>CAWIPG010000007.1:75000-486587 GCA_963838015.1 uncultured Acidobacteriaceae bacterium | reverse complement strand
CGGCAGGGGGGACCGGGATGCCATGCCCGCGTCCCAGGCCGCGGCCCAGCCGGTGCCGCCCCGACTCAGCCCAGCCAGCAGGCCAAGGCAGAAAGTGCGGGGCCCACGGGTGTCACGCCCGGCGGTCGGCGTAGTGGTCAGGACCGGGCACAGGCAGTCCCGCAACACGGGTTGTCTTCACCTGGGCGATACGCACCAGGCAGTTGTAGGTGACTACCGCGATGGCCAGGTGCATGACGAAGAGCACCGCCACCGCCCTGGGCGGCTGCCCTGACCAGGATGTACAGGTCCGGGAGCAACAGGACGAGCGTAACCGCGATGGCCATCCGGAAGAACAGCCAGCGGGGCTGGGAGGTGATCCTGGTGACGACGGGCCACGCCAGGCAGGCGATCACGACGCCGATGACGGTCAGCTTGGCATAGTCGGAGAACTGGAAGTGGACGTACCCCCTGGTCGCGGGGAAAATCGCCGTGCCGATCACCACCAGCACCGCGTCGGCCGCCAGCGACCCGGCAACAGACAGGACGGAGGCGACTACCACCCGGGCAGCCGACGGCTGCTGGCGGGCAGGGGCGAAATCCACGCGGAGCAGGCTCAGCGCGCGCCCCAGTGACGGCGGCGGTCCCAGTGGCCAAGGTCCCCCTTCTCCTGGCAGGAAGTGGCGAGCCTAAGGCTAGGCCCCGCCCGCGGGCGGGCTTGAGCCTGGAGGACGAAATCCGGCGCCCCCGGCTCATCCTCAGGTCGGACGCCAGCTGCGGGCACGACCGCCGCGCCACGCTGGTTTAGTGGAGCCCCTGAGTGCTGATGACGAGATGCCCGTCGGATGATCAGGCCCGGGCGGCTGCCCGAGGGGCAGCCAACGCACCCCGTGGAGCCGCACGGCGGCACCGCGGGGAGCCTGAACTGGCTGCGGGTGGCCGTGCTGGGAGCCAACGACGGAATCGTGTCAGTCGCAGGCGCTCGTCATCGGGGTGGCGAGCGTCATATCTTCCCGCGGCCCAGCTTCACCGCCGGGCTGGCCGGGCTGGCCGCCGGGGCGGTGTCGACGGCGGCGCTGGGGGAGGCCGTCGCCGACACGCCGGCGATGAGCAACGGCGAAGGTCACGGCGGGCTCGGCGAGGGGCCGAACTGGGGGGCGAGGGGCGCCGCTGAGGATTAGCGTGACCGAGCAGCTGTACTCCCGGGCGGAGCAGAAAGTCGCCGCTGAGCTCGAGGCGGGCGGAGGCATCTGCCGGCCGGGCCGTTTGCCGCGGATACCCGGGCTGCGGGCAGCTGAGGATGCCGCGCTTGCGGCGGTGAGCGGATCGGCGGCTGGGCTGATCTGGGTCGCGCGTATCTCGCGGCCGGGGAACGTAAACGTCAGCGGGAGGCTGAAGTCCGCGGCGCGGACGTGCGCGCGTCCGGGGTTGGTGATGCCGAGTATGACAAGCCATCCCTTCGGGAGCCCTGCAGTGGCAGGGCCCCAGCGGGAGCGCGGGCGCGGCTTTCCGAGGAGGATCTGGCTGATCGTCAAAATGCCTGTGCCGGGTTCGTACCGCAGTTCGAGCCCAATGGGCATGTCCAGGTAGGTTTCCCAGGCGATGCGCTTGCGGGGGCGGAACAAGGCGCCCGCTGAACTGACCGGGACGGTTCTGGCTGCCGGGACGTGCGGATCGAAGGGCCGGGCCAGGGCTCCGCTCCCCGGTCACGGATACCCGCTGATGGCCGTCATCGCGCGCCTGTCGTCCGCCGGTGAGCGACTGTCCGGCGGGGCCGGTGACGCGGGCGAGGCTGGTGGTGGCGAGCTGCCGGACCCGGGGGGCAGGGGGACGTAGAGGTTGGCGGCGGCGTAGGCCTGGCCGTCGTGGGTGAGCCAGTCGAGCATGGTGCAGGGCCTGCCCGGCTGGCCTGGTTGGGCTGGCGGGTGGAGATCAGCGCCCAGCTGTAGCCGCTGATGGGGTAGCTGCTGGCGCCGGGCTGGTTGACGATGGAGAAGTTGGCCGGGGTGATGCCGGGTTTCCGGGCGGCGGCTGCGGCGATGGTCTGGGGGGTCGGCAGGACGTAGTTCCCGGCCTGGTTGTGGATTTCGGCGAACGGCAGGAGCAGTCCCTGGGAGTAGGCCTGCTCGACGTATCCGATGGAGAAGGGGGTGAGGGAGACGTGGAGGTCACGCCGCCGTTGCCGTTGGCGCCCTTTCCGGCAGGCCAGCGGAGGGTCCTGCCGGTGCCGACCCTGGCGGCCCAGGCGGGGCTGACGCTGGAGAGGTAGTTGCTGAAGATGTAGGTGGTGCCGCTGCCGTCGGAGCGGTGCACGACGGTGATCTGCGCGCCCGGCAGGGTGATGCCGGGGTTGAGGGCGGTGATGGCCGGGTCGTTCCACCGGGTGATCTGCCCGAGGAAGATCCGGCGCGAGGACCGGGCCGGTCAGGCGCAGCGGCCCGCGGCCGCTGGTGAAGGCGTTGTAGGCGACCGCGACGGCGCCGAGGTCGACGGGAACCTGAAGGCGGGGCCGCCGCTGGCGCCGGCCAGGTCGGCGGTGCTGGCGGGAACGTCGGTGGCGCCGAAGTTCGACCTGCCCGGCGGCGAACCGGGTGATGCCGGCGCTGCTGCCGACGGAGGCGTACCTGACGGCGGTGTCGGGATGGGCCTGCTGGTAGGCGGCGAACGCCGCGCTGAAGAACGGCGCGTCGAACGTTGATCCAGCTCCGGTGAGCCGCACCGTGCTGACGCCGGCGACCGAGGGACCCGGTGCGGCGGGCGCGGCGGATGTACACGCGGTGAGGCCAAGGGCCGCGACCGTGAGCGCGGCGGCGGCGGCGGGCACCGGCACCGGGTGGCGTGAGATGCGCTGGCGCGGGCGAGGGAGCAGGTGTGGCATCGTCGCCGTCCTCTCCGTAAGGGGTGATGATTACCGGGTGCCGGCCTGGCGGGTCCAGGCCTGGGCGCCGGCCTGGATGGCGTCCCAGGGGGAGCCGAGCGGCGGGGTGTAGGACAGGTCGAGGTCGCTGACCGCGTCGACGGTCATGCCGTGGAAGATGGCGGTGGCGGCGATGTCGATCCGCTTGGCGATCTCGGCGTTCTTGTGCCCGAACAGCTGGACGCCGAGGAGCCGGCCGGTGGCCCGGTCGCCGGTGAAGCGCATGTGGATGCGGTGGCTGCCGGGATAGTAGGCCTTGTGGTCGTCGGCCTCGAGGCGATGGTGACCGGGTCGTACCCGGCCGCTGTGGCTTCGTGGTCGCGCAGCCCGGTGCGGGCGGCGGCCTGGTCGAAGATCTTCACGACCTGGGTGCCGAGGCTGCCCGCGAACTCCCGGTTCCCGCCGCACGCGTTCTCCCCGGCGACGCGGCCCTGCTTGTGGGCGGTGGTGCCGAGCGGCAGGTAGGTCTCGCCGAGCAGCCGGTGATGGGTGATGACGCAGTCCCCGGCCGCGTACACGTCCGGCAGCCCGGTCCGCATGCCCGCGGTCGACCGCGATCGCGCCGCGGGCGCCGAGCCTGGCCCCGGCGCTGACCGCCAGGCTGGTGTCCGGGCCGGACGCCGACCACGACCAGCACCAGGTCGGCGTGCCGGGTGACCGGCTCGCCCGCGCGCTCGGTGACGGCCTCGACCCGAAGCCGTCCGGGCTTCGCCGGGCCCGGCGCTGGCTGACCGCCCGCACGGCGGTGCCGGTCAGCACCTGACGCCGCGGGCGGCCAGCTCGGCGTGCACGAGGGCGCCGAGCTGCGGGTCGACGGTGGGCAGGACTTCGGGCAGCTGCTCGATCTGGGTGACGGCCAGGCCGCGGGCGGTCAGCGCGTCGGCCATCTCCAGGCCGATGTACCCGGCGCCGACGATGACCGCGCTGGCGGGTGCCGTCTCTTCCAGGGTGCGCATGAGGGCGAAGGTGTCGCCCATCGAGTGCAGCAGGTGCACCCCGTCGCCGGGCCCGAGCGTGTCCAGCCCGGCGATCGGCGGCCGGACGGGGACGGCCCCGGTGCCGATGACCAGCTGGTCGTAGGCGATCAGGTCCTCGACCCCGTCCGGGCCCGGTGACCAGCAGCTTGCGGCCGGCCACGTCGATCCGGCGGGCGGTGGTGTCCAGCCGCAGCCGCATCCCGGCCGCCTCCAGGTCGCGCGATCGTGCGGTGCGCGAGGTTGCGCCAGTGCGGGACCTCGCCGGAGACGTAGTAGGGGATGCCGCAGATGGAGAAGTTCGGGTAGGCGTCGGCGAGCCACCACGGTGACCTCCGCGCCCGGGTCGACCTCGCGTGCGCGCAGCGCGGCGCTGATGCCCGCGTCGCTCCCGCCGACGGCGACCATGTGCATGACTACCTCCCGTTTCCCGGCTGCCTGCTAGTCCCGCCGGGCCCGGCGCGCGGCCGCCCCGTCACCGTCGGCCCGGGCGAGCCCGGCGGCTCCGGCGGCCGCGCTCTCGTGCGGGACGACGACCCCGGCGGCCTGGGCGGGGGTGAGCGCGGGGTACAGGAGCCTGATGATGGCCACCCCGGCGATGCCGCCGCCGATCTGGGCGGCGATGAACACCGGGGCCGAGGACGGCGCGATCCCGGCGAAGGTGTCGGAGAACATCCGGCCGATGGTGATCGCGGGGTTGGCGAAGCTGGTGGAGGAGGTGAACCAGTACGCCGCGCCGATGTAGGCGCCGACCGCCGCCGGGGCGGCTGGCCAGCCGGCCGCTGCGGGCCAGCGCGAAGATCACCAGCATCAGCCCGGCGGTCGCGATCACCTCCGACAGCGCGTGCGCCCCGCTCGCCCGGTGCTTGACCGAGATCGAGACCGCGGCCTGGGCGAACATCAGGTTCGCCGCTACCGCCCCGGTCACGCACCCGGCGACCTGGGCGGGCAGGTAGGCGGCGGCGTCCCGCCAGGACATCCCGCCGAGCGCGGCGTCGGCGAACGACACCACCGGGTTGAAGTGCGCGCCGGACACCGGCCCGAACATCAAGATGATCGCGAACAGCCCGGCCGCGGTCGCCGCCGAGTTCTCCAGCAGCTCCAGCCCGGTATCGGACGGCGACAGCCGCTGCGCGGCGATCCCGGAGCCGATCACGATCGCGGCGAGGAACGCGCTGCCGAGGAACTCGGCGGCCAGCCGGCGCCACAGCGCGGCGGGATCAGGTAGCGGTGTCCTGCTCACGCCCTCATCTTGACGTACATGAGTTACCTCAGTCAAGATTGAGTCAATGAACACTGAGCAAATGAGCGACACTGGCGCGGCGGGCGGCGGTGCACGCGGCGCTGGCCGACCCGGCCCGGCTGCTGATCACCGACACGCTCGCCGAGGGGGACGCGTCCCCGTCGGAGCTGGCGGCGATGCTGGCGATGCCGTCCAACCTGCTCGCCCACCACCTGCGCGTGCTGGAGCAGGCCGGGCTCATCGCCCGCCACCGCTCCGAAGGCGACCGGCGCCGCACCTACCTGCGGCTGGTCCCCGGCGCGCTGGACACGCTCGCCAGCCCGCCGGCGCGGGCGGCGCGGCGGGTGCTGTTCGTGTGCACCGCCAACTCCGCCCGCTCGCACCTGGCCGCGGCGCTGTGGCGCCGGGCCAGCAAGGTCCCCGCCGCATCGGCCGGGCACCCACCCCGCGGCGGCGATCGACCCCGGCGCGATCGCCGCCGCGCGGCGCCACCACCTGCCGCTGCCCCGCCTGCGCCCCCGGCACATCAGCGAGGTACGGCGACGACGGCGACCTCGTCGTCACGGTCTGCGACCTGGCCCGCGAGGAACTCGGCGGGCTGGCGGCAGTGCACTGGTCCGTCCCCGACCCGGTCCCGGCCGGCGACCCCGGCAGCTTCGACGCGGCCCTGGCCGAGCTGAGCCGGCCGCGTCGGGCGCCTCGCACCCCGCCTCGCGGCCCCGGCCTAGCCTCCGGGACCGGGCAGGCAAAGGCGTGAGAGTGCGCACCCGCGCGCCTGTGAGCGGGGCGCGGGCCGCGATGGGTTTCCCGGCAGGCGCCAGGACGGCTCCACAGGAGGTGCCGAGGGACGTGCCGTCGCCAGTCAAATGTGGGGCACCCCGCCAGGTCCGCAATGAGGGATTGCTCAAGCGGACGAACGCGAGACGGCCGGGACCGTTCGGGATGAATGCCTTTGATCTTCGCCCGCGTTGTCAGGCGGCTTGCGGCCATGGTGCGAGGGCGGCGAGCGCCGCGCCCGCCGCCACCGTGGCGGCGAGGATGGCGAACAGCGCTGGGTAGCTGCCGGTCGCGGCGGCGATGGCGGCGCCGATGCAGGGGGCGAGCGCCCCGGCGGCGGTCAGGGGCGCGTTGAACACGCCGTTGACGGCGGCGTAGCGGTCTGGTCCCCAGTGGTCGGCGACCAGGGTCGCCTCGGTGAGCGTGAACACGCCGCGGACCGCGCCCGCGAGGACCGACGCCGCGACGAGCAGCGCGGCCGGGCCGGGCAGCAGCCCGAGCAGGAGGGTGACCGCAGCGCGCCGGCCAGTGACCGCGACGGTCCGCCCCCCGGGCGCCGAGGCGGGCGGCGAGCTGCCGGTAGCAGAGCCGCCCGGCGACCTGGCCGTGACAAATTCGGCGAGAGCAGAAAGTGATTGAGTACGCATGCCTTTGTCCTTCTGCCACCGTTCAAATTTGTAATCCCCCAAGTGTCCAAAGCGGCCCGTCCAGGATGTAGCTTCCGCAGGGCGTCGGTCCAGCCTTAGAGCCAGCAAACGCGCAAAGGCCTGTCGGCTTGCGGGTTGGATCAACGCGTTGTTATCCAACGATCGAGTCGGATAGATGTCCTGCGGTGTGGGCACGACGTTGTAATCACCGGCCAGCACCACAGGTGCGCCGCTCGCCATGAGTTCGGCGGCGTGCGCAATGAGGCGCTCAAACCAGGCCAACTTGTAATTGAATTTCGGTCCCGGCTGCGGATTCCCATTGGGGAGATAGATGGAAGTGATGGGGTTTCCCTGAACCGCCGCTTCAATGTAGCGAGCTTGATGGTCTTCTGGATAATGATCTTCAGAATAATGATCTTCGAGATTATGATTTTCAGAAAAATGCCCTTCAGAGTTTCCCGGCAGGATTGTGCGGGTCAGCACGGGAACTTGGTTTCGCGCGAGAATGGCCACGCCGTTCCAGGAGCGCTCGCCTTGCCAGACTGCTTCGTACCCGAGAGTTCGAAGGGCTTTCACGGGAAAGGCTTGCTGCTCTGCCTTGAGCTCTTGGAGACTCACTACGTCCGGTTCAGCTTTCGCTAACCAAGCCAGGAGGTTGTCGAGCCGCTTATTGATGTTTTAATGTTGAAAGTGGCGACTTTCAGCGGGTCCCTTCCGTCCCTGTCCTCGGGTAACCTCAACGGTCAGGGCTGGCCGCCCTCGCAGGAGGAGAAGGATTAAACGTCGTATAATCTTTGGGCGCGCAACTACGAAGCAGAACATATGAACGTACAAGAACAAATCAAAAAGTATATTACCAGCCAACCTGAACCAAAACGCAGTGACATGCAAGAGTTGCACCGGCTCATACTTCAAGTGTTACCAGAATGTAAATTATGGTTCTTCGATGGTAAAAACAGCGAAAATAAAACTGTTTCCAATCCTAATATAGGATATGGATTTCACACCATAAAATATGCCGATGGAAAAACCAGAGAGTTTTTTCAAATTGGTATGAGCGCAAACAAAACCGGAATCTCTGTCTATATCCTTGGTATCAAAGATAAGACATACTTGGCCAAAACGTATGGAAAAAAACTAGGCAAGGCGAGCGTGACCGGGTATTGCATTAAGTTCAAAACTCTAAAAGATATAAACATTGATATACTTGAAGCGGCAATACGATATGGGGTTGAGGCTCAGAATGAAAAAGCCAAGCTGACGAAATAATTCCACTGTTAAAGGCGCTCGTATACGACCCCTGCTCTGCCTTGAGCTCCTGGAGACTCACCACGTCCGGCTCAGCTTTCGCTAACCACGCCAAGAGGTTGTCGAGCCGCTTATTGATGTTGTTAATGTTGAAGGTGGCGACTCTCACCAAGTCCCTTTCCGTAGTTCATCTTCTCTTCCACGCAGTGTCTCGCGCAAGGCAAACGAGACAAAGCGGCGAAGAACACAGCAGGGCAGTGGCGTTGGATAGGTCGGGGACAAGAGGGCCGGGGAACGATGCCCTGAATTAGGGCTGTCATCGTAAGATACGTAAAGTCCGTGGACTTATCGTCATCCATGATGATCCCATGAACGTCGATGGGAACGAATCGCGAAGCGCAGATACAAAAGCACTTCGGCGAACGAGTGCGCGAACTGCGGAAGCAGAAGGGGCTTTCACAGGAAGCGTTAGCGCTCGCTTGCGACCTCGACCGGACGTACATCGGCGGTGTGGAACGCGGCGAAAGAAATATCAGCCTCATCAACATCTACAAGATCGCCGCCGCCCTGGGCCTGAACGTGAAGGAACTGTTCAATGCCTGACGCTCGGGACATATTGGCCTCTGCGTCAATTCACCTGCAAGGTTTGGCCGGACACATTTTCGATGTGCTGACGATATCAAAGCCGATTTCTCCGGATGCCGCCGTCAATCTCTCGAAGGTCGTTTCCAAGCTGTCGCCACTGTTGGGGAACCTTATCGAGTTCAATACTGTGGAATTTCTGAACGATCAGGCCGAATATCGTGGGTTGGGCGAGTGGAAACGGCAGGACCCCGGATTTCCCGACACGATCTTTGTAGGTCCGACGATCAGCCCCACGCCGGGTTTTGAAATAAAGGCGTGGTTCCCGCTGGCAACGGAAATCACGGCGCGTTTTAAGGACAGCCAAAATCACTTCAAGGAAGATCAAACGAACGTCTGCATGTTGGCGTGGCTGCCGGATCAACTGATTTTCGGAAAACCTAAAATCATCGACGTGTGCATTGTCTCGGGGCGCTCGGTCGCCGAGTCGCGGGACAACCACTACCACAACCCGCCTGATTACCTTGTGCTGGAACCTGAGGACACAACGGCAAGAACGCGCAACCTTCAGCAGACGAACACGAACGGTTACAAGTGGCAGGGGACGTCCGCGCAGTTTGAAAAGGCCCGAAAATTGGTAGCGAGTTGGGGCGCGGACGGGCGCAAATACAAACCCACCACGCAGTATCAGGTATTCCTGCGCCAGCTGATCAATCGGTTCCCGTACCGCTTGGATACGAATTTCGCAAAAATGGACCGTATCGTTCATCCGGGCATTGAAGAATTCAAGCGCCGCGTGTGCGGTACGACGCTCCACGGCCTGACTATAGCGGAATGGAGCCGCTTGCTATTCCTCGGCACGGACGACGCTATCCGGCAAGCTCTGGAGCAGCGGTTCGGCATCCGGGAAGAAGATATTGGCGAGATTCTTGAATGAGACGCTTCACCGCGTAGTGAAAGTACGTCGGGTCGATTTCCGCGCCAAAGGCCCGCCGTTCGCTGTTGCGGGCTGCAAGGCAGGCGGTGAATAAACCGCCGAACGGTTCCCACACCACATCGCCTTTATCCGATGAAGCCCTGATAATCATCGTCGTAAGGTCGAGCGGCTTCTGGTTCAGATGGATTGCCTTGCCGCTGTCGCCGTTGATCTTGAAGCGCTCTGACCCATGCAGCGCATTGCGTTCCCAAACGTTGGTGAACCCATGCGGGCAATCGAATTTGGAACGCATGGCCGCCCATTGCTCTAAAGTGCCGGGCTGCGCTCCGTCCAGCGAAAAATAAGGCCGTCCTGCGGGGTCGCCGTGCTTGTTGGCATACTCCTGCATCTTCACGAACATTTCCGGCGGCGGGTAATACCAGAGGTGTCCCTGGTCGAGATATTTGCGCGTGGCAACGTCCGCAACGCCGCACGCCTCGTTTGCTTTGCGGGCGGGAAGGCCGCTGCGCCTCCACTCCTGAAGAAGCCATGTCTTTAACTGGAGGCCGTTGATGCGGGCTTCATAGACATACTGAACGCACATCTCCGAGACGACGGGGAAACGCCGTATTTTCGCAGTGTTGACGTTCCCGGCGATATGCCCTTTGCCCTTGTTCCAGACATTTGCGTTCACATAGCGCCACCCGTGCCTTTCAAGGATGGGGTGCACTGCGGCCCATCCGATTTCCGAATTCCAAAACCATAGCGTGGTCGACGGCGTCGCGTGTTTGGACCATGCGGCAATATGCGGCTCGTACCATTCGGGCAAGCCAAAATGATCCGAGGTGTCGCCCTCGAAACCGAGAACTCCGTAGCCGCCATCTGACACGATGACGGTCGGCGTCTCCCATTGCTGATAGCGGTCCAGGCTATCGCCAAGCTGTACAGAGATGAAGTCATCCGCCCAGGTTGTCATTTCAATGTCAGCGGCGGCGATTTTCCTGATGGCACGGCCACGGCCAACCGTACTTGTCGGTGTGGGCCTTCGTTGGATCGAATGTCTCAAAATAGCTTCCATAATGAGTTTTTCACTGTTAAGTTGTCGCGCTACCCCGTTTGAAGGAGATACATAAAGTCATCCTACGCATTAAATCACGCCCAGCCAACAGGGACAAGGAACGGAGGTAGGAGGCCACCAGAAAAATACGGAAAATACGGGGACGACAATAGACAGGACTGACCCAATTGTTCTGGCGGCAAAGGCGTACCTCAGCGCCTGAAGGCGCGGTCTGTGGCGGCTTTATCGGCACGAGTGAAACTCGTGCCCTTCCCGAGCTTTGCGCCTTCCGACCTCCGAGGATGCGGCGCACACTTCGGTACGAAAACCGTACGAAAACCGGTACGAAAACCGGGGACAGACGGGACGTTCACCAATTTTCATTCCCCGAAAAAACTGGGGAACATCTCGTCTGTGCCCGGTTTCTTTGTTTTGATTTCAGGAAGTCAACTTCAAAATCCAAAGGATGGGGGCAGCCCCCCGAACGGGGGGCAGGCGTCTGCTAGACTGTTGAGCAAATTTGCTAGTGAGGTGATCTATGCGTCTCCGGTATGTTTGCATTGCTTTGATTCTAGGAGGCTGTACGCTCGTGGGCTCTGCGCAAACGGGTTCAATAAGTGCGAGGGTGGCCGCCGGCACCCAAATGTCACCCGTGCAGGCGCAGAATGAGTTGCTGAACCTCTTCGAGCATGAGTTTATGGGAGTCGCGCAGGCGATGCCTGCGGACAAATACGGCTTTGCGCCTACTGCGGCAACCTTTACGGCCTCGCAGGGCGCAAAGTATGACGGGGTTCGCACGTTCGCGCAGGAAATATCGCACGTCGCAACGGCGAACTACTATTTCGCTTCGAAGATTCTTGGGGAGAAGATGCCGGTTGACCCTAAAAGCATTGAGGGTCTGAGGACGAAAGAGGAACTCCTGAAGGCCGCTGCGGATTCTTTCACCTATGCACACAAGGCGCTCGCGACGATTACTCCCGAGAATGCCTACACCGCTATTGACGGTGTCGACGGTCTGCACACGCGGTCGGTCGTTGCATCTTTCATTTCTGCTCATGGATACGACCACTATGGGCAGATGGTCGAGTATCTGCGCATGACCGGCGTTGTGCCTCCAGGCTCGAAGTGAGCCCATCATGGATCTCTGCCGATGTTTCGCTGTTCGGGCCCATCAGCAATACTGGGACAGACGGGACGCACCCATTTCTCAAGGCCTACGAATAGATCCCAGGCGCCTCGTGTCCAAGCTTCTGCACGTACTCAACGTATGACCCGGGATAAACCGTGGGATTGCGATCCGTGCCGCTCTCACCGCCCAGTTCCAGCACACGTGAGCCGAGACCGCGAAGGAACATGCGGTCGTGCGATACAAAGATCATGGTGCCTTCAAAATCTTTCAGGGCGTCCACCAGCATTTCTTTGGTCGCAAGATCCAGGTGATTCGTCGGTTCGTCGAGCACCAGGAAGTTCGGCGGGTTGAAGAGCATGCGTGCTATCGCCAGCCGCGATTTTTCTCCGCCGGAAAGTGCGCGGATCTTCTTATCCACGTCGTCGCCGGAGAACTGGAATGCTCCTGCAAGGTTGCGCAACGAACCAATACTGTCCTGGGGAAAATCCTGTTGCAACTGTTCGGCGACGGTAAGATCGGAATTGAGCGTTTCTAAAGACTGTTGCGCGAAGTAGCCCATCTGCAGGCTGGCACCGAGCCGCACGCTTCCCGCATCTGGAGCGCTGGCCCCGGCAATCATTTTAAGAAGCGTAGTCTTACCAGCGCCGTTTCTTCCCATGACGGCCCAGCGTTCTCCCCGGCGGATGGTGAGATTGAAGCCTTCGTAAATCACACGCGGGCCGTAACTCTTGTGCAGATTCTCAAGCACGGCCACCTGCTCGCCGGATCGCGGCGGGACGCGAAAGTCAAATTTCACCACTTGGCGTTTCTTCGGTAGTTCGATTTTCTCGATCTTGTCCAGGGCCTTGATCCGGCTCTGCACCTGGGCCGCTTTGGCCGCGTGCGTCCTGAAACGATCGATGAAGCGCTGCTCTTTCGCTAGCATGGATTGCTGCCGGGCAAACGCTGCCTGTTGGTTGGTCTCTCGCACGGCTCTTTCACGCTCGTAGAAGTCGTAGTCACCCGAGTAGGTGATGATTTCGCCGCTATCGATCTCTGCAATTTTTGAGACCAGACGGTTCATAAACTCGCGGTCGTGCGAAGTCATGAGCAGCGCGCCGGGAAATGACTTGAGGAACTGTTCCAGCCAGATGATGGATTCGATGTCGAGGTGGTTCGTGGGTTCGTCCATCAGCAATACATCCGGCATTCCGAGCAGGACGCGTGCCAGCGCAACGCGCATTTTCCATCCGCCGGAGAGAGCGCCCACGTCGCCGTCGATCTGATCGTCCTTGAATCCCAGACCGTGGAGCACTTCACGGGCCTGCGATTCGAGCGCGTATCCGCCTAAATGTTCGTACTCTTCCTGCACGTGACCGAAGCGCTCAAGGATGCGGTCCATGTCATCGGCCTTTCCGGGGTCGGACATTTCCCGCTGCAAGGCTTCGAGCTCGTGGTGTAGATCGCCGACGCGTCCGCTGCCTGCGATGGCTTCGTCCAGAACCGAACGGCCCTGCATCTCCTCGACGTCCTGGCGAAAGTAGCCGATGGTCAACTTCTTTGGGACGGAGACCGTGCCATCGTCGGGAGTTTCCTCGCCGACCACCATGCGGAATAGCGTTGTCTTGCCCGACCCATTGGGACCGACCAGCCCAACTTTTTCGCCGGGATTCAACTGAAACGAAGCATCCACGAAGAGCAACTGCTTGCCATACTGCTTATTGATGTTTGAGAAAGAGATCATTTTGAAGGAGCAACTCGCGGGCACGGTGCCTTTTAAGTAGTGTAGCCGCAGAGTAGCCCGGCCAGAAAATTGCCGGCCAACGATGGCGTTGGCTGTACAGCGAAAGCTGACATTTGCTATCCACCGCGATGATATGGCGGCAACAGGATGGGGCTTGCCGTCGCAGGTCGGCGCCCTAGTCAGCGCTGCGGCTCGTTGCCGCGGTCTGATTTCTCTACCGTCGCTACTGACCCCTTCCAAACAGTTCTCTGAACATCCGAGATTTGACCTTGAAAAATTTGTTCTGGTTGTCTCCGACAACCACGATAAAGAACTCGCCGTTTTTGTCTTCCGAGCGTAGCCTGTCTACGTCCGACATGGCGAAGACAGTGTCTGCTTTTGTGTATTCGATGGCGCGGAGAGCGCTGTTACTCTGAACAGTGCTAGGTGTGACTTGCAGCGGTTGCACCGTCTCAGTTCGATCGGTGTTGACGAGCACGACGCGGTGTACCGATGATGCGGCAGAGAGCCCGCTCGCATTGATATAGTTGGCGGTGCTCGGCATGGCAACAACATGCAAATAGGGCTGGCGCGTTTCAGGAGGGATGCTCTCTAGTCCGAAGGGCACCATCTCCTTGGCAGCTTGTACTGCTAACAGCTCGATCCATTGCTTAGGTGTGTAAACGAAAATAGTATAGCCAGAGACGCCGCAGGTTTCGCAGCCCAAGCTGGAGAACGTCGATTTTTGCAGATCATTTAAAGCTAGGCCGATGTCGTGATGCCTGCCGTGCAAGGCATTGTCGATTGCTGCTCTCACTTCCGCATCACTCATGGAGGCATTAGCGGCGCTAGAAATGGCGTGCGTCGGTGGCGGAAGAGAAGGGCTGGGCGTAGATGTGACGTCAGGCGTAACAGGGGCTGAGACTGGATTACTTACGCCTAGCGACATTCGCCCACGTAATTGTGTGTGCAGGAGCTCAACGGCTTGCGCTATCGCGGTGCTTCCGCGTAGCGTGTTCTCCTTGACTACAGTTTCCCAGAGCAGTTCGCCGCGAACGTCGTAACAATCTAGATTGACCTTGAAGTTTATAGTCAGGGGCCGTTCCATCGTGACATAGAGCAAGCGTTGCACTCCTGCATCTCGAAGGTAAGTTGCCAAAATCTCTTTGGGCAACGCCTCTCCGCTTATGATCGGCTTCTGGATCGCATCGTTGGCTATCGCGGTACCGTTAGAGTTGAGGAACGCGACCAGGTCATCGACAATGGACGTGAATTCTTGGAGCTTACCGTACTTAACGTGCGAAGGGGCACGATAGGCGAATAAAAGGATTCGGTCTGACGGTACGGAAGGTTTGACGTCTTGGGAAATGCCTTCGGCCGTGGCACCTAGCGCGAGTAGTCCTACTGTTAGCACGAGTGTTAGGCTTGACGGCGTCGGCTTCAGTAGTGCCATTTTTGCCTCCTCCCGAATTCGCGAAAATCAAATCCGCGAGGATTCTACTCCACATTCTCCCGGCTGGCGGGCGATATCAACCCGCCCAAAATTCACACTTGACATTGACGGATAATCCACTACCATATGGTTGTGGATAAATTAGGTACAACGTTTGCCGCTTTGTCTGATCCAACCCGGCGGGCAATGATCGAACGACTCTCGCACGGGCCTGCCTCGGTGCATGGATTGACGGAACCGTTTGCACTCTCGCAGCAGATGATTTCAAAACATATTGCCTACCTGGTGCGGGCGCGGATTGTGATCAAGACCAAGCGTGGACGAGAGAGTGTGTGCACGCTTAGGCCCGAGGCGATCAAGACGGTCAGCGATTGGGCGACGTATTATCGCCGATTCTGGGAAGAGAGTTTCGACAAACTGGGTGCAGTTGTGAATCAAATGATGAAAGAGGAGGTCAGAGATGGCAAAAAACACGGTTAGCGAAGTTGAGCGGATGGTCGTTACAAGAATTTTCGATGCCCCACGCGAGTTGGTGTGGAAGGCGTGGACAGACCCGAAGTACATAATGCAGTGGTGGGGACCGAAGGGCTTTACAGCGCCTGTTTGCAAGATGGACTTTCGCGTGGGAGGAAAATCTCTCCTCTGCATGAAGACGCCGGATGGGTACGAGGGCTGGAATGCGATTGAATACTACGAGATTGTTCCCCAGGAAAAGATCGTTTCCCTCATGTACTTTTCCGACGCGGAGGGGAACAAGATTGACCCTGCGCAATTGGGAATAGAACCCGAGGCCATCGAGGGTGCTTACGACGTGACTTTTTTTGAGGATCTTGGGAACGGCCAGACGAAACTGACCTACATTGGAAATGAACCCATGGCGAGCGCGAAAAATAGTGGTCAAATGGACGGCTGGATCGAGACACTCGATAAAGTTGCCGCAGTGGTTACGAAGCTGGCGCAGGCGAAATAGGAAGCTGAAGCGTTGATTCGCAAAATTCATTCTTGGAGAAAGAATCGTGGAGAAAGAAATGAAAAGAATACCGTTTCTCGCTATCGTCCTGCTGGCATTCGCATTTCCCGCCCATGCCCAGGATGCGATGAAGAAAGACGCGATGAAGAAAGATGCAGCCGTCAAACCTGCCGATCCGGAATTGAAAGTCGTGCTCGATTCCTGGAATGAGATTGGCCGCAAGCTGACGGCGATGGCCGAAGATTTTCCCGAGGACAAATATGACTTCAAGCCGACACCCGCGCAGCGGAGCTTCGCCGAGCAGTTGCTGCATGCGGCAGGAGCAAACTATTTCTTCACCAATCCCGTCATGGGGAAGGAGCCTCAGGCAGCAGAAGATCCCAAGCGCGAGCAATACAAGTCCAAGGCCGACATCGTTGCGTTCGTCAAGAAATCCTTCGCCGATGGCGCAGCCGCCATCCAGTCGAAAGGCGAAAAAGGCCTGATGACGGAGGTTGTTTATTACCCTCAGCAGAAAGCGCGCGTTCTCGACATTGCATACGGCATCATCGAGCATAGCGGTGAACACTACGGCCAGCTCGTTGTGTACTACCGCCTCGCAGGTCTTGTGCCGCCGGAGTCGCGGCCCAAGAAGTAAAGCTCAAGAGACCCGGTACCCCGCCTTTATCGCGCGCCGTTTGCGCGAATGAGCGGGGATTTTGGTTTTTGGAACCTTCAGTATTCAATGCGCCGAGCGGCATAAAGACGGGGGACTAAAGACGGGGGACAGACGGGGCGTTCGCCAATTTCTGGGTTACGGAAACCGGTGTACGTCCCGTCTGTGTCCCCACATTTCTCCAAACTTCTTTGAGTCAACCTCAGAGGGGTATCGCATTTCGCCACATTGATTCAAGCGATTCGACAAAACCAAGATGAAATGGGGACCTTTGCTTAAGAATCAGATTAAGCCGCTTATCGAGGTGGACGGCTATCTTGTATGGATTTTGGTAGTGGTATAGCTCGACCTGCACAAAGCCTTCGGGTCGCGTCATGTCAACCGCTACTGCGCTCCAACTCATGAACCATTTAGTTCCTTTGACCTGAAATTTACTCCGAGCATCACTGTTCATCATCTGTCGAATGCCCTCAATCAGCTCAACTGCCTTAAGCGCGTCTACTCCCACATGTTCTGTACTGATATTGCAGACTGGCCCCATCTCGAATGTATTTCCTTTGAATACATCGGGATGCAACACGAGAATTCTGACATTCCGCCCGCTATCGCAGAGGCTCTTGAAAAGGTCCCGTGTTCGAGGAGAAATAACATTCGCGCACGACCAGCCCGCGACAAGGAGATCATCGTGGCATCGTTTTTCTATATCGCTCCAGCGCAACCCGAGGTCTGGTTCCGAGACCCGCTCGCGCGTAATCAGAAGTTCGCCAGACTGGTTGTCGATCCTCAATCCATGTTGTCGAATCCTTTGAGCAATCGGAAAACATGCCAACTGAATTTCGCGTTCAAAGTCGGGGCCTGAGAGTCTCTTGAAAGGCGAGAAAGTGACACCTAACAGATCAGTCGGCAGCTTCACATTCTTCGGACTTTCTTCGAACAGTACAAACGTTCTTTGTGGGCCTAATTTCCCGAGAAAGAGTCCCAACTCGAACACTACATTGTCGCGAGGTACCCAAACACTTTGATCGCGCACTTCCACGAAGTCGTCAGGTGTCATTACCAATATCGCAAAGTCGGCCCTGTCACCTTCGTTAATTAGCGAAGTCAAGAACGGTTCGGTCTGTTCAAATACGTTCTGAGTCCAAGGCTGCCCGTCGGCGACATCACGAAGCGAGTATTGAATAGCTTCCGCAACGATCCTTGCCCGCCCTGAGGAACCGATGAAGATGTGCGGCTTTCCCGTCACTCGTTCTGGCATTTCTCGCTCCTTGACTATTCTTACCGAATATCTCATCAGCCCCGCACTAAAGAGGGTTACGAACGAGATTCCTAAGCGACTTACAACGGGAAACGAAGTCTAGAATGCGCTTAGGATGGCAGGCACCAACATAGCTCGTCTTGAGCTCGCCATGAAGCGTATCAGGAATGTGTTGCGTACGCACGGCGCTGCCAGTGCCAGAATTCTAGAAAACAAAATCTCCGACGCAGGACCAACGAATCAACGCATTGACCCTCACCTGCTTACCAAGGCCAGAGTGTTGCTAGAAAATGTCAAAGATGTAGAAGTTGTCAAGGATAAGAAAGGAACTCCGTGGTATTACCTGAGCGGCATCCCTGCCGAAGTACTGGAGCCGCGCCTAAAAGAACTGCAAGCGTTGCACGAGGAGACGCAGTTGAAGCAGTTCACGTTGCGAATGGGACAAGCGTTGGAACTTGCAGTTTCCAAGGCACTCCTCAGTCAGAAACACTTTCACACTCTCGGACATTTCATGGATATGAAGGACCATGATGACTCCACCCTCTACAAGAAGGAAGAGCCGCCGTCCAATATCAGCGGGAAGACATGCGAAGGGAAACTAGACTTTGTTCTATTCAGCGGAGCTGCCGGCTTGGCAGGCATCGAAGTCAAGAATGTGCGGGAATGGGTTTATAGCCAAAGTGATGAAGTAATCCAGATGGTGAAGAAATGCTGTGTGCTAGATGCCGTCCCTGTGTTGATCGCACGAAGGTATTCTTACGAAGCGTTCTCCATACTCACGGAGTGCGGCGTGATCGTTCATCAGATGTACAACCAGCGGTATGCCAATCACGATGCCGACCTGGCAAACCGGGTCAGGGATAAGAGGCTACTTGGCTACCACGATGTCAGGGTGGGGAATGATCGCGACGAGCGCTTGCTCAAGTTTGTGCATGTCAATCTGCCCCTGCTAATGGACGGGGAAGGGCAAAGTTTGATGAGCACCGGGAGTTACTGGATGAATACGTGAACTCGGACATGGGATACCCGGAGTTTGTCTCCAAGGTCAGAGGGCGGTATAACGAGGAACGGGAACACACTGATTATGAGGGAGTCGGGTACGATGAATCGGATTACGAGCAGGGTGAAGATGACTTCTGATTTATATGTATTTAGTAGTAGCTTCCTTATCCCAGGTTTCGAACCTAAATGCGTCTCAAACTGAGAATTTAGGACGCGCCGGGCCGGCCACCCCGCCGTGAACCTACTGATGCAATGAGAATCCAGGCGGCAACGCTGCCTCAAGATGGATTGGCTCTCCGGTGATGGGGTGGTGGAAGTTTAGGAATCGGGCGTGCAGGAAATATCCTCCATCGCCGGGGAGGCCGGGGAGATTTTCAAGAGGCTGGCCGGATAATCCGTACAGAGGATCGCCTACCAGGGGATGGCCGATGGATGCCAGATGGATTCGGATTTGATGAGGGCGTCCCGAATTCAGGCTCACCTCAAAGGTTGTGGTGGTTGCGGTGCGTGAGATCACCTTCGCCAATGACTTTGCGGGCTTGCCATTCGGGTTGGCGGCCCACACCGAGCCGATGCGCGGGTGCGGTACAAGGCCGATGGGTGTGAGGATTTCGTAGGCGTCTTGCTGGGCGGAGTGCTGGGCGTCTTGCTGGGCTTCGTTCTGGGCGACGTTTTGAGCCAGCGCCCAATAGAGTTTTTGAATTCTGGGTGTGTTCCAGTCTGCGCCTAGTTTAGCGGCGGCCTGCGCGGTTTTGGCGAAGAGAACGATGCCGGTTGTGGCTCGGCCTAACCGGTGGACAGGGTTTGCGTTGGGAGTTTGCTTTTGCACCAGGCGCAGGAGAGTGTTTTCCATGAAGCCGCCGCCGGGGAGGGTTGGCAGTCCGCCAGGTTTGTTGACGGCCAACAGATGCGGATCATTCAACAGTACTTCAAAGTGCTGAGGAGTGTCGGGTTCGATCCAGGGTGGACGGTTCCAGACAAGGGTTTGGCCTGAAATAAGCAATTCGCTTCCGTTCGCTGTGACGCCGTTGATGGTGACTTCGCAATTGTTCAGTCTTTGTTGCCAGGCTTGTGGAGTTGAGTGTCGGTAAAGGTTTGCGAGGTGGGAGAGCAGGGTCCGTCCGTGATATTTGCTGATGATGATTGTGGTATAGGCATGGCCCCGGTTGAGCATTGGTTTGAGTGTAAGCATCGCCGCCCACCCTTGCAAAAAACGCAAGGATGGGCACCCTTCGTGCGAATGGGCATGCAAAGATGGCCGCCCCGCCGTCTCCAAGAAACTTTGCGGTAAGTCACCGAGAGATATAATTCCCGCGTGCGACAACCTATGCGGCATGTGATGGCGCTTCGCGTTTCCAAAGCGGTTCTCGTTTTTGCCATCGCAGTTTTCTACACGATCCTGGTCCTGAACAACATCACGGATTACGGCTCCAACTATGAGTTTGTCCGCCACGTCCTGATGATGGACTCAACTTTTCCGGGGAACCACCTCATGTGGCGCGCCGTCAGTGCGCCGCTTGTACATACGGTCTTCTACATCGGCATCATCGCTTGGGAATCAGTCACTATGCTTCTATGCTGGTGGGCTGGTATTCGGTTGCTGAAATCGTATGGTGCGGACAGGGCGCAATTCGCCGCTGCGCAGAACGCCGCCGTGATTGCGCTGACGACGAGCCTGCTGATGTGGTTGGTGGCATTCCTCGATGTCGGGGGCGAATGGTTTCTGATGTGGCAGTCGAAAATGTGGAATGGGCAGGAAGAAGCATTCCGAATGTTTATCATTGTCGGTGTGGTGTTTTTGGTGGTGGTGCAACGCGAGCCGAGTCCCGATTAGTCGTTTACACTCTTCTAGCAATGGGAAGACAGACACGTTTTCATATGCTCCCTGAGGACTGTCGCCGGTTCGTGCTTTTCTTGCAGGGGCGTGATCCGGTGATAGTCACAGAGTGGCACTCCTCAGAGCTTGCCGAAATTCAGGAGGTAAACCGTCCTTGGGAAAGAGGCGGGCATTATTGTTTGTGGAATCAGGCCATTCTCCCTGCGTTGACACGGAAAGCTACCGGGAAATATTTCAATATCGACTTTTCGGCGCCCGTCATTCAATTCATCTATGAATCTCCTCTGCTCGAATCTTGGAACGGTCAACCAGCGCTTACGCAAGGTAGGATCTGGGCCAGTTTCGAAACCGAGAACAAGGCTTTTGAGAAGTGGTGCAACGCTGTCGTCCGATGGGTTCGCAAGAACTTTATTCGAGACCTCGCGGTGGGACACGATCGGGATTCAATCGGCCCTGCAGCGTACGAGTGGTTTAGAACCGGCGGTTTGCTCCTTCCCAATTTTCGACCTCCGCTGACCGAGGCTTGGTTGGCTTGGCCAGCGTTCAGAATCAACATCGAACCGATCTGGCGCTCAACTGAGCTCGATTGGAAAAGACTACGAGATGCGAAAAGGGTTTACGAGAAAACCACAAGCGGACGAGCCCGCGACGCGGGTCAAGAACTACATCACGCCGAGCGGGTTGGAGCGCCTCAAAGATGAGCACAGGTTTCTGCTCACCAGGGAACGCCCGGCGGTGACGGAGGTGGTGGCGTGGGCTGCCAGCAACGGCGATCGCAGTGAAAACGCCGACTATCAGTACGGCAAGCGGCGGCTGCGGCAGATCGATGGGCGGATTCGCTTTCTCACGAAGCGAATCGAAGCCGCGGAAGTGGTGGACCCGGAAGCTCGGAGAACAGGGCAGGCGGCGACGAGGGCATTCTTCGGAGCGACCGTGCGCTATGCCAATGCCGCGGGAGTATCGCGAGTGGTGAGCATCGTGGGCACAGACGAGATCGATCTCAACCGCAACCACATCAGTTGGGTGTCACCTCTGGGGCGCGCGTTGATGAAGTCAGCGGCGGGTGACAGCGTAGTCCTTCAATTGCCGGGCGGTACAGAATACCTGACCGTGCTGGAAGTGTGTTACGAGCGCATTGCTGTGGAACCGTTCCGTGAACCAGCCGGATCTGAGGTCTCGGCAAAGAGACTTCCACGGCGACGCTAGATCCACCCGACGAAAAAGAGACGAACCGGCGCAGGTGGTGAAAGAGCGACGACCGTAATAGCGCGCTATCCATCTGTAGCGGGATGCGGGGCCGCACCATCCAAGCGGGCGCTGACGCCAAGTAGTCCGCTTCGCGTGAAATCAAGAAGCAGCAGCTCTTAATGAAGTGGTAGAATTTTGTGCGCTGTAGAGCCGGGAGAGGCGCAAGCGCATGTTGTCAATAGTAGGCTTGGATTCTCTGAGCACGGCATCTAAGAGCCCCGAAAGACCTCCATGATTCCCGACCCAAGTCCATACGCTGAGTCACTAGTCGAGCGTCCGTTCAGTGGACAAGTGCCGCTCCCATCAAAGGTCTCGATGTAGGCATTCGGAACACTTTTTCCGACTACCAAGGTTCTTTCTGTTAGAACTTCAGGCGAAGCGTAAGTTGATGGTCATTAGATCATTGCGTCCCACGTTCGATCCTCTCTCCCCTTAAGCCCGCCAGGCTTTTGTCCAAGGAATGGTTGAAAACGGATGTAAATGGATATTTGCTTGCTTGCGCGTAGAAATCGGCTCTGCGAGCTTTGGTCAAAACCTCGCTCCTGCAGGTGCTAAAATCCTTGGCTGGCGAGATGCGGACAATCCAGCCTATGTTCCTGTTGCATAAGCAGATCTGAGGACAATTGCGGTCCGGGTCGCGTTTAGTGTCGCAGAGCCATGGAAGTCCTAGACAATGTGAATCGGTTCGTCGGAGATGACCTGAAACGGTCCATCATTCCCGGCGCGAAGATTGCGATCGCGGCATCGAGCTTCTCGATTTACACCTACGAGGCATTGAAGCAAGAGCTAGAGCAGGTCGAATGCCTCCAGTTCATCTTCACAACTCCGACATTTGTCCCCAGTGAAGTAACCGATAAGGCCAAGAGAGAATTAAAAGAGTTTCACATTCCCCAACTCGCAAAGGAAACCGCTCAGACTGTCCACAAGAACCTGACTAAGCCCATTCAAGAGAAAACCCTCTTCAAAGTTCGATGGATCTGGGAGCTTCTTCAAAACGCCCGTGACCGTGGCGCCCCCTCATGGAGTCCATGTGTCCCTCGTTCGCGAGCGAGACCAAATCTCTTTTCGCCACGATGGCGAGGCCTTCACAAACGAGAATGTTAGTTTCTCAACCTTGTCTTGGCCGATCCAATAGTGCTTCTCTGCATTGAGCACCGGGACCAGGACATAAATATGATTGAGGAGATCCTGTAGACGGAACGTCCCAGCCAAAGTCACCGAGTAGTAAGGCCCCTCGCCCGCTCTGCAGGCCACAACCGTCAGGTTTGCAGTTAATGGAATTGGCAGGTCAGCCAATTCTTGCCTACCTTTGCTGCGTCCCGACATAGCTGTCCCAAAAACTCGGCCCATGCGCCGCTGAGAAAAGACTAGAACACATAAGGCCGGTGCCCTGCGATACTTTTTGGCCGGGAATGTTAGTAGCGTGGCCCACATCTGCCTTCTTAATAGTCGAAAATAGCATTCCGCGCTATTTTCACGGGCGAAAGCGTCCCCCAGTGGTTTCGTAACGCTCGAAAAGCTACGAGGGAAAGATGTGCTGACCGTTGCAAATGCCCGCAATGACTCCGGAAAGGTGCTCGGGCACGAACGTCCCCCAATAGGAGAGGGTCATCATTTAGAGATGGGGCTATGATTTGCGTTTGGGTGGTAAAATCTCGTACGGATGTCGTTATTGGTTGGCCAAGGACATCGTGGCCCGAGAAGAGCCGCGAAGCGCTTCATGGGCAAGTGACAAGGATCTGTGAAATCCAGTAATACTTTCACATTACTTGCACAGTTTCACATTCGCTGTCGTGGATGAAAAAGACATAGAATGCGAAATAAGCCGTAACACTTCCACGAAGTGCCGGGATGGCGGAACTGGCAGACGCAGCGGACTCAAAATCCGCCGACCTTCGGGTCTTGGGGGTTCGACTCCCCCTCCCGGCACCAACCCCAAAAGCCCACAGAATAAGCGGCTAGCTGGTGCCAGGTCCCGCATGAGATGCCCTCTTGGAACAGACGCAGCGGATTTCGCGTCATATATGGTCACGAATGAAAATCTATTACATTGAAATCCATAGGTTTATGGACACCTACTGAGTAGGTGTGGCTTGCACGTCAGTTACACATGTTCAGATTCGCACCACCTCCCCGGGGATGAAGATGGCGGGAGAACGCATCAACCTTGGCGGCAAGGGCCGCGTCCTACAAGCGTTCAAACCACAGCCTGTGGTGCTCAACACGGATGAGGATAAGAGTGGGAAGCAATTTCGATGAGGACGGGAGCCGCTGGTAGCGATATCCCTGAGGTTTGAGCTGCTGATTCACGTAGGTGCCTTTGGAGTCGGCGGCGAGGACTGCGGTGTATTCCTCGACGGGCACGTCAAAGTATTGATAGACCTCGCCCGATTGACGAAACTCCAGTTCCAGGACGCGTTCTTGGGAAGCGTAGCCAATGCTGGCGATACTGCTGGACTCTACCGGAACTCTCTGCATTCTCGAATCGAGCGCCTTCCCAGCGATCTTTCTCCTTGGATGCGAATGACTTCCGACTGCCCGCTTGTTTAGACGGTCACAACCGGACGCTTACACACCTTCATCCACTGCGCCCCGAAGACCGCGAAAATTCGAGTTATGCCCACAAGCAAGACATTGGCGCAGCAACAAGACGGTCGCCGAAGGGGACCGGCCTTGCACCATCGTAGAGAACCAGTCCCAGCTTGAAGTTATCGCCGCAGGCCTCCGCCAACTTTTGGAGTCCCTTGAAGTCGCCAGCATTCACGGTAGCGCTCGCCTTGACTTCGATACCGACCAATGCGCCACTTCCCGCTTCGATCACAAGGTCAACCTCGTCCTGATCTTTGTCCCGGTAGTGGTATAAAGCGCAGCTCTCATCAAACCAAGACGCCTGTTTCAATACCTCAGAGAAAACAAACGATTCCAGCAATGGTCCGAAGATTGTCCGGTCTTTCGCGACCCGCTCCACGCTAGCTCCTAAGAGTGCGCCGAGCAGGCCGGAGTCAAGGAAATGCAGCTTGGGCGTCTTTACCAAACGCTTCAACTGGTTCCGAAACCACGGTTCCACCCGACGAACGAGAAACAACTGCTCCAGGATGGCCACGTATTTCCTTGTGGTCTTGTCGTCAAACCCAACTTGGCCGCCTATCTGCGTGAAATTGGTGAGCTGGCCAGAATGGTGTGCAAGAACCTGTAGCAAACGCGGCATTTGGTCGAGTTTTTCCACGTCGGCAACCTCGCGCACATCCCGCTGCACGATGGCTCTTACATAATCGCGCGCCCATGTATGGCGTCGCTTTGGATCTTCGCGCCGCAGCATTTCGGGGTAACCGCCAGTCAGCACGGCTTGTACTAGGTCTTTGCCGATCATCAACTCCGCGGGTTTGCCGAATTTGCTATCGAACGCTGCTTTGAGAAAACCCGGCTTCTTGCCTCGGATTTCAGCCCGTGAGATGGGCAGGAGGCTCACCACCTCCATGCGGCCAGCGAGACTCTCAGAGACTTGGGGCAGAGTGAGGATATTGGCTGAGCCCGTCAACAGAAATCGGCCGGGCTCGGCGATCTTCATCCACTGATTTCTTGATGGCCCGGAGAAGGTCGGGCACTCGCTGTACTTCGTCAATCGTTGTTCGGTCGAGAGCGCGCACCAATCCAGTGGGATCGCTGCGTGCCGCAGCCAATACCGTGTCGTCATCCATGGAGATGAATTCGCGATTACCCGCGACCAAATCGCGTACCAGTGTGGTCTTGCCGCACTGGCGAGGTCCCGTAACCATGACAACCGGCGTGTCCTTGAGCGCGGTAGCCACCAACTCGGCGGAAAAGCGGGGAAAGAGCTTGTGATCGGTATCGTCCATGCCGGGTAAAGGCTCCGTCTGATTCGGATTAATGTCCCGTCTGTTTCGGATTATAGACTCGTCTGATCCGGAACGCTAGACATGAACTGGGACTCATTCCGGACCCGGTTCGTGGCGCGTGACCTGGGTGTGAGGTACCTGATGGCGCCTTCCCGGACTCGCTCCGAACTTGTATCTCGGCGGCTCCTTTGCGGGGACATCCATCAGCTCCGTAGAGCGCGTCGTCGCGGGGTTCTTATTGCGACCTAACCGTTGGAAAACCTTCAAAACCAGCACATTTGCTTACACACTTTCACGCCTTGTATAATATAAACTGCTTATTATCATAGCTATACAGCGATACGCAGCGGACTCAAAATCCGCCGACCTTCGGGTCTTGGGGGTTCGACTCCCCCTCCCGGCACCAGTACAGATCAATAAAAAAGAAATGGTTTACGCGCCCGGGTTCACCGCTTGACGCGCCTCAGTAGATGAGCTTTAACGAAAACTGAACTTGCCGCGAAGTCCCCGCCGTCTTGCTGATCATGCCAAATCCTGTCCCCTCGATGATATTGGCAGGGAGCCCCATGTTGACGATATTAAACAGATTAAAGAACTCCCCGCGGAATTGCAGGTCCGCTCGCTCCAAACCATTTTCCCGGTGGCCAATCGGAGTCGTCTTGATGAGCGCAAAATCGAAATCGTAATATGCCGGGCCGCGAAATGTATTACGACCGAGCGTTCCAAAGCGCCCGGAGTTTGGTCCGGTCCCGCCTGCGACCCCGATGGGAATGGAAAAGAAACTTGCGTTGTTTGCGCCCCGCCCAAAATAATCGTCGCGCGATCGGGTTGAGCTGCCGGCGCTCGAGAGGTCCGGTATTCCGATCTGGTCTGGTCGGTCTGCGCCAATCGTCCCCGCTCCGGTCTGCTGGATTCCCGAGTACACGGTAAACGGCGAACCGCTCGTAATGGTTGAGATGCTCAGAAACTCCCAGCCCTTCGTCAACAACCGGGTTCGATCTGACTGAAGTCCCAAATGCTCGAAATGCAAATCCTGGGCCGCGCTCAACGTGAAGGCGTTCGTTACATCAAAGCTTGACGGTCCTCTTTCCGCCTGTGTATCGAACGGGTCTTGCGGACTAAACTGCGTGACGGCGCCGGTAGATGCCGATCCTCCCAGGATGCCGCTGACATCATCCAGCGATTTGCCCCAAGTGTAACCGGCTTGCAGTGACGGACCGCCGTGCCCGACATTTCCCGACAATGAGGTCTGCAAGGCGTTGTACGACGAATGAGCCGTCGCTGTCATCACAGACTCGACCCCGAAACCACCCGTCACCTCTCCGCTGCTGTCGAAGTTTGTAAACCTCGCAAATTCCGAATCCGCTCCGGGATACGCGTTCGGAAACAACATTCTGGGAAGTCGAAACGCCGATGTTCCGACATACGCGACGTCGGCGGTGAGGCCGCCGAAAGCCCGTTCCAGCCCCAGCGTCCAAGTTTGCAGGTGGCCGTTGCCGAAGCGCCGGTCGATCCCGGCCAGACTGAGCAGCGAGAGCTGATGACTTGGCGACAGCGTTGCCAAATCTTGCTGGTATCGATTCACGTCCATCACTGTGTTCGCCGGTACTTTTTTCGGATCGCCGCTGGCCAACACATTCACTCCAGCTGTGTTGTAGACCTGCGGCAACTCATCCGGCGTAATTTGGAATCCGTAGGAAATCTCCCCGTTTTGCGCTGCATTGACACGTGGATAAACAACGTAGGGCGTTGACCCTGTAAGAAGATTGTCCTGCCAGATATTCGGCGGAATCACTGTGATCGCGCCGCCCATATGCACGTGCACGGCCTGCGGCGCATTCCAGTCCACTTGCACACGCGGCCCCCAGCCGTTCCAATCGGTCTGATAGGTAGGCTGCGGGTTGATCAAGTATTCCTGGCCAACGCCCGCGGGTGGAAACGAATTCAGAAAGCTTGACGTCCGGTTCGCCCGCTCCGAAATCGGCGTGTAGAGCTCATAGCGCAGGCCATATTCGAGCGTCCATTGCGGATTGATTTTCCACGTGTCCTCGATGTAGGCGTTCACGTCATTCCGGTTGATTGCGGCGGGCCCAATGTGCGCACCATTCGATGCGTAGGGCGGCGCGACTGCGACCGTGTATCCGTACGGATACCCTAGCAATAGGCTGCTCAAGGTGTCTGGCAGAGGTTGTCCCGGCTGCACATCATGCTGGCCACTCGCGGAAGGAATGAACACGGGCGAATAAACTGTTCCGCCGCCAAAATCATATTCGCCATTGGGACTGATTCCGAAGTATGTGGTGTCGCGATTGAGTCGCGCCTCCGCACCCCATTTCACCGCGTGGCGCACAGTCGTCCAGGCAAAATTCAATTGCCCGTGGAATAAATTCTCGAACGCAGCGATCACCGAACCCGCCGTGCTGTTGTACGCCTCGTAGAGGCCATCGATGAACTTCAATGCGGGATCGGTGTGGTTCGGTGTCACAAACGACGGCGTCGTCCGCGTGAAACCCAGCGATGTCGACCAGAGAAAGTGCGGAGACGCAGTGCGCGTATAGGTGATGACCCCGTTCCGCTGCCGATCCACATACTGCACGCCGAAGGTCGGATCAAGCAGTGTTTGATCTGGATTGGTTGTCGGTCCGGTCAGATTGTCGTAATTGAATCGACCAAACAATTGCCCTTTTGCGCCAACTTTCTGATCGATGCGGATGGAAAACTGATCCGCATCCGTGTTTACGTTTGAAGGTGCAGCATAGGTTCGCGCACCATACGCGCCGGTTGGGTTGTTGGGGAGTGGATAACGGGCCAGTATGGAAGCAATCGCCGGATTCACCGGTACGTGCAGCGTGTCCGTGCTGCCGTCCGGATACGTCACCACATCCTGGCCCGTTCGCTCTGCCGCCGTAGGCACGGCCAGTACCTGGGTCGTTCCCAGCACCTGCCTGAATCCCTGATACTGTACAAAATAGAACGTGCGGTCGCGACCGTCATATACATTCGGTAAAACAATCGGTCCGCCGTTCGTAAATCCGAACTCGTTCCTGCCGGAACGGAGGGATGCGGCCCGGCTCTGCAATCGACGGGTGATCGAAATAATTTCGCGCATCGAGGGCAGAGTTCCTTAGAAACTCGAAGAAGGAACCGTGAAATCCGCTTTTCCCGGATCGGGTCACGATATTGGTAAAGCCTGCCGCGCCGCGCCCGATGTCTGCCGGCATCCAGCCTGAGCTTGACTGCAATTCCTGAATTGCATCCACGTCGAAGTTTGTGAACGTACTCCCGCCCATCTCAGGATCACTAATATCAGCGCCGTCCATCGCGAAGACAGCCTCAACGCCGCGCTGTCCATTGATGGCAAATTGCTGGGTGAAATTTGTCTGCCCGTTCACGTCGGTCATCGTGCCCGCTGCCAACAACAGCAGCGTGCTGAAGTCACGTCCGTTCAACGGCAACTCGTTGACCTTTTGGCTGGAGAGTTTCTCGTCGCCTGTCCCGCTCGCCACATTCGAGACTCCCGTTAGAATCGGCTTGCGGATTGACTGCGATCGACAGCATGTTTTGATCGGATACCGTCAGGGCAACGGAAGCGCTGCTGATATTTACCGCCATCGGTGTGGTCGGACCGTCGTCCCGGTCAGCTGCACAGTCACGGTATGCGGCCCTTGTGCGACGCTCTCGATCGAAAACTTCCCATCGGATCCTGTGATCGCCGTCTGCTTTTTCCCCATTGTGGATACCGTCACCTTCGCACCGGGCACAGCTTGTCCGGCGGCCGTGCGAACGACACCGGCTCCATGTCGGCGTCGCAGCCTGTTGTGCGCTGAGCGGAACCGCGATCGCGATCAGGCTACAAAAAGTCAAACCTCTCGACGGAGCGGAGCACCTTGTTAAACGTCCGAGCCATCAAGAGTTTCCCTTCGGGTTGCGGGATGCAAGCATTGAGAATTGCCTCGATCAACAGTGAAATGCTCCTTTGATTTAGTGAGGTACTTCAATGAACCGAGAGACTTCCTGTGAGAGGCGTGTTGTCCGAAGATGCACCAACCATGATTTCGTAATCGCCTGGCGCGAAGTTCCAGCGGGCCGTCGTGTCGTCGAAGGTCTGCAAGACTTGCGGATCGATCGCCACCGTGACCGTTTGTGATTCACCCGGCGCGAGTCTGACTCGCTTCCACCCCACCAGCCGTTTGAAGGATTCGTCCGCGCTCTTCGGCAGTCTTGCGTACACTTCCGCGATCTCTGTGCCTGCCTGTTTCCCGGTGTTCTTGAGGCTGAAGCGGACAGTCTTGGCGGCGGAATCAACGCTTATCCCCGAATATGCGTAGGAGGTGTAGGACAGACCGAAGCCAAATGCAAATAGTGGCTGCTTGTGCTTCGCTTCATACCACTTGTAGCCAACTTCGGCTCCTTCATCGTAGTGGACTGTATAACTGAGAGCTTGATCCTGAGGCGGCAGTGGTGGAATGACCGGATGCGGCAGGTCGGTTTCACTTTTCGGGAAAGTGATGGGCAAGTTTGCCGGTTGGATTGACGTTCTCCTACGAGAACGTTGGCCAATGCTTTATGTCCGGCACTACCTGCGTACCAGGCCTCGACTACCGCGGCAACTTTGTCGAGCCATGGCATGGTGACGGCAGTACCGGTTTCGAGCACAACGATTGTGCGAGGATTTGCTGCGGCAATCTGCTCGATCAAAGCATCCTGATTGTCAGGAAGCGACAGACTCGGCAAGTCCATATCTTCGGCATATCCACTGGTATGCAAAGACGATGGCGAGATCAGAACTCTTGGCGAGACTTACCGCGGACTTCAAGTCTGTTCCGGAATCGTATTCGATTTTCGTATTCGGCAGCTTCGCTCGGAGAGCTTTCAGCGGAGAGGTCGGAAACCAGATGTGATCTTGCCAGTGTGTTTCACCCTTGCCCGCAGGCATGATGGCATTTCCGCCTGGCGGGTCCACTTGCGCCGATCCTCCGCCGGAAAGCATTCCGACATCAGCATGTCCTCCGATGATCGCAATGCTGTGGATCGGATTGGATCGATTGGCAGCACTGAACGAGTATTCTTCAAGAGAACGATACTTTTCTCTTCAACTCGCTGCGCAACTTCGAGTCCCTTCTCGACATCGACCACACTCTTCCGCGAGGCGGATCGTCAACCACTCCCTGACAGAAACTCCGCATACAGGACTCGCCTTGCGTGGTCGTCAATCTCCGACAAGGGCACTCTCCCGGCAGCCACCGCTTCTTTCAGCTTCGGACCGAAGTAGTCGGCCATTGGCTGTTCCTGATCCAGACCGCTCGCGGATGCCTTCTCCGTGCTGTGAGTTCCAGCCCAGTCAGAGATCACGAAGCCTTTGAAGCCCCAATCCTTCTTGAGTACGTCCCGCAGCATGTATGAGTTTTCGCAACCGAAGTCTCCATTGATCCGATTGTAGGAACACATCACCGCGCCAGGATTTGCGATGGAGATCGCAATGTGAAAGGCGAGCAGATCGGATTCCTGCATGGCGCGCTTTCGAAATGATGGAATTGACGAAGTAGCGTCCCGTCTCCTGGTCGTTCAGCGCGTAGTGCTTAATGTCGCCGACGACGTGTTGCGCCTGTTCGCACTTCATCATGTTCCCGTCCAACGTGCCGGCAAGCAAGGGATCTTCGCCGGCGTACTCGAAGGTGCGACCGTTCCGAGGCTCACGGGTCAGGTTTACGCCTCCGTCCAAGCGTCATATTGAATCCTTGCGCTCGAAGCTCGCTGCCGATCACTTCGCCGTAAGCGCAAGCGGATTCCGGATCCCACGCGGATGCCGCCCCCAGGTTCGAAGGCATCGCGGTTGCATACCTTCCGTTCACACCGCTATCCCGTACTCCGTAGGCTGCATCTGAAATGACCAGCGGCGGAATGCCGAGACGCTTTACGCCCTCGACATAACCTGCGCCACCGTTCGTGAGAGGGGTGAGCGGCATCGTCCAGTTGGGATTGTTAGCCATGCCATTTCCATGCAGGAGGGCCAACTTCTCGTCGAGCGTCATCTGCTTCAGGGCCAGTTCGGCACGCTGTTCTGGGGATTGTTTGGAATTCATCCACGGCCGATCCGTGTCTTGGGCTATGAGAACATTGGTTGCGGAGATGATTCCGATGGCAAGAAGCAATGACGAAAACAAGTGGGAGCTAAGATAGCGGTTGTTCATAAGTTTTCCAACGATTGTAGCCCCACGCGCACTCACGAAACAGCATAGACTGTTGTTCCGGTCCATCATATGTCGACAGCACGACAAGAGCCTACAACCGAGCGGGTAACGGTGCGCCGATAACTTGCACCAAGCTGCGTGGGCCGCAGCAGGCGGTATTCAGCCGGTCGAAGTCGCGCTGGAGGTCCTTGTTCTTCCTTAGTGCGTCCAAGGTGGTTTTCAATATGGCAGCGGCGTGAGACTCGGCAGGAATTACAAGGCGATAATGCATCCATTTGCCTTCGCGCCGCGCTGCAACAATACCCGCCTTGCGCAGATACGCGAGATGGCGCGAAATCTTGGATTGTGGAGCGCCCAGCACCTCGATGAAGTAGCAGACACATATCTCCTGTTCCGCCATTAGATTGATCAACCGCAGGCGCGTTCGGTCCGCCAGGGCGTTAAACAGAGCTTCCAGCGAAACATTATCCCCAGCTTTCGTTTTATGGTTTGGCACGGTGGCAGCATACCATAAATACATTCGCCTTGACAGATATGTATCATCCGGCCTATGCTGGCAATACATCTGCATTCGCAGATATGAGGTGAAACAATGAAATCTACCGATGTAAAAGCTCTTAAGGCTCATCTGGCAATCAACGTTCGGGATGTGGAAACCAGCATCATGTTTTATCGCAAGCTGTTTGGAATTGAGCCGAGTAAGGTGCGGAGCGGATATGCGAAGTTCGACGTACAGAATCCGCCGCTAAACTTCAGTTTGAATGAGGGAGCGGTGAAGGAGGCCGGCGCGCTTTCTCACCTGGGCATTCAGGTTGCTTCGACTGAAGATGTGTTTGCTATCCGGAAAGCGTGGGCCGAAGCCGGCCTTTTCACAAGGGATGAAATGCAAACCGATTGCTGTTATGCCACACAAGATAAGACCTGGGTACGCGACCCTGATGGCAACGAATGGGAGGCATTTGTGGTTCTTAAAGATAACCTGCCGGAAAAACAATCTTCAAAATCCAATACCTGTTGCACGCCCGGTTGCTGCACGCCAGTGCAAGGGGCTGTGTGATGCCGACAAAGGTGCTGTTTCTTTGCACGGGAAATTCAGCCCGAAGCCAGATGGCAGAGGGCTATCTTCGGCATGTGGCGAGCGACAGGTACGAGGCTTTAAGTGCCGGTATCGAGCCGAAGGGACTACACCCATTGGCCGTGGAAGCAATGCGGGAAATTGGTATCGACATTTCTCGGCAGAGATCTAAGGACGCGGCGGAACTGCTGGGCACATACATTCCTTATGTAATTACTGTTTGTGACGACGCGAAAGAACGCTGCCCGATCTTCCCCGGCACCTTCAAGTTTCTCCATTGGGGATTTGAAGACCCAGCAGCGGCTGTTGGCACACAGGAAGAAAGGCTGGCTGTATTCCGGCGCGTGCGCGACGGAATCGTTAGCAGAATTGACAAAGAATTGCTGGGGAATCGACGGCCAAGCGAGTACGACGGGATCGCCAAGCAGACAATACTCTGCTAGCTACGTGCTCCGTACCCTGGGATTCGACTCCCCATTCCGGCACCATACAATCATCTTGAATGGTTTTCGATTATGCGGCCTTGGATTCATTGCACAGGCGCTGATAGTAGTCGCGCCCGCGCTCGTAGCCTCGTCGAAACGGCTCCTCTACTTCTTCGCCGGGGTTCTGGCGCTCGAGGTCCTCGATTGCGGCGTTCATTTCGCCCAAGACCTGATCGTATTCTTTGCAGCGCGAGCGGGCGTGCAGGGCAGATTCAAAACCGAGACGGTAGAATTTCTCGTCGTCGCTGAGGTTCCGGGAAAAAGTCGAGTAATGTTCCTGTTCCGCGCCGCGAAGACCGATCCACCATTGCTCCCGGGCCGCATCCACGGATTCGGCTCCTTCGGCTTTGAGCAATTCGCGATAGCGGGAGGCTTCGGCTTCATCCGTAGCGAGGGCGATCAAGACGCTGCGGCCTTGACGAAGAGCGTCTTCGTAAACAAACAACTCATCTTCCGGAACGCCTTCGGTCATTGCATTTTCCAGCTTCCCGCCGGCAACAGAGCCAACGCCTGCTCCGGCGGCGGCCAGGACTGCTCCGCCTAATAATCCGAGAGCCGTTATTGGTCCTACGCCCGGAATGAGTGCGGCTACAATCAGCGGACCTCCCGAAATTCCAGCGGCACCTCCGAGCAATGCGCCAATGGCTTTGCCCATGCCCGGTTGCTCAGTGGAAACAGCGGGAGCCGATGCCAATTTGGCTTCCGCGCTTTTGGGAGTCAAAAGGGTGACTCGATCTTCGGGCAAGCCGAGCGTGCGCATTTCGGCAAGTGCGTGTTGCGCTTCCGACGTCGAACGAAATACTCCGGTTACGGATTTCATCAATATCCTCCAGTTAGAAGAACTTCCTTCTAGTTCCGATTCTCCAACTCCGGGGACAGCATACCCTAACCCTTTGATGCCGGGTTGTGGCGGACGTTGCTGCAAAAATATGGTTCGGAAAAGATAGAGCCGTTAGTACAGGGGCCTGAAGCCGAACCTTATTGTAGAGACTTTACGCGGCGCTGAAGCGCCGATCTTCCACGTCACTGCCCGGCGGCTGTTATTTCACGAACGTCAACCCATGTGGTACTGCGTAGCGGAAAACGTAGGCGTAGAGAAGCACGATGATTCCGACGATGGAACAGAGTGCGACCGAGTGCCAGGCGACGAAGCGGAAAATGATGCCCTCGTTGCCGACTTGCTCGGTGGCGGCAGTGGCGATGGTGATGGATTGCGCGTCGACCATTTTTCCCATGACGCCTCCGGCGCTGTTAGCTGCGCACATGAGGACCGGATCGATGCCGAGTTGTTGAGATGTAATTCTTTGCAGGCTGCCGAAGAGCGCGTTCGACGAGGTGTCGCTGCCGGTTAGCGCAACTCCCAGCCAGCCGAGGAATGTGCCGAAAAATGGATAGAGCCATCCGGTGCGCGTGAAGGCCAGGCCCAGCACGGCATCCAGACCGGCATAGCGCGTCACGAAGCCGAGGCCCAGCATAAATGAGATGGCGACCATGGCGAGGCGCATGCGCACCAGCGTTCTCCAGAAAATTTTCATTAGTTGTATGGGGCCTTGGCCGAGTAACAGTCCGGAGACGATTGCGGCGAAGAAGCAGCCGGTTCCGGTGGCGGAGAGCCAGTTGAAATCGTAGCGCGCGGCTTCGGGCGTGGGCTTGGTGACAATGGGCGCGGCGCGAGAGATGGAGTTATGCAGGTAAGGGACGTCCCATCCAGGTGGACCGGGACGGGCTTTTCCGTTGGCGAGCACTACGTGAAAAGCCGGAGTGGTGGCTTGGTTCATGGCTAATTTTATCGAGGGCAGTCCCCAGAGCAGTACGAAGAGGGAGAGGATCGCGAATGGAGTCCAAGCTTTCGCGATTTGTGCGGCGGTGTAGGTGCGAATTTTGTCGCGTTGTTGGACGTAGCCATCGAATTTGTCGGCGGGCCATTCGCCGCCAACGTCGTCAGAGAGTTTTCCGGTGGGTGGAGGGAGGGCTGGGGCTTTATCATCGTAATCAAAACGCCAGATTTTTTTCGGCCTCCAGAAGCGGAGGAAGATCAGAACAGCGATGATCGAGACTACTCCGCCCATGATGTCGACCAAATTGCTGTCGACATAATTCGACCAGAAGAATTGGGTGAGAGAGAAGGAAACACCGACTACGGCGATGGCGGGAAAAACTTCGAAGGTCTCGCGCCAACTGACCATGGTTTTGACCAGCCAAAAAGGAACGATGACGGCAGTGAAAGGAAGGATGCGGCCGATCATGGCGTTGAGATCGGATTCCGGCAGGCCAGCGACGGCGGCGAGGGCGTGAACCGGCGTGCCGATGGCTCCCCAGGCTACGGGCGCGGTGTTAGCGATTAAATTTAATGCGGCGGCGTGGAAGGGCTTGAAGCCTAGGCCGATCATGAATGCTCCGGCGATCGCGACGGGTGCGCCGAAACCGGCGGCGCCTTCGATGAATGCTCCGAAGCAAAAAGCGACCAGCAGGACTTGAAGGCGGCGGTCGGCGGTGATTCCCGCGACCGATTCTTTCATGATTTCGAATTGTCCGGTCTCGACCGAGATGTCGTAGAGGTAGACCGCAGCCAGGACGATCCAGGCGATCTTCAAAACTCCGTAGGCAACGCCATAGCCGAAGCTCATGGCGGCGAGCGCGGACGGCATTTTGAAAAAGATGATTGCGACTAGAACAGCGGTGGCAGCGCCGGCGATGGCGCACCAGTGCGGTTTTACCTTGAGACCGGCGAGCAGGCTGAAGAGGACGATGATGGGGAGAGCGGCGACCAGCGTGGAAAGCCACCAATGACCGAATGGGTCGTAGATCTGGGTCCACTGCATGATGTTCTCCTTGCGAACGGACTATGTGAGTCAAAGAATCAAGGCATCTTCCCTCAGGGCTAAAGCCCGCAATGATTCTGGACGCTTACGCGGCGCTGAAGCGCCGCTCTTCCACGTCACTGCCCGCGTTCTCTAATCTCCCCGCGAGCAATGCCCTTCCGGCTGCAAATCAGGCTACTTCCCAGCTCTTGGGAACGTTCACGTAGGAGCGATCTAGTTCTGCTACAGACGCGCAACCTAGCAGCTTGAGGGTGCGGTCGAGATCCGTGCGCAGGATTTCGATGGCGCGATCTACTCCGGCTTCGCCTGCGGCGGCGAGGCCGTAGGCGTAGGCGCGTCCGCACAGCACGGCGTTCGCTCCGATGCAGAGGGCTTTGGCGATGTCGGTGCCGCGGCGAATGCCGCCATCCATCCATACTTCGATGCGGCCTTTCACGGCTGCTACCACTTCGGGCAGGGCGCGCAATGAGGCTTGAACTCCATCGAGCTGGCGTCCGCCATGATTGGAAACTGAAATTGCGGCGGCGCCTTCGTCGATGGCGTGGAGGGCATCATCGGCGGTGAGAACACCTTTGACTACGATTGGGCCCTTCCAGAGTTCGCGAATCCAGCGCAGGTCGGCCCAGGTGACGGTCGATTCGGCGAGAGCGGCGGCAACGTCGACGAGCGGCATGGGGCCTTTGCCGGGAACGACTACATTGGGAAGCGCGGGGACGCCGCCGTCGCGGAGAAAGCTGATGAGCCAGCCCGGACGAGAGAGAATTTGCGGAAGGTAGGGAATTTTTTCCAGCGGGCCGCCGCTGATGAGTTCCTTCATGCCGTTGCGAAAGTCGCGCTCGCGGATTCCGGAGACGGGAGTGTCGATGGTGACGACCAGCGCGGAAAATCCCGCGACGCGTGCGCGTTCGATGGAGCCTTCGGCAGCGCCACGGCCGCCCATTAAATAGAGCTGATAGAAAACTGGTCCGGAGGAAGCAGCCTTTACGTTTTCCAGTTTGTGTCCGGAGATGGTCGAGAGAATGTAAGCGGTTCCGGCGCGACCGGCGGCTCTCGCGGCAGCTACTTCGCCGCCTGGATGCATCAGTCGGCTATAACCGACCGGGGCAAGCAGGAATGGCAGAGCAAGATCGAAACCGAGTACACGAGTACACAGACTACAATCTGCGACTGCGACGGCGTGGCGTGGGCGAAAAGTGACGTCATTGAAGATGCGGCAATTTTCGCGAAGCGTGACTTCGCCTTCGGAGCCGCCATCGAGGTAGTCGAAAACGGATTGCGGGATCCTTTGGCGGGCGATGGGGCGGAAGTCCTCGATGCAGACCACTCGGGGGGACGCCATGGATCGGGAGGCTCTGGTCATGTGCGGTTTTCGATGGTCGGTTTGAAACAGTCCGAAATAGTAACATTGGTGGGTCCGCGATGGTTTAGATTTTTGTGAGTGTGGAAGTGGTGCAGTTTGGCTTACGCGCTTGGCCGGCTAAGCGAGAGATCCTTCGCTTCGCCTGAAGAACGGCTCCGCTCAGAATGACAGCTGTCGTGTGATAGTGCAAACTGCGCCACCACCTGTGCTTGCGGGTGCAATTTCTAGTTGTTTTCCGATAGAGTAGTTGGTTCCCATGCTTGATCTTAGCTTTGTTCGTGACAATCTACCGCGGGTGGAGGAGATGCTGCGCCAGCGCGGCGCGGATCCGGACGCCGTGCTTAAGGACTTTCACGACGTGGATACACAGCGGCGGCAGGCTATCACTGAAGCTGAGACTATGAAGGCTCGGCGGAATAAGGCTTCGGAAGATATTGCCAAGCTGAAGAAAAGCGGAGGAGATGCGGCTGCTGCCATTGCTGAGACGAAAGAGCTGCGCGAGCAGATTCAGGAGCGAGAAAAAATTGCCGCCGACCTCGATGCGCGGTTGCAAGATATTCTTTCGGGCATTCCTAACATGCCTCACGCGAGCGTGCCCGTGGGGCGCAGCGCGGAAGAGAATGTGGAAGTGCGGCGATGGGGCAAGGCTCCGCAGTTTGACTTTACTCCCAAGCCGCATTGGGAGTTGGGAGCGGAGTTGGGCGTGCTCGACTTAGAGCGTGCAGTGAAGCTTACGGGCGCGCGCTTTGCCGTTTACTGGGACTTGGGTGCGAAGCTGGAACGGGCTCTGGCAAACTTGATGCTCGATTTGCACACACGTGAGCATGGATACACGGAGGTGTTGCCGCCTTATTTGGTGAATTCGGAGTCAATGTATGGGACGGGGCAGTTGCCGAAGTTTGCGGATGACTTGTTTCGGGTGCCGCATGGAGAGAAGGATCTCTGGCTGATTTCTACGGCTGAAGTGCCGGTCACGAATCTTTATCGCGACGAGATTCTTGATGCGGCGCGGCTACCGATTTCCCTCACAGCATATACGCCGTGCTTCCGCAGCGAGGCGGGATCTTATGGGAAAGATGTACGCGGAATTATCCGGCAGCATCAGTTTCAGAAAGTCGAACTGGTGAAGTTTGCGCGGCAGGAGGATTCGTATGACGAGCACGAGAAGCTGACGCGGAATGCGGAAACGATTTTGCAGAAGCTTGGGTTGCATTACCGGACGATGGCGTTGTGCACGGGGGACATGAGTTCCGCGTCGTCGAAGACTTACGACATTGAGGTGTGGCTGCCGGGGCAGCAGTTGTTTCGGGAGATTTCGTCGTGCTCGAATTTTGAGGCGTATCAGGCGCGGCGGGCGAATATCCGTTACCGCCCTGAGGGCAAGAATAAGACCGAGTTTGTGCATACTTTGAACGGGAGTGGACTGGCCGTGGGCCGGACGTGGGTGGCGATTGTGGAGAATTATCAGCAGGCGGATGGGAGCGTAGTGATTCCGGAAGTGCTGCGGCCTTATATTGGGGCGGAGCGGATTACGGCGAAGAAGTTTTAGCCCTCAAGGCTAAAGCCCTGATTGATTTTTTAGGCTTTACGCGCGCTGAAGCGCCGCTCTTCCACGGTATTGTACGCAGTTGTTATTTTTCCGCGAACGTTGAAACCTTGAAAGTTGGAGACTAGACTTGCAAAGTGTGGAAATCAGCACGACCGCGACAAGCGCGCCTTCCCTACCGATGAACCGCGCATGGCGGACAATTCGCAGCTACATTCTTTGGCAACATGAGCGGGGCACGCTGCACTACGACATCATGGTCACGCTGATCCTGCTTTTTATTTTTGCCACGCCTTACTGGATCAACTACAACGACAAACCTGTTACCGGCAATCAGCATCAGACTGATATCGTCGTTACGCCTGAAGCGGATGGTGGTTTGCTTTACCAGATTTCGGCTGGCTCGATTACGCCGGGAGATGATCAGGCCGTGCGCGAGCAGTTGCTGCATCTCATCAAGCCGATTTCGGGGGATGTGACGATCGTGAAGTATGAAGGCGTGACGGACCGCAAGGGTAGGATACAGAGCTACCGGATTTGGGCTAAGCGGTAGTAGTTACGCGGAGTTTTACTGCAGTTTGGCTCACGCGTTGGGCCGGTTGAGATTGAGATCCTTCGCTCCGCCTGAAAAACGGCTGAGCTCAGGATGACAAGGCGTTGGGTAGTAATTAAATTACACCACGCGACGTCTGTGACGAAGGTTTGTGCCGCAGGCCATCATGATCTCTATCCACTTCTTGTTTCTCGCGATGAGTCTGCTTTTGCAACAACAGCAGGCCCCCACCCTTGAGAGCGTGCTCAAGACCATGGATAAAGCCGCGGCCAGCTTCCAGAGCGCGCAGGCTGATTTTGTGTTCAATCAATATCAGGCAGTGGTGAGTGAAACCGACACGCAGAAGGGCACGGTTTACTACCGGCGCGCGGGGCAGCAAATCGAGATGATGGCTGACTTCAAAGAGCCGGACACTAAATATGTGCTCTACAAAGACGGCAAGCTGCAGGTATACCAACCGAAGATTGAGCAGGTTCTGGAGTATACGGCGGGCGCGAACCACCAGGAATTTGAAAGCCTGATGGTTCTCGGGTTTGGAGGTAGCGGCGCGGACTTGAAAAAATCTTTCGACGTCACTTATCAGGGCGAAGAGACGATTGACAACACGCCGACGGCAAAGCTGCTGCTGATCCCGAAAAGTGAAAAGGTGCGGGCCAATTTACCGCAGATCTTCTTGTGGATCGATTTGCAGCGCGGCGTCTCGTTGCAACAGAAGCTGATGCAAACGCAAGGGGATTATCGCCTGGCAACTTATACTGCGATCAAGATGCCGGCTAAGATCGGGAATGATGTATTTCATCTAAAAACTAACGGTAAAACGAAATTTGTTTCGCCGCGCGGGTAAGTAATTGAATCTAAAGCATAAGAAATGTGTTCTGAAAAAGGAACGCCGGGCGCTATACTGCCCTAGGATTTCCAGACGAGTTTATTCATGGCCAAGGTCTTCACTATTCCTGTTCCCCCGCAGCTGGGCCGTCCCAGAAAAAGAGAGCGCACTTCTGATCCGCGATACGTCGATGGGCAACGTCTGCTAGTTGAGGCGATGAAATACTTGGCGCAGAGCGACCCGGTGGTGAACCGGCCCGCGATTGAGCTGATCTCTGAGCATGTGCGCACGCGGTTTAGGATGAGCGATTCGCCGCTGTCGTAAGTATCTGGTTCCGCGAAGAAAGCTATCAACAAAAGGGACGGCGAACGCTGTCCCTTTTTGTTGATCATTTCACCAGGCTAGAACGAGAACCGCAAGGAATACTGCATCACTCGAGCCTGAGTTAACTCTGTATTGAATATGCCGAAGCCGGTGATATTCACGAGATCCTGACCGATCAGAGAGCCTGCCGCATCGAAGCGAACGGAATTGGTTACGTTAAATGCTTCCCACGCGAATCTCACCGCCTTCTGCTCGCCCAGGTTCCACATTTTGGAGAGGCCCGCATCAATCCCGAAATAACCGGGACCTCGGAAGTTGTTACGCTGGCCGGCTTCACCGGCGTAGGTTGGCCGGAATGTGTTCACTCCCACGGCGGTGCCGGGGGAGCAGGAGCAGGTGATCGTCTGCTGAGGATTCTGGAAAACCGTGGGACTGCCGTTGGGTTCGATGAATACGCCGGTCTTCGGCTTTGGTCCAGTCAAGACAGAAGAGCCTTCCAGCTCGAAATCGGTCGACCATCCATTACCGGCTTCCACGGAGAAGGGAAATCCGCTGGTCCAGCGGTACAGGCCGTTGAAGCCCCATCCGCCAAAGATTCCGTTCATCAGACCTCTGGCGCTACTTCCCCAATGGCGGCTGCGACCATACGGCAGATCCCATACCCAATTCGCATTCAGTTGATGAGTGGTGTCAAAATCGGAGGGCGCACGCCACTGATTTGGAGAGAACGCGTTGATTACCTGGCTGTTGAAGGCCAGCCCGTTGGATTCGAATCCGTTCACGCGCTCGGCGTTCGATCCGACGTCGATCGATTTCGAGTAAACGTAGTTGAAGTCGAATTGGAGACCTGCGGCCATGGCGTGCCGCAGAGAGATCTGAAGCCCGTTGTAATTGCTGTTGCCCCTCGATTGCCAGCCGTAAAGCGAGGAGAATTGAGGCTGGTAGTAGGAAAATGGGGTGCCGCTGGATCCTACGAAACCGCCGAGCGAATTGGAACCGGTCCCGGCACAAGCGGGGAAACAGAATGCATCGAGGTCTTCGAGTGAGAGGGTTTCGTTGCCCAAGTTTGAATAATAGAGGTCGTAGATATTCTGCGTGGCTGTAGGATTGGCTGGAGTATTGGGGGCGGCGCCGCTAACGCCATTGGGCCCCGCCGCCTGCGGAAACATATTTTCCCAATAGGGGATCTTGCTGATCGCGCTCTCGGAGGTTCCGGCATACGCATTCTTCGATAAGATCTGTGACGCGGTGAAGTAGTCCATGTGGCTTGCCGGATCGACGAGATCGAGCGGTTCCGATAAATCGATTTCCTGCAGCAGGTGGCGGGCGAAGCGTCCCGTATACGTGGCTTCAACCACAAAGCTGTGAGGCAGTTCACGAGTAAGAGAAAAATCCACCACGTGCGAGTATGGAGTCTTCAGGTTGTCGTCAATTCCCCACGCGATAGCCAGACCGTAGGTATTTGGGTCGATCGAGGGCTGGTAGGGGAATCCGTGGGGACTTGGCACGCCAGTACTTGGCGGAAGATTGGCCGCACCCAACAACCCAGTGTAGCGTGGCGACGTATCCACGCCAAGAACGCCAGCCGGATTACTGATCGTGGTCGTCAGGCCCCACGAACCCTGGCGATCGAACGTATTGACGACTCCCTCGCCAAAGTGGTCATAGTACATGCCATAGCCTACTCGAATGGAACTCTTGCCTTTATCACCCAGAATGCTGTGCCAGAAGCCGCCGTCGGCATGCGGCGCATAGGCGACGGCGAAGCGGGGAGCCACGTTCTTGTAATTCCAGCTCCAGTAAGGCTTCTTGCCGTTGGCCTGCCCGGAAAGACCGAAGTCGAGCAGCGGCTGGTCTACCGTTCCCTGGTACATGTTGGTGATGCGATTCTCAAACCACTGGTGCATATCCACGGTGGGCGAGACCTGGTTGCCGTCGGCCTCATAGGGAGGTTGCAGAAGCGAATAGCGAAGGCCGTATGTGATGGTTAAATTCGGAGTCGCAGTCCATTTGTCCTGGAGGTACATCTCGCCTTCAAAATTATGAAAGTGGCGGGGAATCAGGGTGCCGTTGGGAATTTGGTTGGCATTCTTGTCCTGGTTAGTAACGCTATACACCTGGCTCATGATGCCGGCAACCTGGACGGCGGCGAAATCGTACGACCCTCCAAAGGAGGGATCGACTAGTGGAAAGCTCGAGTTGAGAGCGGGGTCGAGGCTCACTCCTTCGTTCGAGATAAACGACGGGCTCATCCAATACAGGTTGGCGTACCCAAACGAAAGGTTCTGGGCATTCGACTCGCGATTGTTGTGAATCAAGCGCCAATTCGTGCCGAACTGAACGGTATGTTTGCCTTTGGTCCAGGAGACGTCATCAATAAAATTATGCACGGGAACGTTGGTAAGAATGGTAGGAGTATCAGTGGGGCTAAGTCCCTGAGTATCGTCAAGTCCGCGAAGAGTGTTGTAATCCTGGTTATTAAGTCCGCCCATCCCGACTCCTTGGCGGATAAACGCATAGCGGAAGTTGTTGATCAGGTTATTGCGAATGATGAACGTGTAACCACCTGCGATTCCTTTGCTGTTGTTGGTAACGAAGTCGTCCGGGGGAAGGCCTGGAAATTGAGGAGGCTTGGATTCGCGATCATTCTGGAGGTTTCCACGAATGAACATCGACTGGTTCCCATTCGCGGTAATTTTGTAGTCCAGCTTAAAGATGTAAGTATCGTGCGTCGTCGGGTCATTGCCTGGGAAGGTGAAACCGGCGGAGTTCAAAAGGTCTCCGCTGCCATTTACGGCGTTGCCACAGGCGCTGCAGTTCGGGAGCGGATAGTGCGTGAACAGCGCGTTCGGGTTGGCGCCACCGATGTTGGCGAGTAATCCGTTGGGTCCTGGACCTGCAGACCCAGGAGTCGGTGGGCAAGTGCCGTTTCCAGAACAGCCTTGATCGAGAGAGGCGATTTGCGCCGGCGTCAACGTGGCGACGTAGTTCTGGTGCAAACCCAGCTACATCCTGGACCGTCACGCCCATGGAATTGGGCGAGCCTAGAGTGCAATTGGGATCCGACGATGGATTACACAAATACTTGATAAAGCCATCTCTTAGACTCGCGGTGGGCACGATCCTTGTGGTCTGCACCTGGTCGGCCGTGTGTTGGCCTTCATAAGCCGCGAAGAAAAAAAGCCTGTCTTTCTTAATAGGCCCGCCGATGGTGCCGCCGAAGGTATTGCGCAGGACAAATCCCGGCACGTTAGCCTGCTGGTTTTGCAGCTCCGACTGCTTGTTGAACCAATCATTGGCAACGTCGAATGAGGGCCGATAATATTCGTAGAGAGAGCCATGGATGGAATTGGTTCCGGTCTTGGTGACAAGATTTATTTGTGCGCCCGAGGAACGGCCAGAGGCCGCGTCGTAGTTGCTGGTGGTGACGCGGAATTCCTCCAATGAATCGAGCGTGGGCCGCATGGCGCCCTCGAAGGCATAGCCTTTGAGTTGATCGTTGTCGTCCAAACCATCGAGGGTGATATTGGTTTGATCGCTGCGCGCACCGTTCACCGCTCCGCCGCGGCTGTCGTTGTCTTGCTGCGTGTCCGTCGTTTTGCCGATGTACACGACACCCGGCTGAAGACTTAGAATCGCTGCGGGGTCGCGGCCTTCGGAGGGCAGGTCGGTTAACTGGCGCGAGTTGAAGGTATTGCCCAACGTGGCATCCGTCGTGTTTACCATGGGAGCTTCGCCGGTGACATCGATCACCACGGTACCTCCCTTGACTTCCAAGGCCAGGTTTAACGTTGCCGGGCTGCTGACTTGCAGCACCACGTTCTCACGCTTCACCTTGGCGAAGCCTGAGGCGTCCACCGTAAGCACATAGGTGGCGGGAGGAATCTCAAGGAACTGGTAGACACCCTGTTCATCGGTCTTTGTGGTGCGTGAGAATCCCGTGGACGTGTTGCTCAACGTGATATTTGCGCCAGCAATAACCAAGCCCTTAGCGTCAGTGATGGTGCCGCGCAACGATGAAGTCGCCGATTGGGCAAAGCTCAAGCTTTGGAAAACGAGTATAGAAGTGACCAACAGAGCAAATACACGTGAGCCAGACCGCATGGCGAGCTCCTTTTACCCACGGGGGCATAACATTCGATTGTGTTGCCCAGGAAAATAGAGATGAGCATGGGACCCTGGGGACCTGATGGGGCGCTATTGTGCAACTCCGGGGCCACAATGTGCAAGCTGAATCTTCAAGCTTTGGGCAAGCTGAAACGTTTGAATACGGCTTTTCACATATAGCGTTCCACATTTTGGAGCCTATTCATGCGGGTTTTCGATGGGTGCGATGCGAAATAGCGCTGCTGCGAGAATTATGACCACGGGATAGCATTCGAGCGTGTAGCGCGGTTCGGGGTTTTCGAGAGTGCCGAGAAAGAGGGAGCGCAGCAATACGAATAGAAGCAGGAGTCCGACGCCGGGGAGTGCACGGGCGCGTACGAATCCGGCGGCTGCGGCTGCGACGTATGCGAGATTCACCAGCCCGAAAACGATACTCACGACGAGCCAGGAGCGTTCGTCGTTGAATTGCCACCAGCGCGGATCAGAGGGCAGAAGTTCGGTTCGGGGACGCAGCCACATGTCGGCGATGCGCATGACCGGGAGCCAAATGTAGTAGCGCAAGGGCGCAGCGTGAATGCGCGTGACGGCTAGCACGGCAAACTGCGCATCGAGTTCGGGAGCTACATCGTTGTCGCGGTTGTACTTGGCGAAGAGTTGCGTCGTTTGCTGGCGCTGCTCCGCTGAATCGAAGGCGCGATGCGGTAGACGAGTTACATCAATGGCCGTGCCGGGTATGTTCCAGTAAATTTCCTCAACGGATGTGTAGTCTGCGATCCAGGTTTTGGTCCAGCGATTGAAGCCGGGCATTGCCGGTTCATCGGCATCGTTGGCATAGCGAGGGGCGAGTGGTTCGAAGCGGTGCATGGTGTGCAGGTTGCGGAGTGTCCACGGGACCAGGGGCGCGAGCGCGCTCAGGGCGAGAATGACTCCTGCGCGTAGAATGGGTAGCAACGAGGGCGCGGTACGACCGGGTTCTTTTTTCTCCAATGATGCCTTGCAGGAGAAGCAGCAGCAAGTATGCGCCGATGGCGGCGAGCAGGATTCCGCCGTCGGGCCGTAACAGGATGCACGCGCTGACCGAGAGGCCACATCTGAACCAAGGCGCGAATGCGGCAGTGGATTTAGACCCGGTTTCGCGAAGAGTTGCCAATCCGCATACGGCAAAATCCAGCGCCAATACGGTGAAGAAAATTTCCAGCGTCTCGGTAAGGGCCGCGGCCGCGTAGTTGGCCAGGAATGGGCACAAAGCGGCGAGTACGAACGAGACTTTCGCTGCGCGATTGGAAAGTATGCGGCGCGCAAGATCCGCGATGAGGAAACACGTGCCCAGGTCGAACAGAACTTGGATCAGCAGAACCGCGCGGAAATTACTCCAGCCGAAGATGGCGAAAACCGCAGCCAGAAATGCCGGGTAGCCGGGCAAGCGGGAGAGAGTAGGAACGACGTGGCCGGAATCGGTGACGCCGTAAACGCCATACTGCAGCCAGTTCATAGCGATATCGGCATAGAGCCGCGAGTCGTCCACGATGCCGGGAAAGTGAAGTGCAAAGAGCAGCCGGAGCGCTACCGCCATTAAGCCGGCTGCAAGAAAGAATCGAGCATCCTTACGCAGCAGTTGCAGCACGCTGAGACTATAGCGCAGTCAACTGCGGATTGAGAAAGCGCATCTATTAAGGAAGCGAGCCAAACGCGCGATTATTGCGTTGCTGCGTCCTGCCGAGAATTGACCGGCTGCCGCGTGCGGCATACGATAAACGCTTAGCCTTTCATGCCTGAACCTGTCTTCTACGATCCGCAACGTGCCCGCTGGAAGCGACTGAGACGTTTCGTCGACGCTCTGGTCGTGGCACTCTCGGCGCTCATCATTTTCTTTGTGTACACCGCGCTGCGGGATGAGCACCTGCCCGAGCTGTTGTTTTCCCCGCAGAAGCGCGCCTTCAAAGCGCTGAAGGAAAATGAGAGGGAGAAGGCCCGCGATCGCCTGAAGAAGGCAGCCGTCCGCTCTCATCGCAAATCGAAGCTGCCCGCCTCCGAGGTGAAACTAAACCAGGAGGAAGGCATTCGCGCGGCATTCTACGTTCCGTGGGACGCTGCCAGCTTTTCTTCTCTGCGGGATTTTGCGCGGCAAATCGATTTGCTTTATCCCGACTGGCTGCACGTGCTTACTCCCGATGGTCGACTGCAGGGCGTTGATGACCAGACCAACAAATTTTTTGATGTGGTGCAAAACGATCGTGTGCGTGCCGTCGACGACCGCGTGATGCCGTTTCTGAAGGCGGAAGACAACAGCATGGAAGTCTTCCCCATGGTGAATAACTTTGACGGCGCGAATTGGATGGGAGACATCACGGGCTTCTTGAACGATCCTGCGGCGCGCGCGCTTTTTCGCAAGCAGGTCGGAATGTTTCTTTCTTCGGATCGTTTCGGCGGGCTGATGGTGGATTTTGAAGCCTTCCCGGATTCCGGGCAGCCGGGTTATATTGCGCTGTTGAATGAACTTTCGGGGGACTTGCACGCCCGTGGGATGAAGCTATATGTGAGTGTTCCCCCGCGCAGCAAAGGGTTCGACTACGCCGCCGTTGCTGCGCCCGCGGATGGCGTCGTGATCATGAACTACGATGAGCATTATCCTGGGGCGGCGGGCGGGCCGGTCGCGTCGCAGGATTGGTTCGTGGACAATTTGAAGTCCGCGGTAAAGGTTATTCCGAAAGAGAAGATCATCTGCGCCATCGCCAACTATGGATATGACTGGGTGCTCAAACCCAAGAAGGGCAAGCTGCCTCCCGACGCGCACGACAGTACCGTGACCGTGCAGGAAGCGTGGCTGGCGGCGCGCGATTCCGATGAAGATGTAACTTTCGATGACGATGCGCTCAATCCGCATTTCAGTTATCTGGATGAGCGCAGCATCCGGCATGACATTTGGTTTCTGGATGGAGTCACCGCGCTGAATCACATGCGGGCGGCGCAAGAATTGGGCATACAGACTTTTGCTTTGTGGCGGCTGGGCGGTGAGGACCGGTCGTTGTGGAAGGTGTGGGATATTCCGGGCGAGGCGGGCGCGACCGACAAGTTGCGCGATGTGCCTCCGGGCCAGGATGTGGATATGGAGGGCCAGGGCGAAATCCTCCGAATTGAACAGCGGCCCACACATGGCATACGAGACCTTACCATTGACGCGAATACAAAAATTATTACCGATGAGAATTTTCAGAATTTGCCAGAGCCTTACCGTGTGGGGCGTTACGGTTATAGCCCGAACAAGGTGGCTCTGACCTTTGACGACGGCCCCGATCCGGATTGGACGCCGAAGATTCTCGATGTGCTCAAGCGGGAGAAAGCTCCGGCAACATTTTTTCTGATCGGCATTCAGACCGACAAGTTCTCGGGCGTGGCGAAGCGCATTTATAACGAAGGCCACGCCATCGGCAACCACACGTTTACGCATCCTGACGTGAGCAATATTTCTTCGACGTACATGAAGGTCGAACTGAACCTCACGGAGAGGCTCTTCGCAAGCCTGATGGGCGTACGCGTGACGCTGCTGCGCCCGCCTTACGCGATTGATGAGGAGCCGGACACCGCTGACCAGGTGCGACCGCTGGCGTTCGCGCAGGACATGGGTTACATCACTGTGGGCAACCGGATCGACCCCAACGATTGGAGCGACAAGCCGCGGCGGCACACCGCGGAGGAGATTTCGAGCTACGTTCTAGCACACTTGCCGCCGTGCGGAGCAAATGATCTGCGCTGCGGCAACATCGTACTTTTGCATGACGGCGGCGGCAACCGGGCTGAGACGGTGCGGGCGCTGCCGATGATTATCGAGGGCATTCGCGCGCGCGGGCTGGAGATTGCTCCGGTTTACGATTTGTTTGGCAAGACCAGAGCCGAGGTGATGGCTCCACTGACGACTGGCGAACGTTGGGCTGCACGCCTTGACGGGCTGGGCTTCTGGCTGTTTGACGCCGGCATTACCGGGATCACGTGGATATTTTTCCTCGGCGATTTGCTGATGACTGGGCGTTTGGTATTTATTGGCACGGCGGCTGTCTACGACCGGCTGCAGGAAAAGATTTTCGGCAAGCCTGCGGAAGTCGCATCGTACCGGCCGAAGGTTGCAGTGCTCATTCCCGCTTACAACGAAGAAAAAGTGATTGAGCGAACGGTGCGCGCTGCGCTTAATTCCGACTATCGCAACCTTCGTGTGATCGTGATCGATGATGGTTCCAAAGACCGCACGCTGGAAGTGGCTCGCGCTTGCTTTGTAAGAGAGGAAGCTGCGGGTCGAGTTTTGATTCTGACGAAGGAGAATGCAGGCAAGGCGGAGGCTTTGAATTATGGCATCGAGCACATTCAAGATGCCGAGCTTTTTGTTGGCATTGACGCCGATACGATCATTGCGGGCGATGCGATCTCACGGCTGGTGCCACACTTTATCAATCCTAAGGTTGGGGCGATCGCGGGCAATGCCAAGGTGGGGAACCGCGTCAATTTGTGGACGCGCTGGCAGGCTTTGGAATACATCACCAGCCAGAACTTTGAACGCCGCGCGCTGGATGTTTTTGGCGCGGTCAGCGTGGTTCCGGGAGCGATCGGGGCGTGGCGGGTTTCGGCGGTACGCGAGGCCGGTGGCTACCACCTCGATACCGTTGCCGAAGACGCCGACCTGACCATGGCTCTGTTGCGCCGCGGTTACCGCGTGGAATATGAAGATATGGCGCTGGCCTATACCGAAGCGCCGACCACAGCGAATGGGCTGATGCGCCAGCGTTTTCGCTGGTCGTTTGGAATTCTGCAGGCCGTTTACAAACACAGTGGGGTGTTTGCGCGAAAAGGAGCGCTGGGGTTTGTGGCGCTGCCGAACATTGTGATCTTCCAGATTCTGCTGCCGCTGGTTTCACCGCTCATCGATATCATGTTCGCCTTCGGGGCGATGTGGTATTTCATTCAGAAATATTTTCATCCCGATTCCACGGACCCGGCCAGCTTCCACAAACTGGTGGCATTCTTCTTTGTGTTCCTGGTAGTTGATTTTCTGGCGTCGGCGCTGGCGTTTGCACTGGAGCGGCGGCGCCCTGACGATAAAGAAGACGTGTGGCTGTTGAGCCAGGTGTGGCTGCAGCGCTTCGCTTACCGCCAGTTATTCTCAGTCGTGTTATTCAAGACGCTGAAGCGCGCGCTGGAAGGCCGCAGGTTCGCCTGGGATAAGCTGGAGCGCACGGCGGCGGTGAAGTATGTTCCGTCGGAGAATCGGGATTCGGTGAATGTGCCGTAACGGTGCTGCCGCGCTTCGGTAACGCTTAACGAAACATTATCGGAACAGCAGCGGCACGAACTCTGATAAGTTTCTTCGCCATACCATCCAGTTGTGCATGCCGGGCGTTTCGATTTCGGTTACCTTCACACCTTTGGTCTTCAGCCATTCACGCAGGTTGCGGTTGATCGTGATCAAATGATCCTCGGTGCCGCATGCGATCCATAGCAGATGAAGTTGCTGATTGGCTTTGGCCTCGAGAGTGGGGAAAATTTTTTGGAAATCCTCGGGAACGCCGCCTGAACTGAAAGCGCCGACCCAGGAAAACTTGTCGAGATTGTTCAGGCCAGTGAGCAGAGATTCCGAGCCACCCATCGACAAGCCCGCAATCGCCCGCGCATTGCGGTCTTTAGTGATGCGATATTCGTTTTCGACTTGCGGCATCACTTCCGTGAGTAGCGCTTCGCGAAATTTTTCGAAGTTGCGTGCGCGCAGTTCGTCGTGTCCCCACGCATTCCATCCCAGATGTACAAATTCCATGGTGCCGTAGCCGAGCGGCATCACCACGATCATTGGTTTAGCTTTGCCCTGAGCGATCAGATTGTCGAGTATGACGTTGGCATGCCCGACGGCTGTCCATCCACTGGCATCGTCACTAAAACCGTGCAGTAAATAGAGCACGGGATAGGTCTTCTTCTTTGTTGCTTGATCGTAGTCCGCGGGAGTGTAGACGTAATAATCGCGGTCATCACCGGCTGCGGCAGATTTGTAGAAATGATGGTGGATTTCACCGTGGGGTACATCGTTCAGTTCCCAAGGCAAAGACAATGGTCCAGGCACATGCACGGCGCTGTCTGGAGTCAGTAAATTCGGAACAAGCATGGGGTTCGAGGGGTCGAGTGAACGCACGCCATCCACGAAGATCGAATAGCCGTAGTAGTCGGGATTCAGCGGCGCGGTGGTGATGCTCCAAACACCTTGCTCGTCTTTCTGCATTGCAATCGGTTCGGCACCTTCGCGTTCCAGCTTGGCTTCCAGCGCGTTCGGAGCACGGAAGCGGAAGGTCACGCTGCCGTCAGTATGCACCTCGGGAGAGACCAGCGGTGCGGGCGGGTGCGGAGGCTGCGATGGTTTGTCCTGGGCTTGCACTTTTACTCCGAGCAGCGTGAAGATGCAGAGGCACGAATAAAGGAGAAGCGAGATAGATCGCATGGAGCTATCCTCGATTAGAGTTGAGTGCAGTTTAACCCGAGCCGCAGTGTGCTTAGGAAGATCACTCGGCCCACTGGAAAAAACGCGGGCCTTCGGATGACGCCGAAAAATTAGAACCGCTATTTCTTGCCTTCGGCTACTTCCAAGCGGGTTTCTGCCTTGGCGAGCGCATCCAGAGAACGCTCGACATCGACATTGGTGTCTCCGCTGGTCAGGCGCTCTTCGGCGCGGTCTTTGGCTTTGCGGGCGCGGTCCACATCGATTTCCTCGGGCTTCTCGACGGTCTCGGCGAGAATCGTGACTTTGTCCGGAAGCACTTCGGCGAATCCCCACGCCGCGGCTAAAAGTTGTTCCTTGCCTTCGGCTCGATATTTGATTTCGCCGACTGCGAGTTCGGTGATGAGCGGAGCATGGCCGGGCAGGACGCCCAGATACCCGTTCTTGCCGGGAATCTGAATTTCCTCCGCCGCCGTGTCGACAACTTTCTTTTCCGGCGTGACGATCTCGAGTTGAAAAGTATCTGGCATCAGTTCTCAGTTCTCAGTTCTCAGTTCTCAGCCACATCGGCGACTGAACACTGATCACTGGCCACTGACTTTCTACGCTGCCGTCTTCATCTTCTCGGCGGCTTCTAATACTTCTTCGATCGGGCCTTTCATATAAAACGCCTGCTCGGGGATGTCGTCGTATTTGCCTTCGACGATGGCCTTGAAGCCTTTCACCGTGTCGGCGATTTTTACGTAGCGTCCTGCCGCGCCGGTGAACTGCTCGGCGACGTGGAACGGCTGCGAGAGGAAGCGTTGAATCTTGCGCGCGCGCGCGACGGTCAGCTTCTGATTTTCGCTAAGTTCGTCGATGCCGAGAATGGCAATGATGTCCTGCAGATCTTTATAAGTCTGCAGCGTCTTCTTTACCGACTGCGCAACGTCGTAGTGCTCCTGGCCTACGATACGGGCATCGAGGATGCGGGAGGTCGAAGCCAGCGGATCAACCGCGGGATAAATTCCGATCTCGGTCAAGGCGCGAGAAAGTACCGTGGTCGCGTCGAGGTGAGCAAAGGTGGTTGCGGGGGCGGGATCGGTCAAATCGTCGGCGGGAACGTAAATCGCCTGCACCGAAGTGACGGAACCTTTTTTAGTGGAGGTGATGCGCTCCTGCAGTTCGCCCATTTCCGTTGCTAGGTTCGGTTGGTAGCCCACGGCGCTGGGCATGCGGCCGAGGAGCGCCGACACTTCCGAACCGGCTTGCGTGAAGCGAAAAATGTTGTCGATGAAGAGCAGCGTGTCCGCGCCTTCGGCGTCACGGAAATACTCGGCGACCGTGAGACCGGTTAACGCCACGCGCAGGCGCGCGCCGGGCGGCTCTGTCATCTGACCGTAAATCAGCGCGGCTTTTGAGTGCGCGGGATCGCCTGGTTTGATTACGCCGGATTCCGTCATCTCCAGCCAGAGATCGTTGCCTTCGCGCGTGCGCTCGCCGACGCCGGCGAACACGGAGAAGCCTCCGTGGTTCTTGGCGACGTTGTTGATCAGTTCCATGATGACGACGGTCTTGCCCACGCCCGCGCCGCCGAAGAGGCCGATCTTGCCGCCCTTCAAAAACGGCTGAATGAGATCGATGACCTTCACTCCGGTCTCGAACATCTCTGCGGTTGTGGCTTGCTCGTCGAAAGCGGGCGCAAGACGATGAATCGGCATTCGCTCTTTGTATTCGACGGGGCCGAGCTGATCGACGGGCTCGCCGATCACGTTCATGACGCGGCCGAGCGTGCCGCGGCCGACGGGAACGGAAATTGGCCCGCCCTGGTCGATGGCCTTCATGCCGCGCACCATGCCGTCGGTGGCTTCCATCGCGATGCAGCGCACGCGGCCTTCGCCCAAGTGCTGCTGCACTTCGAGAATCACGTTGATGGGGTTGGGCACGGTGAAGCCGTCGCTCACCACTCGCACCGCCTGATAGATGGGCGGTAACTTGCCTTCGGGAAACTGCACGTCCACAGCAGGTCCCGCGATTTGAATTACGTGTCCTACGTTTTCAGCCATATATTTAAGCTCTTCCGATTACTCGGCACCGGGTACTCGGTACTGGATACTGGCTACATTGCCGCCGCGCCGCTTACGATTTCGATAATCTCTTTCGTGATCTTCGCCTGGCGCGCACGATTCATCACCAGCGTCAGCGAGTCGATCATATCGGTGGCGTTACTGGTGGCGGAATCCATGGCCGTCATGCGCGCGGCGTGCTCGGCTGCAATCGACTCGAGCAGCGCGCGGAAAATCTGGATGGCGACATATTTCGGCAGCAACGCGCGGAATAATTCTTCGGGCGGCTGCTCGTAGATGTAATCGACATCCGCTGTGGCGAATTTCTCGGCGACCTTATCGGCGGGAGATTCGGAGTTGCGAAGGCCCACTCCCGCGCTGATTGCCGCTTCTTTGGCTTTTTTCTTTTCTTCCTCCGTCATCTCTTCGGATTGACGGACGGACGGCTCGCCAATCTGTTCGATGGGAAGAATCTGTTCCACGATGAGGCGTTGCGCGATTACGGATTTGAATTCGTTGAAGACAATGTAGACCGCATCAATTTCCTCGCGCTGATAGCGCTCAATTACATTCTCGGCCAATGCGCGGGCCTGGGAGAATTCCAGCTTGTTGAAGATTCCAATGTGCTCCCCCGTAATTTGAATCTCTCCGGCACGCTCGGAGGACGTTTCGGGCTGGGTTTCCAGCAACTCATCGAGATCCGCCAGGCTGCGGGTTTGCACTTTCGCAGTGGGATAGCGCCTGCGTAGGAAGTCGCGGCCTTTGCGGCCGATGGCTTCGATGTCGACATTCTTCCCGGCTTTCGATTCCAGGAAGCGAGTTGCGGCTTTCGTAATGTTGGCGCTGAACGCGCCGGCCAGTCCCTTGTCGCCGGTGACGACGATCAGCAGAATATTTTTTTCAACGCGCTGCGCGAGCAGGGGATGTTTCGGCTCACCGGTCTCGGGATCGTAAATCTCCGCGCGTGCTACCAGCGACTTGAGAACATTCGTGAGCATCAGCGCATAAGGACGGGCCGACATGGCACGGTCCTGCGCGCGGCGCAGCTTGGCGGCCGAGACCACCTTCATGGCCTTGGTGATTTGCCGCGTGTTGACCACGCTGCGGATGCGGCGACGAATGTCGAGAATGTTAGGCATGAATCAGTTGCCAGCTAGTAAAACCCTCACCTCAGGGCCGAAGGAATGTGCGTGAGAACTCGTGCCGTCCCTACGGGACTCGCTCCACCTTCTCACTTACCCCGCACTTACGTGCGGGGCTATCACATCCCGTCCCTGTCGGGACTGGAATGTGGCGGTTGCACATCGCATCCGCCCAAAATTCAGTTCTCACATCAAACGTCTGCCCTGGTTACGCCAGGGGTGGCACGGCTGAAGCCGTGCCCTTCCCGATCTATTTTGCTACTGCTTCCCTGCTTGCTACGAATTGCTGTTTCGCTTGTTTAATTACATCGGTTAATTGTGCTTTCAGTGCGTCGTCTAGAACTTTTTTCTCCATGATGGTGCGCAGGAGAGCGGAGTTGGTGGCATCCACGTACTTGTACAGTTCCTGCTCGAAATCGCGCACCTGATTCACTGGAAGGTCGTCCAGGAAACCGCCGGTGCCCGCGAAGATGATCAGAATCTGCTTGGAGAACGGGAGCGGCGAGAATTGGTTCTGCTTCAGCAGTTCGACCAGGCGCTGGCCGCGATTGAGCTGGGCTTGCGTGGCTTTGTCGAGATCGCTGCCGAATTGCGCAAACGCAGCCAATTCGCGATATTGCGCCAATTCCAGCTTCAGGGTTCCGGCAACCTGGCGCATGGCTTTGATCTGTGCGCTGCCGCCTACGCGGCTTACTGACAGACCTACGTTGACCGCGGGGCGTACGCCTTGATTGAACAAATCTGTTTCAAGATAGATTTGGCCGTCGGTGATTGAAATCACGTTGGTCGGAATGTAAGCGGAAACGTCGCCAGCCTGGGTTTCAATAATTGGCAGCGCGGTGAGCGAGCCGCCGCCGTTTTTGTCACTGAGTTTTGCCGAGCGCTCGAGCAGGCGCGAGTGAAGATAAAACACGTCTCCTGGATAGGCTTCGCGACCCGGCGGACGACGCAACAGCAGAGAAATTTCTCGGTAAGAGGCCGCGTGCTTGGAAAGATCGTCGAAGATGACGAGCGCATGGCGCTTAGTGTCGCGGAAATATTCTCCGATGGCGCAGGCCGCGTAGGGCGAGATGTACTGCATGGGCGCGGGCTCGGACGCTGACGCTGCTACGACGATGGTGTATTCCATCGCGCCGGCGTCTTCGAGAATTTTTACCACCTGCGCAATCGACGAACGCTTCTGCCCGATCGCGTTGTAAATACAGACTAGGTTGTTGCCTTTACTGTTGATAATGGTATCGAGGGCGACGGCGGTTTTTCCCGTCTGCCGGTCGCCGATGATCAACTCGCGCTGACCACGGCCGATCGGGATCATGCTGTCGATGGCTTTCAGACCGGTGGCCATGGGCTCGCGCACGGGCTGGCGATCAATTACGCCCGGCGCCAGACGCTCGAGGGCGATGAATTTGTCGGTGGCGATGGGACCTTTGTCATCGATGGGACGGCCCAGCGAATCCACAACACGGCCAATCATGGCGTCGCCCACGGGCACGCTCATGATGCGGCCGGTGCGCTTCACTTCATCGCCTTCCTTGAGTTCGGTGTACTCGCCGAGGATCACCACGCCCACCTGGTCTTCTTCCAGGTTCATGGCGATGCCGGCCACGTTGTGAGGGAAAGAGAGAAGTTCGCCGGCCATGACTTTGTCGAGGCCGTACACGCGGGCGATGCCATCGCCGAGCGTGATGACCGTGCCGGTTTCGTCCACGGAGATCTGAGATTCGTAGTTCTCGATCTGCTCGCGGATCAGTTTGGTTATTTCGTCTGCTTTGATCTGTGCCATAAGTTGCTCTTAAAAGTGCTAGCTAAATACTCCAGGCTGCACGCGCTAGGAGGTAATTGCTTCTTTCAATCTTTCCAACTGCCCCTTCACCGAACCGTCGTAAATCGTGCTGCCTATGCGGAGGATTGCTCCTCCTAGGAGGGTTGCGTCCTGCTCGTAGTGTGCTCGAACTTTCTTGCCGGTCAGCTTTCCTACCTGCGTTTCGAACTCGCGCTTTTCCGCATCGGCTAAGGCGCGCGCGCTGGTGATCTCGGCTTCGGCGAAGCCTAGCCGCGCGTCGAGTTCTTTTTCCAGTTGGCGGATGATGGGTTCCAGATAATGCACACGCCGATGATCGATGAGGACTGCGATCAGATTCCTCACCTGCTTTGTAATCTCATCCCGCTGCGCGATCACATCCAGCACTTTGCGCTTCTGCTCGGCCGGAATCGCTGGATTCTCCCATACTCGGCGCAAGTCCGCGCTCTCGGACAGCAGGCTTGCGATGGTGCGCAATTCCGCAATCGAACGATCCGCGTTGAGATGCGTATCCATCACCACATCGGCAAAGGCGCGGGCGTAGGTGCTTGCGACCGAAGCCATTAGCGCCCATCCTTTCCGTTGCCGGGTGCATGCGCGGAAGTATCGGCCGTGCCCAACTCACCGGCAAAAGTTCGCACCAGCGTTTGATCGGTGGCGGCGTCCACATGAATCTGTTTCTGCGCCAGCGCGACTGCGAGATCGGCGGCGTAAGCAGTCAGCTCGCGGCGGGCGGATTTTGCGGCAGCGGCGATTTCCTGCTGCGCCGATTCGAGCATCTTTCGCGCGTCTTCTTCGGCGGCGGAGCGAATGCGTGCTTCCTCGGCTTCCGCTTCTTTCTCGGCGTTATCGCGCATCATACCGATCTCGCCATCCAGTTTCATCAGGCGCGACTCGATCTCCGCTAACCTCCGCCGCGCTTCATCGCTGGCCTTCTGCGCTTCCTGCATGGCTTTCTGGATGGCCGCCGTGCGGGCGCTGAAAGCTCCGGGCAGATATTTGCGGCAGGCCCAAAAGATCAACGCTGCGATCACAACGAAATTCAGCAGGACGCTTAGAAAGTAAGCGTGGCTGGTACTCAATCCTGTGTACTTTGCGATGAATTGCACCGAAGGTGATTCTTTGAACTGAGCCGTTTCGTCTTTTTCTTCACCAGCAGCTTCGCGGGTCTCGTGCGTGAGCTGCCGCCCAAAACCTCGCTGCTTCGACGAGTCGTCGGAATGCGGCGCGACCTGCGGTGTAGCAGGTGGCACCGCCGGTATTGAAGGCTGCTCCTGCGCGTGCAGAGCTGCTGCTGCAAAATTCATTAGCAGCAATGCGAGTGCGCAGGCCCGGATAATTTTCGTGAGAGGACTCATCTTCTTGGATGTCTTGCTCTGAATCGTGCGCTTCGTTACGGCGCTTCGCGGCATCAGCGTCCCGCTCCGGCGGGCTCGAGCACGCGTCGCATGATTTCTGTCGCCAGGGATTGCGCCTCGCCTTGCAAACCGGCTCGCGCCGCATCGGCATCTTTCTGGATATCAGCTTTTGCGGCCTGCACCTGCGCCTGAGCTTTGCTGCGGGCTTCGTTCAGGGCCGCGGTGCGCGCATCCAGTGCGGCTTTGCGGCGAGCTTCCTGGGCGCGAAACACTATAGCCCGCGCCTCACGCAGACGTTGCTCGTATTCGGAGGTGCGCGCTTCGGCTGCGGCAATATCGGCACGCGCTTTCTCGACGGCACCCTCGGTTTTACTGCGCCGCTCCTGCAACACGCGCCGCAAAGGCTTATGCACAATCAACGTATAGAGCGCATAAAGCAGCGTCAGCAGAATCACCGTGGGCACCGACCCGAGCAGTAATTCGCCTAGTTGTCGTAGCGTTTGATCCATCGATTGCTGCTGTACAGGAAAATGAGGGCTATGAAAACTGTTAAGTCTAACGTGCGATGGAGTTTATGTCAACGAAAAGGGTTGATTTGCGGCGCTGTGGGAGGGGGAGGGAAGGTCTCAAAATGGCTTAATTTGGCATGTCCTAGCCATTTCCCGGATATGCCAGAATCTGCAACTAATCCTTGACTTCACGGGAAAGAGGACTAGCATTGAAGTATCACCTCCGATCCAATTCAGGATCGAATGGGCCGATAGCCAAGGAATGTCACCGCTTCTTGGTTGCCGGCCCATTTAAATTGCGGCCGCTTGTGATGACCCATTCCCGGATATTCCTCACCACCGACTCCGGGGCGTCGACTTCCAATTCGACTGCGCCGTCTTTGTACTTGCGCGAATAGATTCGCGCTTTGGCTTCTAGCATGGCCAGGGTCTTGCCTTCTTTCTGCGGGACGCGCAGATGCACGCGGCTGATGCGGTCTTCGTCGATCATGGCGTCGATGCGATCGAGTAAACGGTGCAGGCCTGTGCCCTCTTTCGCTGACACATACACTGTGTTCGTGTTATCGCGCAGCGCGTCTTGCTGCAGAGACTGCGCTACTTCTTCATCCAGCAGATCGACTTTGTTCATCACGCGCAGGCGCGGTTTTTTTTCTGCTTCCAGTTCTTTCAGGACGATTTCCACCTGCGCGTCCTGCTCGGCGGAGAGGCGGCTGCTGGCGTCGGAGACTTGCACTACCAGCGATGCGCGCTGCACCTCTTCGAGCGTGGCGCGAAAGGCTGAGACCAGCGTGTGGGGCAGATTGCGAATGAAGCCTACCGTATCGGAGAGCAGGATTTTGCGCTTCGACGGCAGCACCACCGCGCGAATCGTGGGGTCGAGCGTGGCGAACATGCGCGGCGAAGCCAGCACTGCGGCCCGAGTGAGTGCGTTGAACAAAGTTGATTTGCCGGCATTGGTGTAGCCGACCAGCGCCACGGTTGCGACCGGAGCGGATTCGCGGCGCTGCCTTTGCTGGTTGCGAATGCGGCGCACGTTTTCGATTTGCTGATCGACGTGGCGGACACGGCGGGCGATTTTGCGGCGATCGGTTTCAAGCTGGGTTTCGCCGGGACCGCGGGTACCGATGCCGCCGCCGAGTTGCGACATCTCTATGCCGCGACCGGCTAAGCGCGGCAGCATGTAATGCAACTGCGCCAACTCCACTTGTAACTGGCCTTCCCGGGTGCGCGCATGGCGCGCAAAAATATCGAGGATGAGCTGGGTGCGGTCGATGACGCGACGCTTGACGATCTTTTCGATGTTGCGCTGCTGCGAGGCGGTGAGGTCGTGATCGAAGAGAAGAAGATCCGCATCCACCGACGCGGCTGCGCCGGCAATTTCCTCGAGTTTGCCCGCGCCGATCAGAGTCGCGGGATCGGGGCGGTCGCGGCGCTGCAGAATTTCTCCGACAACTTTCGCGCCTGCGCTGCCCGCCAGCGTGCGCAATTCCGCGAGCGACTCATCGGCGTCGAATTCGGGAATGCTTGGCTTGTTGCTGGATTTTGCAGAGGCATGAGCCGGAACTCCGGCTTCGTTGTCGGCGGTGGGCGCAGCAGAAGCTGCATCGCGCGCGGCTTTCGCCTGTTGGGTTACTTTTGCTCCGCTGCGGCCACGCGTGCGAACGTCGATCCCTACAAGAAAGGCGCGCTCCAGCGCCGCCTCCGGGCGCATCTTAGTTGCGTCAAGAGTGGTTGCGCCGCGCGAGGTTGCGCCGAGGGGCGTGCGTGAGTTTCTTTCGGGCCCGCTTTCGGACGTACGATCGCGGGTCTTCTTGGGATGAGAACTGCGCAAACCGAAAACGCCTTACCCTTCGGTGCCCGAAGCACTCGCCGCCGAAACCGTTGCTGCCGCCGCTGCCGGCGGACGAGCAGCTGCCCCCGCTGCGGCTTTTGCCTCCGGATGAGCCACATGCGCGGTATGCGGCGCAGTACGGCCCATCACAATGGTTGAGATGGCGTGTTTGAAAATCAGTTGCTCTTGTCCGTTGGCTTCGAGCACCACGGAATATTTGTCGAAGGAACGAATTCGGCCCGTCAACTTCACCCCGCTCAGCAGATAAATTGTGATGCTTAGTCGTTCCTTGCGGGCCGTGTTGAGGAAGGAATCCTGGATGTTCTGCGCCGGCTTGCTGCTTTCCATAGCCGATCTCCTTAAGTTCTTTGAACTGCAGACAACCAACCTGCACCTTCGGCAATAGCCGCAGCGCAAGCTCAAAACAACAGCATGTTCCGCGGGCTTTCGCCAGCGGAGCACGGGGGGAACAAACCTGCTTCCTCGCCGCCATGTTTATCGAGCGGCGCCGCCCAGCAGGGTAGCTGCCAGTACGATACGGTGTCCCCCTAAGCTTTTCAACACGGAAGTTTGACGAAAGCCAAATTTCTTGCACAGCGTGAAAATTTGCGAAAGAAGCGCGTGTCCTTGCAATTTTGATCATTGTGTACAATCCCGGCGTGGCTATTCCGGCACGCGTAACTCACTCGCGTTTGTGTTGTTATGTATATGAAGGCAACGGTGAAATTTCAGGAGGCATAATGGCTAGCGCCGCTCTCGCAACTTTCGTTGGACCGCAAATCAACTTTCCCCCGGACTTCAACACCAACTTCCTCATGCTGCTGCGCTGGATCCACTTCCTCGCAGGCATCACGTGGATCGGCCTGCTCTATTTCTTCAATCTGGTGAATGTGCCCTTGATGAAGGAGCTCGACGCTACTACTAAGGGAAAAGTGCTACCCGCACTTATGACGCGAGCGATGTGGTGGTTTCGCATGTCGGCGGCGCTCACGGTTCTTGCTGGTCTTACGTACTGGGGCAACATCGTGGCGGCTGATGCGCACAATGGGCTGATACAAGGATTCCATGCTTCCAGCGGTCCGGTGATGGGGAGCTTCTTCCTGATTTGGACGATTGTTTGGGGAGTGCTTTACGCGTGCCTGATCCCGGGCAAGGGCATCTTCGACAACGGCGCGTTTGTGGGAGTGGTTTATGCCGTTGTGGTTGCGGCGGCGGCGTGGTGCTTTCTGAGTTTGAACAGCCACGGATGGGAGAGCAGCCGGCTGCTTTCGATTGGCATCGGCGGCGGCATCGGCTGGGTGATGCTGCTCAATGTGTGGGGAGTGATCTGGCGCATTCAGAAGCGAATGATTCAATGGACTCGCGACAATGCCACCAACGGCACGCCCATGCCCGACAAAGCCAAGGGCATGGCACGGCAGGCGTTTCTGGCGTCACGAGCGAATGCGGTTTTGTCTGTCGTGATGTTGTTTTTTATGGGCGCGGCGAGTCACTATCCGATGTTTGGGAAGTGAGCAGTTTCGCCGTGGAACCGTGGTCAGGTACAGGCAGGTGCAAAAACTAAAGGAGCATCCTTTTCAGGATGCTCCTTTAGTTCGTTAGAGCTGCTTTGACGCCGGTTGCTAGAAGAAAATCTTTCCAGCTATCTGTACCACTCGACCGTCGCCGTTGGTGGTTGCCGATTGAACACCCTGAATCTCTCCAAAGGTCGACCCGGCTAAACTGCCGTTTGGAGCGGCGAATTGGGCGTGGTTGAAGGTGTTAAAAGTTTCAAGCCGCAACTGGATGTATTTCGACTCGGTAATATGCACTTCCTTCTCGAGGGCCATGTCCCAGAAGTTGAGGCCGGGGCCGTAGAGCGGGTTGCGATTGGCATTACCAATGGTCCCGGGGGCGGGAGCCGTAAAAGCTGCCGGATTGAACCAATTGGCTACATTACCTTGCGCCAGGGCGGTCCTGGGATTGTGGTTGATGTTCAGGGGCTGCCCGGTTAGCTCGCCCCGACCCGGAGGCGCGTAGTATGCATCAGGGTAAGACCACTGCAGGTCACTGTAGAAGAAATTCGCGACCTCAACCGGGAATCCGCTCTGGAAGGTCGCAATCCCTGAAATATTCCAGCCATCCGTGAGCGCCCTAAAGTGATGCCCGTACTTAAAGAAGGGCAGCGTATAGATGAAGTTAGCCACTAACCGTTGTGGCGCGTCGTTGGCGGAAGGGCCGTAATTCTGGGCGACATCGAAGTTATTGAACCCAGGTCCATTGAAGGAACTGTTTTCGAGATTGGAGGTGTAGTCAAAGTTGCGGGACCAGGTATAGGCAATTTGGAATCCCAGACCATTGGTGAAGCGGCGATTCAGCGACGCCTGCAGGGAGTTGTAGTTGGAGCTGAATGCCGTGGTCTGTACGCCGATTTGACCGATGGTGTTGGTGTACGCGCCGTATTGGAAGCTTTCACCCCCGGTGCATGCTGACAAAAAGATGTCACTGCCGCAGGCTTGAGCAGCCGGGTCATTGTTCACGCCCGGGGCTACGCCACCGGGATTCAGATTGTAGGCGCCAATCTCGTGCCGTCCGAGACTTCCAACGTAGCCAATGGTAGCGATCATCGACTTCGAAACCTGGTACTGGAAGTTCAGATTGAAGTTGGTCGAACGCGGCGCCGTGAGATGCTGGTCCTCGGTATTCATATTGAATCCGATCGGCTCAAATGGGGCGAAACTCGGGTTTGAACCTTTCGCCGGAGGAGAAAAGGGAAACGGGTTGGCCATAGTAACCGGTGCAGCGCCCGCAACTGTTGTCGTATTTTGCGAGGTGTAAGGGTTGCCAAAGTTCGGCGCGGCTCCCTGCTGGCCAACGCCGGCTGTGAGCAGCGAGAACGGAGGATTGCCCAGCGTCTGCAAGGCAGTTTCCTCTTCCGAGCGGTTGTAGTAAAGACCGATACCGCCGCGGACGCTTAAACTGTGGTTGCTTCCCGGACTCCAGGCAAAGCCCAACCGTGGCGCGAAGTCGTTGTAATGGACCGTAGGGCCACCGTATTTATTGATTCCCTTATCCCCAGGGAAGACAATGCCAACCGGTGCAGTGGGAAAGATAGTGGATTGTTGTCCCGGCCGGAAGGCAGACATAGCCTCTCCGCCCGCGTACAGATTCTCGTAAGGGGTTTCGATATCCTGCGCGACCCCCAGGGTCAATGTCAGGTCGGGTCTTACCTGCCATTGGTCCTGAACATAGGAGTAATATTCGCGCGCCCGGGCTCGGATGATGGAGCCGCTGCCCTGAGCGTAAGTATCGGGAAATCCAAGCAGGAAATCCGCCGCGGCATTCCCGGTCGAAAAAGTTCCGGCCGCGCCGAAGGCGTAATTGCCGCTCATGCTGTTGTAGAACGGGTTGTTGATTTCCAGTCGGTCCATGTTGAAGCCAGCCTTGATGGTGTGATGGCCTGCAACCTTGCTGAAGTTATCCACCACCTGATAGGTGTTCTGGACGCGCGGCTGAGGGCCGTTGGTACTGAATCCCAGCGTAAACAAAGATGCGTTAGCTCCTACCGATACCACGGGAAGAGATTCCAGCGACGGAGCTTGCGGAGTTATGCCCGTGAATCCGTAGGAGCCAGGATCCACTATATTTTGGGGCTCGTTCGCAACATAGTTGAACCGAAGATAAGCAAAGCGTAACTCATTCAGCGAGGTGGGCGAAAATGTGTGGTTCAGCGCAACCGTGAACTCGTAGGTTTTCTCCGGGTTGGTGTTGCCGAAGCCGGGAAGACTTGCGCCGGTAAAGGGCAGAGTCTCATTGAAGGGGCTGTTCTGATACAAACCGTAGAACCAGATGGCATCCTTGCTGGTGAGTTTTTCATCGATTCGACCAAGATACTGATCGTTTTTAATGGTCTCGATGGGGTTGAATTGATAGGTATTGTTGGCCGCGTTCGGCAGAGGGACGAATTGGTTCATCAGCTTGAGCGAGAGGGGGTTCAAATCTTGCGTGGGCACCACTCCTGTGCTGAACAATGAACTATAAGCTGTGCCTGCCGGGCACTGAGTTCCGCCGGTCGCCGGGCATGGCGAAGAGTTGTCCCCATATAACGCAACAGGGCTGACCGCTGTTCCCGATCCGGGTGAGACGGCATCCGCTGAAAAGTCGCCGGTACGCTCGGCAGGACTAAGAACCGTGGGAACAGTGTCGTTTACATACCCCTGGGGAGTAGTAGCACGCCTGCCCTGGTAGGAGAAGAAGATAAAAGCATGATCTTTGACGATCGGCCCACCTATAGTTCCGCCGAACTGATTCTGGTGGAATGGAGCGGCGCTCGGCTCAAACCAGCTCTTGGCATCCAGAAAAGTATCGCGGTAGAACTCAAAAGCGTCGCCATGAAATTGATTGGTGCCGCTCTTGATGGTGGCGTTGACGATAGCGCCGGAATTGCGCCCGTACTCTGGATTGATCGTGCTGGTCACCAGATTGAACTCGCCGATGGCATCGGGACTGGGAAGCACAAGGGGTGTGTTCAGCGAGGTGTCGTTGGAGTCGGTGCCGTTAATCAGGAAGGAGTTCTGCTGCGTCTCCGCTCCATTGGTGGAGTAGGCGCCAGCGCCGAAGCGGTCAGACGATGACTGCACTCCGGGCTGTAGCTGCATGAGCTGGGTCCAGTTGCGGCCATTCAGCGGTATATCGGTGATCTGCTGGCCCGTGACCGTGGTGCCAAGCTGCATGCTGGTGGTTTCAACCTGGGCGGCATTGGCTTCGACTGTAATCGTGTCGCTAACGGAGCCAAGTTCCATCGAGACTCTTAAGCTGAATATCTGATCGAGGTCCAGATGAATGTGACCTTCCGTGAAGGACTTGAAGCCGGCCTTCTCAACCTTGACCGAATAATCACCGATGGGCAGCTGAAGAAATGAAAACAGCCCATCTTTAGCTGAAGTGGCGGAGTAAGTCAGGCCCGTGGCCACATTCCTCGCCGTCAGTTTCGCATCAGGCACCACCGCTCCGGATGGGTCCACCACCGTCCCGCGAATACTTGCGTAGAGGTTGTCGGCATTCGCGGGGGTCGTCCAAACGAAACCCAGAACCAGACCCAGAGCGAGAACAGATGCCGCGACTAGAAATCCTTGCTTCTTCATGAAAAACCCTCCCCCACCTAAATTCACTTAAAGTTGTTTGAGCAGAATGCAGGGCTTGCGCGTCGCCAATTCCGCGCATGATGAACTACTCAGCACACAACAAAGCAACTGACGTTCCAAAACAGTTCTGTTTAAGCTGTCTATTTATCAGAGACATACAAACAAAGTGTCTAGGAATGTCTGGCAGAATACACTTGTTTACGGAATCTGGCTATGGAAATCTGTATGCTGCAGGGGTCCAGGGCTCTGCTACAATCTCCCTTTTCGACCAGATCCTTGTGACCAAATCCTTTATCAAGTCCGCACCCTCAAAGGCAGAGTTGGCGGGTTCCCAAACTTTAGGCAGCAAGCCGCCCGATTCCGTGCCGATGCTGGATTTGCAGCGGCAGTATGAGCAGATTCGCGCTGAAGTGCTGGAGGCTGTGGGGCGGGTATGCGCTTCGCAGCATTATGTCCTGGGGCCTGAGGTGGAGGCGTTTGAGCGTGAGGTTGCGGACTTCTGCGGAACGCGGGGTGCGGTTGGCTGTGCTTCCGGCACGGACGCCTTGTGGCTGGCTTTGGTTGCGGCGGGAGTGCAGCCGGGAGATCAGGTTCTCACCACGCCTTTCAGTTTTTTTGCCTCGGCTAGCGCCATCGTACGCGCGGGCGCACGTCCGGTATTTGCCGATATTGAACCGCGGACGTTTAATCTTGATCCAGCGCGGGTTGAGGGTTTTCTGCGCGAGGCTCGGCGTGACAAACTGCGCGCGTTGCTTCCGGTGCATCTCTATGGACAGTGCGCGGATATGAATTCGCTGCAGCGGTTGGCGGATGAATTCCATCTTTCCGTGATTGAGGATGCAGCGCAGGCTATTGGAGCGCGTCTGGGCGACCGCGAGGCAGGATGCATGGGCGCTTCTGCGGCGTTCAGTTTTTATCCCACAAAGAATCTCAGTGCTTATGGCGAGGCCGGGTTGGTGACGACCACCGACCCTGAGATGGCCGCACATATGCGGCGCCTGCGGAATCACGGCAGTCCCGCAGCGCTATCTTCACGATGAGATGGGATGGAATAGCCGCCTCGATGCGATGCAAGCCGCAATCCTGCGGGTGAAGTTGCAGTATGTGAAAGGATGGAATGACTCCCGCCGCGAGCGCGCGGCGCGATACGACGAACTTTTTGTTGCGTCAGGGCTGGTTTCGGGCGGTGAGCAACCCGAGAATGCCGGGCCCATTCAACTTCCGCAGACTTTGGCATCGGCGTTTCATATTTTTCACCAGTACGTCGTCCGCGCCTATCGCCGCGACGAACTGCGCGAGTTCCTTATGGCTCGCAAGATCGGGACGGAGATTTATTATCCGATCCCGCTGCACCTGCAACCTTGTTTTGTATATCTTGGCTACCGCGAAGGCGATTTCCCTGAGGCCGAACGCGCCGCGAAGGAAGTGCTGGCGCTGCCGATGTTCCCGGAACTCACGGAAGAGGAACAGCGCTGGGTGGTGAAGAGCATCGCGGACTTCTACTGCTAGTTGGCATCCCATAATTGGCATCCCAGGCCGCACTTTTCGTAACTTTGCACCGTCGCCGCGCATCCCATGTTCTCACGTTCGGGAGGTGATTCATGCGCAAGATTGCGACCGCGGTTCTAGGTTTGTTAGTTGTCTTTCTGGCGATTTACTTCAGCTTTCCCGCAAAGACCAAGGCGCAAACGCGCGACGCGAATACCGCTCGCAGCCCCGTGCTGGTTGAGCTTTTCACCTCGGAAGGCTGTTCCTCGTGTCCGCCCGCCGATTTCCTGCTGCGCAAGTTGCTCGCGCAACAACCTGTAGACCGCGTGGAGATCATCGCTCTCGAAGAACACGTGGATTACTGGAACCACCTGGGCTGGAACGATCCCTACTCTTCCTCCGCATGGACCGAACGCCAGGTCGATTACGCGGGATTGTTCGGCAACGATCCCTACACGCCGGAGCTGGTGGTGGATGGGCGGATCAATCTCGTTGGCAACGACGCGCACCAGGCTCAGCGCGAAATCGGAAGAGCCGCGCTCCAGCCGAAGACGAATATCGCCATCGCTCCGGAAAACCCTGGCGCACCAGGCTCGCCGAGTTTTTCCATCTCGGTGGCCAGGATTGCCGCAAGCGCTCCGGGTGATGTGGCGGAAGTCTGGCTGGCGGTCACCGAGGATGGCCTGCATTCTCCGGTAAGCCGCGGAGAGAATGCCGGACGGGTGCTGCAACACATAGCCACGCTGCGGTCCTTGCGCAAGATTGGAGTCGCCAACCCCAACTCCGCACCATCGTTCGCGACAACTTCTTCTTCAGTGAAGCTCGACTCCGGCTGGAATCTCGACAATCTGCGCGTCACCGTCTTCGTTCAAGAGAAAAAGAGCAAACAGATCGTCGGCGCCGCTTCCACTAAAATCAAAAGCTAGAACTGGATACCCTCCGCCGGCTTCTTGCGGCATACCTGGAGCCGGCGAATCCGGCGCGCCGCAATTCGGGGTCAATGCGGGTGGCGTTTTTTTGCCTGCGCCTTCTTCATCGGCGCTTCCTTCTGCTCGCCCGGAGCCAGCACCCGGCGCACGATCGGTGAATTCATTTTATATTTGCGCTCGATGATGTTGCCATTGTCGTCTTTCACCCGCAGGATGAAAACTGCGAGCACACCCTCCTTATCGAAGTTCTCACTGGTCACCGTGACGGGCAGCACGCCGTTGAGGCCATGCTCGCGATAGGCGGTTTCGTAGCGATGCTTCCTTACGTTCCAGGTAAAGACGCGAATCTGATCGAAGTCGTAGGGCAGGCCGTCACGCGGTTCGGTGACGGCACAGAGATACTCGGAAACTTTTTTGTCGGCGCCTTCTTTTCCTGGGTCCTCAACTTGATGGAGCACGAAGAACGCGACGAAGCGCTGGCCTTCGGCATACTGCGCCACATCGAGAGGGACATCGATGTCTATCATGCGGGCGAGCACCCAGCCCACGCGGTTTTGCTCGTCGCGGACGAGCCACCAGTCTTCGAGGACTGGACCGGACGGCGCTCTCCCTGGCCTGGTTGGAGCGGGAGCCGCGCCTGGCTGCTTCTCCGCGGTGGCACGTTTTAGAACAGAAACTTTGGCTCCCGCAGAAAGCTGGTAGAGATGTTCGGTCTCACGACCGGGGGTTAAATGCAGGTTCGAATCGTTGCGCACGATGCCGGGCGCTTGCACGGGATCGCCGAGGTTATCTTTGGTGAGCTTCTGCAGGCCCTCATAGGTTTGCTCATCCACCAGAAAGCGTTGCTCGATCCAGCCCTCGAGACCGCTCGCGGTGCGCACGCGCGAGAAGCGCTTTTCGTGCTCCAGCACCTCAACACGCTCGCCGTTCTTCACCGTACCGATGCGGTTGTAGATGGTGGCTACCTGATCGCGCAGGGTGGCCTGGGGCGCTGAAACGTAATTCACCTCCAGCACGCGATGGCGGTTCCGGTTGCAGGCGGCGAGTCCGAGCAAGAAGACGGTTGCCAGACTAAATGCCAGGATGCGCCGACACATTTGCGTTGGATTGAGCACTTTCACGACGGTTGCAAGCCTGAGATCTAACTTTTGAGAGTCGACTTTTTACTATAGCGCGTTGGCCGGGTTGCGGACACTTACGGTAGTGGTGCGGTTCGGCTTACGCATTGGGCCGGTCAAGCGGGAGACCCAGCGTCATGTAATGGTGCGCACTGCACCTCTACCTATGCGCTTGCACTTGAGCGGAACAGAATCCTGCCCGTAACCTGACATGGTAAAGGTGCTTCGGTTAACATGGAGGCGGAGCGGGTAATAATCAAACTAGTCATGAAAAACATGTTCAAGAATCATTTCGCGCTTGGGTTGACGATCATATTGGTGCTCGCCGCTGGGTTGTGCGCGGTAGCGGCTGACGACGTGAATTCGGTGCTGCGTCCGCCTAAAGGCGCGCAGGTTGCGATCGTAGTCTTCGAGGATTTGCAGTGCCCGCAGTGTCGGCGCGTATCGCCCATTCTCGAACAAGCTTCGAAGACCTATAAGATTCCGCTGGTGCGCCATGACTTTCCCCTGCCCATGCACAACTGGTCTTACGACGCGGCGGTGATGGCGCGTTACTTCGACTCGACTTCGAAAGCCCTGGGCAATGATTTCCGCGATTATATTTTTTCGAACCAGTTCGAAATCAATCCGCAGAACCTGCGGAGCTATGCCGAGAAGTTCTCCAGCGAACACAAAGTGGAATTTCCTTTTGTGGTCGATCCACAGGGCAAGTACGCTGCAGAGGTGAATGCCGACCGCGACCTGGGCAAGGCCATCAAACTCGACCACACGCCTACTGTTTACGTGGTTAGTAGCCGGCATCCGGAGAGGCCGTATGTGGAGATGAAGGACAGCAGTCAGCTTTATGCGCTGATTGACGCGATGATGAAAGAATAGTACCCAGTACCTGGTACCCAGTTTTCTGTACCTGGTTCTCAACTCCCAGCTTTGGCAGATCTTTTTTTTCGTTCTCCCGCATGCGCCTGGTTCGAATCGCCAAATCCGGTGCCAATTGCGCGGGCGGCGCGCACCAGTTCACCTTGCGGATCAACTGACTTGAGGTGACCGATGGCATGGGCTACATCGACGGAGATGATGGAGTCGCCGTGCAGGGCGACCATCATGCCGAAACCTCCGGCGGCGATCAGTTCAACGGCGGCCACGCCGAAGCGCGTTGCCAGAATACGATCGAAAGGTGATGGTGTACCGCCGCGTTGAATGTGGCCGAGCACGCTGACCCGCACTTCCTTGCCCGATCCGGCAGCGATGGCGTTGCCGATTAAGTTGCCGACTGAACTGGCGCGGCGATTTTCCTTGAACTCATGCGGCAGCTTCACTCCTTCAGCCACTACAACAATGGTGAAATGCTTCCCGGCGCTTTCGCGCTCCGCGATAGTGTGGCAAACATTCTCGACGGTAAATGGAATTTCTGGAATGAGAATGACATGGGCGCCACCGGCGATGCCGGCTTCGAGTGCGATCCAGCCACAGTCGCGGCCCATAACCTCGATTACCATCACGCGATGGTGTGACGCCGCAGTGGTGTGAATCTTATCGATGGCGTCGGTTACGGTGTGCAGTGCGGTGTCGAATCCGAACGTGACCTGGGTGGCGGAAAGATCGTTGTCGATAGTTTTGGGCACACCGACAATTTTCAGTCCCTTCAGAAAAAGTTCGTGGCCGATCTTCTGCGAGCCATCGCCGCCAATGGTAATGATGGCGTCGATGCCGAGCTTGGCCGCGTTGGCGACCACCTGGGCAGAGATGTCGCGCGAAACTTCCTTGCCATTTTCAACGCTTTTATAATGAAAAGGGTCGCCGCGGTTGGTGGTGCCGAGGATGGTGCCGCCACGGGGCAGAATGCCGGAAACTTTATCGAGCGTGAGTTCGAAGGCTTTCTCGGGCCAGATGAGGCCGTCGAAGCCGTCGGGAATGCCAATGACCTTCCATCCGTACTTGATGATGGCGGCCTTGGTGGCGGCGCGAATTACGGCGTTGAGGCCGGGCGCGTCCCCGCCTCCGGTACCGATACCGATGCAGCGAATGTCAGACATGGATTTCGTCGTTCGTCCTTGGTGGTTGGTCGATGGTCGTTTAATCGATGATCGTGCCAAGTTTCGTGGGGTGACTTGCCTTAACGATCATACCTAGCCTTGTGGGGATGGCAACTTACGAGTGGGCGTGGCGGAATGGCCTTCCGTCACCGGTAGACTTCGCGGCGGTGGCCGATTCGAATTGCTAGGATTGTCAGCGCACGGTGTTGGATCTCGCAGATCACTCTGTAATCGCCGATACGATAGCGCCACAGAGTACCGAGCGGACCGGTTAGGGCCTTGCCTAAAGTGCGAGGGTCTTCTTGTTGGGCAACGCGGTCATCGAGAAAATCGGCGATGCGTCGGGCCACAGGCTTGTCCAGCTTCTTGAGTTGATTCCTGGCGGTCTGGGTGAAATCAATCGTTCAAGCCAAGGTCGGCTCTCACCTGGGCGCTGGAATGAATTTTTTCTTCGCCTTTACGGACCCGTTCAAGCACGTCGGCCGCTAGGTAGTAGTCTTCCAGGTCGTCGAGGCCGCTTTCGATCATCTGGCGCAGGTAGAACGCTTTGGTGCGGCAGGTTTGGGCCGCAAGGAAATCGAGGCGCTGCTCAGCTTTGGGGGAAAGTCGGATGGAGGTAGCCATGTGAATACTTGTACTCATTGTATCACGACACGCGGTTACAGCAGCAGATTGAGCCCTGCGGCATCAGCGAACGCGCGAAAATCTTTGTCCCGGGCAATTAGGGGAATGTCCCGGTCGAGGCAGGACTGCGCGATCAGCGCATCACCGAGGCGAGCCTTGCGGCGGTTAGATAATACCTTCGCGCGCAGCAGACCGGCGCGCTGCCAATAGCCAGGATTTGGGTCGATCATTGGAATGTCCAAAAGTTCTTGAAATACAGCCGGGGACAGGGATGGATCGCTCAAAAGCTCGGCGAGGACGGCTGGAATCATTAGAAGTCGCTGGTCTGCCAGCGCCTGATCGAGCAACTGTGTGTCGTCTCCGGGGGCGCCTTCGAGAAACGCGATCCAGGTGCTGGTATCGGCGGCAATCATGAGAGTAAGGAACGTGGGTCAGCGACGTTATCGAGTCTTCAGCGATCTTCCTTCAATTCCTCGAATGTGCGACTGAAGCGAACTTTGCCACGTAGTTTACGCAGGCGATCATAGGCCTGCGACGCAGCCAGCAGCTGCAGACCTGTTCGAACGGTCTGGGTGATGCCAGCTCCGCTGGCTTGCTGCGCCTTCTCCAAAAGGTCAGCAGGGATTTCAACGGTGATCTTGCGCGATGTTTCCATGGCAGGCTTACTATACCATAGTCGATACCAGCATTAAGTATGGTGGCGATGTTGTTTGCTTTTTCAATGATCTAGCTTAAGCTAGCTTAAATGAAATTGAATACCTCAACTCGTCTGGAAGTGGGTGCTGGATCGTGTCGAGCATGGCGAAGAGATCGTGATTACGCGGCATGGCAAGCCTGTGGCCCGGTTAGTGCCTAGCGCCGGACATCCCGACCAAGATCAAGTGCGGGCAGCATTCGAGCGTCTGCGCGAAGGGGCTCGACAGTTGGCCAGGGAGAATCCAGGGCAGCCTGCTTTCGACTGGGAAGAGATGAAGAAGCTGCGCGACGAGGGCCGTCGATGATCGCAAGCGTAGGAACCTGGTTCCTGAAAATCTGGGAGCTGCCGGCATGAGCCTGGTTCTTGATAGTTCGGTTGCACTCGCGTGGATCTATGCCGATGAAACGACCGACGCTGTTCTGCGTTTGTTCGACGATGTAAGACTGGGTGGAGCATGGGTTCCGGGGCTATGGCGATGGAAAATTGCGAATGTTCTGCAATTGAATGTGAGGCGCGGACGCCACAGCGGAGATTTTCGCGACAATGCTTTGGCCAGCCTTGCGCTGCTTCCCGTGAAGGTGGATGCTGAAGCCGACCGGCAAGCCTGGGGCGCCGCTCTACTTCTTGCCGAGCGTCACAGGCTCACGGTTTACGACGCCGCTTACCTGGAGATTGCTGTTCGCCAGAAGATCGCGCTGGCCACGCTGGACCGGGAGCTGCGAGCGGCTGCTGTGAGTGAGAGAGTGCAGTTGCTGGGTGTGTGAAGAGAACCCCACTTCCCGCAAAGAATGCGAGAAATGGGTACCCGCCACTACGTCGTTGGAGCTACAGTCACATTCAAATTGGCCTGGAAGTTGGTGTTTACGCCGTTGCAGGTGTAAGTCCCCATAATCGTTACGGTGCCGGAAGTAGTGAGGCCAGTTAAATCTATGCTCGCAGGATCTCCCGCCGTAATCGAAACTGCAGAATTGGTCGAGGACCAGGTAACGCCGGCAGTGACGTCCTGCGGACCCGAAACTCCTGAAACGTCTGCAGTCACCGTGACTGTAACTGGAGTGTCCGAATCGTCGGTATTGGACGGGAGGAAGGTCATCGTAAAATTCGTACCGTTCTCGACACAAACGGTCGCTGATGCGGTTGCGGTAATTCCCTGATCCTCCGCCGTAATCGTCGACGCCGCTGAACTAATGTCGGTCCCGGTCAGCACGCCTGAACTGTTGACTGCTATGCCACCACCGCTGCTGGTCCACGTGACCTTGCTTGAAATATTACCCGCCGAGGAACTGTCAGTATTGGTTCCGAAAACTTGGAGTTGCGTGGTGCCGCCGAGCGGCACGGTCGGGGAGGCCGGCGAAATGGTCATCGAAGCTAGCTGCTCCGGCACAAAGAAACCTGTACAGCTTACCGCGAGGGCCAAGGTTGCGAGCGCGGCGAAGGCGCCGGCGAGGTGGAGTTTATGTTTCGTGGATGACATAGTTGGCTGAGACTCCTTGGGCGCGCCTGCTCGGCTTGAACCAGATTCCCGCTGCATATCTGCATCTCTACAATACGATACGATTTTCGCGCTCCGACGGTTGTAAAAAATTGTAGCAGAGAAGATTCCGGGCTGAGCGCAGAGTTGCCCTTTCGTGCCCGATACGGTACCAATGCGGCCAACTCCTCCGTGCTGGTAAGAACGATCCACGGCGGAAGAGCTTGCAAGAAAAATGGCCAGCACCGGGATGCGGCGCTGGCCAATGGAATCATTGCTAAAGCAGTTTACAGCCCCTTGTGCTCCTCTTTCGGAGGAGTTGCAGGCTTAGGCGCTGGAGCTGGCTTCTGCGGCTTTGGCGCAGCAGCTGGTTTAGTCGCCGGGGCTGGCTTGGATGCGGCTGGTTTGGGAGCGGCCTTTAGTGTAGCGGCCTTTGGCGCACTCTCTTTGGGCTTGGGTGCACTTTCTTTTGGCGCAGCTTCTTTCGGTGCGCTCTCCTTAGGAGCACTGGCCTTGGGTGCGCGCTCTTTGGGTGGATTTGACTTCGCCAGGTTCTCCTTAGGTTCGGCTTCCTTTGGTGCGCTTTCTTTCGGTGCGCTTTCGTGAGCCTTGGGCGCCGGTTTAGGTGCGCTCTCAGCCTTAGGTTTGGCTGCAGGATGGTTTTCAGCTCGCGGTTCGCTTTCCTTGGCTGGCTCGCTGGCATGCGATTTTGGCGCGGGGGCAGGCTTCGCCGAAGCGTGGGTTTCGGCCGGATGCTCAGCCGGAGTTTCCTTTTCGCGGGCGGCAGCATTCTCCTTGGGAGCGGTTTCGGTCCGGGCCTTTGCCGGCTGCTTAGCCGCAGTGGTCTTGTGCGCCGGAGTGCTGGCGGGCTTTTCCGCCTTCATCGCGTTTTCCGGCTTGGTAGTTTCCGGCTTCGCAGTATGCGAGGCTGCATGATTCTCCGCAGCACGATTTTCGGCAGGGCTCTTTGCTGCAGGATGATTTGCTGCGGGACGAGACTCCGCGGCACGATTTCCCGCGGGAGCCGATGCGCGCGCTGCCTTGGGCGACATGGTTGGAGCGTGATAGGTGCCTCCAGCAGCTTTCGCCCTTACCACCCCAGCCCCGCTGAATTCGCCAGGCCTGGCCGTGGCCGCCACTGTGGGGCGACCATGATTGGTCGAGGCAAACAGAGCCCGGTTCTTGCTGGCCGCTTCCCTCTGCTGTGTCTGGGCCGCGACCGGAGGAGTATGGGTTTGGTGCGCATAGGTTACTTGTTCGGGGGTGGGACGCACGGTCACGCCGCCCTGGCCGCCGTTGAAGGCTACGTGAGATGAGTTATTCACAATCACGGTGCGATCAACGTAAACGTTGGTGATCGTCGTAGTGTTCACGTTCATCACAGCGGTGTTGTAGAAGAAATTTCCGCCGCGCCATTCACCGCCGCCGAAGCCGGCGCCGCCATATCCGAAGCCGTAGTTGATACCGCCGTAGAAGCCGACTTGCGGCCCCCAGTAACCGCCGTTCCAGGCGTAGACGCCATCGTTCCAGCCCCAGTAACCGGGAGTCCAGAGCAAACCGGATTCAGGTGGCTCGACCCAGGTGCCGGGCACCCAGTAGTAGCCGGCATCGTCATCCCAAGACCAGTAGCCGGGAGTCCACATATAGCCCATGCCGGGGCACATGGGCTGCTCATAAACCGGCAACGCGGGAGGCCCGATGCGCACGGAAATGCCGATTCCGATTTGCGCCGCAGATGGGGTAGAAAAAGCCGCTGGAAGAGCCAGCAGCAGAAGTCCAAACGCAAGCATGTACACTGCGCGGTGAAGTTTCATTCAGTTTCCTCGTGCCCGCTGGACTTGCCGGAAACGGCAGCGCCAGGGTCGGGCAATTCTTCGCTCTCAAAAGCGCCGCAGGTTGGAGTACATTGCGTGGCAAGAAGTTGTTCGGAATGTCAACTTTTGTCAGTTGTTTTTAGCTCAGATCTCAGTTACGGGGACCCAAACGCGTCAGGCGATTCTTTTATTCCTCTATTCCTTATATTTCTTTGCGTATCTTTGGTGGCGATTCAAAGAAAAGCAACTGCAGACGAAGTTAAACATTCGTCGGTGGGAAGGGTGGGTTTTACTGAGAACTGAGTACTGGGTATTGGGAACTTACTAATTAGCCTTCTTCGATCGCGCGATGCGTTCATCAATGCGCTTGCGGCCGGCGAAGCCTTCATCGGTACCGTGCCAGTGGGTGATCGATTCTTCCCCCATCTTCCAACAGAGTAGGACAACGCGGCCTTCGACTTCGCAGGGAAAATCTAGCAGGCCGATATCGAGATCCTTCACCTGCACCCCGATGGAATCGATTTCGGCGAGGGCGTCTTTGGCGCGCTGCTCGGCCTTAGCGCGCTCCGCTTTGCGGCGGGCGACTGCGACTACATCAACGTGCGTGCCGCCGTTGAGGAAGATGCGGTGCTGCAGCGCCTGCATCTCAGCCTCGGTTTCTTCCATGACATTTTTGCCGCTGATGGCCGCGCGCAGGAGCGACTCGAGCACCGGCAGCAGCGTTTGGGCTTCTTCGAGGGTAAAGGTTCGGTCGGACATTATGCTTATTTTACCGCATGCGGGATAGCTGGGAGTGGCAATTAGCAGCTAGCAATCGTCAATTATCAGCGCGATCTTCCGTTTGAGGGATCGGGGGACGTAGCAAGGTCTAAGTCGACCGGCATATCTTGCACACCCTGTCTCTCGGGATTGCAACCACCATCGCGTCCATAGTTCGTGCAGCGGCCAGCGACATCTTTGCGCTGCGGTGATTGCGCGTATTGCCAAACCTCTGCAAAACCGATGCCGCTCTGGGAAGGGCTGGCGGTATGCGCTGGAAAAGCACAGCCGGGCGCGGGCGGGCAGGCATCGTTGGTGACCCAATATGTGATGTCGCGTCCGGAGGCGTTGGCGCGAATGTCTTCGGCAGTAACGACGCTTCCGTCATCGACTGCGGCGATACCGGAGCAGTAAATGCCGGCGCGGAATCCGGCAGCGGTGACGACATCGACCCAGGCGTAGATGTAGGCTTTCTGCTCAGGCAACATGCGTCCGCCTTGCTCCTGATCGAGGAAGATGATGGTGTGGGCGGGAAAGCCTTCGCGGCGCGCCGCAGCGGCGGCGGCTTGCGCGTCAGAGTTGCCGAGTTTGGTTGCGCGGGAAACTGATTTCAGTTCGGCGTAAAGGCGTCCGTTGAAGAGCACTAGGAAGCCGAAGCCAGCGGCTTCGACAGCCGCGCGGTGGCCGGCCCAGGTATTCGTTTTTTCATCGGGAGGATTGTTTAGCCAGTAGCCGGTGTAGGAGAAGGTTTGGTGCAGGGCTTTCAGGTTGGCATCGCCAGGGTAGTCGTTGCGGTCGAAGCCGAGATAGGTTTTATCTTGAGCCGGCAGGATAGAGCACAAGAAAATAACGGCCAGCGTGGAGCACACGGTGTGAATGCGTTTCGACATCAATTTTTGTATGCCAACACGATTCTCAGTGGCGGATAAGTCGTCAAGAAATTTGGCGTCTTGCGCTCCACACGCAGACCGACTTTACGCAGGGCCTCCGCATATTCGCGCGTGTGCTTGAAATCGGAAATAATCGCGACCCCTCCTGGCTTGAGAACGCGCGCGATTTCGTCGCACGCCTTGAGCCGGGTTGGTTTGTCATAAATATTGTGCAGGCACAGATTCGACAAAATCACATCAAAACTGTTGTCGGGAAAACTCATCTTCTGCGCGCCTTCGCTTGCGAGAGAACATTTTCCCGTGACTCCCTCAATCGCCAGGTTCTGCTCCGTTCGATCGAGGGCGTTGCCGCTTAGATCTTCTTTGTTCCAGATATCGATTCCGGTCGCGTGTCCTGTCGTCAGCTTACGGGCAGCGCCCACCAGCAACAGGCCGCGGCCCGTTCCCACATCCAATACCTGCTCATCGCCGTGCCAGTTGCGGAGTTTTAACATCCGATCGCGATGCCGGAACTTGCCGAACTTGGCATAGATCAGCATGAGCAATCCGCCGGCGCCACAACCGATAGCAAGGCCCCAGCCGGTGGGATGAAGGCCGATATCGGCCGAGCCAAGATGCAGGACGCGCGGCGCGAAAAGAACTAGTAAAACCCCGCCGGCTGCGGCAAGAAATAAATTGCGAATGACTCCGGGAGCATCGACTCCGTAATCCGGTTTGGCAGACACGCGACTTTTAGGCTCCGTTGGATTTTGTTGGTTATTGCTATCCGCCAATGTGAACCATCGTCCGCGACGCGGGCACAAAATCTGGCTCGCCGATGTGGTGGCGTTCTTCTTTTTTCTGGATTACGCCGCGGATGAAATCTTCCAGCTCTTCGTCGCTGGCGCCGCGTTGCATCTGGGCGTGCAGATCGTGGTCCCAGACCGAGAACAGGCAGGTGCGGATTTTGCCGTCGCTGGTGATGCGGATGCGGCTGCAGTGTCCGCAGAAGGGATGTGAGACGGGGGCAATGATGCCGATTTCGCCGACGCCGTCGTCGAAGCGGTAGCGGCGGGCAGTCTCGGAACGCGCGTGCGGGATTTCGACCAGCGGGCGGTACTCGGCCATGCGCGTCAGAATTTCATCGAGCGTGACTACGGTTGTGGGCGTCCACGTGCGGTCTTCTTCGAGCGGCATGAATTCGATGAAGCGCACGGTGACGCCTTCTTCGCGCGCGAACATGCCGAAAGGAATGATTTGATCTTCGTTGAAGCCGCGCATCAGCACGCAATTTACTTTCAGCGGCCACAGTCCGGCACGGCGGGCGGCGCGAATGCCGGCGAGGACGTGATCGTATCCGCCGAGCACGCGGGTGATGCGGGTAAAGCGATCGGGATCGACGGCGTCCATGGAAACGGTGACGCGGTTCAGGCCGGCGGCCTTCAGCGGCTGCGCCAGATCGGCGAGCAGGTGGCCGTTGGTCGTAAGCGCGATGTCGAGCGGCTCGCCGCCGTTGTTGCCGTTCGGCGTGCGAAGCTGGGAAAGGTCGCGCACAAACTCGACAACCCCTTTGCGCAGCAACGGCTCGCCACCGGTGAGACGAATCTTCGTTACGCCCATGCCAACCAACACGCGCGCCATGCGCAAATAATCGTCAAATGGCAGGTCGCCGTAAAGCGCGCCTTCGTTGCCGGTGCGGCAGTAAACGCACTTGTAGTTGCAGCGGTCCGTGATGGAAATCCGCAGATCAGTGATGGCGCGGCCGAATTTGTCGGTGAGGGGCACAGATATCAGCTATCGGCTGTCAACTCTCAGCTTGAAAACGAAAACTGGCAGCCGTCTCCTCATTGTAGTGGGTGGAGGCCTGATTTTCCTGTCCTGAAAGCTGACGGCTGGCAGCTTATTTCAGCGTCTTCTCAATCGCCGCCTCCGCCAGCGGTGCCATGATCTTGAATCCAGCAGCGTTGGGGTGCAGGCCGTCGTCGGCGAGATCTTTTTTCATGAGGCCCTTATCGTCGACCAAGGCGCTGAAGTAGTCGAGATAATAACAATTCTTCGTCCCACTGGTCGAAGACGAACAATAGTTTTGCAGCCAGCGATTGAGTTCGAGAATTTTCTCCGGCGAGCGTTGGGCGAAGAAATCTTTCGACTTCTCCGTGTAGTTGTGAACCGGGAGCACCGACGCGAAGATCACTTTGACGTCGTGCGCGCGCGCCAGCTCAGCCAATGAAGCGTAGTCGGACTCGATATCTTCGAGGCGCATAGGGCCGGTATTGCAGGCGATGTCATTGGTTCCGGCGAGAATAAGAACGGCTTCGGGATGAAGTTCGATCACATCCTGGCGGAAACGGATCAACATCTGCGGCGTGGTCTGGCCGCCGATGCCGCGGTTAAGGTAGGGCTTGCCAGGAAAATATTCGTCTAGGCGCCAGATGTCGGTGATGGAATCGCCGAAGAAGACAACACGGTTCTCGCCGGGCGCGGGCGGCTTGAGCGCGGCATTGGCGTCGCGGTAGCGGCCGAGCTGGCCGAAGTCGTCAAAGAAGACTGCGATGCGGCGGGCGCGGTATTGGTCGAGTCCGGCGAAGCCTGTGGAGGGGATTGGCGGTGGCGCCGGTTGCGCGGGCTGTGCAGTTTGTTGCGCGAAAGTATGAGCAGCAAGAAAAATGATCAGCGCAAGGACCGACAGGCCGCGTGGTGACTTCATGCAATTATCTCCGGAGGTCGAAATGAGATCTATCTTAGCAAGGCGATTATTGTTGGCTCGCGAGAGCTTGCGCAATCGCCTTCTCCGCCAGCGGAGCCATGAGTTTGTATCCCGCTGGATTCGGATGCAGGCCGTCATCCGATAAATCGCGCTTCATCATGCCACGGTCATCGACCAGCGCCGAAAAATAATCGAGATACACGGAGCTGTTCTTCGAGCAGTAATCCTTAAGCCAACGATTTAGCGCGAGGATTTTTCCCGCCGGACGCAGGGCGAAAGACTCCTTTGAATCTTCCGTGTAGTTGTAGACCGGAAGCAGAGACGAAAAGACTATGTGAATCTTGTGCGCTCTCGCCAACTCGGCCATGGATGCGTAGTTAGCCTCGATATCTTCATTGCGCGTGCGCCCAGTAACTCCGGCAACATCGTTCGTGCCAGCCAACACTACGAGCACCTTGGGATGCAGATCAATAACGTCCTGACGAAAGCGCACCAGCATTTGCGCCGTGGTCTGCCCGTCGATGCCGCGATTGATGTAAGGCTTGCGCGGAAAATAGTCGGCGAACTTCCAGTAGTCGGTGATGGAGTCACCGATGAAAATCACTCGATTTTCGGATGCTGCTTGCGAAGCGAGCGCGGCATTGGCTTCGCGGTGGCGTTTCAGCTCCCCGAAATCGTCGGTGTAGATAGCTAGGCGTGAGGCGCGGTATTGATCGAGGCCGGGGTAGCCGGTGGTGGGGATGACGGGCGGGGACTGCTGAGCAAGCGCCGAGAAGGAAAGGACTAGGAATAATACCAACTGCACAAAACCCGCGAGACGGCCTGAGTTGCATCTTTGCCTCAAGAAGACAGGATAACCCAACAGGCGCGAGAAAAACCGCGAGACTGAATATCAACAATCGCTATAATTTGTGCTAATGAGGGTAAGTAAACAAAATCCATTTGAAGCGATCTTTCGGGACTTCGTCCTTGATTTTGGTGGAGAGGTTTTGCCGGAGGCCCCCAACGGGTCCAGCGCGGACTATTTTTTCCGAAGATACAACCTAATTGCTGAATTGAAGTCGCTCACTGTCGACCAAACCAATGAAATAAGCCGAAAGCTGACTCCGAAGGTTCTATCGTGGGTAAGGGCGAATGGGCAAATCCCTCCAAGAATTGTTGAAGGCAATCAACACTTCATAGCTTTCAAAGACATGCCAAGAGAAATCCAAGACTTTTGGCTCAGGTTGCTGAAAGGATCAACCGAACCTCTGATTCGCGACGCGAATAGGCAGATTCGCGATACGAAAAGCCGAATGAACTTACCGTCGGCTAAGGGCATACTCATCATTGCGAACGAAGGAAATCCCTATTACGACCATCCTGACAGCCACCGACGATTGATCGCAGAGATTCTCAGAAAGCGCACTCCGGCGGGGGATCTTCGTTATCCGCACATCAACGGAGCTGTATGTTTTTCAATCAAGGACGTGAAAAGCCGTGACGAGGGAATGTATTTTTGGGCAAACCTTCAGATGAAACAAGCTCCGACGGAAGACGTGCAACCCATGGTGGATTTCCAGAGAGACTTGCAGCAAGCCTGGTACAGCTACCTTGAACAGAAAGCCGGCATTAGGGTCCACCAACATTCCGAATCTTCATCTCAAACATTAGCATAGCTCCTTGTAAACTTACCTTGTAAACTTACGATTATGGAAGTCCATCTCCGCCCCGAAACCGAATCCCGCCTTCAGGAACTCGCTGCAAGAACCGGACGCGCTCCCGACGAACTGGTCGAAGATGCGATGGCTGGATATTTGCAAGATCTCGCCCAGACGCGGGAAATGCTCGATAGTCGCTACGACGATATCAAGAGCGGACGCGTCAAGCCGATTGACGGTGAAGAAGCTTTTGCCAATCTGCGCCGTAAAAGCGAACTTCGCCGCAATCAGGATCGATGAAGAGGTTCGTCCTCCATCCGGAGGCATACACCGATCTTGATGAGATATGGGAATACATCGCATCCGATAACATTGATGCCGCGGATCGCATCCGTGAAGAGATATACGACTCTATCGGCGAGCTTACGGCATTTCCCCATCAGGGCCACAAGCGGCCCGACCTCACGACTCGCCCTCTGCGCTTTCAAACGGTGCGAGAGTACCTGATCGCATACGCACCCGATGAAAGTCCGCTTCTTGTCCTCGCTGTGCTGCACGGTCGCCGGAATCCCCGAGCAATCGCGTCCATACTTGGCGAACGACAATAGCCCACATCGATATTAAGGTTTCGCTAAAAGCGCAAAGACCGCTTACATACCATCGTAATTCGGTCCACCACCACCTTCTGGTGGAACCCAGGTGATGATCTGGTATGGGTCGGCGATGTCGCAGGTTTTGCAGTGGACGCAGTTCGACGGGTTCAGGCTGATGCGTTTGCCGTTGGGCTGGCTGGCGTCATCGACCATTTCGTAGACGTTCGCCGGACAGAAATTCTGACAGGGGCTGCCGAATTCTATTACGCAGCGTGTGTTGCAGATGTTGGTGTCGTCGATGACCAGGTGCGCGGGCTGGTCTTCTTCGTGTTTGGTGCCGGAGTGGTAGAGGTCGGTAAGTTTATCGAAAGTAAGTTTGCCGTCGCCTTTGGCGGGGCCGAGCAGGTGAGCTTCGTTGCCGCCGTCGGCGGGCAAGTCGGGGAGTTTGCGCATGTGCTCGTAGCCGGCCTTTGCTGGATAACGGTTGTGCAGGCCGCGTCCGCCGGTGACCATTTGCAGGGCAGTGTGGAACATGCCGGCGTAGAATCCGTGCTCGAAGCCCTGGTGCATGTTGCGGACTTTCCAGAGTTCATCCTTGATCCAGCTGGATTCGACTTTCTTCTGATACGAACCTAATACGGCGGCTGATGAATCGTCTTTAGTTAGGGCTTCGAATGCGGTTTCGGCAGCGAGCATGCCGCTCTTGATGGCGAGATGAATTCCCTTGAGGCGGGCAGAATTCAGGAATCCGGCAGAGTCGCCGACGATCATCCATCCGTCACCGGCGACCGGCGGAATGGCCCACCAGCCGCCGTAAGGCAGCGACTTTGCACCGTAGCGAATCATCTTGCCGCCCTCGAGAAGTTTGGCGACGAAGGGATGTTGTTTGAAATCCTGGAGCACGCGCTGCGGGTCGAGGCGCGGGTCGGGATAGTCGAGTCCAGTGACGAAGCCGAGCGAGACTACATTGTCTTTGCCGCCGTAAATCCAGGCACCGCCGTATTCTTTTGTGGTGAGCGGCCATCCCATGGTGTAGATGACTTCGCCTTTGGCGATGCGTCTGGATGGAACTTCCCAGAGTTCTTTCACGCCGACGCCGTAGGTTTGCGGGTTGGAATTTTTAGTGAGATCAAATTTCTGGATTAGCTGTTTAGTTAAAGACCCGCGCGGGCCTTCGGCGAGGATTACGACTTTCGCATTGAGGTCGTAGCCGGGCTCGAAGTTGGATTTCTGATGTCCTTCTTTGTCGACGCCTTTGTCGTCGGTGCGAACGCCGGTGACGCGAGTTCCGTCGAATAAAAGCTCGGAGCCGGCGAAGCCGGTGAAGATGGTGATGCCCGTCTCTTCCACTTTGCTGCCCAGCCACTTGACGAAGCGATTCAGCGAGATCACATAGTTGCCGTGGTCGCGCAGCGGAGGCGGCGTAATAGGAAGCTTGAATTTGCCCTTCTCGGTTAAGAAGTAAACGGCTTCTTTGACCACTTCGGCGTCGAGCGGGGCTTCTTTCTCGAATCCGGGGAGAAGTTCGCGCATGGAGCGGGGATCGAGCAACGCGCCGGAGAGGCAGTGCTGGCCGACCTCGCGGGCTTTTTCGAGGACGTAGATATTTTCTTTGCTGAGCTGGGAATCGGGATGCGTAGAGTTGTGCTGATCGATTAACTGCGACAGGCGCAGCGCGCATGCCATGCCTGCCGGGCCTCCGCCGACGATAACTACGTCGGCGGGCATTTGCGGGCGTTCGATACCTTCGATGGGTTTGCGGAAGATCAACATTTAGCAGTTGGTCGTTTGCACTTAGCCGAAAAACTTCTTTGCCACGGGTTCACATGGTTGAACGTGGATCGTCCTTTGCGCTTTTCTCTGGATAGCGAAGATGGGTAATGCCGCCTGCAATCTCTTCTAAACGCAATTCTCTTCTTAGCTCACTACGAAGACTCAACAGCAAGTCATCCAGCGACGCGCTGCCTTGTTCCTCCAAGTCCGTCGCAAGCTTCTTAGCTGCAATTGCCTGATCTCTAGTACCGAACAGTTGGATATCAGCAATCGCAGATTCCACATCCGAAGAGTATGGCGGAACAGGTGGCCGATGTCCGGCATTCTGCAAGCGTCTGTAAGCCTCTATCAAGTAGTGTACCCTCAGATCCCTTCGCTTGTTCGCCCGGTCACGCCTTACCGAAAGCCAACTGCCCACGAACCACGAGACAATCGCAACCACGGTCGGTATAAGAAGCGTCAGCAAAGGATATCCCCTCACAGGCACACAGTTTCAAGCAATATGCCGATTGCATCGCAGAGATTCTCGCGAGTTTCCTCCAATGTGTCCCCTTCGGAAATCGCATCCGGCAGTTCCACGGAATAGGCGACATATCCTCCGCCATCGGATTCGGAAACTTTCTCAAATACCGCGGTAAGAGTTAGGTCCATGGAAATATTGTAAAATGTGCATCCAGGCGATTTACTCCTCAACTAGCTTCTAGCTCCCCGCTTTTGCTTTCTTCACTTCCTCAGTCAACGGCGGCACGATGTCAAACAAATTGCCTACGATTGCGTAATCGGCGATTTCGAAGATCGGCGCTTCGGAATCTTTATTTACTGCGATGATGGTGCGCGAGCCTTTCATGCCGACGATGTGCTGAATCGCACCACTGATGCCGAGCGCTAGATAGAGCTTGGGTGCGACCGTCTGGCCGGACGATCCGATCTGGCGGTCCATGGGGAGCCAGCCGTTGTCACAGATGGGGCGCGAGGCGGCGAGATCTCCGCCGAGAGCTTCGGCGAGTTGTTTGGCGATTTCAATATTTTTCTGTTCCTTGATGCCGCGACCGACTGAGACGATGATTTCGGCTTGCGTCAGATCGACGGCCTGCTTGGCTTCTTTGAACACTTCCTGCGGCTTGTTGCGGACGACACCGTCGGCGATATCTACATTTACGGTTTCGACTGGAGCTGCGCTCGAGCCGGCTTCAGCTTTGTCGCCACGAAACGCTCCGTTCTGGAAAGTGGCGAACCATGGGGCATCGGAATTGAAGCTGACATCGGCGGCGAATTTGCCCTGGAACATCTGGCGGGTGAAAATCAGTTTGCCGTTTTCGTGTTTGAAGCCGATGCAATCGCTGATGACGGTGCGTCCCATGGCAGTGGCGAGCTTGGGGACGAAGTCGCGTACCTGGTAGGTGTGCGGCATGAGCACGAGTTTCGGTTCCTTCGTCGAGAGTAGTTGTTTCAGCGCGGCGGCGAAGGCGTCGGGTGTGTAAGGATCGAGCTTCGGCGACTCGACGGCGTAGACCTTGGCCACTTTTTTCGCGGCGACTTCGGCAGCGAGGGCCGAGGCGCTGCCCGCGACAACTGCGGCTTCGAGAGGCCAACCGGTGGCGGCAGAGATGGCTTGGCCGGCGGTTATGGTCTCCCAAGAGACGCGGTTTAGTTTGCCTTCGCGTTGTTCAACGACTACGAGGATTGTGTCAGACATTTGATCCTTTAAGAGCTGCAATTTCTGGTGTCGTCCTTGCGACGAGATCCATTCCGCGGCTCAGGTCTTGATCGCCGCAAAGCGAAGGCGCATATAGTCCGCAGTCCAGCGCCCTTGAGAATCGCACAGAACAGGTTTCAGCAAAGACGTAACTTCGTTGAGAAAGTCGTCGCGCTCATTCTGCGCGAGAGCGGCGCAAAACGGGTTGGCGAATGTCTCTAACCATCCGCGCATTCCGGTTGGCAGCGGCGTGGGACGAGGGATCAATTGCACACTCTGCGGCACAAACCCGGCCCGCCGCAGACGCGTTTCATATTCGTCGACCGTCGGGAAGTACCACGGAATCCACGAAGGGGCATCCGGGATACCCCGGCGCTCAAGTGCAACCATCAACGCAACGGTAATTGCGGCTACGCAGCCGTGCCCACCCATTTCCCCAACGAACCTTCCTCCGGGAACGAGAGCGCGGAATGCGCCGGTGATCGGCGCGTCCGGAGTGTCCTTCACCCAGTGCAGCGCGGCATTGGAAAAGACCGCGTCGAATTCGTTCTCAAACGTCAGCGATCTGACGTCCATCATTCTCGCATCGATCCCGCGTCCGCATGCGGCTCCGATCATGTCTGCAGAACTGTCGATGCCGATCACTTTGGCGCCGAGTGCGACCAGTTTTTCCGTGAGGATTCCATCTCCGCAACCTAGATCGAGGATGCGCTCGCCGGGCTGCGGCTGGAGCAAATCCAACACAGGCTGCCCAAGCGCCGGCACGAAGTGAGCGTTGGCCGCATAGCTGGCCGCACTCCAAGTTTGTGAAGGCGGCGATTGGGTGGGAAACGTCACGTCAGTAAATCCTCAGGTGAAAATAATTCCGGGCTTCGCCCGGAGGACAGCCGAGGGCGGCTGTCCCCACACGATCATTTACAGTACGCGCAATTCGTTGCGCAGTTTATCCACTAGCTTTTTCGCAATCTCGGCTGGCGATCCTTCGATGTGCTCGGTCTTCTTTGTTTTCTGCGGCACGTAGAGGCGCTCGATTTTCTGCAGGTTTTCGCCGATGGCCGACTGCACTTCAGCCAGCGCCACTTTTCGCAGCGGCTTATTTTTTGCCTGCTTAATGCCGATTAGAGTGGCGTAGCGCAGCTTGTTGATGCCGGACTGAATCGTGAGGACGGCGGGCAGCGGCATATCGACGAACTGGAAAAATCCCGCTTCGAGTTCGCGCTTTACGCGGATGCCGGAATCATTTTTTTCGATCTGCATGATGATGGTAGCGTGAGGCCAGCCCAAGAGTTCGGCAAGAATGACGCCGGTTTGCGCGTACCCGTAATCGTCGGATTGCAGGCCGGTGAAGATTAAGTCGAAGGTTTCGTCTTTGATGGCTGCGGCGAAGGCTTTCGCCGTATTGAAGGCGTCGAGTCCAACGAAGACATTGTCTTCGAGGTGAATCGCGCGGTCGGCACCTTTGGCAAGAGCTTCGCGCAGCACCTGCTGGGCACGGGGCGGGCCGGAGGTGATGACCACTACTTCGCCGCCGTGCTTCTCTTTCTGGCGCAAAGCCTCCTCCAGCGCGTAAGCGTCGGGCTCGTTCACTTCATAGGAGACGTCTTCGCGGATCCAGGCGGCGCTTTCGTTGAGCTTGAGCGGCGCGTCTTTCTGCGGCACCTGCTTCATGCAAACCAGGATTTTCAAAACATAACTCCTTACCTTTGTGGCTTCCAAAGGTTACGGCAAACTGGTCAGTATAAATGAGCGGTTGGCAATTAGCACTTGGCCAACTGGCTAGTGGATATTCGGCTTACGCGTCGGGCCGGTTAAGCGGGAGATCCTTCGCTACGCCTGAGAAACGGCTCCGCTCAGGATGACAATCATGATGTGATGGTGCAAATTGCACCGTCAACCGCTGACAGCGGATGCTTAAAATTATTCGGTGAATACGACCGACTGCACCCCCGAAATCTCAAACCGTTTGCGGCAGCGCATATTCTTGCAGGCCATCAGGTCGTCTTTGCGCAGCATGTAGGAGCGGGCTTTGGCGAAGCGGGCGCGGTCGCGGTCGTCGGCGCGGCAGGCAAGCTGGCGCTTCTTGGTGCGCACCACCCAGGTGACCTCGTACTCGGCGGGCTGGTGGCAGTGGGGACAATTTAAGGTTGCTGGTTTCTTTTCTGTGCGTTCGTCGAAAAAATCACGCTCTTCCATAGGTCGTCAGTCGCTGGTCGTTGGTCCTTGGTCGTTAGCCGGGCACAACCTTGCAGGCGCGACCCGGATTCAACCACGAACCATGATTATTACAGTTTTGCAGGGGACAAAGCTATGGCAACATGAGTGTCGGGGTACTCAGAAAAATGGCGCGTAAGAAAAAGGTGAAAAAGTTTCGCGCGGTACAGGCAGTGAAGGAACTGGCGCGAGAGCGCATGGGCGCGCCGCCGACCGGGAAGGTCGTTCCACATAAGAAGAAGAATCCGGCTAAGCACAAACCCACGTTGGGCAGGCTGCTGGAAGAAACGGAGTGAGAAAATGCTGCCAGGCTATTGGCACTGCGAGGTGCCCTGCTCAATTCCAGAAATAGCCGCAGAACCGAAAATTACCGATCCGCCCGATGGATTGCTGGGGTCACTGTAAACACTGGCTATGACGTTTCCTGCGCCGCAGACGCTCGTTGCAATTGCTACGCCTGACGAATTTATGGTTGCGAGGTAACTTACGTCGATGCGCCATTGCACTTGATTGGTAATATCTTTCGTCTCTGGCGGATGAATGTAAGTACCCAGCGCCGTGAACTGGATCTTCGCTCCAACGCCTTCAAACACAACCGGGTTGGGCATCACTTGGATCGACACCAATTTCTGATCATGGCCGCAACTGGAAACACTGAGCAGCGAAATCGCGACGGTGATCAGTGCGGCAATGCTGAACCACTTCCGGTTCATCGTAACTCCTGGGAGCGAGCGGTTAACCTTAAACGCGCACGAAGTGAGGGAACGGTAAATTTAGTCAAAGGCCGGGCAAAAAGCAACCATTAAGAGCGCGTCTGAGCACCTTCCGTCACCCCTTTACCGCTTCTGCCATCACCTTTATGAAGGTGCGGATGTCGTCTTCGGTGGTATCGAACGAGCACATCCAGCGCACGATCGATTCCTCCTCAACCCACATATAGAAGTAATAATGTTGCTTGATCTTCTCGATGGAGTGGCGCGGGAGCTGGGTAAAGACGCCATTAGCTTCCACCTTCCAGACAATTTTGACTTGCGGAATGCGGCTGATTTCCTCTTCCAGCAGGCGGGCCATGCGGTTGGCGTGCTCGGCACTTCGATGCCAGAGATCGTTGGTAAGCAGCGCTTCGAATTGAGCAGCGATGAAGCGCATCTTCGACGCGAGCTGCATGTTTTGCTTGCGCAGAAAGAGGAAGTCCTGGCTCAGTTGGGGCTGGAAGAATACGACCGCCTCGCCACCCATGATTCCATTCTTGGTGCCTCCGAAAGTAAGCACGTCCACGCCTAGATCGCGGGTAGCTTGGCGGAGGGTTTGGCCGAGCGAGGCGGCGGCGTTAGCGATGCGAGCGCCATCCATGTGCAGGAACATGCCATGTTCGTGGGCAAAATGGGCGAGCGCCTTAATTTCCTCCGGCTGGTAAACCGTTCCCATCTCGGTGGATTGCGTGATCGAGATGACGCGGGGCTGGGAGTGGTGCTGATCGCCGATGCCATGGTAGGCGTGGCGGACAGATTCGAGGGTAATCTTGCCGTCCTGTTGCGGAAGTGGAAGCAGCTTGCAGCCGATATGTTTCTCCGGCGCGCCGCACTCATCTACATAGATGTGGGCATAGTCGCTGCACATTATGGAGTGAAAAGACTGGGTTAGGGCTTGCAGACCAAGGACGTTCGCGCCGGTGCCATTGAAAGTGAAAAAAACTGCTATGTCTGGTCCGAAATGCTCCTCGAACTTCTTGACGGCCGAACGCGTGTAAGGGTCGTCACCATAGGCGATTACGTGGCCTTGATTGGCACGGGCGATAGCTTCGAGAATTTCGGGATGTATACCAGCATTGTTGTCGCTGGCAAAGTTACGGGTGAGCTGGGTTGGCGCCGGAGGCATATTGAATAATCTAGCAGACCTCGTAAAAGCTTCGGCCCATCCTTAACAAAACAAATATCGAGCCACTTGTCGACTTCCGGGGTTGCCGTTCGTCTAACCTCAAGAAGAGCGAAATCGGGCTGAAGTTTGGCTTACGCAATAGGCCGGTTGAGCGGGAGATCCTTCGCTACGCCTGAAAAACTGCTTCGCTCCCGATGACAGCGTTGTGGAATAGGTTACTAGAAGCCAAATTGGGTAAAGATTAGAGAAATACGGCAGGGCGGATTGGTAGCGGGCTCTCGCTCAAACAAAAATCGAACAAACAGCACGATGACTTTGAATCCTTTCGTCAATTTGGCAAATCCATATTTAGATCATTTACATGGGGCTCCACGCTGCTTTGTAACCCCTACGAATACCTGCTATTTTGTTTTCTGTCGGAGAATATATGGCGAAACGAATGATTATCATGCTGGTGCTGATGGCGGCACTGATTGGCGGCCTCGGTTTTCTGAAATACCGCCAGGTTGAGACGGCCATCGCGATGGGTGCCAGCTTCCAGATGCCGCCCACCGCCGTCACCACCGTAGTTGCCAAGAGTGTGACGTGGCCTTCCACCTTGTCGGTAATTGGCACGGCGGCCGCGATTCAGGGGGTTACGGTGAGCGCGGACCTGCCTGGGACCGTCGATAAGATTCACTTCGAATCCGGCGAGTCGATTCATGAGGGAGACATTCTGGTTGAGCTCGACACGCGCCAGGAAAGAGCACAACTGGCCAATCTTGAAGCCCAGCGCGACTTGGCTCGCATTCAATATGGGCGCTCGGAAGAACTGGTGAAGGCGGGCGTCATTTCCAAGTCGGAATACGACAATGCCGCTGCGCAGCAGAAGGCTACGGAGGCGCAGGTTGGCGATATCAAGGCTGCCATCGCGCGGAAAACGATCCATGCTCCGTTCTCGGGAATTCTCGGGATTCGCCAGATCAGCCTGGGGCAATATCTGGCGGCCGGACAAGCTATCGTTTCGCTGCAGGCGCTGAATCCTATTTATGTGAACTTCGGCGTGCCGCAGCAGGACACTCCGAAGATGAAAATTGGCCGCGCCTTGCGGGTTACTGACAGCGATCTTCCTGGCGTAGCCTTCAACGGCAAAATTACCGCGTTGGATTCGATCATCAACGAGCAGACCCGCAACATTCAGATTCAGGCCACGCTGCAGAATCCGGGCGGGAAGCTGCGTCCCGGCATGTATGTGCAAGTCGAGTTGCCATTGGGCCAGCCGCGCAGCGTGATTCCCTTGCCCGGCGTCGGCTATCAACTATGCGCCCTATGGTGATTCTGTCTACGTCGTGGCCGACATGAAGGATGCGAAGAGCGGTAAGACGTATCGCGGTGTGCGCCAGCAGATCGTCAAGATCGAGGGCAGCCAGGGCGATCAGGTCGCAATCACCTCCGGGTTGAATCCTGGTGACGAAGTGGTCAGCGCCGGAGTCTTCCGTCTCCGTAACGCTGCGCCGGTTGAGGTGAATAACGCGGTGAAGCCGTCGAACAGTCCCAATCCGAAACCTGAAGAGAGCTAAAGAAGAGATCTAAAAAGAAGTTGAAGAGGCTCGAGCTTAACGAGAGGCCGAGCGAGGAGCGCGCATGAAGTTCACTGATCTATTTGTCAGGCGTCCGGTTCTGGCGATGGTGGTAAATCTCGTCATTCTGATCGCCGGTCTCCAGGCTGTCCGGTCGCTCAGCGTCCGGCAATATCCCCGCAGTGACATTTCTCTCGTTCAGGTCACCACGGTATACGTCGGGGCGAACGCCGACCTGGTGCGTGGATACATCACCACGCCGCTGGAGCGCGTGATTGCCAGCGCCGACGGCATCGACTATATGGAGTCGACCAGCGCCCAAGGCCTGAGCACGATTATCGTTCACCTGAAGTTGAACTTTGATACGAACGCGGCGCTCACGCAGATTCAAGCCAAAGTCGCGACGGTGAAAAACGATTTGCCGCCCGAGGCGCAGGTGCCGGTGATCGATCTGCAAACGGCGGACCAGCAGTTTGCCGCAATGTATATCGGGTTTTCGGCGAAAGACCTCGACGAAAACCAGATCACCGACTACCTCACCCGCGTGGTGCAGCCTAAGCTGAGCGCAGTCAGCGGAGTGCAGCGCGCCGACATCCTGGGCAACCGGACTTTCGCCATGCGTATCTGGCTCAAGCCCGATCAGATGGCGGCACGCGGCGTCTCGCCCTCCGATGTTCATGACGCGCTGTCGAAGAACAACTACCTGTCGGCGCTCGGCAGCACCAAGGGTTCGATGGTTTCCGTAAACCTGATTGCGAACACGGACCTACGCACGCCGGATGACTTCAAGCAGATGGTCATCAAGCAGGAAAATGGCGTGGTCGTCCGGCTCGGCGAAATCGCCGACGTGCAACTGGGCGCGGAAAATTATGACCAGGACGTGCGCTTCAACGGCGAAACCGCCACGTTCATGGGAATCTGGGTTCTTCCCACGGCAAATTCGCTGGATGTAATCAAAGAGGTGCGCAAGACTCTTCCCTCTATTCAGGAACAGTTGCCTGCGGGAATGAAGTTGGGCATTCCCTATGACTCGACGGCGTACATTCAAGATGCAATCAACGAAGTTCTGCACACGCTGACTGAAACGCTGATCATTGTCGTCATTGTCATCTTCCTTTTCCTGGGCTCGTTCCGCTCGGTGCTTATTCCGATTGTTGCGATTCCGGTTTCGCTGATCGGCGCAGTCTTTCTGATGCTTGTAGCCGGCTTCACCATCAATCTTCTGACGCTGCTGGCTATCGTGCTCTCCGTCGGACTGGTGGTAGATGACGCCATCGTGATGGTGGAAAACGTGGAACGCCACTTACAGATGGGCAAAACGCCGTTCCGGGCAGCGGAAGATGCCGCACGCGAACTGGTCGGGCCGATCATCGCCATGACTATTACACTGGCCGCAGTCTACGCCCCGATCGGTATTCAAGGAGGACTGACCGGATCGCTCTTCCGCGAATTCGCATTCACGCTGGCGGGCGCAGTCACCGTCTCCGGTATTGTGGCGCTGACCTTGTCCCCGATGATGGGCTCGAAGTTGCTTCGCGCCGGCGATACTGACCGCGGATTTGCTGGCATTGTGAATCGTCGCTTCGAGTGGGTACGCGGCTGTCTATACCCGGCTGCTGACTGGCACTTTGAATTATCGCCCGGTCGTGCTGACGGTGTGGGTGATTGTTGCCCTGCTCATGATTCCGTTCTACATGTTTTCGCAACGCGAACTCGCGCCCGCAAGAGGACCAAGGAGTTGTGTTCGGCGTGATTCAGGCCTCGGCCAATGCCACACTCGACCAGACCAACTTGTTCGCCAATGAAGTGTACGACGTATACCATTCGTTCCCCGAGAGTGATAGTCTCTTTCAGATCACGAATCCGGGCGGCGGCTTCGGAGGAATGGTGGTCAAGCCGTGGAGCGAGCGCAAAAAAACCACTCAGCAATTGCTGGTCGAATCGTCGGCGAAACTGTCGAAGATTGCCGGCATTCGCGTGATTCCGTTGACCCCTGCCACCTCTGCCCGGAGGCGGCAACTTTCCCGTGGATTTCGTGATTGCTTCGTCAGCTGAGCCCGAACAAGTCAGCCAGCTCGCGGAAAAAATCGCGCAGAAAGCCATGGCCAGCGGCCTGTTCATCTTTGCCGACACGGACGTGAAGTTCGACCAGCCGCAAACGGAAGTGGTTTTCGACCGCGACAAGCTGCGCTCGCAGGGCGTGGATTTGAGTCAGGCCGGGACAGATCTCTCGACCATGCTGGGCGGGAAACTACGTCAACCGGTTCAGCATTCAAGGGCGCAGCTACAAAGTTATCCCGCAGGTTCAGCGTGCCGAACGCCTGACGGCAGATCAGCTTTCGCAGATTTATGTGAAGGGATCGGCCGACAAGCTTGTGCCGCTTTCCACATTTGCCACGCTGAAGACCACGACGGAGCCGCGCTCGCTGAATAAATTTCAGCAGTTGAACGCGGTCCGCATTCAGGGCGTAATTCCGCCGAATGTTCCTCTCGATCAGGCGCTTACGTTCCTGGAAAATCAGGCCAAACAAATCCTGCCGCAGGGATTCACCGTGGATTACGCGGGTGAGTCGCGCCAGCTACGAGTCGAGGGCAGCAAGTTTCTCGGCATGTTCCTGCTGTCGGCGATCCTGATCTACCTCGTGCTCGCGGCGCAGTTCGAGAGCTTCCGCGATCCTTTCATCATTCTTGCCGGCTCGGTTCCGCTGGCCATCTCGGGCGCGCTGATGTTCTCGTTCCTCGGCTTCACCACGCTCAACATTTATAGTCAGGTCGGCCTGATCACTCTCGTCGGCCTGATCGCGAAGAACGGAATTCTGATCGTGGAATTCGCGAACCACTTGCAGGAAAGCGGGCGCACCAAGCTGGAAGCCATCATCGGCGCGGCCAGTACCCGGCTGCGTCCGATCCTGATGACGACTGCAGCTACCGTTTTCGGCCACTTCCCGCTGGTTCTGGCCAAGGGCCCCGGCGCTGGAGCAAGGAACAGCATCGGAATCATGCTAGTAAGCGGCATGATTATCGGTACGATCTTCACGCTGTTTGTGGTGCCGTCCATTTATATGCTGGTCGCGAAAACTCACACCGCAATACGGGATGAGGAAGAGGACGAGAAGATCACGCTGCGTGAGCCGGTGGGGGCTGCGTATTAATCGATAGGGTGGACTAAAGATATAGCTGCCACTATTTATTGGTGGGCTTTCCCTGTACTGACTTCTTCTTCTGCGCTTTGCGCCGCAGCTTAGCCATCCACTCGCGGGAATACATGGTGCCGCGGCATTTAGGCGAGCCACAGTGGCAGGGCGCGGGATCATCGTCATCGTAGAGGTTGTAATCCCAAAGCAGTTCCTCGCCAGCGGCAATATCTCGGAGCGCAAAAATCCAGACGCGATTTTTGACTTCATCGATCTCACAGTTGGGATCGCAGGAATGGTTCAGGTATGCGCCCATGCCTTCGCCATCAATGATGGTCTTGCCATCTTCCAAGCCATAGAGATAAGTGCGGGGCGCGTCTTCGTACATTCGGTCGGCCTCATCCGGAGTGAGGCGCGGCCCGGAATACTCGACAACTCGATCACCTTTGCGAATCGCGGTTGTGGTGAAGACACCCACGGCATGAATGCGTGATGGACGGACGACCAGAGGCATCCCACTAATTTCGCACGACTCGCCGTGGGAAGGAAAACAATTTAAAGATGGAAAACAGTTCGGCGCTTGGCTTTGGTCGAGCTGATCAAAGTGACCCGAGGTTTTTCATATCGAGCAAACGGCCTGTCGGGTAAGGCTTCTGCAGGTATTCCCCTGCAAAAATCCCTTTCGCAAAGCATCTCCGGGTGGTAGACTTGCGCGCTTCCGTAAATCGTTCGATCACAGGATTTGGGGGATGACAGGTATGCGAAGAACTCGAGAGATGATTGGAATTGCGGCAGTTCTGATTTTGAGCGGAACGTTATTCAACGCCACTGCACAAACGGCGACGGCGAAAAGCGATATATCTTCAGCGGCTGTTTCGTATTGCACTGCCACAGGCGGCACGCTGGAGAACCGCGTTCCCTTTTACAATACGAACGGTCCATTCGACGGCTGGCTGCGACTTTCCGGAAGTCAGAACTTCTGTCAATATACGGCCTCAGACGGCTCGCGGATTCACGTTTCCATGGATACGCTTTATGCCACGAAGCCTTCGCTCGCGGCGTTGGCCTATTACTCCCAGACGCCGTGGAACGGGCAGGGGAACGGCAATCCGGCCTCATACTATTGCACGCAGCTGGGCGGTACGGACCTGTTTGGTGGCGCGACCGCTGCCGGGGGCGGATGGGTGACAAAACATAGCGTTGACTTGGTTCTGGAAGCCTGCATCTTTCCCGATAATTCCACGATCGACTCCTGGGGATTGCTCTATCATTCCGTCGGCACGATTCGCGGCATCGACCTTTCCACGGTTCTGAAATACGCGAATCCTTATACCGCGGCAAAGAGCAAAACTCCGTAGATGCGTTGCTGTTTCCTGATCGATTTTCGGGTTCGGTTTTTTGGGGACGAAAAAATGCCGCCACTGTTTCGCAACAAGTGGCGGCATTGATCTTCTATATCGATCTACCTCTGAACGGTCCTGCGTCTACGGATCGTAAACCGAGCTGCCATAACCCTGCCTGCGGGCCGCACTCTGCATATCGTCGAGGCGCTGTTTCTGTTCTTCCAGTTGTTGCTGCATGCGCTCGACGCGTTGTTGCTTCTCCCTTTGCCGCTCGTTCCATCCCACGCAGCCTTCAGCGCAGTTCGCGGGAGCAAAACGAATGGATTCGTTGATCTCATCCACTTCTCTTTGCAGCGCTTCGATCTGATTCTTCTGCGTTAGGATTTGCGACCGCCAGTGTTCGGCGGGCAGCTTGGGCTCAGCGAACGAGGCGGGCGCGGCGTCGGTCTTTTGCTGACCTCTTATTGCAGATGCAGACGGCAGTTGGGCCTGCTCGGGAATCTCTTCGTTCGTGATGACCTTGGGAGCCTTGGCATCCTTGCCGGGGGTGGTTTTTGATTGCTCTTTTTGCTGCCGCTGCTGGCGTGCCAGATCGCCTAAGGACGGCGCATCCTGTCCGCAGACATTTCCCGCCAGCAGACAGGCCATCGCTGCTAAAAGCAAAATGAAAGTGAGCTTGCCCCTCGGGCTCATCGCAAAGCCTTTCTTTCGCTGCTCGCAAGTTAGAACGCGGGCCGCTCCAGAAATGTTATTCGCAAAGCATCGCGAAACCGCATTACGAACGGGACTTGTACGAGCGGTGCAGGAATGAAGCGCCTGCTAGGACGCCATTGCGTTTGCAGGAACGCCCAGGCTGGAAAGCCTGGTGCCCGTAATCGCGGGCACGCTCTGGATTTGCACCAGGCGGGGCGCTGATTTCTTTTCTTTCTGCGCCACTTGCTGTGCCAGCAGATTTACCGAAGGAATGCCGGTTCGGGCGAAGGATTTTTCGCAGTCCGCAGTGGAGGGACCGCGCATGTTTCCTTCCATGAAGGCCAAGCCCGGGCAGCGAGTGCAAGTGGAACCGTGTGCGCACTGGGAGCAGCCGGAAAGATCGCGCAAGCGGATCGAGCGCACTTCCTTCAATTGCTCGGAGTCGCGCCAAATATCGATGAACCGCTGCTGCCGGACGTTTCCGCAGGACAAGGGAAACTGCACGCAGGGATAGAACTCACCGTAAGGGGAGACGTAGCACGCAGTGTGACCGGCGCTGCAGGGCAAAGCTGCGAGACTGTTTTCGTCAGGCGGAGGCGGCGGCGCGCAGAATTCGTCCGCATTGCCCACGAAAGCTTCTTCTCGAAACAGATTGTGCAGAGCAGACTCACCCGCATTCAGAGCCAGCACACCACGGTCGCCATCCATCATCGGCGTGATGGTTGGATCCAACGTGTATTCGGCGCCGAGTTCTTCCGCGAGCGTACGCACGCCGTTATAGTCCTGCATGTTTTGCGTCATCAGGACATTGGCCATGATGACCTTCAAGCCTTCCGACTTTAAAAAACGAATCGCATTGATCGAACGCCGCAGCGAACCCGGAATTTTAGTGATTGCGTCGTGCACCTCGGGCCGGTGCGAATAGATGCTGATCTGGATCGACTCCACACCCAGGTCGCGGAGACGCGCCGCCTGCGCTTCACGAATCAACACGGCATTGGTCTTGAGCTTGATGCAGAAGGTGAGAGAGCGAGCGCACTCGAGAATCTCGAAGAAATCCTTGCGCAGAAAAATTTCGCCGCCACTGAAGGTAAGGATGAAAACGCCGGCTTCGGCCATCTCCTTCAGCAAGTTCTTGATTTCAGCCGTAGTCATCTCGCCATGATCATCGTGATCGAGATAGCAGTGAATGCACTGCTCGTTGCAGCGGTAAGTGAGATCGAGTTGCGCGCTGAAGGGAACACCGAGGCGCAGAGCCCGCTCACTCATCTCCTGCAGGAGGACGCTCATGGTCTAACCTTCTCCTGGACCGGCTGCTGCGCCAGTTGCTCGCGAACTGGCGCGACGGGCTTGGCGATCGATTGGGCTGGGATCGGCTGCTCGGAGATCAGGAGGATGCCATGCGTGGCCAAATCCTGGGCCAGAGTTTCGGCATCGCGCTGCGCTTCTTCAGGCTGCACTTCGAATTTAGAGCAGATGCGGCTGTCGACGATTTCATCGAGCGGCGTGGCGCCATCGGCGGACTGCCACAAAATGGTCGCGGTGGGATTCAGCGTGAAGAGTGTCGAGCCCTGACCGGACATGACCAGCATTTCTTCGCCTAGCATGCGGGCCGCGATTCGAGGACTGCGAGCAACGTAGAGTTTTTTATTCATCTTAATAATTCACCCCAACAACTACCCAATCAGTTCCCAAACGCGCGCATCCGGCACAAAGGTCAACCGGTGAACCGGCACGCGATGGACGAAGTCGCACGCAGCTTGAAACGCACACTGCACCATTTCTTGATCTTCGGCGAAGAAGAGCATGTTGGCCAGCAACTCGCGCCCGGCATCTGCCACAGTCACCGGATCGATGCGATTCTCCGGTCCCTGTGCCAACAGATACAGCGCAGCCACCGGAGCGGATGCATTCTCGCCCAGCTTCGCCAACTCTCCGGTGAAGGGCGTGCCGAATGCGACGTAACCGTCATCATTAGACAGCTTGCGGACGTATGAGATCTCGTCGGTAAGCAGCGTGGCATCGGCGGGGGCGAGGCGCGAAATCGTCGTCTTCCCGGCTCCCGAGACTCCCGCAAACAGAAACGCCTTCCCGTTGCGAATCGCGCTGGCGGAGTGCAACAGAAAGCCACCTTGCTTGGCCAGCACGAGTGTATGCACGATGCGTAGAACGGCGTCGATGGAGTACGGGCTTGCGATCTGGTGAATACTGCCGCTTCGCGTCGCCGTGTCCCACTCGGCGCGGAAATCGCCGCGCCGCAGCAACCAGCGGCCTGCACCGTAAGTGACTCGAAGACCCATGTCGGCATAAGTAGAGGGGGAAGGGGTCAGGTCCACATCGAAATCGTATTCAGTGGAATCTTCTTCGCTGACGAAACCGGCATAGCGCTTCTCCAACAGCTCCAGAAAAGCTGCGTCGGTAGTGTTCAACCGGACGGGAATACCGCCAATGTTAATCACTACGCTGTAGCGTTCGACTTGTACGGCTAGTCCGGGCACGGAAGCGATTCCTCCGGAGCTGATTTCGTTGGAATATGAATCATGCGGTGAAGATAAACGAGGGCGCGCGCCGCGGGTACAGAGCGGCGAACAATATTCGCCGTTAGGCGCTTGACCCCATTCAATTCCGCGGGCACTGCGATCAGCTTTCCTGCCCGGATCACGTACGAGACTTTTCCCAGCAACTCATTCTTTGTCACGGGACGATCCGGCGCAGGTAGCGCGTCTCCTTGGGTAATCCATTGCGGATTCTGAGAATCGCCAACCGTGCTAACCACGCGATGAGCGCACAGCCTGCCGTCGCGCCCCACAAGCACCACATCGCCGATGTGGACTTGATCCGGAGTGATACGGTTCACTACCAGCGTGTCTCCCGGCCAAACCGATGGAAGCATGCTCCAACCGGTGGCTGCGAAACGGAGGCTGCCGAATGAGCGCAAAACCTCACCGGCAAGTTCACACTTCACGGCGCTTTCATAATCCGGCATAGCGCCCTCCCCTGCCTCATGATGCGCTTGCGTGCAGTCCCTTACAGTTGCTGTCGGTGGGGTTAACCTTCCCGCAGGAAAGCGCGGAGGTCACAAAAACCTGTTCGAAACGAAAGCCTGGCTTCTGGTACGGCTTCTTACTGGTCGCCGCAGATTGCAGCTCTTCGCTGGATGAGTTCTTTATGTCCATAATGATCGTTCCTCGTTTACTGTACTGCCGCCTACTGTAACCCCGACTGCGACGCCTGCACCGCGCAGCCTACGTTGCTAGCCGTCCCACAAGTCGTCTGGTTGCTTAAAGTCGAGAAGTATATCTGAGAAGTTCCCGCCAGTGTTCCCAAGCCAACGGTATTGTCGATGATAATTCCGCTCGTGCCGCCAGCAGCGGGCAGAGCGGCGGTTGCGATCACTCCCAGGTTCGTCCACGTTACGGTGCCGTCGGTTGTCGTCCCGCCTACGGTTTGACTAAATATGGGGCTTGCGCCTCCTGAAGTACCGCCGACCGTTGCTAATTGAATGTTGTTGTGGCTGTCGAGGATCTTCGCATCGGTGCTGTATGAATGGGTGGCTGCCCACGCGGGCGGAGTAACAGCGGACTGCACTCCCTGATCAAGCCAAGCCACTAACCCGTCCGAGGTGATGGCACCCACGGTCGTACTCCAATTGGGAGCCGTCGCGCCTGACGCTCCGAAGGCAAGCACCACAACCTGAACCTGAAAGTTGCTGTCCAAAACCTCCTGGCCCACTGTATAGGAGGTCGACGGCTTCCAGGGTATGTCCTTAAAATTGAAGATGCACCCGCCGTTGCCACAACCGGACGAGACGCCCTGCGCCTGTGCGCTCTCAAAGATCCACTCCGTTGCACCACCTGTGGCATTTGAATTCAAGATATCGGTGACAGGAGAACACGGCGTACTGGCGTTGGAAAGAACCGGCCCCGCATTTACCGCGCCGAAGCTGCCATTCGAAATGGGGACTTCATACAGGATGGGAGGGCCTCCAGTGTTGCCGCAAACATAAAGGTTGCCGGTCGCGTCTCCCGAATTTTTATATGTGCTGTCAAAGTCGCCATCGTACATGGGGTTGGGTGTGGCTCCGAATCCGTAGGTAACGCTGGCGCCGACGATCACCTCGGTGCCAAAATCTCCAGCACCGAAATTGCTGCTGAGTTGGTAAACAGCGGCACAGGCAGTCGTTTGAGCGGTACACAATGTAGAGCCGTCACTCGACGCAAATATGTAAACCAATCCAGCGGTGGAATCCACCTCTGGACTGTCTACGATTCCAGTGCCAAAATCCAACTGGCCAGAAATCGTCACCCCAGCCGCGGGTGTTACACGATACAAGTATCCGCCGTAATCACCAACGAATACGTTCCCCGATGTCCCATCATAAACCGGGCTAGAAAGGGAGTTCGGACCACCGATGCTATGGGCATTCACCTGAACCGGGAACCCTCCACCGTGCACTTCCGCCGGCTGCGCGTTAAACATCGGCGTGATCTTGTGAAGCCAGCCGGACGCGCCGCCGACCCAACCCGTGTCGCCGCTGTAGTCGACATATATTGATGAGGTTGTGTCGTTGGTTGGGACCAGCGAACTGTCAGAGAGAATGATCTCCGTCATGCAGGGCGCCGAGCAACTTGGATACGCAGAATTGAGAACGGGAATGAGCGTGTCCGGCGCACCAACGCTCTGAGTCGCAGAAGGCGCCCATTTCAGTAGAACCAAAGTTCCCTCGTCGCCCGCGTTGGTTTGTACAAATGCTACTTGGGTGCCGTCAAGCGAGTACACGGGAGAAGTCAGAATCTGCCCGCCGGTGTTATAGGCCCAATAGCTTGATGGCACCGTGCCGCCGCAGCCGGCGTAAAGATTGTCGTAGGCCACAATGCTGGCTTGCGTGAGGGATCCTTCAAGGCCGGTGCTGTAGATAACGAAATCAGGATGCGCGGCCGTCCCACAGTTCGCGGTGGTGCCAAGAAACGAGACCTTCGCGGGATAATTCCCGGCGCCAACGCTGCCACCTGCACCCAGGCTCTCCGCCCAGTCGCCCTTCTTCTTTTTCGGGGGCGGAACTTTCATGATCTGTATGGGAGTGCGCTGCTCCGAAGCCAGGGCATCGCGGCTTTGCGCGGCCGGCACCATCGCCGGCAATTGCGAGCGATAGCGCTGCTGCCAGTAGCGTGGATCCTGCCGCACGCGCTCGGCCTGCTCGGTAGTGGCCGGTCTGGAGAAGATGAGGCTGTGGTGGCTCCAGTCGGTGGGCACAGGGATGGTTGCCTCTGGGCTTCGGGCAGCCTGACCAAATAGAGCTGGAGACAACGTAAGAATTCCGAAAACTGAGACACCTAAGCACAACAGAAGCTCGCGGTTCGTTCTCATTTTTCTCCCTGATGCCGAAGGCAGATGACGACAGCCAGAACTCTAGCGGTCGACAACAAACTGTCCGCCTATCTGCGCTGGATTCTTGGCTGGAAAATCATCATACACCCGTGTGTTTTGCGGGAGTTCCGAAAATTGGCGGGGAAAGAGACGGATTTCCACAGGGATTTCCACCCCTTCGGTCGCTGTCGTTCTCTCAGGGCAGGCTTTCGCGGCGCAAAAGAACGCTTGCTCAGGATGACAATCAACTGAACTGCGCAGCGCAGCGATCAATCGGGAAGCGTAGATGTGGGAATCTGCTGTGCCCGGTTACGAAGTTCTTCGAAGAGAATGGTGCTCAAGTAGCGCTCTCCGAAAGACGGCAGAACCGCAACGATCAGCTTTCCCGCATTCTCCTTGCGCTTCGCCACTTGCAGAGCGGCGAAGACTGCGGCGCCGGAGGAAATTCCCACGAAGATGCCTTCTTCCAAAGGCAGGCGGCGCGCCATGCGAATCGCGTCATCGTTGCTGACTGTGATTACTTCGTCAATGTAGTCCCGGCGTAGGATGCTGGGGACAAAACCGGCGCCGATTCCCTGGATTTTATGCGGCCCGGGTTTTCCTCCGGAAAGCACCGGACTCTCCACCGGCTCGACGGCGATGGCTTTGAACGATGGCTTCTTCGGCTTGATGTATTCGCTGACGCCGGTGATGGTCCCACCGGTGCCGACGCCCGAAACCAGAAAATCAACTCGTCCGTCAGTGTCATTCCAGATTTCGGGGCCGGTGGTCTCGAAGTGAATTTTGGGATTGGCCGGATTGTCGAATTGCTGCAGCATGTAACTGTTGGGAGTTTTTGCCAGCAACTCCTCCGCTTTGAGGATCGCTCCCTTCATTCCCCGAGGACCGGGGGTGAGAACAATTTCCGCGCCGAAGGCGAGCAATAGAACGCGGCGCTCCAGGCTCATGGTTTCCGGCATCGTGAGAATCAGTTTGTAGCCCTTGACGGCTGCGACGAAAGCCAGGCCGATGCCAGTGTTGCCGCTGGTAGGCTCGATCAGCACAGTTTTGCCGGGCTGAATTTTGCCCGCGCGCTCCGCTTCGGTGATCATGCTGACGCCGATGCGGTCTTTCACACTGCCCACGGGATTCTGACTCTCGAGCTTGGCAACAACTTCGGCCACGCAGCCTTCCGTGACCCGATTAAGCCGTACCAGTGGAGTGTGACCGATCAGTTGGGTAACGTCGTTTGCGATCTTCATAGTCAGCCTTTAAATGGTCAATCTTTTGATAGTCAGTCTTTCCCATCAGCCTTTGCGAGCCGATATTCCGCTACTTCTTAAGAGCCCTGCCCCGAATGTTGCGAGGCTTTGGCGGAAGCGTGTGCGAGTCGAACGCACCGGTGACAGGAAACCTGCCGCCCGCCGGTTTTGAAGACCGGGATGATCACCGGACCACATGCGCTTCCAAAAAATCCGCCTACTTCGGCTGAGGCACGATGCGCAGATACGGCTTGGGCGACTTCCAGCCTCCCGGATATTTCTGTTGCGCTTCCTCGTTCGAGACCGAAGGCAGAATGATCACTTCGTCGCCATGCTTCCAATTCACCGGAGTAGCGACTTTATGCTTGGCCGTGAGTTGCATGGAATCGACGACGCGAAGAATTTCGTCGAAGTTGCGGCCAGTGCTCATGGGATAACTGAGCTGGAGTTTGATTTTCTTATCCGGACCGACGACAAATACCGTGCGCACGGTGGCATTGTCCGCCGCGGTGCGGCCCTCGGAGGTGTGGCCGCTCTCGGCCGGCAACATGCCGTAGAGCTTCGCGATTTTTAGCTCGGGGTCGCCGATCATCGGATAGTTCACTTTGGCGCCTTGGGTTTCCTCAATATCGGCAGCCCACTTGCCGTGGCTGCTCACCGGGTCCACGCTCAGGCCGATAATCTTGGTATTGCGCTTGGCGAATTCGGGCTGCAGGCGCGCCATGTAGCCGAGTTCGGTGGTGCACACGGGGGTGAAATCCTTGGGATGAGAAAACAAAATCGCCCAGCCGTCGCCAATCCATTCGTGAAAATGAATCGGACCCTGCGTGGTTTCGGCGGTGAAATCCGGGGCTACGTCATTGATGCGGGGAATTCTTGGGGTTTCGGTCAGAGTATCGGTGCTCATCTTGCTCTCCTTGTGAATTCAATCACTCGAATTATGAAAGTGCCCAGTTTTCAAATCGGGTGAAGGTCGGATGAAAACGAAACCCACCCGTTTGGCTGGGTGGGTTCGGAAGAAATTCTCGTTCGCTCCCTACCCACACGCCAGCCGACACATGCAACAACAGCACGCGACGCGGGCATTGGAGGGGCGAAACACGTAGTTAGAATAGAAGCCCGTACTCACGCTGTCAACCGCAGGACAGCTTCGCGGCAGCGAAACTGGACAGTTTTTCTGCATCGTCAGAACGGCTGGTAGCATCTTCAGGTTCTGCGAAACTCTGGTCGTGTAAGAGCGGTCATACCACGAGGAAATTAATGAGCCAACCATCCCGCCGCCTGAAGATGGAACAGTGGGACGTTTTCGCCTCACGTGCGCTTGAGGGCAATTCGCTGGCTGTATTTCACGACGGCCGCGGGCTGACCGATGCCGAGATGCAGGCGCTGGCCAAGGAGATGAACCTTTCGGAGACGACGTTCATCCTGCCGCGCGATGCCGCCACCGAGCGGGAGCGGGGCGTTCGCGTACGCATCTTCACGGTGCAGGAAGAATTGCCGTTCGCTGGACATCCTACACTGGGCACGGCATTTGCTTTACGAGGCCAGAGCGGCGCTAAAGAAGTTGTGCTGGAGCTGAACGTCGGAAAAGTTCCGGTGAACTTTGAAGACGCCGCAGGAAGTCCACCATTTGGCGAGATGACGCAGATCGATCCGGTATTTGGCGTACAGCACGAGCGGAGCGCAATTGCGGAAGCGACCGGACTGCGCGTGCAGGACTTCGACGATTCCTTGCCGATTCAAACTGTTTCGACGGGACTGGCATACACGGTGACGCCGCTCAAGTCGCTGGCCGTGATCCAGGATTTACAAATAAATTTGGGGCGAGCCACGGAGTATCTTGCCAAAACCGGCGGGAAGTTTTTTTATTTTGTCTCCCGAGAAACCGTGGATCGCGAGGCCCGTTTGCACGCCCGAATGTTGTTCTACAACAGCGAAGACCCAGCCACAGGCTCAGCCGCGGGCTGCACAGCGGCCTGGATGGTGGCCCATGGCGTGGCTCAACCCGATGAGCGTGTGCTGATTGAGCAAGGCGTGGAGATGAAGCGCCCCAGCAGAATTTTTGTGCGCGCCTCGCGCAGCGATAACCGCGTGGTTAACGTCCGCGTCGGCGGGCATTCGATTGAAATTATGCGCGGCGAAGTTTTTCTTTAGACGACAATCATCATTTTTCGCGGAGCAGGACCACATCGGATGTATTTTGGGCGCGGGCGACGGCGAGGGTTTTACCATCCGGCGACCATTGAAATTCCGCGATGTGTTCAGAAGTGAATTTCGTGATTTGATGTCCGGGCGAGCCGTCGAGTGGTTGCACAAAGATGTTATCCACGCCCTGATCGCGAACGATGTAGGCCACGAATTTTCCATCGGGAGTGCAGGCCATAGCGTTGGTAAAACCGCCTCCTGTAGCTATCCGGGGATCGGGTTGGAACAAGATGGGAGAGGACTGCGAGCTTGAGTCCAGGGTTACCAGGGCCAATTTGCTGAAGGCCACACTATTCGGGCCGCTTATATCCGTATTAAAAATCAGCCGCTTTCCGTCGGGCGAAATAGCTTCGCCCGCGCCAAATCCGTACGAGTCGTGAACGTCGCTCGCCGGCACGGGCTCCGGTTGTCCGCCTTCAAGGGGCGCTCTCATGGAAAAGTGTGAGCCTGCGGGGTCGGAGTAGTAGACCCATTTCCCATCCGGCGAACAAACCGGAAATCGATCAAAAACTCCGTTGGTGAGTTGTGTCGGGTTCGAGCCGTCGGCGTTGGTTCGCCAGAGATGAACCTGGTTCGTGCCCCCGTGAAATGCCCATGCGAGAACGATGTAGCGATCGCCGCAGCGCGCCATATCCGCGATCCAGGAGTTCGAATCCTCGATGATCGTGGATTGCTGCCCGCCATCGGCATTCATTTGTCGCACGCTCTGTCCGTCGGAAACAAGCAACTTGCCATCCGCCGTCCAGACGACGGACTGCACATCCTGGGCTTGGGGTACCGGTGGAACGATTGTATTTCCTTGAGCTCCGGCGCCGGGAAGCAGGCTGAGGCTGTATGCGGTCCTTACCTGTACGGTGGCAGCGGTCTTGCCGTCGGCGGACAGGGTTAGCGTGTCATACTCGTTCGTATCCCGGGTGACCGGCTGGATTTGCCCGCCGGTGTGAGAAACCATGCCGATTTGCGAACGCCGGTAACTCGGACCCTTTTGGTCGTACCTAGTGAGAAGCCATTGACCGCTGGGCAGCCACGCGACGTCCAATACAAGTTCGTTCTTGAACGACTCGAAAGGCTCCTCTTGCTTCCCGGCAACATCAAAGGATTTGATGGTGGCCAATACGTCACCGAGGGTGAAGACGGTGTAAGTAATCTTCTTGCCGTCCGGCGACCAGGCGATGCTGCGAGGGAGAGTGCCCGGCCTATTGGCGGCGATTCGCAGGATGGTTTCGTCGCTGCCATCGGAATTGGCGGTGAGCAGACGATACTTGCCTACTTCGGGATCATTGGCGCGAGCGTAGGCGATGCGATGGCCGTCGGGCGAGAATGTAATCCCGGTGTCGAGATCGCGGAGAATGAGCTGCGGCGTGCCGCCGAGCACCGGAGTGCGGTAAAGATCCCATTCGCTCTGCGTGGCGATGCCGGCTTTACGAAAGTAAACGTAATTCCCATCTGGCGAGAAAGTCAGGGAGTGATAAACCGCCGCTGCCGGCGGGACGATCTGAGTATCGCTGCCGGTTGGCACGTTGCGCAGCCATAGGCTCTGCAGACCATTATCGTCCTGCACATTCAAAACGTACTTGCCATCGGGCGAGATGGCAGCCTGTATCGCCTTGCCTGTGTTGGTGATCTGCGTGATGGTGAAATTCTGAAATGGGGTTGGGCCGCCACGGCTGAGCAGGGAGTAGACACCGAAGCCGCCAGCCGCGAGCAGGACTAAGGCTACCACGACGATCGCCGCGAGGCTAAATTTGTGTTCGCGCGCCACGGCGCTCACGCTGGAACCGCTGGCCGTGACCTGTGGCGCGGAGTTCTGCGCGCTGGCCGAGCCCGGGCCGGATGATAGAACCGGGCCAGATGTTGCGCCTTGCTGGACCACGCTTTGAACTATGCTTTCGGAGCTTTCCTGCGTCTGGGCCGCGGATCGACGGCCGGAACCGCTGTCCCGCTGCAGCCGCTTTAAGTCGCTGCGAATGTCAGAGGCGTGCTGGTAGCGCATGTCCCGGTCTTTCTCGAGGGCCTTGTTGATGATCTCGTCGAGCCGGGCCGGCACATCGGGATTGAAGCGCAGCGGCGGTAACGGAGTGCGATTAAGGATGGCGTCAAAGATGACGGCTGCCGTGTCCCCGTGAAATGGAACCGCGCCGGTGACCATCTCATATAAGACTGCGCCGAAGGAAAACAGGTCGGTGCGCAAATCGAGTTCTTTGCCCTTCGCCTGCTCTGGCGACATGTAGGCCACAGTTCCAATGGCTGTGCCTGGGCTGGTGAGGTATTCCAGGCTGACGCCCGCGGTTACATCAATTTCTCCCGCGGTTGCCTTTCCCGTCGCCGGTGTAAGTTTGGCGAGGCCGAAATCGAGAATCTTGCCGTGTCCGCGCTTGGTGACAAAAATATTTGCCGGCTTAATGTCGCGATGAATAATGCCTTCGCTGTGAGCGGCATCAAGGGCGTCAGAAATTTCGATGGCCAGAGCCAGGACGGTTTCGATTTCCATCGGCCGTCCGGCGATGCGGTGTTTCAGCGTCACGCCATCCAGAAACTCCATGGCGATGAAGGCCTTGCCGTCCTGCTCACCGATATCGTAAATCGTGCAGATGTTCGGGTGGTTCAAGGCAGATGCAGCCTGGGCCTCGCGTTGAAAGCGGGCGAGCGACTGCGGGTCGCGGGCAACTTCCTCGGGCAGAAACTTGAGAGCAACGAAACGATGCAGCCGCGTGTCTTCGGCTTTGTATACGACTCCCATGCCGCCACCGCCAAGTTTTTCGACAATGCGGTAGTGCGAAATGGTTTGGCCGATCATGCGGAAGGTGGGTGGTTTTAGTCGATTCATCTTACGGACGCGGCATTATTGAGTCAACAAAAGCGGGTAGGCAGATAGAAGTGAGACTTGATAGGAAGCGAGCCAAACGCGCGATTATTGCGCCGCAACGAACGCGGCTTCGCGCGGCTCGCCCAGATCCTTCGCTGCGCAAAAAACGCTTGCTCAGGATGACAGTCGAATTTTTGCACGTGCCTTGCGCGGCGATAACGGCGCAGTTAACGTCCGCATCGGCGGACACTCGATTGAAATTTCGCGTGGCAAAGTTTTTTTTTAGCCGAGCGCGCACAAGCACGCGCAGAATCACGCCTTTCGCAAACTGAAAAAAAGTCAATGGCCAAACTCTGCCATTTGCTTCGGCGGTACTTTACAGTGCTGGTCGATTGCCGTTAGCATCACTTCGCTCTTCTAATCTTCGTGAACGAGAAAAATTCCGATTGTTGCCAGCATACTGGCGGCAGCGGATACGGACGGTGAATGAAACCTAAGCGCACAATTCTGTGTGTTGACGATAACGAACAGTCCCTTTCCTATCGAAAAATCATGCTTGAGACCCGCGGCTATCGCGTAGCTAGCTTTGCTCGCGGCGAAGACGCTCTGGACCGTTTCAAGCAGGGAGGCATCGATCTGGTCGTCACTGATATGGCTATGCCGGGACTCGATGGTCCGCAACTGATTTCCGCAATCAAGACTCTGTCGCCGCATGTTCCTGCGATTCTGATTTCGAGTAAGGCCCGCATCTACGACCACGAATCACAAGCAGATGTATTTCTTGCCAGGGGCATGTATGCCCCGGCTGATCTGCTGGAACGAATTCGCCTGCTTCTTATCCGCAAGCGCGGCCCCAAGCGGCTGCAACAGCGCTCGGTTCAATTGCCTCGGCAACAGGGAGTAGCCTGAAGCCACGCTTCTACGCGCACCATTCTCCAAATCCCATCATGTAAGATCAAGGCTGGCATGGGCGCATCCACTGAAGCCGGATTTATCGAAGCTATTGATCTGCACAAAACTTATCGCGTGGGAAAAATTACCGTCCCCGCGCTCCGTGGCGTCTCCTTCAGCGTGCAAAAAGGAGAATTTGTCACCGTGGTTGGGCCTTCGGGCAGCGGCAAGTCCACATTGTTCTACCTTCTGGGTGGGTTGACGCGCGCCGACTCCGGCAAAGTAATCATGGCTGGCGACGATTTCGCCACGCTCTCCGATGCGGAGCGGACCCGCATACGCAAACGCAAAATCGGCTTCGTCTTTCAGAAGTTCAACTTGCTGCCCACGCTCGATGCTCGCTCGAATATCGCTATTGCGCAGGAGATTGCCGGGAACGGCGACCGCGATCCCGCGTTTTTTCTCCGCATCTGCGATTTATTGGGACTCAAAGAGAGATTGAATCATCGACCATCCGAACTTTCCGGAGGCGAACAGCAGCGTGTAGCCATGGCGCGCGCTCTCGTTAACAAGCCCGCGATCGTGCTGGCCGACGAACCTACCGGCAATCTGGACACCGAGAACTCGAATATCGTTCTGAAAATGTTGCGCCAGTCCAATCAAGAGCTGGGCCAGACGGTGCTGATGATCACGCACAATCCCGAAGCCGCAAAGATCGGCGACCGCATCATTCATATGCGCGACGGGAGTATCGTACGGCCGGAAGAAGATCCGCAGTGGCCGGCGCACTGAGAGCACTGAGACACGTTCTACCAGCCGGTGTAATCAATCCAAAATATTGTCCTCTCACCAATCCTGTCGTCGCTCGTCCGGCTTTCCCAATGCAGAGGCGAGCTAAAGTTTGTCTCGCTAAATGCCGATCAAACTATTGTGGAATCCAGGCATAACTGCAGCCCCGCGAACCAAACATCAAGAAACATCGCAGCTCGGGCCGGCTTCTAAAATGAACTCCGAATGCCGCACCGGCGAAAAAATTCTTTTTGTAGACGATGAGCCTGCTTTTCTAACCGGCTATGAAGTGATGCTGCGCCCGCATTTCGAAATTGACACGACCGTCGGCGGAGAACGTGGATTGGACGCGATCCGCGATCACGGTCCCTACGCGGTCGTAGTCTCCGACATGCGCATGCCCGGAATGAGCGGCGCTCAGTTTCTCGCCCGGGTCCGCCAGATCGCGCCCAGTACGACAAGAATGATCCTTACCGGGAATGCGGACATCAATGCGGCCATGGACGCCGTCAACGAAGGAAACATCTTCAGATTTATGGCCAAGCCCTGCCCACAGGATGTTCTAGCCAAGGCCATCAACAGTGGGCTGGCCCAGAATCGGCTTATAACCGCGGAGAAGGAGCTGCTGGAGAACACCTTGATGGGCAGCATCAAAGTTCTCACAGACGTTTTAGGTGCCGTAAATCCCGAGGCGTTCGGAAAATCCGTCCGCATAACCCGATGCATCCGTCACCTGGTCGCCAAGTTCCACATTCCCTCTTCCTGGTATTTTGAGGCTGCAGCCATGTTGTCGCAGTTGGGCTGCATCATGCTCGACCCGGAACTAATCCAGGCCGCTTATGTGGACACGCATCTCTCGGCTGAGAGTCGAGTTCGCTTTGAGGCTCATCCGAATGTGGCGAGGGATCTTCTTACAAATATCCGACGGTTGGAACCTGTCGCGTGGATGATCAGCCAGCAACTGATCCGGGAATCTCCTCAGGACGCCCCACCGGTGCCGGAGCTGCCCGCATCAATTCTGGTGATCGGCGCCAAAATGCTTCGGGTTGCGGTTGCCTTTGACAATCTTAGAATGAGAGGTGTATCCAACGAGGAAGCAGTGATCCGTCTCAAGTACCGATCCGAATTCGACCGGGATCTGGTCGACGCATTGGTGGATATGAAATCTGACGAGTCAAAGATGGAGCTGCGCAAAGTTCCAATTTCCATGCTGACCGTTGGGATGATCTTGCAGCAGAATGTGAGGAATCACGATGGATTGTTGGTGGTGGCAAAAGGGCAAGAAGTCACGCGTCCCCTGCTCATCAGGCTTGAGCATTTTTCCGATAGGCGACTAATTGAGAACGAAATTCTCGCGTTGGTTTTGGTGTAAGTCTTCACTTCTAGCCCAGAATCCGGCTTTCTTTAGCCAGCCCGCTGGTCCGTTGAACAAAATTAAGCCAGAGACTCACACCTTCGCCATTGCCGCTGTGGAACACCTCATTTATAATCGTTTTCGTCTACCAGTAGAATCATGAGCGGGAGTAGCTCAGTGGTAGAGCGCAACCTTGCCAAGGTTGAAGTCGCGAGTTCGACCCTCGTCTCCCGCTCCATTTTTTCGTTCATTTTCTGTCCGCCTTGCTCCCCGGATGGACTTTTTTCACCCAGAACGCTAACGTATTCAGCAGGGGCGCGGTACCCAAGTGGTAAGGGAGAGGTCTGCAAAACCTTTATGCGTCGGTTCGATTCCGACCCGCGCCTCCAGTTTCTCTCGCAGTTGACCGTCCTCATTCCCTAGGTCTCCTAATCTGATGCTGGTGTAGAATCGTGGCGCTTCCGAGTCGGGAAGATAGCCTCATTTCAAAGGAATCATCCAATGAAACCATTGCTGCGTTGGTTTTCAGTTTTGCTTTTGGCGACGGCTGCCTTTGCCCAAAGCGATCAGATCGTTCCCAACGAGAACCTTGTCGTCGAAGGCGTGCCTGCAATTCCCGCGTCGCTGGCCGATAGCGTGGAGCGTTACAGCAACTATCGTGGCGCCACCATCGCCAGTTGGCATTCCGAGCGCCGCGAGATGTTGATTTTAACCCGCTTTGCCGATGTGCCTGAGATTCATCGGGTCAAGATGCCCGGCGGTGAGCGCAGCCAACTGACCTTCTATCCCGACTCGGTGTATACGGCTCGCTACAATCCGGCGAAAGGTGATTCGTTCGTTTTCATGAAAGATGTGGGCGGCGGTGAGTTCTTTCAGTTCTACCGCTATGACAGCAACGGGGACATCACGCTCCTGACGGATGGAAAGTCACGCAATCTTTCGCTGGTGTGGGCGCGCAGCGGCGACAAAATCGCCTACGGATCAACCCGGCGCGATGGCAATGACGTGGACATTTGGGTTATGGATCCCGCCGATCCGAAGACCGATCACATGCTGGCTGGGCTGGAAGGCGGTGGATGGGAGCCTCTGGATTGGTCGCGCGATGGGCAGAAGCTTCTGGTCATGAATGAGGTTTCAGCCGAAGAAAGTTATCTGTGGCTGATGGATGGAAAATCTGGAGAGAAAACTCTGCTGACGCCGAAGGGCGCCGGAAAAGTACATTATGCCGCCGGCGGACGGTTCAGCGGTGACGGCAAAGGAATCTACGTCACCACAGACAAGGATTCTGAATTCCATCGGCTGGCTTACATCGATCTGGCTTCGAAGCAGCATACCTATCTGAGCGGCAGTATTCCCTGGGACGTGGAGGAGTTCGATCTCTCCGACAACGGCAAGACGATCGCTTTCGTTACGAACGAAGACGGCTTCGGAGTGCTGCATCTGTTTGACACCGCAACCCGCAAGGAAAAATCTGTAACCGGTTTGCCCAAAGGAATTATTTCTGGTGTGAGCTGGCACAAAAACAATCGCGACCTGGCATTCAATTTAACTTCAGCGCGGTCGAGTTCCGACGTTTTCTCGCTGGATGTACAAACCGGAAAGATCGAGCGCTGGACCTTCAGCGAAACTGGAGGCCTGAATACTGCAAGCCTGCCCGAGCCGGAGTTGGTTCACTGGAAGAGCTGGGATGGACGCATGATCAGCGGATTTCTTTACCGGCCACCAGCGAAGTTCACCGGGAAGCGTCCGGTGATGGTGAACATCCACGGCGGGCCGGAGGGCCAGTTTCGGCCGGGCTTCCTGGGACGCAACAACTATTGGCTGAACGAACTGGGCATTGCTCTGATTTTTCCCAATGTGCGCGGCTCAACCGGATACGGCAAGACATTCTTGTCGCTCGATAACGGATTGCTGCGCGAAGGTTCGTATAAAGACATCAACACATTGTTCGACTGGATTCAACAGCAGCCTGATCTGGACTCCGGCCGTGTGATGGTCACTGGCGGCAGCTACGGCGGATTCATGACTCTCGCCGTCGCCACCAACTACAACGATCGCATTTGCTGCTCGGTGGATGTGGTGGGACCGTCAAACCTGGTGACATTTTTGGAACACACTTCTGGATATCGCCAGGATCTGCGGCGCGTGGAATATGGCGACGAACGCGACCCCAAGATGCGCGAGTTTCTGGAACAGATTGCACCCTACAACAAAGCAAAAAACATTACCAAGCCGTTATTTGTAATTGCCGGAAAGAATGACCCGCGCGTGCCGGCCAGCGAATCGCAACAGATGGTTTCCATCGTCCGGCAGAACGGAACGCCGGTGTGGTGGCTGCTGGCGAAAGATGAAGGGCATGGCTTCCGCAAAAAGAAGAATGCAGACTACCAGTTTTACGCAACCGTGGAGTTCGTGCAGCAGTACCTGCTGAAATAAACGACAGGCTTCCGGAGCCGGAGCGCTCGCTCCGGCTCGGTTGCTTCTCAGATTCAGTCGACTGCCAAGGCTGGACCTTACTTGGCGGATTGCAGCTGCTGCAGATCGGCCAGCACTTCCTGGCTGTGACCCTGCGGACTGACCTTGGTGTAAACCTTTCTGATCACGCCCGTGGGATCGATCAGGAAGGTGTTGCGGGCGGCCAGCGTCATTCCGTTGTACTCCATGATCGAACCGTATTCCTGAACAACCTTATGGCTGGGATCGGCGAGCAGCTTGAAGTTCAAACCTTCTTTGGTGCAGAAGCTTTTGTGTGAATCCACATCGTCCACGCTGACGCCCACGATTGCAGCATTCATCTGCGTGTATTTATCGATGTCGCGCTGGAAGTTGTGCGCTTCGATCGTACAGCCCGACGTGAAATCTTTGGGGTAGAAATAAAGCACCACCCACTTGCCCTTGAACTGATCGAGCGATACCTGCGACCCTTCCTGGCTAGGCAAGGTGAAAGCGGGCGCCTGAGTGCCCATGGCCGGCGGCTGAGGCTGGTCGGCGGCAACCGCAAAAGCCGCAGTCAGGACAAGAGTCAGAAAAAGAACCCAAAAAATCTTCATAACGCTCCCTTCAGAACCTAACGATCTTTCCGTTAAGGATAAATGATGACCACATGGCTTTGGCAAGCCGTGTCATCTCGACACAGAGGTGCCGCCTACTGCTTCTGCAGTTGATCAAGCGCGGCCAGAACCTCTTCACTATGCCGCGCTGGATCCACACTGGTATATGCCCTGGCAACTTTCCCGCTGGGATCGATGAGAAAAGTGTGACGGGAGGCAAACTTCATCACTACAAGGTTCGTAAGTGAACCGTAGGCTTTACTCACGTTGCCGTCACTATCAGCCAAGAGCCTGAAGTTCAGCCCCTCGCGGGCGCAGAACTTTTTGTGTGAGTCCACGCTGTCCACGCTCACGCCCAGAACCACCGCATGACGCTCGGCGTATTTCGACTGATCGAGTTGGAAGTTGTGCGCCTCCCGCGTGCAACCGGGCGTTTGATCCTTGGGATAGAAATAAAGCACGACCCAATTGCCGCGGTAATCCTGCAAGCTGACAGTGCCTTCCTGTGAGGGCAGCATGAAGCCGGGCGCAATGGTGCCTGAGGCTGGTGTCGCGGCGCGCGAACCCGACAACAGGCGCGGAACCAGGAAGATGATGATCGCTACCGCAACTACGAGCAACGTGATTCGCAACATTTAAGATCCTCTAGAACGCATCAATCCGGACCGTTGTCATTGTAGAACGTTCGGACATGGCCTTACGTCCAGCAAGATTTCGCATAATTGAATATCATGGAATGTTCGGCCTTATCCGACGGAGATATCAGACGTGGCTCAGATAGAAACTGACGGTCAAGAAGTATTGGAAACACGGGAGTGGGTCGATTCGCTCGACTATGTGTTGGCCAAGGGCGGTGGCCCGGTTCGAGCAGGGCGACTGCTGCAGCAATTGGCGCTGCATGCGCGCCGGGCCGCCGGAGTGAATCTTCCCTTTTCGGCGACCACACCTTACCAGAACACGATTCCAGTTCCGCAACAAGCGCCGTTTCCCGGAAGCCAGGAAATGGAACGCCGCATCAAGAGCCTGGTGCGCTGGAATGCGCTGGCCATGGTGGTGCGCGCCAACAAGATACAGGAAGGCATCGGCGGACACATCTCCACCTTCGCTTCGGCCGCGACTTTGTACGAAGTTGCTTTCAATCATTTCTTTCAAGCGAAGACCGAGAGTGGCGACCGCGACTTTGTTTATTTTCAAGGCCACGCAGCGCCGGGAATTTATTCTCGCGCTTATCTTGAAGGCCGCATCCCGAAAGAGAAGTTGGAAAATTTCCGCCGCGAGTTGAAGCCGGGTGGTGGTTTGAGTTCTTATCCTCACCCGTGGCTGATGCCAAATTTCTGGGAGTTCCCCACGGTCTCCATGGGACTGGGGCCGATTCAGGCAATCTATCACGCACGTTTCATTCGCTATCTGGAAAATCGCGACTTGAAGCAATCCACTGGCGGCAACGTGTGGGCCTTCATGGGCGACGGCGAGATGGACGAACCGGAGTCGCTCGGCTCGATAACGCTGGCTTCACGCGAAAATCTGGACAATCTGATTTTTGTAGTGAACTGCAACCTGCAGCGCCTCGATGGCCCTGTGCGCGGCAATGGAAAAATTATTCAGGAACTCGAAGCCATCTTCCGCGGCGCGGGATGGAACGTCATCAAATGCATCTGGGGTTCGGATTGGGACAGCCTGATCCGCAACGACCGTGACGGATTGCTGGTGCGGCGTCTGGGAGAAATCAGCGACGGGCAGTACCAGAAATATTTCGTCGAGAGCGGAGCTTACTTCCGGCAAAATTTATTCGGCGCCGATCCCCGCCTTCTGAAGATGGTCGAGCACCTTTCGGATGAGCAACTTTCGCGCATGCGACTGGGCGGCCACGATCCGATCAAAGTTCACGCGGCATATCGTGCAGCGGTCGACCACAAAGGCTCACCGACCATCATTCTGGCCAAGACCATCAAGGGCTACGGCCTGGGCGAAGCGGGCGAAGGCAAGAACATTACGCACCAACAAAAGAAGTTGAACGAAGACGAACTGGAGATGTTCCGTTCGCGTTTCGGGATTCCAATTCCAGACGACGAACTGCACAACGCGCCCTTCTACCGTCCCTCTGACGACAGCGCGGAAATCACCTATATGCAGGCGCGACGGAAACAGCTCGGCGGCTATATGCCGCAACGCAAAGTGCTGGCGACGCCGTTGAAGCCGGTTCCCGAGTCCTACTTCGAGGAATTCTATAAAGGCACCGACGGCCGCGAAGCCTCTACTACTATGGTTTTCGTGCGGCTGCTCTCGAAGTTGTTGCGCGATCCGGAACTAGGCAAGCTGATCGTCCCCATTATTCCCGACGAGGCTCGTACCTTTGGCATGGAAGCGTTGTTCCGCCAGATCGGCATCTACTCCAGCGCGGGACAACTTTACGAGCCGGTCGATATGGACACGCTCCTTTATTACAAGGAAGCAAAAGATGGACAGATTCTTGAAGAAGGGATTACGGAAGCCGGTTCGATGTGCTCGTTTATCGCGGCGGGCACGGCCTATGCCAACCACGGCATCAATACGATTCCCTTTTTTATTTATTACTCGATGTTCGGCTTCCAGCGCATCGGCGATCTGATCTGGTGCGCGGCCGACATGCGCTGCCGCGGATTCCTCGTCGGAGGTACTGCGGGACGAACCACGCTGGCCGGCGAAGGTTTGCAGCATCAGGATGGGCACAGCCACGTTCTCGCGCTGCCGGTTCCAAATCTGTTGGCCTACGATCCCGCATTCGCGTACGAAATTGCCATCATCATTCAGGATGGCATCAAGCGCATGTACGTGGACCAGGAATCGATTTTCTATTACCTAACCGTCACCAACGAGCCGCTTCCCATGCCTGAGATGCCGAAAGGCGCGAACATTAAAGAAGGCGTGCTGCGCGGTCTTTATCGCTTCAACACGTCGGACGCTCCGGATACGAAGCTGCGGGCACAGTTGCTGGGCAGCGGAACCATAATGTACGAGGTATTGAAGGCGCAGACGATTCTCAAGGAAAAATACGGCGTGTCCGCCGATGTGTGGAGCGTCACCAGCTACAAGGAACTCTATCGCAACGCCAACGATTGCGAGCGCTGGAACATGCTGCATCCCGGCGAAACGCCGAAGGTTCCGTACGTCACCGAGACGCTGAAAGACGCGACCGGGCCGTTCATTGCCGCATCTGATTACATGAAGGTGCTGCCGGAATCCTTGGCTAAGTGGGTGCCCGGGCAACTGGTCTCGTTGGGCACCGACGGCTTTGGCCGCAGCGAGAACCGTGCAGCGTTGCGCGACTTCTTCGAAGTGGATGCGAAGCATATCGTACTGGCCACTCTGGGAGCGCTGGCGCGGGATAAAAAAATCAGCCTCGATGTGGTGCGGAAAGCGGTTCACGACCTCGGAATTAACTCGGAAAAGTTGAACCCGGCCATAAGTTAGCGCTGAGTTGCGCATACCTTCGCGAAAATTAAGGAATGGAATCAGTGATCGAATTTAAACTCCCCGCACTCGGCGAAAACATTGAACAAGGCGACTTGGTGCGCCTTATGGTCGCACCCGGCGCGAAGGTGAGCGAGGGCCAGGCGGTGATGGAACTCGAAACTGATAAGGCGGTCGTGGAGGTGCCTTCGTCGGTAAGTGGAACCGTCAAGGAAGTTCTGGTTAAAGAAGGCGACAAGATCAAAGTTGGCCAGGTGATCTTTACTGCGGATAGCAACGGTGCTCCGGCGGCGGCCAAGCCTGCGCCTTCACAAGCGTCGCCGAAAAGTGTGCCGGCGCAAAGCGCGGAGCAACGTCCATCCGCCGAACCGCAAGCAGCCGCGGCAAAACTGCAGCCGTCTTCGCCGGCGCCACAGCCATCGCAACCCCCGCCTCAGCAAACATCGCAAAGGGATCGCCGCTCTGCCTCCAGTCCAGCGCCCACCGAATTCCGGCTGCAGGAACTAGGAGAAAACATCTCGCAGGGTGAACTGGTTCGCTTGATGATCGCTCCCGGCGCCAAGGTTTCCGAAGGCCAGCCCGTCATGGAACTGGAAACCGACAAGGCCGTCGTTGAGGTCCCTTCATCGGTCAGCGGCGTTGTGAATGAAATAAAAGTTAAGGAAGGCGAGAAGATTAAAGTTGGGCAGGTAATTTTCACCCTGCAAGGTTCGGCGCCATCGCAGACCGAGCAGGTGCGCCCGTCGAGAGGTCCCGTCGAACACGTCTCCGGTCAACACGGCGCGCGGTTGGCGTTCCAGGCTGCGATTCGCGCGGAAGGAAAGACCGAGGAGCAGGCTTTGCCGCCCGACCAGCCGCAGCCGCGTCCGGCGGCATTCTCCATGCCCGCGCAATTGGGCAAGGTCGCTGGCACTGAGCATCGCGAAGCTGTTCCTGCCGCGCCGCACACCCGCCGCCTGGCTCGCGAAATCGGCGTCGATATTTACGAAGTGAAAGGCACCGGCCCGGGCGGGCGCATCAGCGAAGATGACGTCAAAGCCCATGCCAAAGCTTTGGTGACGGCTATGGCCACAGCCGCGCAGGTCCAGCCGCGCGCTGGACACTTTATCGAGCCCAAACTTCCCGACTTCGCCAAGTGGGGGAAAATCGAGCGCGTCTCCATGCGCGGAGTGCGCCGCAAAACCGCGGAGCATCTGGCGGAATCCTGGAACCTGATCCCACACGTCACGCAGAACGATCGCGCCGATATCACGGAACTCGAGCAATTGCGCGCACGTTTTGCTCCCAAGGCCGAACAGGCCGGCGGCAAGATGACGGTGACCGCGATTGCGCTGAAGGTCTGTGCCGCCGCGCTTAAGGTCTTTCCGCAATTCAACGCCACCATCGATATGGAGAAGGAAGAAATTATCTACAAGCAGTACATCCATATCGGGGTTGCTGCGGATACCGATCGCGGCCTGCTGGTTCCGGTAATCCGCGACGTGGACAAGAAAAATATTGTGGAGCTGGCGGTTGAGTTATCGCAACTGTCGCAGAAAGCGCGTGACAAGAAAATAACGCTCGCCGATATGGAAGGCGGCACTTTCACCATCACCAATCTCGGCGGCATCGGAGGCACGGGGTTTACGCCGATTGTGAATCATCCCGAGGTGGCAATTCTTGGGCTCTCGCGCTCGCGCATGGAGCCGGAATGGATTGGCGGAAAGTTCGAGCCGCGGCTCATTCTGCCGCTCTCGCTTTCCTACGATCATCGCTTGATCGATGGCGCTGATGCTGCACGCTTCTTGCGCTGGGTCGCGGAGGCATTCGAGCAACCCTTTCTGCTTTCCGTTCAAGGATAGTTGCCGCAGGCGAGCGAAAACCCGACGAAAGTTATCTCATGAACGAAACTGTGGACCAACCTATAGACGGATCTTCCGAAGAAACCAAGAAGCTGCACGTCGCCGTAGTTGGCGGCGGACCGGGCGGTTACGCCGCTGCCTTCCTGGCCGCCGATCTCGGCATGCAAGTTACGCTGATCGATCCCGAGGCAAATCCCGGCGGCGTGTGTCTGTATCGCGGCTGCATTCCCTCGAAGGCGCTGTTGCATGTCGCCAAGCTGATTGAAGAATCGCAGCAGTCGAAGAACTGGGGGATCGAATTCTCTTCACCGAAGATTGATCTGGCGCGTCTGCGTGGCTGGAAAGAAGGCGTCATCAAAAAGCTCACCGGAGGCCTGGGACAACTTTCCAAACAGCGCCACGTGGAATATATCCAGGGCCGCGCGGCGTTCGAAAATTCAACCACGTTACGCGTTAGCAAAACAGATGGCAGCGAGGCCGTCCTGAGTTTCGACCGCATCATTCTTGCTACCGGCTCTCGTCCTGCGATCGTCCCCGCATTCAAACTCGATTCTCCACGCCTGATGGATTCCACCGGCGCGCTCAATCTCGAAGATATTCCCGGCAGTCTTCTGGTGGTTGGCGGCGGATACATTGGCCTCGAGCTTGGCTCGATTTATGCTGCACTCGGTACGAAAGTGACTGTCGTAGAAATGCTGCCCGGCCTGCTTCCCGGCGCGGACCGCGACTTGGTTCTCCCGCTGCATAAGCGTCTGGAGAAATTGTTCGCGGCAATTCTGCTGAACACCACCGTCTCCTCTCTTAAAGAAGAGGGCAACGGAATTCGCGCAACCTTCGAAGGCGCCACCTTGCACGAAAATGCACGCGAGCAAATTTTCGACCGCGTGCTGATTTCGGTGGGACGCAAGCCGAATTCAGAAATTCCCGGGCTTGAGACCACGCAAGTTCAAGTCGGCGCGCGCGGCTTCATCGAAGTGAACAAGCAATTGCAGACCGCCGATCCATCCATCTACGCGATCGGCGACGTGGTCGGCGAGCCCATGCTCGCGCACAAAGCTATGCATGAAGGCCGCACCGCAGTTGAAGCCATTGCCGGACATAAAGTCGCATTCGAACCGGCGGCGATTCCCGCCGTTGTCTTCACCGATCCTGAAGTTGCCTGGGCTGGTCTCACCGAAACACAGGCTGAAAAAGATGGCCGTGAAATCAAGGTTGCGAAATTTCCCTGGGCTGCGTCCGGACGTGCGGCCACGCTCGACCGTACGGAAGGCATGACGAAGCTGCTCATCGACCCCAAGACCGAGCGTGTTCTCGGGGTCGGCATCGTCGGGGTCGGAGCAGGCGACATGATTGCCGAAGGCGTTCTCGCCATCGAAATGGCTGCGCTCGCGCACGACGTTGCCATGACTATTCATCCGCATCCAACGCTATCCGAAACCGTAATGAATGCCGCGGAAGTTTTCTTTGGCACCAGTACGGACATATATCGCCCCAAACGCGGATAAAATGGGGAAGAAGCCCATGTCCAAGTTCTCCAAAGGATTCGTTTTTCTCGTTCTTGCTCTTGCGGCTTGTCTGCCGCTCTCCGCGCAGAGCCCGCTCAGCCAGATCTTGCAGGGATCGTCGGCCACGGGCACTCCCTCGAAGCCCACCGATCAATTGGGCCGCGACACGCCGTATGGGACCGTTTTTGGTTTCTTGCAGGCGGCGCAATCGGGCAACTACAGCATCGCAGCGCAATATCTTCAGCTGAGTCCGGCACGTCGCCAGGCCGAAGGCGATGTCCTGGCGATGAAGCTGAATGTCGCGATGAATCGCGCCTTTGGGGGCAGCCTGCGGCCGAGTCGACAGCCCGAGGGCACGCCGCAGGAAGACGTTCCGCTCGATCGGCAGAAGCTGGGAACCATGTCCGCGGGCGACGTGGATGCCGACCTCAATCTGGTTCGTGTCACCGACCCCACTGCGGGGAAGATCTGGCTGGTCGCTTCCGACACTCTGGTCAAAGTTCCCGAACTCTACGATCAGGTTGAAGCGCGGCAGGTAGAGTCGCGCTTACCGCAGTGGACGGTGAAGCATCAACTCGCGGGCATGCCATTGTGGCAATGGTTTGCTTTGCTGCTGCTGATTCCCGTGGCCGCCGGCGCTGCCTGGCTGCTGCTGGTGGTGCTGCAAATTCCGTTGCGTTGGTGGGCGCGCAGGCACGGGCAGACTGAAATTGCGCAATGGCGCTCGGTGTCCGGTCCGGCGTGGCTGCTTGTCGGTGCGGTGATTCACCGGATTCTGGCCACCTACCTTGGCCTCCCGCTGTTGCCACGGCACTACTACAACCAGACGGTTGCAGTCTGCGTGATTGTCGGTTTTTTCTGGATTCTGTGGCGGGTCATTCGCTGGTTCCTGCAGCGCGTGCGCAACCGGGCCCTCGCTCGCGGCCACTCCGGTACCGGATCGCTGATGTTGCTGGGCGAGCGCATGATCAAAGCGGTCGTGGTGATCATGGCGCTGTTCCTCATCTTGGGCGTGCTCGGTTTTAACATGAGCACGGCGCTCGCGGGAGTCGGCATCGGTACTCTGGCCGTCGGCTTCGGCGCGCAGCAGACGATCGCAAATCTATTTGGCGGCGTCTCGGTGTTGGGCGATGAAGTCATTCGCGTGGGCGATGTTTGCAAGTTTGGAGACCGCACCGGCACCGTCGAAGATATAGGCCTGCGCTCAACTCGCGTTCGCACCGAAGAGAGAACATTGCTGGCTATCCCCAATGGGACGGTCGCGACCATTAATGTTGAGAACCTGAGCCGGCGCGATAAGATCCTTTTCAAAACGGTGCTTGGGTTGCACACGGATACTTCGGCCGGCGATCTCAAGCACGTGCTCTCCGAAATATTTCGCGTCGTGTCGACCCATCCCAAGATTGAAACCAACACGGCCCGCGTGCGGCTCACGGAGGTCACTTCGAGTTCTCTCAACGTGGAGCTTGTCTGCTACGTGCTGACGCGGGATTTTAATGAATTCTCCGAAGTCCGCGAAGATCTGCTGTTGCGCATCATGAAGTTCGTCGAGGAGTCTGGAACCAACCTCGCATCCGGATCGCAGACTCTTTACCTCGGCGGTGATCCCGCTTCCACGAAAGAAAAAATCGACGCCGCGGCTAAGAAGGTGGCTGACAATGCCTCCTCACAAGACTCGACCGATCATCCACATTCAGACTCGGCATCGCGCAATCCGAAACGCGATGCCGGGAAGAACAGCTAGCGCTTAGCGTCCCATCGGTGAGACAGCCAGAGAAGAAAGCGGTGTGTCGGATGATAAACCGCGGCTGGCACGATAATCAGATACGCCAAAAGATACACGAGTCCCGGCACTGCGTGCTGTTCGCGAAGGAACGGGCCGCGGGCCCAGTTCACATCGCATTCCGGACGCCAGAAATAATTGATCGGAACCACAATCCACGCGGTGATCGTCGCGCACTTCCAACCACGGCTGTCGTAACCCAAACGCCAAATCGCCCACAGCAACAATGGTGGCACCACTACGTGAAACAGACTAAGCAGCCGAATCGCAACCACAACCTGCGCGTCAAACATAAATTCCGTACCGCCGATCCAGTGCCGTCCACTTATCAGGGCGCCGGCCAGATCGATAGTGAATAGAGTTTGAAAAAACAGCAGACCGGTTGCCTGCCAGGAAAATATCAACGGACTTTCAAGCCAGAGACCCGCGACGATGAAAAGATTGCCGAGATCACAGAAGAAGAGAAAATTCTGCAGACCATACTGCCGCCAGTAGATCGGTATCCAGAGAATTATCGCTAGCGTCCAAAGTGTTTTGATCCAGAGCGGAATCCGCATGACCCGGTATTGTAGTCGCAACCATCACAACGAAACTGCAATGCCTCAAAAGCCCATTCGGACAAGCCCAAAGCGGCTTTAGTCCAATTACCAGCGTAACTTGATGAGCCTTACGGGTGTACCTACGATGACTTAAGTATGGGTTATCAAGCGCTACTCTTCTGCCCCGATGAACGAACGGCTCGCACCGTTACGCAAGTTCTAGCCGAGCTGGAATTTGCGGTCACTCCCTGCACGGAACCCTTCGCCGCCGTTAAGAAGCTGATGGGCGAGCACTTCGACGCGGTTGTAGTGGACTGCGACAATGAGCAGAATGCCACGCTGTTGTTCAAAAGTGCGCGCAATGCACCCAACAACCAATCTGCTTTGGCGGTGGCGGTCGTGGAAGGGCAAGCTGGAGTCGCGAAGGCTTTCCGAATTGGGGCGAACTTAGTACTGACCAAACCCATCAATGTGGATCAAGCCAAAGGTACGCTGCGAGTCGCGCGCGGACTGTTGCGCAAAGGCGAGACGACAAAGCCTGCAGCAGCACCGGCAGCGACTACGACCGTGCAACCAGCAGCGCCAGTTCCCATGCCTCCGAAAGCCGCGCCGCAAGCCCCAATCCAGGCTGTGCCTAAGCGCCCGACGCCGATTGCACCTTTGGCGACTGCAGCAGCGGCAGGCATCTCAACTCGGAAACCAACGCCGCCACCAACAGTTGTGGCCTCGGCTCCCGTGGAGATCAAGGAAGTCAGCGCAGAACCTACTGTAATCAAGAGCATCGCGATCGCGAGCGAGGAAACTGCTTCTGTTGCAAAACCAGAAGCGCATGCTTCCGCACCTGAAATCGATTCAGTAGTTTCCACGCCTGCAAAAGCTGAGTCCAAGTTAAAGATAGAAACGGCGCCCAGCAAGCTGCTGAGTCCGGTGGGATTTGGGGCAGGCGCAGCCAGTGCTCCGGCCCCAGCTCGTGAAGCGAAACCAGGCGTCACCATCGAGGACAAACCTTCAGCCGTTATCTCGGAACGAGAGAGTGCAAGTGAGGAAGTCGGGGCGAGCGCGAGCAGTGCTTCCGCGGGAGAATCGGCTGCGCCCTCGTCGTTCACATTCGGCGGGAATGTAAGTAACTCCTCCGGTAGAAGCAAAAAAGTTCTGCTGGCCGTGGTTGCGGTTGTGCTGGTTGCAGTCGGCGGCTACGAAGCGTGGCTGCAGTGGAATGCCTCGGGTGGTTATGCGACTACGCCTGTGCTTCCTGTTACGCAACGGGCGACGACACCAGCCGCGGTTCCGCAAAAAGCTCCGATTGCAGCGCCGAGCGCATCATCTTCCAATCCATCTTCCGTCGTATCTTCGGTTCCAAATTCCACAGTGGCAAGTGCACCCGATGCAGAGGCGAGCGATGTTTCTGAGAATCCGCAGCCTCACGCAAGCAAGGGAAGTTCTGGAGCAGATTCGTCGAAGTCTGCGGTTTCCGTTGTAGCGGCCAACAAAGCTCCGGCGACGCCCGCGGCGGAACAGCCGATTCTGATTAAGAATGGCCATTCGCGGCCCGCGGCCAAGACAACTGAGGCAGGCGCGGATGAGCTGGTTCCGAGCGTAACGGCAATTGCTGCGGCGGGGAACGGCGGGACGCTTCCGAATCTCATGGGCGGCGCAAGCAACGCACCAACGCCCGTGCTGCAGACTGTGAATGTTTCACAGGGAGTTTCGCGAGGATTGTTGGTGAAAACGGTGCAACCTGCTTATCCGTCAATTGCGTTGCGCATGCGTACGGAAGGCCCGGTTGAGTTGATGGCGACGATCACCAAGAACGGCGATATTTCTGCGGTGAAGATTCTCAGTGGCGATGCGGGTCTGGCGCATGCCGCAGCAGAAGCCGTGAGACAGTGGAAGTACAAACCGTATCTACTGAACGGTGAGCCGGTTGAAATTCAAACGCAGGTCACTGTGATCTTCAAGCTTCCCAAGTAGATCCTTCAGCGAACTTCAGCAAACTATCACCGCAGATAAATCTGCGCCCCGACCATTCGTGATTTACCCCGCCCATAATCAGGCGTTCACGGCGCAACCACGTCGTACGGCCGCATCATTTCGTTGTCTTCGTGTTCGAGAATGTGACAGTGCCAGACGTAGCGGCCGGTGAAGCCGGTGAAGGGCACAATGATTCGCGTGACCATGCGGGAGTGGGCGCGGACGGTATCCTTCCAGCCGGCCTCGTTGGGATCGGGAGGTTGTGGCGGGCCCAGGAAGTGCAACTCACGCTTGGTTTGATAGAACCAGGGCTCGTAGGTTTGGCGGTCGAGGATCTGGAAGCGCACTAGGTGAAGATGAATGGGATGGGTATCGTTGGTGGGATTGATCAGGGTCCAGATTTCGGTCGTGCCCAGCACGGGGTTTTCCGTGACCGGCATGCTCCAATGAGAAGCGTTCAGTAGTAACTCAACGGGATTGCCTGCCTTGTTGACATATTCGTCGAGCGTAAGCAGACGGGTCTTTACAGCCTGCGATTCGGGAATTTTTGGTACGGCCCTTAGAACAGCAGGCAGTGTGCTGGTATCGGCGACTTTTTTCTCTGAGACGCGAAATTGCATGACCACAAATGCGTCACTCTTAAGAATGAGTTGCGTGCCGCGGTGCTCGCTGAAATCGACGACGAGGTCGGCGCGCTCGCCGGGCGAGATTTCAAGGCTGGTGAGCGGAACCGGCACGGGCAGTAGACCTTGGTCCGTTCCGATTTGATGAAATGGTGCACGGTTGGCGAAAGATAAATGGTAGGAGCGCGCATTGGAAGCATTGAGGACGCGGAAGCGATATTTTCTCGGTTCCACATCGAGATAAGGAAACAATTTTCCGTTCACCAGAATCGCATTGCCTGAGAGTTCCGGAATCCACGGCGACTCTGGATCAGGCGAAACCGGGTAAAGAAGCTGGGCGTCGTGCGTAAACAAGCGATCGTAAATCGTTAATGGCAATTCGTATTTGCCCTTTGGCAAATTGAGCGAATCCTCTACGCTGTCCCTGATAAAAAACGTTCCGAACAACCCGGCGTAAACGTTCAGACGATTAATCCCCAGCGTGTGATCGTGGTACCAGAGCATGGTCGCGTCTTGCTCGTTTGGATAGTAGTAGAGCGAGGATTTGCCGGGCACAATCCAGTCTTCGGGATAGCCATCGCTTTCGGGTCCAGTTTTCGCTCCATGCAGGTGAACAACGGTGCGGACTGCAGGCTTGTCGGGCTCAGCGCCGTGAATGGTGTGGTCCACGGGCAAGAAGTGTTTGTCGGGAAGCGCATTCACCCATTCGACTAGCAGCGGTTCGCCGGCGCGCGTTTCGAATGTGGGCCCGGGCGCGGAAGGGCCGAAGCTCCAGAACTTAGTGGGCGGCAGATCGCGGTGAACTTTGCCGGCAAAGGTCTGGGCCTGGATCCGATAAAACGGAACGTTCATCTTGGGATCGGCTGGGCTAGGCCGGGAGCCTTGCCGCTGCGCGATTTCAGGAACAGGCAGAGGATCGACAAACTGAGCGAGAGTATTGACATCGAGGGCCGGAGCCATCGTAGCTACTCCGTGCGTTTGCGCTATCGCGTGGAATAGCGGGCTCTTGCCTGCGGCCAGCGTTGTGGCCAACAGGCTGGAGCGTTGCAGAAATTCTCGACGTGTGATCACCGCAGACCTTTCAGACAAGAATATAACAACGGCAAGACTGGTGAGCGCCTATGAGCGCCTATGCGCCCCCACCCGCCTTGCCGTTGTTCGTACTTCAGTTTCCGACTAGACCATCCGTTTAAGAATGGGCTTAGCGACCGGTGTTTACAGGCTCACCGGTGTTTTCGTTGAGGATGAACAGATCGTTGGTTACGGTCTGGTGGAAGTTAAACAGAGAGCTGATCGAGTTCGCGATCGTATCAAAGGATCCGTTCCCAATCCGCTCGCCGTTCAGCCAGTTGTCTTCGATGAAACGAATGACTGAGGTCTGATCGGTGACGGAGCTATCCACAAAGTTGTGCTGTGCCCAGGGCGAGATCACGAGCAGCGGTTGCCGGGGACCGTATCCGCAGCGTCCTTGCGCGTGAGTGGTGGCCGGATTGATGCCGGGCAGCGACAGAGACCCGCTTCCGCATTGCCCCGGGGCGGTGAGAGCATCGGCGGCGGTTCTCGACGAATTCACGATCTGGCCAAGCTGGTGATCGTACCAGCCATCAGAATCGTCGTAGAGAACGACCAACGCGGTGTTGGCCCATTCCGGCTGTGCTTGCAGGAAGTTCGCAACTCTCACCACGAATTGCTGCTCGTCCAGAGGATCGGAATTTCCCGGGTGACCATCTTGTATGGAGATGGCTTTCAGGAAACTTACCGTCGGGAAATTGCCCGCCGAGATCGCCGCAAAGAAATCATCAATGTCATATTGGTGATTGGCTGGATCGCCAGAGTAGCCGATCGTCTTCACCGACTTGGGGCGAGCATGGGTGGGATTCGCGGTGGAAGCATAGTATTGGAACGGAGTGTGATGAGGAACGTAGTCGCCCTGTGTGCCAACAATTGGTGAAGTCGACTGACGGTTGCACCCGGTGCTCCCGTCCGGATTTACGATGTTGAGGTTGAACCCTCCAGCGAACCAGCCCCAGGTGATGTTGGCCGCATTGAGCAGGTCGCCGATATTTTTTCCACCCATTTGCGCCTGGCCGCTGCCAGAGCAGACGTCGCCAAGGGGATCAGGGTCGCCAATCACCGTGTATCCACCGTTTCCGTCGCCGACAAAGCTGCCGGTACCGCCGCTATAGTTCACGACGCCGTTGGTCTGGCCGGAAACCAGATTGATTGCGCCGACCGTGGAAGGGCCAAAGTTGGTGCTATAGGAGTTGTCACTCATCGCGTAGTGCTGGGCATAATTCCAGTACGCGGTAACGGTGTTGCCATCGAAGTAGCCCATGACCTGGCCATTCGTCAGCACCACTGCTGGCGGAGCGTTCGGTGGCGGGCCTGCGCTGCCGGTGTTCAAGGGGAACAAATCCATCGCGCCGCCATCGAAGGCCATCTGCTCGGGCGTATAGCTGTGGGACATGTCTTGCGTATTAGCCTGGCTGCGATCAAAGCGGAAAGGATTGGCCGCGCCGCTGCCATTGGCGGGATTGAGATTGGGGTTATCGTTCAAAAGCGCATTGCTTAAGCCATTTACGGTGGGCGTACCCGGAGCCGCATGGAACTGCGGTTCGCCCGCCGGGTTGAGGGCGTTGGGATAGGTTCCGAAATAGTGGTCGAAGGACCGGTTTTCCCCGAAAATGATCACAATATGTTTGATCGGAGTCGCTGTTTTAGGAGTAGCGGCGTTCGCTACCGGAGTAAAAACGGGCCCGGCAGCAATGGCGGCAACAAGGCAAATCGACAACAGTTGACGCATAAATTTTGTCCTTTCCCAGACTACGGCGGGAGAATTCACGTGGAACTGCAAGAGGATGCTACGGGACGAAAGTTACGGCAGGATTAATGGAATGTAAATTAAAGTATCCGGTCAGCAGGATCACGTGACCCCGAATCACGGTCCGTACGGGGCCAGCAGCGGGCTTTTCGGTGTTTACTCGTGTTGCATAACCTCGTCGATGACAGCCTTCCCACCCTTATCCACGGTGACGACTTTATGGATGGGCGCGTAGCCGGTGAGAGTGATATCGATGACGTAGTTGCCGGGATCGAGCACAAAGTCGACGGGTGAGTTTTTCTCCAGCATGTGCTGGTTGACTGCCACCTGGGCGCCTTTAGGCTGGGTTTTGATGCTGACCGTGCCCAGACCCTGGTTTGCCTTCGCACCGAACAGCTTGTTCATTTTGCCAACGGTCTTAATATCATCGACATTTCCGAGCGGGCGCAACGCGGGTGAGAAGTTGACTGTCTGTCCGAGCGCAAATTGTGCGCTGGTGGTTTCATCCAGGAAACCCTGTTTGCGCACCAATATGACGTGCTGACCTTTATCCAACGACACTTGGGCGGGAGTGAGCTTGCCCGTATCTCTGGTGTCGACATAAATATTGGCGCCCGGTGGGGTGCTGGAGACGGCGAGCGTCGCCATAATCTGGTTGAGATGGCTTACCACGAACGCCTTGCCGCCGGAAGCTACCTCAACGCTACGGGTATCGCTAGAGTAGCCAGACTTGCTGACAGTAACTGTGTGCTGGCCGGCAGTTAGTCCTGACAAAGTGAAGGGAGTAACCCAACTGGGATCAGTTCTGCCATCGAGCTGCACTTGTGCGCCTTGTGGGGTGGAATCGATTGCCATCTGTCCCGGCGCAACCGCAACAGGCGCGGGTGCGGACTTCTTCTTGCCGTTCTTGCCTCGGGCAGTAGTGGCGACCGCATGAGTTGGTTCGGGTACAACTTCATCTTGAGTCGCGGCGGGTGCGGCCTGAACTGGAGCCACTGGAGCCACTGGCGCCGGTTGCGGAGCTTGGGGCTGAGCGGCAGGCTGTGCAGCCGATTCGGCGGGCGCGGGGCGCGGCGTATCGCCGTCACTATTCAAACTGTTGACATGGAGAACCAAGCCTATGGCGATAACAAGAATCAGAACTGCCGCGCCCGCGATGGAGTAGATCATCAGCCGGGGCGGAACGTTCTTGATTTCCTTGATGGCTTTTTCCGCGACTTCGCGGGGCTGAACCTTGGGCTTCTCCTCTTCATATTCACGGACTGTGAAATCGTGCGACTGAGGAGCTGACTGCTGGGCAGCCGGAGGTGGAGGCGGCGCAATATAGATTTCTTTCAGCGGAGGCAACTCGGTCATTTCCGAGAAGCTCACGTTGCCACCGCGAGCGGGCGCATCCCCCGCCATCATTGGATCAACGGCAATCTTGGGGGCAGCACTGCTGGCTTCGATAACTGGCTCATCGACAACAGCCGACGGCTGCGAAGGAGTGATCGCCGGGGACACTTCCCCGTATGCACTGGGCGCGGAGGAAGATGCATCGCTGCCTCCCCATCCCGCTGCCGCAGCTGCGGCTTTGCGCGGAGCAGGACTGGATGCAGCCGGCTTCGGTGATGCTGGTCTGGATGCTGCGGGTGTTTGCGTTACCGCGGGCTTTTTCTCGACTGGCTGACTTGCGACTGGCCTGGACGGAGGAGCCGACGCAAGTTTCGGTTCAGCAACCGCTTTCACCGGAGCTGCTGCAGCTGCGGCCTTTGCAGCAGCCGCTCCTTGCTTGGATTTAGACTCCTTGCACTTCTCCAGATCGTCGAGCAGTTCCCTTCCGTTCTGATAACGTTCCGCGGGATCCTTGGAGAGCGCTTTCATGATGAGATCGCTCAGCACCGGGTGGAGCTTGGGATTCACGTGCATCGGAGGCACGGGGGTGCTCTCGAGTATGCTCTGCCGCAAAGATTCAGCATCTTCGCGATCGAACGCCTTGCGGTCGGTCACCATCTCATAAAAGAGGGTGCCCAGACTGAAAAAGTTCGACCGGGCATCGATGCTCTCGCCGCGAACCTGCTCCGGTGACATGTAGTGCAGAATGGACGGAACGTCGGGCATTTGCGCGGTGAACTTGCCCACGCTGGACATGCCGAATCCTAGGATCCTAACCGTGCCATCCCACCCGCACATAACCTTGGCGGGCTCCAAACTGTAGTGAAATACATTCTGAGCGTGAGCGTAATCGAGGCCGCTGCACACCTGGCGCCCGATATCGAGCAGGTCCCAGATGGAAAATCCTTCTTTGCGCGCCAGCATGGTCGCGACGCTGTTGCCCTGGATGTATTCCATGGAGGCGCAGAGCTGGCCTTCGATTACTTCCGCTCCGGAAACGGTGGTGAGGTTCGAGTGGCTCAAAACCTTGGTGGCTTCCACTTCCTCGAGCAGAGACTTCTCCACTTCGGCGGCTTGCTCGCCGAAGGCCGAGAGCTGGATCGCCTTTAACGCGACCGTTTGGCTGGTTTCTTCATCGTTGGCCTTGTAAACGGCGCCAACGGCGGACTTTGACAGTTCACTGAGAATTTCGAAGTGGCCGATTTTCGTAGACATAGTTCTTGCCTCATCCCAGAACGACGCCGCGCAGCTTTCCAGTCTGGAAATTGCGCGGGTTTAAAACCCGGGGCAGGTTATGCGTAGGATAGCGCTCACCGGGTTAACCTTCGAGTTACCAAAGTACTGAAAAAATGGGGTGTTTTGAGGCAGGGGCGGCAACTGGAAATTCAGCGAGCTGGCGCTCGCCACGTACATCCTACGTCAGAGAAAATCACTTCGTGAGCCGTAACTTTGCATGCTGGCATGCGGTTGTATCTGTTATGGGAGGCTGCGTGTGACATTTGTCATGCGCGGCTGGTGACGATCTCCACTGGCGACGTAGCTGGAGGTTTTGTGAATATAAAAATGGTGGGGGTGTTGGTGAAATTGAGCGTGATCAAGGCGCAACGGAGAAGAGCGGGATTGGTTGTGCGATCGTTTGTAGATGACAAGTTAATTCGAGTATCCTTGTGGCGAGTTCGGGGCGCGGTTGCTCGCAATCGCTTGTCGCTTCCTTCAGAGGTTCTTCGATGACATTGACCCGCTTTGTTACGAAAAACGCCTTCCGCAACAAGCGCCGCAGCATTCTGACCGTGCTGAGCATCGCCTTTTCTTTGCTTTTGCTGACGCTCATGATGACCATCTGGCGCGCATTTTATCTGGACGAAGGCAGCGCCGAATCGGCGGAAAGACTCGTGGTGCGGCATCGCGTTTCCCTGACTTTCAGTTTGCCCGGATTCTACCGGGAGAAGATTCGCGCGGTGCCGGGAGTTGTGGCAGTCGTTCCGGTCTCGTGGTTTGGCGGAATTTATAAAGACCAAAAACCGGAAAATTTTTTCGCGCAGTTCGGTACCGATCCCGAAGAATTTTTCAAGGTGTTCCGGGATATTCAGATGCCGGAGGATCAACGAATCGCGTGGCAACGGGATCGGCAAGGAGTGATTGTCGACGACACTTTGGCGAAGAAATATGGATGGAAGCTGGGCGACCGGATTGTTTTGCAGGGAACGATTTATCCCGTCGATCTGGAATTGTATGTGCGGGGCATTTTCACTTCCTCTCCGGATAACAAGTCGGTCTATTTCAACACCAAGTATGTGGAAGAGGCCGTCGCTTTTTTCAAGGGACAGGCGGGCACGTTCAGCATTCTTGCGGCTTCTCCCGGACAAGTCAGCGGTATTGCGAGTGCTGTGGATGATATGTTCCGCAACTCTCCGCAGCCTACCAAGACGGAGAGCGAGAAAGCTTTTGGCCTGGAATTCGTAGCCATGCTGGGAAACGTGAAAGCGTTCATCCTGCTGATTTGCTCGGCGGTGGTCTTTGCAACTTTGCTGGTTTCGGCCAACACGATGGCGATGTCGATCCGCGAGCGCACGCGGGAAGTCGCCGTATTGAAAACTTTGGGTTTCACGCGGCAGAGTGTGCTCGGCCTCTTCGTGAGCGAAGCGCTGGCGCTGGCCGTGGCGGGCGGAGTAATCGGCGTCGGCTTGGCTTACTTATTGATTTACTCGGTGAGCCATTCGCCATACATGAGTTTTTACAACTTGAAGCTGACGCTCGGCATGTGGGCGGTGGCTTTATTCGTATCCGGGTTGGTGGGCTTGGTAAGTTCGCTCATCCCGTCGTATACCGCGTCACAGGTAAACATTGTGGATGGGTTGCGCCACATTGGTTGAGATATGTGGTTGAGATCCGGCTGAGTTATGACATTAAGAAGTTTCGTTGTGCGCAATACGTTTCGCAACAAGCGGCGCAGTTTGCTGACCATGCTGAGCATTAGCTTTTCGCTGCTGTTGCTGACGCTGATGATGTCGATCTGGCGCACGTTTTATATCGACACCGGACCTCCGGATTCTGCAAAGCGGCTCATTACTCGCGACCGGGTTTCGTTGGCATTTTTTCTGCCCGGCATATTACCGCGAGAAGATTCGCAGCGTGCCCGGCGTTGTCGCTGTTGTGCCGATGACTTATTTCGGAAACGTCTATAAAGATGACCGCTCGACGAACTCCTTCGCGCAGGTGGTTACCGACCCGGAAGAGTATCCAAAGGTAGCGGCGGATAAGATCGTTCCACCCGACCAGTTGCTGGCCTGGCAACGCGACCGCACTGGAGCCATGGTCGATATCGAGCTGGCAAAAAAATTCGGGTGGAAGATCGGCGACCACCTCACCCTGCAGAGTCCGTATTTTCCGGTGCATCCCGAAGTCACGATCCGCGCCATCTACACGATCGACCCACCGGTGCGCTCATTAATTTTCAACACCAAGTATTTGGAAGAGTCCGTGGATTGGTTCAAGGGGCAGGCGGGATGGTACCTGATACAAGTGGCGTCGCCCAGCGACGTAGCTTCGGTCTCCAAAGCTGTGGATGAAATGTTCCGCAACGCGCCGCAGCGCACCAAAACGGAGAGCCAGCAGGCGTTCCAACTCTCGTTTGTATCGTCGCTGGGTAATGTGAAAGCCTTTATTCTCGGCATCTGCGGGGCGGTGGTATTTGCGATTCTTCTGGTTTCCGGCAATACCATGGCCATGTCGATTCGAGCGCGCACGCGTGAAGTCGCCGTACTCAAGACGCTTGGATTTACGCGCCAGCGCGTGCTGTCGATGTTTGTGGGCGAAGCCATCGCTCTGTCGGTAGCGGGAGGAATGTTGGGTGTTCTGGGCGCGACCTTGATCATACGTTGGTTAACCCACTCTCCAGTCGCGATTGGAGTTCCCGCAGGGATGAAAGTCACCATTCCAACTATGTTGGCGTCCTTGCTGGTGGCCGCGACCGTGGGATTCATCAGCGGCTGTCTGCCCGCATATAACGCATCGCGCACTAATATTGTGGAGGGTTTGCGTCACATTGGTTGAGAACCCAGGCTGAGAAACCTGGGGCTGATAAAACCGCGCTGAAGAGAGAGTGAGTTTATGGCGATACCGATCAGCTACAACATTCGCAATTTGAAGCTCCGCAAAGGGCTCACCCTCATGACCGCGCTGGGCATCGCGCTCACGGTCACCACTGCGATCTTCCTGATGATGCTGCTGGCCGGGTTGAAGCGCGCTTTCGTTTCGAGCGGCAATTCGCAGAATGTGCTGGTGCTGCGCAAGGGGTCAGAGGCGGAGTTATCCGGCGGCTTTGACGCTGCGCTGTTTCCCACGCTGAAGGTTCTGCCCGGCATCGCGAAAGACAGTCACGGCGAGCCGATGGTTTCCGGGGAGTGGGTAGTTGTGATCGTGCTTCCCCGCAAGGACGGAACTGGCGAGGTGAACGTTACGGTACGCGGCATGATGCCTGATGGCCTTGAACTGCGGCCCAGCGCTAAGCTGATCGAGGGACGCTGGTTCCAGACCGGCCAGCGTGAAGTGGTGGTGAGCAAATCGATACGCTCGCGTTTCTCCCACGCCAATATTGGCGACACGATGGAGTTTGGCAAGGGATCGTGGAAAGTGGTGGGAGTATTTGACGCAGGCGGTTCGGCGTATGAATCGGAAATCTGGTGCGACGTAAATCAGATGGCATCGGACTTCGACCGGCAGGGCGGATATTCGTCGGCGTACTTGCGCGCTACCGATCCGATTGCGGCGGATGCGCTTAAGAACCGAGTGAGTGACGACCAGCGGTTGAAACTCGAAGGAATGCTGGAGACCGATTATTATGCCAAGCAAACCAGTTCAGGCGCTCCTATCAAATACATTGGGATTGTCGTCGCAATCATCATGGCGATTGGGTCGAGTTTTGCGGCGATGAACACGATGTATGCGGCGGTAGCGTACCGAGGACGCGAGATTGCCACCTTGCGGGTGCTGGGATTCTCTCGGCCGTCGATTCTTACATCGTTTGTTTTGGAATCGCTGATGCTGGCTTTACTCGGAGCCGTGGCGGGAATTTTGCTGATGCTGCCCTTTAACGGAATGCAGACCGGAACGTCGAATGCAGTGACGTTTAGCGAAGTCGTATTTAGTCTGCAAATTACGCCACTGGTGGCTGCCTCCGCTGTCGGGTTCGCACTGATCATGGGTTTGTTTGGCGGGCTCGCTCCGGCCTGGCATGCGGCACGGCAGAATATTCTTACCGCATTGCGGGGTTGAGGTTGTAGTTTCGGGAAACTGAAGGGCTGGATAATTCGTATTTATTCTTATGCCGATTGACGCCAAACACGAAGACTTGCAGAGTTTGCGCATCGACCGCTCGGAGCGGGGCTCGAGTAGTGGCGAGCCACCGGCGTGGGCACGCCGCTACATCGTTATTGGAATCGCGGTGGTAGCTGTGCTGAGCGTATCCGCCCTCGCTTACCGTTTGCTCTCGCGCGATGTGCCGGAGGTGGAAGTGACACGCGCCTCGGCCGAGAACAGCGATGTAGGCGGCACCGTGCTTTCCGCGACCGGCTACATTGTTGCGCATCACACGATCAACGTGAACTCCAAGGTAACGGGCCGCCTGGCCTGGATCGGCGTGGAAAAGGGCGACAAGGTTAAAGAGGGCCAAGTTCTGGTTCGGCTGGAGGATGAGGAATTTCGCGCCTCGTATGAGCAGGCAAAGGGCGCATTGGATAATGCCCGCGCCTACCTCGATGAGTTGGAGCACGGATCGCGACCGGAGGAAATTCAGGAAGCGCAGCACAATCTGGATGAAGCCCGCGCCACGCTAGTGAATGATAAGCTGACTCTCGATCGCACCAAGGAACTCTCGTCCGCCGGTGTTGTGTCCCATCAAGCGCTCGACGACGCCACCGCCAAGTTCGATTCCGATCAGCAGCGGGTGAATTCTCTGGACAAGGCTTTTCAGCTGATGAAGATCGGTCCGCGACCGGAAGAAGTTGCCCGCGCCCGTGGATCGCTGGCACAAGCGCAGGGCCAGCTTGATTACGCTAAATCACAGCTCGATGCCACGGTGATCCGCGCGCCGGTCACCGGTACTATTCTCGACCGCACCGCGGAAAAAGGAGAACTGATTACCGCGCAGTTTGCCAGCGCGGCGGCGGGCGGCCCTCAGGGATCAGTGGTGTCACTCGCCGATTTGAACGATCTGCAGGTTGAACTCGATATCGCGCAGGCGGATTTCGCCCGGCTCGGGCCGAAGCAAAAAGGCATCGTCACCACCGACACCTATCCTGACAAGACGTATGACGGAGAAATTGCGCAGATTTCTCCCGAGGCGAATCGACAAAAAGCAACCGTACAGGTAAAAGTTCAGGTGCTCAATCCGTCGAAGTATCCTGATGTTTTTTTGCGGCCGGAGATGAACGCAACAGTGAAATTTTTAGCGGATGAGCCGAAGACAGCCAGCAAGCAGGCGGGAGCATTCGTACCCGCCAGCGCTCTGCGAGATCAGAACGGAAAGAAGGTCGTATTCCTGGCCTTCGATGGAAAAGCCCGCGTTCGCGAGGTTCACGTGCTGAGCCAACGCACCGACGGCTTTTTGGTGGATGGATTGGTGGGCGGTGAGAGCGTGATTACGAAAGCGCCGCAAGATTTGAAAGATGGAGACACAATTAAGGTGAAGGGGTAAATTTCATGAGCACAGTTGCAGAAACCAGAGTCGCAACCGGAACTAAAGTTGTGCAGGCCCGCAATGTCAGCAAGGTTTTCAAGCGCGAGGCTTTCGAAGTTAAAGCACTCGACGATGTTTCCATCGACATCGCGACGGGAGAATTTCTCGCGTTGATGGGGCCTTCCGGTTCTGGCAAGACCACGCTGCTGAATATGATCGCAGCCATCGACCGGCCCACCTCCGGCGAATTGCTGGTGCAGAACCAAAATATTTTTCGCTTCAACGACTCGCAGGCAGCCCACTGGCGCAACGAGCACATCGGTTATGTTTTTCAGACGTTCAATCTGATCCCGGTGCTAACGGCATTTGAGAACGTGGAACTACCGCTGTTGCTGACCAAGCTTAATCCGCAGCAGAGACGCGATCACGTGATGACCGCGCTAAAACTTGTGGGGCTTGAGGAACGAGTCAACCATTTGCCGAAGCAACTTTCTGGCGGTCAGGAGCAGCGGGTCGCAATCGCGAGGGCCATCGTAAGCGACCCTACGCTGCTACTCGCAGATGAACCCACAGGCGATCTGGACAGTCACTCGGCCACAGAAGTTTTGGAAATCCTGAAGCGTTTGAACGAGGATTTCCATAAGACGATCGTGATGGTCACGCACGATCCGCATGCAGCTTCATACGCGCACGTCACCCGGCATCTGGAAAAAGGAATGCTGCTGCCCCCTGGGTAGCAAGCAGTAAGCTCAGACAGTCAACTCACTGCGCGGCAGGCAATGCCATTCCCGGCGCAACCTGAAATTCCGAGTCTGCTACCCACTGCCAGGCGCGGCGGCCATTCTCCAGAGCAACGGCTCTGGCTTCGCCGTACGCCACCAGGCGATTGAGCACAGTGGTCACTGAGGCCATCGGATCTTTGTGGCGCGATAGCATGGCCGGGGCCCTCTCCTGTATACGGTCACAGACGTCGCGAGCGCTCAGCGCGCGGTTTGCTTCCATCAGGATCATCCGGCATGCTTTCGTGAAACCCGGCTGCCGCCCGCTGCTTTTTCGATCCACCAGTTCGAGCAACTCGTCGCTAAGTACCTCGTCGCCAAAAAGGTTGGCGAGGCCGGCAATGGTTTGTTTGATGGTTCCGATCCGCCGCATTACATCCGAACGCTGTTGAAGAAGTTGCCGCAACTCTGAGTGAGCCTGCCGCACAACTTCCTGCACGTGTCCGCTTCCATTCGTGGTAACGGTTTTCATCACGCCAGCGCTTTCCTGGATCTGCATAAACCCTCCCATGAACCCGTTCGTCAGGCGCAGTCTCGCTTTTTATTGATACGCAGAAAACAATCCCGGCGTTCCCTGCTTTTCTCCAAACGAACCGTCTGCTGCGCTCCAGCTTTGCTGCATTAGACGTTCGATTTTCAACTTAGTTAACCGAGACTCAGCAACCAAGACTTAGTTAACCAAGATTCGAATCAACAGCCTTGGGTTGTATTTGTTGGGAAAATCCTATTTTCCATGATCGAAATATTGTTTGATGGAGAATTACGAAGCGTGATGTTTAGCATGGCGAATCACATTTTGTATGGTTAACCAGAGGGTTACTGGGCGGATCTCCCAGTCCAATTCGGAACTGCCTCCCAATGCGGGATTAGAAGTTTACTTCAATTCGCGGCCCGGTTCTCAGTAAACACCTCTTCCACTCCGCGCGTCCGATGTTAAAAGAGTACCGCGCCACTTCATGTCAACAGCCTCCAAACTCGAGGTATCGCCATCTCTTCTGCCGGTACTATTGGTCGGGAACCTTGAGGAAGATTTTTTTCTCATTCGCGAAATCCTCGAGCACGGTCGAAACGTGCTGACGGCGAAACTGGACCACGCCCGGTCCCTGGATGAGGCGAAAACGATGTTGCAGCTGGGGCATTACGGGCTGGTTCTGTTTGAGCATCGCACTGGGGATGCCGATGCCACAAAACTTCTCGCGGAATTCTTGCACTCTGGACGCACTGTCCCGTTCATTGTGCTGACCGAGCATGCTGATGAAAAAGCAGTCGCGCGAAATCATACAGGCGGGCGCTTCGGATTGCGTGGAGAAGTCGCAGCTTACCGGCGCCAACCTGTTGCGGACGATCCGCTGCACGTTGAACCTGCACTCCACACAGCAGCAGCAGCATGTGGCGGAAGAATCTTTGCGCAAGCTTTCCTGCGCGGTAGAGCAATCGGCCGATACCATCTTGATTACGAATAGTGAAGGCACCATTGAATATGTGAATCCGGCGTTTGAACGGTTAACCGGCTATTCGTCAGCAGGAAGCCGCTGGACAGACTCCGGGCATTTTGACCTCCGGCCAGCAAGCTCCGACGCTATATCGCGAACTGTGGGAGAACATTAGCATCGACAACGTTTACCACAGCATTGTGGTAAACCGGAAAAAAAATGGCGAGTTGTATTACGTCGATGAGAGCATCAGCCCCATAAGGGACGCTTCCGGCTGCATTACGCACTTTGTTTACAACGGTCGCGATCTCACGAAGCGTTTACATCTCGAAGCTCAGCTGCTGCAGGCGCAAAAAATGGATGCGGTAGGGCGCCTTGCCGGAGGCATCGCGCACGACTTCAATAACCTGTTGACCATCATTACCAGTTATTCAGAGCTGGCGTTGGACTCGGTTGTTCCGGGGAGCTCTACCCAGACGCGAATTCAGGAAGTACTCTCAGCCGCGCGGCGCGCCGCGGAACTGACCCGACAACTACTGGCCTTCAGCCGCAATCAACCGCAAGCGTTGCGCGTGGCTGAACTCAATCCTGTGGTCAGTGCAATCGTGAAGACTCTGCAGCGGCTTATCGGCGAAGACATAGAGTTGACCTTTGCTCCGGGCACAGGCCTGGGCAGAATTCGCCTCGACCCCGTGCAGATCGAGCAAATTCTCATGAATCTGGCGGCCAACTGCCGCGATGCCATGCCTCAAGGAGGGCGGTGCACCATCGAGACCACTAATGTGGAGCTCGATGCGGAATACGTTGGCCACAAGGGGGCTGCCATTCCCACTGGACGTTATGCTGTTCTAACCGTAACGGATACCGGTACGGGCATTCCCGCCGATCATCTGCCACATATTTTCGAACCCTTTTACACCACAAAGGCCTTCGGTAAAGGTACCGGGCTCGGCCTGGCCACAGTCTATGGCATCGTCAAACAAAATCATGGATTCATCTGGGCGTATAGCGAAGGCGGAATGGGAACGGTTTTCAAAATCTACCTGCCATGTGTACAAGATCGGCTGGCCGCAGTCGAGGCAACAGATACAGGGTCTGAACCCGTACTTCGCGGCACAGAGACATTGCTGCTCGTTGAAGACGAGGATGCGCTACGCCGTGCGGCGGCAGAATTTCTCGGCCTTCGCGGATACTCCGTTCTTGAAGCGAGAGATGGTTTGGACGCTTTGTCCGTCGCCAAAAATCATGGATCAACGATTCACCTGGCCGTTACCGATGTAGTGATGCCCCATCTCAGCGGGGGCCAACTGGCCAATGAACTGAACACGCTTCGGCCAAAGACTAGAGTCCTATTCGTCTCTGGCTATGCTGGCCAAACCGTCGTGGACCACAAAGTAGTCGACGTGGAAAACAATTTTTTGCAGAAACCCTTCACGCTAAAACAGCTCGCAAACAAAATACGCGCGGTTCTCGATCATCGTGGAAGTGCGGATTCTACGGCGACTGATGCAGTAGATCGACACTGTGCGGCTACGGTGGGATCCGAGTGAGCTTGCCGTTCTTTAAGCTGAACTGGTCTCCGCGCCAGGTCACGGTGCGCCGCCAAGGCTCACCATCCAAACTACTACTGCGACCAGATCCCGGAGCGGAATCAGCCACGCATGCTTCAGAACCTGACCATCTCGGAGAATGCTCCAGCCCACAGTTATCGCAATCGCAAGGCGAAGAAGCAGCGTTAAGGCTAGCGCGATGAAGGACCAGATCGCCCCTCCGCTCGCGGCAACAGCCACCAGCGACCACAGTAGGCCGAAGGTAAAGACCAAGCCTGCATAGCCGCCGAAACGCGCATCCCGCACGCCTCGCGCCCAACGCAGCTGATGCGAGGAGAATCCTCCGAGGGTATAAGGCGGAAGATATGTTTCGACCACAACATCCGACAGTTTGACGGCCAGCCCCAGGCCGGCGATGCGCTTTCCCAATTCGTAATCATCGGCAAGATAATCCACAAACGAAATGAAGCCGCCGATCTTTTCCAAGTCGGAGCGGCGAAACACAAGCGTGGAGCCTAGTCCGAAACGAATGCCGCCTTCGAGTTGTCGAGCGGCTAACACGCTCGGACAAAAATCCGTGCTGATGCCTAAAGCTTCAAGGCGGGAGCCCAGCGTCTCCCCGGCGACTCCGCGATAAAGGCAGGTCACCAATCCGACCTCTGGGCCGGCCAAGGGAGCAATCACGCGGCGCAGGTAGTCAGGTTCAACGCGAATATCGCTGTCGTTGACAATCAGGTGGTTGTAGCGCGCTCCCGTCAACATCTGCGCCAGATTGCTGACCTTCACATTCGTGCCCAGAATCTTCGGACTTACCAACAACTGGATTCTTCGATCTGGAAATTCGCGTTGCAGCTGCTTCACGCTTTCGATCACCGGATCGTCAGGCTCGCTCACGCCGAAGACGATTTCGTATTCGGGATAATCCTGCAGGCAATGGCTGCGGAAACTTTCGTAGATTTCAGGGTCGGTTCCTTTAAGCGGCTTGAGAATCGAGATCGGCGGCAAGAATTGTGTGGGACGGGCGCTCTTGCCTGCCTCGCGCTCGCGAAGAAATACGATGGCGCTCCAAAGACAGAGAAGATAGTAAGCGCAACTGGAAATTGTACCGATGACCGCAGCAACAACTGCGACGATCTGAACTATTCTGAGAATGGAGTGCATCATGCGCGAACGCAAACCACACTATTCGTAACGCAGCGCCTCAATCGGATCCAGATTGGCCGCCTTCCATGCGGGATAAATACCGAAGACCAAACCAACTCCTGCTGCGGAAGCGAAGGCGAAGATCACCCAGAACATCGACATGCGGGCAGGCAGCGACGGCCAGAGAGCGGGAATAATCCAGACCACGAGCGCGCCCAATAGAATTCCAATTACGCCGCCGACTGCGGTAAGAATGATCGCCTCCAACGTAAATTGCAAAAGGATATCTCCCTTGCGGGCACCGATCGCCTTGCGAACGCCGATTTCCTTCGTCCTTTCGGTAACACTTACCAGCATGATGTTCATCACGCCCACGCCGCCGACAATCAAGCCTACACTCGAAACTGCAAACATGCCCACGAAGAGCGCGCCAGTAAGCTGGTTCCAAACATCGGTGAGTGAATCGGAGGTGAAGACGGAAAAATTATCCGGCTTGTCCGGCGGAATCCTTCGCCGCCTCCGCAACAGCTCGCGGATTTCGTCGATCGCCTTCGGCACGTCGTCGTGGGATGTGGCCTTGGCGCTGATCCAGTGATCTTTCAACTCAGGGTGAAGCGTTTTGAATGTGCTTAGCGGAAGAAAAATTCGATTGTCGTTGGGATCCTTACCGCCGCCGAATACGGATTTGATTTTATCCAGTACGCCGATCACAGTAAATAGACGCCCATCGATGTTGATTTCGTGTCCCAATGGACTTTCACTGGGAAATAATTCCGCCGCGGTGTCGTAGCAAAGAATAATTACCGGCGCGTGCCTTTCATCGTCGCTGTCGGTGAACCACCTGCCGGCGGTAATGTGCAGATCGAAAACGTCCTTCGCCTGAGAAGTCGCTCCTTCCAGAATCGTGTTTTTGACCTTGCGGTCCTGATATTTCACCGAATACGATCCCACGCCCAACTCCGGACGGAAAAAACGAATGCCCGCCGTTACCGTCTTCACATGCGGCAATTGCCCGATGGCTTGCGCGTCTTCGAAAGTCAGCTTTTTGCGCGTGCGCAACTCCTGGGTCATACGCAAAGTGAAGGGCTCAAGATGATAAGCAAAGATCACGTTGGAACCGATGCTGGCTACCAGCTCGCGCACGTTGTCGTCGAGTCCGCGGCCGATGGAGGAGACGCTGATCACCATCGCGACTCCGATGACAATTCCCAGCACAGTCAGGGACGAGCGCAGCTTGTTGCCCCGGATGGTGTCGGTCGCCATCTGGACAATCTCGCCGAATTCGTCTTTGCGAAGCATGAAAAAATTAATAATTGCTACGTTTCAAACCGTAGCGCCACAATCGGGTCCAGCTTCGCGGCTTTGCGCGCAGGATAGACTCCGAAGAAGACTCCCACGCTTGCGGATACCATCAAGCCGGCCGCCACAGCCCAGAGTTTGATCGACGAAGGCATCCCGATCAGCAATGTAACGCTCATCGCAATGGTCACTCCCAACAAAACGCCCAACGCACCGCCTGCGACGGCAAGAGTCACACTTTCGATCAGAAACTGCAGCAGCACATCTTCGCGCCGAGCGCCAAGAGCTTTGCGAATGCCGATCTCGCGAGTACGCTCGGTTACTGAAACCAGCATGATGTTCATGATCACAATGCCGCCAACCACCAGCGAAACCGCGGCGATTCCAATCGTGGCCATAAAGAAGGTATTGCTCAGCCCGGACCAGATCCCGAGCAGGCTGGCATTGGTTTCGATTTCAAAACTATCATCGTCGCCGGGACGGTCGTGGCGCCGCGCGCGCAGCGCCACGCGAGCTTCATCCATGGCTTCGTCGAGCGGCACACCCGTGGCCAGAGCCTTGCCCCAGATGCCGATACTGCTGTTGTGACCTCCATACTGCTTGAGATACGAAGTGATGGGAATCATCACGTAGTTATCGGCACTCTGCCCTAACGTTGTGCCCTTCTTTTTGCCGACGCCGATCACCTGGTAAGTCCAGCCATCGATGGTAATCTCTTTGCCCAGCGGGTCGGCGCCCGCCATCAGATGGTCCACAATGTCAGTGCCCACCACGGCCACGGGAGCGCGTGTGTTCAAATCGCTTTCGTTCAGCATGCGGCCGGAAGTTAAATCCGTATCGAGGATTTGCGCCATGGACGGCGTGATTCCCTGCAGCGTGGTATCGCTGATCGAATGTTCGCCGCGCTTCACGCCACCGGTGCCGCGCATCACCGCTCCCAGATATTCGCAGTGCCGGCAGGCTTCCAGAGCTGCCTCGTAATCTTCCATGATCAGGTTCTTGCGCTTCTCGGCAGCGAGGAAGTGATCGACGTTCGTTTCTACGGGGGACATTTTGGAGATGATGAAAACGTCCGCGCCCAGATTGAAAATCTTCTGAGCCACGTAATCGTTGATGCCGGAAACGAATGTGACTACGGCAATCACCGCGGCCACTCCGATCACAACGCCGAGCAGAGTAAGCACCGAGCGCAATTTGTTCACCCACAGCGACTGCAGCGCAATTCGGATGGCTTCGGCGATGTTCATGGGAGGAGCAGCGCACGGAGAAGCCCGTGTACCGGTGCCTTCCGCCGGGCATTCCAGGCACGATTCTAGCAGGTGCTCGATATATCGAGGCTTATCCCAATCCGAAGTAAACGCGCAGCTTGCCAGATAGCCTGCTCCCAATCGGATACATTGGGATTATAAGGAAAATCGAGGGTCGCCTTATGGCCAACACCCGGTGATCTTCAGGTAAGGTGCTGCCAAGTCGGCCTTGGAGCAAGCATCGTCGGTTCTGCTCCTGTCCTTAATCCAACGGCCTCCGTCCTGGATAAAGCGCTCCACCTTCATCGACCCACGTTCGCCAGACTTTTTTAGGGTTATGTAGGACTTCTGAATTACGGCGGATTGCCGGGACAGAGCGTCGTCCTTAGTATGCGGTTCCGGTGCCGTGGACAAGGAGTCGACAAGTTCGTAGCCCTCACCAAATCCTCGGCGAAGAGACACCACCCATTTGAAGGTGTGCTTCTCTGTTTCCGCCTCCAGTTCACCTTCCAATTCTGTCAACACTTCCGCGAGTGAGGCATCCAAACTTGAGTACTTGGACATTGTAGGTTCTCCTTCCTAGTCATTCGTCTGTTTCCCGCCGGGCAAAGAGTGGCGGTTGACGACGGGTAGTCGTCAGAATGTTCGTCGACCAGCAATACACTCGAGACGGAATAGCTATCGAGCGGTGAACTTCGTAAGCGCCCCCTTGCCGGTTAAGAGAGGTGGCGCGTAGCCGATCGTCCGCATTTCTTCACACGCTCAAAGCGGCGGCTAGTTTCTTTCCGCTTGCGATCGTCTTATTCACGTTCTTGATCCCAAACATCACATCCCAGTGCTTGCCTTTGGCTGGAAAGTGGAGGTCCATCAATGCCCCCAGGCGGACATGGTTCGAGGTGACGTAGTTCTGGATTACATCCCAGCTTGCAGTGGTGGGTTCGATGCCGTTCGCCCGCATGTCCTTTACGATAAGGGCGACTCCGCCCGGTGCCCAATGATGCCACTTCGTCGCACTCCAGAAGAGTTCGGTGCCTCGCCCAAAACCCAGTTTCTGCGCCAAGTCCGCATAATGATTGACCAGCTTGATCCCGCTCTGAACTGAGTACTCAGGATCAGTGTGCAATCGGGGATGATCAAGATGGAGCACTTGCGACTCCCCGGGATGAATCTGAAAGTAGCCAAGTTCGCCCAGATTGGTTGAACTTCCGATCTGACCTCCCGACTCCACATAGACCCATCCGAGCACGAAATATAAAGGAATATCTCCTCGATACTTGTTCAGCAGCGGAACAAGTTGAGCCACGCTGGCCGGTGCTCCAGACGGCCCAGGCGAAGGCGCCCGTGCTAGCCCGAGCGCATCGCGCATATGCCCCCAGGTGACAGGCCCAATCATGCCGTCGGCCGGCGAGATCCCGTTACTTGCCTGCCAGTCCATCACGGACTGTGTAAACAAGGTTTCGGTCGGACTGGAATTGCTGAAGCCCAGGAGCCGGCCAATGTCCAGTTCATATCTGTCCCATCCAAGGATAGCCTTGTACCTTCGGTTCGCCAGGACCGCATATTGCAGGTCCTGTCCCACGAATACTTCGCTCTCGGATTCATTCTCCAACTCCTGCAAAAGATCGTCGATCACAGCATTAAAACTGGAGCGGCGGTACATGGGCGTCCTCCTCTCGACGCTCGCTCGGGAAGAAATCCCAGGGAGTCGCGTATCACGAGATATGGTGTATCCGACGAGTCAACGTAAGAGTAGGCCTCGGAATAGCCAATGCGATAACGACAGATGTTCCGCGTTGATACTCCGCCGATACTCGGTGCCCTCGCAAGTCGCTTTTTGTGGCTCCCCCGTTTCGGGTAACTCCTGGGAGATGCGACCGCAGAGTACATTCCTCTATAATGATCCTGTTGGCAGCTGGACCGGACGGTCGCTTTCCACGTTTTCGAATGCGGGGAGAGGAAAGTCCGAACTCCACAGAGCAGTGTGCCGGATAACGTCCGGGAGGCCGGGTTCAAGCCCGTCCGACGGAAAGTGCCACAGAGAATATACCGCCCCATCTTTCGGGATGAGGTAAGGGTGAAAAGGTGCGGTAAGAGCGCACCGCCGCGGCAGTAATGCAGCGGGCAGGGCAAACCACACACGGAGCAAGACCAAATAGGAAGGGAGCCTGCGACTTCGGCTGCGGGCACGTGCCGGCTCGGTGCGTAAAACCTTCGGGTAGGTCGCTAGAGCCTCGCAGTAATGCGCGGCCCAGAGGAATGACCGTCCCGCTGGAGCAATCCGGTGGACAAAATTCGGCTTACAGGTCCGGCTGCCATAAATTTTTACCTTCATCACTTCTAAGACCAATGCGCGTTATGAAAGGTCTTTCCCGCTGGTAGGAGGCGTCACCTTACAGTGGAGGCTCGTCACGAGGTGAACTCACCAAATAAGGTCGGCGTTTATGTGTATGGCCTGGCCACGGCCACCGCTGGCATTATGGATTTTATCTGGGGCGATTTTGACGCCGCCCATCAACCGATTCAGGCGTGGGGCGACCATATTCCCGGCCGTGAGATCTTCGCCTACATCACCGCCGTTTGGATGATCGCAGGAGGCGTGGCGATCTTATGGCGCCGCAGCGCTCGCGCGGGCGGAGCGGCGCTAGCTATCATTTATTTTGTGTTTACCGTGTTCTGGCTGCCTCGACTCTACACGGCGCCACAGATTCTTGGATTTCGAATTCCCGTCTATATCGGTGTGTTCGCCGGAGTTGGCTCACAACTCATTGTGGTCGCTGCAGGAGCACTCGTCTATGCGCAGATAACACAGGGGGCTTCGTGGCTGCGGACCATTCTTTTCGCGCGTTGGATATTTGGACTCTGCTCAATCGATTTTGGCTTGGGACATTTGACAGATCTTAAGGACAACTTCGTTTATGTCCCGAAGTGGATGCCTCTGGGGGCAGAATTCTGGATCATCGTAACTGGAGTATGTTTCGTACTCGCAGGCTTAGCCATACTCTCCGGAATTCAGGACGTTCTGGCGGCGTGGCTGCTTGGGCTTATGTTTTTGTCTTTTAACCTGATCGCCTTGCCGCAGTTTATCTTTGCCAATCCCAAAGGTCATGGCGCCTGGGGTGGCTACGCTTACAACTTGGCCGCTGTGGGGGCAAGTTGGATCTTTGCCGAATCGATCGCGCGCAGCCGTGTCGAGTACGAAACGCGATGTGAATGCTCTGGCTGGGTAGGCACGGCGCGGATCAGTACCGGCAAATCGGCTTAGGGTACGTAACGCCGGGTGACGAAAACTTGCATCACCGGTAGTTTCTTAGATGGCGTCAGCTTATAACTCCGGCTGCCTTCATAATCCCTTCGCGTACTGCAACCATTTCACGATTTCGGGCAGCGTGGGCCGCTTGCCGTACATCAGGATGCCGATGCGGTAGATGCGCGCACAGAGAAAGAGAAATCCCGCAATCGTAGCCACCAGCAGCAACAAAGAAAGAGCGATTTGCCACAACGGCGGCGTCTGCACCGCGATCCGCAAATACATCAGCACCGGTGAGAAAAACGGAACCATCGATGTCCATACGGCGATTGGGGCGTCGGGAGCGCGCATGACGGGACCCATCATAAATACCGAGATGATGAGCGGAAGCAGGATGATGAATTGGAGTTGTTGCCCTTCCTGCTCGCTGGTAATGACAGCGCCGATAGCGGCGTAAACACTGCTGTAAAGCAAGTATCCCAGCAGAAAGAATAAGGCAAACGCGGCCAGCGTCAGAGGCGGAATGCGGATTTCTCCCGTGCTCACGCTTGCCGCCAGAGCGGGAAACGCATAGACGGCGGCCATCACGATCCAAATTCCGATCTGCGTTAGCCCCACTGCGCCAACGCCGATCAGCTTGCCGGCCATTAATTCTGTCGATGTTGCGGAAGAAAGCAGAACTTCCATGACGCGCGAGTTTTTCTCTTCCAGCACGGCGCGCATCACGGAAACGCCGTAAAAAATAACGGCCGTATACAGCAGCATCACCATGGCGAAAACCGCGAAGAACATGGCCTGGCCGTTGGATTTGGTCTCGCGGCCGGCCTCCACGCGCATGGTCTCCAGCTTCACGGGCTTGAGCAATGCGTCGGCTTGCGTGCTGCTGACGCCGCGCTGCGCGAGTTCCTGCAGCAAAATAGCATGATCCAACTGGCCGACCAGCCACGACTTCTCCATGAATCCGCCAGCCTGCCGGCCGTAGTACATAACCTTGCGCGCCGCGACCGCATCATCGCTGAGCCAGAGGTAACCATCGATGTCGCCGGCATCCACTCGATTGCGCAGAGCAGTCCGCTCGGCTTCGGTGGCGTTCGAGTCGACCTCAATCGCGTAGTTGCGGCTGGATTCGTCTGCTTTACCTATGTCTTTATCGTCGTCGTCTTTATCTTCATTTTTGTCTTTGGCTTTATCGGCAGCCGCCAGTCGCACTATCCGGCTTGGACGCAAGTTGTTGGCCCACAATCTCGCCAAACTGCGGAGTGGAAGTCACGACCACAAGCCGCTGCGTTTGCGCGCTCTTCATGCTGGAGAGTTTTGCCGGAATGATAAAAGCTCCGGCCATAATCGCCGGCAGCAGCAGGGTGAGCACGAGGAAGGAACGGGTGCGCACGCGCTCCAGATATTCGCGCTTGATGATGAGCCATGTGTTTATGAGTCCGAGGTTATGCATTTGATCTTACTCAGTGAGGTTACGCATTGACTTCACGCATTGGCCTTACCCACAGCTTCGATAAAAATCTCTTCCAGCGAAGGCTCCATCAACTCAAACTTGCTGATCCGTGCGTGTGCCGCTGCTGCCCGCAACAAATCCTGAGAATCGGCTTCTGCAGCAAGCCTCACTTCCACATAGTTGCCGTAGTCGTTAAAAGATTGCACCAGCTTCGCATCGTGCAGAAACTGCGCATCACCCTCATACTTGATCTGCACATTCCGCTTCCCGTATCCCGTCCGTATCTTGCCCAAATCACCTTCCAGAACGGCGCGCCCATGATTGATTAGGCAGATGGAATCGCACAAACGTTCCGCGGTGTCCATGCGATGCGTGGAAAAAAGCAACGTCTTTCCCGCCGACTTCAGTTCGAGAAAAGCATCTTTAAGAACCATTGCGTCGAGGGATCGAGGCCCGAAAACGGTTCGTCCATGACCACGAATTGAGGATCGTGCACCAACGCGCCAATGAACTGCACTTTCTGCTGCATGCCCTTGGAAAGCTCTTCCACCTTCTTTTCGGTCCAACCTTTCAAGCCCAGGCGCTCGCACCACTGAAGTGCGCGCCGTGCAGCATCGTGCCCGGACAAACCTTTTAGTTGCCCAAGAAACACCAACTGATCCAGAACTTTCATCTTCTTATATAGGCCGCGCTCTTCCGGCAGGTAGCCAAGCCGTTGCATGTGTTCGCGCCGCAATGGTTCGCCAAACAGCGACACAACACCTGAGTCGGGAACCGTGATGCCGATCATCATGCGCAGCGTGCTGGTTTTTCCCGCGCCATTCGGGCCCAGCAAACCGTAGACTTCGCCCGGCCGGATGATCAGCGATAAATCATCCACGGCCACGAATTCATCGTAGCTTTTGCGGATTTTGTTGAGCTCTACGGTATTCACGGACAGGTCCTGAGGTTCAAGTCGCCTGCGAAATATTAAAGGCTATCACAGCAGCCAGCCTCGATCCCATCCGATTCTGAATGCGCAATCGAGCCAGCGCTTGACGCTTTTTCGTCGTAACATTCCACTCAGGAGAAATGCTGATGCCAACCAACTCCGTCTCTGCAATCTGCCGGAACATTCTTGCTTGTGCGTTACTGCTCGCAGCGGTCCACGCCTCCGCGCAATTTGTCGGCAACAACCCTTCGGCTGTGGAGAAACGTGTGAATGAGCTCGTCGGTGCGATGACGCTCGATGAGAAGATCGATCTAATCAACGGCGACACGCCCTTTCGCACTCATCCAGTGCCGCGCCTCAAGATTCCCTTCTTCCAAATGGCGGATGGCCCGGAAGGAGCGCACATTCCCGCGCCTACGATTGCCTATGCGGACGGAATCGGTTTAGCAGCTTCGTGGGATCGGCCACTCGCGCTCCGCATTGGTGAAGAACTGGGGCGCGACTGCCGCTCTCGAGGAGCCGTATTCCTGCTTGGCCCCGGTGTCAACATCTACCGGGCTCCGATGAATGGCCGTAACTTCGAATACTTCGGCGAGGATCCGTTTCTCGCCAGCCAGATCGCCGTCGGCTACATACAAGGCGTGCAAAAGGAAGGCGTCTCTGCCACCATCAAACATTATCTCGGCAATAATTCTGAGTATATGCGACACGATGAGAACTCCGTCATCGATGAACGCACTCTGCGGGAGATTTACATGCCGGTCTTCGAAGCGGCCGTCAAAGTGGGTAAAGTTGGGGCGATTATGGATGCCTACAATCTCACCAATGGCGAGCACATGACGCAGAATCGTCGCCTCAACGTCGAAGTCGCAAAAGAGCAGTGGCACTTTCCCGGAATCATCATGTCAGACTGGGTTTCAACCTATGACACCGCCGCGGATATAAAGGGCGGCCTCGATCTTGAAATGCCTTTCGGCGTTTACTACAACCGGGAAACCATCGTTCCATTGCTCAATGCCGGAACTATCACGCAAGCGGATCTTGACGAAAAGGTGCGCCGCATCCTGCGCGTTGCCGTCGACTTCGGCTGGCTGGATCATCCGGCGCTCGATACCAGCATTCCGCGCTACAACCTGCAAGGCCGGGAAGCTTCCCTGCAAGCGGCACTCGAGGGTGCCGTGCTGTTGCAAAATACTAACAATGCGCTGCCGCTCGACAAAGGAGCGATCAAGACCATCGCGGTGATCGGACCTACTGCGGCAACAACCGTGACCACGGGCGGAGGCAGTGGCCAAGTCGTTAGCTTTGCCAACACGAATCTGCTGGTCGGCATCAGCAACTATCTCGGCGACGGAGCCAACGTTCTTTACGCACGCGGCATTCGTAGCATCAATGAGATGGCGAGGCTCACGCAATTCACCACGGATGCGCAAGGCACAACCTCTGGGGTGACGCATACCACCTTTGCCAAGGCCGATCTGCAAGGTGGAGAGACTGGAGCGGTCGTCGAGAAGCTGATGCTGATCTCGCCTTCGACGCGTCGCGAACCGGAAGAGCAGGAACTGAATGCTCTTACTACTCACAAGAACTCCAACCCTTACGTGCGAACGACAACGAGCGGTAAGTGGATTGGCTACTATACGGCGGACGGCGACGGCAAGTTTGCCATATTCGCTCAAACCGACGGCAGGTTTCGACTTCTGGTCGATGACGCACTCATTATCGATAGTTCAGTTGTGCCGAAAGCTATCCTCAATCAGGCAACCCTCGAACTTTCCGAAGGACCGCACAAAGTCGTCCTAGAGCAGCTTTCGACGCAGCTCGCCTCCGCGTCAGGGATGCGCGTGGGAATCGCTCCACTTGGCAGCATCGTCGAGAGCGATGCGCTCGAAATGGCATCGCACGCCAACGCAGTCGTGCTAGCCGTTGGCTTCGACTCATCTTCGGAATCTGAGGGCGGGGACAGAAGTTTTGAGTTACCCGTGGGCCAGCGGCAACTTATCGAGCAAATAGCCGCGCTCGGCAAGAAGACTATCGTCGTTCTTACTTCAGGTGGTAGCGTCGATGTCTCGCCTTGGAAGGATAAGGTTCAAGGCATTTTCGCAGCGTGGTATGGCGGCGAAGAAGGCGGCAACGCCATGGCTCGGCTGCTCTTCGGGGAGAGCAATCCTTCTGGGCATTTGCCCATCAGCTGGGAAAAGAAGCTGACCGATAACCCCAGTTATAAGAATTATTATCCCGATGAAGGCACTAATAAAGTTGTCTACCGCGAAGGTATCTTCATGGGCTATCGCGGCTACGAGCAAGCACATACCGAGCCGATGTTTCCTTTTGGCTTCGGGCTTTCGTATACGACATTTGCATTCAAGAATCTTAAGAGTGCACCTGCGGGTGACGGACACTTCTCCGTTAGCTTCGACGTTGCGAATACGGGCAAGCGCGCCGGAGCTACCGTCGCGCAGCTTTACGTAGGAGAGGCATCGCCGACCGTGCCGCGTCCCGCCAAGGAATTGAAACAGTTTGAGCGGGTCATGCTGCAACCGGGAGAGACCAAGCATGTCACCGTCGAACTCGATCCCCGCAGCTTTAGTTTTTATGATGTGACAACGGCATCCTGGCATGCGAATGCCGGATCATATAACTTGATGCTGGGCGATTCTTCGGAGAACATTCAGCAGCGGACTCCGCTCCAACTGCCGAAGGCGATCACCACGGGCGTCAGCGAATAGGTGGGTTGAGAAAAAAAGAGTTCGTTTTGAGGTTTTAATATTTGTGACAGGTAAACCTAGCTCATGGGATTGATCTGTTCGACGCCTTGAAATCCGCACAGTAGAAGCTAAGCGTAAGGTCCTGTTCCATATTCGCGACACGGTAGCAAAGCCCTTCCATTTGGTCAGGCACGACGGACCGGATATCCAGATGGCATAGAACACCGGGATGAAGATCCGCCAAACACAATTGCCTAAGCCCGGAAAATTCAAGTACGACGTGTTCACGCCGTCTATCGTTCAAAAGTTCGACGGTGAGCGACTGACTGGCTTCCGCCGCAGGGGGTGCTGTATGGCGAACTGAAATCGATACGAGCGGCAAATAGCCTAACTTCATCGACCTGTAGTTCTCAATCTTTGAATCAGCTTGGCTCATCTTGCCTCCCGCCTTCTGCCATTCGCCTAGACCGCAAGGTCCGATCGCCGACCATGCTACGCTTCATTATTGTCATACGATACCTTGGCGGATACGGAGTTGGCGAAGCATCACTATAGCAACTACCAGCTCAGACAAAGGCGGCCTCATTGACAGTTCTCGCCGGTTCCGATTCAATGAACATAAGTGGCCACGTCAGCCGGTGAACCCCGAATGACGAACGCGGCCATTGCGATTCAGTTACTCAATTCACTTAGGAGCACACCGAATGTCAGCACCTAGCCGTCGGCAGGAAATTCGCCGGCGCCGCGCCCGTCAGCACAAAATTACGACCCTCCGCAAACGTCTCGCTTCCGCCCAGACCGATGCCGACCGCAACCGCGTCACCGCGAAGCTACAAAAGCTCTCCATCGCCTCGCCGGGCCAGCCTCTGCTGAAATAAGCTCCGCTGAGATTCAAAATAATGGGCGTAGCGGGTGAACAGCTCGCCCCGATCACGCCACCCCTGCCGTTTTGCGGCCGGAGGCTGTTGGCTGGTCGGGCGATCCCACATCGTCTTTGCCGCTCAGAACTTCATGATAAACGTCCCTGATCCTGCGCACCGATTTCTCCCAGGAGAATTTCGTCGCCTGCCGCAAGCTGCGTTCCTTCATTTTCTCGCGCAACGGTTGGTCCATAAGCACCCGGTGCAGCGCCCGCATGATCTCGAAAACATTTTCCGGGTGGACCAGTACTGCGGCATTCCCCACCACCTCAGGCAACGACGTTACGTTTGAAGTCACCACCGGAGTGCCGTGCGCCATCGCCTCCAGCGGCGGCAGGCCGAAGCCTTCATACAAAGACGGGAAGACAAAAATCTTGGCGGCATCGTAAAACGTGCGCAGCACTTCGATGGGCACAAATCCCAGAAAGCGTACATCGTTCTGCATGCCGCTGCGGATCACCGTCCGCCGCAAGTCGGGATTACCGGAAAGGTCGTCTCCAATAATGATGAGCTTCAGATCGGGATATACCTGGTCTTTCTCCAGTTCAGTCTTCAGCGCGGAGAATGCCTCGATCATGCGCACTACATTCTTGTGCGGACTTATTCTTCCCGCATAAAGCAGAAAGGGATATGTAACCTGATAGCGCGCAACAATCAACTGGCGGTCGGCTGCGCTCGCGTGGCCATGAAGCAGCCTCTCATCGATGGCGTTGTGGACGACCTCGATGCGTCCGGCGGGAATGTTAAATAGCTTTTCGATTTCCAACTTGGTGAAATTGGAAACCGCAAAGATGCGCGCCGCACCTCGTAGCACCCGCTTGGTCATCTGGAAGTGCACGGACCGCCAAAACCCAGTTTGCTCACGCGCACGCGACATGTGTTCGAGAATATCGTGCACCGTCATCACATAAGGGCACGGCAGAGCGCGTGGGATGGAAAACAAGTTGGGAATGTGCACCAGATCGCATTTCAGCCGCTTCACGATCGCGCGAAACTCGCGGTAACCCTTCAGAGATCGTTCCGGTTGGACCAAAGGAACCGTATGGAAGTTCGGCGGCAGAGGCCCGATTTCCTTAACTTTCTCAGGCGGACCGATGAGGAAATACGTGGTTTCGTGGTCCAGACGGCCGAGAGTCCGCACGACATTGCGGATGTATGTGCCCACGCCAAACTCAGTCATCCGCCGGATGTCGATTGCGATCTTCACCAGAGGCATTTAACCATAGCGAACATAGCCCGCACAGCAGAATTACGAGAGTGCCTGCTTACGCCCGCACTTCCGCCTGCGCCCTGGCCCGGCGCTCGGCATACAGCGGGAACGCCTCACAGAGATCGAGCACGTCCTTGCGGATTCTCGCCAGCACCGCAGCGTCGTTCCGTTGCAGCAACGCTTCCGCGATCCAGCGCCCGACTTGCCGCATCTCCGCTTCTCTCATTCCACGCGTGGTCAGGGCCGGCGTGCCGATGCGAATTCCGCTGGGTTTCATGGGTGGGTTGGTATCGAAGGGAATGGCGTTCTTGTTGACGGTGATTCCGGCTTCGCCCAACGCCTTTTCAGCATCGCTGCCCAGCATGCCCTTCGAAAAGACATCAATCAGCATCAGGTGCGTATCCGTGCCGCCTGAAATGATGCGGAAGCCTTCGGCTGCCAGCGTTTCTGCCAGCACTTTCGCGTTAGTCACAACTTGCTTCGCATAATCCCGGAATTCCGGCTGCATCGCTTCTTGAAAGCAGATCGCCTTGGCCGCGATGATGTGCATCAGGGGCCCACCTTGCATTCCAGGGAAAACTACTTTATCGATCGCGGCCGCGAACTCGGCCTTCGAAAGAATCATGCCCGCGCGCGGTCCGCGCAAAGTCTTATGCGTGGTGGAGGTGACAATGTGAGCGTGCGGCACGGGCGAAGGATGAGCGCCACCCGCCACAAGTCCGGCAAAATGCGCCATGTCGACCAGAAAGAGTGCGCCAACTTTGTCCGCAATCTGCCGCATGCGGGCAAAGTCGATGATGCGGGGATAGGCGCTACCGCCGCCGATGATCAGCTTTGGCCGTTCCTGCTCCGCCAGTTTTTCCAACGAGTCATAGTCGATCGTCTCCGTTTCTTTGGTCACGCCGTAAGGAACGATCTTGTAGGTCTTTCCAGAAAAGTTGAGATGAAAACCATGCGTGAGGTGGCCGCCGTGCGCCAGGTTCAATCCAAGAATCGTATCGCCTGGCTGCAGCACCGCCGCATAGGCTTCCATGTTTGCCTGGGAACCGGCGTGCGGCTGCACGTTCGCATGTTCCGCGCCGAATAACTGCTTGGCTCGATCACGCGCCAGATTCTCGACTACGTCGGCATATTCGCAGCCACCGTAATAGCGCTTGCCCGGATATCCTTCGGCATATTTATTCGTGAACACTGAGCCTGCGGCTTCGAGCACGGCTTCGCTGACAAAATTCTCCGACGCAATCAGCTCGAGTCCCTCATGCTGACGCCGGGTTTCGTTGTCGATGGCGGCGGCAATCTGCGGATCGGCTTCGTAGAGCGGACGGTACATTTTCGCTTCTGCTGCGGAATTCTTCATGTGTTTTTCCTAGGGCGTCTCGTATACGTGGGGATCGAAAAGCTCCATGAATCGCTCCGGAGCCTTGACCGGGGTGAAGCCAAACTGCGAATAAAGTCCATGCGCGTCACGAGTGGTCAGAATCCAGCGCCGCAAATTCTGCAATGCCGGATGCTGAACCATGCACTCCATCAGCCACTTGCTTAACCCGCGCCCGCGATGCGTTTCCAGCACGAACACGTCGCCAATATAGGCGATGGTGGCGAAATCGCTGATCACGCGAGCAAAGCCAACCTGCGCGCCCTCGCCATCATAAATACCAAAGCAGAGCGCGCCTTCGATCGACCGCGCCACAACCTCCCGCGGAATGCCCTTAGCCCAATAGCAATTGGTCAGGAAGTCGTACACCATGTCCAAGTCCAGTCGCTCGCGGTCGGTGCTCACCAAAAATTCGTCGCGCTGGTATTCGACGGCCACTTTGGGAATCCGAAGCTTCTCCATGGCAGCATTCTAACCTGCCGGACCGTTTCCCTGGTCGGACGCGTGCTGCCCTTGTGCAACGTGCGAAGCAATAAATTGCTCCCATGCGCGCAGAATGCGACCTGCGAGATCGAATGCATCGTGCTTTGTGCCGTCACTCAGGATCACTAGGGAGACATTACGTCCGAGATTTCCGCTTTCGGGTGAGTACTCGTGCGCTTCCGATGGCGGCGCAGGCTTGCTCGGACTGTGGAGTGAATAATGTTTATGTGAATTCGCAAGATCCCTGCAAAGTAGCATGTCTGCATTCGCAGCGAAGAACGTACCTAGATCCTTCTCGGATGCAGCTCCTGTATCCTTGAGCCAGTCTCGAAGATGGAAAGCATTCTCGAAAAATGCATACAAGAAGTCGCCTCTATCAGTGGGATCCTTGGACTGGGACGCACGATGATGCCAGCGCCGGACTCGATCGAGCTGGGTCTGCCAGCCGCCAGTCATGTGCACGCTCCATCCGATTTCGGGTCGTCGCCCCTTATATGTCATGACGTTCAACTCGTCGCCTTATGGACTCTCAAACGCCGTCCGCAAAAATGAAGCCAGATGCCAGCCGTCCATGTAATTGTAGGGGGCCTCGCCCATCGTGTAGTGGCCGCAAGGCAGTATGACGACCTTGTGATCCAGTCCGTAGCGTTCGAACTCCTGCACCACGTCGCGAGAAAGTTCAGGCAGGAAAGTCAGATCATACTTGGCATAAATAATCAGAGATTTCCTCGGCCAGCGCGAGAATTGATTGAAGTACGCCATCGGACTCACCGCCAGCCACGATTGCCGTAACGTCTCCAGCGTGATCTGCGCTTCCATGCCCTGCCGAATGTGCCGCGTAGACTGCCCGTGCCACACTACATCGGCAACGTACGTAGACGCATGATTGAACGCCGCCACGCGAATGCGTGGGTCATGGGCCGCCGCGATGAATGCGTAACACGAGCCCAGGCTCGTGCCTACGATCCCAAGCTTGCTGTACCCCTGCTGCTCAAGCCAATCGAGACAGCAGCGGACATCCACCACGCCCTGCCTTACCGCATCAAGCGTGCGTCCGATGTTGGCGGAGACGGCGTAGTCCGCGCGCTTGATTTCCGCGGGCATGCGGATATCGTGATATGGCATGCTCAGCCGCAGCACCGCGATGCCCAGCATGTTCAGAAGTTTGCAAAGGCTGACGTAAGCCAGAGCGTCGGCGTTCCAGTGCGGTAGAAGTACGATCGCACGCCGGCCATTTGCAGGGAACCAGCGCGCATTCACCAGATTATTTTCCGCGTAAGGCGTTTTGACCGGCGCCGTAAACCGCAGAAACTCTCCGAACGTTCCTTTTACTTTCGCTTCGAGCTTCGGGTCAGGAACCTCACGCGTGGAGAAAACTTTAACCTCGCGCTTCTCCAACCGAAAATCTGCAGGAGTGCGATAGGAATAAAAGTCATCGCTCGCAGCGACAATGCGCCGGTTAAAATCGATGAAGAACTTCGCCGGATCATCGACCGGCTGGCCCGGTCGAGTACCATTGCCGCAAGGCCAGTTCCGCGCCCACTCCACACCCCACTCCAGCTGACGCACCACGCGGTTATTGTCTACTGAGGTGAGCTTATGCTCCCAGTCATACATCCATTGTGCGTAGCGCGAAGGCATGCACTTTAAGAATAACAAACGGAAGAGAGGACGATCACTCCCGTGCAGCGAGCCGCGAGAACCGGCATTCGATGGGCGCAGAGAAAGGGTTGGACTCGCCGTGCGCGAAGGCTTTTATCTTTATTCTGGCCTGCTATGATTTCTGTAAGCAGTTTAAGCATGAATAGCAGCGCACAGAAAATCGATTCGACCGGCACTGAAATCATCAGGCAAAGCCCCTTCGCACGTTTTTCTCATGCATGGCGAGCGCTCCGCCATCGTAACTTTCGACTTTTCTTTATCGGCCAAAGCATTTCTCTGATCGGCACCTGGATGACTCGCGTCGCCACAAGTTGGCTGGTGTACCGGCTCACAGGTTCCGCGCTGCTTCTCGGCGTGGTGGGCTTTGCTGGGCAGATCCCCACTTTCTTACTCGCGCCGTTTGCGGGGGTTTGGGTCGACAGGCTCGACCGGCGGAAGCTGCTGGTTTGGACACAGGTATTGGCGGGACTGCAATCCCTGGCGCTTGCAGCTCTGACACTCTCCAAGGTCATCAACATCCATGAAATTATTTGGTTAAGCGCGCTCCAGGGTTTGATCAACGCCTTCGACATGCCGGGCCGGCAGGCCTTTCTGGTGCAGATGGTCGAAGACAAGCAGGATCTCAGCAATGCAATCGCGCTCAATTCTTCCATGGTCAACCTGGCTCGTTTAGTGGGTCCGGCCTTGGCGGGATTGGTGATAGCGGCGGCGGGGGAAGGATATTGCTTCACGATCGACGGCATCAGCTACCTCGCCGTTATCGCCTCATTGCTGATGATGCGCGTTAACATTGCGCCAGCAAAGCGCGCTCTCACTTCGATGCTGGAGCAACTCAAAGAAGGCTGGACGTACGTTTCCGGCTTTCCTCCCATACGAACGATCCTGTTGCTCTTCGCGTTAGTGAGTCTGATGGGAATGCCGTTCATGGTGCTCATGCCCATCTTCGCATCGAAGGTCCTGCATGGCGGTCCGCATACGCTAGGATTTTTGTTGGGAGCCTCCGGTGTCGGAGCGTTGATCTCTGCAATCTCTCTTGCGCTGCGTAGAACAGTTCGCGGCCTGACCACGATGATCCAGATTTCTGCCGCGCTCTTCGGCTTTGGTTTGATCTGTTTTGGTTTATCGCGAATCTTTCTACTATCGATGTTTCTCATGCTGATCGTAGGCTTTGGCATGATGCAGGGCCTGGCGGCAAGCAACACGGTGATTCAGACTCTAGTGCCAGAAGATAAACGCGGCCGAGTGATGAGCTATTACACGATGGCTTTTGTGGGCATGGCACCCTTCGGCAGCCTGCTCGCGGGTGGTCTTGCACACAGGCTGGGAGCGCCACACGCAATCATGATTACAGGGGCGTTTTGTGTTGCCGGATCAATCTGGTTTACGACGCGACTGAAGTCAATCCGAAAGATCATGCGTCCCATCTATGTCGAGATGGGGATTATTCGCAGCCAGCTTGAACCGGCGCTGGAAGATCAGGCGGGACACTGAAGCCAGAGTGAAGGTCGGGCTTTTCTTGATCTGGATCCGATCTGCGGTCAGTTGCTGTATCTTCTCGGAACGCGTTTGGAAATATTGCAGAGGATCTCATAAGGCGAGCTGTTGGCCAGTCTTGCATGTTCGAGCGCATCGATGCTCAACCCATCCGCTGTTCCGAGAAGAATTACTTCATCGCCCACGGAGATGCTGGGAATGCCGGTAACGTCAACCAGCGTGAGGTCCATCGAAATGCTGCCGATGATGGGCGCGTAGTGATCGCGGACGATCACGCGGCCGCGATTCGATAGCTGCCGATTGTAGCCATCCGCATATCCCACGGGCAGCACAGCAACATGCGTAGGCTCCTTAGTCATGTAAGTTCCGCCGTAGCCCAGCGCCTGGTTGGCAGCGAAGTGCCGCATGGAGAGAATGCGCGTCTTCCAGGTGAGAACCGGTTTCACGGGAAGTCGCAGAGTTCCACCGCTCACTTCTCGTCCGGCGCGCTGAAACGGCAAATAATAACCATAGAGCGCAATGCCGGGACGCACCATGTTGTTCCACGTCTCGCGCCGCGAGATCAAGGCACTGGTGTTCGCCATGTGCACCAAAGCCGGATCGAATCCAGCCGCGTGCACCATGCGCTGCGCCTCTTCGAAACGGCGCTCCTGCTCCGCAACGGAAGGTGCGTCCATAATTTCGGACGATGCCAGATGCGTTGACAGGCCTTCGAGAAGAAGATGCGGGGCCGCGCTGAGAGCTTTCAGAACCCCAGGAAGCTCATCGAGCGCCACACCCAGACGACCCATCCCCGTATCCACCTTCAAATGCACGGCGTGCCGCACCGCGCCATTTGCAGCCGCCTTCTCCAGAGTTTCAATGTGCCGTGGCTCCCAGACAGTGGGAGTGAGCCGAAGGCGAACGATCTCGTTCTCTTCGCCGCGCCAGAAACCCGTCATCAACAGGATTCGCGATTCGATGCCGGACTCGCGCAGCGGAATCGCCTCATCGAGCGAAGTCACGCCCAGCCACTTCGCGCCTTCCGCCTGCAGAGCGCGAGAACATTCCACAGCGCCGTGGCCGTATGCGTCGGCTTTCACCACCGCGCACACGGTCACACCCGCGCCTGCATGCTTCGCAACTGCGCGGAAGTTTTGCCCCAGAGTGGCCAAGGAAACTTCCGCCCAAGTGGGCCGGGTGGCTATGCGGTTCAGAGTTTCTACAGTAGTCGCCACAGGGCTCGATTATAGCGGCAGAGGCACGAGTGCTCAGGTTACGCTTGGGCTACTCCCGCCCGATTTCTCCGCCAACGTGGCCAGACGTATTGATCGGGCCCTGCTTGATCAACACTCGGCTCAATCAGTTCCCTCCCAGCGAGAAGTTCACCGTGATCTGGGTCTCTACTTCGACGGGTTCATTGTTTAGGACGTACGGCCGGTAGCGCCACTGACGGACCGCTGCAATTGCCGCGGGCACCAACATGGGATGGCCGCTCAGAACCTTGAGATCCTCGATTGCACCTTGCTTGCTGATTACCGCCTGCAGCACGACCTGGCCTTGAATGCGCGCGCTACGAGCCAGTGCGGGATACGTTGGCAGTATCTTGCGAACCAGGTCGCCCTCACTCATGTGTGAAACGGAGATTGGACGTGCAACCGGAACCGGTGCAGCAGGCATGATTGGGCGCGTGCCAACATTCAATCCAGTGAACACTCCGCCTGGGCCACCGCTACTGGCAACGCCCGGAATGTAGGGACCAGACGGCCCTACTTGCGGAGGGCCATCGTCGCCGGTATCTGGCCTTCTGAAAGAGAACCGCGGTGATGGTCTGAGAAAGATGCTTACGCTACTCGGCGAACTGGTCGCGAACGAGTGCGCTCTGGCAACGGGAGCTTCCGTTGCAGGTTGTCCTAAGCTAACCGGCGTTGAGAGCGAGTGGAACGAAGGCAAGCCTGTCGGCCGGAATAGAGAGAAGAGAAGCAGCGTTCCGGCAGCGAGGCCCTGCAATGCAAACGATGTCAAAGCTGATAATCCGCGGCGCGAGCGCTCGTCCCACGACGAGTGAATCATGTCATCAAACATGGCGTCCTCCCAAGTGGAATGCGGTTAATACTAAGGACACCGAACGCGGTCTGCGTGGCACGAGCTAAAGTAAATAAAAAAGGCCGCGCTGAGCGCGGCCTTATGGAACTTTTCCGACACACACGGTGTCGCGAAAAAACTACTTGCTGGGCGGTGCGGCTGGCTTGGGAGCCGCTGGCCTTGGGGCAGCAGGCTTCACCCCAGTACCCTGCGCGGCTGGAGCTGCCACGCCCGATTGCGTGTTGTAGATGTCTACGACCGTCTTCGTGATATCCGCGCCTTCGCCGTACCACAAGATCGGACTTTGCGGCCAGGGGTTCGAAGTATCCACGATCATGCTGAAGCCGGCTTCCTGCGCGTGTTTCACGATCACGGGCGCCATCTTCTGCAGAATCTTCTGAAAAACTTCTTTTGACTGGTTCTGATAGTCTTCCTGAGCATCCTGCACGGCGCGATCGAATACTTTCTTTTTGCTTTCGATCTGCTTCTGCAGATTGGCGCGAGCGTCGTCGTTCAGCTTATCGCTCTGGGTCTGAAACTGCTTCTGCAGAGCTTCGAGTTCATCATTCTGAGACTTCAACTCGTTTTGCTTCGGCTCCAGTTTCTTCTTCAAGGCGTCGAAATCACGCTGGCCTTCGTTGCTGCCGATCACGGCTTGCTCAATGTTGATGGTTCCGATCTTGGTGGTGCCGTTGCCAGTGACGATGGGGGTGGAGGTTGCCGGGGCTGCGAGCGAACTGGCGCCACCCGCTGGAGCAGCCGCGCTACCGGTTTGGGCCCAGGCGGAAATCATCGAGAAAACCGCAAAGGCCAGGACAGACCGCAAGAACTTGCTTGTCATTGGATCGCTTAAACTCCTTGGAACATTGTTCCGATGAATCTGATTCCGGTGAATCGGTAAGGATTTTCCGGGAATGACTTGGGTTGCCCTTCTAACTACGCTGGGCCGTACTCACGAAGTCTGTTCGTCTTCGTTTTGTATTCTTGCGTTCCTACAAACGGCCGCCGTCAGATGTCATCCGATAAGGCGCACTGGAATGCCAGCGTCACACGCCGGGGTTGCGGACGTGCCGTCCACCCTTGATCAGCTTTCTGCAATGGCGTGGATCAACGTCATTATAGAGAGCCTCCACAGCCGTCGTCAAACCATCCTCCGCTCTGTCAACCCGCTTCAGAACGTTGTCGCCACCGTGAAGCGGAAAGTCTTGCGCGGCTCGCGTAGCAAGAAGCTCGGGGCATACTGGTTCACGGCCAAATGATATGTGTAGTCGCCGGCGGCGGTATTGGGGAACATAGAACGTGAGATCGGAATCGGCGGATTCGCCGGATTATCCAACCGCAGCGGATTGTATGCCCAGTAGATGCGGAACGGCGCATTGATCACGGGCAGGAACATCTGCAGCTCAAGGCCGGTGGACATCCTTGGCCGCCAGTTCGTCGATTTCAGCACCTGCAGCTGATCCGAAGGCGGAGGATTTAAAAGACTTCCCGGCGTGCAACCGGTTCCAGTCGCCGTAGCCGTCGCCTGATCCTGTGCCGGGCATCCAAAATATTGACCGACCACGCTATCGTACTGAACCGACGCAATCTGCAATTGTGATGGACGCAAAATGGGATCGATACCCGCGTCTACGAAAGGAGCCAGCGCCACCGGTCCATAAATCGTGATGCGATATTCGAAGTTGGTGACGATGCTCATGTCGCCGCCGGGAAATGTAATCTGGTCCACTGGAATTGGGATGGTCAACGGCCCCAGAGCGGGGTTCTGTGCGTTCTTGGGAACCGGAGTTCCGTCATTATTGGTCAGCACAATCGAGCCCACGCTGGGCAGGAACGCTACCGGAGACACCGAGCGGATATCGAACCCGCGCAGATCATTCTCACCGCCCATATACGTGCGCTGGAATGGAGGCGCAACCAGGCCGCCCCAGCCGCTGATAAACGATCCCTGAACGTTGAAACCCAATGCGTTGCGCCGGTTCTGCACCGGTATGAACTTCTTGTACTGAACAATCGGCCGAATCGAGCGGATGGTCCCTCCCAACCCAGCGAATTCCGCGCCCAGGGTGAACTGCTGCCCGTGGTGCGGCGAGATCGGACTATCGATGGTATTGAAGGAGAAGTTCGGGAAGATTTTGCTGGTAATGATTCCTTCCAGCGCATTGGGCCCGGAAATACCGCGGAAGGCCAAAAACTCGAATAAATTCCTCGATGCCGAACTTACCGCCGCCAGTGATGAGCGGTCGAACGAATAGGTGATGCCCACGCGCTTGAAAGAACGGCGTAAGGGATAGCTCAGGGACGTGGTGAATCCGGCGCTCGACTGCGTGTAATTTTGCAGGTTCTGCAGAATTGCGTTGGGAAGGTCGAGGGTCTGCCCTCTGAAGATGGAAAGCTGTCTCGCCTGGTTGTAGCTGGTTCGGTTGACGTACACGTTAAAACCGAACTGCAAAGGCTTGTCGAACATGTACGGTTCGGTGAAGCCGAACCGGGCACTTTTCGCCAGGTTGCCGACGCTGAGCTGCACCTGAAGCGTTTCACCCAGACCAAGGAAATTGTTGGTCGCATAGTTGAGGCCCACAAAAGCGCCTTCTAAGCCGCTCACGCCGCCGTTCAGGCCGATGCTGTTCTTGCCCTTCTCTTTGATCTTCAGGGTGAGATCGACCAATCCGTCTTTCTCGTCCAGTTTGCGATCGGTAACGTTCGGGTCATCCGGCTTCAACTGATCGAAGTATCCCAACTGGTTCAGGCGCAGCAAACTCAACTCCCAGAGGCGCGAGTTGTAGATGTTGCCCTCTTCAAGCGCGATCTCGCGCCGGATCACGCGGTCGCGAGTCGTCGTATTGCCCTGGAACTCGATGCGGCGCACGTAGAACTGCTTACCTTCATCGACATCAATGTCGAGAAAGATTAGCTTCTTGTCATCGTCGAATCTGGTTTCGGGCACTGAAGTGAAGTTAATGTAGCCTTGCTCGCCATAGGCCTTACGCAAGTTCTCCAGACCCTTCGCGACCTTCTCTTTGCTGAAAACATCCCCGTCCCTGATTGGAAAGAGGTTGCGCAACGCCTTCACGTTCGACACTGCCTTATTATTTTTGAACGTGATGGAACCCAGGGTATAGCGGTCGCCTTCTTCAACCGGCATGGTAATGTCGACTGACTTGCCCGACCCTCCCTGCAGCAATGGGATGTGTGGACCCTTGTGTCCGGTGTCGTGAATTTCGGTCTTGGGCTCGTTCACGATAACTTTGAAATAGCCGCGATTCTGATATTCGTTGCGGACGCGTTCGGTATCTTCGTCCAGTTTGGTGGCGTCGTAGGTTCTGGCGAATATATTTTCCAGAAAGATCGAGTGCGGAATGCCGATGGGCCGCAAGTTCTTCATGGCATAACGCAAAATTCGTGACTTCACGTTCTTGTTGCCTTCGAACTTGATCTTGCCGACCTTGACCTTCGGGCCTTCTTTGACGACAAACGTGATCCCGATGGCCGCGGGAGGAATCTGGCGTATCTCCGTACGAATGGTGGAGAACTGCCGGCCGTGTTCTGCCAGCAGGCCCTTGATCGCAACTTCCGCTTTCTTTACTTTCGTCGGGTCGTACTGGTTCTCTACCGTCAACCCAACCTTCGCTTCCTTAAAGCGGTCCAAAACATCGCTGGTGGTCACGGAGTTCAGGCCCACGTAATTGATCTCGCGGATGGTTGGCTTTTCCTTGACCTGAATAATCAGACGCCAGCCTTTGGGAGTCTGTTCGCGGCTGAAACGAATGTCTTCGAAGTAGCCCGTATTCCACAGGGAGTTGAAATCCCGCTCCAGAGCGGCGGGATCGTAGATATCACCGGCATGGGTGAAGATGCGTGCCTTGACCGTCTCGGCGGGAATTCTGCGGTTGCCCTGGATGTTGATCTCCGAAATTACGTCGGTCTGCGCCAGACTTGCCGAGGCGAACAAAAGCGCCAAGCCGATTCCTAGGGAGAACCATTTTATTCGACGGCAAAGCCGTGCAAATGAAGAAGATGGCGCATAGGCGGCGCGGGTGCGGCCACAGCCGGTCTCGGGCACAACAATGTCCTGATGAATGCGAAGATGAATCGCTACTACCTCAGCCTCAAGGATGTGGGAAAACGATCATTATACGGTAGAAAAACGAAAAGCGTCCAAGTTGCCACTCTTGCCGGCGGCTTCATGGAAAGGACTTGGATGACTCTACCTCAACCAAGACGGAATAAAACGTGGCGGAGTTGCCTAGATCGGAAAGTTTTTCTGAGGTCGGCGCGTTGATGTTCGAAATCCGGGACTTAGCTTGGCGCAAGCCAGTCTGTTTCTTCATGGTTCGATTATAAGGGGCTCGGAAAAAAATGCCTTCCCGAGAAATAAAGTAGACGGGCGGCTTCGCAACCGCCCGTCTTCTGGTTTACTTGGTTGTAGTTCGAACTATTGCGCCTGCGGTGGCTGGACCACTACTGCGGCAGCCATCACGGGGGTTTGATTAAGCGGGTTCACGAAGAGCAGTCCGCCCGCCACCAGTGGGGTCGATCCGCTGGATTCGAGGGCGCTCAAGCCGGTGGTATTGATGAACAGCGTAGCGTTGAAGGTACCCACAGTCAGCGGCGCACCACCCAGCGAATAGCCGATGAGCCCGTTGTTCTGCAGTTGGAAGGTTCCGACGTTGCCACTGAGAATATCCACGCTGCCCTGGGTAAGCGTGCCATAGACGCCCTGGAAGCGCAGCGAGATCATCTGCGGAGTAAAAACGCTATTGCTATAGCTGCCGCCTATGAAAACGCGTTGCCCCACGATCACTGTCTTGTCGTTGAACAGAGCGTTAGTGAACAGATTGTCGAAGAAGCACATGTCGTATTGCGTTACGGCGCTCACATTGATCGTCTGGATGGTATCGACATCGCTGACCAGATCGGCACCGGTTTCGCCGACCCAGAGCGTAATCTGCTGCACCGGTCCTGATGTTGGGTTCACAGCCAACACCCGGCCGGAAAGGAAGGTCTGCGATGTGGTAATAACTTCCACATTGTTTGCCATTAAGCTGCCATTGGACTGGAAATAACCTTGCACTCCGACGATCGCCGGAGTAGCTAGATTGTTGATGTTCCATCCGCTGTTGAAGTTCGTGCTGTTGTTCACGTCAACCGTCAACTGACGTCCATACGGACCCTGGATGACAAAGGAATTGCCGGAAGCATTCACCGAAACTAAGCCCCCGGTAAGATCCGTGACCTGACCATCGGGATCGCTGGCATGCGTGGCTTTGACATAGATTGTGGGATTCACCACACCAGTGACTTGGCCACTGCCATTGACCGCGACCGATTGCCGAATATCAAAATCCATCCTCAACCCCGCCAGACCGTTGCTGCTGACAACCATAGGACTGGGGAAGGTAACGGTGACGGTCGTCTGCGTAGAGGTGCCGGTGGTCGGGCTGAATGTACCGTTGATGGTGCTGAGCGTCGGCGGAGTGGTGCTCATGTCCACGTAGGAAATCACCGGGTTCGATAGCGAAAACGTGGCGCTGGTGTAGGTATCAGCGGGAACGGAGTTGAATGCCAGCGGAGACCGCAATCCCAGTAGGCGAGCAAAGTCCACCGTGGTGGCTGTGGACAATACTTGCGGCGAGCTGTTGCTGCCGGTCAATGTGATCGAGTTGATGGTTACATCAAAGCCGACCACGGCGGCTAGCGGAGCATCTTCGCCGGTCACAAACACTCCCGCGGATTGCGCGGAAGGCGACGTGGGTGAATTCGATGAATTGGACGTTCCGCTGCAACCGGCGGCCAGCATCGACAGCGCAAGCAAGAGTGCAATCCCAAGAATTCTCTTCATGGCAAAAACTCCTAATTAAGAAATTTGTAGTGAAGCGACTTTGGGAAGCCGCGATTTGCTTCACTCAGAATGGAAACACAAGGCCTGCCAGGAAGTCGCGTAACCGAAATTCCAGTTACCGGATCATTTTTCGGAATGGGAAATGAGCTAAGGGCCGGATTTTACACAGGTTACAACCAGAGCCAAGTAACGCTACTCAGGACATGGACTTTAGTTTTTGAGGTGGGATGGCGGAGTTTCGGTAGCGATGCAGTTTAAAACGACGCCTGTCATCCTGAGCGTAGCCGTTCTTCAGGCGCAGCGAAGGATCTCGGACTTAACCGGCCCAGCGCGCAAGCCAAACTGCACGACTGCCGGACGTACGCTCTACTTGATCTCCAGAACTTCTTTTTCCTTGGCCTTGCTCATCTCTTCCATCTTTTTGATTTCGTCATCGGTGAGCTTCTGGATCTCGTCCAGCGAACGCTTCTCGTCATCCTCGTTGATTTTTTTATCCTTCATCGCTTTCTTGATGGCGTCGTTGCCATCGCGGCGAATATTGCGCACGGCCGTGCGATGTTCTTCGAGGACCTTGTGCAGATGTTTCACCATGTCCTGGCGTCGCTCCTGCGTGAGAGCTGGGACCGGCACGCGGATCAGTTTGCCGTCATTCATCGGATTCAGTCCCAGCTCAGCCGTGCGAATAGCCTTTTCGATCACTCCCACCTGCGATGCATCGAAGGGCTGCACAGTGATCAGCTGCGGCTCCGGCGCGTGCACCTGCGCGATCTGATTCAGCGGCATCTGAGAGCCGTAATAGTCCACGCTTACGCCGTCGAGCATGTGCACCGAGGCGCGGCCAGTACGCGTAGCCGCCATCGCCTTGCGGAAATCTTCAACGGCTTTTTCCATGCGCGTCTTCAGTTGAACGTAAGTTTCTTTGAGACCGGGAATCGCGGCCATTGTGGCTGGCGCCATGTGAGGAGCTCCGTAAATAGTTAAGTATCAAAACGTTGAATTATAAACTGTTCGCACTTTCAGATTACCTTGATCGGCGAGTTGGGACGAATCGACGAGCTCGGACCACGTTATAACGCCATCTACTTCTACGACCCTCGAACAACAGAGCTTTCGCCGATCGCTCTTAGCGTCGACCCGCACAGCATAGCCCGCGAATTCATCTCCGAGGCGGTGCGCAGTTCTTTCGAGCCAGAACCTGTCGTAATCATGCTCCTGCAGCAGCTTCCTAGGATTGGCGTTGCCCTTACAATTTAGCGGATGGACTACCTTCCATTCCATTACAGCGATCGGCTCATTGACCATCTCTGCTTTCTCGTTCCACAACGTCATTCCAGGCCGTGGCCAGATGACTAGGTCTTTTTGAACTGCCTTGCCGGGTTTGCCTTTTTTGGCCAGGTTTTGGCTCTTTGATCTGGCGGACGGCCACGTCCAGACCTATTTGAGGCAAATGAAGTCCCGTGTCCGAACATTGCCTTTGCAGGTATCCGACGAGATAGTGCGAAACCCATTCGTGTTCGCGCCCGAACCAGTCCGAGGGCAACACTTCTATGCAGAAGGTCTCAAGTGATGTTCTGATGACTTGGTCGAGATCAGCAATCTTCATCCGCCAATTTCACCTCAGGCGCTTACCCGCGACCCGATCTTCTCTCCGCTAAGCACGCGCCGAATATTGCCGTGCTGGTTCAGGTCGAAGACGATGATGGGAAGGTTATTGTCCTTGCACAAGCTGATGGCGGTGGAATCCATCACCTTCAATCCCAGCCTCAGAACTTCCATGTATGTAATGTCGGTGAATTTTTTCGCGTCCTTCACCTTCATGGGATCGGCGTCATAAATGCCATCGACCTTGGTGGCCTTAAGAATCGCATCGGCCTTGATCTCCATGGCGCGCAACGATGCCGCGGTGTCGGTCGAGAAGTACGGATTTCCCGTACCGCCGGCGAAGATGACCACGCGGCCTTTTTCCAGATGCCGGATAGCGCGCCGGCGGATAAACGGCTCAGCTACCTGGTTCATCTCAATCGCGGTTTGCACGCGTGTGTAGACTTTTTGCTTTTCCAGTGCATCCTGCAGCGCAAGGGCGTTGATCACGGTGGCCAGCATTCCCATGTGATCGGCGGAAACGCGGTCCATGTCCTTGGCCTGGTCGGCGACGCCACGGAAGAAATTGCCGCCACCTACCACGATCGCAAGCTGCACGCCCAGCTTGTGCACGTCGGCCAATTCCGCCGCAACTTCGTGGATGCGTTTCGTGTCCACGCCAAAACCCTGATTGGCAGCCAGGGCTTCTCCGGAAATCTTGAGCAGAACGCGTTTAAAGGCCGGGGTCGTCATAGTAGCGCCGGCGTTCGGCCGGCTATTGCAAAGCGCAAACACTCGGTGCAGAAAAAAGGCGCCCAAAGGGCGCCTGAAATTACTCCGCTTTCTGTTCTGTAGGCTTAGTCACGGCAACGGTCTCACAGGCATCGCCCACCTTGAAGCGCGCAAAGCGGCGCACGCTGATGTTCTCACTCAGCTTGCCGATCTTCGCCGCGATAAGCTGCGCAATAGAGACGGTCTGATCTTTGATGAAGGGCTGCTCCAGTAAGCAGACCTCTTCATAGAACTTTTCCATCTTGCCCGCGACCATTTTCTCCGCGATGTTCGCCGGCTTGCCGCTGGCAATCGCCTGCGCAAGAAAGATATCCTTCTCGCGCGCGAAGTCAGCGGCGGTAACGTCCTCTTTGCGGACGTATTTCGGGTCGCTGGCCGCAATGTGCATGGCGATATCATGCGTCAGCTCTTTGAAGTCGTCGGTGCGAGCCACGAAATCGCTCTCGCAGTTCACCTCAACCAGCACGCCAATCTTGCCGCCGGCGTGAATGTAGCTGGTGACCGCGCCTTCGCTGGTCACGCGCGTCGCTTTCTTGGCTGCAACCGAAACGCCCTTCTTGCGCAGGATCACAACCGCCTGCTCCATATCGCCCTTGGCTTCGGTTAGAGCCTGTTTGCAATCCATCATCGGTGCTCCGGTTTTTTCCCGGAGGTCTTTCACTTGCTGCGCAGAAATGTTTGCCATAGTAGTACTCATTATTACAGTCCTTGGTCTTTCGTCGTTGGTCGTTGGCCAGAAAGTTAAGGCCCAATGGCGAACGACCAAGGACCAACGACTGCTCCTTACAAACTTTGACCCGCGCCGGGAATTTCTAAGCATGACCCGCGCGGGTCTGAAATTGAATGCCCGGGTTTTACTGGCAACTGGCCGCTGATAACTGGCAACTGCTTCTAAACCGTCTGGCTCTCCACCTTCGGAATCTCAACCGCATCTTCGTTCGCGACTGGCTTCTTATGCGTTCCCGGACCCAGCACTTCTTCCATGCTGATGTCTTCGCCGATATCCGCCAGATCAGATGCGGCTGCGGCTTCCTGGGCTCGAACTTCGAGCGCGGCCGCAGCGTCTTCCGCCTGCTGCAATTCTCGAGCCTGCGCCTGTTCGGTAGCTGCGGTCATGTCGGCAACCTGCTTATCGGTCATCAACTGCGCGCCTTCGGCAATCGATTCCGAAATCTTCGAGGTGAACAGCCGGATTGCCCGCAACGCATCGTCGTTGCCTGGAATCACGTAATCCACTTCGCTGGGGTCGCAATTGGTATCGACCACCGCGACCACCGGAATGCCCAGCTTGCGAGCCTCGCGCACCGCGATCTGCTCTTTGTTCGAATCGATCACGAACACCGCATCCGGCAACCGGCTCATATTTTTGATGCCCGCCAGGTTGGCCTGCAGGTGTTTGCGCTCACGCTCCAGCTTGATAACTTCCTTCTTCGGCAGCAGCTCGTAGCGGCAGTCCGTGGCCATCTCGTCGAGCTCCTTCAGCCGCTTCACCGACTTTTGCACCGTAACCCAGTTGGTGAGCAGTCCGCCCAGCCAGCGCTGGTTGATGTAGAACGCGCCGCACTTGGTAGCCTCTTCGGCGATGGCGTCCTGCGCCTGGCGCTTGGTTCCCACGAACAGCACAATTCTGCCGTCGGTCGCCAGCTCCTGTACGAATCTCGACGCTTCCTTGAACATCTTCAGCGTCTTCTGCAGGTCAATGATGTAGATCCCGTTGCGCTCTCCGAAGATGTATTCCTTCATCTTGGGATTCCAGCGCTTCGTCTGATGCCCGAAGTGAACACCCGCTTCGAGCAACTCCTTCATGGTGATAGTAGCCAATGAACCTCCTTATTTAGTCTGCATCGGAAATCAGTTGCCAGTTCCCAGTTGCCAGTTCCCAGTAAAAAAACCCCAGGATCCCACAGCTGGTAATCGGCAAGCATTTTCCGATTGCCATTCCCGTCCCCGCGCCGCGAGGCTCGGGAAGAATTGAACACCTAAAAATCAATGTTTCAAAGTTGCATAGGTTCAACGTTTCAAGGTCGTTGAGACCTTGAAACATCCGGAACCTTGAAACCTATCTCTTGCTGAACTGGAAGCGCTTGCGCGCGCCCTTCTGGCCGTACTTCTTCCGTTCCTTGCCGCGAGAGTCACGCGAAACCATGCCTTCGGACTTCAGCTTGCCGCGCAGTTCTGCATTGAACTGCATGAGAGCGCGCGCAATGCCGAGCTTTACCGCGTCGGCCTGACCGCGCACGCCGCCGCCCAGTACGCTGGCGATAATGTTGAACGAAGCTCCGGTGTCGGTAGAGGCCAATGGCGCCTTCGCCGCCGACCGTTGCGCCGGAGTCACAAAGTACTCCTCAAACGCCCGCCCGTTCACCTTGAAATCGCCGCTGCCAGGACGCAGATACACGCGCGCAATCGCCCGCTTCCGTCGTCCCGTTCCGTAGTACTGAACTAATTCAGCCATGCTAGCTCTAAGCTCCTAATCTCATTTGTCACCATCTCGTTGTCACCACTGCGCTGTCATCCTGAGCGCAGCCGTTTTTCAGGCGGAGCGAAGGATCTCAATCTTCTCCGACCTTAAAGGCCAGAAAACCTACGCCCGAACTTCCAACTTAAAATCCTGCGGCTTCTGCGCCTCGTGCGGATGCTTATCGCCCTTGTAGACGTTCAGCTTCGACAGCATATGAGCCGCCAACTTGTTCTTCGGCAACATGCGCCGCACCGCATCTTCAATGATCTTTTCCGGCTTGCGCGCCAGGCGCTTCCGGTAATCTTCTGTACGCAGTCCACCCGGATAGCCGGTGTAGTGGTGATACTGCTTCTGCTCCGACTTCACGCCGGTCGTTCTCACCTTCTCGGCGTTAATAACGATCACGTGATCGCCAGTATCGAGAAAAGGCGTGTACTGCGGGTTCTCTTTGCCCATGAGGATGCGCGCCACTTGCGAGGCCATACGCCCCAGCGTCTGACCATCCGCATCCACGACGTACCACTTGCGCACAATTTCCCCGGGTGACGGGAAATAGGTTGACATCGGAATCTCCCAGAATGAAAAAATATTGCGAAACGCGATTGAAACTTACAAAGAAGACCGCTCTTTGATTCCCCGGCGAGGACGCCAGACCATCAGGCGGGCAACCGCGAGACTTCCCAAAGCTTTAAAGATACCGGAGTGCGCAAGGAATTGTCAACGCAGAGTTACTAAATCCCGGGCGAAGCTTCTCCAATCGGGTTCCTGTCGCGGCACTACATTGTGCTAATATTCCGCCCCATGGCAGCGCGATCAATTACTCGCCGACGCGTGCTGGTCCTGGCGCTCATGATGATTACCATCTGCGCCCTCGCCGATGACGAAGCCGGCCAACCCGCACCTCGCTTCCGCGCCAAAACCACAGCAGGCGACCAGTTCAACAACGCCTCGATCAAAGGCAAGGTTGTCCTGTTCGAATTCTGGACCACTTGGTGCAAGTACTGCGAAAACGAGGCATCCCTGGTCGATGACCTCGCTGGGGAGTTCGCAGGCAAAGGTCTGATTGTGCTTGCCGTCGATGTCCTCGAGCCCGATCAGAAGGTGAGGAAATATCTCGCGGACCACCCTCGATCCGTCCCCATCGTACTTACCAAAGATACGAACCTTGCCGCCATGTACAACGCCCAAAGCTACCCGATCTATGTGGTCATCGATCGCGACGGCAATATCGCGGGCGAACAACGTGGTGCTGCTGGTGAACGAGGACTACGGCGCTTATTAAAACGGGCAGGAATCGAAGCGAAGGAAGTAGAAGAATAAATTAAGAGATCACCGACTAGAGGTCGTAGGCGCCAAGATCAGTCGTGAGCTAGCAGCTAGAAGCCGCATTTCTCACTCATACGCCAACGCGTCAATCGGATCCTTCTGCGCCGCCTTGAATGCGGGATACAGCGCCCCGGCGATTGCCCCCAACACCGCTACCAGGATGGCTCGCAAAACCCAATCGGCGCTCACCACCACCTGCACCAGCGGAAAGCGATGCCGGATGGCCCAGCTCGCGGCGAAACTGAACCCGATTCCCAGGATGATGCCGAGGACGGCCAGCAGCGTGGTTTCCCGCATGATCGCGCTCACGATGTAGAACTTCGACGCGCCCATCGACTTCAGGATTCCGATCTCGCGCGTGCGTTCCATCACCGCCGCATACATCGATTGGAAGATCACCAGAAAGCCGATGATCAGGCTCACTCCAATCACCACGCCGATAAATGGACGGAAGCCCGGCAATCGGCTGGGCGTCATCATGCTGAGATATTCCTCGGTCGACTGCACCGAATATTTTTCCATGCCGGGTTGGCTTTTTACTTCTTTCACTACCTCATCGGCATGAGCTGGGTCGTCGAGTTTCACGTAAAAAACCGAGGCTTTATCTGTGGCGCCGATTAGCCCTTGCAGCGTGGCCAGAGGCAGGAACTTGCGCGCGCCTCGGCCGTTCTCCACAATCCCGGCGACTCGAAATTTATTGTTCAGCACATCCATCGTGTCGCCCACGCTTATGTGCTTTTGGCGCGCGATGTAGTCATCGATCAGAACGTCATTCGGCCCCTGGAACGGTCCGCCCGCGATGTATTGAAATGGTCCGCCTAAGGCCACGAAGCTAGGCAGATCGATTCCGTCAATCACCTCGAGAGAACCCGAGGTCGAGAGTTGCCAGATCACCGGACTCACCACTTTGACATGCGGCATACCGCGAATAACGTCGGCGACCTTGACCGGGACCGGCGCTCCGCTGATACCGGCGAGGTTCGACGAGCCCGGCGGCTGCACAATCACGTCCGCGCCTATGCCTGCGGTACGGGTCTTGGAATCGTTCATGATGCCATAGCACAAGCCGGCGATCAGAAGGATCAGCGCCACTTCCAGCGCAATCGCAACCATGCTGATCAGAGAGCGGATGGGCCGATGCACCAGATTGGAGACCACCATCTTATTCATCATGGATTTCGAACCCAGCAGTTAACACAACGACTGTCATCCTGAGCGGAGCCGTTTTTCAGGCGGAGCGAAAGATCTCCCGCTTAACCGGCTCGCCGCATAAGCCAAAAATGCTCACCCATCGCTACTGGCTGCTTTCCGGCGGCCTCACCGCGCTCGATTGCGGTTGCGGCTTGTCAAGATTAACCACTTCAGCTCCCGGCGGCTGCTGCAAGGCAAATTGATCGTCCCTGAGAGTCTTGTTGATTTCCAGCTTCAACATATTCAGGGTGATGTCGTACTCCTCCTGCGGCCGGTAAATTTCGACACGCGACGGGAAGCTGACGTTATCGTATTCCTTGTAGTTTGCATACCGCGCATCGGTCACCAATTTGCCCTGCTCATCATAGATGTATTGGCGATGCGGCAGCAGGTCAATTCGGCTGAAAACGATTTTGCGGGCCAAGATCCCGCCGTGGTCGCCCGTCTTGCGGATGACGATCAGTTCGTAGTCTTCCTGCAGAACGCGATGCCCTTTGGCGTCGTGCAGAATCTCTTCGCCATTTTCGAGGACGGCAATCTCCCGTTCGGGATCGATGGGCCGAATTAATATGGCGTCGTAAATATCCTGCGGCAGGATGTTCTCCATCGGTTGGTCTGAATCGTGCGACTGCACGTCATTGCGGCCCACTACAAAACGGTTGCGCGGCGGAATCCACAGTTTGAAATCCTGTCCGTCGCTGACCATGTCAAAGGCCGTCGTGCGCACGATTGGCAACAGGCCGATCATATGCAGCATCGCCGGCTTGCGTGCCAGCACATAGCCGCGAATTTCCTTGTAATCGGTGACATGGCCCTTCTTTGCTCCGCCCACGGACGTGTCGATATCCACGGTCGCCTGCAAAGACTGGATTTTCACCGCCTGCTGGTTGATGCTGTCGATCAATCCCGATTGTGAGGATTCTTTAAGAGGAGCCTTGGAATAGGTTTCCTCCACTCGCCGCGTGTGGAAAAGACAGCCCGTACTGGGCAGTAATGCAAGCAAAGTCAAAGCCCAGAAGGGCGAGCGACGTCTCATGAAGGCTTAGATGATCTCCAGAACATTTGAGTATACAGCCCGCGGAAAGGGTGCAAAACAAGCGAGCAGTCTTAGCGGAAGTAGTACAGGAACGATTATCAGACCACTTTCGAGTAGTCGCGCAGGTGGCGGCCGCGGCGGGTGAAAAACTTACTAAAGTCAGCTACGCCCGCCTTTCAGCATCATCTAAACTGTCGCTATCGTGCGCAAGATCTTCGGGCTCGTCGTCATTGCAGCGTTCGCATTCGCGGGTTGGTTCGCCTGGGCCGTGCTGACCCCAGTTGAGCCCTCAACAGAAACATTTGTGATGCTGCGGCCGGGGTACTCCACTCACCGCATCGCCGCCGAACTGAAGGCCAGCGGAATTATCCGGAGCGAGCGCGCCTTCATTTTGTGGCACTACCTGCATCGCGGCCGCTCGCTCAAAGCCGGAGAATATCGCTTCGACCAGTCCCGCAATATGATCGACGTGCACAATCGCCTCGCGCGCGGCGACGTCTACTTCCGTACCGTCGTCATCCCCGAAGGCTTCACCATGTTCGACATTGCCCGCGCCGTGGAAGCCGCCGGGCTTGGACCCGCGGAAGATTTCCTGAAAGTTGCGCAATCGGATACCGCGCTAATCGCGGACCTCGCTCCCAGCGCAACTTCGCTCGAAGGTTACCTCTTCCCCGAAACCTATCAATTTAGCCGTATGAATACTATGCGGGATATGGCGGCCGCGATGGTATGCCAGTTCCGTGTCGTAGCCCAACGAATCGGATTGACCGCGGCAACAGAGAGTCAGCCAGCGGAAAACGCCTCCGCAGAATCGGGAAAATCAGGACATATATGCATGGTGGTCACCACCCTTGAAGCTCCTCGTGACCCAAATGCGGCTCCGACCAAACTCGAACGCGCTGTAATCATGGCCTCAATTGTCGAGAAGGAAACGGCAGTCGCCGAGGAACGCCCGCTCGTCGCCAGTGTCTACTACAACCGGCTGGAGAAAAAAATTGCGCTCGATGCCGATCCCAGCATTATTTACGCCGAACTCCTGGCTGGAACCTACACCGGTGCGCTGCATCACGACGACATGCGCTTCAACTCGCCCTATAACACCTACGCGCACGCCGGGCTTCCGCCCGGCCCCATCGCCAATCCCGGCAAGAGCGCGCTCGACGCCGCGATGCATCCGGCGCAATCCGATTACTACTACTTCGTCGCCGACGCACAGGGCCACCACCGCTTCGCCCGCACTATCGAAGAACACAACACCAACGTAGCCGCATACCGTCGCGCCATGCGTGGAAAGTGACGGACAAGAACTGCCTAGCTCGCAGTGTACAATTCTCCCTGTTTCAATCATGGCAACTTCCTCCACACAGGATCAACTGCACCCCCGCACCATCCCGCTGGAATCGATTCTGGGGGCTCGCGAGCGGGTCTATCAGGCAGCGGTCCGCACCCCGCTGGTCCGCCTGTATTACGATGACGTTCCTGCAGAGATCTATCTCAAGCTCGAGTCATTCCAACCGATCGGCTCGTTCAAGATCCGTGGCGCCTACAATGCCGTCTCCTTATTAAAGCCGGAGGATCGCGCTAGCGGGGTATGGACGATCAGCGCGGGCAATGCGGCGCAGGGCGTGGCCCTGGCGGCCAAGCTTGCCGGAGTCCGCTGCGAGGTTCTGGTCATGGACACCGCCCCGGTCGCGAAGCTCGATGCCATCCGGCGACTGGGCGCCAGCATCCGTCAGGCACCGATGGACGAGTGCTGGACCTCGGTCATCGAACGCACCCACCCGGCGTTTCACGGCGTGTTCGTTCATCCCTTCGACGACGACGACTTCATCGCCGGCAACGCCACCTGCGGCCTGGAAATCCTTGAAGACTTGCCCGACGTGACCGCGATTGTGGCTGGCTTTGGCGGAGGCGGTCTTAGTTGTGGGATCGCCTCCGCCATGGCCGCTCTGAAACCGGACGTGAAAGTGTTCGCCGCCGAACCGGAGACGGCTGCGCCCTTACATTTATCGTTTCTCAAAGGCTCCGCGCAGAAGTTTCCCGACTGGAAGACCAGCTTTGTCGATGGTTGTGGCGGCAAGACGGTTCTGCCCAGTATGTGGATGCTCGCCAGCCACCTACTGGCAGGCTCGATTGTCACCTCGCTCGAAGAAACTCGCCGGGCTATGACGATCGCCGCTGCCCGCAATCACATCATCTGCGAGGGCGCTGCCGCGTGCGCGGTCGCCGCCGGACTCAGCGGCAAAGCCGGCAATGGCAAGATCTGCTGCGTCGTGAGCGGCGGCAACATCGATCTCAGCAAGTTTGCCGAGCTGGTCTCGGGGTAGATCAAAAGAGAACCCCACCACGGAGACACGGAGTCACAGAGAAAACCTAAGAACTAAAGAAGTTTTAGGATATTAAGAATTTTGTTCTCCGTGTCTCTGTGCCTCCGTGGTGAATTCGGTCTTAGCGGCCTCGCCCCTCCATCCACCCTTGCAGAATCAGCACCGCAGCCATCCGGTCCACTGCCTTCGCCCGCTTGTCGATCGACATTTCCGTCTCCCGCAACAGCCGGTTCGCTTCCGCCGACGTCAACCGTTCGTCCCACAAGTGCACCGGCAGCCGGAAGCGTTTGCGCAGGTCCTCGGCAAACACCTGCATCTTGTCCGACTGCGTTCCTTCCGCGCCACTCATGCGCAGCGGCAGCCCAACCACGATCTCCCGTACTTCATAGTCACGAATCACCCGCTCCAGCGCGGCTAAGTCTGCCCGCTTGTTGCGGCGCTGTAAAGTTTCCAAGCCCTGTGCGGTGATCCCCAGAGGATCTGACACCGCGATCCCAATTCTCCGTGATCCAACGTCCAACCCCAGCACTCGCTTCGTTAGCCGATCTGGCTTTCCCTCTTTAGTACTCACGGCGCGATTATAAGCGCTGCAGCCGAGTTCTTCCCGCCTCGACAACCGCCTGCAACTCATCAAGCTAGAATCACTTACGAGCTCCAACTTGGCCGATCCCGCCTCTATCCTTGCTTTTCGTCCTATTTCGGGATAACATGTTTACAGTAAAGATAACGTTTTTCCTCACCAGACCCTTGTCTCCTACCCCGGGTGCCTTTATGAGTGGTACGGACCTGAATTTTCACATCGGCGATAAGGTCGTCTACCCCAACCACGGCGTAGGTGTCATCGAACAAATCAGCAGCCGCTCCATCGGCGCGACCGTAGAAAAGTTCTACCTCCTCAACATCAAGGCCAGCAGTCTCAAGGTCATGGTGCCCTGCAACAACGTGGGTAGCGTGGGCATTCGCCGCGTGGTTCGCAACGGCGAAGTGCAGAAAATCATGGACTTCCTCTCCGTCACCGACGACCTCACCACCGCCGACTGGAAAGACCGCTTCAAGGAAAATTCCGACCGCATGCGCACCGGCTCTCTCCTGGAAGTCGCCGGAGTCCTCAAGAGCCTGATCGCCCTTCACCAGGCCAAGCCCCTATCCTTCCGCGAAAAGAAGATGCTCGAACGCGCCCGCTACCTGCTGGTGAGCGAAGTCGCCATGTCCCGCAACTGCGAAGAGGCCAAAGTCGAAGAACTCCTCACCGACGCCCTCAGCAAATGCAACCTCCGCTTCCCCGAAGCCTCCGAATTCCAGGCCTGAATTAGCTCGGCTGCATTCCTTCCTCTCGTTTTTGTTCTTGTGCCCATTTTGGGCACATGCTATCATAAACCTGATGACGGATGGCTTTTGCCTGTGCGGATTATCGCCCGTAAGACATTGAGGGACTTCGTCGAATCACTCCGTGGCAACAAGGACCAGAAGGCCGTCAAGTCGGCTCTGGATTCCTGGTTCCATGAAGTGCAAAACTCGGATTGGCATAGCCCTGCTGACGTAACAGCGAACTACGGGAACGCCAGCATCGTGGGCAGTGACCGGGTCGTATTTAACATCAAGGGCAACGCCTATAGGCTCGTTGTCGCTGTCGATTATCACCGGCAAATTGTTTTCATCAAATGGCTGGGAACGCACGCGCAATACGACAGGATTGACGCAAAGAAGGTTAAGTATGGAGATTAGCCCGATCAAGACCGAATCCGACTACACGGCCGCCATGCGCCGCATCGAAGCAGTGTGGGGTGCGGCGGCGGGCACACCCCAAGGGGACGAACTGGAGATCCTGGTCACGTTGGCCGAAGCCTACGAGCGCCAGCATTATCCCATCGACCTGCCTGATCCGGTCGAAGCTATCAAGTTTCGACTCGAGCAGGAAGGTAAGGATTACCGTGCCCTAATCGGAGTAATCGGCCAGCGTACCCGCGTTTACGAAGTGATGCGCCGCGCCCGTCCCCTGTCGCTCAACATGATTCGCAAACTGCATAGTCAGCTCGAAATCCCCGCCGAAGTACTGATCCAGCCTGCCCGAAAATCTGCCCGCCGGACTTCTCGTGCCTCACGGCCAACCGGCACGCATTCGCGTCGCGCCAAAACCTGTCAATAGCCAACTGATAAACACCCAAGCCTAACTCGCTCACACCATTGATCAAATATTTCCGAAAGCATGTCACATTTGACCCTTCCAATATGATATAATGAACTTATAAGCTAAATCTCTAGGCAATTCATAAAACAAGGCGCGGCCCATGGGTCGCGCCTTTTCTTTTGCACCCGAATAGATTCCGCGATAGCCCCAGGAGCAGCATGCCCAAGTTCAGAAACTACAAGGAACGCGGCGAATGGGTGGAAGCCCAATTCATCGCCGAAGCCCTTGGCCGCGGTTACACGGTCCTCAAGCCCTGGGGAGACTCCCAGCCCTTCGACGTCGCCCTCAACTTCGGCAACCGCGTCGTCAGGGTCCAGGTAAAGTCCACCAGCTTCCGTCTCAGCACCGGATACCGCTGCGAGTTCCATCCCAACATCGAGGGCCGACAATACACTCTCAAGCAGATCGACTTCTTCGCCGGCTACGTCATCCCTCAAAAAACCTGGTACCTCATCCCGGCGCCGGTTATTTTCAACGCCAGCCGTGAGCCGACGAGCCCCATGATTTGCCCCATGCAACCCGTCAAGAGAAACAGCTACAGCTACGAGTGCTACCGCGAAGCGTGGAGTTTGCTGCGCCCGAAATCGGGGAGAAGAAAGCCCCGTAGGGGCGGCAGATAATAGCCCCGGACGTAAGTCCGGGATAAGCACGCAAGAGTGGAACCAAGTCCCGTAGGGACGACACACTGCTTCTCCGCACGCTCCCACCGTTTCGCAAAGAGCGCGAGAGGAACGGCCACCCGCCCGCTCAAGCCCGCCAGGATGGTGCATCCTTACGGATTTGGCGGGGGTGCCGCGGCTGCTTGAACCTTCGCGACGTGAGCGTTTATCGTAAGAACCAGATTGTTTAGGAGGAGTCGGAACCCATCGAAGTTTACAGAGTCGGCGTTGGGCCGGATAACTTTATGGGCGAAAACTTTCTTGCCGTAGTGCGTCGTGGTATCGAAGTCGTTCTCGTCACTGAATGCCTTACCATCCACAGTTGTCGCCTTGATTGCGGCGTCAAAAAAATTCTCGATCTTTGACTCTTGAGCACCGTTACGTAACGGCGTTGGCACTGCGTACAGATTCCCAATAACATGCACAAATGGCTCGTTTCCCGTGACCGTTGAGCCGCTGGCTTGCTTAATGCCATTCCGAATCTTCTTCGCTCCCGAATCGCTATCGTACAGAATCACGACAGCGTTTTTCTGGCCCGACGCCTTGAACTTTGCGGTTTCCTTTTTGTAGGTTGCGATGAAATTATTCAGAGAACTGGAACCGCCATAACGAAGGCCAAGAATACGCGCTGTGCTTGAGTCCCTGTATTTATACAGCCGGACCTTTATCTGTACCTTTCCCTTATCGTTTGTTGCTGCGAGATCCGGATAGTCAGCCACAAGGCGGCGGATTGCATGAGTGAGATAAACGTTGTCGGTTTCGCCTTCGCAAAGAATGACGGGGACCTCGGCCCAAAAAAGTTCTTGTAGATCAGAAACCTCTGATAAATCTGCTCCTTCTTCGAGAGACTCCCTTCCTTTTCCTCGGGTGAGCGCTGTTTATTGGCCAGGTCAATCCCGTCGATGAAGCCCAACATGCCATGCAGTTGATTTGGGGTACCCTCTTCTTTGCCGAGGGTTACAAACGAGCCTGTGTTCAGGAGGCAGTGAACCATGGCCCGCACATTGCGGCGGTACTCGGTCCGAACATTTACCTTTCTGTTCACGACGAGTCCGGTGACTACCTGCCGGGAATGGCAGTATTGCATGCTAGTTTTCTGAGGATTTATTTGAAAGCCACAGTGCTTTACTATCTCGCGAAGCTTTGCGCTTGGCACCCAGACATGTGAGCCAGCCCCCGTCCTCTGGGCGATGTCAACTGGGAAAACTTTCTCGTTAGTTGAGAAAGTGAGGTCATCAGCGTATCGACTGTAGGTGCATCCTGCCTTAGAAGCTAGCTTAACGAGGTGCATATCAAGCACGTGGGCGATAAGGTTAGAGATTGTTGGTGAGCAGGGGCTTCCCTGTGGAAGCTTGTTTTCATGACATGCAATTCGCGCTATCACCATCGCTGCGCGCGGATCTAGAGCAAAATTCTTATCACCGATGAAGAACCCTCGGACGCGTCCAAAATTGATCGAAGGAAAGAAATCTGCTAAATCCATGTTGAAGACATAAAGACGATTCCGATGTTCTCGTGCGTTGGTCACTATTGATTTACCACGCTTAAAACCGTGCGACACTCGGTCTTTGCGGCCAGTTGAGTGGTTAATCTCATCAACACAGTCCTGAAGGAGCGTCGAGAGCTGTCGCTGCGCAAACTTGAGGGCCCCTACAGGGGCGTTGATGATTCGTTTCTGCCCATTTCGTTTGGGGACTTCAAAAGTTTCGTATTTTTTCTCCTGTGGCGCTTTGAAGAGGATATAAGACAGGTGGGAGGGGTTGATTTGCAGCAGATTCGCGATGTCCCTTAGCCTGGTCGCCGCCTTCAGCTTGACGAGCTTAGACATTTCGGCAGATTAAATGACCCACCGGCACTCTTTCGCCTGTTACATCACGCGTACTACGTTACGCTGCGCAATCCAGCATAGGGCCTAACCTTGGTTTCAAATGCCACGATACATGGCACAAAATCTGCCGATGGGTCGACGCCATTATAGTACGCCGGATGCCAAAGTTCAGAAACGGGCCTGCGAGGGGCAGGCCCGTCTTTAGCGTTTCCTTCCCCGCACCTCCGCGAAAGAGGCCGCCCGGCGAAGATGGGCCGGTCCCCTTCGTCCTACCTGCCCACCTGCACAATGCACTCTTCCAGCACATCCAGCGCAACGTCGGCTTCTTCCTTGGTCACCACCAGCGGCGGGCACAGCCGGATCGAGCTTGGGCCACAGCCCAGGAACAGCAGGCCTTTTTCAAACGCGCGCTCGATAATCTGATCGCGCTCGGCGGCGGCGTACTCTTTAGTCGTCTTGTCCTTTACGATGTCGACGCCGATCATCAACCCGCGTCCGCGCACATCGCCTACCAGCTTCAGCTTCGCCGGCCAGCTTGCCATGCGCTTCATCATGTGCGCGCCCACTTCGGCCGTATGCTCGAGCAGATGTTCTTTTTCGATCACATCCAGCGTAGCCAGCGCGGCCGCAATGCAAACTGGATTGCCACCGAAAGTTGACGCATGCGAACCCGGCACCCAGTCCATGATTTCCGAGCGCGTCATCACGATGCCCAGCGGCATGCCTGATGCAATTCCCTTCGCGATGCAAACCATGTCCGGCTCAACGCCGGTGTGCTCGACGGCCCACCACTTGCCCGTGCGTCCGATGCCGCTCTGCACTTCATCCAGCACCAGCAAAATTCCATGACGATCGCAGATGCGGCGCAGCTCCTGCATGAAGATCGTGGGCGCGACCACGTATCCGCCCTCACCCTGCACTGGCTCGACAAAAATCGCAGCCACTTCCTCGGGAGGCAGCGTGGTCTTGAAAAGTTTCTCTTCGATAAATCGCGCGCAGCTCAGTGCGAACGCGTCCGGATCCTGCGTGGCATCTTTGCGTCCGCGATAAAGGTCGGGATATGGCACATGCGTTACGCCCGACATAAGCGGCGAAAAGCGGCGCCGCTGCTGCGGTTTCGATGCAGTCAGCGACAGCGCGCCCATGGTGCGTCCGTGAAACGCGCCGAAGAACGCAATAATATTCGGCCTCTTACTATGATATCGAGCCAGCTTGAGCGCGCACTCGATGGCTTCCGCGCCCGAGTTGCCGTAGTAAATCTTGTGTGGTCCCGGCATGGGCGCGATCTTCGACAGGCGCTCGGCGAGGGTAACCATACTCTCGTAATAAAAATCCGTGCCCGACATGTGAATCAGTTCACCGGCCTGCTTCTGCATGGCGGCAACCACATCAGGATGGCAATGGCCGGTCGAGGTGACGGCGATGCCGGCGGAGAAATCATAGAACTCGTTGCCATCGACGTCAGTCACGACGATGCCGCGACCGCTCTTGGCCACCAGCGGATAGGAGCGGGTATACGACGGTGAAATATATTGCTGGTCGCCCGCGAGCACGCGTTTGGCGTTCGGCCCAGGCAGGGCGGTCTTGATCTTTGGTCCAGCAGCAGCAACCTTCTTTTCGGGAGCAGTTGCCGGCGTCATCATTGTCTTCGTGGTCATTGGAATCCTCCGTAAGGCAGTGGCCAGCGGTTAGTGGTCAGTGAATACAGCCTCGGAACACGCGCCTTGGTTCAGGCGGACGTTTGCCGAGGCGAATCAGGCGAAGGATTTATTAGTCGCTACCGAAGAGACTGGGACGCAGACGGGAAGGCAGATTCGCACGATAGCGCCGAGGACAGACAAGACAGTGCAGCCAGCACTCGGGCAGATGCGAATTGGGCAGCGAATTGGAAAGGTTGCGCAGCATCGCGAACAGTCAACATCACTGATTCATTATAGCTTGAGGCCGCATCCTGCGTAACCCCCATAATGCTTTCTAATCCTCACAAAGAGGGGGAATCTGGTCTCTCAACGCGTCCGGAACGAGTTTTAGCGACCAGCGGTGAACTCATCGTGTATGGTGAGCGCTAAGAGGATCAATCTCAATGGACCCGAACATTCCTGTGGGAATTTTCGCCGGCATCATTCTCTGGTTCCTGGTCCGCTATCTGGCCGGCGGCTTTTATACCGTCGATCAGAACCAGCGCGCGGTGCGAACCAACTTCGGGCGAGCAGAACGCATCCCCGGAGCTACCACTCTCAATGACCCCATATCGGCCAACCTCGACGCGGAAGAGAAACAGCGCTATCAATATCCTCAGGTTCGCGTCATCATGCCGGGTGGTCCGTATTTCAAGTGGCCGTGGCAAAGAATCTACAAGGTCTCGATTGCGACCCAGACCGTCAACATGGCTTTCGATCCGGATGCTCCCAGCGCCAATCAGTCCGGAACGATCGTGGATGCGGTCACAAAAGACCAACTTAACACGGGGTTGACCGGGCAGATCCGCTACCACATCTCCGAGCGGAATCTTTATGCCAACCTATTCGGTGTTAAAAATCCCATCGCTCATGTGATGGGTTATTTCGTTTCCGTCTTGCGGGAGCGCATCGCGACTTTCGAGGCGCCGGCCGATCCCGCCGCTACAGATGCAGGAAGCAGTGGCATTTCTATCAATGACCTGCGCAAGAATCTCCGCGACCTGAACGAACATATGGACCGCGAGTGCAGTACCTCCGAGGCACGCTATGGCATCGTACTCGACGCCTCGCTTATCACTGGCATCGACCCTCCACCTGAAGTCGAATCGGCGCTGGCCGCGATCAATACCGCACACAACATGGTGTCCTCGGATGTCAGCCTCGCCCAGGCCACAGCCGATCAGCGAATTGAACAATCCAAACGTGCGGCCGAGATCGAAACCCTCAAAGCCCAGGCCGAAGTTCAACCCCTTGCCTCTCTGGCCGACCAACTGTCCGAACTAAAAGGTGCCGGTCAGGGAGCTCTGCAGGCTTACGTGCGAAACGTCCGCCTCGGCCTTTTCAGCAATGCTCAGCAGGTCGTCCTGGAGACGAAACAATGACTCTGCTTATAATGATCGCCGCAACCTTCGTCGCGTGCTTCGTATTAGTACCGGTCTTTTTCTGGTTGCTGCGTTTCTTCGGCTTCTACGCTGTTGTGGAGGAGCGAACCTGCTGCGTGTATGTCCTCTTCGGCAAGGTTGTGGCGATCATCGACGAGCCGGGACTGCACAATCTGTTCTTCAAACTTGGCCTGAAGGCGCCGATTGTCCACTGGCTTGGCCGCGTCTATGTGCTTGATATGCGCATCGACCAGCAATATCTGCGCAGCCAACCGGTGAACTCCGAGGAAGGCGCTCCCATGGGCATCGGCATCTGGTATGAAATGTTCATCAGCGATCCCGTGGCCTTTCTGTTCAAGAACGCCGATCCCCGCGGCTCCCTGGCCACCAACGTCAGCAACTCCACCGTGCGCTGCCTCAGCAATTTGAAGCTTGCCGACCTGCTGCAGAACCGCCACGCAATGAGCCAGACCGTGCGCACAGAAGTCTCCCCGCAATCTCACGAGTGGGGCTACAAGCTGGGTTCGGTCTACATCCGCAAGGTTCACTTCCGCGACAGCCAGATGATCAAACAGATTGAGGAGAAAGTGGTGAACCGCCTCCGCCAGGTAACTTCTTCTATCAAGCAGGACGGCGCCAACCAAGTCAGCATCATTACCAGCACTGCCGAACGCCAGGCTGCAGTCGAATTCGCCAAAGCTGCGGCCATGCGTCCCCGCATCGTTGGGGAGGCGTTGAACAAAGTCGCCGCGGACCCGGAGGTCGAAGTCGCCATGTTTGAGATTCTTGAGATTCAGAAGATCATCGAGAGCAAGGCCCGAATCACGCTGATTCCTGAGAAGAGCGGGATTTTGCCGGAGTTGCTGGCTGCAGGGTCCCGACCTCCGGAGTCAACGCCGCCCTCGCGCACTGTGGGTAAGCCCGCGCCCCAGGCGTAGCGGACACAAGGCCGAGCTGTGCCCAGCGGACAGCTGAGGGTGGCTGTCCCCACATGCCGTCGTTGCAAATTTTGACTTCCATCCGTGCGGCCTTTAGCATGGCTGCACCCTACGGGGCGGGGTGTCCACCTTGCTCGACCAGACCGTCTCGCACTACCGGATCATCGAAAAGCTCGGGGGCGGAGGCATGGGCGTGGTTTACAAGGCAGAAGACACGCGCCTCGGCCGCTTTGTCGCCCTGAAGTTTCTTCCCGATGAACTGGCGCAAGATCGCATGGCGCTGGAGCGCTTCCGGCGAGAAGCAAAAGCGGCATCCGCGCTCAACCACCCCAATATCTGCACTATCTACGACATCGGCGAGGAGAGCGGGCGCGCCTATCTGGTCATGGAGTTCCTTGCCGGGATCACGCTCAAGCACCTGATCGGCTCCCGGCCGATGGAACTGGAGACGATCATCGCGTTGGCGATCGAAATTGCCGATGCCCTTGATGCGGCACACAGCGAAGGCATCGTGCATCGCGACATTAAGCCCGCAAATATTTTTGTGACCAAGCGCGGACACGCCAAAATTTTGGATTTCGGATTGGCGAAGGTCACAGCCACCCCGGGGCACCCCGGCGATGTGCCGGAGGTTACCGCGGCCACAAGCGTGGTAGTCGAGGAGCATCTGACGAGTCCAGGCTCGACTCTGGGCACGGTTGCGTATATGTCCCCGGAGCAGGCGAAGGGCAAGGATCTGGATTCGCGCACGGACCTGTTTTCCTTCGGCGTCGTCTTGTATGAGATGGGTACGGGGATGCTTCCGTTTCGAGGAGAAACTTCCGCACTCATCTTTCAATCGATTCTCGATCGCGCCCCGGTTTCTCCCGTGCGCTTGAATCCTGATCTGCCCGTGAAACTGGAAGACGTTATCAATAAAGCACTCGAGAAAGACCGCAACCTGCGTTACCAGCATGCGGCGGATATGCGAGCGGACTTGCAGCGCCTAAAGCGGGATACCGAGAGCGGGCATGCGACGGCGGCAAGTTCAGGTTCCGTGCCGGTCGCGGAGGAACCAGCTCGACAGGCAGTCTCGGCTGCACGGACGGCGCCGGCGTCGGGCTCGGTACGAGCGGTGTCCGCTTCCTCAGGAATCGCGGCAGCGGCTGCTGTGCCACCGAGTGTTAGCACCGAGAAAAAATCCTGGAAAATTCCTGCAGTAGTGGCTTTGATTTTGCTGGCCGCGTTAATAGCCGGCGGACTTTATTGGCGCACGCGAAAGGCAGCACGGCTGACGGAGAAAGACAGCGTGCTGCTGGCGGACTTTGTGAATACCACCGGGGACGCGGTTTTTGACGGCACGCTGAAACAGGCTCTGGCAGTGCAGTTGGAGCAGTCTCCTTATCTCAATCTCCTGCCGGAGTCGCGAATCCGCGCGGCTTTGAAGTTCATGGGACGCTCGCCGGACGAACGCCTTACGCGGGACGTGGCGCGCGAGATATGCATTCGTGAGAATGTGAAGGCGATGCTGACGGGATCGATCTCCAGCCTGGGAAGTCACTACGTAATCACGCTCGAAGCCGTAAATGCGCAGACCGGCGACTCGCTCGATCATGAACAAGTGGAAGCCGAGAGCAAAGAGCAGGTATTGAAGTCGCTCGACAAGTCCGCGTCCAACCTGCGCGAGAAACTGGGCGAGTCGATCGGCTCGGTGCAGAAATTCGCCACTCCGCTGGAATCGGCTACGACGCCGTCGCTGGAGGCGCTGCAAGCCTTCAGCCTGGGAAGGGCGGAACATCAGAATACGAACGATGATGAGGCGGTTCCGCAGCTGAAGCGCGCGATTGAATTGGACCCGAATTTTGCTTTGGCTTATGCAACCCTGGGCGTGGTTTATAACAATCTGGGCCGGCCAACGGAAGCGGAAGCGATGCTCAGCAAAGCATACGAACTGCGGGAGCGGGCCAGTGAGCGAGAGAAGTTCTACATTGAGTCGCACTACTATGACATCGTTTTGAACGATCCGGCAAAATCTTTGGAGGTGTATTCCGAATGGCGGCAAGAATACCCGCGCGATGGAATTCCCCTCGACAACAGTGCGCTTATTGATTCCGCGATCGGACAACCGGAAAAGGCGATGGAATTCGCCAGCCAGTCTCTGCGCCTGGATCAGAGCGACCGTTATGCTTACGCGAACCTCGCGTTCGCCTATGAGGCGCTTAACCGCTTCGACGAGGCTAGAAACATAGCGGAAGAAGCGACGAACCATAAACTGGACAGCATTGGCACTCACTTCGTTTTGGCCGACCTGGCCTATATGCGCGGTGATAGGCCGGCTTACGATCACGAAATCGACTACGGCAAGGGCACGCCCAATGGGACTTTGATGCTTTTCTGGAAGGCAGCGGGCGAAGCCGGCAAGGGCCGGCTGAAGTTGGCGCGCCAGACCCTGCAGCAGGCGCGAGCTGAAATGCTGGCCGCCGGAGAAAAAGACTTCGCCGCCTCCATGTTCGCGATAGAGGCTTCTACCGATGCCTTGTTTGGCGATTCCCAAGAGGCACGGCAAAAAGCTGGAGAGGCTCTTGCTCTGTCGCAGGATCGCGATGTTCGCTCCGTTGCCGCCGAGGCGATGGCATTGAGCGGCGATCTTACGAAGCCAGCGGCGATCGTAACTGATCTGAAGCAGCGATTTCCGGAAAATGTGCGGGTGCGAACTGTCGGTGTGCCGCGCGTTGAAGCCGCACTCGATATGCAGGCGAACAAGCCCGAAGAGGCCCTGAAGGAATTGGAACTGATGAGACCGTATGAACTTGGCACTGGACCAACTGGAGTTAATTTCGACCCCATTTACCTTCGCGGGTTGGCTTACTTGAAACTGCACGACGGGACTAAAGCGGCGGCGGAGTTCCAGCGTATTCTGGATCACCAGGGAATCAGCCCTTGGGATGCTGAGTACGCGTTGGCCCGGCTAAATTTGGCTCGGGCGCTGGTTCTTCAAGGAGAAACGGGCAAGGCCCGCACCGCTTACCAGGACTTTTTCGGTTACTGGAAAGACGCAGACCCCGATATTCCAGTTCTGCTGCAAGCCCGCGCGGAATATCAGAAACTCAACTGATCGGCACGGTTCTGGGATTGATGTAACTAGATTGTTGAATCCCTACTCCGATGTAACTCGTCTGATATGTTTTAGTCTCTCCACCTTTCCACCACATGTTGAAAGCTCAAAGCCCAAGCCGGTTTGCGGTGATTCTCGCATTCGGACTTGTGTATCTGTTTTGGGGCTCGACGTATCTGGCCATCGACATCGCGGTGCAGAGCATTCCTCCGGCGCTGATGTGCGCTGTGCGTTTTTCGATTGCCGGCGTGGTAATGCTGGCAGTGTGCGCAGCGACTGGACGTAGGATCTGGTATTCGGCGCGGCAGATTGCGCTGGCAGCCGTGGTGGGGCTTTTGCTGCTGATGGGTGGCAACCTGACGCTTTCATGGGCAGAACTTTCGGTTCCTTCCGGGCTGGCCGCGCTGATCGTCGCCATCACGCCATTGTGGTTTTTGGTGCTGGATTCAATGTTACTTGGTCACCATCGCGTTTCGTGGCGAGGAAAAGCTGGGCTGGCACTGGGGATGCTGGGACTTCTGGTTTTGTTCTGGCCTGAGTTTCGCTCCAGTTCGGCGCTGGGGCGGCGCGAGTTAATTTCCTGCACGGCGCTGCTAGGGGGATCATTTTCATGGGCGTTGGGATCGGTGCTATCCAAGCGTTGGCAGTCGGGCATGGACGTGTTCAGCGCGACCGGATGGCAGGTGACGGCGGCAGGCGCAGGGAGCTTTTTGTTTGCGTTAGTGGCGGGAGATTTCTCGCGGGTTACGTGGACGACACGCGGGATAGGCGCGATGATGTATCTGGTGGTGTGCGGGTCGTGGATTGGGTATACGGCTTACATCTATTTGCTGGAGCACGTCCCCACGTCGAAAGTTTCGACATACGCGTATGTGAATCCTGTGATTGCAGTTTTTCTGGGCTGGCTGATTCTGCGCGAGCGCGTGGATCGCTTCATCGTGATGGGGAGTGTGATTGTGGTGGTGTCGGTGATTCTGGTTACGAGCGCGAAGGTAAAGGAGAAGACTGTCGCTGGAGGAATTACCGGCCGTGGAAGCGGCGGGGTAGCGGTCTCAGTTCTCAATCAAGAGCGTGACGACTGTCGAACTCTGTCAGCATTAGCCTGGACCTATTTCGCAGCTTCTTCGTCGTCCTCTCGCAGAAGTAGATAAATCGACCGAGTGGCCTCGAATCACATACGTCCGCTTCGTCACCGGGTTTGCCTCGAAGGTTACGCGGGCAGGAGAACGCTGCCAATCCGGTAATCTGCAGGGCGGGTCCGGAATCTGCCATTGCTGAGTTTCGACCGCGAATTTTACTTCTTCTATCAGCCACTTCACGATGGGCTTACGGCGATTAATTTGGGCGACCATAGCGTAGATTTGCTTGCTATCCTCGGAGATGCCACAGTAGGCGGCATAGTCGCGGTACCAACTGACGTCCGAGTAAACGACGTCGAACTCCGGCAAATTGATGGGCGAGATCCGGCCCGAGACACGGTCGACCAGCAGCCATCCTCCGCGCTGCCATTGCCAGTGCGGAGGCGCGGTGGATTCCGTCGGCAAACTGTCATTGACGCGGAATGCACGCCGCACGACAAACAGACGATCGGTTACATCGTGAGCTGGGCCGAGAGTGAATTCCTTCACGCGAGCATCGACGAGAAGCGGACGTACCTTGAACGCCGACGGTTTGGCGTCTGCTGCGCCGGGGACAGCATCGGGGAGCCACTGGACGGAAGTCCATTTACCGAAAGCAATGACGTGGGGCTTGGAGGTGGCAAGTGCAGCACTCACCAGAATCACAACGAGCGTGAACGAAAGAGCAACCCGCCAAGGTCGTGTGCTGAATATCAAGTTGTGGATCATAAGCCGAGGTTAAGCAGAGAACCGGCTCATGGGCAAGGCTAAAGGTCACAATTTTAAGGAGAGTGTTCCGAAGCGGGACTGCGAGACGCGCACACACAATGTACCGGCAACCAGATCATGCACTATAACGTCAGATTCGACTTTGCAGTAGAATTGAAAAATCAGATTGGCACGAATGAGTTTCCCTCACGACTCCCGTCCAGCGGCACCCGGTAAAGCGCGGACAACTTCCCAGCCAGCGGCGGCCTCCGATCAAGATTTGAGTGGGTGGAGCATACAGCGGCAGGTCCCGCGAATTCTTGTGGTGGATGACAACCCCGGCATCGCCACGTTGATGAGCCAGTTGCTGAGTATGCGCGGTTATGAGGTAGTGACGGCGGCCGATGCGCAGCAGGCTGAGGCGGAGGTACGGCGGCAGGCGCCTGACTTGGTCCTGTCGGATGTGAGAATGCCGGGAAAATCAGGCTATGAACTATGCCGAGAATTCAAGAGTGATCCGGCAACGCGGCTGATTCCTTTCGTGCTGATCACCGGACTGGTCGACAGTGCAGACAAACTGCAGGGAATTGAAGCGGGCGCCGACGACTTCCTGAACAAACCGGTGCTGGCTGAAGAGCTGACGGCGCGGGTGAAGTCGTTGCTGCGCGTGAAGGAATTCACCGACGAACTGGAGACAGTGGATTCCGTGTTGTGCACGCTGGGGTTGATTGTAGAAGGCCGCGACCCTTATACCGAGGGACATTGCGAGCGGTTGGCGTTGCACGCCGCAGATTTGGGACGGCATCTTGGGTTGGATCGAGATTCGATTATTGCGTTGCGGCGAGGTGGTTATCTTCACGACCTGGGCAAGATTGCCGTGCCGGATGAGATTTTGAAGAAAGGCAGTGACCTGTCGCCGGAAGAGTGGAAGATTATGAAACAGCATCCGGTGACGGGAGAAAATATCTGCAAGCCGCTGAAGTCGCTCCGGCTGGTGCTGCCGATTATCCGGCACCATCACGAGCACGTAGATGGATCGGGTTACCCTGATGGTTTGCGCGCCGGCGAGATTCCGCTGCTGCCGCGGATTTTGCAGGTGGTGGATGTGTATGACGCGTTGCGCACAGCGCGGCCTTACAAACCTGCGCTGGGGCATGACCAGTCCGCGCAAACCATGCGTGAAAAGGCCCGCCAGGGCCTGCTGGATGGCGAACTCGTGAATGAGCTCTTCAGCATGCTTCTCGAGCAGCGCAACGTAGCTTAAAGAGTTCTAGTTCTTTTCCGCGAGCGGCTTCCTCCGACGTACAATGGCGGTGCATTTCGGCGCAGCTTTGTGCATCTAAATAAGCAGATGAAATACAGCATCGTCATTCCGGCCTATAACGAAGGGCGGCGCCTGAGGGCAACCCTGGAAAAGGTGCTGGAATATGTGCGCCAGCAGGGGTGGGATGCGGAAGTGATCGTGGTAAACGACGGATCGCGCGACAACACGGAGGAGATCGTGCGGGAGTTTGCCGAAAAAGATTCGTTGGTGCGGCTGGTGGAGAATCCAGGCAATCGCGGCAAAGGCTACAGCGTACGCAATGGGATGCTGAAGGCGCGCGGGAAAGTGGTGCTGTTCAGCGACGCGGATTTATCTTCGCCGATCGAAGAGATGCCGAAGTTGCTGGATGCGCTGGCGCGCGGAGCGGACATTGCCATCGGTTCGCGCTGGCTGCGGGCTGAATTGCAGACACAGCGGCAATCGCTGCACCGGCAGCTTTTTGGAAGAGTATTCAATCTGCTACTGCGAATTATTTTGGGATTGCGGTTTAAGGATACGCAGTGCGGTTTCAAAGCGTTCACCCACCGTGCCGCACAAACCATCTTGCCGCAACAGCGCATCGAGCGCTGGGGCTTCGATCCGGAGATTCTTTTCCTGGCGCGCAAGTTCGGTTTCCGCGTGGAAGAAGTGCCGGTGCTCTGGGGACACAGTGGCGGAACGCGTATTCATCCGCTTGTGGACGGGGCGCGCATGTTTCAGGAGATGCTGCGCATCCGCTGGTATGACCTCATGGGCAAGTATGATGGTGGGCCCACGGTAACGGCACCAGCCGCGAAAACGGTTCCGGGAAGGCAAGCGCCAAGAATTTAAAAACCTGCCCAGATGTAGGAATCAGGCTGACTGCTTCACAACCGCTGCCAATTTCTTCACAGCTTCCACCACTTGAATCCCATTTGCGATGTGGACATCGGAATTTCTGTGACTCGCACCAGATCAGCCGTGCGAGAGCCCTGATTCAGCACATCGCTGACGGCGTTCTCGATACACCCAGCTTCGCGTTCCAGCTGAAAAGAATGGCGCAGCAGAAGTGCGACGGTAAGAATCGCTCCCAGCGGATTTGCGATTCCCTTGCCGGCGATGTCGGGTGCGGAGCCGTGGACAGGCTCGTATAAGCCGACCGGGCCGCCGATGCTGGCAGAGGCCAGCAGCCCTAGCGAACCAACAACCCCACCCGCTTGATCGGAAAGAATGTCGCCGAACATATTTTCGGTGAGCACAACATCAAAATCCTTTGGGCGCTGCACCAGCGACATCGCGGCGGAATCCACGTACATGTGGGAAAGTTGCACGCCGGGATAATCCTTCGCGATGCGGATCACGACCTCGCGCCATAGACGGGAACACTCGAGAACATTAGCTTTGTCGACGGAAAGAACTCTATTGCGACGTTTCACGGCTAGTTCGAAGGCGACGCGGGCGATGCGATCGATGGCAGGCTCATCGTAAGTCATGGTGTTGAGGGCGATGCGGGAGCCGGGCGCACCTTGAATCGAACGCGGTTCACCGAAATAGAGTCCTCCCAGCAACTCGCGGACAATCATGATGTCGGTGCCGCGAACGAGTTCAGCGCGCAACGGGGAACAATCTTCGAGTGCGGGAAAACAAATCGCGGGACGGAGATTGGCATAAGCACCGAGTTCTCGGCGCAGGCGCAGCAGTCCGGCCTCCGGGCGAAGATGATTGGGATAATGATCGAAGGCGGGACTTCCCACCGCGCCGAGCAGGACTGCAGAGGAAGAAAGGCAAGCCTGAATCGTGTCAGCAGGTAGAGGATCGTTGACCGCAGCCAACGCTGCACCGCCGATGTTTTTGCGTTGAAGTTGAAGCTGATGGCCGAATGCATCGGCAATCGCTTGCAGAATGAGGACGGCTTGCTCGGTAACTTCGGGGCCGATGCCATCGCCGGGGAGAATGGTTAGGTTCAGGAGCATGCGGGGATTAGTTTAGTGGAAAGTGCTATGGCAGTGCAGGCCGGGCTTTGCCCCGGCGGACAGCCGGGGGTGACTGTCCCCACATAAAACCCTCTATACGCCCCAGAGATAGTCTTCCTGGTCGTGATGCGGATCTCCGGGAGCGGGCAGCGGCACGCCGAAGGCGTTGGTCTGCGGCGCCAGCGGAAATGGACGCGGCGATTCCTGCGCCGTAACATTAGCGGCGGCAGCAACTGCGTTTGGCAGCGGCTCGAACAACGGAGTGGCTGACGCAGCGGGCTTGTGGGTGTCGCGGATCAACTCCAGTAAGTGGTGATCCTCGACGTGCTTGATCTTATCTGCCAGGCGGACGAAGCGGCGGTAGATGTCATCGAGCGCGCGCCGGTCGAACTGGTAGCCGAGTTGTTCGCAGCGAATGGCGAGCGCGTGACGGCCGGAGTGTTTGCCCAGCACCATCTTCGAATCGGGCACGCCCACCGATTGCGGCGTCATAATTTCATACGTCAACGGATTTTTCAGCACGCCGTCCTGATGTATGCCGGCTTCGTGCGCGAAGGCGTTTCTTCCGGTGACCGCCTTGTTCGGCTGCACCGGCACTCCGGTAATTTCACTCAGCATCTGGCTGGAGGAAAAAATCTGCTCGCACGCGATGCCAGTCTCGTAAGGATATTGATCGTGACGAACCCGCATCGCCATAATAATTTCTTCGAGCGCATGCGTTACCAGCGCGCTCACCGATGCCGTTGATCGTGCACTCGACTTGATGGGCACCGGCAGCCATGGCCGCCATGGTGTTGGCAACCGCCATACCGAGATCGTTGTGGCAATGGGCGGAGATGGTAACGTTCTCGATTCCCTTGACGCGGCGGCGGATGGTTGCAATCAGTTCGCCGAACTCGGAAGGCACGGTATAGCCGACGGTATCGGGAATATTCAGCGTAGTGGCGCCGGCTTCGATCACTGCATCCAGCACTTTGCAAAGAAAATCAGGGTCGGTGCGCGTTGCGTCTTCCGGAGAAAACTCGACATCAGAGCACAGCGATTTGGCGAAGCTGACAGATTCACGGGCCTGCGCCAGACACTGGTCGCGCGTAATACGTAGCTTGTATTGCAAGTGGATATCAGAAGTAGCCAGGAAGATGTGAATGCGCGGGCGGGCGGCGTCTTTCAATGCATCCCAGGCGCGCTCGATATCGAGATGGCAGGCGCGGGCTAATCCCGCGATGATGGGCCGGCGGATCATTCCGGCGATAGCCTTCACCGCTTCAAAATCGCCATCGGATGCAATCGGGAATCCGGCTTCAATCACGTCGACGCCAAGGCGGTCAAGCTGGTGCGCCAGACGCAGCTTCTCCTGATGGTTCATGCTGCAGCCGGGCGACTGTTCTCCGTCGCGCAGGGTGGTATCAAAAACCGTAATGCGGACCTGCTCCGTAGCCATGAATCCTCTTCTTGTTGTTTATTTCGAACAAACGCGTATGTATCTGCCCTATGGTACGGCGTTGATCGACTCAAGCAATACTTATAATTGTTCTGAGATCATTAGATTTCATTATATTATAAACATTGCTAATGTGGATCGTGTTTTATATTAAGGGTCATAAAAAATGGAACTTTCCCAATTAGAAGTCTTCCTAGCCGTGGCGCGCGAGCATAGGTTCTCCCGCGCCGCCGAAAAGCTTTATCGAACCCAGTCGGCGGTAAGCCAGACCATCCGCAAGCTCGAAGATGAACTGGGCGAGAGCCTTTTTGACCGCTCGTCGCGTGAAGGCGTCCTCACGGACGCAGGACAGGTCCTTTATGAGTATGCGGAAAAGCTGCTGAATCTGCGGCATGACGCTCAGGAATCGCTGGCCGAGTTGCGGGAGCTGCAAAAAGGCAAATTGGTGATCGCGGCGAATGAATTTACGGCGCTCTACTTGCTGCCCGTGCTGGCGGAGTTTCGCCGGCTGCATCCCATGATCAAGATCACGGTGCAGCGGGCTTTGGGCAGCCACATTCCGGATGACGTTCTGCAGCATAGCGCCGAGCTCGGCATGCTGTCGTACAAACCCGAGGAGCCGCGACTGCATTCTGTGGTGACGTATCTCGACGAGTTGGCTCTGGTGGTTCCTCCCAGGCATGCGCTGGCCGGGGCAAAAGAGGTGAGCATCCGGCAATTGGGAGCGGAATCATTTGTAGCGCATACCGTCTCGTCCCCCTACCGCGAGAAAGTTCTGCAGACATTCCAGAAATATAAAACGCCGTTGCACATGGATCTTGAGCTGCCCACGCTGCAAGCCATCAAACAGTTTGTCGCTCTGGGGAGCGGAGTTGCGCTGATGCCGGAGATCAGCGTGGAAACAGAAGTAGCGCGCGGCGAGTTGGTGAGAATTCCGGTGAAGGAGTTACGCGTGCAACGCAAGCTGCGGTTGATTTATCGCAAGGAGGCTGGAATCTCCCACGCAGCGCGGGCGTTTCTAAAAGTAGCCGAGGCGGTGTCACGAGAGCGAGGAGGACGCTACCGCTTTCAGCGGGAAAGTTAGAGTTGTAAATAAAGAGAGTAAAAAACAAGAGACGCAGCCAAAGCTGCGTCTCATGTTTTTGCTGCTCAAGCTCAACAGTCGGCGCATACTTCTGAGGACTGGAACGCCGCCAGAGCTTCGCCCAGACTGGGGTGAATCTCCAAAACTGAATCCAGGTTGGTAAGATCAAGGAGATTGCGCACCAGCCGCGTGGGGCTGGCGAACTTCAGGTCCGCACTCTTGGACTGCGCCCAAGTGTGCAAAGACGCAAGTTCACCGATGCCGGCGCTATCGATGGAGCTGACGCCGCTGAGATCGAAGACCACTTTACTGCCGCTTTCGAGAACTTCACCGGCCAGGCGCGACAGGGCAGCGACCTCGTCGCGATAAACAATGCGACCGTGACAATGAACAATCATCACATCGCCGCGATTCCGGGTTTCCAGACTGAGCTTCAACTTCGACTCCTTTTGTTGTATACCAAGACCCGCCAATTCATGCGGGCACAGCCAAGTTTGCCAAGGGATATTTGGGAGTTCCATGCTAATAGATAGACGCGACTCGAAGGGTTTTGGAACCATGAAAGGACGATTAATTTTCTCTTGCAGAGTTCCGAAGCCGAACGGGCACGATTTTGGGCTGAATGGGGCATCCTGGCTCTCGGCTACACTGCATCTAACGAATTTCGTACATTCAGGTAGAATTTGCTACTGGCATTCATTGCCAGGGGAGGATTCATTTTCGTGTCGAAAACTGCTGCCGTGGTTCTGGCATTCCTGAGCTTGATGCTGGTCGCAGCCCCATCGAGGGCACAACTGCTTCCAAGCGGAAACGTATATGTCGGAGCCGCCTACGCTGATTCCGTCGATGTCATCAATCGATATACATTTCGCGGATGGGAAGCCAGCGCGGAAGATATGTACTTCACTCGTCACCCATATCTCGGGATTGTGGCGGATGGCAATGGGTTCTACCGGCTTGGGGTTCAGCAATACAGCATTCTGATTGGGCCGCGAGTCTCCACGAATTACGGCAAGTGGCGCCCGTTCTTTCAAGTCATGGCCGGAGTACAACGAGACGCATCCGGAGGGACAGCGCATTACCCTATCGCGGAAGACATTGGCGGCGGAGTGGACCGCAAGTTCCAGTTCCTCTTCCTGAAGCACTTCGCCTGGCGCGTGGAATTCGACTATATGCATACCCGCCTGCTCCATGCCAGCCAGGACGACTACCGGGGCTCGACCGGATTGGTGTGGCGATTCTGAGTCCGCTCCGCAGGCAGAAATTTTGAGTCTAGTCTCCCACTTCGAAACTTTTTACCACGACCCGGGTTGAATGGATATGTGGCCAGTAGGGGGAGATTAGTTGCAGACGCGTTTCCTGGGCGCGACGTAGAATCACGCTCGTTCGGCGACGGGCAAAAACGTATTGAGATTTTGAGCTAATCCGCCTGTCATCGCAGCGAACTCCGTGCCGTAAACTCCGTTTACCAACTTCTCCTCCCGTGCATCTAACTCAGGCTGCCTATTTTGTTGGAAAGGTAAGGATAAGTTGTCATGCGAAGAATTGGATTGAGCATCTTTGTGTTGCTTTTGTTTGCTGGCCTAGCAAGCGCTCAGGTTCCCAGCGGCAATGTCTTCTTCGGCTATTCCTACTACAATACCGATCTCTCATCGATTGACCGCGCCAATACCAACGGTTGGGAAGCCTCGGTCGAAGGCAAAATAATTCCCTTTCTAGGCTTCGTGGCTGATGTCGACAGTCATTACGGTTCGCAGAATTTTCCGCAGTGCCCCGTCGTGCCGGTGGGCACAGGCGGAGGTTGCTCCAGCTTTAACGCCAATGTCACCGAACATAACTTCTTGTTTGGTCCGCGAGTTTCGTTCTCCGTGGGCAGGTTTCGTCCTTTCGCGGAGGCGCTCTTCGGCGGCGCTCACGTTGACGCTGGCGCCTTCGGCACCGACACCTCGTTTGCCACGGCTTTGGGCGGCGGCCTTGATTTTAAAATCATCCGCCCCATCGCATGGCGATTCCAGGGAGATTACGTACAAACGCGATTGTTCGATGCAACGCAGAATAATGTGAGGATATCCACGGGTATCGTTTTGCGCTTTTGAAATAAGTCCGACAGATTGTTTCAACGAAAGTGAAGACAGGATCCAGATGGTTGTCTGGATCCTGTTTCTTTGTGGCCACAACGAAAAATCGGTAAAGTTTGCCTGGATCGGTAAGATCTAGGTCTGCCAGTATTTGTGGTCGCGCAGGAAATAATTTTGGTTCCAGTAGTTCATCGCAGTCTTCAGGAACAGCCAGCCCACTCGCAAGTGTCCCATTTTCTGGAAGCGGCGATTGGTCGTGTAGACGCCGCCACGGACGATGCCGAAACGCTTCCGCTCCACCTGCTGGCTGAGCAAATAATCTTCGGCGAAGGCAACTTGTTCGTGAAATCCGCCCAGCTCACGGAATTTTTTCACGTCAAACAGCATGAACATGCCCGTGGCAAAGGGATGGTGCAGGCGCGACAGGTATTGAAATAAATCGTTGCCCACATAAAACAGCTTGTCGATCCAGTTGCCGCCCTGGCACAGGATATTCGTAGTTACACAGTGGAGTTGCTTGCGCTGAGCCAGTTCCACGGCGCGGCGAATCACCGAAGGATGCGCCAGTTCGATATCGGCATCGAGAAACAGGACGAAATCGCTTTCTGCCTGGGTCGCTCCTAGATTGCGTCCGACCGAAGGCATTCCACCGCGGATGACGTTGACGTTCAGGCGATCGCGAAAGCCGAGAACAATTTCGCGAGTGCCGTCGGTCGAGTTGGCGTCAGCGACCAACACTTTCGCACTCGACATCTTCGAGTAGTCCTGATTCATCAGCGAAGTCAGCAAACGAGGAATCAGCTTCGCCTCGTTCTTGGCTGGAATCACGATCGTCAGCTCGCTCGACGTATTCATGCTCGTTGAACTCGTGCTCGTTGTATTCATGGATGCGTACCCCCTGTTCATCAACTGTGAGATAAGTTAGGCGCGAATCGACCCAGCCACCTGTGTTGTAGTAATGAATGCCATCCTGCTCGACATGAATCGCCTGATGCGTGTGCCCGCAGAAAATGCGGTCGGCGCCGTGCTGCCGCGCATACTGCAGAGCTCCGGTGGACACCTTCGATCCCATGCGCAGCCAGCGCGTGTTCAGCCGGTCTATGAGCCGCGTAATGGGATTGCCTTTAAAATCGAGTTTCTGCAGGTGCAAGTAAAGCGACGTGCCCAGCGTGCTTAGTTTTACGCTGCTCACCTGAAATCCGTCGAATTGGTGCCCGTGGATCGCGATGTGCCGCAGTCCGCCATATTGCCACGCATATTTCTGGTAGACGCGCACTCCCACCAGATGCGACATGATGTTGGTGAGGCCGTGATCGTGATTACCCTCCACCCACACAACTTCAATATTGCGTTTGGGATTCGAGAGCTTACGAATATAGCCGAGAAATTTCCAATGCTCCTTGGTCAGGCGGGCGAAGTTGAGGTCGGCGAAAATGTCGCCCAGTAGGATCAGCCGCTGAAAGCGAGTTCCCTTGAGCAGGCGAGTAGCTTCGCGGGCATGACTCGTCTCTGCACCGAGGTGCAGGTCGGAAAGGATCAGCGTGTTGTGCACGGGCAGATCCACAGTTCAGTTGTAGCAACCGAATGTTAAGGGGTGATGAAATGTGCATCAAAATTAGGGCAGTCGTAACCAAAATGGTAACTCGCTGGAGAGAAAGAGCTTAAGGGCTATTAAGCGGAAATATTTCAACAATGTGAACAGCTTTTCAGCGAGGACACCGCGACTGCAACGAGCCTTATTTTGGCTTTAGCGTCTTAACGTATTCATAGCTGATTTCCAGATACTTCTTCAGTTCCTTCGTATTCTTCAACAATGTTTCTGGAACGGTCACGTAGTCCTTCTTAACGACGCCGTACGACTTGAACAAAGTGGTTTTATACTTTTTCAGGAAAGCTTCCACTTCATCTTGCGGCAACCGGATGCCCATCGTGCCGGTCTGATCAAGATACGTAAACATATGCCCGTTAAGCGAAGTATAAGGATGGACGGCGCCCTTGCGCTCAATCTTCGGATTGGTCGCGATCAGTTTTTCGTACAGCTCCAACTTCTCCGGAGGGATCGTGCTCTTCTTCGCGGTGGCCATTTGATCGTGAAGTAAGTAGTTCGATTTTGTTTCTATCTACTTCTGCGTGGGAGGCACGTATTCCTTGGGCACAGCCGACCCTTCACCAAAAAAGTATTGCTCCATCTGCTTAACGATGACTTCCTGATCTTCACGCCGGGCTGGGTTTAGACGGTATTCGTTTAAAAGCATCTTGCAATGCTCCGTCCACATTCTCCAGGCTTCCTGGGATACGTTGTCATACACCTTGCGGCCTAAATCGTTGTCGAAGGGAGGCTCGTCCAGTCCGGGCATATCCCTTTTTAATTTCACGCAGAAAACGGTGTGCGCCATACACTTCCTTCAATCGGGAAATTTGTCACTATAAAGATTATTACACGGGATGGTGGCCGGGGAACCAGGGCTTCAGCTAAAGGGCTTCGGGGTTCAGCAAAATCTTTTGGTCAAAATGTGCACAGCAAAAATTAGGGTTTTGCCGCGGCTCCGGGATACTCCGCCAGGATCTTGGCTAGCTGCTCAGCACTCACTGGAGACCCCGGCTTCGCATCGTCCGCTGCTGCTTCCAACTTCCCCTTAACGCCGATGTAAACTCCGTTGTAAGGCTCGTCCCCGAGGTTTTCCACCTTGTGTTTATGGGGCGGAAACCATCGCGCCTCGCCCGGCTTGGCATAAACTTCCGTGGTCTTACCGTTCTGGTCAGTGAACCTAAGGTGACCGCCCGTCACACTGACGGAGACGCCGCCAGGGTGGTCGTGAAGCTCAGACTTCTCGTGGGGACCATAATGCACATTTACAACCTGCACCCGGTCGTTCTCGAACTGCAGTTTGTAGTGCTTCGGTTCCACCTTGGTGGGATCTTGCGCCGCGGCGAAATTCACTGCCAGACACACAATCGCTACTGCGCAGAAGAGTCTACACACCATAGCCAAGCCTCCTAAGCCGAGGTAGTTTTTAGCCCCTGAACTCAGGCCACGCTACGCTCGCAGTGCAAGCGTGTCAATAAAGCATGGCCGCGTGGCCTCAAAGTGGTTAATCGAGCTGTGGGGGTTGCAATCTACGGTGACAATAAAAAACGGAACCGCTCCTTGCGGCTCCGCTTGCAGTGCGCCTCTCTGGCTCAATACAGTTATTTCTTCATATTGTCTTTATCCTGATCCGCAGTCTTGCTCTTGTCGGCAATGGAAAGCAGCTCCACTTCAAAAATAAGCATGGAGTCAGGCCCAATCTGCGGGCTCGGACTACGCTCGGCATAAGCCAGGTCGGACGGAACGAACAGTTGCCACTTCGAGCCGACGGGCATCAACTGCAATGCCTCTGTCCATCCTTTGATGACGCCGGAGACCGGAAACGTCGCAGGCTCGCCGCGTTTGTAGGAGCTGTCAAATTCCGTGCCATCGATTAGCGTGCCTTTATAGTTGCAGACCACCGAGTCGCTCGCCGTGGGTTTCGGTCCCGTGCCCTCTTTCAGAATTTTGTATTGCAGACCGCTGGGCAGCGCGACCACGCCTTCTTTGCCCTTATTGGCAGCCAGAAAAGCGTCGCCTTCTTTCTTGTTGGCTTCGCCGGCAACGTGCATCTTCGCCTCCTGCTGCTTGCCAAGCTCTGTCCTCATTTGAGTGAGCACAGCCTGGGCCTCGTCGTCGGTGAGCAGGGTCTTACCGCCCGCCAGACCGTCTTTCATTCCGCGAGCCAGAATGGCGGGATCGAACGGAACCGACTGCTTCTTGAGGCTCTCGCTCATCCTCTTTCCCGTGTTCATTCCGAGGGCGTAGCTGAATTTTTCTTTTTGTGTCTTGAGCGTGAGCGCTGTTGCACTCTTTGCCGCAGTGGCTGGTCGTTTCGCCGCGGGAGTCTGCGACTTGCTAGTAGTAGCCGGGGGCGAAGAGGCTTGTGGATTCGTCGCGGCCGGAGTCTGCTGTGCCGGGGCGTTGCCCAACAAGAGGATTCCAGCCGCCAATGTAGTTACCGCTGCGGTGAGGGATTTGTGCATGAGGTATTGTGACACTGCTGGAACATCTCGGCAAACCGGGATGTGTTAGTTTAGTAGAAATCCCGGGCCCGTAGCTCAGCGGTTAGAGCAGTGGACTCATAATCCATTGGTCCAAGGTTCAAATCCTTGCGGGCCCACCAATGAATTCTCGGGTTCGCGCACGCTGGCCGTCACGGCAAAATCGTATCGTTTGAAAGGCCGGTTCAAGTAAATAAAGTTCCCTTTCACATTCCCCCGGCATCGAAAGGTCTTTCTTTCGTTGCGCAATTCCGCTCTTTCATTGTAAATTCGATTCAGGGCTTTAGGCACAATGCCGTCCATCTCGAAACGAATTGCCTGGCTTTCGCTGCTGCTGACACTCTGGTCGGCGCTGGCGTTTGCTGTGCATCATCATTCGAGTCAGGATGAGTCCACTACTTGCCAGGTTTGCGTCGCGGCTCACTCCGCATCGCCAACCACCGCATCGCCAGCGCCCAAGCCAGTTTTCCGTCGTGTGGTCTCATTTCGCCCACGGCCCACGGATGCCAAACAGTATCTCGTCGCTTTTGCGCTGTACGTCCGCCCGCCTCCATCTGTCTAAAGATCAGCTTTCAGCCGAGTAGAGGCCCGGTTCATTTCTCAAGAACCGTTCCCTTTGATCTTTCGACCTAATTCTATGGAGGAATCATGTTGGCTTCTTACAGGAAGTCGCCTTTCGCGACTTTTGTGGCGGTTTTTCTTTTAACCATCAGCCTGCATTCTTATGCGCAATCAGGCGGGAGCTCCGGCTCTATCAGCGGCGTCGTACTGGACCCCACTGGCGCCGTCGTTCCCGACGCCACCGTTAAAATTCATAATCCGGTCAGCCATTTTGACCAGGCGACCACCACGGATAAGTCAGGAAGTTTCAACATCCCGAACGTACCGTTCAACCCGTATCACATGACCGTGAACGCGACCGGATTCGCGCCGAGCGCACAAGACGTGGACGTTCGATCGGTTGTACCGGTGAGTCTTAAGATCAATCTTCAAGTTTCGGGATCCTCGACTACCGTCACGGTCGAGGCCGGCGGAGACTTGGTTGAAAATGATTCCACGTTCCACTCGGACATCGACAGGGATGCTTTCATCCGGATGCCGTTGGAGAGTACGACGTCGTCAGTAAGTGCAGCTGTGACTCAATCAACGCCGGGAATTGCCGCCGATTCCAATGGCCTCTTTCATGGACTTGGCGACCACGCTGAGAATTCGTTCTCCGTTGACGGCCAACCCATAACAGATCAGCAGAGCAAAGTCTTCTCCAATCAAATCCCACTCGATTCGGTGCAGTCGTTGGAAGTAATATCGGGCGCACCGCCAGCCGAATACGGAGGAAAAACCAGCGTCGTGATTGTTGCGACCACCCGTTCTGGACAGGGCGTAACGACACCTCACGGGAGCGTCACCACTTCCTATGGTTCATTCGGAACAGCGAACGTGGCGGCCGAGCTTGCTTACGGCGGCAAGAACTGGGGAAACTTCATTTCCGCGAGCGGTTTAAATACCGGCCGGTTTCTAGACCCGCCGGAATTTACGGTGTTCCACGACAAAGGCAACGAAGAGAATTTGTTCGACCGCGTGGATTATCAGCTAAATAGCGCTGACTCGATTCACCTGAACTTTGGCTACAGCAGGAGCTGGTTTCAAACGCCGAACTCCTTTGATGCTGAAGACGCCACACCCTGGAGTGGTCTTGCGGGCATTGAGCCGCAAATGGCCTCCTTTAACGGCCTGGACCCGAACGGAAACATTGTTGGACCGACGGACCAGCGCTCGCAGATTGGTACATTCAATGTTGCCCCTTCCTGGACACACGTGGTAACAGCAAATTCCGTATTCACACTGGGCGCGTTCGTACGCCGCGACGACTACAACTACTACCCCAGCAGCAATCCTTTCGCGGATCTTGGGCCGCCGAGTCTGCAGCGACAGTCGGTGGGCCAGAACCGAACGTTAACAAACTCGGGCCTTCGATCCGACATTTCCTATGTCAAAGGAATTAACCAAATCAAGGCCGGAGTCACCTACGCGCAAACCTTCCTCAATGAAAACGACAGGCTCGGGATCGTCGATCCAACCTACAACGCGCCCTGCATAACTGCTGCGCCTGTGACTTCAGTGAATCCGTTTCCTTATGTCGCTGCGCCCGGACTCACTTCCGCCGACTGCCCCGGCAACACTGGCATCGACCAGCAGAACAACGCGTCCAATCCGAACGCACCCGGTTCCACCTTCTACCCTAATTACAATCCAGTCCTCGCTCCTTACGACTTGACCCGCGGCGGAAGCTATTACACCTTCAATGGCCACACTGATGTGAAGGAGCTTGCCCTCTACGTCCGCGACGTGATAACAAAAGGAAACTGGTCTCTTAATGTTGGTCTGCGTGGCGACTTGTACAACGGGCTAACGATAGCGCGGCAGGCCGAGCCTCGGGTTGGAGCGGCTTACAATATCAAGAAGACGAATACGATTCTTCGAGCGTCCTACGCGCGAACGTTGGAATCTCCTTTCAACGAGAATCTGATACTTTCCAGCATCGGGTGCGAAAACGCCGTCTTAGCACCTCTTCTACTCTGCACGCCCGGAGCCAGTGGCGAGTTAAGTCCCGGCTTTCGCAATGAATTTCACGCTGGCCTCGAGCAGGCGTTCGGAAAGTATCTGGTCTTTTCCGGTGAGTGGATTACAAAGTACACGCACAACGGTTACGACTTCAGCGTGCTCGGCAACACCCCGATCACGTTCCCCATTGAATGGCACAATTCCAAAATTCCCGGATATGCCGGGCGCGTTAGCGTGCCCGATATCCACGGCTTCTCGGCGCTCTTTGTCTTCTCAAGCGTGGCAGCGCGCTTTTTCCAACCGCAGATCGGAGGAGCCGGCGCGACAGTCGCTACCAGTGCGGGGCTGCCTTTCCGCATTGACCACGACGAAAAGTTCAACCAGACCACGCACTTGCAATACCAACCCTGGAAGCGCGGCCCCTGGGTCGGCTTCAACTGGCGGTATGACAGCGGGTTGGTGGCCGGCAATGCACCGTGTTATGGGCTGGGAGCAAGTAACGACTGTCCGCAGTCAACTGCGCTCAATGGACAGCCAGCCGTCCTGTTGCAGGATGTCTTTGGAAATCCACTGAGTGCCGATCAGGAATTCCAAGCTGGGTTCACTTGCAATGGCGCGCGCGCGACACGGATCACTCCGCTGCCCTCCACGTGCCTGGCTTCGAATTTCGGTTCCTCACTTATCCAGGTGCCGACGCCGAACGCCGAGAATGACGATCACAATCCGCCGCGCATCGCATCCCGAAGTCTTTTCGATCTTTCGATCGGCCACGACAATCTGTTCCACGGCGACAAATACAAATGGAGTGCGCAATTGACCGTCATTAACCTGGCGAACAATTTCGCGCTCTACAACTTCCTCTCCACGTTCAGCGGCACGCACTACGTCACACCGCGAGCGCTGACCGCGGAACTTGGGTTTCACTTTTAGTCGGGATTTCCGGCGCAGGTTTCAGGAGGCTGACTCTTGCGCTTGCCTAACAAACGACTGCAGACATGCCTCCAGGATATTCTTGTCTGCTTCTGGCATGTCGCGAAAACGAAAAGGTTGCAGCCACCCCTGTGTGGCCCACATGGGGAAAAGCATCTCAACTTTTTCGCGGATCGTGGTCTCCCCGAGATGGAAGATCACCTCAACTTGCAGCTTTTCGTCGAGCGGCTGCTCCAGATTCATCAGGCCGCCGCTGGTTGAAAGCTGATGCAATTTGCCTCTCACCTCGCGCCGGTTGGGCAGTCGAATGAGCGCCAGGACAGAGCCGCGCAGCTTCACCCGAAACGGACGCGGCGCAAGGCCGGGCGCCTTGGACGAGGAAGCCTCAACTGCGGCGGATTCCGGGGTCTGCGACATCGTGGATAGAGTATGGCATCGGACCGTGGCTCCGCACGAGGTTACGAAAGAATGGCACTACTAATCAGCCAATCGGTGGAATCTAATTTCGGGCGGTTATCTGCGTTTGGGAAGGGTCTCGCCATGACCAGAGAACAGGTTGTAGGGCCACACTTCCTTGCTCTTGATGGCGGCTTTGTCTGTTTTGCTGGTGGTATTAGCGGCAGAATTCGAAGGGCAATTCCAATCTTGGGGTGGATTGGAAATTCCCCATACATTTCCGTGATTGTAGAGGGAGACTCCGATTAGAAAGTATTTTCCGTCATTGCCGAGCGGAAGACAATTCGCCACGCGGGCAGAAGCACTTCCGCCTCCCGGTAGATCGCTTAGCAACACGGGAGTTTCGAGCGGCAATGCGTGCGACGCACGTAATCCCCCACCCTGGGGGCTCACGACCAGCGCAACACACACCTCAGCGAACGGGTGCCTGCGATCCATACTGGTTACAGTGATAGGAATCTCCGCGCGCATTCGCGTACTGCGTCGGGTCGACTTAGGTGTGAATACATCCATCTGCGTTATACGAGGGGGACCTGCTTTCGTAAACACCAGTTTGACAGAACCGGGGCCGGACGCCACCCTAAGAAAAGGTAAACGACGGTGACGAAAGTAACCTAGAGTTGCTCAGAGGTTCGAACTGGCGCGATGGCTCATCCGCCGAAGCTGCCTGGCATGCCTGCTAAGATGGCTCGACATTGTGAAATTTGATTAGTGAACTACTCAGTGGACCCCACACCTTCTTCATCTTTGGACCGTCGAGAGACCGCAGCTTCAATCGCGTCCGAGTGGAGTCTGCTCTGCACCGCGAGTTCTGCTGATCCGCGCGAAAGCGATCTTGCCCGCTTGCTCCAGAAAAGGCCGATCGACTGGGAGGTCGTGCTTCGCCTCGCGGAACATCACGGTACATCTTCGCTGCTCTATCAGAACCTCTCCCGTTTGCCTGACGCCGTTCCATCGCCTGTGCTGACTTCGCTGCGTCAGCGTTATGAGAGGAACATACACAAATCGCTATTTCTTGCGCGCGAACTCATCCGCGTTCTGGACTCCCTGGATGCGATCGGCGTCGAAGCGATTCCTTATAAGGGTGTCGTGATGTCCGAGGTTTACTACAGCGATATGGCATTGCGTCAGTCTGGCGACATGGATTTATTCGTCCGCAAGCAAGATGTGGCGCGCATTAAGACTGCGGTGCGGGATTTGGGGTATACCACACGCGTTCCCATTCCTGAAGACGCCGAGCAGGATTACATTGCGTCGGGATATGAGTGCACATTCGACAGTTTTGCGGGAAAGAATTTACTGGAGTTGCAGTGGGCGCTGCAGCCGCGCTTCTACGCCGTCGACTTCGACATGGATGGACTGTTCGAGCGCGCAGTGAACGTCACGGTTGCGGGCCGCGGAGTGAAAACGCCTTCGCCCGAAGATTTGCTGCTGGTGCTATCAGTTCATGCCGCGAAACATGTGTGGGGGCGGCTCATCTGGCTCTGCGATATCGCGCAGATTGTGCGGCAAGAAAATTTGAACTGGGATTGGGTTCGCTCTCAGGCGCAGGAACTGGGCATTGAACGGATTCTGCATATCACGCTGTTGTTGGCGAACCGCCTTCTGGATGCCGCGATTCCGCCTTCGATCGAAAATGCTGTTGCCGCAGACCGCGCTGCGCAGACCTTTGCGGAAGAGATTGCCGTGGCCGTGGCTGCTGGAGTCACCTACGAGGAGCAGCAGGTATCTTACTTTCGGCTCATGATGCGGTTGCGCGAACGTCGCGCCGACCGAATGCGTTTCCTCGCCCGGCTGACTTTCACTCCGGGCCCCGGAGAGTGGGAGGCGATTCGCCTGCCGAAGAGTTTGTTTCCGCTCTACCGGATTGTGCGTCTCGCACGGCTTGTCGCGCGAGGCCTGAGAGGCTAACTCTCGAAGCTATGTGCCCGTGGTGATCACCGACTCGCCAAACCTCCTGTAATTTCGCCGCCGTCCATCGTGTAGACGTGGCCGGTGGCATAAGCAGCATCGTCGGAGGCAAGATAAGCGAACAATGCCGCAATTTCTTCCGGCTGGGCGTGGCGGCGAAGAGGAATTTTTTTATTCACTTCTTCGAGCATGGCATCAGTGTACTCGGCGCGCTGCATAGGCGTGAGAACGTATCCCGGAGCGACTGCGCATACGCGAACTTTGGGCGCGAGTTCGAGGGCCATAGAGCGGGTTAACTCGATTACTGCAGCTTTGGTGGCGTTGTAATCGGCATAATATGGATAGCCCATGATGCCGTTAGTCGATGCGGTTTGCAGAATCACTCCGCTGCCGCGCTCGGCAGTATAGTTTTCCATCATGTGGCGCGCCGCAGTTTGGGCTACGTAGAAAACTCCCGTGAGATTTACGGCGATCACCTTGTCCCATTCTTCGGGAGTGATGTCGAGAAAGTTGTGGCGGATGCTGATGCCGGCGTTGTTGATGAGCACGTCGACTCCATCCATTACACGGACGGCGTTGGCGAGAGCGGCTTCCACCTGCATCAGATCGGTTACGTCGGCGATGATGGCCTCGGAGATTGCCGGTAGTTGCTGACGAATGGCGGCGCACGCTTTCGCATCGCGGTCGAGGATGCAGATGCGCGAACCCTCTTCCAGAAAACGCGCGGCCGTGGCTGCGCCGATTCCACTCGCGCCGCCGGTGATCAGGACCCGTTTACCTTTCAGGCCTCGCATGGAATTTTCCGTCCTCGGTCCTCTTCAGATTGTGGATTATCTGGCATTCGCATCAATTGTGAATTCTATCTGAGGCCTGAAGCATCTTAGTTCTGTGACCGAGATTAATGTAGATCGCAATCCTCAGCAAGCTTCACCGGAACGAGCCGATTCGAGATTGCCGCAGACATCGAAAAATATGGAACCAGAAGATATAAAACCGGCGCACGTGTGGCTGATGGCGTTCAGCGTCGGCGCCGTTGTAGCTAACATTTATTATATTCAGCCGCTGCTGGCGACGATTGCGGCGGCGTTTCACATCTCGGTGCCGAAGGTCGGGACGGTCGCCATGCTGACTCAGTTTGGGGCTGCGTTGGGAATGTTGGTGTTCGTCCCCCTGGGCGATACCAAAGAGCGCCGGCGGCTAGTTGTGAGTTTACTGATAGCTGAATCGATATGTCTGGCTGCGATGGCGAGCGCGCAGAATTTTGCATGGCTGGCGCTGGCAAGTTTTGGAATCGGAGTTACGACGGCTACGGTTCACGTCATTGTTCCCTTTGCCGCTCATCTTGCATCGGCGGCACGGCGCGGAGCCACGGTGGGGGCTGTTCTTTCCGGATTGTTGTTTGGAATACTGCTGGCGCGAACCTTCAGCGGGCTGCTGGGTGCGTGGGTGGGATGGCGGGCGATCTACTGGCTGGCGGCCGTCCTGATGCTGGCGCTGGCGGCCTTGATCCGCACCGGATTGCCCGAAAGCCAGCCTGAGTTGCGGCTTTCCTGGCTGAGTTTGATTCGCTCGACATTTGGTCTTATCCGCGAGCAGCCAGTGCTGCGAGAGGCGACAACGCTGGGCGCAATCTTCTTCTGTTCCTTCAGCGCCTTCTGGACGACGCTCGTGTTTTTTCTACAGACGCCGCCCTATCACTATGGAAGCGGCGTGGCAGGCCTGTTTGGTCTGGTGGGCGCGGTCGGGGCGCTGTGTGCGCCTTTCATCGGTCGTATGGCGGACCGCTATGGAGCGAGACGGAACGTCCTGATTTCTCTGATTGTGACGCTCATTTCTTTCGCGATTCTCTATTTGTTTGGCGAGCACATGAGCGGATTGATTGTGGGAGTGGTGCTGCTGGATATTGGAGTGCAGTCGGGGCACGTGTCGAATCAGACGAGAATCTATGGACTTTTGCCTGCGGCGCGGAGCCGAATGAATATGGTTTACATGGTTTGCTACTTCAGCGCTGGCGCGCTGGGTTCCTATGTTGCAGCGGTATTGTGGCAGTGGTTCGGATGGGCCGGAGTGTGCGGGTTGGGATGCGCGCTGCTCGCGGCGGGATGCGGGGTGTTTGCATTCGGCGGGGGTGATGTGCGGCAAGCGGGTCGCGAGACGCTGATTGTGAGTGGTTAGCGAGAAACGTCCAAGTTATCGAACCGCCTCTGAAAAAACTAACCCAGAAGGTAAGGTTCGTGGAGTCCCACGTCTCGCAAAATACGCGAGACATGGGGCACCGGTGGGTGACGCATGTAGAGCAGGTTCCTCGGCGCTGCGCTTCTCGGAATGATAAAGGATATTAGATAGGCTTGCCGCGGAAGAAGTAGACCAGTTCAATGATGAGGATAATGACGACCATGAGCTCCAGCACAAACGCCCGGCTTTGGTTGAATTCGTCGACCATGAAGCGGTAGAGCTCTTCGGCGGTTTGCAGCTTTTGCTGGACGAGGTCTTTATAGTCGGGCACGCCGACTTTCAGCGCCGCTAGCTTGTACAGGCGCGCGGAAAACATGTCGCTGAGGAACTTGATGGCGTTGTCGGCGCGCTCGGTCAACTCGCTTACATCGAGCAGGACGGTGTGCAGTTTCGAAGCGGCACGGGCGGTGCGCCAGCGAGACCAAAGGCCGCGGCCTCCGCGCTCGAGAAAGTCGTAGACACCTTCCAGCTGTTTGGTCAGCAGTTGGTCGTAATGCCGGAACTCGAGAAGCTGCGAGTTGGCGTACTGCAGCAGCTGGATTGCGGTCTCAGCGCCGGAGGGACTGTCATAGATGAAGGCGGCATTCCATCCAATCACGGCGAGGTCATGGGGATAATAGGAAATCCGCGATTGCAGAATTTCCTGACGCTCGCCATCGGAGAGCGGCTGGGTTTCGCCGCGCACAACTTGAGAGATGAAGCCGCCTTGAGAGGCCAGCAGTTCGGTCGCCGAGGGTGAGCCGGCGATCTCGCGCAGGTGGAAGATGAAATAATCTTCCTGCAGCCATTCGGTGGTATACGGCTTGACCAGCGCGGGGGCGGCACGCTCCAGTTTCTCTTTTACGATGCGCGTGGCCAGGCTTTCGAAGTTGGTGTCCCAAACCCAGCGGCTGGAAAGCTGAACCAGCTTGTCCCAATCCCCAGAAAATGGCAGCTCGAAGACCACGCTGACCACACCGTAGTCGAAATACTTGATGTCTCCCTCTAGGCGCTCGCCGCTTTCCAGCACGAGAGGTTCGAGAACCTCTTCGACCGGAGGGCGCTGATAGCGGACGTATCCGGGAGCCAAGTGCTTGAAACTGGCATCGGCGGTGCGGGCGCCAAGGATTTGGCGAAGCTCGTCGAGACGAATCTCTTCGCAAACGTCGAACTGGATCAGGACCAGCACCGACCCACATAGAGGGGCATCGGAGGGCTTGGCCGCAACAAGAGTGGTCAGGGCCTCGGTGGGAACCTTGCCTATGACCGGAGCCGTGATGGTGGTTTCATGATTCATGACGTGCACCCAGAACTTCAGGAACCGACGACTTCAGGAACCGCGACGTCAGGATCCCGACCGGCGAGAACTCTATTGTCCCAGAAGTCGAGCCATCTGGCGAGAGGCGGAAGTTAGCACCTGGCAACATTTAAGTAACGCGTGTAGAATCAGCACTTTATCAACAATTCCCATAACAGCGCGCCACCTGTTGCCAGGGCTGCAAAGCCGAGAGCGGAGCGCTGCATGGAGTGCAAGACTTCGGCATCGCGGTGGCGTATTAGTGAGGACTCAGGATAAGGGAGGGACTCCGGTGCGTTGGGAGCACGGATGGCCCTTTGCAGGACCTCGGCCAAGTGGAGGGCATGGCGGGGCGTGCCTTGAGCGATCTGTTCGCGACAACTGAAGCCGTCGGCGATGATCAGCCAGTCGGCCGGAGCGTGGCGGACGGCAGGGAGGAGTTCGAGTTCGCCGATAGCGACGGAGATGTCGTACTTATCGGGCTCGAAGCCGAAGGAGCCGGCCATACCGCAGCATCCGGGAGCGGGGCTTTGGAAATCGATACCCAACCGGCTGAGGACCGACTCTTTAGCGGTCATCTTCATCAGGGATTTGTGATGGCAGTGGCCGTGGAGGAGCGCTTTGCGGTTGAGCTGGGGCAGCGGAAAATCCTTTGCGAAAGTTTCAAGGAACTCGCTGAGTAGGAAAGTTTGACGCGATAGAGCCTGGGCGCGTTCGTCGTGAGGGAAGAGATTAACAAGTTCGTCGCGGAAGACGGCCACGCAGCTCGGCTCGAGACCGACGATAGGGATTCCGGCTGCGATTTCGGGGGAAAGTTCGTCGAGGATCCGCAGCAGAAGCGACTGGGCGCGATCGAGCATGCCATGGTCGTAGAGCGGACGGCCACAGCACAGGTTGGCCCGCGGGACGATGACTCGGAAGCCGACAGCTTCGAGGACTTCGACGGCGGCTTGGGCGGTTTGCGGGTTGAAATAGTTGTTGAAGGTATCCGGCCAAAGGAGCACGGGCGGAGCCTCAGGGGCTAAAGCCCCTACAGCGTGGGAGGGTTCAATCGCAGCGCTGGAAGCGCTGCGCCACCCAAAACCATTTCCCGCGGCTCGCGACCCAGATATGTGCCGGCGATGGAACCACGATTTGAAAGTCTCTGGGGCAAAGGCTGGAATGGACCGCTGTTTAGAAATTCCAGCAACAAGTTTTGAGATGTCGCGGAGGAATGGAAGTTGCGTAACCAGGTTAGCGAGGCCGGGCGCTTGCGAGGCAATGCGGGCCCATAAATCGATGTGGCCGAATGCATAGGCGCTGCGCGGGCGCAGCCGGCCTTCATAGTAATGAGAAAGAAATTCGGATTTATACGTAGCCACGTCGACGCCGACAGGACAATCGCTCTTGCATCCCTTGCAGGCGAGGCAGAGATCGAGTGACTCTTTCACTTCTTCGCTGCGCCAGCCATCGCGAATGATTCCATCTTTTCTGCCCTCACCCTGTGTCATCTCCCAGAGCAGGTGAGCGCGGCCGCGAGTGGAGTGTTCTTCGTCATGCGTGACGCGGTAGCTGGGACACATCACGCCGCCCTCTTCGCGACGGCATTTGCCGACACCCACGCAGCGCGTGGTCGCCTGAGCGAGGCTGCCGTGGTCTTCGAGGAACTGGAAATTGGTTTTCGGCTCCCAAGGCGAGTAAGAGGCTCCGAAGCGAAGATTTTCATCTAGCTTATAAGGCTCGATCAGCTTGCCCGGATTCATCTTCCATTCCGGATCCCAGGCTGACTTAAATTCGCGGAACGCCTGAACCAGTTCCGGCCCAAACATCTTGGGGAGCAATTCGGCGCGAGCCTGGCCGTCGCCGTGCTCGCCGGAGATAGAGCCGCCGTAGCTAACTACAAGATCGGCGGCCTCTTCCATAAACTTGCGGAACTTAGCGATGCCATCCTTCGATTGCAAGTCAAAATTGATGCGGGTGTGGACGCAGCCGTGGCCAAAGTGGCCATAGAGCGAACCTTTGTAGCCGTACGCCGCGAACATCTTGCGCAGGTCGCGGAGATAATCTCCCAGTTTTTCCGGAGCGACGGCGGAGTCTTCCCAGCCCTCCCAGTTCAGCGGTTCTCCGGGCACATGAGACGTGACTCCCAGAGCAGACTCGCGAACTTCCCAGATGCGTTTGATTTGTTGCTTGTCGATGTAGAGGTGCATGCGGGGAGGGTTCGCGCTGCGGCCAAGCGCATCGATACAAGCGCGAGCTTGGGATTCGGCTTGCTGCGCGGACTGGGCACCGAATTCGACCATCAGCCAGCCGCCACCTTCGGGAAGCATTGCGACGCCCTCGGAGTTGATTCCTTTCGCGCGCGTGTACCCGACAAGAAGATCGTCGAAACCTTCTAGACCAATCGGCTTGTGCGCCATAATTTCCGGAACACGATCGGCGCACTGATAAATGTCTGGATATGCGACAACCAGCAGCACGCGCTCGGGCGGGCTTTCAACTAGCCGGGACGTTGCTTCGAGGACCGTGACGCATGTGCCTTCGGAGCCGACCAGAGCACGGGCAAGATGAAAACCATTCTCGGGCAGAAGATAGTTAAGGTTATAGCCGGAGACGCGGCGGGGAATATTTGGAAAGCGCCGGCGGACCAGATCAGCATAAGTGGCGGCGATGGTTTGCAGCTTGGAGTAGATTTCGCCACGGCGCCCACCGGCTTGAACAATGCTTTCGAGTTCCGCCGTCGAAGTGGCGCCGACTTTCATGCGCACGCCGTCGTAGGTGAGGATTTCTAGTTCCTCAATGTTGTCGTCGGTCTTGCCGGCCATGACAGAATGCACGCCACAGGAGTTATTGCCGATCATGCCTCCGAGCGTGCAGCGATCGTGCGTCGCGGGATCGGGCGCGAAAGTAAGGTGATGCTTTTCTGCGGCGGCGCGGAGCGTGTCAAGCACGACTCCGGGCTGCACACGGGCGATTCGGCGGGCGGGATCGATTTCGAGAACGCCCGCCATGTATTTGGAAAAATCCAGAATGACGGCGACATTGCAGCACTGCCCGGCGAGAGATGTTCCTCCGCCGCGGCAGAGAAGTGGCGCGCCGAACTCACGGCAGAGCGCGATCGTAGCTTGAACATCATCGGCGTCGCGCGGGAAAACTATGCCGATCGGAACCTGTCGATAGTTGGAGCCGTCGGTCGCGTAGAGGGCGCGAGCGCTGCGGTCGAAACGGATGTTCTTATGAACTTCACCGCCAAGCCGGGCACGCAGAGCCTCGGCTAAGCGCGCCGCATCGACTTGCACAGACTTGGCAGCTTGAGCGAGTTCTACGAAGTTGCCTGGCATGCGGCCTGACGTACATCAGTTCCTGGCTACATCAGTTCGAAGACGAGTTCGTAGAACCGGAATTACGGCTTACCCTGGTGATTTGGATTTTCGTTCTGTCGCCTTCGCCCTGGATGTTAATAGTGATCATCGTTTTGTTATCGTTGGAGATGATGGAGCAGCGGTTCGCGTCTGAGCTGCTTACCATTGCATTGGGAAATTTAGATTTGTAGAAGGCCGAGACTTTATCCACGGAGTCGGAGCTTTCCGAAGTTAGCGAAGCGGTGTGAACGCCCCCGAAAGTTGCCGTCGCGGCGCCATTTTGCTTGATCTCCGCGCCGGGATAGAGATCAACTCCCAGATTGCGCGCGGCTTCGGCGGGATCTTTCGTGGTCTCGACGCTGCCAAATGGAGTGTCAACCTTCACATTGTTGCCGTCCTGGTGAATGTGCGCGCGATGAGCAATCCTCCACCCGATGAAACCAATGGAAGCCACACTGAGAACTCCCAGAAGCGCGACTACGCCCACTATGATCAAGACGACTTTGAGAGCGCCGCCGCCCTGTGCGGGCGGCGCAGGCGAAGCGGGAGCCGCGGGCGAGACCGATGGGGGCAGCGTTGAAGCCAGAATTGCCGCACCACACTTATTACAGAAGCGGATCCCGGGAGTAAGATTCGCGCCACAGGAATTGCAAAATGCCATAAATCACCTCACGCCGAGCAGTGTAATACTTAAGGTGGCGGGAGTATACCGCAGATGGATGGGAAGGAACGCCTATTGAATCTAGTTCCACAACCGTGTCGCGTAGTCGGTCATCGTGAGCCCAAGCAACAGCATCAGGAAGAATAACGCTCCGACCACGACCAACTTGGTGAGCTTTTCACTAGCGTGCCAGACATGCATAAAGAAGAGAACAACCAAAGTCGCTTTGAATGTGGCAATGCCCAAGGCAACCGCGGCGTTGAACCGGCCGAGTTCGATGAAAGCGGCTTTGTAGGTAATGAAGGTACACAGCAGCAGCGTGGCCCAGATGCCGAAGTACATTTTCAGGGGCGATTTTGCATGTTCAGACATAAATAAGCCTCAGACGATAACAAGCATCACGGATGCCGGTCGATCAGGTAAAGCAAAGGAAACAGGTAGATCCAGACAATATCGACGAAGTGCCAGTACAGCCCACCGATCTCGACGGGAGTATGCCACTCGGGGGTGAAGCGTCCCTTCCATGCCATGACGAGAAGCCAGGAAAAAATACCGAGACCAATGATCATGTGCAGCGCATGCAGCCCAGTCATGACGAAATAGAGAGAGAAGAAAATCTGCGCGTGGCGCGGGTTGGCAAACTGACCGGGGTGCCCGGGTATGGGCACGTTCTCGAAACTGAAAGAAGCCCCTGGGACATGATGCTCTTCGAACTTGTCTTTGTACTCGATCCCCTTGATGCCAAGAAAAGTGAGACCGAGCAGCATCGTGATGACGAGCATGACTATCAATAGGGTTCTTCGCGCGGTCTGCGCGGCCCAAACGGCGAGAACTACGGTCAAACTACTGCAAATGAGAACGGCGGTGTTGGTAGCGCCAAGAGTCGCGTCAATGGACTTGCTGGCTGCGCCGAAGTCCCCGAAGTACCACCGACGGTAAATCAAATAAGCGCAGAACAGGCCGCCGAAAAACATGATTTCAGTGGCGAGGAACACCCACATGCCCAAGCTAGCGGCGTCGCGCTGCTGTTCCTCGGTGGCAAAGTGATGCAGCAAGGCCGGGTTGTGCGCTTCGCCGTGCGCATTTTCATGAACGGCTGTTGCGGAACTATCGGACAACGGGGACCTCCTGCTTATGAGGTGCGTCCAACTCTTCGTAGTTGTAAGCTTCCCAGGTCACGACGGGCTCCTCGTCGAAGTTGAAAGTCGGCGGCGGGGAGGCTGTCTTCCATTCGAGTCCCGCCGCATTCCACGGATTGTCCGATGCAGGCTTACCATAACGCATGGACCAGAGAAAATAGATCATGGGCAGTAGATATCCCACGCCGAGAACGGTTGCGCCGGCGGTCGATAAAACGTTCAACACCTGAAATTCCGGCATGTGGCTGTAATCGTAATAACGCCGCGGCATGCCCATGTAGCCGAGCAGGAATTGCGGGAAAAATGTGAGATTGAAGCCGATAAAAACAATCAGCGCGGCCAGGCGCGCCCAGCCTTCCGGATAGAGCCGTCCTGAGATTTTGGGCCACCAGAAATGCATCCCGCCGAGATAGCCCATCACCGCGCCTCCCACCATGATGTAGTGGAAGTGGGCCACGACGAAGTAGGTATCGGTAACATGGACGTCGATGCCGAGAGCCGCCAGAAATAATCCGGTAAGTCCTCCGATGGTGAAGAGCCCGAGGAAACCGAAAGCATAGAGCATGGGCGCATCGTAGTGGATCGAGCCCTTGTACAGAGTGGCCGTCCAGTTGAAAACTTTGATGGCGGAAGGCAGCGCCACAGCATAGCTCAAAAAAGAAAATACGAGCGCGGAGTAGACGGAAACTCCAGCGACAAACATGTGATGAGCCCACACGAGAAAACCGAAGACGGCGATGGCAATCGAAGAAAACGCCACAAAGCTGTAGCCAAAAATGCGCTTGCGTGAGAAGCAGGCGATGATTTCGGTGACCACGCCCATCGCCGGCAGAATCATGATGTAGACGGCGGGATGGGAATAAAACCAGAACAGATGCTGAAAGAGAAGCGGATCACCGCCGAGCTTCGGGTCGAAGATTCCGAGATGCAGCGCTCTTCGGCCGCAACCATGACGATGGTGACGGCGATGACCGGCGTGCCCAGCAACTGAATGATGCTGGTGGCATAGTGCGCCCAGATGAACAGCGGCAGGCGCGACCACGTCATGCCCGGCGCGCGCATGCGATGAATGGTGACGACGAAGTTCAGACCAGTGAGGATGGAAGAGAATCCCGCGACGAAGATCGCGAGTCCGGCTTCAACAATTTTCGTGTTCGTGAAGTTGGTGGCGAACGGAGCGTAGAAAGTCCAGCCGGTATCGACGCCGCCGGTTAGCATGCAGTGCAACATCATGACGCCGCCGATGATGTAGAGATACCAGCTCAGCAAGTTGATGCGGGGAAAGGCGAGATCCTTCGCGCCGATCATCATGGGCACGAGAAAGTTGCCGAGCACGGCGGGAATGGACGGGATCAGGAAAAAGAAAACCATGACCATGCCATGCATGGTGAAGAGCTTGTTATAGGTATCGGCCTGCACCAGATCGCCCGCGGGCGTGAGAAGTTCCAGACGGATGAGTAGCGCAAAGAAGCCGCCGATAAAAAAGAAGAACGTGATGGAGAGAAGGTAAAGAAGCGCGATGCGTTTGTGGTCGGTGGTAAGCAGCCACGACCACACTCCGTACTCTTTGTTTAAATAGTTCTCGCGTTCAACAGGTTGAGAGATCGCGGGTTGTGGGATCGCGCTCGGCATACTTATTGCACCTGACTTCCATTTGACTGAGCACTGGGTTGGGCTGGTGTGGCCGCGCTGGCGCTGGTCTTGGCTGAATTCTCCGGCTTGGCTGCGGAAATCGATTTGATATAGGCGACCAGGGCGTTCACCTGCTCTTCGCTGACCAATCCCTGAAACGTGGGCATGATCGGCTGGAATCCCTTGACTCGCTTCGCGCCCGGATCAAGGATGCACTCGCGAACATAATTTTCGTCGGCGGTTACGGTACGGCCATCTTCGAGCTGAACCGGCTTGCCGAAGACTCCCTGTAGATTGGGGCCGCGGCCCGTCGTGTCAGAGCGATGACAGGTGGAGCAGCCAAGCTCGGCAAACATTTTCTCTCCGGCCACGGAAAGCGGACCGGTCGAACCGCCGTTGATCCACGCTTCATACTGTGCCGGCTCCAGTACAACGATGTCGCCGACCATCCCGGAATGCTGGGTACCGCAATACTCCGCGCAGAATAAATGATAGACGCCGGGTTTGGTGGCGCGGAACCACTCCACGGTATAGCGGCCGGGCAGCACGTCCTGCTTGATGCGGAAGGCCGGAATGTAGAAACTGTGGATCACGTCCTGCGAAGTCATGATCAGTTTGACGTCGCGTCCCACAGGGACGTGCAACTCGTTGATCTCGCGTTGACCTTCAGCGTGCTCCACCTTCCACATCCACTGTTTCGCTACGACGTAAACTTCGGTTGCATCCGCAGGAGGGATGCGCTCTCTGAAGTAAACGGACGCGCCCCAGGCAAAAATCACCATGAAGATAAGAAACGGAATCACGCTCCATGTGATCTCGAGCGCTGTGGAACCTTCAATCTGTTCGGCCCGAACTCCGGGACGGTGGCGGAAGCGCGCAGCGAAAAAGACGATGCAGACGAAAATCAGCAGCGCCATCATCCCGGTGACAATGAGCAGGAAAATATATAGCGCGTCCACGTGCCCCGCCATCGTGGAGGCCTGCTGCGGCCATAATGGAAAATTATTGAGCATACCCAGTCTTCGTTGACCCAGTCTTCGTTGGCCCAGCCTTCGTTGCCGTCACCGTCGGCTTCTTCCTGGTTACAGAGCGATCCAGCCGCCACAAAATAAAAATCAAACCACCGAGCAGAAGAATCGTCGCGGCCCCCGCCGCCCGCAGGATGTTGCCTACCATGGCGCCATATTTTCCGGTCTCGGGATCATAGTGATAGCAATAAAGCAGCACCGCATCCACCGCATTGCCGATCTTGCCCTGCGAAGCTTCCACCAGACCCATGCGCAAATCTTTCGGCGGAAAATCGACGCCGTAGAAATAGCGCGAAATGCGGCCTTGCGGCGTGAGCACCATGATGGCAGTAGCGTGCGCATACTGATTGCTTTTTGCGTCATACTGATAATTAAAGCCGACAGCTTTGGTAAGTGCGTTGATCGAATCGGCCTGTCCGGTCAGGAAATGCCAGCCTGCAGCCGCATTAGCACGGCCGTAGCGCTTCACATAGTCGATCTTCTTGGCCGCGGCCATCTCGGGAGTCTCGCGCGGATCGAAGCTGACCGTAACCACGTCGAACTCGTTGCCCACATCGAACTTCACTAAGCGCATGGCGCTGGCGAGTCCAGCCAGAGCCTCGCCGCACAACATGGTGCAGTTGTAATAAACCAGATTGAGGATGAGCGGCTTGTGGCCGAAGTAATCTCCGAGTTTCACTGTCTTCCCGGTGTCGTCGCGGAAAGTGAGATCGGGCGGCACTTGCGCATCAAGGTGTTGCTCGATGCCAACGTTCTCAAGGCGCGGCGGTTTCGTATTCGCCGGTGGAGACATCACGCCGTTGTTCATCTGCGCAGCGGCAGAAGTGACCAGCAACGCGAGTGCCAGCAGGACACAAACGGCGGAAATCGAAATTTTGCGCTTACCACTCACTTCTTCTCACCCTTCTTGCGGACTCGGGGCTTGCCGTTTCGAGCGTCGCTGATTCGATCGGTCGCTCCCGTCGTCGCGGCAACAGCGCTAGATGCACCTTGCGCACGCACAGGAAGACCGCGCTGCACCAAAAGATCCATCGCGCGCTCGATGGGAATGCGCACCGTTCCGGCCTGCTCATCAACCCAGCCGTAGCTCTCGAGCAGATCGTCTTCCCGCGTACGAATCTGGTTCAACTGATTGCGCTCATCCGTCTCCAGCCTCGGGTTAGGAAACGTCTTCTCCGCGTATCGCTCATAATCCGCTCGGGTGTTGAGTTCCGGGCTAGGCACATTAGCCACCAAGGGGCTCACCACGGGTTGGTTCGCCCTATCCCGCTTATCGAGAAACTTATAGATTCCCACCATGAACACGGCGACCAGTACAGTGGCCACGATCAGGCTCAGCAGGAAATAGAGAATGCCGGACACCTGCAAATCCTGGTGCTCGAAGCTCCCATGGCTATCCGGAGTAATGTTCTCTAAGTCGCTCATGGCGTTCCTTGCGAATGGATATGGTGCTCCGGTTGCAAAACTTCGTGGGCATCCGGGTCATACGCCGGCAACAGTGGCAGCACCGCCAGGTTGCGGAAAAAATACCAGAGCCAGATTCCGCCGATAGCAATGGGCACAACTACATCTGCCAAGGTCACTGACAAAGTCTTGGAAAAATTCGGCTCGATGATCCAGAACAGATCAAGGTAGCGCATCAACATCAGCCAGACGGCAAGCCACACCAGCTTACGAATGTTGCGTTTGAAAGGACGCGACAGCAACATTGCGAAGGGGATGGCGAAGTGAAACAGTACTAGGAACAGTCCAATCGATCCCCAGCCGCCATTCAAACGTCTCAGATAAAAGGTGATCTCCGAAGGCAGGTCGCCGGCCCAGATGATGAGCCACTGCGAGAACGAGAAGTATGCCCAAACCATGATGAAGGTCAGCATCCACTTCCCATGGTCGTGGACGAAGTTGGGCTTTAGCATCTCCGACATCGGCTTGTAGTTGAAAAGGATTCGCTCGACCACCACCGCAAAACACATTGCCGATAATACTTCGCCGATGAGGATGATCAGGCCGAAGATGGTGGAGATCCAACTTGGATCGAGCGACATGACCCAGTTGATGGTGGCGAAAGAAATAGTGAATGCATAGAGGATGAGTCCCGGGCCGGCGACCGCCTTGAAGCGCTGGCTGTTGTTCGGGGCGCCGACGCGGTCGGTTTGCTTCGACCAATGGGAAAGCAGGAACGAGAGCAGGTTCCAGATCGCGAAATAAAATATGGCGCGAATTACGAAGCCGTTCACCGTGAGGTAGCTCTGCGTGATTTGTTCGAGGTGCTCGCGCAGGTGTTTATCTTGAACTAGCTCGAGTGGTCTCGCCCATACGTAGAGACTGTGAATTCCAAAAATCAGTGGAATGAAAAGTACAGCCAGCAGCGGCAGCGTGCGCATGGCTGCGCCCAGGATGCGGCGAATCACCGTACCCCAACCGCCGCCGGTAAGGTGGCGAATCATGAGAATCGCCATGGAGCCCAGCGCGACGCCTAGCCAGCACATGAAGCCAAGCAGGTAAGCGCGGAAGAACTCTTCACGGCCGTTCGGAAGGGCAAAGGCCATGACAATTGCAGCGACGGCGAAGACCACGCCGATGACAAGCGAGCGCTGAGAGATTTTCTTTACGACCGGCGGCGCCGTCAAATCGAGATGTAGAGAAGTGGCGGCGCTCATTTCTGTTCCTCTGATTTCGAATTGGCCTCAGAAGCAGCTTGGGGTGCGATTACCGGCAGGGTCGCCCCTGAGCCCGGCTCGCCGCGGAACTTCGGCGGTTCCGAGGGGATCGCCTGTCCGCTGGGCACTTCCGCCCGCGTCGCGTTCTGACTCAGTTGCAGCGCGCGCACGTAGGCCACAATGCTCCAGCGGTCTCGCGGCGGAATCTGCGAAGCGTAATCGGGCATGATGCCGAAGCCGCTGGTGATCACGTCATAGAAATAACCGAGCGGCGCTTTCTGCAGGCGCACAATGTGAAAAGACGGCGGCTGGCGCGCGAAACCGCGAGACGGGATGAAGCCGTTACCGTCGCCGACACGCGAATGGCAGGGAGCGCAATAGATGTTGTAGCGCTCGCGTCCACGTTCGAGAACTTCCTTGGTCACAGGGAACGGCATGTAGTCGCCGGGAGTATTGCCAGCTTTGCCGGTATAAAAATAAGTGTCTTCACGCAATTCGCCGCGCGCAACGGTACCCTCGACCGGCGGGCGTTCGGAGCGCTGGTCGGCAAAGAAGTCACTGCGGGAAAGTGGATTCTCTTTCGGCTGCATGTGCATATCGATGCGGCAACCGGAAAGCATGGCGATCATCGTCAATAAACCGGCAGCGGAAATTTGGCGGAGGAGCGGCATTCTAGCTGGGCACCTCCGAAATTGAACGCGGTTGCAGGCCTTCAAGAAATCTGCGCGTACTGGCGGGATCGTATTTCTTGTCCGAGGAAAACACGATCAGGAAGAAGCGGTCCTTGGATGCCATGGCAAAGCGCGGCACGTTGAACACGGGATGATACGGCATGGGCAAACCGTTCAGCGCGAGCATGCCAAATACGGCGGAGATTCCGGCGAAAAGAATCGTCATCTCAAATGTGATCACGATGAACGCAGGCCAGGAGTGATAGGGCTTGCCGCCAATGTTGAGCGGGTAATCGACAACGGAAATCCAGTACTGCATCAGATAGCCGCTGAGGCCGCCGATGATGCCGCCAATCAGCACGACGAGCGGAACTTCATCGTGGTAAAACCCAATCTCCTCCGCGAGACCTTCGATGGGGAACGGACTGTAAGCGTCTATCTTTTGATAGCCGGCCTCGTGCGTGTGCTTAGCCGCGTCCACAAGTGCCTGCGCCGAATCGAACTCCGCCATTATTCCGTAGATCGGATCGCGCTTCATTCTTTGACCTCCGCCTCGGGCAGGAGGGTTCGAATTTCAAAAATTGAAATTGCAGGCAAGATGCGCAGGAAGAGGAACATGGCCGCCAGGAACATGCCGATCGTGCCGATGTAAGTCATCCAGTCCCAGCGCGTGGGGTAGTACATTCCCCAGGACGAGGTGAGGAAGTCGCGATGTAAGCTGACGACGACGATAATGAAGCGCTCCAGCCACATTCCTACCAGGATCACGCCGGATATCACGAAGAGCGCTACCGGACTGGTACGCAGCTTCCGAATCCACAACACTTGCGGGATGAAGATATTGCAGGTAAGCAGCAACCAGTACGGGCCAGCATAAGGCCCATGCAGGCGGTTCCACAGCGTGAACGCGTCGTAGCGATCGCCGCTGTACCAGCCCATGAAAGCCTCGATGCCGTAGCCGTAAGCAACGATCAATCCCGTCGCCAGCATGACTTTCGCCGAGTTCTGCAGATGGCGCTCGGTGATGAAACCTTCCAAGCCGTAGATTTTGCGGATCGGAATGGCCAGCATGAGGACCATCGCAAACCCGGAATAAATGGCGCCGGCAACAAAGTAGGGTGGAAAGATGGTTGTATGCCAGCCCGGAACGATGCCGATGGCAAAATCAAAACTCACCACCGTATGGACCGAGAGCACCAGCGGCGTGGCTAACCCCGCAAGCAACAGATAAGCCGTTTCGTAGCGGTGCCAGTGCCGTGCGGAGCCGCGCCAACCCAACGAAAACAGACCGTAGATCATTTTGATCCAGCGATTATCGGAGCGATCACGCAGCGTGGCAAAATCCGGGATCAGGCCCATGAACCAAAACAGAGCAGAGATGGTGGCGTAGGTGGAGACGGCAAAAACATCCCACATGAGCGGGCTGCGGAATTGCGGCCACACGCCCATGGTGCTGGGATAAGGAAACAACCAGTAAGCCAGCCATGGACGCCCGACGTGAATGGCAGGGAAAATTCCGGCACAGGCCACGGCGAACAGCGTCATCGCTTCGGCGAAGCGGTTGATGGAATTGCGCCACGATTGCCGCAGCAAAAGAAGGATGGCAGAGATGAGTGTGCCGGCGTGGCCGATTCCGATCCACCACACGAAGTTGACGATGGCGAAGCCCCAGCCGATGGGGATGGTATCTCCCCAGATGCCGATGCCTTTCAGGAAGAGGTAGCCGATGGCATAGAGCATCATCATCGTCAACATGAAGGCAATGCCGAAGCCCAGGAACCACCCGTTCGACGCAGGGCGGGTCAGCACAATCGCGCTGATTTTTTCCGTGACCGTCCCGAAGGTATAGCCCGGCGCGATTACCGGCGCCGGTTGCGCGTCGACCGTCATTTTGTATTGCTCATCCATGCTCTAACCAGAACTCCGTTACCCTACCCCGTGATCCGCTGTGCCCTCTGTGGTAAGGTTCTTAGGCTTTTAGCTCCGGATTCGGATTGCTTACTTCTGCCAGATAAGTAGTCCGCGGGCGAGTGTTCAGTTCGCCCAGCAGGCTGTAATTGCGCGCCTGCGCCTTCAATTTTGAAACCTTACTGTTCGGGTCGTTGATATTGCCGAAGACGATTGCGCCCGCGGGACACGACTGCTGGCAGGCGGTCTGCAATTCATCCCCTACTTTGATTTGCTTGCCTTCGCGCACGGAAGCAGTTTCGGCATCGATCTTGTGCTCGTTGATGCGCTGCACGCAGTAGGTGCACTTTTCCATCACGCCGCGGCTGCGCACGCTGACGTCGGGATTGCGCATCATCTTGTACTGCGGCGTCTCCCAATCCTGGAAGAGCAGGAAATTGAAGCGCCGCACTTTGTAAGGACAGTTGTTCGAGCAATAGCGCGTGCCCACGCAGCGGTTGTAGACCATATCGTTCAGGCCTTCGCTGGAATGGTTGGTCGCACCCACGGGACAGACCACTTCACACGGCGCGTCCTCGCATTGCTGGCAAGGCACCGGCTGAAAGAATGCCTTGGGATTATCCCGATCGCGCGCTGCTTCATCCGGATATTGATAGTAAGTGTCGAGGCGAATCCAGTGCATATGACGGCCAATGGCGCATTGCTCTTTGCCCACGACCGCAATGTTGTTTTCTGACTGGCAGGCGATCATGCAGTTGTTGCAGCCCACGCAGGAGTTCAGATCGATCGCCATGCCCCAGGCGTAGTCTTCTTCTTTGTAAGGATAGGGTTTGTAAAGCGTGAGTTCCGGCGGCGGATCTTCTCCCTGTTCTTTCGCGAAGTTAGGATCTTTGCGATATTCCTCGAGCACGGTTTCGCGAACCAGCGGACGATGGCCGCCATCGGGCGTGTCCATCGACTGATAACCCTGGGTCGATGCCAGCACGTACCTGTCGCCGGTCTTGCGGATCTGCAGCCCGGTGGCAAACCATGGGGCGGTTGAAGTGCGCAGAGGATAAGCATCGAAGCCCTGCGCAGTCCCGACGCGGCCGGCGCGTTTACGGCCGTAACCGAGAAACACTGTGACTGAATTGTCGGGATGCCCGACCTGAATCCAAACCGGGCCGGTGACTTTCTTCCCATTCAACTCAAGCTCGACCACGTCGCAGGTTTTGACCTGCAGCCGCTCCGCCATCTTGGGACCGATGAGCACCGCGTTGTCCCAGGTCAGCTTGGTCATCGGCTTGGGGCATTCCTGCAGCCAGCCGTTGTTGGAGAATTGCCCGTCGTAGATGGTGGGATCGCGGCGGATGTTCAGCTCGATCACACCCTCGGTCAACGTGTACAGCGAGTCCTGCTCGCTGATTCCCTTCGCACTTACCTCTCTGGGCTGAAAATCCGTTCCTTCGATCCAACCATCGTGCAGCGACTTACGCCAGAATTGCTCAAAGTCCGCGCCGGAGTGTTGCTTCTGCCAGTAGGCGCGCACCAGATCATAGCCCGTGGCCTCGGCCTGCCCCGAGAGCAGTGCGACCAACTCCAGCGCGCTCTTGCCGCCATAAAGCGGCGCGATCAAAGGCTGAATAACGCTGACCGTTCCGTCGTAAGCGCGGCCGTCTCCCCACGATTCGAGTTCGTGAGTCTGATTGATGTGCCATTGACAAAGCTGGGCCGTCTCATCCTGATAGAGCCCCAGATGCACGCGCAGCGGCGCTTTATTGCTCTTCAGAATATTGGCGAAATCAACATCGGCGGGCGCGTCGTAAACCGGATTGCCGCCGAGAATTACAAGCAGATCGACTTTCCCCGCATTGATGTCGGCGGCCAGGTCTTTGATCGAATCAGTTTGATTGATCGGGTTGGCGTCGATTGGGTCCGTGTAGAAAACCGTCTTGCCGACATTGCCCAGCGCTTGATTGATGGAGTGCACCAGATTATGGACCGATGCCGGCTGATGACTTCCAGCGATGACAACGCTGGACCCTCGGTGATTTTTAATGTCTTCGGCCACTGCGGCTGCGAGCTTGGCATGCTCCGACTCGGCCTTCGGTATCCCAGCCTTCAGCCCTAATTCCGAGCCCAGCGATCTTGCAAACCATTCCACATGTGCAGCCCGCACCGGCAGCCGATGATCCGCCTTCGCCCCGGTCGTCGTCGGCGTGCTCTCGATCATGTACAGCCGGTTCATCTCGCCGTCGGGATTGCGGCGCTTGGCGAAGTCGCGAATGTAGCGAACATTTCCCGGAAAACCCGCATACAGAAAGTCGGCGTCGAGCGAGACGATTACGTCGGCCTTTTCAAAATCGTAGCGCGTCTCGACCGGCTGTCCGAAGGCCAGCTTCGCACCTTCGAGCACGTTGTCGCGATTGACCGGCTCGTACACATGCCACTTGGCCTGCGGATAAATCTTCAGGAAGCCGCGCAGTTGATCGGCGAGCGTGGGCGAGGAAATCGTCGGCGTGAGAATGCGAATGCCCGCGCCCTGCAGCGCCTTCTGCGCGGTGAGCGGACCGCGAATCGCGGTGAGGAACGATTGCCAGGAGCGCTGGTCGCCCATCGACACCACGCTCTGCGAGCGGTCGGGATCGTACATGCCGAGAATGTGGGCTTGCGCAAAAATATCTGTGCCGCCGAGTGACGCGGGATGCCGGTCGTTGCCCTCAATCTTTGTCGGACGGCCGAGATGGCTTTCGACGAGCAGCGGGCTGGCGTATCCGCCAAGCGTCATCGCCGTAGCGTAAAACTGCGGGCGGCCGGGAATCACGTCCTCTGGCTGCCGCACGTAAGGGACAATCGGTTCGAGCGGCAGACGCACGCAGCCGGTCATGCCGGCCAGCGCCATGGATGCGCCCATCACTTTCAGAAAGCCGCGGCGGGAAACGGAATCGACCCACTCGGAAGCGCCTTTGGGAAATTCGCGATGCAGCGCTTCCTGGAAAGCGGGGCTGTTGGCCAGCTCTTCGAGGCTGCGCCAGTATTCCGGCCCGGTCTTTTCAGCGGCATCGTGCGCAATGGCCGCGTCAATCCGCTCGCGGACGGAGTCAAGCTCCAGCTTGCCTTTCTTGCTGGGGCAAACGTCTTCGCGCTTCTTTATCTGGATCAGTCCGTTCGGCTTGTTTTCTTCCATACTTATTGCAATCTTCTTACCGGTGACAGGTGCTGCAACTGGTAATGTCCTTCACACTGCGCACGTTATATTTCTTCACCAGCGCTGCGCCTAAATCGATCTGGTCCGTGTAACTTTGTCCATCCACCACTACCGGGCTTGCACTCGTGGGCTGCTGATACCGCATGTTGAACACCTGATCCCGCGGCCGCAGATTTTTCTCCGGGGCGCGGTGGCAACTCAAACACCACTCCATTTGCAGCGATTCCTGCTGGTACATCAGCGGCATCTGGTCGACTGGACCGTGGCACGTGTTGCAGCCCACTCCCTTCGTGACATGGATGCTGTGATTAAAAAATACAAAATCGGGGAGCTGGTTCACTCTCGTCCATTGCAGCGACTGGCTGGTGCGATAGCTGGCGCGGACCGGCTCCAGCAACTGGGCATTGGTCCATATCTGCGAATGGCAATTCATACAGGTCTTGGTCGGAGGGATGCCGGCGAAGCTGGAGGTCTCAACCGAGGTATGGCAGTAGCGGCAATCGATGCCGAGCCCGGTAACGTGATGCTGATGGCTGAAGGGCACGGGCTGTGGCTTGCGCACTCCGGCGTAGGTGACGTAAGGCGAGCGCTGGACCTCCATCGCGACCCAGCCGAGCGCAGCAATAACGAACACCGCGCCAAAAATCGTGGCCCGGGACAGGGTATTAGTACTGCGATGAAAAATCTGCGACATGCTTACGTACGAACTCTAGAAAAATACGTATGAGACCCGGCAGACTGCAAATTATGGAAGCGCAATGGTTACGACGCAAAGAAACACGAACTACTTTTTCGCGTCAGCTATGAGAACTGAGGATTATAAATACTTGCAGCGCTGTTGTCGCGTATTTTCACGTTGGAGAAGAAAAAAATCCCAAATTGAATATTGCGTGAATCATTTTCGATTTCTTCAGACGGATTCTGCAGACCGATTCTCCAAGCCGAAGACACATGCTTTCATCCGGTATTCTTAACGCAGATTCATCACTAGCAATTTGGGTTCGGTCATTTCTTCGATCGCGTAGCGCAGGCCTTCGCGGCCTAGGCCGGAGTCCTTCACTCCGCCGTAAGGCATCTGGTCGATGCGGAACGATGGAACATCTCCCGCGATCAGAGCCCCGACTTCAAGTTCGTCATAAGCCTGGAAAAGCAAATTCACATCGCGGGTAAACAAGCCTGCCTGCAATCCGTAGTTGGAATTGTTGATGCGGCGAAGCGCCTCGTCAAAGTTGTCATACGGTTCTACAGTTACAACGGGTCCAAAGATTTCCTGGCAGTTCACCTTCATCTCAGGCTTGGTGCCAGTAAGCACGGTGGGCTGAACCACGGAACCCTTGCGCTTACCACCGCACAACAAGCGGGCGCCGGAGCGAATTGCTTCCTCCACCCAATTGGTGACTCGGACCGCGTCGCTCTCGCGGATCAGCGGGCCGATGTCGGTTGACTCCTCCATAGGATCGCCAGTTTTCAGTTCCTTGACACCTTCAACCAGAAGATCAGTGAACTTGCCATAGACCGCTTGCTCGACCAGAATGCGCTGCACGGAGATGCAGGTCTGGCCGGCGTAGGCAAAGCCGCCGGTAATGCAGCGATCGGCAGCGTAGGCGAGATCGGCGTCGCTATGCACGATGGCTCCAGCGTTGCCGCCGAGTTCGAGCGCAACTTTCTTCTTGCCGGCGCGGCGCTTGATGTCCCAGCCCACGGGCACACTGCCGGTAAAGCTGATCAGCTTGATGCGCTCGTCGGTGACCAGGAGACCGGCGTCTTCGTTCGAGAGCGGAAGCACGTTGAGTCCGCCATCCGGCCAACCGGCCTGCTGAACGCATTCCGCCAGAAGCAGCGAGCATAGTGGAGTTTGCGGTGCAGGCTTCAATACCATGGGACATCCCGCAGCGATGGCCGGAGCGACCTTATGCGCCACTAAGTTCAGCGGAAAATTAAAGGGTGTGATGCCCGCGATCGGGCCAAGCGGAAAGCGTTTTACAATGCCCCAGCGCCCGGCGGTGGATTGCTGCCAGTCGAGCGGGAGATATTCGCCGTAAATTCGCGTGGCCTCTTCGGCGGCGACGTTGAAGATGAATACGGCGCGGTCGACTTCAATACGCGCCAGCTTAATCGGCTTGCCAGCTTCCTGCGCCAGAGTGCGTGAGAATTCGTCGCGCCGCTCGGCAATCGACTGCGCCACACAGCGCAGTACGCGCTGCCGCTCGAAGGCCGGCAGGCGGCGGGTGGTGCCGAAAGCTTTCACCGCAGCGGAAATTGCGGCTTCGGCATGTTCACGGCGTGCCTGCGTCACTCGCCCGATTACGCTGCCGTCGAAGGGGGCGCGAATCTCGACGATGTCGCCGTCTTCCATCCAACGTCCGTCGAGGAAAAACCCGTGGGTCGCGACTGGGGCGAGAGTGAGTTCCGGCATTTCCTGGACCTCCTGCATGCAGCGATTTTGATTATAGGCTTCGGCTGGTGGTTGCATTTTCTTGGGAGTCAGAACCTTTACCACAGAGGGCACAGAGGAACACAGGGTAAGGCTCGCGGTCTACTACAATTGAGACCTTTACGGATGATGCCTACTTTGGAAACTATTGTTGAGCTTGCTCCGCGGCTGCGGCGGAAGGAAATTTCTCCAGTCGAATTGACTCGCGCTTGTCTGGGTCGCATCGAGAAACTTAATCCCACGCTGAATGCCTTTATTACAGTGAGCACCGAGTCCGCGCTGGCAGAGGCGCGGACTGCGGAAAAGGAAATCTTGCGCGGGGAATGGCGCGGGCCGCTGCACGGGATTCCGGTTGCTTTGAAAGACCTGATCGATACCGCGGGGACGCGCACAACGGCGGCCAGCGCGCTTCTTCAAGACCGCATTCCTGCGGAGGATGCGGAAGTTGTGCGGCGATTGCGGCAGGCTGGGGCTGTGATTCTGGGTAAGAACAATCTGCATGAGTTCGCTTATGGCGGAAGTTCATTGGTCAGTTTTTTCGGCGATGTTCGTAATCCGCGAAACACAGCGCACATTACGGGAGGATCGTCCGGAGGTTCGGCTGCGGCGGTTGCGGCGGGACTTTGCTATGCGTCGATTGGGACGGATACGGCTGGATCGATCCGCGAACCGGCTGCACTGTGCGGATGCGTCGGGATCAAGCCGACTTATGGGCGCGTTTCGGCGCGGGGCGTGATTCCGCTTTCGTGGTCGCTCGATCATGTTGGGCCGCTGGCTGCGACTGTTACCGATGCGGCTGTGGTGTCGCAAGCTATTGCGGGATACGACGCGCTCGATGCGGGCAGCAAGGATGTTCCGGTATCCGATTATGTTTCTGGCTTGCGCGAGGGAACGAAGACGCTTCGCATTGGGATTCCGCGGGCGCATTTTTATGACGAACTGGACGATGAAGTGCGCGCGGCGGTAGAGGCAGCACTGGTCGTGATCGGGAAGCTGGTTGAGGATGTTCATGACGTACAGATCGATGTGACTGCGGACCGCACGGTGCAGGCTGCGGAGTCTTATGCTTATCACGCCGAGAATGTTGCGCGTTCGCCCGAGCTCTATCAGCCGGAAACTTTGCGGCGCATTCGCTCGGGCGAGAACATTTCCGCGGCGGAATATATTCGGCAGCGGCGAGAGCTGGATGAGGAACGGCGGCGGGCTCGCGATTTCTTTGCCGAAGTGGATTTACTGGTTACGCCTACCACGCCGATTCCCGCGCCGACGATAGCGGATCTAAAAAAGATCCGGAGGCACTGCGTCCGGCGGAACTTGTATTGCTCCGCAACACGCGGCCGTTCAATGTTTGGGGACTGCCGGCGATCTCGGTGCCTTGCGGCTTTACCAAGAACGGACTGCCAATTGGGTTGCAGATCGCGGGGGCGCATTGGCGGGAGGAACTGGTTTTAAGGCTGGCCCAGGCCTATGAGGCCTATGAGTCAGCTGTGAATTTCTCGGCGAAATAGTTCGCCATCCGCTCCAGGAGTCCGGATGGTCATGGACCGTGCGGACGCGGGATTGGGGGGTGCCCCTACCCCTTCGATTGTTGTGGAATCATCACCGTAGCGCGAAATTCTTTGCAAAATACGATTTTCAAAGAGCTTGCCTATCAAAATCTAAGAAGCAATAGAGTTATATCCGGTTTGCTGGCCGGTTGTGCCCGCGTTGTGCGGGATGGTTCTGCTGCCTTTGCTAGGGCAATGATGGAACACAAGGGGCTGTGAATTTTCGTCTCGGCTTTGTACCCGTAGCGGGGCTGAAGCCCCGATTAATTTGTAGGTTTTTACGCGGCCCTGAAAGGGGCCACCCTTCCGCGGTGATCCACACATAGCGCTTTCAGGATGGCTGCGATAACCGTCGATGCGAGAAGTTCGTGAGGCGGTTGGAGACCGCTCTTATTTGCGCGGGCAAGCGGCTCGTATACCATATCGGAGGCAGCTCAATGAAAGTCGGAATCCTTGTCGTTGCGATTGCGTTGTTGGTTGGGTGTGAGACCAACTCACCGCGCGCTCGGTGACAGCTGCTCCAGCCCCCGAGCCTGCCAAACCCGCAACACCGCGCAGCGGTTGGGAGCACACCACGGATACCGACGCGATGGGAACCAAGCACGACGTGGCAAGGCTCTATAGCGAGTGGGAAGGTGAGAAAGAATTGACACTCATCGTCCGCTGCACGGATCGGAAGCTTGAGGCTTACGTTTCCATTGACGGCGTGGTCGGCTCGAAGAGCATCCGCCTGAAGTATGACAACGACAAGCCAGTGCGGGAGACGTGGCAGGAATCGGTTGACGGCACTGCGCTGTTCAGCAATGACCCACTCTGGCTGGTGCGGAATCTGGTCAACACAAACCTCTTCGTGTTCGAGCACGAGCCGTTCGGTCGAGCGGCGCGGGTGGATAAGTTCGGGACCGCTGGAATGCCACAGTTGTCCTGTCTCGCTTACTCCGCACCCGACGCACAGGGGAACTTCAAGGTGGCCGCGAGGCCTTGGGCGTTAAGCCTTGTCAACTTCAAGACGCCGGCACGTATGTATTCCTATGCTAGAGGCGCTCCAGTGCCGGGCTATTTTATGTCGCCCCTCCGGGGCTTGTTCTCTTTGTATGACCGCCTACCCACGGCTTGCGCCGTGGGCTGCATTCTTTCGCCGCTTCGCGGCTGTTCGCGCTCAAGTTTCGTTATCGCGAACTCTTTAGTCCACCGTTCTTACATCGTCTGGCAGTGTTAGTACGAACGTGCAGCGGCCTGTCGTGGTGGAACAGTCGAGCACTCCGCGGCGGAGGATTTTTACGGGGGTGTCGTCGGGGAAGGTTACGCGGTATTCGGCTGTGCGGAGGGCGTCGGTGAAGACTTTTAGTTTTTCGTCGCCGCTGGCGAACTTTACGCCGTCGACCGTCGCAGCGGAACTTTCCTTACTCGAACCTTGCTTGCCGGAGCCGCGGCTTAGCAGGATGAAGAAATCGGCGCTGCCGGTTTCTTTGGCCACTTTGCCCAGGTCGATGGTGCGAAGCTGCTGCAGATTTTCTTTGTACTTTGCGACCGCCGCGTCTACTTTGGCTTCGCCTCCGGTTAGCGTCGCGAGGCGGCCGCGGGTTTCGGGGTCGGGACGCAGGGCGCTTAGGGAAAGTGCGTAGGTTTGCAAGGCGAGATTTTTGTCGCCGCGCTTTTCGTAGATTTGCCCGAGATGGTCGCCGACTTCGCCGTGGTGGCCCAGTCCCCAGGCGGCGGCTACGTATTTTTCGGCTTTATCGAGATTGCCTTCGGTGAAATAGACCCAGCCTAACGTGTCCCAGTAGGCGATTAGCGATGGGACTAGCGGGAGTTCCTGCGGCGTCAGGCGATCGAGCGTGACATTGCGCAAGGCGGCTGTGGTGGCTGAGACTGCTGACTCGGCGTATTGCTGGGCGCGATCGAGATGCGATTTTTTCAGCGAGAGCTGGTAGGCGATGTTGTTCCAGACCAGCGGCGTGGCTGAGAGCTCGACCGCATGATCGAAGGTGGCGAGGGCTTTGTCGTCCTGGCCGAGGTTCAGGTAGGCATCGCCGAGGCTGACTTGCAGTTCGGGATTGTCGGGCGTGAGCGATGCGGCTTTTTCTAGCTCGGGCGCAGCGAGATCATACTTGTGCCACTCGGAATACATGGCGCCGAGGCCGGCGTGGGCGAACTTGTCCAGTGGATTAATCTCAATCTGTTTGTTGAAGGCGGTTACGGCGTCGTCGTACTTGCGTTCTTGCCAATAGGCGCGGCCTAGCGCGTTGTAGGCGTATTCGTCGTAGGGATTAATTTCGATCTGCTTGTTGAGCGCGGCAATAGCGTCATCGTTCTGGCGCATGCCGAGATAGGCGGCGGCCAGCATATTCCAGGCGTACTTATTTTTGGGATCGACTTCAGTGGCGCGCTTGAGAAGCTCGACTGCGAGTGACAGATTGTTGCTGCCGATGGCGGCGCGTCCACTTTCGACGAGGTTGTCGGCTTTCATGTCGGCGGGCGGAGTGGGCGTACCGGCTACCGTGTTTTCGACGGACAGAACCTGAGTCAGATCCGAGCTGACGGCGCGGCGGAAGGCTTGATAATCTTCGCCGCGTGCCGTGGGCAGTTCGTCCTGGCGCATGGTTAGGCTGCGCGTCGCGGTGAAGATTGTGCCATCCAGCTTGTAAGTTGCCTGGTACTCGGCGTAATCGCGCTTTACGGAAAAAGCGATAGGAGCGTGTGCTGTGTATTTGGCGGGGAGTTCGAGCTTGATCTTGTAGACGTATTCGGCTTTGGGGCCTAGCTTGAGGACTTCGGCATCGGGGCTGCTGTCGTCGTTGTTGTCATCGCCGTTGCCGACATCCGGCAGGTTGAACTGGCAGAGCGGCAGCATGAGGTCCGATTTTTTCTTGGACCAGTCGAGGAAGTTCGGGCGGGCGACGTCGTAGGACATGGTGAAAGATTCGCGGGTTGCGGCGGGATCGCTGATCTTCAAGTTTGTGATGTCGCCGCCGATGCCGGCGTTCACGTTTTCTACCACGCGCTGCCATTGCGACTCGGGAACGCGGCGGAAAATGGAGCGCAGCATCAGCTCTTCGTCGCCACGGAAGGTGTAGTGGACGTGGGCTTCGAGTTTGCCGATGTCGTTGACTTTGCCATCGACTTCGGAAATTTCGGTATCGGGCATGGGAGTGTCGGCGGGCGTCTGCTCGAGATGGGGCGTGCTGCCGTCGGCGGGAATGACCAGAGCCAGCTTGTTGCGGAGAGTGTAGGCGAGCAGGCGGAATGGAGCGACTTCGGCGGTGGTGTCCATCCAGACTTCTTCTTTGCCCATGGGCAGCAGCGTGATGACGTGATCGAACTGCGAGGGCGATGGCACGTCGGGATCGAGCTTGCGGCTGGAGTTGATTAACACCGAGGAGGCGTGCAGGTTCTCGGCTTCGAGCAAGGATGCGAGGAGCGTGTGTTTATCTTTGCAGTCACCATACTGGTCGTGGAGAACGTCCGCGGCGGCGTGGGGCTGATAGCGGCCGAGGCCGAGCGACAGGCTGACGTAGCGGAAATTTTTGGCGACGTAATCGTAGAGGGCTTCAACTTTGTCCATCTCAGTGTCGAGGCCTTTGGTAAGTTCAGCCGCTTTGGCGCGAACTTCGGGAGACGGGGCGCGGCGGTCTTTTTCGAGGCCGGCGTACCAGCGGCCGATCTGTTCCCAACTGACAAAAGTAGTGAGCTGAATGTCTGGGCGCTCCGCATCGGCCCGCTTCTTCCGCATCTTTGCGGCTAGTTTGTCTTTATCTTTTTCTTTGCTGTCGTCTTCGCGTTCGAGGTGAGAGCTGGTCCAGTGGTAGATGCGGCGCCCGTTGGCTTCGGAAATTTTGGGATCCAGGCCCGGCTTGTTCTTCAGCTTGAGAGGACGGTCGGAGGGAACATCGACGTCGAGTTCTTCATCGAGCATGATGTTGTTTTTGTCGAAGTCGTACTCGGCCCAGAATTCTCCGGGAGCTAGCGGCGTGTGAATCACCGTGACCATGTCGTATTCGAGGATTTCGCCGGGACGCAGGCCCGGAACGGTGATGTGCTTCTGGCGGTAGTCGGTGTAGACGGGAGCTTGCTGTTCGAGCGGGGCGCTAAGATCCTGGACGGCGTCATCGCCGGCTTTGACCACCGTGCCATCGGCTTTGATTACACGGACGTAGGCGATTTCGACGCGTTCGTTGGCGGAGTTATAGCCGACCTGAATCTGTCCCCACTGTTGGACTCCGGCCTCGCTTTGAACCTTGATGCGGGCGATGGTTTCCTTGCGGCCAGTGCCGTCGCTTTCGAAGCGGTAGGTGGAACGGTATTGCTCGACGACAAAGGCTTCCTGAGAGTAGTCGTGTTTGGAGGCCGCAGCATCAGCCGGCTTGGCCTCGATGGCTTTCGCTCCCTTCTTTGCTTCCGCTGGAACGGCTGAACTGCTGGGAGCCTGACCCGATTGGGCCGAAGCGGCAAATGGCATGATCGATGCACAGACAACGAGGAGCGGCAAGAGACGACGCATAGGTTAATAGTAAAGCCTGGGGTGGTTGTATCCCAAAAAGGAACGGTGGGGCAAAGTTACGTATGCGGATTTGGCTCACATTTCCTTGTTCGCCGGGTCACAAACCGTAGTAAAATGCTGGCCCAGATAGTCTTGCCTGGCCACGAAGCCGGGCAGGCGTGACGCATAATGTACTTGCGCCACGATCTTTCCGTTCGGAGGTTTTTGCATGGAAGATCGGGCCCCTGTTGTATCTCCTTCTGGTTCTCAGCAGTCATCTCCCCAGCAAACGGCCGGCAAACATTGCGAAGGCCGTGGCGCTTGGGTTCTCACGGCTTATGGAATTTCCGGGCTGGCTCTTTTTGGCGTTCTGGCATATTTCTTTTCGGACTTCATCGCTCATTAGTTGAGTGTCCGGCTGTGACGAACGGACGTGCGCGCCCGCGGAATAGGCTGGAAGTGTATTTGGCGATACCGCTGAAGGTTTGCTTTTCCTGAACCCTGCATGATCAACGGCGCGCATATCGTTATCTACAGCAAGGACGCGGAAGCGGATCGCGCGTTCTTTCGCGATGTGTTGAAGTTTTCTTCGGTCGATGCCGGGCACGGCTGGTTGATTTTCGCTCTGCCTCCGCTCGAAGCTGCCTTTCACGATTCCGATAGCAACGACAAACACGAACTCTACTTCATGTGCGATGACATCGCGGAGACCTTGAAAGAACTCAAATCGAAAAATGTGAAGGCATCGGATGTAAAGGAAGAGCGCTGGGGAAAAGTTGCAGCCATCACGCTTCCCGGCGGTGGAAGAATTGGTATATACGAACCGAAACATGCAAGTCCGTTAAAGCCCGAGCGTTAACGCCGATATGATCGGCCTGAAATATTGGCCGAATGTGATCTTTGGAATTCCGGCTTGCGTAAGCTGCGATGGCCTCATCCAGCGTCCCTCTTCCAACGTGCTACAATGAGCGGCCTTAGAAGTTGTTGCCGCGCAGCACCCGGCGTTTCCCCACAGATGTAAGGAACTTGAGAAGGATACCGTATTAAATCCGTGGCTAAGAATCCCCCATCCTCCGCCGCACCTGTCACCTACGCCGATGCCGGTGTGGATATTGACCGCGCCAACCGGACCAAGCAGCGCATCAAGTATCTGGCGCACAAGACTTTTACTCGCGGAGTGCTCAGCGAGATTGGCGGTTTTGGCGGCTTGTTTGCGGTGGATAAGACCAAGTACGTCGATCCGGTGCTGGTCTCAAGCGTGGATGGCGTGGGGACGAAGCTGAAGGTTGCGTTTGAGATGGGCCTTCATTCCACCATCGGCGCTGACCTGGTGAACCACTGCGTCAACGATATCGCGGTGCAAGGCGCGGCGCCGCTGTTCTTTATGGACTACCTGGCGACAGGGAAACTGGAGCCTACCATTGCGGAAAAAGTCGTGGAGGGCATTGCCGACGCCTGCAAGCATAACGGGTGCGCATTGATCGGCGGTGAGACGGCCGAGATGCCCGGCTTCTATCCCGACGGCGAATATGATTTGGCGGGATTTATTGTCGGGGTGGTAGAACGTGAGCGGATCATCACTGGCAAGGATGTGCAGATCGGCGATGTGGTTTTGGGCCTGCCCTCGAACGGATTGCACACCAATGGATATTCGCTGGCCCGCAAATTGCTGTTTGAAGTGGCGCACTACTCGCCGGAAGACTACGTGAATGAGATCAAGAACAAAGTCGGCAATGAGTTGATGCGTACGCACAAGAGCTACTGGCCGGCGCTGAAGAAGCTGATCGACGCTCAATGCGTCTCTGCGCTGGCACACATAACGGGAGGCGGCATTACCGAAAATCTCCCGCGCGTACTGCCGCGGGGTACAGGGGCCCTGATTGAATTGGGATCCTGGCCGGTTCTGCCGCTGTTCGAGCACCTGCGGCAACTGGGCAATGTTCCACAAGATGAAATGCTGCGCACCTTCAACATGGGATTGGGTATGCTGCTGGTGGTTCCGCTGGCGAAATTCAAGAAAGCCCAAACTGTGCTCGAACGCGTAGGGGAGAAGGCTTACACCGTAGGCCGCATCGTGAAGGGTGATCGCAAGGTGATCTACAGCTAAGAGCCGTCGGATCACCGCGGAGACACAGAGACTACGGAGAAAATCTTTCAAGTCTTTGCCGGGCCCAATCCAGCCGATTAGCTTGGTTTTAACCTGCATCTAGATTTTCTCCGTGCCTCTGTGCCTCCGTGGTGAATTATCATTAAAACTCCAATGCACTCCCTGGGCATTCTCCTCTCCGGACGCGGGTCAAATTTTGTCGCTATTGCCGATAGCATCGATGCGGGCCGTATCGCGAATACGCGTATTGCTATTGTCATTTCCAACAAAGCGGACGCGCCGGGCATCGCTACTGCGCGGCAGCGCGAGTTGGACGCGCTGGTAATTCCATCCAAGGGCAAGCCGCGAGAAGAGCATGATCGCGAAGTTGTCGCCGCACTCCAACAACACAACGTGGATTTAGTTTGCCTCGCGGGGTACATGCGGCTACTCTCGCCCTGGTTCGTGCAGCAGTATCCGCAGAGGATTCTGAATATTCATCCATCGCTCTTGCCCGCGTTTCCTGGACTTGAAGCGCAGGAGCAGGCCTTCGCCTACGGGGTGAAAGTTTCCGGATGCACGGTGCATTTTGTGGACGAAGAGCTTGATCATGGTGCAATTATTGTGCAGAAGACAGTGCCGGTACTCGATAGCGATGATGAACGCTCGCTGGCTGGTCGGATTCTGGAGCAGGAGCATCTTGCCTATTCGGAAGCCATCAATAGTGTGTTGGGCGGGAAGTTCGAAATTGCGGGACGGAAACTTAGGTCAAGTCAGAAGGCAGAGTGAAGAAGTAAGAAATATTTGGATTGTGTGACTTTTTGAACTTTACTTCACTTCCTTCGCCATCCTTACAATCGGAAGGCTTTCTCCGTTGCCGAGTGGGGCTTCCAGATTCTCCAGGGCTGCGTAACCTTTTGCTTTGTAGAACGAAACGCCGCTCAAGGTCGCCCCCATCTCAAGGCGCGTGAAGCCTGCTTCTTTGGCGGCGTTTTCGCAGGCTTCCAGGATCAAGCCGCCGATACCGCGACGCGCCCAGTTCGGATGTACGAAGAATGCGCGAATCTTCGCAGCATCACAGGCGGGGTCGAGTAGCGAGTCTTCGCGCGCGGCGTATTGGTCACCTCCATACAATGTCTTACGTTTGCTCCATCCGCCGCAGGCCACGATCTCGAGTTGGTTGTGCGAATCTGTAATCTCTGCTACCAAGTACGTTCCATCCGCAATCAGCTGGCTATCCACGCCGTATACCGACTTCAGCGCGCCTTGAATCTGGGCGGGTGAGTAGTCTTCCGCCTGCAGGACGCGAACGGAGGCTTCGATTATTTCGCGCAGGTGCGGAACATCGGCCGGGGTCGCCTTTCGGACATGAATATTCGTTGCCGTCACGCGCGTGGTCACTCCCGGCACTAATTCTAACTTCTGCATTCTGACTTCTGCCTTCTGCTTCCTTATAATGTCTTTTCCCATGCCAACCTTCGCACCTGTCGAGGAACAGCTCACGTATCTGAAGAAAGGCTCCGCGGAAATCATCCGCGAGGCCGACCTACGGGCCAAACTGGAAAAGTCTCGCGCCACGGGCAAGCCGCTGCGGGTGAAGCTCGGGATGGACCCGACCGCTCCCGACTTGCACCTGGGGCACACCGTGGTGCTGCGCAAGCTCAAACACTTTCAGGATCTCGGGCACACGGCTATTTTTTTGATCGGCGATTTCACCGGCATGATCGGCGATCCAACGGGGCGATCAGCAACGCGTCCTCCGCTGACGCGTGAGCAGATTGAGGCGAATGCAGAGACTTACAAGGCGCAGGTGTTCAAGATCCTCGATCCGCAGAAGACGGTGATCGATTTCAACCGGCGATGGATGGGGCAGTTCAGCTCTGACGATTTCGTGCGCTTGATGGCGAAATATACGGTCTCGCAACTGTTGGAGCGCGAGGATTTTCACAAACGATTTCACGACGAGAAGCCAATATCGATGCATGAGTTGCTTTATCCGCTGGTGCAGGGATACGACTCGGTGGCGCTCGATGCCGATGTGGAGCTCGGCGGCACGGACCAGAAATTTAATTTGCTGGTGGGGCGCGAGCTGCAGCGGGCTTACGGGCAGGAGTCGCAGGTGGTGCTGACGACGCCGATTCTGGAGGGCCTTGACGGCGTGCAGAAAATGTCGAAGTCGCTGGGAAATGCGATTGGGATTCACGAGCCGCCGCTGGAGATGTACGGCAAGATTATGTCGATCTCGGACGAAATGATGTGGAGGTATTACGAGCTGCTGACGGATGTGCAGGTTGCCGAGATTGAGAAGATGAAACGGGAAGCGCATCCGATGCAGGCGAAGAAGGCGTTAGCGCGAAGGATTGTGGAGGGTTTCCATTCGGCGGAGGCTGGGGTAAAGGCAGGGGAGGATTGGGGAAAGCAGTTTCAGAACAACGTGGCACCAGAGAATCTCGATGAGGCAAGAATCAGCATTACCAAAATAAAAATTGCGGATGCTTTGCCAGACGCAAGCGAGGGCGGCGGAGCGCAGGTCCTTACTTCAGATCTTTCAGATGCGGAAATTCTTAGGGTCGACAAGTTGATCAAGGAAGCTGGGCTCGCCGCCTCTACGGCTGAAGCCGGGCGCAAAATCAAGGAAAAGGCAGTGCACATTAACGGCCAAGTGATAACGGGTTTAGCAATTTTAGTGTCCCCAAAAGAAGTCCTCATCGTTCGCGTTGGTAAGAAGATTAAGAAGGTTGTGCTCGCAATTCCCTAGTAGTCTACCCTCCTCATTTTTATCTCTGTGCCTCTGTGTCTTCGAGGTCAACTCTGCTAGGCTCAACCGCGCACATGCGCGCTGCCGCCATTTTCGGGTTGGGATGTTCCGCGAAAAACCTTAAGCCATTCCAGACAGACGAGAACTCGCACGAAGAAATCGACTGGCGTATCGGCTTGCCTGCTGCGGCCGATCAAGTGGATGTGATCCTGATTTTCGGCGGCGACGGCACCGTTCACCATCACTTGAATCAACTTGTGAAGCTTGGCGTGCCGGTTCTGGTTGTGCCTGCGGGAAGTGGCAATGACTTTGCGCGGGCGCTGGGGTTGCATACCGTGCGCGATTCGCTTGCGGCTTGGAAAAGGTTCTGTGCTTATCGGGATCATATTCAAAGCATCGACCTTGGGGTCATCAGCCCGGTGGACAACGCGGGTGGGGCGCCCGCGCCACATTATTTTTGCAGTGTGGCCGGCATCGGACTGGATGCGGAAGTCGCCCGCCGCGCTAAAGCTTTGCCGCGCTGGTTGCGCGGACACGGCGGCTACGCATTAAGTCTGGCTCCCACAATTTTTCGTTTTGCCCCGTTTCCCATGAAGATTCTCACTGCGGAGGAATCCGGCGATTGGGCTAGCGCAGCGATCAACCTACGATGCTGGCCGCTTTCGCAAATACTGCGATTTACGGCGGCGGGATGAAGATTGCGCCGCACGCGCGGTTCGATGATGGCCAACTGGATGTCTGTGTGATCGGTAGCGTCGACCCGTTCAAACTCACGTGCATGTTTCCCACGGTTTACTTTGGCAGGCACCTTGGCATTCGCGAGGTGGAGTATCTTCAAGCTGCGCGCCTTCGCCTCGAAACCGAGAGACCGCTCGATGTTTATGCCGACGGAGAATTTGTCTGTCGCACACCAGTTGAGGTCACGGTGCAACGCGGGGCGCTAAAAGTGCTCACTCCCTAGCCCCGGTGCTAAACTTCCTCCATGGCTGAACGACGTTCGCGCACCCTGCTTTGGATTTTGATTGGGGGAGGAGCATTCTTCCTCTTTGTGCTGGCCGTGTTTTCGCTGGTTTACCTGACGTTGCATGCGGGCAGCAGTGAAACCTCGTTCAGCGGCTTTGGCGACCGCATTGGCGTGGTCGACCTTGACGGCGTGATTCTCTCGCCACAGCCGGTGGTGGGCGAGCTCAAGAAATTCGGCGATGACTCTTCGATTAAAGCCATCATCCTGCATGTGAATTCGCCGGGCGGCGGCGTGGCGGCGTCAGAAGAGATTTATCGCGAGGTGAAGCGCATTCGCGAGGAAAAAAAGAAGCGCGTTGTGGTGTCGATTGAGACCGTGGGCGCGAGCGGGGCTTACTACATTGCCTCGGCTTCGAACAAGATTTATGCCGATGAGGGCAGCATTGTGGGTTCGATCGGCGTCATCGCCGAGTGGGTAAATTACGGTGATCTGTTGAAGTGGGCCAAGCTGAAGAGTGTGGTGATCAAAACCGGCGAGTTTAAGGACACGGGCAATCCGGCGCGCGACCTCACTCCGGCCGAGCAGGCCTATATGCAGTCTCTGATCGATAACATGTTCGGGCAGTTCATCCAGGCCGTGGCCGATGGCCGTGGGATGAAGTTTGATGACGTGAAGGCCATCGCCAACGGCAAAGTTTGGACGGGAGAGCAGGCGCTCGACATGAAGCTGATTGATAAAGTTGGCGACTTTGAGGCGGTGGTGAAGGACACGGCGAAATCGGTAGGCATTTCAGGCGAGCCCACGCTGGTGCATCCGGAGAAAGATCGCAGGAATTTGCTCGACTTGATGCTGGGCGATGTTTCGCAGTATTTGCCCGACGCTTCGAAAATGATGGAGCAGCATGTTGGGTTTTATTATTTGTGGAAGTAGGCCCGACTCTCACCCGCGACTTGCGTACAACCCCTGAAATTTGAGAAGGTTATGGGAGATTTCGAGGGCTAAGAGGACACCATGACGAAAGCCGATCTGATTGATGAAGTCTCGCGTTTGGCGGAACTTACGCGCAAGGACAGCGAAGTGATCGTGGAAACGATCTTTGATAGCGTGGTGCGGTCGCTGCGCGCGGGAGACAAAATTGAGATACGCGGCTTCGGCAGTTTCCGCACCCGGCAGCGTAAGCCGCGCACGGGCCGTAATCCAAAGACCGGAGAAAAGGTTGAAGTGCCCGCCAAGAAGATTCCTTTCTTCAAGCCCAGCAAGGAGTTGAAGGATCTGGTGAATGAGGGGGTTGCGGAGGGAGCTGCGGCACCGCCAGCTGCGACCGCGCCGCCCAGCGCTTAAAAATAATGCAGAAGTCAAAAGTTAGGACAGAAGTCAAAAATGCAAAAATTGAGAGTGGATTGCTTACTTCTGCTTTTTGACTTCTGACTTCTGACTTCATCCTCGAATTCCTACCACTCCCATCATCCTTCCAGTTTTGCCCTTCTCAGCGCGATAGGAAAATAACAAGTCGGTACGGCAACTGGTGCACAGGGGCGAGGCTTCAATACTTTTCGCCGGCACACCAACAGCCAACAGTTGTTGGCGATTGGCTTCGACCAGGTTGAGGAAAATTTTCTTCGGCAACTCGCTGTGGCCGGGGGCGCGCGCGGTGAGAAATAACATGGGATATTTTTCCCGGACCTCGTTGAATTCTTCGATTTCCCGAAACAGTTTCGCGGCATAGGCGAACTGCGACTCGAACTTGGCACGAACTTCTTCGCCCACCTCATAACAGCAGCCGTGAATGCCGGGACCGATTGCTGCCTTCAGATCGCGCGCCCGGCTGCCGAAGTGGCGACGCATCTCCCCTACACCTTTCTCAACGATGCGTTTCAACGTGCCGCGCCAGCCTGCGTGAAACACGCCTACAGCGCGGCGTTTGGGGTCGACAAGAATGATGGGCAGGCAGTCGGCGGTTTGAATTCCGAGCAGCAAGCCGGGAGTTGCGGTGATCAGGCCGTCGCCGGCAAGAGGCGATTCAGTCGGCGAGTCCACGAAGCCGATGATATCGGAATGAACCTGGCGCAGAGTGATGAGCGGCCAAGGTTTGGATTTACGATTCGAACCGCCGCTGGCGCCGAGTTTGTGGAGAAACGTGGCGCGATTGCGCTCGACTGTAGCTTTGGAATCATCTTTGGTGAAGCCGAGGTTGAGCGCGCTGCCGCCGAATGCGCGAGAGACTCCTCCCAACCTCGTTGAAAATCCATGGATGAGCCAGGGAATCTTACTGAGGTGGTCGGCGTGAAGAATGCTGACCTTGTCTTTTTTATCTTTATCTTGCTTGGAGACTTTATCTCGCTTGGAAACTCGCTTCGGCACATGACCATGTTACCCGAGGCGAGTTCGCAAACGATCAGCGGATTCAGTTTTGCGAGCGCCGGTCGGCCCAGCGTTGCCTTATTCCGGCCAGAAATTTTTGCTTGTCCTCCCGCATTTGCTGGACGAGGGCTTGATTGCCGGTATCTTCATGCGCGGCGGCCCAGAGCACCATTTCCGTGAGCACCGGCGCCAGATCTATTCCCTTTGCGGTCAGGAAATAAGTCAGCTTGCGCCCATCGGCGGGATCGGGTTCGGAGGCAATAATTCCGTAATCCATAAGCTGGCGCAGGCGGTCCGCCAGAATATTAGTGGCGATGCCTTCATAGCACTGCATGAATTCCTTATAGCTGCGAAAGCCGCGCAGCATCATGTCCCGGATGATGAGCAGCGACCAGCGGTCGCCCAGCATTTCCACCGAAGCATTCAGCGGACAGCCCGAGCGCCGTTTGGGAGATGTTATGTTTCGCGGCATCTTTATCTCACAATAAATTATTACTTGCGAATTGCAAGTGAAATGTGAATACTGTTCGCTGTGCATTCAGCACGGATGAACAGCCGAGATGACGACTAGATCCCGAAACGGGGAGAAACGACCATGAAGCTTACGAGATGGATGACAACGACTTTTGCGGGCGTCCTGTCGATCGGCGCCCTATCAAGCAGTGCTGCAACTCACGACAAGCCTCAGGACACCTCAGTGCACTTAGTAACCGCTTCTACGCCGCGCGAGCGGCAAATCGAACTGGCCTTGAGCGCGGCACCAACCGAGGTATCGAGTAAGGCCACAGTTTATATTTTGGGATCCAAAGGCTACGAGAAAGTTCACGATGGCACGAACGGCTTCAGTTGTTTGGTTGAGCGGTCATTTGTAGGGGCAACGCAAACTTCCTCCGCGCCGGCGTGCTTCGACGCCGAAGGCAGCCGAACTCTTATGCTCACTTACCTGCACAGGGAAGAAATGCGAGCACAGGGCAAGTCAGAGCCAGAGATCAAGGATGACATCGACAAGGGATATAAGGAGGGCCGCTTCAAAGTGGCCGGGCCCGGCTTCCTTTACATGATGTCGGACGAAAACTATGTCTATGATGACCAATCCAAGAAAAGCGGTTTCGTGCCCCCGCACTTGATGTTCTATGCCCCTTATAAGACCGCGAAAGATGTGGGATATGACTCGATATCGCCCACCATGGTGCCTTACCTGACGTACCCCGGACCGCAAGGATTGCTGGTCGTAATGGCGAAGAAGCCGCCCGAGGATGGCTCCTCTGGCGATCCCCATAAACACTAAGGGAGAGCTGGTAGAGATGTGGCGAGTCGGTTCCGAACCCCGATGGGTTAGCGATACCAACAGCGTTCTTTATTTTGGAAATCGGAAACCACACGGTGATCTATGAAAAACGTGCTGTGCTCTATCCTCGTTGTGGTTACTTGCGTTGCGCTGCTGGCCGCTGCGCCTGACGAAAAGGCGCCCAAGCCGCAATACGACGAGAAGGGCCGGCTTATCCGGCCTGCCGACTATCGCGAATGGATGTTCCTCTCCGCCGGATATGGCATGAACTACAGCCCCGCGCCCGGTGGCCACGAGTTGTTCACCAACGTCTTCGTCCAACGCTGGGCTTACAACGAATTTGCGAACTCGGGGAAGTGGCCGGAGCGGAGCATGTTCGTGATCGACGAGCGGGATGCGGCGAGCCGAAGTTCAATCAACCAGAAGGGCCATTATCAGACCGATCTTACGGGGCTGGCCGTCGAGGTGAAAGATTTGGTGCGGAATCCGGATAAGTGGGCGTACTACGGTTTCGACGCTGACGGCAAAGCGTCCGAAGCCATGCCCAAGGGCAACGGCTGCTGGTCGTGCCACAACGATCATGCCGCCGTCGAGCATACTTTTGTGCAGTTCTATCCCACGCTGAAGGTAGTGGCGAAAAAATTCGGGACCTACAACGCAGTGCGAGAGCAAGTAACGGAAGCGAAGTGAACGACGGTGGCTGGTATTGGCATGACTATCCAGCTCAGACGGCATTCCCGGAACAACAAGGAAACTACGAAGATGAAGCTGACAAGAATGCTGGCAGGTTCGATTCACTCGTTCGTGGGAAGCTGCGCTCTGGTTATCTTGCTGAGCGTGGCATGGCAAGCGCAAGCAGTGGACTCCAAAGCAGCCTATTCGAGTATGGCCCCGCTTGATCAGTACCTTATGACGGATAGAAATGCAGAAATAGAACTGGCGCGGAGCGCGGCGCCGGAGTCCATTTCAAAAGATGCCAATGTCATGGTCCTGGGACGACGCGGCTACGAGACGGCGGTCAAAGGTAAGAATGATTTCGTATGTCTAGTGGAACGATCATGGATGGCTCCTTTCGACGACCCAGAGTTTTTGAACCCGGATCAGCGGTTGCCGCTTTGCCTCAATCCTGCGGCCGCACGATCCCACTTGCCACTCACTTTCAAAATGACAGAGCTGGCATTGGCTGGACTGTCCAGAGCTCAGATGTTCGACAGCATCAAGGCCGCATTCGACAGGAAAGAACTGCCACTGCCGGAACCGGGCGAGGTCTGCTACATGATGTCGAAGCAACAGTACTTTGGACGCAAGTACGGGAACGCAGATCCTCATTTGATGTTTTGGGTTCCTAAAACAGACGATATGTTTTGGGGCGGAGGCCTTCCTGGCTCGCCGGTGTATGTGCATCAATACTCTCCGGAACCGATCACCGAGTTCATTATTTCGGTACCCAAGTGGTCGGACGGAACGGCTGCACCCACGGACTGAAGCGCGATTAAGTCAGAACCGTGTGAATAAAACTTCGCAATTTCAGGAGAAATCTAATGAGCCGAGAGATAGTCAAGACAATTGCACTGGTTGTGGTGCTGGGCGCGGCATGGCAAGCGCATGCAGCAGATGCCAAAGCACCCTACCCGAAAATGGCCCCGCTTGATCAGTACTTGATAGCGGATCGAAATGCAGAGATAGAGCTGGCGCGCACCGCGGCGCCGGAGTCCATCTCAAAAGATGCTGAAGTCATGGTCCTCGGACAGCATAGTTACGAAACCGCAGTCAAGGGCAAGAACGGTTTCGTATGTCTGGTGGAACGATCGTGGACCACTGGAAGCGACGATCCGCAATTTTGGAATCCCAAACTGCGGGCTCCGATCTGCTTCAACCCAGCAGCCGCACGATCGTACGTTCCATTTACCCTCAAAAAGACCGAGTTGCTATTAGCTGGACAATCCAAAGCTCAAATGTTCGAAAGCATCAAGTCCGGCCTGGACAAGGGGGAATTGCCGACGCCGGAAGCTGGTGCAATGTGTTACATGCTGTCAAAGCAAGGGTACTTGAACGATCATGATGGACACTGGCATCCTCACGTGATGTTTTTCGTCCCGCGAGCGGAGGCCGCGACCTGGGGCGCAGGTCTGGCGGGCTCCCCGATTCTGAAGGCTGACGACGCTGAGGATCGAATGACGGTATTTATGATTCCAGTCGCCAAGTGGTCAGACGGAACGGCTGCTTCCATGGATGTGCACTGACTGGCTGGTGAGCTGTTCGGCTCTACTAATTTCTAACTTTACTCACGATAAGGAGAAATGTATGCAAATGAATCCCTACCTCTATTTCGATGGAAATTGCGAGGCCGCGTTCAAGTTTTATGAGAAGGTTCTCGGGGCCAAGATCGACGCTTTAATGACCCATGAAGGGACGCCAGCCGCAGAACAAGTACCTGCGGAATGGCGAGCAAAAATTCTGCACGCTCGTTTGACGATTGGCGACCAGGTGCTGATGGCATCGGATGCACCTCCGGGGCATTACCAGAAACAAGGAGGGTTTCGCTGAACCTTGGCTTTACCGATCCAGCCGAGGCAGAGCGTGTATTCCAGGCACTGGCGGAAAATGGAACCGAGACGATGCCAATCGCTGAGACATTCTGGGCGGTGCGATTTGGCATGCTCGTGGACCGATTCGGTATTCCGTGGATGGTTAACTGCGAAAAGGTGGCGGAGAAGGCCGCTTAATAATTCAACCAGCAAAGCCCAAGGAGAAATTTATATGGCAACCAGCACAGTCGAACATCCGAAAGTCGTATCGAGAGCGGAGTGGCTGGCCGCGCGCAGAGATCATCTCAAGCGGGAAAAAGAACTCACTCGCGCTACGGATGAACTGCACCGGCAACGCCGCGAGTTGCCGTGGATGAAAGTGGAAAAAAAGTATGTCTTCGATGGGCCGAATGGTCAGGAAACACTTGCCGATCTTTTCCGGGGGCGCAGTCAGTTAATCGTCCGACACTTCATGTTTGGTCCCGGATGGAAGGAAGGATGCGTGGGCTGCTCATTCGCCTCAGATCACGCTGAGGGCGCGCTCGTACATCTGGAGAATCACGATGTTGCGTATGCCGCTGTTTCGAGGGCGCCATGGTCAGAGATCGAGCCCTTCAAAAAGCGTATGGGCTGGCATTTCCATTGGGTGTCTTCCTTCGATAGCGATTTTAACTACGACTATCACGTGTCCTACACGAAAGAAGACGCAGCCAAAGGCAAGGTTTTCTATAACTACGAGATGAACGATTTTGTAAGCGAAGAATTATCGGGCCTCAGCGTGTTTTACAAAGATGACGGCGGCAATATCTTCCACACCTACTCCTGCTACGCGCGCGGTGACGAAAAGATTGTGAGCACGTACATGCTGCTCGACCTGACTCCGAAAGGGCGCAATGAGACTGGTCCGAACGGGAACCTTTCCGATTGGGTTCGCCACCATGATAAATACGGCGCGGGCGGTTTCGTCGATTCGACCGGACGATATCGTGAGTCGAAAGCCGGAGAAAGATGCTGCCATGAACAATAGCGCATCGTCTTTCACAGCGAGCATCGTGGACAGGCCTGCCGTGGCCAATCGATCACAGAAGAAAATGGTCTGGACTGGCCGCGTAATCAGTGGGCTGGCTGTATCGGTATTTCTATTTACTGTGATGTTTAGCCTGCTGAACCCCGCAATGGCTGCGCAGGGATTCGCACACTACAACTATCCCGATAGTGCTAAGTGGCCTATCTTCATCGTTGAACTTGCGTGCGTGGCATTCTATGCGATCCCGCGCACTTCCATTCTCGGCGCTATTTTGCTCACCGGATATCTGGGCGGCGCAACTGCTACGCATGTGCGGGCCAGCGAGCCGTTCTACCTGCCGATTATTGTTGGCGTGATGGTCTGGATCGGGTTGTACTTGCGCGACGAGCGGCTGCGTGCGCTCGTGCCTTTGCGAAGTTCAGGTCCGCGGTGAAGGCATGGTTGGGGTGGTGCTGCTTCGCTATCAAAAAACTCGGGGTAAAATATTTTTTGAGAGGAAACGATGAGCACGGTACGAGTTCTGGTGGGTACGCGCAAGGGCGCATTCATTCTGACAGCGGATGGCAAGCGCGAGAAGTGGGACGTGAGCGGCCCGCACTTTGCGGGCTGGGAGATGTATCACGTGAAGGGATCGCCCGCCGATCCGAACCGATTGTATGCGTCGCAGTCGAGCGGATGGTTCGGGCAGATCATCCAGCGTTCTGACGACGGCGGCAAAACCTGGCACCAGCCTGGGACGCCGTCCGGGGAAGCGCCAGCGCCCGGTCCTCCGAAGGCTGCCAGCAATAAGTTCGTCTATGATGCGTCGGACAAAACCGGCAAGCCGCTAACCACGCATCAGTGGTACGACGGCACGCAGCATCCGTGGGAATTCAAGCGGGTTTGGCATCTTGAACCCTCACTCACCGATCCCGACACGGTTTATGCAGGAGTGGAGGATGCGGCATTGTTCCGTTCGACCGATGGCGGAGAGAATTGGCAGGAACTCTCCGGCTTGCGCGGGCACGGTACGGGACCCAAGTGGCAGCCTGGGGCCGGTGGCATGTGCCTGCACACCATCATTCTTGATCCGAGCGATCCACAGCGCATCTTCATCGCTATCTCTGCCGCGGGCGCGTTCCGCACCGACGATGGCGGCGCGACGTGGAAGCCAATCAACCGCGGACTGTATTCCAAGTACATTCCAAACCCAACCGCCGAGGTTGGCCACTGCGTTCACCACATTGCGATGAACCCTACGCGACCGGGCGTGTTGTTCATGCAGAAACATTGGGACGTGATGCGCAGTGACGACGCCGGTGATTCCTGGCAAAAGATCAGCGGAAACCTGCCCACCGACTTCGGATTCGTGATCGACGTGCATGCGCACGAGCCGGAGACGATTTATGTCGTACCCATCAAGAGCGACTCGGAGCATTTCGTGCACGAGGGAAAGTTGCGCGTGTTCCGCAGCCGCAGCGGCGGAAATGAGTGGGAGCCTTTGACGAAAGGTCTGCCGCAGAGCAACTGCTATGTGAATGTGTTGCGCGACGCGATGGCCGTCGATACGCTGGATGAGTGCGGCGTGTATTTCGGCACCAGCGGAGGGCAGGTGTATGCGTCGGCCGATGCGGGGGATAGCTGGAATCCGATTGTGCGGGATTTACCGGCGGTGCTGAGTGTGGAAGTGCAGACGCTCCGGTGAGAATATCCTCATGATCCGTGTCGTGCTCCCGCCCCATCTACGAACCCTGGCAGGTGTCGGGGCTGAGCTGCAGATTGAAGTGGTTGATAACCCGGTCACGCTGAACTCGGTGCTCGATGCGATCGAAGCGCGCTATCCCATGCTGCGCGGGACGATTCGTGATCACGTCACGCTGCAGCGGCGCCCATTCTTGCGCTTCTTCGCCTGCGAGGAGGATCTGACTCATGAACTGCCGGATGCACCGTTGCCTGATGCGGTCGTGTCCGGCGCGGAACCTTTGATTGTGCTCGGAGCCATTGCCGGGGGCTAGCAATTCGGCCGCTGGGTTTAAGAAAGGGGCTGTCGAGCTTCGCTCGACTAGACAGCTGGGGCGGCTGTCCCCACAAGAGCATCTTCACAAACTGAGCTACTTCAGCATCCTCTTCTGAGCATTTGCTCCCACCGCATCGCTCCGCTATAGTTTTAGCAGCCATGTTTAAGGATTTTATCGCCACCGATCGCTGGACTAAGAAACAGGTTCACTGCGTCTATCAGGCGCTGATTGTTGCCATTGCTACGCGTCACGCCGATGCCGTTGATATAAAGTTTCTAGTCGATGGCAGGACCGTGTGGGTGGCGTTGCCGCATCCGGCTTGGGTGGAATACAAGAAGCGTACCGGCAAGGCCATAACGGACGCTCTAGCTGTCGAGATTGCCGGACACTATTTGCAGGCCGCGCTGGCGGCTGGCGAAGGTTTGGGGCGCGAGATGTACTCGCTTACGGTCGAAGAGACGCTGACTCACCTGGAAGCCGTGGTGGCGGCGATGCAAGCGGCGGTTACGGCGTAGCACCGCTGCGGCATGTCTCGTTCGGCAGCGGGCTTCGCCCAGGCTGGGACAGCCGAGCCGGCTGTCCTACATCAGCATATCCACCGACATCTACAGCGTCGTTTCCATCTGCAGGCCTTCGATCATTTCGTTGAGCGTTTTCTGGGCCGCGTCGCGTTTCTGCTGTAGATCGGCTATCTCGTGGTGCAGCGTTTGCACGTGGTCTTCCTGCTCGTTCAGTTCGTGCACGTAGCGCGCCACCAGCGTTTTTTCTTCCGCGCTGCCCTTCAGGGCTTTCATGTTTTCGCGGACGCGCTGTTGGTCTTCGGAAATTCCCGAGATTTTAGTTTTTCGTGACGACACATCTGCGTCGAGCGCGGCGATGCTGTTCTTCTGTGTAATCACCTTGCGCAATGCCTGCTCGATCGCGGGATTGATCATCTTCTGCGTCAGAAAATATTTGATCTGATCATCGGTGATGTTCGAGAGTTGGTAGCTGTTGGTGATCGGTCTGTATTCCTTGACGTCCAGCGTCCCGGTTTCTTTGGGCTGCACGACAAGGCGGAAGCGGTGGAACGAGGCCGAGCTTTCCGCGGGCTTGTCATCGTCGTCGGTTAATTTCCAGCCGGAGCGCGCCGGATGTTCGATCACCACGGTGCGCGGCGAAGTGTCGCGGTTGCGGATAAGGTAGGTATTTTCTTCGCGCTCCTGAGTGGATTGCATCATGACGCCGTGGGCGATGATCACTTTGGTGACGCGCTGGTTCTCGGCTTTCTGTTTGGTATCGACGAGGACACCGAGATTGGCGGCGTAGGAAAGCAAACGCTTTTCGCCGGGTTTAATCGGATCCATGAGGCCTTCGCCGGCGAAGGCGTCCCCTTCGAGCACGTTGAAGCTGCCGCCATCGAGCGTAAGCGTGCTGGTATTATCGACCCAGAGAGCGCGTAGAACCGCGCTTCCCGAGGGATTCCAGACCGAGACTTTTTCGGCATCGATGCGGGCTTGCAGAATCGGGACGAGCGCTGACTGATTCTTGCGAATGGTGACGCGGTCCTGAAGTTTGTATTCGAAAAGATCGCCGAGGTCGCGGGTTTGAGCGGTGGTGGTGCTCGCTTCGAGATGGTCGACGTCCTCCGCGAGCCACTGCTTGGGTTTTCCTGCGTTGGCGCGATACATCCCACCCCCGATGCCGCCGCCGCTGCCCATCGCCATTTGTGATTGGGCCTTAGCGACGGGACCGCCGATAATTCCTCCCGTCACTCCACTGGGGTTTGTCGCGGAAGGTGCCGTAAGCTGGCCATTCGCAACCTCGGTCTCCATCGTGGCCTCGTGCGTCTGTGGCGTGATCATGGCATTCTGCGGCAACGCCACTACCGGACGGCGCGTGTAGTAAGGCTGCGAAAGCTCTTGCACAAAGGATTGCGGAGCGCCCGCCACCAGCGATAGCTCCACATTTTTCCAGTCTTCGCCGACCGTGTTATCCACGATGGCCCAGCCTTGCAACAAAGGCTTGCCTTTGTTGGGGATCACGATTCGGTAAGTGCTCTTCCAGACCGGAACTTCGCTGATGTAGCTCACGAGCAGATTGCGCTCGCCTTCGCCGGCGGTAGAGATGGTCATGCGGCGCACGTCCTGATCGCGCGTCGAGGCGACCAGACTCAGGTATTTTCCAACCTCATCATTCACATCTTTTTCGGCGACGCGGACGCTGGTCGAGGGAGTGAGATCGAAGACACGAACTTCTCCGCTGTCGCTGATGATGGAAAGCTGATCGACGGTAATTTTCTGATCGCCTTTGATCGCGATGTCGCGCTCGTCGATGCTGAGCAGGCGGCCGGATGCGCTTTCCGATCCATCGCGCACTTCGAGGCGCGCGCCGCGCAAAGCATCGAGAAATTGCGCGGTGGTTGGATTTTCGCCGACGGGCAGATGCAGAGAACCGAGACGACGTTCGAGAGGAGCATTGGAGTTGTAGCTGACGCCCGTGATGCGGCCTTTGCCGAGATCGAGGACGGTCAGAGATTTCAGAACGTCATTTAGTTGCGCGGTGGTGAAGTCTACGTTGACATCCTGGCTGCCGCGCACCTGGCCGGCGTGCTCAAAGTAGCCGACTCCATTCTTGTAAAGAATCACGCGGGTTACCGGCAGGCGGGCGGCGGAATCAGCCGCGTCGGGCGTAGCGGGAGTTTCGCCGAATGAATATCGACTAGCTGAGATGGAAACGAACAGCAACAACAGCACGACAACTTTCAGAGAACGCATGGTTCCTCCGTCGAGTTGGGGGCCGCTCGTCTTAGATAGAACGCATGGCACGAGTGTTCTTGCACGGGCGTTCCGTCATGACGAAGCGGCTTTTCAGGGATTTAGACACCCGAGCGGAGGTCTCTGGATGCGTGGATGCAAGCCGCGTGTTTTGAGATGGCTGGGGCTTTAGCTGGCAGGGTAGCGTGGAACGGCCCTTATGCCTTCTTGAGCAGGCGGGTTAGCCAGATGAGGAAGATAGCGCCGATGATGGCGACCACGATGCTTGCGATAATGCCGCCGGCGGGGTAGATGCCGAGCGCGTTGAAGATCCATCCACCAACGACTGCGCCGACGATGCCAAGGACGATATCCATTGCCGCGCCGTAGCCGCCGCCTTTCATGATCTTGCCGGCAGCCCAGCCCGCAATTAGTCCAACGATGATCCAATAAATCAAACTTGTCAGCATGCAATCCCCCTGTGCGTTGCCGGAATTCTTAGTGGCCGGAGAGTAGTGCTCTCCGGACGATCTGTCAAGCGTCAGTCTCGTTCCGCTGAAGCAAACTTCGGGAGGCGATGAAAGATTAGTTTCGGCGGAAGAGCTATCTGCCCAAGGACTCGAAGTTGTCACTGGAAGAGATGTGACGACAGGTGGAGACTAGCGGGTAATTTGGTTAGTAGACAAGATCTAGTGAATGTGACTGAGAGTCGTGCCAAAACTGTAGAGCACGGCCGGACCGAGAAGCATCCGGATTGGTAAGCGTAGAGCCAGAGAATAACGACTTACATTGTAAAGTTTTCGCAATATTAGTGGTTGCTTGCAACCTTCCGGAGCGTGAGGTTGTCCAATTGTGTATAGTCGCACGACAAAGGTGTGGCACTATATTTGCTAGAGGTGCGGATATTATGAGCTACAAATCTCAGCTCAACCCCCTGTCCGGCACTTGCGAAAAACCGATGCGGTTGCCCATCCGGGGTTCGTGGGGATCAGCGCCCGCGGATTCGGGCGACATGAAGTTTCTCCGTTCCTGGCTGGTGTATGACCCGGACAGCTTGGAAGACCGAAGCAACCATAACCGGTTTTTGGGACTCTTGCTGTTGATCGGTATCAGCGCGAGCTTCTGGGCTGGGATAGGTTTGATGATCGCGCGGGTTTGGTAAAGCCTGTCGACTTAGAAGATTGTGCCGTCCCTACGGGACTCGTTCGACCATCACCATTTACCCCGCACTTACGTGCAGGGCAATTACATTCCGGCTCTTCGGAGCTTGAATGTGGTGATTCCAATCTTCCTCTTTCTCCAACAGTTCGGTTCACGCCATCGACCGATTTCTAATAATGCAGCAATGAGGTTACTTCGTAACCTTTGAGTTTGTCGCGGCCGCGCAGGAAGTCCAACTCCACCACAAAGCCGAGCCCTGCAATTTCCGCGCCTAGTAAGGTCGCCAGCTTGGCTGTGGCCTCGGCGGTGCCTCCGGTGGCCAGCAGATCGTCCACGATCAGCACGCGCTGGCCTTTCTGGATGGAATCTTTATGCATTTCCAGTGAGTTCGTTCCGTATTCAAGGGCGTAATCGAACTTCACGGTTTCCGCAGGAAGTTTGCCGGCCTTGCGCACGGGAACAAAGCCAGCATTCAGGCGATAAGCAAGTGCGGGAGCGAAGATGAAGCCCCGGGCTTCCATGCCAAGCACGAGGTCGATCTTCTGCGCGACGTATTGTTCGGAGAGCCGGTCGACGAGCGTGGCGAAGCCGGTCTTGTCTTTTAATAGAGTCGTGATGTCATAGAAGAGAATCCCCTTCTTGGGGAAATCAGGGACTTCGCGGATGAGGCGCTTAAGTTGGTCGGAGTTCAGACTTGAGGACAATCTACCAGGCTCCTTCGATGCGAAATGAGTTGATACCAGCTACCGGACGGGCTTCGGATTCTTCTACGGCATCGACGCGGGCGGCACGTGGGCCCTCGCGCAAGCGCGAGCATAAGCCGAAAAGCTGATCGCGGGTGCCGTGGGCGAGCACCTCAACGCTGCCGTCGGCATTATTGCGCACCCATCCCGCGATACCAAGTATGTGTGCCTCGCGTTCGACAAACCAGCGGAAGCCTACACCCTGCACGCGGCCGCGAACCACAAAGCGGCGAGCTTCGATCGATTTTTCTGCGGAAGCCATTTTCTGAAAAATGTCATCCTGAGCGGAGAATCAACTTCGCGAATGCGAAGTTGATTTGTAGTCGAAGGATCCCTGCAATCTCAACTTGTCCTAGCAATCTCAGGGAATTCTAAACCGCGCCTTACGTGAAAATACCCTGTCAGGCTGCGGACACTGCTTAACTATAGGGATCCTTCGACTCCGCGAGAACCTCGCGTTGCGAGGTTCTCCCTCCACTCAGGATGACAATTACGCCCGCGATAGATAAACACCCTCAGCGGTATCTACCTTGATCTTTTCGCCTTCGTTGATGAAGGGCGGCACCTGCACTACCAAGCCAGTTTCGGTCTTGGCGGCTTTGGTGACGCTGGAGGCGGTCGCGCTCTTCAGTCCGGGCTCGGTCTCAACCACGGTGAGAATCACGGTCTGCGGCAGTTCGATGCCGACGGCCTTGCCATCGAAGAATTCGACTTTGATTTCCAGGTTCTCGATTAAGTAATCCACGGCGCCGCCCAGAACATCCTTGGAGAGATGAGTCTGCTCGTAATTGGCTGTATCCATGAAGTAGTAGCTGTCGCCATCGGCGTAGAGAAATTGCATATCGACTTCGTCGACGTTCACCTTTTCGATGGGGTCGGGCGAGCGGAAGCGGTGCTCGAACATGGCGCCGGTACGCAGGTTGCGCAGCTTGGCCTGGATGAAGGCGCGCAGGTTGCCGGGAGTGCGGTGTTCGACGCTGAACACGGAGTGCAGATCATTGTTGTGCTTGATGATCATGCCGGGGCGCAGTTGCGTGGCAGGGATCGACATTGCTTGAAACTATCTCCTTCAAATAAATGCGGTTTGCTGAGCTGACGGAAGGCGGGCAGGCCACATTTTCCGCCGCACAAGAGGACCGAAAACTTGATTCTACACTCGCTGCGCGAGAAAGAAAACCTTTCCAGAGTTCAATTCATCCCACTGGACCCGTAGTTGCCTCCGGCAATGCGCGGCGCCACGTCTGGAGGACTAGAATCGTGGCTGGCAAACCATCGCGAGTATTAGAGCACGCTTAGTCGTTTTCGCTGTGCAGAAAATGAGGTCAACATCATGCGCTTTGGACGTTATGAATCTTCCGACAACAATAACGCAGGAACAGCGGTCACTTTCTTTCTGATTGGGCTTGGAGCAGGGGCATTGGCCGCGCTGGTGCTAGCTCCCAAGACTGGGAAGCAATTTCGCCGTGACCTGAAGCGGGGCTACGAGGACGCCAGGGAAACGCTGCAGGATTGGAGCGAAGAAGCGAAGGACCGCGTGCGCGACGCGAAAGAACGTGTACGCGATGTGGCCGAGCGTGGAGCTGATCTGGCGGAAGAGTTGCGCGACACGGCACGCGAGAAGGTGGAACCGCTGCGCCGGGTGATTAATCGCGGGTAATGTCCACCCTTGCCCAAGCGTCCGACTGTCAGCCGAAGATCTGTACGAAGAATCTTCCGATCCGCCTTAAGAAGCCGTGGTGTTCCGGTTTGGGCTGAATTGCTGGAGCAGGCGGCGGTTGTACCTGCATCTGGAATTGAGCGGTCGATGCTGGCCGCTCCATCACGGGCAGGGCTGCAGCCTCGTTCGTGATCGCTGATGTGTCAGCGACGTGTTTCTTTGCATGGAAGACAAAGGGCGCATCTACCGAGATGTGCACTTCACCGGGCTGAGACGGTGGCAGGGACTGCGTTTCTGGACCGCTGGAAAGTACTTGGGGTGCATTGTCGGACTTCGTGGTCGCCTCAGCCGACTTGCTCGCCGCAGTCTCTAAGCCTTCGCTAGGCGTGAGTTTGGCGTTTGCTGGCAGGTCGATTTCGGAAGCTGCTGCTCCGCCGGCCTGCGTGACGGGAGCTGGCGGCGGGCAGCCGCACTCGAGTGGGACGTTGCTATCCACCTTATCGATACTTCCCGAGTGGAAGACCGCCTGCTCGGTCGGTTTCACTTGGTAGACGCGGTCTCCCATCAACTCTGAAACGATCGCCGAAGAAGTGTTTCCCATTAAGCCGCGTACGCAAGTATTGCCGTGAGAGTCGGTGCTGATAGCGAAGTCAAACTCTCCCGGGCCCGCGAATAAGATGCGGAAGTCGGGAGTGAGCACGGTATCTGCCGATTCATTGAGTGAGTAATGCGTCTCCAATGCGCCGGTGCTCATCCCGAGCATCAGGTCCTTCGCATTCTTCGAAGGCGTAACCGAAAGCGTGGTGCCGGGGCAGACGCGAACCTCGCCTCCTCCGGTCAAATGCAAAACCGCGGTGTCGGCGCCGGCGGTCAGAGTCGATCCGGCTGCGACGCGCTTCCCGGTAAGCGTGAGGTCTCCAGCACCTCCGGTCACGGGGACTATCGTCGGTGTTGCAGATGGGGCAAGCGAGAGCACCTGCGGCGGCTGGAATGGCGATTTCTTGCTCGCAGCTTTCGAATCCTGGTTCGCGTTGGAATCTCCGGGAGGCTTCAGACGGACCATCAGGCGATTACCCGCTCCGTCCCACGAATAACCGTAGGGAGCTATAAGGTCGAGCACGATCCTCATGACGGGTGGGTCTTCCTGGAATTGCTCAGCGCGAATAGCCAGAATGCTTTCCCGTTGCACGGGAATTTTCTTATGCCGCAGTCCGGTGCGGGCATTGGACAGGTCGACGACCAGCCGTGGCGGAGAGCTTAGGACTTGAATCGCCGGCACTACGGGGCGGGTGGAAAGAACTTCGAGCGCCGGTATGCCTCGATCATGCACGACGCGAACGCTGGTAACGATTGCGACGGCGGGCTTGGAGGAATTTGCTGCCGGGGATGACGCTTCAGAAGCGGCGATTTGCGCAATTGTCGTTCTTCCTGAAGCGGTGCCTTGAGCCGCCAGCCATGCCAGCAGCACCATGCCAACCAATTGAACTCGCACTCGCGGCAAGAAAATCCCCTGAGAACCCTTCTGAATGGAACCTTATCATTTGTGAGAAAGGCAGAGAAGAGGCGGGTGCGTGAATAAAAACTCTTTCACCAATGCGATTCCTAAAGAGCTGTCGGCAACACGGCAATCGCTTCAGCTGCCGGGAAGAAATTCGTACTCCTCAATGACTGCAGCCACGGCCATCTTGCCATTGTTGTCCCCATTCTCAACACGCACGATGCGCCCTTTGCATTGCACGCGAATGCTTTCCGTGAGCGTGATTTCTGGCGGGAGCGTGAGCGTGAAGCCGATGGGCGACCCCTGTTCGATGGGTGAGTCCAAATAGAAACTGATGCCGCGCGCGCTTACGTCGCGGATTTGGGCGGACTCGTTATTGTTTAAGTTTTCTCCCCGGGCGACCGCTACTGGAATCCGGAGCGCGAAACGTCGTGCAGCCCTTTTTTCCTGGGCTTCTGCCATGCGTAACTCCAAGCTATTAAAGTGGCGTTAGACCTGTGCTGCTAACTGATGTGGAGAAGGATGCCGTTTAATACGAGTTCCGTCAATACCACCCTTGGGGAGGCGAGTGGCACGTTGGAGCGAGGAGTCCGAAATTAAAGCTGCGGCTCAGTGCAGATGAAAGCTGCGTTAAACTGAATGCAGGACGGTCCCGGTGGTTTTCGTTCTCGACAATTACGATTCCTTCACTTACAACCTGGTTCAGTATCTCGGGGAACTCGGCGCACAGGTTGAGGTTCGACGCAACGATCAGGTTTCTGTTGCCGAGGTTGAAGCCTTGCAACCGGAGCGCATCGTAATCTCGCCCGGCCCGTGCACACCGCAGGATGCGGGTATCAGCATTGAACTGATCCGTCATTTCGCCGGCAAAGTGCCGATTCTTGGTGTTTGCCTGGGACATCAGGCCATGGGTGCGGCTTTTGGCGGGCGGGTGGTGCGCGCTCCGCACCTGATGCACGGTAAGACCAGCGCAGTCACACACGACAACAAAACCATTTTCCACGGCTTGCCCATGCCCATGACGGCTACGCGCTATCACTCACTCATCGTGGGAGAAAAAGATTTGCCAGCAGAACTGGAAGTCAGCGCCTGGGCCACGGAAAAAGATGGGAGCCGGACGATTATGGGACTGCGGCACAGAAAGTTTGCCGTTGAAGGTGTCCAGTTTCATCCCGAGAGTGTGCTGACCGATGCCGGGAAAAAGCTGATTGGGAATTTTCTAGAAGTCGTTAGTCACTGACTACTGCCTCTAGCTTTCTCAACCGCCCTCAGGAGCGCCTGCGCCTTATTTATTGATTCCTCAAACTCTCGCGCGGGATCAGAATCCGCCACGATGCCTGCGCCCGCCTGCAAATATGCATGCTTGCCTTGCATGAGCATGGTTCGGATTCCTATACAGGAATCGAGATTGCCGGCAAAATCGGCGTAGAGCACGGAACCGCCGTAGATGCCGCGGCGCACCGGCTCCAGTTCTTCGATGATTTGCATGGCGCGCACTTTGGGAGCGCCGCTTAGCGTGCCCGCGGGGAAACAGGCTGCGAACGCGTCGAGTGCGCCGAGATCCTTGCGCAGCGTGCCTTCGAGCGCCGAGACCAGGTGCATCACATGGGAGTAGCGCTCCACATACATCAGGTCTTTCACTTTGACCGAGCCGTATTCGCTGACGCGGCCTAGGTCGTTGCGGCCAAGGTCGACGAGCATGACGTGCTCGGCGCGTTCTTTTTCGTTGTTCAGCATCTGCTGTCCTAGACGCACGTCTTCGGCTTCGTCGCGACCACGCGGATGCGTGCCAGCGATGGGGCGGTATTCGAGTTTGCGTCCGGTGACGCGCACCAACATTTCTGGAGAAGAGCCGAGAATCTGCGTCTCGCCCATGCGCAGAAAATAAAGATACGGCGAAGGATTCACCTGGCGCAGAGCGCGGTAAAGATCGAACGGATCAATACCAGGGACGAAATCGAGGCGCTGCGAAAGCACCACCTGAAAAATGTCGCCGGCGGCAATGTATTCCTTGCAGCGCTCCACGCTGCGCAGAAACTTCGCCCGCGTGGTTCCGGCGTGGATCTTCAGTTTTCCCAGCTTAGCCTTTGAGGATTTGCGCCACATCGCCGGACGCAACCCCGCAGCTAGTTTTCTTTCGAGAGTGGCAATGTCGCGCACAGCCCGGTCATAGGCGTGCCGGGGATTTTCTTTGGAAACGTCGGCCGCGGCGACGATGTGAATCTGGTGGCGCAGATGATCGAAGGCGAGCAGCCGATCGAAAAACATTAGTTCGCAATCCGGCAGGGAGAGATCGTCTTTTGCGTGTTCGCCGATTTTTTCCAGTTGGCGCACAACGTCGTAAGAAAAATAGCCCACGGCTCCGGCGGTGAACGGCGGCAGGCCGGGAATCGTGGCCGGCTGATGTTCGTTTAACAGCAGCTTGACAAATTCAAAGACGCTACCTTCGTGCCGTTCGCGATGCCGTCCGCGTTCGATCTCAATGGTGGAACCTCGCGCGCGCAACCGCATGTAGGGGCGAACTCCCAGGAAGGTGTAGCGGCCTACTTGTTCGCCCCGTTCGGCCGACTCCAGCAGAAACGCGTGCGGCTCGTTTTTAGCAATCGACAGAAAGGCCGAAACCGGCGTAAGCAGATCGGCGCTGACCGATTTCACCACCGGCACCAGCGTGGCCGATCGCGCCAGGCGCGAGAATTCCTTGAAGTCAGGGTTAACCATGAGAGCCGTAGGACCTGTATGAAGAGTGAGGCTCGCCCCAGTGGGCTACCTCGCGGTTCATTATAGGGGAAGCGACGAGCGTGTTCGCTGATATGGTGGGGTCTGCAATATAGTAACTGGTGAACCAATCCGGCAATTGACGAGCGCGCGCCTATCGTCGGAAGATACAGGGACGTCACCTAGCAGCCGGGCCCCGTGCGGTTTACGAACCTATGCGGATTAAGTTCTGGGGCGTGCGCGGTTCCACGCCAACGCCACAACCCGAGAACATGCGCTACGGAGGTAACACCTCCTGCGTCGAAGTGCGCCTTGGCGGCCAGATTTATATCTTTGATTGCGGCACCGGCTTCCGCGTGCTCGGGCAGCAACTGCAAAGCGAATTTGGCGAACGTCCGTTTTCGGCTCACGTCTTCGTCTCGCACTTTCACTGGGACCACATTCAGGGCATGCCATTTTTCCGTCCGCTATACGCCAACCCCGAGAACAGGTTCCTCTTCCAGTGTTCCAACCGTACGCGTAGTCTGAAACAAGTTCTGTCCGATCAAATGGCCGCGCCTTACTTTCCGGTGGATATCGGCCAGATGCAGGCCAAGCGCGATTTCTACGACATCGAGGCCGGAAGAACCACGATCGATGAAGGCGTCCAATTACAAACCGCATGGCTTAATCATCCGCAGGGATGCATGGGCTTCCGTCTCGAAACCAAGGATGGAATTCTCGTCTACGCCACTGACAATGAGCCCGGCGATGCCGTTTTCGATAAAGCGGTGCGCAAGCTGGCCGAAGGCGCGGACATCCTCATCTACGATGCGCAATATCTCCCAGAGGAATATGAAGCTCACCGCCGCGGCTGGGGACATAGCCACTGGCGTGAGGCCGTGAACGTAGTGATGGAAAGTGGTGCCAAGGAACTTATTTTGTTCCACCACGATCCCGAGCATACCGACACCGTGATCGACAAGGTTGTGCACGAAGCGCGCAATTACTATCCCAAGGTGCGGGCGGCGGCGGAGGGGATGGAGATCAAGTTGTAGAGCACGCCCGTGCCTCCGGTGCCCACAGGGCCTTATCGACAGTCGAATTAGCGGGAGGCGGATGACGGCTGGGGCGCAGGTTTTTCCGGGTACAAGCGGTTAAACTCCGGGTCGTCGTGAAGCAGAACGAGGTCCGGATCGCGCCGAGCCCAAGCCGCGTCTTTGAACCCCGCCTCCCAGGATTTCCGCAGGGCATCCAGTGCATCCGGCTTTCTGTTCAGTTTGCAATACAGGCAAGCCGCGTTGTAAAGAATCGAGGCTTCGTTGGCGCGCAACGTAACTGCCATGTTGAGTTCGCGCAAGGCATCATCCGGCTGGCCCACATAAGCGTAGTCGGATCCCAGCAGGATTCGCGCACGCGCATCTTCCGGAACTTGTTTTAAGTGATTTTGCAGCGCCGCCATCCTTCGCTGACGCATGTTGCGAACTGCTTCTTCTTTCCCCATCGCCCCCAAACAGTTCAGGATTGGCACATAAACGTTATAATCCTCACCGCTCGCGTCAACTGCAGTATCCGCAACGTCCACAACTTCCTGGTAGCGTCCTGCGGCGAACAGGGCGCGGCACAGCAGGTAATGCGCACCTTCGCAGTCATGCTTACGTTCGATCGCTTTCTTGGCCATGCGCACGGCTTCGTCATGCAATGCCGCAGCGTAGAGCACCCAAGCCTGGCTGACCTGCACTTCGGGTAGGTCCCACCTTAGCGCTACGGCCTTCCCCGAGGTTTCCCGCGCCCTTTCCACCCACACCTCATCGCGGCTGTAGTTGCAATAAAACATGGCGCAGGCGTTGGCGCTGGCCGCGTAGGCCAGGGCGAAGCTCGGATCAATGCTTACAGCGTTTTCGAACATTTGCAGCGCGAACTCCAGGTCCTGCCGCGTCTGCCTCCGCGCGTAGCGCTTGCCGCGCAGGTACAGGTCATAAGCCTGCAGGTTTTCCGTGGGCTTGACCGCCAAAGCCTCAAGTTCCTCCGGGGAGAGCGTGACGCGCAGAGCTTCCGCGATCCTTCGCGCCATTTCGTCCTGGACTTCGAAAACGTCCTTCATCTCGCGGTCGAAACGCTCCGACCACAGCGGGAAATCGGTGTGCGTATCCACCAGCTGCGCGCTGATGCGTAGCCGGGCTCCGGCCCGGCGCAATGTCCCGGTGAGAACATAAGCCGCACCCAACTGCTGGCCGACCTGCCCCGGCGTCACCTGTTTGTCCTTGAAGGCAAGAACGGTAGGGCGCGAAAAGATGTTCAGTCCGCGAATTTTCGAAAGCTCGGTAATCACATCCTCGGTAATGCCATCGCGCAAGTACTCGTCTTCCTTGGCGCCGCTCAGGTTTTCAAAATACAGAACGGCCACGGATTTTTTAACGGCTTGCTTCTGGACACCCGAATCGGAATCGGTCTTCTCTCTCGTGCGCCGGGCGCTGGATTCAAGGTCACGCTTCAGCCGGATAAAGTCTGTCTTCAGCTCTGTAGCCGTCTGGCAGCGCAGATTCCGGTCCTTCTCCAGCGCCTTCTCCAGAATGCGTACAAACTCGGCAGGCAGCAGAGGGTTTACTTCGGCAGCGGGCTTGGCGTCCCGGTTCAGAATCGCGTCGAAGATCACTGCGGAGGTGTCGCCCTGAAACGGCAGCGTTCCGGTGGCCATCTGGTAGAGCACGGTGCCCGTCGAGAAAATATCCGTGCGCGCATCCACCAACTGCCCCCGAGCCTGCTCCGGCGACATGTAGGAAACCGTCCCAACAAGTGCGCCCGGCGAAGTCAGGTCGTTTCCGAAGGCGAGCGTCTCCCCTTGCTCTGCCGCGCCTCCGTGTGCGTGCTCACCTGCACTCACTTTCGCCAGGCCGAAGTCCAGAATCTTCACTTGCCCGCGCTCGGTTAGAAAAATATTCGCCGGCTTAATGTCGCGGTGCACGATCCCTTTGGCGTGGGCCGATTCCAGGGCATCGGCGATCTGGAGCCCTATCGGGAGCAGCTTGTCTATTTCCATGGGCTGCCGGCCCATCTTCTGCGCCAGGGTCTGCCCCTCCAGCAATTCCATCACGATGAAGTGCCGGCGCTCGTCATGTTCGATGGAGTGAATGGTGCAGATGTTCGGGTGATTCAATGACGAGGCAGCACGCGCCTCGCGCTGAAACCGCTCCAGCAACTGGCTGTCCTGCGCCATTTCGGCGGGAAGAAATTTCAGGGCCACGCGGCGACCAAGCTGGGAGTCATGGGCCTCGTATACAACCCCCATGCCACCGGCACCCAGTTTGCGGGCAATTTTGTAATGCAAGAGGGACTGGCCGATCAGGGGATCTGGATTCATATGAGCCGACTGATAGTAGTCGGCGGTGAGGATACCGTCAAGGAGACGGGCGACGGAGGCTTAGACGTGTCCTAATTGGACACTCCCCATCTTGCTTCTCTCCCGTCCCGGCTCATATACTCTGAACGTTTGGCCGTTCGCGCTGGGAACTCGTCCCGGCACCGGCCAACACTTCGAATCGCAATTATTCCGGAGATCTCATTTATGACCACGATGACCGCCGATCCACACGTCGATAAAGAAAGCAACCCATGGGAGTCGCAGCGCGCGCGTTTTGACCTGGCTGCGCAGAAGCTCAACCTCGATGACGGCTTGTGGCGGGTGCTGCGCTATCCCAACCGCGAGCTTACGGTCTACATTCCGGTGCAGATGGATGACGGGCACCTCGAGGTCTTCACTGGCTTCCGGGTGCAGCACTCGATTGCGCGCGGGCCGGCGAAAGGCGGGATTCGCTACGCTCCGGACGTCACGCTCGATGAAGTGCGCGCGCTCGCGAGCTGGATGACCTGGAAGTGCGCCGTGGTCAACATTCCTTTCGGCGGAGCCAAAGGCGGAGTGATCTGCGATCCGCACAAGATGTCGATGGGCGAAATCGAGCGTATGACGCGGCGCTACACTTCGGAACTGATCGAATTTATTGGGCCGGAGAAAGATGTCCCCGCACCCGACGTGAATACCAACGAACAAATCATGGCGTGGATGATGGACACCTACTCCATGCACATGCGGCAGACCGTCACCGCGTGCGTGACCGGGAAGCCGATCAACATTGGCGGATCGCGTGGGCGCCGCGAGGCTACCGGCCGCGGCGTAATGGTGGTGTGCGATGAGGCCATCAAGAAGCTGGGCCTATCGCGCGAGAGCAGCCGCGTGATCGTGCAGGGTTTCGGCAATGTGGGATCGAACGCTGCGCAGCTTATGCATCAGGCCGGCTACAAAGTTGTAGGCATCGCGGAAGTGGGCGGCGGACTTTACAACAAGAACGGGATTGACCTAAACGGGCTGGTCGAATTCCGCCAGAAAAATGGGACCGTGCATGGCTTCCCGGGGGCGGAAGCATACGATGCCTCCGAGTTGCTTACCACGGATTGCGAGATTCTGATTCCCGCTGCGACAGAGAATGTAATCACCTCGCGCAATGTCGATCGCGTGAAATGCCGCATCCTGGCAGAAGGCGCAAATGGTCCCACGACCTCAGCTGCTGACGATGTCTTGACCGACAAAGGTGTTTTCGTGATTCCCGATATTCTGGCCAACGCCGGCGGCGTGACCACTTCGTACTTCGAGTGGGTGCAGGACCGCCAGGGCTACTTCTGGAAAGAGTCCGTGGTCAACGAGCAACTGGAAGAGATCATGATTTCTTCTTTCGGAGATGTGGTGCGCTACGCAGAGACGCACAAGGTGAATAATCGCATTGCGGCGTACATGCTGGCTATCGATCGGGTGGCTTACACCATTCGTCAGCGCGGCATTTACGCTTAAGGAGGAGTTATGCGCAAGCTTTGGTTATTGGCTCTTTCGTTAGTTTTTGCGGCGAGTTTAGCGATCATCCAGTCGCCACGTGCGTTTGCACAGTACACACGGGAAACCGGAAGCGTTCCTGAAATGAATGCGATGCAGCCGGCCCCGGCAGCAGACAAGCTCGACATCAATACCGCGACCTCCGATCAACTGAAGGCACTCCCGGGCATCGGCGATGCTTACTCGGCGAAAATTATCGCCGGCCGGCCGTATCGCACGAAGCTTGATCTGGTGCAGAAGAAAATTATTCCCCAGGCTACGTACGACAAGATCAAAGATCAGATCATCGCCAAACAGCCGAAGCCCAGCGCCACGACTCCGGCCGCACCAAAATAATTGTGGCAGATTTTCAGCTCAGAACCTTTCCGGGACTTCTGCGCCCCCCCTCCCTTTATTGCGTTCCCCCGCCGCGTGGAGGATAATCGAATCACGTTCCGGTCGCCTTCAGGAAAGTTGTTGAGCCGCGGTGAACCTGCCTAACTCCATCACGTTGATCCGCATCTGCAGCATTCCTCTGCTGATCTGGATTTTGTCTTCCAGCCATTTCAGCAGTGCACACGGCGCCAAAGAACTGCTGGCTTCGGCGATATTCATTGCCGCCTCCATGACCGACGGCATCGATGGCTACCTGGCACGCCGGCGTGGCCAGATCACGACCATGGGGATTCTGCTCGACCCCATGGCGGATAAACTCCTGATCGCTGCCGCCTTCGTTTTGCTGGTGCAATTTAATCCCAGCCTGGTTCCGGCCTGGATTGCCATCATCATCATCGGCCGCGAGTTTTTGGTGAGCGGGTTGCGTTCCATTGCCGCGTCTGAGGGCTTCACCATCGAAGCCAGCGAACTGGGTAAGTTCAAGATGGTGGTGCAGATCGTTTCCGTGGTCGCGGTAATTCTCGACCACCGCTGGAAAGAATGGCCGATTTACGGAAACTTCGTCTTCCCGGTGCATTGGATTGCTTACGCGGCGATCTGGTTTGTAGTCTGCGTTTCGCTGGTTTCCGCGATCGATTACTTTGCCGCGTTCTGGTCGAAGATTGACCGGCAGGTTTCCAAGCGGCGACGCCGGCGCGCTTTCGTTCTAAGCCGCCGCCGCAAGCCGCAGCCCGCGCCGCGAGCGGCCGATGCCGATGTCGCCCCTTCCACATAATTCGTCGCCCGCTATCCCATCGTCAGCAATCTCTCAGGAGTTTTCTCAGGATGAGCGGGCGGTACTGCTTCGCCTGGCGCACGATTCCATTTCCTTCGCGCTGGAGAAGCGCGAGATTTCTTTCGATCCACCCACAGCTCACTTCGCCGAGCCGCGCGGCGCTTTCACTTCGCTTTACCTGCGTGGAGAGCTGCGAGGATGCGTCGGGTATGTGCTGCCCACGTCTTCCGTCTATCGCGCGGTCGCGGAAACCGCGCGCGCGGCCGCTTTCGAGGACAACCGCTTCACCCCTGTCACCGTGGAAGAAGCTCCTCATCTCGAAATCGAACTCAGCATTCTTTCCCCTCCGCTGCCAATTTACGCAGAAGAAATCGAAGTCGGTCGTCACGGACTCCTCATCAGCCAGCACGGCCGCCGCGGTCTGCTTCTGCCGCAGGTTTCCATTGAACATAAATGGGACCGAATCACGTTCCTCAAGCAAACCTGCCGCAAAGCCGGCCTGCATCTGGACGCTTGGCAGAAAGGCGCCAGCATCGAGGCCTTCACTGCTGAAATATTCGGCGACAAGACTTTCTCGTTCTAAGTATTTCCAAATCTAATTACCGACTTACTTTCTTCGCGACAGATCCGCGCGATGGTTACTCCGGTTACTTAAAACGATTGGCTGATCCCTAAGGTGGGGCATTATTTCTGCCGATGAAGCCCAAGAGCCATATCTCGCCTCGGAGGCCGAATGTCCCGTTTGCCTATTATGCGTGCCCGCACGATTTCACTCCTGGTCTCAGCCAGTCTCATAGCATTTCTTTCTCTTGAAATTCCCGCTCATGCCCAGCTTCCGCATGAATCTGCGAACCCGATGCTTACGGAGCCTCGCGACCGCATTACCAGCTTCGTGGATGATGAGCGAATCGTGACGCTGCATGGCAATCGCCATCCCCTGGCAATCCCGCAGTACGATGCTGGCGCTGTCTCACCTGAGTACCGCATGGATCGAATGGTGCTCACGCTACTGCCCGACGACTCGCAGCAGGAAGCTCTGGTTCTATTGCTGGAAGGGCAACACGATTCTGAGTCGCCTTACTACCACCAGTGGCTCACACCGGAACAATATGGACAGCGCTTCGGCGTCTCCGAAGCTGACGCTGAACAAGTGACCAGCTGGTTGCAGACACATGGCATGACGGTGGACGAGGTCACACCTGGACGGCTCTCCGTTGTATTCAGCGGCACAGCCAGTCAAGTCGAGTCAGCTTTTCACACTCGGATTCACACCTACAAGATCGGCAACGAACTCCATCATGCCAACATCAGCGATCCCTCAATTCCCGAGGCTTTCGCTGGGGTTGTGGGAGGGGTGCTCTCGCTGCATGATTTCCGCAGCGCACCGATGAACACCGGAGCGCGCTTACCGGCGGCAACGCCCGAGTTCAGCACCGGCGGCTCTTACTATCTCGCTCCCGCAGACTTTGCCACCATCTACGATCTTGGCCCGGCGTATCAAGCGGCGATCGCAGGCTCTGGACAGTCGATCGCCATCGTTGCGCGATCGAACATCAACATCGCTGATGTACGCCAATTCCGCACATCGTTCGGCTTGCCCGCGAACGATCCCCAGATCATCGTCAACGGAGCCGACCCGGGTATCTCGAGTTCCGGCGAGGAAACTGAAGCCGATCTCGATGTGGAGTGGTCGGGCGCCGTGGCGAAGAACGCTACCATTCAGTTCGTCGTTTCCAAGTCGACGAACTCCAGCGACGGAAGCTATCTCTCGGCGCAGTACATCGTGAACCACAACCTGGCGCCGGTGATGAGCATGAGCTTCGGTTTGTGCGAAGCCTCGCTCGGGTCCTCGGGCAACAGCTTCTTCAACAGCTTGTGGCAACAGGCCGCGGCGCAAGGCATTACCGTATTCGTATCGTCCGGAGACAGTGGAGCTGCCGGCTGCGATTCCTCGTCCGCAACGTCGGCCACTCACGGACGCGCCGTTAACGGTCTATGCTCTTCTCCCTATAGCGTGTGTGTGGGTGGAACGAAGTTGAACGACACAGCCCACCCATCTCTCTACTGGTCGTCATCCAATGCTTCCGGCACGGAATCCTCAGCGCTGAGCTATATCCCGGAGGTGGTCTGGAACGAGAGTGGCTCCGGCGGCTTGTGGGCGAGCGGCGGAGGTGTGAGTACCATCTACGCTAAGCCTTCCTGGCAAGCCGGCACGGGGGTTCCCGCCGATGGCAAGCGCGATGTTCCCGACGTCGCACTTACCGCCGCTGGACATGACGGATATCTCATCTATCAGAATGGCGGACTGTACGTGGTCGGCGGCACCTCGGCAGCCTCACCATCGTTTGCCGGCATCATGGCGTTGGTAGTTCAGCACGCGGCGGCGCGGCAGGGCAATGCCAACGCCGTGTTTTATCCCCTGGCTACCAAACAGGGAGCGGGCGGAGCATCCGTCTTTCACGACATCAGCAGTGGCAATAACAGTGTTCCCGGATTAACCGGCTTTAGCGCCGCCACGGGATACGATCAGGCCACCGGTCTCGGGTCCATTGATGCTTCGGTCCTGGTTAACCACTGGAGCGATGGCGTCAGCGTTCCTAGCTTTCAATTAGCGGCCTCGGCAAGTTCCGTCTCGGTAACTGCTGGATCAAATAACAGCATCACGTTGAACGTAACGGTCAGCGGGGGATTCAAAGCGGCGGTCGCCTTCTCCGTGACCGGATTACCCAGCGGGGTGACGGCGGCTTTCACTCCTACAAGTCTGGCGTCACCGGGGTCCGGCAGCAGCGTCCTCAAACTCACCGCGACCAGTAGCGCTGCGGCCGGCATTTACTCCGCCACAGTCTCAGCGACCAGCGGATCGGTGAAGCAGCAAAAGGTGCTCTCGATTACAGTGGCGCCCGCTCCCACGTTCTCTCTCACACCGTCGGCGACTTCGGCCAGCCTAGCAACAGGAGCTTCTAAGAGTCTGACTCTTACCACTACACCAAACTCGAGCTTCAATGCCGCGATTAGCTTGACTGCGACTGGGTTGCCGTCCGGTTTGACGGTACAGTTCTCACCTTCAAACGTGGTCGCGGCCCCGGGATCGAGAGCCACGACAGTAACTTTCTCGGCGGCCTCGAGTTTGGCTCCGGAGGCCTATTCGATAACGGTGACCGCGGTGGGTGGTGGTATCACGCAAAAACAGACCTTCCCAGTGGAGGTCTCCGGCTTCTCGCTCGCCGCGGGCGTCACGAGCGTAACGGTCACTTCCAGCGCGAAGGGAACGGTAAAGTTCACTACCGCTGCTTTGGGAGGATTCAACTCTGCGGTCGCCTTATCTGTGTCGGGATTGCCCGCTGGCGTAACCGCCAGCTTCAGCCCGCAAACGGTTGCCTCACCCGGCAGTGGAGTCTCCACGCTTACTCTGACCAAAGGAACGGGCGCTAAGACCGGCAACTCAAGCTTCCCAGTCACCGCAACGGGAACTTCAGTTACGAAGACTGAGGTACTCACACTGACTGTGAAATAGTGCGCGTAACCATCGAATCGAAACAACTGCGGCGAGCTTCTGGGTCGTGATCCGCCGCGGCCATCGGCCCTCCTTTGACACACGCAAAACCGGAGACGGTTGCCCGTCCCCGGCTCGAGGGTACTCGTGATGCTTACGAAAATTATTGTATGTTCTGTTCGTCGAGCTCCACGCCGTCGCCAGTGTGAATATCTTCCATCGCGAACACGATCATTCCCGTGGCTGTGGTGGGTGTGGTTCCGATGACCACGATCTCGCCTAACGCGCGGCGCGGCAAGTCGCGGACGTGAATCACAGGACCGTTGGATTTCTCAAACAAGCCAGGATCGATAGACGCCTGCTTTGCCTGCGTGTCCTCGCTAAGGGCGGCCTTGAATGAGAGCGAATCCACAGGATCGTGGAAAACCGCGTCATAGCTTCTGACGGCGCGGAAGTAGTCTCCAACTTTGACTCCCTGATTGGCTCCCACGTTCATGTAGATCTTCTGGCCGGTTCCGAGTTCCGAGTCAAAGTCCCTTGCCATCACAATGCGGCCGGAGACTTTGCTGACTGTGGGTAGAAAACGGTCAAAACGCAGCGGCGGATGAAAGGAAACCATGGATTTTTCGGCAAACGGAATCACTGTGTCCCCCGGGTTGATAGGATCGCACGAATATTCGATGTTACCGACCGCAGTCTTGCTACGGGTGTCAACGATGCGGACTCGGCCTACTTCCTCGTAGGGATGGCCGGTTTCCGCCAGGAGCTTTCTTTGCCCCGGAAACATTTCATACTCGTTGATGTCACGCAGAGCGCGGACAATCTCATATTCGCCGCCGAGAGTAAATCCGCTGCCCTTTAAGTAAATGATGTCGCCCCTGACGAACTTTGTACCTTCGGGGGTGTCCAACCCACCGGCCACGAAGTTGGCATCGGGCAGGCTCTGCCGGTTTATGAAGCCAGCGCAGTAAACGTCTGCGTAGGTGGGCATTTGCACCCGCTGCACGGGAAAGTTGGTACTCGTGATAATCGTGTTATCCGGGGTGGGCGTGTTGGGGTTCATTTCCGATGTCGATTGAGCCCACGCCGTCGCTGCGGCCAACAACACTAAAATTCCTATTTTCTTCATGTTACCTCCGGGAAGGGGCGTGTTCGACACCCTTCCTAGTCAAATGCCGTGGAAGCAAAGCTTCAGGATGGAAGGTAACAAGGGGGTAAGGGGGGGTCAAGGTTACGAGGGTGTCAGTCCGGGCGTGAAAACAGTTTTTTCGCAGAAATAGTGAATACCCTGTTGCATCTGGAATTCGACCCCTGTAAGATTCGCGCCGAACCTTATACCGAACTTATTGATTATAAGATGATTTCTGCCCCCAAGAGTTATCCACCCCGGCTGCTGCCTTTGCGGCTGCCCCGGGTGTGCGTTGCCGTGACTGCATCCGACCCCACCGAACTGGTCGAGAAAGCAGAGGCCCTGATCCGCGATAACTCCTTCCTGGAGTTCAGATTAGATTACATTTCCAAGCCCGCGTTGGCTCTACCCAAGGTCAAGCATTTTCTCGAAACTCATCCCGGAACCATGGTGATTGCTACCTGCCGCCGGGCCGCCAGTGGAGGCAAGTTTCGCGGCTCTATAGCCTCGCAACTCGACCTGCTCGCAAAAGCTTCGGCCGCAGGCTGCCAATTGGTCGATGTAGAGCTGCAAACCGCTCTGAAGTGCAAACCCGCACAGTTGCAGAAGCTGCGCACGCGCTCCGCGCTGGTTCTTTCTTTCCACGATTTTCGTGGAACGAAGAAGCTCGACGAAACTCTGGAAAAGATGCGCGGCGTCTCGGCTGACTTCTACAAGGTAGTTAGCACGGCTGCAACGCTCTCCGACAACATTGCCATGATCCAGTTTCTCGGGCGCGAGAGCGACAACCAATCTTTGGTCGGGCTGTGCATGGGCGAACAAGGATTAATCAGCCGCGTGCTCGGAGTCCGCGCCGGCAGTGTGTTCACCTTCGCCGCAGTCGGTCACGGAGAGGAAACCGCTCCCGGCCAGGCCACCGCGCAGGAACTGCGCAGCGTCTACCGCATCGATACTGTCGATGCCGCCACCCGCGTCTACGGCGTGGCAGGAGATCCGGTTGCTCACTCGCTTTCGCCGGCGATTATGAACGCGGCTTTCCGGCGAGAGAACGTCAACGCGGTCTACTTGGCGCTGCATGCGAAGACTTTGAAAGATCTGCTGAACTGCGTGCGCGAGATTCCCATTCACGGTCTCAGCATTACCATGCCGTACAAGGAAGCCATTCTTCCTTACCTCGACAACACCGACTCCCACACGACGAAGATTGGCGCCTGCAACACCGTGGTCCGTGCCCAGGATGGAAAATTATACGGCTTCAACACTGACACTTCCGGAGTAGTGCGCCCTCTTGAGAAGCGACTCAGCACGCTACAGGATGCAAAGATTCTGGTACTGGGCGCAGGAGGCGCGGCTCGCGCCGCCGTCTTTGGCCTCAAGGAGCGCGGGGCGGAAGTCTACATTCTGAATCGCAACGCCGCCACGGCACAGAAACTTGCCCGGCGCGCGCACGCGCGTTCGATCAAGCGCGCGGATCTGAAAAAGTACGCCTTTGATGTGATTATTAACGCGACGCCAGTCGGCATGGGCAATTCCCGCGAGACGCCACTGCAGGAAAAAGAAATCAACGCCCGCTACGTTTTCGACATGATCTACGATCCCGCCGAAACCCAGCTGCTGAAGCTGGCGAAACAGCGCGGAGCGCAGATCATCCCCGGCATTGAAATGTTCGTCCACCAGGCGGCCCGCCAGTTCGAGATCTGGACCGGCAAGCCTGCGCCACAGGACGACATGCTGCAGGTTGTGACCTTATCCCTGCAGGAACGCGCCGCCCGCGCGGCGACTGTGGCCACCGCAAAGAAGAAATAAGCGGAGCAATTTCTCCACTCGAATGTTTCGATGGACAAGTGTTAATGCCTGTCACTGTTTGTTTGTCTAACCTGGGCGCGATTCAGTTGTACCGGCGCTCATGGGAACTGTCGAGGCGTGCGGGGCTTCCACAGTGACCTCAACCTCGGCGCCTTTCTTGAGGCGGACTTCCTCGCCGTTTTCATCGGTGAGTGAGTTTTCAATGCGAATTTCCCGGTAAAGGTCGTCGGCCCCTTCGATTGCGATCTGGGCCTTTTCCGGCTCGCTCGGGTGCGACGGTTTGATAATGTGCTCAACCGTTCCAGGCAGGGTTACACTCGGCTTTTCCGTCATAGTTCTTTCCTTTCAAAGACGAACGCCTTGGTCTCGATCTAATCAAAACAAAATTCGTCAGCACTGCGTACGACCAGACTTTCATGCCCCGCCAGTCCGCTACAGACCAGATCTCTTTAGAGCTTCGAGAAAGTCCGCGGACACCTCGCGAATACGTTTCAGCCGTTCCCTCTCTTCTTTCAACTCCGCTTCGGTAATACCCACAAAAGTCTGTCTCGCCAGACTCTCAATTTGCTCCCGCATCAACCGTTCAAGTTCCTCCCGAAGCTGTTCGATGCTGGGCCGATCCATAACTCACGCTCGATAGTAATGAGCCTGAGCCGCAGCGGTGCCCAGCAGTTAGTTGAGCTTCTTGTAGGGCCGTCCAAAGTAAGTCGGCTGTAGGAATGTGCTACGAAAAAAGGTGGCCGTGAGGGTCGAAATGTCCCTGTTGGACGCTAACCCATGACCACCTTCGGGGGCGTGTAATCACCCGCTTAATCTTTCGAGTTTGAAGGTAACGCGAACGCTGAAGTGGGACAATACAGCAAAAACCGTATTCGAATCGAATCCGCGATTATGAGGAATTACCTACATCTATCGGGGCCTTGCATACCATTCCAAAATAGACACTTATATATAATTTTCCGCGATTTAATCTTAGGCAAGCCATTGAACTGGGACCCAGACTTGAGGAAAAACCCCGTGCCGATGCTTCTTGCCACTAAAAAGTTGCATTTTCGATTCAATCCGAAGTAATATGCGTTACGGGGTTACGAGAGTAAGTTTCCCAGTTCGTTACCCTGTACCGCCAGTAACTACTTCCAGACTCGCAGTTCAGCTTGTGCGACAAAAACTTTAAAGAGGTGGTTGGTTCGCCTCCGTCCCGGTTCGGAGAGTTCAATATGTCGTGGTATGCATACTGCCTTACCGAGCACCAAACCCTCCCAAACGGCACCCGTTCCCGACGCCCATTTGTAATTGAAAATGTCCAAGGCGTGAACGGAGCCCCAGTGCTTAGCTATCCCAGCGGCGAGTTTGCTGTGATTGTGAGCGAATACGATCCCAACTCTGCGCAACTTGATCAGAAATCGGTCATCGAGCATGCCCGCGTGGTCAGCGGCTGCTTCCGTAATTCCACCGTATTGCCTTTCAAATTCGGAACCATCTTCGAGAGTGACGACGCGCTTCGCCAGGCCGTCCGGGTCAACCGGCGCGCCTTTGGCGTGAGCGTGGCCAAGCTCCGGGGCAAGTCCGAGATGCACATCAAGCTGACCGTCACCGACGGTTCGCTGCGCGAGGCCATGATCGACGTCATCCTGCCCGACACCGTTGGCGGCGACTATCTCTCAAAGCTGCGCGTCAAGGCTTCCCGGGAACGCGAGCGCCAAACCAAGGCACGCGCCCTCTCGGTGCAGGTCCACAAGCTGTTTAATCCTCTGGAAGAGGAAGTGAGCTGCAAGAAGGTCGCGCCTCAAGGCATGCTCATCGATATCGCCCATCTCATCGATACCAAGTCGGTTGAGAAATACCAGAACCGCTACACGACGGCCGCCAAGCAGTTGAAGAACTGCGAAGTCGCCATCAGCGGTCCCTGGCCACCGTATCACTTCCTGCCCGGGAAGCTGCGCACTGTGGCGGGTAACAGTTAATTTCATTCCAGTGTGAGCCGCCGATGACAATCGGCGGCTCGCAGGGAATCCCCGCGGAGCATGACCGTGCAATCAATGTGCATCGTTATGCACTCCGCAGGCTTGCTTCTCACCCAAAGCCGGCTCACCGGCCTCTGCTTTTTAGTCTAAAGTACAGCCAGTCAGCAACTTACGCGATCAAAGCGTCCCGTTTAAACATACGCCATCTTTGGCTGGGCAAGTGCTTCTTCTCAAAGTACTAAAGAGGCCGCAAACTCAAGCAATGACCCTCACTCTCATCTCTTCAAAACGTTTCCCAAACTGCCGTTCTGGCTGGCGGAGCGGCAACTTGCATCGCCTTTCCTGACGTTACCCGCCAACTTTGCCTCTTTGAAACTTGGCCCCAGCAATGGGGCCATTTTTTCTGCCCCCATTTTTTCTAGTGCTGGATGAAGCCGCTAGAAAAGCCTCCATACGAAGTGAGCCAGCAGTGCGAACAGCAACAGCATGAACACTCCGCCAACCCATATCAGAAAGTTCAAGGTCATCTTGGGAGAGTTGATTTGCTTTTTGTCCATGCCCCACGCTAACACGGACCGCAGCAAGATGTATGTCACGCGCAGTGCGAACGCGTCCTTTTCCAGGAGCCCATCGCTGCTTTTCCCGACCCGGCTTTCTCAGATACACTGCCTGCATCTATGAACAGGCCTTTCCGCTTCTCTTTCTCTGCCGCAACCACTTCTCTCGGGATCTCGATCGCTATTTCGCTGATCTCGTCCGTACTCGCCGGCGCCCAGACCCAGCCCCAGCCGGCACCTATGCCCTCGTGGGTATCTTCGCAGCAGGCTTCCGCTGCCGATAAGCAGAATTTTCCTCCACTGCTTTTGCAGCAGCTCTCGGCGATCAAAGCCGCGGCGATGAACGACGATTACGCCTACCGCCAGCTCGCTCACCTCACCGAAAACATCGGGGCACGCCCCACTGGCTCAATCCAGGCCACAGCTGCCGCGCAATACGTTGCAGGAGAACTGCGCAAGCTCGGGCTAGATGTACGCCTTGAGCCAGTGACCGTGCCGCACTGGGTTCGCGGAGCCGAAACTGCTGCACTCGTCGAATATCCCGGCATGGTTGCAGGCTCGACGCAAAAGATCGTGCTCACAGCCCTCGGCGGCAGCTCTTCGACTCCGGCGGACGGACTCACCGCCGATATAGTCACGGTTGATAATTTCGACGAACTCACCGCTCTCGGCCGCGATAAAATCGCCGGCAAAATCGTGCTCTTCAACGAACTCTTCGACAAGCAGAAAGCTGCCGCCGGACTTAGCTTCGCCGCTTATGGCGAAGCTGTCGCCTATCGCGGAGCCGGGCCAAAAGCCGCCGCCGATCTCGGCGCAGTCGCCGCCCTCGTACGCTCCGTTGGCAATGCCGATTACCGCCTGCCGCACACCGGATTCAGCTTGCCCGCAGGAATCCCCGCCGGAGCCGTTACGGCCGAGGATGCTGACCTCATCGCCCACCTCGCTGCACAAGGCAAAGTTCGTATGCACCTTACTCTGACCCCGCAGAAACTCGCCGACGAAACCAGCTACAACGTCATTGCCGATCTCAAAGGCTCGGAACATCCTGAACAGATCGTTGTCGTCTCGGGACATCTCGATTCCTGGGATCTCGGCACCGGAGCGATTGACGATGGAGCCGGGGTCGTCATCGCCATGGAGACCGCTGAAATCCTCCAGCGCCTGCACCTGCGTCCGGCGCGCACCTTACGCGTGATCGCCTGGATGGACGAAGAAACCGGAGGCTCGGGCAGCCGAGCTTACACCGCTGAATACTCAGCCGACTTCGCTCAACACGTCGCTGCCATCGAGAGCGACGCCGGCGCTGCCCATCCTCTCGGCTTTGACGTCAAGGCTATCCCCGCGGCGCTCGATGCTCTCCACCCCGTGCAGACTGTTCTACAGAGCATCGGCGCAACCGTCTTTCAGCCCACCACCTATGCCCCCGGAGCCGACATCGAAGCCATGTCTGCCGCCGGAGTCCCCGCCTTCGGCGTCATGCAAGACGGACGGACGTATTTCAACTATCACCACACCGCCGCCGATACTCTGGACAAAGTCGTCCCCGCAGAACTCTGCGAAAACGCCGCTGCCATGGCCGTGCTCGCTTACGGACTGACCAACATGAAGGAACCTTTGCCGCGATAAAAGATGTTCATCCTCATCTCTCGCGGGCCCCATCGCCCTTCACAAATCCAGGCTCCGCACCTGATTTCTTCGGTTGTGTACTAAGAAGGCATTAGGAGTCCCACTCGTTTGCTGTAGGCAGCAACCGCTACCATCGTCGCGACATCTTTCCGTTCGATGTAGGAATTGACCGGGTGTCGCAGGAGGCGCGGAGATGTGGCAAAAAGTATCCTCACCGTGGCTGTTGTTGCCTTTGGTTCTGCTCTCGCTAGCGAATAAGGGATGGGAAAAGTACCGGGAGAACCACAACATGATTACCCGGCTTCGCTCCTTGGGAGCGCTCTGACATGTTGGCAACAGCAGACTTTCCAGGCCCCCAGAAACGTCGCCGAGCCGGTAAAAATCACGGCCCATCTTTTGAATCTTCTCCACGAAAGTCTGCACGACGATGCAAGAGGCGTTGTGAATATAACGCCGGGAAAAGAGACAAAGAAGCTTGCAAGTAGCATTATCCATGCGCGCGAGTTCATTGATGGGTGCAGACGAAGTAAAGATTCGTCAAGTTTAAAAGCTCCATTTTTAATGCCCATCGCACTTCGCCCAATACAGGATGAACCCTATCGAAACGCAGTACTTGCGCTCATAAACTTTGTTAAGTTCTGGGCGTGGACGAAGACCCGCGAGCCACGCAATCTCGCGAGTCGGTCGTCGAATGCAACCCACGGATCACGAATAAATTAGAGAGAAGGAGAACCCTTTGAAACGACGATTTGGAAACGCAGCAGTAGCAGCCCTGGTCGCAGCGGCGTTTATGTGGTTTGTAGCGGCTGCGCCTCTGGCGCACGCCGACGATCGGTCGCACTGCCAGCATGCGATCGAGAAAGCCGAGGCAAATCTGGATAAAGCAATCCACGATCATGGCAATCACAGCCGCGAGGCCGAAGACCGGCGGCGCGACTTGAATGCCGAACGGCAACATTGTTGGGACGCTTATCACCAGTGGTGGAACGGGAAAGAACATCGCTGGGAAACTGAGCGCACCTGGTAAGTGGTTAAAAAGCGATCGTCACCTGAGAAACTAAGTAATGTTTAGGAACGAGCCGTCTCTCTCTTCAATTAGGGACAGCGTAAATTTGATCCGCTTTCCAGCCGGAACCTAGCGGTTCCGGCTGGAATTATTATTCCCGCCACGGAAGGTTGCTCCACAGCCTGTAAGACTCGCACACGCTGGGCGCATGGCCTGTCCCTATCCCGACCAACGTGAGCCGCGGTTGACGCATCTCATTTGCCGCGCTTATCATTTTCGTTTGGCCTTTATCTCAGGGACGGCTCCGGGGAGCCGTCGCAGGATTTTAGAAGTGACATTATGGATAAGAAGAAGTTAGAAGGATTTAAGAAGCGGCTTGAGACGCGGCAACAGGATTTGCGGCGAACCGTCTCCCGCACCCAGGCCGACGGCCGGTCCGCCGATGAAGATACGGCGCAGGACATTGCCGACCGGGCCGCCAGCTCCTACACCAAGGAGTTTCTTTTCAGCCAGAGCAATAATGAGCGGCAACTGCTGCAGATGGTGGAGAAAGCGCTGGCCCGCATCCGTGAAGGCAGCTTTGGCGAGTGCATCCACTGCGGCAAAGAGATCAACGCCAAGCGCCTAGAAGCTGTGCCCTGGACGCGCCACTGCATCGAGTGCCAGGAGAAACTGGAACAGGGTTTGCTGGAAGAAGCTCCGCGGTAAGCTCGCGCCTTTGACGGTGCTGTTTTCCGGCTGATAAACTAGCTGTTTGCCCAGAGAGTCATATACCGAGATTCAGGACATAGACTCACAAGACTGAGACTGGAAGGTAGTCGTGCGCGCACAGAAACGCCATCAACTTAAACAGGACGCATTCAGCCGGGTCACCATCCAGGCTGCCGAGAAGACCGCGCACTGGAGCGTGGAACACCGAAACACCCTTCTGGTCGCGGCCATCGCCGTGGCAGTGATCGCCGCCGCCGTGGCCGGCGGATGGTATTACCTGAATGCGGCAGAATGAGAAGGCGAGCTTCGAAATGTCGCAGGCCATCAGGACTCTCGAAGCCCAGATTCGTCCCGCCGGAACCCCTGCGCAGCCGGACATTCCGAGCTTCACTTCCGCGAAGGAACGCGCCGAAGCCGCCAGGAAGCAATTCCAGACGATCGTTGACAATTATCCGCACACGCGCACGGCGGATATGGCGCGCTACTTTCTGGGTGTAACCTCGGCAACCGAGGGCGACAATGCCGCCGCGGAAAATGATTTCAAAGCAGTGGTTTCAACCGGCAACAAAGAGCTGGCTTCGGTAGCGAAGCTCGCGCTGGCCACTCTTTACGGCAACACCAACCGAACCAAAGATGCCGTGGCTCTCTACCAGGAATTGATCAATAAGCCGACCATTTCAGTGAGCAAAGTGACGGCGCAGTTGCAACTGGCGGAGCTCTACCAAATCAGCAACCAGCCGCTGGACGCCAAGCGCCTTTACGAGCAAATCAAGAAAGACAATCCCAGCACCGAGGCAGCGGAACTGGCGACACAGAAGCTAACGGCGCTGAAGTAGGGCGGAGATCACAGCATTTTGGAAGGGCACAACTCAGTCGTGCAGTCCAGAAGCGATAAAGATTCCGGCTTTAGCCGCTAAGGGACTCGGCAGTTTACTGCTTCGCTTCATCATGAGATCGCCGTAGCCTGTCTGCAATCAGCCAATCCATTTTCCCTTTCTCTTAACTTACCTTCGTAAGCCCAATCCGGATTTTTACCGTGAGTTGCCGCCTGCTCTCAAGCAGAATTGAGGGGAGTGCATTCTCGTGCTTAAGTGAGGGCTCATGAATAGCTTTCGGCAGCGGTGCGGATTTTTTGCAGTTTGCTTTCTGACATGCTTCGCCATCTCCGCATTTGCTCAGCATGCAGATTCCGGGCAGAGCCTGGGGGACGTGGCCCGCAAACTCCGCAAAGACACCACCAACGAAATCAAAATGACGGACGCGGATACGAAGAAGCTGTTCGAATCCGTGGACCGAATCTTCGCCTTTGCCGCCGAAGACACGGGCATGCCGAAGCATACCGCCGTAAAGCGCCGGCTCGTGAGCAAGGCCGATGTAGAAAAGTATGCCACTGGACAACTGGCCAAGGAAGAATTTGCCAAGAGCTTTGCGCAGGAAGAGTCGAGCCTGAAGAAGCTGGGCTTCCTGCCGCGGGATTTCAATCTGAAGGAATTTCTGGTGAAGTCCACCGGGCAGGAAATTGCGGCTTATTACGATGCCGAGACGAAGACGATCTCGATGCTGAACTGGGTGCCTCCCGACCGCCAGGAACCTATTCTTGCACACGAACTCACGCACGCCCTGCAGGACCAGAACTACGACCTGGCCAAGTGGATGAAAGCGGGAACCAAGGGAACGGAGAGCGATGCGAAGACTGCCACCGACGACAGCGCCCTGGCGCGCAAGGCTGTGGTCGAAGGCCAGGCAATGGTGGTGTATGTGGATTATCTGCTCAAGCCCGTGGGGCGCAGCCTGGAAGACACGCCCGGACTGATCTACCAGATGGAAGAGCCGGCGGTGAAGGCGGCGATCGATTCGCAGCTCATGCACGATGCGCCGATGATTCTGCGTGAGGCGGGAACATTTGCTTATCAGGGCGGTTTGATTTTCGAAGGTGAGCTGCTGCACAAGGGTGGGAAGCAGATGGCGTTTGCGGGAGCGTTCGCGCGTCCGCCGCGCAACTCCCACGAAGTGCTGCAGCCCGATGCTTACATTCACGGCGGGAAATTGCTGACCGTCCGCATCCCGGATATGCAGCAGGTGCTCAGCAACCAATATGACGTTTATGACTCGGGCGGAATTGGCGAACTGGATGTGCGTGCGCTGTTGAAGCAGTATGGCGGACGAAAAATCGCCGATGAGCTTTCTGCAGCATGGCAGGGCGGGGCATATGTGACTTTCCGGCGGAAGGACAAAACCGTAGCTGACGTCCCAGCCAGTACGGGGGACTTGGCCCTGTTATACGTTTCGCGATGGAAGACGCCACAGGCTGCCGAGCGCTTCGCGCACTTCTATGCGGACGCAGTCTCGCAACGCTATCGCAGCGCGACCGTGCAGACGGTAGAAGCCTGTTCGGGAGCGAACTGCCCGGTCTCGATCGCACAGATTACTACCGAGGAGGGTCCGGTGATCGTGGAGCATTGGGAGGATAACAGCGTGATCGTCTCGGAGAGCTTCGACACCGCGACGGCGGAGAAGCTGCGCACGGCCCTGCGGGAGGGGGCAAGCGCGGTGCATGCACAGAATCCGCCGCAGGAAGAAATTGGATTGCGCCTGTTCGAGATTCCGGCGTTTCAGGCGTTTGCTGTGGAAATTGGGGAGCGAGTACGGGAAGGAATTAGTCAGCACATCGGACGCTAGCTCAGGTGCATTTCGAAAATCTTAATGATCGCCTCTCGCGGGTTTCGCACCAGCAAGATAGCGGCAGGTGGCTCGAATGATGTGATGTGCGATGATTGACTCAACAAACTGGAAGCCGTAGCGAAAAGCACTCCTTTGGCGAACCATGGCATAGGTTGTCACGGTGCCGAAAGGCAGAGTAAAGTCCAACTCCACAACTTCTCCCAGCGGAACCTCAATTTTAAGCATCGCCGAAATTCCGGAGAGACTGATATCCACGGTTTGGCCCGTCAGCAAACCGCAGGTGCGGGAATTGACTCTGATCTCAACGTCAATTCTGAATCGGGGTTCGCGGCGCGCATCCACGGCGCCTCGCGCGCGGCTGGTCGCCGACTGATTCTGTGGATCCTGAGATTGCAACTTCTTTTCTCCTACCAATTGCACTTGATGCATTCGCGAAATGCGATGGCACTCAACCCGGTCCAGTCGCCAACTTGAGAAGATCTGCGTTTCTTATCGGCATGGGGCGTGAAAAACTTTAGCTTAGATCGCCTCAGGCAAAAACTCATTCCACTTTTTCAGCGGGCTCAGTAAGATGGTGACCCAGGTGATATTTTCGTTTCTGGAAACATATGGCCGAATTCACACTGCGGGTAAATGGCAGCGAAAAAAAAGTAAACGTTCCGCCGGAGACTCCTCTGCTCTGGGTTTTGCGAGATACGCTCAAACTTACAGGAACGAAATTTGGCTGCGGCGCCGGGCTCTGCGGGGCTTGCACGGTGCACGTGGAAGGATCGCCGGTACGGTCGTGCTCCACTCCAGTCTCGCAGATTACGGGGAAAAGCATCACGACAATTGAAGGCTTGGGCGCGAACGGGCTGCACGCGTTGCAGCAGGCGTGGATTGCCGAAGAAGTTCCGCAGTGCGGTTACTGCCAGACGGGGCAGATTATGACAGCGGCGGCTCTGCTTACGAAGACACCGAATCCGAGCGATGAGCAAATTACACAGGCGATGAACGGCAACCTGTGCCGCTGTGGTACGTATGAACGGATTCGCAAAGCGATCCATCGGGCCGCCGGGTCGGGCCCAGTCGCCGCAGGAGGTGCGCGATGAGCCCGCTGACTCGGCGGGAGTTCGTGGCTGCGGGAGTGGCTGCAGGAGCAGGGCTGGTGGTGGGCTTCTACCTGCCGCATCGTGGCGCGAGCGAGAAGGTCTTCTCACCGAACGCTTATTTGCGCATCACGCCGGATAACAAGATCACAATTGTGGTGGCGCGCTCGGAGATGGGACAGGGCGTACGCACAGCGCTGCCCATGATTCTCGCCGAGGAACTGGAGGCCGACTGGAAACAGATTGAGATCGAGCAGGCGGGTGCGAGCACGCTCTACGGCGACCAAACCACGGGCGGCAGCGCGAGCGTACGGACGACGTGGGACCCGATGCGCAAAGCGGGAGCGGCGGCGCGAGAGATGCTGATTTCGGCGGCCGCTCTGACGTGGGGCGTGCCACGCTCGGCGTGCATGGCACAGCAAGGGAACATTTTGCATGGCGCATCCAAACGTCAGCTCAGCTACGGCGATCTCGCGGAGAAGGCTTCCACTATGCCGATTCCGACCGATGTGCCGTTGAAGCAGAGCAAAGACTACAAGATCGTCGGTCAGCGATTGGCGCGAGTAGATACTCCGTCAAAAGTAAGAGGCGAAGCTACATTCGGCATCGACTTCCGTATGCCGGGAATGAAGTATGCAGTGCTGTCGCGGTGTCCTACGATCGGCGGGAAGGTATCGAGTTTTGACGATCACGAGTCGAAGAAGATTGCTGGCGTGAGTTACGTGGGCAAGATCAGCGACGCAGCCGTGGCGGTGGTGGCTGACAGCGTTTGGGGCGCAATGGAAGGCCGGCGCGTGCTGAATGTCAATTGGGACGATGGTCCGAATAAAGACTTGAACACCGCTGCTGTAACGGAAGCTCTGAAGCAGGCGGCGAAGAAGAAAGGCGTGAGTTTGTATTCCGTGGGCGATGTGGCCAAGGCCACAGGCAGGCGGATTTCTGCGGAATATCAATTGCCGTTCATGGCGCACGCTCCCATGGAGCCGGGAAACTGCACGGCAAATTTTTCTGGAACGGCGTGCGAGTTGTGGGCTCCGACGCAGGTGCCGCAGGATTGCCGCGATTCGGTTGCGCAAGCCGTTGGGCTCGACCCGGACCGGGTAAAGGTGAATGTCACGCTGATGGGCGGAGGTTTCGGGCGAAGGCTTGAGCACGACTACGCGGTGGAAGCGGCACTGGTATCGAAAGCGGTGCAGGCACCCGTGAAAGTGATCTGGACGCGCGAAGATGATATGCGATTTTCAACCTACCGCCCGGCTAGTCTGCATCAGTTGAGCGCGGTACTGGATGGAGCGGGCTGGCCGGTGGCATTCACTCATCGGATTATTGCGCCGTCGATCAGCGGCCAAAAGGGGCAACCGGGGCCGAAAGGCATCGATCCCGATCTGCCGGATGAAGCCGCTTTCGTTTATGGATTGCCTAATGTTTCGCTGGAATATGTGCTCGCCGAAACCCCGGTGCCGCTGGGCTGGATGCGGTCGGTGTATGCGCTGCAGGCGGGGTTTGCCAGCGAAAGTTTCATCGATGAACTGGCCGCGGCGGCGGGGAAAGATCCGCTGGAGTACCGGCTGCACATGCTCGCGAAGGATCAGGACATCCAATATTTTACGGCCACGTGGCGCACGTCGAGGATGCGCGGCGCGCTGCAACTGGCGGCTGACAAGGCAGGATGGAAGAATCCTTTGCCTGCCGGACGTTTCCGCGGCATCGCATGTTTCGGATGTTTTTCTTCCTACGTGGCGGAGGTGGTGGAAATCAGCATGGAGGACGACGTGCCGCGAGTGCATCGTGTGGTCGCGGCGGTCGATTGCGGGCAGGTTGTGAACCCGAGCATCGTTGAGCAGCAGATTCCTGGCGGTGTGGTTTATGCCTTAACGAATGCGCTGCGAGCCAAGATCACGATCGAGAAAGGCCGCGTGGTGCAGGGGAATTTCGACGACTATGCGCCGCTGCGAATGGATGAGGCTCCAGTGGTGGAGGTATACGCGGTGCCGAGTACGGAGTCGCCGACGGGAATTGGAGAGCCGTCCGTGCCCCCGCTGGCACCAGCATTGTGCGGTGCAATTTATGCGGCAACGAAGAAGAGAATTCGTGCGTTGCCGATTTTGAGTTGAAAAACGGCGCGTGAGTGAGCAGGAAGAGGTGTGAGCGCCTACTGAACAACTGCAGGCATCGGCTGGCCTACAGTCATCTTAAAGATTTTGATGTTGTCGCCGAACGATTCAAAGTGCAGATCGTGAAACTCCACGAAACTCTTCCGCAAATCTTCCGGCAGACCGATTCCCCATCCGGATTGAAAAACCCAAACAGTGTCACCGGGCTTGAGAGAGTAGGCCTCCACGAGCTGCTGCCAATGCCGAGGAAAATTATTCGCCCATAACATCCATTCCGATTTGTAGTCGGTGGAAACGACCCGGTGGCTGTCGCAGGAAAATTGTTCGAAGGTGGCAGGAGCAATATCGAGAGAAATTGGATGCTGCTGACACAAGTAGTGACCCAGAATCAGATCGGTCTGGTAATCGGTAAAGATGATCTCGGAGGGGCTCATCTTCTGCTGTATAAACTCGATCGCCTTGTCCATGTTGGCGCGGCTTTGGTCGGCGCGGTCCATGCGAGGCGGACGCGGTTTACCAAAGGCGATGCAGGCCACAAGAACGATGCCTGTAATAGCAAGTCCGCGCGTCCATCGATTTTCCGCGAACCGCGCTATCGCAAGGCTGACTCCGGCCACGCCGGGAATAATCAGAAATGCCACATGTCGCGTGCCCCCGTAAGGATAAACATGCGCCAGACTGACGCCTCCGGCAATCACAAACGGCAGCAGCAGAAATATTCCCAGGCGGCGCGACGAACTTCGATCCTGCGTGAAGCCCATCCCGCGCAGAAGCAGCCCTACTCCTATCAGAAAAACCAGGCCGATCACATCGCCCACGGCGAGCTGTCCAAAGAAATATTGAAAGACTCCAAAGGTGTGGCCGACTAAGAATTTGAAAGCGTTGTCGTGCGCGGAATCGAAGTAGGAGCGGTGCAGGTAGTACTCGCTCATCCAGCCTTCGAAGACCGTTCGTGATTCGCCCACGCCCAGCTTCGAAAGCTGCGTCTCGTAAAGAAAACCCGCGAGCGCCACACCGCCAACCTGCCCCGCTGCCCATATCGCCACTAAGCAAACGGGCGGGCGCTCTGAGAAAATTTTCAGCAAGGCATGAATGCCGAGCGCCGCGGCAAACAGAAACGCTGAATAATGAAACAGCATGGCTAGGTAGAGACACAAAGAAAAGGCTGCCATCTTGCCGGCAGAGTTTTCCGTGAACGCTTCATCCATGAGATACAAAGCGCTGGCGAGGAATGCGAGCATCAAGGCATACTGCCGAATTTCCGCTGAAATGAGGATGATGGGCGGAAGAAACGCGACGAAAAGCAGTCCGCTGAAACCTGCAACGCTGCCGGCAGTTTTGCTGAGCCATTTGTAAAACATCCAACAGAAAACCGTGCCTGCGAGCACTGAGGGCATGCGCAGCCAAAGCTCCGAAGTACCGAGCGCACGCCAGAAATAAAGCAGGAGAATGAGAAGCGGAGGATGAGCCGCAGTGAGGCTTTGCTTGTAGGCGAGAGCCAGCGAAACCTGGTTCGCCAGCCGGAAATGCAACGCCTCATCGGGATTGAGAAAGGTTCCAGAAGCTGTCCAAAGCCGCGCCAGGAAGCCGAGCAGCGTGACGGCGAGTGCCACTACATTGCCATAGCTTTGAAACCAGCTATTTTCGTTTTCCGTCAACGATCCCTATCCTCGCGGATCATATCTTCAGCGGTAGGAAACGGACCGGGGCTATCCGACATACGAGCGCCGAGATGCGCCATTCGCTCGCAGAATTCTCGGCGTGCTCGCAACTCTTCCGAAGTGGGCGCTGTGTTTTCCACCGCGATATCGCCTCTGCCAACTAGTTTATCGCGCCTTGACACTGCTTTCTCCCAGCCTTTATTCTTAAAGTTGCTCCTTGCGGTACTTGCGCCTTCTGGCGTGCTTCCGCGGCCTGGGGCGGCGATGGAACGGGGCGCGGAGGTTTCCGATGTTCTTCGAGATCAAAGAGTTAGAACTTCATCCCGTGGAGTTTGCGGAGAGGTTCGAACCGGGCATGATCGACCTGGGATCGGATTACCGGCAGATCTCTCCGATTGAAAGCAGCGGGCGGGCGGATCTGGTCGAAGAGCACCACGGCAAGCACAAGATCATACAAGATATACGCGTGAAGGGCCGGCTTACGACCAGCCTGGAATCGAACTGCGCGCGGTGTCTGGAACCGATTAAGCAGGATGTGAAGCGCGAGTTCGATTTGTTATACCGTCCTCAGGGTTCGGATGCCGGACGCGACGAAATCTCGGTGACCGACGCGGAGGCCGAGATCAGCTATTATGAAGGCGAAGGGCTTTTGCTCGAGGATGTTGTGCGCGAGCAGATCCTGCTGGCTGTCCCTTTGAAGCTGACGTGCCGTGAGGATTGCAAGGGGCTTTGTCCGCACTGCGGCACGAATTTAAATCAGGAAAAGTGTTCGTGCGAAGTAACGCGGGAAGAACCGCGTTGGGCGGCGCTGAAGGAAATCCGCAGCAAGCTGGCGCACTAAGACTTGAGACATTCAGAGATTAACGCGAGGCTAACTAAGCGCCTCGGCGAGAGGAATTCATACACCATGCCAAATCCAAAACGACGACATTCGCAGAAGCGCACTTCCACCCGGCGGGCGCACGACGCGCTGAAGAGCCACTCGCTGTCGGAGTGTCCAAACTGCCACGAGAAGAAGATGCCGCATCGCGCCTGCGCCAAGTGCGGCTACTATAAAGGCCGCGAAGTGCTTGCAGTAGAGGAAGCCAGCTAACTCGCTGTCACCATGCCTAGCGTGATCGCGCTGGATGCGATGGGTTCGGACCGGGCTCCCAAGCCTGAAATCGAAGGCGCGATCCATGCTGCGCGCAATTATGGCGTGCACGTACTCCTCATTGGTCCGGAAGCAACGGTCAAAGCGGAATTGGAACGCCACCCCGCAGCATTGCGTCTGCCCATCGAAGTGGTTCACGCCAGCCAGGTCATCACCATGGAAGATAAGGCCGTGCAGGCCGTACGCGCCAAGCGCGACTCCTCCATGCGCGTGGGACTGCGGCTGGTTCGCGAAGGGCGCGCGGCTGGCTTTGTCACGGCCGGCAATACCGGCGCCGCCATGGCGACGGCCAAGATGGTGTTGGGTGCGCTGCACGGCGTGGATCGTCCGGCGCTGGCTGCGGTTTTTCCAACCGCACCCGGCACCGCTGCAATTTTGCTGGACGTGGGCGCGAACGTAGATTGCAAGCCGCATAATCTCGAACAGTTTGCCGTGATGGGTGAGATTTACTTCCGCTCGATGTTCGGGAACACCATGCCCCGCTCCAATTTTTCAGCCGGGAAAAGACCGCGCGTAGGATTACTTTCCATCGGCGAGGAAGAAACCAAAGGCAACGAGTTGACCCGCGAATCGTTTCAGCTATTGAAGCGGCTGCCTCTGAATTTTGTAGGCAACGTGGAAGGCCGCGACCTGTTCAACGGCCACGCTGATGTGATTGTGGCCGATGGGTTTGTCGGGAATGTTGCGCTGAAGATTTCCGAAGGTGTGGCGAATCTCGTACGCACGGTTCTGAAAGAGTCGTTGAAGGCTACAATCACCAGCCAGGTCGGCGCTATGCTTTCGCGCAGCGCATTCGCCGATTTCAAGAAGCGCATCGACCATACCGAATATGGCGGCGCTCCGCTGTTAGGATTGAAGGGAGCGTGCATCATTACGCACGGCTCCTCCAATGCGAACGCGATCAAGAATGCAGTGCGCGTGGCGGCGGAGTTTGCCGAGCGGCGCATCAATCAATCAATCGAGCAGGGACTAGCCGCGCTTCGGCCGGCAGTAGCAGAGACGGCAGCCGTCCCGGTACACTAACTTTCGAAAATCATGACGGAATCAACAAACGCACCCAACCTCGCATTCATTTTCCCCGGCCAGGGTTCGCAGGCCGTGTGCATGGGCAAGGATCTCGCCGAGAAGTATCCCATCGCGCGGCAAACATTTGAAGAAGCCGACGAAGCGCTGGGCTACAAATTATCGCAAGTGTGTTTCGAAGGCCCCGAAGATCAACTGCGTCTGACCGAGATCACTCAGCCAGCAATCCTCACCGCATCGATTGCGGCTTTGAGGGTTCTTGAAGGCCGTATTTCCAAGCCGAGTTTTGTTGCAGGCCACAGCCTGGGTGAGTATTCGGCGCACGTAGCTTCGGGCACGATGAGTTTTGCCGACGCCGTGTGCACTGTGCGCAATCGCGGCAAGTATATGCAAGAGGCCGTCCCGGTGGGCGTTGGAACGATGGCGGCGATCCTCGGCATGGACCTGGAAAAAGTTGCTGCCGTCTGCGAGGAAGCCGCGCAAGGCGAAGTTTGTTCTCCTGCCAATATCAATTCGCCTGAACAGATTGTGATTTCTGGCAACACGGCGGCAGTAGAACGAGGAGCGAAGCTGGCCGACGAACGTGGAGCGAAACGCGCGAAGTTGCTGCCCGTGAGCGCGCCCTTCCACTGTTCGTTGATGAAGCCCGCACAAGACCGTCTGGAAGCGGATTTGAACAAACTGAAGATGCAGAAGCCAGTGTATCCAGTCGTGTGCAATGTGGAAGCCTCACTGGTCAGCGACGAGCTGCGAGCTCGCGCCACGCTGGTCGCGCAGGTGACAGGTTCGGTGAAATGGGAGCAGAGTATGCGCCTGCTGATCGCGCAGGGCGTGCAGACCTTCATCGAGATCGGACCAGGAAAAGTTTTGTGCGGGCTTATGCGGCAGATTGATCGATCAAAGACCTGCCTGAATGTTGGTGATGAAGCGTCCCTGATCAAGGCGATCGAGCAACTCGAACCCGGCTCTAGCGAAATTCCAGATCACAAGGCGGCGAGCTGATCGTCTTATCCGATTTGTCGACATACAACTGCGCATGCTGCGCGCGATCGTTCACGACCAGATCGACAACTACGCCCGTCCCGCCGCCGGGACAATTACTGGCGCCGAAGATCTTATAAGTCTTGACCACGCCCCACTGCCCGCCCGGGCCCCAATCCTGCCAAAATTCGTTGAAGGGATACTGTGCGTGATTCTGCGGATGCTGCTTCCATGCGGGGTCGTGGTAGTAAATGCCGTAAGCCGTCTCGAAATCCTGCTTCTGCAGCGAAGAAAAGAATTTGCCGGCGATGTGTTCTTCCGGCCAGAAGCGATTCCACCAACCCACAAAAGCCAGCACCAGAATAAACACGATGATCGAAATAATGCGGATGCGCCGCTTCCGCTCTTTTTCAGGATGGTACTCTTTCGGGTCCAGTAGGGTCATGACTCTCTAGAATAACGGACGCAGCGGGTAAGTCAAAAGTTCCCGGAATAAAATCAAGACCGGATCGCCAGATCACCCGATTCCTACAAAGTTCTCTTGAACAGCGGAATCGCGATCGCGAGCGTAATCGCCGCAAAGATCGTCAGATACAGCATGTCGCCGCCAACAGCCGCCAAGGATGTCTCTTTCAGGAGCAAACACTTGAAACCATCCACGGCATAGCTGAACGGGTCAACTTTGGCTATTGCCTTCAACCACGGCGGAAATGCCTGAATCGGATAAATCGCACCGCTGGGAAAGAACAGCAGCGTGTTTAGAATGCCGAACATGGCTCGCGGCACCAGCGGATCGTCGATGCGCACCATCAGCAGAAACATCATGGTGTTGAAACCCAGAGAAGTCAGTACGATCATTATCAGCAAACCCAGCATCGTGACCGGATTGAAAATCGTACTCACACCCGCGATCAGCGCACCGATCACGCAAATAATTATGCCTGTCATCACCGCTTTGATTGCACCTGCCAGGTTGAGGCCGAGCACCAGTTCGAGCTTGGTGATGGGCGTGACCAGATAACCTTCGTGCACGCCGCGCGCCTTGTCATCGATGTACAACATGCCGCCGCCGATCATCACCGACACAAACATGGCCAGCGTGAGCGAGCCAGGCAGCAGATATTTCATGTACTCGATGTAAGGATAGAGTTCGACAATGCTGAGGGCAGTCTGCTGCAGAATACGCGGCTCGACCGTGGGCTGGTTCAGCGAATTGACCAGGTCATCCATTTCCGACTCAACCGCGGAACTCATGAAGTTGTCGCTGTTATCGACGACCAGGGCGACCTGCGGATGGTTCTCTTCGTAAACCCGCCGCGAGAACTGCGGCGGAATGATTACTGCGCCTTCGAGCTTCCCGTTGCGAACGTCTTCTACTGCCTGCTTTTCGTTATCGTAATAAATCGGCACGAAGGTGCGAATGTTGGCGCGCACGGAATCGAAGGCTTCGCGAATCTTGAGCGCCTGCGTCCCGCCATCCTGGTCGACAATCGCGACGCGGGCGTCGCGGATCTTGCCTCCAAACGCGTTGCCCAGAATAATCAGCTGAACCAAGGGCATGATCATCGACGCCATCATCAGCGCCGGCGACCGAAAGAACTTGCGCATTTCGCGCTCGACAATTGCCATCATCCGGTTCATAGCTTCGCCCTCGGGTGGTTCACGGCTGCAACCCCGGCCGCTGCGGCATGGTGAAGGCGTAGGCCTTCTGCAGTTCGTCGCGTAGTTGTCTTCCGGTGTAATGCACGAAGACATCATCCAGCGTGGTGTTCTGCACCGAAAGAGTCTTCAGCGCAACTTTAGCCTCCACAGCCATTTCGACGAGCTCAGTCGTTGTCCGCGAACCGCTGCCGGTGAGTACACGAAACATTCCTGCTCCCTCACGCTGCACGGACGTAACATCATCGAGCGTGCGTAGACGCTGCTCCCAATCGTCGGGAGGATTCTCGAACTGCACTTCAATTACGTTCGATCCCGGCACACTCGATTTCAACGCCATCGGCGTGTCGAGGGCGACGAGCTTACCGTGGTCGACAATCGCAATGCGATCACACAACCGGTCAGCTTCATCCATGTAGTGTGTGGTGATCAGAATAGTGAGCTGCCGCTGGCTTTTGATATTGCCGAGCATCTCCCACACAGCCACGCGCGAAACCGGATCCAGCCCGGTGGTGGGCTCGTCGAGAAAAAAAATTCTCGGATGATGTACCAACCCACGCGCGATCTCTAATCGCCGGCGCATGCCACCAGAGAGAGTTTTCGTCTGCGCGCCGCGCCACTTGGTCAGGTCAACCAGCCCCAGAAGCTCATCGATTGAACGATGTCGTTCTTTCGTGGGCACATCGTAGAGCTTGGCGTAGATGTTCAGATTCTCTTCCACGGTGAGGTCAAGATCGCTAGTGAGCGCCTGCGGGATCACGCCGATGGTTCGCCGCACCGCATTCGGATCTTTGGCAACATCGTGCCCGGCAATATGCGCTGTCCCGGCGGTGATTGGAATCAGCGTGGTCATCATGCGTATCAGCGTTGACTTGCCCGCACCGTTCGGCCCGAGCAGACCGAAGATTTCGCCTTCTTTCACGTTGAACGACACATCGTCGACGGCTGTGAAGTCGCCGTACTTCTTGACGATGTGATCAACTTCGATGGCGTAAGATTCTTCGGACGCAGTTGATGAAGAAACGCCGCCGTTCGCTTTTGCAATTACGTCCGCCATTATTGCTGCCCCGCTGCCGCCGCGCTTTGCGGACTGCTCTCGCCTTTCAACTGCGCGGGCGAAACCAGCACTTCGGCTGTCATTCCCGGAACAAACGCACCCTTCGGATTATCCAAGCGCACTTTTAGAACGATCGTCTTTATATCTCGCTTCATTCGACTGACGTCGCGTTGAGTTGCGAAATCGCCTTCCACACCTTTGAAAAACACTTTGCCGCTCGTGACCATTCCGCCAGGCATACGAACGCGCAGCACATCGCCATAACCGATGTGATCCGCGTAAGTCTCCGGAATCGCTGCCCGCGCCCAGGTGTCACTTAAATCGACAATGGTCACGATGGGTGCGCCTATGTTCACCACTTCTCCCTGCCGCGCGGCGCGCACCGAAACCGTGCCGCTCACCGGCGCGTAAACATTTGCGTAGCCTAAGCGCACTGCGGCCTGATTCTTCTGCGCGATCGCGTTCTTCAGATCAGCCTCTGTCGACTGTACCGTGCTTTTCGCGGCATTGGCTTGCTGCGTGCGGGCTATGGCGGAAACCAAGTCCGCTTCCGCCGCCTTCACCAATTCCTGCTGAGCCTGCACTGTCGCTTGCGCCGCCTGTAAATTGGTTTCAGCTTGCACACGATCCTGGTCCGACTGAACTCCCGCCTTCGCCAATTCGATCATGCGCCGACTGTCGCTCGCGGTGCGGTCGAGAGCAGCCTTCGCTTGCAGGAGCTGTGCTTTCGCTGAATCCACCTTGGCTCGTGCGTTCGCGACGTCGCTCGAAGTCGAGCCTGAAGTCGATTGCTCAGTGTGCTCCATCTCGGAAACTTTGTTCTGCATGCTCGCGATGTTTGCCGCCGCCGCGGCTTCCTGCGTCTGCAACTCGGAGGGATCGAGCACCGCAATCAGATCGCCCGCTTTCACCGGCGTGCCTTCATCCACCAGCAACTTCTGGATGCGGCCTTCCACCTGCGCGCTAACGATCACCTGGTTGGAATCGACGGTGCCGATCAACACCAAGTCCTTGGAATGATTGGTGGAGAATGCGTAATAAATCGCGGCCGCCACGGTGATGATGCCAATAAGGATAAAGAACCGGTTACGAGCACTCATTTGCGTACTCCTGATTTGCGAACTGCAGGGCCTGCGCTTGCAGTGGGCTGAAACAGCGCCGCAGAAATAAAATCCAGTACCGCTGCCCGCCGCTGGGCAATGCGCCGCGGTGACAGCGGATCGAAGCGCACGATTCGCCGCATCACCGGAGCGCTGCTGAAATAAAAAACGATCATTGCGATCATCGAAGGAATAAAGTGCACCGGGTCGACCTTGCGGAATTCGCCGTCTGCAATTCCCTGGCGCAGAAGACCTCCCACCCGCTGGTAGATCGGCTTAAAGTAGGTCTTGATCAGCCGATCAATGTGAACCGAATTGCCTTCCTTCGCCCGCATCATCTCGCGCTGCATCAGCTTGGGGTAGATAGGGTTTGAGGCGATAAAATCGAAGTACTCGCCCACATAGGCCATGATTTTTTCCCGCGGGGGCAAGTCGCTATCGAGCACACGGAAGACCTTGGCCTTCATGCCGGAAAATGCGTGGTCGAGCACTTCGCCGTAGAGCGTTTCCTTATCCTTGAAGTAGTAATAGAGCAGGGCCTTGTTCACCCGCGCCTCACGGGCAATGGCGTCGGTGCGGGCTCCGGCAATACCGAGCTCGGCAAATTCCTTCGCAGCAGCCTGCAGGATAGCAGCGCGGCTTTCCTCCGGTTGCCCGCGAGAACCCATGCGAGTGTGATTTTGAAGCGAGTGGCTCATGACTTAATTAACCAGTTAGTTAGATTATACTGATTCTCCGGGCTTTGCTCAAGCCAAATGGTGACGAAGCTTTACCGAAACACTACAAATCTTCGGATTCGCTGGCAATTTCTGCGCTATACTCTGCACGTTTAGCTTGCGTCTGAATCTGGCCCGCAGGCAGGTCGACCTGAATAGGCTCTGACCTGGAGTGCCGGCCCGAGGTGTTGTATGCGCTTGGCTTCTTCGTCTCCCCTCGTGTTTGCCACCCTCTTAGTAGTGATTCTTGCAGCAGCTATTTCCACCGGTTGTGGTGCGAGCGGCAGCATGGCGAAAACGCCGCCTCTGACTGGGAGTACTGCGGTAACGGTCGTAGTGTCCAGCATGGCCAACGACCAGCTAGCGGAATTCGATCTCGGTTTTCAAAACATAACCTTGACCAGCCAAGCGGGCAAGACGGTCACTCTGATGTCGATGCCTACGTCAGGTCCACCACTGGACGCCGAATTCATGCATCTGAACGGCACGCCTCAACCGCTGCTGACTGCGACGATCCCGCAGGACACCTATACAGGTGCAACCGTGACGATCGGCAGCGGCGCATTTGTTTGCATCGCCCTTGGTCAATACGAGGGAGAACAGACCCTGAGCTCAGCCACTTACAGCCTCTTCCCTCCTACGGCGACAGTGAACTTCCCATCGCCTCTCACCGTCACCGGCACAAGCATCGCCCTCTCGCTCGACCTGCTGGTATCGCAGTCGGCAACAATAGGGGACTGCGTGAACGTCGACGGATTCTCCGGCTTTTCCGCCACACCGACCTTCAACCTTACGCCGCTCCCTCTGGCCGCATCACCGACGAATTCAGCCAATGGCAAAGTGATGGGGATCGACGGAGAAGTCACAGCAGTCAACTCGGGCGGCAACACCCTTACTTTGTCGATACCCAACTACGTGCCAGCGCTGACAGGGCTGCCGATTTCTGTTCAGTGCAACAGCAACACGATGTATCAAGGGATAAGCGGTCTTTCCGCCCTGGCGGTGGGCGCGTTCGTGAATATGGATGGCGCGATCCAATCCGATGGTTCTCTGCTGGCGACGCGGATTGCGGTGGAGGATCCCTCTGCCGTATACGTATTTCGCGGCCCTCTCATGGAAGTGACCCCTTCGGTGTCCGCATTTTTCATGCATGCTCGCGAGATGCAGGGCCCTGGCCTGCCCGGCTTTCCAACCGGCGAGGGTGCACCGTTTAACTACAGCAGTGCGGACTTTCAGATCTCCGGCCAGCTTAAAAACCTGAGAAGCTTGCCGTTCGTGCCCAGCTTCAATGGCTCAAATATGGTTCCGGGCCAAGAGGTGTATATTTCAACGACGACTTTGCCTTTTAACGGGCCCTACCCGGCCGTCACCACGATGACCCTCATGCCGCAAACCATCAACGGCACCGTTACCGCATCGTCGCAAAGCGGCAGCTTCACTATTTATACGATTTCCCTCGCGCCCTATGATCTATTTCCGGCGCTCGCCGTACAGCCTGTCCAAACGAACGTGGAAAATAATCCCAGCCAGGTTGAAGTGTACGTCGATAGCAACACTCAGATGCTCAACACGCAGGCGCTCGCTGCCGGCAATACGCTTCGCTTCTATGGCTTGGTGTTCAACGACAACGGCACGCTGCGCATGGACTGCGCTCAGGTAAATGACGGCGTATCCTTTTCGATGCCGCCATCCTCATCTCAACAAGCTCACATGGAAAAAGGTGCGGTCGAACAGGTTCGTCGCGAGAACTCCGGTTCGCAGCAAGCCATCAGCGTGATTACGCGCCCGTCGCAGCGATAGCGACAAACAACCGCCGCTTACTTTGCACGTCCAAGAAAGAGCGCTAACTTAGTGAGCAGGGCTGGGCGTAACCGCACCGGAAGAATCTCCCAGCGCAGGAGTGGTTTCTCCACCGCGCAAGAACAGCCGCACGCGATCGAGATAAACATAAACGACAGGCGTGGTGAACAAAGTGAGCGCCTGGCTGACGATCAGCCCGCCAACAATCGTAATGCCGAGAGGACGGTGCAATTCCGATCCGGTTCCCCTCCCGAGCGCTAATGGCAGCCCGCCTAACAGAGCCGCCATCGTCGTCATGATGATGGGTCGGAAGCGCAGCAGGCAGGCTTCATAAATTGCATCGACGGGCTTCTTGCCTTGCGTCCGCTCCACTTCGAGCGCCACATCGATCATCATGATCGCGTTCTTCTTTACCAGCCCGATCAGCAGGATAATGCCAATCGTCCCAATCACATTCAGTTCGTTGTGCGTTAGCAACAACGCAAGCAGCGCACCCACGCCGGCCGAAGGCAGCGTAGAGAATCGTGATGGGGTGAATGTAGCTCTCATAAAGCATACCCAACACGATGTAAACCGTAATCAGAGCGGTAAGAATCAGGACCGGTTCGCTCGAGAGCGAATCCTTGAACGCCTGCGCCGTGCCCTGGAAACTTGCCTGAATCGTCGCCGGGAAGCCAATGGAACTCTGGACTTTTTCGATGGCTTGCGTGGCCTGCCCCAGAGAAACTCCGGGAGCCAGGTTAAAAGAAATTGTGACCGACGGAAACTGGCTCTGATGATTCACGGCCAACGGTATGTTCGAGGGGACGAAGTGAGTGAATGCCGCCAGCGGTATTGGCGCTCCGCTGCTGGAGCGCAAGTAAATATTTTGCAGAGCTTCCGTAGTCTGCTGGAACCCAGGCGCCACTTCCATGACCACATGGTATTGATTCAGCGGACGGTACATGGTGGAAACTTGCCGCTGGCCGAAGGCATCGTAGAGCGCGTTGTCGATATCCTGCGCAGCAACGCCCAACCGGCTGGCGGTGTCGCGGTCGATCACCAGTTGTGCCTGCAATCCTTTATCCTGCTGGTCTGTATTCACGTCGCGTAATTCCTGGAGTCGGCGCATTTTTTGCAACAACAACGGACCCCAGTTGTTAAGTTCATTCAAGTTCTCGCCTTGTATCGTGTACTGATACTGCGCCTGGCCGTAGCGCCCGCCAATATTTAGATCCTGCTGCGCTTGCAGAAACAACGTGGCTCCCGGAACCACCGCGAGCTTACCCCGCAGTCGATCGATCACTTCGTCGGCGCTAATGTAGCAAGGGTTCCAGAAGTGGGGGGTCTTGCATTGGCCGCGCTGCTGAAGTGGCTTCAGCATGACGAAGAACCGGCCTTGATTGGTCGCCGAGCCTCCGCCCGCGAACCCGACTGCCGTGTCGACCGCTGGATCCTTCAGTATGATTTGCACGAACTGTTCCATCTTGCCGCTCATGGCGTGGAATGAGATGTCTTGTGCCGCCTGTACCGATCCCTGAAGCCGCCCCGTGTCCTGCTGCGGGAAGAAGCCCTTGGGCACGATGATGTAGAGGTACACGCTCAGGCAGGCCACGAGAATAGTCACGACCAAGGTCACGGGCTGATGCGCCAGCACCCATTTGAGCGCGCGCCGGTACGTCGCCAGAGTCGTATCGAAAAACCACTCGCTGGCCCGATAGAAGCGATTGTGCCGCTCATCGTGTGCGGGAGGCTTCAGGAATTTGGCGCACATTGTGGGTGTTGTGGTGAGTGAAACCAGCAGCGAGACTCCGATTGCCATGCTTAGAGTAACCGCGAACTCGCGAAACAGCCGCCCCACAATTCCACCCATCATCAGCAATGGGATGAACACCGCGACCAGCGACACGCTCATGGAAACTACGGTAAAACCAATCTCCGCCGCTCCCTTGAACGCCGCCTGCACCGCGTCCATCCCCTGTTCGACATAACGCGTGATGTTTTCCAGCACCACGATGGCGTCGTCCACCACAAATCCAGTAGAAATCGCTAGCGCCATGAGCGACAGGTTGTCCAGGCTATAGTCCAGCAAATACATGCCGCCGAAGGTGCCCACCAGCGAAAGCGGGACGGCAATGCTGGGAATTACCGTCGCCCGCACCGTCCTCAGGAACACGAACACCACCAGAATCACCAGCACGATCGAAAGCAGCAGCGTGGATTCAATGTCTTTCACCGACGCACGGACCGTAATCGTGCGGTCCGAGACAACTGCCAGTTTGATCGCCGGAGAAATCGAGGACTGAAGATAAGGCATCAGCGCGCGCACACGGTCCACCGTCTCGATGACGTTCGCGCCGGGCTGCCGGAAAATAACTACAAGAACCCCGGGCTTGCCATTGGCCAGGCCAAGGTTGTGCACGTCCGCCACCGAATCTTCCACATCTGCCACATCCGATACCCGTACTGGTCCTCCATTGCGGTAAGCGACAATCAGCGGCCGGTATTCATCGGCGGTAAAGAGCTGGTCGTTATCGCTGAAAGTCCACGAGGTCGTGCCGCTTGCGACTTCGCCCTTGGCTTGGTTCGAATTGGCCAGATTAAGACCATTGCGCACGGTGTCGAGTCCAACGCCGAGCTTATTGAGCAGCATCGGGTTTACTTCGACCCTCACAGCCGGCGGCGCCGAACCGTAGGTGAACACCTGGCCCACCCCATTCACCTGCGCCAGCTTCTGCGCCAGAATCGAATCGGAAGTGTCATACAAACGCGCCACCGGAAACGTATCCGAGGTGAGCGCAAGAATCAGGATGGGGGCATCCGCGGGATTGATCTTGCGGTAGGTCGGATTGCTTGGCAGATTGGCGGGGAGTTGGCTACGAGCGGCATTGATTGCCGCCTGCACATCGCGGGCGGCCGCATCAATGTTCCGGTTCAGATCAAACTGCAGTGCGATGCCGGTCGAACCTAGTTGGCTCGATGATGTCATCTGGTTTACGCCGGAGATGCGTCCGAACTGCCGCTCCAGCGGAGTGGCCACTGCGGAAGCCATCGTTTGCGGGTCGGCTCCCGGCAATTGCGCGCCGACGCTGATGACCGGAAAATCTACCTTAGGCAGCGAAGCAACCGGCAGGTAGTTGAAGGCAAGAATCCCGGCCAGCAGCACTGCCGCCGCCAGTAGCGACGTGCCAATCGGACGCCGGATAAATGGAGCCGAAATACTCATTTTTTCACTGCAAGCTTAATCCGCCGGCATTTCCTGCGGAATCGTATTGCCAATCTTGTACTTCTCAAATCTCTTCGCCAGCCGGTCGAACCACAGGTAAATCACCGGCGTAGTGTAGAGCGTGAGCATCTGGCTGAGAATGAGGCCGCCCACAATCGTGATGCCGAGCGGCCGCCGCAACTCCGCGCCCGTTCCTGATCCCAGCGCCAGAGGCAATCCACCAAGCAGCGCCGCCATGGTCGTCATCATGATCGGGCGGAAGCGCAGCAAGCACGCTTGAAAAATCGCCTCTTCCGGCGGTTTGTGTTCTTCGCGCTCGGCTTCGAGCGCGAAGTCGATCATCATGATGGCGTTCTTCTTCACGATGCCGATCAGCAGAATGATTCCGATCAACGCCACCACCGTCAGATCGTTGCGCGTGATTTGCAACGCCAGAATCGCGCCCACGCCGGCCGAAGGTAGCGTGGAGAGAATCGTGATGGGGTGAATGTAACTCTCATACAAAACTCCGAGCACAATGTAGACCGTGATAATGGCGGCAAGAATCAGGAACGGCTCGCTGGAAAGCGAATTTTGAAACGCGGCCGCAGTGCCTTGAAATGAGGCGTGAATACTGGGCGGGAGTTGAATTTCCTTCTCCGCCTTCTCGATGGCTTTTGTCGCCTCGCCCAGCGAAGCTCCCGGAGCAAGGTTGAACGACAACGTCACTACCGGGAACTGTCCCTGGTGGTTGTCGGAAAGAGGCGCGTTCTCCGATTGCATCCGCACAAAGGTTGAAAGCGGAACCGGAGGTCCGCTAGTAGTGACAACGGACGTACTGGCGCTGGGTGCGCTGGAACCCGGCGTCGCGTTGCCAGGGCGAACGTACATGTCGTTCATAGCGTCGGGCGTCTGCGCGAAGCTGGGCAGCACTTCCAGCACGACGTGGTACTGGTTCAACTGAGTAAAGATGATCGAAACCTGGCGCTGCCCAAAGGCGTCATAAAGCGTGTTATCGATAGCTGAAGGAAGAATGCCCATCCGCGACGCAGTGTCTCGGTCGATTTCGAGATCCGTCCTGAGACCGCCGTTCAGTTGATCGGTGGCAACATCGCGAAGTTCCGGCGAAGCGCGCAGTTTGTCTACAAGCTTCGGCGTCCATTGCGCTAGCTCCCGTGCGTCTACGTCTTCCAGAGAATATTGAAACTGGGTGCGGCTCACCCGATCTTCCACGGTCAAGTCCTGCACCGGCTGCATATAAAGGACGATCCCGTTCACCTTCGCCAGCTCCGGCTGCAGACGCCGAATGATCCCAGAAGCGTCGGTGTCACGTTCGTCGCGCGGCTTCAAGTTGATCTGAATGCGGCCGCTGTTGGGAGTAGTGTTCGTGCCGTCCACGCCGATGAAAGAGGACAGGCTCTCTACATCTTTATCTTTCAGAATTACCTTCGCCAGTTCCTGTTGGCGTTTCGACATTGCGTCAAACGAAATATTGTCAGGCGCCTCAGAGATTCCCAGAATCACGCCGGTATCCTGCACGGGGAAAAATCCCTTGGGCACGACCACGTATAGAACCAGCGTCAATATCAAGGTTCCAAGGGTTACGAACAGGGTCGCGGTTTGGTGTTTCAACACCCATTTCACAGTACGGCCGTAAAACGCAATCACCCGGTTGTAAAAATTTTCCGTGACGTCGTAGAAGCGCCCCTTCTCGCCTTCCTTGCGATGCTTCAGCAGCTTGGCGCACATCATCGGCGTCAAGCTCAGAGAAACTCCGGCGGAAACAAGAATGGTTACCGCTAGCGTAACCGCGAACTCGCGGAACAGCCGGCGAACAATGTCACCCATGAACAGAAGCGGAATCAACACCGCAATGAGCGAGACGGTGAGTGAGACGATCGTAAATCCAATCTGCCCCGAACCCTTAAGTGCCGCATCCAGCGGCGAGTCTCCAGCCTCCAGGTAGCGGTCGATGTTTTCGATCATCACGATGGCGTCATCCACCACGAAGCCTGTGGAGATCGTCAACGCCATGAGCGTCAGATTATTTAGGCTGTATCCGAGCAAGTACATCACGCCAAACGTTCCCACAATCGATAGCGGAACCGCGACGCTGGGAATGAATGTAGCCCGCAGATTTCGCAGAAAGAAGAAAATGACGATGACCACCAGCAAGATGGTCAGCGCCAGCTCGAATTCAACGTCTGCAACGGATGCACGTATGGTGACAGTCCGATCGGTGAGAATCTGCACCTTCACCGCCGACGGCAGCGAAGCCTGCAACTGCGGCAGTAACTTCTTGATCCGGTCGACCACGCTGATGATGTTCGCCCCGGGTTGGCGCTGGATATTAACGATGACCGCCGGGGTCTCATTCATCCATGCTGCCAGCCGCGTGTTTTCCGTGCCATCGATTACGTTCGCCACATCACTGAGCCGCACTGGCGCGCCGTTGTGATAAGTGACGACGATCGGCTTGTATTGCTCGGCGGCGAAAAGCTGATCGTTGGCGCCGATGGTATAAGACTGCCGCGAGCCGTCGATGACACCCTTCGCCTGATCCACATTGGCCGCAGCCAGCGCCGTTCGCACATCTTCAAGACTCAACCCGTATGAAGCGAGCGCCGTCGGATTTACCTGCACTCGTACCGCAGGCTTCTGTCCGCCGCTGATCGAAACCAAACCCACGCCCGGCAACTGCGAAATCTTCTGCGCCAGCGCAGTATCGGCGAGATCCTCCACCTTGGACAAAGCCAGCGAGTCCGACGTCATCGCCAGCGTAACAATCGGCGAATCGGCTGGATTGACCTTGTTGTAAATCGGAGGGTTCGGCAGATCTGCCGGCAGGTACGTAGAGGCCGCATTCACCGCGGCCTGCACCTGCTGTTCTTCCACGTCAATATTCTGGTCGAGCCCGAACTGCAGCGTGATCACCGAACTGCCAAACGAACTCGTCGAGGTCATTTGGCTCAATCCGGGAACTTGCCCGAACTGCCGCTCCAGCGGCGAGGTCACCGACGACGCCATCACGTCGGGATCAGCCCCGGGGTAAAAAGTTACAACCTGAATTGTCGGGTAATCGACTTCGGGTAGGGCAGAGACCGGCAACTGCAAGAACGCGACCAACCCGACCAGCAGCACGCCCACCATCAACAGCACGGTCGCCACCGGCAGGAGAATAAATAACTTTGAAGGGCTTACACTCATGAACCTGGAGTTCCTGCTGCGGCTGCATTGCCGTCGCTTGCACTGTTGCCGGGGGTCGCGCTCCGCGGCTCAATCGTGCTGCCGGTCTGCAGTTTGTCCTGGCCGTCGGTGACGACTACGTCACCCGGGTTCAGGCCGCTGCTAATCGCCGCGATATTGCCCTGCGTGATCGCTACCGTCACCGGGCGCGCTTCCACTGTTTTATCCGGCTTCACCAGATAGACGAAAGTTCCCTGCGGACCACGCAACAACGCTGCTGCAGGCACCACAGTGCTGCCCCTTCGCGTTTCAAGCAGCAGATTTGCGTTCACGAACTGGTTGGGCCAAAGCTGGTTGTCTTTATTATCGAAGACAGCTTTCAGCTTGGCTGTTCCCGTCGTCGGATCGATCTGGTTGTCGATCGTCTGCAGTTTGCCCGTCCCCAGCTTGGTCACATTGTCGCGGCTGTAAGCCTCGACCGCCAGAGTTGAATTCTTCATGTGCAACGCCACTGTCGGCAATTCATCTTCTGGCAGAGTGAAGATCACCGCAATCGGCTGCAATTGCGTGAGAATCAGCATGGGATTGGTGTCAGCCGCATGCACGATGTTCCCCGGATCAACTTGCCGCAAGCCAACGCGGCCTGTGAACGGCGCTGTGATGTTGCAATAGACGATCTGCAGTTTTGCGTTATCGATCTGCGCTTGATCGGTGCGCACTTGGCCGTCGAGCTGATCCACCAACGATTTCTGCGTGTCCACCTGTTGCTGTGCGATGCTTCCGGATGGAATCAGCGTGGTATAGCGGTCCAGGTTGAGCTTCGCATCGCGCAGCGTAGCTTGATCTTTGAACAACTGCGCCTGCATCTGCTCCAGTTGCACCTGATAGGGACGCGGGTCGATCAGGATCAGCAAATCGCCTTCTTTGACGATCTGACCTTCCTGAAAGTTGACGCGCATGATCTGGCCGTCGACGCGGCTCTTGATATTCGCCGTATAAAATGCGGTGACCGATCCCAAGCCAACCTGATAAACCGGCACATCCTGCTTTTGCACTGTGGCGACGGCAACGGAGACCGCGCGCGGACCCGCGGCTTGCGCCTTCTTCTGGCTGGCGTCACCGCTGGAACAGCTGGAAAGAACTGCGCAAAGCAAACTCACCGCAACTGCCAAAAACACGTGAAACTGACGGCGGCTGGCGCGAAGTGTTTTTTCTCGAGCAAAAATTGAAGCGATCATGTTCAAGGCATTAACCTGTTGCGACTGTTTACAAGATCGGCGTTGGACCTGCCATTCATTAGACGTATGCATTTCGAGTCGGTTGCGAAACCCCACACAGAAAGAAGGAGAAAATCGTCTTTACGCCAGGTCCTGCCACTGGAGGCTCAGGGATAGGAACCAAACGCAGCTGTAATGCTAAAACCTTACAAAACCAGCATCAACCGTGGCGCCGTGGTAGGTCAAGCGCGAGTCGCCGGTTTTTACAATTCTTTACTAGCTTTGACCGAATGTTTACGCTCGAAGCGCTTCCACAGTTGCCGGCGCCGGATGGAGCGCCTCGTAGGCGGTAATCTCCGCCTCGTGCTGCAATGTGAGCCCAATGTCATCGAGGCCGTTGAGCAGACAATGGCGCACGAATTCATCAATGGGAAACTTGGCACGAAAGCCCTGATCGTCGCGCACCTCGCATTGCTCCAAATCGATGGTGAGCTGATACTCGTTCCTCTCGCCCGCACGCTTCATCAACTCCGCGACTTCACTCTCGCTCAGGCGCACGGTAAGGAAACCGTTCTTCGTGCTGTTGTTGGCAAAGATGTCAGCGAAAGATGCCGAAATCACGGCGCGGAATCCGAAGTCCGTGAGCGCCCACACCGCATGCTCGCGCGAAGAGCCGCATCCGAAATTCTTCCCCGCAACCAGAATGCTTGCGCCTGCGTAACGCGGCTCATCCAGAATAAAACCAGCATTCTTTTTTCCATCGGCGGCAAAGCGCCAGTCGTAAAACAAAAATTGGCCAAAGCCCGTGCGCTCAATCCGCTTCAGAAATTGCTTGGGAATGATCTGGTCGGTGTCCACGTTAATGCGGTCCAGCGGAGCCACGCGTCCTTTATGTATACGAAACGGATTCATCACGTATCTCCCGTCGTCGAAGCCATTATTGAAACTTCCAGTTGCGAATATCCGTGAAGTGCCCGGCAATCGCCGCCGCCGCCGCCATCATCGGACTCACCAAGTGCGTGCGCCCACCGCGACCCTGTCGTCCTTCAAAATTCCGGTTGCTGGTGGAAGCGCAGCGCTCACCCGGCTGCAAAATATCGGGGTTCATACCCAGGCACATCGAGCATCCCGACTCCCGCCACTCGAAGCCGGCATCCAGAAAAATCCGGTGCAGGCCTTCCCGCTCCGCCGCCCGTTTGATGGCTTGCGATCCCGGCACCACCATCGCTCGCACCTTCGCGCTCACGTGGTATCCCTTTGCCACCTGCGCAGCCGCACGCAAATCTTCGATGCGTGAGTTTGTGCAGGATCCAATAAATACCCGGTCGATGCCAATGTCTTCGATGCGTTTCCCCGGTTCCAATCCCATGTATTGCAGAGCCAGCTCAGTTGCGCGTTGATCGGATTCTTTCAAACTGCCCAGATTAGGCACCCGTCCCGTCACCGGAGCCACCATTCCCGGGTTCGTGCCCCAAGTCACAAAGGGACAAAGTTGCGCCGCGTCCATCTCGACTACTTTATCGAAGCGCGCGCCTTCATCGGTCGGCAACCCGCGCCAGTATTCGACTGCCTTCTCCCATTCACCATCACGCGGAGCAAATCGCCTTCCCTTCACATACGCAAATGTGGTTTCATCCGGCGCGATCATTCCTGCGCGAGCGCCGGCCTCGATGCTCATATTGCACAACGTCATGCGGCCTTCCATCGAAAGCCCGCGCACCGCATCGCCCGCATATTCGATCACATATCCGGTGGCGCCATCGGTTCCAATTTGTCCAATGATTCCCAACGCCAGATCTTTCGCCGTTACACCTTCCGCCAGCCTACCGCGCACATCGATCTTCATCGTCTTCGGCTTCTGCTGGGCCAGACACTGCGTCGCCAGCACGTGTTCCACTTCCGACGTTCCAATGCCGAAAGCCAATGAACCAAAAGCTCCGTGCGTGCTAGTGTGGCTATCGCCGCAGACGATCGTCATGCCCGGCTGCGTCAGCCCCAACTCCGGCCCAATCACGTGCACAATCCCCTGCTCCGGCGAATCCATATCGAACAGGTGGACGCCGAATTCTTTGCAGTTCGCCTGCAACGCCGCAATCTGCGCAGCGGCAATCAAATCGGTGATGGGAGTGCCCCGCGGCTCGGTGGGAATATTGTGATCGACGGTAGCCACGGTGCGCGCAGGCTGACGAACTTTTCTTCCGGCAGCGCGCAACCCGTCAAAAGCCTGCGGCGAAGTGACTTCATGCACCAGATGCAGATCAATGTAAATAATCGGCGAGCGGCCGCCCGGCTGCGCTACCAAGTGGGCATCCCAGATTTTCTCGAAGAGTGTTCGCGGTGCGGACATTGATCCCTGAGGCCGAACTCCATGGAACTAAGGAGCCAGCGTCAGGTTAATTTTAACAGTTATGTTGCCTTCGATGCGGATCGGAAACCGGCCAAAGCCAAGTGCCATGCAGGGGCGGTGATATAAAAGATCAGCGCATTACCCTACGGCCACTCTCGGGTATCATGGATTAACCGAGCCCAATAACAATGATCCAAGGAAAGCGAATCGCGGTGGTAATGCCGGCCTACAACGCGGAGAAAACCCTCGAGGCCACCGTCGCTGAGATCCCAGAGTTGGTGGATATCCGCATCCTGGTGGATGACCACAGCTCCGATCACACCGTTGACCTCGCGCGCCGCCTCGGCCTGCAAGTCTTCCAGCACGACCGCAACTACGGTTACGGCCGCAATCAGCAAACCTGCTACCGCGAAGCCCTGGCCGCCGGGGCCGACGTCGTCATCATGCTGCACCCGGACTATCAGTACACTCCGCTATTGGTTACGGCCATGGCAAGCATGGTGGCCTATGGCGTTTACGACGTTGTGCTGGGGTCGCGTATCATCGGCGGAGGAGCGCTGCGCGGCGGCATGCCGCTCTACAAATACATTTCCAACCGCGCGCTCACGGCGTTTGAAAACCTTTTTCTGCGCGCGAAGCTCTCGGAATACCATACGGGCTACCGCGCTTTCAGCAGCCAGGTGCTCACCGAACTGCCGCTGCTGGAAAATTCCGACGACTTTGTTTTCGACAATCAGGTCGTCGCCCAGTGCGTTCACTTTGGCTTTCGTATTGGAGAAGTGTCGTGCCCCACGAAGTACTTCGAAGAGGCTTCGTCGATCAACTTCCGACGCAGCGTTAAATATGGTTTCGGAGTGGTTGCGACTGCGCTGCAATTCGCCTTGCAGCGTGCGGGACTGATGCACTTGCCGCGCTTCAGCGACAAAGGCCGTAAGCTGGAAGCGAGCCTTCCGACCACTTATTACGCCCGCAGAACCGCACGCCCCGCGTAGAAACAAAACCTGTCCTACTTCTTCTTCGATAAAAATCCCAACACCCTGCTGGCAAATTCATCCGAGAAGCCAAACCGCGCCTTGGCCCGCGAATACAGATCGACGGCTTTCTTATCCAACCAGATCATCGCCGATTTCCCCCACCCATCCTGCGGCCGCGCAAAATAATCGGTGGAGTGCCCGCTGACCTTTTTCCCCGGCTCAAGCGTGTAGTAATACAAAGCCAGGCTCTTGCGCGACTGTCCTTCGGGGCACGACAGCGGATCGGGAAAGCCGTGCAGCGATCTCTCATCGGTCGTGAAAATGAGCGCATGATTCAGCAGCGGCAAATACTTCGCCCCACAACGCGCCATCTTCGCCTCCCACAACTCGAGCGCACCACCCCACTCCGCCTGCCATCCCGGATTCAGATAAAGAATCAGATTCACGCGCCGGTGCCAATCGGTGTGGAAGTGGTGCATGGAAAAGTCCGTGTGCACGTTCAGATATCCACCCGGCCCGGATTGATGCAGCCCTCCACCTTCGAGCATTGGGTCCGCCATCAGACCAGGGATTCCAGTCAACTCCGAAACCCATGCCACAAACTCCGGCGAGTTCAACTCGTCGGTAACGGCGCGAATCGTCGCCGGAAACATTTCGCGCTTGGGCATGCCGAGTTTGTTTTCGTTGGCGTGCTTGTACTGCGTCCATGCGTCGCTGGTAGGCTGCGGAAACTGCGCCGCCATGTCCGCAGCCACATTAGGATCGAGAAAATCTTCCAGCAGAATGTGCGGACAAGGCTTGTTGTCACGGTATCGCCGGGTGAGCGCAGGCAGTGGCGACTCCCACCTTTCGTAGGGAAACAGCCGGACGGGATCCTGCACAGCCCGCGCAGTAGACATAAGAGAAAATCTCCTTATTCTAGGGATTGTATCGAATCGGCAGGCACAGCTGGGAGATTTTGCGAGCGAAATCCGCGCCGCTATTGCCTTCAGAGAATCCGGCAAACACTGATTCCACCGTGCGAATAGGCACACTCGAGCCCGGCAACCGCAGGCTGCTGAATAACGACCCAGCCCACACCGTACTTGTTTTTCAATCGCAGAAAATCTTTAGTGTGAAAACTCTGCCACGGAGTCTGCGCCTGGACCTGCGCCCACCACTCCTCGGCTAGCGGCGGAAACATGCTCACCACACCGTTGTCCTTCACCGCGTCGGCCAGGCGGCTGCGCTGCGCCAGGCAGCGGAACCCGATCTCATCCTCGCCTGCAATGTGCATATATTCCGGATCGAGAGCGAACACTGCATCCGCTGGTGTGTTCTGCCGAGCCCACACGAACGCCTGCGCCCAGGGATTTCTGGATGTGACGCCCGGCCATTCCACCTGCGCACTCGCTGGAAAAAGCGACCGCTGCCCCATGTACATTCCCACGCTCAAAGGCACGAATAACAACAGCCAGCGCCACACACGATTCTTCAGTACATATTCGCCAAGAAAACCGCCGATTAAAACAAACATCAAGATATAAAGAAGATGCAGACTGCGCAGCGGCTGCAGCCGCGCGAGAGTTTCAAAGCGCGCCGGCAGGTCCACGACGAGCGCCCCAACAAGAAAGCACAGTCCGTAAACAACGCTCGCACGACTGACGCGCTCAACCGCGGCCCACTGCCGCTTCCGCGCGATCCGCGCAAACCACCAGAACAAAGCCAGCGGAGCAACAATTCCCAACAACTCATACCAGGCCCAATGCTGGATGTAATGGTACGCATGCCGTTTCGCCGCTTCGTGATAGGCCAAGCTAGTTCCGGGCGCCAGAGGTATGCTCAACCACACCAGTCCCGCAAAAGCTGCCGCAGGGATATTTTTCCATCGGCGTTGGAGCACCTCCATCACCACAAGCAACGCGCAAAACGAAAATGGAAACACCCACATAAGCGGATGCATACAAGCCGCGAACACCAGCCACAATACCGCGTTCACATATTTTTTCTGCAAGGTCCGCGTCACCATGAATACGCCTGCGAACGCCGCCAGATTTCGCGGATTCAAATACTGGTCCATGATGTAGAGCGCCGTCCCTGCCACAGGAATCGTCAGCAGCGCGGCCACCAGGCACACACCGCCCCATCGCGCCGGTGCATTCGAAAAGAGGATCCCGCTCAACTCCCAGCAGGCGAGAAGCAGAAAAAGGATAGACGCCACGTGCCATACGAACAAGCCAGTCGCCATAGGCAAGTGAGGCGCGCGTAGAGAAAGCGCCACCAGATTGGGGAAAAGTGTGAGGCTGGCGTGCGACTTAAAAAATTCCTGCCCATATGGAAACAGCTCCGGATGCAAAATCTTCTCCACTCCCGGCAAGTAGATTTCCGCATCTTCCGCGTAAGGATGGTAACCGGCAACGAGCAGCGCTCCCAGCGTCAGCAACAATAGGATCGCCAGCGTCTTGAGCTTGCTAGATGAGAGGTTATTCACTCGTATGTCGGGGTTGGGCATCACGGGTTACGGGTTAAGGATCGGTGAGAACACAACTTTCAGTTAGCTCAATGATTGATATGGTTCCTGGCAGTTTGAGCCGCTCGCCACGGAGCACAAGTGTCCCGCCACAGCCGTCCCAGCAGAAAAATATAGTTCAGACCTTCCTTAATCCCCGCCTTGCTGGCGCCCGCCTTCCGTACGCCAAAGCAAAACGGAATCTCTACCGCCGATCTCACTTCGCCCCGCACCAGTATTTCCAGCAGAATCTTGAACCCCTTGGTTTCGAGAGCGATGTTTCGAATACAAGTCCGCCGTACCAGAAAAAATCCGGTCATCGGATCCTGCACACGAATCTCCGGTTTCTGCAAGGGCTGAGTTAGCCAAATCGCCAACCGTGAAAGTCCGCGTCGTACCACGTTCCAATCTTGCAGGCCGCCCTGCGCCGCGTAGCGGCTGGCCAGGGCGAGATCGGCTCCTACCTCTATCGCCTTCCATAACTGTGGCAGCAACTCGGGAGGATGCTGCAAGTCCGCATCCATGACGCCAACAATCTCCGCCTCCGTTCGCTCCCATCCATGCACCACCGCCCCACCCAGGCCACGCGCACCGCTGCGCACCAGAAAGCGCACCCGAGGATCGGACTCGCTGATTGCACGCACAATCTCCGCGGTCCCGTCCCGGCTGTCATCATCCACGACGATCACTTCGTAAGGAATTCCAAGGGGATCAAGGCTGCCACGAACTCGCTGCAAGACCGCCTGAATGTTGCCCGCCTCATGCAGCGTCGGCAAAACCAGAGCAAGCCTAGCCTGCGGAATCGCTCGAGGAACCTGCACTCTCCACGATACCTCCCGGGCAATTCTATAAGGGATTAGGTATGAAAGACCATTCTGAGGACAAACGGTTGGCAGGCCTCAGTTGGAAAACGAGCCCAGAACTTCCTCTGTGTACCCCTGTGTTTAAGATTTTAGAATTTTGCAAGTTTGCGCGTCCCAACGCCAAGCCGTAGCATCAGTTAACAGAGCCCAATGGCCGCAGCCATCACAACCCGCCTTCGTCCACAAATGGCCTTCGGCGAAATCATCGCCTTTTCCTACGACACTTTTTGCAGCAACAAAATTCGCTTCATCCTCACCGCGCTGGGGATGGTGATCGGCACCGCGTCTCTCATCCTCGTGGTCACCATCGGAATGACCGGTCGGCAATTCGTGCTTAATCAAATCCAGGCCATCGGCACCAACGAAATCTGGGCCGAATACCTCGGCGGCGCGCCGCACATCAGCAACTCCAACCCCGACCCGCTCACCATCGACGACCTCCAGGCCGTCCAGCAAGTCGTCCCCGGCATCGTCGCGTCGTCTCCCGTCACCACGCTCTCTGACCGCGTCCCCGTCGGCAACGGCAAAGAAAAAGACGTTTCCATCCTCGGCGTCAATCCCGAATACCGGCAGGTGCGCAACCTGGTCATCCCATCCGGAAGATTCTTCGATCAGGAAGATGCGCAGGCCCACAACAAAGTCGGCGTAATCACCGAGAAGATGGCCATCGACGTCTATGGCTCGCCACAGGCAGCGGTAGGCAAAGTAATCAAGCTCACCGGACTGCCCTTCACCATCATCGGCACCTTCAAAGAGCGCGTGGAAACCTTCGGCCAGTCCGAGATCGTCGACAACACATTGCTCATCCCCTACTCCGTGAGCCGCTATTTCATGGAGACGCCCAGCGTCAAACTTCTGTATTTCTCCATGGAAGACCCGTCGATGGTGAACGCCGCGACGGCGCAAATTAAACGCGTGCTGCAATCGCGCCACCGCGGCGAATCGGTCTACAACGTCTCGAACCTTACCGCGCTGTTAGTCATGACCGATCGCATCTTCACCGGTCTCACCTGGATGCTGCTGGGCATCGCCATGGTCGTGCTGCTCGTTAGCGGCATCGGCATCATGAACATCATGCTGGCCACGGTAAATTCCCGCATCCGCGAAATCGGTATCCGCAAGGCCGTTGGCGCCACCAACCGAGAAATCCGCTTTCAGTTCCTGGCCGAAGCCATCCTGATCTCGCTCATTGGAGGCTCAGTCGGCATCGTGATCGGCCTGGCCATCCCGTGGTCGGTCCGTTACCTCACCGAATACCGCGTCCCCGTCTCCGGACTCTCGGCGATCATCGCCATCTTGGTGTCGTCGCTGGTAGGAGTAATCTTCGGCACCGTCCCCGCCGCCCGGGCGGCGCAGTTGGATCCGGTGGAAAGTTTGAGGTACGAGTAGTGAACCTAGGCAATCGAGGCTTTTGATCTTGCTGGTATCAGCAACACAGCGGGTGCCCCGTCCTTCGCGCACTTTGCGAAGGGCGGGTACCACGGACGCATGCACTCACGGTTTTATGCCGCCCGAAATGAAATCTTGGCCCAGCCCTCATTCACGGCCACCGGCCCCGCCTCATTCAGAAGATAGAAACGATAACTGCTCCAGCGCCATTGTTCCGGCGATTCCACCAGTCCTCGTTTCACCGGATTGCGATGCATATACCTCAGCTTCTCCACGCGCTTCTTCGTCGTCCACACGTTGAAGTCGTAAAAGCGCGCCTGCCAGAACGCCCGGCGCTGCGACTCCCCGACGAACAGACTACGCTGGCGCGGGTCCTTCCGCTTGCTCTTCGGTAGTAACGCCCGTGCCGTGCGCTGTTTCAACACTTGCATCGCGGTGGAAGGATTCGCCACCTCGGGCTCGGTCAGCAGAAGGTGGATGTGCTCGGGCATGACCACGTAGCCGACGACTACGAAGCGATAGCGCTCGCGCGTCCGTTCCAGAATCGAGAGGAAGCGGTCACGGCTGCGCGCGGTGCTCAGAAAAGGCAGTCGCCGGTAGCAGGAGCAGGTGATAAAGTGCAGGTGATGAGCGCCGTAAGTGCGATGCAGGCCGCTGGGCATGACAAGCAACATGCTACAGGCAGCATCGTACCCGCCCTTGCAAAAAACGCAAGGACGGGGCACCCAGAGTTCCGGAACGGGAAGAAAAAAGGACGGAAGGCTGGGCCACCCGTCCGCCAGCGGTGCCACGGGAACTCTTTATTGGAGGGGCAATTTCGTAAGCGATGCGCTGACGGAGACGGATTTATCGGGAAACGTGCAGAACAACTACATCTTTTTCAACGGGCAGCGGGTGGCGCGTGTCGATAGTGCGGGGGCGGTCCATTATTATTTCTCCGATCATCTGGGATCGCACGGCGTAGTGGAGAATGCGACAGGCAGCGCCTGCGAGCAGGATATTGATTACTATCCCTACGGCGGCGTACAGGATGACTACTGCCCGAATGTTGCGCAGAACTACAAGTTCACCGGCAAAGAACGGGATTCGGAGAGTGGTCTGGACAACTTTGGGGCGAGGTTTGATGCTTCGAGTTTAGGTAGGTTCATGAGTGCCGATCCAAAACCCGCTAAACACCTCAGGAATCCGCAGGACCTCAACTCATACTCGTACACTATCAATAATCCGTTACGGTACATTGACCCGGATGGACGAGATTGGGCGACGGCTTGGAGTGACATTAAGACTTTTGCCGCATCTTTCTATGCCAGCGCGAGTATAGGGGTGGGGGGAGAGATAAGCCTAACGAGGGGGTCTGTTGAGGCTAAGGCCGGCATTGCCTTCAAGGGCACCCTTGAAACATCGAAGGACGCAGCTATCCAGGTATCCAAATCGGTGGAAGCTGGCGTTAAAGTCGGGCCAAGAGATGGCCCGCAGCTAGGTGAAAACGTCTCTGTGTCGCAAACGGTGCTGACAGCTAATCCAGGCAAGGTGACCGGGGCCGAAACACCGACGAAGGAAATTACTGATTCCATTGGGGGCAATACGACCGTTAACCCGAACGGCGACCGTGTAGGAATAGGAGTTGAGGTCGGAGCGATCGCTCTCGCAGGTGCGGAAATCGGGGCCACAAAGGACGGATGGAGCGCACTGGGAGATGCTTTTACTAACGTCAAGAATGAGATCAATTTGCCTTCGCCTCCGAAGCCTCCGCTGCCTCCCGCTCCACCTTCGGCAGACACCGGCGCTAGTAAGACAGCGCCCGACTCTGATACGGGAAGTTCTGAATAACCTGGCAAGCTAGAAAGGAACCGGAATGTACCAGACAGGTACCGAGGAAGTCGGCACGAGGGAGGTTTTTTAGATGCTACCGCCACACTGGAAAGGGATGGCCGACGATTGGCTCATGAGTTCCGGGGTAGCAAAGCTGTTTTTTGCATCCACCTTTCTGGTCTTTGCCCTGTTTCCTGTGTTGCAGGGTTGGATAGACCTGACAAAGATGGCATTCTGGATGAGAATTTCATGGACCATTCTGGGGGTACTGGGAACATGCGCACTGCTCTTCTTGTGGTTTGGCATGTGGGTGTATTGGGTGCGGCTGGACGACTCGAAGAAATCTTCTAAGCGACTATGGTTCCTGGTTCTCCTGTTTGGGTTTTGGTATGGGAGCTGCGTCTACTGTTACTTCATATATCTCCCGCAGGTAATTCGACGAAGGAGGGTGCAGGCGTGAGAAATACCCTCGGTCGGATTCTCGTCATTTGCTGGTCGGCTGTCTTCGGTGCCTTGTTCCTGTCACTGGTCTCGCCTAGAGCGGCAGCCATACTGCTGCTAAGTTTGCTTCCGGTGATTCAAGCGATCCGGGTTTTCATGGTTGCCCTAATGCTCGTTTCAATCGCGACGGGTATTTCGTGGATATACCGCAAAGGGGTAGGGGCGCACGAAGCAGACAAGATGAATAATGAAAACCCGTTGACTCCACGGAACGATCCCCAGGGCCATTAAGCACGTCGGGGCACAATCATCTTTCTGGGAGAGGGCTGTTCCATATGTGCCTCGGCGCCTTGGAGACAACTGGAGAGGTACGTCCAGGTTCCAGCAATGGCTGCGGTTACGGTATATGTTTGACCTGCCCCCGATTTCCGATCACGTAAGAATACGACAACTTTCTGTTGCTCCCTCTCCGGTTTGAGCCGGGATGGGGGAGCGCGAGGGGCAAGGGACGGCGTCTGAAGGTGTTACGAAAGCGTCAAGAAAAATCGTCGCGGGAGATGGGTTGATCCAAAATATTTCTCTTTGAGGTGTGGCAGTCTAGAGCGATGCTCGCTCAGACCGTTAGAGCATCTCGGAGCTCACAGGCACCTAGTACATTCAGCATTCGTTTCAGGTTGTAAACCAACGTCGCCAAGTTGATCTCCGTCTGTGCTCCTGCGAGGCCGCGCAACAAAAAGCGTGGGTGTCCGAAGATACGATACTTTAGCGCGGCGAAAGGAAGCTCCACGGTCGCTGCTCGCAGCCTCATGACCTCCGGTGTGGTGCGTTGCTGCATCCGCTGAAGGGCTCCCTCATGAAGGTGTCGAGAAACGTAGCGCCGCGGGCCTAGCGTGCAACGCGCTTTGAGTGCACACGGTCCACAGACTTTTCGTCGGGGTGTATACGTCACGGTGCGATCCTTTTTAGAGAACTGCTTACGCCAAAGCGTCTGGCCTGCCGGGCAGCGGAAGGTATCTGTGGCTTCGTCATAGACGAACTCAGTGCGGTCGAATAGTTTGCCATCACCGTGGTTGTTCACCGTGCGCTTGGGAGGCACGTAGGGCACGATACCTTGGGACTCGCAGGTTTCCGACTGCTCGCCGTTGGAGTAGCCGCCATCCGCGATCACGTTCAGAGAGGCCGGTGAACCCACCGCCTGCTTTGCCGCTTCCGCCATGGGCAACAGCATGCGTTGATCGTTCGCATCGGTGGTGACTTTGTGAGCCACGATCAGCCCATGTTTCGCATCGACGGCGGTTTGTACGTTGTAGCCAGGCGTCAGTTGCCGTCCAATCTTCATAAAGGCTGCCTCTGGCTCCGGGTCGCTCTTTAGTTTTTCCAGAGCGTCGGCCACCGCGCTCGCATCAATCACTACTTCGTTTTCTTCGTCGGCTCGCTCCACCTGATCCAGGTAACGCTTCAGCGCCTCCCGCTCGCGGACCCGATCCACACTACTCACCGACTGGAACTTCGAACCATCGATCGCTACCCACTCCCCACGGACCAATCCCACAGAGCGCGCGAAACGCACAAGTTCCGCTCCCGCTTCGGCTACCGCCTCACGATGCATCCGCCGGAACTCAGCAATCGATTTGTAATCGGGAACCAGTCGCCCTAGCAGCCACATCACTTCCACATTGCGCTGGCACTCGGTTTCCAACCGGCGCGAGGACCGAATCTGCCACAGATACCCGTACAAATACAGCTTCAGCAGATCGCGCGGGTCGTAGCCAGGACGTCCGGTCTCAGCCGGTTCGGAGCGAATGAAACCCAGCTTCGCCATGTCCAGCCGGCCCACAAACGCCTCGATCACACGGCAGACATGATCCTCTGAAATCAGTTCGTCCAACGTGGTAGGAAACAAGCTGTGTTGACTGCGCTGCTCGCCCTCGATATAGGCCATGAATGACCTCGCTTGCAGGGCATCTTCGCATCCTTGTTATCGATTTTCCAGTGGGTTTCGTAACACCTTCCGACTGCAGTCCCTTGCCTCTCGCTCAGCTGTGTAGAAGTCTGCCGCCTGCGCCGCCGCGAATTCCTTCGGCGTGCGGTATCCCAGGCTGCTGTGCGGTCGCTCCTCGTTGTACTCTTTGTGCCACGCCGCGATCTTGCGCCGCGCATCGAACAGATTTTGAAACCAGCTCACGCGCAAACACTCTTCCCGCAGCCGTCCGTGAAAACTTTCGATCCGCCCGTTCTGCGTCGGCTTGCCCGGCTGAATGTGGATCACCTCGATCTGCCTCTCCACTGCCCATGCCAGAAAATGCCGGCTGGTGAACTCCGGCCCGTTGTCGCAGCGAATCGCTCCCGCCATCCCACGCTCGGCGATGATCGCCTCCAGCACGCGCGTCACTCTGCGGCTGGCAAAGCTCGTATCCACTTCCAAAGCCAGACACTCTCGCGTGTAGGCGTCCACCACGCTCAGCACCCGGATTGCCCGTCCGCATTCCACCGCGTCGTGCACGAAATCCAACGCCCACTCCTGGTTCGCCGTAGTCCGCGCCACCAGCGGCCTTCCCTCGCGTACACAATGCTTGCGCTTTTTCCGCCGCAACATCAACCCCGCTTCCCGGTACACGCGATGCACCCGCTTGTGGTTCACTTGCTCTCCCGAGCGGCCCAGCAATACATGTAGCCGTCGATACCCGAAGCGCGGCTTCTCTCGCGCCAACTCCACCAGCCGCGTGCGCAGCGGCTCATCGCTGCGTGTCGTTCGGTAGTAGTAACTCGCTACCGCTATCCCCATCAGCCCGCAAACCCGGCGCTGGCTCGCTGCATACTTGCTCCGCAGCCAGTTCGCATCCGCCCGCTGGTCTACGAGCTCCATCCGTTTTTTGCGATCACCGCCTTCAGCATCTCTTTGTCCAGACTCAGGTCCACTACCAGCTTCTTGAGTCGCGTGTTTTCGTCGCGTAACTGCTTCGCTTCTTGCGCCTCGCTCACGTCCATCCCTCCGTACTTCGCCTTCCAGGCATAGATCGTGTGCTTTGACACCCCTACTTCACGCGCCACGTCCTCCGCCTTGCGCCCCGCCTCCAGTTGCTTCAGCGCCCCGATCATCTGCGCCTCGGTGTGATTGCTCTTCGACATACTCCCTTCCCCTTTCCTTCGACAAAATCATACTCAGGTTTGTTCGGAAAGAGGGGAGCAGGTCACGCCGATCCGCGCCGTGATCCGGGTCCGATTAGCGGCGCTTGCCGGTTTCGATCTGCCGCCGATCCCTACCCGGAAGCGTGGCGATTCCGGCACGGTGAGGGTGAGGTTGTAGCGCTCCCGTGAGCTGGTTTGCGGGGTTGAGGTTTTTAGCCGTGCTGCGCACGGGGTGTAAGGGAGTCGCGGTAGGGATACGGATTGCTCCGTACCCCCCGCACAGATCCGTACGGGCGGATTTCCCGCATACGGCTCTTGCCTCAGGTGGTGACGCGCAGACGGCGCGAAGGATAAGGATGGCAGATATGGGCCGGAGGCAGCCAGCGGCGGATGAGCCGGTTCATTCGCTCCCACAGAACGCGACCATGCTGGCTTCGTCTGCACAGCGTGCGATGCCAGAGGTTGCTCACGGTGAAACGAAAATGGGCCATGGCATGACCGTTACCCGGTACTCCGAAATAACGAAAATGCCCGCCCACAACGGACTTCAACCACTTACCGACTTCAGGAACAGGGTCATGCATGCGTCGCCACAACTCGATCTTCACCTGCTGCAGCTTAGCTTGCATGCGTTTGCGAACCGTCTGCCGAAGCACCAGAAACCGCTCCTTCTTCGTCTTCCCGCAAATATGCTTGAAGCCGAGAAAATCGAAGGTCTCCGGCTTGCCCAGACCGAGGCGCTTTCGGTTCGCCGCCGCATGGCGTCCGAACTCGAAGAGTCGCGTCTTTTCCGGGTGCAGTTCCAGTTGGAATTTCGCCATGCGTTCGGCGAGTTCTTTCCAGAACTGTTCAGCTTCCGTCTTGAACTCGAATCCAACCACGATATCGTCAGCGTAGCGCACCACGATCACATCGCCGTGCGCACGCTTCTTACGCCATGCTTGGACCCAAAGATCAAAGACGTAGTGAAGGTAGATATTCGCCAGCAAGGGCGATGCGCTTCCGCCCTGCGGCCTCCTGAAGAGAAGGAACGCAACAAAGCCACGCCGCGACGACGCATCGCAACAGTGATTTTTGGCGTGGCTCTTCTGCTTGCAGGAATCATCCGACTTATGATCTGACCTGGGAAAGTCGTCGTCCAGACGCCACAAAGCCGGGCTGGTTGGCCCGGCTTATCTTTACGTGGAACTGGTTCGGTCAACCTTGTTTCGATCAGCCGAGCCAGAATGTCAAAATCTCAAATTTTCCTTGTCCCCAAAATCTTCGTCTCAACGCCCGCACGCGGGTTCACCGGCCCGCGCCGCGAAGCCGTTACATCACCAGCGCGAGGTTCTCCAGTTCATACTGCAGCACAGGCAGAGCGCACCCTGCCATCTCGACGCGGCCCGCCGCATCCAGAGCGGCCTTGGGCGATACTCCGTAGCCCCGGCCCATCAGGAAAACCTGCAGCAGTTCGGCGGCCTCGTAGGAATCGATCATGCCCCCTTGCAGCAGATCGCTGCGCAAGGCAGCCAGTTCGGTCGCCGTGAACCTGTCTTTATCGTTACCAGCTCTGTCGTTCATCACTTTATCCAGCATGGCCGTCATCACCTCCGATTCCGACCTTCCCTACCATTGTGGTTCATTAGACTCATCGGCAGCCACTCAAGTTGCATGCAATTTAACTGCCGTGGCCTGCACCTAAGTTTAAGTACGGATAGCAGGCCGGTTTAGATTCATAAACCCCTCTGAATACCAGAAGTTGCAAACATCGTTACAGAGGTGACCTCCGCCGATAAGGTCTCATTAGTACTCAGCAAGTCTCAAAACTGACATATTGTGTCATTCCGGGCGGGAATCCCCCGAATCACCGCCGGGTTTCCCACAGCCTTGGAAACTGTTCATGTCCCGCGAAGCACGGTCCGCAAAAACTAGACCAGCAAAGCCAGTTCTGCGAAGCTTAGGTCTCCAAAGAATGATAGTGAAGATACGGGGAGAGATGTTTCAGGCGTGTCAAATCGATGTAAAGATTGATGTAGAGATGTAAAGATTCAGAAGTAAAGATTCAAAGATCGGATCGCCGGCGCGCGCCCGGGGTCAGGCGCTCTCGATGGTGGCTTCGTCCACCAGCATGATCGGAATATCGTCCTTCACGGCGTAGACCCGGTGGCACTGCCGGCACTTCAAGCTCTCAGGATTTTCCCGGTAATCAAGCGCCTGCTTGCACGCGGGACAAACGAGAATCTCCAGCAAATCCTTGGCAATCATGTGAAGCATTGTACGCCAGAAGCCAAGGCGGATTCACCACGGAGACACGGAGACACGGAGAAAAACAACGGAAACGAAAAAAATAATATTTGGTTTTCTCTGTGTCTCCGTGTCTCCGTGGTGAATTGATTTTCTGGATAGCCTCGGCAGTGTAAGATTTCCTTTGCTGGAGCCCGAATGACCGCCAGAATCCTAGACGGTACCAAGATCGCAAGCGACATCCGCAGCGAAGTGGCTGCGGAGGTGAAGACCATAGCTGCCGCTGGAGTTCGCCCCGGCCTCGCCGTGGTCCTCGTCGGTCACAATCCGGCGTCGGAAGTTTATGTGCGCGGCAAAGTGAAAGCCTGCGAAGAAGTCGGCCTCTACAGCGAGCAACACACGCCGCCGGAAACCGCGACCACATCCGAACTGCTAGCCCTGATTAAGGACCTAAACCACCGCGATGAGATTGACGGCATCCTGGTGCAGTTGCCCCTGCCTTCGCAAGTAGATTCCAAGCGGGTGCTGATGGCCGTCGATCCTGCCAAAGACGTTGACGGCTTCCACCCCGTAAATGTCGGCTTTCTCTCGACCCAGCGTCCCGGACTGGTACCGTGTACGCCGGCCGGAGTCATCGAAATCCTCAACCGCAGCCAGATTCCCATCGCCGGACAGGAAGCCGTTGTCGTAGGACGCAGCGACATCGTCGGCAAACCCGCCGCCATGTTGCTGCTCAATGCCAACGCGACCGTCACGGTCTGCCACTCGAAAACTCACGACCTGCCCGCAGTCTGCCGCCGCGCCGATATTCTTGTAGCCGCCATCGGTCGCGCCGGCATGATCACCGCCGAATTCGTGAAGCCCGGCGCCACCGTAATCGATGTCGGTATGAATAAGGTGACGGATGCAGCCGTATTCCAGCGCCTCTTCGGCGGCAGGTTATACAAGAACGGAAAGCGTGAAGATAATTTTCGCACCAAAGGGTTCACGCTGGCCGGCGATGTGCACCCCGAAGTAGCCGAGGTCGTCGGAGCGCTAACCCCAGTCCCCGGCGGCGTCGGCCCGCTCACCATCGCCATGCTGATGTACAACACCGTGAAAGCGGCGAAGCTTCGCCGCGGCGTGCGGGAACTAACCGCCAAATGAGAGGCGTTCACCACAGAGGCACAGAGGCACAGAGAAATTCTTTTTTCGTGCTTCGGTTGTCTCTGTGTCTCTGTGCCTCTGTGGTGAGGGCTCTCAAAGCGGAGGCACGTTGCTGAAAGTCGGCCTCACTGGCGGTATCGCCTCGGGGAAGTCCGCGGTTGGAGAGATGTTGGTCGCCCTGGGCGCGCACCTCGTCCAGGCGGACCGCATCGCCCATGAGCTCATGCTCCCCGGCCAGCCGGTCTACAACGAAGTAGTGCGCCATTTTGGTGGAGGCATTCTCAATCCCGACCTCAGCGTAAACCGCGCCAAACTGGCCGAAGCTGCCTTCGGCTCAGCCCAATCCGCCTCATCTCGAATCCCATCCCGCGTCGAAGAGCTGAACCGTATCGTGCATCCCGCAGTGCTGCGCAGCCAGGAAGAATGGATGGAAGAAATGGGACGGCAGAATCCGCACGCCGTCGCTATCGTGGAAGCGGCGCTCATCATCGAAGCGGGCGCGGCAAAGGGCTTTGATCGCCTGATCGTCGTGACCTGCAGCGACGAACAGCGCATCGCCCGCTTCGCCGCCCGCCAGAAGCTGACGTTCGACGCCGCCCGCAAAGAAGTCGAGCGCCGCATGGCCGCGCAACTGCCTGAATCCGAAAAAATCAAAGCCGCAGACTACGTAATCGATAACACAGGCTCCCTCGACCACACCCGGGAACAGGTGCATGAAGTATGGCAAAAGCTGCACACCGAAGCACTTGGGCAACGAGCCTAGCCTTGAAAGCAGCTTGAAGTACAGGAAAGTGGATGCCCCATTTCTCGTGTTTTTTGCGAGAAGTAGGGCTTTTTAAGCTCCGGCTCAACTGGGCCACACCCCGCCCCCATGCCGCACCCCGGAACATTGTTTAGAATCAAACGTACAATTGAATGGGATTCTTCCCATGTTCGGTTCGCTGTCCCGAAGGTATTCATTTATGAGACTCCTACGACCCGCAGTCCTGGCGCTGCTCATCGCCGGCGCTTTCTTCTACTTCACCACCTGGCGTTCCAGCGCGAAATTTAGCGGCTCCAATTCCGGGAGCTGGCTGAGTCATCCCACGCGAGTCGACATCACAGAAGCCTCGGGCGGCGAAGGGCTCGACAGCGAAGAGCAGAACAATATCAGCGTCTATCGCAAGAATATTCCGTCGGTGGTGAACGTCACCTCGCGCACCGTGGCTTTCGACTTTTTCTACGGGATGGTGCCGCAGGATGGCCAGGGCTCCGGCTTCGTCATCGACAAGGAAGGCCACATCCTCACCAACTATCACGTCGTAAAAGACGCACGGGATGTGGAAGTGACCATGCACAACCGCAAAAAATATAAGGCGACTGTAGTGGGCACCGATCCGCCGCACGATCTGGCGGTGATCCAAATCAGCGCACCTGACCTCATCCCCGCGGTGCTCGGCGATTCGCGCAACTTGCAGGTGGGGCAGAAAGTCTACGCCATCGGCAACCCATTCGGCCTCGCCGGGACGATGACCCGCGGCATCGTCAGCTCGATCCGTCCTGTACGCGAGCCCAACGGCGCCACCATTGAGGATGCAATTCAAACCGATGCCGCCATCAACCCCGGCAACTCCGGCGGCCCGCTGATGAACTGGCATGGCGAAGTCATTGGCATCAACACCATGATTCTTTCGAGCGTCGGGCAGAATGCGGGCATCGGCTTCGCGATCCCGATTAATACCGCAAAGGCCGTTCTCAACGATCTAATGACTCTGGGCCGGGTGCGCCGGCCCGCTCTGGGTGTGCGCACCATTCCCATCGGGCCGGAACTGGCTGATTCCATGGGCTTGCCCGTGGATTACGGTGTCCTCATCGTGCAAGTGACGCCCGGTGGCTCTGCGGATCAAGCTGGGCTGCGCGGTGGAACTGAGCGCGCCTATCTCGGCAATATCCCGATTATGCTCGGCGGCGACTTGATCGTCGCCATCGACGGCGAAAAAGTCGGGGACGAACAGGATCTGGCCGAGATGATGAACAACCACCGCGCCGGCGACACGGTGAAGATAACGATCTACCGCAACAAGAAAAAGCTGGATGTGAGTGTACCGCTGGGGGAAGCCCGGGAACAGGTTTGAGGGGCTGCTGCCAGCTATCAGCTGTCGCGGCTTGATTTTGGGTGGCGCAGCGCTTTAGGCGCTGCGATGAGTGGCTTGTTTTCAGAACCAGCTTTAGCCGCCGCCACTTTTCATTGATATTCAGCCGCGAACGAAGTACCCTGTACTCCTTGCCTATGACTGCCGTACGCTAACCAGCAAGCTGCAATCCTGAACGAAGCCGCGCCGACGTGTGCGCATGTCGTTCTGTCTCAGCGTTCCCAACAAGCTTTCATAATCCAGAAAGGATAATTCCCATGCAATTCGTGGATAAGGCATTAGCGCGCCGTTTTGAGGCGTGCGAGGAAATGCCGCAGGTTCTCTACGCGCGTGTATTCCAGAAGACGCGCCCCGAGATTGGAGCCGCCGAGGAAGAAATTTGCGGTGGTCATATGGTATTTGCCGGTCTGGGATCGCCCATCGGCAGGGCAACGGGAGCGGGCCTCGACCGCCCTTTCACGGCGGCAGACTTGGATCGCGTGGAGGAGTTCTACCGCCCACACCAGGCTCCGTCGCAAGTAGACTTGTGTCCCCTGCACGATTCCTCCGTATTCGAAATGTTCAAAGAGCGAGGCTACGGTATCGCCGAGCTAAACAATGTGCTCTACCGCAAGCTCGATCCCAACGAAGAATTTCCCCCACCTCCCAAGGATTGCGAAATCCGCCGCAGCTTGCCGGAAGAGGCAGCAAAGTCAGGCGCGATCGTGGAACGAGCCTTCTTTCCCGAGGGAGCGCCCGAGCCCTATCGCGGAATGCTCGAGCCCTTGTATCAGATGGAAGGTGCGCTCGCCTTCGTAGCCAACATCAATGGAAAGATAGTGGCCTGTGGCACTGGGCTAGCCATTCCGGAGCATCGCATATTCGCGCTAGGCGGAGCCGGAACGCTGCAGGACTTTCGCGGTCGTGGACTGCAAACCGCGCTGCTCCGTGTCCGCATGGCGGCCGCGGCTGAAGCTGGATGCGAGTACGCAGTCGTAGTCACCAATGGTGGAACTACGTCGCAGCACAACTGCGAGCGGCTGGGATTTCGCGTGGCCTACAGCAAGGTGACGGTGATCAAGAATTTGTAGCCACATACTCGGGGAGTCAGTTACCTTAGCCATGGCTAAGCATTTCGCCGTGCCTCGATTAGCTGATTCCCCGATCATCCATTTGTCCGATTCATCGATATGAACGTTGACTCCATCCGCGAGTACTGCCTCTCCTTCCCGCGCGCCACCGAGAAGCTGCAGTGGGGCGACAATCTTTGCTTCAAGGTCAGCGGGAAGATTTTTGCGATCATGGGTCTGGACAATCCGCGGCTTTGTTTCAAATGCACGCCGGAGACTTTTGCCGAACTGATCGAGCGCGAGGATATTCGTCCGGCGCCCGCATGTTGGCCGCTACAAGTGGGTGATGCTCGACCGACTGGATGCGGTGCGATGGGATGAATTGCAGGAATTGATCCAGCAATCGTATGCGATGGTTGTGGCGAAGGCGCCAAAGAAAAAGTCTGGTAAGAAGAAGGAAAAAAAGAAGAGCGTTGCGGCGAAGCGCGCACGCCCCAGGAAGAAGCGCAGTTAAATATTCCGATCCTAGGCAGAGCGGCGGCAAGGCGCTACCGTATAAGCAACCCTGATTTGACTCCCCTTGCCGCCGTCGGCTAGCCTCAAGGGTCCGCACATTCCTGGACGCCCTCGGCCCTGCATGCGATTCCGGCTCAAAACATTGATTTTGCTGCTGCTGGCGGCATCGGCGGTGTGTGCAGTGCCCGGCGCCTTCGCCGCCGTCGAGCCGGTGCATGCGCCGCACGGAATCGTGGTAAGCAGTCACGAGTTGGCTTCGCAGGCCGGGGTCGAGATGATGCGCGCCGGCGGCAACGCCGTAGATGCCGCCGTGGCCACGGGGTTCGCGTTGGCGGTGGTGCACCCGGCGGCGGGAAATCTCGGCGGTGGCGGGTTCATGTTGATCCGCATGGCTGATGGCAAAACGCACTTTCTCGATTACCGCGAAAAGGCTCCGGAGGCGGCCACGCGCGATATGTATCTGGACGCGCAAGGCAACGTGATTGAAGGCGCCAGCGAGTATGGATATAAAGCGATCGGCGTGCCGGGCTCGGTTGCCGGCATGGTTTACGCCGAGCAGAAATACGGCAAGCTGACGCTTAAGCAGGTGATGGCGCCGGCGATCAAGTTAGCCCGCGAGGGTTATGCATTGACCTGGCGTGAGGCGCGCGATCTGCATGACAGCCATTTGAGCGAATTTCCCGACTCGCACCGGATTTTTCAGCGCGACGGCAACTACTATCAGCCGGGCGAGATCCTCCGCCAGCCCGATTTGGCGCGGACTCTGGAACGAATCACCGCCAAGCCCGATGATTTTTATCATGGCGCGCTGGCGCGTGCACTGGCTGCAGCGATGCAAAAAGGCGGCGGGCTGATCACGGCGGACGATCTGGCCCACTATGAAGTGAAAGAACGCGAGCCGGTTCGCGGAACATATCGCGGGGACGAAATCATCAGCGCCCCGCCGCCCTCTTCCGGCGGCACGGTGCTGATTGAATCGCTGAATATTCTGGAAGGATACGATCTTGCTAAACTGGGAGATCGCTCAGCGCAGTCGATTCATTTCACGACCGAGGCTTTCCGGCGGGCGTTTTTCGATCGCGCGGAATTCCTGGGAGATCCAGACTTTTCAAAGATTCCGGTGGCTCAGCTCATTGACAAAAAATACGCAGCCGCCTGGCGGGATTCGATTAGCGCAAACCAGGCCAGCCCGAGTAAAGATTTGAAGCGGCCCGCGATTTTCAGCGAGCTCGAGGAATATGCTGCCACGCATCCGCAGCCGCTGACGAATCATGAGTCGAACCACACCACGCACTACTCTGTCGTGGACCCGGAAGGAAACGCAGTCGCAGTCACGACCACAATCAATGACTGGTTTGGGTCGCGAGTAACGGCTACGGGCTTGGGATTCTTGATGAACGACGAGATGGACGATTTCTCAGCCAAGCCGGATGTGCCGAATGCCGACGGATTGATTCAGGGCGAAGCGAATGCCATTGGCCCGGGGAAGCGGCCGCTCTCATCGATGACGCCGACTATCGTTGTGCATGACGGCAAGACGGTGCTGGTGCTGGGTTCACCCGGAAGCTCGAAAATTATTACGACGGTGGCGAATGTTCTCATGGGTGTAATCGATTACGGAATGAACATTCAGGAAGCGGTAAACGCACCGCGCTTTCACAATCAGTGGCTGCCCGATGTATTGAACGTTGAAAAATGGTTTTCACCGGATACGGTACAGATACTGCAAAAGATGGGGTACAGCATACAGATCGGGTTAGGAGAGGGCGAAGCGTCTCCCTATTGGAGTGAGGCGGAGTGCATTGCCATCAATTCAAAAACCGGCGAGCGGCTGGGCGCCAGCGATGGCAGAGGCGAAGGAAAGGCAGTAGGCTACTAATGCATTGCTGATTGTTGACGGCTGATTGTTGATTGAAAACCTAAGCCATCAAGTCTTAGGTTCTTAGTCAACAATCAGCAATCTACAATTCCCCAAGGACGATCATGGTGAAAGCGGTATCGACCTATTTGTACGTGAAAGAGCGTCTCCATCCTGGAATTCTGGATGGCCTGGTTCGCAGCGGAGTGCAGGCGATCGAGATTTTCGCGGCGCGGCAGCATCTCGACTACGCCAACCGCAAAGCTCACGTAAAAGAAATCGCCGACTGGTTTCGCGGCAGTGGAGTTCCGCTGAGCTCCGTGCACTCGCCGCTCTACGCCGATTACGAGTGGGGCCGCGCCGGCGCACCGCCAGTGAACCTCGCATCCACTGACCGCGCTGGCCTGGTGGAGGCGATGGATGAAGTGAAGCGTGCGCTAGAGATCGCCGAGCAAATTCCATTTCGATTTCTGATACAGCATCTTGGGCTCCCCAACGAAAGTTTTAGCGAGAAGAAGTTCGAATCGGCCATGACCTCCATCGAACACTTGCGCGCCTTCGCCAAGCCGCTGGGCGTACGCATCCTGCTGGAAAATATCCCCAACGAACTTTCCACACCGGAAAGATTGATGGAGATGATCCAGACTGCGCACTTTGACGACGTCGCCATTTGCTTCGACTTTGGGCACGCCCACATTATGGGATCGATCCCCGAGGCTTTCGAGGTTGTGCGCAAGCACATCTGCTCGACGCATGTTCACGACAATGACAAAATCCAGGATTCGCACCTGTGGCCCGGACAGGGAACAATCAATTGGAAAGAAGCCATGGAATTGCTGCGCTCGGCGCCGCAAACTCCGCCACTGTTGCTGGAACTCGGAGAAAACGAAAAAGTAAATCCGCTGGAAAAATTGCGGGAGACGTTCGACAAGCTGGAGGGAGCCTAGGAATTGAGCGATTGGGCGATTCAGTAATTTGGCAATTTGAAAAGCCCACGGGCAGTGGGATTTGAAAATTGCCCAATGACTCGATCGCCCAATTGCAAAATCATCATATGTCTTCACCTATCACCACCATTGCTGAAATCGGAAAGCACGAAGGGCAGACGGTAACGCTGCGCGGCTGGCTTTACAACCTGCGCGAGAGCGGGAAGTTGCTTTTCCCGCAGTTTCGTGACGGCTCGGGCGTAATTCAGGGAGTGGTGCCTAAGAATGCCGTCACGCCGGAAGTGTTCGAGGCCATCAAGACGCTCACCCAGGAATCGAGCGTGATCGTGGAAGGTAAGGTCCGCGCCGATAAGCGCGCGCCCGGCGGCTACGAACTCGATGTAGCAAACGTGCAGGTGGTGCAGCGCGTCTCAGAGTCCGATCCCTATCCCATCACGCCGAAAGAGCACGGCACAGAGTTTCTGATGGAGCACCGGCATCTCTGGGTGCGCTCGCAGCGGCAGGCGTCGATTTTGCGGGTGCGCGCCGAGATCATTAAAGCCGTACGCGATTTCTTCGACGAGCGCGGCTTCACGCTGACCGATCCGCCCATTCTCACTCCCGCGGCCTGCGAAGGCACCAGCACGCTTTTCCCCGTCGATTACTTCGACGAGCAGGCATACCTCACGCAATCCGGTCAGCTTTACATTGAAGCGACCGCTATGGCGCTGGGCAAGGTGTATTCGTTCGGTCCAACGTTTCGCGCGGAGAAGTCGAAGACGCGCCGTCACCTCACCGAATTCTGGATGGTCGAACCGGAAATTGCCTACGCCGAACTCGACGATCTGATGGATCTCGCAGAAGCATTAATCAGCTTCATGGTAAAGCGCTGCCTGGAACGGCGCCGCGTGGACCTGCAGGCGATCGGTCGCGACATTTCCAAACTCGAAAAAATCGAGGCGCCCTTCCCGCGGATTAGTTATGACGATGCGGTAAAGAATCTGCAGGAAGGCCACGCCAAAAGCGCACTGGAAGCCAAGTTTGAGTGGGGCGGCGACCTCGGCTCTCCCGATGAAACTTATCTCTCGGCGCAGTTCGATAAGCCTGTAATGGTCCATCGATACCCAGCGAAGGTGAAGGCGTTTTACATGGAGCCCGATCCGCAACGGCCAGAGTTAGCACTGTGCGTCGATGTGCTAGCGCCGGAAGGCTATGGCGAAATCATTGGCGGCTCGCAGCGCATGGCTTCGCACGATTTGCTGGTGCAGCGCATTCATGAGCACGGATTACCGGAAGAAGCGTTCAAGTGGTATCTGGACTTGCGCAAGTACGGCAGCGTTCCGCACAGCGGCTTCGGCATGGGAATCGAGCGCGCCGTGGCCTGGATCTGCGGGCTTGAGCATGTGCGGGAGACGATTCCGTTCCCGCGCATGCTGCACCGGTTGTACCCGTGATCAACTCTCCTGAACCTATGACGACAGCAATCAGCACCACCAACATCGTCCCGAAGAAAATTCGTGTGATCGGCGTCCCGCTCGATCTGGGACAGTCACGCCGTGGCGTCGATATGGGGCCCTCCGCGGTTCGCGTCGCAGGACTCGAAGCGCGCCTCGAAGCGCTGGGGCACGAAGTAGAAGACGGTGGCAACGTTTCCGTAGCCATTCCGGAGCAAAAAAAAGAAGGCGATACCCACGCCAAGTATTTGAAGGAAATCACGGCGACCTGCACCAAGCACGCGGAGCTTGTGCTCAAGACGCTTGAGGCAGGGAAAATTCCGATCTCTCTGGGCGGAGATCACTCGATGGCCGCGGGCACAGTGTCGGGCGTCGCGGAATTTTACCGCCGTCACAACCAGCACATAGGCCTCATCTGGATCGACGCGCACACCGACATCAACACGCCCGAAACTTCCCCGAGTGGCAATGTGCATGGCATGCCGTTGGCTGCGCTTATGGGTTTAGGTCCGCCGGAGCTCTCGAACATCTTCGATTTTTCTCCCAAGGTAAAACCGGAGAATTGTGTGTTGGTGGGCGTGCGCGACATTGACGCAATTGAGAAGGAAAACGTGCGCCGCACTGGCATCGGCGTTTTCACTATGCGCGACATCGACGAACGCGGCATGCGCACCGTGATGGAAGAAGCTCTCCGCATGGCCTGCCGCGGCACCGCCGGCTACCATATTTCGCTCGACATGGATTGGATTGATCCCGAGGACGCCCCAGGAGTGGGAACTCCAGTGCGCGGCGGCGCGACGTATCGCGAAGCTCATCTCGCCATGGAAATCATTGCCGACCACGGCCGCATGCTGAGTTTCGAAATCGTGGAAGTAAATCCCGTGATCGACGAACACAACCGCACCGCCGACTTGGCAGTCGAGTTGGCGCTCTCGGCGTTTGGGAAGAAGATTCTGTAATATCCCTGTGTGGAATTTTACCTATTGAACATCTGACACCTTTCCGCTCGCGAACGTGACTTTAAGATCCTTGTAGACATAAATCTGTTTTGCGCCTAGGTCGACAATTTTTTCCGGCTTGCCGATCGCAGACACTACCTGATCGATTGTTTGTCCAATGCGAATGGTTTGTGGTTCGGGCTGCGGTTCCTCCGGTGCGTCTTGTGTTGGTTGCGCGCCGGCATTCGCTTCGCTTTGGCTCGGTCGAGTCTGATCGCCGCTAATGGTGAATACCTGACCGAGTGTGTCTTCAATCTGCGCCGCGCCTGCTGTTCCAAGGTGTCCCTTGGCAAATTGAAAAACTACGGAAGACATGTAGTTCGAAGGGCCAGTCTCACCACCGCTCGACTGACACTCTATGACGACGACCGTAATTTTGTCTTTCTTGGCATCAACCTTAACCATTACCGGATAAACCTTCTCGCCTACAGCGAAGTAGCGAATGTTCTGTGCTCCAACTCCGCCAAAACCTTCCGCGCAGCTACTAGGGCCCTTCAGGTCTCCACCCTCATATTTGGACGGGCATACCCCCAAGGTTTTTGGGAACTGAGCCACCGCGACTAGACCGCCTTTCTTGACTTCCAGCACTGTTCCCGTTTCAACGACGGTGCGCCCTCCGGTCGCACCGCCAATCTTCGCCAATTTGTACTGAGCGTTCAGTTGCTCCTGCAGTGAAACTGGCGCAGCATTTTGCGCAATCGCTGTGGACGACGCAAAAGCTCCAGCCATGATGAAAGCCCCGATTCCCAGGATTGTGTTGATACGCATAACTAATGCCCTCCTAGTGGACAAGTGTTAAAAATCGGTATGTGAAAACCTGGGGGAAACAACGAGGTATTACGAACCCAACTGATAGGAAAGGACTCGGCCCATTAGCGCCAAAAGTATACTCCTGGCTCTGCGGAATTTCATCCATGATTGACGACACTGGCCTTTCGCGTCCAAACTGAAGCGATTATGAAAAAGCTTCGAGTCGGAATTCTTTTTGGCGGACGCAGCGGCGAGCATGAAGTGTCTCTGCTCTCGGCAGCATCGGTCCTGCAAGCCATCGATAAAGACAAATACGAAGTCGTGCCCATCGGAATTACCAAGGACGGCCGCTGGCTGACTGCCACGGATGCTGAGAATCTTTTGCAAGGCAAGCTTGTCATCGAGCCGCGCCACCTGCGTGCCGGCGATCCTGACATCACCCAGCCTGCCGCGGTGCTGGCGCGCGGAGAGTCCGTGGTGGTGCCGCCGGAACCCGTACACCGGCGGAGCGGACTCGTACCTTTTCAGACAGATGCTGCGCTCACACGCCGTGCCAGCGATCGCGCCATCAACGTGGATGTAATCTTTCCGGTGCTGCATGGCACTTTCGGCGAGGACGGCACCATTCAGGGTCTGCTCGAACTAGCTGACATCGCTTATGTCGGCGCGGGCGTGCTGGGTTCGGCTGCGGGCATGGACAAGGACATTATGAAGTCGTTGTTCATTGCCGCGGGTCTGCCCATCGTGAAGCACGTCACGATTTTGCGCAGCACGTGGGCGAGCGATCCGAAGAAAGTTCAGAAGTTCGTCGAGAGCAAACTGAAATATCCCGTCTTCGTGAAGCCGGCAAATCTGGGGTCATCGGTCGGGATCAGCAAGGCACATAATCGCAAAGAGCTCGGTCCAGCCATCGAGGAAGCCGCGAAGTTCGACCGCAAGATTGTGATCGAGCAGGGCGTGGGCGGAAAGAAAAATAAAGCTCGTGAGATCGAATGTTCGGTGCTGGGCAATGATGAGCCGGCTGCCTCGGTCCCCGGAGAAATTGTTCCGGTCAAGGAATTTTACGACTACAACGCCAAGTATCTCGACGAAGGTTCCGAACTGATCATTCCCGCGAAGCTCACGAAAGCGGAAACGAAGAAGGTGCAGGAACTGGCTGTGGCGGCTTTCCAGGCGGTGGATTGCTCCGGCCTTGCGCGCGTTGATTTTCTGATGGAGCCGGGTTCCGGGGGCACGAGGAAGATTTATCTGAACGAGATCAACACCATGCCGGGGTTCACAGCGATCAGCATGTATCCCAAGCTTTGGGCCGCGTCCGGACTCGATTATGCTGACCTCATCGATCGCCTGATTCAGTTGGGCCTGGAGCGGCATACCGATAAGCGGAGGAATCAGTACAGCCGGTAGAAGGTGCTCGCGGTAAGATGAAACAGCACCTTTGCCAAATGTCATAACCATGGCTGGTAATCGCCTACAGTATCTCAGCGCCAACGATTGGACTTTGATCAAGGCCAAGTCGGTGCACCGCACTTTCAAGCTTGGCGAAGAAATTATCCGGCAAGGCGCTCTGTCGGAAAGCATCTTTATTATTCGCAAAGGCGAAGCGTCCGTCGAACTGGCGGGAACGAATTCGCGAGCAATCGTGGCGACGCTCGGAGTCGATGACATCTGCGGTGATATCGCTTTCCTCGAAAAAGGCCGCGCTTCAGCTGCGGTGGTTGCCAAAGATATAGAGGTCGAAGTGGACGAAGTCAAAGCGGACGAACTGCGTGAAATCTTCGAAGCTTTCCCCCGGCTGGCTTCGCGCTTCTATCAATCGCTGGCAGCGATGCTGGCGCAGCGGTTGAAGGATACTTCTCGCGAACTGGCACGGGAAATGGCGCTCCACGATCGTCGCAGCTAGAACCACTTTCCTGAACGTTGCATTGCTCGAATCCTTACGGCGTCACGACCAGAGGCAACTCGATGAAGCTCGCTTGCCCCGGCGCATGATACACGCGCTGCGTAGCCTTGCGGTAATCCCCCGGCTTTGCCCAGAAAATATTTGGGACAAAACTCTGCGGGTTGCGGTCGTATAGCGGAAACCAACTGGACTGAACCTGCACCATGATGCGATGGCCGGGCAGAAAAACATGGTTGGCTGTCGGAAGATCGAAGCGATAAAGCAACGGCTGATCTGGGACGATGGCTTTCGGCGTCGCCAGGCTCTCGCGATAACGCCCGCGGAAAATGTCAGCAGAGATCATTAGCTGATATCCACCCATCTTGGGGTCGCCCGCCACTTCGTCGGGATAAACATCGATCAACTTCACCACCCAATCTGAGTCTGTGCCGCTGGTGGAGGCCAGAAGATTTGCAATAGGCTGTCCGCTGATCTTCATGGGCGCAGTCAGCACATCGGAAGTGAACACCACAACATCCGGACGACCGGATGCTTCACGCTGGTCATCAACCAGCCATCGCGACCATGAGAGTTCTTCGGTGTAGCCCATGGGTTGAATCGGCAGCGCGCGAAAAGGCACAGGCTTGGCAGGGTCAGAGATGTATTCGTCGAACGCCGCGTCGCCAGCTTTGGGCGCGTTCAGGCTGAGCTTGAGACCGGCATCAAGATAGAGCGGAGTCGGGTGAATGGCGCATCCGCTGGCGCAGCCGGACGGCCAGGTAGACAGACGATGCCATGTGTTGGTCCCGGTTTCAAACGCCGTGACGGGCGCGACATCAACTTTCAGCACGGCGTCTTTCAAATACTTATCCAGAAACGGCCGCAGAATTTCTTCGCGGAAATATAGCCCGGTATCGCTATTAAATTTAATTGGGCCAAGCGAGCTGGCATCGTCGATTTCCTGCCCGTGATGCCAGGGTCCGAGCACCAAAAATAATTTACCGTTGTTCGTGCCTGCAGCTTTCAGCGCCTTGTAAACTGCCGGTGCGCCGTAAATATCTTCCTGATCCCACAGGCTGGCCACCAGCATGGTCGGCACTTTCAGCGGCTGGGCCGCGAGGATGCGGTCCATCGCCTGATCCTGCCACCATTCGTCGTAGCTGGGATGTTCCAGAATCTTTCTCCAGAAGCCGACTTGCTCGAGACCGTGGCGGCGTCCCAGTTCGCCCGCCGAGCCCGCTTCCATGAAAACGTCGTAGTCGTCAAAGTGGTCCGTCCACCACGTGATCTCATTAGCGCGGGTCGCCACCTGATCGTAAATGTAGCCCATGTTCTGTTGGCGGAATGCGCCATAGTGAAACCAGTCGTCGCCCATCCAGCCATCGACCATGGGGTTCATCGGCACCGCGACTTTCAGCGCCGGATGTGGATTCACCAAACCCATCAGCGCTGTGAATCCATCATAAGAAATGCCGAGGATGCCGACTTTGCCGTTGCTCTCGGGAACGTTTTTTACCAGCCAGTCGATCGTGTCGTAAGTGTCGGTGGCATGGTCGACCGGCGTGGGATTCAGCGGACCGTGCAGCGGGCGGGTCATCACGTAATCGCCCTCGGAGCCGTATTTGCCGCGCACGTCCTGCACCACGCGAATGTAGCCGCCTTCGACGATCACCTCGGTCGCATTGTCATAGCCGTTCAGGATGGGGCCAAGGTGCGAGCTTTCGGCGTGGCTGGTCAGCTGAGTCGCGCTATAGGGAGTTCGCGTGAGCAGGATCGGCGCACCTTTGGCACCTTTGGGGAGAATGATGACGGTATGCAGCTTCACGCCGTCGCGCATGGGAATCATCACATCGCGCTTGACATAGTCGAAGCTGGTGGTAACGGGCGTGAATGTAGACGGAGTTTCACTGGGCAGGCTGGTGGATGCGGTTTGCGCGGAACAAAGGTTTGCGAATAAGAGAGCGCCAGTAATGGCGAGAACTGTTGGACGAAAGTGAAACATCGCGGACCGCAAACTTTTTTGCCAAACCCCAAGACTAACTCCCAGTTTCCCCATGCTCACCTCGCGAATGAAGTGTACCGATGGGGAGCGATTGGAACAACTGGCACGTGGTTTCGGTTTCGCCGGGGAGTTCAAGGCAAGTTCTCCAAAATGGTTTCGTGGAGGTTGGATGAGGCGATTTGCAGCGCGTAGAGCATCAGGCTGGCGGTTTTGCGCTCGATTTTTCCAGCGGCCAGCAGGCGCATGACCTGGGTGAGCGCGACCTGGATGGAGCTGGCGTCCTCGAGGAGGGGCAGAGTGAAGGGCGGGTTGTGGCTGTTGCGGGCCTGGTCGGCATTGAGGGCGAGCAGCTGTTCGTGCTGGCGCTTGTGGTTGTAGCAGTAGCGGTGGTGGCGCATGGCGGGCGATCCGCACTGAGCGCCATCCACCATGATGTGCATACATTGGACGGGCAAACGAACCATGATGACCTCCTACCCTTTACGTCTCGGGGCTGTGCAATCTATGGGTTAGCGAGATTTTGCGATTTAGTCTCCGGGCTGCAATCAGTTAGGGGCAAAGTCTTGAGCCGTAGTGGGTTCGCGCTACGAGATGCCCCGCTTTCTTTTGAGCTATGAAATTAGTATGCGGTATTGCGGAAAGCTAGGCAAGGTTAGGTGAACTGTACGGATGTGGAAAAAGGCGAGAGCGAAGGACCATATAGTTGGGGAGCGGCGTCAAAAGCCACGCGGTTGAGAGTTGGGGACTCCCACCTTTTGCGAAGGGCGCAAAAGGCGGGCCACCCCCCGCCGTTAGTCTGTCAAGCCAACCCGGCGAAGCAGGTTCTGATAGCGGGGGTCGGAGCGGAGATTATCGATCCGCAAATCAGCCTTCAAGTGCCAGGAGAGGTCCAACGATTTCTCCTGATACGCTTTCTCCAGGAACTTGAAGGCTGAGTCTTTATCACCCAGCGTGGCGTATAACGTTGCGATTCGGTAAGGCGAAACATCGACTTTGGCCGATTTTTGTTCTAACTCCCGCAGCATCTTCTGAGCTTCAGATTTTCTCCCCACGCCCGCATACGCGTGCGCCAGCGACAGTGTGGCATCATCATTGCCGCCTGACATCTCAACTGCTTTCTGGTACTCGGAGATGGCTTCCAATCGTTTTCCCGTCCCCTCGTAGCCGATGCCGAGATAGTAATGTTCAAGCCATTCCTTGGGATTCAAAGCCATTCCCCTGCGGCTTACTTCAAGCAACCTATCGAAATCGCGCAACTGGTAATCTACGGCCGATTCGGTAAGGGTTGCGCTGATGCTCTTATCCAACTCCAGGATTTTGGCCATCTCCGCTTCAGCCTCGGATCGCCGCCCCCTGAAGGCGAGATATGCCGCTCGATCCTCATGGGCGCAAATGTAACTCGGAGCCAAAGCGATTGCCTGATTCAACTCTCGTTCGGTGGCGTCCCAATCCCAGTTGTACCGCCAACTTAATACCGCGAGGGTGTCGTGAGCTTCGCCGATGCTGTCGTCCAGAGACAGTGCATGCCGGACCGCCTCTTCCGCTTGCCGGTAACCGGATTCTGGCGGCATGTGCCCGAAAAATACCAAATAAACGTTGGCATCCGCCAAGCCAGAATAGGCCAGCGCAAATCCTGGATCTTTACGAACCGCCTCTTCGAAGTATGCCTTCGCTGTATTAAGAGGCTCCGCCATCGTGTACTGATTCGACAGGTAATAACGGCCCCGGAGGTAAGCATCGTAGGCTTCCGGATTTACCGGGCGGACCGCTCCAAACCGAGCCTGCTGCTGCGGAGTTACCTGCGCGCGAACTTGCTGCGCGATCGCCTGCGCCACTTCGCTTTGCAAGCTGAGAACATCACCCAGGTCACGCTCATACGTCTCCGCCCAAAGATGTTTGTCGGTGGGCCCGTATAGAAGCTGGGCCGTAATGCGCACTCGTTGCCCCGAACGCATTACGGATCCTTCGATGATCCCGTCCACATTCAGTTCTTTTGCAATCTCCGGCAAGGCCTTCTTCGTGCCCTTGTAACGCATCACAGAAGTTCTGGAAATCACTCGGAGGGCGCCAATCTTGGCCAGGTCCGTGATCAACTCATCCGTCATGCCGTCAGCGAAATATTCCTGAGTGGGATCTCCGGAAAAGTTGTCGAGCGGCAGCACGGCGATGGAACGCACGGAAGGTGTGGCAACTGCGCGATGCAAAAAGCCGGGTATCAGTACTATGGCGGCCGCGAGCGCAAAGATCGTCAATAGCGCAGCGATGAGAATGGTGCGAGATCTGTTTCGTACCGGCGCAATCGGAGTTTCTGGGAATGGTTGGATCGGCTGGGAGGGCAGCGGTTCCTCAAAGCCCACTCTTTCGACTGTGCCGATGAATCTGTATCCCCTGCGAGGCAGGGTTTCAATGTAACGCGGAGTTCCAGCGGAGTCTCCCAGCGTTTCACGAATTCGCGCAATCGCGTTATGCAGGCTGTGGTCAAAATCGACAAAAGTTTCGGCTGGCCAGAGCTGCGCTTGAAATTCCTCGCGGGTCACTAGCTCGCCTGCGCTATTCAGCAGCGTCGCCAACACCTGAATCGGTTGGCCTTGCAGACGGAGCTTAACGCCTGCCTTTCGCAGTTCGCCGGCCCGAACATCGAGCTCAAAACTATCAAACCTCACGACACGCGCGGCTGGAACCGTTGCCAACATACGAACTCCCCAAAGAGCGATTAAGGCTACCACATTATTCTTGCGGCTTGAGGCTTATGTGCAGCGTCGCTAAGTACAGCTTTTTCTTATGGTTAACCGAAGGAGAAAACTTTGGGGAAGGAAGGAGGTGGCGTGGATTGATCACCTGCCCAGTTCAATGCAAGATGAGCTCGCTTGGTGCGCCGCAGAAACGATCGCGGCTGACAATCTCAACGATCGATATACAAAAAAGGAAAAACTTATGACGACACAGATCTCCCAGCTCATCCAGAAATCCATGCTACAAAACCTGCGACGAACCCTAACTTTAACTTTGCTCGGCAGCCTCATCATGGCCACACCGCTGCTCGCGCAGAAACCTTCTCAGCATGCTGCCGCTCATGAAACGTCCTCGCCCAACCTGGTGCAGCTGGTTCGCGAAGGAACGAAGCAGTACATTGACGTTAACAATGCCACTGCAGCCGGCTATGGACCATTTCTAGGCTGCGTGGCAGGTGACGATCACGGGGCGATGGGCGTGCACTATGTCAACGGTACATTGCTCGGCAACCTCACGCTTGACCCCTCCCAGCCACAGGCCCTGATCTACGAGCCCTTCAATGGCAAGATGACACTTGTGGGCGTCGAGTTCATCCTGGATTCTGCGAGTTGGCTCGCCGCCAATAACGACACTCCTCCGGTGCTCAACGGTCAGGTATTTAATTTCGTCGGCGCTCCGAACCGCTTCCACATCCATTCATTCTTCGAACTCCACGTCTGGGCCTGGCGCGATAACCCACAAGGCTCGTTCGTGGACTGGAACAATAATGTGACCTGTGCAGGTGAATAACTAAGGAACGGGAAAAGAAGCTCGGCTTACGGGCTTGAAAAACTTGGGGAACTAAAGCTGCCTCATGCTTCGGAGCTTTGCAAAGTCGCAGGACTTTGCGAGATCGGGAAGTGTGGGGCAGCTTAGTGTATTTGGTGATGCCGGGAAAGGAATCGAGCTTCGCTCGAACTTGGGCAGTCGACGGTGGCTGTCCTCATTTAGGCATTTTCGTAGGCTGCACTGCTACCAAAATCCACCGATCCACTACTCTATTGACGAACCCCACCCTCCCGTGTAGCATCGTGGAGACAAGTTTGCCCTTCGGGGCAGACAGAATTTCATGCAGAGTGGCTGAGGGACGAGCCCTGTGACGCCACGGCAACCGGATCGGGATCATATATCCCGACCGCCAGGTGCCAACTCCCGCCCGGAAACGGGGAACATGAGATTCGGATGCGAGCTTCATTTTTATTTGCATTCCGACCTCTTTTCCCTATTTCCTGGGAAAAGAGGCCGTTCTGTTTTAGGGCGCTTTTTGCGGGCTCGTCCTCAGCTATTCGCTGCTGAACTTAGAAAGCGAGTAGCCCGATGTCGAATTACGACGGTCGTTCTCAGGACAATCAAGCTTCGTACAATCAAGCCCCCTACGAATTGCGCTGCCGGGAATGCTGCCGAAGCTGGGGAAACCAGCCCCGCTCCATCTGCGACGAGTGTTTCTCTCCTCTCGAAGTTGCATACGACTACGACGTAATCCGATCCGCGATTGCCCAAGGAACTTTCAGCCACGAGCGCATCGCGCAGCGGCCGACGAACATGTGGCGCTACGCCGAGTTGCTGCCGCTGCCGGCGGGTTTTGAGCCGCGCCTGCCGGTCGGCTTCACGCCGCTGATCCAGGCGCCTCGGCTGGCGGAGCGGTTGTTCGGCGCACAGAGCGACACGAAGTCCACGCAGAATCTCTATTTAAAGAATGACGCCGTCTGCCTGCCCACGCTGAGTTTCAAAGACCGTGTAGTGGCCGTCGCGCTGGCGCAGGCCAAGGCTTTCGGCTTCGATACGGTCGCTTGTTCATCCACTGGAAACCTGGCGAATGCCGTCGCCGCGCACGCGGCGCGGCTTGGTCTCAAAGCTTGGATCTTTATTCCCTCCGATCTCGAACCCGCAAAAATTCTTGGCACGCAAGTCTTCGGCGCGAACGTGGTACGCATCGCGGGCAACTACGATCAGGTGAATCGGCTGTGCTCGCAGATTGCCGAAGAGCGGCGCTGGGGCTTCGTCAACGTGAACCTGCGGCCTTACTACTCCGAGGGGTCGAAGACCGTGGGCTTCGAAATCGCTGAGCAACTGGGCTGGCGGCTGCCGGACAACGTAGTTTGCCCGATGGCGGGCGGGTCATTGATTATCAAAATCAAGAAGGCGTTCGATGAACTCGCCAAGCTGGGCTTGGTCGAGGAAAAACCCGTAAAGTTCTTCGGCGCGCAGGCTACCGGATGCTCTCCGATTTCGACTGCGGTGAAGACCGGCAGCTCCGAGATCGAGCCGCAGAAACCGACGACGATTGCGCGCTCGCTCGCCATCGGCAATCCCGCCGACGGCCATTATGCGATCAAGACTATCAAGCAGAGCGGCGGATGGAGCGAGGACGTGAGTGATCCGGAAGTAATCGATTCGATCCGCCTGCTGGCGGAAACCGAAGGCATCTTCACCGAGACTGCCGGCGGCGTGACCGTGGGCACGGCGGGCAAGCTCTACCGGCAAGACCGCATCCTTCCCGAGGAGACGACCGTGCTATGCATCACAGGAAACGGTTTGAAGACGACCGACGTGCTCTCAGGTGTTTATGAGGAAGAACGGCCGATCGCACCCAAGCTCGCTGAATTTGAAAAGTATTTGAACGAAAAGCTGGACACTGTTGAGGTTGCCCAGGAAGCGGCAGCCTCGGTAGGAGCATAAGAGAATTCGCGCTTGATTTTGGGTGGCGCAGCGGTTCACCGCTGCGATAACTGGCTTATCTTGATTGACGGCTTTAGCCGCTGAGGTACTTTCTATGGCAATCACCGTACAAATTCCAACCGCACTGCGGCGGCACACGGCTGGCACAAGCTCGATTGCGTGCACAGCCACGAACCTGTCAGAGCTTTTCTCGGCCCTCGACGAGAAATTTCCGGAGTTGAAGCCGCACCTGCGCGACGAGGCCGGGCAGGTTCGCCGCTTCCTTAACATTTATGTGAATGAAGAAGACATCCGCTTCCTCGGCGGTCCGGGATATGTCTTCAGCGATGGGGACGAAGTCCTGCTGGTGCCATCAATCGCGGGCGGAGCCGAGTAGGCCGTTCCGGTTCACCCTCCCGCCGTCCGCGTGCAACCTGAGTCAAGCGGCAGCGCATCGCACCAGTAGGCTGCAAGGGGCCAGCGCTTCAATTAAGCACCTGAGAACCTTCCAGCCGTCAGGCCGCAGGATCGTGCCTGGTGCAACCTCCCTTTTTTCTTGTGCTGCCCGTATGATAGGAATGTTGTGTTCAAATGCCGGTTTGGCGGCGTCCCGGTATTATTGTTGTTCTTCGCTTTCAAATTCTCTCAGGAGTAACGGATGCTTCAAAAAGCATTGGTGGTAGGGTTTGTCCTCGCGAGTATCGCGGGTTGCGTGAGTTGCGGCGCCACATCGAGTCACTTCGTCTATGCTGCCATTCCCGATGCTAATCAGATTGCGGCCTTCCGGGAAGATCCCTACTCCGGCGTTCTCACGCAGCTTTCGGGAAGCCCGTATACGGTGGGCGACGGAGTCCGCTCCGTGGCGCTTCATCCCTCCGGAAAATTCTTATATGCGGCAAATCCCGGCCAGGATGAAAACGATGTTTCCCTGTTCACGATCAACAGCAACGGCACGTTGAGCGAGATATTTCCCCGAACGCTGGTGGGCACAGGGCCTCAGCAATTGCTCGTGGACACAGCCGGCGCTTACCTCTATGTCGCCAATGCGCTGTCGAACAACATTTCAGTGTTCTCGATTGATAGCAGTAGCGGCGCGCTATCGCCGGTGGCCGGTTCTCCATTTGGCACCAACTTGTCGCTCACCGACATGGTGTTGTCGCCCTCGGGCAACTTCCTCTACATTAGCGCCGCAAACCAGCCGAGCGGAGTGATTGCAGTCTTCAGCATCACTGCCGGCGTCATCTCTTCCAGTGCGGTTTCCCTGACCTTTACCGCTGATAGCAGCCCCACCGGGATGGTCATCGATCCGACCGGAACCTATCTCTACGCGGCCAACGGCGGGATTGGAAACTCGCTCTCCATCTACACGGTTGGATCGAACGGCGCCTTGACCACAGTCCCAGGCTCTCCGCTGGCTGATACCAGCCAGCACCCGGTTGCCCTAATCCTGGATCCAAAGGGGCAATTTCTCTACGTGGCGAATCAAGGCTCCGGCAACATCGGGACCTACTCGATTACGTCCGGCACTGGATTTCCCGCGGCAGTTCAGGACTCTCCCTTTGCCTCCGAAGCGCAGCCGAGTTTCCTCGCGATGGATCCGAACGGAAAATACCTGTATGTGGGAAATCAAACCTCAGGAGGACTGCAGGCCTTTGGCAACGATAGTGGAAGTTTGAATGCGATTGCCACATATCCTCTCGGCAACAGTATTACCTCGCTCGCAGTGTTGCCTTAGAGAGCGAGCGCGGCACAAAGTCCAGCCGACCGGTTCACTTTTACTAGCCGGAAACGAATAAAAGCGTTAAACTCTGCGACAATGTAAATGCCGGCCGCTACCCGCATCCAAGGAGAGCCAAGTGGTCGAATCTGGACAGCTCTCTCGATTCGTTAAGCTTGGGGCTAATTCGTGCCGAGTCTGACTTCAGGAGTCTGAGCTCCAATGAGGATTGCAAGCGCTGCAAGCGCTTTTCCGAAGCATTACTATACCCAGAAGGTTCTACTCGACCGGCTCCAGGATTATTGGGGAGACCAACTCAAAAACCCTCTCCTGCTGGCGCGGCTGCACCGCAACGTAACCGTGGACGGCCGCTACCTCGCGGTCCCTGCCGAGCAGTATGTCGATATCAAAACCTGGGGACAGGCCAACGACATTTGGATCAGGGTCGCGCAGGAGTTGGGTGAGCAGGCCCTCTGCGTCGCGTTGCAGAATGCCGGACTTAGGCCGGAGGACTTGGGAGCGTTGCTCTTCACCACGGTCACCGGAGTCGCCAGCCCATCCATCGACGCGCTGCTGATCAACCGGATGAATCTTCCCAAAAACATTCGCCGCACGCCAATTTTTGGCCTGGGATGCGTAGCTGGCGCCGCCGGAATCGCGCGCGCCTCGGATTATGTTCGCGCCTATCCCAAGCAGGCCGCGGCGTTGGTGTCGGTTGAGCTTTGCTCGCTCACGCTGCAGCGCGAAGATTTGTCGGTCGCAAACCTCATCTCCTCCGGACTTTTCGCCGACGGCGCTGCCGCTGTGATTGTGACCGGTTCAGAATTTCAACCGGTCGACGATGACAATCACGAGCCCGCGATTCCCGGAGCTAAGATTCACGGGCCTAAGATTATCGCTACCCGCTCGGTCTTCTATCCCAGCACAGAAGACATGATGGGCTGGAACATCTCTGAGAAAGGCTTCCGCATCATATTGTCTACGGAAGTCCCCACCCTGATTCGAAAAAATCTGGGGCGGGACGTGGACGCGTTTCTGGCCGACAACGGCCGCCAGCGAAGCGATCTGAAGAGCTTCGTTCTGCACACCGGCGGACCGAAGGTGCTCGATGCATCGGCCGACGCGCTCGGATTGCACAACGGGCAGCTCGATGCCTCTTGGGATTGCCTGCGCAAGGTGGGAAATCTTTCTTCCGCATCGGTGTTGTGCGTGTTGGAAGACGTGATGAAAAACCGGCGCCCTGAACCGGGAACGCTGGGTCTGCTTGCCGCAATGGGACCCGGCTTTTGTTCTGAGCTGATACTTCTGGAATGGTGAGGGCGCGGGGTTTGCCCGATTCGACAGATTCGACAGATGTATTCGTGATCGGCGGCGGTCCGGCCGGACTGGCGGCAGCAATTGCCGCCCGCCAGCAGGGGTTGCGAGTTCTGGTCGCCGACGGCGCCAAGCCTCCGATTGACAAGGCCTGCGGTGAAGCGCTGATGCCGGATGCGATTGCGGCGCTGGAACAGCTGGGCATTGCCGTGCCTGCGGCAGAGGCGTGCCCACTTCGCGGCGTGCGCTTTCTCGGTTCCGAGTTGTCAGCAGGAGCACCCTTTTCTGGCAATAGCTGCGGCCTCTCAATTCGCCGAACGGTACTGCATCGCATCATGATCGAACGCGCCGCCGAGCTGGGGATTGATCTACTTTGGCAGAGCGCAGTCACTGGAATTTCAAGTCTGGGAAGCTCGAGTTCAAGTCAGGAAGTCCATCTGGGAAAGCGCGCGATTCGCACCCGCTGGATTATTGGCGCCGATGGCGTCAACTCAAGAGTCCGCCGCTGGGCGAAGCTCGACGCCTGCTCGCAAACTGGCATCCGGTACGCTTTTCGCCGACACTATCGCATTCCGCCCTGGACCGACCGCATGGAAATCTATTGGGGCGAGCACGCTCAGGGTTATGCCACTGCGGTGAACAATGAGCAGGTCTGCATCGCGGTAGCCTCGCGCAACCCACAACTTCGCCTGGAAGAATCCTTGCGCGCATTGCCCGAGCTTAATGCCCGGCTTCGCGGGGCTGAGGCCGTCTCAACTGAACGGGGTGCGCTCTCTGCCAATCGCAAGCTGAAGCGTGTGTGGCGAAAAAATATTGCGCTGATCGGCGACGCTTCCGGCACGGTCGATGCGATTACCGGCGAAGGTCTTGGCCTGGCGTTTCGCCAGGCGACTGTACTGGCAACCCGCCTCGCCTCGGGTAGCCTCGCTGGATATCATGCTGCGCACCGCCGTCTGGCGCGGCGTCCGCTGTTGATGGCGCGGTTGATGCTCCTGCTTGACGGACGGCCCCGTTTGCAGCGGCGCGTTCTTCAGATTTTTCGTCAGCGGCCTGAAATTTTTCGTAGACTGCTCGCCTTGCACGTGGGAAGTCTTTCGCCATTCCATCTCGCTCTCGACGGGCTCACTCTGGGGTGGGGACTGCTGACTGCATAACTCATGATAATGATGGGACGGATGCAGGGATTTCTCCGAGATCGGGTGCGCCGTTCGTCCCTGGCGGCGATTTTATTTCTCGCGCTCGCGATCATTGCCGCTGCGGCGCAGGATGTGGCGTTCCAGCTGGATCCTCAGCACACCGCCGTTGCTTTCACACTCGGCGACGTGCTCCATACGGTTCACGGGACATTTCATTTGCTGCGTGGCTCTCTACAACTTGATCCAGCTTCACGGAAACTCTCGGGCGAAATTGTCGTGGATGCCAAGAGCGGCGATAGCGGCACCAGTATGCGCGACCGGAAAATGCATCGCGAAGTGCTGGAGAGCGATCGCTATCCAGAAATCACATTCCGCCCCGATCGCGTTGATGGAACCATGTTGCCGCAAGGGAAGTCTTCCGTGAAGGTCCACGGAATTTTCAACATCCACGGATCGGACCATGAAATAACAGTCCCAGCCGAAGTTGAGATGACTACCGATCACTGGACCGCGACCCTTCACTTCGCAGTGCCTTACGTGAATTGGGGGATGAAAAATCCGAGCACATTATTTTTGCGAGTGAACGAATCGGTCGATATCGACGTGGTTGCATCAGGAACCCTAACTCGCCCTTAAAAATATTCGAGAAAGAATCTTGTAGGGCGGGCGCCCCGCCCGCCAATTGCGTGCAGCAGCACGCCGCCGTAAGGGCCAAACTACGCTGCGGCTAGCAATCAATATCCATCCAGCGGCGAAATACCTTTTCCCTCAGTGCATTCATAGCACCGTCCCGCCGCCAGATTCTGAAACTCTTCTACTCGGCCGCTGGGCCACGTGACGACGACGCGCTCCACCCGATCCCGCTTCTCCAATCCGAACGTAACCGGAAGCTCAGATTGCGATAAATAACTGGAACCACTCTTCACCATGCGCCACTGACTCAAGCCGCCAGACACAATATGCACGGTGCCGCCGATTCCATCGCGATTCGACTTGGTGCCGACAAGCCGGAAACGAATGCTGCGATTTCCCGCGAGCTGGTCATTTCGATAAAGATAAGCTGGACCGTTGTTGGTGGTCAGCAACAAATCGAGATCACCATCGCGATCGAAATCACCGTAGGCCAGGCCACGTCCGACTTTCGGCTGAGCGAAGCCGCTGCCCGCTTCGGTTGCAACGTCGCGAAAACTTCCTTTGCCATTGTTGAGAAACAAGAGCGGCGGCTGCGCATAGCCCACGTTGCCGCGAATGTTGCGCACCGTTTCGTCGATGTGTCCGTTGGCCACGGCAAGATCGAGCCAGCCATCGAGATTCGCATCGAGAAAAGCACATCCGAAGCCCAAGCTGTTCTTCGACGCCAAACCCACCCCAGCCTGCGCCGCAACATCTTCGTAGCTCTTGCCTCCGAACTCGTACAGACCAGTCATCTCGTTGTCGAAATTTGTAATCGCTACTCCAGCGTGGCCAGAGTTCGTGAAATCAGCTACGTCCACGCCCATGCCTGCTCGTGCCTTGCCTTCGCTACTGAAGGCGAGCCCAGCTTCAACCGCGGCATCTTTGAAAGTTCCGTTGCGCTGGTTGCGGTACAGCTTGTTCGGTTGCGTGTCATTCGCCACCAGCAGATCAGGCCAGCCGCTCTGGTCTTCATCCAGCATGGCAACACCAAGAGATTTCGAACTGCTATCGAAAATTCCGCTGGACGCGGTGACGTCTTCGAATGTTCCGTTGCCGCGATTATGAAAGAGCCAGCAGGTCTCGCCGCGATACGCCTCCGGAGTGCAATACGATTTATGCTTGCCATCGAGGCTGCAAAACACATCGTGCTCGGGTGACCACTTCACGTAGTTGCAAACAAAAAGATCAAGCAGACCGTCGCGATCGTAATCAAACCACAGTGCGGACGTGCTGAACGCCATGCGCTTTCCCAGGCCGCTGGTGTTGGTCACATCCGTAAAGGCTCCCTTGCCGGTGTTGTGGAATAGACGATTCTGCCCCACGCAGGTTACGAGAATGTCCGGGAACCCGTCGTTGTCATAATCGCCCACGGCCACGCCCATGCCATACATTTCAACGTCGAGCCCGGCGTGCGAAGTAACGTCGGTGAAAGTACCGTTGCGGTTGTTGCGATAGAGACGCAGCGTTGAATGGCGCTGCTTGTGACCGGGCCAATCCATTCCATTGATGAGGAGAATATCCTGCCAGCCGTCGCGATCGTAATCGAGGAAGGCGCAGCCCGAGCCCAGAGTCTCCGGCAGAAACTTGCCACCGAATGCTCCGCTATTGTGCTGAAACTGAATACCGGCGCTGGAAGTTACATCGGCAAAGCGAAAGCCGGGCGACGCCACCGGTACGCCTCCCACGCCCAAAGCCCGCAGCAGCGGCAACTGTGAGAAGGATACGAGCCCAGCCATGCCGCGCAGAAAGGATCTTCTACTCGTCAAAAATGGGTTCGCCAAACCCTGATTCCATGGATTCACGGAACATTCACCAGCCCGGAGCGAATAGCGTAAACGACAAGCTCGGCAGTTTTGTGAATGCCGAGCGCATTCATGATATTGGCGCGATGCACCGCAACCGTGTTGGCGCTGAGATCAAGCACCGCTGCGATTTCTTTGTTCGATTTGCCGTCGACAATCATCTGCAAGACTTCGAGCTCGCGCGGCGTAAGCCCGCTGCTGCGCTCGCCTTTGAGAGCCGACTGCTGCTCCACCTGCGGATCAAAAATAGTTTCTCCGCCAGCCACGCGCCGCACGGCCGGTCCCAGCTCCAGATTCATCGCGTTCTTCAGAATGTATCCCTTGGCGCCGGCGTCGATCGCCTGCCGCACCCAGGTACTCTCCGAATGCATGCTGAGCATGAGCACGGCGGTATCGGGCAAGTCCTCGAGAATCTCCCGTGTAGCATCCAGCCCGTTCATCTTAGGTAAAGCGCAATCCATCACCACAACTTGCGGCTTCAACTCGCGCGCCAGCTTCGCGGCTTCTTCACCATCGCCAGCTTCGCCGACGACGACCATATCCGCTTCATCTTCCAACATGCGCCGAAATCCCCGCCGCACCAGGCTGTGGTCATCCACCAACAATACTGTGATCTTTTTTGTCATATCGTTGTGTTCAGCTCTTCTATTCTTTCTCGCGAGCCTCAACTTTTTCTCGCGGCACCATCAAGTGCAGCAGCGTTCCGCCCTCAGCGGGAGTAGAAAATACGATGCTCCCTCCCATCAATTCAGCGCGCTCACGCATCGCAACCAGTCCAATGCCCTGCTTCACCGGGCGTCCGCTGAAACCTACACCATGATCTTCCACTTCCAACTCCAGCATCGCAGGCAGAAAACGCAATCGCACCCATGCCTGCTTCGCGCCAGAGTGTCGCGCCGTGTTGTTCAGCGCTTCCTGCAATACGCGATAAACCTGCACCGCCGCACTACCGTCCATCTCGAACGGCTGGCCCTGCTTCTCATAGGATATGGCAATTCCGGTCTGCCTTTCCACGGTTGGGATATACCAGTCGAGAGTAGCCTCAAGGCCGGCCTCGTCGAGCATCACGGGATGCAGCGCCTGCGACAAACTTCGCACGCGATCCAGCGTATCCTGCGCGATCTGCCGGACCTCCTGCAAATCAGCGCGTAGAGACGAGCCTTCCGGAGCATGGCTTCCAGCGCGTCCAAGCATCGATCCGATAGCGGTGAGAATCTGCCCAAACTCGTCGTGCAGTTCGCGCGAAATATAACGCAGCGTCGATTCCTGCGTAGCAATCAGCTTCTGCGCCAGTTCGCTGCGGCGTTCCGAAAGCTCCACCATGCGCGCAAACAGTTGCCGGTTCCACCGGATCATGGAAAATCCCGTCAGCAGAATCGCAGCCAGCGTCGCCGCAAGAAACACATAAACTTGCCGCTGCACGCGATCGTAAATCTGCACAATGCGCTGCGCGGCCTGCTCTTCGTTCTCGCTGTTTTGCACCAGCAAACGAGCCACGGTCGTACTCAAAGCCGCTTGCCGCGCCTGCAACGAAAGCTGAATCTGCGCCCTCGCATCCTTGTCCTGCCCCGAACTCGCAAGCATGAAAACGCGATCAACCGCATCCCAGAATTGCGTGAGCGAACTGCTGAGCGAGGCGCTCTGCTCCAGCGTGCGGCTGGTGGGAGCCAAAGCGGCCTCAATCCGCATAGCATCATCCAAGTCGGTGCGGATGCGCTGGAATTGCGCCGACCACGCCGTGAGCGGATACGGTTCGTCGTTGTCGATCATGTCGCGCATGGCAACGGCGAGCAGATTCAGATCATTCTGGATGCGCAGCAACTGCAAAGAATCCTTGCGATTGCGATCGATCAATTCGGACTGCAGCTTGCGCAAACCGGCAATCTGCCAGGTGATATAAGCGGAGTAAGCTATCACAGCCGCAAGCGTAACGATCAGGCCGAGCAACAAGCCCAGGGTTGGAGAGCGCTCCGGCGAAGGCGGACGTGGCACGCCCCGAGGATACAACGGCTGGCCCGGACGTGTCACAATGCAGTAATAATGAAGCGAATGCAGGCCCGGCGGAGTCCAATTAAGGATTGAGTACCGATCCCAAGCAGCCCCCGAAACCTCCGAAAGTAGAAAGACTCAAGGCCGTTCTGCCGGAAGTCTGGAAGCTGATGCGTCCCCGGCGCGGGATACTGGCGCTGGGCTTCGGGTTGATGATCATCAACCGCGTGGCGGCGCTGGTGCTGCCATATTCCACCAAGTTTCTCATCGACACCGTCATCAACAAGCACCGCATCGATAAATTGCAGCCGCTGGTTTTGTTTGTATTAGGAGCTACTGTGGTGCAGGGCGTCACTTCTTTTTCTTTGACGCAATCTTTATCGAAAGCGGCGCAGCGCCTGATCACTGAGTTGCGCGAACAGGTGCAGGTTCATATCTCGCGCCTGCCGGTGGCTTTTTACGACGTCAACAAAACCGGCAGTCTCGTTTCGCGCATCATGAGCGATGTGGAAGGCGTGCGCAACCTGCTGGGCACGGGGCTAGTGGACTTTGTCGGAGGTATGGTCACCTCAGGAATAGCGCTGGTTTTGTTGCTCCGCACCAGCGTGCAGATGACGCTGATCGCAGTCGGCTCGCTGGTATGTTTTGGCCTTGCGTTGAATAAAGCGTTCGCGACCATCCGGCCGATTTTTCGCGAGCGCGGGAAAATCAATGCCGAAGTCACCGGCCGGCTCACCGAATCGCTGGGCGGGGTGCGCGTGATCAAGGGCTACCACGCTGAACAGCGCGAAGAAGCGACGTTCGCCGCGGGTGTGCACCGCCTGCTCGATAACGTGATGCGCACGCTGACCGCAACTTCCGTCATGAGCCTTTCCGCCAGCGTTCTGCTCGGGTGTGTGGGCGCGGTCACCATGTATGTGGGCGCGCATCAGATTGCTGCGGGAACGCTGACCGTCGGAGGATTTGTTTCCTACACCTTGTTGCTAGGCTTTCTGGTTGCGCCCATCATGCAGATCGTTTCCATCGGCACCCAGCTCACCGAGGCGCTGGCGGGGCTCGAGCGAACACAGGAAATTATGCGCGAGCGACCGGAGGATCAGGACCCCAGACGCTCCGTTTTTCTGCGCGATATCGTTGGCCGCATCGAGTTCGACGATGTGAGTTTCAGCTACGATGGCGTTCACTTGGTTCTGCACGATCTTTCTTTCCGTGCCGAACCGGGCACGGTGACGGCGCTGGTCGGCTCCTCCGGCTCGGGAAAATCTACAACCATCGGCCTGATCTCCGCTTTTTACGTTCCAACGAAAGGCACAATTCTGGTGGATGGCACGGACCTGAGCACGGTTCGGCTCGACTCTTACCGCACGCGCCTCGGAGTCGTGCTGCAGGAATCATTTTTGTTCGATGGAACCATTCGCGAGAATGTCGCGTTTTCGCGCCCGGACGCGAGCGAAGAAGAAATCCTGCGCGCTTGCAGGATTGCGCGCGTGGATGAATTCGCCGAATCATTTGCCGAAAAATATGACACAGTGGTCGGCGAGCGCGGCGTAAAGCTCTCCGGCGGCCAGCGGCAGCGGATTTCGATTGCGCGCGCGATTTTAGCCGAACCGCGCATCCTGATTCTTGACGAAGCGACTTCCAGTCTCGACTCGGAATCGGAGCAGATGATCCAGCACGGACTTTCTTACTTGATGCAGGGCCGGACCACGTTTGTGATTGCGCACCGGCTTTCGACCATCCGCCGCGCTGACCAGATTCTGGTGATGGAGCGGGGACAAATCGTGGAGCGCGGCACCCATGAGCAACTCTACGCCGCGCGAGGCCGCTACTACGATCTCTACACTCGTCAGCATGGCGTGGAAGATAACTTATTTCTTGCTCCCGGCGAGGGGGACGCGCTTGAAGTAAAGGATGGAAACGGCAGCTCAGGCCCGGCGCGCAATGGCGATGTAAAGTCGGCGGACGCATTGCGCGTTCTCAAAGGAGAGGTTCGCTAGCACATGAGTAATATGGGGTCATTTCCTCAGAACGCGGCTGTGACAAACAATGCTGCGATGCCCGGCGCCCCGGCGATTTTGGTGGAACAGCTTTGCCGCCACTATCGCATGGGCGAGACCGTCATTCGCGCCGTCGATGGCGTAACGCTCAAAGTGAACGCCGGAGAATTCGTCGCTCTTCTCGGCAGCTCGGGCTCGGGAAAATCTTCGGTGCTAAATCTGATCGCTGGCCTGGATAGACCTACTTCGGGCAGCGTGGTGGTGAACGAACGCGATCTCGCACAAATGTCGCGCGAAGAACTCGCCAAATACCGCCTGCATACCGTGGGCATGGTTTTTCAATCGTTCAATCTGATTGCCAGCATGACGCTCGCGGAAAACGTGGAGCTGCCCATGCGCTTTGCGGAGCTCGAGCGCGCAAAGCGCGATACTCTTGCGCGCGAGGCGCTGACGCGAGTTGGCTTGCAGGCACGTATGAACCATCGCCCCAGCGAACTTTCCGGCGGAGAACAACAGCGTGCAGCTCTGGCACGAGCTCTCATTAACCGGCCGCAGCTTCTGCTGGCCGACGAGCCCACCGGAAATCTCGATAGTCGCACCGGAACTGAAATCATGAATATGGTCCGCGAATTCAACCAGCAACTGGGAATGACGGTGGTGATGGTAACGCACGAACGTGCTTTAGCAGAGCGTTACGCGCAGCGCCTCATCTTTCTGGCGGATGGCAAACTGATCGGCGACGAATCGAGTTCCGTATTGTCTGGGCAAGTTGCAGCAGATGGAGCACGGCAATGAAACTTCCCGACCTCACCGAGCTCGCCCTGCGCAACTTGCGCGAGTCTCTCCTGCGAAATTCGCTGACCACCCTCGGCATCTCGGTCGGTGTCGCGTCGCTGGTCGCAATGCTTTCTCTTGGCATCGGTCTGCAACAAATGGCATCGCGGCGCTTGATGAAGTCAGGATTGTTCGACACCGTGGTGGTGACCTCGCGCCGCGATCTGCGCAACTTCGGTCGTGAGGAAGAGCGCAACGGCCCGGCGCCAGGGGAAAGCCGCATCCTCGACGAAGCCACTCGAGTGGAGATCGAACATCTCCCGAACGTGCTCGAAGCCTATCCCGATATTCGCTTCATCACCGAGTTGCGCTACGACGACAAGCCGCATCTGACCATGATCTCTGCGCTGCCCGCTTCCGCGAAATCGAACGACGCTTTTGATACCGTGCAGGGACACTTCTTCTCCTCCGACACCGCACCCGAAGCGATTCTTCAAAAGACATTCGCCGAAGAGCTGCTGGGAAGAACTCCGAAGCCCGGTGTCGACGAAACCAACGTGGCGGAAGTGGCCGGTCCGCTGCTAGGCAAGGAATTGACGATGCGCTATGCCCAGCGCGAAGCCGCACAGAGCGCGGCCGCGGCGACGACGGCCTCGAACCAATCAGCCAGCTCGAATAGCAACAATCTAGCCGATGCCGCTTACTCCGTGGTTTCGCGTGAACTAAAGCTGAAGATTGCCGGCGTTGCCGATCTCGATCCCGAAAGCATGCGCGGACCAACCCGGGCACGAGTCTTTCTCCCGCTCAAGCTGGCTGAGAGTTTGCATGTGATGCAGCCCACGGACCTCCGCGAGATTTCCCGCGCCGCCAGCGATCAGCCGGTTTATTCCTCCGTGAGCGTTCGAGTGAACGACCCCAGCCAGGTTCGGAAAGTAGAAGACGCCATCAAGAAGATGGGCTTCAACACCTTCTCGATTCTCGACGCCAGCCGCAGCATCCAGCAATTCTTCAGGGTGCTCGATGTGTTTCTCGGAATTTTCGGCAGCCTCGCCCTGGCGGTGGCTTTCATCGGAATTGTGAACACACTCGTCATGGCAATTCTGGAGCGCCGCCGCGAGATCGGAATCATGAAAGCCATTGGTGCCAGCGACGCTGACGTGAAGAAACTCTTTTTCGCGGAAGCAGGCGCGATGGGAATCCTCGGTGGTCTTGTCGGAGTCGCCCTGGGCTGGGCGATCGGCCAGGTGATCAACCTTGGGACCAACATTTACCTCAAAAGTCAGTCTTATCCACCAGAGCACTTGTGGTCGGTTCCGTTGTGGCTGGTGGGGTTTGCCGTACTGTTTTCTTTCCTTGTGAGCCTCGCGGCGGGCCTCTATCCCGCTGGACGCGCCGCCCGTCTTGATCCCGTGCAAGCCCTTCGCTACGAGTAAACTGAAATTGTGAAATCGATCGAACGCTGTGTCCGGAGCTTCCTCGTAGTTGCGGCTTTAGCCCTCGCCGTTGAGACTCACGCTCAGAGCCGGATCGACTGCAACGCCCTCGACAGCCAGATCCTGAAGTATCCGGTGCACTATTGCGTATATCTTCCCCCGAGCTACGACGCCGGAGCCCACCAGCATCCCGCACAAAAATATCCCGTGCTTTATTACCTCCACGGCCTGGGCGACAATGAGCGCTCATTGTTTAACAGCGGTGGCTGGACGCTGCTCGACGATCTTCGCCAGCAGCACAAGATGGGAGAATTCTTAATTGCCGCTCCCGAAGGCGGGCGCACGTTCTATGTCAATTCCGCCGATGGATCGGTGCGTTACAGCGATTTTTTTCTGCAGGAATTCATCCCTCTTATCGAATCGAAGTACCGCATCAGCAAGGGCCATTCTAATCGCGCCATCAGTGGCATCTCCATGGGAGGTTATGGCGCCCTGCGTTTCGCCTTCGCCCACCCCGAACTTTTCTCGGCTGTCAGCGCGCAAAGCGCGGCATTAATCACCGAGTCTCCGCAGGAACTCGACACGGCGGCCCGCTCGGGTGCGCCTCTCGGGAAATTGCTGGCAACAGTTTTCGGAAGCCCGATCGCAGTGCAACACTGGAAAGATAATAGTCCATTCGTTCTGGCAGCAAAAAACCAGACCGCCCTGCGACAGCTCTCCATATATTTCAATTGCGGTCAGGATGACAACTACGGCTTCGAAAAAGGCGCGTCCGCGTTACATGAACAATTGCAGAAAGAAGGAGTGAAGCACGAGTATCATCCGTATCCCGGCGACCACAGTTTTTCCTATTTTATGGACCATTTCGCCGAGGTCATGGAATTTCATTCCCGAGCATTCGGTCTCATCCAATAGGCGATTAGACTTTGCTGACGAAGCCATGAGTGAATGCTGGATGCCTGAGCTTTGGTTTCCCAATAAGCCAGCAGCCTCCAGACGGGCCGAGTGTAAAATACTATCCAGTCGCGCTCGCAAATCCGGAGGGATGTGTGAGTGGTTGAAACAGGCGGTCTTGAAAACCGCTGTACCTGAAAGGGTACCGGGGGTTCGAATCCCTCTCCCTCCGCCATCAAATCTTCACCGCAGAAAATTCCACTGTTGCTATTCCGAAATACGAGAAACCCGCCCGCATTGTGCACACACACCGGACTGAGAGAAGAAGCTGCCGAGGCCATCGCGCTTTGCCCTCGTTAATGAAGAAATGGCGCACAGCCGTATCGGCAATATGGGAGACTTGTATTGCATGAAGAAAATTGGCTTTCTCTCATTCGGCCATTGGACACCTTCTCCCCAATCACAAGCGCAGACGGCGGCCGATGTGCTTCTGCAGTCCATTGACCTCGCCATGGAGGCCGAGCGCCTGGGAATGGACGGGGCCTACTTCCGGGTTCACCATTTCGCCCAGCAACTGGCATCACCGCTTCCGCTGCTGGCGGCGGTCGGTGCAAAAACGCGGAAGATTGAGATTGGCACGGCCGTGATCGACATGCGGTATGAGAATCCTCACTACATGACGGAAGACGCTGGGGCTGCGGATCTAATCGCCCGCGGGCGACTGCAGTTGGGAATCAGCCGCGGTTCGCCCGAGCAGGTCATCGATGGTTGGCGCTATTTTGGCTATCGCCTGTCTGAAGGCGAGGATGATGCAGATATGGGGCGGCGGCATGCCGAAGAATTTCTTGAATTGCTGCGCGGTAAGGACTTCGCGCAGCCGAACCCGCGTCCAATGTTTCCCAATCCTCCGGGACTTCTGCGACTTGAGCCGTACTCTGCAGGATTGCGTGATCGAATCTGGTGGGGATCTGCTTCCAATGCAACAGCAGTGTGGGCCGCGAAGCACGGAATGAACCTGCAGACCTCGACCCTCAAATTCGACGAAACCGGCGAACCTCTGCACATCCAACAAGCTGCTCAGATTCGCGCCTTTCGCGCGGCCTGGAAGGAAGCTGGTCATACGCGTACTCCGCGGGTTTCCGTTAGTCGCAGCATTTTTCCGTTGCTCGATGACCGTGATCATCGCTATTTCGGACGGGACTCTCAGGAAGAAGACAAAATCGGATTCCTTGACGAAAACACACGGGCAATCTTTGGCCGCAGCTATGCTGCTGAGCCGGATGTTCTCATCGAGCAGCTTAGGAAAGACGATGCGATCGCGGAGGCCGATACCCTATTGCTAACCATCCCAAATCAATTAGGCGTTGCCTACAATGCGCATGTCATGGAGGCAATTCTGACTTCGGTCGCCCCAGCCCTCGGGTGGCGCTAAATCATCGTCACATTCATTGAGACGAACCTGTAGTTGTGCTTGAAGTACTCCAGCACGCCAACCATGTCGGCTGACCATCAGATGGGGCCGAGACTAGCTTTCCTTGGCTTTCTGCGCCAGTTCGCGGAAGTCTTTAGATTGTTTGTGACTCGCCTTTATTTGAAGGTGCGCGAGCTGGCGAGATTTCTCACTGGGCATGAGCAGAACCAAAGCTTCAAGCTCGATTGCCGCCTCGTGCGCGTGGTCGGCCTGTTTGATCATCAAATGTTCAAATTTCCGGACTGCCTCATTGTGATCCATATTTCCTCCTTGTGAAAAGTTTGGCACGGCTGGTCAACGCTTCTGGTACGGGTGGAAGACATAGTCCTTCGCCTTCACGACCGTATGGCAGGCGTTTCCGCAGTCTGAGAGGCTTTTGGGGTCGGCCGTGAACTTGTCTGATGCAGCGTCGTAGTTGAACACCGCGTATCCCCACCCGCCACTCTTCGGAAATCTCTTGCTGTCCTTTTCCATGACGAAAGCCTGGGTAAAGACGTCTGGTACATCCACGGCGAACTGAGCCTCCGTACTCTTCTTCGGCTTCCACTGGAGCTTCACGAGCATTGAGCCATCCGGAAAAGGCTGCCCGTTGCCCGGAATGCCGGACTTGTACGCCGTGATTATGGTTGGATTGCCGACGATTACTTTGAGCACTTCGTCGGTTCGGGCGGAGGAGACCGCAGACCAGTCCTCATAGCCTCTAAAGTCCGAGAAGGCGATTCCGCCCGGCGATTGCAGCGAATACTTGCCTTTATCTTGGACTCCGTTCTGGCCTTGCGCGAAAACCCCCGGGGCGACGAGTAGGGCAAGCACCGCTCCGGCTGCCAATCCGATGGTAAAGGCGGCGATACGTTTTACTGCGGTGCGTTTCCCTGTCTTCCGTTGTTCTTGCGTTACAGATTTTGTCACCAGCTCAAACATAGTGTGCTCTCTTTCACAAAAAAGTTTTCTGCAGCTCCATCAGCGTGCACGTCGAGCAATTGCGATTAGGCCAGAAGTGAGGGAGTTAAACAATTGGACGATGGTATAGGGGATACCTTCGTATCGGGTGTGCGGGAGGAGGCTTCCTTCGCTTTGATCAAAACTGAATGACCAACTGGACGAAGAACAACCCGGATGCCTCAGGCGTGAAGACGCCGCAGTCGATACGAAAGTATGGGCAATACCATCGTCCAATTGCGCAGCCCATTCTGTTCTGGCTGAATGATTACAGCTTTTATTGTTGGATTCGGCCAACAAGGTTCCCAAGACTGACAAATGAAGACTGACAAATACGAGGAAAATCCCATGGCTACTATGAACGCACCCGCCAAACTCACAGAGGTGAGCGCACCCACGAAATCCCCGCAGATTCGCGTGACCCAGAGGTCACCCGCCTATTGGCGTGTCACGATCGACAACCCGCCGATCAATGTCATGGGCCCGGAAATGGTCCGGGAGTTCCAGGAAGTCATAAATGCTCTTGAGGCTGATGAGCAAGTCAGGGTTGTGGTCTTCGACAGCGCGGTCGGCGACTATTTCCTCAATCACTCCGATTTCACGGCCAAGCTTGAAGACCTTACAGAAATGCCGGCCGGACCCACAGGCTTGCCGCCTTGGCCGGACTTTCTCGCGCGTCTGACTCGCCTGCCAGTCGCTTCTATCGCACTCATCCGTGGTCGTGCGACCGGCAATGGCAGCGAGATTACGCTGGCCTGCGACATGAGTTTCGCCAGCCGCGAAAAGACTATCATCTCGCAATGGGAGGTGGGCGTCGGAATGGTCGCTGGCGGCGGCCCCATGGCTCGGCTGCCCCGACTCATCGGCCGAAACCGCGCCCTCGAGGTGCTCTTGAGCTCGGAAGACATCCTGGCAGACCAGGCCGAGGCGTACGGCTACATTAATCGCGCCCTACCTGACGCCGAGCTGGATGCGTTCGTAGAGGCGCTCGCGACCCGGATCGCCAAGTTCGACAAATGGGCGATCGCCAACACCAAGCGCCTCGTCAACACCAGCCTGCCGCCGGATGTCGAGCTCGGGGCCGGATGGGATGCGTGCATCGCTTCGCTCGGGCGGCCTGCGGCTCAGGAGGGAATCAAGGCGCTGATGGCGCGCGGCTTTCATAAGCCAGGGGATGTCGAAGATCGGCTCGGATACTACCTGGGCCAAATCGCGCACTAGGTTCGTCCGACGCGATTCTTATTTTCGGTGCGTTGAGGGTAAGGGTATTCGAAGCCAATCTCGGCAAGATATGTTTTGATAGACATGCTTCGGACGACATGTTCCGAAAGCCTGTCGTGAGCTCTACATTTTCTGCACGAAGGAGTTTGTATGTCTCAGAAAACCGCCGTCGTAAAGCGCGCTCAGCAAAGCGAAGTCCGGCCTCACCAGCTCGGGCAAGAGGTTTTCAAAGCCATCTTGTCCGAAGATATCGATTGGAAACCGTTCCCTGCGTTCCCACCTTCCGTCCGGCTGGCCGTCGTGGTGGGCCAGCCCTCGGAGCCCAGCCCTTATACAATGAGGGTAAAAGTGCCCCACGGCGAAAAGCTGATGCCTCACAAGCACCCGGAGGATCGGGTCTATACCGTGATTTCCGGCGTCTTTTATATCGGACTGGGTGATGAGTTCGATGCGAGTAAGTTGCAAGCCTATCCGCCCGGCGCCGTGATCATTCTCCCTGGCAACACGCCCCATTTCCACTGGGCGAAATCCAGCGAGTACGTCACGCAGGTAACCGCGATGGGCCCTCTCGGACTCGAATACCTCAGCGCGAAAGACGATCCGCGAAACAACGCATAAGAGGAGTTTTAGCTTCTTTCAAATTGAGCGCCCAAGATGAACGATCAACAAAAGGACGATCAGTGCTCAGGAGCGCGAGATCAAGAGATCCGTGCGGCACTGAATCAGCATTGGGCGGCGTCCGATGCCAATGATTTTGAAACTGAGCACCTTATCTATCACGAAGACGCGGTGCTGGATTACCCGCAGTCCGGTGAGCGAACCCGCGGTCGAAGCAATATACAGAACCAATGCACCGGTCAGCCGAGCAAGAAGCGGTTTACTGTCCGGCGAATCATTGGCGACGGTGATCTTTGGGTCACCGAACTCACCCTGACGTATGACGGCAAGCCGTTTCACACCGTGAGCATCATGGAGTTCACGGGCAAAAAGGTTGCGCGGGAAACACAGTATTTCGCGGATCCATTCGTGGGTTCCCCATCGCGCGCTCAATGGGTCGAACGGATGGACACATAATCTCGCGCCGAAACGATGGAGGGACTAGAGATGGATTGGAAACGGTTGGTCCAGTTTGCACGGTTGGGTAACGGTGATTTGGAGCAGTATGCCATCCTCCTGGTACGCGTTTCGATCGGGCTGTTCTTCGCCATCTCAGGTGCAAACAAATTATTTGTCGCCGGCGGTACGAAGCCTGTTTACGAAACGCTCGTCAAGGCCAAAGTCCCGTTTCCCCGGCAGACGGCTTATTTCGTAGCGGGTGTCGAGTTCGTTTGCGGATCCTTGCTGACCGTCGGGTTTCTTTCGAGTGTGGCCTGCGTGGCCTTATTGATCGATATGACTGTCGCCACCCTGACCAACGCAATTTCCACCCTGCCTAAGGGACTCTCCCCTCTAAACTGGCTCGACGATTTTCTCTACCTTCCGGAAGTCTTGTACGTGCTCTTCTTTATCTGGCTGCTCTGCTCCGGCCCGGGAAGGTTTAGCGTCGATTACTGGCTCGCCGGCAAGATCTGATTTTCCTTGAACGTTATGTTCAGCGGAGAGTTCAAGCCACCAGCAAGATCTTCCCGATCCCACCTTTTTCTGCGGCTGCCTGAGCCTCGGCCGCTTCACTGAGTGGCAGCTTCTGGCTAATCGGGATCACCAGCTTGCCATCTCGCACCGCTTCGGCCATATGCTCAAGCGTTTTCCTGTGGAATTTCGAGAATACGTGCACCACCCTTACAGCTGGGTACTTCGCCGCGTTCTGCGGCACCTCGACAACCGATGCATACACTCCCCCCGGCTTCACCTTGGGGATCAGCTTCTCGGCGGTTCTTCCCCCGACTGTATCCGCGACCGCATCGAGCGGCGGAAGATTCGCAATTGCGGTGTCGTCGTCAGTTGCGAGCACCTGATCCGCGCCCACAGTCTTTGCTTCATCCGTCTGCCTCTTCAACACCCCCGCGATCACAATTGCCCCACGTTCCTTCGCAGTGAATATCGCCGAACGCCCGACGTTTCCTACCGCGCCCACGACCACAACCGTCTGGCCGGCTTTGATTTCTGTTGCAAGAAGAAGCTGGTTGCCGGTCGTCGTCACCAGCGGCAGCGCAGCCGCCTGGACCAAATCGAGCCCCTTCGGGACCTTCGCCAGGACCGCTGCCTTCACGACACAAAGTTCGGCGTAAGTATTATCCGCCATAGCGAACACCTGGTCGCCGACGGAGAATCCTTCTACTCCCGATCCAAGCTTGACCACAGTCCCCGCCATATCGACTCCGATGAGACCTGGGAAATGCATAGGATAAAAATCCTGCGTCAGTCCCGCACGCCGCTTGTAGTCAATCGGATTCACGCTCGCGGCGGCGACCCGCACCAGCACCTCACCCGGACCCGGAACCGGGTCCGTATACTCTTCGAACTTCAGTACTTCTGGACCGCCATATTGGTGAACAACGACTGCTTTCATGATTCATCTCCGTATACGGTGGGGAAATAGTCACCAAAACGATTTTAGATATTTTCTGCTCTTTTGGAGAGAGATGCCAAATCGTGCCACGACGTCTCCGCAAGGTTGACGTCGTAGTAGCTTGCAGCTTTCTCGATGTTCGCGAATGCCAAGGCACGGTCGCCATCGGAGACGTCGATAACTTGATCGAACCGCGCCACCGCGTTACGCACATGTTGTGCGTCGGTCAGTGGTTCTTTACGCTGCTTTGGGAACGCGTACACGCTGTCAGGCAAGTCGCTCTGCATCGTTAGCCGTCCGTGTTTCTCGTGAGGTTTCCAGGTTGCTTCCGGCATTGTGGTCGCCATCCTTTCTTTGAACATGCGATGGCACTGATTACACCCTAGGCGCTCCGGCGAATCAATTGGACGATAGTATCGGCGGTACCTTGGTATCGGGCCCCGTTTCCGATTAGTGGTGGTCGATGCGATCGTCCTGTAGATTCGTTATCGTGATTCTGGCCTAATCAAGGTCAGCTCGATTGGAGCAATTATGAACGCTGCAAACATTGTCTCTCCTATGAAGCACTTTGACGCAATCATTATCGGGACCGGCCAGGCGGGCCCGGCCCTGGCGGCTCGGTTTGCAAGCGCCGACAAAACTGTCGCTATTATCGAACGCCATAAATTTGGCGGCACATGCGTGAATACGGGATGCATCCCGACAAAGACGCTGGTGGCAAGCGCCTATGCGATCCATGTTGCCCGCCGAGGTGCGGAATATGGTTTTGCCACTGGGGATGTGCGCGTCGATATTAAGCGAGTCAAAGCCCGCAAGGATGCGGCCTCCGGGAGATCAAGCAAGGGAGTGGAGGAATCGCTCCGAGCAACGAAGAATTGTACGGTCATACAAGGCCAAGCCCGCTTTCAATCGTCAAACACTGTCGTAGTGAACGATGAAGTTCTGCAGGCCGACAAGATCTATATCAACGTCGGCGGGCGGGCCCGTATTCCCGATATGCCGGGGATTCACGACGTCCCATTTCTCGACAACTCGTCGATGATGGACATCGATTTCTTGCCCGAACATCTTCTCGTCGGCGGCGGAAGTTATGTAGGTCTGGAGTTCGCCCAAATCTATCGCCGCTTCGGCAGCGAAGTCACGATTGTGGAAATGGGACCGCGCCTCATTGGACGGGAGGACGAAGACGTCTCTCAAGCTGTGCACGAAATTCTGGAGGCTGAGGGCATACACATCCGGCTGAATGCGGAATGTATCTCGCTGGCGAAAGGAAATAACGGCGTTGTAGTCCGCATGGAATGCAGCGAAGATTCGAAGGAAGTGTCAGGAACGCACGTGCTTCTAGCGGTCGGGCGCATCCCCAATACAAGCGATCTGGGTCTCGAACGGGCCGGGGTTGCGACCGACCAACGCGGCTACATCATCGTCGACGATCAGCTCCAAACCAACGTACCCGGTATCTGGGCTCTGGGCGACTGCAACGGCCGCGGCGCCTTCACGCATACTTCCTATAACGACTACGAGATCGTAGCGGACAATCTCTTTAACGCTGACCATCGCCGTGTTTCCGATCGGATCCAGGCCTACGCGCTGTATATCGATCCGCCGCTGGGACGATGCGGCATGACGGACGCAGAGGTACGGAAGTCGGGCCGTCGGGCTCTCGCTGTGAAATATCCGATGAGCAAGGTAAGTCGCGCCTACGAAAAGGGTGAGACACAAGGTTTCATCAAGATCTGCGCCGATGCAGAAACGAAACAAATTCTGGGTGCTGCGATTCTTGGTGTCGGAGGCGATGAAGTGATTCATGTTCTACTAGACGCGATGTATGCGAAGGCGCCGTACACGGTAATCCAGCGCGCGATGCACATTCATCCGACAGTCTCGGAATATCTGCCGACCATCCTCGGCAAACTGGAGCCGTTTGCGTAGAGCGGCTGCAAAGCCGAATTCCCGGGCCTTCAGGCGCTGCGCCCAGCGTCAAGGCTCCCGGCAATGGAGGAGACAGCCAGCGTGAAATGAAAACTCGCTCCGCGAGGATGGTTGTCCGTAGCCCAGAGCCGGCCACCGTGAGCCTCAATAATCGTTCGGCTGATACGAAGTCCCATTCCTGTGCCGTGTTCCTTGGTCGTAAAAAAAGCGTTGAATATCTGGTCAGACTGGTTATGTGGAAGTCCGATACCAGTGTCTTCGACCGATACCAGAAGCTGTTCATTGCTATCAGTCCCGGTGCCGAGCGTGAGTTGACGCGGGCCATCGACGGCCTTCATCGCGTCGATGCCATTGATCATCAGGTTCATCAATACCTGCTGCAACTGGATCCGGTCTGCCACGATGAGCGGCAGATCCGCTGCGAGCTTTGTCTGAACAGAAACCGAATGCTGGGTCGCTTCGTTACGCAGAAGAATCTCCATCTCGCGAATCAGCTCGTTGACATCCAGGCTCTCCTTTGTCACAACACCCTTTGTGAAAAACAGCTTGATTCGGTTAATGATCTCCGCTGCCCGGTTCGCATCACGAATTATCCTTGAAGCCGCAACCCGGGCGCCTTCGAGATCAGGCGGCTCGCGATCGAGCCGGCGCAGACAGGTAGAAGCATTTGTGATGGCGCCACTAATGGGCTGATTGATCTCGTGCGCAAGCGAGGCACTGAGTTCGCCCATTGTAGTTACGCGATTCGCGTGTGCGAGATCTGCCTGCGCTTTAAGTAATGCCTCTTCGGCGCGTTTCCGGTCCTCTATATCGATGCCGGTACCGTACCACTTGACGATCCCTCCAAGACCATCACGCACAGGTACATTGCGCACAAGCAACCACCGATAGTCGCGCCGCGCAGTCCAAATGCGAGCTTCAATCTCGACGGGTTCACCTGTGGCCAATGCCGATCCCCACTTAGCCATGTATCTAGCCCGATCATCCGGATGAACGATCGACTGCCAACCGGATCCAAGCAATGCCTCGATTGATAGTCCAGTAGATTCGAGCAAACGTTGATTGATGAAGTCGACTGAACCATCCGGCAGAGAGCTCCAAACATGGGCGGGAATCGTATTGATGACCCGGCGGAGCCGGTCCTCGCTGCTTTGCAAGCTCTCATAGAGATCGTGCAATTGTCGCGCCGTATCGTTAAATACGCGCCCGAGTTGGGCAAGTTCATCTTCGCCCTCGATCGGAACTCGATGTTCGAACTCCCCTAATGCCAACATCTTTGAACCCTCGACCAGTTGTTCAAGGGGCCGCGTGATGCTGCGCGTAATTACAAATCCCAATGTCCCGGCAATCAACAAGGTGAGAACAACCGTGGCCGGCACAACAATAAAAATCCAGTGCTGCACCTGGCGGATATTGGCTGCAACCTGGGTATGTTCCGTCTTTACCTCGCGGTCGACGCTTTCCACCAGGGTAGAGCTCGAAAGTTCGAGCGGGCGTAGCTGGTTGGCGAGCCGCAATTGCAAAGCGTTCCAATCATTCGCTTCAGCCAACTCGATCATTGACGCAGTCTGTGATCGAAGCGTCGACTGGATGACTGCGAGCGTGGGGAGGGTTGTTGGGTCAGAGGCGTTGTCGGAATGCACGGCCAACAGGGCGCTTTCTGCACTTCGCATGTCCTCCGCAAACGCCTCAGTCATCGATTGAGTCTCTGCCTTCAGATGTTCGGTATTTTTTGCGTTCGCGAGTGACTCAAGCGTGTCGCGAAACTTCAACACGTCGGAGTGAACACGCAAGACAGTTACCAACTCCTCGTCATATTCATTGAGCCGTTCCGCTTGTGACTGGACGACATGGAATTGCCATAGAACGACTACATCCCCGACCAACATCGAAACGATGATGAGTACGAAGCATAGAACCAGCCGTGGACCGATGTTGAGTCGCAGTCGATTCATCTCAGTGCGCACCTGTTCCCAGTTGAGTCCCGCCACTACCCATGATCTGAACGATCTCTTCTCGAGAGCCGCGGCCGCTGCTGGAGCGGTGGACTCTCGCGTCAGCACGGAATGCAGTGCGTGCGAATAAGCTTTGGAAACCGCCTCATAGTTCGATCCGGCAACTACCGACGGGCGCAAAACGACAGTACTCCCAGCAGATTCCCCGGGCTTGCACCACCAGGGATAGATTTTCGCCATCACCAAGGGGACTTCAAAGTACTCGACCTTTCGGCCTAACTTTTCAACATGAGGTGAGGCCAGGGATTGTGCCTGTTTGCGAATGAGGAACTGGATGAGCTGTACGGCTTCGTCGCGGTGAGCTGAAGTACGAGAAATTCCCAAAGAGTAGGCGCCCACGTCCGCGACTCGCGCGCTTTTTCCAGCAGGGATGCTAGTCACTCCAACTTTGTCGCGGAACGGCTTGTCTAATACGCCAACCTCATACGTGAGGGCCCATTCGAGCTGAAATGCAGCATTCCCGGAAACCCAGAATTTATTTTCTGAGTCTGTAGTAGTGTAAGAAACCACGCTTGGAGGCGAAATCCAACCCACCCAGTGTGCAGCTCGTTCCCAGGCCCGAACAACATCTGGATTGTTGACGCTGATCCTGCCATCGGGCTCGATGATGTGGCCGCCTCCTTCCGCTGCTTGCCATTCGAGCCCTTCGCCGATCAGCGCTTCGCTTTCCGATGCGATCGCTCCGGCCCAGACGAAGCCCCAAAAATCTTTCTTTCCTTCTCCGCGCTCTCCAGCCTGAATCCGGGCCGCCATCTTCTCAAGCTCATCCCAGGTTCTTGGCGGCGTTTTGTAACCATATTTCGCGAGCAGGTCCGTCCGATAAACCAAAACCTCCACATTCGGGTTATAGGGCATTGCCACAAGCTTCCCATGAACCATGTAGCTCTCTATAAAGTCGCGATCCTGCGAGGGAATCTCTGACGCAAAGTAAGGTTGCAGGTCGATCAGGTAATCGCCCATGGTTCCGGCCCAGATCGTGTCAACGCTATAAACGTCAGGGGACGGAGCACCGCTACGCAGCAAACTCATGGCAAGATCGAGTTTCGATCCATTATCCTCTGGCGTGGAAAGGTCGTTGACGCGAATGCCTGTTTCCCGCGTGAATTCCTGTAAGACGTCCGAAAGCATCCGATGGTCGCCCGGAACTCCCTGGCCTTCAGCATCGAGAAATGAGATGGTCACGGGTTGCGTGGGCTTACGGCAACCGGAAAAAAGAGACCCCGACAGCAGGATTGCCACCATGATGAAATTTCGGATGCGATGAGATGCAGACCAATGTCGTTCGGCGCAGCGCATCATATAACTCACGGTTTTGATTCGGAAGGATAACAGAAGCGGTTTTCACCGCCTTTGCAACGTTAGGAATAAGCGATAGCGTGAACTTCTCGCACATCAATCGATTTCCGTCGTTGGCACGGACGAATGGTAGCAGAAATCGTTAGCGGACGTCCCTGCGCGAAGCGTAGAACCAGGCGTGGACCAATCTTGAGTCGCAGTCGATTCATCTCAGCGCGACCCTGTTCCCGGTTGAGCCCCATTACCCATAATCCGGATGAGTTCATTCTCGAGCGCCGCGGCCGCTACAGGAGCGGTGGACTCTCGCGTCAGCACAGAATGCAGTGCGTGGGTATAGGCTTTGGAGACCGCTTGATAGTTCGATCCGGCAACCGCCGACGGACGCGCAACTATCTCACTCCCTCCCGATTCTCCCGGTTTGTACCACCACGGATAGATTTCCCTCATCAAAGGTGGAACTTCAAAGTACTCCACTTTTCGGGCTGGATTTTGCGGATGAGTCGCCGTGAATTCTGCGTGCTTGCGAAGCAGGAATTGGATGAACTTGACGGCTTCGGCGCGGTGAGGTGAAAAGCGGGATATCCCCAGAGCGTAGCCTCCTGTGGTAGCGACGCGCGCGCTTTTTCCCGCAGGGACGCTGGTCACTCCCGCTAGGTCGCGGAACGGCTTATCTTGTGCAAAAACCTCATACACGATGGCGTGGCTAAGCAGAAACGCAGCCTCACCGGAGATCCAAAATTTATTTTCTGCGTCGGTCGCCGTATAAGAAACCACGCTTGGAGGAGAGATTGACCCTACCCAATGTGCTGCGCGATCCCAAGCCCGGATAACGTTTGGGTTGTTTACGCTGACCTTTCCATCGGACTCGATGATGTGGCCGCCTCCTTCTGCCGCTTGCCACTCCAATCCTTCCATCGTAAGTTGTTCGCTGTCGGTTGCGATCGCTCCGGCCCAGACGAAGCCCCAAAAATCTTTCTTCCCTTTTGCACGCTCTCCAGCTTGAATCCGGGCAGCCATTTTCTCAAGCTCAACCCAGGTCCGGGGTGGCGTTTTGTATCCGTACTTGGCGAGCAAGTCCGTCCGATAAATCAAAACCTGCACACCCAGCGGCTGGTTCGGCATTCCCAGAACCTTCCCCTGAAACATATAGCTTTCGATGATGTCGTGATCCTCCGTGGAAATCTCTGAAGCAAAGTAAGGTCGCAGGTCGATGAGGTAGTCACCCATGGCTCCAGTCCAGATCGTATCAACACCATCCAGGTCCGGAGATGGGGCGCCGCTGCGCAGCAAATCCATGGCAAGATCGAGCTTTGATCCGCTGTCCTCCGGCGTCGGAAGGTCATTGACGCGAATGCCGGTTTCCCGCGTAAATTCCTGCAAATAGGCGACTGGGACCATCCGATGATCGCCAGGGACTCCTCGGCCGTCAGAATCAAAATATGTGAGTGTCACCGGCTGTGCGGGCTTATGGCAACCGGAAAAAAGAGACGTCGACAGCAGGATTGCCGCGATGACTAAATAGCGAGAGCGATGAAATGTGAGCCAACGCCGATCGGCGCAGCACATGGCACAACTCAGGGTTTTGATCAGGATGGATAGCGGAATCAGCTTTCACCGCCTTTGCGACGCTAGGAATAAGCGATAGCGTGAACGTCTCGCACATCAATCGATTTTCCTCATACGCACGGGTGAATGGTAGCAGAAATCGCGAGCCGGTGTGCCACACCCGCTCGACAAGCCACGTAGTGGGCCGTGGAGGCACCAAGACCGAAAGCTATTGGGCCAAAGTATCGATCGACAACTTTGCATTAGAGTGCGCGATGGGTGCGGATCTAACATTCTCGAGCTGCGCCCAACTGAACGGACTTCGATCCTCTAGTTGTTCCTCTCTACTTACTATCCTCATCAGTTGGGTCGAATAAGGAAACTCCTTCCCGCAATCGAGACAGCAGACATAATCGAGCCCTGCGCGGCAGCGTTGCGGCCAAGTCGTTTTTAGATGGGCGCAGTCAAATACGTATGCAAGAACCCATTTTGCCCAGCTCATAGTCTCCTCCACAAAGAATAGAAACAATCCCGAACGAAAATTAACTAGCGCCTACACATGCCCGAATTACAGCTCCCAGTAGACTCTTCGAATAGAACATCAGAACGCCGGCAGCGAGAACGTTCTGCAGAGTTGCACATGCTATGCGTCGAGTTTCCGCTACCATTGCTGTTTTCTTCTCTGTCATATAAATCGCTTCCTGTGGCAACGACTAACAACGCGATTAAGCCAGAAGCTTGAAGTCCAATCCATTGGACGATGGTATCGACCGATACCATCGCATCAGTCGGGCCGATGATTGCCTACCCGAGAAGGCAGCGGATGATTGAACAGAGCTTGGATAATTTTTAATGTGGCTGACTACGAATTAGTTGGAGCTTCTAAGTGGCAGGATGGGATGCGAGGCCAATAAAATCTCGCAATGAATGTCGCACACGTCACTACTGTCGGAGAACGGAGAAGTAACTGGGAGTACTATTAGCAAAAGAACGGGGGAAGGATTCTACGGAGTGATCACAGCAAGTATCGCGAGTCTAGCTAGCTACGGTCTACCACGAACTCAGCCGGGGCTGAGCTGCCGTCAAGCCAAGTGAATTGGAGGACTCGCAGGCCGGAGTTTTGACGCCATCCTCACCAGGTCGGCGAGGGAATTGGCTTTCATTTTTTGCATCACCTGCCCACGGTGTGCCTTCACTGTGATCTCGCTGATACCGAGCTCTCCGCCAACTTGTTTATTCAGCAACCCAGAGACAACCAGCGCCATCACCTGCTTCTCTCGGGAAGTAAGCGAGGCGTAACGATTCCGAAGTTCCTGCATCTCCGCGTTCTGAGCGAGGGCTAGACTGTTGCGTTGGAGAGCATTTCGTATTGCGCTCACCAATGCGTCAGTATCGATAGGCTTGGTTAGAAATTCGAGAGCGCCGGCTTTCATGGCCTGAACTGACTGTGGCACGTCGCCATGACCGGTGATGAAAATGATTGGCATGTCGATGTGTTCAACCGCCAGCCGCTTCTGCAATTCAAGACCATTCAAGCCCGGAAGCGATAGGTCAAGAACAAGACAGCTCGGGACGCGTTTTCTCGGGTAGTCGAGAAATTCTTGCGCGGACGCGAAGGTCTCCGGCTTCCAGTTCTCATCCCGAACCAATAGTTCCAGCGATTCGCGCACAGACACATCATCGTCAACAATGAACACGGTGGGGATGACGCTCGACATTGGAAGTACCCTTACTTCACGACTAAGTGCGCTCGTCGCATTCATTGTATCCCCCTTAAGATTCCGCCGGTGGATTGTTAGATGGCTTTGAGTGCGGTCTTGATGGCCGCAAGCAGATCTGCGTCACTGAATGGTTTGATTAGAAACCCCACTGCGCCTTGCTCAAGCACTCGAGCACGAATCGCCTCATCTTTTTGAGCGGTAATGAATATAGTTGGGATCTCTTCTCCGCGACGCTTTAGCTCCTGGAAAAGTTCCGGTCCGCTCATGCCTGGCATGGCGACGTCGAGGATCAAACAGCTAGTCTCATCGACGGAACCGGAGGAGAGGAACTCCTCTGCTGACGAAAAAGCTCGAGCGGCAAAGCCGAACTCCCTAATCAGGTCGGGTAGCGATTCACGCATCGACTCATCATCATCGACCATGGATAGAAGCGGAAGCTCCTTCTCGCTCCTGTCCTTAACAGACTTCATAACAAAAATAATGCGGCATTGTACGAAGGACGTCCATTGTACTTTGGTATTGCTCTTGCCCTGCTCCAAAGCAACGGAACCCTATTGCGCAGCCTCCGTCAGAAGTTTTCTGTCGCGATGCCCAACCTGCGCAACCCCGCCCCTACCATAGTATCGACGATACTATCGTCCAATTGTTCATCTCCCAGGCTTCTGTTCTGATCACCGCGTCGACCGAGCTCAATCGGAAACGTCACAAGGGAATTAGAAGAAGAAAAATGACCAAGATTATACAGGTGTCGTCTTGGCCGGAGAATCTCGCGCTTCCGCAGCGCAGCAACAAAGGGAGATCGATCATGGAGCATATGAAATCAATCGAGGTATTGCGTGGCTATTTATTGGCCACGGCAGGCGTTTCCGCCGCAGCCACAATGCCAGCGCCGCAACGGTTAGCATTTCGAGCAACGTTAGGATTTGTCGCCGCAGACCGTAGGAAAAAAATGGGGGCGGATTCCACGAACTCTCAAGAACAGTTTCGCGATTCGAATTGCTCCGACGAAATGGATATGGCGGAGCGTGAGTTATCAGCATTCATCGGCGCTGTGGCTCAACTGTTTGGTCCCGAGGAGGCCAAACTCTCCGCGGAGGACTGGCTCGAGGAGTTGGAGTTAGTGAGTAACCCGCCTCGATCGACAAGCCAAAATTGGCGTGCGGTCACGATCGCGGCCTCCGCGAGACTGGCAGATCGACTGGCCGTGGATCTGTAGCAGGCCGCTCAATTTCTTAACCAAACGTGAATGCGAATGCCTGCACGCCCGGATCAAGAAACTCAATCTCAAATGTTCTATCTTCCACTCCGCCTTTTTGCCGAATGAGCTGATAGAGCCGGTGTCCCTGTACGGTGCCTGAACCGTTGCTGTCGCAATCGACGCCGTGATCGTCGCCCGGAGCGGTACCATCCAGCTTCACGGTGAAGCGAAGTGGCTTGCCATCCTTGGTAGTTCCCAGCACAAGGTGAAGATCGCGGGCATGAAAGCGGAAGATAATCTTTCCAGGCGCCGTTTGCAGTACTGCGCTCTCCGCACCAACCTTCCAACTTCCACTAAGCGCCCATTGATTAAGCGAGAGTCTGGGTTGTGGCGTATAAGAATGTTTGGAATCCTGCGCGATTGCCTCGGTGGAAGCGAAGTGTTCTGCGCGATGGTAACCGACGTAAGTTTCCGGTGAGCGCACATTCGCATCTGGGCGCGGCTTCCGCTCCTGCGCCGGATACGGCGAGATCCCCGGACGACGCCAACTGCGCTCCGTTCTCCTTCAAGAGTTCGCGAATCACGCGCTCCGATTCGTCGTACTCGCCCTCGCCGAAGTGGTGATAACGAATCCGCCCCTTGCCGTCGATGAAATAGTGCGCTGGCCAGTATTCATTGTTGAACGCCTTCCAAATCGTGTAGTCGCTGTCGATGGCAACGGGGTACGTGACCTTCAAATCACGCACCGCCTTCTCGACGTTGCTGCGCTCCTTTTCGAATGCAAACTCCGGCGTATGCACGCCGATCACTACCAGGCCCGCATCCTTATACTTCGCCGCCCAACCTTCCACGTAAGGCAATGCCCGCAGGCAATTGATGCAGGAGTAAGTCCAAAAATCGATCAGCACAACTTTCCCCTTCAGAGCATTGCTGCTGAGCGGAGGCGAATTGAGCCAGGCAACGGCGCCGCTCAAATCCGGCATCGCCCCTTCATCGTCGAGAGCCGGCTGAATTCCACCGCACTCGCGGCCAAAACCGACGCAGGCTTCTCGGGACGCAAACTATCGATCAAATGCTCTTCCGCCTTTGGCCGTGTTCACAAAAGAAAACTTGGTGAGTAAATTCGTGTCCCAGCCCAGTGCGATCGCAACCACTCCCATGATCACCGCAACGCCTAATCCACGACGGATCCAGACCTCGAACGAGAGCGACCGCTTCAGTGCGGAGAAAACTTTATTGCCGGCGAAGAGTGCAATCCCTAGAGAAGTCGCCGCGCCTAACGCGAACGACTAATAGTAAGAAAGACGAACGAGCGCCCGGTCCCTGCAGCGCCGCTCCGGTCAAGATCAACCCAAGAATCGGACCCGCACACGGAGCCCACAAAAGTCCCTGTCGAGATTCCCAACACAAACGATTTTCCAATCCCGCTCTCCGCCGATGGGCCGCCCTGCAGCTTAGCGCCCGCGCGCACCAGTGGACGAGTCAATGCTTCCGCAATGGATGGAAAGAGGAGAGTGATGCCCAACACCAGGAAGATGAACATGGCCACATAGCGCCCACCTTGATTCAGGCGTACCACCCAATGGCCGCCGAATGCAGCTGCAATTGCCACAACGGAAAATGTCAACGCCATTCCCACAAGTAAAGGCAAGCCGGAACGGCGGAAGGGCTGATCCGCGCGCGCGAATACGAACGGCAGCACGGGCAGGATGCACGGACTCAAAATCGTCAGAACACCCCCAACAAAAGCCAAAAGATAGATGAGCATTGGACAGTCCAGCGTGCGTTGCTAATGGTTCACAACCTGACTACGTATATACCCAAAGGTTAAATTCATCGGCCATCCAAAAGTTACAGAACGACCGGTGGCAACTATGCTCCATAAGACCTCTGCCTGTATTAGAATCGCTCGCGGCAGTCCTTTCGCCGATCTGCCGGAGGCCTCGATGCGATCGCTCCAATTATATAGACCTCGGTTGTCTGCCATTATCGTGCTCGCCACGGTGTGCGCCCTCAGCTTAACGGTCTCGGCGCAAGACCAGGCCAGTCACGGCAAGACAGCCAAGAGTGCATCGTGCTCGCACGATGACAGCGGATTGAAGCTGCCCGCGGGTTTTTGCGCCACCGTATTTGCCGAGGGCATTGGGCACGCGCGCCACATGGTGGTCAGCCCCGGCGGCGTGGTTTACGTCAACACTTGGTCCGGCGACTACTATGACTTCGACAAACCGCATGCCGGAGGCTTTCTGGTCGCGCTCCAGGACAAGACAGGCGCAGGAAAAGCGGATGTGATCGAACGCTTCGGCGAAACCGCGCAGACCGGAGCGAGCCGGTGGTGTAGGCATTGCCATGTATAAAGGATCGATTTACGCCGAGATCAACGATCGCATCGTGCGCTATTCGCTCTCGGCCGATTCCATCGTCCCGAACGGCGCTTCTGAAACCATCGTCTCCAAGTTGCCTCTCGGTGGCGATCATCCCATGCATCCGTTTACCATCGGCGCCGATGGATCCATGTACGTGGACGTTGCCACCGCAACCAATTCTTGTCAGCCAAAGAACCGGCAACCCAAAATACCCGGCGACAATCCCTGCACCGAACTTGAGACGCGCGGCGGCGTCTGGCGTTTTGACGCCAACAAAACCAATCAGATGTTTTCACCCGCAGAGCGCTACGCCACAGGGATACGCAACGCGGAAGGTTATGCCTTCGACTCCACGGGCCGATTGTTTGTCACGCAACACGGACGCGACCAACTGCATTCGAATTGGCCGGAATTCTACAAACCCGAAGAAGAAGCTACGCTGCCCGCTGAAGAGTTGATGCTGCTGAAATCCGGCGGCGACTATGGGTGGCCTGAATGCTACTACGATGGCCTGCAGAAGAAGCTCGTGCTGGCCCCGGAATACGGCGGTGACGGCGGCAAGAAGGTCGGCGTCTGCGCGAGACAAGATTGGCCCGGTCGCTGCATTTCCCGCCCATTGGGCGCCGAACGGAATGGTGCGCTACGACGGAAACAAATTTCCCAGCCGCTACCGTGACGGCGTCTTCATTGCTTTTCACGGTTCATGGAATCGCGCACCCTACCCGCAAGGTGGCTACAACGTAGTTTTCCAGCCGCTCGCGGGCGACCACGCGTCGGGCAATTGCGAAATATTTGCCGACGATTTTGCGGGAGCGAAGAAAATCTCCGGAAGGTGCGACCTATCGTCCGACAGGACTGGCAGTCGGTCCAGACGGCGCGCTCTACATTTCCGAGGACATCAAGGGACGAATTTATCGGGTCACTTATACCGGCGATCCTTCTGGCCCAGCGCCCAAAGGCACGCCATGTCCCAGTATTTCCGCTCCTGCCGGCAAAGTTCTTGCATCATCCGCGCAGCCGCCGGAGAGTGACACCGAAAACCTTCCCGTGCCCGAAGGGTCGACGGAAGATAAGGTTCAGCTCGGCGCTCGTATTTACCACGGCTTGGTGGGAGGAGCAAGTTGCACCGGTTGCCACGGCGCAAATGGCACCGGCACTGGACTAGGGCCAGATTTGACGAAGAAAGAGTGGATGTGGAGCGATGGCAGTTTCGCCGGGATCTTGAAAGTGATTACCAACGGCGTGCCGCAGCCCAAGAAATTTCGCAGCCCAATGCCTCCCATGGGCGGAGCGGAACTCACGGATGGCCAGGCATCCGCATTGGCTGCTTATGTATGGGGTCTTAGCCATCCGGCGCCGAAGTAATTATTTCTGGGCGGCGTTGCATTTTGACGATTACACAGAGCTTGTCATCCTGAGCGCAGCCGTTTTTCAGGCGTAGCGAAGGATCTCCAGCTGAACCGGCCCAGCGCGTAAGCCGAATGGCACCTATGATCGGATTTAAACCTCTGTTTAACGAAAGGCTGACATGACGCGAACTCGAATAGTCAGTGTCTTTGTAATAGCGCTGCTGGCGATAGCTTTGGTAGCGCAGGAAAAACCCGCCCCCAAGTCAAAATTTATCCTCTCCAGTCCTGACACGCAGATGGCCGTGAAAATCCCCGAAGTCTATACCCTGAACCTCTACGGATGCACCGGGGGAAATATGTCGCCCCCGCTGCAGTGGACCGGCGCACCGGCTGGCACAAAAAGTTTCGTCGTAACGTTATTCGATCCTGACGAGCACGGCGATCCCTCGGGGTGGTGGCACTGGATCGTTTATAACCTGCCGGCAAACGTTGACAAGCTACCCAAGGGAGCCGGAGTCGAACATAGCTCGGTTCTGCCGCCCGGCGCGATGCAGGGCCGCACCGATCTCGGTACCGACGCTTATCACGGCCCTTGCCCGGACAAGGGCGAGCGCCCGCATCGCTACACCTTCACCGTCTACGCGTTGAGCGTCGAGAAACTCGACGTGCCCGCCGACTCCAGCGGGGCAATGGTGGTATCGACCGCGACCGACCATTTGTTGGGGAAGGCGGTCTTCATCGCGCACTATGGGCGCTGAGCGCGGCGTCAACTAAGTTCTCTACGAAGCGCGAGCTACCGGCTGGCCGCTATCTTTTCCCTTGGGCCTCCGTATGATGAGCGGTAAGATCAGCGACACCACCATGACGCCCGCAATAATGTGAATTGGCGTCGAGTAAGAACCTGTAGCCTGGCGGATGTGAGCGATCATGAGTGGAGAAACCACTCCGCCTACTCCCCATGCCAGCAGGATCCAGCCATAGATGCCGCCCATGTGCTTCGCACCAAAATAGTCGGCGGTGAATGACGGCATGGTGCCGAAGCCACCTCCGTAGCACAGGTAAATAGCGGCAAAAGCAATAAACAGTGCCGTTTCCGTCGCGATCCTAGGTAGATAGAAGAAGATTCCCACTTGAATCAGATAAAGCAAAAAATAAACCCGAGCGCGGCCGATATAGTCCGAAAGCCAGGCCCAAAAGAAACGCCCGGCCGCGTTAAAGATGCCGAGCAGGCCCACCATCGTGCCCGCTGCCACCGCCGTCATGTGTACCTGCTGCTGCGCGATGGGAGACGCCTGGCTGATAATCATGATCCCGGCAGAGACGTCCAGAAACAGCATCAGCCACAGAACCCAGGCCTGCCACGTCCCAAAAGCTTCGTTCACCGTGTAGTCGTAGGAGCCGGCTGCTTTGGAGACAGCGGTCTTCGGCACCCAACCCGCAGGCTTCCAGCCCTCAGGCGGGTTCGCATAGAACTGCGCGGTCGCCACCACGCCGATAAGATATACGATTCCGAAGATAAGAAACGTAGTGGGCACGCCGGCGGAAACAATCTCGCGAGCCGCGATCGGGCCCATCAGCAAAGCGCCCGCGCCATAACCGGTCACGGCCAATCCCGTCATCACGCCGCGCATGTCCGGAAACCATTTGGCGATAGTCGCCACCGGGCAAATGTAGCCCATGCCTCCGCCAATCCCTGCCAGCACGCCATAACAAAGATAAAGAAGCGGAAGGGAATGTTGCGCGGTGGCAAACGAAGACAACGTATAACCGAGGCCGTAAATGATGCCTCCAACGGTGGCTACTTTTCGTGGACCGGCGCGGTCCATCCACAACCCGCCGATGACCGTCCCCACTCCGATAAAAAAAACGTTGATCGTAAACGACAACGACACTTGCGTGAGCGTCCAGTGCTGGGTGCTGACCAGCGGTTTGACGAACACGCTCCACGCATAGACCGCGCCCAGGCAAATCTGCATGAGTACGGCCGCGACTGCGATTCCCCACCGATTCGGAAGACGTTGCTCCGCCATCGTTCCTCCAGAAACCGCGAATACCTGTCCGCTTCACCGGATGCAGGCAACCTCTTATTGCACGACGCGATACATATAGTCTCAGCGTCTTGTACTGTCAAGCCTTTGCTTAATATTCCGGGTAGAGCTAGCATGGTGCTCCATAGAACATTCCCACGGCGGGAGTTTCGCATGATTAAAGAGTTCGCGCTCCGTTGGCCGGTGATTCGCCAGATTCTGCATGGCGGAGACGGTACGGGTCCGGAAGCTATCAGCGATGAAACGCGAAATATGCTTCCCAAGAATCATGGAGCCGAAGTGGCCCGCTCCGTTTGCCCTTACTGCGCCGTGGGCTGCGGCCAGCTCGTATTTCATAAAAACGGAAAGCTGATCAATATTGAAGGCGATCCGGAATCGCCTTTATCGCGCGGACGTCTGTGCCCGAAAGGTTCCGCGAGCTACGAACTGCTTACCCATTCTCATCGGCTAACCAAAGTGAAATACCGAAGGCCTTTTTCCAAAGTCTGGGAAGACCTGGAACTCAGCAAGGCCATGGAGATGATTGCCGACCGCTTGTGGGAGAGCCGGGAGCGCAGCTTTGTCGAAACCCGCGACGGCCAAACGCTGATGCAGACCACCGCCATCGGCCACCTCGGCGGCGCCACGCTCGATAACGAAGAAAATTATTTGATCAAAAAGCTGTTCACCGCCGGCCTGGGCATGGTGTGCATCAGCAATCAGGCCAGGATATGACATAGCTCAACTGTGCCCGGTCTGGGCACAACCTACGGACGAGGCGGAGCCACGACCGCGCCCAAGGACATGTTGAACTCCGACGCGATCCTCATCATGGGGTCGAACATGGCCGAGAACCATCCCGTAGGATTTCAGTGGGTGATGGAAGCGAAAGAGAAAGGAACCACGGTTATCCACGTGGATCCGCGCTTCAACCGGACCTCGGCCGTATCCAACATGTGGGTGCCGCTGCGCGCCGGGTCCGACATTATTTTCCTCGGCGCATTAATCCACCACGTACTGGAGAACGAGCTTTTCTTCCGCGAGTACATTCTGCACTACACGAATGCGCCGGTGATCATCCAGGATGACTTCGGCGATACCGAAGATCTCGAAGGCGTGTTCTCCGGCTGGAACAGCGAGAAAAAATCCTACGATCCCGCCAGCTGGATGTATGAAGGCGCAGCCCAGAACGGCCAGAAGTCGAGCACGCCTAAAGCCGGCGAATCGGAAGGTGGTCACTCCCATGAGGGTGCAACCGCCATGCCCGATTTAAACAAATACAAAACGGACCCCACGCTGCAGCATCCGCGCTGCGTATTTCAACTCCTGAAGCGTCACTTCGCGCGCTACACGCCTGAAATGGTTGAGCAGTATTGCGGCGTTTCCAAAGAATCGTTCCTGCGCGTGGCGGATGTGTATTGCAAAGCCTCTGGACCCGAGAAGACCGGAGGAATTTGCTACGCGGTAGGTTGGACGCAGCACTCTTCCGGAGTGCAGATTATCCGTTGCGCCGCAATTTTGCAGCTCCTGCTGGGCAACATGGGACGGCCGGGCGGCGGCATCATGGCATTGCGCGGCCATGCTTCGATTCAGGGTTCCACCGATATTCCGACTCTGTATGACAGCCTTCCGGGCTATCTCAGCATGCCCAAGTTCGGCGAAGAGTCGAAGACGTTTCAGAACTATCTTGCGAAATACAAACCGCGAACCGGCTGGTGGAACAATTACGACAAGTACATCGTGAGTCTGCTCAAGGCATACTACGGCGAAGCGGCGAAGCCGGAAAACGATTTTGGGTTCAACTGGCTGCCGCGGCTCACCGGCGACCACTCCCATCAGGGTTATTGGCTGGACATGATGGATGGCAAGATGGACGGCCTGTTTGTGATGGGCGAAAATCCGGCTGTGGCTGGACCGAATTCCGGCATGGAACGCCGCGCTTTGTCGAAGCTGAAGTGGCTGGTAGTGCGCGATATGGTGGATATCGAAACGTCGTCTTTCTGGCGCTCTGCGCCGGAAGTGCAGAGCGGCGAAGTGCGGCCCGAGGATATTCAAACCGAGGTCTTTCTGATGCCGGCGGCGGGCCATGCCGAAAAAGACGGCACGTTTACAAATACGCAGAGATTGTTGCAGTGGCATGAGAAAGCAGTCGATCCTCCCGGCGACAGCCGCAGCGAAAACTGGTTCATGTTCCACCTGGGAAATCTCGTTCGCGAGAAAGCGAAGAAAGATCCTCGTCCGCGAAATGCCGGATTGCTCGCCCTTACCTGGGATTACAAAACCGAAGGAGCACACGCCGAGCCCTCTGCCGAGGAAATTCTGCAGGAAGTCAACGGCTACACCGTCGCGGATCGGCAGCTCGTGGCCGGATTTACTGCGCTCAAGGCCGATGGCTCAACCGCATGCGGCGCGTGGATTTATGCTGGAGTCTTTCCCAAGCCCAACGAGAATCGCGCTAATCAGCGCGCCTCGAAGGATTTCTACGGCCACGGATGGGGCTTTGCGTGGCCGTCGGATCGGCGCATCATTTACAACCGCGCCTCCGCCCGTCCTGATGGCCAGCCCTGGAGCGAGCGGAAAAAATTAGTGTGGTGGGATGAGGCAGCTAAGAAGTGGACGGGAAATGACGTCCCTGATTTTGTGGCCACCAAGCCGCCGAATTACGTGCCGGGCAGAGAATGCGGAAGGCAATGATGCTCTTGCCGGAGACAAACCATTTATCCTGCACGCCGATGGCCTCGGCTGGATCTGGGTGCCCACCGGTTTAGCCGATGGACCGTTGCCAGCCCACTACGAGCCGTTCGAGTCGCCAGTCAGCAATCCAATTTATCCTCAACAGCAAGTGAACCCGGTTGCTCAGAGCAAAACTCGTTCGGGCAATCAATATGCATTGTCGCCCGATGCGCACTTCCCGCATGTTCTAACCACCTATCGCCTCACCGAGCATCACACTGCCGGAGGAATGTCGCGGACTTTATCGCACCTAGCCGAACTCCAGCCCGAAATATTTTGCGAAATTTCTATCGAGATGGCCAACGAACTTAACATAACTCCCGGCGAGTGGGTGACCGTCGTTACAAAACGCGGAGCCATCGAAGTCCATGCCCTGGTTACCCCCCGAGTGCAGACGCTGGAGATCGACGGTAAACTCATCTACCAGGTAGGGCTGCCATTTCACTGGGGGTTTATGGGACTAGTGAAGGGCGATATTGGCAATGATCTGATCGCCATCTCCGAGGAGCCAAACGTGCGCATCATGGAATCGAAAGGCCTGCTCTGCAACGTTCTCCGCGGCAGGCGCGCGGCCAATGGGCCAAGAGTCAAGGAACTTCTCGAAGCTCAGAAGGTCGCCCAATGACGATGACCTCAACCACAACGACAACGACCTCCGCCTTCCTGACCGACGCAACTGTATGCATTGGCTGCAAAGCTTGCGAAGTAGCCTGCAAGGAATGGAACGAGGTGCCCGCCGATGGCTTCGTGTGGAGCGGTCTCTCCTACGATAATACCCAGAGTTTAGGCGCCTCCACCTGGCGGCATGTGATGTTTCTGGAGCAGCCGCAAACCGCTGGTCCGCAAATTGCAGATACGAAAGATCCGTTCCGCTGGGTTTTTCTTTCTGACGTTTGCAAGCACTGTGCCAATGCGGGATGCCTCGAGGCTTGCCCCACTGGATCGATTGTCCGCACCGATCTAGGGACCGTCCTTGTACAAAAAGATGTGTGCAATGGTTGCGGCTATTGCATCGTCTCGTGTCCGTTCGGCGTGATTGACCGCCGTCCTATAGATGGACGCGCCTTCAAGTGCACGTTCTGCTACGACCGGCAAAAGGCCGGCCTCATCCCTGCATGCGCAAAAGCATGTCCGACGCAATCGATTCAGTTCGGTAATCTCGAGGAACTTCAGGAGCGCGGAAAGAACCGGGTGCGCGAATTGCGCGAACGCGGATACGAGGATGCGCGACTGTACAATCCGCTCGAAACCAGCGTGGGCGGTGTACACGCCATGTTTGTAATTTTGGGTGAGCCGGAGAATTACAATCTTCCGCCGGCTCCCGAGGTTCCAACAATCTATTTGAAAAGCGCATGGACCTCGGCGCTGCTTTCCGCCGCAGTTGCTTTCGTAATAGCGTGTGCAGCATTTGCACGTTGACAGAATTTGCACCCGAGCTTTTGCAGTACGCTCACAGCTAACATGACATCCTCCGCCAACCCGAGCGCCAGCAGACCCACTGGCAAACCCAGCCCTGGCAAGCCCAGCGAAGAGCGGCTCGATGAAATTCGAAGATCCGCCGCCGATGCCGCGCTTCCTTTCCGGAGCGCGCCGGTAAGTCATCCGCAAATTCGTGGGAAAGAGAGTTACTACGGTCTTCCGGTGCTGAAGGCTCCGGTTTGGACCTGGGAAGTAGCGCTTTACTTTTTTATTGGCGGCGTCTCCGGCATGTCTGCCGCTCTGGCTTTTGCGGCGCAATTATTTGGTGGCGAAGCGGCGCTCGTCCGGACTGCGTTGTTAATTGCCCTGGCTGGAGGGATGATCTGCCCTGTCCTTCTAATCGCCGATCTCGGAAGACCCGCGCGTTTTCTGAACATGCTTAGGGTATTCAAGCTGCAGTCGCCTATGTCCATGGGTGCATGGATTCTGGTCGCTTTTTCAAACTGCGTGCTCGTTGCTGTAGTTGCATTCGAACTGTCTCAGCGCGGCTACGCGATCCCGCTTGTAATCGCAATTCGCTGGGCGGCCGAGGCCAGCGGAGCGCTGACCGGTTTGCTTCTTGCCGCCTACACAGGCGTGCTGATCGGTGCGACTGCGAATCCCATCTGGTCGCACAATCACCGAGTCATTCCCTCGCATTTTCTGGCTGGCGCTGTGGGCGGTTCCGCCGGAGTCCTCGAACTGCTCGGCTTCCTCACTTCCGCAACCCAAATCCTCGGAATCGTTGCTGCAATGGCCGAAACGCTGCTGGGAATTTATTTCGAACTGAGCAGGTCACCCGTCAACGCGCCGCTGCATCACGGCAAAAGCGGATGGGCGTTTCGCATTGCCGGTATGCTGGCTGGTCCTATAGCACTCGCGCTCCGCCTCATGTTGCACTCAACTGATGGACGACGAGCCGCTGCAATGTGCTTCCTCGCTGGCTCGTTGCTAGCTCGGTATGCCTGGATTTGGGCGGGCGTCGCCTCTGCGAAAGATCCCGAGGCGCTCTTTCAGATTCAGCGAAAGGCATAAAGCCCATCTTCTCGCGCAGCAAGCCGAATGTTGTAATCTGTTTCTGTCATGGAGAACATGGAGAAATCAGAAGACGCGCTCGTTGCTGGTTTGTTGGATGCCCAGAAGAAAGCCGATGCCTTATTCGCCGAGACCCAAGTCCGAAACATCATTCGGGCTGGCACCAAAGAAAGCGAAATTAATGAGAACATCTACGCGCTCGCCGAAAGCATGTTCGGCATCTCGCGTTATTGGCACAAACGTATCGTGCGCGTCGGGCGCAACACCTTGGCCCCCTATGATGAGAACCCTCCAGATTTAACCGTCGCAGAAGATGACATCATCTTCCTCGACTTCGGCCCCGTCTTCGAGGAGTGGGAAGCCGATTTTGGCCGTACCTACGTCGTAGGCAACGATCCGCTGAAACACAAACTCTGCCGCGATATCGAAGAAGCATTCACCCGCGGCAAGCAATATTTTCACGAACACCCCGAGATCACGGCGGCAGAACTATATGCCCACGCACAGCAATTGGCCGAGCAATATGGCTGGGAGTATGGTGGCCCCATCGCAGGTCATCTGATTGGCGTTTTTCCGCATGAGAGAATCCCCGACGACAAGATCACTCTTTACGTGCACCCCAAGAATCCCAACCGCATGCGGATTCCAGATGCTTCCGGCCGCGAGCGCCATTGGATACTGGAGATTCACTTCGTCGATCGAGCCCGCGAAATCGGCGGATTCTACGAACAACTGCTGACTATCGGCTGAATTCCTTCATCGACTGAACTGACACAATGTCTCCCACTCTGCCGCAAGTGCATGGCGTAAATCTCGATGCACAAACTCGCTGCCAGCACTATCGCGGACCAACCGACATCATCGCCATCAAGATGAAATGTTGCGGCCTTTACTACGCCTGCACAGACTGCCACGCCGCGCTTGCCGATCATCCCGCTACACTCTGGCCACAGGATGAATGGAACCAGCAAGCCGTACTCTGCGGAGCCTGCGGCGCAACCCTAACCATTCTCGAATACATGCAGAGTAACTCTCGCTGCCCGGCTTGCGAGGCCGAGTTCAATCCCCGCTGCAGCAATCACTATCATCTATATTTCCAGCTCCCTCCGCGCCCCGAGCAGCATCCTTAGCATCATGAAAACGCCCAGCGATGAAGCGGTAATCAGATCGGCAGGTGCCGCAGTTCCATGCAAGCCGGCTTCCGGCGCATGGATTCTTGCCGCAACCATTCTCGGTTCCGGTATCGCGTTCATCGATAGCACGGTCGTCAATGTTGCTCTACCTGCGATCCAGGCCGACTTTCACGCCACGGTAGTGAACGTTCAGTGGATCGTTGAGTCTTACGGACTATTTCTAGCCGCGTTGATTCTGGTCGGCGGCTCGCTTGGTGACATGTTCGGCCGCCGGCTGATGTTCATCGTGGGTGTGGCGATTTTCGCTGTCGCTTCCGCTGGTTGTGGAGCGGCCTTGACCATTGAGCAATTGATTATTGTGCGCAGCTTTCAAGGCGTGGGAGCCGCACTTCTCGTGCCCGGCAGCCTCGCAATCATCAGCTCGTCTTTCGATGAGAAGAATCGCGGTCAGGCCATCGGCACGTGGTCGGGCTTTACCGCGATCACCACGGCTATAGGCCCGGTTCTAGGCGGATGGCTGGTTCAGCATGCTTCCTGGCGGTGGGTATTTTTCATTAATCTTCCTCTTGCAGCGGCCGTAATCATCATTTCAGTTTGGTGGATTCCAGAGAGCCGCAGCGCCATTGTGCAGCGCGTAGATTGGTTAGGAGGAATTCTTGCCACGATCGGGCTCGGTGGTTTGGTCAACGGCTTCATAGAGTCAGTCGATCTCGGCTGGAAAAATCCTCTGGTTTTCGTGAGCTTGATCGCCGGCTTCGGCGGTCTCATCGGTTTTATGTTTGTTGAGGCAGAGATCACTGCGCCAATGCTCCCACTCGGGCTGTTTAAATCCCGCAGCTTCCGTGGCGCGAATCTGCTTACGTTATTTTTATATGCCGCGACTGGGATTTTCTTTTTCTTGTTCCCGCTAAACCTGATTCAAGTCCAGGGGTATTCGACAACGGCCACTGGCGCTGCGATTCTCCCCCTGATTCTGCTGATGTTCTTTCTTTCCCGCTGGTCGGGCGGACTCGTCGCCCGCTACGGCCCAAAGCGCCCGCTGATCATTGGCCCTCTCATCGCCACTTTAGGCTTCGTTCTATTCGCCGCGCCCTCCATCGGAGGAAGCTATTGGAAAGCATTCTTCCCCGCGATGCTTGTCCTGGGATTCGGAATGGCGGTCACCGTGGCTCCTCTCACCACTGTCATTATGAATTCGGTGAATCAAGATCGAGTCGGCACGGCTTCCGGAATCAACAACGCCGTCGCGCGCGTAGCGAGCGTACTTGCAATCGCAGTCCTGGGGATTGTGATGGTGAAGGCCTTTGGTTCCCGACTAGACTCTGACTTGGCTCACTTCTCGCTGCCGCCCGCGATTTTGCAGCAACTTCACTCAGATCAGATTAAACTGGCGGGCTTGCAGCCGCCCGCCAGCCTTGATGCGCCCACAAAAGCCGCAATCAGCGAATCCGTTGGACAAGCCTTTGTATTCGGATTCAGAATTGTATTGTTGATCTGCGCGAGCCTGTCGGTGGCCAGCTCGACAATCGCGTGGCTCGTAATTCCGAAGGATCGTGGTAGTCGGATACTTTGACTATTAGATGACGATTGTCATCCTGAGCAAAGCCGTTTTTCAGGCGTAGCGAAGAGCCTGCCCTGAGCGAAGCCGAAGGGATCTCCCGCTTAACTGACCCAGCGCGTAAGCCCAACTGCACATTACCAAGATCGTGACCGCCTTGAGTCCTTATAATGACTCCTAGCCAGATATTAACGTCAGGATTTACGCGACCAAATCCCCGTTTCCTGTATCTAACCAAGTCAAACAGAGAATCCAGAAGTGTGTAATCATCTCTTTGCCTGACCGGGACCGAGCATGCCCAAACCAATTTTGCTGAGCGTGGATGACGACACTGATGTTTTGCGGGCGATCGAGCGCGACCTCCGCTCGCAGTACGGCGCTGAATACCGTGTGATCGGAAGCGATTCTCCCGAAGGTGCGCTCGATCTCCTGAAGCAGTTGAAAGTGCGGAATGACAGCGTGGCCTTGCTGCTTGCCGACCAGCGCATGCCGCGCATGGACGGCGTGGAATTTCTGCAGCAGGCCATGGGAATTTTCCCCAGCGCGAAGCGGGCGTTGCTCACTGCCTATTCCGACACCAACGCCGCCATCAGCGCCATCAATCATGCCAGCGTCAATTATTTTTTCCTGAAGCCCTGGGACCCTCCCACCGAGCATCTCTATCCGCAGCTCGATGACTTGCTCGATGACTGGCAAGCTTCCTTCCGTCCAACCTTTCAAGGGATTCGATTGCTGGGTACCCGGTGGTCGCCGCGTTCCTACGAGTTGCGCGATTTCCTCGCGCGCAACCACGTTCCCTACCAGTGGATCGATGTCGAGCTCTCCGCGAATGACCCGGAGACTAAACTCCTGTTGGAGGCTCTGGGTCCGGAAGCAGCCAATCTCCCCGTGGTGCTCTTCCCAGATGGAACCAAGCTTCTGGAAAGCGTACCCGCCGACGTTGCGCAAAAAGTCGGGCTACGTACTCGCGCCCAGACCAGCTTTTATGATCTCGCAATCGTCGGCGGCGGCCCAGCCGGCTTGGCCGCTGCTGTTTATGGAGCTTCCGAAGGTCTGCACACCGTGATGATTGAGCGCGAAGCTCCCGGCGGTCAGGCAGGTATGAGCTCCCGCATCGAGAATTATCTTGGATTCCCCAGCGGCCTCAGTGGCGCCGATCTCGCGCGCCGCGCCGTGGTGCAAGCCCAGCGCTTCGGAGTGGAAATCCTTGCGCCACAGGAAGTTGTTGCCGTCCGCGTCGAAGGCCCTTACCGCATCATCAAGCTTGTGGATGGAAGCGAAATTTCATGTCACGCGCTGATGGTCGCAACTGGCGTGCAGTGGCGCCGCTTGAACGCTCCCGGGATCGATCGCTTGCAGGGCGCGGGAATTTATTACGGCGGCGGCGCAACCGAAGCCCTATCCTGCAAAGGCGAGATCGTCTACGTCGTAGGGGGAGCGAACTCGGCGGGCCAGGCAGCCATGAACTTCGCCCGTTACGCCGAGCGCGTCATTATTCTTGTGCGCGGCGAATCTCTCTCCAGCACCATGTCACAATATTTGATCGACCAGATTAAAGAGACGCCGAACATTCAGCTCTGGACCCATGCCGGCGTCTCCGAGGTCCACGGCGAAACCCATCTCGAAGAAATTTCCGTGCTCTGCTCCGACACCGGAAAAATCGAACGCGTACCGGCGAGCGCAATGTTCATCTTCATTGGAGCCTTGCCGCGCACGGATTTTCTCGCAGATGTCGTCGAGCGCGACGAACGCGGTTTCCTTCTGACCGGCCCCGATCTTATCCGCGACGGGCAACACCCGAAAGGCTGGACGCTCGAACGAGATCCTTTTTTGCTGGAGACCAATGTTCCCGGCATCTTTGCCGTGGGCGATGTGCGCCACGGTTCCATCAAACGCGTGGCTTCCGGCGTCGGAGAAGGATCCGTAGCCGTGCAATTCATTCATCAATATCTGAGCAAGGTTTAAATGCAGATTTTTTAAATGCTGGGTTTAACAATGCTGGGTTTAACTAATGATAGATAGATCCGATTTACGTCGCGTCCCCGTTTTCGCTGATTTGCCGGACGATCAGCTCGACTGGTTCATCAGCCAATCGCAGGAAATGCGCCTCAAGCCCGGTGAAAGCTACACGCGGCAAGGCGATCCCGCTGATGCCATGTACGTAATCCTCGAAGGACTTCTTCAGGTCAAGGGCGAACTCAATGGCGAAAGCGTGTCTTTCGACATCGAGACGGGCGACGTCACCGGAGTGCTGCCCTTTTCCAGAATGAAAACCTTCAGCGTAGGCGGCCGAGCCATAACGGATAGCCACGCCCTGAAATTTTCCGCTTCGAAGTTTCCCGAGCTTATTCAGAAAATGCCGGAGCTGACCCAGCGCCTTGTCGGCTTGATGTCCGACCGGATTCGCGAAACCACTCGCATGGAGCAACAACGCGACCGCTTGGCTTCTCTGGGAAAACTTTCGGCTGGGCTGGCGCATGAACTCAATAATCCCGCTTCCGCCGCGCAGCGCGCCACCAGCCAGTTGCGCCATATGCTGACGAAAATCAGGAACGCGAGCCAGGATCTGGGCAGGCGCGTTCTCACTCCCGAACAGAAATCGGAGATCGAAAAACTCGAAGTTACGTTCACCCAAACCGATATCGTTCCGCCCGATCCCTTGACCATCAGCGACCTCGAAGACCAGATCGATTCGTTGCTGCGCAGTCACGGGCAAAACGATTTGTGGATGCTAGCTGCCGGCCTCGCGCGAAGAAACATCAAACCGGAAGTTGTCGAATCTTTATTTTCGAAGCTCGATGGAGACACCGCTCGCGCCGCGCTGGTCAGGATCGCCGCTTCGGTGGAGGTTGCAACTTTGCTGCACGAAATCGAGAGCAGCACTTCGCGGATATCGGATTTGGTCGGCGCCATCAAGGAATACACCCACATGGACCAAGCGCCGGTACAGAACGTAGACGTGGTAAAGAGCCTGGAAACCACGCTGACGATCTTGAATCACAAGCTGAAACAAGGAGTGGTGGTGCAGCGTGATTACCAGCCCGTTCCACTTCTCGTAAATTCGTTTGGCAGTGAACTCAATCAGGTCTGGACCAACATCATCGATAACGCGATCGACGCCATGCATGGCAAAGGCGAGCTGCGCGTGCGAACCTTCCGCGACGATGGTTGCGTTGTGGTTGAGATCGGCGATAACGGCCCCGGAATTCCCGCGGAGGTCGAACCCCACATCTTCGAGCCTTTTTTCACCACCAAGGGAGTTGGGCAAGGCACAGGTCTCGGCCTGGATACCGTTCAGCGCATCGTGAAAAAACACCGGGGAAATATTCAGGTAAATTCCAAACCCGGCGAAACGCGTTTCCAAATCTGGCTGCCGTTATCTGAGGCCTAAGATTCGCAATGAGAAAGTTTCGCCGTGAAAAAGCTTCGCTATGACAATGGACGAAGTCAATCTGAAATTTACCCGAGGCGAGGAGCGTAAGCGTGTTTGAAAGCATTCTCTGCCAGGTAACGGAATACGATCCGGAAGTCCTCGAGTCGCTGATCGGGCTCTCCGTCGAAATCGCGCGCGAGGGCCGAGAGGGAAGACGCGTCGGCACTCTGTTCACGCTGGGAGACGAAGATGCCGTCCTGTCCAGATCCCGCCCGTTGATTTTGGATCCGCTGTTGGGGCATCCGGAATCTTCACGCCGCATCGCCGATCTCAATCTTCGCGGAACCATCAAGGAATTGGCGCAGTTGGATGGCGCGTTCGTAGTGAGTCACGGCGGAATCGTTCTCTCCGCATGCCGCTACCTCGATGCCGTGGCCACACAACTAGACGTACCACTTGGGCTAGGCAGCCGTCACATCGCCGCCGCTAACATGAGCGCCGTAACCAACGCTGTCGGCATCGTGGTTTCCGAAAGTTCCGTGGTACGACTTTTCTGTCACGGACATTTAGTCGCCGAAATCATCCCCGAACTTTGGATGATGGAACACGCCGCCCACCTCCGCGGCACCGGCAAGCGCGAACAAATCGGCGAACTGACGGTGCTAACGCCAGCTTTTCCGCAAGCAACCCGTCCCTGATTCAGAAGAATTGTCATCCCGAATTGTCATCCTGAGCGAAGACGCCTTTCAGGCGTAGCGAAGGATCTCAGTCTTAACCGGCCCATCGCGCAAGCATCCTCACTTGCCAACCTCATCCGCCTTCACATAAAACCGCTGCAGCACATAGAACGCCGCCTTAAACCCGGAATCAAGACCCCGTATAAAGCTGAAACGGCGCCCAATAAAACGGCTTTCGGAAAGCCGCACCGGAGTGAAGCAGCGTAAGTTTCGCATTGCGCAGAGCCGCGTCAGGCGTCTCTCCTTTTTTCAACTCAGCATACAGTTCGTCCATGAGCTGAGGAGTCGTGTCGTCGCTCACATCCCACAACGCTCCAATCACATTGTGAGCGCCCGCGCGAACGAAAGCCCAGGAAAGTCCCACCAATCCTTCTCCTGAATACGCCCGCGCGCCCGCACTGCGGCAGGTAGAAACCGTCACCAGCTCAGCCCGCAACGGATGTTGAATGATGTCGCGCGCATAAAGTTTGTAAGAGTCGCCTTCAGCATTCGCCTTCGAGAGCACAATCGCCGAATCCAGCGGACTCAACCGGCTCGCCGTTCCATGCGCAACAAAATGAATATAAGAAAACCGCTCCGGCTCGCTCGCCAAATAAGCTGAAGGACTAGCCTGTTCGCGCGCAAATACCTGTTCGTGCCCAGCCGAAAAATGTTTTTCAATACTTTCCATCTCGATAGCGGCTTTCGGCAACTGCGGAAAATCTTCGCTCGGCGCAATAGCATCGCCGAAGAGCAGAAGGTCACCCGAATCTTTGCGGCGCGCCGCGTGAAAGGCCTGCAGCATGCGCAGTGAGCTCGCACTCGATAGCGTCACATCCTCAATCCAGTAATGCGGCTGCGGCCCTGGCGCCAGCAGCGTTTCGAAATTCAAACTGTTCAGGCTGCCATCAGGAATAATAAAAACTTTCCCATTCTTCGCCAAAAGACCCTTCGCCGGTTCCACCAACATGCGATAAAGTGCGGCGCCATCGTCATTTGCCGTTTGCGAAGACTCCCGTTGGTCGATAATAGCCTTTCGATAGCGTTCCACTCTCGTCTTGATCTCCGCCGCCGGAGGCAATCGAAACAAATCGGTTTTCTGCGGCGTAATCGCCCACAAATAAGACTGATCTTCGCCCAGCCAATAAAACAAAACTATGCCACCGGCCAGCCGCGCAATCTGCTGAGCATTCACCGCATACGGAGCAAACGACGTCCCTTTCGGCAACAATCCCAGCCCTTCCGCCAAAGTTCGCGCCCGGCTGAAGTCCGCAACCCGCAAGGCTTCCGCGGTCTTGCCTCGGGCCACGAGGAAGTGGATGTAATCGTCATAGATGCGCGCCGCATTGCTGAGAAACGGCAGCCGAGAATCTTCATGCTGCAGTTCAGAGCGCGCGGTTTCAAAAGTTGTGAGCGCAGTGCGATACTCGCGGTCGGCAGAATCGAACTGGCTCTCATCTTCATAAAGCTGCGCCAGTGACCGCTCCGCCTCCCACTTCAAAAACACCGGACTATCCTGCGACTGCGCAACCTCGCGGAATGCACTCTCAGCCGCAGCAGAATCATGCAGCCGCGCCGCAGCTCGCCCCTGCACCAGCCGCGGATACAGCTGGTTCGGCTTGTTGTTATCCTCTCGGGCTTTCGCTAACATCTCTTCGGCGTAACGCTTGGCATCGTCAAGCTTTCCGACCTGTTCGGAGACGAAGGCCAGGGCGCTGAGTGCGTCAATGATATCTTCTCTGCTGTTGATTTTGCGCGATAGTTGAAGCGATTGCTGGAAGGACTGTTCTGCAACAGAGAACTTGCCCTCATCAATATATGTATACCCAGTGTCTGTAAGCCATCCGACCTGGCTAGACACGTCACCTAGTTTCTCCGCCTGGTTTCTGGCCTCGATAAACATCTCTTGGGCCTTGTCCGGATCGCCAAGTTTGTAATAGGCCCAACCCATGTTTCCTAGGGCGGTCTGCGAAATGTCAGCGTAACCATAAGTGACAGAAATCTGCCGGGCGGCACTAGACCAATCGAGCGCCTCATCAAGATGTTCTTGTTTTAGTGCAGACCAACTGACATCTAACAGAGCGTCAGCCTGCCAGGCCTGGTTGCTGCTTTCGCGCGCGAAAGCAAGAACGCGCTCAAACAGGATCTGCGCTTGAGCGTAGCGGCCCCGTTGCATTTCCATTGTTCCTTGCGCACTCACAACGTTGCCGCAAGTATTGGAATTCGAGTTCGCGCAGATGCTCTCTGCCTGCCCGAACTTTTGCTCCGCTTCGGTGAAACGGCCTAGAGATGTATAGGACAGACCCTCCAACCATAGCTTTTTCACGGCCAGTTCTCCGGAGGAAGGTGCGGCAGGCTCGGAGGCCAGGAGACTCAACGCTTTGTCGTACTTGGCCTGCCGATACAGTGCGGTTGCCCTGAGAATGGTGAACTTCCAGGCCCACTCGGTGCTGATGCGGTGGAAATCTCTATACGCTTTTTCTGCCTCCGAGGACGCAGCCGCCATGTCGCCCTTACGAAGGGTCTCTTTAACATGGTCGTAAGCAGTTTGAGGATCGCCCCGTCGTGAGCAACACAACAACACGGCGAGAGCCAGGGTGAACAGTATTACACTCAGCACCCGCGCAAGAATGCACTTGCGCCATTCCCGATGGTTGCTGTCTTGGCGTTGTGCTGGCGGAGACATAGCGGACATAGTCGCCGCTAGATTGTAACTTCAAAGTCAGAAGAAGTCCGACCCTCTAATCATCCCTGGGTAGTATCTACCAGCATCGCTAACCGCCGCCACCCTTTGTACCTCCGCCACTGCCCTGACCGTTCGACGCCACAGTTCCGGCGTTGGCGCTTCCCTCTCCAATGCATCCCATCTGCGTTCGAATCATCGTCAGGCGGAACCGATACTTGTCGTAGATTCCCTCGCCAGGATTCCCCCGCTCCCGCGTTATTTTCAACTCACCCAAAAATATTTTCCCAAAATGCGGCACGTCTATCACGTGTCCAAACGAAAGCCCGGGAGCGCCCGCCACGCGGTTGACCAGCGAACATTTCAGCGTGCCGTTTCCGTTCAGCACAGGTCGGCCCCTGGGATACTCTTCGCTGGCCCAGTCAGGAAGCTCGGCTGCAGTCGCAATTCGGTCGTATTGCTGCGAAAGCCGGTCGAGAACGCCGCCATTTTCAAAATACGATTCATCGTTCGCCAGCTTGGGACCAAGAATGTCGAGACAACGGTCCACTTCGACTTTGTGTCCGGCAATCCGCAGATTGTCGAAGCGCGTGCCCAGGAACGTAACCTCCGGCACCTGCCCCGTACCGTAAGCTGGATGCACCGTGGAAATCTGCGCCACCACGCGGTCCGCGGTCACCACATCGAGCACGTTCAGCCCCTCGATTACGGACGTTGCCAGCGTGGAGAATCCGGCAATCTTCGAACTCGGATGTCCCGCCACCTGCGTATATCCGCCCTCGTAGGAAAGAACGCCGTCCAGCCGGAAGGGATCCGCCTTCTTGTAGTGATAGTGCCCCTTGTCCTCGCAACGTCCTTTCTTGGACAGTTCCACAAACGCCCGCGGCTTAATCACATCCTGCACCGGCTGTTGAATGTCCGCACTCAGAACATCGGCCTCCGCATAATATTGGTGAACCGCATCGGGGTCTGGCTCAACCAGCGACAAATCGTTCGGCAGCGCTGCCATAAATTTTTCCTCCGCACAGGTGAATTTACTTTTGATCTGGATTTCTATTTCGAATCTTGCAGGTCAATCGCGTACCGGCCGAGGTCTACGCTTTCACCGCCGGTGGTAATGCCCTGCACTGCGAGCGCGCTGGGGGATGCATGATCGCTTCCCGGAACATGCTGTCCCGGAATATAGAGCGAAACCGTACCGCTCCCGGGTGCCGGAATCGTGCGCGTCCATTCTAACCTTCCCGGCGTACTATACAAGTCCAATTTATAGGAGGCATAGCGGCCATCGGGCGGAACGTTCAGGGACAGCTCAAACGGCTGCCCCGCGTGGACCGGAACCGCAATTCCTTCTCCACCCCGGGTGCCCAGGTTCACCACGGCAGATGCAAGAAATTGCGGGCTATTCGCCTTTTGCTGTAATCGAGAGTAGACCTGATTTTGATAGACGATAACGGCGAGCAACAGGGCAAAAACAGGCACAGCAAATGTAGGCCGCAGCCAGGCCAACCAGCCAGATTTCGCCGGCAAAGCCACAGGCACGCGCACTTTCACCGGCTCCTCAGCCAGAATCACGTTGCTTTGCTCGACCAGCATCGCCGCGGCCCGCAAATCGAGCGCGCACTCCTGGCAATCGAACAAGTGCTCCTCGAATTGGTCGCGAAGCGCGGGATCGAGCTCGTCGAGCATGTATTTTTCCGTGGCCTTTTGCCGGACCGCCTCATCATGGTCCATTGATCGATCCCCCCTCAATTGGAATAGTGCATTGCAGCCGCAAAACGTTTCACATCTTTCCGGCGGCCACAACTCCCGGCGGACGGGCATTCAACTGCTTCAAATACAACGACTTAAAGGCCAGCTTGGCACGATGAAGCAGCACTCGCAGGTAATCGCGGTCCACACCAAAATCGCGGCAAACGGCATCTTTATCCTGTTCCTCCAGAAAAATCGCGCGCAGTAATCGCCGGTCGCGCTCCGGCATCTCCTCCAGAATTTCTCGCACCTTCTCTTGCATCTGCTTCGCGGCGATCGCCCCGACGAAGTCGATCGTAGTATCCGGCAGCTCCTGATCCTCTTCTTCTTCCAGCACCGTGTCGCGTTGCGACGACCGGTAGTACTCGAGCAGCACGTTGTTGCAGATCGAATTCACGTAGGACCCAAGCCGCTCTGGCTGGCGAATCTTTCCCTCGGCACGCAGCGCGGCAAACACACGCGCAAAAGTCTCCTGGCGCACATCCTCGATGGCTTGCGGCGATTGCACCCGCGACCGCAGTTTTAACTGGATCAGCTCGCTGAAGTAAGCGACAAAATGCTCCTGCGTTCGAAAGTCTCCCGCACGAAGACGTTCGAGATAGGGTTCGTCAAAGGATTGGAATTGCAAGGACTTCCCTCGGGCCCGAAGTGGCAGCTAGTTTAGCACTTCGCGCGAGAAGGATGTGTCAGCGCCAGACAGTGTAACGAAAGGCCTCCGAGCTGCACCATTCCCTTTGGAAGCTAATCAAAACCACAGAAAGTTCGAGGAGATTTCTTGACTCACCACTCTTTACACCCACGCCGGGCTGTCGATGGAATGCGGGAACCGGGTGCTTTCCAGCGCGCTCTGCTGCGGGCATTTGAACTGCCGAAGACCTACCGCGACGTGTTCGTGCTGACAGATATCCAGGGCTACACGCTCCCCGAAATTGCATCCATGCTCAGAATCAGCACCCGCACTGCGCAGTCCCGCCTGGAACGAGCCCGCCGGGAAATCGGCGCTGTCCCGAACTACGCCGGCATGGAGCGTCCACTATGACGGGCCATGCGAATTCTTCTGTAAACGCAGCAATCATGTTGAAAGAGATTGAGTTCAGCGCACCTGAGTTCAACGTAGAGAAGACCGAAGGTCACCGCGCCGTGCACCAACTCGGCAGCCAAAAATTCGCGCGGGCAGGTGGGATGCTTGTCGAACTCATCGAACTGGCCAGACGATCCGCTCCAACCGTTCTCGCAATAGCGCTGCGAATTTTTCGCTGAAGGAAAATGAATTTGGCCTTGAGGTTTTTATACGCGTGGCGCTCGATACTTTACTCGACGGCCAATGCGAATTCGGAAAACACGCGCCGGTGGTATTATTTGCACCGGGAAATGCCAGGGTGCCCAAACCACCTTGAAGCAGGAATGATGACGGAGCCCAGCATGGGATCGCCGAGCCTTGATCCGAACGCCGACCGTCAATCTCCCGCGAGGAATAATCCCACTCCACTTGATGCGATTTTCATTTTGTTCGCATCGGTTGCCTTGGTCGTTCTTATTCTTTCATTCTCGCCTGTACGCGGGGCTCAACCATTTCAAAACCTGCCGGGCTGGCTGATCTCGGCAGTCTCCAATTTTTGGAGCAGGCTTTTCGTAGGAGCGGGAACCCTGGGCACTCTTGGTTTGCGAAAGTGGCTTGACCGCAACCCCGCACCCAACTATCTCGTTTGGATACCGGTGTTCACCGTGGGCCTATTGGCAGCCGTATTATTTAGTACAGCGATTATCATTCCGCCTCCGCCGGTCCTTCTAAATGGGAGCATTGACGCACCGAAAGCTGGCCAGACCGTCTCTCGCCGAACCTTCGAATGTAGCGGGAAGGTTTCCGGCGTCGGGCCGGATATGCATCTTTGGCTGGCGGTTGAAGTAAACAATCATATTTGGCCCAAAGAGCGCGAGATTCACATGTTGGCGGACGGATCCTGGAAAACTGTGGTGTACGAGGACGGTGCCACCGATAAGTTCTCCCTATCTCTTCTAAGTGCCAACGCCGAAGCGGAGAAACAAATCAACCAATGGATCGAAGCCGGCAAGAAAACCGGACAATATACGGACTTAGTCGGAATACCCGGCACGGAACGGCTCGATAGGATAGACGGCCTGCGACTCAAATCGAATTGATTCTGCGGGGCTAAGATTGGTCATCAGCCAAGAATCAAAGTGGCATTCCCCGTCCAGCATCGTTCAGCAGTTTTTCGCCGATATCTTTCGCGACATACAAATAGATTTTTCTCGCCGGCAGATCGAACCAGATGCAATCCTTCAGCAACACTCTTCCGGAACGGTAACCCATATCGGTCCACGGTATGAAAAGCGATTTTCTGAAAACCTCGTGCCGGCTGCGATTCCCCAGATAACTCCAGAGCGATCGAGGCAGCTTCGCATGCGGCAAAAGATAAAGCCCATTCGCATCCGCGCCCATGAAGCAAAGCATGCCAGGCGCTTCGCTGAGACCGCCTATTCTGCATTCATAGCGCTTACCCGCAAAATCGCCGTTGTATTTATAGTCCCTTTGAAACCCGAGCAGCCGGCGAATGTTCCATACAAGAAGACCACCCACCGCTGCAATGATGATCGCAATCCGCATAGTTCTGAGCTTCGCCCCAGGCTCACACAATAAAGCCCGTCACGGACGGATTCAACGTTACCAATGGTTCTGCGCACTTAAGCTCCTTCAAGATGGAACGTCCGAAACGGTTTCCAACGCCGAGTCGGAAGCGCAGTCTCCCGCATCCAAACCAGAATAAGGAGGTAACTTTATGCACGTAATACTTGGAGCAAGCGGTAATACCGGACATATAGTGGCGACCAAACTTCTCGCGAGCGGTCAGAAAGTTCGTGTCGTCGGCAGAAACGCAGCCCATTTACAACCTCTTATGGCAAAAGGCGCCGAGACTTTTATCGCCGATGCCACCAACGCTAGCGCTCTGGCCAAAGCCTTCCAAGAGGCGGACTCGGCTTATGTGATGATTCCACCCAATCCCAGCAGCAACGACCCGCTCGGCTATTCCAGCCGGGTAAGCGATGCGATCGCCGCCGCCGTGCAAAAAGCCGGCGTCAAGAATGTGGTCGCGCTCAGCAGCATCGGAGCCGACAAGCCCAGCGGCACCGGCCCCGTTGTCGGCCTCTACAATCTCGAACAAAAGCTCAACCAGGTCAGCATCGCGAGCGTTCTCTACCTGCGCGCCGGCTACTTCATGGAAAATACGCTCCCGCAAGTGAACGCGATCCGTCAGATGGGAGCCGTCGCAACGCCACTGCGCGGCGATCTAAAAATTTCCATGATCGCCACGCGCGACATCGGAAGCGCAGCTGCCCAGGCGCTCTTGCATCCATCCAGTGGAAAGCAAACCCGCGAACTGTTGGGACAGCGCGATCTCAACTACGCCGAGGTGGCCGCGCTCATTGGCAAGGCCATCGGCAAAACAGATCTCAAATATGTGCAAGCACCCGACGATCAATTTCGTACTGTCCTCGTTCAAATGGGACTGTCCGAGCAATTCGCTCGCTTGCTTCTGGAGATGATCGGCGCACTCAACTCCGGATACATGCGCGCCCTCGAAGCTCGCACATCCCAAAACACCACCCCAACCGGTTTCGAAACTTTCGTAGCCGACTCTTTTGTCCCAGCCTACAAACAACAAGCCGCAGCCTGAGGCGTTTAAGAGGCGTCACCGTCGGATTCATTTCCAAAAACAAGAGGCCAATCTGATTCCTCAGACTGGCCTTTGTTTACTGCGCGATCGACTCCCGCATCCCTCACCCTCTCTTAATAAAAACGTGAGTTGCATTTTCTCCGCGGACGGTTCGGAAGGGCGCATATCCAAGCTGCGCAAGATTGATCCCGGAAAATAAATGTTTCCCTTCGCCCAGCAGGACCGGCGCCACAGCTAAATGCATTTCGTCGATTTCGCCGGCGACCAAATACTGCCGAATGACGGACACTCCGCCGCCAATTCGCACGTCCTTGCCTTGTGCCGCCTTTTTTGCCTGCTTGAGCGCAGACTCGAATCCATCGGTGACGAAATGAAACGTAGTACCGCCTTCCATCGCGAGCACGGGCCGCGCGTGATGCGTGAGCACAAACACCGGCGTATGGTACGGCGGATTCTCGCCCCACCACCCTTTCCACGCGTCGTCTTTCCACAGACCACAAACCGGCCCGAACATATTGCGTCCTAAGATCCACGCGCCCACATTTTCAAAACTTTCCGCGGCAACATCGTTGTCGACGCCCTTGTTCCCGCCGCTTTCACCATGCATCCTCTTGAATGTATCAGTCGGGAAAAACCAGCTATGCAATTCGAGCCCGCGCACTCCCAGAGGATTCTGCAAATCCTGCCGGGGTCCGGCACCAAATCCATCGACGGAAATCGAAAAGGAAGCGACTTTCACTTTGCTCATGTTCGAATTGTATTTAACCCGACCTTGTTCTACCGGAAAAAAATTGTCATTCCGATGCGCGAGCGAAGCGAGACAGGAGGGACCACCCGCCTGATCAGCATTCCAACGCTGCGGGTTCCGAAAACTCAGCGAGAACGGTCTTCAGTTCTTTGCAACAGTTCCGCTTGATCTGCCTTTGCACGCTGGCTGAACGCCAAGTATTGCTTTTGTCGCCGAGATAGAGCTTCGCGAGTTGTATGGCTGCATTATGTGCAATATCCCGGTGATGAGCGGTGAGGTCGGCCGCGTGTTTCCCAGCGTCGAACAAACCAGCGGTGTAACAGATCAGGCGGCCCAGGCTTTCGGTCTGTAAAGAACCAAACAAGAGGTTTCTGTGGTAACAGCTCAGGGTGGAAGCTCGCCGGCTCTGCTCGACAATCATCAAGGTTGTCGCATCTTTCTTCTTGCGGAAAAGGCCGGGATGCCATACCGCCCTTCCCCGTTCTTCGGCATACAAAGTGCTGCCAAGAGGAGAATTGTGCTTCGTGGGAAGGCAGACATCTTTTGCATCTGGCACGGTCAGGTATTTGTAGTCAGCAGGCCAGCTGGTGAGCACCTCCAGCGCGGACAAAATCTCGGCATTCTTTTTTACATCCTCGTTTGGAGCTACGCCTTCACCTTCGACAATCGTAACAATGCTGAACGGTTCCTGCGTCCTGTCGCAGGTTTGCGAAGTGACGCCAAGCGCGTTAGCCCGCAACTGGGTGAGAACCCTGTCTGCGACCTCCTCTAATCGAACGGCTTGGGGCTCACCCGGAATAGAAAACTTGCCTCGCTTGTAGAAGTCATAAGCCTTTGGCAGTAGGTCTTTGAGTGCAAGCGAGGGCTGCCATTGGAATGAGATTGCGGCGGCGATTCCGAAGGGGTAATAGAAGGCATCGATAAAGCTCTTGCCCGTGAACCAGTCGGCTTTCATCTTGATTCCCGAATCAACCCGCAGCGGCACCAGATATTTCCAAGCCTGGCTGCCCGAAGCCTCCCACAGTTTTCCCTGTACCAGGTAGCGTATCCAGAACTGCTGCTTGCGCTCTGCGAGCCACGGAACCTTGAACTTCTGGGGCTGCGCGCTGAAGGCACCCGCCTGGAATGTGCCGAACATCTTCGCGAACAAAAAGTTTCGCGTTAGGAATTCAAAGGGCGAATCCGGCGGCAGGCTCTGCTCAAGGAACGCAGGTAGGACCTCGGCCCAGATAAACGACAGCCTCGCGCTGTGAATCAGGATGGGACTTGTTTGTGCCTCTATCGTCGACATATAATTACCTTGATTTTAGAATCGGGACGTGTCCAATCAAATCGCTTTCAGGACAAACGTCGATTTGTGATTCAGCGCCGCGGGGCTGAGTTACAGGAAAGCGGTTTCTCCCGCAAGGGAACTGCAGGGTACAGCGAAACCGTTTTGCGATTCCGGGGCAATCTCACGGAGGTTGCCCCAACCCACTCTCTGCTGCCATCAATTCGTTTCTTCCAGAATTACTGTTTGCCGGGGTGCACTCTCATCGATGTCCGCCTCCGCGACTTTGATGGGGCCGTCTCCGCTCTTCCATTTCAGTTTCTCAATGCCCGACTCGTCCGCTTTTTTCTGCTCCGATTCAAGCAGATCGGCCACGACGCCCGGATCGCCGTTAGCCTTCAGTTCCTTCTGCACCTTCTCCCTGACTGAGGTATCTGCGCTCTCCTTCCAGGTCAGAAGCATGCCTTGACTCAAATAAACTGAACCGTCCTCTTTGAGAAGTAAGAATACCTCTTCCTTTGATCCGGTCTTGAGTTTGATCTGTTCGACATCCATATGCCGGCCATACCGCTTGAGTTTTCTCAGGATCGTAATCTGGCTGTCGGTTGTTTGCGGAAAGTGTTCCGCGAGCTGGCGTTGCTGCTCCTTCTCTCGCTTCTCGGCGATCGAATTGACGATCAACCGGTAGAGTATGTAAGTTCCGCTCCCGGCCAGGATTGAGACAATCCACAAGGTTGCAAGATCGGAAAGTCCATAGAAGGAGAAGAAATCCTTCCGGTAAAGAAGCAGCCCACCAGAGATAAAGAGCGATACCGTAATCGAGACTAACCAGAAGCCGGATTTTGTTTCTTCCAGCGGAACACCGTCGCCGCCGCCGGGGCGAAGCACCTTCCAGCGCCATAACAGCAGAAACGAACTCACCGCCAGAAAACCGGGCAGAAGAAGCAGCGATGGGACGCCCAGCAGCGTGAGCACCTCCGATTCTCCTAACACTCCTACGTTAACCTCGTGGGTGAGCACGAAATCACGGCTCCCGCTGCTTGTGCTGCTCACCGCAACCTGAAAAATCAAAAGCTGCTTGCCCGGGCTTATCCGATCATTGGCGGTCGCGGTGAAGGAAAACAACTCGGTGCGTAAGGGGTCCACCTGCGCCTTGTCAGCCTGCGGATAAAACGTGATGGAGCTCTGAGGTTGCGTAGCACCCGCTGCCGTTTGTGGGGTGGTACTCGAGGCATTCTGAGCGACGCCTGGGGCTTGCGCGGTGGCATTTGGGGCTTGCGGAGCTCTCGGGGTGATGGTCACTCGAATCGGTTCCACCAGTTTGTTAGTGACGGTAACCAGAACCTCGCCTGGGACCCCTTTTTTCAGCGATTCCAAGGTAGTTTTGATATCAACCGAAGCGATGCTGTCCAAGGTCAGAGGTTCGCGCAACTTGACGGAGATCGATTTGGTGGCGATCTGCGTAACCGGTTGACCGTCCCCGGCCAGCCGGTCAGAAAAGACGAGTTGCAGGGATCCGGCGGCAAAATCAGATGTGCACGTTACGTTCGCGGACCACGAGATCTGCTGTCCCGGAGCAAGGGCTTTCACAGATCGAGTATCGGAGAGCTGCACCGGCCGATCAGAAAAACTCGTGATCTGCAATGATGCGGCAGCTCGCGAGGTGGAATTGCGCGCGATAATAAGCAGCGGCGAACTCTGCTGGCACGACGCAATCTCGATGCTTTGCGGCACTACATCCCACTGGATTCCTCCGGCTTCGCGCTCCTGCGCTAACACGGGAAGAGCCAGGGCCGTACATAGTAGCGTGGCCACGACTTTACCCAAGCACTTCAGCATATCTTGCGCCGCTGCGCGAGATACTAATCGCAGTCAACCGACATTAGCAAGGAGTCCTTGGTGAAGTTTCCTCAAAGCCGGGTGCCCGATTTCTCGCGCCTTTTGCGAGAAGCATGCCCTGACGGAGCCGAAGGGTGGGGGATTTTCCTACGCCGTCGCACTCACCTCCGCCCCCTCCGCACCGCCTTCCGAAAAACATCCCACCCTTCTCTCCACCTCTCAAACCGCGACCGCTTCCCCCGGCTCTTCGGATACAGCATCAACGACTTCAACTCCTCCACCACCCGCACCGGCATCACATACCACGCATTCATCGGACGCGCATAAGCCACCAGCGCATCAATATTCTCCGCCGTATACGACCTCTGATTATGATCATGCGCCCGAAAGCTGCACCCTCCATCCGCCCCGATCGTGTGCGCCGACTTCACCTGCACCCTCCAGAAATAAAAACTCTTCTTCGGATTCACAATAAAGTCATAAGGCTCGCTGTCCCCCCAGGGCCGGGCCACCACAAACCCCATCCCCACCGCCTTAGCAATAAACTCCGCCTCCGCAATCTCCCCCAATTGCTTCGGAGTAAGTGCCTGTGTGGAAGATGCTTGTGTGGAACGGACACTCCTGTCCGTTGCCTTTGACTTAGATTTTGATTTTGATCCTGACTTTGACCCCGATCCCTCAGCCGCAGCCCACAAAACGATCCCATCCATTTCGATGATCCTCATTTATCAAATTGTCATCCTGAAGCGACGGCTTTATCGTCGCTGAAGGATCTCTACCTCCACCGCACGGCCCCGCCCCGTTTGAATCTGGGGTGCCCCATGTCTCGCCGCCTTTGCGAGACATGGGAACCCACCACACCCCCAAAACGCAAAAGCCCCCTCCGACCACCGGTCGGAAGGAGCTAATTCAGCCAATTCGGCTATAGCTAAATGATTTCACGCCCAGTACACGCAGTCAATAAAAATTACGCACGCAAAGCCGTGTGCATACCCACAAAAGTAGACCCCTAGAAAGTAGCTATCGCCTCCTCGCAACCCTTGCAATTCCGAAGCGAAAGCATCTCATTCCCTGTCATTCCGACGCGCGAGCGCAGCGAGACAGGGGAGCCTGCCCTTGTTTTGCCGAAGCCCCGAGCGGAGCCGAGGGGGAAGCCGAAGGAAATCCGCTGTCCGCCGGCAGCAAATAAGCCGAGGGTGCCCCATCCTTGCCGCGTCCGCAGCAGCCGAAATCTTCCCGTCCTCAAGCGGCAAGGGTGGGGATTTTGACCTCCCGTACTCCGATATGAATCTTCATCGATCAATGCCGTTCCCGAAACCACAAGTCTTCCCACGCGCGAGGGCACGATAGTATCGGCAGGACGTATCAACTATTGCTTCCGGCAAAGATCCCAGTACTCTGTTTGCAGGGAGTAACTTATATGGCGAGTGACGACAGGAATAATTCTCTTTTGCTCAGCCTTCGCACGCATCAGCCAAAATACCGGATCAACGACATTCTCTTAGCGGGTTTCGCGCGCCAACCGTTCTCCATCTCCGGAGTGTCGAAGAAGAACAGCCTCGGGAATGGCACGACTTATAGTCGTGCCGACAAACCACCTAAAATCTCGCGCTTCAGCGCCTGAGGTACCCGCTTCTCCACCGATCACGCAACGAAGGCCCGTTGCTGTGCTATTCTTTTCGTCTCCCATAGGCTATGCCGCGCCGAGACTGGCACGCGAGGAGTTGATCGTTGCTTTCAACCTCTATTGCAAAATCCCGTTCGGGCGTATCCACTATCGCAATCCTGACCTAATAAACCTAGCAAAAGCAGTTGACCGAACTCCAGCAGCGGTCTCGTGGAAGCTGGCTAATTTCGCACGGCTCGATCCCGCTTTGAAGAGACGCAACATCGCGGGCGCATCGCATGGCGCAAAGTCAGAAGTAGAAATATGGAACGAGTTCAACAACAACTGGGAAAAACTGGCGTACGAAAGTGAGCGTCTACTCTCCGAGATGACGGGGCGCCCGGCAGAATTGTACGAAGACACCGAAGTTTTTCCAGAAGGAAAGACACGCGAAGCAATCGTCCGCACGCGAATCAATCAAGGATTCTTTAGGGCGGCTGTTCTCGCCGCCTACGACGAGCGGTGCTGCATCACAGGCTTGCCCTTGCCACAGCTATTGAATGCGAGCCACATCATACCGTGGGCGGATGATCCCAAGAACCGTACCAACCCGCGCAATGGATTATGCCTCAATGCTGTCCACGACCGAGCATTCGACTGCGGACTGCTCACTGTTACCCCAGAGTTCAAAGTCAAGCTCTCGTCTAAAGTGCGAAAGCACCTCGCCGATGAAACCACTAGAGACTTTCTTGGAAGGTACGAAGGGGCGCTAATAAGGCTGCCTAGCCGCTTTGCTCCCGATAAGAATTTCTTGAAATACCACAACGAGAAAAAATTTGCCGATCGGTAAAGCGTTCACTGACCTGCGCCGACCCGATTCCGGGCGAACGCGAGAGCGGGGATTGTGCCGTCGATATCTGACATCTCGATGAAGGCTTACCTTCGCGCCAGTCTCGACCCCGAGAAATTCGCAGCTCATACACCGATGGACGCGCTGATTCGACGAGTTACAGATCTAGGATTTTCGAACCGCGTCGGCCCGGGCGGATTGGTGGCTCGTACGGCAGGCCAAGGTATCTTTGGGCACACGACCGCTGTCTTCTTCCCGGAGACAGTTCAACCCGGCATACCCTACCCACCAGAGAGGGCGCTTCCTCAACCTACACTCGGTCTGCACACAATTTGCTCGACGTTCCATCAAAGTGGTATAGCAAGTTTTTATTGCGCCGCAACTGTGGGGAGCGAGGACGACGCTTCGACGCTGCGCTGGCATTCAGTGCAACTCGGCCTCCCGGCTGCCCAGCCATACATTCCTTTTCTTGACGCCGCAGCGGCACTGAACTTTCGTCGGCGTGAACGAAGTTACAACTTCCTCCGCTACAAAACGGAGACGGAGGGTATTCCCGTGGCCGCAGTGCCGGAAGAGTTCTCAAAAGAACATCTCCGCGTAACTTTCCAGACAGGCTTCTTTTCCGAAATATCGGATATTGACGGAATACTCTGGGGGCAGCAACACACTTACCCGCTCGAGATAAAAGAAAAGACGCCAGCCCCGTCGCGTGACATGGGCCCATACTTCGGGTTGGACGTCGGTCCGTTCGTGAAGCTCGCATTTTATGCCGCGAAGAGAGGGAACCTGCATTCCATCTTCGTCGTGCGAGAGATCGACAGCCCCGAGACAAGGAACGTCGTTAACTGGTGGTTTATCACTTTCGACCAAATGGCGCAGTTCGCCTCCTGGGTCCAGCAATCAGGTGGAAGGTCGATGACCGGCGGACGGAGCTCTGTGGTTCGAATTCCGAAGGCAGAATTTCAAGAGTTAAACGCGGCCGCCCTTGCCGCGCTCTAGCTCCAAAAGGAAAAGGCCAATCTGATTTCTCAGACTGGCCTTTATTTATGCCGGCAACGACCGGAGTCCATCCTGAGCTTGCCGAAGGGCTCTCACACACCCGGCACGCGCAGTACCATCGATCGGCCCTGCGGGGCTTTGTTACAATCGCGCCATGCCGACGGTACTCCGCTCTGGCCCCTACCGATTTTATTTCGGCAGCGAACCGCCACATGTTCACCTCGATCACGATGAGGCTTGGGCAAAATTCTGGCTCGACTCCACGGGGAAAAAAGAGAAAAAAGACCTCCAGACAGTTCAACTTCCGCCCAGCGCTCCCGCTGCCGAACCATGCGCCGGCTTCGTCTCCCTCGGAACGGCCTTTGCCGCTCCGCGCGGCGGCGCAGCCCTGCCGGTACAGGCGCCGCCGCGGCCGAACACGCTGTACTGGATGCCTACATCTACCTGCGAGGGCGGTAAGATCGGGCCCGATCCAGCGCCGGGCAACTTCGTTAGGCCGATGCCAAAGGCATCGAAAAACGCGCCGTCATTGCTTTGAGTGTTGTTTTGCCGGAGGGTTACATAGTCGCCATACTCGCCCTCGGTCACGTTGCTATTGGTGGTTTGATACACAAAGTAGTCGCCCCAGAATCCCACGGCTGCGTTGGGATAGTAAGTGCCTCCCCCGCCTGTGGCGAGGGAAACACCAATCTCCCCGGTGCAGGCGTTGGTAGCGATCGAAGGAAGAATGAAGCCGAAGGCAGGATTCCAAATCTCCATCTGCTGGGCCTTGGCGTAGGTGTTGGTGTCGATGCTGACCAACACAATGTAGGGCTGCACGAGAGTGGTTTTTTCCGGCGCCGAAGTCCACGCGAACCATATGTTGTCCCCGGAGCGAGTAGCGCCAGTAATGGCGTCGTCGCCATCGCGGAAGATCCAATCCGTAGTCTGCGGCGTGGGCGGGGTCACCACCGGGGTGGGGGTCAGAGAGGCAATATGTGGAACATCGGGCTTGGGACAGACAATGATCGCACCGGTCATGGAATTGGTGCAGCCATCCAGGTTCGGAGTATAGCTGTCAATCTGCACGTCTCGCCAGCCGTAGGTGTTACTGCCTTCGGCCCAGGAAAAGACGCGCAGCAGCGTGGTGCCGTTGTGTCCGGCCCAAAAGACTTCGCTGCCGGTGTCCTGGGTGACGGCGGCGGCCCAGGCCAAGATGCTATCGGACGGGGTGGTGTACTGGATGGAAATGGTTGACGCGGCCTGGATCTGGGACAAAGAGATGCGGATGACTTCTCGGCCCTTGTTGCAGGTGTTGTTATTAGGAGGGCCGCCGCAATCTTTGGCGCCGGCATCCCAGTTGACGTACAGCGAGTTGGTTCCAACCGACATGCCGGGATAATCGTAATCGGTCTGTGCGGGCTCGTCGAATAACGTGGGAGTGAGGTCCCAATAGGTCCAGGCCGTGTAAGGAAAAAGTTCGATGTCTCCGGGACTGGCGGAGGCCAGGCGATAGCCGCCGACTCCGCCATTTTCCACCGAAGCGCCCTGCATCAGCCAGATGAAGCGGTCAATGCTGGGCACGTACTGCACCCACTGATCGCAGCAAAATTGAACTTGGTCGTTGAAGATGGTGGTGGGATTCAGTTCGGTGAAGGTGCTGCCGCCGTCGCTGGAATAAGCCACACCCCAGTTAAAAGACACAAAGATCAAGCCGTTCCCGCTGGCTCCGCTGGGCTCTGCGATTCCGAATACATCCCCCGCGGGAAGTCCCACTTGGTCGTTCCAGTTGAAGACGACGCTCGAGGGCGGAGCGGCGCCGCGCATTTGGCCCTGCGCCTGGCCGACCGATGTGCTGCTCGAGGTGGTCGTGCGGGGAACCGTCGGAGACACCGGGACCGGCGGCGGCGGCTCGTTGACGGTGGGTCCAAATGCCGGCGACTGCGGAGGGTAAGGGCCCGCCGGGATATTGGCTTCCACCGTCACCTTGTGCGCGGTTGCCGATCCGGGACTCGCCGGAAGCGTGCTGACCGTGGGCGTAAAAGTAAAATTCGTGGTCTTGCCGTTCAGCTGATAGGTGCCGTTCACCGTATAGGTATACGGCGTTCCGTTCACCAGGCTCGTGTTGTTGAAATCCACCTGGAAGATCACCGTCACATTCGCCGCGATGGTGCCCAGCGACACAGGGAACGACGCTGGGCTAATCACAGCGGCCGACCCCAGACTCACGCCGGTGATGTTTACGTTCTTGGCGGAGGCCGTGCCCTCGTTCACGATGGGCAGAGAGATCATGAATCTCTTATTCACGCTTCCAGTGCCCGGAACATTCGCTTCCAACTCAACAGCTCCAGCCCGCTCGGCTTCCGCAGTTTGCGCTCGGGCTGACGAAGGGGCCAGTGCCAGGGTTGAAAAAACAAGAAAGAGAAACGCTGGAAAAGCCGGCGGGGACTTGCGCATATCGGCTCGATCCTTTCAAACCGCATCGGTGAAACCCCGCACCCACACGGGCGCGGCGAGGATAAACGACCCCCAACACTATATCATCTGCGTCAAGAAAGCCAGCGCTGCCTCGAACCGAAACAGACACCCACCCCGACGCTACTTCCGCGGCCTTCCAGTGGCTCCGATCGCGAGGATGCACAAGTCCGTGCCGCCCTCGGCGATCTGAACTGGCATCGGAACGCTTTTGTCGAACTGGATCACGGCCACGGCAACCAGAGGGACGAAGATGTGCACGAAGACCGAAATCAGCACGGATGCGACCCCATTCAACGACCGGAGCAATCGTAGGCGCTGGAGGGCGGGCTATTCCCAACAATTTGAGCGGTATCCCCAGAAAGGAAAAGGCCAATCTGATTTCTCAGACTGGCCTTTATTTATGCCGGCAACGACCTACGCTCCCACACACTTGGCGCGTGCAGTACCATCGGCCCTGCGGGGCTTAACTTCCGTGTTCGGGATGGGAACGGGTGGATCCCCCGCGGTAAGATCACCGACAACTTGAGGCGCTTAGCAGGCGTGAGCGCGCGCCTTTCGCGCGCGGGAGCCTGCTGCCGAAATCCTGAGCGCTTTTCAGCGAAGGATCTCTACGCCATCTCGTAGCTGCCATCGTGCTGATGGACAGCAAACTTGGTGAATCCCAGTTATCCCTTTCGCGCCTCAGAAAAAACTGAGAGCTGAAAGCTGACAGCTGAGAGCTAGCTTTCAAAGATCGTGAGGACGATGCCTCACAACTGAATAGATTGGGTGTGGCTTACTTTCTTGTTGTTTACTTCCGATTTCTGCCACCGTACTTCGGCTTTGCTTTTTGTATTTCGTCCTCGAAGCGGAAAGCTTCGGGTTGGAATTGCGAAAAGCGTCGGCGCACAGTTGTCAGCACGTTTAGTCTGTTCCACCCAGATTCTGGCGGTCGAGAGAAAACTTGGCTCTCGCCTCAGCTCAGTTTTTAGCTGAGGCTGAAAGCTGAGAGCTGACAGCTGTATCTGCACCGAGTAAATTTTATGGTCAAGCCGAACGGGCGATTAGTACTGGTAAGCTACGAGTGTTGCCACTCTTCCACCTCCAGCCTATCAACCAGGTAGTCTTCCTGGGCCCTTCTTATCCCTTACGGGTTGGGAGATCTCATCTTGAGGAGTGCTTCCCGCTTATATGCATTCAGCGGTTATCACTACCGAACTTCGCTACCGAGCGGTGCCATTGGCATGACAGCTCGAACACAAGAGGTTCGTCCATCCCGGTCCTCTCGTACTAAGGACAGGTCCTCTCAAATCTCCTGCGCCCACAACAGATAGGGACCGAACTGTCTCGCGACGTTCTGAACCCAGCTCACGTACCGCTTTAATAGGCGAACAGCCTAACCCTTGGAACCTTCTACAGCTCCAGGATGCGATGAGCCGACATCGAGGTGCCAAACCGGAGCGTCGATATGAACTCTTGGCTCCGATCAGCCTGTTATCCCCGGCGTACCTTTTATCCGTTGAGCGATGGCCCTTCCATGCAGAACCACCGGATCACTAAAGCCTACTTTCGTACCTGCTCGACTTGTTGGTCTCGCAGTCAACCACGCTTATACTTTTGCATTCAACGGCTGATTTCCAAACAGCCTGAGCGTAGCTTCGCGCGCCTCCGTTACCGTTTAGGAGGCGACCGCCCCAGTCAAACTACCCGCCTTAGTATGTCCTTGTCCCGGGTAACGGGACTAAGTTAGAACCACAGATCTCGCAGGGTGGTATCTCACCGTTGGCTCCTCCAAGCCCGAGAGCCTGGAATCAAAGCCTCCCACCTATCCTGCGCAGCAAGGGCCATAGTTCATACTAAAGGTATAGTAAAGGTGCACGGGGTCTTTCCGTCTAGTTGCGGGCAACCGGCATCTTCACCGGCACTACAAGTTCGCCGTGTCAGTCGGCAAGACAGTCGCACTTTCGTTACGCCATTCGTGCAGGTCGGAACTTACCCGACAAGGAATTTCGCTCAAGTTTGTTACTTATTCGACTTAGTAAGTCAGACTTATCAAGTCAATCAAGGAGTGGACATTTCTGCCACTCTCTGCATGTCGCCATGCAGTTCGGACTATATCTTTTCCAACAAACATTTCGTTGGAATCTGGCATATAGTCTCTGAGGATTCCAGCAGGAACAGAGGCTAAACCTCAGGGGCTGAAGCCCCATCAATTTTTGCCGCCGTTACGGCACGACTAAAGTCGTGCCCTTCCCAAAACCACGCCCGTGCGGCACGGCTAAAGCCGTGCCCTGATACGAACCTTGCATCAGAGTTTGCGATTTCGAGCTTCCTACTGGCCTTTCCTGCTGATTGTCTGCACCCTTGCATTTTTACTTTTTCAAGTAGCTTGGGATACTCAGATTTTCCAGCATATAGCCAGATTTTACTAAGGCTAGCGAGTTCGTTAACCTTAGGACCGTTATAGTTACGGCCGCCGTTCACCGGGGCTTCAGTTCGAAGCTTCGCTTGCGCTGACCTCTCCCTTTAACCTTCCGGCACCGGGCAGGCGTCAGCCCCTATACGTCGTTTTCGACTTTGCAGAGACCTGTGTTTTTGTTAAACAGTCGCAGTGCGCATTTCGCTGCGGCCCCCTCGAGCTATGAACTCTACCGGGGCACCCCTTCTCCCGAAGTTACGGGGTTATATTGCCGAGTTCCTTACCAACTGTTCTCACGAGCGCCTTTGGATATTCTCCTCGTCTACCTGTGTCGGTTTGAGGTACGGTTCCCTTACTTTCTCCTTAGAGGTTTTTCTTGGCAGCGTGGAATCGGCAGCTTTCCTCCATACGGAGTACTGCTTTGCGCCTCAGTGATAACTCTCTCGCGGATTTGCCTACGAAAGACACCTTACGCGCATCGACCGTCATAGCCATAGGACGGCCTGCTTATCCTCCTGCGTCACCCCATCGTAATAACGAAAACAAGGGAGGTCCGGAATATTAACCGGATGTCCATCGGCTACGCCTTTCGGCCTCGCCTTAGGGACCGCCTGACCCTGAGCGGATTAACCTTTCTCAGGAAACCTTAGACTTTCGGCGCGGAGGGTTCCCACCTCCGTTATCGCTACTTATGCCGGCAGGGTCTCTTCTCAACCGTCCAGCAGTCCTTTCGGTCTACCTTCAAACTGTTGAGAATGCTCTCCTACCACGCACCACAATGAAGTGATGCATTCGCTGCTTCGGTAATCAGCTTAAGCCCCGTTAAATTGTCGGCACCGGACCGCTTGACCAGTGAGCTATTACGCTTTCTTTAAAGGATGGCTGCTTCTAAGCCAACCTCCTGGCTGTCTGGGCGTTCCGACTTCCTTTCCCACTTAGCTGATATTTTGGGACCTTAGCAGGCGATCTGGACTGTTTTCCTCTCGACGACGAAGCTTAGCCCCCGCCGTCTGACTCCCGTATTGGTTGTTCTATGGCATTCGAAGTTTGATTGGATTCAGTAAGCTGGAAAGCCCCCTAGTCCATTCAGTTCTCTACCACCACGACAAATCATACGAGGCTAGCCCTAAAGCTATTTCGGAGAGAACGAGCAATCACGGAATTTGATTAGCCTTTCACCCCTACCCTCAGCTCATCGGAGCTTTTTTCAACAAACACCCGTTCGGCCCTCCAGTGGATGTTACTCCACTTTCAGCCTGGCCAAGGGTAGATCATCCCGCTTCGCGTCTATTCCTGCCAACTTTGTCGCCCTATTCGGACTCGCTTTCGCTACGGCTCGCTTTCGCTTAACCTTGCTGACAAGAATAACTAGCCGGCTCATTATGCAATAGGCACGCGGTCAGACTTTCGGCTTGCGCCGCATAGTCCTCCCACCGTTTGTAGGCACACGGTTTCAGGTACTATTTCACTCCCCTCGCAGGGGTTCTTTTCGCCTTTCCCTCACGGTACTGGTTCACTATCGGTCAGAAGCTAGTATTTAGCCTTACGGGATGGTCCCCGTAGCTTCCCGCAAAGTTTCTCGTGCTCCGCGGTACTCAGGTATCGACTTCGAGTTCAGTTCCTTTTCATCTACGTGGCTATCACACTCTATGGCCCCTCTTTCCAGAGGGCTTCGATTAAGGACTGAATTGGTAACTCTACTGTTGTCGACCCTACAACCCCTGCTGAACCCGAAGGTCTAACAGGTTTAGGCTGATGCGATTTCGCTCGCCACTACTATCGCAATCGAGGTTTCTTTCTTTTCCTCCTGGTACTGAGATGGTTCACTTCCCAGGGTTCGCTCGTGCGTAACTATGGATTCATTACGCCGTACGGAGGGTTCGCCTCCGTGGGTTTCCCCATTCGGAAATCTCCGGATCAATGCCTGCTTGCGGCTCCCCGAAGCTTATCGCAGCTTGCCACGTCCTTCTTCGCCTGCTTCTGCCAAGGCATCCACCATGCGCCCTTAGTAGCTTGACCACAAAATTTACTCGACACACTCGAGATCGCTTCTAGCTCCTAGCTTTTGGCTACTCGCTAAAAACTTTCCCGAACACGCCGCTTAAACTCTATGGGCCTTTATTGCTGCTCATCGCGCACACGCGCCTATTAAACGCCATGCGCACCAGCAGCTTCTCTCAGGCACTCATAAAAATTTACAACGCCTTGTATTTTGCCCAATCTATTCAGTTGTCAAATATCGTCCTCGTCAGCT
>CAWIPG010000007.1:0-72500 GCA_963838015.1 uncultured Acidobacteriaceae bacterium | reverse complement strand
AGTTTACGCCCCAAGGGGCTTCATCCTCCACGCGGCGTTGCTGCGTCAGGGTTTCCCCCATTGCGCAAAATTCCCCACTGCTGCCTCCCGTAGGAGTCTGGACCGTGTTTCAGTTCCAGTGTGGCCGTGCGCCCTCTCAGGCCGGCTACCGATCTTCGCCTTGGTGGGCCGTTACCCCGCCAACTAGCTAATCAGCCGCGACCCCCTCCTCAAGCGGATTACTCCTTTGATCTTGCGATGTTATGCGGTATTAGCATCGGTTTCCCGATGTTATTCCACACTCGAGGGTAGGTTAGTCACGTGTTACTCACCCGGTCGCCACTTTACTCAGGGATTGCTCCCCTTTCTCGTTCGACTTGCATGTGTTAGGCACGCCGCCAGCGTTGATTCTGAGCCAGGATCAAACTCTCGTTTGAAACCTGATGCCTGCCGACGGGTAGTTGGCAGGCTGCCATCGCCGCACATCCAGAGCAGCTTGCAAAAGCCGTTTCTGGTCAACAGCGCGGGATGGCGCCACCATTCAGCTTCTTACTCTCTGGATCGAGACCCAAAAAGCTTGAAGACCATGGTGGTCTATCTTGTGAGATCGTTCGGACTAATGCCCGAATCCGTTTCTCACGACTGGCACGTTCAACCTAGTTGTCAAAGACCGAATCGCGGTCCGCCGAGGCGGTGCGAATTCAGTCCAGGCGAACTCGCTACTAGAGCGAACCCGACTGTCCTCGAAACTTGATAAACATACAGTGCGGCGGAAATCCCGTCAATCATCACATCCCACAGAATTTCCAGATGATTTCCACATCGGGAAAAAACCTGATTGGGAGCGGCGACGGGAGAGCTTAGCTCAAACGCGCGCAACAGTATGGCCTTCCGTTCCGGGGTAACACGCCACTTTCGGCGCGCATTTTAGGCAGCCCGATACGGAAGACAAGAGATTGAGAAAAGATCCTTATTACCTGGAGGTCCTTGCTTTGAAGGTACCCTTCGGAAGGCCTTACTTGAAACTTGCTTTCCGAATGAAGTCCCGTGGCCGGGATGATTGAGAACTTTATACTGCTCTCTTAAAGCTTAGATGCCGGGCACGCACGAGAGTTGCAACAAAATCCGGCTCAGCCACACATCTGCTCTCGGTGAATTGTTTATAGCAGATGAATGGGCGAGAGTGCAAGGGGGAAGTTTAACCTGGCGCAGGTTTACTAAATTGAGTCAGCCGGAGCGGTCTACGTTGTTGAGGGGGGAATGCCCCCTCGGCCCGCTCCGAAGAATCTCATTCTAAGCGCCGCCCGAAAGGCGTTAATTTCATACAGCGTTGCGTAAAGAGTCCAGTCCTTCGTGTAAAACGTCGCCCTCTCGCGTTTTTCGAGGGCCAACTCCCGGCAACTGACGGCAACAAGTGCGTCGGAACTCTTGAGATTGCGGCGGTTCACGACGCCAGCGAGGCTGAGCAAGTGTCGAGCACGCATCATATCGCCGCGGGTCAGGGCTCGAACTTGTATTCTGCCGGCTTCGATGTCGTCCAGGAACTCAGCATTCATTCGATCAAATTCAGATTGTGACAGGTTGTTGGCGCGGAGGACGGAGCCAAACGCGCTAACAATTTCTACCGCGGTAATCTCAGCAATGAAAATGTCCTTCCGTCCTGCGAAGACTCGGTTGACGCGGTGTGTGAACTTGCCAAGCCGGTAGCGCGGAACCAGCGCGCAGGTATCGAAAAAGCAAGCTGCCATAAACTACCAATTACTTCTTCTCTTCTTTTTTCAGGTGCTGACCGAGCTTATTTTTGAGTTCCGCCGTATCCTGCGCAGAAACGCTTCGTGCCTGTTTGGCCCTTGAAGCAACGTCTTTCCAGTCGACCGCCTCCCCGGCTAGAAGCCTAGAGACAGTCTCACGCAAGAGTTTCGGCTTAACTGGCTTGTGAAGATACTCATCGACCTCGACCTTCTCGCGAACCATGTCTCGCAGTTCGGAACGAGAGAGTTTCTCGTCGAATCTCCCTGAAATCAAGATACTACGAATCAGCGGAAGGTTGCGTCGTATGGAGGCGATTATCTCGACTCCCGTCTTGGACGGAATTACGTAGTCAACGACAACAAGGTCGAACGGATGCTCCAAAGCTGCGGCCAAAGCCTCCCGCTCGTCGTGTGCTTTAACGATCTCATGTTTGAGGGGCCTAAGACTCGTCGCCCACGCATTGAGAACATCATCCTCGTCATCGACCAAAAGTATTCGTGGTGACATGGTTAACCAACCTTTTCTGGAATCTGTGCGCGAAAGGTGGACCCTGCGCCAAGTTTCGACTTGAAACTAATTTTGCCTCCCCAGCGCTCAAGGATGGTGTAGCAATAGGTCAGGCCGAAACCCAAACCGCCGGTCTTTTGTGTCGCAAATTTTTGGAAGATTTTAGGCTTTACGTCTTCGGCGATTCCAACGCCGTTGTCCGCCACTTCAAAGATGTGCATTTCCCCTTGACGATCCAGGGCAATTGAAATTTTTCCCACCCGCTCATCCTGAGCATCTCGGATTGCTTCCACCGAGTTCCGCAGCAGGTTTGCCAAGACGTGAATAACGGTCGTCTGATTTACCCTCGCTATCTGGTCAGGAACGTTAATCTGAAATGTGATGTCATCATTCTGTGTTTCGAACAGTTTGCACTCCTTCCTTACAATCGCCCCAATGTCGAAAATGCTAAGGTCTTCCAGGTCCCCGCTGGAGAGTTGCTTAATGAAAGTGATAGTGCTGTCTATTCGATCGGCGGCATCGTTAATATTTTGCAGCGAGTCGGCGATCTCTGAATCCCTGATTCTAAGGTCTTGCAGCTTCAGTTCAATCGCGTCAGCGTATGACAATATCGACTGTAAGGGCTGTCGTATTTCGTGACCTATGCCAACCGACAGGTTACCTAGGGAGTTCAGCTTGGCCTGTTCGAGGAGGATTGACTGTTGCCGTAGTGATCTGCGCCAGCTTGGCTTTGCGACCTCCTCGAGAATATTCTCCTCTAGGAAATCTGTCTGAGCCTTGAGGATGCGCACTAACTCGTGCAGCTCATACGTTTCGAGCATCGTCTGTCTACTTGTCGTGTCCTTTAACGTGGGGTGTAGCAACCGCGAAATGTCGACGAAGCCGAACAGTCGATTCGGTACGAGAGGTGCGTGTCCTGCTCGTTTCGTCCGCTTTTCAATTAACTTTAGGCGATCCGAGATTGGCGAGCCAAATGGCTGCAGAAGAAAACCGTTCCTGTACAACTGGACGCCCGGCAACAAGCCTTTGACAAGTGATTTGGATGGTTTCTTTATGTAATAAAGGAGCCGACCCTTCAAGTGAGCTAGGTTCTGGCTTTGAAGCCCCGGGATCTGCTTCCAGTCCGGAAACCTTGTATCGGTCGGTCCTTTGAGCCTCCACAGAACTTGCCCTGTGTCCGCTACTTTGAATTGAAGTTCGTAGTCCGAGCCGACCGGCTTTTCGGGAACAATCTGCTCGGAGGACGGCCTGAGGCCGGTGACAACTATTTCCATCTGGAAGCCCTCGGGCATGCTATAGGGGCTTAGCAAACTAGCCAATGCTGACTTCAAATCCTGAATCTTTTCCCGGTCCCACTTGGAGCGAAGCCTTCGGATTGTGAGGACGGTACCTCTGTCAGAGGGTCCGAAACTGTCCCGAACGTATGCGTAGGGCACTTGTATTTGGTTAAATCGCTTGCTTTTGTCACGAAACTTGCTCCAATCGAACCGAACCTCCAGCGCCCGCTCCGCATCGACTGGCTTGGTCGTCACGACCAGTTCGGCACCAATTCGATCTGCCGCAAATCTTCCAATCCCCTTCTCTCCGGTCGGCACTCTCGCGGCGGTAAGCGCTTCAGTATCCCTCTGACTGTAGGCGGCAAACATGAATCGCTTGCGAAAATCGTCGATCATCATCCCTTCACCGTCATCGCGGATCGTGATGTAGGGCTCCGTGGCCACCGTCTCTTGGTGAATTGTGATTTCCACCCGAGAAGCTCCCGAATCGTAGGCGTTCTTTACCAGTTCGATGAATGCCATCTCCTCATTGGAGACGAGCTCTTCGCCTATAAGTCGCTGAAGGTTTGCAGAGACTTCGAATCGTAGCTGGTTTCGCTTAGACATTCTCCGGCTTCCTTATAACCAGAACTGACTCACGGAGAAAATGATTTCCAGACAAACGCCGTTTTGTATTTCGGGCAACCAAGATGCTCACGAGTTGAAACCCGACTTTCCGTGCGAGCTGCGCCACTAATAGGTCGGTCGGAACCAGGTAGGCGCTTCCAGCATGGCCATGCAAAGAGTTGCCTAACACCATGAATAACCGCCCGCCTCCTCGGAGGCAGCGATACTGCTCTTTCAGAGAGATCCACAGATCCGAAAAATATGCGAGGGCTAGACGTCCCCTCCACTTTTCTTTGTGACAGCCGGTCCGGTTCAGCAAGGGACCAAAGAATTGAGCCAAGGTTCCTGTGGTAATCGCCTCTCTGAACTCTGAGTCTGTGTCGCTGATCAGATCGCATGTTGGATGACTGCGAAGTGTGCTCTTTCGTAACTGCAGAAACTCCTGACCGTTGTTCACAAAACCCAAAAGCCAAAGCTCCAGTTTATAGACCTCCGAATAGTCGATGTTATTGGGATAGGGGGGCGACGTTAGTACGACGTCGATCGACCGGTCGTCAATCGTGTCTTGCAACGCGCGGCCATCGCCCTCCTTGACTTCAACCCGCGCCAAAGCCCTGTGGGACGCTTTCATGCTTGATATATCATGCCTAATCTCTGTCCACTTGCTCCTTAGTGTCGGAGCGATTCTCTGGCCGGTCCGATCAACCAGGCGCAGAGCGCGCCCATCTTTTCGAACACGGCTCAGGGGCTCGATGGAAGACGCGAGGCCCACCAATAAGGCATCGCGAGTCGGGGACTGCGGAAATTTCAACAGCGCATCACGAATCAACAACAATTGGCCTGCCATATATTTCGTTATGCACCTACCCGTTCGAATGCTCGACAGCTCGGGAAGCTCGGGCGGATTCCCGCCTCCTGAGGATAGAACGGATTCGCTCATTTCCTCTATGTCAGAGCCGTTTACTCTGGGCCACCCAAGCTTTGTCCGCGCAACGAAGGCAGCAAATGGGTTACGCTCCACTCCGATCGCGGATGCAATTTGAACTGGCCGAACTTGAGCGCTGAGCAACGTTGTTCCGACACCGCAGTAGGGGTCTAACAGTGCAAGAGGCCGTCGTATCGAAAAGTCTGTAAGTGTGAAAAGACTCTCCAATAGGTCGGCGGAGTAGGCCTCCTTGTACCTAAACCAGCGATGTACAGGAAGATTATCATTCCCCGCCGACCCAACTAAGGGTCCAAGAACTGGGGCCCATGTTATGGGCATGGAGTGCTCCAACCGACGATAGTCTTCCAGTTCAGGGAGGTCTTTGTCCGAGATCATTTTCGCTTTAGCCCCTTAGGTGGTGTGGTCTTCGACGCGTACTTCAGTACTGCGGCCTCTTCCTCGGCCGTGAAGACCCGCCAGCCGTTACGATCACGACTCACCTCGGGTATCTTCCCGTTCAGCAGCCAGCGCCTCAGAGTAATCGGGGCCACGCCGGCTGATCTCGCGACTTGGTTCAAGTATTTGGATCTAGATTCCACGCTCTCAATATAGCAACATCTTTATCTATACATCAAGCTATATCATCATATCTCAGCATATTGGAACCGATCGCGGACGAATATTTCTGATTGTCTCCCGTTTCGGGGGAGTCTCTCAGTATGCCCGCAATGGAAAAAGGGCCCTCTTGGTCTGGCGCGATGCTGCGCCGACATCTAACGGTCGGGCTGTCTTTGCATCAGCAAATGCCAGGCTTCTTCGTAGGGGCTATATTTGGATTTCTTCAGGTGGGGTGAGAGGACTACGGTGGGTTGGTGGTTGGTGGCGAGGATGGGGAGGATGTACCAGGTGTCGGCGGGGATGACATAGGCGGCAAAGAAGTCGAGCTGGTCGGGGCGGTAGATGACGTGGCTGGAGCAGATGGTGCAGACGTAGGAGTGGTGGCGCTGGTAGAGGGTGCATTTGACTTGGACGCGGCGGAAGAGGCCGTGGTGGTCGGTGGCGACGTCGTAGGGGGCGGTCTCTCCCCAGGGCTTGTTGCAGCGGAAGCCGCGCTCGGTGGCGCATTGCATGAAACGGAGTTCGGCCCACTCTCCGCGGAGCTTGGCGTGCTGGATGTGTTGACCACGATTTGGCAAGGTGATCCCTTTGGTGAAACGGTTTGTTGTGCTTCGGTTGTGGTGAATTTTTTGGCGCGATGGTGCCACTGGGGCTAAAGCCCGTAGCCGATTGGACGCTTTACGCGGCGCTGAAGCGCCGCTCTTCCACGTTACTGCACGCTTTCGTTATGACTTCTCGGCTTGGTTAAATGAATACAGGCAATAAAAAACGCGGCCCTGGTGGGGCCGCGTTTGTTGTTCGACTATAGATCCATTATATCATAAAGCAATGGGGCACTGTGACATTTTTGCAGAAATATATTCGGTGCGGAATCAGTGAGATAGGGAAATCTTGAGACGGTTGGGTATTGACAAGAAATTTCCCGAATTGGGAATGGGGAGTTCGCAGGTCGAGCTGCGCTCGACGGACAGCCGGGAGCGGCTGTCCCCACATGGGTCGTTATCCCCGGCTATTTATCCTTAACTTCATCCCTGCGGCCATTTGATGGCTTTCGCGGGCGAGGGCGCCCGCGCCACACTAGATCATGCCTCACACATTCGCCTGGTTGACTTGTGACTGGCAGGTTCTGTAGATTCTGTTTGAACTGAAAGTACTGATATGGCTAACCTGACTGGCGTGCAGCAGCAATATATTTTGCACTGGGGCGAGATGGGGACGCGGTGGGGGATTAACCGGACGGTGGCGCAGATTCATGCGTTGCTGTATTTGTCGCCGCGGGCGCTGCCGGCGGAGGAGATTGCGGAGACGCTGAGCGTGGCGCGATCGAATGTGTCGACGTCGATCCGCGAGCTGGAGGGTTGGGGGATTGTGCGGGCGGTGCATGTGCTGGGCGACCGGCGGGAACATTATGAGTCGATGAAAGATGTGTGGGAGATGTTCCGGCTGGTGATTGAGCAAAGGAAGCGGAGGGAGATCGACCCGACGCGGGAGATGTTGCGGCGGAGTTTGGAGGAGTTGGATCCGAAAGAGGCGGGCGCGGATTTTACGCGCGAGCGGCTGGCGGCGATGGCGGGATTTTTTGATGCGGTGACGGAGTTGCACGATCAGATGAAGCGTCTGCCGACGGGGACGGTGAGGAAGTTGTTAAGGATGGGGACTAAGGTTCGGAAGAAGAAGTAGCCAGTTGCTTGTACCGAGTGTGAATACGTACCTCAGGGGCTAAAGCCCTTTGTCATAGCAGGTCTCTTAATCGCAGCGCTGAAAGCACTGCGCCACCCAAAATCGAAGTCTTTAATCGAAGGTTTTTAATTTCGGGGGAATTCCATCCTTCGCGCAAAAGATGGTCGTCTGCCGATTGCCCTTAGCGAAGATCCGGAGGCCCGCGGAAAACACGGGCCTCAGGATTACACTTACTCACACTCGCGGCGGACTACTCGCCGTGCGTTGTCGTTGCCTTCTGGCCTTTCACTTCTAGTTCGTTGACCACCTGCTTTACGTTGGGGACGGCGGCGGCGGTCTTTTCGACGATGGCGCGTTTTGATTGGGAAGATACCTTGCCGGTCAGAGTGACTACGCCATTTTTTACGTCGTAGCTGACGTCGTGCTTCAGGCGAAGTTCCACCAGTTTGGCATCGAGATTCTTGTCGATGGCTTTGTCGATGTCAGAGTCGACGGTTTTGGCGGTGCTTTCATCGCCTACGGGCTGCACGGCGATTTCGTTCGACACTACTTCTGAACCGGCGATGGATTGCGCGATGGACGAAGCCTGCGATTTATCGCTGTCGGTGGCGACAGTGCCGGTTAGCGTGACGACACCTTTGTCGCGGTCCTGGCTCACGCTGACGTCCTTGAGGCCGGCTTGGTTGAGGCCTTGCTGAATGCTGGCCTTCACATCCGGCGCCTGGGGCTTGTCGTTGCAGGCCAAGCCAGTTGCGAGGACGAGACTAAGAAATCCAAAAGAAATTATGTTGCGTGTTCGCATAATAGTTCTCCATTCTGAGGCCGCCGCGTAGTGACGCGGGTCGGCCCGACCCTGTGTGTTCTGCACACCCATACGCACGATGGACCTCGGCACGGGGAAGCTGTATCGGATGAGCGCTGTAATCGTGGAGTTAAATGAGGGTAAACGTGAGGCTGATGACATTGAGGACGGGGGAGTGCCGGGGCGCGGCAATCATCTAAGGTTCGGGTCGTCTAAGGTTCTACTCGTTGAACAGACGTTGCTCTCTTTTGGATAGAATATGTCGTTCGTCGTTCGCAGGAAGTGCAGGCGTGTTCGATTGGACACGAGAAGGTGGAGATTGGGATTGATGGAAGAGAAAAAGATTTGGATTACGCTGACGGGGTTGCCGTTGACGATTGCGTTGGAGTGGCCGTTTCACCGGTCGACCTCGGGGGCGGATTTTTGGGTGCTGCATGGGGATATTAGGCTCGAGAATTCGGAGGGGCTGCATGCGCCGGTGGCGGTGAATTTGTCGGCTACGGTGCGCGAGGTGCTCGCGTCGCTGGAGCCGAAGGATGCGGAGGCTCCGGTGATCAATGCGTTGCGCAAGGAAGTGGATCAGCGGCAACTGGAGTTTGTGAAGTCGGGGAAGCTGAAGCCGGTGGCGTTTTCCAGCCGGCATTATGACTTCAAGCGGTCGAAGTGGGTGTTTGGGAAGGCTACGGATGAGGTGATTGCTACGTTCATTGAGCGGAAGGTTTATTGGGGGACGAGGGCTAGTACCCAGTACCCAGTACCTAGTGCCGGGGCGCTTGACGTGGGCAGTGGTGATGGCGGCGGAAAGCAGGTTCCTCACTCCGTTCGGAATGACAAGGGCGAGGAGATTGCTGATTCGAGCAAGAGAGTCTGGATTGGTGATCCGACGGATGCGCAGTATTTGGAGACTACGCCGGAGCATTTGTTGGAAGTGGCGGGACGGCTGGTGGCTGCGGATGGGTTAGTGCGCATGGAGCGGGAGTGGGCCGAGGCTACTGCTGGATTGATGGGACAGGCCGAGAGATTTGAATCGGCGATGCGGACGGCGGTGGAGGAGTTGGAGAAGAAGCACGCGTTTGAGAGAGGATAACTAGTAACCAGTACCTGGTACCTAGAAAATGCGTTCGCGCTCGGCGAACAAGCTGAGAGAATTTCGAGCAGGCACCTCGGGGCTGAAGCCCTTGTTGATCTAAAGCCTTCTACGCGGCGCTGAAGCGCGGCCTTCCACGTTACTGCCCAAATTCTTCTTTTCGCTTCTCATGTCCTTAGATATTTTTACGATTTACGCGAGAACAATCCCCAGCAGAATCTCGGGGCGATGGCGTAGTTTATTTGGATTAAGACGATCGCGGCGATGGCATAGTAGGTGTTGATGAAGCAGAGGGCGGCACCTACGGCGTAGAGGGATTGCGCGATTACGATGCGGCGGATTATGGCGGGATGAATTTCGGGCGGGAGGTCGTCGGTCAGGAGTTTCGCGCGGGTGGCGTAGCTCCAGCTCCAATACAGCATGAGACCGAGAACGAAGATGTTGCTCCAATAGATAAGAAGCGCGGTGCGGTAGTGGATGAATTCGGCCAGCAGAGATGTGGTGAAGGGCGTGAGCGAGACGGCGCAGAGGAATGCGATGTGAATCCAGGCCAGGTTGCGGTCGGAGCGGGCGACGTAGTTGAGTTGAGTTTGCTGGCCGACCCAGAAGATACCGTTGGTCATGATGCTCATGAGGAAGATTACGAGACGCGGGACGAGGATGATGAGGGCGCGGCGGAGGTCATGCTCGGAGTGGATGGCTTCGGCGGCGGGGACGCGTAGGTCGAGGACCAGCAAGGTCATGGCGACGGCGAAGATTCCGTCGCTGAGAGCGGCGATGCGGTCGACGTTTTGACCGGCAACACGGTTGTAGAGGGAGTGCATCCAAGGGAGTCTATCGGGTGTTGGGGGGAAGTCAAAACCTTAAACCTTCACCACAGAGGACACAGGGGTTTCACAGGAAAGGCCGCGCGGGCGCGGAGAGTATGCTTGGGGAATGCGACTTATTCTTGCTTGGGCGCTGGGCCGGGCTTCCAGCTTTGTTGCGGCGATGTGCTTGATCACCGTGATCGTGATCTCAGGCAAGTGCGCGTGGGCGCAGGGCGGCGATACACCGCAGAGTCAGGGGCAGCAGGGCAATCCTTCGCAAAGCAGCCCTCCGCAAACCAATCCTCCACAGAGCACTCCTCCGCAGACATCCGGGCAAACGCAGGGGCAAGCGCTTCCGGATTCGCCTGACGAGAGTAAGAAGAAAGATGAGAATGCGAATCCGAATCCGGTGCAGGCGGTGGCTGACAAAACTAAGGACGCGGCTACGGCAGGGCTGATTAAGGCGCGGGATTGGGAATCAGGGTGGATTACCGGAATATATATCGGCAGGAACCGGAAGCGGGTCACGCCGACGGCGGAGCAGCGAAAAGAAATTTACTTGCGGCAGACGTTGACGACTCCGGAAGCTTACCTGAAGCGCGCGTTTGGGGCAGCGATCGACCAGGCGCGGGGAACGCCGTATCAGTGGCAGGGTGGGATTGGAGGGTACGCGGAGCGGTTTGCGTCGCGGGAGGGACAGTTTATTGCGTCGAACAGTTTGGCGGCGCTGGGCAATGCGAAACTGGGATATGAAGTCCGCTACGATCAGTGCAAGTGCCAGGGGCTTTGGAAGCGGACGCGGCATGCGTTCATCCGAAATTTGGTGACCTACGATCGTAGCGAGGAACATTTGCGTCCGCAGTGGGCTTTGTACGGGGGAGCGTTTGGCGGAGGAATGATTTCGACGGCGTGGAAGCCGGGGAATCATAATCCGTTTGCTGAGGGTGGAGAGGCTGCGTTGGAGCAGGTGGGGTGGGGGACGCTGCTGAATTTCTTTACGGAGTTTTCTAGAGAGATTAATCGGAAGCAGGGTATTAGGTAGCGGGGGGTGGCGAAATTCTTTGCCACGGATTGGCACGGATAGCGCTTAAGCGAGTGATAGGCCTTCGATTCGGTGCCCTTTGTGCCGTCCCTGAAGGGACTCTCTTCTCTCTCGCTTGCTCACCCCGCACTTACGTGCGGGGCTAATGAATCCCGTCGCTGGCGCGACTCCCGCTCTTCAGTCCTCGCTATTCTTCATTCTCACCACAAATCTACTGGAGCAACGTGCCTCCGTTGCCGTTGGGTTCTTCTTCTGGAGCTAGGACAACTGCTGCGGCTACGCGGTCGCCGGGTTCCATGTGCAGGAGGCGGACGCCTTGGGCGTTGCGGCCGGATTCGCGGATGGTTTTTGAATCCATGCGGATGATTTTGCCGTATTGGCTGATCAGCATTACCTGCGAATTTTCGTCGACCAGGGCGATGGCTACGACTTTGCCGACGCGCTCGGTCGTCTTGATGTTGATAACTCCTTTGCCAGCGCGGTTGGTCAGGCGGTATTCGTCGGCGGGCGTGCGTTTGCCGTAGCCGTTCTCGGTTACGGAGAGGATCAGGGTGCCTTTTTGGGTTAGGTCGACGGTTTCAGAAACCTCAGGGGCTGAAGTCCCCGGATCAAGAGCAGGCTGATCGGCACGACTTAAGTCGTGCCCTTCCCGATCTTTCTCGGGCACTGCGCCGGACTTCGGCGTTACCGTCATTCCTACTACGTAGTCGCGCTCTTCCAGGTTGATGCCGTTTACGCCGTAGGCGGCGCGGCCCATGGGGCGAACGTGATTTTCATCGAAGCGAACGGCCATACCTTCGTGCGAGGCGATGAAGACGATCTGATTGCCGTTGGTGATGCGGGCGGCGACGAGTTCGTCTCCTTCTTCGATGTTGATGGCGTTGATGCCGTTGGAGCGCACGTGCATGAACTCGCGCAGCTCGGATTTTTTTACCAGGCCGTTGCGGGTGGCGAAGAAGATGTATTTGCTTTCTTCTTCGAGATTGCGCACGGCGAGCATGGTGCGGACGGTTTCGCCGGGTTGCAGGCCGATTAAGTTGCCGATGTGCTTGCCACGACCGGCGGCGCTGACGTCGGGAATTTCGTAGACCTTGAGCCAGTAGACGCGGCCTTTGTTGGTGAAGATGAGAATGTAGGCATGAGTAGAGGCGATGAAGAGATGCTCGACGAAATCTTCTTCGCGCGTCTTCATGCCGGTGCGTCCGGTGCCACCGCGGCGCTGCATGCGGTAGGTGGAGATCGGCGTGCGCTTCATGTAGCCGGAGTGGCTGAAGGTAACGGCGACCTGCTCGTCGGCGATTAAATCTTCGAGAACGATTTCCGCGGCTTCGTCTTCGATGCGGGTGCGGCGCTCGTCACCGTAGAGTTCTTTTACTTCTTCGAGTTCCTTGATGATGACCGTGCGAAGTTTTTTCTCGGAGGCGAGGATGGATTCATATTCCTCGATGCGGCCGCGAACTTCTTTCAGCTCGTTGGAAATTTCATCGATGGAAAGTTTGGTGAGGCGGTGCAGTTGCAGTTCGAGGATGGCTTCGGCCTGGCGCGTGGTGAAGGGCTTTTCGGGGTCGAGTTTGGGAGCGCGGCCGGTGGTGTTGATATCGATTTTCTTGCCGCCGAAGTAGGCGACTAAATTTTCGCGGGCGTCGGCGCGGTTGGCGCTGGCGCGGATGATCGCGATGACGTTATCGAGATGATCGAGGGCATTGAGATAGCCTTCGAGGATGTGCTCGCGGTCTTTGGCTTTCTGCAGCAGGAATGCGGTGCGGCGGCGGACGACTTCGACGCGATGGTTGATGAAGTGCTTGATGGCCTGAATCAATCCCATTTCGCGGGGCTGGCCGTTGACCACCGCGAGCAGGATCATGGAAAAACCTTCCTGCATGGCGGTGTGTTTGAAGAGCTGGTTGAGAACGATTTGCGGCTCGGCTCCGCGCTTGAGTTCGACTACGATGCGCATGCCGTCGCGATCGCTCTCGTCGCGGATATCGGAAATATCTTCGATGTCTTTGTCGTTAACCAGCTGTGCGATGCGCTCGACCAAGCGGGCTTTGTTTACCTGATACGGAATTTCGGTGACGATGATGGCCTGGCGATCTTTGCTGATGTTTTCGATGGCGGCTTTGGCGCGCATCATGAAGCGCCCGCGGCCGGTGCGGTAGGCTTCGAAGACTCCGGCGCGTCCGTGGATTACGCCAGCGGTGGGGAAATCGGGACCTTGCACGAACTTTAAAATTTCGGCGAGCTGAGCATTCGGGTTGTTGACCAGCGTGATGGTGGCGTCGACGATTTCGGTGAGATTGTGCGGCGGAATTTTTGTGGCCATGCCGACGGCGATTCCGTCGGAGCCATTGATTAAGAGATTGGGAATGCGCGTGGGAAGAACGTCGGGCTCGACTTCGCTGCCATCGTAGTTGGGGCGGAAGTCTACGGTTTCTTTGTCGAGATCTTCTAAGAGCGCGGTTGCTACTTGCGCGAGTTTGGCTTCGGTGTAGCGATCGGCTGCGGGAGGATCGCCATCGACGGAGCCGAAATTTCCTTGGCCGAAAATCAGCGGGTAGCGCAGGCTCCAGGTTTGCGCGAGGCGCACGAGAGCGTCATAGACGGCGAGGTTGCCGTGGGGATGGTACTTGCCCATGACGTCTCCGACGATGCGGGCGCACTTGCGGGTGGCGCGATTGGGCTGCAGGCCCATCTGCTGCATGGTGTAGAGAATGCGGCGGTGCACGGGCTTGAGTCCGTCGCGGACATCGGGCAGAGCGCGGCCGATGATGACCGACATTGAATAATCGAGGTACGACTTGCGCATCTCGTCTTCAATGTTGACGGGTTGAATGTGCAGTGCGCCGGGACCGCTGGGGCCGTCGCCGCCGGGCGGTGGGGTCAGGGGAAGTTCGGGATTTTGATCGTCAGGCATGGTTAGAGTGTTCGGTCAAACGCCAAGTCCATGTAAATGGTTGCATTTATGGGGGTTAATGGCGAATTTTGACTGCAATAATTATATCACTAACAGCGGATACAATTGGCGCTTGCGCACGGCTCCGAACTTGATTACAAGGGTTATAGGAGTCTGCTATGTCTTCAGAAATTATCGCAGGTGGCATTCGGCGGTTTCGGGATAATCGGGTGAGCATGATCGCCAATGGGAATACTCCCGTAGAGCTGATCAGTTCGCCTAAGACTGTGATTCACCTAATGCCTCTGTCTCCAATGGATGGACGGCCTGCAGATTTCGACCAAACACTAGCCAAAAAGATTACGACATTTTTATTCGTCCCACCAATGCGGGCCGGACGAGCGATGCCGCCTCAATCGAGAAGGCTTTCTGTTCTATGCCGCCGAATGGTATGTACAAGTATTTCGCGATGGGACTATCGAAGTTGTTGAGTCCGGCCTATTGAAAACGTGCGCCGAAGAGAAGCTCATTTCATCTCCGCACTACGAGGTGGCCTGCCTTCAGTGTTTAAGATCGCACTTAGTCGCTCAATGGTCTTCCTTCTTCAATGTAAATGCGCAGCCACCAGTGGCGGCCATGGTGTCACTTTTAGGCGTTTCAGGGTTCGCGATGAACACGGATAGTTTTAGGGGTTTGTGGACGCCAGGAAGCAACCGCATTGATGAGAGCGTGGTCGTGCTTCCGCCGGTGGTCTTGGAAAATTCTGGAGAGAACTTGCTCGAAAAATTCCATCCCGTGTGGGATGAACTCTGGCGCGCCGCTGGCTGGGAACGAAGCCCGCACTATGATATGGAGGGGCGCTGGGTTCCCGATTGGTCATGTGTAGCTGTCTAGGCATGCTGCTAATAGCCTTCGTTTGAATCCTGAAGAGCATTTGGAAATTTGTGCCGTCCCTGCGGGACTCGTTGTGCCTTCTCGCTGTCCCCGCACTTACGTGCGGGGCTATCACGTATCGCCCCTTCGGGGCTGGAATGTGGGAGATTCCCTCCCACCTCATCTTCCACAATTCGGAATGACGAGAAGAATTTACGGGCGGGTGATTACTTCGTTGGGGGATGCGGGTAAGACAAATTTTACGTTGCGGGTGGCGTTGGCTTCGAGAGTTTCGGCTACGTTGAGCGTGGAGAGTGCGATCTTTTTGTTCCAGTAGCCGTCGGTGTAGTAATCGCCACGGGCGTAGAGGATGCCGTCGGCGATGGCGTAGTCGTGAACTTCTTCGCTGTGTCCGTCGCGGAAGATTAGGACGGCGGCGGGTTGGTCGCGCGGCGCAAGCTCTTGTGGAGGATGCGCGGCCGTGACTTCGGGCGAGGGCGAAAGTTGCAGGGCTTCGCCGTTGGCCGGGCTACTGCTGACGCGAACGTAGCGGCCGTTCTGGAGTTCGATCATCAGCGGTTGCACGGAAGGGGATTCGCGGTTAGCGAATGGGCTCGGGCCTGCGCCCATTGAACCGGCGGCGGGACCGGCCATGGAGCGTGCGGCTTGCAGCAGGAATGGTGGCGGGTCGTCGGCGACGGGATAGCCGGTGGAGTAGATGTCGTTGGGATCGAAGCCGTCGGTGAAGAATGGGAACGGGAGGGATGTGTAGGGAGAAAAATATGGGGAACGACGGGATGCGGATTGCTGATGGTTGCGTGCGTGAACAGATCCTCCGCGCTGGCCTGCGTGACCGGCCGAGTTGGCGTGACCGGATGCTCCCGATCTTTGGGCTGCGGCTATAGGCGTTATGGCAGCCGTCAACAGCAACGAGAGCACCAGGACAAAGTAGAAATTTCCTGTCAGGGCAATCTTGCCGGACGCATTTCGCGGACAGGAGTGTCCGCGCCACACTAGAACATTCCACACTGGGGATTGCCACCCAATCGCATCGAAGATGGCTGGGGCACACATCTCAATTTGCCTGGGCCGAGGGCGGCAGTTCGAAGACTATGCCGTGGTCGTCGTTTAGTTTTTCGGTGGCCGGAAGATCGAGAGCCGAGAGCGCGACCTTACGGGGGTGGCCGGGCGTTAGATCGTAGAGCGTGGGGCTGATGATGGCGTAGTTTGAGACCTCGAGTTGATGGCCGTCTTTGAAGACGAGAATGGTGGGAGTTTGCGGCGGTTCGGGGTCAGAGTCAGTGGCCTCGGCCTGAGCTTGTTCTGTGCTCGATTGCATGGGTGAAGCAATTGCCGCGTAGGAAGCGGGGCCTGAGCCACGACGGTCGAAAATCGTTGGGCCGCCTTGGTACTCGGCATCGTCATCATTACCACTGCCGTTCACCGCATCAGACGCGTCGGCGTCGGGCGTGCCAGCATCGGTAGCATTTGCGTCCACCGCGTAGGGTACTGGGTAGAAGTATGGGTAGTAAGCGATGGCGTTTGGGTTGTGCTGGTTGCCGTTGTTGCCGTTTGGATTGTGGATCGGGGGTTGCGGAGGATGCGGCTTCGGAGGAACGATCCCGATTGATTTGTCCGGCACGGCGATGTTGCGGACGGGAGCAACGGCCGGGGCACTGGCGTGGGTAGAAACTGCTGACGCGTTGTTAACCTGAGCCCGGCTGCTTGGGACGAGAAGCAGAAGCATCCCGCAGAGGGCTAGCGAAGCCGGAATCGACGGCTGGACGCGGCTTTTCACATCTTTATGATACTCCAATGGGAACGCCATGGCGCACCTCTCCAACTACTCCATTTTAGATCGCTGGGCGGGTGAGTTGATGCGGGGAAATTGTAGAGAATTGTAGTTGCGCGCGGGAAAGTCAAAGGCAAAGGCTTTAACCACAGAGGCCACAGGGGTTCACGGGGTAAACCTTCTTAATTCATCCTCGGGGGATTTGGGCTAGGGCTAGGACGCTCCAGACGATGTAGGCGGCTAGCAAGCCGCCGACGCACGCGGTTACCAGTTGCCGGGCGGGAGTTTCCATCAGGTCGGCGAGAATTCCCGAGACGAAGATTAGCAGGAATGGAATGGACGCTAGCAAGAATCCTGCGCCAGCTATGTGGGGATGGGCCATGCCTAGAACGATGAACAGCAGGGCGATTAGGCCGGGCGCGGTGTTGCCGAAGTAGCGAGTGCGGTGCCAGAGAAAATAAGTGGCGATTGCGGCGGGCAGCAGAATGGCTAGTGCGGGACAGGCGCGGAGGAGTTGCGCCGCGACCTCACGGTAGACGCCGGGCACGGTGAAGCCTCGCCAGGTTGCTCCCCAAAAGGAGGCGTGTTGCATGCCCTGAGAAAAGGCGTGGAGATGGAAGAAATAGGTGGCGAAAAGAATGATGAGAGCAACTATGCAGGAAACAGCCCAGATGATGACGGCGGCGGGGCGGCGGATGGGCGCTAGATAAAGGAGGAAGGCGAGCGCCAGGGGCACGACGATGATCATCGAGAACTGGGAGCCGACGGCGATGGCCAGTGAGATTCCGAGCAGAACGATGCGGCGCCAGTTCCAGAGAATGACTTCGCGCGGTGCGTAGAGTGTGTGGGCGACGGCGATGGCGGTGAAGATTGCGCCGAATGATCCCCAGGCGGAGAGAATTTCAGGTTCGGTGTGCCAGACGGCGCTGGCCTGGATCATCGACGGAGAGAAGCAATAGAGGGTGAGGGCTAGAAAGCCGCCCGTATTGCCGCAGAGACGGCGCGCAACATACCAGAGCGAAGCGCCGAGGGCGACTCCGCACAGCAGAAATGGGATGCGCGCAAGCCAGCGCCAGTACGCAGAGAATTCTGGATCGAGCAGGCGCTGGGGCAAGGCGAGTAGGGGTGCGGCGGTTACGAGGGAAAGCAGTGGGGAGTGTTGAGTGTCGAAGCCGGTGGTGTCGTGCGAGATTTCCGCGGGGAGCGTTGTTGGATCGGAGTAGGGTGCGCCAGCGATGTACGTGCCGTGAAATTGGCGCCAGCCTCCGAACATGCGGGCTTGGTCGGAGGCGCTCGTGCGTGCGGACGCTTCCAGTTCGGAATCTACCAGCCAGACTGCTTGCGCGAGGAATGCGAGAAGTAAGGCTCCGGCGAGGAATTGCGGACGGCCGAAGCGCTCGCGCGTGAAAAATCGGGTCATAAGGCGGGACGAAGTGTTTTACCATGAGCGAGCCCGTTTGCGAGAAACTTCTGCGATGGCTGATCAGACGAACATTTCGACGCGTGATTCGGGAACGGTGAATCCGGAAGCTGCGGCTTCGACGCCTGCGCCTGCGCCGGATTTTGTGGTACAGCCCTCGTATGTGCGGACCGTATTTCTCGGTCCGCATGGGCTGCGGGCAGGATGGGGATTCGCGTTTTATGTGTTGATGCTCTATGTGCTGCGATTCGTAATCAGCCGGTGGGCCGAGGCGCTTGAGAGCGAGCACGCACTGCGGTCAATGATGTTTGAAGAGTTGATGGCTCTGGTCGCGGCGGTTGTTCCCGCGCTGGTGCTGGCGAGAGTGGAGCGGCGGCCGTGGGGCGCTTATGGTCTGCCTTTGCGACAGGCGTTTGGAAAATTATTCTGGGTGGGCGCGGTGTGGGGATTTGCGAGCATCACGTTGCTGCTGGGGCTGATGTATGGGCTGCGGGTGTTTGAGGTTGGACACTTGGCGTTGCACGGCGCGCGCATTATGAAGTTCGCCGGCTTCTGGGCGGTTTATTTTTTGCTGGTGGGATTGTTTGAAGATTTTCTGTTTCGCGGATATTCGCAATTCACTCTCACGCGGGCGATTGGATTCTGGCCGGCGGCGTTTGCGTTGTCGTGCACGTTTGGGCTGGTTCACATGTCGAATGGCGGCGAGCAGTGGAGGGGATTGCTGGCCGCAGCGGTGATCGGCTTTTTCTTTTGCTTGACGCTGCGGAGGACCGGGGCGTTGTGGTTCGCGGTGGGATTTCATGCGGCGTGGGATTGGGGAGAGACATTTTTCTATTCCGTGCCGGATAGCGGGACGGTCTTTCCGGGGCATCTGATGCAGTCATCGTTTCACGGGCCGGGCTGGCTTTCAGGCGGAGTGGTTGGTCCGGAGGGTAGCGTGCTTTGCTTTGTGGTGATTGGGGTGGTTTGGGTGGCGTTTGAGAGAGTGTATCGGGATGTGAAGTATGGCGTGGGGTAAAGAAGAATCTTCAATACAAAACCTTTCATACACAGAGGACACGGGGGATCACAGGGTAAAGCTCTTTCCTGGTTGGGAATTTTTAGCAATATATCTTCGACATCGTTTCTCCTGATATTCGCCTCAGCCTTATACTCATCTTGTGAATCCCGATATCGATTTGCTGGTCCCGCTGCGCCGGTATTGGGGGTACAGCACGTTTCGTCCGCTGCAGGAGCGGATTGTGCGCAGCTTGCTGGCGGGGCACGATACCTGCGTGGTGATGCCGACGGGCGGAGGGAAATCTTTGTGCTATCAACTGCCGGCGGTGGTGTCGGAAAAAACGGCGGTGGTGATTTCTCCGTTGATCGCGCTGATGCAGGATCAGGCAACGCAGTTGGCGCAGATGGGGATTCCGGCGGCGGTGCTGAACAGCACGCTGAGCGACGCCGAGCAATCGAAGGTGATGAGCCGGGCGCGGGAAGGGGCTTACCGGTTGCTGTATGTGTCGCCGGAGCGCGTGGCGCGCGGAGACACGATGGGCTGGTTATCGCATGTGCCAATCGCGTTTTTCGCAATCGATGAGGCGCATTGCATCTCAGAGTGGGGACATGAATTCCGTCCGGAGTACCGGCAGTTGAGCAAATTGCGGACGAAATTTCCCGATCGTCCCATTGCCGCGTTTACGGCGAGCGCCACGCGGCATGTACGGCATGACATTCTGGCGCAATTGCAATTGCGCAATCCCGATAAATACATTGCCAGCTTTTACCGGCCGAACCTGCGCTACCTGGTGCGCGAGTGTGCGGGGCTGGAGCAGATGGAGATGCTGGTGAATGCGCTGCGCAGTTATACCGGCAACAACGTGATTGTTTACTCGCCGACAATCAACCGCGTGGAGGAGACGGTGGATTTTCTGGAAGATCACGACATTGCGGCGGTGGGATATCACGGCAAGATGGGAGCCGACGACCGGCGCCGCAACCAGGAACGATGGATGTCGGACGAGGTACGGGTGCTGGTGGGGACGATCGCTTTTGGCTTAGGCATTAACAAGGCTGCCGTGCGGGCGGTGATTCATTTGTCGCTGCCGAAATCGATTGAGCAGTATTACCAGGAGGCGGGGCGCGCGGGGCGCGATGGATTGAGCGCGGATTGCGTTTTGCTGTGGCAGAAAAAGGATGCAGGGCTGCTGGGATTTTTTGCGAATCAGATTACGGATTCAGCGGAGCGCGAACGGGCGTGGGAGCGGTACCGGATTATTCGGGAGTTTGTGGAGTCGAAGCGCTGCCGGCACCGGCAGATTTGCGCACACTTTGGCGAGGCTCCGAAGTGGGAGAGCTGCGACGCTTGCGATGTATGCGGAAGCGTGGCGGAGTGGATGGGGAAGTCCGTGGCGCGGGGAAAGACCGCGGCTGCCGTCAAAAAGAGGTTGCCCCTGCAGCCGGTTGCGGCTCCGGCTGTGGGTTCGGAGGCAGAAGAGTTACGGGAATATTTGCGAGAGTGGAGGCGGGCGATGGCGAAAGAAAAGAATGCGCCTGCCTACATTGTGTTGCACGATTCTTCGCTCGAGGAAATTTGCCGGCGGCAGCCCAAGTTTTTTGCGGAGCTTTTGGAGATTCCGGGGATCGGAGAGCGCAAGGCGGAGGTTTATGGGCAATCGATTCTGGATGCTTTGGAAAAATATCGGCAAGGGGCGCGGGCTTCAGGATCTGAGAGCAAGATCAAGCCGGCAGACGAGACTCTGCGTTTGCTGAGTGAAGGTAAGACGCTGGAAGAGATTGCGCAGATGCGTGGGCGTCAGCTTTCCACGGTCGTGAGCGCGGTTGCGAATCTGCTTGAGACCGGGCAGTTGGAGTTTCAATCGGAATGGATCAGTAAGGAGAAACAATCGGTGATTGAGGCAGCGTGTGCGCAGGCGGGGATGGATCGGCTAAAGCCGCTGAAGGATATTTTGCCGCCGGAGATTACGTATGACGAAATCAAGCTGGTGGTGGGGAAGCTGCGGCGCGAACAAGTTTTGAAAGCGCAAATTCCGGCGTAGGCCGGCGTAAAAAGGAAACGAAGATTCTTTGAATTACGCGGCAGCTTCTGGTTGTGAATAGAGCGACCAGGCGCTGGCTAAATCCTGGACGATGTGTCCGAGTGACTTGTAGACGGTAATCTCCTCGGGAGAGCGACGGCCTTCGATATCACCCGCCAACACCTGGCCAATCTCCGCTACGATGTGTTCATCGGCGATCAGTCTGGCCGCTTTGGCTCGGAGAAATTCCGCGCCCTGGTTTAAAACACCTTCGCGGCTATCGGCGATGAAGCGCGAACGGACGACCAGCGCGTTGTCGACCTCGCAAGGTCCGGCGTGGCTGGAGCCAACTAGGTTGAGATGAGTTCCGGGGCGAACCCAGTCGCCTTGCAGGATGGGCTCGGCGGCAGAGGTGACGGTGCAAATAATGTCGGCATCGGCGACGGCGCTGGGAACGTCTGCGGCGGCAGCGATGGGGATGGCGAGCTCCGATTGCATGCGCTCGGCAAAATTTTGGGCGCGGGCGGGCGAGCGTCCCGAAACCACAATCGATTGCAGATCACGAATTTTTGCGATGGCGCGAGCGTGAGTGGCGGCTTGTTCGCCGTAGCCGAGAAGAGCCAGGCGGCGGGCATCTTTGCGAGCGAGTGCATCGGTGGCGACGGCGCTGGCAGCGGCAGTACGGATGGCGGTGATCTCTCCGGCATCGAGGACGCAAACGGGCGCGCCGCTTTCGGGATCGAAGAGGATGACGAGCCCCTGATGCGATTGCACTCCGCGCGCGAAGTTGCCGTGAAAGACGCTGATCAACTTGGCGCCGAAGGCTGCGTTCGCGCCCAGGGCTCCGGGCATGACGCCGAAGAGGCGGCCTTCGGACAGAGAAATGATTGAGCGCAGAAGTTGCTTGGTCTCGCCGCGCGAGAATGCAATCATCGCGGCGCGCACGATTGGAATGCATACTTCATAAGTGAGGCGCCGGCTGATTTCTTCGCGGTCGATGAATCGCATGGGTGGTCTATCTTACGGTAGCTGCTTCATCATTTGCTCAGCCGCTTCGCGGCCGGCTGCGCACACAATCGGGGACGCCGATGCCGCGGTAGCCGTTACCTGCTAGCGCGATTTTCGGCAGTTGCTGGCGCAGGCGCTCGATGCGATCGAGGCGGTCGAGATGGCCGACGCCATACTGCGCCATGGCGGACGTCCATTTATAAACGCGGGCAAAGAGCGGAGCGGCGCGCAGGCCGAGGATTTGCTGCAATTCGGTGCGGACGATGGCGATGATCTCGTCCTCGGAAAGCTGCCAGATATTTTCCGCAGTCGATCCGGCGAAGAAACAACGCAGCAGGGCGCGATCTTCGGGGGCGCGGTGCGGGAATTTGTTGTGAACGAAAGTTGCGGCCAGCAGGCGTTTGCCTTCGCTACGCGGAACGAGAAATCCGAAACCGGGTGGGAGGGATTGGCGGACATCGCGGTCGTAGCCTAAGCCAACGGTGATGGAAGAGGTGTACGCGATGGCGGCGAGTTCGGCGGAGAGATTAGCACTACTGCTCGAGAGAAGCTGCGCGGCGGCGTGGGTGGGCACGGCGAGAATTACGGCGTCGAAGTGATCGGACTTCTGTCCTGTGGAGACACGCCAGCCCCCGGGTTCGGGCTGAATCGATTGCACGGGAGTATTGGTGAACAGTGACGACTGGTTGAGGCGCGGAACGAGCGTATCGATGAGCTGCTGCATGCCGTTCTTGAGCGAGGTGAAAAGCGGTGGAGCAGGTTGATTTGCAGCACGCGGAATCTTTTTTCGCGCGGCGAGCATGGCGCGGCCGAGGCTGCCGTAGGTGCGCTCCATCTCGGCGAAGCGGGGAAGGACGGCGCGCACGCTGAGGTTGGAGGCTTCTCCTCCGTAGACGCCTGAGAGCAGAGGGTCGGCGAGGCGGTCGACCATTTCCGCGCCGTAGTGGCGCTCGACTAGCGAGGCAACGCTCTCGTCGGATTCGGCTGCGCGCGGATGTTGGAATAATTCCCGCGCCATGCGGAGTTTTGTGCTCCAGGAAAAAAGTGGCGAGAATCCGGTGGGCAGGAGTTTTGTCGGGACCATGAACATTAGGCCGTCGGGCATGGGGATAAGGCGGCCGTGGATGAAGATGTAGGTTTTACGATCGGCGTCATTCGAGCCGATGAGTTCATCGCCGAGGCCGAGTGCGCGGCAGAGATCAGCGGCCCAGGGTTTTTCGGTGAGAAAGGAATCCGGCCCGGCTTCGACGATGCAGTCCTGGATTTTTTCTGTTCGGAGGACCCCGCCGAGACGCGGCGAGGATTCGTAGAGAGTGTAATTGACTGCGCCGCCGCGGCGATGTTCTTCGAGGGTGAAAGCGGCAGTGAGTCCGGAGATGCCGCCGCCGATGATGGCGATGCGAGTCATGAATGTGGGCTTCGGGTGACTTTCCACAGCGGCTAAAGCCAGCTGGGAATTTTGGCACAATTTGCGGTACGCCTGAAGGCGTACCCTGATACGAATCCAAAGATACGAATCCGAATAATCTACGCGGACGAGTATTCTTGCACCAGCCGGGCCAGGTTCTTCACGTTTTCGACTGGGGTTTCGGGCAGGATGCCGTGGCCTAGATTAAAGATGTGGCCGGGGCGTCCGGCGGCAAGTTGGAGAATGTGTTCGGCGCGCGATTTTAATTCTTCCCAATCGGCGAAGAGCAGGGCGGGATCGAGATTGCCTTGCACGGCGCAGCGATGTTCGAGATCGCTCCAGCCTTTATCGAGTGGGATGCGCCAGTCTAGGCCGATGACTTCGGCCCCGGTTTCGTTCATCGCGGGCAGCAGCGTGGCGCTGTCGGTGCCGAAATAAATGATGGGCGCTCCGGTTTTCTGCAGACGCGTTACCAAACTTTTCACATGCGGCAGAACCGAGCGTCGGTAATCTTCCACGCTGAGGCAGCCGACCCAGCTGTCGAAAATCTGAATGGCATCGGCACCGGCGCGGACCTGCGCGGCGGAATATTCGGCGGTCACATCGACCAGCTTGCACATCAACTCGTCCCACGCGGCGGGAGAGTTGTACATCATCTTCTTGGCGTGGAGATAGTGGCGTGAGCCTCCGCCTTCGATCATGTAGCTGGCGAGGGTGAAAGGTGCCCCGCAAAAACCGATGACGGGAATTTTTCCGGCGAAGTGTTTTGCAACGATGCTGACAGCTTCGGAGACATAGCCGAGTTCGGCGGCGCGATCGGTGCGGAGTTGCGCAACATCTTCGCTGGTGCGAACTGGCTTCTCAATGACGGGGCCTTCTCCGGCGGAGAAATGAAAGGGCAGACCCATGACTTCGAGGGGAAGCAGAAGGTCGGCGAAGATGATCGCAGCGTCGACCCCGAGAATTTCCGCAGCGGTTATGGTGACTTCGGCGGCGAGCGCAGGCTTCTTGCAGATTTCGAGCAGCGAGTGCTGCTTGCGAACGGCGCGGTACTCGGGCATGTAGCGTCCGGCTTGGCGCATGAACCAGACGGGAGTGCGGCTGGTGGGTTGCGATTTGCAGGCACGAACGAAGATGGAGTCGGGCGCGGACATGAACGAACTACTGTAGCATTCTTGGATGAGCCTCGGCAGGACAGGCATGGGCGCTGACTCTAGGGTTTCCGCGCGCGCGAAGAGATTCGGAACGCTCTTTGCGGCCTTCTTGCTTGTCGTGCTCGGGGCAGGATGGCAAACGCCGCGTCCAGCTGCGGGACAAGCAGACAAGACTTCGCCGCCTACCTTCTACAAAGACGTTCTTCCCATACTTCAGAATAGTTGCCAGTGTTGCCATCGGCCTGGTGAAGCTGCGCCGATGCCGCTGATGACTTACGAGCAGGCGCGGCCATGGGCGGGGAAGATCGCGGCTGCGGTTGAAATGAAGATGATGCCGCCGTGGTTTGCCGATCCTCGGTATGGGCATTTTTCTAATGATCCTTCTTTGAGTGCAGAGCAGATTGCGACGATTGTCGCGTGGCAAAAAGCTGGAGCACCTGCGGGAGATGTGCGCGATGCGCCTGCGCCGCGCCAGTGGAGTGAGGGATGGAATATTCCGCAGCCGGATGTGGTGTTGAAGATGCCGAAGGCGGTGCGGATTCCGGCGCGGGGCGAAGTGGAATACACCTACGAGATTGTGGCCACGCATTTTACCGAGGACAAGTGGGTGCAGATGGTGGAGGTGCGGCCTTCGAGCGCGGCGCATGTGCACCATGCGGTGGTTTATATTCGGCCTTCGGAGTCAACGTGGCTGCGGCATGCGCCGGTGGGCGAGCCGTTTACGGCATCGATGTTGAGCGATCCGCAGGAGCGGCGCGAGGCGCATGAAACCACCAGCGATCTTTTGCTGGTGTATGCGCCGGGGAGCGCGCCGGACCGGTGGTCGGATGGCATGGCGAAGTTTGTGCCGGCGGGATCAGATCTGGTGTTCCAGATGCATTACACAACCAACGGCGAGGCCGCGAGCGATGAAACCAGCGTTGGACTCGTATTTGCAAAAAGTCCGCCGAAGCAACGCGTAATCACGCTGCAGTTGAATAATCATGCTTTGGTGATTCCACCGGAGGCGGAGGATTTTCGTGTGGAAGTGCAGGGGACTTTGCCGAATGATGCAACGCTGCTGAGTCTGTTTCCGCATATGCATCTGCGGGGCAAGCGGTTTGAATATGACATTGTGCATGACGATGGAAGCGTGGAGACGTTGCTGCGGGTGAATTATCACTTTCACTGGCAACTCAGTTACAAGCTGGCCGAGCCGCGAGAGCTGAAGGCTGGCACCAAGTTGCGGGCGGTGGCGTGGTATGACAATTCGAAGAATAATCCGCACAATCCCGATCCCGAGAAGACGGTGACTTGGGGCGATCAGACAACAGAAGAGATGATGGTAGGATTTTTTGACGTGGCGGTGCCGGCGGGGATGGACAAAGAGAGGTTTTTTATTCGGCGCGGCGGCGGTGGGCCGTAGGTGCAGGCTACGATCTTTGGTAAACTTCCGAGACTCCACAGTGAGGCGAAACGGAATGAGCAGGAAAAAACTTATCGAGCTGCGCTCGATTGGACAGCCGGGGACGGCCGTCCCCACATTTATTCTTGGCGCTGCGGCAGTTTTTGCAATCTGCGTAGTAGTCATCAGCGGAGCTCGAGCGCAGTCGGCTACGGTTCCCGCGGCTGCGAGTGCTCCTGGACCGAAGAAGGCGGAGGAGCAATTTAAGAATATCCAGGCGCTGAAAGGCATTCCGGCTGATCAGTTGATTCCCGCGATGCAGTTCGTCACGGCATCCTTGGGCGTGGAGTGCCAGTTCTGCCATGTGGAGGGGGCGTTTGAAAAGGACGACAAGAAGCCGAAGCAGGCGGCGCGGAAAATGATGGAGATGATGTTCGCTATTAATAAGGATAACTTCGAAGGACATCGCGAGGTGACCTGCTATTCGTGCCACCGCGGGAGCATTCATCCTGTGGGAATGCCTTTGGTGATGGCGGACGTGAAGGCGGGGATGGGAGAGGCGAAGAATTCTGAAGGTGCGGAAGTAAAAGAGGCAAGCGGGCCGGGCGCGGAGCAGTTGATCGACAAGTATCTGCAGGCGGTGGGCGGAGCAGCGGCGCTCGATAAAATTACGAGTCGGGTGATGATGGGAACGATCACGTTCGGCGACCGGAATGTTCCGATCGAGATTTTTTCCAAGGGTCCGGACAAGCGGATTTCGATCTCACACACTCCTGATGGCGACAGCATTACGGCGTTCGACGGGCACGCAGGCTGGCTGGGCGTTTTGGGGCATGCGATACACGACATGCATGGGCCCGATATCGATGCGGCATCGATGGATGCGGACCTGCAATTTCCGGCGCACTTGAAGGCAATGTTTAGCGAGGCGAAAGTGCGGGGCATGGAGAAGATCGGGGAACACGACACTTATCTCGTGGTGGGATCGCGCGAGGGTAAGACGCCGCTGGAACTTTATTTTGACGAGAAATCCGGCCTGCTGGTGCGGCTGGTGCGGTACGGAGAAACTCCTCTGGGACGGTTGCCGACGCAGATTGATTACGACGATTATCAAGATGCGGGCGGGGTCAAGATTCCGTTTCGCTGGACGCTGGCGCGGCCGGGTGGACGGTTCACGATTCAGGTGAGCGATGTGAAGGAGAATGTTCCGGTGGCGGATTCGAAGTTTGAGAAGCCCGCGAAGTGATTTTCTATCCGTCGAGCATGGGTTGTGAGATCCCAGTAAGAGGTAAAGCGTGAGTATTTTTATTCGAACGGTATCAGTTCTGATCGTCTCGGTGGTGGTTGTATCCACGATTGTCGCGGCGCAGTCGCGAAACCCGAGCCAGGCGGAGTTGAAGCTGTTGGAGTTGGTGAATCGAGCGCGGGAAAAGCAGGGTCTGCCTGGATTGCGGTGGAGCAGCGAACTGGCGATTGCGGCACGGAAACACGCGCTGGTGATGGCCGCGCATGGCGATGCGCAGCATGGCTTTGCCGGCGAGCCAGGAATGGCGGCGCGAGCCACGCAGGCGGGAGCGCGGTTTAGTTCGCTTTCGGAGAATGTTTGCCAGGGAGCGCGGGCGGAAGCGATTGCAGCGGAATTTTTGAGTTCTCCAATGCATCGGGCAAATATTTTGGATTCGGATATGGATTCGATCGGGGTGGGCGTGGTGGAGCGCGGCGGGCAGTTGTTTGCAGTAGAGGATTTTTCCAAGGCGAAGTAGGCGCGCCCGCGGCACGTGCGACCACAGGGGCTGAAGCCTGAAAATTGTAAGGAGCGATACGCGGCGCTAAAGCGCCGCTCTTCCACGGTACCGGATGGGCCGTCTTTCCCCCGCATGTTAACGTGCACCTCTCTGTGGTTTCTTCGAAAATAAAGTGATACCATCCGCTACTGAAAATTATGGCAAAACCTGGTTCGCTCCTATCGTCGTTACTTATACTGCCGATTTTTTGTGCGCTTAGCGCTCCGGCGCAGATGACGCCTCAACCTGCTGCACAGCACGCGATTGTGTTGCACGCAGCTCGGCTGCTCGACGTGAAGAGCGGACGCATTGTGAAGCCGGGCGAGGTTTTGGTGGAGGGTGAACGGATTGTGGAAGTGGGTGCGTCGGTGAGGCGTCCGGCGGGGGCGGAAGTGATTGATCTCGGAGACCGCACGCTGATGCCGGGGCTGATCGATGCGCACGTGCATTTGTTTTTACATCCGGGCGCGGAGGATTTGCAGACGGTGCAGGAGTCGGTGCCGCAGCGCACGATCACGGCGACGCTGGCGGCGCGCGATGACTTGATGGCGGGCTTTACCGCCGAGCGCGACATGGGAACCGAGGGCGCGGGGTCAGCCGATACGGCGGTAAGAAACGCGATCGATGAGGGAAAAATTCCCGGGCCGCGGCTGCGCATCAGCGGAAATGCGATCAACATTCTCGGCGGACACGAGGACGCGATTGGTTATAACCCGGCGCAGCACGTTCTCTCGAATGCCGATTACGCGAATAATAAGGATGAGTTGGTCGCGGTAATGCGCGAGCAGTTTAAGGAAGGCGCGGACTTCACCAAGATTTATGAGACCGGTCCGGATACAGTACGCGACGGCAAGTTCTCCACGATTTATCAATACACGGAAGCTGAGTTGAGCGCGGCGGTTGCGGAGGCGGCGCGCGTGGGCAAGCGCGTGGCGGTGCATGCTACCGGTGAGCCGGGAACGTTGTATGCGGCGCAGGCGGGGGTCGCCTCGATTGACCATGCCAACCAGCTCAGCGATGAGACGATGCGGCTAATGCGGGAAAAGCAGATTTTCGCGGTGCCGACTTTTACCATTTTCGAATATTTCGCGGATCATGCAGCTACGCCGGCACAGGCTGCACATGAGCATCAGATGCTCGATTTGAAGGTGCAGGATTTTGGCAAGCAGGTCGCGGCGGGAGTTCCGATGGCGGTGGGGTCTGACGTGGGGCCGTTTCCGCATGGGACGCAAGCGCGGGAACTTGTGCTGATGGTGAAGTTTGGTATGACTCCGCTGGCGGTGTTGCAGGCGGACTTGATTAATGGAGCGAAGTTGCTGGGTTGGGATGGGCAGATTGGCGCGTTGGAGGCTGGATATCTGGCTGATGTGGTCGCGGTAGCGGGCGATCCGCTGCAGGATATTGGTGCGGTGGAGAAGGTGGGGTTCGTGATGAAGGGCGGGGTGGTTTATAAGAAGTGACATTACAGCAACCGGATGCGGGATAGGAAGTACGACCACGGGGGCTGAAGCCCTCATCTATTCTGGGACTTTACGCGGCGCTGAAGCGCCGCTCTTCCACGGTATCCCATGCATTTGGGTACCGCTCCATGCGTGCCACTCCATGCATTTTATTTGCTTTTCTCTAATCTGTGAGGACGATCCCTGCTGTGATTTTTTTCTACCAATTCTCGGATCGAGAATCGTCTGAGACTTCTGTTTCTTTCCACTCGCGGTCTGATTCGCTACCGTTGTCATCTCGGGTCTGATTGCGTTTGCGGTAGCAGACGAAGATCAGGCCGATGCTCATGAAGGTTGGCGGAGCGATGAGGATTAGGATGCCGCTCTTCAGGGCTTGAATCATTCGAGCACCCGAGGATGCAGCCTGCGTGTAGCAGAGAGCGCAGCTCTGGGCAAAGGCGGGTACGGGTGTCATCAGGCCAACGACTCCCACCAACGCAATTCCTAAAACCCAGATTGTTCTCGAATACTTCATCTGCTTCATACCGAATGCTTCATACCCAGCAGGCTACTTCGCCCATGGTACACCGTTTACCAAGCGGTGGGCGTCGGTCCATCCATATTGCAGGCCGAGCAGAACGGCAACGGTGAAGCCGACCACGAACCATCGCAGACCGCGATTCTCATTCAAGTGCATGAAGAACAGAAGCGCGAGTCCGGCTTCGATGATCGCTACTACCAGCATGCGCTCGAACATCTGCGACGTGCTGATATCCTGATAGGCAATCACGAACTGGATCGCCGCCAGTATCAGCAGAAAGACGTAGATGATCAAGTCTTTACCGATTCCGCTATCTTTGTGAGCCTTGTCAGTCATAATCGCGTTCGTCATCGTGTTTTGCTCCTGCCTCTTACCGGCTTAGTGAGATAAGTTCAACAGATAGACCAGTGGAACCACAAACATCCAAACCAGGTCCACGAAGTGCCAGTAGAGTCCGGTGATTTCGATATCGTCGGCGTTGTAGCGCCCGCCCTGATACCTGATTCCGACAGCGATAAGAGCGACCACGCCGCCGGTGACGTGCAGCAGGTGCAGGCCGGTGATGCTGAAAAACAGAGAGCTGAACAGAGGCGTGCCCCAGGGATTATGGAACAGGGTTGCACCCTCGGCGATCATGCCCATCCATTCCCGAAGATGCAAAACCGCGAACAGGACTCCAAGAACGGCCGTGATCGCGACCCAGCGGAAGGCACCGGATTTGTCACCCTTCCGAGCGGAGCGTACTCCGATGAGCATGGTCAGGCTGCTGGTGAGGAGGATGAACGTCATCAGGGCGACATTGGTGATGCTGTGAAAAGGCCGCGGCCAGTCTGGGGTGTAGCTGCGTATAAATCCATAGGCGACGAGACAACCGGCAAAGGTTGCCGTGTCCGCGATGATGAACAGCCACATCGCCATTTTTTTGGCGGGCACCGAAAAAGTGGGCGCGGTCATAATTTCGTTCTCGGTCGACCGCGACACGAGCCCATGAATCGAAAGATCGGCTTGGCTCACTTTGCCTCCTACTTCTTAAACGTTTAGAGCTTCATCCACAGCAGCAAAAGCAAATACACCCACAGCGCACCCATAAAGTGCCAATAACGCGAGGTCGCAACCAGCGTGCTTCGCCGCAGCACGGAGTGATTCAGTTTCACAATCACGCGGATCAGGCCGCCCAGGCCGCCCAGCACGTGCAACGCGTGAGCTACTGTGAGCACATAAAAGAAGGAGTAGCTCACGTTGCTGGCGAGTCCGAAGCCCTGCGACTTGAGTTGCATCCAGGCGAAGGTTTGACCGGCAACGAAGACCAGCCCTAGTAAAAGAGTTATGTAGAGCCAGCGCGCCGGATTTTCCGTGTGATCTTTACCATGTGCGTCGTTATCTCGTGCGCTGCTTGGCGCACTGCCCATGAATCTCGCAATCCGGCGGCGCGCAATTTCCAGCGTGATGCTGCTGGCGATGATCACCAGCGTGTTGAAGTAAAGCACTGGCGGCAGTGTAAAGTGCTGCCAATCGTTGGCGCCGCCCTGGCGCACGATCAGGGCGCTGGTGAAGGCGGCGAAGGTCATGGTGATGGACGCCAGGGCCACCCAGATGCCGGTACTCGCGGGAGGAGGAGAGTAATCCTTCGTCAGCCGCAAGTCTCCATTGGCCGGACGCCAGCCACCATCGCCGGAGCCCTGGCTCGGTGCGGTCAAGGTCGATCTTCGGAGATGCGTGGATCGTGGTCGCCATACTGCTACTCCCTTGGAATCTGAGCCGCCTCAGGGCTAAAGCCCGAATCTTTATAGGTCCTGGGCGGCACGGCTTAAGCCGTGCCCTTCCCGAACGTTTACTTCTCTTCATCTGCGTTCTTCAGTTGTTCGGGCGAGGTCTGCATTACGAAATCCGCGCTCGCGCCTTCAACGCTGTACTGATAAGGATCGTGGTAAACCACCGGCATCTTGTCGCCGAAGTTGTTGTGCGGCGGCGGAGTGGCTGTGCTCCATTCGAGCGATGTGCCCTGCCACGGATTATCGTTCGGGGCATGCTCACCCCAGAACCGGCTGTGGATCAGGTTGTAGATGAAAATCAACTGGGCGAAGCCGGTGAACAGAGCCGCATAGGTGATGAATTTATGCACCGGAATCAGCGGGATGAGGTAATCGTCGGTGAAAGCCTGGTAGCGGCGGACGTTGCCGGCGATGCCGAGATAATGGAACGGCATAAAGATGCAGTAGGCGCCGATGAAGCTCATCACGAAGTGAACCTTGCCCAAAGTCTCGTTCATCATGCGGCCGGTCATCTTAGGGAACCAGAAGTAAGTTCCGGCGAAGATGCCAAACATCGCCGCTACGCCCATGACCAGATGGAAGTGGCCGACGACGAAATAAGTGGCGTGCAGCATGATGTCGATCGAAGGCTGGGCGAGGAAGAAGCCGCTAATGCCGCCGCTGATGAACATCGAAATAAATCCCAGGGCGAAGAGCGAGGCCGAGTTGATGCGCAACTTGGAGCCGTATAGACTGCCCAGCCAGACCAGCACAACGATCGTCGATGGAATGGTGATGACCAGCGTGGGAAAGGAAAAGGCCAGCGACGAAATGGGATTCATCCCGCTGACGAACATGTGGTGACCGTAGACCATGTAGCTGAGCACTGCCAGGGATCCCATGGAATAAATCAGCACCCGGTGGCTGAGCATTGGCCGGCGCATGTTGGTGATGAGTACGTGGGAAACGATGCCCATGCCGGGGATAATCGCGATGTAGACTTCGGGATGGCCGAAGAACCAGAACAGGTGCTGCCACAGCAGCGTCGATCCGCCAGAGTGTGGCAGGACTTGATCGTTAATCACCAGGTTCGAGGCGACAAAGAAGCTGGTTCCCGCGACGTGATCGAGAATAAGCAGAATGCATGCGGGCATTAATACGGCGAAAGCGGTCAAGCCCATCACCGAGGTGATAAACCAGGCCCACGCGCTGAGCGGAAGCCGCATCAGGGACATGCCTTTGCAGCGCATGTCGAGCGTGGTGGTGATGAAGTTCAACGAACCCAGCAACTGGCCGATACAGAAAATTCCAATTGCAGACGCCCAGAGAACTACGCCAAGACCTTCGCCGGGGCCGCCGACACTGCCGATGGCGCTAAGTGGCGCATATTGCGTCCAGCCGCCGAGGGTTGGTCCGTCACTTGCGAAGAACGATGCGACCAGAACCAGGAAGCCGGTGAACGTAATCCAGAACGACATCATGTTGAAATGCGGAAACGGCATATCTTCCGCGCCGGTCTGGATGGGCAAAAAGAAATTGCCGAATGCGGCGAAGGGCGCGGTGGTGAGGACGAAGAAGACCATGAGGGTGCCGTGCATGGTCATCAACTGCAGGTAATACTCCGGCGTCATTACGTCACCCGGGGCGCCAGTTTTCGAGAGCAGGTGCAGTCCGGGGATGGCGTAACTGCCGAAGCCGAGATGAATGCGCATCAGCCAGGAGAGCACCATGCCGACCACGGCGGCGACCAGGGCGAGCGCGTAATACTGTTTGCCGATAACCTTGTGGTCGATACTGAAGACATGCTTGCGAATGAAGCTGGTCGGTGCTCCATGCGTTACCGCGTGTGCCGTATCGTGCATTTGTGCTCACCTCGAGCGGGATCGTTGTGCAACAGGGGCTAAAACCCGGATTCAGTTTCACGCTACGCGGCGCTTAAGCGCCGCTCTTCCACGGTTCTGCATGTCTCATTTCAGTGGCGCGGCTTAAAGCGCGCCCTTTCAAAACGTCTGTTAAGAGCAGCTCTTCCAACAACTACTGCAGCGCTGCCTGCTGTTTGATCCAGGCGTCGTAATCTTCCTGCGACTTCACTTCGAGATATGCCTTCATGTTGTAATGGCCGAGGCCGCAAAGCTGAGTGCAGACGATTTCGTACTTGCCAACTTTTGTAGCCGTGAAATGAACAGTGACATCCAGGCCAGGGACAAAATCCTGCTGGATGCGTAGTTCCGGGACGTAGAAGGAATGGCCCACATCCTTCGCATGCATCAGCAGGTGGATCTCGCGGTTGACGGGAATCGCCAGCTCCGCAGTTACGATGTCGTCCTTGGAATCCTGGTCGTTGGTGGTGTCGAGGCCGAAGAAATTCGCATTGGCCTCGCTGATCAGGTTCGCGTGCAGCGGGCCAAACTTGCCATCCGGGCCGGGGTAGCGGAAGTAAAACGCGAACTGTCCGGCTTGCACCTGGACCGGCATTGCATTGGCCGCGGGCGGCGTGAGGTAAACGCTGGCCCATGCCTTAACTCCGAACACACCCAGAGCCAGACACTCCGTGCCCACCAACAGGAATGCGGCGATTACCAGACCGGTTGCGCCACCGGGAAACCTCCTAATTTTGTCGCTGGGCTTGGTAGTGGAGAACTTCCAGATGAAAAAAGCCAGAAGAAACTGGGAGAGCAGGAACGAAACACCCGCCTCCAACATGGTATCGGCATACTGCTCGTCGATCAGATATCCGTGGGTGGAGATATCCTGCGGCATGGGCCACATGTGCATCACGATGGGTATCGCCGAACCAATTGCGATCAATACGATGACAATCGCGAATATTTTCGCCATATCGCTCCCCGTCTTTGGCCGGTTAAACGCGGCCCCTGTATCAAATCGCCGCAGGGTTTAGCTGCGGCGATTCATTGACGAATTTTGCAACAGCACCGGCTCTCCCGGTTTCCTACTTCGCTTTGAAAGTGAAATCGGCGGTTGCCGAACCACCAGCCGCGACGGTGACCTTCTGGGTTTGTGTGCCAGCAGCTTCCTGCCATGCCGTAACCGTATAGCTCCCGGGCGGTACGTTGTTGATGGTGTAGGCGCCGTTACTGTCGGTAGTGGCGTAGGGACCCTTGACCACAACAAACCAGCCATGCATCCAGGGATGGATGTTGCACTGGACTGGGATTACCTCCGCCGCTTTCCAGCTTTTCTCGACCGGCGCTGCGCCGGGGGGCTGCGACTGGTTCCACGGGATATTGCCGGTCATTGGATTGGGCAGCGGGTGAATGTTGTGCGTAGTCTGATCACTGGTTTCCACCTTGAAAGTTTCGCCTACGTCCATCGCCAGCACGTGCGGGATGTACATGCAATTCTTCTGGTCGAATACCGGAATCGTGGTTGTGACCGTGGCGGGGCCAGTCCAGTTGGCGATATAGAGGACTACGTTCTCCAAACCTCCGCTAGCGCCGACTACATAGGTTTCCAAATGTCCAGGATCGGTCGCATGGGCCTTCGAACAGTAAGGGTCCTTCGACATGTCGATGCCCTTCATGTGCGGCGCCGCGCCATCGAGCTTGACCGTTCCCGTAATTTTGCCTTCCCCTGCGGCGTTCACCTTCTGGCCCAGGATCAGTGCTCCACAGCAGACCAATACTATTGCCGATAGTGCAAGCACGCAATTCTGTCGTTTCTTCATAAGATCTCTCTCCTTGAAAGCTACAAAACTGAAAAGCCTCGGTTTCCGATGCTTTCGTAGCCTCTATTGTTGGCCCGCTGGGGCGTTTGGATCAACCGGTTTCAGGCCGAGCTGCTTGGCCATCGCTTTTTCCTTGCTATTTTGGGACATGAGCGTTCGCAGATAGAAGACCAAGTCCCAAGCCTCGTCGGGCTTGATGTTGTCGGCGTATGACGGCATGGGAGTGCCGTCCAATCCAGTCATGAAAATGCGGTAGATGTCCTTATCGGTATCGCCGCATTTTGGCCGCGCACCTTCAGTAAAGTTGAAAGGAGCGATGGGCCGGCCGAGATCGTCGGTAAGAGTGGCGGCGGATGGGCCATTGGCTTGGCCAAGTACTCCGTGGCACTTCCAGCACTGCACTCTGGCGAATACATCGCGGCCCGCCTTGATGCGGTCCGGCGTTACTTCAGGTTCGGGGGGAATGGTGATCGGCGTTCCCGGCTTTTCGTTTGTCCAGCGCGGCGAGAAGTGCTTGACCCAAGCCACCAGGTCGGCGCGCTCCTGCTTGGTGAAGGTGCTCCACTGCGGCATATTGGAGCGGTCGAGGCCGCGAGCGATGGTATCGAAAAGATCCTGGTCCGTCGGCAAGGTTCCGGTCGGCGTGGAGCGGCACTTGAAGATGCCCAGCTGGAAGTCGCGGGGTTTGGGGTCGACCCAGGGGAAGCTTTCGCCATTTCCATCGCCTAACTCGCCATGGCAAACGACGCAGTAACGGCGATAGTCGCCTTTGGCGTCCTTGGCATGGCCGGTCAGATTTCCGATGTGGCTCTCCATGCCCATGCGCGTGTCCAGGTCATACTTCGTGAGCTGCGCCCAGGAAGTCAGCGGCAGCACAAAAAATGCAGCTGCACCGAGTAAAAGCGACCACTTCCGCAATGTTGTTGGCATGTCTATCCCTCTCTAGAAATCGAAGTCGAGTCCTGTCATTATTTCGCTGGTGTTGATGTTGGCGGTCGCAAGGCCAAGACTTGGGCCCGTGCCATCCTGATGCAGCCAGTTGTATTCGTTATGCCAAGCCAGACCTGCGCGGCTGGTCATAAAAGGGTTGTAGCGGAAAGCGATGGTGTACGAGGTGATGTTACCGAAGTTGGATGGGGTCGGGCCGGTGATGCCGTTGGCTCCGGTGGTTACATAGCCCGCGCCATCTGCCTGCTGCGACATTCGCTCCGCTTCATACCGGGCGATGAAGATCAACTGCGGACTATACACGTAATGGCCTTCAAGGGTTACGCCGTTCCAGCTGGGCGCTTGCGATCCCACCGGAAGCGTCGTTCCCGGAACATTGTTTGGAGGGCAACCGGGGGCTGGGCTCGAACAAGATGCGGTTGTTCCTCCGTTCCCGTCGGTGAGTATGGCGTTGCCGTAGCCTTGGCCGAACCACACGTTATCGGAGCCGTGCTGAGTCACAACCTGAAGGTCAACATGCGGGCCGAAGTAGAATTGTCCGACGAAGCCCTCGCGGCTGTAGCTCTTGTTAGCTATCCCGGACCCGCCGATTGGTACACCACCTGCAGTCAGATAGTACGTTGCCGCTTCTCCGGCCATGGCATAGAAGCCGACCCTTTGCACTCCCAGCCTGCCCGTATCAAAGGCTTGGCTGCCGGCAAAGAACCCGGAGTAGGAGTTGGCGCCAGTGCTCAGGTTTACGTTGCCATCACTGGAGCTGACGAGGGATGCCGAAATTCGCGTCCGGTCGTTTAACGAGTGTCCCAGGTACTCCATGCCGAGCTGGTTGTCGCCGATCTGACCAAAGATGTTGCCGTCACCCACCGGGCTGAAGTGATAAGTCTGATAGATACCGCCGTTCCCGGTCAGGGTCAGAATGCGCTTTTCAGAAAGCAGGTTGTCCAGTTCGAATCGGCCCAGCTTGAAGTTGAGCCATGGGCTATGAGCTATGTTGTCGAAGCGCACAAAGACTTGCTCAAAGTGGAACGCGCCCGTGGAATCCGAGGACGGAAGCAAATAGAAGGAGATGTTCTTCTCCAGAGTTCCGCCGGTGTGGAAGTCGAGGCCGCTCAAGTCAAAGCCCGAACTGGAGATGCGCTGGACCGCCGCATTCCCCGTGGGCTGGCCACCCGCATAGGTGTCCACTTCGACCTTGCCAGTGCTCACGCGGTGCCAGATCGGCGTAATGCGGAAGACTACCGGCCAGTAGCCGGGATTCTGCCAGATCGGGGCATCGCGGTCGTTCATGAGCTGGTAACCGTTGTCTTTGAATTTCTGGCCAAAGTAATTCAGCATCGGCCAGGACTCGTGGCAGGCTGAGCAGCGCAGACCGTACTTGCGAGCGAACGCCGGCAGGGCGTGCGCGGGCTGGCTGCAAGTCAAGATCACGGGAGCAACAAACAGAGCCAAGAAACAAACGGACGTCGCAAAGCGAACTACCTGGCTAAGTCGAGAACACTTCAAAACGCGCATGGCCGGTCTCCTCGGCATCGAATCAATATCTGTTTTGTTTGTAGAACCGCATTCACAAAGCGTCAAGGCGCGATAACATCACTAGTAAACGGCTGGGCGGGAAACTTTTTCTCGCACTGCCGCGAAATAGAACCGTGCTTTGGGTCCTACCACTCTACCGGGGCGGAATCCTACTACGGTCGTAAGTAGTAGTGCAAGAAGTTTTACAAATTTTTTACATGCCAGCCTTGACAAGGCTTTCCGGGCGCTAGTCCGGCGCAAAATCTCCCGCACGAGTTGACAGCTTCGCGTCCCGAGTACGAGACTCTGGAAGTTGCGCGGAGAGTATGGTGAATCGGCGGATGGATTTTCGAGGTGGGGGTTTGGGCTTCTCGGGAAAGAACGCGAGAGCAGCCGATAGTGGCTTCTCGCACCGTTATCGGCGCGGCGCGCGTTGTATAGGGCTTGGCGCGGCGGGCTGGATTTTTCTGCTCACGCTGGCGCTTCCTCTTACCGCCCGCACAAAAGACAAGTTGACTTACGGCGAAGGGCTGATCGTCAACATTTCCCTGCCCGCGACCGAAGTCGAGCAGGTGGTGCAGGACGTCACAGAGAACGGCATCATTCGGGGAACCAAGGAATACAACAAGGACGAATTTGTTTCAGGAGCAAAAGCCGCCGATAACTCGAACGCCTTTCAACCGTGGAAGGATGCAGGCAAGGTTTTTTACAAAATTCGCGAGCAAGCCATCGACCCGCGCAACTTCAAGGATAGCGGCGATGTGGGCACGCTGGTCGTGCGATATGTGGTGATCCCGCAAGGTAAAAACACGCTTCTGCGCCTCGACGCTGTGTTTGAAGAAGACTTCCGGCACACCGTACATCAATCCGACGGCTCGGTCGAAAGCAACGAGTACAAGGACATCCGGGAGCGCCTGGATGCGATCGAGCTGATGAAACGGCAAAACGTCGAGGCGGCGGAAGAGCGCGCGGAGATCGTGGCGAAAAAGCAGCAACTTGCGCGAGGCGTTATTGACGCACCCGCGGAGAATTCATCTTCTTCTTCGTCTTCCATACCTTCCACATCGTCGTCCGCCCAACCTGCGGCGCAGGATCTGGATACGCAAACGGCCGCTGATTCAAATTCCACAGCCGACGCGACTCCACCTGTGGAACAGCACACTCAACCTGGCCTTGCGGGGCAAGAGCCGCCGGGGCAGACGCTGGAAGAACACGTCAAGTATTTGCGTAAGCAGGTGGAGCGGCTGGTGAAGTCGCCGGGGGCTCCGCTGAAGTCTGCGCCGTTTCATACCGCGAGCACGCTGCAATCGCTGCCGACGGGCACGGAAGTGCTGATCGTGATCTCGACTCCCTACTGGTACGGAGTGGAGACGCACGACGGGCAACACGGATGGATGATGCGCGAAGAGTTGGAGCAGCCATGAAGAAGTGCATGGCACCATTTCCTCGCACATCAGATCGTCATGCATTCTGGTGCGCGCTATTGGTGGTGGTCATCGTCATTTCCTTTGCGCCATCTGGTGTAGCGCAAGGCGGCGGATACGATCGGACTTTCCCTCAATCGAAAACAGCAGTGGAAAAAGTTCTGAAGGAAATGCAGGCGGCTTCGTCGGGACGCCTTCCAGTTCTAGAGGGTTTCGCAACTTCGGCGGATCATCCTCTGGACCGCTATCAGCGCGGCTACTATCAGGCGAAGTTTCAGGTAACTGCGGGGCCTGCGGGTGCATCGGTTGTGCATGTGAGCGTGGAGGTGACGGCCTGGTACGCGGATCCAGTTGCTGCTCACTCGGCATATCACTTGTTGACTTCGAACGGACGCCTGGAAGCGGATCTACTGGATCAACTGTCCGATCAGTTGGCGGCTAAAGCGCCCGCAGCGGGTTCTGCCACCAGTGCTAGCGCGGGCCGGACTTCTTCGGGACAAGGCGTTTCAGGACAAAGCAACTCAGGACAAAGCAGTTCAGTACAGGCTGCAAAACAGACCAGGAAAGTTGCTGCCGCGGAAGATTCCGCCATTGCGGCACCGATGCCTAGAATTCCGGAGACTGGAAGCGGCTCTTTGGCCCAAGGTTTGGCTGAGCAAGAAAAAACTGGCACGGCAGCAGGAAGCGTTCCTGACAAAACTCAAGCTGGTTTGCGAGCCGAGGCCGAGAGCCTGGAGGAGGTTCTCAAGAGCCAATCGCATCCCAGGAATCTTGTGGTGGTGAAGAAAGCAGGAACGCCGGTGGTGGAATCGGCGAGCTTGAGCGCCAAAACTTTATTTCTGGCCAGCGCTCACGATGAGTTCGAGATGCTGGATTTCAATCGGGATTGGGTGCATGTGCATATTTCCGGCCTGTCGCGTGGCTGGATCTGGCGCAATAACCTGCAAATGCCGGAGGGTATTCCAGAGAACGACATAACATCCTCCGCCGGCGCGGCCTCCACGGCCTCCGAGATTTTCCATATGGCTCGGGAAGAAGAAGCGCCCTTTCCGGGTGATTGGGCGCCGCTCCGTGGAAAGAAAGTGAAAATCATCTCGGTGGAAAAGATCGACGAAAATGCCAAGGATAAGGATTCAGGCCCGCGCGTGAAACTGGAATTCACGAAAGCCGTGCTCGTTAGCAATTATGCGGACTTGGCGAAGAAGGCGCAGGAGCTGGCGGGAATTGTGCTGATCTTCGATTCCTCCGATGGCGGAATGATTGCGGCGACGTTCCCCGTGCTGCAGCAATGGAAGGCTGGTAAACTAACCGACGCCGCACTGTGGCACCAATGTTTTTTCGATCCGCCGGAAACTTTCAGCGTGAGCGGTTCGGCGGGGAGTCAATAGCGGGATTGGAATTCGCGGCGAACGAGATTGTGGTTCGGTGGGAACATGATCTGGATATTGTGGAAGCGAGCGGGAATAGCGATCAGTCTAATTGGTCTCGCCGGATGGATCTGGTCTCTACAGCTAGAGTACCGTTATCAAAATTTGCTCCCTCGCAGCCCCAATTCATCGAAGGGTCGTGTTTATCCCCTAAACGTCCACGGCGTTGTCGTCTATCAGACCCGCGATGAGCGCAATTGGCTTAACGAAACTCAATATACGTCTTTCGGTGTTTTTCTGATTGGTCTCTTGATGTCTTTAGTTTATGAAAGGAAATTTGGACGACCACCGAGTCCGCCCAAGCCTTGGTCTCCCGGTCGCGGATGGCGGAGTCGCCCATCTTAGAATTGGGTTCGTTGAAGGCAATTCCGGAGTTTTGGCTTGACTTTCGAAAGCCGTGATAGTACCTATGCAATCCTGGCAATTCTAGGTGTAGAGTAGTTAGTTGCAAAGAACGCCAAGCGAATCAGTACGACAACCGCACTACCAATCATCCATGAGCGCGACCACTGAACCAATCGTATTACTTCGCAGGCAGGCGACTTCGCTCCTCCGCGACTACGGCGAGTTAATGAAGTTGCGGGTGACCAGCCTAATCGTAATGACCACATGGTGCGGCTACTACTTTGGGGCGCAGAAAGCCGGCGTTTCTTCACTCTCGTGGGGACTTTTTCACGCCCTGCTGGGAATCGGCCTGGTGTCGAGCGGAACCGCGGCGCTGAATGAAGTGATGGAATACGAAGCGGATGGGCGCATGCGGCGGACCGCGCAACGTCCTCTGCCAGCAGGCCGTATGAGCTTGCTGCACGCCACTACGGCAGGCTTGGTCGCGACCATCGGCGGTTCGATTTATCTTTCGGTCTTCACCAATCCGCTGACCGGAATGTTGACCTTCCTTACCTCGGTCGTTTATCTCGCTGCTTACACGCCGCTTAAAAAAGTCTCGCCGATCTGCACTTTCGTGGGCGCTTTTCCGGGAGCGATGCCGGGAGTTTTAGGTTGGACGGCGGCGCGGGGACATCTGGAGTGGGGCACGCTGATCTTGTTTGCCATTCTTTTTGTCTGGCAGTTCCCGCACTTTTTTTCTATCGCGTGGCTTTACCGCGAGGATTACGCAGCCGGCGGAATTCGAATGTTGCCCGTGGTGGAGCAGGACGGAAGGTCTACAGCGCGGCGCATTTTGGTCTACTCCCTGATTTTGATTCCACTCAGCGTTCTGCCCAGCGTCTTTGGCATGGCTGGAAAAATTTATCTGGTGGGAGCGGTGGTTCTTGGAGTCGCGCTTTTCTGGTTCGGCGCCCGCCTCGCATTTCTCAAGCTGCCGATTAACAGTCCTCGGTCCAAAATGTTTGCCCGCCACGTATTGCAGGCCACAGTTATTTATCTCCCCCTCCTGTTTGCGCTGATGATGACCAACTCGACGAAGCCCTGAAGATTAAAGAGCTCGGGAGCTCCGAGCAAGCGTAGGCATCCCGCCCGAATATTCCACAAAATATTTGCTGGAAATTGATGCTGGAAACCCAGCTCGCGCGAGCTGGGAGGAAGGGTACGGATTATTGAATCGCGCTGCCGACCTGCGAGAAGACGTTACCGGCGTTCGAACCGATCAGGCGGACCGTGCCTACGACAATCACAAGAATAACGGCCAGCATCACGGAATATTCCGCAATGTCCTGCCCTTCTTCATCGGACCAGAGCTTGCTTAAAAAGTAGTTCATAACCCCTCCTTGATTCCTGCGACCCGGGATTTATGCCGTCCCAAATCTTATGCGGCTCCCGAAGCTGCCGAAACTTGTGCTGCCGGTTGCATGCTGCTATTTGAAAGACTCAGCCCCCAGGGATCGTTCTGCTGCGCCATCGTCTGCAACCCAACCTGGTATTCGCGGGTTCCCTCCAGCAGCTTCGACCACACGATGGTGAATTCGATCCGGCGCTGCCGGTATAGAACAACCAGCGTATCCAGCGCTTGCAGCTTGTGGCGAATCGCACCCAGCTTTGCCCCGGTCGAGGTGAGGTCGAGCGTGTGCGCTAGCTCTTCAAATAAAGCGCCGGAATCGTCCTTGCCTCGCACGCGAACCGGCAGCACTGCCTGTGTGCGAGCCTGCCGGCGCCGGTTGGCTTGTACTTTGATCGATGACATTTGTGACCCAGAAACAGTGTGAGGCAAACGGGGCGAAAGGAAAATGGCCCCGATGAGTGAGGCACAAAGGTAACCGGCTGGACTTTGGCAGGGCCGGCGGCGGTGCCGTTTGGTTCACGCGATGGGCCCGTTAAGCAGGAGATCCCTTCGGCTTCGCTCAGGGCAGGCTCTTCACTACGCCTGAAAAACGGCTCCGTTCAGGATGACAATCTAGCTAACTCACTATTCGTCATTTTGCCGGGGCAGCCGCGGCGGCACTGACGAAGGCGGAGTGCATGGCATCCAGCAGAGGCTGGGTCTGGCCGTTGTAGTCCTGGGAGAGCTCCCACATGAAGACGCCGCCCAGATGGCGCACGTTTAGCGCGTAGTCGACCTTCCTTGCCGTCGAAGCCGGGTTGTCGTAGGTGATGAAACCGAACATCTTGGCGCTGGGGTTCAGCAGATAAGGCGCGTCGGCGAGGTCGTCGTAGTTTTCAATCCAGTTTCCGGTGGTAAGAAGCTGCTCGACCTGCGCATAGGTAACGGAGGGCGCGCCGGCATTTCCGCAGAGATTTTCGTCCTCGCAGAATTCCCAGAGTTGATTGAGATCGAAGTAGTAGCCATAGAAAGCTGTGCCCAAATTGATCTTCTCCGGCGGGACGCCGAAGTGAGAGAGGAACTGTACCGTGGAAGTGTCGAGGCTGCCTTCCTGTCCCGGATCGAGCGGGCTGAGAAACAATGGCGAGTTGTGTCCGGAGTGGTTTGTCCAGGCACCGTGGAAGTCGTAGGTCATGACGTTGTAGAAGTCGAGCAGCTGAGTCATGTGGGCAAAATCGTAGACGCCCCAAGAACCGGGGGAAGACGAAACGGCGGCGGAAATGATGTATTGGCCGGCGGGCATAAGAGCGCGAAGGTTCCGGACAAGCTCGGTGAATTGAAAGGCCTGCCTGGGCGTGAAGGGGACTTCGTAATCGAAGTCGACGCCGTTGTAGCCGTTGGCGATGGCGAAGTTGGCAATGTTCTGCGCGAAGTTAGCGCTCAGTGCGGGATCGGCGTCGATTTTCACAAACAAGACAGACGGTCCGCTAACGCAGAGCTCTACTTTGACGCCCGCGGCATGCGCGCGGGATATGAGACTCGGCTGGAGGAAGCCCTTAGGAATGAAAAGCGATCCATCGCCCTTCGACGACGGGGCGATGTTGGAGTGGATGATATGTGTGACCTTGTTGAAGGGGATGGTGGAAGAGTCGTAAGGAGGATTGTTGAATCGGTCGCTGTACTGGTAATAGGCGAGAAGGCGCGGGCTGGTGGCGTGGAGTGCTGGGACTAGGAGGAAGGTTAGGATCAGTGCAGCGGGGTACGTCTTTAGGGTTCGGGTCATGATGGCGAGAGCCTCGGAATGGAAGTTTAGGGCTAAGGAGTGGGCGGGTCAAGGCTTTGTAGATCAAGAGCAAAGTCAAAGGCAGCGGGCGGGGCGCCCACTCTGCGCGCGCCTGGTGGTGTATAAAAGAGTAATTATGTCGCAGGCAGCGCCAGCTATTACGCGGAGCCCCGCGGATGTGGTCCGAACCACGCCGGTTTCGCAGGCGGCGAATGGGGTGTGCTATGCCGCGGCGGGCGAGAGCTCGATCAGCGCTGGCGATCTTGAGCGGATGATCGCCGCCGTTCCCACCAAGATTGCCTCCGCACTTAAGCGCAAGGCTTATTATTTTGTGCCACTGACGGTGACGCAGGGGGAAGAGATCCTGATTGCGGACCGCTATGATGTGACCCTCAGCGACAATGCCGTGTGCCATCGCAACCTAAATCTGGGCGATTCGCAGTGCGTGTTCATTTCCACGCGGCTGATGGACGACAAGTTTTCCGTGGCGTTTGAGTTTTACATCAACGTGGGCCACGCCCTGGTGGAATCCGCCGGAGTTTCCGAGGAGTTCAGCGCGCTGGCGTGGAAGCAAGTGCAGGCAGGGACGCGCGGAGAAACGTCGCTGGACGCGTGGGAAGCGCGCAAGCTGGCACTGGCCGGCGGTCCGGAGGCAGAGCGTTTTAAGAACGAATACTTTGAGGCTACGTTCTCCGACACGATCTCAATTTATCTGCTATCGCTCTTTCTGGATGTGGATTATTACGATCTGCGGGAGCGGGATTATCCGCTGCTGGCGCCTTCGGCGCTGGCGGAACGCCTGCGAAAAGTGGCGGAGATGTTTCCGGCGAATCCGGGATTTGAGTTTGCGGTGCTGTATAAGCGGCGGAGCTGAATTCTGTCGCAGGTTTGCGCGGATAAATGCGGTTCCCTTCCTTAAGAACTTCTCTTTAAGAATTCTAAAAAGCCGAAGCAGGGGCGAACCCCGCATGAGCGCTAACTCAAGCAGAATCCCTTCCGGTTTGCCGATGATTCTGAAAGTCGATGACGATAAGCGCGTTTATCGTTACCTATGTGTGAAACTTCCTACAAACCGACTTGAACTAAGCCGCTTTGCGGCGGACGCATTCGCGTGTTGCTGAGCCAACGGTCGAGGTGATCTGAGCTAGGTTGTCGCAGAGGAGGAAATCTTTGTGACACACTTACGCCAGATCATGCTGGAGGAGTTGCGACGCCGTAACTTCGCCACGACCACGATTGAGTCATATATCCACGGAGTTGAGCACTTCAGCCAGTACTTCCATCGTCCGCCCGATCAGCTCGGTCCCGAACACATCCGCCAGTACCAGGCGATGCTTTTCACGGAGTTGAAGCTCAGCCCGAACACCGTGATCGTGCGCTTGGCCGCCTTACGCTTCTTCTATATTCACGTGTTAAAGAGAAACTGGAGCATTGCGGAGACGCCTTACCCGAAGAAGGAGCTGCACTTGCCGCAGGTGCTGAGCCAGGAAGAAGTCGCACGTCTGATCGACGCGGCAGAGTTTCCCTTTCATCGCATCCTGTTGATGACGCTGTATGCCACCGGCGCACGTCGCGCAGAAGTGGCGCACCTGAAGATCAGCGATATCGACAGTCGGCGCATGGTCATTCATATTCGGGGAGGCAAGGGCCGCAAGGACCGCGATGTCATGCTCAGCCCGAAGCTGCTCGATGCTCTGCGCATCTACTGGCGCGGGCTGAAACGCAAGCCCACCGATTGGCTGTTTCCCGGCAACCGATCGCATACGGCGAGTCATCCGGTCTCCACCAAGGTTCTCTGGAACGCCTGTCAGCAGGCCGCCGAAGGCGCCGGTCTTGAGCACAAGCGGATCCATCCCCATACTCTGCGCCACTGCTTTGCCACGCACCTGCTCGAAGCCGGTGCTGACCTGAGAACCATCCAGATGCTGCTGGGGCATCGCGATCTGGAGGAAACGACGATCTATCTGCATCTGTCCCGGCGCCATCTCAGTGCCACCGGCAGTCCGCTGGATGCACTCACGATCCGAGGAGAAGGAGAGCAGACGCAGAACGCATGAAGCGGCCACCTCTGGAGGTGGCCGACATCGTTCGCTGTGCAGGACAGTCCTTCATTGAACGCAGTCGCAAGTGGATTAACGGCCAACACGAAAAGGTGTTGCTCGCCATCACACGCTGCCGTACCGCAGCGCTGGGTGGACATCGCGATCAGTGCTCAGATTGCGGACATACTGCCATCTCGTACAACTCGTGTCGCAACCGGCATTGTCCACGATGCCAGGGCAACGCCCGCCAGCGCTGGCTGCAGGCGCGGCAATGGGAGTTGCTGCCCGCCAGCTACGTGCACGTCGTCTTCACCCTGCCACGGGAACTGGCTCCGCTGGCATTGCAGAATAAACGCCTGATCTACAACCTGCTGTTTCACACCAGCGCTGCAACTCTGCAGGAGATCGCTCGCGATCCCCGGCACCTTGGAGCAGAGATTGGCTTCTTCAGTGTGCTCCACACCTGGGACCAGCGACTGCAGCATCATCCCCATGTTCACTGTGTGCTGGCCGCTGGCGGCCTCGCCCCGAATCACTCCCGCTGGATATCCACGCGCCGTTCCTTCTTCCTGCCCGTCAAAGTGCTCAGCCGTGTCTTTCGCGGCAAGTTTGTTGCCGGACTCAAGACCGCCTTTCAGACCGGCGCACTCCAGTTCCACGGACATCTCTTACCGCTTGCGGAACCCGGCGCCTTTGCCTCGTGGCTGCGGGTACTGTTCCGTCACGACTGGGTCGTCTATTCCAAACGGCCTTTGGGCGGGCCAGAACATGTGTTGCGCTATCTTGGCGCTTACACCCATCGCGTCGCCATTTCCAACAGCAGGTTGGTTGCTTTCTCCGAGGGCAACGTCACCTTCCGTTGGCGAGACTCCGCTCATGGCAACAAAAAGCGACTGATGACTCTGCCCGTCGATGAGTTCCTACGCCGCTTCCTCCTGCACCTGCTGCCGCGCGGCTTCATGCGCATCCGCAACTTCGGCTTCCTCGCCAACCGGCGGCGAGCAGAACTCCTTCCGCTTTGTTTCCGATTGCTCCAGCCATCCGATCAGCCGACAGTATGTGCCGCTTCGCCGACCACGCTCCCCGCTCACTCAACATGGAACTGTCCGCTCTGCGGCGGAGCCATGCAGGTTGTCGAGCGCCTCTCCGCCGCTCAACTCCTCCTGCGATCTCCGCCTCATCTCATCCGGTGCGCCGCTTGAATCAACATCTCCGGCCTCGAATCTCACTCGTGCTTCAGCGCGCACACTGGTTCTGTGTCTCGCATTTGTCAGAATGCAGTATGGTGGTGCGCTCCAGACTCTCCGATGCGCCGCCCCATGACCATTCTCTCTGCCATCAGCAACTGAAACCAAAGCGCACCGACAGCAACGTCAACCTCGCCAACCATCAAGACCAGCTCATTCAGATACAAACCCCATAGTCCCCCGGGGGCGGCTTCCTTCAAGTCGCTGTATCTGAAGCGCCCCTTCACAGCCCATCGGAACGATAGATCTTCACTCGGGGGCGCTTCAGATACAGCACTAAGACTTGTCGGTACCGATCCGCATGTCCCAGCCTGGATTACTTCAGGGTGGCCGACAAACCGTCCAGAACCGTCGCGTCCTCTCAAACGTCTACACAGGCGGGACGATTAGATGCGCGTTCTGCAACATGTTCGGAGTTGTCAAGATAGCCCTTGCCCTGTGACCCAGCGCGAAAGAATCCTCGAGAAACTTTAACCATGCATCACCACTACCAGGCACGCTGCCACAGTAGATGCTAACGCTTTCATTGGTTGCTGCTACGGACGAAGATATCCAGGCCGAGTGCCGGCGCGTTTCTGGTGTACTGCGGAGCTGAAAAATGCAGGAGCGGAACAGATCTAGTTCCCTTCCGGCTAGAACGCGACTACTCGGTGCGGTGCGGCGGGAGCTCTCTTTGTGGTCCCAAGCCCCCGATCATTTCCTGAAAAAGGTCCAGGCATATCGGGCCGAAAATACGAAGCCATTCGCTCGCGAGCACACACGTCCGAGTTTGCGTAAGGAGATATTGATCGATTCGAGCTTCTTGGTTTGCCTTGTTTGGATTCTTAGTCGGAACTCACATTCCTGAATAGCCGCAAGATCACAGTCTCCCCGATTGCTTATTGGCTCGCTTGCAGGATTTGTTCCAGCAGCGACGGGCCCGGAGCCAACTCCCCGCGCGTGATCGCATGGACCGTCTCCACGATCGCGGCGTTTACGGGAGTGGGAACGTTGAATTGCGGAGCGATGCTTACGACGTATCCGTTGATGAAGTCGATCTCGGTAATGCGCCCGCGCTCGATATCCTGCAGCATTGAGGATCTGACATCACCGTAGCCTTTGAGTATCTGATCAAGCCAGGCAGCGTACTCTGCGCTCGGGATGCTGCGCCCAGACCGGGCTGGCGGAATCGGCTCGACGATCATCCGTTCCGGTCGTGCACCGCTGGCCAGGGCCACCGACAGGGCCTCGTCATAGGCTTGCTCGAAGACCTCGCGACCCTGTGACGAGGTGATGTACTCGCGCATCGTCCCGCCCGCGACTGCCCCGAGCGTGGTAACCGAGCAGTTCAGCAGGAGCTTCGACCAGACAGCCCCCCAAAGATTTGGCGTGATCCTTACATCCAGCGCGCGGCCAAGCCATTGACGAACTCGCTCCCCCCGCTCGCTTTCGCCACCAGCAAGTTCACCGATCAGTAGATGACCCGCGTTGCGCTGCTCGTAAATACCCGGTTCAGTCATGGTCGCGCCAAGATTGGACAGACCTCCCAGCACGCATTCCCCGAGCCGGTCCCCGAGCATCTGGGGCACACCGCCGTTCTGGATCGGCAGCAGGGTGCCATCCGGTTCGAGCAGCCCAGACAACTTTGACGCCACCTCGATGGCGTCGTGAGCTTTGGTAGCCAGAACGATCAGATCAAACCTGCTGCCGGTAAGATACCCGTCTAAGGGGGCGACCTCCACGGTCTCGACCGACACTGCGCCTCCCACACCAGTCACCCGTAGCCCGGATACCCTCAGCCTCGCTGCCGATTCGGCGTTCCGGGTCGCCAGCCAAACGGGTGATCCGGCCGCCCGCAGTCGGGCGGAAATCAGTCCGCCCAGTGCTCCAATACCCACGATTAGGGTTCTCATGCGCCCTCCTGCAACCTTGCTCTCATCCGCGAGGTACGATCCCGGACTACACCTCCACGACTTCACACTCTGTCGTGCTTGGTTACGTTCCTCTGCCCAGCTCTTAGAAAAGCCGTGACAATAGGATGAGGCCTTTCTGGCAGCGATCTGGATTGAGGCACAAACAGTGTTGCCAGGAAGAATGGATGCGCCGGTAGTTCATCACCGATTGTTGCGCTCATGACCTTTGCCCTCCCCTGCACCGCCAAGTCGGCAACGCCCACCATCACTCTACTCACTGATCTGTTCATGCTACTGCCGCTGTTCTTCGCGATGCTCCTGCTCCCTGAACATATGCCGCGAAGAACCGGTGTTCGCAGGAAAGGTGACATGCGGTGTCCGACATGAGACAAGCGGTCAGTGTTGGCCGTCAAAATACTGTTGCCACGGATCCGTTCACAGGGCAAAACCGGAATTCAAACGTGGCAGCGATGTCCAGCACAAACGTCACCACCATCGGCGCACCAGTGATTGCGGCCAATAGCACAAATGCGGTAGTGCTCACGAGTCTGAAGCCGAATCTCATTGCGTCCATGATTGGCCCTCGCGGTATTAGTAGCGAAATTGTGCAACTTGCAGCCCTATGCATGCTGCTTAACAATTGTGAGATAGGTTCTAGAGTGTTCTGGCCACGCGGAACCCGAAGGTGGTGATCCGAATGGACGTGCGGATCCCGCGGCGGTTAGCCGAGCGGACGACGCTGAGATCAGCGTCAAAGGAACCGCCACGCACAACGCGCCGACCACAGTCTCCAGACTGCCACGCCGTGCCATCAGTAGGCGCGCCGCTATAGTTGGCGTTCCAGCAATCTTCAGTCCAATCCATGACATTGCCAAGCATATCGTAGAGGCCGAATTGGTTCGGCGGAAAACTTCCAACCGGCGACGTGAATGCATACCCGTCGCGGCACGCTCGATTCACCCCGCTATCGCCAGGATGCTGCTCACTATAATCCAGATCACCAACATTGCTGTAGCTGCAGAGCTCCGCCGGTTTATCGCTACCGTAACGCGCCGTCGTCGTTCCCGCGCGCGCCGCGTATTCCCACTCAGCCTCCGTTGGTAAGCGGTAGACGTGCCCTGTCTTTGCGCTCAGCCAAGCCACATAGGCCTGCGCATCGTCCCAACTCACACAGACAACGGGGTCTCTTCCGGTCTGCGGAAACCCTGGAGAATGCCAATTGCCGTTCGTAGCAATGAAGCCGGTTCCGGACGCATTATTCGTAACGCAGCTATCGGGGTCCGGCCGATTTGTCGCCGCCACAAACTGAGCGTACTCATCTCGCGTCACGTCAAACTTGGCAATTGCGAGCTTGTGTCGGATCGTGATCAAATGCTGCGGTACCGAGCGTCCGCGAACTTGATTGGGTAGATTCTCGCGCGCTTCTTCCCCCGCCGGCGCCCCCATAGTGAACCTGCCCCGCTGCACCACCACCATTTCGGGGCAACCATTCGAACAGTCACGGAACGACGTTCCGGGGGCAGGCGTGTGCGCCCGCGCGCCGGCCGGCATTGCGGTCATCCCGAGCACCGCCAAGCCGGCAACGCCCACCATCACTCTACGCACTGATCTGTTCATGTTGCCTCCACTGCCTCGCTTTGCCGATTGGCCTCATGTGTTAGACGTTGACAAGAATTTCATAGTTGGCAAACTACAGTGCAATTGAACTGTTGTTGGAGCCCCGTCACCAATGGCTTACATCTCTTTGCAGATATCGACCCACGTGGCGCCGGTGAGCTGGGCAAATCGAGTGAGCGGGATTCGGATAGCTGCGTGGGTCGAGCCCCCAGCGGTCACGACCTCCTCGAAACGCTTTAGTCGAATGTCGAAGAATACGGGCCGTACGGAAGCGAGGCAGAGCGGCGTGATTGCGCCCACTGGATGACCTGTAATCTCAGAGGCCTCGGATCCCGGCATCATATGGCCTTTGCCGCCCAGTTCCTCCTTGACTTTGCGGTTGTCGAGCCGCGAGTCACCGCAGGTCACGACGATGATCGCGTCCTCACCGACGCGCAATGTCAGCGTCTTGGCGACCTGAGCGGGTAGGACTTTCCACTCGCGCGAAATGTAATCGGTCGTATGCGCCTCAGGCAGCTCGACGACCTCGATCTCCGGCGCGTGCGCGGCCAGATATTGGCGCATGATTTCCGGCGTCATGGAAATTCTCCTGACATCGCGGTGCGATCGAACGGCCACGGAATTGCGCAGTCGGCCAACACCTTCGATCTCGATCGTGTCGCCGCCTGCGTCATGAATAGGCCTGCACAGGCTGCAGCCGCGCTCCAGAGCCGCAACCTTCCCAAACCGAAGTCAATCATTTGTCTTCCCTTGTGACTATTCAGAATTTCGTATCCAATGCAAAAACAATGCGGTCAATTGTTTGGCCGAACTACCGAATGGCGGCAAGACTTTGTCTCAGCCATCACTCACTTACCTCGGCTATCAGTTCAATTTCTACGCAAGAGCCAAAAGGCAGCTGAGCGACCCCGACGGCGCTACGCGCGTGCATTCCTTTTTCGCCAAATACTTCGGCGAGGAGTTCGGAAGCACCATTGGCTACCAAGTGCTGCTCCGTAAATGTGGGAGCGCTGTTCACCAAAACCATCAGCTTCACAATGCGCTTGATCTGGTCAAGATCGCCGACAGCCGCATCCAGTGTGCCTAACAAATCGATGGCTAAGGCACGAGCAGCCTGTCTACCCTGACCAGTCGTTACATCTACCCCGAGTTGGCCGACCCATGGCTTCCCGTCAATCTTGGCAATATGTCCAGACAGGAAAATGAGATTGCCGGTCCGCAGGTAGGGCACAAACGCAGCCACCGGTGGCGTCAACTCAGGAAGCGTAATGTTGAGATCATTGAGTTGTTTATAGATTGACATTGCCTTCTCCTTAAAGTTGGCTTAGGAGCCATTACCATCGTCTTTTTGGTTATGAAGCAGCTACTCGATGGCGATGTTGTGCCCTTCAATATCCTCGTTCACGTGCACCAACACCTGGCCCTCGTCGTAGTGCTTGGTGCGTGTCTTCACTACAACCTCGTCGCCGGACGCCAACGTGAAGTCAGTGCTCTTACCGGGTTCGAGTATCAGCGTGTGCTTGCCAGCTATGTACGGATCGTTCCCTCGCCGACGATCACCGCCTCGCCGCCGACCCGAACCTCTTCGAGAACTCCGCCACGGCTTGAGAGCGCTATGGGAATACGGCTTGGGCGGCCCATCCGGACGCCTTGCAGGCTCACGAGCCGCGAGGCCGTGTCAGATGACACGACGTTATGTTGGAGCAGATATGCGCCCAGCGGTCCACTCGCGGCACCGGTGGCGGGATCCTCCGGAATGCCGAAGCCGGGCGCGAACATTCGACTGTACACCGTGGCATCATCATTGGCCGGCTGAGGCGAGAATACGAAAACAGGGTGCTCTTCGAGGTTCACCGCGCGGAGTAATGCGCACAGCCTCGCACGATCAAGGGATGCCGCATCGACCGCCGCGCGCGACTTTAGCGGAACGTACACAAACAGGACGCCAGAAGAAGCGATCTCTACCGGCAAATGCCCCCCGGCAAGGTCGCTTGGTTGAACGCCAATTGCGGCGGCAACCGCGACGGTGTCGGCGATGACGGGCCCCAAGGTGGGAAGCGGTTGCGTCATCCAGGCAAAGCGTAGCGCGCCCGGCCCCCACTCGAGCCCCACGGTCGTTGGTCCGATACCCAGGCCAAGCACTGTCTTATCGGCGCCTGCACGCAGCCGTCCCGCTCCGGCGAGCGCGAAGGTCGTTCCGACTGTCGGAGACCCAGCCATGGGCAGCTCCAGGGACGGCGTGAAAATGCGGACGCGCACGTCGGTCCCGGCAGCCTCGGGAGGCAATACGAACGTGGTCTCAGGCAAAGCCAATTCATTCGCGATCCGCTGCATCCGCTTTTCGTCAATTCCTGCGGCATCGAGGAACACGGCCAACTGGGTGCCCGTGAATGGCTGATCCGCAAAAACATCGAGATGGACATACTGAAGAACAGGCATTGGCTCCCCAATCCTTTAAATGTGCAAGCGAATTCACCAGGCATAAGCTCGCCTTGTTCTCTGGAGCGCTGTTGTCTGTCAGCTGCGATGATAGCTCGTCCAGGTAACGGACAAGATCTTCCACTGCCCATCAATTTTGCACAACTGCCAGTGCTCGAGGCCTGAATTGGTAAGCTTGTCGTTGACGTAAAAATCGTAGTTAAATGTCACCATCCCCAAAGGACCGTCCTGGCGAATCTCAATGTTCTGCAATTTCCCTTCGAGCTTGTCTTTCGACGTAGCGAAGATTTCCACAAGTTCATCGAGATGGCTCGGGCCAATCCCATCGAATTGAGCGTTAAGTTTGCGGGCCCTATCAATCTCGTCCTGGGTGTTGATGTGGTGAAAGAGCACATTGTGGTTCAGCACGAGCTTGGTTATGGCGTAGCCGTCCTTGCGAATAATATCCTGACGGTACTCCTCCAATACGCCGCGAATCTTCGCGAGGTCATCGGCATTGGAGTTGAATTTGGGTTCCCCGTCCTGCGCTGACACTTGAGAGGCCAAACCCCACATAAGAAGTGCAACGAATACTGCGCCCATTCTCTTTTTATTCATATGGCATTTTCCTTTCGCGAAATGAGAGACTACTTCATCGGCGAGAAATCCTCCGGTCGCATGTAAGTCGAGTCAACTTTCTCAAGCAGTTTGTCGGCCTGCTCGGATTTGAGCAGCTCTTGAGTTGCGGGGTCGGCCCGCATCGCATCCCAGTTCTTTTTCGCTTCCTCCCGGCTGGAATGAGCCACGAGGTAGATGAATGTGTTGTCCCAAGCGGGCGCCCCCTCGGGCACCCAGTAACCTACAACCTTCAGATCGTGTTTGGCGAGCAGCTTGGACCATGTGTTGCGAAAGTTAGACTCCAGCGCCGGCAGTTTGTCCGGCATGGCGTGATAAACACGAAGCTCGAAGACGCGATCGCTGGCGGCGCTCACTCGATCCACGTGCATCCAGCGGGCAGTAGTGAGCGATCCAGCGGCAAAGGTGAGCAGAGCGATGCCGCAAACAGACCATCCGTTAAATTTCCAGAGTTTAGCTTTCCAGCGGTTGAGTGTCATGGTTCCTCCCTTTTCTATTGCAAGAGCGTTGAATTGATGCCGGCCGAGTTCATGGTTTCCGAAGGGCAATCATCCGGTTGACCTTCGTTGCCCGCAGAGTCAGAAGGCAGCCGGGCATCGGCGGCGGCCAGATCACCCCGCGGCGCCCCTACTTAGACCAGGGCGGAACCACGCTGTTGGTGCGCGCGTACGCGATCGACTGCCCCAGATGCTCGTGTTGATCTTCGAGAATCAGCATCACCGCGTCCTGCTTCGTCATGTCTTCTCCGAACAGTTTCACGTGTGTCTGCAGGTCGTTGTCGGACAGTCCCGTGATCGCTTTTTGTAGATTGGCGTAAGAAGCCTTCAGCGCGTCTTGCATTTTTCCCGGATCGGTAATGGGCGCGGGCTTTGCCCCCGTATTCGGTGTGCCCGAGAGAGCATCGGCAAGCAGGCCATTCTCTTCAACGATCAGGTTGAACACGTCGGCGACGGAGCGAACGCCCTGGCCGGGCTTCCAGTCGTACTTGCCTGCCATCACGCGCGCGAGGCCGGTGAATTTCTTGGAAAGCGTTCCGGCATCGTCTCCGAAGGCCGCCTGGATTTTTGTCGACTGCGCCTGCGCCAACGGCACCATCAGAGCGACCGCCAGCGCGAGCGATCCGTACTTAGTCAGAATCTTCTTCATGTGAAACTCCTTTACGTCAATCTGAACAACTTGTACTGCTCGTAACGCCGAATGCAGACATCTTCACTCAACTACGTTTCGCTGAGTTGGCACTATAGTGCCATATTTCCATTATAGAATACAACGACAAAAATGGAGGCGACGCAGTCAAGTGTCGCAAAAGGCTTGTGCCCGCGGAGGCCCTGAGGCTGAGCGAGCTAGGAGAGTCGTGTGCTTGAAGAGGAAATGCGGATTGTTGCTGGAACGATTGAGTCAACGATCATGATGCTAGAATCCCAGGTTGAGTTTGTGTCGCTTCCTCCCGCGAGGGATTCACTCATCCAGGACCACCTCCTGCACTTGGCGACGGCGCGGCATTTTGGTGCTCGCAGAACCCACTTCGCGTTTGCTCGCATGCATCTCGCTCGCGGACTCAACCTCCGGCGGAGCTGGACGATGGTTGGTTCCGGCGGCGTCACCCGAGACGTCCATTGCCAGGTAGTACACGCAGGGAACGCGACTCGGGTTTCGAAATCCATGCATGCAGTCACCATCAAAGTACATGCTGTCACCAGCCTTTAGAGTATGTGGTTCGCCATCGAGCGTGAACAGCAGCGTGCCTTTCTCCACGGCCACGTACTCGCGGGAGCCATGGGCGTGAGGGAGGAACATGGGGGCATTTACCAGCGGGCCAACCGTGATGCGCATGAATTCGAATTCAATTCCTGGTAAGACGGGGGACAGGATTCGCCGTTCCCAACCTGCCGCTGCCCTCACCACCTTTTGCCGGCTGTGGCGCAGAACAATTACTCGCGCGCTGGTCTCTTCTTCGACAAGGCGGGAGAGGCTTGTGTCAAGACCGGTCGCGATGCGGTGGAGGACGACGACAGTGGGCGCCTTGGCTCCTCGTTCGATGGCGGAAATCATGCTGCGGCTCACCCGTGATCGCTGACTCAATTGTTCCAGGGAAAATCCTCGCCGAATTCGTTCGTCCCGCACACGGCGGCCAATCTCGCTCAAACTCAAGATCCCGCGAGTCTTCTCTTTTTTCGACACGTAACCTCTCTTCACAACCGATTCTATAGTGGAATCATAATACTATAGCGTCGAATGCTGCGGCGCAACGGTCCGGATCATTCTCGGCGTCAGCCCCTCGTTGCCGCCGACCCTTTCGCTCCGAATCGCAGTTGGGTTTATCTGCCTGCTTTCGCAACTTCGCCACAACTGCCGGACGTGATGACCATGGGCCGCAACGCACTTGCTGATAGCAGCAGGAAAGACATGCGGCGCTGAGTGTTAGATCCGCGATGCAATCTGTGAGAATTCCAGATGGCCCAACGGCGGATTGCGGGCGGGTGACGGGTCAACCAGAAGTTATTCAGGTCCAGAAGTCTTAGTGCTGTATCTGAAGCGCCCCCGAGCGAAGAGCGGGAGTTGAGACGCTGTGGAGGGGCGCTTCAGATACAGCGACTTGAAGGAAGCCGCCCCGCGGGACTATGGGATTTGTATCTGGATGGGGCGGTCTTGATCGTTTGTGAGTTTGCCGTTGCTGTCGGTGCGCTTTGGTTTCAGTTGCTGATGGCAGAGAGAATGGTCATGGGGAAGCGCATCGGAGAGTCTGGAGCGCACCACCATACTGCATTCTGACAAATGCGAGACACAGAACCAGTGTGCGCGCTGAAGCACGAGTGAGATTCGAGGCCGGAGATGTTGATTCAAGCGGCGCACCGGATGAGATGAGGCGGAGATCGCAGGAGGAGTTGAGCGGCGGAGAGGCGCTCGACAACCTGCATGGCTCCGCCGCAGAGCGGACAGTTCCATGTTGAGTGAGCGGGGAGCGTGGTCGGCGAAGCGGCACATACTGTCGGCTGATCGGATGGCTGGAGCAATCGGAAACAAAGCGGAAGGAGTTCTGCTCGCCGCCGGTTGGCGAGGAAGCCGAAGTTGCGGATGCGCATGAAGCCGCGCGGCAGCAGGTGCAGGAGGAAGCGGCGTAGGAACTCATCGACGGGCAGAGTCATCAGTCGCTTTTTGTTGCCATGAGCGGAGTCTCGCCAACGGAAGGTGACGTTGCCCTCGGAGAAAGCAACCAACCTGCTGTTGGAAATGGCGACGCGATGGGTGTAAGCGCCAAGATAGCGCAACACATGTTCTGGCCCGCCCAAAGGCCGTTTGGAATAGACGACCCAGTCGTGACGGAACAGTACCCGCAGCCACGAGGCAAAGGCGCCGGGTTCCGCAAGCGGTAAGAGATGTCCGTGGAACTGGAGTGCGCCGGTCTGAAAGGCGGTCTTGAGTCCGGCAACAAACTTGCCGCGAAAGACACGGCTGAGCACTTTGACGGGCAGGAAGAAGGAACGGCGCGTGGATATCCAGCGGGAGTGATTCGGGGCGAGGCCGCCAGCGGCCAGCACACAGTGAACATGGGGATGATGCTGCAGTCGCTGGTCCCAGGTGTGGAGCACACTGAAGAAGCCAATCTCTGCTCCAAGGTGCCGGGGATCGCGAGCGATCTCCTGCAGAGTTGCAGCGCTGGTGTGAAACAGCAGGTTGTAGATCAGGCGTTTATTCTGCAATGCCAGCGGAGCCAGTTCCCGTGGCAGGGTGAAGACGACGTGCACGTAGCTGGCGGGCAGCAACTCCCATTGCCGCGCCTGCAGCCAGCGCTGGCGGGCGTTGCCCTGGCATCGTGGACAATGCCGGTTGCGACACGAGTTGTACGAGATGGCAGTATGTCCGCAATCTGAGCACTGATCGCGATGTCCACCCAGCGCTGCGGTACGGCAGCGTGTGATGGCGAGCAACACCTTTTCGTGTTGGCCGTTAATCCACTTGCGACTGCGTTCAATGAAGGACTGTCCTGCACAGCGAACGATGTCGGCCACCTCCAGAGGTGGCCGCTTCATGCGTTCTGCGTCTGCTCTCCTTCTCCTCGGATCGTGAGTGCATCCAGCGGACTGCCGGTGGCACTGAGATGGCGCCGGGACAGATGCAGATAGATCGTCGTTTCCTCCAGATCGCGATGCCCCAGCAGCATCTGGATGGTTCTCAGGTCAGCACCGGCTTCGAGCAGGTGCGTGGCAAAGCAGTGGCGCAGAGTATGGGGATGGATCCGCTTGTGCTCAAGACCGGCGCCTTCGGCGGCCTGCTGACAGGCGTTCCAGAGAACCTTGGTGGAGACCGGATGACTCGCCGTATGCGATCGGTTGCCGGGAAACAGCCAATCGGTGGGCTTGCGTTTCAGCCCGCGCCAGTAGATGCGCAGAGCATCGAGCAGCTTCGGGCTGAGCATGACATCGCGGTCCTTGCGGCCCTTGCCTCCCCGAATATGAATGACCATGCGCCGACTGTCGATATCGCTGATCTTCAGGTGCGCCACTTCTGCGCGACGTGCGCCGGTGGCATACAGCGTCATCAACAGGATGCGATGAAAGGGAAACTCTGCCGCGTCGATCAGACGTGCGACTTCTTCCTGGCTCAGCACCTGCGGCAAGTGCAGCTCCTTCTTCGGGTAAGGCGTCTCCGCAATGCTCCAGTTTCTCTTTAACACGTGAATATAGAAGAAGCGTAAGGCGGCCAAGCGCACGATCACGGTGTTCGGGCTGAGCTTCAACTCCGTGAAAAGCATCGCCTGGTACTGGCGGATGTGTTCGGGACCGAGCTGATCGGGCGGACGATGGAAGTACTGGCTGAAGTGCTCAACTCCGTGGATATATGACTCAATCGTGGTCGTGGCGAAGTTACGGCGTCGCAACTCCTCCAGCATGATCTGGCGTAAGTGTGTCACAAAGATTTCCTCCTCTGCGACAACCTAGCTCAGATCACCTCGACCGTTGGCTCAGCAACACGCGAATGCGTCCGCCGCAAAGCGGCTTAGTTCATGTCAGCTTCGAGGAGATCATCGATGGGTGTCCCCGAAGCCCGTTTCTCGTTACCAAATTATGTCGAGGTGAGCGATGTGGCATTGGCCGGCTATTATTCATATCTTGGGAAATGACGCGCCTCCGACAATCAGGCCCAGGCTGTCTTTATACCGTTGCTCAAAGCGATCGAAAAGGATCGCACCGCTCTGCCGCAGGATAGGGAATTTCCTCGGGTCTAGTTTGGCATTTCGCTTTTGAAGGTCATACGCAGGAGAGCGTTTGCCTTCCACAGGAAACACAGCCTGCTCCTCAATAACGAAGCTGATGGTGAATGTGTATACGCTGCTGAGCAGCACAACCGCCTGTCGAACCGAAAACCCGGCTTCGACCAGGCGCCTTCCCATGCGCTCGGCAGTCTCCATGTAGACGGTATCGGTGAGTCGCGAACCCGCAACCACGCGGGCGCCGTCTCTATACTTGAGCAACGTTTGGCGTAGTCCCATACCATAGGCATTGACCCAGATCTTCCAGTCACTGGCAGTCTTCGAGGGCACGAGACTGGGAGCGCCCTTGGCCAACACCAGAGTTGCTATAGCGTCAATCAGTTCCTCTTTGCTCTTGAAATGCCAATAGAGCGTTGGCGCTTGAATCTTCAAGTCCTTCGCCAGTCTGCGCAGAGTCAGTTGCTCCAGTCCAACCTCATTCAGCAGGTTCAACCCGGCTTCGACGACAATTTCCCGATTCACCTTCATATCAGTAGAGTACCAACACTTGCCGATTAAATCTACCCGTGTTAGAGTAAATCTAACGTCGTTAGAGTTCGCTGGTTCCAAAGAACAGCAGGACACAGAAAGAGAGGGACTATATGAAAGCAGCGGTTGTCAACGAGCCGGGTCAGAAACCTCAATACACAGACTTCCCGGAGCCACTAGCCAAAAAAGGGGAGGAACTGATTTCGGTTCGAGCCGCGGCGCTCAGCCACTTCACCAAAGGCCGCGCATCCGGAGCGCACTACAGCGCGGATGGGATATTTCCTGCAGTTGCCGGAGCAGATGGTGTTGGCACAACGCAAGACGGACGCCGAGTCTACTTTGTACTACCCGAGGCGCCAAATGGAGCGATGGCCGAGATGACGGTGGTACGGTCGAGGCGGTGTATCGACTTGCCCTCAGGGATCGACGACGTAACGGCAGCCGCGATCGCGAATCCGGGGATGTCGGCTTGGGCCGCCTTGATGGAACGGGCTCATTTTCAGGCGGGTGAGAAAGTGCTCATTAACGGTGCAACCGGCACCGCCGGGCGGCTCGCGGTCCAAATCGCCAAACACTTGGGAGCGTCCAAGGTCATCGCCACAGGGCGTGACGTAAAGGCGCTAGAAGAAGTTCGAGGCCTCGGTGCTGACGTGATCATTCCATTTGACCTCGATCTATCCAACCCGCAGGGCATCAAGCGGTATGAAGCGGCGCTAAAAGAACAGTTCGCGACGCGGATCAACGTCGTTGTCGATTACTTGTGGGGAAAAAGCGCTGAAACGGTCATTGTCGCTATTGCCAAGGCGGTCGACGACGCCACCCCTGTCCGGTTTGTCCACGTCGGAGGCGCGAGCGGCGGTGACATTGACCTTGCGGGAGCGGCGCTCCGCTCCTCCGCGATCGTCTTGATGGGCAGTGGCATTAAGAGCATTCCCTTCCCCAGATTGCTGGCGTCGATCACGAGCGTCTTTGACGCCTTCGTACCGGCAAGGCTCCGCATCAAGACGAAAGTAGTTCCATTAGCTGAGGTCGAAGAGACCTGGGACGATGACGGGAAGTCACGTATCGTGTTCGACTTGCCTTAGCGCAGCAGGCGGATTGCTACCGGCAAGTCGGCTCGGCTTGACACAAAATCCTTGATGCTTGCGCTTTTTCAGGACTGATGTCTAATGCTGGCTCAAAACCCTTGCTCGACGGGTGCATTTGGCCTGTTTTCTTCAGTTGGGAACGCCTGGTCAGGCAGCCCATTCATCGAATCGGCGCATAATCTCCATGAGCTTGCATCCTATCAGAATGACAGAGCCCCACAATATGAATGGAACGCCATAGAGTAGGAGATGCTTGCGCGAACGGGCTAACTCAAACACTCCTACCTTCACGATGGCGTATGTATTCGCTGCGAGATAGGCAACCGCCAAAGAGCTCACTACTAGGTTGTGCATCTTCTTAGTCCTCCCTTTACCGGCCTGCATCTCCGCGCCGATACTCATCGGTTGCTGTACAGGAGCGGCAGTAATCCTCTGAGGTGTGGCTCATTCTGTGCCCTCCCGTGGGAGTTCCGCGCCGGTCGTAATGGTCGCGCCGAACACGATGTTTCCTCTTGGGAGAGCGCGCTATTGCATCAATTGCGCAAGGGTATGCGAGTCACTTAAGACCGTTCTCGATGCCGGCTTACCCTCCCGGATCGTCCACACCTTAGAGTTGAGACCATCCTCCGTCGACCGGAAGTTCGGCGCCGTTCGTGTAGGTCGCGTCGAACCCAAGGAACAGGACGGCCTTCGCGATTTCTTCCGACTTCCCCCAGCGTTTCATCGGGATCATGCCGGTCATCTTCTCCCTGATCTGCGCGGCCGCGTCTTTATCGGCGAACACTTTGCCGAGGATCGGCGTGTCGATGGGACCGGGCGTTACCGCGTTGACGCGAATTTCCCGAGGAAGCAACTCGACGGCGAGCGTCCGAGCGAATGATCGCAGCGCAGCTTTGGCGGCTCCATATGCGGCCTGGCCGGGCAATCCCTTGACGTTGGCGACGGAGGTCGTGAGGACGACAGCGCCGCCCCGGTTGATCAGCGGCGCGAGCTTCTGGACCGCGAAAAACGGTCCCTTGGCGTTCAGGTTGAACATCTCGTCGTAGATGGCCGAGGTCACGTTCTCGAGAGGCGTTGGAATGCTGAAGCCGGCGCTGACGGAGAGCAGGTCGAAGGTGTCGAATTCGGACTTCACGCGAGAGGCGAGGGCTTCGATGTCCGTCAACGAACGCGCGTCGCTCGCAGCGACGATGGCGTGCTGGCCAATCTCCTTCTGGGCCGAATCCAGGCCGGCCTTCGAGAGACCCGTCACCAGTACACGCGCGCCCCCATCGATGAGCATCTTCGCCGTCGCAAGCCCCATGCCGCTCGTGCCGCCGATAATCACCACCTTTTTACCTTCGTACCGTTCCATGTGTATTCTCCTTTAAGAGGTTAGGTTTGCTTTGTTAATTTAGAACTGTTAAGTACGATAATCAGGCGCGCCCAGGCTGTGGTCAAGGCATTTGTGAACTATTTATTTCAAAATGTGGTAAGACCCGCGTTGACGATACGTAGCCTCCGCGACCGCCTGCTGATTCGGATTACCGGAATCAGTCCAAGCCGCGATCAGGCTCTCTTTCAGAACACCGCTCTCACGTTGCTGCGGAAGACGACAAATTTTCTGCGTCTACGGGCCGTTTTTTATCGACGGACCCGACGGTGACGCGGGTTTGACGGTCGGTAAATCGACGCCAGAGACCTTGACGACGGCCTGCCACGCGGCTTCCTGGTTGTCGCGATCATGGAGGTGCGGTTGGCGCTGCACCTCAATTGGGCCAGAGAACTTCCCTTTGGCCGAGGCGAAGAATTGCCCCGAGAGATCGGTTCCGAACTTTGATGCCTGGATATACCGGCTGGCCGCAGTCTCGGGCGTCTGATTCATACCGGGAATGAGGTTCACAATCGGGATAAAGATATGCTTCAAAGCCCAGCCAGCGCTTCGCACCACGTTGGTGCCGGTCGCGCCACCGGGCGACACGGCGTACACGGCCATGCCGGAGGGCAGCCGGCGGGCCAGCGCCGCGGTCCACCAAGCGACGATGAGCTTCGCGTCCGCATACGCATTGTTGGGCACGTACTTCACGTTCGGCCCGTTGCGTATCAGCGCTTCAACAGCGGCGGTTCGATTACCCTGAAATCGTTTGGCCGCGAAGGCTGGCAAGTCGGTGTATTTGAACATGGGTACGCCCCCGCGGGCAGGTTCTGCACCTGCGATAACGATCCGCGCCTCGGGACTCAGCAAGTTGGCATTGAGCAACCCAACCGTCAGTTGATGATGCCCGATAAGCGGGGCCTGAGAAGACTCGACGCCCGTCGCCGTGACAGCGCGCTTCTTAAAGGGAACCAACCCTGCATTGAGCAGCAGGAAATCGATCGGCTGGCCGCGCTTGACGAGCTCGGCAACGGACGACTGAACGCTGGACGGCTTGTCCAGATCGAGCGCCATCGGCGTGAAGGTCACTGTTTTGTGCTCAGCGGCGAGTTGAGCGGCCGCTTTCTGGGACCCGGCCAGGCTGCGCCCGGTGCCGATGATCTCGCGCCAGCCCTCTTCGGCAAGAAGTCGGGCGGCCGCCTGACCGAGCCCGGAAGTGGCGCCGGTGACGAGGGCGATCTTATGTTCCATAATTGTGTTCCATGGAGCTCCGTGATGAAGGTCGAGTCGTAACCCCGCCAGACCGAGGCGCTTGATAATTTCGAACTATTCAGTTATATAATGGTGAGGTGGTCATGGTCAAGGAGTTTGTAACTGAATGGTTCAGAATACCCCTAAGCCGCGTGGACGGCCTCGCAGCTTCGACGAGACGGGGGCGCTGGAAAAGGCGACTCAGGTGTTCTGGTCGAAAGGCTACGACGGCGTCACGATTGACGATCTCGTCGCTGGGATGGGCGTGGGAAGGCCGAGCCTGTATGCCGTCTTTGGGGACAAGCGGGCGATATTCTTGCGCGTCCTTAGGGCGTACGCAGAACGGAAGGGCGGATCAGCCGCGAAGGCACTCCTCACGCCACAGAGTCTTCGCGACTCGATCGCGAACTTTCTGAGGTACGCCGTCGAAAGTGCGACCGAGAAAGGGTCTGCCCGGGGCTGCCTTATGATGTGCGTCGCGCCGCTTGTGAACGACGCTGAGGTTCAGCGGTTCCTGCAGAGCGCGGTCGCGGGCGGCGCGTCGCTGGTGGAGCGCCGTTTCCGGGACGGGATCAGCGCGGGAGACATCCCGCCTGACTTTCCGGTAGCCGTGCGCGCGATCCAAGTCACGGATTTTGCTCGTGGCCTGACTATGCGTGCGCGGATAGGCACGCCGCGCAAGACGCTTCTCAGGGATGCCAAGGAAGCGGCCGACTTGGTGCTCCTGCCGCGGCGCTGGGACAGTCGGAGCGAGTAACGGAGATCCGTTAGTATGTCGCGAAGGGCCTCACCACATCCGCTGATATTTTCGCGAGCAGGAGATGAAGGCGGGGCGCCTAACTCGCACACCCTGTGCCAAGGTGCGAGGCCGTGCGCTCGTTGACTTGATGCAGGGTTTGCAGCTTCGCGCCAAGGCCGGTATTGCGCGCGAGCAATTGCTGCAAGACGCCCGAAGCTATGTGCCCCTGATTCTTGGCAAGTAAATCTAACGCACTTCTGGGGGGATGCGTCTGGACGAGTGCCAAATCTCCAATGCACTCTCCGATAGGCGGATTGGTAATGGGAAATCGGCTGGTAGAAAGTGATCTCGTCGCTTGGCCTCGATTCTGGCCGGATGGCCCGTCAACCGGGAGCAATCGCGGACGGTTTTGAGACGAAAACACCTTCGGACCAAACTTGCGTTGCGTTCATACCTTGGTCCAATTGCCTTCGTTCAGCCGTCGTGGTGAGATCTCCCTGTGACATGGTCAAAAGCACAAAGCCCAATCGAAAGCTCCAGGCCGGCGAGCGGAGAGAAGCTCTTGACGGAACCGGGCACGGCGCTTCCAGCGCCACCTGAGCCCTTCGAGATTTATGTCGGAGCGGTTCAGACAGGAAATCTGCTCTGTCTCACCGGCATGTTTCGAACCCAAGGCCGGGAAGCGAATTCATCGGGCGGGTCTGCACGGAACTTCACGTGCACACAGGGAGCGAAGCGGTGCAGCTTGCTGCCCTGAACGCGATCGCTGTCGCGCGGAATGATTTGGGATCACTCGATAAAGTGGCATGGATCGTCCGGACCGGTGTGTTGGTGCCCACTTCGGGAGCGTCCGTGCACAAGCGAAGGTCGCCGACGCCTCTCGGAGTTGTTGCAAAAGGTTTTCGGCAAAGACAGGAACTTGCCGATGTCTGACAACAGAGTGGAGATATTTATGTTTCGAAGCCTGCGATCATTGCTGTCTGTTCGGATTGCTTTTCTAATGCTTGCCCTCACTTGCCTCAGTGCCTCCGCGCAAATGAACGCACCTGACTCGACATCATCCAATTTGCAAGAGTCGGCACAAAGCAAAATTGCGCGCGCCCTCTCCGCAGGTCCTCCCAATGTGACGAAAAACGCTACGGTCGCTGAGATGGACGCCCAGGGACAGATGAAAGTCCTCCGGCTGGGAACCAATGATTTCACGTGCCTGCCGGGAGACCCGAACGGCATCGGATCACCTCCGATGTGTGAGGACAAAGTCGCAATGCAATGGAATCTCGATTTCGAGGGACACAAGGCAAAGCCGACTACCACCGTTCCCGGCGTCGAATACATGCTCGCGGGAGCGACGCAGCGAAGCGACTCCGACCCGTTCGACAAAACTGACGCACCCATCAGAATCGGACCGCATTGGATGATTCTTTGGCCCTTTGATCCCAAAACCACAGGCCTGCCTACGACTCACAAGCCAACGGGCGCTTACATCATGTGGGCAGGTACTCCGTGGGCTCACCTCCATATTATGGGCAGGCCCTAGGACTGGCCGTTACCTTCAGCAGCGCAGTCGGCACAAAAGTGAAGTCGAAAGAAAGGAGTACGGTGATGCCGGACAACCCGAACATTCTCTTAGTGCACGGCGCCTGGGGCGACGCTTCACACTGGCGGCATGTCATTCCTCCCCTGCACGAAAAAGGCTACCGCGTCTTCGCGGTGCAGAACCCTCTGACATCGTTGTCCGACGATATCGACCGAACCATCAAAATGGCTGCTGCGCAGGATGCGCCCACGCTATTAGTCGGCCATGCTTATGGTTGCGCAGTCATCACGGGCGCTGGCCTCACGCCAAATGTCGTCGGCCTCGTCTATTTGGCAGGACCTGCTCTTGATGAGGGGGAGAGTCTCAAGAGCCTTTGGGCGCGGCGGGCACCACCCGAGGGCGCGGCTAATATCCGTGAGGACCAGTATGGTTTTCTATGGATCGAAGTCGGGAAGTTTCACGAGACTTTCTGTCATGATCTCGAAGACCGAACAGAATCGCTAGTATGGGCTCTTACGCAGAAGCCAACGGCGACGCGTTGCTTCGAAGAGAAGTCGGGAGCGCCTGCGTGGAAAGTAAAGCCCAGTTGGTATCAGATCTCGGCCAACGACCGGTTGATTCCTACCGAAACCGAAAAGTGGATGGCCGAGCGAATCAACGCAAGGAGGACGATCACGTTGCCAACGAGCCACGCTTCCATTGCAACTCGCCCCAACGACATCGTGCAACTGATTGAGGAAGCCTGTAATGCGGTCGTCGCAAAGGCTGCCGGTTTCCGCTAGAAAAACGGATGTGCTACGTACGGCGCGCACCACAGTTTCATTGCCTGCTGTAATCCAAATACCGAGATGTTTCCACACAGGTCAAAGCGGGACTGGAAGTTGTGCCGGTCAGCTTTTTCGTCCAGATGCCGCACGGAGTTTGGCGTCCATCTTAACCAACCCAGCGAGCGAGTCAGCCTTCATCTTTTGCATCACTTTGCCCCGGTGCGTTTTTACGGTAATCACGCTGATGCCGAGTTCGTCAGCGACCTGTTTATTCAATAAGCCCGAAACCACCAACGCCATCACTTGCCGTTCGCGAGGCGAAACCGACCCGTAACGGTCCCGGAGTTCCTGAATTTCCGCCGCATGATCGAGAGCGGCACGGCTCCGTTCAAGGGCCTGCCGGATGGCCGCCAATAGATCTTCATTACTGACTGGTTTCGTCAAGAATTCAACCGCGCCCGCTTTCATGGCCTGGACTGATTTGGGTACGTCTCCATAACCGGTGATGAAAATGATCGGCATGTCCATCCGCTCAACAGCAATACGCTTCTGAAGTTCGAGACCGCTGAGGCCTGGGAGAGAAATGTCAAGAACAAGACAGCTCGGAACAAGTGAACGAGGGCGATCGAGGAATTCCTGTGCCGATGCGAAAATCTCTGGCTGCCAGCCTATCTTGCGGATTAATAACTCCAGCGCTTCACGCACTGAGACATCGTCGTCAACGACGAACACGATAGGCCTCGCAGTCGGCACTGGCGATGACTCCACTGCATGACCAAGTGATCTCGCAAAGCTTTTATCCCCCCGGCTTGCCGGGTGGGAACTGTCAGTTTCCTCGAAGTGCAACATTGACAGCCTCCAATAGAACTGTGCTTATGACTGGCTTGAGCAGGAATCCCACCGCTCCTTGTTCAAGCGCTCTCTTCCGAATTCCTTCGTCCTTCTGACCGGTGATAAAGATGATTGGAAGCGCTGGACCCCGAAGCTTCAATTGTCGTTGAAGATCGAGTCCCGTTACGCCCGGCATGACGACGTCAAGGATCAGACAGCGGGTCTGGCTCACGCAATCGGACCCGAGAAACTCTTCCGCCGACGAAAACGCGCGGGCGGAAAAGCCGAACTGCCTCAGCAAATTAGGGAGGGATTCGCGGACTGATACATCGTCATCAACGACCGTCACAAGTGGACGTTCGATGGATTCCCGATCTCGGTTGGACTCCATAAGCGAAGAATGCGCTCCTGCCAGGTAGGCGGTCAATCGCACTAAGGTATGAACGTTGGAATCGGTATTCAGCGTCGAACTTACATCATGCGGCATCCATCGCACCATCCGGCCCGCTGCAGCGAGTTTCCTCTGCCACCAAACCAACCGCTTTGCAGGGTATTGAAAATGAAAACGTGGCTCCTGGACCATCATTCGCTGTCGCCCACAAACGCCCCTCATGAGCCTCGATGATGGAACGACTGATCGACAGGCCGATTCCCATACCTTCATTCTTCGTCGTATAGAAGGCTTCGAAGAGTCTGTCCGCAGCCTGGGGTTCGAAACCGACCCCTGCATCTTTCACGCTAAGCTGCACCCGATCGCTTTCCTCTCTTTCGGTTCTGATCAATAATTCTCTCGGACGATCATCGACATTGCTCATCGCGTCTGAGGCGTTTCGTACCAGGTTCATAATGACCTGCTGAACCTGGACACGGTCCGCCATGACGAGCGGGAGATTGTCGGCAAGTTCCTGCAGAACGATCACCTGCCATCTTTGCAAATCGCTCAACGACAGGGAAATCACCTCCCGTGTGGCCTGATTCAGGTCCATCAATTCGGGGGACGGATCTTTTTTGCTATAAAGCGCGCGTAATCGCTTGATCACGTCAGAGGCCCGGTTTGCATCACGCATCGTGCGCTGTGTAGTTTCCCGAGCGCCGTCGACATCGGGAGGATCGGTAGAAAGCATTAACAAACAGGTGTCGGTGTTGGTCATAATGCCAAATAGCGGCTGGTTGACTTCGTGCGCGATCGATGAGGTAAGCTCTCCCATCGTCATCACACGCGCCACGCGCGCGAGTTCGGCTTGCGTGTTGCGTAGCTCTTCCTGCGCATGCCTCCAATCGTGCATGTCCACAACTGTGCCGTACCACTTTAGAATCCGCCCTTGTTGGTCGAGCAGCGGAAGCGCGCTCGTTACGCACCATCGATAGGTGCGATCGGCAGCGTGGAAGGTGCGAATCTCGACTCGGTACGGGGCTCCGGTTGTGACACAGGATCTCCACGTTCGAGCTGTCCGTTCAACATCGTCTGGATGAAGAAGTTTTGTCCAACCGCTACCCATGATTTCTTCGGCAGAAAAGCCGGTGTAGTCGAGCACGCGAGCATTGCAATAATCGATTGTCCCTTCTGCGGTGGCGCTCCATAGCATTTCCGGTATGGTCTCGGTCATCTGGCGCAGGTTGAGTTCGCTCTCTCTTAGTCTTTTTTCTGCTAGTTTGGAGTCGGTAATGTCCCGAATGAAGGCGCCAAAAAACCAATTCTGGCCGAGTCTCATTGGCGATACTTCCAACTCCGCCGGGAACTCAACACCGTTGCGCCGGATGGCCGTGACTTCGATACGCCGTCGCAAGATGGGGCCATCACCGGTAGCCAAGAAGTGACGTAATCCGCGCTCGTGGGCCATCCGTAGTCGCTCAGGGATAATCAGATCCGACATGTGCTGGCCGATCGCCTCCTTATTACTCCATCCGAACACCATTTCAGCTTGCTTATTCCAATCGGTAATCGCCCCTTCAGCGTCCATCGTGATAACCGCATCTAACGCGGTGTCGACGATCAGCCGGTTTGTTTCCACAGCCCTCCGTAAATTCTCTTGGGACTGTTTCTGATCCTCAATGTCGGTGGATGTACACACAAACCGAAGAAGATTTCCCTCCGCATCACGTAACGCCGCGGCTCGATTGAGATGCCAGCGGTATGCCCCGTCCTGCACGCGGCGAAACCTCGCTTCCATTGTAAAATCCTGCCCTGAGCGTATCCCGTCGCACATGCTCATTGACGCTGCTTCTCGATCCTCAGGATGGATCGCAGTCATCCACGCGTCGGGATTTGATTGGACGTAATCGAGTGCCTGACCGGAGTATTCCAGCCAGTTTCGGTTCACGAAATCCGGCGTCCCATCAGGCCTGAGCGTCCACGCCGCTACAGGGATTTGTTGAAGGAGGTCAACCTGGAACCGAAGGTCTTCGTTGGCCTCGGCAAGTTCTCGTGTGCTACGTTCCAACTCCTGGGTCCGAACTCGAACCTGCGTCTCCAACCCGTTTGCCAGTTCGCGGACTGCGGTTTCCGCTTTTTCGCGCGCTGCGTTTTCCAACTTGAGGTTCTCAATGGACTCCAGGACCTGACATGCCGCTGACGCGAAACGACTCGTGCGTTCCAGCAGTCTTAGGTCCTCGGCGTCGAATCTGCGACGACTGTCGTGTGCGAATGCCCAAATTGTACCCACCGGTTTGCCGTTTGCATAAAAAGGAACAAAGAGTCCTTCTTCGGTTACGGGCATTGTCCTGCTGAAATTCAGATAACGCCGTTCCCAATGGGTGAATAGCATCGGAACATTGCGGTCGAGCACTTCGCCGCATGGGCAGGAATTGCGCGGGACATTGGAGCCGGCGTGGGGCCGCCACGCCCCGGCAATCGCTGCCCAATAGAACCTCTTTTCGTCTCTCGTGAGCAGACTTAAGCCGGCAGAATCAGCATGCAACAGCTCAAGGACTCTATCGGCCAATGTTTGTAGGATGGTAGCTGGGGAGTCAGCTAGCGCGTTGGCTAGTGCGACAAGTGCTCGATTCTCCGTCTCGTAGTCGGGCGAACGCGATGGGCGATCGCGCAATTCCTGGGTGCGAAGAATCGATTCCAAAGGAAGCCCTGGAATTGGAGTTTCGAGTAGAAAATCATCTTGCAAATTAACAGGGTCGGTCACGTTTTCACCTCCACGCAGGAACCCGAAGTGAGCGCCAACCCGTCTGTACCCACATACGGCGTGGCGTAGTGCTTTGCGTCTAAGCTCGTTCCCGATGGTAATCCCCTGTCCATATGGAAGGATCTGCCACAAGGGGTGTCAATCATACTTTGGTATTGATCCGTTATAGGTATCAGCAAGCGTGTGCTCCTGGAGTCTCTCCATGGAAGGTTCCTCGCATAAGCATTTACTGCCCATGGGTGTTCGATCGAGAGGACCTCGAACCCTTGATCTTCATTCGGCCAGCGTTTACGAGGCTAACGACGCCTTTGAGGATAAGAGAAACGGTTGGCGCGCACTTGCGGTGATTCCAATTTCTGCAGTTCTGACTTGGATAGCAGTGTGCCGCGCAGAACGTCAATCAGTAGTTTGCTGTAGTTCCGTACGTGCTTTTCCCGGCATACGGCTCTAAGAAGGATAGCGAGTGTGATCGCGATGTGCCATCGGGATGTTTCGAACGTCCCTCGTACCTAATGCAAATCGAAAGTTGTGACGCGCTCCGCACAAATCATGCAAAGGTATCAATTCATACCCTTGTCTAATAGATTCGGCTCTGCTCCTCTGGTTCAATCATCATGAAGCGAGACAAGTTCGAACGAGAACTCGCCATCGCACACTAACCAAATCAATTGAAAGGGAGAGCTGATATGACGAGAATGATTTCGATCGCGATTATTTGTGGCGCCGCCGCACTGACTGGGGCCGCGCCCTCTGCACCGTCACAAACAACGTCACAAGCTGAGTATCACTACGCGCTGCCCCTTAATATCGCAGTTGAGGCCGCGACCGAAGCTGTTCGTGTGTGCGCCCAACACGGATATCAAGTGAGCGCAACAGTCGTGGACATGGATGGGGTGCGGCAGGTAGACCTTCGCGGTGATGGCGCCACCATTCATACAGCGGAATCGAGTTATGACAAGGCGTATACGGTGGTCACGCTAGGGCCGATCTTCGACTTCGATACGTCCAGCAAGTTCTTCGAGCTGACGAAGACCAGTCCCTATGCGCCGCGGCTTTCAACCATGCATAACGTCATGGCGCTTCCAGGCGCAGTGGCGTTCAAGTCGAAGAACGCCATCGTAGGCGCTCTGGGCGTGGGAGGTGCTCCCGGCGGAGACAAGGACGAAGTCTGCGCCCAGGCTGGGATGGCGAAGGTCGCCGACCGGCTTCCACGTTGAGTATCACTGAAGTCCAGGCTCATGGGATCCATGAATCGGGAGAAAAGGAGGAGTCATGGAAGGCGCAGCAGCGCGGGATGCAGGATGGCCTAACGCGGGCCAAAGTGATCTGCACGGACGCGAAGTCGGCACCATCGCTTCCCCTCAAGCAGAACGTCTGGAATGCGTGATTCGCACCCGCGCTTCTGGCTTAATCGCAGATGTGACGGCAACAAGAAGTGAACGTGCGCGAGACCAGCGTCCACAGCATGCATTCGACTGGCTACTCGTGGCCGTTCTGAGCATGACGGCGGGTTCGGTCGACCTTATCGGATTCCTCGCATTCGGAGGGTTGTTCACCGCGCACATTACGGGAAACATAGTTATTCTTGCCGCCCATTACATAACCTGTGGCTTTAGCCGGATCGGACCGCTAATCGCGGTTCCAGTTTTCATCGCTGTCTTAGGGACGGTTGTTTGGTCGTTCGAGGACAAGCCGAAGCATCAGACCTTGCGAGCACTGCTGATTCTACATGCAGCACTTCTGACTGGATTTTTCGGGGTTTCCACCGCGCTTGGTCCCTTCGCGAATCCCGGAGGCGCAGTGGCAGCGTCTGTGGGCATGCTCGGAGTTGCAGCGATGGCCACTCAAAATGCGCTTGTCAAACTCGATCTGCCAGGTTTCCCTACGACGGCGGTACTCACCACCAATACTGTCCAGTTGACAGTCGAGCTTACAACTCTACTGCGCGGCAATGCTTCACCTGAACAGATGGCCCTAGCTCGGCGCCGTATTCGCATGACTCTTCCGGCCTTCGCGGGTTTCATTGCGGGTTGTACGACGGGCGGGTTGCTCGAAGTGCACTCCGGACTGCGGGCTTTGGCATTTCCGGTTGTGCTGGCCGTACTTGCAATACCGTTGAGTGAGTACACCGTAAGAACGGTTCTGACGACGAAAGCT
>CAWIPG010000006.1:0-1109923 GCA_963838015.1 uncultured Acidobacteriaceae bacterium | reverse complement strand
TCCCGCAGCAAACCCCACGCCTCCCGATACTCTCCATACTTCTGCCGCCGGCTTCCCGGCGTAAAGTGCAAACTGGAATTCTTCCTCCCCATCACTTCAAATGGAATGATGTACCAATCATCAATTGGAATCAGCAGCACCGCAAAAAAATCCACCGTCCCCGGATCATATTTCTTCCGCTGCGGCCCCATCACATTCAAGCTGTACTCCCCATGTCGCCGCTTGTAGATCGTCGACTTCACCTGCACCCGCAGCACTCTCTTCTGATTCTCCACTCCAACGTCATATCTCCCCGAATCCCCAAACGGCTTCGACACCTTCATCCCCTGTCCCGCCGCCATCATCATAAAATAAAGCTCCGCCCACTCCCCGCGCTCCTTGCAATCTTTCAACTTCCCACCCGCCATCCGACTAGCCTTCCGCCTCATCGCGTAACCCCTTCTAGTTTTCAGGACACCAATGCGGAACGATCCCGCTATTTCAATCCTAAGTACAGCTACAAGGTCATCCGTCACAATCGCGCTGACGAGCCCTGTGGAAATGCCCAAACACGAAGTGGATGTTGTATGGCCAAGCCACTCAAAATTTTTGTCATTCCGAACCGGGCTGAAAGCCTGCTCGCCTTATTCAAGTATCTGTAGAAAAATGTCGCGGGAACGTGAGATACTCTGCCCTCATGGCGACGCCTCAGTTGGAATCGTCACGCATCTTAAGGTTGGCTGCCTTCGGCGCGCTCTGGACCATTCTGTTGTGTGGGGTGGCACTGCTAACCATCGTTGGGATGTTCTGGTGGCAGGCTTGGAACGCTTCGCTCAGCGACGCCTCGTTTTACCAGCATTCAGTCGATGCACAGCAACGATCACTTGAAAAAACGCTCGATGCCTACAAAGCTCAGGCCGATGACCTGCAGCGATTGATCTCTCTATTGATTGGCCTTTCATCCTTTTACGCTTTGGTGCTGGGCGTCTCAAGTTACTTTACGGCGCAACATTTCATTGACCGCAGTAAAGAAAGCTCGGAGCAAGTGGATCGCTACCGGGAGCAGATGGAAAAGGCCTATCCTGCATTTATCAATTTCGGCTCTCACATCAACGATGCCATCGACAACTTAATGTTGTTGCTGCCCAATAAATTTGAGCGAGACGAGTTCTGGGCCAAACTCACCGAGAAAGACAAGCAGTTGATCTTATTTTCCGAACGCAGTATGGCGTTCGTCGAGCATTTGAACTGGGCAGAAAAGCGAATTGCCATTCTGTACCAGGGCTTGGGCAAGTTTTATAGTGCATGGTACGAGGTGGAGCGGGACAGAGCCTCGAAGACAGTTGCGCTCATGTCTCACGGGGGGCTGCCCATCCCCGTGGAAGATTTGGCCGTTCGCGCGTTCTTTTATTTGGAACGATCCGTCCAGCGAGATCCGAAGAATTTTTCCGCGCTCAACGACTTTGCGTTGGCATGCGCCGATCTCTCGGATCTGCCTCCCGAACGATCTGGTGGCCGGCAGGAAGAATTCGCACAGCGCGCGCAATCGAACTGGACGAGGAGCATCGCCCTTGAGCCACGCCAGCAACGAGCCCGATACAATTTGGCCGCACTCACCGCGGATCAGGGGAAAATCGAGGAAGCCATCCCCCAGTTGGTCGAAGCTCTAAAGTACCGCAAATGGCAGAATGAACCGAATTCGCTTCGTACCAAAGATGTCCATTACAATCTTGCGTGTTACCGCAGCAAGCTTGGAGCCACGCGCGAAAGTCAGCAAATGGATTGGCAGACCTTACGAAATGCCGCCGTGGCAGACCTCGAAAAGGCATGTGAGAGATACGAATCGGAGGAGCGGGTGCGCAAACAAACGCTAGACACCCTGATTGATGACTGTAAACCGGGTGGGGACTTGGAGTGGTTGAACAGCAAATGTCCGGAAGCCGTTGAGGCCGCAAAACAAAAACTACAATGATCGGCGACTTTTCCCGCTGCTTTTCTTCTTGCGTGCCATAGAAGCAACTCCTTTATTTATCAACACAATAGCATGGTTTTAGGGTCGGTGTCAAGGACGCTGCGCCGGATCACGATTTCCCCAGTCCTAGCATCTCTGTGAATCATCCGCCGCACTTCCCGGATGATCGCCTCGGTACGCTTCTTTGAGACCCCCAAAATCCGCGCCGTATCGAACGGCGTTGCCGGCCAGCTGTTATCGACTCTGATCGGTTGAGGCATACGCTAATTATAAGCCTTCAATCAAGCCCCCAATATCCAAACGGCGTCAGGGCCCGGGAAGGGCACGACTTTCAGTCGTGCCGAAAGCCTTGTCATTCCGAATCGGGCTGAAAGCCCGGTGAGGAACCTGTTGTCAGCAGATGCGACCTTAGAGGTATAGGTCCGTGGAATCCCACGTCTCGCAAAGGACGCGAGACATGGGGCACCCGGCCTCCGATCTGAAGATGCCCGAACCCTAAGTGGAAGAGGAAGTCGGCGCGCCACGACACGCAGCCCCGGAGGGCCGGCAGATAATAGCCCAGAGCCTGTCCTGAGCTTGCCGAAGGGATGGAAGTCCTGGGTAAGTCGTAAGAAAATGGAACCGAGTCCCGCTGAGTTCTCCTGCTATTTTCGGTTGAGAAATTTTTCTATCAAGTGCGCCACCGAGGCCTTGTCGGATAGTTCGCACTCCCAGAGAACCAAAACATCCCAGCCTTTTTCCTCAAGCATTCGTAGATTTACTCGGTCTCGCCGCTTATTGCGCTTCAGCTTTGGGCCCCAATATTTCCTCCGGGATAACGGGGCGTGTGCCAGCCCGCAACCGGAATGTGAATGCCAGAAACAACCGTGTACGAAAACGATCTTGCGCAACTTCGGGAATACTAAATCGGGACGGCCCGGCAATCGCTGGTCGTTTAGTCTGTATCTTGACGCGAAACCTACATGGCGCACGATCTGCCGAACTATGATTTCAGGCGAGGTGTCTTTGCAGCGTATGCGCTGCATGTTTCGGCTTCGCTGCTCTGGCGAGACTCTATCCAAAGGACGGGAACAACCTTTTATTTCTTTTTTGGGGTTCTCGCGCTATCGACCGCCTTTTGAATTGTTGCTGACATGAGCCCCATCGAAGGCAGGTTTAAAGTCGAGTTAAATGCTTCCTTGAAGTTTTCCACCGCCGTCGTGAACTGCCCCTGACATTGCAATGAGCGAATCTCACCGGGAGGCGAAGTCGGGATTAAACCATACCACCGAAATGTGAGGGCACCCGAACGCATCGGCCAAGATGATAGCTTTGCTCCGAGTCTATCCATCAATTTTTTGTAAACAGGAGCAGGACAGACGAAGAACAGCCCTTTTCGGCACATCGACTCACGCCCGAAAACGTTGCCCTTGGTAAGGAGCTGAGGAATAATTCTCTTGTTTACATTCTCCCAGTTGATGCTGGGATCTGTTGGCTCGTACCCGCTTGGCAACTCCAGGCCGTTCATCCTGTACCACTCGCGCTGATAGCTGCCGGTCGTATCCATGGTCTGCACTTCGACCGGTACAAACTCCTCAACCTCCGCCGATTCTGAGATTCGCGCAAGTATCCAATCCGCTGCGTAGCCGTTCGCATTTTCTCCCGACTTCGGAACCCGGAGCTCCTTTCCCCATCGCTTTCCAAACACGACGACTCGATTTTTCTCTCCTTGCGTGCCGTTCACATCATCAGGGCCAATCAATCTCATCGCCGGACCAAATGATTCAATGACCACTTCCTGAAGAATGCGGAAATTCTCTGCGTACAACCTGTCGGGGCAAATGACGACCTCCTCGCTCATCGGCGGCTTGACAGCGCAGGTTCCGTTTACGAGACCGCCGTTGCGGAAACGCTTCCAACATGTCTTATTTAGGAACGGACATATCTCGCTCTTGCGTTGCACTAGGGCGGTGTTACTGATATCGGATGCGGCGTATCCGAAAGTTTCGGTTATCAGAAGCGCCATTCCGGCATTGTACTCAGTTTGGCTCTAGTATGAAGAAGCTTTAGCGGAGGTCTCCAAAATTGTAGCTCTTATGTGGTCCGCAAGCACTTTGGCAAGAAGCGGGGGAACGGCGTTTCCCACCTGCTCGTATTGCGATCCGCGACTGCCGTAGAAACGGTAGGCGTCTGGGAACGACTGAATCCGCGCGGCCTCCCTAACGGTTAAAGCCCGATTTTGGGACCAATGGAAGAACGATCCCCAGTGAGGGTCACACTTGGTCATAACGGTTCCACTCAGACCGTTTGGATCAATTCTTCCATAACGGCGTGTGTGGTCACTTCGTCTCGCCAGCTTCATACCTTTCGGTAGCAACTCGAACGGAATGTCACGCCAACTCCCGCCAGGAGGGATGTGCTTTACGCGTTCGAGATTCTCTCGCGAGAGGGCTCCCGCAAAGTGGTTGTATAGTTTGGGTGATCCACGCCGCATCACCCTCTGATACGAAGTCTGTGGGGGCGATGCGTAATCTACCTCTTCGCTGCCTTCGCGTATTGCCAAGGGGGGGAGATCGCCGATTGCGTCTTTTACGGGAACAAACGGGCGCAGCGGGTAACGGCCAACTTTTGCGTAAGGCAGGGGTAACTGTCCAGCTAACCTGGATTGTTCGTGGTCACTCCTCATAAACTTGAGCCACGTCAAATCGCGTCCTCCCGTGAAATTGGCGCGAACAGGTGCATGGTGAGTTGGTTTTGGAAATGTTATCCCCACACCTTTCAGCAGGGTTCCCACGAAAATGAGTCTCCACCGCTCTTGCGGGATGCCATAATGAGCAGCACAAAGGACCATATGCTGCATCCGGTATCCTGCTCCCTGAAATAGGTTATAGATCGCTTTTACAAATTCACCACTGTCCAGAGACAACATTCCGGGTACGTTCTCCATAACGACCACCTTGGGGCGCAAACCCTCAAGGACAAGACGCCCGTAGTGTTGAAACAGCTGATTTCTGGCATCCTCCTGCGAACGTCTCGGAGCATTTATCGAAAATCCCTGGCAAGGAGGCCCCCCGATTAAAACGTCAATGTCGCCCTTGCGCATACCTGTAGCCTTGAAAATGCGAGAAGCAGATAAGTGTTCGACAGATTCTTGGAAGAACTCCGTGCCGGGATGGTTCCGCTGATAGGTATGCGCATAGTCTGCGCTAATGTCATTCGCAAACGCAACGTGGTACCCAGCCTGCTGGAAGCCGAGCGATAACCCTCCTGCTCCAGAGAAAAGATCAGCCGCTACGAGGTCAGGTTTATCCATGACTACCCTAGATTGAAGCGCAAGTCACACGAAAGTAAAGCGAAGACTCTGCGTGTGTGGAGAAATGTACCGCAACGGTTCCTAAAAGTGAAAGGTTCACTTTTAGGCCACACTTCGAACGAGCCGACCGTTCGAAACAAATCTTAACTGCTCAGTACTACCCTCCCGCCGCTTGTGGCAACTTGACCGGTACGAAGTACTCTTCCGGAAACAAGTAGTCCTCTCCCATCTCGTCGATTACGCGAACCAATCCATGTTTAGCCCCCGCCTTATCTGGAACAAGGCGATAAAGCTTCCGTACCTCTAAAGAGGCCGCGTATCTCTTATTCGAGATGCAGACAGCGAACTGGGCATCGCCCTTCATGTCGGCCAATGATCACTCTACGAGCACCCACTCGTGCTCCCGCAACTCCCACACCGATAGCACGAACCATTCCGCGTCATGATGCTGCCGCAGAAGCTGCAACTGGGAGCGTCGCCCAGGTCGATGATGCCGGCCAGCGCGTCGGCGGCGTGCACCGATCCCGTCGTTGGTCGCTGGTCGTTAGTCGTTGGCCGCGAACCATTCATGTCGCCGACCTCTGGCAACTGGCCACTGACCACTGACCTCTGCCGCAGGTTCTCGAACAAGAACTGCTGCTGTCCGGTCAAGAAGCGCATCTGCAGCCAGCGGAAGATGTAGTCCATGATCGACTTGGCATAGCCGATGTCGGCATTGCCGCTCCAGCCGCTGGGTTCGAAGCGCGTGTGCGCGAATTTTTCGCAGAACAGTTTCAACGGCACGCCATGTTGCAGCGCGATCGAAACCGCCAGCGCGAAGCTGTCCATCAGCCCGCTGACCGTCGATCCTTCTTTGGCCATGGTCACGAAAAGTTCGCCGGGATCGCCGTTAGGATAAAGTCCGACGGTGATGTAACCCTCGTGATCGCCGACTTTGAACTTGTGCGTGATCGACGCCCGCTCCTCCTGCAGCTTGTGGCGGACGGCGCGCGGAGGCGCGTTGAGATTTTCTTCTTCGTGTGGCGCCGCGCCCCTGCCGCGGATCATCTTTGCTGGAGTTCGCAGTCTTACTCCCCGCCGCCGACAACGGCTGCGATTGCTTGCAGCCATCGCGATAAACTGCGACAGCTTTCAGGCCCAGCTTCCACGCCTGCAAGTACGACTCCATGATGTCTTCGACAGTTGCGTTGTTGGGAAGATTGACGGTCTTCGATATAGCTCCGGAGATAAACGGCTGCGCCGCCGCCATCATTCGCAAGTGTCCCATGTAAGCAATCGACCGCGTTCCCTTAGCCGGCTTGAACGAGCAATCGAACACCGCCAGATGATCATCCTTAACATGCGGCGCCCCTTCAATAGTTCCGGTAGCGTCGATGTAACTAACAATCGCATTCGTCTGATCGTGATCGTACCCGAGCTTGAACAGCGCCGTAGGCACAGTGTTGTTGACGATCTTAATCATCCCTCCACCAACAAGTTTTTTGTACTTAACCAGCGCCAAATCCGGCTCCACGCCGGTTGTGTCACAGTCCATCATGAAGCCTATTGTGCCTGTGGGCGCTAATACTGTTACTTGAGAGTTGCGATAGCCAAACTTTTCGCCGTGGGCCAGGGCTTCGTCCCAGCATTGTTTGCTGGATTCGTAGAGTGCTGTGGGGACATTATTTTTGTTGATGTTGTTCACGGATGCGCGGTGCATGCGGATTACGTCCAGGAATGGTTCGCGGTTTATGTACCAGCCGGGGCAGGCGCCGCCGGGCATGTTTGCTGCATCGGTGATGCCGAGACGAGTGGAGACGGTTTCGGTTGCGGGAGTTAGTGGGGGGCATTGTTCGGCGATCTTGCTGGATTGCAGATAGGCTTCGCCGCACATGATCGCGGTTACGCAGCCGGCGTAGTCGCGGCCGGCGTCGCTGTCGTAGGGAAGACCGGCAGCCATTAAGAGCGCGCCCAGATTTGCGTAGCCTAATCCCAGCGGGCGATAGTCATGCGAGTTGCGCATGATGTTTTCGGTGGGATAGCCGGCGTTGTCTACCAGAATTTCCTGCGCGGTGATTAAAACATCGACGGCGTGACGATAGGCTTCCACGTCGAAGGTGCCGTTGGGCGCGAACTTCAGAAGATTCAGGCTGGCGAGGTTGCAAGCGGAATCGTCCAGGAACATATATTCGCTGCACGGGTTGCTCGCGTTGATGCGCTCGGTGTTCTTCGAGGTGTGCCAGCGATTGGTAGTGGTGTCGTATTGCATGCCGGGATCGCCGCAGTGCCAGGTGGCTTCGGAAAGTTTCCGCATCAGGTCTTTGGCTTTGTAGGTTTTCATTACGCTGCCGTCCTGCACCTTTTTGGTAGAGAAGTCGGTGTCGCGGGTTACGGCGTACATGAAATCGTCCGTGACGCGAACGGAATTATTTGCGTTCTGAAAGAAGATTGAGGAGTAGGCTTCGGCGTCGGGTGAAGATCCGTCGTAGCCGGATGCAACCAACGCGTGGGCCTTGGCTTCCTCTTTCTGTTTGCACTCGATGAACTCGACGATATCAGGATGGTCGACGTTGAGGATGACCATCTTGGCGGCGCGACGAGTTTTGCCGCCGGACTTGATGACGCCGGCGAAGGCATCGAAACCTTTCATGAAGCTGAGCGGACCGCTGGCGGTGCCTCCGCCGCTGAGACCTTCGGTGGAGGAGCGCAGCGGCGAGAGATTGGTTCCGGTGCCTGATCCCCACTTGAACAACATGCCCTCAGTTTTCGCGAGCGTGAGGATGGAATCGAGTGAGTCTTTTACTGAGTTAATAAAACATGCCGAGCACTGGGGCTTGCTGTAGCCGGTGACGCCGAATTCGACTTGCTGAGTCTGAGGATTCCAGTGCCAGTTGCGGGCGTCGGAGTTGGGCTCGATGCGATCGCAGCCAACATTAAACCAAACAGGGGAGTTGAAGGCGGCGTACTGGCGAACGAGGATGTGGGCGAGTTCGTCGTGGAAAGTTGCTCCGTCTTCGGGAGTTTTGAAATAGCCTTGGGCGAGTCCCCAGTTGCGGATGGTCTCGGCGACGCGGGTGATGAGCTGGCGAACTCCGGTTTCGCGCTCAGGCGTGCCGACTTTGCCATGCAGATATTTTGAGGCGACGATGTTGGTCGCGGTCATGGACCAGTCTTTGGGAACTTCGACGTCTTTCTGTTCGAAGATCACTTCGCCTTTGGCGTCGGTGATCTGGGCGAGACGGAACTCCCATTCGAGCTCGTCGTAGGGCGAGACGCCGGGCTTGGTGAAGAAGCGGTGGAAGGACAGACCGGGGGCGGTCTTTTTTGTGTTGGCATTCGGGGTTGCAGCGGGGGCGGCCGCAGGGATGGTAGTTTTGGCTTCTGGCATTGGTCTCTCCATTAATAATTAGATTCTATTCAACAGAGCCCGATTCGGCGTCCATGGGGGTGGGCGGGGAATGGGGCGATCTCCGAACGGGAATTCGGGGCGTTGCCTGGTTGTAAAGAGCTTTCTGGTGCTTCGGGGGCTAAAGCCCCATTATTTTTGCTTCTTACGCGGCGCTTAAGCGCCGCTCTTCCACGGTGCTGCTTGTGTCGGTGGTGCTCGATACGTCTAAACCTCGGGGCTAAAGCCCCGTTCAATACGTGCGCCTATTGGCACGGCTGAAGCCGTGCCCTGATACGAATCAAACCACCTGCAATCGCAGCGCTGAAGCGCTGCGCCACCCAAATCCTCGCTGCGCCAAAACCCTTGGCTGCGCGAGGCGCTGCCGCCATCCCCAATTCCTTCGGTTTAGAAACCGGAGGGGAGGGGGTGAGGACAGTGAAGATTCTTGTTGGCTCCGGAGTCCAGATGCGGGGCCGAAATCATGTCTGCTGATTGTTCTGCTCCGGATGCCGATTTGACGGTGTTGGCCGTGTCGGACAGGAGTGTTCGACCCACACGAGCAACGTCGGCGGCGAATTCCAGTGACGACTGGAAGTCTGCGGGGAGGCCGCTGGCTTTTTCGGAGGAGGAGAGCATCCACTGGTTAAGGGCGGCGCAAATGCTGCGGCGCTGGGCTTGATCTTCGATGACGACGAAGCGGAGGAAGCAACGTCCGGTGGCGAGGCGGTCGCGCATGGGATTGATGCGGGTGAACATGCGGTCGAGGGTGAAGGCCATGTCGTCGTCTTCGGAGAATTGGAGGACGGCGAGCATGCGGCGTTGAGGGGCCTCGGCGGCTAAAGCTGCGGACGTTGTTGTTGCGCTGACACGACTAAAGTCGTGCCCTTCCCGATCTGTGCTCCACGCAAGAGTCGTTGGGCTTGATGCGGCTGCCGAGCTTTGCTCGGCTGGACAGCCGGGGGCGGCTGTCCCCACATGAGTTTTGCTGGGGCCTAGGTCCATTACTTCCTCAGCTAGGGCGAAGATGCCGGGCTTGCTGGGGACTACGAGGAGGCTATGGGGGGAATCGCAACGGGACCAGCGAGACCATTGCAGGCGGCGCGGGTCGACGGGACGATCGAAGCCATGGCGGGCCAGTGAATCGGTAACCAGGCGGGTTAAAGCTTCCATCTCGGGCTCCTTGGATCGGGTGGTGCAGGGGCTGAAGCCCCGAATTTCTTGTGTCCCAACGCGGCGCTTAAGCGCCGCTCTTCCACGGTATTTTTAGCGTCTGTGGTGCTCGATACCTCATGGCACGGTTCCAGTCAGCTGTGATCGAAACAGGGGCTAAAGCCCCGTTCAGTAAGTGCGTCTGACGGCACGGCCAAAGCCGTGCCCTGATACGAATCAAATGACTTTCCGTGAGCTGCCAAAAGCCGTACCCTGATACGAATTGAACGGCTTGCCGCGAACTGCCACCGGCGCTCTTTTAATGCCAAATCTCTTGTTTTTAGTCGCCCACCGGGGGGAGGATCCGGGGGACGGCCACCGCGCTTAAAGAACCGGCTTCGGCTATCGGCAGCGAGAATGACCTTACTTTCTGCTTAGCCTTACGCCATTGTTTTCTTACGTTTACGGGAGTGGCGCTGGGTCACCTCTGGCCTGGCGCCATCCCGCCGGTTTTGCTTTATTGCACTACTTTTCCACTTCACCTGCGTGAAAGCCGCCCCGTTCCCGCGAGGCGAATTTCAAAGGCTATGGGATTGCAAAGTTACTCCCGCTTATTGTGCCTGTCAAGAGGGAAACACCATAGGTTGTATCCTCAACAATGACGGGCTTGATGCGGGGGTGGCGGCTAATTTTTCCACAAGGGAAATTCATCGTGCATTCACAAAGACAGTGGCCAGTTGCCAGTGGCCAGTTAAAACCCTACAACGAGCGAAGGCCGGGGCTGGGGTTGCGGCGGTCGCGGTAGGGTTGGGGCGATTTACGGGCCAGAGGAAACGGAAGCGAGAAAGTAGCGTGTGGCTCCGGAATCTCTCCCTCGGTATCCAATTCCTCGGCACCCAGCTTTTCGTTATCCAGCTCGGTGGCCAACTCTTCGGTCGCAAGCAGGGGTACGTAGATGTCTTCGAAGATCTGCCGGGGGGCGATGCGGAGAACGCCGTCGGCGGATTCGACAAGATAGTCGCCCTTGCGGCCGGAGTGATGGCGGCCTAGAGAGTCGGTGAAGGTGAGGCTGGAGGTCAGTTGCTTGGCTTTGACCAGGAAGCGAGTGCGGTAGGTGGTCCAGGGCTTGGTAACTTTCATGCGTGATGGCCAGTTTCTCATTGATGTAATGGAGGTGATTGTTGCTGATCGACGAATTGCCGATGCGCTTGCTTCGTCTCCAGCCGTTTCTTGTCTCGGCCGAATTTCGTTTCACTTTTTGTGAGAGGGCGAGAGTGAATGTACGAGCGAAAGGGCGCGCGGTCAATTCAGTATTTTTGGTGCAATTGAGGAAAATGTTTGCCACGGATTTTTGGGGATCAACACGGATAGAAGACCTTAGGGAAAATGTCGTTCCAAGGCGCATTCAGGGCGCGGGATTCGTTTGTGGAGGGTACGAGAAGGGAGACGTGGAAATTGCGCGATGACGGATTGTGCACAGGGGGTGCACAGGAAATGCAGAAAGGCAGGAGGCAGTAGCCAGTACCTAGTGGCCAGTAGCTGGTGATTAGCGGTCAGTAAACCTTGTTCGATTATCGTTCCGCTTGCTTCGCTCGCGGGACAGCCGAGGCGGCTGTCGCTACATAAGCTGTGGATGCTGGCGGTCATCTTTGGTTGGTATAAGGTTCACGGGGGTGGGAAGAATTTTCAGGGGGCATCGGGTAGGGAAAAATTTGGCGCGGAGAAAGGTGAGCGGGGTCAGTCACTTGGAGAGTGGGGAGAACGGAAAGATTTTTGCTAAGAGAGTTGAGGCAGGATGAAATAAAAATTCTTCATAGGGAGGAATCATGACTACCGACCCGGTTTGTGGAATGAAAGTGGATGATCGGAGGACGGAATTTCATACGCAGTTTGCGGGAAGGAAATATTTTTTCTGCTCGGATGAATGCAGGAAGGAATTTGAGGCCGAGCCGGATGCTTATGTGGAGAGTGCGGCGGCTTAGATAGAGCAATGCAGTTTGGCTGACGCGCTTGGTCGGTTAAGCGGGAGATCCTTCGCTGCGCCTGAAAAACGGCTCCGCTCGGGATGACAAGTCGTATGTAGATGTGGAACTGCATTACTACCGAAACAGAAAGGCCCTGCTAGTGGCAGGGCCTTTTGGTTTGTGGTGATCTGCTTGGGTGCTTTCCGCTCGCTTCGCTCGCGGGACAGCCGAGGCGGCTGTCCCTACATGAGCATTTTAGCGATGGGCTAGGGCTGGTTCGGCGACTGACTTGCCGGACTTGTAGGCTTCGTAGCGGGCGTTGACTTCGTCCCAGTTGATTACGTTCCACCAGGCAGCTAGATATTCGGGACGGCGGTTGTTGTATTTCAGGTAATAGGCGTGCTCCCAGACATCGTTGCCGAAGATGGGGAAGTGGCCTACTGAGATGGGACTGTCCTGGTTGGGCGTGCTCATGATGTGCACTTCGCCGCCGCCTTTGCCGGCTAGCCAGACCCAACCCGATCCGAATTGCTTGACGCCCGCGTCGTTGAATTTGGTTTGGAAATCTTTGAAGCTGCCGAAGGTTTTCTTGATCGCGTCGGCGATGGGGCCGTTGGGATCGCCGCCGCCTTTGGGCTTCATGATCTTCCAGAACATGGTGTGGTTGACATGGCCTCCGCCGTTGTTGCGAACGGCGCCGCGAATGTCTTCGGGGATGGAGTTGAGGTCTTTGATCAATTCTTCGGCGGACTTGCCGGCGAGTTCGGGATGTTTTTCGAGAGCGGCGTTGAGATTTTTTACGTAAGCGCCGTGGTGCAGGTCGTGGTGGATGGTCATCGTCTGCTTGTCGATGACGGGTTCGAGGGCTGCGTAGTCATACGGCAGCGGGGGTAGTTCGTGAGCCATGATGTTTCCTCCAGGGTTCTTATTGTACTGATGACGGGAGCGGAATTGGGATTCAGGCGAAACGGCGATTAGTTGGATGAAGGTAGTAGTGGCGTGGTTGTGGGGAATTGTATCGACCTCAGGGGCTAAAGCCCGGTTCGGCAAAGCCCGCTTACGCGGCGCTGAAGCGCCGCTCTTCCACGGTTGCGCAGACGGCGGGGGAACTTACCAGCTGATTGGCGCTGCATGGCGGGCGCCTCGATGTGCGGCAGAGGCGGCCGCCCTCACATGCCGTCGAGGATTTATCCGACTGATTTATCCGACTCTGTGTAGTAGACTCTGCTTCCTGTAAGTATCTGTTGCGGTGCGGGGATAGCTGCATGAGTGAACATCCCGCGAAAAAAGCTCTCCTGATCGGCTGGGATGCGGCTGATTGGAAGCTGATTCATCCTCTCCTGGATCAGGGGCTGATGCCGACGCTGGATGCCTTCGTCAATCAAGGCGTGATCGGGAACCTGGCGACTCTGCGTCCTATTCTTTCTCCGATGCTGTGGAATTCGATCGCCACGGGGAAGCGGCCGGACAAGCATGGAATTCTTGGCTTCATGGAGCCTGATCCGCAGACGGGCGGAGTGAGGCCGACGACCAGCACGTCGCGCAAGGTCAAGGCAATTTGGAACATTCTGACCCAGCGCGGATACAAGACTCATGTGCTGGGCTGGTTTGCAGGTCATCCGGCGGAGCCCATCAATGGAATTTCGGTGTCCGATCTTTTTCCGTACGCGGTTGGGCCGCTGGACAAGCCTTGGCCGCTGCCGCCGGGTGCGGTTCATCCGGAAAATATGCGGGAGAGGTTTGCCAAATTTCGCATGCACCCGGAAGAGTTGAGTGTGGGGGCGATCCTTCCGTGGATTTCTCGCGCGGCAGAGGTCGACCAGGAGAAAGACAAGGGGCTGCAAACATTCGCCAAAATTCTGGCGGAGAACTGCTCGATTCACAATGCGGCCACGTCTATTTTGCGGAATGAGGCGTGGGATTTTCTGGCGGTGTATTACAACGGCATCGATCATTTTTGTCACGGGTTCATGCATTTCCATCCTCCGCGCATGGCGGGAATTCCGGAGGACAGGTTTGAGATCTACAAAGATGTGGTGAACAACGCCTATCGTTTCCACGACATGATGCTGCAGGTGCTGCTGGACCTGGCTGGGCCGGATGCGACGGTGGTGCTGGTTTCCGATCACGGCTTTCATTCGGATCATTTGCGGCCGCGAGGTATTCCCGATGAGCCGGCTGGTCCGGCGGTGCAGCACCGGCAATTCGGAATCATCTGCATGAGAGGCGCACAGATCAGGAAGGACGAACGAATCTACGGGGCTACGCTGCTGGATGTGACGCCGACAATTCTGACGCTCTTCGGATTGCCGGTGGGCGATGATATGGACGGACGCGTGCTGGTGCAGGCCTTCGAGGAGCCGCCGGCGATTACGCACATCTCCAGTTGGGAGAATGAAGCGGGCGATTGTGGAATGCATGCGGCAGATCTGCGCATGGACCCGGCGGCGGCGCAGGCCGTACTGCAGCAATTCGTGGCTCTGGGTTACATTCAGCCGCCCAGTGAGGACCAGACGAAAGCGTCGGAGAACGCAGTGCGAGAGCAGCAGTACAACCTGGCCCGGGTTTATCTGGACTCGCGACGCCATGCAGAGGCGTTGCCCATTCTTGAAGAATTGAAGACGAAGTGGCCGGATGAGGTGCGATTTGTCCAGCACTTGGCACAGTGCTACCTGGCGCTGGGGCGGCGCAGCGAAGCGAAGGCGCTTCTGGAACAACTGCTCGTGTTCGAACCGAAGCCTCCGGCTCGGGGCAGGCGTAAAGCCGAAGCTGCCGTTGAAGCATCCCCGGTTGAACCATCTGTCGTCGAAGTGCCCATCGAATCAGCGGCACAGCCAGATTCGAATGCATCCACGCCGGAGCGCAAGCCGCGACCCTGGGCGGACTTGCTCATGGGCATCATTCACTTTGAAGAGGGAGATATGGAAGCCGCGTTGGTTTGCCTGTTGAAGGCGGAACAGACGAACCCGCTTATGCCCGATCTGCATTTGCGCATCGGCGAAACTTACCTTCGCCAAAGACAGATCGAGGACGCCGGTCGCGCATTTCAACGCGCGCTTGAGATCGATGGAGACAGCCCGGAAGCGCACCTGGGGTTGGCGGTGGTGCGGCTGCGGCAACGCCGAAACCAAGAGGCTGCGGAACAGGCTTTGCTGGCGGTGGGTTTGCAGCATTTCCTGCCGTTGGGGCATTTCAATCTCGGGATCGCGCTGGCACGGCTTGGCCACCGGGAGCGCGCGGCGCAGGCATTTGAAACCGCTCTCAGCATGCTTCCGGGATTGGCGGCAGCGCACCGTTGGCTGGCGGCTTTGTACACGGGACCGAGCGGTGACATGGAGAAGGCAGTGCGGCACCGGGAGATATTTCTTCGCATGAGGCATCAACGGCGGGCGAAGAGAAATCCTGCGTGAGCAGGATGCGGCAGCATGCCCGTTTGGCTTACGCGACGGGTCGGTTAAGCGGGAGATCCTTCACTCCGCCTGAAAAACGGCTGCGTTCAGGATGACAAATCGTTGTGTAGAGGGCAAACCGGCCCACTACGCCAGTATTTTCATCTTGACAGGCGAAATGGGAAGTCTAAACTTGTGAGCCATCGGAGGTTTGAATATGTCCCGCAACTCCTCCCCGGGTGCTGTCGAACAACTCTTCCTGAAACTCTTGAGCAGCGTCTGAGATCCTATTCGATCGCCGCGGCTGCGGCTGGCGTAGGCATGCTGGCGTTGGCGCACCCTGCGGAAGCCGAGGTGGTGATTACCCATAAAGTTATTCCGGTAAACGGTACGGCGGTGTCTATCGACATCAACAATGACGGTATCGCTGATTTTCAATTCCAGACTTTTCAGCGCTCAGATGGTGGCCAACCCAGCAGCAACGGCTGGAGCACTTCCGCGACTGTCAAACCCCTAGCGAGCGGTGGGGTAATCGGGGCCCCGTCTCAGTACCGTCCGGGTCCCTATGCGTCCGCTCTAAGACGGGATGTGATGATCTCACGTTTTAAGCACTTCTCCTCCAAGGGAAAGACCATCATTGGGCGAGTGACTTGGTGGGTCAGCAAGCTCGGCTACGGCGGCGGCTACGTCTATGGCAACTGGGTCAGCGACCCACAAAATCGTTATCTGGGGGTGAAGTTTCTGATCGATGGAGAGACTCATTATGGGTGGGTTCGGTTAAAGACCGGCTACTATGGTGCTGAAGTTACGATCGAGAGCTATGCCTATGAAACCGATGCCGACACGCCGATCTGCGCGAGAGAGGTGGGACCGTGTCCCGCTCCTCCCGATGATGCCGCTGCCCCCGGGGAGACTGGACAGAACGTGAGTGGTCCATCGCTTGGGATGTTGGCGTTGGGTGCCGACGCACTGGCGCTGTGGCGGCGGGAGGCTCTGGCTTTCTGACGTGCCAATAATTGGAGTTTGAGCAAGGAAATCGCAGGCCTAAACTGGTATGCCATTGGAGGTTCGAATATGTCCCGTAACTCCTCCCCGGGTGCTGTCGCAACAACTCTTCCTGAAACTCTTGAGCAGCGTCTGAGATCCTATTCGATCGCCGCGGCTGCGGCTGGCGTAGGCATGCTGGCGTTGGCACATCCTGCGGAGGCCGAGGTGGTGATTACCCATAAAGTCATTCCGGTGACCGGTAAGGCGGTGTCGATCGACATCAATCACGACGGTATCGCTGATTTTCAATTCCAGAGTTTTCAGCGCTCGGATGGTGGCACTGGCAGCAGCAACGGCTTTAGCATTTCCGCGACTGTCAAACCCCTGGCGGGCGGTGGGGTAATCGGTGGCCCGCTGTCTCAATACCTTCCGGGCCCCTATGCATCCGCCCTAAAACGGGACGTGATGATCTCACGTTTTAAGCACTTCTCCTCCAAGGGAAGGACCGTCATCGGGCGAGTGGAGCAGTGGGACAGCAAGGGCGGCGGCGGCGGCATCTACGTCTATGGCAACTGGGTCAGCGACCCACAAAATCGTTATCTGGGGGTGAAGTTTCTGATCGATGGAGAGACTCATTATGGGTGGGTTCGGTTAAACACTAGATACTATGGTGCTGTAGTTCAGATCGAGAGCTACGCCTATGAGACCGATCCCAACACGGCGATTTGCGCGAGAGAGGTCCAGCCGTGTCCCGCTCCTCCCGATGAAGATGCTGCTCCCGCAGAGACCGGACAGAATGTGAGTGGTCCATCGCTTGGGATGCTGGCGTTGGGCGCCGATGGATTGGCGCTGTGGCGGCGGGAAGCGCTAGCTTTCTGACGCATAGTTGCGGCTCAAACATTCTTCTGGATTCTTCCATGCAGAAATCATCCGTGGGTAGTGTGCAATTTGGCTTACGCGTTGGGTCTGTTCAGCGGGAGATCCTTCACTCCGCCTGAAGAACGGCTGCGTTCAGGATGACAATTTGGATGATGACAGTGCGTGGTAATAACTGAATTGCATCGATACGGATTAGCTGACTGGTGGGCCGAGGACTTCGCGGACTTTGCGGGAGAGGCTTTGCAGGGTGAAGGGTTTTTGCAGGAAGGCGTTGGGTGCGTCGGAGGATGGGCTGCCGGCGAGGGTGTCTTCGGCGTAGCCGGAGAGGTAGAGGACTTTGATGCCGGGGCGAGCGGGAATGAGTTGCTTCACGAGTTCGTGACCGCTGAGGCCGGGCATGACAACGTCCGTGATGACAAGGTGGATGGTGTCGGGATGGCTGGCGGCGAGGGCCACTCCGGTATTGCCGTTTTCGGCTTCGAGGACGTGATAGCCGCGCGATTCCAGAGTTTCGCGAACCAGTTGGCGGACTGATTCTTCGTCTTCGACGAGAAGAATGGTTTCCGATCCACCGGCGGCGGCGAGAGAAACGGGAATTGCTCCGTGAGCTTCGGAGGGTTCGTCGATGCGCGGGAAATAAATGGTGAAGACGGTGCCGCGGTTGAGCTCGCTCTGCACGAAGACGTAACCGCCGCTTTGCTTGATGATTCCGTAGACGGTGGAGAGGCCGAGGCCTGTACCTTTGCCTTTTTCTTTGGTGGTGAAGAACGGCTCGAAGATGCGGGCCTGGGTTTCGCGGTCCATGCCATGGCCGGTGTCGCTGACCGTGATCATGACGTAGGGGCCTTGCTGGATGAAAGTATTTTCGGGGCGGTAAGAATCGTCGAGGGTGACGCTGGCGGTGCGAATGGAAATTTTTCCGCCGCCGGGCATCGCGTCCTTGGCGTTGACCACCAGATTCATGATGACTTGTTCGAGCTGTCCAGCATCGGCGCGAGTGCAGCCGATGTTGGAGGCGAGATGAGTGACGAGCTCGACGTTCTCACCGATGAGCGGGCGCAGGAGACGCTCCATATCTTCCACGATGGAGTTGACGTCGACGACCTTGAGTTCGAGATGTTGCTTGCGGCTGAAGGCGAGGAGCTGGCGAGTGAGCGTGGTGGCGCGATCGGAGGCCTGCTGAATGGCATCGGCTTTGGTGTGCAGCGGGTCGCCGGGAGATAGACGGTCGAGCAAAACCTCGGTGTATCCGCTGATGACCATGAGCAGATTGTTGAAGTCGTGAGCGATGCCGCCGGCGAGGCGGCCGACGGCCTCCATTTTTTGAGCCTGACGAAATTGATCTTCTAAAACGCGGCGCTCGGTGATGTCTTCGGCGATGGCTTCGAGGACGTCGGCGGGCTCGTCTTCGCTGGCGACGGCGCGGCCGCTGATGCGGACGGTAATGGCGCCGCCGTTCTTGCGCTTCCAGCGGACTTCAAAACCATCCATGCGGCCGGAGCGGCGAAACTCATCGACCAGGCGCGCGTATTCGCCGGGGTCGACGAAGACGTCTTTTTGCGGATCGAGAGCCAGAACTTCGATGGCGGAGTTGTAGCCGAGCATTCCGATGAGGGCTGGGTTCACGTCAAGAAATTGGCCTTCGAGGCTGGAGCGGTAAATTCCGTAGACGGCAGTTTGCACCAGAGAGCGATAGCGGACTTCGGAGCGGCGGAGGGTCTGCTCGTTGCGTTTGTGCTCGATGGCCGCAGCCAACTGGCGCGAGATGAGAGTGAGAACTTCTTTATCGCGATCGCGGAGGCGCGCGTTTTTGGAATAACTCTTGAGGACGAGCGCACCGAGAATGTGATGGTTGACTTTGAGCGGAACTCCAAGCCACTGCTGTGCGGGCGGGGTGGTGAGTTCGATTTGTCCGCGCTTGCGCATTTGCTCGGCTAGTTCCGGAGTGCAGAGCAGGGGCTGGCCGGTGCTGAGAACATATTCGACCAGACCGCGCCCGAGTTTTGTGGGAGCGGGAGCGGATTCTTGTTCGTCGACGAAGTAAGGGAAGCTGAGGAGTTGCGATTCGGGATCCTGAATGACGATGGAGAAATTGCGGGCGCACATCAACTCATCGACGATGCCATGGATAGCGGCAAAGAACTGTTGCAGGTCGTGAGTGGCGCTGGCTTTCTCGGCGATGCGATAGAGAGCGGAGTTGAGAGCTTCGGCGCGCTTGCGCTCGGAGACGTCGCGATAGGTGGCGTAGAAGGCGACGATGCGGCCGTCGATGATGAGGGGCGCGGAAAAGGCGGTGACATCGACCAGAGTGCCGTCTTTGCAGCGGCGCTGCGTTTCGAGGGTAAGCTGCTCGCCGCGCCGCAGGCATTGGCCGATCCACTGGGCTTCGGCGGAACGGTCGGGAGGAAAGAGGAGAGTGTCGATGGGCTGGCCAAGGATTTCGGAGGCGCTGTAGCCGAAGACACGCTGAAATTCGTGGTTGACGCACAGCACGCGGAGCGAGAGGTCGACCACGAGAAGAGCGTCGGGCGAACTTTGAAAGAGTTGATCGAGATACTGGCGGCGAATGTCGAGTTCGGTTTGCGAGGTTGCTGCGCCGGATTGTGCTGCGGAAGCTGTTGGCTCAGAAGTAAGGTTACTCCAGGAAAGAGCGGAGGGTTCTGCGATGGGGTTGGGGGCTTCAGGTGGAACAAATGCGGGTGCGGCTCCGCCTTCGAGCGCCTGGCGCAGATTGCGGGCGCGGGCCAACTCATGGGACGGCGTGGGTCGGGTGACACGACCACCCATCGAATAGGGCTCCCCCTCAAAAGCCCAGCACAGAGGCAATCGTAAAGCGGGGAACGTTTACTCGAAAGTTACTGAGGTAATTGAAAAATTTTGCACTTTGGGGAATTTGAAAGGAGTAGAGAGGGTTCAGGATTTGGTGGCTAGCATGTCGCAGACGCGGCCGATCATATCGCGTTGGTTATCGGTGAGAGTCAGAAATTCGAAGCCGTAACGCAGGCCCTGGCGATAGCGGACGATGGCGCGCACTTTTAAGGGATAAGGAGTAAGCGGCAGTGGCAGTTCGAGAGAGACGATTTCGCCGGTCTCGAGTTCACCGGTAAGAGTGGCGCCAATGCCATCCTGGCCCAGTTCGGTCGAGCGTCCCCAGCAATTGCGGAATTCGCCATCCTGAAACATGCGGACCTGCATGCGGACGTCGATGGCAAAGCGGGGGTAGCGGCGGGCGTGCGCAGTGCCGGGGCGTTTTTGGGGCTCGAGTTTTTTGGCTGGAGCTGCCATAAAGTCAGTTGTCAGTGGGCAGTGGCCAGTTAAGCCTGCCATGTTTCTGCGCCGATTCCCTCAGGGGCTAAAGCCCAGATCATTTTTACTTCTTACGCGGCGCTGAAGCGCCGCTCTTCCACGGTACTGCTGGCATTCGATATCGCGCCACGTTTGTACCTTAGTGATCAGTGGCTAGTGGCCAGTGGTCAGTGAAACAAAAATTTTTGCTGGCCACTGAGCGCCGGTCACTGGCCACTTTTAGTTGCCGTGCAACAGATAGCCGGGTTCCAAGGGGAGTTTGCCGCCTACCTTCACCACGGCGACGCTGCTGTTGATGGAATACACATCGACGACGCCAACGGCGCCGGGGATGGATGCTACGCGGTTCACGAGTTCTTCGTCGGATGTGGCGATGAGGATGGCGGGATGCGTTGGGCGTCCATGGTTGGAGGTGACGATGAGGCTTTTCACCTCACTCTCGGACATGCCATAAACCTTTTCGAGAACCACCTTCATTTCAGGGGCCGATGGAGAGCGCATCACGAAAGTGATGGGTTTGCCATCGGGCCAGCGGTTGGTTTGGGCTTTGCAAACCTTCACCAGATCGGGGACGGTGATGGCACCCACCGCATTCGATTTATTGGACACCAGGGCGAGGTCGCGCGCCGACGCCAGCGAGGCGGTGATGAGTATAAGTATGGATACAGCCAGAAAGCGTTGGCGAAGCACGTATCGTCTCCCGCAAGTGACACAAAGCTGGATTGATTGTGCTTTAGGAGAGGAGAACGTTAAAGGTAACTAAGGTCATGCGGGGGTGGGAAATGGAGCGAGAGAGGACGACCACAGGGGCTAAAGCCCAATTCTTTTTGTGCGCCGAAACGCGGCCCTGAAAGGGCCGCTCTTCCACGGTTGCGCACGCGGCGGGTGAGAGGATCTCTGCGAAGGCCGTTCTTCCCGGTCGCGCATGCGCTAGGTGAGAAATGGCGGCTCTTCCACGTCACTGCAAGCGCCGGGTGAGAGTGCAAAATATGGAGAAGACACCGCAGGCATGGCTCCGAAACAACTCGGAGTAACCATCACGATCCCAGGCGCAACCGTGGAAGAGCGGCGCTTCAGCGCCGCGTAAAGCGTTCCGCAAAGAAAAAGAGGCGCGGCTTGGAAAAGCCGCGCCTTGATTGTTTTATGCGATGATCGATGACCTATTTCTTCTTCTTCGACGCTCCGTGAGGATGCACCATCGGCCGAAACAGGGAAGCGATCGGTCGCGCAGCAGATCCCGCGGAAATTGCACTCTGTGACTGGAAGGTTCCGATTCCGACTTGATCAGAGTCGTTTTCAAGGAGAATGGTGGTTGAGCTGTCTACGACGTAGAAGTTGAAGCTGAAGTAGTTCGTAGTGGCTACTCCGCGTCCGTTCACATCTACCGCGGGGCTGTTGGGGAAGCTGCCGGTTAAGGTTTTGTCGAAGGTCAGGACGCCTAGGTCGTTGAGATCGACGGCTCCGTTGAAGCCGCTGCTGCTGGTGAGGAACTGGGCAATGTCATCTTCTTCGCCGTTCGAATTGAAGGCGGAGAGGTTGAATCCGTAATTGGCCGACGCTAGAGTTGTGCTGGTCTGTGGGTAGACCGCGCCGGAAGTGACACCGGCGCCATCGATCTCCAGCAATTGAACGCCGGTGCCACCGCTGTAGGTAAAGGGATACGCGGCGAACAAGTAGCTGCCGGCAAGGTCATTGGTGCCGCCGTTCACGAAGCTGGTGAGAGAAAGCTGGGAGCGTCCGGTGGAAAGCGGAGCGAAACCACCGCCGGGGCTTATGGGACTGGTGTTCACATTGCCCCCGTCGTTGAAGTCCTCAAGTGAGGTCAAGATATTGCCATTGGAGTCAGTGTTCAGCCAGCCCCCGACACCCATCGGGATGCTGCTGGTATCCAGTCCAGCCATGGTGTAGACCAAAGCGCCAGTGGGCAATGCCGTCGCCTGGGTATAAGCGTCCCCAACCATTAGAAATGATCCGTCGGTTTCAATCAGCTTCAGATGTGTGCTGTCGATTGGGTAAACATCGAAAGTGAACGACGAACCTGCCGAGCTGGCGATCGTAGCCGTCCCCGGCGTAGCTCCCAGGCTCACCACGGATGCAGTGCTGATCTGGCCGAAGGAGGGGATACCGTCATTATTAATGTCCTCGACCCCGACTGAGACGCTTCCGGTGGAACCCAAGGTCATAGCACCGGCGGTTGCGAGCGGCGCGGGGCTCGAACCGATGCCCGTGCCCGAAACCCCAAAGGCATACGATCCAGCAAGCTGGCTTTGCGTGACGGCAGACTGGAGGTCGATGGTGCCGCTGCCGGTGCCTTGGTTGTCATATTCGGTGATCAGCCCGTGTGAGGCCGACATCAGAACAAAATCCAGAGTAAAGTTGACGCCTTCAGAAGAGCCAGTGTTCGGATTAATCGTGGTGGTATTGATCGTGATCTGTCCGCGGCCGTCAGCGCCGATGGTGTATGAACCGCCCGTGATTGGTTGAGCGACGGGCGATGGGGCGACTATATCCGAGCCAATTAAGTCCATTGTCCCGCCGGTAATACCGCCGCTTCCGTTAGCGTTGAGCGTCCCAGCCATGGCCAAGAAAAGGCTGTTGGTGTCTACTCCGGTCGAAGAAAATACGTATGTGCCATTCAGGCTATTCTTGGTGGCACCGACTGGGTTCGGCTTGGGAGAACTGCTGCCGCAGGCGACGAGAAGTGAAATTGTGGCGAGAGTGGCGATTAGGACGATTCCGTTACGGACTGACATAAACTTCCTCCGGGGACGAGACTCTGTGGAGCTGGCTGCTTTAAAAATTTCGGTTCTATAGTCCGAGGTTAGCACAGACTAATTCCGTTGTAGTGAACCCGAACCATGGAAATAAGTAGCGCGGTTTCGAAGAAAAATTGGGGCAAGTGGTTACATATCTTTACATTGCAGGGATGAGCGGATGGGATTTCAAAGGACTGGGTTTCTGCATCTTAATTACTTCGCTTCGTTCTATCCTTTGTGTTATCCGGTGCCGTGGCTCGATGTGACCTTTTGTGTGGAGAAATTGTGGGGATGGTGGAGGGAGTTCCGATAGCATGAGCAGAGACGGTGGCTGGGACATGGATGGCGTTGGCAGAGTGCATAGGTCCCTTCGGCACCGCTCAGGGCGGGCCTTCGCTTCGCTCAGGATGACAAGCCGGTAGAGGATTGCATGACAAAGTTCTTGAGTTGGATGGTGACAGGTGCGCTGGCGCTGGGGATTGGCTTGGCGGCTGAGGCGCAGACTTCTCCGGCTGCTACCGATCAGGCTGCGCCGGATGATGATAAAGATGGGTTGGTGATTGGGCCGGCGGAACTGCCGGGGACGTATCCGCAGGGGCGGTATCTGTTTGTTCTTTATGCGCGCGGGAACTATGTGCCGGTGCTGCGCTGGAGGGTGGAGAGTGGGGCGTTGCCGCCGGGAATCAAGCTGGAGGATAACGGAGTACTGCGCGGAGAGGCGAAGCGGGCGGGAGAATTTCAGTTTGTGGTGTCGGTGAAGGATGGCGGACAACCGCAGCAGGCGGTGCAAAAGTTATTCACGATCAAGGTGGTGGAGGCGATCACGGTGGCGTGGAAGGTTCCGGCGCATGTGACGGCGAACCGGATCGAGGGCAGCGTGGAGATCTCGAACACGACAGCGGACGACATGGATCTGACCTTTGACGTGAAGGCGGTGGCGGAGAACGGGCGGGCCACGGAGATCGGGTATCAACTTTTTCCGCTGAAGAAGGGGACGGTTGGAATGGCGCTGCCGTTTGGCGAAACGTTGCCGCATGGGGGCTACATGGTATACGTCAACGTGGTTGGCGAGATTGCGAAGCGGAACGCAATTTATAAGCAGCAGATGCAAACGCCGGGCTGCTGCAGGTGGTGGTGGGGCCTTAGAGGCAGTTCTCAGGTATCAGTTATCAGTTTTGGCTTACGGCCTTGGATGTCGAGCGGGTCGGTACTTGGTCACATTGACTTGGGTTTGAGGTTTCTGAAAAACTTAGGTTGCGAGTTTGTCCGCTAACTTCTGCTTGTAACTGAATTGCGATGGAACTGCTGCTCAATCTGGCGTGGGTTCTGCTGGCGCTGCCGGCTTACTGGCTGTGGCGGCGGGACGCGGGCGCGGACGGCCGTGCGGGTGACTTCGCTGCAGTGTTTGCTGGCTCTGGGATGCGCGCTGGTTCTGTTGTTTCCGGTGATCTCGGCTTCCGACGATCTGCATGCCATGCGGGCCGAGATGGAAGAGTCGGCTACCAGCAAGCGCACGGTGCGGCAGGCAGGAAGCGAAAAGAATTCGGCCTGGGCTAACCGGCTGCAAGGGCCTCCGGCTCTGGCGGCAAGCGCGGTGTGGCTGGTGCTCAGGAAGTTGGGCTGCTTGAAGTTTCGGTTATCAGTGTTGTCGCTGCCGACGCCTTGCGGTTTATGCCGGGCGGGCACCTCCTTTTTCCCTCCTCGGATAGTTCGCCGAATCCAATCGAGTTGGTCGTTCGCCAAATCGCTGATGGGATGCAGTAGGAAATCCGCAGTGAGCATTCTTTAGCGAGCATTCCTCATCTTTAGGAAATCCTTACGACGGAACGGATACTCCTTTAGAGGGTTTGCACGGGATCTGAATCCATAGCGAGCCATTTGAATCTCAGTTCAAAACGCCTGAAGGCGTTCAGGATTTTGGCTCTTGCGGCATCGATGAAAGATGCCCTGAACGAATCGGGAGGGGTGATCGATACGGACATTTGATGCGAAGAATATTTTGGTGCGATTCTTGCTGGTGTGCCGTGGGCGCGCTGGGTGCGGCGCAAGTGGCCCCGCAGGCTACGCAGACGCCAACGCAGGCGTCTCGACTCGCAGGCCTGGACGTGGGAGCAGGTGAAAGATCGGCTGGAGTTGAATAATCCCACGCTGCTGGCGGGGAAGTTGAATATCGGCGAATTTCAGGCCGAGGAGATCACGGCGCATTTGCGGCCGAATCCGCAGTTGACGCTGCTGTCGGACCAGATCGATCCGTTTCACAGGCGGGCCGTCGCATGGACCGTTCTGCCTATCTGCTGCCTTCGGCCACGGTGAGCTACCTGTACGAGCGGGCGCACAAGCGGGAGTTGCGCACGGAGAGTGCGAAGAAAGGGACGCGATTGCAGTTTCGCAGCAGGATGATCTGGAACGAGGACTGCTGTTCAATTTGCGCAATGCGTTTGTGCAGTCGCTGCAGGCCAAGGCGGTGCTGCAGGTTTCGAAAGAAAATCTGGAGTATTACGACCACGTGCTGAAAATCAGCAGGGACCGCTTCGAGGCGGGCGACATTGCGCAGATCGATCTGTGACCGGCTGGAGTTGCAGCGGGTGCAGTATGAGTCCGATCTGCAAACGGCGGAAGTGAATCTGCGGACGGAGAAGATCCAGATGCTGATGCTTCTGAACGATCGCACGCCGATCGAGCAGTTCGATGTGGTGGGAGTGTTTGATTTCAACGATCAGATCGAGGCGCTGGATGGTTACCGGCAGATTGCGCTGGATAATCGTCCGGATCTGAAAGCGGCGGTGCAGGCGGTGGACAAGGCGCAGACCAACTACAAGCTGGCGGAGGCGAATGGATCGACTGATCCGACTTTCAGCTTCGATGTAGGACGGAATCCTCCGATCGATGTTTACTTTGGCGTGGATGTGAGTATTCCGTTGCGGATTTTTGACCGCAATCAGGGAAACAAGTTGCAGGACGAAGATCGACATTACGCGCAGGGAAGGCTGCGGGATGCGGCGGAGGCGCAGGTATTCAACGATGTGGATTCGGCTTATGCCACGTTGAACAGCAACCTGATTCTGCTGCGGCCTTACAAGCAGAAATATCTGGCGCAGGCAGTGCGGGTGCGGGACACGATTTTATTTTCTTATCAGCATGGCGGGGCGTCGCTGCTGGATTTTCTGAATGCGGAGAGCGATTACCGCAGTGTGGAATTGAACTACGTCAATCTGGTGGGTTCGTACTTGACGGCCGCGGCGCAGTTGAATCAGGCCGTGGGGAGCGAGGTTATCCAATGAAGCGATATTTGAAATTGCTGGCTTGGAATTTTCAGAAATCTGACAGACGGAACGAACGTCCCTCAGCGGCTAAAGCCGAAGTTGAAAAGATTTTCGTTATCGCAGCGGTGAACCGCTGCGCCACCCAAAAGCAAGAGTGCTCGGCCAATCAAAAGCAGGTTCCTCACCTGCGCTTCGCGCGTGTTCGGAATGACAAGGGTTTGGGATGCTGCATTGCTGTGGTGGGCTTGAGTGCATTGCTGCTGTTTGCTGTCGGATGCAATGAAGGCAAGGCGGACCCGAAGGCGGAGGCTCCGCCACGCGGCGACGGTCGAGGCCGATCTGGATGCCAACAATTTCAAAGTGGACCATCCGGAACAATTTCCGCTGGTGGCGGCGGTTGAGCATAAGGAAGCGCCGGCTCTGAATGTTACGGGCGTGGTGCAGCCTGATATTAACCGGGCGGTGCCGGTGATTTCGGTGGCCGCGGGACGAGTGGTGGAAATCAAAGCGCGGCTGGGCGATGTGGTGCAGAAAGGCCAGTTGCTGATGAAGGTGCGGAGCAACGACGTTTCGGGAGCTTACCAGACTTATCTGAAAGCCGAGAACGATGAGCGGCTGGCGCGGATTGCAGCTGGAACGGCAGCAGCTTCTTTACGACAAAGGCGCGGTGGCGAAGAGCGCGGTGGAACAGGCGGAGGATACGGAACAGGATGCGAAGGCTGATCTGAACGCGGCTACGGAGCAGTTGCGGTTGCTGGGAATCGATAAAGATCATCCGTCGGGGATTGTCGATATCACGGCTCCGATCTCAGGCGTGATTACCGATCAGCAAGTGACGAATGCGTCGGGCGTGCAGGGATTGGGATCGCCGAATCCGTTTACGATTTCCGATCTTTCGTATGTCTGGATTGTTTGCGATGTTTATGAGAACGATATCGATGCGGTACACGTCGGCGAGTATGCGGATATCCAGCTGAATGCTTATCCGGACAAAGTTTTGAAAGGAAGGATCGATAACATCCTGCCGGTGCTCGATCCGACGATCCACACGGCGAAAGTCCGGCTGGAAGTTGCGAATCCAGGGTTGATGCGAGTGGGAATGTTTGTAACTGCAACTTTCTATGGCAAGCAAGCGGAGATGCGCGCCGCGGTGCCGGCGGCGGCCATTCTGCACTTGCACGATCGCGAGTGGGTTTATAAGCCGGTGAGTACGGGACATTTCAAACGGCTGGAAGTGGTGACGGGGAAGATGCTTCCCAACAATCTGCAGGAAGTCGTTTCGGGCATTAAGCCTGGAGATCAAGTGGTTTCGAATGCTCTGGCACTGCAGAACACGGTGGAGCAATAAGGTGAGTAAGCAATGATTCGCCGCGTCGTCGATTTCGCTCTGAACAATCGGTTGCTGGTGCTGGCGCTGGCATTGATTCTTTTTGCCGGAGGCATTGTTTCGTTCAAGCGCTTGCCCATTGAAGCTTATCCCGATGTGGCGGACAACTATGTTGAGATCATCACGCAATGGCCGGGAATTTCCGCGGAGCAGATTGAACAGCAGGTTACGATTCCGCTGGAAGTGGTGATGAACGGCATCCCGCACGTGGTGCATCTGCGGTCGTTTTCGCTCTTCGGACTCTCGGATTTGAAGCTGATTTTCGACGATGAATCGGACAACGACTGGAACCGGGAGCGAGTGCTGGAGCGGCTGAGCGAGGTTACGCTGCCGCCGAATGTGGTGCCGCAGATGGGCACGGACTGGAGCCCGGTCGGGCAGATTTATTTCTTCACGCTGCGCAGCACCAATCCCGCGTACGACGCGATGGAGCTGAAGTCTCTGGAAGACTGGGTCGTCGAGAAAAATTTTAAAGCGGTGCCGGATATCGTCGACGTTTCCAGCTTTGGCGGTCCCACGCGCGAATACCAGGTTCGCGTTGACCCCGACAAACTGATTGCCTATGGCCTGAGCCTGGCGCAGGTCGAGCAGCAACTGACCAACAACAACGCGAATGCGGGTGGAAGTTTCATCCAGGAAGGCTTGCAGCAGATCAACGTGCGGGAAGTGGGTTTAGTGGACCGGTCTCAGGACATTGCACAGACCGTGATCCTGACCAAGAACGGCACGCCGCTGCGGATTAAAGATATTGCGGTTGTTTCGCAAGGCCCGAAGATTCGGCTCGGGCAGTTTGCGCGTGCTTGTAGTGCTTGTCCCTACGGTCCTGGCGGTGCGATTCATCGCGAGGATGGGAAGATCATCGACAACGACGATGTGGTGTCGGGCATCGTGCTGCTGCGAAAAGGCGCGGCGGCGGATACGGCACTGCAGGGCATCCACCAGAAAGTGGAGGAGCTGAATAATCATATTTTGCCGCCGGGGGTGAAGGTTGTTCCCTTCATCGATCGCAGCGATCTGGTTCACTTCACCAGCCACACGGTGCTGCACAACCTGACGGAGGGAATGATCCTGGTCTCGATCATTCTGTTTTTGTTTTTGGGCAATATCCGGGGCGCGCTGATTGTGGCGGCAACGATTCCGTTTTCGCTGTTATTTGCGTCGATCTGCCTGGACTTGCGGCATATTCCCGCCAACCTTTTGTCTTTGGGTGCGCTGGATTTCGGCATGGTGGTGGATGGCGCGGTGGTGATGATCGAAAACATTGTGCGCCATTTGGGCCACAAGAACGGAGATACCAAGACTCCGAACGAAAAAATCAGCGAGGCGTCGCACGAGGTGCAGCGCCCGGTGTTTTACGCGATCGCCATCATTATTACGGCTTATCTCCCGATCTTCACATTGCAACGCGTGGAAGGGCGGTTGTTTCATCCCATGGCGTGGACGGTGGCGTTTGCGCTGCTGGGAGCGTTGCTGTTCTCGATTGTGATCGCACCCGTGCTGGCCAGTTTCGCCTTCCGCAAGGGCGCGAAGGAGTGGCACAACCCGGTGATGCATTTTCTAATCGAGCGTTATCGGGTTGCGGTGCGTTGGGCCATTCGCCACCGGGCAGTCACGATTGGGATATGTGTGTTGTTGGGAGCGATCGGAGGCTATCTGGCTTTCAGCGGCACGATCGGTTCCGAATTTCTGCCGCACCTGGATGAAGGCGCGCTGTGGGTGCGAGGCACGCTTGCTCCCAGCACGGGGCCGGATGAAGGTATCCGGGTGGCGAACCAGGCGAGAATTGTGTTGTGCTCGTTTCCGGAAGTTCCGCAGTGCACAAGCCAGGTGGGGCGCCCGGATGACGGTACGGATACGACGGGATTTTTTAATACTGAATTCTTTGTCGATCTGAAGCAGAAGGAAGACTGGCGTCCCGTCTTTCATGAGAACAAAGACGAATTGATCGCTGCGATGGGCCGGGAACTCGACAAGATTCCCGGGGTGGTATGGGGTTTTTCGCAGCCGATCGAAGACAACATGGAAGAGGCTGTGAGCGGCGTGAAAGGCGCGCTGGCCACCAAGATTTACGGCGACGATTTGAAAGTGCTTGAGGAAAAAAGCGATGAGATCGTCAAGATCATGTCGCAGATCAAGGGCGTAGAAGACCTGGGCGTTTTTCGCGTGCTGGGCCAGCCGAATTTGAACGTGACGGTGGATCGCGCGGCGGCAGCGCGTTACCAGATCAACGTCGCCGATGTGCAGGATGCGATACAAACGGCGGTGGGCGGGAATGCGCTGACGCAGGTTCTGAAAGGTGAGGCTCGATACGACCTTACATTGCGTTACCTGCCGCAGTACCGCGACACGCAAGATGCGATCGAGAAAATCCGCTTGCTCTCGCCCACGGGAGAAAGAGTTTCGTTGGCGCAACTCTGCAAGATCGTAGAGACCGACGGCGCTTCGGAAGTTTACCGCGAGGGCAACCGGAGGTATGTTGCCATCAAGTACAGCGTGCGCGGCCGCGACCTGGGCAGCACGGTGGAAGAAGCAATCAAGAAGGTGAACGAGCAGCTGAAATTGCCTACTGGATACAGCCTCTATTGGGAGGGAGAATATCAGAGCCAGAAAAGAGCAAACGCGCGGCTGCTGATTGTGCTGCCCATTACGATTCTGATCATCTTCGTCATCCTGTACACGATGTTCAAGTCCCTCAAGTGGGCGATGTTGATTATGGCTAACGTTGCCATTGCGCCGATTGGCGGGTTGCTGGCGCTTTGGTTTACGGGAACAAACTTCAGCGTTTCTTCGGGCGTAGGATTTCTGGCGCTGTTCGGCGTGTCGGTGCAGACCGGCGTGATCATGCTGGAATACATTAATCAGCTGCGTGCCAAGAGATATACGATCGAGGACGCTGCGGTTGAGGGGGCGGTATTGCGTTTGCGCCCGATCATGATGACCATGCTGGTGGCGACTCTGGGATTGCTGCCGGCGGCGCTGTCGCATGCCATCGGGTCCGATTCGCAGCGGCCGTTCGCGATCGTGATCGTCGGAGGGCTGATTGCCGCGCTCATTATGAGCATCTTCCTGCTGCCGACGATTTATGTCTGGATAGCCGGTGAACGGGATGAGCTGCCGCGAGCCGAGGAGGGATTTGAAGTGGGCGAGCATGTGGATTGAGGGCAGTTACCCAGTACCCAGTACCTGGTAGCCAGTTCTCGGTTCTTGCTTTAGTTTGCGGGGAGACGGAGCCGGGAATTCGGCCTTGCCTCTTATTTCGTGAACCGGCTTTGCATTTTCTTGGGGAAGAATTATGCCTGAAATTGATCCTGGCGCTGTGAAGACTCTTGCTGACTATGAGGTGGAACTCGACCGGCTGAAGAGTGCTTTGGGGGTGCTGGGGGTGAATGCGTGCGTGTGGTGCAAAAAGTATTTTCGCAGCACTGATCCCGGCGCCATGTTCGATGGCGGTGAGCTGATTTGCTATGGCTGCATTCGCGAGTGGTGGCCGCAGCGCTCCGCGCAACTCGGCGGCAAAGAGCATGAGAACCTGGAAGGAAAGCTGGTGTTCTGGCTGCGCAACTATCGTCGCGCCGAAACTTATAAGGATCCGGCCAAGCTGCCGGAGAATTCACTGCAGGAATTGAATATTGTGGCCAACTGCCTGGAATGCCACGGGACAGGAAAATCTTTGGGCGAGGACAGTTGCCGGTTCTGCGAGGGGCGGGGGACGGTGTGGGTGATTGTGTCGAAGAAGAAGTAAGTGTTGTGGAAATGCCTTGAAGGGCTTGTGGCAGTACTGGCGGGCAAGGGGTTCTTCGCTGCGCTCAGAATGACAAGCCAATTAATCCAACAGAAAAAAATAAGAGTTCCGAGGTGGTGTTGTGTCCATTCGTCTCAGCCAGTAGCTCGCGTTAGACCCTTGCTTGACCTGCTGTGCTGCATCCCTTGCGGGCGCGTTGCATGCGATCTTCGCTCGGGCTCCGGGCTTACCGCCAACTGGACAAACCTACTCAACGCCTCGGAACTCTATCCTGCCTTCAACTGGGCTTCCCGTTCTCCTCGACCAGCGCTTTGCTATAGACCCTTGCTTGCCTTCCCTCGCCATTTTGCAATGTGAGGGTGACTTAGCTCGAGCCCCGGACGCCGCACCAACCGGCAAAACTTAAGAAGCTGTCAAAGAACGATTATGTTTTTACTCCTTCTATTGCAGGAGTCAATAAAAAGTGTGCGCTTTTATGTGGTGTGTTTTCAATCGAGTGCAGGGCGTCCACAGGCGGGTGACCGGATTTTGTGCAGGGGCGGAGAGTGCTTTTAGCGAAAGGCAGGCGGGGCGCGGGTTTCCGCGATATAGAGCTGGCAGGGAAATGAGGGAGGGAGTTTCGAGGAGTGTTGCGCGGTTGTGAATATCCGGTAAAAGGCTTGCTGGGCGGGGGATTTGGGCTCGACTGAGCGGCGGGATTCAGGTGCTCTCGGCAGGATTTGATTTATTTTGCCGTGGCAATGGCTGGCTTCCTGTGGCACGATATCGTTATGAGTAAGCGCTCAAGCAGGATGGCGAAGCGAGACGACTTTGAGAACGCAATCCGGACAGCTGAAGCGGCTATCGGTGCACGTGGTGGAAAGAAGCCGGCTGTCGCTGCTCCGGACCGCCAAGGTGAATTAAAGGACGGAAAGGCCGAAGACGCGAAAGTCGACTCGCGAGACGCACGGAAATAGCACATGACCGCTATCTTGAAATTTCAAACGTTGTACTACGGTTGGGCTTAATCGCTTGACAACACGGGTAAGTCTGCTAAAGTTCGAGAAAAGCTGAATAAATCAAACAAATCGCAAGGTGCCCTGGTTATGAAGAATGTTTATGAGGTTCTGAGGCAGAAGGAAATGGAGTTGACGCGGCTGGAGAAGGAAGTGGAAGCGCTGCGGCTGGTGGCTCCGTTGCTCTCCGAGGAAAAGGAAATGAACTCCGACATGGCGAAGCCGGCCCTGGCTCAGGCGGTGAATGGGCCGCAGGCGCCGGTTCGGATTCCGTCGCCGCCGGTCGCGGTTGGGGCGCAGCCGGTGCGGGCTGCGGGTTGGGATGATACGGCTAAGCGCTGGCCGTAGGGAGCGGACACGCTGGCTGCGTCCCTCAGGGGCTAAAGCCCTCCCTGATTCAATTCCGCTTACGCGGCCCTGAAGGGCCGCTCTTCCACGGTGGCGCATACGTCCGTGGCTTTTTCCGCATCCTCCGGCTTGGACATTCTCTTAACTTCCGATCCTGCTTTCGATTAACTCTGGTTCACAATCTCTTTCAATGCGGCCAGTAGGCGATCTACTTCTTCCACGGTGTTGTAGTGGACGAGGCCGATGCGGAGGAAGCCGCCGGATTTTTCTACGTCGAGGCGCTCGGTCAGGTTGAGGGCGTAATAGTTTCCATCCCAGGTGAAGAAGCCGCGGTCGCCTAATTTGGTGGCTAGGGCGAGAGGAGTTTGGTCCGCCGTTTGATTTACGACGCGCAGAGCTAGCGTGGGGCAGCGTTCGGCGAAGCGTGCGGGATCGGTGATGCCGTAGAGCTTGAGGCTGGGGATTTCGTTCAGGCCGGAGATAAGGCGTTCCATCAGGGTGTGTTCGTAATCGTGAATGGCCTTGAATGCGGCTACTATCGCGGCGCGGCGGGATCCCACGTCTCGCAAATGCGGCGAGACGTGGGGCACCCCACTTCCTGAATTTACCTGCCGTCCTAAGTCGGCTATGTAGTCTACGCAGGCGGTGATGCCGGCGATGCATTCGTGGTTTAGGGTGCCCCACTCCCAGCGGTTGGGGACGGTGTCGGTGAGGGGACGAACTTTGTAGGGATGCAGGCGAGCGAGGTGCTCGCGCTTGCCGAAGAGAACTCCCATGTGCGGGCCGAAGAATTTGTAGGTAGAGCAGACGAGAAAATCGCAATCGAGGGCGGCGACGTCGATGAGGCCATGCGGGCTGTAGTGGACGGCGTCGATGTAGGCGAGCGCGCCCGCGGCGTGGGCGAGGCGGATGATGGCCTTCACCGGATTGATGGTGCCGACGGCGTTCGATGCGTAGCCGACCGCGACGAGTTTGGTGCGCTCGTTAATTTTGCTGGCCAGGTCGGCGAGGTCGAGGGTGCAGCTGTCCTCATGAATCTCGGCCCAGCGGATGGTGACGCCTTTTTCTTCGAGAGCGAGCCAGGGGGAGACGTTGGCGTCGTGATCGAGGCGCGTGACCAGGATTTCGTCGCCGGGGCCGAGGTCGCGGCCAATGGCGCGGGACATCATGTAGGTGAGCGTGGTCATGTTGGGGCCGAAGACGATTTCATCGGCGGCGCAGTGGAGGAAGTCGGCCATGGCGGCGCGGGCATCGGCGAGCATGGCGTCGGTGTTGCGGCTGGTGGAGTAGGCTCCGCAGGTGTTGGCGTTGTCGCGGCGCAGGTAGTTGGAGATGGCGTCGATGACGCGCTGCGGCACTTGCGTTCCGCCGGGGCCGTCGAGGAAGACGGCGGGATGGTTGTTGACGGTTTGGGCTAGGGAGGGGAATTGGGCGCGGATGTGGTGGAGGTCGAGGGTAGCAGGAGCGGCTTCAGTGGTCGGCATGATGAATATTCATCATATTACGTGTCGTGGGCGGCTGCGTAATCGGAAAGGGCGTCTTTCGGACGCGAAGCACTCGACCGTTCCGCCTGTCGGATCAAGATATGGCTCTTATGAAATCCGTGAGCATGCCGTAGGCGGTTGCGTACAGGCCGGGATTTTCTTCGGTGAGGGCTAGGCCGGGGAAGATGTCGGTTTCGAAATAGATGTAGGACGAGGTGCCGGCGATTTGTGACATGGGATCGGTTTGCGGGATCTGTTCGGGGCGGACGGTGGCTGTTACTTTGTCGCCTTCTTTTTTTGCACGGCAGATTAGTTTGTAGGGGCGGCCTTCTTTTCTTGCGGCGCGGACGGCTTCTGCGCCTAGGTTGCGAATTCCTTCGCGGTCTATTTCTTCTAAACGAATCGGAACGTCCATCAGGACGGTGATCAGCGCGGCGGTTTTTACGGCGGCGTCCCAGCTGTCGATGTCGTGGGTGGCGTCGGTTTCGGCTATGCCCAGGGCTTGCGCTTTCTTTAGCGACTCTTCGAAACTTAGGCCGTTCTCCATTTCGCTTAGGATCACGTTCGTGGTGGAATTCAGGATGCCGTGAAAGCCTTGCAGGTGAATTGCGGGCAGTTGGTGGAATAGAGAAAAAATCGGGACGCCATCCATCACCGTGGATTCGAAGAGGAAGCGTTTGCCTTGCGCGGCGGCCAGGTCGCGGAGTTCGCGGTAGGCGTGGACGATGGGTCCTTTGTTGGCGGTGATGGCGTGGGCTTTGTGGTGGAGCGCGGCGCGGATGTGATCGACGGCGGGCTGCCCGGTTTGGACGTTGAGAGAGGTGGCTTCGAAGAGGATGTCGGCTTGGGCGGCCTTCAACCAGTCGCTAACATTTTGATCAGATTCCCGGCTTTTGGCGGGCGTGGGCGCCCGCTCCACACAGGCCAAATCCAAACCTTCTGGATCGGCGATCCATCCCAGGCTTCGGCTGGCGGTTCCTGTGATGCGAAAGTTGATTTTGTGGCGGTCGCGTAGTTCGGATTCGCGGTCTCGGAGTAATTGCACGAGTGTCCGGTTAACGTTGCCGAAGCCGAGGAAGCAGAGGTTGTAGGTGCGAATGCGAGTCCTCGCGGGGGCTAAAGCCCCGGTCCATTTATAAGGCTAACGCGGCGCTGAAGCGCCGCTCTTCCACGGTGCGGCATGCGCTTGTTTTCCCGCCAGGAAAAATCTGCAAGAGTTGCCGGCGGACGCCGGCGCTAGCCCATCACCTGGGCGTGCTCGGGTTTTATTTTGTAGATCACGCGGACTTCGCCGGGCTGGCCGTAGGGGTATTTATCGACGCCGAGATATTTTTTGGCCAGCTTATCGATGTTGGCGCTGGCGCCTTCTTCGGTGATTTCTACTACGCTGCCGCGGATTTCCATATAGCGGTAGGGGTTGTCGGGATCGATGAGGGCCAGCGATACACGCGGGTCGCGGCGGACGTTGCGGTCTTTCTGCCGTCCTTTGGCGGAGTTGAAGATGATGTGGTCGCCGTCGTAATCGACCCAGACGGGCGTGACTTGGGGGCGGCCGTCGGGCATGAGAGTGCCGAGGCTGGCGAATGCGCGCTTCTGGAATAGATCACGATATTTTTCGGGGATGACTTGCGACATGAAGACCTCCTTGCGGTCGGGCGGAATTGAAAGGACATTATAGATCGGCGGGATGGGGCGTGGGCGGACTTCGAGTTCCCGGCGCTGCAGGCAGCTGTCGAGCTTGCGCTCGACTGGACAGCCGAGGGCGGCTGTCCCTACATGAGCATTGCTGAAAGCCGGAGTTGCCTTGGCGCGGCGTCATCGTTATCCTTGCGGACTATGAATACAACAAAAATCAGAGAACTGATGTGCGCGCTGTTATTAACACTTGTTGCCGCTGTGGCCGGGGCGCAGGCGGCGAAGTATCCGCAGACTATTGTTTTTATGACCGACTTCGGGGTGGTGGATGATTCGGTGGCGCTGTGCCGGGGCGTGATGTATTCGATTATGCCGGATGTGCGCATCGTTGACCTGACGCACGAGGTGACGCCGTTTTCGATTCTCGACGGCGCGCGATTTTTGTATGGCGCTACGCCTTACTTTCCGGCGGGGACGGTTTTTGTGGTGGTGATCGATCCGACGGTGGGAAGCACGCGCAAGGCGATCGTGGCCAAGTCGAAGCGCGGGCAATATTTTGTGCTGCCGGATAACGGGCTGATGACGCTGGTGGAGCAGCGCGACGGCATTGAGGGCGTGCACGAGATTACGAATCCGGATTGGATGATTGGCACCAAGATGTCGTCGACGTTTCATGGGCGCGACATTTTTTCTCCGGCGGGAGCGCATGTGGCGCGCGGCGACGATTGGACGAAGGCTGGTCCGGAGGTGCCGGTGGCGTCGCTGGTGCGGCTGGGTTGAAGGCGGCGCGGCTGGACGATCGCGGGGCTACGGCTGAGGTGATTGCGACGGATGGTCCGTTCGGGAATCTGGTGACGAATCTGGATGCCGAGGATTTTCTGAAGCTGGGGTACGAGCGCGGTCGGGAAGTTCCTGTGAAAATTGGCGAGAAGGAGATGAAGATCAAATTTGTGCGGACTTTCAGCGATGTGGCGCTGGGGCAGCCGTTGTTGTATATCGACTCGCGCGGGCGTTTTGCGATGGCGGTGAATCAGGGGAGTTTTGCGGCGGTGTACGGAGTGAAGCCGCCGGTGGAGTTGTGGATTCCGCGGGCGGGGAAATAAGCTCAGGTTAACATTTGTCATCCCGAGCGAAGCGAGGGACCTTAGTGTTTGCTCGTGCCATCCGTGGCGACGCCGCGAGCCAGAACCAAGGTCCCTCGCTTCGCTCGGGATGACATTGATGCTGCTCGGGATGACAATAATTAGGTGGGAGCGATTTCTAGGTTGGTGTCTGGATGCGCGGCAGAACGGCGCGCAGTAGTGCTTCGAAGCTGGTCTTGACGCGCTCTCCGGTTTCCATTACTTCCTGATGTGAGAGTGGCTGATCGAAGATTCCGGCGGCCATGTTGGTGACGCAGGAGATGGCCAGGACTTTGATTTCCATGTGACGGGCGGCGATTACTTCGAAGGCAGTCGACATGCCGACGAGGTCGGCGCCTATGGTGCGGAGATAGTTGATTTCCGCGGGTGTTTCGTAACTGGGACCCAGCAAGGCAGCGTAGACGCCTTCGTGCAGGGTCATTCCTAGTTTCGCGGCTTCTTCGCGCGCCATCGCTCGATAGGCTTTTGCGTAAGCGTGCGTCATGTCGGGAAATCGTGGGCCGAAGCGGTCGTCGTTGGGACCGACCAGAGGATTCGATCCTTGCAGGTTGATGTGGTCGCGGATCAGGACTAACGCGCCTTGCTGATAATTGAGATTGATGCCGCCGGCGGCGTTGGTGAGGATGACGGCGCGGATTCCCATGCGGCCGAAGACGCGCATGGGGAAGGCGACTTGCTGCGGTGAATATCCTTCGTAGAGATGAACGCGGCCTTGCATTACTGCGACCGGTGTTGCGCCGGCTTTGCCGATGACCATTTGTCCGGCATGGCCGATGGCGGTGGAGCGCGGGAAGGCGGGAATTTCGGCAAAGGGGATGCGGGTTGCGTCGGTGAGGGAGTCGGCGAAGGAGCCGAGGCCGGAGCCTAGGACCATGCCGATTTCTGGACGCAGCGGGGTGCGTTTCAGGATCAGGTGTGCGGCGGTTTCGGCTAACGGGTATTGATCGTCCATAAGAGCAGTTATGTACCTCGGGGGCTAAAGCCCGGATTCATAAGAGAGATTTATCGCAGCGCTGAAGCGCTGCGCCACCCAAAATCACCACCCCCAAAATCTGGCTTTGACGATGGGCTAAAGCCCGGTTCATCTTAGCCGCTTTACGCGGCGCTGAAGCGCCGCTCTTCCACGTGCTGCCTAATATTTCTTTTCGAACTTTGTGAACTCGGTTTCTAGTTGCCATTGCATGCGGGCGCGTTCGTTGGCTGCCAGGAATTGTTCGCATGCGGCCGACGGCCTCTCCGGGGCCGCCGCGTCTCCGGCGCAGGGTGGCGCTATGCGAAAGACCAGCTTGGTGTCCGCCCACAAACTTGCTCCGGGCAGGAAGCTGTGCTCGAGGCTTTGGCGGGCCATGCGCTTCAGGTCTGCGTACGTGAGGCGATAGGTTTCTACGGCGCGCAAATATTCGTGGGTCATGTCGGAGCGGCTCACGCCTTCATCGTCGGTGGCGAGCGCTACGGGCACTCCGTACTTCATGTAAATCGGCAGGGGGTGGTCGTCGCCGCTGACGCCCAGGATTAGGTCGTTCGAAGTCAGCGCGATTTCTACCAGCACATTGCGCTCCGCCATTTCGTGCAGCAAGGCCAGGGGATCTTTTTCGTTCATCACGGAAACGCCATGGCCGATGCGCTCGGCGTGGCCGCGCTCGATAGAAGTGCGAATGTGAAAAGTTAAATCTTCCGGCGGCACGAGTCCCATGGCGAGTTCGCCGGCATGCAGCGTGATGTGCACCTTGGGGTAGACGCTGTGCAGATAATCGATCATCGCCATATGCTCGTTGAAATCGTGGAGGGGAACGTACCAGTCCTCGGGCATGACCAGATTCAGGCCGACAAAGTGCGGATCGGTCGAAGCGAGTTCGAAGCCAAGCAGGATTTGCGCAAACACGATTTCATGGCGCAGGCCGCGCAGCACTTGATAAAGATAGCGGACGGTGACGTTGCATCCGGGCGCGGCGTCGGGAGTTCCACACTTAAGAATTTGCCTGGCGCGGGCGTCGTCGGCGGCTAGCCGCTTGCTGGTCTCGGCAGCGACATCTTTTATGCCGGCGGCCAGCAGCGCGTCGCGCATCTTGGCGAAGTCCTGAACCCATTCGACTTTTCCCGCCAGTTGCGCGGCTCCGCCGGCATCGGCGGTGTGCATGAACTCGACGTATTGCAGATGATCCATGCCGGCACGATTGGTGGTAGCAGCAATGGTTTCGGCTACGTGGGTATGCGAAGCCAAGCCGAATTTGTCGAAAGCGGCAAAGAAATGATCGTGGCCGGATTCATCGCCCGCCTTCCAGTTGCGCATGGACCAGGCGTCGACCATTTGGCCGTAGAGAACGTGATCGTTATAGCTGCAGCGGGCTCCGGGCTTGGCGGTGTAGAGCTCGCAGGAGTCGCAGGGGCCGGGTAACAGGCGGGAAGAAGTGCGATCGACACAGAGTTGGCCGTCGGCGGCGAAATCAATCAGGTCTTCGGCGTAGATTGCGCCGTCGAGATGGTTGTGCAGATCTCCACCTTTGGGCAGGTCGCGGAGAAAAGCGAGGAGCAGGGGCGGCTGTTTGCGAACGGATTCCAGGTAGCGGGCCGTGCGCTGTTCAAAACTCTGGGCGGCGGCTAGTGCGCTCAGCAGCAGAAGTAGCAGGTAACGGCTTGCGCGCAGGGCTTGTGGCACGGTCAAACCTCGTTCTTTAAATCGGATTCCAAGATCAGGTAGGGAATTGTAATCTGTCGCGGGGTGAATCTTAAAAGACGGCGAATCTTAAACACCTAAAATCTTAAACACAGGGGACACAAGGGTTCACGGGGTAAACCTTAGCGCAGCCAGGCTATGACTGCGATGGCGACAGCTACCAGCAACAGCGCGCCGAGGACGTATTTGTTCGCGGCTAACCATGATTCGGAAGGCTGCGCGGAACTCAGGAATAGAGTTGAGTTGTCGGGGACGGGTTCGTTCGCTGAAATTTCTTCCGGTGTTTCGGCTGGCGCGGAAATCAAAGGCGCGGCGGCTGACTGTTCTTCAGTTTTAGTTGAAGAAGAATTCTTTGTAACCGGAGGCACTGCCGGAATTTCTGCAACCGGAATCTGTGGTGTATCAACGACTGCGCGAGCTACAGGTTCCGCCGTTGGTTTCATTTCTATTTCCTGAGCTGGCGCGTGGACTACCGCGGCAGCGGCGGCAGCGACGGATTGCACATGGCGCTGGGTGCGCCATTGCTTCTCTTCGCATTCCACGCAGTAGGTGCGTCCCTGGGATACGGGAAAGCCGCAAGCTTTGCACTTCTGCAGATTTCTTAGCACGGGAGGTGCTGCGATTGACTCAGTGGCTTCAGGCGTTGGAGTGGTGCTGGCTTGCGTGCGCAGCGCGGCAGACCAGAATAGCGGCTTCTTGGGAGCCGCGGCTTCTTCTTTCTTTAGAGGCGGAACTTCTTTCGTGAGCGGAAGTTCCTTCGTGGACGGAAGTTCGGGAACCGGCAGTTCGGGAGGAGCAGCCGACTTAGCAACCGGAACGGGAGGTTCAGGCTGCGGAAGTTCGGGAGGGGCTTCGGCCAGGATCTCATCGACCTGCGACTCGATTTCCGCCAGGTCCAGCTCTTCTTCGGACTCCTCGACCTCGGGCAGAACTTGCGCCGCTACCGCATGTTTTACCGCGGTTTCTACCATTTCGCTGAGCCGCTGGAGGGCGGCGATATCGCGCTCTTCGAAGGCGCGGGGCTTGCCGGATAAAAGTTCGAAGACGCCGAGCACCTGCTCGTCGTGCACGACCGGCATTACCACCACCGAAGCGATGCCCAGGTCGCGGCAGGCTTCGCGGTTCACGCGGGTATCGCGTTCGGCGTCGTCACAGCGCAGGACTTGGCGGGTGCGTACGCATTCGCCGGAGAGTCCATATTCCATGGAAAGCAACGCGCCGAGTTCGGGAGCATTTTCTCCTGCGCTGGCCCGGCAAAGCATGTCCTTGTGTGCGTCCCGGCGCAGGGCGATGGCCGCGCCACTGGCGCCTGTGATGTACTGAGCGCGATCGGCCAGGAGTTGCAGGGCAGCGTCGAGATCGCGGTACGCCATTTCGGCTAGGGAACGTCCGCCGTCTTCTCCGGGAAAGCGCGCGGCAGGTTCGGAGAGTTTCGGTAAATGCGCGTTGGCATCGGCGATTGCTGCCGAAACGCTGGCAGTTGCCGACCGGCTTACGGCGGCGATCGGCAGTCCTCTTTCGACGGTAGGTGCGGAACTCCGCTCATGAGAAGAACTGCGGTCGAGAATTGAGTAATGTTCCATTACTTTCAGGGAGCGGTAATTGGAGTCTCGCTCGGAGCGGGCTTGGTGTCAAGGTGTCTGGGGTAAGGGGATGGTTCGCTTTGAAATTCATAGATCGGGGCTAAAGATTACACGCACTAGAAACCCTCGTGAGCGATACCGTAAACAATCCCAACGACTACAAGAGTGCCCAAAATGAATTTTGCCCACATTGGGAGTTTGTCTAGGAGTTTGTCCATGGCTCTTGAGATCAGTCCCATGAGGGCCATCCTTTCAGGAAACAAACCAACCCAAACATAGGCACTACCGGAAAATACGTTAGAAGCATACCTCAGGCGCTAAAGCGCGGTTACATTTTTCAACGGTTAACGGCACGAGTGAACTCGTGCCCTTCCCGAACGTGCTCGAGCTGAGTTTTCTGCAAGGTGAGCTAGTGTTTTTCACGGACCGATTTGACTGAACCGGGTTTAGGCTACTGCTTCCACGCCAGCTGCCGGATTCCTCGCTCGCGCACGGCCGTATTCGCTAAGTGGTTCGCCTCGGCGTTGCTCTCGCGGGGGACGTGGGAGATGGAGAACTTCAGCGCGCGCGCCAGCTTGCGGCAGGTCCAGTGCAGAGAGTAGAGGCGGGTGCTGCGGCAGATGTATTCGCCGCTCATTTGCCGGACCACGACCTCGGAATCGGAGTAAACGTGGAGAGCCTTTGCCTTTAGAGAGACGGCGCACTGCAGGGCTTCCATCAGCGCCACATATTCGGCAACGTTATTATCCTGGTGGCCGATCCATTTGGCGATGCGGATGGGCCCGCTTTCGCAGCCATCGATTACCACCCCAATACCCGATGGCCCGGGATTACCCAGGGAACCACCGTCCACATAGGCTACGAGTTCAGACATTCACTGCTTCTTTTCGACTAGTAGCAAGATGCGCCGATAAATTTGCTGCGTCAAGATGAATATTGGGTACAAGTTGTGGATTTTTCCTTTCTGGGACGCTGTGAAATTTTGTGTGAAAAAACGGTCCTAAATAGGAAAGGCATATTCATAACTTTTGCCGCGACAATCATTTACATTTTTCGTTATCCACAGGATGAATGCGATACATTGCACCAATAGTTTGCGTTGACTTTTATTACTGCTCTGTTAAGGTAGCTTCCGTCGACGGTTGAAAGGGACAGCGAAATAAACCTTGCTGACCCGAAGTAGACTGGGTGATCAGCCAAGCGGGGTAACCCGAGGGGCAGCCAGACCTGAAAAAACCGACTAGTCTGCGAGGAGTAGTTGGGGTTTGGGACTGTGAAAACGGTGATCGCATCAAGGGGCTGTGACGGTACATGCGTCCACGCTGTTGGCTCCCTCGCAGGAGGCGGCAGCTAGAGCATAACCAATGTCACGGCCCTTTCAATTTTTTCCCGCCTTTTTCTCTCCTCATCGTTACTGATGTTTGCGTGCTTAAACTCTGCCTGCTAATATCCTCCCGCTTGCATACGACTCGAGGAAAATTAATGCCACGCTTCGTCGCGATGATTCTGCTGGCGGCTTGCGCCGTGCTGCCTGCATTTGGTCAATCTACCCAGCCTGCTTCCAGCGACCATTATCTTTTCGCCTGGACCGGGGACGCAGCGAAGAAAGGCAACGATTTTCTCGCCGTTATCGATGCCGACCCGGCTTCGCCCTCTTATGGCCATCTGATGACCACGCTGGTCACCGATCAGCAGACAAAACGCGTGCATCACACCGAGTACACGATGCCAGCGAGCGGCATGTTGTTCGCCAATGATCACGAAGCGGGACGAACTTTTATTTTTGACGTGCACGATTCACTGCATCCGGCAATTGCCGCTTCATTCACCGACATGGCCGGATACATGCATCCGCATTCCTACCTGCGCTTGCCAAACGGACACGTGCTAGCCACCTTTCAACATTCGCATGACAGCATGGATCCGGAGTCGCTTGGACGACATGGTGGCCTGGTCGAAATTGACGACGCAGGCAAAGTGATTCGCTCGGCGAGCGCCGCCGATCCTGCCTTTCCTGACGCGTTGCTCACGCCTTACAGTCTGGTTGTTCTGCCCGAACTTGATCGGGTCGTCTCGACTAATTCCGCGATGGACCAGGAAGACCTGTTTCGCGGGCTTACCTATCAGATATGGCGGCTCTCCGATCTGAAACTTCTCAAAACGATGTACTTCGATCCGGGCATCGATCATTACGCGCAGATCAGCCCGGAGGAGCCACGACTGGCTCCCGATGGTTCGGTCTTCGTGCAAACGCTGGCGTGTGGAATCGAGCGGATTACCGGCATTGCGACTGATTCACCCAAGTCAGAGCTGGTTTATTCGTTGCCGACGTCTTTCTGCGGAGTGCCCACGATCGTAGGGCATTATCTGATCGTCAGTATTCTGTACGACCACGTTGTGGTTGTGCTCGACATCGCGAATGAAGCCAAGCCGGTGGAAGTCTCGCGAGTGAAGTTAGGGGATGATTATTTACCGCACTGGACTGGATGGGATGCGAAGACGAATCGCATCGTGGTTACGGGCGGTGGCCGGCTTTATTTACTGAAGTTCGATCCAGCGACCGGAGCTTTGTCGATCGACGAAAGCTTCCACGATAGTGATGGCAAAGCCGGATTCAATTTCTTGAACCGCGAATGGCCGCATGGGTGGAAGGGCTCAGGTGTACCGCACGGTGTGGTGTTTTCGCGCTGAACTCTACGATGCGCCATTCTCTGAGGCTCCTATGTTAAGACTCCGCTGGTGCCTTGTTTTTCTCTTTCCACTGTTGGTTGGATTGGACGTTCATCCGGCCAGCGATCCTGCGTCTCTCGCGATAACCCATGTGACAATCATTGACACGACAGGGGCGGCGGCAAAGCCGAACATGACCGTCATTATTTACGGCGGCCGCATTGCCACGATCGGCAGCAGCGCCACCGCGCACATCCCGAAAGATGCTGGGGTGATCGACGCTAACGGGAAGTACCTCATCCCCGGGCTTTGGGATATGCATGTTCATTGGGGGGACACAGAGTATCTGCCTCTGTTCCTGGCGAACGGCGTTACCGGCATTCGAATTATGTGGGGAGATACCCGGCAGCACGAATGGCGCCGGCAAAGCGAAGCCGGGCAACTGCTGGCTCCTCATCTGGTGATTGCCAGCGCCATCATCGACGGACCGAAACCCTTTTGGCCCGGCTCGATCAGCGTGGCCACTGAAGCGCAGGCGAGGCAGGCGGTGGTTCAGGCCAAACAAGATGGCGCCGATTTTGTGAAGGTTTATTCCTTTCTGCCGCGGGAGGAATATTTTGCGATTGCCGACGAGGCAAAGAAGCAAGGCATTCTTTTCGCGGGGCATGTTCCATTGGGAGTCTCGGCGGAAGAGGCTTCGAACGCGGGGCAGAAATCTTTCGAACATCTGATTAGTCTTTTGCCCGCCTGCTCCACTCACAGCGATGAGCTTGCTCAAGCCGCACGCGCCGACCTTGTCGATGAGATGGCCGCTGAACGGCCCGCGTTCTGGGGCGAGCACACCAAGGCTTTACGGCAGGTGGAACTTGACACCTACAGTCCGGAGAAAGCAGCGGCTCTGTTCGCGCTTCTGAAAAAGAATGGTACGTGGCAATGTCCAACCCTTACACTGCTGCGTTCGATGGCTTACGTGGACGACGCTTCATTTGTTAACGATCCGCGGGTGAAGTACATGCCGGGCTGGGCGCGGACAGAATGGAGTCCGGCTGCAGCCATCCACTCGTTTGGACCGCGCAGCGCGGAGGATTTTGCTTTCGCGAAAAAGGAATTTCAAAAAGATCTTGAGCTGGTTAGCGCGATGCAGCAAGCGGGCGTGGGAATTCTGGCTGGCACCGATACGTCGAATCCATTTTGCATGCCGGGCTTCAGCCTGCATGATGAACTTGGCCTTCTGGTGAAGGCCGGACTTACGCCGATGCAGGCTTTGCAGGCGGCCACGCTGAATCCGGCGCGCTTTCTGGGAAGGGAAAAAGATTACGGCGCAGTCGAGGAAGGCAAAGTTGCCGATCTCTTGTTGCTCGATGCGAACCCTCTCGACGATATTGCGAACACGCGGAAAATTGCTTCGGTCGTGTATGGAGGAAGACTCTATTCCAGAAGCGATCTCGACCAGATGCTTGCGCAAGTGGAAGCCGTGGCTGCGCGCCTGCCTATCCGCGATGTTCTGATGAAAACGATCCGTGAGAAAGACGTGGCGGCCGCGATCAAACAATATTACGAGCTGAAATCCGCGCAGCCTGCGGCTTACGAATTCGGCGAGAACGAACTGATTAGCTTGGGATATCAACTACTGCATGCGAAAAGAGTGCCCGATGCGATCGAAATCTTCAAGTTGAGCACGGAGGTCTTTCCGCAGTCGTATAACACGTGGGACAGCCTTGCGGAAGCTTACATGGTTCATGGCGACAAAGAACTGGCCATCAAGGGTTATGAGAAGTCCCTCGTGCTGAATCCCGGGAATGCAAACGCGGTGGAAAAACTCAAACAACTCAGAACGCCGTGAGAGTCTCTCAAGCGTCTACCTCACCCGCGATCATTTCGTCCACGTAACACCAGATCCAATCTTCTCCGGGTTCGATCGAGCGGATTAGGGGATGGGTGGTGTGGTGGAAATGTTTAGTGGCGTGCTTGTTCTTCGAGGAGTCGCAACAACCCACGTTGCCGCATATCATGCATAGGCGCAGGTGAACCCAGGTGTCACCCATTTTGACGCACTCCGCGCAGACGTGGATGTCGGTGGTGGTGAATTTGATTTGGTCGAGGTGCTTGCATTTCTTCGACATTTCTATCTCCCGTGATTTTGTCATTCCGAACCGGCGCTCGTTGCCGGTGAGGAATCTGCTGTTAGCGTCTCTCCAACTCGTTGCGGTTCCAGTGTGCGAGATTTGCGCCCGCTTCGTAAGTGCTTTGCAGAAAGCTTAGCAGGGCCTGCCGTGGCGAGGCTGCCTGACGTACATCGTCATACATCAGCAGAAATTCCTTCATCTGCGGATGATAGAAAGCGGCGGAGGGTTCTACTTTTTGTTCGGCGAAGCCGGCTGGTTCTGGCGCGGCATACGCATAGAACGCCGGACTTTTGATGTCTCCGCCGCCTGGCCAGAGTCCGGCGCTGATCACTTCATGCGAGTATGCCTCACGGGTAACGGCATCGGCCCCCTGCCGTTCTGGAGCGCGGCGGCCGGAGAAACGCGTCACGCACAGGTCGAAGCTGCCCCAGAAAAAATGTACCGGACTATCCTTGCCGATGAAACGCGCTCGGAATTCGGTAAAGACGTTTTCGCACAAGACGAGTATTTGCCAGAAGCGGTGCGCATATTCGGGATCGTAGGAGGCGTGCTGCGTGTCGTTCTCAAAGCGCACCGGGTTCGGAACTTCGCAAGGCATGGTCCAGATTTTTACTTCGATGCCCAGGGAGCGCAGGGCGGCCATGAATTCGGCGTAGAAGTCGGCGACCGACTGCGGCTTCAGAGGCAAGGTTTTCGACGAGTCCCAGCTGGTGTTGATGATTAGCTTGTGGTCGATGAAATCGAATTGAACTTCGAAAATGCCTTCGCCGTAAGGGATGGCGGAAGTGGTGAACCCGCGCGCATTCACATAGAGTGCAACTTCCCACCAGTGATTGATAAGCGGGCTGAGCGCCAGACGCACCTTGCCGACTATCTGCGTCCACATGTGGAGGGTGGAGTAAGTATCCTGCCAGGCGTCGAGGGGTAGTTTGGGCCAAGGGTGCGGTTTCGGGAGCGCGGACATAGAGAAAGCTCAGTTGCGGATCAGGGAATGGTAACACTAGAGGAGCGGCGGCTGTTTTTGCTGATTCCGGAATGGGCTTGCCGGTCCGTAGGCCGCGAAAAAAATAAATAATCGCAAAACCGCTGCCAAATAACTTGGAAACGACCACAGGGGCTAAAGCCCAATTCTTTTTTTATACTGGAACGCGGCCCTGAAAGGGCCGCTCTTCCACGTCACTGCAAGCACCGCTTAATTTTTCTTTGGGGGCAGATACTTTTTTTCGATCGAGGCCACGACCACATAGTTGGGATCGACCATCTCGTTGAGATGAATCTTCGCGACTTTCGATAACAGCTCATACGCGTCGAGCTCGGACAGGCCGTAGTCTTTGTGGATCCAGTGGACGAGTTCGGTGAAGGCGATGCGGAGGGCGTCGTCCAGCGGGCGGTAGGCGCCGACGGTCATGATGGCGTCGTCGTTTTCGAACTGCGGCCAGGCGATGGTTCGGCCTTTGATGACGCTCAACTGTACGCGCGCCTTGAGCGGAACTTCGATGGCGGTGCCGGCGATTTCGCCATCGCCCATGGCGGCGTGGCCGTCGCCGATGTAGAAGAGTCCACCTTTCACGTTCACGGGAAAATAAACCGTGTTGCCCACGCTGGCTTCCGGCGAATCCATGTTGCCGCCGAATTCGGCGGGGACGACGGAGCTGCGCGCCTCACCCTCCGCGGGCGCGACTCCGATGCAGCCGAAGAAAGGATGCAGCGGAATCTTCACCGAGAAATCGGTGTCGAGTGCTTTGAAGGTGGCGGTGTTCGCGGCGTGATCGATGTGGTAGTACCAGATGCGCTCGGGCAGCGGCGCGTGCAGCATGGGTGTGTAGTTGGTTTCATTGATCGCGCCAAATCCGGGAGCGAATGCGCCTACGCCGGTATCGCCATCGACATCGAGCGAGAGAATCTTGACGGCGAGCGTATCGCCGGGCTCGGCGCTTTCGACAAAAAACGGTCCGGTGAGGGGATTGTCGCCCTTGACCATGCTGAGCGTATCTCCAGGCTTACGCAGCACGTTGCCGAAGCAGTCGAGCGTATTGGTATCGAGAATGTCGCCCGACTTGAGGTGCGCGACCGGCTCCGCAGTGGCGAAGAGGTACTTCACGTTCGCGGTCGTGGCGGTGTAGTGGACGGTGTTTTGGGCGAGGGCTGAGGCGGCCATTAATGCGACGGCAAGAAGACGAGCGATCACGAGGAGCCTCCGGGGTGAATTGCCAATTGTAGCGAAGGGGCGACCGTCCTGACAGACCGTCGAGCCATCGTTACCGACTCTAGTGAGTCAGGCAGTTCTCTTCTTGGCGTAAAACCGGCGCACCTTGGCGCGATTGCCGCAGACCTTCATATTGCACCAGCGGCGGTGGTGGTTCTTGCTGGTGTCGAGGAAGAACCACTGACAGGTTGGTGAGGAGCAGGTGCGGACCAAGGCCACATCGGGTGAGGCCAGCAGGTCCGCGGCGGCGCGGGCGATCGGGCGGAGCATGGCTTCGTATGAGGACGTCATGTCGTCGAAGCGCCACTCGAAAGCTCCATCGGGCTGTGCCATGTCTGGTTGTATCAGCCGCGAGTGTAGCGCTGCGTCGTGCAGATTCGCATTGAGCGTGTCTATGGCATCTTGCGGCGCGGTTTGCTTATTCATTACTGCTAAAAAAATCGTATATAAGGCTTCGCGCAAATTGATGGCGCGACGCATGGCTTGCTGCGCGTCTTCAGGCTGGGCCTTGCGGGGAAAGTCTTCCAGGAAATAATCGAGCTGCGCCGGGGTGAGGATTCCGGTGTCGAAGCTGAAGGTCGCTAGGTCGTTGTAGTTGGTCAATAACTCTTGAGGCTGAGCGCTGGGGCGGTCATCTAGGGTGTTGATGAAATCTAAGGCGACGTTTCCGGCGATGAGTTCAAACTTGGGTGGGCGGCGATTCTCGGGTTGGGTTTCCACTGTTTTGAGTTGCGCAGCAACTTACAGGAACTATTTTATAACCGCTTAAATGTACTTGACAAGTTATTTGGCACCGGTCTAGCATCCATATAACCTATTAATGATGTTTTATAGGTTACTTCGATTCTGGAGGTTGCTCCCAATGATTGTTAATCATCGTTCACCGATTATGGCCATGCTCCAGAGCGGGAAGATGATAAACATTGGAGGAAGACCTGTGATCACGCCTGAACCACGTAAAACCGCGAATGCTCCCGACCGAGGGCTCACCATTAAGCTGGCGTTGGCCTTTGTAGCGATCTATGTCGTCTGGGGGTCGACTTATCTTGCGATCCGCTATGCGGTGGAGACGATTCCTCCTCTTGTGACGGCGGGAATCCGGCATTCGGTTGCGGGCGGGATCATGATGGCGTGGGCCTGGTGGCGCGGCTTTCGTCCGACGCGGCAGCAGTGGGCGGCGGGATTCGTTGTCGGTGCGCTCTTCTTCCTGGTTGGGCACGGAATGCTGCACTGGGCCGAGCAGTATGTGGATTCGGGAATGGCGTCGCTTCTGTTTGCGACGGAGCCGATGTTCATCGTGGTGCTGGGCTGGATGATGGGGCAGCAGAAGATCAGCTTGTTGAGCGCTCTGGGCCTGGGTTTGGGAGTGCTGGGCGTGGCGATGCTGACGGGCGTGGAACTCACGATGAAGGGTTCGAGCCCGTGGGGATTGCTGGCCGTGGTATTGGGGGCATTCTCCTGGTCATTGGGGGTGGTGATTTCGCCGCGGCTCAAGCTGCCTTCCGATGCGTTGGGGCGAACGGCACTGCCTACTCTCTGCGGCGCGGCGATGCTGCTGGTGGCGGCGGGAGTTACCGGCGAATTTCAGCAGACACACTGGTCGAGCATTACGATGCGGTCGATCTTTGGGTTGGGATTTTTGATTATTTTCGGGTCGGTGGTGGCGTTTACGGCTTACACGTGGCTGCTGCAGCGCGTTCCTCCGGCGCTGGTGGCGACGCATACGTATGCGAATCCGGTGGTCGCGGTTTTGCTGGGATGGTTGCTGGCGCATGAGCCTCTATCGTTGCGGGTGGTGCTGGCGTCGGTGGCGATTTTGGGAGCGATTGTGCTGATCCGGCGAGGGGAGCGGGTGGTGCCCGTTAAGCGGCCTGAGGTTGTGCCATCGGTTAAAGGCCAGACGTCTGAGGAGTGCGCATAGGGAAACGAGAACATCCAGGACAGTTTTTAACAGGGCAGGCCTTTGGGGCTTGCCCTGTTTAGCATCTGAGCGATCGAGGAAAGTTAGTAGAAAACTCTCCGTTGATATAAATCAGATTCCGTAGTGCGAGTTATGCGATTCCCCGAACTCCAGCGGTTCGTGGTCTTGCTTGAGCGGAAGCTGGAAATCGTTTCTCAACCTCCGAATCCCGCAATTCTTTCCATCGCCGGGCCTGGGCAATGCAAATGATGTGAAGAATAAAGAACAGTGGCACGGCGAATGTTGGAATCAGGCTCATCGGGAGTACTGTCATCACCGCGGTTGGTACTCCGTGCGGACTAATCAGCCCAGCTGTCGTCCCTGAGGCGACCGCAGTGACCAGGTTGATCATTCCCAAGATCTGCCAGAAGATAAAACCTTTGCGGCGGCTGGAGTTCGCGAGCTTTAGGGCCGCCCATGGGGCCGTTACTCCTATGGCGATGTCGCCCAATCCTGCAGGCAAAGCGAAGAAACCCGGCAGCAAGCCGATTGTATAAAGGGTCAAGAACGTGAGTCCGGCAATCCTCCAGGATTGAACGAAGGTCATGGTGCTGGGATTTAGGGACAATGCGAACCGGCGAAAGCCGGCTGACGCCGCGAACCAGATTAGAAACACAATGATTGGCGAAAGAGCGGCTATGCCGACAGGCAGCGGCGGAACGCCAGGTTTGGTTTCGAATACGTGTTGAGCCGAAGCAGAGAGTGCGAAGATGAACCATGCCGCGATAATGCCGGTGGTGAGTCTTCCGTAGTTTGCATTGGTCATGCTAAGTCTCCTTGATTGGTGGTGAGGTTTGTGGTTTCGTTGATTAGCTTCAGAAGGTCGTGCCAGCGCTTGTCTCCGAGTTGATGCCGCAAATGCATTTGCGCTTTTTCCCAGAGGGGAAGTGCGCGGTTGAACTGATGGCGGCCGTCTTTGGCGAGGCGCAGCAATCGCTCTCTCCGGTCCTGGCCGCGGCGGTTGGCAATCCATTCCTCGCGGATCATGATTCGCAGCGTGCGGGTGAGAGTCGTGCTGTCGATGGCCAGTACCCGTCCCAGTTCTCCTTGGGATATTTCACCGGTTTGCGATAAGGCCTGCAGGATTGTGAATTGCGTGGCTCGCAGGCCGAGCGGGCGGAGCGCTTCCTCATACAACTGAGTGAGCGCCCGCGACGCTCGGCGAAAACTTGCGCACATGCAAGGCAGTTCAGAAAGAGCGCGTAGAGTGGCCATGAAATAATAGATGTATATACATATAATTGAGATTCGGAGAATTTGTACCTCGCTTCGCTCGGCGGGACAGCCGAGGCGGCTGTCCCCACATGAGGGTTAATGTTTTCCTCACATAAAGAAGCTGGCGGGACGCCAGCCCTATAGTTACCGCGTACACTATTGCGAACGGGGGGCGGGATTAGAGCGGGTTGCCAGGTCTCCTTACACTCGCACCGAGGGACTACAGATGACGCCACTGCACGAAGAACTTCTTCGGGAATTCCGCGACTTCGCCCGGACTGCTCCCACAGCGAAGTCTGTCATGGAACGAATTGCTCACCGTCTGCACGAAAAAATGACGCGCTACAACTGGGTGGGGTTTTATCTAGTGGATCTGGCGGATCCGGGTGTTCTGCTGGTTGGACCTTTCGCGGGCAGTTTTACGCCGAATGCACGGATTCCGCTGGACACGGGTCTCTGCGGTGCCGCAGCCAGCAGTGGGCAGACGGTCGTGGTCGATGATGTTGCAAAAGATCCGCGCTATCTGGCGGGGTCGCCGCTGGTGAAGTGTGAAATTGTTGTGCCGATCTTCGTGAAGGGCAAGCTTGTCGGCGAACTTGATATCGAAAGCTATTTTGCCGGCGTGTTCACTAAGGCGGAACAGGAGTTTGTTGAGGGGTGTGCCGACGTGGCGGGGAGGAATTTGGGTAAGGGATAGTTAAGGAGTGCGGCTGGAGTGATGCTGCTGTTATCTGATTGCTTGTGGATGAAGGCGGACGGGGCGTCCGCCCTACACAAGCTTAGTGGTTTTCGCGGCGGAGGTAGTCGATGAACATTTGTTCTACAGGCTTGTCGTAGGCCATTAAGACGTGGCGGACGGTGTGGCCACTGACGAAGTGGCAGACTTCTTCGGCGAGGTTCTTGGCGTGGTCACCGGCGCGTTCCAGGGATTGGGTCATGAAGATGACCTGCAGGCTGGCCTGGCGGGCGATGTTTTCGGGATTCTCGATGTGGCGGAGGAAGATCAGGTTGCGCAGGCGATCGATCTCGGCGTCGGAGCGCAAAACGTCGACGGCTTTGCCGACATCGCGGGCGGAGAATGCTTCGCCGACATCGGTGAGCATTTTTTCGAGGATCGTCGCCATGTGGGTGAGGTCGCGGCAGTCTTCGGAATCGACGCGACCGGTAGCGGCTTGAGCACTGTTAGCGAAGCTGAGGAGCAGGTCGCCGATGCGCTCCAGGCTGATCATGAACTTCATGCAGGCAAGAAGTTCGCGAGCTTCGGCGGGCTCGACCTCAGTGATGAGAGAGGTGACGGCGCTGTCGATTTCCATGTCGAGCCGGTCGAGTTCGCGCTCGCGCTGGTGCAGGGAATTGAGCAGGGAAGCGGAGCCGGTGGCGATGCCTTCGGCAGCTGCCGCGGCAGCGTCCTTGGCGAGGGCGCAGGCTTCAATGGTTCGCCGGACAATATGCGCGTGAGCCGGTTCTGGGGACAGGCTTTCGGCGCGGGCGGTGCTCATGAGGGTATCCCTCCGGCGCGGGCTGGAACGTCGCGGGCCGTTTGGTCCTGTTTTTACCGCACCTAAATTTAGATGGCCCACAGCTAAGGATAGGTTTAATTTTTCGTCCGCGGGTTAAGGAGCGGTGAATTTTTGGTCATTTTTCGGGACGAAAACAAAGACCTTAAACACAGAGGACACCCTTCGACTCCGCTCAGGGCAGGCTCGGGAACACAGAGGAAACCTTGCACGTTACTTGAGCTATTTGTGGTGTTGCTGGCGCTTGGCTAGCTTGCGCTGGGCCTTCTGGTTTTTCTTCATGGCTTTGCGCTGCTTTTTCAATGCCTTGTTTTGCGCCTTGCGGTATTGCTTGGATGCCTTCTTCGCCTCTTGCCCATTCTCTCCGATACTTCTGTTTTCATGCTGGGCATAGACCGGTATTGCGCACGCTGAACTGCAGGCGGCTAGCAATAGGATGGCGGCGATCCGTTTCATTAACTCTCCGAATGCGAATGGAAGGTGCCTGGGAAAGATTCTAACACCTGGGCTCAAACGGGCTCCGCCTGGCGATTTTTTTTGCGCTGGCCAGCGGTGCCCAGTCTGGTACTATGTGAACGTTCGGTCTGCTGCCACTCCCCTTTCAAGTCCAATTTGTTTCACCGTTTTCCAGGCCAGATAGCAAACCTCGCGATTTCAAAATTGAAGGAGAATCTCCCATGCGTTCAACTCGATCACTTGTGGCGGGCGCACTACGCCTGACCCTGATATTTTTGGCCGCAGCCTGCGTAGCGCAAAACAATCCTGCCCCCATCGTTTTTCAACCGCTGACTCCCGACCATATCGCTCCCGGTACGGTGAACCCGGTGACCCTGACTGTGCGCGGCGCGAACTTTCTCACAACCTCGGTAGTGAACTGGAACGGCTCCCCGCGCACGACCACGTATGTTTCCAAGACCTCCCTGCACGCCGTGATCAATGCCGCTGACGTAGCAGCGACCGGGACTGGAGCGGTCTCGGTGACCAATCCCCTTCCGAGAGGCGGAACATCCAACGTCGTGTACTTGCCCATTCATCGCCCACAAACCGCCGTGGCTCTGGCTGAGCACGATTATGCGGAAGACGTCTCCAACGAGGGTCCTCTTCAGGCCGGCGCAGTTGGAGATTTCAATCAGGACGGCCATCCCGACTTTGCGTTTGTGAACACCAATACATCGACCATCGATGTTCTTCCGGGCAACGGCACGGGGAGTTTTGGCGCTGCCATCAGCACTCCGGCGACGCTTCTCCCAACCAATCTGATCATGGGAGATTTTAATGGCGATGGAAAGCTGGACCTGTTTGGCTGGAACCTGGAGCAAGAGGGGACCGCGGTGGTCTTCCTGGGCAATGGAGACGGCACCTTCACGCAACTACCTTCAGTGCTGATGAATGGGGCTTCCTTTGCGGTTGGCGATTTCAATCGAGACGGCAAACTGGATCTGGTTACCGTCACCACCGGGGGAGTCGCCGTCTCGTTCGGAAACGGCGACGGCACCTTCGGTGCACAAACCGTGATTTACAAGTATAAGTTCGACTCCATCCTGTACGACCCGATTGTGGGAGAGTTCAACGGCGATGGAATTCTCGATATCGCCATTGTGGAACACGTCGACAGCTCCACGGGCGAGTATTATGCCCTCGATATGTTCGAGGGCAAAGGTGACGGCACTTTCTACACGACGAAACCGACAATTCTGCCTAGTGTCTTTACCAACGGAGCTGTCGGCGACATCAATCACGACGGTAAACTCGACATCGTGGGTAATTTTGGAGTTTTGCTGACAGGCAATGGAAACGGCACATTCAATATCGGCTCCGCTATCGCTTCGGTTTCCGATGTGCAACTCGTCGACATGAACAACGACGGGAATCTGGATATCGTCGGCTACGGTTCTATGCCCGGCAACAACTTCCCCGCGATCAGCGTTCAACTGGGCAATGGAGACGGCACGTTCCAGCCAGCCCAAACGTGGTCGGCGCAGGCCACCGGGAGCTGGAGCCAGATGGGCATTGCGGACTGGAATAGCGATGGCTTGCTAGATGCAGCGTTCGAGACCGAAAGCTATGTCCACGCCACTGCCTTCTCCACATATCTCCAGACTGGGTTGAACATTTCGCCGACGCTGGTCTATTTTGGGAAGCAAAAGGTGGGAACAAGCTCAGCTCCACAAACGATAACTCTGACGAATACCACGACCGGTACGCTGAAAATCGAGGCGATCAAGGCGAGCGGAACGGTGCTTCAGTTCAGCTATACCACGACCTGCGGCGCGACCCTGGCTGCGGGCGCAAATTGCACTATTACCGCGGTTTTCTCTCCCAACGAGGTGAGAGATGGCCTCAACGCTACGATCGAAGTTGTCTACAACCAGTCGACTGGACCGCAATACATCGAACTACTAGGAGAAAGCACGAACTAGACGAGCCTTCAAGTCGATCTGCGGTTCCTGTTCCATCTTCGCCCTGCCTGAAAGCTCTTTCGGGCAGGGTTCTTCTTTGGCGTCCGATCTGCCAAGAGCTGGCCGGTCTTAAGCTATCGGCAGGGTGAACAGGAAGGTGGAGCCGTGGGCTAGTTCACTTTCGGCGCGGATGGTGCCGCCGTGCGCGAGCACGATGTGCTTCGCGATCGCCAGGCCGAGGCCGGTACCTCCGGATTCGCGGGAGCGGGCTTTATCGACGCGATAGAAGCGTTCGAACAGACGCGGGAGATGCTCAGAGGCGATGCCGGCACCGAAATCCTGTACGAAGAACTCGACGGCGTGAGAAAGCTTGCGGGCGCCAAGAACGATTTGTGCGCCGGAAGCGCTGTTCTTCGCTCCGTACTTCAAAGCATTGTCGATCAGGTTCGAGAAGACCTGGTGAATGGCTTCGCGGTCGGCGAGAACCAGCGGAAGACTTTCGGCCGAGCGATTCCGCACATCTTGTATCTGCGCGTCCTGGATCTCAAGATCGATGCCGTGGCTGCGAGCGATCTCGCGAAAACTTTCTTCGGCATCGTGGAGAAGTTCAGTGGGCGGGACCGGTTCGGCGTCGAAACGAGTCTCGCCGGATTCGACGCGAGCCAGCGTGAGCAGATCTTCGGTGAGGCGCGACATCCGCGAAGAATTCTTACGGATGATTTCGAGAAACTCGCGGCTGGGCAGCGTGTTGTCGGGGGTGCTATCGAGCAAGGTTTCAGCGTAGCCCTGAATCGAAGTGAGCGGGGTGCGGAGCTCATGCGAGACGTTGGCGATGAAGTCTCGGCGGGTTTTTTCGACGCGCTCGGTTTCCGTGAGGTCGCGCAGCACGGCGACAGCGCCTCCGTCCGGCAGGGGAGCGGCCGTGACATCGAAAGCGCGGCCGGGAACGATCGATGTGGCTCGGGCGGTTTTGACTTCGCGAGTGCTGGTGGCTTCTTTTACTGTGGCGAGAAAGTCGGGGTCGCGAACGGTTTCGACGACCGGCTGCTGCAGGCGCGTGCCTTGCGGGACGAGGCGGTTCATGGGCTGGTTGGCCCACTGCACCAGGCCGTCGGCGCTGACTGCGATGACGGCGTCCTGCATGCTGTTGAGCAGCGTTTCAAGCTGGCGCTGGCTGGATTGAACGGCCGCGAAACTTTGCTCGACGCGGCGGGCAGTTTTATCGATGGCGCTGGCAACGCGGCCGATTTCATCGGGCGAGGTTTCCAGGATGCGGGCCCGGAGGTCGCCATCGGCGATGCGGGCGGCGACCTCGACAATGTGGTCGAGACGGCGAGCAGTCCAGTAAGCAGAAACTGCGGCCACCACGAGCGCGAGAAGGAAAGCTACGCCGGTGGCCAGTCCGAGTCTGCGGCGGAGTTCAGCGGAAACGGCTTCGACATCGGAGAGAGGATAGGCGAGGCGGACGGCGCCACCCGAGACGGGAACTGCTACATAGAGAAATGGAACACCGATGGTAGAGCTGCGGCGCTCATTGGTGCCGACACGGCCGGAGAGGGCTGCGGCGAATTCCTGGCCGGCGGCATGGTTTTCCATGCCAGCGGGGCTTGACTCGGAATCGGCGAGGACCTGGCCGGTAGGATCGATGATGGTGACGCGTGCGCCAGCGGATTGGGCTTCCTGAGCGGCGATATCAGTGAGAGAGCGGCTGCGGTCGGTTTCGACGCGGTGGGCAAGAAGCTGGGTCTTTTGGATGAGGTTGCGTTCAATCTCTGAGCGCAGAGAACCCTGCCAGGGGCCGCCGATCATAAGATCGAAAATTACGGCAGTGACGAAGATGACGACCAGAAAGGCGGCCAGCAGCTTCAGGAAAATCCGGTTAATCACTTCGGGTCCTCGAAGCGGTAGCCGGCGCCGCGAACGGTCCGGAGGTAGCGCGGATTTTCCGGATCGGGCTCGATTTTTTCACGAATGCGGCGAACGTAAACGTCGACCGAGCGCGGAGTTACGTAGGACGTATCACGCCAAACGGAATCGAGCAGATGATCGCGGGAAAAGACGCGGCCGAGGTGGCGGGCAAAATAATCGAGCAGGCGAAATTCGGTGGCGGTTGTGGCAACGGTTTGTCCACGGACGGTGAGCGTCATAGCCGAGGGATCGATGGCGATGTCACCGACCTGGAGGGGGCTTGGCGGCAGCGGGCGTTCGAAGCGGCGCAGGACGGCTTTGACGCGGGCTACGAGCTCGCGCGGGCTAAAGGGCTTGGCGATGTAGTCGTCGGCTCCGATCTCAAGACCGAGGACGCGGTTGGCTTCGCTGCTTTTGGCGGTGAGAAAAATAACCGGCACGGACGCGAGGCCGGGAGTCTGGCGGACGGTGCGACAGAGTTCAAGGCCATCCTTGCCGGGAACCATGATGTCGAGCACGAAGAGCGCAGGACGTTGGCGGGTAGCGTCGGCGATGACGGTCGAGCCGTTGGGATAAACGCGGACGGAAAAGCCATCGTTCTCAAGATGATGACGAACGAGACGAGAGATATCGGGATCGTCTTCGACGACGAAGATGCTTGGTTTCACGGCTTTATTGTAGCGAAGCTGGTACCCAGTACCTAGTACCGAGTGGCTGCTTGGGAGTCGTGGGGAGTGATTTTTATCGGATTGTAACAATTTGCATGAACTGAGAGCGTCTGCGTTCTCAGGAGGGTGGTGGCGAGGAAGGAAGCGGAACCAGTGTCATGTTGAATCGCAAAACCTTCGGAATTCCCTCCGTATTGCTGCTCTTGGCGGGAATCAGCGTCTGGCACTATTATCTTCGGCCAGCAATCAAGTTGGGATATGTTGATTCGGCAATCGCAACGCTGCGTACCGTCGTTACCGCGGAGAGGGAGTTCGCCGAAAAGCATCCCGATGAGGGCTATGCCTGCAGTTTGCGTGATCTCGACTCAAGACAACTTCCAGAAGGACTGGTTGAACGCGGGGAGAGAAATGGGTATAGGTTTCAGCTTGCTTGCCCAAACGAGAACGAAGGTCACTCTCACTCAAGCTTTCAGATAATAGCGAGCCCAACTGCCGACGATATGGCGGCATTTTGTGTCGATCAATTCGGCGCTCTTCGATATGACGAGGGTGGGTCTACATCTCGGTGCCTAAAAGGTAGTGCCCCTTAATTATTGAGATGGCGGGCCTGTTGGCGCGATTGATTCATTGGGGCTGAAAGTGTTTTGATAAGCCTCAGGAATTCTATTTGTGGCGGAAGGATAATCGAGGTATGTCATTTGAAGAAGCGCTGGCGGCCGCGTCACGGGACGAAGGATTCAAGGCTACCGTATACGCGATGAATACTCTGCTGCTTCGAAAGGGAGTGTATACGCAGGAGGAGTTCCAGTCGTCTTTTGTGGAGTGGGGGAAAAGGAGTTGAGACGGAAGAAACCGGACGGCGCGAAGTGACGTTTGGAGTGAATTGGGAACGATGCTTGCAGTTCCGTTTTGCGCAGTGAATCCCTATATCGCAAGCTCGGCATTCGCATCGGCAAACCGGCGCTGGCGCAACTCTTCGCGGACTATTCTTTAGTGCTCGCATTGAAAGCCTCCTTTGGCCGACTAACTTGCTGCTTATTGGAGGCTTAAAGGTCTGCGAAAGTTGCAATTAAAAGCCCAATAAACCTGGAAATGTTTAAAACATTTCGCCTTATGAATGTTTCAATCGTTCGCTCGACTTGGTTTCGGTTTTGAGTCGGACTCTCAGACTGCGATCACCAGGTTTCCGGCATGGTCGAGGTGAAAGCGCTTTCCGGGAGGGATGACTGTGGTGGCGCTGTATTCGGTGATGATGGCGGGGCCAGAATAGTTCTTGCCGGGTTTGAGGGCTTCGCGGGAGTAGATTGCTGTCGTGAGTTTCTTGCCGTCGAATGAGACTGAGTGTTTGAGTGGGGAGAGCGGGCCGAGCTTTGCTCGTCTTGAACGGCCGAGGGCCGCCGTTCCCACATGGCCTGTCTTGCCTATGTGAGTTGCGGAGGATTTCACGACGGCTCGCAGGCGGAGGGTTACCAGCTCGACTTCCCGTGCGGGATGGGTGTAGCCGTAGCGGCGGTGGTGTTCTCGCTCGAATTCTTTCAGAATATTTCTGCTGAACGGCAGGTTAAGTTCGTATCCCTGGCCGCGGTAGCGCAGGTCGATGCTGCGCTGGTAGACAACTCGTCCCGTCCAAGCTTCTTGCTGGAAATCTTTTGCTGCCTGCTTCTCCAACCCAGAAAATTCTTGTTCGGGACGCGCATGGGGAATTTTTCCTGCAACTCGCCACAGCACGGTGCGCGAGTAATCCTTCACGACGTCGCTCACCAGAATACCGAGGGCGGAGAGCGCGCCGGGTAATGCGGGCACGATCACGTGGGGAATGCTTAACGCTTCGGCCAGGGCGCAGGCGTGCAGGGCTCCCGCGCCACCGAAGGCTACCAGGGCGAAGTCGCGGGGATCGCGGCCGCGCTCGATGGAGACGACGCGGATGGCTTTCTCCATGGTCGCGTTCACTACTCGAATGACGCCGGCGGCAAAGCGTTCGAGCGTGAGCGAACTCTGCTGGCGCTTCAGCCATTCGCGGGTGATGCTGCGCGTGCGATCGAGATCGAGAGTGAAGTCGCCGCAGAGAAAGCGCTGCGGCTGCAGTCGGCCTAATAAAAGATTCGCGTCAGTGACGGTGGGCTGGGTGCCGCGGCCGTAACAGATGGGGCCGGGATCGGCGCCGGCGGATTCGGGGCCGACGCGCAAAACGCCAGCGGCGTCGAAGCGAGCGAGCGAGCCTCCACCGGCGCCGACGGTGTGGATATCGAGCATGGGAACGGCTACCGGAAGTCCGGCGACTTCCGCGTCGTTGGCGGTGGTTGGCGTGCCTTCGACCAGGGAGACGTCGGTGGATGTGCCTCCCATGTCGAAGGCGATGATGTGCTCGAAGCCGCTGGCGCGGGCGCTGGCCGCAGCGCCGACTACGCCTCCGGCGGGGCCGGAGAGCACGGTGCGCACGGGTTCGCGGGCGGCGGAGGAGAGCGCGGTGATGCCGCCGCTGGATTGCATGACGAAGATGCGAGGGGCGGGGGTTAAAGCCCGTATTGATTTTGGATTGGTTTTCGCAGCGCTGAAGCGCTGCGCCACTCCAAAGCTCGGGAAGGGCACGGCTTCAGCCGTGCCGTCAGACTTCCGCGAAAGGGGTGGCTTTAGCCGCTGAGGGCCCTCTGCAATGCGACGCTCCAGACTCTCCAGATAGCGCTGCATAATTGGTTGTAAGTACGCGTTGATTGCCACGGTCGACATGCGTTCATACTCGCGGAATTCGGGAAGAATTTGATGGGAGATTGAGAGCGGAACGCCTAGAGCTTTGAGGGCATCGGCCACGGCCAATTCGTTTTTCGGATTCGCAAAAGAGAACAATAATGAGATGGCGATCGATTCGGGTTGCTTCGCAGCAACTTGAGAGGCTAACGATTTCAAATCTTCGGGCGAAGGCGCGGTTAGAGTTTTGCCGTCGCTGGCCGTGCGTTCTTCGATGCCGAAGCGGAGTTCTTTGGGGATTAGCGGCTCGACTCGGTTGAAGAAAAAGTCGTAGAGTTTGGGGCGAGCCTGGCGGCCAATCTCGATGGCGTCTTCGAAGCCGGCGGTCGTAACCAGAGCGGTGCGCGCGCCTTTACGTTCGAGCAGCGTGTTGGTGCCGACGGTGGTGCCGTGGAGGATAATGAATTCACCTTGATGTTCGATCTTGCTTAGCGCTTCGACGATGGCTTGCGAGGGATCGGCGGGAGTGGAGAAAGCTTTCAACATGCGCAGGCGGCCGCGGGCTTTTTCTATCCAGACACAGTTGGTGAAGGTGCCGCCGGTGTCGATGGCTACGCGGAGCGGTTGGGGGTGGCGGGTCATGGTGGCGAGTTCGGAAAATTAGGGTAACATTTGCGGCAATGACTACGACATATGCATTTCTGGTTGAGACCTACGCCACCGAGCGGGTGAAGGTGGTTAGCGTTTGGAGCGAGTTTCGGGACGAAGATCTTCCTGTGCGTCCGCGGGAGGGCGATGCGCGGGGGCGCAGCGTGCATGAGCAGATGGTGCACCAGTGCGTGAGCGAGAATTTGTGGTTCCGCGACATGCTGGGGATTGATGTGTGCGCGACGAACACGGGCGTCCTCAAAAGCGCGCCGGCTCTGCCCCGGCAAGAGACGCGGCTGGAATTCATGAAGCGCTATGCCGAAGACAGCGGAAAGCGGCTGGCGGTGCTGCAGGAAAAAGATGATGCGTGGTGGGAAGAAAATGTGACGTTCTTCGATGTGCAGCGCTCGCGGGCGTGGGTAATGACGCGGCGGATAACGCATACGTCGCACCACCGCGGACAGTTGATGGCGATCCTGCGCATGCTGGGCCGCGACCTGCACAGCAATTATGGGCCGACGGCGGATACCGGTGGGCTGATGCAGAATCATGCGCCGACGATTTATGCGTATGGGAGTTTGGAGGAGCTGTTTGCTGGGGAGGGCGCCGGTGGGAAGAAGGCGGTGTTGCCGGGGGGTGGAGGGAAGGCGGTCACGGAGAGACCCGGGTAAGAAGCTCCGAATTCTGACATAGATACGATTTCGATTTTTTTAAGGATTTGCATGGCCGCAAAACCATCCTCACCGTTGACCACTGGAACCCATGGAGCCTATCGCTGGCTGATCACATCTGAGCATGACCTCGATGATCTTTTGACACTCTGTCCAACGGTCGTGCTAGGAAGGTATTTGGCTGTTACGTCCTTCGACAGTGGTGCGCTCACTTTAGATGATGCGGAAAAATTGGCTGGTTGGGAAGCTCGCGGGGACATTGCGTATAGTGCCTCCGTTCCATCTGTTGAGAAATTGCCCGCACGAGGCGGATACGACGAATGGTATGTCTTTGGAGCGCGGGTGGATCTGGGTCGGCTGGGTAAAGGCGACGTGTTTGAAGCTCCTCTTTTGCCGGGTCAAGTTGAGGTCTTCGTAAATTTCAGCGATGGCTTTGACCTTCGTCGCATCGATGCCGACGATCTAGCCGATCTGTTCTGGCGGCAACTGGAGTGGATTCGCCCCGAATCCTACATAGCTGACGGCGGTAGTTTTATGACCTTCGTGACTCGTGACGAAAGTCTTTTCGCAGCGGTTCAGCGAGCCCTTTGCCAGGGCGGTAGTTAGGCGCTCTTGCTCGCTTCGCTCGCTGGACAGCCGAGGCGGCTGTCCCCACATGAGTTGTGGCGGTTACGGAGCGGCCGGGTGTCTAGTTCTCAATCCACGGATTGAGAAGATGCTTGAGGACGACAAAATCTGAGATGTTCCGCGTCACGAGCGTTAGACGATGAACTTCCGCCGTTGCCGCCAGAAACGCGTCCATCGCCTCGATGGGACGTCCAAGGAGTTCAGAGCGACGAACGATTCTTCCGCAAGCATCAGCGACGGATGGATCGACAGGCAGGATTCTGCCCTCGAAGCGAATAGGCAATTCGTGGCGCAGCCACTCTTCCAGCCGCCGTTGGCGCTTTCCGCCGGCCATACGCTGAATTCCATAGCGCAGCTCGGCCAGCGAGATTACGCTCAGGAAGATGCGATCTTCGTCCGCTGCGTCGGTCCACTGCACAAGGCCGGCGTTCGGACTGGGCTTGAGCCACTCCGAAACCACGTTGGTATCGAGAAGAAAACTCACAAGTCGATCTTCCTCAAGCGTCCTTTAGGGCGTTGCAGCTTCAACCCCGATCCACGGAGTGGTGAGGCGGCGAAGAAGTCTGCGAGCGTGCCGACCCGCTTGGTTTTTCGATTCCACTCTTCCGCGTCCACGACGACGACCGCGGTGCGACCCTTCCGCGTGACGGTCTGCGGTCCTTCAGACATGGCGCGGTCGATCACTTCGCTGAATTTTGCTTTGGCCTGGGCTACGGTCCAGGTTTGCGCGGCCATTGTGAAACCTCCCAAGTGACTATCATGGTCATTATAGTCATCTGCACATGTTTGACGCAAGAATTTTCACCGCGGGCCGCCGCTTGCTTCGCCCGCCGGACAGCCGAGGGCGGCTGTCCCCACATGAGTTGTGGTGGTGATTCCAGTCATCCCTTCGTGGTGAATGCCAGCGTCAGCAGCGTTTTTTGTTCTACCTCGTGGGCTTTGGCGCTGCCGGTGGCGGGGCTGGCGCTGGAGCTGCGCTTTACTGAGAGCACGTGGCGATTGCCGGCGATGCGGTGCAGGCGCGGGAGCACGTTAAATAACGCGCCCATATTGGCGGGCTCTTCCTGCACCCAGACGATGTCGCCGTTATCGCCGTGGCGGGCGAATTCGGCTACGAGTTCTTCCTCTGGAAAGGGATAGAGCTGTTCGAGAAAGACGATCGCGGTGGAATTATCTTTTCTCTTCTTGCGCTCGGCCTGAAGTTCGTGGCCGATCTTGCCGGTGCAGACCAGGATTCGATCGGCTTCTCCGATTTCGGTATCCGGAATTACGTTCAGAAAATTCTTGTGGGTGAAGTCTTCGATCGGCGATGAGGCGTCGGCGTGGCGCAGCATGCTTTTCGGCGTGAAGACCACTAATGGCTTACGCCAGTGGCGCAGAGCCTGGCGGCGCAGCAAATGAAAATATTGCGCGGCGTTCGAGGGCTGCGCAATCTGGATGTTGTGTTTTGCGGCGAGCTGAATGAAACGCTCGATGCGGGCGCTGGAGTGTTCCGGTCCCTGGCCTTCGTAGCCGTGCGGAAGAAGCAGGACCAGACCCGAGAGCAGATTCCACTTGGCTTCTCCAGCGGAGATGAATTGATCGATGATGGCCTGCGCTACGTTGACGAAGTCGCCGAACTGCGCTTCCCATAAGACGAGCGCCTCGGGATAATCGCGGCTATAGCCGTATTCGAAGCCGAGCACGCCTTGCTCGGAAAGCGTTGAATTGTGAATTCCGCAGTTGGCCTGGCCGGGCGCGATGTTTTCCAGCGGGACGTATTCGTTCTCGTTTTCGATATCGACTAAAACCGAATGGCGCTGATTGAAGGTGCCGCGGCGGGAATCCTGTCCCGATAAGCGCACGGGAATGCCCGCTTTTACCAGACTCGCGAAAGCGAAAGCCTCGGCCATGCCGTAATCGACGGCGCGTTTGCCCGCGCCCATCTCGGCGCGCTGCTCGAGCAGCTTCTTCACCTTGCTATGAATGTGGAAGCCCTCGGGATAGGTGGTGAGATGTTTGGTGAGATCGGCCAACTCGACGGAGGAGATGCCGGTTTCCACTTCGAATTCCGGCTTGTGACGGCCTCCATAATATTGGTCCCAATAATTGGGCAGGTCGCGCATCAATGGCTTCTTGGTGATCTTGCCCGCGTCTTTCTGCGCGGATTCGAATTCAGCTTTGATGGCGGCGGCTTGCGCGGGCGCATCGGTTGCGCCGATGTCATCAGCGTAGATTTCCCACAGCGGGGGATGGTCTTTGATCTTTTTGTAGAGCAGCGGCTGAGTGACGGTGGGATCGTCGACTTCACTGTGTCCGTGGCGGCGGTAACCGATCAGGTCGATCACAACGTCGGTGCCGAAGCGATAGCGATATTCGGTGGCGAGGCGAGCCACGCGGACGACGGCGTCCACATCTTCGCCGTTGACGTGGAAGATGGGAATCGACTGGCGGCGCGCGATGCAGGCGGCGAAGCGGGTGCTGTGCTCTTCGATGTAGCTGGTGGTGAATCCGAGCAGATTGTTGACGATCACATGAATCGTTCCGCCGACGGTGTAGCTGGGAAGGTCGGCATAGTTCATAGTTTCGGCGAGGATGCCTTGTCCGGCGAAAGCAGCGTCGCCGTGAATGAGCAGCGGAAGATATTTTTCGCGTCCGCCTTCGCCGGCACGGTCCTGCTTGGCGCGCGTGCGTCCGACGGTTACGGGATCGACGGCTTCGAGATGGCTGGGGTTTGAAACCAGATGGATGTGAACTTTGTTGCCGCTGTGCGTAGTGTACTCGCCGGTTGCGCCCATGTGGTATTTCACGTCGCCGGAGCCGAGGACGCTGCGCGGGTCGACGTCTTCGAAGCCGGCGAAGATTTCGTCGGGCGGCCGCTTGGCGACGTGGGCGATTACGTTGAGGCGTCCGCGATGGCTCATACCCATTACGAGCTCAGCTGCTCCGAGCCGCGAGCCGGTGTCGAGAAGCTCATCGACCAGCGGGATCAGCGCGGTCACGCCTTCGAGCGAGAAGCGTTTGCTGCCGAGGTAACGCTGCTGCATCACCTGCTCGAAGACGTCTGCACGGATGAGCAGGTCGAGGATTCGCTTCTGGTCTTTTTCTGTGACCTCGTAACCTTGAGATGGAGATTCCATCTGCTGGTAAATCCAGCGGCGGCGTTCGGGATTGTAGATGTGATTGATTTCGATGCCGATGGTCGAGGAGTAGATGGCGCGGGCTTCGCGGGCGTATTCGCTGTCGCCCTGCAGTTCGATGGTTGGCCGCGGGCGGAGAAAACCGAGCGGGTCGAGATCGCCTTCGAGGTATCCCCATTGGCGGAAGGCGTTGAAGATGGTTTCGCGTTCGGATGTTTCGATGACGGCGGCTCTTGCTCCGCCGTTGGAAGATTTGGATTTCTGGCTTGGCATATTGGCTTTACTAGAATAAAGGATGCGCGGCGGGGCGCGGTGGATTCTGTAGATGGGAAAACCTTAAATCTTTAACCACAGAGCGCACGGGGGAACACGGGGTAAAACGCCATGATGCCCGCATGAGTTTTTTCAGGCCACGATTTTATAGGGGCGCATCATTTCGTTGTCTTCGTGCTCGAGTACGTGGCAGTGCCAGACGTAGCGGAATTCATCCCCGGGATTGACTTGGGTTCCCGGCGGGAGATCGAAGCGCGCGATGACTCGCGTGATGTAGCCGGCATAGGTTTTGATCGTGTCTTTCCAGGCGGGGCGTTCGTTAGATTCCGGCGCCATGGGAATGCCGGTGAAAACCAGCTTGCCAGTTTGCATGTAGGTCTTCACATCGAAGGTCTGACGATTCAATACCTGAAACTGGACCAGGTGAATGTGCATGGGATGGACGTCGCCGGTGGTGTTGGCGAAGGACCAGATTTCCATGGAGCCGGCTTTGGGATCTTCGGTGATGGGATCGTCCCAGTGCTTTTGGCCGAGAGTCCGATCATGGTGTAGCCGTCGGAGGGGCGATCCATCTCGGTGAGGGCGAGAGTTCTTTCGCGGACCGCGTGGGACGGATCAAGCGGAGTCCAGGGCACGAGCGTGTCGGGAAGCGAGCTGGTATCTTTTCCGGCGAGTGGCTTGGTGACCTTGAAGAGCATTACGTCGGAGGGAACGATCTCGCCGCCGCGCGCGTAAGGCGCGGGTGCATCGTTGATGAGGGCGAGGTTTTCGCCTTTGTGCTCGGAGAAATCGATGACGATGTCGAAGCGCTCTCCGGGAGAGAAGATCAGGTAGTGCATGCTCAGCGGCGCGGGCAGGAGCCCGCCATCGCTTCCGATCTGACGAAAAGGTGGAGCGTCCACGGGCTTGCCGTTGGGTTTGCCGTCGGCGTCGGCGGGAAGCAGCGTGAGGTGATAGAAGCGCGAGTTCGAGCCGTTCACCAGGCGGAAGCGGTATTTGCGCGGTTCCACTTCAAGAAATGGGGCGGCTTTGCCGTTCACGCAGATTGTGTCGCCGAAAAATTCCTGCATCCACATAGGATGGGTGCCGTTTTTCGCCGGAGGATACAGCAGCGAGCCGTCGACGCCGAACTTGCGGTCCTGGATCATCAGCGGGATTTCGTAGGGGCCGCTGGGAAGATTAAGGGCATCTTCCTCGTCATCGCGAATGAGATAGAAACCGGCAAGACCCGCATAGACATTGAGACGCGTGATGCCGAGCGCGTGATCGTGATACCAGAGCGAACGAGCGGATTGTTCGTTGGGATAGTGCGTGGGATTGGCGGCGGGAACGGCTCCGAGTTTGCCGTCGGAGGTAAACCAGGAGTCGGGATAGCCGTCGCTCTCCGGCATCACCTGCGCGCCGTGAACGTGCGTGACGGTGCGAACTTCGGGAACGTTCTCTTCTGAGCCGTGGATGGTGTAGTCGACGGGAAGAAAGTGTTTGGTGGGGAGTTGGTTCGTCCACTTCACGGAAAAAGGCTGGCCTTTGCGGACCTCGAAGGTCGGTCCGGGCCACATGCCGTTGTAGCCCCACATGGTAGCGGCGGGAAGATCGCGATGGGCTTTGTGTTGGAAGGGAACCATGCGAATGGGGACGGTTGCGCCGGGTTTAGGACGGATTACCGGCGGGATCGACAGCGGAGTGACGTAGCTGGCCGGAGGACCGGCGGGCTCGGCTTCGTGAAACGCGCGAACGGGAACTACGTGCGCCGCGTGTGGCCCATGTTCATGCGAGCCGACGGCTTGTTGCGCCAACAGGCGGCGAGGTGTGGCCAGGAAACCGGCTCCGGCGCAAAACCCATTCGCAGCAAGTCGCGCCTACTTAGACCCAAGAAATTCTCCAGATGATTATTTTATCGCCAGGTTCAACAGGTGAGGGTTCACCAGATGCTTTATCCGTAATGATTTCATGCTGGGGAGTTGGTGGAGTGTGAAAATCTGGTTAAAATGCCGGGCGCTGCGGCTAAAGCCGATGTTGATTTAAGAGGGATTTGCGGCGCGGCTGAAAGCCACGCCCTTTCAAAACGAGAGCACTTACCCGATAGCAAAATAAAAAGCCGGTCAGAGAGTTGCTTCTCCGGCCGGCTGGTTTGTGCTGGCGAGACGACGTTTAGAAGTTGAACGCGTAAACAAGTCGTCGATGGCCGGGCTGTTGGTCGGGACGTAAGGATTGTCCTTGGCCGTTTTCGGGTTGGGCAGGTTGTCGCGGCTGCGGCTGGTTAGTGGGCCGAGGCCGAAATTCCGCTCGATGAATTTGGTGATGGAAACGTGGTCTCCATAGGAGTGGTTGATGTGGCCGCCCACGGTGAAGGGGGACACGATCAGCAACGGAATACGGGTACCGTCGCCGAAGAAGTCGACGGGTTGGATGTAGCCGGAATCATAGTAACCGCCGCCTTCGTCCTCGGTGATGAAGATCGCGGTGCTGGCCCAAACTTCAGGCTGAGCCTGCACTGCGTCGATGATGTTCTTCACAAAGCCTTCGAACATTTCGAGCTTCGAAGATGCCGGATGGCCATCCGAAGGCCAGCCCGGCTTCACGATGGACACGGACGGCAGATCGTTCGCCTTGATGTCTTCGTAAATGTTCTGGGAGTCCTGGATATGCTCCGTGCGGAGCGTGGCGTTGGTCATGATGTCCGTTGCGTAGTTGAACGGGTTGCAGATGTTGCAGTAGGTGTCCAGCGGATTGCTGAAGGTCGGATCGGACAGGAAAACGTTCCAACCGTCGCCGTAGTACTTCCAGGAAATATTCTTCTCCAACAGGGCGTCGCCGATGTGGCGAACAGAAGATCCGGGAAGAGTAAACGGAGAAAGCGGAAGCGACGAAGATCCGTCACCGTTGTAGCCGGGGTTGTAGTTGTTCAGGATGTAGTAGTGCCCGGGTTCGCAATTGGGAGCAACGGGACGGGGCAGCGACTCGAGGTAGTTGACGATAGCGGGCACGCCGGGCTGGCTAAAATCGGCGCAATTGACGTAGCTTCCACCGCCCGTGCCGTTTCCGGCTCCGTAACCGTCAGAGTCGTACCAGTTGTTGGTGCCCGGTTGTGGATTCGGGTTTTCAATCTGGCTGGGCCGGCGGTGTCAGAGCGTTGCCGTTGCCATCGCTGTACCAGATGGAATCGGCGAAGCCGAACTCGATGTGATTGGCCATGGTTCCGCCCATTACGGATTGATGGAAGTTGTCGCTGAGCGTGTACTCGTCAGCCAGCTTCTTCATGTAAGGGGCATCGCCTTTCAGCACGTTGAAGAACTCCATGGCGGTAGAGCCTTCACCGGTGCCGAGGCAGTTGGTCGGCGGGTTGAGAGAGCCGGTTGAGCAATGTCGCTGCCGCAGCCGATGGTGACTTCAACCCATGGGAACAGGTCGTTCTGGCAACCGCTGGGGTTGTCCTTTGTCGAAAGAGCCACGCTGCAATCCGTCTGCTGCCACATCTGGAAGAAGCGGTGTACCGGGCTGTTGGCGTAATCGCTGTAAGTGAGGGTCTTGGAGGTGAGCTGGAACGCACCTTCGGGCAGAGAAAAGACATCCGGGATGCGCGTGTCGGCTTCGGCATAAGGAGCGAGGCCAGTGCCCCCGATGGTCAGGTCGTAATAGTAGCCTTTGGCCAGTTGGCCGGGTTCAATTTCTTTGGCGAGAGCAATGGTTGGAACGTAGGGACTCTCAGGACCGCCGGCTACTACAGGAGGATTGTTGGTGTAGATGGTCTTTTCTGGCGGGCTGATGGCGTAGGTGCCGGATCCCACCGTGGTGCTATCGACGGCGCTGTACTGCGCCGAGAGAGAGTAGTTGGGACCGGGAGTTCCTTGTTCCGTGATGATTCCCTTGGAAAGCAGATTGGAGACGGTCTCGCCGGGCTTGGGCTTGTAGGTAGCGTAGACGTGATCGAAGCTGCGGTTTTCACCGATGATCACGATGACGTGCTTGATGGGCGACGCGGTTCTTAACTTTCGCGGCGGGTTGTGCCTGAGCGGCAGCCGGGGCAGGGGCTCCTAGGTTGACGAGAAGAGCGAACAGGCTGGTGCCAACCGCTATGTGTTGTCGGGCGATTTTAAACATACTGCAAGGGGACATTGATTCCTCCTGAGGAAAACTTTGGGCAGCCGTTACTCTGCGATGCTAGCATTGCTGCAATGTGAAGCTGATGTTAAAATCACGTGAAAAGAAATCCACAGGCACATGAAAAGCCGCGCTGGGTCTCAGGTTTCTCACGGATTGAGTTTTTATTTCCGGTTCGTCTGATTCTGCTGACCGCTGTCAGATTGAGTTTGATCAGGCTGGCGATTTGCTTTCCACGAATAGTCGGTTCGGCGCGCATTCTCTCCGTACGAATCGTAACCGTCCTTGGAGCCTCCGATGGAAAACTTTCCGGACATTTTGTCTCCGTCAACAGTCCCGGTGAAAATGATGGTGAAAGGATGGGCTCCAGCAAAATCGAGGTTGATGCTGACGTTGTTGCCCTGAATGGTGCCCGAGAGGTTTGAAGAAACCAAATGCCCCTGATAGCTGCCCGTCAACTTTGAGTCCGCTTGTTCAAGCCGCAGGATGCCGCTCTCAGTTCCGATGCGGGCTTCCCAGGAGAATTGCCACTTCCCGGTCAGGTTCACCGATTGGGTGTCGCCCGCGACGGCTAAGTTCGACGCTAGCATGAGCAGCGGCAGGAAGAATGGCAGCCAGCGATTCATCTTTATCATCTTCATTCCATTCATGACTTAATCAGTCCTCCTTAATATGCGCAGGATGATACGTACAGGATAAAACCGGCCAAGGCAGGATGCCCTTGGCCGGTCCGGTTTTTAGCGGCTGGCGGGATGCTTAATTGTTGCGCCAGCCAGGAGAGCCTTCACTTTCCTTTTGGCGGAAACTTGAAGGCGTCAAACAGATCGTCTAATGCAGGGCTGTTGGTTGGAGCATACGGATTGCCTGCCGTGGCGCTCGGGTTGGGGAAGTTGTCGCGGCTGCGGCTGGTGATCGGTGCGAGACTCCAGTTTCGCTCGATGAACTTGATGAGAGAAACGTGGTCGCTGTAGCTGTGGTTGACGACACCACCCATGGCATACGGAGAGACAATGATGAGCGGAATACGCGTGCCATCGCCGAAGTAGTCCACGGGCTGGATGTAGCCCGAGTCGTAGTAGCCGCCGCCTTCGTCGAAGGTGATGAATACCGCGGTGCTCGCCCACAGCGTGGGGTTAGCCTGCAGCTTGGTGACGATGTCCTTCACGAAGCCTTCAAACAGATCCAGCTTCGAGGAAGAAGGGTGACCGTCGGTGAATCCGCTGGGCTTCACGATCGAAACCGCGGGCAGTTTCCCATCGATCAAGTCCTCATACAGGGTGGTTGTGTCCTGGATGTGGGCTTCGCGCTGGGCCGGAACGGTCATGATGTCGGTTGCGTACTGGAAAGGGTTGCAGATGTTGCAATAGCGGTCGTAAGGGTTCGCGCCGGTCGGATCAGACGTGTAGAGGTTCCAGCCTTCACCGAAATAAGTCCAGGACACGCCAGCAGCCGACAATGAGTCTCCGATATGCTTCTGCGCCACCGGAGGAATGTTGAATGGTGTGTACTGGCTATCCAGTGTTCCATCGCCCACATAACCAGGGTTGTAGTTGTTGAGCAGGTAATAGGCGTTGGGAGCGCAGTTGGGGCTGATGGGAGGATTCAGGGACTGCAGGTAGTTCACGACCGCGGGCACGGCTGGCTGGGTCAGGTCATTGCAGTTGGTATAGCTGCCGCCGGAGTAGCCGTCCTGATCGTAGTAGTTGTTGCTACCGGATTGGGCATTGGGATTTTCGATCTGATTCGACGGCGGAGTCAAGTTATTGCCGTTGCCATCGGTGTAGGTAAGAGCATCGGCATAGCCGAACATGATGTGGTTGGCTCCGGTGCCGCCCATCACGGACTGATGGAAATTGTCGTTGATGGTGTAGTGGTAGGCGAGCTGCTCAAAGTAGGGAGCGTCTCCGTTTTCGACGTTGAAGAACGCCATGGCGGTAGAGCCTTCGCCAGTGTTGAGGGTTGCCGGTGGCGGGTTACCATTGCTTCCCGCTCCAATCGTGGTTTCAACCCAGGAGAACAGATCGTTCAAGCAACCGCTGGGATTGCTTGTCGTCGCAGTGGCCACGCTGCAATCGGTCTGCTGCCACATCTGGTAGAAGCGGTGAACCGGGCTGGCCGCATACGCGTCATAGGGAAGAGTCGCGGAAGTGAGCTGGAACACACCGGAACCCAGGCTGTTGACGTCGGGAATGCGGGTGTCCGGGATGTCGTGGCCGAGGCCCGTCGCACCGGTGAGCAGGTATTTATCGTAGCCTTTGGCCAAGCCCGGCTCGGCCAGCACTGCCAAAGACAGAGTTACAAAGGGCGCGGGATTGCTGTCGCTGGGAGCTGTGGGAGCGCCAGCGGTTTCGGGAGCGGGAATGTTCGCGTAAACCGCTTTGCTGCCTGGGGAGATTTCAAAATTTCCGCTATCTACAGCGCTGGACTGTGCGGAGAGCGCGTAGTTGGGACCGGCTGTGCCGTCCCGGTTGACGATGCCTTTGGAGAGCAGGTTGGAAACAGTCTGCCCCAGCTTTGGCCGGAAGGTTCCGTAGACGTGATCGAAGCTTCGGTTTTCACCGATGATTACGATGACGTGTTGAATGGGGGTGACGGGTGTGGACGTTTGAGCGGCGGCGGGGGCCGGCGCTCCCAGATTCACAAGCAGAGCGAACAAGCTTGTGCCAACCGCGACATGCTGCCTGGCTTGCGCCAGGAAACTGGTCGAAGACATGAACTATCCTCCTGAGCGTTGACGAATCACTACAGGCGTGAAGGTAGCGGGTGCGTAGTTGCCTTTAGGTGAAGCGGAGATGAATTCCCCGAGAAAAGAAATCCACAATGACGCGCGCGAGCAAAAATGGGATGTACGGATTTGTGGGCAAATCTATAAGTTCCGTGGGAAATGTGGAGCTGAGATTAAGAAATTTCCACAAGTTGCCAAACTGCTGCAGCAATTCCGATAAAAAACATCTGAAAGTGAAGCGATGTAGACTGCTGAAATCCTTGACTTAGGAAAAATCTTGACGTCGAAGAGTAAAGATAAAAGATGAAGATGCCCACCCTGCTCGGAATTCCATTAGACGTGAACTCTTCTTATTTGCGGGGAACGGCGGGTGCACCGGTGAAGATTCGCGAAGCCATGCGCTGCGGCGCTTCCAATATGTGGACGGAGCTCGGTGTGAATTTGGGAGCGGAGGGTGCATTCGCGGACGCAGGCGATTTACGATTGCAGAATTCGCGGGAGCACGTCGTCGAAGACTTCGCGGAGATCGAGCGAGCGGTAGGCGATTTGCTGAAGCAGGGTGAGCGGCCGGTGCTCGCTGGGCGGGGACCACTCGGTGACTTATCCCATCCTGAAGGCTTTTGCGCGACGCCATCCCGAGCTGACGATCATTCATTTTGACGCGCATCCAGATTTGTATGATGAGTTCGAGGGCAGCCGCTTGTCGCACGCATGCCCTTTCGCGCGCATCATGGAGGAGCGGCTGGCCAAGCGTTTGGTGCAGGTGGGGATTCGGACGATGGTTGGGCGCCAGCGTGAGCAGGCTGAGAAGTTCGGGGTCGAAGTGGTGGAGATGCGGGCGCTTCCGGCTTTTGACCGGATGAAGGTTCACGGGCCGGTTTATATTTCTTTCGATATCGACGTGCTTGATCCGGCATTTGTGCCAGGGATCTCGCATCGTGAGCCGGGCGGAATGACGGTGCGGGAGGCGATTGCTCATCTGCACGCGATTGGGGGAACGATCGTTGGAGCGGACCTTGTGGAGTTAAACCCCGCGCAGGATGTTGCGGGAATGACGGCCACGGTGGCGGCGAAGATGCTGAAGGAGGTTTTGGGGAAGATGATTGCGGGTGGATGAGGTAGAACTGCCTTGTCTCAGGCGGCTCAAGTCAGCGAGAAACGTGAGCGGTGGTGGAAACGCCTTTCGAGGCCAACGTCGCGGCGAGTGCAAGAGATCCTTCGACTTCGGTTGCGCTTCGCTGTCGCGAAGCACAACCTTCGCTCAGGATGACAACGCTATAAGTAATGACAGCGCTATTTAAGGAGTGACGTTATGCAAGGGAACGGTGTCTTGCGGACTGCGAGTCCGTATTCGGTAGACGAGACCGTGAAGCGGCTGGAATCGGTTCTCTCCCAGCGCGGAGTGCAGGTATTTGCTTTGGTCGATCACAGTGGCGAGGCGGAAAAAGTCGGACTGAAGATGCGGCCGACGAAGTTGCTGATCTTCGGCAATCCCAAGGGAGGGACGCCGCTGATGGTGGCCGCGCCATCTTTGGCGATCGATCTGCCGCTGAAGGCTCTGGTGGCGGAAGACGAAAACGGCAAGGTTTGGGTTTCTTACAACAATCCGGAATACTTGCAGCAGCGGCACGGCGTGCCTGAGGACTTGATCAAGAATATCGCGGTTGTGGGCGCGCTGGTCGCCAAGGCTATGGAATAATGCTGCGTCTAGCTAGTCGCTCTCATAATTTTTAGCGGAGGCTGTGTGGTTGAGGATTCCAACCGGGCCCGAGATCATCTGGCGAACGAGCGCACGTTTTTGGCGTGGGTGCGCACCAGCGTGGCGATTGTGGTATTTGGGTTCGCCATTGGCCGCTTCGCCATCGCCCTGCGGCAGTTGGCGGGGTTCCAGGGCGTGCCTTCAAAGACCACGGGATTTTCCGTGTGGATGGGAATGAGTTCGATTCTCGCGGGAGTGGTGATGGTGGTCGCCGGACTGGCGCGATATCGGAAAACGCGAGCGCAACTGGATCAGGGAAAGTTTGAGCCGGCGGGATTCATTGTGGATCTGGTGACGATCCTGACGGCTTTGTTTGGTTTGGCGCTGGCGGGGTATTTGATTTACGTGGAGAAGAGCTTCGGGTGAGTGAAGCAACACATTTAGCCAGTTTCCTTCGGCTTCCAAAAACCTATGGCGAACGATCAGGAAAAAGAGGCGGCGGCGCGGGCGAGCTTGCGGTTCGTGAAAGACAGGCAGATCGTCGGCATGGGAACGGGGTCGACGGCGGCGTATTTCATTCAACTGCTGGGCGCGCAGGTGAAAAACGGACTGAAAATCCGCGGCATACCCACCTCGGACCGTTCCCGGGAAATGGCGGCGGAGCTGGGGATTCCGCTGACTACGCTGGATGAATGCCAGGAGATCGATGTCACGGTGGATGGGGCGGACGAGGTTGATCCGCAATTGCGATTGATTAAAGGTGGCGGCGGGGCGCTGCTGCGGGAAAAGATTGTGGCCTCGGCGACGAAGCAACTGGTGATTGTGGCCGATGCTTCGAAGCGAGTTCCAGTGCTGGGGAAGTTTCCGCTGCCCGTAGAAGTGATCAAGTTTGCGCAGGCGCTGGTAGCGAAGAAGATTCGGGCGCTGGGGGCCGCGGTCGAATTGCGGCGGAACGCCGACGGGAAGCCGTTCTTGACCGATGAGAACAACCACATTCTGGATTGCCGCTTCGGAAAGATTCAGGATGCGGAGGCGCTGGCACAATGCCTTAGCGATATGCCGGGAGTGGTGGAACACGGATTGTTCATCGGAATGGCGAGCATCGTGCTGGTGGCGAGTGGGAGTGAAGTCGTGGAGCTGCGACGAGAAAAATAAAACTTTTTCACCACAGAGTCACAGAGACACAGAGAAAACCTTTTTTTGTTTTTCTCTGTGTCTCTGTTTCTCTGTTTCTCTGTTTCTCTGTGTCTCTGTGACTCTGTGGTGAATGGTTCTTGAGTGATCAATGGAATGACCGCAGGAGAACAGCCATCGGGACACGATCAGCCGTCGCGGCGGCGTAACGTGAGATACCGCGTGCAGATGCCGCTGGATGTCACGGTGCTGCGTTCGGGGATTCCCGATACTTTGCCGGGGCGCTCAGTGAACCTGGGCGAGGGCGGAGTGGCAGCGGTGCTGGCGGGAGAGTTGTCGCCGGGCGAAGCGGTGGGTGTAGAGATCAGCCTGCCGCTAGTGAAGGGTCTGTTGCGCACGCGGGCTCTGGTACGGCATCAGGACAAGCTGCGCTCGGGGCTCGAGTTTGTGGGGCTCTCAGCGGAACAGCGGGCCGCGATTCGCGATTGGGCGGGAGAAACGAAAGCGGAACCGGAACCGGGGGCGGGGCCCGAGGTTGCAATCGAGGCGGCCGCCGGGGAGGATTCGGAAAGCGATCGACCGGGTAATCGACCGAGCGATGGATCGGCTGCTGAGGCGCCACACCCGGTGCGGAAGCGGCGCGGGCGGGCCGCGATATTCGTACTGGCCATCGCCGCCGTGCTGGTTGCAGGGTTCTGGTGGCGCTGGAATCGGGGATGGGAAAGTCTGGAATCGAGTCTGCAGAGAAGTGAAACGGTGGCCGGCCAGCAGCCGCAAACTCATGTTCCCGCCGACGTGATGGAAAAGCTGGTGACTCACCGGGTCGATCCTGATTATCCCGAGGCGGCGCGAGCGGGCAAGCTGCACGGAGTGATTGTGTTGGACGTGGTGGTGGGACAGGATGGATCGGTAATCGATGTTCATCCGCTCAACGGGCCGGAGGTCCTGGCCCACGCCGCGACGGATGCCATGCGCTGGTGGCGTTTCGAACCGTATCGCGTTGACGGTCAGCCGGTGGTGGTGGAGACGACGGTCGCGGTAGAGTTCAAACCTTAAGCGCAGCGCCAGACTTTCCGATTTCAACTGTTCTTCTTCACTTCGGTGGCTTTATCGCTCTCGATCGGCTTCTCCTCCGCGCTCATCGCCGATTTGAAACCGCGAATCCCATCGCCCAGGCCTTTGCCGAGCTCGGGCAGTTTTTTGGGCCCAAAAATTAAAAGTGCGATTCCGGCGATGATGATCAAGTGCATGGGCTGAAAGAGTCCTTCGATCATTTAGAACCTCCTGTACTGGTTAGACGAAATTGTGGATAAGGCGAGACTGGCGGCACAGCGGAGCCGGCCGCCAGTCTTTGGCCTACGAATGCGCCTACGATTGGCAAACGATGGTGCCGTTCATGCCATCGGGATAGAATCCGCCCGAACAACTTCCTCCGCCATAAACGATGTTGAGCACCTGCGACGTGGTGCGTGGGATGCTCAGAGCATTGCTGCTGGTGACATCGTAGGGAGCGGATGTAGTCGGAGGAATGTCGAGCGAATCTACGGCCGGACTGGTCACATGGTTTTGAATGCACGCCAGCCGAATGGAGCCGGAATGTTGAGCTTCCGTGGCCAAAATCGCGCCCGCTGCCGCCAGATAGGTTTTGCTGCTGATCAGTGGAGCAGCCCCCAGGTAGGCGCTTACCCCCACATCCTCAAATTGTCTGGCTAGCTCCAACCAGCTGGCGACGCTCGAAAATCCGTAGCCCAGGGCATCAAGGTTAATGGTGGGCTTTTTCACCGCCGCCGTGCCGAGAGCCGACCGCAGATACTGCACGTGGTCTATTTCGTTCTCGCGTAGGGCCGTGGCCAGAAATGCCAGTTTGGAGCTACCGAAGTCAGGCACCATACTTCCGCCAGTCGTGGGACCGCTTTCCTCGGCCGACGTGAGCACTTTCAACTGCAGGAGGTTTGCTCCGTAGGTCGCGACTGCGTAGAACTCAGCTTCCAGATATTCCAGGTTGAGGGCGAAATTTAAAATATCGGCATCGGTGATGGTGGTTGCGGCTTGAACCTTGCCGATCAGTCCCAAAGGGCCGCCCAGCATGGTTGCGGCCGCCACGCCGACACCGGTTACGCCGACGCGTTTCATAAACTTGCGACGGTCGGATGGACTGTTGACTATGCGCTCTATTATTTCTGTCTTCATTGAGATGTGCCTGTCCCTTTCAAGCTGAGACGTAGCTCAGCAAGTTGAAATTAGGGTTGGGCGAATTGAGCGGGATTCGCAGCGGGGCCGGTTCGAATGCAGGCGGAGTTCTGTCTTCGAGATTGTCTATAGGCAGTACGTTGCAAGAGCGATTTTGGATTGTTCGTGCAGGGTTATTTTTGAAGCTGGGTTGCACCCGGATGATCTGCTCTTAGCCGCGACGTTTGCGCAGGGCGCTGAGCATGACAATCCCGCTGACCGCAAACGAGACCACAGCGGCAAGTGCGGAGATCAGCATAAGAATCTCACTGAGATGCAGCACGTCGGCAAATACTGCCGCCACCGCGAAGATCACCCCCAGGATGTTGAGCCAGAGCGGACCTCGAATTGAAGACCGCCGGATAGAAGACTCTTGGTCAGAAAGATCGGGACGCAGGCGAAGTTGCAACAGCAACGCCGCTACCCCGATGGCGGCGACCACGACCAACGCTACCGGACTCAGAAACGCGCGCTGGCTGGTATAGAGGACGACCAATGCAAGGGCCGCAAGTAGCAGGCCCGCCGCGATGATGGTCGCACCGCGAGGTGGAGGATTGGGGCCGGGGTTCGAAGGGGCGTCAGACACGAAGTTCCGTCTTGAGATTTATACAGATGCGGGCCGAGGTTTTCAAATTTTTGGGCGCGACGGCTGACTGCGCATGTCGTCCCGGGAGCTTGGTGTGGAAGAGCTCATTCCGGCGAGCCACTCAGCCTGCCGGGGATCGCCATGGTTCACTGCATAGAGCACGAGTTCGACCCGCGACGAAATCCCCAGCTTGTCGAAGATGCGGAACAAGTACTTTTTGATAGTGTGCTCGCTGAGGTTTAGTTCCCGCGCAATGTCGCGATTGCTCATACCTTCAGCAACCAGGGCGACGACCTGCTCCTCGCGCGGCGTAAGCAGTTGACGTCCGTTGGAATTGAGAACGCGAAGCGAAGGCACCTCGGAGACCAGGTCGAGCAGAAAGTTCATCTGCTCGGTATTGGCCCAGATTTGACCGTCTGCTACCCGCAGAATGCACCGGCAGAGCAGGCGGAAGTGCGCATCCGAAATGCAGAAGATGCCGCGGGCGCCGGAGCGGAATGCGTTGATGATCAGTTCGCGGTCGTAAGACTCGACCAAAAGAACTTTGGCGACGGCGGGATAAGAAAGGTGGACGCGGCGCATCGCGGCCAGCTGATTGGCGATACTGGCGGAGTGATTCAGCGTGAGCACAAACACTTTTGCAGGATTAGCAGCGACGGTCTGAATGATCTGAGCGATATCGGCCGGGCAGGTGGAAATACGAAACTCGGAGCGGCGGCGCAAGGCGCTCGTCAATAGCTGTGCCTGCATGCGATTGGAATCTGCAATGAGGACAGTGATTGCGGATGAATCCGTGGCCAGAGACGAACTCATGATGCAGGGCTCCGAATGAAACGGTATTAAAGTGATGCGATCTTAGGCGTGCGTGGAGAAGTACTCAAGGAAAGATGTCACAAAATTTGGGGCAGTCTTTCATTTCGGGAAAGCAAACTTTGAGGCTGTGGAAAAGCAGAGCATAGGTCGCGCGGCGGAAATCCTCAGCCAGTTTCACAATGATTTTCGCAGCCGCAGTGCTTGATCCCTCAGCAAAGAGTTTCTGTTTCTTCCAACCGCATGTGATTCCGTGAACATGCAAGTCTACTTTTGTGGGTAGCCCGTAAAGGAACACTCCCGCACCTGTGCGGAAGCACTACTGCGGACAGAACCCGCGTCGCTTGGGGCCTCGTACTTTCCGTGTCCGAATCTGACATGACCCCGTTGGTAGACAACACTTCCTATGTCTTGTCGCGCATTCCGCACGGAAGTACCTTACTCACGTTGAAGAGAGCCGAGCGGTAGAGAGCCTCTCGAAATCAGGTAACAGATGGAGCCCGTCACGCAATGAGACCCTTCGGCAGAGCAGGACTTGCGATGACGGCGCTGTTGCTGTTGCAACTTTGCATGGCCGCATTCGCCCAGGAGCAGAAGAGGGAGCCTAACCTGGGTGCCAGCATACAGCCTTCCCAAACCGGCCAAACCGGGGCAGGGTTGGGAAGCACGGGAATGGCGGCCGCAAAAACCGGGCAAGCGGATGGCGTGGGAAACCCTCAGCTCGGAGGACGCCATCCGCTTTACCGGCTGACTCGAAGTGACGTTGTGGCGTTGAGTTTCACGCTTTCTCCGGAGTTTGACCAATTGTTGACGGTCCAACCCGACGGCTATGTCTCCTTGAAAGATGCGGGGCCGGTGCTCGCGCAGGGACTGACTTTGGAAGAGTTTCGCCTTGCCATACGGCAAGCGTATGCCGGATATCTGCACGATCCGCAAGTGGCGGTCGCGCTAAAGGAGTTCGAACACCCCTATTTTGTGGCAGGTGGTGAGGTAGGACATCCGGGCAAGTATGAGCTGCGAGCCGACACCAGCATCCTAGAGGCCGTTGAAATAGCGGGCGGCTTCACCCACGAGGCCAAGCACTCGCAAGTGGTGCTGTTCCGCCATGTCAACAATGATCTGGTAGAAGCGCACATTTTCGACCTGAAGAAGATGTTGAAGGAAAGAAGCCTCGGCGAACCCCCCCAGTTGCGCCCGGGTGATCTGGTATTCGTTCCGCAAAACTCACTCTCAAAGATCGCGGAATTTCTCAGCAAGCCCGCCTTAAGCATGTACGTGAGCTCCACACAGTTTTAGCGAGATACGGTTCAATCCCATGGCCGATCAAGAACTAATGCGCAAGAGAGCAGAACCGGTGTCGCCGACGATGCGGGAACTGGCGATGGTCCTATTCCGCCAGCGCAGACTCTTCATCGGCATCTCAGGTTTGGTGTTCGTGCTGGCCGTGGTCTATGCGCTCGGTGGGCTCACCTATCGTGCTCAGTTGCGGGTGCTGGTACGTCGCGGGCGCTCCGATCCTCCTGTGGCCGCGCAGGAGAATGCGCCTCCCGATTTTTCGCGCGTGGAAGTGACGGAAGAAGAACTGAATTCAGAAGTAGAACTACTGAAGGATGACGACGTCTTGCGGCGAGTTGCTGAGGTGAACAACCTGGCTGCCCATGACTGGTTGCGGTGGCTGCGTCCTCACGAGCAACAGGCGGCGCGAGTGGAGCGAGCGGCAAAGAGGTTGGGCAATCGCCTGAAGGTGGAATCGATCAAGAAAACCAATCTGATCGCGGTTAGCTATGACGCGGCCGATCCTCAAATGGCAGCGCAGGTGATGCGGTCGGTAGCCAGCGTATATCTGGAAAAACATACGGAGGTCCACCGGCCGGCGGGCCAACTGCATTTCTTCGACCAGCAGACGGGGGAATCGCGGCAGCAACTGGAGGAGGCGAAGCAGAAGCTGGTTGCCTTCACGAGCGAGCACAGCGTGGTGATGGCCGCCCAGCAACGTGACCTCGTCTTGCAGCGGCTGGACGCCGAAGAGGCCATTTACAAGCAGACACAGGTGCAGATATCGGAGACCGCCAAACGCGTTCAGGAGTTAGACATCCAGTTGGCGAAGTTGCCACCACGCACCACTACGCAGGTCCGCACCGCGGACAATCCGGAATTGTTGCGGGCACTGAAGGCCAGCCTGCTCGATCTCGAGTTGAAGAAAACGCAACTACTGACGAAGTTCGAGCCCACTCACCGGCTAGTGCAGGAAGTAGATCAACAAATCGCGCAAGCCAAGTCTGCAATCGCGGCCGAGGACGTCACGCCAGTGCGCGACGAGACCACTGACAAAGACGCCGACTATGAATGGGCCCGGGCGGAGCTGCAGAAGGCGCAAGTCGAGATGAAAGGGCTCGAAGCACGAGCAGCAACTACGAGTGCGCACCTGGTGGAATATCGCACTCTGGCCCGCCAGCTTGGAGACGATGCGATTACCCAGGACGACCTTGTCAGCCGGGAGAAAGCGGCGGAGGACAACTATCTGCTTTATGTGAAGAAGCGGGAGGAAGCGCGGATGGGCGATGCTCTGGACGAAGGCGGCATCGTCAATGTAGCCATCGCCGAGCAGCCTGTTGTGCCCGCGCTGCCAGTCTGGCCGCCCGGCCTGATCGTGCTGGTGGGTTTCGTGGCCGCCTTGACCTCTGGTACTGGCGCCGCATTCGCGGCGGATTATGTGGACCCGGCACTGCGCACCCCCGAAGAAGTACTGACGTGTTTGGAGATCCCAGTTTTGGCTTCCATACCGGAAAGAACCGGCAGGCGGCTATCCGCTTAAGAGGAGATCAAGATGAGCGCAAATGCGGAAGTTTCCCAAAGCTCCACGGTGATCGGATCAACGAAGGAAACAGCATTGCCGCAGGTTGTGGGCCTTGCCAGAACGAAGGATTGGAATCCCAAGGACTTTGCCCGCGAGCAGATTCGAGGCCTGGTGCGGCGGGTCTTCTTTGCTGGCGGGGATCGACCGGTGCGGCAGGTCGTCTTCAGCGCGGCCGAGCCGCACATCGATGTAGCAAGCATCTGTGCCCAGGTGGCACAAGCTCTGGCCATGGAGACGCGCGCCCATGTGGCCATCGCGGACCGCGGGCGTTGGATCGCGCATGAAGCTGATTTCCGTGCGCATTCTCCCGGAATCGCCCCGATTAAATCCATGTCGATTCAAATGGCGATCAACCTATGGCGTGTGCCGGGAATTGGAATCGGTGAATACGGTGCGGAATGCGCGACCGGACTCCATTGGCTTTCCGACCTGGCAGCGCTGCGCAACGAGTTCGAATATACCGTGATTCACGGCCCATCCGCCGGCACGTCGAGCGAGGCCACTTTGCTGGGACAGCTCACTGACGGAATCATTCTTGTGCTGGGGGCTCACAGCACACGCCGAGCTACCGCCCGCGAGATCAAAGGAAAGCTGGAAGCGGCGCAGTGCCGGATTCTGGGAACAGTGCTAAGCGAAAGAACATTTCCTGTACCGGAGAGTATTTACCGGCGGCTGTAAACAGTTTTGCTGTGAAAGCCAGCGAAAGACGTGCAGCGTAAAGCGGCATCGCGTCGCAAAAACTAAAAACTCTTTGCGATCGAAAACAAGAACGGCAATGGGGCTCAATGAGCGGTAGCTATGGATTTGCGGCGGCAAGTGCCGCCGGTGTGGCACACGATTCGCGGTTGCGCGTGGTCGAGGTGTCCCCGCCGCAATGGTTTGCCATTCAGGTGCGCTACCGCTTCGAGAAAAAAGCCGCTGAACAACTGAACCAAAAAAGCTGCGAAGTCTACCTTCCCATTCGGACGGAGCGCCACACGTGGAGCGATCGGAAAAAAATGGTGACGATTCCACTGTTCCCCGGATATGCGTTTGTGCGGATCGATCAGTCGCGGGAGGCACGGCAGGCAGTCTTGAAAACAGTGGGAGTTACCGGTTTCGTGAGCTTTGGCGGAATCGTAGTCGCCGTACCGCCGAAGCAGATTGAAGATCTCCAACTATTGTTGCGAGAGAAAGGGGTTTTTTCCATGCACCCTTTCGCGAAGGTAGGACAGCGCGTGCGCGTCCGGAGCGGATGCCTGTGCGGATTGGAAGGACTGCTGCTGCAAAACGAAAAAGGAAAAATGGTGATTTCGATTGAGTCGATCCAGCGCTCACTGGCAATTGAGATCACAGGTTATGAGTTGGAATCGGTCTGAGGCCATCTAGTGTCGGCTGCTTCTTGTTTCTATCGAGTGCAAAAGAAAGTGCGAGAAACCGCCTCCGCGGCGCGACTGCTGAAACGCTTGCAGGACGTCGTTGTGGCGACAGCCGCGCTGATCTTCTTGGCGCCGACACTGGCGCTGATCGGGATTCTCATCAAGCTGGGTTCACCCGGGCCTGTGCTATATACCGCGATGCGCGCAGGATACAAGGGCAAGCCATTTCCATGCTACAAGTTTCGCATCATGGTGAAAGATGCGGACGATCGGAAAGAAGAACTGCGGAAGCAAAATCAGAGGTCAGGCCCATTTTTCAAGATTGCATGCGACCCGCGAGTCACGCGCATCGGCCGGTTTCTGCGCCGTTACAGTCTGGATGAGCTGCCCCAGCTTTTGAATGTGTTGAAGGGCGAGATGAGCCTGGTTGGACCGCGCCCCCATCCTCTCGATGACGTTTCCGCATACGCAATCGAGCACTTGCCGCGGCTGGATGTGATCCCGGGGATGACTGGACTTTGGCAGGTGACTGCCCGGCGTGATCCGTCTTTTCAGACCGGAATGAACCTGGATATGGAGTACATCCGCTGCTGGAGCTTGCGCATGGATATGCGAATTCTGCTAAAGACCGCTGGCGCAGTGCTGCGCGGGAGCGGCGACTGATGGCGTCTGCCTCGACAGGAATCGCGCATCCTGCTGCATTGGCAGGCGAAGCCGTCAACAGAGCCCTTCAGATGTGGCTGCGCCTGTTGCAGGCGATGATAACTGCGCCGACGCTGCTTTTCCTCGCCGCTCTTACAGCGATGCTGCTGCGTCATCCTGATGTGCCTTTCTACGAAATCGATCGCGTGGCGTTTGTGCTGCTGGTGCTCGGCGTAGTGGGAAGAGCAGTTGTAACGCGGCAGAGATTCGCGGTGATGGAGCGAGCGACGTGGCCGATGATCGGGCTGACTCTTCTGGCCGTTGCCAGCGTGATGGCGCAACCATTCGATAACGAAACGTGGTGCCTGCTGGCGGCAAAATTCATTGTGCCGTTCGCGCTATTTCATCTCGCGGGGGTGGTATTTCAAGAAGAGTGCCGCTTGCGGCGGTTCGAGGTTTTCGCTCTCGTGGTGCTGGCCTATCTGTGCTTCACCTCGATCGCATTCATGGTGGGCGCCAAGGCCTTAATTTTCCCGCGCTTCATCCTCGACGAAAGTCTGGGCTACCACGCCGACCGAGCCCGCGGACCGCTGCTTCAGGCGGTGGCAAACGGCGTTTCGCTGAATCTTCTGGGCGTTCTGGCGCTGCACGCTTTTTTGCGGGGAAGGATTCGCGGCCTGAAAGCTGTAGTGTTGCTCGGCTCCGTGCCGGTTGCCATTCTCGCGACCATGACCCGTGCCGTCTGGCTTTCCTTCGTAGCCAGCGTCGGAGTTCTCATCCTGCGCTCGAACAATCGCAAGCTTCGCCGCATGTGCCTTGCCGTGGCATTGATGGGGACGATCGGTCTTCTCATCGCACTCAGTTTCGAGAATCAACGGCGCGCGCTTTCGGAGCGTATGTTCGAATCCGGCCCAGTCGATTTCCGCGAGGCCGTCTACACCGGCGGCTGGCAGATGTTCCTGGAAAAACCCTTCACCGGATGGGGAGTGAACCAAATGCCCGCGGAACTTGCGCGGCATGTGAGCGGCTATAAGGAAGCGGAACTGTATCCGCACAATACCTACCTGGAACTGCTGGTGGAGCACGGTGTCTTCGGTTTAGCGCTCTATGGTTGGTTGATGTGGGAACTCCTGCGGCTCGGCTGGGCTCCGGTTCCGCTGGATGAAAAAGCCAGCCTGCTGAATCACGACTTCCACCTTCTGTGGCCGGTTTTACTGGGTATCTATTGGGTGAATGCAGCACTCGTCGTTATGAACTATCAGTTCGTAAATGGACTACTTTTTACCCTGGCCGGAATGCTGGCTGCGCAGCAGCGGCGCGCAGCAAGAGATTTGGAACGCAATCCAGATCGCTCTCTCCCCGTTTCTTTCGCCGCCAATCATTAATCGATTCCTCCGAATCTGTACTCCGATTCCATGCTCACCGTCGCTTATCTCGCGAATCAGTTTCCCGCAGCGGTCGAACCTTATGTGGGCGAGGAAATCCAGGAACTCAGAAGATGCGGAGTGAAGGTGATTCCAGGCAGCGTGCGAAAGCCGGATGCGAGCCTGCAAGGATTGACAGACGTCGATCCTTTGTCAGAGGTTCTCTGCCTGCGACCGCTTCGAGTTCTGATTCTTCTGCGCGCTCTTGGTCTTGCGATGTGGCGCTGGAAACGGATTGCTCCTCTTGTGAAGCGAGTGCTCCTGAGCGGGAAAGAATCGCCGCGGCGTCGAATGAAAGCCTTGCTGCACACCTGGCTAGGAGTTTATTACGCGGCGCTGCTGTGGAAGCGGGGAGTCGATCATATCCGCGTGCATCACGGCTATTTCGGCTCATGGATTGCGATGGTAGCGGCCCGCCTGCTGGGAATCGATTTTAGCCTGACGCTGCATGGATCCGACCTGCTGATCGATGGCGCCTATCTCGATACGAAGCTGGAGAATTGCCAGTTTTGCATCACGATTTCCGACTACAACCGCCGCTACATTCTGGAACGCTTTCCGGAGATTGACCCTAAGAAAATCATCGTGTCACGGCTGGGCGTAGACGATGTGGCCAGCGCGGAATCTGCAGTGAGGATCCGCAAGAGCAAGTGCCGTCCCTTAACTTTGTTGGCCGTCGGACGCCTGCACGCCGTGAAGGACCACGCATTCCTGGTTCACGCCTGCGCTCGACTTCGCGAAAGCGGTCTCGACTTTCGGTGCCTGGTTGCCGGCGAAGGACCGGAGCGGCGGCGCTTGGAATCGCTGATCTGCAAGAACCAACTGGAAGAAAGGATCACACTACTCGGCCACGTCGACCGCTCACAGATGGCCGCTCTTTATGAGCGAGCCGACGCCGTGGTGCTCACCAGCCGCAGCGAAGGGATTCCGCTGGTTCTGATGGAAGCGATGATCCGGGGCCGACTGGTGCTTGCGCCCGAGATCACAGGAATTCCGGAGATCGTCATTCCTGGAAAAACGGGATTCCTCTACACGCCCAGAGCGTTAGAAGATTTTGTGGCCAGGGTTCTCTTCATCGATCTACAGATGCGTTCGGAGGACCGATGCGCCGTTAGCCGGCTGGACTGGCTCCGGCACGCAGCCAGATTGCAAGTTCTTCACAACTTTAACCGCAGAAAAACCCTGACGCACTTTGGCGAACGGTTCCTGCAACTCGTCGCCGGCTCGGATTTCGCAAGCCAGAATTCCGCAATTCATGATTCCACACCCGAGAACTTGGCGTCCCAGGATTTCGCAACCCATGATTCCGCTACCGAGGATTGGAGCCCGCCGCATGAGGATACTGTTTTGCAACAAATATAACTACGCCTTCAGCGGGACCGAAACCTACCTCTTCGGAACCATGGCCCTCATGCGCTCGATGGGGCATGAAGCCGCCCTTTTTTCGATGACCGATTCCCGCGGCCAGCCCACTCCATACGACCACTATTTCATGCCCTACATCGATTTCAAAAAGCAGACCGGGTGGATTCACAAAGCGAAATTAGCTGCGCATGCGATTTATTCACTCGAGGCGCAGGCGTCGCATTCGGGCGATGATTGCCGATTTCCGACCCCACGTGGCGCATGTGCGGAACATTTACCACCATCTATCGCCATCAATTTTATGGGAGCTGAAGGCGCAGAAGATTCCGGTGGTGTATCACCTGAACGACTTCAAGGTGCTGTGTCCCAACTACAACCTGGTGCGGCGCGGAGAACCGTGTGAGGCCTGCAAGGGCGGCGAATTCTGGAACGCATTCAGGGAGAAGTGCTATCCGGGGCGCGGCGAACGGCTCACGCTGGTAGCAGAGGCTTACGTCCACAAATGGCTGCGCACGTACCAGAAATGTGTGGACTGCTTTTTAGCGCCCAGCCTGTTCGTAAGAGACAAGTTCGTCGAGCATGGATGGGATCCAGCGAAGTTCGAAGTTCTTTCCCATTTCCAGGAGGTCAAGGACGGTGCTGTGCGCAGCGCAGAAAACGCTCCGCTACTTTACTTTGGCCGGTTGTCTCCGGAAAAAGGCGTCGACGACTTGTTGCGCGCCATGCAACGCCTCCCGACTCTTCGCCTGATCGTTGCCGGAGAAGGACCGGAGCGCGGCAAGTTAGAACAACTCGCTGCCGCGTTAGGGCTGGCCAATGTCGAGTTTGCCGGCCATCTCGCGGGGGTGGATCTGAAGCGCGCGATTGCGAACTCGTGCTTTACCGTGCTGCCGTCCCATGCCTACGAAACCCTGGGCAAGACCATTCTTGAATCTTATGCGGAAGCGCGAGCCGTGGTGGCCACAGACTTGGGATCGCGGCGGGAATTAGTGCATGCGGGGAAGACCGGACTGTTGTACCGGACTGGCGATGTAGAGCAGTTGGCGTCCGCGCTCCAGTTTCTAAGCTCGCGACCGGAACTGGCAGAGAAGATGGGTCAGGCAGGTCGGGAGCAAGTGCAGCAACGGCACGCTCCCGAGGAACACTATGCGGCGCTGGCAATTTTGTATGAACGTCTTGCCAACCGGACGAAACCCTCTTCGAGCGATCGCAGACAGGAGAGCGCAAGATTCACGCCAGATTCAGCTCGAACTGCAAGCGGGCGCGTGGAAAGCCGGGGATTTGTCCCACTCAAACATCTTCGATTTCCTCCAACGTCGCCAATCAGCGACCGCCTCGCGCAGGAAGGGTTTCAGAAACCTGCGCTCAGGGTCGCATTTATCGGTGGCCGCGGCGTGGTGTCGAAGTACAGCGGGATTGAAACCTACTACGAGGAGATGGGTAAGCGTTTGGCAGGCATGGGGCACCAGGTCACAGTTTATTGCAGGACGTATTTTACTCCGCCCGGGAAACAGCACAACGGCATGCGCGTGGTGAGGCTGCCTACCATTCGATCCAAACATCTGGAGACCTTGATCCATACATTTCTCAGCACGCTCCATGTTCTGACGCAACCTTGCGACATCGTGCACTACCATGCGCTCGGGCCGGCATTATTCTCGTTTATTCCGCGTCTGGCAGGAAAGAAAACCGTGGTCACAGTGCAGGGGCTCGATTGGCAGCGCAAGAAGTGGGGCCGCATCGCCTCCACCGTTTTGCAACTGGGAGAGCGCGCCGCCGTAAGTTTGCCCAACACGACGATGGTAGTCTCCCGAACATTGCAGCAGCATTATCGGAAAACCTACGGGGCCGCGACTTCTTACGTACCGAATGGCGGCTTGCTGCGGGAGCAGCCTTTCCCAGACAAGATTTTTGACTGGAATCTTGAGTCGGGCAAATACATCTTGTTCCTGGGAAGATTTTCGCCAGAAAAGGGTTGCCACCTCCTGATCGAGGCCTACGAGCAGTTGGAGACCGACGTGAAATTAGTGATGGCTGGGGCATCGAGCTATTGCGATGATTATTCTCGCAACCTGCGAAGCCATGCTAGCGAACAGATCAAGATTTTGGACTGGGTTTCAGGCGAGGCTCTCAACGAGTTGCTGACTCATGCAATGCTATTTGTCCTGCCGTCGGATCTCGAGGGCCTGTCCCTCGCCCTGCTCGATGCGATGGGCGCGGGGCTGTGCGTCCTCACCAGCGACGTCGCAGAAAATTGCGAAACCATCGACGATGCAGGATTCACCTTCCGGGGCGGCGATGCTGCCGACTTGGCCGACCGCCTTCGGTTTCTGATTGCGAACCCGGCAGTGCGGGAGGCCGCAGGGCAGGCCGCAAAGCGCCACATTCGCAAACATTATCAATGGCCGGACATTGCCGGCAAGATCGAGCGAGTCTATCTCGAGATGATGGGATGGAAGCCGGGCGCAATCCCGGGCAAGAAACCCAGCGGGCGAGTATTGGCTCCAGTGCCTGCGGACACGCGAAGGGCAGGTTAAGACAGCAGGTGCGATGTTCCAAAGAATTTACTAGCTCCGTATAGCTTGTTACAGAACCGAATGCAACAACACCAGGACGGGATCAATCCCGTCCTTTTTTGTTTACAATGAATATTCGCCCACAGATAACGGAACTGCAAGCGGTGCGCGAATCCGGAGAAGCCTCCACCATATGGAAAACACGATCGTTGTTACAGGTGGGGCAGGTTTTATCGGATCGAACTTTATTCTTCAGCGCATCGAGCACGATACCGCCCCGGTTGTGAACCTGGACAAGCTCACGTACGCGGGCAATCTGCACAATCTTGAAACGATCGCGAACGAGCATCGATATGAGTTCATTCGCGGCGATATTGCAGACCGCGCCCTGGTGAGCGAATTGCTGCAGCGTCGCAAGCCACAAGCCATCGTGCACTTTGCCGCCGAAAGCCACGTCGATCGCTCGATTCGAGGGCCCGAGGATTTTATCCGGACAAATGTGGATGGGACGTTCGCGCTGCTGGAAGAAGTTCGAGCTTACTGGGGAAGCCTGGCCGATCCGGAGAAAAAGAACTTCCGTTTTTTACATGTCTCCACCGATGAGGTCTTTGGCTCGCTCGGAGTCAACGATCCGGCGTTTTCGGAGACGACGCCGTACGCACCGAATAGTCCCTATGCCGCGTCCAAGGCGGCTTCTGACCATCTCGTGCGCGCCTACCATCACACCTACGGCCTGCCCACGCTGACCACGAATTGCTCGAATAACTACGGGCGCTTTCAGTTTCCGGAGAAACTCATTCCGCTGGTGATCCTCAACGCGCGCGATGGTAAACCGCTGCCGGTTTACGGAGACGGCAAGAATGTTCGCGACTGGCTGTATGTGGAGGATCACTGCGAAGCGATCGCAACCGTGCTCGCGCGAGGAGAAGTGGGGCAGACATACAACATCGGTGGCTGGAACGAGAAACAAAATATCGATATCGTGGGGACAATCTGCGACATCGTGGATGAGATGGCTGGGAGCCGTGTAGAGCCGCGCCGCAGCCTGATCACATTCGTGAAGGACCGTCCCGGACACGACCGCCGTTATGCCATGGACGCCACCAGGATCGAGCGCGAACTTGGCTGGCGTCCAGCGGAAACTTTTGAGAGTGGAATTCGCAAGACGATCAAGTGGTATTTAGAGCATGAGCAGTGGGTCCGCGATGTGACGAGCGGCGGCTACCGGCAATGGATCGAAACCCACTACTCTTCTTGAATTCAATCATCCTATGACGCAAGCTTCGAATACGAATTGCAAAGGGATCATTCTGGCGGGTGGCTCGGGCACCCGTTTGTATCCCGTGACTCATGCCATGGGCAAGAGCCTGCTCCCAGTTTACAACAAGCCCATGATCTATTACCCGCTGTGCACGCTGATGCTGGCGGGAATTCGCGATATCCTCCTTATTACAACGCCCGATGACGTGGCCAAGTTTCAAGCGCTGCTCGGTGACGGAAGCCAGTTTGGAATCCGCTTGCAATATAAGGTGCAGCCCAAGCCGGAAGGAATCGCGCAAGCGTTTCTGGTGGGCGAAACTTTTATTGGAGCCAGTGCCTGCGCGCTCGTACTGGGTGACAATATTTTCTACGGCCATGACCTGGCCAAGGACTTGCGCGAAGCCGCGAACAAAACAAAAGGCGCGCGCGTATTTGCTTACCCTGTGCACGATCCCGAACGCTACGGAGTTGTGGAATTCGATGGCGCAGGTCGCGCGCTAAGCATCGAGGAAAAACCGAAGCAACCAAAATCTCGTTATGCGGTGACCGGACTTTATTTTTACGATGATCAAGTCGTGAAGATTGCGAAGGCTTTGAAGCCGAGTCCGCGGGGCGAGTTGGAGATCACCGACGTAAACAAGGCATATCTCGAGCGCGGCCAACTCGAGGTCGTGGTCATGGGTCGAGGCATGGCTTGGCTGGATACAGGCACGCATGAGTCCTTGATGGACGCATCGCTCTACATTCAAGCCATCGAGAAGCGGCAAGGCCTAATGGTCGCTTGTCCCGAAGAGATTGCTTTCCGCTCAGGGTACATCACGGCAGATCAGGTAGAGAAAATTGGTAACTCGATGAAGAACAATAGTTACGGCGCTTACCTGCTGCAATTGTTGCGGGAGAAGGTATTCTGATGGATGCTGTCCAGGCAACCGGTCCCGCGATGAATGCGCTTAAGAAAATTCCGACTTCGCTGCCCGGCGTTTTTGCGCTCGAGCCGCGAGTGTTCGGAGACGAACGTGGATTCTTCTTCGAGAGCTACAACCAGAAAATCATGACGGAGGCGGGCATCGCGGAGAACTTTGTGCAGGATAATCACTCCTGCTCGTCGCGCAACGTTCTGCGCGGCTTGCATTATCAGCTAAAGCATCCGCAGGGAAAACTTGTGCGCGTCGCCGAGGGCGAAATTCTGGACGTTGCCGTGGACATGCGCCGGAGTTCTCCTACCTTTGGCCGCTGGGAAGGCGTGCGGTTGTCGGGCGAGAACAAACGCATGCTTTGGATTCCCGCGGGCTTCGCGCACGGCTTCCGCGTGATTTCTGAAAAGGCGCACGTGCTCTACAAGGCAACCGATTTCTACGCGCCCGAACACGAACGCACGCTCGCCTGGAACGATGCTCAGCTTAAGATCAACTGGGAACTGGACGGTGAGCCGATCGTATCCGCGAAAGACCAGCGGGGCGTGACATTCCGCGATGCCGAAAGCTTCAGCTAAATTTCCATGCGAGTCACAATTTTTGGCGCCTCCGGTCTTCTGGGTAAAGATATCCTGCGCGAGTGGAGCGGCGACACCGTAACCGGCCTCAGTTCGCGCGACGCGGATATTCGTGATGCGCAGCGCGTGCGGCAGGTGGTACAGGAAACGCGTCCGGAGTGGATCGTATTGTCCGCCGCCTACACCGATGTGGACGGATGCGAAAGTAATTCTGAACTGGCTTTTGCGGTAAACCGCGATGGCGCGGTGAACGTTGCCATGGCCGCGAAGGAATTCGGAGCACGGCTATTGTTTCTCAGCTCCGATTATGTCTTCGATGGAAAAAACACCGTCCCCTACGAGACCGAAGACGAACGCAATCCGCAAAGTGTATATGGACGAACCAAGGCCGAGGCAGAAATCAAACTGCTGGAGTTGATGCCGGATTGTTGCATCGCCCGAACGTCGTGGCTCTTTGGCGTCGGCGGAAAATGTTTCCCCGATACGATTCTGAAATTGGCCGCTAGCCGTCCAGCGCTCGATGTGGTCAACGATCAGCGCGGTTCTCCCACGTATGCAGTCGATCTGGCGCGCGCGATCGCTCAACTGTGCAGAAAGAATGCGAGCGGAATCGTGCATGTGACCGACGCCGGTAATTGCACCTGGTTCGAGTTTGCCCAGGAGATTGTCCAAAGCGCCGGGCTTCCTACAACCGTCCGGCCCGTTAGCAGCCAGCAGATGGCGCGCCCCGCGCCTCGACCCGCCTATTCGGTTTTGTCCCCAGCTCGTTTGCAAGCTCTTGGAATCGAAATGCCTTCCTGGCAAGATGCATTGCAGCGCTACCTCAAACAGCGCCGCGCTGAATAGCGGTCGTACTGCAGACTCATCGTTACCACTGTCATCCTGAGCGTAGCCGTTCTTCAGGCGTAGCGAAGGATCTTAGGCTTGACCTACCCAATGCGTGAGCCAAACTGCACCACCGCTGGACCCGCGCAGAGATTGCCTCACCTCCGACCGCCCTGCTACGATGGCCGAGGTCCCCGCCTGGGAATCTCGTGAAAATAATCCAGAATTATATTGATGGCCGATTTGTTCCCGGGAAACGCGATTTCGCGGACGTGAATCCGTCGGACGGGATGGTGATCGCACAGGTCGCTGAAGCCGGCGAAGCGCAAGTAGATGAAGCTGTGCACTCGGCGCGGCGTGCGTTACGCGGAGAATGGGGCCGGCTCGGAATCCGTGAACGTGCGGCGCGACTGCACCGAGTCGCGGACGCGATTGAAAAACGCTTTGATTGCTTCGTTCAGGCCGAAGTTGCCGATACGGGCAAGCCGGTTTCCCTTGCTTCCAAGCTCGATGTCCCTCGCGCAGCGGCGAACTTCCGCGTCTTTGCTGATCTGGTGAAATTGTCTGGATTGGAATCTTTTCAGACAGAAACCCCAGACGGAACGAACGCTCTGAACTACGCTGTGCGCAAGCCGTTGGGCGTCGTCGGCATCATTACTCCGTGGAATCTTCCCTTGTTGTTGCTCACCTGGAAAGTCGCGCCGGCTTTGGCATGCGGCAATGCCGTGATTGTGAAGCCCTCGGAAGAAACTCCAGAGACTGCCGCTCTGCTTGCCGAGGCAATGCAGGACGCTGAGATTCCGAACGGCGTCTACAACGTAGTACACGGTTTCGGGCCCGGTTCGGCGGGAGAATTCCTGACCCAGCATGCTGATGTAGACGCGATTACTTTTACCGGCGAATCCAAAACCGGCGCAGCGATCATGAAAGCAGTCGCGCCCACGGTAAAGCCGGTTTCGTTTGAACTGGGTGGAAAGAATGCGGCAATCGTATTCGCGGATTGCAACTTTGAAGAGGCGGTGATCGGATTATCCGACGCCGTGTTTCTGAATACAGGGCAAGTATGCCTGTGCGCCGAGCGCGTTTATGTGGAAAGAAAAATCTTTGCTGCGTTTGTAGAAGCGCTGAGGCAGAAGGCGGAAAGTTTGCATCCCGGCTGGCCGGGCGATCCAACGACTAATCTGGGGCCGCTGATTTCTGCGCAACATCGTGAGAAGGTGCTCTCTTACTACCGGCTGGCCCGCGAAGAAGGCGCGACTGTCGTGACCGGAGGAGGAGTCACAACATTTGACGACAACCGTGACAATGGTTTCTACGTGCAGCCAACCATCTTTACCGGACTTCCGGAATCGGCGCGCTGTGCGAAAGAAGAAATCTTCGGGCCGGTGTGCCACATCACGCCATTCGATTCGGAAGAAGAAGCGGTCGCCATGGCCAATGACACTAAATACGGGCTGGCGGCATCGATTTGGACTAGTAACTTGAAGCGCGGCCATCGCGTTGCACAACAGATGAATGTCGGCATCACGTGGGTGAATTGCTGGTTTCTGCGCGATCTTCGAACACCATTCGGCGGAGCCGGACTTTCGGGCATTGGCCGCGAAGGCGGAATGCATTCGCTGAATTTCTATTCTGAATTGAACAATATTTGTATCCGGCTGTAATACTCGTAGGTGCCTGCACGAGAAGTTGGAAAATAGAATGCCCGGAACCGAAAGCAAAGTTACGGAAAGCAAAGTCGTCGAAGGCAAAGCTACGCCGCGAGGCAAGTATCCGCACGTCAAGCGGGCTGGCGATTTTCTGTTTGTGTCAGGAACCAGTTCGCGCCGCGCCGACGACACAATTGCTGGTGCGGATACAGATCCTACGGGCACAGTGCGGCTCGATATTCGGATACAAACGCGCGCTGTAATCGAGAACATCCGCGATATTTTGCGCAGTGCGGGAGCGCAGCTGCAAGATGTAGTCGAGATTTCCACGTACCTCGTGAACATGAATGATTTCGCCGGCTACAACGAGATCTATGGAGAGTTCTTCGACTACAACGGTCCGGCGAGGACGACTGTAGCGGTGCATCAGTTGCCGCATCCGCACTTACTGATCGAGATTAGAGCCACGGCTTATAAGCCGCTGAAATAGGAGGCGCGATGGCGTCCATCAAAAATCTGAAGGCGTTTAATTTCCAATCCTGGATCGAAGAGAATAAAGAGAAACTCAAGCCTCCGGTTGGAAATGCGCAAGTGTGGGAAGATGGCGAGATGATTGTGACCGTGGTGGGAGGTCCGAACCAGCGGCGCGATTATCACGACGATCCGACGGAAGAATTTTTCTACCAGCTCAAGGGCAACATCTCCCTGCGCATCATGGAGACGCCCGGCAAGCCTCCGCTCGAAGTAGCCATCAAAGAAGGAGACATTTTCCTCCTGCCCAAGCATCTTCGCCATTCTCCACAACGGCCCGCTGACACAATCGGAGTAGTAGTTGAAGTGCCGCGCCCCGAAGGCTCTTTGGACGCTTTTGAGTGGTACTGTCCGAACTGTCATCAATTGATCTATCGTGCGGAAGTGAAACTGAAGAGTATTGTGAAAGATCTGCCGCCTCTGTTCGAACAGTTTTATTCGAGTGAGAGCCGCAGAAAATGCAAGCACTGCGGTACGGTTCATCCCGGCAAATAAAAATGCAAGTAATCGATATCCACAATCATTTTTTCCCCAACTCATGGCCCGACCTAGCGGCGCGCTACGGCACGCCGAACTGGCCGTGGATCAAGCATACCGAGCCGGGGAAGGCGGACATCATGGTGGGCGACCGATTCTTCCGCCATATTTACTCGGCGTGCTGGGATCCGAAAATTAGGCTCGAAGAAATGGATCGCGACGGCGTTGACATGCAAGTTATCTCCGCCACGCCGGTGCTGTTTGCATATGATCGGCCGGTAGAACATGCACGCGATAGCGCGCAGTTATTCAACGATGCGGCGCTCGAACTCTGCAGCCGAGGCAAAGGCCGGCTGAAATCTTTTTGCCAGGTTCCTTTACAAGATACTGATGCGGCTTGCAAGGAGCTGACTCGATCGATGCGAGCAGGACATCTCGGCGTACAGATCGGCAATCACGTAGGCAACAAAAATCTCGATGATCCCGGCATCGTAACTTTTCTTCACCACTGCGCCGATGAAGGCGCGGCCGTGCTCATTCATCCTTGGGATATGTTTGCTCCGGAGCGTATGCCGAAGTACATGATGCCGTGGACGGTCGGCATGCCGGCGGAGACGCAGCTCTCTGTAGTAGCGATGATTTTGAGTGGAGCTTTTGATCGGCTGCCCAGCACGCTGCGCATCTGTTTCGCGCACGGTGGCGGGAGTTTCGCGTTTCTGCTGGGGCGGTTGGAAAACGCATGGCATCATCATCCGGTGGCGCGTGGCGATTGCCAACATCCGCCTAGCCACTATATCAATCGATTCAGCGTCGATTCTGCGGTGTTCGATCAGCGTTCGCTGCAATTTTTGGTCGAAACGATGGGAGCGGATCAGTTGATGCTCGGTTCGGATTACCCGTTTCCGCTGGGCGAAGAATGCGTGGGATCGTTGATACGCCAAAGTAATTTACCGCAGCATATCAAGGCGAAACTGCTGGGTGGAAATGCAAAGCGGTTTCTGCAAATTAACGCCGAGGCTCACGAAGCCAATAGTAATGATAAGTCCAGCGCTCTCGGCCGATCGCCAGTCACTCCCGAGCCCGGACAGCTGACCTACAGCTCATATCTGAAAGTTCCGGAACTGCTTGAGTTGCAGCAGCCACAATCTTTACCGCAGCACCACGATGAGTTGCTGTTTATCTTGGTGCATCAGACGTACGAGTTATGGTTCAAAGAATTGTTGCATGATCTCGATGCCGTGGTGGCGAACTTGCAAAGGGCTGGTGCGGCTCCCCAATCGCATGATGGAGTGTATGAGGCGGCCCGGCTTCTGCGCCGCTGTACCGAAATCACGCGCGTGCTGGTAGAGCAATTCACGATTCTGGAAACGATGTTGCCCACACACTTTCTTGCATTTCGCGGCCTGCTCGAGCCCGCCAGTGGATTCCAATCCGAGCAATTTCGGGAGATTGAATTCTTGTGTGGTTTGAAGGATGCGAAAATGCTGCGCTATCACCGACCGACGCCAGAAGCTTACGCGAGTTTGAAGCGCCGCTTGGAAGAGCCTTCGCTGCGCGACGCATTCTTCGGGGCGCTGCAGGCCATGGGCAAACTTGCACCCGCAGCTGCGAGCGCAACCGACCGGGAGCAATTTGAAGCCCGCGCCCGCGCCGTACATGCGCTCTATCAGGATGAGCATCATCATCGTGACTGGATCGATGTATGCGAGCGGTTGACGGAATTTGACGAGTTGGTTGTGAGCTGGCGCCTGCGCCACATCCAACTGGTAGAGCGCATTATCGGAATCCGCATGGGGACGGGCGGAAGCACCGGAGCTTCCTACCTTAAGCTGACACTCGATAAAAAGTTTTTTCCCGAATTATGGGAGGCGCGGACGTTACTAACCGAGTAAGGATTTGTTTTCGTTTCTTTCGAAGCTGTTGCTCGCCGAATCTCTCAGATGAAATCCGCACCTGACAAAATCACCCTGATCGGCGCCGGATTGAACGGCCCTCTTCTCGCTATTTTGCTGATGCAGCGCGGATTTTCGGTCGAGATCTATGAACGGCGTCCCGACATGCGGCGAGTGCACATGAGCGCGGGACGGTCCATCAATCTCGCACTCTCGTCTCGAGGAATTCACGCGTTACAGCAAGCCAACCTGTGGGAGCGCTTGCGGAGCATCATCATTCCGATGAAGGGCCGGATGATGCACTCGATTGCGGGAGAACTTACCTTTCAGCCTTATGGAAAGAATGAAGCGGAAGTCATCAACTCGATTTCCCGCGCGGAGCTGAACATCGCGCTCATCAACGCCGCCGAGGCGCAGGGCGCGACCATTCACTTCAATCAGCGCTGCACGGGATACGACCTGAAGACCGGCACGATACGTCTCCGCAATGACGAGACGAGCGAAGAGGAGTCACGCGCGACCAGAGTTGTGATCGGCTGTGATGGTTCAGCATCCGCGATTCGAGCAGAAATGCTCAAGCTGAACCGCTTCAACTTTTCTCAAAAATATCTCGATTACGGCTACAAAGAGCTGACCATTCCTGCCGGTTCAAATGGGCAACACCTGCTGGAGACGCACGCTCTGCACATTTGGCCGCGGGGCAACTACATGCTGATTGCATTGCCCAATATCGATGGCACCTTCGCCTGCATTTTGTTTTTGCCGTTTGAGGGTGCAGACAGCTTTGCCAGTCTGACTACCGATGCGGAGGTGCTCCACTTTTTCGAGGTGCACTTTCCGGACGTTGTTTCATTGATGCCCCAACTGGCCAGCAACTATTTTTCGAATCCGACCGGTGCAATGGTTACGATCAAGTGCTCGCCGTGGCATGTGGAGGGAAAAGCGTTGCTTCTCGGGGATTCGGTTCACGCGATCGTGCCGTTTTTCGGCCAGGGACTAAATTGTGGATTTGAAGACTGCACCAGTCTGGTGGAGTTGCTCGACCGGTACGGCGCGGATTGGCCGCGGGTGTTTGTGGCGTTCGAGAACGAGCGCAAGGTTAATACCGATGCCATCGCAGATATGGCCATCGAGAACTTTACGGAGATGAGAGACCGGGTTGCGGACTCGCGATTCCTGTTACGAAAGAAAGTGGAGTTAGCGCTCGAAGGGAAGTATCCGCAACTCTTTGTGCCGAAATATGCGATGGTTACCTTTCATCGCATCCCCTACTCGGTTGCCCAGTCGCGCGGCGCGGTTCAGGACCGGATGCTGGCGGAGCTATGCGAGAACATCAACTCCGTCGACGATCTCGATTGGGCCAAGGCGGAGCGCTTGATTCGCCGCGATCTCACCCCACTGGAGCTGCGACCGTGACCGACGTTCAGTTTCAATCGGGCGAAGATTTTGCGGCCGCGATGGACGAACGAGATCCTCTAAAAGAATTCCGCGATCGATTTTTGTTTCCTAAGAACGCAGACGGACATTGCATTTACCTGTGCGGTCACTCGCTTGGACTGCAACCAAAGACTGCGGCTGCATATATTGAGCAGGAGTTGAAAGACTGGGCCCAACTCGGCGTGGAAGGTCACTTCCGCGCGAAGAACCCGTGGATGCCTTACCACCGGTTGCTTACAGAACAAACTGCAGAACTGATGGGAGCAGAGCCCGTCGAAGTGGTGGTGATGAATTCACTCACCGTGAATCTTCATCTGATGATGGTATCGTTTTACCGTCCTACCAAAGCGCGACACAAAATTGTCATCGAACGCGGGGCTTTTCCATCTGATCAGTACGCAGTGCAGTCGCAAATTCTTTTTCATGGCTTCGACCCGGCGGGTTCTCTGATCGAGTTGGCGCCTCGGCCCGGCGAGTTTTGCCTGCGCGATGAAGACATCAATGCGGCGATCGAGCAGTCGAAAGATGAAATTGCTTTAATTCTATTGGCCGGTGTGAATTATGCTACCGGGCAGGTGTTTGATATGGCTCGCATCACGCGCGCAGCACGCGCACATGGCTGTGTGGTTGGTTTCGATTTAGCGCACGCCGCCGGAAATTTGCCTTTGAAACTGCACGAGTGGGGTCCTGACTTCGCAGTGTGGTGCAGTTACAAATATCTGAACGGCGGTCCGGGGTGTGCGGGTGGTTGTTTTGTCCACGAACGGCATGCGCAGACCTGGGACTTGCCACGCTTTGCGGGCTGGTGGGGACATGATGAGGAGGCGCGCTTCAAGATGGTGCCCGACTTTCGAGCGATGCCCGGCGCCGACGGCTGGCAGTTGAGCAATCCCTCCATTGTCAGTCTGGCAGTCCTGCGTTCGTCCATGGATATTTTTCACGAAGCTGGGATGGAACGCTTGCGGGCGAAAAGCGTTTTATTGACTGGCTATTTGGAATTCTTGCTAAGTAAGAAGGCGTCACCAAAATTTTCAATCATCACTCCCCGCGAAAAAGAACGGCGCGGGGCGCAGATCTCCATTCGGATTCCCAACGGCCGGCATGTCTGCGAAAGGCTGATCAAAGAAGGCGTCTTTGGGGATTGGCGGGAACCGGACACTTACAGGGTAGCACCCATACCTTTGTACAACTCCTTCCAGGATGTTTGCCTGTTTGTTCAGCGATTCACGGCTGCCGTCGATTAGGATTTCCAGCTGTTTTATCTGCCGGCGCGATTACTTCCGTAATGTCTCTGTAGCCTCCCCTGGAACATACACTCTTAAACGTGAGCTTTATCTCTGTGCGACGGCCGAGCAGGGAGACAGGAATCGTGTGCGCGGTGGTGTGCGCACAGGTCTTGATCTCTCTACTTGCCCCACGTGGTACTGGACTAACCGCCTTCGGCGATCTGACGCAATGCGTTTTGCTGTTCTTCGCAACGTTATTCACTCTTCCGAACATTCGAACCAGCTATAAACGAGCCCGGCTTTTCTGGGTCCTCATGGCGGTCGGCTGCGGGATGTGGCTCTGCACACAGGTTCTGTGGACGTACTTCGAGGTCTTCCTGCGCCAGGATGCGCCGAATCCGTTCGTCGGAGACGTGGTGCTGTTCCTGCACATCGTTCCCATGATGGCGGCCTTGGTGATACAACCGCACATTCAACGGGATGACCATTCCCTTCGGCTGGTTTCACTCGACTTCTTTCTTCTCCTCATCTGGTGGCTCTATTTATATCTTTTCATTGTGATCCCGTGGCAATATGTTTCGCCCGATGAAGCCGTCTACGGCCGCAGTTTCGACCTGCTCTATGCCTGTGAGCAGATCGTTCTTATCGTCGGAGTCGGCCTGGTTTGGAGGCGTAGCCACGGCTTCTGGCGTTCAACCTACAAGAAGCTTTTCAAGGCCGCTTTGTTCTATAGCGGAGGTTCGATTCTCGCTAGCGTGGCCATCGATTTTCATCAGTATTATACGGGCAGCCTCTACGATGTTCCGCTGGTGGCCGCGATCGCATTGTTCGCTGTCGTGGGTTTCGCGGCCCGTGAATCCTCGTCCGATCAACCCATGGACCCGGTACCCTGCCACAACCACAGCATGTGGACCGCGCGATTGGCGACGATGGCTGTATTCTCTACGCCGCTCATGGTGGCCTGGGCGGAGTTTGGAGGAGGAGCGCCAGCGCGTGTGCGTTCCTACAGGCTGTTCTTGACGGTGGCAGCGATGCTCTTCATGGGCCTTCTGGTGCTCCTTAAACAGCACTGGATGGACTGGGAACTGCTTCACTTGCTGCGATTGTCGCGCGAGAATCTCGATGAGATGTGCAAGCTGAAGGATGAATTGGAGAATAAGGAACAGAGTCTTCGGTGGCACAGTCTCGAACTGCAGCGGAAGAATCTTGAACTGCAGGAGATTTCTTACACCGATGCGTTGACGGGGGTGTGGAACCGCCGCTACCTCGAAGAAATTTTAACGGCGGAAGCGGGGCAAGTCCTGCGAAGCTACGAGCGGGCTCACGGTAATGACATTCGTAAGTTGGATCATCGCGATTTAATCTTCCTCATGGTCGACATGGATTTCTTCAAGCAAGTGAATGATCTGCATGGCCATCCCGCGGGCGATCGATTGCTGCAATTGGTATCGGAGCGTCTGAGCAAAGTTGTGCGCAAGTCCGACGTTCTGGTTCGCTGGGGTGGGGAAGAGTTCCTGATCATGTCTCGCTCCGCGGATCCCTCCGGTACACCGGCGTTTTGCGAACGCATTCTGGATATTCTCGCGTCGGAGCCTTTCGATCTGGGACACGGTGTTCAAGTGCGAAAGACTTGCTCGGTCGGATGGGCCTCCTTTCCATGGAGTCGGCGCAATTACGAAGCGGTTTGTGCCGAAGAAGTCATCGAACTTGCGGACGCCGCGCTTTATCGAGCGAAAGCTGCCGGGCGAAATCAGGGTATGGGAATTTTGCCTGCGGAAGATGGATCCGTTTCTGCTGCCCAGGCGATCACGCTGCAAGCTCTACGAAATGATGACGGTATTCTCACGCGCACTGTTACAGTCAAAAACCCTGGCTTCGGAGGGCTTGCCCACGTCGACGCCGAACCCGGAATTCCCGTCAAGCCCCGGGTAATCTAGTTGACGATTGTCATCCTGAGCGAAGCCGTTTTTCAGGCGTAGCGATGGATCTCAATCTCAACCGACCCAGCGCGTAAGCCAAACTGCACCTGCCTTTTCTCTTTCTGACCGTGAACACCACCTCAAATAAATCGAGCGCCCGCCTTGCAGGTTCGCGGCGTTGGCACTAAAGTTGTGATCACGCTTTTCGAGGCAAGAACTCAAGCACCTTAACGAGGCAAATTCGACGATGAATACAAAATCTTCTCTCCGCAAAACGGGCCTGCGCCAAAAAGCGCAACTGATGTCCCCATCAGAAATCGAGCGGACGCTGGTCCGCCTGGCTTACGAAATTGTGGAGAAAAATGGAGGAGTGGATCGTCTCGGGTTGGTGGGCATTCGCCGGCGTGGCGTCCCCATCGCTGAGCGCCTGGGCAAGATCATTACCCGCATCGAAAATGCCGAAGTTCCGGTCGGCACATTGGACATCACTTTCTACCGCGATGATCTTTCCACCGTCGGACCGAAACCCGTGGTGCATCAGGGCGAGATTGGATTTTCGATTGAGGATAAGAATATCGTTCTGGTTGATGACGTTCTTTTCACGGGACGCACGACGCGCGCGGCGTTGGATGCGCTGTTTTCTCACGGCCGGCCGCGCAGAGTGCAGTTATGCGTGCTGATCGACCGCGGACACCGGGAGTTGCCTGTAGAAGCCAGCTTTGTCGGCCGCAATGTTCAGACCACGATGAGCGAAGTAATCGAAGTCAAACTGACTGAGATCGACGACGCGGAAAAAGTCCTCCTCATGGAAAAATAATCGCAAAGCGGCACAACGCGTCGGCGAAAATTGTCCGCGAAAAATAAAAGGACGGTGGCCAAAGCCACCGTCCTAAGTTTTTGCGTGTCAAACTGCACGACTAAACTACGCGATCTTGGTGCAGATCGCCTTAGTTTGCGTGTAAAGGTTAAGGGCGTCGTGCCCCATTTCGCGGCCCCAGCCGGATTGCTTGTATCCGCCGAAGGGCAGCGCCGCATCGAAAATGTTGTAGCAGTTAATCCACACCGTGCCGGCGCGCAACTGTTCCGCCATGCGGTGAGCTTTGCCGATGTCACGGGTCCACACGGCAGCCGCCAGGCCGTATTCGCTATCGTTGGCGCGGGGCAGAATCTCTTCGGGATCATCGAATGGCATCGCCGCTACGACGGGTCCGAAGATTTCTTCTCGCACCACCTTCATGTCTTCGCGAGTATTCACAAGAACGGTTGGTTCCACGAAATAGCCCTTGTCGCCTTTCTTGTGTCCGCCAGTGACGGCCTTGGCGCCTTCCGAGAAGCCCGCTTCTAGAAAGCCGCAAACCCGGCTCAGCTGTTCCTCGGAGACAAGCGGTCCCATGCTCGATTCCGGGTCGAGACCTGAACCGACGTTGATTTTCTTCGCATGTTCGGCGACGCCTTCCACAACGCGGTCGAAGATCGGCTTCTCAACATAGAGGCGCGATCCTGCACAGCAGCACTGGCCATGATTGAAGAAGATCGCGCTGGCTGCGCCGGCGATGGCGGAGTCGAGATCCGCATCCTTGAACACGACATTGGGAGATTTACCACCAAGTTCCAGCGATACTTTTTTCAAGTTGCCCGCCGCTGCATGCACGATTAATTTTCCAACTTCCGTGGAACCGGTGAAGGCCACTTTGTCCACGTGCGGATGAGCAGCCAACGCGGCGCCGGCAGTCTCGCCATAACCCGGCACAATGTTGACTACGCCCTCCGGGAAGCCGGCTTCAGTGATCAGTTCGCCCAGACGCAGCGCCGAAAGCGGAGTTTGCTCCGCCGGCTTCAACACCACAGTGCAGCCCGATGCCAGCGCCGGACCCAGCTTCCACGCCGCCATCAGCAGCGGAAAATTCCACGGGATAATCTGCGCTGCAACTCCCACCGGCTCACGCAGCGTGTAAGCGAGATATTTCGCATCCGGCGTGTAGGGAACCGAGATCGGAATCGTATTGCCTTCGATCTTCGTGGCCCAACCCGCCATGTAGCGAAACAGATCGACGGCCAGCGGAACATCTGCACCTCTCGCAATTGCAAGAGGCTTTCCGTTGTCGAGGCTCTCCAGATATGCAAACTCTTCGGTGTGTGCCTCAAGTAAATCGGCGAGCTTCCAGATCAGGCGTCCGCGCTCGGACGCGGTCAATCGCCGCCATGGACCTTGGTCGAAGGCTTTTCGCGCGGCCTTCACGGCCTGTTCAACATCTTCGCGATCACCTTCCGCTACTTGCGCCAGAACCTCGCCTGTCGCGGGATTGTAAGTGGGAAAGGTCTTGCCGGAAATGGAGTTGACCCAATTTCCATTAATCAACATTTTGCGCGGTTTGTCGATGAAATCAGCGACCTGCGGATGAATCTGAGGTGAAACTGCGATGCCCATAATGTCCTCCCTAAATCAAGCACTCAAGATCAAACACGTACGTGGTGAGGTGACGCTAAAGATGCCGGGCGGAGATGACCCGAATATGCTAGTCCCGACTCAAAACAAAAGCAATTCCAATACACAGGAATGAAATACACACTGCTGAATCGATTTCAGAAAAAACTCAGAATCGCCGTCGAGGGTTTACAATGGCACGCCATAAGCTTGTGCCGAAGAACTACTTTTTATCATGCCCACGAAAAAGTTGCCTGCTGATGTGAAAACAAATGTGCCAGCAAATGTGCAGGCAAAATTATTGCGCGCTGCGAAAAAAGTCATGAAGAACGCGCATGCGCCATACTCAAAATTTCGGGTAGGTGCCGCCATCCTTCTCTCGAACGGCAAAATCTTCTCGGGCTGCAATATAGAGAACGCTTCGTACGGAATGACCAACTGCGCCGAACGCACGGCGATTTTTTCGGCGGTTGCGCAACTTGGACCGAAAATCGATATCCGTGCCGTAGCTGTAACCAACGATCAAGGCGTGCCCTGCTCGCCCTGCGGCGCTTGCCGTCAGGTCATTTACGAATTCGGCCCTGATGCAACTATTTTTTTTCAAGGGACCACGGGTCCGAAGCAGGCCCACATCACCGAACTCCTTCCGGAAGGATTCCGCCTCCAGTGAATCCGCCGCCAGCTGCAGAACAGACTTTTCGCGCCATCGATGTGATTCGCAAGAAGCGCGATGGCGGCGAATTGTCTCGAAGCGAAATTGAATCGCTCGTGAACGCATACACGCGTGGCGATATTCCCGACTATCAAGTTTCAGCCTGGCTGATGGCGGTGGTGCTGCGGGGCATGACGCGCGCCGAGACCGCGGCTCTGACCGATTCCATGCTGCGCTCCGGAGACGTGCTCGATCTCTCGTCGCTTCCGGCAAAGAAAGTCGACAAGCATTCGACTGGTGGCGTGGGCGACAAAACTTCGCTTGTGCTTGCGCCGCTTGCAGCGGCAGCAGGAATCGTAGTTCCAATGATTAGCGGCCGCGGACTGGGTCACACCGGAGGCACGCTCGACAAACTCGAGGCCATCCCCGGCTTCAATGTGAATCTTTCCGTCGCTCAATTTCGCAGCGTGCTCGCGACCTGCGGCTGCGCCATGATTGGCCAGACCGCTGAGATCGCTCCCGCCGATCGCAAACTCTACGCTCTACGCGATGTGACTGGAACCGTTGAGAGTCCTTACCTCATCTGCGCATCCATCATGAGCAAGAAACTTGCGGAGGGAATCGATGCGCTGGTGCTCGATGTAAAAACCGGCTCCGGCGCTTTCATGAAGAATGAAAAAGACGCCGCCTTTCTTGCCGAACTCATGGTGGAAACCGGCGAGCGGATGGGAAAGCAGGTCGTGGCATTGATCACGGACATGGATCAGCCGCTGGGATGCATGATCGGCAATGCGCTTGAAGTTGTCGAAGTAGTGGAAATTCTGCGCGGCGCGGGACCGGAAGACTTGCGCGAGCTTTGCCTCGAACTCGCCGGTTGGATGCTCTATCTCGGCGGAGTCGCCGCTACGGTCGCTGAGGGAAAAAAGCAGAGCGAGAAACTAATCGCCTCCGGCAAAGCGCTCGACAAATTCCGCCAGATGGTAGAGCTGCAAGGTGGAGATCCGCAATCGATTGACGATCCGAAAAGACTGCCTCAGGCGCGGCATACGATGATCGTCTCCAGTCCGAAAGATGGGTATCTCGCCTCTTTGCAGTGCGAGCATGTTGGCACGGCATGTGTGATTCTCGGCGGCGGCCGCGAACGTAAGGAAGATTCGGTCGATCCCGCGGTGGGAATCGTGCTGCATAAAAAAGTCGGGGACGCGGTTTCTACAGGCGAGCCTCTGGCGACCATTCACTACAATGCAGAGGCGCTCGCAGTTCGCGCCCGGCAAATACTGGAAGAGAGTTATAAGATCGCGGATTCACCCCCGCGCGAAAAAAGACCGTTGATCCATCGTGTGATTGGAAAACGTGTGATCGGAAAATCCGGAGAGAAAAACTGAATGGGACGCTTCACTGGAATCCTCGGCCTCCTCACCATGTTAGCGTTAGCCTACGCGTTTTCCACCAACCGCCGCGCCATTCGCCTGAAGACTGTTGCCTGGGGATTAGGCCTGCAGTTTGCCTTTGCGGTTTTGGTGTTGAGAATTGACGCCGGGCGCCGGCTTTTTCAGAAGGCTGGCGATGTAGTGAGCCAGCTGCTCAGTTACTCCTTTGTTGGCTCCCAATTTGTTTTCGGTGATCTCGGAAAGCAAGGCTCCCACCTCGGCTTCTATTTCGCATTTCAGGTGCTGCCGGCGATTATTTTCATCTGCGCATTTTTCGCGGTGCTCTATCACTTCGGCGTTATGCAGATCATCATTAAACTTGCCGCATGGGTCATGACCCGGGTTATGGGCGCGAGCGGCGCAGAATCGCTTAACATCGCGGCCAGCATTTTCATGGGACAAACCGAAGCGCCGGTCACCATCCGGCCGTTTCTGCCCGATCTGACGCGCTCCGAACTCATGACCGTGATGACCAGCGGCATGGCCCACGTCTCCGGCGGAATCATGGCCGCCTACATCGCATTCGGCATAGAACCCAAACATCTGTTGAGTGCCGTAATCATGACCGCACCTGGAACGTTGTTAATGGCGAAGATGCTCGTGCCCGAAACCGAGCAGCCGCGAACCGCCGGCAAAGTTGTGATGCCCGAAAGCGAAGAGCAAAACGAGAAAAATGAAAATCTTCTCGGCGCGGTCGCGCGCGGAACCACCGACGGCCTGCACATGGCCTTGAACATCGCGGCCATGCTGATTGCGTTCCTGGCGCTGATCGCGCTGGCGGATGGCATTCTTAGTGGAGTTCACCATTGGATAAGCTGGGTTCCAGAAAGTCTGGAAAAAATCTTGGGAGTTCTTTTCTCGCCGGTCGCGTGGGTGATCGGCATTCCCTGGCATGACTGCGGAGTGATTGGAACTTTGCTCGGGACGCGCATGGTGCTGAACGAGCTGGTCGCATTCTCGATGCTCGGGCCGATGAAGGCGGCGCTCGATCCGCGCTCGTTTACTATTGCAACTTTCGCGCTTTGCGGCTTCGCGAATCTCAGCTCCATCGGAATCCAGATTGGCGGCATTGGAGCGCTCGCGCCCAACAAGAAGAGCGAACTCGCGCGCCTCGGTATTCGCGCGATGCTCGCCGGAACCATGGCAAATCTTATGTCGGCGTCCATCGCCGGCATGCTTCTATAAATTATTCATCGCACTTGCATTCGAAAGGACCACTGTGAAGCTTCGAACTGCATCAATTCTGCTCTCGTTCGCCTGTTTAATTTTCACGACGAATGCATTTACTCAGATCTCGCCCAAGCGCGTCATTATCGACACCGATCCCGGCACCGACGATGCCATGGCTATCATCCTCGCCTTGAATTCTCCCGAGCTGAAGGTGGAAGCGCTGACAGTCGTTCCCGGCAACGTCGATGGCAAGCAAGGATTAGAGAACGCGCTGAAGATCGTTTCACTCGCGGGACGCTGCGACGTTATTGTCGCCGGCGGAGCGCAACATCCGCTGAATCAGAAGTTGATTACAGCGCAATACTGGCACGGACCAAATGGTCTGGCAGGGGTCGAACTGCCGCCAACGAAGTGCAAACCCGATCCGCGCTTCGGCCCGGACCTAATCATAGAAATGGTTCACAAGTATCCACATGAGATCACGCTGATTCCCGTAGGGCCGCTGACAAATATCGCGCTTGCCGTTTCGAAAGATCCTTCGATCGCATTTCTTGTGAAAGACATCGTCATCATGGGCGGCTCGATCACCGGCGGAAATGTTAACGGAGCGGCAGAGGCGAACATTTATAATGATCCCGAAGGCGCACAGATCGTGTTTAATGCCGGCTGGATGGTGACCATGGTCGGCTCTGATGTAGGTGAGCGGACGCTGATCACGCGAAAATATCTGGCGGAGTTGCAATCGTCGCATGGACCACAAAGCGACTTCATCGCCAAAATTGCCGACTTCTATCTGAATCGCAGCGAGAAGAGCGGATACAGCGGGGCCGCAATGTATGACCCGCTGGCGGTGGGTACCGCGATCGACCCAACTCTTGTCACCCTCAAAGACATGCACGTCGATGTCGAAACCAAAGGTGAGTTTACCCGCGGAGAAACCGTGGCGAACCGCATGGGCTCAGACGAAAACAACGTTTTGCACGGAGACCACTACGAGATCGAGGGCGTCGTCGCGCTCAAGCCGAATGCGCGAGTCTGCATGGCTTCCGATGCCGATCGATTCCTGAATCTGTTCATCAGCCGCATCAGAGGAAAGTAGAAATTCGGACTTGCCTGAAATGCTTGTCATCCTGAGCGAAGCGAAGGACCTATATATTTCCCTGCGCGGCCAAGAAACCGCATGGATCCTTCGGCAAAGAGCGCCGTTCAGAATGGTAACAGCGAATAGTTATCCGTTCGCCCGCGCCACTAGCAAAATTGCCAGCCCATAAGACACAAACATCAGCGCGAGATAAACCTTCGCCCGCGAACCCGACCCTGCAAATTCCTTCCACGCCAGCACTCCCCACAGCGCTGCTACCATCGGCGCGGATTGACCAATGGCATAGGAAATCGCAAAGCTGGTCGACTTGCCGGCAACCACGTTGAACACCGTTCCTGTTCCCCATATGATCCCGCCCAGCAGTCCCAGCAGATGTCCCGAGGGAGCCGCGCTGAAAAATCCGCTGAGTTTCACCGGTTCGCCCACCAACGGTTTCTTCATGAAATACAGATTCCAGATGAAGCACGACAATAGAGCGCCCAACGTCAGAAACACAACGGAACTGTACGGCGTGAGCGCATTTCCCCGCGTCGTGCCGTAAGTTGTGAATGGACTCCACAACCCCATCAGCACACCAGAAACGATGCAGGTTACGATGCTCTTGCGCGAAACCGTCCGCCCTGCGCTGATCAGACTGCCATACGCCTTGCCGTCAAGAATTACCGCAATCAGAGCGCAAGCCACGCCACCCGCCAGAAAAACCAGATTGCCCTTCGGCTGCAGAATATAATTGAGCAGTGTCCCCACCACCAGGGCAATTCCAATCGATATCGGGAAGGCGACCGCCAGTCCTGACATGTCGATCGCAGCCACAAGCAGAAGATTGGCCAGATTAAAAATTGCTCCGCCGATGAGCGTCGAGACGATATCCGCTGTGTCCGCCGAGTGGACGTTGTTCAGAAAGCTCAACGAATCATGACCGGTGCTGCCCATCGTGAAAGCGAGCACCACTGAAATCAAAAAAATGCCGATGGCATAGTCCCAATAGAAAAGTTCGAAGCGATAGCCCTTAACGCCTTTGTACGTGTTTGCCCATGAGCCCCAACAAACGGCGCTCGTGATCATCATCAACAGCGCAATGCTCAGACTCGAGGGTGTGAACATTCATTCTCCTTGACGCAATGTAAAAGCGAAAACGTGAACTCTACTCTTCTTGCATTCGCGGGACGAGCGCCGGGCGGCAAGCTGCGGCGAACTATCCGTTCACTTGCGAGTAAGTTGTACGCCGCAGGAATTCGCCCTGTCCCGCGCGACCCAAAAACTTGTCGCCTTCCATCACCACGCGTCCGCGCGACAGAACCACTTCAGGCATACCCGTCACTTGAATGCCCTCAAACATCGAGTAATCGACTCGCATGTGGTGAGTCTTGGCGCTGATCGTGTGTTTGCGCTGCGAATCGAAGATCACAAGATCGGCGTCGCTGCCCACCGCTATCGTTCCCTTGCGCGGATACAAGCCAAACAGTTTCGCCGGAGTCGTCGAGATCAGTTCGACAAAACGGTTCACACTGAAGCGGCCCTGGGCGACGCCGCCGGAATAAATCAGGCTCATGCGATGCTCAACGCCCGGGCCACCGTTTGGTATCTTGGTGAAGTCGTCGCGCCCCAATTCTTTTTGTTCCTTGAAACAAAAGGGGCAATGGTCCGTAGAGACGACCTGAAGATGATCCCGCTTGAGCCCATTCCAAAGCTTTTCCTGATGCCACTTTTCGCGAAGCGGCGGCGTGAAAACATATTTCGCGCCTTCAAAATCCGGAACGTCGAAATTTTCGATCGAGAGATACAGATACTGCGGACAAGTCTCGGCGTAAACTGGTAGCCCGCGATCACGCGCTTCGCGAACTTTCTCCAGAGCCTCACTGCAGCTTAAATGCACAATGTAAATCGGCGCGCCCGCCATTTCAGCCAACGCAATCGCACGGGACACGGCTTCCGCTTCCGCCGTCGTAGGCCGGGTCAGAGCGTGATACTTCGGGGCTTTTTTCCCTTCCGCCAGCGCCTGCTGCACAATCACATCGATTGCGCTTCCGTTTTCCGCGTGCATGCAAATCAGGCCGCCGTTTTTTGCCGTGGTCTGCAACGCGCGAAAAATGCTGGCATCGTCAAGCATGAAGACGCCGGGATAAGCCATGAAAAGTTTGAAGCTGGTCACGCCTTCGCCTACCAGCGAATTCATCTCCTGCAGTTGACCGTCGGCGATGTCCGTAACGATGCAGTGAAACGCATAGTCACAAACAGCTTTCTTCGAGGCCTTATCCATCCAGGTGTCGAAGGCTTTGCGCAACGGTTGGCCCTTGTACTGGATCGCGAAGTCGATCAAAGTAGTCGTTCCGCCGAAGGCCGCTGCCCGCGTGCCGGTCTCGAAATCATCCGCACTGGTTGTGCCGCCGAAGGGCATATCCAGATGCGTGTGCACGTCGATGCCGCCGGGGAAAACATATTTGCCCGCGGCATCGATTACTTTCGTGGCGTTCTGTCGAGGAAGGTCTTTTCCAATCGCAGAGATTTTGCCATCCGCAATCGCAACGTCTGCCACATACGTATCCGTCGCGGTCACCACGGACCCGCCTGCGATAATCGTGTCAAAGCCCATCAGTCCCCCCGTCGGCATCCACTATCGGCATCCACATTGGCCTGCACCATTGCCGAGATGAATAAAGAATTCTATGCTAAACTGCCGCACTTCACTCCCGCATAATTCCGGGCAGTGATAAAAGAAGTCGTGATGAAAGGGGCTGTGCCATGCAGTTTGGCATTACGCTAAAGCCAGACATTTCGGTGGAGCGCATTCTCGGCTTGACGCGCCAGGCCGAAGCCGTCGGTTTCGAATACGGATGGATCTTCGATTCTCATGTCCTCTGGAAGGAACCATACCCTTTGCTTGCACTCATGGCCGCTAACACGCAGCGCATGCGCTTCGGCACCTGCGTGACCAATCCCGCGGTTCGCGACCTCACGGTCACGGCCAGCCTCTTCGCAACGCTGAATTTGATTTCCGGCGGCAGGATGGAACTCGGCATCGGACGCGGCGACAGCTCCAGACGCGTCCTCGGCAAGAAGCCGGTGAGTTGGTCGCAACTTGAAACTGCCGTGAAGATTTTTCGCGATCTCACTGCCGGCCGGGAAATTGAATATGAAGGCCAACCCACGCGCCTCACCTGGGCGGAAATTCCTCCGCGAGTGTGGATCGCGGGCTACGGACCCAAGGTTCTGCACATGGCCGGCCGAGTCGCCGACGGAATCATTCTGCAGTTCGCCGATCCTAATTTGATTTCCTGGTGCCTTGGCTTCGTGAAAGAGGGTGCCGTCGCCGCGGGCCGCGACCCGAATCAAATCGAAGTAATGGCGGCAGCTCCAGTCTGGGTCTCAGATGATCTCGCTACCGCACGCGAGCGCGTCCGCTGGTTCCCCGCGCTCGTTTCCAATCATGTAATGGATCTCATCCGGCAATACAAGCCGCAAGACCTGCCCGCAGCGCTCACCTCTTATGTGCAGGACCGTGGCGGCTACGACTATCTGCACCACTGCGTGGTCGAGAGTGACAACGCAAACTTCGTTTCCGACGAAGTGGTCGATCGCTTTTGTCTGGTCGGCCCCGTGGAAGCGCATCACGAAAAACTGCGCAAGCTGGCCAGCGTAGGCGTCACGCAATTCAATTTGTATTTAATGTGTGGAGACGAAGAACAATGTCTGGAAATCTACGGGCGCGAAGTCTCTGCCAACGTTTCTGAAGACTGAAAAGAAGTAACGCTGGAATTTACGAAACCGTTTACGAAGCTGCCATTGGCGCGAGCACAGCCGGACGGCAAAACTTCATCATCGCGTAATAGACCGCAAACGAAACCGCGAAGCCTACGAACCAGGAATAATCATAGAGAACGCGCACGGACGGAACCGCCAACCCGACCAGAGCGGTTCCCGCTCCCAGCCCAAGCGCAACTACCGCTCTCCAGTTGAATCCGCTGGAATATTCGTAGATTCCGCCGCGAAGATAAAGATCGTCCAATTGAAGAACGCATCGGCGCACATACAAAATAGTCGCAGATCATGATGCCCGCCACTGGCCCAAGAAAAGCGGCATAGCCGCCCAGCCAGCCGAGAATGAATGTCCTGTAATCGGCAAGCAGCTTCCACGGCATCAGAGCGATTCCCATGAAGCAGGTGATCACGCCGCCGGTGCGGAAGCTGATCCGCCGCGGCCACAAATTGGAAAAATCATTTGCCGGCGAAACGACGTTGGCGCCAATGTTGACGTTCAGCGTCGCCAGCAGAATTGCGATCAGAGAAATCACTACAGCAACGGGCGAGTGAAAGCGGCTGAGCAGTTGGACCGGATCAGAAATCGCCGTCCCGTAAATCACAACCGTGGCCGACGTCACGGCGATGCCGATAAAAGCATAAAGAGTCATCGTAGTCGGCAATGCCAATGCCTGGCCAATGATCTGCTCACGCTGGTTCCGCGCGAAGCGAGTGAAGTCGGGAATATTCAACGAGACCGTCGCCCAGAAGCCGACGGTGCCATTCAGAGCGGGAATCAGAAACTTCAGGAAATCTGTTAAGCTCGTGAATCGCGAAGGCGCAGCCAGCATGGGACCGAAGCCCCCCGCAGCATGATAGGCCCATCCCAATAGCAGCAATCCAACTCCTAACAATACCGGCGCGCTGATCCCCTGCAGAATGCGAATGTATTCGATCCCCATCAGAATGACCGCGAGGTTGATCAGCCAGAAAAGAAGAAAGCAAATGGCAGTGGCGTAAGGGAAGTTTTTCCATCCCGGCGCAAGAGTCGCCAACAAAGTGCTGATCGCTTCGCCGCCGATCCAGGTCTGAATGCCGAACCATCCGCACGCCACCAGCGCGCGCAGCACCGCGGCCACGTTCGCGCCGAGCACTCCAAACGATGCGCGCGCCAATACGGGAAACGGAACTCCGTACTTGGCTCCGGGATGCGAATTCAACAGCATCGGCGCCAGCACGATGACGTTGCCGAGAAAAATCGTCATCACCGCCTGCTTCCAGTTCATCCCACCCTGAATCAAGCTGGCCGCCAGCATGTAGGTGAGGATGTTCACCGACATCGAAATCCACAGCGCGGCGAAGTTGTACGTTCCCCAGTGCCGGCGGGAAGCATCGGCGGGCGCGAGATCGGATTGTAGAGAGGGCTGGATTCGATTCGGGATCTGGAGAGAAGTGCTCTAGCGTGGTCATGAGTCTCAGTTTCAAAAATTACGCGATAGATCTGCGGAATTTTCCGCTACGATGACCTTCAGTCCGCAGCCGCAGCTTCCCCGGTCTGCGCAGTGATCGGTCCATAGCTTTCCGGGCGGCGGTCACGGAAGAACTGCCAGACTTTGCGAACTTCCGCGATCATGTCGAGATCAAGGTCGGCGACCACTACTTCATCTTTATCTCGGCTGGCCTGAGCGATAATTTTGCCGCGCGGATTGCAGAAGTAGCTCTTGCCATAGAATTCTCCAATGCTCCATGGCTTTTCGACGCCAACGCGGTTGATAGCGCCCACGAAATAACCATTAGCCACCGCGTGAGCAGGCTGTTCGAGCTCCCACAAATATTCCGAGAGCCCGGCTACGGTGGCGGAAGGATTGAATACGATTTCCGCTCCATTCAATCCCAGAATGCGGGCGCCCTCGGGAAAATGACGATCATAGCAAATGTAAACTCCGACCCGCGCATATTTCGTTTCGAAAACTGGATATCCAAGATCGCCCGGAGTGAAATAAAACTTCTCCCAGAATCCGGGATGGCAGTGCGGGATGTGATGCTTGCGATACTTTCCCAAGTAGCGGCCATCGGCGTCGATCACCGCGGCAGTATTGAAGTACACTCCAGGCATCTGCTCTTCGTATACCGGAACCACAATCACCATGCGATGTTTCTCGGCGATCTTTTGCATCATGCGCACCGTCGGACCATCGGGCACCCGCTCGGTTAGTTCATACCAGCGAGCGTTCTGCTCGGCACAAAAATAAGGACCGTAAAAAAGCTCCTGCAGGCACAAAATCTGCGTTTTTTCTTCGCGCCGCCTGCTCGATCAACTTCAGGTGCTTGTCCATCATCGCTTTTCTGATCTGGGCGAGCGGGCGTTCCGTGCTGAGCGCATTTCTGGCTTGAATCAAGGCACAGCGCACAATTCGAGGCATGGGAATGCGACCTCCGAGGAACGAAACTATAGCAGAAAACTGCGGCGGCAAAATCCGAGCTTGCTGCCGGTTTTCAAGCTTCATATGCGGCGTTGTCATTACGCACCGCACCTGCCGTACAATAAGCACGGGGTTAAACGAACACAAGAAACGCCATTCTGTTGCCGACAGTGCAAGTTACCGGGAGCCCATCGCCACGCTTGCTGGCCATCCTCTGCTCTCCAATCGCGGCATTCCCCTGAATCTCGATTGGGTGAAGCAGGTTCGGGTGAACACCAGCGCAGTGGAGCGCAGAGCGCAAACGCATGTGGCGCGGCGAACGGTGAAAAAAGAATGGCAAGCCGCCTGGCATTCTGCGCGCGATCACCTGCATGGACCTCACCACGCTTTCCGGCGATGATACCGACGACCGTGTGCGCCGCCTTTGCGCCAAAGCGCGGCAGCCGATTCAACAAGATCTGCAAAACAGCTGGAGATCGAAGAGCTCGAGATCAAAGTCGCGGCAGTCTGCGTCTATCACCGCTTCGTTGAAACTGCGGTGCGGGCGCTCGACGGCACCGGCATTAAAGTGGCTGCGGTCTCCACGGGTTTTCCTGCCGGCCTGTCTCCAGTGGAGGAGCGCGTGGCGGAGATCCGGCGCTCGATAGAGGCTGGAGCGGATGAGATTGATATTGTGATCACGCGCGCGCATGTTTTCGGCGGAAGATGGCAGGAACTCTACGATGAAGTTGCCGAGTTCAAGCGAGCGTGTGGCCAACATCACATGAAAGCAATCCTTGGCACGGGCGACCTACTCACGCTGCGCAACGTGGCGCGTGCCAGCTTCGTCGCGATGATGGCCGGCGCCGACTTTATCAAAACTTCCACCGGCAAAGAATCCGTCAACGCCACGCTTCCAGTTGGATTTGTGATGACTCGTGCCATTCGCGAATATGCTCAGGAAACTGGCATGGCTGTGGGTTTCAAACCGGCTGGCGGCATTCGCACGGCCAAGCAATCCACGGAGTGGCTGGCCCTCATGAAAGATGAACTCGGAACGGATTGGATGAAAGCCGACCTCTTCCGCTTCGGAGCCAGTAGCCTTCTGAACGACATCGAGCGGCAATTAGAACACTACGCGACAGGCCGGTACTCGGCGGATTATCGTCATCCGATTGCATAACGGGAGATTGAAGAAGAGGTTTAGGAAAAGATTAGGGAAGAAAGAAAAGCCACGCAAAAATGAGCATTGCTGAGAAATTTCTCACCATGGAATACGGTCCCGCGCCCGAGGACCCGAAAGATGCACTGCTCTGGCTCGACCACCATCACCGGCGCTTCGGCCACTTCATCGATGGCGCGTGGCGGCAGCCGGTCGATGGCGTGTACTTCGATTCCACCGATCCCGCCACTGGAGAGAAGATCGCATCAGTCGCGCAGGGATCGATTGCGGATATCGATGCCGCCGTGCAGGCCGCGCGCAATGCGCTTCCGCAATGGCGGGCTCTCACGCCTCATGCGCGCGCCCGCTATCTGTATGCCTTGGCGCGAGCGGTGCAAAGACATTCTCGCCGGCTCGCGGTGCTTGAAACTATCGACAACGGCAAGCCAATTCGCGAGAGTCGCGACATCGATATCCCGCTCGTCGTTCGTCACTTCTACCATCACGCGGGCTGGGCGCAATTGCTCGAGTCGGAATTTCCCGGCTATACAGCTTGCGGAGTAGTGGGACAAATTATTCCGTGGAACTTTCCTCTGCTCATGCTGGCATGGAAGATTGCTCCCGCAATCGCTACAGGAAATACCGTTGTTCTCAAGCCTGCGGAATTCACTCCGCTCACCGCGCTTGCCTTTGCTGAGATTTGCCAGGAGATCGACCTGCCCGCCGGAGTCGTCAATATTGTCACCGGCGATGGTTCCACCGGCGAAGCTCTGGTCAAGCATGCCGGCGTCGATAAGATCGCGTTCACTGGATCCACGGAAGTTGGCCGCGCAATCCGCGCTGCAACCGCCAAGAGTCACAAAAAACTTTCGCTCGAACTTGGCGGCAAGTCTCCCTTCGTTGTTTTCGAAGACGCCGATCTGGATAGCGCCGTCGAAGGCCTGGTGGATGGCATTTGGCTGAATCAGGGACAAGTTTGCTGTGCCGGGTCGCGGTTGCTGATGCAGGAGAGCATTGCAGAAACTCTGATCGAGAAAATTCGCGACCGCATGAGAACGCTGCGCGTCGGTTCGCCGCTTGATAAAGCCGTCGACATCGGCGCCATCGTTGCCCAGGTTCAACTCGACCGCATCCGGCGTCTCGTAGATGAAGGCGTCGCGGAAGGCGCAACCTGCTGGCAGCCGGAAATGGAAATGCCGTCACGTGGACTGTATTTTCCTCCCACGCTGCTGAGCAACGTGCATCCCAGTTCGGTGGTCGCGCAGCAAGAAATTTTTGGTCCCGTGCTCGCAGCCATGACATTTCGCACTCCCGCCGAGGCAGTAGAACTTGCCAACAACACCGTCTATGGTTTAGCGGCCTGCGTGTGGAGCGAAAGCATCAACGTATCTTTGCAAGTCGCGGCACAGATCAAAGCCGGCGTGGTCTGGGTGAATTGCACAAATCTATTCGACGCCGCGTGCGGTTTCGGCGGCTATCGCGAAAGCGGCTACGGCCGCGAAGGCGGCAGGGAAGGCCTGTTTGAGTATCTCGAACCAGCTTGGTTCAAAAGCGCTCCTGCGCTTCCCGCCGCGCCGAGCGCACACACCGGGTCGACTGACACTGACACTCATAACGACGAAGACGCACAACATCGGCCAGATTCAGCGATTGATCGCACAGTGAAGCTCTACATCGCCGGCAAGCAGGCCAGACCCGATTCCGGCTACAGCTTCGAAGTGCGGGGCCAGCATGGCGAACTGCTCGGCGAAGCGCCGCTCGGCAATCGAAAAGATATTCGCAACGCCGTTGAAGCAGCGCGCAAGGCTGCCTCCTGGTCTAAGACCACCGCGCACAATCGAGCGCAGGTTCTCTACTATATGGCGGAGAATCTTTCGCTGCGCCGGGCAGGAAATCGCCGCGCGCCTCGCGGCCGTCGTTGGAGAAGCGCAGGCCGGCAGGGAAGTCGCTGCCAGCATCGAACGGATATTCACCTACGCCGCCTGGGCCGATAAATTCGATGGCGCAGTGCATAACCCTCCCTCGCGGACGATCGCAATCGCAATGAATGAGTCGATCGGTACCGTCGGAATCATTTGCCCGCAAGAATCTCCCCTGCTCGGCCTGCTCTCTCTGGTGCTGCCGGTTCTAGCCGCGGGAAATACCGCCGTCGTCGTGCCCTCGGAGAGATACCCGCTCATCATCGGCGATCTCTACCAGGTGTTCGACACGAGTGATCTGCCTGGAGGCGCCGTGAATATTGTGACCGGCCAAGCTTCCCAACTGCTCAAGACTCTTGCCGAACACGACGACGTGGATGCCATCTGGTGCTTCACGGAGGAATCCAGCGCGGCGGCAGCCAAAGCATATTCTGTCGGAAATCTGAAGCAGGTATTCACCAACGAGGGCCGCGCCATTGACTGGTTTGATCCCGCGCAAGCAGAGGGCCGATGGTTCCTGCGGCACGCCACGCAGGTGAAGAACATTTGGGTTCCCTACGGCGAGTGACGCCCATCGGCAGCGGGCGGTTTTGAAATCTAATTAAGATTTAGGAAGCAGCATGAATCGTTATGGTTTGTGGGTTGTTCTGGCATTCTTTGAGTTGCTCGGTATCTTCGCGGTGGCCAATCCCTCGAGCCTAATGGAATGGATATCGCCACGGATAAAGCCCTATCAGTATCCAGAAATGAAGCCCATCGTAAAGTTTATCGGATGGGGCTTCATTTCCATCCCATTTCTGATCTTGGTGGGTTTCTATTTTGGCCGTAAGCTCTAAAATCTCCCTGATAAATTCAAAACCGCCGCCCACTACCTGTCGATCGATTGCGTTGACACAATCCCGCGCGCCAAATAGACTCGGCGATCACAGAATTCTCTAAATAAACTTCTAAATTATGGCTCCGCGCCCTCGAATTGCAGTGGTTGGCAGCGCCAACATCGATCTGACAACTTTTACCAATCAATTTCCAAAACCTGGAGAAACCATCTTCGGGCAGGCCTTCAATCTCGGCTTTGGAGGCAAAGGCGCGAATCAGGCTGCTCGCTGCGCGTCTCTGTGGCGCCGATGTATTCATGGTGGCGCGAGTTGGCAATGACCTGTTCGGCCCGGCGACCATCGAAAACTTCAAAAAGCTGGGCATCGACACAACTCACGTCAAGCAGGTCGAAGGTTTATCCAGCGGAGTCGCACCGATCTTTGTTGAGCCTAACGGGCAAAATCGGATTTTGGTTGTCAAAGGAGCGAACGATGCGCTGAAGCCTGCCGACGTGGACGCCTCCGCGGACATGTTGAAAACCGTGGATTGCGTTGTCCTCCAATTTGAGATCCCGCTGGAAACGGTTTATTACACGGTTGCGTTTGCGCGGAAACATGGCATTCGATGCATCCTGAACCCAGCGCCCGCGCAAGCCGTCGAAATGCACGCGCTGACTGATCTTGATTACTTCGTTCCCAATGAGAGTGAGGCTGAGACCATCACCGGAGTTTCCGTTCGCAACATTGAGGACGCCAGGAAATGCGCGGAGAAATTCCTGGCTGGCGGCATTCGCCGCATAATCATCACGCTCGGAGCCAATGGATCGCTACTCGCGGGCCAAGGCATCAGCGAGCACGTGCCTCCGTTCGCCGTAAAAAGCGTGGACAGCACCGGAGCCGGCGATGCGTTCATTGGCAGCTTCGCCGTATTCCTCGCGGAAGGTATACCGGAGCGGGACGCGGTACGGCGTGCCAATCTGTATGCGGGACTTTCGACGACAGGCATCGGCACGCAAAAATCTTTTTATGATCGCGCGCGCTTTGATGCGGAGTGGGCGGTTCAAGGCGGAAATTAGTACGGTTCAAGGGCTGTTATGTTATCAGCTAAAATCAATCTGCAAGCTGATCGAACTTTTGATCGAACTTGTGCCGAAAAGAACCTAAAAGTGACAATGAATATCTTTACTACGACCGAAAATTCTTGACTTCAGAAGTGGCAGGCATTTATAAGGCCGTTCTACGGTTTAATCACTCCAACTTCAACGCGGAGCGGAAACTCTGTTTGCCATTCGGTGCGGGGCCGCCGAAAAAAGGGGTTTTAATGCTGAAGCTGAATAAGAGGGCGCTGTTCGCGGGAGTGGTCTGTTCGTTTGTACTTTCCATTTGTCCCACCCTGTACGGTCAGGCAACCGGCAGTTTTTCCGGCACGGTTTCCGATAAGGCTGGCGCCGTGGTTGCGGGCGCAACGGTGAGGGCCATTTCGCAGGATACAGGTCTTTCCCGCGATGCCCAGACCGACGATTCCGGCCATTACACCATCCCCTTGCTCCCGGTCTCGTTTTACAGAATTCACGTCGAGGCCCCGGGTTTCCAGACCACCGAACAGAAAGACATTCGCCTCCAGGTCGATGAGCACCGCGAAATCGATTTCACCCTCGCACTTGCGTCGGTTTCAACCTCGGTTGAAGTGACCGCGAATGAAGTAGCCGTGGAAACTGCCAATCCAACGCTCGGACAGGTGATCACATCTGAGGAGGTTGCCGACCTCCCGTTAAACGGCCGCAACTTTACCCAGCTCGCCACTCTGACGCCGGGAACAACATCATCCACCAGTCCGGTCAGCTTCTTCACCAGCGCCGCCAGCAGCGAAGCTGCCACGCGCGGCTCGTTCTCGCTTTCTTCCGGAGGATCGCGCGAACAGGAAACCGACTGGCTGCTCGATGGCAACGACAACAATCAGCTGGATGAAGGCGGCATCGCAATCTTCTCCTCGATCGATGACATCCAGGAGTTCAAAGTTCTCACCTACAACTACTCCGCGGAATACGGAGAGCGCGCCGGTCCCACAGTCCTGGTGACCACCAAGTCAGGATCGAATCAGTTTCACGGGTCGCTGTTTGAATTTTTCCGCAACACCGACCTCGATGCCACTCGCTACTTCTTTACGTCCAAGCAGAAATTCAACTTGAATCAGTTTGGCGGTTCGCTGGGCGGCCCCATAAGAAAAGACAAAACATTTTTCTTTCTCGATTACCAGGCCAAGATGCAGCGTGAAGGCGAACCCTTCACCGGCTTCGTTCCGACTGCTGCAATGACGACGCCAGATGCCAACGGCGATTACAACTTCAGCGCGGATCCTCTTGGCAACCCTCGTCCCGGCACCTTCAGCGGCCAAACCAATGCAGACGGCTTCGGCGACTTGTCGAATCCCTTTAATGGTTATCAGCCGTTCGAGTGCAACGGTGCGGGGAACGGCATTGTTCCCGTCGGCGGTGTGCAAACGGGAGGTACCCCGTGCAATGTGATCCCCGCTGCCCTGATCAATCCCATAGCCGCCAAAGTGATTCAGCTGTATCCCGCGCCCAATGTTAATGGCTCGGGCTTTAATTACTTTAACCAGCCTATAAGGAAACTCAACGAAGGAACCTGGGATGTCCGTCTCGATCATAATTTTTCGAACAAGGATTCCATCTTCGGTCGCTTCAGCTACGATCAGGCAACAAATTTTGTGCCCGGCGGCTCGCCGACATGGTCGGAAGCCAACGCCTTCGGCAGCAACCAACACATTGAAAATCACGGGCGCAATGCGGTAGTAACGGAAACCCACGTATTTTCCCCAAACCTGATTAACCAGGCCACGGCTGGCTACAGCCGCATTTTCAACCACATTCTTTCCTTCGGCACGGGCAGCTGCGAAGCGGCCCGTCTTGGCATCCCCGGCGCGGATCTGGCAAGCTCCTGCGATAGCATCACCGGCTATCCCGCCAGCCTGAACCAGGCGCAACAAGAATGCGAAAGCTGCGGCTTGACTTCGTTCCAGATGTCCGCCTACTTTTCGGTCGGCGATCGTGGATATGCTCCTTACCAGGGCGGGACCAACGTCTACTCGCTTTCCGATACGCTCGACTGGATTCACGGCAAACACGAGATTCGGACCGGGCTAGTATTTCGTGCGAACGAAATGAATGTAAGAAACAACGCATTCCAGGACGGCTATGCGGTTGAGACCGGTGTCCAAACCGGGGATGACTTAGGCGACTTGCTTTTGGGCGGCTTGGGTGTTTTTGCAGCCCACGATCAAACCTTCCTGGGCGCAACCACGGGTCGCCGCTGGAAACTGTTTCGTCCCTTCGTGCAGGACAATTGGCGGGTTACCAACAATTTGACCGTGAACCTCGGATTTGCCTGGGCCTTGGCGACGCCGGAGACTGAGGAAGCCAATCGGCAAGCGAACTTCGATGTCGCGAGCCTTCAGTGGTATGTGCCGAAAGGCAGCCCAGGGATAACCGGCTGCACGGTCTGCGTTCCTACCAATGGGGCTGTAGGTATTGAATTTGACAAAACTGCCCTTGAACCGCGCATCGGGTTTGCGTGGAAGCCCATGGGAAGCGAAAAAACCTCGGTCCGCGGTGGATATGCGATCTTCCACGATTCGGCGTGGAATCAGGGCGGGCAAGGCTTATGGCAGAATCCTCCTTACTACGCGGAAGTGGATCCCTGCACTTTTTGTTTGGCCTACGGAAGCACATTCGGTTCTCTGTCCGGCGGTTTTCTCCTTCCGGCGGGAACTCCTTCGACTACTGCCGTCGCCGGCGGGGCCGTTTACAGTTCGCCTGTGAATCCTCAGACCTACACGGGAAGCATTCAATCCGAGAATCGCAATTTCAAGCAGGGGATGGTTCAGCAATTCAATCTGAATGTTGAACGCCAGTTGCCGGGAAATGTGGTACTCACAGCGGGCTATGCCGGCTCCCGCAGCGCACACATTCTGGTGAGTCAGCTGAACGAAAACATAGAGTCGCCCAGCGCCTGCTTCCCCACCGCTACAAACGATTCTGGCGTTACGGTTCCGAATCCACTCTACGGCATTTACAAGTTGGGCTGCGGCGTAAACAATTGGCCCTACGCTGCTCCCTTTCAGTCCGTCAATACTAACAACAGCATCGGCGCCGCCCGTTATGATTCTCTGCAAGTCAAAGCTGAAACCAAGAGCGCGCGGCACGGACTCTATGCTCTGATCGGCTACACCTATTCGCGCAATTTCGATTCCGGCCTGACTGACGGCTTGGGCACCAACCCCGGCGCGATGTACTACCCGCTCCCCGGATTCAACAAACTAGATTGGGGTTTGTCGCAGCTAAACCTCAATGACAGTTTCACAGCCAGCATCCTCTATGACCTGCCCTTCGGCAAGGGCAAGCGTTACGGCGGCGGCTGGAGCGGAGTTACTAATACCATCTTTGGGAATTGGCAAGTGGATTTGATCGAGAGAGCAACGTCTGGCTTCCCGCTATTTGTAGTCGATAGCGCCGATGAATCTGGTGTCTTCTTCTCCTATAACGGCAATACCTTCCAGCGTCCAAACCAAGTGGGCGACCCCAACAAGGCTGGACCGGTTGCGGGCAACCCGGGCTGCGCGGCACCGTCTCGGATCCATACTTTGCAGAACTGGTTCAACCCCTGCGCATTCGCACCCGCCTTTAGTGAAACATTATCCAATGGAGCGACCGTAGGAGAACTCGGTACAGCCCCCCGCGCCCCGGTGTACGGCCCCCGCTTTGTGAACACGGATTTCTCCGTGATCAAGGATTTTCCTTTGTCCTTCCGCGAGGGCATGGGAGTGCAATTCCGGGCTGAGTTCTTTAATCTCTTTAATCATTCCCAGTTCTACCTGGATGGCATTGGCGGCACAGGAGAACAGGACATACACACTCAGTCCAGTTTCGGCGTTATCAATAACACGGTAAATAATCCGCGCCTGGTTCAGTTTGCGCTGAAGTTGAAATTCTAAGGCGGCTGGGTTGAACTTCTTTTCGGGCAGGCTGGAGGCAAACACACAACGCTTGTCATCCTGAACGGAGCCGTTCTTCAGGCGGAATGAAGGATCTCCCGCTGAACCGGCCCAACGCGTAAGCCAAGCCGCGCCGCTATCCCAAAACCGCGAATCCGGAAAGATGATGAACGCCCGCAATCTCGCTAGAACCGCGCTATTCCTTGTGTTCGCCGGTCTGCCTAGCTTCCGCGCAGCCCCGCCGCAAAGTAATCATCAACGAAGACTGCTCCGGCCCGGGTGGCAGCAACATGCAAACGCTGCTGGTGATGATTCAGTCGCCACAGGTCGAGGTGCTGGGGATCACAATCGTCAGCGGAGATCAGTGGCGCGACGAGGAAGTCGCACACACGCTCCGCCTCCTCGAAATCATCCGCCGCACGGATATTCCTGTCGTGCCCGGCGCCGCTTTTCCTCTGGTACGCCGTCGCGATGAAACGCAATTGTGGCAGGAACATTACGGAAAGGTAGCCTACGCCGGCGCTTGGGATGATCGCTGGTGGCATGAGCCCTTCGTTGTGCCCTCGCTGCCCGAAGGGCAGCCCACCACCAAGCCCAGCGACGAAGACGCCGCTCACTTCCTGATCCGGATGGTCCGCAAGTATCCGCATGAAGTGACGATTTACGAAGGCGGCCCTATGACGAATCTTGCGCTCGCGATCTCGCTCGATCCCCAGTTCCCAGAACTGGCGCAGGAATTGGTTTTCATGGGCGGAAGCCTCAGTCCGCAGACCGACAACCCGGAGTTCGCCACCAATCCCCGTCACGAATTCAATTTCTGGTTTGACCCGGAAGCGGCGGAGATTGTTTTGCGTGCGCCATGGAAGAAAATCGTCTGCACGCCGACGGATATTTCCATCAAGACTCACGTAACGCCCGCCATGATGAAGCAAATCGAAGCCAGTGGCACGCCGCTTGCCCGCTACGTCGCGCATTTCGCCATGTACTCACCCGGCGCCGACATCATGTGGGACGAAATCACGGCAGAAGCGTGGATCGATCCAACTCTGATTACCCAAGGTGAGACGCGCTACATGGAAGTAGACCTCGACCGCGGTGCTGGATACGGCAACACCCTAACCTGGACTGAAAAAGATAAGCCAGCACTCGCGCCACAGCCAGTCGAAATTCAAGTGGATCTGGACTTGGAAAGGTTCTACCGAATGTTCATCAGCCTGATGACCGCGCCCACTCCCGCCGCGCGCTAGACCGATAACGACCGCTTCGACCGCCTATTTGCGGGTGCCCCATCTTTCGCGTACTTTGCGAAAGAGCCTGCCCTGAGCCTGTCGAAGGGTGGGATTCCACCGCTGCCTCAAGACTTTTCGTCCAATCACTTCGATCGTTTATTGTTGTTGCGAGGCGGGTGTCTGATCCCGCAATTCGTACACAAACTGTGGCAACTCATGCCGCTCACGCTCGAGCCCTTCTTCTCTTTTGCTCCGAAACCTGTTTGTAGATATGCAACTCTTCTTGCGCCTTCGAAGTATCTCCCGCCTGCCGATAGGCCTGCACCAGTCGGTAGTGCGCTTCTTCCAGTTGCGGTGTTGCCGCGACCGCTTGTTGATAAGCGGAGATCGCTTTGGAAAAATCTTTTTGCACCGAATACAAAATCCCAAGTTGCAAGTAAGCAACTCCCAGCTTCGGATCTAGCTGGACAGCCTTCTCCAGCAGGGTTTTCACCTGCGCAAAATCGGCAACATCCTCCGCCGATTTCTGTCGCTTCCAATTCCAAAGACCAACCGCATAATAATAGTTGGCCTGCGCGTTCTCCGGTTGAAGCCTGACAAACCGCGCGAGCTTTTCCACAACTGCTTCTGATCGACCCTTCTCAACCGTGTCCATCTTTCCCAGGAACAGATATGGAGTAGGATCGCCGGGATTCATGTCCGAAGCCGCGCACAAATACCGAACGGCTTGGTCGTAAGAGCCGTGAGCATACCAAGCCGCGCCGAGTCCGGCCAGCATTCGCACGGACTGCGGAAACATTCGATTGCCCTTCGTGAAAACTTCCAGCGCCGGCTCATCCGCGCGATGCAGAAGAAGTTCAGATCCCCAATCGAAGAGATTAGATTCGCTCGGGTTCAACTCGGCCGCGCGCTGGTACTCTCGCACAGCGTTGAGCGAATCGCCTCGCTTCTCGTCAGCCTCTGCCAGCAAATGGTGCCGTCCAGCCTCGTCATCTGTCTTGCCCGGCGGATCCTGCTTCAACGAAGCCGTAGCCCTCGCCAGAGCCTCACTGTTCTTCACGACAACATCGGAACCATGTCCGCCAAGATTTGTCGCATCAGTGACGCCCGCCACGGTGAAATGCGGCTCGTCGAAAAATTCAGGCTGTCCCGTGGACGACTTCGTTGGCTCGGATGTTTTCGCAGCATCGAGAGTCAGGCTAATTGCCTTCGATTCTTTTTGTCCGAGAACGAAGGAACTCGATGTCGCGTCTCTGTAGCCGACCATCTCCGCGCGCAACGTATAAGCGCCCGCGCGTACCGCAGAGAAACGATAGGCTCCCTTAGAATCGGTATGCACGGTAAGCGTTTGGGAATCTTTCATCCGCAAATACACAGTGGCCCCGGCAATCGGACCGTTGCTCGAGTCTTGCACGGTACCTTGCACCGTCGCTTCCCCCTTGGGTTTAGCCTGCGTATCAACCACCGCTCCCTGAATCGACTGCGCCTCAACCGAAACCAGAGCAAGCAGCATCATGCCCACCATTAAGCAGGTTGCGGTGCCAGAACATCCGGACTGATTAGGGGTGGCACGAAAGCGGCCCATAAGAAAGAATCACAAATCAAAAGGAAGCAGAATCAGGTGCGCGTTGGATGAATATTCTAGTCGTCCGGGACAGCCATCTGCAATGCACTTGAAACGTTTATAAACTCTGCGTAAAGTTCATCACGCGGTTGCTGGTTTGCTGCAAGCAGTTCATAAATTAACTTCCAAATTCAGAGGCTATCGATGAAATCTTACCGACTGCGTTACATGATCGCTGCTTTTCTGCTCACCGCATGCCTGGCGTGCTGGGGACAAGAAAAAGAAAAGCGCAAAATCATTATTGATCAGGACGCAGCCGGACCAGCCGGAACCGATCAGCAGTCGATGCTTCTGCTGATTCAATCCCCGCGAACTCAGGTTCTCGGCATTACGGTGGTCACCGGCGATCAGTGGCTGCACGAGGAAGTGGCGCACACCTTGCGCATGCTCGAACTCATTGGACGCACAGATATTCCAGTCGTTCTGGGAGCGGAGTATCCGTTGGTAAGGCGAAAGCAAGATACCGAGCTATGGGAGCAGCAGTACGGTTCCGTGCCATGGCTCGGCGCATGGACGCCGAGGTTTTATCATCCGTCAGACGAGTTGGGAGAAATGCCAGAGGGCAAACCGACGACTAAACCCTCGGACGAAGACGCTGCTCATTTTCTGATCCGCACCATTCGCAAGTTTCCTAACCAGGTGACGATTTATGCTGGCGGTCCTATGACAAACCTGGCCCTAGCCATTTCCATCGATCCCGAATTCGCGGGACTCGCCAAAGAACTAGTGTTCATGGGCGCCAGCTTCAACCCGCGAACCGACGATCCCGAATTCACCAACGCTCCCACCCACGAGTTTAATCTTTGGTTCGATCCGGAAGCAGCTCACATTGTGCTGAGCGCGCCGTGGAAGAAAATAATTTGTACACCCGTAGATATTTCGGTGAAAACACGATTGACGGTCGATCTGATCGACCACATCAAAAAGTCTGACTCGCCCGCGGCCCGCTACATCGGCAAATACGCACACCTGCGCGGCAACTACAACTATCTTTGGGATGAACTTGCGGCGGCGGCGTGGCTCGACCCTACTCTGATTACGAAGAAAGAAACTCTTTTTATCGACATGGATCTGGACCATGGCGCGAGCTATGGCAACAACGTTAGTTGGACAGAGAAGGACAAACCTAAAGTCGAAACTCAGCCGGTTGAAGTGCAGGATGATCTCGACCTTGAGAAGTTCTACAAAATGTTTGTAGACCTGCTAAGCGCGCCAACGCCGCCGAAGGATTAGCTAAACAATGGTTACTGTTGCGGCAGTTGTGCCAGCATGCTCTTCGCCTGCGCATGATCCGGGTGTTGTTTGAGAAGTTCGATCAGGATGTAGCGAGCCTTGTCGGACGCGCCCTCAATGCTGTAGACTCGGGCCAGATTTAAATACGCTTGATCGAATGCCGGAGCAACGCGAATGCACTCTTCAAAACTGGCAACCGCTTCATCTCTCCGCTGCGTGCGCAAATAAAGTATTCCGAGATTATTCAAAGCTTCCGGGTAAGCGGGACGAGACTTCAACGCTCTCTGCAGATACTCGTAGGCACGTGCCGCGTCATCAGCCTGCGCAAAAACCATCCCCAAGCCGTAGTTGGCCTCAGGATCTGTTGGGTTGACTTCAAGCGCGTGCTCAAAAGCCTTGCGCGCCTCATCCCACTTCTTAAGCAGTCGATACGCGTTGCCCAGATTGTTGAGAGCGATCAGATGATCGGGGCTCAACCGCACCGCCTCCTGAAAGCACCGCGCCGCTTCGTCGGTGTGGCCTTCCTGCGTATCCAGAAGTCCAAGATTGTTCCAGGCATTCGCCAGAGTATCGGGATAGCTTGCGGGCAGCTTGATCGCGCGCTCGAAGCTCTCCCGCGCCTCCGCAGTCTTCTGCAGGTTAAGATAGGCGCTTCCCAAACCGTACGCTGCCTCGGCGCTCGAGGGATCGTCTCGAAGCGCAAGTTGAAATGACGTCGCAGCTTGATCGTAATAGCCGCGCTGGAAAAATACCGACCCGTAGGAAAGATAATTGCGCCCAAATTCAAAGGCGCCCGTCACTCCGGGAAATGGCAGCGCCAACGCCAATCGTTCCGTGTTGGTCTGCGGAATATGTCGGTAGTCGTGTTCGACATGCTCCGGATTCACTCGCCCCTGATAAATCTTGACGATGTCTCCTCGACTATCGATAAGGAATGAAGTTGGCAATCCAAGGTCGCGATGCCGGTCAAAAAAATAACGATAGAGGATGTTGTAAATACTGGCTACCTCATCCGATGCGCGAAGAATAGGAAACGAAAAGCCCTGCTTGAGAGCCAGCGCCGGCAGATTCTCAGCACCGGCAGCATCGTCAACATTTACGGTGAGCAACTGAAGCCCCTGCGCGGCCCACCCCGGATTCACGCGATTGAAAGTTTCCAAATCTTCCTGGCACTCGGCCGATTGTGTAAGCCAGAAATTGAGCAGCACCGGCTTACCGCGAAGCGCTGCGAGCGTTCGCACTCGCCCCGTCAAATCGGATAAAGAAAAATCAGGCGCGGCCACCGGGGCAAGCAGCCAGGTTTCGGATGTTGTGGGAAGTAGCTCAGTTGCTTGCGGCAGAATCGCTGCTAATTTGTTTCGGGATGACGAAGATATTCTGAATGGTTCAATCCGAACGCTCTCGTTGCCCTCTTCCACCCAGACTCTATGATTGAGCGGGAGGTCGTGAAGCGTCTGCACCAATCCACTCGGCCAGCGGATCGACGCCCGTACAGGACTCTTAGCTTCTCCTAGTCCAAAAAATAATTCCTTGCTGTGCTGCGAAAGAAATCCCGACCCGGCCTGAAGCATAAGAGTCTGGTTTCCGGATTCCGTTTCAACCGTAACCGCCGTGCCGATGGCATCTCGATTACTCTTCGTGCCGCGAAGACGAAAGGCAATCGATGGCGGCAAATTGTCGATCACGTTCTTCAACACGCGCAACTGCGGACCGTTGCGGTTTTTCAGAAAAACTTCTTGCCGCCCATCCTGATCAAAGTCGGCGACGGCAAAGGCCCGGCCGTCTTCGATAAAATCGAGCCCGACTGAGCCCGAAACATCAGAAAAAGTTCCGTCCCGATTGTTTGCATAGAAAACATTCCTCTCGAAGCCGCTCCAGGTGCTATCTGCCCGGATGAGTTCGTTGATGGCACTCCAGCCCTGTTCGTAACCAGGAGACAGCTTGGCCTGATCGGGTGAGTGGGCAACCACCTGCCGCCAAAAAAAGCTGTTCAAGTCCTGCCCGTGCGAGGCGCCGGAAACCATGCCATTCACAATATAAAGATCGGGAAAACCGTCATGGTCAAAATCAAACGCGTCGCTCGACCACGCCCAGCGGCCCATTCCAACTCCGGTGGAACTGGTCCGATCCTGAAAAGCCCTATCCTGATTAGCTCCAGCCGCGTTGTTGAGGCCGCTGTTCCTAAAAAGCGAATTTCCCATGGCGTGTTTCCGGTAGAGATTCCGAACTTCTTTCGACGAGTCCTTCTTAAAGGTCTCTTGCTCCGTAACTCGCTCACCAGCTGCTGTCCACATGTCGCCAACGTAAAGATCAAGGATGCCGTCATTGTCATAGTCGACCCAGCAGACGCTCATACCCGCGCCAACGTCCTCCACTCCAGCCTGCGCGGCAACATCAGTAAAGGTGCCATTGCCATTGTTGCGGTAAAGATTCTTGCGCCCGAAATCGTTCACCACATAGAGGTCGGGCCAGCCGTCACGGTTGTAATCGCCCCAGCCACAGCAAAAACTGTAGCGCGTGTTGTTCTCATTCAGTCCCGATTCCACTGTGACGTCGCGGAACGTGCCGTCGCGATTGTTGCGCATCATGAAGTTCGGAGGACCATTCTCCGCATCGTGATAGGGAACAGGATATTTGTATTGATCGGTACCCTGGTAATAGACGTAAAGACAAAAATAAATATCCAGCCACCCATCGCGGTCATAATCGGCAACGGCAGCGCCCGTGAAAGTTCCTTGTGGAGGATTTGCAAATCGAAATGCGTCCGGCTTCTGGCGAAACTTGCCGCCGCCCTGGTTCAAGAAGAGGAGCGGACCGCTCGCACGCACCACTATGACATCCTGGCGTCCATCGTTGTCGAAGTCCGCAAACAGCGCGCATGCCGTGTTGTCGAGCAGGCCCAGGCCAGACGATTCGGTAATGTCCTCAAAGGTTCCATCGCCCCGGTTTCGATAAAGCCGGTTGGGAAGGCCCGCCGGTTGGCAAACGTAGAGATCATCAAATCCATCGTTGTCGATGTTGGCAACGGAGACCCCGTTGTGCCCATAGATGTCGATGCCACACGCGCCATCGAGCACCGTACGCCAATAATCGGCGCCGTGTAGCATCTGGGCGGAATAAGAAACATTGCTGCCGAGAGCGAGTGCGGCAATGTCAGCAAAAACCTGAGATGCAGCCCGGCTTCGCGTCTCCTCGATCGCTTGCCAGCTTCGGATCTGAAATTCTCGTGGCCCGGAAGAAAGCGTGGCGGAAGAAGGAATCCATTCGATCGCCCATTGCCCCACGCGCTGCTCGCGGTGAAAACTGTTGCCGGTACCCACCAACTCATACCGCACACGAGTCTGTACCCGCTCTGGAAGTTGAGGAAGAGCGGTAGAACTTGCTGCAATACTTGTTATCTGAAATTCCGCCGTGATGATTCTGGAGAACACAGTCGTGGCAGCTTTCAACTCCTGAATAAAAGCATCACGCCCGAGATTGGGCTGAGTGGAGAATTTATTCTGGCGAATTTCAAGTGGCGAACCGGAACGAACGAGCCTCGAATCGATTGGTTGAAGCGATGCACCGGAGAAAGTCGGTGCTAGAAACTTTCTGATTGCATCCACTTCCTGTGGAGATCGAAGCAAGTTCGAACTCCATTCTGCAAAAATCGCAGCGATCTGGTCGTGATATTTTTCGGTAACGAACTCGTCCAACCCGGCTTGCGTCTTGAGCAGCAAGGCATCGAGTGGCCTCTGTGCTCGATAGTGAGGATTCAGATGGAATTCGCCACCGGATGAGAGCGGGGTAGCAGAATCGAGCAGAGAAATACCGGGGGGAGCGAAATTACGAAGTCGCGCAGGCACGAACGCCACGGAAGCGCCCTGGCAGCAGCGGACGATAAAGTCGCGCACGGCTCAGGTCAACTAGCTTTGGATCATCTGGACCCAGATCTGGACGAAGATCGACCAGATGACGCGTCTTCCCTCTGCCACTCAGAACGATACTCTCCTCATATTAAATTCCGCGTCGCGAATCGCGCACCACAGCCTATCAGTCCGTATGCGCAGAAGACAAAAATATCTCGCACCGATGAAGTCGCCCAAAAGCCCGCCACGCTTGACACATACTTCTGCCTTGCATACAGTCTGTGAGTTCAAGGTGATCGGATCCAAGGATCAGATCTAAAATTAACGAATCATGAAAAGCGTTGTAGCGTATCGCGCGCCGCATCCGGGCACCCAGCCAAATTATCTGCATCCGCCGTATGTGTCTTCTATCAAGCGCGCCCCAACGAAACCGCCGATCAGAATTCCATACACTCTTTCGGAGATTACGGGACCGTCATTCGAACCGGAAATCATCGCGCCGAATGCCAGCGATTTGACGCACCAGCACTCCGCGGAACCGCTCGGCGAAAGAATTATCGTGAGCGGCCGCGTGCTCGACGAAGACAATCGCCCCCTGCCGAACACGCTGCTCGAACTCTGGCAGGCGAATGCGGCCGGCCGCTACTTGCACGCAATCGATCAACATAACGCCCCACTCGATCCAAATTTCACCGGATGCGGACAAGCCGTCACCGACTCCAAAGGCCGGTACCGCTTCGTCACCATTCGTCCTGGAGCATATCCCTGGCCCAATCACCACAACGCCTGGCGACCGGCGCACATTCATTTTTCTCTCTTCGGTCCGGCATTCGCCACGCGCCTGGTAACTCAAATGTACTTTCCCGGCGATCCGCTGATTCCATTTGATCCGATCTTCAACTGCACTGCAGATGAAAATGCTCGTAACCGGCTGATCTCCGCCTTCGATTGGGAAACGACCATGCCGGGACATGCGCTCGGTTACCGCTTCGATCTCATTCTGCGCGGGCGTGAAGCTACGCCAATGGAGGAATAGGTGAGTTTGCAGGCAACGACATCGCAAACGGTCGGTCCGTTTTTCAAGATCGGGTTGCAACAACTCTATCGTGACAATCTCGCTGGCGAGGGTGTCTCCGGACAGCGCGTCACAATTCAAGGACGAGTTCTTGACGGTGATGGCAATCCGGTGCCGGATGCGATTCTGGAAATCTGGCAAGCTAACGCGCACGGAAAATATGCTCACCCGGAGGACACTCAAGACAAGCCTCTAGAGCCCGGTTTCAAAGGATACGGCCGTGTGCCGACGAGCACAGATGGAAGCTTTCGCTTCGCCACGATCAAACCCGGCCCTGTACCCGGTCCCGATGGCAAGCCGCAGGCGCCGCATCTTCTGGTTTCCGTATTCATGCGCGGTGTGCTGCGGCGTCTGGTCACGCGAATTTATTTCCCCAATGAACCGAGCAATGCCGCGGATTTCATTCTCAATCTGGTGGAAACTGCGAGGCGTGCAACATTAATTGCAATTCCAAAGACGTCCGCTGGCGATGCGGGTACGCTGGAATGGAATGTTGTTTTGCAGGGAGCAGACGAAACGGTATTCTTCGACCTGGGGTTGTAATCGACTGGTTCTAATCGACTGGTTCTAATTGACTGGTTCTAGTTGACTGGTTCTAATTGATACGATGGCTTTGCTCGATCCACTGTTCGGCTCAGTAGCAATAAGCGAAGTCTTCTCGGACGCCGCGCGCTTGCAGCGCATGCTGGATTTCGAAGCTGCGCTGGCACGCGCTGAGGCTCGCTGCGGTGTAATCCCCAATGCCGCAGCCGAAGCGATCGCGTCGAAGTGCAAGGCGCAGCTGATCGATGGCAACGCACTCGCTGCAGCCACGGTTGAGTCGGCTAACCCCGCGATCCCGCTGGTGAAGCAACTTACAGCGCTGGTGGCAAAAGACGATCCTGATGCGGCGCAGTTCGTTCACTGGGGCGCAACCAGTCAGGATGCGAACGATACCGGCCTGATTCTGCAAATCCGCGAAGCTCTCAAAATTATTGAAGCTGATTTGTCGGCCCTTTGCGGCAGCCTGGCCGAATTAGCGCAGAAGCACCGTTCCACGCCCATAGTTGGCCGCACGCTCATGCAGCAGGCGCTGCCTACCACGTTCGGCGTAAAGATTGCCGCTTGGCTGGACGGAATGAATCGCCATCGTGTCCGCTTCGCTGAAACCCGGCAACGGGCGCTGGTCGTGCAGTTTGGCGGTGCGGTTGGAACACTGGCGGCTTTGCGCGATAAAGGATTGCAAGTGGCCGAGGCATTGGCGGCAGAACTCCATCTCGCGCTTCCCGCCATGCCGTGGCATACGCAACGCGATCGGCTAGCCGAGGTCGCAACCACTCTCGGCCTGTGCACCGGCACCCTGGGTAAGATGGCTCGTGATATTTCTCTGCACATGCAAACCGAAATCTCGGAACTCTCGGAGCCGGCGGCGACGGCCGCGGCGGTTCGTCTTCCATGCCGCACAAGCGCAATCCCGTGAGTTCAGCAATCGTATTGGCGGCTTCAACGCGAGTGCCGGGCCTCGTCTGCACTATGCTGAGCGCTATGGTGCAGGAAGATGAGCGTGGTCTTGGCAATTGGCACGCTGAATGGGAAACGTTGCCGCAGATTTTCCGTCTGACCGCCGGAGCTCTCCACCAAATGGCGACGATAGTCCCACAGCTCGAAGTCGATGAGGCGCGCATGAGGCGCAATCTCGACGCCACGCAGGGCCTGATCTTCGCCGAAGCCGTTACCATGGCGATGGCAGCACACATCGGCAAGGCCGACGCTCGCAAATTGCTGGAAGAAGCGATCCAGCAAACGCGCAAGTCAGGAAAACATCTCCGCGAAGTGCTGTCGCAAAATCCAACCGTAACCGATCATCTGACCTCAGCCGAATTGGATCGATTGTTCGCTCCGGAAAACTACCTCGGCGTCGCCGAAGCGTGGGTGGACCGTGTGATCGCTGCCAGTCGTAAACAGAAATAATTGTTGTACAGCGCAAAAACGAGATCCGCAATGCCATTTATCAATGTCGGCGAATTGAAGACGCATTACGAGCTGATCGTCGGCCCGAAGCCGATTCTCGTTCTTTCCAATTCATTGGGCACTGACTTTTCCTTGTGGGACCCCCAAATGGCGGAGTTCCAAAAGCGCTTTCGCATTCTGCGTTACGACACTCGCGGCCATGGCAAGTCTTCGGCAACACCAGATGAATACACAATCGGACAACTGGGTCGTGACGTGCTCGGCCTGCTGGATTCTCTTAGCCTCGACCGTGTACATTTTTGTGGACTCTCGTTGGGCGGCATGATCGGAATGTGGCTGGGAATTCATGCGCCCGATCGCCTGAATCGATTAGTGCTCAGCAACACCGCCGCTCGCATCGGCACCAAAGAAGGGTGGAACATGCGCATCGCGACCGTAAGAAAAGACGGAATGAAATCGGTGGCCACAACGGTAATCGAGCGCTGGTTCACGCCGGGCTTTCGCGCGTCGTTTCCAGAAAAGGTGGCGCAAGCGCAACGAATGCTTGAGCAAACCCCTCCGGAGGGTTATGCCGCATGTTGCGCCGCCATTCGCGATATGGATCAGCGCAACGCGGTTTCGCAGATCAAAGTTCCAACACTCGTGATCTACGGCGGAAGCGATTCGGTGATCCCGCTTCCAGACGCGCATTTTCTTGCCGAGCAGATCAGCGGTGCGCAGAAACTCGAACTGCCCGCCGCTCATCTCTCGAACATCGAGCAGCCCGTTGCATTCACGCAGGCGGTGATTGACTTTTCTTTCCCAGTAAGCAGTGCAGCAAGCGAACGTGAGGCACAAAATAATGGATGACATGAAGCGCTACCAGCAAGGCATGAAAATCCGGCGCGCCGTTCTCGGCGATGAGCACGTGGACCGCACCGTAGCCACAACCACCAATTTCAACCGCGATTTTCAGGACTTCCTCACCCGCAACGCCTGGGGCGATATCTGGGCTCGCCCCGGCCTGCCTCGCCATACCCGCAGTTTGCTGACACTCGCGATGATGGTCGCTTTAAATCGTGGCGACGAATTCCGCCTGCATGTGAAGGCCGCTTTTAACAATGGAGTCACGCGCGACCAGATCAAAGAGGTTCTGCTGCAATCCGCGATTTATTGTGGCGTGCCAGCGGCAAATTCAGCGTTTCACATCGCCAGCGACGTCTTCAAAGAAATGGATGGCGAACTCAAGACAAGCTCGAAGAAGAAAAAGCGGCCATGATTGAAGTTTGATTATTTGATTACTTAGAAAAGAGAATTGTCATCCTGAGCCGAGCCGTTTTTCGGGCGCAGCGAAGGATCTCCGGCTCAACCGTCCCGGCGCGTGAGCCGAACAGCTCAAGCCTGCGGGCGTCACGTGGGAACTTAATTCAGTGCCGATTCCATTGCGAACCCAAGTCGGAATTGTCGGAGCCGGCCCCGCAGGTCTGGTGCTCTCTCACCTTTTATATTTGCAGGGAATCGATTCCGTCGTAATCGAAAATCGCAGCCGCCAATATTCGGAGCAACGCGTCCGCGCAGGCGTTTTCGAGCAGGGAACGGTTGACTTGCTCACCGAGATGGGCGTGGGTGAGCGCATGCAGGCTGAAGGCTTAGTCCACCACGGAATCGAGTTGCGCTTTAACGGCCGCGGTCACCGTATCGATTTTCAGGAGCTCACGGGGAAGGGAATTACGATTTATTCCCAGCACGAGGTTCTAAAAGATCTGAACAATGCCCGTATAGCAACAGGCGGCCAGGTTTTGTTTGAAGTCGAAAATGTCAGCGTGCACGACCTCGATAGCGCGAAGCCGAAAATTCAATATCAAAAAGATGGAAACGCTTACGAGTTGACCTGCGACTTCATCGCTGGATGCGACGGCTTTCACGGCGTCTGCCGGCCCAGCATTCCCGCAGGAGTGCTCACCGAGTATATCCGCGATTATCCCTTCGGATGGCTCGGCATCCTCGCCGAAGCGCCGCCTTCCTCGAACGAATTAATCTACACGCACCACGATCGCGGCTTTGCCCTGCTCAGCATGCGAACTCCGCAAATCAGCCGCCTATATCTGCAATGCAAGCCCGACGAAAATATTGACGAGTGGAGTGATACCAAAATCTGGCAGGAGCTGGAAATCCGTCTCGCCTCAAACGGCTGGACGCTCACCGAGGGGAAGGTTCTGCAAAAAGGCGTGACCGGCATGCGCAGCTTCGTGGTCGAGCCCATGCAATACGGTCGGCTCTTCCTAGCCGGGGACTCGGCGCACATCGTTCCTCCGACCGGCGCCAAAGGATTGAACCTCGCCATCGCCGACGTGCAAATACTTGCGCGGGCTCTCAAACAATTCTATTCGACCGGAAGCCGCGGCCAGCTCGATTCCTATTCCGAAGTCTGCCTGCGCCGCGTGTGGAAAGTGCAACGCTTCTCGTGGTGGATGACTGCCATGCTGCATCGCTTCCCCGATGAAAATCCTTTCGACCAGCGCCGCCAGCTAGCCGAACTCGACTACGTGACCAGCTCACGAGCCGCCGCAAAATCTCTAGCGGAAAATTACGTCGGCCTTCCGCTGGAATGAGGCTGTTAGTTTTCAACCTTTGCGTGGCGTTCGTTTTTTCGCCGCGGAAAGTTTCCGAATCACTTCCTCCGGCAAAGGCACACCCTTCATTCGGTTGGCTTCGGTCGGGTGCGCTGCCGCCCAAACATGCGTTTCCCAGCCCTCCACCGCCAACTCACCATCACGAAGAAATTTGTGGCTGATCACGAAACTGCTCTTTCTCCACTCGGTGACGCAGGATTCCGCGACCAGTTCATCCCCAAAGAAAGAAGGCAATATATACCGTGCCCGCGCATCCACCAGCGGAATGCCGATCACACCGTGGGCTTTAAACAATTTCTGCAAGGGCAATCCCGCCGCTCGAAATAACGCGGTCGTGCACTCATCGAACCAGCGAAAATAATTGGCGAAAAAAACAATCTGAGCCGGATCACAATCCCCGAACTCAACCCGAATACGTATGCGATTTAAGAACATAGCCGTCAGATTCTAGCAAGTATTGAACTGTATTGGATTCTGTAGGCCCAGTACCATTCCGAGCACGTGCATTATTCAGTTGGTTCGCAGTTCTTCCCAATCCCGAAGTGCATTGCCTGGAAGGAAGATTTGTGAGACAACATCAGGGCTGATTTAAAGATCCGTCAAATGCAGAATCCCCGCCACTTTCTTGGATCCACGTACTATTTTTCTGCTCGGGATTTCCTGCGCTTGTTTATCAGATCGTCTGGCAGCGAGCGCTGTTCTCTATTTACGGACTCAATATCCAGTCGGTGACGATCGTAGTTAGCGGCTTCATGCTAGGTTTGGGACTGGGAAGTTTATTAGGGGGAAAGCTTTCCACAAGCAGACGGCTTTCGCCAGTCATGCTCTTTGCTGCAGCGGAGTTGTTCACGGGGATGTTTGGAATCGTCTCGTTGAAGTTCTTTCATTGTATTGGGGATTTCACGGCAGGCAAGTCGCTCTTTGAAACAGGTTTAATAAGTTTCTTAGTGATTGTTTTGTCCACGTTGCTCATGGGAGCAACCTTGCCGCTGCTGGTCGAACACTCGGTCCGGTCACGGGACTGCAAAGTAGCTCCGCAGGTCAATCTCAGCATCCTCGTATGGCGGTTCTGTGACATTCACAGACATTCATTGCCGCCGCTTCCGTTTCTACGCTACCTCCGTGCATCCAACTATTAGTTGGATGCCGTTTCTCCCCTCCTGTCCCTAAAGTCTACCTATAGGCCGCCGATACAAGACAGAGATGCTCAGTGCGCCTGACGGTTTAACTCGCGACGAGAAACAAGCGAGGCATTTTCGCATGCGGTGGCACCAGAGGTCAGGTGCCGATTCTCCGCGCTTTCTGTACCGGTGCGCCTTATCCACGCAGGACGAAGCAATTCAAGGATGCTGACAAAATTTCACAATGACAAAAGTCTCAAGTTGAAGCAATGCCGGCTCGTCTCCGGCTCGATTTGGTTTCGATATCAAGGGAGAGGATTTCATGCAGGTATCGAGCTATCTTAGATCGCACTCCGAACTCTATTTAGCTGCGATGCGTTTCCTCGAGACGCGCTTTGTCTCAGCCTCAAGACGCCACAACATTCGAAGGTGGATGCTGCTGGCGTCCACGTTGCTCGCACTGGCGTTGCTGTCGAGCCCTAAAGCCTATGCACAAAGCTGCTCGGGCACGGGTACTGGTGGCTGCCAGCAGGTTTCGTGCCCCAACGGCGGCACGACATCTGTCAGTGGTACGGTCTACGCTCCAGATGGAACCGATCCGCTTCCCAATATTCTGGTTTACATTCCCACAACATCGTTAACTGCATTTACGGATGGGGTATCGGTAACCAGTCCCGTGCTCGATGACGCGGCCAATCTGGTTTCGGGCTCGCCTCTCGTACAAACGACAACGGCCGCGAATGGCACGTTCCTGTTGACGAATGCGCCGCCCGGTTCAAATATCCCCATCGTGATTCAGGCTGGCCGGTGGCGGCGGCAGTTTTTGATCTCGTCGATTGCCACCTGCACGAACACACCGCTGACTACCGTGACGCAAGGCGGGTCTAACAGCCTTGGGGGTTTTGGAGAAAGCACCTCAGTTCGCTTCGCACAGACACAGGGAGAAGGCGACATTCCTAAAATGGCGCTGGCTACCGGCAAAGCCGATGCCCTGGAATGCACCCTGCGCAAGGTGGGAATTGCAGACACGGAATTCACCGACTACACAGTCAACGTCGCGTCCGGCGGCAGCGGTCCCGGCCGCATCAATTTATTTGAAGGATCGGGCGATTCCGGAGTCAAACCAGGCAGCACCGTTCACACGGAAGCTACACTCGTCGGCTCCGTGAGCTCCACCTTCAGCGGATCGCTTCTCGGCAATTACAACGTTCTAATGCTTCCCTGCCAGGGTGATTCCAACAATTACACAACTGCCGATGGGCGAAACAATGCCATCGCTTTTACCGGAGCCGGTGGCCGCATCTTCGCCACCCATCACAGCGCCTTCTATATCAACGAGAACTCGCCCATCGACACCGCCGCGAATTGGACCGCGGACACCAGTCTCACCGACGGCGCGGCGACCATCAATACCAGTTTTTCAAGCGGCAACGCACTGGCTCAATGGCTTCAGGACATCGGCGCCACCACTACCCTGGGGCAGGTCACGCTCGACAACGACTTTAACGATCAGAGCGGCGTAAACGCGCCGACGGAATCCTGGGCCACACTGAATTCCGATTCCGATGTTATGCAGCTTTCGTTCTACACTCCCGTGGGTGCGGCGGCGGCGAATCAGTATGGTCGCGTGATGTTCAACGAGTATCACGTGGACAACACGTCCACGAGCAGCAGCGTTACCTTTCCGAATGAGTGTACGGGTGTGCTGGCCAAGACTCAGGCCATGTCGGCGCAAGAGCACATGCTCGAGTACAGCTTGTTCGATCTGATGAACTTCGCTGTGCCCGTCATCAGTACTGATGTCGCGATCGCTATCACGACTTCGCCATCCATTTTCACGGGCGGCGACCCGGGCGATACCATCGACGTCACCGTAACCAACAACGGGGCATCGGCGATCACTACGAGTCCTACCGTTACGCTGGCAGTCACACTTCCGGCGGGTTTAACCGCAATTTCCATGACAGACCCGTTAGGAAACTGGAGCTGCAATGTCGCCACGTTGACGTGCACACTGTTGAATCCACTGGCTGCCGCCGGCAGCAATTCCGTGGGCCTTACCGTCGGTGTGGCGGCCAACGTTTCGGGGGGAAGCGCCTCCATCGGGGCCAGCGTGTCGAGCACGGCATTTGCTGCCAGTACCTCGGGCAACGTTTCACTGAACGTCGCGGTTGCGCCTCCGGGAACCATCACGGGGCCACTTGAAACCGGCGCCACTGCCACCAACGTAGGTTCGACAACCACGGCTGCAGGTACGCTCACTTTTGCAATCAGCGCAGGTACAACCATCTCTTCCATCCTCGTGGTAACCGAAGGATTTACTGGGAAAGATTTCACGAACGCAGGCAGTGGAACGTGCGCCGCACAAAACTACGCTTCGGCCTCAACCTGCACTGTAGTCGTCAACTTTTCGCCCCTTTATCCCGGACCGCGCATGGGCGCGGTCGAGATCCTCGGCAGTTCAGGAACGGTTGTTTTTTATACGGCATACATCTCCGGCATTGGCGAGGGACCTGAGGCGATCTTCCAGCCAGGCGCGCAAAGCACGGTGACGAACGAAAGCGGCTCAGACAATTTCGACGACACGGCGGTCGACATCCTGGGTGACGTATACGTGGTTGACTACCCTAATCACCAGGTGTTGAAAGAGACTCTATCGAGTGGCACTTACACCCAGAGCACTCCGTTCACCTCACTGAGCGGTCCGAAAGGGATGGCGATTGATGGGGCGGGCAACATCTACATTGCCGATGCGGCTTCGAACAACGTCTATAAAGAGACATTGATTAGCGGGTCCTATGTCCAGAGTACAGTGGGCAGCGGGTTGAACAGTCCGGGCAGTGTCGCCGTCGATGCTGCTGGAAACGTCTATATCGCCGACTCGGTTAACGGTCGAGTGCTGCTCGAAACGCTCTCCGGCGGCACATATATACAGAGCGTAATTGCCACCGGTCTCGGCAACCCCGCGCGAGTTGCCGTCGATGTTGCGGGGAATGTCTACATCACCGATACGGGGAACAATCAAGTATTGCTCGAGACGCTCTCGAATGGCGCCTACACGCAAAGCACGATTGTGACTGGACTTAATTCGCCGCAAGGCGTAGCGGTCGATGGAAACGGAACGATCTATATCGCCGATTCAGGAAACAACCGCATCATTGAAGAAGAACTCGTCAGTGGCAGCTATGTCCAGTCAGTATTGGTTGGCGGACTAAATGCTCCTCGTTCCGTGGTGGTTAGCCAACGGGGAAACCTCTACGTCGCCGATTTTGGAGATAACACTCTTTATAAGGAGGATTACTCCGATCCGCCAACTCTGGGTTTTGCCAGCACAACGGTGAACACGACCAGCAGCGACAGCCCAAAGACCGAAACCCTGGTGAACTTTGGCAATGCGGCTTTGACCGCAGTCTCCCCGGGAATTATGGCCCCGACGGACTTTCTGCAGGCAACGGGAAATTCCACCGACTGCACAACCAGTTTCTCGCTCGCCGCCGCAGCCAACTGCACTCTCAGAATCGACTTCCATCCACAGAGCATAGCTTCACTGAGTGAATCCTTCGTGCTGACCGACAACAACCTGAACAATTCCTCGGTCACGCAAACCATCGCGGTAAATGGCACCGGGAATTCGGGGGTCTCGATTGTTCTCTCGCCGTCTTCGCTCCCTCTCCCGGTGATCGGCATAGCTTACAACCAGACGATTACGGTCAGTGGAGGAACTAGTCCGTATACGCTCACCGTAATCAGTGGAAGTTTGCCGACCGGACTCTCTCTGAGTACGAACGGAGTGCTTTCCGGGACGCCTACCGCAGTTGGTTCCTTCACCTTCAGCATTCAGGCGACGGACGCGACGAGCGCCACCGGCAGCCAATCGTATTCAGTGACCATTGCTGCGCCGACTATTACTGTCGCGCCTGGTAGCCTTCCCAATGGAACATTCGCCTCTTCGTACAGCCAGACGATTTCGGCCAGCGGAGGAAGCGGCAGCTACAGTTACGCCGTAAGCGCGGGAAGCCTTCTGGCAGGGTTATCGCTAAATAGCACGACTGGAGTCTTATCGGGAACTCCAACGAGCGTCGGAAGTTCGACCTTCACCGTCACGGCGACCGATACGGTAACCACCGGTTCAGCCGCGCCCTATACGGGAAGCCAGGCTTACTCGCTCGTCGTGGGCAAAGCTACAGCGACCGTGACGCCGGGCAATCTGTCACAGACGTATACCGGTTCGCCTCTCGCAGCGACGGCGACCACGAATCCAACGGGGTTGACCGTTGTCTTCACTTATAACGGAAGCCCTACTGCTCCCACCACGGCGGGAACCTACCCCGTTGTAGCCACGATCAACAACCCCAATTATCAAGGTTCGGCAACGGGCACTCTGATCATCAACAAAGCGCAACCTGTCGTCACTTGGGTGGCTCCGGCAGCAATCACCTACGGAATGGCGTTGAGTGCGACGCAGTTGAATGCCAATTCCGGCGGAATCGCTGGGACGTTCGTTTACACGCCGGCAGCGGGCACAATATTGAATGCGGGCGCGAATCAAACATTGTCGGTGACCTTTACTCCCACCGACACGACCGATTACAACAACGCGACTCAGACTGTACAGATCACGGTCAACAAAGCGCAGCCCACGATCACTTGGCCGACTCCTGCCGCAATCACCTACGGAACGGCGTTGAGTGCGACGCAGTTGAATGCCAATTCCGGCGGAATCGCTGGAACGTTCGTTTACTCGCCACCAGCCGGTACGGTGCTGAATGCGGGTGCGAACCAGACGCTCTCGGTAACGTTCACTTCGACTGACACGACGGATTTCTCCGCGGCCACGCAAACTGCGCTAATCACAGTCAATAAAGCACGGCCCGCGATCACATGGGCCACTCCGGTGGCCATCACTTATGGCACTGCCCTAAGCGCAACCCAGCTAAACGCCAGTGCCGGTGGTGTCGCTGGTGCGTTCGCCTACACGCCACCAGCAGCCACGGTGCTAAATGCAGGGGCAAGTCAGACTCTCTCGGTTATCTTTACCCCCACGAATACCATGGACTATGCGGTAGCCACGCAGACGGCGCAGATTACGGTTAATCAGGCGAAGCCTGCGGCAACCCTCACAACAAGCGTCAATCCCGCGGTCTCGCAGAGTCCGGTCACGTTTACAGCTACGGTCGATTCTACGGTGGGTATACCAACCGGCGGCATAAACTTCATGAGCGGAACAACACTGTTGGGATCTAGTGCGCTTTCCGGTGGCATTGCAACTTTAACGACCTCATCTTTGCCAACCGGCTCGGACTCAATCACCGCCGTGTACAGCGGAGATACGAACTTCTCAGCCACATCCAGCAACGTGCTTTCGCAGGTCGTCATTAACTTCGGAGTCGATCCAGTATCGGGGAGCAACGGCGGAGGCGGCACATCGCAGACTGTTTCGCCCGGAGGAACAGCCACGTATACGATTGCGATCGTACCGACGGCTGGCACAACATTCCCCACGACTACAGAACTGACAGTAACCGGCTTGCCACCTGGTGCAACGGCCACTCTTATTACGCCCGGATGGACGCAGCTAACAAGCACCTCGTGGTCATTGCCGGCCTTCGCTAAGTTAAGCGATGTATCTCTGTCGTTCGACGTACCCGCCTCAACCGCGAGCCTCAGGAAGACAAATACATTGATGGGCAAGTTGTCACCGGCATTTGCGGTGTTTTTCTTGCTGCCATGGATCGGCTTGCGCCGTTCAGGCAAGCGCCGGGGACGGGTGCTTTCTCTATTGCTGCTGGCAGCAAGCTTCGTAACCATCTCTGGATTGACTGGATGTGGGGTTCACAACGGCTTTTTCAGCCAGGCAGGGAAGAGTTACACCGTGACCGTGACAGTGACGACAGGTACGCTGTCGCACTCCACCGACGTAATTCTTACAGTGGAGTAACTGAAAGGACGTAGACTGCGTATGTCGATTTTCGGGAAAGTATTTCTGCCCATAGCTTGCTTGACGGTAACTTGTGTCGCTTGGGCGCAGTCCATAAATCCTAAAGAACAACCGCCTGACCGCTTCGATGTGGCTTTTACCTACGACACCGTACTTGCCAACGTAACCACCGGCAACGAATTCTGGATGCAGGGTGGCAGCGCCCAAGCCGAAGCCAGGCTTTGGCGCAGGCTTTACGGTGTTGCCGATGTGGCTGGACTTCATGCCAGCAACGTCAACGGATCTGGAATCGGGCTCGATCTGATCACCGCAACATTTGGGCCGCGCTATACGTGGTCACCTCATCGCCGAGTAGTACTCTTCGGCCAGGTACTTGCCGGTGAAGTACATGGCTTCAATAGCATTTTTCCGTCTTCCAGTGGCACAAATTCAACCGGCAACAGCTTTGCCCTGCAAATCGGTGGTGGCATCAACTTACCCTTGACCTATCATTTCTTAGTACGAGCCTTCGATGCCGATTGGCTGCGCACCCAGTTACCGAATGCAACTACGAATGTACAAAACAATCTTCGTCTCGGTATAGGCATGGTCTACCGGATCAAGTAATATTCATTACCATCCTACGTACACGTGCCCTTGCCGCTTCTCTGCAATGACGGCCCGCACATTAAAACTTAGGCGATCTCCCTATATGCCGGATGCCGGAGGATCCGGCGCGCGGTATCCAGGAAAGAGAATACAGCGGCTGACTGTTCGTTTTTCCGCCACGCCACGTAGAGTTCGATCTTCGCCTCGGGTTCATTCAGTCGCACGGAAACAAGATCCACGCCTGCGACAGTACGATTGACGATCGTGCCTACTCCCATGAGAATCGCTTTACCTGATGCAACCATGGCAGCGCCAGCTTCCTCATCCTCAACATGAGTGACCGTTAGGTGCGACGTCAATCCCTGCCTGCTGTACAAGCCCAGGATCTTGTCGTAAAGCCAACTGGAGAAACTGCGGTCGAAAATAATTGAAGGTTGGGCGGCGATATCTTTCAACTTCAGAAACCTGCGCTTTGCTAACGCATGCGTCTTAGGCAGGAAAACGACGAAATCCTCCTCGAAGAGCAACTCACAATCAAGGTGGACTTGGTCGACGGGAGGGCGGAAGAAACCGATATCAATTTCGCCCTTGCGCAGTGCGTCATTCTGAAGGCTGGAGCAAATGTCCCTGCACTGAACGTCCTGCGCAGGGAACAGTTCGCGGTGCTCCAATAGCGCTTTGTTGATCACGCCACCCAAACGGGAAGGAATGCCAACCCTGATTATCCCGGATTCTTCTTTGTGTGCGCGGCGAGCGGCTTCCATCGCATGTCCGGCCTGCACGACAAGTTTTCTCGCTTCATCGAGAAAAACCCGTCCTTCCTTGGTCAACGCCACGCGACGCTTATTCCTCAAAAAGAGGGCAACACCAAGATCCTCCTCGAGTTGCCGAATTTGGCGACTAAGAGGCGGCTGGGCAATGTGCAGTTGCTGCGCGGCCCTGCTGAAATTGAGGCATTCCGCAACCGCGATAAAGTATCGAACGTGACGGAGTTCCACGGGCAGCTATTCTATACCTATTGGGTATGCTTTCAACATTGTTTCCTTTCGGCGGAACTATTCCAGAAACACCGTGCACAACGAAAACCGGAACTGGACAACGATTCGCACGCGATGGCAGTCATTGAGTGGAGGCAGTGCACGGAAACGCTTCATACCGCTTGAGTATGAGGGAAACAAAAAAGTAAGGCGGAGCCAACGAGGAGTTCTACGCGGACGTGTACAATCCCTCAACACTAACCCAATGAACCCTCTGCCCGAGTCCGGTGCGAGCCGTCGACCAAATGAAGCAGAATGGAACCGTGTTGCCAACAGTGCAGAATTTCGCCACTTGCTCGCCGTCAAAAGGATTTTCATCATTCCTGCGTTTGTTTTCTTTCTCGCGTACTATCTTCTGCTTCCGGTTCTCGTCGGCTATGCTCCGAGACTGATGTCCACGAGGGTGGTCGGAACAGTAACTGTGGCCTATTTGTTCGCCCTTTCACAGTTCGCCGTAGGTTGGACCATTGCATGCCTGTACCTGAAGGCTTCCTCCAGATTCGACGAACTCGTCAAGGACGTGCTTGAACAGAATGCGTTCGAGCAGGGAGATCACCTCCGAGGAGCAAAGTAAGTGCCGATATCGCTCCTGGTTTTCCTTGTGTTTGTCGCCACGACGCTAGGAATTACCTATTGGGCCGCGAAGCGCTCTCGCGGAGGCAGTGCGTATTTCGCTGCTGGACGGCAGATCACCGCGTGGCAAAACGGATTTGCCGTCGCCGGGGATTTCATGAGCGGGGCCGCATTTCTCGGCATTGTGGGCTTAATTGCGCTTCAGGGATTCGATGGTTTTCTTTTCTCGGTCGGCGGCTTCATCGCATATGTAACGATCTTATTGCTGATCGCCGAGCCGCTGCGAAATTCTGGCAAGTATACGATGGCTGACGTATTGGCTTACCGCTTGAAGCCGCGGCCCGTGCGGGCGCTGGCGGCTCTGAGCACACAGATTGTTGTTACCTTTTACATGATCGCGCAGATGGTGAGCGCGGGAGCGCTGGTGAAGCTGCTATTGGCAGGCTCAGGCATCACTTACAACATGGCGGTCATCGGCGTTGGGGTTCTGATGATGACTTATGTCATCTTCGGCGGAATGCTGGCGACCACGTGGGTTCAGATCGTGAAGGCCGCTCTGTTACTAACTTGTACTCTGATGATCGCCACCCTCGTGCTGGCACACTTCAAATTCAACTTAGGTAACTTCTTCACCGCAGCCAGCCGAGTGACTTACCATCAGCGAGGGCAGCCGGTGCTTGCTGATTTTCTCCGCCCAGGCTTGCGTTACAAACCTCCAGCCGGCCCGCTCGATCTGATCTCATTGGGCTTTGCTCTTCTTTTTGGATGTGCTGGACTGCCGCATATTCTGATGCGCTTCTATACCGTTCCCGATGCAAAAACGGCGCGCCAGAGCGTAGTCTGGGCGATGGTTCTCATCGGCAGTTTCTTCATCATGACCTCCATCCTGGGACTGGGCGCGGCCACAATTGTAGGACCCGATTACATCATGACCCATGGGGGCACCAACATGGGAGGCCCACTTCTGGCGCGTATTTTAGGCGGAGAGGTTTTGCTTGGGGTCGTATCAGCAGTGGCGTTCGCGGCGATTCTCGCGGTCGTCGCAGGGTTAACGATTACCGCATCAACATCCTTTGCGCACGATTTTTGGATCAATGTGATTCACCGCGGAGTTGAGCGGCGATCAAACGAGACCGTCTTCGTAGCGCGGCTCGCCGCTCTCGGCGTCGGCGCAATTTCCATTCTGCTCGCAATTGCATTAGGGCCCGATTCAAACGCGGGCATTCTTGCAACGCTTGCGATGGCGGTGGCCGCGTCGGCGCACTTTCCTGTAATCCTGCTTTCGTTGTTTTGGCGACGCTTCAACACCGCCGGAGCCGTTGCCGGCCTGTCTGTGGGGCTGCTGGCTTCAATCGGTCTCATCCTGATGAGCCCAACCTTTATGGGAATCGATTCAGTCAACGCAGTCACTACGGCACACCACCTGTTTCAGGCGAGAGCTTGGTTCCCGCTGGAAAATCCTGGAATCCTTAGCGTTCCGCTTGGTTTTCTGGCGGCGATTGCAGGTACGTTCCTGACACATGAACCAACTTCCGATGCAAAATTCAACGAACTGATGGTTCGTGCTAATACCGGTTTGGGAGCGGAACAGTCGATCGCCCAGTGAGTGTCGCGAGGCCGAGTGAAGTTTGCTTTCAGCGATATCTTGGCGGATTTACCGACTGGTCCATGCCCATGCACTTTTGTCCGCCTTTCGCCACAGTCACGCTGATCAAGCGAGGCTCGCGAGACGCAAAGGCTTCTGCGAAGGCGGGCTCTAGGTCTTCCGGCAGGCCGATTTGCCGCGCTGTCATCCCATAGCCCTGAGCTATCTTAACGATGTCGATGTCGGGAATCTCCATGCCGGGCACGTTTCTGCTAACTTGTGTGAAGTCACAGAATCCTTTCAGTGCCGAGTAGTCTGAATTTTGCAAAACGATCGTGATTAGCGGCGCATTCTGCTGTACCGCCGACCACAGTGCTTGAATGGAATATTGAACGGACCCATCCCCGATCGGGCAAACTACGCGTCGATCCGGATGAGCCATTTGCAAACCCACAGCGAGCGGTAGTCCAAATCCCAGGATGCCATTCGGCACCGAATAAAATGAGCCTGGCTCATCGAGCATCAGATGGCGGTCGAGGTCGCCCTTCGATGATGGACATTCCTCCGAGATAACCCCATTCTTTGGCATCACCTTGTTGAGAATGCTGAATAAGTAAGCCGGTGTTATGGGAGTTGCCGCCTCAGGGGCAGGAGGTGGTGCGTGTTCCTTCGCGGCGTTACGTTGCCGTGCCTTCGAATGTTCGCGAAGATATTCGCCGCACTCCGAATATTTCCTGTGATGCTGCTGCCTGCCAATGCCGCTGCCGCTTGGTCGGGCGAGTTCGTAAACTGAAACAGTTTAGTCGCCGGCTTAATCGGGTTCCCGGGAACGTACGCATAGTAGAGGAATACAGGTGATCCCAGCACGATTACTGTGTCGTAAGCGGCCAGTTGATCTGCCAGGGGCTGCTGCGCAGGAAGAAGACCGCCGCGAAAAAGGCAATGCGTCCGCGGAAATGTCCAGCGCGGAGGAATCGGATCCTGGTAAACATCTGCATTAATGTGCTCGGCGAGTGCGACCACAGCATCCCATCCACCGTCTTCTTCGATTTGCGCCCCTGCAACGATAGCCGGATTCTCACTTGCGTCAAGCGCCTGAACTACTTGATCGAGCGCGGCGGGATCAGGCATGACTGTCTTTGTCACGGAACGCAGTGACACCGCCGGACAGGTTTGCATCCAGTCATCCATGGGGATGGAAATGAAGACCGGACCCATGGGCGACTGCGTCGCCAGATAATAGCCGCGAGCTATTGCCGCCGGTACATCCTGCGCGCGCAGCGGCTCGCAGGCCCACTTGACATATGGCTTGACCACCTCCGTAGCGCGGCTCACTAGAAAGGGTTCTGCGAGAACGTGGCGGCGATCCTGCTGTCCGGCCGTTACCACCAACGGAGCGTGGCTGTAATAAGCGTCGATCAGTGCAGAAAGTCCGTTGCCGACGCTGGCGATCGAGTGCAAATTCACAAACGCGGCTTCTCTTCGGCCCAGGGAGTATCCCAGTGCTATGCCCGCAGCTGAGCGTTCGTGCAGCCCGAGGACGTACTTGAAATCCGGGGGCATGTCGTACAGGAATGGCAACTCGGTAGATCCCGGATTTCCGAAGATCGTCGTCATTCTCAACTCCCGCAGAAGTTGATATGTAACTTCTCCTACTGTGCTCACTGTCCTCTCCAGGCTGCGAGTTCAACGCGGAAGTTATATCACTTCTGCGCAAGGCGGAACACTTTCGGGCTCAGTCGAGATAAAATCCCGCGCGACAAACAATTCGCACTCCATGGCTGAGTTGTGCTAACTTCCGCGATTACAGCATCGCAATGGATGCAGCGGCCTTAGCACGATTTTCTTTCCGGAGGTTTTATGGGAACCGCAGACACCACAAAGACGAGTCTCGATGCAGTCGTGAGAGATTACGCTTTCCCGGACATTCACGTTGGCACCAATGAAAGCGAGTCTCCGTGGGTGCCGTTTACGGAAAATTCCGCAATCCGGCACCTGGCGTTCGACGTGAGAAGCAACATGTATGCGAATGTCTTGTGGGTGAAGCGGGGCGGCATATTGGGACGCCATCGCCACAATGGACGCGTCTTCGGATATACCATCGAGGGCAGTTGGCGCTATCTGGAATACGACTGGGTTGCTCGCCCCGGCAGCTACGTTCAGGAAAGCCCCGGCGCGATTCACACGCTTGTTTCCGATGAAGGCATGAAAACGATTTTCTGGCTTAACGGTTCACTCGAATTCTTTGATGAACACAACAATCCGCTGGAGACACTGGACGTTTTTTGGTTCATCAACCATTACCTGACTTACTGCCGTGAGCATGGCGTCGAAGTGAATAAGAGGCTGTTCGTCTGAGTCAGAGCATACCGTACGCTGCGACACTGAGATAACCAGACGTCTCGCGGCCGAGAACCTTGGCCAGTGAACGCGCCTGCGAACGCGCGAACCTGTCTTTTTCTAAATCGATTAAGGCCATTTGCTATGATGCGCGGCATGAATTCGTCCGGGCGATACGAGCGCACTCTTGTCGGAATCCTGTTCTTCACCTGGGGCACGGTCTTTCTCGACCGCATGTCGCCACTCTACCTCGCTCCATACTTCGCTCCGGAATTCCATCTTGGCAGTGCGCAAATAGGTGCGCTGGCGTCGGTTCTGGCCATTACCTGGGCGGCCTCCACGTTCTTTTTCGGAGCGCTCTCTGACCGCGTTGGCCGGAAGCGAGTATTAGTGCCGGCCGTATTCTTGTTTTCCATTTTGTCCTGGATGACGGGCTGGGCGCACAGCTTTCATCAACTGTTGTGGATCCGGGGTCTGATGGGCCTGGCCGAAGGACCGACCTGGTTGATCATGACCGCGTTGATTGAAGAATCATCGGAGATCCGGCAGCGGGGCCGAAACATCGGATTCGTCGTGAGCGCCGCCGCGCTCGTGGGTCTCGCAGCAGCACCTATCCTCACTACGCAGATCGCTGCGCGATGGGGATGGAGGTCCGCATTCTTCCTGGCGGGTGTTCCGGGTTTTTTTATGGGTGCCTTGATTTGGAAATTTGTAAAAGAACCGGCCCACGAGGAAAACGCGAACCATGAAAAGCCGACGCTGCAAGACTACGTCTCCATCTTGCGCTATCGCAATATGTGGCTCTCCTGCTTGGGCACGACCGGTTTTATGTCCTGGCTGTTCGCTCTGAATGTGTTTGCCCCGCTCTACATCACCAATGTCGCACATGAGTCTGCAACTAGAGCGGGATTGTTGCTGGGAGCCAGCGGCCTGGGCAGTTTCTTTCTCGGCTTTCTCCTGCCTTCACTCTCCGACCGAATCGGACGCAGACCGGTTCTGTTGTTTTCAGCCGCGGCATCGGCAGTTATACCTTTGGCGTTTTTGTTGCCTGTCCTGTACGTTTACCCGCTCCTGCTGGCGGCCATTGTGTTTGTGACAAATTCCGGACAGGGCATGGCGAGCCTTCTAATGGTACTGGTGCCAACGGAAAGCGTTCCATCGCAATTCCGTGCCACTTCCATTGGTCTTACGACACTCGTGGGTGAAATTTTCGGCGCAACGGCTGCGCCAATCGTAGTGGGTAATCTGGCAGAAAAATATGGCCTTTCTCTCAGCATGTGGATGGCGGCGGCTGGCAGCGCAGTTGTGTTTCTGGTCAGTCTTTTTATACGGGAAACCAATCAGCGACAAGAGGTGATAGGGGGCCGCAACAATTCGATCGTTGAATAGTCGGGGTGCCGCAGACAACTTCGAGCTTCGAACTATGCAATCTGGCGTCTCAATGGCGGCTGCGCAATATGTAGCTGTTGCGCGGATTGCTGAAGTTCAGATGCTCCGCAACCGGCAGAAAGTCGCGAATATGGAACTCCACGGGGACGTACTCTATACCAGCGGAGTATTGCGAACCGGCACTCATTTTTGCCTCATACCCAATTGGTATGACCATCCGACCAAACATGTATTGGACAGTTTATTGCTTTCAAACGATGCTTCCCGCCAAAGGCACACGCTTGTTCGCGTCGTAGATAGTGCAGCCTCGAAGTTGCGCGGTTCATGCTACTGAGTTGCCCGAAATCCGGCGAGGTTTAGGTTCGATCAAGTGGGCTGTGAGAAGGGGAAGGTCATGAAACTACGTTCCGCGTTGAACGTTTGGTCAGTGATCGCGCTAACAATTTGTCTGGTTCCCCACGCGTTCGGCCAAGCGACACTCAGCTTCGCTCAGTTGAGCGGCACAGTTGAGGATACGACTGGCCGGATTGTCGTTGGAGCCTCGGTGAGCGCTCGCAATCTGGACACCAATCAAAGCTACGCAGCAACCACAAACTCCTCCGGCTATTACGTGGCTCCGAACCTGCTGCCGGGACGCTATGAACTTATCGTGCAAGCTGCCGGCTTCGCTAAGTCCGTGCAAACGGCATTCACCTTGACAGTCGGGCAAACAGCAACCCTGGACGTAACCCTGAAAGTAGCGGCCGTAGGTGAGACCGTCACGGTAACGACCGAAGCGCCACCGGTGGAAACCAATCGCTCGGAAATCAGCCAGGTGATCGACACGCCCGAGATTCAATCGCTCCCAGTCAATGGCCGGCAATTCGTGGATTTCGCATTGCTGACTCCCGGCGTCGCCACCGGCAGAACCAGTATTCAATCTACCTTCACGGAGCCGGATATTACTCGCATCTCCTTTGGCGGCATGCGTGATTTGAGCAACGCCGTTACTGTGGATGGGGCCGACTACATCGACGAGGGCACGGGTTCGCAACGGGCTACTCCTTCGCAAGAGGCGGTCAGTGAATTTCGCGTCGTCAACAACAGTTTCGGAGCGGAGTACGGGCGCGCCCTGGGCGGAATCGTAAACGTGGTAACCAAGTCGGGCACGAATGACTTGCATGGTTCACTGTACGGTTATCTCGGCAACAAGGCCGCTAATTCTCGTTCTCTCCTGCAAACCGCGCAATACGATCAATATCGCCGGGGCCAGTTTGGAGGCACCCTGGGTGGGCCTATCCGGAAAGACAAAGCGTTTTTCTTCGCCAATTACGAAGGCCAGCGGCTGGGAGAATCGCCCACTTATCCCGGCACTCTGATCGGAAATTTAGCCACGTTCGATGCTGCCAAGATCGCCCTGGGCTTGCCGCCGGAGAATTTGAACACCCTCAAGACGCTGGATAACGACAATGGATTTGCCCGCTTCGACCAGCAATTCAGCACCAACAACCGCCTTACCATTCACTACGGAGTTATCGACGCTCGCGATAAGAACGTCCTGGTTGGCGATACGCTTGACGGCGGCGGAATCGGCGCGCCCAGCGACGGTCACAACACCTTCCTCCGCGACCAGTCTTTGGTCGGTACTGTCAATTCGATTCTGAAGCCGAATGTGGTGAACACCTTTCTCGTCCAGTATGCCAGGCGACAGTACAATTTTCCGGCTGTCAGCGGCCAGCCGAATCTTGATTTGCCCAACGAGCTTTCGTTTGGCCACAACTTCGGTACCTTCGACGCTCTTGACGAGAGTCGGCAACAGATTTCCAACAGCATTGCGTGGATCAAAGGTACTCACTATCTCAAGGCTGGAGTGGACACAAACTTCATTCAGAATTTCGTGATCTGGCCGGGATTTACGCCCATGCGCATCGTTCTGCCCGGTGACAATTGCCTGGTGGATTTTGCCAACTTCGTCAACTCGACGGCGGACATAGCTGGTGTACCCGGTCCACCTTGTCCGACAGCGTTGGCTCCGCCAAGCGGACCCGGCCCCAATCCAAACGACCCTCTGAACGGCGTGCCCATCGTGTTCTGGGGCACTCCTGTTGGCACTGGACCAATCACTCCCGGCAGCTTGCCGCCTGTAATTCCCACCACTTTCCAGAATGCGTACGTCGATCCACAAGACTTCTCCTTCAACTTCAACCACGGTTATTTCGGGTTGTACGTCCAGGATCAGTGGCGGGTGAATCCGAAACTGACGCTGAACTATGGATTGCGTTGGGACGAGGAATTTGGCCTGTCGAAGATTGTTGATCCCGACCATCGCGGTTTCCAGCCGCGGGTGGGTTTGGCGTATTCACCGACTAAGCACACGGTGATCCGTACGGGCTTCGGAGTCTTCGACGACCACTACAACATGACGTTCTTCTTCGTTACCTATCCCCAGCGCGAGGTGGTGATTCCGAATGCGGCACAGCCCTGGGTGAGGCAGGGAAACTCTACGGCAACCTGGGTTTTGAACCAGCTCAGCTTCGATGCACCCAGCCCGCTCAACGGCTTCGCTCCTCTGCCCTACCCAGATGGATCCACCGTCCCCACGCCGTCCCAAGCCGCAAAAACGCTGATCACAACGGGTCAGACTCCTCCCAACTTCAACACCGGCCCCGGTCCCGGCCAAGACTCCGCAATACCCTCGGGAAGCTTCGTGACCAACAGCGGAGGCGGAATCGACCGCAACATGCGGCTGGCTTATTCTGAGCAGGCGAGCTTGCAGATTGATCAGGAGATTGGCAGAGGATTAGTGGTGAGCGTAGGCTATTTATTCCTACGCGCACACAAGCAAATCCGGCGGAGAACCTGAATGTTTGCCCCTCAGCGGGGCTCACTGATTCCGCGACCACTTGCTTTGCAGCCGACACCGTTCCTGGTCCACCCATAACACCAACCGGCCCCTTCCCAAATAACCAAATGCCCGATGGGAAAGCCGCGTTCAGCGGCGTCCTGTATAACAACGCGGGCCTTATGTACTACCTGGACGGATCGGGAAATGCTGAATATGACGGCGGCACACTCTCGGTGACCGATAAAGCGGGGCAGTACTTACGTTTCAGTGCAAACTACACCTATTCGCACACTCGCGATGATGGCACCTTTACGACTTTCGTGAGTACCCCACAGGATCTCTACGCTCGTAACTTGGAGCGGGCCAATTCGGTGCAGGATATTCGCCATCGATTTGTGGGCAACTTTACCGCCGATACTCCCCAAAGCAGTTTTCTGCGGAACTTTGAATTCAGCATGATTGCTTCGCTGCAGACGCCACGGCCATTCACCATGTTTGTCGGCAATGACGAGAATGGCGACACGAATCCAGTTACCGATCGCGTAGGTTTGTCTCCGCGCAATGCCTACTACGGCGACCACTTTTATGATTTTGATCTTCGCCTGTCACGGACCCTCAAATTTGGGGAACGCAAGCAACTTCTGCTGGCATTCGATGCATTTGATGTGTTCAATCGCCAGAACATAAACGAGGTAACTTCCGTCTATGGGGGCGGTACACCGGATTTTTGCGGTGGCACAACGCCTTTTAATGGGCCTGCGCCGCAGCACTACAACGATGCCACCTCTCTCGCTATTCAGCGGGGGCAGGTTTCCTGTTTGCCTTATCCCGCGCCGTACTCCAGTTTCGCAATCGCTCCGGCGCCCAGCGCCCTCTTCGGTACACCAAGAACTATGTTCAACCCGCGGCAACTGCAGATTTCGGCGAAGTTCACCTTCTAGTTTACTGGCACTCGACCGACCAAATGATATACGCTGTCAGCCGTTGTTCGGCTCCATTTGTATGGCTGCCTGCGCTGCTGCACTCTGTTCACTGGGCAAGAGAACTTCCGTCCGCCTCCGCTCTTCACATCGCAGCGACGTTTTCAAGGAAATGGACGGCACAAATCCCTGGAAGAACAGGAAGAAGAGGAACCGACCATGACTGAAGTACAACTTCTCATCGGTGATCGTGATGCGGCTGCAATAAGTGCGGCAACATTTGTCCGGCAAAACCCGGTCTCCGGAGATGTAGCCACGCGTGCGGCGGCCTGCTCGGATCGACGATGCGATCGCCGCTGCGGATGCCGCCGCTGCGGCATTCCCCGCCTGGTCCGCGCTCGGCCCACACGAACGGCGCAAAAAGCTCTTGCGCGCCGCCGACTTGCTCGAAGCTCGTACCGCCAATTTTATTTCTCTGATGATGGATGAAATCGGCGCCACTCCTGGATGGGCGGGATTCAATGTTTACCTTGCGGCCCAGATGCTGCGTGAAGCCGCGTCGATGACCACCCAGGTTTCGGGCGAGGTCATTCCGTCCGAGATTCCTGGCAGCCTCGCATTTTCCGTGCGACAACCAGCGGGCGTCGTCCTTGGAATCGCACCTTGGAACGCCCCCGTCATTCTCGGAGTGCGCGCCGTGGCGATGCCGCTCGCCTGCGGCAATACCGTGGTACTGAAAGCGTCGGAAATCTGCCCCGCGACGCACCGCCTGATTGGCACTATCCTGCGTGAAGCCGGGCTAGATCATGGAGTGGTCAATGTCCTGACTCACGATGCCGCCGGTGCTCCGGCAATTGTCGAAACCCTTATTGCCCACCGCGCAGTGCGGCGCGTGAATTTCACGGGATCGACGCGCGTCGGCAAAATCCTGGCCGTTACCGCCGCCAGGCATTTAAAGCCGATCTTGCTTGAGCTGGGAGGCAAGGCCCCCCTCATTATTCTCGACGACGCTGACCTCGATGCTGCCGTGGATGCCGCTGCCTTCGGCGCATTCATGAACCAGGGACAAATCTGTATGTCCACAGAACGCATTCTTGTTGATGAAAAAGTGGCAGAGGCCTTCGCTGAGAAATTTGTGGCGAAGGTAAAGGCACTGCCCTGTGGCGATCCGCGAAAAGGTGACGTAGTTCTTGGCTCTGTCGTCGGCATGCCCACGGTGGATCGGGTACGCGCCCTTGTGAACGATGCGGTATCCCGCGGAGCGAACTTACTTCTGAGCGGTGATCCACACAGCACGATCATGCCCGCGGTGATCGTCGACCACGTCACTCCTGAGATGCAGATTTTCCGCGAAGAGTCTTTTGGACCCTCGGTTTCTATCACTCGTTTTAAAACCGTGGAAGAAGCGATCACTCTGGCCAATGACACCGAGTACGGACTTTCAGCCGCCGTCTTCGGGCGCGACATCGCGCGCGCCGTGGAAGTCGCAAAGCGAATCGAGTCAGGAATGTGCCACGTGAACGGACCGACTGTTCACGACGAAGCGCAAATGCCTTTTGGAGGCGTGAAGGCAAGCGGCTATGGGCGATTCGGCGGGAAGGCTGCGATCAATGAATTCACCGAGTTGCGCTGGATCACGATCCAGACAACTCCCCGGCATTATCCTTTCTAGATGCTGCCAACCAAGGCTCTGCACCCACTTCTCTGCTCAAGCCCTATCAACCGATGTGACGGGCCGGCCCCAGACTTCCCGCGCCGTTTCGGCCACAAGGCGGAGCTTTGCTTCCTGGTCCGCAGCCGTTACTGCGTTGCCTTCCATGGTTGAGGCGAAACCACACTGTGGACTGAGGGCCAGCCGCTCCAGCGCAACAAACTGAGAGGCAGCGTCAATGCGCTTCTTCAGTTCATCCTTACTTTCCAACTTTGGCTTCTTGGAACTCACCAGACCCAGCACAACACTTCGGTCCGCCGGCACTTGACGCAAGGGCTCGAAACCGCCGGAACGCTCGTCGTCGTACTCCAGCAAGAATCGCTGGAACCTCGTATTGCGGAATACCTTGGTAATCGGCCCGTAATCCCCGGTAGCATAGAACTTGCTCTGGTTGTTTCCGCGGCAGAGATGCAAGGCGAAGGTGATGCCGGAATGATCGCCGATTACCGCGTTATCCATTTCAATCGATAAATCCAGCAGCCGGTCGGGATCGTTGCCGCGCTGGCGATACCCCTCGCGCAGATCCGGATCCAAAAGCGCAGTGTATTGAGGCGAGTCAATCTGAATGTAAGTACAACCAAGCCGAATCAGTTCTTGTACCTCGTCACGCAGAATATCGACTAAGTTGCTCAGATAAGCGTCGACGGTCGAATAAGCTGCGGTTGACTTTCTGCTGTCGTAATAAGCCGAGGCTTGTTGCGCGCTGATCATAGTTGTCTTGGCAGGGTGATTGGTGCGGGCACGCACGTATGTAAACTCTTCGGCACAAAGAGGCCGTCTGCGCCGCAGCTTGGAGACTACAACCGGGCGTGACAAAACCAACTGTTCTCCCTTCTCGTCCCGGAAAGGAATTGCCCAGCCGCCGTATTTGTCGAATCCCTCCACCGCGTCAATCAAGTGCCCGTAGAAGGCGTAGCGGCGCACCTCGCCGTCGGTGATCACTTCAATCCCGGCGCGGATCTGCAGCTCGATGCATTCGTCCACAGCCCGGTCTTCCACCTGCTTGAAAGCCGCGTCCGTGAGTTTTCCAGCGGCGAACTGATCACGGGCGTCCTTCAGGTACGCAGGACGCAAGAGACTTCCCACTACGTCGCTTGAAAACACGGCTATCTCCTCGAAGGAAGGTTACTTGCGTGCAAGAGGCTCGGAAATAGCGCTCACGTGGGTCGCAGGAAAAGCGTGCTTGCCCGGACAATTCTCGGGTTTTCCGAACCGACAGAACTGGCCTTGGATGATGTGTATCTTGTTTCGCAGGGCTCGGAGTCCCAGAAATCTCGAACCTCGTCCTTGAGGGCAGATGTGGCCACACTGTTGCGCATGCAAGGAAGTATATCGTGTATGTGCTATCCAGAACTTCCAACCCCATGTTCAGCACCCTCAACGACACTTATGCTGCTACGTCATTGATTAAAAAGGAAAAATCGCTGGAAAGGTAAAGCGCGGAACCGCCGCAACCAGGCACCGAAAGTGTGCTGCGCGTGCTCATAAGTGATTGATTCCGGGAAATTATTGGTCGGGGAGAGAGGATTTGAACCTCCGACCCCTGGTCCCGAACCAGATTTCAGCACCTGTTGAAGTCTACTGAATTCTGTAGACCGCAAGTATTAATGTTGTAATGAGTTGCTGCCTCACCCTGGCGTGCTGTGGCTCTCGGTTGAGCTTTGACGCTTTGGCCGGCACAGAATCGTCTACACTTGACGAATCCGTATAGGTTAGTCCGGCCTCACCTCGGAGAAACTATACAGCTCGAATGGGTTGCTAAGTCATAACAGTTGCTCTTCCCACCGAGATATCTCCCACCTTCAGCGGATCGCTTCTCGGCAATTACAACGTTCTAATGCTTCCCTGCCAGGGTGATTCCAACAATTACACAACTGCCGATGGGCGAAACAATGCCATCGCTTTTACCGGAGCCTGTCCGTGCTGCGATGAGGTGCCATTTACCCAAAGGGCCATCTCCTCGCTTACGGAGGTTCCGTGGGCGGAAAAGTTACTGCGAAGGCTGAAGCGATCAGGCGGTGTTATTGAACGAAACAGACAAGTGGCCGTGTGGGCCGGTGTTCCATACTCGTAACAGAAACCGTAAAAAGCCCCCGGCACTGAGTCACGGACCACATCACGATTATCTTCATATATATATGATATATAGAAGGATATATTCATCTCGGTCGTGTTCTGATTTCGTAACACCGCTTACCAGGCATAACCGTCTACTAACTTGCAGTGACCACCCAATCCTCACCCAAGGTTAGCTCTTCAAACTTTGATGATTTGTTTTCTTGACAACGATTTGCTTCTGTATTAAGGTCCCGGTCCAACGTTGCATTGATCTGGCCCCCACCTTTCTCGCGACGTTAGGCCAAAGCAAAAATAAAAGTAAGTTGCTGTGTGTTTCCTGGACGTGATCCGGGGAGACGGGTCCTCTCCGGAAGTATGAAGCCAGCGGAATCGACTGGGCGGGCGTGCGAATGTCATATGGCGGAGCTATAACGAGGCGGAGTGTGTCTTTCTGCCTGTTGTGGGCATTGTTTTTTGCCACCGTCTTTTCTGCGCATGCGCAAACCACTCCAGTAACAATCGGGCAGCTCGACCTCACTGTTGGCGGCCTTTCTGCAACAGTTACTCCGGCGCAGCCGGTCATTCCCAAAAATATTAGTTCGGGCGTTCAGATAGTCGTCACGCTCAATGGGCAGTCGCTTACCCCCAGCGCAGTAGCTCAATATCTGGGCGGACCTTTTCAGATTCAAGGAGAGTACTCAGGGCCGGGACTTTCTCAGACTGTCGATGTACCCCAGAGTCCGGCGATAAATTCTCTCGTTGTCGATCTGCCTGCGGTCAGTGAAGCGGGCAATTACACACTTAGTAACTTGCGGTTCATGGTGAACGGCAATGATGTGTTTGACCTCTCGCCGAACAGCGTAATCGTCGACGTCATCGATCAGGTACTGGTAACGTCGGTGCAAACCCAGGCGCTCACGCTTGCCCAAATCCAGGCGATGGGCGTGGTGCTGAACAGCAGCGATTACACCGGGTTCCAATTCACCATTGGTTTACAGCTATCCTCACAGGTAGTCAACATTTCCTTCCCTGTAGTGTTCGATCCGCAAGGCGTTCCCATTCCGCAGCCGATCTCGCCGCCTTCAGCCCCAACTCCGCAGGGAGTGAGCGTGCCGGTGACCATCGTGCCCATTTTGCTACAGGGCGCTCCGCAGAACGGTGGTGGATCGAGTCCGTTGCCGTCGCTTCCGGGCGGAGGGCAGATTTCAATCCCCAGTGTGCTGGTGATCCCGGGCAATGTCGGCTACCTGAAGCAATTCTTTTCGGCGCAGCTCTACGTCAGCAACAACACGCCCGCGGAAGCGAATCTGGTGGTGGATAACCTTACAGGAACAATCAACCTGCCAGCCGGCCCCAGTGGCGTTGTAGGCGGCTCCGACGAACCTCTCGGCTTGCCCACCCTGACGAGCGGACCGGAAGCGGTGACGATGCCGATCCTGCTGAACGGCGCGAGCACCTTGAACGCCGGGCAGACGGGTCAGGCAGCGTGGACGATTGTCGCGAATTCAGAAGGCTTCTACGGCATCAACTTCGGGATCAATGCAACTTTGGAAGGACTGCCCACCGGCCCCGTCAACCTCATCGGCAGCGCCAATGGAGGATTGCTGGTGCGCAATCCTTACTTCAACATGACCTTCGCAGTTCCGGCGGTAGTACGAAGCCAGGAGCTGTTCAATGTTTACGCCACAGTAACGAACACAAGCCAGGCCATCGCGAATAACTTGACCGTGGCCATCGACGCCGCCAGTTTAAGTGGCGTGACACTGGTCAGCCCGCCCCAGCCGCCAATACCCACACTGAATCCGGGTGACTCCGTTACCTTGACGTATCAGTTCAAGGCCTTAGTGACAGGGCAGGTCGTCGCCGATTACTTACATTTCGATACCCAGAATGGCACGACTGGAACGTTGAACTTCACGCTAGGGGTATACGGCAACGGCACGCCGATGTCGCCCGATACAATCGTTTTGCCGTCAGCCGTGGACAATCTGCCGACCGATATTGTGAACGCTGCCATGCGCGTGCTCGGCCAGGCGTGGAGCGTCGCTAATGCTCCTCCGGGAACTCTGCCTGCGGGAGTAATACCTACAACCACAGCGGTCGTGACTCAGAAAGCGCTGAATCTTTCGGAAGCAGGCTTGCGGCAGACGCTCGGCGAACCGCTGCCTAACGCTCTGCGTGATCTCGCGCCCGATTGGTGGGGTGGTACGCCAGTTGATCCGGGATTCAATCAAGTGCTGCAAACTACTCCCGCCGGGCAGAACTTCGTTGCGGTTCTTGGCGCTGATCTGGCTCAGCCGATGGTACAAGCCGGCGGCGCGGTGCCGTACGAATTGCAGCTTGCCCAACTGGAAGCTTCGGGACCAAACTTCCTTTCCTTTGCGGTCGGCCAGGGAACGGGGGCTTCTCCTGTGGCGGTGAGTTTGACCGACAGCCTGGGGAATCAGCTCAGCACAAACACTGCGGGCGGCGGCAATATTCCGGGCGGGGTCTTACTTTCGCTTGGAAGTAGTTCGCCCACGCCAGTGTTGGGACTGGTGACCGCCCCTACGGCTCCGCCATACACGCTGTTAATCACGCCGCAGAGTTCAGGGTTCACAGACCTTTCGATCTCGATTCCCAGCGGAAGTGGCGGTGTAGTCCGTGGTCAAATCGGCGTAACAATGGTGCAAGGCCAGGCGATGCGCCTCATCGCCGACTTCACCAACCCAAACAATCTGGTCTTGCAAGTGGACACCAGCGGAGACGGCTCGTTTGCGACCAGCATTCCTTTGAGCATCCAAGACCTTTCCCCGTCGGGCCCGAATCTGACTTCGGCGACGGTGATCGGCCCGGATACGGTGAGCCAAGCCGGACCGTTCGGCCTGAACATGGTGTTGTTGTTCGATCGCATCGTGGATGCGACGACCTCCGCGGTCACCTCCAACTACACCATCCCGAACAATTCCGTGCAGTCGGCGAGCCGCCAACTTTCCGGCCGCTTGGTGTTTGGCAACTTGATGCAGCCCGAAGGTCCTTACGTTCCCACCACCGTGGCAGTGGGTGGAGTCGAGGACCAGCGCGGAGTAGTGGGCCCATCCGGTACCGTGAATCTGCAATCTACGTTAGTGGATCCTGGCGCGGTGGTTTCCGGCAGCGTCTTGAATGCGAATGGCAGTACATCCACCAGCGCTACCGTCACCTATCTCAACTCGCCCTATTCACTGCAGTGCGGAAGCGGCTCCGGCATGGTGGGTCTGGCCTCAACTCCGCTTAGCTCAAGCGGACTTTATCAGTTCCGTTATGTTCGCCAGGATAACTGCGGCGGTCCTTTTGCGGTAGCCACGAACGATCCCACTACCGGCGAGCTGCGACAAGTCGCTTCGTATGTGCGCGGTCCCGGCCAGCAAATCGTTATTAACCTGGCGATGCTGGGCCAGGGTTCGGTGACCGGGCAGGTGACGGACCTGCATGGGAATCCGGTTCCGAACGCCCAAGTGGTTGCCATCAGTGCCAGTGACATTCAAGGCGGAAATAACCCGCAAGTTGGCGGGCAGGCATATACGGACGGGAATGGCAATTACACCATCACCGGACTCACCGTCGGTCCGGTCACCGTCAAGGCCGGACTAGGCGCGAGTCTGGGAGCATCCGCCGGAAATATTGAAGGCGCCGGCACCACCGCTGTGGTCAACGTCACGCTGAACAGCGGCTCGGTCAATGTGTCCGGCGTGGTCACGCAGATTCAGAATGGCGTTACGACTCCCATCCCCGGCCTGCCGGTTGCGTACTACCAGTTCAACGGCGCAAACCGATATGCGGTGGGTTATGTCTTGACTGCCGCCGATGGCAGTTACACGCTCACGGGAATGCCGGCTGGGGCGTACACGGTTGAGGCAACGCTGGGAGTGAGCGGTGAAATCGCCGACGATTCCGGGGTCGCCGCAGCGGGCAACAACATAGTCGCCAACCTCAGCATCGTCATCCCGACTACAGCCGTGGTCGACGGAGTTGTGACCTACGCTAACGGCTCTCCGTACGCGGGAGCTCTGGTTTATCAGGGACAGTACGGGACTCTCAGCAATACGGACGGAACATTCTCATTGGGTGGAGTTCCGGTTCTGCCTTCGCAGTCGCAAATCATTAACGCCCGCACATTGGATGGGCTGCGCACGGGCCAGACTACCGTTGTGGTGAATTCGGCGGCTCAGCCGGTCACCGGAGCCTCGATTACGCTCTCGGGCATCGGCACGGTGCAATTCACCGTTTTAGATCCAACCGGAAATCCTGTCTCCGGGCAGCAAGTCAACATCCCCGCAGGCAGCGCCCCCGCATGCAGCAACTATTGCGGTTGCAATATGCAAACCACAAACGCGAGCGGGGTCGTAACTTTTACTGGGATTCCGCTGGGTAGCGTGACAGGTTCGGCAATCAACAGCGCGAATGACTTGGCCCAAGCCAAGGCAAACGTCACGCAGGATGGAGTCACCGCGTTTGGCGTGATGCAGTTCCACGGCGCTGGCACGGTAACCGGCAGCGTGGTGGATCCGAGCAATAATCCGGTGCTGGGCGCGACCGTTCAGTTGTCTTCGAACACAGTATCTCAGTATTGCACTCTCCAGCAGGCCTACACCCAATCGGCGCAGACCGGTACGAATGGGAAGTTCCAATTCAATGATGTGCTGCTCGGATCCGTGGGAGTAACCGCTTCGCAGTCTTTCTATCCCACACAGGCTGGCGCTCAGGGCACATTGACCATGAACGGAAGCACAGTCAACTTCAGCCTGCAGATGGTAAACACGACTGCCGGCGTCTTGTCGGGAGTGGTCTTCCTGCCCGATGGAGTTACGCCTGCCGGTGCCGGCGTGCAAGTGACGGCAAATGGTCCGCTGCCCAATATCACGGTCACGACCGATGCCACGGGCACTTTCACCTTCGCCAAGATATTCCCGCAAGGCCTGTACACACTATCGGCTGCCGATCCGGTTTCCGGCGGCGTGACGCAGATGAACGTCTATCTGATCGCCGCTCAGAACGCGACGCAGAATCTCCGGTTGTTGGGTACGGGAACGATCAATGTCGCGGTAGTGGATGGCGCGGGTGTTCCAGTCTCCGCCGCTTACGTTACCTTGAACGAAAACAATTACCCCAACTCAGTCTTCAACGGATCGCTCGACGCTTCCAATCAGGGCGTCCTTTCTTTCCCCGATGTGTTCGAGGGATCTTTCAGCGTATCGGTGGTTGATCCGTTCGGCCGCTCCGGCCGCGCCTCTGGCGTTCTGCCCCAAGGGACGAGTTCGGTCAATATTCAAGTCCAGGAGACGACCACCGGCACGGTGCAAGGGACTTACTACATGCCGGACGGAGTCACGCCGATTCCCAATGCGATCGTGAATCTGACCGCGAGCGGCAGGGTCATTGGGCAGGCGACAACCGCGAGCACCGGCATGATCGGTTCCTATAGCTTCGATTACGTTCCCGCGGGATCAGTGCAGCTGAATGCGCAGGATCCGCTGAGTGGCCGCACTGGAATTGCCGCAGGCTCCATCACCACCCAGGGACAGGTGCTGACTCTCAACGTGATCGCCGAGGGTCTCGACACCATACAGGGCCAAGTGACCAGCGACGGTTCACCCCAACCTGGTGCCAGCGTCACCATCACGTCGGGAACCTTCCAGGCCACAACCAGCGCGGATTCCAACGGAAATTATCTGATGGCCGGCGTTCCGGAAGGCGCGGTGGTGGCATCGGCCAGCCTCAGTAACGGATTCTTGACCGGCACTGCCTCCACGTCCGTTAGCGGCAATGGCAATACGGTCACATTGAATGTTGCTTTACGCAGCTCCGGAAGCGTGACCGGACAAGTGCTGCAGGCTGGCGGAACGACTCCCGCCACAGCTTCCCTCGTGACCATCAACGTAGGCGGAACTGGCGGCGGGACGCTGAACACAACCACCGATGCCTTGGGCAACTTCTCCTTTAATCTTGTTCCTGCGGGAACGGCGACGATTTCCGTGCAGGTGCTGGGCAGCATCGATCAAGGTACGAGTGTAGTAATCGTTCCAGCGGGCGGCAACGTTACGGCCAATGTCACGCTGAACGGAATTGGTTCGCTCTCCGGGGTTGCACTAGATTCTTCCGGCCAGCCAACCCCCGGCACCATCATTCTGAAAGGCACCGGCCAGTTCCCCTACTACCTGACGGTGACGGCCGCTGCCGACGGCACATTCGCGCTGCCACAAGTTCTAGCCGGTCCGTTTACCGCCCAACTGAGCGCCAACATTGGCGGGTTCACTTTGTATGGAACCGCATCGGGAACGGTATCTCCTAATCAGAATGACAATCTGAACATTGGGGTGCAACCCAGCGGGTCGATTACCGGAATAGTTCTTCGCCCGGATGGACAGACCCCGGCGGTCGGCGCCAATGTTGTAGTACAGCTCACGACAGGCGCGAATATTACCTTGCAGGCGCAGAACGACGGAAGCTTCAATGCAGCCGGCGTGCCGCTCGGCGCCTTTACGGTGCAGATCACTGATCCAATCTCCGGCGGCATCGCTGCCGTTCTGGGGCAGTCGATCGCCACCAATGATCAGATCGTGAATCTCGGAACCATTACGCTGGATGGCAACGCTCTGTCGGTCGTGTCCAGCAATCCTGCCTCCGGGGCGACCGGTGTAGGGATTAACCAGCCTCTCACAGTGACATTCAGTGAAGCTCTGGACAGCGCAAGCGGAGTCTACGTCACCAACGGGACCACTAATGTACCTCTCAGTTCGTCTCTTTCCGCCGACGGCAAGACCGTAACCCTACTCGGGACGTTGCCGGATGGAATTCAACTGAACCTGAATGTGACAGGTCTTGTAACCGACATCTTCGGCCGTCAGTTGCTGCTGCCGCAGGTGATCACATTCACGACTGTCGATCTAACGCCTCCTTACGTGGTTTCAGTTTCGCCTGCAAATCAGGCGATACAAGTGCCCGTCAATGCAACCGTGGCGGTGACCTTCGACAAGGCGCTATCCACTACGGCTCCACTCGGCAACGTAATCACGGTCAGTTCCGTCGGTGGTCCAGTCGCGGGTAGCGCATCCCTGACCGCGCCCAACACTCTGACCTTCACGCCAGCCGGCCCGTTGATGAACAACACGATATACACGGTCACGGTGAATGGAGCAGTTTCCTTTGGCGGCAACGTTCAGACGAATGCATTCACTAGTACCTTTGTCTCGCCGGAAACCGCGACGCCGGTTCTCCAGCTCAGCTCGCCGTTGAACGGCTCCTATGTAAATTCCGCGACGCCGACGATCACAATCTCATTAAGCGATCAACTCACCGGTATCAATCCCGCAACTGCGAGCATGACGCTGGATGGCCAGACCGTGACGCCGAGTGTCAGTTCATCCTCCATCACATTCACTCCCACGACGCCACTGGCGAGCGGTTCGCACACGATTACCGCCTCGATACAGAACAACGCCGGCATCGTCGGAATGGTTTCCGCTTCCTTTATTGTGGATACCACTCCACCCAGCGTGGCTACGCTGACGGGCATTAGCGCCGGCCAGGTGCTTACCGGACAAATTACGATTTCCGGTTCAGCATCCGACGCGATCTCGGGAATCGCGAAGATCAACTTCTTGGTGGATGGAGTTGTGCAGGTTGCACTTACTCCGCCGAGCTTCTCCTCTACGTTCAACACTGCGGTATTGACTGACGGGCCGCATAACTTCTCGGCGCAGGCCGTGAATAATGCCGGAACGACTGGTCCTGCCAGCACGACAATTCAGGCGATTGTCGAAAATGTTCCGCTCTCCGTGACGATTACCTCGCCGTTGAACGGGGCGTACTTCAAAGGACAAGTTGTCGTGACCGCGACGGCTTCCGAAGCGGTGCAGAATATTACCTTCACGTTGGGAAGCCAGACAGTTACGGCAACGGCCTCTCCTTATCAGGCCACATTGAGTCTCTCGGGAGTGCCGGATGGGCCGCAGATCATCACGGCGACCGCGACCGATTTTGGTGGAGTTTCCGCCTCTTCGACTGTGACCATCAACGTCAAGCAGACGCCCCCGGCGGCGCCCAACGCCAATCTGATTTTCGCCGAGCCGCCCAACGCCGGAGTTTCCCTGGTATATGGTTCGCCGGGCGCCGTCAGTGGCGGCGGCCTCGTCATTAACGTAACGGACACGGTTTCGCAGGCCACCGCGACTGGCACCTCTGCCGCCGATGGATCGTTTGCGACGAACATTGCCGCAGCCGTCAACGACACGCTCTCGATCACCGCTACCGACGTGGTCGGAAACGTCAGTGCACCGACTTTGATCACCGTCCGTTCAACGCAGTCACTGCCGCCTTCCGCCGGCAATACATCGCTTGTTTATCAAGGCGACTTGGTGGACCTGGTGGGCGGAGGAAGCAATGGCCTGTCCCCCGCTCCCAACGGACAACTCAATGCGGTGTTCACGCTAAGTCTGAATATCGGGCAAGGACTTACCCGCACGATTTCTTACATCACTCTGGCTGGCCCGCAGACGGTGAGCACGCAGAGTTCGAACCTGGGCGTGGCCGCGGATGTCGGCGGACCGCTGCTCAACAGCACCAACGGGCAGATCAACTTCCCGGTTACAACAGGCGCGACTCTCACCTTGTTCGCAGTCGACAATGGGTTCATCGAGGCTGGTGCAACCTACACGGCTACAGCCGCATTCACCGATGGATCGCAGTTCGTCGCGACCTACACCTATGTGGCGCCGGCAAATCGTCAATATGTCGCGCACTCGTCCACGATCACGGCGAATCCGGCGACAGTAGTTGTGAATGGCACGACGCCTACTACTTCGATCATCACCGTCACGAACATTCGAGACATCAACGGCACGATAGTTCCCGACGGCGCAAACATTGCGCTTTCGGCGGCGAACATGGCTACCGTGAATCCCGCTGGGACGCCGGTTCCGTCGGCGGGCGGCACATTCATCGACGGAATCACCGCGGTGAACAACCCGAATTTCCAGGTGTACACCATCAGGAACGGGACGGTTACCGCGACCTATTCAAGCCAGTCCGTTACCGCAACGCCAGTTACCGGCACGTTGGCCGTTATTCAGATGCAGGCCGCCGATGCGAATTACAACGTTCTGGGAACGCGCGTCGTATCCAGCCAGGACCTCAATATTCGCGCTGCGACGGATACCGCGATCGTGTCCGTATCTCCTGGATCGCTTTACGCCGATCGCGGAGACCATCGCAGCCAGGTGAAGGTTGTGCTTACTGACGGCAATGGCAATGTGCTGCCGGATGGTACACAGGCAGCCATTAGCGTTCAATCCGAAGCGTCGATCGCGGGCGGATACTATGTGCTGTCGGCTGGAGGCTCTCTCCTCAACATTCCTGCTTATCCGAATAACGGCAACTTCGCGTTGGGTACGATGTCCGGCGGGCAGATCGTCTTTGAATACTCCGATTCCGGCGTCTATCAGGGAAGGAACCAAACTTCTCCAGCCATCATTCAGGTAGTGCCGCTCAACAATGGGAACATTTCGTCGATCAACGCCATCGGAACAGCCGACATAACTCTGGTGGGAGCTGCGATTGCGGATATTAATCCATCCCAACCCAGCGTCCCGCAGGTTTCGCCCGCAGAGCCGCTGCAGGTCACGATTCAGGATGTTCATGATGCGCGCGGAAACCTCGTGCCCGACGGTTCGAATATTGGCATCTCTGCTGTGGCCGAAGCGTCCATTTATGGCGGCTATTACGTCAACTCAGCGGGCGGCACAATTGATAACGGAACGCCCGATCCGAACAACTCGAACTGGAACTATTTCCCCTTGGTATCGAATGGGTTCGTCGCTGCCTATTCGACCGATGGTTCGAGTATCGTTTCTCCGGGACAGACCGGCAATGCCACGTTGCAGTTGGTCATGGTTGACCCCAGCGCGAACATTCTGGACATCAACGCGATCACGGTCCAGAACCTGATACTCGTGCCGCCATCGAATGCGGTGGGTTCTTCGCAGCCGAGTTCCGTCCTGGGCGATGGGGCAATTCACACTACGACCGTAACCTTCGCGCCCGTCCTCGATGCCTACGGCAATACCGTTCCCGACGGTACGGCTCTGGCCGTCAGCGCAAACGCTCAAGCGGCCATTTCTGGCGGTTTCTATGTCAATTCGGCGGGCGGCCAAATTGTGAATGGGACAGCCTCTCCATCGAATTCGAACTACAAGATCATCACCGTGCAAAACGGCGCCCTGACCGTCACTTATGCGGACCAGAATGTCACCGCAAGCCCCGGTCAGGAGCAAACCGCGAACGTTGTTGTTGTCGAAGCCAACAGCAGCGGGCAGGTCCCGAACAATAACGCAGTGGCAGTTGAGCCGGTCACGATTGCCGGGTTGACTAGCGCGCAAGGCACAGCCAGCCCCACCGCTGTCTTTGCTAATGGCGGCGATTACCGTTCCACCATAACGCTTTCGAACTTCCGCGATGCGGCGGGTAATCCTGCTCCGGACGGCACCCAGGTTGCGGTGACCGCTGCCGCCCAAGGTTCGATCGTTGGCGGCTTCTACGTTAACTCGGCGGGCGGCGCAATCATTGGTGGTACGCCAGCCCCGTTCAGTTCACAGTACAACCTCTTTACCGTGACCAATGGACAAGTGTCCTTCCAGTATTCCTCGCAAGGGGTTTCGGTGGCGTCGGGTTCTCAGACGGCAACCGTCCAGGTCATCCCGGTCACGCCGAATGGAAGCGAGATCAGTAACACCGCCGTGGCCACGGTCTCGGTTCAGTTGCTGGCGCCGGGAAGCGCGAGCGTAAGCGTTTCTCCGGTCGATCTGACCGCGAATGGAAACTCCAACCAAAGCTCAGTGACTATCAGCGGGCTGAAGGATAGCGACGGCGTTACGCCGGTGCCGAATGGCGCATTGGTCGGATTGACCGCCGTACCCTACGCCGCCATTCTCAATGGTTCCTATGTGGCGGGTTCGGGTGGAACCATTTCTTCTGCGGGAACTTCACCCGGAGATGGCACCGTCGCTATCAACAATTCGAACTTCCAGCAATTCACCGTGGCGGGCGGTCAGGTCTTAGCTTCGTACTCTGATTTAGGAATTACCGCCGGCGTTGGCCAGACCGTGCAGGGTTACATCGCCGTGGTTCCACTCAGTAGTACTGGAGCGCTGCTGACGAATAATGCGATCGGCGTGGGCACAGTCAATCTTCACGGCGTCACTTCGGCGACCGCGAATGGGCCGGCAACGATGTTCTCTTTCCGCCAATTCGACGGCAAATGTCACGTTCAGTGGGATCAAGGATTCAGCGGGAAATACAGTTCCGGATGGTACCCCTGTGGCCGTGACTGTGGGCAGCTTTGTGACTGTCAACAATGGCTCCTACGTGCAATCGACGGGCGGGACGGTTGTTAACGGCAGCCCATCGCAAAGCAATAGCAATTACAAAATCTTCACGACCGTCGGCGGCTCCATCACCGTTACCTATTCCAGTGCAGGGGCCTCCGTTGGCACTGCGTCCGTGCAGATCGTTCCGGCCACGCCGGCCGGAAACATAATTGGAAATAGCGTTTTGAATGGCGGCATATGGGGCATAACGATCACAAACTGAGATCGGGAGATGAATTTCCCCAGGGACGATTAAGGGGTTGATGAAAGCAATGCGCAAGAAAGCGGAGAAAGATTGATAGGCAAAGATGCTTAGTCAATGCGGGCGGGAGAGAGGCGGTATCAGGTACGGATTGGTGGAAAGGGTACCAGTCTGCTCCGGCGCGGAGTCCAGAATCTTTTCCGGCTCAGTGCCAGGAAATTCTAGGAGGATCCGCCACTTTGCGATAATGTTATTGGCCCTCTCGATCGCCTTCCTGTTTCATCCGTATCAAGCGCTGGCCTCGACAACTTACGACCAGTGCATTTATGCCTTGGATCAAACGGCGGCGAATGCCCTCTATATCGATGGCGCAGTGATCATTAACGCTCCGAGCTGCGGGGTGGTGGTGGATTCATCCAGCAGCACGGCGTTGAAATTCTCCGGCAGTGGAAGCTTTACCGCCAAATATTTCGACGTGGTCGGGGGATATTCCACCTCAGGGTCGGTGACGTTTTCGCCGACTCCAACAACCGGTTCTGCTTCCCAGGGAGATCCGCTAACGTTTCTGGTTCCGCCCACGAGCACCGCATGCACCTATACGAACTTCAAAGTAACCACGGGCTCGTCCACGTTGACTCCGGGTACCTACTGCAACGGCATCACGATTAGCGGCGCAACGAACGTGACCTTCAATCCGGGAACCTACATTCTCATGGGCGGTGGATTGAATGTGACGGGGTCGAGCATTCTCAAGGGGAGTGGCGTCACATTCTTTCTGACGCAGGGCCTAGGTTATAGCTATGGGCCGGTGTCGATCAGCAGTTCGGTGGTTGCAACCTTGTCAGCTCCGACCAGCGGATCGTACTACGGCATCCTCTTTTATCAGGATCGGGGAATCGGCACCGGGAAAGCGGCTAATACAGTCACGGGCGCATCAAGCTCTTCGCTGAATGGCGTTCTGTACTTCCCAACAACTGCGCTGGCGTTTGTGGGAGCGGTCGCTGGAGGCAATTGCCTGATCCTCGTTGCCGATACCATCACGCTGACCGGAGCCGCGGCGATCGGGAACTCGTGCTCTGGCGGTTCGCCGCTGCAGCCGCCAGTGGCTGTGAGCGTGACTCCAGCCACAGCAACACTCTACGGCGGCCAGACTCAGCAGTTCACTGCCACGGTGACCAACACCACCAACACCGCGGTGACCTGGACCATCAGTCCAACTGGGACGGGCACGATCAGCTCGTCGGGCCTGTACACCGCTCCAGCAACGATTTCGACGCAGCAGACTGTAACGGTTAAGGCGACGAGCCAGGCGAACACCGCGGTATCGGCTTCGTCCACCGTAACGTTGATGCCGAAGACTACTCCGACCATCACATGGGCCACGCCGGCGCCGATAACGTACGGCACGGTAGTGAGCGCGACGCAGTTAGATGCCACGGCGAGCGTGGCGGGCACGTTTGCTTATACGCCTGCGGCGGGCACGGTGCTGGCGGCGGGAACGCAGACCTTGTCGGTGACTTTTACGCCGACCAATACGACGAATTACAACACCGCGACGGCTTCGGTTTCGCTGATAGTGAACAAAGCGACGCCGGTGATCACATGGGCAGCGCCGGCGGCGATCACCTATGGCACGGCGCTGAGTGCCACGCAACTTAATGCCACGGCAAACGTGGCAGGAACATTTGTCTACACGCCTGCAGCGGGAACTGTGCTGGCAGCGGGATCGCAGACTCTCTCGGTTACCTTCACGCCGACCAACACGACTGACTACAGCACAACCACCTTCACGGTCACGCTGACGGTGAACGAAGCAGCTCCGGCCATCACATGGGCCACGCCAGCCGCGATAACGTACGGGACGGCACTGAGCGCAATGCAGTTGGATGCAACAGCGAGTGTGGCAGGGACGTTTGTCTACACCCCAGCCGCAGGCACGGTACTGGCAGCCGGACCGCAAACCTTGTCCGTTACCTTTACGCCGACCAACACGACTGACTACAGCACGACGACGGCGTCGGTCTTGCTGATAGTGAACAAGGTGACGTCGGTGGTCACGTGGGCGGCACCCGCGGCCATAACGTACGGCACTGCACTGAGTGCGACGCAGTTGGATGCCACGGCAAGCGTGGCGGGAACGTTCGCTTACACGCCCGCCGCAGGGACGGTGCTAACGGCCGGATCGCAAACCTTGTCGGTTACCTTTACACCGACCAACACGACTGACTACAGCACGGCCACGGCCTCGGTCACACTGACGGTGAACCAGGCAGTGCCAGTGATCACGTGGGCGGCTCCGGCGGCGATTACCTACGGTACGGCGCTGAGTGCAACGCAGTTGGATGCCACCGCAAGCGTGGCGGGAACGTTTGTCTACACACCTGCAGCGGGCACCATACCGGCGGCCGGATCGCAGACGCTCTCGGTGACCTTTACCCCGACCGACACGACGGATTACAACACCGCAACGACTACGGCCTCGTTGACGGTGAACAAGGCAACGCCGGTGATCACGTGGGCGCCGCCAGCGGCGATTACTTACGGGACGGCACTGAGCACAACGCAACTGGATGCGACGTCAAGTGTGGCGGGAACGCTCGTCTACACGCCTGCGGCGGGGACAGTGATGGCCACCGGATCGCAGACCTTGTCGGTAACGTTTACCCCGACCAATACGACCGACTACAACACAGCAACTTCCTCGGTCACGCTGACGGTTCAGCCCTTAGTTCCGCCGACAATTGTCGCGATGCCTTCACCGGCGCCCAATGCCGCTGGCTGGAACAATTCGAATGTAACGGTCACCTTTGCGTGTACGGCGGGATCGTATCCAATCAATACATGTCCGGCGCCGGTCGTGGTCAGTACGCAAGCGGCAAATCAAGTCATTACGGGAACGGCAACGGACACTAACGGAAACACCGCAAGTGCGAGTGTAACGGTCAACCTCGACACGACTCCTCCCACAATTAGCGCAAGCGTTTCGCCGACGCCCAATGGCGCGGGCTGGAATACTACTACGCCGGTTACCGTCACCTTCACTTGCGCGGACACGCTCTCCGGAGTGGCGAGCTGCCCGGCCGCGCAGTCCATCACCACAGCGGGCGCGAATCAAATCGTAAAGGGAACAGCAACCGATGTGGCTGGCAACACGGCCTCCACGCAAGTCACGGTAAATATCTCCAAGACGCCGCCGACCATCACGCCGCTCGTAGCCCCCCAGCCGAATTCGGCGGGATGGAATAACAGTCCCGTCACGGTGAGCTTCACCTGCACGCCGGGTGGCGCGCCGATTGCAACTTGCCCCTCACCAACAGTCGTTACGACACAAGGATCCAACATCCCCGTGATCGGAACGGTGACCGACGCTGCTGGCGCCACGGCCACGGCGACGGTCGTGATTAAGCTCGACAGCACGCCGCCCACGATTATTCCGAATCTATCCCCGGCTCCAAACTCTAGTGGATGGGAAACCAGTCCGGTGACAGTCAGCTTCACCTGCAGCGATTCGTTATCGGGAGTTGCAACCTGCCCCTCCTCTTCGGTGATTTCAAGCAACGGAGCGAATCAAACCGTTTCCGGCACGGCAACCGATGTGGCCGGAAATACGGCGACCGCAACTGCCAACGTCAATCTCGAGCAGTCCGGTCCAACGGTTACCGCGTCCGTATCACCGACGGCCAACTCCGCTGGATGGAACGACTCGAACGTTATCGTTACATTCACATGCAATCCGAGCGTCTCTCCCATCGCTTCGTGTTCTCCAGCGCAGACGGTTTCCTCGCAAGGCGTGGGGCAGGTTGTTACCGGCACGGTGCAAGACCAGGCAGGAAATCAGGCCACGACATCAGTCACGCTGAACATTGACAAGACTCCGCCGGCGATTCTGCAATTCACAGCGCCCAGCCAGTTGTCGCCCGGGCAGAGTGGCTCCGCGACGATCACGGTGACCGACATCGCGCCCATTGCCTCGGTCGTATTCGAGTTGAATGGAACGGAGGTCGGGACCGCTCTGGCGCCACCGTATACCGTGAGTGTTACGGCTCCCACTACTGCCACTTCCGGCAGCACGCTGACTTTGACGGCGGTGGTTACTGATATCGCCGGGAACGTGGCCAGCGCGAATGCCGGAATCCAGATCGCGTCCGCAGGAGTGATTGTTGGTGAGGTATTGTCCGATGCCACCGGATTGCCGCTGGCCGGCGCTAATCTTCAAGTTATCGGCCAAACCGGCCAAAGCACAACTTCGAATTCCCAGGGGCAATACTCAATTCCGGTAACCAGCAGTCAGTTGTTCCTGAGTGTGAGTCAGCCGGGCAATTCCAACGGCACTCCGGCGATGGTGACCGTCGAACGGCAGGTGGCAATTCAGTCGGGAGTGGGAACAGTCCCGGTAGACGCGCGGATGACGGCAGTCGCGACACCGGTTGTCATTACGGCAAGCGGTGGAACAGTGGGAACGGGTGCCATCACTTTGATAGTACCGGCCGGCGGCGCCACCACTTCTTATAATCTGACTCCGCTCTCACAGCAGGGTCTGCCCGGACTCCTGCCTCTGGGATGGTCTCCGGTGGCGGCTTTCGATTTGCAGGCCAATCCCTCCAGCAGCGTTTCGTTGAGCGCGAACTTCACCGGCTTGCCGTCTGGAACGCTCTATCTTGTCTCCTATAGCTACAACGTCCACGCTTGGACGATGGCGACGCCGAATCTCTCCGCTTCCAGCGGCGCACTGACGGTGCCCGTGCCTTCGACCGGCGACTACGCGCTGGTCGTTCCCGATGCCAGCAATACCAGTATTCAGATACCGGCGGTTGGCCAACCTCTCACCGGCGTGCCGATGGTGACCCTACCCACGAACGCAAGCAGCATCGGCTCTCTGAGTCCATCCAACATAGCGCCCACAGGCGGGACCTCGACGGCTTCGCTGGGTGTGGTGAGCGGCACTACGGTGCCTTCAGGCACAGTCATACAATCTCAAGTCACCGAGACTTACACGCTAACTTCCGGTCAAGCTCTCTCGGAAGAACCCCGTTACGAAGACATTCTGCTCTATCAGAGTCCAACACCCAGCGGCGGCGCCCAAGTGGGCGCAGCGTTTCCCGTAACGCCATCGCAAACCTTCCAGGTTGCGCAGCTCACATCGGGCGACGTTCATTTGAACATTCTCTCCGGCCGCGAATCGGTTCGTGGCGCGACCGGCGGAAGCGACCCGGTCTCCGTGCAGTCCGGCGGTGCGACGCTAATGGTAGCTGGAGGCTCGTTGTCGCAGGACACCGCTATCGCGGTGAGTTCTGAACCAGTAAACACTTTCCTGCCTTCGACCAGCACGCTGGTTCCGCTCTCGGAATACAACGTCGATTTCTCGGGACAAGTTCTAAGCAATGCGGCTCAGCTTTCAGTGGGAGCGGGAAGCGCGGTACCGGGCAGCAACGTAGTCATCGCCCAGATCCAGCGGGTTGCAGGCGTGCCCTACCTGGTTGTCGTCAGTATGGCGCAGGTCACGGCCACCAATATCGTCTCGCAAGCCACGCCGGGTTTGCCGGGAATCATTCAGGGCGGCGATTACGTCTTCTATGAAGTGACTGTGCCCACCGGCTTTGTCAGCGGAACGGTTTCAGCAGGCTCCGGTCCGGTGGCCGCGATGGTTCAAACCGACGCCCTGCCCTTCGTTGCCTTCTCGAACGCGAACGGCAACTACATGATTGTCGCAGCCGCAGGCACGGTGCACCTCACCGCATCCGTTCCCAACACGGCTCTGGCCGGGACCGCGACCGCTCAAGTCACTGCGGGACAAACCGCAACCGCGAACCTGAGCGTGGCCGGCCAAGTGGAAGCAGCAACGATAACTCCGGCGAATGGCGCGGTCGGCGTGCCGCTCACCGCTGAGATCGACATCACAGCCGCGGAAGGATTCAATCAAGCCACCGTTACCTCGTCGAGCGTTGTACTGACTGCGGCGGGAAGCAGCACGCCGATAGCACTGCGCTTCGTCTTCTCCGGCGGAGGCGCCACACTTGCGGTCTTCCCGCAGGCAGCGTTGCAACCTTCGACGCAGTACACCTTCCAGGCTTCGGGCCTGGCCAACGCTGTGGGCGGATTGATTTCCGTTCCGGCCATTTCATTCACCACAGTCGCAATTACTCCGCCCACTTACAATACAAACGCGCTTGTATTTGCCATGCCGGATTCGAACGGCAACGTGGCCATCAGCGCGTCTGCAGGATCCTTCCCGCCCGGCTCGACCTTCCTGATCGTGGATCAGACGAACGGCGTGGTCTACTCATTGACGGTTCTCAACGATGGCTCGGTGACTGGTCAAATGCCGGCAACGATTAACGATATCCTGCAAATAACGCTGACCGATCCCGCTGGCAATGTGACGACGTTTACGATCAGTCAATTCGTCGCCGCAGATGGCACAACCGCCGTCGGTCCTGGTGGTGGCACGGTGGTCGGTCCGGGTGGCACAGGGATCATCATTCCGGCAGGAGCTCTTCCGCAAGGCGTCACGTTCAAGCTGACCCAGCTTGACCAGACGGCTTTCCCGACGCTTCCGACTTGGACGGGCGCAAACTTCGGTAGCGGCATGCGCATTACTGATCCCGCGATGCCCACGTTTAAGAAGGAAGCGAAGCTTGCCTTCCCGGTGCCTGCGAACGCGCCGAGCAACGCGTTCTACTACGTATACCGTCGCCTTACGGATCAGAACGGCAATACCTATTTTGAAACCATCGATGAGGCATTCGTCCAAGGCACAGGAGCCAATGCGCAGGTGGTTACGGCTTCGCCGCCTTTCTGCGGATACCATAATAGCTACGGAGGCCTGACAATCCAATCGGACGGTTCGCCGCTACCGCAGACCTTGCAGGACCAGGATTACTTCGTGATGTGGGACGTCTCAGCCCAGGCCGGTCCGTCCGGCAGTGCCTCTCAGGGCCTGATTGTCGGCTTAGCCACACAAGTAGTTCCGGCGGTGCCCGGAGTATCCGCCGCGACCACAGAGCCGGCCCAGAGTGTAGTTAGCATTTTCTTAACACCCCCTCAGGGCTCTCAGCCCAGCAACTTCGCGATCTACGACGCCACTTGCGCCACGTTCACCATTTTTGACCCTCAACTAGGCGGCGGTGCGCGCAGCGTCACCGCGACCCAGCTGTTGAGCGCTGGAAGCACAACCCTGCAGGCGACGGCATATGAGGTGGACGGCGCCCAATCTGACGACGGCCTCTACGCGATCTACGCTGGTCTTGAAGATCTATATAAGAATATAGGCCGCGTTAATTTCCTGTTCCCGGCTCCCACTCCACCGCTGCCGCCAGCACAGATCAATATTGGCATCTTCAATGCGACTACTGGGCAGCCCGTCTCCGGTATCGTGCAGTCGGGAACCCCTCTCACCATCACGTTCTCATCGAATCTCACTGTGCAGAGCGTCTCAATCAATGGCTCTCAGTGCGACGGCATTGCGTGTCCAGCCCTCATAGGAGCCGCACCGCCAGCGAACGCCGTTGCAGGTATGAACTACTATCAACTCAGCGCTTCGTACACGCCGAACAACCCCGGGGTTACTAGCATTACCGTGACTGGGATAAATCCGCTGACCGCTTCTTCGGTCAGCGTAACGCAGGGCTTCCTCGTGGTGCAGGCGGGAGGGGGCAACAATACTTTGACCACAAGTCCGCCAATTATCATTAGTTCTACCCCGCCCAATAACGCACAAAATGTCTCGATACTGGTTTTGCCCGAGATCACATTCAGTGAACCGGTAACCAACATCGTTTACGGCAACCCACCCCTTCTCTCCAACGTGTCTCTCGTGGGTGCCAATACTGGTGACACTCCGGCACTGAGCCTGATTGGGATCAGAACCGATGGATCGGTGGCGAATCCCGTCCAGCCGACTGACTCTATTACGTCCCTCACTCTCCAACCCACCACCGGATTGCAGTTCTTTGAGACCTACACTCTCACCTTGTCGAGCAGCATCGTAGACGCCGATGGGAGACCCCTCGGATATCCCAACACCATAACTTTCTATACCTACCAACCGTCCGAATTAGGAAGCGATAACAGCACGCTCACCGTCCTGACCCGGCCAGTGGTGATCGGCGATTACGCCTTTGTGGGCGCGCTAGCCGGTGGCAGCAGCGTTCTAAGCGGCGCGGACGCCATTGATATTACCAATCCGGCGGGCCCTGTAGACCTGGGAATTGTCGCGTCCGCAACATTCGTGGGACGGGTGACCGATGCTGCCGGCCAGGAGAACTCGCCGGTCGCCGGTGGCAGCGGCGGCGGATTACTCGCTCTCTCCGCCGGTACTGCCCAGGATGTTGCTATTCCGTCGAACATCTGGCTGTATGCCGTCACCCCATCGCCTCCGCCTACGCCCCCTATGGCCTCGACGCCCCCTCAGGTAACGAGGGTAGGTGCTGTAAGCGCGACCTCAAGCGCAACGAACGCTGGAGTTGCTCTCCGCCTTTCGATGTTGGATCAGTATCTGTACGCGAGCACCTTTCTGCAGGGCTTGCAGGTGATTGACTTGAATCAGGCGACCACTGAATACACTTACTATCAGAACAACAACCCTTCGGGATTTGACGAGTCAGTGTCCACCGATGGCGAGGGGTTCGCCATGGACACAATAGTAAATACGATTCCATTGCCGATTAATGCTCAGGGCGGTACGGCTACGGAGTTCGGCTTGAAGGCAGCGTACTTCGCCACCGCCAGTGCGGGCGGCGGCGCAGCCACGCAACCTCTGATGGTTGCGACTGGAGCCTTGCCGTTGGTAGTGGCGGATCCAATGGCTGGATCAAACGGCGTTCTGTATCCTCCTTACACATCGTCGGCACCAGGGGCTCCGCTTACCCAGGGTCCACTGCAAATGACCGTCGGGACAAGCGTTTACTCGCTAAGCAACGGCGTGGCTGTGGATGTCGGTACAATCCCTGTGAACGTAAACGGGACCACGGTGAACAAACAGATTGCGGTTTTGGTTGGCTCGGGCTCGGCCAACGGGGCCAGCGCGCCCATGCTCATGGTGGTGGACATTAGCCAGCCCTACGTGCCCGGTTCGCAGCCGCCCTACACCCCGGCGAGTCCATACTTGCCGCTGCCCATCGGCTTTTTCCAACTTAGTGCCGGCCCGACCGATGTAATTCTCGATGGCACCATGGCCCTCGTAGGTACAGGATCGAATGTGCTCGTCGTAGACCTGACAAATCCGTATGATCCGGTCAATGGCGGCCAAATTACGGGCTCGTTCGGTACGCGTTTAGCCTTAGATCCGAACGGAACTCTGATTGCCGCAGGGAACGTCCCTAGCGCGACCGCGCCTAATTCAACTGTGCAGACGACAACACTGCAAGGTCCGATTACCATATCGAGTCCGACTCAGGGCGCAACTTTCCCGGTGATAGCGCCGAACTACAATGTCACCAATCCAATCACGTTCAACGCAACCACGCCCAACAGTCCGTCTCTGTCTTGGACCTTGAATCTGTCATACACAACAACCGGTGGGAAGTGCAGCGGGTGCACGAACAGCCAGAGTCTGACTACTGCATCCGGAGTCAACGGGACGGAAACTTATCAAAGCATGGGTGGCCAGTTGGTGGCCACCGCGACCGACGGTGCCAAAAGCAGCGGCAGCGTCACGGTCTACGTAGTCGGTTCACCGATTCCCAACAGCCAAATTACTACACAGTTGACGAGTATTTACCAGCCCAGCTTCCAGGGATATACACCGAATTTGTTGTGCCACATCGCGGTGCAGGAGTCCGGATACGCACAATTTACAACGAAAACGCTGTACGGGGTTAGTGCCCACTGGCCAGTGGAGAACGGCGCGACCTCAAATGTTCCAGCCGGGTCTTACATCGGACTGATGCAGGTTGCCGTAACAATGGCAACTGCCTTTGACTGGTTTCAAAATAGCATAGCGGGCAATAACGTCTTTGAGGGGTTTGTTACAAAGGCCATCAACTACCAAAATGCCCAGATGGCGAACGTTCCGGGTCTGCCCGCAATGACAGGACAGCAAATTGAGGATTCGACATTGGTCCTTTACGGAGGGTTTGCGGATCACAGCCAAAAGTCCTTGCCACCATTGAATTACTACATTCCTGGAGTAGTCAACGGTCAGCCAGCTTGGGTTCTGAATCCTGCAGATAGTTTACAGTCAAATCAGGGAAATACTCCCACGGACTATGTGACCGGAGTGCGGACTAAGGCAATACCGAATTAGGGAGACAGTAATGCTAAAGCTTATCGGACTCGTGTTCGCGACGGTCATGACTCTCATGGTGGCCTCGCAATCTGGCGCTGCCACCTTGGAAGAGATTTTAAGAGTGAACTGGAACGAGCAATCGCTTGCAGAGCTCGAAAGGCTTATTCCTGATAAGAGGGTCGCCCAACAGTTCGCGACCGAAGTTCTGATGAAGGAGCCGCACACGGAGAGGGACAATATTTATAAGCTGGATGTTGATATGGAAGTTGTGGTGGAGTACGAGTTTGTTGACTTGAAAGCCGATGGCAGCGTGCAGTTTGTGTGTCTGTTGGACAATGGCGGTCGCATGCGTCCAACGAAACTGATGGTGGTTGAGAACGATCACGGTCAGCTCAAAACGGCCTACCTGACGGGCGGGGAGGGTGGGTACGGTCTCGGCGAGCTGCGATACATCATCAAGGACCTAGAGCACGACGGCAAGCACGAAGTTACTCTGAGCGATCCGTTAGAACCGTTCGTGGGTGGAGCTGTTCCGAACCCATATATGGAGCATATCTATCTTTATCAGAATGGCAAGTTCGTGCCATCGGATCACGAGTTCCTTGACTACTATAAGAACGAGGCGCTGCCCAAGCGTCGCCAGGAGCTCAATGACCTACTGCACAGCCCTCCATCCGGAGCTAGTCCTGAGGAACAAGAACATTATCGAAAGGCCGTCGACGCCAAGAAAAAGGAAATTGCGGCATTAAATAAGCTGTTGTCCAAACCCTAGCGCGGGGCACAGTACCGATGGAGCGACCAACTCTCTGCTCTGCTATGGGCCTTGGACATCGGTACCATCGCCGTTACCGCCAACAACGGCACTTCGAGCAGCCAGCACATCGCCGTGGTGGTGGGCAACAGCTTCGTCGGGCCCGCCCCGGCCACGACCAGCTGTCCGCAAACCGGGCAAGAGCCCGTGCTGGCCGTTGTGAATGTAAGCCAGACCTACAACTCCGGCAGTCCCCTCACGCCGCCGCTCGTCGGCTTCTTGCCTTTGCCCACGGGGGCGCGTGGGAGGAACGATGAGCATCGCCGCCGGCCCGGGCATGACCATCACAGCGGTCCAGGACGACGGGACGGTTCCTCAAAACCCAGGTCCCGGCGTGTCACAGTTCGATACCGCCCAAATCACCGTATCGAATCTAGAAATTCCTTTCAGGATAGTGGACGACGACTTTGTGCCTCCCGGCGCGCTGGCTCCTCCGGACAACTCTTTGATGGCGGCAGCCTTCGAAGCGGCTTACATCCGGCCGGTCTACGACCTGCCGAACAATCAAAACGTCCCCTTCATCCTGAACGTTGCTCTCGCGAACGGTGCCGCCTACGACTATAACTTTACATCTCAGCCTCAGAATCCCGACCCTGCCTTTTGGGCGATTTACAACCTGTCCGCATACCAGGGACCGACAACCATAGATCGGGACCCTAACTTTGAGCCAGGGGTTCTTGGCATCACCAACGTGATTGGCGGATACGGGATGCAAATATTCAAAGAAACGATAAGGCATCTTCTGGCTGATCCCGACCAAGTGCAGTCGCCGGTGGTTAACGAAGCAGCTACCGTGGCGCACGAAGTGGGCCATATTATGAATGGTGTGCATAACGATGGTGGATTGATGGCACAATCGATATGCCGCAATTCGCTACAGTTTAAGCCGATTACAATATATTGGATGCGAAAGATCCAGCATATCAATCAACAGCTACGGCCCCCAGTAGCTGACATGCCATGCGCTCCTTGAGGAAGAAATCATTTATGAAGATATCTCTCGAATGTGTCTCCCAAACCAGTATGGCTTGGCTGCTACTCTTGGCGTTGGCAGGACAAGGACGCGCGCAGACCCCTCTGAGGGTTCATCTTGCGCCGGAGCAGAGCGAATGGGTTCTGGGCGTGCCTGTCGAATTTACGGTTTCTATCACCAACGTCTCAACGACGCCTGTTCGAACGGTTTGACCTGATCCCCTGTTTCCGAACAAAGCTGAGTATGATTTCAGCGAAGGAAAGGGGAAGAAGGAATGTCGAGGAGCAAGCACACGGAAGCGCAGATGATCGGGGCTCTGAAGCAACTGGAGGCAGGGCGCAAAGCAGAGGACGTGGCGCGAGAGGTAGGAGTATCGAAGCACACGATCTACGCCTGGAAGGCGAAGTACGGCGGGATGGATGTGAGCGAGGCGCAGGAAGCGAAGCAGTTGCGCGACGAGAACACGAAGCTGAAGAAGCTGGTAGTGGATCTGAGTCTGGACAAAGAGATGCTGAAGGCGGTGATCGCAAAAAACGGATGGAGCTCGTAGACCAGCGGGCGGACGTGAGCTGGCTGCGGGTGGAATACGCGGCCAGTGAGCGCCGGGTTTGCGGGCTGATGGGGATGGCGGTGACGACGTATCGTTACCGAACGCAGCGAACGGATGAGCCGTTGCGAACGCAACTGGTGGAGTTGGCGCGGGAGAAGCCGCGCTTCTGGGGGCTTTCCTGCTTGCGGTCGTGGCGGGGATAGGAATCTTCACGTACCGCAATGTCGAGAAGTGGACGCCGTTGCAGCAATGGTACTGGGTCGAATATCTGAACACGAAAAGCTTCCCGACCGTGCGCGGCTGATCTGCCCGATCTTTTGTACCAAGTGGAATGTTAGTGTAACGCCTCTTTGGACCTTTGTCCGTAGTCGCCGTCGGGGGTGTGGGGATGTGGGAAACGCGAAGCGTTTTCCACATCCCCATGCCCCGGTTGATTCGGCAGGATGGCTTGCGGCGCCGGCGGCCTGTAGCCCAGCGCCGAGTGCGGCCGTTCCGTGTTGTATTCCACGCGCCACCTCTCCGTCAGAATCTGCGCCTCCTTCAGTGAGTAAAAGATCTCGCCGTTCAAAAACTCATCGCGCAGCTTGCCGTTGAAGCTTTCGCAGTACCCGTTCTCCCACGGGCTTCCCGGCTCGATGTACAACGTCTTCGTGCCTACCTTTCCCAGCCACTTCCGCAACTCCCCGGCAATGAACTCCGGCCCGTTGTCCGAGCGAATGTGCTCCGGGATTGCACGCAGCAGCATCACATCCGCCAACGTCTCGATCACCTGCAAACTCCCTAGTCGCCGTGCCACCCGTAACGCCAAGCACTCGCGCGTATACTCGTCGAGCACCACCAGAATGCGCAGTGCCCGCCCATCGTGCGTCATCGCCTTCACAAAATCGTAGCTCCACACATGATTCGCCCGCTCCGGTCGCAGCCGGATACACGAACCATCGCCCAGCCACAATCGCCCTCGTGGCCGCTGTTTCTGCGGTACCGTCAGCCCTTCGCGTCGCCAGATCCGCTGCACTCGATCCTTGCCCACCGGCCACCCCGCATGCTGCAACAATGCCGTGATGCGCCGATAGCCGTACCGCCCATACTTCACGCCCAGGGCCAGGATCGCCTGCGTCAGCTCATCTTCGTCCGTGCGCCGCAGCGGCACATAGCGTTGCGTTCCTCGCCATTGCCTCACCACTCGGCACGCCCGCCGCTCACTCACTTCATACTCCTGGCGGGCATGCTCCACGGCGCACCGACGTCGCTCCGGGCTTAGAAGTTTCCCTCCGCAATATCCTTCAGAATCTGCTTATCCAGCGACAGCTCCGCCACCAACCGCTTCAGCTTGCCGTTCTCCTTCTCCAGTTCCTTGAGTCGTTTCGCCTGGTCCATCTTCAGACCGCCGTATTCCTTCCGCCAGCGGTAGAACGTCTGGATGGTGATCTCGGCTTCTTTGCAGGCTTGTGGGGTGGTTTTTCCGTTCGCGATGCCGACTTCAATCTGTCGCAGCATCGTCACGATTTGCTCTGGCTTGTACCTCTTGATTGGCATGACCCGCTTTTCCTCCAAGTGGATTCTCTCTCATTCCACTTGGCACAAATTTCGCCGGTCAGGTCAACCCTCACGCCGGCGGTCAACACCATTTCTGTAAGTGGCGTAACCTCCAGCACGGCAATTCTGAGTGGGACAGTCAACCCTGAAGGAGCGGATGGTACGGCTGGCTTTGAATGGGGAACGGACCCTGTATTGAACACCTACAATATTGCTTGCCCATACGGTTCCTACTACTTCTGCACTCCGGTGATAGCTAGTTTTAGCGCACAGTCATTTACAGGTGTTCTGACTGGATTAAATCCGAGCACCATTTACCACTACCGAATGGTATTTTGGGACACTGACAATGACACCAGTCAAGACGGAACCATCGGTTCGTTTACGACGACCTCGGCCGATCAGTAGGTCATTATTACGTTGCGACAAAACAGCGCATCGACAATACTGGCCTCGAATCGCCGGTACCACATCTGTTCAGCAGGCTGCTGAATGAATCGATGGAAAGCGCGTCGCCTGAATAAACCTGCGTATGGAACCGACACTAGACGTGCCTAATCTTGCGATGCCCCCTGCTTTTGCGTGGAAGTGGGTACCATACTGGGGGTGCCCAGTATCAAGTTTCTGGACGCTTGAGCCGAAGCAAGAAGATCAGGTTGGATACGTAGATGGTGAACTCTGAGGATTTGACCGTCTACAATTTCGACATCACCGCTGTAGACGGAAAACCAGAAGTATAGTTTAAGTCTTTGAAAAGATTGGTCGGGGAGAGAGGATTTGAACCTCCGACCCCCTGGTCCCGAACCAGGTGCTCTACCAGGCTGAGCCACTCCCCGACTGTAACCGCGGGCGTGAAGGACAATCATTCACCCGCGCATTGCGGCTTTCCACCGAGAACAAGATTATAGCATTCCAGCCTCTGCAGAATCGGCGCTGAAACGGCGCCCTTCACCGCTGCATTCTCTCGCAGCCCGCTTTTCGCGGTAAACTTATTCCGCACTCGAACCGCTCAGATATGCTCGTCCTCCGCGCAAGCCGCTTGTTCACGCCGCTCGAAGAAATTCTCAATCCGCTCGTCTTCATCGAAGATGGCCTCATCTCGAAAATTTCTTCGCGCGACCACGCCGATCTTCCTCAAAACGCCCGCGTGATCGATCTCGGCGACGCCATTCTCGCGCCTGCCTTCGTCGACATTCACATGCACGGCGGCGCCGGCCTCGATGTCATGCGCGCCGCACCCGCCGAATTGCCGCGTCTGCACGCCTTCCTCGCTACCCACGGCGTCGCCGGATATTTTCCCACCACCGTCGCCGCCCCACTCGATCAGACCTACAATGCCTTGGAGCGCCTCGCAGACGCCATTGAAGCGGCGCAATCTTCTAACGCCACCAACGACGCACCCGTGCAAGCTCGCCCGCTCGGCATTCATCTCGAAGGCCCGTTCCTCAGCCACAAACGCCGAGGCGTGCATCCGCCCGAATATCTCGTCGAGCCCACGCTCGAAATCTTCGAACGCCTCTGGCAAGCCGCCCGCGGCCACGTGCGCATGCTGACCATCGCTCCCGAACTTCCCGGCGCGCTCGAAGTAATCGCCGAAGCCGCGCGCCGCAAAGTTTGCGTAAGCATCGGCCACTCCGATGCCGCCCTCGAAACCGCCCGCGCCGCCGTGCAAGCCGGCGCCCGCCACGCCACTCACACCTTCAACGCCATGCGCCCGCTCGATCACCGCGAGCCCGGCATCCTCGGCGAAGTGCTCACCAGTGCCGAACTCACGGCCGACATCATCGCCGACGGCATTCACCTTGCTCCCGAAGTCGTTCAAATTTTCCTGAGATCTAAGGGCATCGAACGCTCAGTCCTGATCACCGACGCCATGTCCGCCGCCGGCATGCCCGATGGCACCTATCAGCTCGGCCCCATCCAAGTCGAAGTCAAAGACGGCCGCGCCACCGCGAACGGATCGCTCGCCGGCAGCGTCCTCACCATGGACCGCGCCGTCCGCAACATAACCCGATTCGCCGGCTGGACCCTGCAGCACGCCGTTCGCGCTGCAACCCTGAATCCCACGCGCGCCGCCGGCCTAGCGCAGCACGGGCACCTGTCCCCCGGCATGGAAGCAAACATTGTTGTATTGAGCCCCGAAGGAGAAGTGCGAAAAACTATGGTCCGCGGACGCGGCCTGTAGCGCCGCATCCGACGTTACCACTCTTCCGTCGTGCAAGTCAGGATTGATATCGAGTACAACCGCGAAAAAAGCCGGTGCCTACCTGCTCTGAAGGGTACGTCTTTGGGACTGCCCACGAAAAATTGGATTCGGACGGAGCAACGGAAAGAAGTCAGAGGATTGGCGCCCCGCAGGGGCCGCATGATAATAGCCCGGCGCGTTCAGCGCCGGGAAAAGTGGTAAATCAAGATGCGTCCCGGAGGGACGCCTGAATGCTCACCACACTTTTGGATCGCGCCGTGAGACTGTAAAATGGTTTAGCCGCCGCGCTAAACCATGGCGCGTAACGATGAATCCAATCTAATTCGGCTTGCGATCCTTCGCTTCCGACAGATGCCGCAACAAGACCGCCTCATCCGCCCGCGTCAACTGATCGAGGAATGACGTTTCCACCTTCCCGTCTTCCACCGTCTTCGATCCGTTGGACTGGCGAAGCTTATCGCCCAGCTCCGGTTCGTTGCTCATCACCTGGCTGTAGAACCACAGGAAGTGGCGCATCTGGTCGAGCACTTTGCACAGCACCTGGATGGCTTCCGTCTCCGGCAGCGCGCTCATCGCTTCCATCAACTCCGGGTTGCTGGGCGCCTGCATCGCGGCGCAATTCAACTCACGCTGAATCACGCGCAAATCTTCGGTCACTCGCCTCATCCTGGTATGTAGGTCGTCCATCTGTGGATCGATTCCCATGGCCCCTGTTTGATCAGATTCGTTTGATCAGATTCGCTTGATCAGACTTGTGTGATCAGACTCGTGTGATCAGATAGATTGTGTGGTTCAATTCGCGCCGTCTGAACATCTCATCGGCAGCACTCGGTAGGTAGATGTCCCACGATCATGCGCTTTCGTAATTCGAGCAATTACTTTGGTCTAGCAAGTAACCTGCCGACTGCGGCCACGCCAAACCCCGCGACTGGCAAGCCTTTTCGCTGGATGTCAAGAATCGGCGCGCACGCTCGCAGTCTTAGTACCGTCGCGCTCAATTACGCCCCGCCACCAACAGTGCACAAGCCATCTGTTCAAAAGTCACCACGCAGAGGTCGCAACAAATCATGTGCGGACGGCGGCCTTTGCAACCCAACAATTCATGTGGGGACAGCCGCCTCGGCCGTCCAAGCGAGCGCGAAGCGCAAGCGCCCATTCCGCGAACTAGCCCCTAACCCCCAATCCCTCGGCCAATTCTGTGATAAAAAATCCAATGCCCCAAACTCCACCCCGCGAACTCCTCCGCGCCATCGGCCGCTGGAGCCTGGTCGCGCTCGTGGTCAATTCCATCATCGGCAGCGGAGTCTTCGGCCTGCCCTCCACCGTCGCCGCCCTCATCGGCAATTACAGTCCCTACGCCGTGCTCGGCGCCGGAGCCGGCATGAGCGTGATCATCGCCTGCTTCGCGGAAGTTGCGTCGCGCTTCCAGCAGGCCGGCGGTCCCTATCTCTACGCCCGCGTCGCCTTCGGACGCCTCATGGGCATTCAAACCGCCTGGATGCTCTGGCTCGGCCAGGTAGCCGCGCCCGCCGCCAATGCCAACCTCTTTGTGATTTATCTCGGAGAATTCTTCCCGCACGCCAAAGATCCGCTGCCCCGCGCCATTATTCTCACCGCCCTGGTCGGCCTTCTAACTTTCATTAACATTCGCGGAGTGCGCGCCGGAGCGCAGGTAAGCAACCTGTTCACCGCAGCCAAACTCATCCCGCTCTTCGCCGTGATCGTCTTAGGTCTGTTCGTACTGCAGCGCCATCATTGGAACATCGCAACCGCGCCCATCGCGTCTCCCAACACCAGCCAATGGCTGAAAGCCATGCTGCTCCTGGTCTTCGCCTACGGCGGATTCGAAACCGCCCTGGCCCCCATGAGCGAAGCAAAAAATCCCCGCCGCGACGCACCCTTCGCCCTCTTCGCTGCTCTAGTGCTCTGCACCGTGACCTACGCACTAATCCAATGGGTGGTCGTAGGAGTTCTGCCCGACGCCGCGCACAGCCAGCGCCCTCTAGCCGATGTCGCGCGCTTAGCCGTCGGTCCCATAGGCGCGGCGCTCGTAGCAGTAGGCGCGCTAATTTCTTTCTACGGATATCTCAGCGCAAAAATCCTGGCCATGCCCCGCGTCCCCTTCGCCCTGGCCGAGCAAGGAGACTTCCCCAAACTCTTCGCAGCCGTCCATCGCAAGTTCCACACGCCCTACGTCTCCATCCTCGTCTTCGCCGCCATGGTCTGGGGACTAGCCCTGACCGGCGACTTCAAATGGAACGTAACCCTCTCCGCTGTAGCCCGCCTCCTCTACTACGGAGTAGGCTGCGCCGCCCTCCCCATCCTCCGCCGCAAACAACCCGCAGACGCACCCGCAATGTTCCACCTCCCCGCCGGAAATTTCTTCGCGCTGCTGGGGGTAATCCTGTGCTTGATCTTGGCAACGCGTGTGGACTTCGGCCAATCCCTGATCCTGATCGCAACCATCGCGCTAGCCTTTGTGAACTGGGCGGTGGTGGTGGCCCGCACAAGCACCGCGAACTAAAGTGTTGCGGTTTTATTTCCAAGCATAACGGGCCGGGGTGCCCCATTTCTCGCGTTCTTTGCGAGAAGTGGGCAAGATGCTGCTGACCCGTTCGCCCTTCAAGACGGCACATCCTCGCTCGGAATGCTCGCGAAATTTGGAATGCTTGTGAAATGCTTGGAATACCGTGCAAGAGCGGCGCTTCAGCGCCGCGTGACGCCTCGAAATCAGGGCAAGAATATAGTCGCCTCGCCCACGCCTGAGGAGATACGATGGGCTGGCTCCTCGGAAGGTTGCGAATGGCTGAAGTACCAAGGGGGGAAAGTTCTTACTTTTCCTTACTAGACATTATAACGCTCGTCCCGCTATCTGAAGTTCTTCCCGCATTCGAGCGCGCCGAAGTGGCGCGCGGCATATTGTTTCTCGGCCTAGCCTTCGCCAATCATGCAATCGGCGTGAGGTGGAAAATATCCTGCTACCTCATTCCTCCAACGATTCTAACTGTGCTGGTATATTCTGGGATTTGGTGCCTTAGCATGAACATGCGAATGCGATATGTCGTTGCTGCTATCTTGGGTGCAATAATTCTACCTATTGGCGTAGCAGCTTATTCTTGGATTGGCAAAAAGGAAGAACCGCCGCCAGCAGCTAGCAAGGATAGCTCACCTCCCTCCCTGCCCGCTCCTAATTCGCAGACTCCAAGTGCATCTCAATCACAGCCAGCTGCCAAGCAGTCAGATTCGAATTCGCGATCCAAGCCTGCCAAGAGGTCCGGGGTCCAGAGCCAACAGATTCTTCAGGGTATTCTTGATTCCTATGTAAAGGAACACGGCAAGCCACCAACAGTTGATGTCGTGAATAAAGAACTAGAAAAACGACATGAATCGTTTCGCTTGACCTCGTGGACTTTACAGCCAAAAGCCAGTCCCTCAGTTCCGCCTACTGAGATCGACGGTGCAGTTATCAACGGAGGTGCTGCCGAGCGTGGCTGTGTCCCGTGGAAACCTGGTTGTACGGGCTCTGGCATAACGACGACGGGCCCCATCGTCATTAATGGGGCGGACATAAAGAATACTGCCGATGGTGCCGTGAAGACGGAAGCGAACGGCACGGGTCCTTGCACAGAAACAACGCCACTTACGATGAATGACGTTGATTTACATAATAACGAGACGGGAATTAAGGCGGAGAACCCATGCCTCCCAATAACAATTAACCGTGGACAGGTAAGAGAGAACACTACAGGCGTCGAGACTGTTGCGCCAAAGCAACCGCCGCAGTAAAAAGAGGGACGACAGAAAGACTCTCAGAGGCTAGGTGCCCCATTTCTCGCGTTCTTTGCGAGAAGTGGGCAAGGCGTGGCCGACACCGTCACATTTACTTGAACGGTATATCCACCTCGGAATAACTGCCCGGCGTGGCGTCCGCTACTGTCAGCGCGATCCGGTCAAGGTACAGCCGCACAATCCGCCATGTCGAATTCCCAAGTACAACAATGGCTATTTTCCGGCCCACCAAATTCTGCTGATACCGGATTCTCTTGTCGGTGGTGAGCAAAAGGTCGAACCCTGCGGCCTCGGCTACCTTGAGCAATTCGCCGTTAGAAATCCTGTCCCACCCGCGCTCTATCGCCTCGGTGACTTCGTGGCCCGAAAGCGCCCCGGCAATGCCACTCGGCGTGCCGTGGTCAAAGAGAATGCGCATCAGTCGAAGGAGCTGCGTCAACCGGGATCGGCGGCGCGTCGAGGCTACGGGCAGCAAATTCGAGCACAGCCTGAATCTGCTCCCGCGTCACATGAAACTGCTCGATGATTTCCTCGATGCTCGATCCGGCCTCAAGATTTTCAAAAACCGTGGCAACGGGCATCCGGGTATCCGCGAAACACCCATGCGCCGCTGCGTCTGTCCGCCACGCTTTCGACCGCAGGACATTTGGACCAATCGAGATTTGCCATGTTCTTACTCTACGTTCTTAATCTTAACATTCCGGCGAGCGGCATTTCCAAATGTTACTCCCGCCGAGGACCCAAATTAACCCATCCAACCCACCTATTACGCTATTAAATTCAACAGGATGCAGTTGCGCCTAAAATCATTGCGCACCCACCAGCCCTCTGTTAACATTTCTTACGGACTTCTTTTGAATGATTGGCCGTTCCTTTGAGTGATCATTGCGACCGTCTGCATCACCCCCCAGCGTCGCCTGAAATAAAGTCCGACCTAAGGAGAACAAATCTTGGCTTCAGCCGCATCAAAGAACCGCATTTTGTTTACCTCCGAGTCCGTAACCGAAGGCCATCCCGATAAAATCGCCGACCAGATTTCCGACGCCATTCTCGACGCTTGCCTGGCGGAAGATTCCACCAGCCGCGTGGCCTGCGAAACCCTCACCGCAACCGGCTTGGTCGTGATCGCCGGCGAAATCACCACCAAAGCCTACGTCGATTTTCAGAGCGTAGTCCGCGGCACCGTCGGCGCCATCGGTTACGATAACGCTGTCTACGGATTCGACTGCAACACCTGCGCCGTAATTTCGAGCATCAACAAACAATCCGGCGATATCGCCATGGGCGTGGACACCGGCGGCGCCGGCGACCAGGGCATGATGTTTGGGTATGCTTGTGGGGAGAATGAGGATTTGATGCCTACGCCGATTTCGTTGGCGCACAAGCTGACGATGCGGCTCTCGCAGATGCGCAAGAATGGAACTCTTCCTTTCCTCCGTCCGGATGGAAAATCTCAAGTTACAGTTGAATATGATTCGAAGGGCAATGTGCTGCGGGTGGATGCGGTCGTCATTTCTACGCAGCATGCGGAGACTGTTAGCAATGAAGAGTTGCGCGCGGGGATTTTGAAGCATGTGATCCAGGCGGTGCTGCCCGCGTACTTGCTCGATGAAGATACGAAGTATCACATCAATCCCACGGGACGATTCGTTATCGGTGGGCCCATGGGAGATACGGGGCTGACCGGACGCAAGATTATCGTCGACACCTACGGTGGCATGGGCCGCCATGGCGGCGGAGCATTTAGCGGAAAAGATCCGACCAAGGTGGATCGCTCGGCGGCTTACATGGCGCGGCACATTGCGAAAAATATTGTCGCGGCAAAACTGGCGGACCGTTGCGAAGTGCAACTTGCATACGCGATTGGCGTGGCCGAACCGGTAAGCGTGCGCGTGGATACTTTCGGAACGGAGAAAGTCGATCCAGCGATCATTCCGGATTTGATTCGTGCTCATTTCAAATTGACGCCGCGCGGGATTATTGAGTCGCTTGATTTGCGGCGTCCGATTTATAAGAAGACGGCGGCTTATGGGCACTTCGGGCGCAACGATCCCGACTTTACTTGGGAGACGACCGACAAGGCTGCGAAGCTGGCTAGTGACGCGGGTGTGCGGGAGCCTGCGGCTGCGCGGAAGTAGTAGCGGGCTTCGGCAAAAGCCCCACTTCTCGCAAAAGAAGCGAGAAATGGGGCACCCCAGCTGCGGATGGGTCGCACGACTGAAGTCGTGCCCTTCCCGATTTGTTGCAGTGGCCGATCTGATGCAGCGCTGACGAAAGTTCAATGTGGGAGGCAATCCGAAGGTGTTATTGCCTAAGGGTAGTTCGGTATGCTGACCTTGGGCTCGATTCATGTATTCTGACCATGTGTTCTGAATAAGTACCGGATGATCTGACCAAGTCGTCTATCAACCGTAAGTAACCAACACAATTTATAGCGGGTGAAAGCGCCACAGGAGGCGTATGTCAACAGCAACACAGATTAATCACGACGTTAAGAGTTTAGAACTGGCGGAACTGGGCAAGAAGCGCATCGAGTGGGCGAATCAGTCCATGAAGGTGTTGCAGATTATCCGCAAAGAATTCATCAAGAACCAGCCGCTGAAGGGCATCCGCATCTCGGCTTGCCTGCACGTGACGGCCGAAACCGCGAACCTGGCCATCTGCCTGCGCGACGGCGGAGCCGATGTTGTGCTTTGCGCCTCGAATCCACTGTCAACGCAAGACGATGTGTCCGCGAGCCTGGTGCGCGATCAGGGCATTTCGGTTTTCGCCATCAAGGGCGAAGACAACGACACCTATTACAACCACATCCTGGCCGCGATCGACCACAAGCCGCATATCACGATGGATGACGGCGCGGACCTGGTGACGATTTTGCACACCAAGCGCACGGACGCGCTCGAGGGCGTGATCGGCGGGACGGAAGAGACGACGACCGGCGTGATTCGTCTGCGCGCGATGGCGAAGGAAGGCGTGCTGAAGTTTCCCATCGTCGCCGTGAATGACGCTGATACGAAGCATCTTTTCGATAACCGCTACGGTACGGGTCAGTCGACGATCGATGGCATCATTCGCGCGACGAACTTTCTGTTGGCGGGATCTAAATTCGTGGTGGCCGGCTACGGCTGGTGCGGCCGCGGACTGGCCAGCCGCGCGCGCGGCAACGGCGCCGAAGTGATCATCACGGAAGTGGATCCGACGAAGGCGCTGGAAGCGGTGATGGATGGCTTCCGCGTGATGTCGATGAACGAAGCAGCCAAGCTCGGCGATGTGTTCTGCACGGTCACCGGGAACAAGAGCGTGCTCACCAAAGAACACTTTGACCTGATGAAGGATGGAGCGATCATTTCGAACTCCGGCCACTTCAACGTGGAGATCGATATTCCGGCGCTCGAGAAAATGTCGTCCTCGAAGCGCACTACGCGCACCTTTGTCGATGAATACTCGTTGAAAGACGGGCGCAAGATCAACCTGTTGGGCGAGGGACGGCTGATCAATCTGGCGGCGGCGGAAGGGCATCCCGCGTCGGTGATGGATATGAGCTTTGCTGACCAGGCGCTTTCGGTGGAATACATGGTGAAGAATTACAAGACGCTAGAGAAAAAGGTTTACAAAGTTCCAGACGATCTGGACAAGCGCGTCGCCAAGCTGAAGCTGGAGTCGATGGGGATCAAGATCGACCGGCTGACTCCGGAGCAGGAAGAGTATTTGGCGGGGTGGTCGGAAGGAACATAACGGCAGGGGCTAGAGTTAGGGGTTAGTTTTTTGCGGGGCGGCGGTTGCCGCCCCGTTTTATTTTTTCTGTCTCGTTCGGCTCGGTCAGCAGAGAGCCCATGGCCTACTATAATGTCGTGAATGCGTTTTGAGATTCGCAAAGCGAACCTGCCGGAAGAAGCCTCGAAACTTCGGACGATTGACCTTCAAATTTTTGGAAAGGTCGATGCCTTCGAGGAAGACTACTGGATGGAACTAGAAGCGTACTGGATTCTGGCGGACGGCAACCTGGCCGGCTGTACGGCGTTCCGCCATGATGTCGATTTTCAAGATGATCTCCGACCGGATGAACCAGACGTGCGCCAAGAGGGCACCCTCTACATCGAAACGACCGGAATCCTGCCCGAATATCGTGGTAAGGGACTGGGCACATGGGTCAAAGATTGGCAGATCAACTACGCAAGGGGGAAGGGGTTCAAACGGATCGTAACGAACTGCCGCGAGAGCAATTCGCAAATGATTTCTCTCAACGCGAAACGCGGCTTCAATCTCATAAGAGTCACGGCCGGATATTACGAAGAACCTGCCGAGGCGACGGTCGTAATGGAACTGCTAATGTGAGTGACACTCCTTCAAACATTCGTCCCTGATTCTTCAGGCAGGCGAACGAGTGCCCGAAAATCTCGGTCGTGGACAAAGCAATCGAAACTATCTCCTGGCTCGGTCCACTTGGTGCGCACTGTCTCCGCGTATTCAGGTTCTGCGTAAAGGGCTTCTCTAAGTTTGGAAAGGGCTAACCTACGGTTCTCCGAATCAGGATTTTGAGCCTTGCCACTCAATCGCAGTTCGTCACAGTACTTTTGTGCGTAGGCACAGGCAATGTTGAATACTGAATCGAACTCGTTCGGAAAGCGTCTGTGATAAGCTTCCGAGTACCTAATTGAATCATCCAGCCGGTCAACGAATAAGAGAAAATAGCCGAGCCATTGCTCGACGTACGCAGGTGCGTCCGGGGTACTCTCCAATCTCTCCAAGATTGCCACAGCCTCGTCGTATCGATCCATCGTACCCAGCGTGTCTGCGTACTTTACAGTGAAATCCACATGCAGTGGGTTCAAATTGAGCGCCCGCGTGATCCAACAATGGGCCATGTTTGCTTGCGCAAACTGCTGCTCGTCCTTTTCAAAGTAAACGCGATAATAGTGTAGGTTCGCAGCCTTGGAGACGATGTCCCAATCTAGTCCCCGACCAGCCTTGAGTGCATCTTCGCAATCGTCTAAGAATTTCTGAACGTCTAACGAAAAGAGAATGACTCGAAGTTTCTCTGCCTCGTGTTTACGAAATCGCGCACTGTCGTCGACGTTGTTGACCCCAGAAAGAAGGCTCGGAGGCAGGGCAGCCAAAACGCGCTGCAAAACCTGTCCTGCTTCTCCGGCTCCCTCAAGTTTCAACCTTTCCGCCCGGCTCTCAGCTAGGAGCACGTTTAGGATCAGTTCCCGTTGGAAGAACATGAAGAAAAAGCCGAGTATCGCATACGCAATCGCAGCCCCGGCGATAATGGCGAACTCGCTCGGACCCGGCCCTGCGGCAAAGGTTAACAGCAGACCCTTAATTTGGCTGGCCTTTGCAATCGTTAATCCCGTCAGGCCCCCGATTAGCCAGTCTCGAACCTTTCCTACGGTGGCGCTTTCCTCCCCGTAACTTGTGAGCAGGAATCCCACCAGGCAACCTACCATGAACGACGATAGGCTGACCCCGGCCACGAGCACAAGGCGCCAATGGCTTTGCTGGGCGGCAAAAACCCAAGCATATACTGAGGCAGTCCCTATCAGGGTCCAGGTAAGAACGCCCCAATGTTGTCTATTCTTTCCTGCTGACGATTTTGGCGATGGAGACACGCTCAGTAGCCTCGTGGCCGTCGCCCACATCAGTTCCTTCCAGCGATGCTCGCTCGGAGCCTTACTTAACATGAAACCCTCTTCACCTTCTTGTTCACATCGACAATCTCGTATCCCCGGCTGTTATTTGCTCTGTTAAAGTAATTGAACTCCTCGCCAAACGCGCAGTTTATTCGCCTGAGTGCCCATCGAATCTTGCCACCATTCATGCGGCGGGACCCTCAGACAAGACCGGTTTTTCACTCTTCATCATCGAAATCGTTGGAGCTTGATGACGAGAGAAAGTGCAACCTCGAAGGGAAAAATTTCCAAGGGCCTGCTTCTTCTAATTGTCTGTTGCATGGCTCACCTGAAAGTTCAACACGACCTTGATCTAGGTCACCCGGGGAAGGCGAGGATCATAAATGACAGCCACGTGGCATTCAAGGGCCGCGGCCAGCTTGTTCGGATTTCGTAAACCGCTTTACGCGGCGCTGAAGCGCCGCTCTTCCACGGTATTGCACGCCTCCGTCTTGCACGTCACAAGGTCAAAGGCAGCGGACGAGCGCGTCCGCTCCACCCGAGCAGGGCTGATTGGGAACTCGTGCCCTTCCCGAGCCCGACCATGCATAAGTCCCACTTCTCGCAAAGGACGCGAGAAATGGGGCACCCACGATTGAGTCACAAACGTTCAGCGCACCTCGAATGATTTGTCCGGAGTTCGTATGTGATCCGGGCGGAAGCCCATTCCAATCACGCGTGCGGGAATGTCGGGTGGCCCTCGATAAGAGCGAAGGCGGTGTCAAGGACAAAAGTATTTCTGGCGGTGTTTTTGGCACCGTTTTTTTGCCAGAGAGGTTGAGGACCAAGACTCTGGATATGAAATCTCGCGCTGAATCACCCTAACGGGAGTGATCTTCTCCCGAAGATCGTTCCACCAACCATCGATTCGGCCTAAACATCGACCATGATTCTTCTATGCGAACATCCCGTCTGTACGGGATGCGAGAGCGCCCAATCAATCCTGCGGTCTAGCTTGCGCCGACCAGGGCCACCCGCGAGCTGCTCTCGATGCGAACGATCTCTGGATACGCCACATTGGTGCGCAGCATCCAGTAGAGTCGTACAGCTAACTTGCGCGCCGTTGCTACCTTGGCCACACCCTTCGGCTTCTGATGACAGCGATGCAAATACTGCTTGCGCAATCCGGGGTCGTGCTGCACCGCCGTCTGCGCTGCTTCCACCAGTAACGAGCGCAGCATGCGGTTGCCTTGCTTGCTGATCGCGCCCAGCTTCTGCCGTCCGCCCGAACTTTCCTCGCGCGGAATCAGTCCCAGATAGCTCGCCACCTGCTTGCCCCGCGCAAAGCGGCTCACATCGCCGATGGTCAGTATATAGGCCAGCGCCGTGTTCGGACCTACTCCCGGTTGCGTCATCAGCAACCTGGCCTGCGGATTTTCTTCCGCCGCTTGTTGCACCGCGTGATCCAACTTGCCGATCTGCTGGTTTAACATCGAAAGCAGGCCCAGCAAATCTTCCCGCCGGCACGCCGCCCAAGGTTTTAACGGAAGCTCGCGCAGCATCTTCTGCCCGGCCTGGCTCCACAGCTTGTGCTGGCGTTGCACTCCCTTATTCAGGGAAAGGTGTTGCAGTTCGTTTTTCACCCGGCTGCGAATCTCCACCAGCTTGTGCCGATGCAGCACCAGTTGCCGCAGATCGCGCTGCTCCCGGTCCGGAGTCCACAAGCGCGGAAAACGGCCTTCCACCACCAGCCTGCGAATGTGTTCCGCGTCCCGCTTGTCAGTCTTCTGCTTGCGCACGTAACTGGCCCGGATCTGCGCTGCATCTCCGATCCAGACCTCGTGCCCAAGATCTTCAACCAGCTCGATGAACCACTGACTGTTACCCGTGGCCTCCATGCCAATCAGCACCGGCGCCGCCAGTTGCTGATAAAACATCTTGGCCTCACCCGAAGCATGCACCAGCTTCCGTTCCCCGCAATCCCCGGTCTCCGTCTCCAACCAACTTACTTGCTGCCAGCTGGGATGGAAATCACATCCTATAATCATCATCGAAGGCTCCTTTCTTCCCAGCGTCTTCGTCCTCAAACAAAGACTACATGGGGTCTGAATCGAGCCTTCGCTCTTATCCAATCAAGCCTTCGCGTTCTTTGCGAAGGGTTGGATTCTGCGGTTGCGTCCCGCTTGGAATTTCTTGGCGACTTCCGCGCGGGCGTTACCTCAGCGGGCTGAAGCCGCGTTTCCTACTGACGCTAATTGGAACGAGTGAACTCGTGCCCTTCCCGATCCTGCTGACCACACGGGAGAACTCCCTGAGGCTTATGGGCGCGCGGATTAGAGGATAGGATCCTTCGACTACGCATGCGGATTCATAAGGTGAATCCGCATGCTTGGCTCAGGATGACAGAGTGTAGAAATGTATTTGCAATGATTCCTTCAGCGGCTGAAGCCGCGTTCCCTAACTGATGCTGATTGGCACGAGTGAATTCATGCCCTTCCCGATCTTGCCAACCATACGGGAGAATCCCCTGAGGCTGCTGGGTGCGGATTAGAGGGTAGGGATCCTTCGACTGCGCATGTGGATTCGTAAGGCGAATCCGCATGCTTCGCTCAGGATGACAAGAGTTGGGGGTGGGTATGAGAAAAAATTCGGGTTACATCAAGAATTGCAAGAAGCGCGGGGAGTGGGTGGAGTTAGTGTTTGCGGAGCGGGCGATGCGGATGGGGATGCAGTTGGCGCGGCCTTGGGGAGAGTCGTCGGGATACGACTTTGCGGTGGATCAGGGCGAGCGGATTGTGCGGGTGCAGGTGAAGTCCACTACGTTTAAGGAAGGGGCGGGATATTCGTGCACGCTGAAAGACAGCAAGGGGCCGTATAAGAAAAACTCGTTTGATTTTGTGGCGGCTTATGTGATTCCGGAGGATGTGTGGTTCATTCTTCCGGAGAAAATCGTGCGAGGGATGTGGAGCGTGGGGCTGTATCCGAAGCTGGAGAGGTCGAAGTATTACGGGTACATGGAAGCGTGGCATTTGCTGCAGGGAGGGACGCCGGGTTTCGCGGCGCAGATTGAGGCTTGTGCGGAGGAGTATTTTCCGGAATTCTCGGAGGAGAGTTAGGCGGCGCTCAGCGTGCGGCGGGCGTTCAGAAAAACAGGGACGGCTTGCGCCGTCCCTTTGCAGCGTTGGGGGTGGAACAACATTTGAGGTCTCCGGGAGGGATTGCGCCGCACCCGGAGACCGCGACGGGGGAGGCCCGCGCATCCGAAGAGTACATCCTTCGGAATGTTTAGAATTCGATCAGGTCAGTAACGGCCGTTCTTGACCCAGAGGCGCACTTGATCTTCGACGGAAAATCGATCCGCGGGGTGGCCGACAAATCTTGATTCCAGAGAAAATGCGTGCGCTTCAAGCGGTATGGAGAAATGGAATTTGGTGTTGACGAAGCTGCGCACGAACAGGTTCACGTAACGCTCAAGGCTGAGAACCTCGAATTGCACGGCGTGCACCAATGAATGAAAGAGAGAGCGCTCGGTGACTTTCTCGTTGAAGACGACGACATCGAGAAAAGTCACGGAGGCCATGTGCGCGATCTGAGGGAGATTGACGAAACCAAACTCGACAGCCTCGGCATAAAAGGGCGGATTCGGAAGACGGTGGCCGATGAGTTCGACGATTCTTACGCGTTCCAGCAGCGCGGGAGAAAAATACGGAGACATGAGCGTATTTTGCCGCTGGCTGAGAGGGGACGCGGAATAGAAGTAGCGTTCGCGCTGCTCCTGTAAATAGGCGGAGACTCGCGCAACGGCGACGGCAATTTGCGGTTCGGTTAGCTGGCGAGGCGCAGAGGCTGCTTCGGCTGCAGGGATTTTCTTTTCAATCGACGAGTAATACTCACTCAGCGCGGAAGCCACCTGTACCGATTTGCGCAGAATATCGCGCTGCCCGAAGTGCGCCAAATCATCGGCCGAAAACCGTAACCGCAACTGATGTGAGGCGCAATGGGCGCTTAGAAGCTCCAGTTGAGCGTGGCGCAATTCAGAATTCATCTGAACGATAGCGACTCTATCGTCAGGGTTTTCCCAGGAATACATCGATTCAACTCCCAAGCGATCAAAATAGTGGAGGGGGCCCGAGTTCTGTATATGTTATACAGCGTTAATTATACGATGTCAACATAATTTATTAAACGGATTTAATGCCCGCCAGAGGTGCATTTTGGGGGAAAGCGGCCCTTTTCTCCGGGGATGCCGGAATTCAGTTGTGCCGGGTTATGTATACGTTGTATACATAACGGGTTGGGGATTGTTCCCCACGGGAGGAAGCAACTTGCCGCGCCAACCAGACCCTGAACTGGAAAGCCGAATTCTGAACGCCGCGCAAAAACTTTGGAAGAAGGGAGGGGCCAAAGCGCTTACGATGCGGGGGGTGGCGAAGGCCGCGAAAACGAATACGCCTTCGGTGTACCGGCGATTCCGGCACCGTGACGACATTCTGCGCGCGATCATGCAACGCATCCGTCTGGAGATTGCCGCGGCGCTGGAAGATGCCGCCTCTCCGGAGGAGGCTTGCGAACGGTATCTGGATTACGCGCTGAGCCATCCCCGCGAATACGAACTTTTTTATCAGCACGAGTACGAATTGTTTTACTCGCCGCGATCCATCCGTGCCGGAGCCAAGACCATTGGGCGTCCGGCGAGGGATGCGATGAAGCGAAAGCTGGCGGAAAAATTCGGCGGCACACCCGATGACCACGAATCGATTCTGACGGCCTTGTGGATGGCGACTCATGGCGCGGCAATGCTGCTGGTGGCAAAGACCATTCCGCCCAAAAATGCGGGTGCGGCGCGGGCGGTGTTTACTGAATTGATCGGAATGATGTTGCGGGATGGTCCCATGAGTGCGGTGGGGGAAGTCGTGCCGTAGTTAGGTGCGTTCATAGCTGTTCGCCCCGTCGGCGGGTGTTGATGGGGAAAATTAGCGGAGTTTTGCTGGGTCGATGAAAAATTAAAGTCGAAAGCACGGGAGCCAAAAGAGGTTGCGGAAGTAGGGATCGCGCGGTTCAACCACAAGCACGGGGTCTAAAGCCCTCGATGATTCTAACTCGGCTTACGCGGCGCTGAAGCGCCGCTCTTCCACGGTGGCGCATAGGTCTGCGCTTTTCATAAAAAATGACTTCGCCTATCGCGGCGTTGAAGCGCTGCGGTACCTAAAATCGACATTCGTCCTATGCTGCTTAGTGGGCGGGGTCGGAGGTTTGGGCTGCGGTGGAGGTTTTCAGGCCGGTGTTGTCGAAGGTATAGGTTCTGGCTTCGCCCTCGGCTTCGCCGCCAGAGAGTGGGATTTCCTTGCCGTTCAGGAGAAAACTAATACCGGCTGCGTTTCCGGTGTGGACTACGATTTCGCGGGTGGCGCGGACGGAGGTCTGCGCGGGTGCGATCAGGGTTTCTTTGAGTAAAGGTTGACCGTCAGCGGTGACCGTTACCCAGGAAGTTTCAGTGGCGCGGATTAATAGAGAGAAAGTCGGCGGCGCTTTTACCGCGGAGGCATGAGTGGCGGACTGGACTGCGGGCGGATTATCGCCGGAAGCGGGAGAACCGGCAGCGGGTTTGCTCGGGGACGATTTCGGGGATGACGCTGGGGAAGGTTGGGCAGCGGCGCCGGCGAGAGTAGGCGCGGTGTTCGAGTTGGGCGCGGCGGCGGTAACCAGAGTTCCGGTGGAGAGAGCTTTGCCCGCGGTGAGCGGGGTGGAAGAAGCGGCGGGCTGGATAGGGACTTGGACTGGCGTAGTGGACGAAGCCGCAGAGGGAAGTGGAGAAGGCGCGGGCTTTATTGCGGCTTGGGCTGTGGTTTGGGTTGCGGGCGTGGATTGGCTGCGGCGGTGCAGACTCCAGAGCGCGAGCACAAGGGTCAGTATGAGGAGAACTGCGGCGAGTTTACCCCAGGGGACTTGAGCGGGGGAATCTTCAGAGGTTGGCGAGATAACTGGTTCGGCATAGACCGGCTGAGGATGCTGATTTGGCGAATGGGGAGCGTGGGCTTGCAGGTATTCAGTGGTGCGAGCTCGGTTGCGCCCGTCGTCATTAGATCGATCTTCATTGCGCAGTTCTTCGTTGCGCTGATTTGCATTGCGCCGATCTTCTCTGCGATCTTTGCGGCGGCGATCGGCTGAGGGACGCGGGGCGGGCTGGATGTTCTTGTTACGACCGGATTCGACGGGTCTTTCGTCACGGCCGATTTCGTTTCTTTGAGCGTCTTCTTTGCGAAGGTCGTTTTTGCGAATGGCGCTTTTAAGAAGATCGGGCTTAGGAAGGTCGTTCTTAAAAATATCGTGGCCAGGCGCATTATCCCGGCCCGTCTCGTGATTACGGCGATCAGGGTTGGTTGACGGTTTGCCGGGCTGGGCGCGGAAGTTTGGGGGAACGGTCTGGGCTGCGATCTGGCTTTCTCGCAGGGCAGTTAGGTAATCGGTGACAGCCTCCTCTTCGTTGAGGCCGACCTGGCGCGCGTAGGCGCGGACAAACCCTTTGTTAAAGACGCCGCCGGGAAGCTGATCGAAGTGCTCTTCTTCGATGGCGCGGAGCATGCGGGTGCTGATTTTGGTGGTGTTGGAGATGGCGTCGAGCGCGATGCCGCGCTGTTCGCGGTGTTTGCGAAGTTTTTCTCCGAACTCACCCACGGCAGAACTCCGGCGGGCGGGGTGGTTTTCCGTCCGCATCGAGATGCGAATAATGATAGGCGAAAGGTGGGGGGATGCGCTAGCAGCGTCGAGGTATGAGGGGAATCTGAGGGACAGCGACTTCCAGGGGCTGAAGCCCAGATTCATTTGGGGCATTACGCGGCGCTGAAGCGCCGCTCTTTCACGGTATTGTTAGGGCCGTCGTGAATCCCCGCGAATCAAGGTCAATGTCACAATAAAAGGCAGCGGACGGGGCGTCCGCTCCACACGATCTCCGCGAATCCATTTAGGAGACAGCTTCTAGTCGGGTTTCTTGCGAAGGACCAAGGTGAATTGGGTTTTACAGGTTTTGGAGGGATCGTCGAAGAAGGAGGCTTCGCGGTCGCCTTCGGTGGCGCGGAAGAAGAGTCCTTGTTTGGACGTATCGGGCAGGCCAGTGAAGCGGGCTTTGCCATCGGCGTTGGTGCCGACTTCGAGGTCGAGCTTGTGCAGGCTCGCGAATCCATAAGCGATGTGGACGCGGATGTCGGCGGCGTAGACGGGCGAGTTGGTGGCATCTGTGACGGTGAAATCGACCGAGCAGGAGCCGATGGCTCCGTCGACTACGGGGATGGATTTCGGGTCGGATTTGGGGTTTTGGGAGTGGACGAGGGTGGAGAAGAGGATCAGGATTAGGAGAGTTGGGGGCGCGGGTTTGGGGGACATGTTTATAAGATTACGCTAAGGATCAACCCGCAGGGGCTGAAGCCCTCATCTATTTGAATGCTTCACGCGGCGCTGAAGCGCCGCTCTTCCACGGTATTGCACGCATTTGTTTGGTCCCCGCCTGGCCGGAAGGGTCGTCGCGAATCAAGGTTAAAGTCAAGATCAAAGGACGCGGACTCTTCGACTTCGCTCAGGCAAGCAGGGGCGTCCGCTCTACACGATCCTTCTCAGACGACGGGGTAAAGCAGTCTGCCAGGACTTTCTTCGTCACCGGCTTGCCCCAGCGGCTAAAGCCGTGTTGGAGATGGCAAGTCATCGCAGCGCTGAAGCGCTGCGCCACCCAAAATCAGGTGCAGCGTTTGGAAGAATGTCTCCCCATTGGCTTTAGCGGTACTGGTTACTAACGTTCATTGCCCGGGGTACCACTGGCTCTTATAATTTTGGGACTGCCACCCGTCCATGCCCGAATTCGTTCAATTGGAAGATCGAGTTCAGGCTGGGGAACCAAGCATGTCCGAGGCCACCGGCACTCAACTAACCCGCCAGCAGCCAGGAACTCAGCATCTTTCACGATGTGGCGAAGGCGCTCACGTCGTCGCTGGACCTCGACTCGATTCTGCAAACCATCATGGAAAAAATGGCGGAATATTTCCGTCCGGATACGTGGTCGCTGCTGATGGTGGATGAGCAGAAGAATGAGCTCTACTTCGCGATTGCGGTGGGCGAAGCGGCGGAAGCGCTGAAAAATGTGCGGCTGAAAGTGGGCGAAGGCATTGCGGGATGGGTGGCGAAGCACGGCGAGCAGGTGATTTCGAACGATGTGGAGAGCGATCCGCGCTTTGCCAAACGGATTGACGAAGCCACGCAATGGGAGACGCGGTCGGTGATTTGCGTGCCGTTGCGGTCGCGGCTGCGGGTGCTGGGAGTGATCCAGTTGGTAAATGTGGACATGTCGCAATTCAACGAGCCGGAAATTTTCTTTCTGCAGGCGCTGTGCGATTACGCCGCGATCGCGATCGAAAACGCGCGCTGGGTGGAAAAGATTCAGGAGTTGACGATTACCGATGACTGCACCGGACTCTACAATGCGCGGCATCTTTATAAGACGCTGGAAACGGAAGTCTACCGGTCGTCGCGATTTGGCTATGAGTTCAGCGTGTCTGTTTATCGATCTCGACCACTTTAAATCGGTGAACGACACGCACGGGCATTTGATCGGCAGCAAGCTGCTGGCGGAAATTGGATATCTGGTGAAGGCGCAGCTGCGGCTGATTGATTTTGCCTTTCGCTATGGCGGAGATGAATTTGTTGTGTCTGCTGCCGCAGACCGGGAAAGATCAGGCGCTGGTGGTGGCCAAGCGTTTGCGCGATGCGCATGCGCGCCAGCTGCTTCTGCCGCGACGAAGGATTGAATCTGAATGTGCGGGCGTCGATTGGGCTGGCGACCTATCCGCACGACGCGCGGGATGCGCATGACATTATCCGGCAGGCCGACGAGATGATGTATCTGGTGAAGAACACGTACGCGGGACAATATTGGGATTGCACAGCGGGGAGTGATGAAGTAGGAGGGCAGTTCTCAGTTCTCAGTTTGGCGATGATCTTCTTGCGGGTTGATTTTATTTTTTCTCGCCCGGATCGCTATTCTTCTTTTCATCCTTCACATCGGACTTCCAGGGATTTGCATTGGCGGGGGAGTTTGGATTGACGGTGAAGGGCCAGACGTAGAGGTTCACGCCCTCATTGCCCTTTGGTCTCGACGATGGCATATTCGCCGGGCGCGAGGTCCTCAGTGGGAGTTAGTTTGAGCCAGCCGGTGCCGATGTGGTCGATGGTGGTCTTCACTGAATCTTGTTCCGGGCTGATTTTGCCGGTGGTGGCGCGTTTGATTTCGCCGACGATGCGTTTGCCGTTTTTTGCCTTCAGGCGGACGATGTGAAAGTGATCGAAGGGAACGATGGCCTGCTCGGGTTGTTGGGGCTGTTGTGGCTGCTGAGGGCGTGGTGCGGAGGCTGAATCGTTACCGGGGGCGTCGGACGGCTTGGTAGACGCGGTGGATGAAGTGTCTTCGTCATTGTCGATATTGATGTAGATGGATGGCACGGCAACGTGAGAGTAGGCAGTGGCGTGCTCGCCTTCGAGTTCGATTGTTTGTTTGGCGCCGGCGCCGCGAATGATGGCTCCGCGCAGGATGTCGGCGCGGGCTCCGTTATTGACGTCGCCCTCGTCCTGTTCGATCTCAACGAGTTGGGGCTGGCCCTTGAAGTTGTCGAGAAGAAACATTCCGGAAAGTTCGGGCAGGCGCAAGCCGGGTGCGACCTGAGGAAGATGAGATTCTGCGGCTGCGCGATCGGCACCGGTTTCCTTGTCGATGAGGGCGGCTTCGGGAATGGCGGGCGCGGCGGCGCGATCTTTTTCATATTTTTCTGTGGCCGGCCAATCTACTAGCGAGGAAGGGAGTTCCTCCCAGTCTTCGCGTTCGGCGCTGTAGTAGCGGACGCGGTCGCCTTGGACCTCATATTTCGTGATCGACTGGTAGGAGCCGTCTTTGAGAATTAGGCGGCGGGAGAGTTGCTGGGCTTGGGAGTGCGCGAGGAGAGTCAGGATTAGGGCGGTTAGGGTTAGGGCGGCGATTTTTAGGAAGCGGGTTTGGATTGTGGGTGTGGGCGGCATGCTGGTTTTTGATTCTGTCTTCTCGATTATCTTCCGGTGTGAGCGTTTCGCCAAGGTGTGAGGTGTAGTAATGCACCTTGGCTTACGCGCTGGGTCGGTCGAGCGGGAGATCCTTCGCTACGCCTGAAAAGCGGCTACGCTCAGGATGACACCATCGAAGGACAGCCGGGGGCGGGTGTCCCCACATGAGCATCTTCGTCGCCAAACGAGAGTTTCCATGCAACGCATTTCTGCTCGGCGCTTCCTTCGCGTCGGCGCTCTGCGATAGAGTGGGAGCGATGAAACGGTTGCAAGATATTGCGGAAGCGGTTGAAGGGCGGGTGCTGGGGGATGGAGAGTGGAGATTGGCGGCGTGGCCAGCATCGCGTCTGCTTCTGCGCATGACATGGTGTTTGTGGAAGATGAGAAGTATCTTTCGCAGGCGCTGCAATCTGTGCCGGGGCGGTGATTGCGGGTGAGTTTGCGGCTGGGGCGTTTGCTTCGGGAGCGGCGGGAAACCGCTGTTGATTTGCCGTCATCCTAAGCTGGCGTTTGCGCAGGGCAGCTCGGTTTTTGCGGGATGGAAGATAGTGCAAGAGACTGGTGATCCGGCGTGCACGCGAGCGCGGTTATTCATTCCTCAGCGCGACTCGGCGCGGGAGTGATGGTGGAGGAACTCGCGGTGATCGCCGAGGATGCGGAAATCGGCGAGGGCACGCGGATCGGCGCTGGCTGCGCGATTGGGCGGGGAGTGAAGATTGGAAACGGATGCGAGATTTATCCGAATGTGACGGTTTATCCGGGGACAACGCTGGGCGATCGCGTGATTGTGCATGCGGGGGCGGTGCTGGGAAGTGATGGTTTCGGATATGTGCGCGATGCGAAGAGCGGACGCTACGAGAAGTTTCCCCAGGTCGGCAGGCTGGTGATTGAAGATGATGTGGAGATTGGGGCCAACACGACGATCGACCGCGGCGCGCTGGATGAAACGCGAATTGGACGCGGATCGAAGATCGATAACCTGGTACACGTCGGCCACAATTGCCAGCTGGGGCAGAATGTGGTGATTGCGGCGCAGACCGGACTTTCCGGCAGCATCGTGATTGAGAACGATGTGGTACTTGGCGGTCAGGTGGGCATTGGCGAACATGCACGCATTGAAGAAGGAGTGATGCTGGGCGGGCAGGGTGGCGTGCTGCCGAATAAAGTTTTGCGGGGCAAGGGCGTGGCGTTTTGGGGAACTCCGGCGCAACCGGTGCGGCAATATCTGAAGCAATTGGCGGCGCTGGCGAGGTTGGGGAAAAAGAGGTAGATATGGCGATCGTGGTGATCGGCGGGCATTCGCGAAGCGTGGGCAAGACCAGCGTGGTCGCGGGTCTGATCGCGGCGTTGCCTGAGTACGATTGGACAGCGGTAAAGATTACGCAATATGGGCACGGAATTTGTTCGGCGAACGGAGAAGCGTGCGACTGCGCGACGGGAGATCATTCGTGGGCGATTTCCGAGGAAAAGGATCGCAGCGGAGAATCGGACACATCCCGCTTTCTGGTTGCAGGCGCGGCGCGGTCGCTGTGGGTTCGGACGGAGCAAGGAAGACTGGCCGAGGCGATGCCGGCTTTGCGTCGGCGGATCGAATCGGCTGGCAATGTGATTGTGGAATCGAACAGTGTTCTTAAATTTATGCGGCCGGATTTGTATATGACGGTGCTTGATCCGGGGACGGAGGATTTTAAGAAGTCGGCACAGGGAGTTTATGGATCGTGCTGGGGCCGTGATTCTGCATGATCGTCCGGATGCTGCGTGGCATGGGGTTTCGTTGAAGCCAGTGGCGGAGCCGGCCGGTGTTTAGGATCTCTCCTCCGGCTTATGTGACGGCGGAGATTGCTGGAGTTTGTGCGTGGGTTCGTGGGGACGGCGAAGACAGCAGATTCCTCGCCGAGCTTTCAGCTCGGTTCGGAATGACAGTGGTGTTTAGGTAGTGGTGGTACTTGGCTTACGCGTCAGGCCGGGTCAACTTTAGATCCTTCGCTCCGCCTGAAAAGCGGCTCCGCTCAGGATGACAACGCGTCATACTTGGGCGAGAACTGCACTGCTGCCGGCATTTGTTATTCTTGCCGGTGAGGCAAATTCATTATAGCGCCTGGTTGTTGGTTGGGCTTTCGTCGCTGTTGCAGATTCTTATTTTTCCTCTGCCTGGACTTTATGTTTTGTCGTGGGTGGCGTTTGCTCCGCTGATCGTGGCGCTGTTGCGGGCGCGGCCAGCGGGCGCGCTGGAGATCGATGGCTCGGTTTATCTTCAGGCTGCGACTCCGGGGCAGGCTTTTTTGCTGGGCTACATCTCCGGCATTCTCTGGTTCGCCGGCACTTGTTACTGGATTTACGACACCATGCATGAGCATGGCGGCCTGAGCGTGCCAGCGGCCGCGCTGGCGCTGTTTCTCTTCTGTCTTTACCTCGGGCTTTATCACGGATTGTTTGGTTTGCTGTTGGGTTGGCGGCGGGGCCGGGACGGGATAACCGGCTGGCATTGGTCTCCGCCTTTTCTGTGGGTCGCCGCGGAGTTGGCGCGAACGCGCGTCACCGGGTTCCCCTGGGATTTGCTGGGCACCGCGCAGGTGGACAATATTTCGCTTAGCCGCATCACACTCTGACCGGAGTTTACGGAGTTTCGTTCGAGATCATGCTGGTGAATGTGGCGGTGGCTGCGGCGTTCCTGGTGCCGAGAAAAAAGCGGACCACGCTGCTGGCGGCGTCATTGGCGGCGGCGGTGGTGCTGCAGGCGGGAAGGCTGGTGGATGCTCCGGCGATTAAGGCGGATCACGCGGCGCTGCTGGTGCAGGAAAATATTCCGGTGGATGAAAACTGGACCCGCGAGACTTTTGAGCGCACGCTGCGCGAATTGATTGAGCTTAGCGTGAAGGATGCGAGCAGCGGTTCGTCATCATCACCATCTTCTTCTTCTTCTTCTTCGACCGCGGTTTCATCTGCGCCGGGCGATTCGGCGCAAAGGAAAGTGGACTTGATTGTGTGGCCGGAATCCCCTGCGCCTTTTTTTGCGAATGATCCGCTATTTCGAGGGCCGGTTAGCGAGATGGCTCGTGAGTCGCATAACTGGGTGGTGACGGGCGCGATTGGGAGTCGATCTGCGCACACTTCTACAGGCGCTGCGGCTTCTGAAGTTTTCAATTCGGCGGAGCTGGTGAGTCCGGCGGGCGAGTGGACGGCGCGATACGACAAAGTGCATCTGGTGCCGTTTGGAGAATATTTGCCGTTTCCAAGCCTCTTCGCATTTGCGGGCGGATTGACGAAGGAGGTCGGAGGTTTTGAGAAAGGACAATCGCGAGAGCCGCTGAATGCGGGCGGCACGCCGCTTGGAGTTTTTATTTGCTATGAGTCGGTGTTTCCAGATGAAGTACGGCAGTTTGCGAATAACGGCGCGCAGGTTTTTGTGAATATTTCGAATGACGGTTGGTACGGCGATAGCGGCGCGTACGCGCAGCATCTCAATCAGACTCGCATGCGTGCGATCGAGAATAACCGCTGGATTTTGAGCGCGACTGATACCGGCGTGACGGCTTCGATCGATCCTTATGGGCGAACGGTGGCGCGGCTGCCTCGCAAAGAACGCGGTGCATTAGTCGCTCCTTATGCGCTCACTTCGGTAACCACGTTCTACACGCAGCACGGGGACTGGTTCGCGTTTCTGTGTGCGATAATTTCCATAGGGGCGCTCCTCACGCGCTTCGTGCCTCGTGTGAAAACGGGCGAGAAAGTAGAAGCATCCACATGAATCAAGAGTTCGAACAGGAATACGGCGCACTGGGCAAGAAGGTTCGCGAACTCCGGGAGTATCTTTGACGCGGACAAGCTCCGTCCGCAACTAAACGAAATTGAAAAGCAGTCCGCCGACCCGAACTTGTGGTCCGACCCACAACGTTCGAAGCAGGTGATGCGCGAAAAGAAGCGGTTGGAATACCTGCTTTCTACGGATGCCGACCTGGGACGGCGCGGCGACGACATTGCCGCTTACTTCGAATTGGCGAAAGAAGGCGAAAATGTGGACGCGGAGTTGCGCCGCGAACTCGATGCGCTGAGCGTGCTGGTCGACAAACTGGAGACGGAGACGCTGCTCTCCGGCGATAACGATGCGCTGAATGCGATCGTTACGATTCATCCCGGAGCGGGTGGAACGGAATCGCAGGACTGGGCCGACATGCTGCTGCGCATGTATTTGCGCTGGGCGGAACGGCAGGGATTCGAGACTGTTCTCTACGATTACCAGCCGGGCGAAGAAGCGGGGCTGAAGTCGGCGACCTTCGCGGTGAATGGCGAATATGCTTATGGATTGCTAAGCAGCGAAATCGGCGTGCACCGATTGGTGCGCATTTCTCCGTTTGATCAGGCCAAGCGGCGGCATACTTCTTTTGCCAGCGTTTTTGTCTCGCCGGAAATCGACGACAGCATTGAAGTGGTGATCAAGCCCGAAGACATTCGCACGGATACTTACCGCTCGAGCGGCAAGGGCGGTCAGCATGTGAATACTACGGATTCGGCGGTGCGGATTACGCACATTGCCACGGGGCTGGTGGCGAATTGCCAGAACGAACGCTCGCAGCATAAGAATCGCGAGCGAGCTATGAGCATGCTGCGGTCGAAGCTTTATGAATTTGAAATGGAGAAAAAACGGGCGGCCACTAAGAAGATTGAGGATTCGAAACTGGATAATGATTTTGGATCGCAGATTCGGTCTTATGTGTTGCAGCCTTATCGGATGATCAAGGATCATCGCACTAAGACTGAGGTTGGGGATGTGGATCGCGTGCTTGATGGTGACTTGCAGCCATTTATTCGAGCTTATTTGTCGGCTCGGCGCGGGGAGAAGCAGGAGAAGTCGTCGTGAATGCGGCACAGGCTACCCGCAAAAAACCTTTACCACGGAGGGCACGGGGTGCGCACGGGGTAAGGCTTGGGCCGCGATTTTTGTTGGCTTTTGTTTTTGCGGCGGAGAAGCATGCGGGGCAGACTCGCAAGGCTTCTACGATTCCTTATATTGCGCACTTGATGGGCGTGGCTTCGCTGGTGCTGGAGTTTGGCGGAGATGAGGATATGGCGATTGCGGCACTGCTGCATGATGTGGTGGAAGATTGCGGCGGCGCTCCCATGCTGAAAGAAGTGCGGTGGAAGTTTGGAGCGCGTGTGGCTCGCATTGTGGATGGGTGCACGGATTCAGACATCGAACCGAAGCCGCCGTGGCGCGAGCGCAAAGAGAGTTACATCAGGCATTTGAAAGATGCGGACGCCGACACCCGGCTGGTGTCGGCTGCGGACAAACTGAACAACGTGCGTTCGATTCTTGCTGATTACCGCGAGGTGGGGGAAGCGGTGTGGGAACGGTTTAACGGCGGGCGCGAGGGCACGCTTTGGTACTATCGGGCCTTGCTGCAGGAGTTTTTGCGCGAGCCGAACCGGCTGATTCGGGAGTTGGAGCTTGCGGTGCGGGAGCTCGAAGGGGTAGCGAAAGCGGGTGCTCCGCGTGGTTCGGTGGCTCGCAAGGCTTTTTCGCGTGAGTCGTTTTCTCGTAAGCCCAGGAGGTGAATGGATGCCGCGCACAATCGATTTAATTCGTGCCTCCAAGTTGCCGTCGAACATGATGCAGTTTGCGGCGAAGGGAGCGCTGTCGGTCCCGCCGGACGAGATCCTGGAGATTTTGGTTTACCTGGCCAAACACAATCAGGTGTTTGGATCCACGGCTCGCTTGACGCTTGCGGCATGGGATGAGAAGGCATCGCTCGCGGCGGCTGGCGATCCAAAGACGGCGCGCGAGGTGCTCGACTACCTGGTGTCGCCGGATAATTTGCGCCCCAAGCTGTTGCCGGCGTTGCTCGAAAATCCTGCGGTTGCGGCGAGTGAGTTGGCGAAGTTTGCGGTCTCGGCCAATCAGGATGGAATTGCAGCGATGCTGCAGAGCGCGCGGGTGCGGGGATCGAAGGGCATTCTGGAATCTTTGCGGTCGAATCCGTACTTGAAGGGGGAGCAGGCAACGGCGGTTGCCGGGCTTTTAAATCCGGGAGGAGTTGCTGCGCAGGTTTCCCCGGTTCTCCCACCGGTTACTGCGGGCGCTGCTACGCAGATCAGTGCCAAGCAGAGTGAAGCGATTACTACGCCGGTCGTTGAACCTGTTGCCGAGGCGGCTGCGACAGGAAGCAGCGCAGAAGAAGGCGGGGAAGTCCCGGATGAAACTGTTTCGGCTTACCTTGCAGAGCACGCGCAGGAAATTGCCGCGGAGAAGGATAAACCGTTCCAGCCGGTGGGCGGCATTGTGGATTTGCTGGGAGCTGATTATTTTCCGGTGTCGGAAAATAAATCGATGACGGAGATTGTTGAGGTGGAGGAAGTTACGGCCGAACCTGCGGCTGCTGCTAGCCGCAGCGCCGGCTGAAACTGCAGCCTCCCAGGCCGAGCCAGGCAGGCGCGATAACACGATGCAGAAGATCAACCGGCTTGATGTGAAGGGCCGCATCCAGCTGGCGTTGAAGGGCAATAAGGAAGAGCGGTCGATTTTGATTCGTGACGGTACGAAGGTGGTAGCGCTGTCGGTGCTGGAGGCTCCCAAGCTTTCTGACGGGGAAGTGGAAAAGTTTGCGCTGCAGAAGAATGTGCTGGAAGCGGTGTTGCGGCAGATTCCTTTGAAGCGGCGTTTCATGAAGAATTACATTGTGGTGAGGAATCTGGTGGCCAACCCGCGGACGCCGCTCGATATTGGACTGGCATTGATGAAACATTTGCAGCCGGTGGATTTGAAGAATATTTCGGGGAATAAGGAAGTATCGGAGACGGTGCGCAAGCTGGCACTGAAGATGTACAAGCAGAAGCTCGATGCTGCGGCGAAAAAGTAATAAGGAAGCGAGCCAGACGCGCGATTAATGTGTCGCAAAGAACGCGACACATCGCGCGGCTCGCCCAGATCCTTCGCTGCGCTCAGGATGACAAGCTTTAATAGGTGTTTCCTATGACCACATCTTCTAAGACTGATCCGATTGCCGAATTGCTGAAGCAGGCGAAGACTATTGCTGTGGTGGGGCTCTCTGATAGTCCGCTGCGGGCGAGCTACGGGGTTTCGGCTTATATGCAGAGTGTGGGATATCGGATTATTCCGGTGAATCCGCAGATTGCTCGTTGCCTGGGCGAGAAGGCTTATGCTTCACTGCTCGATATTCCCGAGAAGATCGACATTGTGAATATTTTCCGGCGGCCGGAATTTGTGGAAGAAGTGGTTGACGAGGCTATTGAGTTGAAGGTTCCGGCGATCTGGATGCAGGAAGATGTGGTTCACGAGAAAGCTGCGGAGAAGGCGCGCAAGGCGGGAATTTTTGTGGTGATGGACCGCTGCATTCTGCAGGATCATCGGGTGCGCTTTCGGTAAGCGCGGAGGCCGGCCAGATTCCTGGAACCAAAGTGACTCAGGCTGCGTACAACTTAGGGAAGAAGCCTAGACTTTTGCCGCACGAGGGAACGCCTTGAGTGATGATGCCGCACTGACGCTCGCCGAAACGATCCCTCCCCCGCAGCCGTCGAAGCTGCGAAAGATATTTGTTGGCAAGGATGGTCTCCGCGCCGGCTGGAGCCTGCTCATCTTTATCGTACTGTTCGCGATTCTTGCGTTCTGTGCAAACCGGGTTGGTCGTAAGCTGTACCCGCCTTCCGCGCAAGGGCCGAAACCAGGCACGGAACTTACTCCAGCTTTCGGATTCGTCGCCGAGTCGATTCCGTTCGCGATCGTCGTGTTCGTTAGCTGGATTATGTCGAAGATCGAGCGGCGGCCGAACGCCGTTTACGGTTTCGGTGGCGAGCGCAAGTTCGCGCGCTTTTTGGCGGGCCTGACCTGGGGAGTTACTTGTCTGTCGCTTCTGGTATTGGCGCTCTGGAAAACAGGATTTCTGGTGATCGATCGGCGCTTGCTTTTTGGCGGAAGCGTTCTCCGTTACGGAATAATCTGGCTGTTCGGGTTTCTTCTGGTGGGCTTGCTCGAGGAGTACCTGACCCGCGGCTACCTCCAATACACGCTGACCCGCGGACTTGCCGGGATTTACGAGTGGGCTTTCAAGACCCGGCACAGTACAGCTCTAGGCTTTTGGACCGCGGCCCTACTCCTCTCGATCCTTTTCGGCCTCGGCCACAGCAGCAATCCAGGGGAGTCACCCATCGGACTACTCTCTGCCGGGCTGGCTGGGATGGTGTTTTGCTTCAGCCTTTGGCGCACTGGTTCTCTCTGGTGGGCTATCGGATTTCACACTTCGTGGGATTGGTCACAGTCGTTCCTCTACGGTGTCGCGGATAGCGGGATCATGGTCCAGCATCATCTACTCGCCACTCATCCCGTAGGTAAGCCGATTCTCAGCGGCGGAACTACCGGACCCGAAGGCAGCATCTTCATCGTTGCTATGCTGGCCGTCATTAGCCTGATCATCGTCTTGACCCTGCCCCGAACCCAATATGGAGTCACGGCGCAGCGCAGCGTTTATCCTTTAACCCCGACGAAAACCACGGTGGCATCGTCGCGCACGCCGGTGCCATTGGCGTAGGCGCGAACATCGTCTACGATGCTGACGGCAGAGGCATCGGCGGTGGCTGCATGCTGGGCTAGGCGTTCAAGACCATATTCCTGGTCGTCTGCGTTTTCCGCTTCGGTGATGCCGTCGCTGTAGAAGACCAGGCGCGAGCCGGGGGATAGAGATACGGTAGTTTCGGAATAATCGCCGCAGCTCAAGCCTAGCGGCAGGCCACGCTCGGTGTCGAGGAATTGCGCGCCGTTGGCGTCGATGAAGAGCGGATGCAAATGTCCGGCGTTGGCAAAGGTCAGGGTGCGAAGCGCCGGATCGAGCACGGCATAAACCAGCGTGACGAACTTGCCTGCGGGAAAGTCCTCTACTAACAAACGATTCAGCTTGGTTAGTACCTCGCCGGGAGTGCAGCAGGCTTCGGCCAGGGAGCGCAGCATGCCGCGCGTTGCGGACATTAGCAGCGCGGCGGCTGTGCCTTTTCCTGAAACGTCGGCAAGCACCAAGCCCCAGCGGCCGTCGGGAAAGGCGATGAAGTCGTACCAATCGCCGCCCACGGCACTGACAGGGACGCTAAGGCCGGAAATTACAAAGCCGGGTATGTAGGGCGAGCTCTTTGGCAACAATGCTTGTTGCATGAGGCGGGCTTCTTGAGCTTCGCGGCTCATGGTTTCGCGCTCGGCACGCTCGGATTGGAAGCGGCGGGCGTTGTTCACCGCGACAGCAACATGATCGCAGAGGGCTTGAAGAATTCTCAACTGCTGGCGAGGAAACGCGTCGAGTTCGGGGTGGGACGCGGTGAAGACTCCGATGAGGCATTGGCCGACGTGGAGTGGGATCGCCACTTCGGAGAGCGTATCTTCCTCGCAGCCAATGTAGTAATCGTCTTTGCGCACGTCGGGCGCATAGCGCATCTGGCCGGTGGAAGCGACGTAGCCGACCATGCCTTCCTTGCCGATCTTCAAACGAAGACCCTTGTGGTTGAGGCTGCAGCCGTGGACGCCGGTGAGCACCATCTCTCCGCGCGCTTCGTCGTGCAGGTAGATGCTGGCTTCCAGACAGCCGAAGGAACGGGCTACGTCGTTCACGATGTTCTCGATGAGCTGATCGAGATCGAGGATCGAGGTGATCTTCTGGGCGGCTTTCTGCAGTTTTTGCAGCTCTTCCACTTGATCGGTGAGCAAGGGGCGAATGGGAGAGGGATCGGGGATCAGGGATTGGGGAAACGTGGCCATAGGATTTAGATCTCCTTGCGGGTCTTGGCGGGGCGCCACAATGTTTGATAGCGGCAGTTTGATAAAGGAAGCGAGCCAAACGCGCGATTATTGCGTCGCAAAGAACGCGACGCTTCGCGCGGCTCGCCCAGATCCTTCACTGCGCAAAAAACGCTTGTTCAGGATGACAATCAAACTGGGCCACCGCGATGTTTTATTCGATGCCGCGTGGAGTGGCTAAGATTCTTTGGTGGGTGTGGGCTTCCCGCCTGATGAAGTCCGCAGTTTTTTGATTTCTTCCATGCGATCGCGGATGCGCTTCTCGATGCCTTCATTGGTGGGGCGGTAGTAGATGCGGTCGCGCAGATTATCGGGCAGGCATTGCATGTTGGCGACTTTGCCTTCGACATCGTGGGCGTATTGATAATCTTTGCCATAGCCGAGGCCTTTCATCAGGCTGGTGGGCGCGTTTCGCAGGTGCAGAGGGACGGATTCGGCGGCGGTCTGTTCGACATCCTGTTGGACGGCACCGTAGGCGGTGTAAAGCGCGTTCGACTTGGGGGCGACCGAGAGATAGACGACGGCTTGCGCCAGGGCGAGATTGCCTTCGGGCATGCCGATGAAATCAACGGCGTCGCGCGCGGCCATGCAGAGAGAAAGCGCGTTGGGATCGGCGAGGCCGATATCTTCGACGGCCATGCGCACCACGCGGCGTGCGACATAGAGCGGATCTTCGCCGGCTTCGAGCATGCGGCCGAGCCAGTAGAGGGCGGCGTCGGGATCGCTATTGCGGACGGACTTGTGCAGGGCGGAGATCAGGTTGTAATGTTCTTCGCCGGTTTTGTCGTAGAGGAGGATGCGTTTCTGCAGGGCGTCGCGGACGATGTCGTCAGTGATTTCAGCAGGCGTTCCGGATTGTTGTGCGAGTCCGGCGGCGACTTCGAGGACGTTGTAGGCGCTGCGGGCGTCTCCGCTGGTGTAGCTGGCAATTTTCTTCAGAACGTCGTCGGAGGCGCTTACCTTCATTGTGCCCAGACCGCGTTCTTCGTCGGTTAGAGCGCGCCTTAGGAGTTGCACGATCTGGTCTTCGGTTAGCGGCTTCAATACGTAGACGCGGGTGCGGGAGAGCAATGCGCCGTTGATTTCGAAGGACGGATTCTCGGTGGTGGCGCCGATCAGGCGGATGTTGCCTTTTTCTACGTGGGGAAGAAATGCGTCTTGTTGCGCTTTGTTGAAGCGGTGAATTTCGTCGATGAAGACGATGGTGCGGGTGCCATACTGGCGGGCACGTTCGGCGTCGGCCATGACCTGCTTGATTTCTTTGATTCCAGCGAGTACGGCGGAGAATTCGATGAACTCGGCCTTGGTCATACTAGCGATGATTTTCGCGAGTGTGGTTTTGCCGGTGCCGGGCGGGCCCCAGAAGATGAGGGAACCGGTGTCATCGCGCTCGATCTGCGTGCGGAGGGGTTTGCCGGGGCCGATTAAATGTTCCTGGCCGGCGTATTCCTCGAGCGTGCGCGGACGCATGCGATCGGCTAGGGGTCGGGTGCGGTCGGTGGTGCTGGCGGCGTCGGGGATGGGCTGGAAGAGTCCCATAAAACTTTTTCACCACGGAGACACGGAGGCACGGAGAAAAGCGAAACATTTCTTTGGGGTTTCTCTGTGTCTCTGTGACTCTGTGGTTGACATGCTCTTAATTTCTTTGTCTTACTTTCTTTGCCGCGCGGCTTCGTACAGTACGATGCTGGCGGCTACGCCGGCGTTTAGCGATTCTACTTGGACGGTGTGGGGGATGGCGATGGATTCATCCATTTTGGCCATCAGGTCGCGGGGCAGGCCGGAGCCTTCGTTGCCGAAGAAGATTGCGGCGGGGCCTTTCAGGTCGGCTTGATCGAGCGGCGTGCCTTTGTGCGAGGAAGTTGCGATCAGGCGGACGCCTTGGGCTTTCAACTTCTCGGAGACTTCTTCGAGCTTTGCTGCGGCGGATTTAGCGAGTGCGTGAGCTTGTCCGTGCGATTGGCCATGAATGATGGGCAGGCGGAAGACTGATCCTGCGGAGGCGCGGACAACTTTTGAGTTGAAGGGGCTGACGGTGCCCTCGCCGAGAATTACGCCCGCGCTGCCGAAGGCTTCGGATGAACGCAGGATTGTGCCGAGGTTGCCAGGGTCCTGCAATCCGGCCAGGATTACGATTGGACCTACCTGCAGGCGTTCTTTTTCCATTACATCGTCGAGCGAGAATTCCTTGAGGCGCACCAGCGCGGCCACGCCTTGCGGCGATTCGCTGGGCACGAGGCTGTCGAATAATTTGTCGGGGAGCAGGAGGGTTTCGACCTGGGCTCCGATTTGCGGAAGCAGGCGCTCGGCGCGGTCCTGCGCGGATTCACGAAAGAAGACAGCGCTGAAGCGCAGGCCGCTGCGGATGGCTTCTTCGAGAATGCGCAGGCCTTCGATGGCGCAGTCTCCAGTTTCGGTGAGCTCGGCGCGCGAGAAGGCTTCACGCAGTCGTTTGACCAGCGGGTTATGGCGGCCTTCGATGCGGCGAAGGCGATGATGGGGGCTGAGAGCGGTTTCTGAAGGTGTTTTCATGAAGGCGGATCGGGTCAATGAGTGTAGTGGCGATTAACCATCAACTGCGAGCCGTGATCATAAGCAGCCTGTCGCGGTTTAGGAAGCCAATTCTTTCCGAGCGCTAGTCCGAGCGTCCGACATATCCAATGGAATCGAGACGGTAATGGCCGTACCCTCACCACCAGACTGAATTTCAACAATTACCATCTAAGTCGTTGACACGTTCGCGCTATCCACGCAGGCCGAAGTGATTTTATTTCCGAGACCATCGGGCTTCCCCAAGCCACGTTCCCTTGAACTGCCGGTTCCACCAATTCTTCCTTCCCCGGCAAGCTTCACTTTTATGCCGCTCCGCTTCGCAATTCCGTGAACCAGCGAGCTGCCAGGTAAAACCAACTTCGTCCAGCAGAGGGGGATACAGGCACGAGTCGATTGCGATGCGACGTTCCGAATCATCTCTGGAGACGTGACCGCCGCGAAGTAGGAGTGCCGTTCGTGGGACTATGGCGGCGTAGGAGTAGGACTGAACACGCGCGGTGCTGCCCCCGACGATGAGAAGGCCGGTGAGGCTCAGATCCAGCCGTCAGCAGCACAAGTCTGTGCCTGGCACGTTCAGGGTATCTCCGCGGCTTTTGCCAAGTCTTGGACGAAGAGGCCATGCAGAGCACCGATGCTACGGCGCGACCCGGCTCAGAACACTGAATATTCCCGATGCGACCAGTCCGAAGACGGCAACCACGGTGTTCAAGCTCCAACTTCTGGTTGACACTGCGGAGTTGTTCCGCTTTCTTTTCTTCATGATTGGCGCACATCTGTAAGGCTCTGCCGACAACGTCGGACCCCTTTGGAAATTGTCGGATCCATATGCACCGTAACTGGACTAATCTGAGCCAAGTTATAACTCATTGGGTTACGCACGGGGAATGTATAATGAACGATAATGCAACCACTGCCTTGAGCCCTTTGCCGTATTATGATTAGGTTCCACGGCAAAATACTCTGAGCGAAGCAGTTGGGAAGGGATGGCTGTGCGCGCCGAGATCGTAAAAATTAGTAGTGAGACCCCTGAGATTTCATTGATCAAGTATGCCGCCGACCAGATTCGAGCCGGCGAAGTGCTGGGCATGCCGACCGATACGTTCTATGGGCTGGCGGCCGATCCGTTTAACCTGCGCGCGGTCGATCGCGTGTATGACATCAAGACCCGCTCGCGGCATAAGCCGCTGTCGTTGCTGATCGAAAGCGTGGATCAGGCGGAGGAGATGGCCAAGTCTTTGTCGGAGGAATTTTACGCGCTGGCGCGTAAATACTGGCCGGGACCGCTGACTTTGATCGTTAAGGCGGGATCGCGCTTGCCGCTGAAGGTGACGGCCAATACCGGCAACGTTGCGCTACGCGTGCCGAATGCGAAGATTCCCTTGGCGGTGGTGACGGCCGCGGCGATTCCGATTACGGCCACGTCCGCTAATCTGAGCGGCGCTACCGAGTGCACTAGCGCCGAGCAGGTGCGCGACCAGCTCGAAGGCCGCATCAGCATCATCGTGGATGGTGGGACTTCGCCGCGCGACGTTGCTTCTACCATCATCGACCTGACCGACGAAGGGGAACGCTGGCGCATTATCCGGGTGGGCGCGATCCCCGCCGACGAAATCTCCACTTTTTTTGCCAAAGGATGAACGACGATTCTGGTAACCGGCATCCGCAACGTGGCTGGCTGCTGCGGCTGGAGGCGCTGGTGCTGGTTGCGCTGGCGGCGTTTCTTGCGTGGACCGGGGTGTGCATTGCGCGGGCAGGCTCGCGGCAGGATCTGCATGCCGCGGATGTGATCGTTGTATTCGGTGCGGCTGAGTATTCCGGGCGGCCTTCGCCGGTGCTGCGGGCGCGGCTCGACCATGCATTCGATCTTTTTCAGCGCGGGCTGGCTCCGGTTGTTATTACTACCGGTGGGGCTGCGGCTGATCCCAGCTTCAGCGAAGGCGGCGTGGGCCGCGACTACCTGGAGCATCGCGGAATTCCTGAACGAAATCTTATTGCCGAGACTCAAGGTTCCGACACCGCTCAATCGGCGGTGCGCGTGGCTGTAATCATGAGAGCCAATGGACTGCGCAGCTGCGTTGCGGTCAGCGATGCATATCATGTGTTTCGCATTAAGAAATTGTTGGAGCATGAAGGGGTGGGACCGGTGTATGTTTCGCCGCGGCCGGATTCGCGTCCGCACAGCGTGGTGCAGCGTGGGTATGCGGTGTTGCGGGAGGCTTGCAGCTATTTGTTGTGGAAGTTGGGGATGAGCTGAGGCGGCCTTCGGCTTTCAGGCTTCGGGCTTCGGCTAAACCAAGAGTATGTTTTGGTAACTGTGCAGTTTGGCTTACGCTTTGGGCCAGTTAAGATTGAGATCCTTCGCTCCGCCTGAAAAACGGCTGCGCTCAGGATGACAACGTCGCTGAAGCGCGGTAGCTGAAGCCCGAAGCCCGATAGCCGAAGCCTGGCTCTACCAGCCGCTTCTCTCGCGCAGACTGGTGATGTGGGCTACGTGATGGCGTCCGTGCCAGGCGTAGAGCCCGAGATTTTTCTCCAGAGTCATGGGGCCTAGATCGGGATGGCGGAAGGTGCGCTTCCAGTCTTCGGGCTGAAGCGAACGCAGCAGGCGAATCCAGCGATCGTGCAGGGAATCGAGCAGTGCCAGTGAGACTTCCACGGGAGTGGCTTGCGTGTCGGCGAGTCGCGCCCAGCGGTCTTCAGCGTAGGGCTTGATGGTTGGGTCATCCTCGGTGAGGGCGAGCTTGGTGCGGACGTAGGCGTTGAGATGGCTGTCGGGGACGTGATGCGTGACCTGGCGCACGGTCCAGCCCTCGGGACGGTAGGGCGTGTCGAGTTGAGTTTGCGAAAGTCCTTGGATTGCGGCGCGGAGGTTGGCTGGCGTTTGCTCGATTTGGTGGAGAAATTCTTGTTGCTGTTCGGGGGTGGGCGGGCCGTCGTATTTGAACTTGCCGATGGGATAGCGCAGGTCGGTCATGGGGTCTCCGGGGTCAACAAAGCGGCGAATGCGTGCGCGGTAACGATCCGTGTGTTCTTGTGATGTTCCAGGTTTAGCAATCCGCGCTTGTCTCCTGTCACCAGATAGTCGGCCCTACCCGCTTCGGACAAAGCCAGCAGAAAATCGTCAGTGGGATCGGGAGAGCGGCGAACATGCGGCATCGACTCGATGCTTTCGGCCAGCTTTATAATCTCGTTCACCAGACCACCAGCCTTGTACGGTTTGATACGTTCAGAGATCGCTGGCTTGCGCAGCGTGAGGCGCAACTCATCGAGATACTCCGCGCAGGTCAGCAGGGTGAATAGTCGCTGCTGCCAGGCACGATAGATCGCGGCGGGATTTCCCGTTCGAACCATCAGAGCGGAGATCAGAATATTGGTATCAAGCACCACGCGCATCAGCGTTTTTCAGTCTTTTTCCTGGCATAGCGTTCGGTGCGAACCTCGCGCACGGCTTCATCAATGATGCGCTGCAATTCGTCCGGATCGGCATCGGCGTTGCGCTTCCGGATATCTTGCACGGTGAGGTTAAATACTCGCCAGCGTACGGCTTCTTCGATGAATTTAGAGAGATCGCCCTTCCTGGCACCTTGCGCGCCCAGGAATGTGCGGAGAGTTAGATCCGTCTCCTTCGAAACCTTGATGTTCCAGCGAACGGCTTCTTCCATTAATGCACCTATGTGGCTAGATCGATAAACACTTAAACATCTAAACACCTAAACACCTATTTTAGCACTATACTTGGACGTGCTGCGCGGCCTTGAACTTCGCTGTTGTCCGCTGGGGCCGGAACCTTCCTGCTAACTACAACCCCTAGGGCTTATCCGTGCCAGACCCCATTTCCTCTGGCTTCGCATTTCGGTTCCTCGTGCTCCAAGATTTGTGCATCCAAAGGATGGTTTATGGGCTAAACTCGCAGTTCTAGGCAGGTTAGTCGGTATGCTATAGCATCCTTAAGGTCCGGTGGTGGGACCGGCAGAAATACATAGGTTCTTCGTCGGGAGTCTCCCGCTTCGCGAGAGACTCCGCTTCCTCAGGATGACAAGCACGCGAAAGAGGGATTATGGCAGCTTCGGTTTGGTCGGGGCATTTAACTTTCGGGCTTATCTCGATGCCGGTGCGCTTGTTTTCGGGGGCGCGCAGTTCTGGTATTTCCTTCAACATGCTGCATCGCACGGACAAGTCGCGGCTCAAGCAGCAATACATTTGTCTTGCGGAAGGCGTTGTTGTGGATCGGGCGGACATCGTGAAGGGCTATGAGTTCCGCAAGGATGAATACATAATCATTGAGCCGGAAGAAATCAAGAAGATCGAGCCGCAGACGGCGAAGACCATGGAGATTCTTGAATTCGTGAAAGCGGGCGATGTTGATCCGGTGTATTTCGAATCGTCGTATTACATGCTGCCGGAGGAGGCTGGGCGGCGGCCTTACGCGCTGCTGACCAAGGCTCTGGAAGAGAGTGAGTATGTGGCTATCGCGAAGATCACGATGCATAACCGCGAGTACACGGTGTTTCTGCGGCCGCATGAAGGCGGCCTGATGCTGCACACTATGTACTACGCTGAGGAAGTGAAGAAGGTGGAAGGCTTTGGAGCTCCGGATGTCGAGTTGAAAGATGCGGAAGTAAAAGTGGCACACCAGCTTATTGAGGCGCTGGCCGATGAATGGGATCCGGAGAAGTATAAAGACAGCTTTCAGGAAAATCTGAAGAAGCTGATTGAGACCAAACTCGAGGGCGGGGAAGTGGCGGCAGTCGAGAAACCGAAGAAGCTGGCTCCGGTGGTGGATCTGATGGCGGCTTTGAAGCAGAGCCTGGCGCAGATGGAAGGCAGGAAGAAACCTGCTGCTGCGGCTAACACAGAAGAGCCGGCGGCTGCGGCTGGTGGGAGAACTCGGCGGGGGCGGTGAAAGTGGGTCGCATTTTAAAATGACTTAGCGGCACGACTGAAGTGGTTTTGTGCCAGATTGCTGACCCCAGTGGCTAAAGCCGATTCTGAAATGACTCGTTGATCGCAGCGCTGAAAGCGCTGCGCGACCCAAAATCAAGCGCAACATCGAGTTTTTCCGCAGCCTCCGTAGTCGTGCCTTCCCGAGCGTTTCGAAAATTGAGCGAGCACACGTAATCCTTATGGGCATCCAACTTGCCCCGCCGCTGCCGCATCCCAGAATAAGGTGAGCAGCCGAAGCCCGACAGCTGAAGCCTGCACCCACTGGCGCAGACGGTGGACAGCCGTTAGAATGTTGAATTCCTCACAGATGTAACCAGAAAATCTCCTTGTTGGGGTGCAGATGAGTTTTCGACGTGTGGGCCGATTGGCGGCGATGGTAGCTTCAGTGCTGTTGTGGGGCGCGTGCGGGCAAGTTTACCGTCCGGTGGTGATTCCGTGCTCGGCTGGGGGAGGGATTCCGGGATGCCCGGTGGAAGTGGCTCCGACTCCGGACAACTTCCACACAGTATTCAGCTTCAACGCCAATGCGTTTCATTACCCTGGTGGAGCGATGCAGATTGACGTGTCTGGAGATACCGTCATTGGGGAAACTCCTACGGCTGATCCTTCGGCGCCCAACCTTGGCATCAATCTGACCAGCGCCGCGATTCTTCCCAACGATTCCAACGTGTTTGTGTCCAGCGCGAGCAGTGTTTATTCAGGCGGGCTCGATGTGGTTTCGTCCTTTACCCCCGTTTTTCAATCGCGGCTGGCGAGCGGATTGGGCGCAGTGATCACCATCCCGGTGCCCAGTTTGCCGAATCAAACGGCCACAGTTACGGCCATTAGCGAGGCAGGGAATCTGGTGACCGCCACGCTGAGCGCGCCTTTGAGCAATGTCACAGCAGGATATGCAATCACGATTGCGAACGTGCTCATTCCCAACTGCTATGAGACCTCGGTGCCGGCGTGTAATCCCGAGGCGTATAACGGCACGTTTTCGCTTGCGAGCATCAGCGGACCGATCGTCCAATACGTGAATCCGGTCGCCGGCCTTGCGCCGACAACCGGAGGAACCGCATCGGTTCCTCCGCAGCCGGTCTTTCTGAACAGTACGCAGAGCAACGCGATGTTTGTGGCTAATTACAATTCGAATTCGGTTTCGGTTATTAACACTTCGTCGAATATCGTTACGGCCAGCACGACCGTGGGCGCGCACCCGGTTAGCATGGCCGAGATGCCGAATGCTCTGAAAATCTACGTGGCCAATGAAGGGGATAACTCGGTCAGCAGCGTGAATGGGGCTGATCTTTCGCTGAACACGCTCACCGGTTTTACCGGCGTGACGCCCGTGTGGGTGGTCGCGCGGGGCGACAACCAGAAGGTTTATGTGGTCACGCAGGGAGATGGGACGCTGGTGACGATCGACATCGCCACGGATACGGTTTCGAGCAGTATTAGCATGGGCGGCGGGGCCAGCGGGGCCAACTTCATTTACCTGGATCCCATTCTCAACCGTCTCTATGTGGTGAACCCCGTGACCAGCATGATTTATGTTTTCGCCGATACTGGCGGGGCGGGCGATACTCCGTTGCTGTTGACGACGATTCCGTTCACGTCGGGATCGGCGGCATGCCCGAACGGATGCACTCCAGTTTCGGTAACGTCATTGCCCGATGGCAGCCGATTTTACGTTGCCAGTTATCAGTCGACTACGTCGTGTGCGGCTGGGAGCGGCGTGAGCGGTTCCTGTGTGATCCCGGCTATCACGGTTTTTAATGCCAGCACTTTCACGTTGCAGTATCCGAACGCGCCCACGCTGAACTTGCTTGCTCCGCCGCCGGCATGCACGGTGACGGTGAGCAACCCGTGCACGCAGAGTTGGCCGTTTCTATCGGGACAAACCGCGGTGCCGCAGGTTGCATCGTGCAATACGCCTCCGGGTACGCTGTACACGCCGTCCCCGACGCAGACCCGCTTCCGGGTGTTTACCACGGCTGCGGCGGACGGAAGCCACGTTTATGTGAGCATGTGCGATGCGGGGGCGGTCGCCGACATTGTTACCAACGGCAACAATGCGAACGACTCGGGGGCTGGGATTCCTCCTGATACGCTGATCACGGATTTGCTTACCGCGCCGGCAGCTAGCAGCGGAACGGCGCTGCAGAATCCGATCTTCTTGTTGGCTGGGCAGTAGGCGGGGGCTGGTGGTTAGGGCTCTGGTGCTAGATTATCGCGAGGAAATAGGTTCAGCGTGGGCAGTGCCTAAAGGCGGCATTGATAAAACGGCGTTGCGGTATGCCTGAAGGCATACCCTGATACGAACCCTTCTCTTCAACCAGCCAGGAGAATACCTAACGATTAGTTCTTCGCGGCTAGTTCTTCTTTTTGTGCTTCCTTCTTTTGTTCTCGTGCGGCGTAGTGGGAGTCGACGTATTCGTCGAGGATCTGGATGAATTCGGGTACGATGCGGTCGCCTTTGAGCGTGGTGAAGAGGCGTCCATCTACGTAGACGGGAGCTTTGGGTTCCTCGAATGTTCCGGGCAGGGAGATGCCGATGCTCGCGTGTTTGGATTCGCCGGGGCCGTTGACTACGCAGCCCATCACGGCAAGCTTCATCTCTTCTACGCCTACGTAGCGGCCTTTCCAGGTGGGCATTTGCTCGCGCAGGTAGGTCTGAATCTGCTCAGCCATTTCCTGGAAGAAGGTGCTGGTGGTGCGTCCGCAGCCGGGGCAGGCGGTGACTTGCGGGGTGAAGCTGCGAATGCCCATTGATTGCAGGATTTGTTGCGCGACGCGGACTTCTTCGGTGCGGTCACCGCCGGGGGCGGGAGTGAGCGAGACGCGAATCGTGTCGCCGATGCCTTCCTGCAAAACTACGCCCATGGCAGCAGCCGATGCCACTACACCTTTTGCTCCCATGCCCGCTTCGGTAAGGCCGAGGTGCAGCGGGTAATTGCAGCGGGCGGCGAGTGCGCGGTAGACGTCGATTAAATCCTGCACGCCGCTGACTTTTGCGCTGAGAATAATTTGATCGGGGCGCAGACCGTATTTTTCTGCGAGCGCGGCGGAGTTCAGCGCGCTCACGACCATCGCTTCCATCGTCACTTCGCGGGCGTCTTTGGGTTCGGCCAGCGCGGAGTTTTCGTCCATCATTTTTGTGAGCAGGGCGGAATCGAGCGAGCCCCAATTCACGCCGATGCGCACCGGCTTCTGATACTTCACGGCGACTTCGATCATAGTGCGGAAGTTGGAATCGCCGGTCTTGCCGATGCTGGCATTGCCGGGGTTGATGCGGTACTTGGCGAGATCGCGCGCGCACTCGGGATACTTTGTGAGCAGAACGTGGCCGTTGTAGTGGAAGTCGCCGATGATGGGCACGCGGATGCCCTGCCGGTCGAGCAGATCGACGATGCGGGGGACGGCGGCTGCGGCTTCTTCGTTGTTGACCGTGACGCGGACCAGCTCAGAACCGGCGCGGGCGAGCGCGGCACACTGCTGCACGGTGGCGAGAATATCCGCAGTATCAGTGTTGGTCATCGACTGCACCACGATGGGTGCATCGGAGCCGACGCGGACGTTACCGACTATGGCGGTTAGGGTTTTGCGGCGGGGAATCGTGGACATAGGAAACCCTATTTTATCATGCTGGAACTCGCTATCTTACAGATGCGTCGCGGCCAGATGGAACGGAACATTGTCGCTAGCCAAAGAGTTCGCTATGCGAACCCAGTCGAACAAGTTGCAGAACCAGAGCATCCGGCTTGCGGTAGACCAATAACAAATCAGGCTTGAGGTGGCATTCGCGATGATCATCCCACTGTCCAGAGAGACGGTGGTCGCGATTCTTATCCGAAAGGGGCTTGTCTTCAGCTAGGAGAGAGACGACGTCAGAAACCAGGGAGTCAATGTCGCGCCGATGTTGTCCGCATTTCTCGCGTTTGAAGTCACGGCGAAACACGCTAGTGAGCTCAATCTTCCGCATTCAAGTCGCTCATCAGGTCGGAGACACTTTTGAACGAGGCCAAGCTTCCCTTTCGTGCTTCCTGCATCGCCGCAGCGGTCGTAGCATTGGGCACTCTTACTTCGAAAGGCAGCGCCTTCTCCACGGCCACTCGCGTCAGTAGTACGCGCACCGCGTCCGATACGGACAATCCCATGGCGGCCAAGGTTTTTACAGCCTGGGCCTTGATGCGTTTTTCCACTCGAACATGAACCATTTCAGTGGCGGCCATATTCCCTCGCTGAGATACATTGTATCTCACAAGCATAGACCCGGCAAGCCTATTGCAGCTTCGCGTACTCGGCTTTGGCTTGCTTCAGAATGGCGAGGTCGGGGTCGGCATTTTTCCACGCTGCGAAAAGGGCCTCGTAGGCGGCGCGACTTTTGACAACGTCCTTCTGCATTGCATACGCACGTGCCAGTCCCAACAGCGACACTGGCAGGATCGGGCTCAAAGGCGATACTCCGCGATGCGCCAGAATCGCGCCGAATTCCCCGGCGGCGTCTGCAGGGCGGCGGAGGCGAAGGTAAACCAACGCACAAAGGTAGTTTGGAAGATACCCGGCCACCGCGCCGAACTCGAAAGGCTTTATTCGATCAAGAGTGCGCAAGGCGGGCTCAGCTTGTCTAAGACTTAACTGGGAAGCTGCGAGAGTAAGAGGAGCATCCAATTCGTTCAGAAATGTATCAACGGGATATTCGTGAAGCAGGTCATGGATGATCTTCTGGGCTTCGCGTTCCTGGCCGTTGAGAACCATGACCCTGGCTGCCAGTTGTTTGGTTTCCTTTGAATCGGATAACTGCAGCGCCTGGCTGAGGGTTTGCGTTGCGGCAGAACCTTCACCGTATACAGCTTCGCCTCGTGCTAGGTCGAGCAGCATGTCAGCCGCGGCCTCCGACATGCCAGAGCCCACCGATATGTTCACACCGTGTCTCGCCCGTTGACGGGCGCTCTCCAGCCGGCCGTCGTGAAGGTCGATCGTCACCAAAAATGAAATCGCGGAAGGCTCGTCCGCGTCCTGTTCGATCCAATCTCGCTCTTTTTCGAGCGTCGCTTGATCGGACCGGAGCATTGCGACATAGTAGCGCTCTCGGTGTTCATGGAAACCTATCGCCTTATCCGCGGGAATGTGCCGGAGGAGGGCTGCTGCTTCGTCGTAGCGGCCTTGTGCGCGCAGGACGAAAGAAAGATTGGTGATTGCATGCGGAAAGGTGGGGAAAAGGTCCACGTTCTTGCGAAGCTCATCGCTTGCTCTTTCGTACAAACCGAGGTCTTCATAGTTCAGCCCCAGCAAATTGTGGACTGCAAATTCGTTTGGCTGTAGTTTTTCCGAGATTTGCAAAACTTCAACCGCTTTATACCGCTCTCCCGTAACATCCAGGTAATAACGCGCTTCAATGCTCGCTCTTTCGTTGTCGGGGAGTTTTCCGCGTAAGGCGAAGGCGTGCCTGAGGTCGTCCGCGGCTCGCTTCATTTCGTGCAGGTTGTAGTCCGCATGCGCCAGGAAGTTCCATGCATCTGCAAAGTTGGGATCGATCTCGATCGCACGGCGGAGCATCGCCGCGCTCTGCTTGAGCTGGGTTTCGTAGAGGTTATCGCCCATTAGATAAGCCTTGAGGGCTGCCAAGGAAGAGGTAGGTAAAGTCGCCGGAGTGTTACCGGCAGAGTTGGGGGAACTGCGGGAAAGTTGCATGCGGATGGCCGCAGTCATCTGACTCACAGCAAGCATCACGCCGTCTTTGTCCTTGGCTTCACCATTTCGTTGGGACACAATCCGGTCTGAGCCGCATTCCAGCACGGAGAGATCGAGCACATAACCGTTGCCCTGTGGCTTGATTTCTCCATCCGTGAAAAATCTCCCCTGATCGCGCTCGCACAGTTGCCTGGCGAGTTCGGCAGTGAGGCGTTCATCCGGACTCTTTCCTGCGCTCTGCAACAAATGCACAATGTCGTCGACGTCGGAATCTACAACTTGAACCGCTGGGGAACGATTCAATTCATTGCCGACTATGTAGCGCAGCACATCGTCGAAGACAGCGTCACCGGTGGCATTGGCAAACTCCGCGACGTACAGTGGTGCGCGGCCATTCGCGGGCAGAGTCGATTGGGAGTGGTACTTGTAAATTCCGATGCCGATTGCGCTCAGGACCACAAACGCAGTTGCCATGATCATCCCGTTGCGGATGCCCGGACGAGGACGCGGAGTGGTTTTCGCTCCGCTCAGCTTCTGAGCGGCTGTTACGCTTGCCGAATCTGTGTCGCGCTTCACGCGCTGTAGATCCGAACGTATGTCGGCGGCGTGCTGGTAGCGCAGATTACAGTCCTTCTCCAGCGCCTTGAGAATTACTGCTTCCAGAGGCTGCGGCACCTGTGCATTGATCTGCGATGGAGGGATCGGTTGCTCGTGAAGAATAGCGCCGCATATTTCCCCAGCGCTTGTTCCATCAAACGGCGGCTTGCCGGTTGCCATCTCGTACAGCACCGCTCCGTAAGAGAACAAATCGGTTCGCGCATCTAGTTCCTTGGCTCGCACCTGTTCCGGCGACATATAAGCCACTGTACCCAACAAGGCGCCCTCGCTCGTGAGTTGCGAAGCGTCGGAATCGAGCGAAATGGTTAACGAATCGCTTCCTGACGAGACGGGTTTCGCCAGGATATTGGCCAGTCCGAAGTCGAGGATCTTGGCATGACCGGACTGAGTGACAAAGATGTTTGCCGGCTTGACGTCGCGGTGAATGATTCCGGCAGCGTGGGCGGCATTGAGTCCGTCGGCGATTTCAATGGCCAGCGGCAGCAAAACCTCCATTTCCAGTGGACGGCCGGCAATGCGATGCTTTAAAGTCGCGCCCGGCAAAAACTCCATGGCGATGAACTGGAGGTTGTCCTCATGGCCGATCTCATAGATCGTGCAGATGTTGGGGTGGTTGAGCGCAGAGGCGGCACGAGCTTCCCGGCGGAAGCGATCGAGGGCCTGCGCATTCTGGGAAACGTTGTCAGGAAGGAACTTCAGAGCGACGAAGCGCCCAAGGTCGGTGTCCTCGGCTTTATAGACCACACCCATCCCGCCGCCGCCCAGCTTTTCGACGACGCGGTAATGCGAGATGGTCTCGCCAATCATTGGGCTGAAATCTTAGGACCGGAGCTTGGGCAAGTCAATGAAGGTGTGGAAATTGGCGGTGTCCCAGAACGTCAGTTGGCGCTGCTAAATAGACTACGCTATATAATTGCGCGACCTTATGGCACTCACTTCTGGCACAAAAATCGGGCCTTATGAAATTGTCTCCTCTCTTGGCGCAGGCGGCATGGGGGAAGTTTACCGGGCAACCGATACGCGGCTTGGCCGCGATGTGGCGATAAAAGTTCTGCCGGAAGCACTGGCGCGCGATGCTGAACGGTTGCGGCGATTTGAGACCGAAGCGCGCGCGGTTGCTGCTCTGAATCATCCCAACATTCTGTCGATTCATGACATCGGCACACAGGATGGCGTCCCATACTTGGTTTCAGAGTGTCTGGAAGGGCAATCGCTGCGACAGGAATTGAGCGGCGGCGCTCTGCCGCTGCGGCGCGCAGTCGAGTACGGCACGGAAATCGCGCAGGGGCTGGCGGCCGCGCATGAGAAGGGCATTATTCATCGCGACCTGAAGCCGGAAAATATTTTCGTCACTCGCGATGGCCGAGTGAAGATTCTGGATTTCGGTTTGGCGAAGCTGGCGAGACCGGAAGCGGCTGCGGACGAAGGCGTCACGATGGAAGCGGTGCCAACCTCCGCGGGAGTGGTTTTAGGGACCGTCGGATACATGTCTCCCGAGCAGGTGAGGGGCGAGCCTGCGGATGCGCGCTCGGATATTTTTGCGCTGGGAACGATTCTGTACGAGATGCTTAGCGGCCAGCGCGCTTTCCGGCGGGATACTTCGGCTGAAACCATGACCGCGATCCTGAAGGAAGAGCCCGCGGAACTGAGCCTGACAGAAAAGCCGATCTCGCCAGCGCTGGAACGAATTGTCCGGCGGTGCCTGGAGAAAAAGCCGCTGCAACGATTTCAATCGGCGCGGGACCTGGCTTTTAATCTGGAAGGGCTTTCGGGGATCTCTTCGTCGAGCGCTGTGAGCGGGGCGGCGGCCGCAGTGGCGACCGAACAGAAACACCACCCGCGTGTGCGGATACTACAACTGGCGGCGGGTCTGCTTCTGCTTGCACTTGTGGCTGCCGGAAGTTGGATGCTCGGCCGGCGAACGGGCGCTGTGGCTCCGCTTTCTTATCATCAACTGACATTTGATCGGGGGCTGGTCTACGCCGCGCGCTTTGCGCATGACGGGCGCTCGATTTATTACAGCGCGAGTTGGAATGGGCAGCCGGTCCAACTGTATTCGACTTTGCCGGACAGCCCGGAATCCCGGCCATTGAATTTGACCAACTCCACATTGTTTGCGGTTTCTTCTTCAGAGTTCGCCATTTCCGTTGGCTGCAACGATCGATACATCGGGATTTGCCAGGGAACTCTGGGGCTGCTGCCGGTATCCGGCGGATCGCCACGGGAAGTTGAGGAGAATGTGCTGGCTGCCGACTGGACCGCTGACGGAAGCGAGATGGGTGTGATCCGCCAGGCGGGAGGGCAATACCGTGTGGAATTCCCACGGGGAAAAATGGTCTACGAGAGTTACCATCCCCTCGGATATCTACGCATTGCGCCAGACGCTAAGTCTGTGGCATTCGTGGAATTGGTGGCTGCCGACGGCGATGCGGGGTGGGCCATCGCAGTGGACCGAAGCGGAAAGGAACTGATCCACTCAGAGGTTTATGTCAGCGTGGAGGGCCTGGCTTGGCCTCCGGCGGGCCAAGAGGTCTGGGTTGCCGCAACCACGACTGAAGGATGGGCCGACGCGATTCATGCTCTCGGTCTCAATGGTAAGGAGCGGATTGTTCTCCGGTTGCCCGGCATTCTTCGGCTTCACGACATAGCGCGAGATGGGCGAATTCTTTTGGCGAAAGAGTCGTGGAGAAGCGGGCTGCAGTTTCGCGGGCCCGGCGATAACAAAGAACGAGATCTTTCCTGGCTTGACTACGCAACCTTGAGGGATCTCTCGACTGACGGCACGCAGGTTGCATTCGACGATTGGGGATCGGCGGCGGGCGCCTCCGGCCTGGCCTTTCTGCGAAAAACGGACGGATCTTCCGCCATCAAGCTCGGCCAATGGGGCGACCCCGTGCTTTCTCCTGACGGAACGAAAGTGTTGGCGTTTGACTCTTCGACGGTGGGTGCGACTCGTTTTGTTCTGTTGCCGACGGGAGTGGGGGATCTGCAGAAGTTGACCCCGGGCGCAAATCAGGAAGCCCTTTCAACGGGGTGGATGCCTGATGGGAAGGCTATTTATTTTGCGGGCGACGATGGCAAGGGATGGCGAATGTATATCCAGGATGTGGCGGGAGGGACGGCACGCGGGGTCACTCCGTTGATTTCTGTAAAGAGGAATCACCACGAGTCCCACCTTGTTTCACCGGATGGAAAACTGATGTTTGCTCGGGATGTGAACGGGCAGGGTTTACTTTATCCGATAGCCGGAGGGGAGCCGCGAACTATTCCGGGTTGGTTGCCCGAAGATATTTGGATCACATGGTCAGCGGACGGTCGTTCTGCTTATCTTTATCACGATGAGAAGACATCGGCGCTAGTCTATCGCCTCGATCTCGCCACGGGGAAAAGGGAACTGGTGACGACACTTGGCCCCAGCGATTCTGCCGGAGTGACCTCGGTATTGAATGTCCGCATGACGGCGGACGGGAAGGCCTACGCTTATTCCTTCCTGCGAGAAATGTCGGATTTGTTTTTGGTGGAAGGCGCGCGGTAAGGATCAAGAAGAAAAGGAGCCGATGTCGGCTCCTTTCGAAATATCAACCCGTCCCGCAATTTACGGCATCCGGTCCATCAATCCCGGTAACGTCTTCATCAGATCGTTGTAGATGACCATTACGGCGAAGAGCACGAGGAAAACGAACGCTGCCTGGTAGACGCGCTCCTTGATACGCAGGCTGACGTCGCGGCGCATTAGGCCTTCGATCAGGAGAAAGAGGATTACGCCGCCATCGAGAATGGGGATGGGAAGCAGGTTCATGATGCCGAGGTTCAGGCTGATGCCTGCCGTCAACTCTAAGAGCGGAGTCCAGCCTTTTTGTTGAGCTGCGTAGCCGGCATCCTGCGCGATGCCGATGGGGCCGGAAACCGCGCGCAGCGATACCTTGCGCTGGGCAATTTTCTTGGCCAGCTCCAGAATCAGCAATGAATATTTTTTATTTTCCTGCAACGAAAGATTCAGCGCCTCGGCGAACGACAAGGTGGTGACCTTGGTGTCGCGCTTGTTCAGGAATCCCAGACGGTATCGTTTGAGTTTCGGATCTTCTGTCGATGCGAGCACTGGGGTCAGGTGAAAGCTTAGAGTCTCGGGGCCGCGAAGCACGGTGAGATCGACGGGCTTGTCTTTAGTTTGCTGGAGCCGGTCGATCATGGCTTCGATGGCCAGAAGGGGCGTGCCATCCATGGCGACGATGCGGTCGCCCTGCTTGATTCCAGCCGCGGCGGCGGGCGTGTTGGCTTCAATTTGGTCGACGATTACCGGTTGCTCCGGGTACCATCCCGCGGAGCCGATCTCAGATGTGGTAACCGCCTGGGGCACGATGGTCTTCTGGAAAGTCTGATCGCCGCGCTGGATGGTGACGGTAAGCGGCTGGTTGGGGCTGAGCCACTCGCGGGGCTGAAGCTGTTCCCAAGTGGGGTTTGCAATGCCGTCGACTCCGGAGATACGGTCGCCAACCTGGATGCCGGCGCGCGCGGCAGGGGAGTCGGTTTTTATGTATTCGATGACGGCGGGCTTGTCGAGATAAACGGGATACTCGTAGTGCACCATGTAAACGCCGGTCAGAAGGAAAATGGCCAGCAGAATATTCATGGACGGGCCGGCAATGGCGATGAGAAAGCGGTGCCAGCGGGAGTGAGACATGAACTCGGCGGGATCACCGGTACGTTCGTCCATGGGATTCTCGCCGCTCATCTTCACGTAGCCGCCCAGGGGGATGGCGCTGATGCGGTAGTCGGTGTCTCCCTTGCGGAAGCCGAGCAGGCGCTTGCCGAAGCCAATGGAGAAGACCTCGACACGCACTCCCAGCAACTTGGCCACGGCATAGTGGCCGAACTCGTGGATCAGAATCATGAAGCCCAGAACCACAGCGACGGCGGCGACAGAGATGAGGAAATCAGACATATAAGAAGTACGAAACAACTCCCCCGTTAGATTCAGCTACTAGACGACAGATGCCTGCGGACGACCGCTTTTCTTCTTTATTCCCGAAACGCGCTGTTGAGCATATCGGCGGGCGTCGGCGTCGGCTTCAAGCACTTTGGCAATCGACTCCAGCTTCTCAGAATTAGATGCGGAAACCGCATCTTCGATGATTTTTGGAATCTCATCGAAAGCGATGCTGCCTTCGAGAAATGCCGCGACCGCGACTTCATCGGCTGCGTTCAGCGCGACTGTCTTGGCCCCGCCTGCCTCAGCCGCTTCGTACGCGATACGCAGACAGGGAAATTTACTCATGTCTGGAGGGCAAAAGTCCAGATGCCGCAAGTTACCCACCGGAAAGCGCATATCTGACTGAATCCGCTCTGGATATGTTAATGCGTATAAAATCGGCAGCCGCATATCGGTTACCGAGAATTGAGCAAGTATGCTGCCATCGATAAACTCGACCATGGAATGAATTGTGGATTGGGGATGGACAATCACTTCCACTTTGGAGGGCGGCATGTGAAATAACCTGCACGCCTCGATCACCTCGAAGCCCTTGTTCATCAGAGTGGCGGAGTCGATGGTAATGCGCTTACCCATCTTCCAGGTGGGATGGTTGAGCGCCTGCTCCACCGTAATGGAGCTGAACTCCGAGCGCGGCGTATTCAGGAACGGGCCGCCGGAAGCGGTGAGCCAAATGCGTTCGACTTCCTCCATGCGTCCGCCGCGCAGGCACTGGTGGACGGCATTGTGCTCGCTATCGATGGGCAAGAGCGGTTTGCCCTGGCGGCGGGCTTCGGCGGTGATCAACTCGCCGGCGGCTACCAGACATTCTTTGTTGGCAAGGCCGAGGGTTTTGCCAGCTTTTGCTGCTTCGTACGTGGCTTCAAGTCCGGCGACGCCGACGATGGCGCTCACCACGAAGTCGACGTCGGGATGGGTCGCGACTTTTACTGTGCCGGCGGTTCCGTGGACGACTTCGATTTCGTTCAGACCTGCTTGCTTGAGACGGGCGCGCAGGATATCGGCGTCGGATTCTGAGGCTATTGAAATGAGTTTCGGATGCCAGCGTCGGGCTTGTTCGAAGGCGGCGTCAAGATTCGCGCCAGCGGCCAACGCTACGATTTGGAAGCGGTCCGGGTAGGAGTCGGCCACGCTTAGCGTGCTGCGGCCGATTGAACCGGTGGAGCCGAGGATGGAGATGCGTCTCATGCGAGGTAGATTCTGGCGTGGTCTCTCTAACTGAATTCTCTATTTCTCAAACCGCGTTCTTATTTTACGCGTTACCAGGGACGGCTGGGGGGGAAGACGGCCACCGCGTAGAACCATAGTACCGGCGCGGCAAAGAGCAGCGCATCGATGCGGTCGAGCATGCCACCGTGGCCGGGAAGAATCGCGCCGGAATCTTTCACTCCGGCGCCGCGTTTGATTAGTGATTCCACCAGATCGCCAAGCTGCGCTGCGATGTTCAGCGCAATGGTCAGCAGGATGATTGGCCATAGCTCCGGCTTTTCTAGTCCGAAGAGGCCGTCTCGGCGTTCAATCAATCCTACGCGCAGCAGGAATGAACTGATCTGCAGTGCATGATTGAAGAGCAAAATTCCGACCATCAGGCTCGCGGCCAGCGAAGCTGCTGTGCCCTCCCAGGTTTTTTTCGGACTGATGCGCGACATCAGGTGGCGTCCGAGGGAGCAGGCCGACGAAGTAGGCGAAGATGTCTCCCGCCCAGACGACGAGAAGAAGATAGAGCAGCCAGAACGCTCCCGCCCACTGCTGGCGCAACTGCACCAGCATGGCCATGGGCAGAGCGATGTAGGCGAAGGCGAAGGACGAAGCCGCCGCCGCTGGGTATGCACTGCTCATCTGCGCCCGCCGCATGGCGATGGTCAGAAAAATAAAGGGAGCTAGAGCAGAGGCAAATGCCATGCCGAGCACGAACTTCAGGGTGGAGAGCTGCGGGGTTTCACTCGCTGCATTGGCGGCCAGCAGAAGAAATATCAAGCCTATGAAGATGTAGGTGGGCAGGCGCAGCGGGTGCACGCCATAAGATTCCGTCAGCTTGAGAAATTCTTGTACCGTGATCAGGGCCACTGCGCCTGCCACCACGGCCACTACCGGCACGGGGGCGCGCAGCACCAGCAACATCACAATTGGAATCAGGACGACCGCGGTCGCGATGCGCTTTAGCAAGTGAGATAGGCCACGCTGCACGAGATTCGTAGTGCTCAAAGATTCGCAATGCTTAAGATTCGTATCAGGGTATGCCTTCGGCATACTGCAAGTGCACCAGCATTAATTGCGTTTTCAGGCGCTGTTTAACTCAGCCCGGATGATTCAGCCCGCCGTAGCGCCGCTCGCGCTTCTGGTACTCGGCAATGCCTTCGAGTAAATGCGTCCCGCGGAAGTCCGGCCATAAAGTTGGCGTCACGTAGATTTCCGCATAAGCCAACTGCCACAATAAAAAATTGCTCAGCCGCATCTCGCCCGAGGTGCGGACTACCAGATCCGGATCGGGCAGCTCTCGCGTGTAAAGATGATTGCCCACCGTGTCTTCATCAATGCGCAGATGCTCGAGGCCGCCATTCTGCGAGGCTGCGTTCACCATGGAGCGAAACGCATCCACCAGTTCACTGCGCGCGCTGTAGTTGAGCGCCAGCGTGAGCACGGTGCCGGAATTGTGCGCCGTACTCTCTCGTGCCCAGGCCATGCGCTCCTGCACATCATCCGGCAATTCGTGCTGGCGGCCAATGTATTCCAGCCGGATATTGTTTTTATTGAGCGTGGGAACTTCGGCCTTAAGGTAGCGGCTGAGCAGGCGCATCAGGAAGTCGACTTCGCTCTTGGGGCGCTTCTTCCAGTTTTCTTCCGAGAAGGCGTAGAGGGTGAGCGCATGAATGCCGATGCGAGCCGCCGTCTCGACGGTCGAGCGTACGGCAGCCACTCCGGCGCGATGCCCGGCCACGCGTGGCATGTGACGCCGTTTCGCCCAGCGCCCGTTGCCGTCCATGATGATCGCGATGTGTCTTGGGAGCCGCTCTGGATCAAGCTGCCGGTAGATTTCCGTTTCCTTGCGATCCAGCCCGGCGGGAACCTTTGCCTGCAAGGCTTATCCCCTTCCGAAGGTTGAGGCTAACACGGGGGGGAAGGGGCTTGCAATGACGGGTAGGGCACGGCTTCGAGGTTGCAAAAAAACTAGATGCTGTCTCGTGACGATCTGATCGAACCCTAATTGCTGTGGGGCGACGAACTGTCGCCCCACACCCGATTGCACATCCCATCTGCTGGGGATGCGCAGCGCCCCAATCTCAATTGTCGGAATGAAACGTTATTCCGGGAGGGCGGGGTTCGCTCCAGCCGGAACATTGGCTCGTGGATAAGCTGTGTGCTTCGAGAGCCTGCAAAACATTTTCAATTGCGTATTCGGCTTCGATTGGATCGATAAAACCGCACACGTACATCGCGCTGTAGACGATCTCAGTGAGTTCGACTTCAGGAATGCTTACTAAACCAGGCAGAGATTTATCCAGCTGCCGGAACAGTATTATTAAGCGAGATAGCCGTTCATCGAGGGCATGAAAATCTAAAATGGAAATGCCCTTGCCAAAAGAATGATCGGGGCAATCCTGCTCAACTCGAGGATTAAAAGCCGTCCTGATTTTACGCATTGTGGCCTCGCTGCTTGCGCTGGGAAAATGCGGCGCGGTAATTTTTCCACGGGCTGGAGTTAACGCGATCGGAAAAGCCGATGGAAACATGTTCATCCGTGGCTGTTCGATTGCGATTCTTCCAGGTCTCGAACCATTGGCCAAAGAAGGTCTGGGGCTTGGAGTTTTCCGGCTCCCACCGGAAATTTTTGACGTCCGCGGCCTGCTCTACGAATCGCGCGTGAGACTTGCCCGGGAGTATTTCGCGGAGCGCCCAATCGATGTGGTCCACGCATTCCTCGACGAGCTGCTTCTGCACTGCAGCCTCTGGGTGGAAAGGGACGAACATGAGAGGTTGCAGAGCATTGCGAATGTGGTGATTCATGAGATCGATGAGCCGGAGCTGTTCGTGGAGCTGGCGCCTGGTACGGCGTTCATATAAATAAAAAATTGAGGCCGCAATGATGCCGCCGGTAAAGTCGTCGGCAACGCGCTGCCATATTCCGAGTCCCCAGTAAATCGAGAGCTGGTCTACCAAAACCAGGAACCCGCAGACTAAAAGCACTAGAAGAGCTGCCGCGCGAAGGAGAGAACGCTCAGTCTTGTGAAAGTTGAAGATATTCATGCTTCTGGCTCCCATTTGGCACGTCAGACTGATTGCGGCCTGCATGCCCATCTGATTGCTTCAATCACGCGCAGCCGGAAGATGACATGAGATCTTGCTAAGAGGTCATTCTTAAGAGGACATACTCTCAGCGATCAGGCTGCGCAAAAATGGGTTCTAGGGTGGGGTTACTTCAGATCAGAAGCGTGCAGAGAAGATTCTGGAGAGAAGGTCGATGGAGCGAGCTCGAAACAGGCGCAAGTTGGAGGCTGACCGCGCTAAAACCATCCGAGAGAGGAGCCGAACGCACAGGAGAAGGTGCGGTTAGATCCAGCGCGGGCGCGACGAGTTGGATACGGGGCCGTTCGGCGGGTGCGACGATGACGGGAGTATCCGACTCATCGTAACTGGTTTCAGGCAAGTCTGCGCGGGGCACGGCTGAGGCGAAGGTCGCCGCTCCCAGAAGGAAAAAAATCAATATTGCCCGAAATCGCATCGCGGTAGCCACTGCAAGTTTCTTCAAATTACTCCGGCAGGTGGGCCTTGTCAATGGCCGGTTCGGGCAGCGCGGATAGCAAACTCATGAGGTAACTGCGCGGTCTTAACTTATTGACGGCAGTACGCCTACTTCGATTTTCACTGGTAGTGGTGCACCTGGCTTACGCGTTGTGCCGGTTAAGCTGAGATCCCTTCGGCTTCGCTCAGGGCAGGCTCTTCGCTACGCCTGAGAAACGGCTCCGCGCAGGATGACAATCTCGTGTTATGCCGCAAATTGCACCACTACCTCTTCTATTTCGTCTCTTCCGGCTCGATCTTCATCTCCAGCTTTTCCGTGTGCCGAAGCACCGTCAGCGCGCAGCTCACGCCTACGCGAACATCGGTGAGCACGCGGTGCAGATCGTCCACGCCGGCTACGGGATGGCCTTCGAGGGCGACGATCACATCGCCTTCGCGCACACCGGCGCGCTGCGCCGGACTTTTCTCTTCCACCGACAACGCGACCACACCCGTTTCTTTGGGCAGATCGTAAAAGCGCACGACGCGGCGATGGATGGGCACGGTTTGCGCAGAGACGCCGATGTAGCTGCGGCGGATGCGGCCATCGCGCAGCAGGCGGCTGGCCACGAACTTTGCGGTGTTGATGCCGATGGCAAAACATAGTCCTTGCGCGGGTAGGATCGTCGCCGTATTGACGCCGACCACGCGGCCTGCGGAATCGACCAGCGGACCGCCGGAGTTGCCGGGGTTGAGCGCGGCGTCAGTCTGGATGACGTCATCGATGAGACGACCGGAATACGAGCGCAGCGAACGTCCCAACGCGCTGACCACGCCCGCGGTCACAGTCGACTGAAAGCCATACGGATTGCCGATGGCGACTACGAGCTGGCCTACACGAAGCTGCTGCGAATCGCCGAGCGCTGCAGCCGTGAGGCCGGGTTCGTCTACGCGGGCTTGATCGATGCGGATCACGGCGAGGTCGCTTGCTGGATCGTCGCCGATGGCGCTGGCGGGCATGCGGCGGCCGTCGGATAGCGTGACATCGATCCGCTGCGCGTTGTGCACGACGTGGCTGTTGGTGATGATCAGACCGTCGGGGGTGAATACGAAGCCGGAACCTCCGCCACGGCGTTCACGCGGCTCGCCGGAGCGTGTTTGGCCCGTGGATTGATGCACTTCAATGTTCACCACCGAGGGGCTGATGCGCTCGACCGCGCCGGTGACGGCGCGGGAGTAGGCATCGAGCAGGGAATCGTCACCGGTGGTCGGCGGTTGTAGCGACGCCCGCGACGACTCTTCTGCCCAACTGTTTGCTTCAGGTTGATTCACCGTGGCAGCATGGGCAGGCACTGCAGAAAAGAGACTTCCAACTTCCAGGTTCATGCTGGATAGATGTTGGTCGATCTAGTTCGGATTCAGGCGGGCTCAATGCAAAAAAAACCGGGACCATGATGCGGTCCCGGCGTTGAGTTGGCTGGTTGCCCGGATAAAATTTTTAGCGGTGCGAAGAGTTTCTGTCGTCCCTTCGGGACTTGTTCCAATTTCCTAAGACTACCCGGCACTTACGTGCCGGGCTGCAATCTGCCGCCCCTACGGGGCTGGAAGCCGCATCGTCTCTTACGCGGTCCTTCTTGGTCGCACCGTTAAATCGCGCACCTGGGTCAGGATGCTGGACATCTGCATCCCATTCAGTTGCGAGACGAAAGGTAGGATCTCTGCGATGAACTGGTCTTTCACCAGTTCGCTGATTTCGTCCTGGCGATTTTTCTCGCCGCCGCTGAGCAGTTCGGGCACGGTTACCTCCAGTGCTCGCGCCAACCGTTCCAGGGAAAACAGCGTGGGCGTGGCTTTTTCGTTCTCGATCTTGGAAACGTAAGTCCGCGGTACGGACATGCGTCCGGCAAGCTGCCGCTGGCTGAGCCCACCGCGCAAGCGCAGCGAGCGGATTGACGTTGCCAGGTTGAGGTGTCCACGTCCGGTACCGGGCATGGGCATCATTACAGGCGGGGCAATCATTACTGGTTCAGGTTCGGGCTCCTCGTCCATGGACGAGTGGCAGCGCCGGCAATTGTTATTCACCGTACGGAATTGAACCAGCAGGCAATGATCGCAACGGACGACTTCCCTAGAATCTACCGGGGCAAGAGTCGTGGCCATCGGGTTGTGGGAGTGCCAGAGCGGGCTACTCCTTCACATCTACTGAAGGAACCTAACAAAAGGGGGAGAGGTTCCAGCCGCAGGGACAATCTGAGGTACAAGGCCTGTGGAAGTCAAGGTTAAAATGCATAAAGCCGTGAAGTTTGCCGGTGAAAACAAAAACGAAGCGGCGAAATCCTGCAGAAAAAGGGTAGAAAGCATGATCGATCGCGAGAGCGCGTGGTGTTTACTAACTGAGTTCACCCAGTCAGAAAGTTTGCGCAAGCACGCGCTGGCGGTTGAGGCGTGTATGAGAGTGTGTGCGGGAAAGTACGGCGCTGAAAGCTCGGAGGCATCGGCACTTGGAGTGTCCGAAAAGGATTTGTGGGGCATCGTTGGGCTTATTCATGATTTCGACTACGAAAAATATCCCAGCCTGGAAGACCATCCCTACAAGGGCAACGAAATTCTGAAGGAGCGGGGATGGCCTGATGTGATCCGCCGTGCCATCATGTCGCACGCCGAGTATACAGGCGTCACGCGCGATACGCCGATGGAGAAAGCTCTCTTCGCGTGCGATGAACTTGCTGGATTTATTACCGCGGTGGCCCTGATCAAGCCCGGGAAGTCGTTAGCTGAAGTGGATGCGAAGTCGGTGCGGAAACGGATGAAAGACAAGGCCTTCGCGCGGAAGGTGAGTCGCGACGACATTGTGAATGGGGCCGCCGCACTGGGTGTAGATTTGGACGAGCACATTGCTTTTTGCATTGTGGCGCTGCAGGGGATTGCGGGTGAGTTGGGCTTGGATGGGAGCGCGGTGAAGACGGCCTAGAAGGTACCATCATCGAAGAAATCGGAGTCAACACGTTTCAGACGATACAATTTTACCTCTGATACCCCGATTCCATAATCGAACAGCAGGCCTGCCAATGTATCCCCGTCGATTAGTACGACTCTGTTGTCGATCGTATTTACGTAGTCGCGGGCGCTCTGCGTGAACGTGCTGGTCGTTATGAAAACTCCTTTTCGTGACACGCTTACCCTGCAATGCTCCAACAAATTGCTGAATATGTTGCCTGCTAACCGACTGATCAGTCCATCGCTTGGCCTGAACATATAAGACATCCAGCCCCAGCCTATCCTCGTCAATTACCCCGTCGATTCCTTCGTCGCCCGATTTTCCGATTGCTCGTCCTGCCTCCTTACGGGAACCGCCATATCCCATCTTAAGCAGAAGCTCAACAACTAATCGCTCAAAGAAATCGGGCGGCGCAGCTTTTAAGCGTCCGAGTAGGTCGTCCTCGACAGCGGCACGCACGGACTGATATGCATTTTCTATCGCCTCTTCGGGATCTACAATCTCCGTATCCACCACCGCTGAGTCGTGCCGATCGGTCTTCCTTGTCTTGAACTCGCGGAATTCCGGAAACTGCTGGAGGAACTTGTTATTAATTCCGTCGCGGTTCTTTTTTAGCGCAGCGACGCCTCTTTCTGTGATCTTGAAGACTCCTCGACTTGGATATTCAAGGAGGCCAGCTTTCTTCAGGTATGTACGTGCCCACTCCAATCTATGGATTAACTTGTTACGTCCGTCCGGCAGAGCTTCCTCTCGAAGTAATTCTGAAAGCGAAAGACCGGTGGCGATCTCGCCAGCGACCTCGCGAACTCTATGGGGCTCTCCGTCAGCCGCAACTTGCAGCAGCGGAGACATGAGCTGCTCGTAGGTAGGAACGTTAGTTGGAACAGTTACCACGGATACCTCACAGATTAATCCGGCGACAAAGGGTATGCTACGTCTGCAATTCCCGAGTTACAAGAGATTACTGCCGGACCACTTCCGCTACATTGCCACTCGCAATTAACTCAGCGATTCGCGCGAAATCTTTGTACATGACGCGGTCTTTGTCCACGATGGGGCACACCGACCGGATTGCGGCGTGAGCGGCCTGTCCGCGCTTTGAGGTTTTCAGCGGAGCCAGAAAATCGATTGCCTGGGCTACGGCCATGGCTTCGATCGCCAGCACATTGCGCGTGTTTTCTACGATGCGCTTCAGCTTGTTCGCGGCCGTCATGCCCATGGAGACGAAGTCTTCCTTGTTGCCCGAGGTGGTGATCGAGTCGACCGACGCGGGATGGGCCAACACTTTATTTTCGCTGACGAGCGCGGCCGCGGTGACCTGCGGCATCATGAAACCGGAATTCAATCCCGCGCCTTGCGCCAGGAAGGGTGGCAAACCCTCGCTGAGCGCGGGGTTTACCAGACGCTCGATTCTGCGCTCGCTGATGCCGGCAAGGGCACAGAGAGCGATGCCGAGAAAATCGAGCGCGAAGGCTAGCGGTTCGCCGTGAAAATTTCCGCCTGAAATTACATCGCCAACGGAATTCTTGGCGTCTGTGATGAAGACCAGAGGATTATCGACCGCGGAGTTCGCTTCGATCTCGAATACTTCGCGGCAATGAGCCAGCGTGTCGCGCACGGCGCCGTGCACTTGCGGAATGCAGCGCAGCGAGTAGGCGTCCTGCACGCGGCCGCATTCGCGATGCGATTCGCGAATCTGGCTGCCCTCGAGCATCTTGCGCAGATTCGCCGCTGTCTTCATCTGTCCACTGTGCGGACGCGCTTTGTGAATGCGTTCATCGAAGGCTGCATCCGTGCCTTTCAGCGCATCGCAGCAAAGGCCGCCGAGCACGTCGGCGGAATCGACCAGCGTCTCTGTGGCCAGTAGCGCCAGAGTGCCTACGGCGAGCATGCCTTGCGTGCCGTTGATGAGGGAAATGGTTTCTTTTGCTTCCAGTACCAGGGGTTTGATCTGTGCTTGCTTCAGCGCGTCGGCGCTGGGAATGCGCGCGCCGGCTGCGTCGACGCATTCGCCTTCGCCGATCAACGCCAGAGCGAGATGGGCCAGAGGAGCGAGATCGCCGCTTGCGCCCACGCTGCCTTGCGACGGAACGAAGGGAGTGACGCCGTGGTTCAACATTTCGCAGAGCGTATCGATAACGATTCCGCGAACGCCGGAGAATCCTTTGGCTAGAGAATTGGCGCGCAGAAGCATCATGGCGCGCGTTTCCGCGATCGAGAGCGGTTCGCCGACCCCGACGGCATGCGAACGTACGAGGTTCACTTGCAGCTCGCGAATCTGCTCGCCAACGATGCGAACGTCGCTGAGTTTGCCCACGCCGGTGGTGATCGCATAGGCCAACTTGTTGCCGGCGACGATCTCGTCGACGACCGCTCGCGCGCGGTTTACCGCCTGCCGCGCGTCGGCTGACAAGAGCACGGGGCGCCGGTTGTTGATCTGCGCGACTTCGCGCACCTCTTCCAGAGTGAGATCGTTGCCGCTGATGTGAAGTGCGTTCAAATAAGTTTTCCTGTCTTTCGACTTCTGTTTCTTTCCAGTTTTATTGGCCGGGTGGAAGTTTCCCCACCACTGCGCGAAACACTTTCAGATATTTTTCCGGCAACACGGTAATCTTCATTGCTGCGTCCGTGACGATGTGCGTGGTCTCACCTTCGGCCAGCAGCAGGCCATCCGCAGCGCGACGTAATTCGTATCCAAAGTGAACCACGGAATCGCGCACGTTTAACAATTCCGTGCGGACAAGAACTTCATCATCGTAGCGCGCCGGAGCGCGGTAGCGGCATTTGGCTTCGGCCACGGCGATGAAGCAGTTGTCCTGGCTTTCCATGTCGCGGTAGGAAAAGCCCATCTGCCGCAGCAGTTCGACGCGTCCCACCTCGAACCAGATGAAATGATTGGAATGGTAAACCACGCCCATCTGATCGGTCTCGGCATAGCGCACGCGCAGACGGGTTTCATTGATGGCGGTGGGGTGGTTCGAATTCATTTTGTGCTCCACACCGGCTTGCGCTTTTCTAGAAATGAACTAATACCTTCGCAGAAGTCGGCGGTGGTGCGGATCGCGGCGTTCTCTCGGATGGCAGCTTCAATTTGTGTGTCCAGTTCGGCGCGGCTGTGATCGCTGAGCAATTTCTTGGTCGCGCGCAACGATGCCGGACTGTTCTCCATGAGCAGGGCCGCTAGTTCACGCGCGCGGGCAAGCAGCTTTTCTGGTGCGACGATTTCGTTTACCAATCCCATGCGTGCGGCTTCTTCTGCGCTGATGATTCTTCCGGTCAGCAGCAGATCGCGCGCCTGCTTCTCGCCGACCTGACGCAGGAGGAAAGTGGAAACGATGGCGGGGACAAAACCGATGCGCACTTCGGTGTAGCCGAACTTGGCTTCCGGCACGGCCAGCGTGAAGTCACACAGGAAGGCCAGTCCGGTGCCGCCAGCGATGGCCGCGCCGTTTACGGCAGCGATTGTAACCTTGGGAAATTCGTAGAGTGAGCGGAAGAGGCGAACCATCGTCTCGGAATCTTTCAGGTTCTGCTCGGGCGAGCGGCCGATCAGAGACTTCAGATTGTCGAGGTCCATGCCGGAAGAGAACGCCTTGCCCGCGCCGGTGAGGATGAGCACGATCGCGTCGGACGCTTCCACTTCTTTCAACGCGGCGAGCAGATCGTCGATCAACTCGAAGCTGATGGCGTTGCGCTTGTCGGGGCGATTCAGCGTGATGGTGGCGACGCCGGAGTCGTAGGCGAGTTGGATGGTTGAGTAGCTCATTTGTTGTTTTGTAGCTTGCTTTGTATCTTCGATTCGGTGAACGGCTAATCGTCATTCACCGAGTTTGTGTACCTCGCTCCTATTTCTGCGGTCGCGCGTAGCAAAGCATCCAGCGGTTTGAGCGCAGGCAGTTCGGCGCCGCGCTGCTGCAAAGTTTCAATCACTTTCTCCGTCGCGATGTTGCCAACCAAGGCATCCTGCGCGAACGGGCAGCCGCCGAGTCCGCCAATTGCGGAATCAAAGCGGCGGCAGCCAGCATCGTACGCTGCGAGAATCTTTGCCGCGGCGTGCTCGGGACGGCTGTGCAGGTGCACTCCGATTTCCAGATAATCGTACTTAGCCATTACGGCGCCTACCAGTTCGCTGACCTGCTCCGGAGTGGCCATGCCGACTGTATCGGCGAGCGAAATCATGCGCAGGTTGTCGACTTCCATCAGCGAGATGGCTTCGATCACTTCGTCCACGTTCCATAGATCGCCGTAGGGATTGCCGAATGCCATCGAGATGTAGACCACGACATCGAGCGAGGCATCGTCGGCTTTCTTTTGGATTTTTTCCAGTTCATCGAGCGCGTCCACGGCTGACTGATTTTGATTCTTGCGCAGGAATGTTTCGGAGATCGAATAGGGAAAACCAAGTGTGTGCACGGCTTGCGTCGCAATGGCGCGCTGCGCGCCCTTTTCGTTGACCACGATGCCGATGATCTCCACGTCATCGGGAGGGTCGAGTTCCTTCAGGACTTCTTCGGAATCGGCCATCTGCGGTACGGCCTTCGGCGAGACGAAAGAAACTGCGTCGATATGCTTGAACCCTGCGCTGATCAAGGCTTGCAGATAGGCGCGCTTGATGTCGGGCGGAATATGGCCTTTCAGCCCTTGCCAGGCGTCCCGGGGACATTCGATCAGCTTCACGGCGTCAGGCATATCAAAAGCTTGCCACGGATCACACGGATTTCCACGGATTAAAACCTAAACAAACTAATCACAGACCTCATTTTCTATCCGTTTTGATCCGTGTAATTCGTGGCTTACTTAATTCTACGTTTGCAGCACTCCTACTTTGAACTCTGCTACATCGGGGTTCAGTGCAGCCGCTTCCAGAGCTTGTGCTATGGCGTCGCGAGTCTCGATAGGGTCGATGATCTTATCGATCCACAACCTCGCTGCGCCGTAGCGCGGGTCGGTTTGTTCGTCGTAGGTACGCTTAGTCGATTCGTACAGTTCTTTTTTTTCTTCGTCGCTCAACTTTGTGCCGCCGCGCTCGAGTTGCTTCACCTTAATCTCAACTAAGGTTCCGGCTGCGGCATCGCCGCCCATCACGGCGTAGCGCGCCGTCGGCCAGGCAAAGACAAACCGGGGATCAAACGCCTTGCCACACATGGCATAGTGTCCAGCGCCAAACGATCCACCCACGATCACGGTAATCTTTGGCACCACGGAATTCGATACCGCATTCACCATCTTTGCGCCGGCTTTGATGATGCCGCTCCATTCCGCGTCGCGGCCCACCATGAAACCGTTCACATCGTGGAAAAAAATCAGCGGGATTAAATTCTGATTGCAGTCCATGATGAAGCGGGCGGCTTTTTCTGCCGACTCTGTGTAGATGACGCCGCCAAATTCGGTGCGCTTGTGGCCTTCGTGGTCGATCGCCTGCGCATGCAGCTTCTGGTTGGCGACTATGCCCACGGCGAAGCCGCCGATGCGCGCCGTAGCCGCAGATTAGCGTTTTACCGTATTCGGGTTTGTATTCGTCGAAGCGGCTGCCATCGAGCACGCGCGCCAGAATTTCTTTCATGTCGTAGGGGCGCGCGGGCGAGGAATCGTAAATGCCATAAATCTCCTCGGCAGCCATCGCCGGCTCGACCGGCTTCTTGCGGTCCCAGGGAGATTGGCGGCGGTATCCCCATTTTTCAATGATGGAGCGAATGCGGGCGAGGCAGGATTGGTCGTCGGGCTCGCGGAAATCCACCGTGCCGCTGATGCTCGAGTGCATGGCCGCGCCGCCTAAATCTTCCGCCGAAACCTTCTGCCCGATTGCCGCCTGCACCAGCGCTGGCCCGGCCAAGAATAATCCGCTGCCATCGGTCATCAGAACGTGATCGCACATTACGGGCAGGTAGCCGCCGCCGGCCACGCACATGCCCATGATGGCTGCGATCTGCGGAATGCCCAGAGCGGACATGACCGCGTTGTTGCGGAAGACCCGGCCAAAATCATCGGTATCGGGGAAGACATCTTCCTGCAGCGGTAGGAACACGCCGGAAGAATCGACGAGGTAGATTGTTGGGATGCGGTTCTCGATGGCGATATTCTGGGCGCGAATCACTTTCTTCGACGTCATGGGAAAAAACGCGCCCGCTTTCACCGTGGCGTCATTCGCGATGATCATCACCAGCCGGGTATGGATCCTGGCCATGCCGGTAATCACGCCGGCGGCCGGAGCTCCGCCCCACTCTTCGTACATGCCGTGGGCGGCGTAGAGTCCGAGCTCGAAGAAAGTTCCGGGATCGGCGAGCAGTTCGATGCGCTCGCGTGCGGTGAGGCGGCCTTTGTTGTGCTGGTTCTCGATGGCCTTGACGCCGCCGCCCTCGCAAATCTTCTCGCCTTCGTTGCGCACCTGGGACATGAGGTCGGCCAGAAAGCGCATGTTGGCCTCGAATTTTGCCGAGGTGGGGTCGAGTTTCGTGGTCAGGACGTTCGACGCCTGAGACGAAGAAACTACGGGAGCTTCGCTGCGTTCGGCCATGGGTACGGATGAAGAAGCGGACTGATTACGGTATACCACGGGTACGGGGGCGCGCAACGCGGGGAGACATGACTTACTGCAACCCGAGCCGGTGCAGCAAATCCTGAAAGCGCGGCTCTCCGCGAAGTTTGGTCCAGGCGGGGTCGACCTTCAGATAGAGCAGAGCGGGTTCGGCGGTGCGATAGCAGTTATCGAGTGCATTGAGAGCCGCTGAGTTTCTGCCCAGCACGACATTAGCCTCCGCCGAGCTGCAAGCATCCACGCGGATGTCTTGATGCGGCGCGAGCTTGCTCGATCCTCCGGGCTTGGCCATCTCCTCCATTACAGCCCGGAAGCCGCCTTGCGCATAGACCTGCTGCAGAGCTTGGGCGTAGTTGGGGGAGCCGGCAAGGCGGGCGTCCTCCATGCTTTCCTTGAGCCAAAGATCGTACTCGCCCGCTTGTTTGTAGTATTGCAATAGATAGAAGTGCACCGGCAGGAAGTTGGGATTTGTGGCCAGAACTTTCTGGTACGCCTGCAGTGCCTGGTCATACCTGCCGGCCAAGTAGTAGGCGTAGCCCACGTCGGCATTGATGATCAGAGAGAGCGGATCCAGTTCCTGCGCGCGGTGCAGTTCCGAAATTGCTTCGTCGTGGCGTCCTTCCGGGCCCAGCAGCAGATTGCCGTACCAATGATGGGCCTGCGCATAATTCGGATTCAATTCGAGTGCGCGCTGAAATTCCTGCTCCGCGCCCGTCCAATCCCAATCATGCAGGATGCGAACTGCGGCCAGGGAGGTATGCGCCTCGGCCAGCGTGCCATCGAGCTGCAAGGCTTTTTCCGCGGCGGCTTTGGCATTCGTTATAGCGGTGGGGCTGTCGCCGAAGAGTGAAAGCAGGGTATGGCAATCGGCCAGGCCGGAATATGCCAGCGCAAAGTTGGGATCTGTCTGGATGGCCTGGTTGAAGTATTCGATGCCCTTGCGAAAGCCTTCTACATTTCTCTGATTCCAGGCATAGCGGCCACGCAAGTAAAAATCCAAGGCTTCTGGATTTACCCCGCGCCCCCGCCGCAGGCGGCCACTCTCCTCGGCGGTCAAGTTCAGTTTGACTTGGTTTGTAATTGCTTCGGCGACGCGCGCCTGCAGGGAAAGCACGTCTTTCAGATCGCCGTCGTAGGCCGCCGCCCAGATGTGCCGGTCGGTCGAGGTGCGGATCAACTGCGCCGTGATCCGAACGCGGTCGCCGGAGCGCAGCACCGAACCTTCGACAACCGCGTCCACTCCCAAATCGCGTCCGATCTGCGGCAGCGGGGTGCGCGTGCCTTTGTATTGCATGATCGAAGTTTTGGAGACGACCTTGAGCTCGCGAATCTGGGCGAGATCGGTGATTAGTTCATCGGTCATTCCATCCACAAAATATTCCTGGTTGGGGTCATTGGATAGGTTTTGCAAAGGGAGTACGGCAACGGAGCGGATGAGATCAGGGTCCGCATCCGCGAACCACTTTTGCTTCCAATTTGTGCCTTCGAGCAAAGCTACCAGCGCGACGAGAGCGAGGCCACCCATGACGCCTTGGATCCAGCCGCGCCGGCGGGCCGAATCTGGAGTTTGAGGGTGGAAGCCGTTTCCGTTCCCGGAGGCGGCATAGGGATCGTCCTTAGGCAGCGAACTTGCCTCTGGTGCTGCTGGAGCTGCCAGTGATTCGCCATGATGGTTCGAAGCGGAGGAAGATGTCGTGCTCAAACCGACATCCCAGCCTAGCCCTGAACCATTTCCGTTGACTCCTGCGTGCTTGCCTTCTTCACTCTCGATTTCCCGTACCCCGGCTACGAAGCGGTAGCCTCGCTTGGGAACCGTCTCAATGTAGCGGCTGCCGTCTTCGCCATCGCGCAGCGCTTTGCGCAACAAATACACCACCTGGCTGAGATTGTTTTCCTCGACCACTGTATCGCGCCATACGGTTCGCATGAGCGCATCTTTTTCTAGGAGGCGGCCATTGTTCTCGACTAATACCAATAGGGTGTCGAAGGCTCGGGGTGGTAATTCCATGCGCGCCGCGCCGTGGAGGAGCAGACGCTCGACTGGGTCCAGCACGAAGGGGCCGAATCCGTATAAATGCTTGACTGTCTTATTCATTAAACCCTGTTATTTTTCATTACGCCCGTCATAACCGTCCGTCATTGGCGCCCTAAGAAAATCTTCATAAAAAAATGAAGTCCGCTAAGGACATCCAGTCACCCGCTGGAGCACATTACCCGTGCTACTCAGTGGAGGCCTTAGAGTCCGTTCGGCCAGAAGTTTAGACGAGTCTTGCGAAGTCTCGATAGGGCACGAACGTGGTGGTGGGGGCCACCTTTCTCCCAGGTGTCCGTCAATTATTCAAGTGCTTTCGCAAGCACCGCGCTAAGTTTGCCGCTCATTTTTCGGCTGATTAAGTTATGGCCGGAGCGGCCAAACAGGGTCACAGGGGTAGGATTCACGGCTTTCCAGCTTTTGATCTCAAAGGGTTACGGGGGAGAGGGCAAAACTGCTTCGTCAGTCCTGAGAACCTAAGCTGGGGAGTTCCGAATCCTTCCCCGGTGCCGCTGTAGGCACCAACCTAAGACCTCTTCTCCATCCACTCCGCCAGCTTGCAACCATCCTCTTCCAGCAAAAAAGTTCCAGCCCCAAAGCATTCTCCGAAGATGCGATGCGATTCCTGATCGCGCGCGGCCCGAGAAATCCATTGCTTCCCAACCTGATACTGCGAAGTGGTGAACCATCTCTGCGGCAGCACTTCCACTAACCCTGCCTGCATATAAAGAACAAAAAGCGCGAACGCCGGATCATCATTCGACGACGCCTTATAGCTGGTGGGTACGATTAACTCATCCACCGCCGCTAGTTCCGGCGGCACGGCAATTTTATGCATGCCGGGCCCGAGTGTTAGGGGCACTTCAAAGTCCGCAACTGGCGGGGTCTTCGAGTAGATGCGGTCGGAAGACTGCTTGAACCATCCGGCAATTTCAGATAGGTCGAATGCCTCGAGCTGATCGGGATCGAAGCAGGTTAGACGAATGTTGCGACCCTCCGGGCACCAAACCCCGAGGGAGTGCGGCGGCACAATAAACGGCCGGCAGTAGGTATTGAGTGCCAGCCGAGGCTTATCCGGTTCGCCTTCCGGAGCCAGCGAGATCACATATCCGACCGGGCCCTCGCTGCCTTGATGCGTCCAGACGAACCGCTGACCAGAGGCGGATTGAAAGGCAGGAAAAGTTTTCCAATACCAGGGCGCAGGACCAACTGTGCGCTCAAGCTGTTGGCGGATGAGAGTGAGATTGGGAGTGGGCATTTAGAAGAATTAAGCGATTGGGTGATCGGGCCATTTGGCGATTGAAGAAATTTATCCCGCCACGCCCGCGCTCTTCACATTGTCGCGGATGAACTTCACGATGTCATCCATCGCAGTGCCGGGCTGGAAGATGGCAGCCACGCCGCGTTTCTTGAGAGCATCGACATCCTGATCGGGAATAATGCCGCCGACCAGCACCAGAACGTCATCCATCTTGTTCTGTTTGAGTAAGTCGATCACACGAGGCACGATGGCATTGTGGGCGCCCGACAGAATCGAGAGCCCGATCACCTGCACGTCTTCCTGCAGCGCTGCGCTGACAATCATCTCAGGCGTTTGCCGCAATCCGGTGTAAATCACTTCCATGCCGGCGTCGCGCAACGCCCGTGCAATCACCTTGGCGCCGCGGTCGTGCCCGTCGAGCCCCGGCTTGGCCACCAGCACGCGGATCTTGAGATCAGCCATCGCCTTTCATTTAACCACATGGGCGACAAAGCGGCACAGAGACTTAGTTGTCTGGGTCCGCTGAGCTAGAGGGTTTTCGTGTCCAGACTCTGCCACAAGTACCAGCACGCCACGCTGCGGTAAGGCTCCCAACGCTTTGCTATTCTTTCCATTTGCTCCGGAGTGGGCAGCTTGATCTTGCGCTTACGGGCCTTCTTTGCTTTTGTCTTCGCGGCCTTGGACTTCTTTTTTGCAGACGATTTTTTCTCTGCTTTCGCTCGCTGCACGTCGAGATAGTGTTTGTACATCGCCATGCGCACCCCGAAGTCGCCTGTTGGCAACACGTTCTCGCGTTTTAAGGTAAACATCAGAAACATCTGCGCCGTCCACACGCCGATGCCTTTCACCTGCGTGAGATGCTCGATTACTTCCGCATCCGGCAACTCCGGTAGCCGCGTGAAATCCAGCAATCCGGCCGCTGTCTTGGTAGCGAGATCTTTCAGGTATGCCGACTTCTGCTTCGACAATCCCGCGCCGCGCATCTGTTCATCGTTGAGCTTGAGAATGCCCTCGGGCGTGAGCGGTTCGCCCGCCAGCGCCGCAAAACGATTGAAAATAGTTACAGCGGCTTTGCCGTTCAGTTGCTGGTAGACGATGGCTTCAGCCAGGCTGTGAAACTCGGCCGGCCCAAAGCGCATGCGGCACGGTCCAATACGCTCGATGATGGCCCGCATCACCGGGTCAGACTTCTTGAGGTGGTTGAGAGCTTTCCGCATGGGTATATATCTTTACCACAAAAACAAACACAATACGAATAAAAAGCGAATAAACGGAAAAGCGTTGGGTGAAAGCGAGGATTGTAACGTGGTCTCTTGGATGTGGCTCACGTGCGGGCTATGCTGCGAGTGCTGGTGAGGTCACCCTTTCGCCTGAGTGGATGGAAGCTGGAAGCCAATGCGGCTGCGTGGCGGTTCCTTCGGCGTCATAAGCTCCTTGATGGCTTCGATTAGTTCCTGAATCACGGAATCGTGCGTGTCCAGGCGATTTTCCAGTTCGTTGATTTTTCCAGCAAGACGCCGGTTCGTGGCTAGCATCTCCCGCAGGCGCACAAAAGCGCGCACTACAAAAACGCTCATCTGCACGGCGCGCTCGGAGTTGAGCACGGTTGCGGCCATGATCGCTCCGTGCTCAGTGAAGGCATATGGTGGATACCGGCGCCCACCACGGGTTTTCTTTGAGGTCGCAATTTGCGACCTCAAAGCGTCATGTTCTTTTTCAGTTAGCTGGAACATGAAATCAGAAGGGAAGCGCTCCTGGTTGCGTTTCACTTGCTCGTTGAGGCGTTTCACCGGCACACCGTAAAGCTTAGCAATGTCGGCATCGAGAATGACCCTATGATGACGGAGAAACAAGATGCGCGATTCCACAGCAAAGGGCGGTGTCCCACGGCGTTTCGGCATCCTCAGCAGTTTTGCGTTTTTTGGTTTGTTCATTGTAGGCCACGATTTGTGACCTTAATCATAGTCCCCAAGGGGATGTAACTTTCGTCGAATGATGACACAAACTGTATCATCTTCCCGTTTTGGTTTTGATTCGCCCGTCGCCCTTGCTAACTACGTAATGCTTACTTCCGTATAGGTTCCATACACTTCACGGAATGCCTCGCAAATCTCGCCTACAGTCGCATACGCGCGGACAGCGTCCACGATGTAAGGCATCGTGTTGACGGGAGAAATTTCTCCATTCGCGCCGGCCTTCGGTTCCTGTGCCGCGGCTTTCTTCAGCGCGTCAAGAGAACGCCGGACTTCATCGTTCGACCGTCTCGCCCGCAATAACTTCAATTTGGCGGACTGCTGCCGCGCCACGGTCTCATCGATGTAGAGAATGTGCGGCGATTCTTCTTCGATCACAAACTCGTTCACGCCTACGATGACTTTTTCTTTCGCTTCGGCGGCGCGCTGATATTGATAGGATGCCTCGGCGATTTCCTTCTGCGGATAGCCGCGCTCGATAGCTTTTACCATGCCGCCCATTGCATCTAGCTTGCTGAAATAGTCGAATGCGCCCTTTTCCATTTCGAGCGTGAGTGCTTCCAGAAAGTATGAACCGCCCAGAGGATCGACGGTCTGTGTCACCCCAGATTCATAGGCGATGATCTGCTGCGTGCGCAGCGCGATGCGTGCCGCTTCTTCGGTGGGCAAAGCCAGCGCTTCGTCATAGGAATCACAATGCAGCGACTGCGTTCCTCCGAGCACAGCCGCCAGAGCTTGCAGTGCTACGCGTGCGATATTGTTCATGGGCTGCTGGGCGGGTAGTGACACGCCAGCTGTCTGCGTGTGAAAGCGCATCAGCCAGGTGCGCTGATTTTTCGCGCCGAAGCGGTCTCTTGTTACCTGCGCCCAAATCTTGCGGGCGGCGCGGTATTTGGCGATCTCCTCGAAGAAATCGTTGTGCGCATTAAAGAAAAAACTGAGACGCGGACCGAAATCATCCACGGCAAGTCCGCGCCGCAGGGCCCACTCTACATACTCCACGCCGTCGTACAAAGTGAATGCCAGCTCCTGCAGAGCCGTCGAACCGGCCTCACGAATGTGGTATCCGCTGACGGAAATTGTGTTGAAGCGCGGAGTGTATTTCGATCCGAACTCGAACGTATCCACAACAAGCCGCATCGAAGGCGCCGGCGGGTAGATGTATTCCTTCTGCGCGATGTACTCCTTGAGAATGTCGTTCTGGAGCGTACCGGAAATTTTCTTCCAGTCGGCGCCCTGTTTTTCGGCGACAACCAGGTACATCGCCCACAGTATCGACGCCGGTGAATTGATGGTCATCGATACAGTTGTTTTTTCCAGATTGATTCCGCCGAAGAGAATTTCCATGTCTTCGAGAGAATCAATGGCGACGCCGCACTTGCCCACTTCGCCTTCGCTGGCGGCATGGTCGGAGTCATAGCCCATCAGCGTAGGCAAATCGAATGCGACCGAAAGTCCGCCGCCGCCGTGTTCGAGCAAATATTTGTAGCGCTGGTTAGTTTCTTCGGGCGAAGCGAAGCCAGAGAACTGCCGCATGGTGTAGAGCTTGCCGCGATATCCGGTGGCGTGAATGCCGCGCGTGTAGGGCGTTTGGCCGGGGAATCCGAGATATTTTTCCTCGCTCCAGTCTTCAGGCAGATCGGCCTGGGTGTAGAGCCGCCGAACCGGAACGCCGGAAATTGTGGTAAAGCGAGCGTGGCCGTTCTCGTCGAGGTTTGTACCGGTGGGCGCACCAATCGGCTGTTCGGGAGCTTTTTCGAGCGTGGGCGCGAGCGTCTTCTCCGCCCAGTTCTTCTCGGCGGCGGAGGGATGACGGTTTTCAAAAACGTCGGCGAGAGGATTTTCCGCAACCTGCGGCTTGGCGCGCTTCTTTTCCATACGGACCCCAGTGTTCTGTTGTGATGATAGGGAAGCGCGGGTTTGCGAGCAAGGTGACTTTGTGCCGATTAAACGACCGGTCGGTCAGTACTATTGCTTCACCGCCTACATGGATGCCATTGTGAGAATGTCTTTATAGGCCCGATTCTGCATACGCATTATAGGGATCCTTCGACTGCGTGAGTCGATTCGCGTACGCGAATCGGCTCACTCCGCTCAGGATGACATTTGGTCGGCGCGTTTGCGCGACAACTCCCAGGCCTTGGCATATTTCCAGGAAACGTAAACCGCGTGGTACAGATGCAGGAGCAGGCCTTCGCGTCCATCGAGGAAGCCGAGGCGGAAGAGGTAGTTGTAAACGAAAGTTGCTAGCGGACGTACTACGATGTTGATGACGCTGAAGCGGACCTTGCCGTTGGCTTTGGCTACGACCATTTCTGCACCCAGAGACGAGTAGCGGTTCATGTGCTCGATGTAGTCGGAGAGTGTAGGGTAGGAGTAGTGGATGATCGGGGCGTTCAGTTCTGCGATCCTTCCGGCAACCTGTACGCTCTCGTGGACCGGTCGCATCGCAAATCGTCCCTTGCCCTTGCGGAAGAGCCGCACCTTTCTATCCGGCCAGAAGCCGCCATGCCTGATTTCCTTGTGTAAGAATAGATTCAGTCGCGGCATGGAAAACGCATCCGCGAACACCGGGCTATCGGGCGGCTGTTCTGAGCGAAGATTGAGTTGCTTGCCGAGTGCCAGGCGAAGCTCCTGCACGAGTTCTGGGCTGAGGGCTTCGTCCGCGTCAAGACTTACGATCCAGATCCCTGTAGCTTTATCGATCGCGGAGTTCTTCTGCGCCGCATACCCTTTCCAATCTTCCACGAAGATCATCGCGCCAAAAGGCTTGGCGATTTCAAGAGTTCGATCCGTCGATCCTGAGTCAACGATGATTAGTTCGTTATCATTCCGCCGGCTTTCTGAATAGAGGAGTGGCGCGAGGCTCTTAAGCGTGCGGCCAAGGTTGGCTTCCTCGTTATGCGTAATGATGACGATGGATAGGAAGCTCACGCGATGAAGAATACATCGTCCACCTTAAATAGAGAATTGACGGCAGAGTATCTCCCTGCATGAAATCTCAGCAATCCGCTAAGACGATGGCGGTTGAGTCCCCGGCGTCTGTGCCGGAGCTGACTGGCCGGCGGGGGTCGTGTCCTGCCGCGGGGCGACGTATGGTACTTGCGGCTGGTGTGTAACCTGGCCGCGCGTGGCTTCGGCTACGTCGATGCCGGTGTGATCGAGCAGCAAGCCCGTGGCGCGATCGAGTTCGACGCGAGACTTCTCATAGGCTGCCTTGGCCGAGACCAGATTCGACTCGGAGGTGGTCAGGACAGAAGCATCTTGCAGAATCGCGGTCGTCGTGGTGAGTCCGACTTTCAGTTTTTGCTGATCGGCGTCGAGTGTCTGGCGCGCGAAATCGACCGCATACTGGGCGGCTTGGACGGCGGCGCGGTTTTGTTTCACGTCAAACTGGGCGTTGCGCACTTCGATGCGCACCTGATTTTCCAACTGATGCAACCGCACTTGGGCTTGGCGGTATTCCAGCTCTGCGCGCACCTGGTTGGCCTGCGCTTCGCGATTGCGCAGCGGAATCGTCAGTGATAGTCCGACGCCCTTATCCGGAGCGGTGCCGTTGACGAGCTGATTCAGCGTACTGCCGTAGCCCACAGGGCCGCCGTTCGCAAAAGGAGGCGGCGCAGCAGAGCCGATGAAACAACTCGAAGTGATGGTGGCAGAACAAGCTGGTACAGCAGGATTGAGATTCCCGCCTACACCTGACCCGCTGTAATAAGCAAAGGCATCGAGACTGGGCAGCATGGCGTTGCGGACTGCTTTGCTGCTTAGGTCACGAGAATTCAGATCGATGCGCGACTCGACGAGTTCGGCGCGATGAGCGAGGGCCTGACCGATGAGATCCTGCGTTGGAACTACCGTTTCCTCTTGCGGAACCTGCATGGTGGAAGTAGGAATCACGTCGGCTTCGGCCAGTGTGGGATCTTCAATGCTGCGGCTAAGCGCGTTCTTCACCAGCAACTTTTCCAGTTCCAGATTGTTCTGGGCCAGGATCAGATTCTGCTGATCGGTTGAAAAAGTGCTCTGCGCGCTTACCACCTGAATGGGCGGTACGGTGCCAACCTTGGCCTGCTGCCGGGTATCGTCGAGCGCCTTCTGCGCGTAGGTGAGAGCTTCCTGCTGCACGCGCACATTTTCGTAGGCATACACGAGGTCCCAATACATATCCTCGATCTGATCGACGGTGGTGATGATTTGCAGGCGAAAGGCTACGTCGGAGATTTCGCGGTTGTTCTTGGCGATGCGAATGAAGCGAGTGTTAGGAAGAGAACCGAAGCCTTGGAGCAGATTTTGCGTCACGCGAACCTGAAAGTTTGAACTGATGCCTGGGCTTAACAAGCTGATGGGACTGTTGGTGGCGAAGTGAGTGTTGTTGAACCCTGCATTCAATGTTGTGCCCCACTCGAATCCCTGGGTGTAGGCGACATCCGCAGTGTAGGTGTTGGCGGAAAGTATCGGGATGCTATCTACGCTGGTGGATTCCGAATCGTCTTTATCGAGCTGAAGTGAGCTGGTTACGACCGGGTCAAAACTGGTGATGTTTGAGCCGATACCGAGCGTGGAACTGACCAAGCCGTTGGTGCCTGTGCCCACGCCGCTGGGGGCAACGGTGGTGCCACCGGTGCCGGAGCCAACCGTTCCACCCAGGCCGCCTACGCCGCCGCCGGGAGTGTTCTGCACGATACCGGCGTTTACGCCGAGAATGTTGGCGCCTGATTTCGCGCGCAAGTAATCGGTGTCGGCGATGTTCAGGTTATAGCGCGCGATATCGATATCGAGATTGTTCTCGAGAGCGAGTGCGACGGCGTCATCGATGGAAAGATAAATTTTCCCATCGCGCATCAGCGAATCGATACGCGGCGAGTTGCCGAGGTTCGGCTGCGCTATTTGCTGCGGCTGGTAGGGCTGCAGAAGATGAGGGAACGCGGAGCGCGGCTTGGAGTAATCCTGCAAGTGAACTGTTTGCGGCTGAGCCGGTGCTGGAGTGGTCTGCGGCGCTGGAGCGGCAGGAACGTCCTGTGCGCGCAACTGCAGCGGCGGAATGCAGACGAGTAGGGCGAAAGCCAACAGCAGGGCAGGCCGCGAGATTGCTGCGGCCGGTCGAGGCAGGCAGAAAGACATGTTGCGTCTCCTTAATAACAAAACCGATAACAAAACCGAAATCAAAACTGAAATAGAGACCGAATCGAAATGATTGCGCGTCGCGTTGGTAGAACTAAATTGAGTTCGCAAGTTAAATAGGGAGAACATAAACGCGTCTCTCCATCTTAGCGGGCGGGAACGGGCCAACGCGGGCGCAGATTGTAAAGAATTGTTAGGAAAAAAATGAGGCGCGGCTTGTGACCGCGCCTGTGTGGGTTCGTGGAGCCCATTTTATTGTTGCTGCGCGGCAGGTAGCGGCGCTGGCTGCGCCACCGAGGGCAAATCCTTGCGTGGCGCGATGTAGGGCACGTTAGGCATGTTCGTGACTCGGCCCTTGGCGGCATCGTCAATGCTGACGCCGATATGATCGAGCAGCGCTCCGGTCGCGCGATCCAACTCGATGCGTGACTTTTCATAGGCGACCATGGCATTGACCAGAGTCGATTCAGCCGTGGCCATCTGGCTTTGATACTGCAAAACCAGAGTATTGGTGGAAGTGCCGAACTGATATTTCTTCTGCTCCGCATCGAGAGACTGGCGCCCCAGCTCCACCGCCGCTTTCGCGGACTCAACGCTGGCGCGGTTCTGCTGCACCGCATATTGCGCGTTGCGGACTTCGATGCCAACCTGATTTTCGATCTGCTGCTGGCGCATCTGGGCCTGGCGGTATTCCAGCTCCGAGCGAATCTGCACGGCCTGAGCTGCGCGGTTGCGGAGAGGAATGTTAAGTGACAGGCCGACTCCCTTATCGGGGTTCGTAGAATTAATCAGCTGGTTCAATGTGGGCCCAATCGGGGTCGACGGAAATAACCCCTGTGGATCGTTCGGAATGGTGTTGCTGGCGCAGCCGAATTCCTGCTGAATCAGCGAGGGCGGGCTCGAACATTCACTCAGTGGATTCTGATTGCCGCCGACGCCCGCTCCTCCGTAATAAGCAAACAGATTGAGCGTGGGCAGGAGCGCGCTGCGCACGGCTTTATTGCTGAGATCGCGGCTGTTCAGGTCGATGCGGGTCTCAACCAGTTCGGCGCGGTGCCGCAAGGCGTCATTAATCAAGTCCTCGGTGGGAACCACCTCTTCTTGCGCGGGAACGTCCATGGTCGAGGTCGGAATCACTTCCGCCGTGGCCAGCATTGGATCCTTCAGACTGCGCGTAAGCGCGTTCTTCATAAGCAACTGTTCCAATTGCAGGTTGGTTTGCGCAAGCGTCACCAGTTGCTGATCCTGAGCGACGGTGCTTTGAGCGCGTACGGTTTCGATCGGCGCCAGGCTGCCGATCTCGACCTGCTTCTTCGTATCAGAAAGCGTCTTCTGGGCAAAAGACAGAGATTCGTTCTGCACGCGCGCGTTCTCGTAGGCATAGACCAGGTCCCAGTAGATGTTTTCGATCTGATCGACAGAATCGATGATCTGTAAACGAAACGCCACGTCCGAGAGTTCGCGATTGTTCTTGGCGATGCGGATGAAGCGTGTATTCGCCGGGAATCCGAAGCCCTGTAGAAGAGGTTGGGTCACGGTCGCCTTGAAGCTGGAAGCTAGAGCCGGACTGGTGCTGGAAAAGAAACTGTTGGTGGTTTGCCGTTGGTTGTCGAAGCCCACCTGCAGATTCATGCCCCACTGAAAGGCCTGGTTATAGGCGAAGTTTACCGTGCTCGTATTCTGAACCAGACTGGTGCTGGGGATTACGCCCTGAAAGATGCTGGTGGCGGTCTGGCTGGAATGATCGTTTTGAAACGTCCCGGTAACGACGGGATCGAAGCTGTTGATTACTGGTCCGAAACCCAAAGTTGAGCTGACCAAACCATTGGTGCCAGCGCCGATGCCGCCTGCTCCCAGGCTGGTGCCCCCAGTGGAAGCCCCGGCAGTTGCACCGATTCCACCCAGGCCGCCGCCGGGCGTATTCTGCACCACTCCGGCGTTCACGCCGAGAATCGCGGCGCCGGCTTTGGCTCGCAGCACGTCAGTATCGGCGATATTTAGGTTGTAGCGCGCGATGGCAACGTCGAGGTTATTCTCCAGCGCAAGTGCAATCGCATCGTTCAGCGAAAGGTAAAGCTTGCCATCGCGCATTAACTGGTCAATGCGCGCCGTGTTGGCAAGATTCGGAGCTGCCACTTGTCGCGCTGTGTATGGCGCAATTGGATTAGGAAAATGCGATACCGGCTGGGCATAATTCAGCACCGGAAGTGGCCGGGTCTCCGGCGTATTCTGCGGGACGGGCGCGGATGGCGGCTCCTGTGCCCAACAGGCCACGGTCAGCGTTGCGAACAAAATTGCGGCGGTAATCAGCCGGGTGTTTGAGGCTAAGCGTGCAAATGGCATCTACTCATCTCCGTTCAAATTAAGACCAGTTCATGAAGGACTTGCAGCAACACACACTTGGTGGAAACCCGAAACAACCGGAATACGCTAAAAACAAAAAGTTCTACTCACTGAGCAGTACGCAAACAACCGTGTCTGGGTTCCTGAAAAAAGCTTCGGAAAAAGCCCTCGAAAAGCTCCTGGGGAACAAATGGCTCAAAAATTGTGTCGAATCCCGCCGGGAGACGAAAGTTTGGTGAAGCTTACTAGTATATCCGACACAGAAGCTCATCTCTTGAGCGCTCCGAAGAGTTGAAACTGATAAAGTTTTGACGATGACCAAGTGCTTCCGCAGCAGCGAGCTCACCGGCGGCGCGGAAAGCCTAAGTGCATGAAATGAATTGGATGAAGCGGCGTGGCTGTGGGACTCGCGGCTGCAAAAATTAAAAAGACCGCATGCGCAATCTCAAACTGATTCTCTCCTATGACGGCTCGGATTTTGCTGGCTGGCAGGTGCAGCCCAACACCGCGACGGTGCAGGGCACACTTGCCTCAGCCATTGGACGAATTACCGGCGAAAAGGTATTGCCTCAGGGTTCGGGGCGTACCGACGCGGGAGTGCATGCGCTGGCTCAGGTGGTGACATTTGTCACGGAGTCTTCCGTCCCGGCGGCGAATTTTGTGAAGGCGCTGAACGATATATTGCCGGCATCGGTGCGGGTGCTGGAAGTGGAAGAAGTTGCGGCAGGCTTTCACGCCCGCAAATCGGCGCGGGGAAAAACTTATCGCTACCGGATTTACCGGCCGGGAATTTGTCCACCTTTCCTGGCCAGGTACGTGTGGCACTATCCTTTTCCTCTGGATGAGTCAGCGATGGCGCGGGCGGCGGGGTTGGTGGTGGGCGAACATGATTTCACTTCGTTTGCCGCAGTTGATCCGGAACGTAGCGCCGGCATCCCGCCGGCTTTCGCGGATAGAGAAAATGCCCGAGGAAGCGAAACCGTGCAAATCTCGAACGTCCGGCGGATTTTCTCTTCCAGCTGGGAGCGGCAGGCGGACGAATTCGTCTACACGGTGAAGGGTTCAGGGTTCTTGCACCACATGGTGAGGAATCTGGTGGGGACGTTCATACTCGTGGGCAAAGGAACGTTGCAGCCGGAGGATGTTACGCGGATACTGGAGGCGCGCAACCGCTCGGCTGCGGGAGCGACTGCTCCGGCGAGCGGATTGTATCTGGTGAGTGTGGAGTATTGAAGAAGCGTGGTCGTGTACTTTCGGCGGAATTGTAGATTCATGGCTACTGACCTGCAAATCGCGGTGCGGAAAGTTTCGTCGGTGAATCCGGCGACGGGCGAAATTCTGCGTGAGTTGAAGTGCGCGAGCGAGAGCGAGGTTCACTCTGCCGTGACACGTGCGCGTGCGGCGCAGGTTGAGTGGGCTGAACTGGGAGTGCGAAAACGAATCGCTGTGCTGCGCGAGTTTCAGCGCAGACTGCATGAGAAGAAATCGGAAATCGCCGAGGCCATTACCCGAGAGGCGGGCAAGCCTGTCGCCGAAGCCCTGGCCACCGAAGTTTTGGTGGTGCTCGATTCCGCGCGGTTTCTTATCTACAATGCCTATCGCCTGCTGCGCGACGAGCCAGTCCCTCATGGAAATCTCGCCGCCAAGCTGAAGAGTGGATGGTTGGTGCGCGAGCCCTACGGCGTGGTGGGGATCATCTCGCCGTGGAATTATCCGTTTTCGATTCCTGCGACTGAGACGCTTGCGGCGCTGATTGCGGGCAATGCGGTGGTGTTGAAGCCATCAGAATTTACTTCTCTGGTGGCGCTTGAGCTTGAGTCGTTATTACTTGCGGCGGGCGTGCCTAAGAATATTTTTCAGGTTGTGGTCGGCGACGGCACAACTGGAGCGGCGCTGATCCAGTCGCAAATTGACAAGTTAGTCTTTACGGGAAGTGTTGCTACTGGTAAGCGTATTGCGGCCGCAGCGGCGGAACGCCTGCTACCCGTAATGCTGGAGTTGGGCGGGAAAGATCCCATGCTGGTGCTTGACGATGCCGATGCCGACGTGGCTTCGAGCGGGGCCGTGTGGGGAGCATTCCTGAATGCAGGACAAACGTGTCTCTCAGTGGAGCGCTGCTACGTGCATCGCAGTTTGTATGACGCATTTGTGAAGGCTTGCGTAGAGAAGACGGAAAAACTGAAGGTCGGTTCCGGGCTCGACCCAGGAACTGATGTGGGACCGATGATCCACGAGCGGCAGTTGCGGATTGTCGAAGCTCATGTGGAAGACGCCGTGGCGTGCGGGGCGCGGCTTCTGGCGGGAGGGTCGCGCATCCCAGCGCTTGGCAGGAATTTCTATGCGCCGACGGTGCTGGCCGACGTAACGCATGAGATGCGCATCATGCGCGAGGAAACCTTCGGCCCGGTGCTTCCGGTCATGGCGTTCGAAAGCGACGGGGAAGTGCTGCAACTGGCTAACGATTCGGAATATGGTTTGGCGGCGAGCGTATGGACTCACGATCGCGCGCGCGGAGAGCGCCTGGCGCGGCGCATTCGGGCGGGCACGGTCATGGTGAACGATGTGGTTTCTTGTTTCGGCATCAGCGAAGCGCCGCACGGCGGAGTGAAGTCAAGCGGCGTGGGCCGCTCGCACGGACGCTTTGGTCTCGAAGAAATGGTGCGGTTAAAATATCTGGATGTGGACCGAATGCCCGGAATAAAGAAAGTCTGGTGGTATGGCTACGGCGCGAGTTTCGCGCGGCAGATGGAAGGCTTCCTCGACATGCAGTTTGCTCGTACTCTCGGAGAACGTGTGCGTGGGGCTTTGCGCTCGGCAGGAGTGATTTGGCGCAAGCGTTTGTAGGTAGCGAGTAGCGAGTACCCAGTACCGAGAAGTTTCCGGAGACTTACGACGGCTATTCTTCAATCCGGTCACCGTGGCTGGGCGGTTGCGAGATCACCAGAAAGCGCGCCGCACCCGAGGACGGATTGCAGATTTGATGCCGAACTCCGGGCAGGATGCGGATCCCGTTCCCGGCCTGAAGTAATGTCTTTCCCCCTTCAGCTTCCATCATGACCTCGCCCGAAAGAACATAGAAAAACTGCTGCGCCCTCTGATGATAGTGCCGGACCTCGCATGCGCCCGACGGAATAAACTCTTCAATCACGCTCAGGTTTTCATCCTTCACCAGATGCCAACCGTCGCAATTGTTTCCCCAGCGGTAATGTTCGGCATTGTTGCGGCTGACGGAACCGGGCTGCGCGGAATCCTTCGGCATGCTTTTCGCCTCGCTGGCTTCAAGTGTATCTTGTGTCCATGAACGCATCTTCCAACTCAGATCCGAAGCGCGAACTGCTGCGTCACTGCCTGGCTACGCTGGCATATCGTGGAGGCAAGGCTATCCGCAACGCGCCTGACGCGTTCTCCGATTTTCACGCGACCGAAGGCACTCGCACGCCGGGGCAAATTCTGGCGCACATCGGCGATCTGCTGGACTGGGGTCTTTCGATTGCTTCCGGCAACCGGACTTGGAAGGACTCGAAGGCGCTGGCTTGGGGAGAAGAGACGGAACGCTTTTTTGCCGCGTTAAAGCGCTTTGACGATTATCTGGCATCTTCCGAGGCGCTTCATACTCCGCCGGAGAAACTTTTTCAAGGACCGGTTGCTGACGCCTTAACGCATGTGGGGCAGATTGCGATGCTGAGGCGCATGGCGAACGGACCGATCCGCGGCGAAAGTTACTTCGATGCCGATGTAGTTTCGGGGCGCGTTGGCGCCGAGCAGACGCCGCCGAAGCGGGAGTTCTGATCGGTATTGTTGACAATGATCGCGGGCGCGATGGTCCGCGATTCGATTAGCTAGTCGATCGGTTCCGGTAAAGCGTCGCGTCCACCTGCTGGGTCATAGCGTCCGAATTCAAACTGATCCCGAGAAACTGGGAAATTTTCTCCGCGATCTTTTCCGCGTCGCGCAGGACTTCGTGATATGGCACACGCAGAGTTTTCACATACGTCTTGCCATCGAGCCATGCATTAACTTCGCGCAGGTGCGTCTCAAACGCCCCAGCGATAGCGGCGTTGCCGGCTCCCGCCTTCGCCGTTCCTCGGTTGCGCAGCATCACATCCTGTGAGGCCAGCACTTCTGGTAACGGCCGCTGCATGAAGATGACGCGATACTCGTGCCCCTCGGGCAAAGAGAGCAGCAGGCGCGAAATCACTTTCACAGCTTTCCCTTCGGCCTCTGCAATGCAGGCCGGATCTTTGGGGAGTTGCTTGATGCGCTCCCATTCGAGATAGCCGCGCGGATTATCCGTGTCCGCCTGGCGTTCGCCATCGGAGAGGATGGGCATCCCTCCCGCGGCCAGCATCTGCATCATCAGCGACGTGCCTGAACGCGGCAGTCCGGAAACGATTGTGATCATGCGTTCCTTATTTTTATTCTTTAGCTCTGATTTTTTAGCGGCACTTCTGCGCGGTAGATGGCCTGCCAGTGGCCGGACTTTAAAATATAAATCGAACTGCCGTTCACGTGGATCGGGACAGGTATTCTATTGCAGGTCGCGTACTGCTCGGCTTTGTAGGTGAGCAAGTATGCGCCGGTGCCAAGCGGGAGCGCTCCGAAATCGGAGAGGCCATAGCCTTCGACGGTGCAAGACTTCGCGGAGGCTTGCTGATCCGCGAGTTGCTGGTCGCGGGAAAATGTGCCGTCCTCGCCCCAGAAGATTCCGGTCTCCGGCATGTGCTCGCGAAAGTAGGCTTGATCTTTCGTCTTCCATGCTTCGAAAAATCCGGTCTCGATGCGCACCAATTCTTGTTGCACGTTGCTGGGTGCACCGGCTTTGGCTTCGTTCTTATGTGGCGTTTGTGCACCGGCTCGGCCGAGCAAAAGCGCGAGTGGCAAAAGAATGGCCGCGCCAGTCACGAAGACTTTTTTCGCGGGAAACCGCTCATGGTTCATAGGACGCTCATTCTGGCGCTGGATTGCCGGCAACGAGAATAGGCATAGCATACGACACTCCGGCTTGGGTTGGCCTTTCGCCTTCGAGTACAATGACGCACGTAGGGCCGAATCCGGCGGCGCGAGCGCCGCGCAAACGAGAGGGCGAACCCTTTGGCAGCTGGCGAAATCACGACTTCTTCTACGCAAACTCCTGCGCAGCTTCCTCATCACAAAGTCAAGGTCAAGAAGACCGGGCAGCGCGCCTGCAATGAAAAAAACGAAAAGGGAAAATTCTGCGGCGGCCATTTGAAGCGCTGGTTCTACTCGGAAGACGTGGTCGAGCAGGCCTGCGGCGACGCCGAAAAAGCCTGGGGACCGGACGCCGAGGTCTACCGCTGCGAACACTGCCAGACGCTTTATTTGCCGAATCCGGCGGAGGCGAAAGTGAATGTCGCGGGGCAGGGAATGATTTCGGTGTTCGGGCTGACCTTGCCGCCGAAAGAGAAACAGTAGCCAGTACCTAGTACCCAGTGGCCAGAAAGGCGCTATGCCGAGTTGACTTGGTACCAGGTACTGGGTACTTGCATGCATGAATACTTCCGAACTCATTTACGACTGGAACAAGAATCATCCTGCGGGATTGAAGCCTGTGGGGCCGGTGCAGTTGAATGATGAAAGCCTGCGCGATGGCTTGCAGTCGCCTTCGGTGCGCGATCCAACAATCTCCGAGAAAATTGAAATCCTTCATCTGATGGAGGCACTTGGGATCGACTCTCTCGATCTCGGATTGCCCGGCGCTGGAGCGCGCGCGGTCGAGCATGTTACGGCGCTGGCTCGGGAAATTGTTGCCAATAAGATGAAGATTCGCGCCAACTGCGCGGCGCGCACGCACGAGAACGACATTCGTCCCATCGCCGAGATTGTTCAGAAAACTGGTCTGCGCATTGAGGCGGCGACTTTTATCGGGTCGAGTCCTATTCGCCGTTTTACTGAAGGCTGGACCGACGATTTTCTTTTGCAGACTACTGAGAAGGCTGTGAAGTATGCGGTTTCGCTCGGCCTCGATTCGATGTATGTCACTGAAGATACCAGCCGCTGCGATCCGGAAACGGTGAAGCGTCTGTATGCGACTGCGATCAATTGCGGTTCGCGGGCGATCGTGATCTGCGACACCGCTGGGCACGCCACGCCCATGGGCGCGTTTGCGCTGGTCAAGTTTGTGATCGAGGAAGTGGTGAAACCCTCCGGCGAAACGATTCGGGTGGACTGGCACGGGCACAGTGATCGCGGTTTGGCCATTGCCAATTCGATGGCGGCGCTGATGGCTGGAGCGGATTGTGTTCACGCTTGCGCCATCGGAATTGGCGAGCGCGTGGGTAATACGCAGATGGATCAGATGCTAGTGAACCTGAAGCTTATGGGCATTGCGCCGTGGGCCGAGCAGGATCTTACCCAGTTGAAGCAATATTGCCAGGCGGTTTCGCGGGCCACGGGCGTGCCGATTCCGGCGAATTATCCGGTGGTGGGCGACGATGCTTTCCGCACCGCTACGGGCGTGCACGCCTCGGCAGTGATTAAGGCGTTCAAGAAAAACGATATCGAACTCGCGAACACGGTTTATTCGGGCGTGCCTTCGCATGTCTTCGGACTGGAGCAGATCATCGACATCGGACCGATGAGCGGAAAGTCGAATGTGCTGTTCTGGCTGGAGCGGCGCGGGATTCCGGCGACCGATGATTTGGTTGATCGTATCTACCAGCGTGCCAAAGCCAGCGACCATACGCTGAGCGACGCCGAGGTGGCGGAGTGTCTGCCGGCAGCAGTGAAGCGAAATTAAAATCATCAGAAGCTTAAGGTTGCGGATCTAAATTTCATGCCCGATAATTCCAAACCGATGCGACATGCGATTCTTGGCGCCGGCGGCGTCGGCGGCCTGATCGGCGCTTGTCTGGCGCACGCTGGAGCTTCCGTCACGCTGGTGGTCAGAGCTGAGTCGGTAGCGCAATATCCGAAAAAACTTCGACTGGAGAGCGCTTTCGGCAATTTCGAAGTGGATGTTGCCATTGCAGCGGAGGTTCCTCCTGTGGACGCGCTCTGGATTACCGTGAAGGCTACGCAGTTGGAGCCGGCGCTGGCTGCGCTCACGAATGCGGAAGCGGTGCGCGGCATTGTTCCACTCCTCAACGGGATTGATCATATTTCTTTACTGCGGGCTCGTTACGGTGCTGGGCGCGTGATTCCAGCGACGATTGCGGTCGAGACCGAACGCGTCAGTCCGGGGCACATCGTCCATCGGTCGCCTTTTGCCCGGCTTAATGTGTTGTCCGCGGGGCGAGGTTTGCTCGGGAGCAGTGTTGAACAGCTTGAGAAGATCGGCTTTACGTGCGAGTTTGTGGACGATGAGCCAACTCTGATGTGGGGCAAGCTGGTGTTCCTGGCTCCGTTCGCGCTGACCACAACCGCCGCGGATAAAACTACCGGCGAAATCCTCGCGGACCCGGAATGGCGGCAACTGGGATTGGCCTGTCTGCGAGAGGCATGTGCCGTCGCTGTGGCCGAGGGTGCAAAAGTTAATGCGGATGCTGTGATTGCCGGCGTGATGAAGATGCCGGGAAACATGCGCAGCTCCATGCAGAAGGATGTTGAGCAGCACAAGACTCCGGAGCTGGACGCCGTCGCAGGGCCGATTCTGCGCGGGTCTCGGCAGCATGGGATCGAGGTGCCGGCTACTACGAAATTGGTGGCTGCGGTGGAGCGGAGAGCTGGGTATGTCGAGAGCCGGCTGGCTTGAAATCTCGATCAGAGTGTGGCGAAAACTGCGCCTTTGCTTTGAGCCATGGAATCCCACTTCTCGCAAAGAGCGCGAGAAATGGGCACCCGGCAAATCCCCGCTCCAAGGTATTTTCCAAGCCACTTTTTACTTCGGGCCAGGGTCGGACTGAAGTAAACTATGGCCATGAGGTAGACGATGACTGTTACCTTGAATTTTAAGCCCGAAGTCGCGGCCGGACTACTTGCGCGGGCGCAGGCCAGCGGATTGACCGTGGAAGAATATCTCCTTTCCATGGTGGAGGGTGCTGTGCTTCCAGGCATGCAGAAAACATCATCGGCGGAGGAGCGTGCGGAGGCATTTGAGGAGTGGTCTGCCGGTCACCGCCCTACTACCCCCTTGTCTGATTACTCTGTTAGTCGCGAAAGTATGTATGAAGGCCGCAACCGCTGATGCGTGTCCTGGTGGACACGAATATTCTGCTTCGCAGTGCTCAGCCGAATCATCCTCTTTGCTCTCAAGCCACCCGTTCAGTTTCGAAGCTAATCCGGCGGACGGATAATGTCTTCTTTTGTTCCCAGAACATCGCTGAATTCTGGAATGTGGCAACACGTCCTGCCGGTCTAAACGGGCTTGGACTGTCGCATGAGGAAGTGCTCCAAGAAGTCAGCAGCATTGAAAGATTGCTGACTCTGTTGCCGGACATTCCACCGGTCTATGTAGCCTGGAAAGAGATTGTAAGAGATCACAAGGTGCAAGGGGTCAAAGTCTATGATGCCAGGCTGGTTGCCATTATGAACATTTATGCAATCGAGAGCATCCTTACATTCAATATGGCTGACTTCAAACGCTTCGGTAACATTACCGCACTACACCCATCGTCAGTTCTTGCCTAAACATCGCTTGCAAGAATCTAGTTCCCGTTCTCCTTTTTGCCAATCCCTTTCTGTTCTCCACGTTGTAAGATGAACGCAATAACCTTCCATGAGCCCCACTCCTCCACGCGCCGATATGCCCGACGTTACGCCTACGGTGCAACTCGATGTGGCACGGCTGGCGGCGTCGCCGGAGGTGCGGTCGGCGTTTAACTGGCTGCGCACACAGGAGCCGCAACTGGCGCAGTGGCAAATGGAGATGGCGAGGATTGCGGCGCCTCCGTTTGGGGAAGCCGCGCGCGGGGCGTGGCTGGCGGAGCGTTTTCGCGAAGTCGGGCTCGACGATGTTCGCATTGACGATGTGGGCAATGTGTTCGGTATTCATCCGGGGTTCGGACAGCGCTATGTGGCACTGAGCGCGCACATCGATACCGTGTTTCCGGCGAATACGCCGTTGAATATCCGGCAGCAGGGGAGCCGACTATACGGGCCGGGAGTTTCCGATAACGGCGCGGGCGTTACGGCAATGCTCGGAATTGCGGCGCTGCTGCGCGCGGTGCGGGTGAGGCACGCGCTGCCGTTTGTGTTTATTGGCAATGTGGGTGAAGAGGGTGAAGGCGACCTGCGCGGCATGCGGCACATTTTTTCCACGCCGCGGTGGAAGGATTCGATTGCTTATAGCGTGGTGCTCGATGGCGCGGGCGCGGACACGATTGTGGCGGAGGCCTTGGGCAGCCGGCGCTTTGAGGTGATTGTGCGCGGGCCGGGCGGGCATTCCTGGAGTGATTTTGGCGCGCCGAATCCGATTGTGATTTTGGCTAAGGCGATCGAAACCTTTACCGCGACGCCGGTGCCCACAAGCCCGAAGACGACTTTCAACATCGGAGTGATTCGCGGTGGAACGTCAGTGAATTCGATTCCGGAATCGGCGAGCATGAAGGTGGACATTCGCTCGACCTCGATGGCAGAGATGGAGCGACTGGAGCAGACGCTGCGGCTGGCGCTGAATCGGGCGGTGGAAGACGAGACGATGGCGGCGGAGATGCGATCAGCAGCGCAGAAACGGCCGGGAGTGAATTGCGAGATTGTCGCGATTGGGAGCCGTCCGGCGGGAGAACTGGCGGTGGGCGCGCGCATTCTGCATGTGATTCGCGCGGTCGATGCGCAGTTGAATAATGCGGCGCAGGTGCAGCGGGCTTCGACGGACGCGAACATTCCGTTGTCATTGGGGCTTGAGGCGATCGCGATCGGCGGCGGCGGGTCGGGCGGCGGGGCGCACACTTTGCAGGAGTGGTTTGACAGCAATGGACGCGAGCTGGGGCTGAAGCGGATTCTGCTGACGCTGCTGGCGCTTGCGGGAGCGGGGGAATGATGGGTAATTCTGTGGGGGCTCACGCCCTTTCCGGTTGTAAAGCTTTATTCGCGGCGCTTAAGCGCGCCACACAAAAGCTTGATGCAGCAATGGAATCCCATGTCTCGCAAAGGACGCGAGACATGGGGCACCCAGCTTTCATGGTGATCTTAGCTTTCTTTTATTGCATGTCTTTGCGCGCGCAGACTCCCGCGCCTGGCAGTGCGTCGGCTGCTGCTCCGGGGCCTAAGGCTGACATTATCTTTATTCATGCGAATGTTTATACCGGCGTGCCTTCGAATGCGCAGTTTAGTTCGGTCGGGCGCGAGGAGGCGATTGCGGTGCGCGGCGATCGTATTCAGGCTGTCGGAAAGAATCTCGATATCCAGAAGTTGAAAGGGCCGCAGACGCAGGTCATCGACCTGGGCGGGCACTTTGTAATGCCGGGATTTAATGATGCGCATCTGCATCTGGCCGATGCCGGATTGCAGAAGTTGAATGTGGATTTGACCGGGGTCAAGACGCTGGATGAATTTCGCGAGCGCGTGCTGGCCCAGGTGGAGAAGGCCAAGCCTGGCGAATGGATTCTGGGTGGAGGATGGGACGAGACCATTTGGCCGGTGCAGGTTCTGCCCAGCCGCTGGGATCTGGATGAGGTTTCGGGCGGGCATCCGGTATTTCTGGATCGCGTGGATGGGCACCTTGCCGTGGCTAATACGCGGGCGCTGCAGTTGGCGAGCATCACCATTGCCAGCCGCGACCCCGAAGGCGGCAAGATTGACCGCGACGCGAATGGGCAGCCGACCGGCGTTTTGCGCGAAGGCGCGCAGCAGGCGGTGCGGGCGGTGATTCCCGCGCCTACGCACGAAGTGCGGCGGCATGGGATTGAAGTGGCGCTCGCGGATTTGGCCGAACACGGTATCACGTCTGCGCAGGATTATTCTCCGGACTGGGAAAATTTTCAGATCTATGAGGAGATTGAGAAAGACGGCAAGCTGACGGCGCGCATTTCGGAATGGCTTCCGTTCAACGATTCGTTGGACGAGCTGAAGATGAAGCGCGATTCGCATCCGCAGTCGGATTTGATGTTGCATACCGGCATGCTGAAGGGATTTATGGACGGCTCGCTGGGCGGCCATACGGCGGCGTTGCTTGAACCGTATGCGGATGATCCTAAGCAATCCGGCCTGCCGCAGTATGAGGCGGACAAGCTGAATGAGATGGCCAAGGACCGCGTGCTGGCGGGCTTCCAGCTTGGCTTTCACGCGATTGGCGACAAGGGCGTGCAGATGGCGCTGGACGCATTCGCCGAAGCCGAGAAAGCGGCGCGGGGAGCGAAAGTGAAAGCGGCGGACGGCGGCGACGATTTCCGGCTGCGCATTGAACATGCGCAGGTCACCACGCCGGGGCAGATTGCGCGATTTAAGGAGTTGAAGGTGATTGCCTCCATGCAGCCGAGTCACGTGCTCACTGACATGCGATGGGCGCAGGACCGGTTGGGGCCAAAGCGAGCCGCGACCTCCTATGCATGGGCTGCATTTTTGAACAAGGGTGTGACGCTGGCTTTTGGCACGGATTATCCGGTTGAGCCGGTGACGCCGTTTCGCGGGCTTTATGCCGCAGTTACGCGCAAGAGCGAGAACGGCAAACAGGAGTATTTCCCTGCGCAGAAGCTGACCGTGGATCAAGCGATTGCGGCTTACACCACGGGCTCGGCCTTTGCCGAATTCGAGGAGAAAGAAAAAGGCAAGCTGGTGCCGGGAATGCTCGCCGATTTTGTGGTGCTGGATCACGATGTGACGTCGGCATCCCCGGAGAAAGTGCTGGCGACCAAGGTATTGCGCACGGTGGTCGGCGGGAAAACGGTTTACGAGGCGAAGTAGCTGCACGATGGGGATGAAATGAAAATAAGCGTTGTGGTTTTGCTCTGTGTGTTTGGCTTATTTGGCTATGGCTCCTATCGCAAAGGCTACTCGGACGCTGCTTCAAAGGCTGCGGCAGAACATGCGGTCGAATACGGAAATGATTGGAACAGCGACCCTTCCGTCAAGCATTCATCAGTATATTCGCTCGGATACACACGCGGGCACGGAGCCGGTTACGCTGAAACACGTCAAAAAGATTTCGTTGAGTGTGGAGAAAAGCTTGCTCAACTTGCCGTAGAAACGGGAAATCCAAAAATCGCTGCCAGATTAATGGTGGACGGTTATGTTGCGCCATCGCAGTTAGAGGCAGCAGCAACTCAATACAAACAAAAATAGCCCGACCGATCGCACCGAGCCTTTTTCATATTAAATTCGAATCGACCTACGACCGAGAAATCTCTGGCCGTATGGTCGAGACGTTACGGCGGGTATAATAAAAGGGCTAATTCTCGGAGGAATGTAGGCATATGGATTCGCGGGCATTTTTGGTGCGGTTGAAGACGCATCGGTGGCTTTATTCGTTCAGCATCGTCGCTACGCTGACGCTGGGCATCTTGATTGGCACAGTGGTTTCCTACGGCGTGAAGGGCAAGGAAGGGCAGAAGTCCGCCGATGCGACTCCGCTGGCAGTGCCTTCTCCCAAGCAGCTTTCGAATGCGTTCTCGCAGATCGCGAAAGAGCTGGGGCCGAGCGTGGTCAACATCAACACGGAATCGACCATCAAGAATCCCCACCGGCGCCGAGGCGACCAGAATCCCGACGACGATGATAGCGGTGGCGGCAACGGCGGGATGGATGACTTCTTCAACCGCTTCTTTGGTGGGCAAGGTGGACAGGGCGACGGCGCGATTCGCGAGCGTTCGCTGGGCTCGGGCGTAATTGTCGACCCCAAGGGCTACATTGTGACGAACCGCCATGTGGTGGAGAAGGCGGATCGCATCCGCGTGCGGCTGCAGGACGATCCGCCGGGCGTGCAGCACGATGCCAAAGTAATTGGAGAAGACCAGGAGACTGACCTCGCGGTCATTAAAGTTGATATGGATCGCTCCGTACCCACGGCGAAGATGGGAAATTCTGACAGCATGCAGGTTGGCGATTGGGTGCTGGCCATCGGCAGTCCCTTCGGGCAGGTCGGCACGGTAACTGCCGGCATTGTTTCCGCCAAGGGCCGAGACATCGTGCCGGGCCGGCAGTTCCAGACGTTTATTCAAACCGACGCCGCGATCAATCCGGGCAACTCCGGTGGACCGCTGGTGAATATGGATGGCGAAGTGATCGGCATCAACACCGCCATTCTGAGTGAGACCAACGCCTACGCGGGCGTGGGCTTCTCGCTTCCATCGAACACCGTGGTGCAGGTTTACAACCAGCTCATCGGACCTGAGCATCGCGTGTCGCGCGGGTCGATTGGCATTATGTTTGATGCAGTGGAGAACCCGGCCATCACGCGGGTGTACGGCGCAGGCTCGGGCGTGACTGTATCGAGCGTGGTGCCCGGCAGTCCGGCTGATCAAGCTGGGTTGAAGGTGTATGACACCATCACCACCGTCGACGGCCATAAGGTAAATAAGGGCTCGGAGTTGGTAGCGGACATTGCCTCGCGCAAGCCGGGATCGAAAGTGCAGCTCGGCTTCCTACGCAACGGCAAGCCGCAGGAAACGAGCGTAACTATTGCGGACCGCGCCAAGTTGTTTGCTGCGCGCCTCGGCGAAGACCAGGAAAACGGCGACGACAGCACTCCCAAACAAAGCAAGCTGGGCGCGACCGTGCGCAGGCTGACGCCGGAAATGGCCGAGCGGCTTGATATGCCCGCAGGCAAAGGCGTGATTGTGCAGGACGTGAAGCCGGGCTCGTTTGCCGAGGACATCAACCTGGGCCGCGGCGACGTGGTTCTCGAAATCAACAAGCAGCCGGTAAATAGCGAAGACGATTTTGCCAAGGTGGAGTCGGGATTGAAGAGCGGCCAGGACGTGGTATTCCTGGTGCGCCCGCGCGGCGCCACTCGGCAGGATGGAACCGTCTTTTTGGCGGGAACACTTCCGTAACCAGTCTTTGCCCAACGGGAACTGGCATTGCCTCTGTGAACGGAGGATGATTACAATGCCAGCTTCCGTTGGGCTTTTGCTTTTGGCACGCGTGCAGTTGGCCGTTCTGGGTTGGTTGGTTGTAAAGACTCGAGGGATTTGCCGTTGGAAGAGAAGCATCGAGTGAAAACCGGCGGGGCAGGGTTGGGCGCGATCTGCGCTCTGGCGCTGGTTTGTGTTTGGGGTTTGGCGGGCAGTGCCTTTGCGCAGGCTAGTCCCGCCAGCAACACGGCTTCCAGCGGCGATTCATCCAGCACGAAAACAAGCAGCACGACACACGCCAAGACGTCTGCAGGGGGCACAACTTCTAAGACCAAGACGCATCCCGCAGCCGGAACCCATCCTAAGTCGAATACCGCGACGGTAGCTCACAACAGCAAAGCGAAGCGCGCCAGTGCACGGGGAAAGAAGAAGACGACTGCACGGGGACAGCAGAAGATCGATCCGGAGCGGGCGCAGGCCATTCAGGAAGCGCTGATTCGCGAGCACTATTTAAGCGGCGAGGCGGCGGGAACCTGGAACCAGGCCAGCGAAGATGCGATGCGCAAATATCAGGCGGATCATGGATGGCAATCGAAAACTGTTCCCGATTCGCGGGCGCTGATTAGTCTCGGCCTGGGGCCGAGCCATGATCATCTTCTGAATCCGGAGAGCGCGATGACGACTGGACCGGAGGTGTTGCATACGGCATCTGCGAACTCGGTGTCATCGAGTCCCGTATCGCACAGCGCGGAGCCGGGCACGCGCGTGAGTACTACCCCGACTTTGCCGGCTGATCCGACTCCAGCGACAGCTCCCAGCCACGATGGACCGAGCCCTCAGTAGTCGTCCTCATAATCCAGACCTAATCGTCATTCCGAGCGTAGCGAGGAATCCTGGTTCTTGCCCGTACTACTACCATCGTTGCTGCGAGCAAACACCAAGGTCCCTCGCTACGCTCGGGATGACAACTTTTCGGGATGACAGGTTGTGAGTTGGAGGTTTTTTAGGGGAGGAGTTTAGAAGGGAGCGTCGCCTATTACGCGCCGTGCGTCTTACGGTAGCTTCCCATCACCGGGCGCGGAAAATAAGGCAGAGGTTGTGAGTGAATAATAGCGGTCGGGTTCGCCTCGACCAGCGCCTCGGCGATTTCTTCGCCACAAATTTCGGCCGCGGCTTCGCGACCGGCAGAGAGCAAGGGCACGCGTTTCTCGGTATCGTGCGCGTCCGTAGCCAACACGTGAACGGAATCGTGTTCGAGCAGCCACTGCGCCGCGCGGCGCACGCGCTCTCCCCAAAATCCAGTCAGCGCTGAACCGGTCATCTGAATGACGCAACCCTGCTCGGCCCATTCGACCACGCGCTGCAGATTCTCGCGCAGAATCTGGTTGCGTTCGGGATGGGTGATGACGGCGGTGATGCCGCAGTCGCCCAACTTCATAAAGCAATCCGTAATCTGCTGCGGGATGCTGTAATTGCTCAGCTCGACCAGCATATAGTGCGAGCCTTCAATGGCATAGCGCGCGGGGTTGGCGAGCACATCCTGCAGATTGTCGTAAGAGAGATGGAAGTCGCAGCCCAGGCTAAGCGTGAGCGCGTTGCCTACGAGTTCCTGCAGGTGCGCGACTAGTCCCTGCAAATAGGGGCGGTCATAGTGATAGCGATCGTTGGCGTGAGGCGTGGCGACCTGGTGAGTGATGCCATCGGCTGCGGCCATGCGGCACATGGCGACGGAAATATCCCACGACTTCGATCCGTCGTCTACTTCCGGAAGAATATGGGAGTGAATGTCGACCACGATTGTTGAAACACCAGCAACGTAAGTTGCGCTTGCTTTGATTTAAGCAGATTCGCGGGGAAAGAGAAAGGTCAGAGGCTTGCAAAAGCGGAGTTCACTGGGGGAAGCGTCAGAAACAATCCGCGCGCGAGAATTACCAGATGGTGGTAACGATGCCTGACTTCCGAATCTCCCGGTCCGCGGTGATCAACGTGAGTCCTTGGGTCAAAGCTGTGCCAGCGATGATTCGGTCAGCGGGATCTTTGAAATACCTCCGTGGCAGCGCGAATGCGCAAGCGCAGATTTGCGCGCTCATCGGCAGGACCGAAAAGCTGGCTTCCATCTGGGACAAAAAGGAATCCGCGCTTACGTCGAGGCGGATTCGTCTCTTGCTGGCGAGCATAGCCAGCTCCAACAACGTCATGTCGGAAATGGCCAGTCCCTGTCCGGTTCGTCGCGCTTCTTCGATGGTTTCTTTGGCCTTCTTCGACAGTCGGTCGGCGTCAAAGGCCGCCCATAAGACAACATTCGTGTCGAGCAGAATCAATAGAGGTCACCCCATTCTTCCGGGGTGAGCGCGGGAGAGACGACGTTGCCGACGATGGATCCCTTGCCCTTCATAAAGTTGAAGAAGTCGTCTTTTTCTTTCTCGACAGGCACAAGCTTCGCGACCGGTTTGCCGCGCTTGGTGATCAGCACGGATTCGCGCTTCGACTGAACTTCATCCATTACGGCGAGGCAATGAACTTTGAATGCGCCCGCAGCCATCTTTTTCATGGAGGGATATCCTTTCGATCATGGTCATTATACTATAGTCACAAGCTAAATATCGAGTGCCCCGCATATTCGCACAAACAGGCAAATGTGGCCGAAGCCGGAACCCGAGCTCCCTTGCAGCACCTTCCATGCCCCCTGTAGCATCAATATCCAGGCACTTATAAGGAGCAATTATGGCAACTGACACGCTGGCATCCCCTGCGACTCTGGGCTACAACCCCACCAAAGTTTTCAAGAACTTCATCGATGGCGAGTGGGTCGAGTCCTCGACCGAGGAGACTTTTGAAAACCGCAATCCCGCCGACACGCGCGATGTGGTCGGTATCTTTCAGAAATCGGCCAAAGCCGATGTCGATGCCGCCGTGGATGCGGCCAAGCGCGCCTTTGCCAAGTGGCGGCTCGTGCCTGCCCCGCGCCGCGCTGAGATCGTCTTTCGCGCTGCAGAAATTCTGATCGAACGCAAAGAAGATTGCGCGCGCGAGATGACGCGCGAGATGGGCAAGGTGCTGGCGGAAACTCGTGGCGACGTGCAGGAAGCCATCGATGCAGCCTACTACAATGCCGGCGAAGGACGCCGCCTGTTCGGCCCCACGGTTCCTTCGGAGATGCCGAACAAATTTGCCATGGCCGTACGCCAGCCCATCGGCGTCTGCGGCATGATTACGCCGTGGAATTTTCCCATGGCGATTTCTTCTTGGAAGCTGCTTCCGGCGATTGTTTGCGGCAACACCTGTGTCATCAAGCCGGCGCAGGATACTCCGCTCTCTACTTTTAATCTGGTTAGCGCGCTCACCGACGCAGGCTTGCCCAAAGGCGTGATCAACATCGTCGCCGGATACGGACCTGAAGTTGGCACACCGCTTGCCGAGCACGCTGATGTGCGCGCCATCTCGCTCACGGGATCTTCCGCAGTCGGCCGCATCATCGGCGGCATTGCGGCCAAGAGTTTCAAACACTGTTCGCTTGAACTTGGCGGCAAGAATCCTATGATCGTCCTCGACGACGCCAATCTCGACCTCGCCATCGAAGGCGGTCTGTGGGGCGGATTCGGCACCACTGGCCAGCGCTGCACCGCGACCAGCCGCATCATTGTGCAGAAAGGCGTCTACAAAGAATTCATCGAACGCTACGTTGCGCGCGCGAAGAAATTGAAAGTTGGCAACGGCCTTGACGAGACTACCGAGATGGGGCCGGCGATCAACGAGAAGCAGCTTCAAACCGACCTCAGCTATGTCGAGATCGGCAAGAACGAAGGCGCGAAGCTGATGTGCGGCGGTAATCGGCTCGATAAAGGCGGTTATCAATACGGCTGGTTCATAGAGCCGACAGTATTTACCGACGTTGACCCCAAGATGCGCATCGCGCAGGAAGAGATCTTTGGCCCCGTGGTTTCGATCATTCCTTGCGATGATCTCGAAGACGCGATCGAGATTGCCAACGGCATCGAGTATGGACTCTCGTCCGCGCTCTATACCAAAGATGTGAACAAAGCCTTTGCTGCCATTCGCGATCTGTATGCGGGTATCACTTACATCAACGCGCCAACGATCGGCGCTGAAGTGCATCTTCCTTTCGGCGGCACCAAAGCCACCGGTAACGGACACCGCGAAGGCGGCATTGGCGCGATTGATTTCTACACCGAGTGGAAGTCGGTCTACGTGGATTATTCCGACAAGCTGCAGAAGGCGCAGATCGATAGAGTGGATTGAATGCTGAGAACGGGAAAACCATTGACAGGCACGTCTGCTGGGGGTACAGTCCGTGGCATTATGCGCGGTCCGAATCGAACCCAAGTCTTTCTGCTGCTGTTCGGGCTAGCGGTCAGCCCGACGCTGGCATTCTCTCAGGTGCTAAGTTGCGCAACCATGCAGGGTGACTGGACGTACTACTACGACGATTCGCAATACGTCCTGAGTCAGGATGCTTCAGGGAACGTGACGGGAAACATGTCAACCAACACCTGTCCGGGAGTGCAGTTTCCAATCACCGGTACAGTTAGCCCCGGAACCTTTACCTTCACCGTCACGGGCATGTATGGCGTGTGCGGCTCCTAATGTTACTTGGCTAACCTTTACAGGTTATATTGGTCAGCCTGGCTGCAACTATGCTTACGGCAACTGGAGCAATTCCATTCCCAACGGCGGCGGCTTCGGCGATGACGATCCCTACCCCCCGATCGGTACAGCGGCGCTTTTCGCGAAGCCGGTGGACGTTCCAGACGCCGAGACCTCGGCTATTCCGCCGCCGGCGGCGTGGAACTCTACCCAAGGCGCACCGTGGAATCAGACGCTTGCCGGCGGGCTCAGTCCCAGCGAATTCGACGGCAGGGGCGTTTATGAGTACGGGGCGGGTTCGGGAACGGATACATGTTGGTTCGCCAAGTCCAAGTACGCGCCGTTTACCTCTATAACGACCCCTGGCTTCGAGTGGCCTGTGAGCAGCAAGAACACTTGGGGTGCCGACTGGATCGGCTGGAACCTTGCGCCGGTCAAATATTACCGAGCCCAGAAAAAGGTGCCTTGCGGCGCTAGTTTCCCGCAAATGATCGTAGCAGACGCCGCCTATGATCCCGACAATACACCAGCCTACAGCGCGTATCTTAACGAGGATGGCGATCTCTTTTACGGCGTGGCGTACGAGACTAACACCCTCGGTGGGAATATCACGGCGACTGCGGTTACGAGCGTCCGCAATAGCCAGATTTCTACCAACACAACGTGGTAAATGAGGAGTCTCGAATGAATCGCCTACTTCTACTAGTCATCTTGGCAGTTTGTCTCGCCGCTCGTGGTGATGCTCAGGATTCCGTCACGATTAAGAGCGACCCCAACGACCTGTCCCGTCCCATTTCCACACTGCTGAATCAAATGCGGCAACGTGAAAGGATTGCGGTTAGCTACGAAGACCCACGCTACATCAAGCGCGCCGACATGGAAGGTCCGAACACGTCGTTCACGTACTCGGTCCAGGGCTTACAAGGTCTAGATGGCGCTGAGGTTACAGTCCAGCGAATGTTGCGCGAATACGGGGCATCTGGCGGCCTGACCTTTAGCCTTGTAAAGGCAGGGGTTCGCATATACGTTGTCCCTAGCGAGGTACTGGACGCTGCGGGGAAACGGATTCGACAAGGCTCAGTCCTCGATACTGTGATCAATGTCCCAGCCGGCCAACGCGACGGTGGGCAGCTTCTCCAGGCGATATGCGACCAAGTGCAAAAGCAAACGGGCTATGAGATTGGAGTCGGACCAAGCGTGCCTGGCAACAAGCTGCAGCGTTACTCGACTACCGAAGGTATCTACAACGAGAGTGCGCGGGCAGCTCTCGCCCAGCTCCTCGATAGCGCGACTCCACCTGGAACTTTCGTCTGGGATCTCTACTACGACCCTGCGGATGGAGGTTATGGACTTAACTTCGCCTACGTAGGCCGTGCGGGACGTGTCGGAAAATAGGTGTTCGGGCCACGGGAAGTATGCGCTTGTTCACCGACCCGGTTGCGTTATAAAGTACGAACCGCGATCTGGAGGTGACTAAATGAAGATCTCGACTACGGCGCTATGCGCATTCGTGCTTCTCTGCATAGGAGCTGCGGCTCAGGCTCAACAGCATGCCGCAATGACGAGCCATGTTCCCGAGATAGTATCCAGCGGGGTCACACCGTTGGTCGGTCATCTTCCAAGTTCGCAGCGTCTGAGCCTCGCCATCTCTCTGCCCCTGCGGAATGAAGCGGAGCTCGACGATCTGCTGCAACGGATCTACGATCCGCAAAGTCCTAGCTTCCACAAATATCTCAACGTGGAGGAATTCACTGATCGATTCGGCCCCACCGAGTCCGACTACGAAGCCGCGTTGAGTTTCGCCAAGGCGAACGGGCTTGCCGTGATTGACGCTACAGCCAATCGCATGGTTCTGGATGTCGAGGGTTCCGCGGCAAACATCGAGAAGGCTTTCCACGTTACCCTAGGCGTCTATCAGCATCCCACCGAGAGCCGCACGTTCTATGCGCCGGATCGCGAGCCTACGGTGGATCTCGATGTGCCGCTGCTGCATATTACCGGGTTGGAAAACTTCACGCTGCCACACGCCAAGAACATCAGGTCTTCTCAGCAGTCTTCTCTGCAATCAAGCAGCGAAGTATCAGCCAGCGCCGGTAAGACTACGGGCTCGGGGCCCTTCGGCCAATTCATCGGAAGCGACATGAGGGCGGCTTACTACGGCTCTGGTCCGCTGGACGGCGCGGGGCAGTCGGTGGGGCTGTTTGAATATGCAGGATACGAAATCAGCGACGTGAACACTTACTTCAAGAATCTGAAACAGACTCGCACGGTCCCGGTTATAGGTGTATCGCTGAATAGGGCGCACCTGGGCTGTCCTCCGAGCACGTGCGACGACAGCGAACAGGTGATCGACATTGAGATGACAATTTCCATGGCGCCGGGTTTGAAGCAGGTTGTCGTCTACGTGGGATTCAACGATGTCTCCATCTTTAACCGGATGGCCGTCGATAATACTTCCAAGCAACTCAGCTGCTCCTGGGGATGGAACGACGACGAAAGCAGCCTGGACCCGATCTTCAAAGAAATGGCGGCGCAGGGGCAGACCGTATTCGTGGCCAGCGGCGACAATGGTTCCGCTACCCCTGGCGATGTGGTGTGGCCAGCGGATGATCCATACATTACTTCGGTCGGCGGGACGGACCTGGTTACAACTGGCCCGGGCGGTGCGTGGAAATCGGAGACAGGATGGAACGGGAGTGCGGGGATGGCCTCCAAGAACGAGATTCCGATTCCGGGCTATCAGAAAATTGCAGGTGTGATCAACTCGCGCAATCACGGGTCGAGAACTTTGCGCGATATTCCGGACGTTGCCGCGGAGGCGAACACTAACATATACAGCTGCTACGACGGCGTATGCAACGGAGGCAATGGCGGCACCAGTTACGCCGCTCCGCAATGGGCTGGGCTGACGGCGATGGCGAATCAGCAGGCGCTTGCGGGCGGAGGAACGACTCTGGGGTTTCTTAATCCGGCGCTCTATGCGATTGGAACGGGGCCGAGTTATGACAGCGACTTCCACGACATCGACCGCAACAGCAATGGCAGGTACACGGCTGTCACTGGCTATGACCTGGTGACCGGGTGGGGCAGTCCCAACGGAGCGAACCTGATCGGCATGTTTGCGGGGATTGACTGAGGTGCGACGTGCAATTGAAACCCTTCCTGCTGGACATTTGGCTGGACACCTACGAGCACGACATCGAATTCAACCTGGCCTCCAGCGAAGGACCGCGCTGGACTCTGAATGAGATCCTGAGCCTCGCGAGTGAGGAGGAGCGGCAGCGTTTTCTGAATCACAAGTTGGCTTACAGCCGTCCAGCAGGAGCCGAGGGCTTACGCGCAGCCATCGCTGAAATGCAGGATGTTGATGTCAACGCTGTTCAAGTTGTAACCGGCGCCTCTGAGGCGCTGCTTATTCTCTTTTGGCTGGCTGCGGAAGCCGGAGCCAATGTCGTCCTGCCGCAACCGGGCTATCCGCCCTTTTCCGCCTTGCCCGAATCGCTCGGGATCGAGACTCGCTACTACGCGGTTCGTAAGGAGAACGACTTCCGTATCGATCTCGACGAGATCAAGCAACTGGTGGATCAAAATACCAAGTTGATTCTGATCAACAGCCCCCACAATCCTACGGGCGCCACGATCAGTGATGCGGAGCTGGACAGCTTGCACGAGTTCACGGCGTCTCGCGAAATTCAACTGGTGAGTGATGAGGTTTACCACCCTATCTATCATCCTATCAATGGCGGGCAGGCGACCAGATCGGCTTCGCGTCTGCCGCATGCGACCGTCATTCATGATTTCTCGAAAGCTTTTCCTTTATCCGGAGTGCGGACCGGTTGGATGGTTGAGCATGATGCCAAACGCCGCGAGCGTTACTTGAATGCGCGCACCATTTTTTCTATTTCTAACAATACTGCCGGAGAAATGCTGGCGGAGATCGCGATGCGCCATAGGGATATCGTGCTCGGGAAAACGCAGGAAAGCGCAACCCGGAATCTTCGGCTGCTTGCCTCTTTCATGTCTGAGCATCGCGAGACGCTGGGCTGGATTCCTCCTCGTGGCGGAGTGACCGCTTTCCCGTGGCTGGTCAGTGGAGAGAACAGCCGCGCCTTTTGCCAGGCGGCAGCGGAACAGGGCATCCTGCTTGCCCCCGGAGATTGTTGGGATGCGCCCTCGCATTTTCGTTTGGGGTTCGCGGTGATGCCTGACAAATTTCCCGAAGCCCTCGACCGGCTGGGAGAATTTGTTAAGAGTTGGGCGGACGCGAACGTGACCAAGGCGTAGCGAATCTGTTGCTTCGCGGGTAGAATCCGTTTATGCCTCTTACCCACAGCCGCGAGATCGGCGCTGCCAGGCGCCTTGACAATGTCCGCTATGCCATTCGCGATCTGGCTTGCGTGGCTGATGAAGTCACGGCGCAGGGACACAAGGTTCTGCCGCTGAATGTAGGCGATCCGCTCAACTTCGATTTCCAGACTCCTGCGCACATTATTGAAGCGGCTTACAAGGCCATGCGCGATGGCAAGAATGGCTACGCGCCTTCTCCGGGAATTCCGGAGGCGCTGGAGGCGATTCGCGGCGAAGCGGCGAGCAAGGGCATCACGACGGTGCGGGATGTTTTCGTTACTTCGGGCGTGAGTGAAACAGTTGATCTGTGCATTTCCGCGCTGGTTGATCCGGGCGAAGATATTCTTACGCCGAAGCCGGATTATCCGCTTTATTCCGCCGTGCTGTGCAAGCTGGGCATTGCGCTGAACGCTTACGATTTGAATGAAGACGATGCGTGGCAGCCGGAGCTTGCCGACATTGAACGCAAGCTCACGCCTGGCACACGCGGGATAGTGCTGATCAATCCGAATAATCCGACGGGATCGCTGTGCTCGCGGGAGATGCTGGAGCGAGTTGCCGAGACTGCGCGGCGGCATAATCTGGTTGTGTTCGCGGATGAGATTTACGACAAGCTCATACTGGAGGATACTCCGCACATTGCGTTTGCTTCCGTTGCGCCGGATGTACCTTGCGTCACATTCGGCGGCATGTCGAAGAATTATTTGGTTCCGGGATGGCGCATTGGCTGGGGCATTGTCTCGGGTGATGCCGCGGCGGTGAAGGCTTATACGGAAGGCATTCACCGGCTGCTGCGGGCGCGGTTGTGTGCGAATCATCCGGAACAGTATGCGATTAAGGCGGCGCTGGAAGGTCCGCAGGATCATCTGGTGGAAGTGCGGCGCAAGCTGCGCTCGCGGCGCGACCTCACACAGAAATGGTGTGAGGCGACTCCGCGAGTGAGTTGTGTTGCGCCGCGCGGTGCGTTCTATGCTTTCCCGCGGATCGATATTCCCGAGAGCGATGAAGTCTTCGTCAAGGAACTGATTCGGCAGAAGCATGTGATGGTGGTGCATGGGTCGGGATTTGGGCAGAAGCCGGGGACGCAGCATTTTCGCATTGTGTTTTTGCCGGATGAGGGGACTTTGAATCGGGCTTACGGCGCGATTGGGGAGTTCATTCGAGCACGGTATTGAGTGCAGCTCGCTTGCAGTTACCTCAGGGGCTGAAGCCCCTCATCATTTCTTGCTTTACGCGGCGCTGAAGCGCCGCTCTTCCAGGGTTGCGCCGGCAAACAACAGATTCTTCTCTAAACTGTAGCGGGCACGACTGAAGCCGTGCCCTTCCCGATCTTTATCCCGCATGCTAGCTAGATGGTGCCGAAGAAAGTCAGAATCAAAATCAACGTCAAAAGCAGCGGACAGGAATGTCCACTCCGCACAAGCCATGCCGTCTACTAGATGCCGATGTTTAGGGCGCGGAGGGCGGATTTGTAGGCTTCGCGGGTTGTGGTGAATTTGGTGTGGGCGTCGTGTTCGCGGAAGTGGGCGTCGTCCCATTTTTCCCAGGCGGTCATGGAGTGGTCTGGCGTGGCCAGGGCTTCTTCGGCGCGAATGGCGGCGACCCATTCGTCGGTGGCTTGCTTGTAGGCTTGGCGCAATTGATCGAGGTTGGCTGGGGGCATGGCTTGCAGGGTAATGCTCGGCGTTGTCGCGGTCAATTGGATGGGGCGAAATTCACGGAGAATTAACAGAGTGTTCCTCAGGGGCTAAAGCCCGCGTCTATCTTTATCATCCGTAGCGGTACGGCTGAAGCCGTGCCCCGATACGAATCTCTACGCGGCGCTGAAGCGCCGCTCTTCCACAGTTGTGCTAGCTTCGCGATTAGCCGACAAGCAAAAAGCCCCATTTCTCGCAAAGGACGCGAGAAATGGGGCACCCGACCGTTGTTGTTTCCTGGATTCTCGGTATTTTCCTGAATCACTGACCGGCTGACTTTTGGCTCCCCGCGCCGTTGTCGAATTCTTCGGCCATCCAGTGTTGTAAGGCCGTGATGTTTTGCGGACGGCCCAGGAAGTTCTTTACTAAGTCGTTCGCCGACATTGATCCGCCGGGTTCGAGGACTATGCGGCGGTAGCGCATGGGGGCGTCGCCGGTGAGAAGATTTTGATGGTCGAATTGCAGGAAGAAATCTTCGGCGATCACTTTATCCCAGAGATAGGTGTAATAAGCGGAGGAGTAGCCGCCGAGGTGTCCGAACGATGCCCAGACGTGCGTGTCGGGCAGCGGGGCGAAGAGCGTGTAACGGCGGGAGTCGTCGAGGGTGACGGCGTTGAGGTCCACGTCAGAGGGCTTGGTTTTGTAGATGTCGTAGGAGATGGCGGTGAACAAATTCTGACGGGCAACCCAGCCGCCGCGTCCGAAGGCCGAGGCGCGGTTCATGCGGGCGACGAGTTCCGCGGGAATGGGTTCGCCGGTTTTGTAATGATGGGCGAAATTGGCTAGGACCTGCGGGCTGCGAATCCATTCTTCGAGCATTTGCGAGGGAGCTTCAACGAAATCTGATTCCATGCTGATGCCGCTGATGCCGGCCCATTGCTGCTGGCCGCCAAGAATGTGGTGCATGAGGTGGCCGAATTCGTGGAAGAAAGTTTGCACGTCGCCGTAATCCATGAGGCCGGGATCGGTGGCGGTGGGTGCGGGGAAGTTGCAGACGAGAATGGCTTCGGGAAGTTGCTTGCCGCGGATGCCGTCGAGAACCGGAGCCATTTCAGCATGGCTGTATTTTCCGGGGCGTGGGTGCATGTCGAGATAGAAGCGGCCGATGGGCTTGCCACCGTCGAGGACGATCCAGGTTTCAACCGAGGGATCCCACGAGGGGACGTTCGGTTCCTGCTGGAAGCTGACGTGAAAAAGTTCGGCGGCGGCATCGAGGATGCCTTGCTTCACCTGCATGAAGGGGAAGTAAGGACGAACGGCTTGAGAATCGAAATCATATTTGGAGCGGCGGACTAATTCTGAAAGATAAGACTGCTCATAGCTCCAGATCTCTTTCGCGCTGGGATCGGTCTTCTGTTTTTCGGCGAGCAGCATTTCAAATTCGCGTTTCGACAAATCGCGGGAGGCGTCGTCGACTTGCTGGATAAAGCCGGCGATGTTGTGGCCTTTGGCGACCATCTTGTCGGCGGCGTTGTAGTCCGCCCAGGAGGAATAGCCGAGAAGAGTGGCGATTTCGTAGCGCGTCTTCATCAGGTTGGTAAGAACTTCCAGATTTTTCGGATAGGCGCGGGTGTTGAAGGCGAGGGTGACGCGGCGGCGGAGGGAATCGCTTTTGGCGAAGGTGAAGACGGGAAGCGCGTCGGGATAATCCGTGGTGATGTGAACCTTGCCGCTGGCATCGGGCTTGTGACGGTCAATGTAATCCTGGGGCAGGCCGTCGAGTTCGGAGGGATCGGCTTCAACTACTTTTTGTCCGTCGGAAATATTGCGATCGAACATGGACTGCAGTTCGGTGGCTTGCTCGTTTAGTTTTTTGAGGCGGGCGCGGGTAGCGTCGTCTTTATCGACGCCGGCGAGACGAAATTCGAGAAGCTGATGCTGGACGTAGTAGCGCGTAGCGGCGTCGGCGTGGGAAAGATCGAGCGCGGCGAGAGCACTGTAGACGCCGTGATTGAGGGCGATGGCCGTCTGGGCGGCGCTGGCCTTGGTGACCATGGCCGTGGCGTGATCGCGGAAAGCGGCGTCGGGATGAACCTGCTCCATGAGTCCGGCGAAATATCCGGCGGAATTGTTTTGATGGACGGCTTCGTCGAAGGGGACGAGCGTGTTCTCGATCGTACGGGCGCCTTTGACGGCGAGGAGTGTCTCGATAGAGCGCTCGCCGGCGGCGAGGCGATCGGTCTCAATCTTTTCGAAGGCAGCTACATCGGGCTTGTTGGCCCAGATGGTGGGTTGTGCAATGGTGACGCTTTGAGCGGAAAGAACGGCAACTAGAAAAATCGGAAGACAGAGGAAGATGGCGTGACGGGCGACGAACAACATGAAGGAACCTCGTGGAGAATTTTTCAGGCTGAGTGGAACGAGTCGCTTGATATTTAACGTGCCACTGAATTGTTGATGACGGCATCTGACGATGTTAAGCATGTTGCTGTGACGCGGGAGGTGGGTGAAGGTGAGCAATGCAGACTGCCGGACTTTGCCCGGCTGACGCCGAGGGTTGCTGAGCCCACATTAGGCTGGTTTCCATCTCGACACCGGACTAACGTTTTGACTGCGGTTAGGTCTAACGCACCGTGCATGCGCTTGGGGTTTTGCAGATCTTTCGAGAACGCATGTTGGCAAAGGATCGGATGCACGTCCCGTGGCGGATGGTTCGGCTCGATGTCGTTTTGGGTTGCATGTTATGGATGTTCGGTACGGCCGATGCAGGCGCGGCGCGGGTGTACGGATTCCGCGCGTCTCCAACCCGCCACGGCTGGAGGATTTCGCGGAGATGACTTTGCAGGGCAACGGGGCGCAGCTAGCCAAGGTCACCGATTTCATCCAGCAATCGCCGTCCGACGGCAGGCCCGCCACGCAGCGCACCGATGTGTACATAGTTGCAAACCACCAAGGACTTTAGTTCCGACTTTCTGCTCACCTATCTGGTTCACCCTGGCACGGCGGTCTACGTTGGCTACAACAACAACCTGGAGAACCTGATCCCCAGCCTTTGTCTGCCGGCAACTGGGCGAACGGTGGGATGCGATCCCAACGGAAGCGGCCTGGTGCGTGGCAACCGGTTGATCAACGATGGCCGGGTTTTCTTCGTGAAGGTCAGCTACCTTTTCCGGCGTTAAGCAGGCCCTGGTTCAGAAGCTGGAAATCCGGGTGAGGTCACCCTCCCTATCGCCAGCGTTTTAGTTGCGGCCAGAGATCGACCCAGGCGCCGAATTTTGCGCCGCGGCAGATGTAGACGTCGATTTGTTTTTCGAGAGCGTAGGGATTGTCGGCGGATTGGCCGACGTATTCGACCTGGCTCCAAAGGCGTTCGAGATTTTTGCGGCTATCGTCGAGAACGATCATGCAGTTGCCGGAGTAGCCGCGCGGTCCCCAGAGGAACCAGGTTTGATGGCCACTGAGAGAGCGGGGCAAACCGTAGCGGCGGCCGAGGAAGTCGATGGCGCCAGCCTGTCCGTAATCCTGGGCGAAAATACCGCAGGTTTCATCTTTGCGCTCGTCTGGCGTCAGACGGTTCCATGCGACTGCGGTCTCGGCGACGATTTCTTCCCATCCAAATTGGTCCGCGTACCACTGGGGCAGCGGCGCGCGGGCGTGGTGGTGTTCCATCACTGGCAGCTTGAAGGGAAGAGTTTTCGCGTAGGCAAGGAATCTGTCCAGAGAAAGAACCGGCACGGTGATAGGAACAAGATGTGCCCCGCTGGCGAGCAAGACAATTGCGATCGCAGCTTTCAACCATGCGCGACGCGGGCGAGCGCTTTCCGGAGCGACATTTTTATTCCCATTGATGGCGGAGTCGATGATGACCGCTCCAGCGGCGAGCAGCATTGGATATACGGGGGCGAGGTAATAATTCTTTCCGTGGAGAACGAAGAAAATGGTGAAGCAAACCAGATAACACCAGCCGAGCGCGCGGTAGGGTTTGAGCCGGGTAGAGAAGAGCAGAGCGAATAATCCGGTAAGCCAGATGGGGGCGGTGATGGGATCGATGAGCAGCGTCTGCTGAAAGAAGTATTGCGGGAACGGGAGGATGACGTCGCGGCCTTCGACGCGGATGTTGTGAATCAGTTCCAGGAACGGCCAGTGATAGTGGATGTTCCAGAGCAGGTTGGGCAGGAAGACAAAAAATGCAGCGAGGCCGCCGAGCCAGATCCAGGGATTGAGGAAGGCGCGGCGTTGCGGAGTGAGCAGAAGGCCGACGACGATGCCGAAGCCGAAAAGAGCGATCGAGTATTTCTCCTGCAGGCCGGTGCCGGCGATTACGCCGAACCAGAGCCAGTAGCGCGGTTGATTACGTTTGATGGCGAGGATGGCGAAGTAAGCGCAGCCCATCCAAAGGTTGGGTTCGAGGCAGTTGGTGCCAAGCAGGCCGCCGTTGGAAAGATATTGCGGAGCGATGACGATGGTGATCGCGCTGAGGAACAGGGCGAAGCCGCGTCCGCCGAACTCGCGGGCGAGAACGGCGGTTTGCACCACAAGCAGAGAAGACGCCAGCGCGGGAATGAAGCGAATGCTGCGCAGCGAGTCTCCGAGGAGGGCGCGGCAGATGTGGATGAGAAACGGAATGAGCGGAGGCTGGTCGACGTAGCCCCAGGCCAGGTGATCGCCGCAGGCGATGTAATCGAACTCGTCGCGAAAGTAGCCGTAGCGATTGTTGAAGTAGATGTGGAAGAGGAATTTGGAGAAGGCGATCGCACAAATCAGTGCCATGCCACCAGCGAGGAACGGCCGATTAGCGCGGCTCGAACTTGAGGGGGTAGTGGGGGCAGTGACCATACGGGATATCAGGCCAACAGGCACGCGGTGAAGGACGCAGAGCCCCGCAAAAACTGTAGACCATTGGAGTTGCGGGTCTCTGGTTCGGGCTTCGGTTTTGCGGACTACGGCTGCAGGGTCGCCACGTAACCATGAGTTCCTCCCCCGGAGGGCAGAGAGTAGTAACCCACAATCTGGCCGAAATCGTTAACGCCGTACCCGTAAGTATCATAGCTGGTGTTCGAGTTTGGCATGTATTGGAAGGAGATGAGCTGCACGCCATTGGTATACAAGAGAGCATAGTCGTCTAGGTACGAAACCTCGTAATACCCACCTACGTCTCCGTTGTTGTTGATGCTCTCGCCGAATGTCCACACGCCCTCAGCGTCGAAGAACGAACTCGGGCTTCCAGTCCAAGTGGAGGGCACTCCGGGCTCTGTAAAGCCGGTTTCTACACCGTTGTTGCTGTAGAATCCCGCGACGGTGGCGTCCCCATTGATGCCATTCACCAAATTACAGCACGAGCTGGTGTAAGGATTATTCGGATAAAACTTCGAAGCGTAGTATACGAAGCTTTGACCTCCTGGGTTACTGTAGCTACCGACCATCTGACCGGCGTCGTTGATTCCGTAAAGCGCCGTTCCCCCGTTCGCACACGTCGTGTTAGGGTTGTCAATCGAAGTATAGGTGCCGCCACTGAGCAGATATCCGTGATCGCAATAGTTCGTATCTTCCCAGGTACCGACAATCTGGCCGAGATTGTTGATTCCGAAGGCTTGGCTCACCATCGCGCCTGGGTAGTCGACGTTGCTGTATTGGAGATTGCTGTCCAGCAAAAAGGCATGGGCGTCACCGCCGCATTCAAGATATTCGCCAACAATCTCTCCAGTCTGATTACTTCCGTTGATGAAATCGCCGCCCCATATGTCGTTGATGCCGTACGCGTAAGTCCCACAGGAGCCAGGATAGTCAAAGCTGCTGGGGCTGACTGTGGAGAAATCCTTGCTGCCGTTGCCGGCGATAATGGTGGCATTTTCGATATCGGGGTCGATCTGGTAGTTGGCCGCGCTACCCCATGCTTGGGTAAGGTTTTGCTGGCCCTGATGGATTCGCTGGTTGGTTATCCAATTTGGGGAGTCGCTCAGTGCACCGAGTGCCCAAATTGTGAGTAGCGGAGCTTGCCCCGTCGCCGTATATTTTGCGATCCAGACGTCATCCGGGATGGGGGAGGCCTTCGAGAAGTCTTTCGACGCCGGGGCTGGATTGCCGTATACTCCAGCCAAGCCGACGGTATGCATCTGCTGGTCCCATCCGCTCAAGAATGCCTGCACAGGCAGCGAGCACGTCGAGCCGTCCGGCGTGTAGTTTTCTACGTCGTGGTAAATGATCGTGGGGTTCAGCCCAAGGTTCTGTGCCGACATGATCGCCGCCTTGGCCTCGTTGATTCCGTCCGTCTTCGCCTGCGTCGTATTAGTGCTGAATTGATATGTGTAGGGTACGCACGGGTTCGTAAGTCTGCATGCGCACGATGACTGCAGCCCGAACCATATCGGCATAATTCCCCAGCCCTGTTGTTGCCCTTGTACGGACATTATCCACGCTGGGATCAGTTTGGGGTCATTGGATTTGTTCTTGGAGCCTGGCAGATAGATTCCCACATCGTAATAAGGACTCAAGTTCATCCAGTTCAGCATGTCTGCGCTGGGGATCACAGGAAATCTGTCGAACCCGACGTGTGCGCTGACGTTGCTTGAGGACAGGTCTCGGGCCGGACTCGGAGGCGTTTCGGTCGTCGGTTGGATCTTAACTGGCGCGGTGATTGGGTTGCTATGGTGCGGCGTATTATCCGCTGGCGGAGGAGTGACCCTCCTCCATGTGGCTCCGCCAGCCGAGGTCGAAAAAAGCTCTCCGTCGAGGAGCAAGAGCCAGCCGTCGGCGTCATCGGCGAAGCTTAGCTGTAGAATGCTTGAGAATTTACTGAGGCCCGCCTCCTTTGTTGTAGTGGTTTTTGTTGGGCCGACCGTTAAAGCCTTGCCCCTTTCCGTTGCCCCAGTCGTGATTGACGTGCCAGATATGGAGGCGTTGAGCCAGACGGAGCTCGCGACGGCGGATGGGAAAACCACCCCTTGGGACGCTTCTGAGAGGCCGAGGAGGGCCCTGTCAGGAGTCCACGTGATTCCTGCGTCCTCAGTTGCAAAAAGCACAAGAGCAGAACTTGCGCCGTCAGGGCCGGAGAAAGTAACGGGCAGGAAGCCGTGTCGACCGTCCTCGAACGCCGGAAGATCATATGTGGGGTAGATCGCCGCCTGCGTCTGCGAAGGAGGTCTCAGCCGCTGCTCCTGCCACTTTTCCCCGCCGTCGTGTGTGACAAAGAGCGCACGGATTTCATCTTCGGTGGGGCCGCCCGTCAACCATCCATCCTTGGCGGTAAGAAAGCGGATCGGCCCCGCGACGGGCGCGGATTGAGACTTCCATGTTTTGCCGCCGTCGCCCGTAGCACGCAGCACTCCTACGCTTACTGCTGTGCTGCCATTCATGCGCACCATGAGCCAGCCGTGCTGGGAGTCGACAAAGTTAAGCCATGCTTCGCCCGAGAGGCCGCGACTAAGATCTGGGTCAGGGACATCCAAGAGCTGAACCGACCAACTCACGCCCGAGTCATTGGTGGAGGCCAGCTCGAAGCGCGCTTCACTAATGCTGCTTGCCGGGTCTTCCTTGCCTGGGTAGGTGAGGAGCACCCAGCCATTTGCTTCGTCTAGGAAGAATATAGACGCGATTCTCTCTGCTTTTGCCTTCGGCGTGATGTCCTTCCACTGTGCGCCCCCATCGGTTGTCCAGAAGACCTTCTTTCTTGTTGCGGCCCACCCAGTGTTGGCCGTGAGCAGTTTCATAGATTCGATTCTTCCCGCAAGCTGCGCCTGTGTGGCTGGGCACGTACAGAGTGTCAGTAAGAGCGAAAAGACGAGACCCAATTGCTTGATTTGCATGGTACCTCCCGAGCTAAGAAATCCAGGAAACCTGGATGAGCACACAAATACCCAAACTCAAAACTTGTTCAGTCATCTTGAACGCCGCGAGGGAAGGGATGCGGCGACCGAACGCAGCCACTCTATTCGACGATGGAGATCACGTCAACCTGACCTTTTCCACAAGGGGCGGAAAAGTGGACCGCAGCCTCGCAGAAGCGCGCCGTGCCAAGGGCAAACGAAGGTAACGTTCCCAGTTGATTACCCTTATTTTGTGCCGATAGTCTTGTGGTAACGTTGGAATTACCGCATATTCAAAAGGTTTGAATAGGGTTTTAGGGCAACGTGTCTTCGCAGACTCGCAAACCGGGCATCCAAATCGCATGGACCACGGTCACCTACCGCAGTGTGGCCTTGATGATCCTCGCCGGCGTGTTGGTGTGTTTCGCCATCCTACGTTTTACCTTTCCGCAATTCACCGAGAACAGTATTAAGGCTGCCGATGGCGTGGCGAATCGAGTTTTGGAGCGCGTGGCGGGGATGGCTCCGGCTGCGGGCAGCGGAATTTCCGTGGCGCAGCAGGCGCATTTTACGGCGCTCGACGGCACAGTGCGGGTGAAGAAAGGCAGCGGCAATAGCTGGCTGGCCGCGGATTATAACGTCCCGTTGGAAAAAGGCGATGTGGTGCAGACTGGGTTGGAGGGCATGGCGAAAGTCGTGTTCAACGATGGCACCAGCTACACCGTGAAACAGGATTCGCTGATTGTGATCGAAGAAAACTCGGCCAACGATCAGCAGCAGACGAATGTGGCGGTAGCGGTGAGCACCGGAACAGTGGATCTTTCGACGACGACTTATTCTTCGGGATCGAAATCGCAGGTGATTGTGGCGGGAGCAACGGCATCGCTGTCTCCCGACTCAACGGCGCAGGTACACAACGATCCGACGACGGATCAGCACGAGATTTTGATGAAGAAGGGCACCGGCGAAGTTACGAGAAATGGAGAAACGGTGCAATTGGCTAACTGGGAGAAAGTGAGCTTCAAGCAGGAAGAAGCGCACATGGAGAAGGACAAAGGTACGGGACCACCGACACCGATTTCTCCAGCGAATATGGCGCCGTTCTTTACTTCGGGTGAAGCGACGAAAGACGTGGAGTTTTCCTGGACGGCGATGGCGAATGCGGTTGGTTACCGGTTGCGGATATCGAGGAACCCCTATTTTTCTTCTACACTGGTAGATAAGAGAGTGAACACTGCGGATGTCACAGTTACCAGCCTCGGCGAAGGCGCTTACTACTGGATGATCCAGTCCTACGATACGTCGGGAAAAGAATCGGTGGAGAGCGAGAAGAACCGCTTCACCATCATTCCCAAGGGAAAGCAGATGGGAGCAATCGAACTGGACCTCGATCCCTTCATACAACATGGGCACGTAATCGAACTGACGGGAAAGACGCAGGTGGGGGCGCGGGTGATGGTGAATGGGCGAGAGGTTCCGATGATCTCGACCGACGGCTCGTTCCACTACTTCACGCCGCCGCTGGCTACCGGAGAAGCGGTGATTACGATTACCGCGCAAACGGCGCAGGGCGGAGTGAACACGCAGCAGAAGAAAATTATTATTCAGTAAGTTTGCAATATTTCAGTGAGTTAGAACGATACGCGAGGCGGAAGGCAGACTGGTTATGTCAAGCAACGGATTTCATTCATCACGCTCTCACAATCTAAGGTCGCTGTTCAGCCTGTTCTCGAGCGACCTGGCAATCGATCTGGGGACGGCCAACACTCTGGTGTACGCTCGCGGCAAGGGCATCGTGGTCAATGAGCCCTCGATTGTCGCCATCAACAAGAATACCGGTGAAGTAGAGGCGGTGGGCAAAGAGGCGAAAGAGATGCTGGGCCGGACGCCGGGCAACATTGTCGCCATCAAGCCTATGAAGGACGGCGTGATTGCTGACTTCAAAGTTACCGAGAAGATGCTGAACTACTTCATCCAAAAGGCGCACAACCGGAAGATGCTGGTGCATCCGCGAATCGTGATCGGAGTGCCGTCGGAAATTACGCAGGTGGAAAAGCGCGCGGTCATGGACTCGGCTTATCGCGCGAAGGCGAGTGAAGTGCATCTGGTGGAGCAAGCCATGGTGGCTGCGATTGGAGCTGGGCTACCGATTACCGAGCCTAGCGGCAACATGGTGGTGGATATCGGTGGCGGCACGACGGACATCGCGGTGATTTCGCTGAGCGGCATTGTTTACTCGCGGTCGGTGCGGATGGCGGGAAATCAGATGGACGAAGCCATCATGAATTATCTGAAACGGAAATATAACCTGCTGATCGGCGAGCGCACGGCCGAGCAAATTAAAATGGAGATTGGGTCGGCTCACCAGCTCGACAAGCCGATGACCATGGAAATTAAGGGACGCAATCTGATTGAAGGTGTTCCGAAGACGATCACGGTAGACGATGGCGAGGTTCGCGAGTCCCTGAGCGAGTGCGTATCGACGATCATGAATGCGATTCGCGTGGCGCTCGAGCGGACGCCGCCGGAACTTTCCGCCGACATCAGCGACCGCGGCATTGTGCTGACGGGCGGCGGTGCGCTGTTGAAGAATCTGGACAAGCGCATCCGGGAAGAAACCGGATTGCCGGTTTCCATCGCTGACGATCCGCTATGCAGCGTGGTGCTGGGCACGGGCAAAATGCTTAGCGACTTCAAGCTGCTGAGAAAAATATCAATCGAATAACAGTTGCCAGTAGCCAGCTGCCAGTCAAACCCAAGGGGAAACGGGATTGGCTTCTACTGGCGACTGACAACTGGCAACTGGCTACTGCATTTATGGAATCCGTACTTGGCCGTTACCGTAACCTGACCATCCTGGTGGGAGTGTTGTTTCTGCAGGTGCTGGGGCTGGCGGTGCAGGTCAAGCGGAGCGCGGAAGCGGAGAACACGCGGCTGATCCGCATCTGGGCGGTGGATTTAATTACTCCTTTCGAGCGCGCTCTACTCTGGGCGCAGAATGGCAGCAGCAATCTCTGGCATGACTACTTTTTTCTGCGCGGTGTGAGGGCGGAGAATCGCCAGCTCAAGGAACAGATTGAAAAGATGCGCCTGGACGAGGTGCGGCTGAGCGAAGATGCGACCCAGGCCCATCGGCTGCAATCATTGCTCGCATTTAAAGGAGCGGTTCACCTACAGACGGTTCCCGCGCAGGTGATTGGATCGAGTGGAAGCGATCTTTCGCGCTCGGTCTACATCGACAAGGGTTCGAATGACGGCATTGCGCCGGATATGGCAGTGATTACGGCGGGCGGCATCGTAGGGAAAGTGTTGCGCGTGTATCCTTCGACTTCCCTGGTGCTGATGATCAACGATCAGAGCAGCGGAGTGGGCGCGATGCTGGAGAAGTCGCGCTTGCAGGGCGTGCTGCGTGGAACTTCGAATGGACAAGTGATTCTGGAACGGGTGATGAGCGACGAGCAGGTCGCTCCGGGAGACACTGTGTTGAGCAGCGGCGGTGATCAGATCTTTCCCAAGGGGCTGCCCGTAGGTACGGTGACCAAGGTGAGCCCGGGGAGGGAATTGTTCCTGAATATCCAGATTAAGCCGGCGGCTGATTTGAGCCGTTTGGAAGAAGTCCTGGTGGTTACAGAGAAGCAAGAAAAGAACGCAGAGACGGAAAATGGTGGGAGGGTGCGCGCGGCGGATATTCTGGCGCAGCGCCTGCCTTCGGTTCCGGATAAGCCCGTGGCACCGACGGGAACCATACCAGCGGGAACAGCGACTATCACTGCGCCAGGACAAGGCACAAAGCCCGTCGCAAAACCGCAGACACCGGCCGCGAGTTTGAGCAAACCAGATGGTGCGGCCAATCATTTAGCGGCATCGGCCTCGCCGGGCGGGAATGCCGGAAGCACGGGCGAAACTCATAATGCGCCGGTTGCGGGGCAGCCTTCTTCGACAGCAGAGGCTGAAAAAAAAGTTGTTCCGAAGACTTCTGACGATGCTGCGGCCAAAGGCGGTTCCGGCGATGCAGTTGGCTCGAGTCCAGCGAGTTCACCGGCGAAACCGGTGGCGGTGAAACCTAAGCCTGCGACGGCGGAGCCTACGCCGCAACCACCGGCCAGCGAAGACAATCCCCACTAGCGTGCCTATCACTTACACATCGGGGGAGCAAATTGAGGTTTACCGGTTCAGCATCCCGGTGACTGTGGGTGTGCCGTTGCTGGCATTGTTTCTGCAGTCTTTTGGGCCGAAGATTTTTCCCTCGTTCGCGATTTACGTCGATTTACCGCTGCTGGTGACGATCTTCTTTGCCATGGCGCGGCGCAATCCGATCTCCGGATTGTTTACCGGTGCGGCCATTGGCCTGGCCCAGGATATGCTGGGCGCCTATCCGATCGGAATCTACGGCATTGCCAAGACCGTGGTCGGTTACCTGGCGTCGTCTCTGGGCGCGAAACTGGATGTGGAGAATGCCGGCGCTCGCTTTCTCGTCACTTTGGGTTTTTATCTGATTCACGCCGCGGTTTATTTCACGGTGGCGCGAGGCATGGTGAATCTGACGCTCAACTGGAGTTGGAGCCGTGGGATGCTGGCCGGATTGGCGAACGCCTTTATCGGCGTGGTGCTGTACTTTGTTCTGGACAAGTTTAAGCAGAGAACGTGAAAAAGCAGGGCTTCGGGCTTCGGCTTTCTGGCTTCTGCTTGGCCAAAACGGACTTTGACAGTGACCTTCGTTATCCGACTCGACTTCCCTAATGCGAGCCACGCATTACAATAAAGACAATTCCCCGATAGGATTAAAAGGCATCCGCTTTCGGCCAGGTTTGCTCTGTGCACCTGAAGCCCGAAAGCCGAAGCCCGAAGCCCGATGTTAAGTCGCGACGACAAAGTATCGGAATTCCGCGTGACGGCGGCGCAGTACATGATCCTGGCCATCTTTCTTCTGCTGGCTTACGGATTGTGGAAGCTGCAGGTGATGGAGAGCGGTTACTACGCCTCGGCGGCGGAAAAAAACCGCATTCGCAATGTGCCCATTCTCGCGCCCCGGGGAAAAATTCTGGACCGCGAAGGGCGCATCATCGTCGATAACTATCCGTCGTTTTCGGCGCTGCTGCTGCGCGATTCTTCGCGCGACCTGAATGCCGACGCGGATCTGATTGCCCAGGGTCTTCATCTCGATCCCACCGAAGTTAAAACGCGCATCCGGCATTTCGCTTCCATGCCGCAGTATCAGCCGATCTTTCTGAAAGAGGACATCACTCCGGATGAGCTGGCGTTTATCGACGCACATCGCAACGAACTGCCGGAGCTGGATACGATCGTGGCGCATCGGCGGTTGTATCCGCGCAACGGGTTCATGGCGCACCTGATCGGTTATGTCGGCGAAGTCACGGAAGACATGCTCAACCAGCCGCAGTTCGAACTCTATAATCCCGGCGATGTAGTGGGAGTCAGCGGCGTGGAGCGGCAGTATAACAACGCGCTCATGGGCCAGAATGGGGCGCGACGCGCGGTGGTAAATAGCCACGGTCGCGAAATCGGATTGCTGGGGGAAACTCCTGCGGTTCCGGGAAAACAGTTGAAGCTTACGATCGACATCGATCTGCAGATTGCCGCCGAGGAAGCGATGGAAGGGAAGAACGGCGCGATCGTCGCGATGGACCCGAAGACGGGGGAAATCCTTGCGATGGTGAGCCGGCCGACCTTCGACCCGAACGATTTTGCGGTGCGGGTGTCGCGGGATGAGTGGAACAAGCTGGTGAATGATCCAGACAAGCCGCTGCTGAACAAGGCGATTCAGGCGCAACTGGCGCCGGGCTCGACGTTCAAAATCATTATGTCAGTCGCAGGCTGGCAGGAGGGAATTGCGCAAACCCTGCACGTAAACTGCACCGGAGGCGCGGAATTCTACGGGCGACGATTCGGTTGCTGGGTGAAGAGTGGACATGGCGCGGTTGATCTGGAGAAGGCGATCTATCAATCCTGCGACGTGTTCTTTTACACGCTGGCTGAAAAGTTAGGCATCGAGCGCATTGCAAAATATGCCGAGGCGCTTGGGCTGGGAGAGAAAACCGGCATCGACTTGCCCAATGAAGTCAGCGGCGTAATGCCGTCGGAAGAGTGGAAGATTAAGAATTTCAAGCAGAAATGGTTCGCAGGGGAAACGATTTCTGTGGGCATCGGGCAGGGCGCGGTGGCAATCACGCCGGTGCAACTGATACGCGCGGTGGCTGCAATCTCGATGGGCGGCCGGATGGTGATTCCTCATGTGGTCGACCCGCAGGAGCTTCCCAGCGGATACGTCGAGACCAGCCACGTTACCGAAACGAAGAGCGTTCCGATCGATCCGAACGGATGGACTTACATTACGGATGCGATGTCGCGAGTTCTGTTGCCGGGAGGCACAGCGCCCTCGGCGCATATTCCCGGGATTGATATAGCCGGGAAGACGGGCTCCGCGCAGGTTGTGTCGCTGGCCACCCGTGCCCGATTCAAGAACGCCGAAGATCTTGCGCAAAATGGGTGGTTCGTGGGATTTACGCCGAGGCGTAATCCCGACGTGATTGTGTGTGTTCTGTTCGAGGGTGGCGAGCACGGAAAGCTAGCCGCGCGCATCGCTACGCAGGTGCTCAAGGCTTATGTGGATAAGCAGCGCCGTCTGCCACCCAAGATGGCGGAGAAGCCGAAGAGCAATGGCAAAGTTGACATGGGCGCGCTTTGGACCGCGCCGGGCGGCGATGGCGACAAATTAGAAGGTGGGCGTTTTGTGATCAAGCTGCCGAAGAAGCCGTTGGTGGCGGCCGCTGCTGCGCCAGGGATGGTGCCGGTAAATTAGGTGCAGGGAAAGTGCGAGGGCGAGACGCCCTCGCGACGAGCCGGCGGCACGCCGGCGCTACGAAAATCATGTCACGTTACGTTTCATTCCGCGATTTTGACTGGCTGCTGCTGGTCTTTGTGCTCATGATCTGTGGACTGGGCGTGATGGAGATTCACAGCGCCACGGTTCACACCAAGTTTGCCGGATCTCACATCAAGCAGATTTACTGGGTTGCGGCCGGCGTAGGCATGATGTTCCTGATCAGCTTGGTGAATTACCAGGCGCTGCTGGACCGGATCCACTGGTTCTACATTGCGGCGGTTGCCTCCCTCGTGGGAGTGTTGATCTTTGGGCAGAAATACCTGGGGGCGAAGCGCTGGATCAAGATGCCGGGCGGCAACCACTTCCAGCCTTCGGAGTGGGTGAAGCTGATCCTTATATTGGCGATGGCGAAGTTTTTTGCCGATTTGCGGAATCGCGAACTTTCCTGGTCGGATTTTATGAAGGCCGGGGCGATCGTAGTGATTCCCATGTTGCTGGTCCTAAAGCAGCCGGACCTGGGAACGGCTCTCACTTATATTCCGATCGCCATCATGGGAGTATTTCTGGGTGGAATGCAGTGGCGGCAGGGGTTATTGGTGGCCGTGCTGGCCGGAATCGGGGTAGGGGCGGTATTTTTTATTCCCAAGGTTCACGTTCTCAAGACCTACCAGAAGCAGCGGCTGACCAGCTTCATCGACCCTGAACTTGATCCGCAGGGAACGGGGTACCAAGTTGAGCAATCCAAGATTGCCGTGGGTTCGGGAGGGTTGTGGGGCGGTAAAGGCTCGCAAACACACGGGGCTTTCCTGCCAGTCCCGCAAACGGACTTTATTTTTGCGGCATTTTCCGAGGAGCATGGATTCGTGGGCGCGCTAGGGGTTCTGCTGTTATACTTCATTGTGCTGATGCGTTTGACGCAGAACGCGCAAACAGCGCCCGACCGCGCTGGCACGTTCGTGGTAATGGGGGTGGTGGCTGTGCTTAGCTTCCACATCCTGGTCAACGTCGGCATGGTGGTTGGCTTTATGCCGGTCACCGGAATACCCTTGCCGCTGATGAGTTACGGTGGGTCTTCGGTTCTGTTCATGTTCCTGGCGCTGGGGATGGTAATGAATGTTCGAATGCGCCGGTTTGTGAATTAGCTGGTCAGTGAGCCAGTTATAAGGACATGATTCGAACCGGGTTCGAACCGGACAATATGGCAGGGAGCAGTTGCTGCGCCCCAGGCGCAGCCCCAAAAATATCGATCGCCCTCGCGTAAAGGGGGCATTTTACCGGCTAGTCGAGCAGTCGAAGGCCGGGCAGGATTGAAGCAATAAAGCTGCTGGCAGGGAAACGGCCCCCCGACCGGAAACGGTCTGAGAGTGCGGTCACAAACCCGGCAGATAAAAAGCGAACAGTGCAGAAGATACCCAAGCTTGTGCAGCGGACTCGGTCAGGGAGAAACCTCCCGGGCCCCAGCCGTCCCCGATCCGGGGCCAGCATCGCGACGCTCGATCCTCCCGTTTCCTTCCTCTTGACCGCCCGGTAAACCCCGTCCGGCTTTAAGCCTACGGGACCGGAGTGTCCATGAACAAAGAGTTGTTTGTATCTTCCACGCCACACGAAACCAAGGTGGGGCTGGTGGAAGACGATCTGCTCGCGGAAATCTACCTCGAGCGCGAAAATGAATACACCTTAGCCGGGTCCATCTACAAAGGCCGCGTTACGCGCGTATTGCCCGGCATGCAGTCTGCCTTCGTCGACATCGGCCTGGAGCGCGACGCCTTCCTCTACGTTTCCGACTTTATGGAGTTGGAAGAGCACGACGAGGATTTGACCGATGTTGTGCCGGCAAATCGCGGCGTGCAGGATATGCGGCCGCAAGCACAGAATGCGATGCCTCAGGAATTGGATCAGCACCTTGATGCTCATGCCGATCCGAACACCGGCGAAGGCGAAGCCGCATTTGAGCAAGGTTCTGAACCTGGGGAACACGATGCGGGAGCCGCGTCGGCGAGCTCGGGGCAGGAGTCTTCTGAAGGTAGAGATCGCGACCGGGGAGGTTACCGAGGGCGCCGCCGGCGGCGTGGTGGGCGTCGGGATGGCCGGAGCGACGGAAGGGGCGATAGTCGGAACGACGGACGGGATCGGGGTAGCGAACCGCCAGTCGCGCGGCCTGTGATTGAGAGTGTTGCGCCGCCCGCGCCGCGTCCCCAGGAGCCACGCCGGTCATCTCAGTTTGGGCCGCCTGCTGGATATCAGCCGATACTACTGCCCGGGGAATCGATTTCCAAGTACCGAGGCATTGCGCCGCCGCCGGTTGTCCATGAGCAGGATTTTCATCAGGCCCGGACTTCCCAACCTGATCCCGAACCCTCAGAGGCTCCTTCAGAACGAGCTTCCGAATCGTATGCCGAATCGGCAGCGCCGGTCGCTGTAACTTTCCCAGAAGACGAACCGATTTTCGCCGCGGCTTCGGCAGAACCCCTGCATGAGCAGCATCACGATGCGCAGCCGGTGCAAGAAGAACACGCCGAGGTCGCTTCGACTTCCGTGGATTGGAACCGCGAATTTCGAAACCCGTCACCGGCTCAAGATTCGGCGCAGATTACCGAAGAATTTGTCGAAGAAGAGGATGTGGCAGCTCCGGTCCGCGAGCATTCAGACCGGCCAGCGGTTGCGGCTCATGAGTCGGAAGCGCCTGCTTTCGCGGCTCCTGGGACGCTCGCTGAAGAGACCATCGACGAAGAGGAAGCTGATACCGTCCGCTACGAACAATCGTCCGATGAGGGCTATGACGAGTTTGAAGAGGAGACGCGAGCGGCGGGTCAGCCTGATTCCCAGGCGCAGCGTGAGCTTTCGGAAGTGCGCGCGACGGTGGATGAGATACACATGTCGTCTCTCGCCGAAGCGGGCGTAGCGCCAACTGCAGAAGGCGGCGCAATCGAGAGTGAAGAAGACTCTGAGGAATTGGAACTCGAAGAAGCGCAAGCCGAAGCCGAGGCGCTGCTCGATGCCGAAGCTGGTGGAACCGGCAACGTCGATGTACGGGCGGAGGTTCGCGCTCCAGCGGGAACGGCCGGTTACACGCAGCGTGCGCCGCGTCCGCGTCCCGGTTACGACCGGCGTGGCGGAGGCCGGCGTGGCGGTGGTGGACGCCGCTTCCCACGCCGCGAGTCGCACGAAGTTCCGAAGATCAGCGACCTGCTCAAGGAAGGCCAGGAAATTCTGGTGCAGATTGCCAAGGAGCCCATCGCCAAGAAAGGCGCGCGCATTACCAGCCATATCGCGCTGCCGGGGCGTTTTCTGGTTTATATGCCGACGGTGAACCACACCGGAGTTTCGCGCAAGATCGCTTCCGACGAAGAGCGCCAGCGCCTGAAGCGCATCGTCATAAGCGAGCGCGAGAATGGCCACGGCGGTTTCATCGTCCGCACCGCCGCCCAGAATGCACCTGAAGAAGAGCTGCGCGCCGACATCCGCTTCCTGAAAGGTTTGTGGAACGACATCAAGACGCGTGCCGAAGCTTCCAAGCCGCCGGCGCTGATTTATCACGATCTCAATGTGGTCGAGCGCATTCTCCGCGATCAGGTCACCTCCGATTTCTCCGTGATCTGGGTGGATACCGAGGCGGAATACGAGCGCATTCTGCGCTTCTTCAACCGCTTCCAGCCGGGGCTGGTGAAGCGCGTCAAGCTCTATACCAAAGAGACGCCGTTGTTCGAACAATTCGGCCTGAAAGAAGAGATGGACAAGGCGCTCAAGTCGAAAGTATGGCTGAAGAGCGGCGGCTACATCGTGATCAACCAGACGGAAGCGCTGGTCGCGATCGACATCAACACTGGCAAGTATGTGGGCAAGACTTCGCGGCTGGAAGACACGATCGTCAAAACTAACGTGGACGCGATCAAGGAGATCGTGCGGCAGGTTCGCCTGCGCGATCTGGGCGGCATCATCATCATCGACTTCATCGATATGGATGAGCGCCGCAACCGCCAGCGTGTGATGCAGGCGCTGGAAGAAGAACTCCGGCATGACCGGGCGCCGTCAAAAGTTCTGCAGTTCAACGATTTCGGTTTGGTCGCGATTACCCGCAAACGCGTCAAGCAGTCGCTGGAGCGGACGATCGGCGCGCCTTGTCCATATTGCCAATCGACCGGCTACGTAAAATCGCTGACCACGGTGGCGAATGAGATTTACGTGGAGATGCGCAAGATGGCCAAGCATCTGGAGCAGGAAGACGTGATGCTGCGCGTGCATCCGGATGTGGCCAAGGAATTGAAAGCCAACAACGGCCGGCTGCTGAACGAGATGGAAGAGATGACCAAGCGGACCATCATCGTAAAGAGCGATCCGGCGGTGCATCAGGAGCAGTTCGATATTAACTAGCTGTCAGCTCTCAGCAATCGTTGCTCGTGTGGGGACAGCCGCCCTCGGCTGTCCTCCCGCAATTCAGTGTGGTGCCTTAACTTCTGGCATCTTCATTTCCGACTTCCGAATCTTCACCCAGTTCCAGCCGTAGTGCATCGCAAGTTCCCGTATCCGCGATGTTGCGTACACGAATGCGTCGTCAACAGTTTCCTTGGTGGCGGTTTTCGCATAAGCCACGTTTACATCTATCGTGTCAGGGTCGTCGTCGGCTGAGAACGTGAATTGTACTTCTCCGGAGTTCCCGGCGTCCCACACCGTTTTGTCTTGAACCAACGACAAAAGAAGCCATTCCCGTTTCGTCGGTGTATATGGTTCGCTGCCCGGATGCTGCGAACTGATATGCGTCTGAGCCGACGCCAAAATAATAAGCACCAGGAACACGATGAACGTCTTCATTGATGTCCTTTCTGCGAAAGGTCGAAGCAGCTATCTGGGAGTGTGTTGACGATTAGTAAGCGGCGCTTTGCAGTGCGGGCACTCCTTGGCGTTGCCATCAATCATGCGCCCACATTTCTCACAAACTGCTTTTGTTTCTCGGTCACAATAGTCCCCTTATTCCTTTGGCAGACCACGAGGCTGCGAGTGGGTGAACGCGGTGATGAACTGACGCACACTCAGTTGGCCAATAGTGTTGGCTATGTCGATTTCTTCGGGCTGAAATCCGTCTGGGTCGCCAGCTTCCAAGGCGATCCAAACGTCTTGCATCTCAAGCACAGTCAGATCGGCAACCTTCCTATTTAAGTGCGGAATCTGCATGGCGCAATTATCCTCTGTACCGCGCGTACGCTGCAAAGGCGAAACCTTTCTGCGCAATTCAAGAAAGAGATGGCATTTTAAAATGCCAAATGCCATTATATAATGGAGTAATGACAACTACCCTAACCCTCGATAAAGCCGGACGAGTCGTCCTGCCCAAGCCCGTCCGCGATGAAATGCAACTCCGCGCAGGCGATTCGCTGGAGCTGGAAAGCTCCGAGGATCGCATTGTGCTTCGGCCTCGAAGGGGAGGAGTTGGGCTGCACCAGAAACAGGGGATATGGGTCTTCGGCGTCGGGGAGGCGATCCCAGCCGGTGCCACCGATGAAACGTTGCGCCAGATTCGTCGCGAGCGCGAACGGAGCTTCATGGGCAATCTTCCTACGCGCAATTCTGCCACGCGCCGCCCGCGACGGAAGAAATCCCGGTGAAATGGTTCTTCGACACCACCGTCCTGGTTGCGGCACTCCTGCCTGACCATCCTCACCATGCTCGCAGCTTTCCGGTATTTGCGTCTGCAACTCGCAGGCACGCGGGATGTGCGGCGCACAGCCTGGCGGAAACGTACTCCACCTTCACCCGGTATCCCGGAAAAGAGCGGATGAGTGCCGAAGCTGCAAGCTTGGTTTTGCAAGGAATCGAGCAGCGATTTAGCCTGGTTTGGCTTGACGGCGATGAGTATTGCGCCGCCATCCGCCGCATGGCGCAGCAGGGAATCGTGGGCGGCGCCGTGTATGACGGCCTGGTCGCGGCCTGCGCTCTGAAGGCAGGGGCGGACCACCTCTATACTTGGAACGTACGCCATTTCGATCTGCTTGGCGCGGAGATAAAAAAGCTCGTAAGGATGCCGCCGGCGATTTAGCTTTTCGCTTGGCACCGAAATCGTTCAAATGGGCCAGTCAAAAACTGAGGGAGCCACCAGCATGTCAGCATCGACCGAATCTCAAGCAGGTTCTCTATCTCGCCGCTGTTTTTTTCGCTGGGCCAGTTCGTTCGCTGCCGCTGTGGGCGCGATGCCTCTGGTTTCTTCCGCCAAGGGTCTTACTTCGTCAAGCGCTTCGCCAACGGCCGCGCCGACGTCCTCGTCCGATGGTGAGGATTATTACGACAAGCTTGGCGTGACCAAGATTATCAACGCTGCCGGAACTTATACGACGCTAACCGCTGCCTGCATGCCCCCCGAGGTTCTTGCTGCGGTGCAGAAGGCGGCTTTGCATCCTGTGCGGTTACACGAGTTACAGCGGAAGGCTGGTGAGTATATTGCGCAGCGCCTGAAGTGCGAAGGCGCAGTCGTGACTTCGGGAGCCTGCGGAGCCATCACCCTGGCGACCGCTGCGTGCCTGCAGTATGCAAACAACATCGACATTCTGGATATTCCGCAGGCACTCGACGGAAAGAAAAATCAGGTGATCGTGCAGCGAGCGCACCGCTATGAGTATGACCGCGCCATGTATCTGTGCGGGGCGCGGGTGACGGAAGTGGTCACGCTCGACGACTACAAGCGTGCGTGCGGCGCTGGCAATGCGATGATGACGAATTTCTTCAACGCGGCGGAAGAAGAGGATGGGATCGCAGGCACAGCGCAGATCGGCCGAGAAGAGTGGCTGCAGGTGGCGCACGAGTATAAGATTCCGTGCCTGCTCGACGCGGCGGCCGACATGCCTCCCATCTCGAATCTTTGGAAGTACACGGGCATGGGCTTCGACCTCGTGACATTTTCAGGAGGGAAGGGAATACGCGGTCCACAAAACGCAGGTCTCCTTCTGGGCAGAAAGGTTCTGACGGACCTGGCTCATGAGAACAATAATCCGGGAGACGGAATCGGCCGCGGCATGAAGGTGGCGAAGGAGCAGATTGTGGGGATGGTAGCGGCCGTCGACTGGGTGCTCTCGCACACGGAAGAATCGATGCAAGGCGACTACCAGAAACGGGCCGATCTCATCGCCAATGCGGTGAAGGGCATTCCTTCGGTTAGGACCGAGATAGTGGTTCCGAAGATCGCCAACCATGTTCCGCATCTTCTTATACGTTTCGATCCGGCAGTCACGGGCGTCACCACTGGTCAGATCGTTGATGCTTTGCGCAAAGGTACGCCTTCGATTGAGTTGAATCCGAATACCGGCGAAAAGCCGAACCAGGGTATTCCAGCGGATGCGAACACACTTGTAGTTGGAGTATGGATGATGCAGCCCGGCGAAGATGCGATTGTGGGCCAGCGGATTCGCGCGGCGCTCAGGGGATAAAATAAATAGCTGTTTTCTCAAAGTGCGAGAGGACTAGCGGTGTCGCCGTCACAGGCAAAAACCATGGTCCCTCGCTTCGCTCGGGATGACAGTCACATGAGATATTGCAACTGTGGTACGTCTAACTCCCCGGGTGCGCTAAAGCTTTCACGGCGAGATCGGAGCGGAGGCGCAGTTTCTGCGCCGTCTCTGCGATGGCTTTGACTGACGCGGCGGCATCGCTGCTCTCGGCCATCTTTGCTATGTTTGCGGCGTCCTCAGTGGTAGTGCTCGCAATGTCGAGCAAGACCACAAGCGCATCCGCGTGCAGCTTCCACAGCGAAGACATACTCTGGCTGCGTTTCAATTCTTCGAGTTCGGTGTTGACGCGAGCCACGCAGGAAACCAAGCGGATCAGCGTGCGAGCGACATCGGCGCGCAGGCTTTTTTCCTCGAGGAACGCGGCGTTGTAAGCTTCGGCCTCGGCGGGGCTCAGCGTCAGGTTGAAAAAGCGCATGGGCACGATCTGGCGATATTTGGGATCGGCCACACGGACAAAAACCCGGATCGATTCTTCGACGCGCCGCAGCTTGCCTTCTTCGACGGAGAGTTGCTGGGCTGTGATGGCTGGAGGCTGAAAGGCCTGAGCCGGAACCGGTGCCTTCACGGGCGCAACTCGCGCCGACTTGGCAGCCGCAGCTGCGCCGCCGGAGGATTTTATTGCGTTGCCCACGCTGGGCGCGAGCAGAGACTTGCGAATGGGCGGTCGCCTGTCCAATTCTTTTTTCAAGCGGGAGACGCGGCGGAATTTCTCGAGTGCGCTGCCGTAATCGGCTTGCAGCATTTCGTTCTGCTCGATCGCGGCCACGTGTTCCACCGTAACTTCCACGCCGTCGACCGTACTTAAAATGCTGCCTCCCATTTCGTCGAGAGCCTGGGCAAATTGTTTGATCTCTCCCAGGGCTTTGGCGAAAAGTTGATCGAAGCGCTCGCCGAACGCGGCATTATGCGCTGCGACCGTAGCGAGCACGCCGGGATGGTAGAACGAACCGTCCAGCCAGCGCTTCAACTCGCGTACCCGCGAAACGATGCCGGAATCCATGAGTGCATTGAAGTCGCGATAACGGGCAATCTCTTCGCGTAGCGGATCGAAGTTGCGCAGCAATTGCACGTGTTCTTCCGGGAGCGAGGGCACGTCGGTATCGGCAAGAATTTCAATCAGCGCGATTTCAAAAGGAGAAAGAGGCAGCGATCCGTCTAACCCATAACCCTGTTGCTGCCACTGGCCAGCGACGCGGGGATGACGGTAGAGAAAAGTAGAAATCAGGTCAGTCTTATCGCGGTCGACCTCGCTGTGCTCGCGGCGTCGCACGAAGTAGCGCAGCAGGGCCTCGGCGACTTCTGAATCCGTGTCTGGAGTAAGCGCTTGCCGCAACATTGCGGGCGTGATGGCCATATCCAGCACATGCAGCCAGCGATACATGCGGGAGAGCGTTTCGGGGAGATCTCCTTCGGAGTGGCGAAGCGATACCTCGTCGAGCCCGCTGGGAATGGGTACGTCTCCGCCCAGCGAGTCGCGCAGCAGCTTCTGGTAGAAACCCTGGACAGTCGCCAGGATCGCTAGTTCAAACTTCAGGTCCTCGGCCAAGCAATACTCCGCAAGCGAGATTCTCCCGTGGATGAGGGAATTCTTTTACTAGTGTTCAAGTAAAGACGAAAGTCACCAGCGTCGCAAGTTACTAGCGGAGTGATACTACTAACGCTGGCACTTGTTTTTTCTCCGGAAGTGCATGAACTTCCGCGCGGAGAGTGATGCCGCTTGGTAGCGGCTCAGAAAACTACGGTTTTATTGCCGTACAGAAGGATGCGGTTTTCGACGTGCCAGCGGACAGCGCGCGAGAGAACGACTTTTTCGAGGTCGCGGCCTTTGCGGATGAGGTCTTCCACCGTATCACGATGCGACACGCGCACTACGTCCTGTTCGATGATGGGGCCATCGTCGAGAACTTCGGTGACGTAGTGGCTGGTTGCCCCAATCAGCTTTACGCCGCGCTCGAAGGCTTGATGGTATGGACGCGCGCCAATAAATGCGGGCAGAAATGAATGGTGAATATTGATGATGCGCTGCGGATAGCGGTTGACGAAATCGTTGGAAAGAATCTGCATGTAGCGGGCGAGGACCAGGAAGTCGGCTTTATGGTCTTCGATTAGCGAATGGATTTGCTGCTCGGCCTGTTGTTTGTTGTCTTTGGTGATCGAGATGACAGCGTAAGGGATTTTGTAGAAGTCGGCGATGGGCTGGTTGTCGGGGTGATTGGAAATAATCAGCGGGATGTCGCAGACGAGCTCGCCGCTCTGGTGACGGTAGAGGAGATCGACGAGGCAGTGGTCGTACTTCGAAACCAGAATGACCATGCGCGGGCGATGCGAGGATTGTGCGAGCCGCCAGGTCATCTGAAACTTTTCGGCGATGGGAGAGAAATGTTTGGCGAAGTCGGAGATGTCTTTATCGGTGAGGTCGTTGTAAGTAAGATCGATGTCGAAATCTTTGGGGTCGAACTCGACGCGCATCAGGAAGAGGCCGGATTCCTCGTCGGCATGTTCGTCGGCGTGAAGGATGTTGCCACCGTGACGGTAGACGAAGTCGGCGATGGTGGCGACTTCGCCTTTGGCGTCTGGGCAGGAGACCAGTAGGATGGCGGAGGGTTTCATAGTCTGGAAGAAGGCGATCAGCGGCCTCTCTTGCGTTCGTTCTCTGCGACACGCGCCTTCACCAGCTTTTTTACAAGAGTAGTCGGCAGAGGTTTGTCCGGTGCGAAGCGGATGGTGCCTTTCGACGTTTGGAAGTTCTTAAGTTGGTCCTTGAACTCTATGGTCGGCCCGGCGCCAGGGAAGAGGCTGCAATGGTTCGAGAATGCGGCAAAACTCGCGAGCATCCCTTTATATTGGAATGTCGGGATGCCGTAGCTGATGCATTCGGTCGCTTCGGGTGGCGCCGCTGACCGGATGGCGGCGCGAATTTTGTTCAAGGAGGTGCGGGCTGGCTCGGAGACGCTGGCAAGATATTCGTCCACGGTCTTGGGGACCTTTGGTCTTTTGCTACTTTCTGTCTTTTTCACACGAGCAACCCCACTACTTTTTTAGATGCTTTAGGATCTCCCGCGCCGCGTTCGCGCCCGAGCCGCCGGTCAATCCTGCACCGGGATGCGTGCCGCTGCCGCACAAATACAGATTCGTAATCGGCGTTTTGTAGCGAGCCCAGTCGAGCAGCGGACGCATGGTGAAGAACTGGTCGAGGGAAAGGTCGCCGTGGAAGATTTGTCCGCCGGTTAATCCGTAGACATCTTCGAGATCCTGCGGGGTGATGATCTGATGGGTCAGAATCATCTCGGGCAGATTCGGCGCGTATTGTGCGAGCGTCTGCACTACGGTTTGTCCGAGGGCTTTGCGCTGGGCATCTCCATTTTGATCCCAACCGCCTTTCAGCTTGTAGGGCGCATATTGCATGTAGATCGACATTACATGCTTGCCATCGGGAGCGAGCGTGGGATCGGTCAGCGAAGGAATCGTGGCTTCCAGATAGGGTTGCTTCGAGAAGTTTCCGTATTTCGATTCGTCGAATGCGCGTTCGAGGTAATCGATCTCATGGCCGATATGAATGCGGCCTTTGAGAGCGCCGCCGTCCCCGTTTTTCAACGCAGTGAAAGTCGGCAAGGCCGAGAGGGCGAGATTGACTTTTGCGACCGTGCCGTTGCCGCGATAGTGTTGCAGCTTCTGCACGAAGTCGGGTGAGAGATGCGTGGGATCGGTGAGCTTGAGCAAAGTGCGCTTAGGATCGGCGTTGGAGATAACGGCCTTGGCGCTGATCTCTTCTCCGGTGCCGAGCAGAACGCCGGTGGCTGCGCCGTCTTTCACGCGAATCTCGATGACCTCCGCGCCGGTGCGAATTTCAACGCCGGCAGCTTTTGCGGCGGAAGCCATGGCTTCGGTGAGCGAGCCCATGCCCCCGGCGGCGTAGTAAGTAGAGCCGGCGGGATGAGAATCGCCGGCGGCGCGAATGAGCAACTGCAGGCTGCTGCCGGCAGACCATGGGCCGAGAAAAGTTCCGAAGATTCCGCGAGCTGCGATTACCGCACGCAATAATTCAGTTTCAAAATATTCCGCGACCAGATCGGCGACGGCCATCGGTCCCCAGCGGAGAACGCGATACATATCGCGCTTGCCCAGATTGCGGAGAGCGCGGCCGGTTTTTAGCATGCTCCACAGATCGCCGCTGCTGGGATGATCGATATCGGGTGGCGTAGTGGCGAGCGCTTCCGCGATTACTTTGCTGATCTTGCCGAGAGATTTTTCGAACTCGGGATATTTGGCCGCATCTTTTTGCGAGAACGCCGAGACCGCCTGCGCTGACTTGTCGGCATCCAGAGACAGCGAAAGCGCGCGGCCATCGGGCGAGAGCGCGGTGATGCAAATCTCTGGCGTGATGATACGCAAGCCGTGTTTTTCCAGTTGCATGTCGTGGACGATATCCGGACGAACAGGACCGGCGGCGTGAGCGAGTGTGGAGCAGCGGAAGCCGGGATGAAACTCATCGGTGATGGCTGCGCCGCCGACTTGTTCTCGGCGTTCGAGGATGAGCGGCTTGAATCCCGCCTTGGCGAGATAGAACGCGGTGACCAGGCCATTGTGGCCGCCGCCGATGATGACGATGTCGCGCGTGCCGGATTTCGTCTCGGGCATGTTAAGCCGCTCCCTTGTCTTTCAAAATTTCGAGAGCCGCGAGGCGGCCGGGCGCGCCCATGATGCCGCCGCCGGGATGAGTAGCTGAACCGCACATATATAAATTCTGAATGGGCGTGCGGAAGCGCGCATAGCCAGGCGCTGGGCGCAGGAAGAAAAGTTGTTCGAGGGAAAGCTCGCCCTGAAAGATGTTGCCTTCGCTCAATCCCCACTCGCGCTCGAGATCGAGTGGAGTGATGACTTGCCGATGCAGGATGATGTCTTTGATGTTGGGCGCGTACTCGGCAATGGTGTTGATGACTGTATCGCCGAAGGCTTCTTTCTGATCGTCCCAATTCAAGCCCGGGCGCAGTTTGTAAGGCGCGTACTGCACGAAGCATGACATTACATGCTTGCCCGGCGGGGCGACGGAGGGATCGGTGAGCGATGGAATCACCATATCTATGTAAGGGCGGCGGGAAAAATTCCCATACTTCGCATCGTCGTAGGCGCGCTCCATGTATTCGACCGATGGTGAGATCGACATTGCGCCCCGCAGATGCGGGCCTGCACCAGGCATGCACTTGAAGTTTGGCAGGCCGTCGAGCGCGAGGTTAACTTTGCCGGATGAGCCGCGGTATTTGAAGCGATTGATGTCTTCGAGAAAGTCGGCGGGAAGATGTTCGGCTTCGATGAATTTGTTGAACGTTAGCCGTGGATCGACGCTGGAGGAAATTGTGTCGGCGTAGATTTCGTCCCCGTTCGCGAGTACTACGCCTTTAGCCCTACCATCTTTGACAATGATTTTCGCGATGGCGGCCTGTGTGCGAATTTCGACACCGGCTTCACGGGCGGCGTCGCCAATGGCGTTTGAAATTGCACCGGTGCCGCCGCGGGCGAAGCCCCAGGCGCGGAAAGCGCCATCGATTTCTCCCATGTAGTGATGCAGCAAAACATATGCGGTGCCTGGCGAGCGCACGCCGAGGAATGTGCCGATGATTCCCGAGGCTGACATTGTTGCCTTAAGAACGTCGGTCTCGAACCATTGATCGAGAAAATCAATGGCGGACATCGTCATCAATTGGACCTGGTTGTATTTGTCGTAACTCGACATGCCCTGAAAACGCTTGCCGATAAAAAGCAGCTTCATCAGTTCGCGCGGGTTGAGCGTGTTCGGGTCGGGCGGCACCATGCTGAGAATCGGCTTTACGAAGCGGCACATGGCTTGCATGGCCTTGCCGAATTCGTCGTAGGCTTCGGCGTCTACGCGGGAGTGGCGAGCGATCTCGCGGTGTGTTTTGCCGTGGTCGTTCACGCGCCAGAGATAATCGCCGCTGGGCATGGGGGTGAACGTGCCGTCGAGCGGAAGAATTTCCAGGCCGTGGCGCGGGAGATCGAGGTCGCGGATGATTTCGGGTCGGAGCAGCGAGACTACGTAAGAGCAGACGGAGAATTTGAAGCCGGGAAAAACTTCTTCGGTGCAGGCTGCGCCGCCGAGAATGTGGCGGCGTTCGAGCACCAGAACTTTCTTTCCGGCGCGCTGCAGGTAGGCGGCGTTGACGAGGCCGTTGTGGCCGCCGCCGATCACGATTACGTCGTATGAAGTAGCCATAAGCTCTTAGCCTTTAGCTGTTAGATTGCTGGTTGAGAATGGTACTGATCGGAAACGCAATGATACTCAAAAGGAGAATGGTGCGGCGGAAAGATTAGAGCCCGCTAGGAAGGACAGCCCATTGAATGAGGCGGCGCATAAGGTGATTGATTGTAGCGTATGTCCAAGCGTTTGTCGTCTAGCTTGGACTTCATTATTCGCACTGCGCATCGTGCTCGCCGGGGTGCTCGCGCACCCATTCTCGATCTGATTGGAAGTCGGTCCAGGCCGCAGGCATAAGGTCCGAGAGTTGATTACAGCCGCGCCTGGATGTCAGGCACTCGAGATTGAACTCAAAGGCGCGCTTTCGATTTTCCTCTGACACCCCATCTGAAACGATGACCCTGAGGGCGCGAACGTTGCTGGCTTTATGAATCTCGTATCCGGGGTGGCGCTTCAGAGGTCGGTATATGCACGAGTTGAATTCGGAACGGTGCTGGTCGGAAGCCGAAACTTGGGTTTCGGGGAAGATGTTGTCAGTAAGTATCTCGAGCACATACATCTTGCCCGTCACGTGCCCATTCTCAATGACGATATAGCCTGCGACTTGCCAGGCTTTCAGACCGGTGTGTTGTGCAAGGCCGGCTCGCGCTGACGGGATCAGAAGCGAACGCATCCACCCGTTATTCGGCGAGACCATGATGCATGGAGTGGTCGCACAAAAGGCAGGGACCTCATAACGAAGTCCGTGCTCGGAGCCTAGTCGCTTCAGTTCCTCGATACTCGAATTGTCAATCCTGAGATTGCGAATACGTTCTAAAACGTAGGCTGCACGCGTTGCATAGTAGTAGTTCGCCCCAAACAGGAAGACGTAGAAAATGGCCGGAGTGAGAAGAAGAAAAACGAGCAGCCGCCACTTTGTCAACCTGGCCTCATAGCTACAGAAGATACCGCACGCTCTAGTCATAGCACCATTTCCTTGTTAGTCAGTCACATTTTACCGATGACGCCTTTTGATGAGGGTTCCAGCGTATAATCCCGATTCGAGTTAGTTTTTGCCGAGGCTACTCCCTTGCCCATAGGAACCGCATTTCACGAACGAACTTTTCCGCTTTGCCACAGCTTGAACTATCGCGAGTGGTCGGGATACTACACGGTCAGCGTGTATGAGGTGCATCACGAGCATGAGTACAACGCCATCCGCAATGCGGCAGCGCTGATCGATATTTCGCCGCTCTATAAATATTTGATCACAGGTAAAGACGCGACGCGGCTGGTGAATCGCGTGATTACGCGCGACATCAACAAGGTGAAAGTGGGGCAGGTGATTTATTGCTGCTGGTGCGATGAAGAGGGCAAGGTCATCGACGATGGAACGATTTCACGGCTGGAAGAAAATGTTTATCGCTGGACGGCGGCCGACCCCAGCCTGCGGTGGTTCCGGCAGAACGGCCTGAACATGGATGTGCAGGTCGAGGACATTTCAGAGAAGGTCGCGGCGCTGGCGCTGCAGGGGCCGACTTCGGCGAAGTTGCTGAAGTCTGTGGCGGAGGCCGACATCGCGAATCTGAAATATTTTCGCGTGACGCGCGGCAAGATTGCGGGTGTGCCGGTGGATATTTCGCGTACAGGGTACACCGGTGATTTGGGATACGAGATCTGGGTTCCGTGGAATGAGGCTGCGAAAGTTTGGGATGCGCTGTGGGAAAAAGGCAAGCAGTTTGATTTACACGCGGCGGGCATGTTAGCGCTGGATGTGGCGCGTGTGGAAGCTGGATTGCTGTTGATAGAAGTGGACTACTCGAGTTCGAAGAAGGCGCTGATTCCGACGCAGAAGTATTCGCCGTATGAGTTGGGCTTCGGCAAAATGGTGCATTTGGAGAAAGAAAATTTTATTGGCAAGAAAGCGCTGGAGCAGGACTTCATGAATGGCATGCCGCGGCAACTGGTCGGAGTCGAAGTGGATTGGACGGACGTAGAGGCATTGTATGAACGGTATGGGCTGACTCCGGCTGCGCCCAGTCAGGCTTCGCGCGTGGCGGTGCCTTTGTACTCGGCAGATAAACAAGTTGGCAAGGCTACGACTACCAGTTGGTCGCCGATTTTGAAGAAGATGATTGCGCTGGCCAGCGTTGAGACTGCGCATTCGACGCTGGCGACTGAGTTGCAGATGGAAGTCACGATCGAGGCGATCCGGCTGAAGACGAATGTGAAGGTTGTTCCGCTGCCGTTCTTTAGTCCAGCGAGGAAGACGGCGACGCCGGTGTAAGTGGTTTTTCACCACGGAGACACGGAGGCACGGAGACAAACCTTGCGCGAGGGGCATTACTAGATGGCACTGTCCGTTCACGACAATGTCCTCGTCTCGTATGAAGTTCAATGCGAAGCGCGGTCATCACGCTCCGTACCGAGCATCGTGTCGCAAACAGGCCGACAGAGTTCACGAACGTCATTTTCGAAGGCGTGCAGGGCCATCACTTCGAGAATGACGCATTCGGAAACATCATTTTAGGCGTGGAAACGGTCTCCGTGAAAAATCTACTGACAGAATTTGGTTCTGAAATATCAGAGTCCTATCGCATGGCTGGATCACCTGGACCTTGGGCTGCGGATCTTAGCTCAGCTCCCGATTACTTGCGTGAGCGCGGGATAAAGGGTTTTACAATATCTTCATCGTACGGCTTATCCGGTTGGGTTCTTGCAGGGGAGATTTCTATAGTGAACGCAGAACTGGAGGATAGCAGACCCTGAGAGCTTGTAGTTAGCGTCAACGTCGAAGGAAGTAGATCCTGTTCGTCCAGTCCCAGTTCCCAGTTTCTCTTGCCAGCCTAGTCAAGGCCCAGACCAGGCCGCCGATATTCGCGGGGGAAATTGTTTTTTCGTCCACAAAGATCACGCCACCGTGAGTTCGTTCTTCTTCAGCCCAAGTTTTGAGCAGGGGAGGAATGGTCCTGCGGTCGTAAGTAACCAGCGTGAATCTTTGGGTGGCAGCTTCTCGTAAACAGGCGTGGTCATCCTGTCCGAGGAAGCGTCCATTTTCCCATTCCGCCAGATAGCGAATCTCAATCGCGCGGTTGCGGCGACGCAGGCCATCTACAACGCGCGGCGAGATATGCTCATCGAGAAGAAGTTTGAGCATTTCGCTTTTTTGCTGTTCTGTTGGGCACGAATTCGGTCGCCTGAGGTAGCATCCACCTCAGCGCTTCAAAATCCGTCGCCTCATTTTCGGCGATTGCCTCACTGATTTCCTCAGGAAACGCGCTTGCATAGTTGACGGCTGCTCGAACTTTCACTTCCGGCCACTTGAGATGTTTCGCCACGGCCGACACATCTTTTCGATAGCTGTCGACAAGCAGCATGATTTCCCACACCGCGAGCGTGCTTCCTTGCAGACAAGCTTGGCGGCCTGCGGGCGAATCTCGAAAGTCGATGAAGGCAAACTCTGAGCGGCGCAGGCCCTCCTCCACCAAGCGCGCACTGGCATCGCTGGGGGTCCAGCCATGGCGATTTGCCATCCGTTTAAGACGCCTTCCGCTGGCCGCCGGCAGGCGCATGCTGACGACCGTGGAATGAGGGGATTTCATGACGAATCTCCTGTGTAACTGTTGTAAGCATTGTAACATATTGAGCCACAGAGAATGAAGGTCTCAACCCCAAGCCGGGCTTCGCCCGTGGACAGCCGAGGGGGGCCGTCCCCACATGGTTCTGCTTACTTCTCGGGAGCAGATTTTGCTGCGCGATGCTTGCCTGCGATGTAAATCCCCACTCCAACCAGCACCAGGGCCCCAGTTCCGCCAACAATCTTGAGCAGCGCGAGCGGCTTGTTAGGCTCGTCCGGTTGCGGAATCAGGGATAAAACAATCGTCAGTGCGGTCGTGATAAATCCTAGCGTGGCTACCAGCTTCGCTACTGTGCTTCCTCCCGGTACGCGGATCACTTCCGGCCCGGCAGGTTCGCGCTGCAGTTTGATCATGGCGGCGAATAGGTACAGGTAGGGAATGAAGTAGACGATCACACCCATGCTGACCAGCACGTCATACGCGCCTTTGACGCTAGTTCCAGCCTGGCCGAGAAAAATGAAAACTACGCCGAGAACGAATTGTGTGAGCAGGGCAACCCATGGAGTTTTCCAGCGCGGGTGCAACGCGCCGAAGGACGGTGGGAGGAAGCGGTCGATTCCGGCTACGAAAGGCAGGCGAGCTACCGCGGCGAGGTAGGCACTGGCTGCGCCGATGTTGCTGAGCGCGATCAAGAATGCGGCGACGGGCAGCACTCCGGGAAAACCCACGCGGGAGGCGGTTTTCGAGATGGCTTGCACCAATCCTTGCATGCTGCTGACTTCGCCCGAGGGCAACGCCAGCAATATGGCAGCTGTGCCTACGATGTAGCAGAAGGCCACAGTCACGCCGCCGAAGAGCAATGCGAACGGAATCGAGCGGCGGGGATTTTTGATTTCTTCTCCCATGAAGGAGGCGGTTTCGCATCCGCCGAAGGCGAAGGTCAGCACCGACCAGAAAATTATGTCGTTAAGGTGTGTGCTGGGCGTCATCGAATGCAGGGTGAATTGACGTGGCCGAGCCGTAACGATGCCAGGCGATCAATCCCATTACGATGACGATGCCGACCGGGATCCACATGGCGAGCGCGCCGACGTTGTGCAGCCACTTGCCGATGTCGAGGCCGACGATGTTCAGCAGCGTGGCGGCGCTTAGTGTGAGCAGAGAAAAGACGATATAGAAGGTGGCGTTGTTCGAAAGATGCGCCCACGCGCTTTGGCGCATGAAGAGAATGTTGCTGGCGGCGAAGTAGAGGACGGCGGGGAAGTAGGGAAGGTTGCTGGTCCAGTAAGTCCAGCCGGACATGAAGCCGGAGAAATCTCCGAAGGCGCGCTTGCTCCAGACGTAGAGTCCGCCTTCGCTGGGATAACGGGAAGAGAGCTCGAGCACCGAGAGCGCGAGCGGCGTGTAGAAGCAGAGCCACGCGCCGATCCAGATGACGATCGAACTGGGACCGGCGGCGGCAGCGGTGGCGATCCAGCGCAGGCTGATGCCGGTGACCACGTAAAACAAAACCAGATCGCGGAAGCCGAGCACGCGCTTGGGGCGGTTCGGTCTTCGGGTTGCGTCGAGAGAGGTTCAGCGGGGGATGTAGTCATCGAGGAGCGGGACTACGGTGGAAGTAAAAGGTAGAAGGCGCTGCTCGGCTGCGTCCGGGTGTTTCGCCCGGCAAGCATGGGAGTGACGACGCGCACCAGAGCGCCATCGCTGCGGTTCATGCGAATCGAGTCCTTGACCAGATAAAACTTGGCCCAGTATTCGCTGGCGACGCCGCGATCGTGGGCCCAGATACCAATACAAGACCAACTGGCGCGCGTCACCTTTCGAATCACATAGCGATTGGCCGGGAACGGGGCGTGGCCGGGTAAGACAATCGTGATGCGGTCTTCTCCACGGGGTCCCATCCGGCACCGGGCAGGCAATGCTTGGGAGAGTGGATGGTGTCTCCGGCTCGCTGGCTGGGAAAGTAAGCAATGTACAGATTCCGTCGGGCACCGGTTGATCCGGAGCGTAGTAGTCGCGGACGAGGAAGTCGCCCGGCCCCAGTACATCGAGCGTGTCTTTATCCAGCGGGATCTCGGTACCTTTCCATTCTCCCAATTGCTCGGGGAAAGACGAAAGCGGCAAGCGCGAGGGAATGATCTCGGTGCGGCTGCGCGCCTGCAGCAGAATCGCCGTGAGCGCGATCAATGCGGCGGCGATAGCGAAACGCAATGTGCCAGATGGCCTCATGATTGCGTGCCTTCCTTCCGCCAGAATAGGCAAATAAAGCGATGCAGAAGATAGAGCATGACGAGCGAAACGACAAACATGAGCCAGCCCTGAAATTCGTGAAAGAAGCCGCTGCGCTTTGTCCGGATCCCAGTATTGCACCAGTAGTCCGGTAACCACGACGCGCAGGCTGTTAGCAGCGACCGCAATCGGAAGTGCGCCAGCGCCAACAGAACGCGCACCGCGATTCTGCGCTCCATGAGATAACCATAGATTATGGCCAGCGTCGTCAGCGACATTAGAGAGCGAATGCCGCTACAGGCGTCCGCCACTTCCAGGGCCATGGCGGGAAGATTGATGACGTTGCCTTCCCGCAAAACGGGCACGCCCAACCAGGGCAAAATGGTGCTGGCAATCTTCGACGCCAGCAACTGCAGAGGAAACGTGATCTGGTTGAAGACCACGGATGGAATGGGAATCATCAGCAGCAGGAACGCCCAGGGAAACAGTAGGGCGCGGAAAAAATTCCAGCCGAGGAACAGCACGATCCAGCCTGCGAGTACGATCAGCAAGGACAAACGGGAAAGGAAAACTCCGCGCCCATCTGACCGAGAACGAGCACGCACAGTCCGATCGCCAAAGGCAACAATCCCCACCATGAGGGTTGGACGCTAAGTCTGGCGAGTCTGGACCGCTCCTGCCAGATGATGAAGACAGAGAACAGAGGGACGAAGAAACCGTGAGAGAAATTGGGATCATTCCACCATTGGCCGATCAAGTGAACGAGCGTGGGTAGGTATAGCCAGAGCAAAAGCCCAGCCAGCACAGCCGTTTGCCATAGGGAGGGCCAAGGCGCCTCGATAACCGGCGCTGGCGGTGGTGGCTGCTCGAGTTGCACCACATGGCTCAAGAAAACAGCCTCTATCCTAAATCTTACAAGATGTAATGGGGGGGTGCTGTCCAGCATAAGCGAACTGACATGAACCCGCAATTTAAAACCGTAGACGCCTGGATCTAGACATTCATGTCAGGCGAAGGAAATGTGGGCCGGTTTCTTAAAGGCCTCCACTAGCCTTAAAGAGAGATTAGAGTGGGTATTATTCCCAATCACTTCGCTCGGTTGTGACGCAACGGCTTACCATCGATTGAGCAAATACTTTCTCTTTTGTGCGAAACATGGCAGGGCAAATAGTTAATGATTTGCTCCACTTGAGGCCGGTTATCGCTGATAAACTATTGAAAGCAAGGTGTTAAAGCGGTAGGACGATGTTTCCCGAAGGGGAGAAGGGATGGTACTTGCATTGCTCGTATTCAGTCGTTCAAGGTGGACTTTACGAGTATGGTCCTCCTCCCGGGAAAAGGCATCAGATGGAATCAGATTTGCGCCAAGTCGTGGAAAACATGCCGTTCGCAGTGACTCAGAAGCTCGAATTTGTAGAGGGCGTCAGTCCGAGCATGCGAAGCGTCGAAGCTGTGATGCTGGAGGTCGCACAGAGCGAAGTTCCAGTGCTGCTGCTGGCGGAACGCGGCGCGGGTAAGAAAGCGACGGCACTGCGAGTTCACGAACTCTCACGCCGAAGTGGGCAAACATTTCGTGTGGTTCATTGCTCTACGCTGGCATCGGGCAAATTTGAAGACCTGACCGGCACACGAGATCTGTTTGGCGAAGGCACGGTTTATCTGGAGGAGTTGGCGGACCTTGGTGCACAGGGTCAGGCACAGTTGCTGCAGGCGCTGACTCCGGGGAATAAGAATGGAGGGCGCGCGCATGGGCTGATCAGGCTAATCTGCGGAAGCGCCCGCGACCTGGAGGCGGAAGTAAGGGCGGGGAATCTCCGCGAGGATTTGTATTACCGGATCAGTGGAGTGTGTTTGCGGCTGCCTCCACTGCGGCAGCGCCGGGAAGATATTCCTGTGCTGATGGAACATTTTCTGCGGAAATACGGGCGCGATTTTCAACGCGCAGTTCCAGTGTTGAGTGAAGAGACCCAGCGGTTGTTTGAGGAATATTCCTGGCCGGGGAATGTGCGGGAGCTGGAAAATGCAGCCAAGGCGATTATGGCGCTTGGGGATGAAACCATCGCGATGGGCGGTTTGCGCGCGGTCCTGCGCCGAACGGGTGGAGACAACGGCGGGCGGGTTTCATTGAAGCAAGCGGCGCGGGCAGCGTCCCGCGAAGCGGAAAAAGAATTGATCCTGCGCGCGCTGACCCGGACCCGGTGGAACCGGCGCCGCGCCGCGGAAGAATTGCAGATCAGTTACAAGGCTTTGCTTTACAAGCTCAAGCAGATGGGATGCTCCGAGTACCGGGCGTCATAAGTTTTAGGAGAACACATGAAGAGAGTAATCAAGCTTGCCTGCCTGGTGCTGGTGGGTTTCGCAGCCATCGGCATGTGGGCCCAGGACGATGCCGGCGATGAGAATGCTGCGAACGCCGCGAAGCCGGCGAAAGCGGCGGTGTCAGAGGTGCAAGCCACCAGTCCAGGAGTGCCGGTGGACTACATTATCGGGGCGGACGATACCCTGCATATCTCGGTGTGGAAAGAACCCGATATGAGCGTTGCTCTGCCGGTGCGGCCCGATGGCAAGATTTCAATGCCGTTGCTGGACGACGTGCAAGCCGCGGGTATGACTCCCATGCAGTTGGGAATCTCGATCCGGGACAAGTTGAAAAAATACATCGCGGACCCGCGGGTGACCGTGGTGGTGACGGCGATGAACAGCCAGAGGATATATGTACTGGGCGAAGTGCTCCATAGCGGCCCCATGTCGCTGTTGCCCGGTATGACGATGCTTGCAGGCGTTATCGACGGCAGGATTCACGCAGTTTGCCAATCTCAAAGCGATTTACCTGTTACGGACGCAAGACGGCAAGCAGACAAAAATCCCGTTCAACTACAAAGAGGCGATCAAGGGCCGGGGCGATCAGCAAAATCTCACGCTCAAGCCGGGAGACACGCTCGTTGTTCCGTAAGATTGTTCCGTTAGGACTGTTTCATAGGTTGTCACAGGAATGGAAAACGACATCGAAGAGGAACCGAGATGAACAAAGGCCACATCATTACGACCCTAGCGCTGATTCTGATCGGAGTCAGCGTGGCCTGGGCGCAGGGCGACCAGACCCAACCGCCTGCGCCTCCTCCAGTGCCTGCTTTCGGGCAGGAAAACCCTGCGCCGGAAGTGACTGAGAACCCGCCGATTTCGGCGGTCGACCAGCCGGGCCTGGAACCACATGCTGCGCCGGAGAGTTTTCTGCTGCCCGGATTGCATTTCAGCGAGTCGGTGGATTCGAACGCCGAGAACCAGTTGGGGCAATCTTCGGTTAGCGCGGTCGAGCGGGTATTGGGAAGCCTGACGTTGCAAAAGCTCTGGAGAAACTACGACGTGGCCATGGATTACGTCGGCGGCGTCGATTACCTTAACCAGGCAGGCGTTGGGCTGGAGCAAATCCATCAGTTCGACATCGATAACCGGATCAACTGGAAGCGCGGGCAACTGGGATCCGTGACTCGCTTAGTTACCTGCCCGAAGGCACCTTCGGCTTCGGCGCCTACGGTGGGAGTGGGGCTTACAACTCCGGCCTTGGGAGTCTGGGCGCGTCTCTGCTGGGGGGTGCCGCATTTGGCGGGCAAACCAGCGCTTTCTACGGAGGAAATGGCGTCTCCATCGGCCAGGCTCCTCGGCTGACGAATTTAGCATTGGTGGACGTCGCCGAGGAGCTGACGCCGAGATCGTCAGTGACACTTTCGGCGGGATCTGGGATCGTGCATTTTTACGGGGATATTACTTCCATCGACGGCACAAACCAGAACATAACCTTCATTGGCAGCCGCGAAGAAACCGGGCAGATTGCCTATGACCGCATACTGAACTCGAAAGATCAGTTTGCGCTGAGCTATGGATACCAGGGATTTGAGTTTTCGACGGTGGATACGGCGTTTCATTCGAGCGTCATTCAGGCGATGTACGGGCACCGCATTTCCGGGCGCATGGATTTTCTGCTCAGCGCCGGGCCGCAATTCACCCATATCGACGAGAATCCATTGGTCTGCAGCATTCTGAACGTCAGCCTGGCGGATTGCACGGCGGATTTAGGAACTGTCGTCGTGTTTCCGCAAAAAGCCAACCACATCGGCGTTGCGGGGCGCATTGCTTTGCGCTACCGGTTCCCGAAAACTGCGTTGGCGGTCAGCTATCAACGTTTCAACACCAGCGGCTCGGGCGTATTTGCGGGGTCGCGAACTGACGTGGCGCAACTCGATGCCAGCAGACCGTTAAGCCGCGTGTGGGATATGTTTTTCGACGTTGGCTATTCCAAGAACACCCAGTTGCAAGTCGCCGGGCTCGACGGTGGATGCCGGCAGTTTCACCTATGGCTTTGCCGGGGTTGGAGTACACCGCCAGTTTGGGCGCAACCTCCGCGGATTCATGAGCTATCAGTTCAACGAGTTGGGATTTGACACGGCGTGTCCGTTGGGGGCATCGCCCACGGGCGCATGCAGCAATACTTCTCAGCGGCAGATAGGTACGATTGGAGTGGATTGGACTCCCCGGCCGATCCGGCTGAATTGATTTTGAGGCCGGCCGACGAGGCTGGCGGAACGGGTACTGAAATGATGGAAAATCGCGAATTAACTATGGACGATTATCTGGCGATGTTGCGCCGCCGGATGAAAGTCATTCTGATTCCGGCGCTGCTGGCGCCGCTGGCCGGATTTCTGGTCTCGTACGCATTCTCCGCCAAATACACCTCACAGTCGCTGGTGTTGGTGGACGCCGCCGAAGATTCCCGATGCGGTGGTGCAGCAGGTGTTCACCGAAGATCTGACGCAACACATTACCACGATCCAGCAGAGGTGTTGAGCCCGAGCCAGCTGCGGCCCATGGTGGAAAAGCTCGGTCTGGCCAGGGGCGGCCAGAGCGTTGACGATGTGATCGGCGATATCCAGCTCAACATGACGATCGAGCCGGTCCCGGATCTCTCGGAGTTTGGTGCCGGCAAGCCGCAGAAGACCGGGGCAGAATAATTCAGTTCCGGGCTTCTACGTGAACTACACGGCGTCGAATGCGAAAGAAGCGAAGAGATGTATGCACCGAGCTGACCTCGATGCTGCTGGAGGAAGATCTTAAGTCGAGACAGGACGCGACCCAGGGGACAACGCTTTTCCTCACCAAGCAGGTGGAGGACGCAAAACAGAATCTTGACGACATGGATAAGAAGCTGGCGGCCTTTAAGAACCAGCACATGGGACAGCTTCCCGAAGACGAAGATAACAATCTAAAGATCCTGATGGGGTTGAACTCGCAACTCGACGCCAACACGCAAACCCTGAACCGGGCGAACCAGGACAAGTCCTACACCGAATCATTGTTGACGCAGCAAGTGGCGGCGTGGAAGTCGGCGCAGTCGGCGAGCAATCCGCAGACGTTGCAGCAGCAACTCTCGCAGCTGCAGGCCGAGCTCATCGATTTGCAGGCGCGTTATACCGATGACCATCCTGACGTGATCAAGGCTAAAGCCGACATTGCAGAGGTGAAGAAGGAACTGGCGGCGATTAACGATGGGTCCGGGACTGGAAGCGACAGCGCAAACGACAAAGCGTCCGCATCGGAGCCGCCGGAGATTCGTCAACTGCGGCTGCAGATTCATCAGTATCAGGATTTGTTATCCCAGACCACGAAGGATCAGAAGAAACTTCAGCAGGAGATCGCCGTCTACCAGAGCCGGGTGGCGTCGAGTCCGGCGGTTGAGGAAGAATACAAAGAGCTGGCGCGCGATTACGACAACGCGCAAAAAGTTTATCAGGATGACCTGGCCAAACAGAGCAAATCGAAGATGGCATCGCAGGCGGAGCAGCAGCAGCAGGGAGAACAGATGGCGCTTCTGAATCCTGCCAGCCAGCCCGATTCACCGAGCTTTCCGAATCGGCTCTTGTTTGCTGGTGGCGGATTAGGTGCCGGCCTGATCCTGGGTTTTGGTCTGGCATTCTGGCTGGAGTTTCGCGATAAGTGCATCCGCACCGAGCCGGATGCCGAGGCCGCGCTGGATCTGCCTGTGCTGGTTGCGGTGCCGTGGGTGATGCAAACGACCCCGGAGAACGGCAACGGCCGCTTCTGGAACCGGAAGAAGCCGGAAGAGAGAAAGGAAACGGCCAGAGTTTAAGGAGCACGTTTCAGGCGAAGGTATTCAGGAAAGATCATGTACAAAGAGTTTTTTGGTTTACGGGCGAATCCGTTCAACGTCAATCCTGACCCGCGCTATCTGTTTCTGACGCGGCACACCGAGGAGGCGCTGGCCTGCCTGACCTATGGCATCCAGAGCCGCAAGGGATTTGTGCTGCTCACCGGCGAAGTGGGCACGGGCAAGACCACGCTTATTAACAAGTTGCTGGAGTGGCTGCGCCTGCAGCAAGTGGCGACGGCTTTTATTTTCAACTCGCGCCTGAATACAACTCAGTTTCTCGACTACATGATGGCGGACTTTGGGATTCCGTGCGATTCGAAGGCCAAGAGCCAAATCCTGTTGCGGCTTTACAACTGGCTGCTGGATCGCTACCGCGCGGGTGAGACGGCGGTGCTCATCGTGGACGAGGCGCAGAACCTGACCGATGAAGTGCTGGAAGAGATCCGGATGCTGACCAACCTGGAGACCTTCACGGAAAAGTTGCTGCAGATCGTGCTGGTGGGCCAGCCCGAACTGGAGCAGAAGCTGAAGCAGCCGCAACTGCGGCAGTTGCGGCAAAGGCTGACGCTGCGCGCCAAGACTCATCCGCTTACGCTCGAAGAAAGTAAAGCTTATGTGCAGCAGCGGCTGCGCATCGCGGGTTCCAACGGCCAGCAGATATTCGATCCCGAAGCGGTAGTCGCGATTCACCGCTATGCCAGCGGTATTCCGCGCGTCATCAACCTATTGTGCGAGCACTGCCTGGTAAGTGCATTTGTGGACCAGCAGAAAATCATCGCACCCGCAGTGGTAGACGTTGTGGCCCGCGATTTTGATCTGGGCAATGGAACTGCGGCAGGAGTGATGACGGCGCCTCCTACGAATGCGGGCTCGGAGAGAATTGACTTAGTGGAAACCTTGCGGTCGTTGGCCAACCTGGCTGACCGGTTGCGCGATGAAGATAAGGACCTCCCCAAGGAAAGGAAGCTATGAGCAGAATTCACGAAGCGCTGAAAAAAGCGGAACAGGAGCGGGCGGCACTGCAGGGAGGTCCCGCCCAGCCCAGTTTCACGGAAGTGGAATCGCCGGTGACGACCGCCGACGAGTTCCCTCCAGCGGAGGTAGTGCCTCCCGTCACTGGGGCCTCGCACGCATCGGCAATACCGTCATTCACCAGCCCCTACAGCATGGATGCATTGCTGGCGCGTTGCCCGCAACTGCCGTGGCAGCCGGATCAGAAGACGATGTTGTTTTTCAACAGCGACGATAACGTGCGCGGCACCGAGGAGTTCCGCACGCTGCGCTCACGGCTTTACCACACTCGCGAAAAGATGACGTTGAAAAAACTCTTGGTGACCAGCGCGCTGCCCAAGGAAGGCAAGTCCTTCACAGCGGCCAATCTGGCACAGGTGATGGTGCGGCAGCACGGCCGCCGAGTGTTGCTGATCGACGCTGACCTGCGCGGCCCGCGGTTGCATCTGATGCTGGGTACGAGTTCATCTCCCGGCCTGGCGGACTATCTGCAGGGATCGACTGACGAATTTTCCATCATGCAGCGCGGGCCCATGGAAAACCTGTTCTTCATTCCCAGCGGGCACGAGATTACCGATGCCGCCGAACTGGTGGCCAACGGCCGGCTGAAGTTCCTGCTGCAACGCGTGGAGGCTCTGTTCGATTGGATCATCATCGATTCGCCGCCGGCTGTGCCTGTTTCCGATGCCAGTGTGTTGGCAAAGGCTTGTGATGGTGTGCTGATGGTGGTGCGCTCAAACACGACTCCGGTCGATATGGCGCAACGGGCGCGGCAGGAATTCCCCGATCAGGCTCTGGTGGGAGTGGTGCTGAACGGCACGGACGGGGACGCTACGTCCTATACGCGGTACTACTACGACGTGAAAACTGTGACCGAGTCCAAGGGTTAGAGATAGGCCAACCGTGATCCGGCTGTTCAAAGTTCATTATCCGCTACGCGCACTGGTTTTATTGGTGGGCGAGGCATTGATCGTTTGGACTTCGTTCGTGCTGGGAACGATGGTGCAGAACCGCGAAGACAGCTGGCTTCTGCTGAATGTCGAACATGGATATCTGAAGATTCTCGCGGTGACCGGCGTGGTGCTGCTGTTTTCCTACTGGTTTGATCTTTACGATTCTTCGAGCCTGGGCGCGAAGTGGGACCAGACGTTGCGGCTTTTGCTGGTGCTGGGATTTGTAGCATTGATCCTGGCGGCCGTGGGTTTCATTTATCCCGTCGTGCCGGGAAACGGATCGGCGCTGGCAGGACTCATCATCCTGACATTCACGCTGTTAAGTTGGCGGGCTGCATATTCCTGGATGGTCAGGCAGCCCTTCATGCGCGAGCGGGTTTACGTTTTGGGTACGGGAGAACGTGCGCTGCGGCTGGTCACGGGGCTGCGCGATCGCTCCGAATTGGGGATTGAAGTGGTGGGATGGACCGGGGATGTTGAAGGCGAATTGACCCGGGAGGCGGCGGCCTCACACCTGTTGGGGCTGACACGCGGCAAAGGCGTGCATCGCGTAATCGTCGCGATGCCGGACCGCCGGGGCAACCTGCCCGTCGAGGAATTGCTGGACCTGCGCCTCGGGGGCGTGAAGGTGGAAGAGGCGACATCCTGGCTGGAGAGAATTTCGGGCAGGATTGAAGTTGAGCAGTTGTATCCCAGCTGGATGATCTTCAGGGAAGGGTTTCACTCCAGTCGCGTATTTCGGCTGCTTCGCCGGGCGTTGAACGTTTTGGTTGCATTCATCGGGACGGTGCTTTCCTTGCCCTTGCTGCCCTTCATTGTCCTGGCTGTGAAGCTGGATTCTCCCGGGCCGGCGCTGTATCGCCAGAAGCGGGTGGGGCGGAGAGGCAGAATTTTTAATTGCTACAAATTCCGTACCATGCGGGTGGACGCCGAAGCCGATACAGGCGCGACCTGGGCCCTGGACGATGATCCGCGGATTACGCGGGTGGGAAAGTTTTTGCGTTCTTCCCGGCTCGATGAGATTCCGCAGTTATGGTGCGTGCTGAAGGGCGACATGCATTTTGTCGGTCCGCGCCCGGAGCGTCCGGAATTCGTCGAGTGGCTCAGCAAAGAGATTCCATACTACGGAGTGCGCCATGTCGTGCGGCCGGGCATCACCGGCTGGGCGCAGGTGCAGTATAAGTACGGCAACACGCTTGACGACGCGCGCGAGAAACTACAGTACGACCTGTTTTACCTGAAGAACGCGTCCATTGGTCTGGACATCCTGATCATGTTCCAAACGATCAAGATCGTGCTGCTGGGGCGGGGTGCACAATGAGGCAGCCGATTCGCAGGAGTTTTTCCCAATCATCGGTGTGGAGCGGGTAGTGGAGAGGAATTTTTGATGGCCGTTGTCGAACAAGAAGCGCCCAGAGCCGGGTGGTCGCAGAGGTTGGCGCCGAAACGCGAGCCGCTGGCAGGCGCGTTCTTTTGGCTGAGCGCGTTTTACCTGGTCTATTGCGCCCGGCCCGAGGATTGGATTCCCGGACTGAAGTACATTCCTCTGGCAAAAATCTCGGCGGTTTTCGCGCTCCTGGGACTCCTGATGAGCGCAGGGAAAGCCAAGCGCAAGTTCCGCGATCTGCCTCGGGAGGCGATTTATTTTTTCGGCATCATCTGTTTGCTATTTGTGTCAGCGCTACTCTCCACGGTGTGGAGAGGAGGCGCATTTTTTGGAACGCTGGATTTTTCCAAAGCCCTGATCGCGTGGGTGCTGACTTTTTTGGTGATCACGAGCTTCGCTCGGTTGAAGCGAATTATTTTCATTCAGTCGGCGTCGGTCGCGGTGATTACCGTCGTATCCATCGTGAAAGGACGGTCGCATCCCCGGCTGGATGGGGTGATCGGGGGAATCTATTCCAATCCCAACGACCTGGCATTCGCGGTCGTGCTCTCCCTTCCGTTCTGTCTCGCTTTTCTGCTGAGTGCGCGCAGCCTTCCCCGCAAAGCGGCATGGGTGGCGGCGATTCTGGCGATGTGTGCCGCGTTGTTCATGACCGCCTCGCGCGCCGGATTTATTGAACTCATGGTCACGGGCATCGTCTGCTTATGGGTTTTCGGCGTCAAAGGGAAGCGGATGTATCTGATTGCGGCGGCTGCGCTGGTGGTATTGGTGGTTGGAGTAGCCGCTGGTGGCCGGCTGAAGGATCGCTTCTTTGCCATATCCGCGAAAAATGTCGACAGCGGCCTGGAAGAGAGCGCCCATGATTCTTACGAGCAACGCCAGTTGTTAATGACCGAGAGCCTGAAGGGAATCGCTCACTATCCGTGGGGAATTGGTTTGGGAAACTTTGTCATCATGTCTGGCATGTGGCGGGAAGTTCATGTTTCCTATCTTCAAATCGCGGTGGAGGGCGGAATCGCCTCTTTTGTGTTGTACCTGCTTTTTTTTGCCCGCGGGTTCGCCAATCTAAAACAGTTGCGGCGCATGCCCAGTTACGATCCTGAGGTCGATCTGTTTGCGGGAGCTTTGTACGCAAGCCTGATCGGATTCGTTGTGGGAGCGTTTTTTGCGCCCGAGGCGTACCAGCTTTTCCCTTACTTTGCTGTGGCGTACACGTCTGTGTTGTTGGCGATTGCCCGGGAAAGGCAGCAGTCAAATATTTCGCAGCCAGATTTGATGGCGCAGCCACAGTCGCGGTCCAGAACGCAGGCCCGCGCGGGCGAGTTAACGGTGGTTCGCAGCAGGTCGGGCCGGTATTCCAGAACATTCGACACACCGCTTCGAAATCAGCGATGACGAACGCAAAGCAAAGATCGGCTGCGCAGCGTGGAGAACGTGCATGTGCGGCATAGCGGGAATCGTTCAGACTCACTCCTGACGGCGCGGTGGATGAAGCCACCGTTCATCGGATGTGTGAAGCCATCGTGCACCGCGGGCCGGACGACGAAGGGATCTTTGTAAAAGCCGGCGTCGGACTGGGCATGCGCCGGCTCAGCATTATCGATCTGGCGGGCGGCCACCAGCCGGTCTTCAACGAAGACAAGACGCATTTGGATCGTTTACAACGGCGAGATCTACAACTTTCCCGAACTGCGCGAAGAACTCGAAAAACGCGGCCACCGTTTTTCTACTCGCTCCGATACGGAAGTGATCGTTCATCTGTATGAGGATCTGGGCGCTGACTGCGTAAAGAAACTCCGCGGGATGTTTGCCTTTGCCTTGTACGACGAGCGCCGCGGCAAGCTGCTGATGGCGAGAGATCGTTTCGGCAAGAAGCCGTTGCACTATGCTCTGGCGGGCGGCCGTTTGCTGTTCGGTTCTGAGATCAAATCGATTCTGGCAGTGGCGCCGGAACTTGCCACCGTGAATAACGAAGCGCTTCTGCAATATATGTATTTCGGATATATTCCCGATCCGATTACATCGTTTGTAGCCATTCAAAAGCTGCCTCCCGGACACTTGCTCGAATTTACGACAGGTCAGGTTCAGGTTCGCCAGTATTGGGATTTGCCGGAATACGGCACGCACCAGCCTCGCAGCGAGGAAGAATGTTTGGAGGAATTGGAGTGGCGGCTGGCTGAAGCGGTGAAGATCCGGTTGATTTCCGATGTTCCTCTGGGCGCATTGCTGAGCGGGGGAACTGACTCCTCGACGGTTGTCGCCTTGATGGCGCGGGCAAGCTCGAAACCAGTGAAGACTTTTTCGATTGGTTTCAGTCACGACGATTTCAATGAAGCTCATTACGCCCGTATGGTCGCGAAACATTTCGGCACCGAGCATCACGAACTGGTACTGGAGCCTGACGTTCTGGAAACCGTCGAGACGTTGACCAGTTCGCTTGAGGAACCGTTTGGAGATTCCTCGATGCTGCCGACTTATTACGTATCTTGTATGGCCCGGAAACACGTGACGGTGGCTTTGTCGGGCGACGGCGGGGACGAAGTATTTGCGGGATACGACCGCTATGCGATCAATCTTCGTCGGCAGGCATTCGAGCGAATCCCAGGCTGGGCGCGGCGTTTGTACCGTGAGCGGATTTACCCTAACGTGCCGCAGAACATGCGCGGAAGAAAGTTTTCCTACAACGTTTCGTTGCCCTGGCGTGAGCGCTATGTCGACAGCATTTCGTTCCTCCCATCGTTTGAAAGAGACATGCCGCTCTTGTCTTCGGAATTTCGGGAGACTCTGCGGGCCGAACGGCAATCCGGAGAATGTGATGTACCGGTATTTCGATGAGGCTCCGGCGAAAGATCCGATCAGCCAGATGTTGTATGTCGATACGAAAACCTACATGGTGGCCGACATTCTGACCAAAGTCGATCGAATGAGCATGGCGACCTCGCTGGAGGTGCGCGTTCCGCTGCTCGACCATTTGTTTGTGGAGTGGGCCACGGGATTGCCGGTGGAGTGGAAGCTGCGCGGCGGCCAACAGAAATATATTCTGCGCAAGCTCGCGGAGCGGGTCGGTGTACCGCGCGAAGCGATTTACCGGCCGAAGCAGGGCTTCGCGATGCCGCTGGTGCACTGGATTCGGAATGAATTGAAGGACCTGATCATGACGGTTCTGCTGGAGCCGAGAACGCTGCAACGAGGCTACTTCAATCCAGAGAGCGTGAGGCGATTGCTCGACGAACACTTTCGCGGACGTCGCGACCACTCCGCACGAGATCTGGCGCCTGCTGATCTTCGAATTGTGGCACCGCAACTTTCTGGAAAGAATCCGGATGTCGGAATGGGGCGCCGAGCCGTACCGATGTCACCAGCGCGGCCGGGAACCTGGCATGAGTTCGGCTGACGGACAACGCTACCGGGCCGGAACCGGCTCAGAACAGCCTCGCGAAACGATCCAGGGCATCTCCTGTTTCTCCTTCCCTGGTTCCATCTTTCTCATGATCAACAGCCTGCAGACGGGCGGCACGGAGCGTCAGTTTGCGGAGATCGCGCGATCGTTGAGAAAGATTCGCTGGGGACAGATTCTTTTCAAGTACACCTGGGTTGTTTGCAAAGAAAAGGGCCGTTCCTTGAAGGCCTCGGCGAATTGCATTATGTCCGAACTCGGCGGGAGCCTCTATGGACTGCACGTCGATTCGAAGCCGTTGGCGGTTGATGCGGCATTTGCGGGAATCGGAGATCGCGGTCGCGCACGCCTTCGATTTTTACGCGAATCTGATGCTGATTCCAGCCGCGAAGCTGGCCGCGAGTTCCGGTGGTGATTGGCAGTCATCGTCAACTCGGAGATCTTCTTACTCCTGCCAAGTTCCGCGCGCAGTTGGCGATGTTTCGCTGGTGTGACCGGGTCGTGTGCAACTCCCAGGCGGCCGCAGATCGCCTGTTGCAAGCGGGCTTGCAAGGACACAAGTTGGTTGTGATCGGCAATGGCTTGCCACCAGAAGCGTTTGCGGAGACCGCGCCGGCTTTGGAACGGCGCGAGGGAATTCTTCGGGTGGGAATGATCGCCCGGATGAATGCAGAGTATAAGAATCAGGGATCGGTTTCTTGCGAGCGGCGGCGCGACTGGGGCAGAGATTTCCCAACGTGGAGTTTCTGCTGGTGGGTGACGGTCCGTTGCGCCCGCAACTGGAGCGGCAAGCAGCCGAACTCGGCTTGCAGAGCCAGGTTCGCTTTCTGGGAGATCGCCGCGATATACCCGCGATTCTGGCCAGTCGTCGATATATCGGTCGTGCCGTCGGCTTCGGAAAGTCTGTCGAATGTCATGCTGGAATCCATGGCTGCCGGAGTACCGGTCGTGGCGACCTGCAGTTGGGGGAAACAGTGAACTCGGTGGCGACGGGCGGGCGCTGCTGGTTCCCCCGAACGACGATGAGGCTCTCGCTGCCGGATTGGAGCGTGTGCTGGCAGATGACGCGGTTGCGCCGGGAAATGTCTCGGCTATGCTCAGCAATTCGCACGAGAGAACTTCAGCAGTCGAACGAATCCGCGAGCAGTACTGCGAACTTTATTCTGATGTGCTCGCGGGCGAAGCAATCGCGCAGTCGCGATCGTAGCTCGCCTCGTTCGCATGCGCATGCAGCACTCACGTATTCGCGTGGCCGTGGTTGCTCCCAGTTTGCGCTATGTTGGCGGGCAGTCGGTGCAGGCCGATCTGCTGCTGCGAAATTGGAAGGATGATCCGGACGTAGACGCTCGTTTCGTTCCTGTCGATCCTCGTCTTCCTTTCGGGTTGCGCTGGGTGGAGCGGGTGCCATTTTTGCGCACTGTTATCCGCGAGCCGTTCTATGCGCTGATCGCTCTGGAATCGTTTGAAGGAAGCAGACGTCGCTCATATATTTTCTGCTTCTTACTCATCGTTTTTGTTGGCGCCCGCTTCCGGCGTGGATGATTGCACGGCTGCGAGGGAAGAAAACGCTGATCAACTATCACAGCGGAGAGTGCCGCGACCATCTGCGCCGATCTTCCATCGCACGCCGGGTGCTGGAAAAGACCGATCGTCTCGTGGTTCCTTCCGGCTATCTGGTCGATGTTCTTGGGGAATTCGGACTTAGGTCGCCCAGGCGATCCCAAACATCGTGGATGTATCGCAATTCTCGTTTCGCTTGCGGCGCCCACTGCGTCCTCACCTGGTGTGCACGCGAGGCTTTCATCCCTACTACTGCGTTGATGTGGTGGTGCGGGCATTTGCTGAAGTGCAGAAGACCTTTCCGGACGCGCAGCTCGATTTGGTTGGCGGCGGACCGCTCGAGGCAGAAATTCGAAATCTGGTGCGGCAGATGAATCTGCAAGGGAGTCGACTTCAAAGGCGTTGCCGCGCACCATGAGATTGGGCGCTTTTACGACCAAGCCGACATCTTCATCAATGCTTCCCGGCTCGACAACATGCCGATTTCGGTCCTAGAGGCATTTGCATCAGGAACGCCGGTGGTCACGCACGGAGCCGGAAGGAATGCGCTATGTTGGTCGAGCATGGACGTACGGGATTGCTTTCGACCGTCGGGAGACGCGTCTGCGCTGGCGCAGAATGTAATCCGCGTTCTGCAAGATTCGGAGCTGGCGGATCGGCTGGTTGCGAATGCGCGGCAGGAGTTCGCATCGCTACTCGCTGGCCCGTCGTGCGGGAACAGTGGCTGGAGGTCTATCGAGCCTTGGCTGTCCGGTGAAATGAAAGCGGCGAGAGATATTGGCGCCGAACTGAGCGAGATTCCGCAATCGATTAGTTGCGCCGTGACAGCAACCGGCTCGTGTTCTTCTTTTTCCAGGCAAACTCTGTGCCACAACTCCAGATTCAACAGACGCCAGATGCGGTCGTAATGGTCGCGATAACCTGACCGATGTTCCTCGAATAAGCGCTCCACAGCGGCATCGCTGAAACAACTCCCGCTCCATGCTGCGCGGTTCGAGAAGCAGTTTGCGGATCACGTCCAACTGCGGGCCGGCCAGCCATCGGCTCCAGGGCGTGGGGAAGCCCAATTTCTGGCGATACAGGATGGAGTGCGGCAGCAAGATCTTCGACCGCTTTTTTCAGAATGCGTTTGCCGGCAAATCCGCCGAGTTGCAGGTTCTGCGGAATATTCGTGGCAAATTCCACCAGAGGATGGTCGAGGAAGGGAACCCGGCTCTCGATCGAGGCGGCCATGCTCATGTTGTCCTGCTTCATCAGCAGTTCGACCAGGTAAGTCTTGATGTCGGTGTAGAGCAAGACGGTGCAGCATCTCGCCGGAGGAATGTTCCCAATATTCTAGTACGTGCTGATAGGCCGCTCCTGCTGCGCATTCCTTGCGTACTTCGTTGGTGAGCAATCCGGCCTGATCGCTCTCGCTGAAGGCGGAGAAGAAGTTATCGAAATAGAAAGAAGCCCACGAATTGCCGTTGCGGGCAAGGAAAGTGTGCGATAGCTTGCGACGGACGTTGCGCTGATCCAGGCGGAATCGGCGATGGAGCCGCGAATTGCGCCGCGGACACGCGTCGGGAATCATGCGTCGATAGACGCGGTCCCAGCGCCGCATTCTTGAGAGTGAAGGCATATCGGGTATAGCCGGCCAGAGTTTCGTCCGCTCCTTCGCCGGTGAGCACAACCTTCACTCGCTCGTGCGCGAGTTTAGCCACGAAATAGAGAGGAACGCTGGAGGGCCAGACGATGGGCTCGTCCTCGTGCCAGATAAGATGCGGCAGGCTATCGAAAAAATCCTGCTGGCTGACGAGAACTTCATGGTGAACGGAATTCAGATGCTTGGCGACGACGCGGGCGTAAGGCAGTTCGCTGTATGCGTCTTCGGTATAGCCGACGGAGAAAGTTTCGACCGGAGCGCGGCGGATCTTTGTCATCAACGCGGCCACGGCGCTGGAATCGACGCCGCCGCTGAGAAAAACGCCGAGCGGCACATCGCTCATCAGGTGGCTGCTCACCGCCTGCTCCAGCATCTCCCGGTAGGTCTGGATGTAGTAACTCTCCGGGTGTGAGCGTTTCGCTTTGCGATTACAGGCATGATCCCAGTAACGCTCGATCCTGACCTGCCCGCTCGGGTCAACCTCCATCCAGTGACCGGGCATCAGCTTGCGAATTCCGTCGTAGAAAGTTTGTTCTCCGGAGAGATATCCGAAGGCCAGATATTCGGGAAGGACTGTGCGATCAAGCTGCGCGGCGGTTCCGGGGAAGGCGAGAATGACTTTGATCTCTGAGCCGAAAACAATTTGCTCGGATGTCAGTTGGTAGTAAAGCGGCTTGATGCCCAACCGGTCGCGCGCGATGAAGAGGCGTTGACGGCGGGCGTCCCAGATGGCGAAGGCAAACATGCCACGCAGGTGCTGCACGCACTCCGGTCCATATTCTTCGTAAAGATGAACGATGGTTTCCGTGTCGCTATGAGTGCGGTATTGGTGACCGAGCGACTGCAACTTCTCACGCAAGACGGCATGATTGTAGATTTCGCCGTTGAAAACAATCCAGACGGTACCGTCTTCGTTGCTGAGAGGCTGATGTCCAGTTGCGAGATCGACGATGCTGAGGCGGCGCATGCCGATCGCCAACGGAACCAGCAGTGTAGATTCCTTCGTCGTCTGGGCCGCGATGGACCATGGCGGCACACATCCGCCGAAGAGTCTCAGGATCAACCCTGCGCGCCGCCGAATTGCATGACCCCGGTGATGCCGCACATTTCGCTTGTATGTCCTCTTGCTTCGTCGAAGTCTCGGCCGGCGCACGTAGCTCAAATCTCGATTTCCGAATCGAGCACGGCTCCGGAAAATGAACCGGCGGCCGTCTCATCGGAGCAAGCCAACTCATGCTGGCCCTCCCGGTTCGTCCACTCCAACCATTGTAAAGTGGCGTCGTGCGAGATGAGGGATTCGCCCTGGAACTCGCGCGAAACTTCCCTCGCAGAAAGCACAGGTGATTGACCCGCCGATCCTTTACACAAAAATAGAGGAACCGCGCATCACTCGTCCATGGACCAAAATTCCATGCTGCTCTCTGGTGCTTGACGAAAAATCATGCCAGTGCGTCGTGTGGACCGTTCTCGTAGCGGTAAACCGCTTCCGGCTGCGAGCGCTGCCGCTTTGCTGGCGGTCGTCTCGGATGAACGTTGCCAGTTTCACTCAATCCTGCCCACCGCAGGAAGTAGCAAGAACGGCATGTTCCGCCGGAAGCGCAACCTGAGCGCTGCAACGCACGACGGGCGCACTCAGCTTTGCACCGTAAGCCGGCGAGACGTGCTCCGAGACTAGTTCGGATTTCCATCGCGGATCGGCGACCGGAAGCAAGGTGAGTGATAAGATGCGATTCGTGATCTGTCGGACTGCTCGTAGCGTAGCAACAAAGTCGCTTTCTCGACTGCAGACACTTCGAGGTCCGGCGCAAAGTGCCAGGAGGTCTCGAGAAGATGCGAACCGTTTCCCTCGGCGACGTCGCGCACGAGCCAGAAGCCGCCGTGCAAGTGAAACACAAAACGCCGGTGCCGCACGGGTTCAGGAAGCCGTTCATAGCCGGAATGCGATCCTGCAAACAGGGTGAAATTCGCTGCCAGTGATCCACAGGTCTGTTTGCGTATCGGGGATCGAACTCCAGGCGAACGGTCCTTCGGGCTCTGCCTGGTCGAGGCCGTCCACCGCCAGCGTATTGTGAGCGCGTGTGCCGCGAAATGTATTTCGTTCACCGCTCGGGACCGATATAGCAGCAGGTTCCCGCGTCGACCAGCCAGTTGCGGCCGCCGAAAGCCAGTTTGACGCTTAACGCATCCGCGTGGCCATGCCCGCTGCGTCCATGCCTTGAGGTCCCGCGTCTATGACCATCTGTTGAGGAAAAGGCTCGGAGGCTTCCCGCGACATAAAGTCCGCCATCTCGAAAGGATTGAGATTTCGGCGTGGCGGACGTATCGGACATTGGCGCGGTCCGAGAGTCAGCGCCTGCTTCGCCGAACAACCAGATCGCTTCCTCGGTCAAAGTCGCGCTGGCTCGGAGGCTTTCGTCGTGAAAAAGTGCGGCTCCGATCGCCAGCGGATCGGTCATGTGTTCAGCGCGGTTGCGTCTCGGGTTGAAGACTCTTCCGCCATCATCGTCGCCGAAGCCGTCGGGCGGGCCGCCTTGCACTAGAGCTTGGATTACCGTCAGCATCTTTCTGATGACGAAGATCGAATCCGGATGGAATCTCCATCCCATTTCGCGACGCGAGCAAGCGCGCGTGCAGGAAGAAATCAAGGGCGTAAACGTGGTAGTACAACGATTGCTCGAAATATACGCCGTCGGGGCGCACCTGACGCACGGCTTCTTCCTGAATGATCCTCCAGCCGTTCTTCTTCCATTCTTCGGCAGACGAAAGTTGAGGATAAAGCGTTCCGATTAAAAAAAGTGCGACGGCCTCGCCCAGCAGATGCGTGTTGGGAGAAAAATAAGTGGATAGATATCGCTCGATATGGCGGCCGTTCAACGCCAATGCGCGCAGCAGATCGTTCTGAAAACTTGAGCGGGCACAACCGGACACTCCGCGAGCAGATGGTGCAGCCAAATCCAGGACATGCTGCGGAACGCGACTTCGAGGCTGCTGGCCCAGTTCACCCCCAACGGATAAGGATTGGCGCGCTGCCAGGAGTACCATTGCGCGAAAATCTCCTGAGCATAGGTTTCTTCGCCGGTTAGCAGCCATGCCTTCGCCAGAGTGACCAGGTGTTGATGACGGCTCAATTCCCAGGTGACTTTGTGATCGCCGACCGCCGGAAAATCGAGAAAATTAATCTTGAACCACGGTATCAGCGGCGAGCGCAGACCATGCACGGCGTCGAGATGCCAATCGATTTCGGCGCCATAGTCGAGGTCACGGTAGCCCAGGAGTCGGAAACGGTGGCGGCAAATCTCATTCGCTTCCGTCACAATCGCCTCCGCCTCATGGGGCAGATGTTCCCGCAGGAGGCTAACGCGCTGCGCGAGTTCATCCGTCGGAAAAGAAAAATTTCCCGGCGATTCGGAGGAGTACGCAACCCGTTCCGGCCCGGCTGCAGCCCGATTCTGCACAAGGTGACATCGAGCCGCTTTGAGACTTCCTGGCGCGCGCGAGTCTCGAGTTCGTCCCAACTCATGTTGGACAAGCGAGACCAGAGTCTTCGTCCGGTGAGAGGCACAACCACGAGTTTATCCTCAAGTTCCCGGTATACTCCAATCTGAGAATTTCGAGAAGAAAACTTGGTCACCTTCGAAGCGGCTGAAGAACTGGCATACTAGAAGTTAGCTTTCAGGTACGTTGAGGAGCTGGAGTGGGTCTGTCGATCAGTGTGTTTGGCATGGGCTATGTGGGCTCAGTGACCGCCGCATGCTTCGCTCACGTTGGCCACCGGGTGATCGGGGTCGACGTTAGCCCCGCCAAAGTGAGATGATGGCTGCCGGGCGCAGTCCTATCATCGAAGCCCGCATGAGCGAACTGGTGGAGGAGGGACATCGCGCCGGGACTGCTTCATGCCACTACCGACGCGCGTGGACGCGGTTCGAGATTCGGAGATTTCTTTCGTCTGTGTCGGCACTCCAAGTTTGCGCAGCGGGAAGCTCGATCTGGGCTATGTGGAGCGGGTGGTTCATGAAATTGGCGCCGCCCTGAAGACAGAAAAATTCGTATCACGTGATCGTGTTGCGCAGTACGGTTTTGCCCGGCACGACGGAGTCGCTGGTCATTCCGACCGTAGAGAAGGCCAGCGGACGCCGCGCAGGGCACGGATTTCGCGGTCTGCTACAACCCGGAATTCATGCGCGAAGGAAGCGCGGTTGCTGATTTTCTCCAGCCTCCTTACACCGTGCTCGGCGCGCAGGATCCGAAACATCTCACGGTGGTAAGGCAACTGTATAAGACGATCAGCAGTCCGGTGTTCGAAACCAGCATTCCTGTGGCGGAGATGGTGAAGTACGTATGCAACGCATTCCATGCGGTGAAGATTGGCTTTGCAAATGAGGTTGGGACGCTGTGCAAGAGCCTGGGAGTCGATGCTGAAGCGGTCACGAAGATCTACACATCCGATACGAAGCTGAATATTTCTCCGGCATACCTCTCGCCAGGATTCGCTTTTGGCGGATCGTGCCTGCCGAAGGATTTGCGCGCGCTGGGTCATCGCGCGAAAGAACTCGATCTTGCTCTGCCTCTTCTGGAGTCGGTTTTACCCAGCAACGCGCAGCACATCGATCGGGCGGTCGATGCCGTGTTGCGGACGAATAAAAAGAAGATTTCGTTTCTCGGATTAAGCTTCAAGTCGGGGACCGACGACCTGAGAGAGAGCCCACAGGTGCAGATGATCAAACGGCTGCTGGGAGAAGGCAGCCAGGTGCGGGTATGGGATCGCGACGTATTGCTGGGACGGTTGGCCGGCTCGAACCGGCAATATATTGAGGAAGTCATTCCCCATATAGGGTCTTTGCTGTCGGCCGATCTTGAAGAAGTCGTTCGCAGTGGCGAAGTTGTGGTTATCGCCACCAAGGTCGACAAAGACCAACTGGCGCGCTGCCTGGGCCACGACCAGATCGTGATCGATCTTATCAATCTAGCCTCGGCTTCCCGGCCGAGCGACCGGCGCGTCATATCAGGGGATTTGCTGGTAGGGCCTGATTCGATGTTCTTCTAAATCCGCTTGATCAGACGGCAGCGCACGATCGCGGTTGTAAATTCGCGCGTCAGCCGGTTGTGAAAAGGCTGAAGCTTCCTGATAGGGACGAGTTCGAAACCGGCGAACTGGAGCGGACTGTTCGCGACTAATTCCTCGAACTTCGCGATTGTCATTTGATTCAGGCCTCCGGCCACCTCGCTGAATCGGGTTGCGCCGTCCGTTTTGAAAGTGGATCGCCAACGGATAAGAGCTTTTTCGCTAAAGATTAAGTGCGCCCAGGGAAAAACAGAGAAAAGATGGCCGCCCAGCGGGTGATGCCAGGTTGGTCCGAAACTCACAAGCACTTCGCCGGCTGGGTGCAGGAGCGAGCTCATGATGCGCAGGATTTCTGCCGGGTCGGCAAAATGCTCGAAGGCATCTACGGAAACGACAATATCCGCAGTTTCCTTCGTCGAAGATACGAAGTGGCACGTATCCTGAACGCCTGCGCGAAGCGCCTTCTCTCTCGCCGTCTGAAGAAGATCCTCGCGAATATCGATGCCGATTACTCGTTTGGCGCCCTTCTGAGCCATTTCCACGGCGTCGGCACCCTCGCCGCAGCCGAAGTCGATCACAACTTTGCCTGCAATTCTGGGGAAGAATTCTTCCCCCATTAGAACCGCGAGCTTCGACTTGCCCTCATAAACGCTCCCGCTGCAGCAATCCGGAACTCCGGGAGAGATCTTCTTCAGAATCAGATATTGAAGGTTGGTGAACATCTGCCTTAATTCCGCTCACGATTGCGACGGGCCTGGCGTAGCGCGAACTGCGCGCTGCGTCGCCCGCCTCCGAATGGCCATGCCGGGTTATAACCTCTTGCAGAGTACGGGCAAAAGTTTCAGCCACTTTCGCCCAACTATATTTTTCTTGTACCAGAGTTCTCGCCGAAGCACCCAACCGCCGGCGTTGGTTGGGATCACGCAGCAGAGAAATCACCGAACGCGCAAAATCTTCGGGCGTGTCTGCGAGAAGAATGTTCTCGCCGTTCTGCACCGGCAGGCCCTCGGCGCCTATGGAGGTAGAAACCACCGCTTTGCTCATTGCCATGGCTTCAAAAATCTTCAGCCGAGTACCTCCGCCAATGCGCAGGGGCACAATGCAAATCGAGCCTCGTGCAACAAACGGCCGTATGTCTTCCACCCAGCCCGTGAGCAGCACGCTCTTCTCTTGCTGAGCTAAAGCCTGCAGTTTGCGAGAGGGGCTTCGCCCCACAACTTGGAGAGACACATCGGGGCATTGCTCCTTAATCAAGGGAAGGATCGTCTCGACAAAATAAAAAATCCCATCTTCGTTCGGAAGCCAATCCATCGAACCGGTGAAGACCAGGGAATTCGCGTCTTCTTCCACGGGCATGGGTTGAAAGTAATCGACATCTACACCGGTGGAAATCACGGTTAGCTTTTTCGCTTCAACAAAAGGCGCAAACGCGTCCCGATCCGTTTCAGAGACGGTAAGCACACGATCGGCAAGACGCAGATACCGCCGTTCAGCGGCTTCCATCCTCTTCCATTCCAGCCAGGAAATGGCCTTCCAGAGTGGGTTGGCGCCGACCTGATAATGCCGCCGCCAGATTGTTGCCTCGACGTTATGAGTAAAAAGCACCTTGGGCGTCGGTGAATCCCAAGGAATTACACCCGCAGCCACCATGAAATCACAGAGGATTACGTCATAGCTTTCCTGTTGGAGCAGGGCGAGCAACTGGCGGTGAACTTCCGGGCGGCAATACTTTGTAATGTTGTAGGGTTGAGAAGAGAACAGGCGAACGCCGTAGTCGAGCAACTCCGCGGGACTTTTTGGCGTGGGAAGGCGAAGCGGCAGGCAGATTGAACGATCAAATATGTTCTTCAAATCCGCATGGACGTCGTTGTCATGCGCGGCGTAGAACGAAAAGAAAGTGACGGAATGGTTTCGTGCAAGCTCACGAAGAATGTTGTAACTGCGGATTTTTCCACCGGTATCGGGTGGGACCAGGCCGCCGGCTTTTACCCAGAGTATTTTCATGCCAGGGGCTCGGCTCTCTACTCCACACCGGCGGTAGCCGAAGCGATCGCCGCTACATCCGCTCCAATATCTTTGCCATCGGTCCCTTTACCCTTGTAGCGGCTGGAGCCTTGCAGTTGGTAGTTGCCGCCATTTCCGCCATTGTAGTTGACGAATCGAACCGCATCGGCCGATTCCGGGAAGAAGTTTCCCGGCGGCCATTTCGCCGGCAATGCGAGAGTTGGAGGATTGATGATCACGTTGCCGGCAAACGTAACCGGACTAAAACAGGAGTTGAAAGTAGTGGCCGGAACATTCAGGGCCGCGCAGTTCGTCGCGCCGCCAACGTTTCCAGTGGACCACACGGGATAGATGCCTGCATTGACGATATTGTTGGTAAAGACAAAGTTTTTCATCTGTGCCGCAGGTAACGTGCCGATGATGAACAGCGTTCTGGGCGGGAAAGCCGTAACGTGATTGATCGTGACATCCTGCAGGACGGGCTTGCCCGGACTTACCATAAGCTGTGCAAACTCCCCCGGCCCGCTATATTTCTTGTTATCGATGTCGTCGATCACGATATCGTGAATGCCGTAACGCTGCCCCTGACCTTGCGGGCCAGCCAAGGCATTCGCGATCTGCAATCCGGCCGCGACATGGCGAATGTAGCAGTAGCGGATGGTCACATCTGTGACTTGGCAACTCGGGCAATGACCGCTCTGATCGACTGGAGTTAATAAAATGCCGAAGCCCACCTGAGAAAATCCTCCCCAGGAATCTTCCAGAATGTTGCCATCCAGCAGAACGCGTTGCGCATTTTTCAGCTCGAAGAGATTCTTTACGATGAACGGATTGCCGGTTGTTCCTCCCACAAATCCTTCCTGCCCTTTCATCCAGGTCAGGGGCTTGAACATGTGATTGTGGATGACCTCGATATCCGCAGGAGTCGCGGTGGCGGCGCCTCCGCCAAAAATAATGTTCTCGCACGGCAGCTTCGAGAAAGTTGTTTCCGATTTTGTAAGGCCCCATTGGCTCATCGCTAAGGCCACCGGCGATCGTCTGCGCGTCGGTGCACGAGCCGGACCGGGCAATGCAGTGGAAATCGGAAAAGTAAGAATCTACTATAGCGACATATCGGCTCGGACCCAGGAGGATGCCGCGCGTGGTTTCATCCTGCGCTGTGCCATGCACCCATACACGATCAAATATTACGTGGTCGGCTGGACCGTTAAATTGAATCAGGTTGTAAACGGTCTTCGGGGACGGGGCGCGCGTCACCTCCAGGCCGATCAGCCGATAGTGGTTAGCTCCAGGAGAAAAGGTGATGGGTCCTGAGGCCGCGCTGCCATCGAATTCAATCCTGGCCAGGACGTTAGCGGTGGAAGTGCAATTCAATCGAGGTCTGCCCGGCAGGCCCGATATCCCGGCGTAGCACGGGGTCAGGCGCGTGCCCTCTGGAGGCAGACTGGAATCGGGGGCGCTGGTGCGAATGATGATCCAATGCGAATCGTCACAGCTCTTGGCTGGAATCACGAAGTTGCCGCTGAACGCGGCGCCCGCTTGCAACTGAATGACATCGCCGCATGATGCGCCGGCGAGAACCTGCGCAAGATTTTGCCCGGCAGCGACCGTCCAGATCTTTCCACTCGCAGGAGTATCTTTCAATGAGCTTTTTACGTGTTCCCTGGGCAGCTCGGCTGGGCCATCAAAATTCTTGCCGTTGGACGCAGCGGAAGTTTGATCCGAATTTGCAGCGCAAAGTGAGAAAGCTAGAATCAGCAAGAAGAAAGCTATAACTCGTGGCGCAGCCATGGATCGGCCGTAAATGCGCATACTTGTCGATCCCTTCTCCATAGGCAATCCTAACAGGCTGCTTAAAAGCTGAACGATCAGGCCAGACGCTTCGATGCTCCTAACCGACGGGCGGCTGCTTGCCCAATTGGTCAAGCTCTATCCGCGACGGAATCGCGCAGGCGGCGACGCAGAGCCTGGTACATCCAGGCAAACAACGCGGAGTTGATCATGCAGAAGTAGTAGGGAAGACGAAGGACTTTTGGCCTGAGGCTGGTCATCGCTCCTAGTACTGCGAGACCGTAGAAAAACACCTGCCCGAGAAGCAACCAGTTATAAGGGAATTGCCTGCGCAGCGCGATATTGGCCGCAAGTGCTACCAGCATAAACACTGGTACCAGGAGCCGGGCGGCTTTGTGCGACAGCAAGCAGAACAGCGCAAATGGCCGCGGCGGCCAGATCAGGCCCTTGATCTCCCGCAGTTGCTCGACGTTTCCAGCCGTGATCCGCACCCGGCGGGAGAATCCTTCCATCTCATTGGCTTCTTCATAAGCCACAGCTGCGGTTTCATACGCGACACGGTGGCCGCCCTCGAGGATGCGCATCGGGATTGTGAAGTCGTCGTTAATCGTTCCCTCGGGAGGAAATGGATACAGCTCGCGGCGGATGGCGTAGAGAGATCCATGTGCGCCGGTGAATGCTCCGAGCCTGGCTTCCTGTACCTTCAAAAAAGTTTCGTACTTCCAGTAAAGATCCTCTTGCGATCCGAGGTGGGCCTGATCTTTTTTCAGCAAGCGATAAACGCCGCTGGCCGCGCCAACGCGAGGATCGCTGAAACTCTGAACCAGTATGCGAAGGGAATCGGTAGCAAGCATGCTGGTGGCATCGGAAAAGGCCACGATCTCTCCGCGTAATTCCCGCACTGCATCGTTTAGCACCGCAGTTTTGCCGCGATTTTTCTCGAAGTGGAGAAGACGAACGCGCCCACCGGCATCAGCCGCGGTAAGAGAGCGGACTATTTCCGCGGTCGCGTCCTTTGATCCATCGGATGCGATGACGACTTCGAGTTTGTCGGACGGATAGTCCAGCGCGAGACTATTACGGATTTTCTCTGCTATGACTGCGGCTTCGTTGTAGGCGGCCACGAGCAGGGAAACCGAGGGCTCAATCGACTGCCGGCGCGGCGAAGAACGAAAAACCGCTTGCAGTCCCCACAGCAGGATGGGGTAACCAATGTAAACGTAGACCGTAAATCCGGCGGAGATCCAGAACAGCAGCTTGGCCATCGCTTTTAGAGTGCAGTGGATCGGTCGCAGTATATCAACTCTACAAAGGCGTCTCGGGTTTTCGTCCGCGGACGCCGATGGGATCATTCCCGACAGTGAGATCCCCGAGCCCACAGCTCTCGAACCATCGAAATACCTGTTCATACGTGTGCTTGGACTGATACTTGGGAGAGTACCAATCCAAGGTGTCCAAAAGTCTGGCTTCAGCATCGGATTGGTGGTTTATGGGGAAGACGTGCTCAACCAGTCCCGCAGCCGGCTTGCCGACAATTGGCAGCACGCGAAGACCGCGCTCCAGCCAGTAAAAGAAAGGCACGGCCACGCTGAAGAAGCGATGCAAGGTGCGCGGCGACATACGATGGGTAATCTTCCGGTATTGGTCGCTGAATCGATACCACTTGTTGTAACCGCTGTAGAGCCAAACTGCGATGGTGCCGCCCGGTTTCAGATATTGCGGCAGCACTTTGAAAGCCTTCTCGCAATCCGGCGTGTGATGGAGCACGCCCATGCTATAGATGCAATCGAAGGTTTCGGGCCGGAAGGGAAGCGCAAAAACATCCGCCTGGAACCCTGCAAAATCGCGGTCCGACAAATTCTTTACCGCAACTTCGGCGGCAGCGCTCAAATCGATACCTACCACGCGAGCGCCCCAGCGGGTCGCCACTTCGGCGAACCGGCCCATGCCGCAGCCCACGTCGAGCACCAGCTTTCCTTTCAAGTCCTCCGGCTGGAGGCCGGTCTTCTTTACAAAATCAGGCTCGGAAAAATTACGGCTCGCGTCGTCGAGTTGGGTTTTATTGAATTGGTGCCACTGGTAGCCGAAGCTATCGGCATAGTTGCTCTGGTCGACAAAACGCAACACTCCGCGAACTTCTGGAAAGTTCCGGCGGCAGGATGAGCAAGAATAGCCGCTTTCTTGCTTTACCAGCGAAGCCTTGCAGGCGGGGCAGCAGAGCAGGGTGAGTAGGTCCTCCGAGGCCCTACGCATCACTTTGTTGCCTCTTGTTCAGAGCTGGTTGTCTTCTGTTTTTGAAGTCTCTATTCCACGCCAGCGATAGCGGAATCAATAGCATCCACATCCGCGCCAAGGTCCTTACCATCGGAAGCTTTGCCTTTATAGGGGCTGGAAGCTTGCAGGTGATAGTCGCCGCCATTTCCGCCATTGTAATTGACGAATTGAACCGCTGCCGTTGTGGCCGGGAAGAAGTTCCCCGTGGGCCAGTTCGCTGGCGAAGCCAGGGCAGGGGGATCGATGATGGCGTTGGCTGAAAAAGCATAAGTGTTAAAACAGGCCTTGAAGGTTTTGAGAGGATTATCCTGGGCGGCGCAGTTTACTTGATTACCGTTATTGCCCGTTGACCACACTGGATAGATGCCAGCATTCACAATGCTATTCGTAACCACGATGTTCTTCAACTGAGTTGGAGGGAAAGCGCCAACAATGAACATTGTGTTGGGCGGAAAAGCAGTAATGTGATTGATCGTTACGTTCTGAAGGACGGGTTCGCCGGGAGCCACTGAGAGCTGCGCGAATTCCCCGGGGCCGCTGTACTTCGGACCGTCGATATCGTCGATCACGATATCGTGAATGCTGTATCGCTGCCCCTGACCGGCAGTGCCGGTTAAAGCGTTTGCGATCTGTAGTCCGGCTCCCACGTGGCTTATGGTGCTATAGCGGATGGTCACATCCGTTACCGTGCAAGTGTTACAGTTGCCGCTCTGATTGACCGGGGTCAACAGGATGCCAAAGCCCACTTGAGAAAAGCCGCCCCAGGAATCTTCCATAATGTTGCCGTCTAGCAAAACGCGCTGCGCATTTTTCAGTTCGAAGAGATTTTTGACGATAAACGGATTTCCAGTGGGTCCACCCACAAATCCAGGTTGTCCTTTCATCCAGATCATAGGCTTGAACATGTGATTGCGGCTGACCTCAATATCGGTCGGAGTTGCGGTGGCAGCGCCTCCGCCGAACAGGATGTTCTCGCCAGAAGATTCAAGAAAGTTATCTACGATCTTGTAAGGCCCCATCGGATAGCCATTCAGGCCTCCGTTGATTGCCTGCGCATCGGAGCAGGATCCCATTGTCATGCAGTGAAAATCCGTAAAGGACGAATCCACGATCGCGGTATAGGTGCTGCCCCCGAGATCGACGCCCCGTTGGGTGTCGTCATGGGCCGTGCCATGCAGCCAAACGCGGTCGAAAATCAGGTTGTTGGCAGGGCCGCTGTTTGCGACCGACGCCAAAGCGTAGATCATTCCGATCCCGGAAACACGCGTCACTTCCAGACCGACCAAGCGATAGTGGTTCGCGCCCTCTGCAAAGTTAATAGGACCGCTGCTTCCCGGCGTCGCTATTACTAACTTAGCCAGAACATTTTTTGTCGAGGCGCACTGTAGAGCCGGTCGACCGGGCAGCGAGGAGACTCCCGCGTAACAGGGTGTAAGCCGACTGCCTTCGGCGGGCAACAGGGAATCGTCGGAACTGGTACGAACGATGATCCAATGGTTGTCATCGCAACTCTTGGCCGGGAACGTAAACAGTCCAGTGAAGGTTGCGCCCGCCTGGAGCTGAATTGTGTCACCACAGTTGGCGCTGTTCAGCGCGGACTGCAAATTTCCTCCGGCGTTCACGGTGATCGTACTGCCGGGCGCCGGCGTATTCGATAGCGCACTTTGGATGTAAATAAGCGGTAACTGCGCGGGACCGTCGAATCCTGAGTTTGAGGAAACAGTAAGTGTCAATGCGGTCGTGGTACTGTGTCCGGAAGAGTCGGTCACTTTGGCTGTGAAAGGAAACGATCCGATAACAGTGGTTGTGCCGGCAATGGCGCCGCTCGAACTCTGCAACTGGATTCCAGATGGCAACGATCCCGTGGTGAAACTCCACTGGTATGGGGGCACGCCACCGGTCGCGGAGAGCGAATCAGCATAAGGCGCGCCGGCCTCAGCTCCCTCGAGAGCTGCGGTTGCAATTGCCAGGGTGTTAACCGGAGTTACGGTTACCGTCGCGGTCGCGTGGGAACTGGTGTTGGCTACGCTGGTGGCCGTTATGACCGCAGACATATTCCCGGTCACTTTAGGTGCCGTAAACACTCCACTGCTGGAAATCGTTCCTGTATTGGCTGACCAGGTAACGCCTGTATTCGAAGTGCCACTGAAGCTGGCGGTGAATTGTTGCTGAGCTTGCGAGGCCAGAGTCGTGCTGGCAGGTGAGATCGAGAGGACGGGCCCCGAGGGGCCAGAGCCGCTGGCGGAAACGGCGATATGTGCAGAGGTTGATCCGGACTCGCTCCCCGAATACATTGAGAAGCCATCTGCGGAAGTCGCCCCATTTTGCTTTCCTAGAATCGTCGCGACGGAAAGCGTGAAATTGTAGTTGCCTGCTACACGAGGTATGCCGGTTATGGACCCGGTGCTTGAGTTGAGGCTGAGGCCCGTGGGCAAGCTGCCACTGGCGATCGAAAATAAATAGGGAGCAGTTCCCCCGGTGACCGAACTCACTGCGTTATAAGCTGTGCCTACTGTGGCTTGTGCGGGCGGAGCCGAAACTCTGAGCGCTCCGGATGGCGCGGCCTCATCGTTTGGGCTCAACTTGTTGCTCGCACCCGACACGCCACAAGCGACGCTCAAGCTCGTAAGGCAGAGCAGGAGCGTGAGAACGCAAATATTCGCAGGAGTCCTATTCGCAATGCAGCTAATTGCGGCACCCGGTTGGGCATAGCGCATGGAGGCAAACCTCAGACCAAAGTTTGGGGGGACCGTTCGTGCGAGTCCTTAGGAGGACTTTAAAGAAGGGAAGGCGGGAAGGGCAGATGACGTGGGAACAGGGCCTATCAGGTCACACTAGTACATCCTGACGTGCATGTACTTCCGGGTTTGAAAACTTCAGACTCGCAGTTTCAATTGAGGAGAAGAATCATGCTGAAGCGAAGATCGATTTCAATGCTCTTCCTGCTTCGAGGTCTCCACCAGATCGATTGCAACCTGGTTGGCGGTTTCCTGATCGTGGATGCCTTCGACCTGCCATGCTTTGCGCGTCCAGATCGCCCACAGAAGTCCCACGCCATAAACCGTCGAACCCACGCCAAGGTGAATCGCAAGCTGGAAATAGTTATGTGCAATGAACCAATGGCGCATGAGCAAAAGAACGGCAACCAGCGGCGCGCAGAGCATCAGAGGCAGCAGAAATGCCTGGCGCAGATAAACGCCAATACTCATCTTCAGCACGCGACAAAGATGCCGGGGCATGAAAAACAAAGTCGTGCAGAATAGCGGGATCGCAGTACCCACGGCGTCGCCTAGAATGCCAAACCGCCTCACCAGCAAAATACTCAGAAACAGGTTCGCGCCGCCTTCCATGAGCGTCACAATCGCCAGGGTTTTGTGCTTCGCCATCCCGTAGAGAACCCTGCCGGATGCGGACTGCGCCAACATCAGGGTGGATGGGATCACCAACACCAGCAAGACGGGGTAACTCGCTGCGATATACCGCGCTCCTACCCAAGCCTCGATCACGGATTTGCCCAGGATGATGAGAATCGCCGCCATGGGAAAAATGATCAGAGCACAAGCGCGGTTTCCGGCAACAAATATCCTTCTCAACCCCATCAAATCCCCGGTGGCATCGGACTGGCTCGACATGGGTACAAAAACTTGTGCGAGACCGCCAACGACCTCTCCGGCATAGTCCACCAGACGTGATCCGATAGTGAAGTAGGTGATTGCTGCGGAGGAGACGAACGTGCCGATGACGATCGCATCGGTCTTGAAACGCAGGCGGACGGCTACGATGATAATGAAGGTTGTGCCGCTGTAGCTGGCGATGCGCCTCAAGCTCTCGCGATTGAGATGTTCGAAGCCAAAGCGCAATCGGAGAAGACGGAGCGCAACCACTGCATTTACCACGTTTGCCAGGAGCGGCAGCGCCACCGTGATGAAAGCCACGGTCAACAATCCCCGCCCGTGCTGAAGCGCAATCACAATCAACAGCGCGCGCAAGATGGTGGCGCTCATATTGTTGAGATTCAATACATAGAATCTCTGCAGACCTTCTAAAATGCCGCCGAATACTCCCAAAGGAAAACCCAGGGCTACCGCCGATCCAACCATCAGAAACAGCCAGCGCGCAAGATAAAGGGAGTCTCCCGAGATGCGAAAGATCGAGCCCACATAGAAGCTGACCGCGATCGTAATCAGAATGGCAACCGCACCGATTCCGCTATAGGTGAAGAACGCCGTGTTAACCAGGCGGTTTAGTTCTTCGTTTTCGTCGACAGTGGAATACTTCGCAACGTAGCGAATAATGGAAGATCGGATTCCCAGGTCGAAGAGTCCGTAGTACCCCGTGACGGAAAAGATTAATACCCAGAGACCGAAAGCCTCGTCTCCGAGGTGATGGAGAATATACGGCGACAAAAAAAGACCGACAAGAATATTGAGCCCAAGCGCAAACCAGCTTGAGCCAACATTCTTGAAGATCGCGATTTTATCCAGCCTCTTCATGGATTCCCAATCCATGCGGGCATGGATGAAGTCGTCGACGTTGGATGCCTTTCCATCAGCTCGCGGAGATCACTTTTTATGAAAATAACGCCGGAACGCTAGGAAAGAAAAACTGTTTTGATCATAACAAATAACTCGATTCGGTCATCCAACGCTTGCAATGGCTTGGTGATGGCACTCTTGTAACTCTGCCGTTGCCGGGAAAATGTTACTCTGTGATTTGCGCCAGCGCTCTTCGTAATTCATGACTAGCAAGAAAATTGTCATCATCGGAGGCGGGCCGACTGGGCTCGGGGCCGCCTACCGTCTTCACGAACTCGGGTACGACAACTGGGTTCTCTACGAGAAATACGATTACGTGGGCGGCCATGCCAGTTCTCATGTGGACGCGCACGGCTTTGTCTGGGACGAGGGTGGTCATGTGATTTTTTCCCACTATCCCTATTTCGACAAACTTGTCGACGATATGCTGGGAAAAGAAGAGAACCAACTGGTGCGCGAGAGTTGGATCGTTCGCGGAGGATCCTGGATTCCTTATCCCTTTCAGAACAACCTGCGGCATTTGCCGAAGAAAGATCAGGTGAGTTGTCTGCTGGGCGCAGCCAAAGCCGCTGCCAGCGGGAACTCTCAGGCATCGGCGAACTTCCGCGACTGGATACTGGCAACTTTCGGCGAAGGGATCGCCGAAGCTTTCATGTTCCCGTACAACTCCAAAGTCTGGACCACGCCTTTGGAGCAGATGTCCCGGTCGTGGATCGGAGAACGCGTCTCGGTGGTTGATTTCAAACGTCTGCTGGAGAACGTGCTGTACGAGCGCGACGATGTGGGTTGGGGACCGAACAGCAAGTTCAGATTTCCGCTGCACGGCGGCACAGGTGAGATTTACAGGAATATGGCTAAGCGCTTTCCGGCGAAAGTAGTCAATGGAAAAGAATTGGTTGCTGTGGACGCTGACAAGCGGCAGGTTTCATTTGCAGATGGAAGCGGCGACACTTACGACATTCTCATCTCGACTACGCCACTGGATTTGTTGATCGGAATGCTGAAAAATGCCGACGGCAAACTTCGGGATGCCGCCGGCGATCTATTGCACAACAACCTACTCGTCCTTGGCCTGGGATTGGAAAAGAAGATCGAAACCAGCAAGTGCTGGATCTATTTCGTTGATCAGGAGATGCCCTGTTACCGTGTCACCCATTTTTCGCAGTATTCGCGCTTCAATGTTCCCAACGGAGATACGGAACGGTACAGTTCATTGATGGGGGAAATGTCGTTTCCTGTTGGACAAAATCCTGATCCGCAGCAGGTCCTGGAGCAAATGATCTCCGGTTTTATTCGCGCCGGTATGCTTGATGAAGGTGACCGGGGCCGCATCGTGTCCCGCTATCACCGCACGGTCGCGTATTCATATCCCATCCCTTCGCTGGGCCGCGATCGTGCGCTCGCGGTACTGCAACCGGCTTTGATGGAAAAAGGAATTTACTCGCGGGGGCGATTCGGCGCGTGGCGTTACGAGATTGGCAACATGGACCACTCGGTCATGATGGGAGTGGAAGCCGTCAATCACGCTTTGGACGGCTCGGAAGAAACTGTTTTCCGCAGCGCGTGATAGCAGAAAGATATGGAAGCAACCATCAACCATACGCCAAGGGTCAGCGTCATCATCCCGACCTACAACACCGCCAAGCTAATCGCAGCTTCTCTGGACTCGGTGTTTCAGCAATCCTTCCAGGACTTCGAGATCATTGTGGTGAATGATGGTTCACCCGATACACCCGAGCTCGAGAAAGTTTTGGCGCCGGTGCTCAACAAAATCGTTTACATCAAGCAGGAAAATAAACGCGCTGCGGGGGCGCGGAATACCGCGATCCGGCGGGCTAGTGGAGAGTTCCTGGCGTTTCTGGATAGCGACGATAACTGGCTGCCCGATCACCTTAGCGCGCAGATGATGCTCTTCGACCAGGACCCCATGCTGGACCTGGTTTACAGCAACTGCCTATCGGTGGGTGATCCAGCGCATCCACATGAGTGGATGAAGAGATGCCCTTCCCGCGGGACCGCTGATTTTCTCGCTCTTGCGCTCGTGCGATGCCAGGTTCCGATCTCCACCGTCGTTGCCCGGAAGAGCGCCATCGTGAAGGCGGGATTATTCGACGAAGGCCTGGCTCGCTGCGACGATTACGACATGTGGTTACGAACCGCATTCTATGGAGCGAAGATCGGATATACGCGGAAAGTGCAAGCTCGTCTGAACGAGGGCCGGCCAGGCTCGCTCGGCCTTTCGAGCGTGCGAATGGTTGAGGCTTACTGGATGATCCTGGACAAGGCGTTGCGAACTCTGCCATTGACGGAAGGCGATCGTGACACCATCGGGAAGCAAGCGGCTGAAATCCGAGCGCGGTATCTGGTCGAGGAAGGTAAGCTCTGTCTTCGTAAAGGAAAATACGAGAGAGCCGAAGAATTATTTTCCGAGGCCAACTCGTATTTTCGGAAGCTGAAGGTGAGTCTGGTTCTGCTCGGTTTGAAGATTGCTCCGCGAGCGACGGGAAAGTGGTTTATCTGGCGAGAAGGAAGGATTTAATTTTCAAATCCGCCGTTTAACCTGCAGCAGAATTCGCGCACTTAAACCAGGGCGAAATTAAACGCAGGCGGGCACTGAGAGTTCATAACCCAACTCAGTCATCAAACCGCCCCACGCTGCTTCAATTCTGGCCACGCAGTCCTGCGGTAACTCGGTGCGCCAGCCGCCGGCTTGGGCTTTCCGTACAAAAGGCTTGTCCTGTCGAGTGTCCTTGGTGGAGGACCACAGATGGGCTTGCTTCTTTTCCAACTCACGCATGCGATCCGCGGAACTCTGTTGAACGGCAAAGGCCAGCGCTTCAGGGTCTGCGGACCTACCCAGGAATTTTGCAATGCGCGCCATTTCCGGTACCGGTTGCGATTGCATCGACTCGTATCGAACCAGCAGAAAGCCGGGATGGTTGCGGCGGGTGAAGAACCAGCTGCCCACATTTTCATACCACGTACCGTAGGAGTGGTCTAACTGTTGGGCGAGGAACAACGAAACAAAATCAGCGATTGGTGCATCTTCTCCGATGACGCGGCGCTTGATCTGGAAGTGGTACTCGGAGAGAGCCACGTCTCGCGGATCGCGAACGATACAAATCACTTTTTGGTAGCGAGGGTCGAAGTACTGATGGCTTTTGATAATGCGAGGACGGGGAAGTTCCTTGAGATGCCTCTTACTCAACGCCTCCGGGTCAGGGATCAGTTCATTGATGTTGGAGAAGTCGGGATGCTTCTCCGGATACATCAAATTCGCGACCAGAAAGCGCGTCCATGTATTGCCGGATTTCGGGTAGGAAACCAGAAACGTATCGTCGGGAAAAACTTCGAGGTCGCGTCCGGGAGAGTGAAGGCCTAAAGCGCGCTTAGCTCCAGAGACGAGGCTAATCATGGGGAATTCGAGTCCTGCCGCTCCTTAAAAACCTAACATACACCAAACCGGATGAGTGCATACCGGCGGAACCCTAGCGCGAGGGCTCAACCACCCGGATGTGGGGCTCAACTAAAGCGAGCAATTGATCTTTCATTAACGGTCCACTCGCGAGCAGACCTGATAATAGCGGATCGCGGCGGTTGGCGGTCAGTTCGGTTTTTTCCAGCGTACTCACAAATCCCCCTCCGCTGAGCACCAGCGCGGCACCCGCAACTACATCCCATTCGTTCTTCGGAGTTAGCGTAAAAGTTGCATCCGCCAAGCCAGCTGAGACCAGAGCCAGCTTGTAGGCCACCGAGCCCATAGGTCGAATCTGCAACGCGGAATTTTCAAACGCCTTCCACTCGCCGCGCTTGACCTCGCTGCGGCTGGCTAGAATGAGAGCTCCATCCAGAGTGCTGCGCTGGCTGCACTGGGCCGGCTTGCCGTTATAGGTGACGCCGGAGTCAATCGATCCCAGGAAAGTTTCGTCGGTGGCTGGATTATAGATTCCACCCGCCACGGGACGCCCGTTCTCGACAAACCCGATCGAAACGCAAAATTCCGGAATGCCTTTGACAAATTCGCGGGTGCCATCGAGAGGATCGACCACCCACACGCGCGAACGCTGCAGACGAATCGGATCGTCCACACTCTCTTCGGAAAGCCAGCCTTCCCCCTCGCGTAGAAGTTCCTTGCGCAAAACTGCGTCCAGCGAGCGATCTGCCTCGGTTACAGGATCGTGCCCGATTTTGTATTCGGTCTCGATGGCTCCGGGCGTGAAGCGGGCAAAAACTTCGTGGGAGGCTTGCAGCGCGGCGTGAATGCGTTCCAGAATTTGTGCGTAGGATTTTGATTCCATGGTCAGTCTTAAACGATCAGTCTTAAATGGTCACTCTTACCCAGGTCCAGTTCTTTCAGTTGGCACTTACTGAGAACTGAGAACCGAGAACTGCCTTCACGCCATCAGCATGCGCGCGCCCGTTGCCAGCAACACTGCGCACAAAATACGTCGGAGCCACGGAACCGGAACCCGCGTGCTCAGGTAAGAGCCGAGCAACCCGCCCGGAACCGACCCAATCAGCAGCGCCCAAACCAGGGTTGTATCCACATTGTGCAGACGAAAATGGAGAAGACTGGTGACGCCGGTGAGGATCAACGCATGAACGATGTCGGTGCCAACCATGACTTTCGGCTGAAAGCTATAGAACAGCAAAAGCATCATCATAACAATGCTGCCGGAGCCGACCGAAGTGATGCCCACCAGGAATCCGGCGACCAGGCCAATCAGCGACATCCCAACAAACGACTTTGCCGTAGGCGGCCGATCCGCCACGTGGTCCTCAATTTTCTTCTGGAAGAATAAGAAAGTCGGAATGCAGACCAGCAGGACTCCAACCGCTACGGTGATGAAGTGGTTGACGCCGTTGCCGTAAACATTCCGCAAGTGAACCAGGTAGCTTACGCCCAAGTAAGATCCCGGAGCGCTACCCACGGCCAGAGCCAAAACCACTTTGATCTTAACCGTGCCTTTGCGCAGGTGAACGATGCTGGCGCCGATCTTAGTAAGGAAGTTGAAGAGCGCGTCTGAGCCTACGGCACGCATAGGAGGCACGCCCAAACCAAAGATGAGAATCGGGAGCAGCAGAACGCCGCCCCCGACTCCCGTCATCCCGATGAGGGTCCCAACTCCAAAACCTACCAAGATCTTGATCAGCAGATCCATATCAGCAGATCCATTACTTATCGCAGCTTAAACCGACTCCGCAGCTGTTCCGATGAAGCCCTCCCGCTCGAGGTGCAGAATAATTTCCTGCGCTGCCTCTTCGGCGGATAGCTCCCCGGTGTTGATGGTGACTTCAGCGTCGGCTGGCGCCTCGTAAGGATCCGAGATGCCCGTGAATTCCTTGAGAATTCCCGCGCGCGCCTTGGCATATAAGCCCTTGCGATCGCGTTGTTCGCAGACTTCCACGGTGGTGGCGATGTGCACCAGAATGAACCCACCGTAGGGTTCAATCAGTTGCCGTACATATTTGCGGGTCGCATCATAGGGTGCAATGGGCGCGCAAATGGCAATGCCACCATTCTTGGTGATTTCCGATGCCACGTAGCCGATGCGCCGGATATTGATGTCACGGTGCTCTTTGGAGAAGCCGAGTTCGGAAGATAGATTTTTCCGCACCAGATCGCCATCCAGCATAGTGGCTGGACGTCCGCCCATTTCCAAAAACTTCGTCATCAACACATTCGCGATCGTCGACTTGCCCGACCCGGAAAGTCCGGTGAAGAAGATGGTCACGCCCTGCTTGTGGCGAGGCGGGAAGCTGCGGCGCAATTCCGCCACAACTTCGGGATAGGTGAACCACGCAGGAATCTCGCGGCCTTCGTTCAGGCGCTGGCGAAGTTCCGTCCCGGAGATGTTGAGTACACGATCGCCGTTTTTGACTTCATCGTCGGGAACGTATTTGTCCTGATCCTCGAGGTACACCATCATGTTGAAAGGCACCATGGTGACGCCGATGTCGGCTTCGTGTTTCTTGAAGACTTCCTGCGCCTCGTACGGGCCGTAGAAGGGCTTCTTCGTCGCGGGATCGGATCCTGGTCCTGCGTGATCGCGCCCTACGATGAAATGCGTGACGCCATGATTCTTGCGGATGAGCGCGTGCCAGATGGCTTCGCGCGGTCCGCCCATACGCATGGCGAGAGGCAGCAGGGAAAGCTTCGCAGTCGACTGCGGGAACTTATTAAGCAGCAGTTGATAGCAACGCACCCGCGTGTAGTAATCCACGTCGCCGGGCTTGGTCATGCCCACCACGGGATGAATCAGCAGGCTGGCCTCGACTTGCTTGGCAGCGCGGAACGCGAGCTCGACGTGAGCGCGGTGCATAGGATTGCGAGTCTGGAAAGCGACAACTTTCCGCCAACCCACGCGGGCAAATTCGGCGCGCACTTCGGCGGGAGTCAAACGCAGGCTGCGGAAATCGTAGTGCGAAGGAATCTGCGCGCCTTCCAGCTTTCCGCCGACATACCACGGATTCGCCTTATTAATGGCATAATCGGCGCCGGGATGAGCGGGACTGGTGGTGGCGAAAACTGCCTGGGCCTCGGCTTTACGGTCGGGCTGCCAGATTTCTTCCACGCTCAACACCGCCAGCATCACGCCTTCGGGATCGCGCAGTGCGACCTTGCTGGTACCTGGCGTTAATTTCTTGGCAAATTCCTCGGTTACATCCAGCGTGATCGGCATGGGCCAAAGGGTTCCGTCGGCCAGCCGCATATTGTTGCAAACGCCTTCGTAATCTGCGCGAATCATGAAGCCGCGCAACGGAGAAAAGCCGCCGGTGAGCAACAACTCAAGATCACAAAGCTGGCGGGCAGTGAGGTCCCATGAAGGCCATTCTTTGGAATGGGCTTTTAATTCGGCGATTCGCTCGGGCTGAGCGATAAGTTGAACAAGTTCGCCGCCGTGCGGCGAAATGAGATGGCTGGTTGAAGCGGTCAAGCGCTATGCCTCCTGGAATCTTGTCTTTGTCTATTACCTTTATTGTATTTCCCTGGGATCACTTCCCAGATCTTTTACCGGGGGCGGAACCGATTGCAGATACTTAAGGGAGAGGACAAACCCCGAAGCTTGTCTCACAGAATATCACTTTTCTGAGATCGAAAGAAATCAGATTGGATTTCCATGCGCGACCTTGGAATCCAGCAATTAGCCGACCTTCCCGGCTGGGCGGTATCCGCACAAGTAGATGAAGGCAAAGCACCTTTAGGAATATTTCGATGGCGAGTCTTACCTGTGGCTCCAGGTATGAAAACAATTGCGACAATAGGTAGAGCAATTCCACCAGCTATGATCTTTAAGGATTCACCAAGGCTGAATCAGTTTCCAATCCTGGCCGCGGGCGCAAACGGCGGCCATATAGCCCAGTCCGCCGGGCACGTCGCGAAGGAGCCAACGGGATACCTCCGAGGCATCGGGCCGCGTCGCCAGCAAGGCGTTTTGTTCCTCTGCACCCTGTGAGACATCGAATTGGCTTAGGGGAAGCGACAATCCATCCCCAGTCGCCTTGATGTAAGCCTCTTTACGCGTCCAGCAGCGGAAAAACGCCGTGGGTTTTTCCTCCGCAGGAACGGCGGCAAGTTGATTCTGCTCGTGCGCGGAAAAAAAACGCCGCGCAATGGCTTCCAGTTCGAAATCGCTGCGGACTTGTTCGACGTCGACACCGATTTCGCGCCCGCGCGTAAAAGCCAGCAATGCGACGCCTCCGGAATGAGAAATGTTGAACATGACATTGCTATCCGCGTGCGGCGGTGCCAGAGAAGGTTTCTCCTTGTCAGAGTAAGAAAAGCGCAAGCTGTTCGTATCAGTTGCCAGATAGCCTGCAAGAATTATCCGCAACCAAGCTCGCCCGGCAACAAAGCGCTGGCGGTCGCGGGAAAAATGAAAACGAGAAGCACGGGTCGATTCGTCGGAGGAAAGAATTTTTTGCCAGCGCGATTCCTCTGCTCGGATCGCCTCCAGATCGACTCGCCAAAGTTGCACTTCGTCTTCGGGCAGAGCAAGCGGGGCCTCGATCTGGAAGCCGGGGTCGATGATGTTCATGTTCTGGCTCATGCGTCGGCGTCAGCACCGCAATTCACTGTTGATTTCTGATTGTAGATTGGTATTGGGGCTTCAACGAAGAGTCAATACTCGGAATGTACACAGCAGGATGGTTAATCCGTCCGTGGCGACTTGCCTATCGTTGGCCCCGCGGCCAAAGACGTGGCATCCGATGCGATGACCTGTTGCGCTACCGCCGGTTCGGTAACGGAATATTTCAGCAGACACCACAGTGCGCGCACGCCATCCTTCCAGTTAATTTTCTTGCCTTCCTCATAGGTGCGTCCCCAGTAGCTGATGCCGACTTCGTAGATGCGCAGATTTCGTTTGGCGATCTTCACCGTGATCTCGGGTTCGAAGCCAAAGCGCTTTTCTTCCAGAGGAATCGATTGGATGACCTCGCGCCGGAAAGCTTTGTAGCAGGTCTCCATGTCGCTGAGGTTGATATTGGTTAGCGCGTTGGAAAGTAAAGTCAAAATCCAGTTGCCCACCGAATGCCAAAAGTAAAGCACGCGATGCGGGCGGGCGGAAAGAAAGCGCGATCCGTAGACAACATCGGCACGCCCTTCGGTCAGCGGTTCCAGTAGGACGGAGTACTCCGCCGGATCATATTCGAGGTCGGCGTCCTGAATGATTACGAAGTCACCGGTTGCCGCTTGAATTCCGCGGTGCAGCGCTGCACCTTTCCCCGTGTTCCTGGGCTGCAGTAGAACTCGAATCTGAGGACGCTCTGCTTGCAGTTGCGCAAGGATCTCCCGCGAACCGTCATCGGAGCCGTCGTCCACGCAAATCAATTCGATCTCGAGCGGAACGGCGAGCACACGATCAACAACTTGCCGCAGCGTGGCGCGCTCGTTATATACCGGCATGACGACAGAAAGGATCATGATGATGAGACGTTGTTGTTCGCTGTAGTGTAGTGCAAGCGCAACCTCGAAGTCTGCTTTAATGATTCTGTAACAATATCAACGTGGCCACCGGTCATCTCGATGGCGCAGATCGTTCCATGGTCCGATTTGGCCGGATAAGTGCCATCTTTAACCTCCGTGACGGCCCAGCAGTGAGCAAGATGTAAATTGTTCTAGGTCCACCCCTAGGGTCCAGCACTTTTCACCTAGGGTATTTGCCTGAGTTCCGGTTATAACAATCGCCCCATAACGGCTGCAAATTAATTTTTTCGAGCCAAGAGCGGTGCAATCGTTTCGCAGCGTATTGCCGGCTATGGGATGTCTGTTGTTACGTATCAGGGATTTTTCGTCCGATATTACGGTTTTTCCCCAGTCTTAATGGGGGTTCCTTCGACCCTCCGAAATGCCGAGGTCAGGGACGAAAAACCGGCCCTAGCCCGTGAATCTCTCCTGCGGTCCCAGACACCCCCTGTGGAAATGATTGTTCCTTGGTCACAGCTTTATTCGTCTCAAAATGGCATTGTAGATGCTAGGAATATGCAAACACGCCAGTTGCATATAAGGGCGGGAGCTATTCAGACCAAAGGGGGCAGGGGAGTGATGATCGAGCAGTCCGTTCGGCTTGGACCGCGAGAAGAGCAAATCGTCGAACTACTTCTGCAAGGCTGTGACAACGCCGAAATTGCCAGCCAGCTCAAGATGGCGCGCAGAACCGTGAAAGCTCATTTCAACCGGCTGTTCCTGCGTTTCGGAATTACCGACGGAATCAAGCGAGTAAAACTCGCGACACTCTTATATCGGAGGCAATCATGTTCCCTTACGAACGTTATGGAAGCCGTACCCCCAGCGAACGAGAGCACCAGGTCATCGAGCTTGTCGCCCAGGGGTTAAAGAACCGCGACGTGGCACATGCCATCGGCACCACCGAGCACGTTGTAAAAAATTATCTGCGCGTGATCTACGACAAGCTCGGACTCTGGAACCGCGTGGAACTCGCCCTGTGGTATGAGTCACGCAGGCAGGGACCGGAACTTCCGGCCTAGAATCTGGAATCTTTCGGCTGCAAGTTTCTACTGGCAGCCGAAAGCCTGCAGATGTCGTAATCGTTCCGCCGCAGCCGTCACACCTTTTCGCGCCGCCGCATCCAGCAGAAGGCGCCCTTGGTCGCAGTTCTTAGTTACACCGTCCCCCCGAAGATACAAATCCGAGAGCAGGAAGGTTGCGGTCACGTTCTGTTTGGCCACAGCCTTCCATAACCATCGTGCGGCCTCCTGAGTGTCGCGCGCCGCGCCTGGACGGGCATCCAGAAATTTCTGCGCCGTAGCCAATTCTTCGAAGCCGCCTTGTTCTGCCGCAGGGGTGGTGGACGTAGCGGTCACGGGAACAATCCGCGGAGCGGGACGGGGCTTAGGTGCTGCCGTGGCCGGCGCACTGATAGCGGTTTGGTTTTGACTGTGTGCGGTTGAGGCCGGTGGAGTAACAGATGGAGCACTGCTCTCTCCGGCATTCTGGACCGGCATTTGTTGCGCCGGCGGGGGTGCTGGTTGTTGCTCAGTCGAAACCGCGCGCGGAATCTGAGCCGGAGTCTTGACGTTGCTCCAGAACGCAGCCCCGCTGCGCCACGCCATATAGAGCAGAACGGTAAGAAGGATAGCCACTGCCGCTCCCAGATAAACGCGGTAACTACGGGGCGCGGAGTCAAGCTCGGCTTGAAATTGGAATCGCGGACCAGGATCCGGGAGATATTGTTCCCTGGCGGGCCAGGATTCGCTCTGGGGTGTTCGATGATGCTCGAACGGAGCCGTATGCTCAGCGAATTCAGCCAACGGCTCACTGAGCCTGCTTTCGGATGACACTCTGGATTCGGCCCAACTGGCCGTAGACGGCGCAGCCTCCTCGGCCTGCTCTGGTGAAAACCCCAGGGGCATGCCGCACATCCCACAAAATCTCTGTCCTCTCCAATTATTATGTCCGCACGAATTGCACGTCAGTGGCATCTCCTCGGCCCGAGCGGATGAATCTTGCATCGATGTTTTGTCAAACGTTCTGTTGTCGTGCTGCTCCTTCGCGAAACCGTCGTCCAATCTCTTAGGTTCATACTGGTCGTTTTTTTGAAAAGCGGATTTTTGAAGAACGGGATTTTGAAGAACAGAGTTTTCTGGAGCCGGACTGTCCAGGATTTGATCTGAACTCTCTAGCACTGGAGCGGACGGTGACGGAGAACTGCTCTCTAATTCTCGCAGCAATTCAGCTACGGCCTGTCCCCGCTTCTCGGGCGGGTTGGTGAAATACACTTCCGCCCATCGTCCCATGTGCGCCGCTAGCACAGGATTCAGGAGTGGGTTCAGCTCGGGATCAGGCAGCGTGGTTGCGTCGGACTCTTCTGTAGGTTGAGCCACTGTCATTCTCCGGAGAACAGCAACGATATGATTGCACTCCGGTCAAGGAAGGTTGTCAAATATCGGAGTGTGGAAATCAGGTTGCTGGCAAGGGAGATGCTATGCGGACGTCAGTCACAGGCTTTTCGGGAAGCAGGTTCGAACTGATCCAATTGCGCATCGCGCTGGCTGGCGAACTTGCCCTGTGGCGTCTTGCCATAAAGATCGGAATCCGGGCAGTAGTAAAGAGCGGTGTGCAGATCAATCCAAACCTGAGTATCGGGATTGCCTTTGTATTCCGGCATCTCCGGCGCTTCTGCTAATCCGACGCTGATTAAAAATTTGTCGAAGATGGAAAGATCTGTGTCGGGAGCCGGTGGCTTGCGCCGAAGCGTGCCCGCGGGATCTGTGGTTCCGTGACCGGTCGCGCCCACGGAGTGGCTGGATAATATTCCCCAACGAATGACGACTATTACCAGAATCACTGCGAGTGCAAGATAGAAGTCGCCGCGCCGGGCGCGCCAGAAACGCGCAAACGCGCTGGGGGAACGGGTACCGGCCAGCATTTCCAGAAAATCACGGGCTTTCGCGGCAGAAGTCCAGGTGACATCCTGTGGCTGCGGCTTTAGCAATGCGGTGGTGGTGGTTTCAAGAGCGTCTTCGGGCTGCGAACCTGGAGTTGCGAAACCCTGAGGCGATTGGTCGTCAGTACCGGCGCTGGCAGCGATGGTCTGCGCTGCCAGCAGATCATCCTCGTCGAACTCGGGCAACAGAATCGTATGGGATGGATTGTCTTTTCCTGTTTCTTCCGCTGCACTTGGGCTTGCAACGATTTTGAGGGCCGCCGCCAAGAGGGCTGCTTCCTGGTGCGCAGAGGCTCCGTTCTGAGGCACGGTTGGGATAACATCCTGGCTGGCTAACTGCATATGCCATGCCGAAGCCAGTTTGCTCTGGATACTGGATGGATCGCTGTCGCCGACGCGCGGGGCGCCACATTTACCGCAAAACTGTTCCTCCGCCACCACGCCGCTGCCGCACTTCCAGCACTCAGAGCTTTTCGTTGCGCTTCCCATGCTGGCGCTAAGATTGTTGAGGGGGATCTCAGGAATTTTCTCCTGTGCCAACACTGCGAGATCCGGTGTGAGCTTTTCGATTGCGGCTAACATCTGAGACCGCTCCGCGGCCATCGACTTCTTCAATGCCGATTCAGCATCTCGCCCAATCGTTTCCGTCACCAAACCAGCCATCAGTTGGCAGGTGTGGATGTCCTGTTCGGCGAAGCCGCGCAATTTGTCGAAATAGAGTTCCAGTGCGCCCACAATACCGCCATCGTGATAGACCGGCACTGTGACCAGCGATTGAATTTTCCGCTTGCGGCAAAGCTCAGGATCGAACATGAACTCGGTGCTTACATCCTGAGTGCGCAGAACCTGCCCGGTACGCACACTGGAAGCGCAAATCGCCGTCTCCAAAGGAACTTCGCTTCCCGGCGGCAAAGCCGAAATCCCAGCCCCGGCACGATACCGGATAATTTTTCCTTCTAGAATTCCAATCGCCGCACCGGTAGCGTTAGTGATGCGCGCCACTCTTTCCGCAATCAGCGCCATCGCTTTTTCCGGTTCGAGATGTCGCATTTGAATCTGATGCTGAGCTTCGACAATCTCTGCCAGTGTGAGCGTGTAGTCGCCGTTGGCGCGCGGGCGTTCTTCTGGAGCTTGAGCGCTTCTCGGCAAAGCAGCTTGTGCGGCCTCGTCTTGCTGCCGAAGTTGCTCGCAGTGCAGCTCCAGGCTGGCCTCCATCTCCTGCATGCCGCGGTTGTGCTCCTGGATCACATAAGCGGCTTCCAGCAGCTTTTCAAAAGTCTGCTCGTCGAGGACCGGTTTGTTTTTCTGCTCGCTCACGATCTTCATTTTGCAGCACGTGTAGTCGGCGCGGACGAAGCGGCCGCAGGGGACCAACCCATTTTAGTGCAATTTCTCCGCCAAAGAGCTTGATTACTAAGTCTCCCTGGATGGGCTTATTGCGGCAAAGAGTCAAGTATCAACGGTAGGCACAACCATAACGAATTTAATGAGTTAGCAGCTTGGCTTGGATTCGTTCATGTGCGCCGCTTGGACTTTTCAACCGCACCGGAGGTTACCTTCGTAAACCTCGGCGGCAAGTACCCTCGCATCGCGCCAATTTTTTTCTTTTTATAGGGCTCGCCGTGCTTCCCAATCATACCCATGATCGCGTTCTCTTCCTCTTCCAATTTCACGGAGTTCGCATTCCTGTGAATAAGTCGAGGCGCTCTGTGCAAGAAACGTTGACAGCCGAGTGCAGCTCCAAATTGAATAATATGAAAGGCCGTTTATGTCCATTTTGGGAAGCTTAAAGTCTTTCCCGCCGGCGCATTCATCCCATTGCTTCCAGGCATCCGCTCACGGGCAAATGAACGGAGCTGCGAATCCCTTGGGCCGTATGAAAGAAAAGGCCTTATCTGTGCTGTGTACAGGACTTTGCACACGCATTTCCGATGCCTGAAGTTACGTGAACCGGGTGTTGCGCGAAAGGGCAATCGAATGGCGAAGCCCCTTCAGCTTCGTGCGTTCGTAGCCCAATTTGGGAAGACAAACCTCCATACGAAGTTTCTGATTTTTCCGCGAGCTAGGTTCTTGTCCCTAAGTGTAAGAACACGCTGACCCTTATCGCAATAGAAGGTGACAGAGAAGGTTTGGCGAAAGATGTGCTTAACCGAATAGTGCAGGACGCAATCGGGTGGAAGGAAAAAAGAACGTAAGAGACGAAGCAAGAATTAAGAAGTGGAAGGGAGATTACCGTGATGGACCTCGATGGAATGAAGGTTACGCCGAGAGATCAACAGGTGCTTGATTTGCTGGTGCAGGGTTGCAGCAACAAAGAGATTGCCGGCCAGTTGAGCATCAGCCCGCGCACCGTGAAACAGCACTTGCGAACGCTATTTCTGCGCGCCGGAATTCGCGACGGGCGCAAGCGGGTGCGGTTGGCAACGGCGGCGTTTGAGCGGGTGGAGGTGAAATCATGATGCCGCGCGAACGCTTGACCCCCAAGGAAATTCAAGTAGCGAATCTGGTGTGGCAGGGGCTCACGAATCGTGAGATTGGCAAGCTGATGGGCACCACGGAGCAGGTGATCAAGAACCACCTGCGCAGCACCTTCGACAAACTGGGAGTTTGGAGCCGGCTCGAGTTGGCTATGTACGTGGCTAGCCACGGCGGCAAGAACTGGCTGGAGGAGCCGGAACGCCCGGGTTTTGAGGCGGCTCGTGCGGCTGCGGCAAGCTAGCGGTTTCCGTCCAGACCTTGAAAGCCGAACCAGTGCTGCAAAACGTTTGCACTTCAGACCCTGAGTTCGCTCGACCTGATAATGGAAGGTATTGAAGAACAAAGGCTTACGCGTACTGTCGAGTCGGCCTGCAAATTGCATTGGCAGACCCGACCCAATCGGGCGGGCTCACAAGCGGATCGAGCCCGCTCCGCAGTCCCTGGGCGGGGCGGGAATGGACTATAAAGAAACCTTCTGGATGGCCTGCGACTCTACCGAACAACTTCGGGCGGAGTATGGCCCGTTTCATACTCGCGCCGAGGCGGAAGCCGAAGCTCGCAAGCTGGGGTTCAGTTATTTGCTGCGCTACGAGCACCTGCTCGACGAAAAAGAAGAGATCCAGGAAGTTCGCTGCATCTTCATCGAATTGCCCGGCGCCATCATTCCCGAGTTCTCGTCCGTCAGCCTCCACACCCGCTGCGCCACCTGCGGTGAGTCCGCTACCCACGACAAGGCGTGGCAGGCCGAGGTGTGGGCCGACATTCACGAGTTCGAACACTCACGGCATCTCGTGCGGCTTTTCGAGCATTCGCGGGGCAGGGGACTGAAGGAAATCGGCGGCTGGCGCGGATAATTCTCCTCACGGCTTAGCAGCAACTTATGCAGCTGTCGACAATTCGCTGGCTGCAGCTCGATCCACGAACCAGATCAACTTGCCATCACTAGGCCGTACCAGCTTGGAGGGATATTTCTCGCCCGGAACTTTGCCTTCCAGCACTTCGTGCAGCGCCGGGGCCTTATCGGCTCCACTCACCAGAAACGCAACGCAGCGGGCCGCGTTCAACACCGGCAGCGTGAAGGTAATCCGGCTGGTTTGCATTTTTTCCACCCAGTTGGCCACCACGAGCCGCGATTTCTCCTGTAGCGCTGCAGTTTCCGGAAACAAGGACGCAGTATGACCATCCGGTCCCATGCCTAGCAAGATTAGATCGAAGCGGGGGAAATCTCCCGCTGAAATAGCAAAAAACTTTCGCAGCGTCTCTTCGTAGGCTTGCGCCGCGGCGGCGGCATCGGGGTTCTCGGCGGGCACGGGAAAAACGTTGGCAGGCGGAATCGGAACTTTCGATAGCAAACTTTCCTTGGCCATGCGGTAGTTGCTCTCCGGGTCGTCCGGCGGAACGTGGCGTTCATCGCCCCAGAAGAAAAACATTTTTTCCCAGGGCAGGTTGCCGCTGGCATTGGCCGCAATCAAGGTGTACAGGTTCTTGGGCGTCGATCCTCCGGAAAGTGCAATCGTAAAGCGTCCGCGCTGCGCAATAGCATCGGCGGCGGCGCGCAGAACTTCATCGGCAGCCGCTTGAAAGAGATCCTGCGGCGTGGTCAACTTGCGCACCTCAAGAGTAGTGCTCATGAAACGACCACATGTGCGCTGCTGGCGTTTGTGGCAGCGCAACGCGCAGCGCCGAGCAACGCGGCTTTGTCATTCGTGATTACCTGAACCGGAATGGCTTCCAGCAGCGGACGCAATCTTCCCTTATCAAGAAAAGCCCGCATAAATAAAGGGCCTGTGAGTTTGGGAAGGATCTTCGGCGAGATGCCACCGCCCAGAAAAACCCCGCCAGTCGCCATTGTCTTCAAAGCCAGATTGCCCGCTTCCGCGCCATAAACTGAGATCCACAAATCCATCGCTTGCTCAGCTCGGGAATTGCTTCCACTCAGAGCAGCGTGGGAAATCGTAGCCGCCGCGTCCGCCTGATCCAGCTGCAAGGAAAATCCAGCAGGTTCTTCTCCGCATCCTTTGCCGCAGAGAAACTCGTACACATTCACCAGCCCGGGACCGGACAGAATGCGTTCATAACTGACATGTCCGTAACGGCTGGCGAGGTGCTGCAACAGTTCAATCTGCAACTCTCCCTGGGGAGCAAAATCAACGTGTCCGCCCTCGCACGCAAATACCTCGTGTCGCTTGCCGTTCCAAAATAATCCCGCTTCGCCTAAACCCGTTCCCGGCGCGATGACCGCCTGATTGCCTGCAGATGCGTCCACGTGGTTGAGCGCAATCAGATCCTGCGAGCCGAGCGCGCCAATACCCCACGCGTTCGCTTCGAGATCATTAATCAGGAATGTGGCTGGCAATTGAATCTGTTTCGCCAAGCGGGATTGTTCGATGATCCAGGGAAGATTCGAGGTTTCGACGCGCCCATTGTGCACCGGGCCGGCAATTCCAAAACACGCAACCTCGGGCAGGGACTTGGAGTCTTGTAGAAACTTCGAGACGATCTCGCCAAGCTCGCTATATTCGCGGCTCGGAAAGACCTGCTCGGAAATCAACCGAAGATGTCCGTTCTGCGGCTGAAAATAGGCCAGCCGAGCATTGGTTCCCCCAATATCGCCGGCCAGAATCATTTCTCGAAGTTCCTCCAGTGCCGTCCGTCGCGTTCCAAAAGTTCGTCAGCCTCTTTTGGTCCCCAGGTACCCGAAGCGTAATTCGGAAAGTTTCGCGGGGGCAGCGCCTTCCACAGATCGAGGACCGGATTCACCACGCTCCATCCCGCCTCTACCATGTCCGCGCGCTGAAACAGTGTCTGGTCGCCGATCATGCAATCGTGCAGTAGGCGCTCATAGCCGGTGCTGGGCTGCTTTCCAAAGTATTCCTGATATTCGAAGTTCATGTCTACTGTGCCCAGACGCATTACTGGCCCCGGCACCTTGGCCGCGAACTGCAATGAAATGCCTTCTTCCGGCTGGATATGCAGCACCAACTGGTTCGGCATCAACTGCTGCACCGAAGTATCGCGGAAGAGCACAAACGGAGCCTGACGGAATTGGATCACGATATGCGTATTGCGCGCCGGCATGCGCTTCCCGGTGCGGAGATAGAATGGAACGCCCGCCCAGCGCCAGTTATCAATCAGCAGCTTCATGGCGACGAAAGTTTCGGTTCGCGAATCCGGCGCAACGTCGGGCTCGGAACGGTAGGCGGGGACATTCTCGCCATCTTCAACGCCCTCGCCGTACTGCCCGCGCACCGAGCGGGTCAAAACTTCCTCATCGCTGATGGGCTGGATGGCATGCAGAATCTTGGCCTGCTCATCGCGCACGGCATTCGCGTCAAACGAAATGGGAGGCTCCATCGCAGTCAGGCTGATGAGCTGCATGATGTGGTTGGGCACCATGTCGCGCAACGATCCCGCGTGTTCGAAATAGCTGCCCCGGCCTTCCACGCCGACAGTTTCAGCCACAGAAATCTGTACGTGATCGATGTACCGCCGGTTCCAGATGGGTTCGAAGATTCCGTTGGCGAAACGGAACGCCATGATATTTTGCACGGTCTCTTTACCCAGGTAATGGTCAATGCGGTAGATTTGCTTTTCATCAGCAAGCTTGAGCAGTTGCTGATTGAGGGCCTTCGCCGACTCCAAGTCGTGACCGAAGGGCTTTTCGATAACTACCCGGCGCCAGTGGTCGTTATTTTGCTCCATCTGCCCGGTGGCGGCGAGTTTTTCAACAATGGGGCCGAAGAAGCTCGGAGCCGTCGCCATATAAAAGAAAGCGTTTTGATGAGTGGAGTGATCTTGATCGATTTTGGCTAGGCGATCCTTGATCTTGGGATAGAGAGAATCGTCATTGAAATCGCCGGCAAAGTAATAGAAGCGGCGGGAGAAGTTCTCCCACGCTTCGCCCTTGACACAGTCGCCGCAGTACTCTTTCACATCCTCCAGAATCTTTTTGCGGAAGTCCTCGTCCGACATCTGCGCCCGGGCCACGCCCAGCACGGCAAACTCCTTCGAGAGCAAACCCGCCCGGTCCAGGTTGTACAGCGCAGGCAGCAACAAGCGCGCCGTCAGATCTCCGGCCGCGCCGAAGATCACCATGATGCAAGGGTCGCCTTGTTTGCCGACGCGCGGTATAGCTGGTGCGGGTTGTTCCGCCAATTGAGCCATGATCAGATCCTCGGAGTTCTTCGCTGAAACAAATTTTGGTTACGCGCTCTTCTTGGCTGGCTTGGCCGCACCCGCCTGGCCCTCGCCTGCTTCAACGTGCCCGCCAAATTTCTGCCGCATCGCGGAAAGCATTTTTTCGGCAAAGGTATGCTGCTGTCGCGACCGGAAGCGCACATACAGGGCTGCAGTCAACACCTCCGCGGGCACAGCTTCCTCGATGGCAGCCTGAATCGTCCAGCGCCCTTCGCCGGAATCCTGCACATAGCCCTCGTACTCGGAGAGCGTGGGATTCTCGGTCAAAGCCATCGCCGTGAGATCGAGCAACCACGAACTGACCACGCTGCCCCGCCGCCAAACTTCTGCGATGTCAGGCAGATTCAGATCGTACCGGATATTTTCCGGCAAGTCTTTGCTGGTGGCATTCTTGAAGATGTCGAAGCCCTCGGCATAAGCCTGCATGATTCCATATTCGATGCCGTTGTGAACCATCTTCACAAAATGGCCGGAGCCTGACGGGCCGCAATGGATGTAGCCTTCCTCAGCCGAGCCGCCAAGTTTTTCGCGGCCCGGTGTGCGCGGGATATCGCCTTTTCCGGGAGCCAGCGTCTTGAAAATCGGATCGAGCCGCTTGACCGCTTCGTCGGGACCGCCAATCATCATGCAGTAACCGCGATCGATGCCCCACACGCCGCCGCTTGTTCCGACGTCAACATAATGAATGCCTTTACCTTTGAGCCCCTCAGCGCGGCGCACGTCGTCTTTGAAATAGGAATTGCCACCGTCGATGATGGTGTCGCCAGCCTGCATATGCTGTGCCAGCTTCTGCACCGTCTGCTCGGTAGGACCGCCGGAAGGCACCATGACCCACACTGCCCGCGGCGGCGTAAGTTTGCTAACCAAATCTTCCAGCGACGACGAACCACCTGCACCTTCACCCGCAAGTTGCTTGACGGTATCCGCGCTCAGATCCGAGACCACAAGTTTATGTCCGCCGCGCATCAACCGCCGCGTCATATTCGCGCCCATGCGCCCCAGACCAACCATTCCCAATTGCATAAACACCCCTTAACCTTTGCGCTGAACCAGCCTTAAAACGTAGCGCCGGCAGCCTGCCCTGAGCGAAGTCGAAGGGTCCAGCCCGGCATTTTGCAGTCAAAACTATCCCAAAGCCTTTTGCACCGCCGCTGCCAGCGTAGCCAAACCTGCGTTCACGTCGCGTCCTAAATGCACGCGTAGGGCGCGCCGTCCGCGCTCCGCCAGTACCTGGAAATCTCCTCGCGCCTGTGCCGCCTTGACCACGCCGAACGTATATTTCTGCTCCGGTACAGGCAGTTCTATGGCATCGTCACAAGTAACCTGCAGGAACACTCCGCTGTTTGGCCCGCCTTTGTACGCCTGTCCTGTCGAATGCAGAAATCGAGGTCCAAAGCCGAGGCAGGTTGCCACGTGCTTCTTGTCTCGCACCGCATGCCGGATGCCTTGCAAAGCTTTCTCGTGCTCGTCATTCATCTGGATGAATCCCAGCACGGCAAAGTAATCGCCTTTACCGATGCGGCCCAGATGCGCCTTCAAATATCCAGCGAGAGACTTGTCTCCGCCGGCCGCTTGCGCGAGGTCCGCCGCATTCTTCTCGTCGGTGAATAGCTTGATGCCCGCATCTTCCAGCACAGGCTTTTCCGCGGGCAGGGAACCAGTCTTCTCGTATGCCGAAGTCAGGTTCCGAGTCGCAATCTTGCTGGCTTCAACGTCGGGCTGATTGAATGCGTTGATTCCGATGATAGAGCCCGCAACCGCCGTGGCAATCTCCCAGCGGAAAAACTCCGCGCCCAGATCATAAGTATCAGGCATGGAAATTCGAACCATCGGATGCCCCGCTTTTTCGAGCGCCGTTAACTTTGCTTCTGTCGGAGCATCATCCGCCGACTCGCCGTGGATGTAGGCAAACACGCGATCGCTGCCGTAAACCCCCGGCGCCGCCAATTCTTCACCACTTACCGGGATGATGCCTTTTCCAACTTTCCCCGTGGACTCAGCCAGCAACTGTTCAAGCCACGCACCCAGGTCGGAGATATCGGGAGAAGTAATGATCGTGACCTTATCGCGTCCACTTCGCGCTGCCGTGCCAAGAATTATCCCGAGCACCGCGCCGGGATTCTCTTCGACCGAAGCGGAAGGTCCGCACGCTCGTACCATTTCTTGCGCGCGATCCAGAAATTTCTTGGTGTCCAGCCCGATCACCGCCGCAGGCACCATGCCAAAATGCGAAAGCGCCGAGTAACGGCCGCCAATGGAAGGCCGGCCAAAGAAGATGTGCCGGAAGCGATCTCCTTCCGCTACCTTCTGCATCTTCGATCCGGGATCGGTGACAGCAATGAAGTGCGTGCCGGCCTTATCCGCGCCTACAGCCTTGGCTGTGAGGTCGAAGAAATATTGTTTGAAGATGTTGGGTTCGAGTGTGCTGCCGGATTTGCTCGAAACAATGAAGAGAGTCTTGGCGACATCGATTTTGTTTTCGAATGCCTTTACCTGCGCGGGGTCGGTGGAATCAAGAACGTGTAGATCGGGATATCCGGAAGTTTTGCCAAACGTCATCCGCAAAACTTCGGGACACAGACTAGACCCTCCCATGCCGAGAAGAAGAACGTCGTTGAACCCCGCGCTCCAGATTTCTTTGGCGAGATTCCGCAACTCCACCCAATGCGCGATCTGCTCTTCGGTGATGTCCAACCACCCCAGCCAGCTCGCCTCATCGTCGCCAGTCCACAGCGAGGCATCACGTTGCCAAAGTCGTTGCATCTTGCCGCCCGACTGCCAATCGGCCATTGTTTTCTTTACATCGGCGGCTAGGCTTTCTGGCAGCGAAGATTTTAAGCGGCTCACGCGTTCTTTCCTTTTTGCTGCGTGCTTTTCTCCACGGCAGCCAGCAATTTATGGAATGCATCTGCAAACAGAGTCACGCCATCGGTGGTCAGCTTGTCGGTTACTTCCTTGATCGAAATTCCCGCTTTCGCCAGATCATCCATCACCTTCTGCGCGCCCGCCACATCCTCGGTAAGGCTGTTTCTCAGCTTGCCGTGATCGCGAAATGCATCGATGGTGGCCGGGGGCATGGTATTCACCGTGTCAGGCCCGATCAGTTCTTCCACGTACATAACGTCCCGATAAGCGGGATTCTTCGTGCTGGTGCTCGCCCACAGGACGCGCTGAGTTTGCGCTCCCTTGCCCGCCAAAGCTTCCCAGCGCGGCCCGCTGAAAATGCGCTCATAGCGCTGGTAGGTCAGCTTTCCGTTTGCAATCGCGACTTTGCCGAGCAAGCTCCTCAGCAGCGCTTGCTGTTGCGCATCGTTGGTGGCTTTTAACTTTTCGTTGAGGAGAGAATCCACCAGCGAATCGATGCGGCTGATGAAGAAGCTAGCCACGCCTCCGATTTTCTTCAGATTGCCGCCGCGCTTTGCCAGATCTTCAAGTCCGGCGATGTGAGCCTCCGCAACCTTCTCGTAAACTTCCTGCGCAAACAATAAGGTCACGTTAACGTTGATGCCTTCACCAATCGCCTGGCGAATCGCGGGAAGGCCCTCGGGCGTTCCGGGAATCTTGATCATCACATTTTCGCGATTCACGGCCTTCCACAGACGACGGGCTTCGTCGATCGTCTCCTGCGTCTTGTGCGCGAGCAACGGAGAAACTTCCAGGCTCACATAGCCGTCGCGAAATTTCGAACTCTCATATACCGCACGCAGCAGATCAGCGGCGCCTTGAATATCGCGGATTGCTATCTGTTCGTAGCGTGCGGTCGTGTCCAGATCGCTGCGCGCAGCCAGTGTCTTCAAAATATCGTCGTACAGCGAGCTGTCGCCGATCGCCTTCTCGAAGATAGACGGATTGGAAGTCATCCCCCGCAGACCATCATCTTCAATCATTGTTTTCAGGCTTCCGCCGGTGATCAAATCACGGCGAATGTAGTCGAGCCACATCGACTGTCCGTAGCTGAGCAATGCTTTTAGAGGATTCGTAGCTTTCGAGCTTTCCAGAACTCCTGTTGGTTGCATATTGATTTCTCCCTGATGAACCGACGGCAGACGTCGCTTCGGATAAACTGTGGTTCGGTCAAATCTCACTTGTCAGCGGGTAAGCCGTATTGCGATTTACTTATTCGCAATCGCCTTGCGAGCTTCCGCAACCACTGCATCTGTGGTGAAGCCGAAAAATTTCAACAAATCTTTCAACGGTGCTGAGGCGCCGAAGCGGTGCATGCCAATCGTGCGGCCTTTCAATCCAACATAGCGCTCCCATCCGAACGTGGATGCCATTTCCACCGAAACTCGCGCCGTGATCGAAGAGGGCAGCACGCTTTCCTTGTAGGCCGCATCCTGCTGCTCAAAAATTTCCTGCGATGGCATGCTCACAACTCGCGCCTGAATGCCTTCCGCTTTAAGCTTTTCGTAGGCCTCAACGCAAAGAAAAACTTCGCTTCCAGTGCCGATCAGAATCACATCTGGTTTCCCACCAGGCGCATCGGCAAGAACATACGCTCCCTTAGCCGTGCCGGAAGCCGCAGCATACTTTGTGCGATCAAAGGTTGGAAGGTTTTGCCTCGTCAATACCAGCGCTACCGGCTCGTGCTGCAACTTCGCAATGATCTTCCACGCCTCCACGACTTCATTTGCATCGCCGGGACGAAGCACGATCAGATTCGGCATTGCGCGCAATGAAGCCAGTTGTTCGACCGGTTGATGCGTCGGCCCGTCTTCTCCGACTCCAATCGAATCGTGAGTAAAAATGAAAATCGAAGGAGCTTCCTCGAGCGCGGCCAGGCGAATGCTGGCCCGCATATAGTCGCTAAAATTAAAGAAGGTCGCACCAAAGGCGCGAATTCCAGAAAGCGTAAGCCCGTTCACGCTTGCGCCCATCACATGCTCGCGCACGCCGAAATGCAGGTTGCGTCCCGCATACTCGCCCGGTTGAAAGTCGCCCGCCCCTTCAAACTTCAGCGTGGTTTTGTTCGAAGTCGCCAAGTCCGCCGAGCCACCGATCAGCCATGGGATATTTTGCGCCAGCACGTTCAGAACTTTTCCTGAACTCTCTCGCGTTGCGATTCCCTTAGCGTCCGCCGGGAACGTGGGAAAGTTCTTATCCCAATCATCCGGAAGCTCACGGCGCTGCATGCGATGCAAGCGATCGGCCAGTTCCGGATATTTTTGTGAATACTCGGCGAACATCTTTTCCCATTGCGCGCGCGCATCATGCCCGCGCTTCCCAACTCCATCCTGGAAGTGTTCGCGCACGCCCTCCGGCACCAGAAACTTGGCATCTTCGGGCCAGCCATAAAACTTCTTCGTCAGCCGCACTTCTTCTTCGCCGAGCGGTTCGCCGTGAGCTGCATTGGTGTCCTGTTTGTGCGGCGATCCATAGCCAATATGGCTATCGACGATGATCAATGTAGGCCGATCAGTCGTCTTCTGGAAGGTTTCAAAGGCCCGGGCCAGCATCTCCAGATCGTTGGCATCGGCAACGCGGGTTACGTTCCACTCGTAACCGATGAAGCGTGTTGCCACATCTTCGCTGAACGACCAATTGGCGGGACCATCCAGAGTGATGTGGTTGTGGTCATATATCCAGCAGAGATTCGAAAGCTTGAGGTGGCCCGCCAGCGACGCGGCTTCGCCGCCAATACCTTCCATCAAGTCGCCGTCCGAACATATGCTATAGGTATTGAAGTCAAAAACTTCAAAGCCGGGACGATTGAAATTCGCGGCTAGCCATTTGCTGGCGATAGCCATCCCCACGCTGTTTCCCACGCCCTGGCCAAGCGGCCCGGTTGTAGTCTCGACGCCCGTAGTGATGTGCGATTCAGGATGTCCCGGAGTCCGGCTTCCCAGTTGCCGGAAGCGCTTGATCTCCTCCAGGGGAACGGCCAACTCTTTCAAAACTTTCCCGTCCTTATCGACGTCGCGCACTCCCGCGAGGTAAAGCATCGCATAGAGCAGCATGGAAGCGTGGCCGTTCGACAACACAAACCGGTCGCGATTCAGCCACTTCGGGTCTTCCGGGTCGTAGCGCAGAAATTCCTGCCACAAGCAGTAAGCAACCGGGGCTAGGCCCATAGGCGCTCCGGGATGCCCGCTGTTGGCTTGTTGTACCGCATCGATCGCCAGGGTGCGGATCGTGTTAATGCTAAGCGTATCCAGTTGCTTGCCGGTCACTACCGCTTGTTCGCTGACTGCCATGCGATGCGCGCTCCTTCCAGGGACAACTTCGCCGACGGCACCATTGCTCCATGGGTTACTTATTAGAGTTCCGTGGGCAGAAAAGGGTTTCAGCTACTGCCACCGAGTGTATCAATTTCCGGCAAATCCATGTCTATCGTTGTGTGAAAATAGCGGGAAAATGCGGAAAAAAGACGCAATGGGAAGAAAAGAAGAAAAAGCGGGGAGAAACGGAAAAAGGAATTAAGGAACTAAGAGGAAAGATTGAAAGAGAGGAATTGGTTGGCTTTTTATTTCAGCAACTGCATGTAGCTGCTCTCGCTCTTTGAGGATCTTGTAGCCTCTTGAACATACTTCAAAAACTGCCGCAGATTCTCTTTTCCTGCAGGATCCATTCCCTCGAAGCGAACGCGAACGCCGCCGACCGGTGCGCTGCGTGTAACTATGCCATTCAACGCCAGACCCTTAACCCAAATCTTCCCGCTCGCCACCCACAGTCCGATTTCAACCTTAGACCCACCGCTGATGTGGGCTGCGGTTTCCACCTGGCAACCGCCCCGGCTGGTATTGGAGAGATTGCCCCAGATGGGGGCATCCGCGTCATTGACACGCAACTCTACGGCCACAAAACATTTGATTCTGGGATGCCTGCGTCGATCCTGTCCCCAGGTGGAGCTGAAGATATCAGGCTCAAATGGAGGAATCGACGAGGCTGAAGCCGGCAAGGGCTGCGGCGGAGGTTCCGGCACTGCTTTGGTTGAAGTTGCCGGGACCGTATTGCGCGAAGCTTCGCGCTTGATCTCGCGCATGGCCGCCAGCAGAGATTCTTCTCGCTTTTCCGGCGGGGCATCGCGATAGGTCTGCAGTAGCTTTCCCAGGTTCCGGGCAAGGTCTGGATCGGCCAGCATCCTTGTCCAGTCGGTTCCCAATGCGGCGCTAGGTTTTGAATCACTCATTGAAATAAATTTTCTTCGTCGCCTTGGAAAGCAGGCCCGTCTTAAGCTTGAACCGCCGCTCGTTCTCCCACAAGATGACCGAAGTCATCTCAATCCAGGACCGCGAGTGATTTCAATCAACCTGTTCCTTGCCAATGAAATAGTTACCAAGCAAATTGTGTTGCTCGGCAGTGAGAGCCAGAAATTCAAAGCCGTACTGATATCCGCGACGGTAGCGAACTACAGCACGCACTTCCCATGGAACCGCCGATCCTTCAACTAAAGAGCCGGGGAATAAGAAATTTAACCCGACTACCTCACCTGTTCCCAGTTCTTCCGCCAGGAGTATACCGATTCCGGCTTGCGAGAGATCTCTGCAGTGGCCCTCGATTTTTTGGTGCTTGTTTACGAGAAGGTAACTTACGGTCACGCGGAAATCGGCACGGTACCGCGGATGCCTTCGCCGTCGCCGGTCGGCTTGACTGGTAGCAGGTTTTGAACTCGAGGCAGGCATGAAGTAGATCGACGTTCCGCAGGCTAAACGACCATGGTTACTGAGGCTCGATGCTTGTTGGACCCATGCCTGAGCCCCGTTCGTCCGCGTGAGCAGTCCGGAAGGCCGGGCCAGTGCAAGTAGTAAAACAACAACCAGACGCGATTGAAACGGACCAATCTTCCTTCACTCTATCGGCAGACACTGGCAACTAGAAAGTGTCCAAAGTAACGAAGGCCAATATAATTTTCTATATATTTATTACTTGCTGCAATTCCATCGATCTCGGCCTATTACCGGGTCGCGGGGTGAAAAAGCCAGACGCGTCAGGTTCCAAGTCGGCATCCAAACCTCCGGCCATGCCGTTTTTGCATCGCAACGTATCTCCCATGAATCAATAACAAGGCGTTATGCTATGAATGACAGAGGTTGTTCCGAAGAAGTTCTGTATAGTGGGATTTTTTCACAACCAGAAATGTTCCGATTCCTGCCTCAATCAGACCGTACACGTTCTGTTCTCGCGCTGCTGTTGCTTTTCGTCGCCGCCGGCCTGAACGCTCAGACAGCCTCGCCCACTCCATCTATTTCCTTACCCGGGTCGCAGAGTCCCTTCACCGGCAGCGAACCTGAAGGCAAGGCCACCGCGGATGTTTTGCAATTGAGTTTTCAAGAAGCCATCGACCGCGGCCTGCGCAACAATCTCGGCTTACTGCTCTCCGGCGATCAGACCATGACGGCTCGGGGTGAGCGCTGGAAAGAACTCAGCGAACTGCTGCCGCACGTCTCCGGCCAAGTGCAGGAAGACGTTCAAACTCAGAGCCTGGCTGCGCTTGGCTTCCAAAAATTGTTTCCGCTATTTGGACTGAAAGGTCCAATCCCCCCGGTAACTCCTACCTTTAACTACTTCGATGCGCGCGCTTCGCTTACTCAGTCTCTGTTTAATTTCAGCAACCTCGAAAAAGAACGCGCCGCCTCCGAGGGACTCAAATCCGCGCAGTACAGCTTCAAAGATGCTCGTGAACTGGTCGTGCTCGCCGTGGGCAACGGCTACCTGATGGCCATTGCCGCCGCGGCTCGCATAGAAACTGCCGATGCTCAGGTGAAAAATGCTCAAGCCCTATATAACAAGGCGAGCGATCAGTTCAAAGCCGGACTGAATCCGGCCATCGATGCTCTGCGCTCTCAAGTCGAGTTCCAAACCCGCCAGCAGCAATTGATTGCGGCGCGAAACGACTTCGCCAAGCAGAAATTGTCGCTCGGTCGGGTCATCGGTCTGCCATCAGGGCAGGAATTTGTACTCACCGAGAAAGTTCCTTATCAATCGCTGACTCCTTTGCCTATCGATACGTATCTGCAGCGTGCTTATGCCACTCGTTCCGACTACCAGGCGGCTGTAGCGCAAGTGCGGGCAGCGGAGCTCAGGCGCAAGGGTGCCACGGCCGAACACTATCCCTCCCTTGACGTGAATGCGAACTACGGAGATATCGGCGTAACCCCGGCCCATTCCAACGGTACCTGGCAGGTGGATGGCGGCATCACGATTCCTATCTTCGCTGGCGGAAAAACCCACAGCGATGTTCTCGAAGCTGAATCTCAGTTGAAGCAGGCACGCTCGCAATTGAACGACCTGCGTGGCCGCATCGATTATGAAGTCCGCGCCTCGTTGCTGGATCTGAACTCCGCCGCCGATCAAGTGGAAGTTGCCCGCAGTTCGGTAGATTTGGCGGATCAGGCCTTCACACAATCAAGCGATCGCTTTGCGGCGGGCGTGACCGACAACTTAGAAGTAGTGCAGGCGCAGGAAGCCGTGGCCAGCGCTCATGAAAGTTATATTGAGAGTCTTTACGCCCACAATCTCGCTAAGATTGAGTTGGCGCGTGCCATCGGCGATGCCGAACAGGGAGTCAAGCGCTATTTGAAAGGCAGTCAATAACCCATGGAACCGACGACGCAAACCGCTGCCGCCGCACCGCCGGGCCAAGCTGAAAACGATCAGCCCAAGAACGATCAGTCCAAAAATGATCAGCCCGAATCGCGAACCAAACCGCTGCCGGCCACGGAACGAGACTTTCATACTCGTCCATCGCGCACTTCCAGTCCCGGCTTTCGCATCGCGGTCGTGATTGGCGTGCTCGCGCTGCTGGTGGTGGGATTCTTCGTCTACCGTTATGTGACCAGCTACGAATCCACCGATGACGCCCAGGTCGATGGCCACATCAATTCCATCAGCACCCGCATCTCCGGCCACGTTGTAAGTCTGAATGTTGAGGATAACCAGTATGTAAAGGCCGGTACGGTGCTGGTGGAGATCGATCCCGCCGATTATCAGGTAGCCCTTGAGAGTGCCAAAGCCGACTATGACAGCGCGCAGGCTGCAGCCTCTGCCGCCGGGGTTAACGTTCCTATCACAGATGTCAACACCAGCAGTCAGGTTTCGTCGTCCGATGCCGATGTAGCCAGCGCGCACGCGGGAATCGCCGCCGCCAGGCAGCAATTCGAGGCCGCGAAAGACCAACTGGACCAGGCGGAAGCCAACAACGTCAAGGCGCAAAACGATCTTGGCCGCTACAAGCAACTGGTGGACAAGCAGGAAATTTCGCAGCAGCAATACGACGAAGCTGTGGCTGCCGCCAAAGCCAATGCAGCTGCCGTTGCGGGCGCCCGTGCTAATGCCGATGCCGCGCAGTCTCAGGTAACGCAGGCCCAGCAGAAGCTGGTGCAGGCTGAAGCCAGTTGGCGCAACGCCCAAACCGGACCGCGGCAAATGGAAATTCAACGCTCTCGAGCCGCATCGGCCTTGGCTGACGCTCAGCGAAAGAAAGCCGACCTTGATCAGGCGAAGTTGAACTTGCAATACACCAAAGTGATTGCTCCAGTCGACGGCATAGTCAGCGATCGCACGGTTGAAGTCGGGCAGAACGTTTCTCCCGGCCAGGAACTGATGAAGATTATTCCTCTCAACGACGTCTGGATCACGGCCAACTACAAAGAAACCCAACTGCGTGAGATGAACATCGGCCAGCACGTCACCATTGAAGTCGATGCCAACGGAAGAAGCTATAAAGGCACGGTGAACAGCATCGCAGGCGCAAGCGGCGCCCGGTTCAGCCTATTGCCTCCCGAGAATGCAACTGGAAATTACGTAAAGGTGGTACAGCGTATTCCAGTCAAGATCGTGCTCGATCCCGGAGAAAATAACGATCAGAAGCTGCGCCCCGGCATGTCGGTGGATCCTAAGGTCTGGATTCGGCAATGAGCGCAGCGGCTGTCCCGCTCGATCATGAGGCCTGGCGTCCGGCGATCAATCCGTGGATCATCGCGATCACGGTCACCCTGGCCACTTTCATGGAGGTGCTCGACACTTCCATTGCCAACGTCGCACTGCCGCACATTGCAGGCAGCCTCTCCGCCGGACAGGATGAGAGCACCTGGGTCCTGACTTCCTATCTCGTCTCCAACGCCATCGTGCTTCCACTGAGCGGCTGGCTCTCTTCGATTATGGGCCGCAAGAATTTCTACATGAGCTGCGTGGCGCTTTTCACAGTAAGCTCTTTCATGTGCGGGCTGGCGCCGAATCTGGCGGTTCTCATCGTTTGCCGCGTGCTGCAAGGCGCTGGAGGTGGCGGCCTGCAGCCGAGTGAGCAGGCCATTCTCGCCGATACCTTTGAACCGAAAAAACGCGGTATGGCCTTCGCGGTTTATGGCATCGCAGTAGTGAGCGCACCTGCCATCGGTCCCACGCTCGGCGGTTGGATCACCGACAACTTCACCTGGCGCTGGATTTTCTTCATCAATATTCCGGTCGGAATCATTTCTATTCTGCTCACCTCACGTCTCATCCAAGATCCGCCGTACCTGAAGCGCCGCAAGCTGAGCGAAACCAAAATCGATTACGTCGGCCTCGGTTTTGTCGCGCTGGGATTGGGAGCTTTACAAATTGTCCTCGACAAAGGCCAGCGCGATGACTGGTTCGAATCCCACTTTATCCTGACCCTCACGCTGATCGCTACTGCAGCTTTGATCTTCGTAATCTTTTGGGAGTGGAAGCACACGGACCCCATCATCGATCTGCACCTGTTCCGCGATCGCACCTTCGCTGTCTCCAACTCTCTGATGTTCATGCTGGGTTTTGCCCTGCTTGGCAGCACACTGTTGCTGCCGCTGTTCATGCAGACTCTGCTCGGCTACACGGCAGAGCGGTCGGGCCTGGCGCTGATGCCGGGCGGTTTCACCATCATGCTCTTATTGCCCCTAGTGGGCTTTCTGCTCTCGCGTTATAGTCCGCGCTGGCTGCTGGTTTTCGGCCTGGTCGTGCTCGCGGGATCTCTATTTCACATGGCCGGTTTTGACCTGGATATCGACTTCCGTACCGCAGCCACAGCTCGTGTCTTTCAAGCTGCCGGAATGGCATTCCTGTTTGTTCCGATCAACACGGCGGCCTACGCATTTCTGCCTCGAGATAAAAATAACGCCGCATCCGGTTTGATGAACTTAGCGCGCAACATAGGCGGGAGTGTCGGAATTTCCCTGGTGACAACCATGCTTGACCGTCGCACCCAGGTTCACTTAAACGATTTATCCCATAATCTCAGTGTTTCCAATCCCGCGTTCCGCACAATGCTGCAGGGAACCACGCAGGCAATGCGGGCGCACGGTGCGAGCGGTGCGTTTGCGACTCAGCAGGCGTACGCTCTGGTTCAAGGCACGATGCAGCGGCAGGCCGCCATGTTGGCATATCTCGATGATTTCCGGCTTCTTGGTATATCCATCCTGGTGATGGTTCCTTTAGTGTTCCTGATGAAAAAAGGTAAACCCGGCGGCGGGATGGCGGTACACTAGAGCCGGAACAGCGAGGCGAGCCATGTTTCGTCTGATCAGCATTGAGCGTGAGTATGGCTGCGGCGGCGGCGCCATTGCCGCTGAACTGGCCAATCGACTGGGTTGGAAGCTCTGGGATCAACTCCTCACCGAGGAAATTGCCCGCATCGCCAATGTGGATTGCTCCGCCGTCAAGCGCTGCGATGAGCGTATGGATAGCCGCTTTCACCGCTTCGCGAAGGCCTTCTGGCGAGGCAGCTACGAGCGCGGCACCCGGCTGGAGAATCAGGTGTTCGACGCAGACTGCATGGTCTCAACCATGGAACAGATCGCTCCCACAATTGCCAAGGAAGGCAATGCCGTAGTCGTTGGGCGCGGCGCTCCGTTCTTTCTGCGCGAGCAGCCTGACGCTTTTCACGTCTTCCTCTACGCGCCGCGCAGCGAAAAGATACGCCGCCTGGTGGAAGACGGATCCACGGAGGCGGAAGCGGAAGAAATGGTCGACACCGTCGACCGCGAACGCATCGCCTTCGTCAAACACTATTTTGGCGCTGACTGGCCTACCCGCTCCCTCTACCACGTGATGATCAACACGGCGGTGGGAAATGAATCCGTCATCGAGACAATTCTAAACACCATGCATCTGGTCGAGGGCCGGCCGAAAGCAACGGACTACGAACCTGCCAAGGTTGCGAGTACCGCGTAGAACCTCATAAGACGAGCATCTCGACTAGGGTGCCGCATTTCTCGCGTTCTTTGCGAGAGTGGGGGTTTCTGCTGTAGCTCACGATAAGCAACGGACCACCTCAGGAATTGTGCGATTTTGAGGGGAGTCAAAATCCCAACGGAGTTGGAGCTGTGGAATCTCACTTCTCGCAAAGTGCGCGAGAAATGGGTGCCCAGCCGCCGTGAAGGATGCTACTTTATCAGCGGGTGCGCTGGCCTTTGCGGCGCCGGGCAGCAATCCTCCGCACAAACATCCCGTCTCGGTCCCAGCACTCCCAACGCCCGCCGCTCCGACCCCGGATTCATCCGCTCCACAATCAGCTCTCGAATCATGCCGATAAATTTCGTATGCACGCCTACCGTTTTCGCCCGCGTCATCGGCAAGCCCAGAGAATCGCAAAGCTGACGTGCTTCCACATCCAGGTCGTACAACACCTCCATGTGATCGGAGATAAAGCCGATCGGCGCTACGACCACCGCCGACGCCAGATTCTCCGCCTTCACCCTACGCAGGTAATCCAAAATATCCGGCTCCAGCCATGGCTGCCCGGGAGCGCCGCTGCGGCTCTGGTAGACGAGAGCATCGCTCGTATGCCCGAGCGCTTCCGAAACCAGACGCCGCACTTCCTCCAACTGCCGCACATAATCACTCGTATTCGCCATGGAAGTCGGAACACTGTGCGCGGTATATATGATCTGCACGTTTCTGTTCCCACCGTCCCGCGCGTCAGCTGGCATGGCTTCCACCGCGTCCCGCACTCGCTCGACCGTCGCCTCGATGAATGCAGGATGGTTGAAGAATGCCCGCAGCTTGTCGACTTCCGGCGCGCCCACTTCACTCTGAGAAAGCCCAACTTCGCTTTGCGCCCTCGCGATGTCTTCGCGATACTGCCGGCAACCCGAATACGAGCTATACGCCGAAGTCACAAAGCCGATGGCACGTTGAACACCATCCTGCTTCATCTGCCGCAGCGTGTCGGTAAGCAGCGGATGCCAGTTCCGGTTTCCCCAATAAATCGGCAGCTTCGGCCCGTTTCGCTCCAATTCCGCTTCCAGAGCCGCGATCAGATCGCGTGTCTGCTGGTTGATCGGGCTCTTGCCGTCGAAGTGGTAATAATGTTCAGCGACGGCGAGCATGCGCTCGCGCGGAACGTTCCTTCCGCGCAGCACATTTTCGAGGAAGGGAATTACCTCGTCGCGAGATTCCGGACCGCCGAAAGAAACCACTAAGATGGCGTCGTAGCTCATGTAGGGATGATTGCTAAATGGCAGAGACTAGTAGAGTGTACCGCGAGACTCCACGCCAGTCTGTCGTCAGCGGCTGAAGCCGAGTTTGAAAAGCAATCACTCAATCGCAGCGCTGAAGCGCTGCGCCACCCAAAACACCCACGCGCTACCAACCCCCGCGCAACTAGAAAGCGAGCCGCAACGCAAACTGAATCTCGCGCGGAGTTCCGGAGCCGACCGGGCTAATCGGAGTCGTTGTGTTAACCGTAGTAATGATGCTGCCGAACCCCGTAGTATTCGATGGGTTGAAAGTCGCCTGCGGCGGACCCAACTGCGGGTGGTTGAAGATGTTGAAGAACTCGGAGCGGAACTCAAGGCTGGCGCGCTCCCACAACGAAATTGTCCTGCCGAAACCGAGATCGATCTGCCATGTGCCCGGCCCGCGCAGGAGGTCGCGCGGCGCGGTGCCGAATTCTCCAGCCGGCGTAGCAAACGCTGCGGGATTAATCCACTCCGCAACGCTTCTGCCCCCCGGCGGAGTGAGAGAAACTTCCGGAACCAGATCGGGGCGCTCCGTGCCGGAGGCCCCGTCCGGCGCCGTATAGCTGCTGGGCATCAGCACATTCACCGGAAAACCGGTGCGGGCCAGGGCTGTGGTCGTCAGCTCCCAGTTGCCCAGGATAGTGCTTGCAGTCCCGGAATCGTTCAACCACGGCTTGCCGTGGCCGAAGGGCAGCTGATAGACCGCATTGCCATTGATCACATGGGTGGCGTCCCAGGTGCCGCTGGCGCGATCACAGGCCAGGCATAGGGGATTCTGCGGCGATATTTCGTCGCCATCTCCGCTACCGTTCGAGCCGTTGTCGATCTCGTGCGAGTACGTGTAATTGGCCGTCACCAGCAGTCCGCGGGAGAGCGGACGCCGCAATGCCACCGAGAGCCCATTGTAGGAGCTCATGTCGACAGAGCCGCGCCACGGGATGGCGGCAGCAAAAGCCGGATATTGCGGAGTCTGGTAGGTCGGAGGGAGGTCTAGGTTCACCACGTTAGTTTCCAGCAGATGCACGCCGTGGCTTCCCAGGTAGTAAACCGCGCCCACGAAGTTGGCGGGCAGCTCCCGCTGCACCGAGAGGCTCCACTGCTCAACATACGAGTCCTTGCGATTCCGTTCTTCGGCGTTTGGTGAGAGGGTTCCGGGGCCGGTAAAATACGGATCGACCGGATACGTGAGCTGCAGGCTCGAAGTGCTTTTTGCCGAATAGGAAGGTACTTCGTTCTTGGCGGGCAGATTCTGATCGTCCAACTGTCCGTCTTCGTGGTAGATGCCGAATCCACCTCGAATCACCGTCTTGCCATCCTTCCACGGTGTCCAGGCAAAGGCCACGCGGGGATCGATATCGCCGTAGTTCTGGTTGCCGAAGCTGGCGCCCACGCCGCAGAATCCCTGGGGCCCGCAGGTGGCGAAATCGAACGGGTTGGCCAGGCCGTTCTCCTCGTGGAAGAGATCAAAGATGGTGTAGCGCACACCCAGGTTCAAGGTGAGACTGGGGCTCCACTTGTACTCGTCCTGCGCATAGCCGATGTAATTGTTCTTGCGCAAGTGGTTCACTGGCAAGGCGCCGGACAGGCTGGCTTTTGTCACGAGATTGGCCGCCAGATCTTCCACCGTCGAAAACGTGATTTTTCCATGATCCCCGTATTCCTGATTCAATTGAATACGGCGGAACTCCGCTCCAAATTTCAAGATGTGCCGGCCATGAACCCAAGTCAGGTTGTCGATCCCGGAAAATGAGTTGCCCACGTAGATGCTGTTGTAATCATAATTCTGAGTGATGAATCCTGGACCCGGGCCGGTGGCAACCACAATTTCGTAGAAGGTGTCGTTTCTGCCGCTGTTGTAAGTGTTGGAGGTGGCGCGGTTGAATCCAAACTTGGCTTCATTCACCAGGTTGGTACTAAAGATGTGCAGTAATTCGATCGCGCTATTCACCGGCGCGGAGACCCGCTGCTGCAGGTCTGTCGCGGCAGCCGAAACCGGCTGCGTATCCACGGACCGGTCGTAGTTGAATCGCATGAAGCCCGTGGTCGCTGCCGAGAAATGCTGGTCAAGGCGCAGCATCACCGAATTCTCGTTGACCACCTGAGTGCATGAGCAAGTCAGCAGGTCATAGTCCGCGTAATTCGGGTCGCCGGGGTCGGTGGCTGGCGTCCAGGGTGTCAGAATTGTCTTTGGACCGGCACCCGGGAAGGCATTGATGATCCCGTAGATCGGCGATGATGTCGGAACTGCGGCAATGAGCGCCGCACTCGGCACGTCGCCGCTCACCGGAAAGCCCCAGTTTTGCCGGTAGGCTTCCGAAGCGATAAAGAAGAACGTCTTGCCCTGCTTGATGGGCCCGCCCAGCGATCCCCCGAACTGATTCAGGCGAAGCGGTTGCTGCGCTTTGCCGTTGGAGGCCCACTGCGGCACCGGCGCGTCAAAAATGTTGTTGCGCAAGAACTCGAAGAGGCGCCCGTGGAAGCGATTTGTGCCCGAAGGCGAGGTGACCGCCAGTTGCGGCCCACCGGTTCCACCTTCTTCGGCAGATGCCATCAGCGAATCGACGCGGAACTCCTCGATTGCATCCAGCGGAATGGCGAGCCGCACCCATGGGCGCTGCGTCTGATTCACCACGTTGGTCGAATCCACCCCGTCGTAGGTCCAGTTGCTGTCGTCGAGGCCGCGTCCGGCGAAACGAATCGTCCGCTGATTGCTGCCGCCAGTGTCAATGGCGCCGGGGACGAAAGCCGTCAGCGCCGCCCAGTTGCGGCCGTTCAGCGGCAATTCATCCGCCTGCGTTTTTTCGATCAGGCCCGTCACCGCGCTGGTATTGCGGTCCATCAAAGCCGAACTGGCAGAGACTTCCAGGCGCTCGTCGCGGCCGGTAACTTGCAGAGTCGCATCGAGCGTTCGCGTACGGCCGATGACCTCCTCGACATCAACGAACGTGAGCGACTTGAAACCTTCATGCTCAAATGTGATGATGTAAATTCCGACTGGCAACTCTGGAATATCGTACGCTCCGGTCGAAGAAGAAACTGTCTTGCGTTGCAGTCCGGTCGTACCTTGCACAGCAGTGACCTGGGCCTGTGGCAGAACCCTTCCGGAGGGATCAGTGACAATGCCGCTCAACCCTGCGCGATCAATCTGCGCCAGCGATGGACACACAAGACATACGACAATGCCAACAAGACCGGCAATCTGCATCGTTCCCCGGCGAAGTTTCCGCCTGCGCAGGGCAGAAAAAAGAGCTGTTGAATTCACGCGAAGCACCAAACCCAGGCGATTCGTCACCGGAAAAAGTCTCTCGCTGAATCGAAGAAAGGTTCTTAATTTCACTTTAAATTCCTCGTGGGAGATTCTTGAGCGTGGGCCCTGGATTTGATACGGACAGGATACAAAATACCAGCCAGCCATGCATAGGAGCGATAGTTACAAGCCTTGGCGTTAAAAATTAGCGGTATTTTAGCGAGTGGAGTAATCGTCAGGATATAAAGTTTTTAAAAGCTTGGATCTCCGCGAAGACATAACAGCCCGGTGCAGGACTGCCTCTAAAAGTAAAGGGAATTATTAGCAACCAAACAACCTAGCAAACGTCTATTACGCAGTTGTGATGCAACGATCAATTTGTAATGAATTCTTGTCAGGATCCGGTCGGGCAGTATGCCGGAGGCGCGAAGGCTGCATGTTACGCTCTCTAGGCAGACTATGAAGACGCTGAACCGGGTCTTTAAAGCATTTCAATATCGCGATTTTCGTTTGATGTGGTTTGGCGCCTGCACTTCCAGCATAGGCACCTGGATGCAAATCGTAGCTCAGGGCTGGCTGATCTATCGCCTCAGCCACTCGGCCTTCCTGCTTGCGCTCGATCAATTCCTCGGCGGCATTCCCATTTTTCTTTTCTCTCTGATCGGCGGCGTGGTGGCCGACCGCCTGGAGCGCCGTAAGATTCTGCTCGGCTCCCAGTGGGTGCAGATGTCTACCGCGGGGCTGCTCACCATTCTGGTGGCGACCGGGACGGTGCACGTCTGGCATATCCTCTGTCTTTCTTTTATCTCCGGCCTGGCACAATCTTTCGGCGGGCCAGCCTATCAGGCATTGATTCCCACTCTCGTTGATCGGGAAGATATGCCAAACGCCATCGCATTGAATTCGATTCAATTCAATGTGGCCGTCATGGTGGGGCCGGCGCTTGCCGGACAGGCCCTGGCAAAGCTGGGAGAAAGTTGGTGCTTCGGCCTGAACGCGCTTTCTTTTCTGGCCCCGATCATATCGTTGACGATCATCACTGCGCGCTTCCTGCCGGTGAAAACAACGGAAACCATGTTCAACAGCCTGAAGCAGGGCATCCAGTTCGCGCGTAAACAGACTTCGATGGAAGCTCTGATCGTGCTGGCTTTTTGCATGACGGCTCTGGGCATGCCGATGCGCACCTACATTCCTGTGTTCGTGAAAGATATTTTTCATCGCGGCCCGGAAACATACGGCAACTTGCTGTCCTTGATGGGGCTAGGATCGATTGTTGGATCGCTGACCATCGCGGGCCTGGGCAATATAAAAAGAAAAGGAAGCATCGCTCTCGGCGCGCTCATCTGCCTGGGCGCGGGAATCTCCGGCTTTGCGATTTCAAAGTCAGTGCCGGCTAGCGGAGCCATTTTGGTTCTTGTGGGTGCATCGATGATGGCGGTCTTCGCCACCGTGAATTCGCTGGTGCAGTTGATCACTACCAACGAAATGCGCGGGCGGGTAATGAGCGTCTACAACGTCGCCTTCCGCGGCGGCATGCCTATGGGAAATCTCCTGACGGGATGGCTCGTGCCCGTATTTACTGCGCCATGGGTGCTGGGAGTGAATGGAATTCTCCTGGTTCTGCTGGCTCTGTATTTTCTGCTGGTGCAACGGCGGGTGGCTGCGCTCTGAGCAAATAAGGTGCTCTGAGTTTTCAGGAAGGTTGTTCGGATGTCTGAATGGTGCGCCCGGAGAGATTCGAACTCCCGACCTATTGCTCCGGAGGCAATCGCTCTATCCATCTGAGCTACGGGCGCTCACCAATAGCTTCAGTTTACATGGGTAGTTAACAAGCATCAACGTCAGCGTGTGCGGTCGCGACGCGAAGCAGGAATTAGGCACACACGCATCGCAGCGCGAAACGCAAGCCTATCTTGCAGGCGCGAGAATCAGTCTAAATTTGTGGAATGTAAAAGTGAGCGTGCTTACCAGCGTCCGCCGCTACCGCCGCCGCGACCACCACGGTCTCCACCGCGTCCACCACGGTCTCCGCCGCGATCACCGCCTCGGCCTCCGCGATCGCGCCCGCCGCCTCCAGCGTGTTCGGTTTTTGGGCGCGCCTCGTTCACGTTGAGCGTGCGACCGCCGACCTGCGTGCCGTTTAGCGCAGTGATGGCTTTTTCTCCATCTTCGTTGCTGGTCATTTCCACAAAGCCGAAGCCGCGCGAACGTCCGGTATCGCGGTCGGTCATAATGCTGATCCGGTCCACTTGCCCAAACGGTTCGAACATCTGCCGCAGTTCGTCTTCCGATGTGTTAAAGCTCAAATTTCCGACAAAAATATTCTTCACGCGTCGACCTCTGCATTGCGCTGTCGAAGTGCAAGCTCAATTCGGCAGACTGGCAGGTCGAGGACACCTTCCTGAAAATCGAGGCCGGAGCTAGCGAACAGTCGAATGCGGCCAGAAGTATAGCAGGTTTGTCAATTTGGGCTTGTCAAAATGGATTTTGGGTAGTGGGCTACTTTGAATTCCAGTTTTGAAAAAAAATGAAGAAGATGGCTTCGACGGCAAGGAGGCTCCCGGCGATGTACCAACCTTTCTTTGTCTTTGGAGTCCATCTCAAGAGCGTCAACAAGATAACGGCATTGGGAACGGCGACCGCCCACTGCAACCACGTCGGCCAATCTTCTATCTTTGTCACGCTGCTCTTTCCTCCCTCCGCTGTTCGTAGGCTTCCCAGAGAGCAACTAAATCTTCTAGGCTCCACAGGCGAAGTTGCCTACTACCGGATTTTGGATAGTGAGCTACTTCGAATTCCTCCGTGCCTCTCTCACTAAAAAGTAAGAGCCAGTACAGAGGAGTAAAACAACGGACACTAAGAGCTCAGGAAGGGAATGCAAGTCTTTCCATTCGCCAAGCATCAAATTCCGGACCCAAGGCGCGCCGGCGATCGCCGCTATCAGCCAAGCCGTCACGACAAGTTTTATTCGCCAATTCATTTACGCCCCGACCTTATCCCTCGACCTCTGCCATCGCGCCCCGCTTGCGCTTGTTCGATTGCAGAATTTTCTTCCGCAGCCGCAGCGACTTGGGAGTGATTTCCACGAACTCATCATCCGCGATGAACTCGATCGCCTGCTCAAGATTCAGATTCCGGAACGGCACCAGCCGAATCGCTTCGTCAGCGGTCGAAGCCCGCATGTTGGTGAGCTTCTTCTCGCGCACCGCATTTACGTCGAGATCGTCGTCCTTCGCGTTCTCGCCGATGATCATTCCTTCATACAATTCCACGCCCGGTCCCACGAAAAGTTCGCCGCGCTCCTGCAGTCCCCAAAGCGCGTAAGCCGTCGAAGTCCCAGACCGGTCCGCGATCAACGCTCCTGTAAGCCGGTGCGGAATTTCTCCTTGCCACTCCGTGTATCCATCGAACAAAGAATTCATCACGATGGTCCCGCGCGTATCGGTGAGCAACTGGCTGCGCAGCCCGATCAACCCGCGGCTGGGCACGCGGAACTCGATGCGAACCCGCCCGTAGCCGTGGTTGTGCATGTTGGTGACTTCGCCCTTGCGCGATCCCAACTGCTCCATTACCACGCCTACGAAGCCTTCCGGCACATCGATGGTGAGATGCTCCACCGGTTCCATCAGCCGGCCTGTTTCTTTGTCGCGCTTGGTTACAATCTCGGGCTTGCCCACCATGAGCTCATAGCCTTCGCGCCGCATCATTTCGATGGTGATCGAAAGCTGCAGTTCACCGCGGCCCAGCACTTTGAATGAGTCGGTCGTGCCCATCTCCTCCACGCGCAGAGAAACGTTGGTGAGCAGTTCTTTCGCCAGCCGCTCCCGCAGATTTCGCGATGTCACATACGTTCCCTCGCGTCCCGCGAACGGAGAATTGTTCACCGTGAAGGTCATCGCAATGGTCGGTTCATCGATCACGATCGGCGGCAGCGGCGCGGGATTTTCCGCGTCGGTGATGGTCTCGCCAATCGTAATTCCTTCCACGCCCGCCACCGCGACAATGTCGCCCAACACGGTTTCCGTAATATCCGTCCGCTTCAGCCCCGCAAAAGAAAACAGTTTGGTGATCTTGGTTTTCTGCATCGTACCGTCGAGCTTGGCGATCACCACGTCTTCGCCGGTGTGCATCGTTCCGCTAAAAACGCGCGCAATGGCCAGCCGTCCCAAGTAGTCGCTGTAATCGAGGTTCGCAACCAGAATCTGCAAAGAGCCCGTCGGGTCTCCCTTGGGCAATGGAGTCGTCTTCAGGATCGCGTCGAACAGCGGCCGCAAATCTTCGCCGGCGACCTTGGCGTCCGTCGACGCCGTCCCTGCTTTTGCATTTGTATACAGAACCGGAAAGTCGAGCTGATCTTCCTTCGCGTCAAGGTCGATGAACAGATCGTAAATTTCGTTGAGCACTTCCTGCGGACGCGCATCCGGCCGGTCGATCTTGTTGATCACGACAATCGGCGGCATCTTCGCTTCCAGCGCTTTGCTCAGCACGTAGCGCGTCTGCGGCAGCGGACCTTCGCTGGCATCCACCAGCAGCATCACTCCATCCACCATCTTCAGGGCGCGCTCCACCTCACCGCCAAAGTCGCTGTGGCCGGGCGTATCGACAATGTTGATCTTCACGTCGTGATAGAAGATTGCCGTATTTTTGGCCAGAATCGTGATGCCGCGCTCCCGCTCCAGTTCGTTCGAATCCATCACGCGTTCGACGTGGTGCTCGTTGGAGCGAAATGTGCCGCTCTGTTGCAGCATGGCATCGACCAGCGTGGTCTTGCCATGGTCCACGTGCGCGATGATGGCGATATTGCGAATGCTTAAACTCAAAGTATGGTTTGTCCTTTGTTGATGGTGCGGATTGATCGGGGACACAGCCGTTCGGCTGTAAACGCCCCTCTATCACTTTACTATGGGTGGCGCTTTCACAGGAGATTACATCGCACTTACGTGTGTGGCTGGAAAGAGATTGTGACAGTAGGATTAAAGGACAAGAACGAACGGCTCAGCCAGCGACCGCATGCTCCTTCGGCGCCGGCTTTCCCGCTAGCCGCGCCTCCGCTTCTTTCACCGCCCGTTGTGCCGCATGGATTCCCGCATTGGTGGTCGATTCCGGTCCTTCGGAATCCGTGTTGGCGAAGAAGACGCGATCCAAAGGCTGCCGTACCAGCGGCTGAACCTGCGTGTACAGCCCAGGCGTGGACATATACAAAGGATGTCCGCGCCGGTAAATATGCACTTCGATCGGATCGACGTTCGATCCCGGCATCAGCTTCTGATAGTCATGCAATACGTTGGCGGCAATTTTACGCGCTCCGATTTCGTTGAGCAAATAGCCGCGGTCTTCTTCTTTCATCGGGGTGTAGCAACTAAGAATGTTGAATTTCTGCTGATAGCCCGGCTGCTTTTGAATGACCCAATCAGCCACCACGATATCGGTAAATGTATTGCCGGGGCACCACGTGTCGTATCCATGATTGAACACCGGCTTGTCAAAAATCAGATTCACCACGGGATACGGGATATAGCGAATCTGATGCATGGCCTCGCTCTGCTTGTCCGGCAATCCCTCAACGATGCGGCGCGTGATGAACTTGGGCGTCGCCATGATCACAGCCTTCGCCGCAACCGTTTTCAACTCGCCGCCCAGCATGTAAGTCACCTGCACTTCATCTTTTTCGGAAACCACGGCCACGGTGGTCGCGCCGGTCTGCATGCGGTCTTTGTGCGTCGACTGCAAAATATCCGAGAGCTTTTTCGTGATCGCGCCTAACCCTCCGGGCCAGGTGTAACGATCGTCAGTGCGGCTCTCCTCGCCCATCTCCTGCAACGTTTCGATTGCCAAACCAGCCGCCGTATTTTCGCTCGCGGCCCCCCAATTCGATGGCCCAAAGCAATCCCACCACTGCTTGAGCTCGGGCGGATATCCCTTCAGAAAATCTGTAAACGGTTTCTCGAAAAGTTCTTTGTCACGTTTCTTTACATCGATCGCCAGCATTTCTTTCTTGAACTTCTTGAAGCTCTCGCGAACCGGCGCAGGATATGGCAGCTTGCTGAGGCCGTCGCCCCAGGTATCGAGAATCAACTCCCCTTTTATGATGCTCGCATCAGAACTGTTGATGGGCAGCGGCTCGAGGCCAATTTCCTTCGCAAAGGGATATGCGTATTCATCCCTGACTAAGAATGCTGATCCTGTGCCGTAGATGCTGCCTTCATATTCCATCTCATAGGCGTTGCCGCCCCAGTGCGGCTCTTTTTCCAGCAACAAGAAATCGCGATGCCGCAAACGATAAGCTGCCGTCAATCCGCTCACGCCGCCGCCCACAATTACTACGTCATGCCGCGCCGAAGCGGGAGGCCGCGTGAACACTTTGCCGTCACGCACTTGATGGCAGATGCGGTTATCCTCGCCGTCCACATCCGCGCCGTGATTTTTCTGCGCGTCATCTTTCTGAGTTTGCGCCGCCACCAACGATAGATCGATTGGACACCCCGCCGTCACCGCTCCCGCGACTACAAACTTGATGAAGTCCCTGCGATTTGCACTCATCTCGTTCCTCCTTCCGCAGCACTCTCGCCGCGCATGCGCAAGCGGTACCAGAACACAATTGCCACCAGCGAAAAGACAAAAATGATCGTCGACACTGCATTAATCTCCGGCGTGATGCCGCGGCGCAGCCGTCCCCAGATTTCCAGTGGCAACGTGTTATCGCGGCCGATCAGAAAAAAGCTGACTGCGATCTCATCCATCGACAGCGTAAAGATGAGCAGCGCCGCCCCGATAATCGGCAGCTTCAGATTCGGAACCGTGACTCGCCAGAATGTTTGCCAATAATTCGCACCCAGATCGAGAGAAGCCTCTTCCTGAGCGCGGTCGAGCTTCTGCAGTCCAGCGAACACTTCCGTTGTCGCCACCGAGATCAGCGCTGTTCCGTGCCCCAGCACAATCGTCATCAGGCTGAGCTTCGTTCCCATCACATTGAACAGCATGAGCAGCGAGAGGCCCGTGATAATGCCTGGCAGGATGAGCGGCAAAAGCACCAATCGCCGAAACAGAGCCTTCCCCGGGAATTGTGCTCGCTCTAGTGCGAGCGCCGCAGGCACTCCGAAGGTCAGCGCAATCACCATCGCCGCCAGCGCCACCTGCAAACTGTTGAGCACCGAATCCCAGATGGGGCCGTCTGCAAAAAGCGTGCGATACCATTCGAGCGTGAGATGATGCGGCGGGAATCCGCCCACGCCTTCTCCATTGAACGAATAAAGAATAAGGACGGCGATCGGCAAATAGAGAAATGCAAATACCGCGACAGCATGGCCCAGCAACCAGCGTGAGCCGGAAACAAGTTTCGTCTCGCTCACGAGAAGCTCCATTTCTTTTCCAGCCGCTCGGAGAAAAACAGCAGGCTCACCACCAGCAGTAGCATGCAGAACGAAATTGCCGCGCCCAGCGGCCAGTTATAAGCCGCGCCGAACAAGCTGACTACGATGTTCGAGATCATGATTCCGCTGGGGCCGCCCAGCAGCAGAGGCGCAAGGAAATCTCCCAGACTCAGCACGAAGGCAAACGTTGCTCCTGCCACTACACCCGGTATCGAGAGTGGAAAAATCACCTTCCAGAATGTTTGCCCTGGAGTTGCACCCAGGTCGTTTGACGCTTCCACCAGATTGCGCGGAATATGTTCGAGCGCCGCATAGATCGGCAAGAACGTAAATGGCGTGTAGATATGTGTCAGCGTCAACACCACCGCAAACGGACTGTACAGTAGGAACTCCAACGGATGCTTCGTCAGGTGGACGTACTGCAGCAGAGTGTTCAGCACGCCCTCCGAGCCCAGAATCGTCTTCCACGCATACGCCCGCACGAGGTAGCTCACCCACAGCGGGATGATCACCAACTGATACAGCAGATCTTTCTTTCTTCCTGCGTAAAAGGAAAGAAAATATGCGAGCGGATATCCAAGCACCAACGAGAAGATCGTCACCCGCGCGGCAATCCACATCGAGCGCAACAACGTCTGCCAATAAACATCGACTCGCAGCAGTTGCACGTAATTCGAAAAATTCCAGGAGTGCACGATCGTTTGCGATTCCGACACTGACCAGAAGCTGTAACAGAACATCAGCAAATACGGCAGCAGCAGAAACACCGTCACCCACAGGAGTGGAGGCAACGTGACCGCCGCTTTGTAGGCTCGAGAAAACATTTAGATTCTTTCCGGAGACTCGCGCACCAGAACAGCATCCGCAGGAGAAAACTCCAATTCGACCTCGTCCAGCATTCCGGCGCTGCCTGGAGTCCTTACCACAAGCACCATCCCGTCCCCGCATTCCACGCGAATCAGCTCCGTTGCTCCATGAAATGCCTGATGGCGAACTTTTCCGCGAGTCCGCACGCTGCTTGAAATCGCTGCACTCGGCGGCGTCAGATAAATATTTTCCGGTCGCAACGAAAACAGCGCCGAGCCATCTGGCAAAGCCGCCGGCCAAGTCAGCAAACCGCAGCGCACCACCCCCGCGCGTACTTCGCCCTTCAACAGATTCGTGTGTCCAATAAACTGCGCCGCGTATGCGGTTGCGGGCCGGCCATAAATTTCCCGCGGCGTCGCCACTTGCTCGAGCTCACCTGAACGCAGCAGCGCAATCCGGTCCGACATCACCATCGCTTCTTCCTGATCGTGCGTGACGAAGATGAATGAAATGCCTACCTCGCGCTGCAGCGATTTCAGCTCCACCTGCATCTGCCGTCTCAAATTCGCGTCCAGCGCGGAAAGCGGCTCATCCAGCAACAACAGCCGCGGACGATTTACCAGTGCCCGCGCCAGCGCAACTCTCTGCTGCTGCCCTCCGCTGATTTTCGACGGCTTCGATTTTGCATACGTCGACATCTTTACTTTTTCCAGCGCTTCCGACACGCGCGATGCAATCTCCGCCTCGGGCCTTTTTGCCACGCGCAATCCGTAAGCTACGTTCTGTTCCACGGTGAGGTGAGGAAACAGGGCATAATGCTGGAACACCGTATTCACGCGGCGACGGTAAGGTGGCTGGCGATCCAATCGCTCGTCCCCCATCCACACTTCGCCTGCACTCGCGGTCTCAAAGCCTGCAATGATTCGCAGCAGCGTCGTCTTCCCCGACCCGCTTTCGCCGAGGATGGTAAGAAATTCTCCCTCCGCCACATCGAGGGAAATATCCCGCAGCACGGCATTCTTCCCAAAACTCTTCGCGATGTTCTGAATTCTGAGCAAAGGCGCGCGCCCCGCAATGGACGCGGTCGCCGCGACGCCGATCTCAGTTTTCGTTATTGACCCCAAAAGTTTTCACCAGTCTTTTAATCAAGCCGAAGCCTGAGAGCGAAGCCCGCAACCCGAAGCCGCTCTACTGCGCCGCTTTCACTTCGTTCCAAATTTCGTTGTACTTGGCGCGGCGCGGCACGTTCTGCCAGAAATAAAGCCGCTTCTGGTAGTTATCCACATCATCCAGATGCAGACTCTTCACTTCTTCCGGCGTCATCAACTGTGCCGCCTGCGGGTTGGCCGGAGTGTATCCAGTCACGTCCGTCACCTTCTTCTGCGTCTGCGCCTCAATCATGTACTCAAGAAATTCGTAGGCCAGGTCTTTATTCTCGCTACCCGCCGTGATCATCAGGTGATCGATCCATCCCGTTGTATTCTCCTTCGGAATCGTCTCGCCCACCGGGAAATTGACCTTGCGCAGTTGATTGGTCATCAGCGGCCATCCCATAGCCGCAACCACTTCGTGGTTCTGAAAAAGATTCGTCAGCTCCCCGCCGGTCGACCACATCTTGCGCACGTTCGGTTTCAACTCGAGCAACTTCTTCTTCACCGCATCAAGTTGTTCATCGGTCAAGTTATAAAGCTGCGATGGATCGGGTTTGTCGTAGCCCAGAACCTGCGCCGCCATGTACACCGTCGAAAGATCGTCCCACACGGAAATTCTTCCCTTGTACTTCGGATCCCACAGCACATTCCAGCTATCCGGAGGTTGCGCAAAAACGGTAGTGTCATAAATCAGCGGGTCCGGCCCCCACATGAACGGAACCCCGTACACCTGCCCCTTCACGCGCACGAGTGGCAAGGAAGTGAGTTGCGGAGAGAGTTGTGTATAGCTCGGAAGCTTCGACAAATCCAGTGGAGCCGCCAATCCCGCCGACGCAATCGATGTGGCTACATCGCTCGAAGGCGAGATGACGTCATAGTTCCCCGCGCTGCCGCCGCGCAGCTTGGCCACCAGTTCATCGCTCGATCCCATGTAGGAGGCCGAAACCTTGCAATGATGCTGCTCTTCAAAAGCCTTCACGAACGAGGGGTCAGCATAACCTTCCCACACCAGCAAATTCAGCGTGGGAGTTTTTTTTGTGCACGAACCGCCGAACATCACTGCTGCCAGCAACGCCAGCAGAACCGATAATCGCGCTTTCATCGTGCCTCCATCAGGGCGCAACTAAAACGTCGGCGGCGTATTCACCCACAACACCCAGGTTTCCGCCCGCCGCGGATTTTTCCAATGATGCGGAGTCGCACTCTCAAAATAAAAACTGTCGCCGGTCTTGAGCCGGTATTCTTCTTTCTCCACCGTAATCGCCAGCTCGCCGCGCAGCACGTAGAGAAACTCTTCTCCTTCGTGCGTGTAGGAGTCGCCGCTGCCAGCTCCCGGCGCTACGCGAAATAGATGCGGTTCCATCACCGTGTTCCCCCAGGCCAGCAGCTCCATGTGTACGCCAGGGCCGGCCTCCAAAACTTTTCTCTCTTTCGGACGAACTTGCCGGCTGCGCGCCCCATTCGCGTCGAAAAAATCCAGAATGTTGGTTTTATAAAACCGCGCGAGCTTGCGCAGCGTTCCTACCGACCCGCTCATCTGTGACCGCTCCAACGCACTCAGGAAGCCGACCGAGATGCCGACCGCTCGCGCCACCTGCGCCAGCGAAAGCCCCCGCTTCGCGCGCAGCTTTCTCAAATGTGAGCCAATCGCCCCAGCGCTCCCATCCGCCGCCGGACGTGCTCGGCCTTCCCGCCGCAGCAATTCCACAATCGCCGGCGCGTTCATCCCGCGTTCTTTCCGCAAGAATCGCGCCCGCTTCAGCAGCTTGACGTCATCGGCCGTGTAGAGCCGGTACTTGCTCTCGGTGCGCCGCGGCCGCGCCAGCCCCAGGCTCTCCCATGAGCGGATCACGGACGGCGACACGCCCACCCGCCGCGCCACATCTCCGATCTTCAGATAACCTTCCGAGCTCGTATTCATGACCTGCGGTCGCTAATAAGAATTGTTGAATAGGATTTTTCTATGCATGGCAGCGTTTTTTTTATCCTTGACAGCGCGCCACCTGCTTCTCTAACCTTGCGGGATTATAGCAAGGTTGCGGCTGCACACAAGCTGTCGTTTTCAAGAAAATTTCTGCCAAAAATGTTGGAGGTTCCATGCCGTCACTGCGAGCCCGCTGGTTCACGATGTGTCTGCAAACGGTTTGCCTTGTCATCGCGATTTCTCTCATCGTCCCCACCTTGCTTTCCGCGCAAGGTACTGGCGGCCGCATCCTCGGCCGCGTCGCCGATCCCTCCGGCGCTGTGCTGGGCGGCGTGAGAGTTGTCGCCGTGAATGAAGCTACCGGAGTGGCCCGGGACACGCAGAGCAGCGGCAGCGGCGACTATGGCTTTCCGGATCTTCCAGTCGGAACCTATACCCTCACTTTCGAATTGAGCGGATTTAAGAAAGACGTTCGCAAGAGCATTGCGCTCGACGTCAATCAGGTCATCACTCTTAATATGACCATGCAACTCGGCGGAACTCAGGAGGTTGTTGACGTTACCTCTGAAGCGCCGCTGGTTGACACCACCAGCACCCAGCTGGGCGCGGTTGTGAACAACCGCTCGGTGAATGAGTTGCCGCTGAATGCCCGCGACACCTATCAATTCCTGCAGCTGCAACCCGGCGTGCAATCGCAGTTAGGTTCGAGCGGCGGAACTTTTTATGGCAGCGATGACGCGGGAGCGGTTTCGGTCAACGGTGGGCGCGGGCGCGCCAACAATTTCAGCGTCAATGGCGGCGATGCCAACGACCAGTTCGCTAACCTGCCGACCATTCAGCCCACGCCTGACGCCATCGAGGAATTCCGCGTCATCAGCAACACCTTCGACGCCGAGTATGGCCGCAACTCCGGCGCGGTGGTGAACGTAATTACAAAGTCGGGAACGAATCAGTGGCACGGCGACATCTACGAATATTTTCGCAACACGGTTCTGAACGCGCAGGGATACTTCAATACCATCAAGCCGCAGGAGAATCAGAATCAGTTCGGCGGGACTTTCGGTGGTCCCATTAAGAAAGACCGCACTTTCTTTTTTGTGTCTTACGAAGGCAGGCGCTTGCGGCAGGGCATCTCCGGCCAGACGGTGATTGTGCCCACTCCGGCGGAGCGATCCGGTGTATTTACGGGCGGTGGGTTCGGGGGTGGCATCACCGATCAGTTCACAGCCGATGCTCTGAACGGAAGGCCGGGCTGTACGGCGGCTATTACGGCCGCTGGCGGTGCGATCCCCGCGGCAGGCGCACCTTGGGGCGGCCTCCCTGGGACCGGAGCGATATTCCCCACCGACGCGAACGGCAATGCAACCATTCCGACCTCATGTCAGGACCCAGTCGCAATCAATATGCTGCGCTTCGTGCCCGCCGCGAATCGTGCTGGCGGCCTTTATCAAGCTGTACCGGTCAGTGCTGACACGCAGAATCAATTCACCATTCGCTTCGACCACCGCATCAACGACAAGCAGAATTTCAGCTTCTATTACTACTTCACCAACGACGCGAATTTCCAGCCCTTCTACGATTTCCAGGCTTCAGGCGCGAACATTCCCGGCTTTGGCGCCAATGTAGGCTCCCGCTATCAGCAGTACAATCCCAGCCATACTTGGACAATTTCCAATTCCCTAATCAACGAAGCCCGCGTCACTTATATGCGCGAAGGCCAGTTGACCTTCCAGCATCCGCAAAGCACAAACCTCGTGCAAGATTCCTGCTCCTCTCCCACAGCGCAGGCGGTTTGCTTTAACGGCATCTCGGATTCAAACCTTCCCGGAGTTTCCATTCAGGCCGACCTGTTGGCAGCGGGGTTGCCGGCAACGAGCCCGCAATACGGCATCACCACCGGCTTGCCTGCAAATCGCCAAGGTGTTCCGTTCATCGGTGTATCCGGCGGTTTTGCCATCGGCAACGGCTGGGAAGGCGAACTGCCGCAGGTAGGGAACTCCTACATGGTGACCGACAGTCTGACCTGGGTCAAGGGCAATCACACCTTCAAGTTTGGAGCGGATGTGCGCCGGGCCCAGTTCGATCAGACGCTCTATTACAACGTCAGTGGCGAATACACTTTCAACAGCACGACCGAAAATTCCGTCTTCTACAATGATAATTATCCCGGCTATTTACTCGGCCTGGACGACAGCTACACGCAAGGCTCCGCCCAGCGGGAAGATATACGCAACACCGGCGTTTACGTCTTTGCCCAGGATAGTTGGAAGATCAAACCTTCCCTGACCATGAACTACGGAATTCGGTGGGAGTTGGATACGCCTCTGGCCGATGCTTTACACCACGTTCAAACTTTTCGCCCGGGCCAAAACTCAGCCGTTTATCCTTGCGTGTTAACCGCCGGCGAGCAGTCCGCTCTCGGGGCCAGCAACTGCGCGGCTGCGGGCGTGCAACCCACGGGGCTGGTTGTTCCCGGAGATTCCGGCATTCCCGCGGGACTTACTCAGACTTATTACAAAGCTTTCGCGCCGCGCATTGGGCTGGCCTACAGCCCCAATCCCAAGACCACCATCCGTGGAGGTTGGGGCCTCTTCTACAATCCCATGGAGCAACTGGTTCTCGAACAGTTCGGAGCCGAACCTCCTTTCGGCGGCAGTACATTCCTGCCTGCAACATTTCTGAACACTCCTTTCATTTCGCAAAGCGGTAGCGTCAGTCCAAATCCGTTCACCGGAATCCTCAGCCCGAAGCCGGGGACCGCGCAGGATTGGGCATCCTTTCGTCCCATGCTCCTGTACGGGGATTTCCAGCCGCACATGCGCACCCAATATACGGCTCAGTACAACTTAAATTTCCAGCAGGAACTGGCGCGGAATGTGGTCTTTCAGCTCGGGTACGTAGGGTCGCAGGGACATCGCTTGCTGGCCTCGCATGATATCAATCCCGCGAATCCACAAAGTTGCCTGGACATAATCGCCCTCGCCAACAATAACCCGAATAGTGTGACCTCTTACGGCTCGCAGGCAAGCTGCGGCCAGTTCCTTGAAGATGATCAATTCACCGTCACCCTTCCTGCGAGTAATTCGCCGAATCTCTTGCCCAACGGATTCCATTTACCCACCGGAGGCACGATTGCGGCTGCCGGGCAGACGCTGAACTTTGTAGGCTTGCGTCCTTATTCTTCACCCAATTGCAACCCCGTCACCGGTGGCCCAGGCAATGGATGCCCGGCTGACGGCGTTCCCGTCTTCACCAACATCTTCGCTGAAGACACTATTGCTGCTGCCGCCTACAACTCGCTTCAGGCCAGCGTGGAGAAGCGTTTCTCTCATGGACTTCAACTGCAGGCTGCCTATACCTGGAGCAAGTCTCTGGACTGGGCTTCCAGCTTTGAAGAGACCGTCAATCCCTTCGACTACAAAGCCAGCCGCGCGCTCTCGCTCTTCAATTCGGCGCAGCGCTTTGTCCTCAACTATTACTGGGAATTTCCAGTTCAGAAATTCAACGGCTTCAAACGCGTTCTTCTGGATGACTGGGCGATGTCTGGAATCATCCAGTTTCAGAGCGGTTTCCCCATCCGTATTCAGACGCAGGATGATAACGAACTTATCAGCAGCTTGTTCTTCTTGAGCGCCGATGCGCCGCAGCAAACCGGTCCGCTGCAAATTCTTAATCCCAAGAAGAACGGCAACCTCTATCTCAATCCGGCTCAATTCTCGGATCCGCCTCTCGGATCTTTCTCCACCACGCCGCGTTCCATTTGTTGCGGTCCGGGGGAGAATCAGTGGGACGTTACCTTCTCCAAGAGGATCTCGCTTTACAGAAGCGAGATACTTCCAGTTCCGCGCCGACATTTTCAATCTGTTCAACAAAACCGAGTTTGTGAACCCGGACGGCAACTTCAGCGACACCACGTTCGGCCAGGTGCAGCAGGCGCGTGACCCGCGTGCAGTGCAATTTGCCCTTAAGTTTTACTTTTAGTTCGCCGTGTAAAATATATGTATCTACCACCCCAGGCGGTTCTGCCGCCCGGCATTCTAATGGCCCGCTCACACAGTGACGTCGGCCTGACATATCCCGGAGTAATCCGATGTATCCCGATCTGCAGAAGGAGCTCGACACGTTCGAGCGCCGTACCCCTAAATCCGCCGAAGCCCACAAGAAAAACCTCAAACGCATTCCTCTCGGCGTAGCCAGCAACTATCGCCACTATGATCCCTGGCCCATCTTCGTGAAAGAAGCGAGCGGCAGCAAGTTCCGCGATCTCGATGGCAACGAATACATCGACCACAACCTTACTTTCGGCGCGCTCATGGCTGGACACTGCCATCCCGCAGTCATGAAAGCCGTTGAGAAACGGCTTTCCACGGGCACCATGTACGGCATGCCGCATGACATGGAATGGGAACTCGCCGAGGAAATCTGCAAGCGCTTTCCGATTGAGATGGTCCGCTTCGGCAACAGCGGCACCGAAGCGACGATGCATGCCATCCGCCTGGCTCGTGCCGCCACCGGCCGCGACAAGATCATTAAGTTCGAAGGCGCTTACCACGGTCTGCACGATTCCGCTCTGGTCAGCGTAAAGCCGCATGCACCGGAGTTCGGCGACATCGATAACCCGGTATCCGTTACCGGCGGCCTCGGCGTGCCGAAATCCGCAATCGCGAATGTGAAGATAGCCACCTTCAACGATCTCGCCACGGTCGAGCGCCGCTTCAAGGAAAATCCCGGCGAGATTGCCGCGATTATTCTTGAACCGATTCTCATGAACGTCGGCCTCTGCATTCCGCAACCCGGCTTCCTGAAAGGCCTTCGCGACCTCGCCACGAAATATGGCGCGCTCCTGATCTTCGACGAAGTAAAAACCGGAGCCAAGCTCGGCTGGGGCGGCGCCAGCGAATACTTCAACGTGAAGCCCGATATGATCTGCCTCGCCAAATCGATCGGCGGCGGTTTCCCGCTGGCCGCATTCGGTGCCAGCAAGGACGTCATGGATCTCATCTCGCAACACAAGGTCTTCCACGGCGGCACTTACAACACGAACCCGGTGTCGATGGCGGCAGGCCTCGCAACGTTCCGCGAAGTCCTCACCCGCGACAACTACGCGCACGTCGATAAACTCGGCAAGAAACTCGCCGACGGATATCGCAAGACCATCGCGAAAGTTGGTCTGCAAGCCTACATCGCGCAAGCCGGAGCCAACGGCGCGCTGATGTTTTATCCCAAGGAAATTCGCAACTACCGCGACTGGACCACGATTGATATCGACCTCTGGCGCCACTACTGGTTCGCCATGGTCAACCGCGGCGTGATGGCCCAGCCCTATTGGTGGGATGAGCAATGGACGATTTCTGTCCAGCACACGGAAGCAGATATAGACAAGCATCTATCTGCCTTCGCCGACATCGCGGAATCGTTAGCGAAAGCGCAGCAAGAACGCGCAGGTCAACCAATGTTGGCCGCGCACTAAACGTGTAGATCAGAAATGCACATGTGGGGACAGCCGCGCTCGGCTGTCCCTGCTGTGCAGAAACAAAAGCAGGCAGCAAGAATAAACTTTGTCATTCCGAACTGGGCGAAAAGCCCGGTGAGGAACCTGCTGTCCCGCAGCCAAAACGAAATTGTCCACCACCACCCAACCCGCCACCCAGTCCCACCTGATCCGCGCCCTCGGACGCCGCGATCTAGTCCTCCTCTTCGTAGTCGCCGTCTTCAACCTAAACGTAGTCCCGTCCATCGCGGCCAACGGCGGCGTCACCATCTGGCTCTGGATCATCTCTCTTCTTCTTTTCTTCTGGCCGCAAGGCATCGCCGTAATCGAACTTGCCCACCGTTATCCCGGCGAAGGCGGTGTCTATCTTTGGGCGAAAGAAGTCTTCGGCGACTTCCACGGATTTCTCTCCGGTTGGTGCTACTGGACCAACAACATGCTCTATGTGCCGACGGTCATGCTCTACTTCGTCGGTGTCTCCGTCTTTGCGATGGGCCCGGGCCATGCCGGTCTGGCGGATAACAAAACTTTCGCTATGGCCGCCTCCTTACTATTGCTGGCGGTCCTCACCATTCTCAACATTGTTGGCCTGGGAGTTGGGAAGTGGCTCAACAACCTCGGCGCCATCGGTACATTTCTGGCTGCCGCTGTTCTCATCGGATTAGGCGTGACCGTGTGGTCGCGCTTCGGAACAACGGTGACCACGGCGGATTTTCGCGTTCCGCACGACCCGTGGTTCGTTCTCAATTCCTTCGGAGTGATCTGCTTCGGGCTCGTTGGACTCGAACTCGCATCAGTGATGGGCGACGAGATTAAGGATCCGCAAAAGACTTTACCCGGCGCAGTCGCCTGGGGTGGCGTACTATCGGGCGCACTCTACATCGGCGCAACTTTGACCCTGCTGGTTGCGATTGGCAAAAACGACATCAGCGTGCTCCAGGGAATTGTACAAGCCGTCAGCCACATGGCCGGCAAAGTCGGCGTGGCCTGGATTATCACGCCGTTTGCACTGATGCTGAGCCTTTCCATCGCCGGCATCGGCTCGGCATGGATGGGAGGCTCGGCGCGAATTCCGTTTGTGGCTGGCCTCGATTCCTACATGCCGTCGTGGTTGGGAAATGTGCATCCGAAATATAAAACTCCGTATGCCGCGCTGATCGTTCAGGCTGTGGTTTCTCTTATATTGATCGTCATCAATTTCTATGCCTCCGGCGGCGTTCAGGAAACGTTTCAGACGATGCTGTCTCTCGCCGTAGTCCTGCAGTTGGTTCCGTTCCTTTATATGTTCGCCGCGCTGCTGCGATTTGCTCGCAAGAAAGATCTCGGCAACGGACGTTACGGGCGCGGCACGCTGATGTTTGCGGGCTCGTGTGGATTTCTGACTACGTCCCTAGGAATCGTGTTGGCCTTTTTCCCCGCCAAACAAATCACTTCCGTATGGAAATATGAGGCGAAGATGTTCGGATTTACGTTGTTCTTTCTGGCGCTAGCCGCATTCTTTTTCTTCGTCTACGGTCGCAATAAAGCACCGCAGCAGATTCTTGTAGGGGCAGCTATCCCTGCCGTCCCGGCGAGCGACACTCGCTTGTAGTTTGAAGGGTTCGTATCAGGGCACGACTTCAGTCGTGCCGTTAGGCGACTGGCAAATTTGGGGCTTTAGCCCCTGAGGTACCAGGAGGTAGAAACAAAATGCCCGGCGGAATCACAACCGACGTCCCCAAAGACGTTCGCACTTATCAGATGTATATCAACGGCGAGTGGGTCGCGAGCAAGTCCGCAAAGACCTTTCCCGTCTACGATCCCTCCACGGAAGAAATAATCGCCCAGGTCCCCGACGCCGGCCCCGACGATGTGAACCGTGCCGTTGCCGCAGCCAAAGCCGCGTTCGAAGAAGGCCCGTGGGCGAGCACCACTGCGCAGGAGCGCGGTCGCGTCCTCTTCCGCCTCTCCGAAGAAATCCGCGCCAATCTAGCAGCTCTTGCTGAACTCGAATGCCGCAACACCGGCAAGCCCATTGTCGAAGCCGAATTCGACATCAACGACGCTGCCACCTGCTTTGAATACTACGGCGGCCTCGCGACCAAAGTTGTCGGCTATGTAAATCCAGTCCCCGACAATGCTATGTCCCTTTCGCTCAAAGAGCCAGTCGGCGTTGCCGGACAAATCATCCCCTGGAACTATCCACTTCTGATGGCCGCCTGGAAGCTGGCGCCGGCAATCGCCGCCGGCTGCACCTGCGTTCTCAAGCCCGCCGAGCAAACTCCTTTGACAGCTCTCGAATTCGCTAACTATTTTGCCGATTGCGGTCTACCCCCCGGCGTGGTCAATATAGTCACCGGCTTCGGAGAAACTTGCGGCGCTCCGCTCGTTCAGCATTCGGATGTGAATAAGATCGCATTCACCGGCAGCGCTGCGGTCGGCAAGATCATCGTGAAACAAGCCGCTGATACCGTGAAGCGCGTCACGCTCGAACTCGGCGGCAAGTCGCCCAACATTTTCTTCGCCGATGCCGATTTCGAGGCTGCCATCGACGGCGCGCTCTTCGGCGTCTTCATCAATCAAGGCGAAGTCTGTTCCGCCGGAAGCCGCATTCTGGTGCAGAAATCGATCTATAAAAATTTCGTCGAAGCCATGACCGAGAAAGCCAAGAAAATCAAACTCGGTCCGCCACTCGACCGCGAAACCAAGATGGGCCCGCTCGTCAGCAAAGATCAATATGACCGCGTCAACGAATACATCGAAATCGGGAAAAAAGAAGCGAAGCTTGCTTCCGGCGGCGGACGCCCCGAAAAAATCGGCAAAGGTTATTACGTTCAGCCTACGATTTTTTCCGACGTCACCAACTCGGCACGCATCGCCCGCGAAGAAATCTTCGGCCCCGTCGCCGCAGTGATTCCATTCGACGACGAAAAAGACGCGCTCAAAATCGCCAATGATTCTCCTTATGGATTAGCTGCCGCCGTCTGGACCCGCGATATTTTCAAAGCGATGCGTTGCGTGAAAGCTCTGCGCTCAGGCGTCGTCTGGGTGAATCACATGCAACCAACTTATGTCGAAGCCCCTTGGGGCGGATACAAACAATCCGGCTTCGGCCGCGAACTCGGCCCCTGGGGCATCGAAGAATATCTAGAGACCAAGCAGGTCTACATCAATCTGAACGAAGCCCCAATCGGCTGGTATTGATGAAAGAATCTCCTCAGCCTTGTCATCCTGAGCGAGGACTGATCTTCGCGCCCAAGCGCGAAGATCAACCGCAGTCGAAGGACCCCTATACCCTAATCATCCTCGCGGTTGATTCATGGGATTCTCACGAGAAACTAACATGAGTACGATTCGAATCAACACGCCCATTCCAGGCCCAAAATCACGCGCGCTCTCCGAGCGCCGCTCGCAAGCTGTGCCCCGCGGCCTTTCTCACGGCACGCCAATCTACGTCGCGAAGGCCGAAGACGCATGGCTCGAAGACGTAGACGGCAACCGCTACATCGATTTTGCTGGAGGCATCGGCTGTGCCAATGCTGGTCATCGACAGGAACCGGTTGTCGAGGCTGTCCGCGAACAGCTCGATAAATTTCTTCACACCTGCGTTCAGGTCACGCCCTACGAAAGCTATGTCAAACTTGCCGAGCGCATGAACGAAGTCACACCTGGAAAATTTTCCAAGAAGACTCTCTTTGTCAACAGCGGCGCTGAGGCCGTCGAGAATGCAGTGAAGATCGCCCGCGCCTATACCAAGCGCCCGGGAATCATCGCCTTCGAAGACGCTTTCCACGGCCGCACCATGATGACTCTTGCGCTCACCAGCAAGACTCATCCGTACAAAGCTGGTTTTGCGCCGTTTCCCGGCGAGGTTTCCCGCGTTCCCTTTGCGTATTGCTATCGCTGTTCCTACAACCTGAAATATCCTTCCTGCGATCTTTATTGTGCGCGGCATCTCGAAGATACTTTTAAGCGCGTCGTTGCCAACGAGGAAGTCGCCGCCGTAATCGCCGAGCCGGTGATGGGTGAAGGCGGCTTTATCGCCCCGCCACCTGACTACTTCAAAGTTCTCATCGATCTCTGCCACAAGCATGGCATCCTCTTTATTGCTGACGAAATTCAATCCGGCTTCGGACGCACGGGCACTATGTTTGCCAGCGAACGTTACGGCATGGAACCCGATCTCATCGTGACCGCAAAATCGATGGGCGGAGGATTGCCGCTTGCTGCGATAACAGGCCGCACAGAAATCATGGACGCGCCCGCTCCCGGCGGACTTGGCGGAACCTTCGCCGGCAATCCGCTTTCATGCGCGGCGGCTCTAGCTGTTCTCGATTTGTTCGAGAAAGAAAATTTACTCGCGCGCGCCAACGAACTAGGAGACCGCTTTCAGCGCCGTGCCCGCGAATGGCAGCGCCGTTGGCACATCGTAGGCGATGTGCGCGGCCTCGGCGGCATGCAGGCCATCGAACTCGTGAAATCGCAGGAGACGAAAGCTCCGGCAGCGGAAGAAACCAAGCAGATCACGCAGTATTGCTACGAACACGGCCTCATCACGATTACGGCCGGTTCATACTCGAACGTGATCCGCATCCTGGTCCCGCTGGTCGCCACCGACGAGCAAATGGACGAAGGCCTGGATGTGCTGGAATCGGCGCTGGCTGCGGTTTGCGATAAGAAGGGCGCTGTGGCGCAGTTGGTGTAATAATCTTTAATAATCAAAGTTAATCTTCGCGACAGCAGAGGGCACAGTCATGGCAGTTGCAGCACCTCCAGTCATTCGCCTCACCAACTACATCAACGGCCGATGGACCGACTCTTCCGCCTCCGAATGGCGCGATGTGGTCAATCCCGCCACCGGCGAAACTTTGGCTCAAGTTCCGCTCGCTGAAGCCGCCGAAGTGAATCAGGCCATTGACGCCGCGGCTGCTGCATTTCCCGAATGGCGACGCACTCCGCCCGAAGACCGCATCCAGCCGCTCTTCAAGCTGAAGACGTTGCTCGAAGATCACATCAACGACATTGCTCGCATCATCACTCAGGAAAACGGCAAGACCTTCACCGAAGCCAAAGCCGAAATGCGCCGCGCCATCGAGAACGTTGAGGTTGCCTGCGGCATTCCGATGATGATGCAAGGCTACAACCTCGAAGATGTTGCACGCGGCATCGACGAAATGATGATCCGGCAGCCGCTCGGCGTCACCGCTGCCATTGTCCCGTTCAATTTTCCCGGCATGATCGCGTTCTGGTATCTGCCCTACGCCATCGCGACCGGCAACACATTCATCCTCAAGCCCAGCGAGCGCGTGCCGCTCACCATGCGCTACGTTTATGAACTTCTCGAAAAAACCGGACTGCCCAAAGGCGTACTGAGCCTCGTTAATGGCGGCAAAGCCGTTGTCGATGCACTCATCGATCATCCCAAAGTCCGCGCCATCAGCTTCGTCGGATCGACTCCAGTCGCGCGCTACATCTATGCGCGCTCCGGAGAAAAAGGCAAGCGTTGCCAGTGCCAGGGAGGAGCGAAGAATCACGTAGTCGTGTTGCCCGATGCCGACATGCCCATGGCCACGCAGATCATCAGCGACAGCGCCTTCGGATGCGCCGGCCAGCGCTGTCTCGCCGTTTCCGTTGCGGTCACGATCGGCGAAGCGCAGAAAACTTTCCGCGATTCGATTGCCGATGCCGCTTCCAAACTCAAAGTCGGCAACGGGCTAGAAGAAGGCGTGCAGATGGGACCGGTGATCACGCAGCAGAGTAAAGAGCGCGTTGAATCGCTCATCGGCGTCGGAGAAAAGCAGGGTGCAAAAGTTCTCCTCGACGGACGCAATTCGAAAATCCCGAAATACGAATCCGGCAACTTCGTGAATCCCACCATTCTCGACAACGTTCCCGCGACAAGCGATCTTGCGGACACGGAAATCTTCGGTCCAGTCCTAAGCCTGGTTCACGCCGACAACATGGACGAAGCGCTTGCCTTCCTCGAACGCAGCGCCTACGGCAATCAGGCGTCGCTCTTCACATCGAGCGGATCCGCCGCGCGCCGCTTCCGTTATGAAGCGCCTGCAGGAAATATCGGCATCAACATTGGAGTCGCCGCGCCCATGGCCTATTTTCCCTTCAGCGGATGGAAGAACAGCTTCTTCGGCGATCTCCACGGCCAGGGCCGCGACGCCATCGAGTTCTATACCGACAAGAAAGTAGTAGTCGAACGCTGGGCCAAAGAGCACAGCCGGAAGTTCTAGGATTGAGCGATTGAGTGATTGAGTCATCGGGCGATTGGAAATCAATCAAAGCCCGAGACGACTTTAGCGCTGTAGCGTTTTTCAATTGCCAAATCACCTGATCGCTCAGTCGCTCAATAATTTGCGATGCTCTCGCATGCAACACTGAGGATTCCATGACCACAATCACTGAAACTGCTTCCATGTCCGGCAAAGAAATCGTCGATCTCTCGCGCAAGCACACGCTCTACGAGTGGTCCGCGCAGTCGAAGGTCGATCCCATTCCCGTTGCCAGCGCCAAGGGAATTTACTTCTACACGCCGGAAGGGAAGCGCTTCATCGACTTCAACTCGCAGCTCATGTCCGTCAACATCGGACACGGCGACCCGCGCGTCATTCAAGCCATCGCCGATCAAGCTGCCACGCTCGCTTATGCGAATCCGTTCATGGCTACCGAAGTTCGCGCGCGCCTCGGCGCGAAGCTGGCCGAAATCACGCCCGGCGATATCGACACCTTCTTCTTCACCAACGGCGGAGCCGATGCCAACGAGAATGCCATCAAGCTCGCGCGCTTCTTCACCGGACGCCACAAGATCATCGCGCGCTATCGCTCCTATCACGGCGCGACCGCGGGCGCGATCAGCCTTACCGGCGATCCCCGCAGATGGGCCGCGGAACCTGGCATTCCGGGCGTGGTGCACGTGCTCGATCCTTATCACGGCATCGAGCGTGGATGGGAATCCGCCGAGTCTTCTCTCGCCATGATCGAGGAGACGATTCAGCTCGAAGGGCCGCAAACTATTGCTGCGTTCATTCTCGAGCCGGTGACTGGAACGAACGGCGTTCTCATTCCTCCCGATGGATATCTCGAAGGCGTGCGCAAGCTCTGCGACAAATATGGAATCGTGATGATTGCCGATGAAGTCATGTCCGGCTTCGGACGAACCGGCGCGTGGTTCGCGGTCGATCATTGGAAGGTTGTTCCCGATCTGCTTTGCATGGCCAAGGGATTGACTGCCAGCTATCTGCCGCTTGGCGCGGTTGGAATGCGGCATCACATCGCCCACCACTTCCAAGATAAAGTCTTTTACGGCGGGCTCACCTACAACAGCCATCCCATGGGATGCGCGGCGGCGCTCGCGACCATTCGCGTGTATGAAGAAGATGGGCTGATCGACAACGCGAAAAAAATGGGCGCGATCCTCAAAGAGCTGGGAGCGGAGTTGCAGGCCCGGCATCCGTCGGTGGGAGCGGTGCGGTCGATCGGCCTGTTCGGCATCGTCGAACTCATTCGCAGCCGCAAAACGCGCCAGCCCATGGCCCCGTTCAACGGCACCTCCGACGAGATGGCCGCCCTCGGCCGATTCTTCCGCGAGCAGGGCCTCTACACCTTCATCCGCTGGAACACTTTCTTCACCAACCCTCCGCTCTGCATCAACGAGCAGCAACTGCGCGAAGCGTTCGCGATTATTGATCGCGGGCTTCTCATTACTGATAAGGCTGTTAGTGACTGAGCAACTTTCGTGTGGGCGCGATGGCACGAAGTGGCTATAGGGATGTCGCACGCGTTCGCGCGCGGACAGCGAGATCCTGAGGGATTGAGGGTTGTGGAATCCCACTTCTCGCAAAGTACGCGAGAAATGGGGCACCCCATTTCAATGTCGGGGTCGACATCAATATCAAAAGCAACTTCAAGATCAACGTCAAAGGCAACGGACAGGAGTGTCCGTTCCGCACTTGCTCGGCGTCGCTGCGCTCCGCTGACAGCCGAGGCGGTTGTCTCGACATGAGTTGGGGTGGTGCATGCGAATAGCAGGTTCCTCAGCGCGCCTTCGGCTCGCTTCGGAATGACAAATAATTAAAGAGGAGCTTTACGCGGCGCTAAAGCGCCGCTCTTCCACTCTTTCGCAGCGCTGAAGCGCTGCGCCACCCAAAGGCGAACGGCGTTGCAATTCTCTGCATATTGACAGGGCGGCAAAGCGGAAATAACATTGCGCGCGACTTTGCCGCGCACGAATGCGGCGAGCAAAACTTTGGGGAGGGAATGAATGAAGTCAAAACAGGTTTCTATCGTGGCGGCGATGCTGGTGACAATTTCGGCCGCTTTTACCATGGTATCTGTCGCGCCTAAGGCGCCGGCGGCGACGTCTTCGGTGCGAGCAAAGGCGTTTCAACACGCGCCCATGAAGCGGGTCGGGGTTAAGCCACTGGTCGAGAATGGCGCAGCGGAGTCCTATAACTGGAGCGGTTTCGCGGTGACCGGAACTGCATTCACCGATGCGAAAGGCTCCTGGGTTGTTCCTGCAGTGGACTGCACCAAGAGTCCCAATGCATGGGCCTCTTTCTGGGTTGGTATCGACGGCGCTAACTCCGGCACTGTGGAGCAAACTGGAACCGGGGTGTGGTGCAACCGGAGAGTTGCTGAGTATTACGCGTGGTACGAATTTTATCCGGCGGGAACCTCGGTCATCTCGGGTATCACAGTAACGCCTGGCGACATAATGTCCGCCGAGGTCAAGTACGCCTCATCGGAATTCACCGTTACAATCACCGACACAACCGCGGGAACGACCTTCACCACTACTCAGGCCGTGAGCGGCGCAGAACGTACATCAGCTGAGTGGATTGCCGAGGCGCCCTCGGCCGCCACCGGCATTCTGAACCTGGCCGATTTCAGCGTTGCTGATTTTGGCAAAGCTTACACCAGCATTGCCGGCACAAACGCGGCAACTGACGCCGCCTTTAGCGGAGTGATCAGCAAGTTTGGAACGAAAGTGGAAAGAATAACCCAGGTAGATGATACCGTTTACGACGAAGCGATACCGTCAGCTTTATCGACAGACGGAAGCAGCTTCTCGTCGAAGTGGATTGAATATAACTAACCGGAATGCCCATCTCTTGCAGTCCCGCAAGGGATGGGCATTCCGTTTTCTTGAGCTGCTGGATCTTTCCCGCCTTGAGTCGTCCGAAAGAATCTGCATCACAATCGCTGGGGCTGAAGCCCGCATCATGACGGATGCTTTAACGCGGCGCTGAGCGCCGCTCTTCCACTCTTTACTAATCAGATCTAGGTGCGCCAGATACGCTGTTGGGTATCGAGGGAGGAGAACATTACGGGTTCGTGGTGGACGCTGGTGGCGTGGCGGTTGATGGCGGTGGCGGCCTGGGTGCGGAGGTTGCCGTCACGGGGATCGAAGTCGAGAGTGCTGACGTGGTGAGCGCAGTGGGAGCAGGTGAACCTCATGCCTCCCTTGACGCGTGCCATGGTGTAGAGACGTTTCACAGATTCGAGTGTAGTCTTTTGGCGCGGGAGTGCTAGGCACGGGGGTTGGGCGGCGAAGGTAATGAGTGGCGGCGGATGAGGAAGTTCTAAGAGTGGGAAATGGAGTTTGTGGCGCTGCAGGCAGGATAGGGATGCGAGCCAAACGCGCGAATTATTGCGTCGCAAAAAGCGCGACGCATCGCGCGGCTCGCCCAGGTCCTTCGTCGGGCAAAGAACGCCCGCCTCAGGATGACAACTCGACAGGGATCACTTTGCTAAGCGGTTGTATTTTTTCAATACTTCGCGGAGGCGGTCGTGGGGTAAGGCGGTTACTTCGCGGTCGTCGATGCCTTTCATGGTTTCGGCAGCGACCATGGCGTTGATTACGGCTTCTTCGGTGGCCTGGACGGTGGCGAGGAAGAGTGGATCGAGGGAGTCGTTGGGGAGCATGGTTAGCTGGTGAACGTTGTTCGGCCGCGAGCTTTTGGGGCTGACGGCGCCGGGGTTGGCGGTGGAGAAGGCGAGGAAGATGTCGCCGGAGCCGTCGCCGGAGTAGCTGCCGTCGCGGCCGAGGCCGAGAGAGATTTTTTTGGCGATGCGCTTGAGTTGCGTGGGGATGAGTGGCGCGTCGGTGGCGACGATGACGATGATGGAGCCGACGTCTTCGTTGAAGACGGTGTGCTCGGGGATTTCGCGGCCGACGTTGATGCCGGCGATGCGGAGTTGATCGCGGGCTCCGTAGTTGCATTGCACGAGGACGCCGACGGTGTAGCCGCCGGCTTTGGCGTCGAGGACGCGGGAGGAGGTGCCGATGCCGCCTTTGAATTCGTTGCAGATCATTCCTGTTCCGCCGCCGACGTTGCCTTCTTCGACGGGGCCGGAGTGGGCGGTATCGAGGGCATGCCAAGCGTCTTCGGGGCGGACGTGGAAGCCGTTGATGTCGTTGAGATAGCCGTCCCAGGTTTCGGCGACTACCGGCAGCGACCACCAGTAGCCTTCCATATCGGGCTCGCCGCGTTTGACCTTCCAGGCGATGACGGCGTCGCGGACTACGCCGACGCTGTGCGTGTTGGTGATCATCACGGGACCGTTGAGGAAGCCGGAGTCGTCAACCCAGGTGGTGCCGGTCATCTCGCCGTTGCCGTTGAGGGTGAACCAGGCGGCGAAGACGGCGTCATTGGAATTTTTGCCGCGGGGATGAATGGCGGTGACGCCGGTGCGGACGGGGCCTTTGCCGACTATAAGTTTTCCGCTGCCGGAGATGAGCGTGGTGTGGCCGACCTCAACGCCGCGGACATCGGTGATGGCGTTGTTAGGGCCGGGAGTTCCATCGAAGGGGACGCCGAGATCACGGGCGCGGGGCTTGGATTGAGCGTATAGAGATAGCGGCGCGGAGAGCGTGAGAGCGAGCAGTGCAACTGCAACAATGCGGTTGGCAACATATAGGAACATGAGCGGCCTCCGAGGAACGAGGAAGTATAATCGTTCGCTGAGGAAAATGTTTTCGCGGGGGAAATATGGACGGATGGAAGAAGGCGGTGGTGGCGGGATCGATTGGGGCGGCGACGGTTTTGTTTTTGAAGAAGAAGTATCCGGGAGGTGTGTTGGCGACAGGATTGGGTTTGGCGGTGCTGGCGTCGGAGTATCCGGAGAAATTTGAGAAGGTGCGGAGGTCGTTGCCGGATTATTTTGACCGCGGCATGCAAGTGATGGAAATGGCGGCACGGGCGGGCAAGCGGATTACGCAGGCGGCGGGACAGACCGCGATGGATGCCTGGGAAGAGGTTGGAGGGTGAGGAAAGGCGGCTTCGGGCTTTGGCTATCGGGCTTCAGCCAAGCTAAACCTTTAGATTCTTTAGATTTCGCCGAAGCCCGAAGCCTGTTCTATTCGATGCCCAGTTGCTTCCTGGCTTCGGGACTGAGGCGTTCGGGGCTCCAAGGCGGAGTCCAGACTACATTGACGGCGGCGTTGCGGATGCCGGGTAGTTGTTCGAGGCGAGATTTTACCTGAGCGCTGATGTTGACGTGCTCGGGGCAGCCTTGCGAGGTTAGCGTCATATCGACGGTGACATCCTGTTTGGCTTGCTCGGGGTTTTCGGCTGGCGCTGGCGCGAAGTTCACTTTGTAGATCAAGCCCATGTCGACGATGTTGACTGGGATCTCAGGATCGTAGCAACTCTTCAGGGCGCTCAGTACATCTTGTTCGGTGACTGTTGGCATAGCTTGTGTCTTTAGTGTACCAGTCATGACTGTCTCAAGCCCTAGGTCGAAGACCGCAAGGCCATGGGTAAGACATTCAAGGCGCGGAGGATTCAGTGAAGGCAGCTTCGAGGCGGGGAACAAGTTGATTATCGCTAACGATGATCAGGTAGTTATCGTGTTTCAGGAAGTACTGTCGAGTAGCGGTGCCGAACTTGAATTTGTCGCCAGCCGAAACCCGCGGGGTTCCAGTAAAGCGGTAGAGATAGCCACCATCTTTGCGGCGTTCGGTGATTAGGAAATCGGCAAAAGTCCGAGACTTGGGCAAGAACACAACGTCGATGCCTCCATAGTTCGTGCTGAAACAGGCCTCGCCTTCGACTGTGCTCTGCAGGGTACCGTCTTGATCGACCATGAAAAAACTGCCGAGTTTTGTAGGGAAGATGCAACGGACAGAGAAATTTTGTTTTTCCAGAGGCCGCTGCAGGTCGATGGCGTCGGCATAGGCTGGGTCGCTGGTAGCAAGCAATGCCTTATCTGGGGGACAAGCAACCGACTGTGCTGCCAGGGAAGAGGTACAAAGCGGGATGAACAGGATGAATCCCGCAAGCAGATTAGCGGCAAGACGAGTGAGAAGATTCTTGAACATGGGCTTCTCCTAAGCTCGCAATGGGCGCAGTTTAGCACGATCCATTTGCCGATGTGGCACGAATTACGATCGAGGAGAACGTTTGCATGATGAGCGAAGAGGCTAAGAAGAGGATTCAGATTGCTTTGGCGCTGGCTGTCGTGGTGGCGGGAGTGCGCGCGGGATACATTCTTTACCAGCGACATGAGGATTTTGTTGCGGCGCAAAAGCAAGTGCAGGCGAAAAACGCGGGCTACTCGAATGCGGAATATTATGTGACGCCCAAGAAGTTGTATCCGTTTGATTTGAAATCGGCGCAGCAGTTGACGCTGCAGCCGGTTTGGACGAAGGAAGGATACCGGTACACCTATTACCGGTACGTCCCGGTGGTGAAGAGCGTCGATTTTGCCCATGATGCGGGATTGCTGGGGCCGCTCGAACGGCTGGAGATCAAGGATGTTATGGCAATGCCTGCGCCTGGTGGCAGGAAGCAGGTGGTGGCGACATTTGAAAAAGATGGGCACAGCTTCGCTGTGCCGATCGGATTTGAAACCGAGGGGCAGTACAAGATTTATTCCGACGAAATGTTCTATGTGGAAGATCCACATGACTTGTATAAGTTCTGGCCGGCGGATGTGTGGCAGGCGATTGCGCAACATGAAGTGAAGCCGGGGATGGATGAACTGCAGGCGGATTTCGCGATCGGCATGGGAGTTCCGGATGCGGGCTCGTCGGAGGATAAGACGGTGCGATATCCGAATGGTGGAAAGCCGCTGGTGGTGACTTATCGTGAGGGGAAGGCGGCGGAGATTAAGGCGGGGGCGTAGCCCAGGAATTTCGTGGTTATAGAGATCCTTCGACTGCGGTTGGTTCTTGCGCCGGAGCGCAAGAACCAATCCTCGCTCAGGATGACAAGCTTGCCTATTTCTACTTTGTCTACTTTACTGCGGCCAGGGCTTTTGAGACTTCTTCGATATCCGGGACTACAGGGATGTCGTAGGTTTTGTGCCAGGCTAATTTGCCGTCACGGTCGATAATGGAGATGGCGCGGCCGGTGATGCCTTTATCTTCGAGATACGCGCCGTACTTCGCGGCTACCGCGCCGCGCGGATGAAAGTCGGCGAGCAGCGGATATTGGATACCCATCTTATCGGCATAGGCCTTGTGCGACCATACGCTGTCGACGCTGACGCCTAGGACCTGCGCATCGAGTTGCTCGAACTGCTTCTTGTCGTTGACGATGCAGGCGTGTTCTTTGGTGCAGACCGGGCTCCAGTCGAGTGGGTAGAAAACCAGCACGACTTTTTTCTTACCTTTGAAGTCGCTGAGCTTTACTTCTTTCTGATCCTGATCTTTCAGGGTGAATTCTGGGGCGGGTGCGCCGACGGTTGCTGGCATGATTTCTCCGTTCTTTTCTTAGGATGATTTCTTCTTCCATCATAAACCGAGAGTTGGGTTGAGGGTGGACGTGGTGGAAATGCCTTGCTGGGGCGTAGGTGCTGCTTTAGGTGGAAGGGATCCTTCGACTTCGCATGAACTTCGCATTCGCGAAGTTCATGCTGCGCTCAGGATGACAGCCTTTAACGGCAGGTGCTGCTAAAAAGAACTTCACTTCACGACGGGCGAGCTCGCGTCGGCGGGTTTTTCTTCGTCGGCGTGGATTTTGGCGTCTTCTTCGGCGTAGAAGGAGCGGTGTTCAGCGTCGAGGTGTTGGGGAGTCATAGTGAAGATGTAGCTGTCATCCTTGCCTTTGAAGCCGGCGGTGTAATCGCCGCGGTTGGGATCGACCATGCGTTTGGTAAACGATCCGGAGTGGACAAGTTCCGTGAGAGATTTGGCAAAGTGGCCATACTGCTTTTGAAAGCGTTGCTGGGCGCGGATGACGACGCGCATGTAGGCGAGGGCTGCGGCTTCGGAATCGGAGCGGGCGGGATCTCCATGAAATTTTGGCTGGTAGGTTGTGGCCGGAGCCTGGGCCGCGCTGGGCGCAGCCTGCGCGTATAGGGCGCTCGCGCCAAGTACGAGGCTCGCGATGATTACAAAATAGCCGGTGAAATTATTCCTCATTAAAAATCTTCTCCGTGAACCGCGCGGCAAGAATTAAGCCTGCCAAATCTCTGATGTAAACCTGCTTTTTGAGTCTTTTTTTATGTTACTCCCGTAATTCAACTTCGGTCACCTTCTCTTTGCAGAGCGCACAAATGCAGCTATGCTCTTGGTACGCAACTACGCCCTACGGGGAAACCTATGAAAGCAGCAGTAGCAAGAAAACCGACCATCAAGATTGCCGTGGTGGAGAGCGACCCACTCAGGTTTGTGGGATTTCGCGCCCTGTTCGATACCGAACCTGAGTTCGAACTAATTTCCGCCGGCCTGCCCGAGATCTCCACGTTGCAGAACGTGGACCTGATCCTGCTGGGAAACCGCTCCGGCCAAAACCTATTTGACGTGATGGCGAGCCTGAAGGCGACGCGCCCGGACTTGCGCATTATTGTCACTGGGTCTGGCGTGGACGAAGAGACCATTCTTAAGGCGATCGCGTCTGGGGCCAAAGGCTACGTGGATGAGGCGGCTTCTCCGGCGGAATTTGCGCAGGCGATTCGCATCGTGAGCCAGGGATCGGTGTGGGCGCCGCGAAGGGTGCTTTCGATGTTCATTGAGCGCGTGTCATCGGCGCCAGGGCGAATTTTTCCGGCGGGCCGCGTGACTTTTACTGACCGCGAAAAAGAAGTGCTTGAGATGCTGGTGGCGGGACGCTCGAACAAAGAGATTGGAGCTCAGTTAGGTATTGAAGAGCGCACGGTGAAGGCGCACGTAGCGAAATTGATGCGCAAGGTGGGCGTGCAGAACCGGATTGCGCTTTCGGTGCATGCGATTACGCATTCGCTGGTGGCGGCGAAGTAAGGCAGTAGCTAGTACCCGATACCTAGTGCGTGCAGAACCAACGGTAACTTTAGGACACTGACCTCGGTAATCTTGTGAGGAAGTGCTGCGCGCGGCATACTCGTTTCACCTACCACAGAACCTGGGAGACGGGGTTGAGAGTGGCGATTAGGGTCACTACTTTCAACCCCGATTTTTTTGTCTCCAACAGGACTCAAGCCAGTTTCGTTCCTCTCCAGTTGCGACAATTCCAACCGCCCTTCTGCCGTTTTAGTCTGTCCCCGAAGCGCCGCCACTAGGGCGTGATCTCAAACACGACGCCTCCATTGTTAATATTGCCGCCTTCCGTAGTAGTGCCGTAGAGATTGGAAGAATTCAGCATAAGGCCGCGGGTCGGATAGTATCCATCCACGCCGTCGTCGTTGAAGCTGTGCAGCAGCGTTTCGGTCCATGCCCCATCCCCTGCGGGCGTTAGCTCGAAAACTGTGCCGTAGCCGCCATACGGAAAGTCATAAGCGCCGCCGTCAATGGTTGTGCCATAGAGATTGCCCGAAGCGTCGAATATCAGAGTGCTGGAGGGCCTGTACCCGTCCGTGTTGTTGCTGTTGTAGCTGAAGCTGTGCAGAATTGTTTCGTACCATTTGTTCCCGTTCGCAGAGGGTTTCAATTCGAACACCAACCCGTAGTCGTGAGCGCCACCCAGCGTGGTCGTTCCATACAGATTGCCGTCGCTATCGAGGAGCAGGCTGCCCTGGGGATGTATGCCGCCCTTGCCCTGGCCGAAGGTATGAAGCACTTTCTCTGCCCAGCCTCCGCCGGGTTGGAGAGTGAGTTCGAAAACCGTTCCGGCATCGTCAGCGCCGCCCCAATTGGTTGTGCCATAAAGATGGCCGGGGGTGCCGACGGTCACGCCGACATAGGGACCGCTGCCGTCTTTGCCGTTGTTATCGAAGCTATGCAGAACTTTCTCTTTCCAGCCCCCGCCGGTTTGGGGCGTCAATTCGAATACGGTTCCCTGATTGTAAGTGCCGCCGAAAAACGTCGTGCCGTAAAGATTCCCTGCCGCATCGAAAACCAAGCCAGCCTCGGGGTAGAACCCGTCTATACCGTTGTTATTGAAGCTGTGCAGAATCAACTTGCTCCAAGCTCCTCCCGCGTCGCGCTTCAGTTCGTACACTTGGCCGCAGCTGTACGAGGGGCCGCATTGTTTGCCGCCAAGCTGCGCGGTACCGTAGAGATTGCCGGCGGAATCGAGGATGACTCCTCCCTCAGGGAACTGTCCGTCGGTACTGCCGGAGAAACTATGCAGCAGCGTCTCGGTCCAGCCCGCGCCCGATGCCGGCGTCAATTCAAACACCGTCCCACCGGTGTTGGTGCTGCCAAACGCTCCGCCATACGCCGTCGTCCCGTAAAGATTTCCTGCGAGATCAGAAACTACACCGCCGGACGGGGAAAAACCGTCACCGACGCTGAAGTTGAAGTTATGCAATATCGTTTCTTGCTGGGCAACCGCGTTGGCGCCCGTCAGGAGCACAACGATGGCAAACATAGCCAATGGGTGTTTGAGAGTGCGGTAAGTCCCCGGGGTCGACAAGGCTGTGCGAGTCATGAAGCTTTCCTCGTGAGTGGGATCGCGGGAAGTCAAGGCTTGGGGGAAGTCCAGACTAGGGCAAAATGGTACCACAGGAGCGCTCGGGCTGGCGTTTGGCCGGGTTTCTTAGTCAAAAGAAACCGCTGCAGGCAGTTGGGTGCGAGAGGCAACGTTCGTTTACAATCCAGTTACGAGATCCCATAAATTTTCTGTGCGAGGAACTATGAAAAAGTTCTTACTTTTGATGCTGATTGTGTCGCTATGTTCGTTCGCGTTCGCGGCGGATGAAGAGACGAAGGTTACCGACCGTGTGCAGGCAGCGGCGGATGTGCTGAGCGAAATTCAGGGCGCGCCGGATAAAGGCATTCCGCAGGAAGTGTTGGGCTCGGCGGAGTGTGTGGCCGTGGTGCCGTCGATGCTGAAGGGCGGGTTTATTGTGGGCGCGAAGTATGGACGCGGGCTGGCCAGCTGCCGCACACCGAAGGGATGGAGCGCGCCCGCGTTTTTTGTGGTGACGGGCGGGAGTTTCGGCTTTCAGATCGGCGGGCAGGCGGTTGATCTGGTGATGCTGATTATGAATAAAGATGGGATGAAGCATTTGCTCTCGAGCGAGTTTGCGCTGGGTGCGGACGCTTCAGTGGCGGCGGGGCCGGTTGGCCGCCATGCCGAGGGGAATACGGATTGGAAGATGCGGGCCGAAGTACTGACCTATTCGCGGGCGCGCGGATTGTTTGCCGGCGTAAGTTTAAATGGAGCGCAGATTAAGCAGGATAAGGACAGCACACGCGAATTTTACGGACGCATGGTGCCGTTTCGAACTTCGCTGATCGGGGAGATCGATCCGCCGGAGGGAGCGAATGCGTTTTTGCGGGTGCTAGCGCAGTGGGCGCAGGACGCGGCGAAGTAATGGGTTTCTCTTTCGAACTGTCATTCCGAGCGCAGCGAGGAATCTTGGTTCTTGCCTGCGCCATGTGTGTCGCCGGCAGCGGCAAACACCAAGGTCCCTCGCTTCGCTCGGGATGACATCGATGTTGGTGCCCGTTCACTTTGTTTGACAAGTAAATTTTAACGATGATACCGTTCCGCTTCCCCTAATGCGGCAGCGACTTGAGTACGCGGCAGCCTGGCCGTTCATCAAAATCCTCGGTAATTTGCCGCGGCCGTTGGCGCGGGCCATCGGCATTGGCCTGGCTTGGGTGGTTTATCTTCTGCACGTGCGATTGCGGCGGGTGGGCATGCGCAATCTTGCCATCGCGTTTCCCGAAAAAACTGAGGCGGAGCGAGCGCGAATTTTGCGCGGGGAATTTGCTTCACTGGGGCGTCAACTGGCCGAGGTCTGCCACTTTCCCAAGTACACGCTGGAGAATCTCAGCGAGGTTTTAATCTTCGAGGACTTTAAGAACTTTGAGCGCGCCCATGCCCGAGGCAAGGGCGTGCTCCTGTTTGCCGGACATTTCGGGGGTTGGGAGCTTTCTTCGTTCGCCATTTCCATGCGCGGGCACTGGATGCACGTGATTATGCGCGGTATGGACAATGAGTATCTGGGACGGCTGATTGAGAACTATCGCACAATGCATGGGAACAAAGCCGTCGACAAAGATGATTTTGTGCGCGGGTTGCTCTCGGCGATGAAGGCTGGCGAAGTGGTGGGCATGTTGATGGATACGAACATGACTCCACCGCAGGGAATCTTTGTGGATTTTTTTGGTATTCCGGCGTGTACGGCGAGTGGGCTGGCGCGGATTGCGCTGAAGACCGATGCAGCCGTGGTGCCGACGTTCACGATCTGGGATGCGAAGTTGGGGAAATACCGGCTGCGGTTTGATCCGGCGGTGGAGTTGGTGCGCACGGACGATCTGGAAGCCGACATCAAGGCCAACACGCAGAAATTTAATTTGATCATTGAAGATTATGTGCGGAAGTATCCCGAGCAGTGGTTGTGGGTGCACCGGAGATGGAAGACAAGACCGCCGGGCGATGCGCCTTTGTATTGATGAGGTTTGGCGATTAGGGATGTGAGTATGGGCCACAACTAATCGCACGACTCAGGGTTTTAGTGATCGGTGAGGTGGTCTCCGCGAGGTTCCGATGTCTGATTTGTCTACCCGCTAAAAGCTAAGGTTGTGTGTTCGCATACGAAGGGAGAAGTGTGAAAAAAATATTCGGCATCTTCAAGGGTGGCATCGGGTGGGTTGGGGGATTACATCGCGAGGCGGCTCTCGACTCCCTGCGCAATGTGCTGGCAGTGGTCGGCGGTGCAACCATTCTCGCCGACTTTACTACGATCAAATTGTGGCTGGTTGCGCCGATGCTGATGGTGGCATTTGTGATTTGGCTGCTGGATTACGAGCGCCACTTTTATGGAAAAGCGGTCGAGGAAACGAAAATGTCCGACCGGTCGGCCTGAATCATTTCGCGGGTTCCCAGCCTTGTGGGAGCATATCGAATGCCAGCGTGTCACGGTAGGCGAATTGATTGCCTTCCAGTACTGCCAGCGGCGTCAGCATGTGCCAGATGCGATCATCGTCGAAGACGTAACATTCGCCCGCTTCGCGCATGGTGAAGCGATCGATTTCGTGTTTGTCATTGTCGGTTATGACGACTTCGCCCCCGTGAGCGCCGCAGCGGCCCAGTAGATGCGTAGCGATATATTTTTCCCCGTCTTTATGTAAACCCGGCGGGCTGGTGTCGCAGGGGCGACCCGGCGTGGCTGTGAATCTTATGAGATGGACGTTGACCAGATACCTGGCACCCACCGCCGAGAGTGGCAGGTATTGGAGGTGGTGAGCAATCATCTTGCGGACGCCGATGGAACCGGCGATTGTCGGGGACAGCGGAGCGTACTCTCGCGGCTGGCCGCCGATGGTCGGGTTGTATTTTTTCAGCTGCACATACGGCGTGGTCTCTTCGCTTAACCAAACCTTTACACCATCCTCAACAATCTCGGCCCGGGCACGATTTAAGGAACGATACCGGTCGCCGCCTTCATAGTACTTATCCCTTGGAATGGACCAGGCGGCGTGGGATAACTCTTCCAGCGAGCGCGCTACGTCGGCGTCAACTTTGAGCGGTTGGCGACTAAAGCCGCGATCAACGAGGTCGTTTCGCGACTTCATGTTCGTTGCCACAGGAATAAAGGTGTCTTGACCCATGAGTGCTCCAATAAATGCTTGACGATTTATCGGAATCGGCTTTGTTCACTTAAGAACGCTGGCGATGTACACCGATCTCACGGTTCAGGATAACTTGGAGAGTTTTTTATTGGAAGTGGTAGGAATCGGGATGCTAGTGGGACGCGACGGGAGCGGCGGAGCGGTAGAGGGTTGTATGGGCGGGGACCACGGCGCCAACTACAGCTCCAACGGGCGCACCGATCGCAATGCCGACGAGAGCGGCAATCCCACGCGAGGATCCTCCCAGAAAGCCTGTGCTCGACCCCGAAGCGGCCCCGATCGCAGCCCCTGCAAGTCCTCCGACTACAAGTCCGATGACGGCATGCTCGCCGCGCTTGGGCCCAGACCCGGTAGAGACGCGAGCAACATCTTTTCGTGGTATCGAAACATTAGAGCCATTTTCTTTCAGGGTTAGGGTTTCGTCGGTGGTGGCAATAAATTCTCCGACGTAGCGCTTCATCTTAAAATCGATTACCTCAATTCCGCGACCGGCCTTCACGTTGGTTAGATTGGACCATGACTCTTCTTGCTTTTGAGCGACGAGCAGGGCGGGAATGCCGACAAAGAGAAAGAGGATCAGTAGAGATTTTCGCACAGTGTCCTTTTGACGCTCGCTGAATGTAGGCCCAACGTGGTCTGCGCGAACATACGCCTGAGGGCATTCGGTGTCAAACTCTGGCGGCTGAGGCCAGCCGGAACGTCACGTTTCTGGGTCTACGCCGTCGCTTTGACCGCTTCCAAAATTATTCGCTCTTAAGAGCCGGCACGGTATCTCATCAGCCAGTCAATCCTTCACCGGGTTGTAGCAGCTTCCCCAAGCGGTTCGGCTGTCTCTTCCGGTAGAATCTAATCTTCCTATGAAAACTTTTGAACAAATCGCAGACTTAGAGAAGCGGTATTTGCTGGGGACTTATAACCGGTATCCCATTGTGTTGACACGGGGCAAGGGCGTGTTTCTTTACGACCTTGACGACAAACGCTATCTCGACTTTGTTTCTGGCTTGGGGGTGAATGCGCTGGGGCATGCGCATCCGCGGATTGTGAAGACGATTCGGGAGCAGGCGGGGAAGCTGATTCACGTCTCCAACCTTTATTACCACGAGTATCAGGGAGAGCTGGCGGAGAAGTTGTGCATGCTGGCGGGCGGGAGTTCTGGCGCAACTTTCCGCGCGTTTTTTCAGAACTCGGGGACTGAGGCGATTGAGGGGTCGATCAAGCTGGCGCGGCTGGCGGGGCATCGCGCGGGCGGCGAGGCGAAGTCGCGGCTGGTGGCGCTGGAGGGGTCATATCACGGGCGGACGTTTGGGGCGCTGTCGCTGACCGGGCAGGAGAAGCATCGCAAGGGATTTGAGCCGATGCTGGAGGAAGTGACGTTTGTCGCGCAGAACGATGTGGAAGGTTTGCGGGCGGCGGTGAATGACAACACTTGCGCGATTGTGCTGGAGCCGATTTTTGGCGAAGGTGGAATTTATGAATGCTCGGTGGAGTTTTTGCGGGAGTGCCGGGCGGCGGCGGATCGGCACAAGGCGGCGCTGATTTTTGATGAGATTCAGTGCGGGCTGGGACGCACGGGGACGATGTTTGCGTTCCAGAGTTTTGGAGTGACTCCGGATATTGTGGCGATTGCCAAGCCGATTGCGGCGGGGCTGCCGTTGGGAGCGTTTCTGGCGAAGGAAGAATTTGCTTCGGCAATTTCTCCGGGGCAGCATGGGACTACGTTTGGTGGTGGTCCATTAGCTTGCCGTGTGGCTTTGGAGTTTTTGGCAATTGTGGAAGATGAGAAGTTGCTGGAGAACGTGAATCGCGTGGGAGCTTATTTGCAGCAGGAGTTGAAAGCGGTTGCGGAAAAAAGCGCGGCGGCTAAGGAAGTGCGCGGGCGGGGATTTATTCAGGGAATTAATTTGGCGATTCCGGCGCGGCCGATTGTGGATGAGGCTTTGGCTGAAGGAGTTTTGTTTAATTCGACGCACGATACAGTGGTGCGGTTTTTGCCTCCGTTTTTGCTGGAGGAGAAACATGTGGATAAGGGGATTCGTGTGTTGAAGAAGTTGCTGAGGAAGAAGAGGAAAGCGGCGGCATAAGGAATGCCTTGCTGGGCTGATAGTTACGTTAGGGGAATAGGGATCCTTCGACTCCGAATCAGCTTCGCTCCGCGAAGCTGATTCTACGCTCAGGATGACAGGGAAAAACGGGGAGCCGAAGCTCCCCAAGTGAAGCGATACAGAGGCGATGTTCTCTTAAATAGAATCTGGCGGCGGGAAAAGAGTTGTCTGGTTTCCACGATTTGATTTCGCACGATTAGTTCGGATGATTTTGGAGCGGGAAGATTTGAGTGTGATGGCGGCAGAGCGGGGAATTTTTTCTGAGACTGGAGCAACCCTCGGTCCGGCACCGGATGCGGGCGTGGAAGAGTGCTGGATGGATTTCGATGGGGCCCGCATGCGGTATCTACGTACCCCACTTCTCGCAAAAGACCCGAGAAATGGGGAACCCGCGCCGGCTTTGATTTTGTTGCATGGGTTGCTGGGGTATTCGTTTTCGTGGCGATATACGATGCCGGCCTTGGCGCCTTACGCTACGGTTTATGCGCTGGACATGATGGGGGCCGGATTTTCGGATCGTCCGGCGGGGATTGATCACTCGATGCGAGGCACGGCGAAACGGCTTTTGCAATTTGTTGAGCGGCTGGGAATTTCTTCGTTTGATTTGCTGGGGACTTCGCATGGCGGCGCGGTCGCGATGATGGCGGCTGCGGAATGTTTGGACGGGCACTCTAATTTGAAGTTGCGGCGGTTGGTGCTGGTGGCACCGGTGAATCCGTATTCGGCGCATGGACGGTGGCTGGCTCCATTTTTTGGCAGCAATTTTGGAGCTGCGTTTTTCCGACTTGTCATCGCGCGAATGAAGTTCCTGTTTTCCTGGGGACACGCTCGTATGTATGGCGACCGCAGCCGCATTTCGCCGGGAACTCTGGAAGGATATGCGGCGCCGATGACGAAGCCAGGATTGTTTGAGCACGCGCTGAGCATTGTGCGCACGTGGACGCAAGACCTGCGGGAATTAGAGGCGACTCTGCCGAAGTTGGCGAGCGTTCCCACGCTGCTGATGTGGGGCAGCAAAGACTCGGCAGTGTATGCTTCGTCGGCTGAGCCGCTGGCGAAATATTTTCCGAATTCGAAGTTGGTCGTTTTCCCCGGGGTTGGGCATTTGCCATATGAAGAGTGTCCGGAGGAATTCAACCGGGCGTTGATTGAATTCCTGACGCGTGAGAGGGTTCCCGCCTGATATAAGGAAGCGAGTCCAACGCCCTATTAACGCGTCGCAAAGAACGCGCTCTCTCAGGATGACAGCGTAAAGCGAAAAGCATTCTCGCTCAGGATGACAAGCAGTTCCAAATCATGAATCATCACATCTTCGAAATGCTGCGCGGCGCGCTGGTGCATTACGGGTACTGGGCCGTGGCCGCGGTGCTGTTGCTGGAGAACGCGGGCGCACCCTTGCCGGGGGAAACGGTTCTGATACTGGCCAGTTTTCTGGCTTATTCCGAACATGAGTTGAGTCTTCCGTGGGTCATCGTGGTTGGAATCGTGGCTACAACGGTGGGCGGCGAATTTGGATTTGCGCTGGGACGGCACGGCGGACGTCCGCTGATCGAACGCTACCGGGACGTCTTCCACATTAATGCTGAAACTGTGGAGCGCGGGGATCGTCTGTTCGAGCGGTACGGGGCGGCAACGGTTTTTCTGGCGCGATTTATTTTTGGCATGCGGGTGCTGGCGTCGTTGCTGGCGGGTGCGCTGCATATGTCGTGGCGCAAGTTCTCCCTGTTTAACTTTTTGGGAGCGGCGGTTTGGGTGACCGCGATCTGCGGCGCGGGATATTTATTTGGCGGGCATTGGGGCCGGCTGGCGCATGATTTGAAGCGCTTCGACATCGCGGTTGCGATTGTGGTGGTGGTGGGCGTATTGGTGGTTTGGTGGCGAAGGCGGAAGGAACGGGCCGGCTCTTAGCGCAGCATGGGAAATTCCTTTTCCGAGAATTTCTCGGCGGCTGGATAGAGTGCGGAGAAAAGTCGTGGCGACGGAAAGCGCGACCACCGGGGCTGAAAGCCCGCGTAATATTAAACGCTCGACGCGGCGCTGAAGCGCCGCTCTTCCACGTTACTGCCGACATTCTCGAGTATTTCCGCAGGACCATTTGCGAACTTGGCGTGGGGTGAGCACCTTAAGAGTCAACTCATACACAGAGGGATTTGGCTTAAGCGCGAATATACTGTGCGAGTGGCGCGGGCGTGCAAGAGAGCTGTGTCCGTGGCTTCATTGATTCTCATGGCGTCGTCTGGCCGGAAATTCAGACGAGGAGGAAACGTATGAAGAGAATTGGGTTCTTGACTCTATTGATTACCGTGACGATCCTGTTAACCTTGGCCTTCTCGGCCGCGGCGGCTAGTCCGAAGGCGGCGTCGGCTCCTGTAGCGGCTGCAGTCAGTCCAGCACTAGCCGCCCCGGCGCCACCACCGCATCCGCGAGTGGAGCATGCTCTGGAAGCATTGCGAGGCGCGCGCGAGCATATGGAGCACGCCGACGGCGAGTTCCATGGCCATCGTGCCAAAGCGATCGAGCATATCGACGCGGCGATTCACGAAGCTGAGATTTGCATGCAGGAACCGTAGAGTTTGAAGTAGGGAAAAACGAAGGCAGCGTCTTGGGACGCTGCCTTTTTGTTTCGGATCCTCGGGGGCTGAAGCCCACGATCTTTGAGTTCGCTTACGCGGCGCTGAAGCGCCGCTCTTCCACGGTACTCCTTACATTCGCGGACTCCCTTATCTTCCACGGTGCTGCACGCATGCCTCGTGCTCTTCACAATCACGATGATCCTTGCACATCGAGGCGCTACCCACATTTTCTTGTTTTCCACAGGCGCGGTAAGCACACCACCCAGCCATTCCAGAAACTTCTAGCGGCCGAAGGTGTATCCGATGCTGGCGCCGACGCGGGTCACGAAGTCGGAGTTGAAGCCTCCGGTCATGTTATTGGTGTTGCCGTGGATGTGGTAGATGTTCGCCTCAGGGCGCACAAACACATTGTGCCAAAAATAATAGCGGAGACCACCTGAGAAATGCTCCATGAAGTGATCGGTGCTGGTGTAGTAGACGCAGCCGCCCTGGGCAAAATGTCCGCAGGTCGCTACCGTGGGCAGATCGAAGCGGGTGTCGGCGGCGCCGATGCCGGCCATGAAGTCGAGGCCGAATTTCTTGTTCAACTTGGGCTGGAAGACCACGTTGATGTCGGTCAGGATCGGCCGATAGGTTTCGTAGCCATAGTAGCTGGCCTGGTGATAGCGCCAGGAGGACTCGAGGTTCAGGCCTAAGCGGCGGTCTTTGTCGATGTAATCGGCGCCGACGCTAAGGTAGGTGCCACCGGTTTCAGCTATTTGGGTGAAGGATTGCGAGCTGTTGCTGGTGTAGGGCTGCATCAGAGTGCCGCCCCCGACCATGAGGTCGACCTGCTGGGCCGCGGCAAAATGGGCGAGGAGCAAGAACGCGAAAACGTGTGCGAGAAGCGCTAACTTTCTCAATACCGTCCCTTTCAGTACTGGGTTCAGGTTTGGATTATACCTGCCAGAGCGGTAGCATCGCGCGCAGCGGCGGAATCCTCAGGGGCTAAAGCCGCGTCTTAATTGAATCTGGGTGGCACGACTGAAAGTCGTGCCCTTCCCAAAATTGAAATCTGGTGTGGCACCCTTCGGCGCGCTTCGCTTGCTCAGGGCAAGCGAAGCACTGAAAGTCATGCCACTCCAAAGACGCTCCTGAAACAGTTCTAATCGTTACCGATGGTATAGCCGATCGAGCCGCCGACCCGGACCACACTGTCGGAGTTGAACTCCACATTATTCTGGATGTGGTAGTAGTGAACCTCGGGGCGGACAAAGAAGTGATGCCAGACGTAATAGCGGAGACCGCCACCGAAATCCTCCATGAAGTGATCGCTGCTGGTGTAGTTGATGCAACCGCTGATATAGCTACACGAAACAATCGTGGGAACGTAAAAGCGCGTGCTGGCGATGCCGATGCCGCCAAAGAGATCAACTCCGACTTTTTTGCTCAGCCTCGGCTGGAAGACCGCGTTGAAGTCGGTCAGGATCGGGCGGTAGGTCTCGCCGGCGAAATCAGCGTAATTTCCCTGACTGGCCTTCCAGGCAGTTTCGATCCCAATGCCGAGGCGATGCTTGAATCCGATGACGTCACCGCTGACGTTGAGGTAAGTGCCGCCCTTTTCCGATGGCGACTGAAAGCTTGTGAGGCCACCCGAGGGAGACGACGCTAAAAGTGTGCCACCGCCGAACATAATGTCGCCCTGCTGGGCGACTGCAAAATGGGCGGAGAGCAGGAATGCGAAAACAGGTACGAGAAGCGCTAACTTTCTCAAGACAACCTCCAATCAGTTAGGTACACACGTTTGATTGCAAACCGTTAAGATGCGCCTGCGAAACTGTTGGGATGCAAGCAAGATTAGCCATACCTCATCATAATTTCAAGTTCGAGCCCGATTCAACCGTAGCAGACGCTTGTGCAGATGCTTGTAAAGAAACGTCAATCGAGTTGTTTGGTCTTTAGGTTTCTTGCAACTAGTGCAAGCTGATGGAGAAACCCGGAAGCGGTCGAAAAGTTGCGCATGGGGAAGGGAATTTACAGGCCCAGAAGCGTCGTAAAAACCCCAACAGAGATACAGGGCTGTTATTTGAACTTCGCGCTCGAGCCGCGAGAGCGGACGTGGTCGAAGGCGATAGAGCCTCCGCCGAAAAAAATGAGGGCGAATGCGAGGGCGGCCAGAGCCATCCCGAAACCGTATCCGTGGTCCGCGATCAGCCCGTTGTGCGAGGTCACCTTCCAGATAGCGACGCACATATTAATGCAAATGGCGAAAGCAGCTACGCGGGTAAACAGGCCCAGCACTACGAGCAGCCCGCCAAAGAATTCGGTGAAGGCAGAGAGGTACGCGCTCCAGCCGGGCAGACCGAGGCTGCGGACCAACTCAACATGGTGGTGCAATCCGCCGAAAACCTTGTGGTAACCGAAATCGACCATGACCGCGCCGAGAGCCAGGCGCATGACGAGGAGGGCGAGAGGTTGCAGACGATCCACAAAGCGCAAGGAATTCCTCCGGCGAAAGACAGCATAGATTACAGCAGTCGAGGGATAGATGGAAGCAAGCCGCGGTGATGCGGTTTGGCTCACGCGTTGGCCGGTTAAGATTGAGATCCCTACGGCTTCGCTCAGGGCAGGCTCTTCGCTCGCCTGAAAAACGGCTCCGCCCGCTATCGGGATGGGTAAGCATTGCTTGGGGTGGCTGAACTGTTAATAGCTGACCTACAGAATGATTGCGCGGAGTGGCCTACTTCTGGTAACGTTTTGTCGCCTCAGGATACGGGTAACCGGCAGCGTCTGTTCGGGACTGGTTCATGCATCTTGCGGCCTTCCCCCCGATTCTTGAAAATTAAATTTTAATCACGCGCACCGAATTGGCTGGCTTTGTGTTTAAGGTAGAAGAAATCCGGGGCGGGGTATCACACTGCGGATTCGGTGAATTTCCGGGTTCTGAATGGCGGGAAACAAGCTTACATGCTCAGGAGGCTGTTAATGGATCGCACTTCGAGAAGTGAAAATATGCTGCAGAAGTTGGTGCTGCTTCTGCTAATCACGGCGGTTCCGGCGCTTGCCTGGGGCCAGAAAAAGAGCGCACCCTCCGCTCCCAAGGCAGCGCCACACACGAGTGCCCCGTCGCATGCGTCGGCGCCTTCTCATGGGGCCACGCAGTCGCATACTTCAACGCCGTCACATTCGAATACGACGAGCCATGCAGGAACGACGAGCCATGCAGGAACGACGAGCCACACCGGAACAACCACCCACACGGGTACCACGACACACGCGGGCGGGACGACAAGCCACACGGGAACGACGACCCATACGGGTACCACGACGCACGCGGGCGGGACTACAACGCATACCGGAACGACGACGCATACGGGTACCACGACACACGCGGGTGGAACTACAACTCATACCGGAACAACCACGCATACAGGCACGACGGCCCACGCGGGTGGTGCGGGGAGCCACACTCCTCCGGGCCGAAGCGTGTCGCTTAAAGGTGGAGGGCACGCGAGCATTCGTCCAAATGGATCTGTTCGTTCGATTGACCGCGGCGGCATGCACATCGAGCACGGACTCCACGGCGGTGGCAGGGTGGTGGGTGAACACAACGGAGCGCGCGTAGTGAACGTTGGAAGGCATGGCGGTTATGTGCAGCGCGCCTACGTGACACGTGGCGGGCACGCCTACTTCGCGCGCACCGGCTTTTACGGAGGCCACTACCATGTCGGGCTCTATCGCGGCTACGGGTGGGGCGGGCACATGTATTATGGCTTCTACCCGGGCGTCTGGTACCATCCTGGATTTTATGGATGGGGCTTCCATCCGTGGGGAGCACCACTTGCCTGGGGCGTCGGGCTATGGGGTTGGGGAGGATCGCCGTGGTGGGGGTTCTATGGCGGATGGTGGAATCCTTATCCGGTTTATGCCGCGCCCTACTACTGGCTGACCGACTACATTATTTCGCAACAGTTGCAGGCAGCGTATGCGGCGCGAGCTGACGCCAACGCCGATGCGGACGCGGCGGCTGCGGACGCAGTGGATAACGGCGGCGGCGGAGATGCGGCTCCTGTAGCATCCGGGCCAGTGGCGTTGAGTCCGGAAGTGAAGGAAGCCATCGCACAGGAAGTGAAAGCCCAGTTGGCCGCGCAGCAGGCGCAGGCCGGCCAGCAGGACTCAGGTGGTGGACAGGCAGCAGCGGCGGCTCCGGCAGCGCCGACTAATGCCGACAACACTCCGCCCCCAGCGCTCGATCCAGCACAGCGTACGTTTGTGGTGGATTCGGACGTGACAGTGGTGGCCAACGGTCAGGAATGCGGCTTGACGTCGGGTGATGTGCTTACCCGCCTCACCGACACTCCGGATGCAGACCAGACGGTAACTGCCAGCGTGGCAGCGACCAAGAAGGGCGACTGCGCGTCGGGAGCAGCCGTTGCCGTGAAAGTGGATGACTTGCAGGAGATGTATAACCACTTCGCGGAGAACATTACCAACGGCATGGGCGAAATGGCCAAGAAGCAAGGGACGAACGGTATGCCAAAAGCGCCGGATACCGGCACCGAGGCTGGCGCCGTTACACCTCCGCCACCGGATACGACTGCGGCCAAAACGTTGCAAGACCAGCAGGCTGCGGCCGATCAGGCCGAAGCGGATGCGAAGGCGAGCGCGGCTAGCGGCGGGAACTAAGACAGCAGCGAGAACCGCGGTTAACCAATCAACCTTCACCAAACAACCTGGGGAGCGTCGGATGACGACGCTCCCTTTCTCCAATTCCTGAGTGAGACTTTCCTGACGCGGCGCAGAACGCGAGTGGTTGGTTCAGCAAAGATCTAGACGGAGGGCTTCGCGATGTCAAAGAAATTCCACGACCTGATTCCCGGGATTGTGCTTCTGGCCGTAACCATCCTTCCCATGGCGTTGGCCAACTCTCAGGCGGTTTCTCTGCAGGAGCAACTGGCGGCGCAATACAAGCTAGTCAAGATGGGATCGGACACGAGCGGCTATTCCGTGGTGGAAAAGGGCACGTTGTTGGCGATCCAAAAGGGTGGAATCCTTTCCGTGCCTTACGGCGATCAGAACGTTCTTTCCAACAAGTATGAAGGTGGAACCATTCACGCTCCGAATAGCCTGTCGCTGATGGGACGAAAATCCATCATGGGGAAATTTGGCAAGGAGCAAACTACTCACCTGTTTGCGGTTGGCGACAAAGTTTATCCCATGAAGATCGATGTGAACGTTGCCAAAGATACCGTGACTCTCGAAGTCGTCGCGTGCGACACCTGCAACAAAACTGATCCTCCGACTTACAACAAGGCGAATGTGGTCTTCCAATTTCCCAAGGGGTCGCTGGCGAATGCGGCGGCCGGTGGAGTGGAAGATACGATCGGACAGGTTCTCACGATCAGCAATGACGACGCGCAGGCGGGCAGCGGAGATCAGGGTGGTGGAGATCAGCAGCAAGGCGGAGATCAGGCGGGTGCGCAGCAGGGCGGCCAGCAGCCAGCAGCTCAGGAGCAGCCAGCTGCGCCGACCGAGCCAGCCAGCATTGATAAGGGAATGACCACCGACCAGGTGCAATCCGCGATGGGCAAGCCGGACAAGATCGTGAATCTGGGTACGAAGACGATTTATTACTACAAGGACATGAAGGTGATTTTCTTGAGCGGGAAAGTTAGCGACGTGCAGTAAATAGGCGTTGAACCCCAGGGACTAAAGCCCTCATTTTTTCGACTCGGCTTACGCGGCCCTGAAGGGCCGCTCTTCCACGGTAGTGCATACGCGTTGATTGTTTTCGACAACCACGGTAGCCCATACGCTTGTGGCCGAAAACTGAGTCCTCTGGCCGCGCTTTCCGATCCAGTTGTGCCTGTTCCTAAACATTTTGAGGCAGGTTTCAGTTACAAACGTTTAGCGGCGTCTCGGAAAAACGGATCTATTCGCCTCTCATCCTCAAAAGTTAAAGCCTGTAAAAACAGCAACTTGAGCTGAAGATATAGTACTTCCGTACCGTCTCTAGTACTTCGGTTACCAGTACGCTAGTGACCGAAACCTATCTGCGTGACCACCACCGCTAATCCACATCACAAAAGCACAGACCACAACATATAGATACAACCCCAATTGGGAAATTCTCTCCTTTCCAGAAAAACCGTAAAAAACCCAGCAAAAACAGGTAATTCGCTTAGAGGCAGGGTTTTTCAGGGCTGATATATGCTCGGGACACCGAAAGCCCCTTGCACACGCATAGGGGCTCGGGCGTCTCCCAAGATTAGCCTGTGGGATGAACAATGGCGCAGGCAGTTTCTGGAGGATGGGGTAAAGGAAAAATGGCTGACTCGCGGGAAGTGATGAATATTCGCCAGGCGTCGCAGTACCTGGGAGTCAGTCCGGACACGCTGTACAAGTACGTCGGGGAACAAAAGATCCCCGCGTTCAAGCTGGGCAACCGCTGGCGCTTCAAGAAGTCAAAGCTGGACCAGTGGATGGAAGAGAAGTCGAGCCAGATGGATTTGGGTATGAAACGTAAACCGAAGGCAGCGGTGAAGGCTGCCGGACAGAGTTAAATCAAATCGACGCGGGCAACAGTGCCCGCGCCACACGAGCAAAGGTGGGCACATGTTTGGAATGGGATCGAAGACGATTGTAGGTCTGGATGTGGGCTCTTCCAGCATTAAGGCAGTGGAGTTGAAAAAGAAGGGTGGGCAGATTGAAGTTGCGCACCTGGGACTGGAAATGCTGGCCTCCGACATCGTAGTGGACTCGATGATCGTGGACTCGGGAACGGTATCGAGCGCGATTTCCAAATTGTTCACCGACTGCCTGATCAAAACCAAGGCGGTGGCCACGGCGGTAAGCGGCCACTCGGTGATCGTGAAGAAGATCTCGTTGCCTTCGATGAGCGACCAGGAATTGGCTGAGACCATCGAGAAGGAAGCGGCCCAACATATTCCCTTTGATCTGGCGGATGTGAGCCTCGACTACCAGATTCTGTCGGAAGAAGCGGGCAGCGCGAACATGGATGTTTTGCTGGTGGCTGTGAAGAAGGACAAGATTTTGAACTACACCAACGTACTCTCGATGGCCGGACGCACGCCGTCTATTGTGGACATCGATGCGCTGGCTTTGCAGAACTGCTACGAGTACAACTACCAGCCGGCGCCGGGCCAGGTAGTGGCGCTGCTCAATCTGGGCGCCAGCGTGATGAACATCAACATCGTGAAAGGCACGACGCCGCTGTTTCCGCGCGACGTCAGCGTGGGCGGGCATCAGTACACCGATTCTCTGCAGAAGGAATTGGACCTGAGCTTCGACGATGCGGAGTCGCTCAAGCTGGGCAACAAGGTCGGGACGGTGAGCGAAGACGCGAAAGCGCCGATCCTGCAGCAGGTGACCGAGATCATCGTGCTGGAAATCCAGAAGACCTTCGATTTCTTCCGGGCCAGCGCGGCAGGCGAGCATATCGAGAAGATTTATCTGGCCGGCGGTTCGGCAAAGGTGCCGGGATTGATGGAAGCTTTGCGGCAGGAATTTTCGATGCCGGTTGAGTTGTTGAATCCATTCCAGCGCGTAGTGCCGCCAACGGACGGACCGGGAGCGGAGCTGGTGGAACAGAATCCGGGCCAACTGGCAGTGGCGGTGGGTTTGGCTTTGAGGAGTTTTGAATCTCTATGATCAAAATCAATCTGCTCGAATCATCCAAGGGGAAAAACAAGCGCGCCGGCGGCGGCGGACCATCGTTACCCGCGATGGAAATGGGCGACATGGGTTCGCCCAAGCTCAAAGTGCTGGTGGTGATATTGCTGGCTGGAGCGGTGAACTTTGTTTACTGGTACCGGCTGGACCGCCAATCGAAGACGATCGCAGTGCAGATGCAGACGGCGTTGCAGAAAAATCGCGAACTCAGCGATGTGAAGGCGCGTTATCTGGAGCGGCAGACCCAGGCCAACAATTACAAGCGGCGTGTGGACGTAATCGATTCCTTGCGCGCCGGACAGGCGGGCCCGGTCAACCTGCTCGCCATGCTGGGCGAGACGGTGAACGGAACCGAAGCAGTCTGGCTGAGGAAGATGGATGATACGGGCGCCAGCTTAAGTTTGGAAGGCACCGCGCTGAGCACGGATGCGGTAGCCACCCTGATCGCGAACCTGCAGAAGACGGGCTTCTTTAAGAATGTCGAGATCAAGGAAACCTTCCAGGATGATGCGATCAAGGACATGCAGGCGTTCCAGTTCACGCTGACCTGCGAGAAGGGAAAGTCGTAAGAGGCGGACCTATGGCGAATTTTAGCGAACTGTCGGGCATTAAGCAGTGGGGAGCAGTGCTGGCAGGAGGAGCGCTGGTTACGGCGGCGCTGTTCTTCACGGTGTTCAAAACCCAGAGCGATAAGAACGCTGCGGCCGAGCACACCTTGCAGGACAAGGTTCGGGAGAACAACGAACTCGAGTCCTACCGTCCCAAGCTGAAAGATATGGAACAGCAGGTAGCCAACCTGAAACAGCAACTGGAGATTGAACGGCGGATCGTGCCGGACGACAAGAAGGTGGACGATTTCATCGAGACGCTGGACGGAGAAGCCGCGAAGGCGGGCGTGGAATTGCGCCGCTACTCGGCCAAGCCAATCACCGCCAAAGAATACTACTCGGAGGTTCCGTTCGATATGGAATTGGACGGTCCGTATTACTCCATGCTGAATTTCTTTGACCGGGTTGGCAAGCTGGAGCGCATCGTGAACGTCAGCGGACTGCTGGTCTCAAATACAAAAGACCCTCAGAGCGCAAAGGTGAAGCATACCTACCAGTATGCGCCGAATGAGAGCGTGGTTGCATCCTTCACGGCCACGACATTCTTTAGCCACGATTTGGAGCCGGCCGTAGCTGCACCTGGGACCAAGCCAGGAACAGCAGCGGCAGGCGCGGGTAAATAGGAATCGCTATGAAGCTAACGATAACGACAGGCATTCTCGCAGTGGGACTGATGACGGGGGCGATGTGGGCACAGAGCCCCCACACCAGCAACAACGGGGCAAGGGCTGCGCAGGCAGCGAAGCCGGGAGCAGGCGCACCAGCCAGGGCGGTTCCCGCTCCGGTAGTGCACAGCGCTCCTGCTCCGGTGCGCGTGGCGGTTAGACCGCATCCGCCCGTGGCGCCGCCGAAAGCGGTGGTATTGCGTCCCGTGATCGCGGCGACGTCCGCTCCCAAGCATGCAGTTCCGGAGCCGGAAAAGATTGTGGCTGTGCCGGGTGTGGGTGTGGAAAGTGCGAGCAAGGTTGCAGAAGCTCCCAAGCCACCGAAGCCGGAAGACAAGAAGTGGGCCATGACTGGAAAGCGCGATCCGTTCTTCAGCCCGGTGGTGCAGGCGCCGACGGGCTCGGGCTGCGCGAGCGGAAAGAAGTGTTTAGAGATCGGCCAGATCAATGTGCGGGGCGTGGTGAAGTCGGATGGCGGCTTCATCGCGGTAGTAACCAACAGCCTGAACAAGGCTTATTTCCTGCGGGAGAATGATCCGGTATTCAACGGGTATGTAGTCAGAATCACGGGGGACTCGGTGGTTTTCCAGGAGACGGTACAGGACAAACTGGGAAAACCGATGGTTCGGGAAGTAGTGAAGCGACTCTTTACGCCGGCCGTTTAACGGCAGACGCTGGTGCAGCCGGGAAGCCGGAAGCGCCGGAAAAATCAAGTTCTAGCAAGGGACACGCGGGCTAGACCCGCAAGTTGGGGAGAGGCGAAATGCGAAAGCAACTGCTGAGTGTATTCCTACCGCTGCTGCTTCTGGGGCTGATGGCATCGGCCGCAGAGACTCCGGCGCCACAGCAAAACGAGCTGCAGCGAGTGAACGTGGTTCGCGGCACGGACGATGTCCGGGTCGAGATCAACGCTCGTGGCGCGATGACGCCCAAGCTGAGCACGGCGGATTCGCCGTCGCGCGTGATTGTGGACTTGCCGGGGACCGTCATGGCGACCGGGCAAAGCCGCATTACGGTGGGCAGCGCGGGAATCAAGGGAGTGCGCATCGGCATGGACGGCCAGACGCCTCCAACCACCCGCATTGTGGTGGATATGGAGCACGCCTGCCGCTATGAGTTGACCCCGTTGGCAGACGGTAAGCTGGTGTTGACGCTGCACACGCAGCGTACGACAGCGGCGAGCGCGAGCGTCCCCAAGGCAGTAGTGAAGACTGTGGCGCAAACCTCGATAGCGCCCGCGAGCTCTCCGTTTGCGGCGCGCGTGATGGAAGTGACGCCGAAGGCGCAGCCGGTATCGGCTACGGCTCCGGTGGTTGCTCCGACGGCCGCGACTGCGGCTCCATCTACATCCAGCGACTTTGTATTCGTTGAGCCGACTTATGCGGCGAAGACGAACTCTGCGCCTACCTCGGACGAACCTGCCGGGCGCGCGCAAGAGGCGGCGGCCAAATTTGCCGACAAGACTGCGGCAGAACTGTTGCCGGCAAATGTGCATGCGGCGCAGGCATCGCAAAGCACTGGTTCCAGCACCGGCATCCAGCCCGCGGTAAATCTTGCAGCGGAGCAGAGGTCGCAGGCTGGCCAGCAACCGGTCGCGGTCGGCCCGAAGTATACCGGCGAACCGATTTCAGTGAATTTGAAGGATGTAGACCTGAAGGACTTCTTCCGCTTGATTCACGAAATCAGCGGCTTGAACGTGGTGCTCGATCCGAACGTGCATGGCACTCTGACGGTGGTGTTGGATGATGTGCCGTGGGATCAGGCACTGGACATCGTGCTCAAGAATAACGACCTGGCGCGGGAACTGGAAGGCAACGTTCTGCGCATCGCCACGGTGGATACGCTCAAGAAAGAAGCGGACGGGCGGCGTGAGCAGATTGAATCCGAAGCGGCAGCCGTGGAAAAAGTTTCGGTCACGCGCTTCCTTAGCTATGCCCATGCCAAGGATGTGATTGTCACGGTAAAGAAGTTCCTATCGCAGCGCGGAGACGTGGTTGCGGATGAGCGCACGAATGCCGTGATCGTGAACGACATCCCCAAAGTGATTCCAATTGTTGACCGCCTGCTGACGCAGCTTGACCGCAAGACGCAGGAAGTTGAGATCGAAGCGCGAGTGGTGGCGGCCACGCGGCAGTTTGCCCGCGACATCGGCACACAGCTTGGCTTCGGCTGGGGCAACGGCCACAGCGCAATCGGTGGCGCGTCGGCAGTGGGCAGCTCACCGACCACCGTCGCGAATTTGACTCCGGGCTACATCACTGTACCGGGCACAACTTCGGGTACGACGGGATCGTCGATTCCCTTGTTCTCCAACCTGGGCTCAACCTCACCCACCAGCGGCTTCACCTTCTTGAACGCCAGCAATACGGTGCGAATCGACGCGGTGCTTACCATGGCTGAGTCGCGCGGATTGCTGAAAGTTTTGTCGCGGCCGCGGGTGGTAACGCAGAACAATATTCAGGCCCTGGTGAAGCAGGGCGTGCGCGTGCCGATCGTGACGCAGGCGCAGTTGGGTGGTCCTCCGACTGTGACCTACGTGGATGCGTTCCTGCGCTTGACCGTAACTCCGCAGATCACTTCGGAGAACACGATCTTCCTGAACGTGGACGTGGAAAACACGACCCCGAACTTTGGTCAGGAAGTGCAGGGCAACCCGGAATTGATCACGCAGCAGGCGACAACGCAGGTGCTGGTGACCGACGGCGGCACGGTGGTGATCGGCGGCGTCATCCAGACGCAGAACTCGATCAACATCACGCAGGTCCCGGTCCTGGGCAACCTCCCGATTCTGGGCAACCTGTTCAAGCACACGCAAGTTAACACCTCCAACCAGGAGTTGATTTTCTTCATCACGCCGCGAATTATTCAGACATAACCACGTCCGACTTAGCAGCGCGCAGTTGAAGATTTAAAACCGCCGGTCCTGAAGAACCTGTCAGGATCGGCGGTTTTGTTTTTGAGTGACTTCAATTTCTTTTTGCCTGCCGATCGAAGTAATCCAAAAAAATGTTCTCGAAGCCATTGCCAAACCTGTGAGAACGGGCTAGCATCAAGGCCTTTCGCCAAGTTTGCCAATCGGCCGAAGTTGCGGCGTGCGAGTTCGAATTCTAACGCCATACTGCGGCACCTCCTTAACCTGATTCACCGCGAAGACTGCTCAGGCGTGACGGACAGCTTTTGTCAATGCGCGGCAGTTTCGTGCAGGGCGTTGCACAAACTTTCCCAGGGAGAAGATCATGAACGCGAGAACCGCAAGAGCGCTTGCAAGCGCCAGCTTTCGTTGGTTATTTGTGGTAGCGACAGTCGCAATAACTTGCGCGTCGTTGCCGGCGAGTACGGTGGCCGGCAAACTTGTCGCGGACAATACACCCAGCTTCGTCGCGACGGCGAAAAACCTCGGCTCTGAAGATCCGGCAAAGATGATTGAAGTAAGCGTCTGGCTGCAGCCTCATAACCGCAGCCAGTTCGATGCTCTGGCGCAATCGCTCTACGATCGCACTTCTCCTAACTATCGTCATTGGCTCAAGCCGGCGGAGATTGCAGCCCGCCTTGCGCCCACGGCACAGGAGGTTGAAACGGTGCGGCAGTTTCTTACCGCGCACAATCTGACGATTGTGAAGACAGGCCCCATGAATTTCTATGTGAGGGCGCGAGGCGCGGTCGGCAACGTGCAGAAGGCTTTTCAGGTGCAGCTCAATGATTATCAGGTCGGAGAAAAGACCATCCGCGCCAATGCCAACGACCCTTATGTGGAGGGTCCGGCGGGCGAGTTGGTGAGAGCAGTGTCGGGACTGGATTCTGGGTCGTTTGATCATCCGCTAGCGGCGCGGCCGACAATCTCAAGCGGCAAGACCGGGGGCGTGGCTGCGACGGCTGCGAGCGTAACGAATTCGGAGTTCTATTCGTCGCAATGCTTCACCGGAACTGAGAGCGAGACATTTTCCACTGGCGGAAACGGTTCGCTGCCGATCGGCAAGTACTCGGGGAATAAACTCAATCTTCCGACCTGGACGAGCCCAGGTTGCGCGTACACGCCGCCGGTTATTCAGACTGCCTACAATCTGACCGGCTTATACAACGAGGGATACAACGGGGCAGGGCAGACGATTGCCATCGTCGACTGGTGTGGTTCGTTTACGATCCAATCTGATGCCAATGCGTTTTCGGCGAAGTTCGGGCTGCCGGCCTTAACCTCGTCGAACTTCGACATCATTTATACGGCGCCCAGCCTGTGCATGGCCTACGATCAGGTCGAAATCAATTTGGATGTGGAGTGGTCGCACGCGATCGCTCCGGGCGCCAGCATCAACCTGGTGGTGCCGCCGTCGGCGGGTTTTCAGGATGTGAACCAGGCCGAATTTGATGTGGTGAATTATGCGTGGGGCACGGTGCTTTCGGGCAGCTTTGCTGCGACCGAGCTATACACTCCTACGACTGAACTGGACACGGAAAACTTAATTTCAGAAATTGGTGCTGTGGAAGGCATTTCGACCAACTTCGCTTCGGGAGACTATGGCGACTATGGTCTTCAGACGCTGCGCTCGACGGTGAGCGCTCCAGCGGATTCTCCGTGGGCGACGGCAGTGGGCGGAGTTACGCTGGCGCTGAATACTGATAACTCCATTGCCTGGCAAGCGGGCTGGGGAAATAACGAAAGCCTGCTGGTGGAGGAGGGAACCGTGTTCGATCCGCCGCAAGCTAGTTTTTCGGGCGGTTCTGGCGGTGGTCCGAGCGAATGTCTTACCAAGAATATTCGTTTCCGTCCGCCGATTTGCACCGGAGGCTTTCCCAAGCCTTCCTATCAACAGAGTTTGCCAGGTCCAAACCGCCAACTTCCTGACGTTTCGTGGCTGGCGGATCCCTACACCGGTGCGGCGATCGTGATCAGCATTGCGGACCAAACTCCGCAGCAGGTGTGGCAAGTGTATGGCGGCACGAGCCTGGCCACTCCAATGTTCTCGGCGTTGTGGGCCATCGCCAATGAGGAAGCGTTGGCTGGCGGCGGAGCGGCGCTGGGGCAGGCTGCCCCTTATCTTTATTCGATGCCGGCGGGAACCGTCTACGACATCGTTCCCGTGAGCGCCGGGACGAATGTGACCGGATCGATTCAGGACACGAACGGCAAAACTTGGTACACGGCGAAGGAGTTGGCGGGAGTTTCGTCGGGCGATTTCGTCAGCGCTCTGTGGAACTACGAAGCTTTGGATGATACAACGCTGGTGGTTTCGTTCGGCACGGATTTCGGCCTTAAGACCGCTCCGGGCTGGGACAACGTAACCGGCGTGGGAACACCGAACGCGCAGGCGTTCGCCGATTACTTCTTCGGAAAATGACGGTTGGCATTCTTGGAAGTTGCTGTGGAGTCCCACTTCCCGCAAAAGGAGCGAGAAGTGGGGCACCCCGGTATGCATCGTGTTAACTCGGTACTGGGTACTAGGTACTTCTCTCCTCCTGCTAAACTCAGCAAAGTATGAATTTCCTGGCACGGCAGAAAAAACTGCGGCAACACCTCGCCACGACGCAGTTCGATGCGCTTCTCATCAGCCATCTTCCTAACATCCGATATCTTTGCGGCTCTACCGGTAGCGCGGGTTTGCTGCTGGCGACGGAAACTGGGAGCGTGTTCTTCACAGACGTTCGCTACGACACGCAGGCGCGCGAGGAGGTGAAGGGTGCGAAAGTGATCATCGCCCGCAAGGTACTCCCGCATGCTCTGGCGGATTGGATCGCAGCGCGGCGTAAGCAATCAAAGGGATGGACGGTCGGCATTGAAGCGGAACATCTTACGGTGGAGAAGAAGAAACAGCTGGCGGACCTACTGCCCTCGGGATTGCGTTTGCGAAATGCTCCCGCGCTGGTGGAGCAGGCGCGCATGGTGAAGGATGAAGGCGAACTTGATCTCATTCGGGCAGCGGTGAAATTGGGAGCAAAGCTGTTCGACCGCGCGCTTGAAGTTCTGCGCCCGGGTGTGAAAGAAACCGACGTGGCGGCTGAGATGGAGTACACCGCGCGGCGGGCGGGCGCGGAGGAAATGTCGTTCCCGACTATTATCGCTTCCGGAGCGAGATCGGCGCTGCCTCATGGCCGGGCGAGCGAGCAATCCATCGCTCCCGGCGGATTCGTCGTGTGCGATTTCGGTGTTATACTCGCAGGTTATTGTTCGGATCAGACTCGCACTGTATGGGTGGGTGAGTCTTCGGGTGTCGTGCCCAAGGAAGCCCGCAACGCCTACGATGCAGTGCTGGATGCGCAGCTGGCAGCGATTGCCACCGTACGCCCCGGTATTAGCGTTGGGGAGGTGGATGCGGCGGCGCGCAAGGAATTGAACAAAGCCGGGTTAGGTCGCTATTTTACGCATTCCACGGGGCACGGCGTAGGTCTTGAGATCCATGAGTCGCCTAGGATTGCTGCCGGACAGAAGGAAGTGTTGCGGCCGGGCATGGTCATCACGATTGAACCTGGGGTATACTTCCCCGGCAAATGGGGCGTGAGAATCGAGGACATGGTAGCCGTTAATGAAGGCGGCTGCGAAGTGCTGACGCCCACCAGCAAAGACTTTATCGCAGTTTAATAATTGGGTCTTAGAACCTGATACCGAACAGCTAAGACCTGAAGGCGCAGTCCCACCTTATACGAATGAATCAAAAAGAGCTGAAAGAACTCATTGAGTTCTTAATCGAAAAAGACATTGCCGAGTTTGAACTGGAACGTGGCGACGTCAAAGTAAAAGTAAAGCGTGCCGGTCAAACTACCGTGGTGCACACGCACGGTGAGGTCGCCTATCCGGCATACCCATCGGTGCCGGTTACGGAGACCGGGCAGAATCAGGGAGCCGCGACCCCAGCAGCACCGCCGCCAGCGCCGAGCGCGCCCGCCCCGGAAGAGAATCTGCACATTGTGAAGTCGCCCATCGTGGGGACGCTCTATGAGGCACCCTCGCCGGGCGCGCCGCCGTTTGTAAAAGTTGGAGATATGGTGGAAGTGGGGCAGGTGCTGTGCATCGTTGAGGCGATGAAGCTGCTGAATGAGATTGAGTCGGATGTGGCCGGCGAAATCGTGAAGAAGATGGGGACGAACGGCCAGCCGATTGAATATGGGCAGGAGTTGTTTGCCATTCGGCCGAAGAAGTGAGGGAGATTGAGTAATTTTGCAATCTGGTAATTTTGTAATTGAAAAACCCTTGGGATCTTAAATTACCAAATTACTCAATTACCAAATTACAAAATTCCTGCCGGTTGTCCTCACATTTAATCTGAAATGTTTAAGAAGATATTGATTGCGAATCGCGGAGAAATTGCCTTGCGCGTCATTTGTGCGTGCAAGGAGCTGGGCATTGGCACGGTTGCCATTTACAGCGAGGCCGACCGGCATTCTCTACCGGTGCGGTTTGCGGATGAAGCCATCTGCATTGGGCCGCCGCAACTGGCGCTGAGCTACCTGAATATTCCGGCGGTGATCAGCGCGGCGGAGATCGCCAACGTGGATGCGATTCATCCTGGCTATGGGTTGCTGGCGGAGAACGCCAACTTTGCCGAAGTGTGCGAGACCAGCGGCATTAAGTTTATTGGGCCATTGCCGGACGTGATGCGGCTGATGGGCGAAAAGGAAAAAGCGCGTTCCGCGATGAAGCGAGCGGGCGTTCCGATTCTGCCGGGCTCGGATGGAATTATTGCCTCCGAAGGGGAGGCCGTGGAGTGGGCGCGGCAGGTGGGCTTTCCGGTGATTATGAAGGCATCGGCGGGCGGCGGCGGCCGCGGCATGCGCATTGTGCGCAACGAAGAAGAGCTTCCGGGGTTATTTAAAGCGGCGCAAGCGGAGGCGGCGGGCGCGTTCGGCAACGGCGATCTCTATATGGAAAAATATGTCGAGCATCCCCGGCACATCGAATTTCAGGTGCTGGCCGACGAGCACGGCAATGTGGTGAGTCTCGGCGAGCGGGAATGCTCGATTCAGCGGCGGCACCAGAAATTGCTGGAGGAATCGCCCTCGACTCAGGTCACGCCGGAGTTGCGCGACCAGATTGGCGGAGTGTTATGCAAGTCGCTGGCAGAAATCGGATACACGAATGCGGGAACGATTGAGTTCCTGATGGACCAGGATCGGAAGCTGCACTTCATCGAGATGAACACGCGCATTCAGGTGGAGCATCCGGTGACGGAGATGGTGACGGACGTGGACTTGGTGAAGAGCCAGATCATGATTGCCGCCGGGGCGAAAATGAGCGAAGTGCTGCATGGGCCGATCGAGCATCGAGGTCACGCCATCGAGTGCAGAATTAATGCGGAGCATCCCGAGAAGTTCACTCCGTCGGCGGGGAAGATCACGGCGTTTAATCCACCCGGCGGCACTGGGGTACGCGTGGACACGGCAGCGTATGCGGAAGGTACGATCCCGCCGTATTATGATTCGCTGATCGCCAAGTTGATCGTGCGCGGTAAAGATCGCGAGGAGGCGATCTCGCGCATGTCGCGGGCGCTGGAGATGTTTATTGTCGAAGGCGTGTTCACGACGATTCCGCTGCACCGGAAGATTCTGGCTGATCCGGATTTTCGCGCTGGGAAGTTTGATACGGGGTTTATCGAGCGATTTTTGGCGAAAAATGGTCGCTGAAGCATAAGGCCGCACAAAGCGCGGGGGTGTGAAAATGTCTATAGGTCCCGCCGAATGGTGCTCTCTCGGTTCGATAACCATCGACTCTGAGAATAAGCCGCAGTTTCCTCGCGATTTATTGACGTTTGCAACGAAGATCCCCGGAAACTATCGCTTGACCTTCAATAATGGATACCTCTACATCGGGAAAACTAAGGACTTGCGAAGGCGGCTCGGTGACTACCGCACACCAACCTTGGGGACCGAGCAAGAGCATGTTCTGCACTACATTCTAATCGCCGCAGGCGGTGCGGAAGTTGCAGTTATCCCCGAGAGCAACTTACCGAGTGGTAAAACGCGACACGTATTCGAGACGGATGAACAGAATGCAGCAATAAACGCTGGGAAGCCTCTTCTTAACAAACGTGGTTACGGTCGCGGTTACTACCTCGAGTTCAAGGTCAAGTACCACGAAAAAATGCTCTCCGAAGCCCGTCGTGCACTTGAGGAGTGGAGCGCATCTCAACAGAGATGATGAAGCTTCCAAAACTGTACGCGATCCTTGATGCTGCCTACTTTTCCCGCGCTGGTGCTATGCCAGAGGCGGCGGAGGAACTAGCCGCTGGCGGATGCACGCTTCTGCAATACCGTAACAAGAGCGGAAATGCCCGTGCGATGTTGGAGTGGGCGCGGGAACTGAAGAGGTCTTTTGGTGGCTCTGTGCGGCTGATCATGAACGACCGGGCCGACCTCTGTCTAGCTGCCGATTTCGATGGCGTACACGTGGGGCAGGATGATCTTTTGCCGGAGTCGGTGCGAAGGATCATTGGCCCAGACCGTTGGCTGGGAGTTTCCACACACAATCCTGAGCAGTTGCGCGAGGCTGATCTGACTTCGGCGGACTATCTCGCCATTGGGCCTGTATTTTCCACTTCTAGCAAAGAGAAGCCTGATCCGGTTGTGGGCCTTGAAGGCGTGCGCCGGGCCCGGGCGTTGACTCGAAAACCCTTGGTTGCGATCGGCGGAATTACACGGGCCAATGCTGCTTCGGTGATTGAGGCCGGCGCCGATTCGGTGGCGGTGATATCCGATCTGCTACGGGAACCGCGAAAATCAGCAGAGGAATTTTTTCGCATCTTGAGGTAAAGTCAGGGGGCGTTGATAAGCGTTGGGCAAGCGAGGGCAAGATGCCCTGGCAGCTCTGAGCTTGATAGAGAATGCCGGCGGGACGCCGGCGCTACACGTACGGTTGGAGGAATCCTGAGCACACCGACGACGGCTGCGGGCAGCGACTGGGAAATTCACAGCTCTCAAGATAAGGAGTTGGTCAAAGGCCTGGGTTTGACCAGCGCCACCATGCTGGTCATGGGGTCGATGATCGGCTCGGGCATCTTTATTGTTTCGGCGGAGATTGCCCGCGAGGTGGGTTCTCCCGCGCTGCTCATCGGCGCGTGGACGGTTGCGGGGTTCATGACAATTGTCGCCGCGCTCAGCTATGGCGAGCTGGCGGCGATGATGCCGCGGGCGGGCGGGCAGTATGTTTACCTACGCGAAGCACTCGGGCCGTTGTGGGGATTTTTGTATGGCTGGACTCTATTCCTCGTAATTCAGACCGGGACGATTGCCGCGGTGGGCGTGGCTTTTGGCAAGTTCCTAGGAGTTTTCTTTCCCGCAATTTCCTCTTCAAATTGGATTCTTCATCTCTGGAAGGTTCCGCCGATCCGCTTGGGGCCGATGGTTCTGGGGAATATGGACGTGGGAATCAACACGCAGAATCTGGTTGCCATCCTGCTGGTGGTTTTCCTTTCGGTGGTGAATATCTTTGGAGTGAAGACCGGGGCCATCATTCAGAATGTTTTCACCGCGGCCAAGGTCGCAGCGCTGCTGGGACTGGCATTGTTCGGTATCGCGCTGGGGCGAAATGCGCAGGCCTTGGCTACGAATTTCAGCGGATATTTCTGGCGGAACGCGGGACTCGGAGCGCAGCACGCTGTTCAAGTGGGAGTGGGTGGTCCGGTGGTGATGGTCGGCACGCTTACGATTTTGGCCGTAGCGCAGGTGGGTTCGTTGTTCTCCGCGGATGCCTGGAACAATGTGACCTTCACCGCTGGGGAAGTGAAAAATCCCAGCCGCAACCTGCCGCTTTCGCTGGCGCTGGGTACGGGCGTAGTGATCGCACTTTATATCGCCTGCAATTTTATTTATCTGAATGCGCTGCCGCTGGATGGAATGCCAAACGCCGCAACGATCTTGGGGCGCGGCATCAAGTATGCAGCCGAAGATCGCGTCGGCACCGCGGTAATGACGCAGATGTTCGGCGCTGCGGGCGGACTGCTGATGGCGGCGGCCATCTTAATATCGAGCTTCGGCTGCAATAACGGGCTGATTCTTTCCGGCGCGCGCGTTTACTATGCGATGGCGAAGGACGGGCTTTTTTTTCGCAGCGTGGCCAAGCTGCATCCCACATACAAAACGCCGGCGGTTTCGCTGATGGTGCAGATGGTGTGGGCGTGCCTGCTCTGCGTCTCGGGCAGCTACGGGCAGCTTCTCGACTACATTATTTTCGCCGTGCTGGTCTTCTATATTTTGACGATTGTGGGATTGTTTGTCCTGCGGCGGACGCGTCCGGATGCTCCGCGGCCTTATCGGGCGGTTGGTTATCCAATATTGCCCGCAATTTATATTGTGATGGCTTTGTTCATCGATGTCGTACTATTGCGCTACAAACCGCAATTCACCTGGCCGGGGTTGATTGTGGTGTTGCTGGGCATCCCGGTATATTACGCGTGGTCGAAAAGTTCGACCAAGACAAGCGCATCTTAAGCTCCAAGGAGAAACGAAGCATGGCGAATCTGTTCGCGAGGAAGGACCTCCCTACGCTGATGAAGGAGGCAGTTGAGGTTGAAGGCGAACAAAGCCTGCGGCGTGCCCTTGGCCCGCTGAATCTGCTGACCCTGGGCATTGGCGCAATTATCGGGGCGGGAATTTTTGTAATTACGGGGCAGGCCGCTGCGCAGTTTGCCGGGCCCGCCATTGTGATTTCGTTCGTGCTGGCGGGCGTTGCCTGCGCCTTCGCGGGCCTGTGTTACGCCGAGTTTGCGTCCATGATCCCGATCGCGGGCAGCGCCTACACCTATTCTTATGCGACCCTGGGTGAACTGGTGGCGTGGATCATTGGCTGGGACTTGATTCTGGAGTATGCCTTCGGTGCGGCCACCGTAGCGGTGGGTTGGAGCGGCCACTTGCGGGCGTTCCTGCACGACATCGGTTGGAGCCTGCCGGCATTTCCTACTTCTGATTTCACTCTCTTGGGAATGCCTGTGCATTTGAAGTACGACTATGTCGGGTTTCTCGTAATCATGGTGATTACCACCATCCTGGTCGTTGGGATTAAAGAATCAGCAAATTTCACCACCGCCGTCGTGATTATGAAAGTAGCGGTGGTGTGTATGTTCGTCGTTCTTGCCGCGGCGTTTTTGTACTCGCACTCATGGAAGCCGAACTACTGGCATCCGTTCATCCCCGCAAATACGGGCGAGTGGGGACATTTCGGATGGTCGGGAATTTTGCGGGGAGCCGGCGTAGTCTTCTTCGCCTACATCGGCTTTGATGCTGTTTCAACGGCGGCACAGGAAGCCAAGAATCCGAAGAAGGACATGCCCCTGGGCATTCTGGGCTCCCTCGTCATTTGCACTATTCTTTATATCCTGGTTTCTGGATTGCTCACCCATATCGTGCCTTACCAGCAACTCAACGTACCCGATCCCGTTGTAGTCGGTGTGCGCGTTGCTGGACAGCAATGGGCTACGTTCCTGGTGGAAATCGGCGCCCTGGGCGGCCTGGCGACCGTGATGCTGGTGATGTTGCTTGGCCAGTCACGCGTGTTCTACTCCATGTCGCGCGATGGTTTGCTCTGGCCGTGGGCGGGCAAGATTCATCATCGCTTTCGCACCCCGTATCTCAGTTCCATTGTGGTGGGGATTTTCGTTGCGATCCTGGCCACGGTGATTCCGCTGAATGTACTGGATGAAATGACAAGCGTGGGCACGCTGCTCGCCTTTGTGCTGGTGAGCGCGGGAGTGTGGGTGATGCGCCGGACGCATCCCGAGCTCAACCGGCCATTCAGGACGCCGATGGTGCCGCTGGTTCCGATCCTCTCGATTCTTTTCTCGGGGGCGCTCATTGTTTTTCTATCCCCGGCCACGCAGATCCGACTGGTGGTGTGGCTGGTAATCGGACTGGCAATCTACTTCACCTACGGACGCAAGCACAGCAAAGTGCAGCAGGCTCTCCAGTCCGGATCGGGGCCGAAGAGTACGCCTTAGGCTGAATGCATTTACTGGCTCTCCGCGCGGCGCGGAGAGCCTTTTTGTTTTATAGTCGGAAGAAAGTGGCCAGTGGCCGTGTTCCTATGAGAATCGTTTCAGCAGAAGAGATGCGCACGATTGATCGCGCCACCGGCGAGCGCTTCGGTGTGCCTTCGTTTACGCTCATGGAGGATGCCGGTGCTGCGGTGGCCGATTATGTGCTGTCGCATCACACGGCGGCCCGGCGGATCGTTGTGTTTTGCGGCAAGGGGAATAATGGCGGCGACGGTTTTGTCGCGGCCCGGCGGCTGCATCAGCAAGGGAAGAAGGTTCAGGTCATCCTGCTGGCCGATCCCAATGAGCTGAGAGGCGATGCCGCGGTCATGTTTGGCAAATTGCCGAGTCCGGCGATTGCGGTACATTCCAGTGACGAGTTGAAAAGTGAACGAGTGCGTCTTTCTCTGCAAGGAGACGTTTACTTGGATGCGTTGCTGGGCACGGGTTTCAAGCCTCCGGTGAGCGGACTTTATGCGGAAGCAATCGCGATCATGAACGCATGCCAGCTTCCGGTGATCGCCGTGGACATCCCTTCCGCCGCCGATGCCGACGCGATGCAGACGCAGACCGGAACCATTGCGCGCGCTGATGCCATTGTCACGTTCACGGCGCCGCGTCCGGCGCATGTGTTCAGTTTGCTGACTGCGGGGCCAACTTTTGTGGCCGACATTGGTTCACCGGATGAGGCGATTGTTTCGGCGCTGCGACTGAATGTGATTACGGCGCACGATATTGGATGGCTGGTTGGTCCGCGGCCCGCAGAATCGAACAAGGGCAGTTACGGAAGCTTGCTGTTGGTCGGTGGATCGCTGGGCAAAGCCGGCGCGGCGGCGATGGCGGGAATGGCTGCGCTGCGTGTGGGGGCTGGACTTTCGACCGTGGCGACGGCGAAGTCGGTGCTGGGAACCGTCGCCGGATTTCATCCCGAGTTGATGACGGAGCCTTTGCCCGAGACGGATGCGGGCACGATCTCGAACAGCGCGCAAGATCGAACCCGCGAACTGGCGAAAGGGAAGACTGTGCTCGCGATCGGGCCGGGGATTTCGCGCGATCCGCAGACTGCCGAGTTGGTGCGTGCGTTAGTGGCAGGACTTCAACTTGCGATGGTCGTGGATGCCGACGGTCTCAATGCGTTTGAAGGCCGCACGGAGGAATTGAATGGCAAGGGCCGCACGCTGGTAATCACTCCGCATCCGGGAGAAATGGCGCGGCTTGTGGGACTTAGCATTCCTGACGTCCAAAAAGATCGCCTGGGCGTGGCGCGAAAGTTCGCGCGCGCGCACGAGCTGATCGTGGTGCTCAAGGGACATCGCACGCTGGTAGTGCGGCCGGATGGTGAAGCGTGGGTGAATACTACCGGGAATCCTGGAATGTCAACCGGGGGCACGGGGGACATTCTGACCGGCATAGTTGCGGGAATCATTGCGCAGCATCCGAAGAATGCATTCGAGGCCGTGCTGGCGGCGGTGCATTTGCACGGCCTTGCCGGTGACGTGATGCGCGAAAGTGTGGGCGAGTATTCGCTGGTCGCAACCGATTTGCTGCACGGGCTGCCAGAAGCGTTCCGGCGCGTGTGGAAAAGGTCGCAGGAAAAGCTGACGCGTTGGTGAAGGATTCGATGTCCTTTCGGGAGGATTATCCACTTGACACAATATTGGAAGGAAGTATCTAAACCACGCAGCAATCTTATAGCCTGCCCAACTTGACAAAATGGATTACGACTGACTGATGAATTGCTCCCTAAGTTTGTTGGCGATTTCAAACGCCTGCATTGCGTTCGGGTCGGCTATTAAAGCGTCCTGTGTAGGCTCCGGAAATGGTGGGGGAATCTGATTGGCAGGAATATTGATTTGTCCGTTATATAGCTCGAAAAATTTAAGATTAAGGTCCAGATAATAGAGCGCTAGTTTTGCGACGCTCCAAGGCACCGTCACAGCGATATTCTGTTTGACTATTTCCGTGCCGGTGCTCAGATCGCTTTGGCCAAAAACGATTGTGAGGTCATGCATCGTCTGCTCGTAGCGAATATTGTTAGCGTATGAAGTTATGCAGTTTGGTGTCCGTTGAAATGTGGCAGTCGTAGCCGCAGCGGGAGCATCTTTACGTTTAGCCATATGTTTTCCTTTGCTAATGGTTATCGTTCAAGGTTTCTGGCGCTAAGGGCATCTGCGATAAATGCTGGAATAGGGAATCCAGTTGGGAAGCCTTCGGGGATTGTCTCGCCACGGCTAGGCGCGGAGCTAGAACCGGTCCCGGAATAATTTGCGCATGTCGAGCACTTCCCGAACACCGCCGCCGACTGTCCTTGCGGTATATCAGGAACACGACGGCTCTGAGGTGCAGCATTGTGGGTCATGGTAATTGACGGACCGCGATTGGCAACCCGTTTAGTCGCGACTCGTTTACTGGCTGGACGAGCTCGACGATACTCCCAGTCCACCCCGAGAGGCTTGAGAATACTTTCGAGCGTCGCCATAGTTGGATTCCCACGCGCAGACAGTGTGCGGTAAAGCGTCTCACGGTTCAATTTCGCATCCCTGGCGATTTTACTGACCTTGTGAGCCTGCACAACATCTCGTAGTGCCAAGAGTTCAACATCGCGCGATTCCCGCCTCGCGGCGTTAAGATAATGGACTGCATACACTGGATCTTTCAGGCGCTCGTTTAGCCCAACTTTGTATGGTCGTGATCGTGGCATGGGTTAGTCCTTCCTTGCCTTGAAGTCCGCCCAAAAAATCTTAGCGTCTTTGATATCCTGTTTTTGTGTTCGTTTGCTGCCCACGCACAGAATGAGGGTCTTTCTCCCGTCATCGGCTACGTAAATGCGATAACCCGGGCCGCAGTCCACTTTGAGTTCGATCAGTCCGTCCCCCACATCTTCATATTTTTTCCCGAGCGAACCCCGCCGTAATAAACCGATCCGTGCGTCTATGGCTGCGCGCCCAATAGCGTCCTTAAGCTGAGTCATCCAGTCGTCAAATGGTGCAGCACCAAGCGCCGTTTCGTAGACCTGTACGCTTCGAGGACGCGCCTGCACAAGATTCTTTCCTTCTTGCCCAGTGCGTAGCTTTTAAGCTACCACAGACTAGCACGGGCTGGAATTGCCTTCAAGTTACCTAGTGACGGAGTGCGATATGTTATACCTGATAAGTGCAAGGCTCTGGCGGAAGCGGAGGGAGTCGAACCCTCAAATCCGGTCAGGACAGTGGATTATAAGTCCACGGGGCTTGCCAATGCCTGACGCTTCCCTAGAGTCTTGTTAATGTGTAGCTTAAAAGCTACATTGGATAAGATTACCACATCCTTTCGGACATTAATGAGTTGGTAAACAGTATGTCCTTTCCGGCAGGAGTTCGGCCTTCTGCTTCCGTAACCTGTTACCGCATGCGGGGTCGTGCGATAGTTCAGTCAGCTTATGACCCACTTCCCCCAACCGCACCCATCGAGGCGCGCGGCACGGGTCCAGCTAGGGGCTTCGGTCCTGGCTGCGATTCGCTTAGAAGACGGCCGGCGTACGAAAGCGAAACTCCAAACCATTTCAGCCACGGGCGGACTGTTGCAGCTGCCGTCACCGTTGGGCAACGGGGCGTTCGTCGAGCTCGCATTTCAAACGCAATCGGGCCCGGTGCATGGCATGGCAGAGGTTCTCAGCCCGCTGCGCAAGACGACGGCTGGAGTGCTTCAGCCGTTCCGCTTCATCGCGCTGGAGGACGATGACCATCGCCGTTTGCGGACATCGCTCGACCAGGTGGTGGACCGAAGTCTGCTGGGGCTGAAGTCGTCGGCGTTTACCATTCCGCGGACGATTTAGGTTTTCGCACTGCTTCGTCACCTCGCGTGCGCTCTCGCTATACTGTCGAGATGACGCGGGAGATCACGACACAGTCACCCGAGGAGACGATTGCCTTCGGGCGCACGCTGGCCGAATTGCTGACGCCACCGAAGCTGGTGTTGCTGCGCGGCGATCTCGGCGCGGGCAAAACCACGCTGGTCAAGGGAATCGCCGCGGCGTTCGAGGCGGCGGAAGAAGAAGACGTCACCAGCCCCACCTTCACGTTAATCCACGAGTATCGCGGGCCGCGAGCCAATCTCTATCACATTGATCTTTACCGCATCGACACCCAGCGCGAATTGGAGACGCTGGGGCTGGATGATCTGCGCGCGGAGCCGGGCAGCATTTTGCTGATCGAGTGGGGAGAAAAATTTCCGCAGTTGCAGCGGAAGCGGGATATGGAGATTTCGCTGGAACGTCAAAGTGAGAATGGACGTAAGATCAGAATTGTGAGTTAGACCATCCATGAACAAACCATGAAGAGCCTCAATAGCTTATTCCTCGCAATGTTCCTGGCAATCTGCCTAACGTCGTCTCTGGCTGCTCAACAGGCAGAGTGGTGCAAGAACCTGCCTCGTCCTGCCTACAGCAAGTTGGAGCGTGTTCCAAACGCAGATCCGTGGTTCGAGGTGTATAAGATTCGCCCCGGCGTATTTGCCATTTATGAGCCCCATCAACTGGAAGAGGTCATCTCGTATCTGATCATTGGCGATGACAAAGCGCTGCTGTTCGACACCGGCATGGGTATCAGCAATATCCAAGCCGTAGTTGCAGGACTGACCAAACTTCCGGTGAGCGTGGTGAACTCGCATACTCACAACGACCACGTTGGGGACAACTGGCGATTTCGCGATGTGTACGGCATGGATACGGACTTTACGCGGACCAACGCCCGCGGCTCGAAAGAAGACGCGCAAGCGGAACTTGCCCCAAACGAAATTTGCGGAGCCTTGCCCGTAGGGTTCGATGCGAAGGCGTACGCCACAAAACCATTCCACATTACGCGCTGGCTGCACGATGGCGACAAGATTGACTTGGGTGGGCGCACGCTGAAGGTAATCGGTACGCCCGGCCATACGCCCGACGCAATCGCCCTGCTGGACGACGCAAACGGCCTTTTGTTCACCGGAGACAGTTTCTATCTCGGCCCGATCTACTTATACCGTCCAGAAACCGATTTGGAGGCCTATGTCGCGTCGATGCAGAAACTGGCTTTGCTGTCGCCTCATCTTCAACTTCTCCTGCCCTCACACAATGTGCCCGTGGCCGATCCCGGCTATCTTCCAAAGGTAGTTACTGCAATGCAGCAGGTTCGCCGCGGGGAAGTGAAGGCGGTTGCCAAAGACGGGAAGCATGAATATGTGTTCGAAGATTTTTCTTTCCTGATGCGCTAAGGAAGCCCAGCCCAGCAACTTAGTGTGCGGAAGGCGACGGGAATTGGGGCACCGCTGCAGGAGCAGAAGCAAGAAAGATCGTTCTTGCACAGGCAATAGATGCGCTCCAGTCGCGCACCATCGAGAAGAGAATGGCGGTAGCGAAGAGGGTGAAAATGAAAGTGTTGTTACGCATCATCTATTACGCCTCATTCGATTCTCTCACGATGGGGCATATACGATCTGGATGAGGATGTCCGGATGAAACAAAACATCGTGGGGTTTTATCAAGACGAGCAAACCCATTGGGTGGCAAAGCTGGCCTGCGGCCATACGCAACATGTACGCCATGATCCGCCGTGGCAGAGCCGGCCCTGGGCAGTGACGGAACAGGGGCGAGCCTCGAAGATCGGAAGCACGCTGGAATGCAAAAAATGCGATGAAGAGAATCGTTAACGAAGATTCACTCTGTACGTGCATCTTTGAGCACAAAAAACTAAAAACCCATGATGTTGTAACCGCAATCGACGTAGATGACTTCGCCGGTAATGCCGCTGCTCGCGTCCGACGCTAGGAAGACTCCGGTTGAGCCGACTTCAGCAATTTCGACGTTGCGACCGAGCGGGGCGTGGTCGGCGTGAGCTTTCAACATGTCTCCAAATCCAGAGATGCCGCGCGCAGCAAGGGTTTTTACAGGTCCGGCCGAGATGGCGTTCACGCGAATGTTCTTCTTGCCTAATTCGTAAGCGAGATAACGGACCGAGCATTCCAGTCCAGCCTTGGCCACAGCCATTACGTTGTAGCGAGGCACAACTTTTTCGGATGCGTAATAAGTCATAGTGAGGATCGATCCGCCGTCTTCCATGAGCGGCGCGGCGGCGCGGGCGACCGCGACCAGAGAATACACACTTACATCCATCGCGATGCGAAAGCCTTCGCGCGTGGTGTTTACAAATTCGCCCTTGAGTTCGTCGGCGGGAGCATAAGCAACTGAGTGCACCAGCGTGTGCAGTTTGCCGTGACGCTCTTTCAGCGTGGCAAAGAGGCGCTCGATTTCTTCGTCTTTGCTGACGTCACACATGTAGCCTTCTGCGCCGGGAAGGGAAAGAATGAGATCTTTGGCTTCCTGTTCCAGGCGCTCGTTCTGATAGGTGATGGCAAGTTTCATGCCTGCGGCGTGTAGTCCCTGGGCAATGGACCAGGCTATGGAGCGCTTGTTCGCGACTCCGAAGACGACGGCGTTACGGCCTTGCAGATCAGAGGACATGAGTGCTCCTTGGAATGGGAAAGAATAACAGCAGGGGGATTCAATTACCACGGAGGCACGGAGGAAAGCAAGGCCAAAGATTTTCGATTTGCGACTGAATGGTGAATCGTTTTTATTCCGCTGCGCTGACTTCCTCAACTACGCCAGCCACTTCCACCGGCCAACTGGCCGCGACAAACGATAATCCATAAACAGCGGACAAGATGGCGAACGCCGCCACCAGACTGACTTTATGCGCGACTGCACCGACGGCGATTGCCAGCACCAGCTGCAAGAATGTCCCGAAAAAATAAAATGAGTTTTGCACGCGCCCCATCAGATGGTTCGGGACCATCTCCATCAGACTGGTGTTCATGGCGATGCCGCCGACGCCGCGTGCCGAACCCATTACGCCGTAGAGCAATATTGCAACGACGAACCAATGCGAGACGGGAGCGCAGACCAGACACGCGGCCAGCAATGCCATCGAATACGCAACCGAGCGGCGGCCACCTAAGCTTGCGATGATGGCGGGCGCATACAACGCGCTGAGGAATGCGCCGGTGCCCCAGCCCGCATTCAGCCATCCGTAGCCGACAGCACCCGCATGAAAGACGCGCTCGCTTAGCGACGGAGTGACTACTACTCCGGTGATCATGGCGCCGAGAAACAATGCCCAACTGATGCCCAGCAGGACGACGGCGCGATGGTCGCGAAGAAAATGCAGGCCCTCGCGCATCTCGCGCCAGAAACGCTGGAGCTGAGTTTCTGCGGCCACAATATCGGCGCGCAACTCCTCCGGCCCGCAGCACAACGTGGCGTCCCTTCCGCACCGCGAGATAACACGAGAACGAAACCACGTAAGTGGAAACGTCGATCAGCAACACGCCACCGAGGCCGATGTGGTTGTACATGAATCCGACGATCGATCCGGCGATGAGCCATCCTCCCTGAATTCCTGCGAGAAGAAACGTATTCGACTGAACAAATTCACCTTCGGGTGTGAGTTCCTGGATGAGTGCAGTGATGGTTGGCCAGAACATCCAGAAGCCGGCGGCGACGAGCGTATTCATCAAGTAGAGTTGCCAGACCTGCACGCGATGCTTGAACGCGAGGATAGCCACGGTCACGATGATCGCGGCGCGCACGCCATCGAGCCACATGACCAGGATGCGGCGATCTTCCCGGTCAATGAGGACGCCGGTGAAAGGAAGCATCAGCATGGCGGGAATGGTTTGCAGAACGGCGAAGGTGCCGAGCGCCATTTCCGAGTGCGTGGCCTGGAGGATGTACCAGGCAACGGCGGCCGAGTTCATGCCGCTGCCCAACATGGAGATCACGTTGGCGGCGAAAACGAAACGCAGCGGTCGTTGGCCGAGGATGGCGCGCATACTCTACTTTAGCTGAAGTGGAGTGATGCGAGAGTTACGAATGGTGCACTACGCGACGGCAGTTAAATTGCCCGCTTCCTCGCGAATTCTTTTCCATGCGCGCTCGACGTGCCTCGCTTGCGTATTCGTCTGGCCGACGCAGAGGCGCAGCGTGAGTTTTCCATTCAGCTTGGTGTGGGTGAGAAAGAGATCGCCGCTGCGGTTGAGGCGGTCCATAATGGTTTGATTCGCTGCGTCGCCTCCTTTGTGGCGGAAGCAAATCAGGTTCAACGGCACGGGTGCAGCGAGTTCGAAGTTTTTATCGTCGCGCACCCACTGGACGAATTGTTGAGCGAGTTGCACATGGCGGCGAATGTGGTGCTGCAAGCCTTCAATGCCGTAGTGACGGATCACGAACCACAACTTGAGCGAACGAAAGCGGCGGCCGAGTTGAATGTGCCAGTCGCGATAATCGATCACCGCACCCGATTCCGTGGCCTGGTTGCGCAGGTATTCGGGCAGAATGCTCAGGGTCTGGATGAGCGCTTTACGGTCGGCGACCCAGAAGCAGTTGCAATCGAAGTTGGTAAACATCCATTTATGCGGATTAAAATTGTAGCTATCAGCGAGTTCGACTCCGTTTTGCAGATGACGGAATTCCGGGCAGAGCGCGGCGGTTCCCGACATAGCTGCATCGACGTGCAGCCATAAATTATGTTTGCGGCAGATTGGCGCGATCTCAGTGATGGGGTCCATTGCATTTGAAGATGTTGTGCCGACCGTCGCGCAGACGAAGCAAGGAACCAGGCCGGCTTCTTTGTCGGCTTCAATCTGGCGGGCGAGAGCGTCTGGACGCATAGCAAACTTTTCGTCGACTTCGATCAGGCGCAGGTTGGAAACCCCGATACCCGCGATCATTGCTGCCTTTTCAAAAGAAGAGTGCGTTTGCGTGGAAGCGTAGGCGACGAGACGGCTGTCGCATCCTTTGTGATTGCTGACATAGTTCGTGGCGCGTTCTCGGGCCGATAACAGCGCGCAGAGCACCGCGCTCGAGGCGGTATCTTGAATGACGCCGCCGCCCGTGCTTGATGACAGGAATTTTTCTGGCAGACCAAGCATGGGCACGAGCCAGTCGAGCACATGCGTTTCCAGTTCCGTGCAAGCCGGACTGGTCGACCAAAGCATGCCTTGTACGCCGAGGCCGGAAGAAAGCAGATCGCCGAGAATTCCGGGGCCGGAAGCGTTGCACGGAAAGTAGGCGAAGAAATTCGGCGATTGCCAGTGTGTGACGCCGGGAAGAATTAAATTCTCGACATCTTTCAGCAAAGCATCGAATGGTTCTCCTTGCGGCGGAGGATTCGCCGGAAGAGATGCGCGAATCTGCCCCGGCTTAGCTTGCGAGAGTACCGGGAACGATTCGAGGCGGGAGTGGTAGTCGGCAATCCAATCGATCACGGCATGGCCGTGGCGGCGGAATTCGTCAGGCGTCATGTGGAAGGATTTTTCGTCAGACATTGTTTTCATGGGACAAAAATCAGATGTGATGGCAACTACTACTGCTGCAGCTGCCCAAAATACAGGCGCGTTTTGTAATCGAATGCGGCCCGACCATCGACAGCGCAAGCATCGAAGATGCGTCGCAATTCGCGCAGCATAGGCGCATGTTGCGGGTGCTCCGGCCCTGGCGCATACGACGACGATAGCAACCGGCCTTCTATCCCCGCGTAGTCGAATTCCTGGCACAGGTCGAATACTCGTTTCTGGAACGGAGCGGGATCGAAAAATTCGTTGACCGCATCGGTTGTGCGTTCGTGTCGAATGTCCTGATAGTCGGTGCCGTATGTGAGCAGCAACTGTTCGTAGTTGCGGAGAAATTTTGTCGAATCTGTGACGCGCTCGTTCCACAGAAGCACCAGCCAGCCGCCGGGTTTCAGGATGCGAACGAATTCGCGCCTCGACCGCTTTCGATCGAACCAGTGGCCGGCTTGCGCAGCGGTGACGAAGTCCACGCTTTCATCCGCCAGCGTGGTGGCCTCGGCAGTTCCTGCAATGCTAGTGAAGTTTGGAAACTCCGACAGCAGCCGTTCGCCTGCGCCGCGCATCTCGGCATTGGGTTCGACGCCGGAGACCGGGTTGCCATTCTCAAGCAACATGCGAGTCCAGATGCCGGTGCCGGAGGCGATATCGGCCACTACGTGGCTGGGCTGAAGGACGCACTCGGCCTTCAGCGTCTGCATAACTTCCGGTGGATATCCCGGCCGGTAGCGTGCGTAGTTTTCTACGCGATCGGAAAAGCGGCTGGTCGCGTTGGAGGCGGGCATAGCTTGTTAAGAGTGCGTCCGATTTTACAGCTGGCTAAAGACCATTTTAACGTCTTCCGGTTAAGTGCGATACCATTCCAAGGACGCAGGAAAGTTTCCATCGCATGAGAGTTGTGATTAAAGTCGGCACCAGTCTTATCGCTCCCGGCGGCCAGATCGACGCGAATTTGTTGCGCGCCATGGTGGATCAATTCGATCTGAGCAAGAACGAATACTTGATCGTCACCTCCGGCGCGATCGCAGCGGGCATGTCTGGACTGGGGTTGAGCAAGCGCCCGGGCGGAGTTCCCGGCATGCAGGCCTGTGCAGCCGTGGGCCAAAGCAAGTTGATGCACACCTACGAGCGCTTGTTCTTCGGCAAAAAAGTGGTGGCGCAGCTTCTGCTTTCTAGCGACGATTTCACTTCGCCGGTGCGCTACCGCAACCTGCAGAATGCGCTGGCGGAGTTGCTTTCGCTGGGTGTAATCCCGATCGTGAATGAAAATGACAGCGTGAGCGTGCGCGAACTCGAAGGTGCTTTCGGCGATAATGACGAACTGAGCGCGTTGCTGGCTACCGCGGTGAAGGCCGACTGGTTACTGTTATTGACGAATGTGGACGGCTTTTTCGTTCCCAACGGGCGGAAGAAACCTAAGCTGCAACGCGTGGTGCGCAAGCTGACTCCAGCGATGGAAGCGCAATGCAACGGCAAGAGCACGCTCGGACGCGGCGGCATGATTTCCAAATTACGCGCCGCGAAGCTGGCGAGCGAAGGCGGCGTGCATGTGTCTATTGTGAATGGACGGCATCCGCGGGGTATTGTGCTGGGCATGGGACGCAGGATTGGAACCTATTTTCCTCCTCAGAGAAGGCGAAGCTGATGGCGACCATTGCCAACTCGGATTCCACGCAAGAAAAGCTTTCGCGTGCTCGTGAAGCAGCCACGAAGCTGGCGCTGCTTTCGACGAACGAAAAGAACGCGATACTGCTGGCGATCGCGGATGCGATTGAAAATCAGACGCAGGCGATCCTAGCTGCGAATCGGGAAGACTTGGAAAAGTCTGGCCTCGAAGGCGCGATGCGCGACCGCCTGCTGTTGACTGCTGAAAGAATCAAGGAGATGGCGCAGGGCGTGCGCGATGTAGCGGCGCTCGGCGATCCGATTGGTGAGACTCTGGCGGAGTGGACGCGACCGAATGGGCTACGCATTCGGAAGGTGCGCGTATCGCTTGGCGTGGTGGGAATTATTTACGAATCGCGACCGAACGTTACCGTGGACACGGCAGTGCTTGCTCTGAAAACCGGCAACGCCATCGTGTTGCGCGGCGGCAAAGAAGCGGCGCGAAGCAATCAACAGCTGGCCGAAATTCTTGCAGCTGTGCCGGGCGTGCCTGCGGGGGCAATCGAGCTGCTCGATTCGAGCACTCGGCAGTCGGTGCAGGATCTCATTAAGGCTCGAGGATTGGTGGATGTGATTATTCCGCGTGGTGGTGCGGGGTTGATCACTTTTGTCATTGAGAATTCTTCCGTGCCGGTGATCGAGACTGGAGCGGGGAACTGCCATATCTTCGTAGATGAATCCGCCGACTTCGACATGGCTGACAGAATCGTGATCAACGCCAAGACGCACCGGCCGTCGGTGTGCAATGCGGCGGAGAAGCTCCTGGTGCATGAACGAATCGCGGCGGAATATATTCCGCGCATCGTGAAGAAGCTGATCGAGGCTGGTGTTGAAGTCCGTGGAGATGGGAAGTCGCGCAGCCTTGCGGTTGGGTTGGGCGGATTAAAGATCGAGCCGGCTGAAGAGCAAGATTGGTACGAGGAATATCTGCGGCTGTGTATGGCGGTGCGCGTGGTTGCAAACGGGGACGAAGCGATCGCGCACATCAACCGCTATTCGACGAAGCACTCTGATTCCATCATCACTCGCGATGAAGCGAATGCCCGCAAATTCCTGCGGGGCGTGGATTCGGCGGCTGTGTACTGGAATGCTTCGACCCGCTTTACCGATGGCGCGGAATTCGGCCTCGGAGCTGAGATGGGCGTTAGCACGCAGAAGTTGCACTGCCGCGGGCCGTTCGCGCTGGCGGAGCTTACTTCTTCGAAGTACGAGATTATGGGGACGGGGCAGGTTCGGTAGAAGTTTTGCCCTCTGTCCTCGCTCACGTCGCTGAGACCACTGCCGCGTCCCGGAGTGATCTTCAAGGGCTTGAATTTCTTTTGCGACGCTTCATCTGTGTGGAGTAGCGCCCCTTGTGCTACCTTACTAACTTTCACTGCGATAGCCAAATGAGATTGTTCTCACCAGTTCTTGCGTCGGCTGTTCTTTTCTTTCTACTATCCCCAACCGTTAGCGGCGATGTGTCCGAACCTTCAGGTGGAGTGCCCTTCAACGCGCCGCAATCCATCTTCGGGTTTCGTGACTCCGCTGCGGAATCCGCCACCGAGGCCCGCTTTCTCGCCGTGCCCGACCCCAAACTTGCGGAAGAGCACCTGCACACACTGACGCAGGCTCCGCACATGGCGGGCACGCCCGAGGATAAGGCCACGGCGGACTATGTGGCCCAGAAGTTTCGTGCAGCCGGACTCGATACCGAGATTGTCGAATACAAAGTTTGGATGAACTATCCCTCGGAAATCAGCGTGGACATCACCGCGCCCGCCGGAGTCGAAATGCATGGGCCCACGCGCGAGCACGTCGATGGCGATCCTTACGACAACGATCCGCGTGTGGTGATGCCGTTCAATGGCATGTCGCCCTCCGGCGATGTCGAGGCCGAGGTGGTTTATGCCAACTACGGTACGCCGGAAGATTTCGAAAGGCTGGAGAAGTTAAAGATCGATGTGCGCGGCAAGATTGTGCTGGTGCGCTACGGCCAGAATTTTCGTGGGGTGAAAGAATTTATTGCGCAGGAACATGGCGCGGCGGGGGTGATCATTTATTCCGATCCCTTCGACGATGGCTGGCGGCGCGGAGACAAATATCCTGATGGACCGTGGCGGCCTGATACTGGCGTGCAGCGCGGGTCGGTAGGCTACATGTTCGAGTTCCCCGGCGATCCAACCACACCTGGATTCGCCTCGCTGCCGTCGTTGCCCGAGAGCAAGCGCGTTTCTCCGGCACAATCCGCGCAGATGCCCAAGATTCCTGTCACGCCGCTTTCTTATCATGATGCCGCACCTATTCTTCAGCATCTGGGTGGACCCGATTCGCCGCGCGAGTGGCAGGGCGCGCTGCCTTTCACCTACCACGTGGGTCCGGGGCCGGTGCGGGTGAAGATGCATCTCAAGCAGGATTATCAATATCGTACTCTTTGGGATGTGATTGGCCGCGTGCGCGGCAGTGAATTGCCCGGCGAGTGGGTGATTGCGGGCAATCATCGCGACGCGTGGGTGTATGGCGCGGTCGATCCGAACAGCGGTACGGCGGCGATGCTGGAAGCGGTACACGGAGTCGGCGAGTTATTGAAGTCGGGATGGAAGCCGAAGCGCACCATGGTCTTTGCCAGTTGGGACGGCGAAGAAGAAGGCCTGATAGGTTCCACGGAATGGGCCGAGCAGAATGCGCCGGAGCTGGCCAATGCGGCTGCATATTTCAATGTGGATGTGGCCGTCTCCGGTCCGAAGTTTGGGGCTTCCTCGGTGCCGAGCCTTAAACAATTCTTGCGGGATATCACAAAAGCCGTGCCCAGCCCGAAAGGTGGGACGGTCTACGAGGCATGGGAAAAAGGCGATCAGACCAGCACTCCTTTGACACAGTCGCCGGGTGAAGCGATTGGAGATCTTCGCCGCAAGCCGGTTGCGTCTTTTAACGAGGACGCGCCGGTCGGCGACCTGGGCAGCGGATCTGATTACAGCGTGTTTCAACAGCATTTGGGCGTACCCTCGACCGACATCAGTTCGAGCGGGCCCTACGGTGTTTACCACTCAGTATTCGATAATTTTGCCTGGTTCAAGAAATTCGGCGATCCGGATTTCATCTACGTGCAGGAGATGGCAAGAATATTCGGCCTGGAGGCAGTGCGGATGGCGGAGGCCGACGTGCTGCCGTTCGATTACGAAGAATATGGCAAGGAGGTCTCGGCTTATCTGGATGCGGCGGGGAAGCGGGCGGGGCGCAAGTTCGGTGATCATGCGCTCGATCTAAGTGCAGTGAACGCCGCGGCTAAACATTTTCAGGAGGCAGGAATAAAGATTTTGGCGAAGCAGAAAAATCCGCCGCGAGATACGGCGCGCTTGAACCAGGCGCTGCGCGGGGCTGAGCGCGCTCTGCTGATGCCTGAGGGATTGCCTCACCGTCCCTGGTTTCGCCATGTCATCTATGCTCCGGGAGAATATACGGGATATGCCGCGGTAGTGATCCCGGGAGTGAATGAGGCGATTGATAAGGGCGACGTGGAACGGGCGCGGCAGCAGTTGGCAGTGCTGGCTGCGGCTCTGGAGCGCGCGGCCAAGGCGCTGGAAAGTTATCACTAGAAGACATGACCCCAACCACCCACGCACTCGGGCAATTCCTGCGCACGCTGCCGCACTCGGCTGCGGCCACTTTTCTCGCGCTGTTCCCAATCGTCGATCCCTTTGGCGGAATTCCTATCTTCTTTAGCATGACTTCTTCGTGGACCGCAGAGGAACGCAGGAATACTGCCGTGAAAACCGGCCTTTGGGTTTTTGCCATCCTGGTCACGTTTCTGTTCTTTGGCCGCTTCGTCCTGTATTTCTTCGGTATCTCGCTGCCAGTGCTGAAGGTCGCTGGTGGGCTGATCGTCGCGAACACTGCCTGGGGCATGGTCACGTCTCATGCGCGCATTACGCCGGAAGAGAGTCACGAGGCGCAGGATAAAGAAGACATCTCCCTGACTCCGCTCGCCATGCCGCTCATGTCCGGGCCTGGAGCAATCGGGGTGGTCATGGCGCTGGCCGCACACGTGGATAGTTCGGCGTCGTATTTGGGTATGGTCATTGGGATCGCCGCCATAGCGCTTTCTGTGCTGCTGTTTTTCTGGCTGGGAGGGCCTCTGGTGCGGCGGCTAGGGCCAAGCGCGGTCGGGGCCATCAACAAGATCTTTGGCTTTCTGATTCTGGCCATTGCCGTCCAACTTGTGTGGGACGGCGTGGCCGACTTCCATAATTAGTGAGTAGAACCTTTCTGCCGGTTCCGGATCGAGCGATAGCATCGTTTGCTTCTCTCAACTGACCGCTTTGGTCTCCGGTGGTCGCCACTTTATTTGGACCCGTTTTCTTCCAAACTTCCGAAGCGTATTTCGATGTAAACCATTGTTTCTAAATAGGATGGATGACATGCGGCGGAACGCTAAAAAAAATCCGCAGAAAATGCTTGCATTAATTATAGTGTTATAGTTAACTATAACACTAGTTAGACACGCAACACAGAATTTGAGGAGAACAATGACATGAAATCCCGTATCGCACTTTCTGTTCTGTTTGTTCTGATTACCGCCACTGCTTTCGCAGCCGACACAGCTGCCACACAGTCTGACGCACAAAAATCTTTCGACAAACTAAAAGCTCTCGCGGGTTCATGGGAGGGTAAAGTAACCACCGTCCCGCCGATGGATGGGATGGGAAACGGGGCTCTCCTGCAGGTGTCGCTGCGAGTTACCTCCCGGGGGAACGCGCTTGTGCATGAGATGAAGGCGGCTGGAACGCCGGACGATCCGACTCATTACGACCATCCGGTTACGATGTTCTATCTGGATGGCGATCGGCTGATCCTGACCCATTATTGCGACGCCGGGAATCGACCGCGCATGGCCGCCAGAACGTCGCCCGATGGGAAAGTCGTGGAATTCGATTTTCTCGATCTTTCCGGTGGCACCGAGAACGGGCACATGGACCACGCAGTTTTTACCGTAATCGATGCGAACCACCACACCGAAGACTGGACTTACATGATGCCCGGGGACAAACCGATGCATGCGCACTTCGATTTGCAGCGCACCAAGTAACGGCAGAGCAAAATAATCTGGAACCCTTATGGATCGTGAGTGGAACGACAGTCAGCCGATTTACCGCCAGCTTCGCGACCGCGTGGTTGCGATGATACTCGACGGTGTGCTGAAGGAAGGCGACCCGCTGCCTTCGGTGCGCAATGTCGCGGCGGAATATCGGGTCAATCCGCTCACGGTTCTGAAGGGCTATCAACAACTGGTCGACGAGCAGTTGGTCGAGAGCAGGCGAGGTCGGGGAATGTTCATCAATGCGGGTGCGCGCAACTTGTTGCTGCAGGGCGAGCGCCAGAAATTTCTTGCGGAGCAATGGCCTGAGGTTCAGGCAACTATTCAGCGGCTCGGCTTGAAAGTGGAAGAGTTGCTGAATGGTGCCGGCAAGCCATCGTTGGATGCTCCGTCGAAATCCGAGGAAGAGGAGCCGAAGTCATGATAGTGATCGAAGCACGCGGTCTGCGCAAAACCTTCGGCACAACCATTGCGCTGGATGGCGTTAATTTGCGGGTTGAAGAAGGCCGCATTCTTGGACTCATCGGCCCCAACGGCGCCGGGAAGAGCACCGCGCTCAACGCGATTCTCGGCCTCACTCCGTACCAGGGCGAACTACGGGTGCTCGGGCGTGACCCCTGGACGGAACGCGATCAGCTCATGCGCGATGTATGCTTCATCGCCGATGTTGCCGTACTGCCGCGCTGGATGCGAGTTTCGCAGGCGCTCGAATACGTGGCCGGCGTGCATCCGCGATTCGATCGCGCCAAGGCAGAAGGTTTTCTAGCGAAGACTGATATCCGGCGCACCAGCAAGATAAGAGAGTTGTCGAAGGGCATGGTGACCCAACTGCACCTAGCGCTGGTGATGGCGATAGACGCGAGATTGCTGGTGCTGGATGAGCCGACGCTCGGCCTTGACATCCTTTACCGCAAGCAGTTTTACGATTCTCTGCTGAACGACTACTTTGATCGCAGCCGAACCATCATCGTGACCACGCATCAGGTGGAAGATGTGCAACACGTCCTCACCGATCTCATGTTCATCAATCGCGGCAGGATCGTGCTTGATTGCAGCATGGAGGAATTCGAATCGCGCTATCTGGAAGTGATGGTCCATCCCGAGCAGGTTGCGGCGGCGCGCGCGCTCAAGCCGGTTCACGAACGCCAGGTGATCGGCCGCAGCATTCTTCTGTTCGATCTGAAATTGAATCATGTCGATCGTCAGCAACTCGCTGCCGTGGGCGAAGTACGCACGCCCGGCATTTCAGATTTGTTCGTTGCCATGCTGCAAGATAAGCCGGGCAATCCTGCCGGCGATGCCCCGCGTAATCATCAAGGAGTGGCTCAATGAATACTCAATCGAATGCCGTGCCGGAAGCTCCTCTCGACTCACAGGGAATTGCACCGATGGTGATGCGGGCGACTCAGCCGTTGTACTGGTCGATACGGCGCGAATTGTGGGAGAACCGCTCCATCTATATCGCACCGCTGGCCGTCGCCGCCGTCACTTTATTCGGCTTCATGATTGCCTCGATTGGTCGCGCCTTATCGGAGCCCGACCTGGTGCAGCGGTTGCAAGTACTTGAAGAGCCGTTCACCTTTTCGACGGGCGTGATAATGGCAGCCGCCTTCATCGTTGCGATCTTCTATTCGCTCGATGCCTTGCATGGCGAGCGCCGCGACCGCAGCATTCTGTTTTGGAAGTCTCTGCCGGTTTCCGATCTGACTACAGTATTATCGAAGGCGAGCATTCCGCTTCTCATTCTTCCTCTGCTGTCCTTTGCCATCGTCATTGTCACGCATATCATCATGCTGCTGCTAAGCATGCTCGTGCTGCGGGGGAGCGGTCTGAGCGCCACGGCTCTATGGACACAGCCAACATTGCTCCAGACGTGGGTGGGGCTGTTCTATCACCTTGTGACCGTGCATATTCTCTGGCATGCGCCCATGTACGCGTGGCTGATTCTGGTCTCAGGCTGGGCGCGGCGCGCAACATTTCTATGGGCCTTCTTGCCGCCCGTTGCCATCGGCGTGGTTGAGAAGATGGCGTTCCGCACTACACATTTTTTCTCCTTTCTGCTGTACCGCTTGAATGGTGGCCCAGAGGCGCTGACTATGCCCGGGAACCTTCCGATCGATTCGATGATGACGCACCTCACTCCGTTGAGATTCCTGGGGAGCCCTGGATTGTGGCTTGGTTTGATTGTTGCCGTGGCATTTTTCGCCGCCGCGGTGCGGCTACGCCGCTCTCAAGGACCCATCTAGCGCGCCGGGTTTGATAGCCGGCAAAGGCGGGGGAATAACTGATTAAAGGAGGGAAGCATGAGATCGCTACTATTACCTCTTCACATCATCGCCGGCACTTTGGGAATGCTTTCTGGATTTGTCGCAGTATTCCTCCTCAAAGGTTCGCGCCGGCATGGTATCGCCGGGAATGTATTTGTCATAGCAATGCTGGCCCTCTCTGCAAGCGGGGTCTACCTGGCGATCATGAAGTCCCAGCCGGGTAACATTCTGGGTGGCACTCTGACCTTCTATCTGGTCGCAACGGCGTGGATGACCGCCAGACGCAGGGACGGTGCCCCCGGCGTTTTCGATTGGGGCGCGCTGCTTGTAGTTTTGGCAGTCGCAGCCGTCGAGGTAACCTGCGGGTTGGAAGCGGCCGCCAGTCAAACGGGGTTGAAGTACGGATATCCCCCGGGGATTTACTTTTTCATGGGATCCGTAGCTTTGCTTGCTACTGTGGGAGATATTCGCATGCTCGTGCGCCGTGGTATTTCTGGCACGCAACGGATTGCCCGTCATCTGTGGCGTATGTGCTTTGCGCTGTTCGTCGCAGCAGGCTCGATATTTCTGGCGAGGCAACAGATATTCCCCGCTTTCATGCGCAAGACGGGCACACTTTTCTTCCTGAGTTTCCTGCCGCTGATATTGATGGTTTTCTGGCTGATCCGAGTTCGCTTCACAAATGCGTACAAAGAGAAAGTGATTCGGTCACGGGCACCGTTAATGCAATCGCTTGTGGAGAAACGAATTTGAGCACAGCTCTGTTTGTCTTTCCCTAAGCCAGGTTGGCGTGAATGCCGAGCACTTCGGCGGCTTTGTGGAGCCGCTTGTCTCTTGTCCACAGAAGCGTTGAAGTATTGATGAAGACAGAGGCGATCAGATGTGCGTCGGTCAGGCCGATGCCGCGGCTGTACAAACGACGGGACTCTATCGTGAGCCGCACTTCGCTTAGCTGGGCCACTCGCACCTGTGGTAATAAGTCCAGCAGTGCAAGCGTGCTGGTGCGGTCTCGCAAAGACCCGAGAGCAAGTTCCGCAATGATGAAGGGATGAATCACAATCTGTCCTTGGTTGAGATGTTTGCGCAGTTCCTCATTTCCGGAACGGAGGTGATCGATCCAGATCGACGTATCCGCGAGAATCAATTCTGCCCCGCCCTGCGGCGTGGAATGTTCTTCAATCCGGGCATCGTGCCTCCCAAGGACGCTAATCTGCGAGCGCTCTCCCGCTCGATGAGGGCCTTGAGAGCTTCACGAATCAACGCGGTTTTCTCCGCTACCCCGGTGAACTCCTGGGCAACACGTACGAGATCGTCATCTAACGCAAGGGTTGTTCTCATAGAAACTCTAGGCACATATTATAGCATCAAACGATGCTAAATTATGTGACTTCCAATTATTAATATTGAGGTGCGGGCGGCAGCGGTCCAGAAACAAATCCGCAAGTGGGTTCGCCAAACTTATCGGCCCCTACAATATCCGCATCCCCTCATTCGTCTACAACTGTAGGTGAAGGACGTGGCAAGCCTGGATCTAATGGCACTGCAGCAGGACGGGCGGATCTCAGAAGTGGTGAAGCGGGAGCAGTCCCGGCTGCGCAACTTCATTCGCCGGCGCGTGCCCGACCCCCGCGATGCTGAAGACATTCTGCAGGACGTCTTCTACGAACTGGTGGAAGCGAACCGCCTGCTGATGCCGATCGACCACGTTACCGGCTGGCTGTTTCGCGTGGCGCGCAATCGCATCACCGATCTTTTCCGCAGGAAGAAGCCGGAGAGCTTTAGCGATGCCGCAGTGACGGACGAAGACGACGAACTGTTGCAGTTCGAAGACCTGCTGCCGTCGCCCGATGCCGGTCCGGAAGCGCTTTATCTCCGCAGCGTACTTCTGGATGAATTGGAGTCCGCGCTTGATGAACTGCCGCGAGAGCAACGCGAGGCCTTTATCGCACACGAATTAGAAGGGCGCGGCTTTAAGGAGATGGCCGCCGAGACCGGCGTGAGAGTGAACACGCTGCTCTCGCGCAAACGCTATGCGGTGCTGCACCTGCGGGAGCGATTGCAAAACATCTACGACGAATTTACGAAAGCATGAGGAACTGAATATGAGATGGAAAATGATTTTCATTGCTCCGCTGGCGATTCTGGCGATGGCGCTATTTGCCTTCCTCGGCGGCGAACTGGTGCTGCACCTGTGGAATTGGCTGCTGCCATCGCTCTTTGGCTGGCGACTGCTTACCTTCTGGCAAGCGCTCGGACTTCTGGCGCTATGTCGGATTCTCTTCGGCGGATTCGGATTCCACGGTGGCGGCCGCTCGCGTGGCCGGTGGCGCATGAAAGAGCGCATGGCAGGCCGGTGCGGCCGCATGACTCCGGAAGAGCGGGAACGATTTCGGGAGCGTATGCGCGAAACGTTTGGCGTGGATTCAACGGCGGCGGAGAGCTAGACCGAAGGAAGCGCCGGTGAAGCGGAGTTTTAGAATAGCGGCGGGTGGAAGTCTACGATGCGACTGCTGGCATGGAACTGTGCGATGGCTCTACACAAGAAGGCACAAACCGTTGCCCGCCTTCAGCCGGACATCGCCGTAATATCGGAGTGTGGCGAGAGTTCGGTGTTATCGCTCGAACAATTCGGATATGCGGGTGTGTGGGCGGGCTCGAATCCGCACAAGGGGCTCGGGCTTTTTGTCCGCAAGCCGCTGCATCCGCGGCCATTGCCCCAGCCAAAACAAAAGTGGGTCTTGGCAGCGGACATCGAAGGCTATAGTCAACCTCTGCGAGTCATCGCGGTATGGGCGTGTCGATTAGGCGCGAGTAAGCACGATGACTACATCGGCCAACTCTATGCAGCGCTGCGTGACAATCCCGATTGGCTATCGTGCGGCAATACGGTTGTTGCCGGGGATTTCAACTCAAACAGAAAGTGGGATTCGCGTCATCCCATTGTCAATCATTCTTCCGTGGTGGGGCTCCTTGCAGCACAGGGGATTGTCAGCGCTTATCACGCGTTTTATGAGGAAGCTCACGGAAGCGAATCGAAGCATACGTTGTATTTGCTCAAAAACCGGCGCCGACCATTCCACATTGATTACGTGTTTGTGCCGGGCGAGTGGGCGGGGCGGTTGGACAAAGTTCTCGATTCGCGATGGAGCAAAGTGGGCCGCACTGAGCGACCACCGGCCGATTGTCGTTGATATTAAACCTGGAAAAACGGAGATCTAAACTTACTCCAGCGACACCAGCCTCTCCACCAGCTCTGAATAATCCTTCTTCTTAATCCCATGCAACAGCTTGTCGTACTCGTCCAACCTCGATGAGTAATTCATCAAGCAGAATTGGTACTCATATCCAGCCCTATTTCTCTTTGACCTTCTCCGCCAGTTCGCGAAACTCTTTGGCTAGCTTGTGGCTTGTCTTTATTTGCACCTGTGCGAGCTGTCGAGAGTTCTCGGTCGTCAGGATCGGCACCAAGGCCTCCAGTTCCGTCGCCACTTCGCGTGCGTGATCGGCCTCTTTCAACATCAAATGTTCAAATTTCCGCACTGCCTCGTGGTGATCCATAGACCTCGCTTTGGGGGTAGGTTCAAATGCGGTTTACTTCAGTGAAACCAGCCGCTCTACCAGTTCGGAATAATCCTTCTTCTCGATGCCATGAACCTGCTTGTTGTACTCGTCCACCTTCGAGGAATAATTCATCGAGCAAAATTTCGGGCCGCACATGGAGCAGAAGGCTGCTTCTTTGTAGTAGTCGTCGGGCAGGGTTTCGTCGTGCATGGAGCGGGCGGTTTCGGGGTCGAGTGAGAGCGCGAATTGCTTCTCCCAATCGAATTTGTAGCGAGCGTAGCTGAGGGCGTCGTCGCGGTCCCGGGCGCCGGGACGTCCGCGGGCGATGTCAGCGGCGTGCGCGGAAATCTTGTAGGCGATGATGCCGTCTTTCACGTCTTTCTCGTTCGGCAAACCTAAATGCTCTTTCGGCGTCACGTAGCAAAGCATGGCCGCGCCGTACCATCCAATCATGGCCGCGCCGATCGCCGAGGTGATGTGGTCGTAGCCGGGAGCGATGTCCGTAACTAGCGGGCCCAGGGTGTAAAACGGCGCTTCGTAGCAGAGTTCGACTTCTTTTTCCACCTGCTCTTTGATCTTGTCCATCGACACGTGGCCGGGGCCTTCGATCATGACTTGCACGTCGTGCTGCCAGGCAATTTTCGTTAATTCGCCAAGGGTTTTTAGTTCGGCGAACTGGGCTTCGTCGCTGGCGTCGGCTACGCAACCGGGGCGCAGGCCATCGCCGAGAGAAAAGCTGACGTCGTATTTCTTGAAAATCTTGCAGATGTCGTCAAAGCATTCGTAGAGAAAATTCTGCTTGTGGTTGTATGCCATCCACTGCGCGAGAATTGCGCCGCCGCGGCTGACGATCCCGGTGATGCGCTGCGAGATCAGCGGCAAATACTGGACGAGCACACCGGCGTGAATGGTCATGTAATCCACACCCTGCGCGGCTTGCTCTTCGATCACTTCCAGCATCACGTTCGCGTTCAAGTCTTCTACACGCTTCACGCGCGCGATGGCTTCGTAAATCGGCACGGTGCCGATGGGGACCGGAGAGTTCCGCAGAATGGCTTCGCGAATGTTGTGAATGTCGCCGCCGGTGGAAAGGTCCATCACGGTGTCCGCGCCGTAGTGCACGGCGGTGTGCAGCTTTTTCAACTCCTCTTTCACTTCCGAGGTAACGGCCGAGTTGCCGATGTTGGCGTTGATCTTGCACAGCGAGGCCACGCCGATCGCCATCGGCTCCAACTCCGGATGATTAATGTTCGCGGGAATAATCATGCGGCCGCGGGCCACTTCGTCGCGCACCAGTTCGGGCGCAAGTTTTTCGCGGTGGGCGATGTAACCCATTTCTTCCGTAACAACGCCCTTGCGGGCATAGTGCATCTGCGAAAAATTACCGTCGGTGTTCTCGTGCTTGCGACGGGCAAGCCACTCAGCGCGGGGTTTGGGAACACCTTGACCGTTGCTGCCGTTTCCGTTCGAACCGTTGTTGGGAGTCATGACCGGGTCAGCCTCGTTGGATCTCATCAACGGATTATACCCGTCTCTGCGCGCGCTGGTGTATCTGCTGTGTGAGCTATTGCGTTTGCATTTCCAGTGCGCACTCCACCGAAGTGCAGCCGCCCGGGCCTTGAGTACGAATATTGCCGATTGCATTCTTAACATGGATAGCGGTCATGGCGGCAGGGTAGGCCCACCAGAGCCGGCGGACGATGCGATCTCCGGGCAACCAGGAGTGGCGTTTCTTCAGCTCGTAAGCTACCAGGAATTCGCTGCTGTACAGCGCAAGGTCTTTGGCGACGATTCCGCGGTTCGAGGGCACGCTGGTCACCCAGGGAGCGCCCGCGTCAAACTCGCGGTCCAGCACCAGCTTGCGAGTCGTAGAGCGCAGGCTTTCGGCCAGCTCCCAGCGATCCCATCACTGCGAAGAACTTCTTATCGAATACTCTCTCTGGTTTTGACCGCTGGGGCTGAGTTGTAAGCGTCATCGGCACGGGCGCCGAAGGCGGTTCGCCGCTGGTGATTTTTAGGGAATCCATGGTGTGATCGGCAGGACTCTGAGCGGCGATCTGGCCTGCCAATAATAGGCAGAGGACAAGAATACGAACTGCGGTCAACGGTATCTCCTTGGTCTCGAGTGGATGGGTTATCCGAAGGGTGGAAGTCCCCGAGAACAGGAGCAACCTCTTGCCCAATTAGTAGGTAGGATTTTTCAGCAAGATGCGCGCGTTTCCCGGTCTATTGCGACGCTGCTCACGATTGCGAGTGCATAACTTTCGTCGAGAGTATGTCTAATGTTTCCCAGTCGCTGTAATTAGTAGAGAGCGCGATTATTAGAAAGAAGAATCATTAGAATGCAACGCTGCAACACAAATGCGGCAATCGCAGACGAGATTTTTTCTAATCTTGAGCAGTGAGCGCAGCGACGGAAGGCCTCGCTTGCCCATATCGACCGCCGGGCTTAGAATTTCATCCGTTCTTCGAAAAGGAGAAGTCAGATATGCGAGTGCTTCGTCTCTTTCCGGTCTTGTTACTTTTCATGGTTGCCGTCAGCTTTGCCCAATCCACCCCCGCCAGGCCCGCGCCCGGCTTCAGCCTCGATACCATCGACAAGACCGTCGACCCCTGCGTAGATTTCTATCAGTACGCCTGCGGCAACTGGATCAAGAACTCGCAGATTCCTGCCGACCAATCGTCATGGGTGAGTTTCGTGGAACTCCGCGAACGCAATCTTGATATCGAGCACGAAATTCTGGAGAAGGCCGCAGCCGGCGGTGCAAGCCGCAATCCGATCGACCAGAAAATCGGCGACCTCTACGGCTCCTGCATGGATGAAAAGGCCGTCAACGCAAAAGGCATTGCCCCGATCAAGCCGGAGCTCGATCGCATTGCGGACGCGCCGGATAAAAGCGCCTTGATCGATGAGATCGCTCACCTTCACGTGATCGGCATCCCAGCGCTTTTCAATTTTTACTCCAATTCCGATCTGCACAATGCCGATCAGGTGATCGCCTACATCGATCAAGGCGGGCTTACGCTGCCCGACCGCGATTACTACATCAAAGACGATGCCGATAAAGTTGAGAAGCGGCAAATGCTGGTCGATTACGCCACGCAGTTGTTTATCCTGGCCGGTCAAAATCCGCAGCAGGCGGCGCATTCGGCGCAAAGCGTGCTGGTAATCGAAACGCTGCTGGCAGCCGACTCGATGGATCGAACCAAACGCCGTGACCCTAAAAACCGCGACCACAAGATGAGCCGCGATCAGGCCGAGGCCCTTGGACCCAACTTCTACCTGAATCGTTATTTCACGCAGGCGGGCGCTCCCTACTTTACGCAACTCAATGTCGTCAATCCTGATTTCTTTAAGCAGGTGAACGCCGTGCTCGAAGCCGAGCCGCTGGACGCCTTGAAAACCTACGTCAGCTGGCATGTGCTGAACAATGCAGCGCCGTGGCTTTCACAGCCGTTTGTCGACGCCCACTTTAAGCTGCAGCAGAAGCTGACGGGTCAGGAAGAAATTCAGGCGCGTTGGAAGCGCTGCGTCAGCCTTACCGATGGCGAGCTGGGCGAGGCGCTGGGGCAGAGATATGTAGACGTTACCTTCGGGCCGGACGGCAAGCAGCGCATGCTCAAGATGGTGGATGCCCTCGAGAAATCTCTCGCGGACGATGTTCACAATCTTGCCTGGATGAGCGACGAAACCAAGAAGCAGGCCAAGGTGAAGCTGGATGCCATTCGCAATAAGATCGGCTATCCTGATGTGTACCGCGATTACAGTTCTGTCGTGATCAAGCGCGACGACTTGATGGGCAATGTGGAACGCGCAGATGAATTCGAAACGAAACGCATCATCGCCAAGATCGACAAGCCACTCGACCGCAAGGAGTGGGGCATGACTCCGCCGACGGTGAACGCTTATTACAGCGGGTCGTTTAACGAAATTGTGTTTCCCGCGGGCATCCTGCAGCCGCCGTTCTTCGATAAGTCGATGGATGATGCTGTGAACTTTGGTGGTATCGGCCTGGTGATTGGCCACGAACTTACGCACGGCTTTGATGACCAGGGCCGCAAGTTCGATCCGCAAGGCAACCTGCACGACTGGTGGACGGCGCAGGACGGCAAAGAGTTCGAGAAGCGCGTCAGTTGCGTGGCCGACGAATATTCAAACTTTGTGGCGGTCGATGACGTCAAGCTGAACGGACGCCTCACGCTGGGTGAGAACACAGCAGACAACGGTGGCGCACGTATCGCCCTGGCGGCGCTTGAGCGCTTGATTGCGGAGGACAAAACTGGCAAAGAAGGTCAAAGCATCGATGGCTTTACGCCTGAACAGCGCTTCTTCCTGGGATTCGCGCGCGTGTGGTGCGAAAAGCGGCGTCCGGAACTGGCGCGAACGACTGTTCTCACCGATCCTCACTCGCCGGGCAAATTCCGCGTGGATGGCGTAGTGCAGAACATGCCGGAATTCCAAAAGGCTTGGGGATGCAAAGCCGGCCAGCCTATGGTGGCCGAGAACGCTTGCCATGTTTGGTAGCGCAGGCATCATTAAAAATTAAGTAGGGACAGCCGCCTTCGGCTGTCCCTACTACTATTCTTGCGGTTAGTACATCAAGTTGAGAGAAAAATAATGCTTTATTTCCCAGCCGCAAAAGAAGCTTGTAAAAAATAAACGGCCCGGCAAAAATGCCGGGCCGTAATCTCGCATCCAACACGAATTCCGCTTCTTAGTAGTTCGCTGCCTGCATGATCAGGTGATCGACGATGTGGTGAGCCTCATCGATATGCAGGAGGGCACGATCGCGCAGACCGCGCACGGACGGATCGTCTTCTTCACGGGCGATATCGTTATGCGCTTTGTCCAGCAATTCCAGGGCGCGGTGATAGCGGCAGGCGCGATCCATTCGTGCATCGACCGGAGGATGATCATTCAGATTCTTGCCATCGTCAATCGAAGCGCGTTTGATTTCGCCGATGGCCTTGTCGATTTCATTGATCGCATGTTCTTCTTCTTTATCCATGTGATGAGTGGGAGCAAGGTTCTCCAGATGCGCTCGCGCGTGCCGCAGATCGGTGAGCGCGTGCAGGTATGCCGGATGCCTTCCCGGTTCGTCGGCAAAGCTCATAGCAGTGCAGACAGCAACAATAAACACGAGTACGACGCAATGTCGTGCAGTTTTCATGGTTTCCTCGAAGCCTTTCGGCAGAATGAACTTCGTAGTAGTAAACCCGGAACTGAAGTTTTAGACTCGCCAAATTCTACGCGGCTGCCCGGAGCAGGCGAAGTTACTTCGGTACAAAGTTAGGGACGTTCAATTTCGCGTTTGCCAGGGTTGCAAATTGTCCCTTGCTTCAGTTCTTTCCAGAAGATTTAAAACCCTTGCGGCGTTGTTCGCTGTAGCGGTGCAGTGCGTCCAGAATAATGGGAAAGGCTTCGCCTGCAGGACGTATCTCGTCCACTTCGACGGCCTTGCCTTCGAGTTGCTTGTAGTCCTGAAAAAAGCGGCGCAGCATGAGCATGCGGTGCGGCGGCATTTCCGCGGCTTCGTGGTAGGAGTTGAACTCAGGATCTTCGGTGGCAATGGCAATGATTTTATGATCCGGCTTGCCACTGTCGATCATGGTCATCAGGCCGATGGTGCGTGCATGAATGATGGTGAGCGGTACGACCGGTTCCTGGCAGAGCACGAGTACGTCGAGCGGATCGTCATCTTCCGCCAGAGTTTGCGGGATGAAGCCGTAGTTCGCAGGATAGTAAACCGCGGAGTAGAGAATGCGATCGAGCTTGATCAATCCGCTGGCTTTGTCGAGTTCATACTTCACGCTCGATCCAAAAGGGATCTCGACCACGCAATCGAATTCCTGCGGGAGCTTGTCGCCGGGAGTTACGTCGTGCCAGGGATGGATCATAGGATTTAGGGCTGTTGTTATTCTAATGGGAAGCGGCTTTCAGCTGTTAGCCATCAGCTCTCAGCTCTTGGCAAGGGCACCCAAAGAAACATTCCCTCAGCAACCCGCTGGTTATCCTCATCCCTTCGTTTTGGGATACCCTCCTAGTGCTGCGGGTTGTGGGAAATTTTGCGGGCGAGGTTTTGACTTTGGAGCATGCGACCTGTTTCAAGAAAACTGTCAGGATGAAAGTTGCGCTGCTTGCGTGCTTGCTTTTGATCTGCGGACTGGCCGCAGCGCAAAGTGACGCGCAGAGTCCAGAACAGAGCTCGGAACAACAGCCGGTGCTGTTTGGCGCGGACCCAGGCGCGGCGCAAGCGAGCGTCCAGGCGCAGCTTCTGTCGCTTTCGAACCGGATGATGGAAGCCCAGTGGTCGGTTCGTGAAGGCAAGCTGACGGGGCTGAAATTTGTGATTCGCGAGACGGGAGCGGGCTTCGACTTGCCGCGCGATCCGTTTCTTTTGATTTTCAACGATGGAAGCGTGATGCACGCTTCGGAGATGACGTTGACTGATGGCCCGCGAGTGGAGGCACTGCGCGCGGACCCCGGCGCGTCGCGCGCTGCGGAACATTTCGCCGGCCACGCCATCGTTGTGAAGCTGCAAGACCCAGCGGGAAAATTTTCAGTAACGTGGCGGGCAATTCTGCGCGACGGTTCCAATTATGTTCGGCAGGAAGTTGCGATCTCCGCGCTAAAGGACGATTTGCCGATTGCCGAGGTGCGCTTATTCGACGGCAATTTGCCGGGCGCCAAAGTGATCGGGAGCGTGAAAGGCTCACCGGTGACGACAGGAGATTTGTTTCTCGGTTTTGAATATCCGCTCTCCGAGTGCCAGGTGAAAGAAGCCGTGACCTGCGGCATGAAGAGGGAACTGCCGCTCAGGAAAGGCCAGACCGTTGCCTATTCTCTCGTGATTGGAGTTTCGCCGCCGGGTCAAATGCGGCGCGCATTCCTTAATTATGTGGAACGCGAGCGGGCGCATCCTTACCGGACATTTCTGCATTACAACACCTGGTATGACATTGGGTTTGGAAAGCCGTACGACGCCGCGGCGGTGATTGACGTCATCGACGCGTTCGGGAACGAGCTGGTGCGCAAGCGCGGGGTGAAGCTGGATTCCTTTCTCCTGGATGACGGGTGGGATAACCCGCAGTCGACCTGGCAGATGAACGCGGGATTTCCGGGCGGTCTGGCTGCCGTGAACCGTGCTGCACGCGCTATTGGCGGGGCGATCGGGGTGTGGCTCTCGCCGTGGGGTGGCTACGAGGAGGCCAAAGAACAGCGGATCGCGTTTGGCCGGAAGAACGGTTTTGAAATGAACGCAGGAGGGTTTGCGCTCTCGGGCCCGAAATACTATGCGAGGTTCCGGGAGGTGTCGCTCGATTTCATCGGCGATGGAGTGAATCAGTTCAAGATCGACGGCACGGGCAATGTTGACAGCGTGTTTCCCGGGAGCAATTTCGATAGCGACTTCGCAGCGGCGATCAGTTTGATCAGCGACTGGCGGGCGAAGAAGCCGGATCTCTACGTCAATCTCACCACCGGAACTTATCCTTCGCCGTTCTGGCTGCGCTATGCGGATTCGATCTGGCGAGGCGGAGACGATCACAGCTTTGCTGGAGTCGGAAGCTGGCGGCAGAAATGGATCACGTACCGCGACGCGCAGACGTATAAGAGCATCGTGCAGGCCGGTCCGTTGTTTCCTCTGAATTCCCTCATGCTGCATGGGATGATCTTTGCTAAGCAAGCCGAGCATCTCGACAGCGATCCGGGAAATGACTTCAGCAATGAAGTGCACGACTACTTCGGCGCTGGAACCCAACTGCAGGAGATGTACATTTCACATGCACTGCTATCGCAGAAGAATTGGGATGTGCTGGCGGAGGCTGCGAACTGGTCGCGGCGTAATGCGCAAGTGCTTCGGGACACGCACTGGATCGGCGGCGACCCGGGCAAGCTTGAAGTTTATGGTTGGGCAGCCTGGTCGAAAGAAAAAGCTATTCTTACGCTGCGCAACCCAAGCGACCAGCGCCAAAGCATAACGCTCGACGTGGGCCGAGCCTTCGAATTGCCGGCGGGAGCGCCGCAGCAATTTCTCGCGAGCAGCCCGTGGAAAGAGCACCAGGGTGCACCGCCGGTGCGGTTGGCCGCTGGCGAGCAACACGTCTTTGTGCTGGACGCGTTCGAAGTGTTAACGCTCGAGGCCTCGCCGACGCATTGATCTACTTCGAGCTCGAGTGCGAAATAGAGCTCGATAGCAACTCATTTGTGGTGGGCTGCTACCGCCGCATCTTCTGCTGCATAATCGAACTGGGTCAAGGGCACCTCGTTTGGCGGATTTTCCCGTTCCCAGTTGATCGTTCGCCGGATCGCGTCTTCGAGCGCCACAGGCTCCTGGTATCCCAACTCCAGGCATATTCGCGCTGAAGTCGCGGTCCAATGTTGGGCGGCATTGCCGGGCCTTTGCAAATTCGGCGGCGTCTCTTCGACGGGCAGGATGACAAAGTCGCTTTTCCACTTCATTGCGGAGGCGACCTTCTGCGCCCATTCCAGTTCGCTAAACGATGGCTGCTCGCATACGTTGTAGATACGCCGCGAGGCGCGTTGATCTGTAGCGGCCAGCGCAATCGCCGCGGCAACGTTCTCAACATATCCTCGCGGCGAGTGCCATGCGGCCAGCGTCTCGGGAAAAATGATGTGGCGCCGTTGGTCGGCGATACGCTTCACCATGGGATAAAAACGATGCAAGGGATCGCCGGGTCCGTAGACTATGGGCAGGCGGAGCACGGTGCCGGGAAGGTCGTGGTCATTCATCACAACGCGCTCGGCCGGAATCTTGTCGTAATCATCCGTGACCCAAGAGAAGATCTTGCGCAGGAGTTGCATGCTCTCCGGTGGGTAGGGATGCAGAGTGCGCCGCAGCTCCGATTCTTCGGTAAGAGGCAACTCTTGCAGAGGCCCAATCTCCGTGCCGTGCAAAATGCCCACGGCGCGGTATACGTCGATGCTGCTCAACATGACAACGCGCTGGATCGCGCCCCTGAAAACCTTCATCAGCTCTTCTGCCTGCTGCGCTGAACTGAGGGTTAGGTCGATCACTACATCCGGAGCGACGCGCTTCAGCTCGGCAGCGCTGGCGATCAGTTGGTTGCGGTCGCCGCGAAGCTCCGTCACGCCAGCGGGCGCGGGCGTCGTGCCGCGGTGAAACACCGCAACTGAGTGGGATTGCTGCATCAGCCGTGCGACGACCATTCGCCCAATAAATCCGTTCCCACCGATTAGGAGAATGCGCATGGGCTTAGACTAAAGCATAAGAAGAGGCTTCTGGTACTAGAGGATTCTCTTGCTTCCACTTGAGGGCCGCTCCAGGCACACCTTTCGGAAACTATGTTGGGAACTATTAAATCCTTCTGCGAAAATCTTGATTCCCAGCTTGCGGAAGATTAGAGTCATAAACGCACGATGCCTGCGGGGTGTTCCATGTCCAGTCAAGCGAAGACTTATCTCAAGTTTGGGTCGGCGGTGGTTGTGATCATGTTGCTGCTTGGCTACCTTGCCTACACCGGCGTGCAGGACAGCAAGAGCTACTACGTCACCATCAACGAGCTGCATAAGATGGGGAACGGGGCTTACTCCAAGCGGCTGCGAGTAGCGGGGAATGTGCAGCCGGGCTCGATCAAGCGCACGGGAACGCATGTGCAGTTTGTATTGATGGAGCAGGATCAGTTGCTCTCGGTCGATTACACCGGAACCGAGGCGCCTCCCGATACTTTCAAAGATGATTCGCAGGCGCTGGCCGATGGTAGCTTTGGTCACGACGGCGTTTTCCACGCCAAGGCGCTGCAAGCCAAGTGCGCCTCGAAGTATGCGCCCAAGCAGCCGGGCAACTCGATGCAAGCTGCGCCAGCCATAACGCAAGTGCGGACGCCGTCCGTCACACCGAACTGAAGATTTTCGATTACGAAACTGAAGATTCAATCACGCGGCGTTCACGACGGTCAACATCGCTGCGTGGATCGTTTTAAAACTGAACTTAGTGGCCCGATTGAGCCACTACCCGCCCAATAGTTCCATTGACCGCATTTTTGTACGGCTGCTAAGGTGTCCGCGAGTCCTAATCCTGGACTCGACCCCAGGGCGCATCATCAGAACAAAAATCTAAACTTTAGAGGAGATACCCATGCTGCTCTTAGTGTGTCGTCGGGTCGCTGTTCCAAAGAGAATAGCCATGCACGCCGCTCGTATTTTCACCTTCGCTTGTCTTGCCGTGCTCGCGTTTGCAGCACTCAGCGAACAGGCTTCTGCAGGTAACGTCGCCGTGGGCCTTTGCGCGGCGGCCGGAACCCACTACCTAACCATCCAAGCTGCAGTAACCGCGGTAGAAACGCAGACGGCTCCAAACGTAGTGCGCGTTTGCCCGGGCACCTATCACGAACAGGTCACAATCGATGCTCCGCTTACTCTCGAGGGAGTTCAAGCTGCCTCGCCGGCTCCGCTTCAGGATGCCGTCGTGATTTTGCCTCCCTCAGGCGGCGCGGTCCAGAACACCAGTGATGTATGTATCTACCCAAATACAAATTACTGCACCAATGGCTTTCCCATCGCTGCACAGATACTGATAGAGAATACAACCGGAGTTACGATCAGCAATCTCACAGTCGACGGCACAGGAAACGGGCTCTCTAGCGGCTGCAGCGTAAATTTGGATGGCATCCTGTTCCAGAATGCCTCGGGCACCGTGGGTCACGTTGCCGTGCGCAACCAGCTACTTAACGACGTTCTAACCGGTTGCCAGACTGGCGACGGCATCTACGTGGAAAGTTCGACCGGGACTTCCAGCGTGTCGGTCACGGCTAGTTCGGTTCACAACTACAACAAGAACGGAATCACGGGACGTTATACCGGCACAACGCTGACGGCGACCGGGAATTATATTCAGGGACAAGGCACGCTGCAGGTTCCGCTTGCTGCTGCGAACGGCATCGAACTCGCCTTTGGAGCCGCTGGCACGATCACGACTAACACAGTGATCGACAATGTCTATGGAGATCCAACATCTGCTACCGCAGCCGATATCCTGCTCTTCGACGCGGAAGAAGACGCGGGGATCGAGGTAAACTCCAACATTCTCGGCAACAGCCAGGTTCCCATCGGGCTGTACACCGATACTGCAGGCACTTACGGTGACGGCGTTTACGTTGAAACCAACAGAATCTTTGGCACAGGAGCTTACGATGCCATCGATGTCTGCACCAACGGAAATATCGTGAAGAGCAATACCATATTCAACAGCGCAGAATCGGGCGTGCATTTGGACGCATCCTGCGGCGGCGGCACTGGTGAAACTGCAACCAACAACATCATCGTGGAAAGCGCATGTGCTGGTCTTCTCGTGGATAGTGGAGCCGGCGGCACCACCACTCCCAACACCAATTGGACGGTACCGTTCCCAGTCGCGACTTCAACCTCCGCGTGCACCATCCCTGAATTTGGGGGAGCGGCAAGTGTTCGCGCTAAGCTCACACACAAACGCCCAACCCCGTAAGGCAGAGTGAAATAAAACGTCAATGTCGAAAACAACGCCGGGAATCGGATCCAAGATTCCCGGCGTTGTTGTTTTAAGTTTGAGGATGAAACGCTCTCTACCTTTGCAAAAAAGAGGGAAAATCCATAGATTCTTTGCTGTGCCCGGAAGCGGACAAATTCTTGTGGTGTGCTCCTCTCTGTGACGAACCCTCCAATAGCGCCCATCGGCGCGCCCATCGTTGTCGTAAACGGGCTCATTAAGCAGTTCGGGCGCTTCGCTGCATTGCGGGGAGTTGATGCGGAGTTTGACGCGGGCAAGTTCTACGCAATTCTCGGCGACAACGGGGCAGGGAAGACGACGCTGTTGCGCGCCCTGGCGGGATTGGCTCATCCCACGCGGGGGACGATTTCCATCCTGGAGAAAACTCCGCGCGAGGCCTGTCGCGAGATCGGCTACATGGCGCATCCTTCGCTGCTTTATGACGAGATGAGCGGGATGGAGAACCTACGCTACTTCGCGCGGCTCTACGACATTGCGGACGATGGGCGCTGTGAGCAGGTGATTCGGGCGGTGGGTCTCGATCCGGAGTTGTTGCGGCCGGTTGGGCAGTATTCGCAGGGGATGCGGCAGCGCATGTCGCTGGCGCGGGCGATCCTTCACGATCCAAAAATTCTTTTGCTGGATGAGCCGTTCTCCAACGTGGATGCGCACTCGGCGCGGGAGATGGTCGGGCTGCTCACGGGCATGCGCGATGCCGGGAAAACTATTTTTGTGGTCACGCATCAGGCTGTGCTGCTGGAAGGCGTGGCTGACGAATTTTTGTGGATGCAGGCGGGGAAGATCGTTGAGCGGACCGCTCACTTCAGCGAGGGCGATACGCGGGCGGGCGAGCCATGAGATCGTTCTGGTCGATCACGCTTGCCACGTTGACCAAAGACATCCGGCTGGAGTGGCGCTCCAAGGATGCGTTGAATGCGATGCTATTTTTCTCGCTGTTGGTGGTTGTGATTTTTGTTTTTTCGTTCGACCCGCTGGCGGAAGAATCACGGCGCATTGCCGGCGGCTTGATTTGGGTGGCGTTTCTATTTGCGACCATCGTTGCGCTGAATCAGACATGGGCTCGCGAACTGCGCAACCAAGTGCTCGACGCCTACCGGGTTTCGCCGGCGGCGGCCAATTCGCTTTTTCTGGCCAAGGTGCTGGGCAATTTTATTCTGGTTAGCGTGCTGGAAGCGCTGATGGCGCCTCTGTTCATGATTTTCTACAATTTGCGCGTGCTGGGGCCGGCATGGCAACTGATTCCGGTGGCGCTGCTCGGAACCTGGGCGCTAGTGGTGAATGGAACATTCTTTGCAGCGATGTCGTTGCGCACGCGCAGCCGCGAACTTATGCTGCCTCTGCTCCTGTTCCCGGTTTCCATTCCGGCGGTGCTGGGCATGGTTGCGGCCACTACTAATATTTTGACGGGAGAGAACTCAGCGCACTTCTACATCGTGTTGCTTCTCACCTACGATGTGGTGTTTACTACTGCTTGTCTGGCCTTGTTTGAAACGGTGTTGCAAGCGGAATAAGTTGCAGACAGAATGAAAAAGGCCTTCCCCATCCTGGCAGTGCTGACGGCGCTTTTGCTGGCCTATGCTTTTTATCAGGCGCTGTGGGTCGCACCCACGGATGCCCTGCAGGGTGACGTTTACCGCATCATTTATTACCACGTACCTTCGGCGTGGACGGCCTTCCTGTTGTTCTTCATCAACTTCGTCGCTTCGATCCAATACCTGGCGAATGCAAAGCCCTCGACGAAGAGTGCCGCAAAATGGATTGTGATTGTGGTGGGGGTTGTGGGATTCATCGCGCCGTTTATTCCACAAGTGGCGCAGCAACTGCCCACGGGAATGTATCCCAGTTCGGTAGCGACTACTTTCTTGATCATTGTCGGTTTTTATTTTTTGGTTGGGAGATATTTCACCGAGCAGAATCTTGACGTGCTCGCAGTGACGACTGCCGAAGTGGGCGTGGTTTTCTGCACCATCGTTCTGGTTACCGGACCCATCTGGGCGCGGCCAGTGTGGGGCATCTGGTGGGCGCCGGGAGATATCCGGCTTACTTCGACGCTAGTGCTGTGGCTGATCTATGTAAGCTACCTGGTGCTGAGGCGTTTTTCCGACAGCGCGCAGACGCAGAAGTTGGCTGCGGTGCTGGCGGTGTTTGGCGCGCTCGATGTTCCTCTGGTTTATTTTTCCATCTGGTTTTTCCGCACGCAGCATCCGCAGCCGGTGATCGGTGGCGGCGGATCGATGGATCCGCGCATGTTGCATGTGCTGTTGATCAGCTGGATGGCATTTCTGTGCTTTGCGTTTTTGGTGTGCTGGTCACGCTTCCAGTTGGAAAAACTGCGGCGAGAAGTGGAGGAAGCCGAGGCCCTCGAATCATTGCTGGAGCCGGGAGGGCTGGCCGCGCCAGCGTCAAAATCCAAAGCTCCGCTGGGCAGTGGGTCACAATGAATTCCATCAAATTCCTTTATGCCGCTTATATCGCTACGTGGACGATTCACGCTCTCTACATCGGCAGCCTGTTACGTCGCTACACGCGTTTACGGCAGCAGATGAAGGATTTGGGCAAAGGTGGGAAGTAAGTAGATGTGGCGGGAGCTACTCTACTAGTTCTCCATCCCCCGCTGCAGTGAGCTGAGAAGGTCCGCGCTGCCGCCGGAGCGGAGGAATTCGTAATCCTCAATCATCGCAGCGGTGCCGACGCGCAAAGAGGGCAAAGGCGACTCTGAGCGGATCACGCGCGCTGTGAAGCGCACTCGGACCGCGTCGGTCAGGGTGATGTGCGGAGGAAAGGTAAGAATGACTTCGCAGCGGGTTCCCGCAGGCACGGGACGATCAAGATAAAAGAAAACTCCCCGCGCGCTCACATTCTGGGTTTCGGTTTGGAATTCGTCGGCCTGATCGAGACGCACAACCGCGGGCAGGCGCATATCGAAGCGCCGCATGGTCCGTCGTTCATCCGCTTGCATCCGTGGCGTATTTTCCGAAAGCATCTTTTCCCAAGAACAAATCGGCCCAAGAAAAACCGGCTTCAAGAACAAACCGACTCTAATGCGAAACGGAATCAGCAGCCTGGCTGGGAGGCCCCCAGATCTGCCCGCGCCCTCGGGCAGCCCAAAATGTAACTCAACTCTATAGAATTACCAGCAGTTTGCAAGAGCAAAAAGACTTATGGAACTGTTTCTATAACATTCGATTGCTGTCGGAAGACTGCGTGGGGAAGGAGCGACTGCTTAGATTCCAGGTTTGGTTCAGCAATCCCGCTGCCATCCGATCGCGGTTGAGCCCTCGGATTATCTGCGAAAATCACCAGCTTTGGCCCGATGCCGCTCTTGCTCGCAGGGGCGCATGCAAGGCATTGCAGAAATGGGATCGGTATCCGTCATCTGCAATTCGCTTCATTCCACTTTCGTGCCATGCTGCGGCATCTTTCCACGTCCTGAAACGCATCTGACAAGTCTTGGAGCGTGCGGAGAAGCGGAGCCGCGCTTGACTTGGCTATCCGCCAGATGTTTAAGTAGTTGTTTGTTTTCCGCCAAGTTCCTAAGTAACAAGTCAGCAGCGGGCGGTTCGCCGGCGCCGAGTGAGAACTCGTGCGTCGTTTCTACTCTCTCCAAAATGATGGGTTGCGTCGGAGGAAAAAGCGTGATGGGAAATGGCCGTGCGTTGTCGGCAGGAAATTCGGGATCAGCAGGTAGGCTGTTGTGGATTCGGGTATTTGGAGCTGCGTTTGTTCTGCTGGTGGCAGGGTCGGTGCTACTCGGAATGAGCTCCCAGCGGAACGCGCAGAAGTTGCTGGCTCAGTCTCCCGCTTCCCCGATTCCGGCTGCCTTGGGCAGCATTTCTTCCGGGTCGTCATCGTTTGACAGATCATTGTTTGTAAGCTCGTCTCCTAAATCCAAGCCGAATGCGCAGGCGCTTCTTAGCCAGCTCCCCATGATCTTCGAGCCGAACCAAGGCCAGGCGGATTCCACAGTGAAATTCCTCGCACACGGCGCAGGATATAGCCTATTTTTCGATTCTACCGGTGCGATGCTTGCCATGCAGACTACGCACCCGGCTTCAAGTAAAGGTGGGACCGGTCGAAGTGTGGAGTCTCTGCGCATGATGCTGTCCGGGGCGAACCCGTCGACAGCTATTTCCGCAGGAGAACCGCTTCCCGGCAAGAGCAATTATTTCATCGGCAACGATCCGCAGAAGTGGCGCACCGGCGTTCCGCAATTTGCTGGAGTGCGCTACGCGGACGTTTATCCCGGAATCGATCTGGTTTTCTATGGAAATCAAGGCCGTCTGGAATATGACTTCAAAGTCGCCCCTGGCGCCGACCCGTCGCAGGCCGAGTTGCAGTTTGATGGTGCAAGCAAGATCGAACTCAGCGGCGGCGATTTGATTCTTGCCGGCGACGACAACAACGTTCGCTTGCAGGCTCCGCGGGTTTACCAGCGTATTGGCGATCGTGAGCAGCACGTGGAAGGACGCTTTGTGCTCCGCGCTGACAATCGTGTGGGGTTTGAGATCGGTGCCTATGATCGAACCAGGGAACTGGTGATTGATCCCATTCTGGTCTACTCGACTTACTTCGGCGGCGGCACGGAAAGCTCCCCTTCGATTGCGGTGAATGGCGATGGCAATATCTATCTCGCAGGATCTACATCTTCGGCGCTCCCTGCATCGCCGGTCACGCCCGTTCAGTCTGGTCTGAAAGGGACCGGCGCGCAGAATGTTTTCATACTGGACCTCAATACCAGCACCGGCATTCTTTATCTTACTTACCTGGGCGGCAGCGGGATGGATACCAACGTTGGGCTGGCTGTGGATGCTGGTGGCAACGCCTACGTTGCCGGCACCACCACTTCGACGGACTTCCCCACGGTAGGCGGATACCAGAGCGCGCCCGAACCCGGCAGTACCGGTACCGCGCACGTATTTGTCAGCAAGCTGAGCGGACTCGATAGCCTGGCAACGCCCCCCACGCTGGCTTATTCCACGTACCTTTCCGGCAATGGCACCGACGTTGCCAGCGGCATGACTATCGACAGCAATGCCGATGTCTTCGTCACGGGCACAACGACCTCCACAGACAAAGGCAGTACTACTGATGTCTTTCCGGCAAGCTACCTACCGGCGCCTTATCAGCTGAATCCCGCGGGTGGTTCGATCATCCAGTTCTTTGTGACCAAGGTGAATACCGCCAGCATCAGCACGCTGAGCGTTCCCTATTCCACCTACTTCGGTGGAGGCAGTCCCAGTAATGCGATCGCCCAGGGCGGAGGCATTGCGGTCGACACAGCCGGGAACATTTATTTCAGCGGCACCACGAACTTCTTTAACAGCCAGGAAACTTTGAGCGGCGGCACTTCCGGCGATTTCCCCATTTTGAACGCCTATCAGCCGTGTCTCGATTCGACTCCGCCGACAACCATCACTTATCCGGTTACGTGTACTGCGCCGACCACCACCCCATTCCCGACTGATGCGTTTGTGGCCAAGCTGAATCCGGGCAGCGGCACAAACCGCCAGCTCACAGCTGATTTTCTCCACCTACTTCGGAGGCAGTGGCGACGATACGGGGCCGGCCATTACGATCGATACTGGCGCCGCCAACATTTATTTAACCGGGTCGACGAATTCCGCCAGCGGCAACAGCCCCAACGATTTTGTTCTGCCCATCTCCGTCGCTCCGTTCCAGATGTGCCTCGATACTCCAGTCAATCCGACCCCGCCGGCAACGTGTACTGTGGCTGGAGGGGTGGGGGTGCCGACTGATGCTTATGTGGCGCGGCTGACCAACATCACCGGAGCCACTGGCAGTTCGACCACCGTTGGCCTCGCTTATTTTTCGTTCCTGGGTGGAAGCGGGAACGATAGCGGGCTGGCGATCGCGGTGGATCCGGCGCAGGGTGCGCTGATTACGGGAGCGACGAGCTCCACAGACTTTCCCGTTAGCAGCGCGATCGGACCGATCCAGAGCCACCTCGCCTGCGCGACGGCGGGTTGTTCGAACGCCTACTTTGCCCACATTTTTACGTCAACCCAGTCGGGCCAGAATACGATCGGCTCATACGTTACCTACTTTGGTGGGAACGGTACGGACCGCGGCACCAGCATCACGCTCGATCCCAGCCTTAACACCTATTTTGCCGGCGACACGACCTCTACCAATCTCGAGACCGAAAATGCCGTGCAACCGGCGCTCAATGGACCTCAGAATGCTTTCGCGGTCAAGCTGCGAACGACAAGCAATTTGTGCATTCTTAATTGCCCGGCCCCGATGGTTTCTCCACCCGGTGGTGTGGTGGGTGCGGGTACTGCGGTGACAGTGACTTTCACGGTCACCAACCAGGGGCCGGATCTGGCTACGAACATAACTGTACTGGGACAGCTCTTCTTTACTTCGGCAGGCGGTTCTTCGGCTACGTTCACCAGCGCCACTGCCGGCTCCGGTACTTGCAGCACGCCCACGAGCGGCACTGTGTCTTGCGTCATCCCCACCCTGCAATCTGGTTCCCTTGCGACAGTTGTCATGGTTGTGACGCCGAATGGAGTAGGCACCGGTTCGGTGCAGGCCACGGTAGGCAACAGCAACGACACCAACGCTCAGAACACGGCCAGTGCATCGTTCACAGCGACCACATTTTCGTCGAGCATCGCTCCTGCTTCCGCTACGGTGATAGCCGGCGGTACGGCGTTTTACAGCGTGAATGTGAACGCCAGCCCGGGCTTTGGAGCCAATGTTTCCCTCACTTGCAGTTCGCTTCCCGTCGGAGCGACCTGCGGATTCAACCCATCCACGCTTAGTTTCAATGGCAGCAATAATCAGTCGAGCGCGCTAAGCGTGACCACGACCGCGCGTCCGCCAACCACCATCACTTCCAGAAAGTGGCGTGGTCCGATTTATGCACTGTGGCTAATGGTGCCGGGAATGGCTCTACTGGGCTTGGGCGGCAGCAAGCGCAGGCGCAACCGGCTGCTGGCATTCCTCGCGTTATCAATTCTTTTTGGGCTCGTGCTGCAGCCAGCATGCAGCCACCAGAAAGAGCAGCCGGTCGTGAGTGGAACCCCTGCGGGCACCTATCCTCTCACGGTGATCGCAACTTCGGGCTCGATACCCAGAGTATTGGGTTCACACTGACGGTGCAGTAGCCGAAAGCAAGCGTTCTGGTTACGGATGAAAGCTGATTTAGGCTGAATCTAGGCTCCGGCGGAGAGCTTGTGGTGGCTCTTGGCTTCGGCGATTCCATATTGCCGAATCTTGTAGAGCAGGGCTTTGTAGCTGATCTGCAGAAGAGCCGCGGCTTGCTTGCGATTCCAGTTGGTCTGTTCAAGCGCCTGCCGGATGGCTTCTCCTTCGGCTTCGTCTTTGGCGCTGCGGGCCAGTGATTTCAATCCGCCGCCGGCTTCTCCGGTCTTGGTTCCTGAATCTCCGTGCGCCGCGCCGCCGTTTCCATCGTGCCGGGGCTGCAATTCGGCCGCCGCCAGGTTCTCATCTCCAAGAATCAGATAGCGCTTCAGGAAGTTATTCAGCTCGCGCAAATTGCCCGGCCAGGAATGCGCCTGGCAAGCTTCCAGCAGCGGTTGCGAAAGTGGAAGCTGAGGGCGCGCATATTGCTCGGCCATGCGCGTCATGAAATGTTTCAGCAGAATGGGAATTTCTTCTTTGCGTTCGCGCAGCGGCGGCAGTTGCAGTGTGAAAGCGTTCAGGCGGTAATACAAATCTTCGCGCAGCCGCTTGGTTGCCAGCGCCTGTGGGATGTCGATATTAGTGGCGGCAAGGATACGCACGTCCACCTTGATTACGCTCCGGCTTCCGAGCCGCGAGAATTGTTGATCCTGCAGCACGTGCAGCAGCTTGGCTTGTAGCGCAGGCGGCATCTCGCCGATTTCATCGAGCAGGATCGTACCTTTGTTGCATAGTTCGAACTTGCCGGGCTTGGCATGCGTCGCTCCGGTGAATGCTCCGGGCTCGTAGCCGAACAGTTCGCTTTCCAGCAGGTCAGCGGGCACGGCCGCGCAGTTTACCTTCAGGAACGTTCTGTGAGCGCGCGGCGAGAGCTTGTGAATCAGCCGTGCTAATACTTCCTTGCCGGTTCCGCTCTCACCCAGCAACAGCACCGGAATATCCACATTCGCCACGAGAGCCGCCTGCGAGCGGATTTTCCTCATCGCAGGGCTGGCGGCAATGAAGAAGACATCGTCGGCGACTTCTTCGACTTCTCCTCCAACCGGGCCTTTTCCCTGATCGAGACACTGGTCGATCACGGCATCCAGTTCCGCTTTCTGAAAAGGTTTGGTGAGATAATCCTGCGCTCCCAGGCGCATCGCCTGCACGACTTTCTTGGTGTCGTTGACGCAGGAAAGCATCACGACCTTTACTCCCGGCCGCTTCTGCCGGAGTTGTTCCAATGTTTCGAGGCCATCGATTCCGGGCATGAGAACATCGAGCAGCACCAGGTCCGGCTCCAAACCTTTTTCTACAAGCTTCAGCGCGTCTTCGCCGGTCGAGGCGGTTTCCACTTTATAGTCGTCAACTTCGAGCAGCGTACGGATGTAGCGGAGCATCGCCGGTTCATCATCCACCAACAAAATTTTCGCGGTTTCGCTCATCGGTTCTTTCCTTTGCCCGCGGAGTTCGGCACAGGTTTGAAGGGAATCAGAAAGGAGAATTTGCAACCCGCACCGGGATCGCTCTCCACCCAGATTTTTCCTCCCATGCCGAGCACGAGGCGGCGCACAATCGACAGACCCAGTCCCATGCCTTCCTGATTTTCATTGCCGGGCAGGCGGAAGAAATCGTCGAATACTTCCTGATGAAACTCCGCCGGAATTCCGGGGCCTGTATCGGAGACGCTGACCTTCACTGAATTCGGCTGTGTCGTTTCCTGCCGGCGTCTTTCGCCGGCTTCCGCTGGTTGAGCGGCTGCACGCCGCTCCCACATGTAAGGTTCCGCGTGCAACCAAACTGTACCGCCTTGCGGAATAAACTTAAAAGAATTTTCGAGCAGGTTTGAGATCACGCGTTCCAACTTCGGAGAGTCGAAAGGAAATCTGGGCAGCTTGTCATTCGCCAGAAAGTAAAGCGCCAGTCCTTTTTCCTGAAAACGCGTCGACCACAGCCGGCACACCTCTGAGAGGCACTGGTTGAGATTGCCATCGGTGAACTGCATCTTCAGGCCGCCGGTTTCCAATGCGCTGAAGGTGAGGAAATCCTGGATGAACTGTTGCAGCCGTTTGCCGCTCGCCTGCATGTCGCCCAGCACTTCGCGCTGGCGTGCATTCAATGATCCCAACTTCTCGCTCTGCAGTAATTCCACGTAACCATTCAGAATCGCCAAAGGTGTCTTGAGGTCATGTGCGGCGGACCCGAGAGCATTCGTAGTACGCTGGAATCGCTCCTGTAAATCGGCGTACTCCTGCTGCAAATCGACCGGACTGGCGTCTCCCGTTCCGGGAATCGGAGGAGCGGACGATCCTGCCCTGTCTCCGTTAAGCTTCCCCGCGCCTGAGCCAGAAACAGACATATTCTTTTGCACGGTGGCCATAAGGAGTGCGGTGGTCAAAGGGAGGAAGCACTCGACTGGTTAAGGAAGAATGCTGTGAACAAAATCGTATGTCATGGCACTTTTCATGTCAACGGAAAATGCACGCTGATTACCCAAGTGTAGCAAAACCTTGCACTTCCGAGTCGTTTTAAGCCTCCCGGATAACTGGACGGAGGGCAAAACTTCCTTACCCCGAAAATCATGAAAAGCCGGGCGCTTTGCCCGGTTTCTTGCCTTCGATTCCCGCCGCTTACCCGCTTCTCTTGGGTTTTCCTCCCTGTAACTCGGGCGGTGCCGCCCCTAACTCCTGCTTTGGCCCCTAAGATGCTTGAACTGTCACGTTGTAACGACGACGGAAGGGGTGTGCGTGAGCCCGAGTACGCCAGCTACAGAGCGCCGCAGGTGGTCCCGTCTACCGTTGGCGATTCCTGTCTTCGTCAGGGGCCAGGTTGGGCAGGAAAGAGAGTTTCTCGAGTTTGCCACAGCCCTGAACATCTCTGCCGGTGGCATGCTCCTGGCGGTTCGCCGCTCTCTGCCTTCCTCCACGCAGGTTTCGCTGGAGATTCCCAGCGCTCCGTTGGCTGCCTTTGCTACTCTGCCTAAGGTCGCGCGCAGCTTGCGGGCCAAGGCTTTGCGCACGCAACACGCCGAAGGGTATAACCTTGTGGGCCTGAAATTTTCCCGGCCGCTGGTGAATTCCCATCCCCAACTCAAAACAACCCGACGGAAGTTAGCTTCTGTGGTGTGAAAATCTTTTCTCTTCTCCACTTCCACCTCTGCTGTGCCATGTTACCCCGCTGATTACCCGCTTAGAACCGCCTAAATCTTTAGTAAGTTGCTTTTCCTCAAGCAGATAGACTAGCCTCCAATAGTATGTGCATTCTCTGTAACGTTTGGCTTTGCGCATGCTCCATTGCTGATGGAATATGCCGCCGAGCCAACAAACCCTTATGAGTACATCAAACCCAGTCAGTTCCCTGATTCAGCCTCTCGGAGAGATGCCGCCCGAGGCGGTGATTTTTGGGGGAACCGAAGTCATGCGGGGTCTCCGTGAACGGATGGCTAAGATTGCCGGCGCGAACGTGCCCGTGCTCATCCAGGGAGAGAGCGGTACCGGCAAAGACATCATCGCGCGCATGATCCACAGCGCTTCGCCATGGAAAACCGGGCCATGGGTGAAGGTGAATTGTCCCGCGATTCCGGGAACGCTGCTCGAGAGCGAATTGTTTGGCTACGAAAAAGGGGCCTTCACCGGCGCCTTTGGCATGAAACCGGGACGCGTGGAGATGGCGCATCGCGGTACTTTGTTTCTCGATGAAATTTCCGAACTCGACATGAGCCTGCAGTCGAAGTTGCTGCAGCTTCTGCAGGATGGCCAATTCTGCCGCATCGGCGCGCAGGAAGACAAGAAAGTCGAAGTCCGCGTGGTCTGCGCGACCAATCAAAACCTGGAAGAAGAAATTGCCAACGGCACCTTCCGCGCCGATTTGTTCTACCGCATCAACGTGGTAAATCTGCGAATGCCGTCATTGCGCGAGCGCGCCACCGATATTCCGGAACTGGTCGCCTACTTTCTCGAGTATTACAACCGCAAATTTAATTCACGCGCCAAACCTCTTTCTGCCGATTTGATGAATACGTTCCGGAAATATCGCTGGCCGGGTAACGTCCGCGAGCTGGAAAATCTGATGAAGCGGTATGTCATCCTTGGCACGGAAGAATCTATCTCCGGCGACCTGCGGCCTCACGAACCGGATTTCTTCAGCGCCGACATTTCCGTCGAGGGACCAATCTCTCTGAAAAAAATCACGCGGCAGGCGGTGCATGAACTGGAGCGCAAGATCATCCTCAAAGTCTTGCAGCATCATCACTGGAATCGAAAGAGCGCAGCCCGTGCTCTGAATATTAGTTACCGCGCTCTGCTCTACAAGATCCGCGACGCGGGCCTACCCTCGAACCGCGTAGCGCGCCGCACTCCTGAAGAAGTAAATCACACCGTCGCCGCTGACTAAGTGCCAGCCTGAATCTTTCCCAGTCTCCGATCCGAGCCAAGCTTGGCCGTTTCTTCGTCTGGACCGGCAAGACTGCGACGCTGTCAAAAATCCTTTCGCTCATTTGCCAACCGCCTGAGAACAGGCTACCATTGCGGGATTTCAGTCACTGGCCGGAATCGCCACGTATTAAACCGCGGGGTTTCAGGTCCATGCCTTAACCCTCATTACCCGAAGTCTTGCATCAGGAACTTAAATTGGAAAAGGCTGGCGTGTCGCAAGCGCGCAGGCTTTACGGTTTGTATCTCACACAATTCCCCGGAGGAAGTAATGAACAGAAGGAACAGGGCGGCAAAGGCGGTTCGCAGTCTGGAATGGCTATCCGTTGTAATACTGGTTGCGATAAGTGGTGCGGTATTGCCGTCGAATGCGATGGACGGGAAAATGATTGCGCACAATACGCCGAGATACGTTTCGACGGCGAAGAATCTCGGCGCCGAAGATCCATCCAAGGTGATCGAAGTCAGCATCTGGCTGCAGCTTCACAACCAGAGCGAATTCGATGCTTTAACGCGGTCGCTTTACGATTCAGCTTCTCCCAACTACCGTCACTGGCTGAAATCAAGTGATATTGCAGCTCGCTTTGCTCCGACAGCGGACGAAGCCAATACCGTGCGGCAGTTTTTTACCGGGCACAACCTTACCGTGGTAAAAACGGGCCCGGACAATTTTTATGTGAGAGCGCGCGGCACGGTCGGCGATGTGGAGAAAGCGTTTCACGTTCAACTCAACAATTATCAGGTTCGCGGTAAGACTGTCCGCGCCAATGACGGCGATCCTTATGTTGAGGGAGCCGCGGGTGCGCTGGCGCGAGCCGTATCGGGGCTAGATACAACCGGCTACGAGCATCCGTACGAACTTCGGCCAACCACCATTGGCGGCACGACTGCGGCCGCCGTAGCAAAGCCGGCAGCCACGACCAACGCCGAATTCTTTTCGTCGCAATGTTTCACGGGCACGGAGAAGGAGACATATTCCAACAACAATAACGGCTCACTCCCCATCGGCACTTATACGGGCAATAAGATCAACCTCGCGACTGAGACCACTCTGGGCTGCGCCTACACGCCGCCTGTGGTCCAGGCCGCGTACAACCTCACCGGCCTTTACAACGAGCACGATCAATATGAAGGCACCGACCAAACCATCGCCATCATCGACTGGTGCGGTACGCCTACGATTCTGGCTGACGTCAATGCCTTCTCGAAACAATTTGGATTGCCAAAGTTGATTCCGTATAGCCAGCACCAGCAGCCCTTCCTCGAGATTACTTACACCGCACCCAATACCTGCGAAGGCTGGGACAACGTCGAAATCAATCTCGATGTGGAGTGGTCGCATGCAGTTGCGCCCAACGCCAACATCAATTTGGTAGTTCCTCCGTCGAGCAGCTTTGATGATGTAGATGAAGCTGAATTTTTAGTTGTGCACGATAATCTCGGGACCGTACTTTCAGGCAGCTTCGGAGCCCCGGAGTCGAGCGTGGCGACGACCGAACTGGAGACGGAGAATCTCATCGCAGAGATCGGCGCTGCTGAGGGTATCTCGACCAACTATGCCACCGGCGATTACGGCGACTATACAACGCAGGGATTCCCGCAGACGGTTAACGCCCCGGCGGATTCTCCGTGGGCGACGGCCGTCGGCGGTGTGAGTCTGGCGCTGAACGCGAAGAATGAGATCGCCTGGCAAGCGGGTTGGGGAACCAATTGGAGCGCGCCCGTATTGCATGGAGCCGTCAGCGACCCGCCGGGCTTTATCGGCTTTGAGTTCGGTGGAGGCGGAGGCACCAGCAACTGCGTTTATAAGGATTCCGACTTTAACTGCACCAGCGGCTGGCCCAAGCCTTCGTATCAAAGCCAACTGACCGGCAGCTACCGCCAACTCCCGGATATCTCCTGGCTGGCGGATCCGACCACCGGAGTTGCGATCCTGATCAGCATTCCCTCGCTGGATCCTCCACAAGTCTGGGAGGTGATCGGCGGCACGAGTGTGTCCACTCCCATGTTCTCCGGGCTGTGGGCCATTGCCAACCAGGAAGCGCAGTTCAATAACAAACCGCCGCTCGGGCAGGCTGCGCCTTATCTTTACTCGATGCCGGCCTATACGCTCTACGATATCGTTCCAGTCACATCGAAGACTAACGTGACCGCATCGATCAAGGACGCCAACGGCACCACTGAGTACGATCCGGCCGAGACGTTGGGCGCAGCCGCGCCTGCGAACTATGACTTTCTCAGCGCGGAATGGGTTTATCCCTACTTCGTGGACACGCTGGTCGTGTACTCGTTCGGTACCGATTGCCAGGTAGCAATTGGCTTTGGAACGACGCAGTGCAGCGATCCGGCTGCCTTGACCACGCAGGTGGGGTGGGACAATGTAACCGGTGTCGGTGTGCCAAAAGCTAAAGCCTTTGCCGATTACTTCCGCAGCAAATAGGAGTTGGTGAATGCGCAAACTTACCCTGCCGCCTCTGGATGGCAGGGTTTTTTCTGGTGTCGAATTGTATGAATGTACGTCTAACGCTGTTGGCTAAGTCCGCGAATTTATTCTTTGAACCGGGAGGATGACTGATGTCCATCTCCAGACGGTCTTTTTTGGCCATGGCGGCTGCCATGGGTGCAACAGCAGCATGGGGTAAAGCGCTTGGAACGAAGTCCCACATTGCCTGGCACGAACGCCGCGATGTTTTTCCGGAGGGAGTGGCGTCGGGAGACCCCGATAGCAACAGTGTTCTTCTGTGGACGCGCCATGCGCCAATCGCGACAAAGCCGGCTGTCCAATTAAATGTCGAGCTCGCCGAGGATGAGCTGTTTACGCGGGTGGTTGCGACCGCTGCGGCTCCAGTTTCCACCGCATCCGACTGGACTTGCCGCGTACTGGTTGGAGGGCTGAAACCCAGCTGCGTGTACTGGTACCGCTTCACCGATCCCGAAGGTTTCGGTAGCCGCATTGGCCGCACAATCACGGCACCGGAAGTGGACGATGCGAGACCCGTTCATTTTGTTTTTGTGAGTTGCCAGAATGCGAACCAGGGAGCGCAGAACGCCTACCGAAGAATGATTTTTGAAGATGAACACGCTGCCGAAGCGGATCGGATCGGCTTCGTGCTTCACCTCGGCGACTTCATCTACGAAATCGTCTGGTATCCCGAGGATCGTCCGCAGGGAATGTATGACCGTCGCCTGCGAAACATCGTCCGCTATCCGCACGGCGAAAAAATTCGCGATTTTCATATTCCCACAACCGTGGAAGATTATCGCGCCGTCTATCGCGGATATCTGAGCGATCCCGATCTTCAGGATGCGCGCGCGCGCTGGCCCTTCGTCAATATGTGGGACAACCATGAGTTCAGTTGGCTGGGCTGGCAATCGATGCAAAGATTTGGCGGAGAGAATCTTCCGGCGCAGACCCGCAAAGTAGCGGCCAATCAGGCATTCTTCGAGTATCAACCGGCGCGGATCACGAAACCAAGCGGACCTTCGCTTGATCGCTTCGATCCTCCTCACGTGGTTGATACTCCAGTCACTCGCTTCGACGAGCACGGCCTCGGCCAGGAACCGAATAATCTCGCAGCGATCGGCAGCCTCAAAGGTTATCGATCCTTGCGGTGGGGCCGGAATGTTGAATTGATCGTCACCGACCAGCGTACCTATCGCTCCGAGACACCGACCGATCAGCCCGAGGCGAAGCCTCTTTCGAGCGATGACTTTCCCGAGTTCATTCCTGAAGATGCCATGGAAATCATGGATGCAGGTAAGACCTACAACGGCGGCCAGCCGCCAGCGTCAATCCATTTCGGCAGCGTCGAGATGGAAAATTTCTGGAAAGAACGGCCCGCGCAGACAATTCTTGGCGCCGAACAGAAAGCGTGGTTCCTGGAACGCTTGCGCACCTCGAAAGCAACGTGGAAGATTTGGGGCAACACGACGGCGACACTGGACATGCGTGCCGATCTGCAAAACCTGCCTCAGGGAACAGCGAAGCCTTGGCCGGGTACCGGTTACTCTATTTCCCCAATGGGTGATCACGGCAGCGCCTATGTTGAGCGCGGCGAGATCTATGACTTCGTTCAGGCGAACGGAATTACCGGGTTTGCCACAATCGCCGGAGATCGCCACAGCTTTTGGGCGGGGCTGGCTGCGAAGTCGCTGCCTCCGAAGCCTTTTGTGCCGGTCGGCATTGCTTTTGTGACGGGTTCGATCTCCGCTCCGGGAGTGATCGAAGCGTTGGAACATGCCTTACCGAAAGACCATCCTCTGCGGTCGCTCTATGTTGGCCAGGGACCGGGCGATCACGCTCCGCAACCAATGATGAACCTGCTCATACGACATGGAGTGCAGTCCTGCTTCGAGTACCTGCATAGCGGAGACATCGCGCAGGCGCGAGCCTTGTCCAATCCAGATTTGTCGCCGCATCTCTCGTTTATCGATATGGGAGGGCACGGCTACTCGGTGGTTCACGCCAGCAGCGGATTCATCGAGACAGAATTCGTCTGCATTCCTCGCCCTCTCGAACGCAGCGACCGTCCAGACGGAGGCGCTCTCAGCTATCGCGTTAAATCTCGAACCGGTGTTTGGAAAAGAGGGGAAGCGCCAAAACTTCAGATGGAAATTCTCGAAGGCGATCCGAAATTCTCCGTGTGATCTGTTTCGATTTTAGCGAGCTGCGGGGAGGACGCGGAGTACTACGCCAGATGAATTAACGGGACAAATTTTGCGGTTGCGTGCGGAACGCGTTCAGCATAGACTGCTTCCTCACATTGGGCCGACCCCGGGGATCCAACAATTTCTTCGAGGATGGTGATCATGGTTCGCATGGCCCCCCACCTTGTCGTTACCGCATCTCTTCTCTCTCTATCTGTTCACCTCCTTTGGGCGCAGAGCGCACCGCCTAAGAATTTGCAGGTCAGCGCTTTCGAGCAGTACGTCGTCTACTGGACAACTGAGCCAGGATGGCGCACTGAATTGCAGCTCCGAAACAACCTAGAATCCGCCGACCTTGTCGTCGACCCAGCAGTTCGCACACCAGAGGGCGTCGAAGCCGCACTGCCCGCGGTGACGATAAAGTCAGGAGATGTGGTCTCGCTCGACATCTATGACGCTCTGATGAAGGCCGCGCCCCAGCTTGCCGGCTCCTGGGGTTCGGTCGTGCTCCGGTATCGCGCGGTCGTCTATCACGCTCTGTACGCTGCAGCGATGGTGCGTGCCGAGGGACACCCGATCGCCTTTCATCTCGATGCCTCTATGGACGTGCCCAGCTACACAACCGGCAGCCGTGAGGGCATCTGGTGGCTGCCGCAGGGGACAGCGACGAGCTACCTGATCGTGACCAATATGGGCGATCAGAAACTGGAGCCAACGCTGGTGCTCTACGATGCTGGCGGAAAAACCTGGCAACAGAAGTTAAGCCTGAACGCCCGCGAGACCAGCCGTCTTTCACTACGGGCCTTGCTGCAGCAGTCAGGGTTGACCGGCACTGCCCGGCGGCATCAAGATAGACATGGCAAAAGGAGCGGGATATCTCGATTCCGCGCACGTTCTGTTCGATGAGAACAGCGGGTTTTCTGCGGTGATGAAAATGTTTCGTCACGACCCGAGCACTACGCTTGCCTCGCGCAGCTTTGGCGGCGTGAAGGAGTGGACTACTCGCGCCCCCATGCTTGCTTTGAGCAATCCCGACCCAAGTCTTGGTTTTCCAGCCGGGACCGTGTTGCAGCCTAAAGTATTCGTACGCAACGCCTCAGGCAAGAGCTATACGGCTCACATTCGCTTTAACTGGCGCTCGGCGACGGCGAGCGGAAAGAGCGCTCCCATCGACTTGCAGTTCAAGCCTTATGAAACCCAGGTGGTTGATGTAGCCGCGTTGCAGGCGCAAAAGCTACTACCAGCTGAGGCCTACTGGGCGGCAGTGGTCGTTAGCGCGCCGGCTCAGCCCGACGAGCTGTTGGCAGTCGCCGCCAGCTACGATCAAACCTTGCGCTACGGCACGCAAACCCCGTTCAGCGACCAGCTCGCCTCGCACTGGGAAGCCGGAAAGTGGGAAGTGGACAGCACGCATAACTCTCTGGTCACGGTGGGCAATGGCGGCAACAAACCAGAGCGGGCACAGCTGACCATCCTCTACAATCAGGGCAAGGACGAGTACCAGATCGAACAAATGCTGGCGCCGGACGAGCAGATGGAGCTGGATTTCGGCAAGCTAATCCGCGATCAGGTTCCCGATAAGAATGGTCACACCATGCCGCCCGAGCCTCACCTCCGGAACCTATCGCATTCGCGACCTGACCGACAGCGCGGCGGGCGGCCTGTATGAGGGTAAAGTGATTCTGGATAAGACCTACGGCCACGCGGCCTACGGGTGCGCAATCTGCTGCGGGTACGGGTACCCGTTTATGGAATATGACCCGTTGGATGTCCTGATTTCCAGCAACGGGGATCAGCTAGTGGAGGCCGGCGATTCCTGTGGCGGAGGAACACAGACAATCACAGGGGATTTCCCCACCTGGTGGACGGGCAACACGGCAATCGCCACCGCTAGTGGGCACGTGATCCACGGAGTTGCTGCGGGCACGACGCCCCATTATGCTCAGAGCGTGTCGATGTACTGGGGCCTTAAAGAGTACTATCCAAGCTGCCCGGTATCCCAGATGGAGCCCAGCGCGCCCACAAACGTTAAACCTACCGTTACAATCTCCGGTCCGACGAACATTCCGATGCTCAAAGCGGGTACACAGGGTACCGACAGCATTACCGTTACGGCCACCGGGAACCCAACCGGCGGGACGTATTCGTGGACCGCCCTGAGCGGCGGATCTAACATTACAATCCTGAACGCCACGTCTCAGAGTGCAACCCTGCAGTCCGTCGCAGTCGGCACTTACACGGTGCAAGTGACGTACACTCTTAACAATCAACCCGGGACTGCTGTTACAGTCGGAAAAGTGCAGCAACCCGGCAGCCTGGGTGTGATCAGCAATGATACTTACTCATTTAACTGTGCTAACGTGGGGTACGCATATACGACCCAAGACCGCCAGATCGAATATGAGGTTCTAGATACTTCGAGCCCAGCAGCGCCTATTCCGGTCGCTGGTATGGACCTAAGCGAAACCCTTAACGGAATCTCAAACACGTGCGGAGGCCAGTACCCCACTCCAACGCAAGGCGCGCACTCGGGGTCAAATGGTTACTTTCCGGCTCCGGACACCCTCCAGATGTGTTCTTCTGTCTGTCTGCCTGCCAACGCTAGCGGTGGCCCGACGGGCAGTTGTACGATGCAGGTCGGGCAGACTTGGAACGTAAACGGGTTTCCCGTGAAGAACGACAGCCTTGTATATACGTGTCCCGGTCCGCCCACAGGAGCTCCGTAATGCCGCGCCCATACAGGTTGAGCATCGTGGGGTTTGTGGTGTGTGTATTCGGCAGCCTCGCGGCGGCCCAGTCCAGCGCGCACCACCCACCACCCCAGTACGGCCAACCGCCGCAGGACTTGGCGAACGCGCTGGTCCAGATGGCGCGGGCGTCCCACGTGCCAATGATCGCGGAGTTGGTTTGGCCACTTCCGTACATCTCGACTGCGGAAGGTAAACCTCTCAACCCGGAGACTCTAAATGATCTTGTTAATCAAGCACCCGAGTACGAGTGGAAGATGGAGGGCAAAGCGGTCCATTTCTACAACAAGAAGCTGCGGAATGCGCGGCTCAATTTCCTGAATTTCAAGATTCCCCGGTACGCGGTCCCAGCTGATCTCTCAATACTGAAACTCTGGTTTCCTAGTCAGGCAATAGGACTTCTGGATGGCTACGCGGCCCAAGGCGGGGCGACGACCGGTTTTGGGGACACGCTACTGGAAAAAGAGAAACTGCATGAGGTTGCCCTTGAGAACGTGACGCCACTTGAGGTCTTGGTCCGTTTAGCCAACGAGAGCCCCACGTTCTATACCCTGCTCGTGTTTTCGAGTGCGACGCCAACTAAAGCCGAGGCAAAGCAGGTAGTCTGGCAATGGGGCAGCCTAAACGAGAAATTACAGCCGGTGTACACGCAGCCTCCTCCGCCTCCCAAATGACTGTCCGTACACCGCGGCGGACGGGTATCAGAAACGCGGGAAACAGGAACCGTTCGCTGTGGGTTTCAAGTGAATCAGCACGTAAGAGGAGCCGGACGCGAGGTCGTATAATGCACTACAAATGTTCGAGCCGAAATATTAGAGCAGACATCTAACTATCCCCGCAACTCCGCCAGCGCCTTGCGCGCATCGCTGTTATTGGGATTGATCTTCAGCGCGCGCTCGAGTTGTTGGCGCGCCTGCGCCGGCTGATTGATTTTTTCGTAAGCGAGGCCGAGATGATAGTGCACGGTCGGGTCATCGGCCGCGCCGCGCTTCTCGCTCAGCCGCAACGATTCCTGGAATAGATCGATCGCCGACTGGTACACGCCTTTCTGAAAATAAGCCCAGCCTAAGGTATCGGCTGCATTCGACGAATCCGGCATCCCGCGCCGCGCCGTTTGCGCCATGGCGAAGGCCACGTCCACGTTGCCGCCTTCCTGCAGCATCACGTAGGCAAGATTGTTTGAGGCCAGCGGATTATCCGGCTGAATCTCCAGCGCCTTCTGGTACATGCCCTTGGCTTGGTCCCAGTTGCTTTGCGATTCATACATCTCGCCGGCAAGAATGTAGAACGCGATGTCGCGTGGGTGGTCCTTGATCGATTGCTGATATGTGGCTAAAGCCTGGCTCACAGAGCCTTCGGCAGCCTGTACTTCACCGAGCTTTAAGAGCGCGTCGGAATTAGTTTTGTCGAGGTCGACGGCCTTTTGAAAGGCGTCATGTGCGCCGCTGAAATCTTTTTTCTGAAAGAGCGCCGTGCCTAACAGGTCATAGAAGCCGCTGGCGTTCGGAGACTTCGCAATCTGGGCGCGGGCGGCGGCAATGGCTTGATCGGGCTGCTTCTGCACCAGGTAGGTATTCATGATGCCCTGCAGCGCATCGGTAGAGGTCGGGTCTTTATCGAGCGCCTGTTGATAAAACTTGATTCCTTCCGCGTATTGCTTCTGTATCTGATGGAGGTTGCCCATCTGGACGTAGGGCGTGGGATTGCCCGGAGCAATTTCCATTGCTTTGTGCAGGTCCTGCTCGGCGACAGAAAAATTCTGTCGATTCATCTCTGCCAGCGCCCGCATCAGATAGCCGTCGGGAGCATAAGGCGCGTTGGTGATGATCTGTTGCGCGGTTTGGGTGAGCGCATCGAGATCGCCGCGGCGCAAGGCCAGCGAAGCCAGAGCCCGTTGAGCCTCCGTAAGATCGGGATGCAGACGGACCGCGTCACGCCATTCCGATTCGGCTCGCTCGTCATTGTGCTGCATGTCGAAGGCAAGGCCGAGTTGGTAGTGGGCCACGGCGTTACCGGAATCGTTCTTAACCGCCTGCTGCAATGCATCGACCGCGCCGTTCGCATCATTTTGGCGAAGCAGTATCTGGCCGCGATAGACCAGCGCGTCCACCTCATTTGGATTCGATTTGAGAACCTCATTGTTCAACTTGGTGGCTTCTTCCAGGCGGTTTTTCAGAATCAAAAGCTGGATGTAGTTTTTCTTAACCTTGAGATTTCTGGGGTGGTCGCTGAAAAGCGAGGCGTATTCCGCCGCGGCTTTGTCGAGGTCACCGGAGGCGAAATAGAAATCGCCAAGCATGCTGTAGCCATCGGGATTATCCGGCAGATCGATCTTGGTTTGCTTCAGAAAGTTTTCGGCATCAGTTTTCTTGCCTTCCACCATGTACAAACGCACCAGCGCTTCGCGCGGGGATGGATCTTTGGGATCGACGCTGATGGCGTGCTGGAATTGCTGTTCCGCTTCCGGCATGCGGTTGCGCGACTGGTAGAACCCTGCCAGCGCCATCTGCGCATTCATGGCCCTGGGAGCAAGCTCGGCGGCTTTTTTAAAATTGACCTCCGCCAGCTCAGGGAAGTTCGAGCGCAGTTGAAGAAGCGCCAGATCCAGATAGGATTCCGATCGGCTGGGGTCGGCGGCAATTCCTTTTTGCATCTCCTGCATGGCCGATCCCAGGCTGTTCTGCGCGGCGTAATAATCGGCCCACGCCTGGAAGACCTCGGGATTCTGCGGCTGTGCCTGCCGGAGAACGTCGAGGTGAAAGCGCGCTTGCTTCAGGTAATCGTCATTCGCAGACCCATCCGGATTTCGGGCCGCAACTAAAAGATTAACGAGATCGATGTGGGCGCGATAGTTGTCGGGAGAAAGTTCGACGGTGCGCGAGAGCTCCTGAAAAGCGCGAGTCCTGTCACCCTGCTTGAGATAAGTTTCGCCAAGTTGGTAATGAGCCTGGGCGAAGCGGGAATCGAGTTGAATCGCGTTGGAGTACTGAATCGCCGCCTCGGCGTATTTGCCCTTTTCAAAATAGCGGTCGCCGCTCTCCAGATATTTTTGCTTGCGAACGTTGGGATCGCGCGAACAGGCGGTAAACAGGGCAGAGACAAGGAACCCGACGAGAAATAGGCGACAGATAACGGAACGGTTCATGTCTTCTCCAAAGAGACGCGTAGACGCGGATGATTACGCACTTGTAATCACTACACCAAGGTACTGCAAACGGGGGTGCAAGATAAAGTTACGGGCGTTATACGGAGGAGTTCGGTGCGGGTGCTTTCAGGGATGTCGGTTGGTGTCTCAGACTTTGCGCCCGCCGAGTACGGCTGGCGATGTCTTGGGAGCGGGTGCGCCGCGCAGCAAGCCTTCAGTACTCAGGTCCTCATCAATATCGGGCCAATGCAGACCATAACCCCCTCCAGCAATCTTCCAATTCTTCCGTTGCGAGGGTGTAGCATTCACCAAGCGGGGATACCACACCAGAGGCACAGTGATAATGCGGCCATCGCGCAAGGAGACGCTTAGCGCATCTTCACTAAACTCCACTCCCAGCACGCGCTCATCGGCCGCCGATGCCAAAAAACTCATTCCAAGTCTCCAGGAAATATGCCCTGTATTCGGTCACAATCAAATTGTATCTCGCGCAACTCATGGGCGCGAAACCCAAAGTTTGCCGCCAGCTGAACAGGATCAAGCCAGAATTTAGCTGATAAATCGTCGCGATCGACGTGAATATGGGGTGGCTCATTCGGCTCATGGCTGTAGAAATAGAATCGATACGGGCCGGATCGAAGAGCCGTCGGCATGGGCGGGATTGTAGCAGACCACTCGCCTTCAAAATCGGATTCAATCTGCAGTTGCCCCAGCTGTAGCCCTGCTGCTGTGCTTCCAATACAAATATCCCGGTACGCCAACCAACACGATTGCGGTGCCCCAGAAGGCCTCGGAGGGCCGGGTGATGATGGTGTTCAAAGTCCAGGCCGCACCGACCAGCACATAGATCGCGGGCAGCCAGGGATATCCTGTGCAACGATAGGGACGCGAAAGGTTCGGACGTTTCCAGCGCAGAATAAAAAGTCCAATTACGGTGAGCGTGTAAGAGAGCACCATGCCAAACATCACATACGTATAGAGTTCGTCGTAACGGCCGCTTAGGGTGAGCAACGCGGCCCAGACGCTTTGTCCGATGAGGCTGAAGGCCGGTGTCCGCCACTTGGGATGGATAACAGCCATGCGCTTGAAGAACACTCCATCCTGCGCCATGGCCAGATAGACGCGCGCGCCGGAGAGCGTGCAGGTGGCGGCGGCGCCGAAACACGAGACCGCAATAGTGAGAGAGAGCCACACCGCGGCGCGAGACGAAAACAGTGCGGATGCAGCGGCGTGAGCGATGGTTTCGTGCTGCGCAATCTGGTTGAGAGGCAGCGCGTAAAGGTAGGTCATGTTCGTGGCCATGTAGATAGCGCCAACCACAAGCACGCCAAGAACCATGGCCAGCGGCACATTGCGACGCGGCTCCTTCACTTCACCCGCGACCCAGGTGATGTAGACCCATCCGTCGTACGCCCAGAAAACTGCGATGAGGGCGATGCCCATGGCGGAGATTAACTGCGTGGGATGAACTCCCATGGTGAGGCCAACGTCGTGCGAGCGGAAGTGCGACCAATCACCTTTACCGATGGCGAATCCGAGGACGACGAACGCGGCCATCGCGGCAAACTTGGTCCAGGTGGAAAGATTTTGCAAAAGCGCGCCCCAACGCAGGCCGGCAACATTCACGTAGGTCATTAGAGCGATTAAAAGTAATGCGAATATCTGCGCGCGGTTAATGGTGATGCCTGCAAGCGTGAGGACTACATGCTCTTGCGAGACAATCGGGAAGATTTGTCCCGTGTAAGCAGCGGAAGCGACGGTGAGAGCGGCGATGCTGCCGCCGTTGGCAACGGCAAAGAGCATCCAGCCGTAAAGAAAAGCGACCAGATCGCCGTAGGCTTCGCGAAGATAAACATACTGCCCGCCGGACTCGGGAAACATCGAACCTAGCTCAGCAAAGGCCACGCAGCCGAAAAGCGAAATCACGCCGCCGATGACCCAGACAAGTAAAAACAGCATGGGCTGCGGCAGCGGGCCTGCAATGTCTTTCGCGGTGAGAAAAATCGAAGAGCCGATAATGCCGCTCACCAGGAGCAGCACGGAATCGAGCAGGCTGAGTCCGCGAACCAGAGTCGGTTGCGCCGGCGTGGAATCGGAGTTCGAAGCGGGAGGTTCGGCCGTTGATGCGGCGAGGGAGCCCATTATCCGATTCCCAGTTCGTCTGGAGATTCCAGCGGCGTGCCGCAGCGGCGGCAGATCACCGCCGAGCAGTCACCGCAGGTGAGGGGATCATTTACTTCTTTAGCGCAGGTGGGACAGTACAAAGAGATCGGGCCGGGCTCAGGTTGAGAGGGATTCTGAGAGCGTGTCGCCATGTGGAGGAAAACTGTAGCACATTCGAGCGCGTACAAGAGCTGAATTGGTTTTGGAGTCGCACCTGCGCTGATGATTCGTCATCCTAATTATTTTTTTCTTTTAATATTGGATCGTTCGCCGCGTCGAAATAGCGAGTGTCGGTCGGGCCGTATCCGGAAATTTCCACGATCACAGGATCGGCATCAGTCTGGGCGAAATGATTATCGCCGCCCGGCTCCGAGTACACACTTCCCGGTGGAAGCGTCTTCAGCGACTTGGGGACGAAGTGAGTGCCGTAGCCGAAGTGCCATTCGCCGGAAACGACAGTTGCCATTCGATCGTCACGGTGCGAGTGCGCCTGAATCGTGGTATGAGCCGGGACGAACAGCAGAATTATATAAAAGCCCGCTTTGGAGGGATCTCCGAAGACGACTTTCGTGTGAACTCCAGGGACACCGGAGCTCCCAATCTGATTGCTATCGAGATTGCTGGCGCTGATTTCGACCGGCGTCATTCGCATCTCGAGAAGCGATTGAGCAATCGCGGGAGAAGCCGCCACAAGAAATATTACCGCGATCGGGAAGCACCTGGAAGTGAATTGGATGAGCATAGATCGAATCAGCATAGATTGGATAAACGCGAGCCGGATAAGCATGAATGAATCCTTTCGTTCCGCCGGTTCCAAATTTCTAGTTAGACTGCCGTGTGTCCACGCCATTACGCGTGATTGTCAGAGAAATTTTTCCAACGCTTCGCTGGTTTCCCTCGGCCGCTCCTCAAGCACCCAGTGACCCGTGTCCTTCAGCACGACGACCGTCACGTCTGTCCCAACGAGCCTTGCTTGCTGTCCTAGTGCGTCTCCCAACGATTTGTCGCCGCCGATAGTCAGTACCGGCATGGTCAGCTTGGTTTGGGAGAGTTGCGCGAAATCCCTGGCGGCTTGCAGGAAGGAAACGAAATAGGCCCACCCCGCATGCATGCGTCCCGGGCGAGCGTAAGCGGCCGCATAGGCTTTACGATCCGCTTCCGGAATGGAATGATTCTTGTCGGCGGCGAAATCGTTCCAGAAATAGTCGAAGTAGGTGCGCTCGCGCCCTTGCACCAGCGCTTCCGGAGTCGGCCCGTTGAAACGAAAATGCCAGATATTCGGGTTGTTGTAAACGGCTTCCCAGCCTGGCACACCGGGAAGAAACGCATCCATCAAGACGAGTTTCGTCACTTCCGCCGGGAACTGCGCGGCGTAGGCGTAAGCGACCATGAGTCCGATGTCATGTCCAACCACCTCGGCCTTCTGCACACCCAGCGATTTTGCCAGGCCATGAATACGGACGGCGGCGCCCTTCATATCCAGGCCGTCGGCGGGAATGTCTGAGTCCCCGATGCCGGGCAAGTCGGGAGCGATCACCGTGAAACGCCCGGCGAGCGTGGGAATAATAGGCATCCACATCAGCGATGTCTCTGCATAGCCGTGCAACAAGATGAGCGGCGTGCCGTGGCCGGCGGTTCTGTAATGCAGCTTAACGCCATCGACAACCGCGAAGCGTGATGCGATTGTTTCTGTCTGCGCTTTTGCGCACACGGTCGTCAAGAGCACGCATAAAAGAATCAGTGGTACGAACGCAGCCAGGGGGAGCGCGCGCTTCATGATTGTCTCCTGATAGGGAAGATGTTCGGGACTATACAGGCTAGAATGTCTGGCATGCCAGAAAAATCCCTCACCCCCGACGAGAAACTGCAGCAGGAATTCAACCGCTGGGCCGCGGCCGGCGAAGGCCCGAAGATGGAGAACCACCATCTCGACATCACGGCGAAGACGATTCGTCGGATGGAGCTGCGCCCCGGTGAGCGCGTGCTTGATCTCGGTTGCGGCTCGGGGTGGGCGACGCGGCTGCTGGCGCGGTTGGTGGGCGAAGGGCCGGATGGTTTCGGGCAGGTGGTCGGCCTCGATGTTTCCGACGAGATGATTCGCGAGGCGCGTGCGGCCTCGAAAGATTTCGACAATGTGCTCTACGTCTGGGGGTCGGCGCAGCAGATTCCGTGGGAAGAAAATTTCTTCGACAAGGTGTTGTCGGTGGAATCGTTTTATTACTACGCCGACCAGGACCGCGCGCTGATGGAACTTTTCCGCGTGATGGCTCCGCGAGGAAAGTTATTCATCCTGATCAATCTATTCAAAGACAATCAGTATTCGCTGCAGTGGGTGGATAAGTTGAAAGTGCCTGTGCACGTGCGCTCGGCGGCCGAGTATGTCGAGCTACTGAAGAAACATGCGTTTGAGAATGTGGAAGCATGCCGCATTCCCGATGACACGCCCACGCCGGACGACTACAAAACGAAATCGTTTCACAGCCTCGCCGATCTGAAGGCATTCAAGCGTGAAGGCGCGTTGCTGCTGACGGCTTCAAAGCCCGATCTGCGAACGCCGGCGCCCGGATACACGATTTATTAAGGGCTGCAATGAACTCAGGGCTGAAGCCCCTTAAGTTTTTGACACCGACCTACGGCGGAGCTGAAGCCGCGCCCTTTCAAAACTAGATTTCGCTGCCGTCATCGTCGTCTTTATCGCGATGATTCAAATCCTTTGCCGGGCTCAGGGCGCGGCCGTCGGAGGCGTGGCGGATTTCGATATGGCCATTCACGTTTTCCAGCTTTACGTGCGGGCCGCCGCTGCCCAGTTCGCCGCGCAGATCGTGACCGACGAATTGATGATTGTTCACATGCAGGCCGAAATCGTTCTCAATTCCTCCGGAAACTGTACTTGCCTCGATTTCCGCCTTGGAATCGGACGGGATCGTCAACTCCACCGAGCCGTTGACAGATTTCAGCTCGATCGATGAGCTGGAAAGCTGGTCAAACCTGGCGTCAAGGTGGCCGTTAATGGTGGAGAGCTCGGCGCGTCCAGAGAGATTGTGCGCCTCCAGTTTGCCATTGATGCATGAGGCACGCACCTCGCCGGTTACGCCGGTCACGTCGAGCGCGCCATTGATCAGCTTAATTTCATCCAGCCGGATGGCGCGCGGCACCGTCAAGGTGTATTCCACGCCCGCGGGGTTGTTGTGCGACCCCCAGTTGAAAGTGAGGTCGTGATCGGGATATTTGGTGCGGATCGAAAGATAGTCCTTGCCGGACTCAATTTCGATGCGCGCTTCGTCGAGCCGGTCCTTCCTGTCGGCATATTTCACGGCGTCAACCTTGACTTCATTTTGATCCCACGTGGAGATGTGAACGTCGCCGTTGATATTGTCGAGTTCTACGCGGCCGCCGGGAGTGAGCGTATAGGTCTGGTGGAATTCCTCGGTATAGGCGCGATGATCGGAAGCATGGGCGGCGGCCTGTGCGGAGATGAGCATTGCACAGAATGTCAGGACGAAAGCGGACCGGGTTTGCAATTCTTGTCGGCGGTTCATAGATCTCTCCGTTCTGAAGCGTTAGACGTGACGAGTTGAAATTGGTGAGGGGCAAAGTCGAGAAGACACTTTTCCCTATAGGTGTTAATACGAAGGGTGGATCGATCAAGTTCCCTGTCATTTCTGGGGAAGGTCTTTGCTTTTTTTGCCTGCTTCAGTGAGCACGAAGACACCGAGAATCGTCATCTCCGGTTCAATGGGATGACGATAGCGCTGGCCCGGATAGACCACGTAATAGATTACGGGATAGAGCAGGATCAGCCAGAACAGAAGCCAGGCACCGGGTCTGCGGTTGCGCAGGGCGCGCCCGAGGCCCCAGAACATGAGTACGGATGACACCAGGAAAAGCGAATTTTTCACTTCCGCCAGCCACCAGATTTGTGACAGCCGCGGCGGTCCAGCCCAGAAATAAATAAAGCGCTTGAGGCAGAGCACGGCAAAGCGCGGATAATTGGCTTCGATGTAATCGAGCGCCTGCCGCTTGCGCGCTTCGATGTATGCCAATTCGCCCATGGAAGTGTACTGGCGCATGGCGTAGAGGTCCTGCGTGGGATGCAAATACTGCATCCATGTGCCGTCCGCGCCGTTGCCATTTCCTAGGCGCAGTTCGGCACCCAGGTTGTCACGGATGAAAATGAATTTCCCAAAGGTGCGATGGTTACGCATTGTCCAGGGTGTGACGCACGCGATGAAAACCAAGGAAGCCAGCACAACTCCCGTAAACGAAGGCTTATGCCGCTTCGCGCGGTGATACCATGCCCACAGCCCCGAAGCCGGCAGAAACGCGATCAGCACCGTGCTATTCAGCGCAGCAATGCCCCAGAGCAATCCGAATTGGAGCCACGGCTTCAGGCCGTCACGATCTTCCATGGTGAGCGCCAGCCAGAAAATCACAGATAACAGCAGAGCCGAAAAACTTGTCTCCCACACCCAGCGCGTGCACCAGAACATCACGTAGGGAAGAAGCGCCCACGTCCATGCCGAGCCGACGGCCACTTTTTCCGAGAAGATGCGACGGCCAATCAGAAAAATCGGAATGCAGGTCAGCGCCGAAAAAATGCTGTTAATGGTGAGCAGCACGAAAGCTGACGCGTGCGAGTAGATGCCGAAGAAGTGGAAGACACCGGCCGTCAGGTATGGATATAAGGGGGGCTCCCAGGCGGTTGGTCCCGTGGCCGCGCCAAAAGGGTCGCTGAAGCCGCGCCCAGAGGCGATGGCCGCGCCGATTCGTCCCATCTCCCAACCGAAGCCGAAGTTATTCTCGGCGGGTTTGAACTTATAAGTGTGGCCTACGAGAATCCACCCCACGCGCAGGAACAAAGCGATTGCGACCATCCAAAACTGCGAGGTGCGAATGTGCGCCCAAACGCTCAGAAGCTGGGCGCCGATGGACTTGTGGCCGTCTGCCGCAGCGGAGTTCGAATCCATGGATGCTTCTATTTGTAGCTGAGTCGTGACCGGGCGGCAACTGAACAAGCACAACTGAACAGGCGGAGAATGATTGACACTCGCCCCGGGCATGCCTAGACTGAGTTGCTTCGTGCCATTGCGGATTGCTTGAACGTATAATCGGAAAGTTAGTCAAACCGAGGTCATTCCATGGGCTGGCTGCAAAATAAGTTCGAAAAGAATTTCATGATCAGCACGGTGGACTACGTCTTCAATTGGGCGCGGAAGTCCGCCGTGTGGCCTATGACGTTCGGTCTGGCTTGCTGCGCGATTGAGATGATCGCTTCCTCCACGGCGCGCTTCGATATTGCGCGCTTCGGTTCGGAAGTATTTCGACCCAGCCCGCGCCAGAGCGACTTAATGATCGTTGCTGGTACTGTGACATTGAAGATGGCGCCGGTGGTGAAGCGCATCTACGACCAGATGCCCGACCCGAAGTGGGTGATCTCGATGGGCGCCTGCTCGTCGGTGGGCGGTCCGTTTAATACTTATGCCGTGTTGCAGGGCGTCGACAAAATCGTGCCGACTGATGTTTACGTTACTGGTTGCCCACCGCGCCCGGAGAATCTTTTCTACGCGCTGCTCAAGCTGCAGGACAAAATCGATACCATGACGCTGGCCAAGAGGCCCACGGAAGTGCGTCTCGATCCCAACATGCTGGAGAACTTCAAGCGCCAGGTGATGATCGCGCAGACTTTACAACCCAAATAGATTTGTGTGGGGACGGGCGCTCTCGCCCGTCCGCCGAGCGAAGCTCGGCTTGCACCCTCCACAGGCCATGCCTAACTTCACGAAACTCACCACCGAATCCGAACTCCCGCTCGCCGACGAAGCCAAAGAGTTCCCCTGCGGCGCAAAGACCATCTGCATCGCCAACGTGAACGGCACCTACAGAGCCCTGGACAATGTCTGCCCGCATCGCGGTGGCCCACTGGGGCAGGGAATGATCGAAGACGGCAAAGTGGTGTGCCCGTGGCATGGCTGGGCGTGGGATCCGAAGACCGGCGCGGCTACGCAAGATTCCAGCATGAAGGTCGCTGTGTATCCGCTGAAGATTGAAGGCGGAGATGTACTGATTGAAGTCTAGGCGCAGCGTCGGGCGTTCTTGCCAAGGACTCCAGTCTGAGAGCCTAACCGACTTAGTTACGATTCAAACGGTTTTGGACTGGGACGATGCCGTGTTGAAAATACTTAAACGAATCCTGCTGATAGGATGGGCGTTGCTGTTTTTCGTCGCCTTCCTAATAGTTGAGTTTCCAAATGCGGCTTGGAACCATACAGCATCATGGATCGTGTGGGTCCTTAGCGTAGGCCTCGTTTTTTCCACAGTAGGATTTTTATGGTCGTCGCCGTACTTTCAGTCTTCCTTGCCTTTCTATTGGTGTCTATCGAACACGAATTCAAGGCATCGACCTTGTACGAAACGTCGGTCGCGACGGCGAGAGCATCGCCCGAACTTCTCGGCATGCTGGGCACTCCGATCGATGTGATGGTTCGTTTCGGGGCAAATCTCGCAATCCACCAATGGCGGCGGGAAAGCTACGTTGACGATTCCGCTGAAGGGGCCTAGGGGGCGGGGTAGACTTTGGGTGCAGGCACAACGCCAGGCCGGAACTTTGCGGTTTTTAACTTTGCAGTTTTTCCCCGAAGGTCAGAACCCGGCGGTCAACCTGCTCACCGATCAGCCCAAGTAGACAGCCGACCTTGCTTCCGACTCCGCTCGGTTGCTATCCCAGCAGCCGCAAAAACCTTCCCGGCTGATTCTCGTACCCCGGAAAAACTTCGCTAAGATTCTTGTTCCCCAAATGCCGAGCGACAGCCTCGCCGAGCACTTGCCGGAAGTCCGTAGTCAGCGCCAGATCGCGGCCTTCGTAAAGTTGCGACTGATCGAGCCCTGGCCAGCGTCCGTAGACTTTGCCGCCTTTCACCGGGCCGCCTAGAACAAACATTACGTTGGCATGGCCGTGGTCGGTGCCGCGATTGCCGTTTTCCCGCGCGGTGCGGCCGAATTCGGACATGGTCACCACCACCGTATCTTCCCCGAGATCGCCGAGATCGGTCCAGAAGGCGGCGAGCGACTGCGAAAAATCACGCAACACATTGGCGATCTGCCCATCGGTCGAGCCCTCGTTCACGTGATGATCCCACCCGCCGATATCGGCAAATGCTACTTGCACTCCGAGATTCGCTTTGATGAGCTGAGCGAGCTGGCGCATGCTGTCGCCGAAGCGTCCTTTGGGATAATCGGCGCCGGGCGCGGGTTTGTACTTTGACGGATCTGCGGATTTCAGCATCTTCACCGCGTCAAACGTTTCCTCGCCGGTGCCGTGCAGTACGGAGTCGGAGGAGTGGTCGTACATGGCCTCGAACGCGGTCGCGGCGGGTGAAGGTTTTGGATTGCGTCCGCCGACGGAAAAATCGTTGATGTTGTTCATCGCAATTGCCGGCTCAGCGCCGCTCAGAATGCGAGGAATCGATGGTCCCATGGCGATGGCCTGGAATGGAGAGCGTTGTTGTTCTTGAGCAGGTCGCGTCAGATTGTGCAGCGAACGGTTGAGCCAACCGTCTTCTGTGGACTTCACGCCCGGCGTGCCGGACTCCATAAAGTCCTGCGCATCGAAATGCGAGCGGTTGGGATCGGGCGAACCGGCGGCGTGCACGATCGCAAGTTGGCGTTGTTGCCAAAGCGGCTGGAACGGCGCAAGCGAAGGATGCAGCCCGAAGAAGCCATCGAGATCGAGCACCGCCTTGCGTGGAATGTTGATGCTGGGCCGCATGGCATAATACTGCGGCTCGGCGTGAGGCACCACGATATTCAGACCGTCGGCCGCGCCACGCTGAAAAATCACGACCAGACGTTTGTTGCGCACGCCCAGTTGGTCAGCGCCCCACGCGGCGCGCGTCAGAAAACTTGGCACCGCCGCCGTGCCGACGACGGCGAGTGTACTATTACGAAGAAAAACGCGACGCGTAATGGACATAGAAACCTGCTCTTGGCTCTTAGCCTCTAGCTCTTAGCTCAGAACAACTCAATCCTGCAACTTTGTGCCACCTGCTGGAGTCATAGGATTCAAGCCAAGAGCTAATGGCTAGAAGCTATCTCCTCTGAAACTCCGGCGAACCCAGCAGCAAGCCAGCGATTGTACTCGCATCCGGCGGACGCGCGGCATTATCGGGCTTGCGGGGCGGTGCCTTATTGTCCGGCTTACGCTGTGTGCCATTCTTTGCCGCAGCTTCAATCTGTGCTGCGATCGAATCGTGTGTTTGCTTCGATACGCCGCCTGCGACCAGGTTCGCTTCCAGAGTAGAGAGCGTCGCAGCCGAATCCGCTGGCAGAGGATCACTTCCCGCGAGCTGCGCAGTGTCCACCTTCACGCCTTTGATCTTGCCGCTGGTCAAGGCCAACGCGAAATTCATGCGGTTGAGCAGGGCCGAAGAACTCACCCAGGTTTCCGCCTTCATGGAATAGCCCGTGGGCGGTTGCGCGCCGTAGAGCGGCATGCCCATGTTGTTCAGTTGCCGGGTCAACGGCAGTGCATCGTCAACCTCAGCGCCGGTGGCCCGTACCGCGGAGGCTACAAATTCCAGCGGCGTTTTCACCTTTGCGCGATAGGTTTCGTCGTTCCAAAATTCGGGCGAATGAAAAAGCGTTTCCAAAACTTCGCGGATGTCGCCTTTTTTCTTTAAGAATGTTTTCGCCATGCGATCAACCAACGCGGGCGGCGGATCGTCGGACACAAATCGCTCCGCGAGCTTCAGGGAAATGAAGTGCGCGGTCTGCGGACTCGTCGCCAGCCGGTGCAACACTTCCAATCCTTCGTCTTGGCCCTTGGGCTTAATGCGGCGTCCTAGCACGAACTTCGGTCCGGGCTCGTGCATGTTGGGATCAAACTTAAAGCTCCCGCCCTGGGCGGGGTTTTCGATCGTCCATCCCGTAAACACTTTGGCAACCTCGGTGACGTCGCGTTGCGAGTAGCCGCCGTTCACGCTCAGCGTATGCAGTTCCAGTAGTTCGCGTCCATAATTTTCATTGAGGCCGCTGGAACGCTTGCCTGGCTTCGGGCGCGCCGGATAACGGCGACCATATCCATACGGTCCCGGATGCGCCGGAAGACCCAACGCTTTCGCGGAGTCCGGCCCTACGCTCAACCAGTTGTCCAAATAAAACAACATCGCTGGACTCTTCGCAGTAGCCACGAGCAGGTCTTCAAACTTGCCGAGCGCGTGTGGGCGGATCACATCGCGCTCATAGCTGGTCAGCATGATCTTATCGAGCCCTTTGTCGACGAACACGTTGAAGTGGTTGCACCAGAAGTCGGTCATTACTTCTTCAAACTGGCGCTGGCTATAGATCGCGCGTAGAAGCTTCGCTTGCGCCAATTCGTTCGTTACCACGCCCGCCGGGTAATTCATGGCGAGCACGGTTTCCTTCTGCTTCGGAGAGAGGCCTATGAGGAGATCTTGCGCTTTGCCTCCACGCAGTGTGTCGGCAACTGCAACCTGCTCTGCCGCGGGCATGCTGAGAATCTTCTTGAAACGCTGATCGGGCGGAAGGCCTGACAGTTGCTGAACTTCGAGATCGATCTGAAGTTGTTCATCGCGACGGCGGGCTTGTTCTTCATCCTCAGCCGTCGGTTTTGTCGGCGTGGCGGCCATCATTGAATCGTCGCGGCCTGCATCTGCATGGCCGGAGTTCATTGTCGGATTCGCCGCGGCAGGGTTCATTGCCCCGTTCGTGTCACGCGCTGTGCCGTTGCTTGCGGCAGTTTCAGCGGGAACTCCTACGCTATCCCCAGTCGCATTCGTCGCGGTTGCCTTAGCCGAAACCTCTTTCTCTGCATCCGCGATTGCTGCAGCCACAGTATTCTTAATCGTCTCTTCTTTGCGATCCTTCTTATCCTGCTGGCGGGCGATCTGCACTTGGAACACCGCGCGCCGCGCCGGATCGGACGGCATAGCCTTCTTGCCGTTAATCACCTGATTAATCTCCTGGCCGTCGGGAAAATCTTCCGCAATCTCTTTCGAGCTCATGCGAAGAGTGCGCAACGGTTCAAGGCGGGAGTCGAGAGCGCTGTCGTCGATTTTTCCGGGATGCAGTTGCAGGTCAATCCATTGGTCGACGCCCATCTCCGTAACCTTCTGCGCATCTCCCGGACGCGGGCCGAAAGTGAGCCGGTTGAGAGCATGCAACGCGCGCCTTTGCTCGTCTGCGCTGAAATTGACTTTGTCTAGATCTTTTTTCTTGGCCAGAAGTTGTGGGACGATGCAGGCCACGCTAAAGCAGAACAGAAAAATGGCTGACCTTAGACAAACGGACTTGGTGCGGCCCACGCGCATCAGGACTCCCAGGGAAAGCGACAAATATCCTTCTCATTATCAACCCGAACCAGAAGGAATAGTTGCTGGTAACCGAACTGGTGATGGTTACCAAAGACGTTGGGGTCAAAAAGCCATGCGCTAGCAGCCAGAAGCTGAATTTAAGTCAGATACATTTTTCCGCGAGACACCTTGTGCTGCAGCGTCGCGGCCAACTGGTCCACATCGCCGGGAGAAATATTCACCGTATGGTCGGCCAGAAGCGGAGTTCGATTGCTGCCCACGGCATCGCGGCGCACCTGGATCAGCAAGGCCTGCACGACATTCGGATCATATTTTTGCGGAGCCATGCGTACCAGAGCGCTGAGCGCATTGCCCAGAGAAAGAGGTTCGCGATACGGGCGCGCGCTGATCATCGCGTCGAAGGTATCGGCAAGTGCCATAACCCGCACGGGCATTGGCATTTCATCGTTGCTCAACTGGTCCGGATAGCCTGACCCGTCGGCGCGCTCATGGTGCCAGCGCACAGACTCGTGAATCTTCGGCCAGGGAAATTGCACGCTGCTCACAATTTGATGGCCGACCACAGTGTGATCCGCCATCTCGCGAAATTCCTCGGGATTGAGTGCTGATGGCTTGCTGAACAGCCGCCGATCGACCGCGACTTTGCCAATGTCGTGCAGATACCCCGCGCTGCGCAGGGCGGCAACTTCGCCAGCATCCATGCCCATGGCCTCGCCAACGCCGGCAGCGTAACGGCCAACGCGCAGCGAGTGCCCATGAATGTTCACATCCTTCACGTCGATGGCAGTCGCGAAGGCCTCGAGCGCAGTGTCATAGAAGCCGTGCAGAGAGGCCATCAGACGCAGATTCTCGGTGATGCGCTGCGCGAGCGTCTGGGTTAGTGCATGGTTGTGCACGGCAAGGCCGATGTAATTGCACAACAACTCCATCGCATCCAGTTCCGCTTCCAGATAGGGCGCATCGCCCGGCCGACGACCCAAGGCAACCACGCCTGCAAGTTTTCCAACCGATTTCAGTGGCGCCACGCACTTGAAAAGTTCGGGAGCAACATTGCCGTTGGAGCTGAGGAACACCGAATAAGTGGAAGCGTTCAGCACAATCGGTCCGCGCGCTGCCGTGAGCGCGTGCGCATGCTTGGGAAGAAGAGGGATGAAGGCCGGCTCGGGTAGCATAGCGAAGCCTTCCGCGGCCACCGAAGTCAGCATGGTGGGCTTCTCGTTGAAAACAAAAAGCGCACCTTCGCGTGCTCCCGCTGCTTCCATGACAGCGGACAGCATGCGGCGAGAAGTTTCGGTGAAGTCGCGCTCCGCCGTTAGCTCCGGACCGAGATCGGAGAGCGCTTCAACCGTGCGCAACAGCCTGCGGAAATTGTTTGTCTCCACGGCCAAGACGAGTGGCGATGAACGCCGAGCAGATTGAGCGTAACACGCTGGAACCTGCACAGCAGAGGCAGGTTGTTGGTTAGTTTGGTGCGTCAAAAACGCGATCCAAAGAAGGTATATGCGTCGAAACACGATTCACAGATTGCAATGGCTGAATGGGACAGCGCTCTAGTCGCCGGAAAGTACCGTGGAAGAGCGGCGCTTCAGCGCCGCGTAAAATCGATCCTCAATCCGGGCTTTAGCCCCTGAGGGTTCTTATAGCGCCGTAAATTTGGAGTCTAAAAATGCTCGCGCAGTTCCGCGAAGCGGCCCAGGATCAGCAGGCGCTGCGGTCGCGGAGCCGGATTCACTTCGTCATGTTCAAGAATCCAGGTGTTGCCGTGCGGCACAAACACCGCGTGCAATCCCGCAGCCAGCGCGGGATTGATGTCGGACCTTGGGCTGTTGCCGATCATCCACGTGGAAGCGCGCCGCAGCTCGTGTTTCTCGAGCAAGCTCTCATAAGTCGCGAGATTTTTTTCAGCGACAATCTCGGTCGCTTCGAAATATTTTCTCAGCTCCGATCGGTCGATCTTTCCAGTTTGCTCCGGAACCGCCCCCTTGGTCACGAGGATGAGGCGATGCTTAGCGGCCAGATACTCAAGGGTCTGTGGAACCTCGGGCAGAAGTTCTATCGCATGGTCGGCAATTTTATGAGTGAAACTGATTATTTGAGCGTGCAGTTCGGGCGTTACCGGCTTTACGCTAAGCCGCTCAAATGTGCGTACCAGTGCGTGCGCGAAACTGTGCAGGCCGTAGCCATGCGTCACGATGCATTCGCGTTCCACATCGTTTAGAACTCCGCGCACCTGCTCAGGAGAAAATTCGTGATGATTGAGAAACGAAATGAATTGTTCGATGGCTCGCTCGAAATAAACATTGTTCTCCCAAAGCGTGTCGTCGGCGTCGATGAGGAGGGTCTGTGACAAGCTTCTAGCTCCTAGCTGCTAGCTTAAACGAACGGCGGATGTGTGAGAGGGGTTGATTGCGCGGAAACCTAACCCCAGAATAGATCATCTTTCCCGGTTTGCTTTTCTCGATACCGCAACCGCAAACACCACCAGACAAAGCGGCTTCGTACTTCCTTAATTGGCGGCCTGTTTCTCTCGACGGGAGCGGACATCTTCAAGTCCGTCTTTGAGCACATTGCGCGCTCGCACTCGGAATCGTCGCTCGCTACCCACACGGTGCAAAGAGTTTTGTGGTCTGTTTCAAACAGACCTTTGAAGGAAACACCAGACTGCGCCTTTGTGGCTGCTTCGAACCGGGCACGCGCAGCACCTCCACCGCGATCAGGGCTGGGAAGTTTCACGTACAGAAAGTTCCGTCCAGTAAGAAGAACATCGTCTGAAGTAATCCAAACAAGCTCCAGTGGGTATCCATTTCTAGCAAGGAATTCACGAAAGCGTCGGCAAGAATCTTCGAAGGAAGCACTCACAAGACATCTCCGAGAGTTGGAAGCGCTCAGCCTTAGCTAGCCTCAACCTACCCAATCCACTTTCGCCTCTGGCCCAATAATCCCTGCCTTGTGCCCCATATCGAGCAGACGCACGACGCCCTCGCGTCCTTCCGGGCCGTAGTCGAGCGTGCGTTCGTTCACGTACATGCCAACGAAGCGGTCCGCGGTTTGTGTATCGAGATCGCGGGCGAACTGCATCGCATAGGACAATGCTTCTTCGCGGTGATCGAGTGCGTACTGAATGCTGTCGCGCAGCGCGCCGTTGACGGCGGAAATCAGCTCCGGCCCCAATGCGCGGCGGATAGCATTGCCTCCCAGCGGCAGCGGCAACCCTGTCATCTTCTGCCACCATCGCCCAAGATCGACAATGCGGTGCAAGCCAGCTTTGTCGTAGGTCAACTGGCCTTCGTGGATGATGAGTCCGGCTTCGTACTTGCCCTCGAGCACCTGCGGAATGATCTGGTCAAAAGGTACAACCTCCGTCTGCACGCCCGGCGCAAAAAGCTGCAGTGCGAGATATGCCGTTGTGAGCGTACCCGGAACGGCGATCAGTTTCTCTTTAATCTCGCTCTGCGTGAACGCACGCGGCGAAACGATCATGGGCCCATAACCTTCACCCACACTGCCGCCGCACGACATGAGCGCGTACAAATCCTGAATATAAGGATAGGCGTGGAACGAAATAGCCGTCACATCGTAGACGCCTTCGCGCGCCTTCTGGTTTAGGGTCTCGATATCGCAGAGCGTGTGTGTAAAGCGCAGCCCGGGGACGCGAACCTTGCTGGTGGCAAGTCCGTAGAACATGAAGGCGTCGTCGGAATCGGGGCTGTGAGCGATCGAAATCTCACGCGCCTGCGAAGAAGAACTTCCGCCGGAATATTTTGTTTCCTGTTCCGAAACTACTGTCATTTTTAAACTCCAACTCCAACAACTTGATCACTGCGCCGCCTTCCAATTGCCAGTACGAATGCGCTGCCACCGCGCCGTAATTCCAGCGGCCATCATCACCTTAATCACCTCTGCAAACAGAAACCAGTAAAGACCCAAACGGAAAGCCATCGCCACGGAGTGCGTTAGAACCGCCAGCCAGGAGAGACCTCCGATGAAAAGCAAAACATCCGCAAGAAATCCACCCACAGCGGCACGAACGAATGTCCTGCGCCCACGCTCCATGACAAAACCCGCAAGCCATGCCACTAGCGGATAGGCCAGAAGAAATCCGCCGGTCGGCCCGAGTAGCTGCGCGATTCCTCCCGGACCCAAAGGACTGAAAACCGGCATGCCAACTACGCCTTCAGCCAAATAGAGCGCAAGCGCTGCAAAACCGCGTCGGCTGCCGAGCAGCAGACCTACTAACAGAACTGCGAAGTTCTGAACCGTCAGCGGCACCGGTGTTCCCGGCAAAGGAATCGCGATGTGCGCGCACAATGCCTCAAACAAGCTCGCACCAACTACGAGCGCGACCTGCCGCAAAGCTTCAGAAGCGAAACTGCGTTCCCGCGTCCCGCTGATGGCAGCGTCGCTAACGCTGCTTAGTGTTTGCACCGCCGGTTTTTCCATGCAAAGCCTCCGAATTTATTGCGCGAAGCATTGCGCCAACGCACCCTTACTGATCGCGTTCCGCTTCGTGGGCAGGTCCTTCGTGTGCGGCGTGCGCGGCTTGTAAATGGCGGCGCAGACGCATGTACAAGGCGATTGCGACGCACACCACGACCAGCGTACTCACGCCTAGAATCAGGAACCACCAGATCATTCGCACAGCCGACTAGGATAACAGATGATCAGGTGGTGAAACCGGCTGTCGCCGTTGAATGGTTGGGAAAACTGGAGTTGGCGGCTCAGTATTTCTCTAACTTGCCTTCGCGGCTCGCTTCGCGCGCTGGGTTTCGATTCGCTTCAGCGTGAACTTCAGCCGCTCCCGGCCGAACTTCGAATTCATGATGACCTTCTCGATGTTTCCGAACAGATGCGGGTCACCAAGTTTTTCGCGCACCTCTTTGAGGAAGGGCTGAGTCTTCGCGAATAGCAAAAACATTTCACCGCTCACCGCGGGCTGGATAAATAGTTCCTCATTCAGCGCCCCGTGCAGCACCAAGGCTGCGGCCATGCTCCAGTATCCGCCAACCTGGCGCATCCAATTATTTTCCTGTGAACCCAAAGCCCCAATAATTTTCATAAAATCGTCGGCACTTTGCGGCCAGAATTCCACGACCCACCAGTTGCGCGCCTTGCGCATCTCCGCTTCACGGCGAAGATCGTAGAGTTGAAGAATGAGTTGAGCGTCAGCAGAAGTCGCTTTTTTGGACATGAATCACCTCGGGAGAAATTGAGTAATTTGGCGATTGAGTGATCGGGCGATTGTAAATCTGTACGATGCGAAACAGCCCGCTCGCTCAATCGCTCGGCATTTACGCAGTGGTCGCTGCCGCTTCCGCGGGCGGCGCCGGCCGCTCGTAGTCGCATTCTTTATTAGGGCAGGCGATCACCGGTCCAGCCTTCAGGTTTTTTTCGACCAGATACTCGCTGCCGCAACTCGTACACTTTTCGGCGATTGGTTTGTGCGCCGAAGTGAACTTGCACTTCGGATAATTCCCGCATCCGTAGAACGTGTTGCCTTTGCGGGCGCGCTTCTCCACCAGATCGCCCTCTTTGCACTCCGGACATTTTACCCCGATAAAATTCTGCTTCACGTACTTGCACTCGGGATATCCGCTGCAAGCCGTGAATTCGCCAAAGCGTCCGTGGCGAATCATCATGTTCCGGCCGCACTTCGGGCAAGGCTCATCGAGCGGAATATCCGGAACCTTCTTGCCTTGGTCGAGTCGCCGCGTGGTTTTGCAATCGGGATAACCCGTGCATGCCATGAACTGCCCAAAGCGCCCGCGCTTGAGCACCATCACCCGACCGCAGTTCTCGCAATATTCTTCCGCCGCACCGGTTTCCTGCACATCGGCTGAATCGAGATCGGGCAGGTTAATGGGATTTTCTTTGGTGAAAGTGCAGGTGTCCTTATCTTCTTTATCGTAGGTGCTGCAAGCGTAGAAAGACCCGTGTTTGCCCCACTTAATCACCAGCGGCGACCCACAGCGCTCGCACTTCTCGTCCGTGGGCTTCTCCATCCGCTTGATGTTCTCCATATGCTTTTCGGCATATTTGAGATCCTTGGTGAACTTCTTGTAGAACTCGGCGAGCGTCTCCGTCCACTTCTCCTTGCCTTCTTCGATGTCGTCGAGCTTTTCTTCCAGGCCTGCCGTATATGCCACGTCGAAAATGTCGCGGAAGTTTTCGACCAGCAGATCGGTGACGACCAATCCAATTTCGGTAGGCGTAAACTTGCCGCCCAACTTCTGCACATACTGCCGCTCCTGGATCGTCGACAGAATCGCCGAATAGGTTGATGGACGCCCAATGCCGCGTTCTTCCAGCTCTTTCACCAGCGATGCTTCGTTGTAGCGTGGCGGCGGTTCGGTGAAATGCTGCTCCGGCTTCAACTCCTTGAGCGTGAGCTTCTGTCCCGCTTCCAGAGCCGGCAACTTGTGCTTCAGCTCTTCGTCTTCTTCGTCTTTGCCTTCCTTCGATTCTTCATACACTCGCAGGAAGCCATCGAACTTCAGCACCGATCCGGTTACGCGGAACCAATACGCGTCGCCATTTTTTGCTTTGGCGTCGATGTCTACGGTGGTCTGGTCAAACACCGCCGGCATAATCTGTGACGCCACAAAACGCTGCCAGATCAGCTTGTAGACCTTGAACTCATCTTCTTTTAAGTACTGCTTCACCAGGTCAGGATGGCGCATCGCCGAAGTCGGCCGGATTGCCTCGTGCGCCGCCTGCGCTTCCTTCTTCTCTTTATATGTATTCGGTGTCTCCGGCAGATAGGCCGCGCCATATTCTTTGCCGACGTATTCGCGCACCTCCTGAATCGCCTCGGGCGCAACCCGGGTCGAATCGGTACGCATGTAGGTAATCAGACCAACCTGGCCTTCTTCGCCGAGTTCCACGCCTTCATACAAGCGCTGCGCAATCATCATGGTGCGCTTTACGCTGAAGCGCAGTTTGCGGGAAGAATCCTGCTGCAACTTGCTGGTGGTAAACGGCGGCGCGGCGTTGCGGCGGCGCTCTTTCTTATCGACCGAGCGAACCAGCCAGTCAGTCTGTTCCAGCGCGGCGCGGATCTTTTCTGCATCCTCGCCGTTCGTGACCTCGATTTTCTCTTCGCCCTTGCCTAGAAAGCGGGCGTCGAATGCTGGAGGCTTACTCGCCGAAAGGTGCGCGTCAATGGTCCAATATTCTTTTTTCTCGAACGCTTTGATCTCGCGTTCGCGTTCCACAATCAACCGGAGTGCGACCGTCTGCACGCGGCCGGCAGAAAGTCCACGCCGAACCTTATCCCACAGCAGCGGTGAAACCTGGTAGCCGACAAGCCGGTCGAGCACGCGCCGGGCTTGTTGGGCGTCCACCAGGTTCTGGTCGATGGCGCGGGGATGTTCGAACGCCGCCTGCACTGCGCGCTTGGTGATCTCATTGAACGTCACGCGCTGAATGCGCGGAGGAGCTTCGTCCTCACCTTTTTTCTTCTTTTTTGCTTTTTTACCGTGGCCGTTGCCATCGAGTTCACTCGCAAGGTGCGCCGCAATGGCTTCGCCTTCGCGGTCCGGGTCAGGCGCCAGATAGATCGCATCCATCGGCCCCGCCAGCTTCTTCAGCTTGGCCAGAACTTTTTCTTTCCCGGGGATGACAACGTATTCCGTTTCGAACTCGTCGTCGGTATCCACGCCCAAGGTGCTCTTGGGCAGATCTTTCACGTGGCCGAGCGAGGCCTCGACGGTAAATCCCTTTCCCAGATATTTCTGGATGGTCTTCGCCTTAGCCGGCGATTCGACAATGACTAAACTCTTCAACAATGGTTCCTCAGTTCCTAAGAATTCGCTTTGAACCTAGCACGAATGGGATGGCGGCAACAAGTTACTGCGAGAAAGCCAGGGTTGGCCAGCTAAAAACTCTTCACGAAATTCTTCCCCGGCATCTGCCGCACTTTGCCGGTTAACTCCAGCTCAAACAGCGCCGCGAAAATTTCCGAAGAGGACATTTCGTTTTCTAGTTTTTCCACCAGTTCGTCGATGTGCGTGGCTTCATCAGCTTTCAGCAGGCTCAGGATTTTCTTCTCGTGGGGAGGAAGCCCTTCGTCCGGGAATAGAGATGCGGAAGTCGAGCCCCCGGATTCAGGCGAGGGTGGCGGCGTGAGGGCAAGCTTCACTTCCGCCGGCAGATCTTCCCACACATCTTCCCAAGTCGCCACCAGCTTTGCACCCTGCTTAATCAGCGTGTTTGGCCCCCAGGAATTTTTATTTGTCACGTTGCCGGGCACGGCGAAAACATCGCGGTTCTGCTCCAGCGCACAACGCGCCGTGACCCGCGTTCCGGAATATTCCGCAGCCTCCAATACCAGCACGCCGACTGACATGCCGCTCAAAATCCGGTTGCGAATAGGAAAGTTCTGCGGAAAGGCAGCGGTCCCGAGTGGAAATTCCGAAATGAGCGCCCCGCCCAGTGCCAGAATCTGCTCCGACAATCGCGAATTTTCTTTGGGATAAATCACATCCACGCCCGTGCCAAATACTGCGATGGTCTTGCCTTTTGCAGTAATCGCTCCGCGATGGCTGGCAGTATCGACCCCGCGGGCCATGCCGCTGACAATCACCAATCCCTGTGCTGCCAAGTCGAATGCCAACCGCTCGGCCATTCCCGAGCCGTACGGCGTCGGATGCCGGGTGCCTACCATTGCAATTCCAGGCCGTGTCAGTACCTCAGGATCGCCGCGAACATAGAGCACCAACGGCGGGTCGTAGATTTCCTTGAGCCGCAAAGGGTAACAGTGATCTTCTTGCGACAGAATCGTTACTCCTGCCTCAGCTGCACGCGCGATCTCTTCCCGCGCGAGTTCCGCCGATTTCCCCGTCGCGATCGATTGCGCCGAAACCGCCTGAATCCCCGAGCCTTCCAGTTCCGTGAGCGAGGCATGAAACACCGCCTCGGCGCTGCCGAAGTGTTCTACCAGTTTCCGCGCCTTCGTCGGCCCCAGGCCCTGGGTCAGCGAGATGGCAAGCCACTCCAGAATATGAGTTGCGGGTGCAGCCACGGCATTCGGCACGTCACGCTCCTTTGCCCTTTGCTTGAACTGGGCGGACTGTAGTCATTCGCGCCGAGCGAAGTCAAGGTAACCCGTCACACCGACCTGTAAAAAACGTCTGTTAAAATCAAAACAGGAATGAGACCTCTGCGCATCTCTGCGATTTCCTACCTCAACACCGCTCCCCTGATGTGGGATCTCGAACACGGCGAAACCGGGCGCGACTTCGAGATTTCCTACACCCTGCCTTCGGCCTGCGCTCGCGCGCTCGAAGCCGGAACCACCGATATCGGGATCATTCCCGCAGCCGCTTATACCCAAATTCCTAGTCTGCTGATCCTGCCGGATGTAGCGATCGCGTCCCGTCGGCCTGTGCGCTCCATCCTGCTGGTGAGCCGCGTTCCGGTCGACCAGATTCGTACCGTGGCGCTCGACACTTCTTCGATGACCTCGGTCGCACTCACGAAAGTCTTATTTGAGAAATGGCTGGGCGGCGGCAGAACATTCACTCCGATGGCGCCGGATATTGAGAAGATGCTTGCTCGCCACGATGCCGGATTATTAATTGGTGATCCGGCACTGCAGGTCGATCGCTCGCGCTACCTCACGCTCGACCTCGCCGAGGAATGGATCCGCTACACCGGCAAGCCATTCGTCTTCGCCTTCTGGGCAGTTCGTCTGGATGCGTTGCGTGGAACGCAGTCGTCGGCAGACTTGGCGCAAATATTTCAACGATCCCGCGACCACGGGCTCGAACCCGCAAGCCTCACCAGCATCGCCCACGAATGGGCTCCCCGACTCCGCATCAGCCAAGCCGACGTGCACTCCTATCTCACGGAAAACATTTATTACCGCCTCGACGCGGCGTGCTTGGAAGGCTTGCGACTTTTCTATCGCTACGCGGCTGAAATCGGAGCGTTGCCTTCGGCGCCGGAGACGCGCTTCCTGGTCCCCGCGAACGCCGCCGCAATTCCTTAGTGCAAGCGCAGTTCTGTATTCGTCCTGTAAACTCACCAAACCGCATGCTCATCCATCCCCATGCCTTGCTGGCAGTTCCCATCTGGCGACAACTTCGCAACCTCGGAGGGCCGGGCCTGATCCTGCTGGGACTAGCCGACAATTCCCTGATACCGCTCACCGGCAGCATGGATGTTCTCACCATCTGGCTCGCCGCGCGCCACCGCCAGCCCTGGCCCTACTACGCTCTAATGGCCACGCTCGGGGCGGTTATCGGCGGCTACATTACTTATAGTCTCGCCCGCGAAGGTGGCAAAGAAGCTATGGAGCGTAAGCTCTCGAAAAAGAGAACCGCGCAGGTAACACGCGCCTTTGAACGTTGGGGATTCGCCACCATCGCGATTCCTGCCCTGCTGCCTCCGCCGTTTCCCTTTCTCCCGTCACTGCTGGCGGCGGGCGCCATGCAGTATTCGCAAAAGAAATTTCTGGCGGCTTTAGTGCTCTGGCCGCGGTCTGCGTTACGCCATTCTTGCTTATCTGGGGTTCCACTACGGCCGCCACATCCTGCGCTTCTTTAACCAGTACTACAAACCGGCGCTGGCGATTCTGATTGGGCTGGCAGTGATTGGCACAGTGCTGACGCTGATTCAATATCTTAGGTATAAGAAGAAGTAGGCCTCATCGAACTCTGTGCGCACTCTGTGTCCCCTGTGTTTGATGAATTTTAGAAACCTGGCCCAAACCAGCTCGCCTCCGTTAAAATTAATCAGCCCATGTCCCTAACCAAATCCCAAGCCCTCGAGATGTTCCACTCCGACGATCTGATCGGCATCGGCATGGAAGCCGACGCGCTGCGCCGCAAGCTGCATCCCGAAGGCACCGTCACCTACATCATCGACCGCAACATTAATTACACCAACTTCTGCACCGAGTACTGCACCTTCTGCGCCTTCTACCGCCCGCTGAAAGGCCCCGCCGCGAAAGAAGGCTATATTCTCGAGTTCGACACCATCTACGAAAAAATTCGCGAGACCGTCGAGCTCGGCGGTACCGGCGTGCTTATGCAAGGCGGCCTGCATCCCGATCTCAAGATCGACTGGCACGAGAAAATGCTGCGCGGAATCAAAGACCGCTTCCCGCAGATCCATTTGCATTGCTATTCCGCATCCGAAATCATCGCCATCGCCGAATACAGCAGCCTCAGCATTCGCGACACGATTCTCCACCTGCGCGATGCCGGACTCGATTCCATTCCCGGTGGCGGCGCAGAAATTCTCGACGATGAAGTCCGCTACAAAATTGCCCGCCTCAAGTGCCTCACCAACGACTGGATCAACGTCCACCGTACAGCCCACCAGATCGGCATGCGCACGACCGCAACCATGATGTTCGGCGTCGGCGAGAACTACGAAAACCGCATCAACCACCTGCAGGAACTCTACGATCTGCAGGAAGAAACCGGAGGCTTCACCGCCTTCATCCCGTGGAGCTTTCAGCCGCAAAACACCGCGCTCGGCGGCCGTCACTGGGACGAAGCCACCGCCGTTGAATATCTGAAGACGCTGGCCATCTCGCGCCTCTATCTCTCGAACTTCCTCAACGTGCAATCGAGCTGGGTCACGCAAGGCCTGAAAGTCTGCCAGATGGGCCTGCGTTTCGGCGGCAACGATGTCGGCTCGGTGATGCTGGAAGAAAACGTGGTAAGAGCCGCTGGCGTAACCAACTGCACTACAGAAGAAGAGTTGCGCAGAATCATTCGCGATGCGGGCTTCCGGCCCGCGCAGAGGGATACCTTGTATCGGCAGTACTTCCTGAATTGAGACTCGACGACAAGGGGCTATTTCTTAATAGCCTCAAGATGAGCAACCTTCTCTATCGAAGGCATCTGAAAATTCTCTACTGCTTCGCAATCCAGCTCGCCATTCTTCCAGCGTGGCTGACGACATAGTTGTTCGATCGCGGTACATTTCGGCGATTCTGCGATGTCACCAGAACATGCGACTTGTAGTGGATCGAGCCTCCTGTTAGGTTTGGCGCGAACTGGAGGATCAATGGCTGAACTTTTCTTGGCCTTTCGTTGGGATATCTGGTCAATCGGAGGCGCAAATCCGACGTGGACGTTGACGCTGTCGGTCCCGGTTCCGCCCACCTACAACGTAATGACTTATGCCAAGACTTCTTTGGGTTCGGTATGGGCGCTGGGAGACGGATATGTCTTTAGCGGCATAGTCGAGTACACCACACTAGACCCGGGCGGCTCTTCGATTGTGGTCCCCGTTGGCTCTACCAACCCAAACAGTCTTTTCTTCGATGGCGTTTCCGACATGGCGTGGGACTTTTACATGTCCAGCGTAACTTTTGGGTGGGGCGTTGGTTCCAGCGGGGGCTGGGTCAACGGAGTCTTCAACGGCAGCATCATCAACGAGATCTGGTTCACGGCTTTCGCGCCCACCCCAGACCAGGAGGGCTCATGAGACCGCTATTCATGCGCGGTAAAGCAATCGATGACACCTTAAGCCGCAATTGCATTGTTTTCGATCCCAAAGACGGCCGGGTGATTCACGTCCACACCGTGACCACACTTGTCGGCGCAAAACAGACCACAGACGCGGAATTCGAGATGGATGCCAAGCGCCATGCAGAGGCTTTTGGCCACTCCCTGGCAGGGGCGAGAATGCTGCATCTGCCAATGTCGGCTATGCAGCAACAGGGTTCCTTCAAGGTAAACGCCCAAGGCACTGGGTTGGAGGCGGTTGGCCAAGCTCCGCTTCGCGCGAGCGAGTTTTTCGCCAGGTGGCGGGACGAGAACGCCAAGAAGGGCAAGAAGATCTAGGGATTGTGGTGCGAAAGCCACTCTCGATTTCCGCTGCCTTCCGAAAATGCAAACGGCCGCGGAAATCTCCGAGGCCGGCGCGAGAACCGATAAATCGGTACCCCGTCAAGGTCGCCGTTATTGTCGAGACAATACATTCACAAATCAAATTACTTTAAGGAGCGCCACACGCGTTCAGCAAATCCTCTATTCCACCCTTAGGAATCTGAGTCATAGCATCATGGCCGCGCGAAAAGTGAAACGTCGAGACAAGGTTTAGCCGCGGAGCGGCGCAAGAATGCAGCCCATGGCGTAAGCCGTGGGTTAGAAGTTGAATGGGAACAAAGCCCCGAAGGGGGCGAAAGAAGGCCGTGTGACATCTAACCTTGCCATCCACAGACTCCCCAACCGATCATAAGTAAGAGCGCGAAACCGTGCTCGCAGAGTATCCTTAAGTCGTGACACCCCGGGTAATTAAGCAATTAGTGAAAACGCTGTCGCCCAAGCCTTTGAAGTTAATATTTTGCAAGCAAGTCCTTCGCTGCCAATATTTTAGCCAGGCTTGCGAAATGTAAGTCATTGATTCCATAGATTTTATGGTGCTTAAATCCGAAAACTGTTTGATCTGGATCAACCCTCCACCGCCGGGTTAGAATGACCTAGGTCGAGGCGAAGCGATCGTCCCCACGATCATGACTCGACGAACTCCCAAGTCCCTCCTGCACTCGAAAAATGAAGGCTCTTCCTGGAGGTCTGTTGTGGATTGTCATTCTGGCAACCGTGCTGGCGACCGCCACGCTCGCAGCGCAAAGCTCGCCGTCACCCGCCGATACCTCTACACCAACCCGCGCCACGCTTAGCGGAATCGTCATCAAAGATCCCGGCAGCGAGCCTGTGAAGAAAGCGCTGATCGAACTGATTGCTGAGAGCCAGAGCGACGGCACGAACTACACCGCGCTCACCGGCGCAGATGGCGGCTTTCACATCGAAAACGTCGCTCCCGGCCGCTATCACTTATTTGTAGAGCGCAGCGGCTTTCAGGAAATCGACAAGCACCGCCGCCGCGCCGATGGCCGCGTGATTACGCTAACCGCCGGCCAGGAGTTGAAAGACTTAGTCATTCATCTGCAAGCTGCGGCGGTGGTGGAAGGCCGCATTACCGATGAAGACGGCGACCCCATGCCGGAAGCGCAAGTCGCAGTCCTGCGGCAAACTTTTGTTGCGGGGCACACTCACTGGGAGCAGGCTGGCGCGGAGCGTACTAACGATCTCGGCGAATACCGCATCGCCGGCCTCGCCTCTGGAAATTATTTTGTTTCCGTAACCCCGCCGCCCGATTTCAGAAGTTTGATCGAAGCCAGCGGCAACGCCGCTGCGGGAAATCCCAGCAATCCAGCTGTAGACAAGCCAGCGCCCGCCGCCTACCAGACCACTTATTATCCCGGCACCAGAGATCGTGCGCAGGCCGCGCCCATTCAGTTACATGCCGGCGATGACTTCCCGGCAAACTTCTCGCTCACGCCCAGCCCCAGCTTGACCATCCGCGGATCGGTAATAAATCTACCGCCGGGAACGACGGCAGCGGTTATGCTGCAATTGAAAGATATGAACTTGGTGCTGAATGGCGCGGAAATGCACAAAGATGGCAGCTTCGAGATTCGCGACGTCGCTCCCGGCGCCTACACGATTTTTGCCACGGTCGACAACGCTGCGGCGCCGATGATGGCGCGGCAGGCGCTGCAGATCGCGTCGGAAAATGTGGATGGTCTGCGCCTCGCGCCGCAGGCGGGCGGTTCGATTCGCGGTCGCGTTCGCATGGAATCAAGCAGAGCCGCGAAACTCGATCCCAGCCAGATGTTTCTTCTACTGCACTCCACTGCCGATGATGACGACGCGCTCGGTGCTTACTCGATGGTAGAAGGCGCTGCCTCGCAGGGCTTCTCTACGCTGGCACATGTAAACAGCGATGGAACTTTCGAGTGGAAAGACGTGCCGCCGGGGCATTATTCCATCCAGATTTCCGATACCAGTGCAATGCCGGATTGGTTTCTAAAGTCGGTGGCCGCGGGCGGTGCCGCGGCTGATTCCGGTTTCAATGTTGGCGGCGGCACAACCGTGATTAGTCTGGTGGCGAGCGCAAATGGAGCAGTGGCCGAGGGCCTGGCCAAGAATCAGAAGGACGAACCCATTGCCGACGCGATTGTAGTCGCCGTACCCGAAGCGCGATTCCGCAGCCGCACGGATCGCTATCGCAAAGCGGTCACCGATCAGAGTGGAGGCTTCACCCTGCGCGGTCTGCCTCCCGGAGACTATACGATCTTTGCCTGGGAGAGCATCGATGGCGATGCCTACTATAATCCAGAATTTCTCAAAAGCTACGAAGGCCAAGGCAAAGCGCTGCACGCGAGCGAAGGTGACCGCGCGAGCGTGCAGCTAAAGTCGATTCCAGCTGCCGAAGACCAGCCGTAGCCGCCACCATTCGTGCGCCTCAGTGGATCTCTTTTTGGAAGAGCGGTTTTTAACTACATCGAGCTCAGTCTTTGTAAAGCCAGCCGGCGATCATTGCGGCCAGAATAGCGCCAAACCACATGTCAATCATCCAGCCGAAAGGAAGGCCTTTGTCACCCGCAAACCAGGTCGCCTGGGCAAAGTTTCCTGGGAAGCCGGCAAAGAAACCGGCCAGAAAGCCCACCCGCAGCGCAGTGCCGGGGCCCGGTCCCAGACCCTGACGCGACCACGCATAGAGATGAGAGACCGCTATCGCCAGGATAAACAAGAGCGCGATCCATAGAGCCACAAAGAAGGGATAGCGCGGCGTCTTCAGAAATAATCCGGCATTTTGCGCGGCCAGGTAGCGCGCATCGGTGATGACGAACTTCCCTACAACAAAACTCCAGACGGTCCAGACCACGCCTCCCGCCAAACCGCCGAGCCAGATCCTGCCGCGGTTGAGTGACATGCAATGCCTCCTGTAACTGTTGAGTTCAACAACAGGGCCTAAAACGGTATGCGCGAAAGTGTACACCTTCGGGCAAATTGCATGAGGCTAGTCGTGCCAAGCCTTGATGGTTGTCTTGCACCAGTACAATGTCGCGAAAGGATGTTTTTCCACAAGAAAGTCCGCGCGGGGCGCGGAGTGCAAGAAAAATCTAAGCGAATGGATGGCGAAGGAATCTTTGCAGTAAACGCAACCCCTTGTGGTCGTCTTTCTAGTTAGCCACAAGTCCTCGTATTTTGCCGAATCAGTCCCGAAGCGGGTATACGGCCTTGAACTTTCTTATTGACAATTAAGGACTTACGGGTAAGATGTGGGAGAAAGTGGAACAGAGTGGTCAGGACAGTAAAGAGCGTGGGAACGGAAAGCTGATAAAGAGGAGCCGGTGGGAAACCGACCCAAAAGCACGACAAACAGCCCGATCCACCCGAGTTTGACCCTACTTTGCGTCGCTTTTACCTCTCCGGTCGCTGTGGAAGTCACTGTTAAGCGCATAGGCCTTACACATGTTTCGCGGCAATCACCCAACTCGCGTCGACGAAAAGGGACGGCTCAAGATTCCGGCCGAGTTCAAGCGGGTGATCGACGAGAAGTACGGACAGCAATACTACATCACCAGTCTCGATGGGAAGGTTGCTCAAGTGTATCCCTTCGAGGAGTGGGAGCGGATCGAGCAGAAGTTGGCCGGGCTCTCCACTTTCAATCCTACGAAGAAAAAGTTTCTCGACAGGGTGAACTATTACGGGCAGGTGGTGGAGATGGATGGGCAGGGGCGGTTGCTGATACCGCAACTGCTGCGCGAAGCGGCGCAGATCAAAGGCGAGGTTGCGGTTACCGGCAACTTGACGCACTTGATCGTCCGCAACCTGGATTCGTACCGCAGACAGGTCGAGGAAGAAAAGTTCACGCCTGACGATGAGAAGACGCTCGACGAATTGGGCATCTAGTGGGCGAGGGTTCAACAGACACCCCTCAGGGGGTTGGGCATGGTGGTGGAAGGGAAGTGAGCCATTATCATGTTCCGGTTCTTTTAAAAGAAGCGATCGACTTTTTAAACGTGCGGCGTGGCGGGACCTATATCGACGCCACGGTGGGCTTGGGCGGGCACAGTTACGAAATCGCAAAACGCCTCGGCGCACCGGGACATTTGATTGGGCTCGATAAGGATCCAGCAGCGTTGGAGAAAGCAGCGGAAAAGCTTGTCGTTAGCCGTTCGTCGTTAGTCGCTGGCGAACCCGATTGGCCGACCGTGACGTTGCTGCATCGGTCATTCGCAGAAATTGCGAAAGGCCAGCGACCAGCGACCATCGACGGCATTCTGGCCGACATCGGCGTAAGCAGCCTGCAGCTGGACGACGCAGCACGCGGATTTAGTTTTCAGGCGGATGGACCGCTCGACATGCGGATGGACCCGCAGAGTGAGCGTACCGCCGAACAAGTGGTAAACCACCTCGACGAGCGCGAGCTTGCCGATGTGATTTACGAATTCGGAGAGGAAAGGAGGTCGCGGAGAATCGCCAGAGCCATTTGCCGGTCGCGGCCGATACGATCTACCGCACATCTTGCGGATGTCATATCAGCCGCGGCCCGGCCAATGAATTCTGAACAAAGGCGAATTCATCCGGCGACCAGAACTTTTCAAGCTCTTCGAATCTTCGTAAACCGCGAACTGGACGATCTGAGGGCGCTGCTGGAAGCGGTGCCCAGGATACTGAAGCCAGGAGGACGCGTGGTGGTGATCAGCTTTCACTCGTTGGAAGATCGCATCGTAAAGGATGCCTTACGAGAGGGCAGTAATAAGGACAAGTACTTCCGGGTGCTGACCAAGAAACCGGTAATGGCATCCGAAGATGAGCAAGATCGCAATCCGCGGGCGCGCAGTGCGAAGTTAAGAGCCGCGGAAAGAATTTAGATTCCGGAAAACCTGCCGGAGTCCCCGGCACAGCTGTAATGGCGTGCCGGGCGTTCAGGTTCGAAGAAAGCGGACGGGAATAAAGATCCGCAAGTAGCGCCGGCGGCGCTACGAAGACTAAGGGTTCCGTGGTAGGAATCCAAGGCTGAGGTCGGGAAATGTATACGGGAACTTTGATTAAAGATTTGATGGCAGCGGTGGAGCGGGCGGAACAGAGCGCGCGACAGAATCGTCTGGGCGAAGAGATGGAACTGCGGCGGATGTTTGAGTTGCAGATTCCGCGGACGCAAGCGGAACGACAACCGGTTTTTGCGGGAGCGGCATAAATGGCGGCAGCAGCGGCAATTCGAAGTGCAATTCCGATGGCGCGGCGGAACGCATTTTTTACCGGCACACCGGAGATCTACTTTGCCAAGGCGATCGACAACTCTCGGCTGGTGAAGGTGGAAGACCCGGGGCGCAACCGAGAAATGAAGCACTTTGGCACGGCTTTGGCTTGTCTCTTTCTGCTGGTGTTCACCTATGCCTGGCAGCACTTCCGGGCAATTGAATATGGCTACCAGATCGAATCCTCAAAGCGCGAGCTCAGCAACCTGACCGAGATGAACCGGTCGCTGCGTTTGGAAGATGCTTCCTTGCGCGATCCGGAACGAATCGATGTAATGGCGCGGCGGATGGGGATGGTACCACCGGAACCGGGACAGGTGATCCGCATGGATAGTGCGTCGGCTGATTCGAACGGGCCGGTGATGGCGAGCGCGGAGCCGGCGATGATATTGACCGGGCAATAGCTGGGCAGAAAGCGGCCGAGCTGCGCTCGGCGGACAGCCGAGGGCGGCTGTCCCCACATGAACTTATTTGGCGGTCCGCCTCGATGGTGGTCCGCCATGTTTGTCTAAGGATGAACTCGAGTTTTAAGGGTTGTCATTCCGAGGAGCGGATGCGACGAGGAACCTGCTGTTTGCATGCGGCGGCAGAAAGCAGATTCCTCCTTTGCGCTTCGCGCATCGTCGGAATGACAGATCGTTCAAATAGTTATGGCGACTAGCCCCAGCCCCGGCAAGAACTCCAGACTCTACCTTCTAGGTGGGATGCTGCTTTTCTGGTGCGTGGCGATTTGCGCGCGGCTGATATACCTGCAGATTTTTTGTTATGGCAGCTTCGCCAAGCAGGCCGAGCATCAACAACAGCGCGAGATTCCGCTCTCCGCCAAGCGCGGCGTCATCTACGATCGTGCCGGGCATGAACTGGCAATGTCCGTGCTTGTGGATTCTGCTTTCGCCGTTCCGAGCGAAGTAAAAGATCTGCCCACGGCAGTTTCCCTGATTACTCGTATCACCGGCGAGGATCATAACGTTGTGTTTGCCGATTGCCGCAACCACAAAACCTTTTGCTGGGTGGCGCGCAAAGCCGACGACGAGACTATCGAGCGCATCAAGTCGCTGAACCTGCAGGGCATCCACTTTCAAAAAGAGCCGAAGCGTTTTTATCCCGCGCGCGATCTGGCAGCCCAGGTTGTAGGGACTGTCGGCATGGAGGACTCCGGGCAGAGCGGCATCGAGCATGAGTTCGACGACGAACTCCGCGGGCGCGCAGGGAAAATGTTCATCTCGGTCGATGCGCGCCGGGAATGGTTTTCCGACGTGGAGAAACAACCGGAACCGGGCGAAAACCTGGTCCTGACCATCGATAAAAATATTCAGTATGTCGTGGAAAAAGAACTGGATCAGGCGATCCACGATACGCAGGCCATCGCGGGTACGGTGATCGTGGAGAATCCGCACACCGGGGAAATTCTGGCGCTCGCCAACCGGCCTACCTTCAATCCTAATCTGCATAAGCAGGTCACGCCCGCCGCGCTCACCAATCGGGCCGTGAGCTACGCGTACGAGCCGGGATCGACTTTTAAGTTGGTCACAATTTCAGCCGCGCTCGAAGAGAAGTTGACAAATCCTAACGAAGTGTTCGACTGCCAGATGGGATCGATCGTCTACAACGGCATGCGCATTCGCGATTCGAAGCCGCACGGCCTCTTGCCGGTGTGGGGCGTGCTGGCGGAGTCGAGCGACGTCGGCTCCATCAAGATTGCGCTGCGCCTCGGCGAAGAGCGGTTTTACAAATACATTCGCGCGTTCGGATTCGGACAGCAGACTGGAATCGAATTGCCGGGAGAAACGCGCGGGATGACCAAGCCGGTGAGCCGCTGGTCGAAAGTTTCGATTGCGGCGATTTCCATGGGCCAGGAAATTGGAATCTCGGCGATCCAGTTGGCTGGATTGATTTCCACGTTTGCGAATGATGGTGTGTGGGTTGCGCCGCGTATTCTCACAGGCACGGTCGAGCCACAAGGATCATTGCAGACTGTTTCGTTTCATCCCGGCCCATCGCACCGCGTGATTTCGAGCTACACCGCGGCCGAGATGCGCTCGATGATGCAGAAAGTAGTGCTCGAGGGGACGGGACGAAAGGCGATTCTGGAAGGCTACACATCGGCGGGAAAGACGGGCACGGGGCAGAAGGTAGACCCGGCTACCGGAGCATATTCCAAGACAAAATATATCGCCTCGTTCGCAGGTTTCGCGCCGCTGAATAATCCGCAGATTGTGGTGGTGGTGATTCTGGATTCTGCGGTGGGGTTACATCAGGGCGGACAAGTCTCGGCTCCAGTGTTTCACCGCGTGACGCAGCAGGTGCTCGAATATCTGCACACGCCGCACGATCTGCCGTTAGCACCGAATCATCATCAGCTGCTGGCGTCGCGAGCAAAAGACAAAGATTTGGAAGAAGGCACACCGGATCATCCTGGCGAGTCGCTGGAGACGGCGGATGTAAGCGGCGATTCTTCGCAACCGGCAACGAATCGCGTGGCGCGGGCGCCCTCGCCCGCGAATGCCGGCAGCGAGGAACCTGTAGTTCGGGCTGCACTGCGCCAAAGCGAACCAGTGGCAGCCACGCTGAGCCAGCCGAGTCAACCGCCGCCGATGAGTGTCGATGCCGCTACCGCACAATCGCAATTGCCAGTGACTGGAACCGTGGTGCTCGATGTAGAGCAAGGTGGAATCGAAGTGCCCTCGTTTGTGGGCAAAACAGTTCGGAGCGCCGTAGAGGCCGCTCAGGATGCAGGCCTGGAATTAGAAGCCGTGGGCAGCGGCGTGGCCCGGCAACAGTCTCCGCTGGCGGGAACGCATGTGTCGGCTGGGGCGCACGTGACCGTGCAGTTCGGACGATAGGTCACTTCGCCAGCGCTCGGAATGTATCGGCGTACTTCCTCATAAACTCCCGGCCCTTCGCAAGCTGACTCTGCTCCCCACCCCTCGGCTTACCGAGCACGGTTTTCCGCCGCGTGCGCTTCTTAAATGTTCGCTTCATGAGCATTCCCTGAAGGTGCTACCTCTAGATTTGGTTTGGTGAGACTATATTATGCTGAGAAGTAAGACGGATATGAAAATCGCCAAAGCTGTGGCTATTTTGGTGCTGGGGGCCTCTGCTCGGTATCTTAACTCGGCCTTATCGTCGGCGCTTTTGCGATTCCGCCCGATCCAAATTTTGTTGCGAATGGGAGCCACGGATCTCCCGGAGATGGCTTTCTAATCATGGGCTGCGCCGCCCTGGGGTTTGTTGTTTCCGTTTTCGTATCTATTGCGCTGACGTGGACCGTTCTTCGAAAGCCGAAAAGCTCGGGATCGAAGTCTGAGCAACTGTCCGATTGATCCCCTAATTGTTTCCCCGTTTGACCACCCGAAAAACCGCGTGTTACGGTAAACAGTCACGCCATCCTGGCAGACCAGCCATTATTTGCTGATTGAGGTTTGGATTTGTCTTCTGTTGAAGCGACGCCCGTCGGTACCATTCCCGCCGTTCGCAAGACTGCGTTGAACGCCGTTCATCGCCAGATGGGCGCAAAGATGGTGGACTTCAACGGGTGGGACATGCCGGTGGAGTATCCCGCGGCGATTGGATGCGGCATCATCAATGAGCACATGGCGGTGCGTACTGGTGTGGGCATTTTCGACGTCAGCCACATGGGAGACATTCGCCTTGCGGGGCCCCAAGCGCTGACTGCAGTGCAGCACATTTCCATGAACGACGCTTCGCGGCTGGTGATTGGGCAGGCGCAATACTCAGCGCTGCTCTATCCGCAGGGAACATTTGTCGATGATGTGATCGTTCACAGGCTGGGCGAGGATGAGTACCTGCTGGTGATTAACGCCGGCACTCGCGAAAAAGACTTCAACTGGGTGCGCGACAACACGCAGCAATTCGATTGCGCAGTGGAAAACCTTTCGGACGACTTCACGCAGATTGCCATCCAGGGGCCGAAAGGTGTGGACGTTCTGCAGAAGCTGACGGATGCGGATTTGAGCGCGGTCAAGTTTTACTGGGTTACGCGCGGGACTGTTTGTGGACTGAAAAATATTCTGATTGCGCGCACCGGCTATACCGCCGAAGACGGTTTCGAAATTTATATTCCGGCGGACGAGGCCACGAGTGCGCGGGTTTGGAATGAGATTCTAAGCGCGGGCAAAGAATTCGGCATAGTGCCCTGTGGATTAGGATCGCGTAACACTCTACGCCTTGAAGGCAAACTTCCTCTCTACGGGCATGAAATTTCCGATACGATAAATGTTTGGGAAGCCGGACTTGATCGCTTCTGCAAAATGGAGAAGCCGGAATTTGTCGGCCGCTCGGCGTTGGAAAAAGCAAAGGCCGGCGGCGTGAAGCGGACGCTGGTGGGCCTGGAGATGGTTGAACGCGGCATCGCACGCGACGGATACAAAGTGCTGGATGACAGCGGCCATGAAATTGGCTACGTCACTAGTGGATCGCCCGCGCCGTTCTTGAAGAAGAACATTGCGCTGGCCTACGTGCCGCCGGAGTTTGCACCGGTGGGTACAGCGGTGAAGGTGGAGATTCGCGGCCAGGGTGTGGGCGCGCAAGTGGTGCCGACGCCGTTTTACAAGCGGCCGAAGAAATGAACGTTTCGTAGCGACGCCGTCCCGGCGGCTTTCTCGGGACATCCAAAAGGTAGCTGACGTTACGAATAATTAGGAGCAAGAAAAGAACATGGCCTACCCAACAGACCGCAAATATACGAAAGAGCATGAGTGGGTTAAGGTGGACGGACAACAAGCGCTTGTCGGCATCACCGACCACGCGCAGGAGTCGCTGGGCGATATTGTTTTTGTCGAACTGCCCAAGGTAGGAGCGGATCTGGAAGCGGGCAAGTCATTTGGCACGGTCGAGTCGGTGAAGGCGGTTTCGGATTTGTATGCGCCGGTGTCGGGTTCGGTCACCGAGGTCAACGGCGATCTGGCCACTTCGCCGGAAAAAGTCAACAAAGATCCTCATGGCTCCTGGATGTTGAAGATGACATTGAAAAATCCCGCCGACCTCGATGCTCTGCTCTCCGCGGCGGATTACGAGAAATTTATGGCGGAAGAAGCGGGACACTGAAAATCATGCGATTACGGGCGGCAAGAGACTGCAGACGACCGTCGCAATCCAACTGACCCCGAGTTACATCTAATTAATTTCCTATGCGCTATTTACCGAAGTCTCCTGCCGATCGCGAAGCCATGCTAAAAGCCATCGGGTTGCGGTCGGTCGACGAACTGTTTGCGCCGATTCCGGCAGAATACCGGCTGAGCCGCGACCTTAAAGTGCCGCGCCAGATGGCGGAATCTGAAATCGTCGACTACTTCCGCCAACGTTCCCGGGAAAACGGCGAGGGCTACACCAGCTTTCTCGGAGCCGGCGCTTACGCTCATTACCGCCCCGTCATTATTGACGCGCTGATTTCGCGCGGCGAGTTCCTCACCGCGTATACGCCCTACCAGGCGGAAATCTCGCAGGGCACGCTGCAATCAATTTTTGAGTTTCAAACCATGATCTGCGAACTCACCAGCATGGAAGTCGCGAACGCTTCCATGTATGACGGTTCGACTGCCGCAGCCGAGGCGGTGATGATGGCGGTGCGGCTTACGGGCCGGCGGCGTGTGGTAGTGGCGCGAAGTTTGCATCCGGAGTATCGCGAGGTGCTTGCAACCTATGCCACGCATCAGGGTATGCCTGTGTCAGTAGCGGGATTTGGCGCTGATGGGCGGGTGGATCTGAAAGAGATTGAAGAATTGATCACGGCAGAGACGGCGGCCGTGCTCATCCAATCCCCAAACTTCTTCGGGACTATTGAAGATGTGGCAGCGATCGCCGAGATCGCGCACAAGAATGGTGCGATGCTTGTAGTCTCAATTGCCGAAGCGGTGTCGCTGGGAATCGTCGAGCCGCCGCGCGATGCCGACGTAATCGCTATGGAGGCGCAATCGTTCGGCGTTTCGCTGGGGTTCGGTGGGCCTTACTGCGGCGTGATTGCCACGCGAGAGAAATACGTTCGTCAGATGCCGGGACGGTTGGTGGGCCAAACGGTCGACAAACAGGGCAGGCGCGGATTCGTGCTTACGCTGGCTACCCGTGAGCAGCACATCCGGCGAGAGAAGGCGACCTCGAACATCTGCACCAATCAGGCGCTAGTGGCATTGATGGTCAATATCTTCATGACGGTGTATGGCAAAGTCGGATTGAAGGAGTTGGCCAAGCAAAACTTGGCGAAGACCGCTTACGCCGCAGCACAGTTTGCCAAGCACGGTAAAGTCTTGTTCAACGGAGCACCGCGCTTCAACGAGTTTGTGGTCGAGACCGGCGAAGATCCGCATGCCATTAACAGCCGGCTGCTGGAACACAAGATCGTTGGCGGATTGCCGTTAAAGAAGTTTTATCCGGAATTAGGGAACGCAGCGTTGTGGTGCTGCACGGAATTGACTACGCGAAGTGCGATTGACACCGCTGTTGTCCTTATTGCTGAGAGCGACCGCTCGGGGCGACCTCTGAAAGAAGAAGCTGGGGTTGAGGAGGTGACGCGATGAAGCACGAGACTCGCAAAGCCCGCCTCCAGGTCAATCAAAACGAGGGCCTGATCTTCGAGAAGTCTTCGGCAGGGAAGGCCGCATGGAAGCTGCCGCCGCTCGATGTGCCGGAAGTAAACACATCGGCGTTGCTCGGTGGCGCTGAAAGGAAAGATCTCGGCAACATGCCCGAGGTCAGCGAGATCGAAATCATCCGCCACTTCACGCGACTTTCCACCTGGAATTACGCGATCGATCTTGGTATGTACCCGCTGGGCTCGTGCACCATGAAATACAACCCGCGCGTGAATGAAGCGGTGGCGCGGGTCGAGGGAATCGCGAATGGTCATCCCTATCAGCCAGAGAAGATTTCGCAGGGCGCATTGCAAATTCTCAAGACGCTCAGCGAAGCCCTGATCGAAATCACCGGCATGGATGCGATCACGCTGCAACCGGCGGCGGGTGCACACGGAGAGATGACCGGGTTGTTAATGGTGAGGGCCTATCATCACGCTCAGGGGCGCCCGCGAAAAAAGATTCTGATTCCCGACTCGGCGCACGGCACGAACCCAGCTACGGCGGCAATGGTCGATTATGCCGTCGAAAATTTGAAATCGGATTCGCGCGGCATGGTGGATATTGCTGCGCTCGAAGCGCAGATGAACGAAGACGTCGCCGCGCTGATGTTGACCAATCCAAATACGCTGGGAGTATTCGAGCAGCAGATCCACAAGATCGCCGACATTCTGCATGCCAAGGGCGGCTTGCTTTACATGGACGGTGCGAACATGAACGCGCTCGTGGGCAAAGTGCGGCCGGGGGATTTCGGCGTTGACGTGATGCATTTGAATCTGCATAAGACTTTCTCGACGCCGCACGGCGGCGGCGGGCCGGGATCAGGGCCAGTGGCCATCAAGAAAATTCTTGAACCCTTCGTGCCGACGCCCGTCGTTGTCACTAAAGCCGATGGCACGCTGGGTTTCGATTACAGCCGTCCGCAATCGGTGGGGCGGGTGCGAGCGTTCTACGGCAACTTTGGAATGTTTGTACGCGCACTCGCCTACATCCAAGCGAATGGGCCGGATGGTTTGCGGCAGACAACCGAAGACGCAGTGCTGAACGCCAACTACATTCGCAAAGGCCTTGAAGGTACCTACGATCTTCCGTATTCCACGCCGACCATGCATGAGGTGGTGTTCAGCGACAAGTTGCAGGCGAAAAAAGGCGTGCGGACGATGGACATTGCCAAGCGGCTGATCGATTACGGCTTCCATCCTTATACAACGGCGTTTCCGCTGATCGTTCCCGGCGCGCTAATGATTGAACCGACCGAGAGCGAGTCTAAGGAAGAGATGGATTTATTCATCGAGGCAATGAAGTCGATCGCGGAAGAAGTCGAAGAAGATCCGCAGACCGTGCTCGATGCGCCGCACTCTACGCGAGTGTCGCGACTCGATGAAACGGCGGCAGCGAGGAAGCCGGTTTTACGCTGGAAGCCGGCTGTGTAGTTTTGTAGCGCCGACGTATCAGGACGGCGGCGCTACGAAAATCGTCTCTGTTTATTTCGCCGAGACATCCACCGAAGCCCGTGTCGTTTCCCAGTCCATCCGCAGCGTGCAGCCGCTCCCCGATTTGTCGTAGGCGATCGTAAAGTTCTCCACCGGCGAGGGTAGTTTGGAAACTTTCATATCCACGCGGGCCAGTTCATCGCTCTCATACTTGTAAGGGATGCCCCACTCGCCCGTCTTCTTATTGATGATCAGCGTCCACTTGTCGGCTGTCGGCACAGTGAAGATCGTATAGCTGCCGGCGGGCACAGTCTTTCCGCCGACGACCACATCGGCGCTGTTGACGAACGTTGTCGCTTCATTCGCTCCGGTGCGCCAGACCTCGCCGAAGGGCACGAGGCCGCCGTAAATCTTGCGGCCCTTCATGCGCGGGCTGGAGTAATCGGTCTTAACGGTTTTGCCGCTGCCGAGGTCGCATGAGGTTGAGGCCGCTGGACTAGGCTTGCCTCCGCCCATTTGAGCAAAAGCCGCGGTGGTGAATAGGATGGCGAAGATCGTGGGAAGGGCGATTCGTTTTTGCATAGTCTCTCCTTTTGAGTAACTTTGCGATGGCCGAGAAGGTTTGACGGATCAGAAGCGGATTCGTCAGCGCAACGGCAGTGTCTAGTTTGAAATCGGAGCTTCAATAGCTGGATCGCGTCTCATATAAAACTTGCGATCATCCTCATGTGTGATGCGGAATCCAAGCCGCTCATAAAGCCGTAAAGCAGGGTTAATCTTAACAACCCCTAGCGTCACCGCCTGGCGGACGCGTGTGGCCTCACCAATGATGCGATTCATTACCGCGGTGCCGATTCCCCGCCGCTGGTAAGAGTGGTCCACAAAAAGTTGCCCGAGAAAAAGCGTATCGTCTCGAGTTGTACTCTGCAACCATCCTGCATCGACGCCGTTGAAGGTGATGATTCGAACCTGCGACAGGTCCCACTGCTTCCGGAAGCTGACGACTTGAACAGCCATGTCCAACTTCAATTTCTGAATAATTCTCTTCATTTCCTCGAAATAGAGGCTCTCGCAATAGTCGAAGTCTTGGGTACGAGCCGGACGAAGGGCAATCTTCGTTGCCGCTATACTCTCCATAATATCGTTCGCAATTATCCTACGATCGGAGACATGTCTTCAAAGACCGATGATTATGCCGCATCGGCCACGCCAATTACAATCATCCCATGCCGGTATTCGACGAAAAGCAGCAAGAACTGGAACATTATGAAACCATGATGGGCGTGCCGCGCGGGCGATTAGCCGTGACCATGGACACTATCACCGATGCCATGGCGCTGGTGGGACAGCACGGCGTTTATTGCCAAAGCCAGCGCTGGCCGGGCAAGCCCGTGATGGATATCCAGATCATCATGAAGAGCTTGACTGATGCGAAAGAGCTCATCCAGAGCGTGATGGAAGAGTTGAAAAAGACCAACTAACCGTGCGCGGTTACGGTTTCACCGTCACCATCACGACACCGTGCGACGCAACTGTCGTGGAAAACTTTCCGGTGAACTTTCCCAATTCCTTGTGCTGCCACAAGTCGCGGACCGAAGCGCTCAAGTGATCGGGATAGCCGAGATCCTCCCAGTTCGCTGCTATCTCCGCTCCCGCGCTGCTGCGATTTAACAGCACCACAGCGCGGCTGCCATCTTTTAACTGTTTCGCCCAGACTTCGAAATCGCCGTTCTTCGACACGCGTTCGCCTTCGTGCCCAAGCGCATCCTGATCGACCGCAATCACTTCTTTGTTTGTGAGAATGTCATGTATTTCGGGCCGCATGTTGCGCAGGTCGTTACCGGCGATCAGCGGAGCGGCGAGAATTGCCCACAAGCTGAAGTGGGCGCGGTACTCGGTATCGGTCATGCCGCCGTTTCCGACTTCGAGCATGTCAGGATCATTCCAATGGCCTGGGCTGGCGTAGGAAGCCAATCCCACCTGCAAGTCCAGAATGCCGGTGACACCAAAGGAGCAGCAGCCGCCATTCGGCCATTTCTGCGGACCTCCCCAGCGGTCATTAATGTCGTCGGTAGTCCGCCACAAATTACCGCCAACTTCTTTTCCCCAAAGCCAGGGCTTCGCAGTGCCCCACTCGCAAATGCTGAGCACGATGGAGCGACCGGAACTGTCGAGAGCGGCCCTCATGTTGGCGTAGGCGGCTTTCGCATCCTGCGTCGTGGTGTTGCACCAGTCATACTTCAGGTAGTCGACGCCCCACGCCGCATACTGAATCGCATCCTGGTATTCATGGCCAAGGCCGCCGGGGCGGCCGGCACAGGTCTTCGAGCCCGCGTCCGAATAGACGCCGAATTTCAGTCCGAGCGAGTGAATGTAATCGCCGACTGCCTTCATGCCGTGCGGGAAGCGCTGCGGGTCGGCGACGATGTTGCCTTGCGCGTCGCGGCTCACCTGCCAGCAGTCGTCGATGTTCACGTATTCATATCCGGCATCTTTCATGCCGGATTTGACCACTGCATCGGCCATGCTGCGGATCATATCTTCGCTAACGTTGCAGGCGAACTTGTTCCAGGAATTCCAGCCCATGGGCGGAGTGAGGGCCAGAGTGTTTGATACGGTGGTTTTGTCCTGGCTTAGCAGCGGCGAGCAAATAAAAATTCCAACCGCGGCAACGATGCAGACGAACTTAATTTTCATGCGGATATTTGTAACAGAATGGAGAGCAAGAATGAAATGAAACACAAGGCACAGGGAATACAGGTGCGTGCAATCCTCCTGAGCCCACACCGTGTTATTTGTGCCTTATGCAAGCGTGTACTTGCCGTGCTCGATTACTTTCTGCGCGATTTGCTGCCGCAACTCGATGGTGTTGAACGGCTCGTATTTTGCTAGCCGGCGAAGAATTGCAAGCTGGGTGCGCAGCACATCGCCGTCGGCGACCGCGGCGATTACTCTCTTGGCCGCGGATTCGATCTTTTCCATCGCCTGCGTAAGATAAACGCGTGTCATCGCGATGGGAAGAGCGGCGGCAGTTTCGCTTTTTGTCTCCGCGATTTTTTGCGCGCGCAAAACCGCGGACTCCATCGCATAAGTTTCAATCGTCATGTCGGCGATGGCGCCCATGATCTCCTGCTGGTCCTGTATTGTCTGCATGTATTTTTGAGTGGCCGCTCCGGCTGCGAACAGGCCGAGCTTTTTGGCTTGCCCCACCAGTTTGCGTTCATCGGCGAGCGGGCCTTCAAGGTCTTCGCCCATTGAAGGCCCGGAGAGCACTTCGTCCATCAGCTTCTTAATGGCGGGCATAAGCGGCAGTTGACCACTCGTGGCACGCTTCAGCAGAAATCCGGTAATGATGAGGCGGTTAATCTCGTTGGTGCCTTCGAAAATGCGGTTGATGCGGGCATCGCGGTAAGCGCGTTCGGCGGGGTACTCTTCAACGAAACCATATCCGCCGTAAATCTGCATGGTCTCATCGACCACGTAGTCGACCATCTCTGAAGCCCAAACTTTAATGATGGAGCACTCGACCGCATATTCCTCGATGGCCTTGCGAGTCTCCTTCATCGCATCTGCGCCGGACTTGTCGACCTCGTTCAACGCGCTATCCATCATGCCGACCGTGCGGTAGACGAGCGATTCACCAACGTAGAGCAATGTCGCCATGTTGGCGATTTTTTCGCGCACCAGCCCAAAGTCGGCGATGACTTTGTTGAACGCCTTGCGCTGCTTGGCATAGGAGATGGCGCTTTCGAGCGATACCCGTCCTCCGCCCACGCACATCGCGCCGAGCTTGAAGCGGCCGATATTCAGAATGTTGAAGGCGATGGTGTGGCCCTTGCCGATTTCGCCGAGCAGGTTTTCCGCGGGCACCTTGCAGTCATTCAGGATGATCGGGCAGGTTGAAGAGCCGCGAATGCCCAGCTTGTGTTCCTCGGCTCCGATAGAGAAACCAGGAAAATTCCGTTCCACCAGAAAAGCCGAGAACTTTTCGCCATCCACCTTGGCGAAGACCGTGAACAGATCGGCGAAGCCGGCGTTCGTGATCCACATCTTCTCGCCGTTCAGGATGTAATGCTTGCCGTCGGAGGAAAGCTGAGCGCGGGCGCGACAGTTCATCGCATCGGAGCCGGAAGTGGCTTCCGACAGTGCATACGCGCCGACAATTTCACCGGTAGCCAGGCGCGGTAAATATTTTTTCTTCTGTTCTTCGGTGCCGAAATAAACGATGGGCAGCAAGCCAATGCCGCTGTGCGCGCCCCAGGTGGTGGCGAAGCCGGCATATTGCGCAATGTGGTCCGCGATAACGGCAGCGGTTACTTTATCCATCTCGAGGCCGCCGTACGCCTCGGGAATTTCGACGCCGCTTAAGCCCAGGTCGCCCGGCTTTTTTCAGCAGGTCGCGAGAAACCGAGAAATCCTTGTGCTCGATCTTCTCCACGTTCGGCAGGATCTCGTTGACCGTGAATTCTTCCGCGGTCTGACCGATGAGATGGTGCTGCTCGGTGAAATCTTCAGGCGTGAAAACTTCGTCGGTGCTGCGCGTTTCAAGAAGGAAGCTGCTGCCCGAGATTCTGGTCTTGGGGACTGCTGTGGTTGTAGCCATGTCTTGATCCTTTTACGCAACCGCGCAATGCGTAGCAATGCCCTGAGGAGAGTACAGCTCATTCTAATTGGGGCAGAGTTGGAATGATAGGCGAGAAACTGGGGTGTTATAACGTGTTTTATACCCGAATTGTCGTCCACATCGAGTTGTCTTCCGATCTTATGGTGCAGGCGGCGAATTCCTCAATTCGATTGTGTGCGTATGAAAGCGGGCTGCGGGCTGGCAAGTCGATGACCCAACAGCATGCGTAGAATCCGACTGTGGGTTGTCACGGGCCACTTTGTAACTGCGAATCGTGTAGCAGAGGTTATCGTCGCCCAGCGACTGCTGCTCCTGGTTCCTCAGCAGAAATCGAGGCACGCTGAGCTGAGTCGACCGCAGACTGTACTCGTCAACATGAATTCGATCCAGCGGTTCTGCTGGGCCTTGCTCAGTTTGCAGATTTGGAAAGAGCAAAGGAAGGTTGGGAGCCGCTGACGTGTTCTGTTGTATGGATTCTGCGGACTGGGTTGTGGCCAAGGTTTTCTCTGGGAAAGACTGTGCCGCGACCTGCGCGGCACACACTGCGATGAGCAGCGAAACGAGTAAGAGGCGGGAGATCGGCATGGGGATCCCTCCTTGCGACACATTATAGCGCTGCCTCGGATTTGTGAAGCGAAGAAATTCGAAGGATTACCCTTTTTGATTCAGATTCTCGAAAATCCCCGCCGCGCCCATGCCGCCACCGACGCACATAGTCACCAAGCCGTAGCGTCCGTTGCGGCGCTTGAGTTCACGAATGATGGTTGCCGTCAGCTTGGCTCCGGTGCAGCCCAGCGGATGGCCGAGAGCGATTGCGCCGCCATTGGGATTTACTTTTTCCGGATCGAGTCCGGCTTCTTTGATTACGGCCAACGACTGCGCGGCAAAGGCTTCGTTCAACTCGATTACATCGATGTCGGAAAGCTTCAGCCCAGCCATCTTCAAAGCCTTCGGAATCGCAAAGACCGGGCCTAGTCCCATTTCTTCCGGTTTGTAACCCGCCGTGGCGAATGAAACGTAGCGGGCCAGCGGCTTGATGCCAAGTGCAGTCGCGCGTTCGGCAGACATGACCACCGCCGCGGCCGCTCCATCCGACATCTGGGAAGAGTTTCCGGCGGTCACAGTGCCTTTCATGTGGAATGCGGGTTTCAGCGCGAGCAGAGCTTCAAGTGAAGTGTCGGCGCGTGGGCCTTCGTCCACTTTGAAAACAATTTCCTGCCGCTTTGGCTTCGCACCATTTGGAGTAGAAAAGCTCACCGGCACGGGCACAACTTCTTCCTCAAATTTGCCGGCGGCGATCGCTGCCAGTGCCTTCTGGTGGCTGCGAAGCGAGAACGCATCCGCTGCTTCACGTGTGATGCTGAAGCGCAGGGCCACGCGTTCTGCAGTGAGGCCCATATTCAGATATGCGTCAGGGTAGTGGTCAACGAGCCAGGGGTTGGGAGAAATTTTGTGGCCGCCCATCGGAATCATCGTCATGGATTCGGTGCCGCCGGCGACAATCGCCTCCGCGCCGCCGCTCATAATGCGCTCAGCGGCCATCGCAATCGCCTGTAGTCCTGAGGAGCAGAAGCGGTTGATGGTGAGCGCCGAAACTTCGACTGGTAGCCCGGCGCGCAGCGAGGCGATGCGTGCCACATTCATGCCTTGCTCGGCCTCGGGCATGGCGCAGCCGAGGATTACATCTTCAATCTCTTCGGCGTCGAGCTGCGGAACCTGCTCCAGCGCGCCCTTGATAGCTACAGCAGCAAGTTCATCGGGACGGGTGGCGCGGAGCGTGCCTTTATAAGCGCGTCCCACAGGCGTTCGAACAGATGAGGCGATGACGACTTCACGCATGGGAATCTACCTTGATGTATTCAATCGTCGCACTGGGTTTGGGGATCGGGTCTCCATGCGCACGCTTGCCCGCGAGGTAGAGCTCCATCGCTCCGCGAATGAGTTCCTTCACTTCATCCAGTGTTTTTCCTTCCGCTGTGAGCCCGGGCAGGTCTGGAGAGTAGGCGCTCCAACCTGCGGCCAATTGCTCGTAGATAACGAGGTACTCCATATCAACGCACGCCAAAGCACATTGTTCAACGTTTCATGCGGAATGTCTACCGACCGAGGTTCGCGACGGTAGCCTGCATTTCATTTGGCCGGAGCGTAAAAGTAGTAATCGGCTGTGTAGCTGCTCTTGGTCTCGGCATCGCGGTGAGATGCATCGCATCCCTCAGCCGGAGGCTGTCCACCATGCGTGTGCACCCGCTGAATCGTTGTGACATTGCTGAGCAAACCATTTCCAGAGTGGCTCACAACCTTCACCAACAGCCATGAAATTGAATCTGGATCCAGGGAGTCGACATGGGCTGCCGCTTTTCCGATGACTTCGCTGCCATCGGTCAACTTCCATGACGGCCCGGCGGAATGATGGCCGATTACTTTGTCTTTCCGATCATGCAACTCGGCGTCGGGCGCCTTGAGCGTCCAGCCGAACTTGCCGTCGGCGCCAGCCGTGCAGGTATAAATTTGTGATCCGGTCGCATGCGTGTAGAGAACAACTTCTTCTCCCGCGGGAACCTGAATCGCATCGGGAACGTCGGGCGGAGCGTCTTTTGGCGTGGGTGTTTGAGCGACCCCCAAAGTAGTGAATACGAGGAGAACCATTAGAGCGATAACAGCGGGTACAAGTCTTTGCATGATTTTTGAATTGTAGCGCTTGCTCCCGCAGATTTCTTGTGCAAAAAGCCTTTTCAGACTGGATGCGAAAAGATCTCCGAAGTCGAGGCCGGACGCATCAATTCCTCAGCGTCTTCCCCGTCTTCAGTGTGTACTGAATCCGCTCCTGCGTCTTCTTCTCGCCGCACAGTGACTTGAAGCCCTCGCGCTCCAGGTCGAGGATGTACTGCTCGCTCACTAGCGAGCCAGGAGTGACGTTGCCGCCGCAGAGGACTTCCGCGATCTTCGTCGCGAGCTTCACTTCGTATTCCGTGATGTAATCGCCCTGGCGCATCATGTGAACGCCCATTCTGAGTGTGGCCAGAAGGCTTTCGCCTGGAGCCGGGATATCGGTGCGCGGCACTGGAGGCTCGTATCCGGCGCGAACCAGTTCGAGCGCGCGTGCCTTGGCGTCGGATAGCACGCGCTCGCGGTTCATGGTGATGCGGTCACTCTCAGTGAGGAAGCCCAGAGCGCGGGCTTCATACGCCGAGGTTGCGACCTTGGCTGTCGCGATGGTTTCGAATGCGCGCTTCATAGCTTCGAGCATTTCAATCGATCCGGCGAGCGCTTCGGGCGAGGTTTTTCCACCACGCGCTGCGGCAGCACCGTCGACCGCGCGCAACAGCTTCTCTTTGCAGCCTCCGCCGCCGGGGAGCAATCCCACTCCAACTTCGACCAGTCCGGTATAAAGCTCAGCGTGAGGTTGTCGCGCCGCAGCGTGCAGAGAAATCTCCGTGCCGCCGCCCAGGCACAATCCGAACGCGGAGACCACTACCGGCTTGGGCGAGAACTTGATGGCCTGTGTCATGCTCTGAAATTGTCGGATCGCAAGGTCCACGTCGTCCCATTCTTCTTCCTGCACACTCATGAGCAGTAGCATCAGGTTGGCGCCGACGGAAAAATTTGTAGCATCGTTGGTGATGACGAAGGCGTCGAAGGCATCGCCGGGCCCGTTAGGTTTTAGGGTCTGACTAATTAAGCTGATGATGTCGGCGCCCAGCGAGTTCATTTTGCTGTGAAACTCAATGCAGGCCACGCCATCGCCGAGATCAACCAGCGACGCGCCGGAATTTTTCTTTACTATGCCATTGGATTTCTTCGCGACCGTAACCGACCACACGCCCGTGGGAACCTGCACCGGTTCCCAGTTCTCAGTCCTCAGTTCCCAGTACTTGCGCCCCGACTGTGATTTCGGATCGTCGGCGTACCAGGATTTCTTACCGGAAGCCAGCAGCTTCTCGACGTTTGCTGCGATTGGGCGGCCTTCTTTCGTCATCCGCGCGACAGTGACTTCCACGCCAGCTGCATCCCACAACTCGAAAGGTCCGAGTTCCCAATTAAAGCCAAGACGCATGGCACGGTCGATTTCGACGATCGAGTTGGAAATCTCCGGCACGCGGTTGGCGGAATAAGTCCACAAATCTGTGAGAGCCGACCATAGAAATGCTCCCGCTTTGTCGCCTTTCTGCGGGCTGCCTTCAAGGCCAAGCAACATGCGCAGGCGTGCACCGGTGTCTTCAATGTTCTTCGCCATGTCGAGCGCGGCAAACTTCGGTTTCTGCCGGGGATGGTATTCGAGAGTCTTCCAATCGAGTGCCACGCGCTCGTCGTCCTTGCCAGGTTCGGCGGGCGAGGGCGCCCGTCCTACATTTTTCTTATAAAAGCCGCCTTTAGTTTTGTCGCCCAGCCATTTGCGATCGAGCATCTGCGTGAAGAAGTCGGGCAGGCGCAGATCGCTGCGTTCGTCGTGGACGTTCGTGGTCATATTGCTTACCACGTGTTCCAGAATGTCCAGCCCAACCAAGTCAATCGTGCGGAACGTCGCTGACTTCGGCCAGCCCACGGCTTGCCCTGTGAGCGCGTCCACATCTTCAATGGTTAGGTCCATCTCTTGCATGAGGCGCATGACGTTCAACACCGAAAACGTGCCAATGCGGTTGCCGATGAAGTTGGGAGTGTCCTTTGCGAGGACGACTCCCTTGCCCAGGCGCACGTCGCAGAAGTGGGTTACAGCATCGATTGCAGACTGATCGGCTTCTGGAGTGGGAATAAGTTCAAGCAAACGCATGTAACGCGGTGGATTGAAAAAGTGTGTTCCGAACCATGAGCGACGGAAGTCGCCCGAGAAACCTTCGGCAATTTTTCCTACAGGCAGGCCGCTGGTATTGGTTGTAGTGATAGTGCCGGGCTTGCGAATGGTCTCAACTTTGCGCAGCAGCGCGCGCTTTAAATCGAGATTCTCAACCACAGCCTCGATAATCCAGTCGACCTCGGCCAGCTTCTTGAGATCGTCGTCAAAATTGCCAACGGTGACGAAGCGGGCCAGCGCGGGATCCATAAAGGCTGCGGGCTTGGCTTTTTTTGCAGCGTCGAGACCGGCGACGGCAATCTTATTGCGAGCAGCGGCGTCAGCTTCGGGCGCAACATTCGTCGGAACGATATCGAGCAGGTAGCTGGGAACGCCGGCGTTCGCAAAGTGAGCGGCAATGCGGGCACCCATCGTTCCGGCCCCAAGGATGGCGACTTTATTAATGCGTTTCATGATCGAGCCTCGGTAAACCGCGATTCAGTTTTCAATCGTAATTGGAAGTCGACAATAGACAGCGTGTCCGCTTAGGGCAGTTTATCCACCGCCCAGTCGTCGTGACCAGTGTCCACAATCACAATGCTGGAGAATCGCCGGTGGGCGCGGACGTTTTTCGATTCGGCGCTGACGAAAACGACGGGGAATTCATAGCGGCCGCGCTTCAACAGTTTGCCGCGGTCGATTTCATAAGCTGAAAAACCGGAGTTGGAAAAAAATTCCTCCAGAACGTCGGTCGTAACTTTCTCTCTGGCGTGGCTTGTCAGCAGCGCCATCCCGTTTTCGACATCGCCGGACTGCCACGCTTGCAGAAAGTGATCAGCGGCTGCGAGCGCCGGGAGGTAGCCGGGGTCTGGAGTTGATGCAGGCGGATTCTTCGCAGCCAAAGACGACAGCAACAATGTGGATATGAGCAGTAATAACAGCCATAGCCGGCGGACGCCGGCGCTACAAAAGCCGACGATTCTACGAAAGCCAAAGATCGGCGAAGGCGCATCCGTTCATTATGCGGGATGAGCGACCGGGGGAGAAACTAGGGACGTTCTTCCGTTTGCAATTCATCGTGCGCCTCCAGATACTCCATCGCCCGCCGCACCATCTGTTTCTCTCCCTTGTAGGCAAGCATGGTCACGGCATCTTCCAGCCTGACCCAGCGGGCGCGGGCAACCTCAATCCGCATTTCGGGTGCAATGTCATTGATACGGCCGGAGCGGTAGTGCATGAGGTAGAAGCTGACGATTTTGAAAACCCGTTCGCCGTCGCCCCACGTGCGCGTGTAAACGTACTTGCTGTCGCCCAGCTTCGCGACCGGCTCAGCGGTGACTCCGGTCTCCTCGTAGACCTCACGCAGGGCGGTTTGCAGTGGCTTCTCGCCCGGATCCACCAGACCCTTGGGCAGGGCTAGCACTGGTTTTGACTTTGTGGCGCGCCGGTTGCTGCTCGCGGCGCCGCGCTCTTCCTCGACGGGCAGTTCGATGGCGGCCATCCACCACTCACCGTCCCGCCTGCGGACGACTACTCCTCCCGAAGATATTTCCCGTAGCATTACCTGTAACTCACCAGAACGAAAAGAGTTAATCAAAATTCGCCGCTACAGCGCTTCCCGCCTGACCTAAGCCCAAGATACAGCCTTCTGCCGCCCAAAAGTAATGTAAGAATGGCACCGATGTGCTCTGCAGCAGCAGAGGCATTTATGGCATCTTACCAAGTAGCTCGATATGGAAGTTGAAGTGGCCTGTGAAGACGGGCAGGTGGGTTGCAGTGAAGAGTCTCGACAGGATCGTTCGATCGGTCCAGGCCTTTGGACGGGAACTCTCCCGTAAGGGCGCAGCGGCTGAGCCACGGGTTCCTGCAATTGGCGTGGCGCTCGGCGGCGGGTTTGCGCGGGGCATGGCTCACATCGGAGTTCTGAAGGTCCTCGAAGAAGAAGGCATTCCGGTTCGCATTGTCGCGGGCACCAGCGTAGGCGCACTCATCGGGGCAGCCTATTGCAGCGGCCTTTCCATCGAAGAACTGGAAAAAGTGGCGCACTCGGTTCGCTTTACCACCTTTGCCCGCTGGACGGTATCCCGTTACGGCTTCGCCTCCAACGACCGCATGGTGGCATTCCTCGCCCGCACGTTAAAGGTAAAAACCTTCGAAGAGTTGCGTATTCCCCTCGGCGTGACGGCAACCGACTTCAATAGCGGCGAGGGCGTAGTCTTTCATTCTGGTTCAATTGTCGATCCCGTGCGAGCCAGCTGTGCCTATCCCGGAATGTTTCTGCCGGTAAATATTCGCGGACGCTGGTTGGTCGATGGCATGCTCTCCCACCCTGTGCCCACGCGGCCGCTGCGAGAAATGGGCGCGCAGCGCGTGCTGGCAGTGCACTTAAAAGGGCAGTGGTCGAAAGACGGCGCGCCGCGGCACCTTTTTGACGTGATAGGACAATCTTTCGCCATTGCCCAGGACCAAATGAGCCATCTCTGGCGAGGTGCCGCAGACCTGGTAGTCGAGCCCGACGTAGCCGGTTTCGCCTACGACGACTTCAAGCGGGCCGGCGAACTGATCCTCTCCGGGGAAGCGGCCATGAGAAAAGCTTTGCCCGAAGTGCGGAAGTGGATGGAGATGCCGGAGACGTCGGTCCCCGCGAAAGCCCGGCCCGTGGTGGCGCACCCTGCGCCCATGTCGGCGGATTAAAAACGGCTCGTCTCGTCGATCGCCGGTGCTGCAGCGTCTTCAGGTTTCAAGGCACCCAAACTACGGAACGACCATATATACCGCCCCCTCGCCGCCGGCTCCGCCGATAGGAGTGACACCGTAAAGTTCGCCATGCTTGCCTAACATGACACCGGAGATAGGATCGGCGCCGTCTTTAGCTGTGGCGGGGAAGGCATGGAGTATGGTCTCAGACCAATCAGAACTTCCGGCCGCCGGCGGGCTCAACTCGAAGACGGCACCGCAATTACTGGTGTCGCAGGTACTGCCAATGCTGTAGTTCCCCCTTGTTGTGCCATAAAAATTCCCGGCTTTATCGAAAACCAACTTGGAACCCTCAGGCTCAACGCCATCGTTTCCACCGGTGAAGTTATGGAGGAAGTTTTCGGTCCAGGCACCGCCCGTTACCGCAGGCGGCATCAACTGGAACACACTGTAAAACCGGCGCCGTAGAGAACTCCGTCGCCGTGAAGGGTCAGACTGCCTTCGGGGGTGGCAGGAGTGAACGTTGTACCGTCGAACGTGTACAGCACTTTGAATTCCCATGTGGATTGCCCCGCAGCCGGAGGAGTGAGCTGGTAAGCCGTGCCAAAATTATAACGACCGGCCTTAGCAGTTTCGCCGTCCAGGTTGCCCCGGGCATCGAATATCGGAGTTCCAACTGGCCACCCGCCTTGGTAGTTGCCATCGAAATAGTGGATCACGGTTTCCGTCCACGGCCCCACCTGCCGTGGAGGAGGGCGCCAGTTTATACACTACGCCGCCGCCGCTGCCTCCCACCGGGGTTACGCCATAGAGATTTCCCGATTGATCGAAGACCACTCCATCAAAATCTGGAAATTCGCCGTCAGTAGGCCCTCCCTGAAAACTGTGGAGGACAGACTCCGTCCATTGGCTTTCGCCGGCGGCAGGAGGTGATAGCTCGAACACGGTACCTAAGCCGTTCGCTCCGCCCTCTTTCGTCGTGCCATAAAGATTGCCGGCCGTGTCAAAGATGAGTCCGGCGGCAGGATACTGACCATCGCTGCCGCCGGTGAAGCTGTACAGCACGGTCTCAGTCCATTGGGTGCTCGGGGGCACGGGTGGAGACAGTTCGAAGACAGTTCCGGAGTCAAAAGCGCCACACAGGGTGGTGCCGTAAAGATCGCCCGCACTATCGGCAACCAGGGTGGCCTGGGGGCTACACCCTGTAACTATGGGGCGAGCGGTTCGGGGAAAAGAATAAGTTACGATCTCAGTTGAAGCAGCGGCGACAGCGGCTGCGAATAACATGACAGCGAGAACAGCGAGCAACCCGCCGCGGACAAGTCGAGATGGTTTGCAGGTCATAGCGAGACTCCTAAAACTTAGGTTGGCGTACACCGGGGACGGGCTCGCATCAAGCCTGGGCGAGCAACCGCCAGAAATCGTATGCCTGGTCCCGGCACGTTGCAACGTTTCCGTGCTTATCGCCTCACTATCGTACCGGCGCCCATGTCTGCGGACTGAGGGCTAGAAAACCTCCTAAATATAAGTTCTTCGACAACTCAAATCCTCCGATCTCAATCGCAGCCATGTTTGCGTTCGACCGAAGTGGAATTCTATTGACTTATCTTCGGGCAAAAGCGCAAAATAATGGCTAGTCAGACTAGTCATACATGAGGGAATATGCCAAAATCTTTGCAGAAGCCCAATCGAAGAGTTCCGCTCATCCCGTCCGTCGGGCTCCAGGATGCCAGCGACTCCTGGCAGATTCAAACCGCAAAGGCCCGCTTTAGTGAAGTCTTCCGCCGGGCGCGCGCCGAGGGTCCGCAACGCATCACCCGGCAAGGCAAAGAGGGCGTAGTGATGGTGGCCGAGGAGCAATACGACCGACTTGTGGGCAAGTCACACCAGCCGAAAAATTTGGTGCAGTTCTTCCGCCAATCGCCGCTTGTGGGTGTCGATCTCGACCTGGAGCGGGACCGCGATGCTGGACGCGACATCGACTTATAAAACATCAATTTATAAATGAGAATTTATGAGCGGATTCCTGCTGGATACCAATTGCATCTCTGAACTGGTCCGCAGTAAGCCGGAGCCGCGCGTTTTGCAATGGATGGAAGCGGCAGACGAAAGCCTGCTCTACCTGAGCGTTCTTACACTCGGAGAGATTCGAAAAGGTATCGCAGGGCTGCCGCAGAGCAGACGCCGGACGCACCTTGAGACGTGGCTGGCATTGGAACTCCAGGCTCGTTTTGCAGGAAGAACTCTGCCCGTGAATGAGCCTGTCGCCGATCGCTGGGGACTCCTCGCCGCCGAGGCCAAGCGCACAGGCAGGTCGCTCGCCATAATCGACGGGTTACTGGCGGCGACCGCTCTTCAGCATAATCTCACCATCGTATCGCGCAATGTTGGCGACTTCGCAAATACTCCGGCACCGGTTTTGAATCCCTGGGAAGAATGACTCTTCATATATCTCCAGGTGCAAAAATTCTGCTGTGCATCCTTGCACTGAGATGCGTTCGGCGCTAGGATTCGCCTGCTGTTGGAAGTGGAACTCCAATTCTCATCCGCAGTGGAGGTGACCGATGAAACGCCACGAAGCGTTGCTGGTGCTGGTTGCCGTTTTCCTCTCCTTTCTGTTTATCCCGGTGGAATTCATCGCGCAGACAAACACTATTGTGATTCCCGCGGGCACGCCCGAAGACCACGATCTGCAGGCCATTTCGAACGAGCAGGACGCGGCCAAGAAACTTGCCATGTATCAGGATTTTGTGCAGAAGTATTCTTCGAATCCGGCGGCCGTAGCCTACGGAGACTGGCAGCTTGCGCAGGCCTACCAGACTGCCGGAGATCTGAACAAGGCGCTGGAGTATGGAGATAAGGCCCTGGTCGGGTCGCCGCGGAATCTCGATATTCTTGTCTCACAGGCGAGCATTGCACAACAGGCAAAGGATAACGGCAAGTTAATGGATTACGCCGCCAGGGGCGGGGAAATTTGCCACTCCATCGACACGCAATCAAAGCCGGAAGGCCTGACCGACGACGCTTTCAAACAGCAACTCGCGGATGAAAAGAGTGCGGCCAAGAACTCATGCACTTTTCTCGAGTCGGCGGCTTTCAACGTAATCGCCAGCGAGGACAGTGCGAAGACCCGGATGGCAGCCATCGAAAAGTTCTCCGTCGCGTTTCCGGACTCGGCGTTTCAGGATCAGGTTTCAAGCTACGCCATGTATACGCTGGGGCCGGGACAGTTGAACGATCAGGCGCGTCTGTTCGCGTATGGGGAGAAAACGCTAGCCGCGAATCCCAACTCGCTGCCTGCTTTGCTGCTGCTCGCGGGTTCCTTCGTTGACGATCCACGCGCTGGCGTAGGCAAGGCGATTTCCTATGCGCAGAGGGCAATTACGGTCGCCAAGGCCGACGCACCGGATGCCGACAAGTCGCGCAAACTGTCGGCGGGCGCGGCGCATTCGATTGTGGGATACGCCTACATCAAGCAAGAGAAGACTGCAGCGGCCATTCCGGAACTGAAAACGGCGGTGGGACTGCTCAAAGGGCAGGATGATCAGCAGTACTCGATCGCGCTGTATCGTTTGGGTTTTGCCTACGCCAAGCTCAGCAGAGTGACCGAAGCGCGCGACGTGTTAACCGAAGCTGTAAAAATTCCCGGCCCGGTGCAGGCCATGTCGCAGGACCTGCTGACAAAAGTGAACGCGGCGCGAGCAAAAGGGAGGTGAGAGAGCTATGAGTCCCTCGTGCAAACTAACTCTAGTCGCCGCAACGTTGCAGACTTTCCGCTGCTGAAAATGATAGTCAATCCATGATCGTAGACCGAATCCGGTAGAATAAAGGTTTTCACCGAACCTCTTGCTTCATTCTGATCTCATCCTGTCTTCGCTGGCCGCATGGGCTGCCCCCAAGGGCGTTCTGCCCTATCTCCGCCAGCATCTGTTGGATAAGACTTTTCAGGGCCTGTACCACACGGATGGCTTCGATCGCGCCCTGCTGATTCCTTATTTCATCGTGCTCGTGCTGCTGGCGGGTTACGGAATGCACCGCTACATTCTGGTTTATCTGTATTACAAGCATAAGGAAAAGCGCACCGCCGAACCGGCGGCGTATTTCGAGGAGTTGCCGCGGGTTACCGTGCAGCTCCCGATCTTTAATGAGCAGTATGTGGTCGAGCGGCTGCTGGAATCGATTTGCAAGTTGAAATATCCGCGGGAAAAACTCGACATCCAGGTGCTCGACGATTCCACCGATGAAACCGTCGAAGTGGCGCGGAACTTGGTTGAGCGTTATGCGGCGTTGGGAAATCCCATCAGCTACCATCACCGCACCAACCGTGAAGGGTATAAGGCGGGAGCGCTGGCTGAGGGGTTGAAAACTGCGAAGGGGGAATTCGTCGCCATCTTCGATGCCGACTTCACGCCGCCGGAAGATTTTCTGCTGCGCACGGTACATCACTTCACTGATCCCAAGATCGGGATGGTGCAGACGCGCTGGACTCACATTAACCGCAACTATTCGTTTCTTACGCAAGTCGAAGCAATTCTGCTCGACGGCCACTTCGTGCTCGAGCACTCAGGACGCGCCCGCAGCGGAGTCTTCTTCAACTTCAACGGCACCGCCGGAGTTTGGCGGCTATTGGCGATTGACGAAGCTGGTGGGTGGCAGCACGACACGCTCACCGAAGACACCGATCTTTCCTACCGCGCACAGCTTAAGGGATGGAAGTTCATCTACCTGCAGGATGTGGAGTGTCCCGCCGAACTGCCCGTGGAGATGACGGCATTCAAGACGCAGCAGGCGCGCTGGGCCAAGGGGTTGATTCAAACTGGAAAGAAGATTTTGCCACGCGTGCTGCGTAGCGATGCGCCGCTGCATACCAAGATCGAAGCCTGGTATCACCTGACTGCGAACCTCAGCTATCCGCTGATGATCGTGCTCTCGGTGCTGATGTTGCCGGCGATGATCATCCGCTTTTATCAGGGATGGTTTCAGATGCTGTTCATCGATCTGCCGCTGTTTATGGCTTCCACATTTTCGATTTCCAGTTTCTATCTGGTTTCGCAGCGCGAGCTTTTTCCCAAGAGTTGGCCACGGGCACTGTTGTATTTGCCGGTTCTTATGGCGCTCGGAATTGGATTGACCATTACCAACACAAAAGCCGTTATTGAGGCGCTGATCGGAAAAGAGAGTGCCTTCGCGCGCACACCTAAATACCACGTGGAATCGAAGAGAGATAAAGTGGGCGCCACCAAGTACCGCAAGCGTCTAGGTTGGGTGCCGTGGCTCGAATTAGTGATTGGCTCCTACTTCGCGCTCACGGTGTACTATGCGATTCAGAACGAGAACTACGTTACGATTCCGTTTCTTCTTCTTTTTGTGGTCGGCTATTGGTACACAGGATTGATGTCTCTGCTGCAAGGCCGTTTCGGAGGCGCATCGCTCAGAAGCACCACCCACACGAAGCCATTCCCTGTGGGAGTCTAAATTCTGCGGCTTTGCTGGCGGAGACGCCGACGCTACAACTTTTATTCGCTGTAGCGCTCAATTACAATCCCCTCGCCAGAATTCTAGAACCACAAGGACGAATCACACGATGCGAAAGCCACAGCTCTCATTTTTCCTAGCAGGTTTCTTAATAAGCTTTTTCTTGCTGGTCTCAAGCGATTCGAGTTTGGCGCTTGAGCGCCAACCCAACTCTGATTATCACGCTCGCCGCGAAGCGCTGGCGAAGAAAATCGGGGGCGTCGTGATTCTGTTCGCGCCCATGGAAAGTGAAGGACCAAACGATCTTTACGGCTTTCGCCAGGAAGATAACTTTTATTATCTCTCCGGACTCACTGAGCCGGGCGCAGCATTGTTGATTGCGGCGGCTGCCGAGGCCAAAGGCAATACAGCTGCCCGCTCCTACACTGAGATCCTCTTTCTGCCTCCGCGCAATCTGATTCAGGAGAAATGGACCGGTCCCAAGCTCGGCCCGGAGAATCCGGAAGCGCCGAAGATAACCGGCTTTGACCGCGTGGAAGATATGACCAAGTTGCCTGAGGATGTTATGCAAGCAATTTCAGGCGTGCGCCCCGTGGTTTATACCGACGTTGCGGCGAGCGGACAGGCCTCGGCGAGCGCCGGGCCGCTGGAGTTTTTGAAGAATGTAAATTCATTTCTCGGCCTTCAGGATGTGAAGCCGGTGATTTACTCGCTCCGCACCGCTAAAGACGCAGGAGAACTTGCGCTGATCCGCAAGGCGGTCGATGCCTCCGTAGCGGCGCACTTCGCGGCGTTCCATGCCATTAAACCGAACGTGAACGAGCGCGAAATTTCCGCGCTCATGCAGTATGAGTGGGGCAAGCGCGGCTGTGAGCGGCCCGCTTACGCACCCATTGTAGGCTCCGGCTACTTTTCCACGGTGCTGCACTATTCCGACGATGACAACGTTATGAAGTCCGGCGATGTGGTCGTGATCGATGCTGCCGGCGAGTATTCGATGTACGCCTCCGATATTACCCGCACGTTCCCCATCAACGGCCACTTCACTGCGCGCCAGCGTGAAATTTACGACATTGTTCTCGGTGCGCAACAGGCGGCGGAGGCAGCTTTTAAGTCCGGCAAGTCAACCATGAAGCGCGATAGCCCCGACTCGCTCTACAAGGTCGCCTACGATTACATCAACACGCACGGCAAAGACCTGCATAGCGATACGCTGGGAAAATACTTCATCCATGGTTTAGGTCATCCTGTGGGACTCAACGTGCACGATTCCACCGATCGTGATGCTCCGCTGGGACCGGGCCAAGTTTTCACTATCGAACCTGGTATATACATTCCCGAGGAAAACCTTGGGGTACGCATCGAGGACGATTACTACGTTGACCAGGACGGCAAGCTGATCAAGTTGAGCGCGGCACTCCCCTCGAAAGCGGAGGATGTGGAGAAGTTAATGGCAGGGAAGTAGGCGAGCGGTTATTGGACAATTTGGGTAGTGGTTCAAACTGAACCACTGCCACAATTTGATTGAGCTATGGACAATGCCCCGCCGGATGTATGATTAAGCAGAGGAACCAATATGTCCGATCCACGCCAGCAGCAGCCGCCAAATCCGAAGCGAACACCTACTGGTCCCCCACTTCCGCAGAACCAGCCCTTTAAGAAGGGTGGATAACGAAAGCTATATACGCGACGGCACCGAGCTCTACAAATAGCGCGGCCGACATGGACCAAAACGCACCATTGAGCGCCCAGGTTTTTATCCCGTTTAGGGTGTGATTGTGCCTGATTCTTCCATTTGCGAGCTCGATGCTCAGGCTGGTGATCTTTTCGAAACGCTCAGCCTCCGATAGTCCCAGTGCGGGCAGCGAATTTGCATACGTTTCGGGCAGATCATCGAGCAAATAGACCCTAGGCCATAAACAGACAACGCAAAATATCCCTGAAGTCACTACTCCTGCAACCACCGGAATCTGCGCGAGTTTTACGATCGTGGATAACCTTTCCGCTGTGAGGATCGTGGCTGATATGGTTCCGAGGAACGTCAGGATGAGGAGAACGATGCTGGCTTTTACGTCAAACGTGTCGCTTAAATCCAACTCGAAGCGATCACGTTCCTTTGTCTTATCGACGATGAAATCGTTCGTGCTCATGCCGTTCTCGAGCCGGCGCGCTGCAGGCGCTCAAACCTGATTCTTCCATCCAATCCCCGCTCCCGGCTGCTTTAGCGTATCGGGATAAACGACTAACTCTACGAAATATATTCCCTTATGTATTCATCCTGCGTGTGTGCTATTTGAAACAGGTCGCCGTCGAAAATCACCTTGCCCTCACGCAGGATCAGAAAGCTCATGGGCACATCGCAATGTTGGCCCGGCGGAAGCGCGACCATGCCGTTGGTTTTCTGATCGAACTGATGCGTAGCCATGGTGAAGGCATCCTGCAGGCGGTGAGTTACCAGTAGAGCACTCGTCTTATATACGTCGCGTTGCTTCATAATCAATTCAATGATGGTGTTCGAAGTCACCGGATCGAGGCCACCAGTCGGCGAATCGTATAGCAGCAATTCCGGTTGCGTGATAATCGCTCGCGCGATGGCTACGCGCCGCCTCATACCTCCAGAAAGCTCCGCAGGGTCGAGATCGAGCGTGTGCTCCAGTTCCACGAAGCGCAGGGCCTCGCGCACTCTGCGGTCGATGTCTTCGTCATAGATTCCATGCTCCTCCGTGAGCCGGTATGCGACGTTTTCGCGCACGGTCATGGAATCGAACAGAGCGCTCTCCTGGAAGACCATCCCAATCTTGCCGCGCAGCTCGAACAGATCCTGCTCGCGCATCTGAGTGATGTCTTGCCCGAGCACAACGATGCGTCCAGAGTCCGGACGGATGAGTCCGAGAGCCAGCTTCAATAGCAGGCTCTTGCCCGAACCGGCCACGCCGAATATTGCCTTCGTCTCACCACGATTCAGATGGAAAGAAACGCCGCGCAGGACGTGGTTGTCCTCAAAGGAGAGCGCCACATTTTCAAACACAATAGCCGGCGTGGTAGGGTCTGTCGTTGTAACAACAGCGGAATCGAGGGGCAAGGTCGGCGCGGACATTCGATTAATGGAACGAGAGTACAGCCATCAGGAATCGAGTCACGAAAAAGTCGAGGACGAGAATCAGTACGGAAGAAGCCACCATGGCCTGTGTGGTGGCGCGGCCCACGCCCTGGGTTCCGCCGCGGGCGTTCATGCCGTAAAAGCAGCCGATGGTCGCTATGACGAAACCGAACAAAACCGGCTTGATCAATCCCATGAAGACATCCTGAAACACCAGCGCTTGCCAGGCATTGGCCCAGTATTGCCGGGCATCCAGGCGGAGCAGTACCTTGGCGACCATCAGTCCGCCGGCCAAACCCACCACGTCAGAAATAATGGCAAGAAAGAACAGCATGAATACCGAAGCCACCACTCGCGGAGTGACCAACTTCTTCATCGGATCGGTGCCCAGGGCGCGCATGGCATCGATCTGTTCGGTCACGACCATCGACCCTAACTCGCTGGCCATGCCGGACGAATTCCGCCCCGCAACCATCAGGCTGGTCAACACCGGGCCCAGCTCGCGCACCATGGAGGTCGAGACCAGCGTTCCCACCAGAGTGATGGACCCGAAGCGCTCCAGAGTATTGGAAGCCTGCAGCGCCAGCACAGCTCCGGTGAAAAAGCCAGTGAGTACCACAATGGGCAGCGATCCCACGCCGATCGCATCTGCCTGCCGTACCATGTCGCTGAAATAAAAAGGCCGGCGGAAAAGATTGGCGACCGCCTGGGTTGAGAATAGGAGGTAATCCTGAACCGTCTGGACTTTCTCCTTGGCGAGATCCGTGGGCGAAATGAATTCCATGCGGTTCGGAGAAGCGTAGCGATGGGATGCCGCGCTTTTTCGAACTATAGCAGAGAATACGACCAGCCTTCATGGAAGACGCGTAACTTGCCGGAGCCTTAACGCAGATACCTGCTATCGGAGGTTTCCAGGCGAGTAAGTTTGGATGCTGCCAGTTTTCTGAGGCGTGCATTGTGTTCGTGAAGAGCGGCCTTGAGTTCTGTGATCGCGGGACCGACTTCTTCCTCCCGCGCGACAATCACCTTGGCACACAATTCACGTATGCGATCCTCCAAGCGGCGCGACGGCATCCTTCGAGGATGGCGGAATCACCTCCGAAAAAGCCATACAGCGTTTCACGTAGACCCGTATCCAAGGGACGCGTTCGATATTATCTAAGCAATTTACCTGGCGGGTCTCCGTCGGGAGCTTTTGCCAAGTGCTCTTTTCTAAATTGGAAGAGGCGATTGATTTCGCTTACCAGTTCCAGCAGCTTTTTCGGATCCTTCTCAACGGCTGCGCGTTCGCACAACGCCATCCATTGCTGCTCATGCTGAATCTTCTCCTGTAACGCCGTCTTGAGGTCGAATATTGTCCGATTTACCTGCGCTGGATCGGTCGCGGATGAAACCTTGGAATATCGCTCTTTGTTTGGGTCTCCAGGATTTGTCATGTGTCTTACGATGCTGAACACCCTGTGCAACAGGGTGCAGTGAATTCTGTAATTAGAGTTGGAGTCTCGTGCAGATGAGAGTTAGGCGAGGATACGTAAGATACGAGGAGGCCCTAAGTGCAACGTCCTTCACCCTCGCATTTTCTTCTTGATCTCGATGTTCAGCCGCCGGATTTTCTGATTCAGCGTGGAAAGTGGCACCTTGAAATGCTCCGCGGCTTCGGTCTGGTTCCAGTTGCATTTCTCCAGCATGTCGGTGATGATGCGCCTTTCCACATCTTCGACAATTTCAAACAGCGACGCATCCGCGGGAGGATCATGCAGAGTGAACGACGATCCGCGGCCCAGCAGATTGTCAGGAAGCAGATCGATGGTGATATCCATTCCGGAAGACAGAACGACAGCGCGCTCGATTACATTCTCCAGTTCGCGAACGTTGCCCGGCCACGAATAAGACATTAACGGCCGTAATGCTTCCGGCGTGATGCGCCGCGCTGGGCGGTCATTTTCTTCGGCATACTTCTTCAGGAAGAATTGCACAAGTAGAGGAATGTCTTCTCGGCGTTGGCGTAGGGGTGGCAGCTCGATGGTGATCACGTTCAGCCGGTAAAACAAATCCTCGCGGAAGCGGCCCTCGCGCACCAGTGTCCGTAAATCTACGTTGGTGGCGGCGATAATGCGAACATCCACCTGAACTTCCTGCACTCCGCCCAGGTGCATGAACCTGCGGTCTTGCAACACGCGCAGAATCTTGGCCTGCGTCTCCAGGCTCATGGTGGCAATTTCGTCGAGAAAGAGAGTGCCGCGATCCGCGATCTCAAACAAGCCTTTCTTGGAGGCGATAGCGCTGGTGAACGCACCTTTCACGTGGCCGAAGAGCGTGGACTCCAGCAAATCGGTTGGCATGGAGCCGGTGTTGACTGGGACGAAAGGTCGGTCGTGGCGTGGAGAATTCAGATGCAGCGCCTTAGCGATAATCTCCTTGCCCGTTCCACTCTCGCCCTGTAATAGGACTGTCGAGCGGCTGTTCGCAACCTGCGCGACGAGGTTGAATATCTTCAGCATCGGCTCACTCTTGCCGACGATGTTCTCAAAGTTGTAGCGCTGCTTAAGGGCGCGCTTCAGTTGGACATTTTCTTCTTCGGCACGGCGCCAGCCCACAGCGGCGCGCACATCGGCCAGAAGTTTTTCGTTGTCCCAGGGTTTCTGAACAAAGTTTGCCGCGCCGGATTGCATGGCGCGCACGGCGTTCTCCACCGTGCCGTAGGCGGTGATCATGATCACGGGCAATCCGGTTTCATGGGAGCGAATCTCGGCTAGTATCTCCATGCCGTTACGCCCGGGCAGGGTAAGGTCGAGCAGGATCAGATCGAAAGGATGTTCGCCGATGCGCTGCAGACCGGCTTCTCCGCTGGCTGCTGTTTCCACGGCGAAGCCTTCCATCTCCAGCAATGTCTGCAAGGATTCGCGAATTTCGGCTTCATCGTCAATGATGAGCACCGCGCCCGCCAGGCCCGGTGTTCCATTCAATGCCGTACGCGATATGACTGCGCCTTCAGACATATGAAGCCTCAGACTTGCACTCCGTAGCCCTGCTTCGCTTAGATGCGTTTTGTTTAAGCATGCCCTCTCTAAACAAGCTCTTTTTAGACACGTTCTTTTTAAGCATGAACCGGCTTCCTGCTCAGTGGGAAATCGAGCGTGAACGTCGTTCCCGAGCCGGGATGGCTCTCGACACGAATCTTGCCCGCATGTTCCTGGATAATGCCGTAGGTGACGGATAGGCCAAGACCAGTGCCGCGGGCCTGGCCTTCACGAGGCGAAGTCTTGGTGGTAAAGAATGGATCGTAGATGCGCTGAATATTCTCCGGCGCAATACCAGTTCCGGTGTCAGAGACCGACACGCTTACGCTCTCGCCATTGAGAGTAGCCACACGTAGCGTACCGCCGCCCGGCATGGCGTCCTTGGCATTGAGAAACAGATTCAGGAACACCTGCTGCAACCTGCCTGGATTTCCCTGAATGGCAGGCAGCTTGGGTGCGAGCTCGTTCTGTACTTCCACTTTTGCGATCTTGAACTGGTGCTCCAGCAGCGCCAGCGTGTCGGCAATCACTTTGTTCACATCCACATCGCCGACTTCGCTTCCGCTGGTGCGGGAGAAATTCAGCAGATTGTTCACGATCTCCGAGGCGCGGAAAGTTTGCCGCGTGATTTTCTCGAGCAGGCCGGACTTCTGCGGATCGCCCTGCAGTTGTTTGCCGAGCATCTGCGTATAAGAGGAGATCACAGCCAGGGGAGTATTCACTTCGTGAGCCACGCCGGCCGCAAGCAATCCGATGGACGAAAGTTTGTCGGCCTGGGAGAGCTGAGCTTCGAGGTCAACCCGCTCGGTGATGTCGTCCATGATGATGAGCCGACCAATCACCTGGAATTTGCGCGTGACCAGTGGAGCGATGGCCACATTCACGGTGCGAACTTCGCCCGCGGGCGTCTTGAGGCGGAATTTGTACAGATTCCGAATACCCGGCTCCTGGCTCAGACGCACGAATTCTTCGACGAACTCTGCCGGGAAGATGGTTTTCAACGGCTGGGTCAAAGTCTGCCAGCGCGGCACCGCGTACATCACTTCCATCTGCGCGTTCCAGCTCTCGATGCGGTCTTCCATGTCTAGCGCCATTACGCCAACATTGATGGATTCGACGATGTTCTCGTTGAAGTCTTTCAACCGCTCGTATTCGGCTGCCTTCTGCTGCAGTGAGGCATAGAGCTGTCCGTTCTGAATAGCAACGCCGAGGTAGCCACCCAGAGTTTCCAGCAATTCCATATCTTCACTGGAGAGAAAGTCGCCCTGCGTGGTCTTGCCCAGGCCGAGCACGGCGACGGTCTTCTGCTGCGCGTGGCAGGGAATGTAGTAATTCAAATCCAGGCGGGCGATGGTTTGTTGCGCGTCCGGCGTCTCGCGTGGTACCAAGTGCGTGTTCTCGAAGAACAGGTGCCCGGCCTGCTCCTGCCGCTGCGCACTCAGGAACGAGAGATCAAGATTGCCTGCTGCCGGCAGGCTGGCGGACTTGGCCAAAGTAAATTGCCCCGCCTTTTCGCCGGCCAGAAAGATTGCCATGCGATCGACAGCGAGAGTGTGTGACAGCCGGTCGGTCAGCGAGGAGAGCAGGGCATTGAGATCGGTCTCCGAACTCAGTTCGCGTCCAAACTCGAGCAGCGTGCGCCTGTAGTCATAACGGGTGCGATAGAAAAACTGGTCGATGCGATCCTGAATCCACTTGCGTACCGGATCGAACAGCAGTGCGGTAACGATGACGGCAAGAATCAAGCCCACGGGGCCGCCGTTGGGCTTCCGCATCTGCACTAGTTCAGCCACACCTGCCACCAGGCCGAAATACAACCCCACCACAATCGCTGCCGCGAGCGTATAGACCACACCACGCTTGAAGATAAGGTCCACGTCCATCAGGCGGTAACGGAAGATGGCGTAGCCAAAGGTGAGCGGAAGCAGCGCCAGCGACAACGCTGAAACTTTCATGGTTGCGCCCGGCAGCGAGCCCATAAGGTAAGGAACGACGTAGAACAGTGTGTAGGGAATGATCGCCAGAATGGTGCCGCGCGTGACCCACTTCAACTGCTGCCGCAGGATCGTGGTGCTGGCGCGCCGGTAGCTGTACCAAAGGACCAAGGCGGCAGCCAGAAAAAACAACGACCCGTAGGACATTTCCATCCGGTCGAGGTTCCAGCGCAGCCGTTCGCTGGCCTGCAGCCACTGCATAGCTCCAACGTGGGTGGCCAGCAGGATCGCTCCCGGGAGGTAAACCAGGCTCAACAGCCAGGGATGCCGACGAACAAATTCACGTTTCTCGGGGAAGGTAAGAACGAAGTGCAAAAATAAGGCTGGCTGCAAGACCCCAGCGGCAATGTTGCCCCAATAAATGATCCAGTCGAAATCGTTCAGCTTGCCGGTGTATTTGAAGGAATAAGCAACAAACGATACCAGGCAGAAAATATAAAAGTGCGTGGAACCGGGCGCGGTCCAGCGGCGCAGCAGCACGTAAAGGCCTATGCCCAGATAGATGAGCGCAATCAACCGCAGCCAGCTGTTCAGGGAATGATCCGCAGGAACCAGAATTACGCTGGAATCGAGGGGGACCGACTGCCGGACCAGGGAATACGTGGCTTTCGACCAGACTCCGGTACGGTAGAGCTGCCGTTCCAGGCCCGACATGCTCTGGACTTCTTGCCCGTTGACGGCAACCAGCAGGTCGCCAGCCTTAATGCCGCTCTTCGCACCCGATCCATTGGGATCGACCCGGTTAGCTGTGAGACGCCCGCCATGTTCTACCCACCAGACGCCATCGTCGGGCACCGCGACCCGCCATTCCGAGTCAAAATTGAAGCCGGCGAACACGACTGCCGCTACCGTCAGCAAGAACAGCAGAACGGCAACAAATCGGACTTGGCTTTCCCGGTTCATGGGTTTCGACGGTGATCCCGAACCTGTTGGCGGAACAGGCGTGGGAATCGAATCCCGCCGATCTTCGATGAGCAACTTCGCTGCCATGTCGTTTATCGTTTCCGTAATGCTAAGTGACACATCACAAGCCACTTCGGAGATTATAGATGGATTTTCGAACGCCGATTACGGATTGTGGGAGGTTTCTGTGGAATTCTGTATCTGGCCGTAGAGCAATACGTTACGGGACTTTGCTATGGCATTAGGGAGGCTGCTACCGGGGCCGGGAAACTATGGATCGAGACGGACAGGCGCAAATACCCCGCGCCGATTTGCATCAGACGCGGGGACGCACTCCGTTTAAACGAAAGATACTTTCACCCACCCGACAACCTAGATTCGTCTAAGAGGGCCATGGAGCTGTCTGCGCATGTCCGGGCGAAAGGCTGACCCGAATCACATTCATCAGCTCGTCATTATCCGCAGGCTTCTGAAAGAAAGCCGCAGCCCCAGCTTTAAGGGCGCGTTCCTCATTGCTGTGGGGATCGCGCGCGCTAAGCACGATGACCGGAACCCCCGACAGCGTATCGCTATTCTGCAGGCGTTCCAGGACGACGAATCCATCCCCTACCGGCAGGCCCAAGTCCAGAATAATCAGTGCTGGACGGTCTTTTTGGGCTGCGGCGATCGCGGTATATCCGTCCGTAGCTGTGGTGACCTCATAGTTATTTGCCTTCAGGCGCAGCCGCAAGGCTCGCACCAGGTCGGGATCGTCGTCGACTACTAGAATTTTCGGTCTGCTCATTGAATTCTCCTGTAATGGTTGTGGGTACTTTTTTGTGAGTTGATTAATTGATGTCTTTGCTCTTTCCGGTCAATGACTGTTTCCGGTCCACGCTCGTTAAAATCATTTGCGCTATGCTGCCAGCCACCGTCTGAACCTGCTGCTCCAGCGTTCCGCTCCGGCTATCGGACGGAAGCTCAATCGGAAGCGTAGTGATAGTGACGGCGCATTTAGTTTTGAGATCGGCTACGCGCGCCAGTTGCTCGCGAATGCGGGCAGTCATCACCTCAGATTGCTGTAAATCTGTGGATGCGACGACAAAAATGGTTTCTGCAGCTCCCGAAGTTCCCATCGGCGGCAGGACTAAATCCTTATCGAGATAGACGCAGCGGCGAATGGTTTCCAGGCACTGCCGGCAGGTCTCTTTCCAGTTGCCGCGGGGAGGATTCGAGAGTGGCGTGAGTTCGACCCGCACCAGCACAAAAGATGGGCGCAGAAGTTCCTTGTGCGTAATGACCGGGGTCAGCAGTTTTGCCAGAGAGTAAACCGGCAGCGTGAAGGTGAAGGTGCTGCCCTGTCCCGGCTCACTGGAGACCCAGATGCGTCCCTCATGGAGCCGGACGATCTCCCGGCAGATGAACAGTCCCAGTCCCAGACCCGAGCGATTGTTGTCGATTGCATCGGCGTCCTGGTAGAGGCGGTCGAAGATCAGCGTCTTGGTTTCCGGGTTGATGCCGCGTCCCGTATCGCTGACCGAAACGTAAACAAAGTCGGGGTCAGCGTCCACCACGTTGGCCTGCACCATGACCGACCCGTCTTGCGGGGTGAACTTGATGGCATTGTCCAGTAGATTGATCAGCACTTCGAGAGTGCGGTCGGGATCGGCATGCACTAGCGGCAGCCTCTGGTCGAGCCCGATTTCCAGTCCGACCTTTTTCTCGTCGGCGGTGGGCCGCAACATGGCGACGGCCTGCTGTACCAGTTCGCCAAGTGCAATGCAGCGGGGCTCGATCTGCATCTTGCCGCTCTCGGCGCGCGTGGCCTCGAGCAGGTCGCGAATCATGGCGTGCAACTGATTTACGCTTTTCAGGACTGTTTTCAGATGGTCGGATTGGTCGGGAGCCAACGGGCCGGCCAAGCCATCTACCAGCAGGGACACATATTGGTGAATGCAGGTCAGGGGTGTGCGCAGTTCATGCGAGACATGCGATAGAAAACGATTCTTAAACTCAAGTTGTTGCTTTTGCGTGATTTCCAGAGCTCGCAGCAGTGCCTGCCGCTCCACTGCATATCGAATCGCGCGTTCGAGTTGCTTGCTGGAGATGTTGCCTTTGACCAGATAGTCCTGCACGCCATGGTGCACAGCCTTCATGGCCAACGCTTCGTCATCCTGGCCGGAAAGCACGACCACTGGAACGTTGGGAGAGTGTTCCATAACACGGCGAAAGGTTTCCGCGCCGTGGCTGTCAGGCAGATTCAGATCTAATAACACCACTGAGGGAGTTTCTCTGGTCAAGGAGGCAAGGCCATCGGAGAGCCGGTTCACGCAGTTCACATCCACCGGAGATTTTCCTTCAACGAGTCGCAGGCGTACCAGATCCGCATCTCCCGGATTGTCTTCAATGAGCAGTACTTGCGTGGTTTGTTGATTAATCATTATTTTTGTTCTCCTCGTGGCGGCAGCTTCACCGGGCCAAACCAGAATTCTTCAATCAATTTGACTGCCGAAAAAAATTCGGTCAGGTTGCCCGGCTTGTTGACGTAGCAGTTCGCACCCAGTTCGTAGCTGCGGGTAATGTCCTTGCTCAACTGCGAAGTGCTGAAGATCACTACCGGGATGCGGCGCAGCTCCGGGTTTGCCTTCATCCCGGCTAATACCGCGAGGCCGTCTTTTTTGGGCAGATTCAGGTCCAGCAGCACCAGATCGGGGCGGACCGCGCTGGCATATTTTTCCCGGCGGTTCAGAAAAGCCATTGCTTCTACGCCGTCTCCCGCGCTGTCGATCTGGCCGCTATACGCACACCTCGCCAGCGCTTCGCGGGCCAAACCCACATCAGCCGGATTGTCGTCCACGATGAGAAGTGCAGGCACAGGCTTCATGGTTTCGCCTCTTTTCTTTCCTTTTCCTTTTCATCGGGAGCAGGTTGATCGGAAGCGTGTTCGTCAGCATTGTGGATAGGCATAATGAATTTGAAAGTGGAACCGGAGCCGGCCTGTGACTCCACCCAGATCCTGCCGCCCGCGCGCTCGATAATCTTCTTGCAGATGGCGAGGCCGATGCCGTTGCCTGGATATTCAGTCCGCGCGTGCAGACGCTGGAAGACTACGAAAATATTGTCCGCGTGCTCGGGCGCGATGCCGATTCCGTTATCGCTCACGCTGAACAGCCAGTTCTGGCCAGTTTTTTCCGCCCGCACCGAAATTACCGGAGGATCACTTCCGCGGAACTTAAGGGCGTTCCCGATCAGATTCTGAAAAACTTGTGACATCTGGGTTCGGTCCGTCCATACGGCAGGAAGCTCCCCATAAGTGACGACCGCGCCGTTCTCTTGAATGTTGGTGGCCAGGGTTTGCAGAACATCTTTCATCACCGCACTGCACTCGATGTGTTCGCCGGATCCGCCGTTTCGGCCTACGCGTGAAAATGCCAGCAGATCCTGAATCAGGACCTGCATGCGGGTGGCTCCTTCGGTGGCATAGCCGATGAATTTGTCGGCATCCGCGTCGAGTTTGCCCTTATAGCGTTCGCCGAGTAGTTGGGTATAGGCCGCGACCATGCGTAGCGGCTCCTGCAAATCATGGGATGCCACATAGGCGAACTGCTCCAGGTCGGCGTTGGAACGCGCCAGTTCCTCCGCTTTCCTAGCCAGGTTCTCTTCCATCTGACGGCGCAAGCTGCGCTCGTTTTTCTCCCGCAGAGCACGGCGCACCACCTCGGGCAAGCGCGCCAGACCATCTTTCAGCACATAATCCGTGGCTCCCTGCTTAATGCACTCGACCGCCGTCACATCGCCGAGCGCTCCCGAGACCAAAATCATCGGAATATCGAGGCACTCGCGGCGCAGTACCTTCAGCACTTCCAGGCCTTTCCAGGTCGGCAGGTTGTAATCGGCCAGCACAATCTCCGGACACTTGGCGTGAAGCGCCTTGGTGAAGCCGGCTTCATCCTGTACCACGTCGGCACTCACATCGAAGCCGTCCTTGAACAGCGCCCGGATTACCAGTGCGGCGTCGAGGGCATTGTCTTCCACGAGCAGGGCGCACAGCTTGATCTGGGGCTGTATGGAACTGACCGCTTCGAGCTTGGTTCCGGTGCTGCTCATTGCGTCTGCCTTGCCCCCTTCGTCTCGCCATTGCTTACTGGAGCCCGATTGGTGAGCATCCAGTACAGCCCCAGCAACTTCACCACTTTCCGGAAATCGCCGAAGTCAACCGGCTTCTGGATGTAGCTGTTGACGCCCAGTTCATATCCGCGAATCAGGTCCTGCTCCTCCCGCGACGAAGTCAGCAAAACCACGGGGATCGTCCGGGTCCGCGCGTCGCCTTTCATCTTCTGGAGGATTTGCATTCCATCCACTTTCGGAAGCTTCAGATCCAGCAGAACCAGCTTTGGAGGATCGTCAAACGACCGCCCGGTATGCGGCCCGGTGCAGAACAGAAAATCCAGCGCCTCTTCTCCATCACGTGCGATGAAGATGCAGTTGGCCAGGTTCTCGCCGCGCAGAGCGTGCAGGGCGAGATCCACGTCTTCTTGACTGTCATCGACCAGAAGAATGTCGACTTGAGTTGGGTTCATAGGTGAACTCCTGCTGCAAGGGTTTTGTTGGTGACTGCCATGAGGCGGTCTTCGGTCGGTTTGACGGCTCCAAGAGTGAAGTAAAAGGACGCACCTTTGTCCTGCTCTGCCTCCGCCCACACCCGGCCACCATGTTTGCGAATGATGCGTTGCACCGTAGCCAGGCCAATGCCCGTGCCTTCAAAATCTTCGGCCCGGTGCAGCCGCTGAAAAACCCCGAAGAGCTTGTCTTGATATTTCATGTTGAAGCCCACACCGTTATCGCGGATGGCGATGACGCTCTCCCCGTTTTCCTGCCGGTGATTGATTTCGATGACGGCCTGCTCGCGGGTCCGGGTGAACTTTAGGGCATTGGCGATCAGGTTCTGAAAAACTTGCTTGAGCAGAACTGGATCGCACTCCACAGATGGAAATTCCGCAATTTTCCAGCAAACCGCCCGGCCTTCAGTCTCCGGCTGCAGCAGCGAAACTACCTCTTCAACCATCGAATTCAGACTGGCGCATTGGAGTTTGAGCGCGTGTCGCCCAATCCGCGCCAGATTCAGCAGCCCGTCCACCAGCAATCCCATACGGTGCGTACCTTCTTCAATGCGCTTCAGATGCTGGCGCGCTTCTGGCGCCATGACCGGGCCAAAATCCTCGGTCAGAATTCTTGAGAAGCCGCCGATGTGCCGGAGCGGTGCGCGCAGATCGTGAGAAACGGAATAGGTAAAAGCTTCCAGCTCGTGGTTGGCGGTTTCCAGTTGGGCAGTACGCTGTGCCACCCGCACTTCGAGTTCTTCGTTGAGCTGGAGGATTTCCCGCTCATCGGCTCTTCTCTGCGTAATGTCGCGAAAGGCCACTACGCCGCCCCGTATTGCGCCATCGCTGTCTTTCAAGGGACCACCGCCGACCTCAATCCATGTCCCCTGGTCGAGTTCGGAATTACGCACAAACATCTGCGCGGTGCTCGACTCACCGTGGATGGCGCGGACCAGTGGAAGCTGATCGGGGGGAAAAGGTGTGACCGTATCTTCCAGAAACAGGCCATAGTGCGAGCTCCATTCCGCGCTGGGCAGGTTGGCCGCGCCCAAGCCAAGCATCTTAGCGGCGGCAGGATTCCAGATGATGAATTTTCCCGTCTCATCGACCGCGACCAGCCCCTCTTGCATGCTGTCCAGAACAGACTGCAGCATGAGCTTCTGGGTTTCCATCGCCCGCTGTGAGCGCAGCAGCTCCTCCGATTGCCGCGACAGTTCCTCCGATTGTTCGGCCAGTTGCCGTTCAGCCTGTTTGCGTGCCGTGATGTCGATGGCGGTGGCTTCGATAACGTCGCCGTCATCTTCGTCCTTCACCAATACCAGGCTCATGACCACCCAGAGTGGTTTGCCGTCCTTTCGCACAAAACAGACTTCATGGTTGTTAAGCGCCTTGTTTTTCTGAAGCAGCTCGACTAGATGCCTGCGTTCTCTCGGGTCGAGGTAGTGGATCTCGGGCGTTGGCCGGGAGAGAAATTCCGCGCGAGAGTCATATCCCAGCATCCGGGCCATGGCGTCATTCGATTCAAGAATATGGCCGTCCAAAGTGTTGCGCAGTACCCCGGTGGCCGTACGCTCCACGAAGCGCCGGTAGCGCTCCTCGGCAAGTAGCTGCGCCTGTCCAGTCCGTTTACGTTCACTGATGTCACGGGCGATTGTCGAGGCGCCGATAATCGTGCCGCTGCTATCCCGGATCGGCGAGATGGTCACAGAAACGTCAATCTTTGTGCCATCCTTCCGCACGCGGATGGTTTCGAAATGTTCCATGCTCTCGCTGCGGCGGATGCGCCCCAGAATGTCGGCCTCCTCGTTGATCCGTTCTGGCGGGAAGAGCATCAGCATGGGTTGGCCCACGGCTTCTTCCGGGGGGTAGCCGAAGATCTTCTCGGCGCCGCGATTCCAGGCGTTGATCGTCCCATTCAGATCTTTGCTGATAATGGCGTCATCGGATGAGTTGACAACGGCCGCCAGACGTTCGCGAACTTCTTCCACCCGTTTGCGCTCGGTGATATCCGCGCGGATTGCCATGTATTGCCGTGGCTTTCCATCGGACTGAAGGAAGGGAACGATGGTTGTATCCACCCAGTAAATCGATCCATCTTTCGCGCGATTACAAATCTCACCGCGCCACACCCGGCCGTTCGCAATGGTCAGGTACATCCGTTGGAAAAATTCCTTGGAATGGCGGCCGGAGTTGAGGATGCGGTGGTTCTGGCCGATCAGTTCGTCCCGCGAATACTTGCTGATGGCGCAGAATTTGTCGTTGACGTAGGTGATGGTTCCCTGAACGTCGGTGGTGGCAACGATGGCGTGCTGGTCCAGCGCGAACTTTTGGTCGGCCAGTTCTTTGCGGGCCTGAACCCGCGCTCTCTCGGCCCTCTCCTGCTCGACGATTTTCTCTTCCAGCCTGCGGTTCACGACCTGCAACCCGGGTAGCGACACTGCCTTGGGGACCAAGGGTATTAGCATCGCCGTCGTGACCACGGATATTGCTGCCGTCGCTGCCTTTACTATCCCCGCCAACATGTAACTGCCGTGCCAGACGTTCCAGATTTCCATCAGGTGGGTAGTGCCGCAGGCCAGGATGAATCCCCCGAACATCCAGAAAATGAGGTTGAAGGGAAGATCTCGATTCTTGCGAATGAAATAAATCAGGATCACCGGAATGGCATAGTAGGAGAGCGTGATCAGGCCATCCGAGATAACATGCAGCCAAACGATCCATGGATCCCACAAATAGCAGTAGCCGTGCGGCATGAAATCAGAGGACGGGGTAATCGAGCTTGCGGCCGTATGTGCGGTCACCCAGAGCGAGCTTCCAGCCAGAGGGATAGCAATCCCTGCTTTGACGAGGCGAGATGCCGTGGCACGCTTCACCACCAGGATGACTCCTTGCCGCATTGCTTTCGTGAAGAGGGATAGAACGAGGGGGAGCGGTGGCGCTTTTTGACGCAGCCTCTTCAATTAGGCTATCGGCGGAACTGGGGCAATCTTTAGGTGGATAGTAGGCGTTTGCTTTTCCTAGAGACTGGTAGGATAGGCGCAACTGTCCCCATTCGTACTTTGTAGAAGCGTCCGCTATGGGCGCGCGAAAGATGGGAATTACCTTGGGAATGCTTTGAAGGATAAGAATTCTTTTATTTGTGCTGAGTGATTTTCAGCCCGCCTTGCGTTCATCCTCTGGCGCTTCGGGTTCGGCTTCGTCCCAATCAAACGAAAGAGCCCGCGCCGTGGTCTCGATGGGCTCGAGCTCCGGAATGTCCTCAGCCACCGACGCGCCCAGTTCGGAAAATTTGCGCGCCGAAACCAGCACGCGGCTTTCAAGCGAGCCCACGGCTTTGTTATAGGCTTCCACGGCGCGGTCAAGTCCGGTGCCGACTGAGGTAATGTGTCCGGCGAGAAGACGAAGGCGGTCGTGCAGTTCCTTGCCGAGAGCGCTGATCTGCTGCGCGTTGCGCGCCAGCTTTTCCTGATTCCATCCGTAATTGACCGCCTTCAGCAATGCAATCAATGTGGTCGGCGACGCGGGAATCACACGGTTGAGAACTCCGTGCTCGATCAAACTGGAATCCTGTTCCAGAGCAGCGCTGAAAAACGTTTCTCCCGGAAGAAACATCACCACGAACTCCGGCGTAGATTCAAACTGCTCCCAGTATTTCTTCCCGCTGAGGGTGTTCATGTGATCGCGGACCTGCCGCGCATGATTGGCTAGGCACGCCCGCCGGGCTTCTTCGTCCGTCGTCTCGAAAGCATCGAGGAAGGCCTGCAGCGGCGTTTTCGCATCTACCACCACATGCTTGCCGCCGGGCAGCTTCACCACCAGATCAGGACGCAACCTCCCGCTCTCTGTCGTCACAGTTTCTTGCTCGGTGAAGTCGCAGTAAGAGAGCATGCCCGCAATCTCGACCACGCGCCGCAATTGAATCTCTCCCCAACGCCCGCGCACATTAGGGGTGCGCAATGCCCGTACCAGATTTCCAGTCTCCGATTGCAATTCTTTTTGCGTGCCGATAAGCGACTGCACCTGCGCCCGCAGCTCGCCGTAAGCATCGCCTCGCGCCACTTCCATCTGCTGAATCTGCGCATCCACTTTATTCAGTGAATCGCGCACCGGCGCAACCAGATCAGCCACCGCTTTTTGCCTAGCATCGAGATCGCCTTTGGCCTGGCTCTGGAAGCGCTTCAGCGTTTCTTCCGCGATCACAAGAAAGGACGAATTGTTGCTCTTCAACGCCTCCGAAGCCATGGCTTTGAAGGCGTTGCGCAAGTCTTCGCTGGCGCGGGTGACTAACTCGATCTTTTCGTTGCTGGTCTTCCGTTCCGCTTCCAGAGCGGATTCTGCACGGGCCTTGCCTGCCACCAACTCGGTGTGAGCCTGCTGAAGCCGCGCCAGATCGGCCTTTTCAGCTGCTAATTCCTTTTCCATCAAGGACAAACGCACGTTCAGCCCCGCCGTGCGCGAGCGCAGCACGAGCCAAGCAATCAAACTGCCAAACAACAGGCCAATGGCCCCACTGATCCCTAGTTCCATAGACGAAGGTAATTACTCCCGCCCGATTTCAGGTTCTAGCGTAGCACCAGCAGCAAGTTTGAGCCGACTTTCGATCCCTCCCAGGATCAGTTGCGTAGGCACAAGCGCATGCTAAGGGCCTCTGAATCATCGAGAAGAAGACCAGGCAGCAGAGCGGTCGGTGCAAGATTCGCCATGGCGCTTTTCCTGGTGATCGGCGCCGCAGCGGTGCAGCCATCGTCTCGATTGATGGCGTCTTCCGACGGGATTGACGATGGGACTGCCGAAGCAAGTGCGGAGCCAGCGCAGCGGCAACCCGCAACTCTAAAGCCCGCCTCGGCAACTGCTCCCAATATTCCGTTTAACGATTACGACGCCGAGGCCGAACACCAGCTTCTGGATTTAGCAAATCAGGCCCGAGTGCAATCCGGCGCTCCGTTGCTCACACTCGATGCCGGCCTGAGCCGCGCCGCGCGCGCTCACGCGGAGACAATGTTTGCGGAGCGGCAGCTCTCGCATCAATTTGAAGGTGAACCTTCTTTACCCCAACGCCTGGCAGCTGCTACTCGCACGCAACTCGATCAGGAAGGTGAGAATGTCGCGCTCGATTTCGACGCCGCGCACGCCCAACAACATCTGATGCTTTCCCCTCCGCATCGCGCGAACCTGCTCAACCCGGCTTATAACGTGGTCGGGTTGGGCGTGGTCCGTAGCGGAGACCGGCTCTACATCGTGCAGGATTTCGGCCACGCCCTCCCCAACTATTCCGCCGCGGAAGTAAAGGATCGAGTCGCGGCCACGGTGGCGCATGCGCGCCATCAAGCCAAACAGCCCGATCTCGCCCGCCAGGATCTTCCTGCCGCGGACGAAGCGGCCTGCTCCATGGCCCAAGCGGACAAACTCGGCACCTCCCCCATTCATCAACTCGCCCAGCGCTATACCGTGCTGACATACACCAGCCTGCATCCAGAGACGCTACCTGCCAATGCCGACCACGTACTCTCCAGCCACAATCTACGCAGCTTCTCTGTGGGCACGTGCTACGCGCGCACCCAGACTTATCCCACGGGTGTGTATTGGGTGGTGTTGTCGCTGGACTGAAGCGGTAGAATACGGAAATGGAAATTCGCCTTCGGCCCGAACTAGAAACTGCGATTCGGCAGGATGTCCAGCGCGGCGCTTACGAGACTGTGGACGAATACGTCGAGCATGCTGTCTCGATACTTCACGAACAGGAAGCATGGCTGGCTGCGAATCGAGAAGAGATCGAAGTGAAAATCCAGGAGGGATATACCTCCGCCCGGCGCGGCGAATTGCTCGAACCGGAGGAAGTTCGCGCAAGGCTCAAGGAATTGAAGCGAGCTAAACTCGACGAACTACAGCGAGGATGACCGCTATCAGTTCACGCCTCAAGCCGCAGAAGACCTCCTCGACATCTGGAGTTTCATCGCGAGGGACAATTTGGATGCCGCTGATCGCGTGGAAACGGCGATATTCAGCGCATGCGATTTCCTTGAGGAGTCTCCTCTCGCTGGTCGCGCGCGTAAGGATTTGACTTCATTACCTCTTCGCTTTTGGATCGTGCATCCCTACTCGAACTACTTCATCGTTTACGATCCAGAAAAGAAGCCGCTGCAAATCATCCGAATCCTGCACGGCGCCCGCGATCTTCCTTCTATCCTGAAGTAACCCTTGGGATCTTAGACGTGAACCTGTTCGAGGTGATCAGACAGTTCCCCTGTGCTAACCTTGCCTTGCCTTCCGTCTGCGGTTTCCAGCTATGGAATCCTCAGCCTCAGTTCGCCTGCCTCTAGCTCACTCAAACAATATCCGCATCGGCACGGCGGGCTGGTCTTATAAAGACTGGGAAGGAATTCTCTACCCTCTGGGCATGTCGCACCGCAAGTTGCATCCGCTGGAGTATCTGGCCCGTTTCTTCGACACCACGGAGATCAACACTTCTTTTTACGGACCGCTAAAACCGGAGTGGGCAAAGCTTTGGTGTCGCAAGGTTGCAGCTGTGAATAAGAATTTTCTGTTCACGGCAAAGCTCTATCGCGCGTTTACACACTCACCTATTTCAGTGATGGGGCCCACTTCGGCCGCGTCTATCCGTCCTACGGACGAAGACGAAGCGCGCACGCGCGAGGGGCTCGATGCCCTTGCCGGCGAAGGACGGCTGGGTGCGCTGCTGATTCAGTTTCCGTTGTCATTTAAGAACACTTCGCTGAACCGCGAATATCTCGACCGTCTGCTACGGCAGTTCATCGAATATCCGCGTGTAGTAGAAGTGCGGCATTCCAGTTGGAATGATGCCGCAACGCTGGCCGGGTTCGCACAGAAAAATGTCGGCTTCTGCAATATCGATCAGCCGCAGCTCGGCAACTCGCTCGCGCCCACCAAACACGTTACGGGTGCGATCGGCTACATCCGCCTCCATGGCCGCAACTACGAGCAGTGGTTCGATTCCGACAACCGCAACGACCGTTACAACTATCTCTACAACCAACACGAGCTCGAAGATTGGAAGGAAAGAATCGAGAGCGTGGCCGAGCAGGCGCAAACTACTTTTGTGATTGCCAACAACTGTGTCGAGGGCAAAGCGGGAGTGAATGCCCTGGAGTTGAAAGCCATGTTGAGCGGCAAGAGAGTGCTGGCTCCGCCTACTTTAATCGAGAAATATCCAGAGTTGAGAAAAATTGCCGACTCCGGCGAGGGCTCTGCGCAGACAAACTCGGTTCTGCCGTTTCCTTAGATGGTTGCACAACCTTACCAGTGGACCAAGTTTTCGGTGTCTTCTACCAACACGACTTCATATTTCTCCAGCATGGGCAACAACACATTTTCCAATTCGCCCTTCCAAAGTTCCCCTTCGTAAAACTTTGCCTTCATCGGCTCGCGCGAGGCCAGGCCGGGAAAGCCGCGCATCCAGAAGAAAGTGTCAGGGTCTTCGACCGAAGGAAATGGGCGCAATATTTTCATCCCGATTTCTAAGTGCGCTTGGCACCGACTTCGATCGGAATATCTCAAGGAACTGCGCGCCGCGTACCCAGCTTGGTTTTGTAGGTGCGCATTTCAATGATCATTGAAAGCCTTCCCTCAAAAGCCTCCTGCATCACGTACGGCAGTTTAGTGCGATTCGCCCGATTCATCGCCGACCCTTGTCTGATCCGTAATCCAGTTCACTTCCCAGGTCTTGCCACCGTCCTCAGAGAAAGACTGTTCAAAGTGGGGGGTATTCGTGGTGGTGTTCGTCCAGAGAAATCGAATCATGATGCTTTTCCCGTTGAGAATGTCCTGGGTGTAAAACTCGCCTTGTCCATTTTTGAACTCGCCGATCTGGGGCGGGTCGAGGATTCCGGTCTTACTGTTGGCCCAGTAAAGGCGCCACTGGTGAGATTCCGGATCGTATAAGCGCAGCGTAAGACCTTCGATGTGGCCGGCAACTGCACTATCGGTTTCGAACTGCTCTATCTGAGCGTGGCCATCCCAAACTTTTTTGGTGACGGAGGTGCCGTCAAACTCCACCCACGTTGTAGAGCCAGTTAAAGGATGCAGCAGCTTCTTGAGATGAATCTTCCAACTCCCGATCTCGAAATCGAAATCGTGTTGCCCATCGCGTTCTGCGGTCTGTTGAACGCCGGCTTTCAATGAGTCTGAATTTTGCGCGAGTGCTAGAACCGGCTGCAAGATAGCAACTAGGCTGCACACCATAAGAGACGTCCGAAGATGTTTGAGTGTGTTCATGGCATAAAAACTAGTTTGTACAGTGGTCGATAACAATAGCCACTCTGATGTATTACGATATAGCCACTTTTAATGTCCACTTGATCGAGATGAAAGATCCAGATGAAGATAAAACGCCTTCCCGCCAGCTTCCTTCCGCCGATCGGGATCGACTCCCGCGGCAAGACTCCAATGTATCGCCAGTTGTATAGCTGGTTTCGCAGGGCGATTATTGACGGTCAAATGCGGCCTGGACAGCGAGTGCCATCCACCAGAGCCCTGGCCGCTGAACTGAAGATTTCGCGCATCCCCGTCCTGAACGCGTATGAGCAATTGTTGGCCGAAGGTTACTTTGAAACCTTTGTTGGTGCGGGTACGTGTGTGGCTCGTTCCATCCCGGACGACGCCCAACGGCCAGCGGCTGAGAAAGCGCGAAAGGGTTCTCAGCAACCAGAAGGGAAGCCGGGTCCGCGCCCAATGTCGCGTCGTGGGCTTGCCTTAGCGCAGGTGCCGCCACAGACCTGGTTGGACAACCTGGGTGCTTTTCGAGTAAGCCTGCCCGCTCTCGATCACTTTCCGATCGGCATCTGGTCAAAGCTGGTGGCGCGGCATGCTCGAAAGCCGTCACGGGGCATCATGGCCTATGGCGGTCCCATGGGATATTTGCCCTTCCGCGAAACCGTCGCGGAGTATCTGGGCACAGTTCGCGGCGTGCGCTGCGACTCGTCGCAGATTCTAGTGACGACGGGGTCGCAGCAAGCGCTGCAGCTTTCCGCCCAGGTTTTGTTGGATCCCAAAGACCGGGTCTGGATGGAAGAACCGGGCTATCCCAGCGCGCGCCAGGTCTTCATGATGGCCGGAGCTGAATTGATTCCAGTTCCAGTGGATGACGACGGGACGAATGTTGCTGAGGTCATCTCTCACTGTCGTCGAGGCCGCGACGCGCGCGCAGTATATGTCACGCCATCGCATCAATATCCCATCGGTACGACGATGAGTGCTTCGCGCCGTATGCTGCTTCTTAGTTGGGCGGCGCGCTCCGGCGGCTGGATTATTGAAGACGATTACGACAGCGAATACAGGTTTGGAAGCCGCCCGATCGCATCTCTGCAAGGCCTGGACACAGACGGGAGAGTCATTTATGTCGGCACGTTCAGCAAAGTCATGTTTCCCGCCTTGCGCCTGGGTTACATGGTCATTCCAAAAGATCTGGTATCCGCTTTTGCGGTCGCTCGCGACGCCGCCGATGTTTTTTCTTCAACTCTGTATCAAGCAGTTATGAACGAATTTATCCGCGCAGGAGACTTCGCCCGCCATATACGCCGGATGCGGATGCTCTATGCGAAAAGGCGAAGCGCGCTGGTGAATGCAATTCAAGCACAAATGGGAGACATGCTGGAGGTCGTGGGCGCCGAAGCGGGGATGCATCTGCTGGCACTGCTGCCTCGCGGCATCGATGACGTGGCAGTTTCGCGGGAGGCGGCGAAGAGAGGCGTTTGTGCTATGCCGTTATCCAGTTGCTATTCGAAACCGCCGGCGAGGGGTGGTTTGATTCTGGGCTACGGAGGTGCCAACGCACACCAAATTCACGATGGGATACGCAAACTCAGGATGAGCGTAGAGAGTGCGCGTTGAAAACGCTGGATGGCTAAGCCCCAATTTTCGCGTGGTCCGACATGCGGCGCTTGTTGTGGTGCAGGGCAACATTCATGAACACATTGCCCAGGGAGGTTTCAAAGCAGATCACAAGCGCTTCCACGTCTTCGCTGGTCTTGGCGCCCTCTTCGGAAGTAACCAGCAGTGGAGGATGCACGCGGAAGTGGAAACCCTGATCGTTCAGCGCGCACACAGCGTTGCCTACGACCTGGTTCGCCAGTTCGAAGATGGTCTCTTTAATCAGCGCATCGGATTCGGGCAAGTCGGCGCCCGCATAGTGGCTGGCCACGCGCACCGCGGTTTGCGGCTCGAGGTCCAGGATGATGCGGCCCTCGATGTCGCCGCTAAGCGCCACCATGCCAGCTACCCCTTTTCGACGGTAGCCTGCCTCCTCCATCGAGAGATAGCCCACCTTCGTGGTACCCGACAGACCTTGTGACAACACGGCGTCTGCCGAGTTGATGAAAGGCTGAATCAGATCCATCTTCATGAGGTTAGACCCCCGCGCCGGCCGCAGTCGCTACTGCTCCGTCTTCTCCAAGCACGTATTTGATGACCTCGTACAGCACTTCCGGTTTTACCGGCTTCTGCACGAAATGGCGCGCACCGCGTTGCAATGCGGCCACGATGTTTTCCTGATAGCCAACGGAGGAAACCATGACCACGCGCGCTTCGGGATGAGCCTGCACAATTTTTTCTGCAGCCTCAATGCCCTCCATCTGTGGCATGGTGATGTCCATCAGCACGATGTCGGGATGAGTGCGATCGAATTCGCTGATCGCCGTCAAACCGTCGCCGGCCTGGCCGCCACCTGCCCGCCAAAGCTTTCGATCATGCGGGCCAGATTTTTGCGCGCGAACACGGAATCGTCCACGATCAAGTAGCGGATCGGCTGGCCGTCCTTGCTGCGTTTTACTGGTGCAAACTGCTCCATAAATACCTCCCCTTCTAGATTCCACCACGGCGGTCGCCCGCCTGCCAGATGACGCAGGTCACACACCCTGCGTCAGCAAATTCGTTTTAACGCCCGGTTAACGCCCGGCGCGGACTGCTTTCTCCGCCCCTTGGCCATTGTTGCGGCCACACAACGCCTGCAAAGTTGCCGAGAGCACGTCCAGCCCTACCACCCGCGTGGCATAGCCACGCTCGATGGCAGCTTTCGGCATGCCGAAAACCACGCAAGACTCTTCGTTCTGCGCGATGGTCATGGCGCCAGATTTTTTCATTGCGCCCAAACCCAGGGCACCATCCTCACCCATCCCGGTCATCAACACGCCAACCCCGAGAGGACCATATTCTTCAGCCACGCTGTTGAACAGAACGTCCACGCTGGGCCGGTGTCCGTTGATGGGGGCGTCGTCACCGAGCACAACCACATCACCCATGGGAAGGCGCTTCACTCTCATATGCCGGCTTCCCGGTGAAACCAGCACGCGCCCAGCCTGCAAAATGTCGCCGGACTGGGCTTCCTTCACCCGCAGTCCGCTCAACTCATTCAGGCGGCGGGCAAACATATCCGTGAAGCCCTCGGGCATGTGTTGCACGATCAGGATCGCTCCGGCAAAGTCCGGAGGCAGTTGGGCCAACAGAAATTCGAGAGCTTGCGGACCTCCAGTGGAGATTCCGATAGCCACTGTCTTGGTGGGGGCGGACGCGGATTTCGCAGCCGCAATCTTCTCCACAGGTTCTGGGGTTGCCCGCAAAAGTCCCGGCCGGACCATCTTGCAAACCGCTGCCGCCTTGATCTTTGCGATCAACTCCCGCGTGGTGTCGGCCATGTGCCCGGAAGCGTCCTGCGGCTTGGTGACAAAGTCGAAAGCGCCGAGGCCCAACGCCTTCAATGTGACCGAAGCGCCCTCGGTACTGTGGGAGCTGACCACAATGACCGGCAGCGGATGGTGGCGCATAATCTCTTTCAAAGTATCGATGCCGTTCATCCCTGGCATTTGCAGATCGAGCGTGACCACGTTGGGATGCAACTCCTCGATCTTCTTAAGACAGAAGTTTCCGTCCATTGCTGTGCCTACCACTTCGATCGACGGATCGGCTTCGAGCATTTGCGGGATCATCTTCCGCATCAAGGCGGAATCGTCCACCACCAGAACTCGAACTTTCTTGCTCACGCCGTACCTCCTGCTGTGCCGAGAGCGAGCCGCGCGCGGTCGGCATGGTTCAGCAATATGCCACAGTTCGCCACACCCGCTTCTTCAGGACGCGATCGCGAGACATGCTCTACCACGGCGGGCAGATTCAGAATCAGCACAACCTTCCCATCTCCCAGGATCGAAGCTCCGTTCACCAGGTCTGTCGAGAAAGTGTGGTCGTCCAACGCTTTGATTACGAGTTCTTCTTCGCCTTCCAGCGCGTCGACGATCAGTCCATATTTTCTTTCGCCGACGGTGATGACCAGAACGAACAGCTTGTCTGCTTTTCCGTCCCCCTCGACCGCGCGCCGCTGGCCCAGCCGCAGCAGAGGAAGCACCTGATTGCGCAGTTGCAGAACTTCGTAGTTATCGACCTGATGAACTTCGGATTCGTTGGTGCGTGCAATCTGGTTCACCGCGTTCAGCGGGATGGCATACAGGCGCCGCTCCACCCAGAACATCAGAGCTTTGATGATGGCCAGCGTGAGCGGGAGCTTCATGCGGAATGTGGTTCCCTGGCCGGGTCGAGTCTCGATGTGAATCGTGGCTTTCAACCGGTGAAGCACGCTCTGCACCACGTCCATGCCGACTCCGCGGCAGGAAACTTCTGTGACCTCTTCAGCCGTGCTGAATCCCGGCCGGAAGATGAGTTCCAGCGTCTCGGCTTCGGTCAAGCGCGCGGCTTCTTCCACCGAGATCATTCTCAATTCCAAAGCCTTGGCGCGAATTTTCTGCGCATCGATGCCGCGTCCATCGTCGCTAATCTCGACTACGACCTGATTGCCTTGATGAAGCGCATGCAGCCGGATATGTCCCCGCGCTGGCTTGCCCACACGCACACGCTCAGCGGGTGGTTCAATGCCGTGGCTGACGGCGTTTCGCACCAGATGCGTAAGCGGTTCGGCAATGGCGTCGAGAATGCCTTTGTCCAGGTCGGTCTCCTGTCCGCTAAGTTCCAAATCCACTTCACGACCACACTGCCGCGCCACATCGCGCACAATGCGCGGGAAGCGGCGCAATAGCTGGTCCACGGGTACCATGCGGATCTTCATGACCGAGCGCTGCAGGTCGTTGAGCACCCGCGCCTGGAAAGCCATGACGTCGGCAAACTTGCCGCGCAATAGATCTTTGGGATAGCGCTTGCCGAATTCGTTGAGCGCCTGCTGCAACATCGATTTGCCGATGATGAGCTCGCCCACCAGGTTCAAAACGCTGTCGATGCGGCCGGCTTCCACGCGCAAAATGTTTTCTGCGACTGCCTGGGGCGCGGATTCTGGAGCTGAGGTTTGCGTCTCGACTGGAGCCGGTTCAAGCGAAGCTGGCGCGGTCCAAGCCTCTTCTGCAGAAGGTTCAAATGGATCAGCCGGAGATTCGGGAGCCGTCGTTGCCAGTATTGCAGAATTTTTCGGCGGCGCTGCCGCAGCGATCAAAGTAATGCTGACTTCGCCCGTTATCGTGGGGATGTGACTTTTGGCGGCGATCTGCTCTTCCGTATGCGAACTGGCGACCACAAACTCAACCTGCTTCACTGCGGCTGGCGATTTCGCATCCGGACGCATCACCACAACCTGGCCGATGCTGCTGATCGCGTTCTGAATCAGTTGCCGTGCGGCGATCGGCATGGTGCAGTGGGGATCGATTTTTACCGCGATGTCGTAGATGGCTAGGCCTGAGGCTTGCGCCTGAGCCAGCGTGCGCTTCTCGGCATCTGTCCAGTCTTTGCCCGATTGCGGTGCAGCCTCTGCGGACTTTTTCTTGCGGCGGGATTTCTTGACTGCGGGCGCAGAGGTCAGTTCGTTGATTCTTTTCCGCAGAGATTCGGTCGCGGGCATTTTGCGTCCGGCATGGTAGGCGGCAATCATTCCGCCGAATACGTCTGCAGCAGCAAAGGCAATTTCCGCCAGCGCCGCATGGCTGGCGGCGGTATCCAGCGAAAGCGCATCCTCGAACTGGTGTGCCAGTTCGCTCAACTCGCGCAGCCCGCAAGCCGCCGAGTCGCCCTTCAACGTGTGCACGGTGCGCCGGATCGAGCGAACAATCTCTTCGTCGCCAGGATGTTTCTCCAGCTTGAGAGATTCATCGTTCAATGCCTGCAGCAGCTCCTGCGAAGTTTCAAAAAACAACTCCTGCAGTTCTGCGCCGCGCTCATCGGGAGGGTTCGTCACTCTCGCACCTCAATCCGTTGATAAGCTGTGCCGCTGTCGCGGTGCACCATGTGAAACTTCTCGGTAAGGCCCAGCAGGCTCTCCGCGTGGCCTACAAACAAATAGCCGCCGGGGTTCAGGCAGCGGTAAAACTTTTCGATTAGCCGCTTCTGCTCTGCCTCGTCGAAGTACATCATCACGTTGCGACAGAAAATCACATCGTTGCGCTGCGGCAGGTACTCGGTCTTCAGATTGTGAAAATCGAAGTGGACCATCTCTTTCAGCGACTTTTTCACCGCATAGCGGTCGCCGATTTTATCGAAGTATCGCAGTCGGAAGGTGTAATCTACTGCCGCCATCTGATGCTCGCTGTAAGCGCCTTCCTGTCCCGTGCGAAGTACGGAGTAACTGATGTCGCTGGCCAGAATTTCCACCCGCCACGGCGGAGGAATCAGCGGCTTCGGCAAAGACATCTCCACCGGCAGCGGATTGCGCAGGTAGTAGTAAGCCAGCGTATCGGCGGCCATCATGCCGAGCGTATATGCCTCCTGTCCAGTGGAGCAGCCGGCGCTCCATACGCGCAGCGAATATTCGCGATGCGCCTGTTTTTGTTTCAGCATGTTCTCCAGCACGTATTTCTGGAACAGATCGAGCTGCGCCTTGTGCCGGAAAAAGCTGGTTTCGTTGACAGTCAGGTTTTCCACCAGCTTGGCCAGCTCTCCTTTACCTTCCTGGCTGATCAGCAGCCGGTAGTAGGAGTAGAAGGAATCGGCGTGGCATTCCCGTAGCCGCCGCAGCAGGCGATCCTGCAGAAAATGCGTGCGGCGCTCGTCGAAGTGCATGCCGCACTCCTGATACACCAGCGCCTGCAGAAGTTTAAGTTCCGCTTCTGTCAGGATAGGAGCCGGTGCCGCTCCGGATGTGCTCATGCGTTCTCTCGTTCCTCGCGTGCGTCGCTCATACCGTTTCCACTAGTGTTCAAACCGAGATTAGAATTACTTGGCGGCCGCGGCTCCCCGCGCATCCGCTTTTGTAGCTTTGCTTCCCGCCTTCGCACTTTCCTGCAGCAGGCTTGCCGGGGCCAGCAACTTCGTCATGTCCAGTAATACGATCAGGCGGCCTTGCACCTTGCCCAACCCAGTGACGCAGTTCAGCCCACCTTCCTGAAAGGCAGCGGGTGAAGGTTCCACGTCTTTGCTGGGAATCTTTAATACTTCGGTGGCGGAGTCCACGATCAGTCCGGCCAGCCTGCCCGAGTGCTCCACCACCAGAATCCGGTTCCGTTTCTTGAGCGTGGCCTGCTTTTCGCCGAAGCGCTTGCGCAGGTCCATGACCGAGACGATCTTGCCGCGCAGGTTGATCACGCCCTCCAGATAATCCGGTGCATCGGGCACGGCGGTAATCTCCGGCACGCGCACGATTTCGTGCAGCGAGGTGATGGGCACGCCATAAGTCTCGCGCCCGATCTGGAAGCCCACGATATGGAATTCGTCATTCATCGCTGGTCCTTGAACCACTCCCGCTAATTGCGGGATCCTGCGCTGGCGCGCCGCACATGCTGCGGCCTGTCGTCGAGATCGGCGAACCGCGACGACGGCGAGGACGACTCACCCAGAGTGAAACGGTCCATAAATTCAAGCAGGCCGCGCGACATCTTCGACATCTGCTCGGCCAGAAGCCGCCAATTCGGTCGATCCCGAAGTCGATTGCTGCACCAGTTCGCGCATCCGCTCCATGGCTTTCACCACGGCCTGCGCTCCGGAGGCCTGTTCTTCCACCGCTGAATTGATTTCGTGAGTGATTTCGTTCAGCCGGGTGGTAGCCCGTGCTATCTGTGACGAGCCGTGAGACTGTTCGTTGGTGGCCGCGCCAATCTCCTGCGCGAACTTGTAAACTTCGGTGACCACGTTCGAGATCTTGCGCAGCGCCGCATTCAACTCGCCGCCCAGATCCAGGCCCTCGTTCACGATGCCGGTCGAGCGATCCATGTTTTCGACGGCTTTGCGCGCTTCCTTCTGAATGCTCTGAATTAGTTCGGAAATTTCTTTGGTGGATTGCGCCGACTTTTCCGCCAGCTTGCGGACTTCATCTGCGACTACTGCAAAGCCCAGTCCGTGCTCGCCGGCGCGCGCCGCTTCGATGGCGGCATTCAGCGCGAGCAGATTGGTTTGTTCGGCCAGATCGTCGATGACTTCGATGATCTTTCCAATGTCGTCGGCGCGCTGGCCCAGCGCTCCAATGATTTCTCCCGAACTGTTGATGGTTGCGTTGATGCGGTTCAGGCCGTCGGTGGCCTTTTCCATGGTGGAAATTCCGCTGTGTACTTCTTCGCGCGACCGGTTCGAAATATCGAGCAGCACCTTGGCGGTATCGGCCACGCGCTGAATAGAAGCCACCATCTGATCGATGGATGCCGAAGTTTCACTCACGCTCGACGCTTGCACCTGCGTGCTCTTCACCATGTTCTGCACGTTCACGCTCATCTCGTGCATCGTGCTGGTGACTTCATCAATAGCCGAGGAAGCCTGCAGGCCAACCTTGGCGGAATCATCGGAGGCGTTGGCCACCTGTCCGCTGGCGCTAGCCACTTGCGACGAAGCATCGCGCACGCTGCGCACCAGTCGGGCCAAACCCTCCACCATGCGCGCGAAGGCGTTGCCCAGAGTGTCGTGCGGGGAGCGTGGTTTAACTTCAACTGTGAGATCTCCCCCGGCAATCGCCTCGGAAACTCCCGCCATCTCTTTGAGATAGATGACCATCTTGGCGAAGCCCCGCGCCAGTTCCCCAATCTCGTCATCGCGCTTCACATCAATGTTGTGTTCCAGATCGCCGGTGTCGCCGATCTGCCGGGAGACAATCATCAGGTTGGTCAGCGGTTCAGTGATCGACTTGGCAGTGGTGAAAGCAACCACCACGCCTAAGCCCAAAGCAAATAATGTGCTTACTAGAGAGGCCAGAATCGTCCACGTGCTCGCCGTCTCATCGGATTTTCGCCGCGCTTCCACCAGTTTCCGGTTTTCCCCATCGGCCAGATCGAGCGCATCCGTTGAATTCTTTACCCACGAAGAAGCGTCCTTCTGCAAATAGTAAATTTGCAATTCCGCGACCGTCGCGTTGCCTGAGTCCACGTCCTTGCGCTTCTCGATCAGCGGCTGGGCAAACTCCTTGCCCCACGCCTGTTCGAGTTGTTCAACCTTGTTCAGCGAGGTCCGCTCCTGCTCGGAATTGGCCAAAGATGCGCCCTGCTCCAGCTTTTCAGCCAGCGTACGCAGACCGTCATTCATCCGGTCGACTTCACGTGTGTCGCCGCTCAGCAGGTAATTGCTCAGGTAGAGGCGGTTCTGCATCATCTGAAAGCGCACTTCATTGGTGGCATCCGTTAGTTCAATCGAGGCCGTGGCCGCAGCCTTGGCGGCGTGCTCCCGCTGTACCGCCAGCAGGTTCACCAGAAACAGCACCACCACCATGCTGAGGATGATTCCGAAATTCAGATAAAGCTTCTTGCCGATCGTCATGCCATTCCTCCCGCCGCCTCGTCCGCTTCCCGCTCTACTGATGAGGTTCAAACTTGAAATCCACGATGCCCGTGCTCTCCGCCGCTGCCGGCTCAAAGCGCCACTTCTTGGCTGCTTCCAGTGCCGCTGTAGCCAGCACGGGGTGCCCGCCCACGATCCTTGCGTCCTTCACCGTTCCGTTTGGAGCCACCACAACTTCAATCTTTACCGAACCTGTGATATTCATCTTCCTGGCCAGATCCGGATAATCCGGCTGCACCTTGCTTTTGGCCCGGCGTACGATTTCACTCGGCTGCGCCGCTTGTGCTGGCAGTCTTTCAACCCCCGCTCCCGCCACAATTGCTGTCACTGCCAACAACGTTCCCATCCGTCGCAAAGACACAGTTCCTCCTTGGCAATAATGCTAGCGATGCCATTGGAGCAACGCCGGGGCCATGCGTGGCCTTCCGCAAAAACCAAAGTCACTTTCGAGATGTCTCTGCAAAAACAAAGACTTAACTCGAAGCTCCACTCTTTTTCTCACTTTCGCATCGGCATTAGTGCCGTCTCATCTACGCCGTCCGGTGTGAGCTAATCTCAAAGTGAGAGACCAAACCCTCATAATTCTCGGGATTTCACACCTGGGCACCCTGTTTACCCATTTCTCTTGACTCAAATTGAGATGGGCACGATACTTTTCCATTAGTTTCAATCACTTGTGAGAACTGCGAAAATCCTGTGTCGGCGGGAGAAATTCTGAACGTAGCCGGAGGCAATTCGACGCCCTCGTTGGACGGTCGCCCCATGCCTAATTCTCCCACGCACAATTCCGATGATGCTTTTCAAAAGCTCCTCCTGCAATTCGCAGCTAAGGCTGCGGAACGTTCTGATTCCGCCGCGCTGATCCAACTTTTTTGCCGCGCCTCGCGCGATTTTTTTCAGGTCACCGGCGTTTATTTCTGGCGGCGCCAGTCTGGCGACGAACTTGTCGGAGAACAGGCAGATGGCAAGCTGGTCGAGGGTTTCATCGGCCTGCGCCTGCTTCCTCAACACAGCGCGGTTACAGCCAATGCCGTGCGCTCCCGGCGGACTATCTTTGTGAATCACGTGCAATCTGCGAGCTTCCCGTTAGCGCGGCAATTTAATGCTCGTTCCCTGATGGCCGCACCGCTGGTGGTCTTTGATGAAGTAATCGGCGCAGTTACGTTTTTGCATGATTCCGACGAGGAATTTTTTAACGCCGACCTGGTCGCCAAGGCCACCATCCTGGCCGGACAACTGGGCAGCCTGCTGGAAGCGACCCGGCTGGGCGAAGTATCGAGGGAGGAGCACCGCCGGGCGGAAATCCTTGCAGAAGTCGCCACCACACTGCACGGAACTCCCGACGTGGATGCAGTGATTGAGGCGCTTGCGGACCGGCTGCGATTGTTGTTGCGCACGCGCCTGGTCTCGGTGCTGCTGCGCCGCGATGGCCCCTTCGAATTGCGCGCGGTGTCCGCCGAAACTCCACTACTCGCAAATTCGTTCCGGGCTGCGCATGATCGGCAGACCATTCGCTTTGCCGCCGATCTCGCGCAACGTGCGGTTGCCGCCGGAGAAGTCATCACGGTCTCAATGGGTAATGACCAGCACTCGCTCGGCAGCCTGGTGCCGGCTGGAACCGTGATTGCCGCGCCCTTCCGCACCGCGCGGACGCAGGGAGCGATTCTGGTTTATCCGCGTGAAGAAGGTGCCTTCACCGCCGAGGAGAAATCTCTGCTATCGGCGATTGCCGGCTTCGGTGCAGTTGCCGTGGCGCACGCCGAACTTTCCACAACAGCCCAGGCTCAGGCACAGGAATTACATCAGTTGCTTGAGATCTCTTCCGAACTCAGCTCAAGTGGCGACCTCGAACATTCTTTGCAGGCTTTCGTCGTCCGCGCCGCTGATTTTCTCGGCTTTGGCCGCTGCTTCATCGCGCTCCTCGAAGACGGGCAGTTTCACGTGCGCTACAGCGTTAAAAATGGTGAACGGCGGCGGGTCGATACTATTTTTCCCGAGGGCGTGGCAACGCGCGCTCTGCGCGCCAAAGAAGTTTTCTGGTCGGACAATCTGGAACAGGTTCCCGACGTCGATCTGGAGGTCATTGCTCAATACAAGGCAAAACAGTTACTCACCGTGCCATTGTTAGGAGCCGATGGACGGGTGCTCGGTATGTTTGGCGTCCTTGACCGCCTCAACGATGCGGGCATCTCCAGAGAGGATATTCGCCGTGCCCGGGCCCTGGCCGCGCAGGTTTCAGTGGTACTCGAAGTCGCGCACAATCTGCATCAGTCCGAACTGAACCGCCACCGCTCCGATGTGCTGATTCAACTGGCGCGCGAGATTGATGGCTTGCTGCGGGTTCCGGACTTCGCGCGCAAATTTGTGGAGCGTGCCGTCGAATTGTGCGGAGCTCATGCTGGCGCATTTGCTCTGTTTCAGGATGGACGATTCCAGACGGTTGCGCTGCATCCCCTGCCCGCGTCTGCCGGAGTTCCACCGGGATTAAGCGATGATCGCAAACTCGAGGTTCACTCCGAGGGCGAAGCTTCTATCCGCAACAATAGTAATAGTGAAGATCGCGCGTTGCAGCAAAACTTCGCGAATGCTCTTTCTGAATTGATTACCCAGCGCCCGGATGCGATCGTCACTGGCTCCGCCGCTGATCTGCTGGGCTCGGAGTTGGCCTCAAGTCTGGGTTGGAGCGATTGCGTGGTGGCGCGCCTGCCCGGTTCCAATGGAGAGCTCGCTGGTTTGCTCTGCCTCTCCGGCCGTTCCCGTCCTTTTGCGGCTGAGGATCGCGACCTGTTGGAGGCGATTGCAGTTCACGCGGCCATGGCTCTCGAAAATGCGCGCCTGTTCACCCGCATCGAACTGGCCAACCGGCACTGGCTGGAAATTTTCGACGCCATCACCGATCTGATCGTTGTACACGATGAAACCGACAAAGTTCTACGCGTCAACCGCTCGCTAGCCGCCATGATTGGCGTTGCGCCGAGCGAACTGATCGGCGTAAACATGCGCGCGCTCCTGGCCCTTACCAGCGAATCCACGCTTTATTCCTGCCCCTTCTGCCGCTCCATGGGCGAGGGCAGCGATGAGTTTGTCCATCCTGCGTTGGACCGCACGTTTCTGGTTTCCACCTCTCGCGTGCCCGGAGTTTCCGGCGAGGGGCTCCAAACCATTCACGTGCTCAAAGACATTACCGACCGCCGCGAGGCCGAGCGCCGTTACCGCGAATTGTTCGACAACATTCAGGAAGGACTGTTCTTCAGCACACCCGAGGGCCGCTTCATTGAAGTCAACGATGCACTGGTGACGATGCTGGGCTACTCCAGCCGGGAAGAACTCCTGCAGGTGGATATTCCCACTCAAATCTATTTTTCTCCCGAGCAGCGCGCGAGCCACACCGAGGCCATGGAAAAAGATGGCCACATGCGCAACTTTGAGGCCACGCTCCGCCGCAAGAACGGTTCCCCGATCTATGTCCTCATCAATGCCTTCGGCATGTACGACCATGTCGGACGCCTGCTGCAGATTCGCGGCCTGATGCTCGATGTAACCGGCCTGCATACCTTTCAATCGGAACTGCAGCGCGAGCGTGATTTTTCAGGGAAAATTCTCAGCAACACGCAGAGTCTCATCCTGGTCTCCGATACGGCCGGACTGGTCAGCTACGCTAACCGCCGCTGGTATGAAGCTGGCTTTGAGCAGCGAGAACTTCTGGGTCGTCCTCTGCTGGAGCTGGCCGCTCCCGGTTACGTTCGTCCGCTGGCGGATGCGCTGCAAGCCACGTTAAGCGGCACTCAGGTCGATAACCTGGAACTGCAGATCATGCGCGGCAACGGTCACGCCGGCCAGTTCTCCGTCAACCTCAGTCCCATGCGCGACGAGCAGGACAACATCAATAGCATCGTCGTGGTAATGACCGACATCACCGACTCTGCCGAACTGCGCGGCAAACTGGTTCACGCCGAAAAAATGGCGGCCGTTGGACAACTCGTCTCCGGCGTCGCACACGAAGTAAACAATCCGCTAACCGCGATTCTCGGCTTCGCCGACCTCCTCATGGAGAATCCCGAAATTCCAGAGAGTGCGCGGAAGGATCTGCGCGTGATCCTGCAGGAAGCGCAGCGCACCAAGCAGATCGTGCAGAACCTGCTCAGCTTCGCGCGCCAGATGCCGCCGCAGCGCAATGCCGTCCAGCTCAACATTATCCTGCGCCGGACCATCCAGCTGCGCTCCTACGACTTCAACAGTCACGGTGTTGATATTGTCGAACACCTGGATGAGGAACTCCCCGAAGTGATCGGCGATGCCCACCAACTGCAGCAGGTTTTTCTCAACATCCTGAACAATGCCTACGACGCCGTGCATGACGTCGGCCGCTCCGCACGCATCGAGATCATGACTACCAAGGCCGGCGAGGCCGTGGAAGTTTCCTTCCGCGACAACGGCTACGGCATCTCTCATCCCGACCGCATTTTCGATCCCTTCTTCACCACCAAAGAGGTCGGCAAGGGAACCGGCCTCGGCCTCAGCATCTGTTATGGCATTGTGAAGGAGCACGGCGGCGAGATTCTCTGCCACAACAATACCGACGGGCAGGGAGCTACCTTCATCGTTCGCTTTCCCCAGGCATCCCACACGGCCTCTCTCGGCATGGCCGCAGGAGTGATACAAAAATGACAACCCCCGCCATTCAACCAACCCTTTTGCCGGTCCTGCTGATCGAAGACGAGCCCTCCATCATGTCCCTGGTGAGCGCCACGCTTGAGCGCAACGGCTATGGCGTGGTGTGCATCGAGTCCGGCGCCGATGCCCTGCGCCTGCTGGAAAAAGGCCAGTTTCTGGGCGTGGTTTCCGACATGCGCACGCCCGGTGGCGTCGACGGCGCTCAGGTGCATTCCTGGATTTCCGCCAACCGTCCCGATCTTATTGACAAAGTAGTAATCATTACCGGCGATTACGCCAACGAAGAAACCGTTACCACCTTGCGCAAGATCGGCGCACTCTATCTGGAGAAGCCGTTCCGCGTGCAGGATCTTATTTCAGCCGTTGAAAAAACCATGGGGAAAGCCCGGTGATTCCAACTTCCGCCAAACCTCCTCTCAGCAAGACAACCCTGAGCCGAGATCTCAATCGAGATTTAAACCGAGATCTGAACAGGGAAGACCTTCGCATTCGTCTGCTGGTCGTCGACGACGATCAAAGTATCCGCAAACTCTGCGTCACCGTGGGCGAAGCTTTAGGTTTTATTTGCCTCGAAGCCGAGAGCGGCGAATCTGCTCTCGCTCTTCTCGAAGAGCAACCGGTCCACATGATTCTCAGCGACATGGTCATGCCACACATGTCCGGCCTCGAATTCCTGGAGAAGGTGAAGAAGCTCGTCCCGCGCGCCGAAGTCGCACTCATGACCGGACACGGTTCCATCGAAACCGCCGTGCAGTCCATGAAGCTCGGTGCCTACGACTACATCACCAAGCCGTTTTCTCCGCTCGAAGAACTTCGGCTGTTCTTGCGCCGCATGGCTGAGAAAGTTCGCCTGGTAGAGGAAAACGAATTCCTGCGCCAGCGTACCGACTCCGAAACTGCCGTGCATGGCATCATCGGCTCGTCCGCGAAGATTCAGGAAGTGCTGCGCGTTTCCTCGCGTCTTAAAGACACACGCACCTCGGTTCTCATCTCCGGCGAAAGTGGCACTGGCAAAGAACTGATCGCCCGCGCCATTCACTTTCGCGGCGCATTCGCCAACCGTCCCTTCGTCGCCGTCGATTGCGGTTCGCTTGTGCCTACGCTGATTGAAAGCGAACTCTTCGGCTACGAAAAAGGAGCTTTCACCGGTGCACTAAAGTCCAAGGAAGGATTATTCCAGGCTGCCGATACTGGCTCGGTTTTTCTCGACGAAATCGGCGAGCTGCCGCTCGAGTTGCAAGCCAAGCTGCTGCGCGTGCTGCAGGAAAAAGAAGTGCGTCCCGTGGGCAGCAATCAGCGCGTCAAGGTAGATGTGCGCGTCATCGCTGCCACCAACCGCGATCTCGAAGCCGCCTACAAAAACGGAACCTTCCGCAAAGATCTTTACTTTCGCCTCAACGTCGTCACCGTTCACGTCCCCGCTCTGCGCGAGCGCCGCAGCGATATCCCCATGCTCGTGAACTGGTTTTGCGAACGCTACTCTCCCGGAACCGATCTCCACGTTTCCAGCGCCGCCATGAAAGCTCTCATGAACTACGATTGGCCCGGCAACGTACGCGAACTGGAAAACTGTGTAGAGCGCGCCGTCGCCCTCGGCAACGGAAATCTGATTGACCTCAGCGATCTGCCTCCTTCAATCGCAGCATTGGATTCGTCCTCATCCCGGTCTGTTTTATCATCCGTAGCCGAATTAGTCTCCGACCTCGCCGCCTCTGCCGAATCGAATTCCGGCGCGAGTTCAGGTGATGGATCGGCGACGATGCCACTCTCCACCACCGACCTCGAAGACATCGAACGCGCCACCATCCAGCGCGTCTTCGAGCAAGTCAAAGGTGATAAAGCCTTGGCTGGCCGCATGCTCGGCATCAGCCGCGCCACGCTCTACCGCAAACTAAAACGCTACAACATCAGCGGAGCGACGGGCTCCGGTCCCTCAAGCCACGCGCTGCAGTAAGTGCCGCCACCGATTTTGCTCGTGTAGAGCGGACACCCTGTCCGCTGCTTTTGACTTCCGATTGAGCCCACAACGCTCATTCGATCTGTGGAGTTCTCCTCGATATAAATTCGGGTCGGGTTGCCTGGGAGGGTCCCATTAGCATGTCGCGCTGAAGCTAATCTGGGTACCCCTACACCTTCGCTGTGATTGGAATCATCGGGTTAGCAAGAAATTCCTCCTAAATCCGAAGGTCTAAAGAGCTTAGATATCAAAATATGTGAAACAAAGAAGTTATGCCCCGCTTTTCTCTCGGTGGTTGCCGCGTTGTGCGGGCTGTCTATACGGCCTTTGCTTGGGCAATGATGAAGTGAGTTTGCGTGAAGCGCAAGGTCAGATGCCACAGTAGGCTGTGGATTGTAGCCGAGCCGACTTCTATGCAAAGTCTCAAAGGTCACCCGCGGGCACACAGCGATGGCGTAGAGATGTGCGACTATAATACGCACGAATCTGAGGTTCCCACGATGATTCTGAGCAAGGCTGAAAAAGTGTTGAATACCTTACGGAGTGATCTTTACGGTGTGGTATGGGTGGACAACGGCCAGTTCGGATGAACTGAGGCACAGGATTCTAGGTTTCGTTCTGTTGTCTATCGGCGTGATTTGGGCAGTAGTTGTGATTTGGGGGATTTTCCTGCGAAAAGGGTCGAACGATCTGCCGCAAGCTACTAAAAAAGAGGAACGGAGAACATTTTTCTTTTCACCAGGAATCGCGGTTTCCTTGAATCGCGCGACCGAGGGCGGAACAGTTTTAGTGAACCTGCATGTTCTTAGTACGGAGCCGACCGAACTAATCTTCATTCGTATCATCTTGACGGATACCACTGGCCTTCGTATTACCTGTGAACACAGTGAGCCACTTCGAGTGGACAAGTTCGAGCTTACGGCCAAAACGATAGAACAGAAGATCACGCAACAGGAGCTTGGGAAATTCCAGAAAGGGATGATGGTGAATTTAGACGGCTACGCGAAGTTTCGAGATGGGAACAATATCACGCAAGAGCAAATCAGGATTACCACGATACCAAACGTCTGAACCTATAAATTCCGACGCTCCCGCTTGTCTGCGTCGGTTGGTCGCATGAAAGGTGTAACACCCTGATTCCCGTCAGGGCGCTTTAGCTTGTGAAGTGATGTTCACTCATTATATGCCCGCTGTTGCGTTCCCTACTTGTAAACACTGCGCTTTCTCTCAAGTGCTAGAGTGCGCGTGTGGATATTAAGAGGGGAGAACACGTTGCTGTTGTCGTGTCGAGGGAATGGATTAATCTTCGCGGCGTGAGAGGTTCGCCCGCGAAGGCCGCGAAATTCCTAAAGACGCTGATAGCCACATAATTGCTGCGACAGTTTTGGACGCACGAGATGACAGGGGGTTTTGGGTTGAGATGAATCGTGGGAAGACGGAAGCAAATCCGTCAATTCCAGTGCAGGCAATGATGATTCCTTGGGATGCAATCAGGAGCATTGTGTTGAACGAGAGCTTGTCTCCGGCGCTCTGGAAAGAAGTTAGACAAGCTGGTTTTGTAACGGAGGAGTAAACGCATCAGCCAAACCGCATTCTAATCGCGGGCGGCGCGTCCTTTGCGTTCTTTGCAAAGGGCGGGATACACAACCGCGAGAACTATAAAAAAGCACCCTGAGAGAATCTCAGGGTGCTCAAGTCCCATAAGCTGCAATTCAACCTTTACTCAGGTTTCTGCTCTTTCTTCTTCTGTTCCTCTTCCTGTTTTTTCTGCTCAGGTGTTTGTGGTTTGGCCTGCTGCTTGGGCGGAGCTGGTGCAGGCTTCGCCGCCGGAGGAGGCGTGCGCTGCTCCGGACGTTGGGCTGCCGGAGGTGCAGGCTTTGCCGCCGGTTCGCTCGGCTTTGGTTGAGGCTTAGCTTCTGGCCGTGCAGCTTCTGGCCGTGCAGCTTCCGACCGCGCGGGTTCGGGTTGCGCCTTCGGCTGCGCCGCCGGAGGATGAGCTGGCTGGCTCGGCTGCGGTCGGCTCGGTGGTGCCGGCGCCGGATGATTCTCTGCCGGAGCGGGCTTCGCGGGCGGAGCGCTCGGTTTCGGTTGAGCCGGAGCTGCCGCAGCGGGCTTCGCAGCCGGAGGATTTCCTGGCCGATTCGCGGGCTGGTTCGCAGGCGCCGGATGTCCCACATTTGGCGTTGCCTTTTTCGCGGGAGGCGCTACTTTCACTGCCGGCCGTGCCGCAACCGCTGGACGCAGCGTCTGCACTTCGCTCCTCGCTAACGGTTGTCCCGGATGCGCTGCCAGAGCCTGCTGCTGTTTCGCAAACGGCACTGGCGGGGGAGGAGGCGTCTTCTTAGCGACAACCTGCCGGCTAGCAACTGCCGCCGGAGGCGCGGCCACATGGCCCGCAGTAGCCGCCTTTGCTCCCATTACGCTCGCACGAGTCGGAGCGACGGCAACACGCCCGCTTAATGGTGCTGAGGCGATCTGCTGTGCGCTCACCGTAACGGATGCTTTCGCTACCGGCTGTGCGCTCACGAATGCTTGTTGCGGAACCACCACCACTGCGCCCTGAACGGTGCGGTTGGCGTATGTGATGTTGGTGATATTCGTGGTGGTGTTGTTGACGATGGTTGTGCGGTAAACGTTGGTTACCTGAGTGACATTCACCGTGGTGCTGCTAACGTTCACCCGAGTCACATACGCCTCGCTCACATGATACGAGGGCACATAAACTTCCCGCGGACCCAGTGGGAACCATCCCACATTGCCGCCGAAGCCACCTGGACCGCCACCAATGAACACCACTAGCGCGGGCGCATAAACAGCCTGCACTGCTACCGGCCCTGCAACCCAGCCCCACCGTCCGCCCACACTCACCCATCGACCGTAGTGGAACGGAGCATAGCCCCAGGGCGAGTCATCAACCCAAGACCATCCCCACGGAGAAATCCAAACCCAGTGGCCGGTGTGATAAGGTGCCCATCCGCCTTCGACCCGGTTGGGAAACCAGACGTGTCCGTAGCTGGGATCGTCGCGCCAATCGCCGTAGTCATCGAGATCGTCAAACCCGACCACATCGCGCGATAGATACTGCGCCGAACGCGAAAAATCGTAGCGGTGATCGCGGCCCTGCGACCAGGTATCGAAATCGTCGGGAGCATACAGCCCTTCGATATCTGCATACAACGAGTCCGTGCCGCTGAGCGTGGCTCTTTGTCCGCCGCGCAACTCGTAGCTCTGGCCACCACCATCGGCCTCGCCGTCACCCTCGCGGACGCTGATGATCGTGCTGTTCCCATCTTCACCTACTTCTACACGATAGTGCCCGGGCTGCGTGATCGTAAACGCCTGGTTCGGCGTGTCGATCTCGAAATCGTCATCTTCCCCCAGTCTGCGCACCGTCACATTGATCGCGCCAGAGGTGAGCTGGATCTGAACCGTATTGTCATCGAGACTCAGAAAAGAAAAGCCGGTAAAGGGCGCCATGCGGATTACGGCCGATCCCAACTGCACTTCGGCGCGCGATCCATCGTCAGTCCAGAGTTGATCGCCGGTGGTCATGGGACGGTTGGGAACTGCTCCAACCCAGTCCGTTTCCCCGGCAGGTTCGAATGAAACTGAGCCTTGCAGGTAACCCAGGCGAGCAACGCGGCCCGGCGGATCGTCTTGATCCTGAGCGGCCGATCTTGTGGGTAAAGCGATGGTGGCGAGAGCGATTCCGAGCACACTACTCCACCAGACTAATTTCTGCAGATTAATTTTCATAGAAGGTAAGTCTCCCAAGCTTTCTTCGCGAAGCCCGAGCCTCGCGGAATTTACCATCAACCTTTGAGGACGAAGATGGTCGCTAGAACAGGGTCTCCAACGGGCGTGCCCACAGCAACCTTAAGAATGAGCGCTACGAACAGGCGAACGCGCTCACCAACACTCCGTGGATTGTTTATTGGAACCCAAGGATAACAGATTAGTTGTTGCGGAACCCTGAAGCTGTTGGCGGCATAAAAAGCGGGCCGGGCCGCGAATGCGCGACGTCGAATGGGTGCGAAAAACTCGATGCAGAGAAACTCGATGTTGTACTTGATTTGGGTGGCGCAGCGCTTAATCCCAAATGAAACACCACGCACTGGCTGAGACTCGCGTCTCAGCCTGAGACGGAAGTCTCGCCGAGTATCCTTGCATCCATCCCCAAAGCACGTATCCCATTGAAAACTATAGCGCCTGAGTGCTAGTCCTTCCGTTCGGCACTGTGGTCTCGGTCGTGCTTCTCTCTTCCCCATAACCGCGTGTTCTGGCTCCCCAACGCTCTTCCTAACCGGGAAGAGGGGGAGCCCAACCGCATTTACGAATTGTCGAACTAACAGGACCGAACGAGCAGGTTTGAACCAGCAGGGTTGAACAAATAAGAAAGGGTCGTAATCGCTTTGGGGCAAATAGGCACAGCGAAGGCGCGCGCGGCGCAGACCAGCACAGTCGCAGAATTGGCGCGCTTTTTTCCCGAAGCCACACCGGTTCGAATCCCCGTGCAATTCACCCGCACTGGCGGCGAGACGACCAGCATCCCGGGCATTCCGGAGAGCACGATTATTGAGTTCGGTACATCCCGGGAAGTGCTGTTCTCCTGCATCACACCGCTGGAATTTGCCGACGTTCTGCGCCTGCGTAATTCCGACGGTTCACTTGACACGGAAGCCTCTGTGGTCGCAGTGCAATACCAGCCGGGAGCGACCATCGTGGCAGCCCGCTTTCTCAACTCAGTTCCTAACTGGATCGTGAAACCATGACTCCATCGCAACCGACTTCACCGCAGCCTTCGCCAGCCGCTCCGGATTTTGCGGCCCTATGGGCGAGGGCCCGCCGCCTTCATCCCATTTACGTAGAACTGGCTCGCGAGTTCGTGATCGATGTACCGGTCTGCGCCGATCTCGAGGCCCAGGCGGATACACCGGGCCGCGAATCCGTGGAGCAGGCCCAGCAGTGGCTCAACGATATGGATGACCGCATCCAGGTCCATCAGTTGCGCCAGTTTCTGCAGACCAGCGCAATCGTGGATTCCGAAGGCATGGTCGTCCTGCTGCAGCACTTCCTGGCGAAGACGAATCACACCGACGCCTCCCGCGACAAGATTGATTTCCTGCTGGTGCAGTATTTCAGCCAGAATGCGCCCAGCGAACTCGATGACAACAGCGCGGATATCGCTTACGTTGCGCAGAGCCTCGATCCGGTACTCGGCCCTGTAGAAATCAAAACCCCGGTTTGGTTGAACGCGTTGGATCGGGTTCTCGACGCCGCGCGGCGCTGCCGCTCCCTCGACGAACTCCTCCACGGTGGAGTGCTCGAGCAGGGACGCAAAGCCAAAGCTCAGGCCGGCGACTTGTTCTATCTGCCGATTGCGCTAGTGGCCTTTACCCGTTTCGGATATCTCATGCGGCGCGTCTTCTTCCGCCTCATGCTCACCGATCTCAACAATATTCTCGACGGGCTTACTGAGCTGGATGAAAAAGGAATCGAAACCATCGACTGCCGGCGCGCGCAATTTTCCGCGCAGGAGCCAATCGTGCGTCTGCGCATGATCTGCCAGTCCTGGAAAGTTATGTTCCAGGCTGAATATTCTTCCGGCCAGCCGCTGCGCATGCTGGTAGATCTGCGGGCGTCGGTTGACTCTGCTCTGGGCCGCGGCCCGGCCGCCGTGAATGGCGCGAAGGGCGCCGCAGCGAAAGCTATGGTGCCTGCCGCGAAGGCTGCAACTGCTCCGGCTGTAAAACCCGCCACGCCTGCAGCTGCAAAACCCGCGCCCGCCAGGTCTGCCGTACCGAAAGCCGTTGCCGCTGCCGCCGGCGCAAAAAGTGCGAAATCCGCAACTCCACCCAAGCCTGCACCGGAGGCATACGGACAGGTGGAACCCAAGTCTGTCGCGGAGAAAGCGGACGCTCCCGAATTTGAAATCTCTGCGGAAGCTCCGGAGTGGAACCCGGACGAAACGCCGCAACCAGGAAAGAAAAAATAGATTGCGGATTTAGCCGGCCAAGCCGGCGTGGTAATGCCGAAACAACAAAGTTGAGAGCCAGAGCTGAGTGCGAAGGCTTCAGTGAAACAAAAGGGAATCTGAATCTTCAGGAAGCGTGCAAGTGGAACAACCGACCGTACTCGTTATCTCCGACGACGTGGAATTCTCCCGGAGCATCACCGCGCGCTGGCAAACCGAGCGCAGCGTCCCCACGTTTACGATGCTCAGCGGAGAACTATGGCCACGCAGCGTCGATGCTTTTGAAGTGGCAATTGTAGGCCCCTTGCGCCGCGAACTGCTCTCCGTAGTGTTGGAACCTCTACACTCGACCTTGCAACCTTTGTTCTGCGTTTGCCCGGACGCTCGCACCGCGCAACTGGTCCGTGAGCGTTGGCCGCGTACCTCGGTGCTGCGCCATGACGGGAATTGGCTGGATGCCTTGATCCTGGCCGCGAGCGAAGCCGTGCGTCGCGCCTCTGCTGAAGCCCGCGCCCGCACCGCCGAGCAAACTTGCTCCGCACTGGAATGCCAGGCCGTGCTCGGACGCTACATGCTGGAGATGCGTCATGGGCTGAACAACGCGCTGACCTCGCTTCTGGGCAACTCCGACCTGCTGCTAATCGAGCCCGGCAGCCTTTCGGCGCAGGCCCGGGGACAGATCGAAACCATTCGCAACATGACGCTGAGAATTCATGAAGTAATGCAGCGATTTTCGTCGCTGGAAAAAGAAATGTACGTGGTCGCGCAACAGGCGGAACGGGACTCTGGCAAAAGCCGCGCCGCTGCCGCCGCTGCGGGAGATTGACCGAGAACTGGGAACCGAGAACTTTTATTGCAGCGCTGTGGGGAAAGGCCCTATGCACAAGTTAGTCGCCACCAAGACCATCCTCGAGCACGAGCTCTCGGAGCTGCGCCTGCTCATCGAGCGCCAAACCGGACTAGTTCTCGACTGTCCCAACAGCGCTCTGGCCGCGCATGTCACGGAGTTGATTGAAGCGCAGGATTTAGGGTCATCGGCCACGCTACTGGAACGCCTTCGCTCCTGCGAGCAGGATCCTTCCAGCCTGCCGTCCTTGCTCGATGGCCTCATAAACACGAATACCGGTTTCTTCCGCCACTCCGGAGCGCTCAATGCTCTCACCCGGCAGGTGCTTCCCCAACTCTGCGCGCGCAAGTCGACCGACGGTCCCAGCCCAGTCCGCATCTGGAGCGCAGGTTGTGGCACCGGTGAGGAAACCTACTCCATCGCTATGGCGGTCTGCGACGGAGTGAACCCCACCAATGTAACCGCCGCGATCTCAAGCGGTGGTTCGGGAAATGGAAGTGCCAAGGCTTCGCGCAACGGAGGCATCGCCGACAATTTGCCGGCCACTCCAGCGCAAATCCATCTCAATGCAGGATGTTCGATTCACATCGTGGGCAGCGACTTGCTGCCCGGCAGCGTCGAAGTCGCTGATCGCGGCGTGTATCCGCAATCTTCTTTGGACGGACTGCCCCCGGCCACCATCCGCAATTATTTTTCGAAGATCGGCTCGCCCGCGGTTGCCGCGAACCTGCAAGACGACGCGCGAAGCGAGGATCAGAACCCAAATAAAACTGCGTTCGCCGCAGGGTCGCCGAACGCCTCAGGCAATGCGCATCTGTTGGTGAAGCCGCGCCTGCGAAGCCTAGTTACTTTCAACTGCATGAACCTGGCCCGCCCCGGCTACATCGGTCGCTTCGACTGCATCTTCTGCATGGACGTGCTACCCCACTTCTCCCGCGCCCAGCGTATCGCGTTGGTCGAGCGCCTGCATCTCTATCTCGAACCCGGCGGATATCTTTTCCTGAGCCAAACCGAAAAACTCTTGGCCCCCAACCTAAACTTTCGCTCCGAAACCTTCGACGGCTACACGTTTCACCGCAAGCCGCTAGCGGCTAGCGCAGCGTACGGACGGTGAGTGTAATGTCGCAATCGTAGCGCCGCCGTCCCGGCGGCTGTCGAGGCGGCGGCACGCCGCCCTGCTCATCTCAGAAACCTACGCGAACAAAAACTCCTTAGTCCTCAACTCCTTAATCGTATCCCGCAACTTCGCCGCCTTCTCAAACTCAAACCGCTTCGCCGCCTCCCGCATGTCGCTTTCGAGCTTGACCACATACGCATCCAACTCCGACTGCGACTTGAACTCCGGGATGCCCTCGGCTTCGCCGCCAGTCAGGTCGGTGTAATCGGCGGCGACGATTCCCGCCAGCGTCATATCCAGCGGACGGATGATCGATTCCGGCGTGATTCCGTTTTCCAAATTGTAGGCAGTTTGAATCTCACGCCGTCGCAGGGTTTCGTCCATCGCTCGTTTCATCGAATCGGTGATGCGGTCGGCATAGAGAATCGCGCGCCCATGCAGATGCCGCGCACAGCGCCCGATCGTCTGGATCAACGATCCCCACGAGCGCAGGAAGCCTTCTTTATCCGCATCGAGAATCGCGACCAGCGATACCTCTGGCAAGTCCAGACCCTCGCGCAGCAGATTGATGCCGATCAATACATCGAACTCACCCTTGCGCAGATCGCGCAGAATCTTCACTCGTTCCAGCGTTTCGATCTCCGAGTGCATGTAGCGGCATTTCACGCCGACTTCGGCGTAATATTCGGCCAGGTCTTCTGACATACGCTTGGTCAGAGTGGTCACCAGCACGCGCTCGCCTTTTTCTACGCGCGCCCGAATTTCGTGCAGCAGGTCGTCGATCTGCCCCTTTACCGGACGTATTTCGACTTCGGGATCGATCAGCCCCGTCGGCCGGATAATCTGCTCCACCACCACACCGGCAGATTTTGTCAGCTCGTACGGCCCCGGCGTCGCCGAAACATAAACGAGCTGGTTCGTGCGATGCTCGAATTCCTCAAACGTCAGCGGGCGGTTATCCAGCGCCGACGGCATGCGAAAGCCATACTCCACCAGCGTTTCCTTGCGCGAGCGGTCGCCGGCATACATGCCGCGCAACTGCGGCACCGTCTGGTGCGACTCGTCGATGAACATCAGATAATCGCGCGGAAAATAATCCAGCAGCGTTGGCGGCGGTTCGCCCGGCATCCGTCCCGTAAAATGCCTCGAATAATTTTCGATACCGTGGCAGTAGCCCATCACCTTGATCATTTCCAAATCGAACTTCACGCGCTGGTGAATGCGCTGCGCTTCCACCACGCGCCCCTGCTTCTCCAATTCCACTTCCCACCAAGCCAGCTCTTTCTTGATCGACTCCACCGCCGACGCGCGCGTCTCATCCTTCATCACATAATGCGTCTTGGGATAAATCGGCAGCCGCATATACTTCTGCTTCACGGTTCCAAACAGCGGATCAACCTGCGCCAACGACTCCACCTGATCGCCCCACAGCTCAATGCGGTAAGCCATGTCGTCATAAGTAGGGAAGACCTCGATGACGTCGCCGCGCACGCGAAACGTGCCGCGCTTGAACTCGCCGTTGGTGCGCTCGTAAAGAATATCGACCAGCTTATGCGTGATGTCCTCGCGCGTAATCTTCTGGCCTTTTTCCAAGAACAGCATCATGCCGTAGTAAGCCTCGGGCGATCCCAGGCCATAGATGCAGCTCACCGAAGCCACAATCAACGCATCGCGCCGCTCGAACAAAGACTTGGTCGCCGAAAGCCGCAGCTTGTCGAGTTCATCGTTGATGGTTGCTTCTTTTTCGATGAACAGATCAGCGGCGGGAACGTAGGCTTCGGGCTGGTAGTAGTCGTAATAAGAAACAAAATACTCGACAGCATTATGCGGAAAGAAATTCTTGAACTCATGATAAAGCTGCGCGGCTAGGGTCTTGTTATGCGCCATCACCAGCGCCGGACGGTTCACCGCCTCGATCACCTTAGCCATGGTGTAAGTTTTGCCCGAGCCGGTAACGCCCAGCAAAACCTGATGCTGCTCGCGGTCATACACTCCGCGCAGCAGCGACTCGATAGCGCGCCCCTGATCACCCTGCGGTTTGTAATCCGAAACAAGTTTGAAGTCCATGAAAGAAGCTTTCAGCCGTCAACTTTTAGCCATCAGTGAACCCAGCCACGAGCCACAGCTGGAATCGGGCAAAGTTCATGTGGTGACAGCCGCCCTCGGCTGTCCACCAAGCGAAGCTCGGCCTGGTTTCCCAGCCACACAGACACAGCTTGCACAGAGAACAATTTCGTCGAGCGAGAATCTTTCTATTATATCGCGGTCAAAAGTCATTGCGGCTCCCCTACAACTCCGCCAGCACCCGATGCACCAGATAGATGCAGATCGATCCTTCGCCCACAGCGGAAGCCACGCGCTTCACGTTCCCACTTCGCACATCGCCGATCGCAAATACTCCCGGCATGCTGGTCTCGAGCATTAACGGCACGCGCTGCAGCGGCCAATGGTGATCCTGGATGACAGGATCCAGATCGCGGCCGGTGAGAATGAATCCTTTATTGTCCAGCGCAACGCATCCTTTCAGCCACTCGGTTCGCGGAGACGCTCCCGCCATAATGAACAGGTGGCGGATTTTGTGAGTTGAGGCTTCGCCCGTGTCTTTGTCCTGCCAGGTCACACGTTCCAGTTGCGCATCGCCCTCGAGACCGACAATCTCAGTGCGGTAATGCACCTCGATTGCAGGATTTTCCTCGATGCGCTGGATCAGATAGCGCGACATCGTATCCGAAAGCTGGCCCGCCCGCACCAGCATGTGGACCTTCCCCGCCGACTGCGACAAATAAACCGCCGCCTGACCCGCGGAATTTCCCCCACCCACTACGATCGCATCGTCCTTCCCGCACAATTGCGCTTCTATATGAGTCGCTCCGTAATAGATTCCTTGGCCTTCAAACTTCTTCAGATTGTCGATTCCCGGTTTGTTATATTGTGCGCCGCTGGCAATCACCACACTGCGCGCGCGAATGGTTTGACCGCCGTCCACACTTAACTCGTAAGGGCGTCGCTCGCAATTCAAATTCGTCACGCTGCTGGCGATCAGCACCTTGGCGCCAAATTTTTGCGCCTGCGCGGCGGCGCGGCCGGCCAGTTCGTTTCCTGAAATTCCCATGGGAAAGCCCAGATAGTTTTCGATCTTCGAACTCGAACCCGCTTGCCCACCGGGAGAGTCGGCCTCAATCACCAGAACGTCCAGACCTTCCGACGCGCCATAAACCGCTGCGGCAAGCCCCGACGGCCCAGCACCCACGATCACCACATCCTTCACTTCTGTCGCCGTAATATGCGCGTTCAGCCCCAGGCACTCCGCCAGTTCCTGAATCGACGGGTTGCGCAGCACGGTGCGGTTATTGCAAATGAGGACGGGAATTTCGTCGATGGTGACGTGGAAGTGGTCCAGCAAGTCCTGGTATGTGGTATCCGTGTCGAGATCTACGTAAGTGTGCGGATGGCCATTGCGGGTGAGAAACTCGCGCAAACGCAGCGTCTGCGCGGAGTGCCGCGACCCCAGCAAAATCACGTTCCCCGCGCCGAGGTTGATCAACTCCACTCGGCGCAGGATGAAAGCCCGCATGAATATCTCACTCAGCTCCGCATCCCGCGCCACCAGCGTCCGCAGGTCATGATTGCTCATTTGCAGGAATTCGCCGGGCGCGCTTACACGGCCGCGCGCGAGGCTGAGGCGGCCAGAGATCATTGTGATTTCCCCGGTAAAACTGCCGGCCACATGCTTCACGATAAGGCGTTCGCCCCGCCGGTCCGGCTGCACGATGTCCAGGCTCCCGGAGAGAATCACGAAAAAGGGCACGTCGCTATCGCCCAGCCCAAACAGAATCTCGCCCGCTTCCACTTTTCGCACCGTGCTTAACGGACGGATACGGTTGATCTGCTCAGCCGTGAGAGTAGGAAAGGCCTCACCACGGACATCGGCGGCAAGAGGCGTCAACTGAGAAGACATGGGTTCTCCGGATCCAGATGGTAAAAATTAAAGATAAGGTCGAAAAGTAGTAGATGATGCCGATACAGCATCGGGTTCAAGCCGCCCGCCCGGAAGGAATCCCGGGAATCGAGTCAATGAATTCGCAGCCTACTGCTTTACGTCACTGCTTCACTTCTCCCACACCCACAATCTTCGTAGTGGCGCGAAACTTCTTATAATCGCGGAAGGTTTGCTGTATGTCGACGTCGAAGTTCTTCAACAGAGCAAGCCGCACATCGACCTTTGCCGTAACCTGGCGCGGCAGCCACACTTCATCGTTCACTCGCGTTTGCTCCAGCATAAAACGTGATCCCTTGTGAAACCGTGCCAGAAACAATCCCCAGGAAATTGTATCCAGACACTCCACGTCCAGCCTGGAGAGTTGCAGGTCGCTCTTATCGATCCAGACCCGCCCGTGGAACTTCGGCAGGAACTTCGATTCTTTCATCTGCGGCACAAAGCCAGGGCGCGGTTCGCCGTCAATCACCCACGCCTCGCGCCCACTGACTAGTTCCGTTCCCACCAGCTTGAAGTTATAGGCATCGGCAATCTCGCGCACAAACTTGCGGTCTTCTTCGCGATCTTTTGCTTCTTTTTCCTGGCGCTTCTTGCGATCGTCTTCCGATTCGTTCTTGCGCTTGTCGACGATCTTTTGGATTTTCTCTTCTTCCTTGGCCGCGTCCTTGGCATCGAGCGGCTTATCATCCTTCTCAATCAGCCGCTGCACTTGCTCGCCATAGAGTTCCATCACTTCGTACGTCTTGGCTTCCGTGGACTTTACCTGGCCCTTGCCGTCGAGTTTGTGTTCCTCGTCGCGCTCAATATACGTGTAGTCGCGCAGGCGCTTGTCGTTCGCCAGGTCTTTATCCGCGACGACACGAAGCAACTGCTGCATTTGCTCCTGCGACAGATTGCCATTCGCGTCGGGTCTCAAATCGGGCAGGGAAGAGGCGTTTGTCGCCGCTGCAATAGTCTGTGCGTCCTGGGCCGCCAAAGGAGCAGTCTGCTCCTGCTGACCGCCGGCGAATCCAGCAACTACAACCAAGCCGATAATAAGGAGGCGATAACCCACGCCCACATTCTAGCTGAGCCGAATAACAGTCGAATCTCTGGCCGAAAGTTCCAAGGGCTGTTGCGCCCTGGAGACAAATTTTTGACAAACTGATTACGCGCCGCTGACACCGTTAACTACTACCAGTCCTAACCTTCCTTTGCGTCGCAGGTGAGAAAGCGCAGCCCAAGCCTGCGTTGGACATCCCAATCCCTCTACGAAGGAGAACTACCATGCCCCGTTCGAATCCATCCAGCTCATTGACTCGCGTTCTGGCGTTAACATTTTTGGTTGGAGCGCTGCTGACGCTCGCGGCCAGCCCCGCTGCGGCACAGTACAAAGTCGTAAATCTTGTTTCCAATCAGGTAGGAAAGGCACTACACACGGATCCATTGCTCGTGAATGCCTGGGGACTCGCTTATGGACCCGGCGGCCCTTTCTGGATCAGCGACGAAGGCTCAGGCTGGTCTACTCTTTACACCGCCGCTGGAGTCGAGGAAGGCCTGAAGGTTCTGGTTCCCACCGGTGGTGGCGATGGCCCCGGCTCTCCCACCGGAATCGTTTTTAATGGCTCGCAGGATTTCCAAGTCCAGGGATGGCCGGCGTTTTTTCTCTTCGATACTCTGGACGGCACCATCAGTGGCTGGGCGCCGCAGTCGAATCCCAACCAATCGATCGTTGCGGTGACCACTTCGGGCGCGGTCTACACCGGCCTGGCGATTACCAACTATCCGTCCGGCAATTTTCTGTTTGCCGCCGACACGGCCAACAACAAAGTTGACGTATATAACAGCGCCTTCACTCTCGTGAACTCGTTCACCGACACAACGGTTCCCGCGGGCTTCACCGTGTTTGGAATACAGGATTTTGGTGGCTTGCTCTATGTCTCGTATGCGAGTTCATCGGGCGGTTCGGGCGGCTACATCGACATTTACAGCGAAAGCGGAGTATTCCTGAAACGCCTTGCCCAAGGCGCGCCTTTGAATCAGCCCTGGGGCTTTGCCGTGGCTCCCCGAGACTTTGGCGCGTTGAGCAATACGCTGTTGATCTCGAACAACACCAATGGCGGCACGATCAACGGCTTCAATAGCGTAACTGGCCAGTATGTCGGCACTTTAACGGAGAGCGGCAAAGCCATCCGCATCGACCAGCTTTGGGGGATAGAGTTCGGTGGCGGCTCGGCAAACAACGGCCCCAACAACCGCCTCTTCTTCACAGCCGGTCCTGACAACAATCTTGCTGGAACGTTCGGATTAATCGCTCCCGAGTAGTCTGTCTGTTCCTGAGGTGCGGGACGATTCGCCCAACGAGTCGTCCCGCCGTTTTTTTACCGCGGCGCTTCAATAATCATGTCTGAATGATCGGTAGCCTTCTCCACTCTCAGCCATTCGTCTTAAATGCCTTACCCACACATTCCGCCTCGAACAATCGCTCATCCAGCCGATGCAGACCCTTCGCCATGGCTGGAGTGATGAGCGGGTAATGCTTAATCTCGAACAGGTGATACACGATGAACCATACCGGCTGGTCAGTGGTCATCCAGTTCTGGCGGTCGAAGCGCTTCAGGTTCACAGGCACTGAAAAGCGACGCAAAGTGCGCTCGCGCCGCAAATTAAAATAGCCGTTGAAGTAAGTCAGAGCCAGTTCGCGCAGCGTGCGGTGGATGGGTTCGCGCCAGCGGCATCCCGCGTAGTTCGATTTCGCGACCGCGCCCCAGCATCCATTCTGACGAAAAATAGCGATGACGTGATCGGTGTCATGCTCTGCTTCAAAATCCAACAGCAGCGGAGGATATCCATTGGCCCGCAAAGCCGCCGCGGCGAAGATCGCGCCTTCGAGGCAATGCGCTGTCTTCTCAGCCAGCACGCGGCGCGGCGACCATGCCGTATCCGCGAGATGATAAGGAGCATCGTCGAGAAATTTCTGGATGCCGTAAGGATTCTTCATGCTGCGCAGCTTGCGAAGCTCCGCAGGAGTAAACTCGCCCATCGAATCGTTCATCGTCGGATGAGTTTACATGAGAAATCAGTACTCAGTACCAAGTAGCCAGTACACAGCAGCAAGTCCCGCTTTTGCCCTTACTGGGTACTAGGTACTGGGTACTATTGGACCGAATACCTCAGCCAACTCCCAAGCCCTATCCACAAGCACATCCGGCGGATTCTCCTCCAGCGTATGCGGCGCAAACCCATAACTCACGCCCACAGTCCACAAACCGGCATTGCGTCCGGTTTCAACATCGACGTGCGAGTCGCCGACAATCGTAGCCTCTTCCGGCCTCACACTATTTTCTTCCAGCAACTTGCGGGCGCCTTCCGGATCGGGCTTCTTGGTCGAGAAACTATTTCCACCATAAATCTGCACGAAGAATGGTCCGAGCCCAAGCGCCTCAACAATCGCACGCGAAGGGCCTACCGGTTTGTTCGAAAGCACAGCCAGCTTGCGCCGCGTTCCATTGGACGCATGCTGAACGGTGGTGAGTGCCTCCCTCACGCCTTCATACACCGTGGTGTGGTCGAGCTTGTGCTCGCGGTAATAAGAAAGAAAAAACTCCAGCCCTTTGCGCACCAGCTTCTCGTCGGTGAACTCTCCACCCAGTGCGCGCTGAATCAGAATGGGCGCGCCATCGCCCACGTAGCTGGCTATCACATCGTCGGGCAACTCGGGCCGCTCTATGTGCCGCAGCGCGGCGTTCACCGAGTGCACCAGATCGAGGCGCGAATCAATCAGCGTGCCATCGAGATCGAAGATCACCAGTTTGATCGAGTGTGGATCGAAGCTGCGGCGGGTGTGGATCATCCACTTTCAGCATAAATGATTGCAGCGATCCGGGAGTTACTTGCGATGTCCCGTCAGAACTGAGTGCTGCTTGACAATCCGCGCCGCCCGTATAATTTCGCCATGGGCAAGAGCTGGAAGACTCGTTTGATTCACTCCGATGTGAAAATTCCGGAGGGCTATCGTTCGCTGGCGAGCCCGGTCTACCGTGGCTCGACCACGTTATTTCCTGACGCCGCTTCCGTCGATGACACTTGGGATCAGCACGAAGCAGGCTACACCTACGGCCTCTACGGAACTCCCACCACGCTGGAGCTGGCGGCGAAGATTTGCGAACTGGAAAAAGGTTACCGGACGATCATCATGCCCGGTGGGCAGGGTGCGATTGCGTTGATCAGCCTCGCGTTCCTCAAGACCGGCGACCACATTCTGATTCCGGAGAGCGTCTACACTCCAAATCGAAAGCTGGCCTATCACGTACTTCGCCGTTTCGGTGTGGAGGCAAGTTTTTATCCTCCGGATACCGGTGCGAACATAAAAGACCTGCTGCGCGAGAATACGCGCCTGGTTTGGTGCGAGAGTCCCGGCTCGATCACCATGGAAGTGCAGGACGTACCTGCCATAGCCAGTGCCGCCCACGCGCGTGAAGTGCTCGTTGCGCTCGACAATACGTGGTCGGCGGGAGTGTATTTCGACGCCTTTGCCCATGGCGTCGATATCACAATGCAGGCGCTAACGAAATATGTGGGCGGTCACAGCGACCTGCTGCTGGGCTCGGTTACGGTGAAAGAAAAATCCCTCTACCAGCAACTCGGAGCCACGCATCAACTTCTCGGCTGCGCCGCATCGCCCGATGATTGCAGCCTCGCTCTGCGCGGCATGCGAACAATGGGAGTTCGCCTGAAGCATATCGAAGCATCAGCCCTGCAGATTGCGCGCTGGCTGGCCGCTCGTCCGGGGATCGAACGCGTCTCGCATCCCGCTCTTGAAAGTTCCCCGGGGCACGAATTCTGGAAGCGCGACTTCACCGGTTCTGCAGGCGTCTTCTCCATCGTCTTCAAACCGGAAATCACCAAGGCTCAGGTGCTGCAATTTGTGGACGGCCTGGAGCTATTCGAAATCGGCTATAGCTGGGGCGGTGTAACCAGTCTCGCAGTGGCGTATGACTTCCAAGGAACCAAAGGTCGTCCGAACTATGGGCATCGCATCGTGCGGTTGAACGTCGGCTTGGAAGATACCGAAGATCTGATTGAAGACTTGGAACAGTGTTTGAGGCGAGTGTCGAGCGAATGAGATGCCTCGCCTCCAGAGGGGTGATTGCCAAGTTCCAATAGTTTTACACGTGCCTCAACTTGCTGTTTTCCAATCCCCCATTCCCATTTACAATGCAACCTGCGTGTAATATTCAGCACCGCATTCATAAGCCGTAGTATCTATAAGAGTAATCAGGGAACCGGATGGCGACGATAAAAACCGACCCCAAGCTGGCCATTGCAAACGGCAAGAAGTCCCAGACCTATCAGGGACTTACGCGCGAGCAGCTGATCGAAGCCTACCGCGTCATGTATACCTCCCGGCGCATTGACGACCGGGAAATCCTGCTCAAGCGCCAGCAAAAAATCTTCTTTCAAATGTCGGGAGCGGGGCATGAGGCTATCGGTGCTGCCGCCGGTATGGCGCTGAAGCCCGGTTACGACTGGTTCTATCCTTATTATCGCGACCGCGCCTTGTGTCTGGCGCTGGGTGTTAAGCCACTGGAAATGTTTCTACAGGCCGTGGGAGCAGCCGACGATCCCAGCTCTGGCGGACGCCAGATGCCTTCGCACTGGGGCTACAAACGGCTGAATATCGTCACGCAGTCGTCTCCCACCGGATCGCAGATTCTGCAGGCGGTGGGTTGCGCCGAAGCTGGAAGATATTTTGCGCGGCATCCCAAGGCTGCAGAGATCCCTTCGACCGATAACCATCCCGACTATCGCCAGTTCAAGCAGGCAGCTTTCCATGGCGACGAAGTCTCCTACGTTTCGCTGGGCGATGGCACCACCAGCGAGGGCGAATTCTGGGAGGCGATGAATGCCTCCGCTCTCGGCAAGCTGCCGGTAATTTTCTGCGTGCAGGATAATGGTTATGCCATCTCCGTGCCGGTGGAAATCCAAACCGCTGGAGGCAGCATTTCGCGCTTGGTTTCGGGCTTTCCAAATTTCCATTTTGAAGAGATCGACGGGACCGATCCAATTGCGAGCGCTGCCGCGTTTCAGCGAGCGGTAAAGTATTGCCGTGAGGGTCACGGTCCGGTCTTCGTGCATGCCCACGTGATCCGTCCTTATTCGCATTCTCTTTCCGACGATGAGCGGCTCTATCGTCCCGACTCCGAGCGTGAGACGGATGCCGCCCGCGATCCAGTTTCCCGTACGCAAATGTTTTTGCTGCGCGAAGGAATTCTCGACGAGAAGGGCATCAACGAACTGGAAAAGAAAGTTGAAGAAGAGCTTCAGGTCGCGGTGGACCTGGCGCTCGCGGCCTTGCCTCCCGCGCCCGAGAGCGTATTGCAATATGTGTATTCACCCGATCTCGATCCCACTTCGACGGCTTTCGATAGCCCAGCGGTAGTTGGTCCCGATACCCCTGATGGCAAAAAGCCGGTCGCAAAGACCATGGCCGACTTGATCAACACGACCCTGCGCGATGAAATGAAGCGCGACGAGCGCATGGTGATCTTCGGCGAAGACGTGGCCGATTGCAGCCGTGAAGAGTATTTGAAGAACAAGCAGGTCAAAGGCAAAGGCGGAGTCTTCAAGCTGACCTTCGGTTTGCAGAACGAATTCGGCAACGACCGTGTTTTCAATTCTCCGCTGGCTGAGGCCGCCATCGTGGGCCGCGCCACAGGCATGGCCACGCGCGGTCTCAAGCCCGTAGTTGAGATTCAATTCTTCGACTACATTTGGCCCGCGATGATGCAGATTCGCGACGAGCTGTCGGTGATCCGCTGGCGCTCGAACAATGTATTTTCCTGCCCGGTCGTAATTCGAGTGGCGATTGGCGGATATCTTACCGGCGGAGCGATTTATCATTCGCAGTGCGGCGAGAGCGTATTCACGCATATTCCTGGCCTGCGCGTAGTGTTTCCTTCGAATGCGCTCGACGCCGCAGGGCTGTTACGTACCGCGATCCGCTGTGACGATCCCGTGCTGTTCCTGGAGCACAAGCGCCTCTACCGCGAGACCTACGGGCGCGCGCCCTATCCCGGATCGGAGTTCATGATTCCCTTCGGCAAAGCCGGAATTGTGCAGCCGGGAACGGATTTGACCGTGATCACTTATGGCGCGGTAGTACCGCGCGCTCTGCAAGCCGCGCAGAAACTTGAACGCGAACACGGCGTGAAAGTTGAGTTGATCGATCTGCGTTGTCTGAACCCATTTGACTGGGAGACCATCGCCGCGTCGGTCGGCAAAACGAATCGCGCACTCGTAGCCTACGAAGATACTTTGAGCTGGGGCTATGGAGCCGAGATTGCGGCGCGCCTAGCCGATCAACTCTTCGATCAGCTCGATGCGCCCGTGCGCCGCGTTGCCGCCGCCGACACCTTCGTGGCCTACCAGCCGATTCTCGAAGACGCCATCCTGCCGCAGACCAGCGATCTTTTCCGCGCTATGAAAGAACTAGCCGAGTATTAGAAGTGGTCTCGTCTAGGCTGCGTGAAGATCCTATTCCGATATGTTCGAGACTCTTCGGGCGGGCTCAGTTTGCTTCCTCTAGCTTGCGGACAATCTCTTCCAGCCTTTGCCACTTATTCGCATCCGCCTTCTCCTGGATAGCTTTGAGGGCTAGAATTTGGGCTTTCCGCAGACTATCGGCGGCACTTACTGCGACGTCAGGGTTTACACCAGTGCCCTCCCAGTTCTTGCCGGTAGCGGGGTCGACGGCTCTTCCGGTTGGGAGAAACAATGAAAAGTGATCATCGATGCGTTTCATGCTGCCCGGGTTTGCAGCGCCGGCAGTAACTTCCCCAACCAGTGTCGCCAGTTTCAGATTCTTCATGTTGTAGCAGAGCGCCTCGGCGGCAGAGACCGTGTCCTTGCTGGTGAGAAGGTACACATTGCGGTCCAAATATTTTTTTCCCTTAATTGACGGAGAGGTGAAAGATTCCACCGTCTTCGACAATGGTTTCCAGTAAATTCCGATGAGCTCCTGCGGATTCCCTTCAACGAAATAGCTCACCACTAAAGCCACAGCATCTGCACGTCCGCCGTCGTTATTGCGCAGATCGATGATAAGAGCGTCAGTATTCGCGACAAAATCCATTGCAGCCGCAAGCGTCTCACCCATTGCTTCCGCACGATGAAAGAAGTCAAAGGCGATGTATCCCACATTCCCTTTGAGTATCTCGATTTTTCGGAAGCCATAATTGTCGTCCTTGCCAGCGTTGAAGCGCTCTTCGCGCGTTGGTGTTGCTGCTGCTGCAGGCTCCTGTGGTAAAACGTCGGAGGAATAATCAATCTCGAAATGCAGGTCATGCGCCGCGGACTGCAAGTCCTTAGTCAAACGACGGGCAAATTCTTCGCCGCTCGCAGTATCATAAACACCACTCTCTTCGCGCTTGTGAATCTCCTGGGCGATGTCCGGAGCTTTCTCCGAGAAAATGTACCCGGCAGAGATTTCTTTCAGAACCCGCTCAATAACCACATGCCGTGTGGCTTGGTCGAATGTCGCTCTCTGCGCGTGCAGGGGAGGTGCGGTTATGATGCCGGTCAGAACTAGGAAGATCGTGGCACTTATCTTTCTGCTCTTGTATCTAAGAGTCACCCCCGCATCATACCCCATCGGATTTGCATGAAACATTCCGTCTTCACCCTGAAGATGTTGATCTTAAATGTTTATGAGACCACCTCCAGCAGCAGCCAACTCTCGACGATCTCGCCTCCAGAGTCTTTCGTCTTCCCTGTTTTTTCTCAATTGACCCCGCCTTCCCGCCAGCCTAAAATTCAGTCGCCGCTTTTCCTGGAGGTACTCAATGCCACCGCTTCGTCGCCAGACCCACGTCTGTGGGCTGATCTTCTCCGGTGTCTTTTTTCTGGCCAACGCATTCACAGCGCTTGCCCAGATATCTGTCACCACTTATCACAACGACAATTACCGCACCGGCTGGAATTCCAGCGAGACTGTGCTGACGCCGGCCAACGTGAATAGCTCTAGCTTTGGGTTGCTGTCCAAGACGGAGCTTGACGATCAAGTTGACTCGCAACCGCTCGTCGTCGCGAGCGTGAACATCACGGCAGGCGCCCATCAGGGGACGCACAGTGTCGTGTACGTGGTGACTGAAAGCAACACGGTTTACGCCATCGATGCCAGCGCCGGAACCATCCTGCTGAGTCACAATCTCGGAGCGCCGGTAAAGATGCCGCTCGGCTGCAATAACAACGGCCCGAACGTGGGCATCAATTCCACGCCAGTCATCGATACCAGCAGCAACACGCTGTATGTGATCGACTACACGCAGGACACCGCCGGCCCCGCCCATCGGATCCACGCGCTCGATCTCGGTAGTCTCGCCGACAAGACGCCGCCGCAACTCGTCGCTGCATCGCATACGCTCTCGAATGGAACCACTTTCGTCTTTAACGCGACCTACCAGCGGCAACGCCCCGCATTACTCGAGGCAAACGGCAATATCTATGCCGGATTCGGCAGCTTCTGCGATTTTTCCGCCAACCTCTCTCGAGGCTGGTTGCTGGGCTGGAACGCGGCCACGCTGGCGCCACTTTCGGCAAATCAGGTCAACGATACTCTGGCCACTTCTCCAAGCGATTTCTTCCTGTCGTCGATCTGGATGTCAGGATACGGACTCACGGCCGACGACTCCGGCAATGTGGTATTCGTCACCGGAAACTCCGATCCTGCCGGAACCACCTATAACGGTGTTACCAACATTCAGGAAAGCGTTGTTAAAGTTTCCCCGAACCTTACCGACGTGGTGGACCTGTTTACTCCTTCGGACCAGGCCAGCCTCGATCGGGTGGATGAGGATTTCGGTTCCGGCGGAGTGCTGGTTCTTCCCGATCAGCCTGGAGCGACGCCTCATCTGGCCGTTGCCGCCGGCAAAGAGGGCAACATGTTTTTCATGAACGAGGATCACCTCGGCGGATATTTAACCACCGCCAACAATGTCCTCGGCACCTACGCAGTCGGCGGCTGCTGGTGCGGACAGTCGTATTTCATCGATCCTACCGATGGCCTGGCGCGCGTGGTTAGCAGCGGCGGCAATCAGATTAAGGTGTGGAAGCTGCAAACTTCGCCCACGCCGAAGTTAACCGCGGTTGCATTTGCGTCGGTCCCAGCCACTGGCGTCCAGGACCCAGGATTCTTCACCAGCGTGTCCTCCAACGGCACCGCTTCTCCCATCATCTGGGCTCTCACGCGGCCGGCCTCCTCGCGTGGCGGCATTGAGCTTTACGCCCTCAATCCAGAGGCGGGCAGCAGGATGACCGTACTCTTCAAGAGCCCCGCTGGACCGTGGCCGAACCAGACCGGCAACGCAAATCTGGTTCCAGTGGTTGCCAATGGGCATGTTTACGTCGCCAGCTATCGTGTTTTGCAGATCTTCGGTTTGACGTCGACAGCATCGAGCAAGTCAACGAAGTAATAAGAAGACTGGTGCAGCTTCCTAATCAATGACGTTGTCATCCTGAGCGGAGTCGTTTTTCAAACGTAGCGAAGGATCTCATGCTTCACCGGCCTAACGCGTAAGCCAAAACTGCACCAGAAGACTTTGTCGAACACTTATTCGTCAAACAATCCGCGGTAAATCCCTGCTCCGAGCGCGCCGCCAATCAGCGGTGCGACCCAGAACATCCACAACTGCTGCAGCGCCCAGCCGCCGGCGAAGAGCGCGGGGCCGGTGCTGCGCGCGGGATTCACCGACGTGTTCGTCACCGGAATGCATACCAGGTGAATCAGCGTAAGGCAGAGCCCGATGGCGATGGGAGCAAAGCCCTTGGGTGCGCGGCTGTCGGTCGATCCCATGATGACGATCAGGAAGAACGCCGTGAGCACAACTTCGGCGACGAAGCCTGCGAGCAGTGAGTAGCCGCCGGGAGAATGCAGCCCATAACCGTTAGAGGCGAAGCCGGCGTGAACGTCGAAGCCCTCTTTTCCGCTGGCGATGACAAATAGAACGCCGGCAGCCGCAATCGCGCCCGCGACTTGCGCGATCACATAAGGAATCAGATCAGAAGCAGGGAAACGCTTGCCCACAACCAAGCCAAAGCTGATGGCCGGGTTCAAGTGGCAGCCGGAGACGTGTCCGATGGCGAAGGCCATGGTGAGCACGGTGAGCCCGAAGGCCAGCGCCACGCCGGCGAACTTGATGCCGAGAGTGGGATAACCGGCAGCGAGAACGGCTGCGCCGCATCCGCCGAAGACCAGCCAGAAGGTTCCAAAGAATTCCGCGAGAGCACGTTTCGTGAGGGGCATATCGATCTCCTTGGTCGAAAGAGCGGTTTCAGACTGCAAGGGTCTGTATTCGATGAGGGGAGAAGATTAGCACGAAGCGGTGTTAAGAGAACACTGATACGGTTGACAGGGGACCCACCGTGTGCCGCCTATGATAGGCTGGCGCCTCCAACTCGGCTCCCGAATGAAACGTTTGGGTGTTGAAACGCACTACATGATGAGTTCGCGCAGGCTGGATTCAATCACAATCCACTCCAGTGCATTCGTGTGGTCCAAGTGTTTGCCCGTAAAAAATAAACTAAGGAGGAACTATGTTTCGCATTTGCATTCGTTCGTGTGCGTTTTTTCTGGTTGCCAGCTGCGCGTTTTTGGTCGCCGCTCAGCCGCCCGCTATGGCAGCTGTCACCTATTATGCTTGCATCACCAACTCGACCGGTGCCATCCGGATCGTTGGTGTATCCACTGTGTGTAAAACCACCGAACACAAAGTCCAATGGAACCAGACCGGACCGAAGGGCGCAACCGGCGCGCAAGGGCCGAAAGGTGCGACCGGTGCCATAGGGCCGAAGGGCGCGACGGGTGCAACCGGTCCAACTGGTGCTACCGGACCACAAGGACCGCCGGGATTCGCCTCGGGCAGCTTTGAGTTGCTGGAAGCCGATCTTTTCCCGACGCTGGTGAGTTCGCCCGTTGTCTACCTGATCAGCAACGAAGCGGAGACGTCAGCTTGGTATTTTGTGTCGGCATCGGTGATGCTGTATATCGACGCAAGCGACGGTGGGGCATTTTGCTACGACTCCCTGCACAGCACAGGCACGCCCAGCCAATACGGCGGATCCAGCGTGCCCGGCGGATATCAGCAGGTGAGTATCACCGATGCCGTGTTTCTTAGTGCCGGGCGACTACGTCCAGGTGTCGTGTTACAGCGAAAATGGAGACGGCTCAAGTTTCCTCTACAACGGGGCAATCACTGCTCTTCAGATAAGTAGCTTTTTCGCTGCCAACCACGTGCCAACGCCAACCGGACAGGCTCACCCGAAGCCGCTGCTGAAGTGATGGATAGCATTAGTATGGTGGTGGCCCATCCTTTGCGCTCTTTGCAAAGGGTGGGCATTTCCAATGGAATAGCATGAGATTATCCGCCAACTTCGCCTCACCAAATCCACAACACCTCTATGGGAGGGCCGCGCCGCATCCGCTGAGGACCAGCCAGAAGGTTCCAAAGAATTCCGCGAGTGACACGGTTGAACGGGGTACCCCTTCCATAGGCGGGGTGTTGAAATCATCGGGTTAGCAAGAAAGCGTTCGTAAAATCTAGAGCGCGTGCGGCTTATCGGACAAAATCTAGAGAACGAAAGGGTTGGGGTTGGCATTCTGTTGTGATTCTTTCAGGGTCGTCGATCTTGATGTGCCGCCTCTGCTTGGCAATGATGGCGCGAGTTTGGGGTGGGGTGCAAGGTTGGATGTCACAGAGGCGTTGTGGATTTCGTGAGGCTTGGTCGGTGGGAGGAGAGCGCGGAATCCCAGGCTTTACACATTGGCGAATACCCACCCTTTGCGAAGTGCGCAAAGGATGGGCCACCGGCGTATAGAATCACGCATTTGCCGTTACTCTGTAGTACTGAGATCACAAGTTACTTCTCTTTTGAGCGCTAGCGTATAGACGTTTTGGAACTCAAGAGCCTAGCTTTCTAGAATCATGAGCCATGCCAGCGATCCGCCCAAGACACTCGCATATGTGATCGACGAAATAGAGCATATGCGGGAAAAACTTCTGTGTCTCCAGAGGGAACTTGAGAAGATGGAGCCTGTAGAGGCCGCAGTATCATCCTCTGAGCCTCGGAGGGATTAGGGTATGGTGTGCGCGTGTCGCCCGAATCCCACTCCAAACAACTTCGCCACGAATCCGATGAGTTGCTGGCAACCGCAGCCAAACTGATAGAGCACGCGGCAGGCCCAAAAGCACAGGCCCTTGAATTGCCGAAGCAAATGGCGCGGCTGCAACGAGGCCCCAAAAAGAAGCGTTGGTCGGTCAGCCAGCTATATTTATACTCCCGAAGTCGTAGTGGTCTGTCATGTGGATAATCCCGGGATTTTATCTTGACATCGTGCCGCCGAGGCGTGATGCTTGCGACTCAGCACGAACCGGGGCCCTCTAACGTTGTTCACTTCAGGAGGAGATATGTCTCGCCCAGCCTTCCCTTGCGATGCTCAAACTTCGAAGCACACCACGACTAAATTCAACTCAGAATCCAAAAGAAGTCTGTTCGCCCCGGCTGCAATTTTGCGGACGCTCGCTTGCCTCGGGCTGGTGCTCATTTTTCTTGTGGTCGGCGCATGACGCGAGACGGGAACTACACGCTTTTGCCCATTAGCGAGCCCACGGACGCGCCATGGTACGACTGGGGTGAGCCGCTGGTGCTTGACCGGTGGTACCCTCAACCTGTCGATGTATGCCCTTGCATTGGCCCCGTAAACAAATTTGCGAGACCGTTAGTAAGCAATTTCGGGGCCGGGCCCATCATCGCACCACCGCGGTCGATCACCGAGCATCCTTCGAGCAGCAGCGACATCGGCGATACGGTCGTGAGCTTCCTTGTACCCAAGACGGGCGCGGTGACCGTGAAGTATAGCTTCACCGACATCGATCCCTACGGCGGCAACGGAGTTAACTGGTACGTCGATTTGAACAGCGGAGTGGCTGGTGATCTCTACTCCGGGATGATTGATTCGACGCCCGGCCATGTCGGTACTACCGGAAAACAAAGCTTCCAGATTGCGGTGTCACAGGGTGACCGGCTCAACTTCATCATTGACAGTAACGGCGATTACAGCTTTGACTCGACCGCGATGACAGCGATTATTACTTACTAGGCAGAGCACCGTGCCGGCAGATTGCATGGGTCCTTCGTTGGGAGTTCCCCGCCTAGGGGGCGGGGAACTCCGCTGCCTCAGGATGACAGCGCTTGAGGAGGCATGAAACCGCGCGGCTAACCCTTGTCTCGATCCGCCGCCCCGGGTTCACGCTCCACCAAAAACAAACTTTGGCATTTCCACAACTTTCCTGGCTGCGATGTTCACTTAACCTTGCTTCAGATTTCAAATCGGGAATACTGAGAGTAGCGGGGAATTCACTACAGTTTGGGAAATCTGGGCGGCATGGGATTTCGATCCCATGGCGCCGGGGGTGGAGGAGTCGAGAAAATATGGCTTTGGGAAATGTACGACGGTGTCAGCACATCAAGATGAATGGGACGCAGTGCGGGTCGCCGGCGCTGAACCGGAAGAGACAGTGCTTTTTTCATGAACGGGCGCGGGAGCAGCATAACCGGATCGTGAAAGATCAGTTCCACCAGGCGCGCTTTGTGCTGCCGGTGCTGGAGGATGCCAACGCCGTGCAGATGGCGCTGATGCAGGTGATTCAGTTGCTGGCCACGGGCGATGTCGATCGCAAGGTGGCGGGACTCATGCTGTATGGCTTGCAGACGGCGAGCGCCAACCTGCGCTACGTGGACTTCGAGGTTGACGAGCCTACCGATGTGGTCATTCATCGCGGGGACGTGGCGCAGACCGATATCCAAGGGCCGCAGTGGTATCCGGAAGATTTTGAAGAGCCGGAGGATGACGAGGACGAAGAGGAAGATAACGACGAAGAAGATAGCGACGAAGAAGATAGCTACCAGGAAGATGAAGAGGAAGAGGAGGACGAAGACGGCTGCGACGAGGATAGCGACTTAGTTGCAGTTCCCACGGAAACGGAAGTGGGCGCGAAAGATCCGGTGGTGGCCGCCCTGATTGAGAGAGCGAAACGCAAGAGTGTGCCGACTCTCGAAGAGGCGCGAAAGCAGGTTCGGGCTGTCGTCCACAATTACATCGTCGAAACTGGGAGAATTCCGACGAATTCCAGCGGATAGCCTGCGGAGCCTGTGTCGTAGATTCTCTTTCGCCCCTCTGGGGCTTGATCTCGTTCCACTTTCGACCCAGGGCTTGCGCCCTGGGCTGCATTCTGGCGCCGCTTCGCGGCTGAACAGTAGCCCCTTCATGCCGCCCTACGGGCTGCATCGATGCAAGTTACTCCAGCTTTCTCCGCAAGGGGCTTCTCGTTGATCGTTCCCTGAGGCGGTGCTAGGCTGCGAGTAGTGGGGTCCACAACCATCAATTCGGTGAATCCAGCGCCGTCCGCGCGCGGCGGTATGGCGTGGCTGCAATCCGCTTCCGCGGAGGTGTGGATCAAGTTTCTGCTGGCGCTGGTGGGCTTGGGACTGGCCTTCGGCGCGGCATTGTTTTCTACGGCGACGGGCGAGGCGGGCCATCTGTGGGCGTCGGTAATCTTGGCGTCGGTGGCGCTGTTGATGGCGGTGTTCGTCGGGCTGGTTACGGTGCCCTATCTGGCAAGGCGAGTGGCGCTGGAGCGGCTGCGGCAGACTTTTCACTATGAGGTTACGAAGGCGGGCGTGGTGTATGTGCTGGTCACGCTGGTGATCGGCATCGCGGCGCTGAATACGGGAAACAATCTACTGTACATCGTGGTGGCGGCCATGCTGGCCGCGATTCTGGTTTCGGGCGTGGTTTCGGCGATGGTGCTGCGCGGCCTGCAACTGGAAGTGGGCTTGCCCGAGCACGTTTTTGCCGGGCGTGCGGTGATGGGACGAATCGTGCTGCGCAATCAGCGGCGATTTTTACCCTCGTTCTCGATTCGGGTGGTTACAGCACGCAAGGAAAAGAAGGCCCGCAAGGAGTGGCGGTGGGAGCCGACGACATTTGTTTTTCCACTGAATCGTCCGGCGGGAAATCGGTGGCTGCAGTTGCGCGACTGGCGCGTGCGGCGCGTGGATGTGGCACCCTCTGCGCCGGGAATTTTCGATGGGATGATTTATTTTCCGTATTTGCCGTCGGGAGCCGAGCTGGCGGCGGATCTTGAGCTGCTTTTCGAACGTCGCGGACGGTATAGCGAATCGAGTTTTGGCGTGGCTACGCGATTTCCGTTCGCCTTTCTAACCAAGACTCGCCATGTAGCTTTGGAGCGCGAGATTCTGGTTTATCCGCCGGTTGCGCCGCCGGACGAGCTGTTTGAAATTCTGCCACTGGTGCGCGGAGAGTGGGAAAGTTTTGCGCGCGGGCGCGGCTCCGATCTGCACTTGATCCGCGAATACATGCCGGAAGATTCGGCGCGTCACGTGGATTGGAAGGCGACGGCGAAATCGGGCTCATTGAAAGTACGTGAGTTCAGCCGCGAGGATGAGCGCAGGGTGTGCATTGTCTTCGATAATCCCGCAGCTGGTTTGATCTCCGAGCCGGCCTACGAACGTGCGGTGAATTTGGCGGCATCGCTGGCCTGGCACTTTTCCGAACAGGATGCGGAAGTCTCATTTGTAATACCAGGGCAGGGACGCGATCTTGATCTCCACGAGTTTCTAGCCCGGCTGGCCGTGATCGAACCGCAGGGAAATTCGCTGGCGGAATCGCAAGCCGGAATGTTGCAAGCTGATGCGATTCGAGATCTGAACCTAGAGAACACTGGTGAATACAACATCATCCTCACGGCGCGGACGCACGGGAGCTTGCCTACAGCCTGGTGGAACTGCTCGTACTTTGTGTTTCTCGGCGAGGAGCGCGTTCCGCAGCGGTCAGCAAAGTAACCTACTCGTCGGTATGGTTCGTACCAAAATAGATTCCCCTGCGGAGTTTTTCCTTCCCCTACAGTTTTTTACCACTTCCCCTGTATACGGTTTCGGCATATACTCGCCCCCCGGTATAGCTTTTTTTGGGCCGCTCGGGCCTGAAATCCGGGAGGATCCAATGCGCATCTGTGATCTGATCAAGGACCAGGAAACGTACGAAGCGGAAATGGGCCAAACCGTGTTGGAAACGGTAAGAGCCATGGTCGAACGCAACATCGGCGCTGTGCCCGTGCTGCACAACGGAAAGTTGATGGGGATTTTTTCCGAGCGCGATCTGATGAAACGCGTGGTGGCGGAAGGATTCGATCCGCGGAGCACCTGCCTGGCAGAAGTTATGACCGAAGACCCGCTCACCGTCAACATGAACGAAGAGTTGGAAACCTGTATGGCGTTAATGCGTCGGCACGGCTTCAGGCACTTGCCGGTTTGCCAGGAGGGACACTTGGTCGGCGTGGTGTCGCTACGGGATATTCTCTTGCACGATTTGAACGAAAAAGATGATGAAGTACGCATGATGCGCGCCTATATCCATTCCGTCCCAGACGCGTAGGCCATGGATTTTGAAGGGCGGAAGTTTTATGCTTTTTGTGGGTCGTGGCTTCCCCTTCAAGCCGATGGCACGAAGGTAACGTTGCGTTCTAGGGATCCTCTAGGTAACGTTACTTTTGGATGACCTGAGTACATTGAACGCCTGCGACAAAAGGTTTAACTTTTTTCAATCAGACTTTGTGTGCTGGAGCCGTGTGCCGGCTTCGCTGATAACCAGGTGTCTTTAAAGTTTACGAGCCAGGGAAACGGTTGCGATGAGCGATAAAATTACGATCTTTTATAACGCTCTCTGGATCACGCATCCCGTTCTCCAAACGGCGATTGCCGTAGTTATGTACCGCAGCGGCCGGTATCGCCAATTCAAGTATTTCTTCGCCTATGTCGTCGCACAGATACTCGCCTTTGCCGTGGTCTTCCCTACATACCGGTACGCCCCGTTGGCTTGCTTCTACCTTAGCTGGGTCAGTACCGCGATCAGCGTAGCTCTGGGTTTCAAGGTGATCCATGAGGCCTTTCTGGATGCTTTCCGGCCATTCCACACACTGCGGGATCTGGGCACTGTCCTGTTCAAATGGGCCGGACTGGTCATGCTTTTGGTGGCCGGGGTCGTGTCGGTTTCCACGAACTCTTCGGATTCAGCTCCCTGGGTGGAGGCCATCCTTACCGCTCAGCGCTGCGTGCGCATTATCCAGGTAGGCATGGTACTTTTCCTGCTATTCTTCGCGCGTTATCTGGGAGTGAGCCGGCGGCAATACAGCTTCGGCGTCGCTCTGGGCTTTGGATGTTTTGCGATGGTTGAACTCTCGCTTGTCGCGTCATGGGTAGGGGATCATCTGAACAATCTGTCGATGGGCCTGGTGAACATGGCGGCCTACAACTGCACGTTGCTCATCTGGTTGGGCTATACATTGGCCAAGAGTCCGGCGCGGGAAGCTACGTCGACGCTGTTACGGCCGCAGCGGTGGGAGCAAAGCCTTACTGACATTCATCATCCTCTTCCCGCAAACTCATTGATCCCAATGTTTGAAGGTATGGTGGACCGGGCTCTCTCTCGTACTCAGGCATCGCCGGCAACAACGCAAGAAAACCTCGCCGCTCCCAAGGCAGTTGCAACTCATGCTGGAATGGCGGCGATCGGCGGCTCCGGCATTCGCCAGATTCCGGGCAGTGATGGGTCGAGAAAATAGCCGCAGGCAAGCCCATTTCGAATCGGCGCGGCTTAGTTCATTTTCTTTCTTTTGGTTGCTATTCGCGCAGAAATTCCGGATTTCGTAAATTGCTTTCCGCCTCCCATTGTGCGTCAACCAGAATTGACAGCCGATCCTCGGGCAACATCACCTAAGCATTTTTTTTGCTTATGCTTGCGCCGGATATGCGAAGTTTTTCTCGAACAGAAACCGCAGTTCCGCCTCGACGGCTTAGATTCACTCGATTAAGGAGTTTTTACGGAAGGGCTTGACCCATGCCTTATAATGCTCCTCCGCGTCGAAAGATCCCAGTTCGGGAAGCTAAGGCGTGGTAGGAGAATGACCCATGAAACAAGCAGTCAGGATTTCGATCCTGATGTGTGGCCTAGTGGGCACCTATGTTGTGGCTGCCGTTCCGCAGGTTCCCGCCCCGGACGGAGGCCCAATTCTAGTGTGCCCACCTCAACAAAAACTGCAAGGCAAGTGCGTTGCACTGCCGCCGATGATGAGGTAGTTAATCGGAAAATAGCCGTGGCCGCAAGGTCACCAAAGTAACCTGTAGTAACTTGAAGTAACTTGGGCCGAACACAGGGCTCGCAATATTTGGGCTGACGGACTTCATACATAAACCGTCAGCCCCGTTTTTTTGGTGTGAGGTTTCCTAAGACTGTCTTTTGAGCGTGGATTCTATCGCGCGCCGCAATTCCTCTGCGTCCTGGATCGGCGGCTGGCAGGAGAAACCGGAACACAGAACCGCAAACGCCTTGCCGGATTTCAACTCAGGCAAGTTTGGGATAGTCGCTGCCAGAACGGGAGGAAGATTCGCGGCGACCGCCTGGTTCGCTGTGAGCCGCAGCACGGTTTTGTTGAAGGCGAAAGCAGCGGTTGCATCGGCTGCCAACTTTGTAGCTGCATCGTCGGCTGCATTCTCCGCAATCAGCACCACCTGCACTGGACTTTCCAATAAATGGACGACCGCGATGCCGTAGGTGGCGGCAAAAATTCCGAACTGCTCGGCGACACCTGCGAAAGTTTCGAGAGTCAGTTCCGCTTTATCGCGATACGCGGCATCGCCGGTGTAGTGATGTAAGCGCAGCAACGCAATTGCCGCCATGGGATTGCCTGCCGGTGTAGGCGAATCCTGCACTGGTTTACGCCGCGTAGCGAGCACGCCGAGACTCTTGCCATCGGCTGGCGGTTCAGCATCGAAGAATCCTCCGGAAACCGCATCGAAGAATTTCGCGATCATCGCATCCGTGATTGCCTGCGCAAATTTGAAATAGCTGAGGTCGGCTGTCGCCTCATAGGCGTCAAGGCAAGCCAGTGCGGTAGCGGAGTAATCTTCGAGCAAGCCAGCAACTTCGCGATGCTCTGCCTTCGGATCGGAATAGGCGACGCACATGCAACAGCCGCACTGCTCGCGCGGCTTCCAGGCTTCCGCCAGGATGCGGTCGAGTGAGCGCAAGGCAAAACTGTCGTGCCTCATGGAGATTCGAGCGCCTTCGCCGCTTCCAGATACGCGGTGACGCACATGCTGTTCCATCCCACATAAACGGTCTTGTCTATGTAAGGCGTGGGCCGCTGAAGCCGCGCGGAGTACATTTTCTTCTTTGCGGAATCGAGCAGCGCTTGCACTCGCTCGGGGCTAAGTTTCATCCGGCTGGAGATTTCTTCAATTGACGCATGCACGTAGAGAACGTTCTTTGCAGGATTGTGGTGCATCTCGCCGACTTCGTTGATGTCATAGCGCAGCGCTGCAACTTGCGCCTCTTCTTCGGTCAAGACGGCGCGCGCTTCATCGAGCGTCCAGGTAAAGTAGTCGCCATCGTCGTCCATGGAAATATCGGCGTCCTGCGAGGCGTAAAAGCAGGCGCGCTCGCGGTCGCTCAACCACTCATCCATCCAACGAATGATGTCGCGCGCCACGCTCGCGAAGAATTCCGAGCCTGTTGCCTGATAGGCGTGTACATAATTCTTCAGCAGTTCGGAGTTGTCGTAGCACATCTTCTCGAAGTGCGGGACGACCCAGCGCTCGTCGACGGAATAACGATGAAAGCCTCCTGCCAACTGGTCATAAACTCCGCCGTTCGCCATGTGCTCGAGTGTGGTGATGATAACGTTGCGCAACTGCTCGTCATGGTTCCGCGCATACTGTTCAATCAGCAAATCCAGCGCTGAAGGATGCGGAAACTTCGGAGCTTGGCCAAAGCCTCCGTTCCGCGCGTCGAACATATTGAATGCGGATTTCTCAATCGCGGCGACAATGGCCGCGGAAACGCGTCCGCTGCGGCCTGCAAGCGACTCGGCCTGCGAGACCGCGCTCTCGACCATTTTTGCCTGCTCCATTACATCGCCGTTTTTTTCTTTGTAAGCATTGGCAATGCTCAACAGCACACGCTTGAAGCTGGGGCGACCGTAGCCATCGGTCGGAGGGAAATAGGTGCCGCCATAAAACGGTTTGCCATCGGGAGTGAGAAACGCAGTGAGCGGCCAACCGCCCTGTCCGCTGACCGCACTCACCGCAACCTGGTAGCGGCTATCGATATCGGGACGCTCGTCACGATCCACCTTTACCGCGATGAAATGCTCGTTCACGATGGCGGCGACTTCGGGGTCGTCGTAAGATTCGCGATCCATCACATGACACCAGTGGCACCACACCGCGCCGATATCGAGCAGCATAGGTTTGTTCTCGCGCTGGGCGGAGGCGAAGGCTTCTTCACCCCACTCGTGCCATTGAATGGGCTGGTGCATGGCGGAGCGCAGGTAGGCGGAGGAGGCGCGGACGAGGGAGTTTAGGGTGGTGGTGGTGGTCATGGTTAAAGTTTATCGTGAACGGAGCGATGGGAGGCGAAGCGTCGTCCCGTCAGTCCTTGTTTCCCAGAAGAAGCAGCCGGACGTCCTCGATTCTTGCTCGAGAAGCGTTTCCGGAGTCTCTGCGCATGGCCATGACCATTGCGACAAAACTTTCGCATTGCGATGTGGAGATTACAGCTGCGCCCAGCTCCTCAAATGAAGCAAACGCCTCGATGACTTTCCCGGAACCATAAAGGCAGATGCGGGCTTTGGCGTCAGCTGCCGTAGTCAACAAGTCACGCTCTTGCGATCCTTGTGGCTCGTTAAGATGAGCCAATCCTGAAATGGATTTTAGATAGTCGAGGTATGCCTGTGTCCTGAGATCCCGCTGATAACGTTGGGCCTCAAGATATCGCGTGAAGAAATATTGCAGGGATGCACCGACAAGAATTCCAACGACTGGAAGGATCGCTGTTAACATCGCAACCTCCGGCAGACTTCTGATTCTATCCTCCCGCCACCTCATCCAGCCGAACCAGCGTGTCCGGATATTTGCGCACTAAAAGAACCAGCGCAGCTGCCTGCGGATTCGGCTTCGCCCGCCCTTGTTCCCACTTTTCCAGCGTTCTTTCATTGATCCGCAGCTTGCGCGCGAACACCGCCCGCGAGCAATGCAACTTTTTCCGCGTATCGCGAAGGAGCTTTGAGTCCACCTTGGGGAGCGGAGCTGCGTCCACTTTGTAGCTGCGCAGTGTGAGTTTGCCTTCGCGATGGCCTTTCATCGCAGCGACGCCCTCCATCAATTCGCTCAGAACGCTTCGCTTCACCATGCTTTCAACTATACGCCATTAGCGTATATATGCTCCAAAAATGCAATAGTTGTTCACGCGGGCTATTTATGTCAAAACCAGTTTCTTCGCGATCGCGCAGTACAAATCAATTGCTTCCGCTAATTGCTGCTTGTCGATGAATTCGCCGTCGGTGTGCGCCACGTGAATCGATCCTGGACCGAGCAGCAGCGGTTCCCCCCAGTTTGTGAGCTTGGGGATGTCGGTGGTGAAGGCGGCAATCATCGTTGGTAAGCCGTCAACGGTGCGCAGGCGAAGGAAAGGTAGCTCCAGAGGAAAATCAACCTTTACCTGATCGCCCGCGGCGGCCAGAATCTGGCGACGCAGATCCTGCGATGGACCGACCAGGCGATAGAGTAAATCCGCATGGGCGTAGTCAGGGATTACATTCGGCGCGCCGCCGCCTTCGATCAATCCGATATTCAGCGTGCATGGACCGATTTCAGGATCGGATGGCAATGACATCGCACGCAGGCGGGTGAGAGCTTCGAGCAGTTTATCGATGGCGGATTCGCCGAGTTCAGGATAGGCCGAGTGCGCCATGCGGCCGGATGCCGTTACTTCGACGCGCAACGTTCCCTTCGAGGCTAGCGCGATGTGGTTTTCTGTGGGCTCGCCGTTGACTAAATACTTGCAGCGATGTGATGGATCGCTGGCGGCGTATTCATTCGCTACTTTCGCGCCCAGGCTGTCGCGTTCTTCTCCGGCGACGAAGAGCAGGCCAACGTGGATTTGTTGCTGGCGCAATCGTTCAGAAGCCGCGATCTGCGCGGCGATGATGCCTTTAGCGTCGCAGGAGCCTCGGCCGAAGATGCGCGTGGCGTTTTCCGAAGAAGGAATGAAGGGCGGAACCGTGTCCATGTGCGTGGAGAAAACCACGGTGGGATGCTGCTGCTCCGGTGAAACCGAGTAGACGTTAAAGCGATCGCCTTCGACCGGCATTTTCTTGGTTTGGTAGCCGAGGCGGCAGAGTTCTCCGTAGAGATAGTTTCCGACCGCGGCTTCGTTGCCGGAAATAGATTCGATGTCGACGAGTTGGCGAGTGAGCGTGATGGCGTCCATTGCAGTAAGAATAAACTACGACTAGTTGCGCAGCGCGGGATGTGGCATCAATCATGTAATCTGATGCTGTGATCGCCCAGAATTCGACGATTAAGTCGCTGTTTCTTGAAGGCCCGGCTGGCCGGCTGGAGGCGCTGCTGAATGCGGGCGCGGAGAACGCGACGCATGCGGCGGTGGTTTGCCATCCGCATCCGCTGTTTGGTGGGACGCTGCATAACAAGGTTGTGTTCCATACCATGAAGGCGCTGAACAGTTTTGGATTTCCCGTGTTGCGCTTCAACTTTCGCGGCACCGGACTCAGCCAGGGCAAGCACGATCAGGGTCGCGGGGAAATCGAGGATGTTCGAACTGCGCTTGACTGGCTGGATGCGGAGTTTCATCTTCCGCTGTTATTTGCCGGATTTTCTTTTGGCGCGGCGATTGGTCTGCAGGCGGCGGCTGCGGATGCGCGGGTAAAGGCGCTGATTGGCGTGGGAACGCCGGTGGGTCCGGTGACTGCAGGCACGGAAGGTCCGCGAGTTTATACGTTTGAGTTTTTGCGCGATTGTGTGAAGCCGAAGCTATTTGTGAGCGGCGGGCGGGATCAGTTCGGTCCGCGGGTGAAGTTGGAGGCGCTGGTGGCGTCGTTGCCGGAGCCGAAGAAGTTGGTTGTGATTGAAGGCGCCGATCATTTTTTTGAGGGACGGCTGCGGGAGTTGCGCGAGGCGATTGAGAGTTGGGGGAAGGACGCTTTCAGCTCTCAGCCGTCAGCTATCAGCTAATCCCAATCGCCTGCGTTGGTTTTTTTTGATGGCTGAAAGCTGACAGCTGAGAGCCGGTCACTATAATCCTTGCCATGTCTTCTCAGGCGGACCGCGAATCGCAATTTGGTTACATACGCGATACGGCGCGCGAGATTTTTGGTTACGCGCTGGCGGAGGCTTCGATTGCTAGGGCATTTGCGCGGCATGTGCATTGTGAGCGGGGAGTGCTGCGGGTTTGCGAAGATCTTTACGATCTACATGCCTATTCGCGCGTGCTTGTAATCTCCATCGGGAAGGCCGGGCACACGATGGTTGAAGCGCTCGCGCAGCATGTTGGTACGGCTGCGCTCGAGGGGATTGTGGCAAGCTCGGTTGACCCGACAGCGCAGGTGCGTGGCTTCCGGTATTTTCGCGGCGGGCATCCTACGCCTAATGCTGAATCGATTCAGGCGGCGAACGCTATTTCAAAAGGGCTGGAGGCGCAGACTGCGGCGTCGCTGGTGATTTTCCTGCTCAGCGGCGGAGGGTCGTCGATTGTTGAGAAGCCAATCGACGATGAAATTTCCCTAGACGATCTGATTGCGACTTATCGCGCGTTGGTGCATTCGGGCGCGCCTATCGGCGAAATTAACAGCGTCCGCAAACATTTTTCGGCGGTGAAGGGCGGACGCCTCGCGCAGCGCGCGTTCCCGGCGCGGCAGGTTTCGCTACTGGTGTCGGATGTTCCCGACAGTTCGCCTGATGCTGTGGCCTCGGGTCCGACGATGCCGGATTCAACCAGCGTGGAGGATTGTTATCGCATCGCCGAGAAGCACGGATTGTTGCCGCGGTTTCCACACTCCACACGTGAGCTTTTTGAGCGCCATGCTCTGGAGGAGACGCCGAAGTCCGACGACCCGGTGTTTTACGGTTCGCGGTGGTGGACGATTCTTTCCAACCAGACGGCGGTGGAGCAGGCGAGCGTGGCGGCTGAGCGGGCTGGGTTCACGGTGCATGTGGACAATTCTTGTGATGATTGGGACTACGAGCGCGCGGCCGATTATTTGTTGAAACGGCTTCGCGAGTTGCGAAAAAATTCTCCGCGTGTGTGTTTGATTTCCGGCGGAGAAGTGACAGTGAAAGTTACAAATGGTGGAGTGGGCGGCCGCAACCAGCAGTTCGCGCTTGTGTGTGCGGGGAAGATTGCGGGAGAGAACATTACCGTGCTGAGCGCCGGGACCGATGGTGTGGATGGGAATAGTCCAGCGGCTGGGGCTGTGGTGGATGGAACAACTATCAACCGTGCGCAAGGGTTTGGACTAGACGCTCATGCGGCCCTTGAGAATTTCGATGCGTATCCTTTTTTCAGTGCGCTCGGCGATGCGGTCGAGATTGGGCCTACCGGGAATAACCTGCGCGATTTACGCGTTCTGCTGGCTTATTAGGCCTGATCGATAAATGATTCGCTGAACTGCCGATGGCCTCAGGGCTAAAGCCACATTCATTTCTGGATGCTTACGCGGCGCTGAGGCGCCGCTCTTCCACGGTACTGATTGCATTCCTAAGTTTTCCGCAGGCCGTAAAAGCCATGCCTTCACAATCTCGCCTATGCGGCTTCGCCTTTTACTTGCACGCCGGCCCACTTCTCCAGCAGCGTGAGCGTTGCGGCGTAATCGAGATCCTGGTGGCCCTCTTCCGTGGCTAGATCGTAAATCTCTTCCACGGTTTCGAGAGCGGGCAACTTCACGCGCGCTTCTTTTGCTGCTTCGAGGGCGAGGCGGATGTCTTTATGCATGAGGCGCAGAGGGAAGTTAGGAGTGAAATCACGTTGCAGCACGAAAGGCGCTTTGTACTCCACGACGCCGGAGCGCACCATGGTGGCCTCGACCAGCGAAACCAGTTGTTTCGAGTCCACGCCGAGTTTGGTGGCTAGAGTGAGGGCCTCGGCAAAACCTTCGAAAATTAGCGCGATCTGCAGGTTCATGGCAAGCTTAGTCGCTTGGCCCTTGCCGGTCTCGCCCATGCGGAAAACTTTTTTGCCCATCGCGGCAAACAATGGACCGAGGCGATCGATGGAGGCTTCGTCTCCGCCGAGCATGAAGATGAGCGTGCCATTCGCAGCGCCGATTTTTGAACCGGTCATGGGCGCGTCGACGTAGGCCACGCCCTTGGCGCGCACGCGCTCGGCAAACTTCACGGTGGCGTTGGGAGAAATTGTGCTGGAGTCCGCGATGATCATGCCCTCGGTCAGCGACTGCTCAACGCCCTCGGGCCCGAACAATACCTTCTCGACTGCAGCGGTGTCGGAAACGCAGAGCCAGATGACTTCGGCTCCTTGCGCTGCGGCGGCTGGGGTGGGAGCGACACCCGCGCCCTCAACCAGCTTGCCGGGAGTGCGGTTCCAAACGGTGACTTCGTGGCCGGCCTTGGCCAGATTCGTGGCCATAGCATGCCCCATAATTCCCAAGCCTAAGAAAGCAACGCGCATTTCGGGACTTCTCCTCGTGGGGAAAGACTTTACGAATTAGATATGAGTGAGAGGAGTGAGGTCAAGCAAGGCTTCGGTGTTGCCTCAGTTTAGCGGCATTATCGCAGAAGCCTTGTCGAGCTGCGCTCGACGGACAGCCGAGGGCGGCTGTCCCCACATGTGCATCTGTTCCCACATGTGCAGCGTATTTGGCGTCTGCGTTTATTTAGCCGTCCTAATGACGCTTGTTGCTCTCCATTTTGGTTTCTGGCCCGAATCGAAAGCGTAATATGGGGGCGCGTCGAAATTGCAGCATATTCGTTTCGGTCTCAACTAAAATATAGCCAGCAGCGAAGGATTTTCATCTAATAAGCAGACGAGCAGGGATGATTAAAGCGACCCTTCACAGTCCGGCGCTCCGTAAACGAGCCAGACAGTTTGGGCGTCTGGTGCGGCATTCCGCCGTGACGCCGCTTTGCGGAGAAACACACAAACCCAGGTTCGCCTCGAACGGCGAAATGGGCGTCACGTTCATTGGTCACTCCGGCTTCTTCCTGCAGATGGGCGGGAAGAGCGTGATGATTGACCCTAACTTCGCGCGCTGGCTTTTTTTGTTGAAGCGATTGCGGCGTCCGGGGGTGCGAGTACGCGATCTGCCGGCCATCGATGTGGTGCTGGTGACGCATGCACACTTCGATCATCTGCACCGGCCGTCGCTGCGCGCGATCGTGCAGAATAATCTGCGAACGCGCGGAGTTGCTCCGGCCATTATTCTTCCAAGCCACGTGACGGACCTGATCTCCGATTTGGGTTTCTCGGAAATCATTGAGCTCGATTGGTGGAACAGCTCGCATCACGGCAGCCTGGAGGTGACGCACGTCCCTTCCCGGCATTGGGGTGCGCGCATTTTGAAGGATTCGCATCGCGGGTATGGCGGCTATGTGTTGCAGGCGGGGAAGCACTCTGTGTATCACGCTGGCGATACGGCTTACTTCGCGGGCTTTCGCGAGATTGGGCGGCGCTTGTCGCCGGAGTTGGCGCTGCTTCCCATCGGCGCCTACAATCCGCCAACGTTCCGCAACGTACATACCAATCCGGCCGACGCCACACGAGCTTTTCTTGATTTGAAATCGCGCTGGATGGTTCCGATGCATTATGGGAGCTTCCGGCTGTCGCACGAGCCGGTCGAGGAGCCGCTGCAACTGCTGGAGCAAGAGGTGCGGGCGGCGGGAATCGAAGACCGCGTTGTTGTGCTGGAAGAGGGCGTAACGCGATTCTTCTGAGAGTGCTGCTGCGCTCTCGAATCGAAGCCGCATGCCACCCTGCCCGATTTCTTCTCTTCTTTCTCCTGCATAGCTATTACCTGCGTAACGCCCCCAGAAACGCTATTACACAAGTATTACAGTGGTTTGTCCGATCCCTTGATAGGTTAGATATGTACGGTAGAGATCAAGACCACGAAATGGGGCCAACGTTGGACATGGAACTGGAAAGCCTGGAAAAACGGCAAGCTGCAAACGGGGAAGTCAACTGGGTGACCGCGATCTTTATGGCGCTGTTTCACGTGGGAGCCATCGCGGCGCTTTTCTTCTTCACATGGAAGGCGTTGTTCGTCGCCATGTTTTTGTGGTGGGTTTCGGGCAGCCTGGGCATTGGCATGGCCTACCATCGCCTGCTCACGCATCGCGGCTATAAGACGCCGAAGTGGGTTGAGTATTTTCTGACCGTGTGCGCCACGCTGGCACTCGAAGGTGGGCCGATTTTCTGGGTGGCCACGCATCGTATTCATCATCAATATTCGGACCAGGATGGCGATCCGCATTCGCCCATCGAGGGCAAATGGTGGGCGCACATGGGTTGGATTCTCATGGGCAAGTCGATGCACCATGACACGACCACGCTGGCCCGCTACGTTCCCGATCTTGCCAAAGATAAATTCCACGTCTGGATTACGAAGTATCACTACGTTCCCATGATCGTGCTGGGTGTCATATTATTCGCCATCGGCGGGCTGCCATTTCTGATGTGGGGTATTTTCGTGCGGACGGTGGTTGGTCTGCATGCGACGTGGCTGGTGAATTCGGCGACGCATTCGTGGGGCACGCGGCGTTTCACTACCCGCGATCTTTCCACCAACAGTTGGTGGGTGGCGTTGCTGACCTTCGGAGAAGGCTGGCACAACAATCACCACGCGCATCCGACCGCGGCGCAGCATGGCTTTACCTGGTATGAGGTCGATATGAACTGGTACGGCATCTGGGCGCTGAAGACGCTGGGGTTGGCCTGGGACGTTAAACGCGTAAAGCTGGCGGATTTGGAGAACGGGTTGGTCGCGGCTCCGAATGGGCGGCTGGTTACTGCTGCTTTGGCGGAGGGCGCGGCTGCGGGAGATTAAGAGCCTAGAGTCTGCATGTTAAATTAAGTTATAAACCCACCTCTCCGGCGGGTTTTCTTTTTTCAAACGCTAGGCCGGAACTACTGCTGCAGCAAGATCGATACGGTTCCATCAGTCAAGTTGGTCACGGCGAGGTCGAGTTTTCCATCGCCATTGAAATCTGCAGCTACAATTTGGCTCGGGCCGTGCCCTACGGGATAAGGCGAACCTGCGGCCTGCGTGAACGTCCTATCGCCGTTGCCTAGTAGAAGCGTAATGGTGCCATCTGCGTAGTTTGCGACGGCGAGGTCCAGCTTCCCATCGTTATTGAAATCCGCCGTTACGATCGCATCCGGCTGATTTCCTACCAGGGTTGTAGTTGGAACACCGAATGTCCCATCTCCATTTCCCAGCAGGATTGTGATTGTGTTACCCAGGTCACAAACGGCTAGATCAAGCCTACCGTCGCCATTGAAATCGCCCACCACCGTGAAAGATGCGCCGGCACCTACGGACACCGGAAGCCCTTGCGTGAACGATCCGTCACCGTTGCCGAGCAGGATGGCCGCCCCGTCGATCACCAGATCGAGTTTCCCATCCCCGTTAAAATCTCCGGCGACCGACGAAATGCCAGAGATTTGGATATTCTGCTGGACCTGGTTAAAGGCGCCGTGAGCGTAGCCCAACAGGGCGACGGGTGATTGGCCGTTCAGAGAGTTCACGGCAATCAGATCCAAGTTTCCGTCGCCGTTGAAATCCGCGGCCGTCGCCGACATTGTAGGCTGCCCCTCCGTGTTTGCCAGAGTGCTTGAATACGTGAAGGTCCCGTCCCCGTTCCCCAATAGGATATCTAGCGCTGCATTCTGGAATAGCCCAACAGCTAATCCTGGATGACCGCTATGGTTGAAATCACCCAAGGCTATCGCCGGCCCGGTGTAGGGTGAACCAAAGTCATCGTAGGGCGGGCTCGGCATGCTGACCGGAGAAGCGGCCGCCGGCGCAAATGTACCGTCGCCATTTCCGAGGAAGACGTACATGTGGACGTTTGCCGCGATCACCAGGTCCGGCTTGCCATCCCCATTGAAGTCGGCAGCCGCGATCCCAAACGGTTCCGGAGCCGGCAAAGGCGAATTGGTCGCATTCGCGAAGGTGACCGTGGCTTCGGGCGCCGCTACCTGGAAGTAGACCACGTTCGACGACCCTCCGCCGGGTGCCGGATTCACTACCGTGACTGCGGCCGTTCCCACATTGGCAACCGAAGCCGAAGGGACCGTCGCGGTCAAATGCTCGCTGCTGACAAAAGTTGTCGTGAGCGGCGTGCCATTGAAATCGATGGTAGCTCCGGAAACAAATCCTGTCCCGCTTACGCTTAGAGTGAATCCCAAAGCGCCCGGTGAAACCGCAGTCGGGAGGAGTGGTTGATTTAGGAATGGAACCGGATTCCCGGGCGCGCCAGTTGGATTGATCTGAATGCTTAAGGTTCCATTTACCACGGTTACGCCGGCAGCATCCGTGACCGTGGCTTCGAAATACCACGTTCCGCCGCCGGTCGGCATGCCGCTGATGCTGCCCGTGCTCGGGTTCAACTGCAATCCATCTGGAACGGTCCCGCCCACTTTGTATCCGGTCGAAATGGGGCCGTCGTAGATACCCCATTGAAACGGAGGAGTACCGCCGGTGAGCGCGATGATTTGGCTATAGGATGCACCCACCGATCCGTTGGCAAGCGTTTGAAATGAAATCTGCGGGTACGGGTTCACGGTAACTTGCAGCGAAGCGCTTTTCGTCGGGTCGGCTGCGGATGTCGCCGTGACGGTCACCTGTTGTGCGCTGGTGAGACTGGTCGTCGGAGAGGTATAGGTGACAGATGACCCTGCAGAACTGCTGATGGAGCCCGGGCCGTTCAGGGTCCACGAGACCCCTCTGGAAGAGGAGTCATTCGTCACACTTGCTTTGATCGCGACTGTCTGGCCCTGATCGATTGCCTGCGGAGAGGAGGGGGAAAGGCTGACGGAAACCGGTGGTGACGAGCTCGAACACCCGCTCATAACCGCTGCCATCGCGAGGACCAACAGCGTTACACCACAAATGCACACCACCCGGGACATTGCCTGCCTCCCAGTGTTCTTCGGACGGAAGTATCGCACACGTTCCCTAACTCTGCCACCAGAGATGCGGAACTGGCACTTCGCTGATCATGAGCGTCGTATACCGCCGTTGCACAGGCCATCCACCAGCAACGGATGAATACTCACGGATAACCTCCTTTGGTAAACCTCGGATTATTAAATCGGGCTTGCGAACGCGGTAGAATCAGCGTGAAGCCATGCGCATCACGAGCCGCCGCGGAACTATTGTCTTCTTTGTTTGCCTGGGCATCGGCCTGGTGGCGCTGGCGGTTGCGCTCAATGTTGGATGGATCATTCTCAACTGGCGCGAGGGCGTGCTGCTGTTTTTCGGCATCATCTTTTTTGCGTTGATCATCGCGGGGATGATCGTGAATACCAGCTTCCTGGTGCGCGAGATTCGCCGCAGTGAGCAGCACGACAGCTTCATCAACGCTGTTACTCACGAACTGAAAACGCCGGTCGCCTCCATTCGGCTGCATTTGGAAACCTTGCAGCGGCGCGAATTGCCGGAGGCACAGAAGCAGGAATTTTATCGCGTGATGCTCAGCGATACCGATCGTTTGACCGAGACGGTGGAGCAGGTGTTGCGCGCCGGACGCGCTGGGGACAAGAAAGCCGGGCGGGAAAAGTCCGCAGTCGACTTCCGGCAATTGGTGCATGAATCCATGGACGCGGCGCGCAGCCGCCATCATCTGCCGCCGGATGCTTTGCGCTACGAGGAGTCGTCAGGCAACGGTGCTGGGATGAGCGTGCGCGGCAGTTCCGAAGATCTGCGCACCGCCGTTTTCAATGTACTCGATAATGCGATTAAATATTCCGGCGAGAACGTTGATGTGCGCGTGCGCCTGAGTATGCCTGACGAAAAGCGCATCGTGCTCAGCGTGCAGGATCACGGGGTCGGGATTCCGCCCGACGACTTGAAAAGTATCTTCAAGCGCTTTTACCGCGTTACTCATCGGTCGCTCGCGCACGTGAAGGGAACCGGGCTGGGACTTTTTATTGTGAAATCGATCGCCGAAAAGCATGGTGGAAAAGTTTTTGCTGCGAGCGACGGCGAAGGCGAAGGCACAACGATCACGATGGAACTGCCGAGGTCTGTGGCATGAAGGCGGAGGCATGAGCCGAGTTCTGGTGGTGGAAGATGAAGCGCATTTGGCGCAGGGTTTGCGCTTCAATCTGGAGGCCGAAGGCTACTCTGCCGAGATTGTTGGGGATGGGGAAGCGGCCACGGAACGTCTGATTGACAAGAAAGAAAACTTCGATGTCATCGTGCTCGACATTATGCTGCCGGGCAAAGACGGCTTCAGCGTGGTTTCAGAGCTGCGTGCGGCACGAAATTATGTGCCAGTGCTCATGCTGACCGCGCGCAGCCGTCCTGAAGATGTATTGAAGGGCTTCGCTGCCGGGGCCGATGATTACCTGCCCAAGCCTTTCGATCTTTCGATTCTGCTGGCGCGTTTGCAGGGGCTGCTGCGGCGCAGCCAATGGATGCGCGGCGGGCAAGCTCCAGGGAAGGCGGGCGCGACTCAAGCAGTATCTGACCCAGGCAGCGTCAATGAGTTTGGAACATTTTCTTTCAGCGGCAAGACCATCGACTTCGGCACGCTCGAACTGCGCACTGCGAGCAATGTGATTCACCTGACGCTGATGGAATCGGAACTGCTGCGCTACCTGGTGCGCAACGATGGGCGCGTAGTTTCGCGCAAGCAGATTCTTGAAGAAGTGTGGGGGTTGCACGAGGACACGGACACCCGCGCGATCGACAACTTTATGGTGCGGCTGCGGCGCTATATTGAAGACGATCCTGCACTGCCGCGACATTTGCTGACGGTGCGCGGCGTGGGGTATCGATTCCTGGCGAATCCGGAAAAAAAGTGATCAGTGGCCAGTGCTCGGTGGGCAGTCGACCGCACACTGCCCACCGGTCCCTTCAGTGTTGCCCCAAAATCATTTACTGCTTGTCGTAGACGGAGGTGCTCTCGACCTTCATGCCCATCGAATCCATTCCGCCGGCGGTTAGAGTTCGGGTCTTGCCGTCGGCAGAGACGACGATTTTAGCGGTGATGGTAACTTTGCCGCCCTTTTTTACCGTTAACTCCATGGTGTGATCATCGATCATCTTGTATGAGCGTGCATCTGAGGTGGGATCACCGGTGACCGGATAGTCTTTGCCGTCAAACTTGCCCGTCCACTCATTATGAGTGGGCTTCCCTTGACCGTCGACGCCGTCCACAGTGGCTTTGATGTTGTCGCCGACAGCTTCGTACTTTACCGTCAGATTCTTCGGAAACCCGGAACTCATTTTCGACTTGGCTTCATTGAGTTTCCAGGTACCCAGACTTGGGTTTGCAGCGAAGCACATCGTCAGACCGACACACAGCATTAGGAACGTCAATACGACTGTCCTTAATTTCATGTTGCCTCCAGGGTGAGAAACGGTTGGCTCGTTAGCGAGCGCAACATTCTAGGGTGCGCGTAACCTTTGGTGCAACTCTCGGCATGACCCAGGCTTCGGGAGTGAAGGCTACTTATGCGCGGCAGAGTTCGGCAACCAGCGTTTCGCCTGGTCTATTTCTTGTTCGGAGGGTCTTCCGACCATGGGGGAACCACTCCGTTGATTCGCGCGTAAGCAATCGCTTGTCCAAGATGTTCGGCGATGTGCGGCACAATGTAGAGAAGAACGCCACGCTGGGTGATCGTTCCGCCGAGCCAGTCCATCGTTTTTTCGAGGTTGGCGTCGGGCATGTCGGTAATGGCTTGCTTGGCGTGGGCGTAAGAGAGCTTCAACGTCGCGATGACTTTCACTTTGTCCGTCGTGGATTGTTCCATGCCTGCCACATCGAGCCCTGCGGGAGACGGCGCGCCCACTAGCCGGTACATGTTGTAATTGGCGGCGCTGACATGCAGGAAAACCTCGGCGACTGATTTCGCGTCGGGCGCGGGACGCCAGGTGTACTTTGCGGCAGGGAACGCTTCGGCGAGTCGAAGAAACTCGTTTTCCTGAATTATGACCAAGGCCAGAACTTCAGAGCGATAGCCAGTCACACCCGACGTGCCATCTCGAAAAGGATGTACTTGTTGCAGTTGGGCAGCGCCGGGAATTGCGCCGACCGTGAGCAGAAATAAGCAAACAGCATACAGAGTGCGCCTCATTGGGGTCTCCTTTAATTAGTGCTTCATTAGTTCGTCGCCATTCTAGCGACTTAGGGAGGGCCCTCTAGAACTTTTTGTAAGGGGGATAGTCGGCAACTGGACGCCGAAGCAAAAACGCCCCGGCATTGTGACCGGGGCGTTAGGCGGAATATGAGTCTGTCACTGGCCTAGAACAAATTCCAGAGGAATTGGTTGTAGACGTCGTGGTGATATTGCACTTCGGGTGCCTTCACAAAAGTCCCGAGCTTACGTGGACAGCGGTCCGCCGATTCTTGCTTCAGATCGGCATAACGGCCCTTTACATCCTCGCCGAGGATCTTCGTGGTCCACTCCGATTTGCGGAAGTTCGCCAGTGCGTCGTAGACGTTGTCCGGTAAATAGCGCTCGGCCTGGCGAAGGTTCTTGATCTTCGACGTCTCGCCATCAAGGCCGGTCTTGAAGATCGAGTACAGGACCAGGTATGGATTCGCATCCGGCGATACGGAGCGAACTTCCACGCGCATGCTCTTCTCGTTGCCGATGGGAATGCGGATCATCGATCCGCGATCGACGGCAGAAGCCTTGATCTGGTTCGGAGCTTCGAAGTGCGGGTCCAGACGGCGGTAAGCATTCACGCTGGCATTCAGCAGCAGGCAAACGTCGTTGCCGTGCGTGAGAATGCGATCGACGAAGCCCCAGCCCATTTTGCTGAGCTTTTCTTCGCCCTTCGCATCCCAGAAAAGATTCTTGCCGTCAGAGCTGATGGAAACGTTGGTGTGCATGCCGCTGCCGTTCACGCCTACTACCGGCTTGGGTAGAAACGACGCGGTGAATCCCAGGTTGGTCGCGACTTGGCGGCAGATCAGCTTGTAGAGCTGAATCTGATCGGCGGCGGCGACGACTTCACCGTAGCCGTAATTGATTTCGAATTGTGAAGGCGCGACTTCCGGGTGGTCCTTCTCATTCTGGAAGCCCATGGCGCGCTGTACTTCGGCGGTGGTGTCGATGAACGTGCGCAGCGGATCGCCGGGCAGCGAATGGTAATAACCGCCGGTGTTGACGTATTCGAACTTTGCGCCGGTCTCGTGATAATGGCGCTCGGCATCCGGTCCTTTAAACAGGAAGCCTTCAATCTCATTGGCGGCATTGAGCGTGTAACCTTTTTTCTTATGCAGCTCGTCGGCGAAGCTTTTGAGCACGCCACGAATGTCGGCCGAGTAGGGAGTGCCTCCCTTGTCGATGACTTCGCCGAAGACCAGCACTTTGCCGGAGCCGAAGACATCGGCGGGCGCCCAGTAGAAGGCCGACCAGTCGATGCCGAGCCGCAAATCGCTCTCGCGTTGGGCGGTGAAGCCGCGAATCGAAGAACCGTCGAAGGTGAGGTTGTCCCAGCTTTTGATTAGGAACTTCTTATCGTAATCGAGCATGTGGAGCCGGCCTTCGAGGTCGCTGAAGAGCACGGTCACAGCCTTGATGCGCTTCTCGTCGGTGAGGTACTTAAGCCGCTTCTCCTGAATCTTGCCGATGGGGACGCGGTTCCTGCGCTGCTCCTTCGCCTCCAGATTCAGGTCTTCCAGTTCGTCGTAGGTGAGTGCCAGAAAATTGCGCAGTTCGTTAGGCATGGATGTCCTTCAGTCTCCTATTCGTTCCAGCAAGATAATGTCGGTAAGCTCCACACGGACACAGGTAGTTGAAAGGGCTGGACTTCAACAGAAGAGAATAACGCGGGTATGCAACTCGCGACAATCGAAAAAACTGATGCGAGGCAGAAAAGAGATTTATGCGCGGACGACTTGGGAAGAATTCCAAAGGCACGAGTGGAAAATCCGAGCCATTACTGTCTGGCTTCGGCCGCGCCACGGCAGAACTCTGCCCGGCTTCGCGGGCCTCCAGGTTGGGGGCTTATATCTTTCAGGTCGTTGGATAGTTTCTCGTATAGGGGCTGCGTTTTGGCTACCACCGTCCAATACTCGTCGTGGCTGATATGCACAAAGTAGTCGTTGCTACTAGATGGAAGCAAATATGCGTCCCAACCGAACACAAAGCAGGGGAGCAGGAACGCATTCAGCTCGACTAATTCGTCAGATCGAAATGAATGGCCTGGCGCGGCGCTGATCGGGCGAGTCTCGCCGAACGACAGCCGCATCTTTTCGACTAATTTCCATCCAGTCTTTTCGAGTTGCGGACTTCCGATATCCCACAATCTCAACCATAAGTACTGCGCCGTAAAACAATTCTTCCCGATCAATGTCGAGCATGGATAGAATGCGAGCGAAATACGGCGCACGCAATGGTGTTTCTGGAAACTTCAAATCCATGCAATTCGCTTCGGGATTATCGTAGAAGATCTCATTACGGCTGCCATCAACCTTAAGGCCTGTAGCCCATTCGTTTTTTTTCACAAACTCCTTTACCTCGTCGTTGGTCATTGTTTGCATAATCTCTCCTGACAACAATTAAGTAAGACCGCAGTATCGCTACTGCACGCCAAATCCCGTTCCCGGCATTAGCCGGATGATCACGCCCAGCGCGGTTAGCACGGCGATGAAGTAGATCGTGGTGGAGCGGCTGGGATGTCCTGGCAGTCCTCCGGCGAAGAATGCTTGATAGCCCGCGCCTACGGCTACCAGGAAAAACATATTTTCTTTCAACACCAGCCACAGGGCGAGGCAGGCGGTGAGGAGAATGATGCGTTCCATCTTGCTCAGGGCTTGCACGGCTTGGCCACCGTCGAGCACCCACACAGGAATAAGATTCAGCAGATTCAAGATTGCGCCTGTGCGCGCCAGCGCGGACCAGAGCGGATTGCCATTTTGCCACCAGAGCACGGCACATGCAACCGATACCAAAAAACCTGCTAACGGTCCGGCCAGGCTGATGGCGGCGCGCGTCTCTAGTGGCACGCCCAGCGCTTGCCAGCGCACATAGGCTCCCAGGCCGGGCAGGAAGACGGGCATTTCTGCAGGCAGGCCGCGGCGTTTGATGTCGATGAAGTGGCCCATTTCGTGGAGCAGAATCAGCACGGCGAAGCCGATGCCGAACTTCATTCCCCACAGGGCCCAATAGATTCCGATGAAGGCTGCGAAGCTCAGCAGGAACTTCAGCTTGAACAGCGCTGTCAGCAGGAATTTGGCTTTGGCAGCCAGAACGGCAAGAGGGCCTAGCGGGCCCAGTTTTTTCGCCCACTTGTTGTCCGTGGACTCTGGAAGCTGAGCTTGATTGGCTGCGACTTCCAGGCTGTGGGTGTGTCGCTTGATCCAGTCGTATTGCTTGGAGGTTCGTGGCAAAAGAGAAAGTCCGGCAAGCCAGCGCTCACGCGCGGCCCTCAGGTCTCCCTTGGCTTCCAGAGCTTTTGCCTCGACAGCGAGTTGGTCCAGTTCCTCGGAGTGTACGAGCGCGTGGCAGTGGTCGCAGACGAGCGCGCCGGGCGTGAGTTCGCGGGCGCAACGCCGGCAGTTTCGAATCAGTTGAGGAGTGATGGACGACACGATTCTCGATATTACTATCGATGCTGACGCTACGCTTCAGCCCGCGCTAATTTCCGCCGATGGCCGGAGCGCAGACGCAAACGGTCCATCGATCACCGGCGACGTCTCTCGAGTAATTTGCCATGCGATGCGAACCCCTATGAAGAGGATGAAGAGTCCGATCGCTCCATGGAAAGGATCGGCCAGTTCGAGGAACGGGGATGCGAGCCCGAGAAATGCCAAAGCCAGAAAGGCCTTACCCATGTTCATGGCTGGTTTGGCGGGCGGCGGGGTTTGCGGTCGTCCCGTCTCTTTCTCCAGTTCACGTTGTTCATCGGCGAGTTGTTGTTGCTGCGCGGCATGTTGGGCATTCTTCTGGCCCGCGAAGTGAACCCAGATGGGAATTGCAGCCATCGACACCGCCGCGTAGGTGAGCAAAGCGGCGGTGATCTGGTAGCGGCGTCCGCCGCGTCCGTTCGATCCTTTCATCATGGCTTTGCCGATCATCCAGCCCACAGCCAGTGACAGATAGCCGATGATGATGCCGGTCTGGATTTCGAAGGTAGCGTATACGATGAGGCCGACGATGGCTGCGCCTATTCCGTATAGAAGTGCGCGAGTGTAATCGGCGTGGCTGTCTTTGGGTAATTCGCGCTGCGCTTTTTCGGCGCAGGGGCGACATGCCATGGCTCCGTTCAGACGGTAATAGCTTCCGGCGATCGGCTGCTGGCAGAATTGGCAGCGGTCGCTTCCCGGCGTACCGACGTATTCCGCAGTGCCAAACTGTGGCGTGGGATTGTTAAAGCTGTCACTCATGGCCCGGAACGATAGCACACCGCGCCCGGCCAAGGAAGTGAGAATCCGGCGCGACTCACGGCTGGTTATAGTAGCCGGTACGTGTGCGCGCCGTGGCTCCCGGTTTATCGACCTTGACGGCAAGGGAGTGATACTCATTGGGCTTGTCGGCCCGAGGGGCGTCAAACGAGATGACATAAAAAGCCCCGGCATCTGCCGCGCATTCTGCAATTGCGGTCGTGATGTCGTTGGTCAAATTGAGGACGCGACCGCCGGTCTGCACCGCAAGCACCGGCAGGCCAAGATTGCCCGGCAGCGAATGCGAAGGCGAAGTTACACCCTTCAAAAACTCCTCGTAGTACACAGCTCTTCTAAAATCCCCCAGACCGAGCGGGTCAACACTATAAAAAGTAACGCGGGCCCGCCTGAGGGCCTTGGAAGTCGCCACGATTGAATCGAAGAGTTGCTGCTCTTCTTTACCGGAAAGATAAGTGCGTGGTCCCGAGAGCAACGGCCAGCCCGGACTAATCCAGATCGCCAGTTTTCTGCCAGGCCGCGTCGCCTCGTAGGCGGCGAGTTGGTCAACGGTCTTGAGCGACATGGTAAAACGTTCTGCCGCGCCGTAGATGCCCTGTGATCGGTTGATGGTTCGCAGTCCGAGTTCGTATTTATCGAGCAGCCCCGCCAGAACATTTCCATCGCGCGAGGAACCGTTCTGCATCTCGGCCCCATTATCGGTAAACATGATGAGCGACATCGGCTGCGGGAGCTTGCCGCCATTCTGCAGCAGAAACTGTTTAAGTTGATTTCGTTCGTTAGAGACAGCCTGGAAGGACGCATTGACGGCATCGACAACTAGAAGAACTTCGAGCTGCGGATCTGTAGCGGCGGGGGCTGCGCTGTCGACCGCCTGAAAAGAGGTAATGTTCAACGGAAGTTTATCGTCGAGAAGAGTGAAGTCTTGCTGCTGCAGGCCGCGAATGGGTGTGCCGGACTTGTCGGTCACTTGCACGTCGAGCATAATTCGCCGATCCGGACCGGGTGCTGGGGCTTCCGGCTCGGCAGTGCGGGGTTGAAGTTGAGGCTGGGACGGTTGCTGAGACGGGGGATTTTCTTGCGCAAATGCACAGCAGAAAGAAAGCGGCAGAAGCAGAAAAATTAAGAATCGGAAAAACCGACCCATTGCTGACTCACCTCGTCATGAAATTTTAAAATTTTCAACACAGGCCCGGTACGCGCGAAACATCCTGCGCGAATAATCAGAAGAATTGGCTACTGCCGATGCGTCGACGCTCCGGCCGCGATCTCGCGCAGGGCGCTGACAAATTCCTCAGCGGCGTCTCGATCGGCCAACGCTTTCAGACGGACTGTGGCGGAGAACTGCGGCGACTCAGGGCGGAATTGCACCTGCAAAATATCCTGCCGCCGCGCCGACATGAGCGCATTCAATTCCGCCGTCGGGTCCTGCTTCCAGTGCGTTCGCGTAGTAAGGATGATGGGGCCCGGCTCGTAGACATCCCACTCCCGGTTGTAGCGTTTGCGCGATGAGATGCCACGGTTATGGGCACACCAGCGGTGCCGCACCACTTCCAGATGGAAGCTGGGGGAACCGCCCAGATCGGCCTCAAAGGTGAGAGTTTCGTTCTGACGGCGCCAACAGCTTACCAGCCATTGCACCGGCAGAGCCCGTGGCCGGAACTTCACGATCACGCGTGCATTTTCGAACCATCCTGAGGGGAAATGCAAACGAGCGTGCAGGCGTGAGCTTCCCTTCCAACGCGAGTCCAGGATGCGTCCCTTGCCGGCGCAGGCAGTCTGCACCCAGCGTAAGGCGGTCGCTCCTTTTTTTCGATTGTAGGTCGAAAACACTACGTACCACAGTCCCAGGACGGCGACTGAGCCGGCCGCGTCAATCAGCAGAAGGCGTCCCACTACGCTTCCTCTGATGCTCATGGTACGTCCGAGGTTGCGGCGGCGCAAGGGCCAATGGTCCCGATTCATGCCTGCCTGTGGCCCAGACGAGATTAAGCTGTGGAAAACTGGGAAATCCAGCGGTTCAGGATGGATCTCAAAGAAAATTCCGGAACGCTAAAGCAAAATTGGAAGCCTGCCGATTAGACACACTGAGGAATCACATTATGACGCTGGCATCGACAGAGCAAACAGGTTCTGCGAATTCCCCCGCCGATAGAAGACGCCACGCGCGATACCGATTCTCGGTCCCCATCTCTGTTCACACCGATGATGGCCGGGTCATTCGAGCTATGACGCTTGAAATCAGCGAAAGTGGTCTCTCAGCCATGCTGGCTTCCCCATTGAAAGTGGGTGATTCGGTAAGGCTAGAGCCGGTGGCAGCGGGTGCGGTTACGGCGCAGGTGCGCCACAATGTCGGGGCAATCTATGGCTTCGAATTCCTACAGGTGGCAGAGGAACAAATCGATAAGCTCCGAGACACTTGCCATAGACTGCAGCGCTACCCGCCCAACAAGAGGGGTATTTAAGCCTGCCCCGAAGAGTTAAGCGTCCCTTTCTTGCACAGCGTCGCCACCTCCCCGCTACAATGTCGGCGTGCCCTTCGTCATCCGAGACTTTCAGCCTCCAGACTTCGATGCGCTGTGGCTCATCGATCAAACCTGCTTTCCTCCTGGCATTTCTTATTCACGGACGGAGCTTAGGGTCTACATGCGGAGGCGCGGTTCGTTCACGCAGGTGGCGGTCGAAGTTGCCGGCGAAGCGGCCGATTCTGATTCAAGAAAAGGTGGCAAATCTTCTTCTGAAATTGTTTCTCCCAATGCCTCCATCGTTGGTTTTCTTGTAGCCGAATCTTGTAGCCGGAGCTGCGGCCATATCATTACTATCGATGTGATCGAAACCGCCCGCCGCTTCGGAGTGGGATCTTTGCTCCTGCGTGCGGCGGAGGATCGACTGCGTGCTGCCGGTTCTACTGTGGTTGAACTGGAAACCGCCGTGGACAATGTCTCTGCACTGTCGTTCTACAAACGCCATGGCTACAACGTGACCGGAACCTTCCCACGCTATTATTCGAATGGTGTGGACGCCCTGGTTTTGGAGAAAAATCTCATCTAGCTTTCCCGGCGCAGAATCAATTTGCACTTTCCCGCCTGATCCAGCTACCTTGCCATGTGATGAAAGCCGCCATCAAAGTTGCCATTCAGGGTGAACTCGGTTCCTTCAGCCATGAAGCGGCGGAACGAATGTTGCCGCGCTGCACCGTCGTGCCTTGCGCGCGTTCCGCCGAAGTGTTCGATCGTGTCGCGAACGGATCGGCTGCTGCTGCCGTCATCCCCATTGAGAACTCGCTGGCGGGCACGGTGGCCGAGCATGCCGATCTTCTGGTGGAGCGCGACGTATTTATTCAAGGCGAATTCCTGTTGCGCATCGTGCACAACGTGATCGCCGCTCCCGGCGTGAAGTTCAGCGCATTGCGGCGCGCATTCTCGCATCCAGTGGCGCTCGATCAGTGCCGCGATTTCTTCCGCCGAAATCCGAAGATCGAAGCGGTTCCGTTTTACGACACGGCGGGAAGCGTGAAGCATGTGATCGCCGAGCGGTTGCCCGATGCGGCCGGAATTGCCGGACGGCACGCGGCGCGCGAGTACTCGGGCAAGATTCTCCAGGCTGGCATTGAGGACGACAAGCGCAACTTCACGCGCTTCTTTCTGATTCGCAAGTTGGCGGCGAGTTCGAGCGCAGCAGTTTCACGAAAAAAGAAAAGCGCTGATTCCGCGCGCGGCTATCAGCGCCTCATTCCACCCGGAGCCAACAAGACTTCCATCGCGTTCAAGGTTAAGAATGTTCCCGGGGCGCTGTTCAAGTCGCTCAGCGTTTTTGCGCTGCGCGATATTAGTTTGAGCAAGATCGAGTCGCGGCCCATGCGCGGGCGACCCTGGGAGTATGTCTTCTACGTCGACTTTTTGCGTGGGGACGATGAAGCTGCCCGCAATGCTTTGCGACACCTGGGCGAAGTAGCGGAGTTCGTAAAGGTGCTGGGAATATACCCGGCAGCCGAGCATTAGCCCCGGTACCTTAGGCATCATGTGACGCAACGGGAATTGCCGATAGAATGCAACAGCCTCGTCTCGGATGGGATGAAACCTTTCCGGCAAAGCATCATCTAAGCTTGAGTGAGTTACACTCAAGGAGAGCCAATGAGCCAACAGCCGCTTTCCGAGCCACTTCCTAAGCATCGGGAAATCAATGACGTACGGGCGTTGCCCGTGCTTCCTGTGCGGGATACCGTTCTTTTCCCCCACGCCGTCCTGCCTCTAACGGTAGGGCGTGAGAGTTCTGTCCAGCTTATTAATTCGCTCGGTGAGGATAAAACCATCATCGTGGTGGCGCAGCGCGAGGCGCGCGTCGACAACCCTCAACCCAGCGACCTTTATACGGTAGGCACTTCTGCCATCGTGCACAAAGTCGTAAAAATGCCCAACCAGAGCCTGTTTGTGTTTGCCGAAGGCCTGGAGCGCGTGCGCCTGGGCGAGTTCACGCAACTGGCGCCGTTTATGCGCGCGAAAGTATCATCGATTCCGGAAGCGGTTCCACCCGATAGTTCTGAAATCGAAGCGTTGCAGCGCAATGTGCTGACGCTGTTTCAGCAGATCGTAGCCGGTTCGCCTACGCTTTCCGACGAGCTTTCCACTGTGGCCCTGAACATTGACGAGCCAGGCCGCTTGGTGGATTTCATCGCGTCTTCTTTGCCGTCGCTTTCAACGCCCGACAAGCAGGACACGCTGGAAACGCTCGACATCCGCGTACGCCTGGAGAAGATCAACCAGCATCTCGCCAAAGAACTTGAAGTGCAGCAATTGCGCAACAAGATTCAGAGCGAAGTGCAGGACCGCGTGCAGCAAACGCAGCGCGAGTATTACCTGCGCGAGCAGATGAAGGCCATCCAGAAAGAATTGGGCGAGCAGGATGAAGGCCAGCGCGATGTCGAAGACCTGAAGAAGAAAATCGACGAAGCCGGCATGCCCGACGAAGTAAAGAAGGAAGCGCTCAAGGAATTGGGCCGCCTCTCGCGCATGTCTCCCATGGCCGCAGATTATTCACTCACGCGCAACTATGTGGAGTGGCTGGCCGTGCTGCCCTGGAATAAGACTTCGGGGCAGGAGATTGAGATACTGAAGGCCAAAGAAATTCTGGATACCGATCACTACGATCTGGAAAAAGTTAAAGATCGCATTCTCGACTATCTTTCTGTGCGGCGGCTGAAGCCGAATATGAAAGGTCCGATCCTGTGCTTCGTCGGACCTCCCGGCGTGGGCAAGACCTCGTTGGGTAAATCGATAGCGCGGGCGCTGGGCCGCAAGTTTGTACGGTTGTCGCTTGGCGGTGTGCATGACGAAGCCGAAATCCGCGGCCATCGCCGCACTTACATCGGAGCGCTGCCGGGACAGATTATCCAGGGCATTCGCCGGGCGGAGACCAAAGATCCGGTTTTCATGCTCGACGAAATCGACAAGGTTGGGCGCGATTTTCGGGGCGATCCCGCTTCGGCTTTGCTGGAAGCGCTCGATCCTGAGCAGAATTCCACGTTCCGGGACAACTATCTCGACGTCACATTCGATTTGTCGAAGGTGCTCTTTATTACGACTGCGAATATGCTCGACCCAATTGCCGAGCCGTTGCGCGATCGTATGGAGATCATCGAACTGCAGGGCTACAGCGAGGAAGAGAAGCTGCACATCGCTCGCCGTTACTTAGTTCCGCGGCAGGTGGAAGAGAATGGAATCACCGCTGAGCAGATTGAATTTCCGGACGAAGCTCTGCGCTACGTGATTCGCCACTACACGCGCGAGGCCGGCGTACGCAGCCTGGAGCGCACCATTGGAACCATCTGCCGCAAGCAGGCGCGGCGGCTGGCCGAAGGCAAGACCGAGAAGCTTGTGGTCACGCAGGAGATCGTTCAGGAATTTCTGGGCGGCATCAAGGTACGGAGCGAGGGCGAGATTGAAGAACGCACCGAGCGTCCGGGCGTGGCTGTAGGTTTGGCTTGGACGCCTTCCGGCGGCGACGTGCTCTTTGTCGAAGCGAATGCCATGAAGGGCAAAGGCGGATTCACCATGACCGGGCAGATTGGTCAGGTCATGCAGGAATCCATGCAGGCCGCTCTTACCTGGGTGCGTTCGAATGCGGCGCAGTTGGGCATCGCGGAAAACTTCTTTGCCGACCACGACATTCACATGCACGTTCCGGCGGGAGCGATTCCGAAAGATGGCCCTTCAGCGGGCGTGACCATGGCGACGACGTTGGTGTCGTTGCTGACGGGGCATCGCATCCGTCCTCTGCTGGCGATGACTGGTGAGATCACGCTCAGCGGCAACGTGCTTCCTGTAGGCGGCATTAAAGAAAAAGTGCTGGCCGCAAAACGCGCCGGAGTCACTGACGTGATCTTGCCGGCAGAAAATAAGATGAACGTTGAGGAAGACCTGACGCCGGAACAACTGGCGAATCTCACGGTTCATTACGTGAAGACCATTGAAGAGGCATTGCGCGTCTCACTGCCCGCTGTAGCGGAGTCAACAGCTGCGAAGTTGCTGACCACAACTCCGGAGATTCACGACAAGGCGTTCGCGCAAGCCTAGTCTGAGTGGTTTGTTATCAGTATTCAGTTGCCAGTTCCTACGAAGAACTGGCAATTTTTTTGTCTTTCGCGCTACCAACATTTCTATTTCAACGGAGTAAGCGACTTTACTTTATCCTGAGGCGAAATCCGGCTCACATAACCGATTGCCCCAGGAGTGGCTGCGACGTACTCGATCAGCGCGGATTCAGAATCGAACGATCTGGGCATTGCGCCCTGTCCGGTGAACAGAGCTTTCCGCCATAATGCGCGGAAGTCATCCGGGCTTTCTCCGAGATGCCTTCTTAGAAAAACTTCGTGAGCGGGTCCACCCTTCAAAATAACGGGGATGGCATGGGAGCCGTCAGAGAATTTGGTTTTCTCTCCGGTGAATATGGCGCGCAGGTCGGACTCTTTGATCTCGGAAATCTGAACGCCTTGATTTGACACCACCACGATATCCTGGGCCCGCGCTGCGCAATGGCCGCCGATTACAGCCAGCAACAGGATGAGGCAGCGGGTTTTGCTCATGCATCTCATGACTGCACGCGCCCGGAAGCTAGAAGCTGAATCCAATCCTGGCCGCTAACATGTTTGAGTTATCCTTCAAGCCATTTGGGTTCGTGCTTTCGTAGTAGCCCAGATCCATTCCATGCAAGAAGTGGCTCTCCACCTTGCCGTAGAAATAAACGTTAAAGTCGTAACGCCCGGAGATGGCCCAGTCTTTGGAATAATTTTCGGGGAGGCTCGTGCTCCCATTGTTTTCGTATACGTAGTGGCTGTAATAGCTTCCAAGTTGAAACTTCTTTGCCAGTCGATAACTTCCCATCGCAAACCAGATTCGTTCGTCCGAGGGCGCAGCATAAGTAACCGAGTCAAAGGTCAGAGTCGTGTTTGATGTGCGCCTGCGATATTCTCCGGCGACGTAGAATTTCCCTCGACTGAACTGGCCATACTCTGCAATGACGGGGGAAAGTGGAATGTGTATTTCGCCGTTGGACGAGATGCCGTCCAGGGCTTGAACAAGTTCGCTGGCGCCCAAGGTCAGTCCAGTGAGCGGCGCTTGCCACTGCAGATCGCCCCCATAAGTCTGGCCACCGGGAGGGTTCTTGAAAGAGATGCCGGCATCGTAGAGACTCTGGATATAGCCTCCGCGCGAGTCAAGCTGGTTGTATCCGGCGTAGCTGCGATAGCGGACTTTTCCGGCTCGGTTGCCGAGCGGCAGAGTGCCGTAGACTTCGCCACCCAAGTGCGCCAGGAAAAAATCCTTGTTGTCAACCGGGTAGCAGCCCTGCGGCAGGAGAATCCATAGGAAGATTGCGTCCACATCCTGCGAATCATTGAATAAACCGAGGGGAGTCTTTACCTTTCCGGCTCGAATACCGAAATAGTCGTTGACTCTGTAATCTCCCGAGGCCCAGTCGACCTGAATATTGGGTCCGCCGAGCTGTCCCAGTTGGTACATGTGCAATTGAATTCCCACACGAAGATTATCAGTGAGAGAATCGGTGACGCTCACGGCGCCGTCGGTCCACTGCAGGCTGCCATTACTGGACTGCATAGTCAGATAATTGTTATGCGAACTGAAAAGAAAGCCCTGCGTGGCAAAGCCGTGGATTTCGATGCCCGCTAAATCCTGCGCGGGCAGGTGGCCCGCAAAAAGGCAGACGAAAAGGAGCAGGAGCGTGCGTCGTAACATGAAAATTTTTTCCGACACCCTATCCATCGGCGGTTGGCTTGAGTGGCTTTAATCATCCCTGGGATAGATCAGACTAGTTCGCGTTAAACTGGAACCGGCTCTCATGCGCGTGCGCGTTCTCTTTTTCGGTGTGTTGAAGGATCTTGCGGGGCAAGCCAGCGAGTCGCTCGAACTGCCGGATAGCGCGTTAGTGCGGGATGTGCTGGAGCATTACGCTCAGCAGGCTCCGCAGCTGAAAGAATCGCTCGCTGCGCTGGCGGTCGCGGTCAATCAGCAGTATGCCGGGCCGCAGACTGCGCTGAGACCCAATGACGAAGTGGCATTGCTGCCGCCAGTAAGTGGAGGTTCAGGCCACGCTTCGATTGTGCGCGATGCAATTGATACGGCGCGCATATTGGCCGACATCAAGCGGGGCGAGGACGGTGCTGCGGTCGTTTTTGAGGGTGTGGTTCGCAACCAGACTCGCGGCCGCAAGACCCGCTACCTTGACTATGAAGCCTACGAGGTGATGGCGCTGCAGCAGATGGAAAGCCTCGCTGAGCAGGCGCTAAAACAGTTCCAGGTTCGCGACGTTGCGCTCATACACCGACTGGGGCGGCTGGAGATAGGTGAGACCAGCGTGTTGATTGTGGTAGCTTCGGCCCACCGCGCAGCTGCCTTCGAAGCCTGCCACTGGCTTATCGATACACTCAAGCGTACCGTGCCGATCTGGAAGAAGGAATATTTCGAAGATGGAGCCGTCTGGGCCGACGGCGAACCGTTCCCTGAGGAAATTGTGCAGCGTGGGCAGCCAGGGAATGCAATCCGCATCTAAGTGAGCGGGAGCTGGGCACAGCTATACTTCGTTCATCGAATGAGAAAACCCGCTACTGCAATTGTGCTCCTGCTGGCCTGCGCCGCCTACGCGCAGAAGCCCCCCGCCCAAACTCAACCAACACCTGCACCCTCACCCACGCTTTCGGTTGATGTGAAGCTGGTCAATGTCTACGTTACCGTAACAAACTCTCACGGAGGCCCCGTAACCGGGCTGAAGAAAGAGAACTTTGCCGTGAAGGAAGACGGCAAAGATCAGACTATCTCCGTGTTCGACAAAGAATCCGCAGTGCCGCTTTCGATTGCGCTGGCGATCGATACCAGCCTGAGCACGCGTCATGATCTTCCGCTGGAGCAGGCTTCCGCCAAACGCTTTGCCCGTACCATCGTGCGGCCAGTGGATGCGTTATCTGTGTTTGGTTTCAGTGAAACCGTGCTGCAATCCACTTCCTACACGCCCGACCTGAAGCGCATCGACGAAGGCATCGACCACATCCGCCTGGGCGCAGCCACGGCGCTGTTCGACGCCGTCTATCTGGCCTCGCGCTCGCTCGATCGTCGCCAGGGACGGAAGGTGATGGTGCTGATCACCGACGGCGGGGACACCATCAGCAAAATCGATTACAAAGAGGCCGTCCGCGCTGCCGAAGAAGCCGAAGCTATCGTCTACAGCATTATCGTGGTTCCTATTGAGAATAGCGCCGGACGCGAAATCGGCGGCGAGCACGCGCTGATCCAGCTCTCGGAAGACACCGGAGGCAAGTATTACTACGCGAACTCGATTTCGCAGCTCGACGATGCCTTCCGCCAGATCAGCGACGAACTGCGCACACAATATCTGCTTGCCTACTATCCCTCACAGCGCTTGTCGAACTCACAATTTCGCCGGATTCAAGTCAGCGTATCCGGGCCTCCGGATTCCACTACCTACCTTGTCCGTCATCGCGCCGGCTACTACACCATGAAGTCGGATTTCTAAAGGCTCCGGCATTCCGGCGGGGACTCTAGCATTCGCCGTCGCAACATACTCCTCCTCCTCCTTCGAGCACGACGCTGACGACGGTGTTAACAAAACAGCAAATACAGTCTCGTTTTTCGGAATATAAATATGGTTTTAAGGATTTTATGGCATTGTTATGTTTATGATTTGTTGCGTCTATCAAAAAACACTGACTGTAAGTTATTGATATGTATACCTGAGTTCGGCGGTTGGGTGATGGCGAACGGCTGGCCTACAAATTGCTTTGTTTGAAGCGCTGATTCAGTTTCATTCTGCTAAGAACGCACGATAAAGCAGTTTTTGCTGGTTGCGAGCCTGCGGGGGTTTCGTTACTCCTTCCTCAGGGCGATGGTTTTAATTTGCCGCTGCTTGGGCTCCGGCAAGAATTTGAAAAAACAAGATTCCAGACAACTTAGGTGAAAAAAACTCCGATGAGAACATTTCCGAAAGGAAGGTTTACGATGTTGAACCTCAATTCCTCCCGCCCCGGCGCGCGGTTTATGCTGCTGGCGTTGATCACCCTGTCCGCGCTGCTGATGTGTTCGGTGGCATTCGCCCAGACCTCGATCTCGACCGGCAGTATTGTAGGCAACGTAACGGATTCAACCGGTGCGGTGCTGCCCAATGCCAAGGTCACGCTCACGGGCCCCACCGGGCAGACGCTGCACGCGACCACGAATGGGAGTGGAACGTATTCTCTCGGAGCACTCATCCCAGGTGTCTACCAGGTGCGAGTCGAGGCCAAAGGCTTCAAGACAACGCAATTGTCGTTGGACGTCAAAGTTGACAATGCCGCCAACGGTAGCGCGAAGCTTGAAATTGGCCAGGAAAGCACTGTGGTTGAGGTGCAGGGTAGCGAGGTTCAGGTCAATACCGAGCAGGCGACTGTGCAGGGAGTCTTGACGGCCAGCCAGATCGAAAACTTGCCGGTCAATGGACGCAACTTCCTCGACCTGGCACAGCTTGAGCCGGGCGTGCAAATTCAGGACGGTCAGAACTTCGATCCTACCAAGGCGGGCTATTCGTCAATCTCGTTTGGCGGCCGTTATGGTCGAACCGCCCGCATCGAAGTGGATGGCGTTGACGTCTCGGACGAAACCGTGGGCACGACCACGACTGACATCCCGGCCAGCGGCATTCAGGAATTCCAAATCGGGCAGGCGAGCTTGGATATGTCGACCGAGCTGACATCATCCGGTTCCGTAAACGTGACCACCAAGTCCGGTACCAACGGTGTCCATGGCGAAGCGTTCGGGCAATTCCGCGACTATCGCGTCGGCGCTGCGAATCTGCCGGGAGGAACTGATCCTTATTCCCAGCGCAGCCAGTACGGTGCGGATTTGGGTGGACCGATCATCAAGAACAAGGCATTCTTCTTCCTCGACGGCGAGCGGACTGTGCAGAACACGCAAGCCTCGGTGCCGATCTCCGCTCCGTTCCAGGCCTACTCTGGAAGTTTCTCCGATCCCTTCCGCGAGGACAATTTGCTCGGCCGCTTGGACTACCAGCTGACCAAGAGCGCGCGTCTGTTTTACCGCTACTCTTACTTCAAGAATTTGCTGGGCGCCACGTTTGGATTCGGCTATTCGGTTTATGACAACAAAGACATCACCCGCAACGATGTAGTTGGATTGGATTTCAATACCGGCCCATTTACCCACTCCATCCGCTTCTCGTTCCTGAAGTTCCAGAACCAGATCGTGGATGCAACCACCGGTAATGCCTCTCTCCCCTTCGACGATCTGGGCGCGGAAATTTTCATGGGAGCCACCGGCTTGGTCGCCGGACCGAATCTACTGGCCCCGCAGAGCACACCGCAAAGCGATCATGAGTTTAAGTACGATGGCAGCCGGATATTAGGCTCGCACATCATTCGCTACGGAGCCACGTTCAATCATCTTCAGGGCGGCGGCTTCGCCTCGTTCTTCAGGAATGGACCACAGGTGATTTCCCAAGTCACCACAGATGACATTACCGCAGCTGCTACTGGGCCGTTCCCCGGAGGGGCGGCAAATCCGGAGAATTACCCGGCTGACGGCGGTTACACCTTGGGCAATGGCTTGGGATACTCCACCTCGAAGGCTGCGCTCGGGTTCCCTGCAGGCGGCTTAGGTCCTGACAACCGCGTATTGTTCTATCTGGGCGATTCCTGGAAGATCAAGTCGAACTTCACGCTGACATACGGATTGCGGTATGAGCGCGACACAGGCCGCACGGACAGCCAGTACCCAGCGATTCCTGGGCTCAGTGCTTTGGTACCTGGGCTCGGCAATCCAGTGAACCAGCCGAATAAGAACTTTGGTCCGGATCTAGGTTTTGCCTGGGATCCGATGAAGAATGGCAAGACCTCAATCCGCGGCGGAATCGGCTTGTTCTGGGAGAACGCCATCTGGAACAACGTACTCTTTGATGGTCCATTCCGCGAGGCCACAGGCGCCTTCGCGCAGTTCCCGTCGCCATGTGCTGCTGCCGGACAACCTTCACCTCTGCAAACCTCGACTGGCACCATTACGCCGAGCTGCGGCGGTTTGCGGAACCTCGTCCGGTGGTTTCCCCTTAATCGGAAACGCTGTGCCTGCAGTCGTCGCGCTGGCGAAGCAATATCAGGCGGCTTCACCCCTGAATGTATCGGAGGCCAATCCGAGCTATGCGCAAACGTACCTGAATGGTACGGCGGGCGGCGTTACGTACAATTGCGCCAACGCGTCGCCCACTGGCGACCAGTGCTTCTTCGCGCCCGGCACCAACATGTTCAATCCTGATTACAGATCGCCGCGTTCGGTGGTGATGAACATTGGAATCCAGCGGGAACTTCGGCCGGGCATGATTTTGAGCGTGGACTTTATCCGCAACGTCCAAACCCACTTCCTCCTAGGCGTGGACCAGAATGACGCTGGCGACACGCGCTTCTTTAACCAAGGGGCCGCCAACGCTGCGATCGCGACAACTATCTCCAATTGCGGTGGGGGGGTAACCACGGTTGCTGGCACTTACGGAGCTCCCTGCGCTAACGATCCGGCGAACGGAACGAACGACGGTGGAACTTACGGGACGGTTAATAACCCGGCCCGGACAGCTAATATGGCCGACTACGCTGGGGCGGGTTTGGGTTCTTCCTCTGATATGGGCGGAAACAGCTGCCAAGCCGCACTTGGCCGCGCCTGTGCTTTCGGCGGCAAGAATCAGATTGCGCCGCCACTTACTTTCCTTTCACCAGTCGGACGCTCCGAGTACGACGGCCTGGAGATGAAGTGGGTCGAGAATGTGAAGGGCCCATTCCGCGGCGTCAAAGACCTGAATTTCCAGGTCTCCTACGCTTTGTCCAGGTTCAATAACTCGGGTGGAGGCGTCGCGGGCGGTTCCGTGGTAACGGCGGCTGCGGCGGATCAGGACTTCATCGTCCCTGCATTGGATAACGCCAATGTAAATCGCTACTTCGGACCTTCCACGCTGGACCGGACCCACCAGATATCTTTTGGTGGTTATGCCGATTTGCATGGCGGCTTCCAACTCGGCATCATGTCTCACTTCTACAGCCCGTTGGCAATCACTGCGACGGTGCCGAATACTGGGCTAGGCGCGGGAGAAATCTTCCGCACCGACTTCACAGGTAGCGGCGTGACGCAGAATCCCCTTCCAGGAACCAAAGTCGGTAGCTTTGACCGCAGCCTCAACGCCGGGAACCTCAACAATGCTATTTCCAACTACAACGCTCAAGTGGCGGCAGGGACTCCAACCCCTGCAGGCAACGTGCTGATTCAGAACGGCCTGATGACGCAGGGCGACTTGGTGGCATTGGGCGGCACCTATAGCGGCGGAGTTCCGCTGCCTTTAGCGCCTTCCGACCAGGTCAACTACCCCTGGCTGAAAGCCTTCGACATGACTCTTGCCTGGAGCCACAGCTTCCTTGATGGCCGATTGACACTTAAACCACAGGTAGGTTTCTATAACCTTCCGAACTTCGCCAACTTCGATCTTCCGACGAGCATGATGTCAGGATTGCTGACCGGTGGCACCGGCAGCATCAACGGCACCAATTATGCCGGACAGCTCGTAAACCGGGTCGGCGTTGGCACCGGCGTGTATTCGCTGGGCTCGCCGCGTCAAATGGAGTTCAGCCTGAAGATCGTCTTCTAGGCGTACTGAAACCAAGAAACTCCAACACCAGCCCAGCAAGGGCTGGTGTTTTTTTGTTTTGCAACAGGGATTAACTTGTGGTTTCAGGAGTGCGCCTGCGCTGAGATCCGATGCGCTCCGTGTACAATGCGATCATGCCTTTCCGTCCGCAGGGAAACGCTAACGCGGGTAAGCGCGGGCGGACTCCGCCTCCTGAAGAGACTTTTGAAGAAGCTGGCTTTCTCAAAGCTCTGGGCGAGAAGCAGAAGCAGGTCAGCGTAAAGCTGATGGATGGCCAGACCGTGAGCGGATGGATCGAGTACTACGACAAGCACATGATCCGCCTGACGCGCGAAGGCGCACCCAATCTGTTCATTTTCAAGCATGAGATCATGTACATCGCCGAAGACGGCGGAAAGAAGAAGTGAAATCGGCTTCGGGCTTCTGCTATCGGGCTTCGGCAAATCGTAAGTTCGCCTCCGGCTCCGAACGATTCCTCGAAAAGCCGAAGCCTGCAGCCCGGACACCGAAGCCCTGATTATGTCCTCCAACCACGATAGCTTTCTTCCCGCCATGTCGGTCATCGCTCGTGAAGCGGGCGCGCTGCTGATGGATTACTTTCACCAGCATCTGAAAATTGAATACAAAGGAGAGGCCGATCTGGTGACGGCGGCTGATCGCGCGTCCGAGGTGCTGATTCGCGACCGCATCCGCAAGCAGTGGCCTGCGCACGACGTGCTGGGCGAGGAGCAGGGACTTAGCGACCAGGGTAGTGAGTATCGCTGGTACGTTGATCCGCTGGATGGCACGACCAACTTCGCGCACGGGTTTCCTGTGTTTTGCGTGTCGATGGGACTAGAGCACAAGGGCCGACGCATTGCCGCGGTGGTCTACGATCCCACTCGCGATGAGTTGTTTTCTGCCGAGCAAGGTAAAGGCGCCCAGCTTAATGGCGAGACGATCCATGTCTCGAAGGCCGCCACGCTGAAAGAGTCTCTGCTAGCTACTGGATTTCCCAGCCAGAAGCGGCACAAGAATCCGAACATTTACTTTTATCACCAGATCACGCTGCACACCCACGGCGTGCGCAGGGCCGGTTCGGCGGCACTCGATTTGTGCAACGTGGCCTCGGGGCGATTCGACGGCTTCTGGGAATTCAATCTCAATCCGTGGGACACAGCGGCGGGCGTGCTGATCGTGGAAGAAGCGGGTGGGAAAGTAACGCGCTTCGATGGATCGCCCTTTGCACTCGACAGCCGCGAGACGGTTGCCTCGAACGGACTGATTCACGGAGCGCTGGTGAAGGAGTTCGAAGAAATCTTTGCCGGGCGGGGGCTGGAGCCTTTGCCTGATCCGCGGGCGTATACACGATAGCCGATTGAATCCTGTCATTCCTGCGGCGTTACAATGATTAGGGACTGGGGATCATTGCATCCTGCCGTGTCCTGATCGAATTTCTAACTCCTCAGGTTTAACGTGATCAACTCTCTTCTGGAACGCAAAATCGAAAAGCGGCCGGACAAAGTGCGGCTGCACGGACGCATTCTTTTTCTCACCGAAGATCCAGAACTGATCAAGCGGCAACTCGCCGGCGAAGATCTGCCGTGGGATACGAAGAATCCGGCGAATAATCCCAAGCTGCGTGACGACATTTCCACCGACGAGATCACTCCGGCGCACTATTGTTTTTATTTCGACGAAACGCTGGGCGAGATTCCGTATCTCGGGCTGAAGTGCGGCAGCGTTACGCCGATTGGGCGCGGCGATGTGAAGCGCGGCGGATTCGCGTGCGCGGTCAGCGGAAAGCGGCGCGGTAAAGGCTCGAGCCGCGAGCAGTCGCCTTATGCCGAGATGTGCGCCGGAATTCGCGTAGTGATTGCCGAAAATATTGAACGCATCTACAAGCAGAATTGCCAGAATCTGGGCGTGCTGACTTCGACTGACTTTTCGTTGATCGACAAGATTCGCGGCGGCGAAGAGATTGCGCTTGCCGAATTTACTGCCGGAGAGGACGAAATTACGCAGCAGGTGATCGAATACGGCGGATTGTTTCCGTTTAATGTGGCGCGGTTGCAGGGGAAAGTGTTTTTGCCGCCGATTAAGAACGCGGGCGAGGGCGCCCGCGTCACACTGGGCATGACTCTCGCCGAAAAAATCTTCGCCCGGCACATGCTCAACGAAAAAGGCGAAGTGGGGGTTCCGGCTGTGAAGCCCGGCGATACGGGCTTTGCCCGCGCCGATCTGCGCTTCAGCCATGAATACGTCACTCCAATGGCGGCGATCTTTTTCGAGCACTACGTCGGCAAGGATGCCAAGGTCAACGATGCCTCGAGCATTCTTTTTTTCCGCGACCACCTAACGTTTCTCGACGAAGTGATTTCCGAAGAAAAAAAGAAGCTCGGCCTGCTCGACCTGGCGACGCAACTCAAATTGAAGCAGCAGGATTTCGCCGCTAAGCAGGGAATCAAGCTGCATGGCGAATTGAAAGACCGCAAAGGCTCGGAAGGTATTTGCCATTCGATTGTGCTCGAAAGTTATGCGCTGCCGGGACAATTGAACATTGGCTCCGACTCGCACACGCCGCACGTGGGCGCGATCGGCTGCGTTGCTTTCGGCATTGGCACCACGGATGTTTTCAATTCATGGATTACAAAAGATGTTCGAGTGAAAGTGCCGGAATCGGTGAGGATCGTGATTCGCGGCAAGAAGCACGCGAACGTCACCGCGAAGGATTTCATCCTGAAGATTCTGAGCCTCGACTACGTGCGCAGCGGCAAGGCGCTGGCGAAGGTGATGGAGTATGCGGGCGAGGCCATCGAAGAACTCAGCGTGGACGAGCGCGCCACCATGACCAACATGGCCGCCGAAATTGGCGGATTCACCGGGATCGTCGCGCCGGACCGGAAGGCGGTCGACTTCCTGGTGGAGCGTCGCGGCATGGATCGCGCGAAGGCTCAAGCCATGACTGAGGGCCTGTATAGCGATCCGGATGCGCAGTACACGCACGTGATCGAACTCGATGCGGCGGAGATTACGCCGATGGTGGCAACGCCGGGCGACCCGGGAAATGGAAAATATGTGCGCGAGCTGAATACGCCGGTTCCGGTCGAGATCGCATACGGCGGCACCTGCACGGCGGGCAAGAACGAAGACATGGATATGTATGCCGCCGTGCTGGCCGATGCGCTCAAACACGGCAAGCGCGTGGCCGATGCGGTGAAGTTCTACATCCAGTTTGGATCGCAGGAGACGCGCGAGTACTGTCTGCGCAAAGGTTATCTGGACGTGTTTCAGAAGGCTGGTGCGATTGTGATCGAGCCGAGTTGCGGAGCTTGTATTAATGCTGGGCCGGGAGTTTCCTCGCGTCCCGATCAGGTGGTAATCAGCGCACAGAACCGCAACTTCCCAGGCCGCAGCGGTCCGGGACAGATGTACCTGGCTTCGCCGTTCACGGTCGCGGCCAGTGCGGTGGCAGGGTACATTGTGGAGTATGAGCCGAGCGAGGCGTTGGTGGGAGTGTAGGGGTCATCTTACGCGTAGGGCTGCCGGGCTGCTTCCCGGAATGAGATCCCTGCAAGTGGTTGAATTCAGGCGGGGTGGCTGAAATCAGCCAGCGAGATACCAGCAACTTTTCCGGGCCAACCGAGTTCAAATACATAGGCGCTTCGGATAGAGTCAAGATCTTGAAGGCCTGCAGGTCCGGTGGGTTTGGTGGCTGAGGCGGATCTGAGACAAGGGGATCACATGCGGTATATGAAATATTTGGCTTTGGTTGCGGTTCTGATGCTGCCGCTCGCTTTTGCGCAGCCTTCCCAGGCGCAGGTGGCGGTGGGCGTGGGAGTTGGCGGACCCCCGGCATGCGCCTACGGCTACTACGGATATGCACCTTATGCCTGCGCTCCTTACGGCTACTACGGACCTAGCTGGTTCTCGGGCGGATTATTCATCGGCGCCGGCCCGTGGTATGGCTGGGGACGCGGATGGGGCTGGGGTGGCTGGGGACACGGCTATGGCTATGGCCGCGGGTGGGGCGGTGGCTACGGTAGGGGCTTCTACGGCGGGCGTGGGTTCGCCGGTGGCCGTGGGTTCGCCGGTGGCCGTGGATTCGCCGGTGGGCGAGGTTACGCGCGTGGTCCGGCAGGCGGGTTTCATGGTGGCGGAGCGGTTCGCGGCGGAGGTGGGTTCCACGGTGGCGGCGGCTTCCATGGCGGAGGCGGCGGATTCCACGGTGGTGGTGGTGGACACGGCGGCGGCGGACACCGGTAATCTGGTCTGATTGGATAGGAAAGGATGAACGGCTGGCAGCTTATGCTGCCGGCCGTTTCTTCTTTGCGGAGGCCTTCAGTTTCTTGCTAGAATGACCGGTTTCAAAGACATCGCCGTAGTAAAATATCTGTAGCAAGCTGAGGAGACCGAGACCGCCATGACCTATGTAATCGCAGAGCCTTGCATCAACACCAAAGACACCGCTTGCGTGGACGCGTGTCCGGTGGATTGTATTCATCCCAAGAAGGATGATCCCAAGTACGCGACCGAGCAGTTGCTCTACATCGATCCCGTGGAATGCATCGATTGCGGCGCCTGCGTTCCGGTCTGTCCCGTGTCGGCCATCTTCGCGCTCGATGACCTGCCGGAAAAGTGGAACGAGTTCACCGCGAAGAATGCGGCATACTTCGGGCGGTAGCGAGGCTGTCAGCTTTCAGCCGCCAGCTAAAGGCGAGATATTTTGAGCGTGCACGGTTTAGGGCGCGTATCCATTGAATGGATGCGCGCCTTTGGTTTTGAGGTCGCAAATTGCAACCTCAACTTGTATCGAAGCGCCGGTCGTGTTTTTTCTGATAGCTGATAGCTGATAGCTGACGGCTGACAGCTCTTCCACTAGAATCACCGCGGGTCCCCCATGGCACTCAAGGAGTCGGAAGCGATTGTGCTGCGCACGTATCCGCTGCGCGAGGCCGATCTGCTGGTTACGTTATTCACGCGCGTGGAAGGCAAAGTGCGCGGGGTGGCGCAGTCCGCCAAAAAATCGAAGCGGCGTTTTGGCGGGGCTCTGGAGCCGCTGACTTATGTGCGGGCATTTTATGATGTGCGCGAGCGGCAGGAGCTGGCGCGTCTGGATTCCTGCGAGGTGTTGGAGTCTCCTCTGGCGACTGAGGTGAGCTATGCGCGAGCGGTCGCGTTGGCGCATGTGGCCGAGTTGCTCGATGAATTGCTCCCCGACCGCGAGGCCAATGACGCCGTCTTCCGCCTGACGCTTTCTGTGCTGCATGTTCTGACTGGCTCCAATATCTGGATGCCGGTGACCTACTTCGATCTCTGGCTGACGCGGTTGGTCGGCTTCCTGCCCGAGTTAACGGAGTGCATCGTTTGCGGGCGAAGTTTGAATGGCAGCCGAGCCTATTTCCACGCGTTGGCGGATGGATTGATGTGTCCCGAAGATAAGCGGTTGGCGTCCTCCGAGATTTCAGAAGACTCGCGCGCGCTGGCCGCGCAGATGTTTCGCGCTCCCGTGGAGAGCTTTGCAGGAACGCCGTGGCCGAAGGCGCAGGGGGCTGATTTGCGAAAGTTTGTGATTCAGGCTTTGCAGCGGCATATCGAGAAGAAGTTGGTCACGGCGGGGATGCTGGAGAAGGGCGGGTTCTAGCGCGGCGGTATAATAACTATGGTTGGAGATAAACTCAGCCCAAAAAGAAGAAACTATGCAGACCGATCAAAACCCGGAACGTCAGCAGGCGCACGCATTGCTCGACATGCTGCCGGACGAGAAAGTAGCAGCTGTGCGGACCTTGCTTCAGGCGATGGTGGAACCGCTGTCCCATTCGTTAGCATCCGCCCCGGTCGATGAGGAAGAGATCACAGCCGAAACGGCGGCAGCAGTTGATCGCGCCCGGGCCTCCCTGGCTCGCGGCGAAGGCATTCCGCACGAAGACGTGCTCCGGGAATTTGGGCTTTAGCTAATGGCTGCCGAGGCCGCTAGGATCGGTGTCATTTGGGCAGCGGAGGCCCGTTCCGATCTGCGTGGGATTGATCGCGACATGGCGATGCAGATTCTCCACTGCATTGATCGTTACTTAGCAAATCGCAATGGGGATGTGAAGAAACTAAAGCCGCCCCGCACAGGTTTCCGACTGCGCTGCGGCGACTATCGTGTGTTCTTCGATAACAAATCCGAAAATTCCATCGAAATCACGACTATCCGACACAGACGTGAAGCTTACCGGTGATACGGGCGACCTGCTAGCTGACGGTTCCCGCCGCTTCCGTTACAATCAATGATTATCTTTCGATTCCTAAACCCACTGTGAGTCCAGCCAAAGCCAATTCGCTCACGTACCAGGAACTCATCCTGCGCCTTCAGTCGTTCTGGGCCGCGCGCGGATGCGTGCTGCAACAGCCTTATGACGTGGAAGTGGGCGCGGGGACGATGGCGCCGGAGACTTTTTTACGCGTGCTGGGGCCCAAGCCTTATAAGGTGGCGTATGTGCAGCCGTCGCGGCGTCCGGCGGACGGGCGTTATGGAGAGAATCCCAACCGGCTTTTCAAGCACATGCAGTTGCAGGTGATCCTGAAGCCTCCGCCGGAAAATGTGCAGGAGTTGTATTTGGAGTCGCTTGGCGCGATTGGGATCGACTTGCGCCAGCACGACATCAAGTTCGAAGAAGATAACTGGGAAGCTCCCACGCTGAGCGCATGGGGCGTGGGCTGGCAAGTGATGCTCGATGGGCTCGAGATCACGCAGTTCACATATTTCCAGCAATGCGGCGGCCTGGATTTATTTCCGATTTCGGCCGAGCTTACGTATGGGCTGGAGCGCATCGCAGCCTTCTTGCAGGATGTCGATTCGATTTACGACATCGTGTGGGCGCGCGATCCATTGATTGACGCAAAAACGACTGGACATGAAGTGAAGTATGGCGATGTGCGACTAGCGGATGAGCAGCAGTTCTCCGTCTACAACTTCGAGCAAGCGGACGTGGAGAAGGCGTGGAAGCATTTCGAATTGTATGAGGCGGAGTGCAAAGCGCTGATCGAGCAGTACGCGGAGTTCGGCAAGGAAAAAGTTGAGGACGATGGAATTGCGCACAAGAAATCGCGATTCCCAGTGTTGGGCGCCTATGATCTTTGTTTGAAGTGTTCGCATCTCTTCAACATTCTCGACGCCCGGGGAGCGATTTCAGTAACCGAGCGCGTAGGCGTGATTGCGCGTGTGCGCGCGTTGGCGGTAAGCATTGCGAAGGCGTGGGTGGATCAGCAGAAGAGCGAGTCTGCCGGTGCGGAGAAGCTCGACGAGCCTGAGCCTGTTCGCGAGAAGCGAGCGGTGAAGGAAAACTTGTCGCCCGTGGGATCGTAAGTTGTAGAGCCGCCATCCCGGCGGGATAACCGGCGAGGCGCCGGCGCTACGGTTTGAAAATATGCCAGATTTTTTACTAGAGATCGGGTGCGAGGAGATTCCGGCGCGGATGATTGATGCCGCCTCGCAGGAGTTGCGCGAACGTGTGAGCGCGTTGCTGATCCGAGAACGGCTGCTGTCTGGCGGGGTCACGGGTTTCGATACGCCGCGACGATTAGCGGTAATCGCGGCGAGTATTCCCGCGGCGCAGACCGATGTCACGGAGCAGGTCACAGGTCCCTCCGCGAGCGTTGCTTATAAAGATGGTCAGCCTACCCCTGCGGCCCATGCTTTCGCCCGGAAGGCCGGGGTTGACGTTTCTCAATTGGAGAGAATTCCTACAGCGAAAGGTGAGTACCTCGCCGCGAAAGTTACCAAGAAAGGCCGGAGCGCGGCCGAGGTTCTCGCCGAGAATCTTCCTAAAGAAATTTCTGCGATCTATTGGCCGAAGAACATGTACTGGCGCAAAGTGAACGAGCGCTTTGTGCGTCCGGTGCGTTGGCTGGTGGCGATGCTTGACGGCGAGACGATTCCGCTGGAGTTTGATGGCATCTGGGCGGGAAAGATTTCGCGTGGGCACAGAATTTTATCGCAAAGCAGTGTGATGATTGCGCGGGCCGGGTCTGCGTATATCGAAGCCCTGCGTGCAGCCAAGGTTCTGGGGCGAGCCGAGCGGGAGCAGCAAATTCGCAAAGCTCTGGACGCGGCCACGCGTACGATCTCTGGAGCTCGGTGGAGGGAAGATAAGCCACTGCTCGATACTGTGGTCAATCTGACTGAATTTCCGTCCGTGATTCTCGGCGGCTTCGATCCGCAATTTCTGGCACTCCCCGAAGAAGTGCTGGTCACGGTGATGCGCGACCATCAAAAATATTTTGCGGTTGAAGATGCAGACCACAAGCTGCTGCCACACTTTCTCGCCGTGCTGAATACCGATGGCGATCCGCAGGGCCTGATCCGGCACGGCAATGAACGGGTGCTGCGGGCGCGCTTCAACGACGCGCGATTTTTCTGGGAGACGGATCAGAAGCGCTCGCTGCTGGAGCGGGTGGAACTGCTGCGGCACGTGACTTTTCAAAAAGATCTGGGCAGCTACTATGAGAAGACGCGGCGCGTGCAGCGTTTGTGCAGTTGGCTGAGCGAGATCATCAAGCAAAGTGGGATGCCGATTCGCTCGGGTGTGATCCACAAAGCGGGGTGTCTGGCGAAGACCGATTTGACCACCGAACTGGTGAAGGAGTTTACCGAACTGCAGGGAATCGTTGGCGGGCTTTACGCGAGGGTGCAGGAGCTGGATTCGAGTTTGCCCGAGGCAACGCGATTCGCGATCGCAGATGCGATCTACGATCAGTACAAACCGGAGTCGACCGAAGACGATGTGCCACGGTCGATCGAGGGCGCGGTGCTTTCCGTTGGCGACAAGGCGGACACGATTGCCGGGATGTTTGCGCTGGGGCTAGTTCCGAGCGGATCGAAAGATCCGTTTGCTTTGCGGCGGCAGGCAAATGCGATTGTGAAAGTGATCGCCGAGAAAAAGCTGCCACTTCGGCTGAGCGACATGATGCGGGACGCGCGAGCCGGATACCAGGGTTCGGAAGCGGAGAAAAAATTTGTTGACGACGCGAAGTTTGCGGAATCGCTCAGAATATTCTTTCGTGAGCGGCTGGAATTTTATTTGAAAGATGTGCGCGGATATGCGTACGACGTGGTGAAGGCTGTGTTGGCTGCAGACGCTGAGGATGTAGTGGACGCGTTGGCGCGGGCGGAAGCGGTAAAGGACGTCCTGCATATGCCGGAGTTCCTGGCGATTGGGGCGGCATGCAAACGCATGCGCAACATCTTGAGACAGGCGGAAGAGAAGGGAGTCGCGCTCGCTGAGAAATTCGAACACCTTCCCGACGCGGCTCCTGAAGAGAAGAACCTGGCGGCCTACGTGGAGACTAACGGCCCGAAGGTTGAAGCGTTGCGGCGCAAAAAAGAATACGGCGAAGCGCTTATGCTGCTCTCCACTGCGCGAGAACCTGTCGACGCGTTTTTCGACAAAGTGATGGTGATGGTAGATGATGAAAAGGTGCGTGCCAATCGTTTGGCGTTGCTGCGGACTCTGTTGAAAGAGTTTTCCACGGTCGCAGATTTCTCCGAGATCGTGACAGAAGGCAAGGGATGACATCCGAAGCAGCTAGGTTCGCTGTCTCTTGTGCGAACGCGGATCGGGCTTCTTTCAGTTACACGAGTTTAGCTATGCGGATTGCCGGCGGGTTGCCGGCGCTACCGGAATCAAACGACGAGGACTAATCAAATCATGGCAACAATGACTCTCCCCGAAACTAACGAACAGCAAAGCAAAAAAACCACAACCAAGTACGTTTACTCTTTCGGCGGCGGCAAGGCCGACGGCAACGGCAAAATGAAAGACGACCTCGGCGGCAAGGGCGCCGGTCTTGCTGAAATGACCAACGCCGGCCTGCCTGTGCCTCCCGGATTTACTATCCAGACCGAGGCCTGTCGAGAATACATGCGCAACGGCGGCGTGTCGAAGGAAGTTGACCGCCAGATGGAAGAAGCACTGTCCAGACTGGAAGCGTTGCAAGGCCAGAAGCTCGGAACCGGCGACAATCCGCTGCTGGTAAGCGTTCGCTCGGGCGCGAAATTTTCCATGCCGGGCATGATGGATACGATTCTCAACCTGGGTTTGAACGACAAGAGCGTGGAAGCGCTGGCTAAGCGCAGTAACAATCCGCGGTTTGCCGCGGATTCCTACCGGCGATTGATCCAGATGTTCGGCAACGTCGTCCTGGAAATTCCGAAGCATGCGTTCGATGAAGTGTTCGACGCGAAGAAGAAGCAGAAGAAAACCAAGCTCGACACCGATCTCGACGCTAAAGCGCTGAAAGAAGTGATTGAAGAGTACAAGAAGGTCGTCAAGAAACACGCCAAGCGCGACTTCCCGCAGGATCCCCACGAGCAGCTGGTGATGGCGAGGGACGCGGTGTTCCGTTCATGGCAGAACGACCGCGCCAAGACCTACCGCCGCATCAATAACATCGACGACATGCTCGGCACTGCCGTCAATGTGCAGGCTATGGTATACGGCAACCTGGGCGAGACCAGCGGCACGGGAGTGGGCTTCACGCGAAATCCCGCCACTGGCGCGAAAGAATTCTACGGCGAATATCTGATGAATGCGCAGGGCGAAGATGTAGTTTCGGGCGTTCGCACGCCAGTGCCGATCCTCGAATTGCAGAAGCTTATGCCTGATGTCTACAACCAGTTGCGTGATATTACTTCGCGCCTCGAAAAGCACTACCACGACATGCAGGATTTTGAGTTCACCATCCAGGATGGCAAGCTCTACATGCTGCAAACGCGCAACGGAAAGCGCACTGGGCTCGCCGCCGTGCGGTTGGCGCTCGAGATGGTCGAAGAAGGATTGATTAGCAAAGAAGAAGCCATCTTCCGCCTCGATCCTAATCAGGTTGTCGATTTCTTCGTATCACGCCTGGATGAAAAAGATGTGAAACCCGAAGACGTGTTGACCAAGAACGGTTTGGCTGCGTCCCCGGGAGCGGTGGTAGGGCAGATCGTTTTTACAGCTGATGATGCCGTTCAGAAGGCCGGACACGGTGCCGAGAAAAATCCGGTGATTCTGGTGCGCGCCGAAACAACTCCCGAAGACATTCACGGGATGGAAGTGGCGATCGGCATTCTCACTTCGCAGGGCGGCATCACGAGCCATGCAGCTGTTGTCACTCGCGGTATGGGAAAGAGCTGCGTGGCCGGCGCCGGTGAGATCGCTGTCGATGAGAGGGCGCGCGAGATGCGGGCACGCGGGCAGGTTTTCAAGGAAGGAGACTGGATCACTATCGATGGAACAACCGGCCGCGTGCTAAGAGGGAAGAGAAAACTGCTTCCGCCGGATCCGGAGAATCTGGCGAAGCTCGAGAAGTTTATGAACTGGGCGGAGCCATTTCGCAAGATTGGCGTTCGCGCCAATGCGGATATTCCGCGCGACGCCAAAAAGGCGCGCGAGTTCGGCGCAGAAGGCATTGGCCTGTGCCGCACCGAACATATGTTCTTCGCTCCGGATCGCATCCCGCACATGCGGGCAATGATTTTGACTAACAACGAAAAGGACCGGCGCACGGCCCTCAAGAAGTTGCTCCCCATGCAGCGCGCCGACTTCCTGGGACTGTTCAAGGCAATGGAAGGACTTCCGGTGACGATCCGCTTGCTCGATCCGCCACTGCACGAGTTCCTGCCCAAGCGCGAGAAACTCATGGTCGATATCGCCAGCCTGAGCAACGCCAATGCGAAGCAGAAGAAAGCTCTGGTCGAAGATTACGCTGAGTACGGTGCGAAGGGAGTTGGAGATCTGAAGCAGCTCCTTCCCAAACTGCTGGCCCGCGTGGAAGAGTTGCATGAATTCAATCCGATGTTGGGGCATCGCGGCTGCAGGCTAGGCATCACGTATCCGGAGATTACCGAGATGCAAGCGCGCGCGATTTTCGAAGCCGCCGTTGCCGCGGAGAAGGAAGGCGTCAAGACCCATGCTGAGGTGATGATCCCTCTGATCGCGACGGTGAAAGAGATGGCGAATCAGGGAGCGATTGTGAAGCGCGTGGCAGAAGAAGTTTTCAAGGAAAAGGGAAAGCACGTGCACTACCTGGTGGGCACGATGATTGAGCTGCCCCGCGCCTGCCTGGTGGCCGATGAGATTGCGAAGGAAGCGGAGTTCTTCTCATTCGGCACCAATGACCTGACCCAGACCACGTTCGGCTTCTCGCGCGATGACGTCAACAAAGTGCTGCCGACGTATCTGGCGGAAGGGATTCTGAAGCAGGATCCCTTTGCCGCGATCGACCGCGACGGTGTGGGCGAACTGGTGCGGATCGGGATCGAGCGCGGGCGCAAGACGCGCCCCAAGCTGGAGGTAGGAATTTGCGGCGAACACGGCGGCGAACCATCGTCCGTGGAATTCTGCCACCAGGTGGGCATGGATTACGTTTCGTGTTCTCCATTCCGCGTGTTGACGGCACGTCTCGCTGCGGCGCAAGCGGGAGCGACTGACAAACTGAAAGTTGAAGGCGGACGGACGAAATAAGATCGCCTTCGGCACGGATTTAAAATGAGCGAAGACTAAGAGAGAAATCCTCGTCGTTGAACCGGCGGGTTTTTTTCTTGCTGCGTGCAATCTCATATGTCACAACGCAGGTTTTTCGTGTGTCCTAGCCGGCTTCAGATCCGCTCCAATCAAAGGCTGCAATCGAGGTTTTCGGAAGTTACGGGACTCATGATCTTGCGATGGACATGCCACACGCGACAACTTGCCATCGCTCAACAATTGCTCATAGGCCTCCGTCCAGCTCGGGATCAAGTGATCTGCTGTCCAATGCGTGTAGGCAGCTTCGTCGCACCACTCCGCCAACTTTGGCATTACCGCAGCGTGTGAACCCGAGCCGCGAAATGCCTTCATCGACTTTTCATCTTCCCAGACTGTTAAAGTCCAATAAGTATGAAGATTGTCGATGAGCAGCCGCCCGCCGATGAAGCCAGGCGCGCGCGCGGTCTGGCGCTGCACCAGGAAGGTCATCCACAGGAACGCAGGCAAATTCAGGAATGAACGAACCCGAAGCCGGGTAACGGATGCAAGCATGGCTGCTTAATTGTAGAGCCGGAACATTAGGTTCAGAAATCGATGCGACGTGCGGCTGTCTTCACTGCACTTTCTGCAGCCGGGCAACCAGTTTCTGCGCCAGGCTTTCTTCCGATTCCGACCACAGCAGCCGCGCGCTTGTGCCACTATTCTTCTCCACGTTCACCGAGAATTCGACGAGCTTTGCCACGTTGGCGCGAATCTTGGCGCGAGTCTGGTCGTTGAGGGAAGTTTCAGGTTGAAGAAAAAACGAATCCAAACCGAAGTCCACCTCGATGTGCCCCGTCTGCTGGTAAGCGCCTTCGTCGAATTCCTCTCCCTGAACGATAAATTTTACCGTTGCCGGCTCAAGAACCCAGTTCGCAGTCGACGCATCCGGCGTCCATAAATCCCAGTGAGCTTCGAAGACGTAAGCATAATCGTCATGTACCAGTTCGGCGGCGATCAACGTCGCCTGCCCGGGATCGATTCCCGCAGGGAAACGGCGTTCCAGCACCGTAGCCTCGTTCCATGAAACAGGATGCAGCGCAAAGTAAGTGATGCCGGGACGCTGCGCGGAGAAAGCAAATTGCTGCAATACCGCGAAGGCATGCGGGAGCATCTCCGGGCCTGAGAAATCAGCGAACCAAAGACTGAGATAAAGTGGATCGGACACAATTCCCTCGAAAGTTTGTTGGCCGCGCAACCAGGGCACGGATGTTTCTTAATTCTAAATTGTCCGGGCCATCCGTCGAAACTCGCCTGACCAGGATCGAAACCGTGTGGCCGCGTTTTGACAGGGCTACATGGGCTTGTTACGATCAAGGGTTGCTCCGGAGCTACCTGCCTCACAGCCGTCCCCGTCGTCTAGCCTGGCCTAGGACATCGCCCTTTCACGGCGGTAACACGGGTTCAAATCCCGTCGGGGACGCCAACAAAATAAAAAACTTGCTGAGAAGTCGACCTTTCTCCGGGGAACACAACAGGGGACACAATAATTCTCCGCTCGGCTTGTCTGTGTCCCGCATCATCGCCACTAATTTCTCCTGGGCTTGCGCCTGGCATCATCACCTTGGCGTAAAACGTCCATGGTGATTCGGGCCGAGCGGGGACGCAGCCATTCCTGCGCCACCTTCACGTCTTCACCGCTTGCAGGTGGTGAAGAGCTCAAGCATGATATTGCAGATTTTCGACCTCGTTTCGCTGCGGAGTTTGGCGCAACCTCCGACAGTTTTGCTCTTCCACGGGTAGGCGGGCGTCTCCCGTTTTCGGAGCAGGGATATTCCGATTGACAAACCCCACAACACGGAAGTAAAAGTAATCATTCGTAACATTACGAAACTTTGTTTCCGGAAAGAATGACCCGGGCGATCTTGTCGCATCTATCGGGCTGCATCACGATTAATTTCTTTGCCGTCCGTCCAGTCGAGAACTGACTAAATCATGAGCGAAACATGGTGTCTGATCCGAAAGCAGTCGACTGCTCGATGGGCAATCGAAACCGCGCGAGAGTTGCATGTAGTCTTGCAGCGCAGCTTGATGGGCGCGACGGTCGCCGCGTTGATTCTGAGTGCGGTACTGTGTTCCGCCCAACAGTTAACGAATGGCACTTTATCCGTGACCGTCAATCGTCAGGATGGTTCGTATGAATTTGGGCCGATTGGCAGTCAACCTACTCTGCAATCAAGCGTAGGCGCGCTGGTCGATCACAAGTGGCTGCATGCTGGGAGTTATCCCTCGCATTCGGTCTCGGAGTCGCCGTTCAACGACGCGCTTGGCTCCGGTCGCCAGCTGACGGTCACCTGCAGCGGACTGCGCGACGCTCCCGATCTTATCTACGTAATGCAGCTCTATACCGAAAATCCCTATGGCACCGTTCAAGTGCGGGTGAGGAACGGAACGGGCAAAGCGATATCGGTGCAGGCAATTCGCAGTGTTGAGGCGACGGGAGACTCGATTCTTAACTTGGGCGGGCGTCCATCGGATGAGCGGGTTCTCTCCGATAGTTTTAGCGAAGATTGGCCCGACTTGGTCATCTACGATCTCGCGGAGGCTCCCGGCGGAATGCATCGCGGAGTCGGAAGCCAGCTTATCTATAACCGGCAAACCAAGCAGAGCTTGTTTATTGGCGCGCTCACCTCGGATCGCTTCCTAACTATTTTGCGGCTGAAAGCCGAAGGCAAGGGCCCCGATGCCAAGATCGCATCGTATAACGTCGATTCCACCGGAACCACGGAGATTCAGAAGGATCTTAGCGAGGCAGAGTCCCTGGAAAAAAAGGGTCTCAAAAGTGACCGGATCGAACTAAGTCTGCCGCTCAATCCTGGCGAAGAGATGACCTCGGAACGCGTAATGTTCACTGTCGGACCGGATTATCTGGCACAACTTCGCGCCTATGGTTCCGCAGTTCGACAGCTCCATCACTCACGCGTTTCGAGCCGAATTCCAATTGGATGGTGGAGTTGGACCGCTTATTACGCCGCCATCAACGAAGGTGAAACCCTGGCCAATGCCGATTGGCTGTCACAGCATTTGAATTCACTCGGCTATAACTTTTTCCAGATCGATGAAGGTTATCAGTACGCGCGCGGAGAGTTCGTCACCGCCAACGCGACGCAGTTCCCCAACGGCATGCGGTTTGTGGCCCATCATGTTTTGCAGGATGGTCTTACCGTTGGCCTCTGGACGGCGCCATTCGAGGTCAGCAGCCGCGCCTGGGTTTACGAAAATCATAAAGATTGGCTGGTCCACAACGCCAAGGGCCAGCCGATTCCGCTGGAAGATGTGTGGGGGCAGAACTTTGACACGCTTTACGCGCTTGATACGACCCATCCTGGGGCGCAGGAATATTTGCGCCAGACTTACAAGACGTTGGTTCGGGAGTGGGGAGTTCGCTTCATCAAGTTGGACTTCATGGATACGACGGCAATTGAAGGTTTCTACCACCGCCCAAATACCACCGCACTCGAAGCCCAGCGAATCGGGTTGCAGGTGATCCGCGACACCGTCGGCAACGATGTGATCCTCGACAAAGACGGAAGTCCCATGCTCAACCCGGTTGGGATCGTCGATACCGGCCGCATCTCCGCCGATACTGGGCACAGCTTTCTGCGCTCAAAAACAGCAGCCCCCGGTATTGCCGCCCGCTTCTACATGAACGGTAATTTTTTTATCGATGATCCGGACGCGTTCAACATCACCGATACCTATCTGGTGGAGCATTCGAGCGAGCGTTCCTCTCGTTCGCTGGCGACAGCGCAAACTTCGATCGCACTTTCCGCAATCGCGGGTGGCATGTACGAAATCGGCGACGACTTAATGGTGCTAGGTAGTGAAAAGGATCGCCTCGCGTTGGTGGAAAATCGAGACTTGCTCAACATGGCCAAAGCTGGGCGGGCCTCCACGCCCGTGGATCTGATGACGTATGAGCCTGAGGATGGGCAGCCGAGTATTTTCTTGCTTCGGCAAACGCCGCGGCAAAGTATCCTGACGGTTTTCAACTGGACTGACAAGCCGCGCACGCACGCATTGAATCTCAGAGACCTCGGGCTCTCAGCCAGTTCCACGATGGTAGCGACTGGCGTGATGGATTCAAACAACGCTTTTGTGCTCGAAGGTGGCACAATCCGGATTGAGAATCAGCCGCCGCAATCGGCGATGGTGATCAAGCTGGTGGACACTTCCGGTGCCAAAGCTGGCCCAACAGTCACGGCCAAAGTGCCAGTTAAATCGAAGGCCGGAGAAACGATAGCCCTGTCGGCTCAATCCGATCCCGGCGGCGTACCGGCGCTCGACTATCATTGGGACTTCGGCGACGGAACGATAGCGGAAGGATCGAACGTTTCTCATTGCTATACCCGAGCCGGCGATTTTACAGTTCAGCTCACAGTCGACGGGCCGGACGATGTTCCCTTTGAGCAGAAGTTTTCTGTCGCAGTAACAGGAGAATTGAAGCCGACTCCGCAACTCCGCGCGAATCGTCGTTTCGAAGAGGCGGCCGACAAAACGGGTGACCAAAAATGAACCGCAGAAAATTTGTCCAGAATGCCGCAGTGGTTGCCGCAGGCACAGCCGCCCTCAACAGCACCGCTCTTTCCTACGCGCGCATATTGGGCGCCAACGATCGCATTTCACTCGGCCACATCGGGCCCGGGGCTCGCGGGATCGAACTCGTGGCCATGGTGGGTGCACTCAAAGATAAATTCAACGTTGAAATGACGGCGGTTTGCGATCTCTGGACCCACAACCTGGAGCGCGCAGTCGACGCCAACAAGAAGTTGTACGGAAAAGCGCCGCGTGCGTGCCATCACCCGGAAGAACTAATCGCTCTGAAAGATGTCGACGCCATCATCATCTCGACGCCCGAGCATTCCCACTCCCCACTGCTCAAGATGGTCGCCGATTCTGGAAGAGACGGCTACTGCGAAAAGCCCATGGGGAATGTTCTCGAAGAAGCGAAGGCCGCGCGCGATGCGGTGCAGTCCAGGAATCTGATCGTGCAGATCGGCACTGAGCACCGCAGTGAACCTTATCAGCTGGCCGTGCGCGATCTCATCCGCGGCGGCGCGCTCGGGGACGTCAGCAAATACGAAATCGCATGGAACTATCATGGGCCGCGTTGGCGCGGACGTCCGGAGGTGAAGCAGATCCGCGAGCAGGACACGGACTGGCGCGCCTGGCTGATGAACAAGCCGTATCGTCCATTCGATCCGCAGCTTTACTTTGAGTTCCGGTTGTACAAGGATTTTTCCAGCGGAATTTCTGACCAGTGGTTGAGCCATGGCATCGATTTAGTTCATTTTTTTATGGACGAAACATATCCGGACTCTGTTGTCTCTAACGGCGGAATTTTTGCCTGGCATGATGGCCGCGAAAATCCCGATACATTCCAGGCGCTGCTGACCTATCCAAAAGGTTTTCTGGTGAGCTACTCCACCAGTTTTGGAAATGACGCGACCGGCTACACGCGCATCATGGGAAAGAAAGCCACCATGTACAACACGGGCGGGGAAGGCAGCCCACGCTGGCAGTTGGTCCCGGAAGTCGGCAATCATGAGGACGACACCGAGATCGATAAGAAGCGCATCGCGAAAGATATTCTGTTGCCCGGAGACAAGGGCCTGCCACCAATCGGCATGGGGGATGATGATCTTTCGCACATGACGAATTGGTTCGAGTGCCTGCGCTCGCGCAAACAACCGAACGCCACCGTGCAGCATGGATTTTCGCATTCCGTAGCTTGCATGATGGCGACGCAGGCGTACTGGACCGGCAGGAAAATCTATTTCGATCCAAAAGCGGAGCAGATTCTCGAACATCCACCTGTAGCGTAAATTTCGTTTCAGATCATCTTGAGCGAGCGGAAGGAAACCAAAGTTGCTTATTAAGGTGTTTGAGGAAAAGAAGGATCTCGCCCGAGCAGCGGCCGAGCTGGCGGCTTCTTCCATCCGCAACGCGATCCGCGAGTCGGGTCGCGCCCGCATCATCGCTGCTACTGGCGCGTCCCAGTTTGAATTCCTCGAAGTCTTGACCAAGGCGGAGGATATCGATTGGCGGCGCGTCGAGATGTTTCACCTGGATGAGTACATCGGTTTGCCGATGTCACATCCGGCTAGTTTTCGCCGGTATCTTAAGGAACGCCTGATTCAAAAAACCGGCATAACCAACTATCACTTTCTCGCTGGCGATACCGATCCGTCAGCGGTAATCCGGAGCGCAAGCGAAGCAATTGCGGCTGCGCCCATTGATATCGCCTTCGTTGGCATTGGGGAGAACGGACATCTCGCCTTCAATGATCCGCCCGCTGATTTCGAAACCGAAGAGCCTTACTTGATCGTCAATCTGGACGAAGCCTGCCGGCTTCAGCAAGTCGGAGAGGGATGGTTCGCGAATATTTCCGAAACGCCCAGGCAGGCAATTTCAATGTCAATACGACAAATCCTGAAAGCCAAAGAGATACTGGCCATCGTGCCTGATTCACGCAAGGCGAAGGCTGTAAAAGCTTGCCTCGAGGGAGAGATCAACCCTATGGCGCCGGCCTCGATTTTGCGCCGTCATGAAAACACGACCGCGTACCTCGACAAGAATTCAGCGGCATTGCTGACGCAGGCGATGCTTACCTTTGTCTAGCGTTAACATGTCTGGGCCGCCACTTTCACCTGGCAGCCGGGAGAGTGAACCTGAATTCGCCAGAACTGAGACATCCGGCGTGACCGCCCCTAGACCTCGTTCCATTCCAGCGTTGCGCTGGTGGATCGGCGGGCTCCTGTTTGCATCCACCGTCATTAATTATGTTGACCGCCAAACCCTCTCGCTACTAGCCCCTTATCTCAAGCTGCAGTACCACTGGACCAATTCCGACTACGCTGACATCGTCATCGGATTCCGCGTCGCCTACTCCATCGGGCAGACGGTCTGCGGCCGGTTGATGGACCGCGTCGGCGCAAGACGAGGCTTGACTCTGACGGTAGTTTGGTACTCGATCGCGTCAATGCTTACTGCGCTGGCCAGCGGCTTCTACAGCTTTATGGGATTTCGCTTCCTTCTGGGAGCGGGCGAATCCGGGAACTGGCCGGCTGCAACCAAGGTTGTAGGCGAATGGTTTCCCAAGCGTGAACGCGCTTTAGCTACTGCGCTATTCGATAGCGGCAGCTCGGTAGGAGGCGCGATCGCACCATTTATCGTGCTCGGAATTTATTTTCGCTGGGGCTGGCGCCCGGCCTTCGTAATCCCAGGCTTGTTGGGCTTGCTTTGGCTGTTTGCCTGGCGCTGGCTTTATCAGCCGCCGGAAAAACATCTTCGCGTGTCCATTGCCGAGTTGGCTCTTATCCAGGCGGAAAAAGCAGACATCGGCACTCGACCAGCCAGCGGGGCTGTTCCACGCTGGAAAGATCTTCTGAAGCTGCCGCAGACGTGGGGAATTATTATCGCGAAAACTTTTAGCGATCCCGTCTGGTTTTTCGTTACCGATTGGTTCCCCATCTATCTGGTCGCAAAAGGCATCGATCTCCGGAGTAGCCTGATCGCGGTCTGGGTACCATTTATCGCCGCAGACATAGGAAACTTTTTCGGCGGATGGATGTCGGGCCACTTGATCAAAAGTGGATGGTCACTGGGCCCGGCCCGCAAGGCCCTGATTGTATTTGGCGGGGTGGGCGTGACGCTGCTCATTCCGACGATATTCACCACGAATCTCTACTTGATTACATTGCTGTTCGCGCTCTCAACCTTTGCCTACGCCAGCTTCAGCACGATCGCCAACGTGCTTCCCTCCGACGTCTTCAACAACGAGTCCGTCGCATCCGTTAGCGGCCTAAGCGGGACTGGGGCCGGCATTGGGACCATCATTGCTTTCAAGTTAGTAGGGCATTTTTCTGACGCTCGACAGGCGACTGCGACTCATACCTTCGATCCGATTGTGATCGTGGCCGGCTTGGTCCCGTTTGTGGGAATGATTCTGGTGCTGCTCCTTGTCCGTAACACCAAAGCCACAGGCGAAGGCCTGGTACGAGAACTCTAGAACGGCGGGGATGGCATAGTTGTCGGGCAGGAACGCGACTGAAACCGAACTGCGCACGTGCTCTGCGCACAACCAGTGGTGGACGTGGGATGGGCTCTGAAGTATTATGGCCTGCTACGAATCCAGGTGGTTGGCTCTACACTTCGCTGCTTGCGCTGTCTCGCAAACAATGCTCACATTGACTGCATGCGCGCCTTCTCGGCGCACTTTGCGTCGGGAGGCTATACGCATGAGGTGCAGTCTCGCGATTTCGCTCTTGGTGTTCCCCGCGATAGTTTGGCTCTTCCCGCCGCAGTCTCTGGGTGCGCAAGCCGCGCCGCCATTAACCCCGAGTGACATCGTCGTTCAGTACGACGTGCCGATGAAGACACGGGACGGCGTTGTCCTACATGCCGACATCTATCGCCCGAGGTCTTCAGACAGGTTTCCTGTCATCTTAATGCGCACTCCCTACGACAAAAGTGTGAACTGGGCCGTCTCGCCAGTCTTGAAGATGGTCTCGCGCGGCTATATTGTCATCATTCAGGACGTTCGCGGCCGGTACACTTCGGAGGGTGAATGGTATCCGTTCAAGCACGAGCAGGCCGACGGCTTCGACACGGTCGAATGGGCAGCCGCGCTTCCATATTCAGACGGCAAAGTCGGTATGATGGGCGCTTCTTATGTGGGTGCGACGCAGATGCTCGCTGCCATCGCCCAGCCCCCGCATCTCGCAGCGATTGCCCCCAACATGACGGCCAGCAACTACCACGATGGTTGGACATACCAGAGCGGCGCCCTCGAGCAGTGGTTCGATCAGAACTGGACATCTCAGTTGGCTCAGAACACATTGCAACGCTTGATCGAGGCGAATACCGATGCGCGAGTCGGTACGCCTACGCTTCCGCTCGCCAATTATCCCATCTTCAATTTCGGTCAGTTGCCCGCGGACGCACAGCTCACTGCTGCGATCGCGCCGTATTACCTCGACTGGCTGGCGCATCCCGATTACGACGACTACTGGAAGCAGTGGTCCATCGAGGAACATTTTTCACAGATTGCCGTGCCCATGCTGCAGGTCGGTGCCTGGTATGACATCTTCAATGCGGGCACTCTGCGCAACTACATGGGCGCGAAGGCTCACGGATCCACAAACGTAGCGCGCACACAGCAGCATTTGCTGATCGAAATCGGGGGACATTCCGGTTTCGGCCAGCCGCATCGGCGATGTCGACTTCGGGCCTCATGCCACGGAAAATGGATATACAGACGTCATCCTCGACTGGTACGACTTTCTCTTTAAAGGCATCAAGAACCAATTCGCCACCGACAAACCCGTCAAGCTTTTTGTGATGGGAGCCAACGAATATCGCCAGGAAGACGATTGGCCGCCGCCACAAGCTAAAAATACGAAGTATTTTCTGCACTCGGGTGGCAAGGCGAATTCGCTTCGTGGAGACGGTTCCGTTTCCACGTCGGCGCCCAAATCCGAGCCTGCGGACACCTACGTTTATAACCCCGCTAATCCTGCGCCGACGATGGGCGGGCCGCTCTGCTGCGACGAGGAGCACATGGAGCCCGGCCCCCGCGACCAGCGTGCGGTAGAAAATCGCGATGACGTGCTGGTTTATTCGACCGGCCCGCTGCCAAACGACGTAGAGGTCACTGGGCCGATCACTGCCGACCTCTTCATTAAATCCTCAGCTACGGATACAGACTTTACGGCGAAGTTGGTCGACGTCAGGCCCGACGGGTTTGCGCAAGATCTCACGGAAGGCATCCTTCGCATGCGCTATCGTTCCTCCGCGGAGCACGCCACCTTGATGAATCCCGGACAGATCTACGAAATCTCTGTCGATCTCTGGGCTACGAGCAACCTCTTTCTCCGCGGCCATTCGCTGCGCCTGGAGATTTCCAGCAGCAATTTCCCACGATTCGACCGCAATCTTAATACTGGGGAAGACATCAAATTCGCCCGTAACTTCGTTGCCGCCAGCAACACAATTCTTCACGACGCGCAACATCCTTCCGCGCTCGTGCTTCCGATTATGCCCGCAAAATAATTTCGCGGAAGAGCTGAACTACGTTCGACCTTTACTTGTTTGCTTCGTCAGTTGCGCGCGGAGGCAGCTGCGTGACCGGCAGAGTTTCAACGCGAGGCTGTGGGATCATTTCCATCGCCCACACTGCCGCTGGACGCATGTACATCGAGGCCCGGAAATTTCCATTCACGTCCCACGCTTCAGGAGTCCGGAACCAATATCCTTTGCTCTCATAGATCACATGGTACAAACCCCAAGCCGTGCAGTAAGCCTCGTTCCGCATGCCTTCGCTGAGCAGGAGCGCGGCGAAGCCAAAGCTGGTTCCCACCCATACCTCCGGCGCTTGTTCGTTATCGCGAATAATTGAGCCATCGGCGGCCATGCCGTTGGCCGCGCCCATTTCGCCGCCGCTAAATTTCATGACGTTGAAGTCGAATATCTTTCTGGAAGCCGCCAATTGCATTTCGTGAGGGACCAGGTCTCCCAGGCCCGTCATATTGGCATACCATTGGCCGGCCAACTGGTCTGCCTGAACGCTATCTCGATATTCGCTATCCGTGTCATAGCGGAAATATTTTCCATTCCAAAGTTTTTCAACGTAGGTTTTTTGCGCTTTGAGAAATAGTTCGTGGTACTCGGTGGCTGCGTCGTTTTCGCCGAGCGTGCGCGCCATCTCCTCCGTCGCGCGCAATGCCGAGAGCCACAAGCCGCCGCAGTACGCGCTTACACCTCGCACCACCCACGAATCGTAAGTCTGATCGGGGTAACCGCCATTTTCAGGAATGCCGCCTCCACGATCGAATTGCCGCAGATAAGCCATGGCCTCCCGCACCGCCGGCCACATCTGGCGAAGGAAGGCTGTGTCTTTACTTCCGGTCAGCACGTAGTCGCGATAGACCATCAAAACAAATTTTGAATTTAAATCTTTCCAATCGTTTGTATCCTGCCAGCCGGGCTCGTTTACGGCGATGAAAGGATCTCCCTCGGGGACGCCGAGATCATGCGGCACGGCGCCTTTCTTTTTTCGCACGTGCAAGCTGGGTTCGCCCGTCAGCTGCGACTTCCAGACCCATTGGCCTTTTTCTGGCCATTCCTTGGGAACGGTGTCGGCGAACTCGCGCAGCACCTGCTTGTCGATATCAGGCCAGAACTTCAGCAGCGGCATCGACGCATAGAACCGCACGTCCAAAGTTCCGTAATACGCATAGTCGAAACATTCCAGTAACGCAAAGGAAGGAGGAGCTTTGCTATCGCCGCCGACTGGACGGCCCCAGAACGATCCTCCATCCGTCAGCGTGTAAAGTTCATTGAAGAGCATGCCTCGATACCATAGAGGCTTGCTTTCATCATTTATATAGGGAGCCTGCCATGCGTCGATGGCGTTGCTCCAGGCGGAGGCATTACGCAATCCGTCACGTGCGATGGCCCAGGCGTTGTCCCCGCTGGTTCCATAGAAATCCGTGTAGCGGCGATTCCAATCGCGACCCTCGCCGAATTCCACGACAGGGAAGTCCCACGCGATGACCATGGGAATGACTTTCTTCTCTCCGGGCTGGAGCGTGAAGCGCACGGCGATGGCTCCCGCTAACTTTTCACTATCGCTTACCCAGGAGAGATCGTTGTTCGCCAGCCGGCCATCTTTTGCGAAGTGCGTCCAAATAACTTTCCCATCCCCTTCAGACGGGAACGTAGCTTGGTAGCTCACTTCCACGCCGGGCGACTCCAGGGCGGCGATTGCGAATTGTCCGTCGGCCTCGCGCGGCGCGGTGCTCGCGCGGTTGCGGTCGAAAACCACACCTTTCATCATTCCAGCGTCGACGTTCTCGCTTACGAATCGATTGTGATTTCCCTGACTGGGCGCACCTTGAAAATCCCGAGTAAACGTTCGAAACCAGCCGACCATGTTCGTCCATGAGAGCAGGACGGAAACCGTGACTGCGTGCTTCGTGGGGTTTTCCGCATGCCAGCGATAAACCGCAACCGGATAGCTTGACTCGCGATAATCATTGGGCAACACCGGAGAAAATTGTTCGAGCACAACATGGGCAGGAAATTTATCCCATTTGTAGTCGAACCACGACTTCGGATACAGCGCCGCATATTCCCCCGCGCCCACGGGATAATCCCATTGCCAGCTTGCAAGTGTCCCATCGGTTGGATGATCCGTCATCAGAACTCGTGCTGTGCCTTGCGCATCGCCCTCAGTCTGCTGAAACATGGCGAACTGATTGGCATAAACGGGCGCGTACTTGTGAACTCCTGCTTTTATGTGCCAGCGAGCGAAGTCTCCCCGGTACGTGCGCGAGAACGTTCCAGATCCAAAACCGCCGACTGGCGCGCCTTGCCAAAACCCGTCATCGATATTGCCAGGTACTCGAGTGACGCCCGGCTTCGCAAGCGGAAGGCCAAGAGGGCGCCGCCACGCGGCTTTTGGTATCACGTCTCCGGCCCAGGCTGCGGCCGCTGCCAATACGATAAACATGAGGACGCGTGAATAAGAGTGAAATTTTGTTTGCATGAATCTCCAGAACGGGGACTTAGAGTGTTGGGCGCGCTGAGAATTATTTGTCGAGCCAATACTTATTAAAGCCTTCGTAATCCGATGGCAAGCTTGCCAGGATGACTCTTCTCAATTCCAATATGTCGACGGACCCTTGTTTCTGATAGAGCGCTTTCCCATCGGGACTAATCAGGACGGTATAGGGAACCGCGGACTCCCACATCGGGTCAAAGGCAGCTTGCAGTGCGGCAGTATCGTCCGAAGCAAATAACAGATTACGGCTCGTGGCGTGCATCTTCTCAAGCACACGCAATACCGTGTTCTTTTCATCGGGCATGTTGGCCGCCACTGTGACCAATTCGACATCGCGCACGCCATACATTCGGAAGGTGTCTTCGAAGTCCGGGAATTCATGAATGCATGATCCGCACCACGTGGCCCAGAAACTGACCAACAAAGTTTTATGCGTGGGATTGGTTCGCAACGTCTTTAAGTCCGCAGCCGATGCCATCTCCAGTTGGACTGGTTGCGATTCGATTTTCCGCAGCGTCTCCAGGCGCGCAGCTTGCTTTTCCTTCCACTTGGTCGAACAGCCGAAAACTCCGGTATGCGTTACTGCCACGTCTCGATGTGCCAGGAGTGCATCGATGGCATCGCGCGCTTCGTGAGTCTTCACCAGTTCGGCGCGGTAGCTATTGTCCATACGCCCTTCATAACGGAGACGGCGATCGCGGTCGAAGACAAATACGTGCGGTGTGGCCTGCGGACCGTATGCATCTGTGACCGACTGGGTTTCCCCATCATAAAGGTACGGGTAAGTCAGATGCTTGTACTGGGCCCGGATTTTCATTTCTTCAAGGCTGTCGCTGATGTCGGAGGAATCCAGTTCATCGATGGTGATGGCCTTGGGATCATTCGGTTGAATCGCAACCACGGCAACGCCGCGGTCTTTGTAATCCGACGCAAGTTGCGCGATACGCTGTTCATACATTTGTGCGATGGGACAATGGTTGCAGATGAACACCACTATAAGGACTTGGCTTGCGGAATAATCGGCGAGCTTATGAGTGGCTCCGTCGATGCCCGGGAGCTCAAAGTTTGGTGCTCGTGAACCTAGCGCCAGAATTGGGTGCGCCTCCTGCGCCCACGTGGTCAGCGCAAGCGTTAGAAATATGAAGAGTTTCCACATATTATTTCTCCTACAGAACCTTTAGTAAGACAGACTCGTCGAGAGCGTTTGACCATCGATTACCGTCACGTCCGGCCCTGAAATGTTTGTTACAAAGGCCATATGGGTCGTACTGTCCACCGCAATTGCGAAGGGCCCGTTACCCGCCTTTATCGTTGCTGCCACTGAGTTACTCGCGCCATCGATGACGGAGACAGTGTTATCGTGAGTGTTCGCGACGTATACTTTGTGATTGCCTGGGTCAACCGCGATTGCTTGAGGTCGTGCTCCCACTTTTATAGTCGTAACGATTGAGTTGCTCGCGCCGTCAAACACGGTCACGCTATCGCTTCCGTAATTCACGGCATAGACTCGGCCGGTCGAGGAATCGACAGCCAGCGCGCAAGGGATATCCCCGGTGTTTACCAGCGTAGTAGCATTCGTTTTTCCATCCAGCACCATGACATTCGAGCTGCCCGTGTTGCTCAGATAAACTTTGTTGCTTACGGAATTCACCGCAATTCCCCAGAGATGGGTGCCGGCAGCCGTCGTTGTTATGCTGTCGTTCGCACCATCGATTATGGTCACGTTGTTACCCTCATAGCCTTCCAGGTAGAGTCGGTTTGCCGTGGGATTCACGGCAATCGCATCTGCCTGCACACCAACTTTCAGAACGCTCGCCACATTGGTCACTCCGTCAATGACTGTCATGGTGTTGCTGAAGGTTCTTGAGATATACACCTTGTTGGTAGTTGGATTCGCTGCAATCACATAAGGAAGCTCGCCGACATTCACGGTTGCGATGACCTGATCGGTTGCGCCGTCGATCACGCTTACATTGCCGCTGCCCGAGTTCGCCACATAGACACGGTTCGTGCTCGGATTCACTGCGATCGCTTCGGGCTCCACGCCCACTTTTATCTCGGCAGGGGAGTGGCCGGCGGTGCCCAGGACGGTCACAGTGCCGGCAGCGGTATTCACCGCATACGCTTTGTGCATCGTAGGATTTAACGCGATGCCGCGAGGACTGATTTCCGTTCCACTCGCTGGCGGAAAGGCTGCGTCGATAGCTCCCATGCCAAGCCAGTTTGCAGCATTTTCGATGAGCTTATTCTGAATGGAACTCGTGAAGATCTTGTCTCCGTGCCCCATATTCATATAAATCATTTTGTATTTCGTGTTCGTCCACACAACGGGAAGATCGCCGCCGGTAAGCACGTCCTTCAATCCAAGTGGATAATTTGAAGGATCGAATGTAACCAGGACTCGCACATCTTTATTGAGGCGGGGACTCGGCTTCCACATGTACCACTCGTTGGCCGGCGATTCGAAGACGTCGGGGATTCCTTTAGTGATTGGATGAGTCCGGTCATCGATGACGAGCTTTGCTGGTAACGGCGGCCAGCTATTGATATGGAATATCGCACCCCCTAAAAAATCGACGAACCAGGGCCAGTTCGTATCCTTATCGTTATATCCGGAGAAATGAAAACCCAGCCATGCGCCGCCATTTTCCATGTAGCGCTGAAAACTGCGCCTTTGTTCTTCATTAGTGGGCGAGTTGTTAAGCCAAACCACCACTTGGTACGTCTTTAAATAGGCATCATTCATGCGCTCCCAGTCGGTTGTTGAATCAAATGTGAAGTTATCGCTCGTTGCGCGCGCGGCGAAGAATTTCAGCGCGTCCTCCGCGAACTGTACGTGGTCGGGTTCGACGTTCTTAGAATAAAAGGCAAGCACTTTGAACCGTGGTTGTTGAGCGCCGCTAGGGATGGCGCTGCACAGAAATGCCAAAAACAAGAGTGGAAGAACCGAATAATTCTTCATTTATGTGCTGCCCAAAAGATGGAGTTTCTGAAAATTGTTGTGAAAGTAGGATTCTGGAATAACGCCGGACGGTGGCCCATGAAAATGTAAACATTTCGAGCGCGAAAGTGCTCGTTGGTCCAGATCACAGGGTGGTCGCCCATCTTAGTGCCGGTGTCCGGCGAATAGGTCGCTTCATTGACGTGCGCCAAAACGTGAACGTTCGGACGCGGGGATTTGTCGTACGTGTACCACTCCTCCTGATCCACGACAAAGGACGCTGGCACATTCTTCATCACGGGATGCGAAGGATCTTCCACGATGACGGTTGCATTGGCGAACTTCGGAATGTAGTCGGTGAATCTGATTCCGCCCATGAACCCGGAGAACCAGGGCCATATCCCGTATCCGTCAAATTCTCCAAGCAAAGTAGCGTGATGGAATCCAATCCATCCGCCTCGGCCTTCTTCGATGTATTTTGTGAATGCGGTTACCGCTGCCGGCGTCCAACCGTAGGGAGGATAGTTCAGTTGGATGAATACCTGGTACTGAGCGAGGAATGCGTCGTTAATCTTGTCAGTATTCTCGATGTAGTCGACGGAAAAATTATTCTCAACCGCCAGCTTTTGCAGCCATACCTTAGCGGCATCGACAAATGGCCGGTGGATTCCACCGGCCTCTGCCAGAGCGATGATTTTAAATTTAGGCTTGGAGATCTGAGCCATGCTCGTGCCGATCAAAAGGAGCACGAGGACCGTGGCACTCCAAAAGCAACGGCGAAAGCGGAAACTTGAAACCAATCTCGCAAGTAGCATCAGCCCTCCGTCTCCGGTTTGCGCAGTCCGTGCAAGCGTGTTGGGCGGGTTCATGCCGCCGTGGCGATTCGTGGACATTGTACGTCAAAGATAGTTATTAAGCATTACAATGTATTGCAAGCTTCGTTAACCAGCAGGATCAGACTATTGCCTTAACATGATGGATATCTGGATTAGAGTGTCGCAGGTGATTTCACAGTGACGAGAGAACCCGTGCGGATCGGAAGGCCTCCGCTTACTCCGTCAAACCAACGCTCAAATCCTGTTGAAGCTTCTTCGCGAGGCAGGTCCGTGCTCCAAGGCCGATCTTGTTCGGGCCTCAGGACTGAGCGCTCCGACGGTGACAAATGTCGTAGCGCACTTGGCGCTTGCGGGACTAGTCGAACCCATCGGCGAGGGAGATTCGACCGGCGGCAGACCCCCAGACATATTGCGTTTCAGGGCTGAGCGAGGCTGCGTGGCAGGCGTTGAAATCGGGTCTGACTCCCTTCGCTTCCTTCTTGCCGACTTGGACGGGCGGGAAATCGGAAAAGCAAGAGTTTCGCTGGAGAGAAAGTCGTCGAGCCCTCCTTTAGTTTGCAAGCGAATTGGCGAGGAAGTGCGCGACTTGCTGCGCAAACTGGGCCAGTCGGAAGAGCAACTTTTGGAACTTGTCGTAGGTGTGCCGGCCATCGTCAATGTGCAAAAGGGCGTTGTGATCGCATTAAGCGCTCTAAAGGATTGGAGTAATGTCCCTTTCGGGACGCTGGTCGCCAGGGAATTTAAATGCAATGTAACGATAGAAAATGACACCAACCTTGCCGCACAGGGCGAATATTACCGGGGAGCGGCGCAAGGAGAAAAGAATTTTGTATTCATTACCATTGGCGAGGGCGTCGGTGCCGGCATTTTCGTGAATGGCAGCATTTATCGCGGGGCCCAGTGGACGGCAGGAGAGATTGGATATCTCCGCGTCCCTAACATTTCCAGGGAGCATCCCAGCATTCACAATTATGGGAAGCTGGAAAAGCTGTTGGGCGCTCCCGGAATTCTGAAAAGTTGGCAAGCGAATCGCCAGGCGATCCCGCACACATCTCAAGGTGAACTGCGCGGCTGATGTCTTCGATCTGGCTGCCGCAGGAAATGCCGAGGCCAAACGCCTCCTTAAGCAACGAGCCACCATTTTGGCAGATATTGTGCTGGACATGGCCCTCATTCTCAATCCCAGCGTTATCTTGCTCGGAGGAGAGGTGGGTAACCATCCGCGCCTATTACAAGAGGTGGAAGCCCTTCTGAAGGGAAGTGAATATGGCGTTGTGCGGGTCGGATTAGGCGGGCTGGGCCATTCGGCCGTGTTGTGGGGCGCGATTTATTCGGTGCTCGAATCTGCAGTTCTCAGTCTGCTGCAGCCATCCGATTCGGCAAATTCATAAGCGCACAACAGAATCGTCCTTACCACAGTGGAATCCTCGTTTGACGGACTTCATAAAGAAAGATAACTTAGTTGTGGACGCAACCTGTATTAGACATGCCCAAGACGCCTACAGCCATCTCTTTTCCTCGACGCGCAGCGCAGAGGCACTTGGTCAAGCAAATGGAAGCTCGCGAAGTGCTGCAGCAACTGCGAGAGCATGATTTCGACTCGCGCGACAGATTGGAGCAGCGTTCGGGATTATCCTCCTCCAGGTTCTCGGCTGCTGTTTCCTTTCTGGCAAAGAAAGGCTTGATCGAAAAGGCGTCCAACGGTAAATCCAACGCCGGTCGAAAAAATCATGCGCTTCGCATTAACGCGGGCTATGGACATGTGATTGGCGTGGATATAGGCGGAAGCAATTTACGAATTGCATTGGCTGACATGAACGGAACAGTGCTGGACAAATGGTCCACCTCCACCAAAAAAACATCTTCTCCCGGCATGGTAGTCGAACAAATCTGCACGGGTGTCACGCATCTGCTGCAACACGCCTCTATATCTCGCCGTTCGCTACTGGCCGTTGCTGCGGGCGCACCCGGCATTACGGACGTGGATGCGGGTGTCGTGGTTAGGACGTCCAATCTAAAAGGCTGGAGGAATGTCCCGCTTCGCAACTTGCTGGAGTCCGCCTTGCACATCCCCGCCGCGGTGGAGAACGATGTAAGAATGGGAGCGATCGGAGAGAACTGGATTGGGGCCGCGCGAGGCATTGATAATTTTGTGTTTCTAGCCCTTGGAACGGGGATCGCCGCGGGTGTATTTGCCAATGGAAAGTTGATCCGCGGCACGGATTGGACTGCGGGAGAGGTTGGTTATATGTATGTTCCGGGGGCCCCGGAAGAGGCTGCGGAGCACGGCGCACCGGGATCGCTTGAGAGTGTAATCGGCGGCGAAGGCATTCGGAACGAGTGGCTACACTCTTCCAACGGAAACGGTATGGCGATCCACAACCTTAGCGCAACGGAAGTTTTTGAGCGCGCCCGCGCCGGAGATTTAGTTGCCGAGGGCGTTCTAAATCGCTCGGCGAAAGTGCTGGCTTATGCAGTGTACAACATATCTTTGGTCCTGAATTGTGAGCTTTTCATATTGGGCGGAGGCGTAGGGATGAGCATGCCTTTACGAGATTCCACGCAGCGATTTCTGGATAAATACAACGAGCCCGTACAGCCCAAACTGATTGTTAGCAGCCTCGGCCAAGATGCACAACTGGTAGGAGCGATTCGATTAGCGCTTAGCAAAGCAGACGAATCAGTCTAAGAAACGCACAAAATAAACCATCCGGTTCAGCTTTTCTCGGGAAGGCTGATGCTCTCCAAGTCGCGCCCGCGCGTCTCGGGTACGACAAATCGTACAAAAACAAGAGTAACGATACTAAGCATTCCATAGATTGCAAACGTGCCCGCGCTGCCGAGGATATTAATCAGGGATAAGAATGTCAGGGACACGGCAAAGTTTGCGATGCCGGAGAACAACGTTCCAGCCGCGACACCTCGCCCGCGGACGCGTAATGGAAAAACTTCAGCAACCAGGATCCAAGCGATCGCCCCCAAACTGAATGCAAAACACGCGATATAGACCACAAGGCAGGTAATCGCCACCGACCCCAGCGACGCCCCCAGCATTTCCTGATGGCCAAAGGCGAAAGAAAGCGCGAAGAGCGCGACGGTCATGCCGCTCACGCCTGCGTAGAGCAGCGGTTTGCGACCAATCCGGTCGACGAGCATGATGCCCACGACTGTCGCAGCGACGTTCACGATTGAGACGATCAGCGTTGCGAAAATCGCATTCGCGTGCGACGCGCTTCCCGCAAGCTCGAAAATTTGCGGACCGTAGTAAATGATGGTATTGATTCCGGTAACCTGCTGCAGCACAGTAAGACCGCAGGCGATGAAAAGCGATCCGCGCACCGCTGGACTCCAGAGCGCGCTCCAGTTTTGTTCCATGGGCGTCTTTAGCCCTTCCTCAATATCGGCGAGAAACTGTCTCGCTCCAACGGCGTCAGTGTACCGATGCAGAACTGCCTCAGCATCTTTCGTGCGGCCATGAGCGAAGAGCCAGCGAGGACTTTCGGGAACAGTAAGAATTACGGTTAGGAAAAAGATTGTCGGCACTATGGCGATGCCAAACATCAGTCTCCATGCCTGTTGTCCTGCGAGCGAGTAGCCGGCCAGATTCGCGAGCACGATGCCGACAGTCAACGCAAACTGGTAAAGTCCGATGAGCATGCCGCGCGACTGGGGTGGGGAGAGTTCGGAAACATATACCGGCGCAGTGACCGAAGTGAAACCAATTCCGATTCCAATGATCGCGCGTGCCACGATCAGAACGTAAACATTGGCCGACAGAGGCGCCAGCAGTGAGCCGACAATGAAAATTCCTCCCGCCCATACCAGAGTAGCGCGACGGCCGATGCGATCGGCGACCGTTCCTCCTACCAGCGCTCCAATCATGGCCCCAATCAGCACGATGCTGACGACCCATTCCTCCATCAACGTGGAGAGCGCAAATGTCCGCTTCACGAAGATGGCCGCGGCAGCGATGATGCCCATGTCGTAGCCGTAGAGCACGCCTCCCAGTGCGGCAATCGACGAAATGCGCAGTATGAATCCGCGATTCACGCGAGGGGGAGCAAGGACGCCTAAATCGGCCATATGTTTACCTCAACAACATAATACTGTATAGTTCATAACGATTCATTACAAACATCGGCCACGCAATGTTGGTTGCGAAATTCACCGGGTAATTATGGAAAACCAGGGGAGCCAAGAGTCGCGCTGGATCGCTGGCGTCGAGCCTCCGAAAGACATGCTGACCCGGAGCATGACATCCATTTATGAAATGGAATGTCGGGAACAGCCGGAGTGTCTCGCTCGATTGTTACAGGCTTACGACGAGGGTCGCTCGATCAAGGAAGCGCTGGAGCAATTGCGCAATCTAGCAGTTTCTGCGGGTCCCGTGGTGTTGGTTGGAATGGGAGCATCCTATTGCTCCTCGATTACCGCTTCCTCTTTTCTGCAATCATGCGGACGGGCAGCATTTGCAGTGGACGCGAGTGAGTGGCTGCACTACTCGAAGCCAGTGTGGGGCGAACCCGCCGTTTCCATTCTGTTGACCACTTCCGGCGAAAGCGCGGAACTTGTACAGCTTTGCCCAAAAAATAACGACAAGCCGCTCGCCCTGCTTTGCAATAACGAAAAGAGCACATGCTGGTCGTTAGCGCAAATCAGATTCCCGATTTCGGCGGGCCCGGAATATGGCAATGCGACCAAGACATATACCAACGCCACAGCTGCGTGCATCGTGTTCGCTTCACACATTGTGGGCCGGGAGTGGCGGGAAGATGCGGAGCGAGCGCGCGTAGCTTACGCCGCTGCTCTCGACAAGGTATTTGATCTACGCGGAGAACTGGAAAGATTTTGTCGCGGTGCGAGGAACATCGAACTTGTCGGACGTGGCCCAGCATACGGGGGCGCCATCATGGGTTCGTTGTGTATTCGTGAGATGACCGGCCATCGTGCCGCTGCTCATTCAGGAGGCGGGTTCCGGCACGGACCGCTCCTTGACGTCGACGAATCGCATGTCGCCATCATTTCGGCGCTGGGGCGGACGGCCGAGTTGGGAATCGAATTAGCAAATGACTGTCACACGCGCGGCGGCAGAGTAATTCTGGTCGGGACCGAAGAGCGGTCGGCTTCAGACAGATTTTTGCCGGTAACGATTGGAGCTGTGGCGGAACCGTGGGAAGGAATCACTTCCGTCATCGTGCCGCAAGCGCTGACGCTGGCGATGGCGGAGAAATATGGAGCGAAGCTGCCCCCTCGTTTTCAGTACGGAGTGATGAAGGAGTAGATCGGTGTTAATTTGGGCCCAGGCAAGCGATGGATTGAAAAAGGAGACGGAAATGACAAAGTTGAAGGCGTCCATGATGATCGTTCTCGCGCTGTTCGTAAGCATATTCGCGACATTCCTCGCTTGTCCCGCGTGGGGGCAGGAGGTTACGGCCACCATGACCGGCAGCGTGACCGATCCTTCGGGAGCGCCCGTGGTGGGCGCATCGGTGCTGGCTCACGATGTGGAGCGCGGCACCTCCTACCCGACTCGAACCAACGACGTTGGCGTCTTCAATCTCCAGCGTCTGCCCGTCGGCAAATATGAAATCAAAGTGGAGGCGTCAGGGTTTCAAACGGCTGAGCAATCCGCCATCACACTTGTGCTGGACCAAGTCGCCCGCTTTACATTTCAACTCAAGGTGAAGGGCGCGAACCAAGTCGTAGAAGTTGTCGACGAGGTGCCAGTACTGCAGACGGATACGACGCAGTTGGGCACGTTAATCGATGCCAAGACCAACGACAATCTGCCGCTGGCCTCGCGTAACTTCGTGCAATTGACGTTGCTCACTCCGGGCGCACTTACGATCGACCCGCAGACGATGAATACCGGATCCCAAACTTCGCAGCAGATTGCAGGCAACGGCGGTGGGCGTCCTTATATCAACGGCAATCGCGAGGAATCGAATAACTTTATCCTCGACGGCGTGGATAACAATCAAGCGTCGGAAAACGCGGTTGGATTCACCCCATCTCCCGACGCCATTCAGGAATTCAACGTCATCACCCAGAACGCGTCGGCGGACTTCGGCAATTTTCAGGGAGGGGTGGTCAGTGCTTCCATAAAATCGGGCACCAACACCTTCCACGGCGATGTTTTCGAATTCATTCGCAATGACAAATTCAATGCCAACTCGTGGCAGAACGGCTTCTTGCCGAATGGGGAAGGGGGAATCGGTCTCCCGAAGGCGCAGATGCGCTGGAATCTGTTCGGCGGCACAGTCGGCGGCCCCATCATCAAGAATAAATTGTTTTTCTTCGCCGATTATGAAGGTTCCCGCTTCGATCATCCACTCGCTGCAGGCACGGAGACCGTGCTGTCAAATGCGGAACGCGGAGGCAATTTTAGCGCCCTATTAGCCGATGGCGTGCAAATCTATGACCCCTGTGTCGCCGGCACAGGAGTCAGCGGCACACCTTGTGTCCTGTCGGGGACACCGGTGCCCTTTAAGGGCAACATTATTCCTACCAATCGACTGGATAATGCTTTCAAGGTGCTCATGGCATCGCCGCTCTATCCACAAGGTTCCAGCAGTGCGCCGAACACCGCCATCGTTCAGAATGGGAGCCAGAACAACGACGATCAGGAAGATTTCAAAGTGGATTTCAACGCCTCGGAAAAGGACCGCATGTTTGCCCGATATTCACGGGGCAAGGAAATCGATCCTCTGACCACAACCTACCTGCTGGGCGGAAATTCGAGTTCGGAAGCGCATATCGACAATACTGCTTTTGATGAAACGCACACCTTCACTTCGTCACTGCTCAACGATTTTCGCATCGGTGTGAACTACGTCCTGCCTTTTGGCCCGAATACGACCTTTGCCCCTTCCGTCGCGACGCTTGCAACCAATAGCGGTATAGCGGGCACTACGGAAGGCGGCATCAGTGGTCTGCCGCAAATCGCCTTTTCCAGTGCAGCGAACAATGGAGGCGGCGTCGCCAACTACTCCGGTCTGGGAAACGGCGCGATCATCCAAAAGTTCGCTTCCACTGTCTGGCAGATATCCGACAATCTTCTGTGGAGTCACGGACACCACAATACAAAATTTGGATTCCAGATGAACCGGTACCGGCTGAACATCACCTATCCGGGCAATGCCGGAGTGCTGGGCGACATCGGCTTCACCAACAACTACACATCAGAAGCAGGCGACGGAGCAACGGGCGGAGATGCGGGGGCGAGTTTCGCTTTGGGCTTGCCCGACTCCGTTGCTCGCGGAGAAGCGGGGGGCGGCTTCCATCAAAGGGATTGGCTGCTAGCTGGCTTCGCACAGGATGATTGGCATGTCGCCAGTAGCCTGACATTGAATCTGGGACTACGGTATGAGGCGCGTACTCCCTGGATTGAAACCAACAATCGCCAAGTGAACGTCGACAAGACGACCGGCATCCTCGAATTCCCCGGAAGCAACTCCGTCCCCACCGGCATTATCGGGAAGAACGGCTTCAGCCGAGGACTTTACAACAGCAAGTATTCCGGACTCGGAGAGTTCGAGCCGCGCGTCGGATTCTCCTGGGCTCCGGCAGTATTACAAAGCAAAACCGTCGTCCGTGGAGCATTCAGCGTCTCTTCTTATCTGGAAGGCACGGGCACCAATCTGCGCCTGCCCCGTAATCCGCCCTATACGCCGAGTCAGGTTGCGGGAACGAATAACTACAACGCTGGAGCCGCACCTTTTGCCACCGAGGCTGGCGCTGCTGGCGACTTCCAACCATCACTGCAATCGGTTGCCGGATCGACTATGTATGCCTGGGATCCCACGGTGCAGCCCGCGGTCGGTGAACAATGGAATTTTTCCATCCAACACGAACTGACAAAGACGCTCACTGCGCAGGTTGGTTATGTTGGCCAGAAGGTTACCCATCTGGTAGTGCCGCTGGATCTTGGGCAATTGCAACTGGGAACTAACAACACTCCTTTCATTGGTGGCTTCAACGGAAACGATGCCAGCGGGAACAGCCTGGGATATGGCCCCAACAGTCTCGCCGATGTTTACGACACAGCATCGGTCGGCACCATGCGTTACGACGCTTTGCAGGCCGTATTGCAAAAACATTCCAGCGGAGGATTGGAGGGCCAGATCGCCTATACGTGGGGAAAGTGCATGACGAACAACAGCGGCTACTACGGAACCTACAGTCCGAATTCCGAGACCTCGAGTTCCTTTCCTTATTGGCAAAACCTCTATGACCCTGGATCGAATTGGGCTCGCTGCTACTATGACTCCAGTCAGGTCTTGAGCGGCTATGTACTTTACGAATTGCCCGTGGGACATGGAAAATCTTTTGGCCACGATCTCCCCGGGGCGGTAAATGCGGTGGTGGGAAACTGGTCGGTTGGTCCAATCGTTTCCTATCATGCCGGATTCCCTCTGGCCGTCTACGGGACAGACAGTTCGGGTACTTTCACCGGGGAAGATGGTCCCGGACCAGGCTCTGCTCGCCCAAACTGTAGCGGTCCTGTCCAATACACGCACCAGATAGTGAATGTTCCAGGCGTGGGAAATCAATTCCAGTGGTTCTCGAACGCAAATAACACATTCACACAGCAGGCGCCGGGGACGTTTGGTACGTGCCCCGCGCAAGGTCCAGTGATTGGGCCTCATTACGTAGACCTGGATCTAAGCTTGCAAAAGAACTTCCTTTTCGGCGAATCCATGCGCTTGCAGTTTCGCGCCGACTTCCTGAACGCATTCAACCATCCCAACCTGGCCGCGCCGAATATGTACTACAGCACTACGGCGAACACATTCGGCGATCTCACTGGCAGCCAGGATCCCAGGAATCTTGAGTTTGCCCTCAAGTTCTATTTCTGAACTGGGTAGCGCTCAGGCTGGCGAGGCAGGCACCGTAATCGAACGCTTTGAGCCCGTGACTTCCGGGAAACCGGTGGTCGCGGGCTTTTGAATGTATTCGTGTGCGCCTTCCTTGTGCCGGACATTATCGCCACCTTGGGGAGGACGCGGATCGCTACCTTAAAGTTCGAACATTCGTGCAAGCACATCCCGTCTGAGTTGGGTTGATCAGTTAGACAGAAGAGGCCTGGAGCCTCGCACGACTACGTCGGCAACGCGGGCGCTCGCACCGGTGGCCCGGTGAAGTCAAAGAGAAAATTTCGATAGCAGCGGCTAGTTAGTTCCGCGCGGGGCTTTTCCAAAACGAAAGGTTCCAACCTGTTACAACTTTGGAACTTGCGAGGCTCAGCTTCATAACTTCCGGTCAAGGGTCCTCAACTTCAGTAATTTTGAAGCTGTTTTGAAACGAGTATACTCATCAATCTACGGGGATTGAAATGCGTGTTCGATTCGTGGCGGCGGTCATTCTTGGAGTCACCTTAATTCCAGTGCGTGTTTTTGGTTGTACGTGCGCTGCAACCAACCGCGCCGGTCAAGACACTAAAGAGCAAGACCGGTAACTCGCACAAGTGACAGTCGCCGGAGTGGGGCTTATGCCGTTAACTGACCGCACAGGCGAATCCGTCACCAGAAATTTTCAGCAGTAGTGAGGTTTTTTGGCTTGGCGCATACCAATGACCCAGACCACCGTTCAGATCGAGCCAAGCACGAAGATTGGCCCGGGTGCCGCTCGCTACCGATTTTGGTTGGCGATGTCGGGGTTTGTCATGGCGCTTGCGCTGCTACCATTTTCCTACAAAGTCGAACGCCGCCTGGAGACGGCTGTTCACATCAAGGGCGGAGAATCCGAAAAAGTTGACCTGGAACTGGCGCAGCGTTTCCAGTCTCCGTACGCCCACCGCCTGGTTTTGGTGATCAGCGGTCTTCCTGATCCAGATTCAGCAAAAGGCGCAGATGCACTGGGCTTCTTAACAAGTTCATTGCGTAGTGTGGCGGGAGTGTCGGGTGCCCTCTCGAGTCTGGATTGGCCAGACCCTGTGTTCACCGGGGACAATGGCGGGGCCTTGATCATCGTCGGGTTGGACCCGCACGATCCATCTGTCGAGGCGTTGGTTCCCACGCTGCGGGCAAAAGCAGACTGGATGGAAGGTCAGCTTCGCTCTCAATATCCCAATATCAAACTGGAGATTACGGGCGAAACGCCGCTGAACTTCGATCTTCGCAAGGTCAGTGCAGATGACGTGACCCGCGCCGAGGAACGAGCGACGCCGGTAACGCTCGTGCTGCTGTTGCTGGCATTTGGCAGTCTTGTAGCCGCGCTATTGCCGTTGGGAGTTGGAATGCTCTCAATCTCGATGGCGCTCGGTGCGGCGGCGCTACTCGCGCATTATTTACATCTGTCGATTCTGGTGCAGAATCTGGCGACGATGCTCGGCCTCGGCCTGGGCATTGATTATGCATTGCTGATGGTGAGCCGGTTTCGAGAAGCATTGGGTGAAGGGTGTGATCCGGGATGCGCTGCCGATATTGCTGCCGGGCAAGCGGGGCGAACGCTGCTAATCTCCGCTACGACAGTTGCCATCGGATTCTCAGCGCTGCTGATTGTGCCCATCAGCGAACTGCGCTCCATCGGGATTGCCGGCTTGCTGGTAACCGCCCTAAGTGTGATGTTGTGTACATTCATTCTGCCCTGGGTGCTGGGCCTGCTGGGGCATCGCATCAATGCCCTTCGATTTCGTCTTCCCATCAGACGGGTTGAAATGAGAAATGAAGCGCAGGACAGTGACAGTCTGTGCGCCCCGAGTAAGCGGTGGGAGCGATGGGGCAACATCGTAACCCATCGGCCCTGGACAGCTCTGCTTATCGCCGGAATTCCGCTGCTGATTCTTGCCTTCCAGGCACGAAGAATTGCTCCTGGAATTCCTGACCACGATTCGCTTCCAGCCGCAGCCGAATCGGTGCAAGCGTTGCACACGCTGCAAAACATGGGGCGGTCGGGTATTGTGCAGTCGCTAAGAGTTGTCCTGGAGTTACCGCCGCAATCACCGCCGCTCTCGCCCGCGGGCTGGCTTGCCGTCAGTCGCCTGACGAAGCGCTTTCAGAGCGATCCGAGGGCGCAAGAGGTGTTATCTCTTCCGACCCTCACGGGGATGTCTGACAACGCGGATGCCGTAAACGATGTGCCTGAGGCAATCCGCAAGACTTTTCTTCGCAGCGATGGTCAGGCGACCTTGATTGAGTTGCTGCCCACCCCCGCTCTCACGCCCAACCAACAGATACGCTGGGTACGAGAGGTGCGTTCCTCCGATGCTGCTGCGATGACAGGCGTGCCCGGCGCCGTGCTGCGCGTCGGCGGCGTTCCTGCACTCGACGCAGATTATGATGCGGTTGTAAAAGAGCGGTTGCCCAAGCTGATCCTGGGCGTCGTGTTGGGGAGCTTGCTGGCGCTCCTGATCGGGTTACGTTCTTTATTTGCCGCTGTCAAAGCAGTTCTGCTGAACCTGCTCTCGGTCGGCGCTGCTTTCGGTGCTTTAGTCGTCGTTTTTCAGGATGGCCACGGCAGCAAACTCTTTGGACTCCACGGACCGACCGGCAGCGTCTACCCGATCGTGCCAATACTCTCGTTCGCCATCGTCTTCGGATTGAGCATGGACTATGAGGTCTTCCTGGTCGCGCGTGTCCTCGAAGAACGGCGGCGCGGTTTATCCGAAAGGTCGGCGGTGATCGAGGGCCTGGCGCGGACGGCCAAGCTCATCACGAGCGCCGCAGCAATTATGATTGCCGTCTTCACCGCATTCACGCTGGGAAGCTTTCTAGTCGTCCAAATGCTGGGCTTTACCCTTGCCGGGGCAGTGTTGATCGATGCTACCGTGGTGCGGATGGTGGTCGGGCCGGCACTATTACAACTCGCTGGAGACTGGAATTGGTGGCCTTGGGGCTTGCATGGAGCCACGGTGGCCCCCGAAAAAGAACTCGTCCCATGACGCCGAACGCAGTTTGCATTTTCGTATGATGCCGTCATCCTGAGCGTAGCCGCTCTTCAGGCGCAGCGAAGGATCTCATGCTTAACCGACCGTGCGCGTAAGCCAACTGGCAACTACGAAGATTCGATTCATTTCGCTTTATCCTCTTGCGCTCCTGCCGCTCCGATCTCAAAGTCTTTGCGTCCGAGCTTAGCGTTTGGTGATCCCGTTTCGATTACAAGAATAGAGGAGCCGGGCTTGCCCTGCGACTTTGCCTCCACTTGCGACGCAGACCAAACACCGCTGACCTGCCGCAGCCCGTAGTAAATAAATTCCTTCTGCTGTCCCGTACCGTGAAGCGTCTTCACCACGTGCACTGGGTACAAAATGGTTTTGTCAATCCACGACGTTACCGAATCATAGTAAGATCGGTCCTGCGTGCCGGACTTGCTCTTGAGGACAAAGCAATCCCGTGCGCCGTATTTCTCCGCCGCCAGGAGTTCCTGATTTTTCCAAAAGAACTGGCCCTCCACCATGTCTTCATAGGAAAAATCTGTTCCCACGAGCGGGTCGTTCCAATGTTCGAATGGCAAAATCTTGGCGCTCTTCTCGCCCGGAAGTGCGGCCTTGAGGGTCAGTTGCCCGCTCACGCTCATGTGCAGAAGGAGGGTCGTCTTCTCTGAACCCGGCCCGGAGATCTCGCACAGCAAGTACAGGCCATCGGGAAACCAGTGGGCCTTGCCGACAAACTTGTAGTTTGTGCGCTTGCCATTGTCTTCCACCCGTGTGAGCCGTCCGGTCACGCGATAGTCCATTTTCTCAATACGCTGGCGCGAACCAGTGAGCACGGTCTCCAGATCAGGATTCGCCGCTAAGACTCGCGATGGTTGCGTCATCGACAACAGTGCGAGCAAAGCGATGGATGCTTGAATCGTTCCAAAGGCAAACTTGCGGCAGCGAAAGAGCGTTACGATGTAGCGCAGGAAGTTCATAGTTTATGTATACAGCTAAAGTTCTTTATTTTCCGTTAAGTAATAGTCAAGGCAAGCGCGCTGCTAGTTCCACCGCTGCTACAGCCCACATCTCCAGTGATCCCGCTGGGAGTGTTGACCGTGACGCTGGCGGTTCCAGGCGCGGAGATTACAGTGGTGGTAATCGTGGCCTGCAACTGCGTACTGCTTGTGACCAGAGTGCTCAGATTGGTTCCATTGATGACCACAACGGAGGACGAAACAAAGTTAGCGCCATACACATGGAGAACAAAGTCTTGCTGCACTTCAGCCAGCGTAATCGTGCTGGCGGAAAGGGATCCAATGATCGGCGCCGGTCGAGCGCTTCCACACAACGGATTGACGGCGTTGCAGGCCTGGAAGAGCAACAAGGCGAGCATGAGCACGCCGAGAGACCGCAAAAAGGTGCTGATTCTTCTCATAGGGGATCGTACCATCGGCCGGAGTAAATAAGGATAGTCAACCAGTAGCACCACTTCACCGCTCGCTGGACGCATCGCATGAGACTGGGGCGCGATCTCAAGATGGGGCTGCTGCTCTTTTGACGATGCGATCATCGCGAAGGATTAGTACGAAACGCGCATAAAAGACTTCGGCACCTCAGCGAGGACCAAAAACGGCGCGCAATTTTCGCCTACAAATCAGGTCGCGTCAATTAGGTTATCGAAGGGGAAGGCTGTGCTCTACCATTGTTTTCAGAGAGTCAGAAATGAGCAGGGAAACGGTGCAAAAGGTGAAAGCGGGTCATGAGAACGTCTTTGCTTGTGGATCTCTGAGTTTCGCAAATGCAGCCACCGCATCGTGAATGCGGGCGAAAAGCTGCGCCGGGCCGATGACTTCAGTCAAGAGATGCCGGTCCAAGTCTGCCTTCAGAGAGAGGGGCGCGCGAGCGAACACCAATGCAACTCCACGGTCGACCAATTCCTTGTGGAGCTGGCGTACCATCCGAGCGGCGGTGTAATCCACATTCGTGATTGCTTCGGCATCAACGATCAGCCATCGCACCGGTGAAAGTGCCGGTCCAAGCAAACCGCGAATCTCTTTTTCAAACAGGCTGGCATTCGCGTAGAAGAGCGCAGCTCCAAAGCTATAGATGATTAAACCTGGCTCGGTTACGGTGCCTGGAATCGCCGGCGACAACCGCCACGCATCACCTTGGCTTACGACCAAGACCCCGGTGTGGGGACGATAGCTGTGGTGCACAATCCGGAGCAGCGACAACACCACGGCTAAGAGAATGCCCTCCTCAACTCCCACCAGCACAACGACGGCCGCAGTAAACACGGCCAGAGCATATTCCCCGGGACTCTCGTGTCGAATCTCGCGCAAGCCACGCACGTCGATTAGACGGACAGCAATCAAAAATACGATGGCTCCCAGCACGCAACGTGGCAGGTATTGCAGCGGCTTGGTCAGAAAAAGCAGAACGAACGCAACCGCTATGGCGGTAGCTACCTGGGCAAGCTGGCTCTGACCGCCGGAGCTTTCGACCATCGCGGTTTGAGTTGGACTCCCGTCCACCACAAACGTCCCACTCAACGCCGCCGCGGCATTGGCCGCAGATAGACCGACCAGGTCTGTGCTTTCGTCTAGATACTGCTGATGTCGCGCTGCGTAGAAACGCGCGGTTGCCGCGCTTTGCGCGAGGATCATCACAAAGCAGGAGACGGAAACGCCGAATAACGGTGCGACATCCTTCCAGTGCACGTCCGGTAACCCTAAATGAGGAAGCCCTCCGACGACCGGGCCGATAATGGCGATGCCATGGCTCGCGAAATCCCAGGTCGCGCTCGCGGTAATTGCGCCGGCGACCGCGAGTAGAGAGCCCGGGACCTTGGGGGCAAGTCGGCTTAAAGCAAAGACGCCGGCCACGACTACCGCCGAGATAGCCACGGTTGGCAAGTGAATCCCGCGCAGGCTGCGCAAGACCTCAAGGAGCTGCCCGACCGTCCGATTGGAGTGCACTTCGAGGCCGACCATCTCGCTCAGCACAGTGATGCCCACCTGAAACCCAACTCCGGTGAGGAAACCTGTCAGAACGGTTTGCGATAAAAAATCGGCCAGGAAGCCGAGCTTGAGGATTCGAGCCAACAGCAGAAATCCGGCAGTGAGCAGAGCGACCGTCGATGCCAGCGCCACATATCTCGCGCTTGCGATGGGGGCCATAGTCGCAAGCTTCCCGGCAAGAATCGATGCGGTTGCTGAATCAGCGGCGACCACCAGGTAACGCGACGAACCGAACACGGCAAATGCCAGCAGCGGAAGCAACAGCGTGTAAAACCCCGTGACTAACGGCATGCCCGCAATCTTCGTATAGCCCAGCGCCTGCGGGATGTTCATGGCCGCCAGTTGGAATCCGGCCAAGGCATCCCGGGCAGCTCCGGCCCGAGTCACCGGCTTTATGCCTTGAAACAGATGGGGCCATCTGCCGCTCCACGCGTGGGGTACGCGTTGGCCGAGTTGCGGGCGAGCCGGTTCGGGCGATGGAGTGGTCTGTATGTTCATTTGTCCTTCCACGATCGTCCTGACGATTCCGAAAGGTCGCTCACCGAAAAACACAAGTGATTTCAAGCCGCGGCTTCATCGGACAATATAGCAATGCAATCAGAGCACATCCGCTGCCGGAATGCGTCGTGTCCGGAAGATACAGAAGCCGAAGTTTTTTGTCGACGCTCGCTTTGTTTCAGGTATAGATCGGTTTCCAGGACCATCGGGACGTGGTCCAGAAGCTATGTGTAGGATCGAACACATGAGCAAACATAAGATTTTGCGGATTACGGCAACGCACGGGATGTCGAGGACACCTTAATACAACAGTCAATGCCCCCATGAGGCTCTTACTGGAGCACTCAGCAGGTGAGTCCGTATAAGCAGTGGAGGACCGACGGGTATCAACCATAATCGGGCTCAACCGACTTGTGACTCAGGAGCCGGATATGTCCCGCCTTGCCTGAGGATGTCCTGGATCTCAATCATTGGTTTACAAAGGCCGTTACTTCGTCCGAGGTCGGCATGGAGGGCTGCGCTCCGTGCCGGCTTACAGAAATCGCAGCCGTTGCAGAAGCAAGAATGGCACTTTGTGTAACCGGCAAACCGCGCATCAACGCCACTGCAAATCCCGCATTGAAGGCATCCCCGGCGCCGGTCGTGTCTACAGCATTCACGGGAAATGCAGGGATGAGCTTTTTCAGACGATTTGGCTGGGCGATCAGGCAACCACGTGATCCTAACTTCAGCAGTACGTTTTTGACGCCCGAAGCCAAGAGATGATCTGCTACTGCGTAGGAATCATGATTGCCATTTTCGCTACCCACTTTGATCAGTTCTGAAGCTTCAGTTTCGTTCGGCGTAATCCAGGTTAGCCTGCGAAGCAGAGCCGTTGGAAGCTCGCGCGCCGGAGCCGGATCGAGCATCAACCGGATGTCATGGCGCTCGGCAAACTGCGTCAGATAATCCACAGTTTCCAAAGGAATCTCAAGTTGCGCTAAAAGAAATCCGGCGCCTTCCAAAATTGTCGCTGCCTTCTCCAGTAGTTCCGGCGTGAGATGGCCATTGGCTCCGGGTACCACGACAATGTTGTTTTCGCCGAGGCCTCCAGTAGTGATCAATGCGACGCCAGAAGGCCCTTCCACCGTGTTTACGTAAGTTGTGTCCACGCCCGCGTGCTTCAAACCATCGCGCAACTGTATTCCAAAAGTATCGCTGCCAACGTTGCCCACCATCGACACGGGGTAACCGAGTTTCGCTACGGCGACCGCCTGGTTTGCTCCTTTACCTCCGTAGAAAGTGTTAAAGGTGTTGCCGATGACGGTCTCGCCTACCCGGGGAATACGATCAGCTGCCCCAACCAAGTCGAGATTGATGCTGCCAACGACAACAATAGGCTTCTGCATAAGGGAATTCGATTTTGAACTACGTGATTGTTATGGGTGTGACGCGATCAGTCAGAATGGCGCGCAAGCCCATGCTGCTTCCCCGGGGCGCGAGCGACTGGGGGTGATCGCTCGCGCCGTGCCGGCCGCCTAGAATACGAACTTCGCGTTCAACTGCACGTGGCGGCCGGGATGAGATGCGCTTACGTAGCCGAAGTGACTTTCGGCATTGGTCTGGCGGTCGTCAATCACGCACGGGGCGTAACCTAGGAACGGACAGTAGCTGTTATTCATAGCGCTCCATTGCGTGTGATTGAAGGTGTTGAACGAATCCGCTCGGAACTGCAACTCGCGGCCTTCGCCAAACACGCGGAAGGATTTTTGTAATCCCATGTCCCAGTTGTTGATTCCGGGTTGAACGAGTTCATTTCTGGTCTCATCGCCTCGAGTTACCGCGTAGTTTGTTATGCCCTGATTGAGGTAAAAGGGATTGGTGCTGGCGGCAGGCTCCGTGTAGCAATTGGTATTGAACGCGTGCGTAATGTTCCTGCCGCTGCGGGAAATATTGCCGTCGCAGGTCTGGAGCGGAACATCGCCCATGCCGTCGTATGAACTGGTGTAGCCGTTGAAAACGGTGGTCGGCGATCCCGATTCGAAGGTGGCGATCGCATTCACCTGCCATCCTCCCAGCCCTTCGCGCAGTATGCCGTTTCCCAATGTTTTTCCCGGCAACTCATAGGCGACGGCAGTCACGAAGCGGTTGGTATGGTTCGCATCGGAGGGACCATAACTCCAGCGCGGATGCCACTGGCCCCCGATGATTTCTTTGGCGACCCCAGCGTTATTTGATTCGCCGCTTTCGCCGAAATATTCGTCCAACTGCTTCGACCAGGTGTAAGCAACCTCGGTGGTCAGGCCATGCCAACCACGGGTTTTCAGTTCGGCGTTCATGGCGTTGTAGTTGTTGCTCTGGTCAGGACGAACCGAATTCACCGATCCCCACCGTCCCGGCGCCACGGCCGTCTGTGGACGGGCGGCATCGCAAGTCAGACATTCGCCATCGCCATCAAGCTGAACATTAATGTCCGGGTAAAAGCCTTGCGGGAATTCGTTCAGGTCATACTGAATCGCCATGTGCGTGCCTTCCGAACCCACATAGCCGATCGTCCCCACCACGGCCCGGCCCAATTCGCGTTGAATATCCAGACTCCAGCGCTGAATGTAAGTTGTTTTCCAGGTTTTCTGGTCCACGGTCGATGTAGTGCTTTGATTACCGGGAGTCCACATCAAGCCTCCGTCGGTACCCAGTTGGTACGGCCAAGTGCCGCGGGCAACTGAGATCGCAGCGGGAAACGTATCGGCGAGGGTGTAGCCGGTTCCACCCGGGCCGTTCGATATATTGGAGGTATAGTACTGAGTGCCTCCATAAGCCGGTGAGTTCCAGGTTACCTGGTCGAGAAATTTGAAGCGGCCGGTCTCATAGAAGATTCCATAGCCGCCGCGAATCACCGTTTTGTCGCCTAGCCGGTAAGCCAGCCCAATGCGCGGCGCAAAATTTCTCTTGTCCGCACTAAAAGGGTGAGCGCTGGTCCCCGGCGTCAATCCTGGCATCACAAACCGCCAACCCGGATACGACTGATCCAACACGCCCCAGTAATTGTCCACGGAATAGGCGGGGATCGGCAGATCGTAGCGCAGGCCGAGAGTCGCAGTAAGCTTTCGCGTCGCGTTCCACGTGTCGCCGACGTACGTGGCGTATTCGGGAGTGCCGTAATAAAGGCTGGCATCTCCGCTGTTCGCCGGAGTTCGCTGGTTGATATTGCTTACAAAACCGGTTTCGAACTCAGCCAGATAATTGAACCCGGAACCGTCAGAACTATTAGGCCCGAAGCCGGTATAGCCTCCATCAGCTGTTACCGAACGAATGATGTCATTGTCGCGCTCGTAACGGCGCGCCAGGTAAAAGCCGGCCTTGATGAAGTGCCTGCCAATCATTTTCTGGACATTGTCAGTTAACTGGAAGATGGGAACATACTGGTACCAATACTCACCGGCGGAGTCGGTTCCGAGGCTCAGATCGTTGGCAAACTGACCTGCGCTCCCAATGTTCACCGCGAAATTGGCGTCATTGCTGACGCCGAACAGGCCTTTGTCGAAAGACGTGTACCCGGCCATGTTCGAGGACGAGTTCGTGAATAGACTGGGAAGCCAGGATGAGTCGAATGCGGAAATCTGCGATTGCAGGTTGCTGAAGTTGTAAGCTCTCATCCAACTGATGTTGAATTCGTTGCTCAAGCTGGCGCTGAAAGTATGCACGTAGTGGAACTGATAGGTATTAACGCGGTGGAAGGGACCGTCACCCTCATCGAGGCCGGGATCCAAAACCACGCCAACGCCCGAAGTATTGGAAGCGAGAAGATTGTTGGGGTTGTTGATTTTGTATCCCATGTCGTGCAGGTAACGGAAGTAGACGAAATCGTGGCTGCCGAAGTTGTAGTCGCCCCGGACCGAGTAATTGTTGTCGTTGATGCCGGCGTCGTAGGATCCGGCGTAGTTGTCATAGTCGCCGGGCTCGTTCGAAGTGTAACCATTAGGCTTGGGGAAGTGACCCAGATAATTGAGAGCCATTTGGCTCGAAGGCGTAGCCAGCAGCGTTGCCGAAATTTTATTGCCCGGGAACGGCTGCCGCGCCCCGGTCGTCGGGTTATAGGTGGTCGGATCGTAAATCACATACTGGCAAACATTGGGCTCGGTCGAGGGATTTCCGTTGCACTGTGTCGAAGGATTGAACCCCGCAGGCGCACCCGCCAGCCACGGACTGAAATCGCCTGACAGGTCGGCTGCAGTTGGCACGTAAGCTGAAAAAGCTGTCAGGCCGGTATTGCGCAAGCGCTCGAACGATGCGAAGAAAAATGCTTTATTCCTGCCGTTGAATACTTTGGGAATGAAAACCGGCCCGCCGACGGTGAAACCATATTGATTCTGGTGATATGCGCTGCGCGGAATGTCCTGAAAATTGCTGTAAGGGTCGTTGGCGTTCAAGCCGGAATTCTGGAACGCATCGTATACGCTACCGTGCAGACTATTTGTCCCGGATTTAGTGGTAATGCTGATCTGGCCCACGTCGCGGCCATATTCGGCTGAATAATTCGAAACTTCGGCTTTCACCTCCTGAATGGTGTCCTCGTTAATATTCATCAGCGGACCTTCCACCCAGTTGTCGTTGTTGTCGATTCCGTCGACGTAGTATCCGACACCGTAATCGGTGCCGCCGACATTCAGTTCTTTTGCGCCGCCCGCCGCGCTAGCCGAGGCAAGGCCCCACTGCATACGCGTGGTGTCGCCGGTGCCGCTGTTGAAACCGGGCAAAATTTCGGCAAAGTTTAGGTAATTACGACCCTCCATGGGCAGGTCGGCGACAAATTTGTTTTCGATAACTTGTGAAACGTTGGCGTCGTCGGTGTTCATGAGCGGGGCGGCAGCACTGACTTGCACCGTTTCCGTGGCCCGGCCCACATTTAATCGAACGTTAACGCGTTGAGTGACGCCATTTTCGAGAGCGATCCCGGTCGAAACCGCGTGCGTGAAGCCCGGTCTAACGACCTCGACCTTGTATTGGCCCGCAATGAGGTTAGGGAATTGATAGTCGCCGCTGGAAGTGGTAGTTTTCGTCCATCGGACGCCAGTGTCCACATTGGTGAGAGTGACGGTAGCGCCATCGACCACGGCACTTTGCGGGTCAGAAACGGTACCCACGATGGAGCTGGTGATAACGACCTGGGCCCGCAGGAAGGCGGCGGCGAGGAAGCAAAAGGCAAATAGAAACACCCAACGGCTACGACGCATAGTATTCCCCCTCACACCAAGTAGCGCCCCATGGCAAGACAGCGGCCAAGGGAATTTAATTTGAAACGTTTCAATAAGCAAACGTCAACAACCTACTCCCACTCGTTTACGCTTGTCAAGAACTCAAATTAAAATACGCTGGAACTTGCGGGAATTTGTTAGGCTTTTTTTCTTGTGCTCATCAGACCAGCGCGCTCGCGACTCTTGCTCGTTCGTCCATCCTGAACTATGGCAGGCGGCGGTCCAACCGAATTGCGCTTCTTCAGCTCCGTCGGTAGATTGATTTTTTTCGGTGGAAACTGCATGCCGTCGACCCTCTGCAAAAGCAGACGAGCAGCGGTGGCGCCCAACTGATATCCCGGTTGGTACACCGATGTCAGGGATGGATCGGTGAACTTGGTGAACTCCAGGCTGTCAAAACCGGCAATCGACAAGTCTTCCGGACATCGCAGGTTGAGCTCACGAGCCGCCTGTAGCACGCCAAACGCCATGAGATCGTTGCTGGCAAAAATAGCAGTCGGGCGCGGCAGCATGCGGAGAAGCCGAAGCGCGGCCTGATAACCACTCGCTGTATCGAACCGCGCTTCCTGAACGAATTCTGGCTCAATCTCTATGCGGGCCTCTTTTAATGCCCGCGTAAACCCTTTCAAGCGCTGTGCGGCATTCGTCAGTTTGAGCGGCCCAGCGATGGCGGCTAAACGTTGATGCCCCATCTGAATCAAATGGCGGGTCGCCAGATAAGCACCTTCCTCATTGGCCACCAGCACGGCATCGCCCTTCCAGCCATCCGGAACGCGGTCAATGCAGACCACGGGAACCGAGGCCGAGGCGTAGGCTCGGAGCTGACCGGCAATGTCCGCACCGGCTGCGGGAATGATCAACAGTCCGGCGATGTGATACGAACGCAATTCGCGAACGTATGATTCTTCCTTGGAAGGGTCGTTGTCCGCGTTGCAGAGAATCACGCGGAAGGAGCGTTTGTAGGCCACGTCCTCGACGCCCCGAACCACGCCCGGAAAGAATGGATTCGTGATATCCGGAATTACCATGCCCAGCATGTTGGTCCGGTTTTTCCGGAGTCCCTGCGCTAAGGCGCTTGGCTGATAGCCCATGCTGCGTATGGCCTCGATCACACGCTCCCGCAGCTTCGGCCGAACGGTCGCAGTTTCATTGATGACATGCGACACCGTGCCGATCGAGACGCCGGCACGCTCAGCGATTTGCCGCATTGTCACAGGTGCTGTCATAACTTACTGCGTCGAAGCGCGGACGAGTTTGTGGGAACCGGCATTTGTGGACGTAGCCGACTAAATCACTGCGAGTCTACTACGCAACGGAATCCGACTCCTCCGGCGCGGTCCATACTTGGTGACATGAGCAACAGCTTGCCGTGCTCATTCAGTTTGTAAGTCTGCGGGAAATACCAAATCGTGCCTTGCGGTTGATAGTAACTTCCACCGCGGAGAATTCCTCCCCGCGTGTGCTCGTCAACAAACTCCTCAGTCCATTGCCAAACATTTCCTACCATGTCCATCACGCCGAATGGACTGGCTCCCTTGGGATGTGCATCGACTGGATCGGGGCCTCGCATAGTGCGCGACTTGTCTGGCAGCGGTACAGCGCTGTCATCCCACTCGTTACCCCAAGGATAGAGACGGGTATCTGTGCCCTGGGCCGCGTACTGCCACTCCCATTCGTGAGGCAAACGCTTTCCAGCCCAGCTGGCGTAGGCACGCGCGTCTTCTTGCGAAACCCACGTCACCGGTTTATTTTCCCATCCCGTCGGAAAGCTTCCATCCTTCCAATCCCGGAGGAAATTCAGATCATCTTTGGGATGATAGTGGCTGGAGTCCAGAAACTTTTTGAATTGAGCATTTGTCACCGGATACTTGTCGATATAGAAAGATTTGATTTGCAGAGGGTGCTCGTGAAAACGATGCGCGGAATCCTCCCACGGATACTGGACATCGACGCCGATGTCGTTAAGTCCCTCGATTTCGATTCCGGCGACCCGGAAAAGAAAATCGTTCCCCGGGATCTTTACCATTCCTTCCGGCGCGCTACTTGCGACCTTGGTCGGTTGGATAGGAACAATCTGCTGTGACAGATCTTTCCATTCGTGCGAGTAAGCGGCCAGTGGCTTCACCGTCAGCTCTTTCATTCTTGACATCAAGGCCTGCATCTTCTGGTCGGGTGCTGTGCTAGTGGAAAGAATGGCGCCATATCCCTTTGCTTCGATGGAAAAGGCAAGCGCCATTTTCCCGTCTGATCTCGCTTGAGGTTTGAGTTCCGTTCCATGATAAAGATCGAAGTAGCGTAACCCTTCCTTCGACGGAACTTCCATCTGATCGCCTTCAACGTCATATTCGTTCCGGTTCACGATTGTCCAAACGGTTTCGCCTCCGAGCGGCCAGCGGCTGGCATATACACCGTACCGCAGCATAGGCGACATCGGCTCCCAGTCTTTGCTGACCAAAAAAGGCGCGACCGCGCGTTCGATCGTGGCAACGCGGCGGGTGGCTTCGCCATCGCGCGGCGTGATTCCATTCCAGATGCCCCAGATGTTCTCCCAACTCTCCCAGCCCACTCCGTTAAAGAATGCAAACTGCAGATCGTCAGTTTTGTCGCGATTCCAACGGTGCGAGATGTTCACCATATGCCGCGTTTCAAGCCACTTATATTTGTCGACGAGAGGGGTAAAAGGAAATTGGTATTGACCCCACGTCATAACGTCCCACGCCAAAGCTTCATCCGACGGCCCTCCTTCGGGCTCGAAGGCCAGAGGATGGCCAACTTTGTCCGCGGCTAATGAGAATGCAAGGGGCACACCGTCCTGTGTGTCTCCATTGATGCCGTCGGCGTCCACTTCCTTCATCAGGCTGGCGATCGCATCCGGCCAAGGCATGCCTGAATCGTGTGTTCCCTGATCCCACATCATCATGGGAAATAGCACCCGCACACCGCGACGATGGAAGTCGGCAATCATTTGCTTCACACCGGCAATTCCCCCGGGCATGCTGCGAATCATATCGTGTTGATTGCGATCATCGATTCCCATGTTTGGGTAAGTTGGCCAGATCAAAACCGCATCAATTCCGCCGTAACGTTTCTCGAGATCATCGAGATAACGATCCACGGTGTACTTGCCGGCGACCGGATCATAAAAATACCGGTCCTGCACCATCATCTGGGGCTGCATGAAGCCCGACTGGGTCCATTGCAACGCGGGCAGATCGTACCTGGCGCCGTCGTAGCCGATACGTATGCGGCGTTCCATTCGCCAGTGCGTGATATCCGTGATCCACGCCTCATGTTCGTTCTGCGTGCAAGGTTTCGACCCGCCTTCCCACAATCCCTTCATCATCAGACATTCCGGTACTGGAATTTGTTGCACCTTCGGGGCGAAGTGCGTGGTTTGAGCAGAAGCAATTGTTCCAAACAGCAGAACAAGTACGGCAGTTCGCGGAAGTCCGGACTTCATGGAGTAGCTCCTCTGGCCTGGTATCCAATTCGGATCGTAATATAAAACGTTTCAAACTGATTGTCCACTTGGTGCAGCATTCGGTAGTAGTGATGCCGTTTGAAATCCCATAGGAATAGCTCCGCATCCAGTCCGACTTGCCAGATTCTTTGTCCAATCCGCCTGGACTTGAACCTGCGGCTTTATTTGATGGGCCGCGAACCGGTGATGAGAATGTCCACGAGTCTTCTGGCGCTTTGCTGCCAATCGGGACCGGACGCCACGTGGGAGACGCCGATCAGTGCACGAAGTAGATCGAATGGCTCCAGATCTTTACGTATGTCTTTGCTCTTGATGGCACGCTTCACCAGGGAATCAATCGCTCCCTGGACCTGACTGCGTGAACCTTCAAACAGCTTCGAAGACCCTCCGACGACCGAATTTAGAGCCGGACCGATGATCTGCTTGGTCGCGATGTAGTCGACGAATAGCAGCATCCATGCGCGCAAGGCCTCAATGGGAGGAAGGCTTGCGGAGAACTTCTTCTCAGCCGCAGCCAGTTTTTCCACTTCAGTCCGATAAACCGCTTCGATCAGCGCATCCCGCGTAGGGAAGTGGCGATACAGAGTTCCCGCTCCCACCCCTGCCTCTTTGGCAATGTCATCGAGGCTGGCATTCGCGCCGTACCGAGTAAACGCCTCCTTCGCCACCTCCAGAATGCGCTCGCGGTTTTGCTGCGCGTCGGTGCGCGGTTTACGCGGGGCCTTTTTCTGATTTTTGGTCGGCATAAAAAAAATTGCAACCGGAGATAGTCTCCGTTTATCTTATCTACAGATACGGAGGCATTCTCCGTTTTATCCGGAGCGCGGCAGCCTGTCAATAGCGGTTCCCGGCTCTAAGGTTTTGATCTCCGGCTTCAAGAGGTGAGGAATATGAATTCACTCGCTCGTTATAAACCATCAAATAATCCCGATGATCCTTGCCCCGGCCTTATGACAATGGCGGAGCGGGAGCTATCAGCATTCTTCAACGCCATCACCCAGTTGTTCGGCTTAGAACAGGCGCAGCTCGCAGCAGAAGATTGGTTGCACGAGTTGGTTGAGACCGACGGGCTGCCCACTTCAGCTCGTGAATGGCGCTTAATTACTGTGAAGGTTTCGACTCGGCTCTCAATCTCAAGCCGAGTAAGAGCTTCGTCCCTATCGTCATCTCTATCAGCTGAGCCACAAATTGCTTAGGAGGAAATGAATATGCGTGTTTTCGTTACTGGTGCTACAGGTTTTATCGGTACGGCAGTCGTCCGAGAACTGATCGACGCTGGTCATCAGGTACTCGGCCTTTCGCGCTCGGATGCGGGCGCCAAGTCGCTGGTCGCAGCGGGAGCCGACGTTCATCGCGGTTCGCTCGAAGATCTCGAAAGCCTTCGCAGCGGCGCAGCGGCTGCCGAGGGAGTGATCCACACCGCCTTTATCCATGATTTCGCAAACTATGGGCCAGCCGCCGAGGCGGATCGACTTGCCATTGAGTCCCTTGGCGGCGCGCTCGCAGGCTCTGATCGCCCGTTGATAATCACTTCCGGCAGCTTGCTCGTTCAACGCCAAGGCGCGCTCGCAACAGAAGAGGATGCGCACAATCCCAACTTCCCGCGCAAGTCGGAGGAGGTCGCGCTTGCGTTGGCGGCACGCGGACTTCGCGCATCTGTGCTGCGGCTTCCCCCTTCGGTCCACGGCAACGGTGATCATGGCTTTGTACCGCGCTTGATTGGCATCGCACGCGAGAAGGGCGTTTCCGCATATATAGGCGACGGGCTCAACCGCTGGCCTGCGGTGCATCGGTTGGATGCTGCTCATTTGTATCGGCTCGCGCTCGAGAAAGGTACTGGTGGGGCGAGCTATCACGGTGTGGCCGACGAGGGCGTACCGACTCGTGAGATCGCTGCGGCAATCGGCCGTGGCCTGAACGTACCGGTCGTCAGTAAGTCCAACGAGGAGGCAGCCGATCATTTTGGCTGGATCGCTCGCTTCTTTGGAATGGACGGACCGGCATCCAGCGCACTTACGCAGCAGCGGCTGGGATGGCGACCAGTTCAGCCTGGGCTCATTGCCGATTTGAACGCGGAGCACTATTTTGAACAGCCGGCGGAAGCAGCAGTAGTGCGCGGCTAACCGTGAGTGAACCAAATATGGATTGTGGTTCAGGCTTGCCAAACTAGCCCGGCGCAGCGGCAATAACCACACATCGATGAAAAAAGGAGATGACTATGCAGAGCAAACGCGTCGCGCTGATCACAGGGGCCAATCAAGGGGTCGGATTTCAGGCCGCAAAGGAACTTGTTGCGAATGGCCTCACGGTGCTGGTGGGGTCGCGCAATTTTGAGCGTGGCGAGGCGGCAGCCAAGGACATTGGGCCGGGAGCCATCGCGGTCCAGCTTGACGTGACGGATCGGGTTTCGATCGCCGCCGCGGCGGAGCGAGTTCGCAAGGAGTTTGGCCACCTCGACCTGCTCGTCAATAACGCAGCTATTTCGAATACGAGGAAGGGCAATTTGTCCCTCCAGGAGTATGCGAAGATAACCCTGGCGAGCAACGCGTCACTCGATGAAATACGCGCGGTGTGGGAGACCAACGTGTTCGGCGTCCTCGCGGTTTACCAGGCGATGTTGCCACTCCTCCGCGAGTCGTCAGATGCCCGCATCATAAACGTGTCAAGCGGCGTCGGTTCGCTGACGGACAATGCAGACCGTGGCCACCCCTACCACGCGCGCTTTAGTCCGGTGTACTCCGCGTCCAAGGCGGCTCTTAACGCCATAACGCTAGCCATGATGATCGAATTGGAGTCCACCGGGATCAAAGTCAACTTGGTGTCCCCGGGCTTCACCAAGACAAACCTCAATGGATATGAGGGCACCGCTTCTGTTGAAGAAGGTTCCCGCGAGGTGGTGCGCGTTGCGCTGCTCGGCCCGGAAGGCCCGACTGGTACGTTCACGCGCTGGGAAAACGTAACGATTCCGTGGTGATTCATCTGTCGCTACTGGACTGCTTTCGTTCCAGCATTCCCCGCTACTACTTGAAGAACACTGCACCAGGAGAAATGAAAATGAAAATCATTGAACAAAAAAATCTCGCCGGAAACTTCATACTGCCGGGCACGTCGATGACGCTGAACCGCATGGGCTATGGTGCGATGCAACTCGCGGGGAGAGAAGGCAACAAGTTGGTATGGGGACCTCCCCGCGATATGAATGCAGCAATCGCGGTTCTGCGAGAGGCCGTCGCGACTGGCGTAAACCACATCGATACATCCGATTACTACGGCCCTCATATCACGAACCAACTCATACGAAAAGCGTTGCATCCCTATCGCGATGATCTAGTGATCGTGACCAAAATAGGCGCACGACGTCCCGACGACGGATCCTGGGTTCCGGCCCTCTCCGCCGAAGATGTCACCGCGGCGGTGCACGACAATCTTCGCAATCTTGGTCTGGATGCGCTCGATGTGGTTAACCTGCGCAGTATGTTTAGCAGCCATGGACCGGCCGAGGGATCGATCGAGGCGCCGCTCACAGTTCTAACCGAACTCCAGCAAAAAGGTTTGGTGCGTCATATCGGGCTGAGCAACGTCACGCCCACGCAGATCGCCGAAGCTCGACAGATCGCTCCCATCGTCTGCGTACAGAACCAGTACAACCTCGCCCATCGAACCGACGATGCACTCATAGCCGATCTTGCTCGTGACGGCGTCGCCTATGTGCCATTCTTTCCACTCGGCGGGTTCACGCCTCTGCAGTCGACTACATTGTCCGACGTCGCCGCTCGTCTCGGTGCCACGCCCATGCAAGTTGCGCTAGCATGGCTTCTCCATCGGTCACGGAATATTCTGGTGATTCCGGGAACATCGTCGATTGAGCATCTTCGCGAGAATCTTCAGGCTTCGGCGCTGCAAATTCCGCCTGAAGAGATTGCCGAGCTCGACGCAATCGGTCGAAATGCCTGAAATGGAGGATGCGGTTGTCGGTAAGAATCGTGATTCAAACTATCACCGATACTATCGTCCAATTGTTTCGCTGTTGCGGGCCTGGTTTGATGAGTAACGCGCACTGGCTAGTGTCTTAATTTGCCGCCGCTTCGTTCCCTATGTTATTCCCAGCGGGTAAAAGCGAACCCGCATAGAATCATCTGGAAAATAGATAAGCATTTGGAAAGGGGCTGATCGGATGAGAAGGATCGCTTATTTGTTGATTGCAGTCGTAGCTTTGTCCGGCGTGGCCGTCTATATGGCCCACGCATCCGGCCACTCCGATGAAGCGGCTGCTCCGATCTTCGGAATCACAATTCCGCCCCGATACCGCGACTGGAAGCTGATCTCCGTAGCCCACGAGGCAGGCAACCTCAATGATATTCGCGCCATTCTGGGCAACGACGCAGCGGTCGCGGCCTTCCGGGAAAGCAAGCTTCCATTCCCGGACGGCACAATCATTGCCCGGCTAGCTTGGAGCTATACCCCGTCCGAAGAAAATAACAAAGTCTTTGGACGCGATCAGTCTTTCGTTGCCGGGCCTCCTGTTAATGTTCAGTTCATGGTGAAGGACTCGAAAAAATATGCCGCGACGGGTGGCTGGGGTTTTGCTCAATTCAAAGACGGCAAACCTGACCACGAGGCTGCGCTCAAAACCTGTTTTCCCTGCCACGAGCCGGGCAAAGATCAGGACTTTGTTTTCACTCATTACGCACCCTGATACACTCGGGCTTCATCGCAGACTCAGCGATTCAGTGGCGCATCTCGATCTGGAGCCTCGCACGCATGATCGCATTCAGACCCACGTTCGTCTTACTCGTTTTCCTGTCGGCTGCATTCAACCTGTCCGCCCAGGACCGTTCCTATGGACGCTCCGTTGTCGCCACGCAGTACGGTATGGTTGCCACCAGTCAGGTTTCAGCCTCGCAAGCTGGAGCGCGCATTCTTGAACGAGGCGGCTCCGCGATCGATGCCGCAATTGCAGCCAACGCTGTACTCAATGTCACCGAACCCAATACCAACGGCATGGGCGGCGATCTCTTTGCCATTTATTGGGAGGCGAAGACCGGCAAAATCTACGGACTGAATGCGAGCGGCTGGGCACCGAAGGCACTAACGATTGAGCATCTCCAACAAAAGGGAATTACGGCGATGCCTCAATCCGATATCGATTCTGTCACTGTTCCGGGTGCGGTCGACGGATGGACCAAGCTGCATGATCGCTGGGGAAAACTTCCTTGGCACGATCTGTTTCAACCTGCGATTTTTTATGCCGAGCATGGGTTCCCTGTAGGAGAGATTATTCACGACTGGTGGGATGAAAGCCGCGATGGCTTGCTGACGAATGCAGAAAGTCGCCGAATATTTCTGCCGGGCGGCAAGGTTCCAGAGACGGGCGAGATGTTTCGCAATCCGGATGTTGCCCGTGCGCTCACGCTAGTTGCCGATCAGGGCGAGGCCGTGTTCTACAAAGGAGAAATCGCCAAAGCCATTCTAAAAACCTCCGGCGAACTCGGAGGAACTATGACTGCTGACGATCTCGCGTCGTACTCCGCGGAATGGGTCGAGCCGATTTCGACGAAATATCGTGATTGGACCGTATACGAGCTGCCGCCTAACGGCGACGGCATTGCAGCGCTTGAAATGCTTAATATTATGGAGCAGTTCAAGCCGGATCCGGCCGGTCCGCACAGTCCGGCTGAATTGCACCACCGCATTGAAGCCATGAAACTTGCTTATGCGGACGTGAAAGCCTACGTCGGCGATCCACGCTTCAGCAAAATTCCGGTGGAGCAGCTTCTGTCAAAAGATTACGCCGCGAAGCGGGCTTCGCTCATTGATCCAGCGAAAGCGAATTGCACGGTAGCTCCCGGGGCGCTCAGCAAAAGCGACACCACTTACTTCACAGTCGTCGATCGCCAAGGGAACGTTCTTTCCATCATCCAAAGCAACTACAACAACTTTGGATCGGACGTAACCGTCCTAGGCATGGGATTCGCCTTACAGAATCGTGGAGGCCTTTTCTCGCTTGATCCCGCATCTCCCAATGCGCTTGCCGGCCACAAACGCCCGTTTCATACGATCATTCCTGGCTTCATGCAGCGAGGAGACGAGCACATCGGTTTCGGCATCATGGGCGGCATGAATCAGCCGCTGGCTCATGCGCAATTTGTGTCGAACGTCGTCGACTACCATATGAATGTGCAGGCTGCGATGGAAGAACCGCGTTTTACCGATCGTCAGCAGCTCGGCTGCCGAATCGTGATCGAGTCGCGCATTACGCCGGCAACGCTTGACACACTGACGAAGATGGGACATGTGCTGCAAGTACACATCGGCTATACCGCAGCAATGGGACGCGGCCAGGCAATTCTTCACGACAGCAAGACGGGCATCAATTCCGGCGCATCCGATCCACGTGCTGACGGTGCCGCGATCCCCGAGCAGCCGAACTTCTTTGATACACCGGCCAAGCATTAACAGGCACTATTGCGTTCGCTTTAGGCGAAACCCATCTCGCGAACCGCATCCCCGGCACCGCTGAGGTCGCCGAGCCGCATCTCGGAATATTTTCGAGACAGAATTATTCCTGGCGCGCCAGCCCGGAAAGCCGCCAGAGCTGCTTCCTTCACGCTTTGCGGCGTGCACTTGCTGTTGTTGGGCTCCGTCGGGATATCGATATCAATGCCCGGCCAAATCAGAGTGCTGGTTCCAGCAACACCTTCCAGCGCGCGTTTCGTTTCACAATAGACATAATCATTAGAAAGGCCAGTGTGAGGAAGTTGATCGTAGCTGCTTCCCTTGAATCCCATCATCGCGTAGTTCATATCGAGCAGGCCTTGTTTGGTGAGATCTCCATAAAGTGTCGTGCCGATATTGTCCACATAGAGCGCCATACGCTCGCCACCGCAGTTGTTGTACATGACGACCTTTATGAAATCGGAATAATTCGATATCTCATGTAGGTCCTGCTCGGCGCGGTAGATCGGGTTGAATGAATTGTTGTGCCAGATGTGCCAGCCCACTGGCACCGTCGGCTTGGCTGCCTTCACAGTTTTGTATATCACAGCGTATGTTTCGCGCAGGCTGTCAGTCCAGAGCATTTCCCATGCAGCGAGTTCGGGATACCGCAACAGCAGTCGCCAGAATTGAACGTAATAACCATCCACAGGGTGCTTGCCAGCGCGAGTTGAGCGAACGAATTTTTCCAACTCCAGAAATCCCTGCCGGGCGCGATCCACGTTGATGCCTTGCTGCTTCGCTTTGCTCCGACAAAATTCGCAGAAGCAGGTCACGTTGCCGGGGTCGATCGGCGGGGTATCGTGCGTGGCTCCCAGACTGTCGCAGAGCGCACCCTGCCGCTCCGATCCCCACATGATTCCATCGATATCGTAGGAGCGCGCGTAGTCTTCGACTAAACCGGTCAGGAAATTCCGGTAGTCCGGATTGTTGACGCACAGCGTCTCGGCATTGCGTCCGTAAAGGTCGCGCTCCTGAACTTTCTCAATGTTCGGCAGGTCGGTGCGAAACACGTCCTCAAGCCAGCAGATCACCTTCATGCCGCGCTTCTTGGCCGCAGGTAAGACTTCGGCGAGAATGTCCAGGTTGCCGTGGTCGGGCGCTCGAGTGTCTTTGAGAACAGTGTTTTTGTAGTACTGAAGATGCGGCGTGGCAAAATTGCCGCCGTGGAAATTGAGATCGTACTCCTGCTTGCCATGATCAGGCAGTGGTTGGCCGGGAATTTGCCTTCCGGCAATACCTCGACCGTACGTAAACACAGCAAGAAACAGCGTGTTTACGCAGCAACGTTCCTGAACCACATCTAAGACTTTCTCGGTGCCTTCATCCACAAACGAAACTGCTCCAACCTGGATGCCGATCATTTTGGAGGAGGCAGCGGCATGTCCTGTAGTTGGCATGGCCAGGGCGGCACCGGCTCCAGCGGTGATCTTCAGGAACTCACGGCGATTGACATCTGATTTCAACATGCGCTGCTCCCTATTTTGTTTGGTAGCAGCCGATGTCTATCTTTCTGGATTTGACCCGCGGCGAGCCATCAAGATCCAGTTCTCCCACCGGCACTCCGTCGGTTGTGCCAGCGGCAATCGCGGGTGAATCTGATTGCAGATGAAAGTCGTGCGCCGCGGCATCTACAAAATGCGGATCGAGAAATTGGGAATGATGGTCATTTCCGGTTGACTGAACATAATTATCGAATCCTGTCACCGTGGCGGAAGATTCCCCCCATGTGCTCGCCTTCGGTCCGGACGCACAGTAATAAAGATTGTGATCGATCACGACTGGCGGGTGATTTTTATCGATCTGCGATTTGTTCACTGCGATAAGACAGCGAGACCCCGCGTAGATGATATTGTTCGCAAAAATATTGTCGGCCATGTTCCACTGCATCTGGAACTCACCCGATCCGGTTGCCGACGTATCGTTGTCGTAGAGCGTGTTGTTGACCACAGTGCAGTGCTCTGTATGTCCCCGCTCGGGTGCGTAACCGCCGATCGAAACGCCCGCAGTGTGACCATGATAGATAAGATTATTCCGCGCGGTGATGTAACTGGTGGCGCGGTCTTTGTGCTCGCTGGCCAGTTCGATTCCAAAATCCACATCATGCATAACGTTCTGCTCGATCAGGATTCTGGTGCCGCCATCCACGTAAATACCATCGGAGTTTTCGTCGTTGCCGTATGCCGGATTACCTTTTGAAGTAATGTTGTAAACCAGATTGCCGCTGACCACTCCGTCGCGCGCCTGGTCTACGGCAGGGTCGGGCGCCGTGCGCTCGAAACCGATGACGTCGATTCCAATGTTGTTGTTGTCGTGGACGACATTGTGCGTGATGCGAAAGTTCGTGACGTTCCCGTTCACTACCAGCGACTCGCTCGAGCCCGTTTGGAGATGATGCACTTCATTCCCGTCGATGATTAGGTCAGTGATTGGAGACTTAGCGTCGGTGCCGTATACCGCAATGCCGAAGCCGTTGCCGCCGCTTCCCGGTTTATCCCGACCTTGAAAAGTCTGCTCAATGTGATGGACGTTGTTCTTCAGCAGTTCGATATGCGACCCGGCTCCCATTACGTCTATGCCCAGTGGAGCGAGTCGATGTTCGGCGGTGTGAAAGTTGCGAATTTCAAAGCCTTCGATTCGCACGTAGCTCTGGTTGTGAATGCTAAGTACGGCCTGTCTGCCGGAGGGAGTGAGATGCGTGGCGTCTAGAATGGCCGTCTCGCCGGGATAGCTTCGAAAAGTAATGAATCCGTCACTCGCGTTGCCCGAGGCTTTGATGCTTACGAGTTCTTCGTAAACTCCGCCCCGCACATTGACGGTGCTACCGGCACGCGCCGTGTCTGCCGCATGTTGAACGGTGCGCCAAGGCGCCGCTTGTGTGCCGGGATTCGAATCATTCCCGGTGGTTGATACATAGAAAGATGAGTTGATCTGGCCAAAGGCGCCGCAGGCGCATACGAGTAGCAAGAAAAGAGTTGCCAGTTTCAGATTCACTTTATGGTTCCTCATTGTGGCCGTACTTTCCAAAAGCGAAAATCATTTTTTCGTCGAGAACGCAGGATAGTTCTTTGTCCCGGGATCAAGACTTTCTTTGATGTTAATGAAATGAAACGTAAACATTCGTAATGCCAAGGAAGATTGGCAAAGCCAATCAATCTTGGAGCTTCAGAATAAGGCACAACCCACTAACCGCAAGGATTTTATTGCACTGTATTTCCATCTGTCGAAAACACGCTGTGCGTTCGTGGCATGAATTTATCAAAATTACCCAATTATTTAGCGTTCCGCGCTGGACAAACGAAATGAAACGATATAAATAGTAAGCGTCCGATAGTTGGTGGAAAAATATAATTTTGTCGAACGGATCGACTCAGGAGAAGACTGCGAATGCAGCGTAGAGACTTTCTAAAGAGCACTGTCGTTGTTGCCGTAGCTGCGGAACTTGGAATCGGTAAAGCGCAGGCCACCGTCCCCGCTCACAATTGGGGAAGGTACGACTTCGGTTCCGGGCCTCAGGTAAACGATCGGCTCAATCAGGGGCCATTCCCTCAATATCTACCGGATGCCGTTATACCCACGGACGATGTGGTGATGACTACCACCAGCACCGAAGACGTTGTGCCGAACTATGGGAAGGGGCTGGTCACCTACATCACAGCCGACAGCGGGACCGAGGAAATCAAGTCAGACAATATTTCGCAAGCGATCGAGGAGTTGGTTCGCTTCCCATTGGGCCAGCAGCTTTACATCCGCCCAACGTGGAGAGAAGTGCAGCCGCGGCCCGGACGCCTGGAGTTGCCCGACTATGTGAAGCTGGTTTTTAACCAGGCGAAGAAAAACAACAAGCGGGTCGGATTGCGAATTCAGATGTGCGCGCCGGATTATAAACGCGAAGCGGCGCTGCCGGATTTTGTCCTGGAAAAAGTTCCGAAGGTTGATCTATTGCAGCCCAGCGATCAGGAGAGCATCGCTGCGGGAAAAAGATTTTTGGAGAACCCATATTCGCGTTATCAGCCCCGGTACGACGATCCCTTTTTTCAGCAGGCATTCAAAGAACTGATCGGTCAGTTGGCAACGGAGTTCGATGGCAACCCGCTGGTCGAGTACATTGACACTTTTATGTACGGCTTCTGGGGGGAAGGGCACACCTGGCCGTTTCCCAACAATCCATTTCCAGATTACCTGACAGCGGAGCGCACCTGGATGAACATGCTCGAAGTGCAGCTGGAAAATTTTAAGAAAACTCCGCTATTGACCAACACGCAACCAGATTTCAGCCGGGTTGGCAATTCGGAGATGCTCGACCGCACGGTCCGAAGCAATAATTGGATTCGCAGCGATACCATCTTCATCGAGAACGAACAGATTGAAGCGCTCAGCAACCGTCCGCCGTGGATTGCTGCATTGCTAGAGCAGGGAATTCCTGGGAGACCTCCTAATCCGAACACCGTAGTGGAAGGGATATCCCCGGCTGAGAACATGATCGATCATGTGATCGATATCGGGGCGAATTACTGGTCGCTCTGGAACTTTCACCAGATCAACGCCAAAAATCTGATGAGCTACTACCAGGCTTATCCGGCGGCGTTCGACCGGATCAATCGCCGTATTGGTTATCGAGTGAGGCCGTCGTTTATCTGGAGCTATACGGACAGTAGTTATCTCGGTCTGATCATTGGCTTCGCAAATGACGGCATTGCGGGAGTACCGGGCGTTTTGAGGGTGACCGTGGAAAGCCAAGATGGAAAGGTGCTCAAGAGTGGTTGTCTGGATGCCGGTTATCCGTTGCCAGGCAAGATTCGGCAAGCGCAGTTCGTTCTACCGCAAGGAACAGATTGGAAAGGATTGAAACTTAGAGCCGAGATTGAGGTGAAGGGGATGCGCTATCCCGTGCGGTGGGCTTGTCACCAGAAGCTGAATGATGACGGCTCGCTCACACTGCGTCCTAACCTTCGACAGGAGGTCTAGGCCTAGGCTGCGGTTGTACTCTTTCAAACGATGCGCGCGTTCAGAGCGAAACCCCACGCTTCCAGGGAATAAAATCGTCCTGGCCGAGCGACTCTGCCTTGGTCCGAACTTCGCCGCTCGCGACGCGAATCACCAGCTCTAGAATTGTCTCTCCCATTTGCTCGATCGTTTTTTCGCCGGAGATGATGCCGCTGGTATCGATATCGATTATGTCTCCCATGCGCGCTGCGAGATCAGAGTTGGTGGAGACCTTGATCACCGGCGCGACCGGGTTTCCGGTTGGCGTACCCAACCCGGTCGTAAACAAGACGACGTTCGCACCGGCTCCGACTTGTGCCGTGACGCACTCCACATCATTCCCCGGAGTGCACTGCAGATGTAATCCCGCTCCAGAAGAATACTCCGGATAATCGAGCACCGCGGTGACTGGAGATGTCCCTCCCTTTCTAGCCGCGCCGGCCGACTTCATCGCATCGGTTACTAATCCATCGCGGATATTCCCAGGCGAAGGATTCATATCAAAACTGGAGTGAACTGCTTTTGCTCTGGCCGAGTAATCGTGCATCAGTTGAATGAACCGGTCAGCAACTGTTTGATTAATGCTGCGATCGATGAGTCCTTGCTCGACGCCGCAGAGCTCAGGAAATTCCGAGAGGATGCTGCTTCCTCCCAATGCTGCCAGCATGTCGGAGACGTAACCTATGGCTGGATTCGCTGATATGCCGGAAAATCCATCGGATCCTCCGCACTTCAAACCCATGCATAGGCGTGAAAGCGGCGCCGGTTTTCGAACAGCTTTATTGGCCTCCACTAACCCTAAAAATGTCTTTTCGATTGCCTGGGAAAGCATTTTGAATTCGGAGCCGCTTTGTTGCTGCTCGAATATTAAGAGCGGCTTGTCGAATGCAGGATCGCGCCTGTCAATTTGTTCCCGAAGAATACTTATCTGCGAATTTTGACAGCCCAGGCTGAGGACCGTAGCTCCAGCTACGTTGGGATGGTGGATGTAACCAGCCAGCAAACCGCAAAGATTGTTGGAATCCTCGCGAGTTCCTCCGCAGCCGCCTTCATGCATCAGGAACTTGACTCCATCGACATTCTCAAAAACTTTGGGGCACGGCGGAAGATGTATATCTTGTTCTGCCGCGCGGGTCGCGATCTCCGCTACCGCGCCTTCCCGGTAAAGCCGGACGAGGTCGGCGACCTGTTGCCGGTAAATCTTAGGCGGGGCGAAGCCCAGTTCCTCCTCAAAGGCCTGCTTCAAGACATCCACATTTCGGTTTTCGCAGAAGACCAGCGGCACTACTAACCAGTAGTTCCGAGTGCCAACTTGTCCATCGTGGCGCTGGTATCCGAGGAACGTTCGCTGCCGCCAGCGATCCACGTTCGGCGCGGTCCACTTATATTCCCGTGACTTCGCGTGGTATGGGGCGGCCTCGTGAACGGTGTTGCGCGTAGTCAAAACTTCGCCCATGCGAATGGGCTGTCGCGTTTTTCCGATCAAAGTTCCGTACATAATCAGATCGCTGCCGGCGGCGAGACCCTCGGTGGTGAACTTGTGCTTGGCGGGTACATCTGAGGCCAGGACATAAGTTTGACCAGAGAAGTCGATCCGTTCGCCCTGTTGTAAATTCCTGAGCGCGATGAGGACGTTGTCACTCGGATCGAGTTTCAATACAGTGTTTCCCATCTTGACCTCGGCCTCATTAAAGGTAATTTTCGCGCTACAGTCAAGTATCACTAACAGCTGGTAGTCGTGCAGTTTGGCTTACGCTTTGGGCCGGTTAAGCTCAGAATGAAAGTTGTCGTGTAATAGAATTCCAAGCAGAGGCATTGTTCGCCACGCAAATAACAGGAGTTTGATGGGATATCCAGGGCTCGATCTCAATTCTAAAACTGCAGTCGTCATCGGCGGAACGTCGGGGATTGGTCTGACGCTTGCCAAGGGGCTGGCAACTGCCGGCGCCAACGTTGTTCCCTCGGGACGCCGCCGTGAACTAGTCGAATCGGCCGCTGAAGAAATCAAGGCGGTCGGCCGGGATTCGCTCGCAATCCCTTGTGATGTAGCCGATCGTTCGAGCCTGCAAGCGCTTTTGGAAGCAGTCTGCGCACAATTCGGCAAAGTCGACATCCTGGTGAACTGCGCCGGCATTACGCAGCGTACGCCCATTCTCGATATGAGCGAGAGCGACTGGAATGCCATTATGGAGACGAACCTGAATGGTACGTTGCGCGCTTGCCAGGTGTTTGGACGCCACATGATCGAGCGCCAGTACGGAAGGATCATCAACATCGGGTCGCTTTCGTCTACCCTCGGCATGTTCGAAGTCGCCGCTTATGCCGCCAGTAAAGCGGGCATTGCTTCTTTGACCAAGTCTCTCGCCGTTGAGTGGGCGCGCTATGGGGTGTGCGTGAATGCACTGGTGCCGGGCGTCTTCCGGACGAAGCTGAATGCGGCCCTGTTGGATGGAACGCCGCGCGGGCAGGAGTTCCTGATGCGCACACCTGCGGCTCGATTTGGCAAGCTCGAGGAGTTGGTCGGCGCGACGGTTTTTCTCGCCTCCGACGCTGCTAGTTTCGTGACTGGTCATCTCCTTGCGGTGGATGGCGGCATTCTTGCCAGCGGAGTGAATCGTTAATCCGATAGTCGGATTTTTGTATGAACCTTCCTTCCATTTCGAGGTCTGGATCGGAGTCTGGATCCGAATCCTCGGCTGGATCGAAGCCGGGCGCAGCAGCGCAAATTGCCCGCCATATAGGACGCTTTCGTTGGGTGATCTGCACTATTTTGCTGCTTGGCATCATGAAGAACTACATGGACCGCCAAGTCATCGGCGTGCTGAAAACCACTCTACAGCATGATCTGGGCTGGAGCGAAATTGACTACGGCAATCTGGTGTTTGCCTTCCAGGCTGCATACGCGTTGGGAATGGTGGTGGTCGGGCGATTCATCGACCGGGTCGGAACGCGGCTCGGCTATGCACTCGCGATGGCCTTCTGGAGCCTGGCTTCGATGGCTCACGGCTTGGCGAGTTCGTTCACAGGCTTTATGGTGGCTCGCTTCGCTCTGGGCTTGGGCGAGTCAGCGGTGTTTCCCGCCAGTTTGAAGGCCGTCGCGGAATGGTTCCCGAAGAAAGAACGTGCGCTGGCTACGGGCATCTTTAATGCCGGGAGCAATCTAGGCGCAATCGCTACGCCGCTGCTGATTCCTTGGATTGCAGTGCATTGGGGTTGGCGATCAGCTTTCTTTCTTCTGGGCGGCGTTGGATTTGGATGGCTGGCTTTGTGGCTTTGGATCTATCGCCGACCGCAAGAGCATTCGTCCTGCTCACCTTCTGAATTGGAATACATTTGCAGCGATCCCATTGCGCCGTCGATTCGAGTGAGTTGGTTCAAACTGCTAGCTCATCGCCAGACGTGGGCGTTCGTGCTGGCGAAGTTCATTACCGATCCGGTCTGGTGGTTCTATTTGTTCTGGGTTCCTGATTTTCTTCAGCGCCAGCACGGTGTGGCTCTCTTGAATATTGGGATGCCGATCCTCGTGATTTATTTGATCTCGGACGTGGGCAGCGTGGCCGGTGGATGGCTTTCCTCGACGCTCATACAGCACGGGAGAACCGTAAATGCCAGCCGGAAAATCACCATGCTGATTTGTGCTGTCTGCGTGGTGCCGATTGTCTTCGCGCCCAGGGTCGCATCGATGTGGGGGGTGATCCTGATAATCGGAATTGCGGCAGCGGCGCACCAAGGTTTTTCCTGCAATCTATACACTTTGTCTTCCGACATGTTTCCCGGGACGATGGTCGCATCCGTGGTAGGGATCGGCGGCACGGCAGGCGCGATTGGAGGAATGCTCATCGCGAAAATCGTTTCTCATTTGTTGCAACGAACTCATAGTTACGCGGTGCCATTTTTTCTCGCGGGCTCGGCTTATCTGATCGCCTTGGCGATTATTCAGAGTCTAGCCCCGAGGCTGAAGCCGGTAGAGTTCAGTAGGGCGGAAGCATAGTTGTCTCAGCGTAATCCATAAAAGGGAGTCTCAGTGACTTTCATCAACGATGACTTTCTGCTGTATTCAAAGACGGCTCGCCGGCTCTATGAAAACTATGCAGCCCCCCACCCCATTCTGGACTATCACTCGCATTTGCCGCCGGGCGACGTCGCGCAGGACCGCCGCTTCCGCGATCTGTTCGACATTGCGCTGGAAGGAGATCACTACAAATGGCGAGCGATGCGGGCGAATGGCATTCCCGAACGTTACTGCACCGGTGACGCTTCGCCGAAGGAGAAATTTCTGGCTTGGGCCCGCACCGTCCCCTTCACACTTCGGAATCCTCTTTACCAATGGACTCATTTGGAATTGAAGCGCTACTTCGAGATCGACGACCTGCTGGACGAGCGATCTGCTGAGGCAATTTGGGAGCAGGCAAATTCGATTCTCGCGAACGGCGATCTCACCGCCCGTGGCATTCTCAAGAAATTCAAGGTACAGGTGCTTTGCACCAGCGACGATCCCTGCGACAGTCTTCAGGATCACCGGACGGTAAACAACAGCGATTGTGGTTTCCGCATGTATCCGACATTCCGTCCGGATCGATCCCTCCAGATTTCAGAGCCGGACGCATTTAATCCGTGGGTGAAGCGCCTGCAGGCCGCCAGCAATGTTGCCATATCGAACCTGGCTTCTTTCTTGCATGCTCTCGAACTTCGCCACAAATATTTTCACGAGAACGGTTGCCGTCTTTCCGATCACGGGTTGCCTTATTGCTACGCAAGTCCCTGCAGCGAATCGCGTGCGGCGGCGATCTTCACCAAGGCGCGGTCGGGCGTGCCTGCCAGTCCCGAAGAGCACGAAGAATTCGCCTCTTTCATGATGCTCTTCTTTGGACATCTGGACGCGGCAAAGAACTGGACGAAGCAACTGCACCTGGGCGCTTTACGCAACGTGAACAACCGCCGCCACTCCGGCCTCGGTCCTGACACCGGATTCGATTCGATCGGCGACTGGCCCCAAGCCGCGAAGCTTAACGGTTATCTCAATCTGCTGGACGGCGAGAAGTCATTGCCAAGGACAATTATCTACAACAATAATCCAGCCGATAATTACGTGTTCGCGACCGCGATTGGTAGTTTTCAGGATTCGTCGATTGCTGGAAAGATCCAATTTGGCAGTGCCTGGTGGTTTCTCGATCAGAAGGAAGGGATCGAATGGCAATTGAATGCTCTTTCTGCAACCGGCTTGTTGCCCCGCTTCATCGGCATGGTGACGGACTCGCGCTCGTTCATGTCATTTCCACGGCACGAGTATTTTCGCCGCGTACTCTGCAATCTTCTGGGAGGCGAGATGGAACGAGGCGATCTGCCAAACGATGAAAAACTGATCGGCACGACGATCCAAAACATCTGCTTTAATAATGCCCGCGATTTTTTAGGACTGGAACTTGGAGCTGAACGCCCGACAATAATGGGACCAGCCTAATTTCCACAGGCGGCCTTGATGTCCGAAGTAACAATTCTTCTTCCCCTAATTCTTCTTTCCTTTTGCAGGAGGTGCCAGCGCGACCGCAGCCTCGGTCGTGAGCAGAAGGAATGTGAATGTCTCCTGCAGGTACAGGCGGACAGCGGCATCGGTGTGGCTGAGATAGCCGATGGAGACGTCCTGACCAATATGTAGATCGAAATCGCCGCCACGAGTGGTCAGCACGAAAGCACCGGCAATGGCGGGCGCCCAAATGATTTGATCTTTGACCAATCGCTTGACGTGCTCCAGAACTGGGTATCCGTTGTCGCTGGTCTCGGCGAGTGCGGTATAGGCATCGGCGCCGAGCAGTACGGAGTAGGGGCCGTTGACGCCGACGAGACGTAACTGGCTTAAGCTCTGGGCAATGGCATCCGGGTACTGGCGCACGTCGGCGGGGAGCGTCATGATCGGGTTGCTGGTGCCCTGGCGGATGCCTTCAATATTAGCGGCGGCGTAGCCCTCGAAAATGGCGGCGTCCTCAGCAAAGGCGATTTGCCGTGCGGCGTCCTTCGCCGGTTGCCAGTCCGAGTCGTTCGCGCCGCGCTCGACGTCATCGATTGCGTGTCGATCCAGTTCGAACGGGACGCGCAGTTCGACCAGCGCCTTGACCTCGCGTTGCCTCGCGACAATGCCTTTTGCCGGGGCGGAGATCGTTTGCAGGTGGCCGGTACCGACTGCGGAAAGACCAGTGCCTGCTGGCCCGGTCATGTCGACGACGCGGCGTCCTGCAAGGTAGCGCTTGAGAGTGCGCGTGGTTTCCTCTTCAATCTGAGCCCATGCTGATTCAGAAATCGGGGCGAGCTCGCGATGGAGATTATTCATGTTGTACGTCTCCTTTGAGAGAACCGATGCCGAGCGAACCATCGCGCACCGATGAAATCGATGAAGGTGAAGAAGTGGCGGTCACCGCTGGGGCTTCGGGAGATTCCGCAACCTCAGGCTGGTCCTCGTTGCTTTGATCTTCGCTGGTTGGATCACCGCTAGGTTGATCATCACTAGTTGGATCGTCAGCGACATTATCCAGAAACGTCGCCGACGGCACGAAGAACAGATTTCCAGTGACGGCGCGGCTGAAGTCGAGTATTCGATCGTAGTTGCCGGGCGGCAGTCCGATGAACATGTTCTCTAGCATCTGCTCGATGGTGCGGGGCGAACGGCTGTAGCCGATGAAGTAAGTTCCGAATTCACCATACCCCGGCCTGCCGAAAGGCATGTTATCGCGCAGAATCTTGATCTCTTTCCCGTTCTCGACGATGGTGGTGAGCGCGCTGTGCGCGGACGTAGGCTTGACGGAATCGTCCAATTCGATATCGGCAAGCTTGGTGCGGCCGATAATGCGCTCCTGCGCTTCGGTGGAGATTCCATTCCATGCGCCAAGGTCGTGCAGATATTTCTGAATGATGACGTAGCTTCCGCCGGCAAAATCGGCGTCTTCGTCGGCGATGACTACGGCATCGGCGGCTGCCGCGCCCCTCGGATTCTCGGTCCCATCGACGAAGCCGAGGAGATCGCGATCGTCGAAGTAGCGGAAGCCCTGTACTTCATCTACGGCGGAAACGGTATTTCCGAGACGCGCCGTAATCTGGGTAGCTAGCTCGAAGGATAGGTCCATGCGCTTGGCACGGATGTGGAACAGCAGGTCGCCCGGCGTGGAGACGGCGTGGCGTGATCCCGAGCGAATCTCGCGGAAGGGATGCAATTCCGCCTGCCGCGGCTGCCCGAAGATCCGATCCCAGGCCTCGGATCCAAACCCAACGACGCAGGAAAGACCCGCTTCCAGATCACGAAATTCCACGGCGCGCACGAGTGCCGCGAGGTCTCCGCAGAACGAGCGCAGAGTGGCGCGGTTCTCGGGGCCCGGATTAAGCTTCGCGACCAGGAAGATCGCCGCGCGGGTGAGTGGTGCAGCCACAGCCTGCGCGAGGGCAGGAGATTTCTTTGCGGCTTCTGGCGCGCTCATCGGATTAAGATCGGGACCGGTCTTCATCGGCTATCGTTGCTGTGGCGTGTGCGGATTTCGCTGTCTGAAATGCTACGCTTCGCGTCTCGCGTAAAAATTCGTCCTGCTAGCTTACCCATCGGCTGCCAAACGTGCAACCGCTTCCCGCGCGACGCCATGGGTCGACAAGAAACCCGGCTCATATAAGTCGAAATTGGTTTCCAATCGTGTTCGCCTTGCTAATCCTGTTCGCCGAGAGTCTGGACGAAAGTTTCCCCGTACGGATAGAAGAGATCCTTCCGCCCTTGCTGCCATGCCGCTCTGAGTTCGGGTGTTGTGATGTCCCAATCAGGCCGACATTTCTTCACCACCGCACGCAGGTCCTGACGGAGATCTTCGACGGTTGGGCGCCCGAAGAACCAATAGCCGTTGTAGATTTTATAAACGACAAGACCAGGTTCGAGGACAATCACGTGCGGGATCATGGGATTATGCAGCGGATCCGTATATTCCGCGATGTCAAGATCTTTTTGCACGATACGGCCGGCGTCGGAGAGGAAAGGCCAGTGCGCACCGACTCCGGTGCGATATTCGCTGGTCTCGGTAATGTTGTCGGTGCTGATCGTGACTAGCCGGCAATAAGCAACCTCGAGTTCACGGTAGAGTTGAACCAGTCCTTCCGCCTGCCGTCGGTCTTTGGGGCAGAAACCGCCGCGGCTGAGCACGAGAACCATAGGATGCGGTCCCTGCAATCCAGAAAGCTTGCGCCGTGTTGCGGTGTGGTCGGAAAGTTCGTAGTCAGGAAAGATGACGCCGGGAACGATGTCAGATCGCATGTGAAACCTCGGCTGTTGGATGCGCGGCGTTTCATTGCGCTTCAAGAATTAAGCGGTCAGTGTAGTTCAGGCTCATCTAGCCGGCACGGCGTGGCCGCAAATCTCCAACTCGATCGGCGAAGTCTCGTACAAACCCGGCAACCTCATCCGCAGCGGTGTCCATCGCAAAATGACCGCCGTCGACGATGTGGACTTCAGCGTTCGGCACATCCTGCCGGTATCGCTCTGGCTCGCCTGAGTCGAACGAAAGCTCGTACTTACCCCAGATCACGAGTAAGCGCGGCTGGTTCTCACGCATCCATGCTTGCCATTTCGGGTAGGAGTCCACATTGGTTCGATAGTCGTAAAACAGATCGCTCTGAATGTCACCTTGTCCGGGCTGATTGAGAAAATAAAACTCATCGATCCAGAGATCGGGATTGTAGCGCTCTACATCCGGGTCGTTCCCAACGTGGCGGGTACGAGTAGAGGCTAGTGAGAGCAGATTTGTGCGAAGCGCGCTTTCATTCGGATTGCGATCGGCCCAAAAAGCGCGCCGCGTCTTCCAGTTCACTCCCAGGCCTTCGTTGTGCGCTACAGCATCCTGGACGATGAGAGCCTCGATCCGGTCTGGATGGGCCAAGACCATGCGAAAACCCACGGGACCACCGTAGTCCTGCATGTACAGCGTATAGCGCGAGAGCCCGAACGCCTCGGTGAAATGATTCATGATTTCCGCGATGTGATCGAAGGTGTAGGCGAATTGCTTCGAGTCTGGCCAGTCGCTGTGTCCGAAGCCGGGATAGTCGGGCGCAATCAGGTGATAGTGATCGGACAACCGGGCGAAGAGCGGCTCGAACATCCTCGACGAAGAGGGGAGTCCGTGGAGTAAGAGGAGTGTCGGCGCGTCTTTAGGGCCGGCTTCTCTGTAGAAAATGGAAAGGCCATCGATCTGAATCGTGCGATAAAGTGTCGAATGCGGCATAGTGAGACCTCACATCGTTAGAACAACGCGAAACTCCGCTTTCCCACTGAGCATGCGCGCGTAAGCTTCGGCCGCTTTTTCGAGCGGATAGGTTTCAATCATAGGGCGCACGCCACTTAGTTCTGCGAAGCGCAAGGTGTCTTCGGAATCGGTTGGTGTACCCGAAGCCCAGCCCTGGATGCTCTTACTTCCGCTGATGAGCTGCACCGGAGTGACCTCGATGGAATCGAAGGTTGCACCGATCACCATGAGCTTGCCATTCGATCCCAGTCCGTCGATCAGTTCAGACATCGCTTTCGAACTTGGGGCCGTTGCCAGAATGACCTGCGCGCCGCCGAGCTTTTGCAATTCTTCAGCAGCTTTGGTCGATTGGCTGTCGATATATACGCCGGCTCCGAGTTTCTTTGCGAGTGCCGCATTTTCGGGGCCGCGCCCGATGGCAGCGACCCTATAACCGAACTTGTTCGCGAATTGAATTCCGAGGTGACCCAGACCGCCGATTCCCTGCACGGCAACAAGATCGCCGGGAAGCGCACCGCTGTGGCGTAGCGCGTTGTAGGTTGTAATTCCAGCGCAGAGCAGCGGCGCTGCGTCAACATCGCTTAGATTTTCTGGAATCGCCACCAGAGCCTCGACCGGGGCCACCATGTATTGCTGGTAGCCGCCGTCATAACTGATGCCGCAGATTTTCAAGTTTCGGCAATTGCGAAAATCTCCGCGCCGGCATTCCTGGCAGGTGTTGTCCTGTCCGCCGTGCCAGCCGACACCGACACGTTGCCCCTTCTTCCAGGCGGAAACACCGTCGCCCACCTCATCGATGAGGCCCGCGACTTCATGTCCGGGAACGCGGGGATATTGAATTCCGGGCCAGTAGCCTTCCTTCGTGAGCACATCACTGTGGCAAACCCCACAGGCCTGCACCTTGATGCGCACGTGTCCCGCCTCCGGCGCAGGAATCTCGCGCTCGACAATCTGGAAGTCCGCTCCCGGTTTGGGGACTTGTGCTGACTTCATCTTGGTCGCGGTCATTGGTACCACTTTGCTCGTTGCCATAAGTCCTCCTATGATTCGCCGCCATGCTCCCCCGACTAAGAAAGGCTACTCCATGCAGGACAGTCAAGTCGAGGCGAAGGGAGAGAACTGCAGGGTTGAAACCAAAAGCCGAGTGCTAATTGCTAAAAGCTCTACTCCCACTCAATCGTGCCGGGAGGCTTGGAGGTAATGTCATACACCACGCGGTTCACTCCCTTCACTTCATTCACGATGCGCGTGGAAATATTTTTCAGCACTTCATGCGGCAGCGGAACCCAATCGGCCGTCATGCCATCCTCGGAGTTCACCGCCCGGATCGCGCAGGTATACGCATAAGTGCGCATGTCGCCCATCACTCCCACCGACATCACCGGCAACAGCACAGCAAACGACTGCCAGATTTTTGTGTACAACCCAGCGTTCTTGATCTCCGTCACCACAATGTCGTCGCATTCGCGCAGCACCGCCAGGCGCTCCGGCGTCACTTCGCCCAAGACTCGCACTGCGAGGCCGGGACCAGGAAATGGCTGCCGCTGCAGAATTTCTTCCGGTATTCCCAGATCGCGGCCGATCTTGCGGACCTCGTCCTTGAACAGATCTTTCAGTGGCTCGATTAACTTGAGCTTCATTTTTTCCGGCAGTCCGCCGACGTTGTGATGCGACTTGATCACCTGCGATGGTCCCCGCACCGAGCGCGACTCGATCACATCCGGATAAAGCGTCCCTTGCACCAGATAATCCACGCTTCCTTCTTCTTTTTCGATGCGATGAGCTTCGTCTTCAAACACCGCGATAAATTCATTGCCGATAATTTTTCTTTTAGTTTCGGGATCGCTCACGCCTTTGAGCTTGTCGAGAAATCGATCAGTCGCATCCACCGCGTCAAGACGCAGGCCCAGTTTGTCGCGCAGCGTTTGCTGCACTTTCTCGAACTCGTTCTTGCGCAACACTCCGTTATTCACAAAGATGCAGGTTAGGCGCGACCCTTCGGCTCCGCTCAGGGCATGCTTTCCCTTGGCGTTGCGCAACGCACGATCCACCAATACCGCCGCGACGGACGAATCCACTCCACCCGAAAGTGCACAGATGGCGCGGCCGCTTCCCACCTGCTGCTTCACCTGCTCAATGGTCGAATCGATGAAATGCTGCGGCGTCCACGTGGGCTTTGCGCGGCAGATTTCGAACACAAAATTTCGCAGGATCTCCGTGCCGTTGCGCGTGTGGTGAACTTCAGGATGAAATTGCACCGCGTACCATTTCTTCGCTACATTCTGAATTCCAGCAACGGCGTGGGAAGTTTTCGCAGTCAACTCAAAACCCGAAGGCAGCTCCAGAGCTTCATCTCCGTGCGACATCCAAACTTGTTGCCGCTTCGCCATTCCCTGAAACAGCAACGATTCGGCAACAATGTCGACCTCCGCATGCCCATACTCGCGCTTGTCCGCAGGGCGCACTTTACCACCCAGCGTGTGCACCATGAACTGCAGCCCATAGCAGATGCCGAGCACGGGCACGCCCAGTTCGAAGACGCGCGCGTCGGCGGGCGGTGCGTCCTTGTCATAGACCGACCACGGCGCTCCCGAGAGCACAATGCCTACGGACGCGTAGCTTTTGACTTCATCGAGCGAAGCGGTGCACGGCAGCACCACGGAAAAAACATTCTGTTCTCGGATGCGGCGTGCGATGAGCTGGGTAGTTTGCGCGCCAAAGTCGAGGATGACGATGGTTTGGCCGGGCTTGGTTTGGGTTTCCACGGATGAGTTTCTCAAATCGGAGGGCCGGTGTAAAGGACTAACGTCTCGAGGGCCAAGTTTGAAACATAGAGACTCGGCAGGTCGCTCAGAATCGGCTCGTCGCGGTCGACGCTGGTCTCGATTGGGATGCTCGGCACGAATTGCTGACCCGAGGTAGGAGGAACTGGCGTTGTTGCCGATGAAGCCTCAGTAGCCTCGGGCATTTCGGCGATGCAGATGTATCCGCCGAGGCGGCTTACGGATAGCCAGTCGACAGCGGCGAAATACATAAGCGCCACGAATAGCACCGCGACTATTACCAGTCGCGAGGGAGCGATCTGGGAGAGGCTCAGCGGCAGTGATGCAGCAGTGCAGGCAACGCTGAATACGATGAGATGCGCGAGGCCGGTCCATGTGCTCACCGCGAAAACCGGACCAGTGTGCTCTCGCGAGAATGCGCCGGCTGTGGAAAGTGCGGCCAATGCGTCTTCGCCGTTGCGAACAGAAAATATTGCGGCCATCGATAACAACCAACTCAGCGCCGACCACGCGACGCAAATCAAACCAGCGAGCGGAAAGAATAGAGCGAAAGCCAAGCCAGGTCGCGGAGTTGCAGCGGGCGACGCAAAGCTGACTAGAATCGCCGCGCCCACGAGTGCAAGCAACGCAGCCAGCAACACGGTAATCCTCAGGAAATTGAGAGCGAGGAGCGAGCGGAATGGGCTTGCTCTGATCGAATCGTGCGTTGCGGAGACACCGTTGTCTACGTCTCTACGTTCCGCAAAGTAGTCCAACAGCGCGCGGACTGTGGCAATCCGGCCGAGGGAGGCGGATACGATCCATAAAAATGCAAGCGTCAGAGCGCCGAGCAAAATGGCGAACGCGGCGCGATTCAGGCTGTTGCGAAAAATGTGCGCGAGCGCGCGTCCTATGAGTGCGGGATGCCGCGTCGAAAGCAAAGTCGCATCACCTTTAGTGACGGGCAGCGTGTTGAGATATTCGAAAAGCGAAAAAAGAAATAAAGCCCAGGTAGTTGCGCCGAGAGTCCAGCGCCAGGAGATTTCGGAAAACGTGAGCGAAGGACGGCGAAAGGCGGCGCGGAAACCTTCGAGCGTGGGCGAGACGTGGGACATCAGTATTTTGGACCGCTGCCACCGAAACCTTTACTACTTAACCACGAGGTTTACCAACTTCCCGGCGACGTAGATTTTTTTCATGATCTGCTTACCCGCAATGGCGGCCCGCACTTTTTCGTCGGCGAGCGCGTGCTCGATTACGAAATCTTCGCTTGCGTCGGCGGGCACAACAACGCGGCTGCGGAGCTTGCCGTTAATCTGTACCGGGATTTCGAGTTCTTCCTCTTTGGCAAGCGCGGCATCGTATTTGGGCCACGGAGCTTTGAGCAGGTTTCCCGTTTCGCCGAGCATCTCCCAGAGTTCGCAGGCGAGATATGGCGCGAAAGGCGCCAGCAACAAGACTAGGCTGCGTTGGACCTCTGCGAATAACGCCAACGGAATCTCATCTGCAACGACTGGCTCTCCTGTTACAGGATGAGTCGTCTCTATTCCCAATGATCTCCGGTTAGCGTCGTTCAATAGCTCCATGACGGCAGAAATGCAAGTATTGAAGTGCCAGCGACCTTGAAAGTCATCTGTTACTCGCTTGATGGTTTGGTGAAGCTTGCGCTGAAGGCCGCGTGCGGAAGCCCCCAGATCGTTCGGCACAGGCTTCCGCCAGTCGGGGTGCTGCGGTTTGGTATGCTTCTCGACAAACCGGTATACCTTGCTCAAGAATCTTCGAATGCCTTCGATTCCTGCATCCTGCCAATCGAGATCACGGTCCGGCGACGTGCCGAAAAGGCTGTAGAGACGCGCGGCGTCGGCGCCATAGCGCGCAACCATTTCATCCGGGCTGACAATGTTGCCGAGACTCTTCGACATCTTCGCACCGTCTTTGATAATCATGCCCTGCGTGAATAGGCGCTCAATCGGTTCGTCGTTGGTGATGAGGCCCAGATCGCGCATGAACTTGCTCCAGAAACGCGAATAGATCAAATGCAAAATTGCATGTTCCACACCGCCGATGTACTGATCGATACCGCGCTCTCCGAACCAATACTGCGCAGTTTTCGAATCGAACGGAGCGTGGTCATTGTGCGCGTCGGTGTAGCGGTAAAAATACCAGGAGGAATCGACGAATGTGTCCATGGTATCGGTTTCGCGGCGCGCCGGTCCGCCGCACTTGGGACAAGTTGTGTTGACGAACTCGGGCAAGCCACTGAGCGGCGATCCGACCGCTGACGCAATCTCGACGTTCTCCGGCAAGATGACAGGCAAATCTTTTTCCGGCACGGGAACGATGCCGTCTTTTTCGCAATAAAGCATGGGGATGGGCGTGCCCCAGTAGCGCTGGCGCGAAATTCCCCAATCTTTCAGGCGATATGTGACCGTGGCTTTGCCGAAGCCGTTCTGTTCCGCGAATGCAGACATCTTTTTGATGGCGTCGCCACATTCAAGGCCGCTGAATGCGCCGGAATTGATCAGCATGCCGTCGTAAGTAGTAAACGGAAGCGGCGGCTCCGTCATGGTTTCTTCCGGATCGTTCGAGATGGGAAGAATCACAAGGCGGATTTCGAGTTTGTATTTTTTCGCGAACTCGTAATCGCGTTCATCATGCGCCGGAACGCTCATGATCGCGCCGGTGCCGTAATCCATAAGAATGTAGTTTGCCACCCAAACGGGAACTTTTTCGCCGTTGAATGGATTGATGGCATAGCGGCCGGTAGGTACGCCGTGCTTTTCGATTTCACCGATATCGCCGAGTTCTCTGGCTTTCCGCTGCTCGGCGATGAGTTGATCGACCTTGGCTCGGAGGTCGGGATTGGCTGCCGCGAGGTCGTCGATTATGGGATGTTGGGGCGCGAGTTGCACCGAAGTCGCGCCGAAGATGGTGTCGACGCGCGTGGTGAAAACGGCGATCGTCGATCCCGCAGGACCAAAGCCGCTGTGCTTTTCCGCGTAGTCGAGCTTGAAATCTACTAGCGTGCCTTCGCTGCGGCCGATCCAATTGCGTTGCATGGTCCGGACTTTTTCCGGCCAGCCCTCGAGCTTATCGAGATCGCGCAACAATTCGTCGGCATACTTGGTAATGCGCAAAAACCACTGCTCGAGTTCGCGCTGCTCAACGAGCGTATCTTCGTGGCGCCAGCAGCGTCCGTTGACGACCTGTTCGTTGGCCAGCACAGTGCAGCATTTCGGGCACCAGTTGACCCGGCTCTTCTTGCGATAAGCCAACCCTTTCTCGTAGAACTTGAGAAAAAACCACTGATTCCAGCGGTAGTAATCGGGCAAGCAGGTGGTGACTTCGCGGGACCAGTCGTAAGCGAAGCCGATGCGCTTCATCTGCGCCTTCATCTTCGCGATGTTGCCCAGCGTCCATTGGCGCGGCGGCGTATTGTTCTGAATGGCAGCGTTTTCTGCGGGCAACCCGAAGGAATCCCAGCCCATGGGATGAAGTACGTTGTAGCCGTTCATCCACATGTAGCGCGCGAGAGCATCGCCAATGGAGTAGTTGCGCACATGTCCCATGTGCAGCACGCCAGAGGGATAAGGCAACATTTCGAGGACGTAATATTTCTTTTTGGCGGTGTGCGGTTCAGCGGCGTAGAGCTGCACATCGCTTTGCCAGCGCTCGAACCATTTGGTTTCTACGCGCTGGGGATCGTAGCGGTCGTCGCTGGGTCGATCTGGGCTGGATCGATCGGGGTGACCTGTGTCGGTCGCGGTGGCGATTTCCTGCTTGTCTTGCTGCGGCATAATTGAATCAGACGTACATTCGAGTAAACCTAAGATTCTACAATGAATGTATGAAAGAGTTTTTCTTGTTTCTAAAACGGGTGCATGGACGCCCTGCGCAGCGGTCTCGCGGGTTGGTGGTGGTTTTTCGATCGATAATCCTCGTACTCTTTGTCTGCGTGGTGCTCGCGCAGACTCCCGTGGCGATCAATCGACCGGACCGGGACTCAAGCCGGTTCTCGATCACATTTCCGCAGCGTGGGGGACGCTTACCCGTTCGATGACAGATTGCCAAAGCATCGTTGATCCCAAGATAAAGCAAGCTTCAGTTTTGTATTTGCCGGCTGACATGGCCGTGCCTGCAGCGGTGCGAAAACTTTCCAGTGAATGCAATGTGCGGATCGAGCACCTGCCGGTTGCAATCCATCGTCTCGGCGAAATCGATGCCGGCAAGATCCAGTCACCGGGCTTGCTTTATTTGGAGAATAGGTACGTTGTTCCAGGTGGCCGTTTCAACGAAATGTATGGCTGGGACAGTTACTTCATCATTCGCGGGCTGTTACGCGCAGGACGCATCGAACTAGCGCGTGGCATGGTCGATAATTTTTTTTTCGAAATCGAACATTACGGTGCGATGCTCAATGCCAATCGTACTTACTATCTGACCCGTTCACAGCCGCCGTTCTTGAGTTCTATGTTTGTAGAGGTGTATGGCGAACTGCGGAAATCAGGACATGCGGATCCTGCATGGCTTGCGAAGGGCTATGCCGATCTCGAAAAAGATTATGAAATGTGGAATCGTGATCCGCACCGAGCGGGCGATACGGGCTTGGCGCGATACTTCGATTTCGGGGACGGTCCACCTGCAGAGGCGATAAAGGATGAAACAGGGTTTTACCGGAAGGTCGCCACGTATTTTTTCTTTCATCCTGCGCAAGCCGACAGCTACATCGTGGAGAATTTGCCGGGAGCAACGCAGCCGGTTGCGGGCGCTTCCTACTCGCAACAAGTTTGCGACGCTTCTTCTGCGACGGGGGGAGCGGCGTGCGAACCTGCGCGCGAGTTCAGGCTGAGCGCCGACTACTACAAGGGCGACCGGTCCATGCGGGAATCTGGATTCGATGTCAGTTTTCGTTTTGGACCCTTTGGCGCGGCAACTCACCACTATGCGCCGGTGTGCCTGAATAGCTTGCTCTACAAGACAGAGAAAGATCTGGAACAAATCAGCGGCTGGCTGGGGCATACGGCGGATGCGGAAAAATGGCACAAGCGTGCCGAAGAGCGTAGAGGCCTGATCACGCGTTATCTTTGGGATAAGAAATCGGGATTGTTTTTCGATTTCAACTTTGAAACCGGGCAGCGATCATCTTATCGCTACGCGACCACTTTCTATCCGTTATGGGCCGGGTTGGCGACGCCGGCGCAGGCAAGAGCGGCGGCAAAGAATCTTGCAGCGTTCGAGAAGCCGGGCGGGTTGGCCATGAGCACTGAGGACTCCGGCGCGCAATGGGACCTGCCGTATGGCTGGGGAAACATTGAGATGCTGGTTGTTGAAGGTTTGCGCCGCTACGGTTTCAACGCGGATGCTGACCGAATTTCCTATGAGTTCTTATCGATGGTCGCGGAGAATTTTCACCGCGATGGAAATATCCGGGAAAAATACAATGTTGTAACACGATCTTCCGAAGCTCATGCGGAGCTGGGGTATCAGATGAATGTGGTGGGATTCGGATGGACAAATGCAGCGTTTCTGGAACTGTTGCACGGTTTGCCTAGGGATATGGTGGAACGCCTGGAAACAGAGCAGGAGCGACCATTGCCAATAGTCGCAAATCCTCCACGGTGATGCTGCGGGGAAACATTCGAGCCGATTGCGCAAGTTTGACTCACTGGAAAGAAAAGTTCAATCTCTACATGGCGTCGCCGTTCGATGGAGGTTCCGAATATGAAGAAAAGTATTTCATGGATGATAGCTCTATTGATCGGCGTGTGTTCTTCGGGTTTGACTGTAGCTCAAACTCCTCATGCTTTGGATAGCGAGGGTCATGTGTGGTGGCAGCACGCGGTGTTCTATGAAATTTATCCCCGCAGTTTTGCCGACAGCAATAACGACGGCATTGGTGACTTGAAGGGAATTGCGTCGAAGCTGGATTACTTGAAGGATCTCGGAGTTGACGCGATCTGGATTACGCCCTGCTTTCCTTCGCCGCAGGTCGACTTCGGCTACGACGTTTCGGATTACGAGAATATCGATCCCATGTATGGAACGCTGGCGGATTTCGATTTGCTGGCGAGTGAGGCCAAGAAGCGCGACATCCACATCATCCTCGATTTTGTCGTCAATCACACCTCCGATCAGCACAAGTGGTTCTTGGATTCGAAGTCGTCGCGCACATCGACTCATCGCGACTGGTATATCTGGCGCGATGGAAAGGGGCCTGGCGAGCCTCCCAACAACTGGGTTTCGAACTTCGGAGGATCGGCGTGGACGTTCGATCCGGCTACCGATCAGTATTACTATCATTTTTTCTATCCTGAGCAGCCTGATCTGAATTGGCGTAATCCGGCGGTAAAAGACGCAATGTTCGATGTAACCCGCTGGTGGTACAAGCGCGGTGTGGCGGGGTTTCGGCTGGATGCGGTGGATACGCTGTTTGAAGATCCCAAACTCCGCGACAATCCGATTCAGAGTCCTGGCAAGAATGCGTTTGGAGATCCAATCGAGGAAAACAAATACAACACCAAGCTGCCGGAAGTGCACGATGTGTTGCGTGGATTGCGGAAGGCGGCCGACGAATACAATGCGGTGCTAATCGGCGAGACCTGGACGGCGGACGTAAACGAACTCAACCAATACTACGGCGCGAGCAACAACGAACTGCAGTTGCCCATGGATTTTCTTTTCACCATGGTGAACAAACTTTCGCCCGCGGAATTCCGCAAGCAGATTGCAGAGGTAAATGCGGCTTCCGGATGGCCGACGTTTGTGATCAGCAACCATGACATCGTGCGCTCCTATGACCGCTACGGCGACGGCGTGCATAACGACCAGATCGCGAAGCTGATGGGAGCGCTCTATCTTACGTTGCGTGGTACTCCTATCATGTATTACGGCGAAGAGATTGGAATGAAGACCACGCCACCAGCACGCAAAGAAGATGTGAAAGATCCGATCGGACGTAAGGGATGGCCGGAAGAAAAAGGACGCGATGGGGAGCGCACTCCCATGCAGTGGGACAGCAGTGAGAATGCTGGCTTTACTAAGGGAACGCCGTGGCTTCCCGTTCCTCCAACCTATAAAACGCACAACGTGGCGGATGAATCGAACGATCCGGGATCGGTACTGGAGTTTTACAAAAGTGTGCTGAAGCTGCGCCACACCAACCGCGCGCTACTGGAGGGAGACTACACGGCTTTGAATGAGAGCGATGCAAACGTGCTTTCTTACTCGCGCATCTACAAAGACCAGGGCGTGGTGGTCGCTTTGAATATGTCGAACACGCCTCAGAAGATCAAGCTTGGCTTGCAGGGAAAAGGCTTTGCTTCCGCGAAAAGCTTGCTCACGACAGGTAAATCGACGGTCAGAGGGAATGTGGTTTCGTTGGAGCCCTACGGAGTTTTTATTGGCGAGCTGATGAGATAGAGCATACTTGTCTTCGGCAATTTTGCGTGCGGGGCGTCGGCTAAACGACCGAACTCGTTACGAATCGTAGCCGGGGCCGCGAGGCGAACCGTACTCTTTCCACAGCTTTTCCCAATTCCAAATCCCGGCCATCACCTGGTTCGGCAATTTGTATCCGAGTTGATGCGTGAGCATGCACACCTGCCCGCGATGGTGGGCTTCGTGAGCAATCATGTAGCACAGCATTTCCGGGCCAACTGGCCAAGGGCGAGCCCAGCCGTCTCGGAGAAATGTTTTCACGTAGCCTTTATCCCCGAGCGCTTCGGCAAGCATCTCTGCACAACGAGTCGCACTCTCGGTCAATGCCGCGCGGGCCTGCGGCGGCGTGCAGTGCGCACGGTTGAGCTGTCGCGGAACCTTCAGATGCGGAGCTGTAAGCCGGAGCCACTTGCAGCGCATATTATGCATGTGCGTGAAGATCGCGGCGATGGTACGGGTATTGCCAGTCGATTTAGCTGCCAGCGGTTTGACCGTCGTTAGTTTGGCCACCCAGACGGCAGGATCAAGGCGTTCGATCAGCATCTGGTTCATGCGCTCATTGGCGGCAAATATCTGCACTGCGGCTCGGCCGAGTTGCGTGTGAACCTTGGGTCGACGAAGCATGGGTTGACGAGGCATGGATGGATGCATAGTCACAGCTCCCTATTCTTTGACCTATAATACTTCGCGGTTGCCTCTAGCTTCGGAGAATTAGGGAACTCCTCGTCGCTGGTATACATGCTACGAACTAACTGGATCGTCTCACTCTCGTCCTTTCTGTCCTCTCTGCGAATCGCGTTGCTGGTTGGCTTGGTTGCGATTGTCGCGGCGCAATCCGCCACGCAATCAGTGACGCGGCCAACACCGCCAACGCGTGACCCGCACAGTGCGGGCTATGTCACAGCGAAGGAATTGCCCGACGGCGCAATTCCTCCCGCGGATGCAGACGGCAATTTCATCATCGGGCCCACGCACAACGCCGACCCCGGCATGTCTGCTCACGATGATGTCCCACAGGGAACGGTAATCGAGTTCGCGATGAACTCGTCAGACAGCAAAATTTACCCCGGCATCGCGCGTGATCCAAACACCTTCGGAACCGTCGATCCGGTAGACCCGGCAAAGCTCGTAGTGACCACCAGCCATCCTGCGCCGTATACGCGGAAGGTGGCAGTCTATGTCCCCAAACAATATGTTCCGGGCAGTGTCGCGCCCTTGCTCGTCGGAACGGATGGGCCGGATTCCAGGCTCTTTTCTGCTCTGGATAATTTGATCGCGCAACGCAAAGTCCCGGTGATGATTGTCGTTTCCATCGCCAATGGAGGTGGCGACGCTCAGGGCAGCCAACGCGGTCTCGAGTACGACACGATGTCCGGCGTCTTTGCTGAGTTTGTGGAAAGCGAAGTTTTGCCTCAGGTCGAAAGCCGGGCTCACGTAAAACTTACCAAAGACCCGGATGGCCGCGTGGCCATGGGCTACAGCTCAGGAGGCGCGTGTGCTCTAATCATGGCTTGGTATCACCCTGAGCTTTATCATCGCGTGCTGACTTACTCCGGAACATTTATCAACCAGCAGTGGCCCAGCAATCCGCAAACGCCGCATGGCGCCTGGGAATTTCACGAGCATCTCATCCCTAACAGCCCGGCAAAACCGATCCGAATTTGGATGGAAGTCGGCGACCGCGATCTTTTCAATCCCAACGTGATGCACGACAACATGCATGATTGGGTTGTCGCCAACGAGAATATGGCGAAGGCGCTTGCAGCCAAGGGATATCACTATCAGTTTGTTTTCGCCCGTAACGCTGTCCATGTGGATCGGCCGGTGGTGCAGCAAACGCTTCCAGAAGCTCTTGAATATATTTGGCAGGGTTATTCATCAGCGAGAGCTGAAAGCCCACCGAAAAACGAATAACCCTAACGCTTCTCGTTTTCATGCTTCTTCTTTGCTTCTAATAGTTTGTCAATGACGGCTCGAAGCTGACGGCGAACGTTCGTTTCTTTTCCTAACCCGAGCAAGGCATCCAAGAACAGCACAAGATCTATCAGGCAGCGCTCCTCACCCAATAATGCGGAATCTGTTGAGGGTGGAACGAAACGAACCTCCTGTCCCATTATCTGCGTGTAGCTATTAAAACATGCTGAATTTGGATGTGTGTGTTCGCTTAGTAAGGCATAGCTATCCTCAACATCACTTAGCCCTTGCTGCTCTTTCTGATGCTGCTCATAAGCTTTCAGAGCCTTCTTCACACGCAATGAGTCAGGTATCTCATCGTAAGCAGCTCCAGGCTCGTATTTTTCACCATGCTCCTTTACCCAACGATTGGCTTCCATGACACGAGACTGAAATTCCCATGCTCCTTTCCAGTTTCCCTTACTGATAGAACCCTCCATCTCTCTTGACATCAAACACGTATGAGCAGTCCATTCAAACACGTGTCTGCGCGCAAGAAATGCAGTCGGAACGTTTCCCAGTCGAAGCAATTCGACCATCCCACTCAACACAACCCGAAGATGGGCGATTACACAATAGGTGTAGTACTGCACTCCCCATAGCACTAACGCTTCATTGGGATTGTCATTCGGAACGGCGGGTCGGATGAGAAGAGGCAGTTCTATACTTTCGAGACCACTCGTCACAATTGGAAGAATTGGTATCTGATTCTTATGCACTCAAGCATTATCTCGCAGGGAGTGGCCCATACTTTGCCGTTTTTGGCGAAAGGTGGGAGTCCGTAACACAATCAGATGACGTCGTGCCTGCTACCCACCGACTCCATCGGCAGAGCGCCCGGCAAGCGAAGAGACTGAATGTCCCGCATGGGAGGTTGGCCAAAGAAGCGGCTGTATTCGCGATTGAATTGGCTGGCACTTTCGTATCCGACCTCAAATGCAGCGCTGGCCGCATCGAGACCATTCAGGAGCATAAGCCCGCGCGCGGCCTGCAACCGAAGTTGCTTTTGGTATTGCAGAGGACTCATCGCAGTCAGCGCCCGAAAATGATGATGCAACGTGGAGACGCCCATGCTGGTAATTTCTGCGAGATCTTCCACCCGCAGCGGTTTGGCGTAGTTCGTTTTGATCCATGCGATTGCCTTTGCGGTGCGATGGCTTTGATCTCCAAGGGTCGCAATCGCGCGCAGACGCGTCCCCTCTGGTCCACGAAGGATTCTATAAATGATCTCGCGCTGAATCAGGCCGCTTAGAAAAGGAATGTGCTGCGGGGTATCGAGCAGATCCACGAGCCGGCAACATGCACTCAGAAATTCTGCAGTGGCTTCACCGATTGCCATGGCAGGGCTGTCTGAGGCCGCCTGAGGCCACTGTATCTCTTCCCGGCTGAGAAGTTCTCGAACCATCGGCATTTCGAGTTTCATCGACATCGCTAGACTGGGTGCTTCTACGCTGGCCTCGATGATCTGGCTGACGATCGGCAAATCGACCGCCGTCAGCAGGTATCGCGATCCGCCATAGATGAAAGTGGTCTGTCCGAGTTCTACGCGTTTGCGCCCCTGCGCGATCACAGTCACGCCCGGCTGGTAAGTCATCGAACAGCGAGCGGTCGGGGCGGTTCGCTGATGAAGTGTGAGGCCGGGAATATCCGTTGCCCGATTCTCTTCGGAGCCCATGAACGATGCAATCTTGCGAGCCAGTTCGACGCGCAATTCGCGCGCTCGATTTGATAGCAGGGCAGCGTTTTTACTGGACTTTTTCATTGCTATGGATTTCTTGTGCCTTGCTAAGCATAGTCTTGCGCTCTTGCATGTGCCTACGATTATTTCTTTAACAAGAGGAATAGGCAATAAATCGGAAGGATCGGGCTACCGCCTTTAGAGCATTTGATTTTATTCTCTGAATAAAGGAAACGGTCAGAAGGAGAAATCATGCAAAAACGTAAACTTGGAAAAAGCAATCTTGAAGTTTCAACATTAGGTCTTGGTTGCATGGGAATGAGTTTTTCTTACGGCCCACCAAAGGATAAGAAGGAGATGACAGATCTCCTCCATGCCGCCGTGGATCGTGGCATTACATTCTTTGACACCGCCGAAGTGTACGGCCCGTGGTTGAACGAAGAGCTTGTGGGTGAAGCCCTCGCTCCGTTTCGCGGGAAGGTAGTAATTGCCACTAAGTTCGGCTTCGACGTCAGTCCTGACAAGGATCCCCGGGGAATGAAGGGTGCACCGCCGGGAGTCAATAGCCGACCGGAGCACATCAAGGAAGCGGTGGAAGGCTCGCTTAAGCGGCTCAAAGTTGAGACCATCGATCTGCTCTACCAGCATCGGGTTGATCCGGATGTGCCGATCGAGGATGTCGCTGGTGCGGTGAAGGAACTAATTCGCGCCGGCAAAGTGAAGCACTTCGGCATGTCGGAAGCAGGCGCAAAAACAATTCGCCGGGCACACGCAGTCCAGCCGCTCACCGCGCTGCAAAGCGAATATTCGCTGTGGTGGAGGAAGCCGGAAGCGGAAATAATCCCTACACTGGAAGAACTCGGAATTGGATTTGTGCCGTATAGCCCGCTGGGCAAAGGCTTTCTGACGGGTGCGATCAAAGAAGATGCGAAGTTCGACAGCACGGACTTCCGCAGTACTTTGCCGCGCTTTGCCCCGGAGGCTCTCAAGGCGAATCAGGCGCTGATTGATTTGCTCGGCAGCATTGCGAAGCGAAAGCAGGCGACGCCCGCGCAGATTGCGCTTGCATGGCTGCTCGCGCAAAAGCCGTGGATTGTTCCGATTCCCGGCACAACGAAATTAAACCGCCTCGAAGAAAATATTGGAGCGGTTGCAATCCAGCTCACATCCGAAGATCTTCGGCGAGATCGAAAGCGCGATCTTCAAAAATTACGGTGGAAGGCGCGCGCTATCCGGAGCGGCTGGAAAAAATGACAGGTCTGTGAAAGGGAGAAGCATGTACAACACGAAAGCTTATGCTGCTGCAAGTGCGACCTCGCCGATGGCCTCAACCACGATCGCGCGGCGCGATCCAACCGAGCACGATGTGCAGATTGAAATTCTGTTCTGCGGAATCTGCCACTCCGATCTTCACTCGGTACGGAATGAGTGGAGCGAATTTATGCCCACCGTGTACCCGATTGTTCCGGGCCACGAAATTGTTGGCCGTATTACCAAAGTCGGTTCAGCAGTCAACAAATTCAAGCCCGGCGATCTCGCGGCGGTTGGTTGCATGGTCGATTCAGACGGCACCTGTCCTGAGTGCAGAGCTGGCATGGAACAGTTCTGCCCGAACTTCACGCTTACCTTTAATTTTCCCGATAAGCACCTCGGAGGCGTCACCTACGGTGGTTACTCCGACAGTATCGTCGTCGATCAAAGATTCGTTCTGCGGGTTCCATCGAATTTGAACCTCGTCGGGACTGCGCCTCTGCTCTGCGCTGGAATCACCACGTACTCGCCCATGCGCCGCTGGAAGATCGATAAGAGCAAGAAAGTTGGAGTGGTCGGCCTCGGCGGATTGGGTCACATGGGCGTTAAGTTTGCCCATGCGATGGGAGCCCATGTTGTTGTTTTCACCACTACCCCAAACAAAAAGGAAGACGCACTTCGCCTCGGCGCTGATGAAGTTGTCGTCTCTCGTAATGCCGATGAGATGCAAAAGCACGCCGAAAGCATCGATTTCATCCTCGACGCCGTTTCCGCCGATCACGACGTCAATGCCTATCTCAACCTGCTGCGCCGCGACGGCAACCTTACGATTGTCGGCGCGCCGGCGAAGGCTCTCGGCGTTCACGCCTTTAGCCTGATCATGCGCCGGCGCAGTTTTTCAGGTTCGAACATCGGTGGCGTTGCCGAAACCCAGGAGATGCTCGATTTCTGCGGCAAGCACAACATTACGGCTGACGTTGAGGTGATTCCCGTCCAGAAGATCAACGAAGCCTATGAAAGGCTGCTCAAGTCCGATGTGAAATACCGCTTCTCCATCGATATGGCTTCTCTCAAATCCGAGTAAGTGAGGGAGGAATTATGGGAAAGCTGCCGAAGCCGTTCGCCGCAAAGCTGCAAAAGAGCTCCAGCAAGGGATGTTGGACCTATTTAATCTGGCCTCAGTCGGTGATTTTTTTGGAACACGCGGTCTTGTGAAGGTAAAGGGAAAAATCGATGGGCACTCATTTCAGAGCTCATTTATGGCAAGAGGCGATGGCAGCCACATGCTGCCTGTGAAAGCTGCTACTCGCCAGGCAATCGGTAAAGATGTTGGCGACACCGTCCATGTACTTCTGGAGAAGCGAATAAGCGCTGCTCCTCGCAAAACTAAGTAATGCAAGGTAGTCGATATGGAAGGCCGCGTTATGGAACGCGCCTAATCCTCATCGAGATATTCTTGAGGCACGTCGTCTTCGGGAAACTCGCGGGTTCGGACTTCTCGTCCATCCGCATCGTCAGCCTGCTCCACACCTTTTACAGCTTCAGCTTCGAAGGTGTTTCCTTCATCGAGCAGTTCGCCGACGCTTTCCGAATCCGCACTCTCAACCTCGGACAAGCCCTGCGAATCTGAGTCTCCGGAAAGACCCTGCGCGTTTCGCGGCGTCGAGATTGATGAGTCGAATATCCGCTCCTTCGCGCTGGTCCTCTTCCGGGAAGCGTTCCTGGACGCGTTGCTGATTCTTGCGGCAGGCTTGGGTGCGCGTTTCACGGCCTTCTTCTGAGAGGCCTTCTTCTTTTGAGCGACCTTTTTTGGAGAGACTTTCTTCGCTGCGGATTTTTTTGGAGTTGCTGGTTTTTTCGAAGGTTTTCGTCCCGTACGGGCTTTCTTCGCGGGGGCCTTCTTCTTAGCTTTTTTCTTGGCGGCCATAGAGAAAGTTTACCACTACACGTAATTACCGTTCGACTTCAGGTTTTATTTCACACTCGGGGCGGTCTCGGATTTTTCCGAGTCGCTCTTTCCTGTGAGCTTTTGCACTTTTAGAAAACTCCAGATGGTTTCGTTGGCGTTCAGGTCCTGGCTAGTTTTTCCGACCTGGTTTTCGACTTCATACTGCTCGCCTCCGGGCCAGGTATTGCCCGCGCCTTTAATGCTGTAGGAAACTACGGCCGCGTCCTGCTGGCAGCCGTTGAAGGTATCGACCTTGATCTCCACGCCTTTTTCGTGGGCGGGCAGCTTGGTCTGAGCAGGTTTTTCGGAGCAGCGGTCGATGCGCGCCCATGCCTTGGCGCTGTCCTCGACGGAGATCACGGGGAGTTGAAGATTATGCTCCGTGCCACCACCATGAGGGACGACCGGATCGGAGGTACCGTTAATCATGATTATCGGTACCGGACGCGATGGCAGGCAAATCATCGCCTTGGGCATGGCCGCAGCCACGGGAGCAACGGCGGCAACGCGGTCGGCCATGGCGCAGCCGACTCGCATGGCCATGAAGCCGCCTTCGGAAAGTCCCGTCGCGTAAATTCGGCTCGCATCTACGGAAGCCTTCAGGGTGATCTGGTCGAGCATCTGATTCAGAAACTCTACGTCATCGGCGGGCGCAGGTTTATTTTGTTCCTCACTGGGGCTCTGTCCTCCGGATTGACCACCGCCGGGATAACCGCCACCACCCCCAGGATAACCACCGCCGCCACCAGGGTAGCCACCACCCCCGCCCGGATAGCCCCCGCCACCGTGACGTCGTCCTCCCGGATAGCGCGACATCGATTGTTGCACCGGTGCGCGTACTCCAATGTTCCAGCGTCCATGCAGCGCGCTGGGATAAACCGTGATGATGCCGTCTTTGTCGGCTAGCTCGTTGAAGCGGGTCAGGCGCTCCATGTCCTCGGTATCCTGATTCATGCCGTGCAGAAGTATCACCACAGGATATTTCTTCGCCTGATCGTAGCCTCGGGGCAGGCGCAGCAGGTAGGTGCGGTCTGTGTCTTCGAGGGTAAGTTTTTCTTTGGTTTCCTGGGCGCGGCCACGAGTTGCGCAGAGAGCGACAAGGCACATTGTAACGACCGACAACACGCGCATACTCAAACCAGTTTCTGATTTCATGGTGTCCTCAAACAGACGACCGGGCAATCTTCTACTCGTACTTGGAAGCTTCCAACTGTGGCGGGGTTGGATGACTGAGCGTTCCCGCAGCCGACTATACAAAACTTTACTCAGAGGGTTGCTTGCTTTTCAAACTCGCGGTCGATTCCAACGAGCGCGAGGAGTGGTCGCCGACAAATTCGTAGGGCCCGGAGTGGGTTAGCTTACTGGCGGCGTCGAGCCAGATCTCACCGCCGATTTTCCGCCAGCGCTGGCAGAAAGAATAATCCTCGCTGAGATAGGCTCCGGTTTTGGGATCGATGATGCAGTCGAAGAGAGCAAACAGATTAGAGCTGCGCACTGCTTCGCGCCGCGTGCCTGACATAGGGAAGCTCTGCACATGGGTGAAATGAGTTTCAGGATAAGCGGCGATCATGCGCTCGATCGCGTTGCGGCGTATGAGCTGAAAGCCTCCGCCAACGTAGATTGCCGTGGCAAAATCGCCTTCCTGTTTACGCTCTAATTCGGTGCAGAAGGTCCCGACATAAGAGAGTGCGGCCTGTCGTAAGGTTTCGCTGCGCTCGACGCAACGTTGCGGGATGAGATCCCAGTCGATCGACTTGAGCGGATACAGTGCGCCGGTAAAGTCTTTATCGAACTTGAGTAAGCGTTCGACCTGCTGCGGCTCGAAGCTGATATCGGCATCGACGAAGAGAAGATGCGTGGGCGCGGGATCGTCAAGAAAAGCGGCGACCAGGCTGCTACGGGCGCGCGAAATCAGAGCATCATAGCCTATTACCGAGAGGGAGACTTCAAACCCGGCGGTTCTCGCGTAGCTCATCAGACGTATCACTGACAACATGTAGTTCTGCGAAACCATGCCACCGAAGCACGGCGTGGAAACGAGAATCGAGGGTTGAGACATGTCTCTTCAGCAGAAGTGCGGGCTATGTGGCAATAGAGCGTGCTCGATCAGGATACGCGCACGAGGAAATAGAAACGTCAGTTATCGAAGCAACGCAGTCGCAGCCTTCCCAAAAGGGGCACGGTTGTCGAGACAGAAAAATACGTTATTGATGTTGCAGGCGGTAGGTATCTTTCGCTAGGGGAATACCCGCGCTGGTTGCGTTGATCCAGCTTTGCCAACAGCATTCCAGCGCGGGCACATCCCGGTTTGTTCCGTGAACAGCGCAGATAACGTTTATTCGACGTTGACGGTGACGGGAGTAGACGCGATCCCGTTGCAGACCACCTGCAAGTCGCTTAGCCCGGTTTCCATCTTCGCCGGCACGTCGAAATGGGTTTTCGCTTCGGCGGTGTAAGCGATTGCCATGGTGCTGTGGTCGTGAGTTCGAGCGTAATAAACAGCGCCGGTCACCCGGTTTGTGATGCGTACCAGGGGATAATTAGTGGCTGCCTGAGCATCGTCGCCATAAGCGGCACCCTGGGAGAATCCATTGAAATTGAAACCCGAAACCACATAGGTTTGCCCGCGCTTCACGGTGCCTGGCGCAGCAGCGATCTGCGGTAGCCATGCGGAGTTGGGTTGGCCGCCATGCTGATACACCCACACGCTGCCGAAGTTAGTCCAAAGAACCTCTCCCGTGGGCAGCAGCAACATGTTTCCGTAGTAGGAGGAAACGTTCGGCGCATCGGTGTTGCCGGCGGTAACGTTGGTGAGAGTGCTTCCATCCCAAACAAAAAACTTGGAACCCGGAAGGAAGATTCCCGGACTGGCTTCCAGCAATACATCACCGTTGGGCAGCAACGAGGCTGGGCCGTCGGCTATATCCAGGTCACCAGGGAAATCAGGACCGGCTGTCCAGCTCTTGGTTTGCGTGTCGTAGATGGAAGTATGCCCGGGCTTCCCGGGGGCGCCATTGGCTCCAGTGGCAAAGACCGTGCCATCGGGGCGCAGAACAGCCGGTCCTACCTCATACGAAGCATTCTGCGCGTTGGGATAAGAATCCCAGAGCTGCACAATTGTGCCGCTGGCAGGGCCGCTCGTCCAAGTGCGCGTTGTGGGATCAAAAATCTCGTAGTTTACGCCAGCGGGTTGGTAGTCGAAGACGTAGGCGTCCACAGTAAGAACGGTGCCATCAGGCAATAGAGTCCAACCCTCCTCGTCGTTGACGTCGAACTTGCCTTTGCCAATGATTGTCCAGGTCAGGGTCTTGGGATTCAGTAATGCCTGCTCTTTGGTGCAACAGTTGGCTTGCATATAGGTTCCGCTAGGAAGGATGACGCTCTGCGCGTCACCGATGGTGGTCCAGCCCGTCGGAGGAGCTACGGACGTCCAGGTATTGGCGACCGGATCATAAATCGCGCCCAGATTTGTCCACACGCCCTGGCAGTTGCCGGGAGTAGCGGCATTGTATTCTCCACCCATCATCATGACGCGGCCGTTGGGCAGGACAGCCGAACCGAAATAAAGCGGCGAGTATCCCGCGGGCAGCGAGGCGATGCGGCTCCAAAAGCCGTTGATATAGCTGCCGTATTGATCGGGAGTCAGCCGCCACCATCCCGCGCCGCAAGCTTCGTGCGCGATGACGGTGCCGTCAGTCAGCAGGAGAGGATTGCCTAACCCGAGATTGGGGCTCAGCTGATGATTCAGCGGCACCCAGGCTTGTGAGCTGGCGAGGTGGCTGGTGGCGAATATTAGAACGAGAGAGACAGCAAACATAGCGAGACGTTTCATGGTGTTCTCCTGAGCAGTGGTCAATGGTTGTGATAGCAAGCAGAACCGTGGGACATGTATTGCTTTTGTGCCGGTGTCGAAACTGCGATTACTCAGCCTTTGCAGCACAAGCTTTTTTTTACGATGAATTTCTTTGCAGACTTGGACCGCCCGGAATTATACCCTGATTTTCCACCTGGCAATGTCAAAACCCGCTCAGGTCGTGGCTTATGGACGAAAGTCTCCATCGGCAGCGGGCTACGGCTGATCGCGGTGGACGGTGTCCATGGAAAATGCCGGAAGGCAGACGGCGATGTACTCGGCCCCGCCTTCATGGGGAGTGGAGTAACGGACCCACTCGCCGGCATGGGCGATGACAGCTTGTCCGGCGGCGACATCGAGGGAGCCGGTCTTTGTGTTCTACGTGGAGCGTGCCCTTGAGGACGATGGTGAACTCGTCAAATGTGGGAGTCTGGCCGGGTTCGAGCCATCCGGTGGGGCTGCGCATGTGGGCCACGCTTGCGGATGAAGTTTGGGAATTGACGCGTCCAATGTACTCGTCAATGAGCTTGGGTTTATTGCCGGCGGACTGTATGCGGGTGGGTTGTGGAATCAGCGTGGGCATGGAGTTCGGCTCTCGGCTTGGGCTTTGGTCGACCGCCTATTAAATCATACGTTGTCTAAATCCTGCCTTGTCTAAATCACAGGTAGTCGGCATCAGATCAGAGCTCGCTGAAAAAATCACGCCGCCGGGATTTACCCGGCGGCGTAGGTGAATCAGAAAAACTACAGCTTAGTGTGCTGCCGCTGCCGATCCAGTTCCTGTCAGCGCCAGAGATTGCGGGCTGCCGGGACTGTTGTCATACAGCTTGTACGTTGCGATTTCCTTTCCAACCTTGCTCGGGTCGAAAGTAACGGTGAACGTACAGGTAGCCGCGGCCGTGAGCGATCCGCTGCAGGGCGGATTGCCCGAACTTTCGCCGAAGTCCGCGGCGTTAGCGCCGGAGATCTCCGCACCCGTGAAAGTAACGGTGGTCGTGCCGACGTTGGTGACGCTGACGGTTGTTGAAACGGTGGTGCCGTCGGGCGTCGTGGCGAAGGTGATGGAAGCCGGAACGAACTTGATGTCGCTTCCGGTTCCTTGCAGAGCGACACTTTGCGGGCTGGTCACATCGGTATCGCCCACACTGATCGTGCCCGTGGCAAAACCGGCTACCTTGGGCCTGAACGCCGCGTCGATGATGCAGGTGCCCAGGTTCGCGATTACCAGACCAGGTGTGCAGGTGGTGGCCGTCGTACTGACGAACGGTCCAGTCACCGTAACTGCCGGAGTGTTCAAGGTGAGGGACACTCCCGTGTTGTTGGTAAGGGTAATCGTGGTTGCGGGGCTCGATACACCGATGGCAGTGTTGGCAAACGTAATCGAAGTCGGGCTCAGAGTCACGTTGCTGATGCCGGTCCCCGTAACGCCTGCCAGTTGCGGTGAGCTGGGATCACCGTCGTTGATGACGACCGTGCCCTTCTTGGCCCCGGTAGATGCCGGAGTAAAGGTAAGGCTGATGGTGCAACTCGCTCCTCCGTTCAGTTTAGCGCCCGAAGCCGGACAGGTATTGGTCTTGATGGCGAAATCGGTGGTCTCTGTCAAGGTGATCGCGCCCATCGTAATCGCGGTCGTGCCGGCATTAGTGACCGTGACCGCCTTAACTGCACTCGTCGTCTTGACCAGTTGGTTACCGAAACTCAGCGGTGCACCTGCGACGGTGATCGCCGATGCAGATCCTGCTAACGAAATCGTTGAAACAGCATGGAAAAAGCCGTTGGTGTTGATGGTGATTGTGCCCGTGGCGTTGCCCGATGCCGTGGGCACAAAGTAAACGTACATGGTGCAAGTGGTGCCGTTCGGCAAACTTGCCGGGCAGTCGTCAGTCTCGCTAAAGGCGCCGCTCACGGAGATATTGGAGATGGTTAGCGGTCCCACGGCGCTCAGCGTGATCGTCTGCGGAGCGCTCACAGAGCCGACGCTGGTCAGGCCGAAATTGGCGCTGCCCGTGGACGTGTTGAGCGCGGCAAAGGCGGTGACGCCTCGGACGCGGAAGTTGTATTGGTCGGCGACCAGGAAGTTGCCGGAAGCATCGACGGAAATCCCAGTCGGGTAATAAAACTCCGCGCTGGTGGCCACTTCTCCATCTCCGTTATACCCGGCAGTTCCGGTCCCGGCAAACGTGGTCATCAAGCCAGATGTGCTTACCCAACGCAGCCGGTGATTGTAGGTGTCGGCAATAAACAGATTGCCGTTAGCATCCACGCGGATGCCGTAGGGATAGTACAGGGCCTCCTCGGTGGCTGGGCCATCTCCGGTGAAAGTGCAGTTGCCACTTCCGGCAACCGTGTTGATGACAGCGGTTGCAGCGGAAACTTCGCGGATGCGGCAATTATTGGTATCCGCGATATAGACGTTCTGCGAGCCGTCAACGGTTACGCCATACGGATAGTAAAGCTGCGCGGACGTCGCTGGGCCGCCGTCTCCGGAATAACCACTACGTGATCCAATGCCGGCGATGGTAGTGATGGTACCAGCGGTTACTTTGCGGATTACATGATTGTAAGTGTCGGCGATGTAGACGTTGTTCTTGCTGTCTACGAAGACGCCCGACGGGTAACAAAGTTCGGCGCTCGTGGCTGGACCACCGTCACCGCTAAACGCGCAGCGCTCGGTTCCGGCGAACGTGCTGATGTCGCCTGTGGCGGCCGCGACCTCGCGGATCACGTGGTTGTTCGTGTCAGCAATGTAGATGTTGCCGGCGCTGTCGCGAGCTACGCCGTCGTTTGCGTTAAGTTCGGCTGCGGTAGCCAGACCTCCGTTTCCGGTGTAGCCTGCGGTCCCGGTTCCTGCGAAGAAGTTCACCAGGTCGGAAGACTTGACGAATTTCCGCACCATGTAATCGTCGGTGTCATTCACGAATATATTTCCGGAGGGATCACCATACACTCCGATGGGATAGTAAAGAACGACGCCGCTCGGCGGTTCTCCGCTCAAAAGCGTAGGCAGATTGTAGCTACCATTGCCGGCGACGGTGCTGATGTCGCCGCCGACGGTGAACTTACGAATACGATAGTTGCTCTGGTCAGCAATATAGATATTGGAGCCGTTAATGGCGACGCCGCTGGGACCGTTCAAACAGGCGCTGGTGGCGGCTGAACCATCACCGCAGAACCCTCCTGTCCCGCTGCCCGCCACCGTGGTAATGTTGCCGCCGATGGTGAACTGACGGACGCGCTGGTTGTTGTAATCACCTATGGTGACGGTGGTGCCGCTCACCGCAACCTGATAGATACTAGTTAATTCGGCGCTCGTGGCCGCGCCGCCATCGCCGAGGAAGCCGTAGGTATGGTTGCCGGCGATCGTGTTAATTTTCCCCGAAGACTTGGTCACTTCACGGACTACGTAGTTGTCGGTGTCCGCGATATACAGGTTGCCGGTGGTATCGGTGGTAACTCCGTAGGGCTCGTAGACCTCGGCTGCAGTTGCAGCGCCCGTATCTCCCGAGTAGCCACACGTGCCATTGCCGGCATAGGTGCTGATAATGTCGCTGGAAAGAATCAGCTTGCGAATGCGGCAGTTGCTGGTGTCGGCGATAAAGAGATTTCCGAAGGCGTCGGCAGCGACGCCGCTGGGATTGTAAACTTGTGCGGCTGTGCCCTTGGCGCCATCGCCACTGTAGCCGCACGAATTGCCAATGCCAGCGATGGTGTTAATGGTGTTGGTCGAGTCGATCTTGCGGACCACGCAATTACCCTGGTCTGCGACGTATACATTGCCCGAACCATCGACCGCGATGCCAAAGGGATGATACAAGTTGGCGTTCGCAGCGCCGCCCGTCACTCCGTCTCCACTAAAGCCCTGTGCGCCGGAGCCGGCGAGCACTGTCAGCGTTCCGCTCGAGTTCACTTTGAACACACGGTTCTGGTAATAGCCGGAAACGTAGTAATTGCCGGAGCCGTCGACGGCAACCGAAACCGGGTTATAAAGGTTCGAGTCGAGGGCAGGAATGTCGTTTGGCCCACCTCCGACCGCCGTAGAAATTACATCTTGCTGCGCCAGCGCGGACAAACTCAGCGCCAGGGTGGCCAGTATAAAAACCAATCTTGTCGTTAAGCGACGCATGTGATCCTCCAGGAAATCAGTGCTTTCGTATTCGTGTTTTTATTGGAGCGAGCTTAGTCGAGCGAATTCTCCGCGCCGTGCTAGAGCGTAGGCCGCGGACTCATCTGAACGCCCTTCTGCCAGGTCTGCCCGTTGGCGTCCTGATAGATGATGACTACGTTGGGCTGCGCCGGTGGCCGCAACCAATCCCGATAATCACTCTTGGGGACGGTGAATTGCTGGCTGAGTTCAACCTCGCGGTTTTTGTACCAGGTTTTGACCGCTGGGAATGTGCCCAACAAGCCTACGCCGGAAATACCTTCGCGCAACGTCACGATAGGCGCCTTAATATCGGCGCCGCTGTAGTTGAACATCCGCACATGCAGCGTGAGTTGCACACTGCCGCCCTGCTCCTGCACTTCAGTGAAGCTATAAGATCCGGCAAAATCGCGCCCGTCCTTGGCGGTGAGCGTAACCGCGCTCAGAAGAAGAATCGCCAGCGACGTGCCGATGATAGATACCCGCGAAAGACCAGAAAATCTCATATTTTCCTCCTTGGAAATTGTGTATCCCCTGTAAGAAAGACAAAGCCCACGACGACGCCTACCGCTTAAAAACTTCCTTCAGCGGCGCAGACAAACCTAAGCTCGACACTGCCCGCACTCACATCGCAGGCGAAATCCTGCCGCGAAATCGTATGTCACAGAGTTTCGAAGGTCACACTCGTGGGGGGAAACGAGAAGCCCGATGGAGAGTACAACAAAAGACACCACCCAAGCGGCGATAATTCTCCACTGGAAGATTCACCTTGTCAAGATGAACGTTTTGGCAATAATATAGTTGACTCAGGAGGAAGTAAATTGCACACTGGAAAAGCCGTGACAGGGAAGAAAGCTAAGAATCGTGGGAGCCGTGCTTCTGGATCAGCTTTATTGTGTCGATTACGTCGGCAATTTGTTTTCGCTGTTCTGCGGTGGAATCAGCCTCGCGCGCCACTCTCTCAAGTTTGCCAATATGCTCTGCTCCAATTGAGGGATCACCCGGATTTAGTTGGCTTGCGGCAACTGCTTTCAGCGCGGCAATAGACGCCTTCATGTCGGCAAAGTCTCTGTCGAGACTGAAGACCATCTCAGCCAAGAGTTTGAAGAAGTTTCTCTAGGGATTCGTCCTCCATAGCGCCGCGAATTATACGCCCTACTTCTTAGGACCACGAAAATATGGAAGCTTCATCAGGTTTCTGATTTCTTCTACCGGGAACTTGTCTTTAGATTTGCGTACCCCTTCATTAGCGAACCATCGCAACTGAGGAAGTGCGAACTTGCCGCCAACGCTTGGCCTGCCATCGAAAATGGATTTACCTAGTTTGGATTTTTGAGATTCCGGCTCTAGAGCTTGTTCATGCGACATAAAGGCGAGGTAGTCCGCTGGATCTAAACAGACGGTTGTTTCTCGCGAAATAAAATCAATACCTGACACCCTTTTGTCTATGCCAAGCCATTCGTAATTAACATCTCGCACCTTTTCCATGGTTTCGCGGCGAAGTCCTTCCTGCCTGTCGAAGATGAAATAGATACTGTCATCGTCGGGAAGAAATTCAAGCAACGAGGTGATGATCGAAATGTTGGCACACAAAACATACGGCTCCATGAACGGATCGTCGGATTGTCCAAATACGGCTTTGTAATCACACCAGCGCACCCATACCTGAACGGGCTGAAGATTGTATTTCTCAGGGAGAGGCCCCAAGCGCGCTAGAAGCGGAGCGATTCGCTCTGGGTGTTGGTTCCAACGCAGCTTCTTCATGTGTAGGTTTTTGCGAGGTCGAATCGCCGGAATCCACTCCGCCGCCAGGGCGTGCCATTGGTCAGAATTTCCGATATATCCAGCTACTACGCAGCAATGATTTTCCCTCGGATCGTCATCATGAATTCCGCTTTCATCGAAATATGCGGTCAGGACTGCCATCTGGAATTTCTCCTTGCTAGTTCTGAGTCCGTAGCAAGTATGAATGTCCGCCAAAGTGGAAATGAACTCACCCACTGCCATACACGTATGCACTCCCGTGCTAAGATAAAAACGCACGGCCACACGAATATGGCGAATCACCCCAAGGTTCCCGCGAAGAATCCCACAGGTGAGTTCGGCAACTTTACAAAATTACTCGACAAACTTCTGTCAGTTCCGCACTCCAAAATTAAAGCAGAGCTGGAAGCGGAAAAATCACAGCCCAGAAAACGTGACTGGTCTACGAATCGAGCGAAACGACGCCACGCTTACCGCGACGCAGACGATGCGGGCTAGAACGGCGTCGTTTCTCCCTCCTTCCCAGTGAGTTCCTTATAGGTCAGACGCTTCCCCACTAGATTTCTCAACACGGCATCGAAGCGATCCGCATCGGTCAGCGGATTCTCGCGAGTGCCGCGATTGTTGTAACGGAAAACCTGCTCATCGACGTAACGCTCCAGATGGAACGGCTCAACGCAAACGCAAGTTCCGGCAAGATTCCGCTTGAACAAGCTCCAGAAGTTTTCGAGGCCGTTAGTGTGAACCCGGCCCCGGACGTAGGTTTCGGCATGGTTCACAACTTCATGCACATAGCTTCGATTCAGGCGCTGGTACGCGGGAGCCTGATCGGTGTAGACGTTGGTTCCGTGCTCTACGCTATTGAGGACCGCGTTTTGCAGAGTCAAGCGTTCCACATTCGGAACAACCTGAGCGCGAATCTGGCGTGCGGTGCGGTCCAACAAACCGACAACCACTGCCTTTCCGGTGACGCCGCCCAAAGTTCCAGTGCTCGACAGCGCGCGATAGCGGGCCTGTTTCGCCTTGTGCATATTCTTGAGTTTTCCGCCGACGAAAGTCTCATCGACTTCCACTTCGCTGCCTTCGCCGCCGATTTTCTCAAAGCTGCCAGTGCGAAGCGCTACTCGGATGCGATGGAGCATGAACCATGCCGACTTTTGAGTGACGCCGATAGCACGGTGAATTTCGTAGGAGCTAATGCCGTTTTTGCAGTTCGCAATCAGCCAAACGGCGGTGAGCCACTTGTCCAGTGGAATCGGGGATTCCTCAAAGATGGTTCCGATCTTGATGGAGAACTGCCGTTTCGCGTGGGTGCCCTTGCACTCCCACATGCGGCGAGTGGCGATGAAACGAACGTCTTTCCTTTTGCAGGTCGGGCAGACCGGGCCATCGGGGTAAACCCGAGCCTTCAGGAACTGGAAACACCGCTCGGGATCGGCGAAGTAGGCGATGGCTTGCTGGAGGGTTTTGGGTTCCTGTTCCATACCCAAACTGTAGCAAAATCCCTATCCTGAGTCAAGTATATTATTGCCAACGTTTTTGCATGCAGAACCGCGTGATTAGACGCGCTGCGCTTGGCTTTCAGACAAATGAGAAAGATGACGTAAGCTGCCCGGATGGCTTACTCGAATCTAGCTTTTCAGTCCACGTTTCCGAACTGCTTCAGATCGTCCGGACCATCCTTCACCGCGACCGCGCCTTTTCCCTGAACCATTTCGCGGATACTCTCGACGATATCTGGATTTGACAGGGTTGTGATATCGCCCGTGCTCAGATTATTGGAGATCGCAGCCAGAATACGTCGCATGAGCTTGCCCGAACGCGTCTTCGGCATATCTGGAACAATGTGAACTCTTTTCGGCCGGGCAATCTTGCCGATGATCGTTTCAATGGTCTTCGTCACCTTCTCAGCAATTTCAGGGCTGGGCTTGATCCCCGGCGCGAGCGATACGTAAACCTCCGGCACTCGACCTTTAATCTCATCGACAACGGGGACTACAGCGGCTTCGGCAATTTCTGGCAGAGTCAAACATGCCGATTCGATTTCCTTTGTTCCCAAGCGGTGTCCAGCGACATTGATAACGTCATCCACGCGCCCGAGGATACGGAGATAACCATCCGCAGCCAGCACCGCACCGTCGGCGGCAAAGTACGGCCAGTCATGCCAATCCTTGCTCTTGGGATTCTTGCAATATTTTTTGTAGTACTGATCGACGAAACGATCGCGATCGCCCCAAATGGTTTGCATGATCCCCGGCCAGGGATTGCGGATGCAGATGTTGCCCGCTTTTCCTGAACCGGCTGTGACCTCTGCATTATTTTCGTCAAAGATTGTGGGGAAAATTCCCGGTGCGCCCGGGCCTGCGCTCCCCGGCTTCATAGGATCAATCGCAGGCTTGGTAGTGCAGAGGAATCCTCCGTTTTCGGTTTGCCACCATGTGTCTACGATTACCGCCTCGCCTTTTCCAACCGTATCGTGATACCAGCGCCAAACTTCAGGCTCGATCGGTTCTCCCACGGTGGTCATGTGCTTGAAGTGATAGTTATATTTCCTGGGTTCATCGGGACCAGATTTGCGCAACATACGAATTGCCGTAGGCGAAGTGTGAAAGATGTCCACATCGAGGCGCTCGGCGATTCTCCACACTCTTCCCGCATCGGGGAAGGTCGGCACGCCTTCATAGAGCACGCTGGTGGCTGCAAGCGACAATGGACCGTAAACAATATAGGAGTGCCCTGTGATCCAACCGATATCGGCCATGCACCAGTAAACATCCGTGGGATGAATGTCCTGAATGAATTTGGAAGTGCCGGTTACGTATGCCAGATAACCGCCGGTGCGGTGCTGGCAGCCTTTGGGCTTGCCGGTGCTGCCGCTGGTGTACATGAGAAACAGCGGAGCTTCCGCATCCATGGAAACCGGCGCAACGATTCGTCCGGAGAATTTCAGTAATTCTTCATCGAGAAAATAATCTCGCCCCGGTACCATGGGCGTGGCCGAACCATATTGCCCGCGATGCCGCTTCCAAACCAGCACCTTGTCCACGGACTGGCCTTCCTGTTTCGCCACGTCGAGTGCAATCTCGGCATTGGCCTTGTGGTCCATCAATTTGCCGTTGCGGTAGTAACTGTCCGCGGTAATCAAAATTCGGCTGCCAGAATCGGCAATCCGTCGGCCACAAGCCTCTCCACTGAAGCCGCCAAACACAACCGAGTGGATCACTCCCAGCCGCGCGCAAGCCAGCATGGTGACCGGCAACTCCGGAATCATCGGCATGTGAATGGTGACGCGGTCGCCCGCTTTCAAACCGGCAAAATCGTGCAGCAGTGCCGCCAATTCATTCACCCGCACATACAATTCCTGATAAGTAACCGATACCGTCGGCTCCTGCTCCGGCTCGGGCACAAAAATAAGGGCAGCTTTATTTTTATATTTGTCGAGGTGACGGTCGACGCAGTTATAACTGGCATTCAGCTTGCCTCCGACGAACCATTTCCAAAACGGAGGATCGTTGGTGTCGAGCGTGGTGTGCCAATACTTGTCCCAACTCAGCATGTCAGCATATTCGCGGAAGCACTCTGGGAAATTCTTCTCGCTGAAGCGCTCCATTACCGCGGGATCGGTTAGATTCGCTTGCCCAATAAATTTTGATGAAGGATAAAAATATTCTTCTTCGCGCCAGTGCACTGCAATCTGCGCATCAGTAGTTTCTACTGCAACTGCCGCTTTGCCTTTTTCCCGAACGTCAGCCATGGACATTGCCCTCCAAACAGAACTCGCAATTCTACTGCTTTCAGGTGTGTGGAGTCATGGGCCAAGACTGGTGGGGTAAAACTGGTTGCACGGGCAGGTTAGATCGTTGAGATGCTTATGTGGGACAGCCGCCTTTCGATAAGCTCAGGGCAACCTTCGGCTGTCCAGCGATCGAAGCGTGACCGATCCTAAACTCTGGCCGCGCTCTGGAGCTTGCCCGGCGCGGGTTTCGCAGTTCGCTTCTTGAGTTCCTCAATGGAAGGCACGGATTCGGGAGCGATCAATTTGCTTTCGGCCGGTTGAGATCCGGTTCGGATCGCCTCGGTCAACATTTCCAAAGCAAGGTCGGTATTAGGGCGAATGTAGATCGTCGCTGCGAGCACGCCGCTGCGCACCCAGGCCTGGCCGGTTTTTGGCAAGCCGTCGCAACCGGTAAACGGTATCTTGAGCCAGCGTTCGCGCTCGCCCTCAGCTATTTCTGCGAACGCTTTTCTCGCGCCCGCCGCCATACTGTCATCTTGCGCGCCCACCAGGTCGATATGCGTTTCCTGCGAAGTGCGCAATCGCAGCCAGGAACTCATGGCGCGATACGCGCTCTGCTCGGTCCAATTTGCTCGCATGGTCTTCACCTGAATATTCGCTGGCTTGGTGCGGTTCATTCCCGCGCTCCGCTCCTTTGCTGCAGAGCTATTCGCCGGACCCTCGATATACAAAATCGATCCGCCCTGGGGCAGCAGCGCTGCAAATTGCAATCCCTGAATTTTTCCAACCTCTTCGTGGTCGGAGCTGATAGAGAAAGCCGGCACGTTAGACGACCGGCGAAGCTCCGAGAGATAATCTGCCTCGTGATTCAGGATGACCCATCCAATATCGGCAGACGCAGCAGCGCGCGCAACCTGCGGGAACCCAGTTCCCCCCGCGGGTTCGAACACAATAGCATCGGGACGCGAGGAAGCTGAGCCCTGAATGAAGTGCAGTAACTGCTGGCTCTGCGTGACCGCATCATTATTAGCATGGACAATCTGGACGTCCACGCCCAAGCGGCGTCCGGCGTTCTCCGCGGCAGTCGCCTGCTCCTGCTGATAATCATTGTCATTGTTGGTAAGTGAAACCAGAAAACTCAGCTTCTTCATCGCGGCTCCCATTCGGATCATAGTTCAAAATCGGGCGCGGCCCATGGTTACCGGCGTAACTGATTTTGGGTGGCGCAGCGGTTCACCGCTGCGATAGGTGAATTATTTATCTGAGCTGGCTTTGGCCGCAGGGATCCCGCATCGAATTTCGCTCGTAGCTAATTTCTATTTCCAAACCACCCCTGTCCGACCATCTCAACCTGCGACGATGCTGTAAACCTTTGTCGCGTCTATAGTTTGGAACCAGCAAGGCTGATAACCAACCGAATACCTCCGCCCAAAGGCGCAATTGCTTTATACGTTGCGTTCTGCGGTAATCGAACTACTAAAGAGGAAGCGCAAGTTCCTCCATATTTCTATGCAAACAATCTCGTTACGAAAAACGGAATCACAAGAAAGTCCGCATGCAGAGCAGGTTTTTGTGCGGTCACAATCGGTCGTCTCCCGCCGCGTAGCCGGAGAAACCTTAATCGTTCCCGTGCGCGGCAAAGTCGGCGACCTAGCCTCGATCTATAGCTTCAACCAAACCGGCTCTCTGATTTGGGAATCGCTGGAAACTCCGAAGGGACTTTCCGAATTGATCACCACAGTCGAGAACGAGTACGCGGTTGAGCAAGAGCAAGCCGAACGGGATGTGATGCAATTTCTGAACGACATGCTCTCGGTGGGATTAGTCGAAGCCCGTCCGGGAGTTGCGATGGCCGCGATTGATTCAGCGGTGCAAACGGAAATGCAAGCAGCGGGATAGTCTAATCGCAAGTAACGATCGACAGTTACGACAAGAGAATCAGGGACCCATGGAACAACTGAGTTACGGGGCATTCAGCGCAGACCTGCACCAACGCCAGTCCGGTCAGCGTGCGCCCATGCAGGTTTCAATCGAAGTTACGCGGCGCTGTCCGCTCGAATGCCAGCACTGCTACAACAATCTTCCCATGGGCGACCAGGATGCCCGCAGCCGCGAAATGACCACGGAAGAACACTTCCGCATGCTCGACGAACTGGTCGAGATGGGGTGCTTCTGGCTCCTCTACACCGGCGGAGAAATTTTCGCTCGCAAAGATTTTCTCGAGATCTACACCTACGCCAAGAAAAAAGGTTTCCTGATTACCCTCTTCACCAACGGAACGCTGATTAACGAAAAGATCGCGGATTATCTGGTGGAGTGGCCACCGTTTGCCATCGAGATCACGCTCTACGGCCGCACAAAAGAAACCTACGAAGCATTGACGCAGATACCAGGTTCGTACGACCGATGCCTGCGTGGAATCGAACTACTACGTGAGCGGGGCTTACCGCTCAAGTTGAAGACGGTCGCCACAACGATTAATAAGCACGAAATTTTTGCAATGAAGCAGTTTGCTGAAGAGCTGTTGGACGTTGAGTTCAAGTGCGATGGCCAAATCAATCCTCGTATTGACTGTTCCCAAAGCCCTCTCGCAGTCCGGCTTACACCGGAAGAAGTCGTGGCCATCGATATGCATTTCCCGATGGGAGTGAGCGAATACCGCAGGCTGGCAAATCACGGCCTGGAAAATCCACCTAGCGTTGAAGCAAGCAAGACCACGTATTTCTGTGGGGGCGGAATAAATTCGTTCGCAGTCAACGCCTATGGAGAGATGAGCATTTGCGTGATCTCCCAGCAGGATACATTCGACGTTCGACAGGCGGGCCTTGGACAAGCGTGGGAGCATTCGCTCCGTGAGGTGCGAGTCAGCAAGCGCACGCGAGTCACAAAGTGCGCTGAATGCCGCATTCAATCGATCTGCGGGATGTGCCCCGCGAACGGGGAAATGGAAAACGGAGACAAGGAAAGCCCGGTGGAGTTCCTTTGTCATGCCGCTCATCTTCGTGCAGCTGTAATCGGGATCGATGTTCCAGTGCACGGGGACTGCGAATTCTGCGTTGGCGGCAGTCGGCACGCCGAGGTGATCGACTCAGCGCGACGGATATTGACTAAGGAAATAGATGTGGAAAGTTGGCTGGGGCCGCAGCAAGTTCTTCCCATCCTGAACAATATGGGCGCATCCGCAGGTGGCTGCGGAGGTTGCGCCAATCACTGAGTGGAGGGCGAGGGGAGCGGGGAATGAATCGTGAATCAAACCTGGTCGACTGCAAAAAGCCGTATGAAACACCGCGGGTGACAACAATCAGCCTACGGCCTGAAGAGGCAGTTCTCGGCCATTGCAAGACCTTTAACTCTGGCGGGCCGGGCAGTTCTACCTGCTTCCCGCTTTGCAATTCTTCGATCGGATCGTAAAGATGCGGGGAGCATCAAAGGTCGGGCAAGGAGAGGACGCGAGATTTTCAAGCGCGCTCCTCAGCGTGTTTGATGAGCCGCAAGCAGAGCACTTGAGTCTGTTCCGCGTCGGCGGTACATTGGTGCAGATTGAAAGTGAGCGCATCACAGACGTTGCGTTTGATCGATCCTTAGAGCCATTCCGCGTTCAGGTCGAATCCTCTCATGTCGATCTAAGTATCAGGGTCCGGTGGGTTGCCAATCTCTCTTCATCACTAGGACGTCGTCGGTTGTTTGATTCGGGTGCTGTATGGCGTCTGTATGAAGGACGGAACGGATTTGAATTTGATTTCAGCACTCCAGCGGTCGAAGAACGACCTTACAAGCGGTTCCTTGTAGACAGCCAATTCCGCCGGGCAACGCTCCAAATGAGCAAAGAATATTTCGCTGACTCTCGCGAAGTTGCGGATCCTCTTGAATATCCCCTGGACGAACTCCTGATCATGCACCGCCTAACCCAGGAGCGCGCCATCGAGCTGCACGGCGTCGGCATCGTCGGCCCCGACGGTGCGAGCAACTTGTTCGTCGGCCATTCTGGGGCAGGGAAGAGTACAACTGCGCGGCTGTGGACTTCGCTGCACAACGTAGACATCCTCAGCGACGACCGCATCATCGTTCGTGAAAGCCCGGCTCGTGAATTGCGGCGCGGCGACGATCCGAGGCAGATCTTCATGTACGGCACTCCCTGGCATGGTGAGGGATGCTTCGCGCTCCCGCAGCGCGCTCCGCTGCAGCGCATCTTCGTGCTGGAGCACGGTCACGGCAACGTGCTCACACGCCTCACCCGCAGCCAGATGGTCGCGGAATTATTCGCGCGCAGTTTTGTGCCGTTTCACAGCCACGAGTATGTGGATTCCGCGCTGAGCTTTCTGGAGCGGGTTGCGGATTCCGTTCCGTGCTATCGCTACTCTTTCGAGCCCGACGAGCGCGCCGTGGAAAAAGTTCTCCAATTTAATGACTAGCGAGCTGCCGCGAGATTCAGCCGCAGGAGTGGATTTGGGTGGCGCAGCGCTTCAGCGCTGCGATTACCAGTTTTATTTACAAATCGGCTTTAGCCGCTGGGGTCCTCCGGATGCTCTGCAGAATTCTCTTCGGGAGCTTCCGAAAAGCTTCTTTTGCGAAGAAATGTTCACCTCAGGGGCTAAAGCCCATTTCGATGGCGCCCATGCCGCAGCGCTGAAAGCGCTGCGCCACCCAAAGGCCCCATGCCACCCAAAGGCTCCACGTCACCCAAAAGCTTCACATCGAAAATCACACACAAGATCAAGTACTCAACACACCGCGGCATCCACCCATGTCTGATCACCAACACGATTCAGCCAGCTTCGAGGTCCTCAGCCGCGAGCTGCTGAATGCCGGATTCAGCGTGCGTTTCGAGGCCCGCGGCGCCAGCATGTCCCCCTGCATTCGCGACGGCGAGATTGTGCATGTTACTCCCGTAATCGTGAGCAAATTACGGAAGGGCGATATTGTACTTACGAAAGGTCATAGCGGCTTCCGGGTTCATCGCCTTGTGGTTACCGATCATTCTAAGAATTTATTTATTACTCGGGGCGATTGCGGGCTGCAAAACGATCCTCCTGTGAGTGGCGATCAGATTCTCGGCATCGTGCTCACTAAAGAGGTCAAGTTAGGAAAAAAATTTGTGCGTACTAATTTAAAAGGAATCGGCAGCAAACTTTTGCAAGCCGCTGCCCGTGGACAATCCGTAGCAGGCAAGCTGCTCCGCAGAGCGGTGCGGTCATCCGGTGCAGCCAATCGAACGAATGCATGGTTCGGCGCGCTCGGCTTGATTCTGTTTCTCCTGGCTGGAACTTCTTCCCAAGCGCAAGTCCTGGTCGATACCAGCCCCAGCACGAATGCCACTGCCGATCTGGTGGGCGCGGGCACGAAGACCCTTACCATCACCCACACCACGTCAGCCACCGCGAATCGAGCTCTGCTCGTCGGCGTTTCCATGAATATCGCGAACAGCCCTTCGACTGCCGTGACCGGAGTAACTTACAACGGCACAGCTCTGACCCTCGTCGGCGCGCACAACGACGCCGGAAACACGCGTCGCATGGAAATGTGGTATCTGCTCAATCCTCTATCCGGAACGAACTTGCCGATCATTGTTTCCGTCAATGTCCCCACCGCTGCGACCGTCGGCGTGACCGCGGGAGCGACTGTGTTCACTGACGTCGATCAGACCGTGCCGCTGGGATCGTTCGTTGACGCAGATGGAGCGGCTGCGACTAACTCTCAGCTCGATGTTCCAAGCGTAATCAATGGGATGGTGTTCGACACGCTTGCTGTCGGAATGGGCGCGATCACAGTAAATGGTCCCCAGGTAACGCAGTGGAATGTAGCCTCCGGCGGCGGCACTTCGAATGCTACTCAGGATGTAGTCGGCACCGCGAGCAGCCGAACCGGCGCTCCCAGTGTGCCCATCTCTGAAAGTTTCAACGGAGCCCTCAATCTCACGTCCGCTGCACCCAGCAAAACTGTCACACTCAATCTTACCAATGTTGCACCTACGACTGTCGCCCTCACTCTTACCAAAGTCGCGAATGCGGGTGGCGGCAACACCGTTTATACGGGAACAATCACAGGTGGCGGCGCGAACGCATACGTCGGCGACACCGTAGTAGTGACCGGTTTCACTACAGCCGCCGACAACGGTACATTCACCTGCACTGCGTCCTCGACGACCACGATAACCCTCAACAACAACGCTGGAGTTGCGCAAACGCACGCGGGAACGGCCACGGTGACGACCAGCACGGTATACACGGGAACGATCACCGGCGGCGCCGGTAACGCGTTCAACGGCGATGCTGTCACGATAGCCGGATTCGTGAACGCTGCCAACAATGGAACGTTCACTATATCTGCGTCCTCGGCAACTACACTCACGGTCAACAACAAAGCCTCGGTTGCTGAAACTGATCCCGGAACCGCAACCGTGACGACCGGCGCCACAACCCACACGGTCTACACGGGAACCATCACTGGCGGTACCGGCAATGGCTTCGCCGGTGACAGCTTTGTCATCGCCGGATTCGCCAACGCGGGTAATAATGGAACCTTCACGTGCACCGCCTCGACGGCGACGACGCTCACGTGCCCTAACACCGCCGGGGTTGCGCAAACCGGCACTGCTACGGCGACCACTAATGCAACGTTCAACTGGTCGTTGGGCGCGGTGTCCATCAATCCCACCGCAGCCAATCTCGGAGTCACCACCAGCGTCGGCAGCGCAGTTTTTCTGGGATCGAATACCACTTACACCATCACGATCGCCAACAGCGGAACGTCCGCGGCGAATGCCGTTAGTCTTTCCGACACTTTGGCTTCAGGAATGACGTTGGTTTCGGTGACGCCAAGCGTGGGCAGTTGCGTTTCCACCGGCAATCCGGTCACGTGCTCGATTGGAACGCTAGCGAGCGGAGCGAATGCCACTGTCACAGTGGTCGAGACCGCGAGCGCGGCAGGCTCGTATGCCAATACGGCTGTCGTGTCTGATTCCGGAGTACCGCCCGATCAAGATACTGCCAACAACACATTCACCGCAGTTGCTACCGTGCAATCACCCGCATGCGCCACAGTTACACAGGCAGTGCCCAATAATAGCGTCTCCGGCACCGTGAATACTTACTATCCGGGAACGGCGAGCGTAGCCGCGGGAGCAACCTCGATTCCCGTGGGCACCGCGACCGGCGGAGGATCTGCGATCGCGGTCGGCAATCTTCTGCTGATCATCCAGATGCAGGATGCCAGCATCAATGACTCGAACAATGTCGCGTATGGCAACGGTTACACGGGCCAGGGTTTCACCTCACTGAACAGCGCCGGGGATTATGAGTTTGTCACTGCGCAATCGAATGTAACCACAAGCGGCGGTTCGGTCATAATATCGGGCGCAGGCCTCGGCGGAGGGACGGTCTTTGCCTATCACGCTTCCGCCGCAACCGGCAACGCGGGGCAGAGCACCTACCAGGTAATCGTGGTCCCGCAGTACACCACCGCAACTTTCAATGCGACCACGCCGCCAACGGCTCTCGCCTGGAATGGTTCCACCGGCGGAGTGCTCGTCCTCGATACTTCGAGCACTCTCACACTGAACGGCGCGACCGTGGCAGTAGATGGCCTCGGCTTCCGTGGCGGTGCCGGAATGCAGCTAAGCGGCATTCCAAATCCAGCTCCGCCTATCCTTCCAGCCACCACCGATTACGAACAGCCGGCTCCTGCTACCTACAATCCGGCGGCAGATGGTCAGCCCGGATGGGATGCGCCAAAAGGAGAGGGCATCGCCGGAACTCCAGCCTGGGTAGAATCCGGTGGAACTTTTCTGGCGACAGGCACTGGATATCCCAGCGGCGCCGCCGGCGCACTAACTCTTACGTCCGTGGCGAATGCCGGCGGCGGCGATACCGTTTATACCGGAACGATTACCGGCGGCGCAGCCAATGCGTGGGCAGGCTACACCTTTGTGGTGGGAGGTTTTGCCAACGCTGCCAACAACGGAAGATTCGTATCAACGGCGTCCACTGCTACTACGCTAACCCTCACCAATGCTGCCGGAACTGCACAAACCGGCACTGCAACCGCGAATCTGGATGGCAGTATGGGACGAGGCGCGCCGGGCAATGCTGGTGGTGGTGCCACCGACGGCGATCCTGCAACCGCATCGGCGGGTGGCAATGACATGAACGCCGGCGGCGGCGGTGGTGGTAACGGCGGTGCCGGTGGCTTTGGCGGCGATTCATGGAACAACAATCTGAGTGTAGGCGGCGAAGGCGGCGCGTTATTTCCCGCGACGATTAATCGCGTCGCCATGGGTGGCGGTGGCGGCGCCGGTACTCGCAACAACTCCAACGGCGACAATCAAGCCAGCGGCGGAGCGACCGGTGGCGGCATCATCATCATTCGCACCTACGCGCTGAGTGGCACCGCGACCCTTACGGCGAACGGAGTCAATGCGTATAACCTCACGGCCAATGATGCCGGCGGTGGTGGCGGGGCCGGCGGCACCATCGTTGTTCTTTCCGCCAATGGTGGCGAGAGTGGCCTCACGTTGCAAGCCAATGGCGGAAATGGCGGCGACGCCTGGGCCTCAAACCCCTACACTCTCGGGAATCGACACGGCCCCGGCGGCGGTGCAGGTGGCGGCGTTGTGCTGGTTTCCGGCACCCCGGCCAGTCTTAGCGTTACTGGAGGCACGAGCGGTACGACCGAGAATCCGGGTGTGACCTACGGCGCCACGAACGGCGCTGCTGGCACCAGCGCTACTAACGAATCGATTTCGCAAACTTCCGGTACGCAGTCCGGCGCAGAGTGCACTCCTGACATGACTCTGGCCAAGAACAACTCGGGGATCTTCACGCGCGGCTCAACGGCAAGCTATACCATCCCGGTCTCAAACATCAGCCCGGACGGCCCTTCCAGCGGCACCGTAACCGTCAACGATACTTTGCCCGTGGGCCTTACTCCGATTAACACCGCAGGTACCGGCGCTGGATGGTCGTGCTCGATTGCAGGGCAGACCGTAAGTTGCACCAATTCCACCGCTCTCACTGGGACCAGCACCTATCCATCGATAATCATCAATGTCAACGTGCTGCAGACCGCGCCCTCTACCGTGACCAACACCGCTACAGTCAGCGGCGGAGGCGAGATCAATCTCGCGAATGATACCGCAACGAACACGGCTAACGTCGTCTCCAGTGCCGACCTGAGTGTAACCAACGCCGCATCGCCCAATCCGGTGGCCGCGGGCGCTAACCTCACATTCGCGCAGCTTGTCACTAACAGCGGCCCCAGCGCCGCCGACAACGCTACGCTCGTGGAAGCGGTTCCGGCAAATACAACTTTTGTTTCGCTATCGGCTCCGGCGGGCTGGACTTGTACCCTTCCCCCCGTCGGCGGCACCGGCAATGTGGTTTGCACCAACCTGAATATGGTTGGAGGCACTGCGGCCACTTTCTCGATGGTAGTGAATGTGAATTCTGGGACCGCGAACGGCACGGTCATCACCGGGACCACTACGGTGAGCTCGTCGGCGATCGATCCCAACTCGGCTAATAATGTTGCCTCCGCCTCGAGGTGGTTGGAACCACCGCTGGAGCGGAGATGACGGTCACGAACTCGGCCTCACCCGATCCTGTGATTGCAGGCAACAACATTACCTACACGCAGGTCGCCACCAATGTGGGCAGCGGTGCAGCCACCGCACCAACACTTACAGATACAACTCCGCCCAACACGACATTCGTATCGATCTCCACTCCGCCCGGCACCACGTGCACACCGACGCTCGCTGTGGGCGCAACCGGCACGACAACCTGTACTGGCGCATCCGCCCCCGCTGGAACCAGCGGTACGGTCGTGTTCATCGTGAAAGTCAATGCGGGAACGGCGAGCGGAACGGTCATCAATGACACGGTTACGGTGAACGCGACCAATCAGGCGTTCGGCGCCAATTCCGCCGTGGCTACCGACGTAGTAGCTACAGCAACGCAATCTGATCTCGCGCTGAGTACGGTCGCCACACCGCTCAACGTGATTGCCGGCAATGACATCACTTACACGCAGACCGTCACCAACAACGGTCCCGCAGCTGCTACCAACGCCCAGTTCGTAGAAGCGACTCCCGCCAACACCACCTTTGCTTCGGTCTCCGCTCCAGTGGGCTGGACCTGCACAACGCCCGCAGTAGGAGCAGCCGGCAACGTGACCTGCACGGACCCCAGCATGGCCTCGGGAACGTCGGCTGACATCATCGTGGTTGTCAACCTTGCATCAACGGTGACCGCTGCGTCGATCACCGCTACTTCCACGGTCTCTTCAACGACTACTGATCCCAACACCACCAACAACAGCACGACCGTCGTGACGCCGGTCGCCGAGGCCTGCGACCTCGCCGTGACCAACAGCGGCACACCAAGTCCGGTTGCGGTGAATGGCAATATCACTTACACACAGGTCGTTACCAACACCGGCCCCAGCAATTGCTCCACGGCCAGCTTTACCGAAGCGTTTCCGACCAACACCACATTCGTTTCGCTCACGCCTGTGCCCGCGGGTTGGACTTGTACAACTACGGCTCCATCAGTTGTTCCGATCCCAGCTTCGCTCCCGGAACCACAAGCACGTTCCCCGTAATCGTGAAGGTCACAGGTGGCACGCTCATTACCGACACGGTGACAGTCGCGACGACTACCCACGACACCAACACGGCTAACAATACGGCCACAGTAACCATCGGCGTTGCAACCGCCACGGAAGCCGATCTCAGTATCACCAACACGGCCAGCCCGAGCCCGGTGACCGCCGGGCAGAATATCACCTATACGCAAGTTGTAACCAACAACGGACCAGCAACCGCGACTACACTCGTACTCACAGATACTCTTCCAACCGGTACCACCCTTTCGTCCTTGTCCGGAACCGGTTGGACGTGCGTCACCACCACAACTCCCTACACCTGCAAAATTGCGAGCCTGGCACTCAACACCTCCTCGACCGTTACTTTTGTGGTGACGGTGAGCCCGACCGCAACCGCAGGTTCTACTATCTCCGATACAGCCTCGATCGCCAGCAGCGTCACCGACCCGAACACCAATAACAACAGCGCGACGGCCGTCGTGGGTGTAGCCGATTCCGCCAATCTTTCGATTAGCAATAGCGCCAGTCCGGTTCCAGTGCAGGCGGGCAACAACATTACTTACACGCAAGTTGTAACCAACTCCGGGCCGAGCGCCGCGGCCACCGCAACAATGACCGAGGTTACACCGCCGAACACAACTTTCTTTTCCATCGGCACTCTTCCGACGGGATGGTCATGCACGACTCCGAGTGTCGGCAATACCGGGACCATAACCTGCACCAACCCGAGCTTCGCCGTTGGCACAGCCAGCTTCTCGATTGCGGTGGCCGTCAATGCGGGAACTCCGGCTGGAACGGCGATCAATGACACAGCAACTGTAACTTCTTCCACGACGGATCCCAACTTAGCGAACAACAGCGCGACCGCCTCGGATGTGGTCGCGACCAATACAGAAGCCGATCTCGTTACGACGAATTCTGCCTTGCCGACGAGCGTAGCGGCGGGCAGCAATGTTACTTACACGCAGAGTGTGACCAACAACGGCCCTGCAGCGGCTACGTCGGTGACCTTTACGCAAACCACGCCGCCCAACACAAACTTCCAATCCATCACGCCACCGGCCGGGTGGATATGCACCAAGCCCGCGGTGGGCGCGGCAGGCACGATCACCTGCACCGATGTCAGCAGTCTGGCCCTCAACGCTTCCGCGTCCTTCACTTTGGTCCTTCAGGTGAATTCAGCGACGACTTCCGGAACTAACATCGCCGAAACCGTTACGGCCAACGCATCCAACATCGTTCCCAACTCGACCAGCAATAGCGCTACGGCCACGGTCGTCGTGGCCAACGCCAACAGCGCGGACATGGCGATCGTGAAGACAGCCACCCCAAGTCCCACGGTAGCGTCCGGTGATACGCTCACTTACACGCTTGCGGTGACGAATAATGGTCCAGCGAGCGCAACGAATGTGATAGTCACCGATGCGCTGCCATCCGATGTCACCTGGCTGTCACAAACTACTACAGTTGGAACATGCTCCGAGGCCGATGGTGCGGTTACGTGCCTGCTCGGCACGATGGCGAACGGCGCTACTGCCACGGTTACGATCCTCACGCTTGCTGGTGCGCCGGGCGTGGTGTCCAATACCGCCACGGTGATTGCGGATCAGACTGATCCGGTTCAAACCAATAACTCCTCCACCTGGCCTGAAACCATCACAGCCGCGACGAAAATTGGCCTGCAGTATTTCGCCGCCCAGCGGGGCAAGGACAAGGCGGGATCAAACCGCGTTGTGCTCTATTGGAAGACGGGAGAGGAAGCACACAACCTTGGGTTCAATGTTTACCGCGAACAGAGCGGTGAACGCGTCCAGTTGAATCCTTCGCTGATCGCAGGTTCGGCGCTGTTGATGCGCGGAACCTTATCAAAGCACACGGCGAAGACATACACCTGGATCGATTCATCTCCCGCCGGTAGTGGCGCGTATTGGCTGGAAGATGTGGACACCAACGGAACTCGCACTCTGCACGGGCCGGTGCAGGCCGAAGCTGCTACGAGTACACCATCTGCGAACGACGCGGCTCCAGCGGCGGCCCCAATGTTGAATCAACTGAGCCAAACTCTGAATCAGGCTCAGCCTGCAGCGACCATCGGAGAGACAAGCCACCCGCGTGAGAATATTTCGCAGTCTGTACGTCCCACGCCTGCACAATATCAAAAGCAATTTGAGCTGGCGGCAAATCCGGCGGTGAAGATCTTGGTGAAGCACGAAGGCTGGTATCAGGTGACGCAACCGGAACTAGTTGCGGCGGGATTGGATCCAAACGTCGATCCGGCATTGCTCCATCTCTATGCCGAGGCGATCGAACAGCCCATGCAAATTACCGGCGCAACCGCCGGTTCCGGAGGGTTTGGCCCGCAGGCGGCAATTAATTTCTACGGCACCGGAATCGACACGGTGTATTCCGGTACCCGAATCTACTGGCTCGCTGTCGGCGAAAATCAGGGCACACGTATTCAGCAACTTCCGCCGTCCACCGCATCGAACCAGCCTCCGGCCAGCTTCCCATTCACCGTCGAACTCACGCCGCATACCACCTACTTCTCGGCGCTGACTACCTCGAACGGCAATAATTTCTTCGGCCCGATAATTTCCTCTACGTCCATTGACGAGATCGTGCACGCGTCTCACATCGACCAAACCGCAGCCGAACCCGCGCAGCTGGAACTGATTTTGCAAGGCATCATTCTTGCCATTCCGCATGATGTAACCGTCGCGCTGAACGGTACGACCCTGGGCGACGTCACATTTACGGGAGAAGCGAAGGGAACGTTCAGCGTGACATTGCCGCCTGGCCTGCTACAAGAAGGAGACAATACCGTAACGTTCACTTCCCAGGACGGTGAATACGATCTCAGCCTGGTGCAGTCGATCCGCATCACATATCCCCACACCTACGTTGCAGACTCTGACAGCTTGATTTTCTCGGGGCGACCCGGAGATGAACTGAAAGTTTCGGGCTTCGCTCAAAATCCCATAGCAGTGCTGGATATCACGAACCCGGGCCAGCCTGTGGCGCTGACTCCTCAAATCGTATCTGAAACTGCTTCAAATCCGAGCCAGTATGCAATCGTGGTGCAGGTTCCATGGTCGACCAGCGCGCCTTCCGCTTCGGCTCGACACACGCTGCTCGCCGTGGCGCAGGACCGAGTTGCATCAGCGATGGGAATTCGCCAGAACCATCCTTCGCATTGGCATAGCGCTCAACGTGGCAGCGAGATCGTAATGGTTTCCCCTGCGGACTTCGCCGGCGCTCTTACTCCGCTGATTCAGGCGCACGAGAAGCAAGGCAAATCAGCCGTCGTTGTCCCAGTGGACCAGCTGTATGATGAATTTACATTCGGCCAGCACAGCCCATACGCCATCCGAGAGTTCTTGCGCACTGCGGTTAAGACCTGGCACACTGCACCGCGCTACCTGTTGCTCAACGGCCGGGCGTCGCTAGACCCGCGCGACTACCTCGGCTTCGGCCATCTGGATTTCGTTCCAACGAAGATCGTGCCAACAAGCATGTTGGTGACCGCATCTGACGACTGGTTCTCCGACTTCAACGATAGCGGCCTGCCTACCATCGCCACCGGACGCCTTCCCGTGAGCACTCCAGCCGAAGCGGAGCTCGTGGCCAACAAAATCGCAACGTATGAAGGTCAATCCACAAACGGCCCCTGGACCTCACAGGCCCTCATGGTGGCGGACGTGAACGACACCATAGACTTTACGCAGGACAGCACGTTCGTGCAGAAGCAGCTGCCTTCTACCATGCAGGTCACGGATGTTTTCGCCGGCACCATGACCATACCGCAGGCCCAGCAGGAGATCCTCTCCGCCATTAACTCTGGGCAGTTGTTGGTGAATTACGCGGGGCACGGTTCCGAAGAACAATGGTCGGGCGACAATCTTTTCAACAACAGCGTTGCGAATTCATTGACCAACGGCTCTTCCTTGCCCGTCTTCCTCATCATGGATTGCCTGAATGGTTTCTTCCAGGATGTTTACGACGAGCCGCTGGCAGTCACGCTCATGCTCGCCCCGAATGGAGGAGCAGTCGCAGTCTTAGCTTCGAGCGGCCTCAACCAGGCAGGGCCGCAAACGAATCTCGACAAGCTGGTTGTGCAGAGCGCCATGACTCCGCCGCAACCCGCCTTGGGAGACGCCATTGTGAAAGCAAAATCGGGCATCACCGATCTCGCTGTTCGCAAGACTTACAATCTGCTGGGCGACCCCGCAATGCAGATCAAAGCTCCAGCCGCCCATTAAGAAAGATCGCTCGAGCAGGTCTGATGTCTGAGTAGACAAAATGTGGGACAGCCGCCCTCAGCTGTCCGCCGGGCGCAGCCCGGCTTTGGGCCTCTACGCCGGCACTGCAGCCCGTCGCAGCGGCTCTGCAATAGCCTTCATTACCTTCTCGAATCCAGCGAAGTCCAGAGACTGCGCCCCGTCTGAAAGCGCCCGCTCTGGACAGGGATGAACTTCAATAATCAATCCATCCGCTCCCACGGCCACGGCTGCGCGCGAGACTGCCGCAATAAGACTTTGTTTCCCTGTTCCGTGTGAAGGATCGGCGATCACCGGCAGATGCGAGAGATCGCGCGCCAATGCTACCGCCGCGAGATCGAAAGTATTGCGCATTTCCGTTTCAAACGTTTTGATGCCGCGCTCGCAAAGTACAACCTGAGAGTTTCCTCCCGAAAGCAGATATTCCGCCGCCAGCAGCCACTCTTTCACCGTCGCCGAAGGTCCCCGCTTCAATAGAATTGGCTTGGTCACGGTTGCCAGCCGGCGCAACAGGGCGAAATTCTGCATGTTTCGCGCGCCAACTTGCAGCATGTCGACATGTTCACAAATAATGTCCACATCTTCTGTGCTCATTACCTCCGTGACCACCGGTAGACCGGATTCTTCACGAGCCTCGCGCAAAATCTTTAGCGCTTCCAGGCCCAGTCCCTGAAAGTCGTAAGGAGAAGTGCGCGGCTTGTAGGCCCCGCCGCGCAGCATGGTAGCCCCGGCCAGCTTGACGGCGTGAGCCGTGCTGAGTAGCTGTTCGCGTGATTCCACCGAGCAGGGTCCGGCAATAATCACAACTCCCGATCCGCCGATCGCAACTCCGCCCACGTTTACCACGGATCGTTCCGGCTTGACCTGCCGGCTAACCAGTTTAAAAGGCTGTGCGATGGGGACGACATTCTCCACCCCGGGTGCGACCACCAGCGCTTCGATTTCATGACGCCGCCCGTTGCCCACCGCAGCCACGATCGTGCGCTCTACCCCACGCGTAACGTGAGGCTGGTAACCCGCTTCGCGAATGCGCTCGATCACGTGCGCAATCTCCTGTTCAGTTGCTTTCTCAGACATATTGACGATCATCGGTTTCTCTCCGTGGTGAAACTTGTTTTTCAAAAAATTAAGGCCGCGATCTGAGATCGCGGCCTTTGGCTGAAACCTGCTTGAATCTAGTCGATCATGGCTGACTCGATTTCCCTGCAAGTTCCGCCGCAGCCGCTACTCTGGTAAACCAGTAGTAGCGAAACTGCCCGGTAAACGAGGTAAATCGCGTCATAAGAATGATTTCTGTTTGTACGATTCCGAACTGCCGAAGCAATACAACTCAGCCCTGCTATTGTATCGAACTGGCTACGTTGGAGAACGCATTGTTAGCGTTGGACCCGATCAGCCGAATCGTGCCCACCACCAGAACCAGGATCACAGCCAGCATCACAGCATATTCGGCGATATCCTGCCCCGCATCTTCCGACCACATTCTACGAATGAATTCAGACATGTTACCCTCCAAAACCCGACCGTCGCTCTCTGCGTGCAGAAAGAACTACATTTGAGCACACATCATGCCCCAGCGTGCGACGCTTGTCAAATGCCAGATTTAACGATTTCCACAAGCCTGCCTACCGTTGCAGGCGACGCTGAAAGCGGCGTAGGTGAAATCTGCTGGACGAGCTTCTGAGCCGAGTCCTGCGCATACTGCAGAGTGCCGTTGGGAAATATTCCCAGATAGATGGTCGCGATGAGGCAAACCGTTACTGCTAGCCGAAGTGCGAAAGGAACCGGCATCACCGGGACCTCCTTCCGCGATTCGCGCATGTACATCATCACGATGATGCGCAGGTAGTAATACGCTCCCACTCCGCTGTTGAGCACGCCAATGATCGTGAGCCAGATCAAGTTGGCTTTCACAGCTGCGCTGAACACGTAGAACTTGGCAAAAAAACCGCCGGTCATCGGAATGCCGATCAGCGAGAGCAGAAAGATAGTCAGCGTCGCCGCCAGCAGCGGAGAACTGCGGCCCAGTCCTTCGTAGTCTTCCAGCGTTACGTAACGCTCGCCGGTGTTGGCGAAATGGCTGACCACTGCAAATGCGCCCAGATTCATAGCGGCATAGGACGCCGTATAGAACATGGCTGCGGAAATTCCCAAGTCTGGTGCGGCGGCGAACGCGACCAGCAAATAGCCCGCATGTGCAATTGAGGAATAAGCCAACAGCCGCTTCACGTTGTTTTGCACCAGCGCACTGATATTGCCCAAGGTCATGGAAAGCGCGGCCGCGATCCAAACGACCCAAAAGATGGCGTGCACGTTGATCACAAAGACGACACGCAACAAAACTGCAAATGCTGCAGCCTTGGGCGCGGTCGACATTAATCCAACAATCGGCGCTGGCGCTCCTTCGTATACGTCAGGGGTCCAACTGTGGAACGGTGCGGCGCCCACCTTGAAGCCCAAGCCCACGAACATAAACGCCACAGCCACAAATGCGAGCAACGGAATCGGCCCGGACAGCAACGTCTGGCTGATCTGGTCAATATTCGTAGAGCCCGTAGCCCCGAACATCAACGCCACTCCATACAGAAAAAACGCCGTGGCGAATGAACCCAGCAGGAAATACTTCAGCGAAGCTTCTGCACTGGAAGCCTCGTTCCGCCGGAATCCGGCCAGCACATAAGAAGAGATGGAGGAAATCTCCAGCGCGATGAAGATCAAAACCAGTTCGACCGCCGAGGACATCAGCGCCATGCCGACCGCGCCAAAAAGAATCAGAGCATAGTACTCACCGGCCCTGATCCGCTGCACCGCCATGTACTCATACGAAATAAGAATGACGACGGCAGCGATTGCGATCACCAGAACATGAAAAAAGATGCTGAACCCATCCACCTGCACCATGTTCCAGAAGGCCAGCCCGGGTGATTGCGCCATGAACCACGTCGCCCCAAGCCCCGCCAGCGCGCCTAACAGTGCGATCAATCCTAAGATCTTCTGACCCGTCGCTTCATCGAGCAGAGGTTCGAGCAGCATCACGATGATGCCGAAAATGGAGAGTACAATCTCCGGCAAGATGCGAACATAGTCGGCCCCTTGGGGCAGCGCCTGCAACAAGGCCGGAAAACCAATCGCGATCCGACTCGCGATCAAGGTCGCAATCATTGTCCCACCACCCGGCTCACGATTTGCGCAAAGGGAGTGAGCGCTGCATGAACCGCTGGATCAATCGCACCCAACCACAGTATCGGCGCCAAGCCCATCACCAGCGCCGCGGCGGCGCAGGGCCAGACCGCCCATTTTTCGAAGCCGGAAAGATCGCTCAGTGAATTGTTCACCGCATGCGTGATCTTGCCGTAAAAGACTCGCTGATACATCCACAGCAAATAGACCGCGCTCCAGATCACGCCGGTCGCAGCGAGTATTCCATAAACTGCTTTGTCCTGGAATGCGCCGCTCATTACCAGAAATTCGCCGATGAACCCGTTCAGTAATGGCAGCCCCGCTGAAGCCAGCACAATCACCAGATATGACGCGGCATACACCGGCATGGGCGCGGCCAACCCGCCGAACTCGCTGATCTCGTAAGTATGACGCCGTTCATGCAGAATCCCCGCCAGCATGAAAAGCCCGCCTGTCGAAATGCCGTGCGCCAGCATGACGAATATCGCACCATTCAGTCCCGCCTGCGTGAAACTGAAAATTCCCAGCACCACAAATCCCAAATGGCTGACCGAAGAGTACGCGATCAGCTTCTTCATATTGGGCTGCACCATGGCAACCAGCGCCCCGTAAATAATTCCAATCAGCGCCAGCGTCATTACCCACGGTGCGTTATGCCGCGATTGCTCGGGGAACAAACCCAAATTAAAGCGGAGCATTCCGTAAGTGCCCATCTTAAGCAGCACACCCGCCAGCAGCACCGACCCCGCCGTAGGAGCTTCCACGTGCGCATCCGGCAGCCATGTATGAAATGGAAACAGCGGAACCTTCACCGCAAATGCCAGGAAGAATCCGAGAAACAACCACTGCGCGGCCGCCGGAAACCCAGGTACAGCGCCGCTCGCGATCTGCTCGCGGATCGTCACAAAATCAAAGCTGCCAGTATGCGCGTACAGCCACAGGATCGCCGCCAGCATAAACATCGACGCGATCATGGTGTACATGAAAAACTTTACCGCCGCATAAACCTTGCGCTCGTGCCCGAAAATCCCAATCAGCAGCGCCATCGGGATCAGCGTCGCTTCCCAGAAGAAGTAGAAGAGAAACAAGTCAAGGGAAGTGAACACGCCGATCAGTGCGGTCTCCAGAATCAAGAGCAGGATGAAAAATTCCTTTACCCGCTCGCGAATCGAATTCCAGGAAATCAGCACACACAGCGGCGTAAGAAAAGTGGTGAGCACGATCAGCCACATCGAAATGCCGTCCACCCCCATGTGGTAGTGAATATTGGGAGTGGAAACCCAGGGTTTATCGATCTCGTACTGGAATCCCGCGCGCGCGCGATGAAAATAAACCGGCAGATGCAGCGACAACACAAACGTCAAGAGGGAAATCACGAGCGCAAAAATCCGGATGTCGCGGTCACGCCGTGGCAGCAGCATCAGCAGCAATCCACCGACCAGCGGCACGAACGTTACCAGCGTGAGAATGACGGAGCTGAGATTGTCGGTGCTCATCGCGCTCCCGTCCACATCCAGATCATGAACGCAATCACCACCGCCGAGCCCGCCGCAATCCATCCCGCATACGAGCGAATGTTACCGGACTGCATGTGGCGGGCCTCGTCGGAAACGTGGCGCGCTCCATCTCCGGCATCATTTACCGCTGCATCGATAATCTTTTGGTCCACGTCATGCCAGAGGATGCGAGTCGAGCCATCGATCAGCGGCTTGACGAACACTGCTGCGTAGATTTCGTCCACATAATACTTATGCACGACTGTCTGATAGAACCCGCCCAGCGAATCGGCGATCTTCTGGGGCAACTCCGGCCGGCTGTAATAGAGCAGATACGCCAGCCACCAACCCAGCAGTGCGACCGCGACTGATACACCCATAAGCAGCATCTCGGTGCCGTGGCTAGCTGCTTCAACAGCCTCAGGCATGCCGAATACCGGCGCCAGAAAATGCTCAAATCGATTGCCGATTCCCACCAACCCGCCGACGAGCGAAAGCGCCGCGAGGATCATCAACGGCACCAGCATCACCATGGGGCTCTCATGCGGTAAACCATGTTCGTGAGCATCGTGTCCATGTGCATCGTGGGTGTGAGAGCCATGCGTGTCTGCCTGCGCTCCGCGGTAGTCGCCGAAGAACGTCATGTACAACAATCGGAACATGTAAAACGATGTGATGAACGCGGTGATTAATCCGATCAACCAATACACCCAGCTGACCTGGTAAGCCTTCCACAGAATTTCGTCTTTGCTCCAGAAGCCCGCCAGTGGCGGAATTCCGGCGATCGCGAGCGTCGCAATCCCCATCGTGAGAAACGTCCACGGAATAAACGACTTCAGCCCGCCCATCTTCCGCATATCCTGCTCGCCGCCCACCGCATGAATCACGGAACCCGCCGCCAGGAACAACAATCCCTTGAAGAAAGCATGAGTCATCAGGTGGAAGATTCCCGCGGAGAAAGCCCCGACGCCGCAGGCCACGAACATGTAACCGAGTTGCGAAACGGTCGAGTAAGCAAGCACCTTCTTAATATCCGTCTGCGCAATGCCGATGGTCGCTGCGAAAAACGCAGTCAGCGTTCCGATGATTGCCACTACCGTAAGGGCCGTCGGTGCGCGCTCAAAGATTAGGTGCGAACGCGAAACCATATACACGCCCGCGGTCACCATGGTCGCAGCATGAATCAAAGCCGAAACCGGGGTCGGGCCTTCCATCGCATCGGGAAGCCAAATGTACAAAGGAATCTGTGCCGATTTTCCGCAAGCCCCTATCATCAGCAGAATTCCGATTGCGGTAAGCAGCCCGGTCCCAGCCGTTTCAGCGCTCATGGGTGCGACGCTCTGAAATACCTGCTCGAAATTCAGCGATCCGAAATGCTTGATCAGAAGAAACAATGCGATGAGAAAACCAAAGTCGCCAATGCGGTTAACGATGAACGCTTTCTTGCCCGCCGAAGCCGCCGAATCTTTCGTGAACCAGAACCCGATCAGCAGATATGACGCCAGCCCCACGCCCTCCCAGCCAATGAACATCACCAGATAATTGTTGGCCAGCACCAGCGTCAGCATGAAAAACATGAACAGGTTCAGATAGCTGAAGTAGCGGTAGAAGCTGGGGTCCTCCCACATGTAGCCCACGGAATAAATGTGAATAAGAAACCCAACCCCGGTGACCACCAGCAACATCACCAGCGAAAGCTGATCGAGATAAAAGGCAAAGTCGACGCTGAAACTTCCAGAGCGAATCCAGTGCGCCAAATATTCCTGGTGCGGAAGCGGCAGGGAAGAGAAGCGGAGCGCGACCCATAAGGCCATCGCGAATGCCGCGCCGCTAAAGAACAGTGCGATCATGGTCACGGCCTGGCGCGAAGATTTCTTTCCCAGGAACCCATTGATCGCAGCTCCCGCCAGCGACAGAATCGGGAGCAGCCAGAGATTGAGATATGGATTCATAACTTGAGCAGGTTCACCTGATCCACATTCAGAGTCTCGCGCGTGCGATAAACCGCGATGATGATCGCCAGTCCAACTGCGGCTTCCGCCGCGGCCACTACCATCACGAAGAAGACGAACACCTGCCCGGCCAAAGCATGCCAGTGCGCCGCAAACGCCACGAACGAAAGATTCACGCCGTTCAACATCAGCTCAATCGACATGAAGATGGTGATGATGTTGCGCTTGATGAGAAATCCCACCACGCCGCAGGCAAATAGGAACCCGCTCAGCAGCAAGTAATAAGAGAGAGGCACATACGATTGCACCATTACTTTGCCTCCCTTGCCGGACGTTCCGGCTTGCTGGCCAGCACCACAGCACCCATGATGGCGATCAGGATCAACACCGACGTCACTTCAAACGGCAGCAGAAAATCGTGAAAAAGAAGCTGCGCAAGATCTTTCGGAGGTCCTGGCAATGCACCGATCGCTACGGCTTCAGTTCCGGAGTATCGCAGCACCGCCCACGCTGTAAGCACGCCTCCAGTCAGCATTCCCGGCACGCCCACCAGGGTCGCAACGCGGCTGCCTTTCGTCAGTTCCTCTTCGCCGGCGTTCAGCAACATGATGACAAAAACAAACAGCACCATAATCGCGCCCGCATAAACAATCACCTGCACCGCGGCCACGAACTCAGCACCCAGCAGCAGGTATTCCCCCGCCAACGCAGCCATCACCGCGATCAGCGACAGCGCACTGTTGATGGGATGCCGCTGGGCGAGCAGATTCACCGCGCCGCCCACGCAAACCGCTCCGAACACGAGAAATAAAAAGAGGTGCATGAGTTAGTTAACAGTTGTCAGTTCCCAGTTCTCAGCAAAAGCCTTGTTGAAGGCCACATCTCAGCAGGCACCCGAAGGCCTTTACTGAGAACTGAGAACCGAGAACTAGTTTTCTTACCACGCAACAGCAATTGCCGTTGCCACCAGATTCGCAATCGCTACCGGCAGCAGAAACTTCCAGCCGAAAGCCATCAGTTGGTCGTAGCGGAAGCGCGGCAACGTCCCGCGCACCCAGATATAAAGAAAGAGAAAACAGAAAATCTTCGCGGCAAACCAAAACACGGGCAGTAACGCCTGCATCAGCGGAGGCCCAAACAGCGGCCCATGCCAGCCTCCGAAAAACAGCAACGTGGCCACGCAGCCCACCGTAATCATGTTGGTGTATTCCGCCATGAAGAACATGGCAAACTTCATCGAACTGTATTCGGTGTGGTATCCCGCCACCAGTTCGGTCTCGGCTTCCGGCAAGTCAAACGGAATGCGATTGGTCTCCGCATACGCGGCTATCAAATAAATAAAGAAGCCGAAGAACTGTCCGTGAAAAATATTCCACCGCGGAATGAATCCCCAGAAGTGCCCACCCTGTCCGTCGACAATTTCGCGCAAGCTGAAGCTACTGGACTGAATCAGTACACCCACCAGCGACAACCCCAACGCAATCTCATAGCTGATCATCTGCGCGCTCGCTCGCAGGCCTCCCAGCAGCGAGTACTTGTTATTCGATGACCACCCCGACAGCGCCACGCCATATACGCCCATCGAAGTCACGCCTAGAATCAGCAGCAGACCGATATTTACATCGGTAATTTGCAGCGGAATGGTGTAGCCAAAAATTGGGATTGAGTTTCCAAACGGAATCACCGAAATCGAAGTCAGCGCAAAGATCAGCGCGATCATCGGTGCCGCAATAAACAGCGGCTTGTAAACGTGCGGCGGCGTCAGATCTTCCTTAAACAAAAATTTCAGCCCATCAGCCGCGGGTTGCAGCAGCCCAAACGGCCCCACCCGCGTGGGTCCCCACCGGTTCTGCATGTGGCCGACGACTTTGCGCTCCAGCCACACCGTGTAAGCGACCGCGGTGAGCAGCACAAAGATGACGAGCGCCGACTTGATCACCGACACGAGTATGAAAAGCCAAACCGGCAAAGCGAGTGTTTCCTCTCCAAAGTTTGATTAGTCTGCCGCAACCTCAGCCGGCTTGACCTCGTGGCTCTCCGCCACTGATTTCAACGCCCGCGAATAACGTCCCAGCGTTCCGGAAGTGAAAAGATCATCGTTAGCTGGAGCAATCGATTCCGCCCGGTGCGCAACTCCCGGCCCGGCTTTCTCCAAAGATGTATGCTCGCTGTTGCCCGCCAGCAGATTCATGCGGGAAACATCGTAGCCGGGAACCAGTCGCTGAATTTCGTCCAGAATCGCTGTGGGCTCGAACGGACTCATTTTCGGCTCCAGTCCATGCGCCTCCAGCCAAACCGCGTGACGATCAGCCTCGCCTGACTGCGCTCCGCGCGACTGCCCCATGTCGGCATGCGTTCCACCGCCGAACGGCACCAGTTTGCGCACGTCAAAGCCCATCGCGTCGGCGATGCGCACAATCATTTCGAAATCAGCTTTCGTACCCGTGACCTCGCCGGCTTTTTTAACCAGCTGCAAGTCACCGCAAGTATTGGTGAACGTGCCGGATTTTTCATATGCGTTCGCAGCGGGCAGAACGACGTCGGCAATCACCGCCGTCTCCGTCAGAAACATGTCCTGGACCACTACGAAGCTCTTGGAGAACGCAAAGGGATCGATATTCAACCGCCCAACGGGATTCGAGCCGACCACATACAGAGCCTTCAACGCGCCCGATCTTCCGGCCTCGACCATGCCCGGCAAATCAAGCCCCGCGGCTTGCGGGATGCTTCCCCATTCTTTGTGGAACTCACTATTTCCCGCAGTCGGGTGATATCCCGGCAGCAGATCGGGATACAAACCCATGTCTGCCGCGCCGCGTGAATTCGCGTAATCGGCCAGGCAGATAAACTTCGCTCCGGAGATTTCTGAACCGAATTTCACAAGTCTCGTCAGGTCATCTCCCAGAATCTCGGAACCGAAAACGATAACTGGATTCTGCTCGCCGCGCAGCTTGTCGCGTAGCGCGATCCAAGCCTCCTTATTTGTCGTGGCGCTGACTAGCGCATCTACAGCCGAGTCGTTCCCGGCAAGAAACGCCGCAACTTGGCCTTCGGCGCCTTCCGGGATCTGCGTAAAGCTCGCAGCCTGCCGCCGCAATTTAATCGACTGGGAATTGATTATGTGAAGCTTCGCGCGGTGCAGCCGTACATTGTTGCGAATCTGCCAGGCCAGTAGCGGATGCTGCTCCGTCGGATCATTCCCAATCAGCAGAACAGCCGGAGCCGTGAAAACATCGGCCATGCTTGCCGTCGCATCTTTCTTACCGCGAAGCGCAGCCGCCAGGGCAGGGAAGTCCGCGGTGCGGTGGTGGTCCACGTTGTTCGTCTTCAGCACCACGCGGGCAAACTTCGAGAGCAGATAATCTTCTTCGTTCGTCGTGCGCGTCGAACCGATGACTCCAATCGCTGCTCCGCCATCACGGTCGCGAACCTCTGCAAACCTCTTCCCGATAAGATCAAACGCATCTTCCCACGTCGCCGGAGTCAGCTTGCCGTTGACGCGAATCAGCGGGCGTGTCAGCCGCTCTTCATGATTCGCAAAGTCAAACGCGTATCGGCCTTTGATGCAGAGAAAATCTCCGTTCGTTCCGCTCTTGTCGCGGTTGTCCCCGCGGACGATCTCCATGCCGGTATCAGCGCGGCGCACGCCCAGTGTGGTCTTGCATCCATCGCCGCAGTGCGTGCAGATCGTGCCCACATGCTTCATCTCCCACGGCCGTGTCTTGTAGCGGTACGCGCCGGAAGTGAGCGCGCCGACTGGGCAGATGTCGATGCACATACCGCACTCTTCGCACTCCAGATGATCTTCTTTATTGGGAGCGATGATCGAACTCACGCCGCGGTTCTGCACACCGAGCGCCCAAACGTCCATGCCCTCGCCACAGACGCGCACGCAGCGGAAGCAAAGAATGCAGCGCGGCCGGTCAAAGAAAACCACAGGCGACCACTGTTGCTCCTCTTTATGGTTCTTCGCCTCCATGAATTTCGATTCGGCGGCGCCATAGCTGAACGTCATGTCCTGCAGTTCGCACTCGCCGCCCGCGTCGCACACCGGGCAATCCAAAGGATGGTTGCCCAGCAGCATCTCGATCGTCGATTTACGCGCTTGCCTGACTTCATCGCTCTCGGAAGTGACGATCATGCCCTCGCTGATCACCGTCGTACACGCGGTCTGCAGCTTCGGCATCTTCTCGATCTTCACCAGACACATGCGGCAAGCGCCGCATAGCGAGAGGTTGGGGTAATAGCAAAACGAAGGCACCTCGATGCCCACGGTCTTGCAGGCCTCAATGAGGAGCGTTCCGGCGGGAGCCGTTACCTTCTTGCCGTCAACTGTAAGTGTTACGTCAGCCATGGGAATTAGTGTGCAAATGCCGGAAGTTCTTCCGCCACGCCCGCTTTTTTATACGGGCATGGCCTGCCTTCCAGATGATCTTCAAATTCTTTGCGGAATTTCTTCACGAAAGCGATCGTCGGCATCGCGGCCGCATCGCCCAGCGGACAAAACGTCCGGCCCAGCATGTTTTCCGCCAGGTACTGCATATTGTCGATGTCTTTTTTCACGCCGCCGCCCGAGTGAACCCGCAGCAGAGTTTTCTTCAGCCAATCGGTGCCTTCGCGGCAGGGAATGCACCATCCACAACTCTCGTGTTGATAAAACTTCATGGTCCGCAAAGCGAATTTCACCATGCACTGTGCGTCATCGACCACTACCACGCCGCCCGAACCCAGCATGGAACCTGCCTTGGCGAGCGAATCGAAATCCATGTTGACATCGATCTCATCCGCCGTAAGGCAGGGACACGACGCTCCACCCGGCACAATCGCTTTCAACTTGCGCCCATTCGGAATTCCGCCGCCCACTTCGTAAATCATCTTCTTCAGGTTGTAGCCCATGGGCAGTTCGTAAACGCCGGGCTTCGCGATATTACCGCTCAGGCAGAACAGGCGCGTGCCGCCATTCTTCGGCGTGCCTACCTTGGCAAACCACTCCGCACCACCCAGCATAATGTGCGGCACGCTGGCCAATGTTTCCGCATTATTAATAACGGTAGGTCCGCCCCACAGGCCGACCACCGCCGGAAACGGCGGTCGAATGCGTGGAATGCCGCGCTTGCCTTCGAGCGATTCCATCAGCGCCGACTCCTCGCCCACTTCGTAAGCGCCGGCGCCGCCGTGCCAGTAAACATCGAAGTCGCGTCCGCTGCCGAAGATGTTCTTGCCCAGAAATCCCTTGGCGTAGGCGTCGCGAATTGCCTTCTGCATGATGATGAGTAGATAGCGATATTCGCCGCGAACGTAAATGTAGCCACTCTGCGCGCCCACCGCGAGCCCCGCGATCATTACTCCTTCAATGATCGAGTGTGGATCCTGCTCGAAAATCAGCCGGTCTTTGCAGGTGCCGGGTTCGCTCTCATCGCCGTTGCAAAGTACATACTTCGGCTTCGCCGATTGCTTGGGCACAAACGACCACTTCATCCCAGTCGAGAAGCCCGCGCCGCCGCGCCCACGCAGCCCGGAGTTTTTCACCTCATTCACAATGGCGTCCGGCTCCATCGCAAGCGCCTTCTGCACGGCTTTGTAGCCGTCCAGTTCGAGATAGCGGTCGATATTGGTTGCACCCTGGCCGAAGCGCCGGGAGACGACCTTTACCTCGTCGGGATGGGAAACCAAGTCAGCCATTGTGTGATTTTGCGATTGAGTCATTGCGCGATTGAAAACCAGAATGTTTCTTTAATCGCGCAATCACCCGATTGCACAATCGCCAAATTTCTCACTGCGTTGCCTTCTTCCTATACTCGTCCAGAACCTTATCCATCTTCTCCGTCGTCAGGTTCTCGTGAAAATCGTAGTTCACCTGCGCTGCCGGAGCCCAACTGCACGCCCCTATGCACTCCACTTCTTCCAGCGTAAACAAACCGTCGGGAGTAGTTCCCTTATTCCCCACACCCAATTTTTTCGCGCAATGATGCAGAATTTCTTCGCCGCCACGCACCAGGCAACTGATGTTCGTACAAACCTGCACGTTGAATTTGCCCCGCGGTTTGGTCGTCAGCATCGAGTAATAGCTGATCACGTTATTGACTTCCAGTTCCGTCAACTCAAGCCGAGCAGCAAGTTCCGCAATTACTTCGTCGGACAAGAATCCGGTTTCATCCTGCGCATAAAGAAGAGTAGGCACCAGCGCCGACCGCTTCGTCGGGTAATGCGTCACCATCTCCGCAAACCGCTGCTCGAATTCGTCCGAAAACTTCATCCGTTCCTGTCGTCCCTGTGCGTCTCGGCCATCTCGCGATCCCCGGCGCCTCAGTGCTGGGCTTTCACCTGTCGCCGCTTCGCGACGCGCGAATTTTTCGTCTGCGTGTTCAAGTCTTTTGTCGCTATGCGAAGCTCGATAACGGTCCAAACAGGCCCTACATTGATTGAATTGATTTTGCTTAGAGTTCTCTTTGGCGAGATACCTTTCGTCTTCATTTGAACGACTCTCCTTTCACAAGACTTGGAACTAGTAAGCCGACTCGGCTTTGCCGTCGACCAATTTCACCGGTCGATCTCTCCCAGCACAATGTCAATCGATCCGATCGCCGCCACCACGTCGGCAATGAGCCCACCTTCACACATTTTCGGAAGCGTCTGCAGGTTCGCCAAACAAGCCGCCCGCATATGCACACGATAAGGTTTCGCAGTCCCGTCGCTAACAATGTAGTAGCCCATCTCGCCGCGCGGCGATTCCACTGCCTGATACACCTCACCTGCCGGCACGGCAAAGCCTTCCGTAATAATCTTGAAGTGATAGATGAGCGCTTCCATCTGCGTCTTCATCTTTTCGCGGTCGGGCAGCACGATTCCCGGAGCATCAGCCTTAATCGCGCCCTCCGGCATGCCGTCCAGAGCCTGCTTCACGATTCCGATCGACTCCCGCAGCTCCCGAACGCGGCACATGTACCGCGCGAAGACATCGCCTTCCTGCGCCACCGGAACTTTGAACTTGAAGTTCTCATAGCCCGAGTACGGCATATCGCGCCGGAGATCGATGTCCACTCCACTGCCGCGCAGCGTCGGCCCGCTCGCGCCCAAAGCAATCGCATCCTCTGCGCTGAGCTGAGCGACACCCTTCGTCCGCATCATGAAGATGGGATTCCCCGTCAGCAGGTTTTCGTATTCATCCACCTTCCCGGGGAAGCGTCCGGCAAACTCGCGCACGCGCTCAAAAAATCCCAGCGGTGGCTCCAGCGCAATCCCGCCCACGCGAAAGTATGAGGTCATCATGCGCTGTCCGCTGATCATCTCGAACATCTTGAGCACTTCTTCGCGTTCGCGGAAGCAATATAGAAACACCGTCAGCGCGCCGATATCCATGGCATGGGTGCCCAGCCATACCAGGTGCGAGTTGATGCGTGTCAACTCGTTCATCAGCACCCGCATCCACTGCGCCTTCGGAGGAATCTCCAGCCCCAGCAGCTTTTCCACCGCCAGCACGTAGCAGAGATTGTTGGTCATCGGGCACAGATAGTCGATGCGGTCGGTGAGCGGCACTACTTGCTGGTAAAACTTGGCCTCGCAGGTCTTCTCGATTCCTGTATGCAGATAGCCGATATCCGGCATGATCCGCACAATAGTTTCGCCATCAATCTCCAGCAGAACTCGCAGCACTCCGTGCGTGGACGGATGCTGCGGCCCCATGTTCAGGATCATGGTTCGATCCTGACCGGGTTCAAGAACTGGAGTAGGCGCAAGGTGAGCCATGGCGAACTAGCGGTAGCCCTCCACCGGATAATCTTTTCGCAGCGGATGGCCTTGCCAATCCTCCGGCATCAAAAGCCGTCGCAAATAGGGATGTCCCGTAAAACGAATGCCGAAGAGGTCAAACACTTCGCGTTCAAAGTAATTTGCTCCGGGCCACAAGGGAGTCAGCGAATCCACCACAGGACTCGCACTATCAAGCCGCACCTTTAGCCTTACTCGTTCTTTCTCAGCGATCGAAAGCAGGTGGTAGACCACTTCGAAGCGCGGCTCGGCCGGATACCAGTCGACACAAGTAATGTCGGAAAGAAAATTGAAGTCGCACTCTGGATCGTCGCGCAGAATCGCGCAGGCCTCGCGAATGTTCGCACGATCCACGTAAATCGTCATCTCGTCGCGGTCAAACTTCACTCCCACCACCGACGAGGAATTCCACGCCAGCAACCGCGCTACCGCCGGATGGCTCTTCAGTTGTTCCAGATCGGTGATCGCGGGCGCCAAAGGCATTTACATCTCCCCCCGCCGGTCTCTCGCCGGGCCCCACTCCAGAACACCCTTCTTCCATATATAAAAGAAGCCCACGAGAACGATCCCGATGTAGACGAACATCTCCCATAGCCCGAAATGCTTGAGATCGCGCAGAATTACCGCCCACGGATAGAGGAAAACCGCCTCTACGTCGAACAAAATGAAGAGCATACCTACCATGTAGAATTGTACTGAGAAGCGCCCGCGGCTGTCGCCAACCGGCGGCATTCCGCATTCATAGGCAGACATTTTGGCCCGGGTTGGCTTCCGCTGCCCGATCAGCCAGGAAAGTGTGACAATGGCAGTCGCGATCACCCCAGCCAGCAGAATGTGGATGAGGAACGGCAGGTAGCCAGCGAAATAATTGTCGGGCATAGGACGGGATATATATAATTCGCGCCAGTGATTATTAAACATTCTAGATTAGGTGCTGGTGCGCGCGAGTGTCAAGGGAACGAACAACAATTTAGCAATTGTGTAATCGGGTAATTTTGTAATTTGAAAATCGGCCCTTGATCGCTTTACAAAACCTGTAAGCTCAATGTAGTTGGCATAGTCGGCTTTCAATTACAAAATTACCAAACTACCAAATTATAAATTTCCGATGTTGGGACCAGCGGATCTGCGTGATCGAACAAAGGCGTTTGCGATCCGTATTGTTAAGCTGTACCGCTCGTTGCCACACACAGCCGATTCACAAGTCGTCGGCAAGCAGCTATTGCGTTGTGGCACATCAGTCGCGGCAAACTATCGAGCAGCGTGCAGAGGAAGATCACGGGCCGAATGGATTGCTAAGATCGGACTGGTAGTAGAGGAGGCGGATGAAACCGTATTTTGGCTGGAGATGTTATCCGATTGCGATATAGTTCCCAGCAAGCGTTGCGAAGACATTTTGAAAGAAGCGCGTGAACTGAGCGCAATTTTTACAGCGTCCCAACACACGGCACGACGCGCGGGTTAAATTACAAAATTACAAATTACCAATTTACAAATTTTTATGATCTTTGGATTTAACACAGACGTCAAACACGGCGATACCATCTACCACGTGCAAAGTGAGGCGCGCGAGAGCGAACAACTGCTCCAGACCCAGGTCTTCGTGCGCGGCCGCTGCGTCGGCAAGAAGGCGATTTCCTACGTGAACTCAGCCACGCAAGCGGGTTTCGGCGATCCTCAAAAAGAGCAGCAACTACGCGACCAGCATCGTCTAGTACTCGAAGCCATTCGCGAAGGCAAATTGGAAAGTGTTCTCGATCGCGCCGAAACCGAGGCGTTGGCCGCTATCAAACAGTTGGATGTGGAATGGATCAACGCCGCCTCGGTTCATGCCAACCGCAACCTGACTATGCAACTCCGCGTCACCGAATCCGGCGCAGCAGTGCCCGGCGCGCGCCTCGTCTTTCGTTTCGCCCGTCCCGACGCGATGCCTTTTTATACCCAGGCCGTCACCGATGCCGCGGGTGCCGCCGGCATCTCCATTGAAGTCGACGAATCCGCTCTGCCCGATTCCTCAGTCTTAGTCCAGGCTACTCACGAAGGCCGCACCGCCACGCGCAAATTCGCATTGCGCAAAACCGAGTAGCGCCGCCGTCCCGGCGGCCTTTCTGCGAAGTCCTCCGAACCTGTCGGAATAGCCGGCTCGGCTGTCCGCCGAGCGAGGCGAGGCATCAGGCCGTGAGAGAATAAGATTTGTAAAGAGAGAACCGCTTTTACCCCGGAATCGTGTTCGGACTCGCACCTGAATGAACCTTCAAATCAATGGAGAAGCCCGCACCCTCCCAGATCCCGTGCCCGACGCCCGATTCACGCTTGCGGCATTAATCGAATCTCTCTCCATGAAATCCGACCGCGTTGCCGTCGAACTCAATCGCGAAATTGCTCCGCGCGATCAGTGGCCCAAAATCATCCTCAAAGACGGCGACCGCCTGGAAATCGTCCACTTCGTCGGCGGCGGTTTGCGCTCGGTTTAGGGCCCAGGAGCACCGGCCTGATTATTTGACAGCCGTTGCTTGGATAAGAGGACTCGGCGGCGACAGCTTCTTCGTTGGCATGTGCGATTGCCGATTCGTGGCTCCGGCGGGATAAGGAGCGCGTACCAACATTCTGTTATTTCTGCCGAAGTCGCGGGTATGGTCGGCGAAGCGGACGTTCTCGTACTGCCTCCGCAGCGCCATGATGCGGTAGCCGAAGCTGAGGCTTGCTGTACCGCCGCCCAGTTCATGTACCTCGAACGAATTCGCCGTACGGTTCGTGACGTATAGCCCTTTGCAGTCGCCATACGGTGTGAGAAACACTTGGTATTTCGTGTCAGTGTTGACGGTTTGGGTGTAGGTGGAGTCGAGCTGGACCACTGCCGTGCCCTTTACCATCTCAGCTTCGCCGGCATCCTCGAACCAATTCTGGGGAGCTTCAATGGCTGACAGCGCCACAACGCGGTGGCCGTTATCGACCGGCACTGCCGCGTTCTTAGTGCCGGTGCAGAGAATGTCCCCACTGGAGTCTATCTCGCAGTACTTACTCATGGCGCCTACGATTGAGCCGTAGCCTGCAATGAATGGTACCCCTGTGGAGCTTGTATTCTGGACAACAGCGCCCCAACCCTCACTGGCGGCGAACCATCCCCCAATGTTGGTCGCAGTGCCGATGACTCCGAACTGGTTCGATGTGCCGCCATCGCCCCAAACGCCGCTTGAGAATCCGGCGCTGGAAACTGCTTCGCCTAGAGTGCTCTCCGAACCATTTTGCCCGAAGACGCCGATCCCTGCCGGGCTGTAAGGTGCAGAGCCGTAGACGCCAATCGCGCTTCCGGTAGTCGCTTGCGCGGTGCCGTAGACGCCATAGGCGTCGCTGGCGCTGCTGCTCGTCAGGCCCTCAACACCCCAAGCGTCGCCCGTGGTGGCGGTTGCCTGACCCAGGATTGAAGTGGCGTAAACGTTGTTACTGGTAACGTTAAGCGGATACTCTGCTGTAGAGGGGATCGACATCCCGGCGGAGATCGAGGCGCTTGTGGCAGTCAGTCCGGTGGCCGTGATCGTGCCGGCGATGAAGTTGCCCGCGTGGTCGCGTTTGACGATGGCACCTGCAGTGTCCGCATTGGTGGGTGGAATCTTCCAGGCGAAACTCAGCGTGCCTGTGCTGGTTACGGGTGATTCACTGACCGTGAAGTCGGCCGCTGGCGCGGCCAACGCGACGCTCGTCACCGAGCCGTCGCCGGTGCCGGGGAAAGTCTGTCCGCGGCGAAGGTGAAAAGCCCGCTGCTGCTCAGCGTCAGTCCCGTCTCGAAGGGCGCGGTCGTGCCTGGTCCGTAGAGAAAATTCAGCGTGCCTGATGGACTCGCTGTGTCGTTGGCTGCCGGCTCGGCTTTCCACTGGAACGTCTGATTCACCGCTGCCCCCGTGGTGCTGCTGAAGGCCGATGCCACCAGATTCAGCGGTTGAGAATCCTTACCCGCAGTGGCCGTGGCTGCGGCGGTTGCCGGCAGACTCAGCGTACCCCGGATCGTGCTCCCTCCTTTTACGTCCAGAGTGGCATAAGGCGTCGCCGTGCCGATTCCCACCTTCGCCGTGCTCCCCGTGCCGGACTGAAACAGCACGGAACTTATGATGTCAGACGTGGAATCCCATAGTGGCAGGTAGTTGACCGTGCCAGTTCCGGTGATCGCTCCCGCTGGTGGTGGAGCGCTCTGCCCGGCGTCCAAGTCAACAACGGCCGCTCCATTTTGAGTACCCGTTAGCACAAAGGCTGAGGCCGGCAGTCCGCCGATCGTTGCCGCATCTCCAGCCTTCAGTGCGTAGGGCACGCTGAGCAGCAGCACCCGCGGCTGTTCCAACTGTTCAGCAATCCTTACTCCCAGCCAACGCGCTTCGCCCGTGGTGAATAAAATTGTGGGCACGCCGTTCGCTTTGGTGATGCCCAATTGCACCGAGTAGTGTCCGGTCGGGTCGAGTGGCACATTGTTCTGTGTCTCGGTCCACAGCGGCTTGCCGCCTTGCTGGCCGGTATACAACGAAAATGTAATGCTCACTGCTCCGCTCAGCGTGTTGCCCCCTTCATCGGTGGCGACGTTGGAGAATTGAATCAACGGAGGCACTTGGGCGGAGGCAGCGCCGCTGCCTGCAGTCTGAGCGGCCAGGGAAAAAACTAAGGACAGGAATCCAACGATCACACAAGCGAAGCGGAGTTTCATATGGAATTTTCTCTCGAGGAATCGAACATCGGGTTTCAAGGAGTCTTAAATCAGCTTCCTGTTAACGAGAAAAGACAGGAGCCAAAAACGCGCAAAAGATTATCCTTAATAGTTGTTGCTCCGTCAATATGCAAATAGTTGCAGCCGCGAAGCTGCGGGCGGCGTTTAGCAACGTGGAACGCGGCCCGCTACAGCCTGCTTTGAGCGAAGTCGAACGGGCCACGTAAAGCCTTGGATCACCACGCACTCTTCTAGTTAACCCTCTCTGCACGATTCTTCGTTGACACTCCCCAACTCATGTCTAAAATGTTTCAAACATTTAGCGCGCAAATTGTTTCAAACATAAACGGAGAAGAATGCAAGACCGCTTCCCATCGCAAGACGTGATCGCCCTGACCGGCATCACCGCTCGCCAGCTCCAGTGGTGGGATGAACGTGGCGTCGTCAAGCCCGAGCGCCAGGGCCATCGCCGCCTCTACTCCATGGAGAACCTTACCGAGATCGCCGTTATCTGCGAGTTGCGCCGCAAAGGTTTTTCCTTGCAGGGAGTTCGCAAGGTCATGCGTTTCCTCGAACGCGAGGTCGGCAAAGGTCTGGCTGAAATCGTTGGATGCAACTCCGACGTTCATCTGCTCACCGACGGCACTCATCTGTATCTCGAAACTTCGGCTCGCCAGATCGTCGACATCCTGAAGAATTCGAGTCAGCCCATTCTAGGAATCTGCTTGAGCGACGCAGTCCGTCAGGTTCGCGCCGATGTCGTCGCAAGGAAGGTGAGTACCTCCGTAACATCATCAATTGCGCGTAAGCGTGCTAGAAAGGTCTCGTAGCAGAAGGTTTGCAGTCACGAAGTGGTTCATAAGGGGGAACATATGGTCGCCGAACTGGACATCCTGAACGAGTGGATCCCGGAACAGATGCAGCCCGGAACCGTCTTTGTGCTTGAAAATGCCGGCGAAGTCGGCGAAAAGGAAGATCCCTACTGGGCTGTGCTGGCCTGCCCATCCTGCGGCATGTTGGGGCTGATCACGCGCCGGCAAATCAATGGCCTCATACCCGTCATCTGCGGCTCTGAGCAATGCTCCGCGCAGTTTTTCATTCGCGAAGCCGAAGTCGTCGTGCGCAAACCGTTCTAGAGAAATTCGGCTGCTTCCTACATACGTCCAGGTTCTGCGCTCTTTAGTGTTTTCCCGCCTGCACTCCGCTCAACTCCACTGGAACCTGATCGACAATCTCAATCCCAAACCCTTCAAGCGCCGCCACCTTCTTAGGCCGGTTCGTCAGCAGCCGGATTCGCCGCAGATTCAGATCCGAAAGAATCTGCGCCCCAATTCCAATCTCCCGCTGCGTCTGCCGCTCATTGTCCAGCAGCCCTGGCAGCTTCCGTCCTTTGTGAAACGTCATCGCGCCGCGCTCGCCATTTTTTCCACTGAGAATCCCTTGGAAGTTTGATGCAGATAGATCAATGCGCCACGGCCTTCCTGTGCAATCGCCGCAACGACCCTTCCAGCGTGGCATGACATTCGCACCCGGTCGACCCAAACACGTCGCCCATCAAGCAATGCGCGTGCATTCTCACCAACACCGGTCATCGCCGCTGACGCCCTCCATATCGCCACGAATCAACGCCACATGCGACTCGCCACCATCCACTTCGCTCTCATAAGCGATCAGCCGGAATTCGCCGTAGCGCGTCTTCACCAGCGCTTCACCCACGCGATGCACGTAGCGCTCATGCGCCATGCGATAGCGGATCAACTCCGCAACGGTCAGCATCTTGAGCCCATGCTGCCGCAGAACTCGATCAGGTCCGGAACCCGCGCCATGGTTCCATCATCTCTCATGATCTCGCAAATAATGCCCGCAGGAATCATTCCTGCCATCCGGGCCAAATCCACCGACGCCTCGGTCTGGCCCGCGCGCACCAGCACCCCACCCTTCCGTGCGCGCAACGGAAACACATGCCCCGGCCGCGCCAAGTCCGCGGCCTTCGTCGCTGGATCGATCGCTACCTGAATCGTGCGCGACCGGTCATAGGCGGATATTCCCGTGGTCACGCCCACGCGCGCATCGATCGCCTCGCAAAAAGCCGTTCCATATTGCGAGGTATTCTCCGCGCTCATCGGCCCCAGGCGCAGATGATCCAGCCGCTCCTCCGTCATCGCCAGGCACACCAGCCCTCGGCCAAACTTGGCCATGAAGTTGATCGCCTCAGGAGTGACTTTCTCTGCAGCCAGCGTGAGATCGCCTTCGTTTTCGCGATCTTCGTCGTCAATGACCACGATCATCCGCCCCGCGCGGATCTCCTCAATCGCGGTGGAAACATCGGCAAAGGATGAATGGAGCCCCATAATAAGGAGATTGTAGCAAAGCTGACGCTCGTCTTTGACCTGCTTGTCCGGTTGTGAATTCCTCAGCAAAATAAACCCGGAGCTTGGTTGATTTGGAGTCCGTTTTCCGGCGCTTCGGAATCATTTTTGGGTGCATCCCCCACCCTAGTGGGTGGTGGAATCATCGGTTTGGCAGGAAATTCTCCGCAAAATCTAGGCGACAAAGAAGTTAGCTCCTAAATTATAAGAAACAAGATAGTTATTGGTGTGAGGATGTGGGCTGTCCCGACCGGCACGGCCTCGACCATGATCGCTGACTTTTGCGGCAGGCACTAGGTCAGACGTCACAGTAGGGTTGTGGAAAGGTTCTCGCTGCGATCAGCGCCGAGTTTTGGAAGGCCAAAATCCCCGCCTAAGCGAAGCTTGATCGGCTTGTTTAGGCTTGGCGCCCTGCGGAGATTTTTCAATGATTATTGCTTATAAGCAATGTATTAGTATATAAAAGCATTATGTCGCTTCACAATCGCATCGCTGTGCTTCGGGCCGAAAGAAAACTATCGCGGGCTGCGCTGGCAGCGTCCGTGGGGGTGAATCCGCAGACGATCGGGTTTCTGGAGCGGGGAGACTACACGCCGTCGCTGGAATTGGCGTTCAAGATCGCCGAACACTTTGGATTGCCGGTGGAGGCTGTCTTTTCGCCTCGGCCGTTTCGAACATTGAGTGAGCAGGTATACGAGCTGCACAAGAAAGAGGCCTGAGATGGTGGTAGACGTAAATAAAGAGCGGAGTTGGTTCTGGAAGAAGATCGGGTTCTGGTTTGTGCCGGTGAAGCGGGAAACACTGGGACCAGAAGAGTGGGCGAAGGTCCGCAGGCTGTCGCGGACCGGAAAGACCCGCCGGACACGGCGGCTGTTTACGTTATTGTGGGCACCATCATTGGCGCTTGAGATTGCAGTGAGCTTGTGGATGGTGCGCATTGATGCCTGGGCTGGACTGATGAGCGCTATTTGGCTAGTGGTGTTGATGGGGCTGGCAGTTCGAGCGCTTCGGATCGGGTTCGCGCAGGTGTCGCTGGAGGACCGGGCGGTGATGGAGTATGGCGCGGAGTTCGATGCGCTAAAGGAAAAGCAGCGCGGAGAGATCTTCCAGCGGGCGGTGCGGGATGGACTCTTCGGCCGGGTGAAGGTAGACGAGCACGAGGCCGAGCAGCGGCTGCGGGCGCAGGGAGCCGCGTACCGGTTGCTGGGGCCGGCGTTGGTGGTGTTTGTCGCGGGGTATTGGGCGGTGTGCCTGTTGGGGCCGTTTGCGGCGACGCGGAGTGCACTGGCGGTGACCGCAGTGGTAGTGACCTGGCTGGCGGCGCTGGTGCTGGCGGCGCCGACGATGATCCGAATGTGGACACAGCCTGACGAGCCGGAGGAGACCGCCATAGGGGAGTAAAGGCTTATCCAATGCGACATGCGTCGCGTTTTTAGGCTGTTGAGAAACTGGTGTCGTCCGCTGAAGCGGGCTTGATTTCTTTTATTTCTGCTTTCCCAGCACTTACGTGCCGGGCTTTCCTGTGTCGTCGCCTCGCGACAGGAACGTGGTTATCCGAATTCAGCCTTAACAACAAAGAATTATGCATAAATCTGATTAATTATGCTTGACAAATTAATTTAACAAATTTATATATTAATTAAATTAATATAAACATGACTGAAACTAAGCAATCTTTGACGGATTGGCAGGAACTGACCCAAATCACCCGAGGTCAGCGGATTGTGGTGGAGCGCGTCCGGATTGCGGAGAAGGACATTGCCATTGAAGGCAGCTTTGAGCTTCCTCAATTGGCTCGTCTGGAGTTGGAAGATCAGGTTTTTATTACGGCCTTCGTTCGCTCGCACGGTTCCATTAAGGAGATGGAGCGGATCTTTGGAGTCAGCTATCCGACAATCAAATCGCGGCTCACGCGGATCGCCGGCAGCCTCGAGTTCGTGGAGACGAACCCGAATCCGTCAAAGAGCGAGATTCTGGAACGGCTGCAACGAGGAGAAACTACGGCGGAGGACGCGATTCGGGAGATGGAGGCGATGAAATGATTCCGTTGGTGGCGGTGGTCAGTTTGCGCGGCCGGGAGAGCCGAACCCTGCGGATATGGGTTCCGCTGCTGCTGCTCGTGCCCCTCGTGGTGCTGTTATCGCCGCTGATTTTCATCGGCTGCCTAGTCTGCCGAGTGAACCCCTTCCGGGCGTTCTCCGTTGCGTGGCAGATTTTGCGCGCCTTGAATGACACGGAAGTTGAAGTCGAGCACCGCAGCGCCGGAGTTTCGATTTGCGTTTTCTAGGAGTCGAATATGAATGAACATCGCCGTCAAATTTTGCAGATGCTGTCCGAAGGGAAAATCAATGCAGACGAAGCTGAGCGCCTGATCGCGGCGCTCGAAGAGCCGTCTGCCAGCAGACCATCGGAGAACGGTTCCGGTTCAGACGTCAAAGCCCTGCCGAAATATCTGCGGGTGCAAGTAGACTCGGAAGATGAAGGGCACGAAGGCCCAACCAAAGTAAACGTGCGCGTGCCCATGCAATTGCTACGGGCGGGAGTGAAGTTGGCTGGTTTGATTCCGGCGCAAGCCCTGCATCGGGCGAATGACGCCATCCGCGAGCAAGGCATACCATTTGACTTGACCCAAATCAAGCCCGAAAACCTGGAGGAGTTGGTTGACCAACTCAGTGATTTGAGTGTGGACGTCGATCAGAAGGATCGGGAAACGAAAGTGAAGGTTAAGGTGTTCTGTGAGTGAGGAAGCATTGGACATGCTCGTTCGGATTCAAAAATCCGCGAGTTCGGGAACGCTGAAAAACGGGATGCGGGTGGGTGCGGCGTCGCCAAGGCCGTGCAGGCCGCCGAGATAGACTGTGTGCTGGCCATACTCTTTGTTGATGGCATCCATTACGCTGCTGATGGTTTCGCGTTTTTCATCATCGAAGAATCCCAAGGTGTGAAACTCATCTGGAATCAAATCAAACAGCCACACGCCGACATGCACCGGAGTATTTGCGGGGCAATCTTTCCAGAGCTTACGGAAGTGATCTTGCAGGGTCATGGTGTCGCGGCAGGCGTGAATATTTGTGTGCGCATTCCAGCCGGAGGGTTCGGGACCGTTCTTTATCTCCCGTCCCCAATGCGTAAATGCAACCGTGACCCCGATCCCGCGCGCCCACAGATTTAACCGGCGCAATTTTATCGCCGCATTGCTGAGCAGCTTGAGTGCCACATTGTAGGCGTTTTCTTTGGTACGGTATTTCGGCGCCAGCACATGCTGTTTGCCGATGCTCTTGCGCGGGGAGTCGGCTTTCGCCTTCCAATCTTCGCCTTGCAGCCAGTACCACATGGTTTCTCCCTGCACGCTGCCCCAGATATCCCGCATCTGTTGCGAGGACAATTTGCAGAGCTGTTCCACTGTCGTGATGCCTCGGTTATTCAGACGATGCTCCATGGCATGGCTGATCCCTACTACGTCGAGCAACTTCATGCAGTGCAGGGCATGCGGCAGATCTTTTTTGAGTAAGATCGTCAACCCATCTGGCTTGCAAAGATCCGCTGCGGTCTTGGCGAGATAACAATTCGGCGCCAAGCCAATCGAGCAGCGCAAAGCCACGCCTAGATTGCGCAGGGACTGCTTGATTCTGTAGCCAAGGGTGGTGGCGTTGGGCAGAAAGCATTCGCGGCCCATCAACTGGCAGGCCATCTCATCCACGGAAAAGGCTTTGTAGACCGGCAGATGCTCCTCCATCGCCTGGATAATTTTTCGCTGGTACTCCACATACAACTTTGGACGGGCGACCACGATGCTAATGTGCGGGCACTGCAGCTTCGCATCTTTGACTGAAGTGCCTGTCTTCACGCCATAAGCTTTGGCCTCATAGCTGGCCGCTAGGCAGCAGGTGGAATCGGTGTCTACTGCGACGACTCCCACGGGCCGTCCACGCAGCTCGGGTTGGTCTTGCTGTTCGACTGAGGCGAAATAGGAGTTGAGATCGAGGAATAACCAGCCTACGGCGGGATGCTGGCCTTCGGAGAATGCTGGCAGGGTTGCGAGCATGGCGAAAGCAGGCTATCACAATAGCGAACAAAAAGCGAAAATATCTAAACAATGCACCAGTGGAAGGTGTTAGGGTCTTCCACCTCCGTTGAGGCAGCTTTTATTTTTCTGCGGACATGCGTGCTTCCAGTCGCCGTTTCACCTCCGGCCATTCCGTATCCAAAATGCTGAAGTAGACCGAGTTGCGCACCCTGGCCGGTCCAGGTAATCAGATGCCTGCGCAGCGTACCTTCTTCTTTGGCGCCGATGCGCAGGATTGCATTGCGCGACCTTTGATTGAGCCCGTCGGTTTTGAGTTCGACACGAATGCATTGCCAGATCTCGAAGGCGTGCCGCAGCATGAGATATTTGGCTTCGGTGTTGACGGCGGTGCGATGCCATGGCGGCGCGATCCAGGTGGAACCAATTTCCACGCGGCGATTGACGCGATCGATGTTCATGAAACGTGTGCTGCCAATCACCCGACCCGAGTTGCGTTCGACGGTTGCGAACACGACAGACTCGCCGTGCTCCTGCTCGGCAAAGGCCTTCTCCACGAGGCGCTGAAAGTCTTCGCGCGTCTTCATCCGGTAGGGGATCCACTGGAAAATGTCGTCCAGAGCGTTTTTTGCGGCATTCCAAAAACTTTCGACATGCTCGGGACGAATTGGTTCGAGGCAGACGATTGAACCTTTCAGTGTTAGCGGCGTAACAATATTTAGCGGAGAAGTGAGCGCACTCATTCTTGATCCCTTTCCTCAATCCATTATCTTGCATCCTGCCGCGGATTGCGGCATCTCAAGTACGGCGCCATCTGTAGAATGAAAGACGTTGACCTGCGATGATCTCATCCGTCCAATACGAGGTAAACAGGCACGGGCTAAACAGGCAGTGTCAGGAGTGTTGCCGGTGAAATCGCAGTGTTTGCCCTTTACTCAGATTCCGCACTCGACGCGCCTTTTCACTGACCTTCTCGCATATTCTCCCAGCGTTCGTCCCTTCTATCCGCATTCTCCTTATTTCACCGAGTGGATGAAAGCGGAAGCCTCTGCTATCCAGTACGATCCCTCGCGGCGGGAGCGCGTGAGTGCGATTCTTGAACGCCAGAACAAATCTTGGGACGCTTCGCCGCAAACTTTCGCAAATATCAATCGACTGCGCAGCGGCGCGGCTGCCGTTGTAACTGGACAACAAGTTGGCCTCTTTGGCGGTCCCATGTTTGTGATCTACAAGGCTCTGACTGCGGTTAAGTTAGCCGAGCAGGCCACTGCGGAAGGCATTGATGCGGTGCCCGTTTTCTGGCTTGCCACCTACGATCACGACCTTGCCGAAGTCAATCATGCCGCGATTCCCGGACCTGACGGCCTTCTGCGTACGCTCACTACTTCCAGTCATGGAATTGGGGGAGCGCCGGTAAGCGACGTAAAGCTAGGTGACGAAATTCTGGCGGTTGTGGATGAAGCCGCTGGTTTGCTGGGAGATTCTGAGGCGACGCAATTTTTGCGTGAGTCCTATCGGCCTGGCGAGACGCTGGGCAGCGCATTTGCCCGCTTCTGCGCGCGCCTATTTCGCGAATCGGGCGTGATTCTTCTGGATGCGTCGGATGCGGAATTGCATCGTGTGGCAGTGCCCATTTATCGGACGGCAGTCGAGCATGCGTCCGAGATCGATGATGCCCTGCTGGTTCGTGGGCAAGCTCTCGAGGCCGCCGGTTACCACCAGCAGGTGAAGGTTACGGCTTCGTCGGTTCTCGTATTCACGCTGCAGAACGGAGCCCGCACCCCAATTCAGCGACGCGCGAATGGAGATGCAACAGAGTTCGTCATTGCTAATGGAACGACGGCGGAGAAATTGTCCTCCGCCGAGTTGCTGGAGCGCATCGATAAAACTCCCGAGAATTTCAGTCCCAACGTGCTGCTGCGGCCGGTGGTGCAAGATTACCTGCTGCCCACGTTGGCCTACGCGGGTGGAGCTGGCGAGGCCGCATACTTTGCGCAGGCTGGCGCCGTCTATGAAAAGATCACAGGGCGCGTAACGCCCATCATCCCGCGTTTTTCGGCAACTTTGGTCGAGCCCAAGGTTCAGCGTTGGCTGCGTCAATATGATCTCACCGTGGTAGACGTGTTTCAGGAGCCGGATGCGCTTCGCCGCACGCTGGCGTCGCGCGCGCTGCCGGCGGATTTGCAGGCGGCTTTCGAACGCTCAAAGAAGTCGGTGGAAGAATCTTTTTCCAGCTTGCAGGAAGCTCTCAGTAAGCTGGATCCAACACTTGTTGAGGCCAGCCAGACTGGTGCATCAAAGATGAACTACCAACTTGACCGTCTCCGTGAGCGTGCCATGGCGGCCGAATTACGTCGCAGCGAAGTGGTCAGCCGTCATGCGGAAGCGCTGAGCCAGGCCCTCTATCCGGAAAACGCTTTGCAGGAGCGAGGCGTGGCTGGAGCTTACTTTGTGGCTCGCCACGGAAGCGAACTGCTGAAAAATATTTACGACGCCATCCGCATCGATTGTCTCGACCATCAGATTTTGGAGTTGTAGCGGCTCTTCTTGTTTATAATTTAGCGTGAGATGACTGTTTCAGCTACCGGCTTTTTCTCGGGTCTGACACGGATTACCGGCGCGGCGCTCTCGATTCATAACCTGGTGCGCACCCAGTCCGCAGTGGTTGCTGCCCTGCTGCTTTTCGAGCGTCTCTCCAACCGGCGAAACGATATTTACAATATTCTGTGGGCCGTGGTTTTCGGCTTCGCCACGCTGAATATTCTGAGCCTGGCCGCGCGGCGTTTCGAGGCCAACCGTCGTGGCCTCAGCTTTGGAGAGTTGATGGCGTTGCTCATTGTTCTGCTTTCGATCTTCCTGCTGGGGTGGGAGCTGCTGAGCGTTTTCCACATCTTTCCGATCCGGCTCCATCGCTAAGCGTTCGTCAGTGTTTTGCGGTATGATTCGCCAAATGGCGAAGAATTCCCCGAACTTCGAAGTGACTTGCCCCTGCTGCAGCGCCCTGCTGAAAGTGGATACGGAGACCCAGTCTGTAATCGCCCACACTGCCGCGGTAAAGCCGCGAATGTTCGCCGACATGGAGGACGCGGCCCGCGCCATGAAGGAGCAGGATACCCGCCGCGAGTCCATCTTCCGGCAGTCGGTCGAGGCGCAGAAACATGCCTCCGAGTTGTTGGAGAAAAAATTTCAGGAAGCTGTAAAGAAAGCCAAGGAATCTCCTGACACGGGGAAGCCCATCCGCGATTTCGATCTGGACTAGGAAAGGGAGCAGGGATTAGGTGTCAGGGGTAAGCCACCAGTATTGGCGTCCGATCGCTAATCCCTGATCCCTGCCCACTGACGTTATGGAGACTCGTCCACTGCTTTTGGGCCACAGGGGTGCACGGGCTGAGAAATCAATTCCCGAAAATACTCTGGCATCTTTCGATCTCGCGCTCGCGCAGGGTTGCGACGGATTCGAATTCGATGTGCGGTTATCGGCGGATGGGCAAGCGGTGATCTGCCATGACCCCAGCATCCGCGGCCTTGAGATCGCCGAATGCTCGGCGGAAAAGTTAGCCCTCCCACTGCTTCAGGAAGTGCTTACTCGCTATCAGGGTAGTGCCTTCCTCGATATCGAACTGAAAGTTTCTGGTCTCGAAGGTATCACTGCGGATTTGCTTCGCGATCACGCACCGGGTCGCGGCTGTGTAGTCTCTTCGTTTCTTCCCGGAGTGTTACAGATCCTGCATAAGATCGATGCCACAATCCCTCTTGGCCTGATTTGTGAGACGCGTGACCAGTTCAGTCTTTGGCCGACATTGCCGGTTGCATATGTGATTCCACACGACAAACTGGTTCAGGATGGTGTGGTTGCCAAAATCAAAGAGGCGGGCAATAAAATTTTGGTGTGGACAGTGAATGTTCCCACTGACATAAAGCGCTTTTCCACATGGGGTGTGGATGGAATCATTTCCGATCATCCCGAGCGACTGGTACGCACTCTCGGCCGCCGATCGAATCCAGACAAAAAATAAATCACCGAAAATTCTGTTTTCATAAATCCGATTCGCCACATCCTCCGTACATCCCCCAGAGCGGTATCCCATCCGCCTGTGGAGGAATCATGAAGCTGTCAGCAATTCGGCTTGTACTGCTTGCGTCCGTGGCCCTAATCGCGGTAACTGCGTCCGCGCAAACCCTCAAACCCGACCAGACCCTCGGTTTTGGCGACAATAAACTTCTCGAATTCACCTATACGCAGAACTTTGATTGCGTCGATCAGCCCAACGACGACCTCAACTTTAACGGCATCATCGCGGCCAAGGATCCCGGCGAGATGCAAATTCCAATTTGCCAGGTAGGAATTAGTCCCTCGATCAATCCGCCGGGCCAGGTGGGGAAGCCCTTTCAAACGACCGAACCCCTCTATGTGCTGGTTCCGATGTTTTCCGTGGACAATGACCAGAATCCCAACGATGCGATCTCCTGCAAGAATATAGTGCCGGGAACGCTCTGCGGGCCTGCGCTGGGCAATGCACTGATCTCACTATTTGGCGCTCTCCCGGAGGCCTTCAAAGCAAAGCCGCTGGTCTATTCGCAGTGTCCCGAACCCGGCTCGGCTCCCGGAACCTGCACCATGCATGCCTCGAGGCTCGACCTCTCGAAGCTGCTGGCTGACTTGGGCTTTACCGGCCCGCCGACTGCGAACGTATTCGTACCAACTCCCAATCACAGCCATTTGCTAATCACCGCTGATATCAACCTGCCGGCGATCTGGTGGCAGGTAATCCCCGTTTTGGTGACCAGCCAGAACGATTGGCCGACGAAGGACGGTAGCTCGGGAATTACATCCTACGAAAAACTGGTCACGGCGAAAACTGCCGGCACCGCGATTCCTGCACCGTCGAACTTCTTTTTGTTCTTTAGTTCGAACACCACCGGTGGCCACTCCATGTCCAATATGAACATGTCCAATATGAACATGTCGAATATGAACTAGACAGTTTGCGTTCCTGCGTCGGGTGGGGGACTCGGCGTTTGAATGCACTAACGGCGGCAGGCTCGATCTCGAGATCGAGCCTGCTTTTGTTTTATTCGTGTCTTGACTTAGATTTCTTGTGCAGAACGGCGACAAATCAATCGGCAGCGGCTTCGAACGCGGCAGAATTCCTTGCTGCGGGACGCAGAAAGGCGGAGCGTTCCATTTCAAAAGCTTCCAGATTGGCTCCCATGGTGTGTTCATTCCAGCCGAGTACAGCGCCAATGCGCAATGCGGCTTCGCGGCTGCACGATTCCGACCAGCAGGCGCCCAGCGCTACTGGCACTCTGCGCAGCAGTACATCACCCAACGTTAAGGCGAACTCCCGGCGGTAAGCCTCGACCACTTCTGCGATCACGTGCGAAGTATGCGGACAAATTGGCGCTCGCAGCTCCGCGCTCACCAGCGCCATGCGCGCGATGTCCGCGGCGCGTTTGCCATGCCATTCCAGCATTCCGCGCGCCGATTCCTCGCTCACCGCTCCAATGCGCGCAACCTCCAGAACCGCCTCGTCCAGCAAGGGATCGAGTGCGGGACCATCTCTCATCGCGATTGCGCGCGGCTCTGTGACGGTCAACCCAATCTTTCGTGCACAGTCGCGAGCCAGCGATGCAGCGGTCGTTAACTTTCCGCCGATCACGGACAGCATGTGAGATGCACCGTCGTCGGCGTGGTCGTGCAAAATGTGCCGCCGCGTGACTGCCGACGGATGATTGTCCGTTGAATACGGCAGCGGCCGGATTCCGGCGAAAGCGTGTTTCACATTCTGGGCGGAGATTTTTGCTTTGGGAAACAACTGAGCCAGCGACTGCACGAGATAGTTGATTTCTTCCGCCGACGGAACAGTTTTTCCGGGGTCACCGCTATCGGCAACTTCCGTAGTTCCCACCAGTATCTGATCATTCCACGGCAGCACAAAGATGGGGCGCCCATCGACCGCCTCGGTATAAAGAGCCGTGCTCGGCGAACCCGGAAACCTGGGCAAAACAATATGTGAGCCGCGCACGCCGCCCAGCATTGGTTTCTGCGTGCGAACCGAAGATCGCTGGCACATGCGGTCCGCCCACGGACCGCTGCAGTTGATCACCCAGGTAGCATCCACACGCAGGTCGCGGCCGGTAATTTGATCACGCAGCAGCACTCCGCGGACCCGGCCATGCGTCACGTCAACTGCCAGTGCTTCGGTGTGGTTGCGGACGATCACTCCCGCCTCGACCGCTTCCATAAGCCACTCGGCCACCAGGCGTTCAGGAAATTCGCATTGCGCATCTTCGTAATTAAAAAATGACCAGCGATGCCCGGCGTCGAGCGCCCGCTCCAGCCGCTTTAGTTCCATTTCCGTGGCATTCGGGCTCGGCGCTTTTCCTGCCATGCGCTGGTAGAGCCACAATCCGGTACGCACTTTCAGCGCACTGCGCTGGCTTTTCTCATTCAGCAGTAGAAGGAAGTGCATGGGATGCACGAGGTGAGATCGTTCGCGCAATAATTTCTCCCGCTCGCGCAATGACTCCCGCACCAGATCCAGTTCGCCGTGTTCCAGATAGCGCAGCCCGCCGTGAATGATGCGCGTGGAACGACTGGTTACTCCGGAGGCGAAATCGTTCTGTTCCACCAGCAGCGTATGCTTTCCGGCGCGAGCGCACTGGCGGGCTACCGCCACGCCGTTAATGCCCCCGCCGATTACCACCACTTGAAAGTGCTGGTCTTCCAGCGAAGCTCGTGGATTAGCTGCTAATACCATGTTGTATCAATCAGATACAGGGATATATAAGAGTGATTATAGAGCCACGAGCCCGCCCTAAAACACTTTCACTCCTAGAGTGTGCCCTGCGTGGGTCCAGTGGAGAAGGTAACCTTGGTACCGCAGAATGGCTGGTCCAAAAGTCGCATTGAGTCGTCCCAACGTTCCGAAACGGGAGTTTGGACACAATGGGCAGTGATCTTCATTCAGTGATCAGTGGCCAGCATCAGCGGGCCAGCAGTCAGTACGATTTCTGACCACTGGCCCTGATCACTGACCCCTGATTTAGGCGACCTTCTGCACCGGCTTTCCGTTCCCCGCCGCTGCCTTGGAGAATAAAGCAATCATTTCCCGATTGAAGGCGGGAATATCGTTGGGGTTGCGGCTGGTGACAACGCCATTGCTCACGATGACTTCCTCATCCGCCCAGCTTCCACCTGCATTGCGAATGTCAGTTTTCAGGGAAGGCCATGAGGTTACGGTGCGGCCACGCACCGCTCCAGCTTCCACCAGCATCCACGGACCGTGGCAGATGGCGGCGACCGGCTTCGCCTGCTCAAAGAAATGTTTCACAAACCGAACCGCGTCGGGATTCATCCGCAACTGGTCGGGATTCATCACTCCACCCGGCAATAGCAGCGCGTCGTAGTGAGCTGGGTCGGCGGACTTCAAAGCAACGTCAACCGCGACCTCCTTGCCCCAATCTTTGTGATCCCAGCCTTTGATCTTTTTTTCGGTGGGCGAAACTACCTGAGTTTTTGCGCCAGCTTCTTCCAGCGCTTGTTTCGGTTTCATCAATTCCGACTGCTCAAAGCCATCGGTTGCGAGGATTGCTATGGTTTTTCCGTGAAGACTATTTGGCATGATATTTTTCCTCCTTAAAATTCCGCTTACATCTACTTCTATTTAAATTCGATGCCGGGTTCGGCATCGCGGTTTGTCGCGAATTCATACCTTTACAAACCAATCACCGCCGCACATTGCTCCGCTGCGGCAGCTCATTTAAAGTGGATGCCAATGTCAACGTCCACAACCGGCGAACGTTTCGAACGCGCGGTCGCGATTATGGAGCGACTGCGGGCTCCGGGGGGGTGTCCCTGGGATCGCGAGCAGACCTTCGATTCCATCAAGCCTTACACGTTGGAAGAGACCTACGAAGTGCTCGAAGCCATCGACAATCGCGATTGGGATGAGCTTCCCGGCGAACTAGGCGATCTGCTGCTCCAGGTACTCTTCTATTCGGAGATGGCGAAGGAGCAGGGAACGTTTTCGATCGATGACGTTCTCGACCGGCTCTCGCGCAAGCTCGTTGACCGGCATCCTCATGTGTTTGGCGACACGAAAGCTGATACTTCCGCGGATGTAAAGCGCAACTGGGAAGCGCTGAAAGTTGAAGAACGAAAGAAGCGGCTGGGTACAGCCGAGCGCGATGGGGCAGGAAAGACTTCAACATCGATTTTGGCCAGCATCTCCTCGTCGATGCCGGCTTTGCTGGAAGCTCATAAACTCAGCTCGCGTGCGGCGCAGGTTGGCTTTGACTGGCCTGACATGGAAGGTTTGTTCGCGAAACTTAGCGAAGAGACCGCCGAGCTTCGCCAGGAGTTGCACGAATTTCCCGCACCCGGTCCACGCCCCGAAGGCGGCGGCGTTGCCGGTTCTGGTTGTCAGGCGGTTCCCGAAGATTTGCGGATTCGATTGGAAGAGGAAGTCGGCGATCTTTTCTTTGTGCTGGTCAACATCGCCCGTTATCTGTCGCTCGATCCCGAATCCGCGCTTCGAAAAACCAATCGCAAGTTCCGCCGTCGCTTTCAATGGATGGAGCAGCGCCTGCATGAGAACGGCAAAACTCCTGAACATGCTTCGATGGATGAACTCGAATCACTCTGGCAGCAGGCCAAGCAGCAGGAGAAACCGTGATCCCGGATGCGATCGTAATTCGCCGCTGTGAAGGGCTGGATGAACTCCGGACCTGCGTAGCGTTGCAAAAAGATGTGTGGAATTTCACCGACGCCGAGCTGGTTCCGCTGCGTATGTTCGTTGTAGCGGACAAAGTTGGTGGTCAGGTGATGGGCGCGTTCGAGGGTAGCGAGATGGTTGGCTTCGCGCTCTCGGTGCCCGGCACGCGTTCAGGTCGCGTCTATCTTCATTCGCACATGCTGGCCGTTCGCAAGGATCATCGCAATGGCGGGCTGGGCCGCCGTCTCAAACTCCTGCAGCGCGAAGATGCGCTCGCCCGCGGCATCGAACTCATCGAGTGGACCTTCGATCCGCTTGAGATCAAGAACTCCTATCTCAATATCGAGAAGCTGGGAGCGATTGCGCGCCGTTACAACATCAACCAATATGGAATCACATCGTCGCCGCTGCAGGGCGGCCTTCCCAGCGACCGGCTCATCGCCGAGTGGTGGCTCAAGTCGAAGCGCGTGGAAACTTTGTTGGCGACGGGAAAGAATCCAGCATTCAATCAACAGACCGCCATTGAAGTGCCGGCGCAGATTTATGAGTGGAAGGCCGCAGCGGAGACTCGACGCCAAGCGCAGCAGGTGCAGGAGCGCAATCGTGAGCAATTTCTGCGGGCTTTTGATCATGGCCAGGCTGTGCTGGGCTATGAGCGCGATCCCGCAGGCAATGGTAAATTCCTGCTCGGCAACTGGGATGAGACGTGGTTGTACGCGTCGGAAGAACAGTACCTAGCACCCAGTACCTAGTGCTTGCGGCGACGGCATTCTTTTACTCGGTACCGGGTACTAGGTACTGGACACTGACCTATGAAGATTGAAGCCATCACCCTCCGCGAAATTCACATGCCGCTCGTCCATTTTTTTGAGACGAGCTTTGGGCGCACCTATGGCCGCCGCATTCTGCTGCTTACTACGCATTGCGAAGGCGTTGAGGGCTGGGGAGAATGCGTGGCCGGCGAAGATCCGTTCTACAGCAGCGAATGGATTGAAGGCGCGTGGCCTACCATCACCCGCTATCTCATCCCTGCCGTGCTCGGCCGCAACCCGGAATCGGCACGCGACTGCGGAACACTTTTTTCCAGAGTGCGCGGACACCGCATGGCCAAAGCCGCTCTCGAAAATGCTCTGTGGGATGCCGAGGCGAAACAGAAGAACCAACCGCTGTGGAAATTGCTGGGCGGCACACGCACTGAAATCGCTTGCGGCGTCTCCATCGGCATTCAGGATTCGGTCGAACAGTTGCTCGATAAAATTCAGATCGAACTGGCCGCCGGCTACCGCCGCATCAAGGTCAAAGTTAAACCGGGCTGGGATGTAAACGTGCTTGAGAAGATTCGTTCGCGCTGGGCCGACATCACGCTGAGCTGCGACGCCAACTCAGCCTACACGCTCGACCAAGTGGAACATCTACGCAGCTTCGATCAATTCAACCTGCTGATGATTGAGCAGCCGCTCTGGGATGACGACATTTTCTATCACGCCCGCCTGCAGAAAGAATTGCGCACCGCAATTTGTCTCGACGAATCCATTGTCAGCGCGCGTACAGCCGCCGTTGCCGTTGAGACCGGGGCCTGCCGCATCATCAATATCAAAGTGGGCCGCGTGGGCGGGTTCACCGAGGCGAAGAAAATCCACGACATTTGCCATACGCAGAAGATTCCGGTCTGGTGCGGTGGCATGCTGGAATCCGGCATTGGCCGTGCCCACAACATTGCGCTTTCCACGCTCGAAAATTTCAGCCTGCCCGGAGACGTTTCCGCCTCCAAGCGCTATTGGAAAGAAGACATCATTGATCCGGAGGTGCAGGTTTCACCGCAGGGGATGATTACGATCAGTGATCAGCCTGGAACGGGTTATCGAATCAGGGAAGACCTGATTGAGAAGTTGACAGTGAGGAAAGAAACGCTGCGCGCTCAAGCGTGAGTCTGAAGGATATCTCGCAACTTGTGGCTGGTCTAATCACTGATCAAGGCGGCAACACTACAACGCATTGCCCAAGCGTGCTTCAGCCGCGTACTCAATTATCCGGTTCGTTAAACCCAGCGACTCCTTGAGAAAGTCGTCTATGATTTGCTCTACTTGTTGGGCGTGGTGTGGATGCCAATGATTAAGTCCATGCAGCGCGCTCAGTTGGCACAACTCGGAAGGTATTGTAAGTATATCTGCCATTGTGTCGAGACAGGCGCGATGTAGTTCGGGCTCACCCCCTGTGCCATCCCCATATATTGGCCCCCCATGTGTTGGCAGGATGTCCCACCACATATAGCAGGCTCTCTGAAAGTCATCTTTCCGCTCATTCGCCCGGCCCGGTGCCGCAGGAGCAACGAACACTCGAAAGAAGTTCATCATTGCGCGAACGCAGTCGATGCGCTGGCTTAGAGGAACGTCATAATTCAGTAAGGCATACGCCGAGCGCCCCGGCGATGATTCGCCGATTAGGAACCAAACCCCCTGCGCGACCTGCGCCAGTGAATACCGTTTGAGTTGCTCAGGACCTAACAACAGGCGGGTCATATACTCAACGGTGAGCACATCAGATAAGCCCAGACCGTCCCAGTAAGTCTCGAAGTTTTCTTCCCAGTACCACTCTCGTCGGTCCTGAACCGGATGCTCGAATACAGCCTCTAACCAGTGATCGAAGGTCGCAGTTAGCATGAGCTGACCATGGCACGCTTATTAGTGAAAATCACGGTTGCTGCTTCTGTCTCTAGTGCGACTTGGCGTCCGTCGCCCCGGCTCCGGGCTTCTGATTTTCGGCCAACTTCGCCTCTTCCGCCTCCAGCATCCCCACTCCCTGGGCGAATGTAGTGCTGTCCGGCACGCGACGGAAGTCGCTGAACACTTCTTCGGACTTGATGACAATGCTCTTGAATAGAAGAATCTTTCCGGTAAAAGCCAGAGACATGTGCGAGACTTCCCACGAGTTATCTCCTACATCGCGCTGCTCTACAAGAAAATGTCCGCCCTTATCGAGATGGCCCAGAATTCCCCAGCCGAAGCCTACTTCTTTAAACAGCGTTCCATCGATGCGGGCGATTCTCCGCTCCGCGGAGTCGATCAAGAGAAATCCCTGCATTCCGGCGAGCACCTGCTCCACGCGAGAGGGCGGTACATACGCCGGGTTGGGTTGGAACTTAAGCCGCACCATCTGAGCTCCATTCTTGCCTAGGTCCGTCGTTCCTTTTTCCTCACCGTCGTAGTCGTAGAGAAAAGCGTCGGGCAAAGCCTTCACGATGCGCAGCGTGCGGTCGGCAGTTTCCTGCTCCTGTACATGTTTGCGCTTAAGCTGCTCAGGGCTGCCCGCGAGTTCTGCCAATCGGCTCTTCTCGCCCTGCATTTGCTCCGGCGTAAGCGCCTGGTCGTTGTAGGCAATGGTCATGCCCGCCATCGCTTCCCGCGTCTCGATATAGAGCCTGGTCTGTGAGCCCTGCGAAGTCTGCTTGCGCGAGCGGAACATGTGTTTGATCGAATTGTCATTGGCGGCTGCCACTTCGTGGGCAACCGCGGAGCGAACCAGTTCGACCGGAGAAGCCGTAACCTGAGCAGTGCCCGACTGAGCGCTCGCGGCAAAGGAACGAACGCCTATACCGGCGAGCGCAGCGACCAGCGAAACCACCACGACGATTCGCGGCGACCAGCTTCCAATGTTCCCCACGCCCCTCAGTGTAACAATGGGCTTCAAGATATTCTCTACAGGGAAATGAGTAAGCGACTCAGCTTGCCGCGCACTCCGTGCCTTGCGTATAGTCGTTGCAGTGAGCAACGTTCCGGTTTTGCCTCGTATAATATTCACTTCGGGTAAAACTGGTAGATCGCGTTGCATTCAGGAGAGCGTCCCATGAGCACACCAGCCGCGGCGTTGGCACAGATCGGCAAATCGGTCTTCGTTAAAGGCGAACTTTCTGGCAGCGAAGATCTTTACGTGGATGGCCAGGTCGAAGGCACGATTGCCCTCAAGGGCAACAGCCTTACTGTCGGCCCTAATGGTCAGGTGAAAGCCAGCGTCGACGCCAAAGGCGTCGTGGTGCAGGGAAAACTCGAAGGCAATATTCAGGCCAGCGACCGCGTGGACTTGCGCAAGTCCGCCGTCGTCACCGGAGATATTTCCGCCCAGCGCATTTCCATTGAAGAAGGCGCTTTTTTGAAGGGTAAGGTGGATATTCACCGGACCGATACGAAGTAAATCAGGCCTGAGCGAATCGGCAGTCAGGATTTCAGGATGTCGTCAGCGTCGCAGACTTTCATGAAACTTTTTCGAGGTTCATCCGGAGCGGAGACCATCCCGGTGCAGGGCGCGCAGAAGCTCACTCGCCGCTCCAGCGGCTTAGGCGAGTTATCGCGCAGCTGGGAGTCCGCCGAGAATCTGTGCGTTCTTGACTTGGGATCGACATCGCCCACCAACATTCGTCACTTTACCGAGCATGGTAATAGAATCTACAGCGAAGATCTGCTGACGGCTTCCACCGATCCTGAGCTTCTTACCAAAGACGAGCAAGGCAATGTTATTTTGGACAGCCGAAAATTTCTCGCCGATAACCTGGTCTATCCCGCTGCTCACTTCGATTTCATTCTGTGCTGGAATCTGCCGGACTATCTCGATGAGAGCCTGGTAAAGCCGGTTGTGGGAAGGTTGTGGTCGGTGCTGAAGCCCGGCGGGATGCTCCTGGCTTTTTTCCACACTCGCGATGCCGGTCCGGATTCGCCCTGCCATCGCTTTCACATCGTCGGCCCCGATACGCTCGAAATGCAGAAAATCGTGCTGCGCCGCGAAGCGCGGCGCGGACCTACTGGTGCGGTCCATACGGCGATTTCGGATGGCTTTCAGTTGCAGCGTGTGTTCAACAACCGTCACATCGAGACTCTATTCCGCGACTTTGCTTCGATTAAGTTCTTTCTGGCCCGGGATAATGTCCGCGAAGTGCTGGTGGTTCGCTAGGCGGATCGAGGGAGAAGAAGATTCGTATCAGGGCATGCCTTCAGGCATGCCGTAAGGCTCGCAGAGAGATGCGCCTTCAGGCGCTGCGCGAATCAGTCGGATTTTTCCACACAATCACTCCCATACGGTAAAGAAGATTGCGCGAGATCTCGACCTGAGCCGTCGCTTCGTGAGACAAAGCGGACGAGAGCATACTCCGAATTTCTGACGGAACATACGCGCGGCGTACCGAGGTCAGGCCATCCAGCCAGGCCACGCGGCTGCGCATGAGGGGAAATCCTGCAAACGCCAGCGCCAGATGCAAGGGATGGCGCACGAGATCATTGATCAGCAGCGCCCGCCGGCTTACTCGCAACCCCTCACGCACGAACTGCGCCAGTTGCTGCGGGCTTAGATGATGTGCGAAAAGGCAGCAACTCACCAGATCGAATGCCCTATCGCGAAAGGGAAGAGCAAAAGCATCGGCCACAACAGAGTGATTTCCTCCAATAAACTTTTCTCCTGGCAAATGAGATTGTGCCCGGTCGAGCAACGTTACATCCAGAATGATTCCGTTTCTCTCAAGTTTTCGCTCTACCAACTCAGGCACTTCTCCCGATCCAGCCGCAACTTCCAGCAGGGAAAAATGTTTTGTTCCGCTGGCGTGAGACATGCGCTCCACCATCTTCTGCGTGGTGGCAACCCCGCCGAACCAGCGGTTGACCCGGCCGATGTCCCGCATGGAAGTTTTCACGTCGGCAAGGGAACAGCCGTCGGAATCAAGAATTTCGGGCGCGTCGATTCGCTGCATGGGGTCTTAGAGAATATATGCTTCGCAGCCAAGATCGGGAAGTGGCACGACTTCAGTCGTGCCACTAACGCTGAACCACAAAAAGCTTTAGCGCTGGGGTGTCTGCGTGGTCACGCTCAAACTTCGGCTAGTTCCTCTTCCAGCAATTGCTTGCTATACAGGTCGCTGTAGTAGCCGTTCAAGGCGAGCAGTTCATCGTGCGTGCCCAGTTCCACGATGTGTCCATCGTGAAGGACGGCAATGCGGTCGGCATTTCGTACAGTCGAAACACGGTGGGAGATAAAGATTGTTGTCCTGCCCTGCATTACATCGCGTAGGTGATTCAGGATTTTGTCTTCAGTATGAGTGTCGACGCTGGAGAGCGCGTCGTCGAGAATGAGAATGCGCGGATTGCGAATCAAAGCACGAGCCAGCGCTGTTCGCTGCTTCTGTCCTCCCGAGAGCGTGATGCCGCGCTCGCCCACCATCGTTTGATATTGCTCAGGAAAGCTTTCGATGTCGCCGGCGACATCGGCGGCGCGCGCAGCGTTGTGAATCTCCTGCTCCGTGGCGGTTTCCACGCCCAAGGCAATGTTCTCACGGATGCGGTCGCTGAACAAAAATGTTTCCTGCGGAACGAAGCCGATGCTCTTGCGCAGCGAGGCCAAAGAAAACTCGCGAATCGGTCTGCCATCGACTAAAACCATTCCCGGCTCCGCATCATAGACGCGCGGAATCAGATTGACCAGCGTGGTTTTTCCTGAACCCGTCGGACCTACGATCGCCATGCTGCTGCCGGCTGGAATACGCAGGTTCAGATCGTGCAGCACGCGCTTGCCTTCGTATTCAAAACTCAGCCCGCGGAATTCGATCTCGCCTTGCACTTGCCGATCCTGCGCCTCGGCGTCATCTTTGATCTCTGGTTTCTCCTGCAGAATCTCATTCAGGCGGATCAGCGACGCGGTGCCCCGCTGAAAAATGTTTATGACCCAGCCCAGCGCGATAATTGGAAAGGTGAGCTGCATCATGTAAATGTTGAAGGCCGTGAAAGAGCCAATCGTCATGTGGCCTTGCAATACCTCGCGACCGCCCATCCACAGCACCAACACCAAAGCGAGGCCGAGCATGAGCTCCAGCGTCGGCCACAGCATTCCCATCAGCCGCACCAGTTTGAGACTGCGAGATACATATTCCTGATTTGCAGTTTCGAAGGAGGCAATCTCGGCTTCTTCCTGCACGTAGGCGCGAATCACGCGCGCGCCGGAAAAATTTTCCTGGGCCCGAGCCGAAATGTCGGAGAACATCGCCTGAATTCTCTCAAAGCGCTCGTGAATACGCCGCCCGAAGTATTGAATGACGATGCTGATCACGGGCAGCGGGAGAAACGCATACAACGTCAGCTTGGGGCTGTTGCGCATCATGAACCACAAGGCGGCAGTCGTGAAAACCAGCGTATTCGCCGAGTACATGATCGCCGGGCCCATCAGCATACGCACGGCGTTCAGATCATTGGTGACTCTTGCCATAATGTCGCCGGTGCGCATGCGCTGGTAGTAGGAGTAGGAAAGGGTTTCCAGGTGTGCGAAGAGATCATTGCGCAGGTCGAACTCAATGTCGCGCGAGATGCCGATCACCACCCAGCGCGTCAGGAATAGGAAAATGCCGCGGATCGCGGCCAGGCCGAGTACCTGCAACGCAAAAATTAGAAGCTTATGCCGGGTGACGCTGCCTTCCAGGCTCTGAGCCGCATTGCCGATCACGCGGGGCAGTCCCGCCCACGCGCCGTTGTTGATAATGATGCAGACTGTGCCTATCACGAAGCCCCAGCGGTAGCGCTTGAGGTACGGGATGAGCGGACGCATACTCTTCGGAATCATGCAGGTGGTGTAGATGAAATTCTAGCAGGCGGGGTTCAAGTTTTGGGCAGGAGTGGAAAGAGACAGAGATTCCTCAGGAGATTGATAGAGACGGGAGCGCGTTCGATTCCGCTCAGTCTAACGGCGGTGTTCTTGTTCGCGGGTTGATTGCTGGGCGAAGGGAAAGATGTCCCGCCCGAAGGCGACTATGCTGACTGCTGCAAGAACCATTCCCCACGCTGCAAAGAATGCCCAGCCTACGTCAAAAACAAATGCCTGAGCCATATCCATGGCATCACACCTCGGTACTGCCTTTCAGTAAAGCGCCCGCGCCCGGTTATCCGAAAAGTCCAACCAGGCGCGACCGTACCATATTCTCAATCCAGATTGTGCAGCGCCCCAACCCTACTCCTCGGGAGCGGTAGGCGGAGCTTCCTGCATGTGTTGCTGCATGCGCGCCTCGCGATTAGCCTCGAACTGTTTCATCTTGGTCTGTTGGTCCGGAGTGAGCAACTGGAACAGTTCGTTGTGAATGCGGGTTTCCTGCACCTTCAGTTGCACCATAGTCTGCGCCTGCTGTGCGACCAGGGGCTGCACCTTGGCTTCATCGTAGGTGCCTTCCTCATACTGTTTGAGTTGCGCGTCCATCTGGTGGAGCTGTTCCATCAAAGGCTTCAGGGTGGGCCGCTCTTTTTCCATGACGGATTTCATGCTTGCCTTCTGCGCGTCGGTTAGATCCAGATACCGGGCGAAGAAGCCCATCATGGGCCCGCGCATGCCGAATTCATGGCCGCGCATCGGTGGAGGCGTATCCGCGGTTTGCGAGTTGGCGAGCGCGCTGCCCAGCAATACCGCCAGGGCCGCAACTAAGAAGCGAAAACGAATCGATTTCATAAACTTGACTCCTTCAACTTTGGTTCAGGTGAGGAGAACATTTTCGTTCCGACCATGTTCGTTCCCGACCCATGACCATTTTGCGTACCCTCATAAAAACACGATTCCTGCGCTAAAGTAGTAAAAAGTGAGTAAAAGCGAGTAAAGTTTTGTCAATCGGTAACGGGGGCTGCGATTTGACAATTCTTTACCGCCGCCAATGGCAGCTTGGTGCACAATGAAAACCACGAAGATGGAACGAATTCTGGTTATCGATGATGACGTCGAACTCTGCACTCTCGTGGGCGAATACCTGCAGGCCGAAGGGTTCGTGGTGGAATCCGCGCATGACGGCGAGAGCGGATTGCAGCGCGCCACCGGCGGCGGTTATCTGCTGGTAGTTCTGGATGTTATGCTGCCCGGCATCAACGGTTTCGAAGTGCTGCGCAGAATCCGCGCGACTTCGCGCCTGCCGGTGCTGTTGCTCACCGCGCGCGGAGAAGATGTGGACCGCATCGTCGGGCTCGAAATCGGAGCTGACGACTATCTGCCTAAGCCTTTCAATCCGCGGGAACTGGTCGCGCGAATTCGAGCTGTCCTGCGCCGCACCCGCAGCGATAAGTCGGCTCCGTCGGCGCCGGATATCGTTCGCGTAGGTGAGATTGAACTCGATCCGGCGACGCGCAGCGTGCGCCGCGACGGACAGCCGGTTGACCTCACCTCGGTGGAATTCAATCTGCTGGAAGTGTTGTTGCGCGAAGCCGGTCGCGTGGTTCCGCGCGAGCGTTTGGTGAATGCCGTGCTCAGCCGCAAGTTCTCGCCTTTCGACCGTAGCATCGACATGCACGTCAGCAAGGTCCGCAAAAAACTCGGAGATACCGACGCCGACGAGCACATCAAGACCATCCGCGGCGTCGGCTATATTTTTGCCCGGCCGCGGGAAAAGAACGGGGAAAAGGTCAAAGTCACGTCATGAAGAGCCTTTTCCTCAAGATTTTTCTTTCCTTCTGGATGGCGTTTGCACTGTTTCTCGTGCTCGCCATTTTGGTGACGCTGGCGTTTCGCCCGCGCACCTCAAGTTGGGAGGCTCTGCTCGCCACTGCGATGAACGACTCGGTGAATGCTTACGAGCAAAAGGGAACGGCCGGTCTTGGAGAATATTTCGATAACCTGGAGCATACGCAGCACGTCCGCGTTTTTCTATTCAACGAAAACATGGAGGAGGTTTTGCACCGGGGCGCGCCAGAATGGGCACTACGAGTTGCAAAGGGAGGGCCGCGGATCCCTCACGAGGGTTTTATTTTTCCGGCACCTCCTCCGGTACTGCGCGATTCGCGCGCTTCCTCTGATGGATTGCATCGTTATACGCTGGTGCTGTCTCCTCCACCGGGCCCGCGCCTTTTCCTGGGTCCCCGGGGATTGCCTTTTCCTGGCTTGATCATCGCGGTTATTTCCTCCGGACTCGTTTGTTACATACTCTCGTGGTTCCTTACTATGCCGGTGGTTCGCCTGCGTGCCGCCACGCGCAAATTGGCCGCTGGAGATCTTACCGCGCGGGCCGGAGCACCCAACACTGGGAGACGCGATGAGGTCGCCGGTCTGATGCGCGACTTTGACACCATGGCGGAGCGGATGGAAAACCTGGTGAAAGCGCAGTCGCGCCTGCTAAACGATATTTCCCATGAGCTGCGGTCCCCGCTTGCTCGCTTAAACGTGGCGTTAGGTCTGGCCCGGCAGCGCTCCGGCCCGGATAGCGCGACCATGCTGGAGCGCATCGAACTCGAGGCTAGCCGCCTTAACGAGCTCATCGGACGTCTACTGACTTTAGCTCGCCTGGAAGATGGGGAAAAGCGCGTGCCGCCAACGCCGGTGTTTCTGGATGAAGTGGTACTGACCGTGACCGAGGACGCCGAATTCGAAGCCCAAGCGCGGCACTGCCACGTACATAGTGAAATTCCGGCGGGAAACTGGATGGTGCTCGGAGAACCATCCCTACTGCACAGCGCGATTGAAAACGTGGTTCGCAATGCCATCCGGTACACCCGCGAAGGCACAACCGTTGAGATTCATCTGGCTAAGGCAAAAAAACCAGACGGTGCAGAAGCGGTGGTAAGTGTCAGCGATTGTGGTTCCGGTGTTCCGCCCGACGCCCTGAAGAAGCTGTTCCAGCCGTTTTATCGGCTGGACGATGATCGCGGCCGTCTGACCGGGGGTGTGGGTTTGGGGCTGGCAATCACCGAGAGAGCGGTGCGTTTTCACGGAGGCCAGGTCGCCGCGTTCAATCGCGCCGAGGGTGGACTTCTGGTAGAGATTCGTTTGCCCCTCGATCCGGACAGCAGCAACGCCGTTGGTACGCCCGAACCGCTCCCCGCGGAACAAGAAGCATAGGCCAGTACCCAGTACCTAGTACCCAGCCAAGCGACTCGCTGACAGTTCCCCTCAATTGCCTTCACCGTATTGACTTGATACTAGGTACTGGCTACTAGGTACTGCTTTTCAGGCAACTCGCGGCAGTCTCCAGGGTTCCAATCACCTTGGCGGCGTTTGCTCTTCCTGCGCATTCCTGATACATAAATGGATGGCAATTCACGCCTTCATAAAGGGTACAAGCCCGGTTTTTTGAGGCCGGGGAATGCGGATGCACGTTCACAGGAGATAAAGCGAAGAATGCGGACAAGGTTTGCCTGGCTTGGGGGAATTCTAATTTTGGTTTGCATCGGGGCGCTGATGGCTTGCAGCAGCAAGTACACGCCTCACTTTGATGGTCTGGTGGTAGTTTCCACCCACATCGACGCCGTGATGCAGACCTTTAACCTCGATTTGGGCAACGGGGAGATTACGCCGATCAATAATGCGAATGGTCCCCCAACAGTAGGAATTGCAACCTCCGTTCTTATTGATCCAGCCGGTGCATTCGCTTATGTGGCATCGGAAGTGACTTGTACGCCGAACGTGCCTGCGAATACTACGCTCACCGGCACCGTTCAGGGCGCAATTTTTGTCTATCCAATCAACTCCGACGGCACGCTGGGGGCGCACAGCAATCCCACGTACTTGCCGGGGAATTCGACATATCCCGGCGGTTTTCCCACTTGCGGTCTCGATGATTCCTCAAATCCCAACCCCGGCGGCGCGGTTGCCGCCATGGTTATGGATTCGACAGGCAAATACCTTTTTGTGGCCGAAGCTCCCGAGGCCGCAATCTATACCACCAATACCAACACGACGCCTGTGCAGACCATCGCGGCCCTGAACTCGAGCGGGATCGTAGTGTATGCCATCAGCAGCGATGGCACCCTGACGGAAGTTGCGGGTTCACCGTTTTCCCTTCCGACCCAACTGGGCGGCAAGCCCCCTCAGCCATCGGGGCTTGCCGTAACTCCAACGTTGTACCCGACGCTGGATGCGCCGTGTAGCTCCCACACGCCTCCCACGCGGGAAGATCTTTACGTGACGGATTTTCAGAATTACCTGGTTTTCAATTACGAGGTTTCATCGACTGGCAGTTTAACGCTGGTTCCTACCAATGGATCGACACAAGGGATTCCGACTGGGAATTCGCCCAATGGTATAGCAGTAGATCCTTGTAACCGGTTTGTGTATGTGGGCAACCAGCAGGGCAACAGTGTTAGCGCCTACACGATTTGCAATGCTGTTTCTTTGCCACTATGTCCGGACGGGGATTACAGCTTGTTGCCGGTTGCGGGTTCGCCCTTTAACTCCGGCAACGGCGCCGGGCCATTGACTGTGGATGCGTATGGCGGCTTTCTTTACGTGCTGGCCACAAATGCCGACTCAGTGTACGCGTATAAAATCGGCGCAACCAACGGGGCGTTGACGCCCATGACGCCAGCCTTTGTGGCTACCGGCGTATTTCCCACGTCGATTGCCATCCGCAACGATGATAGCTTTATGTTCGTGGCCAACTACACTTCGGGTACTCTTTCAGAATACGGAGTTTCGCCAGGGGATGGAGCCTTGACGGTGCAACCGACGGTCACAACAGTCTTTCCCACTCCCTGGGGCGTGGCGGTGAAATAGTCTGGATGGCGCAGCCCGGGCTGAATTATGTAGGACTGGGTTGCGCAGAAACGCTACGTAGGAATTTTCAGAATCAGATAAGCGCCCACCAGAGCGAAAATCAGGTCCGGCGACCAGGCTGCAAGGGCCGGCGGTAATTGGCTAAGGTCTCCCATCGCCTCAAAGAGCCGCGTCACCACTGTGTACACCACCGCGATGCCCACGGCGACGGCAACTCCTGTGATGGCTCCCTTCTTAGCGGCCGACATGGAAAACGGAACGGCGAGCACGGCCATGATCAGCGTGATCAGCGGGAAGGAAAGTTTCTTATTCAGTTGCACCCGCAGCCGTACTACATCGAAGCCGCTTTGCTGCAGATCGCGGATATAGCGCCGTAGTTCCTCATAGTTCATCTCCGAATACTGTTTCACTTCTTTCTTGAAGTATGAGGGTGTTTCGCCGATCTCGGGAAAAGTCGAGACATCGAAGGTTCGGAAGCCGGCGATGGCTGCACCGTTCAAAGTCCGTTGCCAGCCTTGTTCGAAGATCCAGCGGTCCATACTCTCGGACCAGTGAGCGCGGTCGGCGTGAATGCGCTGCGTGATATCGAAGCTGACCGGGTCGATTTCAAAGATGGTTAGGTTGGCAAATTGATCGCGGTCGGCGTCGAAGAACTGGTAGTAGTAAATGTCATTATGCTGGCCGAAGATCCAGCGCCGGTCTGGACGCAAGTAAGTCTGCGGGGGCTTGCCTTTAATCTCGTTGTGCAGTGCTTCCTGGCGCTTGTTGGTATGCGGCAGGTAGAACTGGTCGGCGAAAAACAGTCCCGTTGCGAGCAGCGCCGCTGCAACCAACACCGGCGTAACAATGCGGTAGATGCTGGTTCCGGTCGCCTTGATCGCGGTGATTTCATTGGAGCGGTTCATCAGTCCAAAGGTAATTAATACCGCGAGCAGCATAATCAGGGGCGCAACGCTGTAGAGCAGGTAGGGAGTGACGTTAAGTAGATATTCAACCACCACGATGAAGGGCGTCTGATTACGAAGGATGTCGCTGAGCAGCTCGAACAACGTAAACACCAGCAGCAGCACCAGGAATGCAGACAGAATCATCCCCAGGTAAATGAAGAAATCGCGCAGCACATAGTCATCGAGTAGCGTGGGAAAGCTGGCGCTGAGGAGGCGCCGGCGGGTGGAGGCGCGCTCGAATGCATTGTCTCTGCGCCGGTGTCGGCGTTCCTGCGTGGCACCGTTTGCCGGATGTTGATCACGCTTCCAGGCCAGCCGGATCGCCGACAGCGAGAGAGGCCGCCGCTCCGCCTGCCACAGCAGGAACAATGCGGCGGCGAAGAAGACGAGGTTGGCCAGCCAGGCTCCGAACCCAGGGCTGACTTTGCCCTGCCGCGCCAGCGATACTCCGATCAGGGAAATGAAGTAGTAGACGAAAACCAGCGCGATGGTGAGCACGAATCCGCCGGACTTGCCACTCTTCTTCGAAGACAGTCCCAAGGGAATTCCGACCATGGCCAACACCAGGCACGCCGTGGGCAGCGCGAAGCGGCGGTGAAACTCGATCAGATACCAGCGCGCTGAGACGGGATCAACCTGCTTCGCATAATCACGAAGCGCCCCCGTGCTAACGATTCCCACCGGAACCTGTTCATCGGCTTTGCTCTCCGACGGAGCGAGGTCGAGCGGAATATCGGTTTGCTGGAAAGTGGAGATCTGGTAATGGCCGGCTTGCGCGGGATCGGTTTCATGCGTGGATCCGTCGACTAAATGCAGATGCAGGCGGTCCTGACCCTCGGGGACGAGAACGCCTTCGTGAGCCAGCGTGATGCTTGGATTCGCAGGGTCGGTAATGTCCGCTAGAAACACGCCCTTCCACTGCGCAGCGCCCTGGCCGGTATGCACGTCCTGCACATAGAGCACGATCTTCGGAAAGCCTTCATAGAACACTCGCGGTTGCACTTCAAACGATGCTTGCGAACTCTTGAGTTGGTCCTCCAGTCGCCCGAGTGAAGCCTGCGACCATGGCGCCAAATATATGCCGTTGATTAGAGCCAGACCCCATGCCCCGACCACGAAAATCGCCAGCACGCGCCCGAAGTTCCACACGCCCATCCCGCTGGCCCGCATCGCGGTGATTTCGCTATCCGCCGCGAGTCGGCTAAGCCCGATAAGAATCCCCACCAGAACGCTCATAGGGATGGTGTAGGTAAGCGCGAGCGGAAGGGTGTAGAGAAAGATCTCGATGACGCTAGGCAGAGGCGCGCTGGCCCGGACTACAAGTTCCAGAATGCGTCCCAGATCGCGGGTAAACAACACAAACGTAAAGATGGCCGCGCCGATCACGGCGTGCGAGCTTACTTCACGAAGGATGTAGCGGGTAAGAATCCGCATGGGAGCAGTTCTGAGGGCAGGATAGCATGGGTGAAGAGGCTGTCTCCTTCTGAGTATGCAGATTCTTTCCTGTTGACAGACTGTTCCCGCAAGGCGAAAACTCAAATCATTCGGGATCTCGTCGATTCGTTTCGAGAGCAGAATCTTCACGGTGGTCCGGCTCTACGCGGCCTTTGTCGACTGGCAATAGAACAGCTCACGCTTTACTCGAGGAGAAGATGAAGACAATGAGGATAAACGGGAAAAATTTGGCCGCGCGGAAATTATTACTCGGCTCCGCCGTGGTGATGTTGGCAATGCTCGCGTCTGAGATTGCGGCCAACGCCCAGGTTCAGCCCTACAAAACGATTTACAGATATAACGGAGCGAGTACGAGCGGTCTCATCCTGGACTCAGAAGGCAACCTCTACGGTGTAGATGGAGGCGGCAAGACAACGGATGGAGTTTGCGGCTCCGGCTGCGGAACCGTGTTCGAGGTTTCTCCGCAAGCGGGCGGGTGGAAGAGGACCACACTTTATGAGTTCACCGGGGGAGCCGACGGAAAGGATCCGTCGGGAACCCTTGCATTCGACACGGCCAGGAACCTTTACGGCACCACGGCTGACGGCGGCGCTCATGGGAGTGGAGTGGTCTTCGAATTGTCCCCTGCTTTGGCTGGCGGATGAACCGAGTCCGTGCTTTATGCCTTCACAGGCGGAGCGGATGGATCGACGCCATTCAATGGCGTGACGCTGGATGCAACCGGCAATGTCTACGGCACGACGTCTCAAGGGGGCATTCAAAGCGGTGTAGTGTTTGAACTCACTCCGCAAACGGGCGGTGGCTGGAATGAGACTGTGCTGTACACCTTCCACTTCGGTACCGATGGCGGATATCCCCAAGGAACCCTAATCTTCGACACTGCGGGAGATATCTATGGCACGACCACGACTGGCGGGAACCGCTCTTGCGGATCGGTAGACGGCTGCGGGGTAGTGTTTGAACTAAAGCCAAACGGCTCAGGAGGATGGCTTTACAACGTTATCTTCACCTTCAATGGTTTTAATGGCGACGGCCACAGTGGTCAATTGGTGTTTGATGGTTCCGGCAACCTGTATGGAGCCGCCTCCACCGGAGGTGAACTCAGCGCGTGTGATGGCAGCGGATGCGGAGTCGTCTTCGAGCTCTCTCCGAAGGCGGGAGGGGGATGGAGCGAATCGGTTCTGCATGTGTTCCGCGTCACCGGCGGCAGCGGGTACGACGGGGCTCGCGGTTCTGTGGTCTACGGCATCGCGCGGGACTCGGCGGGAAATCTATATGGCACGACTTATTACGGTGGCATAGGCGGTAGCGATGGGAACGGCATGGTATTCAAGCTTAGCCCAGGTTCGGGTGGTGTGTGGGAAGAAACTGTGCTGCACTTTTTCCAGGGAGGCATTGCCGGAGGCAGTCCGTTGACAGACGTGACCCTTGACGGACTCGGCAACGTGTTCGGCGTTACACGCTTCGGAGGAAATCTGGATAAATGCTCAGTGGTGAATTTTGGATTGGGTTGTGGCGTGGCGTTTGAGATCACACCCTAAGCGGAATGGCGCGGTCGGGTCCCGATCAGGCTTGCCCGAATCTGGTCCCCGCCGTCTCGTGCCCAATTCGTTGTGTGCGCGTATCGGCGGAGAATATCTGAAGGTCCGTAGAGCGGGGGGGAACAGGGAGGTTGCGGCCGCTATTTCGCCTTGAGAAACAGCGCCCCCAGCGGAGGCAGCGTGAGCTTGAGCGACCAAGGACGTCCATGCGCCGGTACTTCTTCGGCATTCACTCCGCCCAGATTGCCAAAGCCGCTGCCGCCGTATTCGGCTGCATCGCTGTTGAGCAGTTCGCGCCAGTAGCCGCCTTCCGGTACTCCCACCCGATAGCCAATGCGCGGGATTGGCGTGAAGTTGCAAACGACGAGGACGGTCTCCGCGGACGACTCACTTTTGCGCAGCAGCGAAATCGTACTCGTCAGATTGTCGTTGCAATCCACCCACTCAAAGCCGGAGGCATTGTTATCGAGTTGGTGCAGCCCGGGCTCATTGCGGTAAACCTGATTTAACTGCGCCACCCAGTTCTGCATGCCACTGTGAACCGGATACCGAAGCACATCCCATTCCAGGCTGGTGTCGTGCGCCCACTCGCGAACCTGACCGAACTCATCGCCCATGAACAGCAACTTCTTGCCCGGCTGAGCATACATATACGCAAACAGAAGCCGCAGATTAGCGAAGCGAGCCTTCTCATCACCGGGCATCTTCCCGATCAGCGATCCTTTGCCGTGGACGACTTCATCGTGCGAAAGCGGCAGCACGAAATTTTCATGGAACGAATACAGCATGCGGAAGGTGAGCTTGCTGTGGTGGTACTTGCGGTGAATGGGATCTTGCTTGAAGTATTCGAGCGTGTCGTGCATCCATCCCATATCCCACTTCAAACCGAAGCCGAGCCCGCCGAGATAAACCGGCTTTGAAACCATAGGCCACGAAGTAGATTCTTCCGCCGTAGTCTGAATGTCCGGGTGCTCTTTGTACGATTCCTGATTGAAGCGGCGCAGAAACTCGATCGCCTCAATGTTTTCACGGCCACCATATTTGTTGGGAATCCACTCGCCTTGCTTACGCGAATAATCGAGATAGAGCATGGAAGCGACCGCATCCACGCGCAGACCGTCGACGTGATACTTGTCGAACCAGAACATCGCACTCGACATCAGAAAGCTGCGAACTTCGGTGCAGCCGTAGTTGAAAATGTGAGTCTTCCAGTCAGGATGGAATCCCTGCCGCGAGTCCGCATGTTCGTAGAGATGCGTGCCATCGAAGTAGGCCAAGCCATGCGCGTCGGAAGGGAAGTGCGAAGGCACCCAGTCGAGAATCACGGCAATGCCGTGCTGGTGCAGATAGTCCACCAGGTACATGAAATCCTGCGGCGTGCCGTAGCGCGACGTGGGAGCGAAGTATCCCGTGGTCTGATATCCCCAGGAACCATAAAACGGATGCTCCATGATCGGCAAAAATTCCACGTGAGTGAAACCCATGCGATTCAAGTATTCCGCGAGCTTGGGCGCAGTCTCGCGATAAGTTAATGGACGATTGTGATCCTCGGGAACCCGCATCCATGAACCGAGGTGAACTTCATAAACCGCTTGCGGCGCGCGCAAAGAATTGTGGCCGGCTCGCTTCTCCATCCACTCGCGGTCGTTCCACTCGTAATCGAGATCCCACACGACGGAAGCGGTACGCGGAGGCTTCTCATGCAAAAGCCCAAGTGGGTCAGCCTTGTCGACCTGGTAACCATGGCTCCTCGACTCGATATGAAACTTATAAAGCGCGCCTTTGGTCACGCCGGGAACGAAACCTTCCCAGATGCCGGACGAGCCACGAGGTGCGAGTTGATGAGTACGAGGATCCCAGCCGTTAAAGCTGCCGATAATGGAAATTTTGCGCGCATTCGGCGCCCAGACACCAAAAATCGCGCCTTCTTCTCCGTTGCGCGAGACCAGATGCGCGCCCATGGTCTCATAAAGGCGATAGTTGCTGCCCTCGTTGAACAGGTAGAGATCCTGGTCGGAGAGCAACGTCATTGGGGCAGGCGTGGCGGGCGCGGGGATTTCAAGCATCTGTGTTACTAGTGTACCGGAAGCGCAAGCCTGTAGCCCTCCGTGCTTCTAGCCCCGCCGAATTCCCATGCTATCCTGACCATTCCAGCCATGCCCGCCTTGCGTCTCATCCTCCTCTGGCACCAGCACCAGCCTTTTTACAAGGATTTGGTGACTGGGCAATATCGCCTGCCCTGGGTTCGTCTACACGCGCTTAAGGATTACTACGGCATGGTGAAGCTGCTGGACGAATTTCCCAACGTCCACCAGAACTTCAATCTGGTGCCGTCGCTAATTACACAGATTCAGGATTATGTCGCCGGAACAGCGCAGGATCCATTTCTGAATGTTGCGGCCAAGCCAGCCAAAGATTTAACGGTGCCGGAGCGGCAATTTGCCCTGCAGTATCTTTTTCAGGCAAATCCGGCGAATCTGATTGCCCGCTATCCGCGTTATTGGGAGTTGCGGGAGCGCTTCCGCGAGCACGCCTATTTGCCTGAGAAAGCGGAGAAGTATTTCGAAGCGCAGCACTTCACTGACTTGCAGGTGCTCTCGCAGATTGCCTGGTTCGACGAATTCTTTCTGGAAGATAAAGACGTTGCCGCTCTAATCAAAAAAGAGCGCAACTACTCGCTCGACGATCAGAGTTTTGTGATCCAGCGCGAGCGGGAGCTGCTGGCCAAAGTTTTGCCGGCTCATGCCGACGCCGCCAACAAGGGATCGATCGAAATTTCCGCCACGCCCTTTTATCATCCAATCCTTCCGCTGGTCTGCGACACCAACGCCGGCTCGGCTTCTTCGCCGGGCCTGCCTTTGCCGCAAAATCGATTTCGTCATCCCGAGGATGCCCGCGAACAATTGGTGCGCGCTCTAGACCTTCACCAGCAGGTGTTCGGAGTGCGGCCGCAGGGCGTGTGGCCATCAGAGGGCAGCGTCTCGGATGAAACTTTGGCCATTGCGCACACTCTTGGCATCAAGTGGATGGCAACTGACGAAGAGGTGCTCGGCCGCAGCACCGGCGTATCTTTTCAGCGCGACGGCAACGGGCGCCTGCCCGCGCACCTGGCCGAGCGGCTTTACAACATTCACCGCTACGAGAGCGGTCAGACCGAGATGCACATGGTTTTTCGCGACCACACCATTTCAGACCTGATCGGCTTTGTCTATTCGGGGATGGATCCGCGCGAGGCTGCCGGGCATCTGCTGCGAAATATTAAAGACGCCGCTCAGCCCGTCCTCGCGCAGGGACGTGATGCGGTCGTGTCGGTGATCCTCGATGGAGAGAACGCCTGGGAATATTATCCAAAGTCCGGACGCGAATTTCTGCGTCGCTTCTACGATGCGTTGCAGCGCGAAGGAGGCCTGGAGGCGGTTACCGTCTCCGAGGCGATTGCCCGCCAGCGCAATGTCTCGCCTCTAAAATCCCTCGTGCCGGGCTCGTGGATCAGTGCGAATTTCAACGTCTGGATCGGCGCTCCCGAGGACAACCGCGCCTGGGATTATCTCTACCATGCGCGTGAATTTTATGCGCAGAATGCGGCCCGAGCCACCGAGGCGCAACGCAAGCTGGCCTTCGAAGAAATCCTGATCGCCGAGGGCAGTGACTGGAACTGGTGGTATGGGCCGGAGCATCACTCCGCCAACGACCGCGACTTTGATGAGCTTTACCGCAAACATCTTTCGAACGTTTATCAGGCGCTGGGAGCGACCCCGCCGGATTATTTATCGCAGCCAATCACGGGCGGTGAGGTGCGGCCAGCCTTCACGCCGCAGACCGCCTACATTCATCCGCGCATCACGGGCGACAAGATTCGTTATTTCGAGTGGATGGGCGCTGCGGTGTTTACCGCCGACATGCGCGCCGGAGCGATGCACGGCAAACAGTTCCTGCTCGATTCCGTGCACGCCGGGATCGACAGCGTGTTCGTCTACGGTCGATTGGATTTTGCCGGGCCGGTCCCTGATATGGAATTCGATCTCGTGGTGAACCTCGAATCATGGGCCGACAGAGAAGCGCGCCCACGGCGGACTTTGCGTCTCGATGCCAAAGTCCGGGACCGCAAGCTGGCGGAATTGAAGGTCGAGGGCCGAGAAGAATCTTCGGCATCTTCAAACAAGAATGAAGACACTGCAAAAGCAGCACTGCTGCGCAACTTCGAATTCCGCTTGCCGCTGAATTGGCTGCTGGCGGCTCCTGCCTTGGCAGATGGTTCGGGAGCGAGTTTTGCGACGACTGCCGATCGCAAACCGGACGCTGCCCCGGTTCCACCCACCAGCCGAGTGCGGCTGCGCTTCAGTCTTTGGCAGAATCGTCTGCCGGTGGATGCACTGCCGATGGAGGGCTGGATCGAACTGCAGTTGCTGAGTGAATCGGATTTGCGGGGCGGGATGTAATTACCCTCGCGGCGGCTAGGGGCGAAGGAGTAGAAGCCGCTTGATTTTCCCTTGGAAACCTTGATCGAAGGTTACAAATTGCAAATCTGAGGCTGTAGCAAAGGCAGCAAGGTACGAATCTGCCCAGGTTTTCGGACTCGCATAATTTTGTTGCGAAAAAAACCGGAAGAACCCGTCAAGATCGGGAGGCTCCTCGAGAAAAAGTACGCGGCTATCCGTTAGCCAGCGATCGAATGCCTGCCAAGCTTGGATCTGAGTCATCACTTCATCCGTTCCCATCACCGCCTGAGTGGTAATAAGCCGCAGCAAGCTGATTTGTGTGAATCGGCAGAAACAGGCGCGCGCTTCCATGTCAACCTGTTCGAACCATGATCGCGCGATGTTGTGATGAATGTGTCCGCCGTAGGTCAGTGCGACCCAGACATTCACATCAGGGAAAAGGAATAATCTCGAAGATCTTGGCATTGTCCAGGTCCAGAGATCCCGGCCGCTTCGATGGAATGATAGGAAGTGAAATGCGGCGCTTGGTGCGGCTGCGGCGGCTCTTCAACTCTTGCTCGACACTTCGCAGAATCAATTCTTTGACAGACCGTCCTTCACTCGCCGCCTTGCCCTTGAGCTCACGGTACAGCGGGTCCGGAATGTCAACTGTCGTTCTCATACTTAAATACTGCCATATTTATGGCTGTCGGTCAAACCTTTTCCCAAAACCCATTGTTCCTCAGAGGATAATGCACAACAAAAAACCGGGGCTGTGAGCCCCGGTTTTTCTTGCATCTGTCTTTGATTCTACTGTCCCGAGCTTGCCACTGCGGTACTCATCGCCAGCGGACGATTCAGTTCCAGCGTAAGCTGCGTACCGGCAGGCAGCGTAGCCGAGCGGTGCTTGCTGAGCCAATGCACTCCGGTTGAGCCCGCGCCAACCACTCCACCAATAAGAATTCCCGGAGGGCCGCCGATGAGGCCGCCGATCAGCATGCCGCCGGCTGTGCCGCCGCCGGTTTCCATTTGATCACGGCGGTCGTGGCCGGACCCTTTAAACTCGCCTTCTTGATTCACATCAGTCCCTGCGCCCGCATTCGTATCGACCAGAGTGGCATCGAGGAAAAGGTGTTCCCCAGTCGGAAGGATCAAAGCTTCGGCCAGAATTCCAATCGTCGGTTTGCCCGAAATGCGGCGCGGCTCGTCCACTTTCGTAACGCGGCCTTCCACTCTCGCACCCGCAGGAATAATCGTCTTGCCGTCAATCACCACGGGCTGGGTCAGGCTGCCCTGGAAGGGATCACCGGGCTTGTTGCTGAAGGTCGCAAGCGTCGTTTCCAGCTTGACCATGAGAGCTGTGCCGGTTGGTACCGGCGAACTGGTCTGGGCCGCAGCCGTCGTACTTATATAGGCGCATGCCACCAGCAAGGTGCAGGATAGAACTGTCCACTTCTTCATTACTCCTCCTCGGTCTTCAACCATTAAACCCAAGATCCTTACTTTTGACTCTAGACCAGACCACTGGCAGGAACAATATGTGCCCGGGCTAAGGAACCAGCGAAGATAAGGGTTTGGAGCATGATCTGATCCCAGACCAGGCGATAGTCACCGCGACTCGCAGACGCGACTGGGAATCGCACGCATACCTAATGATAACCTTAGAAAATGCTTCACCCTCCCGATGCTGGTTCCCACCCCCCGAAGCCAGCGCGATCCTCCGCGGCGGTTATTGCTGCCCTCGTCGTAGGTCTGTTCCTCGGGATCCTGTGTGTCGGCTCGATAGGATGGTTGATGTCGTCGCGAGATTCTGGGCGCAGGTTGTTGAGCCACATGTGGTCGGCGGTGACCGGTCGAACCCTCACCATTGATGTAAGCCAGCCCACGGTAGTCGATCGCATTCAGCGGCTGCAGCGACTTGAGACCGTGGTTTACACCATGGACAAGCTGGTGACCGGCGCGAAAGAAAACTCCATCCTTCCGGATTTTCTAGCTGGAGACCGCCTCCTGATGATGGTGCACGGCGAGGTTGTCGCGGGAATTGATTTCTCGAATCTGAAGCCCGGCGATGTCAGAGTGGAAGGCAAGCAGGTTCACCTGCATCTTCCCGCGACCGAGGTGTTCTATACCCGCCTCGACAGCGCGAAGACTCGGGTCTATTCGCGGCAAACCGGCTTGCTGGTGCCCACCGACCCGAATCTGGAGACGCAAGTACGCCAGGAGGCTGAACGTGAACTGCTGGCAGCGGCACTGGCCGATGGCATCCTGCAAACCGCGCAACAGAATGCGACCGCGACGATTACCAGTTTGTTGCAGGGCTTGGGATTCGAGAAAGTTGACTTCAACTAAGTTCATCACCTTGTAGTGCGCAGTCGTCTGACAAAAAATCATTGCGTGCCAATCTCTGATTTCTGTGCCTGCTCCGCTTCAGCAGGCAGCACTAAACGGGTCTTTACGCCGAACATCTCGTAGTCCGTGAACAGCCCCCGGCACCAGTATGTTTTCGTGTGCTCGGCTCGCGCCGCAATGGTGACCGGGACAAGATACCGCCTCCCGTCTTTCTCCAGCCAGCCATAGGTTATTACTTCCCACCAGCGGTACCACGGTCCTGAAAGATCAAAGGCGTACGAAATCCTTAAGATGATCCCCGATTCGTCCATCCAGACTTCACCGTGGCAGTCGTAGAATTTTGCCGAGCTCCGCTGGAAGAATCCGTAGTTCGTGAAAGACCGGAACCGGCACACCTCGTCCTCGATCTTCGCGGCATACTGAAACACGTGGACGGTCCGCCCGCCCACGACGGCGTCTGGCGCTTGGTGGATTTTCAAATTAAGCTCGGTCCCAACCATGAGAGGAAGCTCAGACCACTCAGGGCCAGGCACTATGGAACCGTTTAGCGGAGGAAAAGGGACGCTATCGGAGAACTTCTTGTTGCCTGGGTGACGCCAGCGCTGCCAGCCGTCCAGGATGAGCGTCTCGTATGCGTCAGTCACCTCCGGTTCGCGGTTATCACGGCCCCAAGCGAATGTCTGTGTCGCGGTGAAGTTACGCATCGACTCGGCGAGATGCTGCGCCGTACCCCGCAGCTTGACTACCTCCGGCGGCTCGACCGAACGCTGCGAAAGGCCTTCAGCACGATGCCAGACGTAAGGCGGATACAGGTCTGCGGCGACTGGGGAGACGAATACAGTCTTCGGAAAAAGGGTTGCTTGCAAGTAGGGCTGCGCTCTCGTGACAAAGCCCGAAAGCTCCTTCACAGGCACCGCGAGTGCAATGCGGTCCTTGCCCTCGGCCATGCCGCTCAGAATGCCGACGATTTTCTTTGTCTTGCTGTCAACCACAATGCCGCCGCTGGCGCCACCGCGCACACGCCCTTCCTCGTAGCTGAAAGCAAGCAGACCTTGGGGAGTCTTCCCGATGAACTTGCCGTGCCAGTGAACCAGCCCGCGCTTCGGGTTCCAGTTGAATGGGTATGCGTAGATATCCGCTTCAGGGCTATTCTCCAAATCGTCGGCGTCGAAGCCGATGCCATGCAAGTCCTTGACGGGATGCCGCATCTCGTAGATGGCAAGGTCGTGAGCCGCGGTGTACTTCAGCGAGCCTCCCCCGGCAAGGTTTATGTCTTCGGCCCCCGCATCGTCCGAGTCGGAATCGAGGTAGCAGTGCGCGGAGAACACCCCCTTAATTCGGACGTACTTGCCCATGATCTTAGCGGCGTGGTAGTTGGTGCCCACGAAGCGGCAGTCCGGGTCCAGACAAAATCCCGTGGCGAACTTTATGGAGAAAGGAGCAAGTCGTTTGATGTCGGGCTTGAAATCCGTGATGGGAAAGACGACATGCTCCGGAACGAATTCCTGAGCGCACACCGGGAGGGCAAGGGCGAATAGAAGGACCATTAGCCACAGCCTCGGAGCGTGGAGTCCGTCGCTAAGGCGGGCGCAAGCGTAGGTTCGAAGGATGAGGTCTTGTGTACTTGCCCAGTACTCGGTTGACATCGGGGCCTCCGACGCTATTGCCAACCGATTTGCAAGGCTCCCGCCCTTTTTGCTGAGGCCTAGCCATTAGGAATGTCATATTCAACGCAACGCATAAACTTAGGGACGTATCAACAGGATGAGCAGGGAAGGCGGCGATCACGCGAGGAGGCACCGCTAGGAATTTCGGAACCGAGGTTAGGAATTGGTGCGAGCAGAGAGCGCTCGCCAGGAGCGTGAATGGTGGGCAGTGCAGGACTCGAACCTGCGACCTCCTGCTTGTAAGGCAGGCGCTCTAACCAGCTGAGCTAACCGCCCCTGGGTGGCTTTGCAAGCTCAGATTCCCTTGGCAGGCTGAAGAAAACGCCGCGCCGTTGGGGAACTTGCTCGAGGGGAACCGCGCGAATCGCTGAAGCGAGTATATTCGACGCGTGAAAAATCGGTCAAACTCGCGCGTGAGCGCCGAAGCCCTCCCTGCTAGACTGACGCGTGCGTCGTTTGATCGTCAACGCCGATGATTTTGGCTTTACCGCGGGCGTGAATCGCGCCATCGTCGAGGCTCACACTCGCGGCATCGTAACTTCCTCCACGCTCATGGCCAACGGGCGCGCGTTCGAAGATGCTGTGGATTTGGCTAAGACTGTTCCCCGTCTCAGCGTGGGCTGCCATATAGTCTTGATCGATGGCCAGCCGGTGCTGGATGCGAAATTACTTCCCTCGCTAACCGCACCGCATTCCACCAGCGCTCGCTTCCGCGACGGGCTGAAAGCCTTTGCTGCCCACGCGTTCGTGGGCCGGCTGAATTCGGACGAGATCGAAGCGGAGGCCAGCGCGCAGATTCGCAAGCTCCAAGCGGCAGGTATCGTCGTCTCGCATTTCGATACACATAAGCACACGCATCTGTTTCCATCGGTGTTGCGTCCGCTGTTGCGCGCGGCACGCGCTTGCGGAGTGCGGGCGGTGCGCAATCCATTCGGCCCGAGCAAGCCGCTGAAGTCCGGTGAATTGCTGGCGCGCCCCAGTCTTTGGACGCGATACATCGAGGTAAAAGTTCTGCGCTCTCTTGCCGGCAAGTTCCGCGCGGCCGCGGCACGCGAGGGCGTGGCGACTCCCGATGGCACGCTTGGTGTCGAAGTGACCGGCGCGCTGGATGAAAAGCTCTTTCGCGCGATCGCCGCAGTCATTCCCGAGGGCACGTGGGAATTCGTCTGCCACCCCGGATATAACGACAATGATCTGAAGTCGGCTAAGACTCGTCTGCGCGAATCGCGTGAGACCGAGTTGCGCGTTTTGACGATGCCCGAAGCCCGCGAGTTGCTTGCAGCTCAGGGCATTGTCTTGGCCTCGTATCGCGATTTGATTTCCACCTAAACCGGTCGATAAAGCCTACGTTAAAGTGTTACATTTCACTCGATCGGGACCCCGCCTCAATGCGGATGACCGTAGTAACCTTCGGCAAACCCTACTAGCAGGGTATGATGGCTTAGATTTAGCTTAAGGAAGATTCTGGCTGGGAGGCCATTATCGATATGTCTGCCTCAGCGGCGGCTCCGCGTGCGACCCTGGAATTGCGCGTACGTGTGTGGGGCATGGGAGCGAACAACCAGCCCTTCCATCAGAACGCCACTGCGCAGAACGTCAGCGTCACAGGAGCCTGCATTACCGGCCTCGAACAAGGGCTAAAGGTGGGCGACGTCATTGGTGTGCAATTTGAAATCAGGAAAGCCCGCTGCAAAGTAATTTGGGTGATGGAAGGCAATGGGCTGAAGAAACTTCAAATCGGCGTGCAGTTGGTAGCTGACCAGGAGTGCCCGTGGCTTTCGGAGTTGCCGGTTGAAATGCGGGCTGCGATGCAGGTTCCGTCGGAGGACAATCGCCGAAGATTTCAACGCCATAAGATTTCCTTTCCGCTCGAATTCCGCGATGAGCGCGTAAACACACCCATGCGGGTCAATGCCACTGACATTAGCGGAAACGGCTGTTATGTTGAGGTTGCAATGCCGTTGCCGATCGGTACCGTGCTGAAAGTAGATTACTGGATCGATCAGGAACGCGTCACCGCGACCGCGACGGTCCGCACGCGCGATCCAGGGGTCGGCATGGGCATCGAATTCACTGGTATGCCCGACGAGACCAAGAAGCGCTTCCAAGCCCATCTCGATAAGATGGACCCTGGTCTTTCCAAGCCCGGCCCAAAGAAACCTGAGTAGCTTTTCGCGTTAAATCTCATTCTTGACGCCTTGACGCTTTGACGCAGAAAAGACTCGTCCGCCCACTGTAGAATCTGCATCTTCTATTGTTTCCAGCCATCGAATCACAGAACCCTGTAGACCACGGGAAGGGCGGACTTGGCGGATGAAGATTGGGATCACCTGTTATCCCACGTACGGCGGCAGCGGAGTTGTGGCGACTGAACTCGGCCTGGAGCTCGCCCAGCGCGGACACGAAATTCATTTCATCTCTTATGCCCAGCCCATCCGCCTGCGCGGGCAGGAACCCAACATTCATTATCACGAAGTGGAAGTCTCGCGTTATCCGCTCTTTGACTATCCGCCCTACGATCTGGCATTGGCCACGCGCATGGCCGAAGTCGCGCAGTTGTACGATCTCGATTTGCTGCATGTGCACTATGCGATCCCACACTCGGTGAGCGCGTTGCTGGCACGCCAGATGCTGGCCGATGGTCCGCGCGGCCGACGGTTACCCTTCGTTACAACTTTGCACGGAACCGACATTACGCTGGTTGGGCTGGACCGCTCCTATCTGCCCATCACGCGCTATTCGATTGATCAGAGTGACGGCGTCACGGCCATCTCGAATTATCTGCGCGACCGCACCATGCGCGTCTTCGATGTAAAAAAAGAAATCGAAGTCATCTACAACTCGGTGAATTGCGATGTGTATTGCCGGCCGAAGAACACTGCGGAACTTCGCGCGGAGTATGCGCCCAACGGCGAGCGGCTGCTGGTGCATCTTTCCAATTTTCGGCCGGTAAAGCGAGTATCGGATGTGGTCGAGATATTTGATCGCGTGCGAAAACAAATGCCGGCAAAACTGCTGCTGATCGGCGACGGACCGGATCGTTCCGTGGCCGAATGGATGGCGGTGCAAAAGGGAATTCACGAAGATGTTCTCTTCCTCGGCAAGCAGGATCAGGTACAGGAAAAGCTGGGCGTCTGCGACATCATGCTGATGCCCAGCGAGCTAGAATCTTTTGGTCTGGCGGCGCTAGAGGGGATGGCCTGTGAAGTCGTACCTATTGCGACCCGCACCGGCGGTGTGCCGGAAGTGATCGAACACGGCGTGAGCGGTTATCTGGCTGATGTCGGCGACGTGGACACGATGGCGCGCTACGCCATCGAACTCTTGAACGACGAAAGCCGACTAAAGGCGATGGCCAAGGCGGCTCGCGCCGTTGCGCAAGCGCGTTTTTGTTCCAGCAGGATCGTTCCGCAATACGAAGAGTTTTACCGGCGTGTGGTCGAGCGTTCTTCGTAGAATCCTTCCGGTATGGCTCCCGCAGCCTGCAGCAGCGGCAAGCGGATGCGTACCAACGTTCCTTTTCCTTCGTGGCTGTCAATCGTCATGCGCGCGGTGTCTCCATACAACACCTGAAGCCGCTCGGAAATGTTGGCCATGCCGATTCCAGCGCCGCGGCCTTTGCCATTTCCCATCTGCTGCGTTGCGGCCATTCCAACGCCATCGTCCTCCACTTCGATTACCAAACCGGAGTCGACCAGGCGGCTGCGCAGATGAATGCTTCCGCCTTCCACCTTAGATGAGAGCCCGTGCTTGATCGAGTTCTCCACCAGCGGCTGCAAGAGCATGCTGGGAACCATCATATCCAGCGAGTCGGAAGCGAGTTCTTTAACCACGCGGAGTTTGTCATTTCCGAAGCGGACAACTTCAATATCGAGATAGTTGTCGATGAACTCGACTTCTTCACGCAGCGGCACGAACGAATCCGCGCTGTTAAGCAAACGCCGCAGAATCGTAGCCAGTTTGGAAATTACGTCGCGCGCTGTGTCCGGATCGAAGCGCACCAGAGAGGAAATAGAGTTCAGCGTGTTGAAAAGAAAATGAGGATTGATCTGGTTCTGGAGCGCTTCCATGCGAGCATGCAGCAGCAATCGTTCCTGCTCTTCCAGCTTGATCTGGATGCGCACGCTGTTGAAGATCTTGATTTCGATTCCGATGGCTGTCACCGAAGCGGCGTAGATTGCACCCCAAACCCACCAGTTGTCGGGGCTTTCCAGGCTGAAGATAGAATGCGGGAAATATCGCACCAGTTCCGTTTGCACAAAACGCAGCAGCACGATCGTAGTGAAGAACATGACCTGCCAATCGAATAAGCGAGGACGCGGCAGGTTGCGTTTGATCAGGCGAAAGATGCTTTGATCGATGAATGGAGAAAACGACCAGATATCGTCTTTATCCGAGGCCATGGTTCGCAGCTGCCCTGCGATAAAACCGGAGAGCACTCCGAAGGGCAGAGCCGCCCACTCGCCGTGCAGAAGTGCGGGAACACCCATCAGCAGGCCGCCCAGAGTTCCCGCCCAGCGTCCGCCGATCACTCCCAGGAGAAGCGCGGTTTCAAAACTCAGATCTCCGGCCAGAAAACTCGGAACCGAAATACGAATCCAGACGCCAACCATGATGGGAAGCGCCATGCACAACACCAGATAAACTTTCTGCCGGAACGAGCGTTCTTCACGAAACAGCAGCGATTTGAATTCTTTGGAACGCACCAGAGTGCTGGAGACGGCGGCGGCCACGCCGAGCTTCAGCGCCAGGTGAATGAGGATCGTCTGCGGTTCCATGGAATTCATGCAATGACCAGAATCAGGATCACCCGATCTTAAGGCGCAGGTCTGTTCCTGTCATCTCCTTCGGTTCATCGACGCCGAGTATTCCCAGCATAGTCGGCGAAATGTCGCGTAGCGAGCCGTTGGGTTTCAGCGTGAACTTCTTTGCATCTTCCGCGACTACAATGAACGGCACGGGATTGGTGGTATGCGCGGTGTGCGGGCCTCCGGTCGCGGGGTCGATCATCATTTCGGCATTGCCGTGATCGGCAGTGATCAGCATGGCGCCGCCTTTGGCACGAACGGCAGTTTCGATGCGGGACAAGCATGCATCGACGGTCTCGACGGCTTTTACCGTGGGCTCGATCTTGCCTGAGTGCCCAACCATATCGGCATTGGCGAAGTTGACGATCACTACGTCGAATGTTCCATCTTCCGTAGCTTTTACGACGGCGTTGGCGATACCGGCGGCGCTCATCTCGGGTTTCAAATCGTAGGTTGCGACTTTTTGCGAAGGGATTACTAAACGCTCTTCGCCGGGAAACGGCTGCTCCACCCCGCCGTTAAAGAAGTAGGTAACGTGCGCGTACTTTTCGGTCTCAGCCACGCGTAGGTTACGCATGTTGAGGCCGCCCATTACGTTGGCCAGGATGTTTGCCATCGACTCCGGAGGGATCACCACTGGCAGGCTGAAGTTCTTGTCATATTGCGTCATGCAAACGTAGTGCAGATTCTTGGGAACGCGGTCGCGAGAAATCGTTGCATCAAGATCGGATGCGCCGGGAAGATCGCTGCCGCCGTTTGCATTCAATCCGCTATTGCGGGCCAGAGCACGCGTGATTTGGCGTACGCGGTCGGCGCGGTAATTAAAACAGATACAAGCATCGTCATCGCGAATAGTCGCCAGCGGTTGGCCGTTCTTGTCGGTGCAGACGAATGGCACCACAAACTCATCGGTCGTGCCTTTGTTGTAAGAGTCTTTCATGCCTTGAACCGGGTCGGCGCACTTCCCGCCTTCGGCGTCGGCGAAGACCATCGCGTTGTACACTTTCGCAATACGCTCCCAGCGGCGGTCGCGATCCATCGCATAGTAACGGCCGTTTACCGTCGCAATTTTGCCGGAGTTATACTCGCGCATCTTCTGCTGCAACTGTTCGAGATAGCCAGCGCCGTTGGTGGGCAGCGTGTCGCGGCCATCCATGAAGGCGTGAACGAAGACGCGGTCCACGCCATTTTGCTTTGCCATCTTCAGCAAAGCATAGAGATGAGCCTGCTGTGAATGCACGCCGCCGTCGGAGACTAAGCCAAAGAGATGCAGTCTGCGTTCGCCCGCGCGCGCGTGCTTCATGGCCGCAAGCAGCACGGGATGCGAGAAGAACTCACCATTCTGGATCATCAAATCAATTCGGGTGATGTCCATGTGAACGATGCGCCCAGCGCCGATGTTGAGATGGCCGACTTCGCTGTTGCCCATCTGCCCTTCGGGGAGGCCGACGAAGGGCCCGCTGGTATGAATCAGCGTGTTGGGATACTCGCGCAGCAGGCGGTCATAGGTGGGCTTGCGGGCGAGAGCGATGGCGTTAGCTTTAGTTTCGGCGCGGTATCCCCAACCGTCGAGGATGATGAGAACGAGTGGTTTCGGACGAGGCATAAATCGGCTTCTAGCTCCTGAGCTTCTAGCTTTAACTTTAAATTAAATGGGAAGGGAACAACTTGACTCTACAGTCTCCGCATTCGCCGCATGTCTCCGCGACCATCATCGGGCATTCGGGCAGTGGATGGCAAGGCTGGACGACACGGTTCTGTCACAGCAGGGGCCGCGCATGGCAGGAATCGGTAAGCTGCATATATCCTGACTGATTGGTTTGCCGATTTCAGTTGCCGCTGTTTTGCCTTGCAAGCTCACGAAATTCATCGAGCCGAGGCAAAATCCCCAGCGTCTCCAGGCACGCATGATCCGACTCCCTAAGATCCGGTGGGGCTGACTTCTGGGGATGCGAGTCCAGTTCGCGGGCCAGGAGGTCGGCAACATAGATGGCTACCGAACTGTCGAAACCAGAATGCGGTATGCGAGTGGGATGGTGGTGATGCGCGATAGCTTCAACCGCGAGATTTGGGAGGCCCCATAATCCCAGCAGGTACGCACCTATCTCCGCATGCGAAGTTCCCATCAGTTCTTCTTCCGCTTCAAAAGGTTCGCATTTGCGCACGCGAACGGTCGACAACACAGCGCAAAACTTATCCGGCATCCTGCTGGCCAGAATGAGCCGTCCGATATCGTGCAGGAGTGCAGCCAGGACAGTAATGTCCCGAGACTTGGGATCTCCAGGCAGTGCGCCCGCAATCGCGGCAGTGCGCTGTGCGTGCACCTGCATGGACTCGTAGACCTCCTGTGGGATGCGTGAGTCAGGGGCAAAAACTCTGAAGGCTTCTGAAGCTAAAGCCAGATTCTTCACAGTTTCCATTCCCAGAAAAGAGACTGCATTTTTAGGATGGGTGACCGTCCTTGCCAGACCGAAAAAAGCGCTGTTGACGAGCTGCAGCACCTTGGCTGACATGGCAACATCCTGCTCAATAATCTTCGCTACCGTCTCGATGGAACCATTCGGATCTTGCACGGCCTTAGCTAGATCGGTGTAGGTTCTGGATAGGGAAGGGAGTTCGCCGATGGTTCCAACGGTTTTCTGGATTTCGGGTGTGCGCAGAATGTCCTGCAGCGCGCACACTCTTTCGATTGTGGACTGAAGCTCCGATGCGTTGCAGGGCTTTGCGAGAAAGCGGTGCGCCATGGGAACCGAACGCGTCGCCAGCGTCATTTCGGAATATCCGGATAAAATAATTCGCGCCGTGCTCGGAAAGCGGTCACGAATGTGGCCTAACAAAGTGGCTCCATCCATCCCTGGCATGCGCATATCGGAAATAATGACGTCGAAATTACCAGCCTCGCAGGCTTGCAGGGCGGCCTCGCCGCCGACGGCAAACTGCATATCCCACCGGTTGCGATCCCCATGCAGCATGCGCCGGATGCCGTCGAGAATCTTGCTTTCATCATCCACGAACAAAATGCGTTTCATGCGGAGGCCGCCTTTTCCGCAAGAGACTTGCCATCATGGGGAAGGCGAATGACAAAGGTCGTGCCCTTGTCCTCTTCGGTTTCGAAATGAATACTTCCTCCATGCTTGTCAACGACCACGGAGCGCGCGATAGCTAACCCCTGCCCTGTTCCCTTGCCAATTTCCTTGGTGGTGAAGAAGGGATCGAAGATACGAGCGCGCACTTTTTCTGGAATTCCAGATCCCGTGTCCCCTATCCGGATCTCCACCCACTCTGCGAAATTGAGCGTCTGCACCCGGATTTTTCCCTTTTTCGCCCCCCCTTTTTCGACAACATCATTAATTGCATGGGCGGCATTGACGATCAGATTCAGAATCACCTGATTGAATTCCCCCGGCTGGCAAGAGATCTGAGGCAGTGACAGGTCAAATTCGGTTTCCACGTCTGCAACGTATTTCCACTCGTTTCGCGCGACCGTTATCGTGCTTTCGATGGCGTGGTTCAAATTGAGGGGAGTTTTCTCCTTCGTGCCCGGATGAGAGAATTCCTTCATTGCGCTCACGAGAGTGGAGACTCGAGATACGCCTTCGAGCGTCTGCTCGATGGCTTTGGGAATTTCTTCGAGCAGGTAGCCGGCATCCGCGCGTTGCACTTCAGCCGCGATTTCCTGAACGGTTTCGTCCGATAAAACTTTGTCTTTAGCGGCTTGCAAGAGCCGGTCGTAGTTGGTCAGGAGGTTCTTCAGATCCTGGAACGAATCCTTCAAGAAGCGTACGTTGTCTCCGATGTATTGGGTCGGCGTGTTGATCTCGTGAGCGATTCCGGCCGCGAGTTGTCCCACTGACTCCAGTTTCTGCGCCTGGCGGAGTTGAACTTCCAGGGCGCTGCGATAAGTGACGTCAGAACCGATAACGAGTAGTTCGGTCGAGTCTTTGTCGGACACACGAACCGCCGTGATGGTCAGTCCAAGAAGGCGCGTTTCACCATTCATCTCAAATGGAATATGGTCGCATCGCCGCGAAGCCCGTTCGGAACACCAGGATCGAATTTCCTCAGGCATATCAGGCCGTAGCCATCTGACGCCGCAGTCTGCAAGTTGCTTGCCGACGACTTCAGATCGAGATAAGCCGAACGCACTCGCAGCCGTTAAGTTCCAACGCGTGATGTGCGAGTCCTGGTCCACACCGATAAGAATCGAGGGCACGGCATCGATAAAAACTTCCGCCTCCCGATGCGCCGCTTGCAGGGCCTGCCTCTCGTCACGCAATCGGGCTGTCATCTCGCGGACCATGCGACTGGTGGCGAAAAACGCGATCCCGCCAGCCAGAGCCACGGCTGCTATGAGTATGCCCAGGGCAGCGCGGCGAGCCGCGGCATAGCGTTCCTTACTCTGTCGGGATGCGAGTTCAAGCTGATTTCCCTGGAAGCTCACGAATTCATCCCAGGCAGCGTGGTACTCGAGCAGAGCCGGGGTGGCTTGCTGGGACATGACGGCTACCGCCGCTTCGCGTTTCCCTTCATAGAGAAGGAGATTGAGGGCTTGCAGGTAGCTATCGATATACCGGGTTCTCGCCTCCTCGATTGCAATCAGCAGCCTCCTTTCTTCATCCGACTGGCAAAGGCCTTCCAGCTTCGCGAGTAAGTCTGAGATTTCCGCGGTGTTCTCGACCCGGTTTTTCAGGATGGTATCAATATGCTTTCGATCTTTGAGCAGGAATATTTGCATTGTGAGACGACTGTTGCGATTGGAGTAGGTCACCGCTTCGCGAGACAGGCGAACTTTATTCCACTGCGTGCTCATTATTTCCTGCAAATCCACGTTTACGCGGTCCACTCGGCGCAGTCCCAAATCCCCGACGGCGATCAGTAAAGCAACAAGCAAACTGAATGCTAGCCCCAGACGAATCGCGATCTCCCGTGAGGCCATTAGGGATTGGGGTAGAGAATCGCGGTTCGTGCCGTTGTTATTTGGGGAGGGGATGTGTTTCACAGTGTCAGCACCTCGGAACCAGTCCTAATCTCAAGTCATCGGCAAGAACCTGTTTTACTTAAAAGGTTTTTCAAAAAACCTGCGCGCAGGGTCAACTGATGCCGGAAGTAACTAATTTTCTGAGGAACATATACCGATTAGATATTTGTGGCTGCTCACTCTGTGAGCGGGCTTGCAGGAGTATGCAAATGCCGAAGGCAAGGGAAATAAGAGTGACACTATGACCGAAAAGATTCTTCTAGTCGACGATGACAACAATATCCTGAGCGGGTACCGGCGTAGTTTGAGCCGTGAATTTCAGATGGAGACTGCTCTTGGCGGCGAGGAAGCGCTGAAACTTGTCGCGGATACCGGGCCCTACGCCGTAGTGATTTCCGACATGCGAATGCCAGGCATGGACGGCGTCCAGTTCCTGAGCCGACTCAAAGCCCAATCACCGGACACAATCCGTGTCATGCTTACCGGTAACGCCGACAAGGAGACGGCCGTGCATGCCATTAATGAAGGCCGCATTTTCCGTTTCCTCAATAAGCCGTGCAGCAAGGAGGAGATGGGGCAAACTTTGACGGCGGCGCTCCTGCAGTATCGGCTTGTCACGGCGGAAAAGCAGCTTCTGGAACAGACGCTGAGCGGTAGCATTCAAGTACTGACCGAGGTGCTAAGTTTGGTCAATCCGACGGCCTTCAGCCGCGCCGAACGCGCCCGGCGCTACATCCACCACATCGTGACCGCGATGAAGCTGGCCAACCCATGGCAATATGAGGTCGCAGCGATGATGTCCCAGCTCGGTTGCGTCACCTTGCCTCCGGAAACACTCAACGCCGTGTATAAGGGGGAAAAGCTCTTACCGAACGAGCAGGCGCAATACGACGCGCATCCCAAAGTAGCTTACGATCTGCTTTCGAAAATTCCCCGGCTGGAGCCCATCGCGTGGATGATCGAACATCAGAACGGTCCAATCCCCGAGGCCTCCGACTCCGCCACCGCGAATTTGCGGTATGGAGCAGAGGTGCTCCGGTTGATCCTGGCTTATGAAAGGCTTATTCAAAAGGGGACATCGCGGACGGAGGCGGTACACACGCTCTCCCGCCAAAACAAGGGCTTCAGCCCGGAGTTTTTCGAGGCCCTTATCACATTGGATCCGAATGCTGAAGACGGCGAAGTACGAAAATGCCGGGTCCAGGATCTTGCAGTCGGCATGATCATCCAGCAAGAAGTCAGCACCCCCGACGGAGTTGTGCTGGTTTCGAAGGGTCAGGAGGTCACCCCGCCACTTCTACTCAAACTCAAAAACTTCCATGCCAGACGTGCAATCAGCGGGGAGGTAACCGTCTCCATGCCCGCAATCGCGCGTGCCTTCGGGAAAAGTGCCCCATAGCTTTGATTTCGAAGCCACTCTTCGACCGATGAAACGGCTGCTATGCAATTTCTTGCGTACTTCCTCGCGTAATTCGCAGCATTTTCTCATCCTTTAGAATTATTAATAATTCCGTAAGGACATTAGAGCGGGTGATGAGATAGTCTCCTCCTCCGACGGCCACTATCAAGCCGTTTGGCGGTTTCACGCGCCAAGAAAAAGCAATCTCAGCACGCAAATTTTTCTCCCGGAGAGTCTCATGCGCCCCTCACCGTCTCATCTGCCTGCATCTTTGATCACTGTTCTTTGCGTCCTAGCAACCCTTTTAAGTTTTGATGGCTTCGCCTCGGCGCAAGCGGCAAGCGGACAGAAGCGCAAACTTTCGCAGCAATCGCTGCCGAGCCCGAATTTGCAGAGCGCAGCTTCGGTGAAGGCAGCGAAAGCGCCGCCCCTGACTGGTGACACCTGGACCGGCACGGTCGGCGACAACAACTGGGGCACGGCGGGCAACTGGAGCAATGGAGTGCCCACGAGCACTTCCGCCGTCACCATTGGCACCGCCTCGACCAATGTGAACATGAACGTCAATGGCGGCGCGTTTGGCACGCTCACCCTGAGTGGCTCCGGCGATGACTTGACTGTCGTGAACGGCGTCGCGCTGGACGCCTATGGGAACATTACCAACAACGGTGCCATCAACATGAACTCGATCGGCAACACGACCGAGTTGGTGCTGGAAGGGAACGTGGTCCTGAGCGGTACCGGCACATTGACCCTTTCAAACAATGCTCAGAACTATATCTTTGGCGCGGCCGCAATAGACCAGCTCACCAACGCGGAAACGATTCAGGGAGCCGGCCAGATCGGCAATGGACAGATGGCGCTGGTGAATTCGGGAACGATCGACGCCAATCAGTCGGCTGGAATGACGATCGATGCCAATGACGGTTTCACTAATACTGGCACGGTAGAGGCGACGGCGGATCCACCTTGACATTGAATAACACGGGATCTGTGATCAACACTGGCGGAACAATCTCCGCGAACGGGAGCACGATTAAGGTAAACGGTTCGGCGATTAAAGGCGGAGCCGTCACACTTACGGGCGCCTCAACCTTGCAGCTCACCAATGCGGCCATTTCAGGTGGAACACTCACGAATAGCGCGACGGGAACGATCGAGATCGCGGCGGGCACGAACTATCTCGGCGGGACGATCAACAACTCGGCGGGTGGAACCTTCAAGATCGATAACGGCGCGGTTCTCGACTTGCGCCCGGGAACATATGCGCAGTTGGGCACATTGCAGCTCAACTCGGCGGGAAATGTTACCGAACTCGTGCTCTTAGGAAATGTCACGCTGAGTGGCGGAGGAGTAACGCTCTCCAACAACGCGCAGAACTACATCTTTGGAGCAACCGGCGCCACTACGCTGACCAATGCGGAGACGATTCAAGGCGCAGGGCAGATCGGCCATGGCGTGATGACGCTGGTCAACTCCGGAACGATCAACGCCAATCAGTCGGCGGGAATGACGATCCAGGCCAATGGCGGCATCACGAACACCGGGACGTTGGAAGCGACCGCGGGAGCCACGCTGGCGCTGTCGAGTACGGGCGATATCGTCAATACGGGAGGCAAGATTCTAGCCAACGCCGGCACCGTACAAGTCACAAACTCGTCGGTGAGCGGTGGCGCGGTCACTTTGACCGGAGCTTCCACGCTGCAGTTAAGCAACGGAACGATTAGCGGCGGCAGCACGCTGACCAACAGCGCGGCCGGGACAATTGAAATCGTGTCGGGAACGAACGATCTGGGTGGGACGATCAACAACTCGGCGGGCGGCGCCTTCAAAATCGACAACGGCGCAATTTTGGACTTGGAAGGTGGAACCTACACGCAGCTCGGCAACGTGCAGCTGAACTCGGTGGGAAATTTTACGGAGCTGGTTCTGGCAGGCAACGTAACGCTGAGCGGCGGCACGGTAACGATGTCGAACAACGCGCAGAACTACATCTTCGGAGTGAGCGGCGCCACGATGCTGACCAACGCGGAGACGATTCAAGGTGCAGGGCAGATTGGCCATGGGCAGATGACGCTGGTGAACTCCGGGACGATCAATGCCAATCAGTCGGCCGGAATTACGATTCAGGCCAACGGCGGCGTCACCAACACCGGCACGCTGGAAGCGACCTCGGGTGCCACGCTGGCGTTATCGAGCACGGGTAATGTGATCAATACGGGAGGAACGATTGCCGCCAACACCGGTACCGTGCAGGTGACAAGTTCGACGGTGAGTGGGGGAGCCGTCACTCTTACGGGCGCATCGACGTTGCAGCTTTCGAACGCGACGATTCAGGGAGGCACGCTGACGAACAGCGCAACCGGAACGATTGCGATGGTATCGGGAACGAACGTTCTGGGCGGGACGATTAACAACTCAGCGGGTGGTCTCCTGGAGATCGACAACGGTGCGATTCTTGACCTGCAGGGTGGGACCTACGCGCAACTCGGAACCGTACAACTCAACTCGGTTGGCAATTTCACGGAATTAGTGTTGGACGGGAATGTAACCCTGAGCGGCGGTACCGTGACTCTTTCCAATAACGCGCAGAACTATATTTTCGGCGAGATCGGCGCGGACATTCTCACCAACCGGGAAACGATTCAGGGCGCAGGCCAGATCGGCCACGGGCAGATGACGCTGGTGAACTCCGGCACCATCAATTCCAACGGCTCGGCGGGAATGACCATCCAGGCCAACGGCGGCGTGACCAACACTGGCACGCTGGAAGCGACCTCGGGCGCAACGCTGGCATTAAGCAGCACCGGAATAGTGACCAACACCGGAGGGAAGATTCTCGCCAATACCGGTACGCTGCAAGTGACGACTTCAACCGTGAACGGAGGAGCCGTCACGCTGACGGGCGCGTCCAACTTGCAACTGAGCAATGGAACCATCGAGGGCGGCACGATTACGAACAGCGCGACGGGAACGATTGAGATCGTTTCGGGCACAAACACACTCGGTGGAACAATTAACAACGTGGCCGGCGGAATCCTGAAGGTCGACAACGGCGCGGTTCTGGATCTGCAGGGTGGAACCTATGCTCAGCTAGGCGCCGTACAACTGAATTCGATCGGGAACGTCACCGAGTTGGTGCTGCAAGATAATGTCACGTTGAGCGGCGGCACGGTAACGCTCTCCAACAACGCGCAGAACTACATCTTCGGTGCGACTTCAGACAACACGCTGACCAACGAGGAGACAATTCAAGGCGCAGGCCAGATCGGCCACGGACAGATGACGCTTGTGAATTCCGGCACCATCAATTCCAATGGCTCGGCGGGCATGACGATCCAGGCCAATGGCGGCGTGACCAACACCGGTACGCTGGAAGCCACGGCAGGCTCAACGCTGGCATTATCCAGCACAGGGAATGTGGTCAACACCGGAGGAAAGATCCTCGCCAATACCGGCACGCTGCAGGTGACGAACTCGACCGTGCTGGGCGGAGCGATCACGCTGACGGGCGCCTCGACAATCCAGTTATCGAACGGAACGATTCATAACGGCAGTACGCTGACCAACAGTGCGGCGGGAACGATTGAGATCGCCTCCGGCACGAACACGCTGGGCGGCACGATCAATAACTCCGCGGGCGGAATTCTGAAGGTCGACAACGCCGCGGTTCTGGACCTGGATGCCGGGACGTACGCGCAACTGGGCGCGGTGCAACTTAACTCGGTTGGAAACGCCACTGAGTTGGTGTTGAACGGAGATGTAACGCTGAGCGGAGGCACGGTGACTCTCTCTGCCAACGCGCAGAACTACATTTTCGGCGGCTCCGCAAATGACGTTCTTACTAATGCGGAAACAATCCAGGGCGCGGGCAATATTGGAAACGCTTCCATGGGCCTGGTAAATTCGGGCACGATCCTCGCGAATGCAAGCGGAAATCTCGTCATCAACGTCAGCAACCAGCTCTTCACCAATACCGGCACCGTAGAAGCCGACGGAGCCACGCTGACCATCGAAGGGCCGGGCGTTACCTTCTTCACCAACGACAATCAGAGCACGGCCACCCTCACCGGCGGCACCTACATTGCGGACGGAAGCAATATTCAATGGAATGCCGGACCCAACGGCATCACTACGCTGGCCGCCAAAGTGACTGAGGAGGGTGGCGGGCAGCTCGTCAACACCTACAACAGCCTCAACACCAACGCTCTGGCTGGCCTGACCACAATTACGGCGACCGGCGGTCTTACCATCGGCGGCACGGCCTTCACCGATGCCGGTGCCTTCAGCAATGCCGGTTCACTTACGCTTCTCCCCGGCGAGAGCTTCACCATCGGCTCTCTGACGCAGAGCAGCGGCGGCTCGCTGACGGCTGGAACGTATGTGCTGGATGCAAACCTGAACATCTCCGGCACCGCGCAAACTATCACTACCAATGCGGCTACGCTCACGCTCGCCGGCGGAACGATCGAGAACACTTCGAATTCCACAAACGCCCTTGCGGGTCTGGCGACCAACAGCGGTAAGCTAACTATCGGCGGCGCTAGCAACAATGTTTCCACCACGGCTGCCAGCTTCAGCAATACCGGGACGCTGACCATCAATGCCGGTGACAGCTTCACCGCTTCCAAGCTGACTCAGATCACTGGCGCTACTCTTGGGGCGGGCACATATGTGTTGGCCGGCAATCTGGATTTGACCACCGCAGGCATTAGCGTTACTAAGAACTCGGCCACTCTGACTTTGGAAGGCGGCACCATCAATTCCAACGGAGTGAACGCTCTCGCCGCGCTGTCCAGCAATACCAAGAGCCTCACCATAGCCGGCTCCGGCACCAGCGTTTCCACATCCGCGGCAACCTTCGCCAACTCGGGCACGGTGGCCGTTCAAGCTGGAACCACCTTTACCGCCGGGGGTGTTAGCGGTACCTACAGTCAAACCGCCGGCACCACTACCGTCGACGGCACGCTCACCAGCACCAGCATCAAGGCCACCGGCGGATCGATCTTCGGAGCGGGCACACTGAAGGGCAACACTTCCATCGGCAATGCCACCGGGACCACAGCCACATTGAACGTCGGCGATAGCGGCGTCGCCGGATTGCTCGCGATTACCGGAACCTACACGCAGCTCGCTACCGGCACAATGAATGTATCCATCGGCGGCCTTACCACCGGCACCTACAGCGCGCTCAGCGTGAGCGGCAACGCCAGCCTGGGGGGAACGCTGACGGCCGCAATCGTCAACGGGCTGGTATTAACTGCCGGCAACATCGGCCAGGCGTTTACCATCCTGACCAGCGGCGGAGCGGTGTCGGGCACCTTTACCAATTCGACCGTGACCTCCGGCACCGATGTATTCTCCGTTTCTTACACCGGCAACAGTGTAGTGCTCACGCTGACATCCGTTACCGGAGCCGGGGCGAAAGGCTCGAAGGGTGAACCGGCTGCTGCGTTGCAAACTGCTGTCCTGGCTGCACCCAAACCAGTTACGGTCGTTGCCAAGTCTCCCGTGCTCACCAGCGGTCTGCGGCAGCATGTGGTTGTAACCAACCGAATCGCCCGACCGATTCTCGTGGCAGGATTGGCGCAGCCCGGCAATCGCTCCGACGCGAACGTCGCCCGAGGCTCCGAACTCAGCAATCTGCGTAGCTGGGAGCATGTGCCCGCAATGCCAGTAGCCAGACCGGTTGCTATAGCGAGGACTGCTAACTTGGGAGGCTTCGAGCCTCTGAACAACGCTCCTCACAACAACCTGGCCCGGAACATCTCACTGGGCACGGACAGTGCAGTCGCCGTTCATCCGATCGCCACACCGTCCACGCTGGCGGTCTGGATGGGCAACTCGAACAAAGCACGAGTACCGGTCAAGATAGCCCTCCCGTCGCTTCCTCGCGCGATGCGGTAAGAAGATACAAACAATCCGAATGGTGGGTTAGTGAATCTAATCCACCATGCGGGATTGGAAGCGCTTGGTCGGATTCATTGTTGTGATTCAAACCGTTCTTTTCTTAACCCACTTTCTCTTGTATGAGACGTGGAGCTTTTCTTCCACGGGAGGCGATGCCCGTGGGCTGCTGTGGATTAAAGTAAGCCTCGGTTTATTGTCGGTGAGCTTTGTTACCGCTTCGCTATTCGCCTTTCGCTATACCAATCCTGTACTGCGCGCGTTTTACAGGGCGGCTGCGGTCTGGTTAGGGCTGCTGACGTTTCTCTTCGTCGCAGCCGTTGGTTCGTGGCTGGTCTTTGCCATCGCGCAGCTGGCAAGGATCGAAATTAATTTCCATCGCATCGTGGAGTTGCTCTTCGGCGTGGCCACAATCGCCGGTCTCTACGGTGTCTTCAACGCGGGCTGGACGCGAATCACTCGCACCACCGTCCGCCTCGCGAACCTGCCCGAGGCGTGGCGTGGGCGAAAGGCAGCCCTGATCAGCGACGTGCATCTGGGGCACGTGCGAAACGGCAGTTTTCTGCGGCGCATGGTTGCGAAGATTTTGCGGGAAGAACCAGATGCGATTTTTATTGCCGGTGATTTGTATGACGGCACGGCCATCGACGCGAAGCGCGCGGCCGAGCCGCTGAACCGGCTCACTGCTCCCCACGGCGTTTATTTTGTCGCGGGGAATCACGAACAATTCGGCGATGACAGCAAGTACCTCGGCGCCATTGCAGACGCCGGCGTGCGTGTGCTCACCAACGAGAAGGTGGAAGTCGACGGATTGCAGATTGTTGGCGTGCCCTACCGGAACGCGACACAGCAGGGACACCTCGCGTCGGCTCTGCGCGGCGTCAGCCTGGATCGTGACCGCGCCAGCATTCTGCTGACCCATGCACCCGACCATCCGGAAATTGCCGAGGCTGCGGGAATCTCTTTACAGCTTTCGGGACATACGCACCTTGGGCAGTTCATTCCGTGGAGCTGGATGGCACAGCGGATTTACCGCCAGTTCGTGTATGGCTTAAGCCGGATAGGGAAGATGCAGGTCTTTACATCGAGCGGAGCGGGAACCTGGGGACCTCCGCTGCGCCTGGGCTCGAATCCCGAGATCGTCATGCTTGAGTTCGAATAAAGAGTTCGAATAAGTTTGAGAGCCTTGTTTTCAATTCAGCGTGAAGCCGCAACTTCTTGCGGCTTTTTCGTTTTCCGAAATCCTCCACGACTTTGCGCCGTTGCGCCAACTCTTGTCTATAATGGCCGGGCGGAGCGCGGCCTGATTCTTCTCTGATCTGACTCAACGTTGCCTACGTTTTTTCGTATCCCTGTGCTCTGCATGATTGAAATGGCCAGCAAATGTCGGTTGACTGCATGAAAGTGAAACCCGGAATGGAAGTCGCCGGCCTGACCGACGTGGGCTGCCAGCGCGACAATAATGAAGACTCCTACCTCTATTGGGAGCCCGCCGACGAAGAAGAATTCCAACGCAAGGGCCGGCTCGCAGTGATTGCCGATGGCATGGGCGGACACGAAGGCGGCCAGGAAGCCAGCCGCATGGCGGTTGAGACGGTGCGCGAAGTTTATGACCAGGCCTTCCGCGACGATCCGCAAGCGGCTCTGGTGGAATCGTTTGCCGCCGCCCACTCGCGGATCCAGGACTACGCCGAGAAGAATCCCGCATTTCATGGTATGGGGACTACCTGTACCGCGCTGGTTCTCCGCGGCCGGCAGCTTTATTTTGCGCACGTCGGAGACAGCCGGCTTTATCTCGTGCGCGATGCCCGCATCCTGCGTCTGACTCGCGACCACTCCTACGTCGGCAGACTGGTGGAGAGTGGAATCGTCCGCGCCGAGGACGCCGAGAAACACCCGCAGCGTCACATCCTGACCGCCGCCTTGGGCGCAGGGATTGACGTGGTTGTAGACGGCGCGGAGCAGGGATTGTCGTTGCAGGATGGTGACGATCTTTTGCTCTGTACCGATGGCCTGTGGAGTGTGGTGACCGATCAAGAACTTGTAAGCGCAGTGAACGGCAACGCCCCCGCCGAATGCTGCGCCGCCCTTGTGAAGCTGGCGCGCCAGCGGGGTGGGCCCGACAACATCACCCTACAAGTGCTCCGCGTTGGGCCCGGGCTGTAATCCTCGCGTAATCGCGTTGCTTGTGTGGAGACAGCCGCCTCGGTTGTCCCGCCAGGGCGAAGCCCGGCGGCATCCGTGCAAGCTGCCCAGCACTGCTAAGTAAACCCATGCTTCCCCCGGACCGCCGTTGGCGCAAAACCGCAATGAAATGCACACCCTTCTGCTTTCCAAGTTATGGCTAGCCGGCAACTCACTGAAATTAGGAGGGTTGACAATGTCCCGCCGCGCAGAGAATGGTGCGGCAATTGCAATGTCGGATACGTCAATAAAGTCTATTAGCACGATGGACTTTGTGGCATAATGGCCAACTATGAAAATCTCTCAAAAGGGACTGTACGCTTTGCAGGCGATGATGATGCTCGCCCGCCATCACCACCAGGGCGCAATAAAAATCCGCGAAGTCGCGTATGAAGAGAATCTTCCGGAAAAATTTCTCGAGCTGATCCTTCTCGAGCTGAAGAACGCGCGCATGGTCGAAAGCGTTCGCGGAGCCAAAGGCGGATACCAGCTGCGCCGCAATCCCGAAGACATTCGCCTCAGCGAGATCATGCGTCTGATCGACGGTCCGCTTGCACCGTTTGGCGACGCAGAGCAGTTGCGTACCCTGATTGACCGCGACGTGCCCCACCGCGCCCTCTACCAGTTATTCCTCGACGTTCGCGATGCCGCGGCCAATATTCTGGAAAACACGAGCCTGGCCGACCTGATCTCCGAACCCCGCCCACGGACTGGCAAAACCAAACACGCAGCCAAGAAGAAGGAGAAGGCTCCCGTGGTGCCTATGGTAGTAGTCGGAGGACAGAAGTAAATTGACGTCCTTATTAAAGGCGCGTCCTTATGCCACCAGTTAATACTTCCAGTTTGAAGCTGCGGGATTTTAAACTAGAGTGTTCCAAACAACCCTTCATTCTTCCAAAGCGATGTTCGCGACCATGAATTCCAGACGCGATTTTCTCAAGCAGGTTTCCGGTGCAGCGCTCGCCGGGGCTTCAGTCCCGTCTCTTTTGACTTGGGCCTTCTCGCAGGGGCAAGCGGTCTACGTTCCCGGCGAAGACGGAATGATTCTTCGCTCTTTCCGTTTCGTCGATATCGAAGCTCCGGTCGAATACTTTAACGCGTGGCTCACTCCGGTTCCGCATTTCTTCGTGCGCAATCACATGCACGAGCCAAGCGAACTCGATGCAGCCGACTGGAGACTCACCGTTGGCGGTGAAGTGGAGAAGCCGCTCACGCTCAACCTCGCCGAGCTTTCGAAAATCGAGAGTCATTCCGTTGTGAACACGCTCGAATGCGCCGGCAACGGCCGCAATCTGCAGCGTCCTCAGGTTCCCGGCATCCAGTGGGGCAAAGGAGCGGTCGGTACCGCCCGTTTCACAGGGCCGCGCCTGCGTGATGTTCTCGATCGTGCCGGAGTAAAATCCACGGGCGAACACGTAATGTTCCGAGGGCTCGACGAAGTCCCCGGCAAAGTGCCTCCGTTTATTCGTAGTATTCCGCTCGAAAAAGCTCTCGACGCCGATACGCTCATTGCCACCCACATGAACGGATCTCCGCTCACCAAACATCACGGCTTTCCCGCGCGTGCTCTCGTTCCCGGCTGGATTGGCGCAGCGTCCTGCAAATGGCTCACGGAAATTAAATTGCTCGATGCGGAATTCGTCGGCAACTTTATGAGCCCAGGCTATCGGCTGCCCAACCAACCAATAAAGCCGGGGGACGCCGTAAAGCCTGAAGATACGCACCCAGTCACCGCTCTGAATGTAAAGTCGGTGATCGCTGGTCCAAGTGACGGAGGAAATATGAAGCGCGGCAAAGTCATAATTCATGGCGCAGCCTGGGCCGGGGAAGCCGATGTCACAAAGGTTGAGATTTCAACCGATAGCGGCACGACATGGAGTCCGGCCAAGCTCGGTCACGAGCAAGCCCACTATGCATGGCGACTGTGGAGCTATGACTGGAAAGCCGGCAAGAGTGGCGACTACACAATCCAATCCCGCGCCACCGATAGCCAAGGGCGCACCCAGCCGGCGACTGCAGTCTGGAACCCCAGCGGCTATTTGAACAACGCCATCGATCAGGTGAAGATCCATGTTTCCTAACGTGTCGGAGGCGGGCGGTAACGTGGAAGAGCGGCGCTTGAGCGCCGCGTCAAACGTCACAGAGGGTGTGGGCTTCAGCCCTCGTGGTCGCGTTCTACCTCTAGCGGGCGCGCTAATTGCGATGGCATTGCTGATCGCGTTCGCTTCACCATTCTCCGTGCAGGCTCGGAAACCTACAGGAGCCGTAACCGCCGACCTGCCTCCCGGTCCAATGCAGGCCAAAGCCACCACCGCATGTCTCGAATGCCACGAAGCCCGCATCATTCTCCAGCAGCGTCTGAGCAAAGCCGCGTGGGGCAAAGAGGTCGATAAGATGACGAAGTGGGGAGCGGTAGTCGATCCCGCCGACCGCGATGCTCTCATCGATTACCTAAGTACAAACTTCAGCCCCGATAAGCCACCCTACGAACCGCAACGCACTGCAGAGAAGAGCAGTTCGGCAAGAACAAAGTAGACGTTAAGATTAAGTCTGATCTGAGCCTTGGTTTCCCAGGGAAGGCGTGCAGTAACGTGGAAGAGCGGCGCTTTAGCGCCGCGTTAAGCTTCTTAAATGATGGGGGCTTCAGCCCCAGCGCACATCGCGCAGAAAAGCAAAGCGCTGCCGACCCAATGTCCAAAATCCATTAGACATTACGGCAACGCCGCCACTACGGAACCCAAACTGTAATGAAAAAAGTATAGAAACGTGGCTGCCCTATTCCTAGTGTATTGTAGGGTACGGGGAGTTTAGTGTTTACCCTGTATATCCCCTGTGACCTCTGTGTTTAAGCTCTTCTCCGGCCGCAAAAGCGGAAACAGAATCACGTCGCGGATGGTGTGCGAATCGGTCAGCAGCATGCACAGCCGGTCCACGCCCACGCCTACGCCGCCGGTTGGCGGCATGCCATAGGAGAGCGCGCGAATGTAATCTTCATCCATCTGGTGCGCCTCTTCGTCGCCGCGCTCGCGTTCCTGCAACTGCGCCTCGAATCGCCGCCGCTGGTCTTCCGGATCGTTGAGCTCGCTGAAGCCGTTGGAAATCTCCATCTGTCCCGCATAGATTTCAAACCGCTCCGTCCACTCCGGCTCATCCGGCTTCTGCTTCGAGAGCGGCGATACCGCGGTAGGGAACTCGTAGATGATCGTGGGTTGTGTGAGATGCTCCTCGGCGACGGCTTCAAACAAAGTCGCAATCGATTTGCCCAAAGGCTCCTTCGGATCGTAAGCCATGTGCGCGTGTGCCTGGTTGAAGCGCTCGATCAATTTCTTGACTCCATCATGCGAAGCGAAGTCGGTCATCTCAGGCTTCGCGCCAGCCGCTTCCGGCCAGTAATGAATGATGGCTTCGCGCATGGTGAATCGCTGCCAGTTCGCCCAATCAATCTCCTGCTCGCCCCACTTTGATTTCGTGCTGCCGTTCACATCCTTCGCCGCCTGGGTGATCAGCTCCTGCGTCAGATCCATCACTCCCTGATAGTCGGTGTACGCCTGATAAAACTCCAGCATGGTGAACTCAGGATTCCATCGCCAGCCCAGACCCTCATTGCGGAAGTTGCGATTGATTTCATAGACGCGGTCAAATCCGCCCACCACGAGGCGCTTCAGATAAAGCTCGGGCGCGATGCGCAGATACAAATCCATGTCGAGCGTGTTGTGGTGAGTCACAAACGGCCGCGCCACGGCTCCGCCCGCAATGGGCTGCATCATTGGAGTTTCAACCTCGACAAATCCACGTGCTTCCAGCGTCCGCCGCATCGACTGGATCAGCTTGCTACGCTTCAGAAAAACTTCCCGCACCTCCGGGTTGACGACCAGGTCCACGTAGCGCTGGCGGTAGCGCAGTTCGACATCGGTTAACTCGTTCCATTTCTGCGCGGCTCCCGGAGCAGATGGATCCGCTTCGACGGCCTTGCCCACAGGCAGTGGCAGCAGATCCTTGCTAAGAAAAGTGATCTCCTCCACATGAATCGTCAACTCTCCGGTGCGCGTGCGAAATAAATAACCGCTGACGCCAATGTGGTCGCCGAGATCGAGCAGTTTGTACAACTCGAAACCTTTGTCCCCGACCGCGTCTTTCTTTACGTAAATCTGCAGCCGCTTTCCTTCTTGCTGCAGGTGAGAGAATCCCGCCTTGCCCATCAGGCGAATCGCCATGATGCGTCCGGCCACGCGGACGTTGATCCGCGGATTTTCCAGTTGCTCGGCAGTCTTGTCCGAGTCATCCGCCAGGATTTGCGGAATGGTGTGCGTGAACTCGTACTTGCTTCGGTACGCGATTTGGCCCAGGGCCTCGATCTGTTTAAGCTTCTGCCGCCGCAGTTCGTAAATGTTTTCGTCGAATGCCAAGAGGATCCTTTAACAGGGGATTGCGCCTTCCGGCGCGGGAAACACGATTGAACGTTGAAACGCGATTATAAACAACCGGAGCCAGAGAGTGTGTTTCCGCAACGGGACCATAAATTGGTTTAGCCCGTACCTAGATATTGTGGTACATTGGTACACATGATCGACGATTCCAAACTGCTGGTGGAGCGCGTGCAAACCGGAGTGCGCATGGAGAAGCGCCTGCTCAAGGTTCTGAAGGCTTTCGCCGAGTACCACGATATGACCCTCGGCGATCTTCTGGAGGGCATTGTCCTGCATGCCTTCGATGGCAAGACGCCGTTCAGCCCGGCCTCTCTGGAACGCATTCAGGAGTTGAAGCGCTTCTACGAGTTTGATCTCGATTCCGGCGCCAGCCATCGGCTGAAAGAAATCAAGGCACGGCCGGCTCGCAAGCGCGCCGCGGATAAATAAAGGAAGCAAGACATGACAGAACAACGAATGAAAACCGCCCTCACCGTATTGCAGTGGACTCTGGGGCTGGTGATTCTGGTAGAAGCAATCTTGTTTGTGATGCCCAGCGCCGGCCACGACTTTGCCCGGACGCACATGCCGGATATCCTGCGCCAGATTTTGGGATGGGGAGAGATTATCGGTTGCGTGCTCGTGCTGATTCCGCGCACTACTGTGCGCGGTGCGTGGGTTCTGGTGGCTATTTTTGTATTGGCGATTCTCGTCCACCTTCTGCACGGCATCTTCAATGTTGGAAATCTCGTGATCTACACAGCGGCGGCGTGGGCCATCGCGAGCGGCAAGGCGGCCTGGTTGTTTCCATGAGCAACGAAGAATTTATCCGCAGCTTTGAAAGCGACGCCCTTCCTGGAGACTCCTTCCATCATGCCGACCACGTCCGGCTGGCGTTCGCGTATCTGTGTAAGTATCCAGTCCTGCAGGCGCTGGAGAAATTTTCCAGCGCGCTGAAGCGATTCGCCGCCGCTCGCGGCAAGCCACAGCTCTATAACGAAACCATCACATGCGCCTATTTGTTTCTGATTCGCGAAAGGATGGCCCGCTCCGCGGGCGCGAGTTGGGAAGAGTTTGCCCGCCAGAATGCAGACCTGCTCACCTGGAAAGACGGTATTCTGAACCGTTACTACCACGAGGCTACGCTGAAGTCGGAACTTTCTCGAAGCGTATTTTTGTTTCCGGACAAGTGCGGGTAGGGGCTGTCGCCTTCCTCTCGTCACATTGCCGAGTCGACTGGACCGCTCTCGATAGCGTAGGATTCCTAGCGCGACTAACTGCGGAATCCGTGTCGTCGAGGTGCGTAAACTAAGCCTATGAAAAGAATTTGGCCAATCCTATTTCTGCTGACCTTGGCGCTGGGATGTGCACGCTTATCCGTTGCACAAGAGATCCACGACGGCGCAGGAGTGCTGCGGGCGATGCATGATCGCTACAAAATGTCGTGGTATGAAACGCTCACCTTCACCCAGAAAAGCACGACCTACAATCCCGACGGCACTACCAAAGTGGAGACTTGGTATGAAGCGGCGCTTTTGCCCGGCAAACTGCGTATCGATATTGGACCGCTCAGCGGCGGTAACGGCTACGTTCTGAACGACGGAAGCGTGACTATTCTTAAAGATGGCAAAGTGACCGCATCGCGGCCGCTGGTGAACATGCTGCTGGTGTTGGGATTTGATGTTTATCGTCAGGACCCGCAGACGACCGCCGACGTCGTGAAAGGACAAGGCTACGATTTAACTAAGTTGCGCGACGACACATGGGAGGGGCATCCCGTTTACGTGGTGGGTGCGGATAAAGGCGATTTGCAGTCGCGGCAATTCTGGGTGGAAAAAGATACGTTGCTATTCGTGCGCGAAATGGAGCCGGCTCGCGATGATCCCAAGAAGGTGCATGACATCCGCTTTACCGACTATCGCAAACTCGCCGACGCCTGGGTTGCGGCACGGGTTGAGGTGCACGCCGATGACAAACTGATTTTCAGCGAAGACTATTCCGACATCGAGGCGAACGTGAAGCTCGACCCCGCAGTATATGATCCCAGCAAGTTCAACTCGACACACTGGGAAAAACAGTAAGACCAGGGTTGGGAACGAAGCAAACACGGCAGTGGGTCAGTTTGAACAGCATTACATTTTGTCATTCCGAACCGGCGTTCTTTGCCGGTGAGGAATCTGCTGTTGGCCGGGCCGAAGCAGATTCCTCGCGCGATAAAACTGCGCTTCGAATGACAAACCTATCAAACCGACCCATTACCGGAAACACAAGAGCCTTGAACACCTGTGCCAACAGCGCTAGTATGGACTGGCTTCCGGTTCTCCGGCGGCGCATGCGAGCCCACTATGCCGCAAAATTACGTCCCCATCTTCATCTTCATGGCAGTTATCGGCGCGCTGCTTCCGGTGACGCTGCTGGCCGCCAAGCTTGTTCGCCCGGACAATCCGAGTAAAACCAAGCTGATGCCCTATGAGTGCGGCATCGACCCCATTGACAATGCCCGCGGCCGTTACACCGTCCGCTATTACATCGTCGCGATCCTGTTCGTGGTCTTCGATGTGGAAACCATTTTTCTGTTTCCCTGGGCGGTGAAATTTAAGGCTCTCGGCTTTTTCGGGCTGGTGGAAATACTCATTTTCCTGGTTATCCTTATTGTGGGTTACATCTGGGTGTGGCAGAAGGGCGCGCTGGAATGGGTGTAACTCCGCTGCGGCCTGGGATCCTACGCCTTAACGAATGTCGTCAGGCCGCGGCGCGCGCGTTCGCGAAGCTGGCATTCCCGCAATGTCTCAGCGAGCGCTTCCAGGTTAGGCACTCCATAAATCTGAAACCTCGGAAGTTCCCCATCAGAGGTAAATAGATGCAGCCTTGCTTGTCCCAGCAGTCGCATCGATAGAGGTTTTCGCAACTCGAAATGGTCGATGCGGAATAATTCCAAATTTTCCTGGACCTTGTTGAGAAGATTAGACTCCAGTTTGATCCGCTGGGTCGTAATTCTGTAATGCGTACCCAGGCTCTTCACGTAAAAGTTCAGGCAAATGATTGCGCACAAGATCAGAGACCCGAGAACTGTGTACAAGATGCCATCTTGGACGTCCTTGGCATTCAGGGCATAGCCGACGCCGATCGCCAGCACGATCACTACTAGAAAAGGTACCAACTGGCCGACGCTAAAAATCATAGCGGGGTGGCCAGAAAACAAATCTTTCTCGGTTTCGAGCGCCTTTGATGTCGCAAATGCCGTCAGGTCGGTGTTGCAGAAGCGGCACTTAATGGCTACGGCCTTGATGGTTTCTCCGCAGACTGGGCAAGCTTTAGAATCTTCGTCCATGACCGACCTTACGAACCAGAATCATAACGCAAAACAGTCCAGATCGCTGCGAAGCATACAATCGCGCGGTGGTGGCTGAATTTGGTCCAATTTAACCGCTACCAACTCGTTGACAGCGTGTGCTCAAGCTGATAAAAATTAACGTTCTCTTCGAAACCCTCCACGTAAGAGGTTTGCGTCTTCGCAGCGATGCCGGACGAAATCAAATCGCCCTCTTCACCGCCTCCGGAAGGTGATGCGAAGCCAACGGCGGATCAACCGGCCGTTCCCGGCGGAGTGAAAGCTACTGCCTCCGGCTCGGTGCAATCGGAACCAAAGACTCCGCCGGAAAAGCCAGCCTCGCCTCCAACTGCGACTCCGCCCGCGCCCGCCGCCGCAGCTCCCGCGACACCTACCGCTGCAACCCCGGCTGCCAAACCCGCGGCTGCGCCTGCAAAGCCAGCAGCACCCACTCCGGTTCCGTGGGATTCGCCCATGATCGCGAAGCTCAAGGGAGCATACGGTTCCGGCATTGAGCCGCTCAATTATGGCGGGCAGAACTATATGGTGGTGGATCGCACACTTATTCCTGAGATTCTGCAGGTGCTCCGCAACGAAGAACAATTCGATTACTGCGTGGACATCACGGCGGTGCATTACCCCAAGCGTGACAAGCAATTTGATGTGCTGTGGGTGCTTTATTCTTTTACGCGTAACGAGCGCATCCGCGTAACTACGCGGATTGTAGATGGCGAGACAGTGCCGAGTTCCGTGCCCATCTGGGCGGCGGCGAACTGGCTGGAGCGCGAAGTTTACGACATGTTTGGAATTAAATTTGACGGGCATCCCGACATGAAGCGCATTCTGCTTCCCGAGGGCTGGAAGGGGCATCCGCTGCGCAAGGATTACGGCATCCTGCAGCAGGACAATGAGTGGGTGCAGATCAATCTGGGCATTGAAAGCGGGCAGTGAACGAACAGTAAAAAGCCGCGATAAGAAGCAGTCGCGAAAGCAGCAGTAAAAAGCGAAATGACCGACTCGAACACGCTCTCGCATCTCGATCTCGAAACTCCCGAGAAGCCGTTTCTCGATGCGAACGAACTTGTCATCAACATGGGCCCGCAGCATCCTGCGACGCACGGCGTGCTGCGCGTGATTCTGCGCCTGGATGGCGAAAAAGTTCTTGGCCTGGAATGCGTAATTGGCTACCTGCACCGCGGCGTCGAAAAGATCGGCGAGCATCGCACCTATACGATGTTCAATCCCTACGTCGACCGCATGGACTACGTGGCTGCGGTCTCGAACGGGCTTGGGTATTGCGAGACGGTGGAAAAACTTCTCAACGTGGAAGCGCCGCCGCGTGCGCAGCATGTGCGCGTGATTCTCACTGAACTGAACCGCATCGCCAGTCACCAGCTCTGGCTGGGAACGCACGCGCTCGATATCGGCGCCATCACACCGCTCTTCTACACCTTCCGCGACCGGGAAGAAATTCTGAAAATCTATGAGAAGTATTGCGGCGCGCGGCTCACCACGCATGCCTTCCGCATCGGCGGACTACAGTACGAGACATATACCGGCTTCGAGAAGGAAGTGAAGAACTTTCTAACCTTCTTCCGCCCTAAGATCGACGAATACGAAGAATTGCTCACCACGAACCGAATCTGGGTGGAGCGCACAAAGAATGTCGGCACTATCTCCGCGCAGGATTGCATTGCGCTCGGTGTGACTGGGCCCGTACTGCGCGCCAGCGGCGTGAAGTGGGACCTGCGCAAGGCTCAGCCTTACGCCAACTACAAAAATTTCGACTTCGATATTCCGATCGGAGAAAACGGCGATACCTACGATCGATATCTGGTGCGCATGGCGGAGATGCGGCAGTCGGTGCGCATCATCGAGCAGGCAGTCGACGCGCTTCCCGAAGGGCCCATCATTGCCAAAGTTCCCAAGGTGATGAAGCCAGCGGCGGGCGAGGTTTACCACTCCATCGAAGCGCCCAAGGGTGAGTTGGGATACTTTATCGTCAGCGACGGGTCGACGCAGCCTTACCGCATGCGGGTGCGGCCGCCGTCGTTTGTGAATTTGCAGGCGCTTGATCTCATGTGCCGCGGCCAGCTTGTGGCCGACGTAATCGCGGTGATCGGCACACTCGATATTGTTCTCGGCGAGGTGGATCGCTGATGGGCCAGATTTTGCAATACATCGAGTCTTACCTCAGTAGCAGCCAGACTCCCGGCGCCGCGGGAAACATGTTCTGGGTGCTGGTCTACATCATGTTAGTGTTTGGCGGCCTGTCCGTCGCCGTGATTGCGATGAACTGGCTCGAGCGAAAAATCCTGGCGCACATGCAGGTGCGTTTGGGGCCAATGCGCGTGGGCCCACACGGCTTGCTGCAGCCCATCGCCGATGCCATCAAGTTGCTGCTGAAAGAAGACATCATACCCGCCGAGGCGGATGGGCTGATCTTCTGGGTCGCGCCGTTTGTTGTGGTGCTGGCGGCGTTTATTGTTTTTGTAGTGGTGCCGTTTGGTCCCACGCACGCGATTACCGATATGAACATCGGCATCCTCTTTATGCTGGGCGTGTCGTCGCTGAGCGTGCTCGGGATTGTGATGGCGGGCTGGGCTTCAAACTCGCACTATCCTTTGATGGGCGCGCTGCGGTCGAGTGCGCAGATGGTTTCGTATGAAGTTGCCATGGGACTGGCAGTGGTTTCCGCAGTTTTGATGACCAGCCTCAACGCAACTGGCACTGGAACCCTCAGCATGATCGGGATCGTTCAGGCGCAACTGGCACAGCAAGAGTGGTTCATCTTTAAATTTTTTCCGCTCGGTCTGGTCGCCTTCTTCATTTTTGCTGTGGCCATGGTTGCCGAGACGAACCGCGCACCGTTCGATCTGGCAGAAGCTGAATCTGAGTTGACCGCTGGCTTTCACACAGAATACAGCGGCTTCCGCTGGTCGTTGTTCTTTCTAGCTGAATATTCGGCCATGATTGCGGTTTCTTCCATCGCGGTTACGCTGTGGCTGGGCGGTTGGCTGCGGCCATTTCCGAATTTGCATGGCTCCGCTATCGTGATTCCGCATTTCTGGCCGCCTGCCGACCCATTGCTTCCAAAAGGGGAATTGGATCTTGCTTTTTCGCTCTTTCCAGGAATCTCATTCTTGTTTTTGGCCGCTCTTTGTTTCTACAACACCGTGCGTATGCCGAAGCATCCCCTGTTCCGCATTCAAACCATCGGCCTCGCCGGATTCGGCGCCCTGCTCGGCCTGATTGGTCTCGTCCTGTTCGTTCCAGGCGTGCGCGATCGTGTTGGAGATATTTTCTGGTTTTCAGCGAAAGTTGCCGGGTTTATGTACCTCTACATCTGGTATCGTGGCACGTTCCCGCGATATCGTTTTGACCAACTCATGCAGATGGGATGGAAAGTCCTGCTGCCGATGGGATTGGGCGTTCTCATTTTGACTGCCAGTGTTGCGTTGCTTCAACCAATGATATGGCACCCGTAGCCACACCATTTTTCTTTTACCTGCTCGCCGGGATCATGCTGATTGGCGGTGTCCTGGTGATCACGCGCAAGAACCCGGTGCATTCGGCGCTGGCGCTGATCGTCACGCTGCTGGCGCAGGCGTCGATTTATCTGATGCTCTATGCGCCGTTCGTGGCTGGCGTGCAGATCATCTTGTACGCGGGTGGAATTATGGTGCTGTTCCTGTTCGTGATCATGCTGGTGAGCATTGACCGCTCGGTGAGGGAGCGGCAATTCAACAGCCAGTGGGTTGTGGGGTTGATTACGGCTACCGCGCTCGGAGGATTGTTTATTGCCGTCTACACGAAAGGGAAGAACATCTTCCCTGAGCACGCTCTGCCGATAGTGGAAAACGACAACACGCAGAAGATTGCAACCATGTTATATGGACAGTACATGTTCGCCTTCGAGATCGCCTCACTGCTGCTGCTGGTAGCGATTATCGGAGCGGTAGTGATGGCGAAGAAGAAAATCTAGTACCCAGTACCCAGTACCTGGTACCCAGAGAAGACGAAGAGTTAGAAGCTGAATGGAATCCATGCTGCACATCACGACGCTGCATTATCTGGTGCTCGGGGCCGCACTCTTTTTGTTGGGCGTTATCGGTGTACTAACCCGGCGCAATGTGGTCATCGTGCTGATGTCGATTGAACTGATTTTGAACGCGGTGAACCTGAACCTGGTGGCCTTCTCGCGCATGTGGGGAGGGTTGCACGGACAGGTTTTCGCCATCTTTGTAATCACCGACGCCGCCGCAGAAGCCGCCGTCGGCCTGGGAATTCTGATCGCCTTTTTCCGCAACAAGGAGACGGTGAATGTGGATGCGGTGAATTTGTTGAAGTGGTAGGGGAACAGTACCTGGTAGCCAGTACCTAGCATTCAGCGCGTACGAAGCCAACGACTAACGACCGACGACTAACAACATGTTCTTCCTTACTCACATCTGGCTGATTCCGTTGCTGCCGGCTTTTGGCGCAGCCGTCATGCTCTTCTTCGGCCGCAGGCTGCAGAAGGCTACGGTCAGCGCCGTCTGTGTGGGCACCATCGTTTTAGCATTCATCATGGCCTGCGGCGCGTTCCAGCAGTACTCGGCCTGGTCGTCGACGCCGGAGAACTATCACAAGCCGTATCAGACCATCCTTTACACCTGGCTCGGCACTGATACCGGGCACACAGGCTACGCGATGCAGGATGGACAGCAGACTCCGTTCCAGGCTGACGCTGGCTTCCTGCTCGACCCACTTTCCAGCATCTGGCTGCTCTTCGTGACCGGCGTCGGAATGTTGATCCATATTTATTCCACCGGATACATGGCGCATGAAACCGGCTATTACCGCTTCTTCGGATACCTCAACCTTTTCATGTTCTCTATGCTGACGCTGATTCTGGCCAACAACTACGTGATGATGTTCGTCGGCTGGGAAGGTGTGGGCCTGTGCTCGTATCTTCTGATCGGCTTCTATTTTCACCGCAAGTCGGCAACGGACGCGGGAAATAAAGCGTTCATCGTGAACCGCATTGGCGACGCCGGATTTCTGTTGGGAATGTTTTTCATTGCTTGGATCTTCGGGTCGCTACGCTTTGTGGATGTCACCGCAGTAGCCCGTCACAACGCCGCTGCTCTGCTGGGAAATCCCTACATCACCGCGGCCACGCTCCTGCTGTTTGTTGGAGCGTGCGGCAAGTCGGCGCAGCTTCCGCTCTATGTCTGGCTGCCTGACGCCATGGAAGGTCCGACGCCGGTTTCGGCGCTCATCCACGCTGCGACTATGGTGACTGCGGGCGTGTATATGGTCGCGCGATCGAATGCGCTGTTTGTGCTGGCGCCGAAATCGATGTTGGTGGTCGCGATCGTCGGCGCTCTCACTGCGATCTTCGCCGCCTCGATTGGCCTCGTCCAAAACGACATTAAGCGCGTGCTCGCCTACTCCACCGTGTCGCAGCTCGGCTACATGTTTCTCGCGCTCGGCGTGGGAGCCTTCGCTGCCGGCGTCTTTCACGTTTTCACGCATGCGTTTTTCAAAGCGCTGCTCTTCCTGGGCGCGGGTTCGGTGATTCACTCGATGAGCGGCGAGCAGGACATGCGCAACATGGGCGACCTTGGCCATCGCATTCCAACCACTCACCGCACCATGTTCATCGCTACGCTGGCGATCGCGGGCATCTTTCCGTTCGCCGGATTTTTCTCGAAGGACGCGATTCTCTGGGAAACCTGGTCGCGCGAAGGCGGCGCCTACCGCTACCTCTGGGGCATCGGCTACGTCACTGCGTTGATGACCGCGTTCTATATGTTCCGACTGATGTACCTTACCTTCCACGGCCGCCCGCGCATGAGCCACGAAATGGAACACCATATTCACGAGTCGCCAAAGTCGATGACGATCCCACTCGTTGCGCTCGCGTTGTGCGCCATTGCTGCCGGATGGCTCGGTTGGCCGCATAGCCTCGGCGGTTCCGACCGCTTCACTGCCTACTTGGAGCCGGTGTTCGCTCCCGAAGCGCGTGTGCTTCAGATCGAGGGGCAAACCACCCAGTTATATGAAGGAGCGAAAGAAGAAGGTCACAACTCCGGCTGGGAGTGGACGTTGATGGGCTTCTCGCTCGCAGCCGCCGGTGCCGGTTGGGGACTGGCCTGGAAATATTATCGCTATGCCGATAAGAATTACACCGAGCCTATCGCCGCAACTGCGCCACCCGTTTACGATGTGCTGCTGCACAAGTACTACGTGGACGAAGGTTACGACTATGTCTTCACCGGACGCCGCAAGTTGGGAGATGTCCGCCTCGGCGTCCTAGGACTCGGCGAAGCGTCAGCGTGGTTCGATACAAATGTGGTGGATGGCCTGGTCAATGCCGCTGGCTGGATCACGCGGGTTATGGCAACAATTTCCAGTTGGTGGGATAAGTGGATCATCGACGGTTTGTTCGTTAATGGTGTTGCCTATTCGACCATCCCCTTCTCGTGGCTCTCACGCTTGTTCGAGTGGGGACTGGTGCAGTGGTATGCCCTGGTGATGACGGCAGGATTGGTAGGGTTTGTTTTTTATTACGTGTATCACTGAAGCTTCTAGCCGCTAGCTCCTCCTCCTAGCTATTAACGGACAGCTGGGCGGGGAAGCTAGAAGCTAGAAGCTAGAAGCTGAACTTCATGCAAAACCACATACTCTCGATCATCCTCTTCACGCCGCTCATAGGCGCGCTTGTGCTCCTGTTCGTTCCCAAGGAGAACAAGAACGCCATTCGCTGGATTGCGAATCTGTTTTCGCTGGGCGGCTTCCTGGTCTCGCTGCCGCTGGTGCCGTGGTTTTGGGCGCAGATGTCGAGCCCCGACCGCTTCAAGTTTATCGAAGGCACGGCCAACAACTGGATCCCCTCGATCGGCGCGGGTTACGTGATCGGCATCGATGGCATTTCCTTTCTGCTCATCATGCTCACCACGCTGCTGGGTTGGATTTCGATCCTCTCGTCCTGGACCGCAATCGAGAACCGGGTGAAAGAATATTACGTCTGGTTCCTGATTCTGCAGACGGGAATGCTCGGCGTCTTCATGGCGCTCGATTTCTTTCTCTTCTTTGTCTTCTGGGAAGCGATGCTGGTCCCGATGTATCTGCTGATCGGCATCTGGGGCGGGCCGCGCAAGCTTTACGCGGCGATTAAATTTTTCCTCTACACGCTGGCCGGCTCGGTGCTGATGTTGCTGGGCATTCTGTTTTTATATTTTCATCACCACAGCGTAACCCAGGTCTTCACCTTCAGCATTCCTGAGCTTTACAAGACTGCGCCGCTAATTTACACAGACCCGGCCTACGGCCCCACCATTGCCACGCTATTGTTCTTCGCGTTTTTCTTCGCGTTCGCGATCAAAGTGCCGATGTTCCCCTTCCACACCTGGCTGCCCGATGCGCACGTGGAGGCTCCGACGGCGGGTTCGGTCATCCTGGCCGGCGTTTTGCTGAAGATGGGAACATACGGATTTATCCGCTTCTCGCTGCCATTTTTTCCCGACGTGCTCACGCACACCAAGATTCGTGGCTGGATGATTGCGCTCTCGCTCATCGCGATTCTTTATGGCGCGCTCGTATCGCTCATGCAGAAGGACATGAAGAAGCTGGTGGCGTACTCTTCGGTTAGCCATCTCGGCTTCTGTACGCTGGGCATCTTCGCGCTTACGCCGCTGGCGTTGAGCGGATCGGTGTTGCAGCAGATCAATCACGGCATCTCGACCGGAGCGCTGTTCCTGATCGTCGGCATTCTTTATGAGCGCCGGCACACGCGCGAGATCGCAGAGTACGGCGGCATCTCGAATGTGATGCCCGTCTACGCGACCATTACCTTGATCATGTTTCTTTCGTCGATGGGATTGCCGCTGCTCAACGGCTTTGTCGGCGAATACTACATCATGCTCGGCACATTCATGGTGAGTTGGCGATGGGCTGCGTGGGCCGTACCGGGAGTTGTGCTCGCGGCGGCGTATCTGCTGTGGCTCTACCAGCGCGTGTTCTTCGGCACGGTCACCAATCCAAAGAACGAAAAATTGCACGACCTCACGCCGCGCGAAGTGTTGACGTTTCTGCCGCTGCTCATCATGGCTTTCTGGATCGGCCTCTATCCCAAGCCGTTTTTCAAAATCCTCGAGCAGCCCGTGAATCAGATCATGGCAGACGTACACAATGTGCGAGTCGACAGTAATTTCAATGCTGCTCTCCCAACTGAAAAAATGATTGCCCCGACCGCGGTGGCAAACAACGCAGCCACGCCAATACAACCGGCCGGCGCGCAGACGAAAAAGCTGGAATCGATGAAGGGGAAGAACTAGTGGGCGTTCTTTCCCAATTCACCTCGACCGATTACCAGTTGGTCCTGCCCATTACTCTGCTCACGCTATTCGCTCTCGGTATCCTGCTGATTGATCTCATGATTCCGCCCGAGACCAAGTGGGTAAACGCCGTCACCGCGCTGATTGGTGTGGGTTTTGCCACGGCAGGTGTGGTGAAGATTCAGTTCTTCCTGCAGGCCTCACCGTCCTTGTCCATGGGTTCGCCGGGCATGATGCACACCATGCAGGTTGACCGGTTTGCTCTTTATTTTTTCTACCTGTTTTTGGCGGGAACGGCTATTTCCATCCTCATGTCGACGCGTTACATGAAGACGGAGCATGAAAACCACGGCGAATACTACGCGCTGATGTTGCTCTCAGTGGTCGGCATGATGTGCATGGCCTCGGGCTTTGATATCGTGCTTATCTTTATTGGTTTGGAGTTGATGGCGATCTCGACCTACGTGCTCGTGGGATTCCTGCGCCGCAATCGCCGTTCAAATGAGGCCGCGTTGAAGTATTTGTTGCTGGGTGCGTTTTCGTCCGGCATTTTTGCCTATGGTCTGTCGCTGCTCTACGGTCTGTCCGGCAGCACGAACCTGGGTGAGATTAGCCGCCAATTGGCGCGGCTGTTAGCGAGAGACCCGCATAATCCGGTCGCGATCGTCGCTTTGTTGACCACTATGACTGGATTGCTGTTCAAGATTGCGGCTGTTCCGTTCCATCAATGGGCGCCGGACGCTTATGAAGGCGCGCCCACATGCGTTACCGGATTCATGTCCGTCGCAGTCAAAGCCGCAGGATGGGCCATGCTCCTGCGCATTCTTCTCTGGGGACTGGGCCCCATGCGGCCCATCTATGTTCCAGTGCTGGTCTTCGTTTCCATCGCCACCATGACCGGCGCGAACTTCGCCGCGCTTACTCAGACCAATACCAAGCGCCTGCTCGCCTATTCTTCCATCGCGCATGTTGGCTATATGCTGCTTGGCCTGATCGCCGGCACTGCCACCCTGCTCAGTCCCGACGGCGTGAAGGGCATTCTGATTTATCTGCTGGTCTACACCTTCATGAACCTGGGAGCGTTCGGCGTGATCACCTCGCTGCGCCACCGCAACGTAATCGGCGATGAACTCGACGACCTGAACGGTCTTTACTCACGCGCTCCAGTCGAAGCGGTGCTGATGCTGATCTTCCTGCTCTCGCTCGCGGGTATTCCACCGCTGGCCGGCTTCTGGGGAAAATACTTCATCTTCCTCAGCCTCATTGAGACCGGACATTACGCGCTGGCATCGCTCGGCGTCCTGTATTCGGTCTTCGGTCTTTATTACTATTTGAAGATGGCCAACGCCATGTTCATGGGCCAACCCGAAGAGAAAGGCCTGCTGCCGGTGAGCTGGTCCATGCGCGCCGCGCTTGCCGTGACTGCGGCCGCCACACTCTTTATCGGAATCTTGCCCGACCGCTTCATTCAGCTGGTGAACTGGTCGCTGGGGCTGGCACAGAGTCCCGCAGTGGCGAAGTTGATGCATTAAAATCCTCTCTGGTAGCCTCATTTAAAAATGTCCCCTGCCGATCCAGAGCCCAAAGGCGATAACTCCAACCCGAAAGAGAACTTCTGGGTCCAGGCCGCCCGCTATAGTCAATTGGCATTAATTTTCCCGGCCGCTCTCGTGGTGGGATGGCTGGCCGGGACCGCGCTCGACCGCTGGCTGCACACTACCTGGCTTTATCTGGCGGGCATCCTGTTGGGCATCGCCGCCGGCTTCATCGAACTGATCCGCTCCGTGCTGCGTGATACGAAGTGAATCTCACGTAACAAGAAATCACTGTTTGGGCTGGAAGCTCCCTCGCGTACCATGTGCATAGCCAGTGTGCTAATGCCCGACATAGTACAAGCCGAACCAACCCCGCAGCCTGCCGCGGAATATTTTTATTCCGGCGCTCTGCTCCGCATCCGCCGCTTCATGACGGTGCTCGCCCCATTGTTGATTGCGGCAGCCTGGGCGAAGTTTGGATCGCGCCCCGCCGCCGGCTTCGCCTTCGGTTGTGCCATCGCCTATCTCAATTTCCACTGGCTAAAGCGGGTGATTGCCGGCTTTGCCGATCGCGCCACCGGCACTCCTACGTCACAATCAGGGCAGGGAATCGTGTTTCGTTTCCTGGTGCGCTACTTTTTGATGGCGCTGGGCGCCTATGTTATATTCACTGTTTCACCCGCAAGCCTGAATGGGCTTCTTGCGGGATTATTTTTGCCTGTGGCGGCGATCGGCTGCGAAGCGTTTTATGAACTGTACGCAGCGCTGGCTCGCGGAATATCAGCCGGCGAAGAACAAGGTGACAGCAGCTTATGCCTGAAGAACTTTGGTTTACGCACGTTCTCAATCAGCTGTTCGGGGGTTCCGTAACCTCTTTGCTGCGTACCTTGCATTTCGCGCCCAAATATCCGACAGCTCCTATTTCAAATTCGCTTTCAATGGAGCTTCTCGTCTTCTTGTTTCTGCTGGTTCTGTTTCTTCTCGTACGTTCGGGCCTTTCCGTCGACCGTCCGGGCGCGCTACAGCACACTTTCGAAGGCATCGAAGGATTCATCCAGAGCCAGAGCGACGAGATCATCGGCCACCATAGCGAGGCCTATACTGCGTTCCTGGCTGCGCTCGGCTTCTTCATTTTGTTCTGTAACCTCATCGGAGTGATTCCGGGCTTCGAGTCGCCGACCGCAGTGCCCATCGTTCCCCTGGGCTGCGCGATTTGCGCCTTTGTGTATTACCAGACGCAGGGATTCAAACACGCTGGAATCGGCTACCTCAAGCACTTCCTCGGGCCTTCCGATCCAACGATGTCGCTCTTCATCCGTGTTCCACTGGCTTTATTGTTGTTGCCGATTGAATTGATCAGCCATTTGGCGCGCGTTCTTTCGCTCACCATCCGCCTTTTCGCCAACATGTATGCGGGTAACATGGTCACTCTGGTTTTTATTTCGCTGGTACCTCTGGGCGTTCCGATTTTGTTCCTCGGCCTGCACATCGGCGTGTCGCTTTTGCAGACCTACATTTTCGTCCTGTTGACCACCGTGTATCTTTCGGGCGCAGTCGCGGAAGAGCACTAGAGTGATTCAGTTAGATATTGGAATTGTTCGGAGATGTAAGCCGTTCAGCGTGAGGGCGTCTGCAAGGTACGACGTCAACCACCCACTGGCGGTATTTCATACGAGGAGAAACACAATGAGTAAGCTGAGCAAATTGTTCATAGCACTTTCCGTTCTGTCGTTCGCTGTCCCCGCTTTCGCACAGGGCGGGGCGGAGAGCGGAGTCAACTGGGTTGCTATCGCCGCCGGTTTTTCGATGGCCTTCGCTTCCGGCATTTGCGCTCTGGCGCAGGGCAAGGCAACCGCTTCTGCGGCCGAAAGCCTGGCCCGCAATCCTGCCGCTCGCCCCGGCATCCAGTTGGCGCTGATCCTGGGCCTGGCACTGATCGAGTCACTCGCGCTCTACACGCTGGTGATCATCTTCGTCAAAGTGAAGTAGGAATCCACACCGAGTTGCGAAACGCAAAAGAGCCTCTGCTCGCAAGCAGAGGCTCTTTGCTTTTGTTTTAAATGGTTTTATCTAAATGTTCCAGAAAACCGCAGCCCTAGATTTTCCGCTCCCCGCCCCATTGCTGGTCTTTATTCTTGGGAGCCTGATTTAGCGCGTCCACCAGAAGACGGCGCAGGCGGTAGCGGCTTTCCAAGTCGGTGTTCACGATTTCGAATCCAACTTCATTCACGCGGGCCCGGCGCAGCAGCACGTGGGCGCGGATTTTTGTGCGCATGCCCAGTGAAATTTCCAGGTCGGCTTCGCTGCCGATGCGCAGATTGTCTTCCTTTGTGCCCATGCCTCCACCAAGGCTCAATTCGCGGATGAGAATCTTTGACTTGCCCCACGAACTTCCAATCACAGCGCTGACCGTGCGCGAGAGCACCATGCGTTCGTAGCGCCGCTGCCGCACCCATGGGCATGCCGGAGCCGTATCCAGCGGCGCGATTGCCAGCTCCGCCGGTTCGATGCTGCTATCGGAAAGAATTTGCGCGCTGTAACGCGGATCGGTTTTGGAGAGCGATTGTGCCGCCGCAATCCGCAGTTCGCGGTGATGAATCCAGCCGAAAGTTTTCTTCGCTTCCACAATCTCGCGCAGAAGAGCCACTGATTCCAAATCTTTTAGCCGTCCCAGAGACTCGATGGCCTTCAGCTGCACAAACGGGGAACGCGAAGCAGCTTCGCCGGGCTTCGCCATGGCCACCAGCGGCGGCGCAGCCGTGAGGTCTCCGCTCATTCCGACTTCATCGATTGCTTCCGGCAGCACCACCGAATCCAGCACTTCCGCCAATTCCAGCAGACTGCGCCCGCGGTCGAGCGCGGCTCCGTACGCGATCTGGCGAACTACAATATCGTGATAAAAACGGTTCCATTCGGGCAAACGCGTCGGCAATAATTCCAGCAGCGTTCCTACGTCCAGGCGGCTCAACAGGCCCACCACCGCCGAAGCCTGCCGCGGCTGTCCGGTGCGGAGAATCTCCCGCAGTTGTGTCAGCGCCGGACTTCCCATCTCTCGAACCAGTTCGACCATGCGGTCGCACTCGTCGCGCCGCATGCAACGGAAGAATCGATCGGCCAGATGCTCGGCTCCCGATTGGCACGTCCGCCGCAAGACCACCAGCAGATCCGCCGGCACCTGATCGTTGCGTAATGCTTCCTCTATAAACTCCGGAATGCGGTTTTCCACGCCCACGCGCGGCCGCAAATCGTTCACCATTACTGGACGTTCCTGCAGCAGCATCTCCATCCCGCTGCATACTTCGTTCACTGCCTGGTAATTCTTGGCTTCGCTGGCTTCCTGACTGAGGCGCACGAAAGCCGCGCTCAGCAGGCTTTGCAGCTCAGGATCTTTCTCCACGCACAATTGCCGGGTTACGCTGTGGATGGCTTTGCCCATCGCCTCGCCGCCCAGCCGCGAATAAAGGTCCGCCAGTTGGCTCAACCCGATCGCCGTCTTGCGCCGCGCTTCTATCTCTTTCGTCTCCAGGCAACCGGAGTAATTATTCAGAATCTCCGCCGAGGTCTGCTTGTCATCGCGATCGAGAAGCACTTCCACGAACTGGCGCAGGTTACGCGGCGGCACGCACGGAGCCTCATTCGAAAGCAGCACCGTCTTTTTCCCCGACTCCGGCACCTCAGCCCAGAACATTCGGTCGAGAATGTCGGCATGCGACTCCACCAGGATGCCGGCCTTGTTCATCTTCTCTTCTTGCAGCTTTAGGATTCCACGCAGCGAATCCATCTGCCGGCTCATGTGTTCCATCATTTGATGGACGGCATTCACCTTGACTTCACCCTTCGAATAGCGCTCCAGGGCGAAGCGAATCGCCATGTGCTCGGCCGCTTTCATCAGAAGCGGCGTGTCTTCTTTCTCACTGGTTGCCTTGGCTGCTAGAGTCCCGAGCAGTTGTTGCAGGTTCAGCCGCGTGTTCGGGTCAGTTTCGGTAAGCTCTTTCTGCAGGGTTTCTGGAGCAGCATTGGGATCGGTTTGCACCTGGCCGAAGCGAGTGAGCAGCCGGATCGCCTGAACCACCTCGGCTTCCTGCAGCGGCACCACACCTTCCCACGCCGGTGCGGTTGCTGTCCCTGCGCCGGCTTCGGGTGCCGGACCCGCCACCCAGTGACCGGGGACGTTTGGAACGCTGCCGAACGGAACCGAGGTTCCACCGGCTTGACCTCCGCCACCACCTCCGCCGGCGTTGGCACCCTCAGCCGCTGCGATCAACTGCAGCAATTTCTGCGGATCGTTCAGCCATTGCTTGAATTCCGGCCCGAGAGTTTGCGCCGCGATTTGTGCGGCCACGCTGATGTCGCCGGTGAGCGGATCGGCCGCCACAAACTTTACTTCATTGATCTTGATCGTGCTCTTCTTGCCGCCGCCACCGCTGCTCAGTGCTTCTTTGATCTGTTTAGCTACGTCCTGAGCTTTGGAGCCGGCCAGGGTAAAGGCGCGCACCAGGCGTGTAAAATCTTCGACGGTAACGTCTTTAGAGAAATGCAGACTGGCCAGGCCGGCTGTGCTTAAGAGTTGCCCGAAGCTGCGTTCCGTCTGTCCGGCTTCCAACGGAACTCCGTCCAGCAACAATTTATTGTCGGAAACACCCAGCAAAAATCCGCCTTCGCCCGCGGCAGGTAGACCCTCCTGCAATTCCTTCCAGGCGACCTCGAACTGAGCTTCGGTGCGCTTGTGTTCGGGGCCGTACATCCGGGCGTACTTAATCAGGATGTTCAGGCTGTGTACAAAGGCGCGCGCGGAGGCCGCACGGTTGGCGTGAAATGTGCTTGCTTCGTTAATAAAACGCTCCTCTACCCGCAGCTGGATCGGTATAGAGAGGTTAAATCCAAGGGGTAAGCCCCGCACGTTACGGAGGTAATGGAAGAGTTAGCGATAGATCAATGCGTAGCGTTGTACTCCCGCTCCTCACGTCCGAGCGGGGCAGCCCAGCGTCTCACGAACGCCGCCTGCCACTGGCGTTTACGGCGAACTGCGGCGAAAATGGTGACGATCATCATTATCATTATTCTTATTGACTGGAACTCTTTGTGCCCTTAGCGACCACTCGCACAACCCGCGCCAAAAAAGTAACCGGCTTGCGCTACTGGATGCTGCGGGTTTTAGAAAAATGCCAGCACGTCTCCGCCGATTTCAGTCCCGATCCTGTTCATGACCTGCGCGTTTCCCTGCGCCGCTGCCGCTCCATGGTGGATGGATTGATGGCACTCGATCCCGATCCCAACTGGAAGGCGATGAAAAAAGCTGGCAAGCGCCTGTTTCAGCGCCTCGGCGCATTGCGCGATATACAAGTGATGATGGAGTGGGTCGAGAAGCTGCATCCCGCAGAAGCCCATGTGGCGCGGGCACCCTTGCCCGCGTTGCCTCCATCTCAACCGGATCATGAGTCGACCTCGGAAGCGGGCGATCCCTCTGTCCAATCTCTTCTCGAAATCCTCCACCGTCGCGAACAAGAGCAAAAGCTCGAAGCGCAAGCTGCTCTCGAAGAATTCGATCGCAAGCAATGGCGCCAATGGAGCAAATCTCTTCCCTCGCGCGCCGCTCGCATTCGCCCGGGCAGCGCGCTCTTCAAGCATCTCGCGCTGGAACGCTGGACCGCGGCGCGGGAGCTCCACAACCGCGCACTGCGCAATCGCTCCCAGGTCGCGTTCCACAGCCTGCGCATCGGTATCAAACGCTTCCGCTATATCGTCGAGAATTTTCTTCCCGTGGAGCACAAGGCCTGGAGCAACGACCTAAAACACATCCAAGATTTGCTCGGCGAAGTTCACGACCTCGATGTGCTTTGGGCCACGGCGGTCTCCTGTCAGATTTTTCCAGACCCGCATTCGCGCCGGCGCTGGCACGAACGAATTCTCGCCGAAAGAACCAAGCGCATCGACCAGTACCGCAAGAAGATGGTCGGGCCGGATTCTCTCTGGCAAGTGTGGCGAGCCGCGCTGCCGCAGGGCAAGCAGATTCAGGCTCTGGCCACGCGCCGCATGAAGCTTTGGGCAAACAGCCTTGATCCCGATTTTCCGCACTCCGAGCGCGTCGCGAGCCACGCCCTGCAGCTTTATGACGGCCTCCTCGCCGCAGGATGGCAGCCTGCAGTCGATGGCGTCTCCGCACGTTCCAGCCTGCTGGCCGCCGCTCTTCTGCATGATGTCGGCAAGTCCGAGGGCGAGAAGGGCCACCACAAAACTTCTTTCGACCTGATACGCGCCCACGGCAATCCGCTGGGCTGGAAGACCGAAGACCTGCAGCGCGCCGCCATCGTCGCGCGCTTTCATCGTGGAGTATTGCCCACCAGAAGGCACAAATCCCTGCGCGATCTCCTTCCCGACGAGCAGAAAGCCACAATTCAACTAGCCGCCATCCTGCGCTTGGCGAATGCCCTGGACACCGGACACGACGCCCACATCCGCCGCATTCAGATTGAAAGTGATCCCACCACAACGAAACGAAACGAAGCTTTGATCATCGCCGCCGAAGGCTACTCGCCCCTGAGTGCCTCCGCTCAAACCATCGCCGCCGAACGGCACTTGCTGGAAACAGTTCTGCACCGGCCGATTGTCGTGAAGCCGATGAAGCCTCCGCGCCCAACTCAGTGATACGATTTCACGTGTGGAGCGGACACTCTTGTCCGCTGCTTTTGACTTTAGCGTTTGACCTGGTTTCCAACCCGACTATTGCAGCTTCCCGTACTCCGCCTTAGCTTCCTTCAGAATCGGGATATCTGGGTCAGCATCTTTCCAGAGAGCTAAGAAGTCCTGATATGCGGTTTTGGCTTTGCCCAGCGCCGCGGGGTCGGGCTGGACAGGCGAGGCGCCCCCATGGCCGATGCCCGCTTCCAGGGCATACGCGCGGGCCAGGCCTAAGTGCGCCAGGGCGCCGACAGGATCGTTCACAACCATGCCGGGGTGGTCGACGATCTTCTGGAACTCAACCGCGGCAGCGCTTCCTTGTCCCAACTTCAAATACGCTAGGCCTCGAATGTAAGCGGGCCAGAGGGCCTGTCCAACTTCGTAGGGTATAGCTGCTACCAGGGCCTCGACCGCCTTGGCAGCATTACCGCTTTGCAGAGCTGCAGCCCCGCGGATCTGCGGCAAATACTCCAACTGTACGACCGTATCTTCGGGAAAGCGCTTGGCCAAATCATCGGCCAGCCGCGTAGCTTGTCCGGAGTCGCCGGCCAGCGCCAAGGCAATGGCGGTGTTAGCTTCAACGTCTCTGCCATTCGAGAGCGCCAGCGCCGCCTGCGCTTGTTCTTTGGCTAAGCTTGCATTACCCACCATGGCTTCGTTACAGGCTGCGGCAGCCTGATCGGTGGCGGCTGTCTCCTTTTCATCGGCGCGGGTTGCAGAGTCCATAGCGCGCCGCACCAGCTCTCGCTTCCTGGCAAATTGCCCGGCGTAACCGGCGGTTTGGGATTGGTAGAGCAGCATAGCGTCTTCGAAGCCGGGCTTGCCCATGACGGTTGCCGCCTCACGCTCCATCCCGGCCGCGTCATGCTGCAAGAAGGCAACCACGTAGAGGCTGAGATGAATGTTGGGGGAATCGAGATGTTGTGCCTGTGCCTCTTGCGCGGTGGCTTTGGCTTCACCCGAGCGGTTCAGTTGCATGTAGGCGGCGACAAGGTTCGAGTAGGCAAGGCCGCTTCCAGGATCCAGTTTCAAACCCTCCTGGTCCGCTACCAGTTGCTTGTCACCCTCGCCCAGGGCTCCGTAGATGACGCCCAGGTTCCCGACCGGGGCCTGGTCACGGGGATAGGTCTGCGCCCAGAGCTCGTAAGTCTTGCGGGCCGCTTCCAGGTCTCCCAGAGCTTGCTGTTCATAATGCGAGGCTATGTAGAATTTCTCGCGCTCGCTCACGCGCTCGCGGAGTTCATACGCCTTGCGCTGAGTTTCGCCTGCCCGTGAGGTTTGGTTCAGGTTGGCGTAGCTGGTTCCTAATCGCGCGTAGGCCATGGCGAAGTTAGGGTCCAGGCTGGTGGCGCGCTGGAACAACGGAACCGCCGCGGCGGCGTCGTTCTTGACTGTCATCGTCTGTAAGCCCAGGCTGTAGGCCTGCAGGGCCTCGAGCGATGGCGTGGTCACGCTCTCCGGCGGCGCGTCAAACTTCTGCACTGAGGCCAGGGATTCGCCCATCCTTTCGCGCAGCTTCGTGGCCGCTTCGCCCAGCGCCTTCAGCACCTGCTCTTTGCTGTTGGCAGTCGCCTGCTCTTGGCCCAGCAAGTCGCCGCTGTGGCAGTTCACCGCCTTCAGGCCTACCACGTACTGGCTGCCCAGACCGGAGATGGAACCTTCGATCGTGGCGGCGCTGGCGGTACGCTGGCAGATGTCCCGGGCTAACTCGCTGGTCAGGCGCGCGTCTTTGGGCTGCGACATCAGGGCGAGCGTCTTCGCGATGTTCTGATCGGAGAGCAGATTCAGGAATGGCGATTGTTCCAGTTGCGCGGAAAGTCCCTGGCGCAGCGTGCCATCGAAGACGGAATCGCCGGTCGTGTTGGTAAAGTCGGCGAGGATGACAGTGTCTTTTTCGGTCAGGGCCTTGGTTTGGTGTGAGCGGTAGTAGAGGCCGGCGGCAATCAATGCGGCAATGACGACGGCAGCGGGAGCTGCGATTTTCCAGAGCTTCTTCTTCTCAGCTACAGGAACCTCAACAGATTTCACCGCGCTCGATGACACCGGCGCGGCTGCGCTCGGCGTGGAGCCTGACGCTGGTACCGGTTGCGAGACCGAGACCGATGCCTGAGAGCCGCTTTCCTGTGCCACGGCTACCGTTCCAGAACTCGCAACCTTGGCCCTCCCCGTCTCGGTATCCCGCTTCAGCCGTTGCAGGTCGGCTCGCATCTCCGCCGCACCCTGATAGCGCAACTCGCGGTCTTTCTCCAGCGCCTTGTCGATGATGCGTTCCAGCTCCGGCGGAATCTCGCGATTGAAACGAATTGCCGGCGGCGGATCGGAATTCAAAATGGCATTGAAAATCAGCGCCGTAGTCTCACCCTCGAACGGCAACGCACCCGTCGCCATCTCGTACAGCACCGCCCCAAAGGAAAACAGATCGCTGCGCGCATCCAGTTCTTTGCCCTTAGCCTGTTCGGGCGACATATAGGCCACCGTGCCCACCACGGAGCCCGGACTGGTCAGATGATCCGCGCCCGCCGAACCCGTCTGCGTGTTCAGGGACGCAATCTTGCTCGATGAACCGCCTGCCGGACTGAGCTTCGCCAATCCGAAATCGAGAATCTTGGCGTGGCCGCGCTTGGTGACGAAAACATTTGCCGGCTTAATGTCGCGGTGAACAATGCCTTCGGCATGTGCCGCGTCCAGCGCGTCGGCAATCTCAATAGCCAGGCCGAGCAAAACATCCGCCCCAATCGGTTTTCCTGCAATGCGGTGCTTCAATGTCAGTCCATCCAGAAACTCCATCGCAATAAACGCATCGCCGTGCTCGTCGTCGATTTCGTAAATGGTGCAGATGTTGGGATGGTTCAGTGCGGAAGCGGCCTTGGCTTCCCGCTCAAAGCGGCTGAGCGCCTGCGGGTCTTTGGCTACGTCGTCGGGCAGGAACTTGAGAGCCACGAAACGTCCGAGCTTAATATCCTCGGCTTTGTACACCACTCCCATACCACCGCCGCCCAGCTTCTCAACAATGCGGTAGTGTGAAATCGTTTGGTCGATCATTCGTGCCGGAATCTTACGTGGGCGAAACCGGGCAAGTCAATCCAAGGCGTGGAGTTGCCGCGGTTGCTGAGAGATTGCGTTGTGGCATCGCCATTTCACTCCTCGGCGCCAGACGGTCGCATCTCAATGACCGCAGTCGCCTGATTTCATCGATTGACCATAGACATTGCCCGGTTCACCGAGCCGTCTTGCCCAACGCGGCAACGGCATGAGCTGGGGCGAGGCGCACTGCAAACTTGTCATCGTGTCCGCAGCTGATGATTGTAGTTTGGTTGGAGTGCTCTCTCACCCAGATCACCCGTTCGGGGTTCACAAAGACTTCCAGGCCGTCCACATCTTCAAACATTACAAACTCCACAATGCCTCCTTTTCGCCATCCCTGGCACCCTCTTTAGGAATCTCGAGATAGCTCGGCGCTTCGGGCGATTGTAGCAGTCACTCTAAAGGTTCGAAGTTCGCGGATTGAGCGCCGAGTTCCGTGAGTGCTTCATCAACCGTGCGCACGACATGCAAGAGAGGTCGTGCAGACTCTCCCGCGATCTGGAACATGCGCATCAAGCCGTATCCAGCCGTCTCCGGAACAACGATAAAGCGGGGGTGGTTGGTCAAGCCCGGCGAGATTGGTTTGCGCTGGGCCAGGCCGCGCAAGAACTCGGCGCCCACGGCAAAGTCGGTGACGCCTGAAAGGTCCCAGATGCCCGCGCGGGCATCGGTCGCCCTCCAATTCTTGCCCAGGGCGTCGTGGTATTCCGCCGCGGATTCATTCGTGAGCTGACCCTCGAACCGCGCCAGCAGGATCTTATTGACCGGGTCGAACTCGAATCGGAATGCCATGAGGGCACCAATTCTACTCGGTTCTCTCAGCGGGTTGTTGCGTAATATTGCCATTACACTCATCGACCCAATCGGCCAGTTCTCAATGAGTGTAAACGCCTGTTAGCAACAGTTACTTCCGAGTTGCTCGTGATCCAGGAGCCCATCCGCAAATGGTTTTTTGCCATTCAACGTATGCGGACGCCCGTGGCAGCCTAGCTCTCGATTTCGCGAGTTAGACTGTGCTGGCGGCGTGAGCGTCTGGTAATTTGAATTCCCGTCCGCAATCGAAACAGACCCGATAGGTTCGGTGTTTGATCGTAAAGACGCGACTTCGGTGGCGATGACGGCACCCAAAAACAAACTGGAAGACGTCCAAGAGCAATTTCACAAATCCTGCGCACGCTGGCGCCGCTCGCAACTTCCATTGGCGTCCAGCCAGTCCAGCAGAGAGCGAACACTGGCTCGAGCGAGGGCGATCGCGCAATCCGCAGCTCCGTAGTAAATGTTGAGAGTGTCGCCGTCGGCTTCCATCGTGTATCCGCAAGGGAACACGACATCGTTGACGTCGCCGTGGCGCTCATACTCGGCTTCTGGACCAAAGATCCATGAATCTCCACGCAACAGGCATTTTTCTGGGTTCTCCAATTCAAAGAGAGCTAAGCCCAACCGGTAGAGACAACCGGATGGCGTCTGCCGCACTCCGTGATAGAACACGAGCCATCCCCTGGAAGTTTCGATCGGCGGTGGTGACAGGCCGATCTTATTCGCATCCCACCAGGCGCCGCGGCGAGCTTCCAGCATGAGTCGGTGCCGGCCCCAATAGCGCAGGTCAGGGGAATAGGAAATCCACATGTGCGATCCAAGCGTTGTCATGGGGCGATGAATCAGCGCCCAGCAGCCGTCGATCCTCCGTGGAAGCAGCGCTGAATCCTTATCGTCGGGTGGCATTATTACGCCAAATCGTTCGAAAGTTCGGAAGTCTTTGGTCAGAGCGAGCGACACACCGGGACCGCCGCGCGAATACGACGTGTAGGTCACTACGTATTGCTGCAATTCGGGGACGAACGTGATGCGGGGATCTTCAATGCCCCAGATTTCCTCCGGATAATTCGTCGGATCGGGCGCCAGAGTGGGCTCGCTATCGATGTGCCATCCATCGACGCCGTTTCGTGATCTCGCGGCGCAGAGATGTGACAAGCCGCGTCGATCCTCCACGCGGCACAGCAGCAGGGTCGTGCCGTCCGCGAGCATCGTTGCGCCAGCATTGAAGACGCTGTTGATGGGATACGGCCAGTCCTTGCTCGTGAGGATTGGGTTGGCGCTATGGCGATGCAGCAATGGCTCGAACGGAGTGCTGAGAAGATTCACTTGCTTTTCCACGGGTACGGTCATGAAAGGATTTCCTTTGATTCAGGGTCAGGCACTGAGCGCATTTCCAGGAGCGCCATCAGAAACGATAGCGTCGATTCAGCGCCCTGGTTTTCATTGGCGCGGTCGGGATGCAGTCCGTCACGGCAACCGCCGGTGACGGAATCGTAAAGCGGCAGTTGCAGATCGTTGTCGCCGAGGAACCAGTTAAAAGCTGACCATGCTTCGTTGCGCCAGCGGCTGTCCCCAGTTACGCGGTAAGCTTGCAGACTCGCGGAGACCGCGCCGGCGGCTTCAAGCGGCTGCTGATCAAAACGCGCCTTGTCGCCATTCTGGTGGCAAAAGCCTTGGGAACCGATCGGCACAAAGTGGTGGTTGGTTTCGCAGCGTTGTGTTTGTGACAGCCAATCGAGCGATTCCAGCCCGGCCGAGATCATGCGACCGTCCGAGGTGGCCGAACCCACCACCAGCAGAGCTTGAGGCAATCTCGCATTTCCATAAGCCAGAACGTTCTCGAACCATTTCCAATCCGGTCGCCGGATGGATGCATACATTTCGAGGAGCCGACGACTGAGAGCGGATCGGACTTTCTGCGCATCGCGATCTCCAGGATACGAGGTGAGATATTCCTGGATTCCCAGCAGCGTGTAGGCCCATGCCCGCGGACTAGTGAATTCCAGCACTGTGGGCAAAGCGAACTCGAATAAGCGACCTGCAGCTCCCCTGAATCCTTGATCGTGGGATCGACCAAGAACTGTTCCCAAGCCCCACAGCGCACGCCCGTGAGAATCTTCCGAGCCCACAGACTCGTTCCAGCGGCGATCGTAACGCAGAAAATTCTTAAATCGGCCTTTATCAGGATTAAAGGCATGCTCCAGAAATGACAAATACAGACTCGACGAATTTGCGGATTCAAGGGGATCTTTGTCCAACTGCTCTAGCAGAACAGTAAGTATGAGGGCACGAGCATTGTCGTCCGTGGTGTAGCCCTCTCGGCGATTTGGGATCGTGAAGATCGCATGCTGCAGCATTCCCGTGTCGTCGGTCATGCGATTCAGATGATCACGCTTCAACTCCGGCAACCGATCCAGCGACTTCTGTGCCATCCGGGCCGAGAACTGAACTCTCGGATTCTCCATGCGATCGCTGCGCACTCGCGAGAAGCTTTCCATGTAGCCCTGTGCGACTCTTTTCCAGACCATGTTGCGTGCGAATAGATAGGCGCGCTTCCGCATGGCGTGGCGTGTCGCGGGAGTGTCCAGCAGTTCAATTGTCTTCTGCGCAATCGCGTCGGGATTCTGGAACGGGACCAGCGCGCCACGTCGGTCATCGAGCAGCTCGATCGCGTGCCAATACGGAGTCGAGATGATTGCCTTGCCCGCGCCCAGTGCATAGGCGAGCGTTCCGGAAACGACCTGAGCCTCGTACCTGTAAGGAGTAACGTAAATGTCGGCAGCGCCAATGAACTCAACCATCTCTTCAGGACTGACGAAACGGTTATGAAAGATCACCTGCGATTCCACTCCCATTTCCTTCGCCAAAGCCTGCAGGCTATCTCGATATCTGTCCCCATCACGACGGAGGATGTGTGGATGAGTTGCGCCCGCGACCATGTAGGCGACATTCGAGTGCCGGGAAAGAATGTGCGGCAGGGCTCGAATTACGTTTTCGATTCCCTTGTTGGGCGAGAGCAGTCCGAACGTGAGCAAAACCGCTTTTCCTTCTACCCCAAAGCGGTCCTTGTAGAAATTCGGGTCAAGAAAGGGCAGGTCGGGAACGCCATGCGGCACCATGTCGATCTTGCTGCCCGGCACCTTAAAGATTTCCTGCAGGAACTGGGACGACAACTGGCTCATGACAATGAGGCGGTCGGAGAGTTCAGCGATCTCCTCCATCACCAATAGCTGATCAGGATTTGGCTCGCGCAGCACCGTATGCAGGGTCGTCACCACGGGCATCTTCAGACCGCGCAGTAAATGCAGAATATGGCTTCCAGCCGGACCACCGAAGATCCCATACTCGTGCTGCAGGCACACCATGTCGATGTTGTTGAAGTTGAGAAATTCTGCCGCCTCCTCATACGACCTTATGTCATCCTGGGCGAGCGACCATCGCACGCGCGACGGGTAGTCGTATCCCTCGTCCGTGTCGTTAACCGGAAGCGCCAACAGTCGAGCATTCCCGTACTCTGCGGAAATGGCACCGCATAGATCCGTGGTGAACGTGGCGATTCCACAATGACGCGGGAGATAATTCCCGATTACCGCGATACGGCTGGGCAGGGATGCCTTTGATCGCAATCGGGCACGAGGCGCTGCAGTGCCTTCCCGTACCAAAGGCCGCGGGCTGACTACTTTCAGAACTTGCTGCTGAAAAATTGTGCTTGGTAACGACATTCGCTCCTAACTTGACGACAAAGCGAGGCGCCGCTCGCAATTCGTTCCGGTGTCGCGACACTACCGCGTTGAGACCGTGGCCACACCACACTCTAAACAAGGGCTTTTCAGCGACGTGATCAATCCGCAAGCTGGGCACATTCTTTGTGATCGAACCCCGGCGGTCTGTGGTATCAGCTTGCGCATCAATAGGAGCAGCAGGATCGTGAAGATCACGATAAACAGCCCGAAGGCAATGCTGGTTGCGTTCATAAGAGCGACCCTTCTTGGCGAGTTCTGCATCGCCCAAGCCTGTGGCAAGACGGCTACGGACGAAATGGTCAAACCCTTCACTCGCTGAAAAGCCTAAGGTGGGAGAGCTTCAGATGGACTGGCTTAGGTCAGAAGACCTGAAAGAGGAGAAAAACCTAACCGCCTCAACTACCATCATAGCAGCTCCTCTACTTTGGCGTCGCCAAGGGGCGGGGAGGCGTAGCCTTGGGACATGAGCCGATTACATCTACACCGTGCCGCCTCTGATGCTTCTAATCGTTTGGCAGCCGCCAAGGTTCTCGTTCGAGAAATGAATTGGGCCGGAAGGTGGACATAAGAAAGCCTCAGACTAAGGTGGTCATGGGCGCTCACAAGTGCGCTCCGAAATTGACGATTCTGGGTGGATAGTCGGCAAGCCAGAAGTTATCTGAGCTGCAATTGGTGATGCGAATCGTCTCAACTGTCGTATGCCGTTACACTCATCGACCCAGAAGAATTGGCCGCTGATTCGGAAAGCTGTACAGAAACCGGCTCCCGGAAGTTTGACGGAACCTTAGGACGAAAAGCCATTTCACTGATTGGCGTCAGGCGACCGCATTTTCTCAATGAGTGTAAATAGCCTGATAACGCCAACGACGCTCCCTGCACGAAGCCGGGCAATGGTCACGGTATGACTGCGAACACCGTTCCCTCGTCGCCCATGCCGCCGTAAGAAGTGACACCAAAGAGGACATTGTTCGTGGAGAGAAAAAGACCGGAGCTAGGCTCAGATCCGTCCTTCGATCGTATGGCGGGAGGAGGGAAGCTGTGCAGGATGGTTTCCGTCCAGTCGCCGCCTTCTGATGCGGGCGGACTCAGCTCGAAGACAGTCCCGCAGCCCGAATAGTAGCAGCTTGAGCTGGACGCACCGGTGCCCCCATACAAAGTTGTGCCATAGAGATTGCCGGTTTTGTCGAAAATTACATTGGCTACAGGATTTCGGCCGTCGCCAGCAACGCCGTAGAAGCTGAAGAGGGTATTCTCGGTCCACGCACCGCCAACCGTTGCAGGAGGAGCCAGTTCGAAGACGCTGCCCTGTTTGAACTCACCCCCACTCTCGGTGGTGCCAAAGAGACGCCCACTATTGTGAAAAGTTAGACCGCTCTGAGGCGCGTCCGTCGGGCCCCCGAAAGAATAAAGCAATCTGAAAGTCCATTGCCCGTCCCCCGTGGCGGGAGGATTGAGCCGATAAGCTGCGGTGCCGAGGGAATGGCCGTCATATTCGTTCCCTTCGGTGGCACCGTAGAGATTGCCACTCGCGTCGAATACCGGAGTGCCCACCGGATTGATTGCTCCATCTCTAACGAGAAACCTGTGGAGCACAGTCTCCGTCCACGCCGCACCGGGGGTGGACGGAGGCGTCAGCCTGTACGCAATACCGGTGCTGCTGAAACCGTATTCCTGTCCGCCGCTGCCTCCGTGAGCGGTAACGCCGTAAAGATTACCAGCGCTATCGAAGACCACACCACCGGACGGAGCTTCACCGTCAGCAACTCCACCTTGAAAATTGTAGAGAATCGATTCCGTCCATGGGTCGCCCGCAGCGGCAGGAGGCGACAATTCGAAAACAACCCCGAAGTCAGTCGCTCCGCCACTCGCCGTGCCATAGAGGTTTCCAACTGTGTCAAAGACAACTCCTTCCTGAGGGTTACTGCCATCAAGCGTGCTGGTCGCAAAGGTGTATAGCACGGTCTCAGTCCATTCCGTATTTGGGGGCACTGGCCGAGTAAGTTCAAAGACGACGCCAACGCCCGCCCCGCAGTCTTTAGTCGTGCCATAGAGGTTTCCAGCACCATCGGCGATAAGGTTTCCTTGGGGTTCGCATCCAGCAGCCATAGATGAACGGGTAGCGGTGGGAAAAGAATAAGGCAGGAATTCGCTTTGGGCAGCGGCTAAGGCGGAGCCCGCGAACAGCGTTGCGACGAGGATCGCGCCCAATCGAGCATGGACAAATAACTGTATGATTGTCATTGGATAAAATCTCCTGAATTCCGTGGGATTGGCGACGCCGGGGAGGGGTGGCACCGCGCACAATCGCCGCGCTGTTCGACCGCAGCCGAGTATACACGCAAATAGCTGGCGAAACATCTCCATTACACTCGTTGACCCAGAAGAATTGGCTGCTGATTCGGAAGCTGTTAAGAACGGACTAGACCTGCCTCAGGCAATCTGCTCGAGTTGTCGTCACGGGCTGCGCTATCGTTGTCCGAAGCAATGCCGAACCAATCTTCGGGCAGCTCCGGAATCCACAGGCCATTGTGACATCTGACCTTGCGGCCCAACCGGAATGAGCAGAATCTAGTCAAGGCGGAGGCGGTAGATGCCACCGTCCACGCACCAGAGCTAAGTGCTTTGCTGCCTAGATTTTGCCCGCAAGCTATTTGAAATCTAATATTTAGCCAGCTCTGCACGTCCCAAAAATGCATTTACCCGCATGTTTACTGGATTTCAGCCCAAAAATGTTGGGTGGGGGGTCGGAGACCAAAACAGCTCTTATGCCCCAAGAATCGACGCCGGCGGACGCGGCCAAAGCCGCCCGCCGCCGATATTTTCCGGGCAGATTTCACAACCTGCTCTGCTAGTAGCTTTCCAGTGACTTCCATGCACTCACTTCTCCAGATACAACTGTTCTTGCTCTCAAGCCCAGAAGCCGGACTCGGAAGCCGAACAGATATCGAACAGATGACCCACGCCCAACTAGTCGAGAAAGCTGTCCACTGGCTGCGCCGCTACCGCTGCGGAGTTGTGCTCTCCGAGCAAGCCTGCGTCAGCGGCGAGATGCCGGACGCCATCGGCTGGAAGCGCGCCTGCCATTCCGTGCTCGTCGAGTGCAAAATCACGCGCGCCGATTTCCTCGCCGACCGCGCGAAGCCCTTCCGCCTCAAGCCCGAGCAAGGAGTCGGTTGCGAGCGCTTCTATCTGGTTTCCGCTGGACTGGTGCGGCGCGAAGAACTGCCCCAAGGCTGGGGATTGCTGGAACATAATCGCGGCAGAATCGAAACGGTTCACCCTTCGTCTAAGAATCTCCGCAGCGCCACTGGCTTCCAATACGAAATGAATCTGCTGCTAGCCAGCCTGCGCCGCGTCGAAGTCCGCGTGGAACCGCAAAGCATCACGGACTTCCTCAAGTGGAAGAACCGCATGGCGGAATACAACCGGGGTACGCTGCCCGAAGGATTAGCTTCCGCAGAAGAAGAGCTCAACGTATTTCTAGAACCTGACTTAACGGTGTAACAAAACGCTACAGCCGGTTACAACTCGCGCCGCCCTTCCATGGCTTTCAACATGGTGATTTCGTCGGTGTATTCGATGTCGCTGCCCACGGGAATGCCCATCGCGATGCGCGTCACCTTCACTCCCACGCGCTTCAACTGCTGCGACAAATACGCGGCAGTGGCTTCGCCTTCCACCGTCGGATTCGTGGCGAGGATCGCTTCATCCACATTTCCCGCATCCACGCGCGCGATAAGGTTCGCGATGCGCAACTGTTCAGGGCCGACGCCGTGCAACGGCGAGAGCGAGCCATGCAGCACATGGTAAACGCCATTGAAGTGCTTGGTCCTTTCGATCGCGGCAATGTTGGTGGGTTCTTCGACAATGCAGACCAGTCGCTGGTTGCGGGTCGCGCTGGTGCAGTAGACGCAAGGGTCGACGTCGGTAATGTTGTTGCATACGGAACAAAGCCGCAAGCTGGCTTTGACGTCGCGCACCGCCGCGGCCAGCGCCTCGGCATCTTCGTCGCTGGCGCGCAGAATGTAGAACGCCAATCGCTGCGCGCTCTTCGCGCCCACTCCCGGCAGCTTTTTCAATTCGTCGATCAACCGCGACATCGGTTCCGCAAATTTAGACATAGGAAATCGATTCTTCAGAGTCCGCCAATGCCCAAGCCGCCGAGCATTCCGCCGACTGTCGATTGCATCGCGCCATCGATCTGGCGTGCGGCCTCGTTCACTGCGGCCAGAATTAAATCCTGCAGCATCTCGACGTCACCCGACTTCACCGCTTCGGGATCGATGCGCAGACTCAACAGTTGCTTGCGTCCATCCATTTTCGCTGTGACCGTGCCGCCGCCTGACGATGCCTCGACGACAGTCTCCTGCATTTTCTTCTGGAGGGTTTCGTACTGCGACTTCGCCTTCGACATCAGTTCTTGCAGATTGAATCCGCCCATGATGGCTTTACCGCTTCTCCTTGTAATCAATCACCGTCCGAATTTCGGCGCCGAACTTTTCCCGCAACCGTTGAACCACTGCATCTTGCTCGGCACGTCCGCGTCCGCCAACACCGGTGTTCACGCCGCTGGGTTTGAAAGAACCGCCATTCTTCTTTTCTGCCATCTCCACAGTTGCTCCGGGAACGATCCTCAGCTTGACTGCCCGCCCCAGAACTCCACTGGCGGATGCAATTGCGAGGCGCCGCGCTTCCGCGCTCAGCGACATATCGACCACGGTCTGTGACTCCGACACTCGGATCACAACTTCATTTCCTTCGACCGACCATTCGCCTCCTTCCAGCATTGAGACAAGAATGCGCTGATTGCCATCGGTGAGCGCCTGCAGCACAGCGCTTTGGAGTTTCTCGATGTTCGCAGCCGGTGGCGCGGACGATGTCATGGCCTGATGCGCTGCGACAGCTTGCATCTGCGAAACTTCCGGCGCGGCCTGCGGTTTGGGCTCCGGATGAATCTCGGCTTGCGAGTTGACTACAGGTTCGGATACGCTCTCGCCCAAATTCGGAGCAGTGGAGCCCATGATCACCCGCGCGGGATTTGCGGCAGCGACCATGCGTGGCCCTGCAGCGGGAGCAGAATCCGAAGAAGATTCCTGTCGCGGTGTGCCCTTGCGTGCGGAATCGGCCGCAAAAGGTGAAACTGGATTGGGTCGCGATCCCGCGATCCCGTCGGTGCGTCGCGGCTCAGACGCAGTGGCCGATGCAACGATCGAAGGTCGCGCCGCAGGTCTCGGAGCGCTTGCTCCTGCAACATTCGGTGCAGCCGCTACGTCGCTGAGCAGTTGCTCGATCGGCAGCAAGCGCTGTGCATGAGCCATCTTGAGCAGACCGAGTTCGAGATGAAAGCGCTGCTCCTGCTTGTACCCCAATTCGCCGTGAGTGCGCAGCATGATCTGCAGATGACGAGTGAGATCTTCTTCGCCGAAAAGTGCGGCTACGCGCTCGACGCGCTCGCGCTCTTCGCTCGATATCTGCAGCAGGGAAGAGTCTTTACCCGCAATCTTTGCGACCGTGGCATTGCGCAAGAAACGCACCATCTGGCGTGCGAAGTGCGTCGGGCTGTGGCCTTCGCTGATGAGGTGATCCACATGCCGCAGCACCTCTTCGCTTGCTCCTCGCGCAACCGCCTGCATCACTTCTTCCAGAATGTGGGCAGGCGCGGCGCCCACCAGATTGCGTACGGAATCCGCCGTGAGCTTGCCACTTGAGGATGCAATCGCCTGGTCGAGAATCGAGAGCGCGTCACGCATCGAACCGTCGCCGGCTTCGGCCAGCAAGGCGAGAGCATCGTCATCTGCTTCAATTTTTTCGCGGCCAACCAGATCGCGCAACTGGCCAACGATGTCGTCGAACTTGACTGCGCGAAAGCTGAAGTGCTGGCAGCGCGAGCGGATGGTCTGCGGAATGTCGTCCGGCTGCGTGGTCGCCAGCATGAAGACGATGTGGTCGGGAGGTTCTTCGAGAGTCTTGAGCAGCGCATTGAACGCGGCATCCGTAATCTGGTGAGCTTCGTCGAGAATATAAATCTTGAAGCGATCGCGCGCGGGACGGTAACGCGCGGCCTCGCGCAGTTCACGAATTTCGTCGATGCCACGATTCGTGGCAGCGTCGATCTCGATCACGTCGACGGCATTGCCCGCGCGAATTTCAGTACAGGATTCGCAGACGCCGCAAGGCTCCGCCACCGGTTTGTCCGACGAACGGCAATTCAGCGCAGCGGCCAGAATGCGCGCCACCGTAGTTTTTCCAATGCCGCGATGGCCGCTGAAAATGTAGCCATGCGCAGTGCGGCCCTGTTCGAGAGCGTTCTGCAGGGTGCGGGTGACGTGCTCTTGTCCGATGACCTCGGAGAATTTCTGCGGACGGTATTTACGCGCCAGGACGGTATAGCTCATGCCGGAAGACACGATTATACGTGATAGCAGGGATGCGCGGAACGCAGGGCCGAGGCTTGCTAAAAGCACAGTGCAAGCGATAGGCTAGTGCGTCAATCCGGAGCGCGAAGCTGTCGATTCCGGGCTGAATTTGGTGTGGGAGGAATGCTCTTATGCAACTGAAGTTGGCAACACAAACGAAAGATGGAATTCTGGTGGTGGATTGCATCGGCCGGATTGTGTTTGGCGAAGAGTCTTCGCTGCTGCGGGATACCGTGAAGAAAGCCATTTCGGAAAACAATCGCATCGTGCTGAATCTGGGCGAAGTGAATTACATTGATTCCGGCGGCCTGGGCACGCTGGTGGCCCTGCGCACCACCGCGCAAAATGCCGGAGGCACCATCAAATTGACGAACCTGACCAAGCGCGTGGGCGATTTGCTGCAGGTCACGAAGCTGCTTACGGTTTTCGACGTATATAACTCAGAGGCGGAAGCCATCGAATCCTTCCGCAAGGCGGCTTAGCCGGCCTATAAGTCGGGGTTCTCACCGACGGTGCATGCGCTGCGGCGAAAGCCGCGCCGGGCTCTCCTCGAATGCTGCCTCGCATCGTTTTTATTCTTTGCCTGCTGGTGAGCGCCAGCGGTTTTGTTTCCCCGCCGGTTGCGCTGGCGATGGGACTGGTGTTTGGGCTGACGTTTCCGCATCCTTACGGCAAGGAAGCGAAGAAACTTCTCCAAATTTCTGCTGCAGGCCTCGGTAGTGGGACTGGGCTTCGGGATGAACCTGCATCAGGTGGTGCAGGCGGGGCGCAGCGGATTCGTCTACACCATGCTGGGCATCAGCTTCGCTCTGCTTGTGGGCATGGGACTGGGCGCGCTGCTGAGGTGTGCAACGAGTGCCGGCATTTCTCATCTCCACCGGCACGGCGATTTGCGGCGGCAGCGCGATCGCCGCTGTCGGGCCGATCACGCAAGCCAGCGACGAGGAAATGGCCGTCTCGCTGGGAACAGTCTTCGTGCTGAATTCCGTGGCGCTGCTGATTTTTCCTGCCATCGGCACGGCACTGAAGCTGACGCAATCGCAGTTTGGATTGTGGGCCGCGCTGGCCATTCATGACACCAGTTCGGTGGTGGGCGCGGCGGCCAAGTATGGAGCCGATGCGCTGGCCATTGCGACCACGGTAAAACTGGCGCGGGCGCTGTGGATTGTTCCGCTTTCGGTCGCGACCGCCAGTGGTGCGCGGCGCCAAGGCGAAGATTCAGTGGCCGTGGTTCATCGGCTTGTTCTGCCTGGCCGCAGTGTGCAATACATATCTTCCGGCGGGAGCGCATGCTTACAGCGATCGCGGTGAAGGTTGCGAAGATTGGATTGACCGCTACTTTGTTTCTGATCGGCAGCGGAATTTCGGTGGCGACGATCAAGCAGGTGGGGCATCGTCCGTTGCTGCAGGGAATTATATTGTGGCTGCTGGTTTCGGTGGGATCGCTGTGGCTGATTCGCTTGGGATGGATTGCGCTGTGAAGAAGGGAAATAGGAAGTCGGCGAAACGCGGAGTAAAGAAGCATCGAGAGTCCCGTTCGAAGTCGTTCTCAGATCAGTCCCTGCCAGATCAGTCGTCGAAGATGCGAATGCGCATCGAGGCCGCGATTCGCCGCATTCCGCAAGGGTAAAGTTTCCACCTACGGAGCGGTTGCGCGAGCCGCGGGACTTGCCGGGAGCGGCGCGGCAGGTGGCGAAGGTCTTGCATCGCGGCTTTGGATTGCCGTGGCAGCGCGTGCTAGGCGCAGGCGGAGAAATTAAGCTGCGCGGAGATTCGGCGATCGAGCAGCGGTTGCGGCTGGAGGCGGAGGGCGTGCGCTTTCGCGGGCGGAAGGTGGATATGAAGCATGCGAGTGCAAGTTCAAACTTCATGCCAGCGACGAAGCAGGTAATCAGCGGCGCTACGCGCGGTGGACAGCCGAAGCGGCTGTCTCCACATTTTGCCCGCTGCTGATTGCTAGCCGACGCTACGGTCGCTCTTGAACTGCTCGTCGATCTCCACCTGATATCCCGTGACCATCTTGTTGGTTTCATTCGCCATGCCGACGACCGCCATTAACTCCTTGAACATGGCGTCGGTCATACCTTTTTTCTGCGCGGAGACGGTGTGCGAGGCGATGCAGTAGTGGCATTGATTGGTCACGCTCACGGCGACGTAGATCATTTCTTTGGTCAGCGGATCGAGCGCGCCGGGAGCCATGATCTGCTTGATGTCTTCCCATGTGCGCTTCAGCGTGGCGGGATCGTGCGCGATCGCTTTCCAGAAATTGTTGATCCAGTCGGTCTTGCGCGTGGCCATGATGTCGTCGTAAACCGCGCGCACTTCCGGGCTGGCGTCTTTGTATTCGATGAGTCCGAGCGTTGCCATGAGTTCTCCAGTTCCTAAAATCATTCACCACAGAGACACAGAGCCACAGAGAAAAACAAAATCTAATAAAATCAAGAAGGTTTTCTCTGTGACTCTGTGACTCTGTGGTGAATGAGTTTCTGACACGGCTACTTCGGCAGTTCTCCGCTCAGCAATTTTTCCAGCGCCGCCGCCGGGCAGCGCACGCCTACGTAGAACTGGCCGAACAACGCGTAGACGGCGCTGACGTGGTCGAAGCGCATTTCGTAGATCAGTTTCTTGAAGACCAGCGGATCGTCGGCGAACAGATCGACGCCCCACTCCCAGTCGTCGAAGCCAATCGAGCCGGTGATGATCTGCTTCACTTCGCCGGCGTAGCGGCGGCCCACCAGTCCGTGCTCGCTCATCTGGCGGGCGCGCTCTTCGATGGGAAGCGTGTACCAGTTCTTATCTTCGCCGCGCAGCCGGTCCATGGGATAAAAGCAGAGATAACGGTTGGGCGGAATCTCCGGAAACAGGCGCGGGTGCATGGCTTCGCGATGGCGGTTGAGCTTGCATTCGATCTCCGCTTTCCATTGATCGGAGTGCGGCTGAATGCCCTGGTCGGCCAGCTCCTTATAAATCTTGAGCGTGGAGTCGTAGAGTCCGAGTTCGATGATGGAAAGATAAGAAGATGTGGGTTCGAGGTAATCGCTGAGGCGCAGGCCGGCCAGCTTGAGTTCCGCCTGATTCAAGTTCGGCAAATGAGTTGCGGAAGTGCACCAGCATCAGATCGCCTTTGTGGCCGATCAGAGAGAAAAGCGCGGATTGGCCGCCGGAGCTCTTTTCCATTTCGCCGAGCACAGTCGCCGCTTCCTGAGCGATCGATGATCGTTCGCGGCGTCGGGCAGAGCCCGCCAGGCGGTCCAGCGGAAGCGCATCATCTGGTGCAGGACGCTATAACCTTCAGTGGTGAGCGGGACAGCAGGAAGCTCTATGGAAGCGATGTGCGGAGAGGTGTGGGAAGCGGTGGTGGTTGTCATCGGTTTCTCGCGAGGCGTGGTCATCTGATTTCAAGCCTCCATTGTACGCAAGGGACGCGGCAAGCAGCGAGTGGCACGATTTACAATCATTCTGGCATTCTTGTAGAACCTGCCAAAATTCATGCGAAGACGAATACCGATCCCAATATTTTGCGCTGATCTTCCTGCTGACCGCTGGGCTGACCGCGCAGAATAAGCGAGTGTGGGTTCTGCGCGCACCCGGCGAAGCGGTCGAATACGATCCCGCAACTTTCACCGAGAAGCAAACAGTGAAGATTCCAGCGGAGGCTGTGGCTTCGCCTCAGAACTTTTCGGTGAATCATCTGGGGCAGATGCTGTTCGCCGAGACCGCTGCTTTGCCGCTCGCGGAGGGCGATTTCGCGGCGGAGCGTAAGGTCTGGTTTTGGGATGGGCAGACATGCAACCACGCTTTCGCGCGATGTTTCGCGAACCACTTCCACAGCGGGATCGAATCTGTCGATCACTGAGTCGGCGGCCTGTGCCTTTTCTCTCCGCCGATGGAGCGCATCTTTACTGGTTTTCGAATCAGGCACGGCGGCTGCAGCGCGATGGCGTCGATCTCTCCACCAAGACGACCTGGCTCAGCTGGCAGAACTGATCTCGCCGGCGCGCGGACGTCAGGATGTGGCTTCGATTGCATTGCCCGAGTGCTCGTGCCCGACTGGAGGTTGCGAGGAAAGCTGTCCTTATGGCGAGGTGTGGGTTCCCGACGATGGAGTGGGCAAGTTTTTTCTGCTGACGCAATTTGTGGCGGGAAAGACGCAGCCGATTTATAAGTCGACTTCTGTCTATGAAGAGAGCGCGGGCAAATGGACGTGCGACGCCGTTCGATCCGCCGCTGCGGCGCGTGCTGGACGCGCCGAGCTGCGGATACGATCCTTGAGGCGATTCCTGACACGGCCTGCTGCGGCTGGGAGAATCAGAGCGATGATCAAACTCTGCTGCATCTCCACGGCAAGACGGTGACGGTGTTCGATGAACAGTCGGCATACAAAAATCCTGACTACGACGTGAGCTTCTACACGGAGAACGGCAAACTGTCGCCCGATCTCGGCTCTGTGGCGCTCACCATCGTTGCGACCTCGAAGCCGAACACGCCGATTCAGCTGGCCGAGCAGGGGCAGGCCAATCCGGAAGAATCGCAACGCATTCGCAAGGCTTTGGTGGATCTGCCGGCGGTCGAGGTGAAGAGTATGGGCGATTCTGCCACGGCGCATCGCTTTTCTGCCGCACGCCACGCTGGTGGGCTGGATCAGCGACAAGGAGATTCTCATCGTCGAAGGACATCTGCTGGTCGTTTATAACGTGGCGAGTGGGGCACGGCGGAAGTCGACTATTCGGGTGGAGGATGCGGGGCGGGTGTTTCTGCGGTGAGGGACTGCCGGGCTGAAGCCCGGTTCATTGAGATTGGGCTTACGCGGCGCTGAAGCGCCGCTCTTCCACGTTACTGTCCGCATTCGGTTGCGCGGCTTGCTCTCCGTCGACCTGCGCGATAGATCATCCATCCTAGAATGTTCGCGCCCAGCACGACTCCTGCGATCTTCAACGAGTAGCTCCACGAGCTTTGTACGTCGATGATGGGGAAGATCGAGAGGGCTACGTAGAGCAGGGTGATCAGGAATCCGGAGATGGCTGCTAGTTGCAGCCACAGGCGCGGGCGCAGGCCACGGTTTTTTGGCGAGAGGAATGGGATGGCGAACAGGGCCAGATAGGCGATGGCGTAGAACGTGAAGCCCCAGGTCAGCAGGAGTTCGTAGGCTTCCTGCGGGCCGACGCCGATGAGCGCGGCGGCGCTGCCGGCTATGGTCACCGCTCCCAGAAAAAGAATCGAGTTGACCGGAGTTTTGTATTTGGTGTGCAGGCGCGCAAACCACGCGGGAAGAAGGTGATCCCATCCCGCGACCATCGGCAGGCGTGCGCTGGCGCTGAAGTAGACGCTAAAAGATGTGGGGTAATTTACGAAGAGCAGAATGATGACAACGGGAACGATAAAGTTAGAAAGTCCCGCAACGCCGAAACCGCTTGCGCCCAGACGCAAAGCTTGCGGGATGGGGCTGACTACGTCCACCGCGTCGGGCGAGACGAAGGCCAGGATCGAGCTGGTGGCGAAGATATAGATGAGAGCGATGAACGGCGCAGTGATGAGCACCGAGCGCGTGAGATTGCGGGCCGGGTTGCGGCACTCTCCGGCGAAGATGGCAACGTACTCGAAGCCGCTGAGCGCGCCGAAGGTCATCTTAGCGAAAACGCTTAGGCTGAAGACAGTGAGCGGCGGCATGACCAGGTGAAGTGGGTGATACTCGGCCAGCGTGCCGCGCCAACGGTTCAACAGCGGAGTGGCAATGAGCACGGCGAGCGTAATCAGCGTGGCAATGCTGCCCGCGTTGCCAAGCCATTTGCCCACGCGAAGGCCGAGTGCGGACATCAGCATCATGGCAGCGATCAATACTAATGAGACGGTGAGGATCAGCCAGCGGCTGGAAGCGATCCATGCGGCGGCGGGGCCAAGCGCGTAGGCCACGAAGCTGGTCGTGACCAGACCGATTACCGCTACGTACAGCATGACGAAGAGCCAGAGATTCCACGCCACCAGAAATCCGGCTTGATCTCCGAAAGCCAGACGAGCCCACTCGTACAATCCGCCCTCGAGCGGCATCAGGCGATTGAGGTGCGCGACCACCAAGGCGAGAGGAATGAAAAAGAGTACGAAGGCAACCAGCCAGAAAACAACGTGGGCCGATCCGGCCTTGGCGGCGGTGCCGAAGAAATCCAGAACGATAACGAGGAGAACCTGCGCCATGACCAGGTCGAAGAGGCCGAGTTCTTTGCGGAGTTCGGCGCTATGAGCCTGGACTTCGGCTTCGGCGGTCTGTAACGGGATGGGGTGGTCGGTCAGATGCTCGCCTCTAGGGAGGGAGGCAGCATTAGAACACAAAGGCGGGGGCGTTGTGACAGGCGGGCTATTAGCCCGCCTGCCGGTCGAAGGCATAATCGAGAGGGGCTAGTGGTTGTCGCCGTGGGAGTGCCGCCAGGTCCAATACTCCTTCTGTTCACCCGGAGGCAACTTGCGGAAATCGCGATTGGGATCGCGGTGGTATTCGCCCGCCCATTGATGGTAGTAGACCACTTCGTTGTCGTTCCAGACGTGGTAGTCGCTGTAGTAGGGGTCATAGACCCGGTAATAGTGGGGGTGGCCACAAGCCGTTATACCCAATACAGAAGACGACAGGGCGGCGCCTAGAAAACAGATGCTTAACAACCGAGACTTGCTTTTCATCGGTGAGTGTTCCTCCTCAAGTGTCAACCTCTAAAATACCGTCCATCTCCCGCTTAGGGAATTAACCCTGGCCGTCGTAATTGGTTGCGGTCGGGTGCCGCGTGGTTGCTAACTGTAGGAGTCTGTTTGCAGTTGGACGTGAATTGAAAGACCAATGCTGCATTCTGCGGGGCTGTGCATATCTAAGCAATCATGCAGATTTCCTCCGCTTTTGCTTGCGATGTCCCGAGTTGTCCCGAGTTGTCCTGTCTTGTCCCTTGCATGCCGTTTCCATCTAGCTTATGAATTCATGGCGGAGCAGAAGTCTGTGTTCCGTATGCCATGGCGGACAGTAACAGGCCGTGGCGGATTTCCCGGTCCTGAACTTTGCCCCGGGGGGGAGTGAAGGGTCAGGGTAACGGGCCGAAGAGTTAGGGCGAAATCGATAGGCGCGAGAGCGTTGCAAGATTTTTCATCTTGACAATCTTTTCTCGGTGGCTATGATGCGTGTGCCCTCTCTACGAGCCCGTTCGGGTTCGTACAGTAGTTCGTGCCTATTTCCTGGTTCTTGGGGAGCCAGGATAAAACAGGATCAAGTTTCAAAGACATCACAAAAGAACTGAATCCGTTCTATGGAGTTTCTCATGCGCTCAGCGTCCTCTCGTGCCGTCACTCTGTCTATTAGTGCGGTTTGCCTCTTCGCCGCCTTTTTCAGCCTTGATGGTCTGGCCTCCGCGCAAGCGGCTGCGGGATCGAAGCACAAACTTTCGCAGCAGGCGCTACAGGCGCAGGGTGCAGCAATCAGCAAGGCGGCGGTAAGCCCGGCGACGGTGCCGCCTCCGCTGACCACCGATACGTGGACGGGGACGGCTGGAGATGGCAACTGGGGCACGGCAGGGAATTGGAGCCTGGGCACGGTGCCTAGCAGCACCAACGCTGTCGTCATCGGTGGAACCAACACTGTGAATGTGAACGGCGCCGATGTCGCAGGCACACTCACCCTGAGTACGACTCACGACACGCTGGCCATCGAGAACAACACCAACCTCACCGTCGATGGCAACATCACCAATAACGGCGCGATCACCCTGAATTCGATAAACAACGCAACCGACCTGATCATCGGGGCCTCGTCTACGCTCGGCGGCACGGGCACGATCACGATGAGCAACAACGGCAACAACTTCATTTATGGGTCGGCAGCCACCGACGTGTTGACGGTAGGCAGTGGGCAGAACATCTCGGGCGCGGGCAACATTGGCGACAATTCGCTGGCGCTGAGCAATGCCGGCATTATCGATGCAACACAGCCAAATGCTCTTTATATTGACACCAGCAACGGCACTATCAACACCGGCACTCTGGAAGCTACAGCCGGCGGGACGCTGATCCTTTACGGGCAGAATGACAATTCAGTGCCCAATACCATCAACAACGCCGGCGGGACGATTTCGGCTGGCGCCGGTTCGACTGTACAGCTAACTAACGGGATCATCATCAGCGGCGGCACGCTGAACACTTCCGGAACCGGTTTGGTGGAAACGCTCAACGGTACTGCCACGCTGGAAAATATCACCAACGCGGGCAACTACGTACTCACGAACAACACCCAGAACACGCTGGTCGGCACCATCACCAATAACGGCAACATGAGCATGACCTCGATCAACAACGGTACCTATTTCCTGCTGAGCGGCAACGTTACGCTCAACGGTACCGGTACGATCACGATGTCGAACAACGGCAACAACATCATCGAAGGAGCTACCGGCGCAGGCACTGAGGTGCTCACCAATAACATCAACATTTCCGGCGCTGGAAACATCGGCGGCAATCAGACGATCATTGTTAACAGCAGTACGGGCGTTATCAACGCCAACCAGCCGACCGCGCTCACCATCGCACCCACTACCTCCAGCGCAGCTGGCGTAACCAATACGGGACTGCTGGAAGCCACCGCAGGCGGTACGCTCAATCTGAACAATGGAAACTACATCAATGCCGTAGGCACCACCAAGGGCACCATCCTGGCCAACGGCGGCACTGTGAATCTGAATAATAGTGCGACCATCTTCGGCGGCACGCTGCAGTCCGAGAACGGGGGCAGCATCCAGAACACCGGCGTCGCCGCTTTGAACGGTTCCACCAGTGCCGGCGCGGTCACTCTGGTCGCGGGTACTGCTCTGGCAGTGCAGAACAATACGACGCTGGGTGTCCAGGGTTCGATTGTTAACAACGGAACGCTCTCGCTTAATTCCATAAACAATAGCACTTCTCTTGATGTTCTCGGGGCTGCCGGCTCCAGCGCGACGCTGAGCGGAACGGGCACCCTGACCATGTCGAACAATGGCAACAACTTTATCTACGGCGCCAATGGAAGCAACATCTTCACCAACGAAGAAACCATACAGGGTTCCGGCAACATCGGCGACAATCAGATGGCGTTTGTAAATAAAAGCACGGTGAACGCCGACCAGACCACCGCACTGGTCATCCAGACCAGCAACGGCACCACCAACACTGGAACTTTGGAAGCGACCACTACCGGAACGTTGCTTCTCGACGCGAACACGATCACAAACACCGGCGGAAAGATTGAGGCTCTCGGAACGACGGGCAGCGGCAACGGCGCTGCGGTGAATCTGCAAAATGGCGTGGTCATCACCGGCGGCACGCTGACCTCGAATGCGTTCGGAATCTTCAATGAGGTCAACAGCGCGACATTGAGCGGGCTGACCATTACCGCCGGCACGAACGTAAATATTCAAAACAACACCGCACTCACTCTGCAAGGAACCATCGTTAACAACGGCACGATCCAACTGAACTCCTCCAACAACAGTACCGATCTGATCATGAACGGCAATGTGGCGCTCAACGGCACCGGTAAGGTAACCATGTCGAACAACGGGAATAACCTTATTTATGGAGCGGTGGGCGCCGATGTTCTAACGGTTGCGAGCACCCAGACTATCCAGGGCTCGGGTAACGTTGGCGACAACCAGATGACACTGGTGAATAACGGCACCATCGATGGGGACCAACCGACTACTTTGTACATTCAGGCTAGCGGTGGCACCACCAACACCGGAACGCTGGAGGCGACCAACGGCGGCTTTCTGTCGCTTTACGGCAATACCGTAACCAACACAGGAGCAGGCAAGATCGTGGCGGGGACCGGATCGACCGTTTATCTGAACGGCAACGTCAATGTCGTCGGAGGATCGCTGACTGGCACCGGAACCTACATAGAGAACGGTGCAGGCGGCTACGCCACGCTTACCGGTTTGACCAACGCTTCGACCGTCCAGATCACCAATAATACCGAGCTCAATCTGGCTGGCACTATCGTCAATAACGGCTCGATTCAGGAGAATTCCTCCAACAACAACACCGACCTCATCATCCAGGGCAACGTCGCGCTCAATGGAACGGGTACGGTGACCATGTCGAACAACGGGAATAACTTTATATATGGAGCGGCGGGCACCGATATTCTTACGGTTGCGAGCACTCAAACCATTCAGGGCGCGGGCAACATCGGTTCCAATCAGATGACATTGGTGAATAACGGCACCATCGATGGGAACGTTTCGAATGCGCTAATCATCCAGGCTAGCGGCAATACCACCAACACCAACACCCTTGAGGCGACGGCTGGCGGAACACTGACGCTTTATGGAGATACCGTGACCAACACCGGCGCGGGCAAAATTATTGCGGGTTCAGGTTCCACCGTGAACCTGGAGGCCAACGTCACCGTGGTAGGCGGATCGTTGACCGGAACTGGAACCTTTGTCGAGAACGGTGTCGGTGGCTACGCCACGCTCAGCGGATTGACCAACGCTTCAACGGTCCAGGTTAGCAACAACACGCAACTAAACCTGGTTGGAACGATCGTCAACAACGGGCAGATTCAGGAAAACTCCATCAACAACAATACCGACATTATTCTCGCCGCCGGCAACGTGACGCTTAGCGGTTCGGGCGCGCTGGTTATGTCGAACAATGGCAACAACTTCATTTACGGCGCCTCCGGAAGTTACGTTCTCACCAATGCCAGCACCATCGAGGGCTCGGGCAATATCGGCGCCAACCAGATGACTCTGGTGAACTCCGGCACCATCGATGCCACCAACAGCGGCAACCAGCTCATCATCCAAACCAGCGGGACCTTAACCAACACGGGCACCATCGAGGCCACTGGCGGCAACCTTACCGTGGAAACCTCCACTGCCAACTTCACGAACTACAACAGCACCACCACCACGCTGACCGGCGGCAACTACGTGGCGAACGGCGGCAACTTATTCCTGCCTCTCGCCACTGGCAGCAATGGAATTACTACTCTTGCGGCCAGCGCGACTGAAGAAGGCGGCGGCCAGATCTTTAACTCAAACGACAGCAACGCCAACGCCTTGGCCAACCTGACGAGCATCACCTCCACGGGCGCGCTGACCATCGGCGGCGTGGCCTTCACGGATGCCGGCAGCTTCAGCAACGCAGGTTCGCTCACTATTCTTTCGGGCGAGAGCTTCAAGGTAGGTTCGCTGGCTCAGATCAGCGGCACCACGCTGACTGCAGGAACCTATGTGCTGGATGCGAACCTGAACCTGACTGGCGCAGCCCAGAACATCGTCACCAACGCGGCTACCGTTACATTGGCGGGCGGCACCATCGAGAACGCCAACAGCACCAACGCTTTCAAGAACCTTGCCACTAACAGCGGCAAACTCACCCTGGCTAACGGCACCGCCTTCACCACCGTTGGCAGCTTCAGCAACACTGGCACGCTGGCCATCAACACGGGCAGCTCGATGACACTGGGCGGCGCCGGAACGCTGGCTCAGATCAGCGGCAACACAATCACTGGCGGCACGTTCGTGCTGGACGGCAACCTGAATATTGCCAGCGGCGCGAACATCACCACCAATGCCTCCACGATCACTTTGGGTGGCGGCAACCTCGAATCCGGCTCGGCCAACGCTCTTGCTAACCTCGCGTCCAATACCAAGAGCTTGACCCTGGCAAACAATGTCAACTTCACAACGGTTGGCAGCTTCACCAGCTTTGGAGCACTCACCGTGAACAGCGGCAGCACCTTCGCCGTAAACACGGCCGGCACTGATACGCTGACCAACTACCACAACACCGGAGCTAACGCGAACCAACTGGTTGGTGGCACTTACACTGTCGGCGGAACACTGGCCTTTAACGCGGGCCTTACCGGCGCTATCGAGGTCGACGACGCCAACATCACGATGGAAGGCACCGGCCTAATCGAGAACACCACCACTGGCGCGGCCAGCACCAACGCTTTGGTCAATCTGAACAGCATCAGCAGCACCGGTTCGTTTACCTTGGCGGACGGCGCCAACTTCACCGCGGTGGGCAACTTCACCAACGGCAACAAGCTGACTATTGACGCCGGCAGCACCTTCGCCCTCACGGGATCGAATGTGCTCACTAACCTGGCCAGCGGAACCCTGACTGGCGGCATCTACACCGTTGGCGGCACGCTGCAACTGACCAGCGCCAACGGCGGCATTACCACCAACGCCGCCACCCTGACTGTAACCGGAACCACAGCACAGATTCTGGACGGCACTACCAACGCGCTGGCTGGCTTCGACAACAACACTGGCTCGTTCACGCTTTCGGGCTTGGCAACATTGGCTGATTCCACGAACACTTTCACCAACTCGGGAACGGTGGACATTGCCAAGGGCAGCACCATGACAATCACCGGCACGGGCCACTCTTACAGCCAAACCGCTGGCCAGACCACGGTTGATGGGAGCCTGACGAGCCTCCTCGGCGGCACCACCGTTACTGGCGGCACGATTCTGGGCGCAGGCACTGTGCGCGGCAACCTGACCGCGGGCAATGCCACCGGCACGGCCGTTACGATCAACGCTGGCGATTCCGGCAAAGCCGGCCTGCTTTCGATTACCGGCAAGTACACGCAGCTTGCCACCGGCAATTTCACAGGCTTGGTTAGCGGCACCACAGCGGGCACTGGATATAGCCAGCTGAAGGTCACCGGCGTCGCTGCTCTGGCGGGCACGATCAATTTCACCGTGGCCACCGCATTCCAGTCGAGCCTGACTTCGGGCGAGACCTTTACTGTGCTGACCGGCAGCAGCGTGACCGGCACATTCAGCAACAGCACCATCGCCATCAACTCCAGCTTCCACTTTGTCGTGAGCTATACCGCGACCGGAGTGGTGCTGACGGTGGCTACTGGTCCGGCTGCGGCTGCGGATTCGACCCCGGTGCAGTCTGCGGCAATCGCGGTTGCCACGCCGAGGCTGGCGACTGGGACGAGCAAGTCTCCAGTTCTCACCAGCGGACTGCGACGTAATATCGGAATCGGAATCGGTGAGGTTGCAACCAATCGGATCGCCAGGCCAATTCTGGCCGCGGGAATTGGGCAGTCCAATGCGCACTCTGATCTGATCCTGGCTCGGACTCCGGTAAGCAATCTACGCAGCTGGGAGCATGTGCCTGTGGCGCCAGTCGTGCGGCCCATCGCTGTAGCGCACGTCCCGGTTGTGACGAATTCAAACTTGCTGCACAACAACGTCGCGACTCCGAAAGGGTTGATGTCAGATGTTCACCCCATCGGCGCCCGGCCAATCCTGTCCGGTTGGATGAACAACAACGCCAACCAGCGGGTACCGGTCAAGACAATGGTTCCAGCATTCCCCCGCATGACCCGGTGATAGCATCGGGACGAGTAGTGACTATAACGAGAGCGAGGGGATTATTTTGAAGAAGCAGATTGTGTGGTTTGTAGCTTTAATTTGCATGGCAGGGCTGACCGCTTGTGATCATGGGGATAGGCAAAAAGGACCGGAGATTGCCACGCCCTACTCTGCCGTCCTGCTCGACAATGGTCAGCTTTACTACGGCAAGCTGGAAAAAGCCGGGTCAAGTTTTCCCGAGCTGACCGACGTTTACTACATCCAGAGCCAGGCCAATTCTGAAACCAAGGCCGTGACCAGCGTGCTGGTGCGACGCGGCAACGAATGGCATGGCCCGGACCGCATGTTTTTGAACGAGCGTCACATTGTGTTGATCGAGCCCGTTGGAACCACTTCCAAGGTGGCACAACTAATCGAGGCTGATAAGCAGGCCAAACACTAGTTCCTCCCCCGCAATTAAACCAAGCACCGGATTCAAGGGTGGGGGCCCTTAGCCGGTGCTTGATTTTTCTTAACCCGCCATGGCCTCACATACGATCACCGAAAATTATGATCGGGCCAGTTCCTTCCGGCTTCTGGGTTAAAATCGAGACGAAGTTCAGTCATTCGAGATCCTGTAAAAACGATCCTGAGATAAAGATGATTCGATCCCGCTGGCGCATTTCTTTCCTGGGTAAGCTCAGTATCGGCAAGCTCTGCATCCTATTGTCGCTCGCGGCAATCCTGGGGCTTCTGCCTGCCTGCCGCAGCACCGCGCGAGCGCGGGAGTATGTCGAAAAAGGAAATCAATACTTCGCGCAAAAGCAATTCTCTTCGGCACAGGATGAATACCAGCAGGCGATTCAGATCAATCCCGATTTCGCGGACGCATATTACCGTCTCGGACTTCTGCAGATCGAGCAGGAGTATCCCACTGCAGCCCGGCAGTCTCTTGAGCACGCCGTCGATCTCGACCCGAAGAATCTGGATGCTCATCTGCGCCTCGGTGACCTGCTGATTTCCTCCACGCAATACGCGGACGCTCGACAGCAGGCCGAGGCCGTTCTTCAGCAGGATGGGAAAAATGCCGGTGCTCACCGCCTGTTGGGCCAGGTTGCGTTGCACCAGATGCAATATATCCCGGCGGAAAATGAGTTGAAGCAGGCCATTGATCGCGACCCGCGCGATCCGCAGACTTACGAAGTTCTAGGCCTCGCGCAATTGCTCGATGCGGAATTCGGCGCGGCGGAAAAAAGTTTTCAGACCGCGGTTGATGTGAAGCCGGATGATCCGGAGACCTACGTCAACCTGGCCAGCTTTTACAAAGGACAGAATGCTCCCGATCGCGCGGAAGAAGTTTTGCGGCAGGGAATTGCAAGGGACCCGAAGGCGGTTGAATTGCCCGTGGCGCTGGCTGGTTTGTATGTAGAACGCAACCGCGTGGCTGACGCGAAGCATGTGCTGGATCAGGTGGAAGCGGATGAGAATAATTATCCTGATGGGCGTCGCGCAATCGCTCATTTTTATTTAGACAATGGCGATGCTGCTTCCGCGCTCGATCGTTTTCGTGCCCTTGTTGAGAAGAACGATAGCGACCAGGCAGCGGCGAGAAAAGTTGCTGAATGCTACTTGCAGTTAGCCCGCTGGCAGGATGCTGACCAGTGGATTGATCAGCGCGACAAGGATCGCAAAGACCCCGACTTCCGCCTACTGCGGGCGCGAAGCTATCTGGGAGCGTTTCGCCTTCGCGAAGCCGATGCCGAATTGCAAAGTCTGGTGAAGGACTCTCCGGATTTGCCCGCCGTATATTTTTATCTCGCTCAGGTTGATTCGGCGCAGGAGCAAGGCGTACAGGCGCAGCAGGCGCTCACCGATGCGCTCCGGGTCCAACCGGGATACTTACCCGCTCTTTTGGGCCTGGGAAACATTAGCTTGCAGCAAAACAATGCGAACGCCGCTCTGGCATATGCGAGCCAGGTGATTGCCACCAGCTTTTGGGTTGCGGATGCGCACATTCTTGCCGGAAGTTCTTATCTGCTGCAAGGCGACCTAAACCAGGCGCAGAGAGCTTTCGAACTGGCTGCCGGGTTGAACCCGCGCAGTCCTGCCGCCCAGGAGCGATTGGGGCATGTGCTGGGCATGCGAGGTAGTTACGCGGACGCCGAGAAGGCCTATGAGAACTCGCTCGCGATTGCGCCGGATTATTCTCCCGCGCTGAGCGGCCTAGCCGAAATCCTTTCCAAAGAAGGTAAAACGAAGCAGGCAAATACTCGCATGGACCGCCAAATTGCGGGGCGCCCCAAAGCTTTTATGTTGTACGTTGCCAAGGCGGAGTTCTGCATCGCGCAGAAAGACTGGGGTTGCGCCGAGCACAACTATCAGCAAACCCTGGCTCTGAATCCTTATTATGTGAATGGCTATCTCGCACTGGCGCACATTTATGCGGCCACCAATCGTCCGCAGGAGATGATCGAAGAATATGAATCAGCACGCAGCAAATTCCCAGAATATCTTCCCACTTACATTCTGCTCGCGCAGGTTTATGAATATGTCGGCAATATTGACCGAGCGCGCCAGACTTATCAAGATGCACTGAAGGTTGATCCCACGTCGTACCAATCCATGAGCAACCTTGCGCGCCTCTATGCCGACCATGGCGGATCGCTGACCGATGCTCTCGAACTCGCTGAGAAAGCCAAAGCTGCACAGCCGGACGATCCCGCCATCAACGATACTCTGGGTTGGATTTACTACAAGCAGGGACTGTATCGATCGGCGGTTCCGGCTCTCGAATCCGCAGTGGCCAAAAATCCGCAGGTCGCCAAATTCCAATTCCATCTCGGAATGGCTTATTTGGCAGCTGGTCAGCCTGCACAGGCTCACACCAGTTTGCAATCGGCGCTGCAGGCCGGCCTTAGCCCGGATGATGCGCGCTCGGCGCAGGAAGCGCTGCAGAAGGCCGGCTCGTAGCAACGTCGCCATCCCAGGCAAGCGGTGTTCTGAGTTAGAATCAAAATATAGCGAAGGCCAAGGAGAACACCGATGTATCCGGAAATTATGGTTATCCCCATGCGCGAAGAGTTGACCCGCCTGGGCATCGAGGAATTACGTACGTCTGAGGCTGTGGATCACGCCTTGAAAGCGCAGCCGGGTACAGCCATGGTGATCGTGAACTCCATCTGCGGATGCGCCGCAGGTCGCATGCGTCCTGCGGTTCGCATGGCACTGGAGAAGGCAACGCATCCCGACCGAGCCTTCACCGTATTCGCGGGGCAGGATATGGAAGCTACGGAACGCGCCCGCAGCTACTTCACCGGGCAACTGCCGTCCTCGCCTTCAATCGCCATTCTCCGCGATGGCAAGCTGGTTTACATGATGCCGCGCCGTGATATCGAATCGCGGGAAGCGCCGGCCATTGCTGCCGAGCTGAAAGCAGCACTTGATAAATTCTGCGTCCGGCCGATCTCAGTCTAGGAGTTCGCTATTGGGCGGCGCAGCGCTTTCAGCGCTGCGATAGGGATCAAAAAAGCGCCGGCTTTAGCCGCTGCGGGTAACTTTATTTTTTCGCTGGCGGACCTGCTATAAACGATTTCACCACGATCCCATTCGGCTGCACCCCCACGGGAATCATGGTGAGAAGCGAATACTCCGTCGGCTCCAGTTTGCGCGGCGTGCGCTTTTGAATCACGGTCACGTCGCCCGCTTGCGTGTCCAGCACCAGAAGATATCTTTGATCCTGCGACAACGCCAGACTATCTGGACGGCTACCAACTGTCATAGTTGCAATCCTCTTTCCAGCATCAATGTCATAGACGGCAACGCTGTCGGATCCGAAGTTGCTCACGTATAGCCGTGAGTTATCCAGCGTAACCAGCCCATGAGAGGGATGCTGCCCCACCAGCGCGCTGCTGCCTACCTCGTCGTTTGCCGTCTCAACAATCGAAATGCTGTCGGAATCGAAATCGCACACAATCAACTCGCCGCCATCCGGTTTTAGCGCGAGACTCACTGGCGTGCGTCCCACGTCGAGCAACGCGAGTACGCGGTCGGTTGTTGCGTCGCCGCCTTTGCTGCTGGCCAGCGCAATCGATGCCACCTGCGACGAGCCCGAACACGCCACGAACGCTTTGCTCGAATCGGGCAGGATGGCAATATCCTCGGGTTGCTGGCACACGGGCAGCGTCGTCCTCACCCGGAGCAGCTTCGCGTCGATCACAGAGACCGTATTATCGCTGCGATTTGAGACCACCACCGTCGCGCCATCCGGCGAAACCCGTGCCAAGCCCGGCGACGCGCCCACGCGCAGGTTACCGATCACCACGCGTTTTTCCAGATCGATTACCGAAACATTGGCCGACCCCGAGTTCGCCACGTAAGCCCGCTTGCCATCTTCCGAAACATCGATGAAATACGGCCTGCCGTGAACTCCAATCGTGGCTACGACGGCATTCTTCTCGGCATCGATTACGCTGACGTTGTTCGATCCGGTATTCACCGCGTAGATTTCGTTTTTCCTGCTGTTGGCGGCAACTCCAGTCGGGGCCGTGCCCAACAGCAATCGTTTTTGCCAGTTCGAATGTCCGGAGATCGATCACGCTGACCGTGTTGCTCTTGCCATTTGTAATGTAGGCGTATTCGCGGTATGCCGGGCCGTAGTCCGGCAAAGTACTCTCGCGGAAGTACCACCAGCCGAAGCCGCCCAGCAGTGGGATCAGGACAATGATGATGAGGAGTTTTCGCAAGATGAGGATGAAGCTTGCCGCTGGAAACTAAGAATACCCGAGAGTAGTCCAATCACGCTTCAATTTATCGGGGCACGGCTTCCACCACATTTTTCTGAAGGGTCTCCTGAGACGCGGCGCGTTCCTTCAATTCGCTGGTCAACGATGTCGCCTTTTCGTCAGAGACTCGAATTTCTCCGTCCATCACAACCATTAGCTTGCCGGAGCCGGTTCCCTCGAATTTCGCACGTTCTAGTTTGGCATTGCCCTTGGCTGCTGGAGGAAGCGTTGTGTTGAAGTCCCCACTTTGGCGCACCACCGAAAGAAGCGATTCCCGAATTCCGTCGCGCAACGATTCCCCCAGGGAACCGGAATGCAACAATTCGCCGACTAAACCCTGCGCGTCAATACGCGTTATTTCCGGCACCAGACGCAATGTGCCGTCTTCTCCTACAGCCGGCGTCAGCTTCACTTCGAGCGTGGCGTTGCCCTCCGCCATTTCGGTGCCAGGTCCCTTGCCAAAACACGCCCAGCGCTCGAAGTGCAATTGTACGTCTACCTGGCTCGCTGGTTCAGCGGGTATAAGCGTCGCGTTTCGAATCGTAATCTGCTCTCCGCAGCGGTCCGCCTTTTCGAGTTGGTCACGGAGGACTTCCGTAATCTCATGCTGCAAGTCGGAGAGGTCCACGGTCAGCTCAAGCTTGAATGTGTTCTGTCCGCCCTCCGCCACACCTCTAGAGACTAGCCCGGATGTAACGATATCGATCGGCTGGTTGGCGTACGTGAGCGAGTTTTTTACGGCCGGAAGGTTGAACGCGTATACCTGCCCGCTATTGGCGATGGCAATACTCATCTCCTCGCCCAGATCGAGTTGTGCGTGCTGAAAGTTTGTGAGAGCGTGTTCCAGGCCCTGCGCCGAACTCGTCATTTGTGGACCGGCTGCTTTCGCCTCCGTTGCCTGATCAAGCGCCTTAGCTTGTTGCGCGAGTTCGGAATCCGTCTTGTCGAGTCGCTTGGTGATTTCCTTCAGGCCGGATTTCTGCGCGTCGGAGAATCCCTCCAGAAATTTCTTGTTTTCACTCCGCGCCTTTTCGATCGCCTGCGCCAGTGTCTTGCTACGACTTCCAGTCTCGGGTGCGTTGTTCTCTTTATTTAGCTGCGCCACCAAGCCTTGTAATTCTTCGCTGGCAGCCGTGGTGCTCTTCAGCATCGCTACATAATCGATGATCTGCTGGCTGGTTGCTTGCACCGCCAGTACTTCGTGAAAATCCTTCAAGTCGTCCTTCTCGTCGATACCGCTCGCGTGGTTTCCCTGGCTCAAGCCAGTTCCACCTGCAAGACCTCCTCCCACGCGTCCGCCGCCGCGCTGCGCGAACAGTGCGCTGGAACAGGCCAGCAGCGCGATGACGGCAAGGACCGGCTTCACTTTAAAACGACTGCTCACGATATGAAACATAGCCCAGTTTCTCACTAACTTGCGCAATCCCCTAATTTTTGATGGTTGGTGCGAGAACTTCTCTGGAAGCTTTTAGCTTGGCTCAGCTCCCTAAGAAATGCCACTAACTTTACAGTTCTTTGCACAGCAGGAGGATCAACGGCTCTGCCGTTGGCGAGGGTCGCTCCGACCCCAGCTTAGAAATGTACATCTTATAGCCTTGGTTCGATCACTTTCAGCCCGTGCACTCGAGCAAAATGACGTTGGTTGAAAGTCGCGACCGCGCTTCCGCCTTCCAAAGCGGTGGCTGCCACGATCAGATCATAAAAGCCGATCATATCGCCGGAGGATTCCAACTCTGCCCAGATGCGTGCGTGTTCAAGCGCAGTTATCTCGGTATAGGGAAGGATATTCACCAAACTCAGTATTTTGCGGATATAGTCTTGCCGTTCAACCCGATACGCGCTCGATGCACGCTCTACGCCATGCCACAACTCAGCGATCGTAATCGCCGCAATCTGGATCTCCTTGTCCCCCTCAGAAGCCAGCCAACGGCTGAGGTCGAAGGTTCCCCGTTCGCCGCGAATAAGGACGTCGGTGTCCAGAATTATTGCCACTTGTCTTCCGGAGCCCTGAGAATCTTGCGTCCTTTCTGCAAGTCGCTATACCAGGCCTTCGCGTTCGCGGTAGATAACTTAACGTCGCGCAACGCTTCCGCCAATTCTCGAGCCGTGCAGGTTTTGCTTTCATGGGGCACAATGCGCGCGACAGGCGTGCCGTTCTTGAGCAGAACGTAAGTCATATTTTGATAGCGGACACGGTTCACGCAATCAGCGAAGTTGCGGGCGGCCTCGGTAACCGAGATTGCCATCTTCTTCATAAAATCAGATTATCTGATTATACACAAAAACGGACCATCCGACTCGCGGGAAAAGGGAGCGAGAAAAGTTCAACTGCGCCTTTGATCGAACGCTAGACTCGGCCAACTCCCACCGTTTCCCTAACCCCAATCCCCGGCACGGTCCTCCCCACCACGCTCGCGATCTGCCGCACCTGCTTCATCAGCTCATCGAACTGATCGGGAAACAGCGACTGCGGACCATCTGACATTGCCTGATCGGGATTGTTGTGAACTTCGACCATAAGTCCGTCGGCGCCAACGGCCACGGCTGCGCGCGAGAGCGGAGTGACTTTGTTGCGTTTGCCCGTTCCGTGGCTGGGATCGACAAAGATCGGCAGATGGCTCAGGCGCTGCACCGCCGGTACCACGCTTAGGTCGAGCGTGTTGCGGGTGTGGTCAGCGAATGTGCGGACGCCGCGCTCGCACAGAGCCACGTTGTAATTGCCTTCACTCAAAATGTATTCCGCCGCCATCAGAAATTCTTCCAGCGTCGCCGACATGCCGCGCTTCAGCAGTACCGGCTTTCGCGCGCGCCCGGCGCGCTTCAGCAACGAAAAATTCTGCATGTTGCGGGCCCCGATCTGGATCATATCCGCGTACTCCTCCACCAGGTCAAGCGATTCATTATCAATCGCTTCCGTAATAATCTTCATCCCATACTGCTGCCGGATCTCGGCCATGATCCGCAGCCCTTCCTCGCCCAGCCCCTGAAAAGAATAAGGAGATGTCCGCGGCTTGTAGGCGCCGCCGCGGAAGAATTGGGCTCCGGCGCGATGCACGCGCTCGGCCACGGCAAAGGCCTGCTCGCGGTTTTCGATGGCGCACGGTCCCGCCACAATTGCCAATCCGGGGCCGCCGATGGTGGCCTCGGTTCCGGCGAAGCGGATCACCGTGTTGTCTTCTTTCACGTCGCGGCTTACCAGTTTGTAGGGCTTCGAAACTTTGATGACTTCCTGCACGCCCGCCATCTCTTCCAGCGTGCCCTGCTCCACTTCGCCCTTGTTCCCGGTAATGCCGATTGCCGTTCGCTGCGCGCCCGGCATGGCATGAGCACGGTAGCCCAGCTTCTCGATTTTCTGGCAAACCAGGCGCACCTCTTCTTCGGTGGCCTGTGCCTTCATGACGACTAACATAGATTCCTCTTATCTCGCTGCGTAACGAGCGTTGTGGGGACAGCGCTCCCGGCTGTCCGCGGAGCGAAGCTCGACTTGTTGCCCACGCTCATCAAGTCTACTTCGCCTGCTCCTGCACCGCAAACGCATCAATCGAGCGATTAAGTTCGGCCGGTGCAATTTCAGAATCGCGTTTCTGCACCTTACATCCAATAACAGAGCCGCATGGATGTTTCTTTTGAAATCGATCAACCAGTTTCTGTTCACAACAAAATCTCTAACAAGTTCTTGAAGAGTAAGGAGGCCTTTATGAGCACGCAATCGCAAGAAATCTCAGCAAGTCTGAGTGGCACGGTATCGCTGGGCAGTGAGCTCACCGTCAATCGTTTAGGATTTGGCGCCATGCGAATCACCGGAGAGGGAATTTGGGGTCCGCCGAAGGATCGCGGGGCAGCGCTCGCGGTGCTGCGGCGCGCCGTAGAGCTGGGCATCAACTTCATTGATACTGCCGACTCCTACGGTCCCGGCGCCAGCGAAGAACTTATTGCCGAAGCCCTTTCGCCGTATCCCAAAGATTTGGTGATTGCGACCAAGGGTGGATGGAACCGTCCCGGACCAAACCAGTGGACGCACGATGCCAGCGCAGACCATCTACGCAAGGCGATCGAGGGCAGCTTAAAGCGGCTGCGTCTGGAGCGCATTGATGTATACCAGCTCCACGCTCCCGATCCGGTGACTCCCTTTGATGTCTCGGTAGAGACTCTGGCCGAACTGCGCAACCAAGGGAAGATTAGGCTTGTAGCACTTTCCAATGTTACGCGAGAGCATATCGAGCGCGCGCTGGAGATCGTGCCCATCGCCTCGGTGCAAAATCGTTACAGCTTTGCCGATCGCGAATGGGATAACGTTGTCGACTTCTGTGAACAACACGGCATCGCGTTCATTCCCTGGTTCCCGCTAGCCGCGGGCAAGGCGGCGCATGAGACTCTAAGCCGAATCGCAAAGGCACATCAGGCCCAGCCGTTCCAGGTTGCGCTGGCCTGGCTCCTGCAGCGTTCGCCGATCATGCTGCCAATCCCCGGCACATCTTCGGTGGAACACCTTGAAGAAAATCTGGGAGCGGCTGCACTGCGATTGACCGCCGACGAATTTCGGCAGCTCTCGGAAGTGAAGCGCTTAGATGTGAAGCACCGGGGTTAGGCAGCCGGGAGTGTTATTCAGGGAACATTATTAAAGACCAAGAGAATCCGTCGTAGAGACGTTGGTGGTCAACGTCTCTACGAACGGAATCGCCGGCAACGTTATACTCGTCCTATGCCGCATTCCATTGCCCGCGAACAAGATATTTCGGGCAGGGCTTCGAAATCGCGGTCCCACCTCACTTCCCACCGCATCGGCATTCACACCTCCACTGCCGGAGGCGTGTTTAATGCCGCCGAACGCGCTTATCGAATCGGTTGTAACACCTTGCAGATTTTCTCTTCCAGCCCCAGACAGTGGGCTCCTTACGAGTTGAGCCGGTTGCACTGTGAGGAGATGAGTCGTCTGCGCGCGCAGTACGATCTTAAGCCGCTGGTCATTCACACCAACTATCTGGTGAACCTAGCAAGCTCCACCGAATTGTTTCTGAAGAAGTCGATTGAAGCTTTCCGCGGCGAGATCGAACGTGCGCTATCTCTCTGCGCCGAATATTTAGTTCTGCACCCCGGTTCGTTTCGCGGGGCTGACCGCGAGCAAGGACTGTTGCGCACCTCTGCCGCGATTGCGGCCGCAACACAAGGGCTCGATCTCGAGCAGGGCGGCCTTACCATCCTGATCGAAAACACTGCTGGATCGGAATTCTCTCTGGGCGGTACGTTCGAGCAAGTCGCAGAGATCCTTGATCGACTGCGCGGCATCGTGCCCATCGCCGCCTGCATCGATACTTGTCACACTCATGTCGCGGGATATGACATTGTCAGCGAAGAAGGCTTGCGCGGAACCCTAACGCGTCTCGATGAAACTATCGGTCTGAATAATGTTCGCGTAATCCATTGCAACGATGCTAAGGCCGCGCGCGGATCGAAGCTGGACCGCCATCAGCAGATCGGGAAGGGAACCATCGGCATCGAGCCCTTCCGTGCCCTGTTGAACGATCCTCGCCTGGCTCATGCCGCTTTCATCGCCGAAACTCCTATCGAAAAACCCGGCGATGACCGCAGAAACATCGAGGCTCTGAAAAAGCTCGTGGCTTAATTCTGGGCCTGTTTGCCCATCACATTTGCTCAATCACGGCTGCTCAAACATATTTGCTCCGCGGCCGCTCTAAATGTATTCTGGGCCGGCTCCTCATTCGCACTGATCTTCACACTCAATGATTCGCCTCGTTCTATGGTTGTTGAGTCAGACTTTATTATGGGCTGGGCTCGCGGTAATACTCGGCCCGTATTTCTTCTGGCGCGGTTTTCGTTTGCTGCAGCGCAAGCGCCTCGTTATGGATACGCCTCGCTCCACCATCCGCGCCGCCGCGCTTGGTTCCGTGGAAGTGAGCGGCAAAGCGGTCGGTCCCTACACCGTGGTTGCGCCCTTGAGCCAGGCCGATTGTCTTTACTATCGCCTGAAAATCGAATCGAATCCGCAAGGCGATCTCAGCAACAAAATCCGGGAGATGTGTGCGCCTCTTTTTCTTGGACGATGGCACCGGCACGCTGATGATCTATCCGCAGGGCGCGGAACTCATGATGCCACCTTCGAGCGACAGGTCGGAGTACGGCAAGCTCGCCACCGTGGGCACAAGTTTTTCCGAAGGAACCCCGGAGTTCGCTCAGGAATATTGCATAAAGCCCGGCGACACGATCTTTGTCCTGGGTACGCTTCGAGAAAATCCCTGGGTGAAAAAGGATCCGATTGCCGAGTGCACTGAGTTATCTCGCATAGGGCCGGGATTTGTCGGCTTGGGCGAAGCGGAACTGATCCGCCGCGAAGCCTATCCATATCTAAACCCCAAGCTGCCTTCGGGGGCGGTAGTTGCATCGTCCGACAATTTCGATTTCCATCCTCCGGTGATTCTAATGAAAGGCCCCGGACCATTCATCATCTCCTGCGACAGCCAACGAGAAATTGTCGCCCGGCTGAACCTGAAATCGCTCTTCTACATTTGGGGAGGGCCAGTTGCGGCACTCTGGGGACTCTGGGAGATTCTGAGCCGCGTGGGATTGCTGTAGCCGCGTTTCAAAAAAACTGTAAGTGCGCGCGGAAGAAACTTCCGGTGTCGCCTTACCGTTTTCACGATTGCGGCATCTTACTTCCATGATTTTCAAGCTTCTGAGCGCGACCCTCCTGTTAACCTTGCCTCTATCTGTCTTAGCCTCAGCCCAATCAAATCCACTACCACCCCACGAATCCAGTCAAGGGGCAGCAGCCCCGTCTGCGGCAGCGAACAACCACGAAGTGCAGGTCGCGATCAAGAATGTCATGTATCACTTCACCGACAGCATTGCCGCGCACATCGTCCAACTTCAGGGCCATCTAATTCCCACCAAAGACGGCGCGATCATTGTCTTTGATGATACAAATTCATTCTTCATTGTCGTCTCATCGGCCAGAGATTGCCATAAGCTGCTCTTCGCTGGCGCAGATCTTGAACAAAAATGTTTTTTCCGCCGCGGACGCGCCCATCAAAGACGTAACCATTGAAAGCAAGAATAATCAGCTGATCATCAAAGGTAAGCTTCACCAGAAAGGCGATGTTCCATTCGAAACCATTGGAACGATTTCCGCTGACCCGGATGGAAAAATCCGGCTGCACGCTGAGCATGTGAAAGCGGCACATTTGCCGGTGAAAGGTCTAATGGATCTGCTTGGACTGGATATCGCCCGCCTCATCAACACCAAGAAGGTTCACGGCATTACCGCTGAAAAAGATGACTTGATCCTCGATCCGGAAGAAATTCTTCCTCCGCCTCGCATTCGAGGAAAAGTGAGCGCCATTCGCGTTCAAGGGAATGAAATTGTTCAGGTCTTCGGCAGCTTGCAGGCTTCGAACTTTGCCGCGAAAGAGCCGGGTAATTACATGGCGTATCGCGACGGTAATCTGCGTTTTGGCAAATTCACCATGCAGGACGCAGACCTGATTCTTATTGACGCAGATCCGCAGGATGCGTTCGATTTTTATCTTGATCACTACAAAGAACAAGTCGTCACCGGCTATGACAAGATTACGCCGGAATTCGGGTTCCGCGTCTACGCGCGGGACTATAACAAACTGCGAAGGCGGCCTGCCGCAAGCCAACCCAGCCAATGATAATCATTGTGCAAAATGTGAGGATCGTGGAGCAGTTTGCAAAATTTCCTTCCAGAGCTGCAACGAGATGCATACGGCTTCCACTTGTTGACCAGTATTAATTTCGTAAGCTATTGAAATAAAGGTCGTTAAGACATTTTTTGGGACAGCCGAAAAAGGGACTTGCAATTGCAATGTCCGCAAGCTTAATAAAGTCTATTAATAAAATGGACTTTATGGCATAATCGCTGGCGCTGAAAATCTCCCGAATGAAAGCTGCGCTGTTCAGAGAACAATAAGCCGCCCATCGCGAGTAATTTCACGCACAGCGTTTGCAGAACAGCGTGGTTTGAGGCCGTTATTCCGGACCCCGCTTCAGGAAAGCTTCCCCCGGTTTTCCGCCATTCAGCAAACTCAAAAAGCAGTCAGTGAAATGAAGGGAAACGAGTTTCTGTTCTAACCCTGGGATGTAATGCGTTCCACGAAAACATAAAAAGGAGAGGATTGAATTCCATGAAACGAACCAAACACCTATTTCTCACAGTTCTGGCACTGGCGGCACTTTCAGCCGGTGTATGGGCGGAAGAGCCGGGGTCAGGCGCCCCGGCTGCCAACGGAACTCCTGCAGCCAACGGAGCCGCTGCAGCTCCAGCGCCGCCGACCATTACGGCCGCGGATGTACAAGCGCTGAAAGATGCCTTAGCCGCACAACAACTACAGATCGAGCGCCTTAGTCAGCAGTTACAAAACCAGCAGGCCTGGCAGGCGCAGCAAGCCGCCGCAGCCAAGGCTGATGCGGCCAAAGCGCAAGCCGCTCCGCAACAGGTGGCCGAACTTACTAATGGAGGCGCAGTTCAGCAGGATGCTTCGCCCAGGCCTTGGTCTCACCTCGCAGCAGACCACGCCACAAGGCCCTGCGAACCCGATGGAGAGCGCCGTTGTCTCGATTCACTTCCGGGGAATCACCATTACTCCGAGCGGATTCGTCGAAGCTGCATTCGTGCGCCGCTCGAGAGCTCTCGGAGCGGACTTAACGACTCCTTTCAATTCGCTGACCATGCCGGGTGCTTCGCAGAATCAGTTGTCGGAGTTCTTCGGCTCGGCCCGCCAGTCCCGGCCTACTATCTATGTCGACGGGCGTCTGAAGAATGTAGAATTCTCCAGCTACATGTCGGGTGACTTTCTCTCCTCCGGCGACACCTCCACCGCCACGCAGACGAACAGCTACACTTTTCGTCTGCGCCAAGCGTGGGGCCAGGCCAAATTCGATAACGGATTTAGTTTCCTCGGCGGCCAGATGTGGAGTCTGGTGACGGAAAATAAACAAGGCATCGCCCCCAGCGACGACCTGGGCAAAACCAACGATTCTCGTCCCATGACAATCGACCCGGGATATAACGTTGGGTTTACCTTTGCCCGCCAGTATGGCATTCGCGTGACCAAAGACTTCAACCATAAGGTTGCCCTCGCCGTGGCTGTCGAAAACGCGCAAGCCACGCTCTCTACTCACGGAAACACTGACAACTTCCTGCTTGGTGAGGCGGGCGCGAGCAACACTTATAACAACGCGGTCACTGCGTGCCCCATCGCTTCCTATACTCCGGCTGGCAGCACCACCCCTGTCTACTACACTACGTGCTCGCCTGCGGGCAGTTATTCCTTCAACCCATCGCCCGATATCATCGCCAAGGCGGCGTTCGATCCGGGTTTTGGACACTACGAGATCTTCGGGCTCTATGACCGGTTCCGCGATCGCATCTTCCCGTGCGCTAACTTCGTCATTGGGACAACCGGACCTTGCCCGAACAACGTTACCGAAAATGGCCCCAGTGCTTTGGGTGCCTATAACTCCTCGAAGAACGGCGGCGGCCTTGGCGCCAACGCTCGCTGGACTTTCGACAATAAACACATCGTGTTCGGTCTGCACGCTTTTGGTGGCAGCGGAGTGGGGCGGTACGGCGCCGCACAGCTTGCTGATCTTGCCATTCATGCCAACGGAACTCCCAACCCGATTAAGGATTACCAGGGGTTGGGCACGCTCGAGTGGCACGGTAAGAAGCTGGACGTTTATCTGTACACTGGCGCCGAGTATGCCGGCCGGACCGACGACTACGATGCCAACACAAAGGCGTATGTCGGCTACGGGTCACCGCACTTCAATAACACCGGTTGCTATACCGAGACTGCTCCTTCTATCGCGGTTTCGAACGGCTTCAATCCAGGGTCGCTCTCGAAGTGTACTGCCGATACGCGAGCGGCCATCGAAGGCACAGCTGGCTTCTGGTACCGCTTCTACAACGGGCCTCGAGGCAAATTCCAGTTCGGCACGCAGTACTCCTACGTAACCCGTCAAACCTGGTCTGGTGTGGGCCCGGCGGGAAATGGAAATCCTGGAGTAACGCCGGAAGGACTGGACGGGATGGTCTTCACGTCTTTCCGTTATTACTTGCCGTAAAGCGAAAATGGTCTCGCGTCATGTTTGACGCGAGACCATTAAGGTTGAACGGCTGCAACTTTTCGAGGGGCGCCTTCCCTTCGGAAACGCCGCCGGCCCGGTTTTGGCTACTCTCCTTTTCCGGGCCGGTGTCGTTAACTTTACGCTAACAAAGTCAGAAACCAAGGACAACTGCGGAAGCCGCAAGATTGCCCTGAGACTGCAGAGAGTTGGCAAGGCAGCGATTCTTAGCGGTCGTAAGCTGCAAAAGAAGTGTGAATTTGCGGGAAATAAAATCGGCGTCCGGGTTGGCGAGTGTCGCCTCCCGGACGCCGTATGCTTTGTGACCGCCTACGGACAAGCCGTAGTCATGGCGTTTTCCTACGGCAAGTAATAACGGAACGAGGTGAAGACCATCCCATCCAGTCCTTCCGGTGTTACGCCAGGGTTTCCCGCCCCCGAGGGGCCCACGCCAGACCAGGTTCTGACGGGTCACGTAAGAGTACTGCGTGCCGAACTGGAATCTACCTTTGGGTCCGTTATAGAAGCGGTACCAAAAGCCAGCCGTACCCTCGATCAGCGCCCGTGTGTCGGCCGTGCAACTCGAAAGACCGGCAGGGAAGAACCCACCGGCAAGAGTTGGTGCAACTTCGCTGTAGCAGCCGGAGTTGCTGAACAATGGTGCGCCATAGCCGACGTATTTGCCCGAGATGGGATCGAAATCTGCCGCGCGGCCAGCGTATTCGGCACCGGCGTTGAGGTAAACATCGAGCTTCTTGCCATGCCATTCCAACGTTCCCAGTCCCTGCCAACTGCGGACCAGGTCGAGGGTTCCATTGGCATGAACGGAAGCATCGGGAAGACCGGACGTGCCGTAGCGGCCGATTCCACTGCCGCCGAGGACGTGTAGACCGAAGTCGACGCGCTTCTGTGCGAAGGACCATCGGGCGTTGGCGCCAATGCCGCCGCCATTTTTCGAGGAGTTAAACGCGCCCAGGGCATTTACGCCCGTAGACGTATCGCCACCGCAAGTTGTGCCCGTGGCAACCTCGCCGCAGGGGAAGATCCGGTCGCGGAAGCGATCATACAAACCGTAGACTTCATAGTGTCCGAAGCCGGGTTCGAAAACTACCTTGGCGATGATGTCGGGCGATGGGTTGAAAGAGTAGCTGGCAGCCAGGGTACAGGTGGTGGTTGCGGCGGTATCGGTGGAGTTGAGCGCCGTGGTGCAATTGGTGATCGCGGCATTGTAGAGGCCGCCGCCGGTTCCCGCCGAACCGATCAGGAAATTGTCTCCGTTGTTGTGGCTGCTGACCGTGGCCTGCGAGTTTTCCATCGACAAACCAAACCACACTTTGTTGTCGAAGCCCTTGACCACGCGCAGCCCATACTGCCGAGCCCAACTGAAGCCGACGGTATACTGTGGGTCGATGGTCATCGGGGTAGCTTCTGTGCGGTTGTCCATGCCATGCTTGGTTTCAGTAACCAGGCTCCACATCTGGCCGCCGGTGAACGTAAAACCATTGTCGAAGGCTGCCTGGCCGAAGGCCTGGCGTTGACGCAGTGTATAGCTGTTGCTCTCATTATTGTTGGAAGTCGTACCGGAAGAGAGGAAGTCAGCCTCGTAATATCCACCCAATTTCACATTCGACAACTTGCCCTCAGCCAGCATGGAGAAACGCGATTGGCGACCTGACCCGAAAAATTCTGAAATGTTGCTGGCCGAAGCGCCCGGCATGGTCAGTGAGTTAAAGGGCGTGTTGATATCGGACCCGAGGGCACGCGAGCGTCGCACAAATTCAGCCGCCACGAATCCGCCTGGCGTAATCGTGATTCCCTTGTAATGCAGCGCCATGGGGCTGTCCAGCGCTGCAGTGACGTTCTTCTGCGTTTCCTGCACCGTTACTGCGGTATTGGTCACATTGGTTCGCAGGTCGGCCACGTCGCCCTTGAGTTCGACGACTGCTTGCTGCTGCTGGGCTGCCTGGGCCTGCGCTGCATCAGCTTTGCCGGAGGCTTCTGTGGCCGCAGCCTGGGCTTGGCCAACGGCCTGATCCTTGCGATGCAGTTCATCGCTTAGTTCCTGGATTTGGCGTTGTTGAGCTGCCAGGGCGGCTTGCTGTGAGGCAATTGCGTCCTTCAATGCCTGCACGTCCGCTGCCGTGATCGTCGCAGCCTTTTTCTTGGGTTTGGGTGCCGTGCTGGTTTGCGCTACCAGCGACGTCGCCAGAAACACGACCGCGCACAACTTCCACGCAGATTTCATCACACTCTCCTTAATTTTTTAAGCAAGTTTGCACATTCCTGTGTCATGCGGGGGAGCAACAAGATTTGTTAGACGCCTTCATTTCTTCTTGTTGGACCACCTTTTCCACCCTCGATTTTGCTGACGAGCAACAAGCACAATTGCGCACTCGACCGGATGAGATATGGATTGAGTAGACATTCTTTTCTATCGGCGTAGTGTTACAGGACGGTTACAAACGGGTGAATTTCTGATGAATGACCGGGGCGAACTGAAGCGTGGCGAGGAAAATTAATTGCGACAGATCGATCTTACTTTGATGGAACTGCGGACACGTTGGAATCAACACTCGATGGTCCCTTGATCTGTTCCTTAAATTGTTGCTCAGTCCCTACAAAAAACTCTTCATACATTCTACTGCTTCGAGAAGTGGATTCCTGGCCGTTAATCTTGCCCCAGATCAGGTTCTGCTCCCGTCCACCGTCAGGCAGCCTTCGGGCGCCATTCTTGGAATCGTAAAAGTAGCGATCCTTGGCCCAGCCGTATTGCTCCGGTGACGATGTCTTCAACAATCCGGATGGGGGAATCTGAAAGACATACTCTCCGTTCTCAACGGGAACAGGCGGCGCGCCGCTGGATTGAAATTCGACTCGCACCCAACCGACGTAGCCCTCGGGCATGAGAAAACGGGACGAGCGCCGAGCGTAGTTGTGGGTGGTGATGGAGGGCCAAAGTCCCAGCGCGGCGAAAAGTGCGACCGTGCACAAGCCCACTGCGATTTGCAAGGATCGGCTGGTCGTGTTCGGAAAAAGCCAGGTGGAAGCGCCACCGGTTGGTTTTTGCCGGGAGCTTACGACCGCCGAGTAAGCGGTAACCAGCACTAACAGAGCCGTTGCAAGGTAAGCCAGTATCATCCTAAAACCAGAAAGTGCGCTTTGTGCTTTGAGGGCGATGCCACGGACTTTGAAGTTGTCTTCTGCAGAGAAAATTCGGATTTCTCTTTGTGCATCCTGGTCTCTATCGCACTAACCGTTGCCGGGCCATAAAACGTCCAGATTACGAGCGAAGCCAGAAGCGCAAGGCGGGCTGCCGCGTGCGGTTTGAAGAGACTCAGGTAAGCCGCAAAAACCAGACACAACGAACCCAACAGCGATACAAATTCGAGCGGATGCGAAGGAACACCCAACACGGTCAACGCAAGCAAGCTGTAGACGTGGAAACCCGTGACCACCCCGGCGACGAAATATATAAAGAAGGGAAGCATGGTTCTAAATACCGGTGGTTTGATACTGCAATTCTGCCAGGGCAAGCCGGTAGTCATACCCCGCTTGCGCGTTGGTGATTTGTGCCTGCGTCTGCTGAAGCTGTGCCTGGCTCAATTCCACAATCGAACCCAATCCCAACTTGTATCGCGCCTGGGCCAAGTTCAACGCGAGATTGGCTTGTTCCAAAAGTTGTTGTGTAACGGCCAATCGATCATAAGCCGTAGTCGCGTTGAGCCAACTCGTACGCACATCGCGTGATATCCGGTCGCGAAGATCACGCAAGCGTTCCTCTGTGGCTTGCGCACGGAGCGCTGCTTCACGCTCTCTGGCCGTGAAAAGAAATCCATTGAAGATCGGAATCTCGACGTTGACTCCAACTGCCCAGTATGTGCTCGATATGATCGGATTTCTTACCGGCGTGTCTCCTGCGGCGCCCAGGGCACGAATATCCGGGAGCAGCAAGTCCCGTTCGGCAATTTGGAATTTCTTCGCCGACCCCGACTGGAATTCCAGCGCCAGAATTTCCGGGCGCACTGCAAAAGCCGTGGAAATCAGTTCGTCAACATTACCTTGCGGAGGGTTAAGTGCTGTTGTGTCGGGCGCGAGCTGAAAATTCTGCAGGTGGAAAACCCGAGCACGGCGGAAAGCGACGCCAACGCGGCATTCACATTGTTTTGTGCGTCCAGCAGCAGCAGTTTCGCTTGCGCGAGATTGACGTTGGCAAAGCTGAAATCGAGTTCTGACTTGAGTTTGTTTTTGAAGAGCGCGCCTACCTGATCGGCAACCGTCTGACGATCAGCAACCGTCTGTTGCGCGACGGTGAGTACGGCTTGCGTCTGCAAGGCATTATAGAAAGCCTGATCCACGGCAAGAAGAATTTGTTCTTTGGTGGCTACGGCATTTTGATTTTCGGCCTTGGCTGCCAGGTTGGCGCTCGAGATCGAGGTTGGTTGTACGTCCGAAATCAGTAAGCAGCTGACTCACCATGGCGCCGGCAGCGGCGCGCTGATACACGGCAGGATTGTTGAGAGCGCCGGCAGTGATTCGTGTGCCGGGATCCGCATCGACTCCGGTGAGATCGGCAGTTATCGTAGGCCATAGGTTCGAGCGGACTTGCCGCGCCACCTGCCGCGAGGCCAGTGCAGTCAATCGAGCAACTGAAATCTGCGGATTATTTTTCAGGGCCAGCGCCTGCGCATCCTTGAGAGACAGAACGGTTGCAGCTCCAGAATTGTTTTGCGGAGCGACGTCAGCTGTCTGCCCTGTGGAACCGGCTCGGGTAGTTGCCTGTTGCGGCATCGGAGCCGAAGGCAGTGTGGACGAATTCTCCGAACCAGCACCTGCTTGTGCGAGCATGCACACCGGCATCACCAATGCCAGACAGACCGGCAATATGCTTTTCATTCCGCTGTCTCCGGCGCTGCGTTCGCAGTGGCCTTTGCGCCGCGCTTGCCATACACAAGCAAATAAGCCGCGGGCACAATAAAGATGGTTAAGATCACGGACGAAGTGAGGCCGCCGATGATGGCGCGAGCCATCGGCGTGTATTGCTCGGCTCCAGTGCCCAACTTCAGCGCCATCGGAATCATGCCGATGATGGTGGCGAGCGAGGTCATGAGAATCGGCCGCAGGCGCACGCGGCAGGCAGTGATGACGGCATCGGCCGGCGACAATCCCTGCCGTTCGAGATTGTGAGCGAAGTCCACGATCAGAATGCTGTTCGAGTCCGCGATGCCGACCAGCATCAGTACTCCCATCAGCGACATCACATTTAACGTGCTGTGGGTCAGCGGCAGAATAATCAGCACGCCGATGAATCCCATCGGGATCGCAAGCATGATCAGGAAAGGATCGATGAACGATTTGAACTGCGCCGTCAGAATCAGGAAGAGCAGAACAAACGAAATCAGAAATCCCAGCGCGAAGCTTTTGAACGAAGCTTCCATGCCCTGCACCATGCCACGCAGGTTCACGCGAACATTTCCGGGGATTTTCTCTTTGGCAAGAATGTCGCGAACCGCGCTGGTCACGCGTCCCAGGTCTTCGGCGGCGGGAGTAACGTAGATATCGACTGCGCGCTGTATCTGGTAGTGGTCCACTTCTGTCGGCGTCAAAATCTGTTTCACATCCACGACGCTCTTGAGGACGGTGGTTGGCCTGCCCTGCCCGCCGCACGCCCACGAAGTACGAGTGATTCCGGGCCGTGGCGGCCCGCTGGGACCGCAACTCAGATCACCTCCGGTGGAGGGATCGCGCAGTGGAATCTGTCCCAGGTCGGCCATATTATGAATAGCGGCATCGCCGTGCTCGAAATACTGCACGGTGAGGTAATAGTCGTTGCCGCTTTTGCGATCGACCCAATAATTGGGCGCGATCATGTAATTGGAGTTCAGCGCGGTGATGACGTTATCCACTACATCTTTTTGCGTCAGCCCCAGCTCGCCCGCATGCACCCGGTCCACGTCGAGACGTAGCGCGGGGTAATTCATGTCCTGCGGAATGTAGATTTGTCCGACGCCATGCACCTCGCGGAAACGATTGGCCAGATTCTGCGCGATGCTGTAAATCTGATCCAGGTCGGGGCTGCTCACCTGCACGTCGATTGGCGCCGGCATTCCGGTATTCAGAATGGCATCCACCATCGAGCCACTCGAAAAAAAAGTTCTGATATCCGGGAATTGGCTGGCCATCGCCTTCTGCACGCGGTTCATATATTCGAAACTGCTGAGCCGGTGCGGTTCGTTTAACGCTACCTGCACAGTCGCGGTATAGGGACCGGAGTTCGTGGTGTAGAGCGAGGAGAAATCCGGGACTACTCCGATGTTGGAAACGATTCGCTTGAAATCCTTGGGCTCAATCTGTTTCCGGATCAGGTCTTCCACCTTCGCCACATATTGATCCGTCATCTCAATGCGCGTGCCGGTGGGCACTTTCAGGTTGATGGTGAATTGTCCGGCATCGGTCTTCGGAAAAAACGCCAGCCCCAGCAGCGGATAAATCGCCAGGCTCAGTACGAACAGACCGCTTAACAATGCCACCGTAAGTCCGGGACGCTGCAGTGCCCGTCGCACCCAGTACTCATAGAAATCAAGAATCTTGTTGAACTCCTGGTTGAAGCGGGCATTGAACCGGTCCATCCTGGAAGTACTCACGGCAGGGTCATACACCTTGTTATCGTGAACCTCGCCGTGTGGTTTGGCCTTCAGGAATCGCGAACAGAACAACGGAATCACCGTCATCGCCACAACAAACGAAGCCAGCAGCGACAAACAGAAGGCCAACGCCAAAGCCGAAAAGAGAAACTTCGCTACTCCGTAGAGAAAAATGACCGGAAAGAAATCGACAACATCCACCAGCGTTGCGGCCAACACGGCAAGGCTCACTTCCGATCCGCCGACCTCGGCGGCGATCATGGGGGCGGCTCCCATTTCCAGATGGCGATAAATGTTCTCAAGGGAAATGACGGAGTTATCGATCACCCGCGAAAACGCCAGTGCCATTCCACCCAAGATCATCGTGTTGATCGTTCCACCCATCATGGCCAGCACAACAAACGCGGCCAGCGCCGACAAAGGAATCGAAAGCAGCACCGCCGATGTCGCGCGAAAGCTTCCCAGAAAAATGAGAATCATCAAGCTGGTGAGAATCAAACCTAGAGCGCCTTCGTGCAAAACGGTATCGATTGCTTCTTTCACGTACACCGATTGATCGAAGACGATGCTGGTTTTCATCTGCTGGGGAATGTCGTAGAGATGCTTGATGAGCTCGCGGACGCCATCCACCACCGCAATCGTGTTGGTATCGCCGCCCTGCTTCATGATGGGAATGTAAGCGGAGCGCTGTCCATCGATGCGCACGATGTTGGATTGGATCCCGTGAGCGTCCTCCGCTTTCCCCACATCGTTTACGGTGACCCAGGAGTGTCCTTTAACTTTGAGCGGGACCTCTCCCAACTGCTTCATGCTGTCGACGAGGCTGTTGGAGTAAACGAAATAATCGTACGGTCCCATCTTCACGTCGCCCGCGGGCAGGATCAGATTGGAGTCGTTCACCGCGCCGACCACATCCATCACGCTCAGCTGACGAGACGCGAGTTTATAAGGATCAACATAGACCATGATTTGGCGATAGATTCCGCCGAACACGCCGGGAATTTCCGCCCCAGGCACGACCGCGATCTGGTTGCGAATCTGAAATTGAGCGTAGTCGTGGAGCTGAGTTTCGTTGAGTCCTTCGCCTTTTACCGTAACCAGCGCCACGGGCAAGCTGGAAGCGTCGAACTTGAGAACCACCGGCGGCAAAGTGCCGGGTGGCAGGCGTTTCAAGTCCGCAAGCGCCAGGTTGGAGAGTTCGCTGACATCAGCGTCAGCGCTGGTGCCGGGCTGGAAATAAACGCGGATGATGCTGACACCCAACAGCGACCGCGATTCCATGTGATCCACGCCGGAAGCCAGCGTAAAGAATCGCTCCAGAGGATCGGTAATGTCAGTCTCGATATCCTCGGGCGGCATCCCCGAGTAGAAAGTAGCGACTACGACTTCGGGCAAATTAATCGGCGGAAAAAGATCGACCGGCATCCGCGTCAGACTGGTTACTCCGATGACGAGCAACGTCAGACAGATCACGATGATGAAGTACGGATTACGAATTGAAAATCCCGGCATAAAATTTGTCCGCTTACATTCACCGCTCGTGAGCCGCTTGCGGCAGCTTCTACTGCGTATTCTCCTCGTGATACTGCATCACCGCCACTTGCTGGGGATGAACTTTTTCGCCAGCCTTCAGGCTGCTGCGATCGCTCACTACGATCTGCTCTCCTTCATTCAGACCCGAAATGATTTCAGCATCACTCGCGGTCTGTAGTCCAAGCTGTACGGCTCGGTCCTCGATTTTCCCGTCTTGATTCACAACGAAGACGGTCGTCTTATCGCCTTCGTGATTCAAAGCCTGCACCGGAACCGTCGGAACATCGACTTTTCGGTCAAGCACAAGCTCGGCATCGGCATAGAGGCCTGGAAGCAAGACTCGCTGCGGGTTCGGCACATCAACCTCGGTGTGCATGGTCCGCGTGTCTTCGCGTACATCCACGGAAAAACGCGCCACCTTCCCGGGGAAAGTGCGGTTCAGCGAGGGGACACGAACATCCACATGATCGCCAACCCGGATGTATTGCACATAAGACTCCGGAACTGGAATGACTAATCGGAACAGATCGTCCTGCGATAGCCGGACGATTGGCATAGCCTGCGTGCTCGAACCTGTACCGGCCTGCACCAGCGTGCCGAGGTTCGCGTAGCGCTCGGTGATTACTCCCGCAAATGGCGCCGTAATTTTTGCGTAGTCGAACATCGTTTGATCGTGAGCCAGTTTTGAACGGGCTACTGCAAGTTGGCTCTGCGTCGCTTCCAGAGAGGATTTGCCGGCGTCCACTTGTGAAGCTGCCGCCAGGTCCTTGCCCTGAGCGTCGTCGACTTCCTGCTGCGCCACAATGCCGGGCTGGGTTTGGAAGACGCCATTCAACCGCGTGTACTGCAGGTGCAGGGCCTGATATTGTGCATCATCGCGTTTCAGTTCGTTTTCCGCGCGGCTCACCTGGTTCGTCGCATTCTTAATTTCAGCCTGATCTCCCTGGATCTGCTCTTCTAGCTCTGGAATCTCCAGGACGGCCATAACCTGATCGGCTTTCACGCGCGTGCCATAATCGACATAAAGCTTCTTCACATAGCCTGACTCTTTTGCATAGACATCAATCTCCTGAAAGGGTACGAGTTCGGAGGATAGCGTGATGTGCCGGCCCAGCGACTTTCTCACTACGCTGGTAACGCCAACCGTGACCGCCGGGCCATTCGCTTCAACGTGCTTATCTCCACCAGAGCAAGCGCTCAACGTGATCGTCATCAGCAGCGCAAGAGCGGCCAGCAAACAAGCAGCTGGTTTCTTATATCCAGAGGCTCGCATGCGTACTTCTTTTTCTCCCGGCCGATTGTGATCTTCGTTCATCGGATTCTATTTCCAGCTTTCTCTGGCATTGCGAAGCCAGCAAGCTTCAATGAGTGCGAACGCTTATTCATTAACGAACTGATTTCATGACTTCACTGAGCTTCGATACTGAGAAGGTACTGGACCGGCAAAAGTCGATCACTTTCTGCTCGCACTGTTGTAGCTCGGCTGCGGCGTCCGGAATCTTGGATGCAATGTCTTTGGGAATCGTCAACACGCCGTGGCGGTCTCCGTGCAAAAGTTCACCGGGACGAACTTCCATTCCGCCTACGGTGACTGTAGCGCCGATATCAAAGATGTGCGCATAGGCATGCGATACGGCAACATTTCCTGCGAATACTTGAATCCCCATGGTCCGCACTGCCGGCAATTCTCGGATTGCGCCGTTGGTCAGGTATCCGACGCACCCGAGAGCCTTCAGGATTGCGGCGTGCATATCGCCCACGAAAGCGCCGCGCCCCGGAGGCCTATCCATGTCCTGCAATACCAAAATCCGGGGCGCGGGAATTTCGAGAATGCTATTCCAGAAATCGGCGCGGTCGCGGAAGCTTCCGCCAACGATTGGTGGTTCTCCACTGCTAAGGCGAGCCGTCGCTGCATATCCCACCATGGGAGGCGCATCTTCAAACATGCAGTGAACGCTGGCGTCGGCATATCCCGTATTGCGCAGCCGCGCGTCGAACGTTTCAATCGCATTCGAGATCATGCAAGTGCCGAACTGGCGAAGAGAGTCGAGATCTTCTTCAGTCAGCAAAGGCGGAACGGCCATTTGCGTTTCCTTTCGTGAACTGAGCTAACGCAACGGTCTTCAGACTTAATTCCTGGATGAGCCGTGTTTGTCGAGCGCGAACCACGCAATTGCAGATTCCGAGATACTAGAACCGGCTGACAAACACGGTCAACGAAGCCCGCATAGTAGCTACGCCGCATTCTTGCTGCGGAAATAGCTATACGGAGAATTCAAACGAAGGAGGCGGCCGATTGTAGAGAGCCTCGGCGAAGAGCAGGTGAGGAATTGGAGGTACAGCGCGCACGATGCGCGGATAAGGTCTTGGGGCAGGTAACGCGGCGGAGCAGAATACCGGAGCGACCCAAAGCTCTGCATCTTTGGCTAATCGTTGCCGCTGTCTATGTGTTGCTGAGTGTTTTGCGGCGGCTGTGATCGATGACGATGAAGAACCAGCCGGCGAGTAATAGCGCGTCACCAGGTGAACCGTCAGAGAACATATCGCGACCAAGACGATGAGGGCGCACCAATTTTGCCGGCCTCGCATCTCGAAATGTTCGGATGACTGCATCAATGGAATTCTTAAATCTGACTGCTTGTACCATACAAGACTCGCGCGGCACAAGCAACGGCGGCTGACCTGACCTTGGTAATCAAGCTCATCCACTTAGCTTAGATAACTTTAGCGGCACTGCCGGTTGTTCGAATCACGGGACATTTCCGATACGACTAAAAGAGGAAGCGATCAGAAGGCGAAACGACCGCCGATTATCGGAGCAAAGTTGTTATCGTAGTTATAGGGAACGCCGGGGCCATGCGGAATGGCGATGGCCAGACCGCCGCTCACGTAGGAATACGCAAATCCGGCAAAACCGTCGAAGCGCTTCGTGAAGTGATGATCCGCGTAGAGCGACACCTCGTTGAGGGTACCCGCGCAGGAACTGCGAAAGCCGACTGAGGCGTTGCAAGTCTTAGGATAACGGAAATCGTTCTGCCGCTGTTGATACCAGGAAAAAGTGATGTCGGTTTTGCGGTCGATCGCGTACTTCGCGCCGGTCCACCAGATTTGCAGCAATTTTTCCGAATCAAGATTGTTGTCTTCGACCCCGCTCATGAAATAACCGCCCTGGTCGGAGGCGCCAACGCCTAACGGATCCGCCGGATTGTTCTGCCAGATGTATTCGTAACCGGCAAAAAGCTTCCACGGGTCCGACGTATATTTCGCGGCGAACATAATTGCGTTGTTGTCGGTCACGATCCCATACACGGTATTGTTCGTGTCGATCAGATTGGGGCCCAGGCCTGGCCCGCCGTTGATGGGGTTTTGATTGATGCTGTCCGTGGTCGACTGATATTGCCCTGCCGAACTCAAACTCTGAGGCCCCAGCAAGGGGTTTAATACGCTTATCGCCTGGTTGTAATGTTGGAAGACGAGGTTGGCGGAGAACTTGCTGTAGTTTCCGCCAAGGTCGAATCCATAGGCGTTGTTATGCGCCGATTCCGGCGTACAGGTGGTTGCAGTCCAGCCCGCGGTGGGCGAGTAGCAGCCGCCGGAGCCATCGGCGAATTTATACATCGCGCCAAAGTGGGCCGGGCCGTAAGCAAGCCGATACTTCACAGCATCGTCCCAACGCGAGTCTTCGGTGTCGCCGCCGCCGGCCATCGTGCCGTTATACCCGATGTAAGAAAAGGCATAGGCGCCATTGGCCGGATCGTATTGCAGCATGGCATCGGTTCCGAGAGAGCGCTGACGACCGAAGGTGCTCGCCGTAATGCGTGGACGATATACCGCCATAGTATTGGTCATTGAAGGGTTGGCCCGCGCGCGCGCCGTCGATGGCTATCGAATAGCTGCTCCGGGGTAGGCCGTTGTTGATGATATCGGTTTGTGACGCATTGGCGAGCAGGCCGGACTGCGGATTGATGCCAGTGGTAGCGTTGAACACGACTGACCAACCAGGTGCAAACTCTTCCTTGCCCCTGATGCCCAAACCCGTCTGCGACAGGTTGTTCGGTGCGACGAGGAATCGATGTTCATAGCCGTTTCGGTTCACCAGAGATTCGCCTTCATAGTTGTAGCCGTTTTCTGGTAAGCCGTGGCTGACCCAGCCGGTGCCGACGTCATACGCACCGTACAGCGTGATGCCATGCCAGGTCAGCGTGCAATCGGTGGTGGCAAACTCGTGGCCGCTCGCGCAGGCGTCGGGAGTTCTCAGTTTCATCTTGATGTCGACCGTCGTGTCCTGCCCAACCGCCAGGCTAATTCCCATGCGCGTTTCATTGCCGAACTCTGGTTTTTCCGCTCGAATCTCAAATTGCCCCGAAGGCAGGCCGGACGCCTGAAAGTGCCCCCTGCCGTCGGTTGCGATCGTGCGCGTTGCACCTGTGTCGACGTTCCTGATCGTCACCGCGACATCGCGAAGGGCTGCACCGGTTTGGTCCGTCACCATGCCGGAAACACTCGCTCCCGTTTGGGCTTGAGCCGGACACGTCCCCATCGCAAGCCACAAAAGCAGAAAGAAGAGCTGTGCCAGCAGCAGTGAAGCAGCCGTTGGAATATAGCTAATACGTCGCATGAGAGCCTCCTATGGCAATGATCGGAGTCAAGGAATCACGAAGTGTATATTAACGCCGGTTGCAATGTCTAAAAGAATACAGATATGGATAATTATGGGACCTCCGGATTGTGATGATCTGGTTCAATAAACTATTGACGACACGCTTATTGACCGCACCTCGGGTTGACTGTAGGATTTCGTTCCGATGCGGAGAAGCAAGCAAACCGGGAGCGGCAACGATGCGTTTCTGAAGCTTCGCGACGCCGCTTTAGAACTGGGAATCAGTTTTCCGACCATCAAGCAGTGGATTTACAAGAAGAAAATTCGCAGCGTCCAGACGGCTGGCGGACATCACCGCATCCCGCAAAGTGAACTGGATAGGTTGCTGTTCCGAACGCGAGGCAGAACGGAAAAGGAACGCAAGCAGGCGGTACGCCGCGTCAGTGGACGCAACCAACTCGTGGGAAGAATCGATGCTCTTCGCATCAGCGGTCTGATGGCAGAGGTAAGGATTTCGATTGGCGATCAGCAAATTACGTCGATCATTACCGCGCGCTCCGCGCGAGAAATGCAGCTAAAGCCGGGGCAGACAGCCGCTGCCCTTATAAAAGCTACGGAAGTGATGATTCTGCGGGTGTGAATTCTCTGCTATGCGGCATAGCGAAAAAATCGGTCGCAGAATGGTTTGTTCTAATCCTTCTCATCGAAGAAATAGATAAACTTTGCGTCTCAGCGTTACGAAACTAAATTGTGGCCGCTGTGTTTCTTGTGATGAAGCCCCGCTTATACGCAGTTTTCCACAGATCTACGGGATGTTCATTAAGGTATAAAAAGGAGCTTCGGGCCGCCAACTGAATGGTTTCCAGGAAATGCGTGCAGTTTTGTCCTTGCAAGCGTGACGAACGATGTGCCACAATTTTCGCACTGGTTAGAATTTTTTTAATTGTTTGAGGGGGCAAGGCGGACGTCTTGGCGGTTTAAGCGAGATGTTCTGAAAGGCAGTCCTAGGTCATCGATGCAGAAGTGCGCGATGTGCCTCAGGTCATAGTCACTATGGCATTTGTGCGTAATGGCCCTCTTGAAAATGTGATTCCGGTTTTCTTGCTGGCGGAAAACCGCCTCTTGCGCGAAGCTCTCATTCGCCTGCTGGCGAAGAAAGACGACATCCGTATTGTCGGGAGCGAAGCGTATTCTCCTCAGGCCGTGCAGCAAATCCTTGCTGTCGAGCCCGCAATAGTTGTGCTCGATTCCGTTTCGAAAGCGCTCTCTCAGGAACGGGTTATTCAGCGCCTGCACGCCGAGCGACCAGATATTGGCGTGGTAATGGTGGGGATGGAAGCGGACGAAGGCGTCTTTCTGCGGATGGTGCGGGAAGGTGTGCTGGGTTATGTTCTCACGGATGCCTCCGCGCTCGAAGTTTGGCGCGCCATTCGGGACGTAGCGGCTGGCGAAGCGGTGTGTCCTCCCTCACTGTCGGTGGCTCTGTTCCGGTCTGCGGCTCGCTCACAGCTGAGTTTGCCCGGCGAACGCCTACAGAGAATTTCGGATTTCAGTCCGAGGCAGCAACAACTGGCAGGACTCATCCGCCAGGGCCTGTCAAATAAAGAAGTAGCCGCGCGCTTGAATCTTTCCGAGCAAACCGTAAAAAACCACGTTCACCGCATGTTGCGCAAGGTGGGTGTGGCAGACCGGCTCACCATGGCGGAGTTGTATCGCCCCGAGAGCGCGAATTAGTTAGTTCTTTTCATATCGATGTCAGCCGAGCTTTGCCCCAGCCGCAAAGCATATCCCGTCACGCCGGTCGGCAACAATCAGTTCATCTTCTAAGTTTTCGTGCCCGAGCAATGGGTACTGACTGGTACTGGCGCTGGTACGTAGTTAGTACCAGCACTTGGTACTTATGGTGTTGATGCGTTGGACCTTGGGCCGCAACTAACGTGAGCGAAATGGGTTCCCCACAATAGATCGTTTTTGAACCTTGTGCACTATGAGTGTTGCAGCCATACTTTCGACTCGTCTTAGCAGCGGAGAACTATGTGAAACGAGTACGCGTACTGGTTGCAAATCGGCCCCGCTTGATGCGGGAACTGGTGATGGCCACCATTTCCGAACAGCCCGACATTGAAATAGTGGGCGAAGTAGCGGACGAAAGTGACCTCACTGAAATAGTGGAGCAAGTTCAGCCTGACGTGCTCATTCTAGCCATGAGTGAGCCGGAGAAGAGTCTGGGCTTGTGCGGGTTTCTGCTTGGCCGCTATCCGCAGATGAGGATCCTTGCGCTCGCGCCGGAGCAGAACCGTGGGATCTTTTATTGGGCCATCGTCGATATTCGAACCAAGCCTTTGGAGAGTTCGGAGGCTGGCATCTTAAACGCGCTTCGTGAGCGCCCGGTGCTAGTGGCAGCGGCGCAAAACTGATCGCCGCTTGCGACGCACTGTAGCCTGGTTGGAGAGTTTTGAAGATTGCAGCAATTGGGCAGAACCATTGAGAATAATAGGTTTAGCTCACACGTCGCCTGTAAGTGAGAGAGCGAAGCTATGTCTTGTATAGTAATCGCCGCTGAAACTATCAAAAATAGTATCTGTGCTTCTGCGAACCCAGATCGCGCAGCGGAAACGAACTGGTACGCCCTGTACACCTGTGCGCGCCACGAAAAGCAAGTGGCTCGACAGATCGAGCAGCGCCACATTTCATGCTTCCTGCCAGTCTATCGTTCAGTAAGGCGCTGGAAGGACCGTCGTAAGGAACTGGAACTGGCGTTGTTCCCCGGTTATGTCTTCGTCCACATCGCGCTCAGGGACCGATTGCGCGTGTTGCAGATGGCGAGCGCCGTTCGGTTTGTAAGTTTTAACGGTCATCCCGTGCCGCTGCCTGAAACTGACATGGAAGCTTTGATGAACGGACTGAGCCGGGGAGTTCGTGCGGAGCCGCATCCTTATCTCGCGGCTGGGCGTCACGTGCGGGTGCGTTCGGGTCCTCTGACTGGTGCGGAAGGCATCCTGGTTCGGCGAAAAGATAAATTTCGAGTTGTTCTTTCGCTGGATCTCATCATGCGTGCGGTTGCTGTGGAAGTTGATGAGGGCGATATAGAACCGTGCTGAAGTTCATGCCAGGCGCAGCGTTTGTGTCTCAAATGCTGCAATGCGAGATGTAGTAATTAATGAAGTCGCGCCGGGCATGATTAGCTGGCATGCGGTTGAAAATAAAGTACTTATCTAAAAATGCACCTGTAGGTGAGGGGGCGAAGCTGCATCCAGAGGAGCCAGGTTGCCGCTGCAGCAAGCACTTCGTCATGCAATGATTTCAACTGCTTGAGATGAATCGAGACATTATGCATACATTCACAGATAGATTGAGTCGCCGCACAAATCTTGTAGCTACATCCCTCGGTCTGGTGCTGGCTTGTTCGTCTTTAGGTTGGAGCCAGCAGGCGCAGCAGCCACCGCGCTTGTCCTATACGCCGAGCACCGCGATTGATCAAGCGCACTCCCGCGCGGAGCAAGAAGCAGAGCAGATGGTGTCACTCTCGGCCGACAAGATCACTCAGCTCCTGCAAGAGGAACCCGGGCTTCTATTGCAGGTAAAGAAGGTGCTAGTTCGCAAGGCATTCGAGCAGGGCAGGGTGCTCGATCCGAATGACCTCACAGATGATGCCCTCTATCGTTTGATCAGAGAAGATCAAAATGTCCGAGTAATCGCAACCCGCGAGATTGAAGATCGTTCCTACATCAGGGCTTTGCCGACACGTGAAGAATTGGCCAAGAATCTGCCTTGCAAGCAGCCGATGCCGACAGAAAAGGACGTTAAGGTACCCGATCAGGCGGACGCAAAAGGGGCTCAGGGGCGCTCCCAAGAGCAGTTGTATTGGGCAAAACACGAGGGTGATCTGGATTGCTATCTAACCCAGTATCTTCCGGGCGGGACGGCACAGTCTCTTTACGAACAGCCAGCGAACGCAGCCTCCCAACGGTCGACCCCGTACTCTCAGTATCCGCAACAGCAGTATCCTCAGCAGCTAAATCCGCAACAGCAGTATCCGTTGCAACAGTACCCTCCGTCGCAATATCCCCCCTCGCAATATTCCCCCTACCAATCAAACCCATCTTCGGCTAGTCGCCAGCTTGAATTCACACAGATGCAGCAGCAGGACTACTTCGGAACGGATAGTGACGAAAGTCAGATGGCGAGCATCCAGCCCGACGAGCTACCGAGCCTTTTGAGCGCCAGTCAGACCGGCCTATCTTCAGCAATGTCAAAGAAGGGAATGCTCGGAGCCGGGTCGGATTTGTCGGGGTCAAGTATTTCAGGGATGACCTTGCCGCCTTCTCTGGGATCTTCGGGTGCTTCGCTCCTGGGTTCCCTAGGGCGACAGACCGGGACCAACGAGTTAGGATCGCAACAATCGCGCTTTGAAAACCAGATGCGCCCGCAGTACTACCCGTCCTATACTCCCCCGAAGTTGCCGCAGCAGCCAAGACTGCGTCATCGCCCCAATCCCTATGCTGATATTCCTTCGCTCTATGATCTCTATGCACAATATTCCAGACAATCGCCCAAATTAGAGCGCTTTGGCGAGGATGTCTTTCGAAATGGTACCGGGAACCTGGACGAGCTTCCCATGGACGCGCCCGCTGGACCCGACTACGTTGTCGGCCCGGGGGATGGCTTGACCATCAGTCTCTCCGGAGGGATCTCGCAGCGGTTGCAACGCGTGGTCGATCGCGAAGGAAGAGTTGCTTTGCCCGAAGTTGGAGCGGTCGAGGTGTCGGGAAAAAACTTGGGTGATGTTCAACATCTGGTTCGAACGGTACTGGGCAGCCAGTTCCGGGACGTAGAGGCCGACGTATCGCTCTCTCGGATTCGGACGGTTCGCGTCTACGTAGTCGGAGACGTGGAACGCCCCGGTGCATACGATGTGAGCTCGTTATCCACGCCGCTGAATGCGCTTTACATCGCAGGTGGGCCGACCTCCGGTGGTTCGTTACGCCTGCTCGAACACTACCGCGGCAAACAACTTCTTCAGCAGGTTGATGTCTACGACCTTCTTCTGCACGGCATTAGCGGAGACATGCAAAGAATGGAAGCCGGCGACACGATCGAGGTGCCACCTCTGAGCGGCGTGGTGACCATTGAAGGCATGGTGAGGCGACCTGCGATTTACGAACTGAACGGCGAGAAGAGTTTGGCGGAAGTGCTGCAACTTGCGGGCGGGGTGCTGCCATCCGGCACTTTGCGCCATGTGGATGTGGAACGCGTGGAGAGCCATGAGAACCGCACCATGCTGCGGCTCGATATTCCCGAGACCAACAACGAGCAACAGGTTACCCAGGCGCTTGAGGACTTCAAGGTTCAGGATGGCGACAAGGTAAAGATCACGCCGATCCTTCCCTACGCCGATAAGACGGTTTATCTGGATGGTTACGTTTCCCGACCCGGTAAATTCGCTTATACCGACGGTATGAAGGTCACCGACCTGATCAAATCCTACAAGGATTTGTTGCCGGAGCCCTCTACCACTCATGCCGAGATCATCCGGCTGAGTCAGCCCGACGACACTCCCGTAATACTGGCCTTCAATTTGGGTGACGCTCTTGCCGGTAAGGACCAGGATCTCGTACTCAAGCCGTTCGATACGATTCGCATCTTCAGCAAGTACGATTTCGAAGATCCGCCAATCATAACCATCACGGGGGAAGTGCGGGACCCGGGCGATCACTTGACCAATGGAACGCCGCACCTCCGAGACGCTATTTATTTGGCGGGCGGAACGACTCGCGATGCTCTCCTCGACGATGCTCAGGTCTACCGCAAAACGAGTGACGGCAAACTTCAGGTAATCAGTGTGAACCTGGCCAAGGCGCTCGAGGGTGACGCGAAGAGCGACATCGCTTTGGAGCCGAAGGATCGCGTCTTCGTTCATCGCGACCTTAATAAGCTTGATCCGCCGATGGTGTCGGTAGAAGGACAAGTCGCTCGTCCAGGAAAATATCCTCTGGGCGAAGATATGACGGCCGCCGAGTTGGTGCGAGTCGCCGGTGGGTTCAAGCGTGGCGCCTACACGGAGCAGGCCGATCTGACGCGCTACGAAGTAGAGAGCGGCACGAAAGTTGTGGGCGAACACGTGAACGTCGCGATTGCGAGAGCCATGCTCGGTGAGCCGGATTCCGACGTGCGCCTGCGAGATGGAGATGTCCTGACTGTCGAACAGATCTCAAACTGGCAAGATCTCGCGGCCACCATCCAGATCAAAGGAGAAGTGGCGCATCCCGGTGGCTATGGCATTCAGCCCGGCGAGCGCCTCAGTTCGGTCATCGCGCGGGCGGGAGGCTTCCTGCCTACTGCATACGCCTATGGGGCAATTTTCGAGCGGGCTGAATTGAGGGAAATCGAAGAGAAGAACCGTACCGAATTGATCGAGCGTATGAAAGCCGAAGCTACAAATGTGGTGTCAGATCCGGCGATGGATCAGGATGACAGGCTGCAGGTCAAAGCTAGCGTTCTTCAATATAAGAAGACTATCGATAAGCTCGAGAACACGCCGCCGGCTGGTCGTTTGGTAATTCACATTTCGGCGGATCTCAAGCACTGGGCTAATACGCCGGCGGATGTGCAGCTGCGGGCAGGGGACACGATTTACATTCCTAAACGGCCGGGCATGATTTTGGTGGATGGCGCGGTGTACAACCCAAGTGGCATCAGCTATAAGCCCGGGAAGGATGCCGGTTGGTACTTGAGACAGGCGGGTGGTCCAACGGCGATGGCGAACCGAAAGGGCATCTTCGTGGTTCGCGCGGATGGTTCCGTCTCCGGCGGGGCTGGCAGTATGTTTAGCGGGGGCGTGGAAAGCGCGGAACTGCGTCCTGGCGATATGGTGGTTGTACCCGAACAGGTTTATGTATTCAGCGATAAGTTCAAAACCACTCTTGCGATCGGCCAAGTCGCAGCCTCGATCGGTTCGGCGATCGCCGTCGCGGCCTACTATGGCACTCACTGATGGCTATATCGGAATCTCGTTCGAGCGCGCTATCACTTGTGACTCGGTCTGAATTCTGATGGCCGCTGTTGGGAAATGGTGCGTCTTGGTGACTCTATTGTTTAGTGTCCAGTTCGGGACCAGCCAGACTAGCGACAACGCATCGTCGCCGGCGGCTTCTGCCGGACAGCAAACACCTGTGCCGGACCAGCATTCGCCTATCAAGGACGGCCCCCCTGATCGGCCGGAGCCGGGGGCTGATCCGGAAAACCGTTTGCTCTCCCCATTCCTGAAGCACCTCGCAGAAGATCAAAAGCGGTTCTGGACGAGTCCGATGCACGTCCAAACCAAAGATATGAAGTGGATCCTGCCGGCCGCAGGCGTCACCGCTGCCTTCATCGCCAGCGATAGCTGGTGGTCGAAACAGGTACCGTTGAGTCACGTAGATACCAGCAAGAAGATTTCGGATTACAGCGTGTACTCTTTCATCGGCCTCAGCGGCGGTTCGTTCCTTTTAGGCCAGATCAAACATGATGACCATCTGTCGGAAGCGGGATTATTGGCTGGCGAGGCTGCTCTTAATGCCTCAGCCGTAGCTTACGCCTTTAAAGAAATCACGCAGCGGCAACGTCCTTATCAGGGGAATGGGCACGGTAACTTTTTCGCGGGAGGAACTTCTTTTCCTGCTGAACATGCAGCTATTGCGTGGTCCGTCGCCAGTGTTTGGGCGCACGAGTATCCGGGCTGGCTCAGTCAGACTGCGGCGTATGGCTTGGCTTCCGCTGTAACCATCACCCGAGTGACGTCGAAACAACACTTCGCCTCTGATGCCATCATTGGCAGCGCGTTGGGTTGGTATTTCGCCCGGCAGGTTTATCGGGCCCATCACGATCCCGAAGTGGGTGGCACGGGGTGGGGCAATGTCTTCGAAGAAAGAACCGGGGATAAGGTGCGCGACCCAAACTACATGGCTTCCCCCTACGTCCCCCTGGACAGTTGGATCTATCCAGCGCTGGAACGTCTGATAGCGTTGGGTTACATCCAATCTGGCGTTGTAGGGATGCGCCCGTGGACGCGAATGGCATGCGCCCGTTTGCTCGACGATGCTGAAGAAAAATTTCCCGACAACGGACGCGAAGAGGGTGTTCCGGGACGAACTTACGCGGCCTTGACTGACGAATTCAAGCCCGAGATAGCCAGACTGGACGGCGCGGCTAACGTCGATGCCCGCATTGATTCCGTCTATACCAGGATGATGGGAATTTCCGGCACACCGGTTCGTGACGGTTATCACTTCGGACAAACCATCGTTAATGATTACGGCAGGCCCTATTGGGCGGGTTTCAATAACGTTACGGGATTGAGTGCGGATGCGGAGGCTGGACCGGTCGCCGTTTACTTTCGTGGGGAGATTCAGCACTCGCCTGCAATGCCGTCGGAATCGCCGTCGACGCTGGCGGCAACAGCGGCGGCCGATTTCACCCCACTGCTAGCCAACGGAACTACTGAAGCCAATCAGTTCGCGCTTCTTGACAGCATGGCTTCGGTCAACATCGACAACGTCCAGATTTCCGTCGGGAAGCAGAGCGCCTGGCTGGGCCCGGGAGAATCGGGCTCGCTGCTTATGAGCAACAATGCAGCTCCGTTTCCGATGGTGAAGATAGACGATGTTGCACCACACAAAATCCCTGGACTGTCGAGCATACTCGGCCCATTCCGCACGGAATTTTTTATTGGGCAGCTTTCCGGGCAGCAGTGGGAATATTGCACTGTACCCGCATGCCAGTCGTATCCTGGATTCCCCAACATCGCGGGCCCAAGTATCTCGCCCCAGCCTTTTATTCACGGGGATAAGATAAGTTTTCAACCTACTCCGAATTTAGAGTTTGGCATGGGCATCACCGCGATGTTCGGTGGCCCCGGTTTGCCTGTAACTTTCGGCAATTACTTCCGCACTTATTACGCCCACTCCTCGACTGCGACGAGAGATCCGGGCAAGCGAATTTCGGCCGCAGATTTCACATACCGAGTGCCCGGCCTAAGAAATTGGCTGACCTTTTACATGGACTCTTTGGTAGTAGATGAGATTTCACCCATCGGGTCGACCCGGGCTACAGTTAATCCTGGCATCTATTTGCCGCAACTACCGAAAATACCAAAGTTGGAGTTTAGGGCCGAGGGAATCAACGAATCCAGGACTCGCGAGTTTACTCCGGGCTTCGTTTATTACGACTTGCGCCGCTATCGCTCCGGTTATATTAATGACGGAGATCTTCTGGGAAGTTGGATTGGACGAGCCGGTAGGGGCGGCCAAGGTTGGCTGACTTATTCGTTCACACCTCGCAATACTTTGCAGTTGGGTTACAGGCTTCAGACCGTTTCACCTGCCTTCATCGGAGGTGGCAGGCTGGTTGACTATTCCGGTCGAACCGAATTCACGGTATCGAAAAGCGTCTCTGTTTCAGGGCTCTTACAATACGAGGAATGGTGGTTCCCGGTCTTGTTGCCGACAGGTAAAACGGATGTCACGGCATCGTTGACCGTTACGTTTCGGCCCCGTTGGCGTTTGGGAGCTTCTCCGAAATGAGGGTTTGGTCGCAAACGTTGGAAATCTCTCTTGAGAATAATGAGATGAAAGAACTTTTCCAGTTGAGAATGCTACTGTGAGGCCGGCCACGGAACAGGAAAACTCGATTCGGCAGCTTCAAGTCGAAGTCGCTGAAGCCGATCGTAGTATCGGCGAAAACTCGGCTAGACACTCTGACCACGACGGTCTGGACTGGGCCTGGCTATTGTGGGCAAAACGCCGACTCCTGGCGCAGTGGACGATACGTGGTCTCGTTGTCACCACAATCATTGCGTTCGTGATACCGAAACAGTATGAATCGACCGCTCGTCTTATGCCTCCCGACAGCCAAGGAAGCTCTGGCTTGGCGATGATGGCAGCTATGGCTGGTGGCAGTAGTGCTGGCGGTGCCAGTTCCGGTGGAGGCGCGAGCAGTTTACTTGGGGGCGGCGGATCCTCTGTGGGGGGCCTTGCCTCGCAACTGTTGGGTACACATGATCCTGGCGCGCTCTGGTCGGACATGTTGAAGAGCCGCAGCGTGCAGGATCATATTATCGATAAATTCGACTTGCGTAAGGTTTACGGGGTGAAGTATTACGACGCGGCGTGCAAAAAACTTACAAAATACACTGACGTTTCCGTCGACCGCAAGAGTGGCGTCATCACCATCGTCGTTACCGATCGAGACAAGCAGCGTGCGCAACGGATAGCGCAGGCCTACATTGACGAACTGGACCGCGTCGTCGCCCTGGTCTCAACATCGTCCGCGCGCCGGGAGCGGATATTCCTCGATCAGAGGATTCAGCAGGTGAAGCATAATCTTGACGAAGAATCCAATAAGTTCGCGCAGTACGCTAGCAACAATACCGTGATCGATGTTGACTCGCAAACCAAGGCGATGGTGGAAGGAGCCGCTGCACTTCAGGGCCAATTAATCGCAGCTCAATCGGAATTGGACGGTCTGGAGCAGATCTATACCGGCAACAACGTGCGCGTTCGTTCTTTGAAAGCTCGTGTAGACGAATTGAGAAGCGAACTACAGAAAATGGGCGGCGCCTACCCTGTTGCGGGAGCTACTGAATCTGCACCGGCGTCCGACTCCGACCAACTCTATCCCTCCATTCGCAAGCTGCCATTGTTGGGTGTGCGCTGGCTGGACCTCTATCATGAAACCAAGATTCAGGAAACAGTTTACGCACTTCTTACTCAACAGTACGAAATCGCAAAAATCGAGGAAGCCAAGGAAATCCCGTCTGTTAAGGTTTTGGACTCTCCGAATTGGCCCGAAAGAAAATCATTCCCTCCCCGATTGATACTCATATTTATGGGTTTGTTTCTCTCATTAGGAGGTGCCGTGGTTTGGGTACTCGGGGTCGAAAGCTGGGAAAGCATGGATCCTCTGAATCCAAGGAAACAACTGGCACAGGAGGTTCTCTCGACATTTCTGGCTCGTTGCTCAGTATGGAAGGAGACCTTCTTGCGCACAAAGGTCGGAACTTGGTGGACGGAGCGCCGCGAACGCAATAAGAACCGGTCCGAAGACCTTTAGCGGACGAGTGTTGGTAACAACGCTTAGAGACGCTCCGCAGAAGGAAAATATGTGCAGGCGCCGGTTCGATCGGTGGATAGTTAAAGCTTCTTTGGAGTTTGCGGCTTTTTGAGATTCGGATGATCAAAAAGCTAACTCCAATTCTCACTTTCTTTGCAGGCCAGGGCGCAGTCCAGCTGCTCAGCGTGATTTTCGGACTAACCCTTGTTCGTCTTCTTAAGGTTGAAGCGTACGCCCAATTCAGCCTAGCATTAGGTTTCCAGACCACAGTGGGAACTTTGATGGATCTTGGGTATGCAGGCACCATCGTTCCACTCGTGGGAGAACGCTTTGCAGACCCAGGCATCGTTGGGGGATATGTCGCCGCCGCGAAGCACCACCGGGACCGGATATTTTTTCTCTTTTCACCCATCGCAGCAATCTCCTTTTTTGCTCTGGGGCACAAACACCATTGGAGTTGGTACGAACAGCTTTTATTGGTGGCCTCCATCCTTGTGCAGTTGTATTTTGGCGGTCGCGCCTCCTATTATTCCGTGCCACTCATGCTGCACGGGGAAATGCGGAAGCTCTATCGGCCACAGGTTGTAAGTGCCGTACTCAAGTGCCTCGCCCCGTTTCCACTGGAGATTCTTGGGGCGCTGAACGGTTGGACGAGTGCCTGGCTCAATGCGGCTAACCAGATCTGGAACAGCTTTAAATTCCGCCGTGCCAGCCAGCCTTACATGCACGAGCCCGAGAGAAGTGATCCAGCCGTCGACCAGGAGATGCTTCGCTACGTTGTGCCGGCCATGCCGGCTATCGTTTTTTGGGCCTTTCAGAGTCAAATATCGCTCTACCTAATCACTCTCTTCGGGAAAACGACCAGCATGGCGCAGGTTGCGGCGCTCGGGAGGGTGGGACAAATGTTCGCCGTGCTGATGGCGTTCAATGTGGTTGTCATCGAACCGCGGTTTGCGCGCCTTCCCCGCGAGAAGCTGCGGAAGGAATATCTGAGAACGATAGGATTGGCGGGCGTGTTCTGCGCTGTGATTACAGGTTTATTTTTCCGCTTTCCGCGCCCGATCTTGTGGCTGTTAGGTTCTCAGTACAAGAATTTGGGGCGGGAAGTGGGTTGGGCTGTTTTAGGCAACAGCATTTTTTATCTGGCTGGGGTCGTCTGGATTATCAACCGTTCCAGGAAATGGCTATTCTGGAGTGGAACCGCCCTCGAGATCGGTCTTACCATCACCAGCGAGGCCGCCTACGCAACTCTTCATGGAGTCAGCACTACACACGATGCCATTCTCATTTTCGTTGTCTCCGCAATCGCTGTTTTGATTGCTCAGGGTTTCGTGGGGATCTATGGATTTATCCGCGGTCCGCGGACGGTGGAGAGAGAAGTATTGCCCCCCAAAATTGAAGCGATGGTTATATGAGATACATCTCCGCACGACTCGACCCGATCACCACTGCTCTTTTTACAGGAGGAACTAAACCGGCTGCCGGTTGCCCTCATTCTTCCCATCGTTCGCATTGCAGGGACAAGGAGAACGATTCCGAATGCTGAACTGGGCAGCGCGCTACTTCCCGATTCTGCGGGTGCTCAAACAACGCTTAACTAGAACAGACTCACTCTTGGAGATCGGTTCGGGACCTTTTGGCATCGGAAAGTTTTATCATGCGCCTTTTGTGGGCTGCGATATATATTTTCCAGTTCGCCCCAGAGCGCCCATGCAGCCTGTCCTCACCAGCGCTACGAATTTACCTTTCGGCGATCGATCCTTCAACGCAGTCGTTGTGTCGGATGTTCTCGAGCATGTCCCTCCGGACGAGAGGGCCGTGCTCATTCGTGAAGCGTTGCGCGTGACGCGGAAAATCGCAATCTTCGGTTTTCCTTGCGGTCCGCAGGCCTTGACCTATGACCGGAAGCTTGCAGAAACTTACGATCATCTCGGACGAGACAAACCGGTCTGGCTGCAAGAGCATATGCTGCATCCGTTTCCGACCGAAGCGCTGTTCGAAGACGTACAGCCGGAGTGGATTGTAAGCAGCTTCGGGAATGAGAGTCTTGATTTTCATTACTGGGTGATGCGCAGAGAGATGCGTCGTTATTGGACCTATGGGTTTACAGTTCTTCTGGTATTAATGCCTCGATTGGTGGAGCGCGCTCTTCGCCGTGCGGATCGAGAGCCGTTTTATCGAAGGATTGTCGTAGTACAGCAACGCTGTGCTCCTGATTCTGTCGCCTCGGAACTATGAATACGCTCAGCGTCGTGATCCCAACATACAACCGCTGTGAGACGCTGGAAAGAGCGATGCGCGGCTACATGGATCAGACCGCGTTTCAGGGAATTGCAGAAATTCTGGTTGTGGACGATGGTTCAACCGATGCGACGGGCGAAGTGGTTTCCAGGATGTCTCGAGAGTCCTCCGTTGCTATTCGATATTTTCGCCAGGAAAACAAGGGACCCGCGGCAGCCAGGAACCTGGGCATTCGAGAAGCCAGCAGTGAGCTCATTCTCTTTACCGACGACGACATCATTCCGGGTCCGACGTTGGTGGCGGAACACCTTGAATGGCATGCACAGCACCCGGCCAGAGAGGTTGTCGTCCTTGGGAATGTGGATTGGGACCCAAACGTGGGACCAACTCCCTTCATGGAATGGTACGGCTCCGATGGGGCTTTGTTTGCGTACGGTCATTTCCATGGCAAGACCGATCTTGACTACATGGATTTCTACACCTGCAACCTTAGCCTGAAGGTTCAATTCCTGAGAGACCATGGCACTTTCGATGAGGATTTCAAGACTGCGGCCTATGAAGACATCGAGCTGGCTTACCGCTTGAGGAAGGTCGGGATGCGGCTGATGTACAGCCCGAAGGCCAAAGCCTATCACTCGCAATATATTTCTTTTGATGATGCCTGCCGGCGAGCCAGGAAAGCGGTGTCAGCGAGGGAAACTTTCAAGCAGAAGGAGGCTGGGCAGTATTACTATTCATTTCAACCCGGCACTCCTGCTTCCCGTCTAAAACGTTATCTTGCCTGGCCCCTCGGGTTGCTCCTTGCGCCGCTGAAGATATTTGTTGATGGCCGCATGAAACTTCCGAAGGGGCTTTACTGGATGATGCTCCGTGTGTATCGGTAATTGAAATCTCCGATCGCGCTTTGCGCACATGGACTGTTCTTGACATCTAAAAAATGACTCATCTTCAGTATCATCTCGCCCAATTCCGCCAACTGCCTTTCGGTGTGGTCAGGCGGCTTACGCGCGGGACCTGCAAGGGGTATTCGATCGTCGACCCAATGGTGACAGACAAGCGAGGCCTGGAAATTGGGGGACCAAGTGCCATTTTTCGCCCCGGTAAACTGATTCCTGTCTACGACCGCTGCAAGCAAATCGATAATTGCAATTTTTCCGAGCGAACGATCTGGGACGGTACCTCCGGGGATAGAAGCCTTGATTCTGTTTTTTCTGAGCGTTACGTCGCCGATGCATGCGCAATCTCGAAGGCGCCGGATAGTACTTATGATTTTGTGCTTGCGTCTCACGTACTGGAACACATTGCAAATCCCCTGCGTGCCCTCCAGGAATGGAAGCGGCTCTTGATTCCTGGGGGGATGTTGTTGGTAGTTGTCCCGCGCAAATGGGGTACCTTCGACCACAAACGTCCATTCACGTCTTTCGCCCACATAGAGTCAGATTTTCGAGCGAACACGGCTGAGGATGATCTCACGCACTTAAACGAGATTTTAAGTTTGCACGACCTCCGGTTGGATCCGGCTGCAGGTACGCTGCAGCAGTTCAAAGAACGGTGTCTGAATAATTATTCGGTTCGCGCCATGCATCACCACGTCTTTAGTTTCGAAGTGCTGGCAGCGATGCTGGAATATGTCGACATGACCGCGTTGAACCTGGTGGCTGAGAGGCCGTACCACATGATTGCGGTCGCGCAAAAGCCGATGGTCAGCGGCTGCGCAGGGCATGCCGCTGACACAGCTCCTTAAGAATCTGGCGAAGTCAAAAAGACCTATTGTGAATCAACCTAACGCCGGAAACCCGTATGAAGCAGCATTGCGAACGAGCTTATTGCTCTGTTTCCTGATGCTCGCAACTGTTTCTGCTTACATCTGGTCTCCTTTGCGGGTGATCGCTCCGCTGGCTGCGGCAGGCTTTTTGTGGGTGATCTTTCGCTTCCCGCTCGAGGTTCTGGGGTGCCTCCTGGCATTTATGCCAGTGGACTACATGGCGATTGAACTGGGTAAGTTTGCTGGTCTTTCCTACATGACCTTGGTTTCAGCCTGCACCAAGGAGATTCCCCTCGTACTGCTGCTGTTTATTTTCTGGCGACGCAATGGATTCAAGTTTTTGGCGCCTGACTGGTTCATATTGGGGGTGTTCGCGCTTGCCGCCGTAAAAACCGTGTTTGAGGGCACTTTGCTCAACTTACTCGCGGATTTTCAGTTCCTAATTCCGTATTTCTTGGGGCGGGTGGTTCTATTGACACCGGAGCAACAGACGCGATGGGCTAGGAGTGCCGTATGGATTGTTGGTGTTCTGGCGGTCGCGGGCATGAGCGAGATTTTCATCTTTGGTGAGGTGCCCAGAACTGTGCTCTATCTGGCGACGGACTCCGTCACCATTGACGGGCGACTGAGCGCGTCCTTTCACGGTACGGGATTCAGCGGCATCAGGGAAGCATCCACCATGGTAGGACCGCCTGAATTTGCCGCTCTTTGCATGATTGCGCTGATCCTGTGGTGGATTTATTATCGCAATCCGCTTCCCGGAATCCTGGTCGCTTCCGGACTGGTCTGCTCGGTGACGCGGTCGGCATGGCTGGGGGCCGCATTCGCCATCACCATTCTTGCGTTCCTGACCAAAGAGACCAAGCGTTTGGCGATCTATACCGGCCTCGCGCTTGCCTTGTTCGGGGCTTCGATTCCCGTGCTCGGTCTTGGTGAATTCCTTTCCACAACTCAAAAAGGCAAAGACGAATCCGCGCAGTCGCATCAAGAGTCGATCCTCACGGGAGTGAACCTCATTGCGGACTATCCATTGGGTGGGGGAAATCGGAGGATCGGTCCTCGACCGGGGGGATCGAGCACCGATACTGTGATCATTGAAAACACATATCTCGCGATCGGAGCGGAGTACGGAATACCTGCGCTATCGTGCTTTCTTGCTTTTGTAATAAGCGCTTCCGTCAAGGTATGGCGAAAGCACTCCCAACTTGGCTACGCGGCTTTGGGGATTTTGGCAGGTATGGGCGTGGTTATGACGGTTCTGCTGATGCACATCGATCGGCGGCTGGTTTGTTGGGCTTGGTTCCCCGTAGGACTGGCGGTTGGGTCGCCGCCGAGTCGAAACTCCGCCTAAAAAATCGAAATTACTGAGAACTGCTTCTGTAAGGTTGGCCGATAGGCTAAGTCCGGGATGCAATTGAATAAAACAGAAAATGAACAATCGCAGAATGTGCGCCCGGAACCCGGCGTGGGCCTCTCGATTGCGACGGTTACGATTGCCTACAATGCGGTGAAATCGTTGCCCCGGCAAATGGACGTCCTTCTGCGGCAAACGCGTCCGTTACAAGAAATTATTGTAGTAGACAATGGATCGACGGATGGAACCAGCGCACTGCTCGCGGAGCGCTATCCGCAAGTGACGGTTCTAAAGATGCGCGAAAATCTTGGTGCGGCTGGTGCCTGGTCTGCTGGCCTTACGTATGCGGCTTCCGAGAAGCACCACGATTGGGTGTGGACCTTCGACGACGACAGCGTACCGGATCTAAATTCACTCCGCCATCTTACTGACGCGATCGAAACTTTGAAAGCCACGGGTGAACCTGTCGGGATGGTGGCTCCGCTGCCCGTGCATCCGCAGACGGGCAAGTGCTATCCGCCTTTATTGTGGCGTGAAGGATTTGTGAAGCCATCGGCTGAGTTGCTCGACCAACCGATTTGGTTTGCCGATTTGGCTATTCTTTCCGGCTGTATGGTGCGCCGGGATATCGTGGAAAAGGTCGGGTTGCCCCGCGCAGACTTCTTCATGGACTTTTTCGACTTCGAATACTGTCTTCGTATCAGGTCGCACGGATACAAGATTGCAGTGATCAGCGCGGCCGAGTCAGCTCATGAAATAGGGAATGCCCGGACGGTACGATTACCCTGGTATACAGGAGTTTGGCCAGATCACGCGCCCTGGCGCGAATATTACATAAGCCGTAATTTGGCTTATGCAGCTTGGTGGCTATATCCAACCCGCGGGGTGAAGAGATTCGCTATTCGCCACCTCGTCCGCCACGCCGGCGGGGTAGTTCTCTTCGGTTCGAACAAGCTGGCTTGTTTGATAAAGATGATCCAGGGGTTCGCTGACGGTCGGCGCGCCAGTCTGGGTATTCGTTTTCGACCTCAAAAAGCAACTGTCTCGAGTGGATCTAATTCTACAAATTAATGGTTATGGAGAGTTCTCGCTTGGCACAGCCAATATCGAGTGAACCGAGTTTCAATTTAACCGGCTCAGAGCCAATGACGCACGAGGCAGGATCAGCCCGTCAGCAAACTCAATCGGTTCCCAAACTGAAAATTGCAATGTTCGGTTCGCGTGGTATCCCTCACACCTATGGTGGAGCGGAGGCGTTTTTGGAAGAACTGGCTCCGCGGTTGGCGGCACGCGGGCACGAAGTAGTCGTCTACTGCCGCAGCAGCTTATTTCCAGAAAAGCCGCGCTTCTACCGTGGAGTGCGCCTCATCTATTTGCCGAGCATTGAGACGAAGATTCTGGGTACGCCAACTCACACCTTGATGTGCATGGTCGATGTGCTATTTCGGCGTGCCGATGTTTTTTTGGTGATCAATATTGTCAACGGCTTCCATTGCCTTATCCCACGCTTATTGGGTAAGACGTTCGCGATAAATGTGGACGGATTGGATTGGAAACGCGGCAAATGGGGTACTCTCGCGCGCAAATATTTTTACCTGAATGCAAAGCACATAGGGAAGCTTTGTCCAAATGGCGTAATCACCGATGCAACCGAGATGCAGAGGATTTATTTTGACGAATTCGGGACACGATCGACTTGCATCGCCTATGGCGCCAACATCGAAAAATCTCAGGATCCCAGCGTCGTTCACCAGTACGGCCTCAAGCCGTACGAGTACTACCTGATCGCCAGTCGTATGGTGCCGGAGAACAATCCCGACCTCATCATCAGCTCCTTCGAGAAGATTCGCACTGATAAGATCCTCGCGATCGCCGGCGGCGTGAACTATCGCAGCGAGTTTGTTGAGCGGTTGAGACAAACCCGCGATCCCCGCATACGATTCCTTGGTCATGTGGGGAATGCCGAGCATGTCAAGGAGTTGCATTGCAATGCATATGCCTATGTCCACGGGCATAGCCTGGGAGGAACCAATCCCTCTCTCGTCAAGGCGCTGGGGTGTGGGAATTGCATCGTTGGGTTGAACACTCCCTTCAATCGCGAAGTCCTTCAGGAGTACGGAATCATGTTTGAACATGATCCGGAAGATTTACGGCAGAAGCTGCAATTCATAGAGGACAATCCGGGTATTGCGGCGCAATACCGGGAACGCGCGCCCGAACGTATTCGGGAAGCGTACACATGGGACCATATCACCGACCAGTACGAGGATTTCTTTTGCGATCTCGCGTTGCGTCGGGGCCGTTGAATTACCCAGCTACCGATCCGCACCCCGTGCGGATCGAGCTGCCGCTCCGATTTGCTGTTGTGAGGACAAGAAGAGATGTTTAGACTGTTCACCATTTTGCTTGCTATTCGTCAACTATTCTCCTGCCCGCAAACGGCGGGACAAAAATTCCTGATTTTGTTTCGGATTTTGAGGGCGCGAATTCGAGTCGTGAGTGCAACCGGCTTTGTTGAGCAGATCGCGATCGTTTCTGCAATTCTTAAGCTGCGTGTACCGGGTGCCATCGTCGAATGCGGGACATACCAGGGAGCCAGCGCCATAGCAATTTCGCTCGCCTGTGCCCTGACTGGCCGGCGGCTTTATATTTTTGACTCGTTCGAGGGTCTTCCAGAACCTACAAGCTCCGACCGCGACCATGCGATTGTTCGCGATTTGCAGATTGCAACCTATGAGAAAGGAGCTTGGTGCGGACCGTTGGAGTTGGTACGGAATAACATCCGCAAGTACGGAGCTTTGTCAGTGTGTTCCTTTGTCCAAGGCTACTTCGATACCACCCTTCCGGCGTTCCACGAGCCGGTTGCACTTGCCTTCTGTGATGTGGATCTTTTGGAATCTCTTAGAACTTGTCTCCACTACCTATGGCCGCTGATATCGGAAGGCGGCCTGTTATTTACTCATGAAGCCCACCACCATGAAATTGCCGCTTTGTTCTACGACCGGCACTGGTGGCAAGACACCGGGTTCGAACCACCTGGATTGATTGGCGCGGGAAACGGATTGGGTCTTTCGTTGCAGGCGGATGGAAGTATGGGTAGCTGCCTGGGATACGTTATAAAAAACCCGAGAGCTTCAAAGCAATCGCTGGAGCTTGGGAAACACGAGACTCGATATCTCGAATCTGATCAGCACCTGATTCGCCAGCGAGGCGCCTGAGGTAATATCACGTGTCCGTCGCTCAACCGGAAGTCTCGTCGTTAATTCTTTCGCCTTGCTGGAGCAGTCCGTTTCAGGTTGCGTGCAAGCGTGCCATCGATTGCGTTGGGGCTGCGCTTTCATTGTTGCTGCTTTCGCCATTACTTCTAGTTCTTGGATTGCTAGTAAAGCTCAGCTCGCCAGGTCCCATACTGTATCGCTGGCTAGTGGTAGGAAAAGGAGGCGTGCCCTTTACTGGCTACAAATTTCGTTCCATGGTGTCAAACGCTGATCAGCTTAAAGCCAAGCTGAGCCAACAGAATGAAATGAATGGCCCCGTGTTTAAACTGACCAACGATCCGAGAATTACAACCGTCGGGGCATGGATGCGACGATACAGTCTCGATGAACTTCCACAGCTCTTCAGTGTTGTGAAGGGCCAAATGAGTCTGGTGGGTCCCCGCCCGCCTTTAGTCACAGAGTATGTTCAGTTCACGGAATACCAGAAACAGAAGCTGGCAATAAAACCAGGAATCACTTGTCTATGGCAGGTTGGCGGGCGGAATCGAATCGTCGATTTCGACGACTGGGTACGGCTGGACCTGGAATACATTCGCAATTGGTCGTTGGTGCTTGATGCCAAGATTCTGTTTAGAACAGTTCTTGAGGTATTTGCTGGTTCGGGCAAGTAAATGAGCTTTCTCTACAATCTGACAGGAACTGGGAACGGGTTGGCCCCTCATGCTTCAGTTTCCATCGCCAATGGCGTCACCCGGGGAGGAAGTGGATTCCAGCATGTACGGGTCGCGTCTTGTACGACCTCCTCTTCTGCTTTTTCAAAATGTGTAACCACGGTGCAGGGGCCAATGCATTTGCAGATCGTGATTACACGGCGACATGCAGCATTGAACCTGGCTCCAACAGCCCCATGGTCGCCAACATAGTCAAAGATGTGAATGCGCTTCGAGTGCAGGTTGTCAACTTCAGCGAAGGGCCAAGCAACGGTACGATCAACTGCATTGGCGTGCACGATTGGTTACCGGTGTTTCGTTTAACGTTGGAGGTGTGATATCGTGACCATTCCCAAAAATGATTGGCTGATGATTTTGGTTGCTGTTGAATTGCATTGAGCACTGTAACAAGGTCGAAAACAGGGGGCTCGTCAAGTGAGCGTGCAATCCACCGCTAGATTTCTGCGCCTTCGGGCTCGTACAACACGTCTACGTCTGCCATTAGTTTGGGCGCGTCACACTGTACTCAAATCTAACGACGCCTTCGTGGCGTCCTATCCAAGGTCTGGAAACACCTGGGCGAGGTTTCTCCTTTGCGAAGTCCTCACCGGGAATAACGCCGAGTTTGACAAGGTGGCGTTTTCCCTTCCTCCCCTCCGGTTACGCAGCCGCGCTCCGTCAGTCCTTTCCGACGGCGGAAGGCTGTTCCGGACTCACGAGCAATATCACTTCGTATACAAGAAGGCCATCTACTTCGTCCGTGATCCGAGGGACGTCGCAGTGTCCAACTATGAATTCGAAAGAGTCAATGATCACTTACGGGGAAAGAATCTAGACGAATTTATGGATATGTACGTCCGGGGCAAAGTCAACTCTTTTGGAAGTTGGCAGGGCCACGTTCACAGTTGGCTGGATTCTGCCTTAGCAGCAACCGACAAATTTCTCCTCGTACGCTATGAGGATATGCGCAGGGACACCGAGCGCGAGCTTACTAGAATGCTTGAATTTCTAGGGTTCTCGGTCGCCCCCGAGAAAATTAAAATGGTCGTCGAGAACAACAGCTTGCAACGCATGCGTCAGAAAGAGGACCGGTACCAGGGCAGGCCCCCGGAAGACCGGCTGGTGTCAGAGGCCGGACGCCAGGTCCGCACTGGTTCCGTGGGAGGGTGGCGAGATCGTCTCACTCCAGAACAGGCCTTGTTAATCGAGCATGCCAGCCAGGAACTGATGGTGAGGCTGGGATATGCCGCGGGACTGAATTCTGAAACGGCACCGACGAAGGCCCCTTTTGGGGAGACCCAGTTACCGGACTCGGGCGTCGTTTCCGGAATCGCCGTGAACTGAACGGCCGGAGTGTAGCAAGGATGGATAGTTTTCTGCTGATCGCGCCTAAACCGTTTGTTGAGGAATCGACTACGAGGTCAAATTGAAGGCATTAGTCACCGGGGGCGCTGGTTTCATCGGCTCACACTTAGTAAACGCTCTGCAGGGGCGTAACTATGAAGTCGTCGTCCTGGATAGTCTGGAAGCCAGAATTCACGGGCGCTCGCCAAAGCCTTCCATTCCTAAAGGTGTAAGACTGCTGCATGCCGATGTGCGCCAGAAGAAGGCATGGGAGGAAGCTCTGGAGGGCGTCGATGTGGTCTTTCACCAGGCCGCATATCAGGACTACATGCCCGACTACAGCACCTTTTTCCATACGAATGTGGTAAGTACTGCATTGCTATTCGAGGTTATTCGACAGAATCGATTACCAGTGCGGAAAGTGATTGTGGCCTCCTCGCAGGCAGTATACGGAGAGGGCCAGTACAACTGCTCTACCCATGGTTTCGTTTTGCCAAAGGCTCGGACAGCTGAGCAAATGCGACGTGGCGATTGGGAACTGCGCTGTTCGATCTGCGGTCAATTCCTACGGGCGGCGTTATTGCGCGAGGAATTCACTAATCCATTTAACCAGTATGCGCTTTCCAAGTACTCCCAGGAATTGGCTGCGCTTCGGCTAGGCCAGGCTGTGGGCATCCCCACAGTGGCGCTTCGCTATTCCATTACGCAGGGACCACGGCAATCACTATTGAACCAGTATTCTGGGATTCTTCGGATATTCTTGTGGCGAATCAAGACCGGACAACCCCTGTTAATCTATGAAGATGGCTATCAGACACGGGATTTTGTCCATGTCCAAGACGTCGTAAAGGCGAATCTGATGGTGCTGGATGATGATCGCGCAAACTACGAAGCTTTCAATGTCGGCAGCGGACAGGCGACGACGGTGCTGGACTATGCTCACATGCTGGCCCGTAAAAGGGGAGCCGCAGTCGATATCAGAATCCCGGGTGAGTTTCGAGAAGGAGATAACCGACATAGCGTATCGAGTATTGACAAACTCAAAGCCCTGGGCTGGTCGCCGTCTTTTGATCTAGAGCGTATTATGGGCGATTTTCTGGGGTGGATCGATGGTCTGGGCGAGTTGCCTTCGGATGTTCCTGACGCTGCTAAATTGATGCGCTCGGATGGCGTATTGCAGACGTCGAGCAGGTAAACTGGTTTTGAAAATCTAAAGTAGAGAGGATGCATGTCTCATAAGAGTAATGGCCACGAGAAAATTTCCACAGTGAATGGGTCGGGGATCTCTTGTGCTCTGGATTACCTAAGCCAGTTGGGCGCCGTGCTGCGGCAAATGCCCCACGAACAGGTCGATGAGATTTGTGACGTACTGCTTCGCGCGTACGAAAAAGATCGCCGGATATTTCTGTTCGGCAATGGGGGAAGTGCTTCTTTGGCCTCCCACTTCGCCTGTGATTTGGGCAAGGGCACAACCATGGGAAGCGACGCTAAACGCTTTCGAGCTGTCGCTCTAACAGACAGCATTCCGATGATAACGGCCTGGGCCAACGACCGCCACTATGAAGACATCTTCGCCGAGCAGCTGAAAAATCTGATTGAGCCTGAGGATGTTGCATTCGCCATCAGTGCAAGCGGAAACTCCCCGAATGTACTCAAAGCCCTGCAAGTTGCCCGCCATGCGGGAGGGGTTTGTGTTGCGTTGGGAGGATACGACGGAGGAAAGATGAAGCCGCTGTGTGATCTTTGCCTCGTCGTGCCTTCTGACAATATGCAGTTGATCGAAGATCTTCATCTCAGTGTAGCTCACGCATTGTTCACTACCATCCGCCATAGGCTGGAAACCGGCAAACTTTACGCCGGTCTCCAACTGGCCGCTGTCGTCCGCTGACTCGCGTTCGTATTCGCGCGAGAGACCCCGGGAACTTGATCACGCTCTTCGTGAGAGGATTACATCGGTGCGACCGGACTTGAACATTCCGCCAGCGATGAAACGGATTTCAATTCGCGATATTAACAGCGGACTTCCAATGTCTCTGCAACTCAATCAACCATTGTCTGCTGAATGGTTCAGCATCACTCCTGACACATATGAACGCGCGTAAGTTACGTCGCACAGTTCTGATTGCTGATCTGGCTTGGATCGCGTTGGCGTTGGTTATCGCCTATGTCCTTCGCTACGGGATCGCCGGACATATCCAACCCCTGTGGAAGTCGTTGTCGATTTTCGGCGTGGAATTTGTTATGGCTGCGGCGCTGTGGATAACGCTGCACGAATGGATGAAGCTGGATAGCTTCCGGGGCGGTTGGTACCTGCCGGCCATCATCTCGAGGATCTTTCTCGGTTTGCTGGTCATGATGGCAATTCTGATTTCGATTGCCTATCTGGCCCGGGATTTTGTGCCGCGCCTGGTTCCGACGTATTTCGGAATGCTGCTGTTTGTGGGGTTTCTAGGTGTTCGGTGTGTGACCCACCTGATCTTCAAGTCCAAACTGGCCACGGATGCACGGCGTCGGGTAGTAATTGTGGGTACGGGAAGAACAGCGCGTGAACTGGCCGCCAAGATCGAACTGCACCCTGAAGTTCTATGGAAGGTTGTTGGGCACTTGAGTCCATTTGATGCACATGTGGAGAGTTCAGAAGGGACCGATCAGTCTGCGGGCCTGCCGGTGCAAACTTTAGGGGTTGTCGATCTCTTGAAGACATACAACGTAGAAGAGGTGATTCTAGTCGGTAGCAGTTGTTCCCACAACGAAATGCTCAACCTGGCCACTCAGTGTCGGAGTGAAGGAATTCAGGTGAGTTTGGTTCCCGAACTGTACGAACTCTATCTCTCCCGGCCACACCTTGTGGATCTCGACGGCCTGCCTATACTTCAGTTGCCGCAGCCGACTCCCCGTCTGATGGGAGCTCTGAGTCGTGCTATGGATGTAGTTTTAGCTTCTCTTCTCATCATTCCGGCAACTCCGATTGTTTTGGGTGCAGCGGCGCTGCTTCGTCGGCAGAAGGCGAAAGTGTTTTGCTGGGATGTGCGTGTTGGATTTCATGGTGAGCACTTTCAGATGCTGCGGATGAATGTGGAGCGCAAATCATTGCATCTGACGCGCTTGGAGCGGACTCTTGTGGAACTCAGTATCACCGAACTTCCGCAACTCGTGAACGTTCTCAAGGGTGACATGAGTATGGTTGGACCGCGACCCGAAGGACTGGACCGTGCGGCCTATTACACAGGCTGGGAAAAGCAGCGCCTGACAGTGAAGCCCGGGATTACGGGATTGGCTCAGGTTCACGGATTGCGTGAGCAACATTCCTCAGAAGAGAAGTGCCGCTTCGACTTGCAGTATCTTTTGGATGCATCGCCTTCCCTGAACATGTCACTGTTGTTGCAGACAATCTGGACCTTGGCCGCGCGCGTCTTCCATCCGGTCTCGAGATCTTCGATTCCGGCCGCCACGGAATCCGATACTACATTCCTACAGGAGATTGTCCCTAGTGCTCATCGGTCGCAGTCCGGTACGGATTAGTTTCGCCGGTGGTGGAACAGATTTACCGGCTTACTACGAGCAGTTCGGCGGATCGGTTTTGAGTGTAGCGATCAATAAGTATTTCTACACCGTCCTCGGGAAGCGCGACGATGGACGTATTCAGATCATCTCCTCAGACCTACGCATTTTCGAGGCTTGGCGCGATATCGCAGCCATGAACATCGAAGGCAGCGCCCTTGAAATTCCCGTAGCGGTTTTAAAGGATATCTGCCGCGACCTTTCGATTGACCTGTTCCTGGCCTCTGAAATTCCTCCGGGCACCGGGCTGGGATCTTCGGCGAGCGTTTGTGTCAATCTTCTCAAGACGATTACCACCTACCTGCATAACCCATTGTCAAAGTATGAATTGGCTGAACGTGCCTTTACAGTCGCTCGCTTGATGCTCAAGCATCACGTGGGCAAGCAGGATGAATACGCCGCAGCTTTCGGGGGGCTGAACTTTATCGACTTTAGCCAGGATGGCAGCGCAACCGTGACCCCGGTCAATGCCAGTGCGGCCATTCTCGAGCAACTGCAGCAGAATCTCATGTTGTTTTTTACCGGCGTGTCCCACCACTCGTGGACCATTCTCGAAGAGCAGGAAAAGTCGACGCGCAATCACAAAGGCGCTGCCGTGGATGCCCTGCACGAAGTTCGTGCACTGGCAGGGCAGATGCTGCGCCTCATCGAGAACGGCCATCTGTCGAGTTTCGGCAAGCTTCTCAATGAGGCATGGCAGGCGAAAAAACGGGTCTCCAAAGACATTTCGAATTCCCGTATTGATCAGCTTTATAGTCTGGCCCGCGAAAATGGAGCTCTGGGCGGAAAAATCACGGGAGCTGGCGGAGGCGGATTTCTGTTGCTGTATTGCGAGCCATCCCAGCAGGAATTTGTGCGCAGTGCCATGGCTGCCGAAGGCATCCACGAAATGGCTTTCGCTTTTGATTTCCAGGGCGCGCAGGTAATCGTCAATGATCCCTTTATTGACAGCGATGAACGCGGCGGTGCACGCTGGGTTTTTGTTCCCCGGTCGGTGGCCTAACCCGGTGCTGGAAACGTCAGCTCACTCATGAAAGCTTTTCTTTTGGCCGCTGGCCATGGCACACGGCTACGACCCCTAACGGATACCATTCCGAAATGCCTGATTCCCATCCGTGGCACTTCAATGCTGGAGATCTGGCTCGAGGTGTGTCGCAGGGCCGGCATCAGTGAATTGCTTATTAACATCCACGCCCACGCCGATGTGGTTCGTACTGCCCTCACAAAGAAGGAACACGGGCTGAAAGTCTGTGTATCTGAAGAGCCTGTCTTGCTGGGTTCAGCTGGTACGTTAGTCGCGAACCGCGATTGGGTTGCCTCCGAGCCGGAGTTCTGGGTACTTTATGCGGACGTTTTGACCAACCTCGATTTTCCGCAGATGCTGACTTTCCACCGGAAATCCAGGCCTGCCGCGACACTTGGTCTTTATAGAGTCGATAATCCGTCGCGCTGTGGCATCGTTGGTTTTGACGAGAATAACGTGGTGCGTGAATTTGTAGAAAAGCCAGCGCAACCAAAATCGAATTGGGCTTTTTCAGGAATCCTGCTGGGCACGCCTGAATTACTGGAAGCAATCCCGCGAGACATGCCCGCCGATCTCGGCTTCAACGTGCTTCCCAAACTAGTGAATCGGATGCTGGCATATCCCATCTCGGAGTATCTGGTGGACATCGGTACAATGGAGACGTATCAATCAGCGCAGACCAATTGGCCGGGATTATAGTCTAGGCATAGTTAATGCACTTTTGATAATGGTACGACACGTTGATCCCCCAAGATGAGTAAATTTGAAAGCGTGATTTTTGATATGGACGGAGTGATCATCGACAGTCACCCTGCCCATCGCAAGGCTTGGCATGAATTCCTGCAAAGTCTGGGTAAGGATGTTCCAGATGAAGAATTGGACTTTATTGTCGACGGCCAGGAAGCGGTCTGAGATCTTGCGGCATTTCCTCGGCGATATGCCCGAAAGTATGCTGGCCGAATACGGCAGGATGAAAGACAAGCTTTTTCAGGGGATGGCTTTCGAAGTCAAACCGGTGCCAGGCGTAATCGAATTTGTTGGCGACTTGATGCGATGCGGAATCAAACTAGGCGTGGCAACTTCCGCGAGTAAAAGCCGGACCTTATCCACTTTTCGACACCTGCATTTGACCGGCTGTTTCGCGACCGTCGTGACCGGGGATGATGTGCCCGATGGCAAGTCCAGTCCTGCGATCTATGAACTGGTCTGTGCTCACTTGCGCACGCGAGCCCGCGATTCTCTTGTACTGGAAGACTCCGCTTCTGCGATCAGGGCCGCGAAGGAAGCCGGTTTTAAATGTGTCGGTGTCGGCTCCGGCTGTAGCGAGAAACTCCAGGCGGCAGGTGCGGATCACGTAATTAAAGATTTCGTAGGCTTCTCGCTCGATGCTCTGGAACTCGGTTCCCAACCGTAGGCATCAACAAGAGTGGCGAGTTCATATTCATTTCCCCCAATCGTAATTCGATGGAGAGAGTGATTGAGATCACTGCCTGCTGAGTATCGGTCCTTCGGTTTATAATCGTCCCGCAACTCTTACTCTCAGATATAACAAATCATGGAAATACGCATTGAATCGAGGCAGTTGGGTGATGTTTGTGTCGTAGTCCCACAAGTGTTCGAGGACGAGCGCGGATTTTTTACCGAAGTTTTCAGAGCGGATCAGTTCAAAGCATTGGGCCTGCCTACTGAATTTGTACAAGACAACCATTCCGGTTCGGTGCGGGGCGTGCTGCGGGGATTGCATTTTCAATGGGGTCCTCCAATGGGAAAACTCATGCGCGTGACCCGGGGAACCGCGTTTCTTGTCGCGGTAGACATACGCAAGGGATCGCCAACTTTGGGGAAGTGGTTCGGCGCGGAAGTTTCAGCGGAAAGCCGGAAGCAGATCTGGGCGCCCGCAGGTTTTGCCAGAGGGTTCTGCACGCTCTCAGACTTTGCCGAAATTCAATATAAATGTACGGGAATTTACAGCAATAAGTGCGAGTCCGGAATCCGTTGGGACGATCCGGATATTGGCATCGCCTGGCCGATCTCCGATGTTCAGCTGTCAGAGAAAGATCGTAGAGCCCAAACTTTGAAACAGTGGCTCTCTTCGCCAGAGTCCGAAAACTTTCAGTATCACGAAATCCAGTCCACAATCGCGAGGTAGTTCTCATGAAAATATTGATTGCCGGTGGCGCAGGTTATCTCGGTTCCGTCCTGGTTCCGAAGCTTCTTGATCGCGGCTATGAAGTAGAACGTCGTCGATCTATTTTGGTTCGGCAACCACCTTCCGCCGCAAGCCGGAATCATCAAGAAGGACATTTTTGAAATTACCGTGCAAGACCTCGAACCGTACCAGCAAGTTGTATTTCTGGCGGGGTTGTCGAACGATCCTATGGCCGAGTATTCGCCGAGCCAAAATTTTATTTTCAACGCCGCGGCTCCGGCTTACCTGGCTTATGTCGCCAAGAAAGCAAATGTGAAGCGCTACGTGTATGCCTGCTCCTGCTCGGTTTATGGTTACACTGACAACGAATTGTTCGACGAAACGCGTCCGGTCTCATCGTCGTATCCTTACGGAATTTCCAAACTGCAGGGAGAGCAGGCAGTGATGAACTTGTTAGGTGACGAGTTCTCGGTGATCTCGCTGCGTAAAGGCACCGTTTCCGGATACAGCCCACGGATGCGCTTGGATCTGATCATTAACACCATGTTCAAGAACGGCGTGCGCGACCGGGAAATCACTGTGAACAACGCCTCGATTTGGAGGCCGATCATCAGCATCGAAGACGCGACCAATGCGTACATTCGTGCGATTGAGGCCAGCGAGAGGATCTCAGGCATCTTCAATATTGCTTCAGGAAACTATACGGTGGGTGAGGTGGGAGATCTGGTCAAAATGACGATAGAGGAGCAACTTGGATTTCGAGTGCGGCTCACCATAAAGCACAAAACCGACTTCCGCAACTACAAGGTCAGCACACAGAAGGCGGAGAACGTGCTCAGTTTCCATCCCAATCACGATGTCAAGTCGATTGTCAGGAATCTGGTTGAGCACATGGATAAGTTCCAGGACTGGGACAGCCCGCAGTACTACAACATTGAAACTCTAAAGCTGCTGGCCGCGAATGGCCTACAAACAGTGGCGGAGGTTGCCTGATGAAAGTGCTCCTCATCGGTGTCAATGGGCAACTGGGAAGCGACCTGGTACGAGTCTTTCGCGCGGCAGGCGATGATGTTGTACCGGCCACTCACGCAGACGTTGATATTTGCTCCGAGGAACGTGTATCTGAAATCGTGGCTGGGGCCATGCCCGATGTTGTACTAAACACGGCTGCCTTTCATAAGGTGGAGGAGTGTGAGAAAAATCCGGTGCTGGCGTTTCAAGTGAATGGCGCTGGCGCCATGAATCTGGCACGGGCGTGCAAACGTGCTGGCGCCGTCCTGTTGCACTTCAGCACAGACTATGTTTTCGACGGGCAAAAGAATGCTCCTTATGAAGAGACTGATCTGCCATCGCCCGTAAATGCGTATGGGGTATCCAAAGTCGCTGGAGAACATCTGATTGCCTGCAACATGGATCGCTATTTTGTCGTCAGAACCTGCGGCCTTTACGGCGTTGCAGGCAGCAGCGGGAAGGGCGGAAACTTCGTCGAGAATATGCTGAAGAAGGCGATGGCCGGGGAGTCGATCCGTGTGGTCGATGACCAGGTTCTTACTCCTACTTACACCCTCGATCTTGCCGAAGCCACACGAAAGTTAGTTCTGACTGGAAACTTCGGCTTATATCACCTAAGCTCGGAAGGCCGATGCTCGTGGTATGAATTCACCCGCAATATTCTTGAGTGCGCCGGGGTCGACGCAAACTTAACCCCGGTCAAGACGAGCGATTTCCCAAGTTCAGTGAAGCGTCCTTCTTATTCGGTGCTTTCGAAGACCAAACTTCGTGGTTTGGGTTTGTCGATTCCACCCTGGCAAGATGCTCTATCTAGATATCTTGACGATCGATCCAAGAAGAGTGAACTTTCGTTGGCCGCTATGGTCCAGGCAAGCAGTTAAGCCGCGGCCGCGCGGTTCATCGGTTTCAGAGACTCTTCAATTCAGCCACCCAAAGCAGAATCGTTATAAAATGTCGTCGCAAATGGCGCGCGGAGTGCGGGAGTTCGCAAGCGGCACGCGCCGGGGCCCAGAACGTATTTCGGAGCGGGAGGCGTCATGCGTCTGCGACTGTATCTAACAGTGGGGCTCTGCCTGGTTGCAGGAATTCAAGCTGCGGCTCAAACCTCGATATTTGATATACCTCAACCGTATGCCGCCGGAGTTGGTGCCGCTGCGATCGCCGTTGGGGACTTCAACGGAGACGGCAAACTGGATTTAGCCGTCTCCGACAACTGCCCGGCTAGCGGTTGTGGCAGCAATCCTTCCAGCACCGTTAGCATTCTTTTGGGCAATGGCGATGGTACTTTTCAGCCCCCGGTATCTTATGCCGTGGGGGACATTCCGGCCAGCGTGGCTGTGGGCGATTTCAATGGTGACGGCAAGCTGGACTTGGCCGTCTTAACTAACGATTTCGTAGCCATACTGTTGGGCAATGGCGACGGTACGTTTCAGGCGGCAGTGGATTACGGGACAGCGGGACGAAGTTCGTCGGTTGCCGTGGGCGACTTCAACGGAGATGGCAAACCGGATCTAGTGGTAACAAATGGCCTTAACAGCACAGTCAGCGTCTTTCTGAATAGCGGCACCGGTACCTTTCCAACGCGCCAGGACTTCGCGACAGGTTTCAGCCCTAACTCCGTTGCCGTGGGTGACTTCAATGGAGATGGAAAGCTGGATCTCGCAACCACAGGATGCGGAAGCTCTACCACTTGCAATGGTCTGACAGTCCCAGGATATGTCTCTATTCTTTTGGGCAATGGTGATGGTACCTTCCAAGCCCCTGTGAATTACATTGTGGGAATTAACCCGGTGGCGCTGGCAGTGGGCGACCTTAACGGGGACGGCTCTTTGGATTTGGTCGTGGTGAACTACAACAGCGGCCAAGGCCCTCCGGGCAGCGTGAGCGTGCTGTTCGGAAACGGAGATGGCACATTCCAAACCCAACAGGTTTACCTCCGCTGGGAGCCAGCCTTTGTGGGTGGTAATGGGCGATTTCAACGGTGACGGCAAGCTGGATTTTGTCGTGTTTAACGCAATTGACGGGACAGCAGGCGTCTATCTCAATCAGGGTGGTGGTGCCTTCTCCCAACCAACCGTGTTTTATGGTGCGGGTTACCCAGCAGTCGCCGCCGATTTCAATGGCGACCAGAACCTGGACCTGGCAGTTCTCTGTAGCGTTGGCAACACGGGGGGAGTGTGCATGCTCCTGGGGGAAGGGAACGGTGCATTTTCCCAGACATATTTGTCCTACCCGACCGGATCCGACCCGGATGGAGTTGCCATAGCCGACCTTAATGGCGACAAGAAGAATGACATCGCAGTGGTCAATTTTAACGATAACAATGTCAGTATATTCATCGGCAAAGGGGATGGTACCGTACAACCCGCAGTGAACTACAACACGGGGAACGGTCCCACCTCAATAGCCATCGCAGACGTCAACGGCGATGGCAACCCCGATTTGGTTGTGACAAACGAGACGGATAATACCGTGAGCGTGCTTTTGAATAATGGCAATGGCACATTCCAGACTCACGTAGATTATCCGACCGCGAATGGTCCTTTGGCGGTAGTCATTGGAGACCTGAACGGCGACGGCAAGCCGGATTTGGCCGTGGCTTGTGGCAACAATGTGAGCGTGCTTTTTGGAAACGGAGACGGCACATTTCAAACCCCCATCAATTACGGTGGGAGCGCTGTGGCAATCACGCTGGGGGATTTCAACGGCGACGGCGCTCTGGATTTCGCGGTAGTGGGCGGCTATGCGAGCCTAACCCTCTTCCTGAATAATGGCAGCGGCAGCTTCGGCTCCACAACAATTCCGCTTCCTACCCTGCGGCACCCGACAGACTCGCGGCAGGCCGGCCGCAGTGGCGTTAGTTCCCAAGCCAAAGCGCATCCTCAAGGTCCAATCTCTGACACTATTATCACCAGCTATACGGCGATCGCGGCTGCGGATTTCAATAGCGACGGGAAGCTTGATTTGGCGGTAACTGGCGTCGCTTCACAAGACACGGCTAGTTTAACCGTCCTCCTTGGGAATGGTGATGGTACTTTTCAAACGCCATTGGTCGCGCCCATGGCCCCAACCGGCCCTTCAATAGTGATAGCCGATTTCAATGGTGATGGTATTCCGGATGTGGCCCTGGGAGACGGAGACGTAACCACATTGTCCTTGGGAGTCGGTAATGGTACGTTCTACCCTCCATTGCTGTTTCCCGGGGTCTCCCAATACGGAGCGGCGGGAGACCTAAACGGCGATGGTAAGCCAGATTTGGTGATGGCAAGTGGTGCATACTACAATCTCCTGACGATCTTACTCAACACAACGCCGAATGACTTTAGCGTTTTCGCGCCACCTACCACTACACCGCATCCGGTGGCAGCCGGCCAATCGGCGACTGCTACGATAACTGTTGGATCAATGGGCGGATTTGCAGGCACGGTAGTGTTCACATGCTCCGTTACTCCCACATCGGCCTTGGCACCCACTTGTTTGTTAAGTCCGACGCAAGTGCAGGTGACGGCTGGCGGACGGCCCACATCGACTTTAACTGTCAGCACCACTGCCGCAACAGCCGCTCTGTTTCCGCCAAACATTCGAGATGGAGGATCTCCGCTATACGCGATGATGTTTCCCTTCATTGGCTTGGCAGCGTGGGGAATCGGCTTAACCGTTGACGGGAGAAAAAAGAAAACTTTGGGTCTGGTATTCAGTTGTGTGCTTTTCGGCGGCTTAGCCTTGCAAACAGCCTGCTCAAGCGGAAGTGGTGGCGGCAGCTCGAAAAGTTCGGGGACTCCTGCGGGAAGTTACACGGTCACGGTCACCGGGACTTCGGGTTCAACCCAGCATACGGCTTCGGTGAAGCTAACTGTGCAGTAGCAGCGGCGACAGTCGGTCGGCTATTGGCATCTTCATTGATTCCGCGACGGCGAAACCACTCGCTTCCTGCTCTGTGTTCTAACCAGAGCTTAGCGTCATCACCGCCTCCACAAGCGGCGTGACGTTCCCTCCGACGTAAATTCCATCCGCAGCTTCCTCTCCCTGAATCTCCACATGCAGCATGCTGCGCCGGCCCATTTTTGTGCCTTGTTCGCTCACGAAGCGCGTGCCGGCAGCATTCGAGACCAGGCTGTGCCGCATCATGAAAACGGCCAGGGGACCGATGCAGCTTCCAGATGCTGGGTCTTCTGGAATTCCATACTCTGGCGCAAACATTCGCGAATAGGTGCCCTCCGGAGTCGGCGCAAACACGTAGACGCAGAAGGACTCATTCTCCGTTCCCTTTAGAGTTTTCAGGCCGGCCAAGTCGAGCCAGGCATGGTCGACTGCCGCTTTATCTTTCGCGGCAACGACTACGGTGGGATTGCCGGCACTCAGCATTTGCGGGTTTACTGGAAGAAGGTCATTCGGATCCAGCCCCAGCACCCGCGCACATAAGGAGGAGTCATAGCATTTCCCTTCGCGAACCGGCGGCATACGCAGCCAAATGAGCGGGCGGTGGCCTCCTTCAATTCGAAGCGGGACGGGTCCGATCTCTTCCTCCAGAATGAGCTCGCTGCTGTTTCGCAAGACAGCTTCTTCCTGCAACAGGACAAACGCGGTGCCTACCGTGGGATGGCCGGCAAACTGCATCTCTTTCGCGGGCGTAAAAATGCGCACGCGTGCCGCGCAATCTTTGCGAGTTGCCGGAAGCACAAAGACGGTCTCCGCCAGGTTGAGTTCTCTGGCAATCTTCTGCATCGTGGTTGCGTCGAAGCCCGATGCGTTGGGGAATACCGCCAGCGGATTTCCCGCTAAAGGCTCGGTCGTGAAGACGTCAACGACGATGTAACGATGAGATTTTGTCGAGGCCATCAGTCGCCAACCTCCGCAATCAAGTCGATCTCCACGCACGATCCAAACGGCACTTGCACGACGCCGAAGGCGCTGCGAGCGTGCATTCCTGCATCCCCAAAGACATCTACGAAAAGTTCGGAAGCGCCATTGGCCACCAGGTGTTGTTCGGTGAACGCAGGAGTGCTGTTCACGAGCACCATTAACTTCGCAATGCGCGTGATCCGGTTAAGGTCGCCCACAGCTGCGTGCAGTGTGCCCATCAGATCGATGGCGACGGCACGCGCAGCCTTCTGGCCTTGCTCGGTGGAAAGATTCCCGCCCAACTGGCCGACCCATGGTTTGCCGTTAATTTTGGCGATGTGACCGGACAGGAAAAGCAAATTGCCGCTGCGCAGGAAGGGTAGAAAAGCTGCCACCGGGGGTGCGGGCTCAGGAAGCGCGATGTGCAGCGCGTCCAGTTTTTGATATACGAACATTATTTACTCTTTTTAGTTATGTGACTTAGCTAAGTGACGAATTGATAATGTCATAAATTGACCCTCTTGTAAAGGCCGGGGAAGTTCCTCGCCTACAGCTTTGCCAATGCCACCTTTTTCAGTTGATCGATTCTGGCCTCATCCCTCTTGTAGAAGATCCATTTCTTGATTCGTTTGGGACGAATCAGGCCGGCCTGGCACAAGATCTTGAGATGCTCGCTTGCAGTCGGCTGGGTGACGCCCAGCTTGCGGGCGATCAATACCCCGCACACGCCGTCCTTCACCAGATCTCCGTCAATCTGAGGCGGGAAGTGCTTGGTTGGGTTTTTGAGCCAGTCCAATACTTGCAGCCTGCGATCGTTTGCGAGGGCCCGGAGTGCGAGACTGGTATTCATATCGACAGTTAGCGAAGTTGCTCATTAGATTAACATTCCAGACGGACAAACACAGCCTCAGATACGGACCTGAACCCGGAGATCAGATTCTCCGCGTGCGCCGGATCTGTCTGCAGAACTACAACCGCGTTGTGCATGTGGCAACTCCTTAACCCCGGCCTGACACCAACTGCACAGCGCCGTTACCATGCCGATCGCAAGTCGCTCGATGTGCCCCCGGCGGCGGGAATGTAACACTTCAGCGAGTAATCCATCACCATGCGGTCGGCATTGAAGCGCCAGCCGAGAGTGCGGATGGTCCGCTTCATGCGCTTGATCCAGCCACGCGGCAGACCGTCCCGGTCGCGCAGGTAGAATAGCGGAATCACTTCTTCGCGCAGCGCGCGATGCAAATCTTCTCCGTCGCGCTTGTCATGAACATTCATATCGGAGTGGGTTCTGCCCGTCCCGATGGAGAATCCATTCATGCCGTCGTAGGCCTCAGCCCACCAGCCATCCGGAACAGAAAGGTTCAATCCCCCATTCAGGACGACTTTTTGACCGCTCGTACCTGATGCCTCGAGAGGACGGCGCGGATTGTTCAGCCAGACGTCGACGCCCTGCACAAAATAACGCCCGACGTTAATGTCATAGTCTTCGACAAAAACAAACTTGTCGGCGAAGCGGGAATTGCGCATCAATTCCGCAATCTGTTGCAACACTTTTTTGCCGCCCTCATCATGGGGATGCGCTTTGCCGGCAAAGACGAATTGCACCGGGCGCTTGGGATCGTTGACCATGGAGGCCAGATTCTCGATGTCAGTCAGAATCAGGTTGGCTCGCTTGTAGGTGGCGAAGCGGCGGGCAAACCCAATAGTCAACGCGTCCGGACTGAGTACGCTGCCAAGTCTCTGCAATACCTCGCGGGATTCGGATCGTCGCCGGGCTTGTTCCACAGCGCGGCGTCGCACAAACTCGAGAAGCTGCGATTTCAGGCTCAGGTGTGTCTCCCAGAGTTCGCCGTCATCCACGTTCTCAATATTTTCCCAGGTGCGCGCGTCGCTGCTGCGCTGGTGCCAATTCGTACCGAGATGGCGGTCATAGAGCCGGAACATTTGCGGCGCGAGCCACGAAGGAACGTGAACTCCGTTGGTGATGTGTCCAATGGGAACTTCATCTTCCGGTTTGCCGGGACAGAGCCCAGTCCACATAGCGCGCGAAACTTCGCCGTGCAAGGCCGATACCGCATTGGCACGGCGTGAGAGCCGCAGGCCGAGGACGGTCATGCAAAATGTCTCCTGCTGATTGCTCGGCTTCTCCCGTCCCAATCCCATCAGGCTGTCCGGAGAAAGTCCCAGCTCTTCCCGCAGCGGGCCCAGGTGTTCTTCGATCAGTTCCGCGCTGAAGCGATCATGACCGGCGGGTACAGGAGTATGAGTAGTGAAGATCACTTCGCGGGAGACGCGGGGCACAGCCACATCGAAGCCGATACCCTCATCCTGCATGCGAGTGCGGAGCGCTTCCAGCACCGCAAATCCGCTGTGCCCTTCATTTAAATGAAGCACGCCGGGTGTGATGCCCATGGCCGTGAGCGCGCGAAAACCTCCAACCCCCAGTACCAACTCCTGCCGGATTCGCGTGCGCGCGTCTCCGCCATAGAGGCGGGAAGTGAGCGCCCTGTCATCCGGAGCATTGTCTTCTACATCGGAATCGAGGAGAAATAAATCGCAGCGCCCGACCTTCACGCGCCAAACTTTGGCGTGAATGGAACCTTCGCGGGTTTTGATCTGCACCGTGACCGGCTGGCCATTCTTGCCGATCGCGATCTCGAGGGGTAATTGGCTAACGTCGGTCTCCAGATACTCTTCCTGCTGCCAACCATTAATATCTAGACGCTGGCGGAAATATCCCTGCCCATAAAACAGCCCAATGCCAACCAGCGGAATGGCGAGATCGGACGCGCTCTTGATGTGGTCGCCGGCAAGAACGCCAAGGCCGCCGGAATAGACCGGAAGCGATTCATGAATTCCGAATTCCGCGGAGAAGTAGGCGACAGGGCACGGCCGTAAAACTCCGGCATGCCTCGTTCCCCACGTCCGGTCGGCCTGTAAATATTCCTGCAAGCGGCGGTAGGCGTAGTTGATGCGGCTGTGCAGTACCAGTTCCGCGCAGCGATTCTCCAGCTTCGCCAGCGGAAATTCCGACAGCAGCGAAACCGGATTCTGGTTCAGCTGTCTCCAGCGCACCGGATCGAGATCGCGGAACAAGCTGACGGCATCGTGATCCCACGACCACCAGAGATTGCGGGCCAATGCCCAAAGCCGTTCTTGCGCGGGCGCGATAAAGCGGTCCAGCGTCCGCGCCTCGCAAACAACCGGCGCCACTTGCGATGCCGCCTGGGCCAGCATGTGAATTTCATCTTCGCGGAAGACGCGGGCTTCTATGGTTTGAACCACCAGAACGCCCTGCAGGACCCCGCGGTCGATGAGCGGAACTCCCAGGAATGATTGGTAGGCATCTTCGCCGGCTTCTCGAAAATATTTGAAACGCGGATGATTGTGCGCCTGTTCCACGGCCACGGGCCGCACCTGCTCCGCCACCAGACCAGCCAGACCTTCGTGGATCGCCATACGCAGATTGCCGATGCAATCCCGCTGCAGGCCTACGGTTGCAGCTAACACCAGATTGGCTCGATCGGGTTCGAGCAGATAGGCCGAACACACTTCAGTCTGAAATCGCTTGGCAATCAAGGCGACGACGTTCATGAGCGTCTCGGCGGGTTGGCCTTCCTCCGCCGCGAGATTGGCGATCTCCTCCAGTGTGAGGACGTGCGTCACATCGCGTGCTAGACCGGTTCCTTCCAACTCCTGAACTCCGTCGTGATTTTCTTCCAATTCCAGGCTCTCTGGTTCCATCCCCAATTTTATTCGCACCCTTTCATTTTTTGGTCAGTACTGTTGGTCACGTCCGTCGGAGCACCTATTTAGATATCTCTATCCCGCAAAAACCATCGGGCGCCGCCATGTGCTCCACAAACGTCCATGGCTGTTTTTGTGTTTTGCGCGCGCTCCAAAAGCCTACGACTAACTTTAGGTTCACATTCAAACCGAGTCCAATCAAAATTGCTAATAGTGATCATAAGCCATGGCGAGACCGTCACGCTCTTGTGAGAGTCGGCAAGGACAAAAAAAATGCCGGTGAACGGAGTATCATGCGAATGACGAACGGAGTGAACGAAAACAATGCCTGAGTCGATTGACTGGCCGCCCCCAATACTTCCGGCGCAGCCAGCGCAGTCGTGGTCGTCTTCTTATTATTCTTGCGATTTTTGCCGTGATCTTCTTCGGCGGCGGCGCAGTGTTGTCCTACTACGTGGACCTGCTTTGGTTCCGGTCGCTTGGCTTTGCGGATGTTTTTTTTAAAACGCTAAGTCTGCAGTCGGAAGTCTTTGCAGTTTTCGCCGCAGCCACGTTTATCATTCTCTACGGATCGTTTCTGGTCCTAAAGCGGGCGCATCTCCCGGATTTGCCAAGCGGCCACACAATTTATATTGGAGGCCAGCCGCTGAAGTTGCCGGTAGAGCCGGTGCTGCGCATCGCAGGTCTCGGCATCTCTCTCGTTATCGCCGCCGTGGCTGGCGCCAGCATGATGGCGGAATGGCCCACGCTCGCGCTCTATTTGTACGCGCCTTCCGCCGGTGGGTTCGTCGACCCGATATTTGGCAGGCCGCTCAACTTCTTTCTATTCACGCTGCCCGCGTGGCAGTTCATCACGGGCTGGCTGCTTATGCTCGCCGTGGTTACTTGTCTGGTCGCAGGCTTCTTTATCCTTATTACAGGCGGAAGCCGCATGCTCGCCGGGCGACTGAGCCGCAACGTCACGCTGCCATGGCGCGGGCTCTCCGTCACATTTGCCTTCCTGCTGCTGATCCTCGCCATGCGTGCCTATATCGGCCGCTTCGAGCTGTTGCTCGAGGATCACACTATCTTCGGCGGCATTACCTACACTGACGCACACATCACGCTCACCGGAATGCTCGTCGTTTGCGCGGCGCTTGTTCTTGGTGCGGTGATTGCATTCATCAACGCCGTGCGGCTGCAACGCGGGCGCTGGCTGATCGCAGCGATTGCTCCGGCGGCGGTTTGTTTCGTTGCCGTTCAAATCGTCGGCTGGTATGTGAACAACTTTATTGTTAAGCCCAACGAACTGGTTCGAGAGAAGCCTTATATCGTCTTCAACACCGAATTGACGCGGCAGGCCTACGGATTGAACCGTGTCGCGCAGCGCGAGTTTCCCGCTGAAACCACCGTGGAGGCAGCCGATGCGGCGAACAATCAGGCTACACTGCAGAACATCCGGCTCTGGGATTGGCGCGCGCTCCAGGACACGCTGCGCCAGATTCAGGAAATCCGCACCTACTACGATTTTCCCGATATCGATATCGATCGCTACAACATCGATGGCACCACTCGCGAAGTGATGCTGGCTGCGCGCGAGCTGAACGTCGATAAGCTCCCGGAGAGCAGCCAAAACTGGATTAACGAAAAGCTGATCTATACCCATGGCTACGGCGTCACCATGAACCCAGTCAATGGGTTCACGCCGGAAGGGCTTCCCACGCTGATTTTGAGCAACATGCCGGTGCAAAGCACCGTGCATGGTTTGAATGTGACGCGTCCGGAAATTTATTTCGGCGAAATGACCAACACCGACGTTTATGTGAAGACGCGGCAGAAAGAATTTAACTACCCGCAGGGCGAGAGCAACAATCTCACTTCCTACGAAGGCAACGGCGGCATCGTGATCGGCGGTTTCCTGCGCCGCATGATCATCGCGCTCGATCAGGACGATCTAGCGAAGCTGCCCTTCAGCGATGACGTGAACGGCGACAGCCGGTTGCTCATGCGGCGTAATATCCGCGATCGTGTGTCCACGTTAGCGCCCTTCCTTACTTACGATCCGGATGCATACATCGTCCTCGGCGACGATGGCCGGCTCTCATGGATCATGGATGCCTTCACGACTTCCGACAGCTATCCCTACTCGACCCACTACCAGCTCGGCAACAATTCCATCAATTACATGCGCAACAGCGTCAAGGTGGTCATCGACGCTTACGATGGCACGACAACATTTTATGTTTTTGATTCGGAAGATCCCATTGTCGCCGCCTACCGACGCATTTTCCCAAGCTTGTTCAAAGATGCGTCGGCGATGCCGCCGGGACTGCGCAAGCATGTGCGCTACCCCGAACTGTTGCTCAAACTGCAAGCCGAAGTTTACAGCCTCTATCACATGACTGATCCGGAGGCGTTCTACAACCGCGAAGATTTGTGGACAGTTGCCACCGAAGTTGGCATGAGCGAGGGCGGTCAGCAAACCACGCAGGAGATTCAGCCGAATTATGTGCTGATGAAATTGCCGGGCGAAACCGGCGAGGAGTTCGTCGGAATTCTCCCGTTCACGCCTGCCAACCGGAATAATCTGATCGGCTGGATCGCCGGACGCAGCGATGGATCGCAATACGGCTCATCAGTGGTCTACAACTTTCCCAAGACGAAGCTGGTCGACGGGCCGCTGCAAATCGAGGCGCGCATTGATCAGAACGCGCAACTCTCCGGGCAATTAACGTTGTGGAATCAGCAAGGCTCGCACGTAAGGCGCGGCGCGCTGCTGGTGATTCCAACCGGCCGCGCCCTTCTGTACGCTGAGCCGATCTACTTGCAGGCGGAGCGAAGCCCGATGCCGGAATTGCGCCTGGTCGTGCTCGCGCTGCAGGATCGGCTAGCCTACGGACCAACTTTCGAATCGGCGATGGCTTCGCTTTTTGGCGGAGCAGTTTCGTCTTTGACCGCTTCATCACCGCCCTCCAGCGCAGCCCCTGCGGAGGCGGCGCGAAGCGCGCCGGGTGCTTCGTCACCTCAGCCTGCTCAGGACCTCAATGCGCTCATCGCCGAAGCCACCAAAGATCTCGCCGACTATCAACGCTTGACGGCAGAAGGCAAACTCGGCGAAGCGGGACAGAAGCTGGAAGAATTGAAGCGCGCTCTCGATAAACTGAATGCGCGTTGGTGAACCGCGTCAAAAAATAATCTCGCGACTCAAGAATGCATACATAGAAATGAAGACAGCATGAAGCTCATACGCTATGGACCGCCTCACCGGGAACAGCAAGGGATACTCGATTCCGATGGACGCATCCGCGATTTATCAGGGACAGTCCCCGGCATTACGAGTGAGTTTCTATTGCCCGCAGCTCTCGCGTCTCTGAAAAGCATTGACCTTACGAAACTGCCGATCGTGCCAGGAACGTCCAGGCTTGGGCCGTGCGTGGATCGAGCCGGCAAATTTGTTTGCATCGGATTGAATTACTCCGATCACGCAGCGGAAGCGGGCATGAAAATTCCGAGCGAGCCCATCATCTTCATGAAGGCCACCTCCGCCATCTGTGGGCCGAATGACAACATCGTGCTTCCGAGGGGCAGCACCAAAGTGGACTGGGAAGTTGAGTTAGGCGTGGTTATTGGAGCGCCCGCAAAATATGTCAGTGAGGCCGACGCAATGTCATGCGTGGCCGGCTATTGTGCCGTCAACGATCTCTCGGAGCGCGCCTTTCAACTCGAAGGCACCGGACAGTGGGTAAAGGGCAAAAGCGCGGATACTTTCGGTCCGATAGGGCCGTGGCTGGTGACAGCCGACGAAATCCCTGATCCGCAAAATCTGAATATGTGGCTCGAAGTGGACGGCCATCGTTACCAGAACGGATCGACGCGCACCATGATCTTTGGCGTCCGCCAGCTTGTGAGCTACGTGAGCCGGTTCATGAGCCTGCAACCCGGAGACATCATTTCCACTGGCACTCCGCCCGGAGTGGGCATGGGACGAAAGCCTCCGGTTTATTTGAAAGCGGGGAACCAGATAAGGCTCAGCATCCAGGGGCTGGGCGAACAGAATCAGTTGGTCGTCGGCGAGGATAACCCCCAACATAGCAAGTAGAAGTCAAGGACGAAAAGTTAGCATGTCGAGTGTGCCTTTTTGGGCAAGGCCGCCGCATCCTAAGCTGGAATAATCTCCCTAAGTACGAGAGAATATTAGTGGTATGTCCGCTAGTACGACACTGCCTTGTATAGGTCTACTGTCTCGGAGGCTTAAATTGAGATCGTCCCTAATTCGTTTTTCTTAGAGAACTCCTATGGCAACTATCACAATGGAAGTTGATGCAGCATCGAGTAATCATGGCCGTGCCGGGGTCGAGCGTTGGGTCAAGGAAATGGCCCAGATGTGCCAACCTGACCGGGTTTATTGGTGCGATGGTTCGTCCGAGGAACACGGTCAATGCTGCGATTCCTGATCCTCAGCGGGATCGCGATTCCGTTGGATGCGGCGAAGCGCCCGAACAGTGTGCTGGTGCGATCAGACCCTGCGGACGTGGCTCGCGTTGAAGATAAGACTTTTATTTGCTCGCGAACCAAAGAAGAGGCCGGCCCGACCAACAATTGGGAAGATCCGGCGAAGATGAAGCAAAAGCTAACCGGGCTGTTCGCGGGCTCGATGACGGGCCGCACCATGTATGTCGTTCCCTACAGTCTGGGTCCCGTCGGATCGCCGACCGCGAAGATCGGCGTGGAGATTACAGACTCGACATACGTCGTCGTCAGCCTGCACATTATGACCCGCGTTGGGAGCCAGGTACTCGATGTTCTCGGAGGAAGCGGCGAATTTGTGCGCGGACTGCATTCGGTCGGCGCCCCTCTGGTCCCAATCAGGCAGACTCGACCTGGCGCTGCAACGCCGAAAATAAATACATCTGCCATTTCCCCGAGACGCGGGAAATCTGGTCGTATGGTTCCGGTTACGGCGGCAATGCTCTCTTGGCCAAGAAGTGCCACGCCCTGCGCATTGCCTCGGTGCAGGCGCGCGATGAAGGCTGGATGGCCGAGCACATGCTGATCCTGAAGCTGACCAGCCCCTCGGGTCAGGCGAAGTATGTGACCGGGGCATTTCCTTCCGCGTGCGGAAAGACCAATCTGTCGATGCTGATCCCGACGCTTCCCGGCTGGAAGGTGGAAACCATCGGGGATGACATTGCGTGGATGAAAATCGGCGCGGATGGCCGGCTCTATGCCATCAATCCGGAGTACGGCTTCTTTGGCGTAGCTCCCGGCACGAGCATGAAGTCGAACGCCAACGCCATGCTCAGCATCACCAAAAACGCGATCTTCACCAATTGCGCCATGACGCTCGATGGCGACGTTTGGTGGGAAGGGATGACCGATGAGAAGCCGGCGCACGCTCTCGACTGGTTGCGGCGGCGCTGGACCCCGGAGTCGGGACGGAAAGCGGCGCATCCCAACGCGCGGTTTACGGTTCCTGCCAGCCAGTGCCCGGTAATCGCTCCAGAGTGGGAAGACCCGCGTGGTGTGCCCATCGATGCAATTCTATTTGGCGGACGGCGCGCGGGGATTGTCCCCTTGGTCACCGAAGCTTTCGATTGGCAGCATGGCACGTTCCTGGGAGCAACGGTCAGCAGTGAGACGACTGCTGCCATCACAGGAAAAGTTGGGCAGTTACGCCACGATCCCATGGCGATGCTTCCTTCTGCGGTTACCATATGGGCGATTATTTTGCGCACTGGCTCAAGATGGGAGAACGCTCCGGCGCGAGGAAGCTGCCCAAGATTTTCTACGTCAACTGGTTTCGCCAGGATCAGACCGGAAAGTTTCTATGGCCGGGCTATGGCGAGAACAGCCGCGTATTGAAATGGATCTTTGAACGCTGCGACGGCAAAGTGCATGCCAACGACACTCCGATCGGACGAATTCCCGAGGCTGCGGATTTGGATACCAGCGGCTTGAATATGCCGACGCGGACGTGTCTGAATTGCTCAGCGTCGATATAGACGGCTGGCTGGGCGAGCTACCATCGATCCGGGAGCACTTTGCGCTCTTCGGCAGCCGTCTTCCTGAAGGATTGAAACTCGAAGTAAAGGCTCTCGAAGAGCGCCTTCAGGCGGCGAAGCGATAGCTTAGCCTTGATCGAGTAAAATCCTATGCCACCCCTCGCGCTTTTACGGGCGGCGCCATGGTTTGGTTAGGGGCGACCGAGGGGCCGAGTTCCGAGTTTCTGACCACGCGTGCAGCGATCGGCTTCAGCCACAACAACGCCATGAATGCGGCCACCAGATCGCAGACGATCATCGCCCAGAAAACTTTCGTCCACGAGCCGGTCTTGGAGAACAGCCACGCAGCGCCGGGCCCCGCGAAGGCAGCGGCCACTCCTTTAGCGGTGTATACGATTCCGTAGTTGGTGGTCGCCCACTTCTTGCCGTAAAGGTCACCGGTTATCGACGGGAACAATGAGAAGATATTGCCCCACGCGAAGAAGCACAGTCCTGACAAGACAACGAACCAGACCGGACGGTTAATCAACTGGAGCAGGGCATATACCGCGATCGCCTCCAGAACGAAAGCGATGAAGATGGCATTCTCCCGTCCGATATGGTCGGACACCCATCCCCAGAACGGACGGGTGAACCCGTTTAGAAGCGGTCTACTGTGATGGCCACCACCACTGCGGTCATTCCGAAGGCACAACCACTTTATCGACGTGGTAAGAAGATGCCATCGGGTTGAGTTGCGCAGTGACCACCAGCCCGCCGAACGCCAGCATGGTCATCATGACGTAGATGATGTAGAACGACGGCTGGCGCATCATCTCCCATGGTGTCAGGTCGATGGCGAGGTGTTTACCTTGGCTTTGATCTTCGCCACCTTCGCCTTCCAGTTTGGCGGCGTCCATCCCACCGGCGGCCTGGCAGAAAGAGAGCGCACGCCACACCACCACGCCCTGGATGATCCCCAGACAATGAACGTGTGCTGATAGCCCGAGGTCTTCAGCATGTCGGCAATAGGTGAGATCGTGGTCGCAGTACCCATGCCGAAAGCTCCGGCAGTGAAGCCGACGCAGAGGCCGCGATGGTCGGGGAACCACTTCAACGCGTTCCCGATTGCGCCACCGTACACAATGCCAGCGCCCACGCCGCCCACGCCATACCAAAAGTACAAAGCGTTGATCGTCTCAACCTTGCCGGATCCGACCCAACCCAAGCCCACCATGATCGATCCCACGCCCAACATGAACCGGGGCCCGATGGATCCACCAGGATATCCTTCAAAAGGCACGAGCCAGGTTTCCAGTGCGACGAATATGGTAAAGGTCCTGCACGGCTTCGAGCGAGACGTGGAGGTGTGCCTGAATGGGCTTGGTGAAGAGAGTCCAGGCGTATTGCAGGTTCGCGATCGCCATCATTGCCATGATGCCCGCAGTGAGCTGGATCCAACGATTAGGAATACGCGAGGGATGAATCAAGGAGGCCGGAGAATCAGCCATAAGGTGTTACCTCCACGGCGCGGTAGACGTCAATAGCGCACTGCTGGAACCACGTTGTTCGGCAAAATGCTCAGCACAATAACCAGCCCGCCGTCGGGGCTGCAGTCAGTTCGGTCCCCCGAGCTCTGGTATACTGGTCCGCTGACCGAACCACTTGCGGCACGGACTGTAACACGCTCCCGAAGCGGCTGTCAATACTTTCGCGCTCAAGAAACGCGTAAAAGATGCGTTACTAACTGAAGCGCGCAAAACTGAGATTCTCGTGGAACTGGTAAGCGAGTGACCCCATGGATGAGAGCGTGCGAGCGCAGATCGAAACCTATCTGACCCACCTAGAGGGTCTGAAGCGCCGCGGGCGCGAGTTGCGCGATGCCCTCGCGGCCAACCCCTCGACCCATCGGCAATCGCCGCCACTCGCCGCTGGCAGGAAGATTGCGGCGTAACCATTAATCAGCTTTCCGGCGGCAGCAAGGCCCATTGGCTGGCCCGGTCGTTCAGCGGAGCCTTCCTGATGCGTGCAGCAGATGGCCAGGCGGTAGAAGGCGCGGCACCGGCGCAGATCGTCGAGCGCTTGCTAGGCGTTCTTGATCAGGCCACGGCCACGCTCTCGCAAATGGATGGTAGCTCCGCAGCTTCCGCATCCTCGGAAGCGCCCGCTCCGCGCCGCTTCGAATTCGTTCACAACATCGAACTCCGGCCGGTTCTGGAGCGCGCCTACACCGACAGCCGCAGGCTCTTGAGCAAGCCGACTATAACTCGGCTCTGCTTACTTCGTCCGGAATCCTTGAGGCCATCGTCACCGATGCCCTGGAACATAAAGGGCTGAGTGCGCTGATTGCATCGGGCGCGCCCGCCGAGAAGATTTCCGATTGGTCGTTCGAGACGCGACTCACGGTTGCGGAAAAGGCAGGGTTGATTCGCAGCGGCTGCGCCCGGCTGCCAGCCATCGCTCGCGCTTATCGAGATCGCACTGACAACGAAGGCGGCCTCACAGAACTTGTTACCGAGCGCGATGCGAAAACCACAGGCCAGGTGCTTCACGTCATCATGAGGGATCTGGATCCGGGCCGCTAGCCGTGAAAAAAGTAAAAGCTGTCATAAATTAGGATCGGGAAGGGCACAACTTCAGTCGTGCCGCCTAAGAGCCAATAAAGATGAGGGCTTCTGCCCCTAAGGGTCTCAACGGAAGCTAATCGTCCAGGTTTTCCCGAAACACTGGCTGCGACGGATCAACACTCCCGTCGATTACACCCACCAGCAGATTCCCAAACGCATTCGTAGCCTCAGGTAGCGAGGCATAGCCGCGTTCCCGCTGTAGCGCCCCACCGTCCGCATAGATCAAGGTGAAATAGCGCCCCGTTGAATATTGCAATTCGAGCAGCTTGTTCGGCATGTCCGGATCGCCTTGCTGACCCAGCACATCCATGAGAGCGACGGTCCATCGCTTACCCTTCGGGTCGGTGACGACCTCGCGCTCAAGGAATTGCCAATCGTCCATGCTCCACAAGGGCATATTTTATTATTCAACGTAAGCAACTGGGCCAGCGCTTTCCAACCTGAGCGCCCGTAAACGGTTTCGGAACCAGCAATACTTTTCGCGCCTTTCGCGAACGCAGGCTGGTGTCCGCCAGCTCCGGCGTGTCGCTGATGATGACGACGGGAACTCGGCGTGATTCGGGTGATGACGCACCGCGTCGAAGAGCGACTCACTCATGTCGTAGGCGGAGCAATCGAGCACAACGGCTTCGGCGCGCTGCTCCGACAACCAACTCATTGACCGCGCTGGTGTATCCCGCGCGAATCCTCATATCCGAGGTCGCGCAGCGAGAACGTCAGCAACTCGGCAATCTCCGGCGTGTCGTCAATCAGCAGGATGCGGCGCAACTCGTCATCCTACTTCTTGCCGCGCGCCCGGTGCCCGGCAGCTCGCCTTCTTCTTGCCCTTCCGCAGGGTCTCCGAGATCCATCACCCAAATTCGCCCGCCAGCGGTGTAGTAGGCGCGTTGATCGTTCTCGATCATCGCGCCCCATGCCTCCAGCGTGCGCATGGCAAACGTGACGCCTTCGAAATTGTTGCGGGCATGGTTCAGCACTTCGTTCGTGTGCCAGTTATCGGTGAGGATCGCGTCGCCGCCGTGCACGCGCAGCACGGTGTAGTAGCGGTCATACGCCGCTTCCGGACGCACGTCGCGCGTGGAGCCGCGCTTCTTGCCTTCGGTGACAATGTAACTTTCCTGTCCCTCGGGCTCAACTTCGGGTTCGGGCTGACTGGATGAATAGGAGCACTTGTCTTAGTGTTCATACAGTTTCCGCCACCGCTGCGGCTTCTGCCGCAGCCGCCATGTTGGTAAGATTTTTCGCGTCCGCCGCCTGGATCAAAGCTTCGGGCAACTGGACACCCATCATCCGCCATTGCTCGTTGGCAAACTTCTGCAAGTTGGCGATGTGCTCGGCGTGCAGATGGCCAAAACGTCCCTGCAGCTTCAGATACTCCGACACCGGCCGCATGCTCGCCGGACGGAAGCTGTAATCAAAAGCGCGCTTCTCAGGATTCCACTCCCACATCGGATACAGTCCGCATTCCACCACCAGCCGGCCCAGATCGATCGAGCGCGGCGTCTCATATACGAAGCCCTTCTGGCATGGCGTGTAGACCATCAGGTACGCAGCACCTTTGTGGTTGAGTCCCTTGCGAACTTTGTTCATCAAGTCGATGGGATAGCCCACGCTCGCGGTCGCCACATAGCAGTGTGGATGCCCAGCCGCCATCATGCGCGCCAGATCCTTGGGATACAGTTTCTTGCCTTCGGGAACTTCGGGACCGGGAGGCGAGAACGTCGTCATGCCGCCGTACGGCGTACGCGAAGACGCCTGAATACCGGTGTTGGCGTACTGCTCGTTGTCGTAGCAGATGATCAGGCAGTCGTGATTGCGATAGAGCGCGCCGGAAATCGACGCGAGTCCGATGTCGGACGCGCTGCCGTCGCCCGCTTCGCAGATAATGTTCGGAAACTTTCCCTTCCACTTGCCTTTGCGGATCATGGCTTCATACGCGGCGGCCACGCCTGCCGTAAAGCTGCCCGCGCTGCCAATCTGCGTATGCGCCCACGGCACGTTGTAGGGCGTGCACAGATAAGAACTGTTCGCGACATACATGCAGCCAGTCGGGCCCGACCAGGATCGTATTGTCGCCCGCGGCCTTGCTCGTCATTCGGTATTGAATCGAAGGCCCGCAGCCAGCGCAGGTACGATGGCCGGGAACGAACGGCTCCGACGATGGCAGTTCCGGATTGTAGAAGCGCGCGCCCTGGTTCGGGCTGTCGAGAATCGGCAATAACTGCCGCTGAACTTCGATGGTTGCCATATCAGTTCTCCAATCGCAGGCTATCGAACGCTCCTCAAGCTATTATCAGATCGGTCTGCAAATTAATCCGAACTCCGCTTCGCAAAATCTTACTCTTCGAATCCAACCCAGTGGGTGCGCTTTTCAATCTTGCCGCGTCGCTGCGCATCCAGCATTTTTTCCGTCATCCAATAGAACTCTTTCAGCACGATCGCTTCACCGCCCATGCCCGCCATGAATGACAGCACCAGCGGACGCTTCTGACTTTCGTAGAGCGCAGCCGCAGCCTCGGCATATAACACGCCCGCCGCTGCTAACGCTGCCGAGCCCCATGTTGGTCTCAATCACGCCAACGACTTTAAACTTGCTCAGAGACTTCCGCACGCGCTCGGTTGGATAGGGCCGAATCGTTCGCAACCGCACCATGCCGACTTTCAATCCGCGCTCGCGCATGTGTTGAATCGCGAATCGCGCCGTCACCGCGTGCGCGCCTTGCAGGAAGAAGACCACCTCGGCGTCATCGGTCATGTACTCTTCAATCCACGGATCGTATTTGCGGCCAAAGATCTTCGCGAACTCGTCGTGCACTTCCTCGATCACCGCCATCGATTCTTCCATGGCGCGTGCCCGCTCCAACTGCAACGGCGGACCCTGCTCCGGCATGATCTGCGGCCCGTGCGATACCGGATGCCGCGGATCGAGTGGATAAGGATGCTTGTACGGCGGCAGAAATTCCTTTACCTGCCCAGTGTCGGGCAACTCCACGTCGCCTGTGATGTGAGAGACGAAAAAACCATCCTGGCAAACCATCTGCGGCAAAAGTACTCGCGGATCCTCGCCGATGCGATAAGCGATCAGATGATTATCAAACGCCTCCTGCGCGTCGCAAGACCATCCCATGATCCAGCCCATGTCGCGAGTGGAGAGCGCATCGGTATGCTCGGAACCGAAATCGCCCGGCGGATCGAGTGTGCGGTCGGCGATCATCATCTGCACCGGCATACGGCTGCCCGAGATCGGCGAATAAAGTTCATACGCAAATTGCACGCCGACGCCCGAGCTGCCGGTGAAAACGCGCGCGCCGCCGACGCAGCGCCGTGCGCGATGCTCAACTGCGAGTGCTCGCTATCGGCCACGATGTACTCGGCATCGAGTTCACCGTTAGCCACCATCTGCGCCAGCGCCATCATGGTCGCCGTGTAAGGACGGATCGGGTAAGCGGCGATCACATCGACATCGGCATATTTAGCCGCCTGCGCCGAGGCGACGCAGCCATTGATTCGCACCGTTCTCTTCTTTGCTTGCGGTAAGCGTTGCCATGATATCTAGCTCCAATCTCTAAATGTTCTTTGCCGCCCGGTCGCCCAGGTTTCTCAGTTCTTCCGCCTGCCGTCCATGCAATCCGGGCGAGATGGCGAACGCCGTATCCATGCGCACCACGCCGGTATCGAAGTCGAGCTCCGGCACGCCTTCGAGGCATCCCGTTGGACATTCCTCAATGCACACGCGGCATCCTTTGCAGTAGTCGACCAGAATCTTGTACAGGCCGTTCGACCGCTCCGGACGCGCAATGCACGGCTCGGGACAAACCAGGTAGCAGTTGTCGCAAGCGTTGCAAGTGCCGCAACTGAAACAGCGTCCGGCTTCTTCAACCGCCTGCTCTTCCGAGAACGCCTGAATTACTTCGTCCTGCGTCTTCTTGCGGCGTTGATGGAGGCAGCAGATCCTGCTGCACGCGCGGGAAGTGCGGGAAGTACGTCATGTTCATGCGATTCAGATCGAAGATGACGTCGACCGCAATTGTCCGCGGCTGCAACTTCTCTCCGCGCATCACCTTGTCCAGATTGAACGCAACCCGCTTACCGTCGCCAACGGCATTCACGACCATCAGCGGCTGACCTGAGCCGAGTTGCACGATGTCGCCGGCGGCAAAAAAGTTGGTGTCGCCGAGACGTCCGAACTTGTCGATCTTGATGGTGCCGCGCTCGTTCTTGAACTCATCCGGCAGCCACTTGAGCGCCGCCCGCTGCCCGACCGCGATGATTACGTTGTCGACAGGGAAGCGCTCAGCCGCGGCATCGCGATCGATCGTGATTGGCGAAGCGTTGATCGCTCCGGAGAAGCGTGCCGGATGCAGTTGCAACGCTTCCACCTTGCCGTTGCCGAGCACCGCGGTCACCGCGCGCCCGTGCACCAGCTCAACGCCCTCCTCTAGCATGTCGTGCAGATCTTCCGGCGACAGCCGGCATCTCCTGTGGATGCGCCTCCACCGTGATCATGGTCACTTCCACAGCGCCCTGCCGTAGCGCTTCACGAGCGCAATCGATCGCGGTATTTCCCCCGCCGATCACGGCCACGCGCGCGCCCAGCTTCACTTTCGAGGTACCCATGCCGATATCGCGCAGGAAGGGAAGTCCGTAAAGTACGCCGGCCTTATCCTCGCCTTCAGCGCGAACGCTGTTCGGTTCAGTGAGGCCGACGGCCAGCACGCAGGCGTCATAATCTTTTTTCAAATCATCCCAGGTGACGTCCTTGCCGACTTCCACATTGGTCTTGATCGTGATCCCGAGTTGTTCGAGCCTCTCGATCTCGCGATCCAGAACGTTCTGCGGGAGAACCCAGTCCGGAATTCCGCCGCGATTGAGTCCGCCCGCTTTCGGCGATTTCTCAAGGATCGTAACTTTGTAGCCGAGGCGCGCGAGCTGATACGCAGCGCTGTGACCAGCAGGACCCGATCCCACAACGGCGACTTTCTTGCCATTCGGCTTTCCAGGTTTAACCACGTCATGCGTTAGCGCCTGACCGAGATCGCCGAGAAAGCGCTCGACCGCGCGAATCGAAATGGCCTCATCGTACTTTCCGCGGTTGCACGCCTGCTCGCATGGGTGGTAGCACACGCGGCCCGTCACCGACGGAAACGGCATGTCTTCCTTGATGAGCGCATAGGCATCCAGATACTTGCCGCGCTTCACCAGGTCGAGATAGCCCTGAATTTTTTCATTGGTGCCGCAAGCGTTGTTGCAGGGTGGCAACTTGTCGCGATAGACGGGTCTAATCGAGCGCCAGTTGCCGGTAGGGAACAGATCCTGGCCTTTTTCCTGAGTTGGCGCCGGGGTGATACCGGCGAATGGAATCTTGAGACGATCGGGAATATGTGTGCCTTTTGTCGACATAAAATCCTTCCTACGCGGCCACTGGATTCAGCGGCATAATGTGCAGCTCTTGCAGTGCGATTTCAAATGCTTTTTTATTTGCAATCATGGGCTCGATCGTTTCCATCTTGACGATGCCCGTAGTCTTTACCACTGCGGCAATCAGCGGAGCGGCGATGTCAGGTGCAATCGATTTATTGCGCTCAGCCGCGCCTTCGGTTGAAAGCCGGTCGAGACCAAGCTCGCCGAGCCGGTAGTAAAGCCATTTGTGATCCGCAATCTTGGCGGCGTCCACGCAGACGAGCTGCTTGAGCCGCTCCGGGCCGGGCACGAAGCGGATCATGTACTCCGGCGTGTAATGCGTGTTAATCACCAGCGTTCCGCCGGGAGGCATGCCGCGCATGTAGTCCCAGCCCTTGACCATGGTGCCTTCGACCAGCACGATGATGTTCGGCTGCTCGTTTTCATAGGTAAGTTCGTTCTCAATAATCTCGTCACTCACGCGGCAATATTTGCGCGTGGGGCAGTTGGTGCGATCCGGGTTATCGACGTAATTCTCCATTGCCTGAGCGTGCTTGCCTTCGATGCGGGCAGACGCCGAAATAGAATTGACGATGTCGCGGCCTTCTTTGTCCATGATGATGCCGCGCGTCCAGACTGTAAGTTCCGTATAACTCATGATCAAACCTCGCCGTTACATAATGTCATTGCATAATTACGTCACTGAATTACGTTGCTTCGTTACTTAATCCGATCCATCTGGACACAACCACCCGGCGCCATTGCTCGACGCGCTGGTTAGTTTCGGTTGCCTCGAACCACCGCGCTCGGGCTCAAGAACGCTCAGAAAATCGTTCCGCAAGACGACGAAAGGCGCACGGCGGCGGCCATCCTGAAATTCCACAATCGCCAGGAGCGTTGCCTTCTTGCACAAGCTTTCAATGTCCGCGCCGGTAAACCCTTCCATCCGGTCGGCGAATTCATCGAAATCGACGTCGCGCGCCAGCGGAACGCGCCCACAGCAAAGCCGCATGATGGCGGCACGTTCGGCCGCATCGGGCTTGCAGAACGAGAGTATGTAATCAAAGCGCCCGCTGCGCAGCAGCGCCGGATCTACCCGCTCTGGACGATTGGTGGCTGCTAGCAGAATTACGCCTTTAACGTCGCGCAAGTTGTCGATCTCACGCAGGAGCTGGCTGAGAATTCGCTGATAAACGTCGGTACCAAATTGATCGGCGCCAAACTTCGGAGCGACCGCATCAATCGTATCGAAGAACAAAATGCAAGGCGCCGCCCGCCGCGCCTTTTTGAAAACTTCACGCAGCGCTCGCTCCGATTCTCCCAGCCACTTCGAATACAGTTGCGGGCCGTCAATCGCGATCAGCGGAATCTGCTTCTCACCTGAGAGAGCCCGTGCCATTGCGGTCTTCCCAGTGCCCGAAGGTCCGACCAGCAGAATGCCCCGCGGCGGCGCGAGTCCAACCTGCTCATAAATCTCGTCGTGCACGTGCGAATGCTCGACGACGCCATCGAGCAGCCGCTTCACCTCGTCAAGACCGCCGAGAGATGCAAACGTCGAGTTGCTCTTCTCAATAAAAAATTCACGAGTCGCGCTAGGCTCTACTTCCTTCAAGCCGGCTAGAAAATCTTCGCGCGTTACCTGCAGCGTTCCCAGTTCCGCAGAAGCCACACCGTCAGTCTGCAGCGGAAAAGCCGAGAGAAAGCCGCGTAAGGCAATCATGCCAACTTCTTGCCCTAACGCTTCGAGATCGGCGCCAACAAAGCCGTGCGAGTGCTCAGCAATCTCTTGCAAATCGACGTCAGCCGCCAACGGCATGGCGCGCGTGTGAATCTTGAGAATCTGCAGCCGCGCCTGCGTGTTCGGCACGCCGATCTCGATTTCGCGGTCGAAGCGGCCGGGACGCCGCAGCGCCGGATCGAGCACTTCAGGAATATTCGTTGCCCCGATCACGATCACTTGTCCGCGCGCCACAAATCCATCCATCAAGCTGAGAAGCTGCGCCACCACGCGCTTCTCCACCTCGCCGGCAACTTCGGTGCGTTTCGGCGCAACAGCATCGATCTCGTCGATAAACAGAATCGCCGGTGCATGCCGCGCCGCTTCTTCGAATACCTCGCGGAGCTTGGCCTCACTCTCACCGTAAAACTTCCGCATGATCTCAGGGCCGTTAAGATGAATGAAATGCACCCGGCTCTCGGCAGCCACGGCGCGTGCCAGCAGAGTTTTGCCCGTGCCCGGCGGACCATACAGCAACACTCCCTTGGGCGCGAGAATTCCCAGACGCTCGAAGATGCGGGAATATTTCAGCGGCAACTCGACCATCTCGCGTACACGCGCAACTTCACGCTCCAGGCCGCCAATATCTTCGTAGGAGACCGCCGGAGCGCGCGCCGCCGTCTGCTCGCCTTCCACCACCCGAATGTCAGTGCGCTTCCCAATGACGACAGGCCCCGAGGGAATCGTGCGCACCACCTGGAAGTTCACCGCTTTAGCGAATGTCGGCACGCGCACCACGCTGCCCGCAACCACCGGAACGCCGACCAAATCTTCGAGCATGCGATCTGGCGCGATAGTTGCGGGTGCAGCCCCCACCCACAACGGCGATAGACGAACGGCCACCGCCTGTTCACTTTCGCTGCGCGCCACACTCACCTGCTCCTGCAATCCCGCACTGCAATTGCTGCGGCAGGTGCCATCGATCTGGATCATGCCTTCGTGCCCGTCATCGGAAAGTTCAGCGCGCGCCACTCCTACCGTGCCCCCGGTGATCTTCAGCACATCACCGGCTTGCGCGCCGATGCGCAGCAGATCGCAGGGCGCAATTCGCGCAATGGCGTGGCCGATGTCCTCTACGTGTGCCTCGGCAACACGGAGTTTCACCGTTGCCGCCGGGGTCGATGGCTTGCTTTCCTTCTCCACGTGATTTGGATCGCGAGACGCGATGGCTGCACCCGCCATGTCGTTTACCAGACCAGTCAATCCAATAACTCCTCAGACTCGCAGGCGCAATCGATCAAAACTCGTCGAGCACGATTTCTTCGACGTCTTCAATATGCCGCCGCATCGCCGCCTTTGCGGATTCGGCATCCTGACGCTTAATCGCGGCTAAAATTCGCTGGTGGCCGATCAGAGATTTTCGCGGCCGCCCTTCTACCTGCAGCGATCGTTCTCGCGTATCGCGCAGCAGGTCCATCACAATGTCCAGCACCTTGAGCACAACGCTGTTGCCGGAAGCCAGCGCCACACTGTAATGGAATTCCGCATCTTCGCCGATGGTCGTTTCTCCGCGGGAAAGCTTGGCTTCCTGCCGTTGCAGAATCTCTTCCATCTCTGAGATTTCGTCGGCTGAGGCATGAGTGGCGGCGCGCGCGGCCAGCGGCGGCTCCAGCATCTTGCGAAAATCCAGGAGTTCGCTCACCATTTCGCGTCGACGCTTCAGCGCGTTGGCAAAAGGATTCACCACCGAGTCGGCTGAGGCTTCGCGCACGATCGTTCCAGCCCCTTGCCGCGGTTCAACCACACCCCTCAGCTCTAGGCCGCGAATCGCGTCTCGAATCGAGCTGCGGCTCACCTGCAGCATCTCGGCCAGTTCGCGTTCGGAAGGAAGCTTGTCGCCAGGCTTTAGTTTCTTGAGGATCAAGCGCTCGATCTGCCTCGCAACTTCTTCGTAGACTTTGTTCTTGCGAACTGCCTCGAAGTCGGATTTGACCGGCGTTGCCAAGCTGCGCTCCAAGTGGTCTGATAAGTGGACCAGCAAACCAGAGGAGTATACCCCCGTTGTCAAGCCCCGAGCAAATATTTTTATGGGGCCGACGAAGAAAATTTCGGGTGCTTACTTTCTGGTGTTCTGCACCGTCTTCCGCACACTGGTATTCCGCACTATTGTGCTCGCTGCCGTGCCACATTTTCTGCTAGCAGCTTTGTACAACTGTACACCGTCCGGGTGCAAGTCATGGGCAACCCCACGCGTTCGCCCAATTCCACCACAGCGCCCACCAATGCTTCCAATTCCATTGGCCGCCCCGCTTCCAGGTCCTGCAGCATCGAAGTCTTATGCTCGCCCACTTTTTCCGCGCCCGCGATGCGCTGATCGATGGAAACCGGCAACTCCATTCCCAATTTGCCCGCAACTTCCTCAACTTCCCGCATGATGCTGCGAATCACTTGAGCCGTTCCCGGATCGCGTGCGATCTGTACCAGCGTGGCCCGTGTGAGTGCGCTTACAGGATTGAACGAAGCATTCCCAAGAACCTTTACAAAAATTTCGTGCCGGATGCGCGCAGTAATCGGGCATCGGAAACCGGAGGCGATCAGCGCTTCAGCAATCGCACGGATGCGCTCGGAGCGCGTGCCATCGGGTTCGCCAAGAGTGATTCGATTGCCTTCGGTATGCTGAATCACTCCGGGCTCGGAAATCTCCGTAGCGAAATAAATGATGGAGCCGAGCACGCGCCGTGCCTCGATAGCTGCGGAAATCACGCCACCGGGATCAATCCGCTCCAGCCGCAACCCTTCCCACTCACCACCGAAACCCTGAAAGTACCACCACGGAATTCCATTCTGTGTGCTGACCACCGTCGTTTCCGGCCCGAGCACTGCATTTAACTGAGGCGCAAGCTGCGGCAAGGCATGCGCCTTCACTCCTAGAAACACAACATCCACGGAACCAACTTCCTCGAGCGAAGCCGCGATCTGAGGCCGGGCCACGAAATCTCCCTCATCGCTCTTCACTTGCACGCCGCGCTCCTGCATGGCGCGAAGATGCGGCCCGCGCGCGAACAGCGTGACATCAAAGCCGGCATGCGCCATGCGCGCGCCGATGTAAGCTCCAATTGCTCCCGCTCCGGCAATAAGAAATCTCATTCGTGCTCACCCGCGAGCGCTGCGGCGACGGCTCGCCGCCGAATTTTCCCCGTCGCGGTGGTGGGAATACTCTCGACCAGATAAATCTTTTTCGGACATTTGTATTCCGCCAGAAACTCGCGAGAGTGTTTGATGAGTTCAGATTCGCTGGCGCCATTCGGGTCATGCAAAACCACGGCTGCAGCCACTTCTTCGCCCAGCGTGGGATGCACGCAGCCGAACGTTACTGCCGCTGCCACTGCCGGATGCCTCAGCAAAACCTCGTCGACCTCATGAGGCGCAATGTTCTCGCCTCCGCGAATAATGATGTCTTTGATCCTGCCGGTTAAATGCAAATAGCAATCCGAATCCAGGAATCCCTGGTCGCCAGTGCGAAACCATCCATTCACAAAGGCGCGGGCATTTGCTTCCGGATTGTTCTCGTACCCACGAAATACATTCGCACCCTGAATCGCGATCTCGCCGCGCTGTTCGGTGCCGAGATGATTGCCGTCCTTATCCATGATGCTGATGCGCAAGCCGGCGCCGACTCCTACAGAACCCGGCTTGCTATGCCGTGGCGGCAGTGGATTTGACGTCATCTGGTGGGCTGCTTCTGTCATGCCGTAGGCTTCCACAAAGGGCACACCGAATACATCCTCGATCTTGCGAATCAGTTCCTCTGACAAAGGCGCGCTGCAGGAACGGATGAAACGCAGAGTGGCGGCTTCCGCCGGCTTTTGATGAGCCCGCGCCAGCAGCAACTGGTGCATGGTCGGCACGCCCGAATACCAGGTCACGCGATTTTCCCGCACCGTACGCCAGAAAGAAAGCGCGTTGAATTTTGTGGGAACAACCACCGTGCCACCGGAAAGCAGAGTTGCCATGGTCGAGCCGATCAACCCATGAATGTGGAACAGCGGCATGATGCAAAGCGAAACATCCTCCCCGGTCAGCGCGTATGTGTTGGCAATATTTGCCGAGGAGACTGCCAGGTTGAAATGCCGCAAGGGAACACGCTTCGGGCGGCCCGTACTTCCGCTGGTGTGCAGGACCAGCGCAATATCGTCCGCAGTAGGAGCGGTCGCGGTTGCGCCGGAAGGCGCGCCGGCCAGGTGAACTTCACCCTGCTCACTCATTTCTACCGAGAGCGCGGGGATTTTGCGGTCCGCCGCCGCAGTACGTACGAACTCCGCGCCCACCGGCGGACAAAGCAAAATCTTCGCGTTGGTGTCCCCGAGGAAGAAATGGAACTCTTCGTAGGGATACGCAGGATTCAAAGGTGCTGCGGTGCCTGCGATGGAAGCAGCGAGAAAACTGACAATCGCAGGCAATCCATTCGGCAGCGCAATCGCAACCGAATCGCCACGGCGTATGCCGGCGGAGGCCAAAGCGTTCGCCATGGCCACAACCTGCTGCCGCAGCGATTTGTACGTGACACGGATTCCAAGCTCGGGAACGATAATCGCCGTGTGGCTGTCGGCAAAATGCAAAACGTCAAGAAGCGTGTCTACCGACTTCAGCGTCATTCGTCCTCGCCCCGTGAGTCTAGACCGAATAACCCCCGGCACTCAGAGCCTTCTTGAACTCCTGCAGAAAGAACTGCACGTTCTCTTCAGTAGCCAGAGGCCCCATCACGCCAATGCGGAAGACTTTGCCAGCAAGCGGTCCGAAGCCGCCGGCGATTTCAATGCCGGGTCCGTCCAAAAGATGTTTGCGCACTTTAGCTTCGTCAACACCATCGGGCACGCATACGGTGTTCAACGTCGCGATTCGATGCGCTTCGGGAACGTGCATGCGGAGACCCATCGCTTCAATGCCTTTGACAAAGGCTTTATTGCACCGACGATGCCGCTCCCAACGGTTCTCAATTCCTTCTTCGTTGATCACCATGAGCGCTTCGCGCAGCGCATAGAACATGGAAATCGGCGCAGTGTGGTGGTAGCGGTGCGAAACGGTGGAGTAATCGTGAATCAACTTGAGATCGAGATACCAGCTGCGTGTCGGAGTAGTACGGGCGCGCAGAAAATCCATCGCCCTTTGCGACATTGCCATCGGAGACAGCCCGGGGGGCAGCTCAATCCCTTTTGCGTGCAACTGTAGGCCACATCGATTCCAGTCTGGTCGAACTCCACCGGCACTCCGCCCAGCGACGTAACGCAGTCCGCGATTACCAGCGCGCTGGCATCGTGAGCGGCTGCGCAAATCGCGAGCCCGGATTGCAATGCGCCAGTCGAGGTCTCAGCATGAACGTAGGCCACCACCTTTGGCTTCTCCCGCTGGATGAACTCTGCCGCTTCTTCATCCGTGTAGGTTTCGCCCCAAGCTTTTTCGAAGCGCACAACGTTCGCGCCCTGCCGCTTCGCCATCTCGGTAAGGCGGTCGGAAAAATATCCATTGGCGAAAACGGCGAGCTTGCTCCCGGGATCCACGAAATTAACCACCGCCGCTTCCATGCCTGCACTGCCGGTGCCGGAAATAACGAGCGTCGCTCCGTCAATGGTTCCGTAAGCTGTCTTGAGCAACTGCTGCACGTCTCCCATCACCTGGATGAAGTACGCGTCGAGATGTCCGACAATCGGCTTCGACAGCGCCTCATAGACGCGCGGGTGAACCATACTGGGTCCGGGACCGAACAGGTAACGGCGCGGCGGTTGCAGGGCAGGGAATTGAAGTGCAGTCGGCTGTTCGATAGCGCTCATAAATCCTCGTTTCTCTTCGATATCTCTATCAACCGGACACTTAAATATTACGGCATGGAGCGGACAAGATACCACGACTACCAAAGCTAGTAAATCGTGGCGAAGAAGTAAGCGCTCATCGCAAACCCCACGCAGATCACTGCGACTCGCACCTTTCTCGGGTTCACCTTCTGCGCGTAGTGCGCTCCAAACCAGCCACCCGCAAGAGAGCCAATGATCATCACGGCACATTGCGGCCACAACACCGCGCCGGCAACGATGAAGGTGACCACAGCAGCCGCATTGATGGCAACCGCCAGCATGGTCCTAATTGCGCCCATGGCATGAATGTCGCGCATTCCCAGGATCGCAAGCATGGCCAGCGTCATAAATCCGATTCCAGCACCGAAATATCCGCCATAGATTGCAACCAGGAACTCCACGACCGAACTGATCAGGATCGCCCTCCAGGATGTGTGCTGGAGATCATCCGTGACCACACTCTTGCCCGCGATTGAGCGGATCGAGTTGCCGAAGGCAAAAAGCAACGTGCCGCCAAGCAGCAGCCACGGAACTAGACGCAGAAAAGCGTGCTGCGGAGTTCTCAGCAAGAGCACCGCTCCGGCCCAGCCTCCCGCAACGCTCGTCACCAGCAGCGGGACCAATACTCGCAACGGCGCGTTCAGCCGTTTCCAGTAAGAAACAGTGCTGGCCGCCAGTCCGGGCCACAGAGCAACCGTATTCGTAGCGTTGGCTAACACGGCAGGAATCCGAATGAACAACAGCGCCGGAAAAGAGATGAAACTGCCGCCGCCAGCCAGCGCGTTGAGCGCGCCCGCGATCCCCGCCGCGAAGAGCAAGAAGATGGCCTGCCGAAAATGTAAACTCATACTCACCAGATAATCCGGAAGAACCTAGTTCCAGAAGAGTTGCACGCGCGAGACTAGAGATGCCAATCCCGCCACAATCTATCAGCAATCCGCCGGAAAAGTCTCCGCGATTCGGGCGCGCTGCACTCGCTTAACGTTAACTCCTGACTACAGTTCATTGCGCATTGCAGTTGTTGCGGGAGTTAATCTCCAGCGCCAACATTAGAGAAATTTCTTGACAGTGCTCATTTTTACATGCTAAATCCACTGGTCCGCTTTTCATACCGGACAAGACCCATTCGCAATTTTGGAGACTTTTCGGTTCGTCGCCCGAACGACAAAGAGCGCGGCCTTTTTGCCGCGTGCCTTGAGATTAAGCCCGTGTTGTAAATCATTCCGGGAGAGGAAACACATGCGCTCGCTCACAGCGGTTCTCGTGCTTCTGGTCAGTGTTGTGGCGCCATGTTCGCTGGTTCACGCCCAAGGCGTGGCACCTGCGGGCAATACAAACGGCTCGGCCGCTGGTAGTGCCACCAAGGAGGAAGTCAACCAGTTGCGCAACGAGGTGGCAGCGCAGCGCCAGACCATTGAGGAGCTGAAGGCCCTAGTCGAGAAGCTGGCGGGGGAGAAGATCAAGTCAGCTGATAATTCAGTTGTCAACGGCTCGGCGCAGATTCGCCCCGTAGCGGAGGCCACTTCGTCGAATTCCAGTTCGCAGCCGATCGACGCTCCGAGCAGTTCAGTTCATTTGATGAACGCGGTCCTCACGGAAGCCGAGCCCGCACCGATGCCCGCTGTCGATCAGACTCCAGCTTCTCCTAAAAAAGATGCGCCGCTAAGCGCGGGATGGAACGGTGAGCACTTTTTTATCAGGAGTGCCGATGGGCAGTTCAGCATCAGCCCTTATGGCTACGTTGACAACGACTATCGCGCCTATAAGGGCGACGGCGCGCCAGCCGACACATTTGTTTTGCGTCGCGCTCGCTTTGGTTTTCAGGGCAACTATGGTTCTCACTTCGATTTTGCACTCCTCACCGATGCTGCCGCAACTTCAGGTTCGGTGGTGCGCGACGTTTACCTGAACGTAAGAGTCCGGCCCGAGTTCCAATTCCAGGCTGGCCAGTTCAAGACTCCATTCGCGCAGGAATCTGGAATAGGTTCCACCAACCTGGACTTTGTAGAGCGCGGGTTTCAGTCCATGCTGTATCCTTCTGCGGCCTCGGCTTACCGCAGCCCCGGCGTCGCCATTCACGGAGACATTGACGGCGGCGTCATGCAGTACTGGGTGGGCGCTTTCAACGGCAAGGGATACGCGCTGGTTAACACAACCAATCAACCCGAAGTCATCGGGCGGCTTCGTTTCTATCTCTGGCGCAAGTCCAAGAGCGACTGGCTGAAGGGGTTCGCTTTTGGCGGAGCTATCGACCGCGCCCGTTCGCGTGGTCTTTCAGGAGATCAGAGCTTCAGCGGCAACCTGCCCGATCAAGCGTACAACTTCTTCCCGCAATTCGCTATCAACGGGCCAATCCAGCGCTATAACGGTGAGTTTACGTATCTTAAGTCGCGGTTCGCTCTGCGAGGCGAATTCGATCAGCTCAATATGTCGCGTGACAACGTTGGCTCCGAGCAGGCGGGAGGGCTGGGTTTCCTGAGTCTTCCTTCCATCATCGCCAAGGCTTGGAACATCAGCACAACCTATCTGATTACGGGTGAAAAACAGCCGGAAAACGGCACGCCGCGGGTGAGGCATCCGCTCTTCGGGCCGGATACTCCGGGCGGAAAAGGGCGCGGGTTAGGGGCGTGGGGAGTTGGCTTCCGGTACATGGGTATTGAGGCCAATGAACCGGGCGCCAATCTCTTGAACTATTACACGCCCGGTTTTGTGCCAACTTTCAATTACCACACCGACGAGTTGACCGCTGGGCTTACCTGGTATCCCAATTATTGGGTTAAGTACTCGGTCAATCTGGGTATTGATCAGTTGAAGGATCCCAGCACCATTGGTGCGGTGCCGCAGAATTACTACGTGGTTTTGCAGCAGTTACAGTTCCGGTTCTAGAGTTGGGTTCGCTTGCAGGTTTGGTTGCGGATGGAGCGGTTAACGGGTTAACAGATGCGGGACTGGCCGCAAGCTGGTCCTGAAGGGAAATCGCAGGAGGAAGTTCGAATGAGACCAAGAATTCTTCTTACCATTCTTCTCACCGCGCTGTTTGTGATGCTGAGCGGTTGCGGCACAACGCCCAATTGCCCCACCTGCGGCACCACGCTTAATGGCGCTTACACCATCATTAACGTCATTGCCGTGCCCGAGCACAATCCTACCGGCGAGCCCGGTGGTCCGTTCAACTCTTTCGACATCAGCACGATCGCCCCAAACCCCGCCGTCTCGGGTAAATATCTGGACTATATTTCCGACCGCATCGGCATTGCCATGCAGGTGATCGATACCTCTCAGGATCTCGCAGTTTTCTCGATCCAAGGGCAGAATGGTATCTCCGACGCAGGTAATGGCGCCAGTCCGTGCCCCACAATCCCGCAACCTGGCTACACCGGAGCTCCACCAACTCCTAGCGTAGAGGTAATTCCGCCGACCGTCGATGTATTCGGCAATTTCGTAAGGTATGCCTGCAGGACTGATGTGTCTTGGGAAGGCGGTCCGACTTTTCATTTGAACACGGGTTTTGGTCCCAGCGGCAACCTGGGAGGCTTCCCCGGTGCTCAGTGCTGCGCCTCCCGCGCCAACGGTGTGAATCCCATGTCCGGCCCAGATGGCAATACCACAACTGCTGATGGCAAGGTCCTGTTTGTGGGGAACGGCAGCTCCAACGTGATAGTTTTCGACATCAGCTCGATGAACCTGGGCACCAGTCCGGTCACTCCACCGAATATCCTCGCTACGATTCCCACAGGAGTATCTGCTGACTACGACGGGCCGCAGGGAATTTCAGGCTGCATCGCTTCGTGGAACGGTGAAGCCGGATCGGCGGCCGATTGCGGCGATGATCGCGCTGACGAAATGGCATACGACGACACGCATCATGTTCTCGCGGTCATCAATGGCGATCCGGGATTGCCTTTCATCACCTTCATCGATATGCAGTACATCACGGGCGCAACTCCGCCAAGAACCTCTGCCTTGGACCCCACCGGCCAAGGGGATCTGCATTGCCTGCCGATTGATCAGAATCTTGCTTACGGGCCTTACCCCGTAGGGTACAGCGCCGCTACCGGCACATTTCCTTATCCTTCCGTACCGGGAGGGCCTTTTGGATATCCACTTCAAGGAACCGGAACTGGAATCATAGGAACCGGAAATGGACCCAACGGCCAGCCCATCCCATCTCCCGCGCTGGACCCGGGCGTTGGTGGCTCATTTAATCCCCCTCGCTGCATTATTGGCCAGATTTATTATGACGGCGCGGGTGGCGCGGCATCAGGAGGACTCGGCCTCACTTCCAACGTCCCAGTGGACACCGTGGGAAACACCTTCGCGTGCCCCGATCCTTCCAATCCACACGTTTTCAGCGGCGTTTCCGGATCGGCTGCTGCGGATGGCCCGGCAGGGCTACCCGGTATCGGCACAACTCCAATGGGTGTTTCTTACACCATTCCGTGCCATCACGGGCCCATCATCAGTTACAACACTGGAGCGTTTTGTGGATCAACCCCGCCCTTTTCAGACAGCAGTTGTGCCGGCGCGATAGCGCCAGCCGGATTAGGCGGAATGACCTATGATGCGAACGGCAACCACTGGTTGCTGACCAACGAAAATTCCGTCGCCACCACACAAATCGGCAGCCTGGATGTGATTGACCTTCAACTCGGGACCGGCAATGGACCGGTGGTGGTGAACAGTTTTCCCATGTACGACTGTATGCCTACCGGCATCTCACAAGGGCCGGGAGATAATTTCCTCATCGGCTGCGCCGACCATGACGGGGAAACCTTTCCGGCGAATGAATACATCATCACGAATACAAACAGCGGCAACATAGCTTGCGTGCCGCCTAATACGGGGATTGCGAACGCGCCAGCAAATGCCAGCTGTCTCGAAATCACGCAGGTAGGAGGCGTGGACGAGACTTGGTACAACCCAGGCGACAACAAGTATTATCTGGCGGCACGCGATATGCTGCCCAACCCGGTCATGGGAGTTATTGACGCCAAAACCAACCAGTGGTTGTTCAACATGCCGACTGGATCCAATGCCCACAGCATCTCGGTAGATCCGAGCACGAACCATGCTTTCGTACCGCTTCAGGCGGGTACGGTCTGTTCGACGCTGGCCGGTGCCGGGTGCGTCGGGGTCGCGGCCGAGCAGTAAGGAGCGCTACCTCGGTGGTATAGTTGCGCTAGGCACGAAACGTTACGGAGTTTCGTGCCGGGAATTGTGAAGGGGAATTATGGAGACGTTTTCCAGAGCTCTACTGCGAGTTCACGCCTTAGCTTTTTCGCTTATTCTGCTTCCTGCCTTGCTGGCCGGCGCGACCGAGCAACCCACGGCAAAGCCCACCGACGTCCCCGCAACCGTAATCGCCCACCTGCCTTTGCCTCAGACCACGGGAAGCCAGATGTTGTTGCAGAGAGAAAAAGGCAAACAGTATCTCTACGTGCAACAATCCGCGAAACAGGGTTTTATGATCGTGGACGTGAGTAAGCCGGAGGAGCCGACGCTGCTGAAGCGGACGGCCGAAGCGAATCAGGCAACTACCGGAAACCTGGAGATTGTGAGCCCAAATGTTGCTATCGCGGAGGCTCCGGAAAAGACGCCCACCACTTTAACCAGCAGCAACCATCCTACTGAGACCGTTCGCGTTTTGGACCTCAGCGATCCGGCCAATCCCAAAACCCTGGAGACCTTTAACAAAGTAACCGGTCTTCTTCCCGACGGTGGCCACGGCTTGATCTACCTCACCAACAACGATGGCCTGTGGATTTTGCGTTACAACCATCCCTCGCGATTCGAGCCCGCCAGGAAGAAACCTCCGTGCAATTCCGAGTCGGAAATTCAGGCTATGCCCCCCGACTGCGAGTAACGCATTCGAATTACGATAACCGAAGCTCAGTCACCTGGAAACATCGCGCGCGGAACAATCCTTGTCCAGCGTCCGGATTGATGTGACGGTCAGCGTCACCGGTGCAGCCGAACCCATTTTTGCCATTGCGTCAGAACTGGTGCTCATCGATGGCGATTCCTTCCCCGTTACTTCCACTCGTTGTCCCAGGTAGTGGCGGAGCTTGGTTTTGCCGGTAGACTGTAGCTCGTAAGTTACGGCTGGGTCCTGTTTCATCAGAATGTAGTCGCCGCTGGAGCGGCTTACGCATCCCTGCAGGGTGACCTGTCCTTTGGAATCCTTCGCCTCGGGCTGCCCCGGAGCGGCAGGATTGTTATCTTGTGCCAGGAGGAAGCTGCTCGAAAGCAGCAATAGAACGAACCAAACGCATTTCATGAGATTCTCCTCTCACTGGTGGGATGGCGGCGTTATGGCAGCGGTTGCAAAGAATATCGAAACGCTGCTATTTGACGTGGGTCTCCTGATAATGCACTTCCTTCCATTCTCCAGCGCGCTTCACCCAGAGTTCCGTGATGTACACCCGCGAGAACCGCACTGTCGATTTAGGCGGGAACTGCACCGTGCTCTCATAGATGACGAAGGCCGCGTCTGCGCTCAGCGGAATTAGCTTATATCCCCCCAGCGTATAATTGACGACATTCGTGTCGTCAAGTTCGTTTAAGGCTTGACTCTTGGTCCGCTCGCCTCTGCCATCGACCTCGACGCCCTCATAATCATCCGCCAACAAGTCCCCGTATGTTTTCTTGTCTTTATTCTTCAGCGCCTCCCACTCTGCTTTGATCTTCGACTCGAACATATCCTTCAGATGGGAATCTTTGGAGATGCTGCCCAACGGTTGATCGGCACCCGGCTTAGCAGGTGGCTCAGGGTTTTGTGCCCAGGTCAGTGAAGTTAACACGGCCAGCCAAGCCACTAGGAAACCGCTTCTCATAAGTCCTCCGAATTAAAATGCAGTGAATTCTAGCAGGTGCGCGCCGTATTTCGGATCGGTGTGCAGTTTGATTGTCATCCTGAACGAGCGTTCTTTGCGTAGTGAAGGGTCTGGCGGGCCGCGCGAAGCGTCGCGCTGCTTCTAATAAGTAACGCCGCGCCGCAATAATGCTCGTTTGGCTTGCTTCCTTAGCAGCCTGTACCAGAGCGACGAACCGGGTGGTGTTAAGATGGCGCACAATTCCCGGAGGTGGCTGATGTCTCAACCCCGCTCTCACGGACTCCCAAGCCCCAGCATTTGCGCCGCAATTGTGATCGCCATGTTGGCGATGATCGTGATTCCCGCCGCCATCACGCTGCATGCTGTTCACTCGCCCGCCACGCTTGTACCGACCAGCCAGAATCCCACGCCCTACGGCTATACCTGGAGCCTTCTGCTGTTCATCGTTCCCATTGTGGTTATCGCCGGATGGTTCCTGCCTAGTGAGGAATTAAAAATCCCGCGTCGCGCCTTTGGGTGGACCCTCGCGATTCTCGTACCTTTGGGCTGCCTGCTCGATTTCGTTTTCGCGCGGTGGTTTTTCTGTTACCCCAACGTTGGCGCGGTTCTTGGTATCAACGCTCCCGCGCTAGGCAGACCCGTTCCCGTTGAAGAATATATTTTTTATCTGACCGGCTTTCTCACAGTTCTTCTTCTCTACGTATGGCTCGGCGAGTTCTGGCTGGCCGCCTACAACGTGATCGATTATCCGGGAGAAGCCAGAAAAGTTCGTCGGCTTCTAAAGTTTCATCCCACGTCGCTGATCATCGCGATGGTATTGATTAGCGCTGCGTGGTTCTACAAAAAGCACCTTGCCATCCCGGTAGATCAGGCAGGCTTTCCCGGCTACTTTACAGTTCTCGTTGCCGGAGCGTTTCTTCCAGCCATGACTTTTTTCCCGGTGGCGCGGCGATTCATCAACTGGCGCGCCCTCAGCCTCACGCTTTTCTTCATGCTGCTGGTCAGCCTATTGTGGGAAGCTACTCTGGCCGTCCCCTATAACTGGTGGAACTTCCAGCATCGTCAGATGATCGGTCTTTTCATTGGCGCCTGGACTGGTCTCCCGATCGAGGAAATCTGTGTTTGGATTGCTGTGAGCTACGCCACGGCGATCGTCTTTGAAGTCGTGAAGGTCTGGCTGGCGTCGGAGCGCTCCGCACGCGATGCGCTGCCGGGCCAGAGAACAGACTCGTAGTTCTCAATTCTTACTGCTCCAAATTTCTACTGCCCCAGGAATCACCGCAGTTACTGCCAGCTTCCTTCTGCCAGAAATTAGAATTCATGGAATAGGTCCCGTCCAAGCAATTCCAGGCGGAGAGTATGCAGTCAGCATCTTTTACCGAGCGGCAACAGCGCGCCCATTACCGGCACGAACTGCGCACCTTGACCTACGTTACGCTCGACGAGGCCAACGGCGGCATCATCCGCAACCTCAACCGCGAAGGTGTAGCTGTGCAGGCGGTTGGCGCGTTGCGCCAGCAACAGCGCGTCCGCCTGCGCTTTGAGCTGAGGTTCCCACGCGTGCGCGTGGAAACCTACGGGCAGGTCACCTGGGCCAGTTCCTCAGGACAGTGCGGCATCCGCTTTGTAGATCTTCCCGCGCGCACCAGACTTCAGATCGACCAGTGGATTTTTTCCAACCTTCTGGATGCAATCGCGCGCGACGCTACTCATCCTCGCTCGATCTTCGGAGCTTCCGTTGTTTCGATTGATCGCGAAGAAAATGTCCACGAAGAAAATCTTCGTGAAAAGAATGACAAAGAAGAATACGACGGGCTGACTCTTTCGGCGCAGCCCCGTCCGGCGATTTGCCTGGAGACTAACTTCGCCAAGCGAAACGAGCCTCAGTCTCCGCACTATCGCGAAGTTGAGTTGGAAGATGTCGTCATGCATCCCTTTCATCGCGTAGGGGAGCATGATTCAAGTGAGCACGAACTGTATGATCCGAGCACGCAGCTGAACTGGCTATCGCGCCCGCTCTCTGGACGCACGCTAGCCTGGATAGTGGATACGCTGGTTGTGATCGCGGCCTTGCTTTTGTTCGCGCTAATTTTTCTATCGATCGCGCACGAACTCCCGCAATGGCCTCTCGCGTTGGGAGCGGCCATGGTCGCGACGGTCTTTGTTACCGCAGCCTACCGCACCTTATTCTTTATGTTTGGAGGAACAACTCTGGGCGCTCGCCTGGCGCGGACAGCGTATGTTCTAGAAGACGATGATGAAACCCAAGTAGCAGACCGTTTCCGCTAGCCGCGCAAAGATGGCATGAACAAGAAACGAGAAGCAAGAAACTGAGAACTGGATACTAGGTACTGCGTACTACCTTTCCTAGTTCGCAAAATACTGCTGCGCCAGCCAAACCCGCAAGGAATGCTGCATCTCCGACGCGATCTTCACAAAACGAATGCCAACATTTCCCCGCGCATCGGCCCATGCGACTTCCACGTCGGCCTTCACCCCGCAGTTGGTTCCAGGCAGCTCGAATGAAGCACGCGACAAGTCGGCAGCATCGAATCCATTCTCAAGGCGCACCTGCAGCCCGCCCTGGCTCAAGTTGATGAGTTGCGCGCCCACGCGCTTTTGCCGGCGTCCGCTCAACGTGACCGGTACTTCCAGTCCGGCACGGTGATAGCGCAATCGCCCGTCCAGAATCATGTTACGCGCGGCTGAAAGCGTACGCACCGCCTGTTCCACGGAGATCGGCTTGTCAAAAGCGAACATCGCGCCGGTGCCTTCCATATCCGGTCTGCCTTGCGGACGGCCCATAATCACCAGCGGCACCACGTTCGCGCGCGGCGCTTCGCGCTGCAGTTCGCGAAAAAATTGTCCCGTTCCGTTCAGGTCGCAGTCGACGATGAGAGCGTCAATCTTGGACTTCGTGATCCGTTCCAACGCACGCTGCGGTTCGCTCTCCACCGCAACGTCCATGTGCAAGCTGCCCAGAATGCATTCCAGAACGCTGACTTCCTGCCAATCACGCGAGACCACCATAGATGAGAGTGTCATGCCTTCACTTTACCCACCCGCGTAACCCGGCGTTAGATCACCAACGTAACTGGACGCGGAAGCCCGCACTACGAGCCCAAATTCCGGTACCACTCCACAGTGCGCCGCAACCCGTCTTCAAAGTCGACCTTTGTTTTGTAACCCAAATGCTCTTCCGCCGCGGAAATGTCAGCCAGCGAATGCTTGATATCCCCGCCGCGCTCCTCCGCATAGGCCGGTGAACCAGAGTACGAAGTGAGTCCTTGCAGAATTTTGAACGCCTCATTCAATGTGATCCGCCGCCCAGTAGCCACATTGAATACTTTACCTGCGACTTCCGCCGCAGGAGCTTTGCAGGCCAGCAGGTTGGCCTCGACTGCATTGTCGATGTAAGTGAAATCCCGGCTCTGCTCGCCGTCGCCAAAAATAGTGGGCTGTTCGCCGCTCAGCATCTTCGTGACAAACTTCGCCAGCACACCCGAGTACGGCGACGAGGGATCCTGCCGCGGGCCAAAAATATTGAAGTAGCGCAACGCCACGGTCTCCAGCCCGTAGCAGCGGTAAAACGAAATCATGTACCGCTCGCTGGCCAGCTTAGCCACGGCGTAAGGAGAAATCGGATCGGGCGTCATCTGCTCATGTTTAGGCAGCGTTGGAGTATCGCCATAGGCCGATGACGATGCCGCGTATACAACGCGCTTCACCTTCGCATCACGCGCAGCCACCAGCACGTTCACCGTGCCATCCACATTCGCTTTGTTGCTTCCAATCGGGTCGAGCACAGATTTCGGCACCGACGGAATTGCCGCCTGATGCAAAACGAAATCCGCTCCGGCGCACACCGATTTCATGGCGTCGAGATCGAGAATGTCAGCCTCGCGAAAATCGATCCGACCCAGAATTTCCGCCAGGTTATCCTGCTTCCCGGTAGAAAAGTTATCAACGCCCCGAACCTGCTCGCCGCGCCGCAACAACTCCCGCGCCAACGACGATCCAATAAAGCCGCCAATGCCCGTAATCAAATAAAGCGCCATAGTGTTTCATAATAGCAATCCAGAGGAGGGTTTAGGTGTGAAGCCATTCAATCGCCCAACCCGAAGGGAACTGAGAAACGAGAATTGGAATACTGGGTTCTGAACGCACTACTGATTCTTCCGTAGAATCCGGAAAAACTCCTGCTGCGACAGCATCTGCCGACCCTCGAAGAAATCCATAATCGCTTTAACCACAGCTAGCGGATGGTTGACCGTGGCCAGAGATTCCGCCCGTGAAGCGGTGTCGCGTGGTGGCGCACCTCCGCTCAGGATCACCGAAGGCTGCGAGAGCGATTTCAGCAGTTCCCGCAATCGCTCGCGGTCTTCCTCCGACATGGTGGTAAAGAAAATTCCCATGCCAAGGTTCGGATAAGCCACCCGCACGTCGCCTCTGGTTTCAACCCGGAAGCCGTTGACGTCGATCTTCAGTACGATTGCTGTGCCGATCCGGTAAGTCGACGCCGTCTCCACGTAGCATCCATGCAAGCTGATGTCGGTGAATGTAGCCCAGGTAGAGATTCCGTTTTCGAGGTTGTTCAAGTGAGCGCTACCTTGGCAACGGTATCGAGGGCTCCTGCGCCTCTCCGATCCCTGATTTTTAGCCGAAGGTTTGGAGTTAATCGCACGCGCAGGCGCCGTGCCCGTGGTCTGCGGCGAGTCTGCTCGCTTTAGCGCGTTTAGATAAGACGCGCCGTCGCCGATGTCATCGCGCGCCATAAATGGTAAGCTGGCTTCCTCGCCTCGAGCCTCCGAAGGAATGTTCTTCCCCTAACCCTGGAGCTTCTGTCTTGAGTCTACGGAGCTTTCGAACGAAACGCCGAGTGGAAGTGGCAGTTGCAGAAAGCGAAGGGTATTAATGGGTCCCGTAGCGGGAGACGTTCAGGATTGGGACTCAGCCCCATCAAACTTCGCCGCGGACTCTCGGATCTTATTCCACACCTCGTCTTTCCCAGCTCCGGTTTTCGCCGAGAAAGGAATTACCACTGCAGTTGGATAAGATTTTTCCAAACCTTTCAACGCGTTCAGCAGCCGATTATTTGAGAGGCGGTCACACTTGGTCGCGATCACGAGAAAGTCCAGGCCTGAGGCATTCAGAAAGTCCAGCAGTTGGCGATCGCTGTCTTGCGCCGGAACGTTCACGTCCACCAACGCCAGACATAGTGCCAGCGTAGGGCGATCGTTGAGGTAGGGCTCGATGAATTTGGGCCATTCCGCCGAAATTTCCCGCGAGAGTTTGGCGTAGCCGTAGCCCGGCAGGTCGGCGAAGATGACCTCCGGCTGCGGCCTTCCCGGCCAGCGTACTTCAAAGAAGTTAATACTGCGGGTGCGCCCCGGCGTGGAGCTGGTGCGGGCGATCTTGTCGCCGATCAGCGTATTGATCACGCTGGATTTCCCCACGTTCGACCGGCCGAGAAAAGCGACCTCCGGCAAGCTGGGAACAGGGAAGTGGTCGGCTCCAGTGGCCGACGCCATGAATCGCGCCATAACCCTCATGCGCTAGTGTGCAATGCGAAGCAAAATCTTGCAAGCCGAGCAGCCAGTTGGTTGTGGTGTAGTTTTACTGTTACACGACGATTGTCATCCTGAGCGGAGCCGTTTTTCAGGCGTAGCGAAGGACCTCCAGCTTAACCGGCCTTACGCGTAAGCCAAACGCACCACTACCGGAAATAAAAAAACGCCCGCTCGCGCAGGCGTTTAAAACTGGGTACTAGGTACTGGGTACTGGGTACTGACTCTACTGATGCGCCGCCGGACTATCCTCCGCACCAGAAGTCAAAGGCGCAATCGGCTGCGCCGCCTCGTCCTCGTGCAGCGTCGGCAGCGGAGATTCCAGCGCAATCTGCAAAACCTGATCCATGGTATCGACGAAGTGCAGCTTCATGGCGTTCCGCAGATTTTCAGGAACCTCGGCCAGATCTTTTTGGTTGTCCTGAGGCAGGATGATCTCGAAAAGCCCGGCACGATGTGCGGCCAGCAGTTTTTCCTTGAGTCCGCCGATCGGCAATACCTTGCCGCGCAGCGTGATTTCACCGGTCATGGCCAGGTCGCGCCGTACCGGAATTTTGCTCAGAGCGCTCGCGATGGCAGTGGCAATGGTAATGCCGGCGGACGGACCATCTTTCGGGATGGCGCCTTCTGGCACGTGGACGTGTAGATCGAGATGCCGGTAGAAATCGCGCGTGAGTCCAAGACGATGCGCCCGTGAGCGCACATACGATAGCGCGGCCTGTGCCGATTCCTGCATGACGTCGCCAAGCTTGCCAGTCAAAGTCAGCTTACCCTTGCCGTCGACAACTGTGGCCTCGGTGCTGAGGATTGAACCACCGACTTCGGTCCAGGCCAGGCCGGTAACCAATCCCACTTCACTCTTCTCGTGCGCCAGCGTGTCGCGGAACTTGATTACGCCCAGGAAGTCGGTAACATTTTCGCCGGTCACGGCGATCGTATAGTTTTCGCCTTCTTTGACCACCTTGCGCGCAACCTTGCGGCACACATTTCCGATTTCGCGCTCCAGATTGCGCACGCCAGCTTCGCGAGTGTAAGCACGGATGAGCGTAGTAATGGCGTCGTCGGTGAAGGTCACGTTCTTTTCCGACAATCCCGCCTGAAGCATCTGCTTCTTCACCAGAAACTGCTTGGCAATCTCCAGCTTTTCCTGCTCTGTGTAGCCATGCAGGCGCAACACTTCCATGCGGTCCTGCAGCGCCGGAGGAATCGTGTGCATCACATTCGCGGTCGCGACAAAGAAAACCTGCGAGAGATCGTACTCCACATCAAGGTAGTGGTCGACAAACATGAAGTTCTGCTCGGGGTCGAGCACCTCGAGCAGCGCCGCCGATGGGTCGCCGCGGAAGTCCATCGACATCTTATCGACTTCGTCCAGCATGAAGACCGGATTCTTGGTGCCGGCCTTCTTCATCATCTGAATAATCTGTCCGGGTAAAGCTCCAATGTAAGTGCGCCGGTGGCCACGAATCTCGGCCTCATCGCGCACTCCGCCCAGCGACATGCGTACGAACTTGCGCCCCGTGGCCTTCGCAATTGACATTCCCAGAGAAGTCTTGCCCACGCCCGGAGGCCCGACAAAGCAAAGAATCGATCCCTTGGGATTTTTCACCAACTGCCGCACGGCAAGAAATTCAAGGATGCGCTCTTTGATCTTCTCCAGCCCGTAATGGTCTTCGTTCAGAACTTTTTCCGCGCGCGAAATATTGCGGATTTCCTTCGACCGTTTCTTCCACGGTACGGCGAGCAGCCAGTCGAGATAGTTCCGCGAAACCGTGGATTCGGCTGACATCGGCGGCATGGCTTCCAGCTTCTTCAGCTCCTGCAGCGCCTTGTCTTTCACTTCCTTCGGCATGCCGGCGGATTCGACCTTCTTCTTCAGTTCGTCGAACTCGCTCTTCTCGCCGCGGCCCAGTTCTTTCTGAATCGCCTTGATCTTCTCGTTGAGGTAATACTCTTTCTGCGCCTTCTCCATCTGCCGTTTCACCCGCGACTGGATGGTGCGGTCGACGTTCAGCTTTTCGATCTCCACGTCGAGCACGTCGGCGATGCGGTTCAACCGCTCCGAAGGATCGAAAATCTCCAGCAGTTCCTGCTTCTCTTCAATCGAAAGCTGCAAGTTTGCGGCGATAATATCGGTGAGCTTGGCCGGATCTTCCATCCTCACGGCGGAAATCATCGTCTCGTAATTCAGCGCCTGGCAAAGCTTTACGTACTGCTCAAATAGCGTAGTCACGCGCTGCATGCCGGCTTCAATCTGCGCATTCATCTCAGCAGGGTAGCGTGCTACCCGCACTGAGGCCTGCATGTAACCATCGGCATCGGTGGCCTGCAGCAAACGACCGCGTTCAATGCCTTCCACTAAAACTTTGATGTTGCCGTCGGGCAACTTCAAGCTCTGCACGATGTTGACGATCGTGCCGACCTGGTAAATCTCATTGGACTTGGGTTCGTCGATGGAGGCGTCGTGCTGCGTGGCCAGGAAGATTTTCTTGTCCGCAGCCAGCGCCTCTTCCAAGGCTCGTACGCTCGACTCCCGGCCCACCACGAACGGCGTCATCATATAAGGAAAGATGACCACGTCCCGAATGGGCATCATGGGCAGCTTTCTAGTTTCGAATTTTTCCTTGGATGTGGTCACTCAATCTCCCCGACTTCTGGCGCTGGACTTGTGCCGCCGGACCTTATGCTGGCCGATCCTGTACTCAATAACAATCGCGGTACCGGTGCTTCCCACCAAACGTCCACAGTTTACTACTCTTTCACTACCCTGCCTTCTCCAAAGTTACAGAAGCGCTGCGTTTTTCCACCATCTCCCGCGTGACTTCGAACTCCTTTAGTTTCTTCTGGCTGGGCAGATGGAACATCAGGTCCAGCATGAGCTCTTCCAGAATCATGCGCAGTCCGCGGGCGCCCACCTTGCGCGCCATAGCCTGGCGGGCAACGGCCCGCAGAGCCTCGTCGCTGAATTTCAGCCGCACGTTCTCGAACTCAAACAAGCGCTGGTACTGCTTGACGATGGCATTCTTCGGCCGGGTGAGGATCTCGATCAGTGCAAATTCGTCCAGATCTTCCAGCATGCCCACAACCGGCAGGCGTCCAACAAATTCAGGAATCAGGCCGAATTTGATCAGATCTTCCGGCTGGATTTCGCTGAGCAGCTCAAAGTTGCGCTTGCGCGTCGCGTTGTCTTCCTTCTCATCCTCCGCGCCGGCGCGGAAGCCAAGCGACTTCTTCCCCACACGCCGCCCAATAATCTTCTCCAGCCCCACAAACGCTCCTCCGCATATAAAGAGGATGTTGGTCGTATCGACCGGAGTGAACTCCTGGTGAGGATGCTTGCGTCCACCCTGCGGCGGCACGTTGGCGATGGTCCCTTCCAGAATCTTCAGCAGGGCCTGCTGCACACCTTCGCCCGACACATCACGGGTAATCGATGGATTCTCATCCTTGCGCCCGATCTTGTCGATTTCGTCGATGTAGATGATGCCGGTCTGCGCACGGCTCACATCGCCCTCAGCAGCTTGCAACAGCTTGAGGATGATGTTCTCCACATCCTCGCCCACGTACCCGGCTTCAGTTAGCGTGGTCGCATCAACGATGGCGAAGGGCACATCCAGCATGCGGGCCAAAGTCTGCGCCAGCAGCGTCTTTCCAGTCCCTGTCGGACCGATCAGCATGATGTTCGACTTGCTCAGCTCAATGCCGTCGCTGGTCTTCTGCCGGTTCATGAAGATGCGCTTGTAGTGGTTGTAAACCGCCACTGCCAGCTTCTTCTTGGTCTGCTCCTGCCCAATCACATATTCATCCAGGAAGGTCTTCACCTCCTGCGGTTTGGGTAGTTGATTCGGTGCGGCGTTCTGCGGAGTGGCCGTGCGGTCGTCTTCGAGGATCGAGTTGCACACCGCCACGCACTCATCGCAAATATAGGCGCGGGGATAATCGCTGGGCGACGATATCAGTTTGGCTACGGCATCCTGCGACTTATGGCAAAACGAACAGCGCAGAATCTCTTCGGAGCCTGACTTGGTTTTCACTCGGCTCTACTCCTTTAACATTCGTGCGATCTAAATTTAGCCCCAGCCGCTTCACGATTGGAAGCGCTCCACCCCATACATCATTACCCTGATTTTACGCTTCCCCCGCCGTCTTCGCTGTGGCACCTTCAGGCGCGAAGGCAGATCATACCGCTTTTCCGGTCTTATAGATGATATCGTCTATGATTCCGTACTCCTTCGCTTGCTGCGCGTTCATAATGAAGTCGCGCTCCACGTCCTTTTCCACCTTATCGAGCTTTTGTCCGCTGTGCTTGGAGAGTAACTGATTAGTAATCTCCCGCATGCGCAGAATCTCCCGCGCGTGGATGTCAATATCTGTGGCCTGCCCCGACAATCCTCCCATCGAAGGCTGATGAATAAGGATGCGCGAATTGGGCAGCGCATTCCGTTTCTTGGGCTCGCCAGCCGCTAGCAGCAACGCCGCCATTGAGGCCGCCTGCCCCACGCACAGCGTCATCACATGATTTTTCACGTATTGCATGGTGTCGTAGATCGCCATGCCCGCCGTAATCGAACCTCCCGGAGAGTTGATGTAGAGCTGAATATCTTTCTCCGGATCTTCCTGGGCCAGAAACAGCATCTGCGCAATCACCAGGTTGGCGATGTTGTCGTCAATCGGCGTGCCAATGAAAATAATGTTATCGCGGAGCAGCCGGGAATAAATGTCGTAGGCGCGTTCGCCCCGACCGGTCTGCTCAATCACCATCGGAACCAGCATCATTTGCGGATCGTTTTGTTTCATTTTTTACCTAACCTGTCTCCGGGGTAGTGATTCAGTCTGATTGTCATCCTGAACAAGCGTTTTTTGCGCAGTGAAGGATCTGGGCGAGCCGCGCGGTGCGTCGCGTTGTTTGCGACGCAATAATCGCGCGTTTGGCTCGCTTCCTTATCAAACCTGTCACCGGACTTGCCACACTCCGCCCCTAACCAACGTCCTTCGTCGCTCGGGGAGGGTTAAAAGTGGTCCGCATTTTCTTCGGTTTATGCGGACTGGTGATAAAGAAAGTCGAGGGTCTTTTCGCTGCGGATTCTCATCCGGATTCTATCGAGGCCCCCATCCTCTGTCAAACGAGCCTGCACCGCTTCCGGCGTCTGTTTTGACTGCCGCGCCAGCGCTTCAATCTCGCGCTTCATTTCCTCGTCGCTCACCGAGATTTTTTCCAGTTCGGCAATGCGCTCCAGCAGCAACGAAGACTTCACATCCTGCACCGCCTGCTCCCGTTGGCCCGCCCGCAGCCGCGGCAGGTCCATCTTCTTCAGGTCTTCCATCTTCATTCCCTGCGCCGCCAGCGCCCGCAGTCCGCGTTCCAGCCGCAAATCAATCTGCCGGTCGACCAAAGATTCCGGCACCTCAAAATCATTGCGCTTCACTAATTCAGCAACCAGCTTATCTTTACTCTCGCGCTCAGCATTGTGCCGCCGCTCCGCATCCATATTCTCGCGGATCTGCTTTCGCACCTGCTCCAGGCTGGTGAACTCGCCCAACTCCTTGGCGAAATCATCGTTCAACTCGGGCAGCGTCTTTTGCTTGATGGCCTGCACCTTCACTGTATAAACAAACGTCTTGCCCGCTAATCGTTTATCGGCAGTATCCTCGGGATAGCTTACTTCGAAGGTCCGCTCATCGCCCGCCGATGCGCCGGTAAGATTCTGCGTGAACTCGGGCACCGTATTCTTGCCGCCAATCTCGATCAGCACCTCATCCATATGCACGGGATTCGAGGCGGCATCTTTGGTGTCCTGCGCATCTTTGGGCTTACCGTCCCCTTCTTTTGGTTTGCCCTCATGGAGGCCTGCGCGAAATCGCCTTCCGCCAACGTGCGGCCTTCCACCGAGGTATAAGTCGCGCCCTGCTCGCGCACATTATTAAGCGCTGCCTCGACTTCCTCATCGGTAACCGTAATCTCCGGCTTGTCCGCCCGCAGATCCTTATAGCCCTCAACCTGAATCTCCGGCAGCACCTCGAAGCTCGCCTTGAAAGTGAGCGGCTCCCCGTCATGCATGTGCAGATCGGTAACCTGCGGCTGCGATACCGGAATCAGACCCTTGCTTCTCAGCTTCCCGCCGAAAGTACTTCGGGATCAAAGCCTCAATCACATCGTTCTTAAGGCCATCGCCAAAGCGTTGCTTGATGATGGAAGCCGGCACATGCCCCGCCCGAAACCCCGGCAGCCGCGCACTCTTCTGATAGCGCTGAATCTGCAAGTCGGTCTCGCGGGCAACTTCCGCCGCCGGGATCTCAACCGAGATCTCGCGCTTGATGTCCTTATTATTGGTGCTGTCCGTCTTTGTCGCGTCGGGCTTTTTTCTGTCGAGCTTCTTCGCGTCGGCCTTGGCCGCATCGGTAGTTTCTGTGGGGCTCACATTCCGCCTTTCACCACCCGGACATCCGAAGGCGCCGTCGAGCAAAACGGAACCAGCCGAATTCATGGGGCGTTCACTTGAGTGTAAAGACGGAAGTGGAGCAGCGTCAAACGAGGATGGGTTAGGGCGCAGAGGACTACTGAAATACCCTCATTCTTCCCGCTCAGAGGTCGCTTCAATCGGCATTGCAAGTCCCTGCGCCGGTGCTGTCTACTGAACGATATTTCATGCGCTCATCCAAGGCGGCGCAAAGCTGGTTTATAAGGGCCATTAGCTTCGCTTGGTCCATTTCCATGCTTAGTTGTTCTGCGAGGTAATACCATTTTTGATCTTTAGGGTTCGGGGCCATAATCGGGGCCTCCGTTTCTGATAACCCACACTACTGTGAACTCCGTAGGCAAGTCTGAGCAAAAACGCTCTCTCTTTACGGTAAGGTGGCACATTTGAGCTATTGTGGTGCGTTTGCTGGGCTTACTGGTCCGAGACCGCACTCGTGGAGGCGCTCAATCGTGCAGAACCACATTGAGCAGCGAACTGTGAACCTGCAGAGCGCCTTCTGCTCCGCCGGCATAATCAATGAAACCCATTTTGCGGAAGCGGTTCATGAAAAAACTCACCCGCGAACGAGTGGTTCCGACCATCGCGGCCAAAGTCTCCTGACTAATCTTAGGAACGACCGTCTCGGGAATCCCTTCTTTACCGAAATGAGCCAGCAACAAAAGGACGCGCGCCAACCTTTTTTCGCTGGAATTGAACAGTTGGTCGACCAGATCTTCTTCGTAGCGGATATTGCGCGCCAGCAGATACGCCACGAACATATCGGAAAGCGCGTGTTCGCGGTGCAGGGCATCCATCATCGCCTTCTTTTCCACCCGTAGAAGGTCGCAATCCGTCATGGCCGCGGCCGAACCCATGCGCAGGACCTGGCCTGCGAGGGCACCCTCGCCAAAGAAATTCCGCTCATTCACAATAGCAATCGTTGCTTCCTTGCCCGCCTGCGATACGACGGTAAGCCGCACTTTGCCCTTCTGGATGTAAAAAACGGAATCCGCGTCGTCCCCTTGCGCGAAAATCGCTTGTTTTTTGGGCACAAACAGAATCTTCCTGCCATCGCCTATCGTCGCAAGGAAGATGTCGGGGTCGAATCCGCGGTTTGCATTTACGGCCGCAGACAATTTCATAGATGCGGAATTATAGGCTTTGGCCGGGGTCTGGAAGTGAGCAATTTTGCTCACTATTGCCCGAGAGCCCGAAGACTGGTGGTGTGCTTTCCTCTACTTTTCCAGGGCAGACAGCCTTCGGTCGCGATGGGGCGAGGTGCGCGGCTGGCCGGTGCTGAGCTCGCATTTTTCGCCGATTTTAGCTCCACAGGTGGGACAGCGAACGGCTAGAGCCGGATCCTTTACGGCTTTCATGGCCGCAGGATGCGCTCTTGAATAGGCAGCACACTGAGCAATTGTGCTCACTTCACGATCCTATTTTTTCTTCATCCCTCATCATCCTGTTTCGACGCGATGATCATTTCAATCTTGGCATGTGAGCTATCTTGCTCAGACGCCGAAGACAGCACCTGTCATTCTTTGATCTCTGAGTGTGCAGACCGAGCTGCGGATGCTGATTTCGCAGCTCTCTTACCAGGCCGCCGATCTTAAGTTAATCACGAAGGCGGCCACATCCAGCGTCAGCTCTCCATCCGTGTAAAGGCCGCGAACCTGCGGCGAACACGATTCGACCCTAAGAATTCGAAGCATTTGCAATAGCAGGCAACACTCCCGTGCCGACGGGCAGGTGTTAGTTCACGAAAAGAGAAAGGTAAAAGATCATGCCTTTAATTCAACTCCTGGAAGTTCTGATTGTGGTGGGTGTTCTTCTGTGGCTGGTGAATCGCTTCATCCCCATGCAGTCCTCGATCAAATCAATTTTGAACGGCGTTGTGGTCATCGCCGTTGTTCTGTGGCTGCTGAATATTTTTGGCCTGTTTCATTCGCTTACCGGTATCCGTATCGGAAAAGGATGAAAGCGGCACCATCCGCAAATTGCCAACAAGTTCTGAAATCTGAAGCAAACGGAACACGGCAGATATCTGCCGCAAGGAGATAGTGTGAAGACAAAACTGTTGTTAGCTGTCGCAGTCGCGCTGAGTTTACCCGCAGTAGCACAAACGAATTCTCAAGCTGTGGTCGCAGTCGGGAATTCGAATTCGATTCCCACGTTTCGCATAACCGTCATCAGCCGTAGCGTGCAGGCGGTCAATTACAAGCACCGGAGCGGCTCGTCGAAACTTGATTTCGCGGGCACCGACTTGATGCCTTCCGCGAATGGCGTAGCCGAAGTGAATAGCAAGCGTGGATCCATCGCAATCGAAGCGGAGTTTGGCGATTTGGCGAAGCCGACGACCTTCGGCAACGAATATCTGACCTACGTCCTGTGGGCGATTTCACCCGAAGGGCGCGCCGTAAATCTGGGCGAAGTGCTGGTCGGCGGAAACCACCGCAGCAAGCTGCAAGTCACCACCGACCTTCAAGCCTTCGCGTTGATCGTGACTGCGGAACCTTATTATGCGGTTCGTCAGCCCAGCAATTTGGTGGTCCTCGAGAATGTAGTGCGCGACGACACCAAGGGCACGACCGAAGCCGTGAATGCCAAATATGAACTGATGGAACGCGGCGGCTACATCCCCACCGGCTACAAGTTCGATCCCGTGGTCCTGAACGCGAACCTGCCGTTGGAATTCTTCGAAGCGCGAAATGCGGTGCGCATCGCTCAATCCGAAGGTGCGCAGCAATACGCCAATGGCAGCTATCAACATGCCATCGAGCTGATGAATCATGCCGACGAATACGCTACCAGAAAGCACATCGACCGGAAGCCGCTGATCGCGGTTTCCCGCGAGGCCGTACAGACAGCCGAAGATGCGCGCGCCGTGGCCGTCCGTAAGATGGACGAGGTGCGCCTGGCCAATGAACGCCAGGATGCAGCCGATGCTCAGATGAAGGCGCAGAGCCAGACCGAAGATGCGATTCGGCAAAGGGAGCAAGCGCAGTCCGATACGGCGATTGCTAAAGCGGACAAGGCGCAGGCTGAGTCCGACGCAGCCAAAGCCCGCAACGACGCGATGGACGCGCAAGCCGCTGCCGCGAAAGCCAACGCCGATATGGCAAACAGCCAGGCTGCATCTGCAACCGCCCTCTCGGCAGCGCAGGCTGACGCGGACAAATCCCGCGCCGCCGCACAGCAAGCGGATGCGGACAAAGCCGCCATGCGTGCGAAATTGTCTGAGCAGCTGAATTCCATTCTTCAGACCCGCGAAACCGCGCGGGGTTTGATCGTCAGCATGTCCGATGTGTTGTTCGATACCGGCAAATACTCCTTGAAATCGGGAGCGCGCGAGAAACTGGCGAAGGTCGCCGGAATTCTGCTCGCCTATCCGGGGCTCAACATCGAAGTCGGCGGTTATACCGACAACGTTGGCGGGGATGGCATGAATCAGACGCTCTCTGAAAATCGCGCCGGCTCGGTGCGCGATTATCTCGTGCAGCAAGGCGTAGCCAGCGGCTCGGTTTCATCCAAAGGCTTTGGTAATACCTTGCCGGTGGCATCCAACGATAACTCCGCGGGCCGCCAGCAGAACCGCCGCGTGGAACTCCTCGTCTCCGGCGAGGCGATCGGCACCCCGGTGAATGCAACGACAGGAAGCTTGCGCTAGAGCAACCCGGACGCGGGCGGTTCGCCCGCATCCACCCGCAGTAATGGAGGAACACTTATGAGACTACTTTCAGCAATGGGCATAGCAGTTCTGTCACTCACTATCGTCGCTCCGGTATACGCACAGGAGCAGCATGATCAGAAGGAAGAAGAGAAAGCCAAGCCCGAAGAAAAGAAAGCGCAGCCAGAAAAGCCCGCCAAGCAAGAGGAGAAAAGCGCGCAGCAAGAAAAAAATGCCAAGCCAGATGAGAAGAACACCGAGAAGAACACAAGGCAGGATCAGCACGCCAGAAGTGGCCGTATTCCCGACGATCGTTACCGGGCCAATTTCGGAAGAGAACACAGCTTTCGGGTTAGCGAAGGCGATTACCGCAATCACCGCTTCCAATACGGCGGCTACTGGTTCGGATTCGTTGGCGGATGGCCCAGCAACTGGCTCTACACGCAGAATGTTTATGTGATGGAGATCAACGGCGTGTATTACCTCTGTAATCCAACGTATCCCGGCGTCAACGTCGCGCTCGAAGTGACGCTGTAGCAGGGACTGGCGCCCGGCCTAAGCAAGATCGAGGATGCCCCGCTCAAGCTCCAATTGGGCGGGGTTTGATTCATCCTCAATACGGTTCATGCCGAACTTCACCCCTCCGTGTGACTTCTGACCTTTGCCGCCATGCTCCCACCTCCGAATAGTAGGATTACCCGGAATTTCACAGACTAGTAACTCCCACGGGATTCCCACCCTTCGTTCTCTGAAGGGTGGGAATCCCGAATGCCGATCGCGGGAGATTTTGCGTTTCATTTCCCTATTTCCTAACGCATAGGTTCGCGTTCGACGGCATCGCCGGTTCCTAAATTTATTACGCGCGCTGTGACGTCCAACCTTGCCTTCCACAGCCCCGCTCCCAGATGATTGCCGAGGCGACAGTCCACGAAAGCCAGTCGTTCACATCCAAGTTCTTTGTTTTAAATATTTTGATATCCAAGTCCTTTAGAAAACGGATTTTGCAGAAAAAATTTGCTAACTCCAATGTTTTCAAAGATCACGTGCAGGGGGGAGGGCGGGCAGAGTTTTTTTCGCGAGAAAGCGTTCCCATTTCTTTTCTTTCGCGCTGCGCGACGGGAGCAAGGTCAATAATGAAATAGCTTGATAACGTTAGCCGCCGTTCTACTTCATTCGACCTGTCGATTCTGACAGTGTTGCGACCTCAGAAAAAGAGCAAACCTGTCTTCAGGTTCTGATTCTGAGAGAGGAATATCCAATGCCAGAAAAAGTGAAGGCGATGCCTAAAAAGCCCAATATCCTTTTCATCATGGCTGACGACATCGGATGGTTCAATGTCAGCTGCTACAACCACGGCGTCATGGGATACCGCACGCCAAACATTGATCGGATCGCCAAAGAAGGCGCGATGTTCACTGATTTTTATGGCCAGCAGAGCTGCACGGCGGGGCGCGCGGCGTTCATCACAGGACAGTCGCCAATCCGCACGGGCCTGACCAAAGTCGGCATGCCCGGCGCGACTCTTGGACTGAGTGCAGAGGACCCATCCGTCGCGCAGTTCCTCAAGAATTTCGGCTACGCCACTGGTCAGTTTGGAAAGAACCATCTCGGTGACCGCAACGAGCATCTACCCACCGTACACGGCTTCGACGAATTTTTTGGCAACCTCTATCACCTCAACGCCGAGGAAGAACCAGAATACCCAAACTACCCGAAGGATCCGGCATTCCGAAAGCGCTTCGGGCCGCGCGGCGTGCTGAAATGCAAAGCCACCGACAAAGACGATACGACCGTGGATGAGCAGTTCGGTAAAGTCGGAATGCAGACCATCGAGAACACCGGCCCGCTCAATCGGAAGCGCATGGAAACCGTCGACGAGGAGTTCATCGGATCGGCCCTCGATTTCATCGATCGTAAGACCAAGGGGAGCGTTCCGTGGTTCTGCTACTTCAATCCCACGAGAATGCACGTGTTTACCCACCTCAAGCCGAGCTCGGTCGGCAAGACCGGGTTGGGTCTCTATCCCGATGGAATGGTCGAACTCGACGGCTCGTCGGCCAATTGCTGAAAAAACTCGACGATCTCGGCGTGGCGGATAATACCATCGTTGTCTTCACAACGGACAATGGGGCTGAAGTGATGTCCTGGCCGGATGGCGGCGCAACACCGTTCCACGGCGAAAAGGACACTAACTGGGAAGGCGGCTGGCGCGTTCCCTGCGTCATGCGCTGGCCCGGTGTCATCGAACCGGGCCGCGTCATCAACGAAATAGCCTCGTTGCAAGATTTCATTCCCACTTTTGCGGCGGCGAACGGTGAACCCGACCTGGTTGAGAAAGTGAAGAAGGGTTATACGATCGCCGGGAAGAACTTCAGGGTGCATCTGGATGGTGTCAACCTGCTGCCCTTCCTTTCGGGCAAGGAGGAGAAGTCACCGCGGGAGGGCTTCATCTACTGGAGCGACGATGGCGACTGTATGGCAATGCGTGTTGGCCGCTTCAAGGTTGTCTTCGCCGAACAGCGTAGTAAAGGCCTGGATGTCTGGCGTGAACCGTTATCACTGATGCGCATTCCAAAGTTCTTTGACCTGCGCGCCGATCCGTTCGAACGGGGAGAAGAGAGCTTCAAGTTCAACGACTGGTTTATCGAGAACATTCCTCTCCAGTATCTCGCGCCACCGCTGCTGATGAAATGGATGGAGAGCTTCAAGGAGTTTCCGCCGCGGCAGAAGCCAGCGAGCTTCAGTATCGACCAAGTGATGGAGAAAATGACAAAACGAGCAGCGTGATCTCTCTGGCACGCAACGATTCCAAGCGCCTCATTAACACAACTTTGGCCGTCCTTTATCAAAAAAGGACGGCCCTTTTTTGGACCGGCGATCAATCGCCATAACACTGGCGGCGGCGCAAAGTCCTAATGCCTATGCAAGTTCTCTCCGGACTTTTGCTGCCTTGCCCTATAGACAAGCGAACCCGCTGGCAGCTCGGACCAGCGGTGCAGTCCGCGGAGTTTCCACTTCCCGGCCAAAATACAACCGGTACGAGCGGTGAATCCCGTACATCACCGGGAACACCACCAGCGCTGCCTGCCAGCCCCAGTGGTGGCTCACCATGTTGACCATCGAAGTCATCCCTGCACTGACCACGTAATAGGGGAATGACAATTGCACGATGCTAACCCAGACGCGGCGCATGGCCACACCCTGGGCTACCTTAATGATGCCCGCGACCGGCGCCGTTTGCCCCAGGAAGAAAGCAGCGGTTGCCGAGGCCAGCATCAGCGGTTCCGATGCCCACGCCGCTTTTCCCAGCCAGCCTGCATTCCAAATCAAGGTCGCCACGCTGGTGGCAAAAGCCATCATGCTTATGTTGAACAGCATTTGTTCTGGCTTCAACTTGCTCTGTGAACTCGGCCAGCATTGCACCACCGTGGATAGGCACGCAATCGCGACCGCTTCCAGAGCGCTCAGATTCACCACCGCGATCAGCAGGAACGGCAGGTTCATTGACATGTTGCCGTCGATGCCAGGCAGTTTGATCTTCATGCGCGACGTTACAGTTGCAAGTGCAAGTACGGCCAGTGCGTACGATGGATGCAGAGCATGGCTGCGCAGTCCGGCGAATAATGTCGCTGCCGTCGCTGCCAGGACCATCACTCCGATGAATGTTTTTGTTAGCCGTGTGTTGGGTTTCATGATCGTCTCCTCTCTATGGGTTTACTGCACACGGCTTACTGTTCATCGTCTCCAGCGTCAGAGAATGCTCCATCGGCAGTCGACACGGCTGCACCCCAAACCACGCTGGCGGCTTGCGTGCCCGTACCGGTGCTTGAGCCCCAAACCACGCTGAAGGCGCTCAGCACGTTGCTGTTCCAGGGCAGCGATGCACCCCAGACGACCGAACTACCACTCACGTTCGCGCCCCAGACTACTGACGCTCCCCACACTACCGAACTACCCCACACCACCGAGGTCGGCGAGACCGAGCCATTTCCATAGACCAGGGAAACATTGCCGGTATTGGGGTTGTAAACCACTGACGGTGATAACGCCGCACCTACCGAAGACGATGCGAGGTTGTTATTTGATACTGCGGTCTGCATATTGAGCAGGCCCGCCCCGACCGAAAACAGATCGTAAGTGCTGGTGAAGTTCTGCGAAAGATGCGGAACCCAGGCCACGGTGGAGGTAGGGAACAGCTTATACGTGGTCTTCATCAGCCGCGCCTTTACCTGATCCGGAGTCAGATTAATGTTCTGCTGCATCAGCAATGCAACCGCTCCGGCCACCACCGGCGTTGCCATGCTCGTGCCGCTAAGCGTGAAATAGTCGTTGTTCCCATCGTTGCCAGTAACGAACTCAGAAGGGAAGAGTGTTCCCAGAGTAGAGCCGGGAGCCGACAAAGAAACGATGTCGTTGCCCGGAGCAACCAGGTCAGGCTTTACTACGTGATCGTAAGTACTGGGGCCCTTCGAGCTATAGCTGGCCAGTGTTTGAGCCGATTGCGAAGAGGATCCGTTATTCTTCGTCGCGCCCACGGTGATCACGAATGGGTCGTTGCCCGGGGCCGTAATGGTTCCAAACCCGTTGCTGCCGTTGATGCCTACGCGTCCGTAATTACCCGCCGCTACAACCACCACAATCCCGGCTTTCCAGGCTGATTCCACTGCCTGGCAGAGCGGGTCTTGTGTGTAGCTGACGAAAATACCGCGCCCGAGCGACAGGTTAATCACCTGAATGTTGTAAGTGCTCTGCAGCGCGATCGCTTCCTGAATGGCCGCGATCACGGTGCTGTCAGTGCCAGCGCCATTGGCGTCCAGCGCGCGAAGATCGATGAGGTTTACGTTGGGCGCGACTCCGACGTAGTTCCCGCTGGACAGGTAGCCGTTGCCGCCAATGATGCCGGCAACGTGGGTGCCGTGGCCATACAGGTCGTATTTTGCACCGAGCAAGTTGGAGGTCGGTGTGCCTGTGAAATCCTGGTGATAGACCACGCGAGAGTGAGTCTCATTCGCATTCCATAAATCCGGGTGGCTGTCGTTAATTCCGCTGTCAATCACGGCGACGCCAATTCCTGCTCCGCCATAGCCAGCACTCCATGCGGAAGGCACGCCCGTAGCTATATCGGTAGTGTCATCCAGTTCCTTCATGGGATGGTCGACGCTCACGGAAGCAACTTCGGGATCCGCTTCGAGAGCGGGAAGTGCGCTCACCGGAATGGTGAGAGCAATACCTTTGACCACGCCGAGCCTATGGTTCAGGCGCGCCCCAAGACGCTGCATTTTGCCTTCCTGCTCGGCTTGCGGCACCTGCTTGTATTGGACAATGACAGTCACCATCTCATTGGCAGCCGTCTTACCCTGATGGGCGCGTGCCAACACAGGCGCGATGTCCGGAGCGAACTTGCCGACCATCTTGCCCTCCCCTTGGGCAAAGGCGGCTTCCGCCAGCAGGAGTACCAACAGCACGCTCAAGCGTTTTCCCCAAGCCGCGCTGTGGCGCTGACCTCGATTCGGGCTCTTTGGCTTCAGTGTCTGTGACATAAAAGTCTCACCCTTCCTAGGCAAATGAACGAATGTGGCACAAAACTGCAATACGACTCGGCTTAGCTAGTGCACGGGCGGGGCCAAACAAGTTCTCGTAAGTTGTTGTAACGATTGACTATTAGGGTGTTTTCAATGAGACGTATTGAGCCAGTCTGTCCCCTGCATCGGGGCGTGGGACACATTGTCCTACAGGCTTGATTACTTCAGTTATGCCGAAGCTGATTACCTTGCAATTGTGAAAGCGCAAGTTGAGAAGGCGACGCCTGCGTGGCAGAGCCGTGAAGGTTGTTGTGCGTAGAGCCCGGTAATAAGTTGGTTTTAGCGTCCCGCGGCAGCGTCAGCTTTTTCCTGGAACTGCGCGTTTGTTGGCAGAATCCGTGGCAGAGCGGCCATCAATCGCTGCGTGTATTCGTGTTGCGGATGCGCGAATATTTGCTCGGTCGTTCCGCACTCAACGATTTCTCCCTGATGAAGAATGGCGATGCGGTCGCAAATTCCCGCCACCGATGCCAGATCATGAGAGATGTAGAGAATCGCCATTCCAGTGGAGCGGTTCAGTTCGCGGAAAAGCGCAAGAATTTCCGCTTGCGTAATTACATCGAGAGCGCTGGTCGCCTCGTCGGCAATCAGCAGCGCCGGACGGTGCATTACAGCCATGGCAATCAGCACTCGTTGTGCCTGCCCCACGCTCATCTGCGAAGGATACTTACGCAAGAATTCGTCATCAGCGGGAAGCGAAACGCTTTGCAGACAGGCTCGGATCGTGTTTGTGCACTCTGCACTCCCACCCGTGGCATGAGCACGCCACGCTTCTCTGAGTTGAGTTCGGATTTTCAGCGCCGGATTCAAAGACGACAACGGACTTTGCAGAACCAGCGCAATGGCGCGTCCGCGCAGCGCGCGCAGTTCGCCTTCGGATAGCTGGAGTAGTTCGGAGTCCTGAAATCGAATTGTGCCTTCGGCAAGCGCCCGTTTCTTATCGAGGAGCCCTAAGATCGCCATGGCCAGCGTGCTCTTGCCGGAGCCGCTTTGTCCAACGAGCCCCAATACCTCGCCTCGCCGGATTTCTATCTGTACACCGCGCAGGACCGGCTCCTTTCCGGAATACCGCACGGAAAGGCGCGCCGAAAGGAGAATCTCGTTCTGTGGAGTCGATGACATGCCGCTCTTGATTTCAGATGGTTTGTTTTCGGATCCGCGAGAATCCGTGTAAATCCGTGGCAAAGAGTTCTTTCTACTTCGCCGCCACCGTCAGCCGCTCCGCATTCCAAAATGTTTGTGGCGACAAAATGACTGGCGCAGCGCCGTGCACCGTCGTCGAAACCGCGGAGAGCGCATTCTTGTTAATCAGGAAAATAAACGGCTCCTGCTCTACCACAATTTCCTGCACGCGATCGAACGCCTCTTTTCTCTTCTTGGGATCGCTCGAGGACGCCTGCGCCCGCATGAGGCTGTCAATCTCGGCTTCCCAGGAAGTTTCCGGAACTTTCTGCTGTGGATTCCATTGATGGTTTTCGGCAGAACTCAGCCACACGTTCATCTCGCCATCCGGATCCAGATCCACGTTAGTCAAGCCCAGAATTATGGCTTCGTAGTCGTAGCTCTGCGTCATGCGCTCGATCAGGGAAGGGAAGTCAAGCGTCACGACATTTACGTGGATGCCGATCTTCTGCAGATCATCCTGGATCAGCACCGCCATTCGCTCTCGTATTTTGTTGCCTGCATTTGTGATAATCGAGAACACAACTTCGTTGCCGTCCTTATCTTTCAGCACTCCATTTTCCATGCGGAAGCCATCGCCCTGCAGCGCCTTCAATGCGGCATCGGGACTATAAGGTTGGGACTTCAGCTTGCTGTTGAACCAGAATTTATTCGCCGGGGAGAATGGTCCCAGCGCGGGTTGGGCATGACCATGGAAAACAATGCGGCTCAAGTCGTCGCGGTTGATCGCTTCCGAAATTGCCCGCCGAAAGTTTGCCGAGCGAAACCAATTTTTCTTGTAGCTGGGAATCGGCGACTTCGCGACCTCATTGAACCAAAGCTGCTCGCTATCGAGCGACGGCCCCGCATCGTGTACGAATTGTGGCGAAGTCTCTGCCAGCTTATCGAAGTATTCGCTGTCCAGGGAATTGATTAGGTCCAGTTCTCCACGCTTGAAGCGCAGCATCTCCACATCACGATTGGGCAGTATGTCCAGCCGGATCGAATCCAGATAAGGCAACTTCCGTCCCTGCTCGTCTGTCTTCCAGTAGTTCGGATTTCGTTTCAGCAGTAGCGTAGAGCCCGGCTTGTAGTCGGCCACGACGAACGGGCCGAGCACCGCCATTTCTTTCTTCGGCGAGTGCTCAGATTGAATTGCAACCTGATCGAAGAGCCGATCCAGCCCAGCGAGCGGCGCGGGAAACGTGATCGAGATTTCTGTCGGCGAAGTCACCTTGGTTTCTACGCTTCCGGCGCCCGAGCGAAAAGCATCGCCCGTTGGCGAATGCAAGCCCGGGTCCATCAATTGCTGCATCGTGTAAGCCACGTCCGAAGCGGAAAAACTTGTGCCGTCCGAAAATGAAATTCCGCTACGCAAATGAAATGTGATCTGCCGCCCGTCTTTGGACACTTTCCACGACTTCGCCAGCCCCGGTTCCAATTCCTGAGTCTGGCGGTTCACACGCATCAGCACTCCTCCCGTCAAATAGCGGACAGCAGCCGCGGCATCGTTATCCACTTTCAGAGGATCAAATGTTTTTGGTTCCGTGCGCAAGCAAAACCTCAGCTCGCCGCCTTGCGCTGCCGCGCGTCCCAGTAACAGTCCCGAGCAGATCAATATGACCGCAATTGTCTTTCGGTATGCACTTGCCATTTCTCCGGCCTTTCTCACATGGCTGGTCATGCGGCCACTTCCTCTTGTTTTGAAAGTAAAAGCTGAAACGACGTCACAACCACGACCAGCAAAATTAGGGGCACAAACTTCCACGGCTCTTCGCCGACTGATACCAAACCTTCCAACTCTTTCAACAGACTTCCCCACGAAGGCATGGGCTCCGCCACGCCGAGGCCAAGAATTCCAAGGTTGGCCTCACTCAAAATAAAGACCGGAATCGAAATCCAAAATTGCGCATAGAGCACCGGCTTTAAGTTCGGCATCACGTGTACCCAAAACAGAACGCTGTCCGGAAATTCCCGCAGCCCGCGCCTGTGTCGCGAAATCCGACGAGCGGAGCGATCCTGCCGCTGTACACAGCACGCGCGCCGCAGTCGTCCAGCCCAGAAGTCCCAGCAACAGGAATGTGACCATCGCGGAAAACAACGGCGATACATTCAGCGGTAGCAGCGCCCGAGCCGTGATCAATAGGAATAACCACGGCAGCGATAAAAATAGATTGATCACCGCCATTGCCAGCCGCGCCCAGGTCCCGCCCAAATATCCCGCCAGCCCGCCGATCAATGCCGCCATCAACGTTGAAAGCAAAGCTGCGGCGGGAGCCAATAACAGCGAAATTCTAGTTCCATACAACACGCGAGCAAACCGGTCGCGCCCAACATCATCGGTGCCTAGCCAGTGCGCGCGCGATGGAGGCGCGTCTGTAGCTTCGCGATATTGCTTGGCGTATCCGGCGGGCGCCAGCCAATTTGCCGCGAGCGACGCCACCAGCACCAGCGCCAAAATCGCACACGCCAGCTTCTGCCACGGATTCAAGATTCCTGGCCTCGGACCATATATCCGATTACATCTGCTCCGGAATTGGCCAACAAGGTTACGAGCGTCACAAGGATCGTTATGTTGACCAGCAATGGCAGATCGCGGGCCAATGCCGCCTGCCACGCCAGTTGTCCGATACCCGCAAGCCCGCACAGAGCTTCGACTGGGATTGCCGCCCCTACCGCCATGCTCACCGACACGCCAGCAACGGCCAACAACTGTGGCGCCACCACGGGCACCACGTGCCAGAAAAGAATGCGGAGCTCTCCCAAACCTTTAGCGCGCGCGGTGATGACGTGAGGCTGGGAGTAGGCCTTCACCAGAAGATTTCGCGCATAGCGGTAAGTGTGCGGGAACACGATCAGCGCAATAGCCAATGAGCCGGGCACGTTCCACAGCACCGAGAGCAACGCCAGCACCGCCGCAGGAATGCAAAGAAATGTTCCGCTGACGACCGTGGTCAGCGTGTCATAAATAGAGAGGCGCAGCCATGCCGCGCTCAACGCCAGCGTCAGAGATAGCACCCAGGCCAGAGCTAGCCCGGTAGTGAGCAGGCGCACCGTGAGCGGCGCGCGGTCGATTAGCAGAGTACGTACGGGTTGTCCCAGAGCAAGCGAGGTTCCAAGGTCGCCATGCGCAGCCCGATTCATGTAGGAAAAATAAAACCGCAGGATGTTATGGTCTTGCCGCCTGGCTTCATGCAGTGCATTGACACTGGCAGTGTTTAAGTGTGGATCGAGCTGTTGCTCGTCGACCTCAAAACCTGGCGCAAGGCGCACCAGCATCGCGGAAATAAATCCTCCAAGAAGAACGGTTGCGAGCAGTGCCAGCGCATGCCGGATAATTTTTCCCCTCAGCATTTATTTCACCGAAGCCGCTTGCGCTAGCGGGTCTGGCCGAGCTGCCGCTTCCGCATGGTGGACTTGTTTTATGGAGTACATTCGCCGATCCGCTTCCGCCAGCAGCGCTTCCACGTCATATCCGTTCTCCGGACAGAACGCCGTGCCCACGCTCAGGCTAATAACATCGCGTCCGCAAGTGTGACGTCCTGCTTCAATGGCCGCCTGGTTCAAGCGGCTTGCCTTTTCCAACGCGGCTTCCACCGTAAGGCCAGGGGCTGTGATCACAAATTCGTCACCGCCCATGCGCGCGACGTAGTCATATCCGCGGCAAGCGTCCTTCAGCCGAGTGCTGAACTCTCGCAGCAACTTGTCTCCCTCCAGGTGCCCGAACGAGTCATTGATCTTCTTGAGCCCGTCAATGTCGCAGACCATGACGGCAAGCGAAGTCTTCATGCGGCGGCACCGGGTTACTTCCTGCGCCAGGTGCACAAACAGAGAACGCGCATTAGGCAGTCCGGTAAGAAAGTCCGTAGTTGCCGAACTCTCAGCCTGCTGATACTTCAGAGCGTTCTCTACTGAAAGAGCCACCTTCGACGCCACCGCCAGCAAAATTCGCAAGTGGTCCGGCGTGAAAGCGTCCGAAGTGGAGTGATACATGGCCAGCACGCCAACCACACCGTTCAAACCTTCCAAAGGTACGGCCAAGGCTGAGGATAAGGTCGCGTATTTTTCGGGATCAGCAATGTAACCAGTTTCCACCTGAGGATTGCCGTTAATAATCGGTTTGCAATTCTCCGCGACCCATCCGCATAAGCCCTCGCCCACGCGAATTTTCAGCGACGACAGAACGCGAAAGTTCTCCCCGCTTACGAGTTCCGGCAGCAGCCAGCCATTTCGGTTCACGAATACGGCGATGGAATCGTAGGGAATCAATTTGCGCAGGCGCATCGAAAGCACGGAGAGCGTTTCGCTCAGGCTGAGCGAGTTTCCCAAATCCTGGCTCAACTCGAACATGGCTTGCGCCTCTTGCCGCGCCGATGCGATCGAGGTCAGGAAGTCGGTCTCGGGCTGGGGGTTCTCCGCGCCTTTCTCAAAGCCCGTGGCCGGCGCCAATCCCCGTTCCACGCGCATCCCCTTGGAAAATCCGGAGGGAACGAAGTCGGCCTCGTAGGTTTGTGCGATGCGCTCCAGGGCCACATAACGTTTTTCGAGAATCTCAACCACCTTCGCGTCGAACCACGTGCCCGATTTTTCCTTCACCTTGGCCATGGCCTGATCCAGGGGTATGGCCGGACGATATTGCCGGTCTGATGCCAGCGCGTCCAGGCAATCCACGACCGACAGAATGCGCGCTCCGATGGGAATCTCTTCACCGGCGAGCCCGGCCGGATAACCCGACCCATCCCATCTCTCATGGTGCGAACGCACAATCGGAGATACCGGATAAGGGAAGGCAACGCGATCGAGAATTTCCGCACCCACCAACGGGTGCACTTTCATCTTCTCGAACTCTTCCGGCGTGAGCTTGCCTGGCTTGTTGATGATGTGTTCAGGCACGGCAAGCTTGCCGATGTCATGCAGCAGCGCCGCGGCTCGCAACGCCTCAATCTCGTCCGGCGGCAGGCCGAGGTCCTTGGCGATTTCTATCGCGTAAGTTCGAACTCGCTGAAGATGCGTATGGGTTGTTTGGTCCTTGGCTTCGATAGCCAGCGCCAGTGCCTCGATCGTGCGCATGTTGAGCGACGCGATCTCTTCCACATGCCGCTTCTCAATTTCTACCCGGTCTTTTTCAGCTTCCAGCCGCCCGAGGTAGAGCCGATAGGAGCGATACACCCAATAGATCAGAGGCAGCACCAGCAGCGATGTTTGCCATCCCGCCTGCCGGTTGATGATTCCCACCAACCCTACGGCGGCCGCTCCGACCAGGTAGTAAGGAAAAGACCAGAAGTAGCACTCCGACCAAACCTTGCGGCTCGACTTGCCCTCGGTCAGAGCAATAACAAAAGAAATCGGCAGCGTGTTCGCCAGGAAGAAAACCAGCGCCGCCAGCATCAGCAAAAAGGGTTTGTTCGGGCCAAGTCTTGTCGCGAGCCAGTGATAGCTTACGTAGCACAACGCGCTGGCGTTTGCCATCATTCCAAAAACATTGAAAATAACTTTGATTGGGTCGAGCTTATTCCGCGTGAGCCATGCGCTCTGTACCAGAGTCGCGGTGCATCCAATCACTAGCGTTTCCGGTAGGCTCAATTCCATTACGCCCAGAAGGATGAAAAGAAAATTGACCGACATGGTGCCATCAATTCCGGGCAGTTGCACTTTCAGGCCGGAAGCCAGAATGGCCACAGCCAGGTAACAGAAAAATCGCGCCAGATCGGCGGACTGCCAGTGCCAGCAGGCAGAGCACAGCACGACGATCCCGAGCGAGGCGGTGATCCCGACAAATAATTTCGTACGAATCGACATACCGTCGTTTGTTTTGTGCGCAGTGCGAAACAGACCCCGTCGCTCGCGTGAGAGCGTACTCTCACGCTAACTTCCTGGCGGGGCCTGACCACTCAAAATCCTATTGTTGTTACCGGTATTTAAGTAGCTTACCGACGTAACACTCCAAAGACTCTAAGGCAGTGTTTGGTTATTTACGTGACGGAGATTTCGAAGGCCGCTTACGGTGCAGAGTAACCAATTACTTTCGTCATGATCCGGAGCCGCATAGTTCCTGCAACAACCGTTCTCTGTGTCAAGATCGACTCCAAACGCGGAGAATGTCACTGTCAAAGCTCAACTCGCAGCCGCATACACCAGCCAAAGGCGTAATCGGGCTAAGTGACGACACGCCGCCCACTATGGCTCCCAATCTCCGCGCTGAATGGGGAAGTCCTGTCCTATCCGCCGATCTGAACAGCAACATCACCGGATGCAACCAGACGGCACTCGATGTTTTTGGCCGAACGCCTGAGGAAATCCTCGGCAAGCCGCTGGCAGCTTTGGTGTTGCCTGAGAACGGCGCCGGATATCTTCATCTGCACCAAGCGATCCTCGCTGCAGTTCTGAAGCAAAGTGAGTATCGATCTCGGCATCCGCTTCAGACCCCAGCAGGGAAAAACTTCATCGCAGAATTGTCGGTTACGTTACTGCGTGATGGTCGTTCCGCCCCATCGGGGATGGTTGCTCAGTTCTCGGTGACAGAAGTAAAGCCGAACACGGGGACAGTGCCTGCAGCGCCAGATCAAGACACTGAGGAAGTCGAGCCGGCGCATACTGTTTCGCGCGAGATTGACGGGGGAGTTTTCATTCTGGCCAGTCCTCTAATGCACAGATTCATGCGCATGGTGGATCGCGTCGCCGCGCATACTGAAACCGTGCTCATTACCGGCGAAACTGGAACCGGCAAGGAGCTTATCGCTCGCACGATTCACCAATCATCCAACCGGCGCAGCCGCCCCTGGATCGACATTAACTGCGCCGCTCTTCCCGAAAATCTGGTGGAGAGCGAGTTGTTCGGCTACGAAAAAGGTGCGTTCACCGGCGCCGACGCGTCCAAGCCCGGCCTGTTTGAAATGGCCGACAAGGGTACGCTTTTCCTCGATGAAATCGGCGAGCTGCAGTTGCAAACGCAGGTCAAGCTTCTGCGTATTCTGGATGGATATCCGTTCTACCGCCTGGGCGGTCACCGGAAAATCAAAGTCGATGTCCGCATCGTCGCCGCCACTAATCAGGATCTCGACGCGGCCGTCACGGCGGGCCGCTTTCGCCAGGATCTTTTCCATCGCCTCGGCCAGTTCCAACTTCGCGTGCCCCCGCTCCGCGAACGTCCCGAGGACATCGTGGCTTTGGCTGAGCACTTCCTCAACCTGAAGAAGCCCGGCAGTTCCTACACGCCGGAGGCCATTTCTTTCCTGCTTTCGCACTCCTGGCCCGGCAACGTCCGCGAGTTGCGCAACCTCATTGCACGAGTTGCCGTCGAGTCAAGTCGTCCCGAAATCCAGAAGCCACAAATCACTGCTGCGATGTCCGGGAGCCCGGTCGCGCTTCGCCAGGCTGCATCCATGCCCGTCGGCAACCTTGACAGCATGGAAGAGCAAATGATCATCCGCGCTCTGGAGCGCAGTTGCGGTCATCGCGCCCAGGCCGCCGAACAGTTGGGTATCTCCCGCCGCACGCTCAGCCGTAAGCTGAAGGAATACAACATTAACGTCAATCCGGGTGAGGGCGCGAACTCTCTGGGGGCGATTAGTCTCGAGCAACAAAAATTCTTCCGCGCCCGCACCCAGCTTTCTGTAACGGTGAGGAATCAGCAAGGCGAGGAAGTCTGCGTCCAGGGTGTGAACCTGAGCACCGGCGGAATGGGACTCGATGGCCTGAAGGAACCGATGCGCTTCGCGGGGCTTCTCGACGTGAGTTTTCCGCTGCCCGATAGCGAAATTATTTTTCGGGCGAAGGCTCGCATCGTCTGGATCGGCGACGAATCGCGTGTCGGCCTTCGTTTCGCTGTGATCGATCCCGCACTCTTCGAGCAACTCCAGAACTGGAGCAACAAAAAGATGAAAGACGAAGGCTGGGAATTACCCAGCTGAGTTCGGTCGGACTACTCCAGCTTCTCCCCGCAGTGTTAGTGCACCGGCACCGGTTGAGGCGTCGCCTGCGGGGCCGTTGCACCCGGACTGGAGAAGTTCACCTTCGGAACCTCGCGTGATGCTGGCGAAGCCTCGAAATACGCCTCGTTCGGCTTGAATCCCGCAAACCCCGCAAAAAAGCTGTTGGGGAATTGCTGGACGTAAGTGTTGTAGTCGCGCAAAGTATCGTTGTAGCGCTTGCGCTCGACCGCAATTCGATTCTCCGTGCCAGCAAGTTCATCCTGCAAGCGCAGGAAATTCTCGTTCGACTTCAACTGAGGATAGTTCTCCACCACCAGCAGCAGCCGTCCGATCGCTCCATCAAGCTGTCCGTTGGCCGCAATCTTCTCTTGTGGCGAGCCAGCGGAAAGCAGGGCAGAGCGCGCTTTCGCGATATCGCCGAACACCGTTACTTCCTGCTGCGCATAACCCTTCACTGTCTCCACGAGGTTAGGGATCAGGTCGGCGCGGCGTTGCAGCACGATATCGACCTGCGACCATGCAGCCTTTACTGCCTCGTTCTTGCTGACCAGCGTATTCTTGACGCTGACGTATTGGCCAAAAACTGACAAAACAACAACCAACACGACTACCAGCAGAACGACGATGACAATCAACGACTTGCTCATGAAATTCTCCTGAAAAGCCTGCTCGGCGACCTCTACAACGAGCCCGCGCGGCCCGAGTCCAGCATTCTATCAACTGCGGTCGTTACCTGCTCCACCGCTGCGAGGTAGCGTGAAAAAACATCCGCCACTTCGAACTTCTTACGATCTGCTTTTCGCTCTCTCACATCCAGAACCTGCAAAATTCCCGAAGCGTCAAAGCCAATTTGTTTTGATAACGCGGTAACCGCCTCTCGCTTTCCAACCGGCGCATTGTGACCGAGCACGATAAGTGCGTGCCGAAAAAGCGTGGCGAATGATGACACCGATCGTACCAGTAGATCCCACATGCGCGAGTCGTTTCCCGAGGCCAGCAGAAGATGTTGCCGCAACAGCGCGAGTTTTTCCCGCAACTCGTATTCCACCTGCAGACGGTGGAGCTTGGCTGGAATCGACAGCCCTTGCAGTACATCTTCCCCGAATAGAACGCGATGATGCTGTTTCATGTCGAGCAATTCAATCGTAAACAAATCGCTGGAGCGCTCGACCTCATCCCGAGTCATGAACAGTGGCGGCGACTGCTTCTGCGCGCCCCACCATTTCACGGTTGGAGCCAGTGCCTGCAATGCAGCAAACGAGCTGTCACGAATCACGCAGAACAGATTCACATTGGAGAACTCGGGATGAAAATCTCCCGCCACTGCCGATCCGAACAGGATCACGCTCTCCAGGTTCGCGCCAGCCGCCGCCCGCAGGCGCTCGACAAATTCGGTAATCTTTTTTTCTGGAACCATTGCGCCCTCGCTTGCTACCAGCTACCACTAGACCCACCGCCGCCAGACATACCTCCGCCGCCAAAGCCACCAAAACCGCCACCACCACCGCCGCCAAATCCGCCGCCACCCCAACCACCGCTTGACCCTCCTCCTCCACCAAAAATCCCGGAAAAAAGGATCCAGAAAAGCACACTGCGAAGGGGAGTAACAAGAACAATGATCACGACAATAATCAGCAGAACAACTCCGCCGATCGACATGCCTCCACTCCGCTGATTTTCGTGCTCAACCGGAGCCTCTGGCCGTGCGTTGGTAAGCTGAATACCGGCATCATCGGCAATGACCTTCGCAACTCGCGACGTGACCAACAGCAGGGCCTGGCCATATTGCTGAGCCCGCATGAGCGGAACGGCCTCCCGCGCAAAGTCGCCGGTCTTACCATCGGGCAGAATAGGCTCGAGCCCGATAACCGACCTCAATGCGGTCGCGATGGTCGTCGATGGCATACAGGATCAGCACTCCGCGGTTGGTCGATTTGGTCCCGAGTCCCCACTGCTGAAAAAGGTTGACCGCGTAGCTTTCGATATCCGAGCCATCAAGCGAATGGACGGTGACCACCGCGATCTTGGCGTGTGTCTTCTCGTCGATCTGCCGGCAAATGTCATCCATCTGCGCAATCGAATTCTGATCCAGAACGTGCGCAAAGTCGTTGACGTAATCCGTGGCCTTGAGTTGCGCGATGGGCTCGGCCTGCGCCGCCACGATCAGCAGCAGTGCCCCGGCAATTCCCAGCCACCATTTTGCGAACGTACTCATCGGAAGCAAAATTGTACAGGAGGCTCGCCAACCCGAAGAAGTTGCCAACCACTAATCGGCAGCTGGCATCAGAATTCCATGCAACTCTTAAACCGCCATTCTCTATCGCTCGCTGCGCTAGCGCTGTTATTAGCGGGCGTCACCGCTTGTACGAACAGCAAAGATAATCCCGACGAAATTCGTCAGCGCACGGCCGAAGCGACCCAGACGATGAGGCGCGACACCAAAGCCGTCGTGGAAGGCGTGAAGGAGGGCATGGGCCACGACAAGACCGTGAACATCAATAAGGCTTCGCGTGAAGACCTGCTGAGCCTGCCGGGTATCACAGAACACGATGCCGACCGCATCATCGCCGATCGCCCCTTTGCAGATACTCACGAACTGGTAACGCGCCACGCGATTTCGGACGCGGAGTACGAAAAAATCCGCGACCAGGTTATCGCCGACCGCTAGCGCGGCTTTTTGTGACTTCTCGCGGTCTCCTGCGATATCATCGAGGAGATGTCTTCGCACCAGAACCATCCCTTTCAAACCGACGACTCACGGCTCACGCCCATTCACGCGAAGGTGATTGCGCGGGAGCGGCTTGATGCCGACGATGCTCTCGCGCTCTACCGCACCGGCGACATTCTTGCCGTGGGTTGGATGGCCAACCACGTTCGTGAGCGCATGCATGGCGACAAGACTTATTTCAACGTAAATCGCCACATCAACCCCACCAACGTCTGCGTGGCCGCCTGCCGCCTCTGCGCTTTCGGCCGAAAGAAGGACACGCCTGGCGCGTACACCATGGCGCTCGATGAGGCTTTCGAAACCGCAGCCTCCGGATACAGTGAGGCAGTTACCGAATTCCACATCGTCGGCGGATTGCATCCCGACCTGCCGTTTCAATATTTCCTCGATCTCTGCTCCGGCTTGAAGCAGCGCTTTCCGCAGGTGCATCTCAAGGCCTTCACCATGGTCGAGGTTGCTTATCTCTCGAAGCGCGCCAGGCTTTCCATTCGTGAGACGCTGGAACAACTCAAGGCTTCAGGCGTAGACTCGCTACCCGGCGGCGGTGCAGAAATATTTTCCGACCGGGTGCGCCACATCATCTGCGACCACAAGATCGATGGCGATCAATGGCTCGACACTGCTAAACTCGCTCACCAGATCGGATTGAAATCGAACGCGACCATGCTCTACGGCCACGTCGAAAACGACGAAGACCGAGTCGACCACCTGCTCAAACTGCGCGCTCTGCAAGATGAAACCGGCGGCTTTCAGACCTTCATCCCGCTAGCCTTCCATCCCGACAACACGCCGCTGCAGCATCTGCCGAAAACCACCGGCATGCTCGACATCAAGCAGATCGCGATCAGCCGACTCGTGCTCGACAACTTCCCGCATATTAAGTCTTACTGGCAGATGGTGACGTCGAAGATGGCGCAGATATCCCTGCGCTTCGGTGCCGACGACATGGATGGTACGGTGATCGAAGAAAAGATTTACCACGATGCGGGCGCAACCACGCCACAAGGCATGCGCCGCGAAGAGTTGGAACGCCTGATCCGCGCCGCCGGACGGGAGCCCATCGAGCGGGATACGTTGTACCGGGCTGTCACGCGCACGGAAACGTCGGTTACGGTGGCAGTCTAGCAAGTCGCACGGCGCTCATTTGCGGCCAAACAGACAAAGGCCGAAGCAGGAAGTCAATATCCCATGCTCCGGCTTTTGAAAATCCTAGCCGCTCCTACAGCTTCTCGAAGAACTCGCACGCCGAGCACGAAATATAAATCCCGCCTGGAACGCCGCGCTCGCGGTCTTTCATTCGCTTCACGATGCGCGTGGTCTTACCGCACTTAGGGCAATCCGTGCTCTTGCTGGTGTCCATCACCTTCTTACGATCCGCCGTTTTTGCAATCTTCGCGCCTACCGCCATGGTTTGTTTCTCCTGATCGATTCAATGTGTGCGCAGCAATCTATTTGGGTTCCGGTACAGATATTTGGATGGATATTTTCGAAAGATTACGCCGAATCCGAAAACCCACTCTGGAAGCTTGTCGCCGCGTCTTTGCTCTTACGCAAAACTATTTTACAGTAATGTCGTTCCTCTGTCTTGCGCGGTCGCCTGTGGGCGTTGACCGCGTTCCTTCGCCCCTGCTACCGTAATATGTTTGCCTCTCACGGAGATTCCTCATGCCTGCCATCACATTTCGCGGTGTCGATTTCATCCAGTTCGATTCGTTGCTCACAGAAGAAGAGCGCCTGGTGCGCGATACCACGCGCCAGTTCATCGAAGACAATCTCATCCCCATCATCGAGGAGTGCAACCGCGCCGGCCGCTTCCCGCGAGAACTGGTCAAGCCCATGGCCGACCTCGGCTTCTTCGGCGCCTCGCTCAAGGGCTACGGCTGTGCCGGCATGGGCAACGTCGAATATGGACTGATGACACAGGAACTCGAGCGTGGCGACTCCGGCGTGCGAAGCTTCGTCAGTGTGCAGTCGGGACTCGTGATGTATCCGATCTACGCGTTTGGCAGCGATGAGCAGAAACAGTTCTGGCTGCCCGCAATGCAGAAGGGCGAAAAGCTTGGCTGCTTCGGCCTCACCGAACCCGGCTTCGGCTCCAACCCCGGAGGCATGCGCACACGCGCCCGCAAAACAGGCAACGAATACGTTCTCAACGGTGAGAAGATGTGGATCACTTCCGGCACCATCGCCGACGTCGCCGTGATCTGGGCCAAGGTGGAAAACGAAGACGACAAGATTCGCGGCTTCTTGGTCGAAAAAGACCGTAAGGGATTCACATCCGACGATATTCACGGCAAGTGGTCGCTGCGCGCTTCGGTTACGTCGGGGCTATCGCTGCAGGATGTTCACATCCCCGAGTCAAACCTGCTCCCGAAAACCGACGGTCTGAAATCTCCGCTGATGTGCCTGAACCAGGCCCGCTACGGAATCGCATGGGGCGCGATCGGTGCGGCCATGTCCTGCTACGACTGCGCGCTGCAATATTCAATCCTGCGCAAGCAATGGCGCGACCAGCCCATCGCCTCGCACCAGCTCGTGCAGGACAAGCTCACCTGGATGATCAGCGAAATCACGAAGGCGCAACTGCTCGTGCTGCAAGTCGGCCGCCTGAAAGATGCAGGCAAGGTGGAGCATCAGCACATTTCCATGGCGAAGCGTAACAACGTGTGGATGGCGCTGGAATGCGCCCGCCTCTCGCGCGACATACTCGGCGCCAACGGCGTCGCTGATGACTATCCCATCATGCGCCACATGATGAATCTGGAGTCGGTGAAGACTTACGAAGGCACGCACGACGTGCACTCGCTGATCATTGGGCAGAGCGTTACGGGGATTGACGCTTTCTAAGAATCTGTAAGCGCCTCCCGTGCATGTCTGACGAGCCCTTCCGGTTTTCGTAACATGAGTAAAAGAGTCTAGGGACGCGACTTTCAGCTGGAAGTATCCCATGAAACTTTAGCGCACGCCTTGCCCCAATCGAGACGAAGCCCTCACAATTTCTTTAAATTCAGTCGCTCTGTTCCGAATTTGTAACAAGATTCAGTTTGTTGCGAGCACCCGTTAACCTGTGCATTACTCTCACTGCCCAACGAGGGACAGAGCCTTTCCCCCAAAAGGCTAGAACTTATTCAACTCTGACCGCTCGGATGTTGGGGCGAACCTGGGACAATAGCGTGGGCGCAGTAGGGATCAGGCTTGGGCCACGGCATGCACGCGCCAGATCATACGAGCGCCCTCACAGAATCGCCTAGACAACTCCTAAGGAGCGTTGATATGAGCGAATTTCAAACCTTGATGGCACTTGTAGTCTTGATTTTTGTTCTGAGTGTGATCGTGCAGGCGGTGCAGGAGGTGGTCAAGTCGTTGCTCAACACCAAAGCTGAGACGATGAAAAAAACCATCCAGCAGTTCATGGGCGAGCACCTCACCTTGCAGCAAGTCCAGGCTGCCCTGCAGGTCCGCGGTCTGGATATAACCGCGCTCGAAAACTTCAATAAGGACGATTTCAAGCACCTGCTGGATGGGATAACTCTGGCAGTGCCGCAGGCGCAGGGTATCGTGGCGAATGCGAACGCGACTATTGACGAGGTCAAAAACAACATCGCCGGGGCCTACGAGGGATCGCGCGCGACATTTCAAAAGGCGTACGCCGCGAAGAACAAAACCTTCGCCGTCATCATCAGCTTTGTGGTTGTGGTTGTGCTGAATTCGAATCTCATCATGCTCTACGACGAAGTCGCCACCGACCAAGTAGTCGCACAGGCTATCGTGGGAAAGGCCACTCCAGGGCAATGCGGCCAGGGATCTCAACCAAACTCGCAATCGGATCTGGGCACGACCTATTCCGACGCTCGGAACTGCATCAAAGGCAAGTTGAACGACTACCCCATCTTGATGAGGAGCAGTGCGAAGCAATGGAGTTCTGACTGGTCGGACAGCAAACTGAATACGATCCTGGGACTTTTTCTGATGGTCATCCTCGTCTCGCTGGGCGCACCGTTTTGGAATGACGTTCTCAAAGGGATGACAGGTGTGAACAACGTATTGAATACGGGCAGCAAACAGAATTCCTGAGAATTGTGTTCCCGAAGAGTAGAGGTAGAGTTCCAAAATCGAATCATAGGAGACTAAGCATGGCGTTGACCCCCGTCCCCGGAGATCTTCAGGCCTCCGCTGGCAGTCAAGAAACTGTCGAAGTGGTTCCGAACAATTCTGGCTCCATTGTCACCATTGTGACAGTCAGTTACGGAGGCGATACGAGTGCCGCGCAAATAAGCCAAGATGGCTCTAGTTTTACAATCACGATTAAGAATGGGAACTGGCCGCTATACGTATTTCTGCACTCACCCGATCCCGTAGACGGTAGCGTAAAAGTGCAGCAGGCGAACGGTGGGAACGCCACCGTTCTAACCCCATTCCTTCCCCTTCGCGGGGGAATAGCGATCTGGCGTGAAGATGTCGTTGGAGTCTAGCGATCAATCAAACGTTGATATTGAGACTCTTAAATCTTTACGGCTGAAAAATATTTTTCCGGCAGGGAGGCGTTGTGCAGCTGCGATTTCCAAAGATCACTGTTCTACTGTTGCCATTCATTTACTCGATCGTGGCTGCTCAAACGATGCCAGATCCACTTGTAAGCATCTGCAAGTTAAAGAACTCCGATGTGGCGACAATTTATTGCCCTGAACTCGAAAATGAGTACAAGAACAAGCTGTTCGAAAAGAAGGGCTATCCTGATGGGGCGCCGCTAATAGACTTGCGAGCTGATCAGATTGCATTTGTTGGTGTGCTATATCCACAAGCCTACAAAAATGTGGTGATTGCGAAGGGTAAAGCCGCCGCCGATGCGGCTCTTCAAAGTGCCGTCGACAATCTTGCCCAATGGCTCAGTTCCAAAGGAGCGCACTCCCAACCTGGCTCCGGTTCAAATTCATCTGGCTCTACCACTCTAACGGCGAAGCCCACTACTACAGATCTGATCTCCCTTGCGGCCGAATCTGGAGCGTTCACAGATACGCAGAACGGAACAACCCTTACTGCTCAAGCGAATGCCGATGGGCTTCGCCGTTATCTGACCAACCAGAATTTCTCCCCGATTGAAAAAACGAGCTTCGCGGAAGATCTGTTCCGGCACACAACTGCGGCTGCAACGTTCCAAGTTGCGCAAAACGGGGCGACTAACGCATCGACGACCGGCACCGCAACGCCGTCAGCCCCGTCGAACATTCTTACGGTTTTAGTCCCATCCAACAATCTGACCTTCAGTTCGATTGGAGGGACCTTGCAGATTTACAGGCCGTATACTCCAACTTCTACGGCCTTTAGACAATCGTGGAAGGATGCGATTAAGAGCTATACAAGTAAGAATGGTTTGAAAGTCTACGAGAATTACGTATCCACTGCAGAGAAGATCAACAAGTTTTCAGAACTTAAAACTTCGGGCTCAACCGTCGATAGCGCGAGGAATACGTGGTTGACCGCTGCGGAAAAAGCTGAAGAGGACAATAATTTCAGCGAGTTTGTCGACGCCTTTCTAGATTACGCTAACGTGTTTATCAATGAAATTCGAAAGGGCGACTCTACCTTCGATGACGATGTGCTCCAGGCCACCGCTGACATAATCGCGATAAGAGATGTTCGGAACCAAATCCTGGATAAGGCCCGCGGATTGCTTGCGACTGTCACCTATACCTATTCCACGCCTCCAGGTAAACCCGCAACGCATGATGCTACCGCGGTACTTTCATACGTTTGGAAGAATGTCGATAAAGGCGCACAACTCACAGGCAACTTTGGGGGATCGTGGTTTGCCTCTGTTCCGGTAGGCGCTTCGTACAGACAACTTAAGGATTATCAGTTCTCAGGCGAGTTTGATCAGCCTCTTCCTCCCGCCCAAAAAGTCAAAGGACAATGGGTCAGCAACGCCGACCCAAAGGCCACATTCAGTCTTGCAGGCTATGGACAGTACCAATACGCACCCAATGTACTAAACCTCAACATCACGAATGTTGCACCCGGTACGAACATAACCGTTCCGGCGAACTCTCAAGTGTTCACGAGTACGAAGGGATGGTTGGGAATCGCTCAGGCTAAGCTGACATTCAATGTTGGAAAAGGAGCATCAATTCCGCTTGCCGTTAAGTGGTCGAATAAGACAGACTTGCTAGACAAGCCAGATTGGAAAGGACAATTCGGAGTTAGCTACGATCTCTCAGCCATCGCGAGCATTCTTAATCCTAAATCGGGCAACTGAGCGCTGATGCGCATCAATGTGACTCTTGCCCTTTCAATCGCCTAGTCGCCCATTATGCCGTCGGCTTGTCCTTCGGCGGTTCCACGGCCGTAAACTCCTCTGCAAATCTTCGCGCATAATTCTCCAGCAAGATAGGAATCCTCTGCGCATCGGTAGACCGCAGCACCAACCCCGCGTGATGATGCCTCTTGATCCGCAAGAACACTTCAGGATCGTTGTACGCAGAAGTGTCGGGATCTTCCTGCCGCGCCAGCGAAAGGATCACTCCCGCGTACTCTTCGCGCATCCGAGGGAGTTGGTAGCTTCCGTTTCCGCCGGCGATTTCGATGCGAGCCCACTCCCGCCATAGGTTGATGTCGGTTGCCGCCTCGACCATCTCGTTGATGTAAGCTCCGCCCACGCGTGCCGCGCACTCCAGAAAATAAAAATGCCCATCAGCATACGCCTGAATGAATTCCGCATGGGCCACGCCCCGCACCAGGCCAAGCGCTGCAATCAGCTCCCGGTTAATCTGGCGCAGTCCCGAGTCCGCTTCGCTGCCTCGTGCCACCGTGAATGTGGTAAACACTCCACCGCCCTGCGCCACATTCATGGGCGGCTTGCCGTATTTGCTCACGTTGGCGAAGACTACCTCGCTCTCTGACACTACCGAGTCCACGTGGTAAACCTCGCCCGGAACAAATTTTTCCAGCAAGAACGAGGATTGCTTATCCCCAAGTTGCTCCAGCACGGGCCACAACTCTTCGGCTGCGTGAATCTTCTTGATCCCGATCGCGGATGCCTCCTGCCGCGGCTTCAGCACCCACGGCCCGGACACATGATCAAGGTAATAGCGGATGTCCTCGTGATTCACCACCGGAACGAAATCCGGGACACGCACGTCGCGATCCAGCGCTCTCATGCGCATGGCAAGCTTGTCGCGGAAATAGCGCATGGTCGTCAGCCCCATGCCCGGTATGCGCAGGTGTTCGCGCAAAGTCGCCGCAGTTTCCATATCGTATTCGTCAAGTGCGGCAATACGGTCAATCTTTCTGTTGCGGGCAAGGTGGGTGACGGCCTGCACTATATCGGCGATGGCAATCTCAGCCGGGAGATAGAACGTGTCGTCCAAACTTTCGTGCGGCCAGTCGGCGTCGCGTAGCTTCTCGGCAGTGAGCAGGATTACGCCGCAGCCCTGGCGCTCGCACTCGCGCATGAACTCCTGACCTTTTTCATACGTGGTAATGCATAGCAGGGTAATGGGACGCGGTTGAGGCATGGCATTCATGCGCGGCAGGTCTGCGAGAATACCACGCCGGCGCCAGTCCGCGAATCAATAATTCAATCGGAAAAATGAATCATTTAACCCGACACTCCGCCCATTTAGGCCTGTGCCCGCGCCGACCGCACCCACTCCGCCACCAGCGAGGCCAGCACTACAAACACCATCGTCCAGGCGATGTAGAGGGCCTCCTGCTCTATGGCGTGGTGCAACTGTTCGTTGACTTCGATTCCCATGGTATTGAGCACGCTATCCGCAAAGCCGTGCAGACCCTGCATGACTTTTGCGATCATGCTCCCATCGCTCCGCAGAGCGCTCAGGCTCAGTCCGCCCAACAACCCCGCCGCACTCGCCTGGAACCGCTCACTTGCCACCGAGACCGCAATCACCGACAGCACCGTCCCGTTGACGAGGCCAACCGCAAATGAACAAGTAAACGGCCAACGTACATAGATTCCGAGACTCACCAGCGCCACGTTGACCACAACCCAAAGGACGCCCAACAGAGGCATGATCACGGAGTCCGAAGACATCACCACAGGCCTTGCAACCGCCAGCGATTGATCCGATATAGCAGACATAGAACCCTCCAAGATCTCGCTGGCCTATAGTGGCGCAACCCTGCAAATCGTTTCACACTGCCGGACCTTCTTTTCTTGACCATGACCCGCGCAATGGGGCATGATGCGCGATGCCCTTGGTCTAAAGTTCTGCTCTTGGGCGCACGAGGGCGAAAACCCAGGCAATTATGATTCGTTGTTCACCGGTCGTTCGAAGTAGCGTAGTATTTGCAGCCTTTCTTGCTGCGCATGCACAGACCCCACAGACTCCGACGCCACCGACCTCCGCGCCAACCGGGTCGACGCAAGAGCCTGCGGTCATCGATAGTATGTCGACCCATGTTGTCTTTGATAACGATGGCAACATGACCCGCGAGCAAACCAGCCGCATACGAGTACAAACCGATGCCGGCGTGAAACAGTGGGGACTGCTGAGTTTTTCCTTTCAGTCCGCGACGCAGACCGTCGACATCGATTACGTGCGCGTACGCAAGCCCGACGGAAGCCTTTTGGTTACGCCGCCCGACAATGTGCAGGACCTGGATGCGGAAATAACCCGCAGCGCGCCCTTTTACAGTGATCTCCGGGAGAAACATGTTGCGGTAAAGGGCTTGGGCAAAGGCGACATTCTCGAATATCAGGCTCATTGGCATGCCATCAAGCCACTCGTTCCCGGACAGTTCTGGTTTCAGTATAGTTTTCAGCGCACCAGCATCGTGGTTGACGAACGAGTCGAGATCAAGGTACCCGCTGGCCGCGCCATCAAGGCAAAGGGGCCACAAGCTACTCAGACGATCACGGCGGAGGCAGATTACCGCGTTTATTCCTGGAGTTTCTCCCAACCGCAAAGGCCCAAGCCCGAGGTCAACAAAAAGCAGGAAACAGAGGCCGCACGAGGTCTGCTTCCAAGTCCGGATATTCAGATCAGCAGTTTTCAGAACTGGGAGGAAGTGGGTCGTTGGTATTGGAATCTTCAGAAGGATCGTATCGAGCCAACGCCTGCAATCCGCGCGAAAGCGGCTCAACTGACACAAGGCCTGACCGACGATCCAGCCAAGGTGCGCGCCATTTACGGTTTCGTAAGCACGCAGTACCGCTACATTGGAATTTCGTTTGGCATTGGACGTTACCAACCCCACGCGGCGGAGGACGTCCTCACAAATAACTACGGAGATTGTAAGGACAAGCACACGCTGTTGGCTGCCTTATTGAAGGCCTCCGGCATTACGCTTTATCCGGCTCTCATTAGTACTAGCTACGGACTTGATCCTGAAGTGCCCTCGCCGGCTCAGTTCGACCATGTCATTGGTTATCTGCCTCAACCCAAGGATCAGGATGCCGTTTGGCTCGACACCACACCCGAGGTTGCTCCATCTGGCTATCTTGTGCCGCGCTTGCGGGACAAGCAGGCGCTGGTTATGTTGGGGGACAAACCGTCACAACTAATCGCAACCCCTGCGGATCCCCCCGTACAGAATTCGGTTGTTTTCAAGATCGAGGCAAAGCTTAGCAACGACGGTACTCTCAACGCAAAAATGGACCGTACTGACCGGGGCGACTCGGAGGTTATGTTTCGCGCTGCGTTCCGCAGTGTAGGACAACCAGGGTGGAAGGATTTAATGCAACGGGTATCTTACGCCACCGGCTACGGCGGCACGGTAAGTGACGTTCAGGCAAGCTCCCCCGAAGCTTTCGTCGAGCCATTCCACATTTCGTATTCTTACAATCGTAAGGATTATCCCGACTGGACAAATCACCACCTCACGGCGCCCATTGCAGCATTTTTTCTACCGCCGGCGCCGGAGGATGACAGTGAACCCAAGGAGCCAGTATGGCTGGGCTCAGCGATTGAAATTTCCGCTGAGGCTACGGTCGAGTTGCCCAAGGGATACACGCCTCAACTTCCCGCGGAAGTGAATGTAAAGTACGACTTTGCCGAATATCATGCGACCTACTCCCAGAGTCATGGTGCCCTCGTAGTTCGCCGGCAGTTGATTACTAAGACGCGGGAAATTTCCCCGGCGCAACTCCCGGACTATAAGGCTTTCAACAAACACATGCTCGAAGATGCGAACCAGTATGTCGAGACTTCGTCGGGCATGGTCGGCACGATGATGATGTTCCAAAAAGGCACGGAGTTTCGCGCCGCCGTAGAAGCACTGCCCGATAGCAGTAATTCGGAGGCCACGCTTCTGGAGCACGCGATGGACGCAATGAAGACCTACGATGTGACGCGGGCCGAAAATAATTTGAAAAAGGCTGTAGAGGAAGACCCGAAGTTTACCCGGGCATGGCTGCGCTTGGCCACACTCTATCTCGGATTGGCGGCTACTAACGATGCGGCGTCCACATTGAAGAAGGCGATTGCCTCCGATCCTTCAAAGCCCATCTCGTACCGAGTTGCCGCTATCACGCTGATGCAACTGAATCGGCCGGATGAAGCCATCAAAGCACTGCAAGATCTGTTGAAAATTGCGCCTGATGATCATGATGCGATCGCTACTCTCATTCCACTGCTGATGCAGCAACGGCGCTATCGCGAGGCCCGGCCTTATCTGGAAGCCGCCGTGCAGAAGGATCCCTCTTCGGCCTATCAGGCTCAACTGGGCAGCGCGTATTTGCGAACCGATCAAGCTGAAAAAGGTGAAGCCATTCTGGAGAAGCTTCTCGCAGCCGACGCTACTCCTGGGATGCTGAATGATGTGGCCTACGAGTTCGCCGAGACTAAAGTGGCCCTACCCAAAGGTCTGGAATATGCGCAGCAGGCCGTCGACATGCAGGAGAAGGTATCCCACGACGTGAGGCTCTCCAATCTTGTTCCAGATGACCTGAGCTGTACCGTCAAGATCGGCTATTTTTGGGACACGTTAGGATGGCTTCACTTCCGCCTGGGACACTGGGATGAGGCGGAAAGTTATCTCAAATCCGCGTGGTTGCTCACGCAGTTGTCCGTCAATGCCGACCACCTGGGCCAGCTTTACGAACAGGAAAAAAAGACGCAACAAGCCAAACAAATGTATCGGCTGGCATTGGTCACCTCGGATTCGCATCGGCCAAGCGGCACTTGGGATTCCTCACGTCGGCGCCTTGAACACCTGACTGGCACCACGTTGCAGTCTCCCAATTCTGTAAGCTATTCGACCTTCGCTGAACTGAGTCAATTACGGACGATTAAACTGAAGCGCCTGGTGCCGGGTTCGGAAACAGCGGAATTTTTTATTCTCCTGAGCCCTGGCCCGAAAGTAGAGGATGTCCAGTTCATCAGCGGCTCCGAAAAGCTCAAGTCCGTGGGAGATGTTCTCTCAAAGACCGACTTCCCGGTTGCGTTTCCCAAGGGTAGTTCCGCGAGACTGGTTCGACGCGCAATTGTAAATTGTTCGGAGGTTTCTGGATGTCAAGCTGTTCTTCTTGAGCCGAGTTCCGTTAAGCGCGGTCGGATCACTCGCCCTGCCATACAGCCTTTTCCATCTTGACGACGGCCTCGTCGAAGGAGCATTATGCGCGGTGCTTCGTGTCATATCTACCGCGCGGACACGCAACTCAGGGAGACTTCATGGCTACGCAAACTCGTCCGGAAGGCAAGGCCCGCAGTTTTGGGGAAAACATTGAAAGCGACCTGGCGTCGCGGTTTTTGCGCGTAGTGGAAGTGGCGGCCATCGCTTCGGCCCGCACCATGGGCCAAGGCGAGCGCAAACTTTCCGATCAGGTGGCTACCGAGGCCATGCGGCAGACCATGGACTCCATTCCCATGCGCGGCACTATTGTCATTGGCGAGGGTGAGCGCGACGAAGCGCCCATGCTTTACATCGGCGAGAAAGTTGGCGCTGAATTTACCGATGGCCGCGAGGTGCCAGAGGTCGATATCGCTGTTGATCCGCTCGAAGGCACCAATCTCTGCGCCACTGGCGCCCCCGGAGCGATCACCGTTCTCGCTGCTTCCGAACGCGGAGGCCTGCTCAACGCTCCTGACTGCTACATGGAAAAAATCGTGGTCGGACCGTCCTGCAAGAACGCCGTCGACCTCGATGCTCCAGTTGCCGATAATCTGAAGAACATCGCGAAGAGAATGGCTCGCGATGTTGAAGATCTGGTCGTGATCGTCCTCGACCGACCGCGCCACGAAAAACTAATCGCCGATATTCGCGCTGCCGGCGCTCGCATCCGCCTCATCGGCGATGGCGACCTTTCGGCTGGCATCGCCGCGGCCGTGATCGGCACCGGCGTACATGCAGTCATGGGCTCGGGAGGAGCCCCGGAAGGCGTGATCACCGCCGCCGCCATCCGCTGCCTCAACGGCTACATGCTCGGCCGCCTGGTGGTGAAGCCCGACCAGGAAGAGCGGCTCGCCCGCATGGGAGTAAAAGATAAGAACAGAATCTACGAGGCAGAAGATCTCGCTCCGGGCAAGCAACTCATCTTTGCCGCCACCGGTGTCACCGACGGCGCGCTGCTCAAAGGCGTCCGCTTCTTCGGCGAAGGTACGCGTACTTCATCGGTCATCCTCACCCAAAAAACGGCCAAGGTGCGCTTCATCGAAAGCATTCACTTGGAGAAAGGTCCGGATGTGAAGGTGAGGTTCGCGTAGCTGGCTACTTCAGATACTCAGATCCCTTCTTCAAATCCTCCGGAACATTCGGGAACGGCGGAAACTCCTGCGAAGGTCCCTTGAGCAGGCTCACGGTCGCCTCGGCGCGGCGGGTGCCGTCGTGGATGGCAATCTTATGGGGATTGCCCTTCGTATAGCCCTCCCACAGCGAAACGCCTGCGTAGGCACCGTCTTTGCGCAGGACGTAGTAGGTCATGTCGAGGAAGCGCAGCTTGTTCATGTCGTTGTTGTAGTTGCGGACGATGCGCTTCAGGGCGTCCATGCCCGCTTCCTGCGGGGACATGCCGTGGCGCATGTTTTCCACGATAGTATGCGCGCCTGCAACCTTGATATTTTCCTCGCCGCTGCCGGTCGCGCCGGCAGAGCCCACGTCCTGATCGGTGTAGCAGCCCGCGCCGATGACCGGCGAATCACCTACGCGTCCGGGCAGTTTGAATGCCAGACCGCTGGTCGTCGTGCAGCCGGAAATCTCTCCCTTATCGTTCAACGCAGAGCAATGGATTGTGCCAGTGGAAGGGAAGAGAACTTTGTGCACGGAAGCCAGTTGCTGCTCCGGCTCAATGCCCAAATCGGCGGCGCGGGCGCGCAGTTTCTGGATGCGCTCTTGCCATAGCTCCGCCTGCGGCTTGTCACTCGCGGGTGCTTGCCAGTGCGGATCGGCGAGGCCAGGTCCCCACCAGTCGTCGTTCGAATTAAATTCCTTCCATAGCAACCAGATCTTGCGGGAGCGGTCGGTGAGCAGGTTCTCGCGCGGGAAGCCGACGGCCACGGCGAAGCGCTCCGCGCCTTCGCCAACCAGCATGACGTGTCCCGTATGCTCCATCACGGCCTTCGAGACCAGCGACACGTTTTTTATGTTGCGCACGCCGCCGACCGAGCCGGCGCGGCGCGTGGGGCCGTGCATGCAGCAGGCGTCGAGTTCAACCACGCCTTCTTCGTTGGGGATTCCGCCGAGGCCAACCGTGTTGTCGTTGGGATCATCTTCCGGACCCTTGACGACGCGAAGCGCGGCATCGAGCGTGTCGCCTCCACTCTTCAGGAAGGCGAACGCGTCTTCGAGATACGCGTAACCGTTGTGGGCGCAGATGATGATGGGTCGCTTGTGTGGTCCGGCAGTATCCTGTTCGCGAGAGCCTGCGCTTTGTTTCGACTCTTCCCCTTGGGCTTGGGTTCCTACTCCGGCGGCGACTGCTCCTAGAACAGACGTCTTTACGAAATCACGGCGTGAGAATGGCAATGGTCCCTCCTGCAGGTATGACAGGGGAGGATATCACGCGAGTCCATCGTGTTTCATTCTGTCTTGTTGGGATGTTGCCGAATGCTTTTAATGCGTTTTTTGGGATCTTGTTTTACATAGTTTCCCGCAGCACGTATAATTGTGCTGCACGCAATATAGTGCTCTTAATGAAGACTAATATTACGCTTAAACTAGACGCCGATTTGCTGCGAGAGGCGCGAGTGCTGGCCGCCGAGGAAGACACTTCGATCAGCGCGATGTTGGCCGCGCGGCTGGAACAAATCGTACGCGAGCGCAAGACTTACCAGCAGGCGCGCAAGCGAGCCCTCGCTAGGCTGCGCGAAGGAATGGATCTGCGCTGGAACGCGGTCAGCGTCCCGCGACGAGATTCACGAACGGTGAGCCTCTTGGCGGGCAAAGTTATTAGTGAGTGAGGCTTTTTTGGCGCGGGGAAACGCGCCCTTTCAAACCTAAGCTGGAGTTCAGGGCTTCGCGATGACAGAAAAGTACTTCGTCGATACCAACATCTTGATCTACGCTCACGACCGGTCCACCGGCATCAAGCACGAGCGGGCCCGTCACCTAATCGAGAACTTATGGACGAATGGGCATGGCGTGTTAAGTACGCAAGTCCTGCAGGAGCTTTGCGTCAACCTGCGGCGCAAAGTTGCGCGTCCGCTTGCGGTGGACGAAATCCGCCTGCTCATCCACGATTACATGAGTTGGGAGATCGTGGTTAACTCTGCCGAGGCCGTGGTTCGCGCCCTGGAGATCGAAGCGCGATACAAAACCTCTTTTTGGGATGCTCTCATTTTGCAGGCGGCAGAGCAATCGGGAGCAGCGATTCTCTACTCAGAAGATTTAGCGGCGAAGCAGAGTTATGGGACGGTTCGGGTGGTTAATCCGCTGGCCGGATAAATTCGAGCCGGTGCCAGTTCGCGTGGGTGTGTCTGCAAGGATCAAAGCACAAGGACTTTAGAGTAGTGGAATCCCACTTCTCGCAAAGAACGCGAGAAATGGGACTGTTATTTCTTTTCGGATTTGTGGTGCGGCTCGAAGCCGCGCCCTTTTAAAACGGAGTCATCGTCACGATTAACCGCTGGCCAATCCGCGGTAGCGGCCTACCAGGCCGGCCTGGCGGCCGAGGGAGTGCTCGACTGGTAGGGTGCTGATAGAGCGAACATCTTTTCCGTTACCGGAGCGGAAGCGGAGCAGGGCGGCGATATTACCGACTTTGTTGAATTCGGGATCGTCTTTCACGTAGAAGAGTTCTACATTGCCACGGATTATCCAGGGCAGGATCGCTTCGGCCACGTCCACTACCTTGCGAGTCTCGCGGCCGCAGGCTGGGCAGAAGCTGATGAGGTGGGCGTCGAGATGGCCGCAGCCGATGCACTCGACGGCCTGCGCAATATAGTGATCGCCCACGAGCAGCGTTTGTATTTCGCCCAGTTCGAGCGCGTGCAGCACACGGCGCAATCCGGTGACGCCGCGGCGTGGCCGCGGGCCTGGCTAAGGGTTTCACGCAGCGCTTCTGTGCAGCGGGCTTGTTGCGAGTCCGCGAAGATGCGTTCGGAATGGGCGTGAATTTCTTCACGGCTCACGTGAGCCAGGTCGGTTGAAAACCGGCCCAGCAAGCGCTGCGAAACGTAGGAATGCAATTGCGGTTCGAATTGCGCCCAGAGATTTTCCTGGCAGCCCAGAATCCATTTTTCGAATGTGCCTTTTTCCAAAGCTTCTTGGAGAAATTCGGCCACGAACTTAAAATGCTGGCGCGCTTCATCGGCAACGCGGCGCTCGGCGTGGCCTCCGTCGTAGCCGGCGAAGCCGTCGCCACGGCCGCGGCGGGTAAGCGGATGAAAGAATCCCTCGCGTTCCGTCAACTCGCCGAGGCGCAGGTCGAACATGCGAGCGCGATGACGATCCACGAGGATGACGCCAAGGCTGGGAAACGCTCCCAGCAATTGGGCGAGAGGCTTCATGTGGAAATGCCGATTTACAAGAAGCTGCGTGCCGCTTAATTGCGGAGGAAGATCATACTCACGCCAAAAGCCTTGTGCAGAGCAGGCGAATACGGCCTTGGCGCGCGCGCCGTTGCCTTGCAGGCCATTTCCTCGTAGATCATGCGCCAGACGCACGATGCGGTCGAGATCGGCGCGGGCAGATTCGTGCTTGTCTTTACTATGGTTACGATTATGGCTATTGCTGTTGCCGTTGTTCCTGCTCTCCAGTTGATGCAACGCCTCCCGGGCGAGGTCTTTGGCGAGGATTGCATCCTCCTTGTGGGCCTTGTTGCGAGGCGTCGTAGGCTGAAAGTAGAAACTGAGAGCGCAGGCTCCCTGATCTTCAAATTGGGCTAATTCCTGAACTTGTTCGCGAGTAATCATTCGGGGTCCCACTTCCTTTCGATTGGAATTGGAGTCAAGCCGTCCCGGTAGCGGCGAAGCGGCCTTTGAACTGGCCGACAAAACTGGGCGATCGGCGGAGGTGATCGCGGGCGGCGGCAATGGAGTTCGACACGCCTTCGGGCGGAACTCCGGTGATGGCGGAGATTTCGTCGATGCCGAAGCCTTCGATGGCGTGCAGAATGAAGGCCTCGCGCTGAGTTGGAATTATATCGAGCAGAGCGGAAGCGATAAGACGCATCATCTCGTCCGATCCGACGATCTGTTCGGGCGTGGCTACGCGGTCGTCGGCAATGATGGTTTCTTCGGTGATGGTTTCATCGGGCTGATGGAATTGCAGTTCGGGCTCGTCGCTGGCGCGGACGTTTTGCTTGCGGGCAGACTCTTCCAGGCGCACTGCTCCGCCGTTAGTGCCTTCCGGGCGAGAGAGTTGGTCGAGGGCGTTTAGCGCTAAGCGATAGAGCCAAGGCTCGAGAGCAAGACGCTCCGGTTTCTCGTAGTCCTCACCCAACGCCGCGGCGATGGTTTCGTCGATCACTTCTTCTTTGCTGATTGAGTCGGGCATGACCTGGTCGGCGGTTTCGCGGAAGTAGATTTCGCGTTCCACAAAGCGCTCGAGGCGGGAGAGATTTACGTTGACGTAGGAGCGCACGTCATCGGCGGAAACAGTTGCGGGAAATACCACAGCCAGAGTTTGTTCAAACGGGACGGAAGCGTGCCGACGTGCCGATGCCTCATTTTGCCGCCGCTGCCACTTGTGGCTGGAGCGCAGCAGTTCTTTGTGCTTGTTGACCTGCTGTAGCAGATCTTCGAATGCGGTTTTAACCGCAGCCGCGGCAGTTGAAGCTTTGGCTTGTACTGCCATTTGTCCTGAAGGCAGGCGCAGGTTGAGCGACACGCTGGTGCCTTCGCGTGCGGAAACTTCCTCGACCATGCCTTTGAGATGGATCAGCTCGGGACGGAAGACTTGCAGGCGTTTTCGCAGTTTTTCGATCTGATGTTGGAGGTCTTTCTCTACGGCGGGAGTCTTATGAAGGCGGTAACTGATGTGGACGTTCATGAGCACCTCGGGTATTCAGACGAAAGCAACGCAACCCAGTGCTTGCTAAAAAACTTACTAAGAAAATTGTACACCCGCAGCAAGTGTGCAACGCGCAATTGAAAAAACTGATTTGATCGTGCGGTAATTTTGGGAATGGTGAGCTAGAAGAGAATATTGGCGAGAATTAATTTACAGGGGATTACTTTGCCAGACATGATCCTTGCCAGATATGATCCGTGAACTATGAAACTGGCAAAAGTCTTGCTGCTAGCGGTTCTTGCTGCTTCGGCTTACGGGCAGGCTCCTGACTCGAAAGAAGTTGAGGCGGTATATCCAGAGGCACATGCGCTATATCTGGATTTGCATGAAAACCCGGAGCTGTCATCGCATGAGACGCAGACGGCGGCGACGCTGGCTGGCCGGTTGCGCGGCTTGGGTTACGAGGTGACGGAACATGTTGGAGGAACGGGGATAGTTGCCATCTTAAAAAACGGCGCGGGCCCAACGATCATGCTGCGTACCGAACTGGACGCGCTGCCAGTCGAGGAGAAGACCGGTCTCGCTTATGCGAGCAAGATTCACACGAAAGACGATGCCGGTCACGATGTTCCCGTCGCTCATGCGTGCGGACACGACCTGCACATGGCGGCGATTCTGGGTACGGCCACGATCATGGCACACAGCAAAGATAGTTGGCATGGAACTCTGATGCTGATCGGACAGCCGGCGGAAGAAACGATTACCGGTGCCAAGGCAATGCTCAGCGACGGCTTGTTCACTCGCTTTCCCAAGCCGGATATGGTTGTTGCAATGCACGTGGGCAACGATCTGGCCGCGGGAACGGTGGGAATTACCCCAGGTGTTTACAACACGAATGCGGATTCTTTGCGCATCACGATTTATGGCAAGGGTGGGCATGGATCTGCGCCGCAGACGGCGATAGATCCGATTGTGATTGCTGCACGAACCATACTGGCATTGCAGACCATTGCTTCGCGCGAAGTGAAGCCGGGAGAGATGGTGGTGGTTACGGTTGGCTACATTCAGGCCGGCACCAAGAACAATATTATTCCCGATCACGCCGAGTTGGGGCTGACGGTACGCACCCGGAAGCCGGAAGTGCGCCAGCATGTGCTCGCCGCGATAGACCGGATCACCAAGGCTGAAGCGGAAGCCGCGGGAGCGCCACGTCCGCCTTCGGTCGAGCACTATGAAGCCGCCGACTTGGTGTACAACGATCCCGCGCTGGCGCAGCGATTGCACGGCGCGCTGGAGTCGGCGCTGGGAAAAGATAATGTCATAACCACGGAGCCGATTACGCCATCTGAAGATTTCTCTTATTTTGTGGAGCAGGGAATTCCCGGATTCTACTTCAATCTTGGAGGCGCCGACCCGGAGAAGCTGGCGCAAGCCAAGGCTGCCGGAACAGTACTGCCTTCGAATCACTCTCCGCTGTTTGCTCCTGATGTGGACCCGGCGTTGCATACCGGGATTGCAGCGGAAGTGGCGGTGCTGCGGAATTTGCTGAAGTAAGCGACGACAGGAGCGGAAGATGGCCATGACTAGTGCGGTTGAGATGGCAAAGCGAGCTGAGGTGGATCCCAAGACTTTTCGGCACGCTCTTCGAAAAGAGAAATTTCCATGGCACAGCCACAGTGATCGCTGGAAGGTGGAAAATGGCAGTGAGCGACACGCAGACATGGAACGCGTTTTGAGAAGGCTTCGAGGCTAAGCGCGGTCTACATCGATTCTTTTATGAGGTCATCTGCTCCAGAATCGCCCGTGCTTCTGCGGCTGGATCCGCAGCTTCCGTAATAGGTCGCCCGACCACAATATGGCTTGCACCCGCGGCGATTGCTTCCGCAGGCGTGACCACGCGCATTTGGTCAGCGTGCGCGCTCCCAGCAGGACGGACGCCGGGAGTTACGACGGCGAAATCGTGACCTAATTCGGCGCGGACGGCGGAAGACTCCCGGGCAGAGGTGACGATGCCCTTACATCCGTTGGCCAGCGCCAGCGCCGCTAAGCGCAGCACTTCATCCCGCACCGTTCCTTGAAACCCGATCTTCTCCAGATCGTTCTGATCGAGGCTGGTGAGCACGGTCACAGCTAGGACAAGCAATTCGCGGTTTGCAGCCCGGGCTGCGTCCGTTGCGGCGCGGATCATCTTGGCGCTGCCAGCTGCATGAATTGTTAGCATGCTTATGCCGAGTTTAGCGGCTTCCTGCACCGCGGAAGCCACGGTATTAGGAATGTCGTGATATTTCAGATCGAGGAAAACACGACGCCCTGAGGCCACCAGATCCCGCACCACCTGCGGACCTTCGGCTGTGTAGAGTTGCATGCCGACCTTGTAGGTGAGAGCAGAGTCGCCGATGGCGGCCACAATCTGCCGCGCTGCTGCCGCACTGGAGACATCCAGGGCGACAATCAGTTTTTGCCTAGGATCGGATTTTTGGGGAGTATGCTGCCGTTCGCTGCCAGGGATGAGATGGGACAGAGTGGTCTGCATCCCTAGCAGTGTAAAGCCATCTATGGCAGTTGCGCCACAGGATGGTTGAGCGCAATGGTTTGCAAGACCGGCCGATGCCGCGACGTACCCTTCTTCACCACATCGAGTCGGACCCTCTGTAAGCCGCGCTGTTGGAATTGCAAAGCTTGAGCGGCGCCATAGGACAGATCGATAATCCGGCCTTCTACGATCGGACCCCGATCATTGACTTTGACTACCACCGCGCGTCCATTGCGCAGGTTCGTGACCCGGACGTAGCTTCCCAAAGGAAGCGTGGGGTGGGCGGCTGTCATGTCGTACATCTCGTAATCTTCGCCGCTGGCTGTGGTTTTGCCTTCGAAATCCTCACCGTACCAGGAAGCGGTTCCGACCTGATAGGGCTGGCTTTTCGCCTGCTTCCGGATTTCGGGCTTGATTTGAGCTGATTTATCTGGGGCTGAACTGGCCTCCGAGTTGTTTGGACCCTGAGCTGCCCCTAGTCCAATGACCAGCAAAGCGGCCATCAGTCCATGAGCTATACGTCGTCGCATTCAGTTCTCCTCGCATCTCAAAAAGTCGTCCTAGCTAGGCTGTCTTTCGTTAACGTTATGTAAATCGTAGAGAGGGGAGGAAGGCTTGTCAATCCGAAAGTGCATGCACTATAGTGACCGGATAGTAATCGATATCTCACGTAACCTATTGTTAATCATAATGTATTTGCGACATATAGTTAAAAATAATGGACTTAGCTGTTTATATATTGGTTAACGAGTGATACACCGTAGAGAGTGAAGTATTTTCATCTCCAATTGATTCAGCGACTTACGGGAAAATCCTTTCTAAGTTGTTTATTGGCAGCATTTTAGGTACAAACGTTCATAGCTCGCAAGGAGATTTTTTTCACGTTTGTCCAAGATTCAGGCATTAAAGCATGGCAGACAAACCACCTGTGGTACTGACGATCGCTGGGTTTGACCCTTCATCCGGGGCCGGGGTGACGGCTGATATTAAGACAATCGCCGCCCATGGCTGCTATGGCGTGGCCTGCATCACCGCCATGACCGTTCAGTCCACGGCTGGAGTTTGCCGGGTGGAGGCTCTCGATCCGGCTCTGGTGGCTGACACTTTGCAAGAACTTGCAACCGACATTCCGATCGCGGCGGTGCACATCGGAATGCTCGGCACAGCCAAGATGGTCAAGGCCGTAGCCGAGTTTCTAGGCCAGCGCACCGGCAGGAATAAGCTGCCCAATGTCGTCCTAGACCCCATCCTGAAGTCATCCTCCGGCGCGGATTTGCTCGATGCCCCCGGCCTCAAGCTGCTGATTGAAAAGCTCATTCCTCTGGCCGATGTCATCACGCCGAACGTGGACGAGGCGGCAGTCCTCACTCGGTCGAAAGTCACTGATCTCGAAGAGATGAGGGCCGCCGCCGAACATCTTCATCGCATGGGTTCGAGTGCCGTGGTGATCACCGGCGGTCATCTGGAGAAAGCCATTGATTTGTTGAGCTTCACAACCAAGACTGGGATTGAGCAGGAAGTCTTCAAAGCCGAACGCCAGCGCTCCAATTCTACTCATGGGACCGGCTGTGCTTTTGCCACGGCTATGGCTTGCCACCTGGCGCTGGATCGGGGATTGGCTGAAGCCACCTTGCTGGCTAAGACCTACGTGACTGCAGCCATTGCCGCCGGTCATCCTCTGGGACGCGGGACCGGCCCCGTTCATCATCTTTACCGCATGCATCAGCAGCGGCGCACGGCGACGTCGAGAAGTGAGTCGTAGACCGTTGCATTAGCCAGCATCTGAGAGGGCAGCAAGATTGCCGGCGCTACTCGTTGTTGGAAGGCCTTTTCAGCAGAATTCCAGCCACAAACGAGGCCGTGGCGGCCAGCAGCCATTCGACGCGCCACATCTGGATGGCCTGGAACTCCGCCAGGTTCGATGCGTGATAGAAGAGGCTGACGCCGAGGGCTCCGGCTACGCAGCCCAATCCGATGATGAAGGCGACCAGCGCCCCCGTAGGCAGACCTACCCAGCGCTTGATCTCGTGGAAATGCAGATAGCGCAGCCAGTAGGGGAAGTCGAGTTCACTCCAGTAGGTTGCAACCGAATTGATCTGGGTCTGCAACCACGCCACGGGCGGCACCGACAGGCTAAGCATCGAAGAGGTAACCAATCCGCCATCAGCCAATGGGCTCCGGCGCTGTCCGCAGACATGGCAAAACCGGGCGCCGATCATGAACTCGCTGCCACATCCGGCGCAAGCAGGCGCCATTTCCTGGGATGCAGCTGGGAGCGCAGCTTCCACCGCCGGTTCGAGCACGGTTGGAGACCGCCAGAACTCCTGCTGCGCATCGTTAATTACTTCAGCCATAACTAGAACGTTGACTGCAACAAAGCAAGCCAGCAGCCAAAGCGCGCTCACTCCTAAGGTATTTGCGCGTCAATTACTTGCAATTTCTCACGCATCCTGAGTTCGAGCCGCCGGACGCAATTATTACTCGCAGAGCAGAGTAAACTTGCCCCAGTACCTTAGTTTGGAGCCAGCGACTGCGGTGATTATAGGGTGGAACCGCCGCGTGCTCAGGAATTTGTCGCCCATTCCAGGGTGAGGCCTTTGGTTCGTCTCGTGCTGTGGTGAACTTCGGTTAGACTAGAAACCAGTAAGGTTGGGTTAATGGTGGGGATGCAGTCGAGCCTGACATTAGTGAAGCGTTTCGTCCAACCAAGCACGTTATCCTGCCTCGTAGTCCTCTGGCTGCTGTCTGCTCACGCCACCGCTCAAATCCATCCGGCGGGAAGCGCTCCCTCCGTAACCGCAGCAGCGTCTGCTGAGCATGACCCCTTGATCGCTGTCGCATCCGACCACTTCTACAACATGGATTACGACCGCGCGGTCCAGGAGTTTGAAAAAGTACTGGACCGGCAGCCGGACGACCCTTTTGCGGTAAATCACCTGCTGTCCGTGGATCTGATGCGCGAGCTCTATCACATGGGGGCAATGAATAGCGGCGAGTATGCCAACGACAGTTTTATCGGGCAAGCTCACCGCCCCGCCGACCCCAAGGTGAAAGAGCAGATCAAGCAGTTGGTGGAGCGCGCCGAGGGCCTCGAAGAGCAGGAGCTCAAAGCAAATCCAAACGATGTAAATGCAATCTATGCGCGCGGCGTAACCCGGGCGCAATTTGCGCTGTACACCGCGCTGGTGGAGCGCGCATGGTTCTCCGCTCTACGCAATGCGGTGGGCGCGCGCCGCGACCATGAACGCGTGCTTGAGCTCGATCCCCATTACGTGGACGCAAAGCTGGTTGTGGGCGCGCACAATTACGTGATGGGCAGCTTGCCTTGGAGCGTGAAGGCCGCCGTCGCACTGGTGGGGCTGAGCGGGACGAAAGAGAAAGGGTTCGAATACCTGCGGGAAGTCGCCAATAGCAACGGAGAAAACCGTACTGACGCCAAAGTAGTGATCAGCCTATTCCTGCGGCGCGAGCACCGCTTTGACGAAGCGCGCGTCCTCATGCACGAACTTGCGGCGCAATATCCCAGAAATTATCTATTTCCGCTGGAAGAAGCTAATTTGCTGCGTGCCGGCGACCATGTGCAGGAAGCCGCGGCTGCCTATCGCAAAGTGTGGCAGAGCGGACGGGAAGGGAAGTACGGCAACCTGCACTACGAAATATCGGCGTGTGGTCTGGGCGACTTACTACGCAGCCAGAAGAATTATGCAGGAGCTGCGGATGCGTTCGAACTGGTGAGTCAGTTTTCCAACCCGGATCCGGAAATCCTGCAGAAGGCCAACCTAGCCGCCGGAGAGATGTATGACCTACTGCAGAAGCGTGACCTGGCTGTGAAGAAGTATCAAACCGTTCTCGCTGAAAATGCCAGCACCCCTCCGGCTGAGCGGGCGCGCGAGCATATGCGGGAAGCCTACCGGGAGTAAAATAAGCGCCGCAGCCAAGTCCAGATTCTGGGAACTTTGCTTCCACATTTGCGTATCGTCTAAGTAGAGCGGCCTCAGGAGGTCGACCATGTACTGCAACTATTGCGGAAAAATAATTCAGGATGACGCTGCGGTTTGTGCCTATTGCGGCATTCGCGTGGGCGCGTCGGTGGCGCGCAAGCGTTTGGTGCGGCCTCGTCAGGGGCGCAAGATTGCCGGCATCTGCCTCGGTTTCGCGGAGTATTTCGACATAGACGTGACCATGGTCCGCCTGGTGTGGCTGATCGGGTCATTCATGACAGGGATTGGATTGCTCGCATATCCTATCGCCTGGATCGTGATGCCGGAAGAGCCGCTGTTATTGGCTGCTCCGGTAGGGGCGCAGCGTGTGACGAATCCGTAACTCCGAGTTGTTTCCAGGAGTATCGCGATGATGATACCTCGCGCGATGTATTTTATATGGCTTGTCATGGTTCTCACCGCGTGGCCGGCCAATCCCCAGATGGTAGAAAACCATCCTGTTGATGATGGCGGTCGCGTCCCGAGACTGATGCACACTTGTTTGGTTACGCATAATGTAAACCGCCTTGTCGCGTTTTACGAGCCCGTCCTTGCGCTCAAGGCGCAGAGATCTGGCGACGATTATGCGGAATTTCATACGGGCGTTGGCGTGCTTGCAGTTTTTTCGGCAGCGGCCCAGGAAAAATACATACCAGGCTCGGCTGAAGCGTCGAAAAACAACAGCGCGATCCTGGAATTCCAGGTCATTGACGTTGATAAGGAGTACACCAGACTCCAAGGACTCGTGAAGATATGGGTCAAGCCACCTTCCACACAGCCGTGGGGCACGCGGTCGATTTACTTTCGTGACCCGGACGGAAATCTTGTCGATTTTTATGCGCGGGTCAAAGCCAATGACCAGTAAATCGGCTAAATTGGCTGCATGCAGCAAATCAGCTCTCACCAGATAAAAAGTGGCGATGCCGAGATCGCCTATCGTGTGCTGGGCGAAGGCCCTCCCGTAGTTTTGTTGCATCCCTTTCCTGCAAATCATGAATTTTGGCTGCCCGTGGCACAGGCGCTGGCTACGCGTTACCGCGTCATTCTCCACGATCTGCGCGGGCACGGAGATTCCGAGGTGGGCGAAGGCCCGGCTACGATGGACAAGCACTCGGCAGACATTGCCCGTGTGATGGACGATGCCGACATCGGCCGTGCTCCGCTGGTGGGAGTTTCTATTGGCGGATACGCGCTGTTCGAATTCTGGCGCAGACATCGCGGGCGGGTTGCCGCGCTTGGTCTATGCAACACGAAAGCTCCTGCGGACTCAGCCGAGGCCCGTGCTGCGCGCCTGCAGGCTGCAAACGATGTTCTTGAGCGCGGCACCGAACCGTTTTTCGAGAGCATGATTCCGCGGCTGCTTGGCCAGACCACACGGGAGACGCGCCCCGATCTCGTTGCGGGGGTTTTGAACATGATGCGGAAAATGTCGCCAGAAGATATCGCGCAGGTTCAGCGCGGCATGGCGGAGCGTCCGGACTCAGTGGATGTATTGAAAACCATCAATGTACCCACACTGCTGGTGACCGGAGGCGAAGATATTCTGACCGGCGCAAACGAAGCCGAACTTATGCGTCAGCATATTTCGGGCAGCCAGTTGCGCGTGATTGCGAAAGCTGGTCATTACTCGCCATGGGAGCAGCCGGAAGAAGCGGGCAGGCTGCTTCGGCAGTTTCTGGAGCGGCTCTAAGCACGAGTAATTCAACGTCGGGGGCTGGCTCGCGTTAAAATCGGGACGGTATGAAAAAACTTTTTGCCGTCCTCGCCTTCGGAGCACTCGCGGTTTGCGCCTACTCGCAAACCCACGCTGTGACTCGGCCCCGCATCACCGGGATCGATCACGTCTCCTTCTACACCACACAGCCGGACGGAGTGAAAGAGCTTTACAGCATGACGCTAGGCCTGGCATCCGGCCGCGCCGGTGGAGTCCGGGGGGCTGGTGAGATACCTTGTCGGCAAGCAGTGGATCGGCTATAGCGCTGCGCCCGATCCCAATGCGACCAACCGTATGGATCACGTGGCCTTCGCCACCAGCAACATCATTGCGCTTCGCCGGTATTTGATTGCCAAAGGCGTGGAAGTGCCTGCAATCGAAGGACACAGCGACCACAGCTTGAGCTTTCTGGTAGCTGACCCGGAAGGCCATCCCATCGAGTTCATCGAGCGAGGTAAGTCCAAACCAGTTGTTTCGCCTGACACTGCGGTTTCTCGTCGCATGATTCATACCGGTTTTGTGGTTCACAATCGCGACGCGGAAGATCACTTTTACCGCGACCTGCTCGGGTTTCGTCCCTACTGGCACGGAGGCATGAAGCCCGGCGACACCGATTGGGTATCGCTGCAAGTTCCGGATGGCACCGATTGGCTGGAATACATGCTGAACCAGCCTGAGCATCCTGATTTGCACCAGAACGGCATGATGAATCATATCTCGCTCGGGGTTGTGGACATGAAGAAGGCGCAGGCCATTCTGGAAGCGCACGGTTGGAAGCCCCATGGGGGCGAAAAAATGCAGATGGGCAGAGATGGCAAATGGCAACTCAACGTATTCGACCCCGATCAGACGCGCGTCGAACTTATGGAATTCAAGCCTGCGGAGAAGCCGTGTTGCTCCGATTTTACTGGGCCGCATCCTACAGAATGACGCGCGGGCCGTTACACCTTGAGGAAAATTCGCTTTCGCCAAAGGAACCACAACAGAATCCAGCAGAACAGAACTGCGGCCAGCGAATAAATCAGCGATGCGTTCGCCGCGTTGAAGCCGAGGGACACGAACTTGGCTTGCGCCGCATCGTGCCACATCACCGGCCCATGCGGACTCTTCACCGTGAATGAATAGCCCGGACCATACACGAACGAATCAGCAACAAAACCGGCAATCGCATTCATTCCAAACACGAGGATTGGCACGGTCCATATGCCGCGCCACTTCTTGATTTCCAGCACCCAGTAGAGAAAAGCAAGGAAGACCAGTGCAAATCCGCCGCTGAAGAGTACGAACGAACTGGTCCAGAGATTCTTGTTGATGGGGAACCAGAGATTCCAAACCTCACCCGCCACGAGACCCACAATTCCAGCGCCTAACATGCGAATCGCTTTCGCGCCGGGACTTCTCTCGGAACGCAGCCAGTAGCCGGTCAGCACTCCGATCAACGTGGTTGCAATAGCGGGAATCGTACTGAGGATTCCTTCTGGATCGCGAGTTTTGTCGTAAAGATGTCCCATGAAGAGCTTGCGGTCGAGCCACGCGGCGAGATTGCGGTCGGGGTCCATGAATGGAATGTCGTGTCCGGGAATTCCAAAACCGGGGACCGGAACGAAACGTAAGAGGGCCCAATAGCCGAGCAGACAAGCGCACATGACAATCCATGTTGTGCGGCGGCTTGACCAGAGAACAAGAATCGCAGCGGCGAAATAACAGAGTGCAATGCGCTGGGTGACGCCTTCGAAGCGCCAAGTGTGCAAGTCTAGCCCGATGATCGGTGAAGCATTCACAAAAAGGCCGATGGCGATTAGGATCAGGCTGCGTTTGAATGCGTGGAACAGGATGTGAGTTCGGGATTCGCCGCGTTGAAGGCGGGCGGCAAACGAGAACACCATCGATACGCCGACCAAGAATAAGAATGACGGGAAGATGAAGTCGGCGCAAGTCCAGCCATTCCAATCGGCATGTTTGATCGGGCCGTAGGCCAGATCGTCGCTGCCGGGGTTGTCGACCAGAATCATGCCGGCGACGGCTAGTCCGCGATAGACGTCAAGGCAAAGCAGGCGTTCGGAGTTTGGTTTGGTGGATTCGAGCACCGGCTGAGCCGCGTGGGTGAATGATTGTGGGGCTGACATGGTCGGGAACAATATAAGCGGGTATCGAGTGGCTGTCACTCAAAGAATGAGGCATTTGCTACTTACAAGAATGTCTAGTGCGGGAATCAATACGAACCAATATCTGTAATCCGAAGTCGATAACAAACGCGATTCGCCGTCGGGATTTGCTACAATCCTTTCGCCATGATTGATACGGTTTTGGTTGCAGAGCAGACAGCGGTCAGCGCCAAGGGAGACGGCCCCGCCGTCGACGTGAGCGGCGCAGCCAGCCGCGTGTTTTTGTTGACTCTCGATATCACAAAGATCATCGAGCAGGAGTCGCTAGAGGTCAGCGTCCACGGTTCGGTGGATGGCGCGGTGTGGGACGCGAAGGCCGTGGCCACGTTTCCGCAAAAGTTTTATAGCGGCGAGATGCCGCTGTTGCTCGATCTGACGGCGCATCCGGATGTGAAGTTCGTGCGTGCACACTGGGAAGTGGCGCGCTGGGGACGTGGCACGGAAACGCCGATGTTTGAGTTTGGAGTGAGACTGAAAGAGATTCCGCCCCAGATATTGCGTGAAGCTACGGCCGAGGCAAAAGCCTTCGCGTAGAATTAGCCGTTGCTCCAACGGCGTCATTCCAATTTCCATCCGCTATATTAATCACAGGATTAATTACAGAATGAAAAGCGAGTCTCAGGTGATCGTGCGCCCCGCGCGCAATGTGCGCGGCAGTGTAAGCCTTCCGGGCGATAAATCTATTTCTCACCGCTACGCGATGCTGGCTGCTCTTGCGGATGGCCCTTCGAAGCTTGAAAACTACTCGACCGGAGCGGACTGTGCCAGCACGCTTGGCTGCCTGCGCTCGCTCGGAGTGAAGTGGGAGCGCAAAGTCGGGGCCGACAACGCCATCGAAGTGGAGGGAAGCGGTTTGTCGTTGACTGCTCCGAGCCGCGCGCTCGATTGCGGGAATTCAGGTTCCACCATCCGCATGCTGAGCGGCATTGTGGCGGCGCAGAAATTTGTTAGTGAGATGGCTGGTGACGAATCGCTCTCGCGCCGTCCCATGGAGCGCGTGATCACACCGCTTACGGCCATGGGCGCGCAAATTGCGTCACAAAATGGACGGCCGCCACTGCGCATTGCCGGTACAAACCTAAAAGGCATCGACTACAAAATGCCGGTAGCCAGCGCACAGGTGAAAACGTGTCTGCTGTTCGCGGGCCTGCTGTCCGAAGGCGAAACCCGTATCGAGGAACCGCTGCGGACGCGGGATCACGGAGAGGTGGCGCTGCGGGCTTTTGGAGCGCATCTCGATCGCAAGGGAAACGAAGTGCGAATTCGCGGTGGGCAGCGCTTGCGCGGTATTGAGGTGCGAGTTCCAGGCGATCTTTCAAGCGCAGCTTTCTTTCTTTGCGCCGCCGCTCTTTTTCCTGACTCACAATTGACCATCACAAGTCTGTTAATGAATCCGACGCGCGCCCGCCTGCTCGATATTCTCATGCAAATGGGTTTGCGTATTTCAGTTACACAACTGGAAGAAATTCATGGTGAGCTTGTAGGCACGCTCCAGGTCACAGGCGGAAAGCTGAAGGGCGCGACCATCGCGGGAGCTGATACTGCCGCTCTGATCGATGAGATTCCAGTGCTGGCGGCGATTGCTCCTTACACCGAACAGGGAATTGAGGTGCGCGACGCGAAGGAGTTGCGCGTGAAAGAGTCAGACCGGATCGCCTCCATCGCCACCAACCTTCGAGCCATGGGCGCGCAGGTAGAGGAATGCGAAGATGGATTGAAAATTCCCGGCGGACAGCAGCTTCGCGGTGCCGAACTCGAATCGTTCGGCGATCACCGCATTGCCATGGCCTTTAGCATTGCGGCGCTGCGTGCTCAGGGAGAAACCTTGATTTGCGGCAGCGAGTGTGCGGCAATTTCCTATCCTCCATTTTTCTCTACGCTGGAAAGCCTGCTGGAGCGCTAGTTTCCTCCTGGCGTCACTCAACGGAGGCAACGCTTTAGTCTCTAACCGAGATTTCGGTTACTTCCGTTCGATGTCCTAGGTGATCTAACCTGCGCACGCCAAATTGGAAACAATGCATGGTGAGATACGGTGTTTCGATCTGGCCGATCTTTATATTTGGCCGATCTTTGTCAGTCGATCTTATCGGAGGAGGAATCCATGCGTTGCAAATTAGCTGTGCTGGCATCGTTGTTACTAGCCGCATCGGCCTATGCCAAAGAACCAAAAACTTATCAGGACGCGAAGTTGCTGCAAATGGATTCAGTGCAGTGTGGCGTTGCTGAGAAGGACGCGAAGAAAGACAAGAAGAGTCACGAGCTCCTGTGCCAGGAATATTCATTGCAGGCCGATCATGTGGTTTATCGCATCCGTCCAACGGATGACAAGCATCAGGTACTTCTGCCGATCGGCGAGAGCGCGAAGTTCCGGCTTGAGAAAAACAAGATGCTGGTGCGTGTAGAAGCGTTCGATAGCAAAGAGCGCGAGTTCTCCATCTTGTCGGTCAAGCCAGCCAGCGATAGTGCTGCGGCCTCGGGCGCGCAGCCCAACCACCTACAATAAATCGCCAGCGGGTGAATCAATATCGGTGTCCAGTCGAAAAATACCAGCAAATAGACCTGAGGTTCCCCGAGATATCAGGGAACCTCAGCAGTATGTACACGTAGAGATTAATCCTGCAGCCAAGCTGTCAGATTGTCCGGATCAACCCATTCCTGCAATGTAACGTCGCCCGTAGTCTGCTTTCCAGCCGTTTCTCAATGTTTCGCAGATGCCGGGATGCGTGGTAAAGTGGTGCCCAAGAATTGCCCGGACTGTGAATGTCCCGGCCAACCTGCTCGCCACTTCGAAATTTCAGAAGGAGTTCCCATGGCTACCCTCCGCGACGTTGTGAAGGACCGCAAAGTTTACTCGATCGATGCCGGGCGCACTGTGCTGGAAGCGGCGCGCTTTATGATGGAACACAACATCGGCGCCCTGCCTGTGCTTCGGAATGGAGAGCTGGCGGGGATTTTTTCCGAACGTGACGTCATGAACCGCGTGGTCGCCGCGGGCCGCACGCCTGGACACACCGTTGTGTCGGAGGTCATGACCGCGAATCCGCGAGCGGTGAATGTGGATGAGAGTATCGAAGAATGTCTTTTCATCATGCGTGAGTTCGGCTTCCGTCACCTGTGCCTGGTGGAAGGTAAGGATCTGAAGGGTGTGATCTCGCTGCGCGACATCCTCATGCATCAGGCTGGCGAACTTCAGCGTCAAAATCGGCGGGCTGCCTCGTAGACGCAAGCTACGCCCGAATCCTGATTCACTCCCGCTTTCGCAGCAGAAGTTCTCCTTCTTTGGGCGGCAGCTTGAAAGGAAACTCGAAGATTCTTCCGTCCAGCGGCAGCCGCAAAACGAATTCTTCCTGCTCCTTCCATTTTCCCAGCCACTTGTTTTTGGTGTTAAAGAAAACCCAACCCGTAGCTTCGGGATTGCCGCGATCCAAATGTGCCGGGCGCAGGCTGTTTTTGTTTAGAAACTCAATCAGTTCCGTGACGGATTTCTGATAATCCTGCAGCCGGGCTTCGCGGGCCTGCTTTTCCTGCGGATGCTTGGCAACTGCGCGCCGCGTCTCATCGTCGAGCACGTCAGCGTCGGCCTGAATTTTCTGCACGTAAGCATCAGGGTCGAGTGAAGTCTGTACGACGTTGAAGTGCTTCACGAACTGCAGTGTGATGCTGTTTGCGCTTGCATCGAGTTCCTCTTCGCCACGATAACGAATAGTCAGTACAACTCCGAAGATAGGCTCAATGCGATGGCGGATGATTTGTACTTCCCGGGCATCGACCGCCAGAATGACCCCGACATCTCCCGACCACAGCCCGTAGCGGTATTTGCCGTCGTCATCGCTCGAAAAGGTGCAACCCGGTTGAGCTTCACTCCAGCGCACAATGGGGGGATGGAGGTTGCTCTTGTCCTCGCCTGGCTTGCTTCCGGGAGGCAGCGCCGATGCGATCGGGCAAAACGCACTGGCAAAGAAAGTACCGGCAAGCAATAGTGCGATACGACGTACGATCCGACGCACACGAGGCGCGGTGTGTGACGCCGCCGCGCGGGGTTGCCTTAAGCACCACATGTATTGTGGGTCCCGCCTTAGGGCGCCTTGGTCACCGTGAGGCTGACGGTCGCCGCCTGGCTTGAGGAAGAGTTGTTGCTTGGCGCAATTCCGTTAAGGTCCGCGGCCGATATCGTAAACGTATAAGTGTCAGGCGGGGTGACGTCACCATTCGGGGCCGTAGTGCCGTTGTTCGTAGTCGAGTTACACGCCGGCATCAGGAGCAATCCGCCGGCAACCAGCATAAGCAAAAACAGCCCCAGGAATTTTCTCCTGCGGTTTCCGCTCACGCCGATTCCGATCAACGCCAACGCAGGAACGGCCAGCCAGAGACTGCGGAACCCGCGCAGCTTGGAAGGCTTCGCGCTCGCGGTAGTAGTGGCGGCAGGCCCGAAGCTGGTGATAGTGAGAACGGCGGTTGAGGGAGTGTCGTTCCCGACCTGCACGGCATTTGGCGGCAGGGAGGTCGACACCTGGGTGGCGGCGAAAGAACAGTAAGGTGTCGCCGTTTCCACCGGAGTAACCGACAGGCAGTAGAGATAAACCGTTCCGGTGTAGCTGCCGATCGGAGTCACCGTGATGGTTGCCGACGCCCCAAGTCCCGCTTCGACGCTGGTCGGGCTGATCGCCTTCGATATGGTTACGGTGTAATCCTCTGGCACGTCCTGGACGTTAAGGATTAAAAACTCGGTCTGGTGTGTGAGTGAGCCGCTGGTGCCGGTCACGATAATCGTGTACTGACCCGGCTGCGCGCCGAAGGTGGAGACGGTCAGCGCCGGACCATTGGCGGGTGGTGTCTGGGATGCGGGGCTCACCACACACGTCGGCAAATCGGTGGTGGCTCCGCTCGAGGCGGTTACAGCGCAAGTCAATGAAACCGGACTATCGAAACCGCCGCTAGCCGTCATGTCAATGATAGAAGTTGCATTCTGCCCGGGGTTCACTGCGGGTGGAGTGAGCGGCGATGCGCTGAGACTGAAGTCCTGCCCGTAGGCGAGGGACGCATGCGCCGCACAGAATACAGGCAGCAGCAAAGCGAAGAGAATTGTGCGTAGGACCGGTCTGGAATTCAACATGAGTGGATAAGAACTCACTACCTTCGATTCCTCCAAGAGCGCAAAAGCTGCCCGAGCCGCACAAAAGAGCGCTGCCGGCAAATCAGCTGCGAAAGCAATGGTATATGAGTCCGGTTGGGGAAATATGCCAAACAAGAATCTTAGACTAGAGTTGCCCATCACGCCAATGGCTGAACGTAAGAAAATGGTGTGGGAAAAAACGGTGTGAGAAAAACAAAGGCCGCCTCTGGTAAGAGGCGGCCCGTGGAGTTTAAGTACGATCAGTTGACGGTGAGCATCACTGTGGTCGAGTGGGTTGTGGTGTTTGCATCAGTCCCGGTACCGGTGATAGTAACCGTGTAAGTGCCAGCCGGTGTGCAACCCGAACAACCGCCGCCACCACCGCCTCCGCCAGTGTTGCTGCTACTGCCGCCGCAGGCTGGCATCAGGAACAGGGCAGTCATCACCATCCCAATCATTAGAAAGCCCAGCAGCTTCTTCCGGCGTGAGCGGGCGGAACTGAATCCCATCCCCATGAGCGAGAAGCCCGCAATCGGCAGCCACATCGCATAGAGGAATTTCGACGGGCGGAACATGGCCGCGCTGGAACCGGTTGTGGTGATGGTGAGGGTCGAGGATGCGGCAGGATTGGCGGGAGTCACGCTACCGGGGTTGAAACTGCTAGCGCTGCAAGCGGGAGCCGGTGATCCAGTTCCGCTTACACTGCAATTTAGGCTGACCGACGAGCTGTATCCGTTCAGAGAGGTTAACGTAACAGTGGAAGTGCCGCTGCTTCCCGGGGAAACTGCTGTGGGAGCTGTGGCCGCGATCGCGAAATCCGCCACTGTGGCCGGGCCGTAGGCAGCGATGAATGCGTCGGTGCAGGGCACATTGGTGTTTCCCGAGTTCAAGCAGGTACCGCCGCCATAGGTACTGTCCAGCGCGTTCTTGGTCGGGAATACTGCAGTAGAGCCATTTCCCGAGTCTGTATCGCCCGTGACGTAAATGTTATGCGACGAATCCAGCGCGACCGCACCGCCCAGTTGGTCCTCGTCGCTACCGCCACCTAGGTATGTGGAGAACAACGCTAAGTTTTGGCTTGTACTAAGCACGGTTACAAATGCGTCTGTACTTCCGCCAAACGCAGGCTGGGTCGGATTGACTAAGGGGAACGCTCCAGGAGAGGTTTGGGTGGAACTGGTTTGGCCCGTCACGTAGGCATTGCCTAAGCTGTCTACCGCGATTCCAAGACCAAGATCAGTTCCGTTGCCGCCCAGATAGGTGCCGTAGGTTGCCGCGCTGCCCGTCGGGTTCAGTTCGACTAGGAAGGCATTTTGTGCGCCCGCCAGCGAGGCTTGAAACGGCGTGCCTACAGTTGGAAAGTCTGAGGACTGGGTCTGCCCGGTGATGAAAACATCGCCCCCGGAGTCGGCTGTGATGGCGAAGGCATCGTCGATCCCGCTACCGCCATAGTAGGTTAGATAGGTGTAGCCCGAGAGATCGACCTTGATGGCAGCTATGAAGGCGTCATCTTGACCTGTATTGCAGTTGCCGTCTGTACCGCACTTATTCTGTACTGCGTTGACGATAGGCAGGTCCGTAGATATTGTTTCACCGGAGAGGTAGATGTTCCCGCTGCCGTCGAGAGCGACGCCCGTTGCCAAATCAGGACCGCTCCCGCCGATATAGCTCACCAGATCGAACGCAGTGCCAGTGGAGTTGAGTTTGACAAGGTATCCATCGTCGTCGCCAGTTCCTAACCCAAGGTTGATTGCACCACCGTTAGGCAGGGGATTGACGCCTCCCGGTGCTCCACCTAGGTCGGGAGCGAAGGTTTCCCCTACGACGTACACGTTCTCGTTACCGTCGATTGCCATGGCTAATCCCGAGGTGCTATCAGAACCGTTGATATAAGTGGCCCATGTACCAGACACGGAGGGGCCGAGTAGACCGGCCAAAGTAAGCTTAGCGGCAAAAGCATCGTTGTTGCCGTCTGTTCCCCCTCCCACAAAAACCGTCTGTGCGGCTCCTGGTGTAACTGGAAAGTCAGACGAGTCGGTGGTTCCGCTAACGTAGATTCCGGTACCATCGACGGCAATCCCGCCAGGGAAGTCATCTCCAGAGCCACCGAACTCAGTCGTGTTCAGAAGCGTGCCCGCGGAGCTGATCTTAGTGACAAAGATATCGAAACTGTTGCTGTTGGTGGGTGAGCTCCATCCCGGGATCGTATCCGAATCAGTCGCTCCCGCAACATATTCGTTCCCACTTGCGTCCACCGCGATAGCCAAGCCATAATCCGCAAAATCCCCACCAAAATAAGTGGAGTACGTCACAGTTGGGTCAATTACGAGTTGGCGGCTGTGGTCATAAGGACCGAGTGCAAACGTCACTTTACCGGCGCGCACTACGTAGCGAGCATCAACCATCTCTCGCTTGCCGTTCTTCTCCTGATAAGCGACGGGCTGATTCAAATCCATCGCACCAGCCGCTGTAGTCAGGACGAGGTTTCCAGCCGCGTTTGTGGTCACTTGGTCGGCGCCTCGGAATCCCAAAGCAATTGCCTTCGTGTTCGCGCCAGGGCTCACCAGATAATCAAACTCCAACTGCTTCCCACTTCCATGAAAAGCCAGATCAACGCCTGGATAGAGCCGTCGATAGCTGACCTGTCCGAACAGCGGGACACCGGAATGCCACTGTGAAGGATCCTTGCCGATGAAATAGTTAACCTTACCCTCTTGGGGTTCCTGCGCCGTAAGCTGGGCGTCTGGATTTGCCCCTAACATGTACATATGAACGGCTGCAGCCTGCAAAGTCTGTTGGCGGTGCCTCAACATGCTCTTGATTTTGGACAGCCCGATACGCCGGTTCATCATCATCTGCCGAACTTCGGAATCCTCACCCCGCTTGTGGAGCGTGAAAACCACCTCTGACGATGCCAAATATAGTTTGTAGCCATTGCCGCGCGCCATGTATTTCACTTGCGGGTCGACCTGACCCTGGTTGGCTTCGAAAGCAAGGGGCAGAGCGGCGTAGGCGGCATTGATGCGGGCATGTTCAGCCGGCGTCACGGCCGGGGATTTCGATGCGACCGCGGAATCCACTGCACTACTGAGGCGCCCACTGGACTTTACCGGGGCAACCGCAATGAATGCCACAGCGGCGACAACCGTGACCGCGACGATGCAAACAGCCGTGAAGATTTTTTTGGGGGTAGCTGGTTTCGGCAAGACGATCCTCCTGTGATCAACCGATGGAACACAAAATGGAACACGAAGCGGAGAAAAAGCACTCGGCGGGAAGCCCGGTTAGCTGCGGGGCCATGTGCACACTTCCTCACCAAAGATTAAGTAAAGTGAAACTCTTTGCAGCTTGCTCGCGAGTATGGCGCTCGTGGCCGAGGCTGTCAACGGACCCTGATAGCAATTTAGATACCACCCCCTGCGAGTTCCAAGCTCTTGCCTTTGCCGGTGCGGCAGATTATGGCGGCGGTCAAAATCGGCATCAGGGGGGCTTCTGCCGCAGCCAGCAGTTGCTTCGGAAGGTCGAACCGACTTGCATCGCATCTTCCGGATGGAGAATGGAATTCTCGTCGCGCGCTGCTTTTCGTCCCTGTTGATATCCAGAGTGCGCGAAAAATGCAAAAAAACATGCAAAAAGAGAAAAACTTCCGCCGAAAGTGGCGAAGCTTCCTGGATCGTCCGGTAGTGCCTGCAGTCCGGGATTGTGCTGCCTAGATGGAGCGATCGGAGAAAACAATTACTGTTCGTCCTGCAGAAGCTCGGGCGAAGGGACGGTCGCTCCTTCTACTTGTTTTTCTCGTGCGGCACGGTTCTCGTTGTCGATACGGACAGAAGTTTCCAGTTCTTTTGTAGCCTCAGACTTGCGTCCGAGGTGGAGCAATATCTGACCTCTGAGGTAATGAACGTCAGTGCGGTCGGGATCGAGTTTGCCGGCGGAATCGATGGCGCTCAGCGCCTGCGGATATTTTTTCTCTCGCTGATAAATCTTGGCCAGTCCCAGGTACGAATTCAACAGGCGCGGATCGCGCAGAAGCGCTGCGCGGTAACTTTTTTCTCCATCCTGATCCAGTTGCAAGAAAGAATAAACATCGCCAAGCTTGTCATAATTGAGAGCCAGATCAGGCTCCACGGCGGCATCCTTCAAAAATTCGTCGCGTGCAAGTTCGTATTCCTGCTTCTTCAAATAGGTTAGTCCCAAATTGAAATGAACGAAAGTAAGGAAAGGATTCGCTTGCGCGGCGGCCTGGAAATCGGCCAAGGCCAAATCGTATTGCTCAAGGTTAAGGTGCGCCTTGCCCATGAAGAGATGGAATTCGGGCGACCCCTCGCCGATCTGGATGAGTTGGAGCGTAGCTTTCTCATCTAACGCTTTGTTGCCAGCCCGGTGAGCGGCGATCGAGAGCACGTAGAGATAGCTCAGGTGGCTCGATTCCTGCGCCCAGAGCGCCTCCAGCATGTTGGTCGCGTCCGCCCATCGCTCAGCAAAGAAATAACATAGGCCCAACAAATAACGGGACTGGAGCGCCTGCGGCTGATCGTGCACCACTGATTCGAAAAGTGGAATAGCTTTAAGGAATTCATTTTGCCGATAATACACGAGGCCAATGTTCAGCCGGATTCCCGCCACCAGCGGCATGAGATGCTCTGCCTCGCGCAGTGTCGTCAAAGCTTTCGTCCATTGTTTACGCCGCATGTAGACCACGCCCAGATTCGCGTAGGCCGCTCCGGCCTGCGGATCCGCGGCGAGCACTTTACGAAAGTCGTGCTCTGCTTCATCGAGGTGTCCGGCGTTCAGCGCATCCTGTCCCGCCTGAAAAAACTGAGCTGGATCTGCAGCCGCGCCAGATGCGGCGACCGGCGCGCCATTCCGCAGTTGGGCCGCGGCTGCTGGCGACGAACTCAGCGGCGACATTGCTACGGCTAGCGTGGCCATCAGCAAGCAAGCCGCAACTTCCGATCGGATGTGCGCTCTTGACACTCGTCTCACTCTCTGCTGTAGTGTCCGCCAAGCTCTCCATCGAATTCAAGCGTGGAGAATGGGCCGTTTAGAATTTCGACACGCGATTTTGAGTTTTTGAAAACTAGGGGCAACGCTTCGATGGTTACCATTCGTGATGTAGCAAAGGAGAGTGGGTTCTCTTCCACTACGGTGTCGATCGTTCTCAACGACGCTCCTCTGGCGCGCTATATCCCGCCCGTCACCAAGAAGCGCATCGAGCGCGCGGCGGAAAAGCTTGGTTATCGCCCCAACGAATTTGCCCGCTCGCTGCGCAGCAAGCGCAGCCACACCGTGGGCGTCATGGTCTTTGACATGACCGATCCCTATTGCACGCTGGTGCTGCGCGGCATTGAGAACGCGCTCTACCAGGCTTCCTACTTGCCGATTCTCACCGATGTGCATAACGAGCGCAGCCGCTTCGAACGCTATCTGGAGATGCTGCTCGACCGCCGCATCGAAGGCCTGGTCGTGCTCGCCAACTGGCTCTTTCTCGATATCAACCTCCTCGCCGATCTGGAAAAAAGCAGTATTCCAACTGCTCTCATCGACTGCGAACTCAAGGGCGACTCAATGAGTTCGGTGATCGTCGATAACGAAATCGGTGGCTACCTTGCGCTTGAGCATCTGCACGCGCTCGGTCATCGCAAGATCGCATTTATCCGCGGGCCGAAAACTCTTGCCGATAGTTCTCCGCGCTGGCGCGGTATTCGCAACTGCGCCAAAGAACGCGGTCTCGAACTCGATGCCCGGCTGACTGTCGACCTACCCGAATCCCGCGACCCGCTTTCCAGCTTTGAGGCAGGTCAAAGGCTGACCGAGCAACTGCTCAAACAGAAGCGCCCGTTCACCGCTTTGTTGGCGTTTGACGACGTGACCGCCTACGGCGCCATCCGCGCCCTCGCCAAGGCCGGACTGCGCGTGCCCGAGCACTGCTCCGTGATTGGTTTCGACGACGTTGCCGCCTCGGCTCTCTGCACCCCGCCCCTCACTACCGTGCGCCAGCCCATGGAAGCTATGGGTGCGAATGCAGTCGGCATTGTGCTTGAGGGGATCAACTCGGTACTTGAAAAACGAGAGGTAGCGGCTCACCATCGCAAAGTGGCGCCGGAGTTAGTGGTGCGGGAGTCTACCCGCAGCCTATAGAAACTGATTTGGCAGAAATCGCAAATGGGGATTCTCCTCACGTTTTTTCTTGACATCAGATGGCCAAAAAACGCACTATTCATACGTTTTAATAAACGAACCAATCTGCTTCGGGCGGAACGCCGGGATCCCGGGATGTTCGACTGAAATGCCGGTTGCCCTGTCTTGCGAGTGTACGTAGCACCGCGGGGAAGCACGCGGAACCCATCCCACATCGAGGGGAACTTGATTATGAAATTGAATCACATACTAGTGATGATCGCGTTGATGGTGATGATCTTCGGCGCCGCGGCGTGGGCTCAGGATACCGCTTCCCTCACCGGCACAGTTACCGACCCTAGCGGAGCAGGCGGTGCCCAATGCGCAGATCGCGGTCAAGAATGCGGAGCATGGCATTAATCGCACCGGCACGAGCAACGGCAGCGGCGATTATCTCTTCGCATCTTTGCCCATCGGCTCCTATAACCTGATCGTCACGGCGCAGGGATTCAAGAAGTACGAAGCCAAGGGCGTGGTATTGAGTGTCGCAGAGAAGGCCCGGGTGAACGTGGCGCTGGAGGTCGGAGCAATCAGCACAGAAGTGATCGTTGAAGGCTCGCAAGTTGCCCAGGTGGAAACACAGTCGTCCGACATGGGCAATACCGTCACCGGAAAAGAGATTAGTCAGCTTGAACTGAATGGCCGCGATTTTACACAGCTGGTATCGTTGTCTCCAGGTGTCACCGACCAGTCTGGCAATGACGAAGGGGAGCCCGGTGCAACGACCGTGGCTTTCAGCATCAACGGCGGCCGCACCGAATACAACAACTTTGAAATCGATGGCGGCGATGCGCTTGACAACGGAAGCAACGAAACGCTCAACGTCTACCCCAGCATCGATGCCATTGCCGAAGTCAAAGTATTGACTTCGAACTATGGTGCGCAGTATGGACGGAACGGGTCCGGCACAATCGAAGTAGAAACCAAATCGGGCACCAACGCCTTCCACGGCGATTTGTATGAATTCCTCCGCAACGACGACTTCAATGCCACTCCGGAATTTGAAAGTTCAGTCCCTGAGTACAAGAAAAACGATTTTGGTTTTACCATCGGTGGCCCAGTATTCATTCCCGGCCACTACAATACGGACAAACAGAAGACGTTTTTCTTCTGGTCTGAGGAATGGCGGCGCGAACTCACGCCAGCTTCCGGTTTCTTTTCTACGACTCCCGTTCCAACCCTGGCCGAACGAGCGGGAAACTTCAGCGACGATTGTCCGAACCCGAGCCGGCAGTTTCACCGACTGCCCGATAGTGCCAGGTTTCACCAATGCCGCAGGCTACACGCCGAATCTGAATGTGGTGCCAGCGTATGCAGCAAGCCAGACGATTACTAATCCCCTCTTGCAGTTGATTCCACAGCCGAACATTTCCGACGGGACGATGGGATCGGGCGTGCTCGACCAGTGGTTCGCAACTCCGACCCTGCCCATGAACTGGCGCCAGGAATTATTTAAGGTCGATCAAAACATCGGCCAGAAAGTTCGCGCCAGTTTTCGCTACATCCACGATTCCTGGGTGGAACAGTATCCCGTGCCTTTGTGGACCAGCGGCACGACTTTCCCGACAATTCAGACGAATTTCAAGAATCCCGGCGTCAGCATGGTGGCGCGGCTCACCGCCAATGTTTCTCCTACGCTGCTGAACGAGTTCGTCGCTAGCTATACTACCGATCACATTTCCACCAACCTCACCGGGCCATGGCAGCGCGGCTCCGTTCCTTCCACGCTCGGTATTTATAACAATGGGTATGGCGGCAAGGTGCCGGGTATAAGCGTGGCTGGCGGAGAGTATGGCGGTGGCTTCGCGGAAGATCCGGGTTACGTTCCAGCAGGCCCCTTGAACTCCAACCCGACCTTCACCTATCGCGACAACGTTACCAAGATCGTGGGTTCGCACAACCTGCAGTTCGGGGCCTACTTTGTGGACGCGCATAAGAACGAAATTCCCCAGCCCGGTTACGGCGTGAACGGCCTTTTGCAGTTCAGCAACACCAGTGGGGTTACCACCGAAAATGCCTTCGCCGATCTTCTCCTAGGAGATATCGGTACCTTTACCCAGGAAGGCGCCGCGCTCAAAATGCACGAGGAATACAGAATCTTTGAGCCTTACTTCCAGGATGACTGGCACGCCACCAAGCGCCTGACGCTTAATCTAGGGCTACGGATGAGTTTCTTCGGGACCTACCGTGAGAAGAACAATTTGGCTTGGAATTTCGATCCTGCTTTTTATGTGGCGGGCGCCAGCGGGGTCACCTTCAACACGGCTGCCGGAGAATGGCTGACATCGGGAAATCCCTACAACGGCTGGGTAGACTGCGGAGTAACGGCGGGTGTTCCCGCAGGCTGCCTGGCGAACCATTGGTTGAACCCCGCGCCACGCATTGGTTTTGCCTTTGACCCATTCGGCAACGGGAAGTGGGCGATTCGCGGTGGTTACGGAATCTTCTTCGAGCATACAAACGGGAACGAGTCGAATACTGAATCCCTCGAGTACGAAAGCAAGAGCACACCCATTTCGAGCGTGCTCAACGTGCCAGGATATAGCAGCTTGAACGCGGGCCTTCTGGGCAGTGCCGGCACGACTCCGTTGCAGTTTGTGTCGCTGCCGAGCAAGGCGGTCTGGCCTTACATGCAGCAGTGGCACTTTGATATCCAGCACGATCTTGGCAAGAGTACCGTGGCTACGGTGTCCTATGTGGGGAGTGCAGGCGTGCACCTGACCCGTTCGTATGAATACAACCAGATGTATCCGGTCGCTGCCAGCCAGAATCCATATGCGACCGGGCAGATCATCACAGCCGATGACTGCAACTCGGTTTCGGTCGGTGCTAACGGTCAGGCTACCGCCACTGCCAACGTAGATACTGGCAGCCCCGTTACGATGACCGGCGGCTGGGCCAACAATCTGGCGGTTGCTTGCGGGAACGATCCCAGCCCGTACCGCCCATACGCTGGCATCGGCGGCATCCAGCGCAAGGATCAGACTGGATCGTCCAACTACAACGCGCTGGAGGCTTCGGTACGCCATAATATCGGCGGCCTGGAATTGAGCGGCGCCTACACTTACAGCCACTCCATCGACGACTCCTCCGACTATAACGACACGGGATTCGTGAACTCTTACAACCTCAACTCATACCGGGCCAGTTCAAACTTCGACCAGCGGCATGTCTTCGAGATGAGTTATGTGTACAACCTGCCAATTTTCACGGGAAAGGGACTCACCCATACGCTCTTGGGAGGCTGGCAGTGGTCGGGCATCACCTTAGTGCAAACCGGCTCGCCGTTTAGCGTGTACAACGAAGGCTTTACGGCTACCGCGGACAACGCGGGAGTGGGCAATTCAGTAGCCTCCGCAGGTTCATATCCGGACTTGGTGAGTAACCCAAGAGCTGGTGTGAATAACAGTTTGTTGGCGGGGCCGCTGCCGGGTTTCGGACCGCTGCTCTACAATCCTGGCGCGTTTGTTCAGCCCACAGGATTGACGTTTGGCGATGCCGGCAGAAATATTCTGCGCAATCCCCGTCGAACAAACTTCGATATGGCTCTGCTCAAACATTTCCCGATTACTGAAAGTAAGTACTTTGAATTCCGAGCCGAAGCCTTCAACGTATTCAACCACGTGGAATACAACTGGCTGGGCGGTGAAGCTGGCTCAGGCCGCTGATAACGCAGGCCGCGGAACCACTTCCAACGAGCTTGCCTGCTACGGGCCTTCGGCTCCGTATTCGGCGGGCGACTCTTCCTGTGCCGGTAACTCCTATTTACGCTCTGCGGGAACGCACCTTCCGCGCATCATGCAACTGGCGTTGAAGTTTATTTTCTAACTTTGCGCGGAGAGTTACATAATCCCGGGCCCAAGGGCCCGGGATTTTTTTGTGTTGAGGCGGACTAAGTTTTTTACCCTACCTGCACTTGCTGCGGCGCTGCCACGGCTTTCAGCGCATGCTCCAGGTCGGCGATCAGATCGTCGGCATTCTCGATGCCTACGGAGAGGCGGATCATCTGTTCGGTCACGCCCGTTTTGGCGCGCTCCTCGGCGGGAACCATGGCGTGCGAAGTGAGCACAGGGATCGACACCAGAGATTCAACTCCGCCCAGGCTGGGTGCCAGCGAGAACAGCCGCATGGCTTCGCTCACGCGGCGCGCGTCTTCGCTCGTGCCTTCGACCTCGAAGCTGACCATCCCTCCTCCGCCTGCCATTTGCTCGCGAGCCACGGCATACTGCGGATGGTTCTTCAAGAATGGATAATGCACGCTCCGCACCTTGGCATGATCTGACAAAAATTCCGCGACTCGCTGCGCATTTTCATTCTGCCGCGCCACGCGCACCGCCAGCGTCTTCAGCCCGCGCACCAGCATCCACGAGGCGTGCGGATCCATGCAATTGCCCAGGAGCGTGCGCGTCTCCCAGATTTTCTTGATTAATTCGTGGCTTCCGGCGACGACGCCACAGATCAGGTCAGTATGTCCTGCTAGATATTTCGTCCCCGAATGCATCACCAGATCGATGCCGTATTCCGCAGGATGCTGGTTGATGGGCGTGCCGAACGTGGCGTCGATCATGGTGAGCAGCTTGTGCTGCTTGGCTAGCGCCGCCACTTTTTTGAAGTCCACGATGCGCAACGTGGGATTAGTCGGCGACTCCAGATAGAGCAGCTTCGTATTCGGGCGGATCGCGCGGGCGTGCTGCTCGTACTTGATCGTGTCAACGAATGTCGTTTCCACCCCCATCTTCGGCAGCCACTGTGACAGGAACTTGTTAGTTCCGCCGTAAATGTCCCGCTGGGCTACGATATGGTCGCCGCTCTTCAACAGCGCCATGAGGGTGGTAGTGATGGCGCCCATGCCGGAAGCGAACGTCAGCGCTGCATCCACTCCTTCCAGTTGCGCGATGGTTTGCTCGGCAACGGTGTTGGTTGGATTGCCGTAACGTGTGTAGAAGTGGTCGGTGTGGGTGGCGCGCAGTTGCTCGTCGTTGTCCGTGACCTCGAAGGTTGAGGTCTGAAAGATGGGTGTAGCCAGCGGACCGTTTTTCTTCTCCAGGCTCGCGCTGCCGCGCGCAGCTGTGGTTTCGGAGTGATGGGTGTGACGTTTCATGAATCCCTCTTTCTTTATAGACTAAACGCGGGTGTGCCCAGCCGCAAGTGAAACGCCGGGCACCATTTATAATTGCAACTTCGATGAATCTTGGCTTGAAAGATCGTGTCGCCCTGGTGGCGGCGTCCAGTCAGGGGATTGGACTCGCCACCGCCGAAGCTTTCGCCGCTGAGGGTTGCTGCGTCGCGATGTGCGCTCGCAACCAGCAAACCTTGCAAGCGGCTGCGGAAAAAATAAGAAAGCAGTACAACGCCCAGGTTTTCGCCGAGGCCTTCGATGTGACCGATGCTGCCGCCGTTAGCCGCTTCGTCGCTTCTGTCGCAGAGAAATTCAGCGGCGTGGACATTTGTGTGACCAACGCCGGCGGCCCGCCCGCTAAGGGTTTTCTCGCGGCTACGCTCAAAGAATGGCAGCGCGCTCTCGAGCTGAATTTTCTGAGCACCGTTTATTTCGCGCGCGAAGTCATCCCGCACATGCAGCGCAAAAAATGGGGACGCATCATTACGCTGACTTCGATCACCACGAAACAGCCGGTGACTAATCTTGTGCTTTCGAATGCGGTGCGGGCGGCCGTGGTCGGCTTAGTCAAGAGTCTCGCCAACGAGTTCGGCAAAGATGGAATTTTAGTCAACAACGTCGGTCCCGGCTTCACGGCAACCGACCGGCTAAAGGAGTTAGCCACAGCGGGCGCTTCGACCTCGGGCAAAAGCGAGCAGGAGATCTTCGATGGCTGGGCCGCGGACGCCCCGCTCAAACGGTTGGGCGATCCGCGCGAAGTTGCCGAGACCATCGTCTGGCTCGCCTCCGAACGTGCTTCCTACATCACTGGCCAGACCTTACTGGTCGATGGCGGCATGTATAAAGGCTTATAGATTTTCTGGAGATTGCATGCGATCGATAGCATCCCGGATGTCGGTAATGAGCGGCGAAGGCGCGCTCTCGGTGTTTGCCCGCGCCAAAGAACTGGAGAGTCAAGGCCGGTCGATCATTCATCTTGAATTGGGCGAGCCTGATTTTCATCCCGGTCCATCGGTGGTCGAGTCCGTCACAAGGGCGCTGGCTGAAGGCAAGGACCGCTATTGCGCTGTCGCAGGAGTTCCCGCGCTTCGCGAAGAAATCGCTACATACTTGCAACGCACGCGCAACCTCAGCGTTTCCCCCGCGAACATCGTAATCGCGCCCGGCTGCAAAGCCGCTTTGTTTTTTGCCATGATGGCTTTGCTCGAGCCCGGCGACGAGGTGCTTTACCCCGACCCCGGTTTTCCTGGCTACCCTTCGATCACGCTCGGGCTGGGCGCCGTTCCTGTGCCTTTCGAACTTTCGTCGCGTAACCATTTTCAGCCGGACCTCTCGGAAATCGCGAGCAAGATTACGCGGCGTACACGCATGTTGCTGACGAATTCTCCGGGCAATCCCACGGGAACGGTTTACACCGATGCTGTCCAGCGTGGTTTAGCGGAACTAGCGGTGAAGCACGACGTCTGGGTGCTTTCGGACGAAATCTATGCACGCATTCTTTACGGAGGCGAGTATGTTTCCATGCTTAGTTATCCGGGGATGGAAGAGCGCACGCTGATCATCGACGGCTTCTCGAAGAGCTTTGCCATGACCGGCTGGCGGCTGGGCTACACAGTTGCCCCGCCTGACGTTGTATCTGCGCTGCTGATGATGGTGGTAAACACCTACACCTGCGTCAATGAATTCATTCAGTATGCCGCCATCGACGCTCTGCTTGATCGTGAGGGTACGACGCCGCGCATGGTTGCCGAGTTCGCGCGCCGCCGGGAACGGTTCATTCACGACCTGAACGAAGTACCGGGCTTCCGTTGCGAAGCTCCCGAAGGCGCTTTCTATGCCTGGGTCGATATTCGCGGAACCGGTACCAGCGCGGAAGAAATCTGCCGCATTCTGCTGGAAGATGCGGGCGTGGCCGCGATCCCCGGAGCGGCATTCGGCTTGTCGGGCCAACATTTCGTGCGCTTCTCTTTTGTGTCATCTGTCGCAAATCTGCAAGAGGCCGCCGCCCGCATTCTGAAAGTCTCCGCGGCGTGGCAGGGAAGTCTGGTGGAGAGATAGTCGCTACAGGCAATTAAGACACAGAGAGTTGCTACTCCTAAAGTTGCTAGTCCGAAGGAGCCAATGCTCATGAAGCAGATTTTTATTTCGATACTGATCCTCGTTTGCGCCGCAACCGGTCTTTCATCCAACGCCACCGCGCAAGCGCGTCCGTTGCCTGGCCCCGATGTTCAGCAGATCTACCAGCGCCTGCTTCCGCAGATCGACAAAATTCCTGCCTTCGATCACCACGCGCATCCCGGTTTTTCCGACGACCCCGACGTTGACGCCATGGCTGCGCCTCCAGATTTTAGCGCCGCAGTGCGCACGCGCGACGACAATCCTGAACTGATTGCCGCAGCCAAGGCTCTGTTCGGCTATCCCTACAATGATCTTTCGCCGGAACACGGCAAGTGGCTGGTCGCGAAGAAGGCCGAGTTGAAAAAGCAATACCCGGGCACAGCGTACTTCAATATGATTCTCGACAAGATCAACTCCGAGAGCTCTGCAGCCAATCGCGCTATGATGGCGGACTATCTTGACGCCAAGCGTTTTCCCTGGGTGTTCTTCGTCGACTCATTCCTGTGGCCCTTCAACAATACGCGCGAGGCCGCGCGTAACCCCGACGAAAGCATCTATATGCCGCTGCAGGAAAAAATGCTGCATCGCTGGATGCAGCAGGAGAACGTGAGCAAACTTCCTGCCGATTTTGACGGCTATTTGAAGTTCATCAGCCAGGTGCTGGAAGACAATCGCAACAACAAAGGCGGCATCGCCATGAAATTTGAAGTGGCCTACTTCCGTCCCACCACTTTCGGCGATCCCACGCGTGACCAGGCTGCCGATCTCTACCAGCGCTACGTCACTGGTGGCATTCCCAGTGAGAAAGATTACCGCACTTTTCAGGATTATATTTTTCGTTATCTCATTACGGAGGGTGGACGCCTGCATCTTCCTGTGCATATTCACTCCGCAGCCTGCATCGGCGATTATTTCAATTTTTCGCAGAGCAATATTATGAATTTTGAAAACGTGCTGCGCGACCCGCGCTACCGTGGCACAACCTTCGTCATGCTCCATGGCGGCTATCCGCTGGAACGCGAGGCCATCTGGCTCACCTCGATGAAGAATGTTTATCTAGATTCTTCCTTGATCGAACTTGTGGAATATCCGTACGCCTTCAAAGATACCTTGAAGATGTGGCTGGAAACTTTTCCCGATAAGATCACCTTCGGTACGGATGCTTTCCCTTACAATGAAGTGCTGGGCGCGGAAGAGAGCTACTGGCTAGGGGCGGAATCGGCCCGCATGGCGCTGGCTGCGGCGCTCGCCGAGATGATTTCAGAAAATGAAATCACTGAAACGCGCGCTCTCGAACTGGCCCATGGTTATCTGCATGACAACGCTGTGAAGCTGTATGAAGGCAGAGTCCACTAAACAGAATTCACGAAACAATGTGCCTGAGGAAGCAAGGTCTGACATGGCGAAAAAAGTGAAATCCAAAACTTCCGCACGCAGGAAAACGAAAAACGCGAAGTCGCATTCGCGCGCACAACGCGCTGTGACCAAACACGCGGCCAGCAAAGCCCCATTGCAATACATTCCCTGGCAAACGATTCCGCTCGAAGATCTGAACCCGTTGCTTCAGCGGCAATTTGTCGTTGGACAGGAGATTATGGTAGCGCGCGTGCTGCTGAAAAAAGGCTGCGTCGTTCCCGAGCACAGCCACCACAACGAGCAAGTCACGTACATTCTCGATGGGGCGCTGAAGTTCTGGATCGACGGCCGGGAAATCGTGGTGCATGCCGGCGAGGTTCTTTGCATCCCGGCGCACATGTCGCACAAAGCCGAGGCGCTCGAAGACACGATCGATCTCGACATCTTCAATCCTCCGCGCGCCGATTGGATCAACAAGTCTGACCAATACCTGCGAGGGCCGAAGTAGTTTCCAAGCCATGCTTCCCTCCACCACTTCTGAGAAAGTTTCCGAACACAACCTGCCGCAGGCGACGTATCGCTTCCGCTGCATCGGCTGCGCTTCGCTCAACGAATCCGCGGCTCAGGATTTCCGCTGTTCAGTCTGCGGCAACTTGCTCGAGATTACCGATTCGTCGTGGAACTCGCGCAATCCTACGGCATTGAAAACGCTCTGGCGCGAACGCCGTACTCTAAATGCGGCGCTCGATCTCAGCGGGGTGTGGCGATTCCGGGAACTTCTGCCGGTGCCGCAATCCGAAGATTGCGTCGTCACCTTGCGCGAAGGCAACACGCCGCTTTACGAACTTCCTCAGTCTTCGCGCAGCACTGGAATCCAGCGCCTTTATGCCAAGCATCAGGGTATGAACCCGACCGGTTCGTTCAAGGACACGGGCATGACCGTCGCCGCAACTTTTGCCCGTCAGGCTGGGTACCGCTGGGTGGCCTGCGCTTCCACCGGAAATACATCTGCCTCCATGGCGGCCTATGCCGCTCGCGGTGGCATGCGCAGTCTGGTTCTTGTGCCGGAAGGAAAGATTTCGTGGAGCAAACTATCCCAGGCGCTCGATTACGGGGCGCTCACCTGCCAACTCCGTGCGGATTTCGATGGCTGCCTGCGCCTGTTGCAGGAACTTGTGCGGCGCGCCCCTGTCTATCAACTGAATTCCATCAATCCGTTCCGCCTCGAAGGGCAGAAAACTCTCGCGCTTGAATTAATGGAGCAACTCGATTGGCAGGTGCCCGACCACATCATCGTGCCAGGCGGCAACCTCGGCAATAGTTCCGCGATCGGCAAGGCATTATTGGAAATGCTCGGTATCGGACTGATCTCGCGTTTGCCGAAGCTTTCTGTAATTCAGGCCGAGGGAGCCAATGCGCTGGTTCGTACTTTGCGCGAGGCCGGCGGGAAAAATCTTGTCAGCGTACAGGCTGAAACCCGGGCCACGGCAATCCGCATCGGCAATCCGGCTTCGTGGCAGAAAGCTGTCAATGTGCTTCAGGCCACCGGCGGCGCATGTGAACAGGTGAGCGAAATTGAAATCGCGCAGGCCAAAGCTGAGATCGGTGCCGAAGGCATCGGCTGTGAACCTGCCTCGGCAGTTACGCTCGCTGGTCTCAAGAAGCTGGTAAAGCAGAAGTTTGTGAAGCCGGATGAAAGCGTTGTCCTCGTCCTCACCGGGAACTTGCTGAAGGATCCTGACTTCACCATGGAATTTCATCGTGGGGAGCTCTTTCCGAGCCCCGCGCACGAAGTTGAAAGCGCTCTGAATGCATTCCGCCATCCTCCTGTCGTCCTCGATGCCACTCTGGACGCTGTGATCCGAACTTTGGATCAGGCGGAGAAATCTGACCCAAATCACTCTAATGTCTAAGACCAAAAATAAAAGGAGCCAGACGAAAAGCTCCGGCCCGCTCCCGTTGCATCTCGCTCTCCCGGCCACTTCGGCAAACCTGGGCCCCGCCTTCGACGCCGCCGCGCTGGCCATGGATCTCTACATCAGCATCGATGCCCGGCCTGCTTCCGACTTCTCGATTACGGCAACAGGGCGCGATCCTGAAATTTGCGGAGCTGTGGAGAACAACCTCATTCTCACCACCTACCGCGAGATCCTCGAAGCGGAAGGCGCGAAAGTCATCCCGCTATCTCTTCGAATTAAGAACGATATTCCGATTGGCAAAGGCTGCGGCTCGTCTGCTGCGGCTCGTCTTGCCGGGATTGCCCTGGCCAACCACTTCGGCCGTTTGCGTTGGACCGATGCCCGGATTATCGGAGAGGCTTCCCGCCGCGAACAACATTCCGATAACGCTTCCGCCTGCTGGATGGGCGGCCTTACCGTTGCCCGGATGACGGCTGGCAGCGAGGCGCAGGTGGTTCGTATCCGTCCAAAAAGGAAGTGGCCGCTGCTGCTTGCCATTCCCGACCACGCCCTGTCTACCGAAAAAGCCCGCCGGGTGCTCCCCGAGCAGTACTCTCGCGCCGATGCCGTCGCCAACATTCAGAACTCGATGCTCCTGCTCGCCGCTTTTACGCAAGGGCGCCACGACCTGCTCGCCGATGCGCTGGAGGATCGCATCCATCAGCCCTACCGCGCCCCATTCTGTCCGCTGATGCCGAGTTTGCGCGAGTTGACTGGAACTACGGGCGTTCTCGGCGCAGCTCTCAGCGGCGCGGGTCCGTCGGTCATCGTTTTTCTCGATCCCGCCGTCGCTGCCCAGAGAGCGCGCAGGTCCGTTGCCGCTCACCTTGCCCGCGCCGGACTCAGCGCCGAGTTGCTGCTTACCTCTATTACTCCGCGCGGCGCCCGCCGCTAAACGACGCCGATAGAAAGCCAGCCTGTGGAAAACTCTTGCATTTGTGCGTGGCTATGGTAGAGTGCTCGCCAAGACGCCACTAAAGTGGCATTTACCAAAGCCAGCTCTTCCGGATATTTTTGGATTTCCCCCCGAAATCCGAAACTTTAGCCGTTGCTTGTGTGTTTAGGGATACAGACGGCACCGCTTCCTTTGGAAGCTCAAGTTGGTTTTTCCGGGATGAGCAGGATGAAGTCGAAGTCGAAAATGCATTATCACGTCCAGCCACGTGAAACAGTACAACCGCGCAACGAACGGGCGCGGCTGGAAATTCAGAACTTTCTCCACGCCCTCGATTCCTATCCCGCGCGCGCCGTGAAGGAACCGCGCATTAGTTTTCAGCAGCACCTGAGCGCCGTATCCGTGTCGCCTCACGACGATCGCCGCAGCAACCGCGGCTCCCGCCAGCGATCGACCAAGCGCCCAGTCTAGCGGCTGGCCGGCGGCACAATGCCATTCATGCGCAAGTACACCACCATTTGTCCGTAGTGGTCGAAGCAATGGGCCGCAACGCTGGTTGCCAACCCAAGGCGCGTCACGGAACCTTCGCCGAATGGACTCTTCAGTGGTTCCACCAGGTTCTTCTCGTTGATAGTCTTCACGGCCTTATGCACATAGACGAATGAATCTTTGAGGTAGCTGAGAATCTCGGCCTTCGATTTCATCGATGCCGGCCCGGATTCGTCGCCCACGTCCACCGGAACCTTCTCGCTCAGAATGGCGGCTCCAAACATGTAGTTCACCGCCGCGACGTGCTTCACCTGCTCGCCGAAGTTTCGCACGCCTTTGAATTCACCATTGGTGGGCGCGAATCCGAATTTGTCCTCAGGCATGGCCTCGGTCGCGGAAACAAACTCGCGCTCGACGTTCGAAACCGAACCGTCCAATACCTGCATCACGCTCTTGTGTTCGACCTTACTCTTCGTGGCTTGCGCAACGCTGCCGGCCGTCAGCAGCAACACGCACAATCCAGCACAGCTAAGTTTCTTTCTCATAATGATTCCTCCCTTTTCAATCAAGGCTCGACTGAAACTTCCGTGCTCCCCGGTGCCCACTATGTTAAAAGCGTTTGATCTTGAATCAGAACGCCAGATGCCTACCCAACTGAGCCAGCCGCAAAAGGCCATTCCCGGCCCCGCCAGGCTCGAATCATATAGATCACCAACCCTGCCAGCAATATCACGATCGCGTACCGTATTTCCTTCTGCCAATTCACACGATTGAACAGAATGAACAGGAATCCTGCAATCGCCACCAATGCTGGCACGGGATAGAGCCACATACGAAATGGACGCGCGATATCCGGCCGCGTCACCCGGAACACCATCAACCCAACGGCCTGCACCAGAAACTGCAGAATAATGCGAATCACCACCAAAGCGGCAATTGCATCCCGCAGCCGTAGAAAACAGAATGCTGCCGCCACCACGCCCAACGCCAGCAGCGAAACATGCGGGAAGCGGTATACCGGATGCACCTTGGCAAACGCCTTGAAATAGTTTCCATCGAGCGCAGCCGCATAAGGCACGCGTGAGTATCCCAACGTTAGCGAGAAGACCGACGCAAACGCGGCCACGATTATCAGACCTGTTACCAGCCGTGCCGCCCACGGCCCATAAATTCGCTGCATAAATAACGACACGACATACAATCCGTTGTTGTTATGCCCGGCCTGCAGCATCTCCCGCCAGGGAACCACCGCCAGAATGCAGAGGTTCATCATTAGATATAGACAGGCAACCAGCAGAATGGAAAGCAAAAGAGCCCGTGGAATATTTCGCGTTGGATCTTTGATTTCATCGCCCAGATAACAAACGTTGTAGTAGCCCCAGTAGTCGTAGGTAGCGACCAGCATGGCTCCGCCCAACCCGGTAAAGAACCCGTGCGAGAGCGTGAATGCGCCGGGAGGAAAATCAAAGGCGCGAGCGGCGTTGAAGTGCGTGAGCCCGGCGAAGATGATCCAGCCAATCGTTCCCATCACGCCGAGCCACAATACTTTCGAAAGGCGCCCTATCACGGTGATGCGCCGGTAGAGCAGCAGAACTGTCAAGAAACAGATGATTACCGCGACTGCAGTTCCTTGCGTCACAACCCAGCTCACCTGCAGCGGTCCTGCCCAAGGGATTGGCAGAGCCGCGGTATGCGCGGCGTAAACCGTTTCCAGGCTTGGCCAGTAGTAGGCAGCATAACCTGCCAGCCCAATACATCCAGTGGCAATCGAAAGTGGCGCGCTGAAGGAAAGTTGCCAGATAAACAGAAACGAAATTAGCCGTCCCCATTTTCGCGGCCCATAAATCTCGTTCAGGTAGCGATACGGTCCCCCCGAGCCCGGCAGCGCCGCACCCAACTCCGCCGATCCCAAGCCATCGCACACCGCTAACAGCGCGCCCACAATCCATCCCAGCATGGCTTGCGGTCCGCCCATCGCGCTCAACACCAGCGGCATGGTGATGAACGGACCCACGCCGATCATGTCAATCATGTTGAGCGCGGTCGCGCTCCCAAGGCCCATCCCGCGGATCAGGCTGGGAGAACTCGATTCGCTTTGAGAGGGAGCGGACATTTGTGGGTGAGCTGGTTGTGCCGACGCCGAACTGATGTCGAGCTAGGGAAGAAGCAACACCCTCCCGCTGACCTGCCGCTGTTCAAACGCCGCGTGTGCCTGCGCAGCATCCGCCAGCGGATACGTGCGATCAATTCGAATGGAAAGCTTACCCTGTTTTAACCAGGTGACGAACAGCTCAAGGTAGTGAGGATATTCTTTGGAGTATGGGCGACCGTTCGTGCGCGTGATGAATAGAGATCCTTTTTCCTGCAGGGTCATAAGGTCAAAGGGAGGCACGTAACCGCTCGACTGACCGTAGATTACAAGATATCCGCCCAGCGCCAGGCTATCGAGGCTCACCTCAAATGTATCTTTACCCACGCCATCGTAGACAACATTGACGCCTCGGCCCTCAGTAATCCGCCTTGCTTCTTTCGCAATGTCGGATTCTTTCGAAATGATGACCTCATCCGCGCCGGCATCTCTGACGATCTTTGCTTTGTCGGCCGTTGACGTAACCCCAATCACATGTCCGCCACGGAGCTTTGCCATTTGGCAAAGCAAAAGTCCGATGCCTCCGGCTGCTGCGTGGATCAAACACCAATCTCCTGGTTTTACCGGGTAGGCAAAGTGCGTGAACGCGTAAGCCAGAAATCCCTGGTTCATGCCTGCCGCGGCCTGCTCGAGGCCGACTCCATCAGGTACGGGGATTAGCCACGCTGCGGGGGCAAGAGCATGGGTGGCGTAGGAGCCCCCGACGAAGACGACGCGGCTACCAACTCGAACGTCGCCAGCCTCGGGACCAAGGGCTTCCACAATTCCGACTCCCTGGCTACCTAGAATCGCAGGAAGTTCAGATGCGCTGGCGCCAGCGCGGCGGTAAAAAGCCTGACCGACAAGCTCGCCCCGCCGCTGCTGAATATCAAGAAAATTAACGCTCGCAGCTTCCACTTTGATTAGAGCCTGTCCGGGGCCGGGAACCGGCAGGGGCAGTTCTTCCCACTGCATAACCTCTGGAGCACCGTAGGAGTGAATGCGAATGGCACGCATCATAATGGGTTTTTACTGAGTACTGGGTACTGGCAACTGGCTACTGCTTTCATGCCCCGCGCTCAACAAATTTACATAAAGCCGCACCGCGCCCGGCACCCCCGCTGGCAACTGACGAAAGAATGCGTAGCCCGTATAGATATACGTTCCTTTGCCGTACTGTGCCCGCAGCAGTCCGCCTTTCTGCGCATCCTCGCCCGGATCGTGGCAACTTAGCAACGGCTTGAAATGCTCATCCCATTTATCCATAAAATAGAGTCCGCGTTCCTGCACCCATCCGTCAAAGTCGTGAGAGGTGATCGCATTCGGATAATGAAACACTCCATCTTCCGGCGCCAGAATGTCGACCGGAGTCTCTTCCACCGTAACTCGCGCCCGGCTCAGCTCTGCTGGGAACGGCGTGAAGTGTCCGCTGTTGAAATCTCCCACGCCACTGTTGTACTGCACTACAAGGGTTCCGCCAGCCGACACAAAATCGAGAAGCTTCTTGTTATTTGTGGCCACATCTTTCTGCGTATCGTAAGCGCGAATTCCAAGCACGATCGTTCCGTACGTACTCAGATCCTCGCTAGCCAACTTCTCCGGCGGAATCAGCGTCACGTCCATGCCGACTTGTTTCAGCACGGTGGGAATGTCATCACCCGCTCCCATGATGTAACCGACTTTCAAATCATGCGGCGCCTGCACGTCCACAATACTGACTTTCTGCACCGCCGGTTGATAATAGTAGAAGCTGCCCAAATCCTCGCGCGTGACCAGTGTGTAGCCTTCACTGAATTTATCGCCGTTCACTTCCAGTGTGGCTCGAATCTTCGCTCGTCCTTCCTGCAAACCAGCAGGAAAGACCTTGAACTGAAAATCCTTTTTCTCTCCGCGTTGTGTGAACGCCACTTCAGACTGCACTGGTTCCGATCGCCAGCCTTCCGGCAATTCCAGATGCAGTGCGCCGTGCAGTTCGCGGGTTAGATTGGAAGTCACGCCGACCGTCACCGTCGAACTGGCGCCGTTGTGCGTCGAAATCACCTGCGTCCCCGGCTCCAGCGCAACCGAAAACGCCGGCACCACTGCCACGGGGCGAGCGCGCTCCACTCCAGCGTCGTCGACGAACCGCGTCACCACGGTGGCATTGATGCCATTCTTAACCGCCGCGTCGCCTTTGCCTTCCGTCGAATACAGCACCCGTGCCCGCAACACTGGAGGTGGGAACGGCAGCGTCGCATATTGCTCGTCATCGACATGATTCACGCTTTCCGTCTCTGGATCGTTGCGGTGCCAGTACGGCCGCGTGTATGCCGCATCCTTTGGGACTTTCAATCGAAACACACCGCGCTCATGGTCTCCCGGTTCGATGGAGACGCGCCTTGTTTTATCCGAAATCGTGCCCCATCCCTCCGGCACTTCCAGCTTCATCCCGTCCAGGAACAGCGGTACTTTCGATTCATTGCGAAAATCCACCGAAACCAGAAACTCCTGCCCCGGCGAAACCGTCGTCAGTGTCTCCGCTTCTTTCTTCACAGGCTCCTTCGCGGGCTCGCCTTCGCCGCCCACGCGCGAAACAACCATCGCCTCCAGCTTTACGTTAAGAGCCTCATTGAGAGCCTTCTCCGCCTGCTCGCGCTTCTCATCTAGGCGACCCAACAGGTCAGCCTTCGCCGTAGCGTCGAGCGTGCTTTTGCTGACATCCGCGTGGGCCCGCTCCAGCCCATTCACAACAGCCATCAAAGGCGCAGCAGCAGCGGATGAAGTGTTCCCCTTCGCTTTCTCACTGGCGTTGGTAACCTGACGTGCAATCTCAGTTAATTCCTGCCGTAGCCGCGGAAGCTTCGATTCTTCTTTTCCCAGCCCCGCTGCCAGTCCGGGCAATGTTGTGTCAATTCCATCGAAGAAGCTTTTTTCATGCCCATCTTTATCTTTATTCAGCTTCGCAGGCTTTACCGAATCCGCCAGGTTGTAGAACGTGAAGCGGTCTCCTGGATCAACCGTCCAATTCGCGGAGCCCTGCGACATCTGATGCCGCAATCCCTGCATCGCGAATTGCACATAGGACTCGCCCAAATCCGCGCTCGGCTCACCCGTGTTTAGTTTGATGGTCCAGTTCGCATCGGGGCAGGTCATCGCTCCAAAGCCGCAGACATTTCCGATGTAAAGCTTTTTAGCCTGCCAAGGCTCTAGCCCCTGCGCGATCTGATCGTGAAAACGCTTAGGATCGGCGGCTGCGCGAAATGCCTCTTTAGTCAGGATGCTCGAGGCTTGGTGATGTCCGTGTCCATCCCGCTCGGTACCAGAAAACCGCGCCACCAGCACATCGGGACGAAATGTTCGAATCACCCGCACCATGTCGGCGAGCGCGATATCGTGTCCGCCCCATTTCGAAAAAGTTTCCTCCGCACTTTTCGAGAACCCAAAATCTGCCACACGCGAGAACCGTTCCTGCACTCCGTAATACTCATCGGCTGCCAGCAACTCTTCCGTCCGCAGCACGCCCAGCACATCGGACAAATTGCTGCCCACCTTATTCTGCCCACCCTCGCCGCGATTTAGAGTCATCAACAGCACGCTCGCTCCGCGACCGCGCGCCTCCAGCGTCAACATGCCTCCATCTTCGTCATCCGGATGCGCCACCGTCTGCATCAGCCGCGCGGTCGTGCCCAATTGCCGCAGCGCCAGCCGCAGGCCGAGGATTCCTTGATCTTGCGGAAGCTCAGGAGGAGTTCCCTGATATGGAAGCGGAGCAAAGTTGAGCTCAGGCGCTTGGGGATTCTCGGCTTCTGGCGTGGCCGCAACCCGTCGCGCTGCGCTTTTCTCCGGACTTTTGGCAGTCAGCGGCGGAAAGGCCGCGAGCAGAGTAGGAACGACGAGCAAAAGAAATAAAAACGAGGTTTGGAAAACTGACGTGCGGCTAAAACGCCGGACAATCCGCCGCATGCGGTGGGCAAGGTTCGTGCATCCCGTGAAGTTCACCCTACAAGGATGGGGCCTACCCCTGCTCCGACGCAAATTTTTCCTCTCAATGTTTAGATTAAACGGCAGCCAAGAATTAAAGAGTAACCGATGAACGAAAGAGCTATGTCCAATAACTGAGAACTGAGAACTGAGAACTGAGAACTGAGAACTGCCTTACTGCCGCCCTTCTTTCAGCGCCTCCTGGCAAGCGCTGCCAGCGGTAAGCACTTCATTGAAGGCCGTCTCCTTGCGCAAGTTTTTGAGCAGAGGATCCTCGAGCAGGGCCGAATACGCGCAATAATTCTGCTGCACCGCCGCCTTCAGCAATCGCAACGCAGCCTCATTCTGGCCGCAATACGCCATCAGTGCACCCACGTGATACCACGCCTCTGGGTCGGGTTCCGCCATTGCCGAGGCCTCCGCCTCGCGGACAATCCGGTCCATGTCGGCCGGCCGCTGCGCCGCCGTGCAGGCCGCCAGCAACTCGCGATGGTAGGCCGGAGCCTTCGCCACACTCTTCACGCTCTCCCGCGCCTGGGCCACATTTCCCGCGGCCAGATACACATATGGAGTCACCCATGCCGCCCACTGCGAGCCTGCATCGAGGTGCACAAAATCCATCGCCCGATCGCTTTGACCGAGTTCCAAGAACGCCCACGCACACGAACGGAAATCGAAATCCCCGGGGTCGAGCGAGTGGGCGGTGTTGCACTCCTGCGTTGCCTTCTCCTGCATGCCCGCATAACGCAGCACAAAACTCAGCGCAAAGTGAGCGTCGGCGCTCTGCGGACGCCGGCGAACCAGATCGGTCGCAGCATCATAAGCCCGGCCCAACTCGCCCCGCTCCACGCGGTTTGTAATCAAGTGGCTCGCCGCCAACATGCGGTTCGGGTCCAGGGAAATGGCCCGCTCAAAAGCCGCATTCGAACGCTGGAACATCTCCTCGCCGCCTCCGCCAAAATACGAATCGTAATAGCATCGCAATCCCAGCGCCTCCCAAGCGGGAGCGTAACCCGGATCTTCTCCCACTACATGTTCCAGCACCGCGATCGCATCTTTATTCGGTCCGGGATCATGAGGTAGAGCGAGGCTATGCAGATAAAGGTCGTAGGCCTCCTGGCTCTTCGGGCGCGACGCCGTGGTTAAGGTCCCTCCGGCCACGCCCAAGGCAGGCAACAGTCCCTGCTGAACCTGCGTGCTCAGTTGGCCCTGCAAGGAAATCAGATCATTCACGTTGGCGGTAGCGCTTCCTTGCCACAGCAGCCGGTCGTTGGATACGTCAATCGCCTCCAGAGTCACAGTCAGCTGTTCGCCCTGCCGCATAAAGTGGCCGGTAAGCAGCTTGCCTACGTGCAACTGCTGCCCCGCCTTATGTGGATCAAGATCCACTTCCACATACTTCCGCGTCACCGACGAAGGCCGCACATCGAGCGAACGCGAATACGTCAGCACACTTGTTAGCTCATCGGCCAGCGCGAAGCGCAGGTAATCCACGCTAAAATCGCCGTTCATGTTCTGCAACGGCAACACAGCGATGGCATTTTTCTGCTCCGCGTTCGCGACCTCGCGGTGTTTCATCCAGTACGCTCCCACGGCCGAGAGCACTGTCACCAGCATCGCCAGAGTTCCCAGTAATAGCCAGAACAGCCAGCGGCTATTGCCACCTCGGTCAAACGTCCTGCTTGCAACCCGCAGCTTGGTGTTGTGAAATCCACTCTTAATCTGTCCCGACTCGTTCTCGCGCTTCAGTTGCTGCAGGTCGGCTTTCATCTGCGTGGCGCTCTGGTACCGCTCCTTGCGGTCTTTTTCCATCGCCTTGCCGATGATGCCCTCCAACTCCACCGGCACTTTGGGATTTAACTCTCCGGGCGGTATCGGCCTATCGTGCAGCACCGCGTCTAGCGTCATCAGCGAATTCTTCCCACTAAACGGCTTCTTGCCGGTCGACATCTCATATATCACGACGCCGAACGAAAACAAGTCGCTGCGGAAATCGATTTCCTCGCTTCGCGCCTGCTCCGGCGACATATAGACTGCGGTCCCGGGAATCACGCCGACCGCAGTGAGTGAGTTGTCGTTCGCTGCCTCTCCACCGTCGCTATCAGTTCCACCGTGGTGCAGCAACTTGGCGAGACCGAAATCGAGAACTTTCACCTGCCCCGTAGGGGTCAGGAAAATGTTCGCCGGCTTGATATCCCGATGCACAATGCCCTTCGCATGCGATGCCGCCAGTGCGTCCGCCACCTGGATGCTGATATCGAGCACCTTGTCGATGGCCATCGCCTGTCCGGAGATGCATTGCTTCAGGCTTTCGCCTTCCAGCCTCTCCATCACGATGAAGGGATGGCCGTTATTGTCTTCAATGCCGTGAATCGTGCAGATATTGGGATGGTTAAGCAGAGATGCCGCGCGCGCCTCGCGAGTGAATCGTTCCAGCGACTTGGGGTCGCCCGCAAGGTTTTCCGGGATGAACTTGAGCGCGACATGCCGCCCGAGTTTTAGATCCTCCGCCTCGTAGACCACGCCCATGCCACCACCCCCAAGTTTTCCCAGGATGCGGTAGTGGGACACAGTCTGGCCAATCATGAGAAGAAGGAACTCCCGACCGCGGTAATGTTAGGCCCCGGTTGCGACTCCGGTCAACTGGAGATGAGAGACTTCTCCTTGTATGTGCGCCTCGCCGGTGAAAAACCTTTTTCTGAATTTACTACCCAATCTCGCAGGGGCAATTTCCCAAACTGATAATCATCCTATCCTTTTGTGAGTGAGTCCCCGTCGAAAGCGGTGTCGCGGCGATTACTATGGGATCAGGACCATTGAAATCGCGAGGCGGCTAGTATGGTGCGGATGTCTGGGAATTATTCACCTGAAGTGCAAGAGGCCATCCGGCGTCGTGCCACCGAACTCTACCAGGGTAGTGGAGGAGTCGAAGGCCAGGACCTCGAAAATTGGCATCAAGCTGAAGCCGAGATCCTTCGTGAATTCAATACTCATTCCATTCGTCGTGCCGTCGTCGTCAACATACAGGGTGTGGTCTATACCGGGGAATACGAATCCACTTCCGCCGAGGGCTACACACCCGGGGAGTGGAAGCCCGGGGACGCCGTTCCCGTTCGCCTCGCGGGAGATAAACTCTATCTTCGCCGCCCCAACGGTCAGGAATTGAAGACCGCCGTAGTAAAACGTATCGGCTAGGCTAATCTTCCACCCACAGTCCCGCCGACGCTCCAACCCATTCCATATTTCTGTTGTGATCCACGCCCATCATCAACCCACGCCCCATGCGGATGATCGTCAGCACGGCCTGCAACTTGTCGACCCACACATACATCACCCGCACCTCTGCCTTGGTTCCACCGAACGGAGTCTCGATCACCGGCTCAAAGTGCAGGCGCTCCTGCAGAATGTATTCGGCGCGCTTCTCCGCTGGAATCGCTGCGATATCTTCTTTCGTCGGCGCAATCACCACACCGAGCCCGGCGAAAGAATACAGCGGTTTCAGCGCATAGTTCTGCAGATCGTCGGGAATCTCTTTCAGTTGGTCCAGAAACCACGTCTTCGGCACCGATTCGTGCCGCAGATACGGAATCGAAAACTTGCTGATGCGAAAATACCAGTTCGAATGGCCCGCCCACTCCACGGTAAGATCGTCGCGAAAATCAAACCCCAGCTTAATTCCTTTACGTTGCAATTCGTCCACAATCGCCCGGTTGTAGATTCGCCGGATCGGAACTCGTCCGCCGTTGCGCTCGTAATAAAGCTGCGACCCCTGTTTTCGGATTGACTCAATGTCGACCGTTCTTACCCCCAGCATCTGTTCCGTGCGCAGAAAATCCGGCAGCGTCTTTTGTTCCTCGGGATGGACCTCCATCAGGATCACATTCTCCGGATCGTGCGTGCCGACAATCGCCGACCGCAAGAGTTCGCGGTAGGACCTATCATTCAGCCCTCCCAAAAAATACTGCAGTCGGCTGCCTCCCTCGAATCGATTGAGACCGTACACGTCGATGTAACTTTGCGCCATCGTCAACTGATATGCATAAAGAGAAGGAAAGGCCTGCAACTCCACCAGTTTCGGTTGCAGCGCGCCGCCCGCGTCGCGGACCAGTCCAAAATCAACCTGCACAAACATCGGATGCGCCGGCTCATTTGGAACCCGATATTCCGCGGGAATCGACTGAGCCGATCGTGCACGATACTCAGGACTATCCACCAGCTGCCGGATCAACTCTTTTCCCGCCTCCACCATTCGATCCAGCAGAGACTTGGGAAAGAAACACGGAGTCTCTGACAGCCGGAAGGACACATGAGTTCCGCAGGCTTCGTCAATCTGCCGCAAGAATTCCTGATATTTCTCCGGAGTGAAGCTGGCGTTGAACTGTTTACGAAGGGTGGCGATCATGGAGGAGATTATGAAGCATAACTACAATCACCGCCGCTGGAAAAAGCAGGAACCCATGAATTCCGAACAGGTTTGACAGCTTTTGGCAATCTCGAAATCTGCTCGCACCTGGAGAGCCGATCGCTGGAGGGCCTACGCCTCCACCAGAAACTTTCCATCTCGCATGATCTGCTCGTCATCCACCCAGATGTTGAACTTCCGCCCCACCACATCGATATGGGTCGATGAATCCCACTCCGCGCCCGTATGCGCGCCATAGGGATTGCCGAAAGCAATATGCACTCCGGGATATTTTTCGTCCTGCAGAATCTCGCCAATCACATCCTTCAAATCGATGTTCGTCCCGATGGCAAACTCGCCCACGCGGTCGCTGTTTTCATCGGTGTGCGTGTACTTCCAGAAGTCGTCTTCCAGTTCGCGATTCTCCGAGTGTGCTTCTGTGAGGCGATTCTTTTTCATGTGAATGGTGAGCGGAGTTTCCCGCAAGCTGCCAAACTTCGCGCACAAATAGTCGCCCACCACGCCATCGATTACGAACGTCCCATTCACTTCTCCAGGTGTCGTGAAGATTTCCCCGCCCGGCAGGTTGCCCCATTTTTCAGCGCTGATAATCCCGCTGGTCTTCAGCCAGTGATAATTCGGATTCAGGTCCGCTGTCAGGTCAGTTCCCGCCGCCGTCTTTGCCCGCACCTGCCGGGCTTTGCGCACCATCGCCACGACTTTTGCGCTCAGCCGGTCGACCTTCTGAAAGTCAGCGCGCATTCCCTCCAGCATGATCTGCCGGTTGATGTTCACCATGTGCGCGTGCCGGATCTTCCTGCGATTCACTACGTCCGTCATCTGCATGCGGGTGCGCAGCTCATTTCTCTGCGCTTGCACGGCAAAGATGGAAACCTGGCTAGCCTCCAGGTCCGCGATAATCTCGGCAGGCAAATCCTTCAGCGGACGCGCCGCCAGATCCTCCAACACCCAGGCGCGGTAGGGAGCGCCCAGTTCTTCCAGTTCATGCGCGACCGCCGCCGCAATCTCCAGTGTGGCCTCATCGGTGATGACGCAAATCTTCTCTTGAGGCTGCACGCGCAGGCAAACTCGCACAGCATTGCGCGCCCCCGGGGTGAACTCAGGATCAAAGGGAATGTGATTCGAGCGGGTGCCCCATCCTAGTGGTTGGGTGGATACTTCATCTTTATCGGCAGAAATGGTCATCCTACTTTTCGCACCGAAGCCGGCTCATCTTCTTCCAGCCCGGTTTCCGTCTCCTCAATAATGTAATCGACAACCTTCTTCAAGTCGCCGGTCTCTTGATACACGCGCAACTGCCGGTCCGCGCCGCTGCCCGTTTTCAGCATGGTGTGGATGTAGTTCAACTCTTCGCGCGAGTCCAACTCATCCACAACATCGTCCACAAACTCCAGATATTCAAGAATCAAATCCCTCGCCGGAACTTCAGTCTGCTTGCCAAAATCAATCAGCTTCCCATCCATCCCATATCTCGACGCGCGCCACTTGTTCTCCATGATCAGCGCGCGCCGATAGAGCCGGAAGCCCTGGTTCGCAGAATACAGCTTGTAAAGCTTCGCTACCGTCGCTTGAATCAGCGCCGCCAGCGCGATCGTCTCATCGGCGCGCATGGGAATATCGCACACGCGGAATTCAATCGTATTAAAGAATGGATGCGGCCGAATGTCCCACCAGATTTTCTTCGCATTATCGATGCAGTTGGTTTTGATCAGCAGCTTGATAAAGTTTTCGTACTCACCCCAGCTCGGAAAATAATCCGGAATGTTGGTGCGCGGAAATTTGTCGAATACTTTGCAGCGGTACGATTTCAAGCCCGTATTCATCCCCAGCCAGAACGGAGAATTCGTCGAGAGTGCCAGCAGGTGCGGCAGAAAATACCGCGCGTGGTTCATCATGTGGATCGCGGTCTCGCGGTCCTCAATCCCAACGTGCACGTGCAAACCAAAAATCAAATTCGCCCGCGCCACCAGCTGCATGTCTTCAACAATATTTTTGTAGCGTGGGTCGGGATGAATCTCCTGCGCGCGCCAGTCGGCAAACGGATGCGTCGCCACCGACGCCAGCTTCAGCCCGTTCTCCCTGGCCAGCCGGATAATGTCCCGGCGCAGCATTTTCACTTCCGCTTTGGCTTCCTTGATGTTCTGGCACACCCCAGTCCCCACTTCCACAACGGACTGGTGCATCTCCGCCTTCACCCGCTCCTGCAGGATCAGCTGGCCCTTTTCGAGGATCTCCGCCTGAATATGTGACCGCAGATCCCGTGTCTCCGGATCTATCGTCTGATATTCCTCTTCAATCCCGATGGTGAAAGTAGGTTTCATGAAATGTGGCGCGGGCGCCCTCGCCCGCGAAATCTAACCAGAACCCTTATAGTATAAGCCTTGTCATCCTGAGCGGAGTGAGTGGTTCGCGAAGCGAAGCAGCCACGTAGTCGAAGGATCCCTTACATGTTTTACGATGCCAACGGCTTGTATGGAAGTTCTCGAGTAAATTCCAGCCCTATTTCGCCGCCTTCCCCCGCTTCCGCTCGCCCACCCAAGCCGGTTCACCCTTACGCGATTGCTTCGATGGCGCTTTACCCGCCAGAAAACCAGCCCACCGCAACTCCCGCGCCGGATCTTCCCCGGTAACTGCCATCTTCACCGCCATCTCCGCCACGGCATTCACAATCCAATCAAAATTCTCCTGCCCTACCGAAGTAATCTCCGCATCCGGCGCCGGATTCAGAAAATCAATCGCATACGGCACGCCGTCCTCCACCGCGAATTCCACAGTGTTCAAGTCATACCCCAGCACGCGGCACAAAGTCAGCGCGTCTTTTTCAATCCGAGCCCTCAAAACTTCTGTCGACGGCGGCGGATTTCCCTTCACATACCGCTCATGATGTGGCAGCCTGGGATCGTACTTCATGATGCGTACTTTTCCTGCCCACCACGTAGCACCGGTAATACTCCTCAAACACCACGCCATGTTGCAACGTCATGCACAGATCGCCGGTCTGGTTGTAGTGCTGAAAAAATTCCTCCGGCGAATGCACGTGATAAACATGCTTCCACCCGCCGCCGGAATAAGGCTTGAGGAAAGCAGGGAAGCCGACGTAATCAAACAACTCCTGCCAGTTCAACGGGTAGATTAAATTCCGCATCGACCGGTCAGTCGTACCTTCCGGATGCTTGTTGTGCGGCAGAATCACAGTCGGCGGAATGGCCACGCCCAGCTTGTGTGCCAGCGCATAATTGAAGAACTTGTCGTCCGCAGTCCACCAGAAGGGATTGTTCACCACAATCGTCCCGTGCAGTGCGGCATTCTTCAAGTAAGCTCGGTAGAACGGAATATCCTGCGAGATGCGATCGATGATGACGTCATATTTCTTCTGCTCATCCATCCGGATTTCCACCGATTGAAGCAAACTCTGCCGTGACATCGCCAACTTTCATCGAGTTAATTTTCTCAACGACGGCTGGCGGAAACGTATTCTCCATCGTCATAAAATCCCAATTTTCTTCATAACACGCCCTTTACATTCACTATAAGAATTTCTACTGCTATAAAGTTTTGTGCCATTCCGAACCGGCGCGCAGCGGCAGTGAGGAACCTGCTTTTCCAACAACGCCTCGACTACTTTACAAACTCTCCCGTCCCTCCGTGCGCCCACGGATCATACGTCAAACTAAACTGAATTCGATCAGGGATGCTCGGGTGGCTGTAAAACAGAAAAATGTCCACCGGACTTGGGTCCGGGTCCGCCAAATCCACTTCCCCTAAAATCTGAAACGACTGCGCCGCCACCTGCCCGGAATCCGGCGTCAACCCGTGCGTGACCTCCAGCCCATACTGATCTGCCTGATGTTCATAGTGTCGGCTGACCGCGTTCAGTACCGGGTTCGATACGAACGAGAACACCGATAACAAAAGCACCAGCGCCGGAAGCGATGCCCAATCCTCCAGGCCGCGAATCCCCCAATTTGTTCCCCAGCGCGTCAGCACCCATCCGATCGACCGATAGCCCAGATAAAAGAAAAACAGAAAAACCAGGGCAAAAAATCCGAGCAGTTTGTAAACATGATGCAGAACGTAGTGCCCCATCTCATGTCCCGCGACGAACACAATCTGCTGCGCATTCATCTTGGCGATCGTCGTATCGAAAACCACGATCCGTTTCGATGATCCCATCCCCGTAACATAAGCATTAAGCGCATTGGTTTTTTCCGCCGCGCCCATCCAGAACATGCGTTCCGGCGGAATGTCTTCGCCCGAGCGTTGCACCATCTGCTCCAGCGCCGCTGTGAGTTTCGGCTCTTTCTGCTGTAGCGGCTCGAACTTATTGAAACAAAGGCGCAATTACCCAGGGGCTGATAAAAAAATACAAAGATCAGGATCGGCAGCGAAACCAGCCAGAAATAAAACCACCATCGTCGCGGACTCCGCCGGATCACAACGTAAAGAATCCAGATCAAGATTGTAAAAATCACAATCGAGATCAGTTGCGCTTTAATCCAATCCCAACTCCACGAGCCCCAGGCTTGCACCGAAATGCCAAATTGTTTCTCGATCGTTTCCGAGTAGATATCGAGCGGCAAGGTGAACACTGCAACCGTCAGAACAAATAACGGCGTAAATATCAGAGCCTGCACAAACCGCTTACCCGATGAATGCTCGGCCCAATTGCGGTATTTTGCGCCCAGCTTCCAGCGCAGGACGATCCACAGAACCACCACCCCGTAAATGAAGCCGATCAGTTGCAGCCGAAAATCGATCCGGCTTTTGTCATGAGCTTTTTTTGATAAAGATTGGGGGGCAGCGTGTACGCCGTAACTTTTCGGGGTGACTCCTGAGCCTGGACCGCAGGAGTCGCAGCGTTTGTTGCGGAAGATTGGATATGTGTGCTCGGTGGTGCTGTTGGCCGATCCTCAGCCGTGCACCAGCAGATACGAAAATCACGAAGGCGATCCCAGCAAAACACATTTCGATATTTGCTCATGTAAAATATCCAAGTCTTTGTATTGGGAAGCCTGAAGCTATTTCCGCGGTCATTTTAGCACTCTCCCCCCGCGATCCCTTAGCCACAAGGGCCAGCGACGTTTCGATTATTGCGAAATGTCCAGCCAAGGCCGGCACGGCCTTGCCATTCAAAATCGCCGAAAAGCTTCAACGTTCTGGTCCAGGCACATATCCCAATCTGCTGATCCCAGCACAATTTTCATCTGCCGGTAGCGGCTCAAAAACCAATCGTCATTCTGGTTCGGCAAATAATCCGGGTGAACAATCGAAGTAGCAATCGTCGTCGTAATACCCATCCAGAAACTGATGTATATCGAAAGCCCCACTCATGCTCACGCAGGCCTGCGTTACTGCGTCGGGATGTTTCAGCGCAAAATTCACTGCATGATAAGCGCCGAAGCTGCATCCAGTCACACCCAGCCGCGGAGTTTGATTCTTCCAGC
>CAWIPG010000005.1:0-175563 GCA_963838015.1 uncultured Acidobacteriaceae bacterium | reverse complement strand
CGCAGCGTGACCGGATACCCGGAATCTGCGCCCGAAATCCAGCCAGCGAGCCGCGGCAGAGCGGCTCTGGCCTGGGAAGGTGTTTACTGCGTGTGGCCGGGCACTGCATTGCTGTGCGGTCCAGTCCGGAATGACGGAGGCTCAATGTGGGAGAAATGACGCAATTCACCATCGGCTCGCAGGCTCACTGCACCGACGGAGTGTGCGGCAAGGTGTCCCGGGTGGTGGTCGACCCGGTCGCAAAGACCGTCACAGATCTCGTCGTCGAGCCCAAGGGCCGCGAGGGGCTCGCCCGGCTGGTGCCGCTCGACCTGGTCGGCGCGTCCGCGGGCGACGTGCGGCTGCGTTGCACCCTGGCCGAGTTCGAGGGGCTCGACCCGGCTGAGGAAACCCAGTTCGTGCCCGGCAGCGGCGGGTACGCGGCCTACGGGCCCGAGCAGGTGAGCGCCTGGCCGTACTACGGCCTCACCCCCGGGGCGGAAACGCCGGGCGGCGTGGACCTGGCCGTGGCCGGGTTCTCGCCCACGATCACCTACGACCGCATTCCGCTCGGTGAAGTGGAAGTGCGGCGCGGCGACCCAGTCGAGGCCACGGACGGCCGGATCGGGCACATCCATGGACTGGTCATCGACCCTGGCGATCATCAGGTCACCCATGTGCTGCTGCAAGAAGGGCACCTGTGGGGCCGCAAGGACGTGGCCATCCCGATCAAGGCCGTGTCCCGGGTCGACGACACCATCCGGCTCAACATCAGCAAGCACGAGGTGCAGGACCTGCCGCCGGTGGACTTCGAGCAGCACGCGCAGTAGGCGGGCGGGATCAGCGGGCGGGTCAGGCCTCCCCGGGCTGGGTCCTGGTGATCTGCACCGCGTTGCCGCACCCCGAATGGTGACCCAGGAAGCTGTGCACCAGCCCGCCGTACTGGTGCTCCCCCTGGTCGACCATGGCGCTAGCTCCGCATCCATCGCAGCGCAGCAGCGTGGCGCTGGCTCCCCAGGCGTCGTCGGCGGCCCCGGAGCCAATCCCGGCGCCGGGCAGATCAGGGTCGGGCAGATCGGTGTTCGGGACGGCTGAACTGGGCATCCCCGCTCCTCGGTGACCCTAGGTGCACGGCCCGTCCATCACGGCCCGCCTCCTGGGCGCCATTTCGAACCTAATCCCCCCTGCAATGACCAGCAATTCTTTTCAAGTATTACTCAGCATCCTCGCAGTATGCGGGCAGACCAGTGACATCCGTGCTGCCTGGGCGAACCGCTCGTGGCCGCGGCGGAAGGGCCGCTGGCCTGCGCGGAAAGGCCGCTGACCCCGGCGGAAGGGTCGCTGGCCAGGGTGGACAACGCAAGCACGAGCTGATGGAAGTTCAAACCTTCCTTCCAGGCTCGCATCGCGTGGGCTTGCACTGCGTGATAGGCGTCTTCGCGCGAGACTCCGTGCTCCACAAGATCGAGCAGGAGTTGGCCGCTGAAGATCAGGCCATTCGTGCTCTCCAGATTGGCCCGCATGCGGTCGGGATAGACGAACATGGTTTCAATCAGGTTTGCTGTTTTGTTCAGCAGATAGTCGATTAGCGTGGTGGAGTCGGGAAGAATCACGCGCTCGGCGGATGAGTGCGAAATATCGCGCTCGTGCCACAACGCCACATTTTCAAATCCTGCCTGGGCGTTGCCGCGCACCACGCGTGCCAGGCCGCTGATCTGCTCACTGGTTACGGGATTGCGCTTGTGCGGCATCGCCGAAGAACCTTTTTGCTTTTCGCTGAAGAACTCCTCGGCCTCGCGCACCTCAGTACGTTGCAGGTGGCGAATTTCAGTGGCGATTTTGTCCAGAGTGGAGGCAATCACTGCGAGCGTGGCTAGATAAGTTGCGTGGCGGTCGCGTTGGATCACCTGTGATGAGACCGCGGCTGCTTTCAGACCCAGGCGCGCACAAATCTTCTCTTCGATCTCTGGAGTCAGGTGAGCAAAAATTCCTACAGCTCCGGAGAACTTGCCTACGCGCATGTCTTCGGCTGCGGCCTTGAAGCGGGTGATGTTGCGTTGGGTCTCCGAATACCAATTAGCCAGCTTGAAGCCGAAGGTGATGGGCTCGGCGTGAATGCCATGAGTGCGCCCCACCATCGGCGTGTCCTTGAATTCCCACGCGCGGCGTTCGAGAACCTCCGAGAGATGATCGAGATCCTGCGCAATGAGCGCCGAGGCCTGTTTGGTCAGGAGAGCCTGCGCTGTGTCCACCACATCGTTGGAGGTGAGGCCGTAGTGGAACCAGCGCGCATCGGGGCCAACTATTTCGGCGACGGCGGTGGTGAAGGCGATCACATCGTGGCGAACCTCGGCTTCGATCTCGTGGATGCGATCGACACGAAAATCGGCGCGCTCGCGGATCGACTGGGCCGCTTTCTTAGGGACCATGCCCGCCTCAGCCAAAGTTTCGGTGGCGGCAACTTCTACCGCCAGCCAGGTGCGGAAGCGGTTTTCATCGCTCCAGATGCGGCCCATTTCCGGGCGGGTGTAGCGCGAGATCAAGGCGGGTGCGCCTCCTGTCAGTGATTGCGAGTGGATAGAGGATTCTAAATGGAGTTTGGGAAAGAGGCCAGCGGAGGAGGATCATTCGCTCGCCTTATATCGCCTTACGATATACTATAGAATCGCGCTGGATCGCTGCACGATACAATCAGCAGGATGAAGAAGCTCACTTTGTCGGATTACCAGGCGTTGGCAGAGTTCCGTTACCAGATTCGCCGCTTTCTCCGCTTCAGCGAGCAAGTGGTAAAGAGGGCGGGGTTGGAACGTGGCCAGTATCAGCTCATGCTGGCGATCAAGGGCATGCCGCCTGGGGTGCGCCCGCGGATTCGCGAACTTGCCAACCGCATGCAGGTGCGCCACCACAGTGCAGTCGAACTTGTGAATCGCCTGGAAGCGGGAGGGTTTGTCCACCGCACGCGGGCTCGGGAGGACCGCCGCGAGGTCCTTCTGGCGCTGACCGCGAAGGGGGAGAAGGTCCTCGGCGAACTGGCACTACACCACCACAATGAATTACGCTCAGCGGGCCCTGAACTGGTGAACGCGCTTCGGCGCATCATGCGTGAAGGCGGCGACGCTGATTTCGCGCGTCCCTCCGTTCTTCATGCAAAGGCAAAATCATAGGGCGCATGGACAGGGATTAGAGATCAGGGATCCCTTAAGTTGAAATGAGGTCTACTTCTTGAGGCGGTTTTGTGAACAAGACAGCTTTGAAACAAGAACACCGGGCAAAGCGGTTGTTCGATCATCCTTTGCTGCGCAAATATTCGGCACTTGTGCATGAGGATCTTTCCGCTGTCTATGCGCGCGATCTGCGTAAGTGGCTCATCGTCGCTCCCGTGATTGGGTTGACGACTGGGCTGGTAATTACCGGAATCGTGGTCATCATTTTGGGGAAGCTGTGGCCTCTGGTGCTCAGCTATTACCTGCATCATCACTGGGCGATTGTGCCGGGACTGGTTCTGGCTTTCGTCGTCACCGGCCTCATCATGCAGTTTCTGACCCCTGATCCCAATGAACACTCCACCGAGGAAATTATCCGCTCTTACCACGAGCATGAGGGCGAAGTGGATATGCGGTGGTTTGTACCCAAACTGCTGGCGGCCGTGACCACAGTAGGATTTGGTGGAAGCGCGGCGTTGGAGGGTCCAAGCATTTATGGGGGAGCAGCAATCGGGTCGGGGCTTTGGAAAAGGCTTCGGCGCTTGCGTCTGACCGATCGTGACCGCCGGATTATGTTGATTTGCGGAGCAGCGGCGGGCATGTCCGCGGTATTTCGCGCACCGCTGACCGGCATTGTGTTTGCGCTGGAGATGCCCTACCGCGACGATATGGCGCATGAAGCGTTGGTGCCGTCGCTGATCGCCTCGGTGGTTTCGTTTGTGACTCTCAGCTCTTTTCTCGGATCGGCGCCACTTTTCAACTTCACCGCCTCCACCGGCTTTGCCAGCCGCGATTTGTATTGGAGTGCGCTGCTTGGCCTGATCATTGGTTTGATCGCGATGGCATTCGTCATCACCTTCCGCCGGGCCCGCAGTTTCTTCGTGAAGTGGTCGCTGCCGCATTGGGTAAAGCTGGGGCTTGGCGGCTTGTTGACAGGGCTTTGCGGACTCTTATTTTTGCGCCTCTACCCTGGCGATCTGGTTCCTCTCGGCCCGAACTATGAGGCTGTGGGAGCGATTTTGAGTGGGCAGCACAGCAGTCTGCAGCTTATTACTTTTGGCGCACTCAAGCTGGCGGCAACGCTGTTCACTCTGGGTGCGGGCGGGGTGAGTGCGATGTTCGTGCCGCTGTTTCTTACCGGCGGATGCATCGGAACCGCTTTTGCACAGTCGATCGTCCATAGCCCGGTCATCGATCTGTATGCTGCCGTGGGAATGGCGTCGTTTCTGGCCGCGGGTTACAAGACTCCGCTGGCTGCAGTGGTGTTTGTCGCTGAAGCGACTGGCGGGCATGCCTTTATTGTTCCTGCCCTCATTGGAGCGGCCGTGGCTTATGCGGTCTCTGGCGACGCTTCGGCTTCGGGAGACCAGCGTTTGCATGAAGGGGTCAAAGTGCGGGAATTATAGGTTTTATAAAAGCGATCCGGCGGCTGATCTGGCCAATATGACCCGAAGGCAAGTCCGCACCAGATTAGGCAACGCTAACTTCCTCGCATCCGCAATAGTTATTGCCAACGGGCCTCTGCTTTCAGTATTCTGCGACCATCCCCAGAGCTCAGGGCAACTCTGCTGGATACGTGTATCCGATGGCGAGAGCTAGCCACAAGCGATCACCTTTGTGCCTCCGCAGCCCGTTCCTGCGTATGAGAGCACCAGACTGGCTGCTCATTTTCTTCTGCTGTCGATGCGTCTGTTTACTTCCCACACAAGCGATTCAGCAATAATCAAATTTTCATTCGAATTCAGGGAGAAGCAATGCCGAAGCCACAAAGTAGATTCATTTGGATTAGTTTTCTCGCATTTGCGTTCATGGCCCAAGCCTTTGCCCAAGGCGGCGCCACCGGCGCCATTACTGGCACAATTCAGGACCCCAGCGGCGCGGTGGTCGCAAATGCAGAGGTGCGCATCACGAACCAAGACACCGGCGTGCTGGAGCGCTCTGTAACTTCCGGACCCGATGGTTCGTTCACGGCTCCGCTGCTACCGGCGGGCGTGTATACGGTGAGCGTGCATGAGGCTGGATTTGCGGAGTCCAGCTTTCGCGATATTGCGGTGCGCGTGACGGAAACTACGCGATTGATCGCCAAGCTAAAAACTCAGGCCGTGCAGCAGCAGGTCGAAGTGCAGGCCGAAGTGCAGCAGGTTGACACTACCGACGCAACAACCGGGCAGGCGATTGAATCGAGCACCATTAAGAACCTGCCGCTGGCCACGCAGAACTTCCAACAGTTGCTTACGCTTTCGAGCGGCGCGCAAGGCGAACTGAATGCGGCCTCGCAACTGGGACGCGGCAACGTGCGCATTGAAGTGAACGGCCAGCGCGAAGACAACAATAACTACTTGATCGAAGGCATCAGCGCGACGGACTACAACGTCGCCGAACTGACCACGACTCCGCTTCCGAATCCGGCGGTGATTCAGGAATTCAAGGTGCAGACGTCGCTTTACGACGCGACCCAGGGACGGAACGGAGGCGGCAACATCAATGCCATCCTGAAGACGGGGACCAACAACTTCCACGGCGAGGGCTACGAATTTTTCCGCAATACGGTGCTGGACGCCAACGATTACTTTCTAAATCAAGCGGGCGAATCGAGACCTGTCATACAGCAGAATATTTTCGGCGGAGACCTGGGTGGACCGATCGGGACCGGAGGAAAGCTCGGATTCTTCTTCTTCAACTATTCGGGAACGCGCCAGCGCAGCGGCGATTCTCCCGGAACGATCATCAGCACCCTCATCCCGTATATTCCTGCGGCGGATCGAGGGCCTGCCGGTGCGGCCAATCTGCAATCGGCCTTCAATATCACAAGCATTGATCCGGTTGCGGCGTCGTTGATTGCGTTTCAGAGCAATCAGTTCGGCGCGGCTGCGAATGGTTATCTCTACCCTTTGCCCAACGTAGCCAGTGGCACTACTGCCGGGACTGTCGTTCCCTTTACTACCAGCATCCCCGGCAGCTACACGGATAATCAATTCACGGCGACATGGGATCGCGAATTCCGCAATTCTCAGGACAAATTGTCGATTGATTTCTTTTTTCAGAACTTCAAGTCGGATGTCCCCTTTGGCGCGGGCGGGTTGCAGGCTTCCCTGGGCGGCAGCATCAGCAGCGGGGATTTGAATTTCCCCTACCAGCTTCCGGTGAAAGATCGAGTGTTCTCGCTGACGGAGACGCACGTTTTCGCTCCCACGCTGGTGAATGAATTCCGGCTTGGGTTTGTGCGCATCAATAACGATGATATTAATGTTCCACCGGTCACGCGCGCTGACGCCGGCATTACACGCCCCACCAACAATCTCACCGATAGCATTTACAAATTTACTTTTGTCAGCTCAGGCTTTCAGTTTGGCCCTACGCCGCAGGCCAATCAGTATCAGGCGCAGAACAATTTCAACTTTATCGACACGCTGGGCTGGGTGAGAGGCAAACACAATTGGAGGTTTGGAGGCGAGTTTACACCGGTCAGTCTGAATAAGCAGTTTCCGCAGGTCTTCAATGGACAGCTTTATTTTGGGGACTCGACAACGACGACGGCTCCCGGGTGCAGTGTTGCCAATCCGTGCCCGGTCAGCGATGTCGGCAACTTCCTGACAGGCGGTCCGGAGTTCAGCTTTGGCGGCGGTGGTGTGTATAACCACAACTACCGGCAGAAAAACTCCGCGGTGTTCGCGCAGGACGATTGGAAGGCCACGCAGAATCTGACCTTGAATCTGGGCCTGCGCACCGAGTTTTTCGGGGCATGGACCGACAATGCCTGCCATATCGGTAATATGGAATCTGACCTTACCAAGAGCGGCGAGTATCCTTTCATCTATCCCAAATGCGTCGACAAGCTGAAAGTCTCTGGGCTGACCGGAAATGCTGCGGGATCAACTTTTAAGAACAGCGTCTCCACCGGCATTGGCCCGCGGGTGGGATTTGCCTATGATCTGTTCGGGCATCACAACACGACGATTCGTGGCGGGTACGGCATCTTCTACGTGCGGGAAGACGTCGGAGCGGTCGACCAGCTTAGCTTCCAGTCGCCATTTATTCCGATCGTATTTTTTCCGCAAACCGCTGGCTTTAACATGTCTGACTTCTTCACCGGAACTCCTGCGACGAATCCAAACGCAGTGCCTGTGGCGGGACAGTTATCCGGTGCGTGGCTGCCATGCCTCTCACAGTTCACCGGATTTGTGACCAGCAACGGCAATCCTACCAACAACACAACACAGACTGGAACCTACAACGGCTGCACCGGGCCTGGCGTAAACCCAACGCAGAACCTTTTTGTTCTTGAAGTTCCCCGACACTTTGTAGTCCCCAACACGCAGCAGTGGAACTTCACCATCCAGCGTGATTTGGGCCACAAGTGGGTGCTGGAAGTCGGCTACGTGGGATCGAAGGGCACGCACCTGCGGGAAACGCGCGATGCCATTCAGTCGGTAAATGCCACTCCCGCGAACCCGTTCACGGTGACCGATACGAGTGGCAACACGTATCAGATCACCTCGAATACATTTGCCAACGCGATCGCACGAACGCCGACGCCTGGGTTGAACGGCTATTCCGGATATCAGATCTTCGCGAACGATGCGTATTCGATTTACCACTCGCTGCAATCGACGGTTTCGCGGCGATGGGAGCGCGGCTACCTTCAGGCCGCCTACACGTTTTCCAAGAACATTGATGCGACCTCTACCGGAAACACGGCCAACAACACGGCTTTCAACGACGAGAGCACGATTAATGCTTCGCGAGGGATTTCCGACTTCAATCGTCCGCAAGTGTTGAAACTCAGCTACGTCTATGAGCTTCCGTTCTTCGCGCACTCGACAGGGCTCACACGCGCAGCGGCAAGTGGATGGTCGGTGAGCGGGGTTACCAGCTTCCAATCATCTCTGCCGTTTTCGGTTTTGGATTCTAATGGCGGCAATGCTTTCCTTGGGGCCGGAACGTCACCGGTTAGCGCCAGTCTCGCTTCCGGCGCGAGCATTGGCAGCGGTATGAGTTCGGGTAGTGTTACGCAGCGTCTTAACGGCTGGCTGAATCCTTCTGCCTTCACGACTGCCCCGCTTCTGTACCCGACCGCGTGCGCTGGCGATTCGAACTTCTGCACCACGGGCTTCGGCAATCTCGGGCGCAACATTTATAAAGGGCCATTCCAGCAGAACTGGGATTTCTCGCTCATCAAGCATTTCAGAATTACGGAACGGCAGGATCTACGCTTCGCGGCCGATTTCTTCAACCTGTGGAATCATCCGAATTTCGGCACTCCGCTGGTGACGGACTACGAGCAATATCTGGCTTGGACGGGAGGCGGGCAGAGCGGTCCGGACCCGTTTGGCCGGATCGTGAATACTACGGGGACTCCGCGTCTGATTCAGTTTTCTCTGCGATGGTCGTTCTGATTAGGGTTGGAACAACGCAGCCGGGAAGCTTCGCTTCCCGGCTGTTGTATTTTTGGCAAGAGTCAGAAGTAGGTTCGTTTGGCTTACGCGTGGGGCCGGATAAGGGCGAGATCCTTCGCTATGCCTGAAGAACGGCTCCGCTCAGGATGACAACCGCCTGATGACACGTCTGATGACAATCGTCTGATGATAACCGTCTTTCGATGTTCTTGCTCTACTGTCGCTTCTCTGCTTCCGCAATGAGGGGACGCAAAGCCTCCGTGGAGAATCCCAACGTGCCGCCGGAAAATCCGTCGATGTAGGCTGAGTTCACACCGATCACTTCCGCATTGGAATTAAATACTGGGCCGCCGCTGCCGCCGTGGGCGGTGGGAGCGTCATAGATCAGTTTGTCGCCGACCACATCGCCCAGATGTCCGCAGGTGGTTGAGGGACGAATCAGCGATAGGGCTGCCAGCTCACTTGCGGCTGTGATGTCGTTGTGGCGGTAAGCCAGGCGTTGATAGACGTCGCTTGGCGATTTGGCCACCATGCCGGCGATGCCCATGGGATAGCCGATTACCGTTACCAGTTCGCCGGGCAATGCGTTGGTTTTTGCCAGCGGCAGCACGGCGAGTCCGCGCACCGCATCTTTATTTTCAATTCGCAGGACGGCGAGATCGCCCGTGGTAGAAACCGCACCCGGCGTCAAGTTGACGGGCGTCGGCGAGTTTGGAAAGAACACGACGAGGCTCTCGAGCATGGCTGAGGCGCCACGATGCATCAGCGCTTCCGCCTCGCTATCGCCATACCAAGGTTCGGCTACGTGCCGATTAGTCGCCATCAGGCCGTCGCCAACAAGAAATCCGGTTCCGGAGACGCGCGCCCGAATCGACGAGGGCTGGTTCGGAAATCCGACCTGGTAAACGCCGTAAATATAGCCGATGGAATTCCGGTAGCGGGTGAGGACCAGAGCAGGCGTCGCCTGCTCTTTTTCAAGTTGCTTCACCTGCTGGGTGAGCTCGGTAACTTGCTTCTGCAGCTCATCGGGCTGAACGCCGGGAGCGTTGGCGGGGGCGTAGTAATGGAACATCGCTACTGCCCCGATCAGCAAGACCACGCCCAGTACGCCCTGCGCCATCTGCTGCCAGCATTCGCTGACTTCGTTCGACCCCTGTGGACTTTCCGGTTCGGACATGAGCGGTCATCTTCCCTTGTCCGGCAGGGCTTTTCCACGGTACGGAAGATGATGTACAGGAGATAGGGAAAGTGAGCCAGAATGGCATCCGATAGCTCTTCGCCGGGCAAAATTGAGCCTTACTTTGCTTACGGTTTGGATTACGGCTTGCTAATTCCGAGCCGCTTGGCCATTTCGTCGTAGCGAAAGCCCTTGCCCGCCACGTAGGGCTGCACCCATTCGCCATCAATCACGAATTGCGGGATGGCGCGCTTGCCGGTGTGCTTGACGATCTCGTCTATGGCACCCGGCGTGGCTTCGACGTCTATAACTTTGTAGGGAACGTTGTTCTTGTCGAGAAAACGCTTAGCCTCGCGGCAATCGGGGCACCACGCGGAAGAATAAACAGTAAGTTCCATGAGCCTCAGAGAGATCGTCGTAGAAAGTGAGATGGCTGCGTCTTCTCTCTATATATTCTAAACCCGCTCCAGTTCCGGGAGGGTGCGCTCGTTGACGACGTTTCCGGTGTTCAGCGTGGAGGCGGGCTCGAACAGAAGAATCCAGCATTCCTGCTCAGCGACGGGCTTGTGCTCAACGCCGCGCGGCACGACAATAAACTCGCCTTCTTCGATCCATTCATGCCGGTCGCGGAATTCCATGCGGAAGCGCCCCTTTACCACCAGAAACATTTCGTCTTCGTTTTCGTGGTGATGGAAGACGAACTCGCCCATTAGCTTGTCGAGCTTTACATGTTGACCGTTAAGCTCGGCGGCAATATAGGGCTTCCAGTATTCGGAAATTTTTGCAAACTTGTCGGCGATGTTGACCTTGTGCACGGGTGTCCCTCCCAAATGAACTGCGTCAGGTTCCCAGATTCGCTTTCCGGAGAATGAAAGCCTGGCACAATCCACTGTATTAGGCGGCTACTGATGAAATCAAATCTGTCCGGTTCCACCATCGACTTTGAGATCCACACCAGTGATATAAGAAGCTTCGCTGCTGGCGAGAAAGACAACGGCGTGTCCCACTTCCTCCGGGGTACCGAACCGCTTCATGGGAACCCGCGCTTTGATATTTTCCGCGAACTGATCTTGTGCAGCCTGCGGCATTCCACCTTTCTCCAGAATCGGAGTTTCAATCGGCCCCGGACTGACCACGTTCACACGAATACCGCGGCCGACTAACTCCGCAGCAAAAGTACGCGCAAGCGAGCGCACGGCTGCCTTGCTAGCCGAATAAACGCTGGCTCCGAGATATCCTTTGGCATTCACGACCGATGAGTTCAATACGATTCCGGCGTTATCGTTGAGATGGGGGAGGGCTTTCTGCAGCGTGAAATATAGGCCCTTCACGTTGATGTCGAACGTTTCATCGAACAGCTGCTCGGTGCTGTCGGCGGCGGGGGCGAATTTCGCGATGCCCGCGTTGGCGAACAGAGCGTCGATCTTGCCGAATTTCGCAACTACTTGCGCGTAGAACTTATCGATGTCCGCCAGATTGGAAACATCCGCTTTGACCGTTAGCGTGTTTCCGCCTATTGCCTTGGCGGCGCTATCCAGCGTCCTCTGGTCGCGCCCCGAAATGGCAACATTCGCTCCCTCTTCACGAAACAACTTTGCCGTGGCAAGGCCAATGCCGCTATTGCCGCCGGTAATTATCACTGTCTTGCCTTCAAACCTTTTCATAAGAATCTCCAGAATGCGGTGATGGTCAACTCTAAGGCGGTACATGAGGCTGCCTTAGTTGTATACTTTGATGAGTGTCGAAGTATTCAGGGTTCATTTTTCTCAGGGCTGAGCGTTCGAGTACATTTGGGATTTCTTATGGATCATTTCTTATGGATCATGCGGAAGTAGCTAAGATTTCCAAGGCGTTGAGCGATCCTACGCGTCTACACATCTACGAATCGATTGCGGGGCGCGGGGAAATGTTTTGCGGGGAGATTGTCGGGAGATACCGGCTTACTCCGGGCACCATTTCGCATCATCTTAAGATTCTTGCGGAAGCTGGTTTGATCGAGTGCCGGCGCGAAGGGCAGTTCGTCTACAACCGTGCGCACCCAGAAATTATTCGCGAGTATAGCCGGGCGCTCGCCAAAATGAGCGGCAAAACAAAAGCCGCCAGCTTGCGCTGGCGGCTGAAAGTTGATCGCTGAGAGCTAGCTGTTCTCGTACAACAACACGCCCTCGGTCTTCTCCGCGTCCACGGGACGGTAGAACAGCTTGTTGTCCTCGAGGAAGACCTCGATGAAGGCGGGGCGCGTTGTGATTGTGCCTTGAATCAGCGCCTCCGACAGGGGGTCTTCGATGTATTTCTGTAATGCCCTGCGGAGCGGGCAGCGCTCCGTAGGTGCGGTCGGTGAGGGTTTGGTTGAGGATCCACTTCTTGGCTTCGTCGGCTACCGACACCGTGATCGACTTCTGCGCCAGGTTCGCGTTGAGTTGCGTGACCATGAGCTCCAGAATCTGGATCAAGTCTGCCTCGCTCAGCGCCAGGAACAGGATGATTTCGTCGAGGCGATTGAGGAATTCTGGATTGAAGGTGCGTTTGACCTCGCCCTTCACCAACTCCTCAACCTTGCCCGAAACCATTTCGTCCTTGGTCGACTGGAAGCCGAAGCCTTCGCGCTTCTGCAGATGGCGCGCGCCGATGTTCGAGGTCATGATCAGGATCGTGTTCTTGAAATCGACGGTGTTACCGAGGCCGTCAGTAAGTTGGCCGTCTTCAAAAACCTGCAAGAGGATGTTGAAGACATCGGGATGCGCCTTCTCGATTTCATCGAGTAGCACGACGGAATAAGGAGCGCGCTTGACGCGCTCGGTGAGCTGGCCGCCTTCTTCATAGCCCACATAGCCCGGAGGCGAACCGATGAGTTTCGAGACCGAATGCTTCTCCATGAACTCGGACATATCGAAGCGAACCAAAGCTTTTTCCGTCCCGAACATGAATTGGGCCAAGGTGCGGGCGACTTCCGTTTTGCCGACGCCGGTCGGGCCCAGGAACAGGAACGAACCAATAGGCCGGTTCGGACTCTTCAACCCCGCGCGCGAACGCCGGATCGCACGGGCCAGCGCGCTGATCGATTTATCCTGCGAGATGATGCGTTTGTGCAGCTCTTCTTCGATGCGCAGCAGTTTCTGGGTTTCTTCTTCTTTGATCGAGGTAATGGGAACGCCGGTCCAGCGCGAAACGACATCTTCGATATCTTCGCGGCCGACTACGCCGGTGGAGGATTCGTCGAGATGGTATTTCTCGCGCAGGGCGCGCAGATTCTCGCGCTCCTTGCGTTCTTCATCCGAGTAGAAACGCGCCTTCTCGAACTCGTGATTCGCGATCGCGTTCTCCATGCGGTGCACGATGAACTTGATGCGCTTCTGCACTTCGGTGATCTCTTCGGGCTGCGAAGTCTGGCGCAGCTTCACGCGAGCGCCGGCTTCGTCTACTAGATCGATTGCCTTGTCGGGCAGGAAGCGGTCCGGGATATAGCGATTCGAGTGCGAGACGGCGAAGTTGATGGCATCGTCGGTATAGGTGACGGCGTGGAATTTCTCGTAACGGTCTTTAATTCCAAACAGCACCTTTACGGCGTCCGCCTCGTTCGGCGGAGGAACTTTGACTGCCTGGAAGCGGCGCTCGAGCGAGCGGTCTTTCTCAATCGACTTGCGGTACTCTCCCGGCGTGGTCGCGCCGATGCACTGAATTTCGCCGCGAGATAACGCGGGCTTCAGGATGTTCGCGGCATCGAGAGAGCCTTCGGCAGAACCAGCGCCCACCAGCGTATGCAGTTCGTCGATGAAGATGATGGAATTCTGCGACTCCATCAGTTCTTTCATGATGGTCTTCAGCCGCTCTTCGAACTGTCCACGATACTTTGTGCCGGCCACGATCAAGGAGAGATCAAGCGCCAGGATTCTCTTGTCCGCGAGGAACGATGGGACTTCACCATCGGCTATGCGCTGCGCAAGGCCTTCGACGATTGCAGTCTTGCCGACGCCCGGCTCGCCGATCAAAACTGGATTGTTTTTGGTGCGGCGGCACAGAATCTGAACGACACGTTCGAGTTCGCCGTCGCGGCCGACAAGCGGATCGAGCTGGCTGTCCATCGCCGCCTGGGTCAGGTCGCGCGAAAACTCGCTCAGCAGCGAGGATTCACGCTGCCGCTGCGGCTGCGCTTTTTCCTGGCTGGTGCGGGCAAGTTCTTCGCGGATGGTCGAGAGACGCAAGCCGCGCTCGTGCAGAATCTCCGCGGCAAAGCACTTCTCTTCTCTTAGTAAGCCTAAAAGCAAGTGCTCGGTTCCGATGTGCCGGTGCGATAGGCGTTCCGCTTCTTCCGCGGCATAGGCCAGCACGCGCTTGCACTCGTTGCTCAGCGGAAGATCCACTGAGGTCGAGACTTTTTCCCGAATGGTGGTGTGTCCCTCGATTTGCTTGCGGATAGATTCAACCGAGGCGTGCGAACGCAGGAAACGATTGGTCAGGGCTTTGTCTTCGCGCAGCAGCCCCAGCAGCAGGTGCTCGGTCTCGATATAAGGAGACCCGAACTGGCTTGCTTCGTAGCGCGCAAAAAAGATTACGCGCCTGGCTTTCTCCGTGTAGCGTTCAAACATAATGCCCTTCCCCCTGAACCCTTCCGGCCGAGAAGGCGCTGGACGCTCGCTCGACCCTACCTAAAACCTAAACCGCCAGTAGTTCGGTGCTTGCTTGCCATCACATCATCATTATGCAATCAAACTGCCACCGAACCCAAGTACCCCAACGTTTCTATAATGTTACCGAAGGAACCTGTCGAAATCCTCTCCGGCAACCGACCTGCTCAATTTTTGCACATTGTCTTACTAATGTTGCTCCTTCAATTCTTATTCCTACGACTACACCGGAAGCGATTCCGGCCTTATCTCTTCTACGCGCCCGCGCTCCAGCCGCAATACCCGGTGGCAGCGCCGCGCAAACGCCAAATTATGAGTTGCGATAAGAGAGGTGAGTTGGTGCTCGCGATGGAGCCGCGCGATCAATTCGAAGACCGCTTCCGCCGTCTGTCTATCCAGGTCTCCGGTTGGCTCATCTGCCAGCAACAGCTTCGGACCGGTTATCAGCGCCCGCGCCAGAGCCACGCGCTGTTGCTCTCCGCCCGAAAGCTCTCCCGAACGGTGATGCCCACGCTGCTCCAATCCGACTTCACGCAGCCAGCGTGAAGCTTCCGGCGCCGCCTGTGCCCAAGTGCGTCCGCGTACCAGCAGGGGCATGGCCACGTTTTCCGCTGCCGTGAATTCCGGCAGCAGGTAGTGAAACTGCCAGACGAAACCGGCTTCGCGATTGCGAAACTCCGCCGCTTCGTCCGCCGATAACGCATTCAGTTGCAATTGCGCGCAGTATACGTTACCCGCGGAAGCGCGATCAAGAGCGCTGAGGATGTGCAACAAGGTACTCTTCCCCGCTCCTGACTCGCCGACGATGGCGAGCATTTCGCCCCGCTTCACCTCAAACGATAGATTTTCAAAGAGCACCAGGTCCGACTCGCCGGACCGGAAAACCTTCTTTAACCCTTCCACTCGGAGCAGCGCGATATTGTCTTTATCCAGATCCCGGTCTTTATTCGTATCCGCCGCCTGTATCCTTAGATGCACTCCGCCTCCGCTTTGGTCCATCCCGTCCCGACTGTAGCTTCAACGGTGCGGAGACCTTAGCAAAAACCCATCTTCTCACAATAGCATCCGAGTACCACATGGCACGTTGGGACCATGCGGCCCACAAGAGGTATTTGGGCGGATGCTCCTGATTTCTCTTAGACTTCAACCTTGGCATCCGTAGTTGACAGCCCGTGCAGGGACTCCTGGTAAGGCGCGCGCGCTATACCGCGCTCGGTGATAATTGCGGTTACGTATTTCGCAGGGGTCACGTCGAAGGCGGGATTCTCAATCGACACGCCGTCCGGCGTCATCTGCTTTCCGGCGATATGGGTGACTTCCCTGGCATTGCGCTGCTCGATGGGAATTTTGCTGCCATCGGGACAATCGAAGTCGATGGTCGAGATCGGCGCGGCCACGTAGAACGGGATGTTGTGTTCTTTGGCAAGAATGGCCACGCTGTAAGTTCCGATCTTGTTAGCGACGTCACCGTTGGCCGCAATGCGGTCGGCGCCCACGACGATGGCTCCAATCTTGTCCTGACTCATCATGGTCCCGGCCATGTTATCGGAGATGACGGTGGTCGGGATGCCGTCTTTCATCAACTCCCAGGCGGTGAGGCGCGAGCCTTGTAGGAATGGGCGGGTTTCGTCGGCATAGACATGAATCTTCTTACCTTGCTCGACGGCGGCGCGGATCACGCCCAGTGCGGTGCCGTAACCGGCTGTAGCCAGCGCGCCGGCATTGCAGTGTGTAAGTACGCCGCCTTCGCTCGGCATTAACGTTGCACCGTGGCGTCCCATGGCCTGGTTGGCGGCGATGTCTTCGGCGTGCATGCGTTTGGATTCTTCGATCAGGTCAGTTTTAATTTGCGCGAGGGGACGAATGCGGATGCGCTCGAACTTTTCCTGCATGCGGCGGATCGCCCAGAAGAGATTGACGGCGGTCGGACGAGTCTTGCCGATTACGTCGCAAGCCTGATCGATGTCGCGTTTCAGATCGCCGGTGGACTCGGCCTTGGAATTCTTGACGGCCAGCGCGATCCCCATGGCCGCAGCCACGCCGATGGCGGGCGCGCCGCGCACAACCATGGTGCGGATCACGTCGGCTACCTGCTCGTAAGTCTTGCAGGTGACATAGGTTTCTTCGGTGGGTAGCTTCGTTTGGTCGATGAAGCGTACGCCGTTGTCAGTCCATTCGAGAGTTTGGATCATAAGTCGGTCGTTGGTCGTTCGTCGTTGGCAAAAGCCGAATACCGCTTCGGGAGCCGCTTTTGTTTTAGCTCTTATGCGCGGCGCAGCGATTTCCTGGAACATTGGTTACCGCTGGCCGACCGCAGATTTCACATGTGGCCGCGACTGCAAATATTCCGGGCTCGGTGTCGTCTGTTTGAAGAATGTGCTCGGCGCGAACGTCCTGGGCGGTGAAAATTGAAACGAATGGCGCAGGCGCGGCGGCCTTCTCTACGCTGGGACGGCCTTTCGCTTCTTCGCGCTCCACCAGGCACATTACGCCAGCAATCTCAAATCCAAATTCGCGGGCGGCTTCGATCGCCTGCACGGTTGAGGCCCCGGTAGTGCAAACATCATCAACGATAACCACGCGCGCGCCCTTCTTGCGAAAGCCTTCAATACGCTGGCCGGTGCCGTGCTGCTTCTCCGCTTTGCGCACGAGAAATCCGTGGAGCTCGCCGGTTACCACTGAAACTGCCACCACGATGGGGTCGGCTCCCATGGTCAGGCCCCCGATGGCCTGCGGCCTCCATCCCCGCTCACGAATTTCATCGGAGAAAACTTCGCCGGTGAGGCGCGAACCTTTGGCGTCAAGAGTGGTGGTTCGGCAGTCGATGTAGTAATCGCTGGTGCCGCCGGAAGAGAGCTTGAACTCACCCAGGCGGAAAGATTTGTGGGCGAGCAAACGCAGCAGATCCTGACGCGAGGAATGCATGAAATCCTACGATAACACGGGAAATCCGCGTGCGTCTGCGACGCGCTGGGCTTGGTGGTTAGTGGTTGATAAGGAAGCGAGCCAAACGCGCGATTATTGTGTCGCGGCGTTACTTATTAGAAGCGGCGCGACACAACGCGCGGCTCGCCCAGATCCTTCGTTCGCGCAAAAAAACGCGCTCTCTCAGGATGACAATCAATTGACGCCCTGCTGGACTTCGGCCTTCAACCCTGTCTCGGGCAGGCGTGGTAACCTGAATATTCTGCTCACAACGACGCTTCGAGGTATGAAAATTGCAGAGTGCGCGAAAGCTTTTCTTCTTCCTTCTTACTGTCTTCCTTACTGTCTTCCTTCTCACAAACTTAAGTGGTTCCGGCCTGATTCCGGCGGCATTCGCCGAGGGCACGCGCACCTGGGAGCAATCGAAATTTGAGGAACTGACCAAGGGAACGGCGATTGGGGTTGCCATTCGGAGCACTGGCGGTCTGGAGCTTGCGCCCACGTTTAAGAGTCTTTACGCCACACCTTCTACTTATATCTGGGCGATTGCGGCCGATGATGGCGGCAACGTTTATGTCGCAGCGGGCGCGCCGGCGCGAGTATACCGCGTCACGGCGGATGGCAAGGCGACGATTATTTTTGAGCCCAAGGAACTCCAGGTGCAAGCGCTGCAGACGGGGCCCGGAGGCGCGATCTATGCGGCGACCGCTCCCGATGGCAAGGTTTACAAGATCGAGCACAAGGCGGGCACTGCATCCGCGAAGAACTCCGACAAAAGCACAGAAAAAGACAAGGAGGATAAGGATAAGGACGCGGTCAAACCAACCGCCGATCCTTCCTGGAGTTCGTCCGTCTATTTCGAGCCGGGTACGAAATACATCTGGGATCTGGCTCTCGACAAAACCGGAAACCTTTATGTAGCGACCGGCGATCATGGGGAAATTTATCGCGTCACGCCCAAGGGCGAGCATTCGGTTTTCTTTAAGAGCGATGAGACTCACATTCGCGTCCTCGCCTTCGATGCGCAGGAGAATCTTATTGCTGGATCTGATGGCAGCGGATTGATCTATTGCATTTCTCCGGCGGGCGAAGGCTTTGTACTTTATAGCGCGCCGAAAAAAGAGATTACAGCGCTCGCGCTCGATCGCTCGGGAAACATCTACGCGGCGGCGGTCGGCGAAAAGCGGAGCGGGGGTGGGCAGAGTTCATCGAGCATGGGCGCGGCCCTTATAAACATGGGCTCCACTGCGCCCGCCGCCGGCGCTACGCCGCAAGTACCGGGGATCACGATCACCACCGCTCCCACTACGCCAGCAGCGGCAGGACCGTTTCCGTTTCCCGGCGGAGGCACGAGCGGCGGTTCGGATGTGTACCGCATCGCGCCGGACGGTTCTCCCTTAAAAGTGTGGACCTCGCATGAGGACATTGTTTATGCGCTGGCCTTCGACTCGCAAGGACGTCTGCTGGCGGGCACGGGTAATCGGGGCCACGTTTTTGCCATCTCCGGTTCAGACGATTTTTCTGATTTGCTAAAGGCACCTGCTTCGCAGGTTACAGCATTTGCGAAAGCACCCGGCGGCGGATTGTATGCCGCGACCAGCAATCTGGGAAAAGTCTTTGTGCTGGGACCGGGCCCTGAGGCTGAGGGCACCTACGAAAGCGACGTGTTCGACGCCAGGATTTTCTCGCGTTGGGGACGCGCCGAGTTTCGCGGTACGGGCAGCGTGGAGCTTTATACGCGCAGCGGGAATGTGGATAACCCCGACCGCAACTGGAGCGCGTGGAAGAAGATTGATCTGACTAAGAACGCAGAGACGGGAATTCCTGCGGCCCGCTATGCTCAGTGGAAAGCCGTGCTGCACGCGGGAAGCGCGGCACCCGGAGTGGACAGCGTGGTGCTGAATTATCTGCCCAAGAATGTTGCTCCGGAAATCGACGACGTTACCGTCCAGATTGGCGTGAAGTACCAGCCGCTGCCGAAAGCGACGGGTAATCCGGGATCGGATTCCAGCGGAATTTCTTTCGGCGGATCGCCTGGTATACATTTCGAAGCGCAAACCCCCAGCTCTCACGATCGCGATTCTATTGGAGTGAAATGGAGCGCGCACGACGAGAACGACGACCAACTTGTCTACTCCGTTTACTACCGCGGTGACGGCGAGGCACGCTGGCTGCTGCTCAAAGACAATCTCAGCGACAAGGCATATTCCTTCGATGCCAGCTTGCTGCCGGATGGAGGTTATACCGTGAAGGTGGTTGCGTCGGATGCGCCGTCGCACTCACCGGGTGAAGCTTTGTCGGCATCGAAGGAAAGCCGGCGGTTTGAGGTGGATACGACTGCGCCGCGTATTGAGAACCTGAGCGCATCTATTGAAAGTGGACAGATTCACGTGACGTTCCGTGCGGTCGATGGATTTTCTACTGTCAAGCGCGCGGAATATTCCGTGGATGCCGGTGAGTGGAAATACGTGGAACCCATCGGCCAACTCTCCGATGCCAAAACTGAGAACTATGATTTCAAGGTTGCGCCAGACAAGCTCGCGCCAAACGACGAAAAAAATGCGGCGGCGACGGAGCATGTTGTAGTGGTGCGAGTCTACGATCGCTATGACAATATGGGCGCGGCTAAGACGTTAATTCGCGCAAAGTGAGCGGCTGCGCCGGGCCGTCCTCTTGCTCAAGCTAGTCCGCGGCGCCGATTTCACCTGGCGTTCTGAAATTTCCACGAGGATAAGTCGCGATTGAGCAGCTCTTCCAATTCTTCGACCTCTGGACGGAACATTTCGTAGAGCCGCTTCGAAATGTGTGCTGGTAATTTTGGAAAAGGATCCCCTCCGCCCAAGACCAGCTTGCACAAGGGCGAACTCTTAAATGCGAGGACGAACCGATCCAGGCGCCGGGCCTTCATCCAGTCTGCAACCATCATCGCGCCCCGCGTGCCGTAGTAATTTCGGGGATACGTCATGCCCTTGGAGTGATGCACCAAGCGGCGCTGCGACGCTTTTAGTTGAAAGCGGGAAAGTCCGATAAAATCCGCGACCGAATCCGTGAAGGCTTGGGGATTGTCCAATAGATCGTCGTAAATGCCAGCCAGAATGTGGTCAGCGCCGAAGGACTGTTGCCACAGTTTGAGATTGCTGGCGTAGCAACTCGATTCCATGAGCTCGGGATCACGTTCGATCGCCTGCTCCAGGTTCCAGCGAATCAGGCCATAGGCACGCTTCAACCGGTAGAGGGAGACGAGGCGCGCAACCGGATTGCGAAAGACACAAACGATTTTGGCATCCGGAATGATACGCATCATTCGCTCCCGGGCTAGTGCCGAGGCAAAGTAAGTGGGCGCGACTTCGCCGATGCGCCGATCCCCTTTCGAATTCTCATAATGAGCCAGATACCACTTCAGACCGCGGTGAAAATGAGTATCAAAAAACCTGGTTTCTTTCGAGGGGCTGGGCAGCAAAGCATGCGGGCTTAGAATTTCGTGCAACCAACTGCTACCGGTCCGGGGTGGGCCGACGATAAAAAACGAGGGCAGTGATTTTCTTTCAACCTCGTCAATCGATTGGCAGACGGCCTGGCTAGTTTCGTCCTGACAAGCCAGATCTACCGCGTTCATAGGAAGCGTAACTTCGCCAGTATCCCGAATTCCGGACATCTGCCTCACTCAACTGCAAGGGTGAATACGAATGAAGACGTATGGCAGCCGAATCGGATGAGAATTTACAGGGATGGGTTGTTAAAATTTTGTGCCGGATTAGCAAAAATCTAGCATCTAAGGCGTTTTCTCCGCCGTTTCTGAAACCTGTGCGGCCACGCTGGGGTTGATAACGTCAAGAGCGCCCGCGCGGCGCAACTCCGGAAAGATCCATGCCCACAGGGCGATGACCACCATTGTTCCTATTCCGCCGAGCAGAACAGCGGGCACTGTACCGAACCATTGTGCGGTCAATCCGGACTCGAACTGACCGAGCTCATTGGATGTCCCGATAAAAACCATATCGACGGCCATCACGCGTCCGCGCATTTCATCGGGAGTGCGCAACTGCACGAGGGTCGCGCGAATAATCACGCTGATCATATCTGCCGCGCCCAGAAAAATCAGTGAAACCAGCGAAAGGATCAGGCTGGTGGAGACCCCAAAGAGAATGGTGCATATCCCGAATCCGGCCACCGACCACAACAGGGTGGGTCCAGCGCGACCACGTAGCGGGCGGTGCGCCAACGCAACCGCCATCACGGCAGCGCCAACTCCGGGAGCAGTCCGCAGCAGTCCCAGCCCCCAAGGCCCGGTATGAAGAATCTCGCGAGCATAGACGGGAAGAAGAGCTACGGCGCCGCCGAGGAGCACGGCAAACAGGTCTAGAGAAATCGCACCCAGAATCAGTTTCTCGCGCCAGATGAAGTGCAATCCGGCGAAAACTGTTTTTATCGTCATGGGCTCGCGACGGCGGGCTTGTTGGCGCGTCTTGATGCGGAAGGCGGAGATGAGCGCTCCTACCGCGGTCAGCATGGCAGCGGCGTAAACCGCGGAGGGACCACGGAAGGCCGCGTAGAGAATTCCGCCGAGAGATGGTCCAAGAATCGTTGCAGCCTGAAACGTTGAGGCGTTCCAGGCCACGGCATTGGCGAAGTGTTCGTCGGGGACGAGCTGCGGCAAAATCGAGCGGCTCGCCGTTCCGTTGAAAGAACGCACTATGCCTAGCAGAATCAGAACCAGATAAATCGGGAGCACCGGATGCGTACTCCGAAGAGCGAGGGCAAGCAAGAGCCCGGAGCAGACTGCATACCCGGCATAGCACGCAGCCAGTACTTTGCGCCTGTCGAACCGGTCGGAGGTATGGCCGGAAACGAGAAACAGCAAAATGCCGGGAAGAAACTGGGCCAGACCGACCAGCCCGAGATCGAGGGCGCGCTTGGTGATGTCGTAAACCTGCCAACCTACGGCGACCGCCTGCATCTCAACAGCGGCTACGATCAGGAAGCGAGCGATCTGGAAGAGCACGAAATCGGGATGCGTGAAGGCGATGCGTCCGGCTTTGGAGTCGGCGGGGGCGGGCATGGAGTCCGATGTGATCTTCTAATGTGCCACAGAATGAGAAGGCGTGCATGGCACGCCGTTTCCAAGCGGTAGAATCGACTGATGCTGACGTTGCTCCGAACCGTCGCGTGGATTGCATGCGTCATCTACTCAACCATCCCGGCATTCTGGCTGCTGATTCATCCGCGCGTCGAGTATTGGCGCTCGCAGCGACGATCGCCGTACCGCGCTCTTCTGCCTTTCTGGATGGCAACGTGGGTAATCGCAGCCGCGATCACGGCGCCGTGGCGCAGTGAGATCCTCTATAGAAACAACTGGACCTGGATTCCGGCTCTCGCTTTTTTCTTCGTGGGAGTGATCCTCTACAAACTCGCTGGCAGCGGATTCAGCCTGGCTCAACTCGGAGGACTGCCCGAGGTGCTACCCAACCACGGCCAACCCCTGGCGACCGCGGGTATTCGCGCCCGCGTGCGGCATCCGGTCTATCTGGGACATCTCTGCGAGATGCTAGCGTGGAGCGTGGGCACGGGCTTAGCGGTTTGCTGGGCGCTGACCGGGTTTGCCATCGTGAGCGGTGCAGTGATGATCAGGTTGGAAGACAGGGAATTGGAAAAGCGGTTCGGAGAAAATTACCGAGAGTATCGATCGACCGTCCCTGCGATTTTGCCCAAGATAATGATTAGGCACACTGGCCGATCAAATTGAACGCAGCGACAAGCCTGTGTCTATAATCCGAGTTGGCTGAGAGCTGAAAGCTAACAACTACCATGCGCTTTGAACTCTTCATCGCGACCCGCTACCTGCGCGCCAAGCGCCGGCAAGCTTTTATTGGCATCATTACCGGCATTTCGATTGTTGGAGTGACGGCGGGCGTGGCTTCGCTTATCGTTGCGCTGGCCATCAATAATGGCTTTCGTCAGGATTTGCAGGAGCGACTGATCGGATCGTCCTCGCACATCAGCCTGCTGCGCATTGCCGATGACGGCATTAAAGATTGGCCGCCGCTGGTCGAACGACTTTCGAAACAGCCGCATGTGGTCGCCGCCGCGCCAGCGATTTTTGAACAGGTGCTGATCTCCCGCGGGCCGCGCGCCCGGGGTGCGGTGCTCAAGGGTATGATTCCAACGGACGAGCGCAGGGTCGGCGATTTGCTCAGCACGATCAAAGAAGGCTCTGCCACCGCGCTGGATGAAATGCCTGCACAACCCGATGCAGGATCGGATGAAAAAGCGAACGGTGCAACAACCGGCGGCTCTGGTACCACACCTCCGGAATCTCCCGATTCCCTGACGGGCGTGCAAGCGCGCGTCGCGGCCATGCCTCCAATTATTCTCGGCAAGGACATGGCCGATAATCTGGGCGCGACGGTCGGTTCGGTGGTGCTGGTTACAAGCCCGCAGGGCGAATTGACTCCCTTCGGCATGGTCCCGAAATACAGCCGCTTCCGCGTGGCCGGAATATTTAGCTCCGGCTTTTATGATTACGACTCGTCGTGGGCTTTCACGCGACTCTCGGATGCGCAACGTTTGTTCGGTCTCGGCGATCTGATTTCAGTGATTGAATTCAGGGTCGATGACATTTACAAGGCGGATGTGGTTTCGCAGGAACTGGAAGATGCGGCGGGCAAGGGTTTTATGGCTACTAATTGGATGGAGCAGAATAAAGCCCTGTTCCACGCGCTGCGATTAGAGCGGCTCGTCACGTTCATTACGATCGGATTGATTGTCTTCGTGGCGGCGCTGAATATTCTGATTTCGCTGATCATGATGGTGATGGAAAAGACCCGGGACATTGCCGTGCTTCTATCGATGGGCACCCGCAAGTCGCAGGTGCGAAACATTTTTATTGCGCAGGGAGTGTTGATCGGAGTGATCGGCACGCTGATTGGCCTGGTGCTCGGGTATACCATCTCTTATGCTGGCGGCCACTACCACATGATTTCGCTTTCGCCGGAGGTTTACTCGATCGACTACGTGCCTTTTGCCCCGCGCCTGATGGATGGCCTGCTGGTGGCGCTGGTGGCGATTGGAGTTTCGTTTGTGGCCACGCTGTATCCCTCGTGGTCAGCGGGCCGGACGCTACCGGCGGAAGCGTTGCGCTATGAGTAGCTCCGCTCGCCAGATCTACATGCCCCGACCGCCCGTGGAACTTTCTTTCGCTTGCCGCCGTACCATGAAATGGAAAGATTAAGAAGGAGGTCCAAACATGTTCACTTTCCTCCTGTGGTGCATGCTGTTCGTAATGTGCTGGCCGCTGGCTCTGCTGGCGTTAATCGCGTATCCGTTTGTCTGGCTGTTGCTGCTTCCCTTCCGCATCGTCGGCGTCGCGGTCCATGGGGTGCTGGAAATTATCTACCTCGCCATCACGTTACCGTTCCGACTTCTGGCCGCGCCGTTCAGAATCTAACTGCAAGCATCTGTGCAGTTCTCGGGACGATAGTGTCCAACAACATCGATTGTCCCAACGATATTGGAATTTAACCGCAGCAGGTCTGCGGCAGGAATCCAGTACTCGCGATGGGTAGAACTTCCGACCACGTGAATATCGTATTTGCTCAAGAACTCAGAGCGAACGTTGAACTTCAAAACAAATCCTTCATATCCCGAGGCCACATCCTTAGTATTCCAGTCGCGCGCAATTTGAACCGCATACTCCTCATTCAGCACCGGATAAAAGAAAGGCTGGCTTGGCAGTCTCGGCGGGAAGGCACGAAATCCTTTAGCGCGGATCAATTCCAATTCTTTACGCCCAACAGGTCGATACAAAGTTATCAATGCGTCTGACAAGCAGCACTAACTTTCCATCACCTTCAAATTCTCACTGACCACCAGCCTTGCCTCGGTTGCAAGTTGCACATCTTCGGCCGTCAGCCCCGGTGCCACTTCCTCCAGCACCAGCCCTCGCTCTGTTACCCGAATGTATGCCATCTCGGTCACAATCGTGTCCACCACCTTCACTCCGGTGAGCGGCAGCGTGCACTTCTTCAAAATCTTCGGAGTGCCGTCTTTCGTGGTGTGCTCCATCGCCACGATGACGCGCCGGGCGCCGGCGACTAGATCCATCGCGCCGCCCATCCCTTTCACCATCTTTCCGGGGATCATCCAGTTCGCCAAGTTTCCGGTCTCATCCACTTCCATCGCGCCCAGCACGCTCAAGTCGATGTGCGCGCCGCGGATCATGGCAAAGGAATCGGCGCTCGAAAAATATGACGTGCCCGCCATCTCGCTCACCGTCTCCTTGCCGGCGTTGATCAGATCGGAATCTTCCTGACCCTCGATGGGGTAGGGCCCGATTCCCAGCATCCCGTTCTCCGATTGCAACACGACTTCAATTCCCGGCGGAACATGATTCGCGATCAGGGTAGGCATTCCAATGCCCAAGTTTACATAGAAGCCATCCCGCAGTTCACGCGCGATGCGGTTCACAATCCGCTCGCGCTTCTCACCGTCTTTGCTAGGCTTATTCATGGTCACTCGCAGGCTCTCGTGCTCTTATACCGCGCGTGACGGTTCACATGCTTCGGTACAGCGTCCAGCCCCTTGATTTTGCCAGCGCCCTGCCATCCTTGCACTCTCAAACCAATCCCTTGAGTGGCTAGTTCAATCAAGAAGGCGGGTGCGATATATAGCTCGAAACATTCGTCCCCTTCTACTTCTTGTGGCGCAATCGTACAATTCAGAATCAATTCCACTTCTCCATTCTCGCCCTTGAATTCGCTCAAGAAGGCGGCGTTCTTTCGCAGAAACCGACAAACATTATTCCACGCTCGTTCGTAGCCGGAGTTCCCGACGCCTTCCAGCAAACGTGCATAGAAAAAGCTCCATTTCGCACGGGCTTTGCCAAGGTCCTCGCCGACCGGCCAGGAGCCTTTAGGTTTTAACGACAGTGCTATCGCAATGCTTTCCGGGCTGTGTGAAGGGTGGCGAAGGACTATGTCGATACTGAAAGAATCTTTGGAGGTCTTCATTAGTTCAGCCAGCCTTCCTCACTGTCCGCCGCTCAATCCACCGCTCGTACAACTCTCCCTGAAAAATTCTTTTCACATAAACCGAGGGCGTATGAATCGAATCGCCGTCCAACTTGCCGGCTTCGACCAGATGCTCGACTTCAGCAATCGTTACCTTCGCCGCCGTCGCCATCATGGGATTAAAATTCCGCGCCGTCTTGCGATAAACCAGATTGCCCATGCGGTCGCCTTTCCACGCCTTCACGAAAGCGAAGTCCGCTTTCAAGCCATGCTCCATCACGTAGGTGCGACCCTCGAACTCGCGCGTTTCTTTTCCTTCGGCGACAATTGTGCCGACACCGGTTGGAGTAAAAAACGCCGGAATGCCGGCGCCGCCGGCGCGAATGCGCTCGGAAAATGTTCCCTGCGGAACCAGATCAAGTTGAATCTTGCCGCTAAGCACCATTTCTTCCAGCAGCTTATTTTCGCCAACGTATGTGCCGATGTGATGCACAATCTGCCCGGCTGCGAGCAGCAAACCATTGCCCAGCCCGTCCACGCCCACATTGTTGCTTATGGTGGTCAGGCTCTTCGATCCCTTCCGCACGAGCGCGCGAATCAGATTCTCCGGAATCCCGCACAGACCAAAGCCGCCGATCATGATGACCGAACCGTCGCCTACATCGCGAATCGCCTCGTCGGAATTGGCGACAACCTTATTCATAGCATTCGCAGTCTAAATCAAACTTACCACGGAGACACGGAGACACGGAGAAAAGCAATTGTTGATTTGTGATTGTTGATTGAAGACTCAAATCCGAAGAGCCGTTCGTCCCGCGGGTTTTGATTTAATCAGAAATCAACAATCCGCAATCGATCCTCTCTGTGTCTTCGTGGCGAATTACTCTTTCTTCGCCTGACTCTTCTTCAACCCGTGAGCGTGTTCGAATTCCTCCGCTAACTGTCGTGTCGAAAGGTTCTCGCGGATGTGTGCCAACCGCTGCTCCACCTTGAATAGCGCATCCTCGATATTCTTTTTGTTGCTGATGGCGATGTCGCGCCACATCGAATATGGGCTCGCTGAAATCCGCGTCATCTCCCGCAAGGCGCGGCCGCCAGCGGGAAGCAGCGGCGCCTCTTCGCCGAATTCTTCGACCAGAGCAGCCGCCAGCGCGGTCGAAATCATCTGCGGCAGGTGGCTGATCCAGGCGCACAGGCGATCGTGCTCTTGTGGAGGCATCATGGCGACGCGCGCTCCAATCTGATCGATCCATCCGACAAACTCCGCGAACAACCCTTCGTTCAGATTTTGCGCCGGAAGCGGCGTCAGAAACCACACCGCATTCTGGAATAAATCGGCATCCGCGTAATCTACGCCGCTGTTCTCTTTCCCCGCCATTGGATGCCCGGCCAGAAATCGCTTGCCCGCATTTTTCCCAAATACTTTCAAGGCCTGCTCCGATACCGCTGCTTTAGTGCTTCCCACATCGGTTAGCAACGTGGTCGCCGGCAGGCCCGGACCCAGCCGCCCGATCAAATCCACAATGGCCAAAACCGGTGTTGCGAGCACCACCAACTGGCTGCCTCGGATGGCGTCGAGCGGTTCGGCAAATCCGTTATCGATCACGCCGTGCATCTTCGCTTTCTTCAGCGCCGACTCGCGGTCGCAGCCTACGATCCGCCCCGCAAACCGACGCTTTCTCAGTGCCAGCGCAAGCGACCCGCCGATCAGGCCCGTCCCGATAATCGTGATTTGCCGAATGGCCATAAACAAAATTGGGTAATTGAGTAATTTTGTAATCGGGTAATTTAAAACCAATACCCAGGAAAGTTAAATTACAAAATTGCCCGATTACCCAATTACCAGATTTCTTTAAGCGATCTTTCGTCCCACAGCCGGCGCGATCATCCGTAACTCGTCCATCAACTTTGCGAATTGCTCTGGAAACAATGACTGTGCCCCATCCGACCACGCCTGGTTCGGATCGTTATGCACTTCAATGAGCAGCGCGTCCGCGCCCGCCGCTACTGAGGCGCGAGCCATCGGCGCAACCTTGTCGCGCCTGCCGGTTCCATGCGAGGGATCAGCCGTCATGGGCAAATGCGACAGCTTGTGGATAATTGGAATTGCGGAAATATCCATCGTGTTACGCGTGTAGGTCTCAAAGGTCCGAATTCCGCGCTCGCACAGAATCACGTCGTAATTTCCGCCGGCCATAATGTATTCCGCCGAGAGCAGCAACTCTTCCAGCGTGGCCGCGATGCCACGCTTCAGCAGGATCGGCTTGCGGACTTTCCCCAACTCGCGCAACAGATTAAAATTCTGCATGTTGCGTGCGCCCACTTGCAGAATGTCGACGTAAGGCAGCATCATCGGAATTTGCGAGATCTCCATCACCTCGCTGATCACCAGCAGCTTGAAGTTGTCTCCCGCTTCGCGCAATAACTTCAGTGCATCTTCTCCGTGGCCTTGAAAAGAATAAGGAGAACTACGCGGCTTGAATGCGCCGCCCCGAAGTCCGCGCGCACCGGCCTTGGCCACGACTTCTGCCGTCGCAAAGAGCTGATCTCGCGTCTCCACCGAGCATGGTCCGGCCATCACGACAACTTCGTTTCCTCCGATGACAACATCATTCGCTAGCTTTACGACCGTACCTTCGGGACGGAAACTCTTCCCCGCCAGCTTGTAAGGCGCGCTGATGCGATGGACTTCCTGAACTCCGGGCAACAGTTCCAGGTTGCGGATGTCGAAATCAATCCCCGCTCCGACCGCTCCCAGCACGGTCTGCCGCGCTCCGGTTGACCGGTGCACTTCAAATCCCATCTTCACCAGGTGTTCGATTACCTGCTGAATCTGAGTCTCATCCGCCATGTCTTGCATTGCCACGATCATAAGAAAACCTTTTCGCTGTCAGCTCTCAGCCATCAGCTTTCAGCGTTTTAGCCGACACCTGATAGCTGAAGGCTGCTTTCAATCATTCACTTCTGAATCCAGCTCTGTTTCCCGCTCAACTTTCGTGGAATCTGGTTTGGCCACAATTTCTTCTTTCTGGATATTCCGCATTACATCGATGATTCGTTCAAAAATCCGCACCAGATCACGCCCGGGCAGCGGACCCTGATTCGTCTCCTGCACATTCTCGAACACGATCCTCTCCCGGTCGGGCTCGTAAATCGGTAAATTCGTGTTTCGCTTCAGCCGTCCAATCTCCACGGCTGCCCGCGCCCGCTCACTGAGGAGCTCCACCAGACGTCGGTCGACTTCATCAATTTTCTTACGCCAATCCGCGATATCCATGGACTCAGCTCTCGGCCCGCAACTTTCCCACAAATTCTGCCACAGCCGCCGCTTCCCGGCCACGATTCCGTTCAATCGTCTCGACGATCGCGCTGCCAACTACGACTGCGTCTGCAAACTTTCCAACTTCGGCAAATTGCTGGGCATTCGAAATCCCGAAGCCGAGTGCAATCGGCAATTTGGTGACGCGACGCAAGCGCCGCACCAATTTTTGCGCATCGTCGGCCAATTGTTGCCGCGCTCCGGTCACTCCCGTCCGCGAGACCGCGTAAACGAATCCTCGCGACGCCTCCGCAATGCGCTTCAGGCGGGCATTGGGACTGGTTGGGGCCGCCAGAAACACCGGCGCCAGATCATTTGCTTTCATGGCTTGCAAATGTTCATCTGCTTCCTCTACCGGCAAATCCGTCACTAGCACGCCATCTACTCCGGCGTGCCGCGCTATCGTGCAAAACTTCTCCGTTCCCATGCGCAGGATCGGATTTAAATAGGAAAACACAATCAGGCCCGTCGACTGCGCGTGCTGTCGCACTTCGGCTGCCAGCGTCAACACCTGCGCGAGAGAAGTTCCGTGCTTCAACGCGCGCTCGCTTGCCCGCTGAATCACCGGACCATCTGCCACTGGATCGCTGAAGGGCACGCCCAGTTCAATCACGTCCGCTCCGGCTTCAATCGCGGCCAGCACCACTGAGCGCGTTGTTGCCAGATCCGGATCGCCGCATGTTACATACACTACTAATCCCGGCTTCTTGTAAAAAGTAAGGGGCATAAGTTTCAAAGCACTGAGCCGTTCTCAACCGTCCGTTACTTTACATGTTCGAGGGCTTCCTTGAGCGCATCGAGAGTATTTTGATCAGGCGGCCCGGGTTTGTACGCCGAGATCACACCAATGGCATCACGAATGGCAGAACGAGTCTCATCCACATTCACGTAAAACCTCTTCTTTACTAACTCGAGAATTGCGAGGGCCGCTTGGAAAAGGATAAAGGCTTGACTCTCGGTTTTCAGTCGATCTATAAGCCATCGAAAATATCTCGGGCGCGGCTCAACCTGAAGCATGCATATGGCGGCCAATCTCCTACCAGCAACTTCAGATTGTGTTAATTTTGTCCGAAGAGGCAGACCAGCCAAGGCTAAAGTTCGCATTCCTGCTGCGATTTCATTCATTCTCCGCGTCCGTATAGGACCACTTTGCATTTCCGTGCGAATAGACTCGTATTCGTTAGCCAATTCGAAAATTTGGTCTCTCACTGCTTCTAAGACTTCGGATTTCGGAACACTAGAATCCACAACTTTCTTTTTTAGATCCTTCGCGGCTCGGAGTTGATTTTTCGGAACCGCATTTCGTATGTCGGCTTCATCAACCTTAGCTCCAGCTTCGCTTACAGCTTCTTCCAACTCTTCCTCAACTTCGAACTGGCCTAGCTTCAGCCTTTTTGCGGAGGAAAGCTTGCGTCCCAGGACCTTTAGAAGGAACGCAATCCTGATTCGATTAACAAATAGAAACCATGCCACGACCGCCGGCCACGCTATTGCGCCGAGGAGGGCGGCGATGCTCGAGAACAAAGCCGCCCAAGTCGAGGGCTGATCTGTCATTTGAATTCTCCGTGCAATTACTTCCGCGACAAAACTTCAATCGATTTTCAGGTTCTCCCGCAGAATTCCAATATCTTTATCCCCGCGTCCGGAAATGTTCACCAGGACCACGTTCCGACTTCTTCATCTTCGGAGCGCGCTTCAGCACTTCCGCCACCGCGTGCGCGGATTCCAGTGCTGGAATAATTCCCTCGGTACGCGCCAGCGTTGTGGTCGCCTCGAGCGCTTCTACATCCGACGCGGGAACATACTCAGCACGGCCTGTATCTCTCAACGCCGCGTGCTCCGGGCCGATCGAAGGATAGTCCAGCCCCGCTGAAACCGAGTGGGTGGCGGCAATCTGCCCGGCGGAGTCCTGCAGGACGTAGGAGTAAGTACCCTGCAACACCCCTGGCGACCCTCCGCGGAAACGCGTCGCGTGTTCGCCCAACGCTTCGCCGCGGCCGCCCGCCTCCACTCCGATCAGGCGAACTTTCTTGTCTTTTAGAAATTCGTAGAAAACTCCGATCGCATTCGACCCGCCACCCACACAGGCGATTATCGCCGTCGGTAGTTTTCCCTCGGCCTTCAAGATTTGTGTGCGCGCTTCGCGCCCAATCACGCGGTGGAAATCTCTCACCATGGTCGGATACGGATGCGCGCCTAGCACGCTGCCCAATAAATAATGAGTGGTCCCCACGTTCGTGACCCAATCGCGCATGGCTTCGTTGATTGCATCCTTCAACGTGCGCGAGCCGGACTCGACGCCGCGCACTTCCGCACCGAGCAGGCGCATGCGGAACACATTCAACTCCTGCCGCCGCATGTCCTCGGTCCCCATGTATACGACGCATTCGAAACCCAACAGCGCGCACACCGTTGCGGTTGCCACGCCGTGTTGCCCCGCGCCGGTTTCGGCGATCACGCGCCGCTTGCCCATGCGCTCCACAAGCAGCGCCTGGCCCATGCAATTGTTGATCTTGTGCGCTCCGGTGTGCAGCAGATCTTCGCGCTTTAGATAAATCTTTGCCCCGCCCAACTTCTGCGTAAGCCGCTTGGCAAACGTTAGGGCTGTAGGGCGTCCCGCGTACGTGCGCAGCAATTCTTCCAGCCGCTTCTGAAATTTCGCATCGCGCTTCGCCTTCTCATACTCCCGCTCTAACTCATCGAGCGCGGCCATCAAAGTCTCAGGCACGTAGCGGCCGCCGTAAACACCGAAGCGTCCGGGTTGGTTCGGGTGCGAAACGCGAGGGTGCTCCGCTCCAGCCGCGCTCTTTGCGGCTGACGTGGGGATTTTTAATTTCGTGGTCACAATTCGATTCTTGCTAATCGTCGCCGTCGCCATTCCTTAACCTGTCTTCCGATCCGCGTCCCGCACGGCTTTCACGAACGCCCGCACCTTCTCTGGATCTTTCTTCCCTGGACTTGCTTCGACTCCTGAAACTACATCCACTCCCCAAGGTTTCAGAACGTGCATGGCCTCAACAACATTTTCTGGCGTCAATCCGCCAGCAACAACCAGTTTCACGCCGTCTCGCCGCATGGCTTCTGCAATCGGAACGGCTTTTTTCCACTCAAACGTCTTCCCGGTTCCTCCCGGCATTCGCAAATCGCCCGAATCCAGCACGAACGTATCCATCAATCCTTCGGGAATAGAAAAGCCCTCAAGCAAGTTTTGATCGCGGTTAGTGAATTTAAACTCGGCCTTTTGAAGTTCTTCGTCGTCGCCAAATAACTTCATGGGCAGCGCCCTCATAAATCGCGCGCGCTTCGGAAGGAGGGTTACTTCCAGTGCGCTACCTGCACCGCGCCTTTCACCATTTTCGAAATACATATACGTCTGAGTTCCGGACAATCCAGCCTCTAGAAGGACTCTCGTCGAATCAACATCGCCGCCACTCACAAACACTCCAATCTTCTCTACTTCCTCCGGTAGCCTTTTCACAATTTCCCGCGCCGCTTCAACCGTGACGTTCCGAGGACTCTTCTCATAAAACACGAACCCCACTGCATCCGCCCCGGCTTCAACCGCGATGAGAGCGTCTTCGAGATTCGTCATCCCACAAATTTTCACCCAAGTCATGAGAAAAGTTGTCCGGGAATTGTAAGAAGTTTCAATCTGCTAGACATTGCTCGGAACCCCTGCTACCAACTCTTGCAGCGCGACGCCCGGATGCTCGGCCCGCATCAGCGACTCTCCGATCAAAAAAGCGTCATAACCTGCCGCCCGTAGTCGCGCGATATCTTCTCCCGAGCGAATTCCGCTTTCGGCTACCTTCACCACGTTCTTCGGAAGACGGTCTGCCAGCCGGAATGCGGTTTCCGGATCTACCTTGAACGTCCGCAAGTCGCGCGTGTTCACGCCAATCAGATCGCAGCCCGCACCGACGGCCCGCTGCAATTCTTCTTCGTCGTGCACTTCGCACAAAACATCCAGCCCACGCTTACCTGCGCTTTGCGCCAGTCGCGTTAGTTCAGCCTGCGACAACGCCGCCACGATCAGCAATATTGCGTCCGCCGCGTTCGCTCGGGCTTCCAGCAATTGAAATTCATCCAGGATAAAATCTTTGCGCAGACACGGGATCTTCACCACTGCCGAAGCCTCTCGCAAGTTCGCAAGCGATCCTTGGAAAAATTCTGCGTCGGTTAAAACGGAAAGCGCTGCCGCTCCCGCCGCTTCCAATTCCTGTGCCAACTCTTCCGCGTAAAACTTTCCCCGGATCAATCCTTTCGACGGTGATGTTTTTTTCAACTCCGCGATCACGGCCACGCCAGCTTGGCTCTTTTTCTCCAATGCACGTCGAAAGCCGCGCGGCACGTGCTGTTCCGCTCGCTGTTCGAGTTCGCGCAAATCGGCAGTTCGCTTGGTTTCAGCTACCTTCCCGCGCGTCGAGCGAACGATCTGGTCAAGGGAAACAGGCATAGCGAGTGCCTGAATTATACGGGAAGGCGCGATTCCGCAGGCGAGATCGCCATCACTGGCAAACGCTCTCGAGCTCCTTGTAAGGCTTATCTGTGTGTTCCGGATCCTTGATCTGCTTCACCTGCATCCACTGGTCTAGCAGCGTGCCTGCGTCGTGCAGTCCCACGTCCGGATCGCCATCGTAGGCCGGATCGGTCTCGGCTTCCTCCAGCGTCACCAGCTTGAATCCTTTTTTCTTCAACAGATCGAGCGCGTCCGGCAGAATCGTGCTGCTGAAGGCTCCCAGGTGCATCAGAAGCACATAGTTGATCTCGTGGCCGTAGATCAGCTTGGCCTGCTCGCGCCCCAAGTCAAGGAACGCCGAGGCCGTACTCAAATAACTTGAGCGCAGCCACGCGATCGACTTGGCATCGTTCTTCGCCGCGCAGCGGGCGTAGGCCGTGTTCCACAAATAGTCTTCCCAGTCGAGGGTCACCTGCGCGATCCCGTATCCGTGCGCTTTTAGGTAGGCTCGAATCGCGCGGCGCTTCTCCACGGTGTCCCCCTCGTGCAGATATGGATAGCGAAGCCAGTGCCAGTTGTCTTTCGCGTCTCGCTGCAGCAATTCCAGCGCGGGTTCGTTCTGCTCAATGTCGTGCTCGAAGGCCTCGGCTGAGTTCTGCTCCAGGTCCATATGCGAATAGGTATGGTTTCCGAACGGCTCAGCCGCTGCCCACAGCTTCAGCGCTTCGGCGCCATCGGCGTTGCCTTCTAGTTTTTTCGCATTGATGAAGCCGTATACGGGAGGCACGTGGCGCTTCTTCAGAATCTCTAAAACATTTTTAGTCGTCTCCGCACGCGTAACTCCCGGCGGCAGGGTTCCGTTGAGCGGCAGGTCGTCAAGGGTAATGGCCAGCTTTTGGGCGGCGCATACGGTGCACAGCGCGCAAAGGGAAAAAATAAAGAGAAGGCAAGCTACAAACCGCGAAGCGGTAGAGCGGCGGGATTTTTTCATCCCCAGAGTTTACCTGAAGCGGGAGCGTGGACGGAGACACGGGAGATCAAGGTGGTGATGCAATTTGGCCTGACGCGCTGGGCCGGTCAAGACTGAGATCCTTCGCTGCGCCTGAAAAACGGCTACGCTCAGGATGACAGTTGTGGTCAAAAAGGACTCGAACCGAAAAAAATCTTTGGTGCCATCGAAGGGACTCGAACCCCCACACCGTTGCCGGTACATGGACCTGAACCATGCGCGTCTGCCAATTCCGCCACGATGGCAATCTGGACTGCAATGCAGCGGCGGCCCGAAGGCCGCCGAATCAGGAAGAACTAACTTTTCTATTTTACAGGCATGCTGCGTGCTGTCAAACCAAGTACTTACCACGGAGACACAGAGACACGGAGAAAACAAAAAAGAGCTGAAGAACAATTCCAGGATTTTTTCTCTGTGTCTCCGTGCCTCCGTGGTGAAAAATTTTTGGAGACCGAACTCTACCCCAGCTTTGCCGTCATCGAAATCTTCGCATTCAAGACCTTTGATACTGGACATCCTTTCTCCGCGGCTTCGGCGTACTTCTGAAATGTGGCCGCGTCCGCGCCGGGAACTTTACCCACTACATCGAGATGGCTCGAGGTAATCGTCCAGCCGGAATCCTGCTTCTCCATGGTCAGCGTGACGTTGGTGCTGATGCTCTCCGGCGTGAGATTGGCTCCGCCCAACTGCGCCGAGAGCGCCATCGAGAAGCACGCGGCGTGCGCCGCCGCAATCAATTCCTCGGGATTGGTTCCGGGGCCATTCTCGAATCGAGAGGTAAATGAATACTGTGTGTCTTTCAGCACTCCGCCCGGAGCTGAAATTGTTCCCTTGCCGTCCTTGAGTCCGCCCTTCCATACCGCGCTTGCTTTGCGTTCCATCACTTGCTCCTTCTCATGATCGCAGAATTGAATCCTCTGCCATTGTAGATGGAGAGTGTTCAAGCTGTCAGGCGAAGGTGGACTCGGATAGCGGTGCAGTTTGGCTTACGCGTTGCGCCGGTTAAGTGGGAGATCCTTCGCTTCGCCTGGAAAACGGCTACGCTCAGGATGACAAGGGTTGTGTATTGGTCAAATGGGAGTACTACATGGAGTTGGGTCGTCTGCAATCGCGCATCGCGCTCAATAAAAATCTGAGCAACTCAAATAAAAGCCGCACAGCGGGCAACTCAACTTGCACCGGTGCTCTTTCAACTCCGCCGAACAGTTTGGGCAAAAGCGCTCGGGATGCGCTTCTTGCGCCCGTACGGCCTCGTCTCGATTTCCGATAACCCTATGTTGCCCGCTTGTGGTCACCCGCGCAACATAACTCCGCGCAGGCTCGCGCACAAGTGGAAAATCGTCTTCCCCTAATATGCTGGGCCGAGAAAGGCTCTCGAATTTTTTTCTCCTACCGTTCATAAAACTTCATGCTTCCACAGCCATTTTTGCGCTAGAATGCTTCTGCATTGGAGAGTGGTGTCGGTCTGGCCACGGCACTGCTCTTGGCCTTCCCCCAGGAGGTAGTAGATGTATCGGCCCTATCCTAGTTCCACGGCGGACTCTCGTCCGTTTCTGGACGTTCAGTCCATGATTCGCAACCTTGCTCAAGATTTCGTCACCTCGTTCAACACCGGCAACTATGACCAGGTGGCGGCGCTCTTTGCCCAGGACGGCACATTTATGGCGCCGCACCATGATCCAGCCTATGGACCCAAGGCGGTCGAGCGCTTGCTAAGGCAGATCGGCGAGGCGGGATACGAAGATCTGCGCCTTGAAACCATCCGTGTTGAGGCCTCTGGCGATCTGGCGATGGAAATCGGGCGCTACACAGTGGGCGTTCGCCAGCCTGACGGCACCATCCTGACCGAGCGCGGCAAGTATGTAAAAGCCTGGCGGCGTCTCGGCGTCTGGCTCATTGTTGCGGACTGCTGGAGTGTCACTTCCCCACCTGTGGCCAGTAGGCTGGTCGCGTAAGAGAGGTCTGAGAGCGAGGAAAGACTCCCCGTCGATACGAGTTAGGAAATTCTCACCTAACCTAGCTGGTCTTCACTCTGAATTCTGCCGATGATCATCTTGTATGGAAAGCGTTAGCCAGATGATCAGGATATTACTGGTAGAAGACAGCAAGTTTCTGAGACTTGCAACGGAGCGGGCGCTTACGCGCGCGGGCTATGAAGTGAGCAGCGCACAGGATGGTCCGGAGGCCCTGCTCATGGCCCGGGAAAAAATGCCGAATCTGATTCTGCTCGACATGTTATTGCCGAAGATGACGGGGCCGGATGTACTCAAAGCGCTAAAAGGCGATCCACTGACCAAGGCAATCCCAGTGGTCGTTATGAGCGGCTTGTCACAAAGGAATGCCGGCCGGCTCGGCGAAGACGGCGCGGTTGGGTTCCTAGAGAAGGGCGAACTCGCTTTGGATCAGGGGCCGGAAAAACTGCTGGCTGCGCTCCGCGATATTCTGAAGAAGCTTGCCGGCGAACAGACTAGCGCGACCACTGCATAGACGCTGAAAGTTATCAGCCACTGGTTACTAATTCCCACCTCCCGCAAAATAAATGACTTACAGACGGGAACTCTGGCCTCATGGCCGGGGTCTATGCAGGTTAGGGGATTCATCCCCGGTAGTAGTGGCGGCATAGGCATATTGGCAATTTTTCGGTTCGGAATGGGGTGGGAAATCCTATAATTGAGGAGCGCCGGAAATGGCGGGAGCGACCACCTTGGGAGAACTGGCAAGCGCGATCGGTGCACGGTCAGAGGAAGCAGCGATTGTCGCGGATCTGAAGGCCGGCTCGGAGCAAGCATACGCCTGGCTGATTGGTGAATTTCAACGTCCCGTGTACGGACTTGTATACCGCATGGTGAGCGACCCGTCGGATGCGGCCGATACTACGCAGGATGTGTTCCTGAAAGTGTTCCGCGGGATGAAGCATTTTCATGGTGAATCCAGTTTGAAGACCTGGATTTACCGGATTGCGCTGCATGAGGCGGCCAACCGGAAGCGCTGGTGGTTCCGGCACAAGGCGCATGAAACCTCGATTGAGCCAGCGGAATCGGAAGGAACGATGAGCGGGTACGGGGCTCCGCAGAATGACGCACTGCAGAACGCGCTGACCGACCGGCATCAGTCGCCGTTCGATGATATGGCGCAACGCGAAGTGCGGCAGCGAGTGGATGCGGAACTGCGGCAGGTGGCAGAGCCGTATCGCACGACGCTGATTTTGCGCGACCTGGAAGAGATGTCGTACGAAGAGATTGCTGAGATTTTGCAGATTTCGCTGGGGACGGTGAAGTCCAGATTGACGCGCGGCCGGCAAGCGCTGAAACAACGGCTGGCGCCTTATGTGCGTGAAGTGGGCGGCGAGCTGGGACTTACCATACCGGCAGAAGACAACAAAGAAGAATGTGTAACGCGACAGGTTGCTGGAGGGGGTAGAAGAGTCGAGGTGACGCCATGAAAGATATGGCTATGAAATGTCCGCAAGCAAACCGGTTGCTATCGCCATATCTGGATGGAGCGGTGACGGGAGCCGAGATGCATAGCTTGCGCGAGCATCTGAACGAATGCGCGGCGTGCTTGAGCGAGTACACGGCATTGCGGCAGACGCAACAGTTGCTGATGAGTGTGGGACGTCCGCAGGTGCCAGCGGATTTGGGGTTGAAGCTGCGCCTGGCCATTTCGCGGGAGGCTGCGGCGACGCGGCGTCCGTACGAAGGCCTGCGCGTGCGGCTGGAAAATGCGTTCAACGCCTTCATGGTGCCGGCTACGGCTGGACTGGCCTGCGCAGTGCTGATTTTTGGCCTGGTAGCGGCGATCCTGGCGATCCCCGGGCAGCTGCAGGCAAACACCACACAAGATGTGCCGCTCATGCTGAATACGGGGCCGGAATTACAGGAGAGCGCGTTCAGCTCAATGAGCACGATCAACGCCGAGTCCCTGGTGATTGAAGCCTACGTGGACAGGAACGGGCGCGTGCAGGACTACAAAATTCTTTCCGATCCCGGCGCCTCTCAGGATCTTCTGCCGCAGGTAAAGCGGATGCTGATCTTTACGACGTTTCGTCCGGCGATGTCGATGGGACACCCGATCTCATCGCGCGCGGTATTGTCGTTCTCGAGGATCAGCGTGCAGGGGTAGTGCGGCTTCGGCGAGTGAAGATCGTTGAAGCCGGACCTCTCTACGGTTTGACGGGGTGGTGTATACGAACGGCAAAATGCTCCCTCCTCCCACGCACACCCCGATTGTGAACTTGTCCGGGCACCGCCGCCCGTTCGCGCACACGCGCGGAATCAATAACTGTAATCGCCCCTCTACGGTTTGACCCTCTGCGCTGAAGTCCATACACTTAAGGGTGTTCTCCGCTAGATAGCACCAATCCCGTGGAGGGTTTCCTGAATCTGCGATTGCGAGGTTGGGTGTTGGCGGCCCTGCTGGGGCTGCTGGCGCAGTTGTGTGTGGGTCAGGACCCGGTTCCCCCGAATCCGACTCCGCAGGGCCAGTCTTCTCAAAACCAATCCCCGCAGAACCAACCTTCGCAAAACCAGCCTGATCAGACTCAGCCGGCGCAAGATCAATCTCAGCCGAATCAGTCGTCTTCCAAGGACCAGCCCCAGCCGGATCAGCCGCCGACTTTGCCGCGATCGAAGCCTGCTTCACCGAAGCCTCTGCAGGGGCCGTTCCCTCAGGAGCGGACTCCGATTGCTCTGGATAGCAATGAGACGCTTTTTGCCGTGCTCACCGCGCTCAATTCCTGTGGCTACGACCAGGACCTGACTACCTCGGACGCTACGCGGAGCAATGTGCGGGCTGAGGTGCAGCGGGTGTTAGCGGATTCGGAGGAAGCGGAAGCTGCGCGGACTGCGCTGTGCGAGTTCTATCAGGCGCATACCACCGAGAGGAATACCACGCGCAGTTTGTCTCCTTACATTTCGCTGGCGTTATACATGGACGGGCCGCCGCATTTTGCGCCGCGCGTAAAAGAAGAGGATTTGCCGCCGGATGCGTCGGCGATCACGCTCTTCGGAACTCTGCTCGAGCGCTTCTACGAGAAGGCAGGATTGCACTCGATCTGGGAGCGGCACCGCAGAGACTACGCGGCTTTGATGAATCGTTATCATGCGCCGCTGGCCAAGATGGTGTTCGATACCGAGATTTATTTGAAGCAGCCTTCGTCGCAATACCTGGGGCGAAGGTTCACGATTTATCTCGACTTCATGGGTTCGCCGAATGAAACCGATGCGCGGAATTACGGCTCGGATTACTATGTGATCGTGTTTCCGGCGCCGGATACGAATTCGGGCGAGGCAGCGCCTGCGGCGCTGAAGATGGACCAGATTCGCCACACGTTTCTGCATTACGAACTGGATCCGCAGGCGGATAAGCATCCTAGCGCCATCAAGCGGCTGGAACCGCTGCTGCAATCGTTGAAGCGATCTCCGCTGGAAGAAAGTTTCAAGACTGACATTTCCCTTCTGGTGACGGAATGCCTGATCCGTGCGATGGAAATTCGCATGAGCGGGAACAAGCCGGCCGATGAGCCGCTGCGGGCGCAGGCCGTAGATGACGCGGTGAAGCAAGGATACATTCTGACGCGAACTTTTTACGAGGAAGTAACGGCTTTTGAAAAAGATCCGGTAGGCATTCGCGGAGCGTACGGCGATTTTCTCGACGGTATTGACCTGAAGAAAGAAGAGAAAGCGGCATCGGAGGTTCAGTTCGCGAACTCGACGGCGCCGGAACTTTTACGGTTTTCGCGTCCGGAAGAGCGGCGGATGCTGGTGACGGCGGAGAAGCGGCTGGCAGCGGGCGATCCTAAGGGCGCGGAGGAATTGGCGCAACAGGCACTGGACAAGAAAATCGGAGACCAGGGCCGGGCGCTGTTCATTCTGGCGGAAGTGGCGGTTGCAAATAAGAACCGCGACGGAGCGCAGGATAATTTTCAAAAAGCGATTGCGTCGTCGAACGATCCCAAGGTGGTGGGATGGTCGCACGTGTATTTGGGAAGAATTCTGGATATGAAAGAAGATCGCGAGGCGGCATTGGCGGAGTACAAGGCTGCGATGGACCTAAGCGGCGCGCAGCCCGAGATCAAAGCGGCGGCGCAACGAGGGCTGGAACAGGCGTATGAACCTCCCGCGAAACCGCAATCGCAATAGCAGACGCTCTCGCGGTTACAATGTGATCTGCATTTACAATGCAGGGTAGATCGCGGCTGTGGAAGTCGAATGAACGCATCGCAATTCAAGGAGAAAGCATGAAGCGAGCAGCAATCATTGTTGCAATGCTGGGAATATCGGCCTGGAGTTTTAGCCAGGACAAGCCCGCGGCCCAGACCACGCCGGCTGGACAAGCGGCGGCGGGACAGACGGCAGCGCCGGCGGGCAAGCGTCCGCCACAGGCCAAGTCACAAGCCGAATTCGATGCGTATAAGACCGCTGCGGCGTTGACCGATCCGGCAGCGCAGGAAAAAGCGGCGGACGACTTCGCCACAAAGTTTCCTGAGAGCGAGTTGCGGCCGCTGCTCTACAAGGCGGTGATGCACTCCTACCAACAGGCCAACAACGCCGACCAGATGATGGCGATGGCGAAGAAGGTTTTGAGCTTTGATCCGGATGAGCCGGAGGCGCTGTTGGGCGTGGCGCAAGTGCTGGCGGAGCGCACGCGGGATACTGATTTGGATAAAGATCAGCGGATTGCAGAAGCCAGAAAAGATGCCGAGCGTTCGCTCGAAACCGTGGAGACGGACGTTCCTAGCTCGGGTTACCCTCCGGAGCAACTGGCTGCGTTTAAGGGCTACCTGCGTTCCGAAGCTTACGCGATTCTAGGAACACTCGACTTCAACGCAAAAGCGTGGGCGAATGCGGAAGGCGATTTGAGGAAATCTATCGACGCATTGCCGCAACAGCCGGATCCGATCGCAATTTTCCGGCTATCGGTGGCTCTCGATATGCAGAACAAATATCCCGAGGCGTTGAAGTATGCCAACCAGGCGGTGGACTTGACCAAGGCGGGCACGAATGCGGGAGACGCGGCGCGCAAGGAGAAGGATCGTCTCATCCAGTTGATCGGCGGCATTCCCGACACCCCGAAGAAGTGACCGGCGCGGCAGTGCAATCATGAAGGAACGCGAAATCACCGCGCTGGAAACAGCGTTAGGCTACAGCTTCCAGCGCCGGGGGGTGATTGAGCAAGCTCTTACCCATAGCTCTCAAGCGCGCGAGCAGGAGTCGCAGCAGACCGGCGGGAATAAGTCCACGGTCAACGACAACGAGCAGTTGGAGTTTCTGGGCGATGCAATTCTGGCGCTCGTCACCAGCGAGGAGTTGTTCCATCGTTTTCCAAAATTCCGCGAGGGTGAACTCTCGAAGCTGCGCGCGCATGTGGTAAGTGAGCGTCATCTGATTCAGGTGGCGCAGCGACTGGAGCTTGGCCAATATCTCCGTTTGGGGCGGGGTGAGGAAAGAAGCGGCGGACGCAACAAGACCGCCCTCTTAGTAGACGCCCTGGAAGCGATCCTGGCGGCGATCTACCTCGACGGCGGAATGCAACCGGCCCGCGAACTTATTCTGCGGGAGATTCTAGTGCCGGAACTAGAGCGGATGGAGCGGGAAGGCGGCACGCTACCGATGACCGATTTCAAATCGGCTCTGCAGGAAACTTTGCAGGGATTAGGAATGCCGCAGCCGTCATACGTACTGGTGCAGGAAGCGGGGCCGGAACACAGCAAGACGTTCACGGTGGAAGTTCGTCTAAACTCGAAGAACGGTGAGGGCCGGACCGAATTTGTGGGGCGCGCGCAGGGTTCCACTAAGAAGACAGCGGAGCAGGAGGCGGCGCGGCAATCGCTCTCCTATCTGGCTTCGCGGCCGCAATCGCTAACGAAACCGCCTCGGGCAAACAAAGTGAATGAATGAGTTTTCCAGACCATCAAGTACGGGACGAGCATTCTGCAGGCGGGCATCCTGTAGACGATCACGATCCCCTTGATCACACTTCGGTCGACCCTTCTTCAGACGATCATTCTCTAGATAATTGCTCTCCCGACAATCAGCCTAAGGACGTTCATACCCAAGACGTTCGACCCTCGGGCGTTCAACATTCCAATGATCGACGAATCGCATGGGGCGTTGAAGTGGGCGTCTCTGGCTCATTGCAATCGCTGCTGGGAACTGTGGTGGTCGCAGTATTTGTAATTACCTTCGTGGTGCAGGCGTTTCAGATTCCTTCTCCATCCATGGAGAATACGTTGTTGGTGGGCGACTACCTTCTGGTCAACAAGCTGACTTACGGAGCGGGAAGCTTCGGCGATCATCTGATGCCGTACCGCCGGATACAGCGTGGCAACATTGTCGTCTTTCATTATCCGGTAAATCCAGCACAGCATTTTGTGAAGCGCGTGATTGGCGTGCCGGGAGATCGGGTACGGCTAATCAATAAGCAGGTATTCGTAAACGGCATGCCGTTGAGGGAACCCTACGCGCACTTTACCCGGCCGGCGAACGATTTGTTCCGCGATAGTTTCCCTCGGCTGGACGTAACAGCGGGAGAAACACCGGAGTGGTGGCTACAACTTCGCAAACTGGTCGAAGATGGGCAGCTCATTGTTCCCGAGGGACATTATTTTGTGATGGGGGACAACCGGGATGATAGCTATGACAGCAGATATTGGGGATTTGTGCCTCGGGGCAATATTATCGGGCGGCCGCTCTTGATTTATTGGTCGGTAAATGACGATGAAGGGGAAGCGGCTGCGCCGTCTTCAGTGAGTAATAAGATGTATCACTTCGCATACGCGGTCACGCATCTATTTCAGATCACCCGTTGGCACCGCACGCTGCGACTGGTAGATTGAACGTCTTCGGCTAAAGAACGAGATTCTGGCAGTCCGCAGTGAAAGACAAGGACGGATTATCACAGTGGCGAAAAAAGAAAGCAAAGTTGAGAACGAAGTCGAGGAAAAACCGCGCGAAACCACTGTGGAATTTCTGTCGTCCCTGGCTGCAGTGCTGGTAACGGGGTTGTTCATCATCACTTTTGTGGTGCAGGCATTCGAGATCCCGTCGAGCTCGATGGAAAATACGCTGCTGATCGGCGATCACGTATTTGTGAACCGTATTCAGTTTGCTCCAAAGACCTCGTGGATGGGGCCGATGCTTCCGTATCGGCAGATACGGCGAGGCGATATCGTTGTGTTTCTGGCGCCGTGCGAGCCGGGGTTGTACGTGGTGAAGCGGATCATGGGTGTTCCGGGCGACCACATTCACCTGCGTAACGGCGTGGTGTACCGCAATGGCGAAGCGTTGACGGAACCGTATGTGATTCATTCGCAGGATTCAGCTTCCTATCCCAATCCCTACCGCGATAATTTCCCCGCCGTACCGCCATCGGAGAGCTATAACGTCTACCCGTGCTGGGAATCGGAGTTGCCGACGCACATCCAAGGGGATGATCTGGTGGTGCCACCGGGTCATTTTTTCGGAATGGGCGACAACCGCGATGTGAGCCTGGACAGCCGCTACTGGGGATTTATTCCTCAGGAGAATGTGATCGGGCGGCCCATGTTCATCTACTGGTCATTTGAGACGCCAGGCGATCAATATCGCAAGACTGATATGGGTGATCGCATTGGTTTTCTGGCACACGTGGTATTGCACTTCTTTGACGAGACGCGGTGGCGGCGAACCCTGAAAGTAGTGCAGTGAAGCTTCTCTCTTCCAAGCGGCGAGTTGTGACCGCGGCAGTCGTGATTCTGCTGGCACTATTTCTTGTACGTCCGGGTGTTTCGCGGCTCAAGACGCGTATTACGAACTCCATCAGCCGTGCCGTGGCGCGTCCGGCGGATATTGGTTCGGTCCACCTTCGATTCCTGCCGCGGCCTGGCTTCGACCTGGAAAATCTGGTTATCTATGAAGACCCAACTTTTGGCGCCGAGCCCATGCTGCGCGCGCCGGAGGTTACAGCTGTTGTGCGGCTGACATCGCTGCTGCGGGGACGGTTGGACATTGCGCGGCTGGAGCTAACCGAGCCGAGTTTGAATCTGGTTCGCCGCGCGGATGGGCGATGGAACCTCGAGGCTCTGCTGGAACGCACAGCGCAGACGCCGCTTGCGCCTACGGCGAAATCGAAATCGGAAGCGCGGCCAGGGTTCCCTTACATCGAGGCGAGTTCGGGGCGCATCAACTTCAAAATTGGGCAGGAGAAAAAACCTTACGCGCTGCTGAATGCGGACTTCGCTTTATGGCAGGAATCGGAAAACGCGTGGGGAGTACGGCTGCGGGCAGAGCCGCTGCGCACCGATATGAACTTGAGCGACACCGGCCTGCTGCGGATGAATGGTACGTGGCAACGGGCTGGAAGCCTGCGCGAAACGCCGCTGCAGTTCAGCCTGGAGTGGGACCACGGGCAACTGGGGCAGCTGACCAAGCTGGTATCAGGAAATGACAAGGGATGGCGAGGAGACGTTCGCCTGGAAGCTACGCTGAGCGGGATTCCGGCGGCGATGCAGGTTACAGCGGATACGTCGATTCAGGATTTCCACCGCTACGATATTTCGAGCACCGACGCGCTTCGGCTGGCCGCGCATTGTGATGGCAAGTACAGTTCGGCGGAAAGATTGGTGCAGGAGATGTTGTGCAGCGCGCCCGTTGGCGATGGCATGATCACGCTGCATGGCGACGCGGGTCTGCCGGGAATGCACCGTATCAATTTAGCGTTGAACGTCGAGGGCGTTCCGGTGAGTGCCGTTGCGGTAGCCGCTCGACATGCCAAGAAGGACCTACCGGCTGATCTAGTCTCGACCGGGAGTGTGCAAGGTAATTTCACTGTGAAGGAAGATGGACCGTCCGCGCTGGGACCAGAATTTCAGGGTCGGGGCGAGATTGCCAATCTTCATTTGCAATCGACCAGCACGCGAGTTGAGTTTGCTCCGGGGAGCGTGCCGTTTGTTCTGCGCTCAGGCCGAACGGATGCACACGCCTTCCTTGCGCGCAAGTCGGGTCAAAAATCGAGTGATGGGTTGCAGGTTCCGGATGAACTGCACATCGAATATGGACCGTTCCCGGTCGCGTTGGGGCGTCCGTTGCCTGCACAAGCACGAGGGTGGTTGGCACGCTCTGGCTATGGCATGGTTGTCCGGGGAAGTGGAGACGTGGCGCACACCTTGCGATTGGCTAGCCTCTTAGGACTACCGGCATTGAAAGCCAGCGCGGAGGGTACCGCGCAAATGGATTTGCAAATTGCCGGATTGTGGGCTGCTAAGGTTTCCGGCAACTCGTCCGCTTTTTCTGTGCCTGAAGTGACGGGAACAGTGCAGCTGCACAACGTGCGCGCCCTGGTACGAGGAGTGAATGAACCAGTTGAGATTTCGTCCGCGGAATTAGATCTCTTGGCCGATCAGTTGCACGTACAGAAGTTGAACGCGCAGGCCGGAGATGCGAACTGGACCGGCTCTTTGACTATGCCACGCGGTTGTGGAACGCCGGGAGCTTGCCAGGTCCGCTTCAATTTGAATACCGAAGAGATTGGGTTGAGTGAACTTTCGGCGTGGCTGAGTTCGAAACCGGGGCAGCGCCGGTGGTACCAGATACTAACGTCTGCTGAACCCGCGACGCCGACGCTTTTGGAGAACCTGCGGGCGTCGGGGAAAGTGAGCGCGGGCCATGTGCGAATTCACAACATTGTTGCGGATCGGGTTACTGCTTCGCTTGAACTGGAACGCGGGAAATTGAAGATTTCGGAGCTTCGCGCGGATGTGCTGGGCGGAAAGCATCGGGGCGATTGGCAGATGGACTTCGCGGCAGGAACTCCGGTGTTTACAGGAAGCGGAACTTTGACTGGGATTTCGCTGAAGCAAGTGGCCGAGGCAATGCATGATGCGTGGATTTCAGGAACGGCGGAGGGAACATATCAATTGAAGGCATCGGGTGCGGACTCCGTGGACTTCTGGCAATCGGCTGAAGGCTCATTGCGGTTCGATCTGCGCGACGGAGGATTGCCGCATATTTCGCTCACCGGAGATGAGGAACCGCTGCAGATCGCACACTGGCAGGGGATTGCGTTGCTGCATGACGGGAAGATTGAGATTGATAAAGGCAAGCTGGTTACTCCGGCCGAGACATATCAAGTGAGCGGGACGGCATCGTTGGAGCAAACGCTGAATTTGGAACTGACCCGAGGCGCAGATGTGAAACCTGTGCGAGCGGGTTCACCGGTTTATAGCATCACGGGAACCGTGGCGGAGCCGCACGTGGCGTTGACCACGCCGGAGACACAAGCACGACTGAAGCAGTAGGGCTCCCTCAGGGGCTGAAGCCCGCATGTGTTTCTGCGATTGATGGCACGACTGAAGTCGTGCCCTTCCCGAGCCTTTCACCTTCATTGCTTCCTTTACGTCTCTCGCTACGGCACGTATCCGGCGCCGCGTAGAACTTTTCCGGGCAGTGCTCCCGTCATTTTCCCTTGATCGATCACGGGCACGCCATTCACCAGCACGTAATCCATTCCCTCGGAAAGCTGATTTGGATTGTCGAAGGTCGCGAGATCGCGAATGGTCGCGGGATCGAAGACGACAACATCCGCCCACATGCCGGCTTTGAGAACGCCGCGATCGGCAAGGCGCAAGCGCTGCGCCGGCAGCGCGGAGAACTTCCGGATGGCATCTTCCAGCGTCAGAACTTTTTCTTCACGAACATACTTGCGCAGAATGCGCGGGAACGTTCCGTAGGCGCGCGGGTGAGGATGCTCCTGGCCGAGAATGCCCTCGGGCGAGGTTCCTGAAGAATCGTTATCGATGGCGACCCAGGGCTGTTGCAGCGCGAGAGTTACATCGGGTTGTGACATACCGAAGACTGCGACACCCGCGTACGGGTCTTCGATGAGGAAATCGAGAAGGGCGTCGATCGGATCTTTGTTCCAGAGCTTGGCGATCTCCGAAAGCCGTTTGCCTTGAAGTGGAAGCATCTTCGGATTCTGCACCACGCCGATCATGATGGCTTCGGGTCCGGGGATTTCCTGCCATTCGTTGTCCCACTCTTTCGAGGGAGTGAGCATATCTTTGCGGATGTGCTCGCGTGTAGCAGGATCTTTCAGGCGCTCGATAAGCTTTGTCGCTCCGCCATCGTGCGCCCAGGGCGGAACAAAAGCCGAGAAGTCGTTGAACCAGGCAGTGTATGCGTAGGTGTCGGCGGATACATCGGCGCCGGCGGCGCGCGCGGCGTTAATTTTGGCGACTACTTCGGGCATGCGTCCCCAGTTAGCTTTGCCGGCGACCTTGATGTGCCAGATTTCCACGGGAACACGGGCTTCGCGGCCGATGCGCAGGGCCTCGTCGATGGCATCGAGCACGGAACTGCTTTCATCGCGCATGTGGGTCGAGTAAATGCCGCCGAACTTGCCGCCCTCCGCGGCAAGAGCGATCAGTTCATCAGTTTTTGCGTAGGGTGCGGGAGCGTATTCGAGCGCGGTGGAAACGCCGAAGGTGCCGTCTTTCATGGCATCGCGCACGAGCGTTTTCATTTGCTCGAGTTGCTCGGGCGTTGGCTGCACATTGTTGTCTCCAAGCACCATGCGGCGAACCTGCGTGGCTCCCACATAGCTGGCCAGGTTGATACCCATGCCCTGCTTTTCAAGACGCGCGAAATACTGGCGGAAAGTTCGCCAGTCGGGCGTGATTTTGTAATGCTCGTAGCCTTCACGATCGGATCGGATGATGGCATCGTTGAGCGGCGCGATGGAGCCGCCTTCGCCGGTAATTTCCGTCGTGATTCCTTGATAGATTTTCGACGGCAGACGCGGTTCGACAAGGATTGAAAGTTCGGATTGGCCGAGCATGTCGATAAATCCGGGCGCTACGACTTTGCCGGCGGCGTCGATAGTGCGCTTGCATGGAGCGCCGGTGAGATTGCCGATGGCGGCGACTTTTCCGTCGCGAATGCCGACGTCTCCGGAATACCACGGTGAGCCGGTGCCATCGATGATGTGGCCATTGGTGATGACGAGGTCGAAAGGAGTTCGGGTTGATTGTGCGGACAACAGGCAGGTTGCAACGAAGAGCAGCGAGACCACCAGCACAAAATTCAGTTTGTGAAGCGTCATCGATTTTCCTTTTGCATCTTTGACCTCAGCGACTAAAAAGCCGACCAACAAGGAGTACCCTGATCGCAGCGCTGAAGCGCTGTGCCACCCAAAATCACCTAAAACGCTCAGGCCACCACACGACGGTGCGAAATCACTCCAAGTGCGATCCATATTCCGAGCGCTAGCCATTCGTACGCTGTGAAATGGCCGGGCATGGCTGGAACAACTTTCATCAGCAACATGGCGATGGCCACGAGTAGCCCCAAGCCCGCAACCGACCATTCAACAGCAGACAACTTCAATTGCCCAGGAAGTACGCCTGAACGTCCCATGGAAATATACGCGGCGCAGGTCGCGGCCCATCCTATGGCGCAAGCAACCGAGCCGACTTCGGTGATCGGCACCAGGATCGCGTCTCCGAGGAGCATGCACGCTGCAGTGGCTAATCCGATGCAGAGGACTGCGGCCGATGGCGTCTGGTGTTGTGGATGGATGCGTCCAGCGCGGGCGTCGACCAAGTTGCGGCGTCCGAGGGCAAACAGCAGGCGGCTGGCGGCCACGAAATTTCCGTTGAAGCACTTGAACAGCGACAGCAGCGCCGCGGCGAGGATTATGTTGACGATCCAGCGCGAACCCACTGCATGCTGGAAGGCGACCGCCGTCATGAACTTCTCGCCAGTCAATTTGTGCCACGGAGCCACGAACGCGACTGCGGCGATGATCGCGGTGTAGAAGAGAATGCCGACCAGAACAGCCATCCATATGGCTTTGAGAAAGTTCTGACCACCGAACTCTGGAGTGGATTCTTCCGCAGCCTTGCTTACGGATTCGAATCCGGTCATGAAATACGGGACGATTTGCAGCACGAGCAGGAATGAGACGAACGGCGTATGGCTGAAGAGTGGGGGGAAGTTACGTGGCGATCCTCTGCTTACGCCGAGCGCGACGAAAACGATAAATAGAGCCAGAGTGCCGAAGGACGTCCAATTCTGAAAGGTTGCGCTGAGGCGGATGCCCCGGTAGTTGAGAATGGTGAGCAGCGCGGTGAGGCCGAGGCCGATTACGAGGTGTGGAAGATAGACCGGACGGCCTGCGATACGATAGATTTCCATCGAATCAAGTGACGGGACAATATAGCCTGCAATGCGGCCGACGGCCACCGCTTCCCATGGGCAGACGATGAAATAGGCGAGCATCATCATCCATCCGGTGGAGAAACTGATGGGGCGAGAAAAAGCTGCGGCAGTGTAAGCAATCTCGCCCGCAGCGTCTGGCATCACGGCCACCAGGCGGCCGTAGACCCAGCCGATCGGGAACAAAAGCGCTCCCCCGATGGCGAAGCCCAGCAGCGCGCCCAGCGCGCCGCCGCGCAGCAGCCAGTCATCCATCACTACCAGCCAACCGACGCCGACCATCGTCCCCCAGCCGAGCGTGAAGTAGTCGGTGAAGCGGAGTTTACGGGCTAGATGGGACACGGGGCGCGATTATAAAGCATTGACGGATGCCGCTCATGGTAGGGCAGATCGAGCTTCGTTCGACGGACCCTTCGACTCCGCTCAGGGTAAGCAACGGGGGCGGGTGTCCCCACACGAGCGTGATACTATCGACAATATCCCGCATGATTCTGCTATTTGTGAATTTGAGCGCTGTGGTTCTGGCGTGCCTCTTTAATTGTAACGACTCGTTTGAAAACAGATGACAACTTCGACCAACTTGCGTAAGCGCGTGCTCAGCGGCATGCGCTCGACCGGAAAGCTGCACCTGGGCAATTACGTGGGCGCGCTCGATAACTGGGTGCGCATGCAGGATGAGTACGAATGCTTTTTCATGGTGGCCGACTGGCATGCCCTGACCACCGATTACGCCGATACATCACGGGTAAAGCAGAATTCGGTGGAGGTGGCGCTCGACTGGCTGGCCGCGGGACTCGATCCGGAGAAATCCGTGATCTTTATTCAGTCGCACGTTCCGGCTCACGCCGAGTTGCATCTGCTGCTTTCCATGATCACGCCTCTCGGCTGGCTGGAGCGGGTTCCCACCTACAAGGAGCAGAGAGAGAACATTAAGGACAAAGATTTGGGAACCTATGGATTTCTCGGTTATCCCGTGCTGCAGTCGGCGGATATTTTAGTTTACAAGGCGGATGTGGTGCCGGTGGGCGAAGATCAGGTGGCGCACGTGGAACTTACGCGGGAGATTGCGCGGCGCTTCAACGGCGTTTATGGACAACGTGGAGAAGTCTTTCCCGAGCCGCAAGCGTTGCTCACGCGCGCGCCCAAGTTGCCGGGAACCGATGGGCGCAAAATGTCGAAGTCGTATGGGAATACGATTTTGCTCACTGATCCGGAACCGGTGGTGCGGCAGAAGTTGAAAACCATGGTGACTGATCCGGCGCGGGTGCGGCGATCAGACCCTGGGAATCCAGATGTGTGCCCGGTGGGCGATCTGCACAAGATTTTCAGTGACGCCGCAATCATGGAGAAAGTGAACGCCGGTTGCCGGTCGGCTGGCATCGGATGCATCGAATGCAAAAGCTGGGCGGCGGATGCGCTGGTGCAACTGTTGAGTCCGATGCAGGAGCGGCGCAAGAAATTCGAGGAGAATCCGCGGCTGGCTTGGGATATCCTTGAGGCTGGCAGCGAACGGGCACGCAAGGTTGCCGCGTCGACCATGGACGATGCGCGCGCGGCCATGGGAATGTCGCTCGAGTATGAGCCACCGGTAGCGGATGGGAAGTAATTAAAGATGGGAAGCAGCATGGAAAATAGAATCGTCGCCTCTGACGCCGGTGCTCCGGAGCCGCGTCGCCCGGCGCTCGTGGCGAATCCGTCTGCGCTCGCGAAGCCGGCTAAAGAATCGGCAAAGAAGGAAGAGAGCGATTCTCCGTTTGCGGTTTCGGTGACGGATGTATATGAAGGCCCGCTGGATTTGCTGCTTGATCTGATTCGCAAGCAGGACATTGACATCTACGACATTCCGATTGCGCGCATCACGGCGCAGTATCTGGCTTACGTGGAAAAGATTCGCGAGCTGGATGTGAATGTGGCGGCGACTTTATTTATATGGCCGCGGTGCTGATTCACATCAAGTCGAAAATGCTGCTGCCGCGCGATCCGTCGGCGAAAGCGGAGGAGTTGGAAGATCCGCGAACAGAGCTGGTGAACCGGCTACTGGAGCATGAAAAGTTCAAGTCGGCGGCGCAGATGCTTTTGCAGAAACAGCAGATTGAAGATGCGGTGCTGACAAATCCGGCGTTGAAAGAGTTCATGGATGCCGAGGGCACCGAGCCGGAGATGGCTGCGGACGTGATCGATCTCGTCAAAACGTTTCAGCAAATTCTGGAACGGGTACGTACGCGGCCGATGATCAATGTGGACGAAGAGACCGTTACCGTGGGCCAGATGATTGATTACTTGCGGAAGCGCCTGGCATTGGAGTCACGACCGATCCGGCTGAAGCAGCTTCTGATGCGCGTGCCCTCGCGGCAGGCGCTGGTATGCATGTTTCTGGCGCTGCTCGAAATGGTGCGCCTGCAGGCAATTCAAGTGCGGCAGGACCAGATGTTTGGCGAGATCGCGGTGCGCAAACATACTGGCTTCGACGCGGTTATGGCAGAGCAGGCTGCGGTACGGGATGATTGGCGGTAGGCAGTACCCAGTACCTAGTTGCCAGTAGAATCGGGCACGGCTCCGCGACCGATCAGCGGAAGTGAATGGTTTTGAATTTACTGGGTACTGGCACTAGATACTGACAACTGATCTATGAGTTTGAAAGCTCAACTCGAAGCCATTATTTATGCGGCGGAGACGCCTGTCACGCTGGAGCAGATGGTCCAGCTTGTGAAGGAGAGCGTGGTTGCGGCTGGCGCGGTTGATGACGCGGATGTGAAATCGCGCGTGCGATCCAGCCTGGAGGAACTCGCAGGGGAATATGGCGGACCCGATCACGGCATTGAGATTCGGCAGGTCGCGGGCGGCTATCGCATGTCGACCAAGCCGGAGCAGCACGAAATGGTGCGCAGCTTCGCCAAGAGTTTGAAGCCGCCAATTCGGCTGTCGCTGCCGGCGCTGGAGACGCTGGCTGTGATCGCTTATAAGCAGCCGGCCACGGTGCCGGAGATCAATGAGATTCGCGGCGTGGATTCGGGCGGCGTAATTGCCACGCTGCTGGATCGCAAGCTGATCACGACGGCGGGGCGCAAGCAAGTGATCGGGCGGCCGATTCTTTATAAGACGACCAAAGAGTTCCTGATGCGTTTTGGTTTGAAGGATGTGAACGAGCTGCCCAGCATGGAAGAGTTCGAGAAGCTGGTGGCGGAATCGTTCCAGAGTGAGTTGATTCCGGCGGAAGATGCGGCGCAGCCGCAAACCGACTCTGGGCAGCCGGAAGAAATCGCGGAGTCCGACATAAAGTCCAGCGCCTAAAGGCGTCATTCTCTTACCGAAGTTGCGGCATGGCTGAAGCCATGCCCTGATACGAATCAACACCCTGGTTTTTCACATGCCTGCTGAACGCCTACAAAAAATCATTGCCGCAGCCGGAATCGCTTCCCGCCGCAAGGCCGAAGAACTGATCAGTGCCGGCCACGTGAAGGTGAATGGGGCGGTGGTGACGGAGCTTGGGAGCAAGGCCGATCCCGATACTGACCACATTCGCGTGGATGGAAAGTTGCTGCAGGGTGCGCAACTGCATGTCTACCTGCTGCTGAACAAACCTAAAGGCTACGTCACCACGGTGAGCGATCCGGAAAATCGGCCAACGGTAATGCAACTGATCCGCGGCGTGAAGAAGCGGGTGTATCCAGTGGGGCGGTTGGATTATGCCAGCGAGGGATTGTTGCTTTTAACCAATGATGGCGCGCTGGCGAACAAGTTGATGAAGGCGGCATCGCAGGTGCCTAAGACCTATGTTGTGAAGGTGGCGGGAACCCCGAGCAATGACGCGCTCGAAAAATTGCGCGGCGGAGTTTCGATTGCGACCGAAGACGGCCGACGAGTGCGGACAGCGCCAGCTCTAATCCGCTTGGTGAAAGAAGCGAACAATCCCTGGTATGAAGTTACGTTGATCGAAGGGCGCAATCGCGAGATCCGGCGTATGTTTGAAAAAGTCGGGCATCACGTGGAAAAGATCAAGCGCGTCCGCTACGGACCGCTCACGCTCGATGTTCCAACCGGGCAATTCCGCGCATTGACTCTGCAGGAAGTTGATCGACTGCGCACGGCATGCAATAAACCGATAGCGAAGACGAAGCCTTCCGTGGCATGATGAGCGGCAAGCATGAGCCGTTTTTTTGATCTAGTTTCCAGGCCCGCCCGCGAGATGAGCTCAGCCGCACCCACCACGGCACCCGCCGTGTTGCAGCGCCCGTTACAGCTTATCCGGCTCGATTCCAACGAAAATCCCTTCGGTCCCTCGGCGCGCGTCGTTAGTGCCATGAGGAACGCTCTGAGCGCGGTGAACTCCTATCCTGAAGACGACTGTACCCAGTTGCGCCACAAACTGGCTGCGCATCACGGCTTGCCGCCTGAGCACGTGCTGGTGACTGCAGGTTCAACTGGGATGCTGAGCCTGCTCTGCCAGACGCTGCTTGCGCCCGGCCTCAACGCGGTGACTAGCGAGCGCTCGTTCATCGTGTATTCGATGGCGGTGCAGGCGGCAGGTGCGCATCTGGTGCAAACACCTATGCGCTCTGGAGAAGACACCTTGGATCCGGAGGCGCTTCTTGCTGCGATCGACTCGAACACGCGCATCGTATTCCTCGCAAACCCCAATAATCCTACGGGCACGATGCTGGAAGCGAACGTAGTGGAGCGCTTTCAGGCGCGGCTACCCGGCCATGTGGTTCTGGTTCTGGATGAGGCTTACTACGAATTCGCAACGCATTTTGCGGCGCTGCGGAAAATCAAGTATTCGAACTCGCTGGAATATGTCCGCCAGGGCGCGAGCGTGGTCGTGTTGCGGACTTTTTCAAAGGCTCACGGACTGGCCGGCCTGCGCGTGGGCTACGGTCTAGGCCCGGCGGAGTTGTTGGGTTATTGTGCGCGCATGCGCAACACATTTTCCGTATCGTCGGTGGCGCAGGTGGCGGCAATGGCAGCGCTCGACGACCAGCACTACATTCAGCGCGTCGTGGAAAGCAACGCCGTGCAGTCTCGAATTCTCAGTGAGGGATTATCCGCGGTTGGTTTCCGCGTGGTTCCTACCTCAGCGAATTTTCTGTTCTGCGATCTGGGCGAAGACGCTGCGGCTTTCGCCGGCGTTCTGCAGGATGAAGGCGTGGCTGTACGTCCGCTGGGACCTTGGGGCGCGCCGAATTGCATTCGCGTGACGATTGGCACGCCGGAGCAGAACCAGGCTTTGTTGCAGGCAGTGCGCCGGCTTGAGGCGCATCGCTCCACAGGCGGCCATGGGGATTCAACGCTGGCGCGCTAACTGTTGCCCGATCCCACCGGCGTGTATGGTGCGGACATCGTTATAAGAATTTCGATTCCCGTTTTTGGATCAATCCACGCAAGACCCGCACCCAGCACCGATTTGACATGAGTGGGCCGCCAGTCGATAATTTTAGTTAATCTGTCCGTTCGTGAAGCCCCCGCGCGTTCGGTTTAGAAACTCCATCCCCTAGTCTGGTTCTCCGGATTGCCTTCGCCCGAGGAGTGTTGTCATGAGACTTGCGTCCAGATTGCTGTTCTTCCCCCTGATGATAGCGGCGGCGGTAACAGCACAAGCCCAGCTCTTCAACTTTAAACACGTGGTGGTCATCGTTCAGGAAAACCGCACGCCGGATAACCTTTTTCAAGGCCTGTGCTCGCCTCCCTATGGAGCATGTGCCGTACCGCCGACCCCCATGGCACCCTACGATATTCAAACTTCGAATTGGGTGACCAAGACTGGAACTATTACGCCCTCGACCGTGGCCCTGGCCGACACTTACGATTTGGACCACTCGCACGACGCGTTCAACTTTATGTGCGACATGGTTGCCGGCGCCCCTGCAAGGTGCCGAATGGATGGCGCTGCCCGTATCCCTTGCAATGCGAATACAGGCGACACGTGCCCCACAAACCCGCAATTCAAGTACGTCGACAATTCGACCGGGATTCTGGATCCGTATCTTGCTCTTGCGACGCAGTATGGCTGGGCGAACTACATGTTCCAAACCAATCAGGGACCAAGCTTCCCGGCGCATCAATTTATTTTTGGCGGGACTTCGGCGCCCAGCCGGTCAGACGACGCCGAAGGGATCTTTGCGGCGGAGAATACCCCAGGCTCCGCCCCAGTAGGATGCGCATCTAAGGCCTCGACGACCGTCAGAGTGATTTCGCCCAGTTCGACTCCGCCTCCTTACGGCGTGGAAGATATCTTGATCTACCCGTGTTTTGAACATCAGACGATGGCCGACCTGGTGACCGATTGGAAGTACTACGCGGCGGGCGAGGATTCCTACTGGACCGCACCCAATGCGATCGAGCACATCTGTTTGCCCAGCGATGGAAAGTGCACCGGGTTTGGCACGCACGTCGACCCTCTTCACCCCGCACAGGTGCTCACCGATCTGCGTAACTGCAATTTCCACGATATGACCTGGGTGACTCCGACTGCGGCAAACTCCGACCACGCCAGCGTCAACGATGGAGGTGGGCCCTCATGGGTGGCATCGGTTGTGAATACCATCGGAAACAGCAAGTGCACTGACACCATAAACAACAGGGCTTATACCTATTGGCAGGACACGGCAATCTTTATTGTGTGGGACGATTGGGGCGGGTGGTACGATCACGAGCCCCCGACGATTCTGGGGGGCGTGGAAGGTGACTATCAATACGGATTCCGTGTTCCTATGATTGTCGTCTCCGCCTATACCAACCCAGGTTACGTTGATAACGGGCGGTATGATTTTGGCAGCATGCTGCGCTTCACCGAGTTTAATTTTGCCAATCTCGGCCTCCGCGAAGGGGAACTTGGCTTTGCCGATAGCCGTTCCACCACTGATCTCAGGGCATTCTTCCATTTGAATCAACCGCCGCGAAAATTCGCGGCCATCCCCGCTCCCAAGAATGCGGATTTTTTTATCAATGACCCGAGACCGCAGGAAGCACCCGACAAGGATTAACGAGAAGCGGAGGTGCGAGGGCGTTCTAGCCGGCCATCACCGCAATGCGCGCCGCTCCGTAGAGTCCGGCATCGCTTCCTAACAAGGCGCGGGTGACGATGGTTTTTCGTTCGGCCCGGCCATTTTGCCCCGAAGACTCGTCGCTTAGCGGATCGGCGGGCGCGGTCGCGGCATAGACGATAGACCGCTCCCGTAATTCCTTGAACATGCTCGGCGCATAAGCATCCCATGCGCTGGAAACGCCTCCGCCGATTACGAACATATCAAGATTTAAAATGTTGATCGCGCCACCGAGCATGATGCCGAGATAGCGGCCGAACGTGCGGAAGATTCGCCGGGCGGGTTCGTCGCCCTGCATTGCCAGGTTGTAAATCGATTGCGCGCCGAACGCGGCGTCCGATGAGGCGGCATTGGCGAGCGACGGCGCTTCACCGCTGGAAATCGCTTCGCGCGCCATGCGCACAATCGCGCTGGCGGAGGCATATTGTTCGGCGCATCCGTGACTGCCGCAGCCGCAGGGATAGCCCTCAGGTTCGAGAGTCATGTGACCGAACTCGCCCGACATGCCGGTCATGCCGTGCCAGATTTTTCCGCCCAGCACGATCCCGCCGCCGATTCCCGTGCCCAGCGTGACCACCGCCATATTTGGTACACCGCGGGCAGCGCCCAGCCACTGCTCACCGAACGCGGCCACGTTGCCGTCATTGTCGATGACAACCCGCGCTCCCAGACGGCGTTCGATCTCCGCGCGCACTGGATAATCTTCCCAGCCCGGAAGATTCGCCGACTTGCGCACCGTTCCTGCTTGCAGGTCAATGATGCCGGGTATGCCCATGCCGGCTCCTAGAAATTTTCCTGTCCCCGCGAACTTGGCGGACAAATGCTGAATTGCCTCGCACATCTGATCGATGACGTGGTCCCTACCAGGGGCGCTCTTGGAACCGAGCGTAACTTTCTCGAAAAGCTGACCTTCGTCGCTGACGGCAGCAATGCGCAGGTTGGTACCGCCGAGGTCGACTCCGATGGAAAAATCAGGCATGGAGAAGAAGATTAGCAGAATTGCTGCAGAACGCGCTTTTCATTGATGATTGTTTATTTCTGGCACTTGGAACAGTAGTGGCTGCTGCGTCCGGCGATCACGATACGCTTGATGGGCGTCTTGCAGACTAGGCAGGGCTCGCCTTCGCGGCCGTAAACTCGGTGCTGCAATTGGAAGAATCCTTCTTCGCCGTCAGCATCCACATAGTCTGAAATGGATGAGCCGCCGAGTGCGATCGCTTCCTTCAGAACTTCCTTCACCGAAGTAAGCAGCTTCGCCAGTTGGTCGCGCGTGATGGTTGAAGCGCGACGACGCGGGCGGATTCCGGTGCGGAATAGAGACTCGTCGGCATAAATGTTTCCCACGCCGCGCAGCAGATTCTGGTTGAGAAGGGCGCTCTTGATCGGCGTCTTGCGTCCGGTAAACAACGCCAGGAAGCGATCGAGATCGGCCTCCAGCGGCTCAATGCCGGTGGCTTCGAAGTCGGCGCGGGCAACGCTCAGCCGTCCGAAGCGGCGGGGATCGACAAAACGCAATTCCCTGCCCGAGGCCAGTTTCAGAATCGCATGGGTGTGCTTCTGGATTTCTGCCTGCGGTTCGCTGACCTGCAGGCGTCCGGTCATGCCCAGGTGAACGATAAATTGTGCCCGGGTTTGGGTGGGGTGGACGGCCTCGTCTACCGCTGCGTACGGCGCGACGGAAGGCCGTCCAGGTTTGGGTGTCGACCTCTTACGCGCCGGTTTTGAGTGCCGGCTTTTAGCGGGCGTGGGCGCCCGCTCTACACCATCTTTTTCAAGATCAAAGACAATGTGCTTGCCCATGCGCCGGACAGTGGCGATGCGGCTGTGATCGAGCACGCTGGCGATCTCCTGCGCCGGCGACTTCAGCGGCTCGGGCTTCTGCCCCAGCCAGACGGATTCGATCACATCTCCCGACACGCGCTTGGCCAAGCCGCGGGCGATGGTTTCAACTTCAGGAAGTTCTGGCATGCCTGATCAGTGTACAAGGCGCGGAGCAGCGGAGCATTTTGCTGAGCTAATGGGATTGGGAAAGAGGCGAGGCTAATCTTTCAACGGCACGACGGTTTTGCCGTCGCGGCAGAAGGTGGCAACTTTTTGCAAGTCTCCGTTTGCTTGGGGCAGGGTCATCACCGGTCCATAGCAGTAGACGGCGTGACCGCTGGCGGCAAAGTACCAGCGTCCGGTGGTAGAGCGGTGCTCCACGGCGCCTGACGGACGGCGCACCGGTGGTGCCGGGTGCGCCGTCGTCAGACTAAACATCAAGGCTAGGGTCAGAGCCTTCATTTCTTACGTACTGCAAAACTGCACACTTACTGCTGAAACCTGGGAATTAAATCGTAATCAGAGCGCGGCGCTGATCACTTAAATCCGAAGCCGGCATGGGCGGAAGCTGGGTCTTGGGCTTCGCGCTTTTTCCAGTCCGGCTTTGCAAATGGTGCCGCGGTACTGCCTGGGTTGACGGAGTTTGGGTTGATGGAACCTGAACCGAAGGAGATTGCCCCTGGGTCGTCGGGGATTGAGTCTTGGGTGCTTGGGTCACGGAACCTTGGGCTTGTGCTTGCGCTCGAGCCTGAGCTGCCTTGTCGCCGACGGCCTTGCCCCTCAACGCCCAGAGGTCCTTGCTGTCGACGAGCAAAACCTGAATCAGATTGTGTTGCGCCTGGATGGTGGTGCCCTGCTCGACGATGAGCATCGTCATCAAGCCGTAGGAAGCGAGAAAAACCACCGTGAGCAATGGCATCAGACTGCGTTTCTTTTTCGGAACGGCAATCGGCGTCACTACTGTGCTGCCAAACAAAGTCGTCAAGCGCCACCCCAGTCTTGCGTCTGCCCCACAACAGCAGGCATAACCGGAGATTGCAGCTTATCCGCCAATGGGCGGAGCGGCTGGAAAGCACTGAATTTGCTTGGGTTAACCGCAGTTAGAGATTGTTTGTGTTGGGTCCAAAGTGCAACTCAATGCACATATTGAGCACTGACAACTAACGGGTGGGCGTCTGGAAGCGGGCCGAAACGCCCGTCCGGAGGGGCTTTCGGGGTGTGGCAAGAATTCAAGACTGCTCCGAATAAGGAACGTCTAGATTCTATTTCCCTAGCAAAAGTTTAGCGATGGTCGCCAACTGCATGTTGGATGTACCTTCGTAAATCTTGCCGATCTTGGCATCGCGCCAGTATTTCTCCACGGGATAATCTTTGGTGAAGCCGTAGCCGCCGTAGATTTCGATGGCGAGCGAAGTCACGCGCTCGGCCACCTGCGAGGCGAAGAGCTTGGTCATCGCCGCTTCCTTTACAAAGTTCACGCCGGCATCTTTCATGCGGGCCGCGTTGTATACCATGAGGCGGGCAGCCTCGATCTCGGTGGCCATCTGAGCAATCTGGAACTGGATGCCTTGAAACTCCGCGATGGCCTTGCCGAACGCCTTGCGCTCCTGCGCATACTTCGCGGCAAACTCCCAGGCCCCGCGCGCCAGGCCAATCATCTGCGCGCCAATTCCAATGCGGCCTTCGTTCAGAGTTTCGATCGCGATCTTGTATCCTTTGCCGGCTTCACCCAGCACATTTTCTTTGGGCACACGGCAATCTTCCAGAACTAATTCGCAGGTTGACGAGGCGCGGATGCCCAGCTTGTCTTCTTTCTTGCCCACGCCGAATCCGGAAAAATCTTTTTCTATCAGAAATGCGGTGATGCCTTTGTATCCCGCCGCGGGATCGATGGTGGCGAACAGGATGAATAATCCCGCTTCTTTGGCATTGGTAATCCAGAGCTTGCGGCCGTTGATTACATAGTCGCTGCCTTTGAGTTCGGCGCGCGTTTGCAAGGCAAAAGCGTCGGAGCCGGAGCCGGCTTCGCTCAGCGCATAGGCGCCCAGGGTCTCGGCTGCCATCTTCGGCAGGTAACGCTTCTTCTGCTCCGGGTTGCCATATCGCAGAAGAGCATTGTTGACCAGCGTGTTTTGCACGTCGACGACCACGCCTGCGGATGCATCAACGCGCGACAATTCCTCGACCGCCAGGATTGCCTCGAAAAACTTAGCGCCGCTTCCACCGTATTGCTCCGGGATTTCGATCCCCATCAGCCCGAGCTGGAAGAATTCATGGAGAAGATCTTTCTCGAAGATGCCTTTCTCATCCATCTCCTTCACCAGCGGACGGATCTTATCGTCGGCGAACTGGCGAATGTTGTCGCGGAAAAGGATTTCGTCTTCGGTGAGGGTGGTTAGGGGCGTGGGAACGGCAGATTGCAGGGTCGTCTCGGACATGAGAGCACCTTCAAATGCAGGAATGGCAAACCCTGAATTTTAGCATTGTTCAAGACTGAAGGAGAGAATGCACTACCTGCGGTAGTGTCCTAAATTGCTAGGACACTACCCTACCCGCGACGCGTATGCACCAACTTAAGCGTGTCGGCCTGCAGAATGCGCTGAATCTGATTGCGCGCATGGACGGACCATGGCCCGGTGGTATCGAGCTTTACGTATGCCTGCCAGTGTTTTAACGCCTTGCGCGGCTCGCGGGTTTTTTCGTAAGCGAGCGCGAGATTGTAGTGCGCGTCGGCATAGGTGGGGGCGAGTTGGATCGCCATTTTGTAGGTCTGAATGGCTTCCTGCACGCGGCCGGTTTCGTCCAGAACGTTGCCCAGATCGAAATAAGCCAGAGCGTAGCGAGGGTCAGCCTGCATGGCGGCACGATAATGCTTTTCCGCCAGGGTGAAATCCTGGCGGTTGTAATAAAGCGTTCCCAGGTTGATGTGCGCGGCGGCGTGGTCGGGCTGGAACTCAAGCACTTTCTGGTAAGACGCTAGCGCCTCGGTTTGCGTGGCCGGATCCTCTTCCAACACGATGCCGCGGGCAAACCAGGAGGCAGCCTCGTTCTCTTGCGGCCCCGGCTCGGGAGTCGGAATGGGCGTGCTGGTTACAACTTTTTCCCGCGTCGCAAAATCCATCACGAACTGTCCCGCGATCGGCTCCAGCAGCCGGCCTTCATGACGGAAGGCCACGCGGCGTTTATTCGAGTATGAGGTTCCGGCATCGAGCAGCGGATTTCCCATCCCCGAGGCCCGCTGCTGCATGGCCTCCAGCGATTGCCTAATCACCGCCGGACGCACGCGCATGGCGCACAGGTCGCGTACTTTTTTGATCTTCAGCAGGTCGGAAAAAGAATAGGTCGTTGCGGCGGCGATCAACTCCGCCCGCTCCCAGCTTGCCAACTGGCGCGGCGTGAGGTGAAGAATTCTAAGTAAATCGGCTCGACTGTACACGACGATAAGCAACTTCCCGCGCCGGTTACGGCGCAGCAAACATTACGCGCCATTATGCGCAACTTGCGGTCCCAAACGCAACAGCAAACCCTTGTGGAAATCTGTGGAGAACCTGGATGATTTACATGCAACGGAAATGGTGCAATCGAGCTTCGCTCGACGGACAGCCGAGGCGGCTGTCCCCACAGAGCCCCTCAGCGTTGTCATTCCGAGCGCAGCGAGGAACCTTGGTTTCGTCTACACCGCCACTGCAGCCTGATATTCCTCGTAGGTTCCCTTGAAATCCGTGAGCTTGTGATCGCTCTCGAAATGCCAAATCCGCGTTGCGACTTCATCGATCAAATCGTGATCGTGGGTCACGAGGAGCACCGTTCCCTGATATCGCTGGAGGGAAATATTTAGTGCATTGATGGCTTCGAGGTCGAGGTGGTTTGTAGGTTCGTCGAGCACCAGCACGTTCGGCTTCTGCAACATCAACTTGCAGAAGAGCAAGCGCGCGGCTTCGCCGCCGGAAAGAACGTTGGTGGATTTCGTCGCTTCCTCGCGGGCAAACAGCATCTGCCCGAGCAGTCCGCGAATGTCTTCGCCGACAGCCGCAGGATCCCACTGATGCAGCCACTCCAGCGCCGTCATGCCGCCTTCGATCAGGCCGCGATGATCCTGGGCAAAATATCCAATCGAGGCCTCGTGTCCCCAGGTTACTTTTCCCGCATCTACAAACGCTCCGTCGTAGCCGCTGGTTTTGCGCAATTCCGCTTCCGGCGTCGTCGGCGAATTCGCCAGCAGGGCGTTCACCAGTGTGGTCTTCCCTGCTCCGTTGCGTCCCATCAGCGCGATTCGTTCTCCGCGCGTAATGCTCGCGGTGAAGTCGCGGATGACTGGCTTGTCGCCGTAAGTCTTGCCGAGGTGCTCAATTTCAAGAATGTGTTTTCCTGATGGCCGCTTCTGCTCGAACTTGATGTAAGGCCGCTGAATATTCGACCTGGCCAGTTCCGTTACTTGCAAGCGCTCCACTTCCTTGCGCCGCGATTGCACCTGGCTTGATCGCGTGCCGGCAGCAAACCGCGCGATGAATTCGTTTAACTGCGAGATCTTTTTCTCGCGCTGCGCGTTTTGCGATTCGATCTGCGAACGCACTTGCGTCTTGGCCAGCACCATTTCGTCGTACGATCCGGTGTATGTGATGATGGTCTCGTAATCGATATCGGCGATGTGGGTGCAAATGCTGTTTAGAAAATGCCGGTCGTGCGAGATCGCAATCACAACGCCGTCGTAGGTGTTCAGAAATCCCTGCAGCCAGTGGATCGAATCCAAATCAAGATTGTTGGTAGGTTCATCCAACAGCAACGCCTGCGGATGCCCGAACAACGCCTGCGCCAGCAGCACGCGAACTTTTTGTCCGCCCTGCAATTCGCTCATCTTCCGCGCATGCGCTTCTTCGGGAATATCCAGGCCATCGAGCAGGATCGCCGCATCGCTCTCCGCGGTGTAGCCGTCTTCTTCGCCAACAATGCCTTCCAGTTCGCCAAGCTTCATGCCGTCTTCGTCGGTCATGTCAGCTTTGGAATAAATCGCGTCGCGCTCCTGCATCGCCGCCCACAGGCGCTTGTTGCCCATGATGACGGTATCGATCGCGGAGAAGGCATCGAAAGCGAATTGATCCTGGCTCAAAACGCCAACTTTTCGCGGACGCACCACCGTGCCTTTTTGCGGCTCCAACTCCCCACTGAGCAGCTTCATGAACGTGGATTTACCCGCGCCGTTAGGCCCGGTGAGGCCGTAGCGCTTGCCCGGCGTAAACGCCGTGGAGACTTCGTCGAACAGAATTTTTGCGCCGTAGCGCATGGAAACATTGCTGACTGAGAGCATGATTTCTGGTTTCTCTTCTTCTGCGCTTCAACTGGGAAGCTGCTTCAGGAAGCGTTCATCTGAAACTGCGGGGAAATTTCCGCCAAAACGGTACGCAGCTGGTAGAGATAGAATATCACGCCTGATTCGCTCGCTTACAGTCCCTGATGCTCGATCTCCAGCAGCGCCTTCTTGCGCTCTACACCCCACCGGTAGCCGCTGCTGTCCCCATCTCCACGGACCACGCGATGGCACGGAATCGCGACTGCCACAGGATTTGTGGAGCAGGCACGCGCTACGGCGCGGCTGGCAGTGGGTTGGCCAATCGCTTTTGCGACCTGACCGTAAGACCTTGTCTCGCCGAAGGGGATCGACTGCAAATAAGTCCAAACCCGCCGCTGAAAGGCCGTGGCGCGGATATCGAGAGGCAATGCGGTATTCAACTCTTTGCCCGCCATTTGCCGCAGCAATGCCGCGACCCAGGCTTGCAATCCGCCTTCATCGGGCTTGCGCTGGGCGAAGGGGAATTCGTGCCTTAGGCCTTCGATCAATTCGCCATCGGAAGCGGCGAACTGAATGGCGCAGACGCCACGTTCGGTTGCCGCGATCAACATGCGTCCCAGCGGCGAGTCGGAGATGGCATAGCGAACCGTCGCCGCGACGGCACCACGGCGATACTTGTCAGGCGTCATGCCGAGCTGCGACGCAGTCTTCTCGTAGAGCCGGCTGCTGGAGCCGTAACCGGCGTCATACATGGCTCGGGTCACGTTGTCTCCGGCCTGCAGGTTGCGCTTGAGTTGGCGCAGGCGGCAGGAATCAGCATACTCACGCGGCGTGATTCCGAGCGCGGCCTTGAAGCGGCGCTGCAGATGAAACGGGCTTTGCCGAAACACTTTACCTAACCGCTCGAGCGTGACCGGCTCATCCAGATGCTGCTCAATGTAGCGACAGATTTCTTTCGCCGCATCCGATTGCGGATTGCCGCTGGCCGCTCTCGGCTTACACCGCAGGCAGGCGCGAAAACCAGCCTTCTCCGCCTGCTCGGGACGGGAATAGAACGTCACGTTCTCGCGCCGCGGACGGCGCGCCGCGCAGGATGGCCGGCAATAAACGCCGGTAGAAGAGACTGCGAACACGAACGCTCCGTCGTGGCCGGAGTCGCGCGCGACAACCGCGTTCCAGCACTCGTCGTCATTTCGGCGATCATTTTTGGGGCGATCTTTTGGGCGATCGCCATCGGGCTTGCTGCTGCTCAGCCCGAGGCTGGCCGGCTTTGACGAGTTAGAACGCGCGGCTGGCATTTCGTTCGTTGGTTCCTCTGCGAGTATGGCACTCGCAGTCATCACTGGGGAAGTCATGTTGGTGAATGTCATAGTGATGACAGCCTAAGATCTTGATGCATCAGCGGGCTATCCGAATCTTGCGGACAAAGTGAATTCGACAAATTTGTCCCCGCCGATCAAAAGGGTTAGATTTCTCGTAGCTTACTTTCACACATCGATCGAGGACAAACTAATGAAGAATGTTCGTTCTACGGCAGTCTTAGCTGTTATCGGCATGCTGTTAACCTCAGGGCTTGCCCAGAAGGCAGCGCAGCACCTGCTGAGCGGCGATGAACTCAAGAAAATAGTTCCAACGGACTTTTTCTTTGCCGGGCAGAAAGCACCCACGCAGTTGCGGAACTCTGCGGGATTTCAGACTGCCGACGGCAAAATGATATTTGGCGCGCTGGTCGACGCTTCCGGGTACTCCACCGCGGTTCAGCAAAAATATCAGGGACTGCTGATTACTGAAGCCAAACTTAACATCGGCGGGAGCGAACTTGCTGCTGGCCAATACGGCTTTGGTTTTGCAGCGGACAAGTTTGTGGTCATGAATGTGGCCAATGAAGACTTGCTCAGCGTGCCTTTCCAAACCGATTCGGAGCTGAAACGGCCGGTGCCACTGAAATTGGTCGAGGATGGGGCAGGCTACAAGCTATACGCCGGAAGGAAGTGGGTCGCGGTGAAACCGGAATAGGTGTTCTCTGGGTTCCGGCAATTTCAATTATCTAATTTAGTTATCCAACGGCTGGAACAGGCCGATGACGTTTGCGATGCCGGAGCGCTTGCGCAATTCACCGATTAGAGCGCTGGCCGCGTTGGTGTAGGTCTTGCTGGGGTCGGAAGGATCAGCCCATACGGCGTCATAAATAATCTGCGCTGCTTCTTTCAGGTCGATATGCAGTGCGGCTTCGCACACATCCACACGCTCCTGCAGACGGTCGTAACAGGGCTTGCAGATTGAAGCCGCCTCGGCGCCTTGACTGTGGTGTTCTCCCAAAGTGCAAATACCCGGCGAAATCGCCACGTCGGCAGGTGCCGCGAAAACTTGAGACTTGAACTGTTTCAGGAAAGCTTCTCTCTCCTGCTCCACCACGGCGGTGTCCGGCACTGGCTCGGCAGCGGGCTGCACCTTCGGAATCGCCCGGGCCACTTTGGGGGAAACCCGCTCTTTGCAGTTGCAGGCGGGGCAGACGTCCAGGTTGGCGGGATAATAGAGACGGCAGTTGGCGCACGGCAGACCATAGCCGGTGGAGCTGCGCTCGGCGGCTCCGGCGCTCCGAACCGCGTTGCGCAAGTCACTGCGGACCTCGTTGCGAACCTCCGTGTTGCGAACCTCGATAATGCTTGCTGGCTGCGGGATTGCAGACTTAGCAGGCTTGGCGGCTGCGGCGGAAGTGGGCTCCATAAATCAACCTCCCAAATGCGTGGTGCGTGGCTTTGTTCTTTGTATGGGCCTGCTGGCGCAGGATTCCAGATTTCAGTGTAAGCAGTGCGGCAGGCTGCCCCCATATGCCGGGAGTGCACTGCCTGGTACTGTCCTAGCGGTCTTCACTTACCGAGCATTAGTTACCGGATGCTCGGCTCTTTTGCCTGCATCAATTTCCTGAGCTCATCGCGGCGGGCGCGGTAAAGGGTACGATCCGGATCCATCTGCGCTGCGGTATCGAGTTCCGTTAGAGCTTCCTCATAACGGTCCATGGTCATCAAGCAGGCTGCAAGAGAATAGTGGTTGTCCGGAGAAGCATTGAGGCGAATGGCCTCGCGGAATTCCTTTTCCGCCGCAGCCAGTTGCTGCTGCTGGAACAGAGCCGTGCCCAGAGCATGGTGCGCGGTATCGGAATCGGGATTAAGCGCGACGGCCAGGCGCAACTCGCGCACGCCTTCTTCCAGTTTGTCATCCAGTAACAGAGCTTCGCCGAGGATGCGGTGTTCAGAGGAACCGGTGGGATTTTGAAGAACTGCCAATTGCAGTTGGCTGATGGCGTTCCCGTAGTTCTTTTTCGACATGTAGGCGCGAGCCAGGCAGCCGTGCCCTTGTTCCCACTCAGGATGCTGGCGATAAAGTTCACTCAGTTCGGATATGGCGGCGTCGAAATCACCCTTATCGCAATAAGTGTTACCCAGGTTGTTGCGAACCGAAGCTTCCTCGGGTGCAAGGCGCTTGGCTTCGCGATATTCAACGATAGCTTCATCAAACTTATTCTGCTCGTGCAAAATCAACGCCAGGTTGGAATGTGCTTCCCAGAAAGCTCCGTTCAACTGAATCGCATGACGATAGGCGGTGACAGCGGCGGGCAGGTTGCCGTTGGCGTGCAGGGTGATGCCGAGATCGTAATAAGTATCGGGGTTATCAGCATCGTGGGCCAGAGATTCTTCGAAGGCGTGAACGGCAGCGCCGTATTGCCCGTCGGAGAACTGGGCAAGTCCTAGGAACTGAAACGCCTCGGCGTTCTGCGGATCCATGCTTAATGCGGTGCGGGCTTCGGCGATTGCGTCGGACGCGTCATCGAGGCGATAGAAAATGTATGCCAGAGTGCTGTGGTTCTCGGGGAAATCCGGCATAAGCTGTGCGGAGAGCGTGATCTCGTCGATGGCATCGTCCCAGCGCTCCTGCTGACGGAGCATCGTGCCCAGAGCGAAGTGCAACGCGGCATTTTGCGGGTCAGAGTTTATGGCTTGGCGCAGAGCAAGTTCGGCTTGATGGAAGCGCTGGGCGCGGGCATCGGATGCGGCCTGCAGCAGAATCGCAGGGATCTCGGACGTTTCTGATTTCGCGGGGCCGGACGGTTTCAAGCTGGTGAGTGTGCGGATCAGAGTTGCATCAGCACCGGCGGATTCCAGTTGATGAATCTGCTGCTCGCCGGGATGGCTTGCGATACCGTGTTCCTGAATGATACGAACCAGGTGGTTGCTGGACACACCGGCCGTCAGCCAGGCCACCAACTGAACAGTATTTACCGGCTGACTATCCCTCGCCGAGGCAGCAAGAGTCACTCCCAGAAGAACCAGAAAAACTGACAGGCCTTTGCGCTTCACTCAACTCTCCGGCGACGGCTTAGGGTTGCTTGATGGTTGCGGGCACTGCGGTATTGCCCTCTAACTGCCCAATTCCACACTAATCCGCCGGGCGACCCGAAGGTAAGGTCACGGAGGTAATGGATGCGTTGTGACGAGGCCTGATCTGGGCCCTAGAGGCGTTTGACTTCCCCTTGCCGGTCCAGTAGCGTATAAGAAAGCGGTAGTGTTCTCCTCGGAGGTTCTTATGCTTGAAGGTTTATTTCAACCGATGCACCTGATCATCATTTTTGCCATCGCCCTGCTGGTTTTCGGCCCAAAGAAGTTGCCTGAACTGGGCAAGGGACTGGGCGAGGGGATTCGCGCCCTGAAAGAGGGCATGAAGGATAATCCCACGGCACAGGCGTCGACCGAGCAGAACAAGACCTCCGAATCCAAGGAAACAAAGAGCTGAGCGAGTTCAGGTTCTAACAGCTTGAAGACATACCTTCTGCGTCGAAGGCCGCTTCGTCGTTGTTTTTCCCGTTCCAGGTAATTCCCGGGGTTTAATCAATATGGGTCTAGTGAATAGGCCTATTCGATATTTGTTCCAAGGCATTTGAGCGAAAGCTGACTCAAAAATCTGGAGGTAGGCAGTGTTGCGTAAAGTGGAATTTGTTGTTTTGGTTGCGCTTCTGGGACTAGCGTCGGCGGGTTACGCCGATCAGATCATCTTAAAGAATGGTGACCACCTCACCGGTACCATCGTGAAGTCGGATGGCAAGACTCTGGTGCTGCACACTGAGTTCGCGGGAGACATTACGGTCCAGTTTGCCGCGATCACACAGATCACAACCGAGAAAGAATTGCACGTGACCACTTCGGATAAGAAGACCGTCGTCGGCCCGGTAACTTCCAGCGACGGAAAGATCGAGGTCGCCACCAAGAGCGGTGGCACGGTAGAGGTTCCGGCAGCCAATGTCGTGCTGATACGCAATGACGCCGAGCAGGATGCCTACGATAAGTCGCTGCATCCCGGCTTGCTGCGTGGATGGAATGGCGGCGCCAACGTGGGCTTCTCGCTCGCGCGCGGCAACAGTCAAACCGAAAACCTGGCGTTGGCCATCAACGCCGCCCACGCGACTTTGAACGATAAAATTACCCTGTACTTGAGTTCCATCTATACCGACAACGACTTAGCCACACCCAGCACGGTAGCCAACCTCATCACTTCCGGGATTCGATACGACCGGAATTTCGGGCCGCGGACATTCGCCTTTGTGGGCGCAGACTTCATGAGCAACGCTCTGCAGGATCTCGACCTGCGAGGCGTGTACGGCGGAGGTCTGGGCTACCACGCCATTAAGTCTGACAACACCACGTTGGACCTTCTCGCTGGCGTGAACTACACGCACGAGACTTATTCCAACGGACCGGTGAACACTCCGGTGACGGTTCCACCTACCTTCGCTTCTTACGGCATAACCAACAAATTCGCGGCGCTCACGCTCGGCGAAGAGCTCATGCACAAGGCCGGGAAGAGCACAGTGATCACGGAGAAGTTATATATCTATCCAGACTTGTCGAGCGGTTACGCCGGCCAATATCGCGGGGAATTCGATTTCGGCACGGTGACGAAGATCAGTAAGTGGCTGGGCTGGCAGAACCAATTTAGCGATATCTATGTCTCGAACCCGCCAGAGGGCACAAAGGATAACGATGTGCTATTTACCACCGGGCTAAATTTTTCGTTCGCACACTAGCGGGACGAACCTAACTGGACGAACCTAGCTCGACGAACAAGGATTAGCAGGGATATGGGGCCGCTCGCGAGAGCGGCTTTTTAATTCACGGACGTTTGAACTCTCAGCTACTGCTCCGTCTAGTCTCTTGCTCACCTCTACTTGAAAGCTGCGTCTACTACCGAGTACAGTACTGTTTCCGTTTTGCCGGGTTCTTGAGTCCCTCACAATAGGAGTCTGCCCGATGCGTCATGCCGTGATTGTGCTGATCACTGTCCTGTGCTGCGCTGCATTTTCCACCTCCCAAACTGCCGACGAACTGATTGCCAAGAACATCCAGGCGCGGGGCGGCTTAGAGAAGATGAAGGCCATCAAAACCACCCGGATGACCGGCAAATTCGAGGGTGGCGGAGGCTTCACCGCTTCCATCGGCCAGGAGAACGAACGTCCGGAACTGGTTCGGGAGACGTTCTCGCTGCAGGGCATGACCGCCGTGCAGGCCTATGACGGCTCGACTGGCTGGCAGATCCAGCCCTTCGGCGGGAAAAAAGATCCGCAACTGATGGGCGAGGATGACCTGCGCGACCTGCTGCTGGACGCCGACTTCGACGGCCCCCTAGTGGATTACAAAGAAAAAGGAAGTACGGTGGAATACCTGGGCCACGACGTGGTTGACGGGGACGACGCATTGCGTCTGAAAATAACGCTGAAGAACGGCGACATTATTTACGACTACCTCGACCCGGATACCTTTATAGAAATTCGCAAAGAGATCCAGCAGTTTATTCGAGGATCGGTGCGGGATCGCGTTATCGGGATGGGTTCGTACAAACCGGTGGCAGGGGTGATGTTTCCTTTCTCGATTTCGAGCGGACCGAAAAACGATCCCGATGCGCAGACGACCACGGTGCAGAAGATGGAAGTGAATGTACCGATCGATCCCGCGGACTTTAATCTGCCGGCCTCGCTGAAGACTGAGGAAAAGAAGTCGGGGATGGTCGGGATTCACTGAGTTTTTGAATACTCGCTCGCGGGCTGAAGACGACAACGAAAATCATTCGCGTGGAAGAGGACTCGTAAACATGAAAGCATCCACTGGCAATTCCTGGGCAGTGACAGCGTTGTTCGCCGGAGCTTCTTTGTGCGCACCTTTGCTGGCCGCGGCGCAGGCTCCGTATCGCTTCGATGCAGCCACGGTTTCGGGATTGCCGGCGCGAAACATCGGATCGGCCACGATGAGCGGACGCATCGCCGCGGTGGATGCCGTAGAGGAGAACGGGCGCATCACCGTGTTCGTTGGCGCCGCCAGCGGCGGAGTATGGAAGTCGGTGAACGGCGGCACTACGTACAAACCGGTGTTCGACCGCGAAGATGTGCAGTCGATCGGCGCGGTAACGATTGATCCCTCGAATTCAAAAAACGTCTGGGTGGGCACGGGAGAGGCTTGGACGCGAAATAGCGTGTCTGTGGGCGACGGGGCTTACAAATCAACGGATGGCGGCGAGAACTGGACCAACGTCGGATTAAAAGACAGCGAGCATATCGCTAAAATTCTGGTGAATCCCGGCGACAGCAATGACGTTGTGGCCTGCGCGACCGGGCATTTGTGGGACGACAACGACGAACGCGGAGTCTTCCGGACCACCGACGGTGGTAAGAGCTGGAAGAAAGTTCTGGCTGGCGTGAATGGTTCGAGCGGATGCGCCATGATTGCGCGCAGTCCGCAGGACCCGAAGACGATCTACGCGGCGATGTGGGATTTCCGGCGGCAGGGTTGGACGTTCCGCTCGGGAGGTCCGGGCAGCGGACTCTTCAAATCCACCGACGGCGGTGCGACTTGGAGCGAGATCAACGAGAGCAACGCGAAGGGACTTCCACCGAAACCCTATGGCCGCATCGCTGTGCAGGTTGCTCCTTCGAAGCCGCAGGTTGTCTATGCCAACATTGAAGCGGAAAAAGGAAGAGGTTTGTACCGCTCTGACGATAGCGGTGCAACGTGGACCAAACTCGATGCGAGCAATTACATGGTGTGGCGTCCATTTTATTTCGGCAATCTGATCGTCGATCCGAAGGATGAGAATAAGATTTTCAAACCGGATCTCATTCTCCTGCTCAGCAACGATGGCGGAAAGACTTTTAACAATGTTTCAAGCGCGGCTCATGGCGACTTCCACGATGTATGGATCGATCCGAAGAATCCGAACATCGTGATTGCCGGCGACGATGGCGGATTGTGGCGCAGCGACGACGGCGGCAACCGCTGGAAGCACCAGTTAAACCTGCCGGTTTCGCAGTTCTACCACGTGAGCGTGGACAATGCCGACCCGTATCACGTCTACGGCGGCCTACAAGATAACAGTTCGTGGGTGGGAGCTTCGTCATTTCCGGGCGGGGTTGCCAACGCAAACTGGGAAAACATGTTCGGCGGCGATGGCTTCTGGATGTTTGAAGACACCTCCGATCCCGATTACCTTTATGCCGAGGCGCAGGGCGGTGAGATTGGCCGCGTGAACCGGTACACGCACGAGACGCGTGACATCCATCCGTGGCCGAATTACAACGAGAAGAAACTGCGCTTCAACTGGAACACTCCGATTCACATGAGTCCCAATGAGAAAGGGACGATTTATATCGGCGCGCAATTCCTCTTCCGCTCCCGTGACCATGGGCAGAGTTGGGATCGCATCTCTCCCGACCTGACGACGAACGATCCGGAAAAGCAGAAGCAGGAAGAATCCGGCGGAGTCACCGTAGATAATTCTTCGGCTGAGATGTACACCACGATCTACTCGATTTCGGAGTCACCCAAGAACGGGCAGATCATCTGGGTCGGGACCGACGATGGGAATGTGCAGATCACCCGCGATGGGGCGAAGACCTGGACGAACGTCGTGGGGAACGTGAGCGGTTTGGGAAAAAATTCGTGGGTTTCCACGATTGAGGCCAGCCGTTTTGACGAAGCCACGGCCTACGCCACATTCGACCGGCACACGTTCGGCGATGTGAAGCCGTATGTCTACAAGACCACGGACTACGGCCAGACGTGGACCGCGCTGCCCGCGCAGGGGAGCGGCGTGCGCGGATTTGCCCACGTGATCAAGGAAGATTCCGGCAGCAGTAATGTGCTCTTCCTGGGCACGGAGTTTGGACTCTGGATTTCAGTGGATGGTGGCCAGCATTGGGCGCAATACAAAGGTTCAGACTTTCCATCGGTGCCAGTGGATGACATCGCAGTGCAGGCGAGGGAGTCTGACCTGGTGCTGGCTACGCACGGGCGCGGAATCTGGATCGTTGACGACATCTCGCCGCTGCGTGAGCTTACTCCGGAAGTCATGACCAAAGAGGCGATGCTGATTCCGGGCCGGCCGGCGATCCAATATTTCGATGTGACCGGGGGCTGGCCGGAAGGCGATGAGAGCTTCCACGGAAGAAACCGGCCGTTCGACGCGCAGATTACGTATTACCAGAAAGGGCGGCACATCTTTGGCGATTTGAAAATCGAAATCTTCGATCAGGATGGCAAGCTCGTGGACACGGTGGCTGGAAGCAAGCATCGGGGATTGAACCGTGCTGGATGGGGAATGCGCGTGAAGCCGCCAGCGGTCGCTCCCGCGGCGTCGGCGCTGTTTGAAGCGGCACAAGGACCGCGCGTGCTGCCAGGCACCTACACCGTGAAGCTGACCAAAGGAGATCAAACTTACACGGAACAACTGAATGTCGCGGTTGATCCGCGGGCCAAGTATTCGCTCGAGGAGCGCAAGGCGCAATTCGATCTCTCCATGAAGGTCTACAAAGAGCTAGAGCACATGACGTATGGAGTGGCGGCAATCGAAAGCGTGCGCGATGCGGCCAATGCACGGGCAGCCAAAGTTCCGGAGAAGGATCCGTTACGCAAGCAACTGCAATCGCTCTCGGCGGAATGTGACAAACTGCGCTCGAAGATTGTTGCCACAAAAGAAGGTGGCATGGTCACGGGTGAAGAGCGCATCCGCGAACTGCTGGGACAACTTTATGGCGCGGTGACGGGATATGACGGCAGGCCAACGGATTATCAAGTCGCACGAACTGAATCTCTGGGTCACGAACTGCAAGACGTGATCGATGACTTCCAGAAGTTGGCGCAGAAAGAGCTGCCGGGGATCAACTCCGGCTTGAAAAAGAAGAAACTGGAATCCATCACGATGTTGGCCGAGGCGGACTGGCAAAAGAAGCAAGCCGAATCCTCTGCCGCCGCAGGCGCGGGAATGCGGGCGGAAGAGGATCGGGTGCGGGAAAGAGATTAGGGCGCTGGCGGGACAGATGTGGGTCAGGCTTGGCCCTTATCCCACGCTCTTCGGCTAACCCTAATGCGCCTGTTGCGTGATCAGTTGCGCCACCTTGGAGTTCGTGTTCACCGGCTCGACGCCCAGAATCTGACTGGGATTGAGATACATGCGATCCGGCTGATACAGGTCTTCAACTTTCTCTAGCTTAAACAGCCCCTTGTTGGTTTGCTTGGTATCGGGATTGGTCTGGGTCACGATTACGTAGACATCGGTCAATACCGGCTGAGGCGTGCCGTAGCCTGTCAGTTTGCCGTAGTAAGCAACGCCGTTGGTCATCAGGACTGCCTGATACGGCGTGGTAAACGCCACAGGCGTGCCGGGCCGCGTATTCCTGACAATCAAGAGTGCGGCGGCAATCACTACAATCCCCGCCAAAACCCAAACGATCTGTATCGCGGCACTACCTTGCTGATTCCTGGTCATAAGACGATCATCCTTCTGTGTTAGAAATTATTCTTCGCCCGCTTTTCCAGCCACTATGGCCAAGCTGCTTGTGTTGCTGATCGCAGTCGCGGTACCGGCGGTCGCCCCGCCGCAAATTACGCCCAGCTACCACGCTCAACAACTGAATGCCGAGGGAATTCGCCTGATGCAGGAGAACCATCCCGCGGAGGCGGAGTCGCAATTCCGCCAGGCGGTGCAGGCCGATCCATCCAACATCGAAGCGGTGACGAACCTCGGTGTTGCCATATTTAAACAGGGGAGATTCGCAGAAAGCATACCATTTTTCGAGCAGGGAGTCGCCAGCCGTCCGCAGGAAGCCGCGCTGCACAACGACCTGGCGCAAGCCTATGTGCGTGTAGGCCGTCCGCATGACGCAGCTGCGGAAATGGCACGCGCCTGCGACCTGCAACCTACGAACTCGGACTTCCGCAGATTTCTGGGTGACATGCTTTCTGAAGCGGGCGATCAGAAAGCGGCAGAAAAACAGCTTCGGCTGGCAGTGAAGCTCGCGCCCAAGAGTGCGGACAACTGGCTGTCGCTGGCCAAGCTGCTCACCCGTGCCGATCGCAGAGACGAAGCGGCAAAGGCCTATCAAACATCGCTGGGATTGAACAGCCGCCAGCCCGACGCGCTGCGTGAACTGGGTGAGCTGTATGCCTTCGCTGGCGACTTCACCAAGGCGGAAGAAGAATTTCGCAAGGCAATTGCAATTGATCCCAAAAATGCTGCCCTGCATCAGGACCTGGGCAGCACTCTGCTGAAGGCAGAGGATCTCGATAAAGCTGCGGAAGAACTAAGACTGGCCATCAAGCTGGATGCAACTCTGGGCGCCGCGCACCGCGATCTCGGCCTGGTCCTGCGCGAAAAGGGAGATCTTGAGGAAGCGGTGCAGGAGTTGCGGCGGGCAGCGACTCTGCTCCCGGGCGATGGCGCGGTGCACTTTCAATTGAGCCGCGCTCTCCGGCGCGCGGGCAAAACAGACGAGGCCGCCAAGGAGGCAACCCTCAGCGAGCAGTTGGGCCGCAAGGCAAAAGAAGGCCAGCGTGTGCTGGCGCTGGCTAACGAGGGGCTCACGCTGGTGCAGCAGGGTCATTCGCGCGAAGGACTCGCGAAAATCAAAGAGGCGCTACAGATCGATTCCGAGAATCTGACGGCGCATTTCAACTATGCTCTGGCTCTACGCCACATGGGCCGCTATGACGAGTCGATCGCTCAGCTCCAAAAAGTGTTGCGGTTGCAGCCGGATATGCCTGCCGCGCACTATCAACTCGGCTGCGATTATTTTAAGAAGAAGCAATACCAGGAAGCTGTATCTTCTTTTCGTAGAGCGACCGAACTCATTCCCGGAACCGCCGCAGTGCACAACGGATTGGGAGTGGCGCTGGCCAAGTCGGGCGATGCTTCCGGTGCCGCGCAGGAGCTCGCTCTGGCTCGAAGGCTGGAGCCGAAAACAGCGCTCTACAAAAAGAATCTTCACTGTCTGCAAGAACCTACTCCTGCGTGCGTGCTGACTCCTTAACCCCCCTGGAACCAAACGTTCCTAACGAAAGACTCTAGTGTTTTTGCATTACCTCTGATATTGTGCTCTACGCGCAGAGTAGGAAAGTGCGCCGGATTCCATCCTTCACGTCTCCCTCCCCACGGAGATCGATAGAGCCCGATTCAGGGACTGATTTCATTCGTGTCATCTCAAAACAAGAATCACGCTGGCGAACCGCTGGCCGTGGAAGGTACCCGATGAAGCTAGGTGTACCCATAAGAACGGTTGCAATGCTGCTCGTACTGATGAGCATGGGTAGCCTCCAGTCGCTCGCGCAAACAGCAGCCAACTGGACCGGCAGCAGCAGCGGCAATTGGAATACGGCATCAGACTGGAGCGGTGGAGTCGTTCCCAACAATAGCGGCGGGAAAACCTATAACGTCACCATCAACCCAAGTTCCTCGGGCCAGACCGTCAGTCTTAATCTCGGTGCAACCGTCACCGACTTGACCTTGGGTGCTGCATCGGGAAACGACGTGACGCTGCAAAGTGTGGCTAGTGATTCCTTGACCATCGCAAGCGGGGGCAACCTTACTGTAGGCAGCACTGGCACGTTGCTGTTCGACACTGCGGGCAGCAATATAACCGTCGGCAGTGGTGGCATCCTCACCAACAACGGCACCATCGAGTTGGAGACAGCCGGAGAAACTCTCAAGGTGACCGGCAGCACAACCAATGCTTCCGGAGCAACGTTGAGTATCGAGGGCGGCAGCTCCGCTACCCTTACCGGCAACGTGAATAATTCCGGCACGTTCGAAACAGGATTCTCGGGCGGCGGCAACACGGTTACCGTTACTGGAACCTTTACTAATGCATCCGGAGCGAACCTGGTGCTTTACGGGAGTGGGGACGTAGTGAACGTCAACTCCCTGAGCAACTCGGGCACGCTGACCTTAGAAAGCGGAACAGCGCTGAACATCACCGGGGGAACCGGCATTACCAACGTCGTGGCCGGATCGACGATAACGCTCAACGGCACACTGAATGTGGTTAATAGCAACACCTCCACAAATGGATTGGCAGGTCTGACAACTGTGGCCGGAACTTTAGACGTAAGCAATGGCCAGACCACAGCGATCACGCCAAGCGGCGGTACGTTGACTATCGCTTCCGACGGCGAACTTGAGCTTTCCGGAGCGGCAGCATCGAACACAACGCTTTCCCTTACCGGTAACGTGACTAATTCCGGCACGTTCACCACCGGCTTTGATGGCGGCGCGAATACCGTCAAGGTCAGCGGAACCTTTACCAACGCGGCCGGGGCTCAGATGATTCTGTATTCGCCTACCGATGTAGTGAATGTGAATGCATTTAGTAATTCCGGATCTCTGGAAATCGGAACCTCACCGGGTAGTGGTGCGACGCTCACTATAACTGGCGGAGGTAAGGGCGTCACCAACATCACGGCGGGATCATCGATCGAGCTGTTTGGAAATTTGAATCTCAAGAACGGCTCGACGACGACCAGTGCCTTGGCAAACCTGACCAGCGTTGAAGGCACTCTGGATCTCGAGAATAACCAGACAACCGCCGTGACTCCAACTGGCGGCGTGCTCACGATCAGCAGCGCTGGGGAGGTGGAGCTCTCGGGTACGCAGGCATCGAGCACAACACTCTCCATTACCGGCAGCGTGACTAATTCTGGAACTTTCGCCACCGGCTTCGCCGGTGGCGCCAACACTGTCAACGTAAGCGGCACGTTCACGAACAAGTCCGGAGCGATGGTCACAATTTACGGTGGCGGTGGCAATGGGACAGGCACCGATCTGGTGAACATCGCCACTTTAAGTAACTCAGGCACAGTGTTGCTGGCGGGTACAGGATCGACGCTGGATATTACCGGCACGGGCACTCTGACTAATATTGGAAGCTTCAATCTTACGCAGGGACTTTTGAAGTTCAACAGTTCGACCGCGACCCTGACTGGTGGCGGAACACTGACGCTTGGCAATGCTGGCGGCACGGAGACCGGCGAGATTGAGGTTGGTCTCACTGACACTGGCACGCTGACGAATTCGAGTGGCACCATCACGGGCTACGGAAATTTGGGCAACGGAACCTTAACCCTGGTGAACAAGGGTACGATCAGTGCCAATGGAAATGTTAGTTCCGGCACGCTGACCATCCAGCCCGGCGGCGCCGGCATGACCAACTCCGGGACGCTGGAGGCGGCGAATCAGTCCACGCTGGTGCTCAACGGAACGTTCAATAATGCCGGCGGCACAATCGAGGCTCTGGGCGAGAATGGCGGCACCGTGAATGCAACGGTGCAGCTTGCTGCGGGGACCGTGATCAACGGCGGAACGCTGACCACAACCACGGTTGGCTCGAATAGCGGCGTGATCGAGAACGCGGGCGCCGTCACGCTCAACGGCGTGAACAACTCTGGTATTTATGCGGATACAACTGGAACCACCACGACTCTCAAAGGAACCATCGTCAACTCGGGCAGCATCACACTGACTGCAAGTACTCTGTCACTGGGCAACAGCGTAACCCTGAACGGCAAAGGCACAGTCGTCCTTTCAAACAGTGCGAGCAATGTGATTACCGCCGCAACCACCGGCCTTACGCTGACCAATGCCAACACCATCGAAGGAGCAGGCACGATCCAAAAGATGGGAATCGTAAATACGGGAACCATTTCGGCCGACCAGAGCGCAATACTCAACATTCTTCCGAGTGCGGCCGGATTGAATAACTCCGGCACGCTGAGCGTTTCTACCGGTGACACGATGAAGATCGGTACCTCTGCCGGCGGCGCGCTGCTCAACTTCTCGGGCACAACCTTGACGGGTGGGACCTACACTGTCAACGGAACGCTGGAATTCGGAGCGACGGGCACGAGCATAGTCACCGATGCCGCAAACATTACGCTCACAGGCGCGAACGCGAAGATGATCGACTTCGCCAGTGAGAATGTACTGACGAATCTCGCGACTGTCACTTCGGTTGGCAGCTTCACCATCGGCAGCGACGCCAATTTCACGACTGTGGGGAATTTCTCGAACTTTGGCAAGCTTACTGCAAATGCCGGCAGCACTTTCAAGGTTACGGGCTCGCTCACCAACTTCAGCAGCTCTACCAACACACTTACCGGTGGATCGTATACGGCGGGTGGAACGCTGGAATTTGCCGGTGCCGACATCGTAACCGACGCGGCCAACATCACGATGAGCGGCACAGGCGAGATTTTGAATTCGACCACAGGCGGCAACGGGCTGGCGAACCTGGCAACCATCACCTCCGCTGGGAGCCTCACGCTGGCCTCCAAAGCAAAGTTCTCCACCGTGGGCAACCTGACCAACAATGGCAAGCTCATAATCAACACCGGCACCACGCTGACCGTGACCGGCGACCTGACAAACTTCAATAGCACGACCGACACTCTTACCAACGGCACTTACACGGTAGGCGGAACTTTGGAGTTCACCGGTGCCAATATTGTGAACAACGCGGCTAACCTGACGATCTCTGGCACCTCGGCGAAGATCCTGAACGGAACAGCGAATGGGCTGGCCAGCTTCAAGAACAATACGAACTCCTTCACGGTGACGGCCGATGGCAATTTCACAACCGGCGCAGCGAACTTTACGAACTCGGGCAACGTCACCGTGACTGCCGGCAGCGCTCTGACGGTTGGAGGAGGCGAAGCTTATAACCAGTCTGCTGGAACGACGACCATTGATGGCACGCTTACCGCGTCCGCTGGAATCAATGTGGCCGGCGGGACGATTGGGGGCGCAGGCGAGTTAAACAGCAATGTTTCAGTTGGAGGCAGTGGAACAGCGCCTACGCTGAACATTGGTGACACTGGTAAGGCCGGCCTACTCGTCATTACCGGTGCTTACACTCAACTCTCCACTGCCTCAATGAACGCGTTCATTGGTGGCACGACCGTCGGCGCACAATACAGCCAGCTCCAGGCTAGCGGAACGGCAACATTGGCTGGAACGCTTACTGTGGCATTGGCTAGCGGCTTTACGCCGACGGTAGGTTCTAGTTTTACCGTGCTGACCGCATCGAACATCAGCGGCAAATTTTCCAACTCTACGATCGCTATCAATAGCACGGAGCATTTCAACGTCACCTACACTTCGACCGGCGTGGTTCTCACGGTCGCTTCCGGCGCTTTATCGCAATCCGGAGTGCTGCAGTCGACGCTCGTGGCTTCTGTACCGCGCAGGCAGCCCGTTCTGAGCAGCGGGCTTCGTCATCGGATTGACGCGGCTTCCAGCGGCAACAATCATCTCTTCTTAGCAGGTGTGGGAAATGCTCGACTGCAATTTGGTGCGACGCTTGCTGGCAGCGAGTTGCGCAGGTATGAGCGTGTGAACGGATCGGAACTTGCTCGCACTTCAGCGCCAGAAGTCGCAACGTGGGAGCATAGGTTTCCAGTTGCGCCAGTGATTCGACCGCAACTCGGTCTTGAGCGCAGTCATCAAATCGCGATTCACACCACTCGTAATGCTAACGATTGGAATGAGCCGGTTCGCGGTATTTCTTCGCTGCGGATGCCGACGAATGGTGCTTCAACGCAGCGGATGCCGGTGAGGATTTTGCAGCCGATGTTGCCGAGGTTACCGCGTTAACGATTTAAGCCATCTCTAATTCAATTTTCTTCGCGGGCGCATCCAGCTTGATGATGCGGAATTTGCGAATCTGTCCGCTGCGAACCTCTTCTGGCTTCGCAGCTCCGCTATTGCCCTTCCAACGAGCCTGCAGCATGGAACCTAGCGAAGAGAGATCCGGCTTCGAGTTCGCATTCGGAGATGGGGAATCAGAACCGGCCTGCGCATTTTTTTCTGCCACCGCGTTCATGCGGCAGCTGGCCTGAATTCCTTCGCCCAATTCCACGCGCGCATGACTACCCGAAACTTCGATCAAGCGGCCGCTGACTACATCGCCTTCCTTGTGTTCAACGATGTATTCATCCAGGCCGCTCGGAACCAGTTGTTTCACGCCCAGCCGCAACTGCCGTTTTTCGGTGTCGACGGCGAGCACCTGCGCCTTCACCACTTGTCCTACCTTCAAGACTTCCTGGGGATGATTGATGCGCTTCTCGGCGCTTAAGTCGCTGATGTGGATCATGCCCTCGACACCTTCGGCGAGCTGCACGAAGGCGCCGAATTTTGTGATGCTCACGACAGGACCTTCGATCACCGATCCCGCGGCAAATTTCTGCGCCACATCGGCCCACGGATCTCCGAGCGCCTGCTTCAATCCCAGGGACATGCGGCGTTCGCCCGCGTTTATTCCGAGGATTACCGCATCTACTATCTCGCCCGGCTTTACCAGCGTGCTGGCGCTTCTTAATTTTTTCCCCCACGACATTTCGGAAACGTGAATCAGGCCCTCGATTCCCGGCTCCAGTTCCACGAATGCGCCGAACTCGGCGACGCGTGTGACCGTGCCGCGAACGCGCTCGCCCACGTTGTACTTTCCGGCGACGGCGTCCCAGGGATGGGGTTGCAGTTGCTTCATGCCGACGGAGATGCGGCGCTTTTCTCCCTCAGTCGATATCTTCAGGACTTTGACTTCGACTTGCTGGCCGACGGAGAGCACGTCCGCTGCTTTGCTGACGCGGCTCCAGGCGATATCGCTGACGTGCAGCAGGGCGTCCACACCGCCGAGATCGACGAACGCGCCGTAATCGGTGAGCGTGCGGACCGTGCCGCTTACGGTGTCGCCTTCCTTCATCTCTGAGAAGCGGCGATCTTTGGTCGAGCGCTCTTCTTCTTCGGCAACGACGCGGCGATCGACGACCACATCTTCGTCGGCCACGTCGAGCTTGATGATGCGGCAGAGGATTTCCTGCTCGACCATCTTCTCCATTTCGGCGGCGTCGCGCGCGCCGCTACGCGAGGCGGGCATGAACGCGCGGACGCCTACATCGACGCTGAGGCCGCCTTTGATCACGCCGGTTACCGTGCCGACGATCGTTGCTTTGTCGACGAAGGCCTTCTCCAGAGCGGACCAGTCTTTGGGGCGCTCGACTTTCGCGCGCGTGAGTTCGTAGTAGCCTTCGGGATTACGTCCCTTTACCGAGACTAGCAGCTTTTGGCCGGGCTTCGCGGTTTCGCCCGCGCTCTCGAATGCGGAGAGCGGCAGAATGCCTTCGCTCTTGAATCCGATGTCGAGGATGACGGAGTTGACGGTGATGGCGATCACTGTTCCTTCGAGTTGTTTGCCGCCGTCTTCTCGTTTGCGCGCATGGCTTTTCTCGTATTGCGAAAGAAGGTCGCTGAACGATTCGGTTGCTTCGGTGGTGGATGGAGACTCAGGAATGGCAGGATTGGACATGAAAGGATTACAGCCTCGCTGGGGTATGAATCCCAACTAGGATAACATTCTGGGCGGATTCCGAGCTTTCTTACCTGCGGCCTGCGGCGGCGTCATTTTTTATGTGGGAGATAAAGAGTTGAATGAAGACTCCCGAGATCAGGCAGCAGACGAAGCCTATCCAAAGCCAGAGTACGTCTTTCTGCATGCCTCCGAGCAAAACTACAAGAAGGCTTAGAACGCTCATCAGGGTGGTGAGAAAGGTTTTGAGTTGCATTCCCCAGTCCCGGGTGGACGGGCGGGTTTTGGACAACAGTTGGTTCGTCATGGGAGAACGCTCCTTCCCCCTTCAGGCAAATCGTAGGCTTGGGATGAGAGTTGAGTCAACGGTGTTTTCTGCCGTCCCTCCGGGACTCTGCTCCTTTTTATCAGGCTTACCCCGGACTTACGTCCGGGGCTATCATATGCCGCCCCTGCGGGGCTGGAGTCAGCTGGGTCCCCGTTCCACACGAACTATTTAAACCAAATGAAAAGCCCCACTTCTCGCGCAATTTGCGCACGAGAAATGGGGCACTCCTCCGATAACATCCATCCGATAACGGCTAATCGGAGTGGACAGTTCAACAACCGACGCTTACATGCCTGGGGCGTCTCCGTTTGCACTGGCTGCGTGCAACACACGGAAGGTGCTGCCGCCGTTCGACCAGACCAGGACTAGCGCGTCTTGGCCTTTGGGCACTGCACCTAGCGCTTTCTGCACATCGTCGGCATTCTGCACCGGGCGGCGATTTACTTCCACGATCACGTCTCCACGTTGCAGGCCTGCGTTGTCGGCGGGACTGCCGGGTTGCACTTGCTCGATTACCGCGCCGTGCACTTCACTCGACAGCTGAAGTTGCTGACGCAGATCGGGAGTCATGTCGGTGACTCCGAGCCCCCAGCGCGGCTTGCCGTTGCTGGAGACTGCTTTGCCTTCGTGGTCGCGGCTGCCCATGGCTTCGAGCGTTACCGGAACAGTTACGTTCTTGCCATCGCGCAGGACGTCCAGCTTGATGGTGTTGCCGGGTTGCTTCTGCCCGACTTCGATTTGAAGTTGGCTGGCGTCGCTGATTTTCTGGCCGTCGAGTTCGGTGATTACATCGCCGACCTTCATGCCAGCTTTGGCAGCAGGAGAGCCATCTTCGACCTGGCTGACTACGGCACCTTCATTGTTTTCGACGTGGAAGAACTTGGCGTTCTCCGGAGTCACGTCACTAATGCCGATGCCCATGTAGCCGTGACTGACCTTACCGTCACGGATGAGAGCTTCGACCGTGGGCCGCACGATCTGGGTGGGGATGGCGAAGCCCATGCCGGAGAAAGCTATCGGAGGACGAGATGAGGAATGTGTTGATACCGATCACCTCGCCGTGCGCGTTGACGAGCGGTCCACCGGAGTTGCCGGGGTTGATGGCGGCATCGGTTTGAACAAAGCTTCCAGGTGACCGGCGATCGCGCGAGAAGGGATTCGGGCGATTGAGGCCGCTGACGATGCCGCGGGTTACGGTGAAGCGGAAGCCAAAGGGATTGCCGAAAGCAAGCACAGTCTGGCCGGGACGAAGTGCGGTGGAGCTGCCCCAGGGTGCGTTGGGAAGATTTGTGCCATCAATCTTGATGACGGCGAGATCGGTGAGTGGATCGGCGCCGATGAGCCGGGCGGGCAGGATTCGGCGATCGTTCAGGGTTACGCTGATGTCGACGGCGCCATCAATGACGTGGTTGTTGGTGACGATGTATCCATCGGGCGAGATCAGAACGCCGCTGCCGATGCCGTGCTCAATCTGCGATTGCGGGCGCGACGGATGGTTGAAGAATGGTCCGAAGATGGGCGGAACGCCGTCGGGCAATTGAGGTGTTTGGCCGTCGGCCGCTTCGGACTTGGAGTGCGACGTGACTGCAACGTTCACGACTGCCGGAGTGACGCGTGCGGCCAGGGTTTCCATGGCCTGGTCGAGCGAGAGCAGCGCGCTGATGCTGTTGTCGTCGAGCGGCGTCGCCGTGGGAGATGCAACTGGTCCCTTGGCGAAGGCCGGCTTGTTGTATTCGTAGGTGACGATAGACATCGCCAGCGCGATTGCAACTACGGGCGCAATCAGGCGGCGGGTGAGTGAGTTTTTGAGCCATGCTTTCATTCGAGTTTCTCCTATTTCGATTGTTGATTTTGGTTTCTTGATATTTCGATTTTCAAATTTAAACAACTAATTATTTAGTTTCTTAGTTCGTTCAAATGCGTTTCTCCTACAAAAGCTGGTTAAGTAGTTTTCGGGTTGATTCCTCTTTGGACCTGCGGAAGAGCAGGATGAAATACCGTGAGCTGCCACATGGAAACGCTCCAGACCAGGCGGCCGGAATCGTCGAGCTGCTCGGTGTGCATTACGAGCAGGAAGGACTGTGCTCCGTCGATGGTCTCGCTGGAGGTTTGAAAACTGGTGCGAACCATGTGTACAGCATTTTGTTTGGGCTGCGTTAGCTTCGCGGGCACTGGAGTCGCGGGCGTTGCGTTTGATGGATTGATCTGGTGCTTCTGCTTTGCGGCTTGAGTGCGAATGGCTTTCGGCAACGTAGAAGCGCTGGAAACCGGAGCATGAAACATTGCCGGGATCATTCTTGCGTGAATGCCTGCGTTATCGAATGCGGGTTCTGGCGAAAACTTGGACGTGGAGGCCGAGATACTCGGCTGTTGCGCGTCGAAGGCAACCAGCTTGGGCGCGCGGGGCAGCGCGATCAGACAGACCGCGGAAAATGATGCGACCAAACCGAGCGCTGGCTTCCAAACTCTAGTTGCGCCGGGACGGTCGGCGTCGAGGATGCGGGCGACGCGTTGAGCGGTCTGCTGCATTCGTCCTACGGCGGCTTGCGCTAACGACAGAGTGCGGCGCAGGAAAGTTTTCTCCGCTACTGCGACCAGGCATTGGGCGTAGGCGCGCGGGTTAGGGTTCGAGGCCAGCACAAAATCGTCGCAGGCCATCTCGCGCTCGAGCGACAGGCCATGGCCGATCCACCAGACTGCGGGATGAAAGAACAGAAGCGCACGCACGATCCGCTGGGCAAGGTTGGTCCAGTCATCCCAGCGGCGCAGGTGCGCGAGTTCGTGCAACAGAACGGCGTTGAGCTCGGTGGGAGAAAGTTCCTGCAGCGCCCACGGCGGAATGATGATCGCCGGCTTACTAAAGCCAGCCGCCGTGGGTACGCGAACGCGGTCGGAGGTGCAAACTTCCAGTTGCCGGGCGCAGCCGAACTTGCTGAGAGTGTCGCGAAGGATGGGATCAAGACTGGTCGGCTCAATCGGAGTGCAACTCTGGCGCAGCTTGCGCAATTGCGAAAACCCAAAGGCGATTCGTGCAAGACCTGCACCGGCGATTACGGTCCACAGAACAAAGATGTCGATGGCCCACGAACCGGGAAGAAGGATCGCCGAATGAGTTGCGGGGCTGAGCGCGCCCGAACCTCGCAGAGCGAGGGTATTAAAGAATGGCATCGCTGCTATCGCCATCAGGGCTGCGAACCATACGGCGAAGCGGGTGCTCGAGTTCTGGCGTCCGAGAATTCGCAAGAGAATCCAGCCGAACAGGGCGATGGCGATGCCTTCGGCAACGCTGTTCAGCATTCTTTCGGAGAATACTTGCGCCATCGCTTGCCAGTGGGAAGTTAGCAGCATCTCGTTACTTGCCCCCTTCCAGCATTTTTCGCAGGCGGTCGAGTTCACGGGCGTCAACACTTTGATCTTCAAGAATGTTGAGCACGAGCAACTCGTGAGAATTTCCGAAGAAGCGGTTCACCAAGTGGCGGATCTCGGAGCGGGTCGCCTCCTTACGCCCAACTAGCGGCGTGTACACGTGAGCGCGGCCATCTTTCGCGTGCTTTACGTATCCCTTCTTTTCAAGAATGCGGATGGTGGTGAGCACGGAGTTGTAGGCCAGCGGCGCTTTCTCGGGGAGATTATCGACCACGTGCTGGACGGTGGCTGGGCCCTTTTCCCACAAGACCTCCATGAGCCGCAATTCAGCTTCGGTTAAAGTCGGCGACTTTCGGGGGGGCAAACCATCCTCCTGATTGCTTAGATCCTTGACTACTTCGATCGACCGTCTATTTCATTAGACGCGACAGGTTTTAAACGGTCAACTAGTTATTTAGTTGCATGGGATTGACATGTGGTTGCCTGAAGGGGCACACGCCTATCCCGGCAGTACCTGCTATGTTTTGTGGAAGATAACGCGGAAACCGTGATTCGCAGCCTTCTTGAGGATTCGCATGGCGGCATGGCTGGAGCTCTCAGGGAGTGGGGCTTTGGCGGCCGCTAACTCGCGCGCGAGATGCGTCTTAATGCACGGGTGCCCCGTACTGAGGGTGCATTGCTCTTTTGGCTTGGCCCTGCACATGGGACATCGCACGGATAATATCCGTCGCAAGGTAAGCTTTTCTGCTTCCACACTATTATTATTCGGCAGCACTGGGTTAAAAGATGTTCAATCTTGCTCTTGTAATTTTTATCTGCACCAAAACGGGAACTTACAGCGCAGCAATTCCGCCATCCAAGAAACTTAGGCAGACAGCAAAACAAAGCCTCCGCAGGCCCGTCGGACCAGCGGAGGCTATTTTGCTTTTAGTCAATTATTTTGCTGAACCAGTGGGGGCAAACCAATCGGCAAATGCCTGCGCATCCGTTGGCGTTCCCAAGCCGGTCACCTCGTCCCAGCCAACTCCGACTTTCATATGGTAGTTTTCGCCGAACGAGACCGTGTACGCTGTATTTTCTGCGAGGGGATCGTCCGCTATGACGCTGAAGAACTGGCCAAACAGAGGCTCGATTACTGCCAGCGTCTGCGAAGGATCGTAGTTGTTGGTCACCGAGCTTGATTCCACGATCGTCGCGGTCAAGTTATGGCCGGGAGTGTAGGGAACGATATCGGTGATGGTGGTCGAGGGCATGGAATACAGATAGGGTGCGGCTTGGCCGAGCGGCCTACCCGCCTCCTGATTGGCGATGGCCCAGAGCGCGGAGAACATTGGAGTCGACACGCTGGTGCCGCCCACCGCGTACCAGAGTTGCTCGGGAAGTTGAGTTGGCTCGCTAATGAGTACGACGGCTCCGGTGAACGAATCGGCCAGCCAGGAGATGTCAGGCACCTGACGATATTTTCCCGGCACACTTGCTTGATAGGACGGCTTGGCGAAGAAGGCGCTGGGTCCGCCGCCTGAGCCGCCGTCAAAGCCATAAAAGTTAAGCGGACGCGGAGGATCGTAGATGACGCCTCCGTCGATCAGGGTGGAAACCTGACTCTCCCATCCGGTTTGGAAGGCGATGGAGTTATCCGCATTCAGCGCCAGGCTGATTCCGCCCACGCCGGTCGCGTAAGGCAGGTCGGCTGGCACGCTGGCGCACGGGGGAATGAAATCGGTAGCGTAGTTGGCGCTGTCGCCGGAGGCGAAGTTGGTTGCAATGCCCGAAACGGCCGCGATTTCCGAGATGAGGTTTTCTTTGCTGAGCTCGGTGTCGGGGACGAAAAACTCTGGGCTGGCGTAGCTGCCTGAGATCACGTTGCCCAATCCGTAATTCACCGCATAATAGATGGCTTCGTCAACGTCCTCGAAATCTGCGGTGGGCGGCACTACCAGGTCGATATTTGCACCCGGAGCGATGGCATGGGACCACTCCACGTCAAGGTTGATCTCCATATCCACGCCTGAACATGCGGATGGTCCGGTACTGATGATGTTGAAATTCGATGAGGTGAGCGGCGGAAGGCCGAAGCGCTTTGAGAATACGTTAGCGTCTTGCGTGATGGTTGGCGAGCCGCACCAGTCGATGATAACGATGGTCTGTCCAGCGCCGTTGTAGCCTTCGGCGTAGAGGCCGTTCAGGTTGTAGGCGGCGTAAAGGTTCGCGGGCGAATAGCCGCAGCCGGGTGTGGGCGAGTAGTATCCGTTGCCTTTGTAGGTGGCCTCCGGGTAGGTTCCATTGGTCGTGTGCTTCTCAGTTTTCAAACCGGTGAAGCAAACTGACTGGAAGAAGTTGGCATCGGAGGCGGAGGCGGCATGGGCAAGATCCGTCCGGTTTAAGGGCGTGATCGAGGATGGGCTGACGGGCCGTAGATCTACGGGATGGGTAAATCCACCATTGTCGAGGCCAGAAACAGCTTGTACGAGAGCAGCTGCTGGTCCTTCTATGTAAGGATTGGTGGCGTTGGCGCGGAAGATTTGGCTGCCCACTTGGTAACTGTTCAGTTGGACCTGGAAGGCGCTCTCGACATTTGCGACCGTGCCGCGCGCGCGAACATAAAAATTGTTGGGCCCGACGCTAACGATCTTCAGGTTGTGCGACTCAAAAAAATCTTGAATGATTTTGGCTTCCGCCGCGGTGGGCGCAAACCGGGCCGCGATATCGGAACTCTTCAGCCAGTGCCGATAGTTGGGAGATTTGGGATTGTAAAGTTCACTGGCAAGCGCATCCAGAGCGGTGCGGTTATGCGGGTTTAGCCAGACACTTACCTCGATGATCTGGGAGGGATCTTCTGCACCCAGGTTCTTCGCGGTCGAAACATAGGCGGGCGTGTTGTGGGCTACCTGTTGTCCATTGGCGGCATACGCCGGAACAGCAGCAGACAGGACTGCGGACGCAAGTAGCACAAGAACAGCGAAGTTCAACCAGCAGATCTGCAAACTTCTGCGGCTGGCCGAATGCAGGGACACTGATTCCTTATGTGCGATCACGGCTTCTCCTGGGACAAAATTTTGAATCACTACCGGGTGGCCCCGGTTTTGAGCCGCAAGTATACCCTGAAAAACCTCGTTTGGGTTATTGAAATGCCCTGCTGGTAGCGCCTTTTGGGGTTGCGGCGAGAATTGCGCTTAATTCTAAAAAGCTGCGCGTCGAAGTTCAGAAGATAAATTTCAAGCCGAATTCGCCGATGCGGGCATTGTGAGCGCCGCTGGGGTGCAGGAAGTTGCTGGGAACTTCTTGATTGTCGGCGTTTCCGTTCACACAATCGTTGGAGCCGGAGTTTGCCGAACCCGCATCCGTGACATAACTGCAACTGGTGTTGTTGATCCCGTTCCATTGGGGATGGTTGAAGACGTTGAAAGCTTCGGCGCGAAACTCGAGCGCCATCGACTCCTTGATATTGAAATGCTTAAACAACCCCATATCAAAATTCAGGCGGCCTGGTCCAGCCAGAGAATTACGGCCGGAATCGCCAAACGTTAGACCGGTGGGTTGCGTGTAGGCTCCGGGGTTATCGAGCAACGGACCATATACAACTCCTGGCACAGCGTTGAATGTAGGCTTTGGACCGTGCGGATTGCCGACCAGATCAGCGTAAGAACCAGAGCCAACTTCATTCCCGACTCCGGCATTGTCGTAAGTGGCGCCATTTACGATGGTGACCGGTTCACCCGTCTGAGCGGTGGTAATTCCCGAGACTTGCCAGCCTCCCAGCAAACCTTTCAAGCCTGTCGCATGGCGCATAATCGGGAGATCATAGATGTAGCTCACTGTAAAAATATGACGCTGATCGTAGGAAGAGCTGGCCCGATACGAAGCTAAATTGTAGGAGTCAACAAAGGCGCTGTCGTAGCGGTCGGAAGAATTATCGATCGAATGGCTATAGGTATAAGCAAGCGTGAGCTGCAATCCGCCGGCATTCCGCCTTCCTGAAACTTGCAGAGCGTTATAGATGGAATTCGCTCCGCCGATAATGCCGTAAATGGAGTCATAGCCCTGGTAGGGACGATAGAGATCAGGATTCACGTTGCCACAGGCAATGTTGAGGTTAATAAGGGCCTGGCCCGTGACTGGAGTCGTTCCGTCACCGAGAGTTGGCGGTGAGTTGGATACATTGTTGCAATCATCGCTGGTGATGTATTGCCCCGGCAGGTAAGGATTTTGACTGGCTGGAGTGGAATGGATCTGGTTGCGATCGAGCTGCTGCGACAAATGCGTTCCCTTGGCGCCCACGTAAGCGATGGTCAGCAAAGTGTTACGAGCCAACTCATGCTGAATATCGAGATGGAATTGCTGAATGTAAGGCCACTGCGTCTTGGTGGTGATTGAGGTCAACTGACTGTCACCGCCGCCGAGCGGGTATAGAAGAGACTGCCCACTCGCGGCGGTACCTCCGATGTTTGTGTAGCCGGCAATATAAAACTGAACCGGCGCGATTATGGCGGGAGGATTGCCTTCGAGCGACTCGGTGTTGGCGTCGTTGCCGTTGGCGTGTTCAAAGAAAATTCCGTAGCCGCCGCGGATCGCGGTTTTGCCATCTCCCTTCGGATCGAAAGCAAAACCAATTCTTGGAGCCGGGTTGAACAGGTGGCCGGACATGCAACTGCTGTGGACGCCGTTGTAGCCGCAGTGCACCATCCCGGTCATGTTGTAGACGCTTTGCCCCGGGCCAAAATCGAGCGTTCCGGTATTCTGGTCGACTACGGGCGCATTGGCTGCGACGTAAGTGCTGGGGTCGAAATTGTAAGCATTGCCGTAACGCTCATAGTAGCTGCCGTACAGACTGACTCTCACGCCAAGGTTCAACGTCAGCTTTTTCGTCGCATGCCAATCGTCCTGGAAATATGGCTCGAACAGCTTGTAGCGGTTGTAGTATTTCAGGTTCCGGTTGGGCTGCGCGAATGTGTTGGCAAATCCAACCAGCAAATCCGCGAAACCATTGCCGGTACTGGAAAACAGGCCGCTGGAAGCATTCTGCTCATTGTAAAAAGTGTTCGGATTCGAGTAATAACCGAGGCTTCCGTTGGGCTCTTCCTCAGCCGGTTCATTCTTTTCGATGGCGGCGAAGTAACCTCCAAATTGCAGGTTGTGCCGGCCTATGCTCTTAGTGAAATTGTCATGGAAGCTGTAAGTGGGATTTGAATTACTCCATGGCAAATAACCGGGATCGACGGCAAAATTGAAGTTACCCGGACCGCCAATTCCAATAGCGGGGAGGGTTCCGTTAAAGCCGTTCTCGAAAATCCCGGTCATCGTCATGCTGGCCGGGCGCTGCCAAGCTGTTCCCGTGTTAAACAGATGCAAATGGTTGGCCGCGTAGCTAAAAACAAACTCGTTGAGCAGCGTGGGGGAAAGTGTGGCGGTCAAACTTGTGACGACGCTGATTCCGGGGCCCTGCAGCGTCCCGCCGATTGAGGGCACGCTCGATCCCGACCAGGGCGAGATCGGGTAGTCCTGCGTCCAGGAATCATGGATGAAGCGAATGTTGGCCCGCAATTTGGCATTAATCTGGTCGTCTACTTTGATCAGCTCTTCGTGCCAACTGGTGGGCGAGGCAAACGTTCCGACAAATGCCTGCCCCACATTAGGCAATGGAACATTGGCGAGAAGCGGCGCACTATTCGTGGGATCCATGAGATTTGCCGGGATAGTATTGTTGGGGAAGCCGTAATAAAAATTATTACCGTTAATATCCACGCCTCCGCCGTATGCCGGGCAGTTGATGCTCAGCACTTCGTTTCCGGTGATGGCAGTTCCCGACCTTACGAATGGCGTACCCGCCGCGGGACAGACTTCGTTGAAATTTCCTGCGCGCTCGGCGGCATCGGGGAGGTACGCGTTCGGATCGTTATAGACGAATGGAACGTTTTCACGGCGAAATTCCTGCGACCAGAAGAAGAAGAGTTTGTCTTTCTTGATGGGGCCGCCAATGATGTATCCAAAGTCATTCTTGTTGTAATAGGTCTTTGATGTGCCGGGCTCATCGAAGTAGTAATGGGCATTGAAAGCGGCGTTGCGGATGAACTCGAAGGCTTCTCCGTGAAATTGATTCGTGCCTGACTTGGTGACGGCTTCAATGGTGCCGGATCCATTGCGTCCATATTCGGCGCCATAGGTGGAAGTGAGCACCCGAACCTCGGCGAGCGCGTCGATATTCGGATAGATGTTAATGTTGGCGTTGCTGCCGGTATCGAGAACTTCACCGCCATCGATCTGCCAGTTATTGAACTCAGTGCGGCCGCCGTTTACCGCGTAAGACACGCTGCCCGAGGGACCGACCTCTCCGGCATCCTGCCCGGTCTGATCGCTGACTCCGGGGATCAATTTGATGAGCGTGGTGAAATCACGGCCGTTCAATTCCAGTTGGCTGATCTGTTCTGAAGTAATCGTGCCGGCAAGTTCCGAGGACTGAGTCTCGACTTTGCCGACCGTGCTTCCTTCGACAACAATCTCGCTCGTCACTTTGCCGATAACTAATTTGGTGTCTACTCTGACCTTTTCACCGACCCGGAGAATCACGTGCTTGGCTTCAAACTTCTTGAAGCCGGGCGCTGCGATGGTGACGTCATACTTGGAAGCACTGAGACCAGCAACCAGATACTCACCGTCTGAATTGGACTTGACGGTTCGGCGAAAGCCTGTGGCGGGATCACTCACTGCAACGTCCGCCCCAACCACGACCGCGCCAGTGTCATCGAGGATTGTGCCGGTGATGGAACCTGAGGTTTGTGCGAATAGAGGCAGCGCAGAGAGAACGATACCGAGAAAGGCGCCCACTGACGCCGCGCGCAAATTTCGGCCAGGAAATTGTCTGGAAAGACAAAAACTCAGGACCATAAGTTATCGCTGTGCAAAAATTGACGGATCATGGTGTGTTATAGAGGTCTTCCGTGTCAAGACAAAAGCCATCTGCAAGAAACACCGGCGGACACGCGACGGGTTTTCGTCTTCGCCCGGAAGCTGTAGCAAAATAGATCTATGACCGGTATACGAATGGACAAGTGGCTTTGGGCCGCGAGATTCTTCAAGACACGAGCCTTGGCCGCACGAGCCTGTGAACTGGGCAGAATTCACTCCAACGGGCAGACCGCCAAAGCTGCACGGGAGGTGCGGATTGGAGACATGCTACGCGTCACCAACGATGGCGGCGATTTTGAGGTGGAAGTGCTGTTGCTCAGCGACGTGCGCGGGCCTGCCTCCGTGGCACAGACCCTGTACTGCGAGACGGACGCTAGCCGGGAGCTGCGAGTAAAAGTAGCTGCAGAGCGCAAGGCGATGAAGCAGTTCGAAGAGTTGCCCGCTGGCAGGCCATCCAAGCGCGACCGCAGGAGAATTATCCAGTTCCGCGGGAGAGTCTGAAGTAGCTCTCCGCCTATCGCCGCGTTAACAACAGGTTTATAATCTTCAAGGCTGTACCGTATGCAGACTGATCAACTCAAAAAGAAATTGCAAGAAGAAGTCGACGCGCTGGAGCACGAACTGGTCCACGAGTTGCCCAAGGAAATCAAGCGGGCTGCGGCTCTGGGCGACCTCAGCGAAAACGCCGAATATCACATGGCCAAGCAGCGCCAGGAGTTCGTCAAGGCGCGCTTCCGCCAACTCGGCAAACGTCTCGCCGACTTGTCCCTGACCAACATGAACAACATCCCCAAGGACAAAGTGGGGCTGGGTTCCACGGTCAAGGTTTACGACAGCACTAAGAACGAAGAGATCGAATACAAGCTGGTTACCAGCGAAGAGTCGGATGTGAGCTCGGGCAAGATCTCGACTACGTCGCCCATTGGCCGCGCACTGCTCAACAAGAAGGTGGGCGACGAGGCCACCGTGATTACGCCCAACGGCAAGCGCGAGCTGGAAATTCTGAGTCTGATCACCGTCCACGACGAAGCTGAGTCCGAAAAGGCAGGCGACTGATGTCCGCTAGCTGGGCTTCCCACAGTTGGACCAGCGCCTTCGGTCGTGCCTGCGGAGTGCTGCTCGATACCATCGTCCGCTGGCTCGCGTTGTCGCGCATCAATCCTAATGTGCTCACATTTATGGGCCTGGTGGTGAACACCTGGGCTGCGGTCTTGTTTGGCTCGGCCACAGCTCTGACGCAGCGGCGGTTGTTCTTCTACGCTGGCCTGGTGATTATCGGTCTCGGGATTTTTCGATCTTGTGGATGGGCAGGTGGCGCGCGCCACCAACCGGGTCACTCGTTTTGGAGCGTTCTTCGATTCGGTGGTCGATCGGTACAGCGATGCCTCGCAGTTCCTAGGCCTGTTAGTCTTCTATGCGCGCGGCGACCGATTCTTCTACGTTGTGCTCACTGCGTTCGTAATGGTCAGCGCGATCATGGTCAGCTATACGCGCGCCCGCGCGGAGTCACTGATCGGTAGCTGCCGCGTTGGCTTTATGGAACGTCCGGAGCGGCTGGTGCTGGTAATCATCGGCGCACTCTTCAACCGCATGGCGCCGGTGCTATGGATCATCGCAGTGCTCTCGACTCTTACTGTGATCCACCGCATGCGCTACACCTGGACCCGCACTCAGGACGCTCCACCCGCAACGACCAAGGCGGGGCAGGCAGCGTAACTCTTCCTGATTTTTCTAGACTCACACGATGCTAGACTATTCGGTCATTTCACTTCTTTGAGGACAATCCTTGCCGACTGATCCCGTTCTTGTTGTTCACGGCGGCGCGTGGGCCATACCCGATGACATGGTGGAAGGCCATCTGCGTGGCGTGCGCAATGCGCTCGCGGCGGGCTGGCGAGTGCTGGACGGCGGAGGCGCCGCGCTCGATGCGATCGAGGAAGCCGTCGTCGTAATGGAAGACGACGAGATGTTCGATGCCGGGCGAGGAAGTTTTCTGAACCGCGATGGCACGGTGCAACTGGATGCGCTGATCATGGACGGCGCAACGCTGCGCGCAGGCGGAGTCGGATGTGTGGAGCGGTTGCGCAATCCGGTGCGGACGGCGCGAAAGATTCTGAGCGAGAGTCCGCATGTGTATTTTGTGGCGGAAGGGGCCGAGCGATTTGCGGTAGAGCATGGCGTGGAGCTGTGCAATAACGAAGAGTTGGTGATTCCGCGTGAAGTGGAACGGCTGCGCGAGTATCAGCGGGAGGCAGCGCATGGATCCGCGCCAGATGGAAACGATCTGTTCGCGCCTGAAATTTCGCACGACACCGTGGGTGCGGTCGCACTCGATAGCGCCGGAAACATTGCGGCGGCTACTTCTACCGGAGGCACGCTGAATAAAGCTCCCGGAAGGCTGGGCGATTCATCGCTGATCGGATGCGGGTGTTATGCGGATAATTTGAGCGCAGCCGTCTCGACCACGGGATGGGGAGAGCCGATTATGAAACTGGTGCTTGCCAAGTGGACGGCTGACCGCGTATCCGCGGGAAATCTTCCGGAGTGGGCGGCGCAGGAAGCGATGAATTATCTGAAGCAGCGACTGAATGGACACGGCGGCATTATCGTGTTGAATGCGCAAGGGCAATTCGGCATCGCGCACAACACGCCGCGCATGGCGTGGGCTATCAAGACGATGAAGAAGGAAGAAGCCGGAGTGGAGCGCAATACTCCGTGAGACGTTCCAGCAAGCCCACTGCTCCTGAGTCCAGTTAACGAAGTCCAGTCGATGAAGTCCCGTTAATCCAACTCTTCGGCGAGTGCTGCGCTTCATGTCCAAGACTTTCGCCATCTCGATCGTGCAGACCCTGCGCCAGCATGGCTTTCAGGCCTACCTGGCGGGAGGATGTGTACGCGATCTGCTGCTGCAACGCGAACCCGCGGATTACGACGTTGCGACCAGCGCCACGCCGACACAAGTGATGGAGGTCTTTCCTGATACCTATGCGGTCGGAGTGCAGTTTGGGGTGGTGTTGGTGCCGTTGCCGGAGAAGCAACGCACGAGCCTAGATGATTTCCAGAAGCCTCCCTTTCAGAAGACCCACGCCGTGGAAGTGGCGACCTTTCGCAGTGATCTGGGTTATTCCGATGGACGGCGCCCAGATGAAGTGCGATTTACCCAGGATCCACGCGAGGACGTTGCCCGCCGCGACTTTACTATCAACGGCATGCTGCTCGATCCGGCGAGTGGGGAGGTGCTCGACTTCGTCGGCGGACGCAAAGACCTGGAAGCCGGCATCATCCGAACTATCGGCGACCCGGAGCGGCGTTTTGCGGAAGATAAACTTCGCATGCTGCGCGCAGTTCGATTTGCGGCACGCTTTGAATATGCGATCGATCCGGAAACGATGGCCGCGATCCAACGTCATGCGCACGAAATTCAAATGGTCTCGCGAGAGCGAGTTCGTGATGAACTCACCAAGATGCTCACCGAGGGTCATGGCCGGCGCGCTTTTCTGCTATTGGATGAGAGCGGACTATTGAAGGAAGTGCTGCCGGAAATTTCGGCGATGAAGGGCGTCGAACAGCCGCCGCAGTTTCATCCCGAAGGTGATGTGTTCGAGCATACGTTGCTGCTGCTGGATCATTTGCCTTATCCGTGCCCGTCCACACTGGCCTGGGGTGCACTGTTCCACGACGTGGGCAAGCCTGCGACCTTCCGCGTGGCGCCCGATCGCATTCGGTTTGATAATCATGTGGATGTGGGCGTCAAGATCACGGAAGAAATCTGCGGACGTCTGCGCTTCTCCAGAGATGATACGGAACAGGTGCTGGCGCTGGTCGATAACCACATGCGCTTCGGGCATGTCACACGCATGAAAGAGTCGACGCTGAAAAAATTTCTGCGCATGCCCCGCTTCAACGAGCATCTCGCATTGCATCGTGCGGATAGCCTGGCCAGCCACGGCAATCTGAGCACCTATGAGTTGCTGCAGAAGAAACTCACCGAGATTCCGCCTGAGAAGATGCGGCCAGGAAGTGTTGGTAAGCGGCGACGACCTGATTGCAGCCGGGTATAGTCCGGGACCCAGATTTCGTGAAATTTTGGAGGCGGTGGAAGATGCTCAACTCGAAGGGCGATTGGCTTCACGCGAAGCGGCGCTTGAGTTCGTCGAGCACGAATTCCCTCTCTAACGTGCGTCTGCCGAACGCTTACTGGCGATCCGCTGTAGTGCTAGAATCGGGTACTCTGGCGGTGGCAATTGTAGGAAATTAGTTATAGAGGAGCGGCGTGGAGCAGGCTGGGGCGGGACTGGAAAAGATCGTGCTGAGTTCGCTGCGGCGCGTTCCGCTGCGCGAAGCACCGTTGCTTGCTTGGCCTTTAGTTTGTGGTTCGGTAGTGGGCGAACGCACCCAGGCTTTGGACTTTATTGGTACGGTGCTGCGCGTTGAGGTTCCCGACGCAGGATGGAAGCGCGAGATGCAGAGTCTTGCTCCCCGTTACCTTGCGGCGTTGAATCGTTACGCTGGGCAAAAGGTGGAGAGAATTGAGTTTGTAATTCGAGCAGCCGTTAAGTAATCCGTTTCCTTCGCGAATTTTCCGACACCTTTCCAACACAATGAGTCACAGAAAATGAAAGTCACAGAGAAAGATGTAGCTTATGTTGCCGATCTCGCGAACATGGAGCTTTCCGCGGAGGAACGCGCCGGCATGTTGCGGGATCTGAACTCGATTCTCGGCTACATCGAAAGGCTCAACGAGCTGGATACATCGAACGTAGAACCGATGGCGCAGGTATCGGACCGTTACGGCGTTGATGAATCGAAGCAGGGCAGCGAAAGATTTGTGTATACCTATCGCGATGATGTGGTCGAGGGATTGCGCAAGTCGTTGTCACAGGAAGTCGCTCTGGAGAATGCGCCCGATGCGGATGGGACGTTTTTTCGGGTGCCTAAGGTGATTGAAAGATAGGAAATAGTGGCCGGTGGTCAGTGATCATTGGCCAGCTCGCGACGCACGGCGATTCTCTAACCGTTGACCACTCTAGTTCTTCTTCGATGCATATGACTACGCTCACCATCGACGCCGTTCGTTCCGCCGTGCGGCAGCGCAAGACGACAGCGCTTGCGCTCGCCGAGGCGTGCTACGCGCGCATCCAAAAAGAAGATGAACAGATTGGCGCGTTTCTCACGCTCTGCAAGGAGCGCGCGCTGGAGCAGGCGGATCGCATCGACCGTATGGCTGCGGAGGGCAAGCCGTTGCCGCCGCTGGCGGGCGTGCCGGTTGCGATCAAGGATGTGATGTCAACGCGAGGCGTGCGCACCACGGCCGGATCGAAGATTCTGGGCAACTACATTCCCCCTTACGATTGCACCGCAATTGCGCGCATGGAGGCCGCAGGGGCGGTCGTTCTGGGTAAGACGAACTGTGACGAGTTTGCCATGGGCTCATCGAATGAGAATTCGGCGTTTCGCCCCGTGCGCAATCCGCGCGACTTGACCCGCGTGCCGGGAGGATCTTCGGGCGGCTCGGCCGCGGCTGTTGCTGCTGAGATGGCCGTCGTCGCGCTGGGTTCGGACACCGGGGGATCGATTCGGCAACCGGCGTCATTCTGCGGCGTGGTAGGTTTGATGCCCACTTATGGCCGTGTTTCGCGTTACGGGCTGATCGCGTTCGCCTCTTCGCTCGATCACATTGGACCGCTGACGACAACTGTAAAGGATGCTGCAATTGTGCTCGGTACGATTGCCGGACGCGATCCAATGGATTCGACCTCGGCTGATGTGCCGGTGCCCGATTACGTTGCAGAGCTGGAAAAGCCCGTGCGCGGCTTGAAGTTGGGCGTAGCCAAAGAATATTTTGGGGACGGGCTTGATGATGAAGTTCGTCACGCGGTCGAATCAGCCATCGACAAGCTGAAAAGCCTGGGCTGCGAGATTGTTCCAGTTTCGCTGCCGCACACGCCCTATGCGGTTCCGACTTATTATCTGATTGCGACCGCCGAAGCGTCTTCAAACCTCGCGCGCTATGACGGCGTTCGCTACAGCTATCGCGCGCCGGGAGTGAAGTCGCTTTCGGAGATGTACCGGCGCAGTCGCGATAAGGGTTTCGGAGCGGAGGTGAAGCGCCGCATCATGCTCGGTACTTACGCGCTGAGTGCGGGCTATTACGATGCTTATTACTTAAAGGCGCAGAAGGTGCGGACTCTGCTGACGCGCGATTTCGAAGATGCTTTTCGCAAAGTGGATGCGATCATCACGCCGACGAGTCCAACCGCGGCGTTTCGCCTGGGTGAGAAGTCGAATGATCCGCTGGCCATGTATCTCGCCGACATTTATACGGTCACGGCAGACCTCGTGGGAATTCCGGGAATATCGGTGCCCTGCGGCGAGACCCGGGAAAAGCTGCCGATCGGATTGCAGATTCTTGGGAAACATTTTGATGAAGCGACAGTCTTACGCCTAGCGCACGCGTATGAGCAAGCGGCTTAGCGGACTGGCGGCTTAGATCGGCTCGTAGTACCGGTCTTCGGCGCAGGCACAGGCGCGGCAAAGCACCTTCTCTTCACTGCGAACTTCTCTGCGGAAGTTAATCCCCTCACCGCAGGCCTCACAAACTATGCGTTCGCCCTTGTATCCCGGGAATTCTTCAGGCGGTAACTCCACCTTCACCCATTGAAGGGTAAACAAGTCATCGTCCGTGATTTCGCGATAGGCCAGCATCTGTTGCTGGTTCTTGTCGGCGATTTCGGGATGCATTTCGCGGGCAAGAGCCTTGGAAGATTCTTTCGCTGCGATGCGGATTGCCTTGCCGGAGTTGACATCCACGAATGTGGCAGCAACTTTACCCCAGTCGCGAAACTTTAGAGCGCGCTTGCCCGACCGGCAGCCTGTGACTACGGCAACGGCATCGGTCGCGCAGCGATCAATTTCGACGAAAGTGACAAGCCGCTTACGGTCTTTACCGCGCGGATCGTCGATGCCAAGTTTGACCAGCCCAAGCATCGCCAGGCGGACGCCGAGAACTTGCCCTGCACAAAGATGTCCGTGAGCTTGTTCGGCATCGCGGAGGTATTCATCGAGAGACTTCATAAAAGCTGACAGCTATCAGCCGTCAGCTTTCAGCTTAACACCGCACGCACTACTTCCTTCTCCAGCGCACTCCCTCTTTGGTGTTCTCGATGAGAATCCCGGCAGCGGTGAGTTCTGCGCGCAGGGCATCGGAAACTTTGAAGTTGCGGGCTTTGCGGGCAGATTCCATCTCGGCGATTTTCTTTTCGATGTCGGCATCAGAAGATTGACCGGATTGCACCGCGTCGCGAAGTTCCGCGCTGATGTCTTTCTCGCGGCCTTCGGTCGGGGCCCAATCGAGCACCTGTTTCATCTTGAAGCTATCGTCGTCTTTCAGTACGGCGAAAATCTCATCAAACTTTTCGAGCGCGGTCAGCAGCGGGGCAACATTGTCCGCTTTGAGTCTGCCGGCATCGATCGCGGAATTGGCGCTGCGCACCATCTCGAAGATGGCGGCCTGTGCTTGCGCGGTGTTGAGATCATCGTCGAGTGCGCTCCGCATGCGGTCGATGGTCTGGCTTGCAAGCGATTGCATTTCCGGATTCGAGCCTGCCGGCAAACTCCCCTCGGCCAAACGCTGGCGAAAGCTACGCAGACGCTCTACGGAAACTGCGGCTTGCTTGAGCCCATCAAAAGTGAAGTTGAGCTGATTGCGATAAGGCACCGACGTGAGCAGATAACGGATCGAGGATGGTTTATGACCTTTCAATACCAGGTCGCGCAAGGTATAAAAGTTCCCCAGGCTCTTGGACATCTTCTCGCCTTCGACCAGAAGGAAGCGCACATGAAACCAAAACCGGGCGAATGTCTTTCCGGTCATCGACTCCGATTGTGCGATTTCGTTTTCATGGTGGGGGAAGATGAGATCTTCTCCTCCCGCGTGCAGATCGAAGCTCTCGCCCAATTGCTGCATCGACATCACCGAACATTCCAGGTGCCAGCCGGGGCGACCGGGACCAATCGAAGTGTCCCAGGAAGCCTCGCCCGGCTTGGGCGCCTTCCACAAGGCAAAGTCGCGCGCGCTATCTTTTTCATATTCGTCTACATCGACGCGGGCTCCATCGAGCATTCCGCTGAAGTCTTTCTTGGAAAGCTTCCCATAGCGCGGAAAGCTGGCGATGCGGAAGTAATACGAACCATCGTCCGTGCGGTAAGCGATCTTCTTCTCAACCAACCTGGCTACAAAATCCGCCATCGCTTCAATATGCTCGGTGGCGCGCACCAGCGTCGGTTGTTCAATCCCGATCATGGCAGCGTCTTCGAGAAATGCCTTTTCGTATTTTGCGGTGTATTGCTGAACGCTGATGCCCGGCTTGTGCTGCATTACGGATGATCTTGTCGTCCAGGTCCGTGATATTCATCACGTAGCGAACTTTGTAACCTGACTGACGCAGGAATCGCTGCAGCATGTCAACGGCAATGAAGGTTCTGAAGTTGCCAATGTGCCCATAGTCGTAGACGGTCGGACCGCAAGCATACATGCGGACTTCGTGGTCGCGGAGTGGGTGGAACTCCTCGATCTGCGAGGACATGGTGTTGTAAAGGCGTAAGGCCATAGGGTGATTGCGCGTTCGGAGATGAATTATTGATTCTAGGGGTACGCTGGAAATAGGGTCAACTGGCGGGCAGGTCGGGGGAAGAATGCGGAGGAAGCGCGTGAGTGTGCGCCCGCAAGCGATGTTGCACGAGAAAAACATAATGCAGCGCCGAAATGATTGTGAAGGCGAATGTGGCTCGCAAGAAGACAGTCCGGGTAATCCAAATCCAGCGCACCGGACGAATGGAAAATAACAGCACGAAGAAAACAGCTGCGATCTGGGAGAATGTGTTGGCTTTGCCAAAAATGCTGGGCTGGAAATTACGCAATCCTGCGATGGCAAACAGCACCGCACTGGCCGCCAGGATGGAGATGTCGCGGCTGAAGACCAACACTGTGAACTTCCACGGAATTTTATGCAGGATGGAGAGCACCAGAAACATCGTGCTCAATAAGAGTTTATCGGCGATGGGATCGAGATATTGGCCCAGCAAAGTCTGCTGGTGCAATTTGCGAGCCAAGAGTCCATCCAGGCCATCGCTGAAGCCGGCAATTACAAAGAGAACCAGCGCCCAGAAATAACGGCCCTCGACGAGTTCGATCACGATAAACGGAACGAAGACCATCCGCAGCAGCGTGAGTTGGTTGGGGGCGGTGAAGATTTGAGAGAATTTCATGCCCGGCCTGCACTCGGATCGATTGCGGTGCGCGGTGAGCCGCTGCGCTCGGTTCCTCCACTCGGACCTGGATGGGCAAGCAGTGCGGCGGGTTCGCGGCCGGTCTTGGCCGAAAAGCGCTGCGAAAGCGACGGCAGGTTGCCATCGGGAAGATCGAGCTCGATGCGTTCGATCCGGTGCATGGGAAAGAAGACAACTGCGGGACTGAACGATTCGCCATCTTTCACCATCACGACAAAATCCTCAAAAGATGCCAGCTCGACACCGCTCAAGCTGAGCCCTTCCGAAGTCAGCGCGAGAATCATGCCCCAGAATTTATCTCTAGGATTGCCCAGCGTTACGATGACCATCGCTCCCGGCAAGAAAGGACCACGCGCGGGCAGCAAGGCGGAACCGGCATCCTCTTGCTGAGATTTTCTCGCCATGGAACGATTGTCGCCGCCACAGGTACGACTTTGCAACTGGCAACGGCGGTTCACCGGATTCGACCAGAAGAAACTCACAAGGCAGGCTGATATGCTACGACCTGCAACTGAGAGGCCGACGCCGGTGATCTACTCATCTGGAGTGTCGTGATCCATCTATGAAATTTGTTAGTCCGCTGCTGAAGCAGATTGTGTATCCGAGCCTGGCGAGTTCGGGATACTTGCGCGCAAGATCGAGTAGCGGAAACCTATGTGTGGTCACTTATCACGGAGTTGTGCCCCCCGGATACGAAGTTGATGATCCAGACCAGGATGGCGCACTGGTAAGCATTGAACAGTTCCGCCTTCAGCTCCGCCTGCTGAAATCGCGCTACCACGTGGTATCTCCGGCGGAGGTGCTGGCCTGGGCAGAAGAGGGTCAAGAATTGCCCAGGCGGTCGGTGCTGCTTACTTGTGACGATGGTCTGCTGAACACGCTCACTGACATGGTGCCAGTTCTGCGAGATGAAGAGCTTTCATGTCTCTTTTTTGTGCTGAGTACGTCAGCTGAGCCAGGCTCCCGGAGGTTGTGGTACGACGAATTGTACCTTCTGCTGCTGGCCGCGCCGAGTGGAGTTTTTTCTTTTGAGACGCTCGGGATGACCATTGAGCTCAGGGAACGACGACAGAGGAGAAGAGTGTGGGGCGACTTGTCGAAAAGGCTGTCGGCACTCGATCCGATAGAGCGGGCCCAATTTGGCTCCCTCGCGCGAACTCAATTCGGATTGGCCTCGGAGTGCGACGCGGGGTTCGGAAGCAGCGAGGCGCAACGCAGGCGCTTCTCGTTGCTCGACCTGAATGAATTGAGAGAGCTTGTGAATCTGGGAATGTGTGTTGGATCGCACACAATTAGTCATCCCGTGCTCTCGCAACAGAGTCCTGAACTGGCGTGGAAGGAAATCTCGGAGAGCAAGCACATATTAGAGAATGCCTTGGGCGCACGAGTGTGGGCGCTGGCTTATCCATACGGTGATCCGGCATCGGTAACCAGCCGTGAGTGGGAAATGGCGGAGCAAGCCGGGTTCGCGTGCGCCTTCATGAATGTTGGTGGAGGGTTCGGCGCCGTCTTGCCCAGATTTGCGTTGCCGCGAGTCCACGTGACTGCGGAGATGGGCTTGGCTGAATTGGAAGCCCATGTTTCGGGTTTTTACAACGCGATGCGGACGCGTCTATCCAGATAGACCAGAGCGGAATCGCATCTCATATATGGCGTCGTCTCGAGATGCCAATTGCGAGATAGGCGAAGTGCACACCGGAAGCGAAAAAGCATTAGACTAATGCATCACAATCCTAAGTTGCTTTTCAAATCACCCGAACAGGCGGTAAACGTGGCGGACCGAGATGGCGCCCGGGGTAAGGCAGCCATGCAGCAGTTGAGAAATCTTCTTGATATCTGAACTACAGGCTGGTGCAACGCAGTCGCACCGAACGGCACCCTCCACCGACTCGCCTATCTTCATCGTAGGCCTCAGTCGCTCGGGGACAACCATGCTCTCGCGCATGCTGAACGCGCATTCGAACATCGCAATTTTTCCGGAAACGTGGTGGTATGTTGTGCTGGATCGCCTGGGATGCTTGGAGGAGTTCACCGATCCCTGGCAGAGTTCTCTTTTCTTTGATGAGGTCTGGAAGAATTTAAAGTCCTACCGCGATCCGGCCGGCCGGATTGTAGCCGAGGAAGCTTCCAAGCAACCAAGATATGTGGGACCAACCGTTCGCCTTCTGGAAAAAATCGGACAGGCATATGCCAAGGAGCGCAACGCAACGATATGGGGCGAAAAAACGCCTGGACACGTACTGTGGTTGTCGCAGATTCGAGATCTGTTTCCGCGCGCGCGCGTATTGTGCATGGTTCGGGATCCTCGAGATGTTCTGGTCTCGTATGACGATCGCTGGAATCGAGGGCGCAGAGACACCGACTATCTAATCAGTACGGCCGCTCTGCTGAAGTTCTACCTCGTTCATCTTTTGCATCATCCGGCATTTCCTCCGGAGCAGGTGCACTGGGTAAAGTACGAATCGCTGGCTGCGCGCCCGGCCGAGGGATTAGAGAAGATTTGCAGCTTTCTGGGAGTCGATTTCGAGCCTGCGATGCTCGACTTTCATCTGCGGCACCAGAAAGTAGAGGAAGAAATGCCGGATGGTCGGCATCACCGGCTCCTGAGCAAGCCTGCAACGACTGAGCACATTGGGCGTTACCGGGAGGTATTTAAACCTTCTCAGATTGCACTTGTTGAACGGCTTCTTGGAGAGGAGATGCAAGCGCTCGATTATCCGATTTCTGCCGAACCGCACGAGGGCTTCGCTCACCACGAAGAGAGAGCCTTCAAAAAGGCCGTGGTGTATTACCGCCAAATGGTTGACGGCGATATACGTCGAAGATTACGCAGAAGAGGGACGCTGAAGTTGCAGGCTTATCGAATGTTCGGACGCGCGCTCGATGTTGTGCCATCGTGGCGTGTCGCCACTACGGGCCGGGATTGGCAACTGCTGATGGAAGGACTCTGGACACCAGAGACTGTTCCCCCGATTGTTGAGACGCCTCCCCACGAGACCACGGTCGGTGAACCCGAAAAACTAAGCTTCCAAACGGAGATGGGGCGCATTTTCCGGCAATCGGGAATGGTCTTCGCGGGGACAATTTTTTCCGCAGGACTCGGATATCTCTTCAAGGTTTACCTTGCGCGTGTACTGGGCGCTGATGCGCTCGGGATGTATGCCCTTGGGATGACGCTCGTCAGTTTCCTGGGCGTTGTCAACGTATTGGGTCTCCCGGATTCCGCGGTGCGCTTTGTGGCTCAGTATATGGCGGCGAAGCGATTCGACGCGCTGCGATCACTATTATGGAACGGGTCGTGGGTACTGCTGGCCATCAACCTGATTCTCGCCGCAGTATTGCTGAAGTTCGGTCCATGGGTGGTCAGGCATTTTTATCACTCCCCTCAACTGGTGCGTTACCTTCCCCTGTTCGCACTGATCATGATTACGGGGGTGCTCACCGGCTTTTTTGGCAAAGTACTAGCGGGGTACAAAGAAGTCGGACGTCGCACTGTCATTACCCGCTTTGTCTCCAGCCCCGTCACGATCGCCGTGACGGTATTGTTGATTACGCTGGGAGGCGGATTGTGGGGATACCTGGTGGCGCAGGTCGTGAGTGCGGCGGTCGTGTTGGCTCTCCTCATTCGCATGGTGTGGCGCCTGACTCCAGTCGAGGCCAGATCACTGGATGTGAAGAAACTATCGATCGAGCCCGAAGTATGGTCATTCTCCGCAGCCATGCTTGGCATTGGCCTGATGGAATTTTTTATAACGCAGACGGACCGGGTGACTCTTGGTTTTTACCGGGGAGCCCACGCGGTTGGAATTTATGCGGTGGCTACCGCACTCATCGCCTACGAGCCAATTATTCTGCAGTCGGTAAACCAGATCTTTGCCCCTGTGATCGCAGATATCCACACGCGGGGAGACCTCGCTCTGCTCGGACGTTTGTTCCAGACTCTGACCAAATGGATGCTGGCGGTGACATTCCCCTTAGCGATCGTGATGATCACACACGCTCGTCCGATCATGCGCATCTTCGGCCATGAGTTCGAGGCGGGCTGGCCTATTTTAGTTGTTGGAACTTGCGGCCAATTAGTGAATTGCGGCGTTGGATCGGTTGGTTATCTTCTTCTGATGTCCGGCAATCAACGTCGTCTGATTCGCGTACAGGCTGTGATGGCGGTAGTCATGGTGGTCCTGTCAGTGGGATTGGTTCCGCTTTTGGGCGCCCTGGGCGCTGCCGTGGCCTCGGCTCTAACAAATGTCGGCGTGAATGCATGGAATCTGCTGGAGGTGCGCACTGCACTCAAGCTCTCTCCTTACAATCGCAGCTATCTGAAGTTGCTGCCCTCGGTTGGAAGCGCTGTTCTTGTCGCGTTACTGATGAGCCGGGCTTCATTGTTTATGGGGGTCGATTGGGCCGAGGTCGTTGCCGCTCTGGTACTGGCTTACGCGGCCTTTTCCCTGGTCACCTTTGCCATGGGCGTGGATGCCGATGACCGCTTAATCGCCAATGCGGTTTGGACGCGAGTGCGGGGAGGATTCTAATCAATGAGTCGAGCGATAGTCTATGGGCCAACGTTTCGAATGCGGTGGATCGGGCTTTTAGTTCTTCGCGTGGAAGAATGGACGACGCAAATCGCGGACAGCCGGCTCGGACGTAACCCGAACGAGAATTGAATACCCAACTTTCAGGGCTGCGGCGATAGCAATGATGGCCGGAATAATTCCCAAAGCAAGGGTCAACGTCAGAAAATTGTGAACTCGCCAGAGCGCAAACCCGAGCAATAGCACTGCCGCGGTTGCGACTAACGTTCTTATTATCCGCCTAAAACCTTGTCTTGAAGCAGGTTGCAGGAACCAATCGTACCCAACCGGCAAATCGGCGGGAAACTCTTCGTCGCCCGTATATTCGCCGTCGAGCAAGCGCGTTTGCAATGGCAGCGATGAACGCTGCGGACCTGCCGTGCTCGCCACCGCGGATGGTGGATCGGACAAAACCTGCATGCTTAAATCTTATTCTCAGCTTTGTGAAGTCCCCAGTGACTGCACTGGTTCGCGGTCTCATGGGGAAAGCGTCGTTTCACGTCCGCTGAAGTTTGGTAAACTATTGTGAAGGTTCATGTAGGCGCGTAGCTCAGTTGGTTAGAGCGCTACCTTGACACGGTAGAGGTCAGGAGTTCGAGTCTCCTCGTGCCTACCATATTTTCTTCAATTTGCGGTCCCACGCGAGTGCCTCCACTAACGCGATTGACTCCCTTACCCTTCCCGGTTTGGGAGAGATAACAATCCAAGTTTGATATTTTGCTGCAGGGATCACATTCCGGCACAGTCTCAAAGGTTACAGTTAGGTTGAGATTTCCTTGTGCTTTCGAGACGGACATTTTCCGGGCTGCCTACGCAGGTGGTGCTGCGGGCTTTGGACTGGGTAGCGGAGGCCACGTTGCCGCCGGAGAAGATTGTGGAGCATCATCGCACCGGGCGGCGGGGTGAAGAGGCGGCTTACTTCCATCTAAGGAGACTGGGCTATACGATGGTCGCTCGGAACTTCCGGTCGCCGCGTTGCCGGGGAGAGATTGATTTGATCGGATGGGAGAAGGATGTCCTGTGCTTTGTCGAGGTGAAGACGCGGAGCACACTTGATATAAAACCCGGCGAGGCCGCCGTGGACCAGCATAAACGGCGGGAAGTGGCAGCGGTAGTACGAGATTACTTGCGGCGCTTTCCACTTTCGTGCCAGTGGCGCTTCGATGTAGTAAGCGTATACTATGGGCATTCGAGAGCCCGCCAGCCACAGATTGAAGTGTTTCGTAACTCCTCCCTGACGGTTTAGAATGCTGGGTTTGCCGATCCTAATTTAGAGAGGTTGAGTGAGTGCCCGATCTTAGAAAAGATCCTATTGTTGGCCGCTGGGTGATTATTTCTACAGACCGCGCCAAGCGTCCGACGGATTTTGCACGGGAAAATGTGAGATTGAAGGGCGGGTTTTGCCCCTTTTGCTACGGGAACGAGAGTAAGACTCCGCCGGAGATTCAGGCCTACCGTCCGGGAGCGAATGGAGGGCCAAGTTCGCAACGGGATTCGCCGGGATGGACGGTGCGGGTGGTGCCGAACAAGTTTCCGGCTTTGGGGATTGAAGGGACGCTGAACCGACAGGCCGAGGGTATGTTTGACCGGATGAACGGCATTGGCGCGCACGAGGTGATTATTGAGACGCCCGACCACAATGCCAGCTTGGCAACGCTGCCTCCAAAGCGGATTGAAGATGTGCTGTGGACGTTTCGGGATCGCATCCTCGATCTGAAAAAAGACCGGCGTTTCAAATACATTCTGCTGTTCAAGAATCACGGCGAGGCGGCGGGAGCGTCGCTGGAGCACGCGCACTCGCAGCTGATTGCGCTGCCGATTCTGCCCATCAACGTGGTGCAGGAGCTGGAAGGCGCGAAGCAGTACTACTTGTATAAAGAACGCTGCGTGTTCTGCGACATCATCCGGCAGGAAACGGAAAATGGCAGCCGAGTGGTCGCGGAGAATGAAGACTTCCTGACGATTGCACCTTATGCGCCGCGATTTCCGTTTGAAACCTGGATTCTTCCGAAGCAGCATGAGTCGGCTTTTGAGAACTCTTCTTCGCATATGTATGAGAACCTGGCCAAGGCGCTGAAGACGCTGCTGATCAAGGCTGACCGCGTGCTGGACAATCCTCCTTATAACCTGGTGATCCATACATCGCCGGCGCAGGATCCGACCAACGATCACTACCACTGGCACTTGGAATTCATGCCGAAGCTCACAAAGACCGCGGGATTTGAGTGGGGTACGGGTTTCTACATCAATCCCACGCCGCCCGAGGAAGCGGCGAAGTTTTTGCGCGAGGCTAGCGTGGAAGAGCCGGTTGCGGCGACGATCGGGTAGAAGCGTCGATTTTTATCTATCCCTGAGTGCGATCCTGGAATTCTTCGTGCCACGCCATTTGGATGGCTTCGAGTTTGCCTTCGTTCGAAGCAGCGGGATCGCCTTTGAAATCTGGCAGTGCGCTCACGTAGCGGTGGAGGTCGGTGAAGCGGACGGTGAGCGGATCGATTTCAGGATGAATTTCGGAGAGGAGGATGCCGAGGTCTTCGGCGTCGTCCCAGGTTAGCGGTTTGGGCATGGGGAGTTCCTTCAGTACGGCTTCGGGCTTCGGCTGACGGGCTTCAGCAAATCCAACAAGCCGAAGCCTGAGAGCTGAAGCCCGAAGCCCGCTTAGTGATGTTCTTCCGAAATGTAATTTCTGTTCCAAGCCGGGATCTCGACAACCACCTTACCGGGCTTCGTGATCTGCACCTGGCATCCGAGACGAGAGTTTAACTGCAGATCGGCCGCCATGTCGAGGCGGTCGGCTTCATCGTCGTCCATCGGCGAAAGATTTTCGGCGCCCTCTTTGATCCACACGTGACATGTTGTGCAGGCACAGTTGCCGCCGCAGGCGTGGTCGAGCGTTACGCCGTAGTTCAGCGCGATATCGAGGATTGACTCTTCCTTGCCGTGATCTTCGTAGGGCAGCTTGCCGTGCTCAAACTGCACCGTCTTGCCTTCGGGCAGGAATGTAACCTGCACTGTATTTTCGCCGAGCGTATTTTCGCCGGGAGCGTCTTCGGTGGCCGTGCCGGCGGATTGTGTTTTTTCTTCTGACATAAATCTCCTCAAATACTTCGGGCCGGCGAGACGCCGGCGCTACTCAAATTCTGCTTTCGCCACTGGATGCGGAGCCGTGGGACCTTCGCCCATATCGGCTTCGTCCATGGTTTTTCCTTTTAGTGCGGTGGAGACGGCGCTGTCCATCATCAACTCAGCCAGACGCGTTGTGCCTTGGTTCAGATCGTCGATGGCTTTGCGAATTGCCTGGTAGTCATCGTTAGACTTCACCGCGGTTAATGCTTTCTCCATCTTCGCAATTTTTTTCTTCTCGTCGGTCGTGAGGTGGCCCCAGGCTAGGCTCTTCTTGCCTTTGTCGAGTGCGGCGAGAATCGTCGCGGCTTCGTTGCGCGCTTCGATGATATGACGCTGGCGAAAATCTTCTTCCGCGCTATCGAAGGAGTCAAGAATCATCCCTTCGACTTGCTCGTCGGTAAGGCCGTAGCTGGGCTGCACCTGAATTTCCGACTCTTTGCCACTGCGCTGCTCGCGGGCGGAGACGTGCAGGATGCCATTGGCGTCGATGAGAAATTTGACTTCAATGCGCGCCATTCCCGCGGCCATGGGCGGTATACCTTTGAGATCGAAGCGTGCCAGCGAGCGGCAATCTTTTGCGAGCTCGCGCTCACCTTGCAGCACATGGATCGCGACGTTGGCCTGGCCGTCGATTTGCGTCGTGTAATGCTGGGTGGCAGATGCAGGGATAGTCGAGTTGCGCAGAATGATTTTGTCTGTAACACCGCCGGCAACTTCGATGCCGAGCGAGAGCGGCGTGACATCAAGCAAAAGCATGTTCTCGGTGGCTTCTGATCCTCCGCCGAGAATATTCGCCTGCACTGCCGCGCCCAGTGCAACGACCTCATCGGGATTCAGATTAATGTGCGGCTCGCGGTGGAACAATTCTTTCACCAGAGCGCGAACTTTTGGAATGCGCGTGGATCCGCCTACGAGGACGACTTCGTCAATTTGTTCGGGCTTGAGTCCGGCGTCTTTCAGAGCCTGCTTGCAGGGGCCGACGGTACGATCGATGATGGGCTGAATGAGCTGTTCGAATTGCTCGCGTGTGATCTCGCGGAGATAGCGTTTGCCACCGGGGAGTTCTACGTCGAGCTTCACGGTGGGTTGAGACGAAAGCGCGATCTTCGCTTCAATCACCGCTTTGCGAATAGCTTGCACGGCTTCGGCGTTGCGGCGAAGGTCGAGACCGAGATCTCCGAGCGTGTCATCGAGGGCAATCGTGATCAGGAGATTGTCGATATCGTCGCCGCCGAGATGCGTGTCGCCGTTGGTGGCGATGACTTCGAAGATGCCGTCGTGCAGCTTGAGAATCGAAATGTCGAAGGTGCCGCCGCCGAGGTCATAGACTGCAACAATGCCATTCTGCTTTTTATCGAGGCCGTAAGCGAGCGACGCGGCAGTGGGTTCGTTTACGAGGCGCAGAACCTCGAGACCGGCGATGCGGCCCGCGTCTTTTGTGGCCTGGCGCTGCGCGTCGTTGAAATACGCAGGCACCGTGATGACGGCTTTCGTAACCTGCGCTCCGAAAAAACGCTCAGCGTTGCGCTTAAGCTGGCGGAGGATCAGAGCCGAAATTTCCGGCGGTGTGTACGTTTTGTCTCCGAGCTTGATGCGTAAAACTTCCCCGGCCTGCAGGTCTTCGGCGAGGCGGAAGGGAAAGAACTTCAGTTCTTCTTGAATGTCGTCAACACCGCGCCCCATCAGGCGTTTGATCGAGTAGACGGCTCGCTCCGGCGTTTCAATTAGAGAATCGCGGGCGGCATTGCCAATTACTGGCTGGTTGTTGCTGTCGAGCGCCACGACCGAAGGGACAAGATTCGAACCGTCGTCGCCGGGGATCACGACAGGGCTCTCCCCTTGCATGAAGGCCACAAGAGAGTTCGTGGTGCCCAGGTCGATGCCGACGATGCGATCTGTTTCCATTTTGCGATTTTGCGATTGGGTGATTTTGCGATTGAAAAACTCGCGACTTTCAATCACACAATCGCTCGATTATCCAATTGCTCAATTTTCCAAAACTTCGTTTACATCTCGAACTAAGTTTCTGATGTAGTTCCTGCGGTTCAGCAGGTCCACCATTTTGTCGCGCTGTTGCGTGCGCTCTACTTCGGAGACGGGCTGACCGTTCTGCTCACGCTGGATCATCCCATCCCACATCTGCCAGAGATTTTTTAACTCGCGCAGGAGCGTTTCCTGCTTCTCTTCGAGTTCCAGCTTCTGCCGGCCTATTTCTTCGATCAGGGCAGGATCGTCCTCGCCCAGCTTTTTGTGCGCGCGCAGTTCTTCGAGCTGCATATTCAACTCGAAAACTTCTTCGAGCAGGTCAGGCGGGACGATTTGCTTTTTGAGTTGCCCGGTGGAGCGCGCCTGCTCCGTTGCAGATTTCGATTGCTCTTCCAGTTCTACGCCTTCGAGTTGCAGTAGATATTGCGTGCGCTTGATCGGGTCTTTCAACGTTCGATAAGCGTCGTTGAGCAGGGAGCTTTGTTGTAGGCTCCACTCCTGTTCCTGGCTGCCGGCGCGGGCGTTGAGATCGGGATGTAGTTTGCGGCTCAGTTCATAGAAGTCTTTTTCCAACGCTGCCACATCGAGGTTCAACTTGCGGGGAAGACCTAAAAAAGTAAAGTAATCCACGGGGGCGGGGGGCTGAACTTTGCCGCAGGCTTCGCAGAAGTGAACTGCGCCTGCAACCCCGCACGACCAGCAGGATTGAGTCTGCTGTGGGGTGGACTTCGCGGTCATAGTGGTTAAGTTCGGCATAGCTCTAAAACACTGCGCGAGTAAATCCGCCCTACATGCGAGGAGCTTCGTGGTGAGCTCTCTCGGACAGGAGTGTCCGAGCCACAACAAAGCCTAGGCGGAGAACGAAGTGCCGCAGCCGCACGACTTCGTGGCCTGAGGATTTACGAAAACGAATCCCTGTTGCATCAGCGTTTCCCGATAATCCAGGATCATCCCGTGCAGATAGATGAACGACTTCGGATCGACGAAGACGCGGACATCGCCGTATTGAAAGATGCGGTCGCGTTCGCGGGGCTGCGTGTCGAAGCGGATGTTGTAGCTTAATCCGGAGCAGCCGCCACCCTGCACGCCGAGGCGTAGTCCGCCCTGCTCGGGCGAAATGCCTTCCTTGGCCATCGCGCTGCGTACCTTGACCAGGGCTTTATCGGTGACTTGAATGCCCTTGGCTGGCGCGGCTTGCGGCGCTTGTGCGAGTTGTTCGGTTGCCGTTGTCATCCCAGTTCCTGACGCAGTGCCTCAGCGGCTAAAGCCGCAATGAGGCGCGCGATGCATACGGCACGACTAAAGTCGTGCCCTTCCCGAGCCGCCCTAGTGCGGCTAAAGCCGCCACATGAGCGTGACTCCACGGCGCGGCTGAAGCCGCGCCCTTTCAAAACTTATTGCGCTACGGTCGACTCAACCGGCTTCGCGGTCTCCTGCTTTTTCTTCCAGTCGCCGATCGCGGCGCGGATGGCATCTTCGGCCAATACCGAACAATGAATCTTCACGGGAGGAAGCGACAGCTCCTTCACGATGTCCATGTTCTTGATGGCGAGAGCTTCATCCACCGTCTTGCCTTTGACCCACTCCGTGGCCAAAGAGGACGAGGCGATCGCGGAGCCGCAGCCGAAGGTTTTAAATTTGGCTTCCTCGATCACGTTCGTGTCGCGGTTTACCTTGATCTGCAACTTCATCACGTCGCCGCACTCGGGTGCGCCAACCAGACCGGTGCCAACGTCAGCGCTATTCTTGTCCATGGAGCCGACGTTGCGGGGATTGTTGTAATGATCGATTACTTTATCGCTGTATGACATTTGTTTCTCCTGTTTACTTTTTCGAGAGATCAATTTTAGGGATCATGCCGAGTAGCGAATCCTCTGACGAATCCGCAAAGAGCTTACCAATCTTGCTCCTCGACTTATGGATCTCCTTAGCGATGCTCGTCTTGCCGTCTTCTTCGAGATGACGCTGCATCTGGGGATTAATATGAAATTTCCCAGTCTTTTTGCTAACCGGCATACTGTCTTCTCCTTAGTGACTGGCGTCTCCCGCCCACTTTACATCCGCCAGGTTGATGCCTTCTTTCGCCATTTCATAAAGCGGAGAAAGTTCGCGCAGGCGCTCGACGGTTTCAATGACGCGGTCGGCCACGTAATCGACTTCGGCTGCGGTGTTGAAGCGGCCGATGCCGAAGCGGATCGAACTGTGCGCCAGATCGTCGCCGGTGCCGAGAGCCTTCAATACATAAGATGGCTCCAGCGTCGCAGAGGTGCAGGCCGAACCACTGGAAACTGCGATATCGTTGATGCCCATCAGTAGCGACTCGCCCTCGACGTAGGCAAAGCTGATGTTCAGGTTGCCGGGGAGGCGATGCTCCATGGAGCCGTTGATGTAGGTTTCATCGAGGCGGTTCATGATGCGGTCGCGCAGACGATCACGCAGGCCGGCCAACTGAACGGCCTCGCGAGACATTTCTTCCGACGCGATGGCGCAGGCCTTGCCAAGGCCCACAATACCGGGAACGTTGAGCGTGCCGGAGCGCATGCCGCGCTCGTGGCCGCCGCCATCGATGATGGCGGAAATCTGCACGCGCGGATTCTTGCGGCGAACGTACAACGCGCCCACACCCTTGGGTCCGTACATTTTGTGGCCGGAGATCGACATCAGGTCGATGTTCTGCTTGTTCACATCGATGGGAATCTTGCCCACGGCTTGTGTTGCGTCGGTGTGGAAGATAACGCCGCGCTCACGACACAGCTTGCCGATCTCCGCTATGGGCTGTACCACGCCAATTTCGTTGTTCGCAGCCATGATCGTAACCAGGATGGTCTTGTCATCCATGGCTCTCTTCAACTCTTCGAGATCGATCAAGCCGTCTTTTTGGACAGGGAGGTAAGTGACGCGGTAGCCATATTTTTCCAGGCGCTTGCAGGTATCGAGGACGGCTTTGTGCTCGGTGACTGCGGTGATGATGTGGTTGCCCTTTTCGCGGTACATCTCGGCCACGCCTTTGATTGCGAGGTTGTCGCTCTCGGTGGCGCCTGAGGTGAAGATGATTTCCTTGGTGGTGGCGCCGATCAGCTTGGCGATGCGCTCGCGAGCCGTTTCCACGCCCTCCTCGCCCGCCCACCCGAAAGAGTGATTGCGGCTGGCGGAGTTGCCGAACTTCTCCATGAAATAGGGCAGCATCTCTTCCAGCACGCGCGGATCCGTAGGCGTGGTAGCGTGGTTGTCCATGTAGATGGGCAGCTTCACTCCCTTGGGAGCGGCGACGTGTGTGGCTGGAAGTTGCTGGGGGATCTTTACATCCGTGCTCATAACTGTCTCTCCTACCTCAGGGCTAAAGCCCTCATCAAGTTTTGTGCCTCTAGCGGCACGGCTGAAGCCGTGCCCTGATACGAATCAAACCCAACTTGCAAACTTCTAAATGATCGTCACCAGTTCCGCCGGCTTGGTCGTTCCACTCGTAGCGTCTTCTGGTTCTTCGCGCATATGCGATATCTTGATGCGCTTCAGCACGGCTTCGATGCTGTCATTCACTTTGCGCAACGGCTCGCGGATGTTGCACCGATCGCTCTGTCCGCATTCGCCTCGGACTGTAACGCAGGACGTGATGAACAAAGGACCGTCAATGGCCTGAATTACTTCGAAGGCGGAAATCGTGTGCGCTGCGCGCGCCAGTCTGTAGCCACCATTGGTGCCGTGCTGCGAGTGCAACAGACCAGCCTTGGCCAGTCGCTGCAGAATCTTCGCCAGGGCCTCAGGCGGGATGCCGAAGGAATCCGCAACATCCTTTGCGCTGGCGCTACGTGTTCCTTCGTGAGCGTGGTCGGCCAGGTGCTTCATGGCCATCAGCGCATAATCCGCTTTTTTGGTTAACTTCAGCATGTTGATTACGACGATCGACAACTACCTCAGGTAACCTGAATTCCGACTACCAAGGTCGGACTTAAATTACGACCTTTTCTGTCGTACTTCATTCTACGTCCAAAACTCAAAATTAAGCAAGCCTCGGCAGGCGGCGGCAAGAAACGTCATTGAATGGTAACTACCAGTGATTGAATGGTTTAGGTATTTGCCGATGATTTTGATCGGCGATCTCGGAAATCGGCTTATGTTCGAACCGACGGTGGCAGGGGCCAAAGGTAAATTCCGTGCAAATAAAGCGTCCAAGCACTTGACAAGTGGGAAAGCCGGGCTAAAATACCGGGAATTCCTGCGAATCGCTTCCTCCGAAAATTTCTGGAGGGCGATACCTCCGGATTTATGACCTCGAAGCCGTTCCCGCAACCTCAAAACGTAGGCAAGCAACCTTGCAAACATCCGCGCGTGCAAATCGTGAGCCGCGAAGAAGATGCGGAATTCGTGGAATGCCTCGAGTGCCGCGAAATCTTCGAGGCCAGTGAACTCAAGGACATGAGCATCGAAGAAAGCACCGAGGGCACCGAAGGCGAGGCCCAGGAATCCTGAAGGTTCCAAAACCGCAGCCTCTCATCACCATAGTAACCATCCCGTCTGATTGCACCTTGTTCCGCGCGAAAACCCTCTGCTAGTCTGCCTGCGGGGGCGTGCATTTCTGCGCGCGTAAACTCATGCCTGCGGTAGCGCTCGTGGTTGACGATTCCATGCTGATCCGCTACACCGTTTGCCGCTCTCTCGAAGAGCGTGGCTTTCTGGTGGAATCAGCTACGAACGGTGTAGAGGCATTGCAAATTCTCGAGCGCGTGCATCCTGACCTGATCGTTACCGACATGCAGATGCCGAAGATGACCGGCGGCGAACTGATTACGGCACTGAAAAAGAATCCTGAGACGGCGAATATCCCCATCATTATTGTGGCGGGCCGCGCCAGCGGCTTCGATGAGACGGAGAAACGCGCCAACTTCGCTATCTATAAAGATATCGATATTCAGGGCCAGCTCGAAAAGGCGCTGGATGCGGTGATGGGAAAGAGGCAAGGGCAAGGCGCGGGGAAATAGAAGCGCTTCTGGCTTCTGGCCTGAATCGTTAGGTTGTTTAGCACAGGCGCAGGCTCGCTTCGGCCGAAAAATCCATTGCAGCAAAATCTTTTGCCAGGAATTTTGGATACGCAGCGGCTGCGATCATGGCGGCGTTGTCGGTTGAGAGTGGACGCGATGGGAAATATACCGGAATGCCGTCCTCAGCGCCCTGCTGCTCGAATGTCTTCCGCAATTCGTTGTTCGCAGCCACTCCACCGGTAACAAAGAGTGTTACCACATCGTGGGCGCGGGCCGCGGCGAGAGTCTTTCCAACCAAGTCTTCAACGATGGCTCGCTGAAATGACGCGACCAGGTCGAGCGTTCGCTTGTCGCAATTCGCAAGATAGTCTTCGAGCTTCGGCTTGGAAATATTCTGGAGAGCCTTGCGGCGGAGTTCGATGGAGTCGCGCATGCCGTGAACTTCAACGTAACGCAGCACAGCTGTCTTGATGCCACTGTAGGAAAAATCAAATCGCGGCTGATCGACTTCCGCTTCCACGTGTGAGCCACGTTCCCCGCGATGATCTTTTTCACGATGATCGCGCCGATCGCGATGCTTGATCTGTGCTGGCGGAAATTTCACGGCAGTCGGATCGCCGTGCGGGGCGAGCCGGTCGATGACCGGTCCCCCGGGGTAACCCAAGCCGAGCAACTTGGCGACTTTGTCGAAGGCTTCGCCGGCAGCGTCGTCGCGCGTGTGCCCGATGTTTTCGTAGGTCCAGCTCTCATTTTTCTGCCAGGCCAAGTAGAGATGCGTATGCCCTCCCGACACAACTAACGCGAGCACAGGAAAGTGCAGTTCATAGTTTCCCTTCTGGCGCTCTTCGAGCAGAACCGCATGGATGTGGCCTTCGAGATGGTTAACGGCGATCAGCGGCTTGTCGAGCGCGAATGCCAGAGCCTTGGCATAGCTGATGCCAACCAACAACGCTCCGGCGAGGCCGGGGCCTTGTGTGACCGCGATGGCATCGACCGAGTTGTAAGTCTGATTCGCCTCAGCCAGGGCCTGGCGCACGACAGGAACGATGGCCTTCAAATGCTCGCGCGAGGCTAACTCAGGGACAACGCCTCCATAGGGCTGATGCGTGGCGATCTGCGAAGCCACTACATTGGAGATGAGCTGCTCTCCGGAGCGCACCACAGCCGCGGCGGTTTCGTCGCAGGAACTTTCGATGCCGAGGATGTAGGCGGAGGGCATAGAGTTCAGTTTCTAGCTTTCGGGATTGAGTTGCAAGTGCAGGGAGATATTGGGAAGCGATCGCGAGATGCACTGTCGGCGCGGTGGAGTAAACGTTAGAGCGTGGCGCTGCAGGCACGCGGGCGAGGGCGCCCACGCCACACATTCCTATACACGATGCTACAGCCAGCCTTTGGTTCTGGCGATGCGGGAGGCTTCGACGCGGTTGCTGGCGCCCATCTTGCTGATGGCTTCCGAAAGATAGTTACGTACCGTGCCTTCGGAGAGGCCTAGTTCGGCGGCAATGTCGCCGCTCTGCATGCCTTCACCAGCCAGGCGCAGCACCTGGCGTTCGCGATCGGTGAGTGGGTCCATTTCGGCCCAGGCTTCTGTGGCGAGATCGGGATGGATGACGCGCAGTCCCTGGTGCACGCGGCGTACAGCTTCAGCAAGTTCCTCGGCACGCATATCTTTCAGCAGGTATCCGAGCGCTCCAGCTTCCATCGCTCGCCGTAAGTATCCGGCGCGTGCAAAAGTGGTGAGGATGATGACGCGGGTGCTGGTGCGGCGGCGTTTAAGTTCAGCGGCGGCATCGAGTCCGGTCATGTGCGGCATCTCGATGTCTGTGATGAGGACGTCCGGCTTGTGGACGAAGACGGCGTCCACTGCATCCTTGCCATTGCGCACCTGAGCGACGACAGAGATGTCGCCTTCGATCTCGAGCAAAGCCGCGAGCGCGCCGAGCACCATGCCTTGATCCTCGGCGAGCACCACACGAATGGTCTTACGGTTTTCCTTCGAGACAGGATTCAATTCTCGGAGCCCTCGGTTTTCACTGTGACTTCTTTGAGTGGCAGCATGATAGTGAGCCGGGTGCCGGTGTTGGAGTCCCGCGTGAGTGTCCCGCCTAGCATTTCAACGCGCTCACGCATGCCGCGCAGACCGTTGCCTTCACTTTGAGGACCGCCGCGACCATCGTCTTCTATATCGAGCCGGCAAGAGCCATTCTGCTGTTGCAGACGCAAGCTGCAAGCCCGGGCTTGCGCGTGGCGCATGACGTTGGTGACGGCTTCCCTGACTGCCATCGAGAGCACGCTCTCCTGCAACGCGGGTAGCGATAACTTTGCCGCCTCGCACTTCACCGCAACCCCAGCGGTTTCGAGCGTGGACTTCGCACGAGCGAGTTCAGCCGCCAGCCCTTGCGAGCGATAGCCACGGATAGCGTCGCGGACTTCCGATAGCGCCTGACGGGAAATCTGTTCGACTTCGCGAATTTCCGTGCCCGCACGTTGCGGGTCGCGGTCCATCAACTTCCCCGCGAGTTCGGATTTCAGAATGATCACAGAGAGCGTGTGGCCCAACACGTCATGCAGGTCGCGGGCGATGCGTTCACGCTCGGCAACTTTGGCGAGATGCTCAATCTCGTCGTTGGCCATGCGGAGCTTGGACAGAGTCCGATTCCTCTGGGCAAAGTAGATGTTGCTGCCTCCGACCGCAGCCGCCAGGCCACCTCCGTAGAAGAAAAACCATCCGGGCAGATGGAATACCAACGTTTCGAGCCCGGCCAGCGCAACGATCACTGCCATCAGGCCGAGGGCAGCTCGCTCTGTTTGCACGGCGAAAGGAACGAAGGCAGCCGCGAAAACAAAGAACGTGGATGCGCCTGTATTGATGGGCGCGCAGACAAGTCCCAGTACTACCATTCCAGCGATGTGCAACCCCGAGCGTGGATGCTTCAGCCAGAACAGACCAAAATACAAAGCCAGAAAGACGGCCGAGGCGAGGATGGTCAACAACCAATCCTTCCAGTCGCCATGGTCCAAGATTGGTTGGAGAAAAAAGAAGCTTAGGTAGGCGAGCCAGATGAAAGGGGCCCAGCCAGTGCCCTTGTCGCGAGGCGAAAGACTTACCTTTTCGCCCCAAGAGACATCCTGCTTGGTGCGTGCTGGCTCGCATTCGCCGAAACCCGGCCCGTCGGGGACCTTAGCGTTATCTTTCAAATCTTGTCCTTCCCGAAATATCTTCCCACGCTTCTATTGTCCACCCGTGGGTCAATCACCGTACGGCGCGTCTGGCAACGAGCACTGGCGATCAGCCATAGGACAACTGCTGCGGGAATCAACAAGCCCAGCCTGCCTGTGCCACCATATAAAGCGAGCATACCGAAGAGCATCAGTAGTGCGCCGAAGCCTAGAGATTCGTTCGATGTTGTGTTCATGGCAGTCCCCTCATTCTTTGTCGGTAGTTCTATGCGATGCTTCCGCACGATGCTTTTCTTAAGAACACTTCTAGCCGTACAGCTTTCCCTGATCACGCTGGAAGCCAATGCGCGCGATGCCCAAGCAAATCAGCGTGAATGCAAGCAGCACTTCCCAGTGTGTCGCGGCGGACTCATGTCGGCCTGCGCCCACAATTCCCAGCGCCAGCTGCGATAAGTGGTAAGGCGGCAGCGCCAGCGCGATCTGCCGCACCAGCTTGGGCAGAAACATGTAAGGCACCCACAAACCGCTGCAGAACGACAATGGTAGATAAAACAGGTTGATGACGGCAGGCGCGGAATTAGGCCCGGCGAAATAACCGATGGCCAATCCCATGGCGGAAAAAGGTAGCGAACCGGCGACGAGCGTTGCGATCAGCTTTGTCATTTCCACCAGCGGCAAGCGTACTCCGCCGAAGCTGATGCCCAGCACGAGCAGCAGCAAAACCACGATGGCGCTGAAGATCATGCTGAGAATTACTTTTGCAGTAAAGTAGGCGAACGGCGGCATGGGGCTCGCGCGCTTTACCTGCAACCATCCCAGGCCGCGGTCGGCGGCCAGTCCAGAGGCGGTTCCGAACAGCGAAGCTCCCATTACTCCGAATGTGCCGTAGGTTGCGATCAGGTAGGTCGGAACACCCATGCCGCTGATCGCCTCCTTGGAGTTCAATACCAAGCCGAAAAGCACGTAGAACATCAAGGGGAAAGTAATCACCGACGCGGTGTACACCCGGAGGCGAAGGTTTTTCAGAAATTCATACTTCGCTTCTTTTAGATAGATGGTGACCGTGTGGCTGGTGGAGCGCTCGATCTGCGTGTTGTTTAGAAGCGCTGTGACGGTGCTCATGATCGTTTCCTCGTTTCGTTCACTCGATCGCAATCGGAAAATGCGCGGATCAGTTTTGACGATTAAGGTTCTCGCCGCTGTCTTGCGTGAGTGCCAGGAATGCATCCTCCAACCCTGCGCTGGTTATCTCCAGACCGGAGATTGAAGGGTCGCGCGCCAGCAATGTGCGCACAACCAACTCGGCCTCGCCGGTATGGATTTCCATGGCTTCGCGGTCTGGCTTGGCACCGGTCACGCCGGGTACTTGCAGCAGATCACCGATGCTGAGGCTCGTGACGCAACGGATGCGCTTGCCGCTAGTTTGTGCTTTGATCTCGGCCGGCGTGCCTTCGGCGATGATCGCTCCTTGATTGATTACGGCGATACGGTCAGCGAGAGCATCGGCCTCTTCCAGATAGTGCGTGGTAAGCAGGACGGTCTTCCCGCGCTCGACCAGACGGCGAATTTCCTCCCAGAGCGCACGCCGGGCTTCCACGTCGAGCCCTACGGTGGGTTCGTCGAGAAACAGCAGGTCGGGATCACCACAGATGGCTAGCGCAAAAAGCGTTCGTTGGCGCTGGCCGCCGGAGAGATCTCCGAATTTCCGGTCGCGCAACTTTTCCAGACCTGCAGCAGCCAACACCTCCCCGATGGGCAAGGGCCGTGAATAGTAGCTGGAAAACAGATCGATGTGCTCGCGCACCCTCAGTGTTTCCGGCACGCGCCCGACCTGCAGCATGGCGCCGGCGCGCATACGATTCTGCGGACTGGTGGGATCTCCACCGAATACTCGCACTTTGCCGGAAGTAGGCTGCAGAAGACCCAGCAGCAGTTTCACGGCCGTAGTTTTTCCTGCCCCGTTGGGTCCAAGGAGCGCGACCACTTGCCCCGCGCCCACTGTGAAATTCACACTACGAAGGGCGCGCACTTCGCCATAGTTCTGGCTAACGGCTTCGAGGCTTGCTACCACAGTGGCCGAAATAACGCGCTTCGTAATTGGCGTTTCCTTCAGGGTTGCGATCATATTGGCCTGCTCCGCTTAACGGGTGCCGAGGAATCTGTCCCGGTGAAGGCATCATGGTGGAGGAGGTGGTGGCACGCCAGTGCCGTTCATCATGCTGGCGGCGTGACAAATGTCATGGCTGGGAACGCGTAAAACCGGATCGGAGAGACCAGATTTCAACCTTGCAATCAGAGCGCTCGAAACCGAATTTTTGTAAATCCGCCGAGGCTTGTTACGAAATCCGAACAAACACACCGAACAAGTTGATCCGTGATTGCTCCTGCGGCCGATCCATCCCGGACATAACATCACTGAATACTGCGATAAGACGCGGGTGAAACTGTGTTCGGAAATCGTAACAGACTGAACTGCGTTACAATTTCTTACAAATTCCTGACACGAAAACCGTGCTCCCTGCTATGATGGCCGCCTCTAAATTATGATCTCCTCATTTTCCACGGAGAACTGCCATGCTCCCGGCCGGTAAGAGTCTTCGCACCTTGCGCGAGAAACTCGGCTTGACAATGCGCGACATCGAAACTTCCAGTGCGCGCATGGCTGAGAAGTATCGCAATGAAGAGTTCTCCATCCCTCCCAGCCGCTTGTCGGACATCGAGACAAAGGGTGTTTTACCCAGCATTTTCCGGCTTTATACGCTGGCCGTGATCTACCGACGCGACCTGCGGGAACTTCTGACTTGGTACGGCGTGGACATGAATAACATGGCCGCTGATCTTGGTATGATCGCTCCGCCACGATCGCATGTTTCTGAGACGCTTTCCGGATTGTCTTCCGTACAAATGCCGATCCGCATGGACCCCGGCTTTGATGAGCACCGTACCAGCAATCTGGGCCGCATGGTGGAACAGTGGGGATTGGTGCCTTTATCTTATCTGGCGCAATTCGCTCACAGCGAATTCACCTACGGCTACATCGGTCACCAGGATTTCACCATGTATCCGATCCTACCGCCCGGCAGCTTCATTCAGGTTGATGAGGCCAAGAATAAGGTGGTGGAGGGGGCATGGCGATCGGAGTACGAGCGCCCCATTTATTTCATCGAAACCCGGGATGGATATACCTGCTGCTGGTGCAGTATGCGCCGCGATGACGTGATTCTGCAGCCGCATCCGTTGTCGCCGGTTCAGGTTCGGGTTCTGCGCCATCCGCAGGAAGCGGAGATCATCGGCCAGGTTGTGGGAGTGGCTATGAAGTTGACGGAGTGGCACGCTTTCGGTTCTTCTCCAAGCTCGAAAGCGCAATCAGCACTGAATTAAGATGTTTGGCGGAAACGGCGTCCTGCGGTGAGGGCAGAAGTTTGTTGAACTGTTCGCGCATGTCATTTACGTAAGTTCCCGTCGACTTCTCGCTGCCTTCGCTCGATTCGCGTAAATCCTCCAACAGTTCCGATATCGGCGTCCGTAGTACCGTGGACAACACTTCGGTGTGCACTGCCTTCAAGGCGCGCTCGGAAGATTCCTCGCCGTGCACCAATGACATGCCCCAGTGCAGGTATCCACCTTCCTTGCGGCGTAGTGAGCCGAGATAGGCCAACTTCGCCAACAGCCCCGAAACAGCAGCCAGCGTGGTTTCTCGAAGATCTTGCACAGCTGATTTCAGAGTCATTTTCCAGGGCTTTTGTTACGAATTCCGAACAAGCCAAAGGCTCTAGTGATCTTTTCTACCGAGCGAACGTCATGAAAGTATCACGGTCTGCTTTTTCAAAACAAGGAGAAAACAACCGTGAAAAAAGCGCTACTTGTCGTTGCCGCAGCCCTGCTCTTCCTTAGTACCGTGGTAGTTCCAACCGTGGCTCATGCTGATGGAGGCCCGCTCGGTGGTACCTGCTCCGGTTCGTCGGCCTGCAAGCCGTAAATCGGCTGACGCGAAGTTACAAAAAACGAACGCAAGTCGCAACATCGTTGATCAGGGCATTCTTTCAGGCTATAGTCCTTGAGAATTGTTATGTTGCAGCCGCACTCACTTTTGTGGCACTACTTGTGTGTTGCGCCCTATGCGCTTGTTTTCGTTCTTGCCCTCTTCATGTGGAGGCAGGGGCTGCACAGGGAGTTCCCTGCCTTCTTCTGTTACGCGCTTTTTGAGGCTATCGGAGGGACGTTCCTCTATGGGGTGGATATCAGTCCTTCAGCTTCGGCGGCTTTCTATTGGTGGACCTATCTTTGTTTCTCGATTCTTGAAGTCTTCATAAAATTCGTTGTCATCGGCGAAGTGTTTACTCATCTCCTGAGCCGCTACCCTCCGCTGGCCGGATTAGCGAAAATTCTCATCAGCGGCGTCGGTGTCGTTCTCGTGTTTGCAGCCACAGTCATCGCAGCATATGCGAGCCCCACCACCTTTTGGCTGATTTCCGCAACCCGCACCCTCGGCCGAAGCGTAAGCGTGGTTCAGTGCGGACTCATTCTCTTTCTTTTTGTTTTTGCCGCTCACTTCCATTTGAACTGGAGGCGCTCTGTTTTCGGAATCACGCTTGGTTTCGGCGTGGCGGCCAGCGTTCATTTGGTGTGCTGGAGTCTTTTAGCGGATTGGCTCATTGGGCAGAAGAGCTATTTCCTCGACTTCCTCAACATGGCCACCTATCACGTTTGCGTATTGATTTGGTTTTACTGCCTCCTCGTCCCCCAGAAGAGTGCCACTACGTCTACGGTTCTCTTGCCCGAGAATAATCTCGACATCTGGAACCGGGAACTGGAGCGTTTACTACAGCAATGAATCTGGCCGTGGTCCTCGTCATCGCCGCCGTAGTTGCGCTAAGCATTATTCTGCGCATTGCCGTAAAGCAAACCCTGCAGACCAAGAGCAGGACCAACTTGGCCGGGACAATTCGTCCAATCGATATCCATGCGTTCCGCAATTTGATTAATCCCGCCGAAGACGAGTACCTGCGCCGCCTGTTGCCGCCCGCGCAGTTTCGAATAGTTCGCCGTGAGCGCCTGCGCGCTATGGCTGCCTATGCCCATGTGGCTGGGCGAAATGCGACTGTGCTGGTGCGCATGGGCGGAGCAGCCTTGGCCAGCGGCGATCCGCGAATCGTCAAAGCGGCTCATCAACTTGTGAATGATGCTCTGTTGCTCCGCCGCAACGCCGCCGTGGCGCGAGCTCAGATCTACTGGGCATTGGCATGGCCCAACTCCGACTTCGCCGCCGTGCGTGTGGTGGACCGCTATGAACAGGTCAGCAGCACCGCCATGCTGTTGGGGCGATTGCAGAATCCAAGAGTTCCGGTTCGCCTGTCATCTGTACGCTAGAAGCGTGATGTATGTCGCAGGCGCGGCACCGGTGTTCGCGTGAGACTTTTGGCTCGGCATCGCAGTACCTCACCGCCAGCTTTCACGGTTAACTCCTCCACCACCTCAGATGTTTCCTGCCTTGTTTTCGCTCCCCCTTCTGGTGTAAAAACCAGCGGGACCTATCACCCAGGAAATCTTGTGCGTAGATCCGGCACCCGCCGTTGCAATGGTTTCGGCTCGGCACCTTGCGATGCCGAAGTCAGGGGAAAATCTATGATCCGCATGACTATGACCCGCATGATCACGATATGCAGCAGGAAAAATTTCGTCGGCTCAGCACTTGTCCAGTTAATGTTTGTTGTGTTGCTTTCCTCGATTGCTCTCAGCCAAGGTGGCGTGGCAACCGGCGATCTGCACGTTACAGTGAAGGATCCCAACGGCAGTTTTGTGGCAACGGCCAAGGTGACGGTCAGCGACGTTGCTAAAGGATTAGAGCGCACCGCTACGGGCGATGGCCAGGGCGGTTATAGTGCGCGGCTGTTGCCGCCAGGAACGTATACCGTCACGGTGGAAGCATCGGGCTTCGGCAAGGTCGAAGCGAAAGAAGTGAGCGTCCCAGTCGGCGGAGTGGTGGAGCTTCCGGTAGCACTCGCTCTAGCGAGCGGTAAGGAAGTTGTCGAGGTCAGTTCCCAGGCGGAATTAGTGGAGACCTCGCGCACCTCGACTACGGACACCATCGGACAGCGCCGTATCGACAATTTACCGATTAATGGCCGCAACTACATTAACTTCACGCTGACTGATTCGCAGGTGGTCCGCGACAATGCACCGAATACTGGCGCCGCGCCTACGTCCGGCCTGAACATGAGCGGCCAGCGTGCGCGCGCGAACCTAGTGAACGTGGACGGCGCCGACGCAACGGACAACGCCGTGAACGGCGTTCGCTCCACCGTTTCCCAGGAGGCGGTGCAGGAGTTTCAAATCATCACCAACAACTACGCGCCTGAGTATGGCCGTGCATCGGGCGGCGTGGTGAACATCATCACTCGTTCTGGATCGAATGATTTTCACGGCGATGTTTACGGGTACCTGCGCAACCGGAATTTTCAAGCGGTGAACCCGTTCAGCACGGTTCCAAATCCGGCTTACACTCGCGTGCAAGCAGGCGCAGCTTTTGGCGGACCGATCAAGAAGGACAAGACGTATTACTACTTCTCCTATGAGGTCACGCGGCGGCATGAGACGGGCTTCTCCGACATCGGAACAGCCAGCAACCTTTCGTACTACCAACTACAGAATTTCGATACATCGACCATCGGTTTTCCTTTCGGCACGATCGCAGTCACACCCCAGCAAGCTGCATTCCTCGGCAGTTTGACGCCCTCAACCATAGGGCAGCTTGGCTTAGCGAATGTCGAGCAATACATCGTGCTCGCGGGGGCTTCTTCGGGGCAAGCGCTGCAGGGCTCTTGGCCAACCGGATTGGTTCAGGGATTAACCGGCGGTTTGTTATCAAACTGGGCGGGTTTCCCAACAAGTTGCGCTCCTCCAGGACCCTGCGCTCCGGTACCCGCCTCGTATCAGACGTTGGGTTCGCAAGCTGGGAATTTCCCGGTGTTTGAGGGTACGAGCCTGTACTCACTCCGGCTTGATCACAACATCAATACCAACAATCGGCTAATGCTGCGGGTGAATGTGAGCCCTAGCACGGTTACGGGAATCGAGGTCAGCGGACAGGACCAGCCCTTCGGGCAGAACGCGTATTCCCGCACCTCTCAGCAGACTTACCGCGACGTTGCTGGAGTCGTGAAAGACACCTGGACTATCGGCAACAACAAGGTCAACGAATTTACTTTTCAGTATGCCCGCCGCGGTTTGTCTTACTTCTATAACACGGCCATCCCCGGCGGAGCTGACCCGGCGGTCAACATTCCTGGTTTTGCCTACTTCGGCCGCGAACCTTACTCCTACATCGATCGCGTGGAGAAGCGTTACCAGTTCAGCGATAATTTTTCCTGGAGCATTGGCCGTCACGATACCAAGTTCGGCGTCGACTTCAATTACATTGGCACCACGGCAACCTTTACTGTGAATTATGGCGGTGTGTACGATATCAGCGCCATCGCGGCGTTCCCAGCGCCCTTTCCCTTACTCAATCCGGTGCAAGCCTATGGCGCTGGCCTGCCGGGAGATTTCATTCAAGGGATCGGCAACCCACGCGGCTCATTCCCCAACAAGCCACTGGGAGTTTTTTGGCAGGATTCCTGGCGGGTTCGTCCCAACTTCACTTTGAACTACGGACTGCGTTACGACATCGAGTTCCCGCCGCAGTTCGCCTCTCCTACGCCGCTCGCTCTAGCTGGATACAAATACCTGGGACTGCAGAAAGGCATTCAGACCGCTACGCACAACTTCCAGCCTCGAATTGGCATGGCATGGGATCCGAAAGGCGATGGCAAGACCGTGGTCCGCGGGTCTTATGGGATTTTTTATGATCATCCCCTGCTGGGACTTTATTTTCTGGGCGATGCTTCCGATGCCTCTACCAGCGATCAGTTAGTATTTGCCGGCACTGGACTCTGCACCGGAGCAGGAAACCCGGCGAATCTGAACGCGTTCCCGATTTTTCAGGGTTTGCTGAACCAGTCGCAATGCGCGCCATCCTTGTCTCCGACGGCGAATGCCAATTTGGGGTATCTTCCCAACCAGCAACAATTCAATGCATCTCAGCCGAACTCGATTTTTCTGCAGCAGAATTACTTAAATCCTTCCACATTCCTGCCGCTCGCCTTCCAGCCGTTTGGATATCCGCAGGCGAAAAATTTCGTCTACGCATACGCGCAGCAGGTGAACTTCAGCATCGAGCGCGATTTGGGCGATGGATTTGCATTCAATCTGGCTTACAACTTCAATGGCGGACGCCATATCAACCGGCCGATCAACGCAGATACGATCCGCGGCGATTTGATGATCAACAACTTTGAGGCGGCCTCCGCGTCCGCCGTCGCCGCGCACCAGACTCCCCCCGCAAGTCCGTTTACGGTTAGCGGTTGCGGGTTTAGCCCCACGGGCACGCCCTGGGTGGATTCTTCTCTGATGAATTTCTTCCGGCCATCGGGTTTGAATCCCTCGATTGCCGGCGCCTACCTGGCCAGCGGCGGCGCCCCATGCGTGGGCCTCGCCACTTCGATTTTGCAAAGCCTGGCAGGTCAGGGGTTCAATGCCAATTGTGACCCCGCGACCCTGGACAGCTGCATTCCATTCAGTGATATGGACGCCAATTTTTCGAATGGCAGTTCGGTTTATCACGGCCTGAGCGCAAACCTGCGCAAGCGGTTCAACCGACACTACGAATTTCTCGGTTCTTATACCTGGTCGCATGCCATCGATGACTCGACCGATCTGCAGGCCACACTTACGCCGCAGGACAGCTACTTCCCTTCCGTGGACCGCTCCACGTCATTGTTCGATCAACGCCAGCGCTTTGTTTTCAGCGGCGTTTACCAGTCCGGCAAACTTGGCGGCAGGGGCTTTACCAGCAAGTTCTTTAGTGATTGGACTCTGGCTCCTCTCATCGAGTTTGGGTCCGGAAGGCCATTCAACATCATTACCGGCAACGACGATAACCTGCAATTGTCCACCCTGACGGGACGGCCAAACACTTTCGTGAACCCCGGATGTACCGCGCTGGGTTATCCTGCGGTGACTTCGAAGCTTTCGTCCACGGGAGTTTTCCAGGAGCCTTGCGGGGCGGATTTCAACGGAACGCTGAAGTCCCTCGATGGCAACCTGGGACGCAATGCCGGCGTTCAACCCTGGACGATCTTCAACGACATGCGCGTGGCCAAGCGAGTTTACTTTGGCGAACGCTTCAATATGGATTTGATCGCGGACACGTTCAACATCGCAAACCGCTATAACGTCGCTGCCGTAAGCCCGTTATTCACCAATGCCGGGCAAGCTACGGCTGCTTATGATCCGCGGCAGTTTCAGTTCGCTTTGAAGTTGAACTGGTGAAGTTTGCTGAATATTTGACCATTGGTCTGGATTTCTGGGTTACGAATCCAGAACATACCTGCAGTTGTTACCGAAAAGCCGAAGCCCGACGCGGGGTGTTACACTTTCCCTTCACCCATCCTTGGCGCTTGCCCGGAGTTTTCTCCTCCATGTCCCAACCCTATACGCCCACGCCGCGGACCCGTCTGGTCCGCGAAGCCGAGCGCGCTGTCTATGATCGCGAAGTTGCATACCGCATTCTCGACGAAGGCTTTCTTTGCCACGTTGGCTTCGTAGCCGACGGCCAACCTTTCGTCATTCCAACCTCTTATGGACGTAAGAATGACAGCTTGTACATTCACGGCTCCGCTGCCAGCCGTATGCTGAGAAACTTGAAAGAGAGCGTTCCGGTCTGCGTGACGGTGACATTGCTACACGGACTCGTGCTCGCCCGATCCATTTTTAATCACTCCATGAATTACGAGTCAGTGGTAATCCTCGGTAAGGCGACTCTGGTGGACAATTCCGCAGAGAAACTCGAGGCGTTGCGTCTGCTTTCCGAGCACATCATTCCCGGGCGCTGGGCTGACTCCCGCCAGCCCAACGAGCGCGAGCTGAAGGCAACTTCGGTTCTGCATCTGCCCATCGAGGAATTTTCGGCGAAGGTGCGCAAAGGGCCGGTGGTTGACGACGAGGAAGATTATTCCTTTCCGACATGGGCGGGAGTAGTGCCTCTGGAAATGAAGGCTGGGGAGCCGATAAATGATGCGCGGCTTCAACCGGGACAGGTTGTGCCGGAGTACGCGCGGCATTATTTGCGCAGGAGGTAGGCTATCCTCTTGCATTCATTGGTAAATATGGATATCCTTACAGTAAGGATGGTGGGTAAGATGGGGCATTTTAGCACAATCAGCAGCAAAGGTCAGGTCACCGTTCCGCAAGAGATCCGCAAACGCCTCGGGCTGGAAACTGGCGATCGGATCGAGTTTGTCGTGGAAGAGGATCGCACTGTGATCCGGCCTGCTCGTTCGGAAGTCAATCCCTTCGAGAAGTACATCGGAATCGCGGGCCCGTTCCCAGGCGGGGATGAAGGAATCAAAGCCTGGATTGAAGATATGCGAAGCGATAAAGATTACGAATGAGGACAGCCCTCGACACAAACATCCTATCGCCGATTTGGTCTGCCGGCACCTTCCGCGGTCGCTATTGCCGCTCAGTTGTCAAAAGTCCGCGCTCAGGGAGCACTGGTAATCAGCGCGCCGGTCTTCATCGAGCTATCGGCAGTGCCTGGCTTGAATGTGCAGACGGTTCGGAAGGCTCTGGCAGAGACGGCCATTGCTATTGATTTCGACCTCGAAGAGGATGTCTGGATGCTGGCGGCTGCAAGCTTTGCCGCTTACGCGAGCCGCCGTCGCCGTTCTGGCGGAGGTTCGCCAAAGCGTTTGCTGCCAGACTTCGTAATTGCGGCGCATGCGCAGCTGAAAGCCGACAGGCTTATGACTCTCGACGCCAGCCGCTATAGTTTGGACTTTCCAAATCTTCGTCTCGTATGACACTGCTACGGAATCAATAGCAGCTTTCCCGTAGTCTTCCTTCCTTGCAGATCGCGATGCGCCTGTTGCGCCTGCGCCAGCGGATAGCTATGCTCGCTGCGCAGCTTGAGCTTTCCGGAGGCAATCATGCCTAGCACAGCGCCGGACCGCGCCACTAGCTCTTCTCGGGTGGCGATGTAGTTCGTCAGCGAGGGTCGAGTGACGTAAAGCGATCCCTTTTGTGACAAGGTGATGAGGTCAAATGGCGGGACTGCGCCGCTCGATCCGCCGAAGAGCACCATAATGCCTCGCGGGCGCAGGACGTTCAGCCCCTTTTCGAATGTGGTCTTGCCCACGGAGTCGTAAACCACGTCTACACCTTTGCCGCCTGTCAGCCGTTTGGTCTCGGCTTCGAAATCAGACTGCGTGTAGAGGATTACCTCATCCGCGCCGGCCTCGCGCGCCAGCTTGGCCTTCTCCTCGGTGGAAACCGTGGCAATCACACGGGCGCCGATGTTGTGTGCCATCTGCGTTAGCAGCAGTCCTACGCCGCCGGCGGCGGCATGAACCAGTGCCGTCTCGCCCTTCTTCAGCGGATGCGTGTCGTATGCCAGGTAATGAGCCGTCATGCCTTGCAGCATCGCAGCCGCGGCATCGTCGTCGCTCACACCCTGCGGTACGGGCACCAGCCGATCGGCTGGCACGGCGGCATACTCCGCGTAAGATCCCTGCATGCCGCACCATGCAACGTGGTCTCCTACTTTCACCGGCTTCACATCGGCGCCCACGGCAGTCACTACGCCCGCGCCTTCCTGACCGGGAGTGAAAGGCAGCGGCGTCTTGTACCGGCCCTCCCGAAAGTAGACATCGATAAAGTTCACGCCCGCAGCAGCCAGCTTTACTACGGCCTCGTTCGCCTTAGGTTGCGGGACCGGCAGCTCAATCAGCTCCATTGCCTCGGGTCCACCGACCTGCTTGACTTGAATAGCTTTCATGGCTGTTTTGGATTCTCCTGTTGGAACAAAAGATTCTCAGTTCTCAGTTCTCAGTTCTCAGTTCTCAGTTCTCAGTTCTCAGTTCTCAGTTCTCAGTTCTCAGTTCTCAGTTCTCAGTTCTCAGAAAGGCAAGCCCTCTAGGCGGCAACTGTCAACATGGGATTTTACTGAGAACTGGGAACTGGCAACTGAGAACTGTTCTTCTGCTACACTTGCACCTTCCCGGCAGGAGCCTTCGTCATGGCCGAAAAGAAGCCGCAGACTTTCGCCAATCACGCGCGTTACGATCCGTTGTTTCACTTCTTCGCGCTGCCTGTATTCCTGCTGCTGCCCATTGTCGCGGCCGCCCATTTTATATGGCGTCCGAGTCTGCATGCGGGACTGCTCTTCGTTGTGGCCATGGCGGCGGCAATTGCGGTTGTCAAGATTCGCCTATACGCGCTTAAGGTGCAGGATCGGGTAATTCGACTGGAAGAACGCCTGCGGCTGGCATCGCTCTTGCCCGAGCCGCTGCGCGCTCGCATTCCGGAGCTGCCCATGTCGCAACTCGTCGCGCTGCGCTTTGCCTCGGATGCGGAACTACCCAAGCTGGCCGAGCGGGCGCTTTCAGAAAAGCTCCCCCCGGCGGATATCAAGAAGTCGATTCAAACCTGGCGTCCTGATTCTTGGCGGGTGTAATCGGAACGTAAGAGCGGTAGAAACCAACCCTGATCCGGCTTCTGCCGTCTGACTAATCAGCGTTACATAACGTGGGACCCGGTGCCGAAGGTAACCTCAGCGGTGCCTTTTCGGCGTTGACCCAAGGCTGGTCAGGGGATACGATTTTGGTAGAATCCAGTAGTTTGCGAGTTTGGGGAGTAGTCCGTATCTCATAGCAAAATATGCGAGTTGCAAAACTCCAAGGGCGGATCGTTGTATTGGCCGTTACGGTAATGGCTGGCTCTGCGTGCCAGACGGCGCAGAAGCCGGTTTCGTTGTTGCCTGCCAAAACTGCCCCGGCGTTAACGGCAGCTAAGGCTCCCGCGCCCGCATCACCACAGCAGGCCCCTACGGGCGCGCAACCAACTCCGGAGAGCCAGCCAAACGCCCAGGCTCAAACTCCAGCCGAAGCCAAGTCAGCATCTCCGTCCCAAGCACCAGCGTCGGATCCGGTCGCTGATCTCATTACAAAAGTCGAAAACAATTATCAAGCTGGATTGCAGGCGTACCAGGGTGGCCAGACCGAGATTGCCAAAGAGGATTTTGACAACGCCTTTAACGCCTTGCTGGAAAGCAACCTCGATATCCGCTCCGATGATCGCCTGGGAAAAGAATTTGACCGAATCGTAGATGGAGTCAACCACCTCGACCTTGGAAGCCTGGCTTCGGACTCCGAAGCGCAGAAGTCCGAACCGGCGCCGATCGACGAAACCAACGGCATCACGCCGGCAGCCGATCCCAACCTAAAAGCCAAGGTTCAAGCCGAGATCAAATCGACCCACTCCGACCTGCCGCTGATGATGACCGATCAGGTCGCCGGATATATCAGCTATTTTTCCAACCGCGGACGCGGCAGCTTCGAGCGTGCTTTCGCTCGCTCCTGGCCGCTACCACGACATGATGGTCAAGATCCTGAAGCAGGAAGGCGTTCCGCAGGATCTGATTTACCTGGCGCAGGCCGAATCTGGATTCCAGCCGCTGGCTGTTTCTCGCGCCGGAGCTCGCGGTATTTGGCAATTCATGGGCAGCCGAGCGAAAGGTTATGGCTTGCAGCGCAGCCTTTGGGTGGATGACCGCCAGGACCCCGAAAAGTCAACCCGCGCCGCCGCTCACCATTTGAAAGACCTCTACGCCCAGTTCGGCGATTGGTATCTCGCCATGGCAGCCTATAACTCCGGCCCCGGTACCGTACAGGCTGCAGTCAAGCGGACCGGCTACGCCGATTTCTGGGAGCTTTACCGGCGCAACGTTCTCCCCAAGGAGACCCGGAACTACGTTCCCATCATTCTGGCTGTGACCATCATGACCAAGAACCTGTCGCATTACGGGTTTGATGATGTCTCGATGGACGAGCCAACGGCGTTTGATACCGTAACCATCAACTACCCCGTGGATTTGCGCCTAGTGGCTGACTGCGTGGATACGACTCCAACCCAGTTGCAGCAATTAAACCCCAGCCTGCTACGGCTCAGCACGCCGAAAGAAGGAGCGTTCGAACTCCATCTGCCGGCTGGAACAAAAGATCAATATCAGACGGCAATCGCCGCCATTCCATCGGGTATGCGCCTTTGGTGGCGCTATCCCACGGTTCATTCCAGCGACACGCTGGCATCGCTGGCTCGGACCTACCACACCACGGCTAAGTCCATCGCCGAAGCCAACCATCTCGATGGCTCAGAGCTCGAAGCCGATGCCCGGGTCATTATCCCGATTGCTCCCGGCAAGCATCCACTCAGCGATAATGCCACCTACGCCCGCCGCATTACTCGCTACAAAATTCGCAAGGGAGATACTGTTCAGACCGTAGCCGACAATTTTGGAGTGCCCGCCCAGATGGTCCGCCGGTGGAACGGCCTCCACAACGGCGACAGCCTGCGCGGAAGGAAGGTGCTGGCCATTCGCCTGCCGGTGACGCCAAGCAGCGAAGTGGCTTCAACTGGCCCCAGCAAGTCGACGGCGCACCTACGTAAAACCGTACGAACGGCGACAGCCAAGGCTGGCAATGCCGAGTCTGATTCTGATTCAGATTCCTCCCAGGCCAGCGTGCTACATAAGGTAAAGTCCGGCGAAACTCTATATTCGATTGCCACCAGCTACAAGACCACGGTCGCCGCCCTCAAGCGCTACAACGGCGATGTCGCCGTCATCCGGCCTGGGATGATCCTGGTGGTACAACAAAACCGGTAGAATCCTTTCCCGCAAACGTTTCCATCCTAAGACCGATTTCCGAATTCTTCTTTCCTTTGCGCGCGCACTGTGATAACAGATTAACCAGCCGTGCTGTTTGCACAGCCCTTGCAGTCTGCACCAAACGTCGTGCTATAATCGCGCGCCGTTCTAGCACAGTCTCTGGTGGTCTTTTAATTTCCCGTACCCGGCAGCCTTGCGAGGAAGCCAAACTAAGATCAGGAGGAGCAATGACGTTCTACGATCCCACGCTTTACTCTCGTGATGACGAAGAAGAATTCGGCGACAGCGGCGCCTACAGCGAATCGCTCGAAGAAGATTTCGAAGAGGAAGAAGAGGAAGAAGAAGAAGCTGGCACGCCGGAACCGGCGATGAGTGAGCCGGTAGCGCCTCCGCCTCCCACGCCCAAACCCAAACCTGCCGCGCCGACTGGTGGAGGTTCCAAGAAGCCGCCCGCTAAAAAGAAAGCGCCAGCCAAGAAGAAGCCAGCCGCCAAGAAAAAAGCGGCGAAGAAACCGGCGAAGAAAAAAGCCGCTAAGCCCGCAAAAAAGAAGGCTGCCAAAAAACCAGCGAAGAAGGCCAAGAAAAAAGCTAAGAAGGGCCGCCGGTAGCGTACTTGCGGCGAAAGCCGCGAACATCACACTAAAACCGCGGCCCTTAGGGCCGCGGTTTCTTTCTAGCTGATCCTGCCAAAATTCGCAGCTCGCCTCTGTTACGCCGCTATAAGGTGCGAAGGGCAATAACTGCATCGACGTCCGGGGGTCCTCAATGATTCCATCGCAGACGATATTCCGATTTGCAGCTTTCCTTATCAGTTTAATGCTCTTCTTCGGGTCGCGAGTCGGACTTGCGTCCGACCAACCCACGAAACAGGATGCACCTGCCATTTTGTCGAAGGCAGCGGGACTCGTTGACCTCCAGTCTCCCGGCGGGACACCATTTCTCTTGCTGGCAAACGTTACTCTGCGCGAAGGCGAAAAGTCCGTAGAGGGCGTCTTTGCAATGAGCTGGGCTGCTCCCGGCCAGTACCGTCGGGTCTTTCGTTTCCCTGGCTTTACGGCGACGGAGGTTGTAACCGGGGGCGCCATGTATCGCCAACGCAGCACCGCAGCAATGCCGCTGATGATCTGGGAATTAAGCCAACTGCTGGCTCTAACATCAAACTATCGCCTCGGCCCGGAATGGAAAGTGCTCCACGTGCAGACTGAGCAGTCCGGACCAGTCGAACTGAATTGCGTGCTCGCGCGAACCGGGCTTGCCGACTCCAAAATCTGCATAGATACTTCCACTGGGTTACCGTTTTCCATTGACACTGGTCCTGATGCCTATCGGCTGGAGCACTCGCGCGAGCGTTCCGCTGCGAACGAACAATCGGAATTCGCTGACTATCAGCCATTCGAAGGGCACACTTTCCCGCACAAGCTAACGTTTCACGGCTGGGACGCGCGAACTGTCGAAGTTCAGGTGCAGAAATTGATTCCGGTGAAGGCCTTTGCCGCCGACGAATTCGCCCCTCCAAAGGATTCATCGAAGATTGGATTTTGTGATTCCCCGGAAACGAATGGTGAAGTAACTCCCAATCCGGGAAGCAATAGGATTCCCGTCAAATTCACCGACATAGAAGTGGATATGTATTTTCAGGTGAGTCCAGCTGGCGGGGTCCGATACGCACAAGTGGTCTACAGCTCTGATCCTCTTAAGAACACCGAAATCCTGCACTGGTTCATTGGCACTCATTTCCCGATCAAGACCTGCTCGGGAACTCCAGTCGCCTACGAGACGCTGGTCCGTTTGAAAACCGCACACTGAAGCGAAGGTCGTCGACTTAGATGATCGCAAACTTCGTGGTACGCGCGCGGTAGTCGCCCGCGTGCGATCGAATTACTTCTTCCCTCCCACCGCGGCCCGGCACTTTCCATACAACTCGATCAAATGGGCGGCATACTCCTCAGGCTTTGCCGCCGAACCTGTGCCTTGAAACCCTACGCCCGATGAGGTAGTTCGGCCATACCCTGTGGTCATCGCGATAAACTTCATTAAATCGAGCGCAATATCCTCGTCGCGGCGCGAGCCGCGCGTACCTGGACCTTCTTCCATGAGCCCTTCTCCTGAACCGGAAATATAAGGAATTTCTTCGTCGTCTTCCACGTCTTCCATGGCGTTCATTCAACTCCGTCAACGATGATAGCAGGGTCGGCAGGGCTTTCGTCTGGCGGGCAAACTTCGAGCTTTGTCACACGATTCTTCAATCTGCAGTTGGCAATCGAAAATCCACGCGCGCAGTTCGCTGCAGCCGGAACATCAGCCAGAGTGAAGCCGCGAATAGAAGTGGCGAAGAATAGAAGCCTGGGGCCGGGCGCGGAAACGTCACTGCTGCTACCGTGTGTCCCAGGATAGTTCCGATCGTGTGCCCCAGCCCGTTCAAAAACATGATGACCGCATAAGCCCACCCCAGCGGTCGCAATCCCTGCATACCCCGTGACGCCACCGGAGTCAGACAAAACAAGAGTCCGCACACCACGATGTGTGAGATCAGGAACTCCCTAAGCTCGACCCGGGGCATGGGAAACCAGTTCCAGCGCTCGTGCAAAATCGTCACCGTCGGGTTATACACCGCGAGAAAGCCAGTGGAGGCTTCATCCAAGATATGCAGCGCAAACCCTACGCACAGAGTAAACCAGGCGCTGCCAAAACCAGAAGCCGACAGTGCGGGAGAAGCTAGCCTCATGGAGTCGCCTGTCACGAATTCTCAATCACCGATCAGATATTGGCAATCGAAAATCCGCACTATCGGGCGCACCGATGGTCATCATCCACCCACTACCGCGTTACTTCACTCATCAGCGCCAGCAAATTGCCTTCGGAGTCGCGAAAGAAAGTCATCCACAGATCGTGCGTCGGCATTTTCGCGATTACGTGCGGCTCGTCTTCGAAGTGCACACCGCTTTCCTTCAGTTTTCTGTATGCCGACTGAATGTCGGCCACCGAAAAATACAGAACTGAACTCAGATGGTCGAATTCCGGCTTCTCCGTCCGGTCCAGCATCAGGCGCACTCCGCCGCAGTCGAAGAATGCCAACCCCGGCGGAGCCTTGAACAGCAGCTTCAACCCAAGCACATCCTGATAAAAACGGGCAGCACGTTCTACATCTTTAGCATTGATTGCAATCTGGCCGAGCCGGGAAATTCCGATTCCGGGTGCCGGTGTGCTCATATGTCGAACCTCCAGTGCTAAATTAGGCTTGTTCGTTTTTCGTAACAAGTGCAAACTCTCGTTGCAACCTTCCCTCCGGCGTTTTATGATTCGCACGCTCTTTCCCCATGTGCTAGCCGTTTGTTCCAGACCGGGATCCTCGATGATCTCGCAGCCCTCAGCAGGCCGTTGAGAGGATTGGGTGACATATGGGCGCTTTCAGCATTGCATTCGACATCATAATCGTCGGTGCGCTCGCCCTTCCCTGGGTACTTCTCGTCATCCGCCTCTTTTTCTCTGACGATGAAAACAGCCTCAAGAATTTTATGGGCTGGGTGGAAAAACAGAACCAGCCCGCGGTTGCCGGGGTTCTGTTATTTGCCATGACCTTCTCGTTGGGCTCTGCGGTATCTAGAATCGCCCAAGATTTCTTCGATGACGACGACCTTCATTTTCGCCTGGCGCAGCATCTTTTTCAGATAGGAGTGACAGAGAGCAGCATTCGGACAGAGGTCTTTTGTCAAACGGTTCGACAGCAGGCGAAAGGTTCTACTCCACAGGCCGCCGAAACTTCGAAGCCGGAGAACACAGAAGCTATAAAACCCAGCGACCCAACGGCCGTCAAGCGCGATCGATTCAGAAACAATGATCAAGACTGCAAATACACCGGAAGGTGGGTGATCCGGCAAGGCCTGCACTCCAACAATAGGTGGATTGACCACCAGTGGATTAGTGAGCAAGAAGGCCTGGCTGAAGATGTGTTCCTCTTCCAGGAAGCTACCGTTCTGTTGAAGGGAACGGACGCTACCGAGAGGTTGCGCCAGTTTCATGATCAGATCATGGTGCTTCGCGGTGCCACATTCAATGCCATGGTTGCATTCTCTCTGTGCCTGTTCTGGTGGATCGCAAAGTTCCAGACTAAACTGCGGTGGGCTGTGCTGTTGCTCTATCTATTCCCCGGGGGAATTGCGTCTTCCAACCACCTTCGCAATCACATGCACACTCCTCCCTTCATGGAGTTCACATTACTAGCCCTTGCTGCAGCTGGCGGATACCTGCTCTGGCATCGGAGGCGGAGGAAGAAAGACGCGCCAGCGGTGGCCCCATCGCCCAACGGGACCAGGGATATCCGCTTCGGCTACCTTTTCCTCTCCTTGTTTCTGACCGTCTCCGCTTTTCTGGGATGGTGGGCTACGCAAGTGCTGTATGACCAGCAGGTAATCTACTCCTACAAATCGTTGAGCGACGCTCCGCGCGAGGCGGCTACGCCCAGTTCCAAATAGATTACCCTCCGGATCTCCTGCCTTTCTGTTTCTACGGCTGCAATTTAGAATGTCAAAGCGGCGGTCGATAACGAACCTATATGACGATGCTGAAAGAGACCGATCATTTTTGCGGGAGCCTCATTCCACTTTGCGCCTGACCCGCCGTAAATTTGCGCAATCTGCTCTCGGCGCCGGCATCACAGCCGCGCTGCCGGTGACTCTTTTTACGGGCTGCACCGTGTCGTCGAACGCCGCGCGCACATCGAATTCTGTGATGCCCTCCGGGGCGCACGCCATGCAATTCGATTCCTCTTCCGAAATTCCATTCCCCAAGAATTTTTTCTGGGGCGCGGCGACGGCGGCTTACCAGATCGAAGGCGCGTGGAAAGAAGATGGCAAAGGCGAATCGATCTGGGACCGCTTCGCCCATACTCCTGGCAGGATTAAGAATGGTGACACCGGCGATGTAGCCTGCGACTCCTATCATCGCTGGGCCGACGATATAGCGCTCCTGCGTGCGATGAACCTGAACAGTTATCGCTTCTCGATTTCATGGCCGCGCATTCAGCCTTCCGGTTCCGGAGTTGTGAATTCCAAGGGCCTCGATTATTACAGCCGTCTGGTGGATGCCTTGCTGGAAGCCCGAATCCGGCCCTTCGTCACGCTCTACCACTGGGACTTGCCGCAGGCTTTGGAAGATGCCGGAGGCTGGCCCAATCGTGACACAGCTTCCCGCTTCGCCGACTATGTGGAAGCGGTTGCGCGCGCCTTGGGTGACCGCGTCTCCGATTGGATGCTCTTCAACGAGCCGGCTGCATTCACCTACAGAGGTTATCTGCAAGGTGAACTTGCTCCCGGGCAGCGGAGCCTCATCGATTTTCTGCATGCTACTCACACTGTAAACTTGGCGCAGGGCGCGGGGTTCCGGGCGTTGAAGGCGGCTCGCCCCAACGCGCGCGTGGGTACTGCGTTCAGCATGTCAGCCTGCGAACCGGCAACGAACTCTGAAGAAGATAAACTCGCAGCCGAGCGCGCGCACGCCATCACCAACTTATGGTTTCTGGAGCCTGCCCTCAACGGGCGTTATCCCGACGCGTTCACCTTTCTACCGGAAACCGCCATGCAAATTAAAACGGGAGACCTGGAGAAGATGCGAGCGCCACTCGATTTCATCGGCATCAATCTTTACTACCGCACCATTGCCTCTGCGCCGACGGCGATCGAGCGACTCTCGCATGCGCAACAATGGCTCTATCCGGTGAAGATGGCCGGCGGCGAACAAGGCCCGAAAACCGACATGGGATGGGAAGTTTGGCCGCAGGCGCTCTATGACATGGTCATGCGCATCAGCCGCGATTACAACCATCCTGTAATTGAAATTACCGAGAGTGGTTGCGCCTACAACGATGGTCCGGACGCGAGCGGCGTGATCCGCGACACTCGCCGCATCGAATATCACCGGCAATATCTGCAAGCGCTGGCTGACGCCATTGCCGATGGCGCGGATGTGCGCGGCTATCACGCGTGGACTTTGATGGATAACTTTGAATGGGCGGAGGGTTTCAGCCAGCGCTTCGGCTTGGCCTATGTTGATTTCAAAACCCAGCAGCGCACAATGAAAGAATCAGGGCGCTGGTACGCCAAAGTTGCCGCGGGAAATGCGCTGCCTGCGGTGACCACGTAATCTAGTTTGGAAGTTTCAGCCGGTCGCGCTCCTCGGCCAGCTTTCTCTGCAGCGCGGGATTCACCAGCGAGACCGGCACGTTCATATCGCCTACTTTGAATTCCGTCGGCTCGAACGTCGCGTATCCATCCTTCGATCCCATATGGCCTGAGATCGTGACCCAGACATCTTTGCCCGCGATCTCGGTGAGAAACCGTCCATGGACGACGTTGCCCTCGTAGGTCACCTGCTGATCTTTGATGTTTGGTTCTCCGCTGCCGGCTTCAGAGTCCGGCGAGAGTACCCCGGCACCCGCGCTTCCGGCTGCGCTTGCGGCCTGCGCCAGTAGCGCGCTGATTCCGTCGGAACTGGAGTGAGCTTCGGCTTTCGGTTGAGGACTGGGAGAAACCGGCTGCTGCTGATTCTGTGAGGGCACTGCAGACGACTGATAATTTCCGCTGAATGGCGCCGGGGCTTGCTGGGCGGCCGGTTCAGGCTGGTCGATTTTCTGGTCCGTCCTCTGTCCAAGCGGCTGTGCATGGTCTACGGCCGCGTGAGCCTGCGGTTGCGCCACCGGAGCTGGCCTTCTTAATACCAGAACAACAGCCACAACCGCAGCTACAAGTGTTGCGATGCTGATAATGCGGTCGAGCTTGCTCATGAGGCCTCTCAGACGGTCAGCCTGCGAACAGACAGGCCCGAGACCATCTTAATGAGTGTGGAGGCGGAAATCAGGTTGCGGAAGTCACACGCGCAGATGGTACTTCGGTCACATGAGCCTGTTGAAGATGACTGGATTAATCCAACTTTTTTGTCAACAACTCATTCACCAACTGAGGATTGGCGTGGCCTTTGGAGGCCTTCATGACCTGGCCAACGAAGAATCCGACCATGGTCTTTTTGCCAGCGCGGTATTGTTCCAGCTGCTTCGGGTTCGCCGCGACAATTTCGTCGATGATTTTTTCCAGCACCGATGTGTCTGAAGACTGCTGCGGGCGTCCTTCTTCTTCGTAGACCTCGGGGAAATCCTTGTTGCGTTCGAAGCTCAGATCGTAAAGATCTTTGAGCATCTTGCCGGAGATGGCGCCGCTTTCGACCAGATCGGCGGATGCGGCCACGCCTTTCATTGAAATCGGAGACTGCTCGATCTCCGCGCCACTGGCCTTGAGGCGTCCCATTAGTTCACCCTGCACCAGGTTGGCAACGCGCTTGGGATTCTTCGCCGCTTTCGCTGCGGCTTCAAATTGATCGGCTAGGGATTTCGAAACTGTCAGCACCTGTGCGTCATATTCGGTGATGCCATATTCCTTCACTAAACGTGCGCGGAGAGCTTCCGGCAACTCGGGCAAAGTCTTGGTGATCTCGGCTTTCCATTTTTCATCGACCACGAGCGGCAGCAAATCGGGCTCCGGGAAATAACGGTAATCGTGAGCTTGTTCCTTCGAGCGCATGCTGTAGGTTTTGCCTTCGTGCGAGTTGTAGAGGCGGGTTTCCTGCACGATCTTGCCGCCGGATTCGATCACATCGATCTGGCGCGCAATCTCGTAGATGAGCGCCTCGCGAATGAAGCGAAACGAGTTCACATTCTTGATCTCGGCTTTGGTGCCCAATTCCTTTTGGCCGCGCGGGCGCACGCTGACGTTGGCGTCGCAGCGCAGCGAACCTTCTTCCATGTTGCAATCGCTCACGCCGGTGTAGAGGACGATTTCTTTCAGGCGCGTGAGGTATTCGTAGGCTTCGTCGGGAGTGGCAATGTCGGGCTCGCTGACGATTTCGATCAGCGGCACGCCGGTGCGGTTGAGGTCGATCGCGGTTTTTTCATCGGCATCGGGAAAGCCTTCGTGCAGGCTCTTGCCAGCGTCTTCTTCGAGATGTACGCGGGTGATGCCGACTTTCTTACGACTCGCGAGTTCGATATATCCATACTCAGCTAGCGGCTTGTCGTATTGCGAAATCTGGTAGCCCTTGGGCAGGTCGGGATAGAAATAATTCTTGCGGGCGAAGATCGAGGTTTCGTTGATGCGGCAGTTCAGGGCCATCGCGGCCAGCGTGGCAAATTCCACCGCCTTGCGATTCAGCACTGGCAGCGCTCCCGGCATGCCCAGGCAGACCGGGCAGACATTGGTGTTGGGCGCAGCACCGAATCGCGTGGAGCAGGAACAAAAAATCTTAGATGCCGTCAGCAGCTGGACGTGCACCTCCAGACCAATGACGGGCTCGTAAGTCGTGGGGGCAGCGACGGCTGTGTCTGCGGAGGTCGACATCTTGGTGATTATAAGGCAGTCGGCACGAGCTTATCTCGTAGGGAAAGACGCGGGCAAGAGTGCCCGCGCCACATGGCCGTGCCGAGAACCGCCGCTACTTCTCAATCGGAATTTCGAAGTACATCAACTCGGTACCTTTGGCGTCATCGACCCCGGTTACATAGATGTGGGCGCCAGCCAACGGCGCGTCGATGTCTTCGACATCAAAGAAGAAAAATCCCGATTGGGTGGTGCGTGGCTCGACGGCTTTGGCGGCGAATTGGGAGGATTCAATCTCGTCCAATTCTTTCTTGCTGACGGCGCCTTTCACTTTTTTGTGCGGGATGGGAAATGGCAGAGGCGTCGCCGGGTTGGTGTTGGCCTTGGGATTGGAGAGGCGACGGGAGATGTCATCGGGAGAAATCGGCGTGAGCTTGGCGCGACCAGCGGTGGTCAACTCGACCTGCATGTTGGCAATGGAGATGGGCTGATCGCCGTTGTTGGTGACGATGAAGAAGATGGGCAGGAGTCCGTGCTCGTGAAAATCGATGGTAAATATTTTTGCCTTATCGGGAGCATCGTAGGGATCGGCAGCGATGGCCACTTTCTCGTCGGGATGATCGTCGTGCGCGGGATAGGTTTTGGCGGGCTGGGCAATGGGCTTGACGAAATCCTTGGCGGAAAGAGTAGCTGAAGACAATATTATGGCGGTTGCCGCTACGAGCACACGGACTAGCCTCGCTTTTCGCGCTGGCTGCATGGTTCGATTATAGAGCGTGAAGCTTGTTTTCGCGGCTTGACTCCGGCGAGGCGGCTCTCAAACCTTAAACACAGGGGACACAGAGGCGCACAGAGGTCTTACAATGGCTGGACTTGATCTCCTCTTTATACAACTTTCTTTACAGCGTGGCGCTGGGTGTTGGAATGTTGGTGAGCCTGCCCTACTGGCTCTACCAGATGGCGCGGCATGGGAAGTATCGCAAGGGATTTGCGGAGAGGATGGGGCGAGTTCCGGCACGGCTTCGGTTGCCGGGAGAGCGGGAGCCGGTGATTTGGGTTCACGCGGTTTCGGTGGGCGAGGTGCTGGCGGTTGCTGGTTTGGTGGGGGAACTTCAGAAGCGTTTTCCTGAGAATCAATTTTTCATTTCCACGACCACCGATACGGGGCAGGCGCTGGCGCGCAAACGGTTTGGCGATGCGAATGTGTTTTATTTTCCTATGGATTTCGCGTTCGCGATTCGTCCTTACCTGCGGGCATTGCGGCCGCAAATGGTCGTGGTAGTGGAAACCGAGTTCTGGCCCAACTTTATGCGACTGGCGCATGCGGGCGGCGCGCGCATTGCGGTGGTGAATGCTCGAATCTCGGACCGGTCATGGCCGAATTACCGACGATTTAGTGGATTGCTGCGACGGCTCCTGGCGAATGTGGATTTGTTTCTGGCACAGACGCCTGAGGATGCCGCACGGCTGCAGGATGTTGGCGCGCCGCCGGAACGTGTGCGCGTTACGGGGAATCTGAAGTTTGATATTCCTGCGCCGGCTCCTCCGGCGATTGTTGAGAGATTGCGTACATCGATTGTGGCAACCGGCGCTGGCCCGGTGCTGGTTTGTGGCAGCACTGTGGATGGAGAAGAGCCGTTGCTGCTGAAAGCGTTCGAGAATCTGCGGGTGCAGTATCCGCGGGCGGTGATGATTGTGGCACCGCGACATCCGGAACGCTTTCCCGTTGTGGCCGCGCTGCTGGAGCAGATGTCGATTAGTTTTTACAGGCGATCTCTCTGGAATGGAGAGCCTTTGGCTGGTGGAGTGCTTTTGCTGGATACGATTGGAGAGCTGGTGGCTTTATATGCGCTCGCTGACATTGCATTTGTGGGTGGGAGTCTGGTGCCGCGGGGCGGGCACAACATTATTGAGCCAGCACAGCACGGCGTGGCCACGGTGGTGGGCAATCATACAGAAAATTTCCGCGATATTGTGAGCTTGTTTCAAAGCCGGAATGCGGTGAGAGTTGTTGGTCCTGCGGAGTTGCCGCTGGTGTTGCTGGAGTTGCTGGCTAACGATGCGGAGCGAAAAGCGTTGGGTCGGAGCGCCGCCGAGACCTTGCTACTGCAGATTGGAGCTACAGCGCGAACAGCTGACGCACTCGAGGAGTTGCTGGCGCGGCCATGAGCTTGAATCCGCTATCGGCTATTTACGGAGGTGTGGCGGGAGCGCGTAATGCGTTCTACGACCGCGGGTGGGTGCGTTCGAGGTCGCTGCGGGGATCTGTTATCAGCGTGGGAAATCTTTCGACGGGAGGTTCGGGGAAAACTCCGTTCGTTATTTTGTTGGGTGAGCTGTTACAGGCACGGGGAATTCGCTTTGATGTGCTTTCGCGGGGTTATGGACGCACGACTCGCGGCGTGCTACTGGTGGACCCGGGCGGGCTGCCGCGGGATTTCGGCGATGAGCCGCTGCTGATTGCGAGACGGCTGCAAGCTCCGGTGGTGGTGGGGGAAGATCGTTATGAGGCAGGATTGTTTGCCGAGGCGCGATTCGACGCTCAAATTCACTTGCTGGATGATGGCTTTCAACATCGCGGATTAAAGCGCGATTTCGATATCGTGCTGGTGACGCCGGAGGATGCGCGGGATCGGTTGCTTCCTGGTGGTCGACTGCGAGAACCTTTGTCTTCGCTATGGCGGGCCGATGCTGTGGTATTGGCTAGTGGGGCCTCAGCGGAATCGTTCCCGCTGGCGGATAAGGCGGTTTGGCGGGCGCGGCGGGGGATTGTTACACGAGATATTCCGCCGCGGCCGGTTGTGTTTTGCGGGATTGCGCGGCCGCAGAATTTTCTGCTGCAGTTGAGAGCTGCGGGGATTGAGGCTGTGGCGCAGGCGTTCTTTCGCGATCATCATGCGTACACTGAGAAAGATGTGCGCGATTTGTTAGAACTTCGGCAGCGCAGCGAAGCTGGCGGCTTCGTCACCACGGAAAAAGATGCAGTGAATCTCGGTGGATATCTGGCCGCGCTGGAGCCGCTGGCGGTTGTGCCGGTGAAGATGGAACTTGCTGACGCGGGTAACGCGGTCGATACCATGCTGCGGGTGATTGAGGAGCGACGGCTACGCTCGTGAGAAAATGCCGGAGGCAGCAAGCGGCAACCTAATGACCAAGCATTTGAAAGAAGTCGACCGGCTGCACAAGATCGTTGAGGCATTTCCCAAGGTCACGATTACGGTGCTAGGGGATTTGGTGGCCGACGAATTTGTGTTTGGCGAAATCTCGCGCGTGTCGCGCGAGGCGCCGGTACTCATTCTGAAACATCGGGAGCGTACGGTGGTGCCGGGCGGAGGCGCGAACGCGGTCAATAATCTGGCCGATCTGGGAGTGAACGTGCTGCCGGTGGGTGCCATCGGCGACGATGAACCGGGACGAATGCTGCTGAAGTTTTTCCGCCATAAGCGCATACCGGTGAGTGGCGTGTTGAAGGACAAGAGTTATACGACTGTTACAAAAACGCGGATTCTCGCGGGGATGACGCACAATACACGGCAACAGGTGGTGCGCGTGGATCGAGAGCCGGAGAATCCTCCGAACCGGCACTTGACGCGCGAATTATTTTTGGCGGCGCGAGAGTATTTGCGCGCATCGGATGCGTTGCTGGTTTCGGATTATGGGTATGGGTCGGCAAGTCCGGCGATCGTGAGTGCGTTACGGCAGGCGGGACGGCGAAGAGTTGTGTTGGTGCCTTTGATCGTGGATTCGCGCTACCGGCTGCTGGAGTATTCCGGCGCAACGGCGGCGACTCCAAATGAGCCTGAGGTGGAAGCTGCGCTGGGTATTCGCATCGGGCAGGACTGGGCGAAGGTGCTGCGGGCTGGAGAAAAGGTGATGGAACGGATGAAGCTGCAGTCGCTGGTGATTACGCGCGGACGGGACGGCATGGTTGCGTTTGATCAGGGACGCGCGCCGGTGGACATTCCGATTTTTGGTTCGGACGAAGTGGCCGATGTAACGGGAGCAGGCGACACGGTGATTGCGGCGTTCAGCGCAGCGCTCGCGGCGGGGGCTAGCACTGAAGAGGCGGCACAGTTGGCCAACTATGCTGGCGGAATTGTCGTGATGAAGCGGGGAACGGCCACGGTTTCTCGCGAAGAACTTTTGCGCGCCATCGAGCAGGCACCGCCTTCGATTCGGCCACATTGATGGAAGAGCAAAATAAAATCGTGGACCGGGCGGTGCTGCATGCTTGTGTGGAGCAGTGGCGGCGCGCCGGGGATCGAATCATTCTGGCCAACGGTAATTTTGATTTGCTGCATGTGGGGCACGTGCGCTACCTGCATGGCGCGAAGGCGCTGGGCGGCAAGCTTGTTGTGGCTATCAATTCGGACGATTCAGTGCGCGCGCTGAAGGGCGACGGGCGTCCGATCATGCCTGCGGAAGAGCGCGCGGAAATTGTGGCTGCGCTCGGTGATGTGGATGCGGTGGTCATTTTTCCCGAGCTTGATGTGCGCGGCCTTATCCGCGAGATTCGTCCCGACATTCAGGCCAAGGGCACAGACTATACAGTGGACTCTGTTCCCGAGCGTGACACGGTGGTGCAATACGGCGGCCGGGTGGAGATCGTTGGAGATGCTAAAGATCACTCCACCAGCGAGATTATTCGTTCGCGGCTGGGGCCGAGACCGCAGTGAGTGGCGGGCCGGCAAGTTACGAGTCTAATCGTATCGATATTATACCGGAGACAAAGATCGAACGGCTGCTGATTGTGCGCCTCAGCGCCATGGGAGACGTGCTGCACACGCTGCCCGCGGTTCATGCTTTGCGAGAGGCGTTTCCGCAGGCTTACATTGGTTGGCTGATTGAAGAGCGCTGGGCCGAACTACTATGCGCGCCGGGAGCGCCGCGACGGGGAGTTCGATCTGCGCTGCGGCCGCTGGTGGATGAAGTTCACACGGTGAACCTGAAGGCGTGGCGGCGATCTCCGTTTTCGATTTCCACTCTCCAGCGCATCGCTACGGTCTGGAACGACGTGCGTGACGCACACTACGATGCCGCGGTGGATTTGCAGGGTGCGATGCGATCTGCCGCGCTGGCGCGGTGGTCGGGGGCGCGCGTGGTGTATGGCGCGGCGGAGCCGAGAGAATCCCCGGCGAGTTTGTGGTACACGCGAAAGGTAATCGCACGCGGCAGGCACGTGATCGAGCAGAATCTTTCGGTTGCTCAGGCGTTGATCTCGCGCCGAGCGAAATTGTCACCTGGAGAATTTTCCTGCGATGTACCTCATGATCCACAGGCCGAGTTGAGGATCGCACAGCGACTGCCGGAACTTGGCATCGACGAGTTTGCGATTTTGAATCCGGGTGCGGGTTGGGGCGCGAAGCGGTGGCCTGCGGAGCGGTACGGTGAAGTGGCACGCGGGTTGGCGGATCGCGGTGTGCGCTCGATTCTGAATTATGGACCGGGTGAAGAGGAGTTGGTGCGAGCGGCAGAGGCTGCGAGCGCGGGGACGGCGCGGGCGATGCTTTGCAGCATCACGGAGTTGATCGCGCTGATGCGGCGGGCGCGGCTGTTTGTTGGCGGCGATACTGGGCCGCTGCATCTGGCGGCGGCTTTGCAAGTTCCGGTGGTCGGGATTTATGGACCTACCGATCCGGCGCGCAATGGGCCTTATGGGACGCGCAGTGTCGTACTGCGGGGTGCAGAGAGCATTACGACTCATGTGCGGCGGGCTGCGGCAGATGAGGGACTGTTAGGGATCGGGAGTGAGGCGGTCGTTCGGGCTGCAAGTGAGTTGCTGGACGGCGACCTCAGGGGCTAAAGCCCTGTGTCTTTTGCTGAATCGATGTGGCACGGCTGAAGCCGTGCCCTTCCCGATCCGTACGTTCCAGAGCATTTTTTGGCGGACTGCTACGGCGGTTTACGGAAAGCTTCCATGGCTGAGTGGTCACAGATCGCGCGGCGTATTCGAGTGCCGTTGGGATTTCTTTTCGCCGTGTTTTATTTCTGGTTGGCGCGGCCTTCGTGGCGATCAATGGCACTGGGTGCGATTTTGGTTGTGCCGGGACTTCTAGTTCGAGCGGTGGCATCGGGACATGTGCGCAAGAATGAGTCGCTGGCCACTTCCGGCCCTTATGCCTATACGCGCAATCCGCTTTATTTGGGATCTCTGCTGATTGGGGTGGGATTCGCCGTCGCGGCACGGAGTTGGTGGGTGGGGGTCGTGCTTGTGGTGATGTTTTTTGCGATTTATTTGCCTGTGATTCGAGATGAGGAAGCGTTTCTTCAGCAGAGGTTTTCTGAGTTTGACGAGTATGCGCGGCGGGTGCCGCGGATGTTTCCGCGATTCTCGACGGATGATGGACACGAAGAGTCGGGTCGATTCTCTTTGGATTTATACCGGAAGCATCGCGAGTACAACGCGCTGCTGGGAGCGCTGGCCATGATGGCGGGATTGATTTTGAAGATGACCGTGTTTGTCCCGAGGCCGTGATAGAGATGGAAGCCAAGTCTCGCGGAAGGGTAGCAGCGCGAAGAGATCACCTCAGACGCTGAAGCGCAGATTCATTTTCAGCGGATTAACGGCACGAGTAAACTCGTGCCCTTCCTGATCGTTTGCACGCTGAGTTTTTCGCAACCGTATACCGCCTCCAGTCCCCATCTGGTTCAACTAGTCAACGATTATTTCTGCGCTATCAATTCCCTCGCCCGGCTCAGCTCTGGCCGCGTGGAACTTGATCCGTCGCAGACTTTCAGAAGAAGGGCGTAGTACTCTTTGGCGTCGTTATGTTTGCCGGCGGCTTCGGCAGCGCTGGCTGCGCCGTACAGGCCGTTGAAGCGGTTGGGATTCAGCTTCAGGTCAGTTTGATATTCGGCTAGGGACTGCTGCGGGCGCTTGGCTTCTAGCAGCATGTCGGCCAGTTGTTCACGGGCTGGGATGCCTTCGGGCTCCTCGCCGAGTTTGTCGGCCTTATCAGCGAGGGCGCGGAGGCTGGAGATGGCTTCATCGTCCTTACCTTCGGCGTGCGCGACCCAGGCAGCGGCTTCCTGATAGTCCTCACCGACGGCTTCAGCATAATGCATTTTCTTTTCGGCGACGAATTCTTTGCGGATTACTTCAATCTGTTCCAGATCTTTGTGGGCTTGCGCGAGATTGCCGCTGCGGGCCGCGCCGATGGCTCGCGCCCAGTAAGTGATGGACTGATCTCCGCGAAGGGCGCCGGGCACGACCTGTAACTGCGCCGCATCCGACCAGTGGCGGAGTTCGAGATCGTAGATGGCGGGAAACTTGGTGAGGGCGTTGGTTTCGGGATCGAAATCGTCGCCGTACATTGACTTCATTTTGGGCATGCTTTTGACTTCGTTGATTACCTTGGCGGCATCGGCTTCGCGTCCACTTTGCAGGTAGGCATAGATGAGGAAATCCATGGCGTGGAACTGATGGCCTTCGCCGCCCATGTGCATGGCTGCGGTTTTGCGAGTGGCGGCGATGGAGGCGAGATTGGAATTGATGTCATCCTGCCAGAGGCCCACGCGGGCAAAGATGTGCGACGGCATGTGCAGCGCGTGAGGAGCCGCGGGCGCGACTTGTGCGTAACGGCGGGCGGCGGGCAGGCCGAGTTGCGCGAGTTGCGGCTTGTCGTAACTGTGAATCAGATAGTGCGCGACGCCGGGGTGATCGGGCTCAATGGCAAATAGCTTTTCAAGAATTGCGGCGGCTTGCTTGCGATTGGCGAAGGTTTCATCGTCGTGTGGCTCGGCGGCGAGCAGAGAGAGTGCGTAGAAGACCGCGGCTTCATGATCGTCCGGGTAGGTCTCGTAGACCTTCTTCATTGCGGCGGAGTAGGCCTGAGCGCGAGCTTCGTGGTTAAGTTTTTTTGAGTTGCTGTAGAAGGCTTCGATCGCGGCGATGTAGGCCTTCTCGCGTGGAGTGGTCGCGCCGTCGGTGGTTTTCGCTTCGTGAACTTCGTCGAGGCCACGCTGGATCACCTTCGCGTCCGGGTTGTTCCAGAGCTGGTGCCACAGGCTCATGGCCACGCCCCAATGAGCCATGGCGCAGTGCGGATCGGCGGTGGCGATGTGCTCGAATTCCTTTTCCGCTTCTTCGTACCAGAAGGAGTGCAGCAGAGCCACACCGCGCTCGAAGGGCTTCTGCACGGAGGGGTCGCAGGAAACCGGAAAGGTGACCGTGCCAAGCTGCGCGGTGTTCAGATCTTCATGGTGGTGCCCTTGGTCATCGTCGGCTAGGGTGGTGTTGGAGAAAATGGCTAGTATGCAGAGAGAAAAAAAGAGTGTTCGCACGATACTTTTCATAGGAACTCCGCTGAGAAGGGAGTTTATTTGAGCTGGGGTGTAGGGTCAAACGCGGCGGCCTGCAGTGGGAGCCCCGCTGCGCTCGGTGGACAGTCGAGACGCTGTCCCGACATGAGTATTGCTGGCTCCCGGCGGCGACCCTTCGAAGGAGATATCACGGCCAGGAAGGCTGGCTGGCATGTGAAGTCGCACCCGTAAAAGAAATAGAACTTCAAATCGAAATCGCCAACCTTTTGCGCCTGCAAGGCAACACAACTTGTGGGAATCTGCACACTTCTGCTACACTTCGCCGCGAAATTGGGGCTGACCGGGTGCGGCCACTTGGCGTAGCTTGCTTCGTGCGTCACGAGCGCCGCACGGCAATCCGACGGTCGGATACATTCAGCCCACAGGGAGTAGCCATGGATGTGCACCCTGGGCCAGAGAAGCGTCGCGCATTGAGAAGGGTCACTGATGCGGACCCTATACGGAAAGCTTTCCACGAAAACGAAGACTGGTATCAGGATCTCGTAGAGCATAGTCATGACCTGCTCTGCGTCCACGATCTTGAGGGCCGACTGTTGTCTGTAAATCCCGCTCCCGCAAGGGTGCTCGGTTATAGCGTCGAAGAGTTGCTGAGGATTCCCATGCGGGAGATGGTTCCTGCGGAGTTCCGCGCTGAGTTCGATGAGTACCTAGAACAGATCAAGACGACTGGGGAGTCGCGGGGCCTGGTGGCTGTCAGGACGCGGTCGGGCGAGCGCCGGATTTGGGAATACCATAACACGCTGCGGCGGGATGGGGTAGCATCGCCGATTGTGCGGGGCGTGGCGCATGACATCACCGGACAAAAGCGCTCGGAGAAACTTCTGCGTGAAGCCAGTGAAGAGCTGCTTGCCAGGGTACGCGAGGGCGAACACACGATTCGCGAGTTGAAGCTGTTTCGAGCGCTGGTGGACCAGTCTTACGATGCGATCGAGGTGGTAGATCCGGAAACGCTTCTTTTTCTCGATGTGAACGAGAAGGCCTGCACAGAGCTGGGATACAGCCGGGAAGAGTTTCTCTCGTTAAGAGTTTTCGACATTGATCCCGTGATGACCCAAGCAGAGGCCCTCAAGATTAAAGATAAATTGCGAACCTCGGGGTCTCTAGTGATGCAAAGTTTCCACCGGCGAAAAGACGGAATAACTTTCCCGGTGGAAGTCAGCATGAAACGGGTCTTGCTTGAGCGAGAGTATGTTATAGCCATCTCTCGCGACCTCACCGAGCGCAAAATGGCCGAGGCGCGGCTGCAGGCCAGCCAAGACCGCTATCGCGCCGTGCATGACCGTGCTCCGGTCGGGATCTGCTGGGCTGAAAGCCGGACTGGCAGGCTTATAGGAGTCAACCCAAAATATTGCGAAATCCTGGGAAGGACGGAAGAGGATCTGTTGAGCCGCAATTTTCAGAGCCTCACGCACCTCGATGATCTGGCGGGGAATCTTGAGAAGCTACGGCAACTCAGGGAAGGAAAAGTGCAGCACTACGAAATGGAAAAGAGGTACCTCCGGCCGGATGGTTCGATCCGTTGGGCCGAGGTCGAGGTTGTCGCGATGTGGGCCAAAGGCGAGGAACCGGTTTGGCACATGGCGATCGTGCAGGATGTTACTGACCGCAAACAGAGCGAAGAGAGGCTGCGTGAGTACGAGAGAGTCGTCGAAGGATTAGAGGAGATGATCGTGGTGGTGGATCGGGATTATCGGTATGTCATCGCCAATCGCGCATACCTCAGCTACCGGGGTCTCGAGAAGACGCAGGCGGTCGGGCATCGCGTTGATGAAGTGGTTGGTAAGGAACTTTTTGAGAAGAAGGTCAAGGCGAAAATAGATGAGTGCTTTCGAGGCAAAGTCGTCCAATATGAGATGGAATACGAATTCCCGACGGCAGGCAAGCGACACATCTTTGTGTCGTACTTCCCCATCGAAGGCCAAATGGGAGTCGATCGAATCGCAGCTGTGGTGCAGGACATTACGGAGCGCAAGCGGACGGGGGAGGCCCTGCGCGAGAGTGAGAAATCACAGAAGCTCATCCTCGACCATCTGCAGGTTGGAGTCATTCTGTCTTCGGTCAACGAAGAGCAGTTGATATATCAAAACCCAAGGTTTCTCGAACTCTTCGGATACTCAATTGAGCAGTTCCCGACGGTTGAGGAGTGGTGGCGCGCGGCTTATCCCGATCCGGCGTATCGAGAGTGGGTTTCCCAGGAATGGAAACGGCGTACGGCGGAGGCAGCCAAGACTCAGGGCGAGATTGAGCCCATGGAAGTTACGGTTACGTGCCGTGACGGAGGCAGGAAGTATGTGCGGGTTCTTGCCAAAGTGCTCGGAGATCGCAATTTCATTACTTTTATTGATTTGACCGAGCGCAAGCAGGCGGAGGAGGCGCTCAAGAAGTCAGAGGAGAAGTTCTCGAAGGCTTTCCGGCAAAGTCCCATGGTGCTCACACTATCGAGCACCAAAGACCATCATTACATCGAGGTGAATGAAACCTTTGAACGGATGACCGGCTGGAAACGTGACGAGATCATCGGACGAACGGCCCTCGACATTGGGCTATGGGCGCCGACCGATAAGGTAAATCTGGCAACCCAACTTCTGGCCGAGGGTCCTCTACGCAATGTGGAGGCTAATTACCGGATGAGAGACGGCAGTATCCGCATCGGCTCATCTTCCGCGGAAGCGATCGAAGTGAACGGTGAACCGTGCATGCTTGCAGTAACCGCGGACATCACAGAACGCAAGCAGGCGGAGGAAGCGCTACGACAGAGCGAAGAGAATTACCGCATGTTTGTCGCCCAGGTTTCAGAGGGCATCTTCCGGCAGGAGATGGATGCGCCTGTTCCCATTAACCTTCCCGAGGATGAACTTACGCATCACATTCTGCACGATTCCTACATGGCTGAATGCAACGACGCACAGGCGGCCATGTATGGTTTGAAGTCGGGACAGGAGTTCGTCGGCAAACGCCTGACCGAAGTGTTACCACCGGATGACCCGCACAACATCGAACTAACCCGGGAGTACATCCGGTCCGGCTTTCGTATCATTGATCGGGAATCGCATGAAATCGATATCCATGGGAATCCCAAAGTGTTCCTCAACAGCATGATCGGCGTGGTGGAGAACGGCATGCTGGTGCGCACCTGGGGCATCCAGCGGGATATTACGGAAAAGGTAAGGCTGGAAAAAGAGCGGAAGCTGGCGGAAGAAGTGCAGCGCCAGAATGTAACCCAACTGCAACAAGTCACAGAAGAACTGCGGCTGGCGAAGGAGAAACTGTCGGAAGAAAAACTTTATCTGGAAGAAGCTATCGACACCGAACTAGGATTCGGGGAGATCATCGGACGCAGCGGCGCGTTGAAGGAGGTTATGGCAAAGGCAGCGAAGGTCGCGCCGAGCGATGCGACGGTGTTGCTGCTGGGCGAAACCGGTACAGGTAAAGAACTGGTGGCGCGCGCCATCCACCGCATGAGCAACCGCCGGGAGAACAGCTTCATCAAGCTGAATTGCGCCGCTATTCCATCTGGCCTGCTGGAAAGCGAGCTATTTGGGCACGAGAAGGGAGCGTTCACGGGTGCAGTAGCGAAGAAGCTCGGGCGCCTGGAGCTAGCCGACGGAGGCACGCTGTTTCTGGATGAAATCGGAGAAATACCTCTGGACTTGCAACCCAAGCTCCTGCGGGTGGTGCAGGACCAGGAGTTTGAACGGCTGGGTGGCACGCGGACTTTGAAAGTCAACTTCCGCCTGTTGGCGGCCACCAATCGTGACTTGTTACAGAACGTGCGGCAGCACGAGTTTCGCAGCGACTTGTACTACCGCTTGAATGTATTCCCCATCCGCATACCGCCGTTGCGCGAGCGGCGAGAAGATATCCGGCTGCTGATTGAGCATTTTGTGCGCAAATATGCGAGTCGTATGAACAAGTCCATCACCAGCATTCCAGTGAAAACCATAGAAACGCTGGTGCAATGGGCATGGCCGGGAAATATCCGCGAACTGGAGAACTTCATGGAGCGTTCTGTGATTCTGACTCCGGGTTCGGTCCTGCAGTCGCCGCTCTCGGAACTGCAGGCGGCAGTTGACGAGGCGAAGCGCAGCAATAGCGTGACCCTTCGCGACCAGGAACGCGAACGAATTTTGCGCGCTCTTCGCGAATGCAAAGGCCGCCTTGGTGGACCCGACGGCGCAGCCGCACGCCTTGGATTGAAACGCACTACTCTGCAATCAAAACTTAGCCATCTCGGAATCAAGCCCAGCGTGTATCGCAGCTGAACTCGGCGAACCGTCCTGACGTAGTTGCGCATTTCACGGTATTCTCTTCTCATGACGCCAACGTTCAAGCGAATACTGGAAGCCGCGGCGTGGTTTGTTGTGGGCTTTGTCACGCACATGCTGCTGATTTACTTTCATAACCATCCCGGATAGCCGCCAATGAGGTACCCCAGAAGCTAAAGCCCTACCCATGAAGAGCGTTTTACGGCGCGGCTGCAGCCGCGCCCTTTCAAAGCCACTTCCTTCCAAATGCGGGAAAGCCCTCGCTTGCGCGAAGGCTTTCCGGGGAGGGACTGCGTCGGGTTGAGACTACTTCGGTTGCTGTTGTTGATCGGAGCTGGTTACAGGAGCCGCGGAATTGCTGGAAAGCTGCTCTAGGTCATTCTTCAAGAGGCTGATTTCCACGCGGCCGCCGCTGATGTGCTTGGTTTTCGCATCTTCGTCAGTACCCGCGACCGGGGCATTCCCCATGCCCACGAGATAGATGCGGTAGACCGGAATCTCATGGTTCAGGACCATGTAGCGGACCACCGACTCAGCCATCTTCTGCGAGTTTGAAATGGCGATCTGACCCTTGCCAGAAGAGAAACCCTGCACCTCGATAATGTAGCCGCGCTGGCCCTTTACTGTGTTGGCCATCTCGTCGAGCGCGTCCTTGGCATTCTTGCTCAACACGGTTTGTCCGGGGCGGAAGCGAATTTCGGTCTGGTTCGAAGCCTTGTATTGATCGATGTTGCCTACGACGGTCTCAACCGTCTGGATGCGAGTGGTTGCCTGCTGAGCGCTCTGCTGCGCCATATTCGCCTGGTTGCCGGCAGCGATGGCGTGCTGGTCAGCTTCATTGGCCTTATCCGAAGCCAGCTTGATGCCAGCCTGAGCGCGCGCGTCGGTGTCTTTGATCGCTTTGCCGTTAGCGGCGGTCAGATCGTCCAATTCATTGACGCGGTCACGAATGGGTTCGGTCTGGCGCTTCACATAATTCTTGCGGGCAAATGGATTTACGCGCCCCCAGAAGCCTTCGCGAGCCGGAGCCTGTAGCGGTTGTTTGCCCGTGCCGGTATCGGTGGACTGAGTAGTGGCAGGCGCTGCAGCCGGTGCCTGGTTGGTTTGATCAGACGACGAAGTCTGGGCGAGGGCCGGCATTGCGAGCACCGCGGCCAGAGGCAATGTAATCAGAATACGAGTGTTCATAAAAAACTTCCTCCAATTTGGGGGAGCGTTTGGGGGCTCCACTCCAGCACGCCAAAACGGGCGTGTTGCGTGATTTTTAATTGCGTCCCCTAAAAACCAGTGTGCGCTGACGCAACGCACACCCGAACTACCAAAACCTGGGCATCCTGAATGCGGTGCCTGTCTATCCTATTACAGGTCTGATGCCAAAACGGGCTTTCGGGTTGAAGAGCTAAACCGTTGATATCTAAAGACATTGTACCTTTGATCCGGTTGAAGGGGTAGCCTAATGGCGTGCGGCAGGGTAATTTTGGCAAATCTGATATAAAAACTGCGTGCAATTTGTTGAATGTTGAGGAGGAACAGCTTTGCGATCAGGTTTATGGCGGAAGGTCACGATTGTGCTGTTGCTGAGCGCGGCGGGATCGGTTGCCGCATCTTCTTCTGCTGATTCGGTTGGGCGACTCGCATCCAAAGCTCGGGAAGAGCCGACTCCAGGCATGGCTTCGTCGCACATTTCCGCAGATCATCTGCAGCAGTATTCCGATCTCGCTTTAACGTGGATGCAGGAGTACCTGCGCATCGACACCACGAACCCGCCGGGGCACGAGATGCGCGCGGTCAATTTCTACAAGGAGATTCTTGATCGGGAGGGCGTTGAGAATCGCGCCTTCGAATTCACCGCGGGACGCGGCGACCTGTGGGCGCGGCTGCCGCATACCACGGCGCAAGCGCAGCGACCGATTGTTCTGCTCAATCATATGGATGTGGTCACGAGCGATGCAGCGCATTGGAAGGTCCCGCCTTTCAGCGGCGAGATCAAAGATGGCTGGCTCTGGGGACGCGGAGCGCAGGACATGAAAGACGAGGGACTGGCGCAACTAGTCGTGATGGTGATGCTGAAACGCGAGAAAGTTGAACTCGACCGCGATGTGATTTTTCTGGCCGTGGCGGACGAGGAAGTTCTGGACCGCGGCAGTGAATGGTTTATCACACACCAGCGCGATCTGCTGGAGAATGCGGAGTTCCTGATCAACGAAGGCGGAGAAAACCTGCTGGAAAACGGCAAGGTGAAATACGTAGGCGTGGATGTGGGCGAGAAAACGACATACTGGCTGCACGTTGTGGCGCATGGGCGGCCGGGGCACGCGTCGCGGCCAAATCCTGATTCGGCGCCGGACCGGCTGGTGCATGCGCTGGATCGCATTCTGGCTTACCGCACACCACTGAGAGTGCTGCCGGTAGTGGACGAATTCCTGAAGGAGATGGCGCCTTACGAGCCTCCGGAGCAGGCGCGGGAATACCGCAACATTCGCAAAGCGATTGAGGATAAGAAATTTCAGCAGGATGTGGAGAGGGATGAGTCGCTGAATTTTTTATTGCGCGACACCATTTCATTGACGATGTTGGGTGGGTCGGAGCAAACCAATGTGATCCCGCCGGAGGCGTGGGCGAACCTGGATGTGCGTATTCTGCCGGGAGGAAATCCGAAGGCGCTGCTGGAGCAGATTCGGCGAGTGGTGGATGATCCTAATGTGACGGTCGAGCCGCTGGATCCGGAGTTTCGCGTGGCCAACTACTCGGCCACGAATAATTCACTGTATGACGCCATCCGCCGGGTTTCGGGGAAGTATTTCCCCGGGACACCCGTGGTTCCACACATCACCAGCGGCTACACCGAGAATCAGCTCTACCGGCCGCTGGGCATGACGGCGTATGGGTTTAGTCCTTATACGGCGACCGAAGAGGAAGGCAATACGGAACACGGGAACGATGAACGGATTCGAGTGGAGGAAGTGCGACGGGGGCCGAGGATTTTGTTCGACGTGGTTACGGCTGTGGCAGGGGCACGGTGATTGGGCCTTCTTTTAGATCGCGAGAAGAATCTTTAACACAGAGGGCACAGAGGAAAACATCAAGGCTACCCTGTGTTCCTCTGTGTCTCCTGTGTTGAAGGTTTTTTGCCGCCACAGTATTTTTCGTACTGTTCGATGATGAAATGATCGGTCATGCCGGCGATGTAATCGCAGACGGTGCGTGGCAGGGAATCTTGACCGGCTTTGTCCTGGTAGTTCTGCGGCAGAGCTGATGGATTCTGCATCCAAAAAGCGAAGAGTTCGGTGACGATGCGTTCGGCATCGTCTTTTTCTTCTGCCAGCGAAGCGCTGTAGTAAAGATTTTCATAGAGGAAGTTTTTGATTTGCTGGCGCTCCATTTCCACTGCTGGGCTGAAGGCGGTTAGGCGGTCTTTGTGCAAACGGATATCGGTTAAAGTTTCGACTCCGGCCTTCTTTATACTTGCCAGCGTGTTCGTGATCAGATCACCGGCCAGCCGGTCGAAGATACGTTTGAGGGCTTCGTTGAATTTCAGTTTTTCGGCAGCATCGGGATAACGTTGCTCGACTTCGCGGAAGAAATCTTCGAAGACGGGCAAGCCGGCGCGAATTTGTTCGAGCGTGAGCAGACGCGCTTCGAAGCCGTCGTCGAGATCAGCGGTGTTGTAACCGATTTCGTCGGTCAGGTCGATGAGTTGGGCTTCGAATGGAGGACGCTGGCCAAGTAAGTACTCTGCAAGCTCGGGATGTTCCGCAGCGTCGTAGTCGCGCGAGTGCTTGATGATGCCTTCGCGCACTTCGAAAGTGAGATTCAGGCCACGAAAAGCTGCGTACCGTTGTTCGAAATCTTCCACGATGCGCAGGGCGTGCAGGTTGTGATCGAAGAAGAGACCGTGTGCGCGCATCGCGGCGTCGAGCGCTTTCTCGCCAGCGTGGCCGAAAGGTGGATGGCCGAGGTCATGCACCAATGCTAATGCTTCGGCGAGATCCACGTTGAGGCCGAGCGCGGACGCGACTGTGCGCGTGATTTGCGCTACTTCGATGGTATGGGTGAGGCGGTTGCGAAAGTGGTCGGAATAGCGACGGGTGAAAACCTGCGTTTTGTCTTCTAAGCGGCGAAAGGCGCGGGCGTGGATGACACGGTCGCGGTCGCGCTGGAAGTCGTTACGGTAGGGATGCTGGGGTTCAGGGAAGCGGCGTCCGCGGGAATGTTCCACCTGCACCGCATAGCCGGCCAGCATTCCGGAAGTTTAACAGGTGTCGGCGCAGAGTACCTAGTACCGCGTATCTAGTTGTGCGTATTCGCTGCGGCCGCCGTGGGAACCGCCAGAATCTTCAGACGGTTCACAACCGTGGTCATCGCCTGATCGAAATTTCTGTCGCGGTTTCCCAGCAGCAAGGCTCCCTGCACATATTCAGTGATGTTCCACAGCGTGATGCGCGTTTTGGGATCGATGATCACCAGGCGCACCTGTCCGAGGACGGGAAGTCTTAATCCGGTATCGGTCAGGGTCCAACTGATTTCGAGGACCAGGTCGGCATCGGCGGGCGAGGATACGAGTTCATATCGACCCCAACTTTTTATCGCCGCGTAGAACTGGTTGTAAGGCCGGTCGGGACCGCCATTGAAAATGGTCTCATCGAGGACCGCGTCAAGGCTTGAACCGCCGGCGTTGGAAATGAACACCTTCTGCGCGGCAGCGATTTGCGGAGGCGCTGGAGCAGTCGCCGGTCCTTTGGATTGCTCTGCAGTCAATAGTGGGGTGAATGCTACAAGGAGTGCAGCGGTAATACAGAAGGCTGAGAATTTAGCTGTATCGAAAATAAGCTTCCTCCTCTGCCAGCGGTTCGGTTTTAACCTCAGCGGCTAAAGCCTCATCCCTCATGGCTTCGGACGGCACGACTAAAGTCGCGCCCTTCCCAACACGTTTACTGCTTTCCCGATTCTTCCTTCGCCAGGCGAACTTTCGCAGCGTCAAGTTTCTTTTGCGTAGCCGCAAGCAGATCGCCGTCGACTTCCGAACTCACGGTTTTGTTCCACTCTGCGACGGCGCGCTCCCAATGCGCGGCGGCTAGCTTCAGGCGCCCGGTCTTCTGGTAAAGATCGCCAAGGTGATCCTGCACCGTTGGGTCTGAGTTCATGTGCAGAGACGCCTTAGTTAGGCTCTCTTCCGCCAAATCGTACTTGCCGAGCCGGAAATAGGCCCAGCCGAGCGAATCGAGATAGGCGCCGTTGGTGGGTTCCATGCTGACGGCCTGCTTGATGTAGTTGAGCGAATCTTCGAGTTGGACGCCGCGATCGGCGTTCATGTAACCGAGATAGTTGAGGGTTACGGCGCTCTGTGGATTGACGGCGAGCACTTTCTTGAATTCCGCCTCGGCTTCGTCGTACTTCTTTTCGCGCTCATAAGTGGAACCGCGGAGGAAGTAAACATACTCCTTGTCTTCCGGTTTAGTGGAAAGTGCCTCAGCCTTATTGAGAGCCTCTTCAGCCTCACTCCAGCGTTTCACGCGCGTGTACATAATGGCCAGCCGGACGTAGACGTCGCGATCTTCCTGATTGCCTTTCAACATCGAGCGCACGTCGGCAAGAGGCTTGTCTGGGTCGCCAGTATCGGCAAGCTGAGCGTCGAGCACCATGCGCAGGTCGCGGTCGTCAGGCAGCTTCTGCGCGGCTTCTTTGGCTACGGCCGTGGCCTCGGGCCACTGCTTGGCTTCACGGTAGGTATCGATGATGTCCTGATAACCGGTCTTGGCATTGTCGTCGCCGCCGACAGTTAGCAACTTGCGAAAGGTCTCGACTGCGGCGGGATAGTTCTCCTGATCGCGATAGACCATCCCGAGGCGCTCGATGAAGATGCCGCGATTGTTGCGATCGGCCTGGGAATAGCTGTTCTCGGGCTTCTCGGTTTTCTTGAGCAAATCCTGCAGAATTTTTTCCGCTTCGTCGTAACGAGTCTGCGCCTGGTAGACCACCGCGATGTTGTACGGAACTTCTAAAGCATCAGGGACCATGGCCTCAGCTTTTTTCAGGCTCTCAAGGGCCTCGTCGTACTTACCCTGGCGGCGGTAAATCTCGGAGATGCGGAGGTAGGTCTGCGCATCTTCGGGATTCGCATCAGCGATCACTTTGTACTGATCGAGGGCGGCATCGACTTGGCCGTCGTTCAGGAGATTCTCCGCGAGACCGCGAATGGCGTCGAGATTGTCGCGATCCAACTGTATGGCGTGTCTGTAAGCGTCGATGGCGCTCTTGTAATCCTTGCGTTGCTCGTAGGTGGCACCGAGCGCAGCATACAGTTTGGCGGAGCGGCCGGTATCGGGCACAGCACTGAGGACTTGCAGCGCGTGAGAAGTATCGCCTTCATCGCTGTACAGCAGCGCGAGAGTGGTGACGGCTTCTTCGGAGTTGGGATCGAGCTTGACGGCGATCTTGAGTTCGCTTTCGGCCTTTTGCAAATCGTTGTTCAGGCGATAGAGACGGCCAAGGAGAAGATGGTCATCAACATTATCGGGCTCAATCTTGACGATCTGCTCATACTGCTCGATGGCGAGTTTGAGAACATTGTCCGATCCATTGCCTCCACCGGGCATGTCGCCGAGAGAGCGCAGATAGATGCGGCCCAGAAGCTTGTGGGCTTCGATATTGTTCGGATCGCGCTTGATGATGTCCTGGGCTTCAAGCACGGCATCGCGGATGCGGCCCGTTTTGACGTAGAGCTCAGCGAGGCCGGAAGTGAGGAACTCGGAAGAGGGATCGGCTTCAATAGCGAGGCGATACTCTTCCATGGCCTTATTGGCCAATTCACTGCGACCATAGGCTGTGACCTGCTCCTCGTACAAGTGAGCCAGCGCGTAGTGGTAATAGGCGGCGGAGTGGTCCACTTTGCGCGGCGCAACTTGCACCGGTTTGGATGGAGCCTTGGAGTCGGCTTGCGAGGATGGACTGGTTTGCGCGGCCGCGGCCACTGCGAGGAACGAAATTAAAATAACGCGAAAAATTCTATGCATGCTCAACCTGACGACGCTGGACTTAATTCCGCAAGGCGTAATGCTGTACAAGGCGCTTCACTTAAACCTGTCTCTTGCAGGGATGATTCTATTAGAGCTGAGCGGACTTCCCGAACCATAGCCATTTGGATGCAAAACCGCCGGGGTTGGGGTGCTCTAATTCTAACCTGTTGGACGTGCGATTGGGAAAAACAGTACGCGTAAATTGGCTCGATTTGAGCTCGGAAGGACAGGGACTGCGGGGACTTGAATGTGCGGATTGTCAAGTTTGGTAAAGCGATTGAAACTGTTAATTGTTCTAGTGGCGAAAGTGGCGCACGCCGGTGAAGAGCATGGCTATTCCTAACCGGTCGGCGGCGGCAATGACTTCGGGATCGCGCTGCGAACCTCCGGGTTGAATGATGGCGGTTGCGCCGGCCTTGGCTATCTCCTCGACTCCGTCGGAGAACGGAAAGAATGCGTCAGAGGCGGCGACTGTTCCCTGCAATGGCAGCTGCGCTTTCATGGCGCCGATTTTGGCGGAATCGACACGGCTCATCTGGCCGGCGCCGACACCGACCGTTTGCCCGTCGCGCGCGTAGACGATGGCATTGGACTTGACATGCTTGCAAACCTTCCAGGCGAACAGCAAGGCGCGGGTTTCTTCGGGAGTAGGCGCGCGCTGGGTAACGACTTTGAGGTCGACGTCTTGTAATGGGCGTGAGTCATTGTCTTGCAGCAGAATTCCGCCAGAGACGTTTTTTAGAATCCATTTCTGCGGTGCGGCTTTCACTTCAACCAGGCGCAGATTTTTCTTGGTGGCGAAGCGGGCTTTGGCGGCTTCGTCGAACGAGGGAGCGGCGATCACTTCGAGGAAGAGCTTGTGCATCTCTTCGGCGGCTTCGGCGTCGATGGGGCGATTCACACCGATCACGCCGCCGAAGGCGGAGACGGGATCGCATTCGAGAGCGCGCCTGTAGGCCTCGGCGAGAGTTTTGCCGGTGGCCACGCCGGCGGGGTTGGTGTGCTTGATGATGGCACAGACGGGTCCGTCGTTCGGATCGAACTCCTGCGCGAGATCCCAAGCGGCTTGCAGGTCGACGATGTTGTTGTAGGAAAGCTCTTTGCCTTGCAGCTGACGGGCGTTAGCTACACCTGCACCGGAGCCATCGGAATACATGGCGGCTTTCTGGTGTGGGTTCTCGCCGTAGCGCAGGTCGAGGGTTTTCTGGAATGAGAGACGGAGGGTTGGTGGAAATGTGGGGACAGCCGCCCCCGGCTGTCCGGCGAAGCGGAGCTCCGCAGCTGCTGGCGGCGCAAAACCGCTAACGTTCGGAATGCCTTCGAGCGTCGTGGCTATCGCCGAATCGTAGGCCGCGGTGGTGGCGAAGGCTTTCTGCGCGAGCCGCCATTTGGTTTCGAGCGAGAGCGCACCTTGATTGCGCGCAAGTTCTTCGGCAATGGCTGAATAGTCGGCTGGCGATGTGACCACCGCGACATCATGAAAATTCTTCGCGGCGGAGCGGATCATGGAGGGTCCGCCGATGTCGATGTTCTCGATCAACTCTTCGAAAGCCACGCCGGGCTTGGCAGCGGTTTTTTCAAAGGCATAGAGATTTACTACGACCATGTCGATCGGCTGGATGCCGTGCTCGGCGACGGCTGCAACGTGCGCGGAGTTTTCGCGGCAATGCAAAATGCCGCCGTGAACTTTGGGATGCAGCGTCTTGACGCGGCCATCGAGCATTTCAGGAAAGCCGGTGAGTTCGGAGATGTCTTTGACGGCAATGCCGGAATCGCGCAGCAGCTTGGCCGTGCCTCCGGTGGAGATGAGTTCGATGCCGAGGCCCGAGAGCTGGCGGGCGAAATCTACGAGGCCGGCTTTATCGGTGACGCTGAGGATGGCGCGCTCGATTTTGGACATGGGAGCTTGCTTGCTGAGAGGCTATACAGATTCTAGCAAGAATTGACGGAGATGCTTGCTGGTGGGCGATGCTTCGAGCGTCATCTTGTAGAGCTAGCAACCTCGGCCGCAGGGACCTTGCGCAGGGACTTCACAATGCGATTGATTTCAGCCTGGCTCAGTCCGGCGGAGTTGCGATATTTGTCCAGTGCAAAGAAAATCCCGATCCCGCCGTTATTCGCGAAAAGTTCCACGTTCACCATCGAGGGACGCGCTCGCGGGTCACCCTCCTGAAAACCCCTATACTCCCCAGTTTGCAAATTGAAGATGCCGGATTCAGCTACCTTCGGCGGCATAATCGACTTGATCATAAGTCGCATTTGCTCACGATAGTGAACGCTGGGTGAAAGAGACCAGAAATGCATCTTATCGGGCGTGAATTCGAGCACGCTTTTTTCGAACAAATAGTCGGAGATTGCGGCACCCGGCCCGAAGACGGCATCAAAGGCTTGCGGCGGTACCTTGTAGTCGTTAGCAAATTCATCGGCGAACGTTCGGGGTGGGGAATACCCCACCATAAATCGTAGGCCGGACCGGAAGGTAAGAAGAGCCATGGTCTTGTTGGGCTTGTCTTTGGGAAAGAGCTGAGTCTTGGATTCGTCGAGATCGTTCCACGGAACTTCAAACTCATAGCCGACGCATGAGAGCCTCCTCCCAGGGGTCTGCGAAATGGAATTGTCCTTCAGGTTGGACGGTACGACCCACGCGACCGGCGGAGCTTTTCTAGCGGCATAGAAGGAAAGTGCAATCGGAGCAATCCAATATATGCAGGCGAGGATGATCGCGAGCGCGACAGCTATCGTGACCAGGATGCTTCGAATGCGCTTCATGATCGTGCCTTACGCTTTTGCTTTCGCCTTCAGCTTGACATGTCCCCCAGTGAGTTCCACAGAGAATTCGACGTCCTGGCAGCCGTACTGCTTGCGAATCTCGGCCGTTTTTTTCTGCACGAAAGTGGAAAACGAATCAAGGTTGCCGGAGACATTTTCTCCCGCCTTCTTTTTGGCTGCGACCAGAGTGTTGAAAAGGCGCTCGACTTGTTCGCGGTCAGCTCTGTCCTCGGCGGTGTGCACGGTGAACGGCTGCGAGGTGATGGCGGCGGGCGCGGCGGCTGTGGCTGCGGCTGCGCCATGGCTTAATCCGTAGACCGGATTGTGCTGGGGCTTGTGGTCTTCTTCCGTGCGGACTCCCTGCACGGAGAGCAGCGCATCCTGCGGACGGCGGTAGCCTTCCTCGCGAATGCGCGACTTCTTGCGCCACAGATCGCTGTAGACGGCGTAGCGCTGAGCCATTTCGTTGTAGCGGTAGCGCTGGGAAAAACTCATGCGTCCGCCGTCGGAAAATTTGCGCAGCAGGGAGAGCACCTTCCACTCGATATCGGTGGGAGGCCGCTTGGTCGGATTGCTGAAGTAGACCTCATACTCGATCTTCAGCCGGCGGAGCTGGGTCTCGAGTACGTTCAGTTCTTCATCGGTGGTCACTAGGCGTCTCCAATGAACAGTGTAGTGAGAAGGCGCGGCGACGGCGAGGTGCCTGGCGGTCACCGAGGTCATGGTACGAAAGTAAGGGCTATCAGCTGTCGGTTCTCAGCTTTCAGGCAAACGGGTTCGCATGAGCATCGCGAATAGAGGGGGCATAAACAGTGCCCTAAGTTGTGGCCTTGGGTTTGACTGATGGCTGAGAGCTCACAGCTATTTGCTGGAATTCGATGCCATCTTTTTGACCATGGCCAGGACCAGCTTGCGGTCGCTGTCATTGAGGTTGGTCGCGTAGCGACGGACTTGGCTTAGGAAGCGGACTTCGTCATCGGAAAGTTGCGGCAGTCCCTTGGAGCCGTTGCTGTGGCCGGATTCGGAGAAGAACTGCGAGAGCGCGATTTCCATGGCGCCGGCGATTTTTGAAAGCGTGTCGAGCGAAGGGATGGTGTGGCCGTTTTCTACGCGCGAAAGGTAGCAGCGCAACAGGCCGGTGCGCTTTTCGATGTCTCCCTGAGACATGCCTTTCTGCAGCCGGTAGTTTCTGATGGTCTCGCCGATATTGATGGTCGGAAGCATTGCAGGATGCGACATAGTAACCAGATCGGCATTTTCTGGCAAGGGGAAATTAGTGCTATGACAAAACTGGTGCAATCAAGGTTCGGCCCGCACTGGAATCATTGATTCTTATACACTGTAAAAATAACGACTTGATGCTGGCCTCGGGTCAAGGTGCGGGGCAAGCTACTTCTTCAAGTTCTCTGCGAGGAAGCTGACCGTACGCTTCCAGGCATCGGCGGCATCGGCGGGGCGATAGCCGTCTTTGTTGTTCGGATTTTCGAAGGCGTGGCCGGCATCGTCATAGATCTTTACGTCGATCTTTTTGCCCAATTGCTTCATTGACGCCTCGAACTTGTGCGCGTCATCGGGAGTGATGCCATGATCCTGGCCGCCGAAGAGTCCGAGGATGGGGGCGTTGATTTTCTTGAGCGCGTCTGGATCGGTGGCGAGATGGCCGTAGTTGATAACATCGGCCGCGAGCGTTGGCTCTTGCAGGGCAACATCGAGCGAGTAGCCGCCGCCCATGCACCAGCCGATGGCGCCGATGTGGTCTTTCTTCACTTTAGGCTGCGACTGGAGAAATTCAAAAGCGGCATGCAGGTCGCGCTTGGCGCGGTCTTCCGGAACTCCGCGCATGATTTCATGCGCCACATCAGGAGTGGTGGCAACCCTGCCGCGATATAAATCAATCGCGAGCGCCTCGTAGCCCTGATCGGCTAGCTTAGAGGTTTGTTCCTTGACCCAATCATTCAGGCCCCAGTACTCGTGGATGACGATTATGGCGGGAAATGGGCCGTTCCCGGTGGGCGTATAGAGGATGGCTTGCACGGTTTCATCTCCGCTCTTGTAGGAGACGGATTTGGAATCGGCGGCGAAGCTAGAGACGGCCACAAGAATAACGATCCAAAATGTGCAAAGTGTTTTCATAATTTTCCATTGTCATGAAGATATTGACCGAAGATCAAAACTCCGAGCAGGAAATCGATCACAAGCCCTTGTACGCCCATGCCCGAAAATCGATTCCAACGCGTCCCGATAGCCAGAAATGCGACGTCGACAATAACCCAGACGAGGAAAACACGGAGGAGCAGTCTTCTGTTTTTCACAAAGTTAGCTCCATGTACATGGCTCCGGCCATCGGGTTCGCGCAGTAGGGATCGATCTCCTTGAACCCGAGCTTGCGGTACATGGCAACCGCATCTTTCATTACGGGCTCGACAGTGTCAAGGCGCATGCGCTGGTAACCGATCTCGCGGCCCTCGGCGATGATGCGTTCGGCCAGAACGCGCCCCAGACCCTTACCGCGAAATTGTGGGCGCAGGTACAGGCGCTTCATTTCGCAGACGGTTGAGTCCAGCTTGTGGAGGGCGACACAGGCCGCGAGTTGGCCTTTGTATTCCACAAGCAAGAGGCGACCGTGCGGCGGGGCGTAGTCGCCGGGAAGAACTGCGAGTTCTTGGTCGAAGTTCTGAAAGCAGAGGCTGAAGCCTAGGGATTGCGCGTACTCTCGGAATAATTCCTGGGCCTGTGCTATCTGAGCGGGGGACTCGGCTTGCGCGAAAGTCAAAGTCTCAGAAGCTTTGTCTGCGGTTTTCATTGCTCTGCGTCCTTTGTGATCCCCTTGGTAAAAGGTCTTCTACCCCATCAGCATGCCGCCGTTCACATTTAGCACGTGGCCGGTAATGTAGGACGCCTCGTCGGATGCAAGAAAAGCCACGGCGCTCGCCACATCTGCGGGCGTACCCACGCGGCCGAGCGGAATCTGTTTGGCGGCATTCTGCTTGAACTCATCGCCGAGCACCTCCGTCATGGCGGTTTCGATGAAGCCCGGAGCGATGGCGTTGCAAGTAATGTTGCGCGATCCCAGCTCGCGCGCAATGGCCATGGTGAGGCCGATCAGCCCAGCTTTCGACGCCGAATAGTTCGCCTGCCCGGCCTGACCCATCTGTCCGAAGACGCTGGTGATGTTGATGATGCGCCCCCAGCGCTGTTTGAGCATGGAGCTGCTGACTTGTTGTATGCAGAGATATGCGGAGGTGAGATTGGTTTGCAGAACGGCATCCCAGTCGGCGCGCTTCATGCGCATGACGAGCTGGTCGCGAGTGATGCCGGCATTGTTCACCAGGATGTCGATCTTGCCGAAGTGGGCGATGGCGGCCTTGATCGCGGCCTTGACCTGCTCTTCGTCGGCGACGTCAAGCACGAAGGCCGCGGCTTTGCCACCGGTCGCAGTGATTTCGTTCACCAGTTCGTTCAGCTTCTCCTGATTGCGCGCAGCGACGGCGACGGCGCGCACCGCTTGCAGCGAGCTTTAGCGCACAGGCTCGTCCTATGCCTTGCGATGCGCCGGTCACGAACGCTACGCGTTCGGAGAGTGACATGCGATTCTCCTAGGTTCTCTTTTAAGTGCCGACTAAGTATCGATCAAAATTTTTTCTACTTCGGAACGTGAGATTATACGCGCCTATGCGTTTAGTTTTAACCGCAGCGCCTCACACCAACGGTGCAAGTCGAGTTATCCACAGCACGCGCCTGCAAACCGATTGCGCATTGTCGATTCGCCGGATTAACATTCGTACACTCTCATGACTCCTATCGCTACCGATGAAGTGATCGCCATGCCTGAGCCGTCGAACGAGAAATCTTCCAGTTCCGGGTCGCCCGCGAGTGGCTCGGGGCATAGGTCCACGCAAAGGGCTTCTTCTACCGAAAACCCAACGGCAGAAAGCCCGGCGGCGCCTGAAGAGTCACAACCCGCGGCGCCTTCGACTGAGGTATTTGCGGTGTATGGCGTCGAGCCTGAAATTCAGGCCTATGCCATGGCGAAGTATTCGCGCTCGGCACTCTCGATGAAGGAGTCGCTGCGCGAGATCAGCTCGCAGAAGGCAGAGAAGTTTCTCAACACATTTTATTTTCAGTACGGTCACCGCTCGATTGCCGACCTGGCGCACATTGCGCTGGCTGTGGAGAGGCTCTCGATTCTGGCGGCGATCGAGCTCGCTGATGAGCAGCGTTGGGATGGGCAGGAGCGCTCGACCCGCTATCAGGATTTCAAGAAGAGCGGTTATTACACGCCCGACTTCGGCGCGGACCATGAAGCACGCAAGCTTTATCGCGAGACGCTTGATTTTCTTTTTGCCGAGTACGAAGCGCTCTCGGCGCACATGACGCAGCACCTGATCAATATCACGCCCAAGCCTGCCGACATGAAGCAGGAGTCGTATGAACGGACGCTCAAGGCCCGGGCCTTTGACATTACGCGCTACTTGCTGCCGCTGGCGACGAACACTTCGCTGGGAGAGATTGTTAATGCGCGGACATTAGAAATGCAGGTGGCGCACTTGCTTTCGCATACGCATAAAGAAGTACGAGTTCTGGGTGAGTCGTTGAAGAAGGCAGCGACTTCGGCGGCTTACAACGTGAATGCAGAGTCATTGAAGAAGTTAGTCGACGACATTCGGGCGGTGAATCCTGATCTCGGCGCACGAGCCGAGCAGGAATTGCTGCACGAGGTACGGGTTGCGCCAACTTTGGTGAAGTATGCAGACCCGAATCCGTATGAGATGGAAACAAGACGCGATCTTCGGCAGGCGGCGCGGGAGCTGATGAAGAGTGAGCAATTGGCGCCATCAAAGGCAATCGTGGATCTGCTCGACGAAGAGCCGCTGGAAGTCGAAATCGCAACCACGCTGCTCTACGAACACTGCCACTTTTCTTATCGCCAGGTACGGCAGGCGCTGCAGGTTTCCGGCGAGCGATTCCGGCGCGAGATCATCGACCTTGGCCTGCGCCATCGCGGCAAGCACGACGAAATGCTGCGCGGCTTCCGCGCCGGGCAACAGTTCCGCTTCGACATCATAAGCTCGTTAACGACCAGCAGCGTGCACCGAAAGCCCCCAGTGATGCTCGCTTTGGAAGTGGCGAGGACCCCGAAGTGCTCAATCCGAGATGGAAGTATCCCAAGCCGGATCTTGGGGCTCTGGGCGGATTGGCGGCGTACAACGGGCTGCTTTTTGTGAGCCTGCCGAAAATGAATGAATTGCTGCTCATTGACGCCGCCCTCTCGCGAGTCATCGGTGCTGTCCCAATCCCCCAATCCGGGGACTCTTCGCGGATGGCAAGGGGAATCTGTTCGTCATCAGCGGAAACAAAGTCCTCAGAATAATCGTACCGCAGAAGGTACAAGTCCATCAGCAGGCGGACCTGGGAATGCCGCAGGCCTTCATTGGGAACGACCTTGAAAACCCCCAGCAGATGACAATGGATGCGGCGCAGAATCTGTACGTTAGCGACTGGGGTAAAAGCAACCAGGTCAAAGTCTTCTCGCCTTCAGGCAAATTTTTGCGCTCGATCGGGTCAGCGGGTGTTGTCGTAGCGGGGCCCTATGACCCAAAGCTGATGCACCGCCCGAAGGGGATCACGATCGATGATCGAGACCAATTGTGGGTGGCGGAGGAAGACTTCCAGCCAAAACGAGTGAGCGTGTGGGGCCTTGATGGACAATTGTTGCGAACCTTCGATGGACCGGTTACTTATGGCGGAGGCGGAAATCTCGATCCAAAAGACAAGACGCTATTCTATTTGGATGAGATGACCTTCCGGCTAAATTGGACGACCGGTGAGAGCCGTCCATCGAAATCCACCACCGTCCGAAACAGGGTGAGTCCCAACTTATCCCAACAATTCCGGGGGAAAAGCCAAATGCACCATTTCAAGAGCAAGGCAGCCGCAACAAGGCGACGGGCGCCAGTGAGAGTCCAGATCTTCCCATCTACCTCGCAGGCCGCAAATATTTCACCAATGCCTACAACACCAGTGCCACGACCGGGACGCTTGTTGCGGGCCTTTGGATCAATAGGGATGGAGTGGCGGTGCCAGTTGCCGCATTTGGAAGGGCTGATTTATGGCAGCTGCTCAAGAGTCCCGCTTTCAGATCCCGCATCCCGCCATCCGCAAATCGGGCCGATGCGAAAAACTCGCTGGATCTATCAAGCTACGCATTCGTTTGGTCGGACCTCGATGGCGATGGCGTCGCCGAGCGGCGGAGGTCACCGTAGTACCCGGGAGTAGGTACGGTGACCGTGTCGCCGAACCTCGAGTTTGTGACGGATACAGCCGTCAGCTACAAGCCGGTCGCATTCACGTCAACTGGGGTGCCGGTCTATGATCTAAGCAAAGCCAAGGTACTTTGCCCGGGTACACAGAAGCCCGCCTCGTCTGGCGGCGGACAAGTGCTTGCTGCTCAGGACAGTTGGACAGTGCTCACCACAGGTCCAAAGCCGTTCGCCTCGGAATCAGTGGCCGGCGGTGAGTATGAAGTCGCAAAATGGTCGTATCCAAGTTTGTGGCCAGGACTTCATGCGTCGCACATCTCCCCGCCTCCTGAGTTTCCAGGAGAGCTCATTGGCACAACGCGATTGCTCGGTCCATCATTCCAGCTGCGCAATGTAGGCGATGTCGAGCTTTGGGCGATCAATGGCAACAAAGGGAGTATTTATCTGTTCACAACCGATGGTCTGTTTGTTGCCACCCTGTTCAAGGACTCACGTACACCGGCCTCCTCGTGGGCGCAGCGAAGCAAAGCGATCCGTGGGATGTCAGTCTCCGAACTGACGACAGGTGAGGAGAACTTTTGGCCTTCGATTACCCAGACCGAGGACGGACAGGTGTATGTCGTAACCAATTTTCCAGCCATCATACGGGTCGATGGGCTCGATACGATCCGCCGCCTTGCTCCTAGAACCATTCAGGTGAGCACGGACATGCTCGAGCAAGCAATGACGTCCCTCACGAGTGCCGAGCTTACTCGGCAAAGTGCGGCGCAAGCATCCAGTACGATGATCGTTCCGGTTAGCATGGCGCCTCTGACGCTAGATGGAGACCTCTCGAAGTGGGATCCGAAACAATTCGTAACCATCGATGAACGATCAAAGCAGGTGGGAGATTGGGGTCGACAAAGATACAGACACGAGCGGCGCTGAGAGTCGGGGGAGATCGGCTGTACGCAGCGTTTAGGACGGGGGACTCCCGGGCTGTTGAGAATTCCGGGACGTCATTTCAGAACCTGTTCAAGACGGGGGGTGCCCTCGATCTGATGCTGGCTACCAATCCGAGTGCCGACCCACGGCGGAGATCCGCGGCGCCGGGGGACATTCGCCTGCTTGTCTCGTTTGTGAGGGGCCAGCCGGTAGCGGTGCTGTATCGTCCTGTTGCGACCACGGGGCCGAGAAATAGTGCATCGTTTGAATCTCCACTTCGCACCTTGAAGTTCGACGACGTGGAGGACGTCAGCCAGTACCTGCAACTGACAAAGGGAACCGCCGCAACCTCCACGAATAACGATTCGGCAGGTGACTTCGAGTTTTCGATGCCACTGGGAGTCTTGGGACTGAAGCCGACGCCCGGAACAACGCTGCGAGGGGACATCGGGCTCCTGCGCGGAGATGGATTGCGAACCACCGAGCGGGTCTACTGGTTTAACAAAGCGACCGGCTTGGTGTTTGACGTCCCGAGTGAGGTTGAACTGACGCCACAGCTCTGGGGGACAATGAATTTCGTTTTCGATTCTAGAGATCAACGTTAGCGGTCAGTGGGTGCTAAACTGGCAAGCCGACCAGCCGACCCTTCCTATCAATTCTAGCAATGCCATCGGTTTGCGGAGCCCGTCAAAAACACGCGTGGCACGGGCAGGAACCGTCATCTCGGCCTGGCGATGGATATAGAGTTCCAGGCAGCAGTTCCCGTACTCCGCAACGACAACATTGCGGTTCATCCACTTGGCCGAGGCCGCAATGCTGCTCCCCATCAGATGAGACGAAGCTTTCAACAGGTCTTCGCAAAGGACAGGGCAACCCGACGATTCGCAGGATTGTGCTTATCTGCGGCGGTCTCGACGAAGGCCGAAACGGGGTCGGCGACTATTGCCGGCGCTTGGGAGCGGCGTTGGGCAAGCTTGGGCTCGAGTGCTTTTTGCTCGCCATGAACGACCCGTCCGTCGACGTCGAGACGGTGACCGAAGACCCGGCGGCGGCCATGAAGCTGGTCCAGCTTTCGGCACGCGTATCTCTCCGGACGAGATACGCAAGGGCGGCGGCGCTGATCGCCGAATGGCGCCCCGATTGGACGAGCCTCCAATTCGTACCTTACAGCTTCCATCCCAAGGGCTTGCTGCTCGGAGACATGCACTGGTTTCCGCCAACGGTCCGCGGGCGCAAGCTGCATGTGATGATGCACGAGCTCTGGGCCGGTTACGGCAGCACCAGGACAGCGAAGCTTGCCGTCCTCGGCGCAATGCAGAGACCGTTCATCCTTGGGCTGTTGCACCGGATGCGACCACGCTTGATCGATACTACCAACCACTACTATCAGCAGCTTCTGACGAGCAGGGCATCGAGGCGGGCGTGCTGCCCCTGTTCAGCAACATTCCGGTTACCACCGAAACAGGCGAGGGCTGGATCTACGATGCGGTACAACAAAATGGCGGACCCGACCTGAAGCAGGATCGCGAACGATGGTGGGTATTTGGTATGTTTGGCAAGGTTGCGCGTGAGTGGGACTGGCCGGCTGAGCCCCTGCTCGCCCGCCTGGTCGAAATTGGTGCGCGGGCGCGTCGCAAGATCATCGTCGTCTCCGCGGGACATGCCGAATCCGGTGCTGCATCGCCCTTCGGGCCCTGGCGTGAAAGGCTTCCGCACACCCGCTTCGTGGCGATCGGCCCCCGGTCCCCAAACGAGATCTCTCAGTTCCTGAATTCCGTCGACTTCGGGCTGTCCCCCTATCCTCTTTTCGTGCTTGGCAAGAGCGGCTCGGCGGCGGCGATGCTCGAGCATGGCCTACCGGTAATTGCCAGCGGTGGCGACATTGCGCCTCATCTACCAGTGGTCAGCGCCCCATTTGAAACTCTCGTCTGGCGGAACGATTCGCGGCTTGGGCGCGTATCAACGCCCTGCGAAGCGGCTTTATCGCCCTGAGCGATGCGCGGAAGTCGCACAAATGCTGTTGCAGCAACTTCAGCGCTCGGCGATTTGAACA
>CAWIPG010000004.1:0-18944 GCA_963838015.1 uncultured Acidobacteriaceae bacterium | reverse complement strand
TGACAAAGTTTTTTCTGGGCAGCTACGCGCAGCGCACGGCACGGGAAGCGGCGGCGGATACGTTTGTGGATTTGGTTTCGTTGGATGTGATGAGGCAGGATTGTCCGGATTTTGGCTAGGGATGGGGCTCTTGAGGACTAATTGCAACCTCAGCGGCTAAAGCCGGATTAGAAAGCAGACGTTTACCGCAGCGCTGAAGCGCTGCGCCACCCAAAGGCAAGTGCAACGTCCGGGCGCGAATAATGTCCACACCGAATTAGGAGATGGTTATGTCGACGAAAATAATTTTGCCGCCGCTGCCGAAGGATGCTGGCGATCAGGACCGGCCGGTGAACGCGCTGCTGAAGTCGCAGATTCTGCATCTGCATGAGGCGGAGCGGAGGCTGCCGATGCGGCATCGCTCGGACATCTACATTAATGCGATTAAGACCGAGGGTGAGGCTGCGGAATATATTCGGGCCGTGACGGAGGCGATTCACAATGCGCATGCCGAGGCGGCGGAGCGGCGGGCTAAGCGCAGGCCCGTGATTGAGATTGCGGCAGCGGCGGAAGAGGAGCCGGTGCGGAAAACAAAGAGCGACACAAAGGGCAAGAAAAAGCGGGGGAGCTAGGGATTGAGTCGTGTGTATGTGGCTAGAACTACCGGGCTCTACCCGGTTGGACAGCCGAAGGCGGCTGTCCCCACATGAGTCATTCTGCGGGCTGGAGGCGGTATGCGGTGGATGTGGTTGATCGTGCTGTTGCTGGTCGGCACATTTGCCGCGGCGCAGGAGAGCATGTTGCAGGCGGAGTTTCGGCGCGAGGGGGAACGGGCGCGCGATGCTTGCAAAGATTTTGGGTTCAAAGTTCTGCCGGGGTGCGCTTATGAGATTTTCACCGATCATCCGCTTCACATTGCGGCAGGGAGCATGCCGGCGCAGAATGGGTTTGCTCTGGGCGGGGCGTTTGTTGCTGACAAGAACACGACCAACTGGCGGATGACGTGGGACGTGGATGCGGTGGGCTCGACCAATGGGTCGTGGCGGGCGGGCGGATATATGAAGATGATCCACACGCCGAGTGAGCCGATCCACGTGATCATTCCTGTGGCTCCGCAGCCTGTGGCTCCGCAGCCAGGTGAGAGTGCTGGGTCGAAGAAGCCAGCCAAGAAGCCGACGATCAACTTCGTGCATCCTTATACCGTTTTCAATTTGTACGCGCAGTCGATCTCTTTGAACAAACTCTTCTTCTTTGGGTTGGGGAATGATTCTGCGCTGGCGGGGCAGTCGGTGTTTGGGATGACGCAGAGCATCGTGGGCGCGAATGCGATCAAGCCAGTTTATGAGTGGCCGGCGATTCGCAGTTTGAAGCTAGCTTTGCTTGGGGAAGTGAATGGGCGGTATGTTAGCGTGCGAGGCGACAACGGGCAATCTTCGCCGTCGATCGATGCGCTTTACGCGAATGCGACCGCGCCTGGGCTTGGCAGCCAGCCGGGATTTGTACAGCTGGGCGAGGGATTCCGTATCGATCCGATTTTGTTTAAGGATCATTTTGAGTTGAATTATCTGGGGAATTTTCAGCAGTTCTTTGCGCCGTCGAATTCGACGAATTCTTTTTTGCGCTGGACGGCTGACTTGAATCACACCTTTTATTTGTATGGTTATTCGAAGTCGGGAGCTAAGAATACGGATGCCGCGGGTCCGGATGAGTGTGCGCCGAACGGGGCGACGTGTCCCAAGATTCCGCATACGCCGAATTTGAATGGGTCGATTGGAGTGCGGTTGCTGGTTTCGGAATCGATTAACTCGGCTACCAGCGCGGTGCCGTTTTATTTTCAGCAGACTTTGGGCGGTGCAGATATCGACGGGAATATGGTGCTGGGAAGTTATCAGGATTACCGGTTTCGCGCGCCGAATCTTTTGTTGTTGCAGGAGAGCTTCGAGCATTCGGTGTGGGGTCCGTTTGGGTTCAAGTTTATGACGGATGAGGGGATGGTGGCGCTTACGCGGAGCGAGTTAGGATTCGATCATTTGAAGCACAGCTTTGCGGCTGGTGTGACTTTGCGGGCTGGCGGGTTCCCGATGGTGTCTCTCATGTTTGCCTGGGGCGGGCCGGAGGGACATCACAATATCTTTAATATGAATAGTTCGCTGCTCGGTGGGTCGGCGCGACCGTTGTTGGATTGATCTCGAAAGCTCGTAAGCAAGACGGCATCGGTCTCTTAAAGTTTTGGCGGAGTGCAAGTTTGCACTCCGCCATTTTTAATTGAATTGAGAGCCGGAAAATGCAGGTTACGCTCGCTCAGTGTTCCGATTCACGACTCTTCAGCCATTTTTCCTATTTGTCGATCCCCTCGATCAGCGAACTCGTGTGATGTCCTGCACCCAGTTAGTCTCCCAGGTCTTGCCCTCGTCTGGCGAATCCGCTTGCTCCCAGTGGCCCGTTGTCGGAGTGATGTTGGACCAGAGGAAGCGCGCCCGAACTCGCTTTCCCTTGACCGTATCATTCCCATAGAAAGTGCCCACGCCATTGTGGAAGCCTCCAATCATGGGCGGATCCAATGGGTCGGATGGTGTCCTGCTGTCGAGCCACCAGATGGACCACTGCTGGGTCTTCGGGTCGAAGGACCGCAGAGCGACACCGCGATAGGGAGCGCCGGGAACGTTGAGCACTGTATCGTCTTCATTGCTGTAACTCCCCATGAGCGGTTGATTCGACAACGTACCTTCGAATTCAACCCACTCGTGATTATTGGCGAGTCGCTGCTTCAGTTTTCTATGATGGGCCTGCCATTGACCAACCAGAAAGTCGAAGTCGTGAAGACCAGGGACTGCACTCTCTGTCTGATTCATCCCGGGGGCCGAATCCTGGTGCGATTGTGCGGCCAACTGTCCAGGCGCTGCCAGACACAGACTTAGCAGCGCGATCATGATCGAACGGTGATGAATACTCACGATGCCTCCTTTTGAATTGCGGCGGTAGCCAATTCTCAACGGTGCTTGAGCTCCATTTCGCCGATACGCGTTCATTGTCCCCTCCGGAATCAAACTGAACTAATGCGCCCCCTTTAGATTGACCCAGCTCGTGGCATTTGTGTATATCCACTTTCTGTCGAACGCTCGATACCACTTTCGAAGAAAAATGAACCTCTGTTCCGGTAGGTTTACATTGATTTTCGAGTGGTTAAAGGGCTGAAGGCGGGTTCATTTGGAGCTTTTACGCGGCGCTGAAGCGCCGCTCTTCCACGGTTGTGCATGGGCTCGTGATGCGATAGCGGATAGCAGCTTCCTCGCTTCGCTCGGAATGACAATTTATTTTGAACCACAAGAATAGGCTGATCGATCTTAATTCCTGTTCGGAAAGAATGAATCGTTCATAGAATCACATGTCTCGCAAAAGACGCGAGACATGGGGCACCCGCGCACCTGCCCGCCCTCGGGGGTTGAAGCCTTTATCTTCATTTGCTCCAAGGCGGCACGACTGAAGTCGTGCCCTTCCCGAACCCATTTATGAGATAGCTAGTGGCCGGTTAGTTCGCGGACTATTGATCCTACGAATTGTTTGGCGTCGCCGAAAAGCATTAGGGTGTTGGGGAGGTAGTAGAGCGGGTTGTCGATGCCGGCGAAGCCGGGGCTCATGCCGCGTTTGATGACCATTACGGTGTGGGCTTTGTCGACGTCGAGGATGGGCATGCCGTAGATGGGGCTCGATTGGTCGTTGCGGGCGGCGGGGTTGGTTACGTCGTTGGCGCCGATTACCAGGGCTACGTCGGTTTGGGGGAAGTCGCCGTTGATTTCGTCCATTTCGATGAGGCGGTCGTAAGGGATATCGGCTTCGGCTAAGAGGACGTTCATGTGGCCGGGCATGCGTCCGGCGACGGGGTGGATGGCGAAGCGAACGTTGATCCCCTTCTTGGTGAGGACATCGTAGAGTTCGCGAACTTTGTGCTGCGCTTGCGCGACGGCCATGCCGTAACCGGGGACGATGACGACACTCGACGCGGCTTCGAGGACAGCGGCGGCTTCTTCCGGCGTCGCACTGCGCACGACGCGGTCTTCTTTGGCGGCGGCCGCGGACGTCTGCACTTGTCCGAAGGCTCCAAACATGACGTTCGCGAAGGAGCGGTTCATCGCCTTGCACATGATCACGGACAATACGAAACCAGAAGATCCGTCGAGCGCGCCGGCCACGACCAGCACTTTGCTGTTCAGAACAAATCCCAGCAGGGCTGCCGAGAAACCTGCGTAGGAATTCAGCAACGAGATGACCGTCGGCATATCTGCGCCGCCGATGGGCGTGACCAGCAGTACGCCAAAAATCAGCGCCACAACTACCATGATCGGGAACAGCAACGTGTACGCGGGATTCACCACCAGCGCAACCGCCAACCCGAGAGCGCCTGCCAACGCGGAAAGGCTGACGATATTCTGGCCGCGATAGACGATAGGGCGCTGCGGCAGCAACTCTTGTAACTTTCCGGCGGCGATCAGGCTGCCGGTAAACGTGAGTGAGCCGATGATGACTTCGAGCGCGATCTCACCCATTTCAAATCGCGTGACCGGCGCGGTACCCACGTAGTACTCGGCGATGCCGATGATGGCTGCGGAAAGTGCGCCGAAAGCGTGGCTTAAGGCGGTTCGCTGCGGCACAGCCGTCATGTGCACCATGCCCAGGGGAATGCCGACCCCTGCGCCGATGATCAGCGGGATGAGAACCCACTCGTAATGCGCCACCTCGGGATTAAAAAGCGTTGCGATGACCGCCAGAGCAGCGCCGATTTCTCCCGCCAGCACGCCCCACCGGGCAAGCGCCGGCGAACTCAGGAACTTGAGCGAAAGAATAAAGAGAACGACGGCAGCAATGTAGGCGAAATCGAGATACTGCTGAAGGGCCAGCGTACTCATGATTTTTTCGCCTTGCCGGATTTGAACATGCGCAGCATGCGATCGGTAATCAGGAACCCGCCGACCATGTTGCTGAAGGATGCGGCGACCGCAATCGCGCCCAGCACAGTGGTGAGCGTCGTCTCATGTCTGCCCGCGATGATGATCGCCGCCACCACCACGATCGCATCCAGAGCGTTGGTCAGCGACATCAGGGGTGTGTGGAGCAGCGGAGAAACACGCTTGATCAATTCAAACCCGACGAATCCCGCCAGGATGAAGACATAAAGGTTAGAGATAAAATCCGCTGGCATGATTGCTCCTTTGCATTTGTTCAGCGCCCGGCTCTGCCGTAATCGATAACGGCAACCTGATTACTGATTACTGGCCGCGAGCGCCGGGAGTTTGAAAAATTCACGGACTCGCGAGTTCATGATTTCGCCGGCTTGCGTGACCATGGTCTCGCGGATGATTTCGTCTTGCTGGTTCAGTTGCAGCTTTCCGTCTTTCACGATGTAAGCGAGAAACGTGGCGATGTTGCGGGCGTACATCTGGCTGGCGTTGTACGGGACGCTGCTGGCCAGATTGATGGCGCCGATGATGGTTACGCCGTGGGCCTGCACGGTTTCTCCGGTGCGGGTGAGTTCGCAGTTGCCGCCGCGCTCGGAGGCGAGGTCGACGATGACGGAGCCGGGCGCCATGCCTTTCACCATGTCGGCAGTGATGAGCACCGGAGATTTTTTGCCGGGAATTACCGCGGCGGTGATGACTACATCGCTTTCGGCGACCACTCGGGTTAGAAGTTCGCGCTGGCGGGCGTAGAAAGTTTCGTCCTGCGCGGTGCCGTAGCCGCGGGCGTCTTGCGCATTCTGTGCCTCGATGGGCAATTCGACAAAGCGGCCGCCGAGGCTTTGCACTTGCTCTTTGGAGGCGGCGCGCATGTCGTAGGCGGAGGCGACGGCTCCGAGGCGGCGTGCGGTGGAGATGGCTTGCAGGCCGGCGACTCCGGCGCCGATGACGAAGACGCGGGCAGGGGTGATGGTGCCGGCGGCGGTGGTCATCATGGGAAAAATTCTTATCGACGTTTCCGCGGCTAGCAGTACAGCTTTGTAGCCGCAGATCGTTCCCATGGAGGAGAGCGCGTCCATGCTTTGCGCGCGCGTGGTGCGTGGGACGAGTTCGACGGAGAAAGAGGTGACGCCGGCGGAGGCGATTTGCTGAATCACTTCCGCGGAACCGAAGGGGCGCAGAAAACCGATGAGCAATTGACCGCGACGCATCAGAGGAAGATCGGCCTGGCCCGTTGCGTCGTTGGAGCCGTAACAGAGGACTTGCACAATAACGTCAGCGGCGACGAAGACGGCGGCGCGATCGGCGAGAATCTTTGCGCCTTTTTCTGCGTAGGCGTGGTCGGGATAGCCGGCCGCTTCGCCGGCTCCGGGCTCGATGACCACTTCTAGTCCCGCTTTGGCTAGCGTGGGGATTACGGCGGGAACGAGCGCCACCCGGCGCTCTCCGGGATAGCTTTCCTTGGGAACTCCAACGATCACGCGGTGGTCCTTTCGTCTGGTAGCGCAGTTCGGGCGGACTCAAAACAGTAGCAGAAAGGAGAGGGTGTGAAAAGCGCCGCTTCGCGGCTGAAAATTCGAGGGTTTACTGCATGCACCATCGCGCTCTGGCTCTCACGCGCACAAGCGGGGGTGTATCGCTTGGAATAAAGAAACAGAAAATCCGTTATCCCTATTGAAGCCGATGCAAGTCGAACTCGGCGACGGAGCGGACAAATGGTAAATCCTTTCGATCTGAAGACTGCGCTGTTGGCGAAACACGCGCAACATGTGGTGCTCATCCATTTTCCGATCGCGCTGTTTATTTCGGCGGTTGTGTTCGATTCGATCGCGCAGTGGACCAAGCGGCATGGGTTGGCGGACGCGGCCTATTACAACCTGCTGGTGGCGGCGATTTCAACGCTACCGGTTCTCACCACGGGAATACTAGCGTGGCAGTTTCAACTCGAGGGCCAGAGGTTGAAGGGGATCCTTTTGCTGCATCTGGTGTTTGGTTGCGTCTCGGGCTTGGTGATCTGGTGGGTGTGGTGGATGCATTTTCACGCGCGACGGCGGGCGGCGGCGTTGCCGAGCTACCGGCTGGCGGTGGAATTTCTGGGCATTGGTTTGGTGGCGCTGACGGGGCACCTGGGCGGGTTTCTGAGCGGGGTCAATGGACCCGGTTAGCGTTGGCAAATCGCGATCACCGAATTTTCTCAGTCAACCGGGAATAAAAACTACTCTTTCCAGTTATCCATTGTGAACGCTACAAACCACGGAGGGCATATGCCGGACAAGAATGATTTTATCGATCAGAAGTTGCAGGACCTCAACAATGACGGCGTTGACCGTCGCGGATTTCTGAAGTGCATGGCATGGGCGGGTACGGGGCTGGTCTGGACCATGAGCGGCGGCGTACCGGTATCGCAGGCATTCGCCAAGAGTGCGGATCGTAACGGCGGCAAGCGTGGGGATTTCAGCTTTGTGCAGATCAGTGACAGCCACATTGGATTTAACAAGCCTGCTAACCCGGACGTGACGGCGACGCTGCAGACGGCAATCGACAAGATCAATGCGATGCCGCACAAACCGGATTTCATTATTCACACCGGCGATCTGAGCCAACTTTCGAAGCCGAGTGAATTCGACACGCTCGATCAGGTTTTAAAGGGAGCGGCGGCGAAGCAGATTTTCTTCGTACCGGGTGAACACGACATGCTGACCGACAATGGCGCGGAATACTTGCAGCGTTATGGGAAAGATACGAAGGGGACTGGGTGGTCCAGCTTTGATCACAAGGGCGTGCATTTTGTCGGGCTGGTGAACGTTGCCAACTTGAAGGCTGGAGGTATGGGGGCGCTAGGGCGCGAGCAACTGGAATGGCTGGAGGGCGACTTGAAGGGGCGCTCGGCCAGCACGCCGATTGTCCTGTTTGCGCATATTCCGTTGTGGACGATTTATCCCGAGTGGGGTTGGGGAACGGACGACAGCGAACAAGCTTTGTCTTACGTGAAGCGGTTTGGTTCGGTGACGGTGCTGAATGGGCATATTCACCAGATCATGCGGAAAGTTGAAGGGAAGGTTTCGTTTCACACGGCGATGTCGACTGCATTCCCGCAGCCGGCGCCGGGCACGGCTCCTTCGGCTGGGCCGATGAAGGTGCCGGCGGAGCAGTTGCAGCATGTACTCGGCATCACGGATGTGAACTATGTGGTCAGCGGACGAAGTCTGGCAGTTGTCGATTCGCCGCTTAGCTCGCCGGCTTCGTAATAAAAATCAGATTTGAAGGAACAATAAAATGAAAAGGAAAAGTGTTTGGGTTGCGGGGTTGGCGTTGCCGGTGATGATTGCCGTATTCCTTGGGGCGGGATCACGGAAGATTACGGCGGCGGCGACAACGGCGAATGATCGGCCCATTGCGGCAGCTTCAGCGGTGAAGATTGATAATTTTAGTTTTGGCCCGCAGACGATCACGGTTCCCGTAGGTGCGACGGTTACATGGACCAACCGTGACGATATTCCTCATACCGCGGTGAGCACGGACGGTGTGTTCAAGTCCAAGGTGATGGATACGGACGAGAAATTTTCTTATACGTTCAGCAAGGCAGGGACGTATGCGTATTATTGCACGATTCACCCGAAGATGACGGGGCAGGTGGTGGTGCGGTGAGAGCCGGACATGCTGTGACTGAGCCGCAGAGAACAAACGGCCCGCAGGTGTTGAAACCTGCGGGCCGTCCGGTGGACTGGTTGGGATTGACCAAGAGGTGGTCACTCTACGTGGCCTCTCACGGCAACTCCCGGGTCAGGGACTGAAGGCCAAAGGTTGAACTTTTGGCCGGAAGCCTTCGCGCGACCGACGCGATGCGTCCATCCGTACTCACCGGCTAGTGTGCGGGCTGTAGCTCCGGCGCGATCTTGTTGGTGCGATCTGCGTCCGAAGCCCCGCTTAGAGCAACCAGCTCTAAGTCTCAGCCACCTCACCTGGTCTTAGACTCCCACAACTACTGCCACATTCAGAACTTGTCATTCGACCACCTCCTTTCCGGTGTAATCGCAGATTAGTACGGGATCGGGCTGTGCGTCAACAGGCACGAAAGTGGGTGTCGAGAGCGATACTCCCTTCATCTGTTAGCTTTATGGCGTCAATGGATGGAAGGAAGATGGGAACGGCCACAACGCCTTCGACCGTGGGATCTATTCTTCGCCAACGGTGTCCCCGTTGCCTCGTGGGAAACATTTTTCGCTACTCCATCTTTCGGGGGTTTCCCAAGATGCACGAGCGTTGCCCCGTCTGCGATCTTAAGTTTGACCGCGAGCCCGGCTATTTTCTGGGAGCGATGTATGTCAGCTATGCGTTAGGGATCGTGATTGTTGGGGTCATCGCGGCACTGTTGTGGTATGTGACCGGGTGGTGGATCACGAAGGATACGATCTGGGCTGTCGTTTTGTTCTTGCCGATTGCGCCTACGATTACGCTTTTTGCGCGGGTGTTGTGGATTTATCTTGATCAGAGTATTGATCCGGAACGGTGAAGAGGCCCGTTTCTCGTAGCGTTGAAGTGTGCGCGCGTGAGAATTCGTACCGTCCCTACGGAGTCCGTGTCAGAGCGTATCTTTCGCCCCTTCCGGGCTTGTTCTCATTCCACTTTCAACCCAGGGCTTACGCCCTGGGCTGCATTCTTGCGCCGCTTCGCGGCTGAACAGTAGCCGTTCTAGTCCCCCTTTTGCGTCGCGATCAAACCCTGACACGGCTCCGCGTTCGCTGTGGCGGAGATTTCCGTTGTCAGTTGCGTTTGGAAGTCGCTGCTGACTTTTTTCAATCGAGTGAGTGTGTTGCCGATTTGCGGAGCGATCGAGGCTAGTTTTTTTGGTCCGAAGATAACAGGGCCAACAGGCCAAGAAAAAACATCTCGGCAAGACTCATGCTTTTTCCTCGGGAGCTTTCGGCGTCGGCGTCAATGCCGGGGAGTCTTCTTTTGCCTGCATTGCGGCTTTGAAACCGCGAATACCTTCGCCCATTCCTTTTCCGAGTTCGGGCAATTTCTTGGGGCCGAAGATCAACAAAGCGATTCCGGCGATGATGATTAAGTGCATGGGTTGAAATAAGCCTTCAATCACGGGAATTCCTCCAAGTCAAAAAATTGGTTCGGTAATGAATAAATTTCAAAGTACGGGCGCTGCGGCCAGGAGAACTATGCGCAGCGCCCGCCTTGCGGCGGCACAAACGAGCTGTGCCGACAAACGTTAGAAGCGTTGAGCCGCGTCGGCCGCGACAGCCATTGCTTGCAGCGTGTTAAAGAACTGCTGGCTTTGGCCGATGAAGAGCCCGCTGGCGGTGAGGCCTGCAACCGCGGCCTGCGCGCCGCCAACACTATCGGTCACCGGACGAATCATCGCGACGCGGGGAAGGTTGGGCCGGAATTCGAAAGGCACCGGGAAAATCAGGCTGGGCTGAATCAACGGGTTGAGCGGGTTGAAGAAGTTGGGAAACTTCAAGCCGGTTTTGTGATCGGTAAATGGCGCCACCGGAGCCTGCACTCCGTTGCCCGCGAAATCGACCCACTCCAGGAAGTGAGCGATCTCGTCCCCGCCGATGCCGAGCGTGATCTGGAGCACTTCCGGATCGGTCACTTTCTGACTCATGGCTGCGTAAAGGCTCGTGCCGCCCTGCTCAATTGCTCCGAAGTGAAAGGCCGCTACATTCGCGATCGCCTGAATGTGATCATTGCCGGGAAAGTTGGGATTGGCTTTGCCTTCATAGTCGGCGTCGCTGATGGGAATAGCCGTCACGTTGTTGAGGGTGATGGCCTGAGGAAAAGTGCCGCCGAGATCGGGGCTGGCCGTGCTGCGGTAGCGAACATACCAGCTGGTATCGACGTTGAGATTCATGAGATTTGTGAGGCGCGAGCTGCCGGTTGAACCAGTGGCTGTGCTTCCAGGCAAGGTTACGAATTCATCGAGGTTGACCGGTTCGGCACCTTTGGACTCGAGATAAGCATTGAGGAAGGTGGCATGGCTGATTTCATCCAGCGTGTTGCTGGCGATATATTGCGGGGCATCTCCATCGAGGTTCGACAAGGCTACCTGATAAGGATTCAGGGTTTCGTTCGGGTTTACTTCGATGGGCGGATTGTCACCGATGCCACCCAGTTCCGCGTACTGGGTCCAGAGATCGGACTCAATTAGTTCGGCGGCGGCGAGAAACCGAAGAATCGCGATATCTCCCTTGTTAAGTTTTGCACTGCTGGTCTGCTGGGCGAATGCTGGTACGCCGCGGCCCAGGATGCCGGCTCCTACGGTCGCCACTGCGCCGGCGACCATGCTGTTCTTGAGGAACGTGCGCCGGTTCGCGGCGCGTACCAGAACATCTGTGAGTTTCTTCATAGTTTCCTCCACATCTTTTGATCGTTTGATCGTTGATCTTCGCCGTATTCCTCTGCTGGCTTCGGATCACGGCGTAAGGCAGAGTAGTGCGAGGACAGTTGTGCTCATGTCACAAGGTGGTCAAAGATTTGTATCTTTTCGGAGGAATTGTCTCTGGAAAGTCTCGGGGAAATTAGACAGCGGCGATTGGTTGGGAGGAATCGTTGCGAAGGTAGGCCGAAGAATATCGCGCCGCTATTTCTTGCGGGAAGCCAATCTACAAGAAGCTAAGGCAGCGCGAAGGCGTAGATTGCGCTGCCCGCCGCGATCGCCACGTATTCCTTACCGTTCACGGCGAAGGCCATGGGTGCGGCGTAGACTGCGCCGCCCATCTGGAAATGCCAAAGGGCTTTGCCCGAGGCCGCGTCCAGAGCGATGAAGTTTCCTTCGGCATCGCCAGTGAATACGAGCCCGCCTGCAGTTGAGAGCACTCCCGACCAGGTTGGCGAGGTGTGTTCGAACTTCCACTTGATTTCACCGGTCGCGGGGTCGATCGCCTTGAGAAATCCCCGATAGGGCTCGGCATCTTCGGAAGGAAAATATGCGCTGCCGTAATACGCGTGACCAGCTTCGTAGGGTTGCGGAGCGGTGCTGAAGATATCGCACTGATCGCGTGCGGTCACGTAGAAGAGCGCGGTTTGAGGATCGTAGGCTGGGGCCATGAAATTCGTTGTTCCCAGGGCTCCGGGACAAACTGTGTGGCCTTCGAGCGTGGGTGAGGCTTGTTTGTTCGCCACGGGACGGCCTTCGGCGTCTTTGCTGTCGCTCCACGTGGTTTTGCCGTATGCGTTGGCGGAGATCAGTTTGCCGTTCGTGCGATCGAGTACGTAGAAGAATCCGTTGCGGTTGGCTTGCGCGATCAGATGCTTGCCGCCGGAATCGATCATCACAGGGACTTGCGTGGCGTCCCAGTCATGCTCGTCGTGCTTGGTGAACTGGAAAAACCAATTCATTTTGCCCGTGTCGGCGTTGAGCGCGAGCAGCGAATTGCTATAGAGATTGTCTCCGGCGCGTCCTTCGCCGCGATTCGAAGGCGAAGGATTTCCGGTGGGCCAGAAAATCTGGTTGGTTACGGGATCGTAGGTTCCGATATTCCAGGCGGGAGCGCCGCCGATCTTCCACGAGTCGCCTTCCCAGCTTTCATGCCCGGGCTCACCCGGAGCCGGAACTGTGTAGAAGCGCCATTTGCGCTCGCCGGTTGCGGCGTCGTAGGCATCGATGAAACCGCGGATGCCGTACTCACCTCCGGAGACTCCAATTACTACAAGATTCTTCACCGCCAGCGGCGCGACGGTGAAACTGTAGCCCTTCTGGTATTCGGCGGCCACGACATCCCAAATCACATTGCCGGTTTTGGTATCGAGCGCGATCACATGCGCATCAAGTGTTCCCAGAAAAACTTTGTCGCCGAGAATCGCGAGCCCACGGTTCACGTGGCCGCAGCAGGGACGAATGTCCGTCGGCAGTTGATGCTGAAACATCCAGATGGGCCGGCCGGTGCGGGCATCCAGGGCAAATGCGCGATCGTCCTGGGCGGTGGCATAGAGAACTCCGTCGGCCACCAAGGGTGAGGTTTCAAGTTTGCCGGTTGCTCCGGTTTGGTAGACCCATTTTGCAGAGAGCGAGCGAACATTTGTGATGTTGATTTGGTCGAGCGGGCTGTGGCGGCGGCCGGAATAGTCGCCGGAATAGGTGAGCCAGTTCTGCGGCTCCTTGGCGGAGTTGAGCAGGCGGTCGAATGTGACTTGCGCGGCGGCTTGAGTTATGAAAAGGGCTGAGAGGAATAGGATTGCCAGCGTTCTTATTCGAGCTGCGGTGCGCGACCCACTGGGGCTGAAGCCCGATCCTTTAGGGGCGACGACACGCAGCGCTGAAGCGCCGCTCTTCCACGGTTGCGCACACGTCCGCGGTTGCGTAGAGGTCCACTGTTGCGCGGGAATCCGGACGCGCAGTCTCGCGGACCGCTGATCGGGGTTGCGACTAGTTCGCGTTTCCGATTTATCAGCTCTCCATTCCGTCATTTCGCCCCCACGCTGATCAGGTACGCCACGATGTCTGCGAGATCTTTATCGCTCAAAACGGCCGGGTTATAGGTCGGCATCATCGATTCACGGCTCTTTTGAAACGAACGCAGCTTGTCTTTATCCAGCAGGTGAATCTGTTCGTCGCTATCGATCATCTGGATACTGAAGTTGTCCTCGTTGAGGGCGACACCTTTAATTTGCTTGCCGTCGGCGGTGACGACTGTGACGGTTTCGTATTCCTGGGGAAATTCTTTGGTCGCCTCAGTTAATCCCCAGGCCAAGCGCCGACTGGGATTGCGCACCGAATCGATGATTGCGGCCCGCGTGCGTGAACCGCCGACAGCGGTGAGTTCGGGGCCTAAACGCCCACCCTTGCCTTGGACCATGTGGCAGAGTGAACAGTTCGCGTCGCCGTAGAAAAGTTCTTTGCCATGCGCGACGCTGCCGATGGCGCCGGCGACCGACTTTACCTCCACACTGCGGATGTAGGTGATAATTTGCCAGATTTCTTCGTCGGTCATGCCGACGCCCTGGCCATTGGTTCCGTTCGCGGGCATGACGGTGCCGGGAATGCCGTTGCTGATCACCTGGAACATTTCGGCGTCGGAATGAACATGCCGTTTCTGGGCCCGAGTCAGGTCCGGGCCGCGGCCGCCGCCGTGTGCGCCTAAGCCATGGCAGAGCGCGCAGTTGATGCGGAATTCGTACTCACCTGCTTTCGCGGCCTTGGCATCGCCGGCGTAGGGGTTGTGATCGTCTGCGTAGGCTAAAAGAGATGCACCCGACAGCAAAATACTCGCGCAAACCAGCAGCAGAAAAAGTCGCGGCTTCTGAAGATTCGAACATACAAATCTCCTCTTGACCCACTCTGCTTGCTGAATGGTCGAAGACATGAATCACCCCTCAGGGAAGTTGCCGCATTCTACGCTAAGAGAACAGGATCTTCGCTTTGGAAATCTGGGACTTTGATGGTGAAGTTCGGGTGAGGATTTCGCCGCGCGTACATGTCCGCTGGGTATCTGGGACGCGCGCTTTCAGCTCTCTACACTGAAGTTCTACTCATCAAGCCGATCTTCCCTAGGTGGAAGACTTTTTGAATGTAGGCGGCTAAGTGGCTGATAGTTCAGCCTTTCCAGCGGAAAGCGCCGGGCTGCGCCAGGCCCACGTGGGCGAGCACGCGATAGGCGAACTCGCGGGCCATGTCATCTAAGCTGGCCGGCCGGTAATAGAAGGCTGGGATGAGGGGAAAGATCGTCGCCCCGGCGTCGGCGGCGCGGTACATGTTGCGGATGTGGATTTTGTTGAGTGGCGTTTCGCGAACGCAGAGCACCAGCGGACGCTTTTCTTTGAGGCAAACGTCGGCCGCACGCTCGATGAGATGCGAGGCGATGCCGTTGGCGATGCGAGCCAGGGTGCCCACGCTGCAGGGGAGCACGATCATGGCATCGGCGGGATAAGAACCGCTGGCCACGTTGGCTCCGATATCGGCGTTCAACTGTTCTTTTATTGTGGCGGGGATTTTGGTGCTGGCGATTTTGGAAGAAGTGGCGGCGCGGGCTGCGGATTTTGTTTTCTCGCCGAGGATCTGGCGGACGAGATTCGAGCGGCCTTTAATGCTCAGTTCTTCGGCAAGCACGCGGAGGCCGGAGTCCGAGGCGATGAAGTTCACGGTTTGAATGCGGGCGTCACGCTGGACCGCGAGCAGCAGTTGCCGCAGAAACACTGAGCCGCTGGCGCCAGTGGTGGCGATGGTGAGATTTTGCGGCGGGTGATTGGGCAAAGCGCCTCCGGTGAGGCGACACGTGCCGCCCCGAGTTTGGAGCATAGGGAGTCGTGGAACAGGAGTCAAGGCGTAGGGAGAGGTTGGTGGTGTCTTAAATGGTGTTTAAGACAGTACCGCGAGGTTAAGAAAAACTAGAAGCTGACTTTATGGCATCCGCAGCCAATTTGCGATCCCGCCGCAGCGCCGCGCAACTGCAGGCGCTGGCCGGAGTGGAGCGCGAAATCGGCGCTCAGGATTCGCACGGCCGCCGCAAATATCTGCGCGAGTTCAGCCAATCGTTTCGTACCTATGATTCTCTTCTCGACTCGCAGCAATTTCAGAATGCTTTGAACGCAGCCGACGTCGTTTTAATTGGCGACTACCATGCCTTGCCCGCGGCCCAGCGCTACGCTGCATCGCTTATCGAACAGCGGGCGTTAAGCGGAGATCGTCCGGTGGTGCTGGGGGTGGAAACCATTTTCGCGCGCGACCAGCACATTCTCGAGGAATGGTGGCGCCGAGAGATCGATGAAGAAGAACTGAGGCAGCGTATTCGTTTTGATCTGGATTGGGGATACGACTGGGCTCCATTCCACGAATTGCTGGTTGCGGCTCGCGATCACGGCGAGGCGATCTATGGCCTCGATTGCATGCCGCGGGAAAACCTGCGGAAGATTGGAGCGCGCGATCGGCACGCGGCCGCGAAGATTCGCGAGATTCGCGAGCGGCACCCTACCGCGGTAATCTTCGTGCTGTTCGGCGAGTCGCACCTGGCTCCGGGACATTTGCCGCGCGTTCTGCGCAAAGAAATGCCGGAGGCAAAAATCCTGACGGTTTTGCAAAATGTGGATGCGCTGTACTGGCGCGCCGCCGGTGAACGCGCCGACAAAGTGGAAGCGGTTCGCGTGAATGAGGATGCTGTGTGCGTCTTCAACGCTACACCTCTCGAAAAATACGAAAGCTATCGCCTATTTCTCGATCAGTGGAGCCGCTGCGATACTAGTCCTGACTTTGCGCCAACTATTTACAACCTGATCGACAGTCTGGCCAGCTTTCTTGAGATCAACCGCTACTCTCCACACAACGGTACACAGCCGAAATTTTTGGTGGACATGCTGCCCGAGGTTCAGGGCAACTCGTCGGAGGGCGTGCTGCGACGGCTGCTTTCGCGCAAAGGGATCGGCGGGCATCCATTGGAAGAAATGCTGGCGAGCGTAGAAGAACGCGGCAGCGCCTATCTTCCACAAGTCAATGCGTTTTGCGTCCGTGAATTTAAAATGATGCATGCGGGCGAAGATGCGGCGCGCTTTCTGCATCATGCGTGCAGGGGTTTGCCGCAACGTGTGAATGGACACGGCGCAAAAAACCAGGCCTCACAGGAAAATTCGGGCGAGGTTTTGCGCACTGACGCTTTCTACACTCGCGTGATTGAGCACGCAGTAGCATATTTTGGTTCGCGAGTGCTTTATCCTTCGCGGCCAGCGTCCGACACAGAATCGTTGTCGCTATCGCGTGCGGCTCTTGAAAAGGCAGCGCAGGCGGCCATCCGCGGCGACGGGACCAGGCTTGAATCGACAGCGAAAGAGTGGGGATACCGCATTGGAAGCCAGATTTACGACATTTACCTCGCGGGCAAAGTGAAACCGAGCGGCCTCCGCCGGTTATTTCTCGCGCACCTCGACGAACCAGGCCTTGCCCGTAAAGTTTGTATTGCCGTGATTGCAAAAATCCGCTCCGCGGCCCGTCGCGCGTAGGCCTAAAACTCAGATTCTTCCCGAATGCTAACCTAGAAGCTCGCGTCGGATTGTTGAAAGTCCACGGCGCGATGCTGCTATGAACGCTGAATCCATTCGTAAACTCTTCGAGCAGGTACGCCGGGGCAAGCTTGCCCCTGACGATGCAGTTGATAGACTGCGCCACTTACCGTTTGAAGACCTGGGTTTCGCCAAGGTGGATCACCATCGGGCGTTGCGCGCGGGCATGCCGGAGGTGATTTTCGGAGAGCGGAAGACCCCGGCGCAGACGGCGGAGATTTTTGCGCGCTTGGCGAAGCATGGGGGCAATGTACTGGCCACACACGCGGACAAAAAACAATTTGCTGCCGTGAAGAAAAAAGTGCGTGCGGTGGAATATCGCGAACTGGCGCGGGCGATCGTGCTGCAACGCGATCCGAAAACCTATGGCAAGGGAATGATCGCGGTGGTCTCGGCTGGGACCAGCGATATTCCTGTGGCCGAGGAGGCTGTTGTCACGGCCGAACTCATGGGCAACGAAGTGCAGCATTTCTATGATGTTGGTGTTGCGGGAATCCATCGATTGCTGGCTAACCGCGAGGCCTTGACCAAAGCTCGGGTTGTGATTGTCTGCGCCGGAATGGAAGGTGCGCTGCCGAGTGTGGTGGGAGGACTGGTTGGCGTTCCGGTAATCGCGGTACCAACCAGCGTGGGTTACGGAGCATCGTTCAAGGGGCTGAGCGCGCTGCTGGGCATGCTGAATTCGTGCGCGTCGAACGTGAGCGTGGTGAACATCGATAATGGATTCGGCGCGGGGTATGTGGCGTCGCTGATTAACCGGCTTGCTTGAATCGCTATGCAAAAGAGGCGCGGCTTGCGCCGCGCCTCTTCTTCTTCATTCACTTCTTTATAGTTCACCGCGGCCAGGTTACATTCCGGACTGGCTCGAGTCTTTCTCCACCACAAGTTTGTTCTCGACGCTGAAAGCGCCGGAGAGCTGGTTGGCTCGGATTCCGGCAACGGTTTTGTCCATTGTGTTAATCACGGAGCCGTAGAGCGTGACGTGACCGTTTTCCACAATGATGCGAATCGGCCGCGCTGGATCGATGGCATACTTGCTCAGCACGGGATCGCGGTAAATGGCTCGAGCGGCGCGGAGGCGCAGTCCATCATCCATCAGAGAGACCGGCTCGACCGAGATGTTTGTGATGACATCTTTGACGCCGGGCTGGCTGTAGATATCGGCGAGAGCCTCATCACGGCCCACTCCTGTGCGATCCTGCCCTTCGACTGTGACCACGCCATCCTTCACACCGAGAGCGAAATAGTCGAATGTGCTGTCGTAGCCTTCGCGCACATAGGTGAGCTTCCTGGCCAGTTTTTGCTCAAGCTGCTCATCGGGGACATTCGGTCCTGCGACGGTGATCAGGTTGCGCACGCCCTGCACATTCGAGATCTTGCGGGCGAGCTTGGCCGCGTCCAGCTTGCGTTGGTACAGATCGACCGTGCCGGTGAGCGTGACAATACCATCTTCCGCGCTGGACTTCACGTCGCCGAACTGAGCCTTAGCGGCCAGTTTTTGGGTGACGGTGTTTTGGAGTTGACTGTCGTTACGCGTTGCCGCCTCGGTTTGTGCGGCGAGCGTGGCGCTTAGTAAGCCGACCGCCAGCATCGAGCTCACCGTTCTAAAAAGCGATTTCCTTTTCATCTTCATTGTCATCTTTCCTCCCCGCCTGTTCTCGTCATCGGGGTCACCTCCGACCCAATTGACGAAACTTTACGAATTAACTGCATGGTTAATTGTTCGATGCTTGGGTTGAGAGAGAAGATGCACACTGCGGGGGCGCGTGGCGAAGAACATCTATCGCAACTTATTCACTTCAACGGTGTTCGTATTTTGTAGGGTCGCTGCGACTAGCGAAGGGGCTTTGCACGTGCAGATTTCGCGCTCGTGGCTGACTTCGGCTTGCTTTTGCTGCGGCTTCCGAAGACGCGGGCAAAAATCTTGTCTATATTTTTCAGCTGACGTTGCAAGTCGAACGCGTGCTCGATTTGTTTGCGCGGAACTTTTTCTGTGATTTCTTTATCCGC
>CAWIPG010000003.1:0-1159959 GCA_963838015.1 uncultured Acidobacteriaceae bacterium | reverse complement strand
CGATATTCCGCGGGAATCGACTGAGCCGATCGTGCACGATACTCAGGACTATCCACCAGCTGCCGGATCAACTCTTTTCCCGCCTCCACCATTCGATCCAGCAGAGACTTGGGAAAGAAACACGGAGTCTCTGACAGCCGGAAGGACACACATGAGTTCCGCAGGCTTCGTCAATCTGCCGCAAGAATTCCTGATATTTCTCCGGAGTGAAGCTGGCGTTGAACTGTTTACGAAGGGTGGCGATCATGGAGGAGATTATGAAGCATAACTACAATCACCGCCGCTGGAAAAAGCAGGAACCCATGAATTCCGAACAGGTTTGACAGCTTTTGGCAATCTCGAAATCTGCTCGCACCTGGAGAGCCGATCGCTGGAGGGCCTACGCCTCGACCAAAAACTTTCCGTCCTGCATGATCTGCTCGTCGTCCACCCAGATGTTGAACTTCCGCCCCACCACATCGATGTGGGTCGACGAATCCCACTCCGCCCCGGTGTGCACTCCATAGGGATTTCCAAACGCGATATGCACTCCGGGATATTTCTCATCCTGAGAATCTGCCCAATTACTTCCTTCAAATCAATGTTCGTTCCAATGGCAAACTCGCCCACTCGGTCGCTGTTCTGATCGGTGTGCGTGTACTTCCAGAAGTCGTTTTCCAGTTCGCGATTTTCGGAATGCGCCTCGGTAAGGCGATTCTTCTTCAGGTGGATGGTCAGCGGATTCCCCTGCAGGTTGCCAAACTTCGCGCACAAATAGTCGCCCACCACGCCGTCAATCACAAACGTCCCATTCACCTCGCCCGGCGTAGTAAAGATTTCCCCGCCGGGCAGGTTTCCCCATTTTTCCGGAGCTGATAATGCCGCTGGTCTTCAGCCATTTGTAGTTCGGATTCAGATCCGCGGTCAGGTCCGTACCCGCTTCAGTTTTGGCCCGCACCCGCTGCGCCTTGCGCACCATAGCGACAATCTTTGCGCTGAGCCGGTCGACTTTCTGAAAATCCGCCCGCATGCCTTCCAGCATGATCTGCGGGTTGATGTTCACCATGTGCGCGTGCCGGATCTTGTGCCGGTTCACCACGTCCGTCATCTGCATGCGCGAATGCAATTCGTTGCGCTGCGCCTGCACGGCAAAGAAAGAAACCTGGCTGGTTTCCAGATCCTCGATAATTTCGGCGGCAAATCTTTCAGCGGACGCTCCGCCAAATCCTCTAACACCCAGGCGCGGTAGGGCGCGCCCAACGAGTCGAGCTCATGCGCAACCGCCGCCGCAATCCCCAGCGTAATTTCATCGGTGATGACGCAGACCTTCTCTTCAGGCCGCACCCGAATGCACACGTTCACGGCATTGCGAGCACCCGGGGTGAATTCCGGATCAAAAGAAACAGGATTGCGGGTGCCCCATCCTTCTCGCGATCTGGGCGAGAGGTGGAGATTTTGACTTGCCCTGCAGAAATATTCATCATCCTACTTTTCTGACGGCAGCCGGCACGTCTTCGGCCAGCCCCGCTTCCGTCTCCTCAATAATGTAATCGACAACTTTCTTCAAATCTCCCGTGTCCTGAAACACGCGCAGCTGCCGGTCGGCGCCGCTGCCCGTCTCCAACATCGTGCGGATATAGTTCAACTCCTCGCGCGAATCCAGTTCGTCCACCACATCGTCGACAAACTCCAGGTACTCGAGAATCAAATCTTTCGCCGGCACTTCCGTCTGCTTGCCAAAATCGATCAGCTTGCCTTCCATGCCTACGGGCCGCGCGCCACTTGTTCTCCATCAGCAGCGCCCGCCGGTAAAGCCGGAATCCCTGATTCGCAGTATGCAGCTTGTACAGCTTTGCCACCGTCGCCTGAATCAGCGCGGCCAGCGCAATCGTCTCGTCCGCGCGCATGGGAATGTCGCACACGCGGAACTCAATCGTATTGAAAAACGGATGCGGCCGGATGTCCCACCAGATTTTCTTTGCATTATCAATGCAGTTAGTCTTGATCAGCAGTTTGATTAAGTTCTCGTACTCGCCCCAGCTGGAAAATAATCCGGAATGTTGGTCCGAGGAAATTTGTCGAACACCTTGCAGCGGTAAGACTTCAATCCCGTATTCATCCCCAGCCAGAACGGTGAATTGGTCGACAAGGCAAGAAGATGCGGCAAAAAATACCGCGCGTGGTTCATCATGTGGATCGCGGTCTCGCGATCCTCAATTCCGATGTGCACATGCAAACCGAAAATCAGATTTGCCCGTGCCACGAGCTGCATGTCCTCGACAATATTCTTGTAGCGCGGGTCCGGATGAATCTCCTGCACTTTCCAGTCCGCAAAGGGATGCGTTGCGACCGACGCGAGCCGCAACCCATTCTCCGCGGCTAGCCGGATAATATTGCGACGCAGCAATTTTATTTCGGTTTTAGCTTCCTTGATGTTCGTGCAAACCGCAGTCCCCACCTCGACAACAGACTGATGCATCTCCGCCTTGACCCGCTCTTGCAGGATCAGCTCGCCCTTTTCGAGGATCTCCGCCTGAATATGTGACCGCAGATCCCGTGTCTCGGGATCTATGGTCTGATATTCCTCTTCAATCCCGATGGTGAAAGTAGGTTTCATGAAATGTGGCGCGGGCGCCCCTCGCCCCGCTCGAAATCTAACCAGAACCCTTATAGTATAAGCCTTGTCCATCCTCGAGCGGAGTGAGTGGTTCGCGAAGCGGGGAAGCAGCCACGTAGTCGAAGGATCCCTTACATGTTTTACGATGCCAACGGCTCTGTATGGGAGTTTTCTAAGTAAATTCCAGCCCTATTTCGCCGCCTTCCCCGCTTCCGCTCCGCCCACCCAAGCCGGTTCACCCCTTACGCGATCTGCTTCGATGGCGCTTTACCCGCCCAGAAAACCAGCCCACCGCAACTCCCGCGCCGGATCTTCCCCGGTGAACTGCCATCTTCACCGCCATCTCCGCCACGGCATTCACAATCCAATCAAAATTCTCCTGCCCTACCGAAGTAATCTCCGCATCCGGCGCCGGATTCAGAAAATCAATCGCATACGGCACGCCGTCCTCCACCGCGAACTCCACAGTGTTCAAGTCATACCCCAGCACGCGGCACAAAGTCAGCGCGTCTTTTTCAATCCCGAGCCCTCAAAACTTCTGTCGACGGCGGAGGATTTCCCTTCGCATAGCACTCATGATGCGGAGCTTTGGATCGTACTTCATGATGCGTACTTTTTCCTGGCCAACGACATAGCACCGGTAATATTCCTCAAACTCGACGCCGCGTTGCAAGGTCATGCACAGGTCGCCAGTCTGGTTGTAGTGGTGGAAAAATTCCTCGGGCGAATGCACCTTATACACGTGCTTCCACCCGCCGCCGGAATAAGGCTTGAGGAAAGCAGGGAAGCCGACGTAATCAAACAACTCTTCCCAGTTCAGCGGGATAAATTAAATTCCGCATCGACCGGTCAGTCGTACCCTCCGGATGCTTGTTGTGCGGCAGAACCACGGTCGGCGGAATGGCCACGCCCATCTTGTGTGCCAGGGCATAATTGAAAAACTTGTCGTCCGCAGTCCACGAGAACGGATTGTTGACCACAATCGTCCCGTGCAGCGCCGCATTTTTCAGAGTAGGCTCGGTAGAACGGAATATCCTGCGAGATCCGGTCGATGATGACGGCATATTTCTTCTGCTCATCCATCCGGATGCCGCCGATTGAAGCAAACTCTGCCGTGCATCGCCCTACTTTCATGGAGTTGATTTTTTCCACGACGGCTGGCGGAAACGTATTCTCCATCCCAAATAAAATGCCAATCTTCTTCATGATCACGCCCTTTACATCCACTATAAGAATTTCTTATTGCTATAAAGTCTTTGTCATTCCGAACGTCGCGGAGAGGCAGTGAGGAACCTGCCCTTCCAACAAGCCTCCATTACTTTACAAATTCTCCCGCCCTCCCTGCGACCACGGATCATAGGTCAAACCGAACTGAACCCGGTCAGGGATGGTCGGGTGATTGGAAAACAGAAAAATGTCCAGCGGATTTGGGTCCGGGTCCGAAAAATATATTCGCCAAGGATCTGAAATAACTAAGCCGCCACCTGGGCGGAATCCGGCATCAACCCATGCGTAACCTCCAGCCCATACTGATCTGCCTGATGCTCATAGTGTCGGCTGACCGCGCTCAATTCCGGGTTGGTTACGAACGAGAACACAGAGAACAAAAGCACCAGCGCGGGCAGCGACGCCCGATCATCCGGGCCGCGAATCCCCCAGCCTGTTCCCCAGCGCGCCAGCGCCCATCCGATGGTCCGATAGCCCGAATAAAAGAGTAACAGCAAAACCAGGGCAAAAAATGCGAGCCGTTTGTAATCTGATGCAGCACGTAGTGCCCAGTCTCGTGTCCCGCTACGAATACGATCTGCGGCGTATTCATTTTGGCGATGGTCGTATCCCAAACCACGATCCGCTTCGATGCGCCAATCCCCGTAACATATGCATTCAGGGCGTTGGTTTTTTCGCCCGCGCCCATCCAGAACATGCGCTCCGGCGGAATATTTTCTCCCGAGCGATGTACCATCTTTTCCAGCGCCGCCGTGAGCTCCGGATCTTTCTGCTGCAATGGCTCGAACTTGTTAAACAGAGGCGCAATTACCCAGGGACTGATGAAAAACACAAATACCGATCGGCAGCGAAACCAGCCAGAAATAAAACCACCATCGTCGCGCACTCCGCCATATCACAGCATAAAGAATCCAGGTCAAAGATTATAAAAATCACAATCGAGATCTGTTTGGCTCTAATCCAATCCCATCTCCACGAGCCCCAGGCTTGCACCGAAATGCCAAATTGTTTCTCGATCGTTTCCGAGTAGATATCGAGCGGCAAGGTGAACACTGCAACCGTCAGAACAAATAACGGCGTAAATATCAGAGCCTGCACAAACCGCTTACCCGATGAATGCTCGGCCCAATTGCGGTATTTTGCGCCAGCTTCCAGCGCAGGACGATCCACAGAACCACCACCCCGTAAATGAAGCCGATCAGTTGCAGCCGAAAATCGATCCGGCTTTTGTCATGAGCTTTTTTATAAAGATCGGGGGGCAGCGTGTACGCCGTAACTTTTCGGGGTGACTCCTGAGCCTGGACCGCAGGAGTCGCAGCGTTTGTTGCGGAAGATTGGATATGTGTGCTCGGTGGTGCTGTTGGCCGATCCTCAGCCGTGCACCAGCAATATACGAAAATCACGAAGGCGATCCCAGCAAACACATTTCGATATTTGCTCATGTAAAGCCTCCAAGTTTTTTTTATCGGGAAGCCTGAAGGATTCCCGCGGTCATTCTAAAAATATTTCCCCGCCATCCTCAGCCACAAGGGCCAGTCATGTTTCGAATTATCTCCGTAAATGTCCAGCCAGTGCGGCACGGCCTTGCCATTCAAAATCGCCGAAAGCTTCACGTTCTGGTCCAGGCACATATCCCAATCCGCCGATCCCAGCACAATTTTCATCTGCCGGTAGCGGCTCAAAAACCAATCGTCATTCTGGTTCGGCAAATAATCCGGCGGACAATTGAAGTAGCAATCGTCGTCGTAATACCCATCCAGAAACTGATGTATATCGAAAGCCCCACTCATGCTCACGCAGTGCGTTACTGCGTCGGGATGTTTCAGCGCAAAATTCACTGCATGATAAGCGCCGAAGCTGCATCCAGTCACACCCAGCCGCGGAGTTTGATTCTTCCAGCGGATAAACGGCAGGAACTCGTGCAGAATGTAGCGCTCATACTGCAAATGCCGCAGCACCCGCACCTTGGGATGCACGCCCTTGTTGTACCAACTCTCGGTATCGACGGCGTCCGTGCAAAATACCTGCAATTCGCCGCGCTCGATTTTCGGCGCGAGTACACCAATCATTCCCCGGTCTTCATACTCAAAAAATCTTCCCATGGAAGTGGGAAACACTAAAAGCGGCGTGCCCGCGTGCCCGAACACCAGCGCTTCCATCTCGCGGTGGAGTTCCTGGCTGTATCCCTTGTGGAATTCGCGATTCATGGTGGATCGATTTAACCTTCCGACTGCTCTTCGGGCAGACGAAGTATCTTACCTGAACCGGAATCCTTCAAGCGCAATTTTGCCTTCGCATTCGCCGCTGCGCCCCGCAAATGATATCGTGATACGAGATATGTTGTGGAAGCTTCCCAGACTGATTCCGAGTTCCGCGCCCGTCATTCTTCTCGTACTCACTCTGGCCGCCGCCACCGGTTTTGCCGCCGTGAGCCATCTGGTGACCCGATATAACCTCAATCAGCAGGCCCGCGGCAGCAGGCTCTACCAGCAGGGAGTCGTTGCCGCCAGCGCCGGCCATTACGACGCCGCGATCGACGCGTTCCGCGCCGCCCTCACTTGCGACCCCGCGAATTCCCAATATCAACTCAGCCTGGCCCGAGCCCTGCGAGATAGCAACGACCCCCGCCGCCTCGACGAGGCAGAATCTTATTTGCTCGCCCTCTGGCAGCGAACTCCCCAGGATACGGCCGTGAATCTTGCGCTCGCCCGCGTCGAAGCCCACCGCGATTCTATCGAAGACGCCACTCGCTACTACCACAATGCCATGTATGGAGTCTGGAACTCCGATCAGGACGCGAACCGCAGCCGGGCGCGGATTGAACTCATTCAGTTCCTGCTTAAGAGAAATGTTGATGTCCAGGCCGAATCCGAAATCATGGCCTTGGCCGCGGCATTGCCGCGAGATCCTGCGGCGCATTTCCAAACGGCGCAGCTTTTCGCGCAAGCTCAGGACTACGCAAACGCGCTCGCCCAGTACGAAGAGGTTCTCCACCTCGATCCCGATAATCCATCCGCACTAGCTGGAGCCGGCGAAGCCGCATATCGTTCTGGCAATTATGCTACCGCTCAGCGTTATCTGCGCTCCGCCGTCAATGCCAATCGCGAAAATGCCAACTCTCGCGAACTTCTCGAAACCGCCGACCTTATTCTTCGCGTGAATCCCTTCGTCAGTCACATCTCCGACGCCGAGCGCAACCGCCGCATCGCCGCCGCCTTCTCGCGTGCCGGAGATCGGCTTACCGAGTGCGCTCAGCAGACGGGCGTGGATCTGAGCTCTACCGCGCCTGCGGCGAAAATTGCCACCGCTACGGGCGTCGCTCCAACTTCGGATCTATCTCCGCTTCTCACTCTGCAATCCCACTGGACGGCGGCTAAACCTGACTTATCTCGTCTCCGCTCTCCTGGAGAAACCGATCTTCCAGATGCGATTATGGATGTGGTCTTTCAAATCGAACAGCAGAGTGCTGCAATTTGCGGACAGCCCCGGGGCCTCGATCTGGCACTGCTTCTGATTTCGCAAAAACGCGAGGCTGCGAGTCAATGAGCAATCTGGCCCCTACGAACACAGCTCCCGCGGCATCGTCGATGGCCTCACACGCGCGGCTCCCAAATCCGCGCCGTTTGTTTTCCACGCTCGACGGTGTTTTTAACGAGGAAGTATTTTTTCTTATTCTCTGCGTCTTCATCGGAATCTTTTCAGGGCTGGCGGTCGTCTGCTTCCGCTTGGCGATTGATTGGATGCACCTCGCTCTGCTTGGCCCGCTGCCACAGACTCATGGCTGGCGTTTGTTTGCTGTTCCCTCGCTCGTCGGCTTGGTGATTGCGATTCTTGTGCTGCACGTGTTTCCGACCATCCGTGGCAGCGGCGTAAACCAGACCAAGGCGGCGCTCTATATCTTCAACGGATTCATTCCATTCCGTACCGCGATCGGAAAATTCATCTGTGCTGCGCTCGCTATTGGCTCTGGTCAATCGCTTGGACCTGAAGATCCAGCTCTTCAGATTGGAGCGGGCATCGCCTCTGCTCTTGGACGCCAGCTCAAGATCTCGCGCGAAAAACTTCGCCTCATGGCCCCGGTCGGTGCCGCCGCTGGCCTCGCCGCTGCATTTAACGCTCCTATTTCTGCCGTTCTTTTCGTCATCGAAGAGGTCATTGGACGCTGGAGCGCCGGCATTCTCGGTTCCGTTGTTCTCTCCGCCGTTTCCAGCGTCGTCATCGTGCGCTGGTTTCTTGGCAGCGAACCGCTCTTCCGCATTCCCGTTACCACCTTCAAGCGGCCCACTGAGCTACTTGCCTATGCCGTGCTCGGCATCGTCGGAGGCCTGGCCTCCGTGGCATTTGCCAAGTCCATTGGCTATCTGCGCCCGCGTCTCAAAGCACTGCCGCGCTGGACGCAGTATTTTCAACCCGCCCTAGCCGGACTTCTCATCGGACTCATCGCTTTCCTCGGTGCCCCTCAGATTATGGGCGCCGGTTACGATTCCATGGACCAGGCCATGCACGGCCAGTACGCCTGGAAAGTCCTTGCCATCCTTGCGCTCTTGAAGATTATCGCGACCACTTTCTCTTTCGTCAGCGGCACTCCCGGCGGAATGTTCGCGCCCACGCTATTCATCGGAGCCATGCTTGGCGGCGCCATTGGCGATATCGAGCGCTTCTACTTTCCTCATCTCACCGGTTCCACGGGGACGTACGTATTGGTCGGCATGGGCGTTCTCTTCGCGGGATTTCTTCGTGTTCCCATGACTTCCGTCTTCATGGTGCTTGAGGTCAGCGGCAATTACGAGATTATTGTCCCCGTCATCGTGGCCAACACATTTTCTTACCTCATCTCGCGGAGCCTGCAGAGTGTTCCCATCTTCGATTTGCTTACCCGCCAGGATGGGCTGATCCTGCCCTCGCTCGAAGAGGACCGTGAAGAAGCCATCTTGCGCGTCGAAGATGCCATGCTCCCTGTTCCAGTTACAATTCTCAGCGCGCAGGATTATGTCGATGCCAACGCTCGTCGCATTCAGGATTCCCCGGACTCTATGTTTCTAGTTCGCATGCATCCTAGTGGCTGGAACATCATCGACCGTGACCGACTGCAGCGGCTTTTCCAGGAAGGCAAAGGCGAACTCACTCTCGGATCTGTTCTTCCCGCTGCGACGCTTCCGAGCCTCTATCCCGATCTTCTGCTCGATTCCGCTCTACGTTACGTGAATGATTATCCGCTTGTGCCGGTGGTCAATCGCGCCAATTCACGTCACTTGGAAGGTGTAGTCTCGCGCACTTCGGTCTTCGAGAAATACGGGAGCAAGCGCACCATCGAAGTTCACAGCTCAACCTAAATTGCTCAAATTCTCGCGCGATAACTATCGGATTTGTATACTTTGTGGTGGCACAAATAAAAAGCCCGCTCCTTTACGGAGCGGGCCTGCTTAGAACAATCTTTACTAGCCGCCGTTGTTGCAGATCCCCAGGCCAAAAGGATTATCGTGGAACGACTCTGTGCCGCCATCCACCGATGTGGTTTTTGGTGCGCCAAAGTACTCTAGATAGACCAGATCCTGCAGGTGATAAGTAAACCCGCCCAGGGTGTATGGGAAGGCGCCGTAGGCGGCTCCGTCTTCATTGAAGCCTTCTTCCGGGTCTCCCACTTCGAGGATTCCGCATGACACCGGATTGCCCTCGGTGGTTACAACCAGCGGATCATCCAGCCACTCGCCCGCTTCATGCGACAAGGCCGAAACATCCTGGGAGAAAACCCCCGTCTTGCCGACGTAGCTGAACTGCGCGTAGGCCTGGGGTGCGCCCGTGGTGCCCATCGAACTGTGGTAGCCGCCAATGCAGCATTCGCCGCTCTCCGTCAAGTACGAGTTGTAGGTAATGAAGATCGGCAAAGTGGTTGGCTTCATCGCCGGGTGAGCCGTGATGTAAGCCTCGATCTGTGCGTCGTACCAATTGATATCCGCTAATCCCACCTTTACTCCAAACTCGGTTCCCACTTTACCGTCAGCCGCCGGTACCGTTAACTTCAGGGTCGCGGATATCGTCGGTTTTCCCAATAACACGTGATATGTCGGGGCAGCCTTTACCTGTGTCCAAAAATTCCCGCGCTGGAAGGCATCTTCGTATTGAGTTGTACCCAGGTCCGTTCCCTCCGGACTCACCCAATCCATGTCCTGAAAAATCGGTGAGCTGATCGTATTGGCGAGCGCCGTTGCGCCATTGCTTTGCCTGGTGTAGGGAGTGAAGGTTGTCGTTGTTCCACCGCTCGTATATTCCAGTACGACCGGAATAATGAAAACAGGAACCGTTAGGGACTTGCCCAGCGAGGGTCTGGTTCCGACCATGTTGTACTTGTAGATGGTGCCGCCATAGGAGAACTGTCCGTTCCATGTGGTCAGCGCAGCGGCAGGAGTGGCGGCCTCACTGCGAAGGTGCGGAGTCAGACGCATGAAGCGAGGATGGGCGGGTAGGGTATCGGATGAGTCCTGGGCGAAGGCGGTGCAAGTCATGCCAGCCACCACGAGCAGCGCAACGAATATGTTGAGCGCAGTGAATCGTTGTTTCATGGGTACGAATCTCCTTGAGTTAAAAAGCACGATCATTTTGTGAAGTTTTTGAAAGGCTTGTTAAATTTCCAGCCTAAGTGGGGGACAGGGAACAACAAGATGCGAGTAATTCTCATCGCATTCCTTACAGCTGTCAACTGTGCAAATTCCTGCACCGTTATTCCGGTGGTTCAAGAGCTCTTCTCAAGAATTTCTTCTTGAGTTCACTGGCTGCCAGCCCGTTTATAAGCAGTGTATTTAATAATCTCTCGCACGCGCACTGATCCGGTTCTGAACTGCAGCGTGTCATCCGAGCGTGTATATGCCGGAAACCAGTACTTCTCGTCGACTTGTTGGCGGTAGGTAACAAAAGAGGGATGCAGGTCCGGCCGCTCTTTCTTTTTGACTTGCACTCTGTCCGGGCCGCTCTTGCCGCACACTTTCACAATCTGAAAATCCTGGGCGTCCACCCAGATGCGACCGATGAAATATCGCTTGCCGGTCTCCACTTTTTTGGGCTCCAACTGAAACTGATAAGTATCGAGGTCGTCTACGTGTTGCTGTCCGGCATACGTCACGTTGTACTGCGGCAAGTCCTCGCTGGTTAGCATCAGAGGCATGAATATCCTGATATCGTCCATGTCCTGCTGGGTAAGCTGAATGCCACGCAGCGTAGGCTGCGCCGCAAACGTTACTTCCTCCTGCCGTTTACCTTTCTCATCGTAGGAAACGTTTGTCACCTCGTGAAATTCTCCCGTCACATCTTTGCCACTGAGCGTTTGCATCAGCGCATCCTGCTTGTAGGTGTAATGGAGCCGGGCTGCTTTCGCGACCGCCTCTGCTGCCCCAAACTTCTGCATCACTTCCTGCACGCTCAGCGTTTTTGGCGGAGCGAGATCGAGCGGTCCGTTGCCCTCCTCGCAGTTCGTTTGTCCCCACAACCCTGCAGGCAGCAGCAAACTAAATAAGAGAATCAAGTGGCGTCTCATGTCGTGCCCTCCCACCCTCCTTTCCCGCGAGCGAAAACATACACCTCAAAGAACATGGGGGCAAGCCCACTGATTCTTCTAGCTGCTAGATCCAATCTTCCACATATGTGCAAATTCTTGCTCTTCCCCCTACCTGGCGTCCTCTAACTCGAATTCCATCTGCTCGGTTTTGGTATGCGGATTGCCCTTACCACTGCGGAAGCCGCGTCCATCGGGCGTTCCGACGGGTCTTTTATATCAAGTGAAATTCTCCTCCGGACCGGGATCAATATCTGACGAGGATCAATCTTATGAAAACGACAATTTTCGCTCTCTGCGTACTGTGTCTGCTCTGCGCAACTTCGGCTTTTGCGCAGAATGCCCCTGTTCTGAGTAACACTCCCCAGGTTACTCAGATGTTCGAACATCCTCAGCATGCCGAAGTGCATTCCATGGCGCAGGAAACCACCCTGCTCGGGCCAAATCCTTACACGTATGCCCGGGGCGAGCAGCCGCTCTCGGAATACGGATCTTCTCCCATGTATGAAACGCCTCTCGGCGACGTTGCCCGTGCCTACCGAAAACAGCATGCCATCACGGCGGCGAGAGCCGTAAAGTCTCTAGACAAGTAATCTTCCGAAGGGTGATCTTCCTGGATAATTTCGATGCTCGTGCGCGGACAGCCGCTTTGGGGCTGTCCCGCTGAGCGGAGCGGGGCGCTCGGGTACAACCGTCTTCAATCTTTACGGTGCGGTTTCTTCACCGCTCCGATAAGAATGCGGTGTTAAGCCACGCCGACCATACCTCTTACTCGCCCGCACCCACCATCACAATGGGCATCGTAGGCGTAGCCGCACCCGCTTCGTTCTCCAGGGTAATCGCAAACGCCTTAGCCTCGGTCCCAGGCGGCAGCGGAGGGTTCACCACACTCGCATTCCCGTGAGCATCGGGTTTGAACACTCCCGCCGGAATCGGAGCGCCGCTGGTCGGAATCAGCCATAGCTCATAGGCCTTCTGCGGTGGCAGCGCCGGCATATTGTTCGCGAGGAAAATCAGGCTCCCGCGGTTGCGCAGATAAAATGCTTTGCCCTGCGGCTGCGGCGGAGCCTTGGCTGCTACCAGCGTAACCCGCTGTGCCTCCGGCTGAAGAATCGGAGCCGCAATCTTCCGTAGCTCTTGCAATTCGCGCGTGCTCTCTTCCGCTTGAGAACTAGCCGAAGCCAGAGTCTGCTTCAACGCGGAATTCTCTTTCCATAGAGAGAGCGCAAATATCACAACCGCCGCCGTAGCCGCCCAACCCAGCCACCCCCACCAACTGCGTCGCGCTGCGGTCGGCGCAGCAACCGGAAGCCGGGGCTCCCGCGCCACCGCATCCAATAGCCTCTGCCGCGCCCGCTGCGGAGGCCTCGGACCAGGCCGCCGACAGCGCCAGCAATGCTGTGTCGCCGCGAAGTTGCTCCAACTCCAGCCGGCACGCCGCACAGCCTGCCAGATGCTGTTCGAGTCTGGCACGCTCCTCTCCCTGCAGCGCATCCAGCGCGTAAAGAGAGAGGTCCTCAACGTATTGTTCGTGCGCACTCATCAGTTAATTAGCTTGCCAAATTTCCTTGCACTCTTTCGTACTTCAATGTGGGGACAGCTGCCCTCGGCTGTCCGCGCGGAGCGCAGCTCCGCCCTCAAGTTTGAAACGCCTTCCGCAGAGCAATCAATCCCGTGCGAATCCGCGTCTTAACCGTGCCCAGCGGCTCACCCGTCTTATTCGCGATCTCGGAATGGCTCATGCCTTCCCAATAAGCCATCTCCAAAGCGCTGCGCTGAGCCGATGCCATCGTTCCCATCACTCCACGCACCTTCTCGGCCACCCGCGCACGTTCCGCCTCTCCAGCCAGATCAGGGGCCACCGACAACACTACATCCTCGATATCTGTCTCGGGACGGCGTTTTCTGAGGGAGTCAATCGCTCGGTTGCGTGTGATCACGGCCAACCAGCTTGCTAAACTGCCGCGTGCCGCGTCAAATGCGCTGGGGTTGCGCCACAACTGTAAGAACACTTCTTGCAGCACGTCTTCCGCCGCTCCCGTGTCTCCGAGCACACGTAAGGCTACCGCATACACTACGGAAGAGTAGCGATCATAGAGCTCCGCCATGGCCCCCTGATCACCGGCCTTCAAGCCGGTGACGACGGCTAGATCCGCCGAAATGTCTCGTCGTTGCGGACTCGACAAACGCTAATCTCTTCCTCAGTAGATATACGCAAAATCCAGCACAATCGGATTGCAGTCGAGTGCCATTCGACTCGCGAAAGCTGTGGCGAAAACATAGCAGCCGCACCGTGTTTGCGGCAACTATAGGAACCGCAGCAAAAACGCCGCGCTCGCTTACTGGCTCAACTTGATCGCGAGTTGACGCTCGGGCTGGGTCATCTGGCTCCAGAGTTTCTGCAAGTCATCCTGCAACGCCTGATTGTCGGGCTGCTTGTGCAGAGCAAGTGCAAACCAACGGTAGGCAGTTGGCAAGTCGCGCGGCGTGCAGGTTCCGGTGGAATAAAGCGTGCCCATGGAGCTCATTGCCTTCGGATTGGATTGTTCGGCCGCCGACTTCAATAGCTTCAGACCGTGATCGCAATCCTGCCGCGCGCCATTTCCATAGATATAGCGTTCTGCTTCCATCACAGAATCGACCGGCTTGGCCGGTGTGGGCTTGCGCTCCCGCGGCTTCGGCGCAGGCGGCGCTTCCGCTTGGGGCGATTGCGTATCGGAATCAGTGCTGGTAGATTCCGGCGCAGCGTTAGCCGGAGGAGTTGAATCCGATGGATTAGCTGGAGCTGCGCTTGCTGGGCCAGGACTTGGCGGAGTTGTGCTGTCCTGAGGAGTTGATGTCGATGGCGGAGTATTCTGCGTTGCGGGAGCCTGCGAAGCAGCGTTCTGTGGCGTCGGCGATGTTTGAGCAGGAACTGGAGGAGCAGTTGGCGCGTCGGTCGGTATCACACCGCCGCTCGCAGCGGTTGTCGAATTCGCACCCGCAGGAGCGGGCACAGCGGCGGGCGCGCTCCCGGAATCCGTGGCTGCGGATGGCGTATCCGCCGGTTGCGTAGCAGCCGGTTTGTTTTCATTTTTGGTCAACCAATCGAAACCGCCCTGCTTCCAGCGCAGGTATCCGAAACCGCCCACCAGAGCCAGCGCGATCACAAACAACACTAGCTTGCCCCAGCCCCGCGACGGCGGCTCGTCATCTTCGAGAAGGTAGTCCAGATTTCTGGAAGAGCGCAGCGAATCGTGACTGCTCGAGGAACTCACGCTTCGCCCATCCGCGGGAGTATTCAGCCCCAGAAAGGACGGGCCACTGATGGTCGGAGAATCATATGTCGGAGGATCGACCGTCGGAGGATTGATTGTAGGACGATTGAGTGTGGAAGAAGTTGACGGGGAGTTGGCTGGGGAAGTGATTGTCCGCGAGGGAATTACCGGTGTCGCTTCCGCCGCAGAACGCGTCACTCGCGCATCGGCAGACGAACCCGCAGGTCCCGACTCTGCTTTTCTTTCCGCAGGCATAGCCGTCGCACGTGCCGGAGGTTCAGGTGTCGCCTTTGGCACCAGAGCCGCTCCGCACATCCCGCAGAAGCGGTTCGCCTCGGAATTTTCATTGCCGCAATGTCCGCAGCGCAATTGCCCTCCTCGAAGCCTACCCCTTAGATTACAGTTGCGAGCCGCCAGTTGTCAGTTGCTAGTTTAACGAGATAACTATCCCCGCGCAGACTGGCCACTGACAACTGGCCACTGGCGACTGCCTTTCATGTTATGCTGCGCAAAACTTCGAGATCATCGTTCGAGGACGGACTGTGCTGGTTGAATTGCGCCTGGAGAACTATGCGGTCATCGACAACGCGGCGGTGGAGTTTGCCTCAGGCCTGAACCTGCTGACCGGCGAGACCGGCGCAGGAAAATCCATTCTGGTTGATGCGCTGGCCCTCCTGCTGGGCGACAAAGCCTCCGCCGACGTAATCCGCACCGGGGCGGATCGAGCAGTAGTGTCGGCAGTTTTCGAGTGCGAGGGCAGCGCCGAAGCAGCGATCGAGAAGATCCTCGAACACAACGGCCTGGACGAATCCGAAGATGGCTCGCTGATTGTGCGCCGTGAGATCGCCGCCGGAGGCAAGGGCCGCGCCTTCGTAAACAATCAGGCAGCGACCGTCGCCGTGCTACGGCAGCTCGCGCCCCATCTGGCGACGATCCACGCGCAAAATGAATCAATCCTGTCTTTCGACGCCCCGGCTCGACTGGAGTTACTCGACCAGTTTGCCGGGAGCCATGTCGAGCCCGTGGCGGCAGCCTACGAAGCGTGGAAGGGAATTCGCGCCCGCATCGACGATCTGGAGCGCGGCGAACAGGATCGCTTGCGTCTGGTGGATCTGTGGATCTTCCAGAAGCGCGAGATTGAAGAAGCCAAACTGCAGCCGGGCGAAGATGAACAACTCGAAACCGAAAAGCGTGTGCTCGCCAACGCGGAGAAGATTTACAACGCCGCCATGCAAGCCTTCGACCTGCTCTATGAAGGCGATGCTTCCACCTCCGCATCAATGCGCGCCGCGCAAAAGCAGATTGAAGAGCTGGCACGCTACGAACCGAAATTTCAGGAAGCCCTGGCCGTGCTCGAGACTGCTCGAATCAGCGTGGAAGATGTAGGAGCCACGGTGCGGGATTATGCCGGCGGAATTCACGCGTCTCCCGAACACTTGGCGGAGGTCGAAGACAGGCTGGCATCGCTCGACCGGCTGAAGCGCAAGTATGGCCCAGCGCTCGATGACGTGATCGCCTTCGGCGCCAATGTGGCGCGCAAGCTTTCAGAGGTTGAAAACAAAGACGAGATCCTGCGCGAGTGGCGGGCTGAACTGGCGAAAGCCGGCGCGGAATATCTGCGAGCCGCACTGGCGCTATCGAAAAAGCGGCAAGACGCGGCACGGAAGCTGGAAAAGCTGGTGGAATCTGAAATCAACGATCTGGCGATGAAGTCCGCCTTCCGCATCGAAATGGCGACATCGGAACAAGAAGGGAACTGGTCTGCGAACGGAATGGATCAAGTTGTGTACATGATTGCCACCAACCCCGGCGAGCCCATGCGGCAGCTAGAGCACGTCGCTTCAGGCGGAGAATTGTCGCGTGTAATGCTGGCGCTGAAGGTCAGCGTGGGGACCAGAGAAGGTGGAAGAGCGGCCCTTCAGGGCCGCGTCAGCGGATTAAAGTCTGCGGCTTCAGCCCCTGCGAAGCATCGCACCATGGTCTTCGACGAAATCGATACCGGAATCGGAGGCCGCGCGGCTGAAGCGGTAGGAAAAAAATTGAAGGAGTTAGCTCGTGCGAACCAGGTACTCTGCGTTACACATCTTCCACAAATCGCAACCTTTGCCGACCAGCACTATGTGATCGAAAAAAAGGAGCGCAATGGACGCACCCGCACCTCGATTCGTCCCGTCGTGGGCGAAGAGCGCACCGAAGAAGTAGCGCGCATGCTAAGCGGCGCCAAGCTGACGGATACTTCGCGCAAGCACGCCGAGCAGATGATCAAAGCCAACAAGTAGCGCCGGCGTCCCGCCGGCAAACGCGTCATTGAAACCCGCTTCGATCAAAAATTATGAAGCATAATGCAGACTGCGGAGCGGTCGAATAGAAACCTTGACGGCAGTCCCCGTGTTAGCTAACATTAGTTAGCTAACATAACTAACAGCTCAACAATATGGAAACCATCACCATCCACAAAGCCAAAACCCAGCTTTCCCGCCTCATCGAAAAGGCCTGCCGCGGTGAGGAAATCGTCATCGCCCGCGGCAAGCAACCGGTAGTGAAACTGGTTGCGATCGTGGATAAGCGTGGAGATCGTAAGCCCGGAGCGCTCAAGGGCAAAATTCATATCGGCTCAGAATTCTTCGAGCCGCTACCCCCAGAGGAGCTTGAAGGTTGGGAGTAAGCGTTTGTGCGACTTCTACTGGATACCCATACTTTGCTTTGGTGGTTGATCAAGAGTCCCTCGTTACCAGTGTCCGCTCAGAATCTGCTTAGGCGCAGGAATCATAATGTGCTGGTCAGTGCTGCGTCGGCCTGGGAAATGGCTACGAAGGTCCGGTTGGGCAAGCTCGATATCGCTGCCGACGTTGTCCAGAATTTTATGCTGCACTTGGCGCATGAGCAGTTCGAAGTTCTGGCGGTAACAGCCGAACACGGTATCCGTGCGGGTTTGTTACCCGGTCCACACAAAGACCCTTTCGACCGCATGCTGATCGCTCAGGCTCTGTCCGAAAACGTTCCTATCGTCAGTAATGATCGGGCACTCGAAGGATACGGAGTGGAAAGGTTGTGGTAATGCTGGCCGCGTGCGGATCCAGTCGACCCCGAATTCTCCCCACCCACTGCTAATCCCCGCCGTTTCTTTGGCTTACGTTGACCAGGAGGGCACTTTCCGGTAGTTTATAAGCATCGCCCAAATAGATTCGTGTACCCTAACCGTAACGATTACGGGCTAGATTTTGCATCTTACATAGTCTTAGAACGATCACAAGTAGCGGGAGTTGAATTTTGCCAGATAGCCAGGGAAAAACTTTGCTTTTGCTGAAGCCGCGAGGCTTCTGCGCCGGAGTGGTGCGGGCCATCGACGTTGTGCGCATCGCACTCGAGGCCTTCGGTCCGCCCATCTATGTCCGCAAGGAAATCGTTCATAACAGCTTTGTGGTCGACGAGCTGCGCGGCAAGGGAGCGATCTTCGTCGATAGCGAAGACGAAGTTCCTAACGGCGAGCGCGTTATCTACAGCGCGCATGGAGTTTCGCCAGACGTTCGCGAGCACAGCGCCCGGCGCGGGTTGCGCGTCATTGATGCGACTTGCCCGCTCGTCACCAAGGTCCATGTTGAAGCGGTGAAGTTTGCCAAGGAAGGCTATTCGCTGATCCTCATTGGCCACCATGATCACGACGAAGTGATCGGAACGCTCGGCGAAGCTCCACTCGTTACCCAGGTAGTCGGAACGCCGGAGCAGGTGAAGTCGCTTTCCGTGCCAGACCCGAATCGCGTAGCCTACCTAACCCAAACCACGCTCAGCCTGGACGAAACCAAAGACATTATCGCCGCGCTGAAGAAAAAGTTTCCCAACATTAAAGGCCCCGCCGCGCAGGATATTTGCTATGCCACGGAGAACCGCCAGGTAGCCGTGAAACAGGTCGCCTCGGAAGCCGATTTACTACTGGTCGTGGGATCGGAAAACAGTTCCAATTCCAATCGTCTGGTCGAGGTGGCGCGAAACCTGGGTACGAACGCGCATCTCATCGACAGTTACAAGGATATTGAATCCGAGTGGTTGCTGAACGTGAAAACGATCGCGCTGACGGCTGGCGCTTCGGCGCCGGAATGCCTGGTGGAAGAGACTATGAAGTTTCTCGCCGCCAAAGGTTTCGACAACGTGCAGGAACTCGAAGTGATGCCGGAAAATGTTCGCTTCGGGCTGCCGCCGGAGATTGTCGAAGCTATCGCTGCCGCTCCGGCAAGTGTCACCGCGGATTAACGGAGCCGCATATTGAATGGAAACAAACTCCCCCGATTCCCATTTAGCTTCCGCACCACAACTTATCTTCGGCAAGATCGATGGACTGGCGAGCCGCGTATCGGCCGCCATGAGCGCCGCCCGCAAGCTTCTGTTTTCCGCCCAGCACGAAGATGGTTATTGGTGCGGTGAACTGGAAGCCGACACCAGCCTGGAGTCCGATTACATTCTCTTGCATACGCTGCTCGGAACAGGCGATCCTGAGCGCTTTCGCAAGGCGGCCAACTGGATTGTTCAGCATCAGAATGAAGATGGCGGGTGGAATACCTATCCGTCGGGACCATCGAACGTCAGTGTATCGGTGAAAGCTTATTTTGGCCTGAAACTGGCCGGATACAACACAGATCATCCCGTGTTGCAGCGAGCCCGCAAGAGGATTCTCGAACTCGGCGGCGTAACCGAGGTGAATACATTCACCAAGATCTATCTTTGTTTCTTCGGGCAGTACGATTACGATGCCGTGCCGGCCATCCCGCCCGAGATTGTCCTGTTTCCCAACTGGTTCTGGTTCAACATTTACGAGATTTCGTCCTGGTCGCGGGCCATTCTGGTCTCGCTTTCCATCTGTTACGCGAAAAAGCCTTTCAAAAAAATTCCCCGCGAAATGGGCGTCGAAGAACTTTTTGTGGGTGGCATGCAGAAGTCGCGCATGCACCTGCACTGGTCCAAGAAGCTGATTTCATGGCGGAACTTCTTCCTTTGCATGGACCGCATGACTCATTGGTTTGAGCGTGTCCACGTACGGCCGCTGCGTTCGATTGCACTTAAGGCCGCCGAGAAATGGATGCTAGAGCGCTACGAGATGAGCGACGGGCTTGGCGGCATCTATCCCTCGATCATGAATTCAATTATCGCTATGCGCTGCCTGGGTTACTCGGTGGACGATCCTCAGGTGATCCGAGCGTTGGACGAGTTTGAGAAGCTTGGCATTGAAGAAGGCGACACCTTCCGCATGCAACCCTGCATGTCTCCCGTGTGGGATACGGCGTACGCGATGTTCGCTCTCGGCGAAGCGGGAGTGCCCGCGAACGATCCGCGGCTGGTGAAGTGCGCCGACTGGATCTTGCAGAAGCAGGTGCGGAATCCCGGCGACTGGCAGATCAAGAACAAAAAAGGCAAGCCGGGCGGATGGTACTTCGAATTCAATAACGAATTTTATCCCGACGTGGATGACACCGCGATGGTTTGCCTGGCGCTCAGCCGCGTCGAGCATCCAAACGGACGCTACCAGCGCGAGTCGGTACAGCGCGCGATCGACTGGGTTTTGTCCATGCAGTGCAAAAATGGAGGTTGGGCCTCGTTCGATAAAGACAACGACCGCATGGTTTTCGAGCACATGCCTTTTGCCGATCACAATGCCATGCTCGATCCCGCAACGGTCGATATCACCGGGCGCATCCTCGAGATGATGGCAGCTTATGGCTACGATAAAAATCATCCTGCAGTGAAGCGTGCTATTCAATTCCTCCGTGATGAGCAAGAACCGGACGGCAGTTGGTTTGGCCGCTGGGGCGTGAACTACATTTACGGCACGTTTTTGGCTCTGCGCGGGCTGGAAGCGGTCGGAATGGATAGCCACGAGCCTTGCATACAGCAGGCAGCGGAGTGGTTGCGCATGATGCAGAACCCGGATGGTGGCTGGGGAGAGTGTTGTGGTTCTTACGATGATCCGAGCACTCGCGGCGTAGGTCCGAGCACGCCTTCGCAAACCGCATGGGCAATCCTGGGATTGCTCGCGGTCGGCGATACGCGCAGCGATTCGGTGGCCCGCGGTGTTGCACATCTACTGGGTACGCAGAAAGAAGACGGTTCATGGGACGAGCTCTATTGCACAGGCACCGGCTTTCCGCGCGTCTTCTATCTGAACTATCACCTCTATCGCCAATACTTCCCGCTGCTAGCGTTAACCACTTACGCAAAAGTGATGGAGAAAGCTGAAAACTAGTTCTCGGTTCCCAGTTCTCAGTTTTGTCCGTAGACGTTGAGGCTGAGAACTAAGAACTGAGAACTGAGAACTGCCCTGAAATATTTCGTCACAGGTGCAACCGGATTCCTCGGCAGTCATGTTGCCCGAATCCTGGCGGAGCAGGGAGCCGATCTTCGACTCCTGGTGCGCGCCACCAGCAATTTGAAGAATCTTGAGGGCCTTAAGGCTGACACGGCGACCGGCGACCTGCGCGATTCTGCGTCGTTAGAAAAAGCGATGTCGGGTTGTGACACGGTGTTTCACGTGGCCGCCGACTATCGGCTCTGGGTGCGCGATCCCGAGGAGATGTACCGCTCCAACGTCGACGGCACACGGGCGATTCTCGATGCCGCGCGCAGGAACGGCGTGCGCTGCGTGGTGTACACCTCCAGCGTGGCGACCATCGGATTCCGAGGCAATGGCCATCCTGCGGACGAAGATTTCCCAGTTTCGCTGGCCGATATGATTGGTCACTACAAGCGTTCAAAGTTCATGGCCGAACAAGTGGCCATGGAAGCGGGCCGCAGCGGGATGCGCGTGGTGACGGTGAATCCGACGACTCCGATCGGCGAGCAGGATATTAAGCCCACTCCGACCGGAAGAATCATCGTAGACTTTCTGAAGGGAAAGTTTCCCGCTTACGTGGAGACTGGATTGAATCTTGTAGATGTACGGGAATGCGCTCGCGGTCATGTGGCAGCGCTGGAAAAAGGCAAGAGCGGCGAACGTTATATCCTGGGCGGCGAGAACCTTACGCTGAAGCAGATTCTCGACAAGCTGGGAGCGATTTCAGGCTTGCCATCGCCGAAAGTGAAGCTGCCTTACTTTGTTGCCTACGTGGCAGGCGCAGTCGATCAGACATTCTCCGGCCGACTGCTGGGCCGCGAGCCGCGCGCGACGGTCGAAACCGTGCGCATGGGAAAGAAAAAAATGTGGGCCAGCTCCGCTAAAGCAGAAAGGGAGCTAGGCTGGGTCACCCTGCCCGCGGATAATGCGTTGCGCCGCGCCGTAGAATGGTTTCGAGCCAACGGACATGCCTAAAGTCGCCATCGTAGCCGCTCTCGAACGCGAAGTCGCCGGCTTCATCCGGAACTGCCGCCGCGTCGAGCGTCACCATGAAGGCCGCGGCTTTATTTTCTTTGAGCAGGACGACATAGTTGTGGTGTGCGGAGGCATTGGCCTTGAGGCTGCTCGTTGCGCCTCGGAAGCCGTAGCCTCGCTGTACCATCCCTCGTTGTTGTACTCCGTGGGATTTGCAGGCGCGCTTACTTCCGAGTTGTGCGTGGGCGACCTTGTTGAAGCATCGACGGTGATCGATGCACGCGACGGCAGCCGCGCCTTTGCCGCAATTGGAGACCCGCAAAATCTTCTGGTAACCTTCATGTCGGTAGCTGGAATTCAGCAGAAAACAAAGCTTGCGCAAGCCTACGGAGCCCAAGCCGTGGACATGGAAGCAGCCGCCGTAGCTGCAGCCGCTGTCGCACACGGGATCGACTTTGCCGCAACCAAGGTGATCTCAGACGAGTTGAATTTTGAAATGCCTGAGATGGAACGCTTCATCGATGCCCGCGGAAATTTCAAAACCGCAAGCTTTACAACTTTTGTCGCACTAAGGCCGTGGCTTTGGAGCCGTGTTCTCGCTTTGGCTGGCAACAGTCGGAAGGCAGCGAAAATACTAGGCGAGCATCTGGAACTTCTTCGCCGGAAACTCAGCTTGAAAACAGGACAGGCTTCGGAAATCGAAGTGCGTCCTCATACGGTCCCGCAGCCTGCAACCACGAGCGCCTCGCGCGCCCGGAGGTCGTGAGTGAAGCTACGCCTGCTCCCAATGCTTTTATTCGCAGTGGTGCCGCTGTCCGCCCAGTCAACGCCTGCCGCTCCCGTGTATGTGGAAAGCTTTCGCCACGGCGAAACCCACGTCGTTGAAGACAGCTTGGACGTAAAGCTCACTCCGCAAGATTCCACCTACCGCGAACACCTCAAAGATTCTTATGGCAATGACCGGTATGTGTTCACAATTCTTCCGCGCATACCCGAAGGAGACACTGAAATCACCTCCTGGCAAGCCCGGCTCACCGACCTGCGCCACCCGATTTACAGCAACATCCTGATGACTTCGCCCCAGCCGTCCGAGGATCCGAAAAATGCTTACAAGGACACCCTATGGCGCCTTGAGCCCGGCGGCTTTGCTGGCCGTGCCGGTAGGCGCCAAGCGCATCATCAAAGTGGATGGTTTTTATGTGGTGCTTCAGGTGAAGGCTTATCACTTTACGCCGCCCGATTCGCCGTATCTGGATTCGATGACCGTAGCCGTCCAGTTCACCAATACTGACCCGAGGCCCCCAGACGCTTCTCAGAAATAGGCTTCCGGTGCACGAATCGACACCTCGGTACAAAGTGTGTGTGAAGCGTATTCAACTTGTGTTCATCTAATGAAAGTTCGCTTGGGTTAGTTGAAAGCTTAGTGGAGTTAAAAGCCTAATGGGGATTGCCGGACAAATCGCGATAGAAGACCGGAGCCAGTCGATTCCGGCGACCATGTTTGCCGCCGTTTATCGTGGCGTCAATGACGTTCGCCTGGAGACCGTTCCCGTGCCCGCGATCGGCCCCGGAGAACTGCTGTTGCGCGTGCACACCTGCGGAGTCTGCGGCACCGACCTCAAGAAGATTTCCACCGGATCGCACTCCGCACCGCGCATCTTCGGCCATGAGACCACGGGAGTGGTCGCCGCCGTCGGCGCTGGCGTCAGCAAGTTCCAACCTGGGAATCGAGTGGTGGTTTTTCACCACATTCCCTGCCGCACCTGCTATTACTGCCGTCATAATACTTTTGCCCAGTGCGCGACGTATAAGAAGGTCGGGTGCACCGCCGGTTTTGAGCCCTCCGGCGGCGGTTTTGCCGAGTACGTCCGCGTCATGGATTGGATCGTCGATCAGGGGACGGTCAAAATCCCGCAAGCTGTCTCGTTTGAGCAAGCTAGCTTCGTGGAGCCAGTCAATACCTGCATGAAAGGGATTGAGGCCCTGAGGCTCCAGCCCGGCGAAACCGTCCTGGCCATCGGTCAGGGTCCCATCGGCATCATATTGAGTGTTTTGGCCCGCCGGGCAGGGGCCACTGTTATTACTTCCGATTTGTATCCCGAGAGGCTTAAAATAGCTAAAAGCCTTGGATTGCAGAATACGGTCGACGCGTCGAAAGATGACGTGCTGAACTCAATTCGCGAACAGACTGAAGGACGCGGCGCTGATGCCGCGATTCTTGCGGTGGGTAGCAATGCGTTGATACGCCCGGCCATGGATGCGGTCCGTCCCGGCGGTCGTGTATTGTTGTTTGCTCAAACCCAGCGTGGCGAAGTGGTTGTCGATCCGGCCGCGATTTGTGTGGATGAAAAGACTTTGCTTGGGTCTTATAGCGCATCTGTGGATTTGCAGGAAGCCTCAGTTCAGTTTGTGATGAACCGGGAAATGGATTTGGAGCGGCTGATTAGTCATCGGTTCCCGCTGCAGGAAGCTTCGCAGGCGCTAGAGCTCGCGGCGCATCCGCAGCCGTCGTCGATGAAAGTCGTGATTCAGCCTGGGCTAACGTGGAAGCACGGCGCCTGGGAAGGAAGCAATCAGTGAATGGAAAAATGACAGCTGCCGTCCTGTACGGCAAAGAAGATCTGAAGATTGAACGAGTACCCATCCCGCGCGTGGAAAAGGGCGAGGTCCTGGTCAAGGTGCAGGTGGCGCTCACCTGCGGCACCGACCTCAAGGTCTACCAGCGTGGCTACCACGCCCGCATGATCGTTCCACCGGCGCTCTTCGGCCATGAACTGGCCGGTGTGATCGAGGAAGTCGGCGAGGGTGTGCTCGGCTTCAAGAAGGGCCAGCGCGTGGTGGCGCTCAATTCCGCACCCTGCCAGATGTGCTTCTACTGCTCCAAGCATCAGGAAAATCTCTGCGAAGACCTTCTCTTCAATAACGGAGCGTACGCAGAGTACATTCGCGTACCACGGCGCATCGTTGAAGCCAACATGCTGGTAATTCCGCAGAATGTCAGCTACGAAGACGCTGCCATGACCGAGCCGCTGGCGTGCGTGCTGCGCGGCCTTCATGAGACCGGCGTGGAAATCGGCGACACCGTCACCATCATCGGTGGCGGGCCCATCGGCCTGATGTTTGTCCAGGTGGCGCGTGCCATCGGCTGCAACGTGATCGCGGTAGTCAAGCGCGACGAACAAGTTGTGGCCGCCAAACACATGGGCGCGCATGAAATCGTCCAGACTACAAAGGTGCAGAACGTGATCGAAGCCGTCCGCGCGCTCACGCCGCAAAAACGCGGATGCGATGTAGTGATCGAAGCAGTAGGCCGTCCCGAAGCCTGGGAGTGGACCGTAGAGATGGTCCGCAAGGGCGGCACCGTAAATTTCTTCGGCGGATGCTCCAGCGGATCGAAGGTACAACTTGACACCAATCGCCTGCACTATTCCGAGATTACGCTGAAAGCTACTTTCCATCACACGCCGGAAACCGTGCGTCGCGCCTTTGGGTTGATCGCCGCCAAGAAGATTCGCCCCACCGATTACATCACCGGTGAAGCGCCGCTCTCCAGCCTGCAGAAGGTGCTGCGCCACATGCTGAACCGCGGCGGCGACATAAAAACGGCCATCATTCCCGGCCACTGAGCCCGGTCAATCGCGGGAGCAAAAATGCTTGAGTTCTATCGGAGGACGACCAACTTTTGGCAGGTGTTGTTTCGGGTTGGCGTTCCCCTGGTAGTCCTTTACCGCGTGAGTGATTATCTGACTTTCTCAATGAGGGGGGAGCAGGCTCGTCCGGAGTATCTGCCTTGGCGCGTTTTTGTCCCGACGGATGTCGTGATTGTTTTGCTCCTGTCGACCCTGTGGTGGACTGTAATGCGTTCAGTTTTCGGTAAGAACGGGTGCCAGGACCACGGGTAAGTGCCCAATCGCAAAAGCCCCACCGAAAACTGTCTGACGAAATTTGCCGTGACTCAAACCGCAATCCAATCCCCGACCGTTGCGAGCGCTGGCACAACAGGCTGGTCTTGTCTTCCCGCTGCCTATGCGATCCCGCCCTCCGCGCCTACCCTCGAGGAATCCCGCGAATACTGCCGCCGACTGGCTCGCACCCATTACGAAAACTTTTCGGTAGCCACTTGGTTCCTGCCCAAGCACCTGCGCCAGGACTTCCTAAACGTCTACGCCTACTGCCGCATCTCCGACGATTTAGGTGATGAAGTGGGAGACCCTGCCGCCGCGCTTGCCCTCCTAGACGAATGGGAAGTCGAGCTGGATGCATGCTATGAGGGCAAGCGCCGTCATCCCGTCTTCGTCGCCCTCGCCGAGACTGTGCGAAAATTCAACATCCCCAAGCACGAGTTTTCCGATCTCCTTATCGCCTTCCGCCAGGACCAGACCGTCACTCGCTTCGAAACTTTCAACGACATTCTCAACTATTGCCGCTATTCGGCGAATCCAGTTGGACATCTCGTTCTCTACCTGTGCGGTTATCACGATCCGGAGCGGCAGCAGCTTTCCGACTACACTTGCACCGCACTGCAGTTGGCAAATTTCTGGCAGGACGTGAGCGTGGATTACGCGAAAGGCCGAATTTACCTGCCTCTCGAAGATCTACGAAGTTATTCGGTCAGCGAAGCAGATATCGCGCAAAAGCGCAACACACCTGCCTTCTGCGAGATGATGAAGTTCGAAGTCGCGCGTGCACGGGAATGGTTTGATCGCGGCCTGCCGCTAATCAAGAAGGTGGACAAAGCCTTAGCCGTAGACCTTGAACTTTTCAGCCGCGGCGGCCAGGAAATTCTGAACGCCATCGAGCGCCAGGGTTACGCCGTGCTTGGACGCCGTCCCGCGATCTCCAAGCCGCGCAAGCTCGTGCTGGTGGCGCGGGCCGCCCTGGGGAAGTTGTTATGAGTGCAGGAGCACAGCAAGTGTTGACCCCGTGGAGTCCAGCGCCGGCGCAACTCACCATGGCCTATTCAGTGTGCCGTGGCATCACTCGCACCAACGCAAAAAATTTCTATTATGCGTTTCTCGTTCTGCCCAAGCGCAAGCGCGAAGCTCTCTGCGCCGTGTATGCCTTCATGCGCCGCTGCGACGATATCGCCGACGACCCCAGCCTCAGCTTTGAAGAACGCCGTTACAAGCTCGATACTTGGCTGGACGCGCTGCACCGCGCCCAGCAAGGTGAACCCAGCGACGATCCCATTCTGTTAGCCCTGACCGATACTCAGCACAGATATACGATCCCCGCCGGCCTGCTCGACGAGCTTGCCATGGGCACGGCGATGGATGTGGAATCCGCGCCCGAGAACTCGGATGCGTCTCGGTCCGCAGAGACTGGAACCTTGCCCCTCACGGTGCAATACCGAACCTTCGAAGATCTGAAAGTCTACTGCTACCGCGTCGCGTCAGTAGTTGGCCTCGTCTGCATCCACATCTTCGGATATCGCGATCCTGCCGCCGAGTCTCTCGCCGAGCAATGCGGCTTGGCCTTTCAACTCACCAACATTATTCGCGATGTAAAAGAAGACGCTGCCATGGGCCGTGTTTACCTGCCGGAAGAGGACTTGGCTAAATTTGGTTTGTCGGCTGCGGATCTGCTCTCCAATCCGGATGCAGCGCGCTTTCGCTCACTGCTGACGCTCGAAGCCAACCGTGCCCGTGAGTTCTACCAGGCTGGCGACCGACTCATTTCTTATATTTCAGAAGACAGCCAGCCCGCGCTGTGGGTGCTCGTCAATATCTACCGCAGCCTGCTGGAAAAAATCGCCGAGCGCCAGTACGACGTCTTCAGCGGCAAAGTAAGCCTCACCGTCAGCGAAAAACTGCGCATTCTCGGGAAAGGTTTCCTGCAGCGTCTCACCTGATATGATCCCGAATCGGGCGAAAGCGCGACTCGATCGCGCGCGATACATTTTGTTCCCATCTGTAACCCAAGAGGAGACACATGTGCCGGCTGTTGACTATGAACGCGCACAACAACTGTTGTCGGGCTTCGTTGGAAGGGCGATGTCATCGATAGAGTGTTACGAGTTCCAGCTAAGGCTAAGTTTTGAAGAAAAGTCAGAGTTTGTGACTCATTCCCCATGGCGCTTAATTCTGCGCGGCGATTTGCTTACGGGCAGTGGAGATTCAAAGGAAAAGTATTCTGGAGAGATCCTCAGGCTCAGTGGCCTTCGAGTTGTTTCCACGCATGTCTCAGGGGCGTCACAGTCTTTCCGTCTGCCGCAGCTCCCGAAGCTCGCCCGTCATTGCGCCATCGGCACTGAGGGCGCGCCTCTCGATGCAACAGGACGGAGCAAAATGAATCTCTGCACTTGAGGCATATGAGCGGTAAATCGGCGGTGTCGATTGGAATGGATCGAATAATCAATAATTTTGTTACTAAGTGATCTTTGCCAATCCAGAATTCTGGCATGACTCAAAACCCTCCACAACCCACCGTAGCCATCGCCGGAGGCGGCCTCGCCGGTCTCGCCGCAGCCTGCGCCCTCTCCGATTCCGGCTTCCACGTGACGCTTTTCGAGCGCCGCCCCTACCTGGGCGGTCGCGCATCTTCCTATGAGCATCCCGGTACTGGCGAAGTCGTAGATAACTGCCAGCACGTGCTCTTCCGCGTCTGCACCAACCTCGTCGAGTTCTACCGCCGCATCGGCGTGGAAGACAAAATCCGTTGGTTCGACGAGATGAACTTCATCGAGCCCGGCGGCCGCACCAGCGTTATGCGCGCTTCTCCGCTGCCCGCGCCACTGCATACCGCGCCGTCATTCTTGAATTTTCCGTTTCTCTCTGCCAAAGACAAGCTCGTAATCTCTCGCGCCATCGCAGCTCTCACGATGACTTCTCAACCCGACACGGGCCGATCCTTCCTCGATTGGTGCCACGACCATGCTCAAACCAACCATGCAATCGAACGTTTCTGGAAGCCGATCCTGGTCAGCGCTCTCAGCGAGGACCTCGACCTGATCTCAATTTCCTACGCCGCACAGGTCGTCCGTGAATCGATGAAGTCTCCCGCCGCCCGCCACATGGGCGTTCCCACGATTCCCTTAACCGATCTCTACAACCGTGCCGGAGATTACATTCGATCCCGCGGCGGGGAAATTCACTTCCGAACTTCCCTCGCGTATCTCTCGCCCGGCGAATCAAGAGTTACGGTTCGTACTCGTACCAAAGTGGACTACCGCGAGAGCCAGGTTGCTGATGCCTTCGATTACTTCATCTCGGCGCTTCCTTTCGACGCCCTCGACCGCATTCTCATCGACACGCCAGAAAGTGCGCCGCTGCGTGAAAAAATCTCGCACTTTGAATCCTGTCCCATCACCGGCATTCATCTCTGGTTCGATCGCCAAGTCACCACTCTCGATCACGCCGTCCTCCTCGACCGAACCGTACAGTGGATGTTCCACAAGTCGCGCCTTCTCGCCACACGCGGCGCTGACGCGGGAGACTCAACCGGAAGCTACATCGAACTCGTTGTCAGCGCCTCCAAGACCCTCATCGATAAATCACGCTCCGAGGTCATCGACCTTGCCCTAAAAGAAGTCCACGAATTTTTTCCGGAGGCGCGCGTCGCAAACCTGGTGAAGTCGACCGTCATCAAAGAAGTCCATGCCACCTACTCACCCCGCCCCGGCATTGATGCCTACCGTCCGCTGCAGACCACCGCGTGGCCCCGCGTATTTCTCGCTGGAGATTGGACCGCCACGGGTTGGCCCGCCACCATGGAAGGCGCAGTCCGCAGCGGATATCTGGCGGCGGAAGCGCTGGCCCGCTCGTCCGGGATGCAGAAATCTCACTTTCTCGCACCCGATCTGCCTCCTACCGGCCTGATGCGCCTGTTCCGCTAGCTACTCGCGAAACGCTGAAGACGAGATTGTCACCCTTGGCAGTCTTATTTTTGTTACGAAAAACGAACAAAAATCACAATTCTTATAGTTGCGCCGTCCGCTGGTTAGTATGCGATGGATATTCGAATCGCCCTTCCCCCGGACAGCTAGCACGATGGCAAGCACACGCAGCGGTTGGCGTGTTTGAGGTCATTTGTCCAACAGACAAGTATGGCTCGCTACCTGGCCCGCACCTTTGTTTCTCGATCAGGTGGCTTATAAGCCGACTTTACCGACCGCGGTTGAACGACTTAAAGAGCTTCCTTGGGAGGTGTAGCCACCATGGCTACTCAATCTATTACTCACCCGATCTCCTCCAATCGCCGAGCGCGGTGGAAGACACTTGGTTTTGCAGCGTGTGGCGCCGGGCTCAGTTCCTTGATCTTCTCCGGATTACCTACTGCGCTCAGTGAAGAACATTTTGCCTATGTCGTGGTAATCATGGTCATCGCCACGCTGGTGTTTTTTGACCGGATCACTGAGTTGGTCCTGGGCCTACACAGCGATATATCGCCGGAGAAAGTTGCAGACCGAACCCGCCTGCTGGTTTGTAGCATTGGGATTGCGGTGCTCATCGTTGTACTTCATCAGGCGCTCGAAAAGGCACTTACGGATCATGCGCGGTCCATTGCGGAGTTGGTGGCATGGGGCTTTATAGCGTATCAAGTGACGGCCGGCATGGGTGCGCGGCATACATTACCAACCCCACTGTGCAGCCAGTAAGGGCGCGTTTGCCGGGGCTTTTTTTGGCGGGATTTGTGGAATCCTGAATGGTGCATTTCTGTACGCTGCCAGGCAGATACCAGCGGGTTCACCTCCCGATCCGCAAACGCTCCGGTTAGTGATGGAAACAACACTACTAATGGCGCTTGTATCGAGCGGCTTCGGATTTGTTGGCGGACTCGCCATCGACAAACACTGGGGCTCCACTCGCAGCCGCGGCATCTTGTTTGGTCTTTGCCTGTTGGCGTTTCCTCTGGGGTTCGGTCTATTTGCTGTTCTCGCGTTTACCCCATGGGGTTGGGATAGCGAGTTCCTGCGGGTGATTTTCGTGGCTTTAGGCTGGGGTGGAGGGCTAATTCTGCATGCAGAGACCTGCGAACTGACTCTGGAACCAGAAATAGCCCCGGTTGGGGGATGGGTCGCTACCTCGAGTTCGACCTCTCTGATACCGTCGCCGAAACTAAAGTCAAAACCAAAACCCAAACCAATGTGGGAGTTTCTATTAGTCCTCGGGCTGGTGGTAACAGTCATGCTGCTCTGGTTGAAGCCCGCACCGGTCGTGACGGTTCTGCCCGTGACGGCCCCAATAATTCGAGCCGGCAACAGACACGGTTATTCAACCCACGGGCAAGCTTGTAACCCTGAAGCAACCTGAAGCCGCGAAGGTGAATGTTACGGTACCTAATTCGGTTGCCCATCACGTCCAGACAATCCCGCCGCGTCCCACGCCGGTTGAGATGTATGTGGAAAAAGCACGCGCCGCTTTGGTAAAGGGACATCTTATTTATCCGGAAGATGATAGCGCGATCTACTGGGCACGGCGCGCGAAGCTGCTCAACCCGCAGAATGCGGTCGCGATCCAGATCGAACAACTAATCCTCGCCCAGAGCGTTCAGGTCGTACAAAATCAGCGGAAGGCCAAACAATATAGTGCTGCTCGAACCAATCTGGCGGTTCTGGAGTCGCTATATCCAAACCGCGCAGATCTTGAACGGCTGAGCTCTACGCTTATAAGCGAACAGCGCCAGGAAGAGCAGAGCGCCCGTCATTGAGGTTTGGAGTCTGGTCGCGGACCTAGTGCCGAACGATGTGTTCTTCTATTCTGGAGACAAATCTTGGTGCATGGTTTTTCATCAAATGCTGCAGGCCGGGTCCAACCTCGTGCCATACGTTCATACCCGCGTCACTGCCTACGGTCGAACCAAAATCGCTGAATGGTTCCCCGACTGAACGCCTCCAATAGGGTGTTGAGGCAGTGTCGGCAGCCACTGAGGTCACTGCTCGCACCAGATACGTGGCATTCAGTCGAGCTCTTCCGGTCTCATCCCGCGTCACGATAATCCGTGTAGCTGCATGTGTGACTCGGCCCATCAAACTGCGCTCGCTCATAGAGTAATCATTGGATTGCCTGTGCGACGAGGGCGTCAGATACTTGTCAAAAATGGTGCGTGATTGTTTCTGATGAGGCAACGTTTCATAGCCGCCGAAATTTCTTTGGCTCTCAACGGCTGCGTAGTCCGGCATCGGACTAAACGCCAAAGAGATACGCGCCTGTTGGCGGAAAATATCAAGACTTTGTGCCTGGGTTGAAGGCTGTGCTGAGGGAGCGTCTGGAAGCGATTCCCGCTGGTTCTGGCATACTGCCGTGCAGACCACCAGCAAGCTAAACGAAACGACTTTGACAAGTACAAATCGTTTCACCATAAGCCAGTCCTGCAGTGCTAAGCTCTGGCTACTGCCTTGCACGTTACATGCCGCTTCTCATCGCGAGAAGCTCATGTCTAGCCCAAAGGTTAGTTGTAGGAAACGACTGTCCGGTTTTCGAGGTCGCGACCGTAATGCATCAGCATTTCGCTCTAGGCAACGTAGGGAAGTCTATGTATCAGTTGCGGTTTTGCTTAAAGTTGGTTCGCTGGCTAAGGTAGTAACTATCGGGGGTTTGCGGAGAGATTACCTGGATTTGGAACACAGCCTGTTCAGACCATATGTCGAATTGCGCAAATTATTGAAGCAGAATGAGTAAATCTTTCACATCGAAGTTTAGGCACTCAGACAGTGGTTACCCCGCCAGCAGCGCCACTCCGGCAGCCACAAGGCCGGCGGCAATCCAGCGCCGCCGATCGACCTTCTCGTGCAGGAAGATTTTCGCAGCCACGGCGTTGCCGATGAAAGTGAGAGACGCGGCGGCGGGAGCGACCAGGCTAACGTCTCCCCAGGAGAGCGCGAACAGCAGGCTGAAGAAAGCCACGGCCATGGCCGTCACACCGCAGAGAAAGTAGGGATTGCCCAGCGTCCGCCCGATCACGGCGACCAAACCTACGCGCCGCCGCAACGCGCCAACATCCCCAACTTGCTTCATAGCGCGAGCCAACAGCACATCGCCCACAACAGATGCGAAGACAATAGCGAGGATCGCACTCCAGGTGTAGATAGCTTTCATGATTTGCTTCCGCTGACGGCTACCGCAGCGCGATCCTCTTCCGCGAGTTTTTCATGAGGATGAGTAGTAATCTCCGGCCCACCTGCAATAAATCCCACCCCACCTGTGATCAAGGCAATGCCCAGCCAGCGCAGCGGACTGACATGCTCATGCAGCAGAAATCTCGCGACCAGCGCGAGCAACACGTAGCCCAGCGAAGTTGCGGGCAGAACGTAAGTGAGATCGGCCCAGGAAAGCGCAGTCATGTATGTGGCGAAGAAAGCCAGCAGAAGAAGAATTCCAATGGCGACCCATGGATTAAGCACAGCGAAGATGACGCCTTGCAGATGATTCAGGGAAATGCTGCCAGTTTGCTTCATCCCATGCGAAAGCATGGAGTCTCCGGCCGCGGCGAAGACCGTGACTCCGGCCAGCACAAGATACTTGCGAAAGTTCACGGGAAGTTTAAACGGTGCCGCACTGGTAGAACCGGTTTTATCTATAAAACTCTTTCACCACGGAGACACGGAGTCACAGAGAAAAAACGTCGGAAGATTTTCTCCGTGCCTCGGTGTCTCCGTGGTGAAGGTCTTTATTCCTGCGTCCGCTTAGGCCTTGGCCAGTTCGGCCGCCTCGTCGCTGTGCTGCTTGACCAGCTTATTGCGTTGCGAGCGCAGCTTCAGGAACGTCTTCGCTTCTTTGTAGAGGCGTTTGCGATCATTGCTGTCGAATGCTGCCTTCTTCAAAATGCGGAACACAGCCTTCGGCCGGAAATAATATTCGTCGTAAAAACGGTGAACCGCGGAAAGAATATCGTCCGCGGGCAGCCCCGGATATTGAATGTGCGCCAACTGATGACCACCTTCATCGACCATCTTGTTATCGCCCACCATGAATCCGTTCTTCACGGCATAATCGTAAAGCTCGGTGCCAGGGTAAGCGTGAGCCACGGAAACCTGAATGGTTTCTACGTCTAGCTCTTTCGCAAAAGCAATCGTGTTGTTGATGGTCTCGTGCGTCTCACCCGGCAAACCCATAATGAAGTCGCCGTGGATGACCAGACCCAACTTGTGGCAATCCTTGGTGAACTGGCGGGCGCGTTCTACCGTGGCGCCCTTCTTAATGTTCTTCAGAATCTGCTGATCGCCGGATTCATAGCCCACGATGAGCAGACGACATCCCGCTTCCTTCATCGCCTTGAGCGTCTCGAAATCAGTGGTCACGCGCGAGGTACAGGACCACGTCAGGCCGAGCGGCTTCAGCTTGGCACACAATTCGATCGTGCGCGCCTTCTGGATGTTGAAGGTATCGTCGTCAAAAAAGAATTCCTTCACTTCCGGCCAGTAGGCTTTCACCTTCGCCATTTCGGCGGCCACGTCGTCGGTGGAACGTTTGCGCCATGGATGTCCGCTCAAAGTCTGCGGCCACAGGCAGAAGGTGCACTGCGCCGGGCAACCTCGAGTGGTGTAGAGCGAGACGTAAGGATTCAACAGGAACGGAACGTTGTAACGGGAAACGTCGAGATCGCGTTTATAGATCTCGGTTACATGCGGCAAAGCATCCAGATCCTGAATCTGTGGCGCATCCGGATTGTGTACGATCTTGTCGTCCTTGAGGAACGAAATGCCGGGAATATCTTCCAGCGGCTTGCCCTTGGCGTAATCGACTACGGCGTAATCAAACTCTTTGCGTGCTACGAAATCGATCGCGGGACAATCCCGCAAAGACTTTTCCGGCAGCACGCTGACGTGCGGCCCTACAAAAGCAATCTTGATCTTCGGATTTGCTGCCTTGATGGCCTTGGCCAGACCAATGTCGCCAGGGAAGCCGGGGGTCGACGTGAAGAGCACCAAAAACTCATAGTCCTTGGCAATTTCAATCGTCTGCTCGGCAGAAATATGGTGAGGCGGCGCATCCAGCAGCCGCGCCCCCTCGAGCATTCCGGTCGGATAAGCCAGCCAAACCGGGTACCAATAGGATTCAATCTCGCGGGTGGCGGGCCAACGGGAACCGGCGCCCCCGTCAAAGTTTTCGAAAGAAGGAGGGTTCAAAAATAGTGTTTTAAGAGGCATAGTAGGTGAGTACTTATTTTACCATCCGCATACCGCCAATGTGTTGGAAAAGCAGTATTTATGCAGGTTCGTCGTCCAATAGAGGGTTTGATGCAGTGAACGGGCGAAAAGAGGCATTAGTGTTGAAATCCGCGGCTGAGGAAGGTTGTCGATAATCAATAAACCTTTGTCATTACGAACCGGGACGAAGGCCCGGTGAGGAACCTGCTGTTTGCTAAGTCGCGCCACGCTTCTATTTGCTTCCCAAAGCCCAGTTCTCCAACTCCCCGGTAGCCCGCAGTAGTTGAACCTGACTTCGCTCCAGTTCGAAGGTGACATCCTGAAATGTAATGAAGCGTTCGGTGGCCTGCGAACGGGCGTCGTCGAGATCGTGCAGGTTGGCAGCCGAAGATTCCATGCGAGTTCGTACGGCTTCCACGTTTTTCTGCGCGATCTCATACTCAAGCTCGGCCACATCATGAGCCGCCTGCATTTGTGTAACAGAGCGCTGCAGGCGCAATGTGTCTTCAGAAACCTGGTTGCGAGTGGCTTCCGCCTGCTTTTTGGCCTTGAAGGCCTCCGATTCAGCTTCCTGCACGCGCGCATGCTGGGCAAGGTTGAAAAAAGGGAAGTGGAGGGCTACTCCGATCGTAAGGTTATTGGGCTGAAAGCTGTTTTTCTGATAATAACTTTCATAGTTGTTGTAACTGGCGAGGTTGGCATACTGCGCGGCAAAGTCCATGCTCGGCCATAGTGACCTGTGTTCCCCTTTCACCCGCAAATATTGCGCACGTGCATGCTCCACCGCTGCCTCCACTGCCGGATTCGAGTCCGCGGCCTTGTCTAAGGAATCTCGAGAATCTGCCTGCGCTTCGATTGGAGGGAGAGCCGGCATGGACTCAGAGTCGATTTCAATAGAAGCGACCGGAACTCCGGTCAGACGGGAAAGGTGCTCACGAAGAACATCAGCCGCGCCGCTGGCCTCGGCTAACCGTAGACGCACACGCGCCACGGATAAACGAGCCCTGGTGCCATCCATTTCGCTGTCGATCCCTTCTTTGATCCGTTGCGCGACGGCTGATTGCATTTCGAGCGCCGCAGCTTCGGCCTCGCGCAGGCCGCTCAAACGCCGCGCCCATTTGGCCAGTTCGGCATAGCTCAAGACGGTATCCTGAATAATTTGATTGCGTTGGTCTTTGATGTGCAATTTGCTGACCGTGACGTCGGACTGCGCGGCGTGAATAAAATATGTCAGTGCTGGATTGAGCAGCGCGGATTGCGCTGTTAGGTTGAAAAGCGAAGGCGCAGAGCCTTCGAGGCTGAGTGGAAAACCATCGGTCCAGCCAATTCCAGCTCCCGCGTTGATTTGAGGAATGTAGCTGTTGCGCTGTTCGCGGTAACTGGCGGCGGCGTGCTGTTGGTCAGCCGCGGCGATGTCCACTCCTGTAGAGTGTTCCAGGGCCAGTTCTACCGCCTGATGCAGCGTGAGCGGTTCGGCGAGCAGGGAAGCGGGCCAAAAAAAGAGGCTCGCCAGCAAGAGTTTATAAATGCACGCACCGCGCCATGATTCTGTCGTCATCATTGTCACCTTCTAGTCCTGGGGAAGATTCTACGGATAATCTGATGCGGGAGAAATGATAAGGATGAGTCGGAGCCAGTGACTGGAGGACGAACGGACCGCCAAGCTATGGTCTGCACGTATCTACGGAGACAAGAAAATGGCGGGAGCCGTGAACTCGCTCCCGCCGTGTAAAAGGTATTTCTGCCTTTAGGCTAACTTCCGGGAGTGAACGAAACTCCGCGCAACGCCTGCCCAAACGTTGCCTCGCGAACGGTAAAGAATTCTTCATGTGCAGCCACTGTGGGGTCCGTGTTCGACAGAGAATCCAATATCAGCACGAGTCGATTGGGATCCGCGCCGGTATCTCCATTTCCGCTAATGGTAGAAGTGATCGCCCAGATTGCAGCGTAATCGCCAAGTATCTGCCCAGTAATGTTGCGGAGGCCGTCCGACGCCGGTGCCCACGGAAGGCCCGTGCCGGGGTTGTTTCCGGTCGGATATTTCGGAACCCTATAGGGCACACCTAGGCCCAATCCAGTTTGCAGGGTGTAGGCAAGGTTCCAGGTACTCGTGGACGAATTGAAGACCCACTTCTGCAAGCCGGCCGTGGTTTGAGCCGCCGCATGCGTGTAGAGATCCGTTCCGCCGGTATAGCCATCGCCTTCGTCCGCCACATAAACAGTGGTGGCATTCGCGAACCAGATGCCGAAGGGGTACGCCGTAGCAGTAGCTTCTTTGTTAGGAACAGCCGGGAATCCGTCGAGGATGCACATGTTGCTGGGAAGGCCGTCGGCCTGGAGATTGTTGATGTTGTAAGGGAGAGGAACGGTGGGCAGTGTAGCCGATGTAGACGGCACGCCGACGCCGGTGGGACACGCCGAGCCAGTCGTGTCGAGGAAATACACCGTGTTCACGCCGTTGCTTCCGCTTCCCTTGGAGTAGTACAGCACGTTGTTGAAAATGGTCAGGCCGCGGAAGTTGTCGTCCTTGCCGATCTTGTCCGCTTTATATCCGAGTTGAGTGATATTGAAGCTGCCAACCGGAGTCGGCGTGGACGGATTCTGCTTGTTTTCCAGCGCATTCGCCGGGCTGATGATCTGTGTCCCCGCGCCGAGGATGATGCCATCTGGCTGCGGGTTGCTGCCGTTTCCCGCATTTCCGGAGGTGTAGAAGAAATCTGCACCGTCGAGGTTATTCAAGATGACAGCGCGTCCGTTATTGCCGCTATACGCATTCGTTTCTGTGAACTGGAAATTCCCGAAGGCATCGACCTGCGCTTCGGCGCGAAGAACATTCTCCCCCACCGGATTGGTTGGATCGACGGCTCCAGGCGTGTTCGCGTTGGACGCATCGAGTACGTCGATAGGCGCAACATAGCCGGCGAACGTCAGATATAGGCCGTCGGTTGAGAGGTTCAACGCCAGTTCGGATTTTGAACTGAAGCTCGTGACCATCTGATCGGAGGATGGTCCCACCACCAAGCTATTTGGAACCTCAAGACTGTTAATCACCGAACCGAAAGGAGCCATTTGATCGAGGTAAATCTTAGAAGTGATTCCAAAGCTCCCGTCGTAGGCGTCATCGTTCCATACCAATGGATAGGCGCCGTTATAGGGTGCGCCGGTGGGAGCTCCGCATCCGCCTTGTGTGCTCGCGCAATTGGGAGGAAGGATCTCGCCAACCTGAACGTTGTTAGGGTTGTTGTCATACACAGTGCGGCTGACGACGAGGTTGCCCGGAAGAAAGAATGGTTCAACTCTGGTGGTGTTCGCGGGTGTTTGCGCAGCGACTGGGATCGAGGCGACAATGACGCCGATAGCGATTGCTGCCATTGTCCGTTTCAGCGAACTGTGATGTTCGCATCTTTTGAGTTCTGTTGGCATAGGGAAATCTCCTGGTCTGAAAGTTGAAAGCATCTAGCACGGCCCCTCGCCCCGAATGTCGAAAAATCTAGCACTCGCTCATTACGCCTCTGTTAAAAACTGCCAATACACGAGGCAAAAGCCAGGAGCGCGCATCGAGATATCCACCCGAGGAGCGCTGAAATTTCTATGAGAGAATATGGGCTCTGCCGATCCTGATTTCCCGGAGGGAAATTCCTGTCCATACCGATTGAAGATTATGCGATGATCGGCGACTGTCACACCGCCGCCTTAGTTTCAAAACAAGGTTCGATAGATTGGTTTTGTCTTCCACATTTCGATTCTCCCGCTTGTTTTGCCGCCCTGCTCGGAACCGATAAAAACGGGCATTGGTCCATCACGCCGGCCGAGCCGGTTCGCGCCATTCGCCGGCGATATCGCGAAGGCACTCTGATTCTAGAGACGGAATTTGAGGCGGAAAACGGATCGGCTACTCTGGTCGATTGCATGATCCCGCGCACCGGAATGCCCGAGCTGTTGCGCGTCGTGACGGGCACGCGCGGCCAGATCCGGATGAAACTTGAACTGGTGATTCGCTTCGACTACGGGTCTGTAGTGCCGTGGGTGCGGCGGAATGACAATGGAATTTCTGCCATTGCCGGCCCTGACATGATTCGCCTGCGATCCGATGTTCAACTGCATGGTGAAAACATGAAGACGGAGGCGGAGTTCACCGTCGCGGAAGGACAAAAGGTTTCGTTCGATCTGACCTGGTATCCCTCGCACCAGACAGAACCCAAGCCGGTGAATGTTGGCGCGGCGATTCAGAATACGGAGAAGTGGTGGCGGGAGTGGTCCGATCGCTGCACTTATCAAGGCAAATGGCGAGATGCTGTGCTGCGCTCGCTGATCACGCTAAAAGCGCTGACATTCTTGCCTACGGGCGGCATCGTAGCCGCACCGACAACCTCATTGCCCGAATTGTTGAGCGGTGTGCGGAACTGGGATTATCGTTTTTGCTGGGTGCGCGATGCGACGTTCACGCTGCAATCTTTCCTGAACGCCGGATATCTCGAAGAGGCGCGGGAGTGGCGGGAATGGCTGCTGCGGGCAGTTGCCGGCAGTCCTTCGGAACTCAACATTGTTTACGGACTTCACGGTGAACGCCGGCTCACGGAATTGGAGTTGCCGTGGCTGCCGGGATATGCAAACTCCGCGCCGGTGCGCATCGGCAATGCGGCCTACACGCAATATCAGCTGGATATTTTTGGGGAGATCGCCAATGCGCTATTTCAGGCCCGCGAAGCGGGGCTGGAGCCACCAAAACATTCACGCAATGTAATCGCGCTGGCCATGATGAATTTTCTGGAGACGGGATGGGAGCGTCCCGATGAGGGCATTTGGGAGGTGCGTGGTCCGCGGCGTCATTTCGTCCACTCCAAGATGATGGGGTGGGTTGCGGTCGATCGCGTGGTTAGGTCGGCGGAAAAGGGCCGGTTCACGATCGATCTTCCGCACTGGAAGAAATTTCGGGCGACCATCCATGAACAGGTTTGTCGCCAGGGTTTTGATCCAAACCTGAATTCCTTCGTGCAGTATTACGGAGGCAAACACCTCGATGCCAGCATCCTGATGATGCCACTGGTCGGCTTTCTGCCGGCCAGCGATCCGCGAGTGATAGGCACAGTCAAGGCCGTTGAAACCCATTTAATGAAAAATGGTTTCGTCGGGCGATACACGCAGGATCCCGCCGTCGACGGCCTGCCCCATGGAGAAGGAACTTTTCTGCCTTGTTCATTCTGGCTGGTCGATAATTACGAACTGCAGGGGCGCCATGAAGAGGCCGTTCGAATGTTCGAGCGGTTGCTGGAAGTCCGGAATGATGTCGGGCTTTTGTCGGAAGAATATGATCCCGTTGCCAAATGCCAGCTCGGCAATTTCCCACAGGCGTTTTCCCACGTCGGCCTGGTGAACACGGCCTTCCATTTAACTCATGCACCTAAAGAATAAGTTCGAGCGCTGCCGCTGCTCTTTGCTCTTACTTGTTTGCGTCATTTTCTTGTTGCATGATCTGTCGCTGGGACAACAGGGCACTCCGAACCAACCGCCGCCCGAAGCGCCGAAGGCGAACGTTGAGAAGAAACAAAGTTTCTTCGCGCGCTGGGCTGAGTTTTATCGCCAGGATTGGCGGCCACCCGCTCCGCCACCGGCGCCCGCGCCACCGCCGGAGCGCCGCGGACTTCCATCGCCGCTGGATTCGCCACCGTTTCCAAATTCAGATTGGTCGTATGGCGGCTCGCCGGTGATTGGAGAACCGGATTCAAACAGCTACCCGCTGATGACGGCCATCAACCAAGCGAAGAGCCGCACAAAACTATATGGATGGATCGACCCCACGCTGAACTTCAGCACGTCTTCGCAGAGCAATGCGCCTGAGGCAAACGATGTTTATGCCAATCGTTTTGAGTTGAATCAACTTGTTCTCTACGCAGAGCGGCTGCCAGATTCCGTGCAGCGCGACCACATCGACTGGGGCTATCACCTCACTGCGCTCTACGGCACGGACTATCGCTTTACGACAGGGAAAGGTTATCTAAGCGGTGCGTGGGTGAACGATCATCATGAATATGGTTTTGATCCTACGCTGGAGTATGTCGACGTTTACATTCCACAGGTTGCGCAAGGCATGAACATCAGGGTGGGACGATATATTTCCGTGCCGGGGATCGAAGCCCAACTCGCGCCGAACAATTACATTTTCAGCCACTCGCTACTATATGCGATCGATCCCTTTACCGACACGGGTCTGATTGCAACGTTCAAGCTGAACGAACAGTGGCTGGTGCAGCTTGGGATAACTGGCGGCCACGATGTAGCCTTGTGGACTCCAGACGCGAAGCCCTCCGGTACGGCCTGCGTGAGTTATACGACGAAATCAGTGAATGACAATTTTTACGCCTGCGCCAACGGAATCAACAACGGGAAATACGCCTACAACAATCTGCAGCAGTATGACGCGACTTGGTATCACAAGTTTTCAAAGACGGTGCACATGGCAACTGAATCCTGGTACATGTATGAGCGCGATGTGCCTGCCATCGGCGGCTCGATTGCGCCCGAAACCGGCGCGAACGCTGCTTATTGCCTGCCCGGAGATCAGCGTTGCACCGCTCCCGAATATGCTGTGGTGAATTTCTTACAGAAAGAACTCTCGGCGCACGACTTCCTATCCTTTCGCAGCGATTTTCTCGACGACAAAAAAGGCCAGCGCACCGGCTACGCGACCAAATACTCAGAGAACACCATCATGTGGTGCCATTGGATCGGCTCAACCGTGCAGTTGCGTCCTGAGTTGCGATTTGAGCGCGCCTGGGATGTGACGGCTTACGATAACGGCCGGCGGCATAATCAGCTTACGGCAGCGAGTGACTTGATTTTTCATTTTTGAGTGCTACCCGGCAGTACTTACAATTCATGACACCACTAACCATCTTCGGCCTGTTCGCAGTAACCGCAATGCTGGTCTGCTACGCCCTGGAAGCGCGGAGCCGCTGGTTCATTCTGGCCTTTGCCGGATCATGCGCCCTGGGCTCGATCTACGGCTTTCTGCAGGGAGCGTGGCCATTTGGCTTGGTGGAGGCTGTCTGGTCTGTCGTTGCCTTACGACGCTGGATGATCGCTACACGTTCAAAGTAATCCGTTATCTGCGACGCAACTCCTCAAGCATCGCAGGGTCAACATTTCCACCGCTAATGATGGCGACGTTTAATTTCGTTCGTGGAAGCTGGTCGCGATGGAACAGGAAGCCCGCCGTGGCCACGGCTCCGCTGGGTTCCGCTACGGTCTCGGGATTCAACACCAGCATTCGCATCGCCTCGCGAATCTCATCTTCAGTCACAGTTACAATGTCATCCACGTAGCGCCGAATGTGATCGAAGTTAATGGGCCCCACACTTTGTGTGCGCAGCCCGTCGGCGATTGTGCGCGAAACTTGCTCGGCAGGGAACTGCGCAATCTTTCCCGCGCGCAAGCTGGCCTGCGCATCGCCGGCCAACTCCGGCTCCACGCCGATTATCTTCACTGAAGGCTTGCTCAACTTAATCGCCGCAGCCACGCCGCTGATCAGGCCTCCGCCGCCTACCGGCGCGAGAACCTCTTCCACCTCCGGCAGGTCTTCAAGAATCTCCAGGCCCAACGTTCCCTGTCCGGCAATAATCTGCTCGTCGTTGTAGGGAGGCACGATCACGTATCCATGCCGCGCCGCCAATTCTTCAGCCTTAACCTGGCGCTCAGCGCTGCCCGGGCCAACAAGAACAATCTCCGCACCCAGCGCCGCCGTAGCTTCGCGCTTTATCGCAGGCGCATTGCCGGGCATTACGATCACAGCCTTCGCTCCCAGCGCACGCGCCGCATAAGCCACACCCTGCGCGTGGTTGCCGCTGGAATAGGTAATGACTCCGCGCTTGCGGTCCGCGTCTGAAAGTGACGCGATCTTGTTGTAGGCACCGCGAAGTTTGAAGGCGCCGATAGGTTGTTGATTTTCGGGCTTGAGGAAGAGTTTGCGGCTGTCGGATTCTGGATGGCTGAATTCGATCAAGCGCGTTCGAACAGCAACGCCCACGAGGCGGGCTTGGGCCTGCTTGATTTCTGCCACAGTGACCATAGGCATAGATTTTAAATATATACGGCGACGCGCTCTATGCCAGGGTATCGCTCAGTTTTCGGTTTTCGTAGAACGGGGCGTTTCGACGACAAAGCCCGTGGGAATCTGGAACATCGCCGGGTCGGGCTCAGAGTGCGAGACATCCATCACACGAATCACCTGAATGCCTTCCCGCGGGTCTTTACGGGTGATGGACAAATTCACTTGCAGGTCGGGCGAGTACCAGAACTCTCGCGTAGTCACCAGTGGCTGGCTATTTCCCACCACACCAGCGTTGATCGAAATCGTCTCCCGCGTACCAACCACATTGAAGCCATCGACAACGTTGGAGCCCAGGCTCTCGCGGGAAAGCTCACGCTTCCCGTTGTCGAATGGCCCGGCAGGCACCGGCGTAAATGAAGTGGGCGCGCGATAGCCGGTGACTATGCAACGACGAGCCGCAATCTCGCAGGCTGTTCGCGTGTGGGCGGCAGGGTCAAAAAGAATTATGGCTTCCAGTCTGGGTTGCTCGTTTGAATTGGCCGGGACGAAGTGGCGACGTTCGCGGTAAATCCGCCCTTGGCTGTCCCGCGCAACCATCGCGTAGAGATGAGTTGTGACGACGCTTCCGTCTTCGAGGCTGCGAGTCCACTCGGTAGTGCTCCTGCCGGAAAACGGTCTTCCGGTGACGGGAAGGACTCTGATGCCGTCGACGCGGTAGTGCGTGCCGCCGTCAGGTCCGCGCAAAGGCTCTGACTCTTGAGCCGCAAGGGTACAGGTGAGAAGGAGGGATACTGCTAGTAAGGAGTAGAACTTCATAAAACCACCTCACTATCGGACGCCGAAAATATAACATTTGGCGGAGACAAGATCAATCTTGAACCGGCATAGCTTAAATCTCCAAAATCACCGGCATAATCAGCGGCCGCTTCTGCGTCTGTCTGGAAATATAACGCTTCAAATCAGCACGGATTTTTTCCTTGATCACGCCGTAATCCGCTTTTTCTTCCTCGCTCGAGTGCGCCAGCGTATCCTCAACGATGCGCCGGGCGCCATCCAGCAAGCCGTCTTCGCCAGGATTGAAGCCGCGCGTCACAATCTCCGGCGCAGTCTCGACGCGCCCGGAAAGCTTATTGATGGCGATAATGGGCAGCACAATGCCGTCTTCGCTCAAGTGCCGCCGATCTTTAATAATCAAATCCTCAACCACATCCGTGCGCGATCCGGAATCGATGCACACGCGGCCTACGTTGACTTTTCCCACCTTGCGGGCGTTGTGTTCATCGATTTCGAGAACATCGCCGCTCTCAATCAGCATCACCTTGCCGACCGAGCTGTGCATCGCTCCCGCCATTTCGGCGTGCAGCTTCAACTGCCGGTACTCGCCGTGGACGGGAATAAAGTATTTCGGCTTTACCAGGTTGATGATCAGCTTCAGTTCATCCTGACTCGCATGCCCGCTTACGTGGATGGGAGGCGAAGTGCCGTCCTCATAAATCACGTACGCCTCGCGGCGGAACAGGTGATCGATCATGCGGTAGATCGTCTTCTCGTTGCCGGGAATAATGCGGGACGAAAGCACGACCGTATCGCCCTTCTCGATCTTGGCATGCTTATGATTGTCGACCGCCGCGCGTGATAACGCCGACATGGGCTCACCCTGCGTTCCGCTGATCATCACGCAGACTTTTTCCGGCGGAAAATTCTTCATGTCGCCGGGATTGATCACCAGCCCATCAGGAATTTCCAGATACCCAAGATCCTCCGCGATTTCCGCCGAGTTGTTCATCGAGCGGCCAATGAAGGCCACTTTGCGCCCATGCTGGTGAGCCAGTTCCACAGCTAATCGAATACGGTGAATCGAAGAAGAGAAGCACGAAATAAACAGCCGCCGCTGGGTGTGCGCAAAAACTTCATCAAACTTGCGCCGCACGGCGCGTTCGCTGGGCGTGTAGCCTTTGCGCTCAACATTGGTGGAATCCTGAAACAGCGCCAGCACGCCTTGTTTGCCGTACTCGGCAAACGAATGCAAATCAAAAAGATGGTTATCGGTCGGTGTCGGATCGACCTTGAAATCGCCAGTGTGAATGATCACGCCCAGCGGCGTATGAATCGCGAGCGCAACACAATCCACCAGACTGTGCGTCACGCGAATAGGATGAACCGTGAACACGCCGGCCTTAAATCGCTCGCCGGCACGCATCTCGCGTAAGTCGGCATCTTCCAGCAGGCCGTGCTCGTCGAGCTTGTCTTCCACGTAGGCCAGCGTGAATTCCGTGCCCCACACCGGCACCTTAAGTTCGGAAAGAATCCACGGCAGCGCGCCAATGTGGTCCTCATGGCCGTGGGTAAGGACGATTCCGCGCACTCGCTGGCGATTCTCGATGAGATAAGAAATATCCGGGACAACAATGTCGACACCGAGCAATTCCGCTTCCGGGAACATCAGGCCGGCGTCGATGACGATAATATCGTCGCCCCAGCGGACCGCCATGCAGTTCATACCGAACTCGCCGAGGCCCCCCAAGGGGATGATCTGCAATTTTCCAGTTGGCATTATTTTTGGTAACAGTAATGCTAGCACATGCAACTAATAGGACGAGGGTTGGCGGATAGGCCGCGTTTGCTGGCCGACCGATGGCATTCTCCATCTCGATGAGGTAACGTAAATTAATGGCTGACGTTGAATCCAAATCCTGGCTTCGTAGGCGCGTAGAGAAGACCCTAACGAAAGCATTGACTCGCGCCTACTCCACAGTCCAGGTCGATCCCGGCAAGTTTCTGCTGCAATTGCGCACCGCCTACCGATTGCCCATCAGCGGCTATCACGGAGTGTATTCCCTCGAGATGGGTGAAATCGATGTAGTTGCCGATGAGATCATCCGCAGCGGCATGAAACTCGCCGCGGTTGAAGGTGCTGGTTTTGGGCTCGGCGGATTGATCACCATATTCCCCGATCTAGGAGTGCTCTCTGCCATCACCATGCGCACCATCCAGAAGCTGAGCTTGGTTTATGGCTTTCAATTCAGCACCGACGATGAAATCGCCGAGCTATGGATCGCCGCGGCCAGCGCGGCCGGAGTCGACATCAGCCGCGAACTATTAGAGAAAGAAGTCGTCAACAAATTCGTGCCCCGCGTGATCCAGCGCATCGCCGCCCGCGCCAGCGCTGAAGTCGTGGAGAAGTGGGCTGGGCGCCTGATTCCGCTTACCAGTTCCGCCATAGGCGCCGCCTTGAACTACTGGTTTGTACGCGCCTGGGGCGAGCGCGCCAAAGCTCACTTCCGACAGCGCCACCTGCAACTTCGTCAGCAAGCGCAGCAGGCTGCATTGGAGCAGCAAGACCCGCAAATTCTGCCGGCACCTTCCCGCTAACGGTTGATGTGATAAAAAAAAGAATGCCTACCTTCAGTTGTTCAGCTATCCTCTTCGATCTCGACGGAGTTCTCGTCGATTCCACCGGCTCCGTGGGACGGCAGTGGCGCATCTGGGCCCACGAGCGCGGCATTGACGAAGAGAAGGTGATCGCTATTGCGCACGGTGTCCGCGCTGTCGAGGTCATTCGAACTGTCGCCCCGCAGCTCGATGCGGAAGCCGAGGTACGTAGTCTGGAAAAACGCGAAGCCGCCGACCACGACGGAGTCGCGGTAATGCCCGGCGCTATCGATCTAGTCCGCTCGATTCCCGAAGGCTTCTGGGGCGTGGTTACCTCGGGATCGCGTCAGCTCGCAACCGCCCGCCTCAAGCTTGCTGCAATTCCACTCCCCAAGGTCATGATCACCGCGGATGACGTGGTCAACGGAAAACCTCATCCAGAGCCGTATTTGAAGGGAGCCGAGCAGTTGGGTGCGAATCCAAAAGAATGCCTGGTAATCGAAGACGCGCCCGCCGGAATCCGCGCCGCCCACGCCGGCGGAATGAAAGTGATCGGCCTCACCAGCACATATCCCGCATCAGCCCTGAGCGAAGCCGATTTCGTCGTGCAGAAACTTGCGCAAGTTCAGGTCGGCAGAGATGGAGCGAAAAAGCTAGTTGTCGCGCTGAGTTAAACTCTTGTTATTCCGAACGCAGGCGTAGCCGCGCCCAAGCGCGGCGAGACAAGAGAGGAATCTGCTGTCGGGTTAAGCCTGCATCATCGGTCTGAGTGTCGATCACCGCAGCCAATCTTCCAACTCGATCCCGCGATCCGTCTTCTCATCGCGGTACTTCACAATCACCGGCGTATACAAAGAGATTCCCATCTCCGCAGCCGCGCCCTTTTTCACAGCACGCGATCCCGGCACTACCACCGCACCCTCCGGAACTTCAAGCGGAGCCTCCGGCGTAGCACGGTAAACTTCATCGCGTACCAAATCGTAGAGCGGCGTCGATCGCGTCAAGATCGTTCCTGCGCCCAGCACAGCCCGCGCGCGAACCAGCGTGCCTTCATATACGCCGCAGTTGCCGCCGACCAGCACATCGTCTTCAATAATCACGGGCGACGCATTCACCGGTTCGAGCACGCCACCGATCTGCGCCGCAGCGCTCAAATGCACGCGCTTGCCCACCTGCGCGCACGAACCTACCAGTGCATGAGAATCGACCATGGTGCCTTCATCTACGTAAGCGCCAACGTTAATAAACATCGGCGGCATGCAGATTACCGACGGCGCCACATACGCTCCCACGCGCACCGACGATCCGCCGGGCACGACGCGCACGCGATCGGCCACGGAAAACCGCCGGGCAGGGAAGGTGTCTTTGTCGACAAATGTCAGCCCCGCACTGCCCGATTCGGCCAGTTCACCCAGTCGGAAGCCCAGCAAAATGCCGTGTTTCACCCAGGTATTGACCACCCAGCGTCCGTCGATTTTTTCCGCGGCACGGATCTTGCCTTGCGTAAGCGCGTCACGAAATTCAAAAAATGCCTGCCGCGCCTCGGGATTGTGCTCAACCTCGCCCTGCGCGGCCAGACGCTCGATGGAAGTTTTCAAGGATTGCATGCCGGGAAAGTATAAAGGAAATGCAGGAGTCAAAAGTTAGAAGTAAAACCTAAAGTGAGCACATTCTTACTTTTGTATTACACGCACTTACACTCACTCCGAATCAGTACCCCACTCATACTGTGCGCCGCAGCGCGTCCTAAAGCCAGAGTCGCGTACGGTCCGTGCCAGCGCGCATGGTTGGCGTCATGCCCCGCCGGACGGCCCTTGCCCTGGTTGCATTGTCCGCACGATCCGCGATGCAGCACGATCTTATGCGGCCCGGCAGCCCAGTTTTCATAGATATAAAACTCTTGTGCTTCCGGAGCGGGCGCAGCCGGTTTCGCGATCAGCCCAACTTCCGTGACAATTTTCTGCAGCTTCGATCGCGTGTCACGGCGCATGGGCAACAGCGGCAGGCGATAGCTCTCTTCGATTCTGCCCATCATCGCGAGCACCGCCTTCACCGGCAGCGGACTCGACTCGATAAAGTTCGCCTGCATCAACGGCAGATACTTGCGATGAATGCTGCGCGCCGTAGTCCAGTCATTGTCGAGCGCAGCTCGCGTCATCGCCGCCATCTCGTGCGGAATCTCATTCGACGCCACCGAAACCACTCCCACGCCACCCAGCGCAATCACCGGCAACGTAACGGCATCATCCCCGGAGAAAACCAGAAATGTCTCGGGCACCATGTTGATCATCTCGGCGACCTGCGTCAAGTTGCCGCTGGCTTCCTTCACGCCAACAATGTTTGGAATCTCCGCCAGTCGCGCCAGCGTTGCTGGCTCCAGATTCGATCCAGTGCGGCCAGGCACGTTGTAAAGAATCACCGGCTTGTCCCCCACGGCCTCGGCGATCGCCTTGAAGTGCCGGTACTGCCCCTCCTGCGTGGGCTTGTTGTAATACGGAGAAGCGGTGAGAATCGCGTCGACCCCGTGCCGCCCCGCAACCTCTTTGGCTTTTTCGACCGCATCCTGCGTGGAGTTAGAAGTCGCTCCCGCCACAATGGGCACACGCCCGGCGGCCACTTCAATCGTCGTTGAGATCACGTACAGCCATTCATCACGCGTGAGCGTAGGCGTCTCGCCCGTGGTTCCGCAGGGAACGAGAAAATCGATGCCGGACTCAATCTGCCACGCCACCAGATTGCGCAGGGCAGCGTCGTCAACAGAGCCATCCTGATGAAAAGGCGTTACAAGTGCAGTGCCGCAGCCACGGAGTTGCATGCTAATAAGATAACGCGAATGCGCCTGTGAGGGGAACCGTGCACTAGCTCACGACTTTAAGTACAAAAGCTTTTCCACGCGACTCCGGCTCCCATCCGCTCATCATTGCTTGGCGAATTCCGTTGTCAATTGTTTTCTCGGAAAAGTTTGGGCGTTGCGGGAGTTGGAGTGAGCCGTTTCCGGTACGTTTGTTCGGCATTGGATACTCCAAAATGAGTTCCCGGTGGGCACCGTCTTCCCTGCGAATTGAGATGCGGAGACCTTTGTAACCATCCTCGCTGGTCCGCTGCGGCTCGCTGAGTAGTTGCCACGAGAGCCGAATTCCATCCACCTCGATCAGGCCCTCCATGGAGCGTTTGCGTCTTTTCTTTTGGCCATGCATTCTTGGCTCCCTACAACTCTCGCCAAACATCCTTAAACTCGTAAAAACCCTTCTTGCCGGAAACCCACTCCGCCGCGCGCACGGCGCCATCGGCGAAACCTTGTCGGGACTTGGCGTCGTGGCACAAATAAATTCGGTCAGCAGCAGATTCAAGCACCACCTCGTGCATACCCACAACCTCACCTTCGCGAAACGAAGTGATCTCCAGCCCTTCACTCTTGCCCTCGCCGCTGGCATCGCGGATTACACGTTGGATGGCGATCGCCGTCCCCGACGGAGCGTCCTTTTTCTGGGCATGATGCCGCTCGAAGATCTGTCCGGAGTAGTCGTGCCGAAGAGCCGCAGCCGCGGCGCGCGCGACGTCGAGAAAAAGATTTACGCCAATAGAGAAATTAGCAGCATAAATAAATCCCGTGCCACGGCTTTCAACCAACTTTCTCACCCGATTGACTTCCCCGTGCCACGAAGTAGTGCCGACCACCATATTCTTGCCCGCCGCAATACATGCCTCGATATGGCCGACCACGCAGGAAGGTGCGGTGAAATCGATCACCACATCAATTCCATTCAGCTTATCCGCAGTAAGAGCCGCGCATGCAGCATTCTCCGTGGCACCTACGACCTGTATGCTGTGCCCGCGTTGCCGCGCCACTTGCGCCACCAGCGATCCAGTCTTTCCGCGGCCGAGAAGAAGAACGTTCATATAAATTTTGTTTACTTTAACTTTTTCAACGATTGTCATCCTGAGCGAAGCCGTTCTTCAGGCGGAGCGAAGGATCTCCCGCCCAACCGGCCCAACGCGTAAGCCAAACCGCATCACTATCCACAAAAACCGAAGTTCACGCGTACACTTCCGGATCCAAATCCGCAAAAAATGTCTTATGCAAACGCTGAATCACTTCCGGCACTTCATCTTCCTCGATCACAAACGTCAAGTTAATCTCCGACGCGCCCTGCGAGATCATGCGAATCTTCTTGTCCGCCAATTCACCAAACACCAGCGCGGCCACACCCGGCTTATCCCGCAGGCTCTCGCCCACCAGGCACACGATGGCTTTCCGGCCCTCGTATTTTACGTCGGCCAGCTTAGCCAGATCGGCGGCGAGCGCCGGAATGGCCTGGTTCGAATCCACAGTAAGCGAAACGCTAACCTCCGAAGTCGAAACGACGTCAACCGCAACTTTGTGCCGGTCAAAGGCCTCGAAGATCGCCCGCAGGAATCCGTGAGCCAGCAGCATGCGTGGTGCGGCCACATCCACAATGGTGATCCGTTTTTTCACCGCGATCGCCTTAAAAACATTTTTGCCCTGCGGTGCGCGCGTAATGATTTTTGTCCCCTCGCACGAAGGGTTGCGCGAATTCAGCACATACACCGGAATATTTTTCTGAATGGCCGGCAGCACGGTCGCCGGATGCAGCACCTTGGCGCCGAAGTACGCCAGTTCCGCCGCTTCATCGAAGCTGATCACCTTAATCCGCCGCGCGTCCGGACAAATGCGCGGATCGGTAGTCAAAATTCCATCCACATCGGTCCAGATCTCAATACGCTCGGCTTCCAGGCCCGCGCCAATAATCGCCGCCGAAAAATCGGAGCCGCCGCGTCCAATCGTCGTCGTGATCCCCGCACGGTTCGCCCCAATAAAGCCGCCCATTACCGGAACCTTGCCGGCATCAATCAGGGGCTTCACTTTACTCTGCAGCCGCTCGTTGGTCTCTTCCGTCTGCGGTACCGCTTGCATGTAGCTGCTGTCGGTGACCAGCACTTCGCGCGAGTCCACATGCGCGCCATTTAAGCCATGCGCCGAAAACGCCGCCGCCACAATCTTTGCGGAAAGCATTTCACCATAAGCGGCCACATGGTCGGTGGTTCGCGGAGTAATCTCACCCACTGCGGAAATACCGCGCAGCAGTTCATCGAGCCCCTCGAAGTCGGTTCCAAGTTCTGAGTGGAAGTCGGTGAACAGCGCCGTACCCAGCAATTCACTGGCTGTGGTGTAATGTCTTTCCTGAAGAGATCGGCAAAGTTTAAGCGCCGTCTTGCGTTCCCCCGCGCCAGCAGCGCGCGCCATGGCAAGCAGCGTGTCGGTAACCTTGGCCATGGCGCTCACCACCACCACTGGCTTCTGCGGCAGCCGGTCTTTTACGATCGCAGCCACGCGCTCGATGGCCCGCGCGTCCTCCACTGAGGTGCCGCCGAATTTCATGACGATCATCGGCGTGACTCGCATGCGGGATTATGGGAATGCCGACGACAAACACGCGGCTCGGATTTCATTCTAGGCAGTCGCAAGGTAGCCCTTGGCCTTGAGCAACTCTGCATTCAGCACAGCCGCGCCTGCGGCTCCGCGGATGGTATTATGCGATAGCACGGTAAACTTCCAATCCAGCACGCCGCACGGCCGCAGCCGGCCCACCGCTGTACTCATACCCGCTCCCATGTCCACATCGAACCTTGGTTGCGGACGGTCATTCTCCGTCAAATAAATCACCGGACGTTCCGGAGCGCTGGGCAGCTTCAACTCCTGCGGCTCGGCGCGGTAGCTGGTCCAAGCCTCGATAATCTCCTCCGGCTTGGCCTTCGTCTTCAGCCGCACTGAAATCGATTCGGTGTGCCCGTCCTCTACCGCCACGCGATTACATTGCGCGCTCATCGCAAAAGCCGCGGGAATAATTTTCGTTCCGTTCATCTGCCCCAGCAGCTTGAGCGTTTCCTCTTCCATCTTTTCTTCTTCGTTGCGGATGTAGGGAATCACATTGCCCAAAATGTCGAGCGACGCCACGCCCGGATACCCCGCGCCACTCACCGCCTGCATCGTTACAGCCATCACCGCTTCCAGGCCAAAGGCGCGCTGCAACGGCGCCAACGCCAGCACCAGCCCAATCGCCGAGCAGTTGGGATTAGTCACAACATAGCCGCCGGATTTTTTCCGCCATGCCTGCCCGTCAATCAGCTTGATATGCCCGGCATTCACCTCCGGGATCACCAGCGGCACATCCGACTGCATGCGAAGCGCGCTGGAATTCGAAACCACGGCACAGCCTGCCTCGGCAAAGCGCGGTTCCATCTCGGCGGCAATCGAGGCATCGAGTGCCGCAAAAATTATCTTCGGAGCGCCCTCGGGAGTGGCTGGCGCGACTTTCATCGCCGCCACGTTTGCCGGAATCGGCGTCTTCAACCGCCAACGCGCGGCCTCGGAATAGATCTTGCCCTCAGAACGGTCGGACGCGGCCAGCCACGCCACTTCAAACCACGGATGACGCTCCAGCATCTGGATAAACCTTTGCCCGACTACGCCGGTCGCGCCCAGAATCCCCACAGGAATTTTATTGCTCATAAGAAGGTACTTTGAATTCTACAACAGGCTCCGATCGCGAAATGCTTGTGAAAAGGGAGCAACTCAGCATTCCACATGGCGGCAAAGCCCGCAAAATACCGAAATGGCAGCCACTTCCGTGTCGTTCCCGAAGCTGAAAATCTTCGGTCACTTTAGCGCCGCGCAGCTCCAGCCGATAAAGATGCTGGAGGATTACCGTGCCCGAGTTGCGCCAAAACTTTTTCACCAAGGAATGGGTAATCATCGCCACCGAACGCGCCAAACGCCCCGAGGAGTTAGCTACTCACCGGCCAACACAATCCGTGCCCGCTTTTGTGGAAACCTGTCCCTTCTGTCCGGGCAACGAAAGTAAGGCTCCGATCGAGGTCATGCGGTTCCCGGCGAACGCCAGCAAGCCATGGTTGGTACGAGTGATCCCCAACAAGTTCGCCGCACTTTCCAGCAACGTTCAGCCCACCCGCAGCCGGCAGGACGTGTGGCGGCGCATCGAGGGCTTCGGAATTCACGAAGTCATCATCGAAAGTCCAGACCACTCCTGCACTATGGCGCTGCAGCCGGAGGCGCAGGTGGCCAACATTCTTCGCGTCTACCGGGAACGCTACAACCTCCTGAGCATGGACCACCGCATTAACCACGTCACAATCTTCAAGAACCACGGCGCCGATGCCGGTGCCAGTCAGCAGCATCCGCATTCCCAATTGATCGCAACTCCCGTGATTCCCAGCCAGGTGCGGCATCGGCTGCACGAGGCCCTGCTCTACTACGACGACGAGGGAAAGTGCATGTACTGTCATATGGTGGAACGTGAGATCGCGGAGCAGATACGCATTGTCTTGAAGACTGACCATTTCGTCGCAATGGAGGTTTTCGCCTCGGCCACGCCGTTCGCGACTCATATCGTTCCCCTCCGCCACATGGCCAGCTTCGGCGATATTTCCCCCAGTGAGATTGCCGATCTTGCCCACGTCCTGCGCAGTCTGCTGGCCAGGATCTACGTAGGGCTTGAAAACCCCGATCTTAATTTCACCATCCGCAGCAGCCCCTCCGATTATGCTGCCGCCCGGCATTTTCATTGGTACGTGAGCGTGATACCTCGGCTCACACGCATTGCCGGCTTCGAGCTGGGCTCCGGTATGTTCATTAACACCGTGCTTCCGGAAACCGCTGCCGAATTCCTGCGGAACGTACAAACAGAAAAAGCCACCGGAACCGGCGCCGCAGCCCGCTAAAGAAATCACACAGCGAAGATTCAACGTAGGAAGAAAGTTCTTCAAGGCAAGAGAACTGAAGAAGGGAACCGCAGAAGAACTGGGTACTGAGCACTAGGTACTGGGGACTTACTTAGGCCGTCCCACCGTCCCACCCAGCGCATATTCATTCAGCGGACCAAATTTTCTCTTCTCAGCATACAGCCGCCACCGCCGGAAGAAAATCCGCAAACTTGCCATGACCGGGATCGAAAGAAAAATGCCAAGAATGCCGGCAATCTCCCCTCCTGCCATCACGCCGAAAATTGCCGCCAGCGGATGCAGTTCCATGCTGTGTCCCATGATGCGCGGCGATGTCACATAATCCTGAATCAGCCGCCAGACGCCGAGAAAAACGATCAGCGCTATCCAGTGCCCATAACCCATCAAAGCGGCCACACCCATGATCACGATTGCGGCTACCAGCGGACCGACTACAGGAATGAATTCCAGCATGCCGCCAACCGTCCCCAGCACCAGCGCATACTGCACATGCATGATGGCTAGACCCGTCGAGTACGCTACGAACGTCAGCGCCGCCAGGGTGAGTTGCGCCCGGATGAAATGAGCCAGCATCTGGTTCAAGTCGCTGAGTACGCCCTGCAGCAATTCGCGCTGTGGTCGCGACTGCACCAAATCCAGCAGAATTTCACTGAAGGCCGCGCCATCTTTCAAGAAGAAAATCGATAACAGCGGAACTATTACCAGCAGCCACGCTTGTTTCGCCACGTCAGCCACGCGCAGGCCCACTCTTTGTGCCAGCTTAACGATGTCATCACTGTGGTTGATGAGGTACTCGCGAAGCATTTCGACCGCTCTGCCGTTCCAGCCATGCTGCTCTCCCAGTTGTTGCGCGATCTGCCCGGAACTCAACTGGGCTAGCGCTGGCAGCGATTGCGTCAAGCGCGCGCCTTCCCGCCCGATCCGCGGCCCCATGGAAATGAAAAAAACCACGACCAAGGCCAGCAGCAACAAATAGATTACGGCGATGGCGCGTACGCGCCCATGCAACACCTTTTCCAGGGAGGACACCAGAGGGCTCATCAGGTAGGCGAAAAAGATCGCAAACAGAAACGCAATCAGCGTCTGGCGGGCCACGTAAAGAAACCCCAGGCCCAGCGCAAACAGCAACAACGTCATCACCACACGAGCCGTACGTGCATCCGCCAGCAGCAAATCAGTACCCCTTCAACCCTGTCAGGCTCCGCAACTGCTGCCCAGTCAGTTCGATTGTCATCCTGAACAAGCGTTCTTTGCGCAGTGAAGGATCTGGGCGAGCCGCGCGAAGCGTCGCGTTCTTTGCGACGCAATAAACGCGCGTTTGGCTCGCTTCCTTATCAAACAGCACCACTGCTGCCCACTCACTAGTCTCGCACTACTTCGGTACTATCGTCCGGAATGAGCACGCGCATTAGCTTGAATTGATCTTTATCGTCCACCCAAAGGTTCCACGCGAAATTCTCACCCAGCAAGTTCAGGCGCAGTAACTCACGCTCGCTTCCGCGGATCATAACTTTTTCTCTGCCCACCAACTCCATGCGCACCCGCAACGAGGTTCGATCCTGCGGCACCAGCACCCCGAATTCTCCCGGATCTTTTTTGCATCGGAGTTCGCCACTCTCGCTGCCGCAATTCGTTTGCAAATACCGCCACGTCAGCACCTCGCGGTGAACGAAAAAGTTGTTGTCCAGAATCGCCGACGTGCTCGGCATGAGAAACGGCTGCTCGGCGGGCTTTGACGATGCCCCAGTCGTGATCTTTTCCATCAGAAAGTCATTGCTTGGAATTACCTCCAGCGACCCGTTGCCATCGCTCCATTCATACTTAACCAACTCTGCAGTGCTTGTCATCTGCAGTTCCGATTTCTGGCCGGAGGAATCAGACCCTATTTGCTTTAATTGCGATTTCACTGTGCTAATGCCGTTTTCCTGTTGCACACTGAAAGTCTCGGTGATCACACGCTGGCCTTTGACGAAAACGCCGAAGGAGCCGGAGTCCACCTTTTGCACAGCCGCAGGCTTTTCTTTCTTGTCGCCCGCGTAAAGCACAGCCGCGCTCGTCAAAACCGCCACCATTCCCCATCGCATCCACGCCATCAGAGTCACTGCTTTTCTCCTCGTCTTTCGCCCCGTCGCTTCAGCCCTAAGGATTGAACCATCTCCGCCGCAATCCCCTCGACGTTCTTTCCTCCGGTTTCCTGTCGCAATTGTGCTTTCAAGTAATGCGGCCGCCGCTTTTCGTAAAGCTGGCGAAAACCTTCCAATCCACTCAGCAGTGGTCGCTCAATTCCTTGTTCTTCGGCCTGAGACTGGCAACGACGCCACAATTCATCCACGTCCGCATCAAGGAACACAGTGGGAACTTTTCCCGCTTCCAGCAACCGGGCGTTGCGCTCCTGCGCAAACGCTCCCCCACCCAGCGCAATCACTTTCTCCGCGCCCGCCCGCAAGCTCCCCAGCAATTCCTTCAAAGCCTCATGCTCGGCCCGGCGAAACTCCGCCTCTCCTAAATCGCAAAAGATCTCCGGAACCTTCCGCCCTTCTCGCCGTTCAATGTGCTCGTCGAGATCTTCAAACGTCCATCCCATGTGATGGGCCAAAACCCGGCCCACAGTACTTTTACCGGCTCCCATAAATCCAATCAGGACTATCGCGCCCCGAAACACACCAACCCTCACGGGCTTGGCCGAGCCTTTAGGACGCCCTTTTCGCCGATCCGGTTTACTCTTCGTTTTTCTTATTGTTTTTCGGAGCGTTTTCTGAGGTGAATTTTACCACTGAAGGTCCGCAATACCACCGTGGATGATACCGCCATCCGCCCCACTGTACCTGCGAAGGCACGGCCCTTGTCGACCGGGAAGTAGGTGTGGGTCTTGGGTTGAAGAGGAATGTCGTCGTGTACTTCTCCGCGCACCGAGCGTGCGCTAACGTCGGCCGAGGTCCACTCAGGAATGCTGGCGTTAATATCTCCGCTGTGGCTGGTCAATCGGTATTCGCCGCTCTTGCCGAAGTCGCCAATGTAGTTGATTTTTCCACTCGTAGAAACCACTTGCACCAGCGGACCATTCACGTCGTTCAGCGTGACATCTCCGCTCAGCGAATCGACCTCGACGTGTCCATTCTGAATGTTGTCCAGATTTACCGCGCCGTTCATCGTCTTCACATGCACGTGCGCGTCCGAGATGTCGCGGACTTCCACTACGGCACCCGGGCCCTCCAGGCTCACGTCCCCGTGCAGTTTCTCGGCGCGCAAGCTGCCGGTGCTGGAGTGCAAAGTCACGCTGGCGTCGGCCGGTACCAGAACCTCATAATCGACGCGTCCGGAATCCGCGTCAGCCCCGGCCAGCAGGTGTGACTGAATATCCACGCGGTTTCCGCTCTGGTTGTTATCGACCTCGACCTTGTCGGAATGCAAAACCGCATTCACCACGATGGTATTGTTCAGCGAAGGCTTCACCCAGATTGAGCCGTAAGGATTCATCACCGATATGCCGGCCTTCGGGCCCACAGTGAAGTGGTATTCCTTCTTGCTCTCGGCCACCAGCGTGCCTGCTACGATCACGCCAATCGCAACCAGTTTTGCCGTCCGCTTGCTCACCATACGCGACTCCCCAGAGCTAACTGATCCCGTCCATCGCCTTAAGCGCACGCTTAAAGTCCCATCATTATGGCAGAGACCGGTCCATCGCCATTTCAAACAACATAGATTTCTGCTCGTATGCATCCATCAGCGACCGCCGGGCTTCCTCGTCATTCGGACTCTCATCCACCACACCCTGAGCATCACGGATCGACTCGTTCACCTGCCGCAAGTTCTCTTGGTATTGCTGCATCATCGCAGGAGAGTTGGCCGCTACCTCCTGCAGCAGATCCTCGTCATTCAAGTCGGATGGGTTCGCAGCCGTCGCCGTCACCGCTGCATGTTGCGCGAGCTGGTTCGGCAAGGACTCCCGCCGCACATAGATTCCCACCACCAGCAATAACATGGCCGCAGCCGGCACCAGCCATCTAGCTACGCCCCAACGAGCGCCGAACGAAGACAGACCCGGCCGACGCGTCCGCTGTGGACGAATCAACCCCTCCTGCCGCAATGCAACCTCAATGGAATTCCACACTCTAGGGCTGGGTTCATGCGACGCCTGCAATTGCCCCGCTGCCGCGACGATCTGATTCAACTCTGTCACCAGCTCCGAGCACGCTGGGCAGGCCCTCAGATGGGCTCGCTGATCCCAACCTCCGGCGCTTTCCGCTTCCGCCAAGCTCTCCTGAAGCTCAACGCAATTCATACTCACCTTCTCCCGAAATCCGCCGCGGCTCGATTCTAACCGCAACTCGAACGCCCCTGCCAAGGTTATAACCGTTTCTCTTCGGGCTGGCTCGAACTTATATTGGTTCGATAATACTGCTTCGACCCACGCCCGATCCTGCCCATTTACCCTACTCGCGATTTCCCGGCCTTTTCGGCTCTATCCATCTTGAGCAGGTCGCGCAACTTCATGCGCGCCTTGTGTAGCTGCGACTTGCTGTTGCCGATCGAGCATCCCACCAAGCCTGCAATTTCATTGTGCTCGTAGCCTTCGATGTCATGCAGTACAAAGATCGTTCGATAGCCGGGAGGGAGATCGCTCACCGCCCGTTGCAGCTGCAACCGGTCAATCGACCCGGCCAATGCTACATCATCCGCCCCAAAATCCTTTTTCGGAGAATCTTCGTCCGTACACTGCGTAGTTTCTTCTAACGAAACCACTGGAAGACTCTTCTTCCGCAAATGCATCAGCACGACGTTGACCGAAAGCCGGTGCAACCAGGTCGAAAATGCCGACTCCCCCCGAAATGTTGCGATCTTACGGTAGAGCTGGAGGAATGCTTCCTGCGCCAGATCTTCGGCCTCGGCCGTATTCCCCGTCATCCGCAGACAAAGCGAATACACCCGCCGCTTATGCTTGTCATAGAGCACCTGGAACGCTTCTGCGTCCCCCAGCTTAGCCCGCTCAATCGCCTCGGCCTCACTAAGATCGATGCACTGTCGCTGTCGTGGCTCGGTCAAATTCTCTCTTCCGGGCCGCATTCATTCGGATGCGGCATAAGTAGTTTATGTTGTATTGGTTGCAGCCATCGGCCGCGATGGTAACAGCTTTCGCGCTTACAGAATATCAGAGTATTTCTACCAAACTTCGGATGCTTTTCCCCCAGCCTTTTCGCAATCAGGCTGGCGCGTGAAAGCCTTTGCCTATGCAAGCTTGAATGAGCAAACCTCCCCGAAACTTTAAACCCGAACCAGCGCCGAGAGTCGCGATCTCCCTAAATTGGTATCTCTTGTCAATACCCTGTGTTCCCCTGTGACCCCTGTGTTAAAGGTTTTCTAGGCTTTAGTTGCCCAGCCTAAGCCGCACTCTTGGCCGTAGTAATCGTCTCCAACCCATGCCCATGCGGCCCCAACTCCCGCTGCCGCAGCAGGAAGGCGAACACCACCCCAAGGATCCCCAATACTGAGAAAATCCACATCCCCAGATGATACCCCGCGGGATTGCTGGCATCGGCATGCCTGTATTCATTCGCCCATCCCACCAGCAAATTCAGCCCAAACAGCCCGATATTCTGGATCATCGTCATCAACCCATAGGCCGTCCCCAGCTTTGATTGATCCACGATATAGGCCACCGAAGGCCACATCACCGCCGGAATCAATGAAAATGCAATCCCCATCATTGCCATCGGCACATACAAGTTAATATGCGTATACGCCATCATCAGGTACACCGGAATCAGCAGCAGCGATCCGAACATCATCAGCAGCGCCCGTTTGCCCACGCGATCCACCCACAAGCCAAACAGCGGCGTAGCAATCATGGCAAACAAAGTCAGCATGCTTGAGAGGAACCCTCCGAATTCCCGAGAAGTCCCGTGCGCCTCCATAAAAAACTTCACCGCGAAAGTTTGAAAAGGGAAGATCGCCGAATAGAAAACGATGCACAGCGCCACGATCAGCCAGTAGCTCGTGCCAAACTTCCACAGATCGGCGAACACCACTTTGTCGGTCGAGACCGCTCCCAGGCTGTAATTTTTCTCCGCCCAAACCTCCAGAGCCCAGTAAATTATCGCTCCCACCACGCACAAAGCCGAGAAAGCTACCGCGATCAGAAACGGAGTCCGCCAGTTCGCATAAGCCGCCCGAGCCCACGTCGGAGAGTTAAGCGCGGCAAACGTCCCCAGCCGCGCCGTGGTCAGATTCAATCCAAAAGCAAAGCTCAGTTCCTTGCCCCGAAACCAGCGCCCCAACGCGGTGATCACGGCCACGTTCAGCGATTCCGCGCCCATCCCGAAGATGAGCCGTCCCGTCGCCATGATCGAGAGGTGACCGGACGCAGCCGTAATCGCCGGCCCAATAAAACACAGCACTCCGAAAATCATCAACGACTTTCGCAGTCCGATGCGGTCAATTACAAACCCGCCGATCACCACCGTGAAAATGTTAGGGAAGCTATAAATCGCCTGCAGAAATCCGATATCCAGATCGGTGAAATGAAGTTGCTGCTTGAGCACATCGGCGAGAGGACTAAGCGCGTCGTACACGTAGTAACTACCAAACATCGCCAGGCTGACAAAAATCAAAACCAGCCACCGGTATAGCCGGCTCGGTTCAGGACGTGCCGTTTCCGTCATCCACACTCTCGATCTTCAAGCAGATTGAACCCAAGAATTATGCGCAGGAAGATTAGCAGATTTCCTGGGATCCTGAGCGTAGGTGGTGCCTCATGAACGCGAAACACGACGGCAGTCGAAAGCCCACCCTGAGCGAACCCGAAGGGATCCCTGGCAGCCCGTGGTGAGACACTGAATTAGGTGATCTGCTCGACCAGCATCTCCCTGACGGCCTCATCGTCAGGCTCGTTCCGCGTTTGTGGATTATACTTTGTCGGCCAATGAATGATGTCACCATCCTTGACTTGTTTTGGCTGATCCTGAAATTCTTGGTGGCCCTAGGGCTGGTCTGTCTGACCGCCTACGCGTTCTACCTCGTGGGGCTAGCCATTAGGCGCGGCGCAAGAATTGTGTGGGATATCGTACGCGGACGCCAGGCCAGTGTTACCGCTACCGTTTGCTTTGTGATTGCGCTCGTGGTACTTGTGACCTGCGTTGTTCTTGCGGGGGGTTATTTGCATGACCACCCAAACTTCCTTCAGCAGTTCTCACCAACAACTTCCTCACGAGCTAGGCCAGTCTGGCTCTCACAAATCTTGTAGTGCTCACAGTGCTTGGGACATTCCTTGCTCAGGCGATTATTGAACCGATCTAAGCAGTAGCCTTGATCGTCCCCAACTTTGACGAGAACTGTATACTCTGAATTGCAGCCGGAGCATCGCTGATTCTGGAGGGCCTGCCCGCTCCTCCATCCATCAAGAACTTGGCCTCGATCCTCCAGCGATCAGAGCCTAACTTGTCACTGCGGAAAGCCTGCGCCATGTGCGAATTCTACACCTGACTGGGGGGCGGCCTTCGATTTTCAGGCCGATCGCCAAAACTTAGAGGATGGCGAGCGTTTCAGTGGGTTTAAATGCATCCGCCTGAGGATTGTCCTCCATCAGCTCTTTGGTGAGTCGTGGATCATCGGGAGAAACCTCAACAGCGGAAGGGTCAAGTTCCAGCTCCATCCAGCCGAACAAGTCATGGGTGTCGTCTTTTCGATAGATGAGAACGCTCTCATCCACTACACAAGCATCTGCCTCCATATATCCCTCCATTCCTGAATCATACCAGCGCCGGAATTAGGGGGCAGACAGAACCTCCCGGGTCTCCATTTTCGAGCGTCCTTTGCGGGCAGCGGGGCATTTACCTCAATCTCAACCAAGCATGAATTGAGGCTTGGGTTTGGTGGAACAAACTTTCTACCTGCCCAGCACCAGATCAATCCCCGAAAAAAGTAGCTCCAACTTGGGCCGCGGAAGTTTGCCGGCGCGTTCCGTCAGCAGTGATTTGTCGAGAGAAATAACTTGCGACACATTGGCGACCGAATCTTTTGGCAGTCCAGTAATCCTCGCGGACAAGCTGACGTTGCCCGGAGCAAGAGCCCATTTCAGATTGCTCGTCAGCGGAACGCAAACCACTGTGGAGATTCGGCTCTGGTTGAGCGCGTCGCTTTGAACAACTGCTACCGGCCTACGGAACCCTGGGCCTGAACCGGTCGGGGCGGGCAAACCCGCCCACCAGATCTCGCCTTGCGAGATCACCAATCGCTCCGCTCCAGCCGTCTGCGGGACGCCGCCTCTACGAAGGGATCGTTACTCTCGCCAATCTCAGCCAAAGCCTGATCCATGGCCTCGGTGACTTTGTTGGGCGAGCGGCGCGCTACATACTCGCGTAAGGCATCGCTAAACAGCCGGCTCCGCGACTTCCGCGTGCGCCGCGCAAGGCGTTCCGCCACGTCGAAAAGTTCATTGGGAATGGAGATCGCCGTTTTCATACCGAAAGTATAACCGTGCTTTCGGCGGTTGGCAAGATAGAAACCGCCAGTGTCCCACTCAATGTTTTGGCTGGAGACGTTGGGAGTTAGCAGAATTAATCCCGAATACCGAAATTGGGGACACTTCCAGATGTCTCCTAGCGTTCAGTACTTCACAATCCCCGCAAACGACTTCGGATCAAGCGACGCCCCGCCCACCAGCGCCCCATCGATCTCCTCCTGCGCCATCAGCGCGGCAGCGTTGTCCGGCTTCACCGACCCTCCGTAGAGAATGCGAAGCTGCGCTGCGAATTCCTCTCCGAACACTTCGGCAGCTTCCCGCCGGATTACGGCATGGGACTGGCTGGCGATTTCCGGCGTGGCGTTCCTGCCCGTGCCGATCGCCCACACCGGCTCGTAGGCCACGACCAGCTTCGCGGCTTTCTTCGCAGAGATCGCATGAAAAGCGCGCACACATTGCCGCCGCAGCACATCGTCGCAGAGTCCGGCCTCGCGTTCTTCGAGAACCTCCCCTACACAGCAGATTGCTGTAAGCCCGGCTTCCAGCGCCGCTTTCAGCCGCAGGTTCACGGTGTCGTCGGTCTCGCCAAAATATTGCCGCCGCTCCGAGTGCCCGACGATCACATGGGTTACACCCAGCGACACCAGCATCGGAGCCGAAATCTCCCCGGTAAAAGCACCGTCTGCCTTCCAATGAACGTTCTGCACTCCGATGGCTACATTGGAACCGCGCGCCGACGCAATCGCCGCATCCACATCGGTATACGGCGGACACACCACAATCTCGTCCCGAGTGTGGCCCGCGACCAGCGGCAGAAATTCGCGAAAGTAGTCGCGCGTTTCGTCCGGCGTTTTATTCATCTTCCAGTTCGCCGCCATCAGCTTGGTTCTCATGAAGGTCCCTTCTCGATGATGTAGGAGGAAACGGAGTTCGGATCGCGCAACTTTTCGGCGGCCCGCGTGTAAATTCTCAAAGTGGAAATATCGAACAAAACGAAGCGTACCCGGCTAACACTCTTAGACGATGCGAGAGCATAAACAGTCGAGGAAACCGCGATCAAGGCCGCTTCCGGCGCGGGATACCCGAACGCGCCCGTAGAGATGGCAGGAAAAGATAAAGAGGTAAGAGCGAGTTCATCCGCCAGACGAATGCACTCGCGATGGCAGCTCGCGAGCGTTTCCGCCTCTCCGTGGTCACCGCCGCGGTAGATGGGACCAACCGTGTGGATCACATGTTTTGCGGTGAGGCGTCCACCCGTAGTGACGACGGCCTGTCCTGCAGGCAGCCGCCCAATCTTGCTCACAATCTGCCGGCACTCGGCAAGAATCGCAGCCCCGCCCGCTCTATGAATGGCGCCATCCACGCCGCCTCCACCCAGAAGAGACGAGTTCGCGGCATTCACGATCGCGTCGGTCATCTCTTGAGTAATATCGGCAGGACCGGCGAATTCGATAATTTTCCCGTCATCCAGCAGCACACGAAGTTTGAAATCTTGCACGCCCGTGTCCAGCCCGATCACTTCTTGTCCGTCAATGCTTCCACTCCCGGCAGCTTCTTTCCTTCCAGGAATTCCAGCGACGCCCCGCCGCCCGTGGAAATATGCGTCATCTTATCCGCAACCTCGGCTGCGTGCGCCGCCGCCACCGTGTCTCCGCCGCCCACAATCGAAATCGCCCCTACATTCTCCGCAATGGCGTGAGCGATCTTGAAAGTCCCCCGCGAAAATCCCGGAACCTCAAACACTCCCATCGGCCCGTTCCACACAATCGTGCGCGCGCGCGAAATTTCCTCCGAGAACAATTCGATCGTCTTCGGTCCAATGTCCAGTGCCATGCGGTCGGAGGGGATAGGCTGGCCTTCGCCAATCTGCTGCACGACAGCGTTCGTTTCCGGCTTAATCGCCACCACGTGATCGATCGGCAAAAGGAACTTAACATTTCGTTGCTTGGCTTCTTCCAGCAGTTGCCGCGCCAGTTCTACTTTGTCGGCCTCGAGCAGCGACTTGCCAATCTCCTGCCCCTGCGCCTTCAAAAACGTGTACGCCATGCCGCCGCCGATAATCAGCGAATCGACTTTGGTCATCAAATTTCGAATCACACCAATCTTGTCGCTGACTTTAGCGCCGCCCAGAATCGCCACAAAAGGCGGCTCGGGATTTTCCAGCGTCTTTCCCAAGTACTGCAGCTCCTTCTCCATAAGCAGGCCAGCCGCCGATTTGGAGACAAACTTTGTTATGCCCACAGTTGACGCATGCGCCCGATGCGCCGCGCCGAACGCATCGTTCACATAAAAATCCGCCAGACTCGCCAGTTGCTTCGAAAACTTCTCGTCATTCGCTTCCTCCTCGGCGTGGAAACGCAAATTTTCCAGCAGCAGGGTCTGTCCTTTTTCCAGTTGCGTGGCGACTTCTTCCGCCTCCGGACCCACACAGTCCGGGCAGAAGCCCACGTTTTCGCCGCGCGCCAGTTCTTTGTCGAGCACCATGCGCAGCCGCTCTGCCACCGGCTTCAGGCTCATCTTCAGATTGGGCTTTCCCTTGGGCCGGCCCAGGTGCGAAGCGAGAATAAGCCGAGCTCCATGCCGCAGCGCATACTCGATCGAGGGTAGGGTTTCGCGGATGCGCGTATCGTCCATCACGCGCCCATCTTCCAGTGGAACGTTAAAGTCGACGCGCATAAAAATGCGGTTGCCGTTGAGTGGCAGATCACGGATGGAAAGTTTGGACATTGGCTGGTTCGTCCTCAGATTAGAAATCTTGGATTAAAACGAAAGATTCAAGTCCAGATGAAAAGCGGCACCGTCAAGACACCATACAAGTAGCGCCGCCGTCTTGGCGGCTGTAGTGCGGGTGCCCTCGCCCGCACTACCGACAGCCAGCAAAAATCTCGACGCCAACAGCCTACAGACCCTTATCACCGATGTAGTGAATCAAATCCCGCACGCGAGAAGAATAGCCCCATTCATTGTCATACCAGGAAATCACTTTGACGCAATTTCCACCTACCACCAGCGTCATGAGCGAGTCGACGATGGAAGAGCGAGGGTCGCCCTTAAAATCCGACGAAACCAGCTCGTTGTCTTCGTAACCCAGGTAACCCTTCAGCGGTCCGCTTTCGCTGGCCTTTTTCAGCGTCGCATTTACCTCTTCCTTAGTTGTTTTCTTTTCGACCCATACCACCAGATCGACCACCGAAACATTCGGCGTAGGCACGCGCATGGAAAAACCGTCGAGCTTACCCGCTAACTCGGGGACAACCAGCTTCAGCGCCTTCGCCGCGCCCGTTGACGTAGGAATCATATTGATCGCCGCCGCCCGCGCCCGCCGCAAATCTTTGTGTGGAAAATCAAGAATCACCTGATCGTTGGTGTAGGAGTGAATCGTGGTCATCGTCCCGCTGACAATCTTGAACTCATCGTTGATCACCTTGGCGATCGGCGCCAAACAATTCGTAGTGCAAGACGCGTTCGAAATAATGTGATGCTTGGAGCCGTCATACTTCTCGTGGTTCACACCCAGCACCAGCGTAATGTCTTCATTCTTCGCCGGAGCCGAGATGATCACCTTCTTCACCGACCCGCGCATGTGCTTCTTGGCATCGTTCGCGTCGGTAAAATGCCCGGTCGATTCCACCACCACCTGAGCGCCCACCGAATCCCAGGGCAGCGCGCCCGGATCCCGCTCCTTAAACACCTTGATGGTTTTGTTATCGATTTGAATGCCGTCGGCGGTTGCCGTGATCTTGTTCGGCAGGTTCCCAAGAATCGAGTCGTACTTCAACAGATGCGCCAGCGTCTTCGGATCGGTGAGATCGTTAACCGCCACAAATTCCAGGTTGGGGTCATTGAGCGAGGCCCGCAAAACGTTGCGGCCGATGCGCCCGAATCCGTTGATGCCAACTTTAATTGCCATGCTTCCTCCGGAGGATGATTGCAAAATCAGAATTCGTCCGAACTTCTATCAGACAGATGATGTTAGCAGGACAGGGAACTGCCGTAAATGATCGCCGCTTGCAGTACCGTGGAAGAGCGGCGCTTCAGCGCCGCGTAAAGCTCGAAAGTCACCGTGGGTTTTAGCCCCTGTAGAACCCGACCGATCAGACTGCGGAACGTTGCTAAGAAAAGCTTATCTCCAAAAACACATCCGCCTTGCTAAACGGCGACGTCAACCGCGCCATCAAATACTTCCGGTTGATGGTCTGCCGCGCGTGAGCCTGCTCATCCATCGGCAAGATTCGCGCCGTAGCCGCAGACTCAGGCCCGGTAACCTTCCCACGTATCGAGCAGGGCGCAACCGTAAGTTGCGGATTGTTGCGAATGCGCTTCGTCTTGCCCATATCGCTGCGCGTCATCACGTAAAGCTTCTCGCCATCTTCTCCGAACCAAACCGGAGTAGCGACCTTAGCCCCGCTCTTGCGGAACGTCGCGAGTGAGATGTATTTCTGGCCGCGAATTGTAGAAGGAATTGTCCCGGACATGCAGCTATTGTAGCGGCTAAAAAGCTAATCGGGTCGGAAGCACGGCTGGGTGCTCCATTCTAAATTTCGATTAAAAGCTTAGGCCTCGGCTATGGCCGCGATAGACACTTTCATGCCGGGGATTCGAACCGGCAGCTTCGCGCCTTGCCGCGCAGGAGGGTTCGCCGGAAACCACTTAATCCACTCTTCATTCATTCCGGCGAAGTCTGTTTCCTCAAGAAGGATGACAGTGGCACTCACGACCCGTTCGAGGGAAGTCCCCGCGGCTTTCAGGATGGCAGAGACATTCTCCAGGCATTGTCTGGTCTGCTCCTGGATCGTATCTCCAACGATCTTCCCGGTTACTGGATCGTGAGGTCCCGTGCCTGAGACGAACACCAGACCTGCTGCCCGCACCGCTTGGCTGTATGTTGGCGGCGGAGACGGCGCGTTGGGTGTTCGAATGATGTCTCTTGCCATAAATTTCTCGAGTGCTGATGAGTGACCCGAATGCGGGTGCCGCATTCTAAAATTTCGCGTTCTTTGCGAATCTATGATGGGGATTATCGCCGAGGCTTTGGCTTGCCTTTGACATTGAGCGCCACAGCTTCCCGAATCAGATCCTTCAAGGCTACCTCATTGATCTTCTCGCCTTCGTGGATATCGATGGCGCGCCTCACATTCCCCCCAAGGCCGGAGTTGAACAGACCCGAAGGGTCCTTCAACGCAGCGCCCTTGGCAAACGTCATCTTGACGACGTTCTTGTGCGTCTCTCCCGTACACACGATGCCGTCGTGGGAAAAGACAGGCGTCCCCGGCGATGTCGGCTTGACCCACTTCCGCTCTTCGACAATCTCAGGGTCTGCCGCGTGTATGATTTCGCGCACCTTCGCGAGCATCTTCCCGCGCCAGTCGCCAAGTTCTTTGATCTTCCAATCAATGAAAGCAGAAGCAGAGATGGATGTAGAGCCAGATTGCACCGGGACAGTCTTTTTAGGTACGGGCCTTTTCACGTATACCTCCAACTCTCGCCCCTAATTTAGCCGCGCTCAGCCGATCCTGCAACCTCCAGCGAGTGGAACCCCCTTCTGCCAAATTCGAAGCCAGCGTCCGGCCCTGCCAAACGTTAGTTATCTTTTCAGCTAAGGCGTCAGGTCGCTATCTTTACAATTAGCTTGCATAAGTTCGAGGAACGTAAACTAGGAGCATCGTGATCGAGCAAAAACTCCACGAATTCTTTGGCGATGCCGAGTCTACTGGCTTTGGAACCGGCTGGTGGAGCGGAATACTGTCAACTTTCTTTGGATTTCTTTCCTTCGGCGCAGTCTTGTGCCTGCATTTTCCTCAGCTGCTAAGCTCGCCTGAGTTGCGTGTGCATTATCCAATGCACACCATGCGCGTTTTAATCGAATGCCTCATCGTGGGGGCAATTTTGTTTGGAATCATCTCTTCGATTACGCGCAAGAAAAAAACTTTGGCAGTCACTGGAATGCTGCTTGCCATCGGAGCAACGGCCTTGGGCGGCTCAAGTGTGCAGATCAACAATACTTTGCACGATGGGCCCGCCATCGGCCTCGATTGGTTTCTGCTCGATCTGCTTTTGATGGCGCTCATCTACGTGCCTCTCGAAAGACTCTGGCCACAATATCCGGAACAAGGGACATTCAGAAACCAGTGGACTTTGGATGTGGTTTATTTCATGTCCACTCATCTTCCGATCCAGATTTTATCGTTCCTGGTTTTATTGCCCGCGACTCAGGCCACCAGATATTTGGGTGTTCCGGCTCTTCAACATCTTATCGCTAGAATGCCTTGGTTGTTACAGTTTGTTCTTGCCGTCGTGATCGCAGACCTTGCTGAATACTTCATTCACCTGGCTCTCCATAAAGTGCCATTTCTATGGCGTTTTCACGCCATTCACCATTCTTCGAAAGGGTTGGATTGGATCGCGGGCTCACGCTCTCACTTTGTAGACGACACGCTGGTGCGCGCATTTATCCTTGCTCCTCTCATGCTTGGATTTTCGCAATCGATCATTCTCGCGTATTTGATTTTTGTCACGCTTCACGCTACCTGGAGTCATTGCAATTTCCGCCTCAGCGTGAAATGGCTCGAGAAGTATTTGGTTATGCCGAGATATCACCATTGGCATCACACTTCTCAAAAAGAAGGCATCGACAAAAACTTCGCCATCCATTTTCCGTGGATCGATAAAATCTTCGGCACTTATTACTATCCCGAGGAATGGCCCGAACGTTATGGCCTGGACGGCGAAGAAATTTCGCCGAGTTTCGTTGGACAAACGTTTCAGCCTTTTTTCCCAAAGAAAAAGGGAATGGCCTAGAAAAATGGAATTGCCCAGAAAAGAGAATGGCCTAGAAATCGAGCGCCGCCAATGGAACATCCGGCGGTATCAGTTCGCCCCTAGCCGTTGCCTTCACCAGCCCCAGACTCTTCATGACTTTGACGGTCAAAAATCCAAAATCGTATTCGGATTCGTCGTGGCTGAGCCGCAATAGAGTTTGATAGTGGTGATGATTATTCTGCAGGCAGGCGCTGAAGGTCGCCGTTACCGGCAGCCATTCGCCAATGTTCATCGCGTTGTCGCGTTCATCGTCGTACCGCCGGTATCCAAAATCTCGCGTGTGGGTCCAATAGTTTTGGATCATATTGACCCACCATGCAAAAATTCGCATCCCAATCCACATCACCAGCGCAAACTTCAAACTTCCAGCCAGCCTCCATAAGAGATAAAAACTGGCGACCTGTACAACGACGGCAAACAACGGATTCCCAACCACGCGGAAAGTCCGCGACTTCAGGATGTCATCGGTCGCCAGATTTTCATGACACTGATACGGCAAGACACAGAGGTAGACAGTCCGCCACAAACCATCGCTGCCAAGTTTATTCGGATCGCCATCGTGGTCGGAGTTTTTGTGATGCAATCGATGGCGGTTCACCCACGAGACCGGCTCTACATAAATCCCGAAGACATTGTTCACGACGGTGACGGCTTTAATAAACCATTCCTTGTAGTCGAGTGAACGATGCGCGATTCCCAGATGGAGAATGTCAGCCAGATACAATCCGGCAAAAAACCAGCAGAAAATAAAATAAACCGCGCCGATCAACAATCCCTTCAATGGCCCCAAGTGAGCCGGAGCGGAATACACGCAGGCCAGCATGTAGGACAAAATAATTAAATAGCCCGCGAGATTGTAAATTTTCATGGTGGCTCCCGTCGCGGGTATTCAATCAGAAATTCGAGCTCCTTTCAAACAATTAAGTTAAGGGAAATCCCGGGAAACCGAGGAAAATCTCGGAAATCGTTTCTGAACGAGGAGGATGGTATGAAGTCCCCGCGCGCGGTAAACCTGCACAATGCACTGACAGTGTCACAACAGTTGCGCCCAGATCAGTTCAGCACGCATGAATGAAGTGGCGCTGCTCAGCACTTCTCCTTGGGTTGCGATTCAAGCTAGTTGCTGGAAACGTTCCACCTGTCCTCGAATTCTCTGCGTAACTAACAACCGCTGCAAGCGGAAGCCTCTTCTGTTTCGGCGAAGAAACACGAGAAGGATGGGCGAGCCCACAATGATGGAGTGACGGGACGTCATAATCTCCAGCTAGAGGGGCTGGGCGCTTGAGCTGATTAGAATCCACCGGTGAATATTGTTATCGTACAAAAACGTGAGGGTAGAGAAAGGTGGATAGGTCAATTCTGAGTAAGGACTCACCGCCAGGATCCGGTTAGATTGCGCCGAGCCCGCGTCATTGAACTGCACCGTTACCCGCTGCCCCGCCAAATCCCCTAGAATGAGAACCTTATTTACACCGGGAGTGGCGGCGAAACCCCCAATTGTGTAGGGCTTGGTAGGGCCGTTCGCCACACAATAACCGAATACCGGACCTACGGGGCAAAGGATATTGTCGTTCGAGCCGTTGTGCAAAAATACAGATGGAGGGTAGGCTCCGGATGGCACCCCAGACATGTGGGGTACCATTGCGGACCCCGCGACTCCTACGGAATAACTCCCGCTCTCCAATGTTTGGACGTCGAGGATGTTGTTGTCTACCGTCGAGTTCGGGGATTCATCATCGATTTGCCCCAAACCGTTGAGCAAAACCTTGTTGTACTCGATTGTGTTGGTGTTTGTCGTTGCGACATCGCGGATTCCCAAACCATGATTGCCCAAAATTGAATTGTTCAGGAAGTTGTTCGCGTAGTTGACCTCGCCCATAGATTGAAGATTCAGAGTTACTCCTGTCGCGTTTCCAGGGCCTAGGTCTGCTGCGGCCTGGCCGGCCCCGATAGAGCAACCCGATGTCGCCACCGGAGCGAGTCCCCAGTTCCGAACAGATGAAACCTTCCCGCTGCGGACAGCCGTGACTACGGTCTCCACTCCGCAGGCCAGTTGCAGCGTATCCCCCTTCAGCGCCTTTCCGTCGGTACCACCGTCTGTGGGAGCCGTGGCGAAAGTCCAACCCCCGCCGCCAAACAACAGAAGACCAAATCCAAATTTGCCAGTTCCTTGCACACCATTCCCGACTATCACGTTATTTTGAATCGTATTCTGAGCGGTCGTCACCGGACTCCACGAGGCCAACTCGATCCCTTCACCGTTGTAGCCTCTCGTACAATCCACACCATTGAGGCAGGGCTTGCAATTGAGTCCCCTGCTGTCGCAATAAGTTCCCAAAGTTCCAACCAAAAAATTGTGTTCTACCACGTTGTCCGACCCGTTCATCACGAGGCCGGCCTGATAACTTTGGATGAATTGATTATTGACGACGGTATTGCTGTTGCCGTGGATTTGACCACCACACTGGTCGCCCTGTCGACCTGTCCAGCCGTTATCGTATAGAACGTTGCCGGACACGGTGTTATTACTCGTGGCGCTCAAATCCCACCCGCTGAGCCCATTGTGGTAAAAGACATTGCCAGAAATCGTGTCGTAGGCGGGGTTAAGCTGGCTGTTAGGCCCTTGGCCGCTGCAAAGGCATATGCCTTCGCCTCCATTGTCATGAAAATAGTTTGCGTGAATCGTACTGTTGTGAGTAAAGACCTGGGTGGGTGTGCCCTTAAGCCACCCATCATCTTCCTCAGCAAACTCCAAAGCCTGCCATGGCCACTGGGTGAATTCATTTTTTTGAATGAGCCAGTTGTTTCCCCGCGCGACAACTATGCCCTCAGAATACCCTTCTTTTCCGGGCGGCCCTGCTTGCGACGGGACGCTCCCCGGTCCTACGAAACTGATTCCGCTGATCGTGACATTTTGAGTCTGATTTCCGCCCAATGTGCAAATGGCCCGGCTTGTTCCTGGAGCTTTGGTGGTGATGTTAGTGACACCCCACCCGCGTCCTTGAATTGTGATTCCATCGTTCTCCACTGAAAAAGCGCAAGGCGAAATTGTCCCCACAAGTGCAGAGAAATCATAAGTGGTCGCTCCAAGGGAAAGAGTACCGGGATGACCGGAAAGATGAATCGTTTTGGCCAGGCTGTGGGGTCCTGGAATTCCGGATGCATCAGCGATGCCATTGGCAGGCGTTGCGTTCCAACACGCCTGGATCATTTGGTCTACGGTGCCTTTGAAACCCGTACATTCGACGGCCGCGCTCTCCGGATTCTGATAGTCGTCGTAGGGGATGAAAGTAGCACTATTCGTTTGCGGAGAGGAGCGATGACCATTGCTGGCGTTTGCAGACCGGATGACCGCCGGGGCGAGGAATAAGACCAACATGCTTGCCGATAGGATTCCCCTGCCAAAACTTCTTTTATCTCGCACGAGTAAAAAGCCGCCTCACTGCGGGTGGCAACTTGGCCCTTGAGTCCAAGCCCACGGTAGGTTTACCAAACTTCGCAACCTGTCGCCGAGTACATTCGCTCCATAGATCGTTTGATACGTGCGGAGCCTTCCAGATTCTCTTTCGCTGAGATAATCGTAGCACTGCTCGCGGAGCGTTTGGGGGGCTTACGGGGACGGCTGGCCCACTCAGGAACCGGGTTTAGCTTGAGTGCGAATGTTCAATCCGAACGTGCTCGCAGCTATCTCCGCTTTTGTTTTCTTAGGCCGGCGCCCCCCGGATCCGCATTCCCATTTACCTCCTACCCACGCTCAGATTTTGGGCCGCCACCCAGGGGGGAATCATCGATAGGCCCAAAATTTAAACCCTCACCCCTCCCCGGAATCCCCGCGCAGCATAATAAGATTCCGCACCGTTGTGATAAGTGAAAACAGTGTCGAACCGGCGATCACAAAAAAGCGCTCCGCCGAGCTCTCTGACCTTGGAAGGTGTTTTCACCCAGCTTGATGTTTTCAAGTCGAACTCCCCAAGTTTCTGCAACTCTCGATATTGCTCTTCCGTCAAAAGCTCAACGCCCATGGCCGCCGCCATTTCCATCGCGCAACCTTTGGGCTTATTTTCTTTCCTTGAATCCAGCGCCTCGCGGTCGTAGCAAAGACTTCTGCGCTCTTTCGGGCTTTCTGCGGCGCAATCGTAAAAAATGTATTCGCCCGTCTTTTTATCATGACCAACCACGTCCGGTTCACCGCCGGTTCTTGCCATTTCACTGAGCGACCAGAGTTTTTCGGTATTGGCCTCCAGCTTTGCTTGCACTTCAGCCCAAGCCAGCCCTTTATGGCGGTTCATGTTTTTCTCAAAACGCGTTTTCAATGCGCTGAGTAGTTCTTCCCGTTGCTTTTTAGAAAGAGTTACATTTGACATGGTCTTCACGCGGTCACGTTATCTCCGGATTTCATCGAAATAAGTCGTCGAACCCAATGGCCTTTCCACATCCACAATCCCGAAAGAAGCAGCACAGGAAGAAAGAAAAACCTGACGCTGGTAGCGTAGTTGTGAGTATCCGAAGGCGAATCATAAATGTAACCGAGGATCGGAATGCCGCAGACGATGTGAGTCCAGCGAAAAATCGAACGCTTGGTTGACTCCTTCATGGCTAATTTGTCCTCCATTTCTCCATGACCCGTAAAAAGGCACCCTGGGTTCTGTGGCTTACTCTACAACGGCGGTTGCCGTGGCTATGGCCGCTGCCATTGCGAGCTTGTGGTCATTGTTCCAGGGCGGCCCGACGGTCCTCCGCAACTTGAGGAAATGCGCGTCGAGGTTCCCTACGCCGAGCGCCTGGCTCGCTGTACTCAACACCTTTTGCGCGTCGTACCAGTGGACGGCCCACCCCCGTTCCTCTGCCGCGGAAGCCAGTGCATTGCGGTACATCACCCAGTCGGCAACGTTCTGCGCCCGGTAGTCCTGGATTCGCGCGGCAATAGTGGGTGGAAGCTGCTGGCACTTGCGAAGGGCGACGCCAAGGATATGCGGTACCGATGTCGCGACAGCGTCCAAGGCGAGCCCCGCATGCTTCTCCGCCGACACGCGCACACGCTCTACCAACTCCACGGCCTCATCGATCGGAAGCCGCTGGCCTTCGCTGTGGTGCGGGAGCTTCGGCAGGCCCTCGTCTACCAATTCCACCCGGCGGCGGTCGAGCAGCGTTCCGTCGCGCGCCACCGTCACCAGCACGGCCCAGCCGCCGTGATCGGATACTCCGACAATGCCACCGTTCTTCGACATGATGTTTCTTTACCCAACTGACGGGTGCGTGGCCTCGATATTCACTGCTCCAGGCCTGCCACTTGTCGCAGCCAAAAGTACGCCGATCTTACGGCTCTCAGGACGCAGCGCCCAAGAAGCCACAGCAATCCCAGCAATGATGAGCGGGGCGAGGATATGAAAAGCCTCGCCCGAACCACCAACCGCGGCCCACGATGCGGCCGCGCCTGTCAGGTCAAAGAAGATGCCGGCATAGGCCCATTCCTTAAGCCGCGGAAAACGCGGTACAAGGATTGCAATGGCCCCCAGCACTTTCCAAACGCCCAGTACGGTCACAAAATACAGCGGGTAGCCTAGGATGCGCACAAAGCCATCGACATTCTGCTGCAAATGCGCCACCTGTGCGCCGCCGCCGCTTCCGATCGTAACGGCGACGATGATAGTGCTCGCCCAATAAGTGATTGTTTTCGCTTTCATAATTATTCCAACCCTCCCACTAGGCGTTCCAGGTTGCCGATGAACTTCTTCCATCCGTAGGTCGCACCCTTATAGTTCGCATCTTGATCCGGCCCGAAGCCGGATTGCTCCATGCGAAGATGCGTTCCGCCTGCCGTCGGTGTCAGCGTCCACGCAACGACGCTCTTCGAACCCAACGTGCCCCAGCTGTAAGAGAGCCGCGAATTCGCTTCGACCGCCAGAACTTCACATTCGATGACCCCACTCCAATTCGGCGCAGGTGCGGCGCGGAAGCTGAACCGGTGGCCCACAACCGGCTGAAAATCGTTCTTCATCAGCCACTCTTCAAGCAGTGCGCCTTGCGTGAGTGCACGCCAGATTTTTTCCGGAGGATGCGGCATCTCCCGTTCAACGACAACGGTACGCGTGCCATCTGGTGTATTCATTAATCGATCCTTTTCAACAAAGATTCGAGCCGATCAAACCGCTCGCGCCAGAATGCTCCATAGAGGCTCATCCAATCAACCAGGGGCGTCAAGGCTTGTGGTTGTGCGCTGTAATGCGTCTCTCGTCCCGCGCGCCGATGGTGCACCAGCTTTGCCCTTTTCAGCACTGTCAGATGCTTGGAAACCATCGGCTGCGAAACACCAGCTCGGTCGGTCAAAGCATGTACAGTCTGCTCCCCGTCGCGCGCGAGTCGTTCAAAGATCGCTCGCCGCGTAGGGTCGGCGAGGGCCCTGAAAACATTGTCCGTTACGGCTTGCATGCAGAGCCCTCCTCAGCCATGTGGCGTTTTACCAATCGTTTCTTACCAATCCAGGTGTGTGATCTGAATAAGGTTTCCGCACGTGTCATCGAGCACGGCAATGGTCGATCCCGTAACCTTGGTTGGCTCCTTGGTGAACGTCACGCCGTGTTGCTTCAGCCTCGCATACTCCTTCTGCACGTCCTCAACAAAGAAATTGGCTGCGGGTACGCCGTGCCGAAAAATCTCCTGTTGATAGTTCTTCGCGGCCGGGTTGTAGGCGTTGTTCGGTTCTAAGACCAGTTGTATTCCTTCCGGTTGCTTGGGGGAGACCACAGTGAGCCATTTGAATTTCCCCGCCGGGAATTCCATTTTCTTTACGAAGCCCAGTACTTCTGTGTAGAACTTCAGCGCTTTGTCCTGATCGTCTACGAAGACGCTCGTGAGTTTGATTTCCATGGTTTTATCCTTTCTGCCCTGCGTTGTAAGGCCTGTATTAAATGAAATCATAACCGTATGGTTATTGATTGTCAAGTATTTTCTCAACGCGACAGACGAAATATATTGGCGGAAATGTGAACCAAAAAGGACCGGGAATAAATTCCGCCTTGCCATCCTGTCGGGTGTGGTTCGCGCCAAGTTGGCCGATTGCTCCCGCACTCGCTTCCGTGTTAAAAACCCTACATGCGCAAATGGATGCGCGAGCGCTTGCAGCGCCGCAAAAAGACTCCCGCAGAACCCTCCGATAAGCCAGCTCCACCGCCGTTGCAGCCAGCCTATTTCGACGCCGAGCAAGCGCCAACCACAAGCAGCGCCAAACAAGACTCCGGCGACAGCGCGCCCGAAACTACAGTTGAAGCTTCGCCAGCAGAAGAAGCCAGGCCAGTGCGCCGAGGCCGCTCCGCTTTTGCAGAACCGGAGCCCGCCAAACCGGAGTCCCACGATCACCCGGCTGAAGACCACCCGTCCGAAGATCAGCCATCTCAAGAACAGCCCGCGTCACCCTCCCAGCTCAGTTCCGGTTCAACCGGCCGCAGCCGCCGTCGTCGCGGCGGTCGTGGGCGCGGCGGTCGCGGGCGCGAACAAGCCGTCGCTCAGGCTTTTGCCCCAGCCGCAGTGAAAGGCTCCATCCCGGTAGTATCTTTGGAAACCGCAGCGGATGATTTTATCGACGCAGCCGAGCCCGAAGGCCAAGCCCCGTCGCCCGCTGCGCCCAACGTTCCCGCGATTCCCGCCGCGCCGCCGCGTCTGCCGAAAGGCGTGGTCGTGCTCGCCATCGGCCTGCCGGGTTCCGGCAAGAGTTCGTGGTTCAAGCGCCACAACGTCGTGCCGCTCTCTAGCGACATGGTGCGTTCTCTATTATTTGACGACGTGCGCGAGCAGCGCTTTCAGGATCTGGTTTTCTCCAATCTCCGCTCCATGCTGAAAGCGCGCCTGATCGCCAAGCGCCCCATGAACTACGTGGACGCTACCAACCTCACTCCGCAGGAGCGCCAGCACTGGATCAAGCTGGCCAAGGATTACCAGTACGAGGTTCACGCCGTCTTTTTCGATGTACCACTCGAGGTCTGCCTGGATCGCCACCAGCGTCGCGACCGCGTAGTTCCCGAAGACGTAATGCGCCGCATGGCTGCCAAACTAAAGCCGCCCGCCTTCGAAGAGGGCTTCGCCAAAATCACGGTAGTCCGCGTAAAAGCCAAGCCATCAGAAGCGAGCTAAAGTTCTATTTGGAAGTTGCTTATGTTCGGCTACATGGGTCCCGCCATGGGCTTATGCGGGGGCAGCCAATCCTCGGCTGTTTGGTGGGACTAGCAACAATGCAGGCAGTAAAGGTGAACGGCAGGGCAGTGACGTGGAAGAGCGGCGCTTTAGCGCCGCGTAAAGCGTACTTAATGATGCGGGCTTTACCCCTGGGGAAAGTCGCGACGCCAATCCCTACCCCTTCAAATGCGGCAACATCTCCTTAAACGCCGGTGCCGATGACGATCGCATCAACTCATAAATCATCATCTCAGTGGAAGAAATCACCGCACCCGCCGCCCGCATTCGTTCGAGGCCAATCTTCCAATTCCATTCCGTCCGCGAACTCACCGCATCCGACGCAACATGCACCAGAGAGCCTTCGCGCAGCCCCGCCAGCGCTGTCTGCATCACGCAGATGTGGCTCTCCATCCCGCACAACAGCAGCGTATTGCGCTTGCCCGGCAGCCGCTTAAGCAGCGTGCAAAACGCCTCGCTCCCGAAACACGAGAACTGATCTTTGTCGATGGCTTCAGTTTCCGGCAGCAGTGAAGCGACCTCCGGCACAATCTTACCCAGCCCCTTCGCATATTGGGTGCTAACGACCGCTGGAATCTTGAGCACACTCGCGGCCCGAATCAGCAACTTCGAGTTGCGCACCAATTCTTCCTTGTGAAAAATAGGCGGCAAAAGTTTCTCCTGAATATCCACCACCAGAAGCGCGCACTGCTCCGCTTCCAGCGCCCGGCGCGCAACCTCGGCATAATCTGCAGCAGTATTCTCAAAAGCAGCGACCATAAACAACTCCCGTGCGATTCAATTTAAGACTATCGCATAAATCGGCTTGGGCCGGGCACGGCTTCACGGCTGCCGGAAAGATTAAAATGCGGCTTCTAAGAGCGCGCTAAACAATGCGGATAGTAACGTGGAAGAGCGGCGCTTCAGTGCCGCGTAAAGCTACACAATCCATGCAGGCTTTAGCCCCTGCTGCATTATTCTGGTCGCACGAAGGCCCGAACTCTGTAAGAATGTGGCCCGACGGCATGAAAGAATCCTCAAAAAACAAACTTATGGCATCTCGCTGGATCATCCAAATAGCTCTAGCCGTAACCATGCTCACCGCGCTCTTGCAGGCGCAACAATTGTCCCTCCAATCTCTAGTCACACCATCCACGGTAATTCTGAAAGACGGCCGTCCCGTAACCTTTGCCCTTCACGGCTTCATCGAATTCAAATCGCTGTCCGAATTGTTTCCCTACATCGATTCCCAGACCACACGCTGGAAGCCTGATGCCATCACCGCAGAGCAGCGCCAAAACCTGGCGCATGAGTTGCTGCGCCGCGGCATCGAGAGCCGCATTATCTCGATGACCGACGAGCGCCCGCTCGAATCCTGATAACCCACACCAAAGAAGAACTGCTACAAGGCTTAGCTGCCGTGAAAGAACCCGTGCCGCCTGGTTATTCCGAGGCGTTCGTAGCCGTACAGGAGAAATGGAAGCATTCCGTAAACTGCTGGAGCGCGTCCCCGATAATTTCGGCCCGCGTGCTCTCCAATTGGTATCCCATCGAGGAAGGCATCCAGCTCTACGGCGCAACCTACGATTCGACGGAGCATTTCTGGCAATCCGTGAAATATCATCCCGACACAACCGTGGCTCAGCTGACCAAGTTGCTGGGCTTGTTCGAACAAAAAGATTGGAAGCCGTGGATGGCGCGTCTGGATAACGACCCCAAGCTGTACTTGCCCAACGCCTACGCCGTTGAGTTCCTGCGCCACAACCTCACGCCGGAGCGCTTCCGCTGGTTTCGCGAAGAGCTTGACCGTCAGGGCGTGCAAGCCAGCGATCACGTGCGCTCAATTCAGCAGCGCGGCACCACTCCATTCCGCTTCAGCGCCTACGAAGAAAAAGTTCTATGGGGCGATCTAGCTGACGTGTTCCACCTGGTCTACACATTTTCGGCGCCCAATGACCCCATCCGAAGCGTGTTAGCCGAGAACCATTTTGACGCCATTTACCTGGGTGAGCGCCGCACGGGCTTCATCAGCGAAGACTTTCGCTCCCTAATGTTAGAAATCTGGAGGGTGAAATACCTGCAGATGCCCCGCTTCCGCGAAGTGATCAGCTCCATCCCACTTGAGATTCGGCTGTCACACTTCCTCAACGACGGCGATTCGCCCGACATCCCCATCCCAATCTACGTGGGCTACCTGAACCAGATTCGCGATCTCGCCCGCGCCTCGCCGAATAAGTAAGCTCATTGATACCATCCAACTCTGCACTCGTCGGTTGACCCACTCCGCCGCTCGTTGGATAATGATTGCAGTTGCCCCCTCGTTCAACGGCTAGGACACCTGCCTCTGGAGCAGGCTATCGGGGTTCGAATCCCTGGGGGGCAGCCAAATCTTTTTCAGCGTGGACGGAATCCCATGGGCTGCGCAAAGCAAACATTTACTCAGTTTGGCGAGTCCAACTTTGAGTGCCTCAAGCAGAAAGCACTTTCCATCGGAATAACGATCGATAGCAATCAAGGGCAGGATTCCAAGAACGGCATCACCATGTCCTGGACATTCGATCCAGTCGCGCAAACCTTGGAACTGCAATGTCTGGACAAACCTTTCATTGTGCCTTGCGGAACGATTAACGGCAAAATCCACGATGTTGTTGACAGCTGCATGCAACAACTCGCCTAGCGACCGACGGCTTTAACTTCCCACAAACCTTGCATACAAACTCCTCGCGAGCCCGGTATCCGTCGTACCCTTGATAATCGCCCGCCCGTCGGGAAACAGCGTCATCTCATAAGGCTCACGCCAAAACTTCAACACAAATTCATTGTGCCGCACCACGCCGTGAGCATCAAGCCTCCGCTGCATTTCAGCAAAATCAATCGGCCGCGCCCGCTCGTGTATCTGCACCGAATTTCGCCCGCACATCGTAATATGTGGACGCCCTTCGCCCGCCAGATGCACAAAATCCCGCTCCCCACATACCCGGCAGCCTGCTCGCGGCTTCGCCGCCGCAATCTCCGCGTGCTCGTTTGTCCATACGTCATACGACCACAAAGTCTTCCGCAACTTCTCCGCCGCGGCGCCCCCCACCAGCAACTTCACGGCCTCCGTCGCCGCAATCGACGCCACCAGATTCACCGCCGTATTCAATATCCCCGACGTCTCACAAGTCTCCACCATCCCCCGCGGCGTATCCGGAAAGATGCAGGCCATGCACGCCGTCTTCCCCGGCAACACATTCAACGTCGCCCCGTAGCTGCCCACCGCCGCCGCGTAAATCCACGGCAAAGAATTCTTCACCGCATAATCATTCACCAGATACCGCGTCTCAAAATTATCAGTGCCATCAAGGATTACACCCATTCCCTCAAGCAATACATGAATATTCCCCGGAACCAGATCCTCAACCCGCGACTCCACCACAATTTCCGAATTGAAGCCCGCAATCCGCCGTGTCGCGGCAATCGCCTTGGGCAAAGATTCCGCCGCGTCGCTCTCCTCAAACAGCGACTGCCGCTGCAAGTTGCTCGCCTCCACATAATCGCGATCGATAATCCGCAACGTGCCCACACCCGCGCGCGCCAGCAATTGCGCCAGCGCTGACCCCGTTGCCCCGCACCCGACGATCGCAACCCGCCCCGCACCCAGCCGCCGCTGTCCCTCAGCGCCGATTCCGCCAAACAGAATCTGCCGCGAATATCGCTCCTCGAACTTGTCTTCCACGCCCTGCCTCAAAGAGATCACCAGTACCTTTCAGCAAAACCTTTATTATAAGTGTCTGGATTCCTTCAACCGCCAAATGCGGACAACGCGGTCCCGTAGCCTTTCATCGAATGAAGGCAACGGGCCCAAGGACATTTCTATTTGCTGAGACGGTGCGCATCTTTCATCATCATTATTTTTCTGCTCGGTCCGGTCGCCCGCGCCGCACCGTCTCCGTCTTCCACTTCACATTCATCCCAGTCCCCGCAAACCGCTCCAGCATTCTCAGCTATGGCAGCCTACGTCGGACGCACCGTCAAATCCATAGAACTGCCTGACGTTCCCGACTCCATCCGCCTGCTCGAAATGCTTCCCCAAAAATCCGGCCAGCCCCTCGACCGCGACCAGGTCCGCGACAGTATCCGCATCCTCTTCGGCACCCGCCGATTCTCCGACATTCAAGCCGAAGTCATTCCCTCCGGCGAAGATGTCATACTCACCTTCACCACTTCACTCAACTTTTTTGTCGGAGCCGTCGATGTGGAAGGCGCTCCCGCTCACCCCAACGCTAACCAGATCCTCAACGCTTCCAAATTCCAACTCGGCGAACTTCATACCATCGACAGACTTGACCGCGCCCTGCAAAACATCCGCCAGCTTATGCAGGAGAACGGCTACTATAACGCCCGCGTCACCGCCGAAAGCACCTCCAACCCCGCCACCCAGCAGGTCAATATCCTCTTTCACATTACTCCGGGCGAGCCGGCCCATATCGGCGAAGTCAAAATTACGGGCCACCAGGCCTTTTCCCAAGCCCAGTTCGAAGATATCGCCAAAATGCACCCCGGTGATCGCGTCACCGCCGCTCGCATCACCAACTCTCTTCAGCGTCTGCGCAAAAAATTCCAAAAGCAACAGCGCGTGCTCGCTCAGGTTTCCATTGCCGAACAGAAGTACCGCGCCGAATCGAATGCCGTCGACTACACCTTCCTCCTCGATCCCGGTCCGGTCGTCGTGATCTACGCTCAGGGTTATCACGTCAGCCGCGGCGTGATGAAGCGCCAGATTCCTGTCTACGAAGAAAACGCGGTCGACGACGACCTGCTCAACGAAGGCAAGCGCAACCTGCTCGATTATCTCCAGTCCCGCGGCCTATTCGACGCCACGGTTGATTTCCAGAAGGAAACCGGCCCCGATGTTCTCCGCGTCATCTATCGCATCAATCCGGGCCCCGTGCACAATCTCGTGCTCATCGAAATTACCGGGAACAAATATTTTTCACAGAAAATGCTACGCGAACGCCTACAGATTCAATCCGCCAGCAGGTTTATTTCGCACGGACGCTATAGTGGAAACCTGCTGAAGAGCGATGTCGCGACCCTCCAGGCGATGTACGTCTCCAATGGATTTCGCCAGGCCAAAATTCAAACCAAGGTTGACGACAACTATCACCACTCCGACAACCGCCTGGCGGTTCACATTCAAATTGAAGAAGGCCCGCAAACAGTGGTCGGCGGCGTTCAGATCGTGGGCAACCAGAAGGTAAGCGTTACCGCGTTTCCAGAACTCAATACCAGTGCCAACCAGCCTTACTCCGAGCAGAATCTTGCGAATGATCGCGAGTCTATCCTCAACTATTACTTTAACCATGGTTTTTCCAACGCGACGCTGGAAATAACCACCACCCCCACGCCCGATCAGCCGAACCGCGAAGATGTCACCTATACTATCCAGGAGGGCGAACAATTTTTCGTCAACCAGGTGATGGTCGCCGGGCTCGAGCACACCCGTAATTATGTGGTGCAGCGCGAAATTCAAGTGGCTGCAGGACAGCCCCTCAGCCAGGGTGACCTCCTCGATACCCAGAGCAAGCTGTACGACCTAGGCATCTTCGGCCAGGTCGATACCGCTGTCCAAAATCCCGAGGGCACCGACCCCCAGAAAAATGTTCTCGTTCAGGTGCAGGAAGCCAAACGCTACACATTTACTTACGGCCTTGGCCTGGAATTCGAAACTGGACTGCCCGCCGGAACCAGCTCTCCCACAGGCGATACCGGCGTAAGCCCTCGCGTGGAATTCGACATAACCCGCCTGAATGTCGGCGGCCGCAATCAAACCCTAACCTTCCAGTCCCATGTCGGACGCCTTCAGCAGCGCGGCCTGGTCAGTTACGAAATCCCCAAGCTTTTCAACAACAATCGCTTCAAACTTTTCTATACCATCTTTTACGACAATAGCCTCGACGTCTCCACCTTCACCTCGCAGCGCCTTGAGGGCAAAATCGATCTGCGCCAACAGCTCGGCAAGCAGCAGCTCAATCACTCTACCTCCATGACTTACCGCTTTGAGTATCGGCGCGTCAAAGCCAGCCACTTCGCGTCGGATTTTTCACCTGCCGAATTCAGTTTGTTCTCCTTGCCTGCCCACGTCGGTGGTCCCGGCTTTACCTTCATTCGCGATAAACGCGACAACCCCCTGGAAAGTACGAAGGGCCAATACTTCACCCTCGATGCTTTCGCCGCGTCCAGTTATGTCGGCTCCCAAGCCGACTACGGCCGCGTCCTCGGACAGGATTCCACCTATTACGCCTTCGGGCACCCTAATCACAAATTTGTCTTCGCCCGCTCCACCACGCTTGGTCTGGAGCAGGTCTATCACGGCACGCGGGTTCTGCCGCCCGGTGCCTGCACGGTGACGAACCTGAGCACTTCCTGCGCCGACGAAACCGTTATTCCGCTCCCCGAAGTTTTTTTCGCCGGTGGGGGCAACTCCCACCGCGGTTTCGGGTTAAATCAGGCAGGACCCCGAGATCCAGACTCTGGCTTTCCCATCGGTGGCACGGCTCTGTTTGTAAACAGTGAGGAACTCCGCTTTCCTCAGATCAGCCTGCCCTATCTTGGAGAAGGATTCGGCTTCGCCATTTTCCACGATATGGGCAACGTATTCACCGCCGGTCACGATATGGTCACGGGCCTTGGACGCTGGCACCAGCCCGATCCCGCGCAATGTTTGCTAGCCGATGGCGTTCCTAATACATCGTGTATTACGCAGTTCAACAACAGCGGTTACGACTACACGTCCCATGCCGTCGGCCTGGGGTTGCGTTACAAGACACCCATTGGCCCCTTGCGCTTCGACTTCGGGTACAATCTGAATCCGACATACTATTTACAGGGTATCGTCTCAACTACAGGACCAACTGCAGGACAGCTGACCGGTGACTTCGAAACCCAGCGCCTGGGTCACTTCAATTTCTTTTTCAGCATAGGTCAGCCGTTTTAGGGCAATCATTTTAATGAAAAAATTTTTAACCGGCACCGCGATAACCGTAACGCTTCTTGTGACCCTGCTCGCCCCGCTCCACGCCGAGGTCATCGACCGCATCATCGCCACCGTCAACGGCCACGTAATTCTGCAATCCGATTGGGACGAGGCCTTATGCTACGAAGCTCTCCTCTCCAATCGCCCGCTCTCGCAATTCACCGAAGACGACCGCCGCGCCGTTCTCGACCGCCTAATCGACCAGGAACTTCTTCGCGGCCAGATGAAGTCCGCCGACTTTCGCCATGCCACCGACGCCGAGGTCGAAGCCCGCGTCGCCGATGGCCGCAAACAATCTAAGGCCTCATCGCCTGAGGCCTGGCAATCTCTTCTCGCCCAATATCATCTGACTGAGAAAGATGTCTTCGAGCACGTGCGGCAGCAAATCGATGTGATGCGCCTCGTCGATGCCCGCCTGCGTCCTGCCGTCCAGATCGATTCCAAATCCATCGAGGCTTACTACCGAGACCAATTCGTTCCTAAGCTGAAACAATCCGGCGCGTCCGACGTTCCCCTCGCCGAGGTCTCCAGCAAAATCCGTGAACTGCTCACCGAACAAAAAGTCAGTGAGATGCTTGTCTCCTGGCTGCAAACCTTGCGCTCTGAAGGTCAAGTCCGCGTTCCCGGCGGTGTGCCTGCAACCAATGACCCGGGAATTCAATCCCAATAACAATTTCCAATGACTGAGCCCACCGCCAAGCCGTCCCGCTCCTGGTGGAAATATCTACTCGTCTTTACAGGCGCGGCTTGCTTGTTCGCGCTTGGCGTATTGATCTACGTCAACACGGAAGCGTTCCAGGCGCTCGTTCGCCGCCGTCTCGTCGCCGAAGTCGAACGCATCACCGGTGGCCGCGCCGAAGTCGGCAGCATTCATACCACCCCCTTCCGCTTACAAGTAGACGTGCGCAATCTCACGGTGCACGGTCGCGAATCCGCCACCGACATCCCCCTCGCTCACGCCGAGCGCATCGTCGCCCGCTTGAAAATCAGTTCGCTTCTCCGTTCCGAGCTCGCTTTCCACGAAGTCATCCTGCAGGAGCCCGTGATCCACGTCGCGTTCTATCCCGACGGCACCACCAATTTTCCTCAACGCAAGGCCAGCGCTTTTAGTGCGCCCGATGCTGTCGACCAACTCTTCGCCCTTTCCATCAATCGCTTCGAACTCCGCGGCGGCCATCTTTATTGGGACGATCAAATCGTTCCCCTCGATCTCGCCGCCCGCAACATTTCGCTCGACATGGATTACTCCTTTCTCCATGAGCAATACGATGGACGTCTTCTACTCGGCCTGGTCGAAACCAAGCTTCTGCAGTGCCGACCTTTCACCTGGATGACCTCCGCCGAATTCAGCCTCGCCTCCAGCTCTGCCACCATTACCTCTCTCCAATGGAATTCCGGCCACTCTCACTTCACAGCTAACGGCAAGATCTCCGATTTCCGCAATCCTCATCTCGCGGGCGCCTACGATGCCCAACTCGATCTCACCGAGGTAGCTTCCATCGCGCGCCGCCGCGATCTCCGCTCAGGCAATCTCGAACTCAAAGGAAGCGGCAACTGGTCCTTCAACCAGTTCGCCTCCAACGGACTGCTCACTCTTCGCGATCTCGGGTGGCAAGATGATCAAATCGCCTTTTCCGCAGCGTCCGCAACCACCGGCTACTCAATCAGCGATCAGCAGCTTAGATTGTCGAGACTACAAGGCAGAATTTTCGGCGGCAGCTTCACCGGCGATGCTGAAGTAAATCAATGGCTCGCACCCCAGCAGCACCTTTCGCCAACAGTCAGAAAAAATATCGAAACTGCCACGATTTCTGCCGGCGCGCCTCCAGGCAAATCCGCCCGTAAGAATGCGAAACCTCTCGCGCAGAAACCCGCTGCCATTCAGACTGCCCGCATCTCGCTTCATCTTCGCGATCTCTCCGCCGAAGTTGTTGCCGCTGCCCTTAATGTCCCCGAGCACCCGCTCGCACTCCTTCATCCCGCTGGATTGGCATCCGGCACTCTTCAAACTACGTGGAAGGGAACCAGAAGCGATGCCGAAGTCCAGTTCGCCCTCGATGTCGCTCCTCCTGCGAATCTGATCCGCCCGCAATTGCCTATCACCGCCCACACCAGCGGCGTCTACCATGTCGCCACCGACTCTCTCGATCTCCCTCAGTTCACCCTCGCCACGCCCACCTCCCGCGTTCAAGCCTCAGGCAAGCTGTCATCCGCATCCGCCGTCCGCTTGTCGATTTCCACTTCCAGCCTTGCTGACTGGCTTCCTTTCTTTTCCGTGGTTCGCGGTCCCGCGCTCTTTCCCGTCATGCTGAATGGCAGCGCCACTTTTAATGGCAACATGAGTGGCTCACTCTCCAACCCCCAACTCACCGGCGCTCTGCAAGGGAATGACTTCGACATAACCATTCCCGCCACCGCCCACACCCAGTTGCTCCAGACTCACTGGGATTCGCTTTCCGGCTCGCTCCAGCTTTCTTTCAACGCGGTCGCTCTGCGCAACGCCAAGCTGAGCCGTGACGATACCTCCGCCGAATTCGACGCCACTGCAACTCTCGAACACGCCCATTTCACCGGCGACAGCGCCTTCACTCTCCACGCCAACATCTACAACGCGGACGTCACGCAACTCCAGGCCGTTCTCGGCGATAACTATCCCGTCACCGGTGTCGCCGACCTTTCCGTGCAATCCGCCGGCACTTTTTCCGACCCGCGCGGCGAAGGGCAAGTCCATCTCAGCCAGACCGTTGCCTACGGTGTATCCGTTCAGCAATTCGATTCCAACTTCCAGTTTGCCAACGGCGAAACTTCAGTCGATAACGCGCATCTCGTCCACAACGACTCCGTCATTACCGGCAGCGGCGCGTACAATTCCACCAGCCGCGCCTTCCGTCTCGATATTGCCGGAAATAATTTCGATCTAGCCCGCATTTCGCAGATTCAGTCCAATCGTCTTTCTCCTGAAGGCCGGGCCAACTTCACTCTTCAAGGCTCCGGCACTCCTGAAGCGCCATCCCTGAACGGCAGCCTTCACATTCTCAACCTGACTCTCGATAACGAACTCGTTGGCGACCTCGATCTGAAAGGCGTAACCCAGGGCAGCGAGCTTCATCTCACCGGCACGTCAAGCCTTCAGCACGGCTCGTTCCTCGTCGGCGGCAGTGTCCAAATGCGTGGTGACTATCCCGCCAATCTTTCTTTCCGCATGAACCAGCTTGATCTCGACGCTCTTTGGAATTCCTACGCCAGCGGCCGGCTCACGGGTCACTCCGCCGTCGATGGCTCACTCGAACTCCGTGGCCCGCTGCGTCAGCCATCGCAGTGGAGCCTCGACGGCACCGTGACCGAGCTCTCCCTCGATGTCGAAAACATCAAGCTCCACAACCAGGACCCCATTCGCTTCACTCTCGCGAATCAAGTCGTCAACATTCAGCAATTCCACATGTTGGGAGAGGGAACTGACCTCACTGCTCACGGCTCCGTGCAAATCTCCGGCGCTCGCGCGCTCGATCTCGCCGCCGATGGCCGCCTCGATCTCAAACTGCTTTCCAGCTTCGACTCCGACTTCACTTCCTCGGGCCTCGTTACAATGAAACTTACTGTAGGTGGGACCGTCGCCGAGCCTTTACCTCAAGGCCGTATTCAGGTGGCCAACGGCGCTCTCTCTTATGCCAACCTGCCCAGCGGTCTGAGCGAACTCAACGGATCTTTACTCTTTAGCCGTGACCACGTTCACGTTGAAACTCTCTCTGCTCGCACCGGCGGTGGTACGCTCGATCTCAAAGGCGACGCCACATACGTCAGTCGTCAACTGAATTTCAATCTCACCGCCTCCGGCAAGGAAGTTCGCCTGCGGTATCCTCCCGGCGTTAGTTCCACGGCCGATATCGAATTGCGCTGGATTGGCGCCCGCTCCGCGTCTACCATTTCCGGCGATATCACCATCAACCGGATGGCCGTCACTCCCGGCTTCGATTTCGGTTCTTATTTGGATCGAGGCCGGCAGGGCGCAACTCTGACCACCGCGAATTCTCCACTCAACAACGTCAAGCTCGATATCCACGTCCAAACTTCACCCGCGCTACAAATGCGCACCGCCATCGCCCGCCTCTCCGGTGACGCCGACCTTCGTCTCCGCGGCTCCGTCGCCCGTCCCGCCGTTCTTGGCCGAGTCGATATCCTGGAAGGCCGTGCCACCATGCACGGCATCCATTTCACTCTCGAGCGCGGCGACATCACCTTTGCCAATCCCGTTGCCATCGAGCCTCAGTTCGATCTTCAAGCCTCTACGCACGTCCGCAATTACGATCTCAACATCAATGTCACCGGCACGCCCGACCACGGCCTCAACATCAACTATCGCTCTGAGCCGCCGTTGCCGAAGTCCGACATCATCGCCCTGCTCGCTCTCGGCCGCACTGGCGATGAATCCTCGCAACTGCAGCAACAGTCCGGGCAAAGCACTTTTTCTGATCCCGATTTCATCCTGAACCAGGCCCTCAGCGACACCTCCAGCAGCCGCTTCCAGCGTCTGTTCGGCGCCAGCAACATCAAAATCGATCCCCAGGGACTCACTACCGAAACCAATCCCACCGCCCGCGGCCCGCAAGTCACCATCGAGCAACAATTTGCCAACAACATTTCGCTTACGTATTCGACAAACGTTTCTCAGAGCTCGGAGCAGATCATCCAGGGCGAGTACTATATCAATCGCAACGTTTCCATAGTCGGCACCCGCGACCAAAACGGCGTAGTAAGCTTCGACATCCAAGTCCGCCGCCGAAAAAAGTGATCAGTCCCCACTGTCCAGTGAAAAACCTGCACTGGGTACTGGGTACTAGGTACTGGCTACTGATCCCTAACCCCCGACCCCTGCTTATGCCCGACTCAACTGCAACCCGCGCCCAAATGGTCGACTCCCAACTCCGCGCCCGCGGCATCTTCGACAAGCGCGTCCTCGATGCCATGCTGAGTGTTCCGCGTCACGAATTCGTTCCCGAAGTCTATCGCTCCCAAGCCTACGAAGACCATCCTCTCCCCATCGGCAACGACCAGACCATTTCTCAACCCTACGTGGTGGCTCTCATGCTCGAGCTACTTCAACTCACGCCCAACGACATCGTGCTAGAAATCGGCACCGGCTCCGGCTACGTCACCGCTCTGCTCGCCGAACTTACCGCACAGGTTTTCTCCGTCGAACGCCACGCAGCTCTAGCTGACAATGCCCGCCAAGTTCTAGCCACGCTCGGCTACACCAATGTTCGCGTCATCGCCGGCGACGGTACCCTAGCTCTTTCCACTGTCGCGCCCGTCGATGCTATCCTCGTATCCGCCGCCGCCAGCCACGCTCCTACAGCTCTGCTCTCGCAACTCCGCGAAGGCGGCCGCATGATCATCCCCGTCGGCTCCGCGGACTCGCAACAACTGCAACTCATTCGTATCGTCAATGGCCAACCCGAAGTCTCTTTGCGCGAACCTGTCCGCTTCGTCCCTTTGATCTCAGAGCCTGAATAATTCCATCAATCCGTCAGGCATAATACAAAGCATCCAAATCATGTCGGCCATTCGCAGCTTTGCCAAATCTTGCATAGTTCTTCTGTGGGGTGCCGAGTCCAAGCCTCGAACAATCCTACGGGGCCTCGCATCGGGATATCGAATTTGCATTTCTCCCGCACAGCAACTCGGCTACTTGCTCGGAACCGACGAACCGCACTTGCAGAAAGCAATTCGCGATTATGTTGCGGTTGGCGATACGGTGTACGACATCGGCGCGAATATAGGCTACGTCTCGCTGTCACTCGCAAAGCGAGTTGGGCCCGCAGGAAAGGTAATCGCCTTCGAGCCAGTTCCGCGAAACATTGAAGCCTTTCGCCAAAACATCGAAATCAACGCACTCCCCAACGTTCGGCTATTAGAGGCCGCAGCCTCAACCCACGCAGGCGAGGCGGTAATTCGAATGGCAGAGAATCCATCCACCGCAAGTCTGGTCTGGCATCGCAACGATCCCTCCGCAACCGAGTTTCACACCAAGACCGTCTCCATCGACGAACTCGTTGAAGCGGGAGAAATCAGCTATCCAAAGTTCGTCAAAATCGATGTGGAAGGCGCCGAGGGCTCAGTACTACAAGGAATGCGGCGTACTCTCGCCGCCGTCCGGCCAATTTTATTTGTCGAATGCTCGGAAGCCGGTCGCGAAATCTCCTGGCCTCTGCTTCGCGACCTCGGATATCAATGTCAGTCTGCAATCACCCACAAATCGATCAATGAATTCGAGCAATACCGGCACTCTGACTTCCTATGGTTGCCCTAATTCTTAGCCGAATCGGAGCGTGAATTGATGGCCAGCAAGACATGGTGCAGGTTGCTTCTTTCAGTGCTCCTGCTCCTCACAGTCGCGGAATTCGTCGTGCGCGGCCCGCTTCGCATTGCAACGGACGGCATGCAGTGGAATGACTTTATGTCGCCTTATATCCAGGCGAAGGCGTGGTTGCTGGGAAGAAATCCCTACCGTACCGATGAGCTGATCAAGCTGTGGCCGGCCGACAATCCACGGCCCTCATTTGTTGATCGCGATGCGGCTGCCGGCCTGCTTGAGAAGAAGCGCGGCATTCCCAGCCCTTACCCGCCACTCACCCTAGTTCTGCTTTCTCCCTTCGCAAAGTTGTCTTGGACAAGTGCAATGCGGGTCTGGATTGTCGTGAACGTTGCAGCATTGGTAGCGGCTTTTCTGGCTCTCCTGTCCATCTGCGGCGTCAGTTGGCGTGATCCTCGTGGGCAACTATTTCTGGCTACCGCATTCGCCCTTGCTCCCATCCAGACGGGCATCGCGACCGCGAATCCCGCCATTCTAGCGGTAGCTCTCACAGTTGCAACCGTCTGGGCCGCGCACGTTCACCGCAACTACAGTTCCGGAATTTTTCTCGCCCTGGCGATTTGCCTTAAGCCGCCTTTGGGATTGTGTTTGATTTTTTACTACCTGATCCGCGGCCACTGGAAAATCGTTGGTATTGCTGCGGCCACCACGGTGTTTGTCGCCGGTGTCGCCATAATCCGCCTCACATGGGCCGGTGTCGCGTGGCTGCCTGCCTACAGGCAGAACGCTGCTGCCATCTTTGGCCCCGGGGCGCTCGATGATTTCAGTCCCGCAGACCCCGCCAGATTCAACATGATTAATCTTCAAGTGGTTTTCTCTAGTCTCTCTACGGGAAGATCCTTGGCCAACGGTTTGGCGCTCGGTTGCGGGGCCTTTCTTGCGGGAGTCTGGTTGTGGCTTAGCATCAAGCAGAGGCGTCACGAATTGCTGGAAATCGGCACGCTCTTTGTCCTGAGTCTGCTTCCGGTCTACCACCGGTTCTACGACGCTGCCTTGCTGATCTGGCCGCTATGTTGGAGCATCCTGGTTGCCACGAAACGATCCGTCACTCTACTCACGATTGCGCTCATATTACCGTTCTTTATTCCAGGAGCAGCATTGCTCGACCGCCTTGCACAGGGGCGAAGGTTTCTGCCGGCGGCAGTCCTGGATGGATGGTGGTGGAACGCGGTCGTTATGCCTCACGAAGTATGGGACATTCTGTTTATAAGCATCCTGCTGCTCTACTTCATGAGCCTTCAGCCTGCGCGGGACTTCGATAAACGGTGACCGGCCAAGGCTATGCCGTAGGCTGACGAAATTGTTGCGCCGGTGCGAGCCGAGGAAATGATTCGGTTGCGGAGATTCGCTGATCGGCCTTCACGTCCGAAGTAAGATCTACAAGCATAAAAGCCAGCACCCAAAAGAACAGGCAAAGATAAGAGCCCGCCGCAAAGAGCCAGTCTTCAAAGCCCGCATGAATAAGTCCCGCGATAATAACGAAAGCAAACGGCACCGCATAATGATTCGGGCTGCCGGTTCTCCGCACCCAGCTGTATGCGCGGACCGCCGCTCGAATCAAAAGAACCAGGAGAAACAGGAAGGGCAATATTCCCAACAATCCCATGTACTCGGCCATTGCCAGGTAGCTGCTGCCATGTTCGCGGTTCGACCCTTCTATCGTGTAAATTGACGACTGCTCCAGGCCCGGTGTTTCACCTCCTATGTCACTGGTTCCGAATCCTGTCCCAAAATATGGGTGTTGCTTAACCGCCGCAATGGTGTCGTCCCAGGGCGTTTCGCGCGATCCGAAAACACCCCCTTTAGTACGGTGCTGGTCGATTTTGAAAATGAACCGTCCGCTTAGAGAATCCATCAACGCGCTCATGTGCGAGGGGTTGGCAACCGCCATCGCCTCAAGAAATAAGGCTCCCGCAAACGCCGCTCTCAGAAGCAATCGCGGGCGTCTCAGCGCGATCGTGGCCACAATAACGACAATCACATCTGCCACGATTGCTGCACGGCAGACAGTAACGTAGAGCAGAATGCCACACAGCACGAGAGCCGCGTAGCGGCGCTGCCTGTCCGTTCGGTCTTCCGCTATCAACGCCGCCCAAACCAGGATTGGAACCGCTACTACTCCCACGAATGCTCCCAGGTTGTTCTGGTTCCCAAACAGGTTCAAACCGACAAAATAGCAAGCGGACACAACAAAAACCGCAATCTCGCTGGCCAGAACGAGCCCGCCGACAAAAGACTTCTCCCGGCCCGCCAGTGCCACCCGTCCCCCTGTAGCGGAGTACAAAAGCAGCAAAAACAAACTCATTGCCTTCAACAGGGCAGTAATCGGTACCTCCGAGGCGCTCGCTGAAGCCAGCGCAGAAAGCACGCAAAACAATGCCACCAGGTGGAATAACCCGAAATGTTGTGCCCGGCTGCTTCTCATCCAGATAATTAAGCCAGCCAACGAGCCCACTCCCAGAAAAATCCACCGGACGGTGTAGCTCTCCGCTCCAAACGGCAGCGCTGTGGAGGCCGACAGAAAACACCACATCGTTGCCGGAAAAAAAATCTTCTCGAATCGCCACAGACACGCCAGCACAATCTCCACCGCTAGGATCGCACCGATGTATGTTGAGTTGGCGAAATAGCCCGGACGCCGCTGCAACTCCAGGAACAGGACTAGAAGTCCCATCACTCCCAGCGGAATAAGAGCAAATCGAATTTTCATCGCCTGCTCACAATCAATTCTCTAATCAGATCCGTTAACGCTTCGCTTAATACCCACAAGAGGTTACCGGTCGATGTAAATTTATGCCCTTGCGATTGTACTTCCTTCATGCACTCTCCACACCTTTACCCAACTACGCCGGTTTATTTTGCAGGATTCTTTTCAGCCGATGGAACGTCAACAATCTGATACAGATTTGTTGGAGGATAGCCGGAACCCCAACCAGCCTTCCGCCATCTGCTTGGCTCTCGTCCCATTCGTGCCGTAAAGCTCCCCTCCAGGTGCAGATTCTCAGGAGCGAGACCGCCAGGCAGACTCTCGTCCTTCGCCCAAATCAGATACACCGCTTGGCCGTCTTTCAATTGTTCGCGCCAGTCGAGAGGGTGATCCAGCTTGCCGATCAGTCCGCTAGGAATATGGGGCCGGACAAAAAGATAATGTGAACCGGCAGCTTCAACCGCGTAGAAATAGGATTCCTCTGGCCCAAATACGTGCGCATCGCTCGGAACTTTGCTGCTGATAAAATCCTGCAGAGGCTGCGGGTCACGCTCGTCATAGGAGGCCAGCCACGCCACAACCTTTCCCGAGCGGATTCCCACCAGAACGGTCGTCAGCAACAGCCAACAAACCAATACCATCCTTGGCAGCGTGCGCAGTCCGCCGCTTCGCAGAATCTTCGCAGTCAACGCCATTAAGACAGGCACGACGAGAGGCACGACAAATATTTCGTAATCCCAAAATCGCGAAATCATCAGAAACAGGGCCACATAATTAATAAGAACCGTTATCGACGCCAGCCTCAACCCGGAGTTGGCATCTTGTCCTTCCGCTTCGATCGTGTGGCGTGCTGTTAACATCGCACCGCCGAAGACCAGAATCATCAAAAGAACGAAGAACAATCCCGAAAGTAGAGGCACCAGTGGACCGTCCAGAAGGTGCCAGGTTCCGTGCAAGATTGGGGAAACATTGATCTTGTCGCCTTGGCTTGCGGCCGCAACAAACCGCAGCCAACCAATCGGACTCATACCGAGACTAAACGTCCAACCTCCGACGGTTACAAGCGCAGCCACTCCGGTGGTTACAGCTCGCACCACCAACTCCCACTTCCTAACTAACGCCAGCTCGAGCCCCATTGCACCCGAGAGTCCGAGGATGAAAGGAAAGGATCTCGGCGTGCTCAGCGCCGCCAAACCGCAAAAAATACCCGCGAGCGCCGCATAGACAAACCTCGAGCGCCTCAGTTCCTGCGCTCGCATCGCAACCAGCACGCAAGCCAGGGAGAGAAGCTCGAGTGTTGTGGTAATCGTATCGAACCTTCCACTCGTGGCTCGTGCTCCCATTCCCTGGGACAAGGCCACCATCATCGCTGCCGCCGCTGCCGCTACCGGAGAGCGATCCAATCGTCGGCTCACCCATGCGGCGGAAAAAACCGTCCCCACTCCTCCCGCGAATCCCAACATTCGCCAGCTCGTCGCCGACAGCCCAAAAAATTTCACTTCCAGCGAACCCAGAAAAGAAATCATGGGGCCGTAAAGAAGATCGAGGCGGAGGGTATGCGGAAAGGCGGCCAGCACTGTTGGCACCGGCGGCCCACCGCGCACCACCGCTAGCGCTGCCGAAGCATAAAAAATCTCATCGAGCCAGGGCAGCGGACTTCGAGGGAGAATCAAAAGAAGAAGCAACAGCGCCACAGCGGTGACCAACCAGAAGATTCTCGCTAGCCAGATAAACGGCAGAGAGCGGAGATGCTGTTTCATATTTCCGAACCGGTCTCTCTTTGTACGTTCGCGGTCATATGCCGGTTCCGGTCCGCTCCAAAACCTCCGTTACCTCGCCCAGCGACGTTGCACGGCTGCCCGCACCCCGTTGCCGGATTACTTTCCGAACCACGTAGTGCGGACGCCCTTTCGCTTCCTCATACACACGCCCGACGTATTCGCCGATGATTCCCAGAAAAAAAAGATTTACCCCGGAAAGAAACGTGATCGTTAGGACTAATGCAGTGAAACCTTGCGGCGCATGCAACCAGAACTTTACATACAGCGAGTAAATCGCATACAGGACCGACAATCCCGTTGCCGCAGCTCCGAATATTGCCGCGGCTCGCAGCGGCACAATGGAAAAAGCAAAGATCCCATCCGATGCCAGTTTGAGCAACCGCAGCGGACTGTACTTCGTGCGCCCCGCTCGCCGCGCCGCGCGTTCCACCGGCACTCCGATCTGCCGGAATCCCACCCATGTCCTCATGCCGCGCAGGTATCGATGATGCTCCGGCATCCTCCGGATTTCCTGTACCACGCGCTTTGACATCAGGCCGAAGTCGCCCGCATCGAGCGGTAACTCAATCGACGAAAGCGCCGCCAGCAGCCGGTAGAAAAGGTAGTAGCAAGCCCGCAGCCACCACGCTTCCTTTCGATTCCTCCGCTGCACGTATACCACGTCATATCCCTGCTTATAAGCCTCCACCAGAACCGGGATCGCTTCGGGAGGGTCCTGCAGATCTCCATCCATCAGCACCGTTACATCGCCGGAAACATAATCCAGCGCCGCCCCGAGCGCGATCTGATGTCCAAAATTTCGCGACAGCTCAACCACCACCAGCCGAGGGTCTTTTTCTGCCGCCCTTTCCAGCAGTTCCCACGTGCCGTCCGAACTCCCGTCATCTACCACCACCATCTGATGTGGACCACCCGGCATCCCATCCAGCACGGCGCGCGTCCGCCGCAACAATTCCGGCACCACCGCCTCTTCGTTGTAAACCGGAATCGCGACGGAAACGCTTGGCTGCTCGCTCATTTCTCCCACCTGAATCTGCTTCTAACTCTGGCTCTCCAGCACAGTCATAACCGATGTGCCTAGAAACCTCTGCGGAAGCGGCTCGGCCCGCGCGAGCAATCCCAGCAGGGCGTTCATCGCACTCCCCCGGGCATCGAAGCCCGACTTACCGTTGCTGCGCTGCATGCTCATCGTCTTCCGCAACAGCAGCAGCGGAACCAGCGGCAAACCCCAATAGGTAAAAGCGCGCGCTTTGAACCCATTCCGCTCCGCAACCTTCGCCAACTGATGAATGGAATACCGTCGAATATGCCCCGCGGCGCGATCGTAGTCCGAGAAGAAGAACTGGTGCGCCGGGACGTTAATCAGCAGCGTGCCTGCTTCCGCCAGATGAAACTTCACCGACTGCAGAAATGCGTCCTCATCTTCAATATGTTCCAGCACATCGAACAACAACAACAAATCGAAGTGGCCGCGGAACTCCGGATTGCGCTGGTGAATGTTGTAACAATATAGCGGGCTTATGCGGCTAACGTTTTTTTGCAGGGCGATCTCATTGAGCTCAAATCCTGCGACCGGAATTCCGTAACAATCCTCAATGTCCCTCTGCAGCAACCCGTTGCCACAGCCAATCTCGGCCATGCGCTTCGCGTTCTTCACCGGTGAATCCGCCAGTCGCTGCATCACTTCAAACCGCCGCCGAATCCAAAAATGATCGCTGGTCGCAACATCGAACCACCAATCACCCATATTTACCGGCATGGCAGCGGATAGATAAGCGACAGCGCGGTCTGATGAGCCCATGGTGAGTCTTCTCTCAGTTAAAGTGTGTGGGTCCGCAGAATGATATCAGGAAGCAAGGTCGTCGAGAAACGCGATTCAAATGCAAGTAGTGATGTCGTTTGACTATTCAATGACGATTGTCATCCTGAGCGGAGCCGTTTTTCAAGCGCAGCGAAGGATCTCCCGCTTAACCGGCCCGAAACGTAAGCCGAACTGCATCACTAGCAGATTCAAGCCAGACAAAAAACAAAGACCAGAAGACCTAACACCCAAGACCCAATGTTCTACAATCTTTTCGTGCCCATTCTTCACAACCTCCGCGTCACTCTCGAAATGATCAAGTGGGAGCACTCCATCTTCGCGCTCCCCTTCGCACTCTGCGGAGCGTTGCTAGCCGCCTCCGGCCTGCCCACCGCCCATCAACTTCTCTGGATCGTAGTCGCCATGGTCGCCGCCCGCTCCGCCGCCATGGCCTTCAATCGTCTCGCCGACGCCACCATCGACGCGGCCAATCCCCGCACGCGCACCCGCGCTCTTCCCGCCGGCCATCTCTCGCCCGCGTTCGTCAACACGTTTGTCGTAGTCTCCTCCGCCATCTTCATTCTCGCCTCCTCCCAACTGAATCGCCTCACGCTCTGGCTCTCGCCGGTCGCTCTTGCTGTCCTGCTCCTCTATTCCTACACCAAACGTTTCACGCGCTGGTCGCATCTAGTTCTCGGCTTTGCTCTCGGCATCGCGCCAGCCGCTGCATGGATCGCAGTTCGCGGTTCACTCGATCCCCGCATTCTGCTCCTCACCGCCGCCGTTACCTTCTGGGTCGCCGGCTTTGATGTCCTCTACGCCTGCCAGGATTTCCAATTCGACCGCGATTCCGGCCTCCACTCTATCCCTCGCTACGTCGGCATCTCCAACGCACTCTGGATTGCCCGCGCCTTTCACACCATCATGCTGCTCCTGCTGATCGCAATGATCCCTGCCTTCGCTCTCGGCAAACTAGCCATCGTCGGCGTCGTCGCCGTCACCCTGCTGCTGCTCTACGAACACTCCCTGGTCAAGTCTGACAATCTCTCCAACCTCAACGCTGCCTTCTTCACCATGAACGGCATAATCTCCGTAGTCTTCGCCCTCTTCATAGCCGCAGACGTACTGTTGCGAAAATAGCGCAACGAACCATGCGGGACAGCCGCCTTCGGCTGCCTGTCCTGAGCGAAGCCGAAGGGTACACCGAGCGAAGCGAGGTAGCTCGCACTAAGGTTGTTGAAAAACCAGAAAATGCAGATAGTAACGTGGAAGAGCGCGCTTCAGCGCCGCGTAAAACGCTCACAATAAATGTGGGCTTCAGCCCCCGTGGGCTGGCGCTCTTCTTATTCAGGTCGTGCTTCGAACCTCCACAAAAATAAAACCGGCGCCCCCACCCCCTGCGGCGGAAACGCCGGCCCCCATTCCCTCACGACTACGAGGGCGTGAAGATCGGTGATCGGCAATCCCCCTTGCCCATCACGCAACCATCATGCCGGGCCCTCGATGCTCGTTATGTCAAACCCATGTCTCCAATTTGTAAAAACTATGTACGGGGAGGGGAACCGCCGATGCCGGAGGAGTCGGGCGAAGAGCCGTCCATCATCGGTCTATCCGCGTGGAAATACTTGCGGTACGCCGCGATCCAGTCGGTCGAAATATCGTGCTGCGCGGTCGCCAGATCTAAATCGCCACGGCACACCTTCTCATGAAGCAGGTCTTCCAATTGATCCTTTACATGAGCGTTCCACACCGTATTCCCATAAGGTTCAGGCCAGAGATTACGAATGTCGGTGGCGCCCCCCAGCTCCGGGGTGATCAGATAATCCACCTCGTACGCATCAGGCTGCGGTGGCGTGACTCCATACATTTCAAACACCCTGCGCTTCATCGACACAGGAACCACAGGTACAGCCTTGGCCGCCTCCACTCCGCAAACGTCACGCTGCGTAACCGGAACAATCGCTCCCGGAGTCAAGCGCAGGTCCGGTTCATCCCAGTGCCCGAGCGCCGCTGACAGCGATTGCGATCTTTCTGCTGGTCCATGCAGCCGTACCGCGAGCAGCAAAAGTAAGGCGATTCCAGCGCCGGCCAAAGCCGCAGTCCCGCCATAACCGGAAAAAACGCCTCGCGTCCAGCGAAACCATCCACTTCCGCATTCCTGCGCCGACAATTCGGCCAAGCGCGTTTTTAGTAGTGCGCGGGGTCCAGCCCCCGGTGATAACTCCGCATCCCAGCTTTTCCGATGGGCCGCGCTGACTTCCGCCAGAGTGCTCTCAAATTTTTCCAATCGAGCGCGACACTGCGAGCAGGATTCAAGATGAGCACGGATCCGGCTGCTGGAGCTGGCGGGCATTTCCCCGTCCGCGTGCAGCAACAATTCCTCGTCGGCTACATGAAGATGTTCATCCCTCATGTCCTAACCTCCATCCGCGCGTCCCAGTTTTTCCAGCGACCGGGCCAGCGACGCCGCCACAGATCCCAGCGAGATCCCCAGAGCCGACGCGATTTCACGGTAACGCAAGCCATCTGCCCGCATGGCAAGGCAACTTTGGTCCCGCTCCGGGAGCGCGCACACCACCGCCAACAATCGTTTCTGTCGTTGCCGGCTGCCTAACTCTTCTTCTGGATTCGGATTCTGGTCGACATGTTGCTCCGGCAAACTTTCGTCGAAGTCGACCGTCCTCCGCAGGCGCAACTGGTTTGCCGCGCGCTGTTTCAGCGCCAGATTGCGTGCCACGCGAAAAATCCATCCCCGCAGGTTCTGGCGCGACTTTCCGCGTTGCAAATGTTGGAACAACAGCAGGAACGATTCCTGAACAATTTCTTCCCCATCGTGTACCGATAAGCCTAGAACCAGCAGATAACGCAGCAGCCGCTCGCGCAGCTCCTCGAACAACTCCACAACTTCGATTTCCAGAGGAGATGCAACCTGCGAACCTGCGTCAACCGGCCTGGCTAGCGGCCACGAGAAAATGGAATTCGAAGGAAACGACAAACCATGCACCTTTAGAAAGAAATGCGGAGGAGAATCCGAGCTTAGCACAATCTGCTCCAACTCTAAGCAGCCAGTTGCTACCAGATTGCAAAAATAAAACATGAACAAATCGCAGACAGAAAGAATATTCCACGGTAGTGCTTTCCCAATCAGCTACGCAGCAGAAATCGCCTGATTGAGCCCAATTAGAGGCAAAAGCAAAAGAGGACAGAGTACGAACGTAACTCTCAGGAAATACCTGCTTCACCGCAGACTGAAACCTAAGAATCAAAGGAAGCGCCAAGCCGCGCGAAGCCAGCGATCCGGTAGGGAGTGTTTCTGGATATCCTGAAGCCAATCCCATTGGGTGACAATAAGAGATGAAGAAGGCACTGATCATTCTTGGACTTCTCTGGGCTCTTCCGATGTTTGGGCAAAGCTTCACCGGGGAATTACGTTTAACCATTACCGATCCCTCTGGATCGGGCGTAAAGAGCACCGTTGAGCTCATCAGCGAGGCCAATCAGTATCGCTCTACTTTGACAACCGACGACCAGGGCAACCTGGATGCTAAGCGATTGCCCTACGGCATCTATCAGGTGCAAGTTGAGGCGCCAGCCTTTGCCAAGGTTTCCGACTCGATTGAGATTCGTTCCGCTCTGCCCTTGGACCGCACGATTCGGCTCAAAGTGACTCCAGTTTCCGAGTCGGTGAAGGTCAGCGCGTCCGCGACGTTGGTCGATCCCTATCGCGCAGGTTCAGTCAATGAGATCGGTGCGGAGGCGATTCAGACCCGGCTGACAGCGCTGCCCGGCCAGCTCCATGCAGGACCTTGTGAACTCCGAACCGGGCTGGCTCTACGAAGGCAATGCAGTTCTCCACCCGCGCGGATCGGAATATCAGACGCAATTTGTAGTGGATGGCATACCGCTTACTGACAACTGTTCTCCCAGCTTTGGCGCGGAGCCTGCCGAAGCCGATGACATCGAATCCATCAAGATTTACACTGCCGGCATTCCCGCGGAATTTGGCCGAAAGATGGGCGGCGTGGTTGAGGTCAATACCCTCAAAAACCAGGACCCAGGATTTCGCGGACAGTTCACCATGTTCGGTGGCACCTACGACACAGCCGGAATTAATACCCAGGACCAATACACGTCGGGCAAGAATACGTTTGGCCTGAGCGCCTCCGGCAACATGACCGGCCACTATCTCAATCCGGTGGTCGCCGAGAATTACACCAACAACGGCACCATCGCCAATTTTTCGGTGAGCTATGAGCGCGAACTCACACCCAAAGACCGTCTTACGATGATCGTCCGCCATGAACTCGCTCGCTATCAAATCCCAAACGAACTGGTGCAGCAGAACGGAGCGTTTGTACCGAACTCGGACAACACCGTCGGCTGCCCACTCGGCCCCACGCCACCGGTCGACTGCGTATTCGTTCCCGGCGGGCAGCTCCAGACCGGCGACAACTTTGAAACTATGGGGAGCATTTCCTACCAGCACCTTTTTTCCTCCAATGCGATTGGCTCGTTGCGCGGAATGGCCCGCGACAACTCCACCGACTTTTCCTCCAATCCGGCGTCATGGCCCCTCATTGCCACCAATCACAACGACTTCAAGGAGATCTATTTCAACGGCACCGTCTCCATCCATCGTGGCCGGCAGGAATTTAAGGCGGGCATCGAAGCCGACAACATCTTCCTGCACGAAAATACCAGTTACCTGATACCCGATTGCACAAATCCCAACGATCCGCAATGTCCTATCAATCTGGGGATTTTGGATTCCGGAGCGATAACTTTTGCCTTTACCGGCAGCCGTCCCGATCTTGAACAATCCGCCTACGTTGAGGATGCCATTCGCCTTGGCAATTGGTCCGTAAATGCCGGGCTGCGGTGGGACCACTACCAGTTAGAGGTGAACCAGAATGCGGTGAGCCCGCGTATTTCCATCTCACGCTACCTTCCCTCTGTCGGCGTAAATATTCACGGCTCCTATGACCGTATCTTCCAGACGCCATCCTTCGAAAATATTATTTTAGCCAGTTCTCCAACGGCAGAGGCCATCGACACCAGCGTTGCCGCAGTGCAACTACCAGTCCAGCCTTCCCACGGGAACTATTTTGAATTGGGAGCCACGAAGGGATTTTTGGGAAAACTGCGAGTGGACACGAACATATTCCGCCGTGACGTGAACAATTACGCCGACGACTCCCAAATTCTAAGTACCGGAATCAGTTTTCCCATTGCATTTGACCACGCCATCATTTACGGCGCGGAGGCCAAACTCGAAGTTCAACAATGGGGGCGCTTCTCCGGCTTCGTCAGCTACTCCTATATCGTGGGCAATGTCTGGAACCCCGTAACCGGCGGTCTTTTCCTGGGGGATGACGCCACCGGCGCGACCACTCAGTTAACCGGACATTTCCCCGATTCGCAGGACCAGCGCAACACCGTGCGCGGCGCGCGTCCGTTATCAGATCGCCCCGCGCTTGTGGATTGCCGTGGGCGCGGATTACAACACCGGACTTCCCTTTGAAGCTGATTTAACCCCGCAGCAATATGCCACGGAATACGGTCAGGTGGTGGTGAATCACCTCAACTTTAATCTTGGCCGCATCAATCCGTACTTTACGCAGAATGCATCGATCGGCATCGATCTCTACCAGCACGAAAAACGCTCGGTACGTTTTCAAGCCGACGGCGCGAACCTAAGCAACACACTTGAACTGATCGACTTCGGAGGGCTTTTCTCCGGCAACGCAATCGGTCCAGCACGCCAATACACTTTCCGCCTGGTAACAACCTTCTAGGACGGTTTCCATCAGACTTGTCATCCTGAGCGAAGCAGTCGAAGGACCCCTTGCCCTAATTCAGCGCCCCGACCTGATCGAGGAATTTCCACCCGCGGCCAGACTCAGCCGCTCTCAAGCTCTCTTGAAATACTGCACCGCCCGCTCATGCTTCTCCGCCGCCGCTCTCGAACCAAACGTCCCCAGATTTTTCCGCTTACAAGTCTTAGCATCTTTCTTCCGCGAATAAAGCCGATACTCCCCGGATTGTAATTTTCGAATCATGCAAGAAAGATGCTCTTCCCGCATCAAGCGGTTGGCAAAAAAATAGGCAAAGAAAAAGGGACGCAATCGCGTCCCTGAATGCCATCCAAAAAAGTGTGAACCGGTCAAACGCGAAGCGTTGAACTCTAACTCCCCGCCTCCATCTGCGCCGGAGCCCCGCCATCCACATCAGCCTGATTGAACACAACGTTATCTCCCATGTGCGCCGCCCGCGGAGCCAGCATCTGCTCCTTACGATAAACCAGCGTGCTCGCATTAAATGTCGCCAACTCAAACCCATGCCCATGCGTAATCGCGTCAGTAGGGCAAGCCTCCACGCAATACCCACAAAAAATACATCTATTATAATCGATATTATAGACTTTGGCGTAGCGTTCGGCGCCGCTTACGCGGTGTTCGGCGGTGTTGTCGGCGGCTTCGATGTAGATGCAATTCGAGGGACAGTTGGCGGCGCACAAAAAGCAGGCCACGCATTTTTCCAAACCGTTTTCGTCGCGCTGCAGAACGTGCGCGCCGCGGAAGCGGGCTTCGATGCGGGCGCCGCGCAGCGGACCTTTGCCATCAGGATAATTTTCAACCGTGGTGGGCTGAAACATCTCCATGAAGGTGATGCTCATCCCTTTGGCAATAGCGGCGATATTTTTCAGGACCGGCATACCCTTTTAGTATACCCAAAGCACGAAAAAATATTGGCGGCGGGTAACCAAATGGCGGAAGGACTCATCCAGATATAAAGCAGGTGCCACGGCGTGTCTTCGACTCGACCATTTCTGAAAATCAATTGCAAACTAGCCGCCACAGTTATTTGTGTGGCCGCACTGTGCGCATTGTTGTCGCGATACGTTCCGCCAAATTTTGCCAGCTCTCCGGTGAACCTATCGGTGAGTCTGCGCGCGGCTCGAGTTCACACCCAGTGTTTTGATCACGAGGAGTGCGCATGGGTTCCTGCTCCCGGCGCGTTGCTCACCGCGCCTCTTCCCACAGCTTCGCCGCGTTTGATCAGCAGCCGCGAGTCGATTGTTGCAAATGCAACGGACGGCCCGCGTTACACTCGTCCGCCTCCAATCGGCTGAGCCTCCAGTCTCTTCTTTCATCTGGTTGCGTCTGGCTGCAATTTCTGCGCAACGGTGACCCATTGCCCGACCACGGCTGAGCGCGCTTGCGCAATCTTCCGTGGAAAGTTCCAACCCCAAAGGAATACACAATGACTGAAGAACCGCAGGAGAACTGGAAAGATGTGTGCAGCGCCGTGATTGAGGCTAAAGATCCCGATGAGTTGCTGAAACTGGTTGTGCAGTTGAATCAAATTCTGGAACGCGACGAACAAGGGCGCCGTAACTTCATCCGGGCAGGGAATACCGCCCATGCTGCCAAGGAGAAAACATGCTAAACAGCACAACTTCGCCACAGATAATCAAGCCAAAAGCGACAATGCACCGCGAAGTAGCGACGGAAGAAGATGAACCACTACGCATGGAGGCGACCACGTGGCGATTCGTTCTGGGCGCTGCGATCGGCGTGGGCGTCGTTTCTTTTCTGGCGACCGAACTCATGCACTCCATTCTGGTGCCGGATATTGGCCGCTCCCACGAGAGACTGCTGGCGGAAGGTTTGTCGGCTCTCATTGTTAGCTGCCTCACGGCTAAGCTCGTGCAGATCAGCCGGGAGCGGCAGCGGCTCACCATGGCGCGGATGCAGGTGATCGCGGAGATGAATCATCACATCCGGAATGCTCTAAGTCCCATCTCGCTTTCGGTGGACGCAACCGAAGACCGGCAATTGAAGAGCATGATCTCAGAGGCGGTTGACCGCATCGACTGGGCGCTGCGGGAAATTCTTCCCCGCGAAATGCCGCTTGAGGCAGAGAAGCGGCACGCGATGGGATATTTTCAGAGGCGCAGGAGTTCTCAGGGCTGAGAGGCGGGGTCGCCAAAATCTTGTCAAGAGGCGGAGAGGTGTGATTTTTGATCAAGTTGTTGATTCGCTGGGAGAAATAAATGTAGCTAACATGTCACAGTTGGGGTATGCAATATGATATAATGGTTATATAGAGTCGAAACAGCGGCGCAGGCCTCACGGTCTGCGCCGTTCGTGTTTTTGGGCCAAAGCGGGATCATCCGAGCAATGGGAAAAGTGGAGTTGTGAATATGAATGTAAGTACCAGCGCCGGGAAGCGGTTGGGTCGTCCTCCAGGGTTCGTGTCGAAGGCAACGGGCGAAGCCCTCCATGAGCGCTCTAAAAAGATTGTCTATCCCACATGGAATAAGGTCACACGCAAGCAACTCGGCGAACTTGCCGAAATGATGTTCATGGTAAAAGCGACCACCAAAGGTCTCATCGTCGCCAAACCCTACGGCGAAAGCCATCGCTACGACTTTCTTGTTGACTCCGGCAAGCGTACCTGGCGCGTCCAGGTAAAATCCAGCACCTGCACCCATTGGCGCGCCTACACCGTGAACGCCTATTGGAAGACTACGCGCAAACACATGCCCTATAAGCCTTCCAAGGTAGATTTTCTCGCTATAGTGATTCTGGGAACCGATATCTGGTATCTCATTCCCGTTCGCGCCCTCGCCGGTCGCCTCATGGTCCGCGTGTACCCCTTCGGAGGCTCACCCCGCGGCAGCCGCCGCTTCGAAAAATACCGCGAAGCCTGGCCGCTCCTCCAACCCCAAAAACGCTCCCGCCGTCCGAAGCAAATGTAGGGCGGGCGCCCCCGCCCGCCGCCTTTTGATCTAGGTTTTTCATCGGAACAACCACAAAAACGGAGTGCCCCACTTCTCGCGTCCTCTGCGAGAAGTGGGATCCCGCAAACTCAAACGATTGGGATTTTGAACCTGACTCTGACCGGGAAGGGCACGGCTTCAGCCGTGCCGCAAAGCCATCCAAAAAGATGTCATTCCGAACCGGGCCGAAAGCCCGGCGAGGAACCTGCTTTCGTCGGCGTGGTTAAAACTGTAAGGCAGGAGCGATGCAGTATCGAGAAAATATCGAGTTAAAAGCCCAAGTGGTTCGCAAGTGAGAATGTCCCACACTTTGCAAAAAGCGCAAAGGATGGAACACCCGTCTTGGGCGAATGGCATACGAACCTAGCAAAGTTTTTCCAGGTACCGAAGGAATCTTTTTTGGCACCGCAGAACCGTGTCATCATCCGTTGAGTGTGGCGGAAACAGTGACATGTAACACTTTTTGGAAATTTTGACGAACATTCGAATTGCGCCTGGGGAGATCGGAGGGACCGTATGCCTGATCTTTCTCGTAGCGTTCGGGATGTAGAGGCGTGGCGCGCCTTTATTCTGCCGCTCCTGAAATGAATAAGCGGGCACATGATGAATGAAAGATGGTGTTCGACGGCGAACCCCCGCCGATGAAAATTAAAATCCCCGTCCAAATGTGGAAACAATTAAGGAAGGGGCGGTGAAGCGTACAATTTGCGAATTATGAACTGGCCTTTGCTCGGAGAGTACGTGAAGAATGTATGGGCAGTAGCGGGGCCGCTTGTAGGCGTGCTGATTGGCGCTTACATTGCTAATCGGAATCAGCGACGACAGTGGATAAGCGACTGCAAAAAGAGGAATATAGCCAGCTCCTCGGGCTGATGACCAAGAGCGTGTCACTTTTTATTCTCGCCAAATCCGACACCCTCCCGGAGGAGGGATTTGAAAGGGAAAGAGCTCTTGCTGAGAGTTGGAGCTTCGTTGTAGAAGACATTCATAGCAAAATCTTCATAGTCGATAAGCTAGAAGCGCATTCAGTTTTCGACCGCTGGATGCAAGGGTTCCAAATGTATCGCCAAGGGAATGAAATCGAAGCAACCTCGAAGGCATGGGGAAAGCTATTAGACGATATCCGCAAGGCCGCGATGGATGATTTAGCAGGTAGATAATTCTAAGGTAACGGTTCCCCCAACTTCGTTTCATCACCGTCCGGCATGAGGGCCACCCTGTAGTAAAAAGCAGGTTCCTCACCGGGCTTTCAGCCCGGTTCGGAATGACATATTTTTTACTAAAGGGCGGAGACTACTCGATCCCTAGCTCTTTCGCTAACGCCTTCCACTTGGCGGTTGTCCCATCCTTTGCGTACTTTGCAAAGGATGGGATTACCTGCCGCCAGCGCAATCGGTTTTGCTTACACTGCCGGATGGAACTTCAGCTCGCCCGTAGGCACCGATTGATTTTCACCATGCCTTCCTCACTATAGGCGTAGCTGCGATAGCTGCTCCTAGGGCACTCGGCACGAAAGGCGACTATTGTGATCGAGCTGCTGAAACGCTTCCGTTAGTGGCAGCACTATCCTATCGGCGGCTCCGACAGTTTCAACGAATTGCAAAACGAGCCGCACTCAGCGCTTTGACGAGGAGGGAATATGGAAATCCCGAATGTGAAGGCTTCAGCCAGATTACTGTCCCGTGCAAACAGCATGATCCGAGCCGGTCTGCAGATGGCCGCTTTGACGTGCCTGGTACTCACGATGACGGGTTGTCCGAAGAACCCAACGATCACGGCAAGCATCACGACTAACGCATGCCGCGGCGGTGTGCTGACCGTTTCCGGCAGCGGGTTTACGAAAAAGGGGAATGTGGTAATCTCAGCGACGAATTCGCCGGGATTGCCACCCATCATAAAGATCTACAGCGGAACAGCCGACGGTAGTGGCAACATCAACTTCAGTATTCCCTATTACAGCCCTGAGGCTTCGGCGGGGGGCGGCAGTCTGCCGGGCTGTAGACAGAACTCCGGTTCAACAGCGGCCGTTATTATCATCGCAAACGATGAAGCCTCCGGATCTTTGACGCCAGTGGGACCTTCAACAACAGTTAATATATTGAACTGCGCTATGGTGTGGGGACAACAGTGCGTATCGTGAGGGGATGGACAGGTGTCCGTCCCACATGAGCTATTCGATCCCCAGCTCTTTGGCTAGGGCTTTCCACTTGCTATCCACCATCGCTTTCGTCTTTGCATCCATCACAATTTCATCGGGCCAGGGGCGGGTGAAGCCTTCGGTGGGCCATTTGCGGGTGGCGTCGATGCCCATCTTGGAGCCGTAGTTGGCTAGTCGGCTGGCGTGGTCCAGAGAATCGATGGGGCCTAGCGTGAACTGGATGTCGCGTTCGGGGTCGATGTGGTTCAGGACTTTCAGAGTGACGTCGGGATGTTCTGCACGTCTACGTCTTCGTCGACCACGATGATGACTTTGGTGAACATGGCTTGTCCCAGCGACCAGATAGCGTTCATCACTTTGCGGGCGTGGCCGGGATAGGATTTGCGGATGGAGACGATCATTAAATTGTGGAAGACGCCTTCGATGGGTAGATTGATGTCGATCAATTCAGGGATGGTGAGGCGCATGAGCGGAAGGAAGACGCGCTCGACGGCTTTGCCCATGTAGGCGTCCTCCATGGGAGGCTTGCCGACGATGGTGGTGGCGTAGATGGGATCTTTACGATGGGTGATGCATTGCACGTGGAAGACGGGGTAGAGATCTTCGAGAGAGTAGAAGCCGGTGTGGTCGCCGAAAGGGCCTTCGGTGCGGAGTTCGTCGAGGTTGACGTAGCCTTCGAGGACGATCTCGCTAGTGGCGGGGACTTCGAGGTCGACGGTTTCGCACTTCACTAATTCGACGGGCGCGGCGCGGAGGAAGCCGGCGATTAAATATTCTTCGACATCGGGAGGAGCGGGGACGATGGCGGAGAAAGTTACGGCGGGGTCGGTGCCAATGGCTACGGCTACTTCCATTCTTCCTGTTGGGTTGTTTGAGAGGACCTGGCCTCCGGAGGTGCGGGCCATTAGATCTACGGCTGTGATCGTTCCCACTTCTCCCAAAAGAAGGGAGAAGTGGGGCACCCTTCTTTGTGGTGATCTCGGCAGATTCGCTTCCGGCATTTCGCAGAGCTTGGCGGTAGTGTTCGGCGGCTACTTTCTGTCTTTGCCAATGCGCGCCGGTGGTTTGGGCGTCGTAGACCTGGAGGCGGTACATGCCTACGTTGCGTTTGCCGGTTTTTGGGTCGCGGGTGGTTACGCAGGGGAGGGTGATGAAGCGGCCGGCGTCTTGCGGCCAGCATTGCAGGATGGGGAAATCGAGGAGAGAAAAATTATCGTGCTTGATTACTTCTTTGCAGGGGCCGGTGGCGACGGTTTTGGGGAAGAATTTTCCGGCTTCGGTGAGGAGCGGGAGCATTTTTAGTTTATCGAGGAAGCCCTGGGGGGATTTCATGTCGAGAAACATTTTGATGCGGTCGGCGAATTCGTCGAATGAGTTAACGCCGAGGGCTAGTTTCATGCGGGCTTCGGAGCCGAACTGGTTGATCAGGAGTTGGGAGTTGGGGTGGCCTTTTATGTTTTGGAAGAGTAGGGCGGGGCCGCCGGGTTTGCCGGTCTTCGACTTGCTGACGCGGTTGGTGATCTCGGTGATTTCCAGGATAGGATCGGCTTCGGTTTTGATGCGCTTTAGTTCGCCGGCGCGGTCGAGGGCGGCGATCCATTGGCGGAGGTCGTCGAAGGGCAAAGGTTTCTCCAGAGAAGTGATGATTATAAACAGTTGTCAGGGGGCAGGGGTTAGGGGCTGGGAAGATCAACATCAAAATCAAAATCTTTACCACGGGGGACACGGGGTTTCACAGGGTAAACCTTATAGTTTGGCGCGGAGCATGGTGATTACGTCGTCGGAGGTTACTACGCCTACCAGTTTGCGGTGCTCGTCGATTACGGGGAGGGTTACGAGGTTGTATTTGTCGAAGAGTTCGGCGACTTCGTTGTCGCTGGTTTCTTTTTGGGTGAAGATTAGCGGCTCCTGAGTTAGGGACAGGAGCGGAGTGTCGGGCTTGGCGAGGACCAGTTTGATGAGGGGAACGGCGGCGGCGAGGGTGCCGCGGGAGTCGACCAGGTAGATAGTGTTTACGGTTTCGATGCCACCTTCGAATTCGCGCATGACGCCGATGGCATTCTCGACGGAGGCGGTGACGGGGAGGGCAAGGAATTCGGTGGTCATGCGGCCGGCGGCGGTTTCTTCGCGATGTTCGAGGAGTTCCACGACCTCCTGGCGCTCCTCGGGCTTCATCTCGACGAGGATCTGCTCGGTGCGATCCTGGGAGAGGTCGCCGAGTAGATCGGCGGCGGCGTCGGGATCCATTTCCTCGACGATTTCGGCGGCGCGTTCGGAGTCGAGGGATTCGACGATCGACTTCTGAATATCGGGCGCGACTTCTTCGAGAGTTTCGGCGGCGACATCTTCGTCGAGGGTGCGGAAGACGGCTTCGCGCTCATCGGGCGCGAGGTCTTCGACGATGTCGGCGATGTCGGCGGGATGGAGCTTAGCCAGGCCGTCGTGAGAAATTTTTAGTTTGATGCGGCGCGCGGGATCGGTCTCGATGAGATCGACGAAGCTCCAGGGGATGGTGCGTGGAGGGATCCGCTGGACTAGAACCTCGAGAGCAGCGCGGGGCGCAAGGCCGCGTAGCAAACGGCGGACCGCGCCGCGGGCGCCGATGTCGATGGACTGAACACGCAAGATGGTGTGGACGATTGCGCCTTCGATGGTGGAGTCGATTTGCAATTCGACGTCGTTGACACGAACGACCTTGCGTCCGTTGATGTCAATGACCTGCTGATCGAGGAGATCGCGGTCAAGCAGGAAGAGGCCTTCAGAGCCGTTGGCGGCAGGCCAGTCGGACGGGGTTGATGAGGCGTGGATATTGGCGTCGATGGTGGCGACGGCGGAGAAGGGAAGGATGCGATTTCCGGACTTGGTTTTAACGATGAAGGAGGCGATGCGGTCGCGATCTTCCTGCGGGGCGAGGGTGACTTCGCGCACGTGTCCGGATGCCGCGCCGGACGGGTCATACACCGTGGCGCCGAGAAGCTCGGAAAGAGGCAGCGAGGTCATCCGGGTAGAGAATAGCGGAGTTTGGTGGGAGAGAGAAAGGAAATGTGGGGGCGGGGCAAAAAATTGTTAATGGTGGCGACCCTCATTGCATAAATATCTGCCGATGGTGCAGTTGGTGAAACGGCGATATTGCAAACGGCAATTAAGGGGCGCCACCAGTGAAGGCGTCAGCACATGCACGCCCGTCGAAATCAAAAATGCTTCTTAGCAGTTCCCCGCATCGTATTTCGGACGGAAGATCGGCTGATGCCTGGCGACTAATCCGAACTAGGGAATGATTGCGTATACCGCGCCCTCGCCATGGGTTCCTCCCTCATAAGTGACACCATATAGTTCGCCATTCTTGCCTAAAGTAACGCCAACGGGAGGTGCACTGCCGTCATCGGCTGTAGCAGGGAAGGAATGCAGTATGGTCTCGGTCCAATCAGAGCTTCCGGCCACAGGCGGGCTCAGTTCAAAGACGGTGCCGCAAAATTGTCCATAAGACGAGTTGCACGTACCACTGTGCGCGCCGCCCCCCGCCGTGGTGCCATAAAGATTTCCAGCTCTATCGAAAACTAAATCGACCCCACCAAGTCCCTCGCCATCGTTTCCACCGGTAAAGCTATGGAGGACGTTTTCGGTCCAGGTACCACCCACAACCGCAGGAGGTACCAACTGGAAGACGTCACAGCAGGTGGTGCCATAGAGGACCCCATCGCCGTGAAGGGTCAGACTGCCCCCAGGGTTTCCAGAATCGGTGGTCGCGGCGCCGAACTGGTACAGGGTTTTGAATCCCCATGTCGATTCACCGGCAGCGGGAGGAGTGAGACGGTAGACATTGCCAATAATATGACGTCCGCCCCTGGTCGTTTCGCCGTAAAGGTTGCCCCGGGCGTCGAATATCGGAGATCCTAACGGAAACCAGCCCAGTGGGCCATTGAAATAATGGAGCACAGTTTCCGTCCACGGCGCGCCTGGCGTGGCAGGGGGCGCTAGTTTATATACTATGCCGCAGCCGTTAGTGCAGAAATCATTGTCGTCACTACCAGTGGGCGGGATGCCGCCAAGAGAGGTCACGCCATAGAGATTGCCCGAGTGGTCGAAGGCTACTCCGGCACTTACGGGATGTGCACCGTCGACAGGTCCCCCGAGAAAACTGTGGAGGATTGACTCCGTCCATGGGCTTCCACCAGCAGCGGGAGGCGTTAATTCGAAAACAGTGCCCAGGCCGGTGGTTCCGCCGTTTGTCGTTGTGCCATAAAGATTGCCGGCCGCGTCAAAGATGACTCCGGCGTTCGGATTCTGACCATCGCTGCCACCGGTGAAGGCATATAGCACGGTCTCAGTCCATTCGGTACTTGGGGGCACAGGCCGCGATAGTTCGAATACGATTCCGGAGTCAAAGGCCCCGCACACGGGCGTTGTGCCATAAAGATTGCCCGCACTATCGGCAACCAGAGTTGCCTGGGGCTTGCACCCTGTAACTATGGGGTGAGCGGTTCGGGGAAAAGAATAAATTATGGTTTCAGATGAAGCAGCGGCGACAACTGGGGCTACGAATAACATGGCAGCGAGAACAGCAAGCAACCCGCCGCGGACGAGTAGGAATAGTTTGCAGGTCATGCGAGAACCTCCGAAATTCTTTAAACGCCGGAAGTATACGCCTCTTGCTGCAGATTTGCGCGGATTCACACGGATTAGACATATGCAAGAAGCGTACCTCGGGCGCTGAAGCGCGGGTACATTTTGAATGGCTTTGCGGCACGACTAAAGTCGTGCCCTTCCCGAGCTCTGCTCGAATTTGAGTTTCTTGCAGCCTGCTAAGGCCGGGCCCGCTTAAAACCAAATCACTAATTCGAGTTTTCAGGAGTTCGCTGGAGGCTCATGCCCTGTGGTTACTTGTGGGCGGCCGGGTTTCGCGGTGCAATCGTTGCTGGGGGTGATCTATGGGCCGCATGTTCGGATTACTCGGCGCGGTCATTGCACTGGCTGCCGGCATGTACGTTTATTCCCGGCAGGCGCAGAGTTCTTCGGCTGCAGCCGGGGCGAGCAACCCGGAGGCTGCTATCAGTATTACTGGCGTGAAGAGCGACCTGATCAGCATTGCCACGTCCGAGCGGCGGTACTACGCGACGGAAGGGAAATATGCATCCTTCGACGAACTGATCTCGGCTAACTACATTACAGTCGCGCGGCAGCGTCCTCCTTATAGCTACGAGGTCGAAACCAGTTCCGGTGGGTTTCGTGTAGTGGCTACGCGCTCTGGCGACGACGGCTCCGGGCTGCCCGCGCAGCTTTCGGTCGACGAGAACATGGAGTTTAAAACGCCGCAGTAGCGGGCTGCCGGCGAGAAAAATCTTTAAACACAGAGGACACAGAGGAGCACAGGGGGCGGCGGGTTTGTGATTCTGTGTTGTCTGCAATTCAGGGGCTAAAGCCAGATTTCAATTCTTGGTGGACCTTACGGCGCGGCTGAAAGCCGCGTCCTTTCAAGACGTTTATCGCAGCGCTGAAGTGCTGCGCCACCCAAAATCGCGCAATATTGACCTAAAAATCGTGCGCAATATCAGCCTTCCCACCGCCATCCTAGGGGATGACTGCTTTGACTGTGGCTGATTTAGCGCTTTCTTCGCCTTCGATATTGACCGCCGTGGTCGCGTAGTAATAAGTAGTGCCGTTGGCGACTGAGGAGTCGTCGTAGAGCGTGGACGCAATCAGGCTTGCATTGATTTTTTTCCAACTCGTAGCGTTCGGGCCTCGATAAACGTTGTAGCCCGCGATGTGGGCTGAGGTTGAAGCCTTCCACTTTAGATCCACGACATGATTGGCGGCGGATTGGATTGCCACCTTATAGGAGGCCTGCGAAACGCTGCCACCGCAGTCGGTGACCCTTATGACGAAGGAGTCGCTCCCTGCAGTGGTCGGAGTTCCGCCCAGGATCAGCGACGTGGTTGTGGTGGACGGCCTAACGGTGACTCCAGCCGGCACATTTCCGGAATCGAATGCCCACTTGTAGGGAGTGCAGCCGCCGCTGGCTTCAATGTCCGCAGAGTAGGCGATTTTAACGGTGCCGTTGGGCAAGGTAGTCGTGTCAACTACGACATGATTGCCGGTGGATTGGATTGCCACCTTATAGGAGGCCTGCGAAACGCTGCCACCGCAGTCGGTGACCCTTATGACGAAGGAGTCGGTCCCTACGGTGGTCGGAGTTCCGCCCAGGATCAGCGAGGTGGTTGTGTTGGATGGCCTAACGGTAACTCCAGCCGGCACATTTCCGGAATCGAATGCCCACTTGTTGGGAGCGCAGCCGCCACTGGCGTTGATATCGGCAGAGTAGGCAGTTTTAACAGTGCCGTTGGGCAGATTGGTGGTGGTGATTTCGACGGCGAATACGAGGGATGAGGACACGAATGCGAGTAGCAACAACAGGGGGAGTCGGAGAAAATTCATGCTTCATGTTGGGGTGGTTGCGGAATTTTCAACAGATAGGAGAGGTTTCAAGACCTTCCAGATAACCGAAGGTTGCAGCACCTCTCAGTTTGCGTTTTGGGGTACGGATGGGTTAGGGCCAGGTGTTGCGCGATGCGTTGATCGGGTCAAACGTTTCTTTCGCCCCCTTCGGGGCTGGTCGGTCTTTCGCTTATTACCCAACGGCTTACGCCGCGGGTTGCATTCTTGCGCCGCTTCGCGGCTAGCCAAGGGAGTTGGGGCGCAGAACGTATAATCGTGGATGTGCGGCTTCTTTTTGACATCTTTGGGCAGACTTTGCGGACGCTGTGGGGACACAAGCTGCGCTCCTTTCTGACTATGTTCGGAATTGCCTGGGGAGTTTTTTCGCTGCTGTTGCTGGTGGGGCTGGGGGAGGGATTCCGGTCGGGGAATAAGAAGCAGTTCGATACGCTGGGCGAGAACGTGATGTTTATCTGGTCGGGGCGGGCTCCGGCGGTGCAGGGAAGTTTTACGGCACTGCGGCAGTATTACCTGACGTATCGCGACTATCAGGACATTCTGCGGGATGCCCACAGCGTGGGAGCGGCGGCGCCGGTGATCCGACGCAACGATATTCGGGCGGTGAGCGATTTTTTTCAGGCTAGCGGGCAGATGCTGGGAGTGCCGGCAATGTTCAATCAGATTCGCTATCTTCCGATCAACGAAGGGCGCTGGCTGAATGACATGGATGAGACGCAAAAGCGGGCGGTGATTGTGCTGGGAGATGAGGCGCGGCGGACGCTGTTTCCGGGGCGTCCGGCGGTGGGGAGCACGATTCTACTGAATGGCGTGCAGTTTGAAGTGGTGGGGACGGTCTCGCGGATTGGGCACGGCGATAACAACACGCAAAATCTGCAGTGCTTTCTGCCATTCAGCACGATGCAGGAGTATTTTCGTCCGACGAATGTGGGCGAGGCGACGGATGTGATCAACATCATTGAATATCAGCCGAAGACGCGGGCTCTGCATGAGGAGGCTAAGCAGGAAGTGCACCAGATCATTGCGCGGAATCATGGATTCGATCCGAATAATCCGGATTCGTTTGATGAATGGGATACGGTGAACACGGTGGACCAGGTGGGGAAGATTTTTGATGCGATGAATGAGTTTCTGGGCAGCGTGGGGCTGGTGACGCTGGGGCTGGGAGCGATTGGGATCATCAATATTATGCTGGTGGCGGTTGCGGACCGGACGCGGGAGATCGGATTGCGGAAGGCTTTAGGAGCGACAAATGCGAGCATTATGTTTCAGTTTTTTGTGGAAGGCGCATTTCTGACGTTGCTGAGCGGGGTTACAGGAATTGCGGCGGCAGCGGGAGTGATGGCGATGTTGTCGAGCGTGTCGCTGGGGGATGGATTTGATCCGCCGAAGCTAGTGGCGCGGACGGCGGTGCTGGCAGTGGCATCGCTGGCAGTGGCGGGAGTGGCGGCGGGATTGTATCCGGCGCGGCGGGCGGCGATGTTGCAGCCGGTCGAGGCGTTGAGGAAGGAGTAGCCAGTACCTAGTAGCCAGTACCCAGATAAGATCTTTTCGATTTTGCTTGGCTAGAAAAATCTTAAACACAGAGGGCACGGGGTACCACAGGGTACTGGTAGGAGCTAGTGGCTAGAAGCTAAAAACTTTATGCATCGGGATTTGTTGGGACAGGCTTTTGCGGCGATGCGGCATGATTTGCGCAAGACCATGCTTACCATGGCGGGGATGGCTTGGGGGATTGCTACCGTGGTGTTGCTGCTGGCTTATGGGAATGGGTTTGGGAATGCCATTACGAATATTTTTGAGAGCTTTGGCGCTACGGCGGTGGGGATTTTTCCGGGACGGACTTCGCAGCAGGCGGGTGGGAATAAGGCGGGAGTTGAGGTGCGATTTACGAATGAGGATGTTGAGCTGTTGCGTAATAACGTTCCGCTATGCAAGCACGTGGTGAGGATGTCGCAGAAGGATTCGTCGGTGCAGAATGGAAATCGAACGTTCACGCTGCCGGTGATGGGGATGGATCCGGCGATCGAGGAGATTTGGAATCTGGATATGGATTCGGGGCGATTCATCGACGATGCGGATAATGCGCAGCATCGGCTATTCGCGGTGATTGGATCGGAGGCTAAGGATAAATTGTTTTCTGGCGCGCCGGCGGTGGGAGAAGACATACGGTTGAATGGAGTTGATTTTCAGGTGATTGGGGTGGTGAAGCCGCGGATGCAGGAGGGGGACGACGACGATAATCGGACGGTTTATATCCCGTATAACTCCATGAATGTGTTGAAAGACAATTATTATCTGGACGGGATTTGGATGGATTCGCAGGGATTGAATCATGACCGCCTGGACCAGACCGTGCGGGATACGCTGGCGGCGGCGCACAACTTTAAGAGTGACGATAAGCGGGCGCTGTTTGTGTTTGATGCGCAGAAGCAGCTTACGCAGTTCGGGATTATTTCCTTGGCGCTGAAGGTGCTGCTGGGATTTATTGGAACGCTGACGCTGGGCATCGGCGGAGTGGGGCTGATGAACATGATGCTGGTGTCGGTAACGCAGCGGACGCGGGAGATTGGCGTTGAGAAGGCTCTGGGAGCGCGGCGGCGGGATATTCTGTTTCAATTTCTGGCAGAGGCGATGGTGATTACGGCAGTGGGCGGGGCGCTGGGGATTGGGCTGTCGTATGTGGTGTCGGTGTCGGTAGGGCGGCTGACATTTTATAGCGCGATGGCGAAGCACGCGGAGGCGGGAGATATTCGGCTGATTGTGTCGCCGATGATTTTGGTGGTGGCTACGGGGATATTGGCTGTGGTGGGAGTGGTTAGCGGGATGGTTCCGGCTATGCGGGCGGCGCGGTTGGATCCTATTGAGGCTTTGCGGTACGAGTAGGGGCTTCTTCGCCACGGGTTTTCATGGATTGCGCGGATCAAAGATTTTAAAGATCAAAACCAGAACCTATAACACAGAGGGCCCTGGGGATCACGGGGTAACCTATCTTGGACGATGACATTTTGAATTTGGTTGCGCCTCGGGCGGATTTGCGCGTTGCTTATGGCAGCGATGAGAATCAGTTTGTGGAGTTGCGGCTGCCTAAGAGTGTTGGGCCGCATGCGCTGGCTGTTGTGGTTCATGGCGGGTATTGGCGGGCTCGATATGATCTGGGGTATATGGGGCATCTTTGCGCGGCATTGGCTGCTGATGGAGTCGGTACGGCGAATTTGGAATACCGGCGCGTGGGGAATTTGGGTGGGGGATGGCCGGGGACGTTTGCTGATATTCGCGCGGCTTATCAGTTTCTGATGCAGAATGCGCGCAAGTATGAGTTCGATACGAAGCGAGTGATTGTCATGGGGCATTCGGCTGGTGCGCAACTGGCGCTTTGTTTGGCGGCGCATGAGGCGGGAGTTAGGGCTGCAGTTTCTTTGGCTGGAGTTGTGGACTTGCAGCGGGCATACGAGCTGCACTTGAGCAATGACGCAGTGGTGGAATTTTTGGGCGGGACGCCTGCGGAGGTTGTGGATCACTATCGGGAGGCGGATCCGGCGCGGTTGGCGATTGGGGCGCGGCAGTGGCTGGTGCATGGGGCGGCGGATGATGTGGTGCCTCCGGCGTTGAGCGCGGATTATGTTCGGGCTAAGGTGAAGATGAAAGAAGATGCACGTTTGGTGGAGATTGCCGGGGCGGGGCATTTTGAGGTGGTTGATCCGCGGAGCGGGGCTTGGAAGGATGTCGCGTCCGTGGTTCGGGACGCGGCGGGAAAAGCTTAAACACAGAGGGCACAGGGTCTCACCGGGTAAAGCTTTATCCTGCGTGTTTTATTTTTGGCGGGCGCGGCCGGTGGAATGTTCGGGACTGTTGCCGGGTTCCGGAAAGTCGGTGTCGGCGTCTTTCAGGATGGGGTCCTGGTCGCGGTGTCCTAGTTGTTCAGACAGGCCGGTGTTGCCGTCGTGAGTGTGTTCTTCCTCGGTGGCGCCCTTGGCGCCGTCGGGATCGTTTTTTGAAATGTTGGTCATGTGGTGCCTCCCGGGGCTAAAGCCCCACATCGATTTCAGACGGCTTACGCGGCGCTGAAGCGCCGCTCTTCCACGGTACTCGAATCGCCGGTGATGAATCCCAATTCCCTGAATCCTAATTCCTGAATCACCAATGTTTTTTGCAAAGCGAAGGGTTTGATGCCAATAGCATTAAATACGGCGACTGCCGTTGCGAAATTATTCGCCGGGGCGTGTCGCTGAGGAGACGCCTAGCTTGCGCAGGCGCTCGCGGGCTTGCAAGGCTTCGGGCGAGTGCGGGTAGCGCTGGATTAGATGGCGGAGTTCTTGCACGCCGTCATCCTGCTTGCCGAGTTCGATTAGCGAAAAACCTTTTTTCAGTTGTGCAGACGCGGCTTTGGTTCCGGTAGGAAAGTTCTGCAGGACCTGGTCGTAATTTTGCGCAGCCTGCTGATAGTTGCCCTGGCGGAATTGAACTTCGCCGAGATAGAAGTAGCAGTTTCCGGCGAGATCGGTATTGGGGTAGAACTTGAGGTAGTCGGAAAATTCCTGGATGGCGAGATCATTCTTGGCGCCGTTGTAGTCGCGCAGCGCGTTGTTATAGAGAACATCGGGCGGAGGGGCCTGGGCTTGCGCCTGCTGCTGGGCCTGCACTTGGGCGGTTTGCGCAGCCTGGCTTTGCTGGGCGCCCTGCATGTCTTCGAGTTGCTTGCTGACTTTGGCGAGGCGGGCTTTGAGTTCGTCGAGGCTGTCGTTGAGAGCCTGGATCTGGCCGGAGAGTTGATCGACGTGGCTGGATGAATCTCCCTGCTGTTTTTGCAGCGTGGTTTGTAGACCGTTGAGCGCGTTGGCGACCTTGTTGACGGCGTCGGTATCCTGCTCGACCAGATTTTTCATGACGCCCATGCGCTCGTCGAAGCTGCGCTGCATGGCGGTCATCTGTTCCTGGAGTTGCTGGACCTGGGTTTGCAGCTGAATGGTTTCTTTGTTGACGGCCCACGCGGGGGTTAGCGAGAGACACAGCAGAGCGAAAGCGGCAAAGCGGGTTTGTGATTTCATAGAGATTCCTAGAGTCATTTTAGATGGATTGAGGGGGAAGTGGGTTGGGAAGATTTTGGTGAGGCATAGGGCTGGTTACCTCAGGGGCTAAACAGTTGGTGAAAAACAATACAAAGGGAGCACCTCAGGCGCTAAAGCGCGGCACAGTTCAACGGCTTAAGGGCACGACTGAAGTCGTGCCCTTCCCGAGCGCTTCGAAAATTGAGTTTTTCAGCAAACCCAAAGCTGGTCCTCGAATAGGGGAGTTATCGAAGCGCTGCGCCACCCAAAAGCAAGCGCATGATTGTGATTTTTTGCGCAGGTTATTGGGCTGCGCATATAGCCGCCGAGATGGTGCCGCTACAAGAGCAAAACTCGGGGCATCGCTTGCGCGATGCCCCCGGACCTTCGCCACAACACTACTTTTGATAGACGAAGTGGCCGCGACGGTTTTGCTGCCAGCAGGCTTCGTTTTCTTCCATGCAGAACGGCTTTTCTTTGCCATAGCTGATGGTCTTGATGCGGTTGGCGCTGACTCCGGCTGCGATCAAGGCGTTCTTCACCGAACTGGCGCGCTGGTCGCCCAGAGCCAGGTTGTATTCGGTTGAGCCGCGTGAATCGCAGTGGCCTTCCACCGTGAAGTTGATGGCGGAATGCTGGTTGAGGAATTGAGCGTCAGTCTGAACGGCGGTTTGCTGGTCGCCACGAAGGTCGGACTTGTCGTAATCGAAGTAGACATCTTTGATGTCCTGACCGAACAAGTCTTCATCTGTGGGCGAAGGCGTTGGAGCCTGCGTTACCGGCGGAGACGTGACGGTGAGACGCGTGGTTGCGTCCTGCGTGCCGCCGGCGCCTTTGGCCGTCAGATGATAGGTGGTGGAATCGGTGGGGTTCACAGTTTGCGATCCGCTGGGCTGAACCGCGCCAATGCCGCCGATGGAAACGTCGGTGGCATTGGTAGTCTGCCAGCTCAGGGTGGCGCTTCCGCCCTGCTGAATCGTATCCGGGCTAACGGAAATGGATGCGGTTGGCGATGGCGGTGGCGGCGGGGGTGGTGGCGGCGGTGGCGCGGCTTTCTTTTTGCAAGCGCCGAGCATGAGAATGGCGGCCAGAGCGATTACGGTGGCAAGTACCTTCAAAGTTTGCGGCTTCATGTTCTTCCTTTTCACGTTTGATCCTCCTGCGGACCGGAAAATCGAATTTAAGGTACGACGAAGTGCGGTTATTTCCAACTCCAATTTGGTTGAGAATTACGTCCGGTAAAAGTTAACTGATGAAGCTTGGTGCCGTCGGCGAGCATTTCCCAGATTTCTTCTTTGCCGGAGCGGCTGGACTGAAAAACGATGTGGCGGCCGTCGGGCGACCACGAAGGGAAATCGTTGCGTCCGCCGTCGTGGGTGAGCTGCACCCATTGTTTGCTGGCGATATCCATCAGGTAAATGTCGGAAGAGCCGGGCTCGCCGGGGCCGTATTTGCGGGTCCATGCCAGAGTGAGGAACTGACCGTTCGGCGACCAGTTGGGAGAGACGGCATAGCCCTGATCGGTCATGCGCTGCAGATTGGTGCCATCGGCTTCCATGGTGTAGACCTGAGGCAATCCGGTGCTGCCGCTGACGAAAGCGATCTGGGAGCCGGTCTTGCGATTCCACACGGGAGAAACGTCGGGGCCTTTGCCCGTGGTCATGCGATGCAGGTCGGAGCCGGAGGCGTCGCAGACATAAATTTGAGAGTTGCCGCCGCGTGAGGAAGAAACCGCGAGCTTGGCTCCATCGGGAGACCATGCGGGGGAAAGATTGGTGCCACCGAAACGCGGAAAGCTGACCACGCGGTTGAGATCCATGGAATACATAAGGATGTCCCAGCCGCTTTTGGTTAGAGCGCTGAAAGCGAGGCGGGAGCCATCGGGGGAGATGCGTGGCGAAAGAGCGATCGAGCCCAAATGAGTGAGCTGGCGCTGATTGGAGCCATCGTAATCCATGGACCAGACTTCTTTGTGGCCGCTGCGGTCGCTGACGAAAAAGATTTTGCTTTCGGCGATGCCTTGAATGCCGCCGCCGAGGCGGTAGATGATTTCGTCGGCAAATTTGTGAGCGATGAGGCGAGTGGCATCATCGGTGGGAACGTCGGAATATTGTTTGCCGAGAACCTGGGGCGAGGCGGTGTTTTTGACGTCATAGAGCCAGCCCTGGACGGTGACTTTTCCAGCGGCGATGGCAAGATTGCCGAAGGCCAGCATGGCGGCGTTGGGCGGAGGCGAATTCCAGATTCCGAAAGTGACTTCTGGCGGTTGGCCGGGAATTTGCAGGGGATAAAAACTTTTGGAGACGAGTTCGACTACGCCTGAGTTATCGAGATCGTTCCAGAAGGTATCGTTGAAAGTTTTGAGCAGAGCGGTGGTCTGAGGGTCGGCGCCGGAGGGTTTGAAATCGGGAACGGCGAGGCGGACTTTGTCGACGCCTAAACCGGAGCCGGTGCGAACCCAATCCTGGGCGAAGGAAACTGAGGTGAATGCGATGAGGATCAGCAGAAAGGAAGACAAAGTGCCGAGATAGCGCGCGGCGTGAAGCACGCTCGCGAAGGAGAGCGCTGGTTTTTCGGGGTTGATTTTTCTGTGGCTGTCGAGCATCCGTTTGGAGCTGCTATCCGGGTATCGGAAAAAGCATACCCGATACGACAATATCGTATGCCGATACGTTCTGTTTAGCAAGTTACGATCGCTCCTGTACGAAATTATGGGAACCATAAGAATAATCCGGCGGAGGGGTCAGCGGAGTTTTTTCTGCAAATTCCTGCCATCTAAATTCCGGATGATCCTATTTGGATAATGTGAAACTGTCTCAAGTATGGATGACGTTCGATGTTCATAAGCCGACAAATTTATTTTCGGCTGTAATCAAACCAGTACTCGACGGAAATTTTGCTGCCGTTGTAATCGGGAGGTAACGTTCCGAAAGTGTCGATGCGCTGCAGGGCGCGGACGGCTGATTGGTCGAGCGATGGGATGCCACTGGATTGCTCGACCTGCACGTTGAAAGGATGACCGTCACGAGCCACGTCGAAGGTGATGTATACGCGCGACGCGCTGTTGATGCTGGGATCGACCTCGTATTTGAGCCAGTTTTCGGAAACCTTGCGCTGGATGACCTGGACGTACCAGCCGTAGCGGGTGCCAAAGTCGCCGCCTCCGCCGGTGACGCCGAAGCCGCCTTTGGCGCCGCCAGCCGCAAAACTGCCGTAAGGTCCGCTGACGGGGCCGCCTTCGCCGAAGGCAACCTGGTTGGTGTCCTCTTCGGGAGCAGGCTCAGGTTTGGCTTTGGTAGGGGTGGGAGGCTTCTTCTTGATCTTGGTGTTCTTGCCCTGAATCTCGATGGCGTCGGGTTCTTTTTCTTCGACCTTGGGTTCGGATTTGGTGATGCCTTTGGATTCGTTGGCCAAAACATTTTGCGTTTGAGCGGCGGTTTTGGGCAAGGGAACGGAACTGACCAGAGTGACGCCCATGGCTTCGCCACCGCCACCGGCGCCCCAACCCTGGCCGGTGGCTCCGGTGAATACCGCTGTGTAGAGCAGAATGAAAGCGACGACTGCGGTGTGAAAACCCGCAGACCAGCCGAGGGCGCGCGGCCAGTTATCGTGCTCGAAAAATATCTCAGCGTTTCGCGCCATTTTCTTCCAGGGGCTGAGTCACGATGCTGACGTTGGTGATGCCGGATTGTTTTACCGCGTCCATGACGGTGGCGAAGGCGCCGAAGGGAACGTTTTCATCGGCACGGATGAAGATGAACTGGTTGCGGGGATCGCGAATTTTCTGGCGCAGCTTGGCGGCGATCTGGTTGATATTGACGGCATCGTTGCCGAGGAAGACGCGTTGGTCTTTATTAATAGTGATGACGGTGCGTTCTTCGGTGATTTCTTTGACGGTGCGCGTCTTGGGCACATTCACTTCAATGCCGGATTGAAGGATGGGCGCGGTGACCATAAAGATGATGAGCAGGACGAGCACGACATCGACCAGAGGCGTGATGTTGATATCGGCGAGAGCTGTTTGAGTGCGGCCGTTGGAGGTGGTGAAAGCCATCAGCGCCTGGCCTCGGTTGGGAGAGCGGCCACGGGTAGCGGTTGAATGCTTTCTACGGCGTTGAGAACTTCAAGGGAGAAATCGTCACTGCGGGCGGCGAAGACTCGAATGGCATTGCCGATGAGGTTGTAGGCGATGACCGCGGGGATGGCGGCGGCGAGTCCGGCGGCGGTAGTGATGAGAGCTTCGGAGATGCCGGGAGCTACGGCGCGCAGAGTTGCCCCGCCGGCGGTGCCGAGGCCGTGGAAAGCGTCGATGATGCCCCAGACTGTGCCGAAGAGGCCGATGAACGGAGTGACGGCGGCCGTGATGGCAAGCCAGGGGACATTGCGTTCGAGGCGTGAGATTTCTTCCGAGGCGCCGATCTGCATGCCGCGCTGCACGGCGGTCAGGCTGCGGAGTGTGGCGCCGGGTCCGGTGAGTTGACGCTTGTATTCCTGGTAACCGCCTTCGAAGACGCCGACCAGCGGGCTGGGGCGAAACTGATCGGAGACGGTGGCGATATCCTGCAGGCGCTGGGCTTTGCGGAAGGCGCGTAGGAAGCGTCCGCTTTGAATGCGAGCGCGGCGGAGCAGGCTCCACTTGGTGAGGATGATGGCCCAGGAGATGAGGCTGAAGGCCAACAATGTGATGAGAACGAACTTGGCGACCGGACCCGTGGTGGAAAGCAGATCGAGGATTTCGCCGCCGACGAAAAATGCTGGGTGTAAGGACAATGGCATCGTGGAAGAGTACCTTGCGGCGATTATAGATGATTGGTGCGGGGTTCTCGGCTGGATGTATACGGAAGGGTAACTGTGTTTGTGGATTTTTCCTCGAAGATTGTTTTTGTGTGCTGGCTCTTAGGGGGTGTTGTCTCCCCCTTCGCTCGATGGACAGTCGAGGCGTCTGTCCACTTGGAGGTCTCCACCAGCATTTTTCCAGCGGCGTTTTTCGTGCTTCAAATTTGGTTGGTAACCCCGCAGATGACGGCGACATCCAAGAGAGGCGGGAATATTTCAACTCGCACGTTAATGGGAGGAAGAACTTATGGCGCGACATGGAATGCTAGGGGATTATCGCTTCGTGGATGCGGCCGAGGACATTCGCGGCTCGAAGTTGTATGGAGTGAACGACGAGAAGCTAGGGAAGATTGATGATGTGATTTTCGACTACACGACGGGTGTGATTCGCTACGTGGTGGTGGATACGGGCGGATGGCTGACGACGAAACAGTTTGTTGTTCCGGCGGACCGGCTGCGGGCATCGGCGGAGCACAAAGACGACTTTGCGGTGGATCTGACCAAGGAGCAGGTGGAGAACTTTCCGCCGTATAAGGAGACTGATCTGGAATCGGATGAGCAGTGGGCGGATTATGAGGGGCGATACCGCTCGAAGTGGGAGGCTGATCCGGTGATGCATCGGGCGGAGACGGACCGGAACGTTACTCCGACGACGCAACAGATGCCGGGGAATTCGGTTTCGGCGCAGGTTGCGGATGCGGCAGAGGACGACACTGCAGTATTTGAAGGGTTCGCCGCGAGTACTAGTTCAGTCGTCATTCCGAGCACTGCGGTCGGTATTGGACCACGCTGGGATACGTTCCAGGATCGGCTGCGGGAGCGGCGCAAGGAAGTGATTGGGACGGAGGGTGAGTATCGCAAGGCTGGATAGTGGGATTATGGATTAGGGAGCCACGGCTTTGGCCGTGGCTTTTCTCTTCTCTATCTATTGGAGTCTCTTTATATTTTGCTTTATTCCGGCGATTAATTCCGCGGAATGATCGTCGAGGGGTCGGTCAGAGCGATCAGTTTGCCCACCGGATATTCTTCTTTTGAAAGTGGAGTCGCGAGTTCGGGGTTGACGATGGTCAGAACCTCGCCGCTATGAACTCCACGCACGAGGAGGCGATCGTTCTCGATGCCGACGACTCGATACTTTTCGTCGAAAATTGACATAGTGGTGGTTCTTTCTGTGGTTGTTAGATGCGGAATTGCGGGTTCGGGACTCCCAGGAAAGTCGCGATGTTTCGAGGAGGTTCCCGAAAGGGAACGGGGAGTTCCACGAAGCCAATGCGAGCGCAGGGGCTAAAGCCCGCGCAGATCTTAACGCTTTACGCGGCGCTGAAGCGCCGCTCTTCCACGGTGCTGCGATCAGCGATGCTGCGATCGACGGTACTTTCGATCACCTTATAGGAGTAGTTACTCGGGCGGAGCCACATGCCGGCAGGCACAGTTATGTCATATCGGGGCGGACCAATTCTTTTTCTGCGCCTCGAAACAGGGCGCGTAGAGATTTGATCACCAGGCGGGCCATCATCACAATGATGATGACGAGAATGAGGACGATGACTGCGGCCGTGTAGGGATGGCGCGTCGCGAGCCAAGTTAGGCCCAGCGCTAGGGCATCTTCGCCCAGACTCAACGCGATGTTGGAGACGGGTTCGGGAGATGGCGTGACGGCGGCGCGGACTGCGGTTTTTCCTCCGTGGGCGGCGAGAGCGATGGCGGCTCCGAGCGCGGCTGCGAGGAGTTGCTGGGCGGGAGTTAGTTGGCGTGTGGCTCCATAGGCTAGCAAGGCTGCGGCGGGGACGCGGACGAAGGTGTGCAGGGCGCTCCAGATCAGGTCGAATGCGGGGATTTTATCGGCAAAGAATTCGATCATGAAAAGGGTTGTGCTGGCTGCGATTACGGGCCAGCTTTCGAGTATTTGTAGAGCTGGCGGGAGGGGAACGTGACCGAAACGAGCGAGTAGTCCGAGGGCGGCGACGGTGGCGTAAACGTTTAGACCGGCGGCGAAGGCGATTGCAGCGAGAAGGGCAAAGAGTTCGGGGAGCGGGATTTGGAGCCAGTTGAGCATGGGCGCTTCGGACCATAATAGTGGAGGGATCGCAGCGGAGGAAGCGCGGCGAGTATCGGTCTTTCGCCCCTTCGGGGCTTGTTATCCTTCTTGATACGTTTTCCCAGGGTTGGCGCCCTGGGCTGCATTCTTTCGCCGCTTCGCGGCTGTGGCTTGGTAGCCGTGGGCCGGGCCTCGTCTTAACTTACGGTGCTTGAAGGTTAGGCTCGGCGGAGAACGGTGCAAAAACATAAAGGGTCGCTGTTGGCGACCCTTGGAAGTGTCTGTCTGGCCTATGGTTACAGGGTGGATTCGATCTCAAATCCCCAGGCTTCGAGTAGGGGCTCGGGAATGTATTTTGAGTTCTTATTGCGGCGGGCCCATTCGCGCAAACGAGTTGAACGAAGATATTGGTCGGGGGTGAGCTTGTATTCGCGAACTACCTGTTCAAACTCCGTGATGGTGGGGACAATTGGCCCGATTGGCTCGGGCTTGCCCCAGTTTGGATTTCCGCGTCGCTTCGCCATGAAAATGCCTTTCGTAAAAACGGGGAATGAACTTGCCACAGAACAATGCCGTCTAACTATATGATTCTCCGGCGGCTCACAGGATTCAGCAAACATGACTCAAGCCAGATACCCGGATTGTTTCGGTTATCCTACTGGTCCTAAAAGCTAATCGGAGACTCAGTATGTTAGGCGAATGGGTGGGGGAAGTCAATCTATTTCGTGGTGGTGTTAACGGGTCGAAATTGTCTAAGTGATTGTTATCAGAAGTCTTACAGGGTAAATTGCTGGTGCTTGGACGGTTTGCGGCGATTCTCCATTTTGGAACGCACCTGTTTTTGGGAAGAGCTAAAAACGGCGCCCAACCCGATACGTTACGGGCGTAACGGGTGCATGTGAGTGCTAGGTTGATCGGGCTCTGGGCGAGGCTTACATTTGAAGTACAACCTCTTCTGTTTTCTGTTCTATCGGCAAGAGGGCACGCTGCTGCAAGTTGATTAGGCAGGATGAAAGTTGCCGAAGGAAAGAAGTAAAACCTCGCTATGCATTTGAAATCCCTGTTGCTGTGTTCGGATGAGAAGATCGTGCGAGTGCTCAGGCGCACCTTGAGCGACCTGGACATTGGGGTAGACCACTGCCTCAGCGCGGAAGATGCTCTGCGGCGGCTGACCCGGGAACGAGTTGAGGCCATCATCGTGGATTGCGCCGGTCCGGGAGCGGCCGATGTGCTGCGTTCGGCGCGCAGCGCGCCGGGAAACAAGCGTGCAATTGCAGTGGCGATTTTGGATCCTGATGTCGGCCTGCGTTCGGCTTTCGAGATTGGCGCGCACTTCATCCTTTATAAGCCGGTCTCGGCGGAGCGGGCCAAGTCAAGCTTTCGGGCGGCGCGGGCGCTAATGAAGAAAGAACGACGGCGCAACGCGCGGATCGCGGTACGGTTTCCGGTGGAGATGGCGAGTGCGGATTCGGACATACGCTTCAAAGTGCACACCACCGATGTGGGCGAAGGCGGTTTGGCGGTGAGCCTTCCGCGGCGCAGCAAGCTGCGAGGTCGATGGAATCTGTTCTTCAGCCTGCCGGGTTCGGAGACTCGGATGGAAGTTGCCGCGGAATTTGCCTGGGAGGGTACTGGGATACAGGCGGGGCTGCGGTTCCAGGATCCGACGCCGGAGTTTGAGCGGCAGATGCGGGAATGGCTGATGCGAAATTCTCCGGACGTGGAAAAGGACGATCCACCGGTGCGCTGCCAGCTCACGGATTTGAGTATGGGCGGCTGCTACCTCGATATTCCTTCGCCGTTTCCGGTATCGACTCGGGTGACGCTTTCGATGCGCGCCTCGGAAGTGGAATTGCGATCGGAAGGCGTGGTGCGCGTGATGCATCCGGAAAAAGGGATGGGTGTGGAATTCACACAAACTACGCCGGAGCATCGCGACCTGCTGGAAAAATTTTTGGGCAGACTGACGGAGAATCCCAACGTGTTGCCGGAGTTACTGGTAGAACCTGAGGGACTAGAAACTGATACTGGACAGAATTCACGGGCGGCGGAGCCATCGCATGAAGCCGCAGATCCTTTGCTTCATCTTTTCCGAAACCACGAAGGTTTGGACGCAGACGCGTTCCTGGGGGAACTCCGCAAGCAGCGCGGGGTAACGGTTGGAGCCGCCGGGGCTTCTGCGTGATTCGCGAGTAACCTTCCCTTGAGTATTTGTCTCTCCTGCTCTGACCTCATCCATCGCTATGTTCATCTCGTTTTAAAATTTTCTGGCTGCTTTTCTTGTTTGCGGATTTAACTTACCGCATGTGTTTGCCATTTCCCGCACATCTTCCGACACCATCCCGCCTTAATGCCTTGCTGCATCATCGGATAACCTTCACAGTGCTGTAGGCTAAAATGATGGCGAGCCGGGATGGCGAAATTGGCAGACGCAGCGGACTTAAAATCCGCAGGTCCGAAAGGACTGTGGGGGTTCGATTCCCCCTCCCGGCACCAAGTTGGAAATCTCAAGATACGGGTGTCCACCCTTCAAAGAACGAAGGGCCACCCGTCTATCCAACGGTTCAGAGCACCCGTGACCCAACCCGTACAATTGCCAAAGTTGCATCGTCGGCTCGGTGTCCCTTGGAGAAGTCATCCATAGTATTGAAGATTAAATTGACGAGATCTCCGGCGTCTTTAGAGCATTGCGCTCCGCAGGCGGCTGCTTTCAATAAGCTCTGAACTCCCCATTCCTCCCCGTCTTGATTTGTCGCTTCGATGAGTCCGTCAGTGAAAGCGATCAGCAAATCACCGGTTTCGAGCTTTACGATGCCCTCTCCATATTCCGAATCAGCGAACAGTCCAACTGGCGCGCCACCCATTTCTAGCCAATGCATTGAACCATCTCGCCGAATGACGACCGGCGGATTATGTCCAGCATTTACGTAGCGCAGAGTACGGCTCGCCCCGTCGAATACCCCGTAGAATAAGGTTGCATATCGGTCCTCGGACGACGAAGCGTATGCCTGATGATTCACCACCTTGAGCAGCGTGGGCAAGTCATCTCCGGTGAATACTGCCGCGGTCCGAAGAGAGGACTGCACATTGGCGATCATGAGTGCCGCAGCCAGACCTTTGCCCGAGGCGTCTCCAACGACCAATGCCAATCGGTCATTCTTGAGCGGGATGAAATTGTAGCAATCGCCGCCGAGCGCGCGAACCTGACGGCAGCGGGCGCTATAGTCAAAGGAATTGCTAGCCGTGTACGGTGCCGCCTGCATAAAGCCCTGTTGCACATCGCAGGCCAGTACCCAGTCCTGGCTAACGTCCACTACCATTTCGTCGGTTGTCATTTTCTCGCCTCCACTTGTTTGTCGGTTCTGCGCTGCTGAATTCGACATCGGGAGGCGAATTGTGCCCATAAAATATTTCTGACGAAGATGTAGAGAATGCGCGCGACGGCTCCGACTACGGGATGAAAGCGCGGATCGCAGGCGCTATAACGATGAAAACATAGGAGCAAAGGACATGAAATACATTTTGCTGATGGCGGGCACGAGTGCAGGTGTTGGGGCGTATCACGCCTGGTCGAAACAAGATGTTGAGGCGCATATGGCGGTTCTCCACCACATCAACAAGGACCTGACCGAGTCCGGAGAATTTGTGGCCACACAGGGCTTAGCTGATCCGAAGGAAGCCAAGGTTGTGCGCGGCGAGAAGAATGGCATCCCGGTCACCGACGGTATTTTCCCGGAATCGAAGGAATTTCTATTGGGCTACTGGATCGTTGACGTGGCCAACGCCGAGCGCGCTTATGCCATCGCTGGGCGGATTTCCGCAGCACCGGGTCCGGGAGGCAAATCTACGAACATGGCGATTGAGGTGCGGCAGTTCGCAACCTAATTAGGCCAAATCCCGATAAAAATGTAGGTGACGAAGGCGCGAGAAGAAGCTTCGAACTCGATAGGAGAAGAGATATGAAATACATCTTGATGATGAACGGCAAGAAGTCCGATTTCGAGGGATATGCCAGGTGGTCGAAGGAGGATTTGCAAGCGAATGTAGCTTTCATGCGCACATTCAGCAAAGAATTAAAAGATTCGCGGTGTATTCGTCTCGACTGAGGGGCTAGGGTGGCCAAGTGTGGCCAAGCTCGTTCGGGCCGGCAAAAACGGAGAACCGATCACCGACGGCGTATTTCCGGAATCGAAGGAGTTTCTCGCTGGATACTGGATCATCGACGTGGAGAGCCCGGAGCAAGCCTACAAGATTGCCGCGCGGGCCTCACAAGCGCCGGGATCCGGCGGAAAACCCGCAAACATGCCCATCGAAGTGAGGCCCGTTCTGAGTGGCCACGCAGATTTGGGCCTCTGAATACGGCGGTGGAAAGAAACTGAGATGGCAGATCATCAATACGACGTTCCGTTCGAGCGCTTGTTGCGTGAACTTGCGCCGCAGGTGCTCGGCGCCGTCGCCCGCCGTTTCCGGGATTTCTCCTCGGCCGAAGATGCGGTCCAGGAAGCCATGATTGCCGCTTTCACTCAATGGCCGCAGGAGGGTGTTCCCGAAAATCCCCGGGGCTGGCTGATTCAGGTGGCGTGCCGCCGCATGACAGACCAGATCCGCAGCGAAATTGCCCGCCGCGAGAGAGAAACGGCAGTGGCCGAGGAAACGGAAAACGTAGCATCCCTCCTTGAGATCGAGACCGACATGGATCCAGACGACAATCTGATTCTGTTATTCATGTGCTGCCATCCTGCGCTCACTCCGTCCTCGGCAATCTCGCTGACGTTGCGGGCAGTTGGTGGTTTGACTACGGCTGAAATCGCCAATGCCTTTCTGGTTCCTGAAGCCACGATGGCGCAGAGGATCAGCCGCGCGAAGCAAACCATAAAAACTTCGGGCGCACCATTCCGTCTCCCTTCTCCACAGGAGCGTGCTGGACGGCTGCCCGAGGTTCTGCATGTGCTCTATCTGATCTTCAGCGAGGGATATGTCAGCAGTATCGGGTTGCATCTGCAACGACTCGACCTGGCGCGAGAAGCGATTCGCTTGACGCGCAACACGAAAACGCTACTTCCCGATAATGCCGAGGTTGCCGGACTTCTGGCGCTGATGCTGTTAACTGACGCGCGCCGCGCAGCCCGAACCGGGCGGGATGAAGAGCTCATCCCGTTGGATAAACAAGATCGAAGTTTATGGGATCGCGTGGAGATTTCCGAAGGTATCGAGCTTCTCACGGCCGCGCTGGCGAAAGGATCGGTCGGCCTGTATCAGCTTCAGGCAGCGATCGCCGCCGTTCACGACGAGGCTGCGAGAGTAGAGGACACCGACTGGCCACAGATCCTAGCTTTGTATGAGTTGCTGAAGCGAGTCGCCCCCAGTCCGATGGTCACTCTCAATCACGCAATCGCCGCCGCTATGATGCACGGCCCTGCACAAGGCCTCGAACTGCTGAGGCCTCTCGACAGCGATCCACGTGTTGCGGGGCACTATCGTCTCGATGCGGTTCGTGCCCATTTACTGGAAAAGAAGGGAGAGTATGAAGCGGCCATCAAACACTACCGAATTGCGGCTGCGCGGACAACGAGCATCCCGGAACGGAATTACCTCATGATGCAAGCAGCGCGCTTGGCGGGCGATTAATCCGCAGGTCCGAAAGGACTGTGGGGGTTCGATTCCCCTCCCGGCACCACACACTTAGCAGGGCGATATAAGTTGTCAGCGGCAAAAGCCCTTGTTCGTCCGGAACTATTTTCGCGGCGCTGAAGGCCGCTCTTCCACTAGTCCGTTCACTAGTCCGGCAGCACTTTGCCGCGGGTTTCTACCGCGAAGGGAATTACCAGCAGGCCGAGGCCGAAGGCGATTGCGGTATAGGCGACGGGCTTGCCGAGTGTGCCCATTTGGTGGACGAGCGCACCTATGCCGAAGTTGACTCCGGCGGCGATGAAGCGGCCGAATGACGTGGTGAAGGCGAAGGCGGTGGCGCGTACGCTGGTGCCGTACTGCTCGGGAAGCCACAGACTGAAGACGGCGAAGTTGCCACCGAAGAATCCCAGGAAGAAGAGCACGGCGATGAAGGGGTGCAGTCCTTGGGGAAGATAGAATGCCCAGCCGAAGCTGAGCAGGATGCAGGCAGCCATTCCGAAGTAGTAGAAGGCCAGAGTTCGCTTGCGGCCGAAGCGTTCGGCTAATGGTGGAACTGCGAAGCAGCCGAGAATGGTGCCGAGCGAAAGTAGACCCATGCCGAAAGATGACATGCGCACCGCTTGCGGCTGCAACATGCCGGAGCGCTTGGCCAGATTGATAATTGCGGTTGGTGCATAGACTGCGGCCGACCACAGACCACAGATGGCCGAGGCCAGCAGAACTGTGTTGACCAGCGTGCGTTGAGTATAGGGGGGACTGAAGATGCGGCGCAGAGGAGAAGTCGCTTCGGATTTGATTTTGGTTTTCTGCTGCCAGCGTTGCGGTTCCTTCACGCGGAGCAGAATGATGAAGGCGACGACTGACGGGTGTGAGTCCACACCAGAACATGGCGCGCCATCCGTAGTGCGGTGCGACCGTATAGTTGAGAGCGGAAGCCAGAAAAAAGCCGGCGTAATAACCGGTCTGCAAATATCCCGCGCCCATCTTGCGGCGGTTTTCGGGCCAGGCTTCGGCGACATAGGTGCCGGCGAGCGCCCACTCGCCGCCGATTCCGATACCGGCGAGCAAACGGAACAATCCTAGTTGCCACACCGTTTGTGACAACGCTGCGGCTCCGGTGAAGATCGCGTAGACAAAGATGGTGGCAGCCAGCACGCGGGTGCGGCCGAAGCTTGTCGGCGATCGGACCCCAGATCAGCGATAGTCCCCAGCCTACTAAGAAGAGCGCGAAGAGAATGGAGCCGGTGAAGCCGACGGTGGCGGGAGTGGCCTTGTAGCCGGACTTGGGAAGAAGTTCGGTGAGCGCTGGGCTAAGGACGAGAGCGTAAATCACCGAGTCCATGCCGTCGAGCGTCCAGCCCGTCCAGGCACCCCAGAAGCCGGTGATCTGCTGGCGCGAGAGCTTGGTGTGAACTGCGGGCATGGTGGGGATCACAGCTTGGTTTGCCATCGCGTCATCTCTTGCGGGCAGCAGCATATCACGGCTGGCTAACCGCAGTTTGTGGTTTGAAACAATGCTGCCACCGCGGACTTAATGACTTTGCCCATGGCGTTGCGGGGAAGCGCATCGAGGACGAGAAGTCGCGAAGGAACTTTGTGCGCGGCCAATCTTTCTTTGGTCCATGGGCGGAGAGATTCGAGATCGAGAGCATTGTCGCTGTTGAGAACTACGGCGGCGGCGACACGTTCTCCCCACTCCGGATCAGCTATGCCGACGACGGCGCATTCGGCGACTGCGGGATGTTGACGTAACACTTCTTCGATCTCCAGTGCAGATACTTTGTGGCCGCCGGTTTTGAGGATATCGATACTTGTACGGCCAAGGATGCGATAACGGCTATTTTCGATGACCGCGGTGTCGCCGGTGCGAAACCAGTTGTCGCGAAAGGCGGCGCTGGTGGCTTCGGGTTGGCCCCAGTATTCGGTGAAGACGCTGGGGCCGCGGACCTCGATTTCGCCCAGCGTTCCGGGAGCAACCGGCACGCCGTTTTCTCCGACAAGCTGAACTTCGACTCCCGGTAGCGGTATGCCGACGCTGCCGGGCACGCGCTCGCCGTGAATCGGATTCGAGAGCGCCATGCCAATCTCGGTCATGCCATAGCGTTCGAGTAATGTATGGCCGGTGATTTCCTTCCAGCGTTCTAGCGTGCTTACAGGCAACGCTGCGGAGCCGGAGACCATCAGGCGTAATTTCGTGCAGGCTTGAGTGAGTTCCGTGCGCCGCTCCGGTGAAGCGGCTTCCCACGCGGCGATGAGCTTTACATAAATTGTAGGCACTGCCATGAACAAAGTTAGGCGCGCCGCTGGCGATGACGTCCCACACGGCGTTGGCATCGAAGCGCGGGAGCATCTCGCAGGTTGCGCCTGACCACAGGGCGCAGGAAACAACGTTGATGATGCCGTGCACGTGGTGCAGAGGCAAGCACAGGAGAATGCGGTCGTCGGGCGACCACTCCCAAGCATCGACCAGGGTTTCGACTTGGGCGGTGATGTTGGCGTGGGTTGTGACTACTCCCTTGGGACGGCTGGTGGTGCCGCTGGTGTAGAGGATCATGGCGCGACGGTGGGCAGAGATATCAGCGAAATTATGAGCGGTTTTCGAATCGATGTTCGAAGTGACGTTTGGCCTGCCGGCGTGCGCGAGCAACTGCTCGTACGAGAGCGCGCGGGGGTCGCGGGCTGCCACGATCGTCTCGAGCAGGGAGGCGGACTGCGCATCGAAGATCAGAGTCGATGCTTGAGTATCGTCGATGAAGTATTCCAGTTCGGGCCGGGTTGAGTTGAGCGGCAAGGGAACGGCAACCCCGCCGGCGCGCCAGATGCCCCACTGCGTGGCTACCCACGGAAATCCGGGCGTGATAAGAAAAGCGACGCGAGCCTCGTGAAGATCGTTACTGCGAAGAGGTTCAGCGCGTAGATCATTGCGACTGGCTAGCAGTGCCTTTGCCACGCGCGCAGATGCGCCCAGAAGTTCTTGGTAGGTGAATGATCCGTGCGAATCGGCAATGGCGGTGTGGTGAGGGTGTTGACGGGCACGGGCAATTAGCAGATTACGACTGGAGCTTCTGAGCACAGGCAGACTTTACGGCGTTTTGTCAAAAGTTGTCCACTTACTCCCCTTTGCGCGCTGCTGGTGCTAATTCGGAACAGCAAATCCGATTCAGGCTCCCGTAGCGGGAATTGTGCGAGTGTTAAATGAGATGAATATTGCAGTTTTGCTGCAAAGGCGCGGGTGTAGCAAAACCAACATTGATGGCAGGGTAAGTGCAATAGATGTGTTGCAATCGCCCGCATTTGAAGGTTCTAACCGAACTTCGCTAAGCGGGGATAGCGAAGCTTCATCTCGAATGGAAACGCAAGCCATGCCGGCGGGATGGGCGAAAAAACATTGGGCGAAAGTGCATATGGAGGCACTGCGATCGGACGCAGCGCCGGGATTTCGCGCGCAGTGGTTTGCAGCCTATACCAGCTCGCGGCACGAGAAGCGTGTCGCTTTGCATTTTGCCGAGCGCAAGATCGAAGCGTTTCTGCCGCTGTATGCCACGCGTCACCGCTGGAAAAACCGGTGCGAGGTGACGGTCGAGTTGCCGCTGTTTCCGAATTATGTGTTTGTGCGCATGGATGGGCGGGAGCGGGCGCGGGTTCTCGAAGTGCCGGGTGTGCTGTCGCTGGTGGGAGCGGCAAGAATCCCCGCGCCATTGCCTGATTTCGAAATCGAAGCGCTACGCAATGGTGTGGAAGGGCGAAAGATTGAGCCGCATCCTTATCTGGTAATCGGAGAGCGGGTTCGCATCACGGCTGGACCGATGACGGGGATGGAAGGCGTGTTGTTGCGCAAGAAAAATAATTTTCGCGTTGTGTTGGCGCTGGATGTGATCATGCGCAGCGTCGCGGTCGAGGTGGATGCCGGAGATCTGGAACCGGTGCGAACTGGACCGGGACGGACGATCTCGTCGGATTTCTCCGACCACACCGTGCCGCTTTCCAAATCGTGGACACTCCGCTAGGCATGGCTGTGCAGGTCAAATTCAGAAAGCGTTTTTATTCCTGCGCTAGCTTTTGTTTTGGCGGACCGGCTACGATAGCCGTGGTCGTGGTTTTGGCCGGAAGCATGAGCCGGACGGCGCAGGGTGAAAACCACGGACCGCCCCGCGCTGCCTCCCGGCTCGCATCGCCGTACGTTCCCATGGATTCCTGGGTTTATGCGGCCTTTGACCGGCTTTGGGCGCTTGGCTACACGCCCAGCGCCTTTGCCAATCTGCGGCCGTGGACGCGCATGGAGTGCGCCCGCATCCTAGCCGCAGCGGGTGAGGACTTGGATGTTGGTCCACCTAGCGCTAACGAAAAAATCGCCTCGGAGGCATACCAGTTGTATGCGGCGCTGGCGGCGGAGTTCTCTACTGATCTCGATCGCTTCGCGGGCCGGGGCGGTTCAGAGATTCGTGTGGACAGCATTTATAGCCGGTACACGGAAATCGCCGGCACGCCGCTCGATGATAGCTATCACTTTGGGCAAACCCTATTCGACGACAATGGCCGTCCTTTCGGCCAGGGCGCGAACGGGATCAGTGGAGCTTCGGCTTGGGGTGCGGCGGGGCCGGTGGCGTTCTATGCGCGCGCCGAATATCAGCATGCGGCGGGGCTTCACGCCTATAGCCAGGCGGTGCAGGACATGATCGGCGCCGTCGACGTTACACCGCCACAACTTCCCATTCACACTGCCGTGATTAATCAGGCGCGTCCGCTTGAGGCGTACGCGGCGTGGAACTGGAGAAGTATCCAGGCATCGGTTGGCTACCAGAGCCTGTGGTGGGGACCGGGTGCATCCGGTCCGCCCATGTACAGCGACAACGCGATTCCGATGAACATGCTGCGGATCACCAACCCCTCGCCGTGGAGATTGCCGAGTTTTTTCAGCTGGCTGGGGCCGATGCGCTGGGAATTTTTTGCCGGGCTCATGGCCGGGCATCACTACCCGCCGGGCCCGGCGGTGGACGGGCAGAAGATCAGCTTGAAGCCCACGCGCAACCTTGAATTCGGTTTCTCGCGCACCATCGTATTCAAGCCGGTGACGGCGCGCATGTTCGGGCGCGGATTTGTCAGCGTAGGCGACAATGCGACTACCATACCCGGCAGCGCGACGGATGTGGGCGACCGCCGCGGGGGTTTTGATTTCAGCTATCGCCTTCCTGGCCTGCGGAAGTGGGTGGTGTTCTATAACGATGCGCTTACCGATGACGATCCATCGCCTTTGTCGGCGCCACAGCGTTCGCTGATGGATCCGGGCATTTACCTGCTGCAGATTCCGCGCATCGCGAAGCTCGACTTTCGGGTAGAGGCGCTCTGGTCGGATCCTCCTTCGCTGGCCCACTGGGGCGGGAAATTCTTCTATTACAACGGCGCCTACCACGATGCTTACACCAACGGAGGACAACTACTGGGCTCATGGGTTGGCCGCGAGGGACGCGGGTTGCAGGCGTGGACGACTTACTGGCTTTCTCTGCGCAGCCCGCTGCAGCTGGGATATCGCACGGCACACGTCGACAGCAACTTCATTCCCGGAGGCGGCGACATTCAGGATTTCTCCGCGCGCGCCACCTTTCAACTCCGCCGCGAAGTGGAAGTCGCAACCTTCATACAGTACGAACGCTGGAACTTTCCGGTGCTGGTGCCGCTGGCCGGGCCGGACACGGTGGCGCAGTTTGAGTTCACCTATCACCCTCAGTGGCGAAGCGGGCGGAAATCGCAATGAAGTGGAAGATCCGGCGAGTAGCGGTTCTGCTGGGAGTGCTGGCTTGGGCCGTGGCGGGAGTGGCGCAGTCGATGCCGGGCGCGCCCACTTCCGGCGACGCGCAGTGCACGGATGAGAAGTGCACAACCCCTTCCAGAGACTCGGGAGACAACAACCCGGTCCCTGACGCAGCCGAAAATCAGCCGGTGGCAGGACGGCATAACGGCCAGATGTCCATCGCCAAAAATAACCGCTACAACAACGAAGAGCCGAACCAGACGGGAGTGCCGGACCGCTCCGGCAAACGGGTCTATCGCTGGAACTCGGAAGTGCTGGCGGAGCGCCCGCCCAGCGAATTTGAAGAATTTGTTGCGAGTTCTGTCGGCCGCCGGCTGCCTATTTATGGCGCCAGCCTGTTTGACCGCGTTCCTTCCACCTTCGCTCCTGTCGACCGGATTCCGGTGACCGACGACTACGAGATCGGGCCAGGGGACGAGATTCTGATTCGGGTCTGGGGCCAAGTCGATCTGAATGGCAAACTGGTGGTTGACCGGAGCGGCGAAGTTTTTTTGCCCAAGGTGGGCGCGCTTTCTGTGGCGGGGTTGAAATATCAGCAACTGTCCGGCTACTTCCGCACTGCGATTGGGAGGGTCTTCCGCAACTTCGATTTGACGGTCAGCCTGGGACAGCTGCGTTCGATTCAGGTGTTTGTGGTGGGCGAGGCGCGGCGGCCGGGAAGCTACACCGTCAGCTCGCTGTGTACGCTGGTCAATGCGCTGTTCGCTTCGGGTGGTCCGTCGGTGGCGGGCTCGATGCGGCACATTCAATTGAAGCGGGAAAACCGGGTGGTGACGGAATTCGATTTCTATGATCTGTTGTTGCGCGGGGATAAATCCAAAGACGCGAAGCTGTTGCCCGGGGACGTTATTTATGTTCCGCCGGTTGGTCCTTCCATAGCCATGGCCGGTAGTGTGAACCTGCCCGCGATTTACGAGTTGCGGGAAGGAACCACTCTGGCAGATGCGATTGAAATGGCGGGAGGACTGGCAACGACGGCGGATGGACAAAAAGCGGTGATTGAGCGCATCGAAAATCACAGCACCCGCCAGATCGAAGAATTTCCCCTCGACGGAACAGGCCGCGCACGCATACTAAAAGACGGGGATCTGGTCCGCATCTTTTCGCTCTCTCCGCGTTTTGAAAACGCCGTAACCCTGCGGGGAAATGTGGCTCATCCGGGCCGCTTGGAATGGCATCCCGGCATGCGTCTCAAGGACATAATCCCGAACCAGGACGCGCTGATCACGCGCGACTACTGGCGGTCGACCAACTGGGTGGCGGGCGCGGGCGAGCGTGGGGAAGAGCAGACGACGCGCGACTACTGGCGTGCCACGGCTACGCCCCCGAATCCAGAAAAAAGAACGGGCCAAGCGGTTGTTGCAGAAGCTGGGCGCGACTCCAATCCGGGTATAAATCCCGATGAGCAAGACAACCGGCAGGGCGATTCCAGAACTCACCAGCTCGACGGACAATCGGTCTCGGCGCAAGCGGGGACCGAGAGCACGACGGCGAAACTAAGAAATCAGATCGCGCGCAACGCTCCCGAGATCAACTGGGAGTATGCCGTGATTCAGCGGCTGAATCCACAGGACCTGACCACGCGGCTGATCCCATTCAGTTTGGGCAAGCTGGTGTTGCAGGGAGATGAGCAGAATAATCTGGCGCTCGAGCCGGGCGACGTGATTACGATCTTCTCCCAGAACGATCTTGCGGTTCCCCTCGAAAAGCGCAGCAAGTTTGTGCGCCTCGAGGGCGAGTTTCAAACTGCCGGGGTTTACCAGGCCGAGCCCGGGGAGACTCTGCGCCATCTGGTGGAGCGCACCGGAGCTTTTACCGGCAGCGCCTATCTCTACGGCGCTGAATTCACCCGCGAATCGGTGCGCCTGGAGCAGCAGAAGGGGCTCGATCAGATGGTCGAAAAACTCGAAGAAGACATCTCCCGCAATGCTCTGTCGCCTGCGGGAGCCATCTCCGAAGATCCCACTGAAAAGCGCGCCCAGCTGGAAGCGCAGCGGGAGCTGGTCGATAAGCTGCGGGAGGTAAAGGCAACCGGACGCGTGGTGCTGGATCTGACTCCAAACTCTGGCGGCGTGAAAGATCTACCGGAGATCGCGCTCGAAGACGGCGACCGCTTTGTCGTGCCCTATCGTCCGGCAACGATAGAAATGCTGGGAGCGCTCTACAACAAGACTTCTTTTCTCTATCGGCGGGAAGAGCGGGTAGAGGATTATCTCCGGCGGGCCGGTGGGCCCACGCGCGATGCCGACCGCAGCCGCATGTTCGTGATCCGCGCCGACGGATCGGTGCTCAGCAAGCAGTCGGTGAAGGGCCTGTGGAATGGAGGCTTCGACTCACTTCGGCTCATGCCGGGCGACGCGATTGTAGTGCCGGAACGCCTGAACCAGGGCGTCTTCCTCAAGGGCTTGCGCGACTGGAGCCAGGTCTTCTCGCAATTCGCATTGGGTGCGGCGGCGGTGAGGGTTATCCAGTGAACCCAGTTGGAACGATCGCGGCTGAGGCTGAGGCTGAGGCTGAGGCGCAGGAGAGCCTGATCGGGGACACGCTTGCACCTCCGAGCTCTTCTTTTTTCGTAGAGCCGGCGGCGGACCAGCGGAGGGTTTCGTCAGCCGACCGCGCCCAGCCCGGCGAAGCCCGCGTGCTGGATTTGCTGATCGTTCTTTCCCGGCGGAAGCGGTTGATTCTGTATATGACTTTAGCGACGGCGGCAGCGGCGGCCATCGTGGTCCTGCTCATGCCCAATCGTTACACCGCCACCGCCACTATTCTGCCGCCGCAGCAAAATCAGTCGCTGGCGGCCTCGATGATCGGACAGCTGGGCGCTCTGGGGCCGATGGCCGCCATGGCGCAAAAAGATTTGGGGCTGAGAAGTCCGAATGACCTTTATGTGGGTATGCTCCACAGCCGCACGGTGGAGGAGGACTTGATCCGCCGCTTCGACCTGCTACGGGTCTATCGCGAACATAAAATATCGGACGCACGCCGCGAACTCGAAGACGCGAGCACCGTTGCCATCGGTAAGGAAGGCTTCGTCATTATCTCGGTTGAAGACAAGGACCGCAACCGCGCCCCGCAAATCGCCAATGCCTACGTGGAAGAGCTGCGGCGGCTGACGCAGGAGTTGGCGGTCACCGAAGCCGGACAGCGCCGCCTGTTTTTCGAGCGCCAGCTGGAGCTGGCCAAAAATAACCTGGCCGATGCGGAACAGGCGCTGAAGGAAACTGAACTGAAGACCGGACTAATCCAACTGGATGGCCAGGCCAAGGCCATCATCGATTCGGTGGTGCGGCTGCGGGCGCTGATCGCCGCAAAGGATGTTGAATTGCGCGGCATGCGCCTGTTTTCAACCGAACAGAATCCCGACGTCTTGCTGGCCGAAGAACAGCTCTCCGGTCTGCGGGCGGAGATGGCGCGCCTCGAAAAGCAGGGCGCAAGTCCGGGCGACGTCGAGGTGCCAACCGGGAGCGTCCCAGAAGCCGGGCTGCAGTATGTGCGCAGGCTGCGCGATTTGAAATACTCCGAGACCATCTTCGAAATGCTGGCCAAGCAGTACGAAGCCGCCCGCCTCGATGAAGCCAGGACCGCGGCAGTGATCCAGGTGCTCGATCCCGCAGTCGCGCCCGACCGGAAATCGTCGCCGTCCCGGAGTTTTATCATTGCCTCCGCGACGCTATTGGGATTTTTCGCCTCCGTGTTGTACGTTCTGCTGGCTGAGACCTTCCACCGCGTGCGCACGGACCCGGAGATCGAGCGTCGCATAGCTACGCTGCAGCGGTCACTGTTTCGGCGGCAGTTCCCGCCGCACTCCCAACCCGCACCATGAGCGTCTCGCCGAAACCATACATCGCTTACTTCACAGCTGCTTTCGAAGTGCTGGGATACCTCGCCGGCGTTGCCGCTGCCACTTGCGGCTTCCTCGTGGGCTGGCTCGGCCCGAACGCTGCGGCGGTACTCATGCTGGCCGGGTTGCTCACGCTGCTCGGCCTCGCCTGGAAGCGCTTCGAGGGGGGACAGCATCCTTGTTTTTTTTTCTTGGGCATGCTGACCCTGTTCCAAGCAGGCCGCGTAGTGGCCTTCTGTTTCGGAGGGGTAACGGACATCTTCGAGGTCGAGCTGATGACGGATAATCCATTTAACGTGTCGCGCGGCGTGGCGGGCGTGGTGCTGCTCTCGATTTCGCTCTCCGCCATTTGTATTTATGCCGCGTGCCGGTGGCGCTACCGGCTGTCTCCATTTTCTCCGTTTCGCTCCCGATCGTGCGATCGCTTCCTGCCCTATCTCTATTTTCTCTTTGTTGCGAGCCTTCCGGTGCAACTCTACAAAAACTTCTGCTACTACCAATACGCGAAGGACCACGGCGGATATCTTGTGGTGTTTACTGACCATGGAGGCATGGCGGCGAGCATACCTGTCGTGGTGCGGGCGGTTTCGCTGATCAGTCTGCCCGCCTTTGTTGGCGTTTTTATTCTGGAGCAGCGCAAGCACGTGGTGCGCACCGTAACCACCGTCTACTTCACGATTGCGGCGCCCATTCTGCTGATGGGCTCAAGAGGCGGAGTTTTCAGTCTGGTGCTGTCACTGTGGTATGTCGCCAAGGTGAAGTCGGGCCGACGCGCCCGTCTCTCTTCGGCCGCGCTGCTTGCAGCCGGTTTGATTGTGGCCGGTTCCTGGATCGGATGGCTGCGTTCCGGCAATACGGAGACGAGCGCTCTCGCCGGCCCGGCACAGATCATTGCGGGCCAGGGTGGCTCGCTCAACATCACCGAGGTCGCGGTCGCCTACCGCAGCCGTTTCGCCCCCCACATCTTCGCTAATCTTCGCGACGAACTGCGCTCTGCCTTTTTCCCCACTGATCACACCGCTTACGTGCCCGGAAAAAACTTTGATGCCGATGTCTCGATGTTTCTGAATCCCATCTCCTATCCGTTAGGCAGCGGCAGCGGCTCGTCGTATTTGGCAGAAGCGTATCTGGCGCGCGGCCTTACGGGGGTGGTGCTTGTCTCGGCCCTGCTGGGTTTTCTGTTTCGTGCCATGCAGGCGCACGCCCACAACCCGTTCGTGCTCTTCCTGATTGCCATGATCCTGCCCGACATCCTGCTCATGCCGCGCGGCGGACTTCTCGACTGGGTGTCGGCCTGGCTGCGCGTAGCCATCTCGCTGCTTCTGCTGGTGGGTGGCTGGTATTTCTACCGCACCGTCACCCGCATCGGAGCCATTCTGGGCCAAGCCGGCGGCGGCATCGATCCGCGCGAAACTTTCCCTGCCACTGTCCGCGACTGAGCACCTTTCAATTTAGAAATCATCATGCCATTTAGAAGTCATCGTCATCAGGAGGGAAATCCATTGATCTCACTTGTCGTTGCCACTCTCAACCGCACCGCCGAACTGGAACGCCTGCTTCATAGTTTAGAGGAGCAGAGCTATCGGGATTTTGAAGTTCTGGTCGTCGATCAGAACACGGACGACCGCCTGGTCCCGGTGCTGGCCCTGCACCCTCGCCTTCAGATTCGACACTTGCACTCCGAGCGAGGACTTTCCCGGTCTCGCAACGTAGGTCTGCGGGCCGCAAGCGGCGATCTCGTCGCGATTCCCGATGATGACTGCTGGTATCCGCGCGATTTGCTGGCGGCGGTGGCGGCTTGGTTTGATGCTAACGCCGAGTACGGGCTCCTATTCACGGCACTGCGCACGGCGGAGAACGCGCTCTCCGGACCAAAAACGCCGGCAGCCGCGCGCCGCTGCAACAAAAGCGATGTATCAACCTGCCTGGCGGCTTCGGCGGCATTGTTCATGCGGCAGTCGGTTGCGAATGCGGTGGGGGGCTTCAACGAACACCTGGGTATTGGCGCCGCCTCCAAATATCAGGCGGGCGAGGAGAGAGATTATGTCTTGCGGGCGCACGAGCATGGCTTCGAATTCTGGTACGAGCCTGCGCTCACCGTTCATCACCCGCCCTTTGGCTCGATCGAGCGGCTGAAGACCACCACTTATTCCTATGCTTTGAGCGAGGGTTGCGTGCAGAGAATGCACCGCTATCCGCTCAGCAAAGTGGGCAGCGACCTGATCCGGTCGTTTGGCGGGGCCGCGGTACGGCTGTGCCAGGGCGATCTGTTCAACTCATCGGTGTATATACGCCGCGGCGCCGGCCAACTGGTGGGCTATCTTTGCGGTCCGCGTGATCTCGGCTGGCGTCACACGCCGCTCGGCCAATAGATTGGACCAATTCCGAGTCACATTACAATTGTCTTTACTCTCCACTCTCTATTCTTTTTTCTGCGCTTTGTGAGGATTCCATTCCGCACCCTCTTCCGGAATGTCTTTCACCTGGGGTCGGGTGAAATCGCGGGCCGGTTGTGCAGCCTGGCGACCGTGGTCTTGCTCGGCCACCGCTACGGGGTGGTGATTCTGGGCATCTACGGGCTGGCCCTGAGTCTGGCGCAGTACCTGCAGCCGCTGATCGATTTCGGCCTCCGCCATGTGGGCGCGCGGCTGGTGGCACTGTATCCGCTGGCCGGACACGACGTTGTGCTTCGGGTGCAGCGGCGGCGGCTGCGGATGGCGGCTTTGGTGCTGCCCCTCATGCTGGTTTACGCGGCCTGCGTGAAGTTGCCGGTGAACATGAAGATTTTTCTGTTTGCGTTTGCGGCGACGGGCGCGCTCTACGCCATATCGTTGGACTGGGTAGCGTGGGGACAGGGAAAGCTGTATCTGGTGGGCCTGGCACGATCCGCCGTGCCCCTGAGCATTTTGTTATTTCTTGCCATCGGCGCGTCACTCAGGGAACAGGTATTGTGGTGGGCCGTTTGTGGCAATGCTTTTGGCTTTCTGCTGCAAGGCGCAATTTTTGGGAGATGGTGGAGAAGGCAACCTGCGCAGGCGGCACCCCGCGAGATTTTGGATTCGATCTGCACCGCACTGGCCTGGCGGCGCACCAGCATCATGGGCCTCGCGTGGTTGTGCAACCTGGCCTTCAACACCATCGATGTGCTGATGCTCGGCCTGATGTCGAACCCGGAGCAGGTCGGTCTTTATAGCGCTGCTTACCGGCTTTTGAATCAGGTGCTGGTGACCTATTACCTCCTGACCCAGGTGCTCTACCCGCGCTTCGCCTGCCATCGCGTCGAGGAGCGGGCGCATATGCTGCGCGCCCGCATCCTGCTCTTGCTTGCCGGAGTCGGGACTTTAATTGCAGTCGCGATTGCGGCCACGCGTGAGACGCTGCTGGCGGTCGAGTTCGGCCATCAGTTTCTGGTGGCCGGTCCGCTGCTGCTCTTGCTGGCTTGGTCGATCCCCTTCGATTTCGTTACTTCTTACCTGAGCAACGCTTATATCGCCTGGGGGATGGAGAAAAAAATTCTGCTGTGCACGGGAACAGGCGCGGGCGCGAATATCGCCTTGAATTTCGCACTCATCCCCGGCTACGGCGCTCGGGGAGCGGCGATCAGCACATTGCTGTCTTATGCCATCTTTCTGTTTGCCCTGGGATTGGTGGGGCGAACAGTGGCGGAATTATCCAGCCGAAGCGAGCCCGGGATTAAAGTTGTCGGCTGCCCTTGACCATTCCACAGCAAAACACATTCAAAACATTGGCAGGGAGATCGAACCAGACAATGAGCTGCGATGTGAGCGTTGTGACTCCGGTTTATAATTCTTCGGAGACGCTCGCTCGAGCTCTCGATTCGGTCTATGGCCAATCGCTGCTGCCCCGGGAGATTATCGTCGTGGACGATGGCAGTGCCGACTGGGAAAAGTCCCGGCGGATCGCGGCTGCGTATCCAGCCGGCATAGCGGTCCGGTTTATTCACCTCGAAAAAAATCAAGGACCATCCTGCGCCAGAAATGCCGGCATTGCAGCGGCTCAGGGTCGTTACCTGGCCTTTCTCGACGCCGATGACATCTGGTATGCCGATAAGCTCGCGATCCAGTACGAGGTGATGGCCAGCCACAATCTTGATTTTTCGATGCATCCCTATTGTCACGACATCACCCGCGCGGGGCCCAATGGAAGCCGCGATAGCCTGTCGTCGCGATCGCTCTCGCTTTCTCCGCTTTCCTCCTGGACGCCGCTGCTGCGCAACGACAGTACCAATTCAGTGATGGTGTTGCGGGAGAAAATGATTTTGTACGACGTCTCGTTGCGTCGGGGAGAAGATTTCACCTTGTATATGGAACTGCTGTCGCGGCCTGGGTGCCGCGCCCTGTATATCTGTCGCTTTCTGGCGGGCGGATTCAAGAGCACGATCGGCGCCTCCGGCCTAAGCGGCGACGTCCAAGCTATGCATGCCGGGCGCATGCTAGCGTTGAGGAAACTGTTGGACCGGGGTTCTATCAGCCGGACGCAGTATCTCTTTGGAATTTCTACCGAGACTTTGAAGTATCCCCTGCGCACTCTGCGAGTATCCCTGCGTTCTCGCACTGCGATGTCGCCGCTGGAAAGTGCACGCAAAGGCCGGCGAGAACTCTCCGACAGTGAAGTAAAAATTAAAAAGTAAAAAATTAAAAATGACAACCAAGGAATCGCTGCGGCGGCTCTTGTATGCCGATCTGGCGCGCCAGCGTGCGCTCGAGGGCCGGCCGGTTTCGCGACCCAGAGTGGGCGGGCTGCTCAGGCGCCTGTTGCATCCTCGTTTTTTGCCCGTCGTGTTGTGCCGGGTGAGCCGGGCTGCGAGGCTCAGGCACATACCGGCGTTGCCGGAGCTGCTGACTTATCTCAACATTGTGATTTTTGGCCTGGAAGTGACGCCTCGCTGCGAGATCGGGCCGGGGATTTTTTTCCCTCACCCCTGCGGGACCGTAATTGGCGCCTGGCGCATCGGGTGCAATGTCACCATCCTGCAAGGGGTCACGCTGGGCGCGAAGCAAATGGATCTGGCTTTCGATGCCAGCCTGCGTCCCGAGATTGGGGACAACGTGATGGTGGGCGCGGGCGCGAAAGTTCTGGGAGGGGTCCGCATCGGTGACAACGTGACCGTCGGGGCCAACGCGGTGGTGGTGGATTCGATCGAGGCAAACTCGACCGTGGTGGGCATTCCCGCGCGCACGCTGGTGCACGAATGCAAGCCGGAGAGGCACGCCGCCGCCGCAATCGCGAAATAGCGCGGCCCGACAAAATCAACAGGAGGATACAGATGGAAACTCAGTTGGATCTTACCGTCATCATTCCCAGCTACAACACCCGGCAACTGCTCGCCGATTGTCTGGCCTCGATCTACCGGCACACCGACGACGTCACCTGCGAAGTAATCTGCATTGACGACAATTCTTCTGACGGCAGCGCGGAGATGGTGGCGGAGACATTTCCTGAGGTCATCCTAATCCGCAACGCAGTCAACCGGGGTTATGTGCACAACACCAATCTAGGTATGCGCATGTCGCGGGCGCGCTACGCCTGCCACTTAAACAGCGATACCCGGCTGATCGGCAACGCTTTTCAGGCGCTGGTTGCCTACATGGACAAGAATCCCGAGGTGGCGGCCTGCGGCCCCAAGCTGCTGAATCCCGATGGTTCGGTGCAGCACTGCATCCGCCATTTTCCCGGACGCGGCGCCATGGTGTTGCAGGCTCTCAACTGGCACAAACTTTTCCCGCGAAGCCGGCTCACGGATGGCTACTACGCCAGCGGCTTCGATTATTCGAAGGCGCAACCGGTCGACAGTATCGGAACGACGGCTTACGTAGTGCGGCGCACCACCTGGGAAAATGCCGGGATGCTGGATGAACGGTTCCGCTTGTTTGTCTCCGACTTGGCCTACAACTTCATGCTGAAACAGAAGGGCTATGCCGTGCACTACACGCCCTGCGCGGAGATCGTGCACTACGGAAGCCAAAGCGTGAATCAGGATCCGCAGGGTTCGCTCGACGAACTGCACGACGCGTTGATCGCCTTCAACGAGGCCTATAACTACTTCGGCAGGAGCCGCGCCAGCAAACTTCTGGTGCGGCTGGCGGTGCGGGCGCGCGACCGCTTCAAGCGCGCTGAACACTACCTGAGTTCGGACAAACGCGTGATCAAGGGACCGGGTGCGCCTCCGAAAGCGCGTACTTCCGCCTCGTCGTAATCTCATCTTTCCATTTCTCCCCCCACACGTTTCGAATCTCGACAGTCCAAACTCATGGCCACAACCAGCATCAGTTTTTCCGCCTACCGGCTGCCGCCGTGGAAGCGCGGCATGGATTTGTTTTGCGGGGGAATGCTCCTGCTCCTGTCGAGCCCTCTACTGGCGCTGTGCTGGGCTGCGGTGTGCCTGACCTCGCCGGGCCCCGTGCTGCACTGGTCGCGGCGCGTGGGAAAAGACAACCGTATCTTTCTCATGCCCAAGTTCCGCACCATGCGGATCGATACGCCTCAACTGGCGACACATTTATTAGCGCGTCCGGACCACTATCTGACCCCAATCGGAGCCCTGCTGCGCCAGACCAGTCTGGACGAATTGCCGCAACTGGTCAGCGTTTGGAAGGGCGATCTGAGTCTGGTGGGGCCGCGCCCGGCGCTTTTCAACCAAGACGATCTGGTGATGTTGCGCACGCGTTGCGGCGTGCACCGGCTGGTTCCCGGCATTACCGGCTGGGCACAGGTGAATGGCCGCGACGATCTGGAGATTCCCCGCAAGGTAAATTACGACGCGGAGTATATGCAAGCGCAATCGCTGGCCTTTGATTTGAAGATTCTGGCGCTCACCTTCTGGAGAGTGATGCGGGCGGAAGGCGTGCGGCATTAGACGAAACTTAACCTTATTTCGGCTGTAGGGTTTCCGATTTCACTTCCAGTCTGGTCTGGCTCCCAAAATCGTCACGCAGTCTGGATGGAAAATTCTGTGAGTTTGCCAATGAAGTAGAAGGCTCTCGCAGCCGATGAGGATTAAAGGCGAAGGTTAAGAAGGAAGCAAGGTGAACGTGGCCGGGCTATGAAAAAAATCGACAAGAACTCCTCGGCGCTGCTGCGTTGCCGTTCTCTGCTGGTGCTGATGCTGCAAGTGGCTCTGATCCTCTGTTCGCTGATGGGTGCGTGGCTGCTGCGTTTTGAGTTTCAGGTGCCGGACCCGGCATTGCTGCGGAGCGCGGCCCTCATTCTGATTATCGTTCGGCTTGCGGTGATGCCATTTTTTAATCTGATGCATGGCTGGTGGCGCTATACCGGAATCAGCGATGCGGTCGATGTGCTGAAGGCTACCGTGACCGGCTCGCTGATCTTCCTGGCCATCGTGCGCTATGGCCTGGGATTGAAGGTTTTTCCGCTATCCGTCTATGTCCTCGAAGGGCTGATCACGCTCATGTTGTTGATCGGAATCCGGGTGCTCTTGCGCATGCTGGCGGAGAGCGTGCGCGCGGATTCGGCATCGAAACGCCTGCTGTTGGTGGGCGCGGGACATGCGGCGCAGATGATCATCCGCGAAACTCAGGGAGTCGAGACTGGTTATACGGTCGTAGGCTGCGTGGATGATGATCCCCTCAAAGAAGGACTGCGGGTGTTGGGTGTGCCGGTGCTTGGCACGGTCGAATCGCTGGCGAAAGAAGTGCGCGATCGGAGGATCGATGAGGTGTTGATTGCGATCCCGTCGGCGACGCAGACGCAGATGCGCAGGCTGGTGGAAATCTGTAAACAAGCAGCCGCGCCTTTTCGCACCGTACCGGAAATGGCGGAACTGATTGCGGGACAGGCGACGCTGCAACAGATCCGGGAAGTTTCACTGGCGGATTTGCTGGGGCGCAATCCGGTGACCCTCGATCTGGAGGCGGTGCGCGAACATATCCGCGACCGCGTGATCCTGGTGACCGGCGCCGCCGGCTCGATCGGCTCGGAATTGTGCCGTCAGATCGGGAGTTACCAGCCCAGGCTGCTGGTGTGCCTTGACCAGGACGAGACCGGAATCTACCGCTTGCAGCACCAGTTGGCCTCTGCAGGCAACGAGGCGCAGAAAGTTTTCTGCGTGGCTGACTTCTGCAATGCGGAGCGCATGCGCAAAATATTTTTGAACTATGGAGTCGAGATTGTTTTTCACGCCGCCGCCTACAAACATGTGCCCATCATGGAGGCCAACGTGGAAGAGGCGGTCAGCAATAATGTTTTTGGGCTGCTGGAACTGCTGAACGTGGCGCAGAGCTCCAATTGCAGCGCCTTCGTGATGATCTCCTCCGACAAGGCGGTGAATCCGACTAACGTGATGGGCTGCACTAAGAGGGTAGGGGAATTGATTCTCGCGGCCTGGCCGGGGGAGCGAATGCGCTCGGTATCGGTGCGCTTCGGTAACGTTCTGGGATCGAATGGCAGCGTAATTCCGTTGTTTCAGGAGCAGATCCGGCGCAATCAGCCCATCACCATCACGCATCCCGAGATGACGCGGTTTTTCATGACAGTTTCGGAGGCCGTGAGTTTGGTGCTGCAGGCCTTTGCCATCGGCACGGAAGGGCGACATCCTTGTGCTCGACATGGGAGAGCCGGTGCTGGTAGCGGAGCTGGCGAAAACTCTGGTGCGGCTCTCCGGCAAGTCCGATGCGGAGTTCGAATTTATCGGTCTGCGTCCCGGCGAAAAACTTTTCGAGGAGCTCTTCTATCCTGACGAACGGGTCTGGACCAGCGCCTGCGAAAAAATTACCTGCACGGAGAGCGGCAGGATGGCATGGCCTGCGTTAAAGCGCGCTCTGGACGCGCTGTATGCATCGTTGTCTTTGGGAAGCCGGGCTTCGATTCTGGCGCAGCTCAAGGACATTGTGCCGCAATTCACCTATGAGAATTCCGAGCCGGAAGCATGCATGGAGAAACTGCCCGGCAGAGAAAATGCCCTTCCGTCCACTGCCGGGCAATGTGCTTCATCCCGTATCGCCGGTGGGGGATATGTCGGGAGCGGCGTACCGAGCCTGGGTGAATCCGCCGGGTCCGGCCACGAGCGGTAACGGCGACTAAACCATTCCCGGTCTAAAACAAGAAAGCGGCTATTGCAGGCTGAGAGTCATCTCGCCGTGCTTGTTGAAATGGACCCTCAACGTTTTTTCTTGTCCGCTAACGAATTCGCCGGTAACCGTACCCGATTGCGCTGCGGAGTCGGCGCCAGAGGCAATCTGTACCCGCACGCTGCGCTGGCCGGGAGCCAATTGGATGGCGTGCGATTCATGTCCCTGGACGGCGTGAAAGACGACCATGCGTCGCTTGTCGGTGCCTTCCAGTTTGCGCGAATAAGCCGGCTGATCGTCGACCCAAACCGACAGCTCGGCAGAAGTAAAGTTGTGCTCCATTTCAATATCGAGCATCGCAGGTGGGACTGAAGGTACATTGGCCACGATTGTGTGCGCCGGCCTTGTTACGGTCGCAGCCTTATCTTTATCTTTATTCCTGCCGTTGGGCGGACTGGTGTGCGCCAGCTTGATTTCGGTAGACGGCTTGGGGGTTGCATCAGGAGATGGAATGGTGTTTGCGGCGTTAACTGCGCGTGCTACGCTGACCGCAGCCGGAGCCTGCGGGGGTGTTTGCGGCGGCAAGATTGTCTCGCTCAATCGCATGGCGAAGACGAATAGTCCGAGCAAGAGCACGGCCACGGCGGCGATTGAATTTTTGCGCATTGTATCGAGTAATTTCTCGACCGCTTGGCGGCCCGACTGAGAACGATTTCCCGAATGAGGCTTGATTCCGGCGGGTTGCGCTGCCGCCCACGATCTGGCTCTTGCGTTGGCGGTTTCTTCGATATCGGCGCCGAGAGATGAGCCGGGTTGCTTGGTCTTACTCCAGAGCTCCCGTCCGGCGCGCAGATCCTGGAGGTCGAGCACCATTTCCATGCCGCGCTGATAACGCTGCGCCGGATCCTTCGCCATCGCCCGGCTGATGACGTAATCGAGTCCTGCGGGCAATTCGGTATCGAGCACGGTGGCCGGAATCGGTTCGCGATTGACCACCTTGTAGGAGACGGTGAGCGCGCTGTTGCCTTGAAACGGGCGGTAACCGGTCAGCACCGTGTACAGAACCACACCGAGAGAAAACAAGTCGGATCGGCCGTCCACTGCCTCACCGTTCAATTGTTCCGGAGACATATAGGCGGGCGTGCCTAAAATGCGTCCTCCCAGAGTGTGGTTGGAGAGGTTCAGTTTAGCGATGCCGAAGTCGGCGATCTTGGCGCGGCCGTCTTCTGTGATCAGGATATTCGCGGGTTTAAGGTCGCGATGAACCACGCCTTGTCCGTGGGCGCAATCTAGCGCTTCGGCGAGTTCAAGAGTTAACTGAAGGGCGGTTTCGAGTGGTAGCTTGTGATCTTCCGACGCGAGCATCTTGTCGAGGGACTGGCCGCCGACGAATTCCATGACGATGTAGGGGGCGCGCGTCTCCGGCTCCTCGCCCACGTCGAAGATGGTTACGATGCCGGGATGCGACAGGCGGCCCGCGGCCTCGGCTTCGCGGATGAAACGTTCGCGATATTCGCGTTCTTCCTCCGGCGGCTGACCTGCGAGCGAAACGGTTTTGACTGCGACCACGCGATTGATCTTCGGGTCGCGCGCCTTGTAGACGACGCCCATGGCTCCGCGTCCCAACTCGGTCAGGATTTCGTAGCGGCCGAATCGTTCGCTCCTGCGGTCATCCATTCTGCGATCTTTCATGGGCACACGTGTGCGACGTTAAAGTGTGATCTCAACGCGGAGCGGCGCGCTGTTTTTGCCGCGGGAGGAGTAACGGCGGCATGGTTTGATTATTGTCTACTAGCGGGGATCGTCCCAAGTTACTGATGTAATCGTGGGACGAGGCTGATACGTGACCTGCGGTGAGAGCTTAGGTTGAAGTCGCACACGCCGAGTGTCCCCGGCGTGTGCGATAGCTTTCGATAAGTTGAATTAGTCCGCGGCTACTGATTTTCCTCCAGCTTCATCCCAGATGCGATTGCCGTGGGTTTCTTTCAGCAGCAAGCTGCCCACGACGAAAGTCACGCCCGCGACAATCATCGGGTAATAGAGTCCAGCATAAATATTGCCGGTAGCCGCAACCGACGAGAGGCCGATCAAGGGCAGCAATCCGCCGAACACTCCGTTGCCGATGTGATAGGGCAGAGACAGCGAAGTGTAACGAATCTTCGCCGGAAAAGCCTCGATCAGGTAGGCGGCGATCGGACCATAAATCAGGCATACATAGAGAACCTGGATGAATACCAGCACGACCAGCATGGTGCGATCCGGAGCAGGAGCTTCTTTTGCAGGAACGTATGCGCCGGTCGCATCTACTGTCATGGCCGTAAGCCCGATCGCACCCGTCACTTTATTGCGCGAGGACTTGACGGTGACGACGTTGTTGCCGGCAGCCCGTTGCATGGCTTTATAGATCGGAATATAGGTAAGGACTGCAAGCAGACAGCCTGCCATCATTAGCTTCTTCCGTCCGATCTTGTCGGAAAGAGCTCCCACCACGGTGAAGAACGGCATCGCGATCAGCAAGGCGATTGCAACCACGATGTTAGCGGTCTTTACATTCACTTTCAGGATGGTTTGCATGTAGAACAGGGCGTAGAACTGTCCGGTGTACCAGACGACGCCCTGTCCCGCGGTCGCGCCGAAAAGCGAAATCAGGACGAGTTTCAGATTCGTCCATTTGGTGAAAGCATCCCTGAGCGGTTGCGTGGAAGTCATGCCCGCACTCTTCAGTTGCGCGAAGATGGGCGACTCTTTCATCTTCAGGCGAATGTAGAGCGAGATCATCACCAGAATGATGGAGATGAGGAAGGGAATTCGCCAGCCCCAGGCCGAGAACTCTTCTTTCGACATGGAGTTTTGCGTGACCAGGATCACGATGAGCGATACGAAAAGTCCCAGCGTGGCCGTAATCTGGATGAAGCTGGTGTAGAAGCCGCGCTTGTTATCGGGAACGTGCTCGCCCACATAGACCGCGGCGCCGCCGTATTCTCCGCCGAGCGCCAGTCCCTGCAGGATGCGGATCAGAAGCAGCACGATGGGTGCGAACCAGCCCGCCGTCGCATACGAGGGCAACAGGCCAATGGCAAATGTCGAGAAGCCCATGATGGAAAGCGTCACCAGAAAAGCGTACTTGCGTCCGACCAGGTCACCGATGCGGCCGAAGAACAGCGCGCCGAAGGGCCGCACCAGAAAGCCCACGGCGAAGGTGGCAAGGTAAGCGATGTAGGCAAAAGTGTCGTTGCCGGGCGGATAAAACTTTGGCCCCAGGATGGCCGCCAGGCTGCCGAAAATGTAGAAGTCATACCACTCGATCATGGTGCCGACAGACGAGGCCATGATTACGCGCCAGATGCTGTACTCTGCGTTATTCGTTCCCGCCACTGCAGCATTCGCCATAGTTTTTCTCCGTTAACTTCTTTCGTTAACTGCCGACAATTTTTCGAGGACGTGTCTCTGTATCTCTGCTCACTGCTACTGCTTTTGCAAAATTGCGCCTACGGTTAAATCCGATCCGGGCATGACCGTGAGATCCCGCTTCCACTGGGCAAAGCCGGGCATCGACAGCACGACAGAGTGATTTCCGGCGCTCAGATTGATCTCCGATGGCGTGCTGCCCACGTAGTTGCCGTCGAGCGTGATTTCCGCGCCCGGCGGGGTCGAAGTGAAATTGCACTTCACCTTCTCCGCCTTGTCTGGAGTGATCTTCTGGGTGGAGGCAACTGCCGGAACTGGAGCTGGAGCCGGTGCGCCCTGCGCCGGTGCGACTGCGGTCCGGGCCGGCTGCGTTGCAACCGCCACCGAAGTTGCCGGTGGACGGGCCTTGCCGTCCATATCTTTATCCACCAGCGTGTACAACTGCTTTCGCGCCTTACCCTTGTCATCCACGTAGTACACGGTAAGTCCGCGTTTCTCTCTTTTGGCGTCGAAAGTTTCTCCCTTGGCCAGCGGAATGCACCTGGAGTATCTCGAATCGATGGTGCAACTGATGCGGAAGGGAGGCTCGTTGCCTTCCTGCACCAACAGGGTGTTGGTTAGTATCGCGGACCGACTGTTATTGCAATACGCGTCAAAGTTGACCTGGTCGCAGTTTTTGGGGACGTCGCTGCCACCGATGCTCACCGAGCGAGTTTCAGAATCCAGGATCGTGATCCGTATCGGGCTGTTCTGCGTCGTGGCATGCGCGAAAACGGCCACCATCAGAAAACCCACCTGCAGGACCACCATCCTACGACTGCTCATGTGACCAACTCCTTCAAAACACTTTCAGGGGAAGCTGGGAGGATAGACTCGACATGGGCGTCACCCGAGTAAAGTCCATCCTCCTTTGCTTCGAATATTAGTGCCGCCAATCGGCACCAGCCATTTCGATCATGCGGGAACCAGGTTAGAACGTGAAAATCGGCCCGAATTCCGTACGGTGATCCTGCCATTCGTCGTCAGGACTTCCCGCGATCGTATAGTCAACGCCGGATTTGAGACGGGTGGCGTAGATCGACTGCTCAAAGCCGAACGTGACATATGGGTTGAGTTTGTAGTAAAGGGTGGCCACAGCCATCTTGCCCATCGCGAGTGGCAAAACTCCCTCGGCATTTGTGTTGTACAGGTCTTTATGCACAACCTGATCCTTGCCCAGGTCGAAATAAAGTTGCCAGCCGGCGTTGTGACCTTTCGGATTCGCGTTGAACCAGCGCGAGAGCGGCAATCCCAGATTGATGAATCCGCCAAAGGCGCGGGTCGGCCGCTCCGGAGCCACCACCACATTGCCGGAGGGCAGGCGGTCGTCGGAGTTACCGCGATCGTGCAAGCCAGTTGAGGCGTGCCGGAAGCATTGACAACGCCGTCGACAGGTGTGAACGTGACAGGATTACTCAGACCTCCCACATCGGTGAAGAACGTGTTGACCTGACCGCCAAAGAAGAAGCGTAAGTCGCCTCCGAAATAAGCGCTGGCCACCAGCGTGAACCAGCGAGTGGGCAATTGCACGCCCAACTGGTTGCCATACATCTTGCTTGAAACGTTAAAGCCATTCGGGAAGGCGGCTTGATAGGAACAAACCAGCACGTTCCCGGTGCAAACCCCACCAGCAATCGCGTAGGCGGAGTTGGTGACGATCTCTTCGTCTCTGGAGCGGAATCCACTCCAGAAGATCTGGGCCGCCGCAACCGCCGGGGCTTTGTCGAGCTGGAACTGCAAAGCCAATCTGCCTTCGATCTCGGGACGGCCGGAGTCTGCGCCTTCGCGCTCACCCTGCCCAATCTGGCCTTGCAATCCGAGTGATCCGAGCTTCTCGATCTGCCCCGTGCTTGGCATCATGAGCGCAAAGGTCGGAGAGATTTTGAAATTGCGCGATGAGCTGCCCAGCTTCTGCACCAATCCAAATTGGAATTGCGGAGAACGCTCGTAGATGTCGCCGTACCAGTAGCCCAAGGCCGTGGTTTCCAGAATGTTAGGCAGCGCAGTGGACCCGAACAGGGTCCAGTCCTGTCCGCCTTCGAAGTAAATGTCTGTTGCGTCGCTCGCGGCATAATCCAAACGCGCCCAAGCCAGACGCAGTTGGAAGGCGTTGCTGCGAATGGACGAAACGTCGCGGTTGTCTACTTCGCTGAAGTTGCCTTCGTAGTCGCCTTCGACCTTGCCTGTCAGAATGACCTTGCTCGAAATGTCCGGCCACTCGACATTCGCGCCGATACGGGTAGAGCGCGCCTTCAAATGAAATTCCGGGTCCGCCGTGGGACCGGTGTTTAAAATCGAAGTTGACGAAAGAAACAAGCCCGGAAACGGCATGTCATCGCCATTTGGCATGCTGCTATCGTAAGCCGCTGTCGCCTTAATGAAGCCATAGGGGGTCATCTTGACCGGACCCATCTTAAAGGCGGCATTCAGACCGTCTTTCTTGGGGGGATCGACTGGCAGCACGCGCAAGGGAGCAATTGCCGCGACCACCGACGGTGGTGGCGGAGGCTGAGTTCCTTGCATTGCGGATGTCGGATGGCCAGCCTGCGGTGAAGACTCAGCTGCCGGGCTCGAAGGGGATGTCTCGACGGTTGCCGCAACCGTGATCGGAGCCGCGGCCGGGGCAGCGGGCTGCGCCGTTGGTTTGGCGGCTGCGGACATATCCGCCGCGGTTAACACACCTTTGCGGCTGAGGGCTTCTACCAGGAGCTGAAATTCTGTGTCGGGTGCGGCGTTGCGAATGGCGTTGGCTTCGGCAGGCGCGAGCACTCCTTTCATGACCAGCACGCCGAGCAGCGCGGTAACGTTAACGTTGGCAGCGGCAGGAGTCAGGTTCGGACTCGCCGCGGCCGCAGCAGGTTCTGCGGAAGTTGTGCTGGCTGCAGTTTCTTTTACCGGTTTTGCATCATTGCCTTCAGCCACAGCGGGCGCGGCCGCGATGGCGAACAGGAGCAGGCTCGACAACAACTTGTTGGACGTCAACTTGGACATCAACATGGACGGTGTACTCTCTTTCTGGCCTGATTTAGGCCTGTGCACCAAACATGGGGCGAAAACCTACTCCAACTGGATGAGCAATGTCAAGCAGGTATTTGGAAACGGTACGTCCCGTATTGGGAACAGTTGCCTTTGACCGCGAGGGACGCGAAGGTTTTGCAAAGATTGCGAAGGAAAGCGCTCGGAATTAGGACACACCGTTGAAGCGGAACCAGGCAGTTTGCTTTACGCGTTGGGCCAGTTTAGTAGGAGAATCCTTCGCTACACCTGAAAACGGCTACGCTCAGATGGCAATCCTAGTGATGTCCGAGAAGGCTTGCCGGACTTGGTGCGCACGATAGAATTGGTTCGGCAGTTGGCGTGAGGAGAGCGATGCATTTTGAACAGTTCTATCTCGGCTGTCTGGCGCATGCGTCTTACATGCTGGCGTCGGAGGGCGAGGCAGTTGTGGTCGATCCGCAGCGCGATGTGGAGATTTATCTTGCGGCGGCAGAAGCGAATCGGGTTTCGATTCGCCACATCTTCGAAACTCATCTGCATGCCGATTTCGTTTCCGGGCACAGGGAACTGGCGGCGAGAACCGGCGCACGGATTTACATCGGCGCGGAAGCCGAGGCTACGTTTCCTCACGTTGCGGTGCGGGATGGTTTTCAGTTGCGTGTGGGAAAGATGCGGATTTCTGCGCTGGAAACGCCGGGGCATACGCCCGAGAGCGTGTGCATTGTTGTCGCCGATGAAGAAAAGTCTGCTGAGCCCTGGGCTGTTCTGACTGGCGATACGTTGTTTCTGGGAGATGTAGGACGCCCCGATCTTTCCAGGCGTTACAGTCCCACGCAGCTTGCGGGAATGCTTTACGACAGCTTGCATAATAAAGTGCTCAAGCTTGCGGATGACGTTCTGGTGTATCCGGCGCATGGAGCGGGATCGTTGTGCGGGCGCAATATGCGAGCGGAGCGCGTTTCTACGATCGGCACCGAGCGGCTTACCAATTACGCGTTGCAGATCAAGAGCAGGGAAGAGTTCGTGAAGCAGTTGACCAGCAATTTGCCGACGCGTCCGGAATACTTTTCGCAGGATGCGGAGATCAATCGCAGCGGAGCGGCTGCGCTCGCCGACTTGCCTGCGTTGCCTCCGGTGGAAGCGGCGGAGCTGAAGGCGATTCTTGCCGAGGGCGGAATTGCGCTCGATGTGCGTGCGGGCGAAGAGTATGCGGCGGGGCATGTTCCGGGATCTGTGAACATTGCGTTATCGGGACAGTTTGCTTCGTGGGCGGGAGCGTTGCTGGGTTTGGCGGCGCGTCCCGTATTGATTGCAGAATCACAGGAAGCGGTAACAGAAGCGCGCATGCGGCTGGCGCGCATCGGCCTCGAAGGTGCGCGAGGATATTTGCGCGGAGGGGTTGCGGCGTGGCGCGAGGCTGGACTGCCAGAGGCGGTACTGCCGCAGATTAGCGTGGACGCGCTCAGTAAGCGGTTGCAAGGCGCGGACGTGCAGGTGCTGGGCGTGCAAGTGCTCGACGTGCAAGTATTGGATGTGCGCCGCGAGGCGGAATGGGAAGCGGGACATATTGCGGGAGCTACATGGTGGCCGCTGGATAACTTCAAAGTTGCGCCGCCGGAAATTGATCGCGAGCTTCTTATTGCTGTGCATTGCAAAGGCGGGTATCGCAGCATGATTGCTTGCAGTTTGCTGCTGCGGGCAGGATTTCAGAATGTGGTGAATATGGTGGGAGGGTTTGATGCTTGGCAGCAGGGGAAGCTGCCTTCCGTTACAGAGAAGCCGGTCGGAGCCTAAGTCGGTTGTGACGCTTTCGCGAACTGCGGGTTCAGGGTGTAAGCGCTTGTTTTGTTTGCATCAAATGACATGGAATTCTTGCGCGATTCGGAGTAAGGTCTGTTGACGTGAGAAAGGTTCCCGCAGCCCTGTTGGCATCAACCCTGATTTTCCTTCTGCTCTTGCCTTTTGTGGGCCGCAACCGAGAGACCTACTTCAAGTTGTACGGCCTCAATCGAGACGACCTCTTGTATAAAACCATGCCGCGAGAGGATGAGGTGTTTGCCCTACACTCGGTGGATCTGCTTCGGCAAGGTCGATTCGACCAGCTTGAGGACCAGCTCGATCCCAGTATCAGGAATGCCCAAATACGCGACTCACTGACCAGAATGCACGATGTGTTTCCCAGCGCTCAACCAGCTTCGATCAAAACTGTGGAGGCGGGGTCTGTCCGCAGCCGCAATGGCTTTACAACACACATTACTTTGGAATACGAATTCGCGCCACAGATAATGCCAACGAGCGGACGTACAGAGCTGATGCCCCGAAGCTGGCGGCTCGCGCAGGTTGTGATCCTGAGGAGTGATGGTGCTAGGACGATTCGCGGGCTGGCTGTCACCCCGACTTCGAAGTCCTTTGCAGAGATGAACGAATTCACCCTTGCGGACAAAGGCATTTCTCAGTATGCCGGACTATTGCTTGCCCTCGGGGTCGCCTGGATTACTTTATACGCCCTCGTGCTGTGCATCCGTTCCACGATCGGCAAGAAAAAGTGGTTCTGGTTGATCCTGATGTTGGTTGGCTTGCTCCGCGTTACCGTGAACTGGACTACCGGGCAATGGACGTTTATGCCTTTGGCTTATCAGATACCCCCGGTCAATGTGTCCGTCTATTCCTATGGCCCTTGGCAAATCATCATATACGCTCCAGTTGGGGCAATCATGTTCCTCCTTTATTGCGGAAGGCTCCCAAAGGCGATCACTACTTCATCGCCTGCACAGCGGCTGACTCTGGACAAACCAGTCGACACGCTGACGCGCACGTAGTTGACGTAACATTCCTATGGTACTTATTGACCCATTGATCGTGAATGAACCTTGCCGAAGAGGCCGAACCTTCGTAGATTTACGACTGAAGCCTTAGAATCAACTCACGATGAAGACAGCCAAACTAGCCAAATCCTACCGCATCGACAACGGCAAACATTTCCGCCTGAAAGATTTTGATCCGGCTGACACCGGGCACTGGCACTCGGTCGACCAGGCTAAGGAACACTTACAAAAAGATATTGCGCGCCTGGAGGATTTGCAGGCCAAGCTTTATGCGCAGGACTGCTGGTCGGTGCTGCTCATTTTTCAGGCGTTGGATGCGGCCGGGAAAGACGGCACCATCAAACATGTCATGTCGGGGGTGAATCCCGAGGGGGTCGAGGTGCACTCGTTCAAGGCTCCGTCGGAGACTGAGTTGCAGCATGACTTTTTATGGCGCACCACGCAACATCTGCCGGAGCGCGGGCACATTGGGATTTTCAACCGCTCTTATTATGAAGAGGTGTTGATTGTGCGGGTGCATCCCAAGGTGCTGGAGGGCGAGAAGCTTCCGCCTTCGCTGGTGACGAAAAAGATTTGGGAAGAACGCTTCGAAGATATCCGCAGCTTTGAGCGGCACATGGCGCGGAATGGCACAGTGATCCGCAAGTTTTTTCTCCACCTCTCAAAGAAAGAGCAGAAGAATCGCTTCCTGGCGCGGCTGGATCAGCCGGAGAAAAACTGGAAGTTCTCCGAGGCCGATGTTCATGAGCGCGAATATTGGGACGAGTATCAGAATGCCTTTGAAGACATGATTCGCCATACTGCGACCAAACATGCGCCGTGGTATGTGATCCCCGCGGATAACAAATGGTTTGCCCATCTCGCGGTTTCGGCGGCCATCGTGGAAACGCTGGAAGAGCTTGGTGTTGTCTATCCGAAGGTAGATGCCGCGAAACGCAAGGAACTCGAGGCTGCGCGCAAACTGCTGGGGAAGAAGTGAAGGCTGGCACAGTTAGTAACTGTTGCCGGTATATCTTGCGTAACGCAACTGCCGCTTATTTCCTATTACTTCCGTGCCACTTGAATGGCACGGATGTGCCTTGTACGCCCTCATATCCACTGCTATGTTGCCGATAGTGATGCTGATCCTCCCCTGAGGTAGCGATCGATTCGGAGGTTTGGGGGTGTCTATGAGGTTCATGCATCTTTGTTATGCGGCTTTAGGCTTCGCGGTGGCACGCTGGGTATTTAAGCGGCAGCCTGTAGCTGATCCAGTCTCACGGTTGAGATCGTCGGGACTTTTGTAAAAAGTGTTTTTGGTTGTGTTGGGCGTGCGTCCCGTTGCGCTTCCATTTCGTCTAGCGCACGCCCAATTCTTTTCCTTCGCGCGGAAGTGCTAGTCCTTCGGTTTGCCCGAGTTACCTCTGCTTTATCCCTGATTCTTACTACAATTCTGGAAGAGCAGCCGCGGTTCGTTGGTGGAGCGACCGTGCGTGGATCCCCGGAATTCTTGCGAACACTTAATTCAAGCCGCGTGAAGTGGGCAATGCTGGTTGCGGGATTGCTCCTGCTAGCTTTGCTGCCGTGCGTCTATGCGCAGGATAGTACCGACGACATGCCTCTGGGAGATGTGGCGCGTAGCTTTCGGAAGAAACCTGCTGCTCCCGCCGAGACAATTATTGATAACGATAATCTTTCGAAGGTGATGGACGAGGCTGAAAGCAAGCACGTGGCCGGCGGTTCGCTCGTATTCTCGCTCGACCCCGCGGGAAAAAATTTACAGGTTTCATCTCCGGACGTTACCTGCAGTCTATCTTTCAGCTCGAAGACCAGCGCATTGCTTAGCGATCCAGTGATGCTGGACGAGTTGCCGCGCAGTGAACTGGCCAAGCTGGACGGACCGGCCACGATTGATGGAGATTCGCTGCAGGTCTCGATGCATAATGGAACGGCGTGGGAGTTGCGCGAGGTGGTGATTGGGCTCACCATCGTCAGGCGCTCCGATCCAGCTGATACTGTTTCTTACTATGGACCGGCTCGAATTGTTCCCGCGGTGGCGGGCGGCTCGGCGAAGCAATTGCAGGATTCGTCTCAGAAACAACCGGATGTTACCGTTCTATTGCGGGTGAAGGGTTCTGCCGCGCCGGCCGCGACGGCGTTATTTCGCACGCAGTTGAATTTCGCTCTTTTCCCCGACCAGGAGTGGCACTGGGCGATTGTGAGAGCCAAAGGGGTTCCACCTCCGCCGGTGCCCGATGCTGCGATCACGCAGCCTGAGCTAATTCCGGGTCAGCCGATTGGGGCGCTCGAGTTCGTACCGCAGATCCTACCTGCGATTCCATCGTCACCGACTCCGGTGCAGTCGAATCCCGGCGTGCCGAATTCACCTCCTACAAGTTCGGACGCCGCGGTTCACTAGAAACCGGCCAGTTTGCGAAAGATGCCCAATCGAGCAATCTGGTTGCATTTCATTAGCCAGCGAAACCACCCGTGTTAAACTGACCTCGAATCCAACCCAAGGACAGGCGATGAAATTTGGAGTCATTATTTTCCCCGGCTCTAACTGTGACCATGATGCCTTCTGGACTATTCAACAGATTGCCAGGCAGCCGGCAACATTCTTGTGGCATGAATCGCACGATCTCGAGAATTGCGATGCCGTCATTGTGCCCGGGGGCTTCGCTTTTGGAGACTATCTGCGTACAGGAGCGATTGCGAAATTTTCTCCGGTGATGGAATCAGTGCGCCGCTTTGCCGATAGTGGAGGACTGGTGCTGGGCATCTGCAACGGCTTTCAGATCCTGTGCGAGTCTGGACTTTTGCCCGGAGCTCTTATGCGCAACACCGGCCTCAAATATGTTTGTAAGCCGGTGCAGGTGCGCGTGGAAAACGCAGCGACTCCCTTTACCAACGCGTGCTCGCAAGGAGAAGTATTGACCATCCCGATCGGCCACATGGAAGGGAACTATTTCTGCGATCAGGAAACGTTGAATGAGTTGCGCCGCGATAACCGCATCGTGTTTCGTTATTCCACGCTTTCGGGCGAGATTCTGCCGGCGGCCAATCCCAACGGTTCTATGGATAATATTGCAGGCATCTGCAGCGCGGGCGGGAACGTGGTTGGCATGATGCCACACCCCGAACGCTCCGCGGAGCCCGCGCTCGGGGGCACGGACGGGATGAAAGTTTTTCATTCGCTGGTCGGGGCGATGGCCGGCAGGTAAGCTTTTCCACTCGAAGTTCAGCGGCGATTTCACCAAACGAAAATCTGTTTGATAATTGAGCAATTTCCTGCTACTGTCTCCGCGATAGCGCTTCCCATTTTCGCCCCACTGGAACTTAAACGTCTGAGTAACGACAAGGGAGGAGTGTGTTCAATGACAGCAAAACATATTCTTGATGCGTTTTCTGAAACCTTAATGCAGGATGACCGGATCCTAAGCTTCCAGGAACGCGAGTTGCTGACGAGTCTCCTGCAAAATGCCAAAGCTTCAGCCGGCAACGCTGAGATTCAATCTGCTGTAGCCGCGGTTATTGCCCGGTCCGTTGGCGAGACAGTGGCGCAGCGCGCTTTTTCATTGTTAGGGAGCAGCATCGTGGAAAGGATCGTAGCGCGCGGCGTGACGTCCGAGAGCGCACAAGAGACGATTGCGGGCAGCGCGTATCAACCTCCACAGGAAAACCCACCAAGCGGGCCGCAACCCCCGGGCGGTCCGCAGCCTCCTGGCATCCATTTGCGCCGCATGTCGGAGCCTCCCCAAGACGGTGATCCTCCGGGCGGACCGCAACCTCCGGGTGGACCGCAGCCTCCAGGGCGCCGGCATCACACGATCGACACAATTGCTCAAGCTACGCGGCAACGTAATGGCGTTGCCGTTTTAGACGCTTCTTGGAGCGGTCAGGCGCAGTGCGTCGTTTTGGATGAGTTCCTCGCTCCTCAAGAGCTGGACGAACTGCTGCAATACACGTTGGAGCATGAAGCGGAGTTTCGCGGCAGCGAAGTGATATCTCCCAGCGGAGACCCGGGGATAAGCAACTATGACCATCGCCGTTCGAGAGTGCTGATGGATATAGGGCCGCACGAGGAAATCATCCTGGATCGAATTCGTAGTGTGCTGCCGACGGTGCTGGAACAGCTTGGAGTGGAAGAGTTTACAGTTACTCGGGCGGAGGTGCAGATCACCGCGAGTAACGACGGGGATTTTTTTCATGCTCACTGCGATGACGCGCAAGAGAAAGTTTCGTCCCGCAGGATGACGTTCGTTTACTTTTTTCATCGTGAACCGCGCCGGTTTGATGGTGGAGAATTGCATCTCCATGACCAACGCCGGAAAGGCGGGCGGCCTTTCAACGCGGGCGGTTACCAGACGATCATGCCGCAGCAGAATCAGATTGTGTTTTTCCCGTGCTCGGTGATGCACGAGATAACGACGGTAGGATGCCCGTCCCGGGCATTTGCAGATAGCCGCTTCACCTTAAACGGATGGCTTCACAAGTAAGAGATACCGAATGGCTTGACTGGATCGCAAGCCTCATGGGGGCGGCGGCGCGGCAGACATACACCGCGACGCTGCCTTCCGGGAAATTTCATTGTGTGCTCGACGAGTTGCCGGTACACCTGATCCCACGGCGCGTTTTGGATCCAGAATATCGAAAACGCTTCCTCTCCCAGCCGTTATTCTTCAACCCGCAATGTACGGTCCTGGCCTCTGGGCAGTTACCAGAAGAACTGGAATCGCACCGTGATTTGCTGGAAGGTTTCCACTTGCAGGGTACGGTGGCTTGGGTGCGTGATCCGGCTGTCGGATCGTTCAGTCCGTTCTGGCTTGGGCCCCGGTTGCAGGCGGCAGTTTCCAGTCTTCGGGCAGGCGAAGCGGCTACTGACTCTCTCCCCCCCAAAGTGTTGTGCTTGTTGGCGGAGGCCGGCATCCTGACGCCCGCGGAGTATGCTGAGCGCCGCTTGGCGACATGGGGTGAAACCGTCAAGAAACGCTCTCAGATGTTTCGAGAAAAAGGATACGCACCGCTCGACAACCTGATTCACCCGTTCAATCTTGCCGCTTTGCGCCGATACTACCGTCACGCTACCCGCTTGGGAGCGATCAAGCTCGGCGATGACCAGAGCTCGCGCAGATATGTAGCCCATAACGAAAAAGTAGCGCGCTTCTTTCATCATCAAATTTTGAAGGCGATTAGCGCTGTCGCGGGCGAAGTTATCAAGCCTTCGTATGTTTATCTGGCTTCTTACCTGGGCGGTGCCGAGTTGAAGAAGCACACGGACCGGCAGCAGTGCGAATTCAGCGTTACCTTGTGTCTGGATTTTTCTCCTGAACCGGAGTTGGAAACTTCGTGGCCCATCCGCCTCGATACTCCCGAAGGTACTGTCACGGTATATCAGGCCCTGGGCGATGGCCTGGCGTACCGGGGAACAAGCGTGCCCCATTACCGCGACATTCTTGGGGCAGGACATACTTCGACATCCATTTTCTTCCATTATGTGCCGTCAGATTTTCCGGGGCCGCTGGATTAACGGTGCTGCCGTATTCGCTAGTGCAAGCCGGAGATCACGTACAAAACGGATAGGACTTGATAATAGCTATAGGCGAATCGTGAGCCATCGTGGCTTATGACCACAGGAGCGATCAAAACCACGCCTTTCAGCGTCGCGGGCTGCAATTCCTGAATGACCGTTTGTTGGCCGGTAATCAGGTTGACCTGGTACACACTGGTTGGAACTTTTCCCTGGCGATAACCATAAACCGACGCTTCGTCCGCCGACCATTGGACGGGAATGAAACCAGGCTCGAGATTCGGGATGGGATGGGGAGTTCCTCCGGCGATGGGATAGACCGCCGCCTCGCCGGCGTCGTTGGCCCGTAGCATGTATTTCCCGTCTGGCGAAACCAGACCGACAGTGATTCCTTCGGGCGTAATCGGAGTTAGTTTTCCATCGTCTACATTTACAAGATAGCAACGCACTCCATGGCCGGGCTGGTTGCCATTGAGGGTGATGGTTTTCCCATCTGCGAGGAAGCGAGAGTTACCGTTTTCGATGCGCTCAAGCCCGCTCACCGGAACCGTGCGAGGCTGACCGGGGCCGACAGGAAGCAGCATCACGCGCCCCGGGCTGCCGGGAATAATGGAAATCGCCCATTTGCCATCTGGCGAAAGTCCACCGGCGCTCCCTTCACCGAGTTTAACGGGCGGAGTGCCGTCAATCTTTCTTATGGCCACCGAGTAGTCGTCAGGCGCGGCCTCGCTGGCATCCTCGAACAAAACGGACTGATCGTCCCGCGAGATATCCTTGGCACCATCCCAATCATGCGAGGAAATGTCGACGGTTTTCCCTTGCAGAGCAGAAGTTGCCATGACGAGGCGTTCGGCATCCAGGCTGACTAACACACGACCATCCGGCGCTATGTCCTGTACGGTGATTCCCGCCGGAATCGTGAGAACAGTTCTGATGATTCCTTTGTCATTTAAAGCTCGCAGAGCGCGGGTGTAGCCATTTTCAGCGGCCGAAAACCAGACTTCCTTTCCATCGGCGCTCCAAGCCAGGCCATCCACGGAGTCCCACTCCTGAGGCGGCGTCTTGTGGCCTCCCGCAATATCCATCATGTAGGCGGACCCGCGATCATCCCACAGCGAAGGATGGTCGATAAACGCAACTTTATCTTTTTGGGGAGAAAGTCGGATATGGCTAATCCATCCCTCGCTTTGGTACAGGACGTGGCCGACCGGGTACTCAATCCGATCGCGGCCTTCCGCGTGATGAACGACCGCAAGTTCGCCGTTGGCACCCCAATCTGCCCAGGTTACGTCTTCGAGAACCTCTCTGGGAGAGCCGCCAGCAAGAGGCGCGCGAGCCAGCGTGCCATTTTCAATTTTGAGATGGGCCATGTGAGCGCCGTGAAGCACCAGCGCGAGCTCGCCGGTTTTGGAAATCGCGAGCAAATTTGCATCCGTCACATTCAGAGGCTGAGTTGAAATCGAGTCCCCTACCGTGGCGAACAACTGCAGCGGCTTGCCGTTCCATGCGGCTCCATAGACGACCGAGTGGAAGTCGGGCGCAAAACGAGCCGCGTAGATCGTACCCTCGTCAAAGGTCAGGCGGTGATAAACAGGAGCTATTGTTTTCTGCAGCGCCAGTTTGCCCGCCAGCAGAAGCATCATGATCAGAAGCACCCCGGCTAAGGCCCAGGGCAGGATTTTCAACTTTGGTTTGCCGTAGCGCGCTGTCCGTCCGCCGGAAGCGTCCGAGAGAGTTTCCAATGCGAACGCCAGATCGCGCGCCGACTGAAATCGCTTCTCCGGTTCTTTCTCCAGACAATGCCGAATGACCTGCCGGAACGGTACAGGGATGCCTGCCTCCTCCAGATGAATTTCGGGAGGATCTTCGCGAAGGACCGCAGTAATGGTGTCGACTTCGGTCTCGCCGCGAAAAGGCCGTTGTCCGGCCAGCATTTCGTAAAGAATCGTGCCTATACTGAAGATGTCGCTGCGATGGTCAACCGTCTTACCGCGCAATTGCTCGGGCGACATATAGGCGACGGTGCCGACCACCGCTCCGCTCCTGGTTACGGTGGTTAATTCCTCCACCGAGCGCCCGGATTCTCCCAGCACGGATTGCAACTTGGCCACCCCGAAGTCGAGAATCTTCATCCGGCCATCGGTGGTCACAAACAGGTTTTCCGGCTTTAGATCGCGATGAATGATGTGGCGGTCGTGAGCCGCGATAAGACCTTGTACGATTTGCAGCGAGTAATCTACCGCGAGACGGACAGGCAGCGCTCCATCCAACAGCCGCTTGCGAAGGGTTTGGCCTTCGAGCAATTCGCAAACGATGTAAGGAGAACCGTCATCTAATCCAACGTCATAAATGGCAACGATGTTGGGATGGTTCAGAGCTGCGGCCGCGCGAGCTTCCAATTCAAAACGGCGGACGTGATCAGGATTGTCGCTGGAAGCAGGACGAATCAGCTTAAGAGCGACATCGCGCCCCAGCCTTTCATCCCGGGCGCGGAAAACCTCGCCCATGGCTCCGCCGCCGATTTTTTCCAGGACTCGATAGTGGCCTATGACCCGATCAGTCATGTGCAGGGGCGCCCGCTGGCATGGTAGGGCGCATGTCCGTTGCCGTCAATCACCGAATCGAGCCACTGGCCCGCCCATTCGGGGGATTCACCCTTTCCAGGTGCGGTTGTGCTTGCGACAAACACTGCTGTCGGAGAATCGGTCATGTTATAATTCCAGTTCGCCTGCAAACTTACGAGGCAGTGTGTGATCTTTCTACGGGCGAATCCCGCGATTAAACGAAATTATCGGATAGAGGTATAGTTATGTCCGGCCACTCAAAATGGGCCACAATCAAGCATAAAAAGGGCGCGCTCGATGCCAAGCGCGGCAAGATTTTCACCCGTCTGATTAAGGAAATCAGTATCGCTGCGAAGAACGGCGGAGGCGATCCCGATTCGAATCCGCGCTTGCGCGGCGCTATTGTTGCAGCCAAGGCAGAGAATATGCCGGCGGACAACATCAAGCGGGCGATTCAGCGCGGCACCGGAGAACTCCCGGGCGCTACCTACGAAGAGTTTTCGCTGGAGGGCTACGGTCCGGGCGGCGTGGCTGTGCTGCTTGACATCAATACCGACAACCGCAACCGTACGGTCAGCGAAATCCGCCACTGCTTCGGCAAGAACGGTGGCAACATGGCTGAAGCCGGTGCTGTTTCCTGGATGTTCCACAAGAAAGGCGACATCGTCATTCCGAAAAGCGCCGCGAAAGAGGACGACTTGATGAACATCGTTCTCGAAGCCGGTGGCGAGGATCTCAACGACGATGGCGAAAATTGGGAAATCCTGACCGAGCCTTCCGCGTATGAGGCCGTGCTCGAAGCGGTGAAGAAGGCTGGGATTGAACCGGCATCGTCAAGCGTGGCGATGATTCCTCAAAACTACATCAAGCTTGAAGGTCAGGCGGCCAACACCATGATCCGGCTGATGGAGGCGCTCGAAGATCAGGACGACGTTCAGAACGTGCATTCCAACTTCGACATTGATGAGAAATTGCTGGAAGAAGTGGCCGGCTAGTTGAGCAGGTTGCGAGAAACAAATTGGGCCGCCCATTTTTGGGCGGCTTTTCTTTTTCTTAGTGTGCGCGGCACTTGCGGAAAAAAAGTTTTCAACACAACCGTGGAAAATACTGTGGAAAATCACGACTCTATCTTTGTAAGTGATTCAGCGAGAAATGGTTCAGCACTTTGCACCGGAGCGAGGGCTGGCACTTTGGTGGTGCGACGAGGAAGAAATTCGGCACGCGAGTTGGAAATTTTGTGACGAGCTATTGTGAAACTCAGACTCGATAAACTTCTCGTCGATCGGCGGCTGGCGGCATCACGGGAACGCGCACAAGCGCTGATTCTCGCTGGAAAAGTGTTGGTCAACGAGCAGAAGCTCGACAAAGCCGGAGCGCAGGTCGCGGAGGATGCTGTGATCCGGCTGCTGGGCGAGGACATGAAATATGTCAGCCGGGGCGGCCTCAAGCTTGAGCGGGCGATTGAACACTGGCGTATCGATGTTGCGGACAAAGTTTGTCTTGATGTGGGGGCTTCTACCGGTGGTTTCACCGATTGTTTATTGCAGCATGGTGCGGCGCGTGTGATTGCCATCGACACCGGTTATGGACAAATGGATTTCAAGCTGCGACAGGATTCCCGGGTTCGACTGCTCGAAAAGGTCAACGCTCGTTATGTGACCAGCGACGCGATCGGCGAAATGGTGGACCTCATCGTGATCGACGTGGCATTTATTTCCGCGACTTTGGTTCTTCCGGCAGTGGTGAGTGCTGCTTTTCCGCCTGGCAAGGAGCGGAGCGGGCGGCAGGTAATCGTGCTGGTGAAACCTCAATTTGAGGCGGGAAGGGAATTCATTGGTAAGGGTGGCATTGTGCGCGACGAAGCCGTGCAGTTGGATGCAGTCGAGAAGGTGAAAAAAGCTTTGCTTGACCCCGGCTGTGCGCGCACCGAGGTCATCGATTCGCCAATCCTGGGCGTGGAAGGGAATCGCGAATTCTTGCTGTGGGGGATGTTTTAATTCTTGCTGCCTCTCTGATAGCCGAAGTTTTAGCCCGGATTCTGTACAATCGGTCTTTATCGCCTGACATGCCGAACTCGCCCTCATCTTCTCAAAAGAAAGTCGCAGCCATCATTTCCCGCCCAACCCGGCCGGAGGTTGCGCGCACGGTTCCCGAGTTGCTCACGTGGCTTCAGAGTCACGATTACAAAGTAATCGTCGACCCGGAGACTGCCAAGTATTCCAACGGACAGGAAGAAGTTCCGCGATCTCAGATGTCCTTGCGCGCTCTGGATCTGGTGGTGGTGCTGGGTGGTGATGGTACTTTGCTGTCCGCAGCGCGAGCCACCGCTGCGATCGATGCTCCACTGCTCGGTGTGAACCTGGGGTCGCTGGGATTTCTTACGGACGTTCCGCTTGCCTCGCTCTATCCGATGTTGGAGGCCATTGCACAAGGCCGTGCCGGCGTCGAGCAACGTTCGCTAATGCAGTGCGACTTGATGAGTGGCGAAGAAGTTCTGGGAAGCTACATGGTCTTCAACGATGCGGTGGTCAACAAGACCGCGCTCGCTCGCCTGAACAATTATGAGCTGTTCGTCGATAAGGTGTTCGTTTCCAGCTACCGGGCCGATGGAATGATTGTGGCTACGCCCACGGGTTCTACTGCCTACTCGCTATCGGCTGGTGGTCCGGTGCTTATGCCGACGGTGAACGCTTTTGTGATTACCCCGGTCGCGCCGCATTCGCTCACGCATCGCCCGCTGGTTGTGCCCGATTCCGCAGTGATTGAAATTGTGCTGCGCAGCGACGAAGAAGTGGCCTACCTCAGCCTGGACGGTCAGCCCGGCCTCGATTTGCGGGACGGATACAGAGTAAGGTGCCGCCGCTCTGAGCACAGAGTCAGTTTGTTTCGCACGGATGCTGACTTTTTTCACGTGCTCCGTACCAAGCTGAAGTGGGGAAGCTGAGCGTTGTGCTTCTATAGTTCCGCGGCGTACAGTTCGCGCATTTTTTCCCGACGCCGGATGACCTTTGCTGATTTTCCGCTAACCAGAATTTCCGCCGGCCGTGGACGCGTATTATAGTTCGAAGCCAGTGCCATCCCATAAGCTCCAGCATCCAGGATCGCAAGCAAGTCGCCTTCTTCCACTCGAGGCAACTCCCGGTCGCGAGCGAAGAAATCGCCGGACTCGCATACTGGCCCCACGACATCGACAATCTCTTTGGTGGTAGACAACTCCTTAGACTGAATTACAGGAACGATCTGGTGGTAAGCGCCATAGAGCGCGGGCCGGATCAGATCGTTCATAGCGGCATCGACAACCAGGAAGCGCTTGCCATCGTTTTCTTTTTTGTAAATCACGGAGGTGACGAGAATACCGGCTGGTCCCACAATCGAACGTCCCGGTTCGAGCAAGAGATGCAGATTGAGACCGCGCAGGGGATCGCTCACGGCGTGCGCATATTTCGCAACATCGTCGGCAAATTTTGTAGATGGTTCCTGGTAATCAATGCCCAGTCCGCCGCCGGTGTCGACGTACGCGATCTTGTGTCCATCCAAGCGCAGGTCACGAACCAGGTCGGCCACGCGAGCGATGGTTTCCGCGAAAGGTGCAACGTCCGTGATCTGCGAGCCGATATGAACGCTGACTCCAGCGACTTTTAAAGATCTTGTTCCTGCGGCCTTGGCGTAGAGTTCGCGTGCTTTGTTGATAGGCACTCCGAACTTATGCTTGCGTAGACCGGTAGAAATATAAGGATGGGTGTCGGCTGCGACATCCGGGTTCACTCGCAGAGCCACACGCGCGATTGTGCGCAATGTCGTTGCGCACTCTGCCAATACGGCGAGTTCCGACTCGCTCTCGACGTTGAAGAGCAGAATCTTTGCCTTCAGCGCGGCGGTTATTTCCTCGCGAGATTTTCCTACGCCGGAGAACACAATTTTCCTGGCTGCGCGGCGATCGGCTACCAGGACCCGTTCCAGCTCCCCGCCAGAAACTACATCGAAACCGCAACCCTGCTGAGCCAACAGACGCAGAATGTTTAGGTTGGAATTTGCTTTAACGGAATAGCAGATGGTATGGGGAATCGCGCGAAACGCGCTTTCGAAAGCCGCCAGCCGCTCGCGGATCGCGGTTGCCGAATAAACGTATAGAGGCGTGCCGTAGCGCTTCGCCAATTCTGGGAGCGGGCGATCGTCGCAGTGCAGGACAAATTCCTCGCTGCCACGCAGCACGCTCTCCCGACGCTTTTGAAAAACGAATGCCGGAGGACGTTCGAGGCCCGCAGATTCCTTGCGCCAGGTCATTTCTTTTTGGCGTGGCCGGATGCGGCGCCATCCTTAACCTTTATCGCCACTACGGTTTGATCATCGAAGGTCTCAACCCCGGCAGAATGCTCGGCCGCGGCTTTGAAGAGCGAATCGACAATGCAGTCGGCAGTTCCGCTTTTGCACTCCGAAATGATCTTCTCCACACGCGTCCGGCCAAACATTTCTCCGTTGCGGTTGCGCGCGTCCAGAATGCCGTCGCTGAAGAACACGAACAGATCGCCGGGCTTCATCTTGAAGCGGAACTCGTCGTAATCCGCGTCGTCAAAAAGCCCGAGCGGCAAGCCGGTGGCCTCGATCACGTGGTTCTTTCCATCGTGAACGTGAATGGGGCGCGGCAAACCTGAGTTGGCCACGGTGAGCAACCGGCGTTCATCGTCCCACACGGCATAGATGAGGGAGACGAATTGTGCCTCGATGCGGCGCTCCGCGAGCGACATATTGACGGCTTTGAGCATCTCAGCAGGAGCGGGTTCAATGGGCGCATGCGAGCGCAGAATTCCGCTAACCAATGCCGCGTAGATTGCGGCTGGCGCGCCTTTGCCGCTGACGTCGCCAATTACGATGCCCAGCCGCGAAAGCGAGTAGGGAATGAAGTCGTATAAATCTCCGCCGATGGCGCGGGCGGGAACAAACTTTGCGGCTAATTCGAGATGGGCTTGCTTGGGGAGCGTTTGCGGAAGCAGGCGCATTTGTAATTCGCGAGCGAGCGCTAGATCCCGCTCCAGACGCCGCTCTTGGCGGGCGATTTCCTCGTACAGGCGGGCGTTTTCGATTGCGATCGCCACTTGCGCTGCCAAAGTCATCATGGTGCGCCGATGATCGTCGGTGAAAAAGCCGCGCCGCGTGTGCTCAAGGTCGAGCACTCCAATGACTTTGTCCTTGTAAATCAGCGGCACAGCCAGTTCTGAGCGGGTTTCCGGGTTGGTTTCGATGTAGCGTGGATCTTTGGTTACATCCGGCACCAGTACTGCCTGTTTGCTTTCCGCCGCATAACCGACGAGCCCGCGTCCTAACGGGACTTCGTGCTTGAGATGGATATTTTCGTGGAAGCGCAGAGAGAAACGGTGTTGCAGTTTCTCACCGGTGGCATCGAGCAGCAGGATGCTGAACATCTGGTAGTCGATCAGCTTCCGGAGAAGCTCCGCGACCCGGCTCAGCAGTTCGTCCAGGTTCAGGATCGACGATAATTCGCGAGCAATTTCATTCAGCAGCAGCAGAATGCGGGCCTGCTTTGTGGTACGGGTGTAGAGCTGCGCGTTCTCGATTCCACCCGCAATGCGGGAAGCAACCAGGGTCAGCAAGCGGCTGTGTTCTTCGGTGAAATAGCCGGGATTACGTCCTTCCAAATCAATTACGCCGATCACCCGATTCTTGGTGATGAGAGGCACAGCCAATTCCGAGCGAACGTTGGGAATGGCAGCGATGTACCTAGAGTCCTTCGTTACATCATCCACAAGAACGGCATGACGCAACTGCGCGGCTTGCCCGGTCACACCTTCACCCACCTTTACACGGGCGCGCTCCGCGAACTCCGGCGGATAGCCTACCTGAAAGCGGAAGCGCAGTTCCTGCGTCTTCTCGTTCAGCAGCAGGATGGCGAAGATTTCGTAGTCGATAACTTTGCGCACCACCTCCGCGACCCGGCGAAGGGTCGTATCCAGATCGAGCGATGTCGACAATACGTCGGCGACTTCCAGCAACAGCGGCTCAACAGGAAGATTTTGTCCAGGTTTGCTCAGAACAGACCCCATTTGTTTTTCTGTTTTTCTATGATAGCAGCCGATTTCAGTACCCAGTTGCTAGTACCCAGTACCCAGAAAAACAATTTGGTTGGCGCGGCTGGCATTTACTGGGTACCAGGTACTTGGTACTGTCTTTACTCGCGCGGCACGATGCAGACATCGGCCAGGTTGCGGTAGCGTTCGGCATAATCGAGGCCGTAGCCGACTACGAATTCATCGGGTATGGTGAAGCCAACGTAATCGCCTTGCAGCGGAAGTTTGCGGCGCGAGGGTTTGTCGAGAAGAGCTGCGATCTTCAGTGTCCGAGGCTGATGCGCCATGAGCAGTTTTTTCAGAACGGTGAGCGTCAATCCCGTATCCAGAATGTCCTCTACGACGATCACGTTCTTATCTTTCATCGATTGATCGACATCTTTCGTCAACTTCACTTCGCCCGTGGAATCCCAGCCGCTTTTGAGTTCCTGCGTGGGGCTGGGACGGTTTCCGTAGCTGGAGACGCCGATGAAATCGAAGGTTGCGTCAAGATTTATTTGCCGCGCCAGATCAGCGAGAAAAATTGCGGAGCCTTTCAATACGCCGACAAGAATTACCGGCTGCCCTGCGAAGTCGCGCGTGATTTCCGCGCCCAGTTCGGCGACTCGTTTTTCAATCTGCTCCCGCGAAATCAGCACCTTCAGTTCTGTCATGGCGTTTCATATTAAACTAAAGCTCGTCACAACGGCGTCATAATAAGGATTCAGCACAACCATCATCCGGAGCTTTTACGTATGAATCTCAAAGGCGTTCAACTCACGTGGCTCGGCCACGCGACATTTCGCATCGTAACCCCCGGCGGTCAGATCATCATTATCGATCCCTGGATTATGAACAATCCGACGTGCCCGGCATCTGAGCGGAAGGTGAAGCACGTGGATACTCTTCTGTGTACTCACGGGCATGGCGATCATATTGGGGATGCGGTCGAGGTCATCAAGCAGCATGATCCGCAGGTTGTCGGCATTCCCGAATTATGCGGATGGCTGGAGAAAAAGGGCGCGCGAAAAATCGCGATGATGAACAAAGGTGGAACGCAGAAGATCGGCGACATCAAAGTCACCATGGTGCACGCGGATCATTCCTGCGGAATTCAGGATGGCGACCAGCTGATTTATGGCGGTGAAGCTTGTGGGTATGTTATCGAATTTGAAAATGGCGTCAAGATTTATCACGCCGGCGACACGAATGTTTTTGGTGACATGGCGATCATCCGCGACCTTTACGCGCCCGAAATCGTGATGCTTCCGATCGGCGACCACTTCACCATGGGGCCGCGTGAGGCCGCTTACGCCTGCAATCTGCTCAAACCGAAAACGGTGATTCCCATGCATTTTGGTACGTTTCCGGTGTTAACGGGAACTCCGGGCGAATTGCAGAAACTGGTGCCGGGCATCGAAATTGTCGCCATGAAACCGGGTGCGACTTTGCAGTGATCAAGAGAAAATCACTACGATTCAGAATTCAAGGGAGACACGTGGCGACGAAAAAAACTAAGAAAGAAAACAAACCCAACTGGCGGCACTATGACCTCGCCACGGCTGGTCCAGTCGACGACTATTTGTATTCGATGCTTCCGAAGCGCAGTGAAGTTTTGGCGGAGATGGAGGACTATGCCACCAAGCACGACATTCCCATCGTGGGTCCCGCGGTGGCGCGGGTGCTGCAACAACTTGCGTTAACGATTAATGCCAAGACGGTTTTCGAGTTGGGTTCGGCGATAGGATATTCGACTATCTGGTGGGCGCAAGCGGTCGGTGAAAAAGGCCGAGTGATTTACACGGACGGCGATCCCAAGAACGCCGAGCGTGCGCGCGGATATTTCGCGCGCGCTGGTGTTTCCGATCGCATCACCGTGCACACTGGGGACGCGTTGGAGGTACTCTCGGAGCAGAAACAGCAATACGACATTATTTTTAACGACGTCGATAAGGAAGACTATCCTCGAGTGCTGCGTCTGGTTTCGTCGCGTCTGCGGAAAGGCGGCTTATTTATTACAGATAATGTTCTGTGGAGCGGCCGAGTCGCGGAGAAGAATTCGAAAGATTCGCGGACTAAAGCCATCCTGGAGTTCAATCGTCTGCTCTACAATTCCGAGGATTTTTACACGACGATCCTGCCCATTCGCGACGGGTTGGCGGTAGGGTTGAAGAAGTAGTGCTCAGATCGATTTGACGGGAATCGCCAGCAAGTCCTCCACCAGCCCGATTTCTTTTTGCAGAAACGGTTCGGCGTAAGTTACGCCGCCGAGCATGCCGTAGTAGCGCGCCATTGCGTCCACGCGCGCGCGAATCTCGTCGTGGGCAGGGAAGAGATCCTTGCCGGCTTCCTGATCGCTGAACTGTGATTTGTAGGCAAGGATAGAGCCGAACTTCTGTTCGAACTGCGGGCTGATATCGACTACGAACGTGGGACGCACATCGTAGTAAAGCGTCGCATAGATGATTTTGAAGGGACGATGCGGCACGAGTGGTTCAGGTTTTTTGCCGCTGGTATCGATGCCGGGGTTACTTTGGCTGAGAGCTGAAAACTGAGAGCTGAGAGCCAGCTTTGAAAGCCCTGCCAGAAAACAAGCCTCATATCCAAGCACTGAACAGGTGTAGTGATCGGGATGCCGTCCCTTCCAGTAAGGCAGAATCACCACGCGCGGGCGGGTCTCGCGGATCGCGCCCGCCACTTTCAGGCGATTCTCCCAGGTGTTCTCCACGCGGCCGTCGGGAATATCGAGCGCTCTGCGCCAGTTCACACCGAGAATTCTTGCCGCGTCTGCGGCTTCGCGGGCGCGATCTTCGGCGGTGCCGCGCGTGCCCATTTCGCCTTGGGTCAGGTCGAGAATGCCGGTACGCTGCCCGCGCTGGGCCGCCTTTAGCAAAGTGCCGCCGCAAGTTTGCTCTACGTCGTCGCGGTGCGCGGCGATGGCGAGAATGTCGAGGTCATGGGAGGTTGAGGACATGTTTAATCAAGTGTGTTTGTTTCGAAACAATTTCTATTTCTTCCGCTCCACCAAATATCGCGCCAATTCCTTCAGCGTATTCACACGCTCGCCGAAACTGTCCAGCTCGGAAAATGCTGCGTTTACCAGCGAGTCCGCCTTGCGCTCGGACTCTTCAATTCCAAACAGCGCCGGATAAGTTGCTTTTTGTGCGGCGGTATCTTTGCCAGCAGTCTTGCCGAGCTGCTCCGAGGTCTGGGTTACGTCGAGCACATCGTCGACAATCTGAAATGCGAGGCCAATCGACTGGCCAAACGCTCGCAGCTTCTTAACTTCGCCGTCTTTTGCCCCGGCGTAGATCCCACCGCTCACCAGGCTGGCTGTGATGAGCGCAGCGGTCTTCGCGCGATGGATGTATTCCAGCATCTCCGCCGTGGGCTTGGTTTGCTCAGCTTCGAGGTCCACGACTTGCCCGCCGATCATGCCATCGATCGTGCCGGTGCCGCGCGCGATCTCTTCGATGATGCGAACGCGCGCCTCCGCAGGACACGCCAGCCGCGCTAATACTTCGTAGGCCTGAGTCTGCAGCGCGTCTCCCGCTAGAATTGCAAGGGCTTCGCCGAATACTTTGTGGCAGGTGGGGCGTCCTCGACGCAGATCGTCGTTATCGAGCGCGGGAAGATCGTCGTGGATTAGCGAGTAGGTGTGCAGCATCTCCAGCGCTGCGCCCAGTTCCTCGATCTTTGCCGGCAACGACCCAGCGACCATGCGGCCCGCCTCCATGCACAGCACCGGCCGCAGGCGCTTGCCACCGGCGAAGACGCTGTGCCGCATGGCCTTGTGAATGGAAACCGGATGCTGGGTTTCCAGCGGAAGCAGACGGTCCAGAGCCGCATCGGTTTGCGCCCGGCCTTGTTCGAGAGTCTCTTGCAGCATCGAGCGTGAGTATAACAAGACGCGAGTACAATTCTGGACTTGAAGATCCCCGATCCCATGCAATCGCTAAAGCTGCACGGCATTAAGGCCTGTGTTTTCGATGCTTACGGCACGCTGTTCGACGTGAATAGCGCCGCGCGCAGCGCCCAGGATTCGCTGGGTGAGAAGTGGCAGCCGCTGGCAGAATTGTGGAGGGCGAAGCAACTGCAATATACGTGGCTGCGCGGGTTGGCGGGGCGCCATGCGGACTTCTGGCAGGTGACCGGCGACGCGCTCGACTTCGCTCTGGCAACGCTGCATCTGGAAGATGCGGAGTTGCGCGCGCAGCTCATAAAGTCATATCTGGTTCTGGATGCCTACCCGGAAGTTCCCGCGACGCTGAGGCGGTTGAAAGCAGCGGGTATGAAGCTTGCGATTCTGTCCAATGGAACGCCCGCCATGCTTGCGGCGGCAACGGCTCATGCGGGCGTTGCGGATTTGTTCGACGCTGTGTTGTCAGTGGAGGAAGTGCGGGTCTACAAGCCCCATCGTGCCGTATATCAGTTAGCGTGTACGCGGCTCGACGTGGCGGCCGAACAGGTCTGCTTTTTATCTTCGAATGCCTGGGATGCTTATTCTGCAAAGGCATTCGGCGTCCACGTTTTGTGGTGCAATCGTTTTGGGCAGGTGGCGGAGAGAATTCCGGAGACACCTGACGGGGAAATCGCGACGCTCACTGAGGTGCTGGATATTGTTCTGGCATGATGCCCGACCCTGACAAACTGAGAAGCGAGGACAGTCACTTATATCTGTTGTATCTGTGCTGAAGTGGTGCGCCACCAAAAATCACGCTATCGCGGTCTTTGCGAGTGCCAGGCTGCGCAACGCCGACGTGAGAACGTTTTGAATGTCATCGGCTGGGCACACGTCGCTGGCGCCAGCTTCCATGGCGGCGATCCACCGTTCGTCATCTGGTACACGATAGGTGCACACGATGGGCACGGAGGGAAAGTCCTGGTGCAAATTGCGTACATCCGTAAGGCGCGTGTACTCCATATCGACAATCACGACCTCGGGGCGGCTCTGGGCAATCTGCTCGCGGAGTTCGTCCCTTGAACGCGTTAAATGCACCGACTTGAAGTGAGAAGATAAACTGCCGGCGAGAGACCGGGCTACCTTGGGATCGCTTTCGAGAACGACAACACTGGAGCCCATAGACCCTCCTGACTTACAACCGTCAGTTACAACGGACCAGGGCTGCGGGGAAGGGTTCGGCACCACTACTCCACAGACATTACGGCTTAACGAGCCGGAGACAGATTCGCGACCTACCCGCGGGCAGGCGCCTTCTCCGTCAAGGGCTCAAAGGGTTCGGCCTGGAGCTTACCGTTCTTTTTCAGCAAAATCTCCACCTTGCCTTCAGCCTGCTCCAGTTCCTTGCGGCAGGTGGAGGAGAGAGTCATACCTTCTTCGAAAAGGGTAAGAGAGTTCTCGAGTGGCACGTCTCCCTTTTCCAGTTCCTGAACAATTTTTTCCAATCGCTGAAGGCACTCTTCAAACTTGGCCAACGGGGTTTTGCTCCTTCCCTATTGATGCTACTACCTGCACGAAGTGTCCAGTCTTTTTTTGTAAATAGTTTGATGATGTGAGTCAGTCTCTCCAGAAAAGGGAATTCTAATTGTTTGTGGAACCGTTTGTTCCCAACGCCTCAAGCACATCGACTGCAGAGCTATAACGTCCCTGCGGCGCGCTGATCTGCGCTCCTTGTACTGTGTGTCGAACCGCGAGCAGCATCTCCCGGGCAATGGCAATGCCCTCCTGCCTTGCCGCCTCTGGAGTCTGCGCTCGTCCCATTCGCTCCACAATCGAATCAGGAACCGAGACCCTGAGTTCGTTCTTCATAAACTCGGCATTGCGTACGCTGACCAATGGCCAGATCCCAGCCACAACGGGAATTCGGCAGTGCTCGATCCGCCGCACGAAATTCTCCAGCAGGCGGATGTCGAAAACCGGCTGCGTTACCGCGTATTCAGCTCCCGCTGCGACCTTGTATTCAAAGCGCCGAATCTCTTCATCCAAGTCGGTGAGTCCTGGGTTTGCGCCCACGCCGATCACAAAACCGGTGCCAGCCCCGATCGGATTTCCGCCAAGATCCAGTCCTCGGTTGAGGTTGTGAACGATATTGACGAGGCCGATGGCATCCACATCGAATACGGCGGTCGCATCCGGATAGTTGCCCATCTTCGGCGGATCGCCGGTAATGCAGATCAGGTTCTTGATTCCGACCGCAGCTGCGCCGAGGAGATCACTTTGAATGCCGAGCACGTTGCGGTCGCGGCAGGTGTAGTGAAGGATTGCTTCAAGTCCAGCTTCGCGCTGCACCAGAAGCGAAAGCGCCTGGTTGCTCATGCGTGCTGAAGCCCGTGGACTGTCGGGAATGTTCACGGCGTCTACGCCCACGGACTTCAGATACTTAGAGCCTTCTAATTCCTTGCGTATATCGGTTCCTTTGGGAGGAACCACTTCCACCATGGTTACGAACTCGCCGCGAGCCAGCTTCGCCCCAATGAGAGACCGTGTTTCTAGTGGTTGCGCCGGTATCGCCTTGGGCGCGGCTGCCGTTCCAGTCGCGTGCGCGGCAGCTGTCTTTCCTCTGGCCTCGCCTACGCGCAGCGCGGATTTCATTACGCGAATGTGATCGGGAGTAGTTCCGCAGCATCCCCCAACCAAGCGAGCACCGGCAGTGACAAACTTGCGCGCGTAGCTCGCCATGTACTCGGGAGAGCACAGGTAGATATTTCTGCCTTCCACCGAGCGCGGAATGCCGGCATTCGGTTGTGCGGCCAGCGGCAGGGAAGTAGCGGCACGCACGCGCTCGATGGCGTCCAGCATGGCCACTGGACCCACGCTGCAGTTACATCCGATTACATCTGCGCCCCATTCCTCAAGCCGTGGTGCGAATGTTTCTGGAGTGGAACCATCGAGACAATTGCCGTCCTCATCGATCGTGACTTGGAGCACTAGAGGAAGTTTCGCGCCCACGTCTTTTGCGGCCAGCACTGCCTGGTGGAGTTCCTCAAGGTATCCGAAGGTCTCAAACATCAGCAGATCGATGCCGCCTTCCACTAGGGCCGCAATCTGCTCGCGGAATGCCTGGCGGGCTTCCTCGAAGGAGGTTTTTCCCAGAGGCTCGATTCTTGTTCCTAACGGGCCAACCGATCCTGCAACCCACACATCGAAGCTCTTGGTGGCTTCTCGCGCCAAACGTGCGCCTGCCCGGTTAATTTCCACCACTTTGTCCGCAAGCGTATGCCGGGCAAGGCGGAAAGAGTTTGCTCCGAAGGTATTGGTTTCAATGATTTCGGCCCCAGCCTGGAGGTAATTGTGATGAATGTCGCGAATCAGGTCAGGCTGGGAGAGATTTAGCTCGTCGTAACAACGGTTGATGAAGACGCCCTTGGAGTAAAGTAGCGTTCCCATCGCACCATCGCATAGAACTGGAGACTGTTTGATTCGTGCAAGAAAATCACCCGCCATATGAACCAGAATACAGGATGAGGTCAATTTCGCGCATCCGGGCGGAGGAACTGGTCGATTTTCCGCAATCAAACGAAGGCCAGCGGAAATCAGCTGCCCGGGCTCTGTTATAATCCGCTATTTCGCATATAAATCTCTGGTTTTCCTGCAGTTAGGAGCCTGACGTTTGAAGAAATCCGCTCTTTTGTCAGTCGTGCTTATAGTCGCCAGCATCGGTCTTGTCTCTTGCGGCACTGCATCGAGTTACAGCTCAACGCCCAGCCATTTCACCACTCGCGTTCTGGCCTCGCAAAGCGTCTCCAGCCCAACGGCAGCTGCCGGGCTTGTTCTCATTGATGGTTGGATTGATACGCTGGGACGGGGCGGAGTCACTGCCGGTGGTTCGCCTGGCCTTATGGCGATATCTCCGGATCGGTCAGTTCTGCTGTCCTTTGATTCGTCGAGCAACAAGGTTTATGTGACCAACACCAAGACCGATGCTTCGACCGGGAGCATACAACTTCCCGGAGCTACCATCAGTATGGTCATACCGGTCGATAGCTCCGCGTATGCGGCAGTGCCTTCGGCCGGTTTGATCGGGTCATCCCCGGGAGCAGTTGTGGGAATGAATGTCGCATCCGGGGGCGTTGCGTGGACGATCAGTGTTCCCAATGCGCAAATGATCGTGTCGAATCCAACCGGAAGTCAGCTTTTGGTTTTCAGCAATGACTCGGATTCCGTCACGGTTGTTTACCCACAGCTGGTTAACACTGGGAATCCGGTCACGGTCACGGTGCCCGGCTTCGACCGTCCCGTCAACGCCGTTTACAGCAGCGATGGCAGCACTGCCTACATTTTGAACTGTGGCGCCCAGTGTGGAGGCACGCAGGCCAGCGTGCAGATTATGAATTTCAGCACCACACCTCCTACGCCCGGTGCAAAGGTTCTGGTGAATGGTGCTACCGACGCCTATCTCTCAGGTTCCACGCTCTATGTGGCCGGGCTGGGTACGCCGACCGGGCCTCTGTGTCCTTCAATCCCGAGCGCGGCTAAAACGGCGGCTCAATATTGCGGATACCTCGACATCGTCAACCTGAATACGATGCAGGATCCGAATTACAACAATCCGACGAGTGAAATTGCCATCACCAATGGCTACCACGACCGCATCGATTTAAGCAGCAATGGCCAGCTCTTCGTCGGCTCCTATGGATGTACCAGCGTCGGCGACGTGAATGCGACTCCGCAGCAGGGGGAAATACGCGGTTGCCTCGCCATCTATAACACCACCAACGGAGCCGTGATAATCCCGCCGGATAACGGCGACGTCACGGGCCTGCAGAGCTTCTCGACTCGTTATGTGGAGTATGTGGCCGAAGGCGGCAACTTGCGCGTCTATGACACGACCATCGATAGTCTGCTGATCAATCAGTATATTGAGACCGGAACAATAACGATTACTGGCCAAGTCATCGACATGAGAGCGATTGACTTTTTCTGATCGAACGAGTTTTACGCCAAGCGGCGTTCGTTATCTTGCCGGTTCCAGAACCAGCCGATGCGCTTTCGATGCGTCCACTGCCTGAGATGTGAAAGGCAGTGCGAATGTGTAGCCTTCATACCACGCCTTCCATTGATCCATGTAGTAAGGGCTGAGGAAGTTTCCACCCTGGCCGGTAACAGTATTTAAGGTTGATTGATCCAGATCCGCAAGATTCGCGGTGAAGCGTTCTGATGGTCCGTGGTGGCGAGTTACTGCTTTCACCGTGTAGCTGCTTCCCGATTGCTCCTGTAGTCCCGGCGCAGTCCAACGCTGCAGCAGGGGAATTTTTCCCAGCACCGGATGCTCAATGTCGACGGCGTTAACGCTGCCCCAATGCCACTCCGCTAAATTCTTTGGCGCTTCCGGAGCATTCACCGCGGCTTCCACGGCGGCAGTCAGCAATTCGTCGTAGTTGGAATATTTTTCCGGCAGCCAGCGCTTGGGCTGGTGGAGCATGACATTCTGTAGCCAGACGGTCCGCATCTCCCAACTGTAGGTCTTCCAATTCAACGTAGCTTCCTGCTGATTCGCATCTTGAGGCGCTGTACCCAGCTTGGATTCGAGCAGCAGACGTGTCAACTCCCGAGCTGAGCGCACTGCAATGGTTGCTGCAGTGGATGCGGCGAGCATGCGCCCATCCCAGCTACGCATGAGATCGGCAGCCTGCTTGGCGCGGGCGGAAAGCTTTGATGCATGATCCACGGCATAGACGAAGCGCTCCGCGGCGAATAGATCATTTTCTGAGTGAACATCGTTCTCGAGAGTGAGCATGTCCGCTGGAGCAAACTTCCGACCCGATTCCAGCACGTGGTAAATTCGTGCCGTGCGCCACGGCGCTTCCCACTCTGCGCTGATCGAATTGGGATAGTTGTCGGATGTAATCCGTCCGTTTGCCGTTGCAATCACGCCGGACGAAGGATTGTAGATGCTGGGAAGTTTGTCGAAGGGGATGTAGCCCGTCCATTCGTGGGCATCGTCTGCTCCGCTGACTGGAAGACTGCCGTCGCCAGAAGCGCGGATCGGAACGCGTCCGGTTGTGTGATAACCGATGTTGCCGTCCACATCGGCATAAACCACGTTTTGCCCCGGCGCATCGAGCTGAGAAAATGCCTTGCGAAAATCTTCCCAGTTCTGTGCGCTGTCGACATCGAAGAACGGCATGTGCAGACCGTCATAAAGCGTCCAGCGCAGCGCAATTTGCCGCGTCTCACCCGGAATCAGTTCTGTGACGATGGGCCCGTGCCGCGTGATCTTCACGTCTACAGTTACATCTACCTGCGGCTTGCCCTTAACATGAATCACCTCTCCGCGGTGTTCGGGCTGCTGCCAACCTTGCGGAGTCTGGTAGGCTCCCTGCGCGTTGAAATTCTCGACGAAGGCGTCGGCGACCGTGGGGCCGACATTGGTGAATCCCCATGCGATTCGCTGGTTGTGGCCGACAATTACGTAAGGCATTCCCGGCAGAGTTACTCCGGCAACGTCCAGATTGCCGGATTTCAGATGCGCTTCGTACCACAGGTTCGGCATCTGGTGGCCGAGATGCATATCGTTCGAAAGCAGCGGCTTGCCTGTGACCGTGTGAGCTCCTGACACTACCCAGTCGTTCGATCCGTTCATCGCCTCGGGCGCGTGCTGCGCCCAAATCTCTGTGGCGCCTTTGTGTTGTGTTACGGAATTATCTGGGCCGTCGTCATCTTCATCATCGTCATCGTCGGAGTCGCCTTGCTTATCCTGGTCGTTGATGTCTGCCCGCATTACTGTCGGCGGGCGATCGTGCCAGGAGCTGTTGACGTAGAGATCGGCAGTGAGATCGGGTCCCAGCTTAGCTAGAATCTTTTCTCGTGCCAGCGTGTCACCGAAAGTGTAGAAGTTGAGATCTTTCACCATCTGGTTTGCGATGACGATGGAATCTTCTGCTTGCCACGGTTTTGGCCGATACTTCAAAATGCGGAACTCTAGCGGAAGGCGATTGGCATGCGCTTCGATGAATGCATTCACTCCCCGCGCGTAGGCATCGAAGTACAAGCGATCGCGCGGACTTGCCATCGCTAAAGATTTTTTCGCCACCGCGCGCAACCCCAGGATGCGTTGTTCGCGGTCGATCTTGAGCGTGTCCTCGCCGAGAATCTCGGAAAGCTCTCCGGCTGCAAAGCGCCGCATAATGTCCATCTGCCAGAGACGATCTTGTGCGGTGACGTAGCCTTGCGCGAAAAACAGATCTTCCAGAGAAGCGGCCTCGATTGCCGGAACGCCGTGGCTGTCTCGTGTAACCTTCACGGGTGCGGAAAGCCCTTTCACCGGGAGGTTTCCATCAAGTTGGGGCAGGGCAGAGCGCGCGATAAAGTAGGCGTAGGCTACCGCAGCCGTGGCCAGCAGGACCACGATAAACACCAGCCAGAGGAAGATGCGTAATCCGTTGGAACGCCGGGAAGCCGGAACGCCAGTTGCTGTGAGAGTGCTCATGAGCAGTCTGATTTTAGCAGCGGTCGCGCAATTGGGATTCGTATCAGGGCATACCTTTAACGCATGTCGGCAGGTGTCGCCTTATATCGCGCTTTCCAGGCGCTGCGCTCTTCGCGGGTTCCTGTTGAAAATGAATTTCATTTTCAAGATGTCGATGCTATCCTGAGCCTCCATGCTGCAGAAGCGTATCGATGATCAGCCTTCGATTTCTCGCGAGATGGTGCGCGAGGCGCAGGGAATCCTCCATAAGCATCTTAAGCGTGTAGGACTGAAGCAGACGGCGCAACGCGACACGATTCTGCACACCTTCCTGGAAACCCGCGACCACCTTTCCACCGATGAACTGCACCGCCTGGTTCACAAGAAGGATTCCCGCATCGGCTATACCACCGTCTATAGAACTCTCAAACTCCTGGCCGAGTGCGGACTCGCCAGCGAAGTTGCATTCCACGACGGTATCGCCCGTTACGAGCACCAGTACAACCGGCGCAGCCATCACCACATGGTTTGCACTGAGTGCGGCAGTTCCGTGGAATTTTTTTCCCGGGAAGTGGACGAACTAGAGCAGGAAATTGGACGCCGCCACAATTACGCTACCACCCGCCACACGTTTCAGATCTACGGTGTTTGTGAAGATTGCCGCAAGAAGCCTGCTTAGCCCTCGGAGCAGCGTTCACAAATATCCTCGCATCAAGGGTGCAGCATCGCCCCCGGCGCTAGCAGATCAAAGGGATGAAACGGCAAGTTCCGCGTGATGCCGAAAAGAATAATCACGGCACAGAGAGCGCGAATCCAAAGGGCTGGCAAGAAGAGCTGGGGCAGATGTTGTCCGCGGATTTCGAATAGCGCGTAGGAAGCAACTCCGTAGGCAAGGAATGGCAATAATAGAACCGTAAGCGGATTCAGCGCCCACGCAGCATATAGATTCCCGTGGAGAAGCTGATGCATGGCTCGCAACGAGCCGCAGCCGGGACAGTACCATCCAGTCAGATACCGCAGCGGGCACGGTGGAAACATGCCGGATGTTGCGGGATCGCAGTTATCGAGCGCAACGATGGCTACTGCAATTGCAGCAAGCATGCCCGCGACTAACTGTTTTCGAGACGAGACCGCTTGCAAGTTTACTCCCTCTAGCGGTTCATGTGGCTCATGACTCCGGCGGCTACGAGAAGGGCATAGATTACACCGACCGCAACTCCTGCGCCCAACGAAATCCAGCACCACATCTTCGCGTTTTTAGAAGCGGCCTGCGCCCCAGCGATGTCTCCTGCTTGCAACTTTCCGTTGACTTGAGCGGCATAGACAATTGCGGGAATCCCCGCTGGCAGACAACACAAAACCGTGGCAAGAATCGCGAACACCAGATAGTTCGGCACGTAAACGGGAGGCACCGGGCCACCTGGAATCTGACCCACCGGACCCGACTGCATAAAAACGGGTTGAGTGGGAGCAAGGCTCTTACCGCAGCGCGCGCAGATCATAGCGCCGTCCACGTTACTCGCCCCGCATTGAGTACAGAACATTCGGTTGCCTCCAGTTAACGATATCCAACTTTCTTCATTGCAAAGCCGAACCCTTTTCCATGCAATCCTGCGGCGAGCCACCCGCATCCATCCTGAGAATTCCCATTTCATCGGAGCAAAAGGCCCGTTTCCCGGTTGTGTGTGGGGTCATAGGATAGGCCAGTACGCGGAACTTCGAGTTCGGTCCGCCGTCAACTTCCGGGCCGCAGCCCAGCAATTCGAAAGCGTACCCGCTCCTCCGTCCGCTCAGTAATCTCGCATCGTTTAACCCAGCGCCAGCCAGATCGGAAAGTGTGCAGGTATATCCCGCTTGAGGGTGGGACGAAGCGTAGCCGACTTCTGCAACCACAATGGTTCGAACTCCTGCGGCGGCGGAGGATTCATTGGCCGCCATTCGTGCGCGGAGGAGGTTGGGAATGGCGATCGCAGCAATGATCAAAATGAAGGGAACCACAGCTAATCCCATATAGCCGAGCACAAGCCCCGCTATTGCGAGGCCCTCGCCGGAAAGCCGACCCGCGCTTTTCCTGATCTCTGAGAGCGATAGATGCCCAAAGATAACCGCCAGAATTGACAAAGGAAACGCGAAAATGAAAATGCCGCAGGCCAGGCTGGCGATGGCTTTCCCGCTGATGTGTGCAGGACTGGATGCGGCGACGGCAGGCGCAACAATGGGAGGTGGTGACGTCGAAGCGGTGGAAGTTTGTTTTCCGCAGACTCTACAGAAGTTTTCGCCCGCGGAAACTGTGTTCCCGCAACCGGAACAAAACATGACCTTTCACCTCATGCGATCCCACGTTAAACGAGCTGCTTTGCGGAAATTGTCACAAAACATACTCCTCGGGCAGGTCTCGGTCAATCTGCGAGATTGGTTCCGGCAGCGCAATAAACAAGAGAGATTGAGATGAACCCGAGCAAGCTTGGCTTAAGGTTTAGCGTTGCTGCTCTGGGACGTATCGCCAGTGTTGTGCTTTTTGACCATCTTGCGGTGAACGTCGGGCCAGAACTCTTTGATCACGATCGTAATTGTGTCGTACGCGATCTGCGTTCCCCACACGCTAAGCGTATTCGGCAAAGTGCGGTCGGATGCGTTGTGAACGTAGACCAACATATTTGTTGTGGGGTCGTAATGAGTGGAAATGAAGGCCCGGGGATGGTAGGTATTGGTGGAGATCGTGGCCGACAAAGCGCTGCCAAGAATCTCTGAGTAGTTGAATTGTGAATGGCCGGAATCGGTCCGGGTGACAAAGATTCGGCTGACCGCGTAACCTGCCCGGTGCGCGAATGTGCCTTGGCTGGTCTGGTAAAACCGCGGGTCCTGGTGCAAAAGCGACGGAAAGACCGCGCCTACCATGAAGTTTTCGATAGTCCCATCGGCAAAGGCCGAGCCATAGCGTTTTGCGTAACCTTCCCAGCCCTGACCATAGCCAGGTTCGCTGTTTTCCGCCTGGCTGATGCCCGATATAACTCCGTACCAGGGATATTCAATCTTATCGAAGGACCCCCGGGCTACGACCTTGAATTTCTGTTTGGTGGTAAGCGGCGGCACTTTCCCGGAATTCTCCAGCGTCAGAAAATTAGGCAGCGCAAGAAAGAGCCGGTCATTTGACGTTCCGGCCGATGTTCCAGATGGCGTACCGGCGGCTTTTCCCTGGTCTTTCTTGTCAGGCTGCGTTTGGCTTGCGGAAGCCGGTGGTGCGTCCTGCGCCTTGTCGGCAGTATTGTTCTGCTGTCCGGAAGCGGCGGGGTTAGCTTGTGTTTGTGAAGAAGAGGTTGCAGCCGACGGTGGCGTTTGCTGGGCGATCGAAATCAGCGACAGAGAAGCGGTAAGGACAACGCCAAGGGATAACCGCGGAGCAAACTTCATCGACAAGAATTTCTCCTAACAAGCGTCCTCACCAGAACCCAGAGGCAATCATACTATTCTACCAGCCAACTTCTTTGTCGGTATGTATCGTCCCGTTTACAATCCTTTACAAGTGCGGGCGTTTTTCCAGGCTGATCAAAAATCGGCGATCCAAAATTGGGAAGCTGCTCAGTCACGTTAATATTGGATGCGCACATAAATTTCATTGCGAGGAGAATGCATGGCAGAACCAAGTTACGAGGAACTGAAAGCCCGTTTGTCCCAGTTGGAAAAAGAAGTCGAGACTAAAAAACGCAGCGGCGACCTGATCTTCAAGGTCGGCGAAAAGGGCGGGGTCAGTGTCTATGGACTGGGTCGCTTTCCGGTCACTCTATATTACGAACAATGGAATCGCCTGCTGGGAGCGGTGGACGATATAAAGAAGTTTATGGAAGAGAACAAGGCCCGGCTAAAGCTCAAGGAATAGGGTAGCGGGCCTAGCGCGGCTGAGTTTGCGGCAAGGGAATCCTTAGGGAAGTCGCTATTCAACATTACATCTATGGCATGACGGCCGCTCGCTGCGAGAGAACATACGAGGCCCGGTCATTGGGAGTGGGCCCTTCCTCGGCAGATAACATCTTTAGTGGCGCGCTCCCGTAGTTCTGGTATGAGTACGAAGGGTGACCGTCAGGAGTGGTTCCTACCGTTACGAATTCCACCGATTTCACCGTGGCCGGAATCCTCGCTCCGAACCAGCGAGGGTCTTCCTGCTGGGTCCATGTTACAAGCGAAAGTACCGCGCCGGCAGGATAGTCATGCTGCGCATGCGTTCTTGCGCATTGCACGGCGAGGTCATTGCCGTACAGGGTGGACATGGTCGAATCCGTCTTGCTGCTCTCGGAGGTGATGACTTTCCACTTCAGCGGATTCGCGGGCGATCCCGCTGCGAACTCTCCGGCAAGCGATGCACTCTGATTCATTTCCGCGGAGATTTTTGGTCCATTGCCAGAACAGCCAGACATGCTGAGCGCGATAAGAATAGACGGAAGAAAAAGTACTTTCGTCGATGCCCCATGATTGATCGCTTCATTGATCGCCTTTAGGGATGGTCTCATTGTTGGCCTCGAATCGGCTCGGTAAAAACATAATTGGTATTGCGCAGCGGATCGTGGCAGCCAACGCACTCGCTGGTGAAATTTTTGTCCTTACCGTAGGGCTTCAGATCTGCGCCGCGCCATCTCGCCCATCCCCAGCCCAGAGTGTCGGCATATTTGTGGCTGTCGCGGATCATGAACTCCACTTGAAAGAACGCGCCTGTGTGGACAAGTCCTTGGTCGTCCGGTTGTTCAAACCAGGCTACCTTGGCGAATGCCGTGCCGTCGGGCCAAGGATTGATGTGATTTTCTGCGATCGCCTTGACGGCGATATCGTTCCCAAGAATCTCCCGCATGGTGTGATTGTCAAAGCGGTCGGTGCTGCTGATCGCTCTCCAGTTTTTGTAGTCAGGCAGGAATGCGATGCCGTTCGGCGCCACAGCTACCTCCGGGGTAGAGCCTGCCGATTGTAGCCACGCGTTGTACTGGGCATCCGCAGCGCTGATCTCTTCGGGCCGCGCAGCTGTATCAGGAGAAACGGAGCTGAGATATTCCTTCAACACGGCCAATTGTTCCGGCGTGATTACAGCTTCGGAGTGAACGCGAGTGTATGCCGGCAAGGGCATCGCTCCTAATTCAATCTGGCTCACGGCTTCAAAAAGGGCAGCTTTCTGTTGTCCGGCAGGGAGTTTGCCGATCTCTGAAAAGTTCAGTCGCTTCCTTGCCTTCCTCACATCGCGAACTACCATCCAATACGCCGGCACCGGTTCGTCGAACCAGGACAATCGGGTTTCGTTGGAATGGCAGTTGTAGCAAGACGATCTGAGGATTTGTTTCACCTGAGGAGGTACTTGTAAATCTGCTGTAACTGGCGGATTAGGCAGTTCAGGCCGAACGAATTGAATGCCAGCGAAAGCAGTCAGCAGGAGAGCGGCGATCCATAGAAATGCTTTAAGCCAAGGGCGCATGTGCTTTTCCCCAATAAGAATTCTGAGAATAACCTCACAGATGGCGGCGGTACAACTTTGATGCACCTGAATCCAGTATGCTACGAATCCAACTTAACTCCAGTCCAATTCAACTCTGGAATAGAGTCTGCGAGATTCGATCGTCGTGATTGTAGGCAGGTTGCAGACTTGGTGCTCCGTGCAATTAGTCATCTTCCAGAGAGAAATTTGAGTGCGAGGGCAGCGGTTCACGCTATAATCAAAAGACCGTGCCTAAGTACTCCATCGTCGTCCCGCTGCACAACGAGCAGGAGAACGTTACCGACCTCTACGACCGCCTGAAAGCGGTGATGGAGACGGCGGGCGAGACTTTCGAAATCGTGCTGGTGGATGACGGATCGAGCGATCACACCTTTGCCATGCTGCGCGAGATCGCGGCCGTTGATAGCCGCGTCACCGTAGTCAAGCTCCGGCGCAACTTCGGGCAAACCGCTGGACTGGCCGCCGGTTTCGATCACGCTCGGGGCGAGTACATCATCGCCATGGATGGCGACCTGCAGCACGATCCCGCCGACATTCCGATGTTTCTGGAAAAGATTGCGGCCGGGTATGACATTGTCAGCGGCTGGCGCAAGGTGCGCATCGATAATTTCTGGATGCGCCGTATTCCCTCGCGCATTGCGAACTGGCTGATGGCCAAGTTGAGCGGCGTCGATATTCACGATTTCGGCACAACCTTCAAAGCTTATCGCCGCGAGATTCTCGAACAGGTGCCGCTCTACGGCGAGTTGCACCGCTTTATTCCGGCGCTGGCTTCGTGGTACGGCGCATCGATTTGCGAAGTGCCCATTCGCAACGTGAACCGTGAGCGTGGCATTTCGCACTACGGAATTTCCCGCACCTTCCGCGTTTTCTTCGATCTCATCACGATTCGCTTCCTGCTTCGCTATCTCTCCCGTCCGCTGCACTTCTTTGGGACGTTCGGCGTGCTCAGCCTGTTCGGCGGCAGCGCCGTTGTAGCCTGGCTGGGAGTCGAGAAGTTTCTGCGCCACGTTCCCGTCATGGCCTCGCATGGCCCGTTGATGATGTTATCTCTCGGCCTGTTGCTCGGCGGTTTGAATCTGCTCGCCATTGGACTGCTCGGTGAGATGCAGGTCCGCCACTACCACGAGCCCCGCCACCGCGCTCCTTACTCCGTCGATCGCGTGCTTCGTTCGCAGAACGAAGAGCATAGCGTCTCAGAATAGCTCGATCACTTACTGCACCGTGAGCTTAAGTGTCGTTGATTGCGACAACGCGCCGGAGCTGGCCGTGAACATCATGTTGTAACTGGTCGGGGTGCTGGCCGGCGAGCTGGTAGATGTGCCACCGCATCCGGTCAGCCCCGCGATTGAACTCACGGAAATTACCAGAAGAAACAGCATGCTCCATCGGCCGGACTTACGTGCGCGGCGCCGCATCTTCCCTGCGAAGGGCAGCAACAAACCCAGCATCATCGGCGAAAGCCGAAGCGCGAGGATCTCGTTATGGCGCAACAATGATGATGCAGTCTGACTGGGCACCTGTATCGTCACTGTCACGTGGGTCGCTCCTGCGCCTGCCCGGCAGCGTCTTCGGTGTGATCGTTGTGGTCGCTCCAGTCGGCGCTCCAGTTAAGGCAAGAGTTACCGCTGTAGGAAAGGTTGTGCCCGCACTCGGTCCGACCACCAAATCGTAGGTCGCCGTGCCTCCCGGCGCTACCGTGGCGGAAGATGTGCTGCTGCCCGAGAGGGTCAAGCTGAAATCCTGCACCGTCTCAGTCAAGGCTGAACTGGTAAGCGCAATGAAGTTTGCGTCTCCACCGTACTGAGCCGTGATGGTATGAACCCCGGCTGCGAGAGCCGAGGTTGTAAGCGTGGCCACGCCTTGAGCCAGTGTGCCAGTTCCCAGCGACGTGGTTCCATCGAGAAACGTGACCGAGCCCGTGGGCGTGCCGGAAGAGGACGCGACGGTAGCGGTAAAGGTGACTGCGTTCTTCGATAGTACGGTCGTCGCGGAGGAAGTCAGCGTCACCGTCGGCGCCTTCTTTCCTACCGAAACCGTTACGGTGCCCGTGCCCGCAAGATAGTTCGCGTCACCGGCATAGCTTATGGCGATCGTGTAATTTCCGGTCATGAGCGAACTCGCGACGGGGATGCTGGCCGTTGAATTCGAGGAGCCCGCCGTGAGATTCGCCGTGCCCGAAGCTACGCTCGTACTCGACGAATTCACAACGCTGTAACTCAAAGAGCCGGTAGCCGCCGCCACTCCGGTATACGGTCCTGTCACTGTAACCGGCACGGAACCTGTCTGCCCAGCCGCCACTTGTACCGGCTGCGTGACGGGACCGGCGATCGTTTCGTTGTCCTTGGTTAAAGCTAGCGTGGTCGTGCTTGTGCTAGTCAGGAAGGAACCGCTCACACCGGCATAAGTAGCCGTGATGGTATGCGAGCCCGGCGTGCCGAGTGTCGCGCCCGTGAGCGTCGCAATGCCGCCGCTGAGAGTTACCGGACTTCCGCCGTTGAGCGAGATCGACGTAGAGCCCACGGTGTCCATGAAGCTTACTCCGCCCGTGGGAACGGTCGACGAATGTCCCGTCACCGTATCGGTCACCGTGGCGGTCACCGTGACTGGTTGTCCGATGGCTGCGGTGGTTGGGCTTGTGACAACGGCGGTCGCTGTGGTGTCCCCCGCGATCAGCCCCGTGCCGCTGACCGAGATTTGTTCGGTGCTGCCCGAGACGTTAAGCGCATTGTTGGTTACGATAATGCCGGCGCTCAGGCTGCCCACCGTTTGCGGGGTGAACTGCACCGAGACATCGCACGCCGTGCCAGGAGTCAGCGAAGTGCTCGACAGGCACTGATTGGAACCTCCTGTAGGTTGGGAGAAGTTTGCGGTAAAAGTTGGGTTCGCTGAAAACACTAGCGGCTGGTTGCCCAGGTTGGTGACCGTTGATGTCTTCGGGCTGTCGGAGCTGATGAGTCCCACCTTTGTGCCTAGAAATGACAGAGCAGATCCCGAGACGTTCACGAACACGATCCGATTATTCGTCCAATCCGGAATATAAAGATTGCCCGAGGAATCCGACGTTACTCCGAACACGAGAGAGCTCAGCGTCGAGGGGGCTGATAGTCCGCTGATGCTTATAGCCGATGCTACGCCCGCCGTCGTCAGTTCCACGATGCGACTGTTGGCGGTGTCCACCACGTAGATGTTTCCCATCGCGTCCACGGCCACGCCCTGGGGATTGCTGATTGCTGGAGTGATGCCGGGAAGACTCAACTCGGAGGCCACACCCGCATTCGTGATCTCGATAATGCTGCTGTTGTTTTGAGTGCGGGCGGCGGTGTAGATGTTTCCCTGGGAATCGACAGTAAGGCCGGTAAGCGTGCTGCCGGTGAAGCTAAAGGCGCCTGTCCCGATCACCGTTCCAAGGCCGCTTGAAGTCGATCCCGCGACCACGAGTGTGGACACGCGAACAATCCGGCTATTGGTAAAGTCGGCAATATATAGATTTCCCGCGCCGTCAAAGGCGAGGGCTACGGGGAAGCCCAGAGAAGGGCTAAGTCCGTTGATGCTTAGTACGGAAACGATGCCACTGGGCGTGACCACCAGGATGCGGCTGTTTTGGTGATCTCCAATAAAGAGATTTCCCGCTTCATCCACCGCGACGCCAGTAATGTTCTGTACGGCGGTACTGCCTGGAGTTCCCAGAGCCACAAGTGTAGCGGCTCCGCCGCCAGCTGGGATCTTGGTCACGTTCTTGCCGGTATAGTCGCCGACATAAATATTCCCCGTGCCGTCCAGCGCAACTTGATACGGATTGGAGAGGGCCAGGCCGCCGGTACTGATGACAGTTCCCGTGTTTGGGCTCAGAGCGGCTATGGGAGAATCTCCCCAGCCGTAGAGAGGAACGGTCAGAATCGCGTTGGGCGGTGTGGCCCCGTCGAAAAGAACCACCGATCCCGTGCGCAAACCCGGCGCGGTTGGTAGGAAGCTAACTTCCACCGAGCAACTGGTGCTGGTTCCCGTTGTGCCGTTGCAGGTGGTGTCGGAGCCCATGGTGAAATCAAGACTTGCCACGCCGGAGGTCAACACCTGAACCGAACCCAGCGCCGTCTCGCCCGTGGTGAAGGGTAGCGTCAGGGTCACCGCATTGGCCGATCCCAGCTGGACGTGGCCAAAGCCTACCGCGGTTTTGTTGATCGAATAAGTTTGGTCGCCAGGGGCGAGATCGCCGTTGACGGGATTGTCGACGACCAGGCCCCGGTTGTTGTTGGTATCGGCAATGTAGACCGTGCCAAAAACGTCCAGCGCGAGGCTTAAGGGTGCGCTGAGCGTGACGGAGCTGGTATAGAGGACGGTTCCATTGGAACTGGTGTCGATCTCGGCGATTCGGTCGTTGCCAGTGTCGGCGATCAAAACGTTCCCCATGCGATCGACCACGACTGCCGAAGGATGGGACAGGGTTACGCCACCAAGAATCGAGGCCACCACGCCTGTAGTGGTCCCCGCCGCCACGGTGACGATGCGGTTATTGCTGGAATCGGCGATGTAAAGGTTGCCGGTCACGCCCACGGCGAGACCGCGAGGAGCATTGAGCGTCGAGGCGCCAGAGGAGACCGTGATCGTAAGCGCCGCAGCGGAGCCGCCAGCTGTGACTTCGACGATGCGGTTATTTAACGTATCCGAGATGAAAATGTCTCCGGACTGATCGAGCGCCACGCCTATCGGCTGGCTCAGCGTTACGCTGCCCGTACTGATTACCGAACCCACTCCTGCCGGGGTGATTTCGACTACGCGGTTGTTGCCCGAATCGGCGACGTACAGGTTGCCCAGTCCGTCAATTGTGATTTGATTTGGAAGGCTTAGCGCCGGAGTCAGGCCGGTGATGGTGACGACGGACGCCACACCCTGGGCGTTCACCTCCACGACGCGGTTGTTGTCCGCGTCCACCACGAAGACATCGCCCGCCGGATCGACCACGATACCCGCAGGTACATTGAGGCTAATGCTGCCGCCGGTGTTGAGCGTCTGCACCAGACCCTGGAAGGTCAGATCGAAATCTGCCCAAGCCAGCCCCGATCCTAGTGTGACCAGCAGCAGTGCCGCCACACATTGCACGGACTTCCGCATCATCCGGTTCGCATTTATTCTCAGCCGGGAAAAGTTAAGAGATCGAACCGCGCCTGTATGCAACTCGCTCATCGCAGAATCCTCGCTTGTGGGGTGGTATTCCAACTTGCCAGATGGGTTGCTTCGTGTAAGAAAGGCTGAGCAGAGAACTGGCCGAGACAACTGACAATCTCAATCACGCGTTGAGCATTGCAATCGGTTCGCCAATTTTTCCTTAACGTTCGCTTATATGAATCATGTGTGTTTGCAACATTCCTGATAGTTGATCGTGATGGGCATTTACTTCACAGTTCAGAACTGGGAATCATTTCCAAAAATTGCGTTCCCAGTCGGGAAACGCTGGAAACAGAGGTCGCCAAGCAGGCCATCTTCTTGCAACACTTGAGGAATATCTGCGGGGCCGGCAGATATCAAGAAGTGCGTACGTTTTGAAGAGTGGATCGGTCAACACGCCGTAATTCGGTTACTAGTTACTCGCAGCAGAAAGCGACAGGAGGCACTTATAGATGGGTTTGGCGGTGACCGGTAACTTCTGCAATCTTTCCGCGATCACTCCCATGAAGTATAGAGAAGAAGAGAAAAAATTAAGCTCACAAATCACCCCACCGCAGAGCGCGGCCAGATCGCCGGCCTGGGCCGAGGCGCATCAGGATCGGAGCCCGACCGATGCTATCTACAGCGAACGCAGGAAAATCAAAGATGTCTGACGACGATACATAGATCTTGCCTACGGCGACCTTGATGCAGCCGAATTCCAGCATCGGCTAAGCATCTACAAGGTCCACTATTGGCCCGAGGTTGACCTTACCAAGAATTCATACCGTAAAAAAACCTGCAAAAAGCTGACGAAATTGCTTGGATAATCGTGAGAAATGGGTTACTTTGGCGAACGTTAGAATTTGTTGTTTGGGGCCAGGACACACAAACTCGAGAATGGGGCACGACTCGATCTCGCGGATGAACGACAACCCCTGCTTTCCGCGGCGTACTCCTTAGCTTTCGGTGTTGCGGGCTCCGAGAGGAATCCAGTCGTGAAATTCCCTCTTCGGTTCGCCATTCTTGTTTCAGTTTTCTCTTGTTGCTGCCTGTCTGCCCATGCCCGGGAGGCCGCTAAATCTACTGCTCCGGCATCATCTGCAGCTGCTGCAACCTCGGCAGAAGACAAACCTTTTGTCTCCTCATCGGAGTTCATGATCCCTGGTCCGTTGCGCTCCTTGTTGCGCATGGCCGGTATCAGTCCAAAAATTGCGCCCGAACAAGTGCTGCCTTTGCTGAGCCGAAACGTGTTTATCCAGGGTTATCAAGGTTCCCATAAGGAGACTGAATTTCTCATTTTGCTGAGCCGCTATGTCGTGCAGGCCAAAGAGCTTTCGAACCTGGCCGCGGCCGATGGCAGCATTCATGTTTCCAGTTGCGATGACGCGAGACCGCTTCTGCGCATCCTCGGCTATCGGACCCGGCCAAACTGCGGAGAGCCTGGCACATCTTTGCAGACGGCAGATCCCGAAAGGGCCTTCATCACGATCGATTCCGGCTTTCCTCTGCTCGAACTCGAGCAGACACTACAAGGCGGCAAACCTTTCGTCTATCCCTATGCGTCCTCTGCCGTACCAGTGCTCTTCGCCCCCGGCGATTGGACCATGGCCAGCAGCAAGAATTACAAGGAAAGCAGCAAGGATCTGGTTGATACGATTCTCAGCGACCCGGCTGTAGCACGCCTCTACTGGGCTCTTTCCAAGCTGGATTCCGAAACCAATGATTCTTTGCAGCGCTTGATTGGGATTAGGAAATTGTTGCCTTACGCTGGCGTCCTTGATTTTTATGGAAGCCATCTCTGCATCCGCGAAGGCCGCGTCATCGTTCCCGGAGGACCGAGCGCAGAATCCGCGTGGAAAGATTTAGTAGGAGCCAGCCCGGCATCGCCCGCGGCCTTTGTCCAGAAATTGCTGGCCACGGACAAAGGCTGGCTGACCGCTTATTTTGACGTGCTCTCGAGGGTACGTAGAGATCAGCAGGCCTATTTCACCGAACCGCATCGGCTGCGGCTTTTTTATGAAGCGCTGCGAAGTTCGGATCCTTCAGTTAGTGCCACGAGGGGCATATTCAGGCCGGCCCCGGCGCTCTTGCTCTTAGCCACCCGGCTGCAATGGGAGCCTAACGGGGACCCGCTCGTTCCGGGAAACCTCGACGTGTGGAAAGATATTCTTCATCAAAAGAAGCGGAGCACTCGTCCGACCACTCCCGATCAGCTCATCCAAACCATGTTCGCTCTTTCGCGGACGACGAATGATGATGGACCGTTGCAGATCTACCTCGCGATCACTGAACTTGAGAGTAGAAGATCTTCCGAACATCGCCTGCAGCCCGCGACCGTACGCCTGTTGGCGCGCAGATTCCCGGAGTTTAGCGATCAATATCGGATATTTTCCGAGTTTCAAGAGTTGAATGACGCGTCGATTGTCTTGTTCCTGGATACAGCCGAAGCGCTGAACAATGTTCCCAACCCTGTGCGCGGCAACGCGCTTGGTACCTTTCAGGCAAATGTTGGAATTTGGCAGATCCTCGCCCGGCAGGGACAGATCCCAAACTCACGGCTCAACGATTCATGGCAACAGGTGATCAAACCCTTCGCTGGAATCCGATCGGCAGCCCAGTTGTATGACGCGGGCAGAGCTTCTCTTGGGCAACTAACTCGATTTGCCGGGAGCGACTCGAAAGTTTCTCAGGATGGAATTATCGAATTGCTCGCAGGACCCGTGCAGACTACGCCGGATGGAGTGCGGATCCATAAAGAGCTTGCCCTCAGAATGCGCTCAGTATTGGATGGTCAACGGCTGGTTTCCCTCGACACACTGCTTGCCTTGGGCGATGCCTTGAACGAAAAAGATCACGGGAAAGAGCTGAATGAATACGCGATCCATCAGGCCGGGGAAATACGGGAATTCGAAATGCCGCGGCCGATTTTTACCAATAGTGAGCACACGGAATGGGCTTCGGGGATCTACAACAATCATCACACCGATGTGCAGATGCGAACGGACTTGGCCAAAGTGCTCAAATCCCCGTCGCCTTCGCACGCACAACTTGAAGAGGCTCGTGGCCAACTTGCTTCTTTCCTGCGGGACAGTCTCGTCGGTTTGAATTATGCCTATTACGAACCACCCGGCGCCCAGGCCCTGCACGATAACCCGCTTCTCGTCCGCTCTCATGATTTCGCGGCAGAAACAGTCACTGGCATAAAGACGGTGTGGCAGGCTCCGCAGCTCCTCGGTCAAGGTACACCCGCCGGCGGAGGTGCTCATTTTGTCGGCTCTCTCGCCGATTTGCCCTATGTTCTCGCTGATCTTGAACAGGATTTTATTTCCCCGGAAAATGTTCAAGCTCTTATCTGGAAGGAATTAACGCCGGGCCTGTTGACCAGTGCAATCTTGCCGCGCTGGTGGGATGTCAGCCCGAACGAGCTGCACGCGGTCACCTTATATCAGAAAACGGGAGAAGAACTTCTCAGCGCTTCCACGAAGGATGAAGACCTTCGGAACAAAGTGATGGCTATCCTGTCGGAGCGCGTGAATCCCCAGCGCTCCGAGCAAATCGAGCAGGGTCTGCGTGCCGGCCACTCCTCGGAAACACTTGCCCGCGTAACACCCGCCGACACGTTCTATCTGACGGCAGAATTTCAGCGCCGCTATCCGGAAGAAACCCGCTCCTGGGGAGCGGCAACTCAGGAACTTCGAGATCTCTCTCGTCAGCATCCGGAACAGGTGAATTGGAAGCGCTTGTCGCACGATTTTGGTGTCCCGCATCCCAGCTTCGCGCAAACCTACGATCGCGAACTGCTCAACGTCGGCCCGCTGCCTTCGTTCGAGGGATACTCCAGCCGTTTTCTAGGAGAATCTTGGGATTCATCCAATCTGTATTGGGCCCGCTTGGCCGATGAAACTGGACAATCGCCTGTGACGCTAAATCGTCTGGTGCCGCGACTGACCCGGCACATGGTCGAAAAAATTTCCGCAACCGATTTTGAAGACTGGCCCGCGCTGCTTCGTGCCATGCGCGAGACCGGCGAAGACTACGAAAAAGGCAAGATCACCGAGTAGGAGTAGCGTGCAGTTGACCATACGCGAAGATTGTCATCCTGAGCGTAGCCGTTTTTCAGGCGTAGCGAAGGATATCAGCCTCAAACCGGCCCAACGCGTAAGCCAAATTGCATTGCTACTGATTAGGAAGGAATTATGGCCAGAATATCTCCCGCATTTTTCTGTTTGTGTTTTCTTCTATTCGCGAGCGATGGAGCGGGAATCAAAGCTCAGGAAAACCCCGATCTTCACGTCGTCGTCAACCTAGTGCAGCTCAACGTAGCCGTGACCGATAAGAAGGGAAACTACATTACAGGCCTGAACCCCAAGGACTTTGCTATTGCTGAAGATGGGATCACTGAGAAGGTCGCCACCTTCGCGGAAGGCAACGAACCGGCAATCAGTTTAATTGAGGGAGCAGAACCCAGGAAACTAGCGGGCCCGGCCGAAAATTCGAACAGCGATTCGGCCAAAGATTCGATCAACGGAGACCCACGCCACACCCTCGACTCGCTGGTAGCTGGCGCCAACGTGTTCGTTCTGTTTGATACCAGCGATTATATGTATCGCGGTTTTGTCTTCGCGCAGGATGCGATAGCAGAATTCGTTCGTTCGCTGGGCACCGCGGACAAGATCGCATTCTATTCCTACAATCGCGATCTCTACCGTGCGGCCGCGCTCACTGCGGACCGCGAGCAGGTTTTGCGCGCCGTCCGCTCCACTGTCGCGGGAGACGAAGCCGCGCTCTACAACACCCTATTGCTCACCCTGAAGGATGCGAGTCAGTTCACCGGCAGGAAAGTCGTAGTAGTGTTTTCCAACGGTCCTGACAACTCCAGCGTAGTCCCTCCCGAGGATGTCGCCGAATTCGCCCAGTCCGCTGGCGTTTCCATCTACATGATCAGTACGCAAGACGCCAAGCTAGAACCCGTGTCCACCGCCGTCTTCGATCGCATGACTGCGGCCACAGGCGGCAAAGCCTACTTCGCCAAAAACTGGAGAGACGAAAAGCAAGCCTTCGCCTCCATCCGCGACGATCTCGCACATCTTTATTCGTTAAGCTACTACCCCAAGATGAATCCTAATTCTGGCTGGCGTGCGATCACGGTAAAACTCGTAGGCGAGCACATGAAGAAATACAAGATCCGCACGCGCAATGGATACCGTCCTCAACCAGCCCGCTTCTCAGGCGATGCCAAAACGGCCAACCTCGATACGTCCGAGTGCAGTTCGAACGCGCTGCAGTGCATCAAGGCTGAGTCCTTTCCGCACCCGTCGCGCTAAAAGTTCCGGACTGCAACGGCTATATAAGGTTGGCCCCCTTACGCTCAGCCTCACCGGCGTTCCCTCCGGCGATGGCGTATTCGCCGAATCCATCCTCAATCTGTCCACTACGACGACCACAGCCTCTTCTTTTCTCACCATAAATGCGCCGGTTGGGAGCTACTCGTTCACTGTCTCCGCAACCAGTTCAACCGGCATAGCCAAGACTACGTCGGGGCAGTTGGTGGTCAACATCATCACCGTCGGTCCTAACACCGGAAGTTCTGTAACGGACGTTCCTTACTCAACTCCCAATGCGTGGTCGAATCCTTCTGGGATATTTACCAATAACTTCGGATCGGCGGCGAGTGTCAATATTCAATCCACTTGGTATACAAGTGGCAATTACCCACCAATTTCTTCCGAGACAAGTGAACAGTTAACCAGCGATAGTTTAAAAGCCACTCACTTCAATTTCAGTTCATTTTCAAGTCCAAGTGTGAATGGAATTCAAGTCTCTATCACCTACAAAGCCACGAACTTCAATGAGGCCATCGATAGTTCAGGAAGTTTCATTGCCCAATTAGTCAAGGGCGGCGTTGTGGTTGGAACCACTCTGGGAGGGGGCATCACCGTTGACGGCAATTCTCACACCGTGACCATAGGAAGCAGCTCGAATCTTTGGGGCACTTCTTTTGCTCCATCAGACATTACCAGCAGTGGATTCGGTGTGATCTTCTATGGCGCTGGGTATTCGGATATCGGGACATTCCCTGAAGGGCTTTGGACTTTTGGTTATACGGTACAAGTTGACTACGTGACGATCACCGTAACGGGCGGCTAGTAATCCCGGAAATTTATCCAGCAGCAGTGGTACACGGCGTGGCTGGAGAGTGCAGTGCCGGTGGTAGAGCACCCGGCTCCCGCACCGGCTTCAGCACCCGCAACGAAATGATCCATCGGTCAGTTGCCTTGTCGAGGGAGCTGATCAGGGGAAAACTGAAAACAAGTCCTTCAGGTCTGATTGATTTGCCGCATTACCCAGGTAGGGCGTGACCCCAAAGATCTCCTCGATACTTCGCAGCAAAGCGCCATGATCATAATGAATGGAGTTGCTATAGCCTTTGCCTTTGGCAAATGGTGAAAGAATGATCATTCCTATCGGTCCGTCTGCGATATCGGCCTCGTCCCAAGTGATGAAAACCGCTCCACCCTCGCGATAGGCTTGCGAATTCAGAATTTGTGGCAGATATTTCGCGAGCCAGGCATCGCCTTGGGCGATTTTGTTGTAAGAAGGGGCGCAACTGTCGTGCATGTCATCGCACACGTTGGGAGTGATGAAGTTGTACCGCGCGAGGGAATTGTTGGCCAGATCCTTGGCCAATTCCTCGAACGGGCGGATGTGTTCGATACAGTAGGGGGAACTCATATTTTTCTTATCGGTTACGTCATCAAAATAAACGAACGGATCGTGACGCACGGCGTAAGGATATTTATTCGAAAGGGGACACTCCTTTCCCGTAATATTTTCTTCATAGGCGCGCCAGGTTACGCCTCCGCCAGGTGCGTTCTTCAAAAGCGTTACCAGATGTTGCGTACTGGACTGGCTATCGACCAGCGGTGGCCGGTCATCGAGAATTCCGAAATTCGTGCCGGCCTCAATCCAGATGTAGTTGGGCAGACTGGGATGATTGTTGGGAGGGTTGAAATACTGCTCCGCGTGGGACGCCATGGGCAATAGTGTCTTATTTATGTAAGGCGTAGACAGGCTGCCCTTGATGGATGACCAGTTCTGGTTCTCCATCACGATCACCCACACGGTTTTGATGTGATGGTCCGAAGTCGCAGGTCCATGATCTGCCGCTAGCGCACTGGTGGCCAATCCGGCCAGTGAAAATATACAAGGTAGGAGAGATGTGAAGAGGGCTGCACATTTGCTAGAGTTCAAAACGGTGTCTCCCGAGTTTCAAGGTGCGCAGATTCGTTTGCAAATTCCATTATCGGAGGAGAAAATGAGTTGGGTTGAGAGCTGGCGTAAACATAGTCTTGCTTGGCTGTTTATTGCGCTCCGTAAAGCTGCCGAATCCGTTTTATTACATCCCGTAGTTCATTTTGTAGTTGGTTCTTGTGGAATCGCTTCGCCATCGGAACGGGGATCGGCCCCGGCAAAGTTCACATTGCGCTTTGTGTCTCTCATTACCGCTTCCCCTTGTCCCACGCTGAACGAAAATGGCTCAAGCAGTTCGATCTGGTGCCCGCGCTTGGTTAATTCATCGCGAACGGGTTGCGGAATTGTATTTTCCATCTGCACATCGCAGCCTTCGAAAGTTCCTTTCGTAAACCTCGGCTGCTCCAGCGCCGCTTGCACATTCATCCCGTAATCCACCACGTTCGCAACGAACTGCGCGTGCGCCTGTGCCTGGTTCCACCCTCCCATGATGCCGAACCCGATGTGAACGCCGTCCTTCTCCATGAACGCCGGAATAATCGTGTGCAGCGGACGCTTGCGCCCAGCCAGCGAATTCGGCAGTCCCGGTGTCAACTGAAATCCCGCACCGCGGTTTTGAAAGGAAAAACCGAGCCCGGGAGCGACCATTCCGGTGCCGTAGCCCGCGTAGTTACTCTGGATCAGCGAAACAATATTTCCATCTTTATCGATCGCCGAAAGGTAAATCGTCGAATTTCCGTGAGCGTCGAGCATCTTCTCGATGTCGGAAGGAACCACTTCGCACGCGGCTCTATCCATCTTGATAAGCGCCGCACGTTGCTTCGCCAGATCCTTCGAGAGCATCTCCTTCACCGGAACTGGCGTGAACCGCGGATCCCCGACATACTTATACATATCCGCGTAAGCCAATTTTTTCGCCTCGATCATGATTTGTAGAGCATCCGCGGAGTTGTGCGCATACTGTCCAAGCGGAAACTGCTCCATGATGTTCAGCATCGTTAATGCGGCAATTCCTTGCCCATTGGGGGGAAGTTCGTAGATGGTCCATCCCCGATAGGTCGTCGAGATGGGCTCGACCCACTCAGGTTGAAAATCGCGGAAATCTTCGAGCGTGTGTGCGCCGCCCTGCGCCTGCAAGAATTTCTCCATCGTCTCCGTCATCGGGCCGTTGTAGAACGCATCCCGGCCGTGCTCGGCCACTTGCCGGAGCGAATTGGCGAGCGCAGGATTCTTGAATTCATCGCCGACCTTCGGCGCGACGTCGTTCGGCAGGTACGTCTCCTTGTAACCCGGCTGCTGCAGCAAACTCTTCGCGACCCAATAGCGCGCGTTCCTCTCAGCCAACGGAAATCCGTTCTGCGCATAGTAGATCGCAGGCGCGAGGATTTCGGAAAAAGGCAGCGTGCCGAACCGGCTGCGCAACGCATCCCATCCCGCGACGGCTCCTGGAACGTCAATGGTCTCTACACCGATAGGATTGATGCGATCAACGCCGTGCGATTTCAAATATTCGATGGTCAGCCCCTTTGGCGTCCAACCGCTGGCGTTCAATCCATAGAGCTTGCCCGTCTTTGCGTCGTAGTAAATTGCGAACAGGTCTCCACCCATGCCGTTCACGTACGGTTGCACCACACCCATAACGGCGTTTGCGGCAATGGCCGCGTCCACGGCGTTGCCGCCCTGTTCCAGGATGTGCGCACCAGCCTGGGAGGCAAGAAATTGCGGCGCGGCCACAATTCCCAGCTTCGTTACGACCATCGACCTTCCTTGGCCGGGGACGGAGGAAAACTGCTGAGCCGCAATTGTCGAACAAAGCGAAATCATGAGGGCAGCCGCAAGAGTCTTCATAATAAGGTCCTTTCAGAATTCTTCGCGCATCGGCAATGGCCCACCGCACGCCTTCGGTGATCCGTTATTTTCTCAACAGGAGTTCCGAGAATTGGAAAACGCGATCAACCACTACTGCGGCCACGCCCATCGCAACCACGGTGAATACTTCGACGCTCAATCTTCGCACTACCGCCTTATTTTTCGCAGCACGCCACACAATCGGCAGATTTATTGCCGCACTCGACAGAGAAGCAAGAACCGTCGTGCTTCCCGCCAAAGCCGGACTGATATTTCCGTGCATTGCTAGCGTGGCGGCCGCGGCCGTCGTGCTTGCACTGCTGACGAGTCCTCCGAATACTCCGGTCGCAAGCATGCCGTAACTGCCAAAGCGCCGGGTGAGGAGAGTTCCGGCAATTTGAATTGCGATAAACAGCGTTCCGAACCACAACACTTTTGTAAGCGAGATGGGCGATGCAAGCTTCAACGTTCCTGGGACGGTCTGTTCGATTGCGCGATCACGCCACATCCACAATCCCGCAACCAGAGTCATGGCCAGGAGCGGCACCAGTGTTGCGCTCAGCGACTTGGGCGAAAAGAGAGTGGCAAGAATAAGGTTCCGTGCAAACATGGCGATCGTTGTCAGTAGACAAAGGGTCGTGGTACGCGCAATCATGCCGGTTTCGACCGCGCGACCGGCTAACTCGGCGACCGTAGCACTGCTATTGACCAGTCCACCAAAGAGCGCACTCAGGTAGAGACCACGTGTGCTGTAGATCCTCAGGAACACATAATTCACGAACCCGACCCCGGCGATTGCGATAACGCTGATCCATGCGTCGCTGGGATTGAACAACTGCCAGGGATCGATGTAACGCTTCGGTAATACCGGGTAAATCACGAATCCGATCAGGCCAAGCAGCACGGCGCTTCTGATCTCGGAAGGAAGCAGGCCCCCGGCAAAACGGCTCAGCTCCGTTTTCCAAGCGAGAAGCATTGTCATGACTATGGCGCCGGCAACGGGAGTGAAGATGTGGCCGAGCCCCACCAAAACGCCCAGCAGGTAATTAACCAGCAGGGCCGCGGAGGTTGTGATCTCCAGAGAATGATCGCTCAGAATACTCCGCGTGTTCATGGCCGCAATTAGGAGCAGTACGCCAACCAGCGAAGCTATGGCGACACTGTTACTGATGACCGACGCCAGCATCCCCAATAGCGCAACAATCGCAAAACTCCGCACACCGACATCTTTGTTCGACCATTCGCGCTCCATCCCGACGAGCATTCCGATACCGATGGCAACCCCCATCTTTAATGCAATTGGGGTAGCCGGGAAATGTGTGGTGTCCATTTGCATTACGAAGCTCACATCAGACCGCGAAGCGCCTGTCATAAACCGCCAGTTACGCGATCGCAACGACCATACGCACGATGACGATACGCACGATGAACTCTACTCCACCGCTTCTACTCAAATGCTTTTATTCAATCATGCTTTTGCTAATCATCACAATACTTGTTGCACCACTTGAGTGGCGATGAGTTGGCTGGCGATTGGGGAAATTTCACTGGCCCATCATTCTCGCGGCAGTCATTCCCACCCGGAACATCTGATCGTTCGAAGATTTGTACCGGGCAAGAAGAATAGCTCGTGAGCAGTCCGGGCCGTACGTAACGACATTCTGGTTGAGGATTCCACTTGCGTCGTCAGGTACAATTCACTCGGCAATTCAAGGTCCCGCGCTGCAACTACCGGTCTCCAACCCAAGACCGTGAAGCGGCTGCAGCAGTTTCTGCGCTTTCACGCTAAATGATCCGAGAAACGTAGGGTTTGTGCGAGAGGAGCAAGTCAAAATGGACATGACGCGCCGGCAATTCACCCTGGCTATCGCAGCTGCCGCGACTCTGCGGCCCTCTTTGTTCGAGCCGCTCTCCCCATCAGGAGTTCCCCGCGGCGTGGTTCCCGGCCGAGTCACTTGGGCGCACGATCCGGCGGCCGTGACCTGGGATGGAACAGGTTCGTGGTGGACGGATGCCAACAATGACCAGTCTGTAATTGACCGCATGGTTTCCCGGTCTATCTGCGGTCTTACAAAACAAAAGAGCGACGCCCAGGCGTGGAACTCCATCTTTCAGTACTTCAATCGCACTCATCATCGCGGCAAAGCCGGATACAAAGCTGGGGAGAAGATTGCGATCAAGGCGAACCTGAACAACACAACGGACCATGGCACGATCGAACGCCTGAACTCCTCGCCCCATTTGATTCTCACGCTCGTCCGGCAGTTGACCGGCCCGGGACGAGTGCCGGAATCAGCGGTCACCGTCTTCGATTCCAGCCGGTGGATCCCGGGCAACCTCTACGACAAGATTCACCATGAATTTCCCGGCGTCGCGTTCGTCGACCATGTCGGAGGGGATGGACGGGTGAAGGCCGAGTTCAAGCCCAACGCAATTCCTTTCTCCATTGAAAGCAACAACGCCAAAGGACTCGACACCACAGTCGTTGAGGCCTCCTACTTAATTGATGCTGCCGTGTTGAGAGCGCACGTGAGTTCAGGGGTCACACTTTGCGCGAAGAATCTCTTCGGCGCTACGAGTATCAACACCGACTGGCGCAAGAACGCGCACGACGGTTTTAATCACAACAAAGATGGTTCGGCGAGTTATTCGGCGTTCACAGATTATCTGGGTCATAAAGACCTCGGCGAGAAAACCATCCTTTTTATTGTTGATGGGCTCTATGGAAACGACAACGTGGATGGTCCGCCCCATCGCAAGTGGAAGATGGCGCCATTCAACGATGCGTGGCCGAACAGCATTTTTATGTCGTTGGACGGCGTAGCCATCGATTCCGTCGGCTTCGATTTTCTCACTTCGGAATGGCCCGATCTTCCCGATATCGCGAATGCCGATAACTACCTGCGCGAATCTGCCTTGGCCAATGATCCCCCTTCGAAGACTTTCTATGATCCTGAACGCGACGGAATCCGATGCCGCAGCCTTGGCGTACACGAACATTGGAACAATGGGACGGACAAGCAGTACTCGCGCAATCTCGGAAAAGCGCGCGGGATCGAGCTTTTTCAAGTTTGAAATGCGGAGTTGCGGAACTTTAAATAAATTATCGGTACTTAGGGAGGCAGCAAGAGATGAGCCGGAGAGCGTTTTGCTTATTGGTAGCGGCATGCTTCGTAGCGGTATCGATGATGCCGGCAGTCGCGTCTTCCCAATCATTCTTGAGCCAGTATAAAGGTCTGCCTTATCACGACAGCCGCTATCAGGGCGGCCCACAAGAAATACCGGGACGAGTATTGTGTGCTTACTATGACCTGGGCGGCGAGGGCGTCGCGTATCACGACAGCGATCCGCAGAATCACGGCAGCGGAGAGTTGAATCCGGCGGATGGGACCTATCTCAATGAATTTCGTATCCATGAGGGAGTGGATATTTCCTACACGAAGTTCAACCGGAAGCCGACTCCGGTTGACGACAACCCCTTCAACAAGATCGTGCCTCCTGCAGATCTGCTTTATGTTGGCTGGACCGAGCCCGGAGAGTGGTTCAACGTCACGGTCGATGCGAAACATTCGGGCACATACGCGGCCGATTTCCTTTACACATCGAATCGCGGCGGAACAATATCACTCGATGTGAATGGCAAGGACGCGACCGGACCTCTGCAGATCGCTACAACAAATGATCCTGCAGACCCGGTTGCCTGGCGTCAATGGCACCATTGGGATCTCGCTTCGCAACTTTTCAAAGTCCGCCTGAGCAAAGGAAAAAATGTTCTCACCGTACACATACTGACGCTGGGCAATATGAATTTAGCGTATTTCGATTTCAAACCGATCCACGAATGAAATCGTATTCAATCGTAGAATGCGCAAAGCACAGTACAAGGAAGTGAGAACAATGTCTTCACATTTTTCGCGCCGGGAATTTATTGACGGTGCTGGCGCGTTGGCTGCCTCATCCATTCTCCCGATCGCGATGTTTCATGGCTCGACTTCCGCGCAAGCCAGTGAACGATTGCAGCCTGAAGAGCTGCGGAACAAACTTCGGGGCGTGATTGCGTTTCCAATCACGCCGCTAAAGCCGGATCTTTCCCTGGATATTTCCGGACTCCGAAAAAATCTACAGCGCCTCCTCGAAACGCCGATTGCTGCGATTGTGGCTGCCGGAGGGACCGGCGAAATGTATTCACTCACCCCTGCCGAGCATTTGGAAGTCGTAAGGACAACGGTTGAAGAAGTGCATGGCCGCATTCCGGTCATCGCCGGTACAGGATTCAACGTTCCCGTAGCGATCGAGTTGGCTCAGCAATCAGCGCACGCAGGGGCCGATGCGATCCTGGCTTTGCCGCCGTATTATCCCAATGCCGACGAGGAAGGTTTGGCCAGTTACTATGCGGAGATCGGTCGCGCCACTTCGTTGGGTCTGCTCGTTTACAGCCGCGATTGGGTGAACCCGAGCCCGGCATGGGTTGAACAACTGGCAGAACGTGTTCCCACGCTGGCGTGTTGGAAAGATGGCCAGGGCGACTTGCGGCGATACCAGCAGATTATCAACCGCGTTGGCGATCGACTGCATTGGATTGGCGGCGCGGGCGACGATTGTGTGCCCGGGTACTACAGCATCGGCATTCGCTGCTACACCTCGAGCATTGCAACGGTGGCTCCAAAGCTTTCCTTGAAACTTCATGAGACTGCTTCCGCGGGTGATTCTGCCGCCCTGATGCGTCTGATGAACACTTACGTGCTCCCTCTCTATGAACTTCGCGCTCACCGAAAGGGATACGAGGTTTCTGTCATGAAGGAAATGATGAACGTACTCGGCTTCGCCGCAGGCCCAGTGCGCCCGCCGCTTCCGCAGCTTCGCCCCGAGGATGCGGGCCAGGTGAAAGTCATATTGGAACGTTGGAAGCCCTTTCTTACATAAACCGGACGGTCCGATGAAGAACTCTCGCTCGCTTGTCGCATTGAAGCTTGTCGCGTTTACGATTGTCGTGTTTACGATTGTCGCGTTTACGATTCTCGCTCTCTCTCTTTTCGCCCCATGCCAGAATCCTCCCGCACCGGCCGCGCAGGCTATCAACGAACTTGCCGCCGCCGGAAGCCAGCCGGACGATCCCGGGCCGCTTGCCACCGATCTTTCTCCGCGCTTGAAGCGCCGCGACATCCTCAAAGCCATGAAGAAAGTCGCGGACTGGCAGTTGCATGAGGCGGAAGGCAAGTACAACATCCAGTGGACCTACGCCGCTCTCTACGACGGTTTTCTCGCTGCCTCGAAGGCTACCGGCGACCAGCGTTACCATAACCGTGTCCTTCAAGTTGCCGAGCAGAACCACTGGAGCCTCGGCCCGCGCTCGGGTCACGCCGATGACGAAGCCATCGGCTTCACATATCTCGCGTTCTACGCCGACACGCGTAACCCGCAGATGTTGGCGCCCACCCGCGAAGCCATGAACCAAGTCCTCGCCCGACCCGATAATCCCCAAAACCTCCTCTGGTGGTGGTGCGATGCCCTGTATATGGCTGCTCCGGTTCTCGCTCAACTCACTCACGCCACCGGCGACCTGCGCTACGTCGACTTCATGAATCACGAGTGGGACCTGACCACCGCGGCCCTCTATGATCCTGCCGAGCATCTCTACTATCGCGATGAGCGCTTCCTGACGATGCGTGAACTGAATGGCCGTAAGGTCTTCTGGTCGCGCGGCAATGGCTGGGTTCTCGCCAGTCTTGCTCTAGTGATCCAGAGGCTGCCTAGTGACTCGCCTCTGCGCGCAAAGTACATCGCTCTCTATCGCGTCGTAGCCGAGCGCATCGCCGCGCTTCAGCCCTCCGACGGCCTATGGCGCGCCAGCCTCCTCGACCCCGACGCCTACGCCGCTCCGGAGATCTCCAGCACGGCCTTCTTCACTTACGCCATTGCGTGGGGCATCAATCAGCACATCCTGGACCGCAAGAAATATCTTCCCGTGGTCAGGCAGTCTTGGCGCGGCATGCTGACTCATATCTATGACAGCGGACGCCTCGGCAACATCCAGCCCATCGGCGCCGAACCGGGCAAATACAAACCATCGTCCAGTTATGTTTACGGAGTGGGGGCATTTCTGATGGCAGGTTCTGAACTATGCCAAATCACAGGCGATGCAAGATCGAGTGGGCGCAATTCCGAATGAGTCGTCGGGTAGCTGCCGATTGGCCGCCTAGCCTCGGGGTCAGTAAGTGACAAGGCCTAATTACAACAATTGTGTTCTCAACCTCTAGAGCCTTTTTGCTCGACGGGCTTCTGTAAGTTCCTTCCGACGGGCGTCGCGGGCTATCGCTTCATTGCTGCGCTGAAAAACTAGATCACCGTTGGCATCCGGGCCAACCTTGACCGGGCTCGGATTCTTCATGAACTCCACGAGCCTGGGCGAAAGATCGGGACAGACGAGCGATGCATATTCTGTTACTTCAAGTCCACATTGCTGAGCGGAGAAGGCCAGCCTATTAATGGCTCCGAACGAATCACGAAAATCGATGTTTGCAATATTCGAGAGATGAAGGGCAATAATTCCAGAGCTTAGCGCTTCTTTGTTTTTGTGCTGCATCGCGCGTGTGGCCATGTGAGATGAAAAGCTCAGAAGAAACCATTGTGCCCTATTCGTGGCTTTTCTGTAATTGATCGCGGTCGTCAGCGCACCTCTGCTGCTCGGTGATCCGCTCCTGTATCCGGCACACAGCGACTCTAATTGTCTTTCTAGTTCTGCCGTAATCCCGTGCTTCCACACTTTGTGAATGTCGCGCCGTTCCAGATCTTCGAGAATTGCTGCTACTGCATTCATTTCCATATTGCAAGGGCGGCAAATGTCCGCTTTCGTAAGCAGCCTACGCTAACTGACCCCCGATTGGCGATAAATCCCCATATCACCCATTTGATCCGAAGGCTCCAAAGCAATCCCAGCAAGCGAAGCAAATAGCCTGATTCGTGAACGCCTCGCCGGAACGAAAATTCAACCCACCGTCACACGCAATCCCGTCGCATGAGGAACAATGACGGAGCACTTGCCCTGCTTGAGCGACTCCGTCTTCGTTGAGCTTGTGATGTGCGCTTCGCGGCTGTCCAGTGCCGGTGCGTGTAATGTCTCGGTTTGCACCGCTCCGCTCGTGTCGCGACCAAAGTCGAGTTCCACTTCAAGGTCCGCTGCCGCGTCCTTGTTAAGAATGATCACGGATGTGTGCCCGCCAGGCAGTTTCGCGGCATACGCCGTTGCATTCACTCCCGCATCCTGCAGCTTGGTCGAGAAGTCGGTCTTCAAAAGTGTTCCGCCGCTGAACGAGCCCGCAAACTTGAGCCCATACGCGACTGGCTCCAACACATAGTCCGAGCCAAATGTTCCGATCGGTGTATAGAAAGGATGCGGATGCGTCGCAATCTGTTCGGAAGTTTCGCCCTTCGCTTCGAGAAGCGCGTCGCCGGGTAGAGATCCGCCAACGGAATTGGCCACGGATTTGCCCGTACCACCGTGCAGATTGACGCCGGAATAATCATTACTGGCCAACAGCAGCGAATAATCGGCAGACCAAAGCGCAGCGGCGAACACGTCGGAGACGCCCGGTTTGCCTCCGCGATAGCAAGTGTTGCCTTCGGTCATGCGTACGCGCGCACTCATCTTGCTGGCTGCGGCCGATGCGATGTTCGCAGTGTTCTGCACTCTTTGCATCGTTGCCGGTTTCAGCAGGTTCGGAATGTTGACGTCGGGATTCGTCGCCGGTCCGCCAAAGTAATAATGATGAGTGAGCGTGGTTACATGGGGCGGGTTCTGGATCGAAGGCCACTCGTCAGCAATCTGAGTCAGCCATGACGCGTTACTCGCAACATCCGGCATGCCGAACTTTGCTGCCGGCACCCGAACTGCGATAGCGCGCGCCAGCGCCAGCCATTCTTCTAGATACGTCTTGGCAGACCATGTTTTCGGATCGCGCAGGTGATGGTCAAATAGATCCGCTTCGTTGCCGATCTGGAAATACTGCAGGCGCTCGCCGAGCGTCTCGGCTACAAACACCGCTTCCTCGGCGGCGCGTGCCGGCACGTTCGTACCCATCCCGATGCCGTAGATGCAATTCCAACCCGTGGCCTGGAGAAACTCCGCAAGGTTCCTGACTGCCTCGGGCGTCACCGCGTAATACTGCGCTTTAGGCTCGCCCACGACCTCACGCACTTGAGGATGCTCCGGCTCGGGAGAGTCAGGCTTAGGTTTCCAGTAAGCGAATTCGCTGGTATTGCCCCCAAGGCGCAAAACACCAGTTGAGGAGAGTGCTTTGAACTCGTGAATCAGGCCACTGTTCTGCGCAGAAAAAAAACTGGGCTCCCTGAGTTGCTGCACCTCATAAGACAGGCCGACAAAGTCGACCGGCATATGCGGACCAGTCGCATCCCTCGGGATGCTAAGCGTAACGCGGACCTTGCTTTGGCCTTGTGCATGAAGACGTGCTGCAGCGACGGTGCAGGCGGCGGTGGCAAGAAATTTTCGTCGTGTGAGCATAGGATCTCTCGAATGCGAATCCAATTATCCAGTTAGAATAACGATCATCTTACATCCTTGCAGCGCAATTCGGTGCCGAGACAAATTGCCCACAGGCAAGCGCTTCGGCGGAATGCCTTCAGCATGAGTTCGATCCAAAGTCGGCCGCGTCCGCTTTCGATCTCATCAGCCGCGTCCGTTGTGCTGCATGCTGGGATTGTCGTTGCGGGTGTCGCAACGGTCCTGATTGGCCCAATCCTGCCGATCCTTATTGGACGCTGGACTTTAAGTGACCAGCGTGCCGGGCTTTTCTTCACGGCGCAGTTTTGCGGTTCGATGACTGGCGTTGCTTCGATCCGCTGGTTGATCGCGCGCGGATACCGGCAGACGTTCGTGTGTGGCTTCAGCCTGGTCGCGGCCGGAGTAGCGGGGTTAAACCTGGGCAGCTATGCCACATGCCTGGCAGCGACCTTTGTGTTCGGCTGCGGATTGGGGCAGGCGCTTTCCACCGCCAATCTGTGGGTGGCGGAAATTGCCAAAGTCCGTCGCGTCGCCGCACTTAGCATTCTGAACGTGCAGTGGGGAATCGGCGCGATTGCCTGCTCGCCGTTGGTAATGCTGGCTCAGCGGCACGCAGGCAACCTCGTTGCTTCTCTACGCACTCGCGGCAGGCTCTGCGCTTATCGCCCTGAGCCTCGCCGGGATGAACCTCGAACCTGCAGAAGCATTGGAGCGTGCAGAAACACAGGAGGGCGGGGACCAATCCACGCTGGGGCTCCGAGAGCGCATCAACCCGCGAAGCACCTTGAGTCTGGCTGCATTGTTCTTTCTGTATGTCGGATCGGAGAATTCGGTCGCGGGCTGGGTCGCCTCACTTACGAAACGAATGAATTCTGATTCTCGGCGATCTGTGGGCACTGGCGCCCATGTTTTTCTGGGGAGGATTGATTGCCGGACGTGCTCTGGTACCGATGCTTCCATTGCGGAGGATCGAACGGAAGCTACTGGCGAGTGGTTTGATCCTGGCTGCCGCCGGCATCTGCCTTTTGCTGCGGGCAAGAACCTTCGCGAGCGTCGCGATCAGCGTGACCGCCGCGGGATTGGGATTGGCTGCGATTTATCCAATTCTGGTTGCGTGGATGGTGAAGGCATTTGGCGAAAGGTCGAGGCGCATTGGGGCGATCATGTTCGCACTTGCGGGAATGGGCGGCGCTGTCATGCCTTGGTTTGTTGGTCTGACGTCGACGCGGAACGGGTAGTCTGCGCGCCGGATTGTTGGTGCCCCTGGCCGGATGCTTAGCCATGTTTGCCTTGATCGCGATGATGCGGGAGCCGCTGTTTTCAGATAGCTGACCATGTGGTTCCGATAATCCACTTGTTCGATGAGGACTGAGCGGCGTCTCAGAAAGCCGAAGCATGCCTACCAGACAAAGGTTCCAACCGACTCCGACGGTAACGTAGTCTGCGAAGAATGTATCGTGATACTTCACCGCGAAGGACTTCGGAAAATTCGCCGTGTTCGAAACCACCAGCACGACCTTGTGCTGAGGAGTAAGAAAGGCGACGCTGGCTAACTGCTCCTCCTCACTTGACGCTACTCGCACTGATCCCGGGGGCACAAACTGCGAGAAGTGCTCGAGCGACATAATAAGCAACATTCTTCGTCACAGAATCGCCATCCAGTGTGATGGCTCCGGAACATCCGGTGCATCCTCCATTGTTAGTATGCGGCCCGTTCTGCGGATCCGCCGCCAAATTCCACAGCAGCACGTTGCGGCACCAGTTTCGCGTTGCGCCGATCATCACGCTCCTTACCGGCTCGGCAATTCCAAGCGGCCCGGAGCGCCACTGGGTCACCGATTGCTCCGTCAGATACAAATTCTTTTTCGGATACGCATCATGCACCTGCGCCAGCAGGCTTGCATCACCGCCGTAAAGATGAAATGCGGTTCCATCCACGTACTTGCTCGCGGCAGGATCACCCAGAATCGACAGCGCATAGGACAAAACATCCGGGTTGTGATCGTAGAGCAGAATCTTGGTCCGAATCCCCGCCTTCTCAAACGCAGGCCCCAGAGCAGTCGCAATAAACGTATCCTCTTCCTTCGCAAATACCACCATGCTGGGAGTGTTCTTTGGATTCAGCGGCTCATTCTCGATCGTGATCGTGTCAATCGCGATCCCTTCGGCGCGCATCGCCTCGATGTACTTCACGAAATACTTCGCGAACGCTCCGTAATATTCTGGCTTGAGTTCGCCGCCCTTCACGTCGTTGTTCGTCTTCATCCACGCCGGAGCAGACCACGGCGATCCCAGGATCTTGATATCCGGCCGGATCGCCAGGATCTCCTTCAGCACTGGAATCACATCCACGCGGTCTGGTCCCAGGTCGAACTTCGCCATCTCCACATCGGTCTCGCCCGGCGGCAGATCATCGTAAGAAAACACGCGCTCGTTCATATCGGAAGAGCCGATGCTCAAGCGCAGATAGCTCACTCCGATCCCATTGTCACCGGTCGTAAACAATTCTTTCAGCAGGGCAGCACGTTGCGCAGCGCCCATGCGCATCAGCAATTGCGCGCTTCCTCCAGTCAACGCAAAGCCAAAACCATCGATCGACTGGAAATGCTGCGCATCGTCCACAGTAAGCACCGGCAGTTGACCCGCTTTCGGAGAAAAGTGCAGCGCGGCCGCTTGCGGCGCAACCAGGGCAGTCCGGTCGGGCGTCGTCAGCCACATCCGCGCCTCACGCTCCTGCTGCGCGTTCAACGACAGAGAAGAAAACAGCAGAGCACAAGACGAACACAGGAGCATTGTCAGCTTCATGAGACCTCCAATTTACGAAATGCCGCGGTGCGAGAACCAACAGTTTTCTGGATAGCCGATTAGCTGGCTCGGCCGGGCAGTGGATTTGCGCACGACCAACTCTGGTTCGATCGTAATTTCCGGAACATACTTCATCCGTCCTTCAATTTGGTCGAGCAGCGTGCGCGCCGCGATCGCTCCCATTTTTCGCATCGGCTGTCTCACCGTCGTGAGCGGCGGACTGATGTAGGCAGAGTTCTGAATGTCGTCGAAGCCCACCACCGACACATCGTCCGGCACACGCAGGCCTGCTTCCAGGAAAGCGCGGATGGAACCGATCGCGGAAATATCGTTGTAGGCAAACAGGGCGGTAAAAGGCTGCTTACGGGCCAGCAATTGCTTGGCAAACGGGTAGCCCAGATCCGGTGTGGGATCATCCCCTTCGAGTTGCACAATCAATTCTGGCCGCATGGCAATGCCCAATTCCGCGGCGACTTCGCAAATCGCGTTCCACCGTACGTCGGAATCAGCGCTTACGGCTGAACCCTTCATGAAGGCGATTTTCTTGTGGCCCAGGTCGACCAGATGCTTCAGCGCCAGCGATGCGGCGCGGCGGTGATCCAAAACAATATTAGTTACTCCTTTGATCCGGCGATGGCCAGCAACGGCTACGGTCGGTAGAGGAGGTTGTTCAGTCAAGGAAGTGTCCACCGTGATGAACCCTTCGACCCCGCGTTCCAGAAGCATAGTCGAGTAAGTTGCCAGCAGTTTCTTGTCGTGGCGGTGAACTACAGTAAGAAAGAAGAAATTCTGCTCTCGAAGATAACGTTCCATGCCGCTAATCACGACAGAACCGTAAGCATCGCCGATTTCCGCCAGAAGCACCCCAATCGTGTAGGTGCGCTTAACCCGCAGGGAGCGGGCGAAGAAATTGGGCCGATAGTTGAGGTCGCGGGCCGCCGCCAAAATTCTGTTTTTTGTGCGCTCCGGGACGGACTGCGAAGCCGAAGAATTGTTCAGAACGGCCGAAACCGTGCTGGCGGTAAGCCCGACACGTTCCGCTACCGATTTCAGCGTCACCGCCGCCTTTTTGCCCCGATCTCCCTTTTTCGTTTGAGGCTTCATCCCGAAAGACTATATCAGTACTGTCCTGATCTTTGCCCGGCGTTCGATCTTCTCTGCGTCGGGCCCGGATTGCATCTCAGGCAGTTGCAGAATAAAAATCCTGATGTTGCGATTTCCCCGTAAGAATATCGATATTGCTCTGTATTTTTCTCTTGACAACGAAAGGCGTTTGGGACTAAACCTTTCGTGCAGAGTGGAATAGTACAGAAGTACTAGCTGAAACAGCCAGTAAAAGAACGATATTCTTCGTCACCTTCGCATCTCGGGCGATTTTTGGCGGAACTGGCGTACGGCTGGGGAAATCTGATCTGCTGTGTCAAAAGCCCGTCTCTGTGGACGGGACCAACTTCTAGCGTGGGAGAACTCCATGATGAGCTTCGTTCGCTGGGCGCTTGCCTTGTGTCTTCTGCTGTTCGTGTCAGCATCAGCATTTTCACAAAGTAGAAACACCGGCGAGATTCGCGGCACGGTGTCGGCTGGGGGAGCGGTGCTGCCGGGTGTAACCGTTACTCTCACCAATATCAACACGGGGAAACGAAGAATTTCGTCACCAACAAGGACGGCATCTACGACACGGTTTCGACGCCTGCGGGAAACTACACCATCAGCTTTACCGCCAAGGGATTCAAGAAGCTGGTGCGCGGTCCCATCCCGCTGCAAGTGAATGTGATCACTGAGGATGCCAGCCTGGAAGTTGGCTCTATATCGGAGACGATTACGGTCGAAGCCGGAGGCGCGCCGCTGGTGGAGACCGAAACCGGCCAGCAGGGTACTGTTATGGATTTCAAAACCATATCAGAGCTGCCCCAGTCTGGGGGCGGCATCACCGGCGCAGACTGGGCTTCTTTCAACATCTACCTGCCGGGCGCTGGCAGGCACTACAAACGGGCGGACCTCGCAGGCCGGGGGCGCCTGGAATGCCGGCGACGCGGTTTCCATCAACGGCAATCTGCCGAACTTCGGCAACTTCCTTCAGGACGGGGCCAGCACCTTACTGCCGGCGAGCTACAACAACGACGATGAGATCTTCGAAACCATTCAGGAAGTTCAGATCAACACCTCGTCCTTCTCGGCGCAATATGGCATGGGCGGCGTCATGTTCAACCAGATCAGCAAGAGTGGAACCAACGGTTGGCATGGGTCCGGTTATGAGTTTTTCTCGCAGAACTTTCTAAACGCCAACACCTATTTCGGTGATCAGCAGCCTAAGTTGACTACAAACGCACTGAACCCCACGGGCCCCCAAATTCCTAACCCAGCGGCGCAAGTGCCCTATTTGCGGTACGACCAGTTTGGCGCCTCGGTCGGCGGGCCTATCCTCAAGAACAAGCTCTTTTTCTTCTTCGACATAGACAGGATCGTCAATAACACCGTGTACAACAACGGGACGAACAACTTCGCTACCGTTCCTACGGCCGCCATGGAAGCGGGCAATTTCGCCGGCATGCAGCCCATTTATGACCCGCTCACCACAACCGGGTGTCCTCGCCGCTGGACGGATGTGCAGTCACCACGGGTCCCCTTAATCGCACGCATTTCCGCCGAGCGGCGGCCTAACATCATTCCGACGGCACCAACTGCGGCGGCATACCCAGCCGAATCGACCCCGTGGCGAAGGCCATTATGGCTTCTATGTATGGCTGGCCCACCGTACCGCAAGGGGTGGGAACATGCAACGCTGGGAGTGGGTACCCGAACGAGTGTTCAAGTAACTCTACAATCGCGCCTAAAACTCCCTCCCCGGTTCACCGATATTTTGGGCGGTTGGACTACGACCTGAGCGCGAAGCACCGCATCATGTTCTCAATTAGCCAGAAAGATAACCCCGGGGTCGACAACGGCCTGTTCAACTGCCCGCTGAATTGCGGTAGCGGGGACGTGGACGGTTGGAACACGCAGGTCACCGAAACCTGGACGATCACGCCGACGATCGTCAACGAAATCCGGATGGGTTATACCAAGCAAGGCAACTGGTTCCAATCCGCAGTCCCTCGGATTGAACCCCGCAACGGCATTTGGCCTGCAAGGTACCCATTTCAACCAATTCCCCTTCATCGGCAACTCAAGCATTTATGGTGGATTCGGCGGCCCGTACAACGTAAGCACCTTGTCGCCCGCCACGGACGCCATTTACATCGAGAACTCGTTTGACCCCTCCGATATGGTGACGCTGGTTAAGGGCAAGCACGTTCTGCATTTCGGGATTGAGGTGTTGATGGCCGAGGGCAACACCACGGCTTGGGGCTCCAACAGCGCCGGCAACTACGGTTTTACCGGGCAATACACCGCAGGCGTACAAACCGTCAACGGCGTAACCACGCTGAATACCGGAAGCACGGGCTCGGGCTTCGCGGATTTCCTGCTCGGCAACGTTGCGGCCTGGTCCGCGAACAATCAGGGCCTGACCGGCATGCGGCTGAAGAGTCCGCAGGCCTTCGCTCAAGACGACTGGAAAATCAAGCCCAATCTTACCCTCAACGTCGGCTTGCGCTGGGAGGGGAACACGGGCATGAGCGAGGTACAGAATAAACTTGGCGATTTCGACCAGAATCTCGTCAATCCCACCGGCCCCTTCGCGGGCACCCTGGGCTCGATATGGATTGCCCCTCAGGATAACCGAACCACCTTGCAGAAGCCGGTTTGGAACATCTTCCTCCCTCGCGTGGGCTTTGCCTGGTCGCTCAAGAACGACACCGTCATCCGAGGCGGTGCAGGGTTCTACGCCTATAACTACAGCATGGATCTCTACGGCGGTGAGGGTGGTGCGCAAATGGGCTTCGGCGCGACCTCTCAGGGCAACATCAGCGACCCTCTCAGCGGCGCCGGGGACATCGGCTGGATTTCCGGTACCGGCAACACTACCCCGCTCTATTTAAGCTCGAGCGCTACAGATGATGGCCAACGCCCTGCCTTACATTCAGGGCTCGAAGAATCCGGCGTCCTACACCACCAATCCCGTCTTTAGTCCACCTTACGAACCCTACGACATCCGGCCGGGAGAGATCTGGGAATGGAACCTCTCTATCGAACGCCAGTTCGCGAGGGACTTTGCGGTGTCGGCTGCTTACGTCGGCAGTCACGGGATGAATCTGCAATACAAAACCGACGCGAACCAAATCACCAACACGGCCCTGCTGGCCTCGAACGATATATCGGGCTGTAACGGGGCAACACCCGCAACACCCTTATCAAGCACGAACCCCCTCACCCCTCCTTGCGCGCGCCCATATCCGGCGTTTGGAAGCCTTTCTGGCTCAAGCTTCAACGGCATCTCCAACTACAATTCGTTGCAACTCGACGTGCGGAAGCGTTCTTCCTACGGGCTGACCTTCGATGTTAACTATGCTTGGTCGCATTTCCTGGATGACCAGGACTCGGCCGGATGGGGCAGCACCGCCGGGGCTCAGGTTTGGCAAATCGGAAACAATCCCTCCGCTAACTACGGCAACTCGAACTTCGACATCCCGCAAGCGCTCAAAGGGACTGCGGTATACGAGCTGCCGTTTGGCATGGGCAAGCCCTTTATGAACCAGAATGCAATCCTCGACGGCTGTGCTTGGCGGATGGCGCCTGTCCGGGACGTTTATCTACCAGAGCGGCACTCCGTTCACGGTGCAGGACGCCGGTGATAACGACTATTCGCAGGCCGGCACTGCGTTTGCCAACCCCATTGCAGGTGTATCCCCCTGGTCAGGCACCTGCCCCAACGGCGCGAGCGACACACACCGTGACCTGCTGGTTCAACCCTGCAGCCTTTGAGACCCCAGCCGAGCAGGGCAACGGGTCGTTCGGGTATGGACGCAGAAACACGCTCTTCGGGCCAAAACTGTCCGATGTTAACCTGTCTCTGGCGAAGACCTGGCATTACAAGGAACGAGCTGGGCTCACGCTTACGCGGAGACTTTGTTAACGTCTTTAACCATCCGAGCTTCTCACTACCTGGCACTGGCGGACCGAACGGCAATCCTGACATTAATAGTCCGACCAGCGCGGCCAACATCACGCAACTCGCGAACGGGCCGCGTACGATCCAACTGGGCGCGCGGGTATTCTTCTAACCGCGCTCGCGTAACCAATAAGGACGGCGGCGTGCCGCCGTCCTCACTTTTTTGCGGCAGACGGTCGAGATGCTAAGACACGATTCGTCCGCCGTACAATCGTGACATGAGGACAAAAGCAGGTCGTTGTCTTGTTCTGGGTGGTTCTCTGTCTGGGGTTGCCGTCTGCTTCTCTCAATCCAGCCCGAGCCGCCAGCAGCAGATCGAATCGCACAACCGCACAGGCTGCGGAATATCTGAAAGCAGAACAGACCCGATCTGGCGGTACCGGAATTTAAAGCCATTGTTGCCCTTGATCCGAATAACGTGGATGCTCGCGGCAACCTGGGCACGGTGCTGTTCTTCCAGGGAGACTATACGAATGCGATTCCGCAGCTCCGCGCTGCGCTGAAACTGCGGCCTACCTTGTGGAAGACGCAATCTCTTCTGGGCATCGCCGAGAAACGCACGGGCGACATCACCGCGGGCTCGCCGCGATCTGGAAAAAGCGTTTCCAAACGTGCAGGAAGAGAAGATTCGGATCGAGACTGGGATGGAGCTGATCGAAATCGACTCTGGGACGGGCGATCTGGATAAAGCCGCGGCCATCGTGAGCGAGCTTCGAAAGCTGGAGCCTACCAACGAAGCTGTTCTCTACACCGCGTATCGAATCTATTCCGATCTTGCCAACGAGTCGCTGCTGAGCTTGTCGGTTGTGGATCCGAATTCCGCCCGCATGCAGCAGGCGATGGCGCACGAACTGGCGAAGCGCGGGAACGCCGCGGAAGCCATCGAGCACTACCGGGCTGCGCTCAAGATTGACCCCACGCTTCCCGGATTACATTTTGAGCTCGCCGATATGCTCAGGACTTCGTCGACAGCGGAGGGCCGGGAAGAAGCCGAGAAAGAATACAAGGCGGCCCTGGAGGCCAATCCCTTTGATGAACAGTCTGAATGCAGGCTGGGAGATATCGCCTTTCAACGATCCGATTTCAAGGAAGCTTTCGAGCGTTACACCCGGGCCGTCAAGCTGCAGCCGGGCGATCCCGAAGCCAACATCGGCTTGGCCAAGGTTTTGATGGCGATGGATCAACCGCAAAAAGCCGAGCCGCTGCTGCAGCACGCGATTGAACTCGACCCCACCAGCGCCATGGCTCACTTCCGCCTGGCTACGGTCTATCGACAGGAGGGGCGCACCGCCGACGCCAAACACGAACTCGAGGAATATCAGAAGTACAACCAGATGAAGGAGAAGCTTCGGAAGATTTATCACGATTTGCATCAGGACGAGGCGGTGGACGAAAACGTCGATGCGAATCCCGAGAAATAGCCAGAGAAGATATGCTAAGAGGGCGTTAGGCAGCGCCAGCAATTTCAGGAACTGACTTTATCTCACTAGCTTCTTTACAACGAGCATCGCGATGAGGAAGACACTTCTTGCAGCGGCGATATTTTCATCGGTCGTCCCGCTCCTAGCCAGCTCTTACTACCCCGCCCGCCTGGATGATCCAAAAGCAATTTACCTGACGCAGGAGAATTTTGCCGTGAAGGGCGACGGAATCGCGGATGATTCCGCCGTCTTACAGCAAGCCATCAATCAGATTCAGGAGAAGACCAATCAGGGCATCCTGTTCATTCCCCCGGGCCGCTATCGTTTGAGCAGGACCGTCTATATCTGGCCTGGAATCCGGCTGATCGGGTTACGGGCCCACGCGTCCCGCCTTTGTGCTCGCCGCCAACACTCCGGGTTTTCAGCAGGGGCCCTCGTATATGTTGTTTTTCGCGGGTGCCCGCCCGAGCGTTCCTGTGCCTCCGCCAGACGCCAATCCGGGCACGTTCTATTCCGCAATCAGCAATATCGATATTGAAATTCAGGACGGAAACCCCGGCGCTGTGGGCATCCGTGCCCACTATGCCCAGCATTGTTTTCTCGCTCACATGGATTTTCACATCGGCTCGGGACTTGCCGGAATTCACGATGGTGGAAACGTCGCGCAAGACCTGCATTTTTACGGGGGCCAGTACGGCATCTGGACTCGCAAGCCTTCCCCAGGGTGGCAATTCACAATTATCGACGCGACCTTCGAAGGCCAGCGCGAAGCCGCCATCCGGGAACACGAAGCCGGGCTCACGCTGATCCGCCCGCAATTCAAGAATGTCCCTACTGCGATTTCCATTGATGCTCAGTACTCTGACGAACTGTGGGTGAAAGACGGGCGCATGGAGAACGTTACCGGGCCCGCCATTATCATCAGCAATGAGAACAGCGCCCGCACCGAGATCAACATGGAAAGCGTCATCTGCCGGAAGGTCCCTGTTTTTGTGGCTTATCGCGAGAGCGGAAAGCGCATCGCAGGTCCGGCAGAAATATACGAGGTAAAGACCTTTTCACATGGCCTTCACTATGAGGACATTGGCGCGGCACCTGCGATTCAGGACGTTTATGAAACCTCGGCATTGAGCGCGCTACCAAAGCCAGCCAAGTCCGACATCCTGGATCTGCCGCCGATCGATACTTGGGTCAATATCCGCTCCCTTGGCGCTAAAGGTGACGGCACAACCGACGATACTGAAGCGCTTAGGAAAGCAATCGCTCAATACCGCACGATTTACCTGCCCTCCGGCCAGTATCGCGTGACCGACACCATCACGCTCAGGCCGGATACGGTTCTCATCGGGCTGCATCCGAGCGTCACGCGGATACTGCTTGCGGATTCAACCCCAGCCTTTCAAGGCGTCGGCAGTCCCAAGCCGCTGCTTGAAGCCCCAAAAGACGGTACGAACATCGTGACCGGCATCGGCCTCTACACCAACGGCATTAATCCGCGTGCGGTGGCGGCGAAGTGGATGGCCGGCAAGGATTCGATGATGAACGATGTCCGCTTTCTGGGCGGTCATGGCACCATCGATCCGAACGCTACGGCGGCAGAGAGTTCCAAAAGTTGGCACGAGATTTATAACAACACCCACACCGCCGATTCCAATCTGAATCGCCGCTGGGACGGACAGTATCCCAGCTTGTGGATCACCGGCGGCGGCACTTTCGTCGGCCTCTGGACCCCCAGCACCTTCGCACAAGCCGGCCTCTACATCTCGGATACTTCCACCGAAGGCAGAATTTACGAACTTTCGAGCGAGCATCACGTTCGCAACGAAGTAGTCTTCAATCATGCTTCCAACTGGCAGATCTATGCGCTCCAAACCGAAGAAGAGCGCGGCGAGGGCGGATTCGCCCTCCCGCTCGACATCCGGGATTCGAGCAATATCACCGTTGCAAATCTGCACATGTATCGCGTCGTAAGCTCCTATCAGACTTTCCCTTACGCGATCAAGATTACAAATTCCAACAACATACGATTTCGCAACATCCATTGCTATAGCGATAGCAAGGTGTCATTTGATAACACGGTTTACGACGAAACCCACAGCATCGAAATACGGCAGCGCGAATTCTCCTGGTTGACGGTCTCCGGCAACGCCCCTGCCGCCAATTTACCGCATCCTTCGCATGTCCTTGCTAAAGGCGCAAACCTTGAAAAACTCGCTGGTGGTTTCTTCAATATTTCCGGCGGAGCTGTCGACAGCTCAGGCAATGTCTATTTCGTGGACGCCAGATGGCAGACGATCTATAGCTGGTCGGCTCTAACCCATCAACTCTCGAAGGTACGCGACAATCCGCTGGATCCGGTCCAATTATTTTTTGATAAGTCCGGCGATTTGATGGTGGTCTCCTATGCGGGAAACGGAACTGTATACGCCTTCAAACCCGGCGCGCAGGATGACGATATCACTCTGCTGACCGCTGTTCCGTCCGCTCCGCGCCCAGGATTGACGCCGGTCTTGCCCGTCGACTACTGGCGAAACGAAAACGATTTTCTCGAGACGGTACGGGTAACGCAGCCCTACCAGTTCATCTCTCCTGACGGGACGGCGTTCCTTCCCGCGGGATCAAACTTTGTAACCGGCGAACTCTATTATGGTTCGAAGCTGAACAACATGCTGCGGGCCTTTGGTTTCGCCCCTGCTGTTGTGGGCCGGCCCTTCTATGTTTCCGATGAAAATGGCGAGAAGACTTATGCGGCGACAGTCGAACCCGATGGAACGTTGTCGGACTTGAAGCTCTTTACTGAACAAGGTGGAGAAAGCGTGGCAGTCGACGACAAAGGCAACGTGTACATTGCTGCCGGTCAGATTTTTGTATACGACCCGTCGGGCCATCTGATCGATACCATTGACGTTCCGGAACGGCCGTCGCAACTATTGTTCGGGGGCCGTGACGGCTACACCTTGTTCGTGCTCGCGCGCACCTCTTTATATGCCGTCCAAACCACTAATAAAGGACGCTGAAGAAAGCGACTGACGGAGGCCGCCACGCCAAGACTGGCGTGCGAAATTAAAATACTCTCGTCAACAATTGATGCTAAATGAGATAGTGGTGGAGGCGGCGGGAGTCGAACCTTCCATCCTCTTTTAGATTCTGTAACTTACTGATTCTACAAAAGGAAGAAAGTGCCAAAAGGCCTACACAAGCCTATCCATCGTACAATTATCGTACAATTTTGCTGCTGAAAAGCAGGACTTACGGAAACAAAATCTCTTCGACAGGCGGTCCTGAGGCATCGCCAGTTTCAGCGTGGAACTTACCATTTGTTGTATTAGGCTCCTGCTCCCAAAGAGGGCGTCGGCTGTGACTATGTAGGCTAACCATCAACCCATAGTCCGTCATCGTCCGCACTGTTAAGGTTGCGCTGCTTCCGAAGCGTGAAATGAAACCACGCGCCACTGCCCCGTCTCGCGAACATACATCTTGGTGAAACGCCAGTCATCAGATATTTCCTGTCCGTTCATTGAGCGCGTTCGCCGCAAACGTCCTGTGACAACCGCAGCATTGTTATACACCCGAAAGTGAACCTCTGAAGTCTTATAGGTCAGGAACTTCATCCGACCGGAACTCGCAAATTTGAGGGCGTCAGCTTTGGTCATTACAGGCATCTTCGGAACGGCGACTTCAATGTCGTCTGCCCACAACTTTTCCAAGGCATCAGCGTCCCCTTGTTCGTGAGCTTCATTCCAGACGGTTTCGAGGCGCTGAAGCTCGAGAAGGACGGCATCATGGGTTGACTGAGCAACAATCCTTGCGGTTCCAGCGAATGAAGCTACGGCCAGCAATAGAAACACGTCAACTGAAAGAAATTTCACTGGAGACGACCTCTCACATGCGAAAGCCTACCACCGTTTTGATAAGCGGAGCCAGTCAGACCGATCTCAAAGCTTGGCTTCCCCGTTATGGGATTACTTGCTGTTTGCCCGTTACTCGGGTGCAAATCGCCGACCTTGTCAGGTTCGCGCCCGCCCTTGCCAGTTCGTTATTAGTGATGGTTAACTATGAAGAAGAATCTCTGGTTAATGTGCGAACGCAGTGGCGCTTTGCCACGTCTTTAGACTCGATAAGAGCGGCCGACCAACCGGGCCGGGATCGGAACATTAAGCTGCCGATCGCTGTTGATGTACGTGCTCTGGATTTTGGCCGTACTTGTTGCGGAAACACGTTGACGCATCACGGGCGATAGGTTCGCCATGACCGAACCCGGCCGCATCGAATGCAAGACTCGCAACCTTTCGCTGGCTTGCACGGCCTTCCTTCAAACTCTCGAAGCCGACGGGATCACCAAGGCCCATGACGTTCATGCACACGTCGCCCGCGAACAGCATTCGTCCCGGACGCCACAGCAGGGCGACTTGCCCTGCGCAGTGCCCTGGAACATAAATAACCTCGAATCCACCAGCGATGGGCAATATTTCCCCAGGTATCAAAGGCTGGTCGATGGCAACCGGATCGAGTCGTTCGTTGGGATGGAAGAACACCTTGCACATCACCCGGCGCAACAGACCAGGTGCCGGCGTGAGAGGCCGAAAGGGACCTCCTCGCTCGGCCAGAGGGATATCCAGCGGGTGCATGTAGGTCTTCGCATTGGTTTGGCGCACGATAGCAGCTGCGCTGCCAATGTGATCCGGGTGGCCGTGCGTAAAAATCAAGTGCTTGAGTTGGTCTGGCGAACGGCCAAGCCGGCGGATCGCCCTGAAGACGGCTGCCTCCTTATTCGGGAAACCAGCGTCGATAAGTGTCAACCCGTCGTCACCCTCGATCAGGAAGGCGTTTGAGAATCCCATCGGGATTATGTGCACACCTTTGATAACTGGCTTCACAGCCATATGCAGAATCCTGACCGATCGAACACCAATGATTTGAGAGCGTCAATCGGGCAAACACTGTAAGCCCGCATGCCGGAGTTGCGACAGTGATTTCCGGTACGTGGCACATCGGGTACGGTGATAAGTTTGATGAGGCGAAGCTGAAGGTCCTACCATCGGGCAGTTTCTACACCGAACCGCCTTCTCGGAACCACTTCGCAGAGACTGGATGAACCTGTCGGCGTTCAGATCACAGGTTTTGGTCCATCTTCTACCAAGTATGTGGAAGTCGCGCAGGACCCACGCAAATCAGGCAAGTCAAATTGATTCATCGACAAAACCAGAAAAGGTCGCCGGCTACTTCGACGAAGCGTCAGAAGAAGGTCCTGGATACACACTCGGAAGACTGACACCAATGTGGCTGAGAAGAGCGAGAAAGCGCGGATCCCGATGGAGGTTATCGTAAGTGGGGTTGATGGCAATCTGCAGTGAACCGGGGTCGTGGCGAGCAACCTTAGTTTCAAGTGCGATGAGCGCTTTTTCACGTAATCCGGCGTAGAAAGACCACTCCGCAAGATCGAAATCATTTTCGGCGTGAGCCCAATGTACACCGCTCTCGGCAGCGTCGAGACGAACCTGGGCGTACGCGGGAACCCCGCCGCGGCGGAACGCTTCCAGTCCGCGATTCTCAAGGTCTAAGCGGGCCGCATCCTTCTCCAGCAGCGCCATTTTGTGCCACGCCTCAATCGCGTCGGTATACCGCCCTGAGTACCACAACGTCAGCCCGAGTTGATCATAGGCCAGTGGCCAATCAGGCATGAATGCGATCAATTTCTTGCCTGCATCAATCGATCTGGAATATTGTCGCGCTGCGCCCGCGAGAAAAATCTCCGTCATGTACACCGGAGGCCAGAATGAGTCGGCGGCGTGGGCAAGATCAATCTGCCGCAGGCTTTCTTCGAAACGCCCCTGGACACAGAGTAAAATCGAAAACCAGAGATGATAGATAGCCTGATTGGGCTCGAGTTCAACCGCCTGCCGTAGTTCTTTCTCCGCTAGTTGAAAGTTCCAATCCTGATTGAGTGCAATTTGCCCGAGCATCGCGTGTCCTTCCGCGAGCGAAGGATCCATCTGCACTGCTTTCTCGGCAAATTCTCTCGACTTGCGATAGCTTTCTGGTTTCGGCTTCGCTTCGTGTTGAGCCAGAACGAAATAAGTGCTCGCCATGCCGGCATAGGCCTTGGCAAAACCTGGATCCTCGCCCGAAGCGACTTCAAATTCCTGCAGCGCTTTGAGCAGAGAGTCATCGGTCCACTGTGACAGGTGATAACGCGCGCGCAGGTACGCCTCATAGGCTCGCGGGTTCTCGGTATTACCGTGGGCGGGACGCTCAGTGCTGGAAGCAGGGTTCAGGCGAGTGAATATGTCGCGTTGCGCCTTGTCGCGGATCGCGGACAGCTCTGCTTTCGTTCCTCGATATTGCAGCGAAGCAAGATGAATGGCATCGCGCCCACGCACCAGCTCGAACTGGATCAGGCAATCATTTCCCTCGACGGTGAACTCTCCAAAAACCACGGTGTCGATTTGCAGATTGTGCGCGAGCGCTGGGATGCCGGCATCATCGCGCTTCCCTGTAGGAAAGGAATGTGCTGCACGCACTTGTACCGAGGGCAGTTGCGAAACCGCATCGGTCAGATCGAGCCGAAAACTCTCCGCTAACTGCTCCGCGTCCGGACCCGAAGTCTCGAATGGGGCGATGCCAACATAAATATCTGCGGCGTGAACAGGCGCGAATCTGTGATGAACAAAAAAATACGCTCCGAAAGTGGTAATGAGCACACAAGCTGACGTGATCAACCACTTCCACGACCAAAGTCGCGACACTCCATGACTGCGAACTCCCACCCTGGGCTCATTTTGCGCATTGCCCCCTGACGGTTGCTCGACAACGACGGCTTCAGGGCGCCCGGCTGAGGAATCGATTTCCGCGAAATCTTCGGTGGGTCGAACAGGGAGGGTACGCACCTCTGCCAGGAACCGATACCCTTTCTTGGGAATCGTTTCGATAAAGCGAGGCGTGCGAGAATCGTCCCGCAAGACATCGCGCAATTGGCTGATGGAATTATTGATCGAGTGGTCGTAATCGAGAAATTCACCGCTCGGCCAAAGGAGGCGCCTCAATTCCTCTCGAGTGACGACGTTGCCGGCTCTCTCCAGCAGGATGATCAGGACTCGGGCCGTTTGCTCGGGCACCCGCAGCTTGACGCCATTTCGCGTGAGTTCGCCGCTTTCGACGTCAAAAACTAGAGCCGAAAAAGTGAAGCTCCGCGGTGTGAAAGTGGACCCCATGGCGCTCAGCTATTCTAATCGATACACCACCGACGGCCGACTTCATAAAATGGATCTCGCTAAGCAGGCTTAAGGCGCGAGAAATTCGGTTGCAGGGTCCACCATCGATGAGGATATCCCGTCTCAATTGATTGATTCTATTCGGGTTTTATCCGGATAAAAATGTGACGCAACAAAGGCTGTGGTGGCATTGCACAGAAGTGCAAACTCGGATAAAGTCCCGCACTCCGGTGGCCACGACAGCAAACCGACAACTGAGGGGGTTGGCACCGGAGCACCGGAAGCTGGAGTAGCGACGCTCCCATGGACGCGACGGAACCCTCTGGTGACCAGCGTTTTTGCCGAGAGCCGCTCTCCGCTCCGGCTGCTTCAACCTTTCGGGTGACGTGCACGACACGCAATAACTTCGAACACTATAACTTCAAGCACTGGGAGTTTTTTTTCATCATGCCCTCCAAGAGAAATATGCGCATCGGATTGTATCTCGGAGCTTTAGCGTTGTTGGCCGTTACGATTTCGGCTGCGGCACAGACCGCGCCGCGCATCACGCAGCCCGTCGACAACGCGCAGATCATTTCCTTGCCCGGGAACGTTCATCCATTGGCTCGGCCGCAATACGATAAAGGCGCTGCTCCCGCATCACTTCCTATGGAACGCATGCTATTGGTCCTGAAAAGGAGCCCGCAGCAGGAACTGGCCCTGCAATCCCTGATCGCGTCGATGCACAATCCTAAATCCCCTGATTTTCACAAGTGGCTGACGCCCGACCAATTCGGCAAGCAGTTTGGTCCTGCCTCATCGGACGTGGCTCAAATTACGAACTGGCTCAAACAGAACGGATTTCAGGTAACGAAACTTCCGCGTGGTCGTACTGTCATTGAGTTCTCCGGGACAGCCGCCCAGGTCCAGCAGGCTTTCCGTACACAGATTCATCAGTATCAGGTGGGAACAGAAAAGTACTGGGCCAATGCCAGCTCTCCCCAGATTCCGGTTGCGTTGGCTCCTGTGGTGGCTGGGGTCGCTTCGCTAAATAATTTCGCGAAGCACCCTACCTCACGGCTTGTAGGAGAGGCCAAGCTGGTGCACGAAGGTGGAACGACAAAGATTGTCCCGGTCAAACCAGAGTTTTCCAGTGGCGGCTCAAACTACCTTGCTCCTGGCGATTTCTGGACGATCTACAACGCGACCCCCCTGATTACCGCTACCAGCCCGATTGACGGCACCGGCCAAACAATCGCGATTGCAGGGCGAAGCGATGTCGCTTCATCCGACATCTCCGACTTCCGGTCAACATTCCTGCCCGCTCCCTATGCGAGTACCTTCCCGTTCAATCAAATCAACAACGGGCCAGATCCTGGCATGACAGCGGACATCGTGGAGAACACGCTCGATGTCGAGTGGTCCTCCGCTCTTGCTCCAGCGGCGACGATCGACCTGGTCGTCTCCCAAACGACAGCCACCACTGACGGCGTTGATCTATCAGATTTGTATATCGTCGACAACAATCTCGCGCCAGTCATGAGCACCAGCTATGCGCTATGTGAAGCTTATCTGGGCACGACGGAAAACCAATTTCTTTCCAACCTCTGGGAGCAGGCTGCAGCCCAAGGCATCACGTCGATGGTCGCCGCGGGCGACAATGGGTCAGCAGGCTGCGACGTTCAGGACGCTAGTGGCGACGCCAACAATCCTTCGATAGCTACGCAAGGTTTTCAAGTCAACGGACTCGCTTCGACGCCCTTCAATCTTGCGGTCGGCGGAAACGAACTTACCGACGATTCCGCCAACTACTGGGGCTCGAATCAATCCACTCCCGCTCCGAACACCTCGGTTTACAGCTACGTCCCCGAGGCGGTTTGGAACGAGAGTTGTGCTCCAACAGACGCTTCCTGTGGAGGCCCTGCGCAAGCCACCCTGTGGGCGGGATCGGGCGGAGCAAGCGGCTGCCTCAACGCGACCTTCGACAGCAATTTCAACATCATCGGTTGCCAGGGGGCGTATCCCAAACCGTCATGGCAGACTGGGGTCTTCGGCATTCCGAATGACCAGGCGCGCGACATTCCGGATGTCTCGTTCACCGCCGCCTCGCACGATGGCTATCTCCTCTGCTTCGAAAGCAGTTGCCAGTATGGCTATTACGCCGTAGTAGGAGGAACATCGGCCGCGTCTCCCGCGTTTGCCGGCGTAATGAGCCTGGTGAACCAGAAAACCGGTAGTCCACAGGGACAAGCCGCCTACGTACTCTATCCACTCGCAGCAAACGAATACGGGAGCACCGCCAACCCCAACTCCGTCAACACTGCGAGCTGCAATGCGTCCAACGGTTACGGCGTGGGAACTTCGTGTGTTTTCTACGACGTTACTGCGGGAAGCAACGCCGTCTCCTGCATGGGCGGTTCGCCGAACTGCACTTCCACGACGAGCGGTACGGACGGTGCGCTGACTGGTTATGCAGCGACTCAAGGGTATGATCAAGCGACCGGTCTCGGCTCCGTCAATATTGCGAACCTCGTCAACACTTGGAGCAGCGTCACTGTTGCCGGGACCATGACGACTCTGATTGTGACTCCTACGAGCGGCTCGGCCTACGGCCAGGCCGCGAATGTCACGATCACCGTGACGGCAACTAACGGCAGCGGCACACCGACCGGCGATGTCGCGCTGGTCACCAACAGCAATAATCCAAATTCTCAAGGTATTGCCCGAGTCACACTGACGAACGGTTCGTTCTCTGGAACAGTGAATACGCTCCCGGCCGGAAGCTACACGCTCTACGCCCGCTACGCAGGCGATGGCAATTTCGCCAGCAGTGTCTCTTCAGGAGCGGCGATCAGCGTCGGCCCCGCCAGCAGTACTACCGCAGTTTCGGTGACCGCAACCGATCCCGTGAGTGGGGTAGCGGTTTCGCCGACCTCCGTACCTTACGGGAGCAACGTTGTGGTGGCGGCGAACATAGTCGCGCCAGCAGGACTTGTTGTGCCGACAGGCAGCATCCTCTTTAAAAATGGAACTGCAACCGTAGAAACCGCGACTTTGAATGGGAGCGGTTACGCCTCCTATGGGAACGCCGCTTATAGCGCGGGCTCTTACACAATCGCCGCGCAATACTCAGGGGACCACAACTACAACTCCAGCCAGGGTTCTGCGAGTTTTACGGTCGCAAACGCCAACCCGACCGTGAAGCTCATCTCGAATCCGGGGATCGTGACCGGTAGTGGGACTGCGACACTCGTCGCATTGGTGCAAACCCATAGCTTCCAGAGCTCTCCTACCGGAACCGTTGTTTTCTACCTGGGTAACTCGACGCTGGGTTCGGCACCGGCAACAGCAGTGCTTGACCCAGGCAACGGAGCATCCGACGCCACCGCGAGCTTCACCGTTTTGAGCACAATGCTGACTGCTGGAGCCAATAATTTCACCGCCTCCTACAGTGGAGACGGGAACTACTCCGCCGGAACCTCCGCAGCGCTGAACATCAACTACGCCGCGACCGCAGTGCCCAACGTTGCTTCGCTAACGGCATCGCCCACAACGGCTACGGTGGGGCAGACCATTACCTTAACTGCAACAGCGACGGCGACAGGATTTACCGCTCCCGGAGGTACGGTTACGTTCTACGATGGCACAAGGGTCCTCGGCAGAGCGCAGGTGGTTGGCAGCAATCCCGCAGCCGGTTTCACTCCCGGCACGGCAACCCTGAAAGTTCGCTTGGGGCCGGGCAATCACTCGGTAACGGCCGTTTATGGAGGAATAACGGGCGCGCGCGGCTCCTGCTACTTCCAGCTCGGCTGCAGTGAGCGTCACCGGCCAGACCGGCAGTGTCACGACAGTCTTCGCGCAGCCCGACGCAACCAATCCAGCGAATTACGACATCACTGCGAAAGTTCTGGCGTATGGATCTACTGCACCAACGCAAGCCGTGAACTTCAACGAAACCAGTGTGGCCGCGAACCTGGGAGCGATAACACTCAACCCTGCCACGGCCCTCGCCACTCTAGGTGCGCCCATTATGAGTGTGAACGGGCCCGGCACCCCCTTCGGCATGGCCATTGCTGATTTCAACGGAGATGGCATTCCAGACATTGCCACCTCCGACGCGGAATTCGCATCGAGTACGTCAACCGTCTACATCGGCAAGGGCGATGGTACCTTTGACAAGCCAGTTGCGTATCCGACCGGATATTTTCCAGACGGCGTGGTGGTCGCCGACTTCAACAACGACGGCGTTCCGGACATCGCTGTCACCAATCAGGGAGATACAGGCACCAACGGCACTGTGAGCATTCTTCTGGGCAACGGCGACGGTACATTCCAGCCAGAAATCACCTATCAGACCAACCAGTACACCAGTTTCGGCGTGGCGGGCGACTTTAACCACAACGGAGTCATGGACTTGGCGATTCTCGACATCAACTACGGTAACGTTCTGATCGCTTTTGGCAATGGCGATGGAACATTCACCGCAGGAGGTGTGTATCCAGGCATTCCCAGCGGAAACTACTATCCCTACGACCTCAAGATCGGCGATCTGAACAACGACGGCAATCTCGACCTTGTGGTCGTCGACAACTGGGGCGGCAATCTCGGCGTGCTGCTTGGCAATCCCGACGGTACGTTCCAAACGGTGCAGTTCTATCCGGTCGGATTTAGTCCCTGGAACGTTGCAATCGGAGACATGAACAACGACGGCAAACCAGATCTCGTGGTGACCAATTTCGGCGACACCACACTCGGCGTATTGCTGGGCAACGGCGACGGAACATTCCAAGCTATGACCACTTACCCCACTGGCGGGTACAGCAACCCCACAGTTTATTTAGCCGATATGAATGGCGACGGAAAACTGGATGTAGTCGCACCGATGTTCTCGAATTCAGCCGTTCCCGCAATACTGCAAGTCTTCCTCGGAAACGGAGACGGAACCCTGCAAACTCCCACCAGCTACACGCTGCCACAAAACATCGGCCAAGCCGCTGTGGTCGGGGATTTGAACGGCGACGGGACTCCCGACGTTGTTGTCGCGCAGTCTGATTTCGTCCACGACACGGGCTATGTGGTCACATATCTTAACGGCATGCAGGCCACAGCTGCGCTTAAGAATGTTCCGGTCGACGGTGCGGACGTGCCGCAGCAGGTCGTTGCCACTTACGGAGGTGACAACAACTACACGGGTTCAAACTCGGCTACGATCACGCTAAATGGATCCGGCGTCTTGGCAACGCCGCAAATTAGCTGGCTGCCCAGCACCACGAACCTCGGCGCCGGTCTTCCCATTGGCACCGGTGTTCTCGACGCCACAACCGTAGGAGGAGTAGCAGGAACCTTCACTTACGCAGCTCAGCCGGTCTGGAGGCCAAGCAGCTCCTATCACGGCTACGAGCACGTTGTTGGCCGGGAATTACGTGCTCACCGCTACATTCACACCTGCCAACGCGTCTAACTACCAAACGGCGAACTCTACTCTTGCTGCGGTGGTAGGGACGCCGGATTATTCTGTGACTGGTCCGACGACCCCGCTGCAGATCACTGCCGGCCAAACGGCAACAGCAAACTTCATCATCGCGTCGCAATTTCAGTTCGATTCAAGCGTCACATTCTCCTGCGGAACTCTTCCGCCCGGGGTGACCTGCTCCTTCTCGCCGAGCTCGGTGACGGGCGCAGGCACAACCACGGTCACTCTGATGACAACTGCGCCTTCGCCGATGAGCCGCGTTGCAGCTCGCATGCATCCCGCAGGCTGGTGGACCCTGAGCGGCCTCAGCCTGGTTGCCAGCGTCTTCCTGCTCGGAGTTCCAAGGACGCGGCGACGGATGAAAGTTGCGGGCACGCTGGCAGTTCTCTGCATCGTTAGTCTTGCAGTTGGTTGTGGATCAGGTAGCGGCGGCCACAACATAACGAAAGCGAGTACGACAACATCGCTCTCGTCTTCATCGGTGAAAGCCGCAAGCGGAAGCGGCGTCACTCTGTCCGCCACGGTTGCATCACCCAACACCGTGACTGGGACGATGACCTTTTCTGACGGGGCAACAACGCTAGGCAGTTCGTCCGTAGCAAGTGGAGCTGCCTCGTTGCAGACTAGTTCGTTAAGCGTGGGCACCCACACCATCGCAGCCAGTTATAGTGGGGACACCAACAACAATGCCTCGTCCTCTTCAGCTCTGAACCAAGTCATTACCGGAAACTCGACCGTGACGATCACGGCCAGCTCGGGCTCCCTTAGCCACACGGCGAACCTGACCATCACCATCCAATAGGAGCGCGGATGTTGGAACTGTCAACGGACGGCAAACTCGGGCAATGAATCAGCGACCCTGATCCGTTCGGCTTGGGGGCATGCATTCCCGCCCCAGGTAGCGGTACCTGCGAGTTCCCCCAGTGCTACGCTGCCATGCTCACAGCTCCTTTCATGGGCTAAGCAGTTGAAGCCTTTGCCGAACGTTTTGTCATCAATTTCCTTCGAGAACGCGAGCAGCCACTCGGGCGGCTCCATTTTCGTGATGGTTCGAGTTGTCAGTTCGTTCTGTTCGTGTATTAGGGTCGTCATTTTTTGCTTGTCCTCATATCGGGCGACTGGCGCCTTCAACACCCCCAATTTGGACTCGATTGGACACGGCCGCAATTATGTCTGAAGTAATAAAACATGGGAGACGGAAGTACCGTGCAATCGGAAACACTCTGCCCGTTTTGACGCTGCAGCATCGGTCCCGGCAGAGCCCCAGAAGCCGACTTGAACTAAGCCGCTTTGCGGCGGACGCATTCGCGTGTTGCTGAGCCAACGGTCGAGGTGATCTGAGCTAGGTTGTCGCAGAGGAGGAAATCTTTGTGACACACTTACGCCAGATCATGCTGGAGGAGTTGCGACGCCGTAACTTCGCCACGACCACGATTGAGTCATATATCCACGGAGTTGAGCACTTCAGCCAGTACTTCCATCGTCCGCCCGATCAGCTCGGTCCCGAACACATCCGCCAGTACCAGGCGATGCTTTTCACGGAGTTGAAGCTCAGCCCGAACACCGTGATCGTGCGCTTGGCCGCCTTACGCTTCTTCTATATTCACGTGTTAAAGAGAAACTGGAGCATTGCGGAGACGCCTTACCCGAAGAAGGAGCTGCACTTGCCGCAGGTGCTGAGCCAGGAAGAAGTCGCACGTCTGATCGACGCGGCAGAGTTTCCCTTTCATCGCATCCTGTTGATGACGCTGTATGCCACCGGCGCACGTCGCGCAGAAGTGGCGCACCTGAAGATCAGCGATATCGACAGTCGGCGCATGGTCATTCATATTCGGGGAGGCAAGGGCCGCAAGGACCGCGATGTCATGCTCAGCCCGAAGCTGCTCGATGCTCTGCGCATCTACTGGCGCGGGCTGAAACGCAAGCCCACCGATTGGCTGTTTCCCGGCAACCGATCGCATACGGCGAGTCATCCGGTCTCCACCAAGGTTCTCTGGAACGCCTGTCAGCAGGCCGCCGAAGGCGCCGGTCTTGAGCACAAGCGGATCCATCCCCATACTCTGCGCCACTGCTTTGCCACGCACCTGCTCGAAGCCGGTGCTGACCTGAGAACCATCCAGATGCTGCTGGGGCATCGCGATCTGGAGGAAACGACGATCTATCTGCATCTGTCCCGGCGCCATCTCAGTGCCACCGGCAGTCCGCTGGATGCACTCACGATCCGAGGAGAAGGAGAGCAGACGCAGAACGCATGAAGCGGCCACCTCTGGAGGTGGCCGACATCGTTCGCTGTGCAGGACAGTCCTTCATTGAACGCAGTCGCAAGTGGATTAACGGCCAACACGAAAAGGTGTTGCTCGCCATCACACGCTGCCGTACCGCAGCGCTGGGTGGACATCGCGATCAGTGCTCAGATTGCGGACATACTGCCATCTCGTACAACTCGTGTCGCAACCGGCATTGTCCACGATGCCAGGGCAACGCCCGCCAGCGCTGGCTGCAGGCGCGGCAATGGGAGTTGCTGCCCGCCAGCTACGTGCACGTCGTCTTCACCCTGCCACGGGAACTGGCTCCGCTGGCATTGCAGAATAAACGCCTGATCTACAACCTGCTGTTTCACACCAGCGCTGCAACTCTGCAGGAGATCGCTCGCGATCCCCGGCACCTTGGAGCAGAGATTGGCTTCTTCAGTGTGCTCCACACCTGGGACCAGCGACTGCAGCATCATCCCCATGTTCACTGTGTGCTGGCCGCTGGCGGCCTCGCCCCGAATCACTCCCGCTGGATATCCACGCGCCGTTCCTTCTTCCTGCCCGTCAAAGTGCTCAGCCGTGTCTTTCGCGGCAAGTTTGTTGCCGGACTCAAGACCGCCTTTCAGACCGGCGCACTCCAGTTCCACGGACATCTCTTACCGCTTGCGGAACCCGGCGCCTTTGCCTCGTGGCTGCGGGTACTGTTCCGTCACAACTGGGTCGTCTATTCCAAACGGCCTTTGGGCGGGCCAGAACATGTGTTGCGCTATCTTGGCGCTTACACCCATCGCGTCGCCATTTCCAACAGCAGGTTGGTTGCTTTCTCCGAGGGCAACGTCACCTTCCGTTGGCGAGACTCCGCTCATGGCAACAAAAAGCGACTGATGACTCTGCCCGTCGATGAGTTCCTACGCCGCTTCCTCCTGCACCTGCTGCCGCGCGGCTTCATGCGCATCCGCAACTTCGGCTTCCTCGCCAACCGGCGGCGAGCAGAACTCCTTCCGCTTTGTTTCCGATTGCTCCAGCCATCCGATCAGCCGACAGTATGTGCCGCTTCGCCGACCACGCTCCCCGCTCACTCAACATGGAACTGTCCGCTCTGCGGCGGAGCCATGCAGGTTGTCGAGCGCCTCTCCGCCGCTCAACTCCTCCTGCGATCTCCGCCTCATCTCATCCGGTGCGCCGCTTGAATCAACATCTCCGGCCTCGAATCTCACTCGTGCTTCAGCGCGCACACTGGTTCTGTGTCTCGCATTTGTCAGAATGCAGTATGGTGGTGCGCTCCAGACTCTCCGATGCGCTTCCCCATGACCATTCTCTCTGCCATCAGCAACTGAAACCAAAGCGCACCGACAGCAACGGCAAACTCACAAACGATCAAGACCGCCCCATCCAGATACAAATCCCATAGTCCCGCGGGGCGGCTTCCTTCAAGTCGCTGTATCTGAAGCGCCCCTTCACAGCCCATCGGAACGATAGATCTTCACTCGGGGGCGCTTCAGATACAGCACTAAGACTTGCAATGAGATTTCCCAGTACCGATACGCGAGTTCAGATTATCGGGGGGAGGTAGACTGATAGCGAATTGGCTTTCTGAACACTGGAGCATTGCCATGACTAATATTCAGGCTTCCGGTACCGAGCCCGGTTAGCTGGAACCTCAGCGGAGGCGCAGCAACGTTCGCTCCGAATCTTGCAGCGGAGGTGACACCCATAGAGAACTAGTGAAACTTGAGGCGGGCGTGTCGCCCTTCTACACTCGTAAGTCAACGGGATGGGACATCGACCTACTTTTCAAGAAGCCGTGGACCATATCACGGAAAGGCAGAGTTCATGCTGGGCGTCGGTCCAGAATGGGTTCACCTCAGACAGAACGGGAAAGTGACCAACTCCATCTCCGGGGAAATGGCGGGAGACTTCATGTTCTGGCCGACCCGCAAACACCGTTTCGGCTGGTTCCTCGAACCCGCTTACGACTACAGTTTTGCCGGAGGCCACCTGAAATCCATCGGCATTAGCGCCGGCCCCCTCATCGGAATGCGGTGATAGTTACGGGGCAGGGAAGCGCGCGCGTTGTCGCCGGGCCTTAGGCCAATTGTCCCCTGACAACAACGGCGAAGCGCGTTTCAACTCTCCAACTCCAAAGCGGGCCTGTCTAGCGGGTTCCGGTAGTGGTCGGCAACCCTTCCCTTGCCGGATTATGGAAGCTTTGCCCGTTACTCGCCTGCTATAAGCGCCAAGCCAATGTGAAGTTTGGCATTATTCCTACTCTTTCCCCATTCGCTTGCCTATTTATATTAACTATGGTTAACTATGAGAGATAATCACTGGTTAATCCAGCTCGAAGTTGAACGTCGGGATGTTTGTGACCTGCGAGGGAAACAAAGATGAGTCTAAAGACATGACGCACTTCCATCGGCTGGTGCTCATTCTCGCGATGGTGGCATCTCTACCTCCTTCTCAGGCACTGGCACAAGGCGAAACCACGAGTGCCATCGTTGGCCAAGTTCGGGATACAACCAAGCGCGGTCGTGCCGGGCGCCACAGTGGCGATCACCAACCTTGAGACTGGACTGAGGCGTAGCGCGAAGACCGATGACGCTGGCCGGTTCAACTTCCCGCAGTTAAAGCCTGGCACCTACTCGGTCAAAGCGGAAGCGCAAGGCTTCGAGCCGCAGCAGAATGACAACGTCGTTTCGGGCCTAGGCCAGAAGCAAACAGTGGATTTCACGCTTAGAGTGGCCCGATCAAATGAGACAGTTGAAGTAAATAGCGAGGCTCCACTCATCAACCCGGAGAACGCGAACACATCCACAACTCTGAATACTTCGGCGCTGGAGGACCTTCCGAATCCGGGCGGTGACCTAACCTACCCGCTGCAGTTTTCGCCCGGAGCACTCATCAACACGGCCGGCAGCGGCAACGATTTCGTTGGCGGCACAAACGGCTATGGCAACGTGGAATTCAACGGGCTACCCGCCCTCTCCAACGGCTACATCGTCGACGGGCTGGAAACGAACGACCCGCTCACGAATCTCAATAGCGGCCTCTCAACCAACCTTGTCCTGGGATTGAATTCGATCTCAGAAGTGACGGTCAACACGCTTTCCTATTCCGTGGATCAGGGACGGTATGGAGCATCCCAGGTCAACTACGTCACCAAGTCCGGCACGAATCAGTTTCACGGAAATCTCTATGAACTGTGGAATGGTTCGCTGCTGAATGCAGCGGACTACTTTACCAACGCGACGCCGGGAAACCACAAGCCGGGAGCGACCGTGAACCATTTTGGAGGCAGTGTCGGTGGGCCGATCGCGCACGACAAACTGTTCTTCTTCTTTGATAGTGAATGGGTGCGGATAGCACTGCCCATCGTCACGCCGACGATCGTTCCCAGTACGGCGTTCCAAGCATACGTCTTGCAGCAACTCTCTGGGGGACAAACAACCGGCTGCGGGTCCAGCGATCCGAATGAGAACTGTTTGTTCTATCAACAGATGTTCAACCTCTACGGAAATGCCAACGGCACACCCACGGCGATACTTGGCTGCCCGCTTGGCGCCGCCGGGGATGGTTGCGCCAACCGGCAAAGCATCTCGCACTCCAGCGACGACCACGAGCAGGTCCAGACCGTCCGTCTCGACTACAACGTCAACCAGAAAGATACGGCATGGTTTCGTTTTCAGTCGGACACCGGGCTGCAAGCCGCGTACACGGATCCCATCAACCCGGTGTTCAATGCGCTTTCGCCGCAACCTCTTTATTCGTTCGCCGCAGGACACACGCACGTTTTCTCGCAGAACCTGGTGAACTACTTCAACCCGGCGTTCTCCTGGTATGAAAGCTTGTTTGGGCCAAGCAACCTTCAGAAGACCCTTTCGGCTTTCCCGATCGTATTGCAGGGTAGCGGCGCGAACGCCTTCACGCCCGTTGGAGGGCTTGACAACACTTGGGTACAAGGCAGGCGCGCATCCCGGTTCTTCATCAATGACAACCTCGCCTGGAGCCGCGGCGCTCACGAACTACGGTTCGGAACGAATATCCGCATCTTCCGCCTGAACGACTACGACTTCGGGGAAGGCACGGTTCCCACCGTGACCTACGCGAACTTGCAGCAATTTATCGATGGAGTGGCAAACACCGCGTCGGAGACGTTCCCTTCGCACTTAAACGAGCCCTTCAACTTTCTCAATCTCGATGTCTACGCGCAAGACACCTGGAAAGTGACTCGCACTCTGACTTGGACGTTTGGCCTGCGCGACACCTTCAACTCCAATCCGCTGAATCCTCATGATCAAGTCGCCCGTCTTCGCGGCTCATTCAGTTCCATTCCCCATGACAATCAACCGTTGAACACCGTTATTCAAACTCATCTCGGCAATCTGTTCTCGTCCACACCGGTGGCTATTCTGCAGCCGAGAACGGCGATTGCGTGGCAGTTCGAGCCGAAATCAGTGCTCCGCACCGGCTTCGGCATTTTCAGCGATATCTTGCCGGGCACGGTGGCCGACCTGATCGGCACGAATCCTCCCTACGACAAGACGTTTCAGGGAGGATTGCTGGGTAGCGTGGGCGGCACAGCCGTAGCGCCGGGAGCGCCCAACAGCGCAATCGGCGCAATCGTTGCCGCCAATCAGACTTTTACTTCGGGATTTCCCCAGGGCCAGCCTTCTCTTCCACCGGTTGCGATCACAGCCATTCCAGATGGCAAACTCCACGCGCCGTACTTCATGGAGTGGAGCCTGGGAATCGAACATCAATTCGGAACGACGGCTAGCTTACACGCACAATATGTCGGGACGCGCGCCGTGAATCAGCCCTACTCAACACAAGTCAACGGTTACCAAACCGTGTGTCAGGGCTGTTTTGCACCATTTCCCTATCTGCAGCCTACCGATGAGCGATTCGCCGCGGTGACACAGTTATCCACCGGTGCGAACAGCCACTACGACGGTCTTCAACTGACCGCGATGAAGCGGCTCGGCCATGGCTTGCAAGGACAGGTCAACTACACCTGGAGCCGTTGCATGGATACGGTCTCGAACGGAGGCTTTCTTCCGTTCTCTGCGGGAGGGATTCTCTCGCCTCTGCCGGGAGACCTGGCCCGCGATTATGGTCCCTGCGACTATGACATCCGGCACAATCTCAACGCACAATATGTTTATCAGCTGCCGATCAGAGTGCGCAGTCATTCGCTGGGCTACGCGCTCAACGGGTGGCAGATTTCTGGAACGGCGTTTTGGCACAGCGGAGTTCCGTTCTCGGTACTGAGCACGCCCTATTCAGCTGCCAATCCAAGCACTGGGCAACGGAGGGAATTGTGCAGGGCAGTGGGCCGCAGTTCGCCAGTGTCGTTCCGGGCGTTCCGCTATATGAGCACCATCCGGTTCCGGGTGTAACGCAAGCGGGAACGCTGCAGTGGCTTAATCCGGACGCTTTTGTATCGACGGTCGATCCGAGTTCAGGGCAGTGCTTTGGCGGCGACAACCCGCACACTTGCCAATTCGGAAGCCTCGGCCGCAATTCGCTGCGCGGTCCAGATTTCCTCTGGAGTGACTTCTATCTGACAAAATGGTTCCCTTTGACCGAGCGTGTGAAACTGCGGTTTGAGGGTCAATTTTTCAATGTCTTCAACCACCCGAACTTTGGGCTGCCAAGCATGGTGCTGGCCGGTATTCCAGAAAAGCCTTCCACGCAGACTGGCTTTGGAGCGCTCACTTACACAACTGCTCCGCCGACCGGCTTGCTGGGCGTCGGTTTGGGTGGCGATAGCAGTCCACGAATGATTGCATTTCAGGCGCGAGTGGAGTTCTGAGCATACACGGCCATTCTGGATGGTTGGTCGGCAAACCTTACCTTACACGATTAGGGAAGAGTAGCCCGTTTTCGCCAACCGTCGGATCAGGGAAACCATAATGTGCGGCAGTGGGAAACGATCAATCGTCGACTCCTGATTTACGAATTCGCTACACACCCAGCACTTCGGCCTCACGCAGAGCGTGTTCGGCCTCAACAGGTCCCTGTACCTGGAAGGCGGTCATCCCAACTCTCTTTGCGGCCGCAACGTTAAGCTGGCTGTCGTCCAAGAACAACGTCTCGGGACCTTCACAACCGAGTGTAGCCAGAACGTGTCGGAATGCTCCCTCATCGGGCTTGATCTTGCCAGTCAGGTGCGAAGCGAAATGATGATCAAAAGCGCCGATCAGGTCGCGTTGCTCTATCAAGCGCGGCCACTGCAATGCGTTGGTATTGCATAGAGTGGCGCGTACGTAATAGGGGGGAACACGTCTCACCAGCTCGACTGCTCCTGGCAATGTTCGTTGACTCCGAGTGTAGAGCTCAGTCAAAAACTCTCCGCTGCCAACCTGCAAGCTCAGTTCGGTGATCATCTGCTCAGCAAAAGCTTCGGGCTGCATCTTTCCAGTCTCGAATGATCTAACTGTGGGTGATGTAAGCCAGAGCGTGCGGATCTGCTCAGCGCTGAAGCGATGCCCGAGCCACGAGAGCAGCATTTCTAGCCCGGAGAGTTCGACCAGCACACCTCCAACATCAAACAGAACTACACGAATCTCGTTTCGCTGAAACCTCATCCCCTATTTCCACCTGTCTGTTGAGAATAATATCTAGGTTTGCCCACAGACGCTGCCTATCGGGAATTCGCGTCGTACTGGCCTCTGTATTGGCAATGTGGAGAGTTTTCAATCCGGACCAGTTGTCGGCTACTCTTACCTCGGGATTGCTTCAGATTAGCCCGTAAGAACGAAGCCGCTGGCGCGGCGGACGCTGCCGCGTGGGTGATGTCGGCAGTCCTGATTTTCGGCTCAGATAAATTGTGGGTCACAAGGAGGTGTCCCTGTGACCCATCTACGCAAAATGATGCTGGAGGAACTCCAGCGACGTCATTACTCAGAGGCTACCACACAGCGTTACATTCGCTTCATCGAGCGGTTCGCCCAGCACTTCCACCGCTCGCCCGATCGCCTGGGACCGCAGCACATCCGCGAGTACCAAGCCCAACTCTTCACCGTGCACAAACTGACGCCCGGTTCGGTAACCAACCATCTCTGCGCCCTGCGTTTCCTCTACATCCAGACGCTCAAGAGGTCCTGGAGCATTGCCGACACTCCCTATCCCAAGAAGCGCTATCGCCTACCCACCATTCTCAGTCAGGAAGAAGTAACACAGCTCATCGAGGCTGCGCCGACTCCCTTCTATCGCACCATTTTGATGACCCTCTACGGCACCGGCGTGGCGCATCCACAATGTTGATGGCGAAGGCATTTCCCAATTCCACCTTCTTCGGATTCGATTACCACGACAAATCGATCGAAGGAGCTCGTGATACGGCGAAGCGTGAAGGACTAGCGGACCGGGTCACGTTCGAGGTGGCTAAAGCTAAGGACTTCCCCGGGAAGGACTACGACTTCGTCGCCGTGTTCGACTGCTTGCACGACATGGGCGACCCCGTTGGCGCCGCTGCCCACGTTCGACGCTCGCTAAGAAATGACGCGACATGGATGATCGTGGAACCATTCGCGCATGACGAGTTGAAGGATAATCTGAATCCTGTGGGGCGCGTGTATTACTCATTTTCGACACTGCTATGTACTCCCTGTTCACGATCGCAGGAGGTAGGACTGTGCCTGGGCGCGCAATCCGGAGAAACCCGAATTCGGGAGGTGGTAACCTCGGCTGGGTTCAGTCGTTTCCGGCGGGCCACAGAAACGCCTTTCAATATTGTTTACGAAGCTCGGCCCTGAATGACTTCGCCACAAGGAGGCCTCACTGTTGCAAGGAGTGGTCACAGCGGGCCGTATAACAACACAAGGGAGAATTGAACACGCGCTGTCGTTGGGATGCTCGTACCGTATCGGTGTTAGGCGTCTTCGGCAATTCTTACTTTGGGATCACTTCAGGGTTGCCCGTCATTGGACAGGAGGTTCATGATGCGACGGGATGTGGGTTAACGCCGGGCCGACTGATCGCGAGTTTTCTTCAAAACGGGAGGGCGTGCAGCACTCTTGGCTCAGCCCGAAACCGGAGAGGAGGTGCTCTCCGCTAGTGAATAGAGGAACTTCGTGCCTCTTAGTTTTCGCTATTTCGGGGCTTTACCGTAGAGCCGATTCGCAACAACGCCCTTGCCTTCCTCGACCGTGACAACCTGTCCAGCGTTGAGGTTTGAGAGCTTGTCCACCTGCCCGCTGGGCCATTGAATCTCAACGCTGTCAGCTTTCGTAAGCGCGCTCAGGCCGAAGGTCAACACCAGCTCGCTCTGCGCCAGGTAACTCGAACCCGAGCGCAGCATCTTCCACTGTTTGTCTTTATCACTTCCAGCGCTCACGCGGACGACTGCGCCAATGCCGTCCCGGTTCGACTTCGTGCCCACCAGTTTAACGCGCAGACTGTGATTCGTCCCGCCTTCGTTGTGGAACAAGTAAGCCGGCCCCGCGTTCGTGGTTAGCAAAACATCGAGGAAACCGTCGTTGTCGATGTCAGCATAAGCCGCGGCCCGCGCCACTTTTGGCGCAGCGAAGACATTGCCCATCTGCGCCGTGACTTCGGTGAACTTTCCGCCACCAAGATTGCGGAACAGATGCGAAGGCTCAGCGTAACTCACGCGCTTCTGCACGCGCTCGATCTGATCTTCGATGTGACCGTCGGCGACGAAAATATCCTGCCAGCCGTCGTTGTCGTAATCGAAAAAGAAACAGCCGAAACCGAGCGTGACCAGTGTGGCCCGGCCAACTTCCGACTGCGGCGCTTCGTCGACGAACAGTCCGTTGCCCTCGTTGTGATAGAGCGAGACCATCTGGTTGGCAAAGTTGCTGATGATGACGCTGGCGTGACCGCTGCGATCGTAGTCGGCCGCGTCCACGCCCATGCCCGCCCGTGCAATGCCGTCCTCGCTGAAACCGATACCTGCGGCAACACCACGCTCCTCGAAGGTTCCATCTTTCTTGTTGAGGTAGAGCTTGTTGGGCTGCGTATCGTTCGCGACCACGAGGTCGGGCCAGCCGTCCCCGTTGTAGTCGAGAACCGCGATGCCCAGACTCTTCGAAGTGGGATCGCCCAGCCCGGCCTTCTGGGTTGCGTCTTCAAACTTGCGGCCTCCCAGGTTGTGCCACAGACGCAACGACGTGCCTTTGTACGACTCGGGCGTGCAGTACGACTTGTGCGCGCCGTCGAGCGTGCAGTAGAGATCGCTCTGCTCACTCCACCGCACGTAGTTCGCGACCACGAGATCGAGTTTGCCGTCGCGGTCGTAATCCACCCAGGCTGCGCTCGTCGAGAACTCGTTCGGGCCCCACATTCCCGCGGACTTGGTGACGTCGGTGAACGTGCCGTTGCCGTTGTTGTGAAAAAGGTGACTCTGGCCCAGTGCGGTGACGAAGATGTCGTCAAACCCGTCGTTGTCGTAGTCTCCCACGGCAACTCCTAAGCCAAACATGGGGACAGCCAGGCCGGCCTTGCGCGTAACGTCGGTAAACGTACCGTTACCGTTGTTGTGGTAGAGCTTGAGCGTGGTCGCCCCGCCGTGCGGGTGTCCGGGAAAGTCGTCGCCGTTGATCAGGATGACGTCGGGATAGCCATCGTTGTCGTAGTCGATGAACGCGCAACCCGGCCCCATCGTTTCCGGGAGCCACTTCTTTCCAAAGGCACCGTTGTTGTGAGTGAAGTGAATGCCGGCCTGCGCAGTGATATCGGTGAAGTGTACGTTCTGGGCAACGCTTGATGCGCTGACGAAGAAAAGCATCAGGCACAGAAACACTGTGGCAGCAAGAAAACGAGAGAGGACGCTCGCAGGATCTTCTCGGCGGCCCTCTCGATGAGAGCCAATTTTTTCGTTCGGATTGAACATCTATCTGGAGCCCCCGGCCGGTGACAAAGCAGTAGTCCCGGGATGAACAGCCACTTTCGATTTTGGCACATTGCTGGTGATGGGCAGCGGCACCGAGACATGCTCATGCACCGCCTGCCGCTCGTTATTGTCCTCAGGATGAAGCTGGCGGTACGGTCCGGTGATGGCCTGCGAAGACTCATCCGCTTTAAACCGCAGATACCGCGCCTGGTGCTCCTTGGCAAGCTTGTCGTTCCCCATGCCGCTGTAGCACAGCATCAGGTTGTAATGCGCCTGCAGGTCTTCCGGGTCGATAGCCAATACGGATTGCAGCACCTTCACGGCCTCGTCGTACTTGCGCTGCAGGAAGAGAATGCGCCCCAGGTCATTGATCGCAACCCGATCGCGCGGATATTGCGCCAGCACCATCTGCAACCGCGCCGCCGCGCCGTCATAATTCCCATCCGCGCGCAGCACTTTGGCGTAGAAGAAATTGGTGCGGGCCAGCTTAGGAGACAAAGCCAGAGCTTTCTCCAGCACCGTGCGAGCCCGCTGCATGTCGCCCTCCTGCACGGCGCATCGTCCAATGTTGATCCAGCCGTCGGGATTATTCGGATCGGCTTCAGTCACTTTCTGGAAGGCCGCTGCGGCGCCTTTCAAATCGCCCTGCAGAAACAATCCAATTCCATAATCGTTCCAGCGTTGCCAATCTTCCTTGCGGACGATGGTTTTCGGGTCGGCCGCAGGCGCGTTGTGCGCAACCACCGGAAGCGTGACCACGTTCTCGGCCAGAGTCACGATCGGCAGGTCGGGAATCTTCTCTTCCTTCGCAGACACTCCCTTGATCGACTCGGTGAAGACAACAGGTCGATCATCATAGTCCGGCGTCACCCCGCGGCCGGGCACGTCTTCAGACTGCCCCGCAAAGGCAAACTGTGTGTTCCACCAGGCAAACTTCCGGTAGCACAGCCGCGCATGCAACGTGATCTTGTTGCTTGCATTTTCCGGAATCAGCATCCGGTAGTGCACGGTATCGGCCGCGCCCGGCGGGATCAGCCGCACATAAACCACAGCCCGTGTCGCCCAAGCATTGCGCTTGTTGATGGGATTTCCGTGGGCGTCGATCTGCAACGAACGGTAGAAGTGCGCACCTTTTTCTACGGGACCATGACCGTTGTCCTCGACCATGCCGCTCCAGAAAATGGTCTGGCCTTTGTCGTCGGTGCCTTTCAGCTCGAGCCACGTGTCGTAGGCATCGACGGTACCGCCGGGGAAAAAGTGTCCGACTTTCTTCGTGCGCACTACGACATCCACGCGCACCGTATCACCACGTCGGAGTGCCGGCTGCACCAGGTTCAACGGTGCGGTCACAGGCATCGCCTCTCCACTGGTCTCGGCGTTCATCTTACTCTCGGCTTCCTCTCCGACGGCGAACGTCGTCGCCAATTCCGACTGCGTGCCGGCGTCGGGTTTGAGCGGAGCCTGCGCCGGAGACAACGCAAAAATGTCCACCGTGAGCGCGCCATTCTTCAGGAAGTCTTCCGTCAACTTGAGCTGGGCCGCGTCTTCGTTGGCGGTAGGCACAGCGGTATTGGCCGCGGGGAAACGATGCGAGTGCACAAAGCCGTCGATATTGCCCGCGTCTTTCGAGGCCTCTGAGGGCATGTGGCAATCGGCGCACTGCTGCGGTTTCGGCGGATAGTAAAACGATCGCGCTCCCTGGCCCGAAACTCCGCTGGCCTGCCAGTTGTCGTATTCGTTGAAGCCGCGAATCCAGCGATAGTCGTTGACCGGCACGTCGAGATGCACCTTGTGACAGGTAGAGCAGAAGTCCGCCGTCTGCGTCCGCATGAACGGTTTAAGGAACACACGCCGGTGCGGCTCCGGATTCAGCCGGATCACAAAATCATGCAGCGCGCGCATGACCGGGTTCTTGGCAGCCGCCAGTTCGTGCAACTTGGGATATTCCAGGTAGAAGTCGGCTTGCCCCATCGTGCTCTTCACATTGGCGATGGAGTGGCACATCATGCAACCCAACCCGGCCTGCGCCTCCGGACGATGCACGATCTGCTTGATCGGCGTGTCCATCAGCCCGCTGTAGAGCACCGCCGGATCGTGGCATCCACCGCACCATTTCGACGGCTTGGTGCCAATCGTGTCCTGCATATACTCGATCGATTTGCGATACCACTGATTGTTGAACGAAGAGAAATGGTGCGCCGAGCTGTACCACTGGTTATAAATATCTTCGTGACAGCGCTTGCAGGAATCTGACTCCATGAAAAACTTGCTGGGGATTTTCTGCTTCCCGTAGACCTGCGCAGAACTCGGGAAAAATGCGCCTTCCGGTCCGTCGCCTTCGCCATTCATGTTGTCGGGCGGCATCGTCGGATTTTGGATTCGGCTGCGTGTTTGCCAGCTCTCGCGAATGTAACGTGCTCCGTAGCCAACGCCGGCGAGCAACGCCAGGCAGATCGTGGTGCGCAAAATCGAAGCGCCGGCATTCGAGACTAACCATCCTGCGCGCCGTCCAAGCCAGTCGGCGATCAGAAGACCGACTCCGACGAGTGAGATCACGAAATGGAGGTAAAGCCAGTTCCACTCCGTCCTTGGCGTGCCAGTCTTAATAAGAATGAGTCCAAGAACAGCGCCGACCGCCACCAGCAACCATCCCGCACGCGCAAGGAGACTTCCATTCCGCAGTAGACGAATCAGTGCTGGCACGAGAAGAACCGCCGCAACCACTCCACTGAATGCGTGCACCAGCACCACACCGGCGTAGAAAACAGTCGGTTGCGGGAAGGCGTAAAGGTACGCGGCTGAGATCAGCAGAAATGGCAGCAGCCACGACAACGCCCGGCCGGTGAAGCCGTGGGACGGTGAGTTTTCTCGCATGGGGAAACAAGCCGACGCTTCCGGATTTCAGGTCCACAGTGGCTGAAATCGCGTCTGCCTAAGTTACTCAGATGGGCGCGATGGAGGAATAATGCAAAAATACTAATCCCAGAACAAGAAACGGAAACGGTTCACGCAATCGGTGGAATCTCCTGGGCGCCACATTCTGTCGTTCCCTTGCAACCGTAAGACGCTTGTATCTTGCGTCCGGCAGTTCTGGGACGGATTGTCGGCAAACCGGAAGTTTATGTAGATCCTGCCCCTAGAACGGGAGTGCGGAGACTTACGGCGGCATTTTCTCCCCAGATTTTTTCCCGGTAGGAATAATCCGACTGTTCAATTGGTTTGTAACAAATCGGCGAGAAGAAAAACCGAGAGAAAAGTCGTTGTGGAAAGGCTGCGTTCTGGAAAATGCTATTGTACGAAATTAAAATGTGTCGGTAAGCTAATGATAATAAACGAGTTGTTGGTGGAGGCGGCGGGAGTCGAACCCGCGTCCGAAAATGTTACTGGTCAAGAGACTACATGCTTATTCGCGTTCATGCCCCAAGCATTACCCTGGGACGTTCGCGGCCCACGCTCAGAACGGACAAGAAACGCTAGCCGCTAGCCTGAGATCTTAACCTCCCCGCCCAGACGTAGCGGAGAAGAGCAGCCCTCTGTGTGACGTTCGCTCACCGCCCAAGGGCAAAGCGGTGGAAAACGGCTGCCTAATTAATTAGGCTGCGTATGCCATTTGTTGATTGGCAATTATCATTTTGCTCACGATTACGGGTGTGTGCACCCCGGCATGCCTCTTGGCCGCAAGCATCTCCGTCGAAGCCGTGACGCCCCCACTGGTGGGATGGCCAACTCTAAAGAACCACTTCCAGACTAGGTTTCATCGGCCCGGAAGTCAACTAGTTAGATGCACGTGGAAGAGCAGCGCTTCAGCGCCGCGATAAGCCAATTCCCTCATCAACCCTTGTCATTCCGAATCGGGCCGAAGGCCCGGTGAGGAACCTGCTTTTCCAGACACTCCACAAGCCCGACCACAAGCACGACCGGGAAGGGCACGACTTCCAGTCGTGCCGATCAGGGCCAAAAAAGAACTGGGGCTTTAGCCCCGCGTAGCGCCCATTCCTCCCAGCACTTGACCCCACTGTTATAATAGCTATAAGAAAATAAATCCCGCACATTCAGGCGGAGCCCCACCGGCTCCGCCTTTTCGCGCTCTAACGATTTTTCGCTCGACATATTTTCGTTCTACCCAGGAGTCCCGATGTCCAAGCCCCAGCCGCCCAGCCGTCCCGACAATCCCAACCGCCCCAACACCAAGCGCACCGGAGAGCGCTCCGAAGCCGCCTTCCTCTACCAGGCCAGCCAGCGCCGCTTCGCCATCTCCAAGCCCTGGGGAGACAGCGAGCGCTACGACTTCATCCTCGACAACCGTCCTATCCCGGAAGCCTGCCCTGAGCGCAGCCGAAAGCCTGTCCTGAGCCTGTCGAAGGAGGTCCACCTCTTCCGCATCCAAATCAAGTGCACCGATTGCCTCCGCGCCGACGCCTACGAAACCCGCGCCACCTACGAATTCTCACACCGCCACATCCCCTACACCAAACGCGACATCGATTTCATCGCCGCCCACGTCGTCCCGCTCAACATCTGGTACATCATCCCCGTTGAAATCTGCACGCCCCAACCCATGCTCCGCTTCTACCCCCACCGCCAAGCCAAAAAAATGCGCCTGGAAAAATATCGCGAAGCCTGGCACCTCCTCGATCCTCCACTCCCAAATCCCCCAATAACCATCCAAGCCTGCATCGACCCCGATTATCCAGACGAAAATTATCCCGAAGGCTATGCCGAAGCCTACGAACCGCACCGCGAATTTCCGGAGCCGCAATAAACTCTGTCATCCTGAAGCGGACGCTTTTGGTCCGCTGAAGGATCTATGCAACTGTCTCCCCACGATCTATTCTGTCCGGATTTCGTAACGAACCCGCAGAAGAGAACGACTGAATCTCCCGCGCGTCATGCTGTACATCCCGAAAAATGAGGGGAGATAACCGCTGCCACAAATACTCTCGTTCGGATTCCGTAACGAAAAAATATTTTTTTCTCCTGCCCCAGCCGCTGTGATAGCGTGCTGCGCACTTGGGGTCCCGCACGAAAGTCGAAAATTAGCAATCAGAAATTTTAAGAGGGATATAACATGTTCATGCGCGCCGCTATGCGCCTGGTATGCGCCGTCCTAGTCTCCAACCTCATCGTCAGTCCTGTCGCGACAGCGCAACAAAGCAATCCGCCTGCGACAAACGCGAGCTCGACCGGAACCCAAACTCCCCCGGCAGCTACTTCGAAGCCCACGGGGAAGAAAAAAAACGCGACCGCAGCCCCAGACCCCACTGCTCCGCCTGCCCAGCCAGCGACAGCCGTTAAGCCCTCGCTGCAAAGCGAGATCGCCAAAAATGCCACTTCGGTGTTCGGCGACGTCGGGGACTATGTTCCCTGTGAGTTTACCCGGGATGCTCTTTTGAGCCTGAGGCCCACTCCCGACGTCATCACGCTGACCGCGAAACAAGAAGATGAGCTGCGCACTCGTATCATTGCTGAGGCACAAAACAGCAGTAATTCCCAGGCCTTCCCCCAAGGCCAGGTGCAACAGGATTTTTTCGTGAGAAGCATTGCCCAGGCATCCTTTGTCGGGCTCACCCCCAGTCACGCGATCGGCAAGGTGATCGATATTTTGTGGTCGGCTACTCAGAAAGACCCGGATGCCACGGACTTGGCCCTAGCCGCCCAGGGAAGCAATGAGAGCTTTGCCGCGCATGTCCAGGACAAATACGGCTTAGATAGCGAGCTGATCCTGAAGGCACTCGGACCACGGGAGCACACGCCCCAAGCCAAGCTGCAGATCGTCGCGAAAGTCGCGGAGGAGGAATCGTCAAAGGTTGCCCAATCGGTGCCGGAGGCCAGCGACCTGGCGGATGCAGCAAGCAAGGGCAGCGCCGAATTTGCCAAGGCCCTCGAAAAATTCGGAGTAGACAATGCGTCGGCTACGAAAGAGCTCGCCAGCGGCGGCCAATCGTCCGACGATAAAATCGCGGTTGCAACGAAGCTGGCGCAAGACAAGTTGACGCAAGAACCGAAAGCCGGCGAGCTTCTCACTGCTGCGGCGGGCAAGAACCAGGATTTCGCCCAATACACCAGCAAAACCTACAATATGGATTTGGGTCCTAAGTTGGGTTCTACTGAACAGCCTTTAGATTCCAAACTCAAGGCGTTAGAGGACGCCGCGACTGCCAACAAAGCCACCGACGAAAAAGCTGCGGCCGCAACAACTACGGTCGCCAAGGCCCAGGCATTGGTTCCGGCGGAGAAGCTATTGCAGGTCGCAACAGCGGCACAGAAAATATCCGCGTTGTCCGCCCTCACAGACGCTACCTCGCAGGCAGCGGCGCCCGAAGACAAGTCCAGCCAGAATCAGATCGCCCAAGCCGCGCAGCAAGCGGCCGCAGCATTCAGTCGGCCTCAAGACGTCGGCTGTTCCATGTCCATTCTTTCCTTTGAAACTACACGTTATGCGTTCGGCGAAAAGGTGGCGAATGAGTTCATTCCCATCCAGATCGTCGTCAGAAACCTCAACGACAAGGTCGAGTTTCTGGTGCACGACGCTCAGGTGGCAGTGGACGACGACATTAACGGCCGTTATGGGAGATACGCCCCAGGAACCGACAAGCTCACCACTCGCACCTTCATGCTTGCTGCAAAGGACTTCAGCGGGCGCAATCTGCTCATTAATATTGCAAAAGGGGTTGGCACCATATTGAGCAGCGCCTCACTCGTCTACGGAGCCTCGGTCAAGGATGCGGCAAACGTCTACAGCGCAGGATTCATCAATGCCCTTTTGGGCATTTTGCCAGACCACTCCACGGAGCAACTCAACCTGCTGAATGACGAGGGGTTTTCCTCCTATCGTACCGAGCGGACAGTCGTTCCCAAATCCGGTACCGCTGAGTTCGTCATCTTTGTCCGATCAGACCAGTTTGAACAGGGCTGGTGGGTGCAGGATTGCGCGGAAAAAATCATCATCAAGAATCCCCAGGCTCTCAATTCCACGAACTCGAAGCGTGCCGCCCGTTGCCTCGGCCAATACAATCTTTCGCCACCGGATTCCCAATGTCTCAAAACCCCGGAGATCGGAATCGATCTCGACGACGCCCGACGGGTCTGCGCGCATGTGTATAACCACACCCAAGACCAGTCTCCGAGAAGCGGATGCTCTTCCGATTCCGACGCTGGAACTGCGGCGTGCACGCCGCAACTCGTTGACATCGGCAACAATGATAACGATATCACTGGAGATTCTGCCTACTTTCAACCGAGGACAGTGCACTATGAAAAATGGTCGCCCCGCGCCCAGGCCATATTCCGCGAGCTTGCCCTGGCTGTAGTTGCGGGAATACACATTCAGGAGCAAACGGCGGCGAGCCCCACTCTCACGAAAATCGATTGCCCTGTCGACTCCGCAGGCGATGTAGATTTCGACAAAGCGGAGAATGGAAATATAACTTGCCCCCTGACCGGGACCGGCTTGGACAAGGTGCAGTCGCTGACCTTGAAAAATGAGGCTCAGCAAACCGATCCAAAGACAGCCAGCGGGATGCTCGATACCGCTTCCAAAGGCAACGCAACCAACCGAAATGTCTCCTTCACTCTCGATAGCCTGGGCGGCTTACCGGCCAAGAAATACGAGGGTTTTATGGAAACCACTGACGGAGCCGCCCCAGTCGACAGCCACAAAACTCTTAACTTCGGCGGAAACCCGTACCTGCCGATGACGGGAAAACCGAATCCGGTGCAAGTCGACTTCGCGAATGTCCAATCAAGCACGACGGGCGTCACCGTGACGCTGGACGGTTATCACTTGGATCAGGCTCAGTCGGTAAACTTTGTCAGTACCAAAACACCCTCCAAAACTATTTCCATCGCACTGGCGTCTGACTCGAGCGCCACCGTCGCCAAGGTCGCGATAACCTCCGATGCTCTAAAGAAGGCCAGCATTTCGAGCAGTGACCTGCCGCTGACCTTGACCATAGCATTGCAGCCAAAGGCGGCCGGCGCAGCCGCTATGGCAACAAAGCAGACTCTCTCACTTACTGGGACGACCCCGGCCCCCGCACCAGCATCCACACCGAAGATTACCTTTAAACCGCCAAGCGGCCCCGTTACTACCCCCGTCACAATTACCGGATCTGGACTTACAAAAACGACTCAGGTTGCCTTTGGTACTAAGGCCGCAACGGACATGAAGGTTGTATCGGACACACAAGTGACGGCGACCGTCCCGGCAGGAGCAACCACGGGGAAGATCACGCTTACTGTGAACGGCAAGGCAGTGAAGAGCGCCACTAGTTTCACCGTAAAGTAATCCGTCGGAAGTCGAGTATTCGGTAATTGTGAAGCGATGGGGGCTGGCCCAGCCTTTCCGTCCATTTCACTATAGCGGTGCCCCGTCCTTGTCCCTGCGTTGTTGGCAGGGACAAGGCGGGGATTTTGATCTCCACACGAGCGTGTCGGGCGCTACTTCGGTTGGAACATCTCGCGTGCCCTGCGTTTCACTTCCAGCCATGGAACGGGCTTCACTTTACCTGAAGATAAACCGGGGACAGACGCGACGTTCCCCATTTCATCGCCCTACTCTCCTGCCGCCTTCTTAACATCCTCAAACTGAGTAATCTCGACAGTCCCTTCTGGGAACCGCGCCGTAATCTTCAACTCTCCGCCCATCGCCTTCACAAAACTCTGCAACGTGCTCACATACATATCCGCGCGCCGCTCCAGCTTTGACACCGCCGCCTGATTCACTCCCAGAATTTTTGCCAGATGCACCTGGGTCATCTCGCGCGCCTCCCGCAGTTCGTCCAACGCCATTTCTGCGATCATCTTCTGCACCTTGGCATCCGAACGCGCCCGCGACTCCGGCGACATCTTGGCTTCCAGTTCACGAAAATTCCTTGCCATCTGCTTCCCCCTGTCAATTTCCTTCTTTTGCAATCTCTTTCAAGTGCTCGGCATAAATCCTGTCGGCCAGAGGCACAAATTCCTCATACCACCGGTTATTTCCCGTCTTATTGCCCCCGATCAGCAAAATGGCGACGCGACGCGGATCAAACGCAAACAAGCTGCGGTATGGCCGTCCGGCATGTTGCGTGCGCAACTCCTTCATATTCGAATACCGCGACCCCGCCACAGAATCGACATGCGGCCGGCCCAAACTCGCCCGCGCTGCTGCAAAACTTTGACGCTGGATCGGACATCCTCTTGTTCCTCTAAGTTCAGCGAGTCCCACCAGGCCTCGAACTCGTCGGTAAACTCGACCGACCATTCCATCTATAGAATACAATCTAGAAGGAATATATGTGCAATCGAAATCCGTCTGTAGCGTTAATGTCTGTTCCCCACCCCCTTTTCCTTTCAACAACTTACCCCACCCAATCCCCCCAATCCCCGCTAAACCCCGTTTTTCTCCCATTCGTTGAGATAAAGATGCGCATCTCCTTACCCTCCAATAACATCACTACATATCAATACCCAGGGAAAAGTGTACGAACCAGATTGTACGAACTAGGTTCAACTCCCCGGGAGAGCCACAGGTAATCGGTTTTGTGGGTTAGGATTCTCAGGTGAAGCCAAGGCATATTCCGCCAAAGTGTTTCCTGAAGATGAAATCCCAAAACCTGATGAAAGAACGACGAAAGGCTGACGCCCGAAAGCCGAAGCCTGAAGCCCGAATTTAGGAGCCAGAAGCTAACATGCACAAGCCGATCAAGTACGTAGAAGCCGCTGCCGTCGCCGCCGCCAAGGCAACATGGATGGTCTTTGACCGCGTCAACCGCGTCAAGCCCAATGTTTCGCCGACCCCGAAGTGGTCCGACAAGCCTCTGCTCAAGTCCTACGAAAAGTCGAAGCCGCCTCTCGGCTGGCCCCGCTCCACGGATTCTCTGTGCCCGAAGTGTGTCCCGGAAATTCGTCAGCAGATTCTCGACGGAAAACTTCCGCACGAAGTTCTGATGAACGAAAAGGTCGGCGAGATCAAAGCCACCATCGTCGAGCGTGACGGCAAAATTTTGATGGTGAAAGACTGCCCCAAGCACGGCCACTTCGAAGACGTGATGTCCATCGACACCGATTTCTCGAAGCACCTGGAAGATGTTTTCCCCGGCCGCGACATTGCAGCGCATAACGACGAGAAGCTGCACCACCATGGTTCCTCGACCGTGAAGTATGGACGCGGCTCGGTGCTGACCATCGATCTCACCAACCGCTGCAACATGATGTGCGATCCCTGCTTCATGGACGCCAACCAGGTCGGCTTCGTCCACGAATTGCAGTGGGAAGAAATTAAGACGATGCTCGACAACGCGATCACCATCAAACCGCGTCGTCAGATGAGCGTGCAGTTCTCCGGCGGTGAGCCCACGTTGAGCCCATACTTCCTCGACGCCGTTCGCTACGCGCGCAAAGTCGGATACAACTCCGTGCAGGCCGCAACCAACGGAATCGAATTCGCAAAAAGTTTTGAATTCTGCCAGCAAGCAGTAGAAGCCGGCATGCGCTACGCGTATTTGCAATTCGATGGCATCGGCAACGCCGCCAACGCTCACCGCATGGTAGGAAACTTGTTCGACGTAAAGTTGAAAGCCATCGAGAACCTTCACAACGCCGGAGTAGAAATCGTTCCGGTAGTAACCATAGTGAACGGCATCAACAACGAACAAGTAGGACGCATCATCAAGTTCGCATTAGACAATCCAAAAACAATCAGCTTCCTGAGCTTCCAACCAGTAAGCTTCACCGGCCGCGACGAAGCCGTAACCGACGACCGCCGCCAAGCCCAGCGCTACACACTCTCTCACTTAGCCCACGACGTAAAAAACCAAACCGGTCTAGGCGAACCATCTCGCGACTGGTTCCCAATTTCCTTCATGGGAACCTTCAGCGACTGGGCCGACTTAATGCACGCCAACGACCCAAAAAACGACTGGGGCCAACTAAGTTGTGGCTGTCATCCTAATTGTGGGACGGGGATGGCGGTGATGATTGATAAGGAAACTAAGGAGGCTGTGCCGGTTACGGCGTTTCTGCATGGGGATCAGTTGGCGAAGGATATTGCCAAGGTGAATGATGCGGCGCGCGGGAAATTTCTTACTGGGTTTGGAATGGCGCTATGCCTGATGAAGAATTACGATCCGTTCCAATCGCCGACGCATTTTAAGCTGATGGATCTGCTCAGGAAGTTCGACAAGAACTATCACATTACTGGAAAAGACTACGGCAAGGTTGGTCCGGACCGGACGGTCGAGGATGTGATGAAGCGTCGTACTACGGATCGCTGGAACTTCCTGTTCATCGCGGGAATGTGGTTCCAGGATCTGTTCAACTATGACTTCCGCCGGACGGAGCAGTGCATTATTCCTTACGCTACGCAGGAAGGCGAGATTTCGTTCTGCGCTTACAACACGGGCGTGGGTTGGCGGAACATCATCGAGAAGATGCACATGACAGCCACGCTGACCAAGTGGTATGAAGAGCATGGACGGCACGAGATTTTTGCGGGCGGCAAGAAAGTGAAGATGGAAGACGAGACTCACGGATTGCTGCTGCGCGATGATCTGGTAACCAATGAGTTGCAGCACGATCTGGACAATCTGGGCATCGCGAAGAACGCGCGCGAAGAGAAGAAGCGGGCGCGTGATGCGAAGGCGGCTTTGGCAGTCGATCATTCGGAAACTCCGATTGCTGGACATCGGGGACCGCAGAAAAATGATGAGGCTTACAATGCGCGCATGGCTTCGTTGTACCGCGAAGTCGTGTTGAAGGAAAAACCGGCGGTCGCTGAAAACGGATTTATTCCGCTGGGTGCGTTGAGTAAGCCGAATGGCGGAATCGCTCCGGCTCCGAAGCCGGAAGTGGGCGAGCCGGTGGCGGGGGATTAGCTCTCAGCTGTCAGCTTTCAGCTTAAAAACGGGCCGGCCTTCGGGCGGCCCGATTTTTTGTGCCGGGGTGAACTCACGGAGGTGGTGAAGATTGAGTCAGCGCCTTCGCCGTGGCTGCGGTCGTCGCTTCGCTCCTTCCTGTGCCACGGCTGCGGCGCTCCCCGCCCGCTTGCCCACGAACTGTCCGGCTTCGTCGCTGTCGCTCCTTGCAGGACAGTTCGCCCGGTCTCGGTCGGCTTGTAGTCTGGTAGAGCAATGGGGCTCTCGAAGCATTGGAGAGCTGGACAGGGGATAGGAGGTCTGCGCTACAGGGAAATCCTAAGAGGGACGGGGCTGTGGAATCCCACCCTTGCGCAAAGTGCGCGCAAGGATTGATTGGATAAGAGCGAAGGCTCGATTCAGACCCCATGTAGTCTTTGTTTGAGGACGAAGACGCTGGGAAGAAAGGAGCCTTCGATGATGATTATAGGATGTGATTTCCATCCCAGCTGGCAGCAAGTAAGTTGGTTGGAGACGGAGACCGGGGATTGCGGGGAACGGAAGCTGGTGCATGCTTCGGGTGAGGCCAAGATGTTTTATCAGCAACTGGCGGCGCCGGTGCTGATTGGCATGGAGGCCACGGGTAACAGTCAGTGGTTCATCGAGCTGGTTGAAGATCTTGGGCACGAGGTCTGGATCGGAGATGCAGCGCAGATCCGGGCCAGTTACGTGCGCAAGCAGAAGACTGACAAGCGGGACGCGGAACACATTCGCAGGCTGGTGGTGGAAGGCCGTTTTCCGCGCTTGTGGACTCCGGACCGGGAGCAGCGCGATCTGCGGCAACTGGTGCTGCATCGGCACAAGCTGGTGGAGATTCGCAGCCGGGTGAAAAACGAACTGCAACACCTTTCCCTGAATAAGGGAGTGCAACGCCAGCACAAGCTGTGGAGCCAGGCCGGGCAGAAGATGCTGCGCGAGCTTCCGTTAAAACCTTGGGCGGCGTGCCGGCGGGAAGATTTGCTGGGCCTGCTTTCGATGTTAAACCAGCAGATCGGCAAGTTGGATCACGCGGTGCAACAAGCGGCGGAAGAAAATCCGCAGGCCAGGTTGCTGATGACGCAACCGGGAGTAGGTCCGAACACGGCGCTGGCCTATATACTGACCATCGGCGATGTGAGCCGCTTTGCGCGGGGCAAGCAGGTGGCGAGCTATCTGGGACTGATTCCGCGCGAGGAAAGTTCGGGCGGACGGCAGAAGCTGGGCGCGATCAGCAAGCAAGGCAACCGCATGCTGCGCTCGTTACTGGTGGAAGCAGCGCAGACGGCGGTGCAGCACGACCCCGGATTGCGCAAGCAGTATTTGCATCGCTGTCATCAGAAGCCGAAGGGTGTGGCCAAGGTAGCAACGGCGCGCAAGTTAGCTGTACGACTCTACTGGATGCTGCGCACCAATGTGGCGTATCCAGAGATCGTTCGCATCGAGAGCAGCTCGCGGGTGGCCCTGGTCGGCGCAAGCTAGACCGCAGGATTGATTGGGCGCTCTCGCATCCCGTACAGACGGGATGTTCGCATAGAAGAATCATGGTCGATGTTTAGGCCGAATCGATGGTTGGTGGAACGATCTTCGGGAGAAGATCACTCCCGTTAGGGTGATTCAGCGCGAGATTTCATATCCAGAGTCTTGGTCCTCAACCTCTCTGGCAAAAAAACGGTGCCAAAAACACCGCCAGAAATACTTTTGTCCTTGACACCGCCTTCGCTCTTATCGAGGGGCACCCATCGGTCGAGTTGCGGCCCGGGAAACCCTAAGAGAGACGGGACCGTTATACTTAGCTTTTGGAGGGTCGATGCGCACGCGAGCTTTGCATTGGGTGATGGTGGCTGCGTCTTGTTTTCTTTTTAGTGTTGGGCTTTGGGGGCAGACAGGGGATTCGTCTTCAACTTCTCCCGCATCTTCGTCTTCTGCAAATTCTTCTTCCACCCAGAATTCATCGAAGTCGTGGACGGCTACTCGGGAGTCGCAGGATGGGAGCGTGAATCCTACGAGGACGGTGGAAAGCCACGTCCAGAGCGGGAACCGGACGGTGGATAAACAAACGATTGAGCGGCTCGGAGACAGCGGGAATTACGAACCTTACCAGGATGTGGAAAAAGAGACGGTACAGGTGAATGGCACTACGGTGCGAACTACGACGCGGACGTTTGGGTTGGCCAGCGGAGAACGGACGCTGGTGCAGGAGACGCAGGAAGAAAAACAGTCGCTGGCCGGCGGGGATGTGAAGGTGGTGCGAGCTACTTCGAATCCGGATGGGAATGGGAACTTGCAAGTGGTGCAGCGGGAGGTTGAGGAGACGAAGAAGATCAGCGCGGATGTTACTGAGACGAAGACTACAGTGATGCTGCCTGGTATTGAGGGAGGGCTGGCGCCGGCTACGAGGACGGAGCAGCGGGAGAAGCGGAGTGGGGACACGGTGGAGACGCAGAAGACGACTCTGCTGCCTGATGGCGAAAGAAACTGGCAGGTGGGTGAAGTGCGGCACAACGTGGTGACGCAGGATGGTGAGAACGGCAGCAGGGAGGAAGTGGTGTCACGACCGGATGCGAATGGGAAGTTAGAGGAAGTATCGCGTACTGTGACTAAGGAATCTGGCGGCGGAGCGCAGAAGCGGGAGACGGTGGAAAGTTATTCGGCCGATGTTCCGGGGACGCCCAGGGATGGCGATTTGCATCTGGTTCAGCGGACGACGACGGTGCAGCAAAATGGAGATGGGCGACAGAATACGGTGCAGCGGGTGGAGCGAGTAGATGCGGGTGATCCGGAAGCCGGGGTGCGGGTGAGCGTGGTGACGACAGACGCGGTGCGAGTGGGGGTTTCCGGAGCGCAGGCTACGCGGACAGTTGAGATGCGCGATGCGAATGACGGGATGGGAGTGGTGCGCGTGGATACGGCGAAATCAGATAACGTGAAGGCGGTGCAGGTGGAGATTGGGACGGGAGAGAAGAAATAGAAGTTTCGGGAATCTGATCGCAAGAATCAGGGGAGAGCCCCCAATGCCTACCTCGGCGGCTAAAGCCGGTTTGGAAATAGGTTAGTTATCGCAGCGCTGAAGCGCTGCGCCACCCAAAAGCATGATTACCCTGCTGTGCACACGAGAACAAATAAAAAAGCGGGAGCAAGGCTCAATATGCCTCGCTCCCGCTCTAATCAGTATTGCCAGGCTACGCCCGGGTAGAGGCTGGGAAAGCGGTAGGCCCGGTACGCAGTCGATACGGCTGGCGTGACGTTCATTTGCCACACCACCTGCGGGCTGGAAGTCTGAGTGACTTCCTGGACTTGCGAGGCCAACCCCGGACTGGGCGCCACAGCAAAGCCGTTCGCGTCAAACTCTACATTGCCGTTGGTCAGCTGATTGATGCTTCCACCCCAGGTTCCGTAATATGGCCGCGGGTCGGCCCAAAGTAAGTCGGCGACCATCGCAGACTCATCGAGCTGAAAAACGGTGGCGCGCGAAAAACAGGGGATGCTTGATCCACATTTGTCGCCGGTAGCATCGAGCACTCGGTTGTCGCCATTGTCCCAGATTGTGAGCGCGGTTTGCGGCCCGTTCTGGCTGATGACGGACGGGAAATGTTGAAACGAGAACCATTGGGAAGGATCGTCGGTCGGTATGCCGGCTTGAGTCAAGGCAAAATCGCCCTGGTAGCCGAGGTGCCAGAGCACATTGCCAGAGCCGACGCCATTTTCATAGTCAATTTTAAGAAGCCACGATTGATGGCGCATCGATAAGAACAGGTTGCCATCGCTGGAGTAGACAAGGGCATTGCTGTGAGTCCAGTCGGGCAAGCCAGCCAGGTGTCGGTTCACGTCGAGATAGTCGAAGCTATTCCATGCCCAGACCGGGTTCCAATTCTGATCCAAGTCGATCAACCCATCTCCGATCACTTCAGTAGTGCCTGGATAGCCGGGAAGGTTCGTGAAACTCTTCGTGAAATTTGTGAGAACAATCAAATGGCCATTATCAAGCGGAAGCAGATCGTGGTGATAAGCGGTGGGGATGAAATCGAATCCCGCAGCTTGCATCTTCTGTCCAAGAGTGGCGATGGGCATATCGCGGATGCTGTTGCCGGCGAGGTCTACCTCCCGGATGAGAGAACCTCCGGCCCCCGCGATACTCAGGATCATATCGCCGTTGGGAAGCAGCTTGAAAGTATTGGGGAAGTTGGTTGGTCCTACGTCGTAATACCAGATTGGGTTGGCATCGCGATCGGTGAAGAGTGCCGGGGTACCGACGGCATTGACCGTTACCATTTCGATGCCTGGGTTTTCCGGCGAGGCGGTGGAGGGGCTTGGGCGGCTCACAGTAAGAGTTGGGAAATTGATGGAGGGAAGCGACCCGGTGGTAAAAGTAAAGTCCACGCCAGTGTATGTATTCGTGCTGGTTGCGCATTGTGCCTGGGCTTGGGTGCGCATGTGATAAGTGGTTGAGGCTTTCATTCCTGCGACCAGGATGGTGTTTGTCTGGCGAGTGGCAATGGCGGGATACCAGGCTGTATTTCTTCCGTAAGTGGTGTCGGGGCCAAACTCAACCATCACCTGCCCGGCACACCCAAGAGCGCTAACCACTGAGACTTGTGCCACGAGGGGATTCTGTGTGCTTGCGACGGCCGCTTTTGCCACGCCAGGCGGATCGTTGAAACTTCCGCCGCCGCAGGCAATAGTGAAGGTGAGTAGGGTGAATATCGTGAGTAGGAGGCATGGCTGTAGCGGAGCCAGGTTTTTCATCGTATGTTAGATCCTTTTTGGAGCAGAGAGCGCTTGCGCGGCAGCAGGGGGAGATCTCTAATGCTGCGACAGGCTATCTGGTTGTGAAGGATAGTACCTTAGAATTCGATAATTTTGTTGAAAATTAGATTTGGAGTTAACGGCGGTTCTAGTTTTGCGCCAGAGGGGCTGCCGATGGGGGCTTAGCTTGGACGTGCGCATTGGTGGGCTTGGTTGAATTGTTCTTGGGGGGTGGTGCAGCGGCGGACTGAGCAGCGAGTTTCTTTTTGTTGAAGTCGCGGACGATGCGGGCAACGTAGGCTTTGGTTTCGAAGTAAGGAGGGACGCCGCCGTATTGCTCGACGCGCTGCGGCCCGGCGTTGTAGGCGGCGAGAGCTTTGACCAGATCGAAATTGTAGCGCTCGAGGAGTTCGCGGAGATAGCGCGTGCCGGCTTCGACGTTGGCTTCGGGATCGAAGGCGTTGTGCACTCCTAGTTGGGATGCGGTTTGGGGCATTAGCTGCATGAGTCCTTGCGCGCCTTTGGGGGAGACGGCGCGGACGTTGAATCCGCTTTCGGCGCGGATGACGCTGGTGACGAGATCGGGATCGAGTTTGTAGGCGCCGCTGGCGGCCTTTACGGTTTCGTCGAGATCGAAGGGATGAGGCGCGGTGGCGGCGGGTTGGGGTTGCGGTGGTGGTGGAGTGGGATCGTCCGGGAGGGCTTCGAAGTGGTCGATTTCGGCGGTAGGGATGTCGACGAAGTTGGATTGATCTCCGTCTATGTAGAGGCGGGTGATGGTGCCGATGATTTCGCGATGTTGGTGGCGGATGGAGTAGCCGTTGCGGAGGACGGCGGAGTCGGCGGCGGAGCAGGGAAGTGCGATTAGTAGCGCGAGAGCCCAGATTCCGAGTTGGATGTTTTTCTTCATTTCGACATCAGGGCCAAATCCCTCGGGGGCTAAAAGCCCGGAATCATTTTGAACGCTTACGCGGCGCTGAAGCGCCGCTCTTCCACGGTATTCCAGAGGCCGTCGTAGTCCGCTCCACGTTGTTTACTCGCGTCGTTTGTTATAGCGCCGCGGGTCATCTTTGCCACATTCCTAGCTGCTCATCAATCCTGCTACTGCGGCGGCTACGCCGTTTTGGTCGTTGCCCAGGGTTACGGTCCAGCCGCGAGCGCGGAGTTCGGCACAGGCATTTCCCATGATAACCGGGTGGGCGGCGAATTCAAGCATTTCAACGTCGTTATGATTGTCACCGATGGCCATGACCTGATCGCGCGTGTAACCGCGATGAGAGGCCCAGCGTTCGAGGGCGTGGCCTTTGGAACAGCCGGTGTTCAGCACGTCGATCATGGATAAATCACGCTCAGGATATTCGGTGCGGAGTACGGTGATGCGGTTGCCCATGTTGCTGGCAGCAAGGGCGCGCAGGGCATCGGCCATGCGGGCCACGGTGCCGCAGAACATGGCTTGCACGGGATCTTTGGTCAGAGCGCGCTCGATGGGGATTGTGAAGTCGATGAATTGCATATTCTTTTCCAGCCAACGGCGGATGCTGGCGTTCAGGGTTTCCAGGTGCTCGATGACGATGGCGCCTTTGGTTTCCTGGTCAAAGGTTAGAACGGTGTTGGCACGGAAATCTTGCATGGCGGTGCAGAGGTCGCGGCAGGTTTCGCGGGGCATCAGGTCGCGATGGAATGTTTCTCCCGCTAGGGAGCGGGTAACGGCGCCGTTGGAGCTGATTAGCCAGAGGTCGAAGCCCAGTTGGTGGGCGATGGGTAGGGCGAAGGCGTGGCGGCGGCCGGTGACGAGGACCACTTCGATGCCGGCGGCGTGGGCTCGGCGGAGGGCTTCGAGATCTTCGGGGGAGATTTTGAATTGAGGGTTGAGGAGGGTGCCGTCGATGTCGGTGGCTAGCAGGCGGATAGATGTGGGTTTCGGGCTTTTCGATTCGGGCTTCGGCGGGAGGGTGATTTCTTGCACCTCTTATTGTGACATAGGCTGGCGGGTTCGGAGATTTCGTCCGGCTAGAAGCAAAACCTTAAACACAGGGGGCACAGGGAAGCACAGGGTAATCTTGGAATCTTTGGCGTGATATATTGCGTTTTCCATGGGATCGCTTTTGTTTTTTTTAGGCGGGTGGGGATTTTTGCTGCAGGCGGTGGCGATTGTGCATTTCATTCGCCGACGGCCGGACACTTACTGGATTTTTATCATTTTGTTTTTAGGATGGGTGGGGGCGCTGGTTTACATTGTGGCGGAAGTGATTCCGGATGCGGGGTTGCTGCGCGGATCGTTTCAGATGTTTCCGCGGCGACGGAGGATTTGGGAGTTGGAGCGGGCGATTCTGGATAATCCGTCGGCGGGGAATTACGAAGAGTTGGGATTGTTGTATTTGGACGATGGGGATTTTGCGCGGGCGCGGGCTAGTTATGACAAGGCGATTGCGTCGCGGACGGATTCGGTGGATGCGTTTTACCGGCGGGGGGTAGCGGAGGTGGAGTTGGGAGATTTTGCGGCGGCGGTGCCGGATCTGGAGCGGGCGGTGAAGGCGGACGCGGATTACGATTTTCATCGGGCCAAGGGATTGCTGGCGCATGCTTATGCGCAGACCGGGCAGGCGGAAAAGGCGGAGAGTTGGTTTCAGGCGGCGGTGAAGATTTCTACCAGTTCGGAGACTTATTACAATTACGCGGTATTTTTGCAGTCGCAGGGGCGGATTGAGGAGGCTCGGGGATGGGCGCAGAAGATTCTGGATCAGCGGCGGACTATGCCGGGGTATCAGAGGCGGCGGGAGCAGGGTTGGTTTCGGAAGGCGTATGGGTTGTTGGCGCGGATGCGGTTGCAGAATAATAGAGCGTAGGGTGCCTCGGGGCTGAAGCCCTCATCATTTTTGATCTTTACGCGGCGCTGAAGCGCCGCTCTTCCACGGTTGCGCCGGCGGTTTGTTAGCGTTTCAAATGCTTGATTATTGAGTGGATATTTGCGTGTCGGCACGACTGAAGTCGTGCCCTTCCCGAAGCATTTCATCCCCAAGTTTTCAAATTGCGGCAGATCCTAATAGCGGTCGTTGGTGTCGATGTTGAAGCCGAGGATGGCGTTTACTTCGACGGGCTGAGTGCCGCGGATGGCGGGGCGGAATTTCCATGCGGGGAGGGCGGCCATTATTTTTGCGGTCATGGCGGCGGGGCCGGGTTCGAGGACCTGAAGATTTTTCAGGTTGCCGCTGGCATCGAGTTTGCATTTGATGACTACGCGGGCGTGGGGAAGGTTTGCGGGGAGATCGGTGCGGAGGCCTTGGGGCCGGTGAGCGGTCCGGCGTTGGGATGCGCAGCTGGATTCGCTTCGGCGAATTGCATGACTACGGTGCCGATTGAGGTGTCGATGTAGACCGTGTAATTGTCGCCGGGAAGCTTGCCGTAAAAATCGAATCCGCCACCGGAGCTGGAGGTGGCGACGATGGTGATGGCGGGGCCTTCAGCGCCTTTTGCGGGAGAGCGTCCGGGGAATCGTGGGAGCGCTGCTGTTGCCGGAATCGAAGCTGGGCAGCGTGACGACGGTGCTGCCGCCACGGACGTCGACGCCGGAAACGGTGGGCGATCCAGTGGGAGCGGTGCCTGCGCCGCCGGGGCCGGGAGTGGGAGAGATTCCGGCGCGGGCGTTGGGATCGGAGCCGTGGCCTGTGCCGGTTTTGCCGGCACCGGTGGCTTCGCTGGATTTTTCTCTAGGCTTTTCATCTTTTAGACCGCTGCCGGTGCCGGTGCCGTGGCCGATGCTGGAGCCTCCGCCGGAGCCGCCTAGGCCGGGCTGATCTCCTCCGGAGGGTGAGAGGGCTAGCGAACCTTTGCCGCCGGTGCCGGGCATGCCTACGCTGGAGCCGGGCTGGGGTGAGACTACGATCCCGGAGCGGTTCGTGGCGCCGTCGGCGCCTTTGGGCGGAGCGAGAACAGAGCCTGCGTCGCCGGGGCCACCCAGGCCGACGCCTTTTCTGCCGGAGCCGGAAGAATCTGAGGCTGTGCCGACTGAAGGTGGAGGGGGAACTACGTTGCTGGCTAGCGTAGCCCTATCGCCGAGAGCCGAAATTTCTCGTGCTGGTAGGTGAGGATGGGCCGTTGCTGCCGACGGATGGAGGCGGAGCGATTACGTTTGATGCGCCGAGAGAAGAGCTTTGTGAACGTGCGGGCGAGTTGGCATCGCCGACTGATGGAGGTGGGGGAACTACTTTCGCATTAAGCGCGGTGTGGCGCGATCCGGAAGATGAGGCGGATGCGCCGGAGTTTGTAGTCGATGGTGGAGGCGGGATTACGTTGGCAGCTAGAGTTGATCTGGATGCGGAGTTGCGAGTTGCTCCGGCTGAGTTTCCTGCGGCGACGGTGGGCGGAGGCGGGACTACATCCTGCGTGCCGAAAAGTTTGCCGATGATGTTGCTGACGAGCGATCCATTTGCTGATTGAGTGGGCGGGGGAGGAACTACTTTTGGAGATGAGCTAACGCTGCCGCTTTCGAGGCGGCGCAGGCTGCGGTCGGAATCGGCCGATGGCGGCGGAGCTACTACGGACGGTGCGGGTAGCGTTAGTTTGGCGTTACGTGAGGATTCGCGCTCGGGAGCGGAAACTGGCGGAGGTACGACTGCGCTATTCATCTGCACGCGCGACGGGGAAACTTCGTGGCTTACGGATGTGGGAGCGGGCGGAATGATTTGGCCGTTGAGAGCGGGTGCGGTGCGCTGCTGATCGCGGGAGATGCGCGTTGATGGAGGAGCGATTACGGATGCATTCAAGGTTGGTGCGGAGCGAGTTTGGTCACGCGAGATTTGGGGCGCGGGGGCGATGATGCGAGAGTCGAGCGTGGGCGCGAAGAGCGTGTGATCGGAGTGGACGGTGGGCGCGGGCGGCACCACTGCGGCATTCAGAGCGGGCGCGGTGCGGGATCTTTCGGCGGATACGTTGGGCGCGGGGGGAACTACTGAATTAAGGCTTAGGCTGGTGCGAGATTGATCGCGCGTGACGTTGAGCGGTGCGGGCGGGATTACATTCGCGGGAAGGCTGGGCGCGATTAACGCGGAGTGCAGACCTTCGGTGGGAGGCGGTGCGGGATTGGATTTGAAGGCGAGCAGATTGGCTACGGGGGTGGAAGACGCGGGAAGTTTGAGGTCGGGCGCGTCGACGACTTTTTGGGCTAGCGATGCGCCGCGGGAGACGTGAATGGTCTGAGTGCGGTGATGGGCTTCGTGGCCTCCCGCGCGGGCAGTTGCGCCGGACTGAGCTCCGCCGAGGTCTTCGATGCGGGGGAGTTCGTCGCCGGTGTAGTAGATGACTTCGTCGGGCTGCAGGTGGGGCGCGGCGTAGGGGCGCAGGCGGTTGACTTCGCGGGGAATGATGATGATGGCGAAGAGCAGAAGTGCTTCGAGAAACCAAGCGGCGATTAGTCCCGGGTAAGGGAAGATTCCGTGGGGGGCTTCGCCGGCGAGGCGCGCGCCTGAGCGGGAAAAGGCGGGGCCGATGGAGGTGGTGAACTCGTGCCAGCGTGGCGACCATTCGACCAGGAGCTTGGGGGCGTCGAGGAGGGCGGTCGGTTCTTCGAGTTGGAGAGTGTCGGTCACAGAGTTAGTGTTTCGGGGATGACCTTAGGGGCTAAAGCCCACAATGATTTTGGAAGCTTTACGCGGCGCTTAAGCGCCGCTCTTCCACGGTGCTGCAATCGCCTCCGGTGTTGCAATCACATACGGAGCCGCAACCGCGTACGGAGTTGCAATCGAGTACGGAATTGCAATCGCGTGGGGAGCTCTTCCCCAAGTTTTGAATCCGCACTTTTAAAGGACGGTGTCCTCCTTTAGCTTGATTTCAATTCTATCGCCCAATGCGGTTTCTGTTTGGGCTATCGTGTGCGCTGGGAGTTCTAGGACCGAGGCGGCTTGCAGGCGGACGGGGGCGAAGCGCCAGGGTTGGAGGTTCGGCTCCAGGTGCACGACCTTGCTTTCGCGGTCGAGGTAGACGACGTTGATGGGGAATTGCATGCCTAGAGTATGAACGCCATGGCAGGGGCGAATCCAGAGGCCTCCGCTATTACGGAAGTCACGTTCGGAGGTTGTGAGGAGGCCGATCAGGCGGGTCCAGTGAGTTTGGGCCACGGAGAGGTTGGTGGCGAGAGGGAGTTGACGGGTTTGGTTGAAGGCTTGGGCGCGTGGGGTTAATGGCATGAGTTTATTCGATGCGGTTCATAATCGGGCGTAGGTTCGGAGCTAGAGGGCGCGCAATCCTCGCCTATATTAAAAGTCGCCGAGGTACCTCAGCGGATAAATCCGCTTATCCTGCAGCGGCTTTATCGCAGCGCTGAAAGCGCTGCGCCACCCAAAAGCGGTGAGTAGGTTCCCTCAGAGGCTAAAGCCTGCATCTTGCCTAGCTTTGAGCGGCACGACTGAAGTCGTGCCCTTCCCGATCTTCATCTTCCCGATCCTCACTCGCTTCGATTCGGACGCTTCCCTCGATCACTTGCTGACTAAAGAGTGGTAGGCCTGGATTAGGGCTGGGCCGATGGTGACGAAGAGGAACGGGACCAGAATAAATATAACGAGGGGTGGGACCATCTTGATGGTGGTTTTGGCGGCTTGCTCTTCGGCGCGCTGGCGGCGGGCGACGCGCAGGGAATCGGAGTGGACGCGCAGGGCCTGGGCTACGCTGGTGCCGAAGCGGTCGGTCTGGATGAGGGTGCCGACGAGGGAGCGAATGTCATCGACGCCGGTGCGGTCGACTAAGTTGCGGAGGGCTTCGGCGCGGGGCTTGCCGGCGCGCATCTCGAGGTTGACCAAGTGAAATTCGTCGCTGAGATCGGGATGGGCATGGTGCAGATCCTGCCCGACGCGCATCAGGGCCTGATCGAGGGCGAGGCCGGCTTCGATGCAGATTACGGTGAGATCAAGAGCATCGGGCAGCGCGATGCGGATGCGCTGCTGACGGTCTTTAATCATGCGCTTGAGAAAGAAGCGGGGAATGAAGAAACCGAAGGCGGGAACGCAAACTAGCAGGGCCATACTATCGACGCCGGAAAAAACCACGACGCCCGCCAGCCCGAGAAATGCGAGCATGATGCGGGAGCCGTAATAGTAGGTGACGTGGCGGGGCTCGCGAAGCCCGGCCTGGATCAGCCAGCCGCGGGTGCGGGAGACGTCGCTTGGAGAAAGCGGAATGGCTTTGCTGAAGGGATCAAGGGCCTGTTCGACGCGCTCTTTCATTTTGCGCGCAGGCTTCTCTTCGACCATGGACGGTTGGCCGCCGAGGGCGCGGAGACGGGCTCCCAGCACGGAAGTGGGCGTGACGACGGCGGCGCCGAAGGCGAAGACGACCAGCACGACGGTCACGAACACGACGATGGCCAGGACAATGGGCATTTGATTTTCTATTTCCTAGAGCGCATGCCTTCCTCAGGGGCTAAAGCCCACGTATTTATTGCTTCTGAGCGGCACGAGTGAACTCGTGCCCTTCCCGAACCTACGCGGAACCACTCAGTATGAAGCATGGTCTCTAATCCTAAACACCTAAAATCTCAATGATCGTTCTATACCTGAATCTTAATGATTTTGCGGATTACGAAATAGCCAATCGTTTGCAATGCAATGCTGCCCACCAGCAGAGCGTGCCCGATGGGATCGTAAAAAAGAGGGTGAACAAATTCCGGACTGAAGACGAGAAGAATAGCGACCACGGTGGGAGGCATGGCCATGAGTAGAAGCATGGTGAGGCGTCCCTGCGCGGTGTGGACCTTGACTTGGCGCTGAATCTTGAAGCGTTCGCGAATGACGTAGGAAAGATTATCGAGAATTTCGGCGAGGTTGCCACCAGTTTCGCGCTGCAGCATGACGGCGGTGACGAAAAATTTTACGTCGACCAGCGGTATGCGCTCGGTAAGGTTCATGAGGGCATCGCGAACGGGCATGCCGAATTTTTGCTCTTCGTAAAGTTGGCGGAATTCGGAGGCAAGAGGCTCGGCGACCTCGTTGGAGATCATTTCAAGAGCGGTGGTGAAGGCGTGACCGGCGCGGACGGCGCGGGCGAGGGTGTCGATGGCCTCGGGGAAAAGTTCTTCGAATTTTTCAAAGCGTTTTTGGCGGCGATAGGAGACAAAAGAATAGGGAAGAAAAGCGCCAATGATGAGCGCGGCCCAGGCGATGGCGGGATTTTTGGTATAGATAAAGGCCGCGATTCCGATGGAGATACCGGAGAGTGCGCACAACACGAGGAAATTGCCGGCGCGAAGCTTCATGCCTGCCTGCAGCAGGGCATCCTGGATGGCGGAGACGCGGGCGGAGCGGCGCAGGATGGTGTCGAAGGCGGGAATCTTGCTGAGTTGTTCATCGCGCAGCAGGGCGAGTTCTTCGTCGGGTTCGCGCTCTGGAGCTTTCTGGACAGTGGCGAGGCGGTCTCTGATGAGACGGGCGCGGGCGTTGCGCTGGTCGAACAGCGAGCCGGCGGCGAAGGCTGCCAGGGCGACTACGGCGAAGACTAGAAGAGCGATTAGTGCTGGCATGATTTCAGGCGTCCCTCCGGGACGCGTCCCGATTTACTGCTTTACCCGGCGCTGAACGCGCCGGGCTATTGTCAAATGCCCCTCCGGGGCGAACATCTCGGTCTGTGGTGTTCCGAACAAATCCGTTTTCCACATTCACTCCGGCCGGCGGGACGCCGGTGCTACAAAATCTCAGACTTCGGTCTTCGATTCGAACAGCGATGGGCGTAATTTTGCGCCCATGGTGGCCAGGCGATCGGCAAACTGGGGACGGAGCCCGGTGGCGCGGAAAGTTCCACGAACCTTGCCGGCTTCGTCGATGGCGCGGCGTTCGAAGACGAAAATATCCTGCATGCCGATGAGGTCGCCGTCCATGCCTGTGACTTCTGAAATCGCAACTACTTTGCGCGTGCCGTCCGATAAGCGGGCGACTTGCACGACTGCGTGAATCGCGGAGGCGAGCTGGTGGCGTACGGCGCGCTCGGGGATGTTGAGATTGGCCATGGAAACCATGTTCTCGACGCGGGCAAGAGCGTCGCGGACGGAGTTGGCGTGGACGGTTGTGAGCGAGCCCTCGTGGCCGGTATTCATGGCCTGCAACATATCGAAGGCCTCTTCGCCGCGGACCTCGCCGACGATGATGCGGTCGGGGCGCATACGCAAACTGTTGATGACCAACTGCCGCATGCGGACTGCGCCTTTGCCTTCGATGTTGGGGGCGCGAGTTTCGAGGCGGACGATGTGCTCCTGTTTGAGCTGGAGTTCGGCGGCGTCTTCGATGGTGACGATGCGCTCCACGTTGGGAATGTAGCCGGAAAGAACGTTAAGCACAGTCGTTTTGCCGGCGCCGGTGCCGCCGGAGATCAGGATATTCAATTTCCCCTTCACCATGGTCGAGAGGAGTTCGAGCATGGCTTCGGTGAGGGTGTGATTCTCGATCATGTTGCGAGCGGTGACGGGATCGCGGCCGAAACGACGGATGGAGAGGCATGCGCCATCGAGGGCTAGCGGCGGAATGATGGCGTTAACACGGGAGCCATCGGGCAGGCGAGCATCAACCATGGGAGAAGATTCGTCAACGCGGCGGCCCACGCGGGAGACGATGCGCTCGATGATCTGCATGAGGTGCTGGTTGTCTTTGAAGGACAGGCCGGTGAGTTCGAGTTTGCCGGCACGCTCGATGTAAACCCGGTCGTAACGGTTGACGAGAATGTCGGAGATGGTTTGGTCCTTGAGCAGCGGCTCGAGCGGACCGAGACCGAAAATTTCGTCGAGAATTTCACGGGAAAGGCGCTCGCGTTCGGCAAAGCTGAGAGGGATGACCTCATTGTTGACGGAGTTGCGGATGAGGATGAGGACTTCTTCGCGGGCGGCATCGTTGGAGGTGCGGCCGAGTTTTTCGAGATCGAGGCGGTCGAGGATTTTGCGATGGAGGTCGGCCTTTACCTGCTGATAGGCGCTGTGCTCGAAGGTTTGCAGATTGGCCATAAAAAGCTGTTGATCGAAAGCTGCCTCAGCGGCTAAAGCCGGGCCTCAAAAATAATCTTTATCGCAGCGCTGAAGCGCTGCCCACCCAAAATCTGGTTACACGCTCTTGAACAACGACCAGGCGGCGCGTTTCACGTCTACGTCGTCGCGGGTTAGCTCCTGGGCTAGCCCGGAAAAACAACGGGCAATGTCGGTGTGACTCTGTTCCATGACCGGCGAACCGCGATCAATTGCGGAGGAGATAGCGAAGTACTGGTTGGGAACGCGCCATAGCAATTTTACTCCGGCGGCATTTTCGGCATCGGCTTCGCTGAAGCCGGGGACTTTGCGGAAGCGGTTGAGAACGAGGCGGACGCGTTCGCGGTTGCCGGTCTCTCCCAGATACTGCTGCACGCGAGCGGCGCTCCAGAGAGAAGCCACGTCGGTGCAGGCGACCAGGAGAACGTATTCGGAAAGATTGGAGACGAGACGGCTGGCGACATCGAGGCGCGAAGAATTGTCGACGACGACGTAACGGTAGTGGCCGACGAGCATATCGAAGAGGCGGACGAATTCGGCGGTGGAGGGTTCGATGGCCGCGGGGGAATTGGTTCCGGCGAGCAATTGCAGGCCGCCGCCGTGGCGGGTCATAAAACTTTCCAGCAGGGAATTGTCCATGCGATGGAGGTTGCGGGTTGCATCCGCGACGGTGAATAGAGGTTTGAGGTTCAGATGCAGTGCGGTATGGCCGAGTGGGGCTAGGTCAACGAGCGCGGTGTGGCCGTACGCTGATTGCAGCGCGAGAGCAAGGTTGACGGCGACGGTGGTGGATCCACTGCCACCTTTGGCGTTGACCACCGAAAAAACTTTGCCGCGCGGACCTTCTTTTTGCACCCGGCGTTGCGCGGTGGAGAGGCGAACAAAAGCCTCGAGAAGATCGGTGGTAGTGGTGGGGCGGTCGATGAACTCGCGAGCGCCGGCGCGCATAGCGTTGACGATGACCTGGGGCTGGTTAAGGCTTCCGATGGCGAAGACCGCGGATTCAGGTAGTTCCTGGTGAAGGAGTTCGATGGCGCGCATGGCCTGGGTTGGACTATCAGCGGGGATATCGACGAGCAGGACATCGGGATGCGCAGCCTCAACGCGGCGCATGATGGGATCGGAGGCAGCGACGGGAAAAGTGGCGCAGGTATGAACCGTGCTGGCCACACTGGTGCCATCGACCAGCACCTGGAGTACGGTGCGCTGTTCATTGTCGGTGGCCACGATTACGACGGAAAGTTGCGCCATTAAAACTTAGTTCTCCTGCCCTACAAACAGCGACTCCAGTTCGAACGCCATTGTCTTTCGCCCCGTCGGGGCTGATTGTCGTCTCTATTATTCGACCCACGGCTTGCGCCGCTTTGCGGCTGGGCTCACTGGCTGTCAATCACACCGACCACCCGGCTATTTCCAGAGAGGCTTTTTTGCGTCAAACTTGTCGTTGTTCATGAAAGTGTCTGGATTCTTGGGGCCGGGCGGGGTTTCGGTATTGGGCGAAATCCGGTGCACGGTGCACAAGACCATCAGTTCTGAATTGCTTTTTGAAATACTCTTGCTTCTAAAAAAGGCACCGAGGATCGGAATGTCGCCCAGGCCGGGAATCTTGTTCCAGGTATCGGTAACGCGATTGTCGATCAGACCGGCGATCACGAAACTTTGTCCATCCCGCAACTCGAATTCAGTCTCAGCTTTGCGCGTGCTCAGGGCGGGAATCGTGAAGCCGGAAATGGTGAGCGCGTCGGCGAAATCGAGAGTGCTGACCTCGGGCGCTACAGTGAGGTGAATGTTGCCATTGGGCATGATGACGGGAGTGAAATCGAGCTTCACGCCAAACTCTTTGAATGAGATGGTGACAGCGGTGAAACCCTGCCCCGGCTGCACGATGGGAAAGGGAAACTGACCACCGGCGAGGAAGCTGGCTTTCTTGCCATTGACCGCGATGAGCGTGGGCTCGGACAAAATCTGCAGAAGATTCTTGGTTTGCAGGGCTTCAATCACCGCGCCCAGATTGAATATTGGGGCGAAATAAAAACATGTTGAGAACGCTGCTGATGGTCTGGGTGGCTGTAACGGCGCGCTTTGCCCCTGGGTCTGGCTGATCGACTGGGGGGCGAAACCGCCGTATTGCCCGGTGGTGCTGGTTCCGATCAGATTGCCCGCGCCGGTGGAAAAGACGTTGATACCAAGTTGGGTAAGAGAGCTGCGGTCCACTTCGGCGAATTTGACTTCGAGAAGAACTTCCTGCGCGCCCACGGGACCGAAGGTGAGCACGTTGATCACATTCTTGGAATAGGCGGAAGCGAGTTCTCCGGCGCGTTTGGCAACATCTTCGGTTGTGACGTGGCCGGAGAGAACGATAGCGGCGCGGGAGGGACTTACGGAGATCTGTTCGTCGGGGAATACGCGATGTTCTTCTTCAGCGCAGGCAGTGACATCGACATCGACGCGGAGATCGAAGCTGCGCGAGCGTTCCAGTTCGTCCCAGATGAGGAGAGAAACCTCACCGGGGGCACGTCCGTGGACCAGTATCTGGGTGGGAGTAATTACCGTGGCGTACGCCATCGAGGGATCCGTTACCGAGATGCGTTTGATGCGCTCGGTGGTGTTGATGAGTAGAGATTTGTCGACCATGACACGCAGCGGAGCGGAGCCTGGCGGCGCCGATTGCGGCGGAAGCGTGGTCTGGGTGGTCGGCGGCGGACTTGGCTGATCGGGCTGGCCGCCGGCGGGAGGGGCAGTCTGTTGAAGGAAAGCCTCGGCTGGAGCAAACGCCGGGAGGATTAGCAACAGGGCGACGGCTGCGAAAAATGTTGAGCGAACCTTCATCGAGTAATTCCTCTCCACATGCGGAAAAACTGCGCTGCAGCGCATGGAACATATAGGTCGAACTTCTCTCCGACTATCTTAGGGCTCTTCACCATTTTGTTCGGGTAACGTCACTACTCCGTCTTCTTATCGCCTTGATAAACGTCAATACTGATGACCGAAGGAGGGGGGGCGGCGTGGAGTCTTTCTGGTTCACGGGACGAATGTGTGCTCGAGGGGCCGCGACCGGAGTGCCTCCCTTATACAAACCTTTAGCATTAGCTGGATCGACGGGATCCGAATGCGTATCAAGCGGGTTGCGCAGCGAGAGTTGAATCTTGCCTTCCATGCTGGCAAGAGTGAGCCGTTCGGCGTCCTCGGGGGTAGCCAGGAGCGTGATGACCGGAGTGTTTTGAGGCTCGCCGGAGGCGTTGCGCTCGAGGGTGTGGCCGGAGGCTATCACGGCGACATTCTGCAGGACAGTGGTGGTTTGAGACTCGCCGCTGCCGCTGGGCGTGCCTGTGAGGAGCACGTCGACTCGCGTGCCCGGACCGACGAAGCCGGCAACCGAGACTACCTCATTGACGCGGACGGAGACGGCACGCATGCCGCGGGGAATCAGCGAAGGCAGGCCGGCGCCGGCATTTTCCGGAGCCAGTTTGCTGGGCAGAATGAATTCGCCCTTGGTGATGGGAAGGATTACACCGAGGCCCAGGACTTGAGAGCGCTTGCTGTAGAAGCCAGGTGGCAGCGCGGAAGCAGGATAGCGGACCTGACGTACGTCGTGCTCTCCGATTCTGGCGCCGACCTGAATGTCATCAGCAGCAACGATGACGTCGGTGCCGGGCTCGGTATTGGCCGCAGCTCCGCCTTGCAGGTTCTTAAAGACAATGAGGCTGACAACGGCTCCCAAGGCCAAGGCCAGAGCCCCGATCATCAACAAACGCGTACGGTTCATAGCACTCCGTTATAAGGCACGAAAACGCCGATTCTGGCCGTAATGCGGCAGAATCTGATGGCCCTTGCGTATGCCCCGACAAAAATTCCCTACTGAATCGAACTGGCTACGTTGGAGAACACGTTGTTTGCGTTGGAGCCAATCAGCCGGATGGTGCCGACCACGATCACAAGGATGACGGCCAGCATCACGGCATATTCCGCAATGTCCTGCCCTTCCTCGTCGCGCCACAACCTCCAAAGATGGTTCATAGTTTACCGCCTCCTAAAGAAAAACATTAAATTCATGAAGCAGCGGAGCGGAGCAGACCTTGCAAAGCAAGTCAAACCAAGGGCTCATGGCCTCTGGGGACTAGATCCCATTCTCGCAATGCGCTGCGGGGAGATTTAATTCAGATCATAATAACCTGCAAATTGCTCAAAGGGGTGTACTTTCTTGCATACCAAGGTAACTGGAAGGGCTAGTTGGGGATGGAAGGTTGTGGGAGTGGTTCGCTGCCTTGGGGGTTAAAGCCCTCGTCAATTTAGACGCTATACGCGGCGCTGAAGCGCCGCTCTTCCACGGTACTGCCCGGCGGCACGTATTCCTTCTCAGTGCGGTAGGACTCCACCACGATGCCGTCGGCATTCGATTTTCCGTAGGCTGCCAATTGGAGGCGGATCGTTTCGGGCTGCTGTGGAAGATGTGGCCAGGATTGTGGCTTGGGAGTCCTGGTAGGAGACGGTCCATCCCGGAGCGCTACGTAGGCCGGTGGCCAAGGCGGAATCGGAGGGGACAATTACAGTCTGGATTTGCCAGCGCTGTAGGATCTGCTGCCATGGGCCACGGAACTGATAGAGATCGGCGAAATCGTGAAGCACGGGTTCTCCGTATAGATCGGTGCGACCGTCGATGAAGACGGGCGTGGAAGGGTGAAGATTCCAGATGAGATAGCCGCCCCAGTCATAGTGGTTGAAGATTGGGCCGGCGGGTGGATGCGACTGGAGATAGACGACGGCAGCGGCGGGGAATTGCTGGGCTTCAGTTTGAGGCAGGTGCTGAATCACTTGCGTGATGCGGACAGAAGCGAAGATCACCATGGATAAAACAATCACGGCATTCAGTGCGGTGCGAGTTGCGGGAGGTCGTTGCGGTTGAGGGCTGGTGCGGGGCCAGTTTCCCAGGCGCTGAGCGATGAGCGGGACTGCGATCAAAATGAACAGCGGTATCATGCGGATCGAGCAAAGGCTGGCGTACAAGCTGACGAGTAACAGGATTAGATCGCGCGGACGGAGGTAGAGACGCGACCAGGTGAGAGCGGCGAAGATGCCGAGGATAATCAGCAGGAAAAGCCAGTATTCGGGACTATGGAAGTTCGGCGAAGCCCATTCCACGATGTAGTTCTGGATCGCGGGCGAGCGAAGGGTTTCGAACGGGTAGGAGAACATTCGCAGGCCGTTGGGATTCAGCGGCACAATCAATAGATCGAGCAAGAGTATGAATGCGGCTAGGCGCAGATTTTGCTGGGAGCGATGGGCGATCTTGTTTTCAATCCATTTTCCTAAGAGAAACAAGGCTGATAGAGCCAGACCTAAGGCGAAGGCGGCGTGCAGGTTGACCCAGAGCAGTGTTAGGGGCAGGGTCCACCAAAGAAGTTTTGGATTGCGCTCGGAACGTTCGAGAAGGAACAGCCAGAGACTGGTGAACAGCAGTGAAAGAATTTGGGGACGCACTCCCCAGACTGGCGCGGTGGCCCAGGCGCCGAATAGGGTGAGCACGCCGGCGATATAGGGAGCGGGACCACAGCGCAGGTAGAGAAAGAAAAATGCAGCGCAGAGGATTGCGGAGAAGACCAGGATGAGCCCACCGAACCCTATGCTGCGCTCAAGTTCGAAGAGCAAGAGTTCGCTGAGCCACTCGTGGGCGATCCAGGGCTGGCCGGCGCGAGTGTAGGAAAAGGGATCTGTGCGTGGGACGCTTTTGTGAACCGCGATGTACTCGCCGGTCTTGAGATGCCACCAGATGTCGGGGTCGGTGATGTTGCGCGCGGTCATGGCGAAGAGACCGAGGAAGACTACTGCGAGGAATGCACGCTTTGTGCTGAGGATCGGGCTCATGGAGTGTCGGTCGTGAGTCCCGGCGAAAGTTGGTGCGTGTTTTCGCGCGCGATTGTGGGGCGAAGCAAGACCACTGCGAGCATGGGTAAATAAAGAAAGATGACGGCGGCGCGGCCAACTTCGGTGAAGTTGGCCGGGAGATGATACCAGCGCCAGATTCCCGCGCCCCAACTTAAAAGGACGGTGGGAAGAATTTCACGACGTGATTTGGGGATGAGCCAGAGAGTGAAGGCGTCGAAGAACCAGCGCTGCGGCATGAGTGCGGCGAGCAGAAGCAACCAGGCGTCGCGATCGCGGTAGCGCAATAGCGCGAGCAGGAGCAGAGGTCCGGGGAAAACCAGAAGAGGAATGAAGTGTTCGTAGTTGTGAGCCTGACCGAGCCACAAGAGCGGCCACTGCGGCAAGACTATGAGGCTGAGCGCGGCTAGAAAGAGGCAGGCCAGCAGGCCGCGGCGGGTCACGCGGGTGAGGAAGACAGGCAGTCCGACTTGCGGCTTCACCATTGTGACTGGAAGAAGTAGGGGAAAGAATGCGCTGGCAGCTATGATGGTGGACCATTGCGCGGTGAGCACGCCGGCCCAGTAGGGATAGGCGAGAAAAACTCGCAGGCGGGAATAATTTTCGCGCGTGAGCCCGAGGGCGAGTAGAAAAGAACTGAGACCATAGAAGATGGCTGCGGCGAGTTCGGGCGGTATGCGCAAAAACGGCAGCGCAACGAAAGCGGCAGGCAAGGGATATTGCTCGAGCGGAGTATCGTAGGGATTCTGGTGAGCAAGCAGGCGGCGGGCGAGGTGAATCGCCCATTGGAAGTCAGCCGCATTCTGGTGGAGACGGTGCAGTAGAAACCAGCAGAATGTACCGCCGGCTAAGCCCACTAACGCGGAGACTGTGATTCGCCTTGGCATTGGGAGCAATTTGTTCCACCAGTTGTAACATGAGCAGTCTGTTAACCAGGCTGGTCTACGAGGTGAAAACGTGAAGAGGGTGTGTTTCGCAAGGATTGCGTAAATCACTGCAACCCGTCGCTCTTCTGGTGCTGGCCGCGGTTGCGGCGGCGAGCATGTGGTTCTACGTGGATCGAATTCTGGTGGGGTATCAGGTTGCGGATGCGGCGGCGCACGAGCGTCCGCGGGGCAATTTGTCCGATCTTTATCCGCGCTGGCTGGGGGCGCGCGAATTGCTGCTGCACCAGCGCAATCCTTACGGCGACGACATCGCGATAGAAATCCAGAAGGGATATTACGGGCGGGCGCTGGATCCGGCGCGGCCGAATGATCCCAAGGACAAGCAGGGATTCGCGTATCCAGTTTACGTGGTGTTTCTCTTGGCGCCATTGATTGGGTTGCCGTTTGCCGGCGTGCAGATATTTTTTAATTGGCTATTGGTGGCGCTGACGGCGGCGAGTGTTTGGTTGTGGCTGAGGGTATTGCGATGGAGGTTACCGGTAACGACGATTGCGGGCGGTATCGCGCTGACGCTGGGGAGCTTTCCCGCAGTGCAAGGACTCAAGCTGCAGCAGTTGACTCTGCTGGTTGCGGCGCTGCTGGCGGGGGCGGTGGCGTGCATGAGCAGCGGATTCTTGTTTTGCGGCGGAGCGCTGCTGGCGCTGACGACGATTAAGCCGCAGCTGGCGTGGCCTTTGGTGGCGTGGCTTCTGGTGTGGGCGGTGAGCGATTGGCGGGCGCGATGGAGATTCGTGTTTGGGTTCGGGCTGGTGATGGGTTTACTGCTGGCGGGCGGGGAGATTATTTTGCCGGGGTGGTGGCGAATGTTTGCGCACGCGATCGGGGAATATCACCGCTATACGCAGAACCAGTCGGTACTGGATCAACTGGTGCCGTGGGGGTTTACGGGGAAAATTCTAGCTGCGGCGGCTGTGCTCGCGTGCGCGATTTTTCTGTGGAGACTGCGTCGCCAGCCGGCGGATGCGGAGGAATTTGGTGGGGCGGCGGCGCTGGTGATGGCATTGACGGTGCTGGTTGTGCCTATGTCCGCACCGTATAACCAGGTGCTGCTGGTGCCGGTAGTTCTTGAGTTGGTGCGGGGTCGAGAGAAGTTTCTCGCGCGCTCTCGGAACCGGCGGTTGGCTTACCTGGTGGGCGCTTTGCTGGTGGGGTGGCAGTGGATTGCGAGTCTGAGCTTGAGTGCGGCCTACCTTGCGGGGGGCCGGGCTTGGGCGCTGGCGCATTGGTCATATCCATTTTTTGCGACGTTCGCGTTGCCGGTGTGGATGTTTGCTTTGATTTTCTTTTGCGTGCAAGACGAGCGGAGCCGAGTGGTGGAAGGACCACATCACACGGCTGTTTGAAAGAGCTATTACTGGTTTTGTCCGGCTTATAAGGAGTGGAGAACTTAGGCCCTTTTCGTCGAGCCTTATTCCTGTCATGATGCAATAGCGGCCTCTTATGGCATTGAATGCGATAGCTCGTTCGTCCTCCGGTTCCGGCGTGTTCCCGGCGCTGGTGCTGGTGCAGGGGAACGAGCAGAAAAATATTGTTCTTAACCGGACTCCTTTCAGCGTTGGCCGCAAGGTCGATAAGGATCTGGTGATCGCCGATCCGCGTGTGTCGCGCGACCATGCGCAGATCATTCTGGAGGACGACGGATTTTTTCTGGTCGACCAGGGCAGCAAGCACGGCACGTTCGTCAACGGAGAACGGATTCAGCGGCAGAAGCTCGAGCGCAATGACCGGCTGGAATTTGGGGCGCGCGATTCGACATACGCGATTTTCAATCCGGCGCACGGCACTTCGAATACGGCGCGCGATTTTCTGAGCCAGATTTCGGGAATCCAGATTTCGCAGGAGTCCACCGACCTCGAGAAGCTCACATTATTTCTTGAGGCCGCGCGCAAGTTGAATACGGTTGGAGTGCTCGACGAAAGTCTGATGACCATGCTGGAGGTGACGCTGCGGCTGACGCGGGCCGAGCGGGGCTACGTTTTTCTAAAGGACGAAGAGGGGCAGCTTCGATTGATGGCGGGACGCAACAGCAAAGGCGAGCCGCTGCTCGATGACAAGACGATTTCGCATTCGGCGCTGGACGAATCGTTGCGATCGAATTCCGAATTTCTGCTCACCGATACCGGCAGCTCGATGGACCTGGCGGCGCGGCAGAGCATTGTGGCCTACGACCTGCGAACCGTGATTTGCATTCCGTTGCGCAAGCGGCAGATTCAGGCTTCGCGCGAGCAGCAGACTCCGGCTCCGAACGCGTCGGCAGAGGTTACGGGAGTTTTGTATGTGGACTCACGCTTTGCTTCTCGGGAATTTTCCGGTGTGGGCCATGACATCCTGCGGGCGATCGCGACGGAAGCAGCATCGCTGATTGAAAATGCGCGGCTGGTGCAGGCGGAAGAAGAATCGCGGCGGTACCAGCAGGAGTTGACGATTGCGGCGAGCATACAGCAGCGGCTGATGCAGGTGAAGATTCCCGAAGTGCCGTTTGCCAAGCTGCGTGGGAAAAATCTTTCCTGTAAGGAAATTGGGGGCGACTTCTTCGACGCCGTGAATACGAAGGAGGGGCTGGCGGTGGTGCTGGCGGATGTGAGCGGCAAAGGAGTTTCGGCGGCGCTGCTGGCCTCCACGTTGCAGGGAATGATTTATTCGCATTTGAGTACGGGCATGCCGCTGCTGGATGTTGTGGCAGCAGTGAACCGGTTCTTCACTGAAAAGCTGGTGGGAGAAAAATATGCGACCGTGCTGTTGGCGCGGTTACGGCGCGATGGCGACCTCGAATACGTGAACTGCGGGCACGTGCAGCCGCTGCTGGTGTGTCGAGGGGAAGTGATGAGGCCGCCGCATGGGAATGTACCGGTTGGGCTGCTGGCCGACGCGACGTTTGAAAGTGCGCGTTGCCAGCTGAATTCGGGTGATCGCTTTATTTTGGTTACCGACGGAGTGACTGAGGCGGAGAATGCCATGGGAGACTTCTTCGAAGATTCGAGGCTGGAAGCGGCGGCGGCTAAGGCTCCGACACTGGAGGGAATTTTTTCGGCGGTCTCGGAGTTTTGCGCGGGGAATCCGTTGAATGATGACTGCACGGTGGTCGAGATTGTTTATTCGAGTGCTGCGGAAGCGTAAGGCTGCTCGCAGTAGGGTTTCGCCTGCGTCAGAATCAAAAGGCAAAATCAAGATCAACATCAACGCCAAAGGCAGCGGACGAGGGCGTCCGCTCTACACTAGCGTTATTCCACGATCACGCTGTAGTTCGTGCCTTCCCAGCGATTTTCCTGCGGCCAATAAAACGTAAATGCAATTTCGCTGCCGCCCGGGAGCGAGGCTGTGGGCAGGTCGAGGATGTAGATTCCCAGGCCGGTGTCGCGCGTATTCGTATCCACGGAAGTTTTCCAGTTGTCGATACTCCAGTGCACAAGAGCGGGATTGAGGAGCACGAGTCGCAGTTTTTTATTGCGGGGGACGGAGCGGGCCTTGTTGTTGAGACGCCAGCCAAAGATTTGGCGCGTGGGTTTTTCAACCAGGTAGCGTTGCACGGTTTGCGGGCACTGGTCGAAAATTTTGCCGTCACGCAGGGAGCGGCGAAGCTTGATGTATTCGGCATGCGCCCAGACCAGCGGACAGGCAGAGCCGGTGGGTTTGCCGCGGAACAACTCGAGCGCAGGAATGTCTGCGGCGTCCCAGACCTGTTCAGGCAGCAGACGGCCGTGGCCGCTGGTGCATTGTTCCATCATTGAAAGCAGCGCCTCGGCTTCGCGAGGGCGGCCGGCGGCGAGTTCGTAGTGAGCGCGCTCTCCAGCGAGCAGCGGCCAGGGACGACCGATGCCGGTGCCATCGAAGGGCGAGCCATCTTCGTGCTCACCGTAGCCATCGCCGTTGTAGCGGTACCAGCACGGGCCTTGCGGGAGTTGCACGCGCAAGAGCGCATCGATTACGCGAACCGTATTCAGGATGCGGGGATCGTCGGGGGCGCGCAATCCGAAGCGAACCAGCGCGAGCGAATCGGGACTGACGATGCGAAAAGCGCGCTCCGAGTTTTGGCCGGGAGGGCGATTCTTGATGGGGACGAAGCCCTGCGTCGGCGAGGCGGCGGCGTCGGTGATAGGCGGAGCGATGCGAACGTAGTAACCGTCCACGCCGATTTGTTGGGCGAGGTCGCCGCCAGTGGCATAGACCCAGCGTTCGATGTTGTCATTCCAGGCGTCGGCTGCATCGCGAAGAACGGAGGCGGCATCGCTGTGTCCGGTGTAGTCGGCGATGTCCGCGGCGACCAGGAGTGCGGAAATTTCCGCGGCCAGGGTGAAGGGAGAATAGCCGCCATCTTCTTCCCAGCGATCCTGCTGCGTGACCGGCCCATTGCGCAGAATGAAACTGGCGGCGTTGCGAACCATCGGCCACCAGCGGTCGAGTCTTCCCAGATCGTGCGCGCCTTCGCGGCGAAGCAGATCGAGCAAGAGGATGGGGAAGGCGGTTTCGTCCATCTGAATGCCGCTCCAATAAGGACGACCGTCGAGCCAGAGATTCTGCGCCCAGTTGCCCGCCGCTTCCTGAGTGGCCTCAAGATAACGAAGGACTCTTACGGCATCAGAAATGGCGCCGGCGGCGAGCAGGGCTCCAGCGGTTTCAACGAGATCGCGCGGCCAGACTAAGTGATAGCCGCCGAGATCTTCGTCGCCTTTGTTGAATCCCCACGGGATGGAGAGGCTGGCGATGATGCCGCCGAGAAAATCCTTGGATTCGTGAGTGCGCAACATCGCGGTAGAGGAGCGGTAATGATCGTGCTCGCGGTTCGGCTCATCGAGTTTGAGCAACGTGCTCTGCCAGTTTTTCCAGTGAAAAATATAATGCTTGCGAAGTTCGTTGTAATCTTCGAGCAGGGTGGAGCGAACTTGCTGCCCGGCCTCGGTCGATGTGCCGCCGAAGCCCAGGGCCAGTATGAACTCACCATTGCAGGCGGCGAGATCGATTTCTCCGGTGCAGGCCAGGTTGCCATTCTCGGCACGCTGGTATTCCCATTCCATTTGAAAGTGAGCGGAGAGATCCTGCCATCCATCGGACGTGCCAACGAATCCGACGGACATTTTTTTCCACGGCGCCGAACTGGCGAGAGCGAGCGCAGTGCCGTCGCGCTCGGCGAGGAACATGGGCACTCCTTTGTAGTCGCCTACCCAGGCGGTGTTTCCGTTTCCACAGTTGGCCAAGTGTGGCGAGAGCAGAGCGTAAAGCCGATAGTCGGAGAGTTGACCCTGCAGAGCCTCGAAACGAATTTTCTGCAGCAGCACGTTGCGGTAAGGATCGGTGAGGACTTCTTTGGAAATGCGGTAGCGTCCGCTGGCTTCGGTGTTGATGAGTTCGAAGGCGGGTATACCGGGCTCGAATGGGTTGTCCTCAAAAATGCAGTGGCGTTTTTCCTCGGAGAAAAAGTCGCGTCCATTAGTGACGAGGAGGCCCAAGTCGCGGGTGCAGGCCTGGTCGACTCGGGGGAAGTAGACTTCGTTGACGATGCCGTGGCTGATGGTGAACCAGACCTTGCTGTGCTGATTGAGAGCAGTGCCGACTCCGGTTTTGGCGCTGGAAGTCCAGCGGGGCGAGATGCCGGGCCAGCCGGGGGCAAAGCGCACGGAAGAATCGCTCATGAAGTTTTCGTCCTAAGAAACGAGTGATGAAGGCTGATCCCCATTATGGTAGCAGCCTTGTGGAGGATCTCGGGATCGCGTGCGCCGGGGCTGAAGCCCGGTTTCTCGAAGACCGTTGACGCGGCGCTGAAGCGCCGCTCTTCCACGGTTGTGCATGGGTTCGCGGATGTTCTTAATTGTGTTTGTCATGGCTGTTTCGGAGTTGCTTGTATTTGTGATGGTCGTTTCATGGTTTTTGCGGCAAGCGTCTTTGCCGATTATTGTTTCTTCTTGCGGCTTACGGGCCGATTGAAGCGTCTCTTCTAGAATTGGCGTACAGCCGATATTAATCTCAGATCTTCATCTAGAATCCTCACGCAGTCCATTCATCAGAAATTCACTCAGTTGTAACTGTCCTTTAACAGAGCGCCGATAGAAACTAGAATGGCTATTAAAAGGGGGAATCATCGAGTGATGCGACGAATCGAGTTGCTTTTGGTATGCGCGTTTCTAGCTTTACCGGCAATCGGCCAGACCACGCTCAACGGGGCGGGAGCCACGTTCCCGAATCCTATTTATTCGAAGTGGTTTAGCGAGTACCACAAACTTCACTCCGATGTTCAGATCAATTATCAATCGATAGGAAGCGGCGGCGGCATCCGGCAGGTAACGGAAGGCACAGTAGATTTTGGCGCCAGCGACATGCCGATGACGGATGGCCAGCTCGAGGAAGCGCAAGGCAAACGGAAAACCAAGATCCTTAACCTGCCCAGCGTACTCGGTGCAGTGGTTCCGGCTTACAACATTCCCGGCGTGACCGGGGAGGTGAAATTTACGCCTGAGGCGCTGGCGGGAATCTTTTTGGGCAAGATTACAAAATGGAATGACAAGGCCATCACGAGCGCAAATGCGGGAGCCAATTTCCCGGACAAGGACATTATTGTGGTGCATCGTTCCGATGGAAGCGGGACAACGTTTATCTGGACCGACTATTTGTCGAAGGTGAGCGCGGATTGGAAGACCGCTGTGGGAAGCAACACTAGCGTGAAGTGGCCGATTGGGCTGGGCGGAAAAGGGAACGAAGGTGTCGCGGGTTCGATTCGGCAGCTACAGGGAGCGATTGGCTACGTCGAGCTAATTTATGCGGTGCAGAACAACATACCTTACGGCAGCGTGCGAAATGCGGCGGGGGCGTTTGTGAAGGCGACGCTGGAAGGCGTGACGGCAGCAGCGGCATCGGCTCCGAAAATGCCAGCGGATTTTCGAGTCTCGATTACGAACGCGCCAGGCAAGGACGCTTATCCTATTTCCAGTTTTACCTGGCTGTTGATTCCGCAGCAGTCGCAGGATGCGGCCAAGGGAAAAATCCTGGCCGACTTTTTGAACTGGATGGTAACCGACGGCCAGAAGATGACGAATTCGCTTTCTTATGCGGCGTTGCCGGACAGCGTGGTTCAAAAGGAGAAAGAGGCGATCAAAACGGTTAAGTAGGCTCGCCGAAAGTAGACAATAGTGAGTGCGGCGCATCGCAATTTTTGCCGGCACATCGAAATGGCAGAAGTGCTGTTACGATGTGCCGGATTCTTTTTCCGATCAGTTTGAGGCCATTTTTACCGGCTTGATTCACCGTTTCTGCGCGGTCTGCGGGAATGTTTTATACTGGATATTCGCAGATGTTAAGCCGTAGTGATCCCCGTCGGCAAAGAATAAAGTCGTACCAATGAAAGTGTAATACCCTCGCAGATGGCGCGCCTTTCGCTGGAAAATCCTGAGTATTACCTCAACCGCGATACTTCCTGGATCGCGTTCAACAGCCGTGTGCTCGAGGAGGCCTATGACGAAGGCAACCCGCTGCTCGAGCGCCTGAAGTTTCTCGCCATCTCGGCAAGCAATCTGGATGAATTCTTCGAAATTCGCGTGGCCGCGATGATGCAGCAGATTGAAGACGGCTACAACCAAGCCGGCCCCGATGGATTGACGCTCACCGAAAAACGGGATGTGCTGGCGCAACAGACGCACGAGTTCGTGGATGATCAATATGGCTGCTGGAATGCCTTGCGGCCGGCGCTGGCGGAGCATGGCATTCGGGTGTTGAGCCTGCATGAACTGCATGCCGAGGCGCGGCGCTTCGTCGACGAGTATTGCGAGAAAGAATTGGATCCGATGCTTACGCCGGTGACGGTGGATCCGACGCATCCTTTTCCGCGCGTGATCAATAAGGCGCTCTGCCTGGGGTTGCTTCTGCGGCGGCGGCGGCGGTCGGCGCTGACTTATACGGGAGTGGTCTCAGTGCCGCGGTCGTTGCCGCGACTGATTCGCCTGCCTTCTGAGGGCACGACCGATTTTATTTTTCTTGCCGATCTGGTCGCGCACCATGCGCAGAACATGTATCACGGGTACGACATCGTTTCGTCGGCTCCGTTCCGCGTGACGCGAAACAGCAATCTTTACCTGCAGGAAGAAGAGGCGCGCAATCTTCTGGAGTCGGTGCGAACCGAACTGCACAATCGCCGCAAGGGCGATGCGGTGCGCATGGAGATTGAGGCCGATGCTGATCCGGAGATTATCGACCGGCTGCGCACGGTGTTCGAGCTCGATCCGTGGCAGGTTTTTCCGGTGAATGGGCCGGTGAATCTTTCGCGGCTGTTCAATATTTATGACCAGACGCAACGGCGGAGCTGAAATACCGTTCATTTGCGCCGCGCGAGTTGCGGCTGACGGCGAAATCACAGAATCTTTTTGAAGAGCTGCGGCGGCATGACGTGATGCTGCACCATCCTTATGATTCCTACGACGCGGTGGTGTCGTTCATCAATTCGGCGGCGGAAGACGATAACGTACTTTCGATCAAGCAGACTCTCTACCGTACTGGCGAGCACTCTCCAATTGTTACGTCGCTGATGAATGCGGCTTCGCAGAAGGAAGTTACGGCGGTGGTGGAGTTGAAGGCGCGCTTTGACGAAGCGTCCAACATCCGCTGGGCGCGTGATCTGGAAGATGCCGGGGTGCAGGTGTTTCATGGACTGGTGGGGTTGAAGACGCACTGCAAACTTTCGTTGCTGGTGCGCCGTGATCCGGATGGCGTGCGCAGCTATGCGCACATCGGGACGGGGAACTACAACGCGACCACGGCGCGCATTTATACCGATCTCAGCTTGTTCACGGCGAATTCGGAGATTACGCGTGCCGTGCATGATGTTTTCAGTTTTCTGACAGCTTATGCGGAGAACCCCAGCTACGATCCGCTGCTGGTTGCGCCGCTCGACTTGGCGGAGAAGTGCATCGCTCTGATCGATCGAGAGGCTGAGCATGCACGGCAAGGTAACCCAGGGCGCATCATCGCAAAGATGAATGCGCTGCTCGATAAGAACATGATTCAGGCGCTGTATCGCGCTTCGCAGGCTGGAGTTGAGATTGATCTGATCGTACGTGGCATTTGCGCTTTGCGACCGGGAGTGCGCGGGCTGAGCGACCGCATCAAGGTGCGCAGCATCGTGGGACGATTTTTGGAGCACAGCCGAATTTATTATTTCGGCAACGGCGGCGAAGAAGAAATCTATATCGGCAGCGCTGATTGGATGCCGCGCAATCTCTACGAGCGGGTGGAAGTGCTGGTGCCGCTGCGCGATGAATTTTTGCGCGAGCGCGTGCGCCGAGAGATTCTTGATGCGTATCTGGCGGATAACCGTAAGGCGCGCATCCTGCTACGCGATGCTACATACATTCGGGCGTGGCAACCGGTGCATGGGGCGCGCAAACGCAAACCGCCAACGGGAGCGGCCGCTTTCAGCGCGCAGGATTATCTGATTAGCGTGGCCGAAGGCAAACAGACGGCGGGATTGCCTCCGGCGGAAGTTCCGGCAAGAAAGCGCAGAGCTCCGGTTGGAAGGGAACGATAATTTTTCATGATCCTATATTTTCTGCGTCACGCTAATGCCGGCGAACATTTCATCAATCCCAAAAAAGACGAGAAGCGCGCGCTCGATAAAGAAGGCATCGAGCAGTGCGGTTATGTGGGACGCGCGCTGGCCGCGCTCGATGTGCAGGTGGACTGCATTATTTCAAGCCCACTGAAGCGGGCGACGCAAACGGCTTCGCTGGTGGGAAATGAAATGGGGTATGAGGGGAAGTTGCAGATCGAGGCGGGCTTGCGGCCCGGTGCGACTTTTGCGGACTTCCGCCGGTTGCTGGAAAAGTATGCGAAGCAGGAATCGATCATGGTGGTGGGACATAATCCCAACCTCAGCCAGTTTCTGGGCACCGTGATCAGCGAATCGGGCTGCGAGGCTTCGGTGGAGTTGAAAAAAGGAGCTGTGGCCCGGGTTGACATGCGGCGCAGCTCCGGCACGCTGCAGTGGTGTTTGACGCCGAAAGCGTTGCGCACTCTTTACGCAACCGCAGTGGAAAGTTCGCGGCCGAACACTTCGCGAAAATAAGCGCAGTCCTTCTCAATCGCCCACAGTTCCAAATCCACTCCCATGCGCTGGCGCGGAACGAGCGTCAGGCGCACCTCGGCGTCATGCTGGGTGACGCGAACTTTTTGCACAGCGCGGCTGCGGCCCAGGTTCAGAGAGCGCGCGAGGCGCAGCAGCAGAATCGCTTTCTGCACACTGTCGCGGTCGGCGGGATCGATCACCTTCATCGGGCCGTCTTCCATGGTGGGGCGCGACTTTCCCAGATAACGCGCGATGGCCGCGATGATGCGGCGCTGCTGCGGAGTGTAACCGAGAATCTCCGAGTTCGAAATGATGTAATACGTGTGCCGGTGATGGGCATTGCGATTGAGGTAATCGCCGACCTCGTAGAGCATGGCGGCGGCGCCGAGCCACTCGCGGAATTCCGGCGACAGGCCATGCACAGAACGAAGCACGGAAAACAGAAACATAGCGGACTCGCGCACATCTAGCGCGTGCTTCATATCCACGTGATAGTGGGCGACGGCGCGAGTGATCGATTCCCAGCGTTCCGATTCAACCTGTTTTCCAGAGCGCGTGCTGCGATCGTATTCGGCTGCCATTTGCGCAAGCAGGCCGTCACGCAGGCCGAGGGGCGAGTAGCGAAAACCTTTGAGGCGGCAGCGATCGAGCAGTTCGCGATAGACCGTGGCGCCGGCAATGATGATTTCCGCGCGCCGAGGACCGATGCCTTCGATCTTGCGGCGGTCTTCGACTGGTAGGCGGGCGAGCTGTTTGGCGAGTCGATTCATTTCCGCGCGGGAAACGACCGTGCGCAGGCGGCTGCCGTTTTTTCGCAGGCGGCTGGCTGCGGTTGCGAGCGCGGCGGCGGTACCGGAGGTGGCGATCACGTTCTTGACTTTGGCCGCGACCACACGAGCTGCGACGCGATTTACTTCGCGCACAACGAAGCCTTGCAGGCGTTTGAGTTCGCCTTTGCGCGGTGGATCATGGCTGAGAAATTCGTCAGTGAGGCGGACCGAGCCGAGAGGCAGACTGACCAAATCACGGATGTGGGCGTGGGTGGAGACTGTCAGCTCGCAGCTTCCGCCGCCGAGATCGATCATCAGCGTGGGTGCGCTATCGACGCGAAGATTGGAGACTAGTCCCAGGTGAATCAGGCGAGCTTCTTCCAGGCCGGAGATGATTTCAACTTTCCAGCCAGTGGCGGAACGCACCCATTCGAGAAAGGCTTGCGAATTACGAGCGTCGCGCAGAGCGCTGGTGGCGACGACACGGACCGGGTTGGTGACCACCTGTTGTGTGGAGCGGTGGAAACGGCGAAGAACCTTGACAGTTTCGGCCATCGATTCGGGAGTGAGAAAGCCGGAGCGGAACACGCCTTCGCCGAGGCGCGTTACTTCGCGGTCTTCGTGGATGGGACGAAGGCGTCCGCGCACGAGGCGTGCGATCTTCAGGCGAACGGAATTGGAACCGATATCAACCGCGGCGAAGGTTGGCATGAGGCAAGGTCAACAGTTTACATGGCTGGGGTTATGAGGTCATCTGGAGTTGCAAGAGAGCGACTGTAACGTGCAAGCTGATATGTGATGCCAGAATTACCGGATATTGCCGCCTACATTGACGCGCTGGAAACACGCATCGTTGGCCAACCACTGGAGCAGGTAAGGCTGGCTAGTGCTTTTCTGCTGCGAACGGCGCAGCCGCCGCTTTCGAGCGTGGAGGGGCGCGTTGTGCGCGAATTGCGGCGAGTGGGGAAGCGGATCGTCATTGGCGTGGAGAATGATCTTTGGCTGGTCCTGCACTTGATGATCGCAGGGCGGTTGCACTGGCGGCCACCGGGAGCAAAGTTGGCGGGCCGTCAGAGTCTGGCGGCTTTCGATTTTCCTAATGGTTCGCTGGTGCTTACCGAGGCCGGTTCGAAGCGGCGCGCTTCGTTGCATGTTGTGCAAGACGAGGAGAATTTGCTTTCCTTCGACGCGGGTGGAATTGATATTTTCTCCAGCGATCTCCAGACGTTTCGCGCAACGCTCACGGCCGAGAACCATACGCTTAAAAGGGCGCTTACCGATCCTCGTTTGTTGAGCGGAGTCGGCAATGCGTATTCCGATGAGATTCTGCATGCGGCGCAACTGTCTCCGCTGACGCTTACTCAGAAGCTGGGAGCGCAGGAGTGGGAGAGATTATTCGCGGCAGCTCGGCAAACGATGGGATTTTGGGTAGATCGATTGCGGGACGAGGCGAAGAAGGACTTTCCGGAAAAAGTCACCGCATTTCGTAAGGACATGGCAGTGCATGGGCGTTATGGAGAGCCGTGTCCGAGATGTGGTGACAAGGTTTTGCGGATTCGTTATGCCGACAAGGAAACGAATTACTGCGCGCGCTGCCAGACCGGCGGCAAAGTGCTTGCGGACCGGAGTTTGTCGCGGCTGTTGGGGTCAGATTGGCCGCGGACATTGGAAGAACTCGAGGCGTTGAAGCGGCGGTGAATACGGCCTGCCAGCGCGATGTTCGCTCAGGGGTGAATCGGACGCAGCCAGCGATCTGTTGGCGTCCCCGTCTCGCGGTCAAAGTGTATGCAGCAATCTAGGTCCCGCCGCTGCGGCGTTGATGAGCAGCCCGCCACGCTGCCATTAGGTTGATACCGATCGAGACTCCGAACAGGAGTCCGCGTAATCCATCGCTCAAATCCTTTCCCGAGTGGGTAGCCGGATGAAAAAAGTCCGGCCAAAGAATGCCCAGCCCCAGACACGCCATCGCGAAGGGGATCAGGTTTGCGAGTTTATTCGTTCGATTTAGGATGCACATTATGCTTCTCCGTTCCTGTTTAGTCAGTTATGCGATACCAGATCATCACCGCCAACTTAACGCCCACAATGGTCATGACGACTGTAAATAAGTCCCAGCTCCATACGTGAGTGACATAGAAGCGATAGGCGAAGAGACAAATAGCCGTAAGGCCGCCGATGATTCCGCCGAGGCTTGTAGCGCGAAGCCGGTGGTTGAGGAAACGTTCATCGACCAATTTGCCGACGATAGGAATATTCATTGGTTGTTCTTCCTTTCGCTTTGCAACGTGAATATCTCGTCAGTCGTACAGCCGAAAACGCGCGCGAAGGTGAGGGCCAGCAGCAGGCTTGGCACATATCGGTCGCGCTCAATCGAGTTGATGCTTTGCCGCGAAACGCCCACAGCCTTGGCGAGTTGCTCCTGTGTCCATCCACGAGCATTGCGCAGCTCTTTGACTCGACTTAGTATCTCGGGCATATGTAAAGCTGACTTTCCATAATCTACGCCTAAAGCGCCTTGATGTCAAGGATGCTTTACATTTTGGGTTACGGTGCAGTTGGCTTACACGTTGGGCCAGTTAAGCAGGAGATCCTTCGCACGCCTGAAAAACGGCTTCGCTCAGGATGACAGCGTTTCAGATGATGGTGTTGTTTTATGCGGCAGAGGCGGTTGATTCGAGAGTTTTTGCTGGAGTACGGGCGGGAGGTTGGGCTGCGTGTTGGGGTGCGGATTTGTTTCGCAGGTGCGAGATCACCGTCACACCGTGGCGGAATTTTGCTCCGGTTACATTGCGCAGCTCCGCCACCAGGGATGATTCGTGCACTTCGCCGATATGCTCGATGGCGGTTTGGGTTAGGGTCAGCCAGTCGTGCCAATCACCCAGCGCATCCTGAACCCGCTTAAGATCGGCGATGAAGCGTTGAGACTCAGTGGAATCGTCGGCGAACTCTGCAGCATAGCGGGCTCGCTTGCTCAGAATGCGGTACTGATGCAGTAGCGCTTCGGTGGCCGGTGCGTCTCCGCGGTCAATGGCTTGCAGCATCCCTCGCGCGACTGCCAGAGGATCACGGCTGGCTTCCGGCTTAAAGTTCTTGGCGGCGCGCTTTAGGCGCTTGCGAATCTCACGGATCATGTCCTTATCGGCGGCCTTCCGCAGTTTTTTTTCCTGCTGGGCGCGCAACTCGATCAAGTGGTTGACAAGCTGCGTCTTGCGGCGCGGCTCCTGCGGGATCTTCAAGCTTCGCAATGCCGCCAGTTGCACGTCGAGATCGCGCACTTTGCCGGCACGCTTGCGTAGCCGGCTCAACAGCTTCAGAAGTTTTTTGTGGCGGCTATCCGGTTTTGTCGAGAGCTTGCCCAGCAAGATCTGCAGGCGGCGCGTGCCGGTGCGGAAGCGGTGTACGTGGTCTGCCCGCGGCTTCGCGGAGAGCTTGAGGAGATCGCCTTCAAGCTTCTGGAAAACCACCCGGCTCCGTTTTGGCGCGATTGGCATAAAAAAGCAAATCGAATCGGGGAGATGAAAATACAGGCCGACGAGAGAAATGGCAACCCCGACAGTGAAGTATTTTAACATCTTGTTAACAGGATTCTGATAGGGTGGAGCGGAATGGCCTTACCGGCACGACTTCGGCCTGATATGCCTGCTCCGCAACCCGTTGAAGACACGAAGGTTAAGAGCCTCCTGGCGGGAAAAGGAGCCGTGCCCGCGCTGCGCGAGAGCGGCGGGGAGGTGGGGGACCGTATCTTTAAGTTTGCCATGCTGATGTGTGGCTTGGCCGTGCTGGGGATGCTGGTGCTGATCGTCTACGAACTGGTGCTTCGCTCTGGACCTTCGTGGCACGCTTTTGGATTTAAATTCTTCGGCGGGCGCGACTGGGATCCGGTGAATGAAAAATTTGGCGCGCTGCCGTTCATTTACGGAACTCTGGTCTCCTCGCTCTTAGCGTTGATCATCGCTGTGCCACTCTCGGTCGGCGTAGCGGTGTTCACCACAGAGATGTGTCCAAAGGCTTTTCGCGGACCGCTTTCGTTTTTTGTGGAATTGCTGGCTGCGATTCCGAGCGTGGTTTATGGATTGTGGGCCTTCTTCGTACTGATCCCGATACTGACCAATTATGTAGGTCCGTTCCTGAGCCGGACGCTGGGCTGGAGCGGATTATTCGACGGCTCGTTCTACGGCTTGAGCATGCTCGCGGCAGGAATCATCCTGGCGATCATGATCATCCCGATTATTTCCTCGATCACACGCGAGGTGCTGATGGTGGTACCGCAGCATCAGCGGGAGGCTGCACTGGCGCTGGGCGCTACGCGCTGGGAGATGATTCGTGTTGGAGTGCTGAGGAATGCGCGCGCGGGAATTATGGGCGGAATTATTCTGGGACTGGGCCGCGCCCTGGGAGAAACCATGGCTGTGACCATGGTGATTGGGAACCGGCCCGAGATTGCGAAGTCGTTGTTCGCTCCGGGATATACGATGGCAAGCGTGCTGGCGAATGAGTTTAGCGAGGCCACCGGCGATGTATATCTTTCAGCCCTGATTGAGATTGGCCTGGCTTTGTTCCTGGTCACGATTGTGGTGAATGCGCTGGCACGATTGCTGGTATGGACAGTGACTCGCGGACAGCCTTCGAGGACAAATGCCTGATAGCGAAAAATCCGTCGCGCTGCATAGCGTGCCGCCAATAGCTTTGCGGCGCCGGATCACGGATCATGTGATGACCGGTGTGGCTGTGCTTACGGTTATTCTGGTGCTGTTGCCATTGTTCGCGATATTCGCCTATCTGGTGTATCGCGGCGTCGGGTCGATCAACTGGGCGTTTCTGACGCAGGCGCCGAAGCCGGTGGGCGAGGTGGGCGGCGGCATGGCCAATGCCATCGTCGGGTCAATGGTGATTCTTGGGCTGGCCAGCATTCTGGGAGTGCCGTTGGGAGTGGGTGCGGGAATCTATCTGGCGGAGTTTGGACGCAACCGCTTCGGCGATGCGATTCGCTTTACGGCCGACGTACTGAATGGCGTTCCATCGATTGTGATTGGTATTGTGGCCTACGCGCTGGTAGTTCTGTCGCAGAAACATTTCTCTGCGCTGGCCGGCGGAGTGGCGCTGGCGATCATGATGATTCCCACCATCGCGCGTACGACGGAGGAGATGCTGCTGTTGGTGCCGCAGGCTTTGCGCGAGGCCGCGTATGGGCTGGGCATTCCGCGCTGGCGGACGACGCTCTCGATTACGCTGCGCACCGCGACTTCGGGCGTGATTACAGGTATTATGTTGGCCTTCGCGAGGGTCGCCGGCGAGACCGCGCCGCTGCTCTTTACTTCGTTGGGAAACCAGTTTTGGAATCTGAAAATCAACGAGCCAACAGCTGCACTGCCGCTGCAGATTTACAGTTACGGCCTTTCTCCTTACGACGATTGGCACCGGCAGGCGTGGGCGGGGGCGTTCGTGCTGATTGTTCTTATCGTTACGGCTGTTGCGGCGGTGCGCTTTGCCGTGCGCCGCGGAACTTTTGGAGCAGCATAGTTTATGGGCGTCGGAATCCAGGTCGAGAACCTGAATGCGTGGTACGGCAAGAATCAGGCGCTATATGACATTCGTTTGAGCATGGCGGCCAACCACGCGACGGCGCTGATTGGGCCTTCGGGCTGCGGCAAGTCGACGTTTATCCGCTGCCTGAACCGCATGCATGAGACGATTCCTGAGGCGCGGGTGAGTGGGAGCGTGCACATCGGCGAAATTGATGCCTATGACGGCACTTCGGCTACTCAGCTTCGCCGGCGGGTGGGGATGGTATTTCAGAAAGCGAATCCGTTTCCGACCATGTTGATTTACGACAATGTTGCGTCGGGATTAAAGCTGAACGGTTTTCGCGATCGCCGCAAGCTTAACGAGATCGTGGAACGATCGCTGGATGCGGCTGCGTTGTGGACCGAGGTGAAGGATCAAGTTCACAAAAAATCGGGAGCCAGTCTTTCCGGCGGACAGCAGCAGAGACTTTGCATTGCGCGGGCGCTTGCGGTTGAGCCGGAAGTTTTGTTGATGGATGAACCGTGCTCGGCGCTGGATCCGATCTCGACGGGAAAGATTGAGGAGTTGATCTTTCAGTTGAAGGAGCGGTATACCATCGTTATTGTTACGCACAATATGCAGCAGGCGGCGCGGGTCGCTGAGTTTACCGGATTCTTCCTGCTGGGTAAGATGATCGAGTTTGACCGGACTGAGAAAATTTTCACCAAGCCGTCGGATAAGAAGACGGAAGACTACATTACCGGGCGATTTGGATAAGGAAGATTTGTTAAGCGGATTTAAAGAAGGAAGGTTTTGATCATGCGCACGCGTTTTCAGCAGGGACTCGACGATCTGCGGCAGAAATTACTCCGCATGGGCGGACTGGCGGAGCAGGCGGTGGATCGCGCTCGCCAGGCCTACCTCGATCGCGACCTCAAACGCTGCCAGATGGTTCTTGAAGGCGAGAGCCTGATCAACACTTCGGAGCGCGAGATTGACGAGGCCGCTTTTGATTTGCTGGCGATGCAGCAGCCCATGGCTGTTGATCTGCGATTCATCCTCGCCGTTACTAAGATTAATTCCGATCTGGAGCGGGTTGGCGACCAGGCCGTGAATATTGCTGAACGCGTGATGGACATGGTGGACCTGCCGGCGGCAGATTTGCCGGTTGATATTGCGCGCATGGGAGCGGCGGTGAGCGCCATGGTGCGGCGAGCTCTGGAGGCTTTCATCGAAGGCAAGGCCGAGTTGGCGCAGGCCGTACTTGAAATGGATAACGTTGTGGACCGGATGAAGGATGATGCTTTCATCCAACTGGTGAAGACGATGAACCAGCGTCCGGAAGTGGTGCGGCAGGCGCTGGATGCGCTGCTGGTGGCGCGCAATTTGGAACGCGTCGCTGACCATGCCACGAACATTGCTGAAGATGTGATCTTCTGGGTGCAGGGCGCTGATGTCCGCCACGGGGCTGGTACGGCAGAGGAGCACGCCGAACCGGCACCGGCTGCGGGTTCCACGCGGGCTTCCGGAGTTTAGCGGCCCTTTGCATAGTGCCGCCATTCTGGCGACTGGTTCTCGGCGATTGCGATCGCCCTTCTTTTTGACCGCAGGTTCCCGGTTGGATTACGCTCGACTCTCTCATTTTTTTCTGCAGACTGGCGGAGGTCCCGTGATCCGATTCACCCGCGGCTTTTTTCTGATTGCATTTCTTTCTTTACACGTTGCGCTGCCGGCGCAGGAAAGCAAAACCGACGACCGCTCGATCTCTCTGCCGACCAGTAAGACCCTGACAATTCCGACTCCGGGCCGAATCGGCAGCACCAACAGTTTTCCCGCTACGATCACGATCAGTCCGGATGGTCGCTATGCCGCGCTGCTGAACGATGGCTATGGCACGCAGGAGACCATGGCCATGCAGTCGATCGCGGTGCTCGACCTGAAGACGAATCAGCTTGCCGATTATCCCGACAAGCGTTTTGGGGAAGAGGTGCATCAGAGTTATTTTCTAGGGCTGGTTTTCGGATCGGATGGGAAACATCTGTATGCCTCGGTTGGTTCGATTACTGATCCTATGGGAGAGAAGTCGGGCAACACGGGGAATGGGATCGCGGTTTACAGCTTCAAAGATGGCAAGGTTGCGCCGGAGCGATTCATCGCCATCAAACCACAAGCGCTCGCGGCGGGCAAAAAAGTTGCAATCGCTTTACAGAAGACGCCGCCGGGGGCTGCGATTCCGTATCCCGCGGGATTGGCGATGGTTGCTTCGGGAGGCCGCGACCGTCTTCTGGTGGCTGACAATCTTTCCGATGATGTGGTGATGCTTGATGTGGCGAGCGGCAAAGTGCTGCAGCGATTTGATCTGAGTACTTCCGATTTGGTTCCGTCTTCGTTTCCTTACACGGTAGTCACGACGCGCGATGGCCGCCGCGCCTGGTGCAGTCTGTGGAATGCATCGCGCGTCGCGGAATTGGATTTGACCAGCGGGGCGATCGTCCGGTGGATCAAGTTGAAAGAACCTGAGGACCCGATTGCACCGGGCTCTCATCCGACCGCGATGCTACTCAGTAAGGATGAGAAGTTGCTCTATGTCGCATTGTCGAACATAGATAGAGTCGCGGTGATCGAAACCGACAAAGGCTGGCCCTTTAATTTCCTCCCAACCGAGGCCAGGAGCCCAAACTCCGCGGGAACCTATCCTATAGCGTTGGCAGAATCGTCCGACGGAAGGTTTCTTTTCGTCGCCGATGCATCGCTCAACGCTGTCGAGGTTCTCGATCTGTCTAGTGACGGCGCTTTCTACGGGCCAATCGGATTCATTCCCACTGACTGGTACCCCAGCGCGCTGGCTGTGCATGGCGACGACTTGCTCATCGCGACCGCCAAGGGGCAGGGCACGCGCCCTAATCCGGGATCGGGCAAGACGGCATGGGAGATAAGGCACCACGAACACCCTTATATTCCCACGTTGTTGCGCGGATCGATTGCGCGGCTGAATATTCCGTCCATACTCGGCAAGCTTGACGAACTTACCCGCGTCGTCGAGCACGACAATCTCCTGCACAGCGATCCAGGGAAAATTGAATTTGCAGGCGGAAAGAATCCGATCAAGCATGTGATTTATGTCATCAAGGAGAACCGTACCTACGATCAGATCCTCGGCGATCTGCACCCTGGCGACGGCGACCCGTCACTCACCATGTATGGCGCCGATATTACTCCCAATGAGCACAAGCTGGCGCTGCAGTTCGGCGTGCTCGACAATTTTTACGACAGTGGAGAAGTTTCCGGTGACGGCCATCTCTGGTCGACCGCGGCTATCACAAGCGATTACAACGAAAAAACCTGGCAGATCGCTTATCGCGGGAAAGAACGGACTTACGACTTTCAGGGAACTGTGGCCGATGAGTATCCACTCGATCACAACCAGCCGGATATCGATGATCCTTCCACTGGATTTCTTTGGGACAACGTGGCGCGGAATGGCTTGAGCTATCGCGACTATGGCGAATATGTAAATGCCGCGTGGTGTAACAAAAGCCGCAAGGCCGCGACTCCAAAGCAGGGAACGCCTTCGGCACAGGAATCGGTTTGCCCGCGCACCGAGCTTCATCAGGGTGATGCTTTGCCGCCGAATGTCGGTAATCCGCACGGTGGGGCGAGTCCGTTTCCGTGGACGGTGCCGCTGTTCAAGGGAGTTAAGGCTACGAAAGCTGTGCTGCGCAATCACTTCGATCCGCTCTATCCGGATTTCAATACGGATTATCCCGATCAACTTCGCGCCGATGAATTCCTGAATGAGTTTGCAGCTTATACGCGGGCACGGGAGTCGGACGAGGGGCCGGAATTTCAACTGCCCGCATTCGTCCTGCTCTATCTTCCGGATGACCATACAGGAGGGACACGTCCGGATCATCCACGCCCGCAGGCATCGGTGGCCGACAATGATCTAGCTCTGGGTCGCGTCGTCGATGCCGTCTCACACAGCCCCTACTGGGACGATACGGCTATCTTCATCCTGGAAGATGATGCGCAAGACGGCGGAGATCATATCGACGCACATCGATCTATTGCGTTCGTGGTCAGCAAATATTCGCCGGGGACGGCGGCGGAACCTTATGTCGACCATCGCTTCTACACTACGGTCAATATGATTCACACCATGGAGATGCTGCTTGGCCTGCCTCCCATGAACCAGAACGACGCGTTTGCCCCGGTGATGGGGCCGATGTTTTCTGGCACAGCCGCTCAGCCCGCCTTCAAGGCTAACTATCGCAATCTTGAGAATGGTCTGATTTATGAGATCAACAAGCGTGATGCGCGCGGTGCGAGCGAATCCGCGAAGATGGATTTCTCCCGCCCTGACGCTGCTGGGGCGTCGAAGCTGAATGAAGTTCTATGGCGCGATCAAAAGGGCGATATCCCGGCGCCCGCGCCGAAACATTCCATCTTTCCAGCCGGAGCGGACTAGGGTGCCGCACCCGGAACGGGAAAGCCTGGCGTCATTGCCCAAACCAGAACCCGTTACTCTAGTTCTGAACTCATCTAATTTTCTGCCGATAGATTTGGCATGAGTGCGGCTGTGCGCGAGTACCGGACCGCGGTGATGACTTGGGTGGAAGCCTCGTGGGAAGGCCCGAGCGGAACTGTGCAGACTGTGCCCGCACGCATGGAAGACAAATCCCCCAGCGGGGCATGTATACGGATCAAGATGCCGATCGGCGTCGGATCGAAACTTAGGATTCAGTGGCGCTTCGAGCAGTTTTCCGGCACTGCCAAGTATTGCCGCGGCGAGGGAAACGAGTATCTGGTAGGGGTGCAGCGAGACGCGACGAATTCAACTTCCGGCACACCTGTGCCTGATGATGTCCCACCCGAGAAGAGCGTGCGAAGCGGCAGCCCGCAAGAGTTGATCACAAAAATCGAAAGCCCAAAACAGCAAGAAAGCCAGCCAAGCGAAATTATCGTAGCTGGCCGCAAAGCGAAGAGTTCGCAGATGTCAGTAATTGCAAGCTCGACGCAAAGGGCTCCGCACCACATTGACCACGAGGTTGAGAACAGGGATGGTCCGTGCATTTCACGGCTTCAGGATTTTGATGCTCTGCGACGGACTCAGCTCCTGAAGAAACGGCCTCCAAAGGATGCCGGTGAGGAAGGGAAATCTATGGGACGTAAATGGTTGGGACTGGGACACTGGCGCACGAAGCCGAACGACCCTAGTGTAAGCGGCGCCAGAGACGGCGAAACAAGCAGCGGTACAAGCGTGAAGGAGAATCTTATGCCTCAAATGACTCAATCTGCGGAAAAGGCCGCAGTGCATTCGGCGCGAGAGGTGCCTAGCTTCCAGGTGGAATTGCCCCCCACGGAAGATATTTACCGCGAGGCTGGAATCATGACTCCGCGGAAGGGTTATAGCATTCAGAAGGTGGTGGAAATGCTTAACAGCGAGCATATCCGCGGATTATCGAAGGAGATGAAGCGAGCTGCGGTGCTGATGGCTCTGGACGCAGCCGGCATTTCAGTCGATCAGATACAGCGGGACGCAAAGGCGCGCCAGGATGCGCTGGATTTGTTCGAGGCCGGGCAGAAAAAACAGATCGAAGCAGAATGGGCAAGGAAGGCGGAAGAAGTCACGCAGATTCAGGCGGAACTGGAGAGCATCAAGGCGCACTATATGGCGCGCATCAGCCGCAACATGGAAGGCGTGGCGCGGGAGAAAGCTTCGTTCAGCAACTGGCAAACGATGAAGCAGCAGGAAATTCAAGATATGTCGGAAGCTGCTGAGTTGTGTTTGAAGCCGAATGCGCCTGAGATGGCGAGTGTTTCAGCGCCGGATGGTGTTATGGCGAAAACCGCCAGCGCAGTAGCTTTGGGTGGGGAAAAGTCGGTGCAGGTGTAAGTGAACTAGCAGAAGTCGCGCCAATAACGGCATGTCTCGCCTTGCGCCCATTGATTCCGCTTAGCGCAGGCTGTAAATGAGGACGAAGAATAACGGACCCGCCGTCCAACTTTCCCCTTGGTGCATCTCGGCTTTACACTAGATGTGTGAAGATTGCGCTTGGGCAAATCAACCCCACGGTCGGAGATTTCTCCGGCAACCGGAATAAGATTGTTGAATTTTCACGTCGCGCGTTGGCCAGCGGGGCTGGACTGATCTTGTTTCCCGAATTGTCGGTGTGCGGATATCCGCCTCGCGATCTGGTGGAGCGGCCATCCTTCGTCGCACACAATCGCGAAAGCGTCGAGCAGATTGCTGCTGAAACGCGCGGCATCGCCGTCATCTGCGGGTTAGTCACGCCCGCGCACTCTGAAACCGGCAAGTCTGTGATGAATTCCGCGACTCTGCTGCAGGACGGAAAGATTGCGTTTCTGCAATCGAAGATGCTGTTGCCCACCTACGATGTCTTCGATGAGATGCGCAACTTCGCTCCGGCCAAGAAGCAGGAACTATTTCCTTTTTGCGGTAACCAGATGGCACTCACCATTTGCGAAGACGCGTGGAACGACAAGCTGTTCTGGCCCAAGAGGCTGTACACGGTCGATCCCATCGAGGCTCTGGTTCGGGAAGGCGGAAATTTTGTGCTCAATATTTCGTCGTCGCCGTTCTGGATCGGTAAGAGGGAACTGCGCCGAGATATGCTCGCATCGATCGCGCGGCAACATAAAGTTCCGGTTGCGTTGGTCAATCAAGTGGGAGGAAATGACAGTTTGGTCTTCGACGGTTCGAGCCTGGTGCTTAATCGGGAGGGCGAGGTTATCGCGCAAGGGCGTTCGTTCGAAGAGGATCTAATTTACTTCGATTCGAAAGCGCTCACTGGAGACCTGCACGACCAGATCGAGGGTGAAGAAGCCAGCGTGTATGCCGCCCTGGTGCTGGGCACGCGCGATTACATGCGAAAGTGCGGATTTAGGCAAGCCATCATCGGACTGAGCGGCGGGATTGATTCGGCGCTCACCGCAGTAATCGCGGTGGATGCGGTAGGGGCGGAGAATGTGATTGGCGTTGGGATGCCGGGTCCATACTCTTCGCCGGGTTCGATCGACGATGCGCGTGCGCTGGCGAAAAAACTTGGAATCCGCTTTGAGTTGCTTTCGATCGATGGCGCAGTGGAGGCGTACCGGCAAACATTGCGAGAGGTTTTTGCCGGCCGGCGGAAGACGTCACCGAGGAGAATATTCAGTCGCGTGCAAGAGGTACGCTGCTGATGGCGCTCTCCAATAAGTTCGGCGCCATTGTGCTTTCCACAGGCAACAAAAGCGAACTGGGCGTGGGCTACTGTACACTCTACGGGGACATGGTGGGAGGACTTGCGGTCATTTCGGATGTGCCGAAGACGTTGGTTTACCGGCTGAGCCGCTATGCAAATTCGCGCCGCAGCGTGATTCCAGAGGCCACGCTGGAAAAGCCGCCATCTGCTGAGTTGAGGCCTGACCAGAAAGATAGCGACTCGCTGCCGCCTTACGAGATTCTGGACGCGGTGCTTGAGGACTATGTGGAAGACGCGCACTCGGCGGAGCGCATTGCAGCCGATCGCAGCTATGATATCGAACTTGTGCGGCGCGTGATTCGCATGGTGGACCGGGCAGAGTATAAGCGCCAGCAGGCGGCTCCGGGCATTAAGATTTCTCCCAAGGCTTTTGGCTACGGCCGACGTATTCCCATTGCAGCGAAAAATGAGGTTTGAGCAATATAAGGAAGCGAGCCAAACGCGCGATTACTGTGTCGCGGCGTTACTTGTTAAAAGCAGCGCAACACAATGCGCGGCTCGCCCGTATCCTTCGCGGCGCAAAGAACGTTTGCTCAGGATGACAATCAAACTTTTCTCACCAAATAATTTTTGATTCTGAAGTGAAAGGAAACCATGCGCAGTTCTATCCAATTGATTTTCGTGTTTATGCTGGCGTGCATTCTGGCGGGTGCTCAGTCCTCGAGCGTTGGGAAACAGGCAGCGAAGCCAGCCTCGGACGCAAAGGTTAACCTTCCTTCGGACGCTACCGTGGATTCGTTCTTGCAGCAGACTTTTGGCTATGACCCGCAAGTGAGCTGGAAAATTTCCAGCGTTAAGCCGGCACCGGTGCCGGGGCTGGCGCAGGTCGACGTGATTATCGCGAACCCACAAGGCCAGCAGCTCAGCCGCTTTTACGTTACCGCGGACGGCGATCATGCCGTGATTGGAGAAATTATTCCGTTCGGAGCCAAGCCGTTTGATGCAGCGAACAAGATTTTGGAGAAGGGAATCACTGGGCCGTCGCGCGGACCGAAGGATGCGCCGGTCACGATTGTCGAGTTCGGTGACCTCCAATGCCCGGCGTGCAAGGCGGCGCAGCCTGTGATTGAGGCGTTGGTTGCGGGCGAACCCAAGGCACGCTTTGTCTTTCAGAATTTTCCTTTGGAGATGCACAACTGGGCGGCAAAAGGCGCCGCTTATGCCGACTGCGTGGGACGAGCCTCAAACGACGCGTTCTGGAAGTTCGTTGCTAAGACCTACGAAACTCAGGCTGACATTACCGCTGAGAATGCCGATGAAAAGCTAACTGCGCTGGCGGATGGCGCTGGAGTGAAGGGCGCGGACATTGCAAGTTGTGCCGCCACGCCTGCAACCAAGACTCATGTTGACGCGTCCATCGCTTTGGGCAAGTCGGTGGACGTTACTGGTACGCCTTCGTTGTTTATCAATGGCCGCAAGATCGGTAGTATCGATCCGCGCGGGGCCGATGCCTACAAGGAGTTGGTGGAGTTTGCCGCGAAGCAAGGGAAGTAATAAGGAAGCGAGCCAGACGCGCCCTTCAGTCGCTGGCGCTCTCTCAGGCGCGCAGCTCGCCCAGATACTTCGCTGCGCAAAGAACGCTTGCTCAGGATGACAATCAAGTAGGCTTCGACTATTTCTCGCTAACCCAAATTTCATCCGTGGCTCGAGTGCGGTTTAATACTACGTGCGGAGTGATTACGATGAGCAGTTCGTCATCCTCCTTCATTTTGGTGTTATCGGACACACCCTGATTCAGACCGGGAATGGCCGCGAGCCCGGGTATACCGCTCATGGTTAGTTCGTCGTTGGTGGTAATTTCTCCCGCTATCACCGCGGGCTCGCCATCGCGGAGACGTATGCTGCCTTTGTATTCCTGATTGGAAATTACCGGCACGCCATTTGCGCTCTGCCCGGTGAGCGCGCGAATTTGCATTTCGAGAGCCATGGTGACATCTCCATCGCCGTGAATGACGGGCTTTACCTTGAGATTCAATCCCAGATCTTCGTAGCTAACCGACGGGAACGGAGGAACGTAACTCTGATTGCCAAGGACAGCGGAAATTGCAGGCGAGTTGAAGACAGGCGCATAGGAGGCGTTCAGAATGGGGTAGCGCTCGCCGACGTGAAAAGTTGCGTCGTTGCCTTGCGACGCGCGCAGTGTGGCGTGGCTCAGGCTGCGCGACCACGATTCGTTGGCGGAGAGAGTGGCCGTAAGATGATCGAGGCTCACGCCTGAAAATGTAATGCCGTTGCCGAAAGTAGCCAGCGGCTGGCTGAAAATACCCTGCCCACTTTGCAGTTGCGCGAGAAGCCCCGATAGCGCCGAACTCCCGGCCTGATTGATGCCGCCGGAAGAAATCAGCTGATTGACGAGCGATGAGATGCTTTGGCCGCCGAGTGCTGCCAGGGCCTCCACCGGAATGTTGTACATGTTGAAGGTGTTCGGAATATGCATGCCGATTTCGCGGGTGAAGTTGTGGCTGATCTGGTAGACCTGAATATCGAATGCGACCTGCGGGCGATCGGTGGTCAACTGCCGCATTAGCTTGGAGCATGCCGCCAGCGTGTCCTGCGGGGCGCGCACCTCCACGGTTCCAATTTGTCCTGAACTTATTTTCTGAAAATCGCAGATATTGCGCAGAGAAGTGACCAGCTCGGTGGCTTCCTGCGGAGTGCTTGCTCCGGGCACTACGAAAGTGGCAAGCGCCATGCGGTCATACTGCTTATGATTTTCCGGGCTATCTTTCGCAATCAACAACTGATGTGCGTCGAGCGCGGTCCACATGGTGTTGCTGACGCGGCCTGCCAGGTGCAGAGCGGTAAAAAAATCAACATCGTCCACATAGAAGCGTACGTTCTTGGACTGCACCGAATCGTCAAACTCAACCGTTACGCCATAGGCTGAGCCCAGTTCGGTGTACAGTCCGCGAACATCGCCACGGTAGTGAAACGTCGACTTCTCGGCCTTGGGCTCAAGGTGGATTTCTGCGGCGTCCGCGAGGAGCGCAGGGACTTTGGCCGGGCTGGCGGGCGCCGAATCACGCAGAGCCTCAGCGAGGCGCTGCTGCATGTACTCGTTGTCAGGATCGATTTTTAGCGCGGCGCGATACTCAGCCGCTGCCTGCCAGCGGAGGTTATTTGCTAGCAGCGCGTCGCCGTACTCAGTATGCCGAAATACCAGCTGCGATTTGGCAACTTCGCGCGCGGAAAAGAACTGCGTATTCTGGGGAACCAGCCGTGAAGCGTCGTCGAACTGGGCGAAAGCTTCGGCAATGTCTTTTTGATTCTCCAGTTTCAATCCGCGAGAGTAGGCTTTGCGGGCTTCTTTCAGATCGTCTTTGGTCGGGACGCAGTTAATGCCGCCCGGAATACCGTTGCCGCAAGAGACGACTTGAGTTTCTACGGTCGCGTCACTGCCGGCAAATGCCGGAACTACCGGCAATGCCGCAAGAATACAAACCGCGAGAATGGTGCGCGCGTTCCGCATTGGTTCGATTTTACCCTGCCTGTCACTTTTGACAGATAGCTAGAAGTTCCAGGTACCTTCGGTCTTACCCGGGGCCGGAAATGGAACTGATAGCCCTTTTAGAACGCGGGAAATGCCTATTCCTTGCGGGGTGAAATCAGCTGAGCATCAGGCGTTCGATGTCGCGGGCCTTGCCGGTTTTCTCGTCGCAATCGATTACCACGGCACAAAGGCGCACATCGCCCGTGGCTGGCTCGAAGCGCACCGGCATACCATTGAGAAACTTGCCCACGACTAGTTCTTTCTTCACGCCGATCACGCCGTCATACGGACCGGTCATGCCAACATCGGTGACATAGGCGGTTCCTTTGGGTAGCACACGTTCGTCTGCAGTGGGGACATGCGTGTGCGTGCCGACTACCGCGGTGACGCGTCCGTCGAGGTACCAGCCGAGCGAGATTTTTTCCGAAGTTGCCTCGGCGTGGAAGTCGACGAAGATTATCTTGGCGTCAATTTTTTGCAGGAGCTGGTCGGCGGTGCGAAAGGGATCGTCGTTCGAAGCCATGAAAACGCGTCCCTGAAGGTTGATGACGGCATAAGGGATTTTTTGCTTCTGGCCCTGATAGAGGCCCCAACCGGGCATATCGGCGGGATAGTTTGCGGGACGAAGCACGCGGCGCTGGGGTCCGTGGCCGTTGCCTTCGGCCATCTGAAAAAAATCGAGGATTTCGCGCTTATCCCAGACGTGGTTGCCGGTGGTAATGACGTCGATGTTCAATTCGAATAATTCTTCGGCTAGGGAGGGAGTGATGCCGAAACCAGCCGCCGAGTTTTCACCGTTGGCGATGACCAGATCGATCATCTGATCACGGATAATGCTGGGCAGCTTGTCCTTGACGATAGTGCGTCCGGGACGGCCGAAGATGTCGCCGATGAAGAGAATTCGCATGGGGCTGGTCGAAGTTCGATGGTAACACGCGGAGTTGGCGGGTTATGAAGCGCTCAGTTGCTTGGCGACAGTTCCGCCGTGCGCAGGAAGTCGTAATTTCCCGCTGGATTTAGCTTGAGATTCACGACGCGCTTGTTGTGAACGAGAACGTTATCCAGATACCACAGGTTGATGTAGGGCAATTCATCGGCGAGGATGCGCTGTAGTTCAGCGTAGATGGGCTTACGCAAGCTGGGATCGACTTCGCGGCGGCCCTCGTCAATCAGCGCATTCACTTTCGGATTCGAATAATAGCCGCGGTTGGCGCCGTTCGGCGGAAACTTTGCCGAATGAAATGCATATTCGAAAATGTCAGGGTCTTCATTACCCCCGATCCAGCGCAGGCTGTAGAGCTGAAACGCCCCGTGGGTTACGTCGGCGAAGAACGTGGCAAATTCGAAGGTGCGAATGTCGAGCACGATGCCGACCTCGCGCAACTGTTGCTGCATCACGGCGACCATCAGACGCGTGTTCTCATCGGTGGAAGTTTTCATGGTGAGGTGGAAGCGCACACCGTTCACGGCGGGATAGCCCGCTTCATCGAGCAACTTCCGTGCTGCATCGGGATCGTGATCGTAGGCGGGCACGTTACCGTTGTAGGCCCAACTTTGTGGGGGGAGAATGCTGCGCGCCGGTTGCGCCTCTCCGCGCCACAGATACTCGATCATGGGCCGGCGATCGAGTGCGTAAGCGATGGCCTGGCGCACGCGCACGTCTTGCAGAATAGGATCGCGCAGGTTGAATCCCATATAGGCCAGGACGGTGCCCGGAGCGCGTTCGACGGCGAGTGACGGATCGCGCTGCAATGTGAGCACGGTATCGGGGGTAAGCGCGTTGATGGTGGCATCGGCACTGCCTTTGCGTAGTTCGAGAGCGCGTGTGGTGGCATCGGGGACGACTGCAAAGCGAACGCGAGAGAGTTTTGCTTTCTCACCCCAGTAATTGTCGTTGCGCTCGAGGAGTACTTCTTTGTCGGTTTCGGCAGAGACAAATTTGAAAGGGCCGGAGCCGATCGGGTGCCCTGTGACTTCGTTGCCACTGCCATAGGGTACGATGCCGACCGCACCGTCCGACAAATTCCATAACAAGGTTGCGGATGGTTCTTTCACGTGAAAGATGACAGTGAAATCATCCGGAGCATCAATGTGATCTACGAAGCGGTAGACGGCGGCTTTCGTGCTCCGGACTTTGCCTTGAAGAAGGGAATCGAAGGTCCACTTCACGTCGCGCGAGGTGAGCGGACGGCCATCGTGAAACTTTACGCCTTGATGCAGATGAAAAATGTAGGTGAGGGGATCGGGAATTTCCCAGCGTTCGGCGAGTCCTGGCGCAACATCCAGATTGTCGCCGCGCGAGAGCAAGTCGTCGAAGATCAGATTGTCAATGCGCTCGGATTGCGCGTCGACTCCAATTCGCGGGTCCAGATTTGTCGGGCTCGATTCGATCAGCATCACCAGCGTGTTGGGGTCGGGCTTGTTGGAGCAGGAGAGAAGGAGAACCATCGAGGCAAGAGCTGCAAGAACGAATGACGCGCGATGCATCAGCGGTAGTCCCGGCACATTCGGCGGAGAGCATTGACGGTTTTCCAGTTCCGCATGGTTGCCTCGACCGATAATACGCGGTCCAGTGGGTGCTTCCACAGGCTGCTGCCGGATACTCCATTTGGAAAATAAAGATAAACCTCGTTGCCACGGCAGCGAGATTGATCGGGTGCCAGAGTTAGTTCGGCTAACTTTTTTAGAGCCGCCGCAGCGGGAGGCTCGGACAGAAAGGCGACATGCAGCTTTTCTGGATCGATGCCGGGCTGCTTCAAAAAAGGATTGTTTGCAATTGTGTTTTCGATCTCGTCGGCAGTTCTGGAGATTACAGAAACGGAAAAGCCAAAGTCTTTTAGAATGCGCTCTTCGAGTTTTTTAGAAAGCGTTGGCGGCGATGTTTTGGGACTCTTAAAGACCACGTTTCCGCTCTGGATGTAAGTTTTCACTTGCTCCAGTCCGAGCGCTTCGAGGGAGGCGCGGAGCTTATCCATCTTCACTTGTTTGTGCCCGCCTACGTTGATTCCGCGGAGCATGGATACGTAAATCGGCATACGAGTCTCAAGGATACGAGATTTTGCCCAGCACCGCAGCGCGCTTCGCTCCCGTGGCCGATGGAACATTCGAAGGCCGTCGATGCCAGGTCTCATGCGCGAGTACGGCGAAGGCTGTCGCTTCTTTCGCATCTGAAGGCAGGCCGAATTCATCGGTGAAACGAAGCCGCGCTCCGAGTGGGGCAAGTTCGCTGGTCAACATGGCCACAAGTGTGGAATTTTTTGCTCCACCGCCGGAGAGAATCATTTCGCTGAATGCTGACTTGTGCGCGGAGGTGGAGTTTCGAACTGCGTGGCGGTTTATCGCCAGAGCAATCGATTTTGCTGTAAGTGCGGTTGCAGTGGCGACAGTGTCTTGGTTTGGGCTTTGTCTGCAGCTTCGTAGAAATTCGGCCACGAATTCGCGTCCGAATTCCTCCCGGCCCGCGGTCTTGGGAGGTTTTTTCTTGAAAAAACTTCGTTGTAAGAGTTTGAGGATGACTTTATCCAGCACTTTTCCAGAACCCGCGATTCGGCCATTGCGGTCGAAGGGCTGGCCGAACAACTTCTCGGTGACGGCGTCGATCACCATGTTGCCGGGGCCGGTATCGAATGCGACTACGTCATTTGCGAATCCGCCAGCGGGGATGGCGGTGAGGTTGGCGATGCCGCCGATATTTTGAACGATCCGTCCGATGCGAGGATCGCGGAACAGCATGTAATCGAGAAGGGGAACCAGAGGCGCGCCTTTGCCTCCAACCGCCATGTCGGCAGGACGAAAATCGGAGACCACTGGTGCGCCGACTCTAGCTGCGATGATTGCAACCTCACCTGTTTGCCAGGTTGTTGTCAGGTTGTGTCCCAGGAAGCGCTGAGGTTCGCCTTGATGATAGAGAGTTTGTCCGTGGCAGCCGACGAGATCCACTTTTACGTGGAACTGGCGCTGGGCGGCCAGCACGGCTTCGGAATAGAGTTCGCCAAGCAGGAAATTCAGCCTAGCCAGATCGGCTACGCTTGCCGCCGTGGCATTCATTGCGGCCAACACCGCGTTGCGAACTTTTTTGGGGTATGGGTATTCGGCGTGTCCTAGCAATTTAAAGGTCGTGTAGCCTCGGCGTGAGTTTGCATCCATTTGCACTAACGCTACATTGATGCCGTCAGCGGACGTGCCGCTCATCACTCCGGCCACAATCATTTCTTCGTTCGTCATGTTCGCGGGCGCGGCTTTTCGTTGGCTAGACCTTCCAACCGTACTTGCTCGCTGAACTCCCAAAGGCGTCGCGAGAGTTTTTCGATGGCCCAGTCGGTGGGTTGCTTGGTTTTGCGTAACATCTTTGCTGACTTCTTTTTGAACGCCAGTATGCGGCGTGCCGATTCCGCAATGCGGCGGGCGAATTTTGGATCACGCTCTGCTGTCGTTACGAGCTGGTCATAGGCCTCTGCAATGTAGTCTTCCCGATGGCAAATGAGGCACAGATCTCCGCCGGCTTGAACGAATTCAACTGCGGCTTGTCCTATTGGCGCCGCGGACAGGACTCCCCTCATTTCCAGATCGTCAGAAACTATCAGATTGCGGTAGGCGATGCGTTTGCGCAGGATGTCTGTAATCCAGACTTTGGAGAGCGACGCGGGAGTTTTATCTTTTGTGACCTGCGGATAGGCTGCGTGGGAAATCATCACCATAGGCAGTTGCGCGCGGAGAGTGCAATATGGCAGCAGATCTTCGGTCCAAAGCTTTTTCAGAAGCTTATCGATTACCGGTAGTTCGTGATGGCTGTCGAGTGTGCCTTCGCCGAGGCCGGGAAAATGTTTGCCGCATCCCAGCACTCCTGCTGCGCGCAGTCCTGTGAGAAAGCTGCGCGCGTAGGCAGCTACTTCATGCGGATCGGGCGAGACGGCGCGCGAGTCCATCACTTTGCGTGAGGCTTCGAAGGCCAAATCGAGCACGGGAGCGAAGTCCACGTTCAACCCTAAGGCGCGACAATTCTCTCCGATGATTTGGCCGTGCTTGCGGAAGAGTTTGCGGTCGCCGGTGGCGAAGACATCCGCAGCTGAAGGCGTCGGGCCGAGAGCGTCGCGGAAGCGGTCCACGCGTCCGCCTTCGAGGTCGACGCATGCGAAGAGTGGCGTGGTGACGCACTTCTGGCAATCGCGCAGAAGACGCCAGGTTTGGCCGGGAGTTTTTATGTTGCGCGCGAATAAGATGACGCCCGCGGGTTGGAGGCGTGTGAGCAGGGAAGTGAGGCGCGGCGTCATCTCCGTGCCGTCGAAGCCGACGATCAGGAGTTGGCCGACAGCCGTCGATGCGGAAGCTCTTTTCATCGGCTCTCACGCTCACTGATAGAAGGGGAGGCCCGGCGGACGACCGTCCTGAACCAGTGGGCGATGGCGACGAGAAAGGTGACAAGCGAAATCTGCATTACCATTGAGTCTGCAAAGGCAACTGTGGGCCGCGTCGACGAAATGCGGAGATACGTCAGCGCAAGCGCTAGGCTCAAATGAGCCGCGAAGAGAGCGCAACCAATCTTCACTAGTCTGTTTGGCCATCTGAAGACAAAGTTAACGCAGCAGACGAGGGCAAGAGCAGCACCAAAGCGATTAAGCGTCCCCCTGATCGTAATCTGATTCGGAGCGCTCCACACAATGTGCCGGATGTCACGAATCAGTATCACGCTGAGGATCATGAAAAGCACTGCTAGCAGCGCAGTAGTCGTAAAATCGCTTTCCACCGTGATTTCGCCGAAGCGTGTCGGTCTGCCGCTCATTCGATCTGCCTCTTCAGCTCTGCCAACAAATTTAATGCCTCTAGTGGCGTGAGCCGGTCCAAATCCACTTCACGCAGCTTATCAAGAACTGGCTGGGAGATCGGTGTGAAGATCGTAAGCTGTGTGGGCGGAGGCGTTGCGCCGGGCGAGAGATGCTCCGTCAGTTCGCGTTCCGCCGATTCGTGCTCGGCCAGAACTTCGCGAGCGCGGGCAATCACTTCATTCGGCAGGCCCGCTAGTTTGGCGACTTCGATGCCGTAGCTGCGGTCGGCGGCTCCCGGTTCGACCTTGCGGAGGAATACAACTCCGCCGCCGGTTTCCTTCACCGACACATGATAGTTCTTTACTCCGGAAAGCTGTTCCGCCAATTCGGTTAGCTCGAAATAGTGAGTGGCGAATAAAGTTTTGGCGCGCACTCGGGCGTGCAGGTATTCGATGGCGGCCCAGGCGATGGCGAGACCGTCGTACGTGGAGGTGCCGCGGCCCACTTCATCCAGCAAGATAAGCGAGCGCGCTGTCGCGGTGTGCAGGATTGCGGCTGTCTCTGTCATCTCTACCATAAAGGTTGAGCGGCCGCGGGCGAGGTTGTCGCTGGCGCCGATGCGGGTGAAGACGCGGTCGATGACACTGAGGCGGGCCGAGCGTGCGGGAACGAACGATCCCATCTGCGCTAGGATCACAATGAGCGCGGTTTGCCGCAAGTAGGTGGACTTGCCACCCATGTTCGGGCCGGTTAGCAAGAGAATCGTGTGCGTGGTCGCATTCAGATAAAGGTCGTTGGGTACGAAGCGCTCGCTGCCTCCCGACATTTCCTGCTGCTCGATCACAGGATGTCGGCCCTCGATAATTTCGAGATCGCCGGCGTCGCCATTTGCGAGGAACTGTGGCCGGCAGTAATTTCGCAGCGCCGCGATATTGGCTAGCGAAGCAAGTACATCGACTTCCGCGAGCGCCAGCGCGGTTTGCCGGATTCGCTTGGCCTCGGAGGCGATGGCAGTGCGCAACTCGGTGAACAGGCGTCGTTCGATCTCGACAATCTTCTCCTGCGCGTCGAGAATCTTGGCTTCGTATTCTTTTAGTTCAGGAGTAGTGAAGCGTTCCGCGCCTATCAGGGTTTGTTTGCGTTCGTAATCCTGCGGGACCAGGTGCAGATTCGGTTTTGAAACTTCGAGGTAGTAACCGAAGATGGAGTTGAACTTTACCTTTAGCGATGTAATTCCGGTGCGGCCGCGTTCCCGGTGCTCGATTTGCGCCAATACCTGTTTGCTGTTGCGGGAGAGTTCGCGCAGTTCGTCCAGATCGCGGTTCACTCCCGCGGCGATCACGCCGCCATCGGCGAAAGTGAGCGGCGGCTCTGGAACAATCGTATTTTCTATGCGAGCGCGCAGATCGCCGAGTTCGTCGAGCGATGCGTGCAAGGCCTTCAGCCGTTCCGCGGCCAGTCGTCCTATGGCGGCTTTGATCGAGGGAATTTTGGCGAGCGACGCCGCGAGAGCCAGCACATCGCGCGGATTCGCCGTCTCCAGGGTAACGCGGCTCAACAACCGCTCCAGGTCGAGGACGCCATCGAGCGCGCGGCGTAACTCTTCGCGCGCGATTGTGTCCTTCACGCCGGCTTCCACGGCATCCAGGCGTGCGTTTAGTTCAGCGAAATCGAGCGACGGTCGCAGCAGCCATGCGCGCAAAAGGCGCTTGCCCATGGGCGTGACCGCGGCGTCGATGGAGCGAAACAAGGTTATGCCGGCGTCGGTGCCCGCGAAAAGTGGTTCAATCAATTCAAGATTGCGAACCGTAACCGCATCGAGAACGAGACAGTTCTGGCGCTCGTACCAGCCGATGCGGTCCACATGGTCGAGCGCTCCACGCTGCGTGGAGCGCACATAATAGAGAATCGCTCCGGCGGCTGCGGCCGCGGCAGTGCGGCCGGACAGGCCAAAACCTTCCAGCGATAACACGCCGAAATGGTTTTCCAGCAGCGGAATCGCGTGATCGGGCGCGAAGATCCAGTCATCGAGCGGAGTTTCCGTGCATGTAGCGCCGGGTGATCGCGGTTGTGGTGTTTGGCTTCGGGTGGTTTTGGCATCGAATAGCGGCGCTGCCGATCCGTACAATAATTCTTTCGGCCGCAGTTGCTCCAACTCTTCCTGTATGCGGCGCAAAGCGGTCTCTCCGGAGAATTCCGTCGCGCGAAATTCTCCGGTGGAAAGATCGAGGGCAGCGAAGCCGACGTGTTCTCCGACCTGCGCCAGTGCGGCGAGAAAATTATTTTCTTCCGACCCGAGAAGGGAATCGACGGCGGTGCCAGGCGTGACTACGCGCGTTACTTCGCGGCGAACGAGTTTCGTTCCCATCTGCTTTTTGGCGAGGCGGGCATCTTCCATTTGCTCGCAGATGGCAACTTTGAAACCTTTGCGGATGAGCTTGCCGATATAGCCTTCGGCGGCGTGGTGAGGCACTCCGCACATGGGCACGGCCATGCCTTTTTCTTTGTTGCGTGAGGTGAGCGTTATTTGCAGCTCTTTCGACGCCACGATCGCGTCATCAAAGAAAAGCTCGTAAAAATCTCCCAGGCGGAAGAATAGCAGCGCGGTCGGATGTTCCTTCTTGACGGCGGCATATTGCCGCATCAGCGGAGTGGAGGGTTCGGTCATTTATTGTTTCGGCTATGGTTTCGGCCGGAAAGCGCGCTTGGCGCGGATTATAACAAAGCGATCGCTCAGCGATTTTGGTGGTGTCGCGGCGCGAAGTGGAAATGACAGTTGACGCCGCTTCTCTCGCAGTGTTTTCCTAATGCATGGAACTCCGCAAAGATCCCATCACCCGCTCCTGGGTTATGACGGGAGACGACCCGGCCGAGAGTTCGCCGCGTCCTGAATCAGCCTGCCGCTTTTGTCCGGATTCAACCGAGTCGACGCAGGTCATCTCGGCAGTGCCTAGCACGAGCGGATGGTCGGCGCGCTCGGTCGTGCATCCGACGCCGCTGTATCACATTGAAGGCGAGCCGGGCCGCCGCGGCGATGGCATTTATGACCGCATGAGTTCAGTGGGCGCACATGAAGTGCTGGTGGAGAATCCCCGGCATGACCGGCAGCTGTGGAATGCAACCGATGAGGAGATTGGACAGCTTCTGCGCTTGGCGGCCGAGCGCATCATGGATTTGAAGCATGACGCGCGCATCAAGTACGTCAGCTTCTACAAGGATTACGGGCCCAACGCGGGCCAGGAATTCAGCCATCCTACTTCGCAGATAACGGCTACCATGTTTGTGCCGCGGCGCGTGCTTTATGAATTGCGGGCGGGCCGCGAATATTATCAGGCGAAGGAACGCTGCGTCTTCTGCGACATTCTCACTCAGGAAGAGCGGCAGGCTTCGCGCGTGATTGAAGCGCGCGGGGACTACGTGGCGCTTGGGCCTTACGCTCCGCGGGTTCCATACGAAACATGGATTCTGCCCCGCAACCACGAAGCCTCATTTGAGCGCACAGGATTATCGAGGCCTGGGCTGCGAGTTAATCTCGCGGCACTGCTGCGCCGCACGCTGCAGCGGATTCGCACGGTTACGGAAGGTTTTCATCTGGTACTGCATACTTCGCCCAACAGTCTGCATCCTTCGAAGACGCTTGGATATTGGAAGACGATCGATGATGATTATCACTGGCACATCGAAATTATGCCGGTGGTTTCTGCCAAGGCGCGATCGTATACGTTCAAGGAGGTTTACTACTCGCCTGTGAGTTCGGAGACTGCGGTGAAGCAGCTGAGGGAGGCCAAGATTGATGGCTGAGGCAGCCTGTTACAATCCTGCCCTCAGGAGACGATCTTTGTGAAACATCTGGTCTGTGTCTTCTTATTCCTGGCCGCTTGCCTTGCCCAAACGAGCAATCCGCCCGCGACAGTTCCTTCGGACGAAAAGCAAAAAGTCCTGTGGCAGAAACTCGAATCCGAAATTCACGATATCGACCAGCATCTCGATGGCGTGATGGGCGTGGCGATCGAGGATCTCAAGACCGGCGATCAGTTCTTCCTTCACGAGGATGAAATCTTTGCCCAGGCCAGTTCGATCAAGATCACAGTTCTCGCCGATCTTTATCTTCAGGCGCAGCAAGGCAAGCTGAAGCTCACCGACCTCTATACGGTGCAGGCATCCGATCTTGTCCCGGACAGTGACATTATGGGCGGACTCACTCCAGGCGTCACCCGCATCACCTTGCGTGACCTCGCCACCATGATGGTCGCGGTCAGTGACAACTCCGCCACGAATGTCCTCATTGACCGCGTTGGCATGGACAACGTCAATACCATGCTCGATTCACTCGGGCTTGCACATACCCGACTGCGCCGCAAGATGATGGACCTCGAAGCTGCCAAGCAGGGGCGCGAGAATATTTCAACTCCGCGCGAAATGATGACGCTGCTTGATGCTATCTATCGCGAGAAACTGCTTAACAAGCAATCGACAGAAGACTTTTTCAAAATCCTGAGTACGGGCAAAGATTCGTGGATTCCTCGCGATTTGCCAGCCGGCGTTAAGGTCGCCGACAAGCCCGGAGCGCTTGAAGGTGTGCGCAATGATTCCGGTATCGTTTTTGTTGAAGGCCAACCCTATGTGATCTGCGTGATGACCACATTCCTGACCAACGAACGCGATGGTGAACAGGCCATCAGTAAGATTTCACTCTCCGCATGGCGAATGTTCGATCGCCTCAGCCGCGCTTCTGAATACGGTCGAGTTGTCTCCCCGGGCAATGGCAGCAGGTAAAAATGTGCTTTCAGCAGCGGAGGCAGATAAGAGGCCTATTGCGCTCCGGCGACCTTGGAGCGTGGAACGTTTCGCTGCCGCAGGAGCTCTTCCGCGGCCTTCGCATCGACCGGCGAGGAGAATAAGTATCCTTGCCCCAGTTCGCAACCCAGCTCGCGGAGTTGCTCGAGTTGCTTGACAGATTCGATGCCTTCGGCAATCACTTTGAATTTTAGTTTTTGGGACAGCAAGACGATTAGCTCCACCATGTCACGCGCGGTGCGGTCGGTCAGCATTTCGCTCACGAGCGAATGGTCGATCTTCAATGCCTCTACCGCGAATTGCCGCAGACTGTTCAAAGACGAGCTTTCTGCTCCAAAATCATCAAGGATTACGCCTACACGAAGTTGCTTAAGGTGCGGAAGGACAGCCGCGGTCAGCTTGGCATCGGTGTTCGCGACACTCTCCGTGATTTCGAGGTGCAGGCGTGATGGTTCAATGCCGGTCTCCCGCAGCGTCGCGGAGAGGTCGGCGATGAAGCGTGCGTCCGCCAACTGTTTGGCGGAGACATTTACGCTGACGCTTACCGCATCGGAGAGTGAGGGGATCTCATTGTTCCAGGCACGCAATTGCTGGCATGCTTGCTGAATTACCCAGTGACCGGTGGAGACGAGCAGCCCGGTGTCTTCTGCCGTTGCCAGAAACTTGTAAGCGGAAATCAGACCTTGCACGGGATGCTGCCATCGTAGCAGCGCTTCAAATCCGGCAATCTGGTTCGTTTTCAGCCGCACGATGGGTTGGTAATAGACACGGAACTGGTGCTTCTCGATCGCCTCGCGCAACTCTTTTTCCAGCTTTAATCGGTTGACGGCGCGGGTGTGCATGGCTGCGTCAAACATCTCACAACGGGAACCTCCCAGGGCTTTGGCCCGGCGCATCGCGACGTCGGCTTCCTGCAGCAGTTCCTCGGAACGCTGATGTGCGGACGTGCTCAAGGCGATGCCCACACTTGCCGAGGTTCGCACCTCGCGCCCTTCCACCAGAAGAGGCTCGGCGATCGCGGAAAGAATTCGTTTTGCCGCCCGCATGGCATTGCTCGGATCGGTCACTCCCTCCAGCAGAACGGTGAATTCGTCCCCACCCATGCGGGATAGAATCGCGTTTGCTGGCAGGGGTTCATGCGAGCGGGAGACCGTATCGTCGTGCCTGAGACTGGTCTCCAAGCGGCGGCTGATCTCGACAATCACCTGATCGCCGGCCGCCGGCCCCATGGTGTCATTGAACACTTTGAAAGCATCGAGATCGACAAATAAGACGGCATACTGGCGCTCCGGGCTGCGCTGTGCCTGATCAAATAAATGCTGCAAACGGTTCAAGAAGAGTAGCCGGTTGGGAAGCCCGCTGAGAGCGTCGTGAAAAGAATTGTGCTCCGCTTGTTGCTGGGCTTGTTTTCGGTCCGTGATATCACGATTCACGATGACCAGCTTGGCGACATCGCCTTTGTCATCGCGGATTGTGCCAGCCACAGACTCAAGAACGCGCCATGTGCCATCCTTGTGGCGGATGCGATACTCCACCTTTTTGCCGATTCCCGTGCTGCGCGCCTCCTGCGCTGCTTCGAGCACTCGAAATCGATCGTCAGGATGAATCTGTTCAAATGCAGAGGTTTCGCTGAGTTCGGCGGAGGAATAGCCTAAGATTCGCTTGTATGCGGGACTGTTGTAAAGGCGGCGTCCCTTCACATCGACCAGAGCAATCATATCGGCTGCATTTTCTGTGACGATCTGAAAAAGCTCTTCGCGCTTCTTCGATTGTTGGCGGATTCGGTAGACGCGGGTCTGCTGGAAGATAGCGATAAATACCAGCGCTCCGAGTGCGAACCATTTCCAGTCCATTCTTGTACCTGGGAGCCGCAGACGCTGCCGGCGCGGCTGTCAGCGATCTCTTGGGGAGATATCGGCAATCTGGGCAGAAGATTTAGGCTGGAGCGCTCATATTCGAACCGGGGTCATCGCGCCCAATGCAATCAAATAATTGTGAACTTTGCGGGACGACAAACTGGCCGCGACCGTTCATAATGTCGGCATGTCTCCGGATAAAGTCGTACGGCGCCTGAAGACTTATGCCGGCGCTCAGGGATATGTTTATCAGCACTACTTTGTCGGCGAGAGAGTGGCGCTGGCCAACGACCCTGAGTCGCCGGTGAAAGAATTCGTATTCGATGTGACTTCCGATCGCAAGCTGACATACGCGGTTAGCGTTTTTCTGCCGGAAAAGTCGGTGGCGGCTTGGGCCAAAGCTCATGACCGTTTACTCACTGATGCGGAGCAATATGCTGCCGCGAAGCTTCGATTGTTCCGCGCCTTCGATGAACTGGAAGACGTGAAAGAGAAAGGGCGACGGCTGGTGATTGATGTGGCAGGGCTTGAAGCGGCGCTTGCCAGTCTCGGTGTGGAATAGAAACTGAGGTTACCCATGCTTGTTCCAAGTGGCCATGCAGCTCAACGAAACTTGCCATGCCCCTGTGGAAGCGGAAAGAAGTTCAAGAAGTGCTGCATGGAAGAGAGTGGCGGAGCCGGTCTTTCCTCGATCAGTGTGCCCAAGTCCGGAGGTCCGAAACCTAAAATTTCAGCCATTCGACAGACTGCGACGACTCATCTTGATCCAGATTACGATGAGTCGTGACATTGTCATTCCCGCTTTGTAATGATGTGCAGAATATAATGCGTTGAAGGATTTGGTTGCCGGGTTGCGATCGATACGGCTCACTTCTGACTTGCATTAAACTTAGCGGACTCCGATACTTACCTGTCTTATGGCATTGCTCTGGTTGCGCTTCGCGCTGGCTTGCTACTTCATCGGGCTGATCTACGCCTTCTTTGCGCTCACCCGCACCAGCGATCTTTTCAGCCGCATCGCGTTGCATGCTGCCAGCCTGGGCATGGTCTTCCATTTCGTCTCGTTGTCAGAGCTTTTTCTCTCCGGCCACGTGGTCTGGGCCTCGGTGCATAACGGAGAATCGCTGCTGGCTTTCTTTTCGATGACGTTTTTTATGATCATCTACGCCATCTATCAGACCACTTCGCCCGGCGTGGTCGTGTTCCCGATCGTGTTCTTCCTGACTTTTGTTGCGGCATTGGACCAGCAGCCTGTACTGCTGACTTCTTTCGTGCAGCACAAGGGATGGCTGATTGCGCACATTATCCTGATCTTCACCGGATATGCCGCGCTCGTGCTGAGCTTCGGAGCGAGCTTGCTTTACTTGTTGCAGGAGCGTCGCTTAAAGGCCAAGAAGCCGAGCAGTTTGATTTCTTTTTTGCCCGCTCTCGAAGTAATCGACCAGATCGGCTACCGTTCGCTGCTGCTCGGCTTTCCTTTCATGACGCTCGGTTTGATTACGGGCTCAGTCGTGGCTATGTCTGCTTACGGGCACATCGATTTTGAGGATCCGAAGATATTGCTGTCGATCCTGATGTGGGCGGTTTATATGGTCATGGTCGTGACCCGCTGGAATTCAGGCTGGCGGGGGCGCCGCGCCGCCGTGCTGGCTACGTTTGCGTTTGTGGCTGCGATTGTGGCTTGGGCTGCGAATATTTTTCCACGATCCACAGGTTTGCTGCCTCATGAGATATCAGCTCATTGGCGTGAATCACAAGAGCGCACCGCTCGAAGTGCGCGAGCGGTTGGCGATACCGGAGTCAAAGCTGCCCGATTGTTGCCGTGATCTTACCGCTCATCCGGGTGTTGAAGAGGGAATGATCATTTCCACCTGCAATCGCGTGGAAATGATCACTCACACGAACAAACGGTTCTGCCGACCTGCGCGGATTCTTGCACGAGCACTTTCACTTGAGCGCGGATGAGCTGGACGCGCATCTCTACGAGTTTCGAGAAAAAGATGCGGTGCGGCATATCTTTCGCGTAGCTTCGAGTCTGGATTCGATGGTGGTTGGCGAAGCGCAGATTCTCGGACAGGTGAAGGAAGCTTACGCCACGGCGCGCGCTGTGGGCTCGGTGCGCAGCCAACTTGACCAACTCTTTACGCGGGCCTTCGCGGTCGCCAAACGCGTTCGCAGCGAAACTGCCGTGGGGTCGTCTTCGGTTTCGATTGCCTCGGTTGCGGTGGAACTGGCTAAGAAGATTTTCGGCACGCTGCAAGGCAAGAATGTTTTCATCGTCGGAGCTGGCAAGATGAGCGAGCTTGCAGCTCGCCACCTGATCGCGCATGGGTGCGAATCGATCTTTGTTTCGAATCGGACCTACGACCGTGCCGTAGGATTGGCGCGTCGCTTCAACGGCCAGGCGATCCGCTTCGACGATCTTTACGAGAATTGCGACCGCGCCGATATCGTGATTACTTCAACCGGATCGCCGCAGGCCATCTTCCGCCGCGAGCATGGCGAACAATTCCTTGCCCGGCGGAAGAACCGGCCCATGTTCTTCATCGACATTGCCGTACCCCGCGACGTTTCGCCGGAGATGGCGAAGCTTGACGGGATTTTTGTTTATGACATCGACGACCTGCAGCAGGCTGTGAGCAGCCACGTTGCCGACCGGCGGCACGAAGCTGAACTGGCTGAGACCATCATCGCGAGCGAAGTCGAGCGCTTCGAGGCCCGCTTACATACGCTGGATATCGTGCCGACAATTGTTTCGTTGCAGGATCATTTAGAAACCATTCGCCAGGCGGAGATCGATCGCGTCCGCGGGCGCATGGGCCCGTTGACTCCGGAGCAAGAGATGGCTATGGAAGCGCTGACGCGGGGCATCATCAATAAAGTGATGCACACGCCGATCACGACGCTGAAGACTGCGGCCCGCGAGGCGGAAGCGACGACGGTGATTGACGTCGTACGAAAGCTGTTCGATCTGCGTGATAAGGACAAAGAGCCGGGAACATTGGACGCGCACAAGAGCAAGGAAAAAGGGACGCGACACGGATGACGCGTCTTCGCATCGGCTCCCGGGGATCTCGAATGACCCAGTCAAGACCATTATGGAACGAATTTTTCACGCTTGGAACGGATTCGGAATGATCGGTCCCTTGATCGTAGTACGCTGATCTTGCTCAAGTGGGGCTTCGGAGAGTACTACCAGTGTGGGTACTGGGCCGCGCTTGAGAACCGTTGGTCGCGGCTGCTCGCAGCCGCGAGGGGTTCAAATCCCTTACTCTCCGCCGCCTTACGCGACCCACGGGACGTTAAAAGCTGCTTAATCCGCGAATGGTTCTTGACGAGCCACCTGTCGGATAGTAAGCTGAGGTTGGTTCTCAAGCGCGGTACAATACCAATTTTTCGAGGCGGCCTAATCAGCCGCCTTTTGCTTTTGTTCGGTATCCTTCCTCGGATCGTCTACAGTGCCTAGACTTCGCATCGGCTCCCGCGGTTCGCAACTCGCATTGTGGCAGGCTAACCATATCTCTGCGCTGCTGCGCGCACGCGGGCACGAAGTAGAAATTGAAATTATTCATACGACGGGCGACAAGATTACTGACGTTGCGCTCGCGATGGTCGGTACCAAGGGATGTTCACGAAGGAAATTGAAGAAGCACTCGCCGCCGGACGGGTCGACCTTGCGGTGCATTCGTTGAAGGACTTGCCTACCGAACTTTCTCCCGGATTCGAAATTGCCGCGGTCACAGAGCGGGAAGATCCGCGCGATGCTTTCTGCTCGCGTTTGTATGCGAAGGTCGAAGACCTGCCACAAGGTGCGCGGGTGGGTACCTCCAGCTTGCGGCGACAAGCTCAGCTCAAGGCTATCCGCCCCGATCTCAACGTCCATCCCCTGCGCGGCAACGTGGATACACGTCTGCGCAAGCTCGAACAGGGCGAATACGACGCCATCATTCTGGCTGCGGCAGGACTCAACGCCTCGGCAAGACCGAGTTGATCAGGCAGGTCATCCCCGCTGAAATCATGTGCCCGGCGGCCGGGCAGGGAGCGCTCGGCATTGAAATTCGCGAAGGTGATGCAGCTACGCTCAGGCACCTGGAATTTTTAAACGACTCCGCCGCACGCGCCGCCACTACCTGCGAGCGCACGCTGCTCAATCGTTTGGGCGGAGGCTGCCAGGTTCCCATTGGCGCTTTCGCGGAAATGCGCGACGGGAACCTGCATCTCGAAGCCATCGTTGCTGATCCCGATGGGTCGAAGCTGCTGCGCGAATTACGCGACGGCGACCTCAACGATCCTGAACAACTCGGCAACGACGTCGGCGATAGTTTGCTTAGCCGCGGCGGCGATGAAATTCTGGAAGCTGTCTATGGTCGCGGGCTGGCCGTCCCACCGCAACTGTGAATTCGAATCTCAAGCACGCACAGATATGAATAGCCGCAGAGTTCTCCTACAACTTCTCGGTGGGACCAGGGAGTCCCACGCGCTGCGCCGCCTCGTCAATTTCTGGCCGCCGTTCCTAGGTGCGGGCATTCGGGTCAAGCATATTGCCCCTGACATGAAGTCGATCGATGTCGAGATGAAGCTGCGCTTCTGGAATGCAAACTATGTGGGTACGCACTTCGGTGGATCGCTGTTTGCCATGACTGATGCGTTCTATATGCTCATGCTGATGGCGAACCTAGGGAGTGAGTATATCGTGTGGGACAAAGCTGCAAGCATTCGCTACAAAAGGCCAGGCAGGGGAACGGTGAGGGCGGAGTTCCGTTTGGCAGATAGCCAGATCGAGGACATTCGCGAGAAACTAAAGACGCTGCCGAAATATGAGCCGGTGTTTTCGGTGGAAGTTAAGGATGAGGCGGGGGTAGTGATTGCCGAAGTAGAGAAGTTGCTGCACGTGCGAAAGAAATGAATGCAGGCTAGAACGGTATAGTTTGGCGTAGTCTGCGAATCGTTAGGAGAACGAAGCATGTATATTCCAGAATTTAACCGGGTTCGCGAGCATGTGGACACAGTTGCTTTCGTGCAGGCGAATCCGTTTGCCATTCGGTTTCGCCGTCGGAGAGTGGTCCGTTCGCTACGCATATTCCCATCCTCGTGCGGGAAGTGGGCGATCAGATGGTGCTGCACGGGCACTTGGCCAAGGCGAATCCACACTGCGCTTTTCTGCAAAATGATCAAGAGTCGCTGGTGATTTTTCACGGGCCTCACGCTTATATTTCTCCGCGTCTGTACGAGAGCAGGGAGAGCGTTCCTACCTGGAACTATGCGGCTGTACATGTGTATGGGCGCACGCGTGCGGTAAGCGAGCCGAGCGTCTTCTGGAAGAAGTGAGCGACATCATTCATCGATTCGACCCGGACTACTTCAAGCAATGGGCCGGTCTTACTGACAAGTTTCGTGATGGGATGTTGAAACACATCGTTGGTTTTGAGATGGTGGCCACGCGCAGCGAAGCCAAGTTCAAGATTAGCCAAAATCGGAGCAAGGCGGATCAGGCTGCGGTGATCGCGTCTTTGGGAGAGAGTGCGGACTCGGCCGAGTTCCGGAAATTGCAAAGCTGATGGAGAAGCAAGGACTAGGAGTTTGATTGCGAGAATAAAAGGCGCGTAGGCAATTTGCGAAGCCGTCGCGGAGCCCGCTCGCGGGCGTGCGCGTGCTCGTGGGCCGGGCACGGCATCAGGCGAGTGCGCTTTCTGGCGAACTGCGCAAGCTGGGCGCGACAGTGATCGAGATTCCGTTTATTGAAATTCGCAAGCCGCGCAGCTTCAAGGCATTGGACGGCGCGCTTAAGAATCTTGCAGAGTACGACTGGCTCATCCTTACTAGCGTGAATGGTGTTGATGCCATGTGGGGACGGTTGGCTAAGGTGGGGCTGAGGACGACAAGTCTCAAGCATTTGCGTATTGCAGCTATCGGGCCGGCCACGAAAAAAGCGATCGAGCAGCGCGGCGCTAAGGTCGATGTTGTGCCCAAGGAGTATGTGGCGGAGTCGGTAGTGCGCAGTTTGCGGCGGCGGGTGAAAGGAAAGCGGGTGCTGCTGGTGCGCGCCAAGGTTGCTCGCGACGTGATTCCGCGTGAGTTGCGTAAGGCAGGGGCGCAGGTGGATGTGGTGGAAGCTTACGAAACAGTGGTGCCGCAGACTTCACGCACGCGACTGCGCAGTGTGTTGCAAAATCCGCGACGGCGGCCGCATGTAGTTACGTTCACGAGTTCGTCGACGGTGCGGAATTTTGTGGGTTTGCTGGGTGCAAAATCCCTACCCTTCGACAAGCTCAGGGCAGGCTTTCTCGCAAAGGACGCGAGAAATGGGGCACCCGCGGCTAGTTTTGATGGGATACGGTGCGCATCTATCGGTCCGGTTACATCTTCGACCTTGCTAGAACTCGGCTTGCAGGTGGATATCGCAGCAAAAGAGTTCACGATCCCTGGGCTGGTGAAAGCCATTGTTGATGCTGTGTCTTCGAAAAGACGCAATTAAGCGAAGGGCAGAGATCCTACAGGGGCTAAAGCCCTCATAGATTCTACTTGGCTTACGCGGCCCTGAAGGGCCCGCTCTTCCACGGTTGCGCACGCATTCATGACTTTTTCCGCAGCCTTTGAAGTCGTGCCCTTCCCGAGACCCGTGGATAACTTTATTGTGCCTTCCGATAACGAATCGTTTGATGACTTCTAACTATTCCGTGAGCGAGCAACTGCAATCTGCCGGGGGAACGTGCGCCAGCAGGAAGTCGGCGACGCGCTGGTAGGCGTCGATCTGATTTTCGACGCGGGCGAAGCCGTGGCCTTCGTTTTCGTAGATCTTGTAATCCACCGTGCCGCCGCGTTTTTTGATGGCGTCGACCACCTGCTGCGTTTCTGATTTTGGGCAGCGCGGATCGTGGCCTCCTGCGAGCAGCAGGAGCGGCGCTTTGATCTGGTCGATGAAGTTGATGGGCGAGCGGTCTTCATAGAGCGCTTTGTTCTTGACCACATCGCCCATAGTCGCGAGATCGGATTGCTGCAGCACCGGATCTTCGTTCTCGATTTCCGTGAACCAGTTCACGAAGGGAACGATGGGCACGCCTGCGGCCCAAACGTCCGGAGCTTTCGTCACCGCCATCATGCTGAGATAGCCGCCGTAGCTTCCGCCCATCACGGCGATCTTTTTGGGATCGAGATGGCCGGTTTGTTTGATCCAATCGCCGCCGGCGAGCACGTCCTGCAAATCGCCGCCGCCCATGTCGAACAGATTTGCTTGCTGAAATTCTTTGCCGTAGCCGGTCGATCCGCGATAGTTGGGCGCCAACACCATATAGCCTTGGTTGGCTGCGTACTGGATGAAGCGGTTAAACGAATTCATGGTTTGCGAGGTCGGACCGCCGTGGATGTAAACGATGGCGGCGTTCTGTCCGTTGCGCGCCATGTTGAAGGGAACGTAGAGGAACGCGGAGATGGTCCACTTGCCGTCGCGGCTGGGGTAGTGGACGAGATAGGGCTCGACCATATCTTCTGAGCGCACACCAGCGACAAGAGAGTGCGTGACCTGGTGCGATTTGCCGGTCGCAAGTGTATATACCCAGAGATCGCCGGGAGCGGTAGGGCCGTTGTGATCATAGAGCAGTCGCGTACCGTCTGCGCTGAAAGCAGAGCGGCCGCCAGCCGGTTCGTTCACGCCTTTTGGAATTTGCAGCGCAATCGATTTTCCGTTGGCCAGGTCGTGCAAATAAATATCTTCATTGCCATCCACATTGGCTGTGAAGGTGATGCGCTTGCCGTCGTGCGAAAACTCACTGCCGTGTATCTTCCATTTATCTTTGGTGAGCCACGAATTTTTTTGCGCCGCTACGTCGAGCATGCCAACGTTGTCGTATCCGTTGGCTGCATTCGAGGTGAATAGAATGCGCTTGCCGTCCGGCGAAATGTCATTGGCCCAGAATCGCTGCTCTCCATCATGCTTGGTGAGCAACGTACTTTTTCCAGTCGCAACTTCGGTGATAAAAATATTCGAGTCAGTGCCTTTAGCCTGTTCCTGTGTATAGACAATGTACTTGCCATCCCTCGACCAGATGGGATCGGAGTTGCTCAGATCCTGCGGCGTGTCGGTGGTGATGTGTTTCACCTCGCGCATTAGCATGTCGTAGACGTCGATTTCGAAGGCGGCTGAGGTTTTGGGTTTCACCTCGTAGGCAAGATAGCGGCCATCGGGCGACCAGGTTGGATTCATCTCCGCGATCTCGCGCGTGCTGGTGAGGTTCACAACTTTGCCGGTCTTCGGCGAGACTATAAAAATATCCCAGAGTTCGTCGCCATCGAAGTCGGATTGATAGGCGATCCACTTGCCGTCGGGTGACCACGCGGGCGCGGTCTGGCGTTGATCGTTCACTGTGAGTTGCTGCGGCCATCCGCCTTCGGCAGAAACTAACCAGATGTTGTTGCGTCCGCTCATGTTAGAGATGAAGGCGATGCTTTTGCCGTCGGGCGACCACGTGGGACGGTCGACTTGGCGCGTCATATAGAGCTTCTCGATGGTTAAACTTTTCGGCTCTACTTGCGCGTTTGGTTTGGAGGAGATCTTTTTTGGATCGGTGATGGCCTGGGGCGCGGGCAGGGTCTGTGCGGGCAGGGTTTCGGGAACGACTGTGCTCATGAGTATGACGATAGCAAAGGGTGCGGAAAAGCGCATGGAGATGGTGCCTCGGAAGGGAGAGTTTAGCAGAGAACGCGTGCATGGGTGGCAGCGGCAGCAAGTGCAGAGGTCCTTCGCTTCGCTCAGGATGACAATTTATTTTGGGGTTCAGCGGAGCACATCATGCTTTCGCGTTCTTGTGCATCTCGACCGTGCTCCAGGTTTTGTCGGCGGCGTGGCAAAGGTTTTCGAGCGCGCAGTCCACGCATTTAGGTTTGCGGGCGATGCAGAGTTTACGTCCGTGCCAGATGATCTGGTGAGAGAAGAGAATCCATCTCTCGCGCGGGATGATGCGCATCAAGTCCTGCTCGATTTTCTGTGGTTCGTTGTTGTTGGTGAGTTCCAGGCGGCGGGAGATGCGGTGAACGTGAGTGTCCACGACCAATCCGTCGGCCTTCTTGAACCAACTACCTAGCACGACGTTGGCGGTCTTGCGGGCCACGCCGGGGAGGGTTAGCAGTCTGTCCATGTCGTCGGGAACCTGGCCGCCGAAGTCGGCGACGATTTTTTTCGCGGCGCCTACGACTGATTTTGATTTGTTGCGGAAGAAGCCGGTGGAGCGGACGTCGGGTTCGAGTTGTTCCGGGGTAAGCGCCGCGAAGGCCTGGACCGTCGGATATTTGCGGAAAAGTTCCGGGGTAACGCGGTTTACGTTCACGTCGGTGGATTGAGCGGAGAGGATGGTTGCGACGAGAAGTTCCCAAGCGCTCGTGTGGTGGAGCGCGCAGGTCACGTCGGGATAGAGTTGGTCGAGGCGGTGCAGAATTTCGGTGATGCGTTCCGGAGCGAGGGGATTGTAGGCTTGCTTGTTTGTGGATTTCGAAACTGAAGCAAGTTTCTTTCGCCCCTTCGGGGCTGGCTCGGTGTCTTGGGTCGATGACCCACGGCTTGCGCCGTGGGCTGCATTCTTTCGCTGCTCCGCAGCTTTCGTGGGTGAAGTCGCCCGCGCCACACGTGCGCGGTCTTGGCGGCCGGTGCGGGAAGGCTGGCGGGGCGTTTGACCACGGGGCATGAGGGCAACATCTTATCAGAGACCTCGGTAACCAAGGGAATGATTGACTCACCCGCAATCTCCCGATAGTCTGAGGTTTAATCCACATCATTCAGAGAATGTGCAATGGCCGTTAGCTCCATTCAGCTCGGGCAAGTGTGGCGCAGCGACGCCGATGGCCAGGACTATCTGGTCACCAAGGTTTACAACGAAGTGTTTACGCAGTACGCCATGCTGCGGCCGGCGGGAATTACCGCGCCGGACGTGCCAACCGTTCGTATCAAGGTGACCAAGACTCCGCAAGGTGCGGCCTTGCCCGGCTATACCTTTACCCAGGACGGTTCGTTCTAGGTTCGCCGTTTCCTCCGCAGATTTCCGATACACTTAACCCAGTTCTCAGTACCTAGTACCTGGTACCCAGCTTTCAGCGTAAGTGTTTTTGCTGAGAACCGAGAATTGAGAACTACCTTCCGATGACTGAAAAGCTTCTTACTATCATTTTTGTATTCATCAACTCCGTGATCAGCGCGGCCGGCTACGGCGGTGTTGTGTTGCTGATGGCGATTGAATCGGCTTGCATTCCGCTGCCTTCGGAATTGATCATGCCGTTCGCTGGCTATCTGGTTTTTACCGGGACTTTCAAGCTGTTGTGGGTAGCGACTGCCGGGGCACTCGGGTGCAATCTCGGGTCGCTGGTGGCGTATGAGATCGGGTGTTACGGCGGGCGTCCGCTGGTGGAGCGCTACTGCCGCTGGATTCTGATGGGGCGGCGGGAGCTCGACTGGGCTGACCGGTTCTTTTTGCGCTGGGGATATTTGGCGGTATTCATTGGGCGGTTGTTGCCGGTGATTCGAACGTTTATTGCGCTGCCGGCGGGAATTGCGCGTATGCCACGAGGACGTTTTCACGTCTATACGTTTTTAGGATCGTGGCCGTGGTGTTTGGCGCTGGCATATTTTGGCATGAAGCTGGGCCAGAACTGGCGCGAGCTGGGGAAATATTTTCACAAGTTCGACGCCGTGATTGGGGTTGTTCTGGTGGCTGGCGCGGTCTATTTTGTTTGGACGCATTGGCAAAATCGGATGCGGACGGCGGAGTGAATCAATGCCAAGAAGCCGCGAAGAGATATTGGAGTCACGACGCCGAATCAGAGTGGCGTACGGCGACTTGTTTGATGCAACTGCGCAGCTTTTGTTTCGGCATGATCCGATAGGCATCAACTTTGACGACAATACTGACGAGTACGAACCAGAGGTTGAAACGATTCTTCCGAGGCTGAGTGATTGCCATTCTTGGGAAGATGTTCTCCGAGTCGTTCACGAAGAGTTTGTCCGCTGGTTCGAGAAAGACACTGCAGGTCCACAGGAGCGTTATGAAAAGATCGCTGCTGATCTATGGCAAATGTGGTTAGAATATCTCAGAGGCATCGGAGCCTCGTAAGCTGCGGGCTAGATTATGGGCCTTCAGATCGTCTCGCCAGTTGCGATCCGACGATCTGCCACCGTCGATTGCGCTTCACGACCACATCCATATAAACGTAGCGAACGGGGAAGCGCTGGCCGCCTTGCTCGACGTCGTCTTCCTCCGAGCCGTGGACGATCGCCACCTCTTCACTTAATAGCCTGATGCGGCGTCCGGTCGAGGTCATCGAGAGGTAGCGGATTGCGCCGGTCTTGAGGTTGTTGATTACATCTTGTTTGGTGTGGGGCTCGCCAAGTGCGTCGTATTGAATGTAGTCGTCGGCGAAGACGCGCTGGAGTTCGTTGATGTCGGCGGCGATCAGGGCGCGGTCTCCGTCTTCGAAGAGCTTTAGGATTTGCTGTTCGTCGCTTTGCGCCGTCATCCATCTCCCCGTCGCGTTTTTCTTTTCGTGTCCTGTTAGTGTACAAGCTGGTGTTTACGAGGAGGATTCCGTGATTCGAATTTCGCGCTCTCGCATTGCTGCGCGTTGGGATTTGCCGGTGAAGACCGTGGAGTTGGAGAAACCCTGATTGAAGTGAATATCTTTCTATTGCCAAATCGCCGAGCTATCATTTGGGCGGCGCTATCTCGATACTGGTAGATGCTTCAGCTTCGTGGCCATCCTCGTCTTTCACCACAAGTTTTACGGGAAGTTTTTGCGGGGAAGGTGTGTCGGGTGCGTTGACAGTAGCAGTGATCCAACCGTTGCTTTCAACTTGTTCGGTAGCTTCTGGAGGGCTGCTACCCAGAGCTATGCCGTACTGGTAAGGGGCTTTTCCCCCGGATATGTAAGTCATGAGAGTGAACTGAGATTTAGGGGCAACCGTCGAGATGTTCAGTCGTAGAGGTATTACTCGTAGCAGTTGTTCTTGCGCGGCGTTCTTGCTGGAAACCTCTGATCCGAAATAAAAGCCGACGATAGCTCCAAATACTCCGAGCAGCAATGAAAGAATCTCCTTACCGCGCTCAAAACGTCTTTCATTTTGCGGATCGTTGGCGCCTGTAAGAGCGGAGACGACGAGTACCACGGCGGTACCGATAGTGACGATCGCGAATAGATAGGTAATGAGGCCGCGCGCGTATTCGATCTTGGACATATTCTCGAGCACGCCCTTATCCCATCCCAATATTGCTGCGCCGATCAGCACGAACACACTTACAAGGATGGAAACCGCAATGAAGACAACAGGATTCAAGAAATTGCGCATGAAAGCAGCGAGAAAGCCCTCGTTGTCGTTCATATTGTCGCCTTTCTTTTTTGCGGCTTAATAGACAAAATCAACAAGGGCAAAAGACATGCCCGCGCTCGCCGGACAGAGTACCACCTTCGATCCGCGAGTCAACTTATTTTCCTGCAAGGCCGTGTTGATGGCAGCGGGGATGGAAGCTGATACAAGATTGCCATAACGCGGAAAGGTGTCATAGTACAGTTTTGTCCCCAGATTAAGCCGTTCAGCGCTTATCCTGCAGGCTTCTGTACTGGCGGCATGAGGAAACCATAAGTCAAACTGGCCGGGGTCGGCATAGGTGACGCGTGTAAAATCTGACATTTCGTCGATCGCGGCCTGCGAAAGTTCTGCCCCATACGACATAAAGTTGTTCGGGCCGTTGCGCGCGAGGCCATCAGACTGAACGGAATAATCCGAATAGGAGGCAAGAGGCAACGTACACAATCCGACGCGGGATGGGCAGGAACGGAAGTGAAAGGCCCAGGGCGCTCCCGAGCCGCTCAGTACCGTGGCTGTTGCTGCTTCTCCGATGGTGAATGCTGGAAAAGTGTAACGACACTTATCTTTGTCGCCGGCCCTAAGCAAACTGGGATAGCCGGCTTCGTAAATATTGAACTCTCCATTCAAAATCACAATGTAGCGGCAGGAGTTCTGGCGAAAGAAGCTGCCGGCGATTGACAAGGCTCGAACCCAACTCATGCAGGCGTCGACTATGTCGAAGCATTCGCATTCCAGGTTCAGTGCCTCAGCAACGAAATAAGCCATGGCTGGTTCCAGGAAGCCCCGGCCTACCCCGCAGTAAATCAACATGCCGACGTCGCGGGCTGAGATTTGAGCTTGCGCAATGGCGTCCCTGGCAGCGTCGAGAATAAACGATATAGCAGTCTCGTTCTTTGAGCGGTCCCGAAAAAAACGGGTTTCGCAGCCGGCTCGCGTCATCATATGTCCCAACTGTCGTTGGTAAAGACGAACCTGATCATCGGGTACTCCGGGGCTGTGATCAGGAATCTGGGCCAGGAGGTCGGCGTTGGTCACCTTAAGCGAGGGAAATCTAACTGCCAGAGACTCGATTCTCAAACGCACCTTCTTGCAGCGAGAAATGGCAAGTCGATAGCTGAGAAACAACTTCTGCCAATTTTCCTACCTACTGCTGCTGTCGATCTTTGTCAAAATCCGGGCAAATCATCTTAGCTATCAGCGATGCCGGAACTAGCCGACGCGCGAGGCTACAGCCGCTCAGCTTTTGTAACACACGCGTAGGATGCGTGGCGAGGGTAAGTCCCCGTTCTGGCGCAGTACCTTACACTGAAAGCGCGACTGGATGTTGGATAGACGACTCTGCGCAGCGTATCCCTTCGCGATGCGGTACCTTCACAGAAGATGTTAAAGAATGGTAACAATCACGCCGCAAATCCTTTATCGCAAGCATTGAAATTTGGAATTAGACAGGGCATGGAAATGACCCATACTCTTATTCATGGACACCTTAATATCAGTTGAGGACTCACATGTTGATTTGCTGCACGAGATTGGCGTGCGGCTCGCGGAGGCGGATGGTTTTCACGGAGTATTGATTCGTGTGGTTGACTTTGCTTCCGCGCTAGTGAAGTGCGACTCCTGCCTGCTTTACGTTCTGGAAGGCGAAGATCTGGTTCTGCGGGCTTCGAAGAACCCGCATCCTGAAGTTATCGATCGCCTGAAACTCCGCGTGGGGCAAGGCATTACGGGCTGGGTGGCGGAGCATCAGAAGCCGGTTGCGGTCAACGAGAAGGCCACGCTTGATCCGCGCTTCCAATTTTTCCATGAACTCCCGGAAGATACCTACGAAGCATTTCTATCGGTGCCTTTGATGTGCAGGGGCCGCGTGATGGGAGTAATTAACCTGCAGCATCGTCTGCCGCACACCTATACCAAGCGTCAAGTGCAGACCATCGCGACGATTGGATTTCTGGTGGGCGCGGAAATTGAGATGGCTCGGCTGGAGGAAGCGAACTCTACTCTGTGGGAGCAACTGCAGACGCGGAAAGTGGTGGAGCGCGCGAAAGGAATCCTGCAGCGCGATCTTGGATTGAGCGAAGAGCAAGCCTATCTGACATTGCAGCGGCAGAGCCGCCAGAAGCGCAAGGCGATGAAGGAAATTGCCGAAGCGATTGTGCTGAGTGAGGAAGTAAAAGGGAATTCAGGATCGTCGAGACCAGCTTGAAGAGATTGACTGTCTGGTGAAGTGCGTGAGTTTTTGCGGCACGAATTTTTTCCGCCACTTCACAAGTTCTCTATGAACACAGCGTATCCCGCCTAATTCGCAACCCCCTCTGTAGACTTTTGAGAGACTTCGACCAACCGAACAAGACCCGGGAGCAGAAAGGGATCTGCTCCCGGGTTCGGGGCAGGAGTCTGGCCTAGCGAGCCGCGGATGCAGTCGTGGTTGCGACTGACTGTGCCACTTCACGGGTTGCAGCCGGTACCGTAAAGTGCAAGGTCATTCCAAACTCCGGCAGTTGCAATGCGCTGACAAAACTTCCGCCGGGCCTTGAGACCAATACAAGTTGACTGGCTTCGGATGGGTGGGCGACGTCCTCATCGGCCACTAGCAACATGAAGCCCGCTCCGTTGCCGCTCATTTTGCGCAGCGTTAGCGTTTCAAAGGCACCGCCTCCTCCGATAGCGAAGTGATACGTTCCCGCGGGCACGACCGCGTTCTGCCAGTGGACTTCATGGTTGAGCGTGAAAGTGCCGGCGGCATCCTGAGCGGAAGCCAGGCTGGGCGCGAAGTTCAAGGCACTCAAAGTGAGTGCGGCTGCGTAAGCGAAGTTGCAAATCGATTTCATTGGAGTCTCCTGTTTTTTTCTAGTCTGAAGAGGCACACCTCCGGCGCGAGGCCGAATGGCGTGGACTCAGATTGAGTGGAGAACAACAGGGTCAGGAGAATTGCGCTGCCGCGGCAGGGCTGGCAGGCAAACATCAGCTTCGCGGGACCGGCTGCTGAGCTGGTTTGCGAAGTGATTCCACTATGAAGGATGTCCGCGCTAGAGTCCAACGCGAAATATTTATGGAAGGTATTCGCGTGCAAGCATGACCGCGGTAACGTGACGCTGCCTGTTGTAAGCACGAAGGTAGTGGGTAGCTGCGCTCGCTTCGCATCGCTTGGACAGCCGAGGCGGCTGTCTCCACATGCGTTGCTGTAGTTTTCCGCTTGATGATGCAGCTACGCCATTAAATTGATTTTCTGCGCGTTTGGCCGCTCTCGTTTGCAAAAGTCCTGCCTGATACGAGAACATACTAGGTTTGCACATCCATCCAGATTCTTACTGAGGAAGCGGCCAACATATGGCGACACGGAACAAGTCCGCAAGAACGAAGACGGCATCGAAGACAGCCCGCATCGAAGTGAATAATGACGCAAGGTCCGAAGGGAAGGCACGCAGCGGTTCCAGACACAACGGCACGATCGAGCCCGCGAAAGGGAAGCTTGGCGTGATGATCCCGGGCATGGGCGCGGTTGCGACGACTTTTGTTGCCGGAGTGGAGGCAATCCGCAAAGGATTGGCGAAGCCGATCGGATCGCTCACACAGATGGGCACCGTGCGGCTGGGCAAGCGCACGGACGGGCGTTCGCCGAAGATCAAGGAGTTTGTGCCGCTGGCCGGACTCGATGATCTGGTCTTCACCGGTTGGGACATTTTCGAAGACAACATGTACGAGGCGGCTTCGAACGCGGGCGTGCTGGATCACAGGCTGCTCGATCAGCTGAAGCCTTTTCTTTCGTCGATTACGCCGCGGGCGGCGGTGTTCGACCACAACTACGTGAAAAAGATCGACGGGCCGAATGTGAAGAAAGGCAAGACCAAGATGGATCTTGCCGAGCAGTTGCGCGACGATATCCGCGATTTTAAGAAAACCAGCGGGGCAAGCCGGCTGATCACCATGTGGTGCGGATCGACGGAGTCTTATATCGAAGCGACTGCGGCGCACCAGTCGGTGAAGGCGTTTGAGAAGGCATTGCGCGAGAATGACGAGATGATTGCGCCGTCGATGATTTATGCCTACGCGTCGCTGATGGAGGGTGTGCCGTTCGCGAATGGCGCGCCGAACCTAACCGTGGATTTGCCGGTGATGCTGGAACTTTCACGTAAAAACGAAGCGCCGATTTGCGGCAAGGATTTCAAGACGGGTCAGACTCTGATGAAAACCGTTCTTGCGCCTGCTTTCAAGGCGCGCTTGCTGGGCCTGAGTGGGTGGTATTCCACCAACATCCTGGGCAATCGCGACGGAGAGGTGCTCGACGATCCGGGCTCATTCAAGACCAAGGAAGAATCCAAGCTAGGGGTGCTGGAACACATCTTGCAGCCCGCGCTCTATCCCGATCTGTATGGCAACATTTTCCACAAGGTTCGAATCAATTATTACCCGCCGCGGGGCGACAACAAAGAAGGCTGGGATAACATCGATATCTTCGGGTGGCTTGGTTACCCGATGCAGATCAAAGTGGACTTTCTGTGCCGCGATTCGATTCTGGCCGCGCCAATTGTGCTGGACCTGGTGCTGCTGGTCGATCTGGCGAAGCGATGTTCGGAGTTGCGCAGCTTGGGAATTCAGGAGTGGCTGAGCTTTTACTTCAAGTCTCCGATGACGGCGCCAGGGCTTTATCCCGAGCACGATCTGTTCATTCAATTGATGAAGTTGAAGAACACACTGCGACATTTGAAGGGCGAGCAGTTGATTACGCACTTGGGGCTGGAGTATTACGACTGAGTTTCGGTTAGAGTGACACTTTCGACCCTGCGGACTCAGTCGTATTCCCAGGCTCAGGTGGTACTGCAGGCGATTCGATGTCGCCGACGATTTTGAAGACGCCTTTCAAGCGGCCAATGAATTTTCCGGCTTTCCCGGCAGGAACAAGTCTGGCGACGGGTTTGCCGTACTTGGTGATGAGCACTGGCTCACGGGTTGAGTGCACTTCCTCAACAACCGCGAGGCAACGCGATTTAAATTCGCTCGCCGAGATCATCCTCATAAGCCGCTTGGTGCTCACTCAGTTTCTATCGGCATGTTCCCGCCAAAATCTTAGGCCAGCTTTTTCTCTCGCTTGTACTCGTCAAACTTTTCCAGGAACCGATCAATATCCTTCTTCTGCAAGTAATACGGAGTCGAGAGCCGAAGCTTGTTCGGGTCGCCACCGCGGATGCGAATTTTGTAGGTTTTCCACATCCAGTTTTCCAGATCCATGCGCGGCACTGGCGGAACGTTCACCGTCACAATCGCGCAGCGCAGGGCGGGGTCGGGCGAGGTCCAGGATTCTGCGCCGCGTTTTTTCATTTCTTCGAGAATGTAGTCGGCGAGCTTGCGGTGACGGCTCTCGATCCGGTCCAGACCGATATCGTTGGCCAGCTTGATGGAGGCGCGCAATCCCCAGAGAGCGGGTACGTTCGAGCTGCCGATGCGCTGAAAGCGTTCGGCGCGGAGTTGAGGCTCGTCCCACCCTTCGGTGACGATGGTATTCCAGAGGCGATCGATGACTTCGTCGCGCATGTAGAGAAAGCCGGAGCCCTTGGGAGCCTGCAGCCATTTATGCGGGCTGGAGGAATACATGTCGCAGCCGAGGTCTTGCAGGTTGAGGCGCATCATTCCGCAGACGTGGGCGCCGTCGACAGCGGAGAGAATGCCTTTCGAGCGGGCAAGCGCGCAGAGTTCTTTTGCGGGCAGCACGACGCCGGAAAACGTGGTGATATGGCTGAAGAAGATGACGCGGGTGCGGGGAGTGATGGCGTCATTGAAGAGGTTAAGGACCTGGGTAGCGTCCTTGACAGGAAGAGGCAGCGTGACTTTCTTTACCACCACGCCGTAACGCTTTGCCTTGAGGTTCCACGGGTGCACGCCGCCGGGATGCTCCTGATCGGTCATGAGGACTTCGTCGCCCGGTTTCAGGTCGAGGCCATTGGCAATGTAGCTGTTTGCTTCCGTGGCATTGCGCAGCAGAGCAATTTCATCGCGGTGGCAGCCGACGAAGGCGGCGAGGGGATCGCGAAATTCGTTCCAGGAGGAGTAGCCCCAGATGGGATAGTCTTCCGGGTCTTGCTGATCCATTCTCTCGGTGGTTGCGTAGCCGTCGAATACGGCGCGCAGCACCGGCGCGGGGCTGGAGCCAACGGTGCCGTTATTTAGATAAATTTCGTTCTCGGGAATCAGGAATTGGCGACGCAGTTCGGCCCAGTAGGCGTCTTCGTTCTTGTCGAAGAGGGAACGATCGGGAAGAGTGGAGGGTACTTTCTCGAGTTGGGCGAGAAGGTTTCCGCGGAAAACCATGGTGGTGGCGAGGCCGGTTGCGGCGGTGAGAAAGTGGCGGCGGTCGAGCAAAAGACACCTCCTAGAGAGCCGAAAATAGAACGGGCCATGGTACGACTGAGCTTGGAATGCGGCAAGGACAGATTGGGATGGGTTTGAAGGTTTGCGAGGCTTAAAAGAGACAAGTCCTTCGGATAACCCCAGGGCAGATGCAGGCTTCTAATTTGGTGGATAGATCCGGATTGCGCTTGTGGGGCGGCGTATAATCCCCTTAAGAGTAGGTCGGCCGCAAAGGAGTTCCTATGAAGTTCCGTTGGTTGGCAATCGCAGCGGCGGTGGCGGCGTTCAGCGCAGGGCCCTGGATGTTGGCGCAAACACAGCAGCCCGGTCAAAATCCCAGTCAGACCCCAGGGCAAACCCAGAATCCTGGGCAGACACAAACTCAAACACAGCAGCCTCCCGTGCAGGATCCGGACCAGGGCCAGCCCAAGGCTGGCGATGTACAGAACGCTCCAGCGCAGCCACCCGCAACGCTGCCGACGCAGGATGATGGGCAGATCAAGCACGACGGCACCAAGACTGACGTGGACGCAGTTGGAAACCGCAATGTAGGGTGCGGTCGCGGCGTGGGCAACTGGTACAGTGTGGAAAAACAAGTAGCCATGGGCCGCTCCTATGCGCAGCAGATCGAATCGCAAGTCAAGCTGGTGAATGATCCTGTGGTCACGGAGTATGTAAACCGCATTGGCCAGAATCTGGTGCGGAATTCGGATGCGCAGGTACCATTCACCATCAAAGTGATCGATTCGGATGTGGTAAATGCCATGGCGCTTCCTGGCGGATTTTTTTACGTGAACTCGGGATTGATTCTGGCGGCCGACGAAGAAGCTGAGATGGCGGGGGTGATGGCTCACGAGATTGCGCACGTGGCGGCATGCCACGTAGCTCGGGAGCAGACCCGTTACACTCTGATGCAATTGGCGACGATTCCTCTGATATTTGTGGGCGGCGGCATTGGCTACGGAGCGTACGAAGCTGCCGGACCCGCGGCGATGTTGGGCATACTGAAGTTCTCGCGCGGCTTCGAGGCGGAAGCCGACTATCTTGGCGTGGAATATATGTATCGCGCCGGGTATGATCCATCGGCATTTGTTTCCTTCTTCGAAAAAATTCAGGCGATGGAAAAGAAGAAGCCGGGGACTTTGGCGAAGACCTTTGATACGCATCCCCAGACTCCGGACCGCATTGAAAAGACGCAGGAAGAAATTCGCAAGATCCTTCCGGCAAAACCGCAGTACGTTGTGACCACGTCGGAATTCGATGATGTGAAGGCGCGGCTGGCGTCAATCGAAAACCGCCACAAGGTGCTGGATCAGAAAGACGCCAACAAACCCAGCTTGCGGCGGACTTCGACCAGCAGCAGCGACGGGAATGGTAACGCGAACGGTCAGAGCGATGATGACCGTCCAACCTTGAAGCGGCGGGATGATTCTTCGTCGAACTAACGTTGGAAAGAGTTAAGAAATCAGCGAACCGGCGGCCACGGCAGCCGGTTTTGTGTTTCCGGGACTCAATTTAGGGAATTTAAACCCGTCTTTTTAGGCCAGCTTCGGGACATTGCGGAAGCCTGTGACCAACGTCACTGCGGGTTATTGCGTTACCGAAATAGCCTGAGCTACGCTAGGGTAGCGAAGGAGCAAGTCCTCCATGCCAGAGAACACACTCACGATTACCGACAATCGCACCGGAAAAACCTACACCGTTCCGGTCGAGGATGGCACGATCCGGGCCATGAATCTGCGGCAGATCAAAACCGGGCCAGACGATTTTGGGCTGATGACGTACGATCCGGCGTTCATGAACACGGCGTCGTGCCGCAGCAGCATTACCTATATTGACGGTGACGTGGGGATTTTGCGCTATCGCGGATATCCCATCGAAGTACTAGCGGAGCGTTGCACCTTCCTGGAAGTTGCCTATCTGCTGCTGTTCGGGGAATTGCCTACTGATAGCGAACTTAAAACCTGGGTGTATGACATCACGCACCACACCATGCTGCACGAGAGCACCAAAAAATTCATGGAGGGCTTCCGTTACGATGGGCATCCCATGGGGATGTTTGTGAGCACGGTGGCCGCGCTCTCTACCGTATATCCCGATGCGAAGCATGTGCACGATCCCGCGAATCGGTTGTTGCAGATTAAGCGGTTGATTGGCAAAGTGCCATCGATTGCGGCTATGTCTTACCGGCATAACGTGGGTTTTCCTTACGTGTATCCGGATAACGATTTGAACTACGCCGAGAATTTCATGAACATGTTGTGGAAGATGGTCGAGCCGAAGTATGTGGCGAATCCGGCGATTGCGCGGGCGCTCGACATCCTCTTTATTTTGCATGCAGACCACGAGCAGAACTGCGGCACGCATGCCATGCGCTCGGTAAGCAGCGCGCAAACGGATCCCTATTTGTCGATGGCATCGGCAGCTGCTGCACTGGCGGGACCGCTGCACGGTGGAGCGAATGAAGAAGTACTGAAGATGTTGGACGAAATTGGCTCTAAAGACAAAGTTCCTGCCTACATCAAGAAAGTGAAAGAAGGCGGATTCAAGTTAATGGGATTCGGGCATCGGGTATACAAGAATTACGATCCTCGCGCGAAGATTATTCGCTGGTGCGCGGAACAGGTGTTCGAAGTGACGGGACGTAATCCGAAACTGGAGATCGCTCTCGAACTGGAACGCATCGCGCTGGAAGATGATTATTTCGTGAAACGCAAGCTCTATCCGAACGTCGATTTCTATTCCGGGATTATGTATCAGGCTATGGGCTTCCGGCAGGAGATGTTCACGGTGTTATTCGCCATCCCGCGGACGGCTGGCTGGCTGGCACAATGGCAGGAGATGATCGTCAATCCGGAGCAGAAAATCGCACGGCCGCGACAGATTTATACCGGGCACGAAGCGCGGGAGTTCTTGCCGATGGAAAAACGAACCTCAGCAGCCCTGGCGGCGGGCCGATCGTAAGCTTTTTAATTTGCTTGCAGATTTCTTTCGCGCGAATTTTATTTACAGATATTTCATTTGCACATGGCAGCGACAAGATTGCGAATTTCCTCGACGTAGGTTTCTGAATCTTTCACGAAGTCGTTCCAACTCATCTCTCCCGCCAGCGGACACTGCTGGACCAGGATGCTCCAGACAGGAGCGCATGAATCCAGCGGGTTTGGGGTTTCGACGTAACCCAATCCGAGGCCGGAGGCCCGCCCCAGACTGTCGGCCAGGGAGACGATTGCCACCAAGGCCGGATACGTGACCGCGGCAACGACATTGTGGTGACAAAGAATGACCTCCACCAGATCGTTTGATAGCATCCACCGGCGCGCCAACAACTCCCCGCTTTGACAGTGAGTGAAACCTAGCTCAGAATATTCCGCTTCGCCCATGAAGAGCCCATCGCGCTGAGCTTTCTCCATGACGGTTTTAGTTTGGTAGGGGAAGACTACCAGGTTCACGATATAGCCGATGTCATGCAGCAATCCGGCTAGATAAGCCTTTTCAGGATCCCCGAAGCCTACGGCGCGCGCCAGTTTGCGAGCGATGATGGCGCACGCCAACGAGTGTTGCCAGAAAACCTCCGGATCGAGACTTTTCGTGGACGCGGGAGCAATCCGCAGCAGGCCACATGAAACGGCGATGTCACGGATGCGAGCGATTCCAAGCGTGCGCACGGCGGCGCGCAGGGAGTCCAGGGCGGGGCCTCGGCTATAGAGCGCGGAGTTGGCCATGCGCAGGCATTGCGCGGCCAGGGATTCATCGCGGCCGATGATTTCCGCGACCCTGTGCAGATTGACATTATCGGCAGGCTGGTTCACTTCACTGAGCACGGCTTGCACGACTACTGGAATGCTGGGAATCTTGGCCAGCAAATCTTCCTTTCCGTCCAAGGCTTGAAGTAGCTTCAGGTTCGCCGTTGCGGGCTGGCTGAAACGTTCCGTTCCTAGAGTTTCCGTCATAACTTTTTTGCCGCTCTCAAAGCGGTTGATTCCGGGCGCGCGAAGGCATTTCGCTTCCGCCTGCGCGTCCCAAATATGGCTGCGGAACGCCAAGAGCTAGTTCAACCGTAACTCAGGCGACAGATTGTCCGTGTTGGTGAAGTCGATTGAGAGTTACATCGGTGCTGTGACGAGTCCCAGAGCGGGACGAAGAGGAGAAACAGGACTTTTACGAGAGAATAATTAGAGGAAGCTCAGGCTCGAATTTTACCCGAGCCCATCAGCAAGCTTCCTGCACGCCGCCTTCTTACGCAGCTTGCTTTGTAGTTAGCGCTGAAACATAATCGCGGCTCTCGGCCGGCGAGGTGATGACCTTCATCTCCTCCCAGTCGTAGGGAAATTCTCTTCCGCAGTCCAGGCAAGCTACGTATGTGCCGGTTAATGCGCCAGCCTGCGGGCGACGCGCCGTCCCGCGAATGGTTCTGGGGAAACTATAGTGGGAGTGTCGACAACCAAAAAGCACATCAATCAGTCTTGTCATCACGGAGCACCTTCCACACCTGGTTGGTTTGCCAGGATTGTTGATAGTGCAGCCCCCTGCACCGAACTCAATCCTAGAGACTTAGATTCGCCTCGAGAAGAATAGTTGCGGTTCTCTTGTTGTGACATGTGACCATGTTGGCTCAACTCAGCCAAGTGACTCTGGGTAAGTCAGTTAGACACATAGGAGTTAGAGGTTTGCACAAGCAGAGGGACAGAAATATTGCGGGAATGCACAGATGGGAAGTTCAGAGGCTGGAACCAGATGTCGTCAGGACCGTTTTTTCTACGACAGATTCAAAGCCTTCTTTATGGTGCCGCGCTCTTGCTGAATTTTTTCCTGCAAAAGCGTGATTGCGTAGATGAGTTGCTCGGGGCGCGGCGGACATCCGGGAACATAAATGTCGACTGGGATCACCTGGTTAACGCTCTGCACCAGCGCGTAGTTCTGGAAAACGCCGCCGGATGTGGCGCACGCTCCCATGGAGATAACCCACTTCGGCTCCGGCATCTGCTCCCACAAGAGCCGAATTACCGGCGCCATTTTGTTGGAGACGCGGCCGGCAATAATCATGAGATCGCTCTGCCGCGGGGATGGACGAAATACTTCCGCCCCAAAGCGAGCAATATCAAAACGCGATGCTCCCATCGACATCATCTCGATGGCGCAGCAGGCCAGCCCAAACGTCATCGGCCAGATGGAACCCTTGCGCATCCAGTTGACGGCCGAATCCAGCGTGGTCAGCACGACTCCCTCCGGCGTGGGATTGCCGAACGTAAGATCTTTGACTACTTTCTTGCCGTTTTCGAGGTCAACGTAGGGGCCGAAATTTAGTTCGGGTGACATGGTTTTATTGTAAACCAAAGGGCTGAAGCCCTGGTCACATCAGCGCGTCATCGCAGCGCGGGAAGCGCTGCGCCACCCAAAGTTGGCCACGGGCAGAGTGTTTCGACGTCCTACGGATTCACCACAATCTTCCCAAACATCTGGCTCTTCTCCAGATACTCGTGGGCAGCGCGTGTTTCGCTAAGTGAAAACACGCGGTCCACCACCGGCTTCAGCCGCCCCGCAAATACATGCTGCAGGACTTCATGCAACTCGGCCATGGTTCCCATGTAGGAGCCCAGCAAGGACAACTGCCGCGCAAACAGGTGCCGCAGATCGATGCCAACGTTTGGGCCGGTCGTCGCTCCGCAAGTCACCAGCGTGCCGCCACTCTTGAGCGATTTCACGCTCTCGTCCCATGTGGCCGCCCCCACGTGCTCGATCACAACGTCGACGCCTTCTTTGTTTGTAATCTTGCGGACTTCTTCGGAGATCTTTTGCTGGTAGTGGTTGATGCCGAAGTCCGCGCCTAGTTCGCGGCCCCTAGCCAGCTTCGATTCGTCTCCGGCGGTGGTGATCACGCGGCAGTGAAAGAGTTTGGCAATCTGAATGGCCGCGATGCCGACTCCAGAACTCGCTCCCAACACCAGCACGGTCTGGCCGGGACGAATGTCGGCTCGCCCGACCAGCATGTGCCAGGCCGTGAGAAATACCAGAGGAACACTTGCTGCCTGATTGAAGTCGAGCGAGTCGGGAATAGGAATCACGTTCTCTGCCGGCGCCGCGATCAACTCGCAATTCCCGCCATCGACCAGGTATCCGAGCGCGGTGAATTCGTGGCAATGATTCTGTAGTCCCGCAACGCACTTGGCGCAACGTCCGCAGAAAGACATAGGTGCAAGCAGCACGCGCTGCCCAACTTTGAACCCGCTGACGTATTCGCCAACCTCGGCGATCTCACCGGCAATGTCACTGCCAAGAATGTGCGGCAGCTTTACTCCGGGCATCCCCTTGCGCACCCAGACATCGAGATGATTCAGTGCGCAGGCTCGCACGCGCACAAGTACTTGATCCTTGCGCAGCTTTGGGTCGGGGGCATCTTCGTAGGTCAAGACTTCTGGTCCACCGAATTCGTGAATGCGGACTGCTTTCATGGAGCGTTCTCCTGCGACGTATGAGGCTAGCACAATGATGCCTACTGGCAAATTGGCGTTTGAGGGCGCTGTGCGTTCGAAGGTTAAATTTTCGGAAAAGTTTTGGCTTGGCGTTCCCCTGTGAAACGTTTCCTTCGTGTTCTTCACTATTTCAGTAATCACCCAACTGGGTGGCGATCTAGCAAGTGGAAGCTAATTAAGGAGGTTTGACATGGCGACGTGGGGAACAATTACGCAGACCGGAGGACGGGACTGGATCGTCTGGGGCGGCAACATCACGAACCACGAGGTTTTTGCATTCACACTGCAAAGGTCGGAGGACAACGTGGGCGCCTACATCTCGAACATCACAGTGTTCGACGATAATGCCGTGGCCGGGGACACGTACAGCTACTACATTACGCTGCAGGCGATGCAGTTTGATCCGAACACTTGGGCGCTTACGCCCACGGCTCAGGGCATCACAGGAAACTTCGAAAGCAACGGTGTATAAGGAGGAAAGCGATGAAAGTCAATATCATCAAAGACGAAAAAGGAAGGGTCGTAGCGACGTTCGAGCCACCCCGGCAGGGCGGCCCGACGCTGAAACCTGTGCTGAAGACCGGCCACACAGTGCAGGAGGTCGATGCCCCCGAGAACTACGCGGCGGACGTCAAAACGTTCTACGCGAAGCATAGCCGGTAGCACCGGCGAGTCAGACAGCCGCGCAGTTGCGCCTTAACAACGCTGCCGCGCGGCTCTGATCAAAGAGATCGCTGGTCGGATTGAGTTATGTGTTCGCCTTCTGCAGCCCAAGAAATCTAATCTATCCTCTTCGGCCTAGACGCTCAACAGGTCCACCTCATGATGGAAAGGCACCCGCGCAGGATCGATGTATTGACTTGCCTTGACCCAACATCCAATAATCAAACTCACGATGGACATATACGAGCAAATCGTCCAGCTACGCCGAGAAGGACGTCGCGGGGCGCTCGCTACCATTGTCAATGTGCGCGGCTCGATTCCGTCGTTCAATACGGCAAAGATGCTGGTGCGCGACGATGGATCGATCATGGGCACGATTGGTGGGGGATGCGTTGAAGCCGATGTGTGGCAGGCGGCGCGTGAGGTTATGGAATCCGAGAAACCCCGGACGCTTACTTTCGATTTGAATCAGGATCCAAAATACGATACTGGGCTGGTATGCGGCGGCACGCTGGAAGTTTTCATCGAACCGATTCTACCTCCAGCGTTACTTTATGTTTTCGGCGCAGGTCACGTAGCTGTAAATCTTTGCAGGGTGGCATCGAATGCCGGCTTTGATTTGATCGTGACCGACGATCGCACCTCTTACGCCACCAAAGAACGGTTCCCCGCCGCGCGCGATGTGCATGCGCTCGACTTTGACAAAGCTACCCAAACGCTCGACCCGAACGAGGCTTCTTACATTGTTATCGTCACTCGCGGCCATCGCGATGACATGCGCATTCTGCGCTGGGCGGTGCAAACGCGGGCGCGATATGTCGGCATGATCGGCTCCAGGCGCAAGGTAATTGAAATCTTCAAAACATTAAAGAAGGAAGGTCTGCCCGCGCATCTGTTCGACCGCGTCCATGCCCCTATTGGTATTGATATTGGCGCTGTCACGCCTGAGGAGATTGCGGTTGCGATCACGGCAGAGCTGATTTCAATTCGCCGGCACGCGAGTTCTCACCTGCCGCACATGAGCTGGTTTCGTTCGCAGGACTCCCAAGCCGAAGCGAACGAGCCACCAGACAAGCCTGCCGTGGCTTTCGATGAGCACGAGTGAATAGTTGATTGATGATTTCTGATTGTCGATTGAATTCATATACAGTGGTCAATCAACAATCAGCTAGCAAAAATCAACAATTCTTTATCATTCCCTGCTATCTTCAGCAGCATGACGCGTGCCCCGAGCTTTGCCGGCCTGATCCTCGCTGCTGGCGAATCTTCGCGCATGGGCAGGGACAAGGCTTTGCTGCCGTGGCCTCCGCGGGGGGCCGGGAAAACGCCCTCCAATGACACATTTCTCTCAGCCGCAATTCGGTCGTTTTTGCAGACCACCGATTTCGTTCTGGTTGTCGTCGGGAAGAATGAAGCTGCGCTGGCGCCGATTATTTATGCCGGGGGTGCGTCTCTGGTAGCCAACCCGGACCCGAGTCGCGGCCAGTTCAGTTCATTACAGGTTGGCCTGCACGAAGTGCTTAACCATGGCCGCGATGCTTCGATGGTCACCTTGGTTGACCGGCCTCCGGTCGGCACAACGACCATCCAAATGCTGCGCGACGCCTTCGAAGTCGCGGATCACAACGTCTGGGCAGTCGTACCCGAGTTTTTGGGAAAGCACGGTCATCCCTATCTGGTTGGCCGTGAGATGATCGCGGCTTTTCTGCGGGTTCCGCCAACGTCGACCGCACGAGATATTGAACACGAGTACCAGGAGCATATCCAATACATTCGCGTGGAAGATCCGCTGGTCGCTACGAACATCAATACTCCTGAGGACTATACGAGTTTATTGACGTGCCCGTCCTGACGAAGCGCGATTTGCGCGGTTACCGCGAAGCACGTTATTGTCGATAGATGGAAGCTGCGGAGGCTTTTCTTCCCACCACGAACGAATTTCTCGACTCGGTTCTGCGCCTAGCGCCGCGAGTCGCGGCCTTTGATTGCGATGGGACGCTGTGGTCCGGCGATGTCGGGGAACGTTTCTTCGACTGGGAACTAGAGGCGGACGATGTTTTTCCTGATAGCCATAACCGCGGAATTCTAAACCGATCCATGCGAGAGCGTTATGCTGCGTACAAGCGTGGCGAGGTTGATGAAACCACGATGTGCGGCGAAATGGTGACCATGCACCGGGGCGTTTCGGAAGCGAAGATTATGGAAGCTGCCACGCGTTTCTTTGACCGGTTTTTCGTCCAGCAGATTTTTCCAGAGATGCGTGAACTGATTCGCCGCCTTCAGAAAAACGGTTGCGAGATCTGGACCGTTTCTTCGTCGAATGAATGGGTAATCCGCGCCGGGATGGGGCATTTTGGCATACCCGAGGACCGCGTTCTTGCGGCCAAGGTGGAGATCGACGGAGGCTTTGCCACTGATCGTCTGATCCGCATGCCTTCCGGACCGGGCAAACCAGAGGCGTTGCGCAAGGTCGTCAAGAAGGAGGTCGACGCAGCTTTCGGCAATTCACGCTGGGATACGGAAATGTTGGCAATGGCGAGACATGCGGTTGCGGTGAATCCGAATCCCGATCTTGAGTTTGCGGCCCGGGAACGCGGCTGGCAAATTTATTTTCCCGAGGGCATCGGCCCGCGTGGTTGAGTTTGGCGCCGCACGTGTCGTTTACAATTTGGGCTGCCCATGTATTCTCTGCAGGTACTCGACCATTTTCAGAATCCGCGCAATGCCGGAGAGATTGCTGACGCAGATGGCATGGCGGAAATTGAAAACCCGGCGTGCGGGGATGTGTTGCGACTAAGCCTGAAGACCAACGCCAGCCGAATTACGCTAATACGGTTCAAAGCCAAGGGATGCGTTGCAGCGATTGCGTGCGCTTCGGCGTTGACAGAATTGGCTTTGGGGAAGACGCTGACGGAGGCTCAACATTTGCAGCGTGAGGATATTAGTAACGCGGTGGGCGGACTGCCCCCGGGATCGACTCATGCCGCTCAGTTGGCCGTGGATGCGCTTTCGGCAGTGCTGAACCGCCTCAAGGTATAGCCCGGAATCCATGCCCGCTTCCCACACTCCACGCCGCATCGCATGCCTGCAACCGAGTGCCACCGTCATTCTGGCTGCTCTTGGCGAACTGGATCGCGTGGTTGCCTGCACGAAATATTGTGCGGACGTGGTACCGGAGATCACAACGCAGCCACGTACCATTCTTGCGGATTCCTGGACTGCCAATGCCGAACAGATTATCGCTGTTCGGCCCGACCTGGTGATTGCCTCTGTGCCTTATCAGGAGAAGGCAGTCATCGAGATACTCAAGTCGGGAACTTCTTTTCTGGGTTTCGCTCCCAAGAGTCTCGCCGACATTTATACCGACATCGCGATCATCGCGGGCGCGGTTGGCGCGGGTGAACGAGGCGAGGTTGTGATCGCCCGCATGGAGCGGCGAATCGAAGAGGTCCGCGTTCGTACCGCGGGATTATCTCGTCCACGAGTCTTCTGCGAAGAGTGGGGCAAGCCGTTGATCGCATCGCAGGCATGGGTTGCCGAGTTGGTCGAAGCAGCCGGGGGCGAGTTTCTGGGTGAACCGGGACGGCAGATTTCTACCGAGGAAGTCGCGCACATGGATCCTGACATTTTGATTGCCGCATGGTGCGGTGCGGGCGACCGCGTCCCGCTTGAAAAGATTCTGCGCGATCGAAACTGGCAGGAAATTCGCGCCGCTCGCGCTTCTCGGGTTTATTGCGTTCGGGATGAACTCCTGAACACGCCGGCTCCCACAGTGCTGAATGGCCTTGATGCGCTGGCCTTTGCCATCCATCCCGAACTTTTTGCCCACACGGAAGGAATACGACAGATTACTGGCGTTCCTTCTTCCACAGGCGCGAATCTTGTGCTCTGAGTTAAGATTCGTTCATGCCGGTTACTACCAGAATCGAGGAAGTTCGCAACGAAGTCACCGCTCTCGCCCAAGCCGCGCCCACGGCCAAGGACTTGATGCAAGGCGTCTGCAAGCTTTTGCATGAGCGCATGCTCAAATACAACTGGGTTGGCTTTTACATGCTCGAACCGGGCGCCAAGCCGCCGGTTTTGGTGCTCGGCGCTTTTATGGGGGCCATGACGCCGCACACACGAATTCCGCTGAACCAGGGTATTTGCGGGGCTGCCGCCTCCAGCGGGAAGACGATTGTGGTGGACGATGTGAGCAAAGATTCCCGCTACCTCGCGTGTTCGCTGGAGACTAAGTCTGAAATTGTTGTGCCCGTATTCATCGCAGGGCAAGTTGCCGGCGAACTCGATATTGATAGCCACTTCCCGGCCGCATTCGCAGCCGAGGACCAGCTGCTTGTTCAATATTGCGCGGAGGTTGTGGGGAAAAAATTGGAGAAGGCTCGCTGAAAGAATCCTTCATCGCTTGGAAGCTGCTGCCATTATGAAACAGGTCGTCGCCGCCGTGATCGAACAGAATGGCAAGCTGCTGGTGTGCCAGCGGACGCGGCACCAGACCATGCCGCTTAAGTGGGAATTTCCCGGAGGAAAAATTGAAGAAGGCGAGCAGCCGCGCGACGCGCTGCGCCGGGAATTGGACGAAGAATTAGGCATTCGTGCCATGATCGGCGATGAGATCGCCCGGCTGCAGCATACTTATCCCAATGGCGCGATGGTGGAGCTCAGGTTTTTTCTGGTTCGCGAGTACGATGGTGAAATTGAGAATCGTATCTTCCGCGACCTGCAGTGGTCGGTTCCGAAAGATCTGGCGTCGTACGATTTTTTGGAAGCGGATGCTTCACTGGTGAAAGATCTTGTGGCGGGACGGTTGCTCGACTAGCCCGATTTCGCCGTCCAGAGGCAAACTAGCCGCCCGCTTTTCCAGTAACAAATCCGATGGCCAATGCCACGGACGATCCCGCCACAATAATGGTCGTCCCCCACGCGATGGCGTTGAAGAGATGCGTGTTTACGTACTCTCCCATCAGTTCTTTCTTGTTGATCAGCAGCAGCATGAAGATCAACACGAACGGCAGTACCACTCCGTTCACCACCTGCGACCACAGCACGATTTTGATCAACTGCTCTCCGGGAATCAGGAGTACGGCGCCGCGCCCGCCGCGATCAACAGCGTATAGAGCCAATAGAAGAACGGAGCGTCGCCGAACTTCTTATCCACGCCAGATTCAAAGCCCAAGCCTTCGCAGACCGTGTAGGCAGTGGAAAGCGGAAGAATCGACGCCGCAAAGAGCGAAGCGTTGAACAGACCTACGGCAAACAGGATGTAGGCGTATTGCCCGGCCAGCGGTTTCAGGGCCTGGGCCGCGTCCGCCGCGTACTTGATGTCGCGGTATCCGTGGACGTACAACGTTGCGGCGCAGGCCACGATGATGAACCATGCCACGACGTCGGTAAAAATGCAGCCGGTGATCACGTCCCAGCGCGAGGCTTTGAAGTCCGCGGCGGGTTACGCCCTTCTCCACCACAGAAGACTGAAGATAAAACTGCATCCAGGGCGCGATCGTGGTTCCGACCACGCCGATCACCATGAACAGGTACGCCTGCTCGCGAAAAGCGTGCAGCGCCGGCGGCTTGAAAGTGGCGAGGGTCGCGTCCTTCCACAGTGGGTGCGCCAGGCGCTCCGGCGAAAATGATAGGTGATGTAGAAAAACGACGCTGCGAGGAAAACCTTCTCGACGCTCTTATATTGACCCTTCACCACGATCAGCCAAACGATGACGCGCAAACCGGCACGGTGACGTAGCGCGAAAGGCCGAACAATTCCAGGCTGGTGGCGATGCCGATAAATTCGGTGACCACGTTGCCGAAGTTGATGATGAGAATTCCCAGCATCATCAGAAAGGTGATGCGGAAGCCGAACTCTTCGCGGATCAGATCGCTTAAGCCCTTGCCGGTGACCGCGCCCATGCGGGCGCTCATCTCCTGCACCACGATCAGCGCCAGCGTGATCGGGATCATCGTCCACAGCAAGAGAAATCCGTATTGCGCCCCGGCCTGCGAATAGGTCAGGATGCCGCCGGCATCGTTGTCGACGTTCGCCGTGATGATCCCCGGCCCGACTACGGCGAGGAACAGCAGGGTTCGGCCTTTCCAGCGTCTCCAAAGCTTCATGCGCACATTTCGCCGACATAGGAATTAACACAACCTGAGGCCAGACCGCGCTGGGTGTTTCACGGCGAGCGCGGCATAGGCTCAAGGCCGCATCAGAATACATGGACCGGGCGGGCGCGCGATAGGTGAAAATGAAAGTTGTAGAGAAAATAATGAAAGCGCAAACAGTTTAAGATGTTTGCAGGCCGAGAATTGTAGATAGAGACTCGAAGGCCGAAACTTTCAGGCCAAAACTGTAGATGACTAAGAATTCCGCACGCATTTCTTATCTGTTGATTGCGGTCGTCGTGGTCCTGCTTGACCGCTGGACGAAACATCTTGTGGCGCAACACATTCGGCTTTATGCGCACATTCAGGTTATTCCAGGATTTTTTCGGCTTACCCATACCGAGAACACCGGCGCGGCCTTCAGCCTGTTCGCCGACTCGACCGCACACTGGAAAACGGCCATGCTGATTGCGTTTTCTCTGATCGCGCTGGCGGTGGTTTCAGTTTTGTTATGGAAAAACCACCATGCGCAGGTTGTGACCGGCATCGGTTTGTCGCTGATTATGGGAGGAGCGGTGGGGAATCTTTGGGATCGTCTGGCCAGCGGACGCGTGGTCGATTTTCTGCTGTTCTATGTGAAGCAGTATCAGTGGCCTGTGTTCAATTGGCGGATAGCGCGATTGTGGTGGGGGCGGGATTATTGATCTTGGAGATTCTGTTTCACAAGTCGGGCGAGGAGTTCGAGCGGCTCTCGGGCAAGGGCAACTCTCGCGGCGAACGCTTCAATCGCGACGAAATTCATTCCCGGCAAGACGATGGCCGCTTGTAGTTTCTTCGACGTTAATCCGTTCGGATGAGGGCTAGTGTTTATCTACGGCGTTCCGTAAAGCTGCTTGTAAACGCTGGCATTCCGCAGGATCGCCTGCACGTACTCACGCGTCTCGGTGAAGGGAATCGATTCCACGAACTCCTGCGGATCGCGATACTTGCCTTGGCCGAGCCAGTCTTCCACGCGGTCTGAGCCTGCGTTGTAGGCGGCCAGTGCGTATTCGAATGATCCGCCGAACCTATCGACCATGCCTTTGAAATAACGCGTGCCTAACTGCAGATTCACCGCGGGCGTGTAGAATTGGCTGGCGTTGTAGCGCTTCATCTTTACTTCTTTGGCGACGGCTTTGCCGGTCTTGGGCAACAGCTGCATTAGCCCCACGGCGTTGGCGCGCGAAACTGCGTTGGGATTGAACTCGGACTCCTGCCGGATCAACGATGCGACGAGGTAGGGATCCAAACCATTCGCCGCTGATGAGCGCTTCAGATCGTTCCAGTAGGCTTTGGGAAAGAGCGCCTCCCAATATTTGCGGGGCAAGTCGGGAATGTCGAGGGCGAAATAGTTCGGGGTGGAATGTTTCATCACCTCGATGGCCTGGTTGTAGTGTCCGGCGTCGTCGTAGAGTTGCGCGGTTTCCACCGGACCCCAATTGCCGCCATCGGCTGCGGCAGCGGCCTGCAATTCGCGCACGGCAAAATCGACCAAGCCGCCATTGCCCAGGAGTTGGGCCTTCTGCACGTGCAACTCATCTTGCGGAGGTTCCGACTCCGTTACTTTATCGGTAATGTCGATGGGCGGCACGCGATCGAGCAAGGCGTATTTCGTCACAGCGTCTTCGGCTGCTGCGGGAAGATGCTTCATCCGCTGACGACCCAGCTCTGCATAGTAAAAGTTGCGATAACGGTCGGAGAGCTTCTGATAAAACGCGCGAGCCATAAGCGGCTGATTATCTTCTTCGGCCAGACGTGCGCGCCAATATAAAGCCGCGGGAGTTTCCCCGCCGGAAGGATAGAGCGCGATTTGCTCTTCGAAAGCTTTCTTCGCGTCCTCGTTGCGTCCCTGCCGGAGCGTGAGCCATGCCGCTTTCCAGTGCACATAAGAGGCGCGCGGGCCGCTGGGAAAGCGCTGCTTGGGCTTCGCGAAAGGTATCGAGCGCCTGGTCATATTCGTGATGAACCAAATGCAAATTGGCCGCCGAGAGCAACGCCTGCTCGAGCCATGGACTTGCCGGAGCCGCCTGTCGCAATTCATCGACCGTGCGATAAAAGGTGTCGTTGTCGTTGGCGGCCAACGCAACTTGACCCAGCAGATACAGACGCTGCGCGTTTACCGCGCCGGTTTCATTACCCAGAGACGCGAGGACTAACTTGGCGTCGCGATTTTTGCCGCTGCGATGCAAGTGCGTCCGCCAGGGCAAGTTGCATGGTTGGCCGTAGCGCGGGGCTAACCTGATTCACCAAGCTGCGATATTCGTCCGCCGCATCGGCGTAGCGATGCTTGCTCATCAGGCCGTCGGCGCGGGCTTTGAGCTGACTGGCGGTAGGCGGCGGTACGGAGGGCATCTTCTTCAGCTCGGCGTAAGCGGCATCGGCTTCGACGCTGGCGGGCATCGTGTAGTAAATGTTCTCAAAAGTTTCGGCGGCCTTCGCGGTTTGACCGGCCGCGGCATAGGCGCGGCCCAGGGCGAATTCCTCGATCGGAGCGAACGGGCAGTGCGATCCTGCTCGAGTAGAGCTGACGGCTTCCGCGCTTTGGCTTTCGAGCAGCAGCGCGTCGGCATAGCTGATGCAGGCGTCGCGGACCAGCAGCGAATCGGGATGGGCTTTGCCAAAGTCGGCCAATGTGGCCAGAGCCTCGGCCGTACGCCCGGTTTGCAGATAGGAGGTGCCGAGATAATAGGCGACGTAATCGCCCAGATCTCCGGCATGAACCTTGGCGCGGCTCAGCGGATCGATGGCGCGGGTATAGTCTCGATCGAGCACGTGAGCATAGCCGAGCACCAGCCATGCCAGAGCGCCAGCGTCTTCTTTGGCATGAGCGTGCGCATAGTTTCTACTCCGGCATAAGCCCGCAGGGGAACGATCCTGCAAAAGCTGTTGCGCCATGGGACGCAGGCTCGCCGAGGCCACAAACGCCTGCCGCATGCGCCGGACGCGCGGCGAAATGATGCGCTTGTGCGTGCTGGTCGAGCGCGGCTTAGCAGCAGAATTGGTTCCTGGAATCTTTCGCGGGACAGCTTTTTTGGCTCGAGGCTTAGCGGGGGTCGCAGGCTTGTTGGTGGCGGAATCCTGAGGTGCAGGATTTTCTGAAGACGCATCCTGCTGGGCCTGAAACGAATTTGACGCAGATCGAGGTGTTGCCGCTGCCGGGGAAGCAGAACGCCAAACAAGCCGCAGAGAGCCGCGGCTGCGAGCACCCACCAAAACTTCGAACCTGATTGCACTGCGTTTGCTTTTTGCGGAGACACGCTACTGCCAGACTCTCTACCGTCAGACTAATTTTAGATCAGGCCGCAAAATCTAGCGGCGGAAATTCGAACCCATGATGGAGATGTCATCTTCGGCCAGGCTGCGCAGCAACTCGATGCTGAAAATAATCGCCACTTGCAGCCGCCGTGTTGCCGTACCGTTTTTGAAACGTACCTCGGCTCTTGTCGATATCTTCCTTCAGCCGGTCGTACAAATCCTTGTTGCGGCGTCCCTCGGCAACTTTCGCCTGGTTATAGAGCTTGATCTCATCCACCAGCAGGCGGGCGAAGCGCTGCGCTTTGCGATGGACGTCGGCATCTTCCGGCGAGAGTCCGGCCAAAGGATCGGCGGCCGCGGCTGGAGCTGCGGCTGTGCTGGCATGCGCCGTCGCCACTTCCACCACTTCGCCGCGGGTTCGGGCTCGACCGCTGGAACCGCAACCGGCATGTGCTTGGGCGTGTGCGACGCGAAGGGATCGGAAAACGAAGAAACGGTTTGCACCGGCGGAGCCTGCACGCTCGAAGCTTGCGGTCGTCGGTGTCTTCTCGTGCGCGGCGCCTGCTTGCGCAGCGAAATTACTTCCAGCCATGCGCTGGTTGCGATCACCAGCAATTCCAAAGCGTCTGCATTCAACTTGCCGCTGTCGCCGCCATCGGCATAAACCAGCGCTGCAACTTTATCTTTGAGTGCGAGCGGCAACACCAGCACTTGCTCATTTGCCGGGCTGCCGAAATGCTCGGCAAATCCGCCGGCCCATCTCAGCGATGTTTCCCGGGGTCGCTACTCGATTTTGGTAAGTATGCGCTGCCGGTCCGGCATGCAGATCGAGGGCAAAATCCTTGACCGACTTCATCATCCCCAAAGCCGCGGGATTGCCATCCGGTCGCCGCTCCCGCTTTTACTACGAATAGTGCGATACGCGCGCAGTATGCGCTACCTGCATCCAGCAAGGCGCGCAAAATTTCTTTTTGCGTTGAACCGGCATGAATATTGGCGACGGCTTGAACCAGCGCGCCGGAATCTTCTTGGGCCGCGACTGGAGCTTCACTTGTGGCTAGAGGCAACGCTTCCAGCACGCGCTGGGCGATCTGTGCCTGCAATTGTGGAATGTGCTCTTGCAGAGCGCGTGCCACGGCGCGTTCAACGATCTGCTGCATCCCGATCGGCTGCGTCTCGTCGTGCTTCTCGTTCCGTTCCGCCATGCTTGGAGAACCGTTTAAATCCCTGGAATTGTGCTTGTCTGAAAGAGTGCGGCCGGAGCTGTACCCTAAGTGCTGATTATACGGCACTTGTGCGAACGCCCCAGAGTACTTCAGTACCTGTTCGACCGCGCAGCCCTCTTGATTTGACTTTAGCGCATACGAGGGTCCGGTCGAAACTGGAAAGCGATTGGGCAAATGCACAGGTTACCAAGTAGAATAACAGCTTACCTTTTTCAGTCTGCGGTTCTTTGTCCGCAAAATACTGCATCGCCCATAGAATGGAAACCATCCAAAACAAGACAGAGAGTCCTGTTACTGAAGAGCTGGCGCTGGTACGGGCCGCCAAACAGGGCGATGATTCTGCGTTTGAAGAGTTAGTTCGACGCTACGACCGTAACGTTTTTCGGATCGCGCAACACATCACGCAGAACCGCGAGGATGCGGAAGATGTGGTGCAGGAAGCTTTCCTGAAGGCGTACGGTAACCTGGCGAAGTTCCAGGAGCAGTCGAAGTTTTATACATGGCTGGTGCGCATCGCCGTCAACGAAGCGTTGATGAAGTTGCGCCGTAAGAAGCCCGAGCGTACGGTTTCGCTCGACGAGGACATTAAGACTGAAGACGACTCTCTGCCACGGGAGATCGCGGATTGGAGTCCCAATCCCGAGCAACAGTACAACCAGGCGGAGTTGCGTGAGATTTTAAGTAAAACGATCCAAGGCCTGCCTCCGGGGTTTCGGACCGTGTTCGTACTTAGAGACGTGGAAGGGTTGTCCACCGAAGAAACCGCGGCGGCTCTGGAGTTGAGCGTGCCGGCGGTGAAATCGAGATTGTTGCGAGCGCGATTGCAACTACGCGAGCGCTTAGGACGGTTCTTTCAGAGACGCGAGAGTGGAGATGGCGAACAGTGAAATGCTCTGAATTTTTGCACGAGCTGACCAACTATTTGGACGGCGTGCTCGACGAACCTACAAAAGTCGAGTTGGAGAACCATCTTTCCTGGTGCCACAACTGCTATGTGGTCTGCGACACCACCAAGAAAACCATCGAGATCTACCGCGACTCCCAGCTGTACGAATTGCCCGAAGACCTCCGTTCCCGTCTGCGCTCTGCCATCATGACCAAATGCCAGCAGCAAAAGAAGCGCGGGCCCGGGACCGCGTAGGCCGGCTGAATTAGCCCTAACACTCCGGCACATACGGCTCCCCAGACCCCAGCGTATATTCCATTTCAATTAGGCTTTTGCCTCGCTTATAATGGGGTGCGCGCCCTGGGGTGTTGTATGCTGCGGTTCCGAAGTATCTCCCTTCTCGCTTGTTTCTTGGCGGCCACGTTTCTGATGTATGGGCAAGCGGACGATCCGGCGCAAGCTCAGAACTCGCAGTCGGACTCGTCATCGCCGCATTTACGCAAGAACACGCCCGAGCCTGATCTCACTCCCAAGCCCCCTGCTCCGATTGCGCCGGACGCTCCGCGCATTTCCAAACAGACTCGCTATGAATTGATTCGTAATTTTGAAATGCAGCTGGTCTATGCGCGAACGGCCTTTCCCATGGGCACCAAAGGACTGCGACTGAAGGATGGTTCGATTACGCCCAGCGGGGAGGAGTTGCAGCAGATGCTCTCGCTCTGGGGACCAGCCGTCAAGCCTGGCGATCCGGCGCATATCTCTTATGTGCAGATCAAGGATGATCACATTCATTTCGAGATCAACGGCGGTCCGATCCACCGCAAGAAATGGTACGAGCATATAGAGGTTTCCGGGACGAATGGCGTGCCGGTTACCGGGTCTGGCGATCCGCAAACCAACGCGCACGGTTCTTACGTGGATCTTTATTTCGAGAAGCATGTGCCGGAGATGACGGCGGCGCAGTTGCGCGTGCTGCTATATCCTGTGCTCGACTTCAATGCGAAGAATCGAGAGCAGGCGTATCTCGATACCGTGCCCCCTAATGTGAAGGCAGCCATCCAGGCGCACCGCGTGCTCGTGGGAATGAATCAGGAGATGGTGATTCACGCCAAAGGCAAGGCTCCGAGAAAAGTCCGGGAGCGGGAGGGCGAGACGGAATACGAAGAGTGGATCTATGGTGAAGCTCCGGCGGATGTCGATTTCGTGCGCTTCGTGGGAGACGAAGTAGTTCGTGTCGAGACCATGAAGGTCAGCGGCGAGAAGATTGTGCGTACGGAGAAAGAAGTCATCCTGCCGGATGCGGACAAGGACAAAGAGGCCAAGAAGGAAAAAGCACCAGAAGAGCATCCCGCGAATGCGCCGAGCCTCAGGCGCCCGGGCGAAGATTCACAAGATGTGCCCAAGCCGGCGAACGGAGCCGCGCCGGTTCCGGTCATGCCGCCGCCAGATATGCCCCAGCCCCCAAGCGGGCCGGGGGATATCTTGCCGACGCGATAACCGCAAACCCGCAAAGCTTAAACGCTAACGCGCGGCGACTGCCGCTTCGGCGTCCGCGAACGAGAAGGCCAACGCGACGTTCGGAAACTCCTTACCATCGACTTCCACATACGGATAGACGAAATAGTTAAGCGGCATGCCAGCCTGCGGAGGGCTCAGGCGCAGGTCGCGGCCCATACTGAACTGCATGCGGTTCACGTCGTGGGAGCCGAAAAAGTAGTCGCGCTTTTCCTGGTGCTTCCAAGCTTCGGAAATATCCACTGGAATCCATCCCTTGCCCTCGATATAGAAATCGGACCAGCAGTGGTAGCCGGCGATCTCGGCAGAGTGTTTGTCGGGAGGCAGAGGAAATCCGATTTCGAAGCGGGCTGGAATACCCTGTGATCGAGCCATGGCGATAAAGAGGGAATGGAAGTCGGTGCAGTTACCTTTCTTGGCATCGCAGGCATAGAGAACATCGCCGTGGCCCCAACCGGTTCCGGTTTTGTCATAGCGCATGGTGGTGAAGACGTAGTTGTAGATGGCGCGAGCCTTCTCGATCGGTTCGCTTTTGCCTTGGGTAACTTTAGCGGCCAGTTCAGCAGGCAAACCAGTGATCGGGACGAGAACATCGGGCTGAAGGTCTTGCCGTTTTTCCGCCGATGAGAGCGAAACCGCAACCACGTGCGGCGCAGTTTGTCTGAGAGCCACGCGTTCGTGCCGGACCACATCGTATTCCACGTCGAAGTGGAGTTCCGGTTGTGCGGAGATGGTCTCGGCGTAATAAATCTGGTTGCCATATTTCGGCTCGCCGGCTTTCTTCAGCGGCAGATCGCCCTGGGCGGAGATAATTTTCACCTCTTGATAAGCATCGGACTGAGCTGCTGGGATCCAGATGCGAACCTTTTTCCCAGCAGGAAGGTTTCTCACAGTGAAAGCATAATGAAACGTGAAGTGACGCGAGTCCTGGGCGAAGGCGGACAGAGCAAAGGCGAAAAACAGAGACGACAATACGCAAAGTTTGCGCAGCATAGGCGGCTTCCTTTCAGCTTCTCAAGCGAGAGTTAATTCTCGAGCGAGAGCTCAGAACTGGTACCTGGAATGGTTTGGAAACGACACACGGGCGTCTTAGAGGGAACGCCGTCAAGTGAAGCCGCGCTTGGGAATGCGCATGGGGATGAAGGAGCCGGAAGCAAATCCGGCGATGCGGTATTGTAGCAGGGCGGAATTTGCCGAGGAGAGCGATATGTCAAGAAAAGATGCAGTGGTATTGGCGAGCCGCACGCTAGCTTTGCTTTTGACCGTATGGGCGTTGAGCGAGGCGTCCTCTTTGCCAGAGGGCCTGCATTCGTTCCTTCGCTACATCAACCAAGAGCCTGGGTCGTCGACGGTGATTCAGTATTGGCGCCACTACTATCTCATCAGACTGGGTTTTATGGTTACCAGGATCGTTGGCTTCTCTCTCCTGGCTAGATGGCTCTACAAAGGCGGCCCAGATGTCGAAGAACTATTGTTGCCCGCTGATCCCGACGAAAACTCTGTCCAGAGCTGATCTGCAAGGATTCCCGGAATTCGCGGGGCGGCGACTAGGCGCCCCGCGAACTCTATCGGAGGCTTGTGTCCTGAATCGAACCTCTACTACGGAACGACTGAAAATACCGTCCCCAGGCCGCCGGACCCGCCGCTGGGCGTGACACCGTAAAGATTGCCGTTCTTGCCGAAAATTACTCCGGAGATTGGCGAAGCGGCGTCTTTTACGACAGTGGGAAAGCTGTGCAGGATCGTCTCAGTCCAGTCGGCGCCTCCTGCCGCTGGTGGGGTCAGCTCGAAAACTGTGCCGCAGCCTCCGTAGGTACATTGTGAGCTACCATCTCCGCCGCCGTTCGCCGTTGTGCCGTAGATGTTTCCGGCTTTATCAAAAATCAAGGTTTCAGCAAGAGGATAGGCCCCATCGCTTCCGGAGCTGAAGTTGTAAAGAACGTTTTCGGTCCATGCGCCGCCGGTTGTCCCGGGAGGCGTCAACTGGAAGACTGTGCCTAAGCCGTATTGGCCGCCAAGAGCGGTGCCGTAGAGAACCCCGCCGCCGTGAAGCGTAAGGCTGCCCTGAGGATAGCGAGCGTCGTTGCTCGCTCCGCCGGCGAAGGCGTAGAGCACTTTGAAGGTCCACGCCGTTTCCCCTGCGGGAGGGGGAGTGAGCCGGTAGACCAAGCCTCCGCCAGATTCTCCGCCTCCTATAGCTTCACCATAAAGATTGCCCTTCACGTCAAATATCGGAGTTCCAGCTCCTTCCGAACCTTGCCCGCCATTAAAGTAGTGGAGGATGGTTTCCGTCCACGGATTGCCTGCAGTGGCAGGGGGCGACAGCTCATAGATCACGCCACACCCATTAGTGCCGCAGTGCTTATCCTCGCTATAGTCCAGGCCGCCCAAAGGCGTCACCCCATAGATATTGCCGGCGTGATCAAAGACCACTCCCTGATACTGTGGATATGCACCGTCTGCAGTACCTCCCTGAAAACTGTAGAGCACGGACTCGGTCCATGCGCTTTCACCGGCCGCCGGAGGCGATACCTCAAAAACAACACCCTCCTGGGACGCTCCACCTCGATTCGTAGTGCCATAAAGATTGCCTGCCGCGTCAAAGGTGAGTACGGCCTGTGGCAACGCACCATCGCTGCCGCCGGCGAAGTTATAAAGCACCGTCTCAGTCCACTGGTTGCTTGGGGGAACGGGGCGCGACAGTTCGAAGACAGTTCCAGCACCAAACGCCCCGCAGCCGGAGGTCGTGCCATAGAGATTTCCCGCACTATCGGCAACCAAAGCTCCGTCGGGATTGCAGCCTGTGGTTTTGTTGGGAGTACCGCGCGGAAAAGAGTAAGTTACGAATTCAGTTGAAGCAGCCGCCACGGCGGCGCCTGCAAAAAGCATGGCGATCAGGAGAGCGAATAATCCAACACGAACGAGGGTAGAGCGTTTTTGCGGCATGGCGAGAATCTCCTCACGTTTAGACTGGTGTGGCGCTGGGGGGCGAGAGGCTCGACCAAAAGCCTCCGCTGGCGATCGGGGGAAGTATACACGCGCTGCCTGTACGTTACAATGCGTGGCGGCCGTAGCGATTCAATGTCGCGATAGGCGGCCACCGCGTTTTCCGTCTCCAATTCTTAAAAGTTCTCAGCAACCACGGGCGGAGGCGATCATGGCCTCCGCCACCCATCACAAGACAGGCAAGCCTAACCTACGGTAGTACGACAGCAAATGCCGTGCCCTCTGAATCGCCGCCACCCTCAGTGATACCAAGAAGCCTGCCGTTCTTGTCGAAGAGGAGGGCGCCAGTAGGCCCAGTGCCGTCTCCACCCCTGGAGGGGAAGGAATGCAATATAGTCTCGGTCCAGTCAGCGCCTGCTGTCGCTGGCGGGCTCAGTTCGAAGACGGTGCCGCAACCGGCGTTGCAGTAATATCTAGTGTCATCCCCGCCTAGTAGGGTCGTGCCGTAAAGATTTCCGGCTCTATCGAAGATCACGCCGTTGGGATAGGAGCCATCGTTCGCAACCGATCCGAAGTGGTAGAGGACGCTTTCGGTCCACGCTCCGCCTGCCACTGCAGGAGGCACCACTTGGAAAATGCTGCCGAGGTCGGTCAGGTGGGGGCCTGCAGCGCCGTAGAGAATCCCGTCGCCGTTGAGGGTTAAAGAACTCTCGGGGCCGAAAGCATCGTTTGGGTTACTGCCGAAGGCGTACAAGGTCCTGTAGGTCCAGCCTCCGCCCGTTGTGGCTGGAGGAATCATCTTGTAAACCACGCCGCCATCATCAAGTCCGCCCGCTGCTGCCGCGCCGTAAAGGTTTCCCTTGGCGTCGAAGATTGGAGTTCCGACGGGGCTATTGCCTTGTGTACCGTTGAAATAGTGGATCACGGTTTCGGTCCACTCGGCACCGGCCGTGGCGGGCGGCGTGAGTTCATAGACGACCCCGCAACCATCTGCGGGACAACGCGGATCCTCACTCCTAGGGGTGCCCCCTGAAGTGGTCACTCCATAGAGATTGCCAGACTTATCGAAGACCACCGTCTGCAAATTACCCGGGGAATCGCCGTCGGTAGCGCCTCCCTTAAAATTGTAGAGCACGGTTTCGGTCCAGCTGTCCCCCGCGACGGCCGGAGGCGACAATTCGAAAACTATGCCCAAGTTGGAAGCTCCGCCTGAGTTCGTCGTACCGTAGAGGTTGCCCGCCGTGTCAAAAATGACTCCGCCCTGCGGCCCTGCACCATTGCTGGCGTAGCTGGAGTCACCGAAAATGTAGAGCTGGTTGTATTCCCACCGCGTAGCTGGCGGCACGGGCCGCACTAACTGATAGGCACTCCCTGACGTCGAACTACTGTAAAAGGCAGCCGTGCCGTAGAGGTTGCCTGCGCTATCGGCAACTATACTTGACCAAAGGAACTCGCTCGTGTACCAGGGGAAATTGTAGATGAGGTATTCGCTGGGGCCAGCGGCGAAGGCAGCGCCTGCGAACAAGGTAATAATGAAGATCGCGAGCAAACTCGTGCGGATAAGTAGAGACCTTGGGAATGTCATAGCGAGACTCTCCTGAAGTTTAGGTTTCCGTGCGCCCGGGGAATGAGGCTCGATCGAAGCCTCTCGAATGATCGGAGGAAGTATATATGCAATGCCGCGATAGGCGGCCATTGCGTTTTCCGTCTCCAATTCTTAAAGTTTTCAGGCACCACGGGCGGAGGCGAATGCAAAAGCCTCCGCCACCGTGACGGCAACTACGACTCCGAACTACGGCACAATACCAAATACCGAGCCGTAGTTCTTTTTTCCTCCCTGCTCGGTGACGCCCATGAGAACCCCATTCTTGGCGAAGATCAGGCCACCACCAGGCGCAATGCCGTCTCCTGTCGTAGCCGGGAAGGAATGCAGAATGGTCTCAGTCCAGGCAGCGCCAGCTGTCGCGGGCGGGCTCAGCTCGAAAACGGTGCCGCAACCACCGTAGTTGCACTGCGATGGATTTTCCCCGCCGCCGACAAAGGTAGTGCTGTAAAGATTTCCAGCTTTGTCGAAAATCACGTTGTAGTAGGGAAATTCGCCATCGTTCGCAACTGATCCGAAGTTATAGAGGACGGTTTCAGTCCAGGCCCCGCCCGCGACTGCGGGAGGTGCTAACTGGAAGACGGTGCCGTGGAACGACACGCCACCAAGAGCAGTGCCGTAGAGAACTCCGGCGCCATGGAGGGTCAAACTGCTCTGGGGGTAGCGAGCATCGTTTGGGTTACTTCCGAAGGCGTACAACACTTTGTAGGCCCATGTTCCGCCCGTTGTGGCTGGAGGAATCATCTTGTAGACCACGCCGCCATCATTCGTTCCGCCCGACTCAGTTGCCCGTAAAGATTTCCCTTGGCATCGAATATCGGAGTGCCGGCTCCGGCAGCGCCTTGTCCGCCGTTAAAATAATGGATCACGGTTTCCGTCCACTCTGCACCTGGCGTGGAGGGCGTCAGTTCATATACCACGCCGCAACCGTTCGTCGGGCAATGTTTATCCTCGCTATAATCTGTGCCCCCCAGGAGGGTTACGCCATAAAGATTGCCGGACTTATCGAAGACCACTCCCTGGGAATTACGCGGCGATTCGCCGTCGGCAGTTCCTCCCTCAAAGTTGTAGAGCACGGATTCGGTCCATTCGTCCCCCGCGACGGCCGGAGGTGACAACTCGAAAACCACACCCAGGTCGGCGTTTCCGCCGAAGCTCGTCGTGCCATAGAGGTTTCCCGCCGAGTCAAAAATGACTCCGCCCTCCGGTCCTGAGCCGCCGCTTTCACCGGCTGTGAAACTGTAGAGCAGGTTCCAGGTCCAGCCGGTGCTTGGAGGCACGGGGCGCACTAATTGAAAGACGGCGCCTCCACCATTCGCTCCGCCACTGGCCACCACGCCATAGAGGTTGCCAGCACTGTCGGCGACCAGATTACCCTCCGGGGCGAAGCCCCCGACACTTCCGTTGAAGTCAAAACTCCAAATGAGGTATTCGCTTGGGGCAGCGGCGAATGCGGCGGTTGCGAACAACGTGGCGATGAAGATGGTGAGCAATCCGCAACGGACGAATAGAGAAAATTCGCGCTTCATAAGATGATCTCCTGAATTCCTAATATTTATTCCGATGCTTTTTTCAGACAGCAGGCGCTAAGGCGAATGTACAGCTTCAGCCTGCCATCATGATTGCCCGCAACTCTAGAACTACGGCGCAACGGCGAATATCGAGCCGTTGCCGCTTGATACGCCGGCGCCGTTGCGCAGCGTGCCGTATAGGAAGCCGTCCTTGCCGAAGATAAGGCCACCACCGTCTTCAGGCCCATAATAGGGGCTCAGTGTGGTCTCTGTCCAAGCGGCGCCAGTTGATGCGGGCGGGCTCAGTTCAATGGCAGACGCGGCCGTGGTATAAAGATTTCCCACTCGGTCGAAAGTGACATTGGCACTCGGATAGGCACCATCGCTACTATTGGTGAAACTGTAGAGGATGTTTTCAGTCCATTCCGCCCCGGCTGTCGTGGGAACAACTAGCTGGAAGACTGTGCCCCAGCCATCTGCGCCTCCCTCAGAGGCCGTGCCGTAGAGACTCCCGTCGTGAAGGGTCAGACTGCCATTAGGCCAGGCACTATCCGGAGAATCCAAGAAGGCATAAAGGATTTTATAGGTCCAGACTTTTGCCCCTGGCGTGGCGGGAGGAGTCAGCTTGAAGATCAAGCCGCAGCACGACGTGTTCCAGTCGGACGGTCCGCCTCTTTGAGCGCCACCGTAAAGATTGCCCTTGGCGTCAAACATCAGATTTCCGACTGCGGCGTTGCCATCTGAGCCGTTGAAAAAGTGAATGACGGTTTGGGTCCACTCTCCGCCTGGCGTGCCGGGAGGTGTCAGTCGATATACGACACCGCAACTTTCGATCGCGCATCCCAATTTATAGGGGCCTCCCCAGCGGGTCGCTCCATAAAGATTGCCGGAAGTATCGAAGACCACTCCTTGAGAATCACTCGGGGATTCACCGTCGGTATCTCCGCCTTTAAAACTGTGAAGCACCGTTTCCGTCCATGAGTCTCCCACGACAGTAGGAGGCGACAGCTCGAAAACCACGCCCAAGTCGTAGGCTCCGCCGTAGCTCGTCGTGCCATAGAGATTGCCAGCCGAGTCAAAAATGAGTCCGGCTGTGGGTCCTGACCCATCGCTGCCACCATCGCTGAAATTATAGAGAGCGTTCCAGGTCCACCCAGCACCTGGCGCCACAGGCCGCGCGAGTTGATAGACGGTTCCTCCACCAAAAGCTCCTCCTTTGAGGGTCACGCCATAGAGGTTATCCGCACTATCGGCAACCAGGGTTCCCTCGGGCGTGATGCCCATGCCGGCGACGGGAGGGAAATCCCAGATGACGAATTCGGTTGAACCAAAGGCAGCACACGCGAACAAGGTGGTGATGAAGATCGCGAGCAAACCGCACCGGACGAATAGAGACCTTGGGAATGTCATTGCGAGAATCTCCCTGGAGTTTGGATTTGCTTACGCTGGGGGATGAGGCATGCAGCAAGCCTCTGCGGAACTATTGGCGAAGTATACATGCGTTCCTCGTAAGCTACAATACGGCGGTGACCGTAGCCATCCAATGTCGCGATTTGCGCAAGACCTACGACGGCAAAGTGGAGGCCGTGCGCGGGCTGAACCTCGAAATTCATGGCGGAGAATGTTTCGGTCTTCTTGGACCGAATGGAGCAGGGAAGACGACGACCATCGAAATTCTTGAGGGCCTGCTGGAGCCGACTTCGGGCGAAGTGTCGATTCTCGGCCATTCATGGCGCGAGGATGCGCGCGAAATGCGGGAGTGGCTGGGCATCTCGCTGCAGGAGACGCGGCTTTCAGAAAAACTCACTGTACGCGAAACCGTCGAACTTTTTGCCAGCTTCTATCGCGAACCGCTTTCGTCCGAGGAAGTGCTCGAGCAGCTCCAGCTCACGGAGAAAGCGGATGCATGGGTGGGAAAACTTTCCGGCGGACAACGACAGCGGCTGGCGGTGGCTACAGCGCTGGTGTGCAATCCGAAAATCCTTTTTCTCGATGAGCCGACGACAGGGCTCGATCCGCAGAGCCGGCGCCAGTTGTGGGATATCGTTCGGGAATTCCAGCGCGCCGGCGGGACCGTACTTTTGACTACGCATTATATGGACGAAGCCGAGCGGCTGTGCGACCGGCTGGCGATTGTGGATCAAGGACAGGTCATCGCGGAAGGTTCACCGTCCAGTTTGATCGAGCGTTTGGGCGGGCATCATGTGGTGGAGTTTGGCGTAAGCGGAGGAACTAGAGGAACTAATGGTTCGGACGGAGCGGCGCTGGAGGCTTGGCGTGCGCTGCCAAGCGTAGAGTCGGTGCGCGAAGATGAGGGGATGGTGGCGCTCAGCGTTAAGGAGCCACATTTAACCATTCCGGCGCTGCTGGAGGCGATAGGCAAGCAGGGGAGCCAGTTGCAGCACCTGACTACGCGGCAGGCCAGTTTGGAAGATGTATTTGTACGGCTGACGGGACGGCATTTACGGGAAGAGTGAGATGAGGTTATGGGGATGTTTATAAGTGTGGTGGGACGATTTCGGGGCGTAATTTTTCTAGTCGTAGCGGTGGCTGCGATGTTTGGCGGAGAGTACGGATTCGCGCAAGCTACCGCGGTTGGCTCGTTGCCCGCGTTCTCTCGGCTGGAGCAGTGGAAGGCCGCGGTCCTGGCTGGAGACGCAGTGGCTTTGAAAGCCTTCTACAGCACCGACCCAGTGCCGAAGGTTCAAGCGAACGGTGTTGTGACCAGTGTGGATGCTGACATTAATTTCTGGCTGGGCCTGAAGGCACGAAGTATTGAATGGCAAACCGTTGCGGTGCTCTACCGCCCCTGGGGTACAAGCGTTGTTTTTAAAGCTAAAGCGCAGTTGCCGAATGGCCGGACCCTAAGCATAACCGACGGCCAGGGGTGGAAAGAACAGGGTGAGCAATGGCGGCTCATAAGCTCGGAGCGAGCCGATGCGCCACACCTGAAACAGCCTTCCGACATGAACAAAAATCTCTATCCGGCGGATGCTGACGCGCACGCCGAGATCAAAGAAGCAGAAGAGAAAGCAGCGAACGGGCACAGGCGTGTGTTATTGGTCTTTGGCGCGAATTGGTGCTACGACTGCCACGTGCTCGATCTGGCATTTCATCGGCCTGACTTCGCGGCGGTGATGGCGGGCTATGAAGTGGTGCATGTCGACCTAGGAGTTGATGGAAAAAAGAATGCGGATGTGGTGAAGCAGTTCGATACGACGCTTGATAAAGGCATTCCTACGCTGGTGGTAGCAGACAGCGACGGCAAGGTCGTGGTGAGCCAGAAGAACGGTGAGTTCGAGGATGCACGGTCCATGACGCCGGAGGCGGTGCTCGAATTCCTGAATAAGTGGAAGCCGGCTGCGCGATAGTAAGTTTTATAGTGATTGGTTTATGAGTGTTGCAACGGAAACACCTCTCGTAGAACAAATGCCTTCGCGGAAGTATCCGCCCAAGCGCAATGGCCGCTGGGCGGGATACCGTCATCTGCTCGGCGCGCGCATGCTCGAGTTGAAGCGCGAGCCGGAGGTCGTGTTCTGGGTATTCGTGTTTCCTTTGTTGTTGGCCGTGGGACTTGGGATTGCCTTCCGCAACAAGCCGGGCGACGCATCATCCGTGGCGATTGTTACGGGAGCGGGTGCGCAACAGGCCGAGGCTTTGTTGCAACATTCCCCGCAGCACGATTCATTCAAGATTGACCTGCAAGACGAAGAAACTGCCGGGAAAGGGTTTCGCCTGGGTAAGTACGATGTGGTGATCGAGCCGGACGGTACGGGAGGACTTCAGTATCGCTACGATCCGGCGCGCCCGGAGAGCGTGCTGGCGCGGGCCCAAGTGAACGATGCGCTGCAAGCTGCGGCAGGCCGTAAAGATGTCGTTGCCACAACTGTCGTGACCACGTCCGAACCCGGTTCGCGCTACATCGATTTTCTGATCCCTGGATTGCTGGGGATGAACCTGATGAACTCCGGCATGTGGGGTATCGGATTTGCTCTAGTCGATATGCGGCAGCGCAAAGTTTTGAAGCGTTTCGTCGGCACTCCTATGCGCCGATCGGATTTTCTGCTGGCGCTGATGTCGAGCCGCCTGGTGCTGATGATCATTGAAATCGGATTATTGCTGACACTCGGCGTGCTGGTGTTTCACATGAAGGTATTGGGATCGATACTCTCCATTCTGTTACTGGGTGCAATCGGCGCACTGTGTTTTGGTGGAGTTGGACTGGTAACGGCAAGCCGCGCACAGAAGATCGAAAGTGTGAGCGGTCTTATGAACCTTGTGATGATGCCGATGTGGATTTTTTCCGGAGTTTTCTTTTCTTATGAGCGCTTCCCGGTCGTCATTCAGCCTCTGATAAAAGCACTACCATTAACCGCTTTAAACGATGCGCTGCGGGCGAGCATTCTCGAAGGCACGCCGCTGATCCATCAATGGCCACGGTTGTTAGTGATGTTTCTGTGGGGTGCAGTGTCATTCGTCTTGGCGCTAAAGTGGTTTCGGTGGACTTAATCACGAGCCAAGAGTAAGTGTCATCAAAATTCTAGTTGCAAGCGGCGAGGAGGGACCGGTGCGGCGAATTCGCTACGTAGTTGCGGCCAGCCTGGATGGCTACATTGCAGGCCCCAAGGGCGAAGCAGATTGGATCATCTTCGACCCCGAAATTGATTTCGCCAGGATGTTCAAGGAGTTCGACACGGTTTTATTGGGTCGCCGCACCTTTGAAGCGATGGCGCACGGAGGTACCCGCTCCATTCCGGGCCTGCAGACTTTTGTTTTCTCACAAACCCTCCGGCAACGCGACTATCCGGATGTAACCATCCTGGCTGACGGATCGGAAGAAATGGTCGCCACCATTCGGAGGGAGCCGGGCAAAGACATCTGGCTCATGGGAGGGGGGGCGCTTTTTCGCAGCCTGCTGGAAGCGGGGCTGGTAGATACGGTAGAGATATCCTTTGTGCCGGTACTGCTGGGAGATGGCATCCCGCTGCTTCCGCCTCCAACCGGCGAGACGAAGCTGGAGCTGCTAGGCCACAAAATGTATGGTACGGGGATCGTGAGTCTGCAATACGCGATTAAATCCGCGACTCACTCCTAAGCAGCGCTTACAAATCACTCGTCAAAAACGTCAGCCTCGTCCGTAGGTCTTGGGGGAAGTTACGAACGAGGCCAGTCTGCAGTGCTTGCGAGAGCACTTAACCATACTTACGACTTTACTAGCTTGGCGGCTGCCTTTCTTACTTTTGCCCAGCGTAGTTTTTGTGCTTCGGCGATGCGTCGGCGGGCATCTTTGCTCAAGGTACGGCCCGTTGTCTTGAGCTTTTTCCCGCCTACATGGCCGAGAGCGTCGAGCGCCTTTCCCACTTGTCCCATCTCTTTTTCAAGGCGTGAGTACTCCTTCCGCAAAGAAGCAACCACTTTATTCATCATTCTTTAATACCTCCTTGTAAGTAAGGTAACACGGAAGGAGATTGGTTCGGTAAGTTTGATGAATGACTTTCAGTCAAATCGGAATACACCGGGACCTACTCCGGGAAATCTCCGGATTGGAAACTTAGATCGCAGAAGTTATGGGTTATTATCCACCGCCAATGGTAGACAAGAATCGCGGAGCTTGACGGGCTTTTGTAGTTTGCTCGAAAGCAAATGCCACGCGGATGAGCGTGGGCTCGCTCCAGGCGCGTCCGAAGAATGAGATCCCGACCGGCAAGCCGGAAATAAACCCAGCCGTTACGTTGATATTAGGGTAACCAGCGACGGCAGCCGCGTTTGAGCTTCCACCAGCCACGTGATCGCCGTTAACCAGGTCGGTGAGCCAAGCCGGGCCACCGGTGGGCGCTACGATGGCATCGAGGTGGTGCTTGTCCATGGTGGCGTCAATGCCTTCGGTACGGACGAGTTGGTGGTTCTTTTCGAGTGCATCGAGATAGGCCTTCTCCGTGAGCGGGCCTTTAGCCTCAGCTTTTAGAAACAAATCCTGCCCGAAGTAAGGCATCTCTTTTTGACGATTGCGCTCGTTGGAGTCGATGATCTCCTTTAACGTATGAACAGGAGCGTTGGGGCCGAGATTCGCGAGATAGGCATTTAAGTCGGCTTTAAGTTCATACATAAATACCAGTAATTCGCTCTCGTCGAACTTACCCAGAGTTTCAATGTCAGCCGGATCAACCAGCGTGGCTCCCTGTTGTTTCATGGCATCGAGAGATCGCTCCATGAGAGCGTCGACGGCGTCGTTGAAGCCGAAGTATTTTCGTGGCGACGCCGATGCGGGCTCCCTTAAGACCGTTTGGGTTGCAGAACTGCGTGTAGTCCGTGAAGGACTTGCCTTGACTGGCAGCGGTGGCAGGGTCGCGAGGATCGATGCCAGTGAGTGCACCTAGCAGAGTCGCGGCGTCGCGAACGGTGCGGCACATGGGGCCCGCGCCATCCTGGCTGTGAGAGATCGGAATGATCCCACCCCTACTCACCAGACCCACCGTTGGCTTGATGCCCGCGAGACCGTTCGAGGATGACGGACAAACGATCGAACCGTCGGTTTCCGTGCCGATCCCAACCGCGCATAAATTCGCAGATATGCCGGCGCCGGTTCCGGAACTTGAGCCGCAAGGGTTGCGATCAAGCGCATAAGGGTTCCGAGTGAGACCGCCGCGACCGCTCCATCCGCTGGTGGAATGGCTGGAGCGAATATTCGCCCACTCGCTGAGATTAGTCTTGCCTAGAATGACCGCTCCGGCGGCGCGCAGCTTCTGCGCGACAAAAGAATCCTGAGACGGTTTGGAACCGACCAAGGCGAGCGAACCGGCGGTCGTCATCATTTTGTCAGCAGTATCGATATTGTCTTTAATCAGAACCGGGATGCCGTGAATCGGACCCCGCGGACCTTTGGCCTTGCGTTCCTGATCGAGCGCTTCTGCGATGGAGAGCGCATCGGGATTCATCTCAATAATGCTGTTGATCGCCGGACCCTGTTTGTCGATTTCCGCGATGCGGGCCGAGTATTTCTCAACTAGGGAGCGGGCCATGTACTTGCCGGACTTCATGCCGCCCTGCAAGTCAGCGATAGTGATCTCGTCGAGCTCGAAGGGACTCACAGCGGAGGCTGGAGCAGCGGAAACGATCTCACGCGCAGCGGTGACCGCAGGATAGAGCGGAGTCATGGCCGCGGCTGCGCCGCCGGCAAGAGCAGTTTTGAGAAATGATCGGCGGGCTGCGGGATTCGAATCTTCTGGCAACATGGCTGGAAGCTATCCTTTATACGGGGAAAGTCGAGCAAATCGCAAGCGTTTGTGTTTTCGATTTATCTTCGCTCAACCGTGTTGTAGCCCAGATGGGTAATTACCTCGCATTACCACCTTCTATTACTTCCCATTACTCTCTTGCGATTGTGCGACTTATGGCCAGGACGTATCTTCGGTACATGAACTACCGAGTACACAACACAAAAGCCCTCCTGAAGTCAGGCATTTTCACCGCAGTTGCAGTGCTGGCGCTGGCTACGGCCGCTATCGCAGCCGACGAGCTTCCAGAAGCTCCCAGCAGCAGCATCCACAGCGTAACGCCCATGGTCGCCGCTGTAGCCACAACCTCGGCGCCCCGGGCGGTAACGGTTACCCCCGAGGTCAGACCCGTCGTGAACACGACGTTCCTTGCTCTGGCTATCATTTCTACTGGCAGCACCTTCGCCGACTCCTACACCACGCTGTGGGCCCGTCAGAACTGGCTCTCCGGGAAAAAGGGAGTCTGTAACGAGGAAGTAGAGTCGGCTTACCTGTATGGAACTCACCCGACGGTTGGGCGTGCTTACGCGGTTGCGTCGGTCAAGAGTGTTGGAGCTGTAGCGGTGGCCTACTACGCGCGCAAGCACCACAATCGGTTCTGGAGCCTGCCGCTGGTTGCCAACTCCGTAATCAGCATGCAGGGCGTGAGCCAGAACATGATGACGTGCAACTAAGTAGAGCCTATTCTGGGAGCGGTGGAGTCCAGCTGCAATATTTTCCGTGCTTTTTCGATGGGCCGTGTATAATAAGGCTCAGCTAAGTTTGACTCACAAGCAATTGAAGGTCGGTATCGCCAACCAGCGTCACCCCCTCACTAGCAGCGAATCTTCTCAGCACAATCCAAAGAAACAAGAATAGGACTATCAATGGCAGAACAAGGAACAGTGAAGTGGTTTAACGACGCCAAGGGCTATGGCTTTATCAGCCGCCAAAATGGCGAGGACGTTTTCGTGCATTTCTCCGCGATTCAGGCTGGTGGTTTCCGCAGCCTGCAAGAAGGCCAAACCGTGCAGTTCGACGTGACCAAAGGCCCCAAGGGCTGGCAAGCGGAGAACGTCCAAGCGGTCTAAGTGACCACGCTCTCGAAGCGAAAACTGAAATGCCCGGATCCGAAAGGATCCGGGCATTTTTCGCTTTTGCGGCAAATGCGCGGCTGGGCGCGGCGTCTCGATGCTGGGCGTCTTGCAACGAGGCGGAACTCCCTCAAGGGCTAAAGCCAGTGCTCTTTTTTTGGTTGTGGACAGCACGACTGAAGTCGTGCCCTTCCCAACCTGCCCATGGGGTCGTCGATATCAGACAGGTTGACGCGCCTGCTGCACCATCTCTACCAGAACTTTTCTGGCTTCCATCGGATTACTAACTTCGCGCAGGAACGCGATGCGCGTGCCCCGAATCCCATCTGCAGTTTTCAGTCGCACATGAAAACCGAGACGATCTACCGAAGTCATCGTCGCTTCGTCAGATTCGAGGCGACCGAATGCCCGCGCCAGCAATATGAGCGCGTCCTTGTGGTCGGCATTCATGTGTTCGATGATTCCTGCTGCGGTATCGGCCAGAGGGTCGGGCTTTGCGCGGTCGTAGTCTGCCGCGGTAACCCAACCCATCACTCCAAAGCCTCCCACGTAGTACACGTCCACAACATCCATGCGGTAAAAAGAAAAATCCTCAAAGTCTACCCAGTACTTACTATTGGCGTAACGCTCCAGGTAGATGCGGCGCGCTTCTGCCACTTCGGTCTGAGGTATCGCCAGAACTTTTCCCACCAGCGTGACCCTCGCCGCGCCCAGAGAATCGCCTTCGGCGTCAGGCTGGGTTACCAGCAGGCTGGCGCGTTCGTCCGCTTGCAGGTTCTGAGTGTGCATGGCCATGGTGCTGATGAGAAAGATAGGACGTCCGCGCTCGTCCAATCCATACGGCATCACCGATCCGAAAGGGAAGCCCGGCTGCTTGCGCGAAAGAGTCGAAAGGCTGCCGGTGCGGCCAAGATAGACCAGCGTGCGAGCGCGTTCTGAAAATGAAGGCTCCGGAACCGGGGCCTGATCGCTGACCGCGCCTGTACCGCCATGGTTTCGGTTGGGTGGGGAAGGCAAAGATGTTCTCCTGAGAAAGTCTAACAGCACCTGGCCCGAATATCGGCGCGGGTTGGGAAGGGCACGACTTTTAGTCGTGCCGTAAGCTGTGCCGATGGAACAACGGCTTTAGCCGATGAGGCTGTTACAGGTCCCAATCTAGTCTGCGCCTCAACGCCGTAAACCGTTCCCGCAGATTGTTTCCAGCAGCTTCGAGTGCTAGACTTTGGTTGGCTTCTTCAGCAGTTTGTTATCTTCAGGCCAGTGAGCGGGAGTAGTTCAGCGGTAGAACGCCAGCTTCCCAAGCTGGATGTCGCCGGTTCGATCCCGGTCTCCCGCTCCATCAATGCGGTAACGTGCGAAGCAAACCGACCTCATCGACAATTTCTAATCCCCTGCGATGGTCGCTGGCGCCGGTTCGGTCTTGGATCGCGATCCCCACCATGCTTCGAATCCCTGGCGTGAAAGTTTGAAGATGGTCCGGCGATTTTCGGAGATCACCTTCCACCAGGCGAAGCGGCCGAGCATGGGAAAGTAGATTCCGCGGAAGCACAGGCGGGCGATCAGGATGTTGATGCGATATCCCAGCGGCTGGTCATCGAGCGAATCCACGGCTTGTGCGACGGCTTCTCCGCTGTAGGAGTGGGACCAGCCATATTTCACTTCGGCGTGAGCTTCAGCAATGGTCATTTTCAGTGGGGTGTGCGCCATGGCGAACGGAATGAACTCCTGCCAGTGTTTGGGCCGGGTTAAGCGGCCGGCGACTTCGAGGCGCTTGAGGAGCGGAGTGCCCGGCAAAGGAGTGAGGAGGCCGAAAATTGGCAAACCGGGCGGCCAGGTCCGCACCTGCTCGAGCGTGCGCTTGGCCGCACCCACAGTGTCGTTATCCATGCCGAAGATGAACGACGTAATCGCATAAACGTTACGCTGCGCCAGGCGCTCTAACACAGCAGCATATTCTTCGGGCTTGTTGAAGCCTTTGTTTACGTCTTTCAAATTAGTGGGATCAATCGACTCCATGCCGATGAATACCCACTTGCCACCGGAGGCGGAAATCAGATCGACGAGTTCCTGATCGCGCAAGAGGTTTGCGCTGATTTGCGCGACCCAATTTACTTGCGCGCCGGCGGCGATAATATCTCGCAGCAGAGATTTGGTGCGTTTGAGGTTGATGGCAAAATTGTCATCGATAAAGAAGACGGCAATCTGGCCGCGTTCTTTCCGGGCGCGCGCCTTCAGCAGCAAGAGTTCGTTGACGACGCTTTCGTTGGTGCGAAAGCGAATGGAGTCTCCGAAGAAGCCCGTGACCGTGCAGAACTCACAGCCGTAAGGGCAACCTCGTCCCGACTCGACCGGAACGATGCGGAAGGTTCCCCATCCTTCGCCGATTTTTTGCAGCCATTTCTTGGCTGACTTGGGCACGAGGTTGAATTGTTGGAGATCAATGGTGTCCCACGGAATTACGGGATACTGCTTGAGCGAGGGCTTGAGTTCTTTGCCAGCGGTATCGACCGGTGCGTAAACGTCTTTCAGTTGACCGTGCTCCGCGTCTTCCACAATGCGCGGCCAGGTTTCATCGGCCTCGCCCAAAGCCACGGCATCTGCATGGCGCGAACCGCCATCGCGGCCGAGAGCTTCATCTGCCATTTCCGTGACATGAGGGCCGCCCATGACAACGGGCACGCCCACTGCGCGCACAGCGTCCGCCATGCGATAGGCTTTGGCGATCATCCGGGTCATGGCGCCAATACCGACCAGATCGATCTTTTGTTCCAGAACATAGCGTGCAATTCCGGCCTCGTCCATCGGCTGGGCATTTCCGTCGATGAGCACAACTTCATGGCCGGCGGGGGTTAGAGACTGTAGCAGGAACATCCAGAGGTGGGGCATGAAATTGCGCGTAACCCCGTTGTCGGGGTTATACAGTAGGATTTTCAATATGTCCCTGATTTCTCGGCGCCCAAAGGAAGGAGGCGCTTATGTGCGGTAGCGTACCGAGCCAGTGAGCATCTTACACTACACATCTCCACAGAGCAGCACAATCATTCGCCACCGGAGGCATGCGTCCCAAAGTGGTCATGGGGCTAGCACTTTTGACTGAACAGGAGCTAGCTTTGCGGGCTTAGAATAAGCCATAGGGATAACGAGAAGGCGAGGGCGCGCATCTAAATCGCAAGACGCGAGTAAAATGCCGTTCCCTATTGAGTGATTTGGGAAAACTTTCTTAATTGTGAGGACCGAGGCCGTTATGAAGACTTTCAAGGCTTGTCTAGGCTCTGCATTGTTGGGCTCTGCACTACTGTCTTTGCTTTTTGTAGGCGTCGCGAACGCTATGCCGCTCAATTCAGCGGCGCGCACGGTGGTTCCCGCGGACCTGCAGCAGTTGATTTCAGTAGATTACCGGGCGCTGAAGGACTCGCCGACCGCAATGCAACTTAAGGAACAACTGATGCCCGATAATATAAAAGAGTTTGAGGAGGCGTTGAAAGGCGTCGGGATCGACCCGAACAAAGATGTGGATACGTTGGCCTTCGCCTCATTCCGCACGCCGAAGCAGGGAACCAAGCAGATTGGAGTGGCTGCAGGACCATTTGCTATGAAGGCCGTCATCAAGAAGATGACGCTGCGGAAGATCAAGCCGACGAAGTATTCCACATCGAACATTTATCCCATGGATGGCGGGATGGTGATGACTTTTCTGGACGACAGCACGCTGCTGTTCGGTGAGATTTCGGCGGTGAAGCTGGCGCTGGATACGCGCGACGGAACGATCTTGAACATGGATACGAACTCAACCATGTCGGACATGATGTCAGACGTGGATTCGGGGCCGGTGTGGAGCATCCTCGACCAGGCGGGCACGCAGAACGTGATGCGCTCGGCCTTGGGCGAAGCCGCTAAGGTTGCCGATTATGACAGCATCAAGAAGCGCCTGCTTGGTTCGCGCTACACCATGAGCTTTACCGGTGGTGTCAACTTCGATCTGACTGTGGTTTCTTCCGATTCTCTCAGCGCGGCAACACTTTCCTCTCTCGTGAAGGCCGGCTTGCTCTATAAGAAGATGAGCGCCAGTGCCTCGGAAAAAGTTGCCATGGATAACAGCAGCGTGGATTCCGACGGCTCCAACGTCGCATTTCACTTCAAAGCTAACGACCAGCAGTTCCAGTCGCTGATGCACTCGGAATTGTTTACCGCGGTTTCGCACTAAGGCAAGAACTCACCACCCTTCGGCCTTGCTCAGGACAGGCTACGGCACTGAGACACGGAGAAAACCTTGTCTTGGTGCTTTTCTTTCTCTAGACAGATTCTCGCATGCCGGGCGCGGCGTAAGCGCAGTTAGCAACCCTATTTTGATTTCTGGGCAGCGCGCTTCTTTCTCGCCCAGCCTTCCTTCACTATTTGTTGTCCGCGCCCGATGGCCAGAGCGTCTTCTGGAACGTCTTCTGTAATACACGATGCGGCGGCAACATAGGCGCCTTTACCCACGCGTACGGGCGCGACCAGCGTGCTGTCGCTGCCGATGAAGGCTCCATCGTCGATCACAGTGGTGTGTTTGTTCACGCCGTCGTAGTTGCAGGTGATGGTTCCAGCGCCGATGTTTACTCCCGCACCTATCTCGGCATCGCCGAGATAGGTGAGATGGTTGGCTTTGGATCCCTTGCCCAGCTTAATTTTTTTGGTCTCGACAAAGTTGCCCACGTGCGCGCCTTCCCCGATGTCGCTACCCGGACGTAGATGAGAATAAGGGCCCAGGAGGGCGCCGGGGCCGATGCGGGCTTCTTGCAAAATGCAGCCGGGACGAATCGTAACGCCGCTGCTGATTTCAGAATCGTGAATCACCGAGTAGGAACGAATGCGGCAAGCCGCGCCAATGCGGGTACGTCCGAAAATCTGCACGAAGGGTTCAATCACCGTGTCAGCAGCGATTTCAACATCGTTATCGATCACGCAAGTTGTGGGATAGAAGATGGTGACGCCCTCAGCCATCAGGTCATGGCACTTGCGCAGGCGTATCTGGGAATCGATTAATGAAAGTTCCGTGCGCGTATTTGCGCCGAGAATTTCCGCGGAGTTTTCCGTCTTCCAGACAACGACGCGCTGCCTCGCCTTACGCAAAACCTCGGCCATGTCGGTGAGGTAGTACTCGCCATGCGGGTTAGCAGTAGAGATTCTCTTAATGTGCGAGAACAATTGCGGAACAGCGAAAACGTAAAAACCGGCGTTGATTTCGCGAATTTTTTTCTGTGTGGGACTGGCGGATTTTTCTTCGACGATGGCCTGAACCTCGGCGCTGCGAGCGCTTTTGCGCAGGACGCGGCCGTAGCCTGTCGGATTGTCGAGATCGGCGCTGAGCAGAGTCATAGCGGCCTGTTCGTCGAGATGGAAATTAAGCAGGCAGGCGATGGTTTGGGGCGTGATCTGCGGGGCGTCTCCGGAAAGAACGATGACGTGGTCGTATTCAGAGAGCGCCGTTTGCGCGACCATAAGAGCGTGCCCGGTGCCGCGCTGCTCAGATTGCAGGACGAAATTAATGCCAGTAGCAGCGACGGCGTTGCGGACGCGGTCGGCTTCATGGCCGATTATGGCGAAGACATCGGTCGGCGGGACTACGCGCTTGGCTGCCGCGATGACATGCGCGAGCAGTGGCTTGCCACCCACTTCATGCAGGACCTTGGGAAGCTGTGATTTTAGCCGTGTGCCTTTCCCCGCGGCCATGATAGCGATGGCGACACGAGGAGCGGCGCTGGAGGTCTTCGAAGAGCCGGGCTGACTGGATTTCTTCATTTGCCCCACTATACCTTGAGCAGGGAATGCTACAGAAGAGAGATTCGGGGTTCTGGAGCGAGTAGCTATTTCCTGGACTCCGGAATAGAATCCTCACGCAAAGGTTGGCAGCATTGCACGTCGATCGAACGGAGGATGGATGCCGAAATACGTCATAGAGCGCGAGATCCCTGATGTCGGGAATCTGACGCCCGAGCAGTTTCTAGCAATTTCGCAAAAATCGTGTAGCGTTCTGAAAAACCTGGGACCGCAGATTCAATGGCTCGAAAGCTACGTCACGCAGAACAAAATCTATTGCGTGTATATCGCGCCCAATGAAGAGATGGTGCGGGAACATGCAAAACAGGGCGGCTTTCCCGCGAACCGCGTTTCGGAAGTGAAGCGGATGATCGATCCGACTTCGGCGGAAGCCTGATGCTTGCCGGCTAGAGCCCCAGCCCTCCATCTACAGCCAAAATCTGTCCGGTTATGAATTGCGGCGCGGTAGCGAAGAAAAGGACTGCGGCGGCGATTTCATCGCCGCTGCCGTTGCGCAGCATGGGGGTCTGTTTGGCCATGCGGCGCATGAAAGGCGCGGCTGCTTTCTCGCCGAGATCGATCATGCCGGGCGCGACCGCGTTCACGGCAATTTCAGGAGCCAATGCGTTGGCCATGACTTTGGTCAGCATGTGCAAGGCGGCTTTGGAGGAGCAATAGTGCGCATGCGTGGGCCAGGGGCGCAGGCCGCCGAGCGATCCCATGTTGATGATCTTGGCTTCAATCACTGCCGAGCGCTTCGACCCCGTGCGTTTCCGCCGCATCCACTTCAGTGCTTCGCGCGAGACCAGGAATGGTCCGCGCGTATTCGAGGCGAACATGTCATCCCATTGGCGCAGGGTTAGTCGTTCGAAATCGGCAGTGGCGTAGTTGGCAGCGTTGTTCACCAGTATGTCGATGCGGCCCAGTTCGCTGTCCGACATCTTTCATCATCGACTTAACGCTGGCTTCGTCGGTGATGTCGCAACGCAGAGCGAAGGCGCGCACGCCGAAGCTGGAGAGGTCGACGACCGTATGTTGCGCTTCGCGGGCGGAATTGCGAAAGGTGATGGCAACATCGGCGCCGGCCTGGGCGAGGGCGAGAGCGGAAGCGCGTCCCAGGCGCTTGGCCCCACCGGTAATGAGGCATGTCTTGCCGCGCAGAGGCTTGGAGTCGGAAGTCATTTTCGGATTTTACTCCTGAACGGTTTCACTTCAGAGCTGGGACGAACTAATAGTGTGGTGTTTTCAGTCTCCTTATTTCTTGCCAGAAGGGGATGTGCCGACGGTACAATCGCGGCGTGCCTGAGTCCCGCCAGGTCGTGGTTTACTCGCGCAAAGGTTGCCATCTTTGCGAGGTGGTGAAGGAGAGTCTGACGAAACTCTCGCGCCGCGGCGGCTTCACTTGGCAGGAAGTGGATGTGGATAGTGACAGCGAACTGCGGCGGCAATTCAATGACGAAGTGCCGGTTGTGTTCATCGACGGGCGCAAAGCCTTCAAGTACCGCATGGACGAGCGCGAATTTCTGCGCAAGCTGGCCAGCTAGGACCATTTACTAGACCACTTCTGAACCGTCTATGCCGTGACACACACGTGTCCCCGCTGACACGCTACCATGTCGGTCACAGAGTCCTAACCTGCATGCCCTCAACGCTATCCGCAGCGGCAACCCCCTTGCAAACAAAGCAGTGCGATCTATCGCAAGAGGAGGAAATCTTTTGCTGCGACAAATTCTGGCGCTGGCGTTCATTTTTGTGTGCACCACCATCGCATGGGTGATTCTGGGTACGACCATTTTCTCGCGCACCTACGGCAGCAATGAGCAACTGCAGGGCCACGTGGCCTCCACGTGGGGCACGTCGCAACAACAGTCCCCGCCGACCGCGACCTACATGTTCTCGTGACGTCGATGAATTCGACTACGGTCGAGAATGGCAAGGTCGTGGTTCACAGCCAGACCGTGCAGCGGCAGGTTTTTCTGCCGGTTGAAGCCAGCCGGATTCACGTGAACTTCCATCTCACTCCGCGGCAGAAGGGATTGCTGTGGTACAGCACCTATGCGGTCGATTTTGCTGGTGACTACGCATTCCGGAACAACACGGATCGGAGCCGCAGACGGTCGACTTTCCGTTTGAAGTTTCCTGCACAGAAGGCCATCTACGATGGTCTGCAGATGAAGGTGAACGATCAGACGGTTGCGCTCGCTGACCGACGATCAGGGCACGGTGGGGCGGGCGACTGTGGGCCCGGGAGAAACCGCCAGCCTGCACGTTGCGTATCGTTCGCAAGGGTTGGATTCCTGGCGCTACCAGTTGGGAGACGGCGTTGCGCAGGCGCGCGATTTCATGCTTACCATGCAGACCAATTTTCGGGACATCGATTTCGCTGACGATACGCTCTCGCCCACTTCCAAACAGCTTATCCCCGGCGGATGGCAATTGACGTGGCAATACTCGAACCTGGTTTCGGGATTTCAGATTGGCATGACCATGCCGCAGAAGTTGCAGCCGGGGCCGCTGGCGGGCGAAATCAGCTATGCTGCGCCGGTTTCGTTGTTCTTTTTCTTTTTTCTGATGTTCATCATTACCACGTTGCGCAAGATCGATCTGCATCCCATGAATTACTTCTTTCTGGCAACGGCATTTTTCGCCTTCCATCTGCTGCTGGCTTATTTGGTGGATCACATTTCGATCCATGCGGCCATGGTGCTGGCTTCCGTCGTTTCCGTGGCGCTTGGTCGTGAGCTACCTGCGGTTGGTGGTTGGACTGCGGTTCGCCGCGCTGGAAGCGGGCACAGCGCAGCTGATTTATCTGGTGCTGTTTTCTTACGCTTTCTTCTGGAAGGGATTCACCGGGCTGGCTATCACGATCATCGCCATCATTACATTGTTTGTGGTGATGCAGGTTACCGGGAGGATTCGGTGGTCCGAGCGATTTGCGGCGCGGAGTGGTGTGCCGGTGCCTAATGCCGGATGATGTAGATTGTGGGGCGGCTGATTCTAGCCGCCCCGTTCGCATCGGAAAATATACGCTTTCCGCTACAATCATCCCCGGCCATGCTGCGCATCCAGCTTTACGCTGATCCCAAAAACATTTTTGTGCACGATGCGGTTCTCGCCTCCTGCCACAAGCACGCCGGGAAAACGGCGCTGGTAGATGTTTCCTGCGGGCGGCGGCTCACCTATGCGGAATATGGAGAGACGGTGGAGGCCGTGGCGCGAGGACTGGTTGCGGCCGGGGTGAAGCCGGGAGAAGTGGTTGCCATTTTTCTGTGCAATTCCTGGGAATTCTGTGTCGCTTATCACGCGGCAACTTTAGCTGGAGCAATTCCGACGCTGCTGAATCCTACGTATCGCGAACGTGAAGTTCGCTATCAGTTGGGGAATTCGGGCGCGGTCATGTTGATCACCGACGGGCCGAATATTTCCGGCATTAACCTTGCGGGGTTGCCGAATCTGCGGCGAGTGTTTTGCACGCGAGAGCAGGGAAGCGGAAGCGAGCCGTTTTCCGATCTGCTGAAGCCGGTGAGTGCCACGCTGCCCAAACCCGATCAGCCATCAGACGAGACTCTGGCGGCGCTTCCTTATTCGAGTGGCACCACCGGCTTGCCCAAGGGTGTGATGCTTTCGCATTTCAACCTGGTAGCTAATGTGTACCAGCTTCTGGGGCCGGCACGGCACAGCACTTAATCCAGCGGACACGCTGCTTTGCTTTCTGCCCCTGTATCACATCTATGGGCTGAACGTGGCGCTGAATCCTATGCTGATGGCGGGAGCAACGCTGGTGCTGATGCCGCGCTTCAACGCGGCGCAGGTGGCTTCGCTGCTCGTGGAGGAATCGATTACCACCATGTTCATGGTTCCCCCGGCGATGAACGCGCTGTGCCTGACGGCGGAAGCGGGACAGTTCCCGAAGAATCACCGCGTGAGTTGGGTGAAATCCGGGGCGGCGCCACTTGCGCCTGATTTACCGCGAAGATTCACGGCGCTGACCGGCATTCCGGTAGTTCAGGGATATGGCATGACGGAGGCTTCGCCGGTGACGCACGTTGGTTATCTGGAGCCGGAGCTGTACCGGCCGGATTCCATCGGGCATCCGATGGCACAGACGGAGTGCCGGGTGATCGGCTCACAGAATCCGGGTACTTCCGTGGGCGATACAGTTGAAGTTCCTGCGGGAGAGCCCGGCGAGCTAGTGATGCGCGGTCCGCAATTCATGCGCGGATACTGGAACGAGCCAGATGCGACCGCTGCGGCGCTGCGCGACGGATGGTATTGGTCGGGCGACATTGTCACGCGCGATGGCGAAGGTTTCTACCGTGTCGTCGATCGCCGCAAAGAGATGATCAAGTACAAGGGATTTCCTGTAGCGCCGGCGGAAGTGGAAGCAGTGTTGCTGGAGCATCCGGCGGTGCGGGAGTGCGGAGTAGTGGGCCGTCTCGATGCGATGGCGGGCGAAATTCCGGTGGCGTTTGTCGCCTTGCGCGATGGATTTACCACTTGCCGGAAGATGGAAGAAGAATTGTGCGCTTTCGTGGCCGACCGGCTCACCCACTATAAGCAGCCGCGCGAGGTGCACTTTATAGAGGTCGTCCCCAAAACGGCCTCAGGAAAGATTCTCCGGCGCGAGTTGAGGCAGTTGATTCGGTGAAGTTGCCGGGGAGGGTTTTTCTTAGCAAGATTCGAAAAAGCAATTCAAGCTATCGCTTTTTGGAGTCGGTATCCCGTTGCTTTGCGGGTACTACTTCCGGTAGTATCTGCTCCCCATGTTCCGAATCGCTCTATTATTCGTGCGTCGGCTATTGCTGCCGCTGGTGATGTTTGTTGGCTTCAGTTTGATGTGCGTGATGGTGTACAGGCGGCTCGAAGGACTGGCCTGGCAGGACGCGCTGTTCTGGATGATTCAGCCGCACGCGATCGATCCCACGCGCGTGCGCAATGTCACCAAATTATTCTCGATTTTCGTATACGTGGGTGTTTTTGGATTTCAGATCTGGATAGCGGAACGGGTAGCGGTCACGATCTTCAACCGGCAAGGGATGGAGGCTTGGAGAACCATGGTGAACGATGTCAGCATCGACAAATTGCGCGATCACTTCATCATCTGCGGCTACGGGCAGGTGGGGCGGACGGTGGTGGACCAACTGAACCGTCTGAAGATTCCTTTTGTGCTGATCGAGACGAACGAAGGATTGTGCCACGAACTTCTGAAGGAAAAAGTTCTTACCATCCAGGGCGATGCGAAACGGCACGACGTGCTGCTCTCCGCCGGGATTGAGCGCGCGCGAGGCGTGTGTATTGTGATCGACAACGATGCTGACAATCTATACATCACGGTGACGGCGAAGTCGCTGAATGCGAAGGCGCGCATCATTACACGCGCCGGACAGTCCCGCTACGCGCAGGCAATTCGCAATTCGGGTGCGGACGAGGTAATTATTCCGGAGTATGAAGGTGGATTGATGACCGGGCGCATGATCGCCAAGTTCTATCCTGACGCTCACCCAAACCTGGAGTGAACGATCCCTCCCGTTATAGCTCTTTCCCCCAAGGCATCTTGGCGGAACTTTTCCCGCGGATATTCGTAACTACTCATGACGCGGCGCCGATTTTCTGGCGCGAATATCAGGAGGCGCTATGGATGGCAACCTTGTGGGACTAGCTGCGGTGGTGATGATCTTCGGGATTCCAATGGCCGCCATGTACACGTTTTTCCGTGTGCGCAAGCTGCGCAGCGAGGAGCGGCTGGCGGCGATTGCTCGCGGTATGGATGTGCCGATGCAACAGGAGCTCTCGGAATCAGCCCGGTCGCGGCGCTCGGGAATTCTGCTGGTGGCGGGAGCCATCGGATATATTGTGACCTTCACGCTGATCGGACGGGTTGAGCCCGACGCGATTATTGCGGCCACATTCGGAGTGATTCCGCTGGCGATCGGCCTCGGCTTTTTTGTTGACTACGCGCTCATCCGGCGCGACGCACGGGCGCATTGAAGGGGTCGGAGAGCTACCGGCCACCAAGAAACTTGTACTGAGCCTCGGTTAAGGGAACGACGCTCAGTCGGCCCTGACGCACCAGCGGGGAGTCGGCGAAGAGTTTGTGCGCCTTGATGTCGGCAAGCGTAACGGGCTCGGCGAACGGCTTGCCGACTTTGATCTTCACTTGCGGGTTCTTTGCATTCGTTGGGTCGACGGACACTACGGTTGCGGTTCCCACCGCGCTCTTTTCGTCGCCGGTGTGGTAGATGACCAACTGTTCGCCGGGCTTCATCCCGCGCAGGTTCTTGACCGCGACAGGATTGGAGACGCCGTCCCAGATGGTGGTGCCTTCGCGCTGGAGGTCGGCAAAGGAATAGACGGTAGGTTCGGTCTTGAGAAGGAATGGCATCGGCAAATTCTACCCGGCAGTCGGAGTCGACATCCAGCAGTAAATCACATCGCCCAATTGCAGTCCAAATCTATTGCGGTTTGGCGTTGGGATCGGGAGGCGGCGAGTTGTTGTCTTTCTTATCATCCTTCTTTTCTTCCGGGTGGGCCTCGTAAATCGAGTACTGGTTCGATGGGCGCTTCAGCTTGATGGTGAAGTCGATCTTGGCCCGGTCGACTGTATAGTCTTGGCCGAAGGTCTGGAAGCCGGAAGCCATCACCTGCACACGTAATTTTCCGTAGGGGATGCCGTCAAAACTGGTCTTGCCGTCGGCGTCGGTTTTGACCTCGATCCCGCCCTTGCCCTGTTTACCATTATTTTCCACCGCATGCATGATCACGATGGCGCTGCGAACTGGTTTACCGTTGTCATCCTTTACAACGAGAAAACTCAGCACAGCAGTAGGCCCCTCGTCGTCGCGCTGCGCGCTTGCCACCGCGACAAGCGCGACAACCAGCAGCAGGTAAGTAAGCGCCCGGGTCTGGAGTCTTCGTAGTTTCTGTCTTCTCATCTTGAACGATATCTTACCGCGTTCACGCCGGCACATTCTAGCGGGAGTAATGGACTCGAAAAAGTCGAGTAATGCCTGAGTCAGGATTTGCCGGCGGAACGGCTTTTGGGCTCTACCTCGGTGGCTTGGGCTGAGAGTTGCATGATGTCGCTGGCGACGCGGGCGGTGTTGTGGCGGGCGACCCCAGCCTCTTCCAGATAGTCGCCGAGCACCGGAATTACGCCCAGAGCTTCGATGGCATCAAGGTCGGCGACGATCTGGCAAGCGCCTTCCTTCGCATACTTCGCCTTCAATTCCATGGAAACGGGCGTGCGGTTGATCAGGGCGTAGTCGAATATCTGCTGGCGAGCATGGTTGTTGAGAGCTCGAATGTGGTCGGCGGCAGTGAGGCCGAGGCTCTCGTTGGCCTGCGTCATCAGGTTGCAGACATAAACCTTGATGGCCGGCGAGTTGACGATGGCATCGGCGATGCCATGCACAAGCAAATTCGGGATAAGGCTGGTGAACAGGGAACCAGGGCCGATGCTGATGATATCGGCACTGGCAATGGCTTCGAGCGTCTGCGGCAGAGGATCGACATCGGAGGGAACGAGAAAGAGTTCCTGGATACGAACCTTGCTAGCCGTAATGTTGGTTTCACCGCGCACGCGAGTGCCGTCTTCCATCAGCGCTTCCAGTTCAATATTGGAAGTGGTTGCGGGATGGATGTGGCCACGGGTGAGCAGAATTTCGGAAGACAGGCGAACGGCCTCGGAGAAATCATGGGTGATAGAGGTCAGCGCGGCCAGAAACAAATTGCCGAAACTGTGACCTTCGAGACCGGATCCTTTTTCGAAGCGATGCTGGAAAAGCTGGGAGAGAAGAGCTTCATCCTCGCTAAGGGCGACGATGCAGTTGCGGATATCGCCGGGAGGAAGCATGTTGAGTTCCTTGCGCAGGCGTCCGCTCGAGCCGCCGTCGTCGCTGACGGTGACGATCGCGCATAGGTCACGAATGACGGGCGTATCAGGTTGAGCCGCCACCAACTCCGCCGGAGTGAGAGCGAAGCGCTTGAGTCCCTTGAGCAGCGTGGAGAGACCAGTGCCGCCTCCGATGGCAACCACGCGAAGGCCGCGCTCGCGCGCAGCCTTCTCCAGGGATAACAACTCAGTGATTCTGGGTGCCATCGAAGAATCTCGATTGCCGCGCTAGTAGGATTCGTCTTCCGGGAAGGACGATTCCGCTGAAGGCGAATCTGCGCCAGGGTCCGGATATAACAGCTCGGTAAAGCGAGGATCTTCCGCCAGATTGTGGAAGTCCGAATCGTTGCGCGCCTGGTAGCGCAGAGTAGTGTTCAGGCGAAGCGCCTCATCCAGATGCTTGAGCGAGTCTTCCACATGACCGGTAAGACAATCGAGCGCGGCCAAACCGTAGACCACGAAATCAGTCTTCGGCGCCTGCTTGAGTAATTTCTCGATGTGCTCCCGCGCGGTAATGTAATCGCCGACATTCATCAGAGAGACGGTGTAATCGAAATGCTCCTCCACGCTCTTGAACTGCGTGGTGGTAGAGCGTTCGAGGTGTTGGTTGCAGATGCTGAGATGAATGGTCGCCCGATCCGTCAACTCCTTGCTGGGGCCGGCGAGTACCTTCTGAAACAGCGGTTTCGCCTTGTCGAACTTGTGCTCCTGCAAGGCCCGCAGCCCGGCCTCATAATTTTGCAGAGCCTGGGTGACGCGCGGGTCGTCCGCAATGGATGACTTCTTTGGGGTAGCCTTCTGAGCCATGTGAAGAATTTTTCCTGTGCTCGTCGTAGTTGAGACTCCTGGGCCTTCATGGTTGAAGAGCCGATACGTTAAGTATCACTCAAATGATGGGTTGAGGGCAATTGACGGAAGCAGTACCGAGTACCCGGTACCCAGCACAACCCGCGCGTGGCGGATGGCTAAATCAGATCGGCTTTTCTGGCTACTAGGTACTGGGTACTGGCTACTAGTTAATACTCGCGGCCGTATCCAGGTCAATCTGCTTCCACTCGCCCTTGATGATGCCGGGCGAATCTGAGTCGCGGTCTTGCCGGCCTTGTGCTGCTGGTAGGAGTAATACAGCTCCTTAAGACAGGTAGCACAGCGTGCGCCGTGCGTGTTCTCGTAGCAGCTATGCAGGCTGTTGTGACCCGAGCGGTCACAGAAGCAATAGCAGGGCTGCTGGTGGAGCACGGTCGGAATCTTTGCTGCCAGCTCATACGCGTGAGTCTGGTAGGGATGTTGCGCGTCGGCTCCCCACAACTGGTCTTTGGTGAGAATGGCAGGAAGTTTGGTTCCCTTCGGCGGAGGGCCAGCGTTATAAGCGGGGATGCCTGTTCCTTCTTCTTCCTGCGGAGCAGCCCAAACCGAGGTCAGGGTCAGAGTCACGAATAATAGCAAAGTGAAGGTAAGAGCGCGGTGAATGAACTTATTTTGAAGCAGGTGGCTTGGCATCATGACAGTCTCCCGATCCAGACTATTCTAACTCGATTTCGAGAACCGGCGCTGGGCTGGGTGTATACTCGTTCCCGCTCGTATCTCGAGGCTCCGTAGCGCCCCTCATCCCCCGGCGCAGACTAAGAATTAGGAGATTCTCCCTAATGCCGTTCACACGGTCTCGACTTGTCCGCGCAATAATAGGCTGCAACCGTGCTCCACAACTTACCGGCGGCAAGGTGCTGCCACTCACCAGCGGGAAACTAAGGAGAACTACCATGAAAAAAAATGCGGTGCTCCTGGGCCCTGTATTGCTCGGATTGCTTTCAGCGCTGAGTTCCGCGCAGGTACCTTTCATTGGCCAACCGCTGGTGCCGGATGCGACGGCACCGGGTGGGCCTCAATACACACTTACGTTAAATGGCGCGGGCTTTGTTTCGGATTCGGTGGTGAATTGGAACGGCAACGCACTGCTGACCCAGTTCGTCAACTCTTCACAACTGACGGCGACCGTTCCCGCCCCAGACATTGCCACCGCAAGCACGGCCTCGGTGACGGCGGTCAATCCCGCTCCCGGCGGCGGCACATCGAATGTGGTGTTCTCTCCGATTACGATTTCTACCTCGTCCGTTGGATTTAGCAGCATAAACGTAGCGACCGGTGCAGCACCCGAGACGGTCGCAACTGGCGACTTTAACGGAGATGGAAAACTAGACGTTGTGGTTGCAAACAACAACAGCGACAGCGTGTCGATCCTGCTGGGCAACGGCGATGGCACGTTCCAGCCTCACGTAGACTATCCCGTCGGCTCAGCCCCCAGCACGGTCTTGGTGGGGGATTTCAACGGCGACGGCATACTGGACCTTGCTGTTCGCAACCAATCCTCCAGCACGGTTTCGATTCTGTTGGGCAACGGCGACGGCACGTTTCAGGCCGCCCACAATTCCGCGACCGGTAATGGAGACTCGCGCATGGTTGCCGCTGACTTCAATCGTGATGGCAAGTTGGATCTGGCGACTACGAATGACGGCGACGGTACCGTTTCCATCTTACTTGGCAACGGGGACGGTACATTCCAGCCGCACGTTGATTACGCGGCGGGCCGCTCTCCGATTCCGCTCGCGGTCGGTGATTTGAGCGGAGACGGCAAGTTGGACCTGGTTGTCGGTAGCGCCCTCGGTGACACGTTTTCGGTCTTGATGGGCAATGGAGATGGCACATTTCAAGGTTACATCACTTATCCCACAATTTCCGATCCGGAGTCTGTGGTTCTGGCCGATTTCAACGGGGACGGCATACTCGACCTGGCTGTTTTCAGCGAAACCAGCGGAACTCCCGGACTCGAGATTCTGCTCGGTAACGGGGACGGCACATTTCGGAGCCTTGTCGACTATCCAACGGGATGCGGATCCAACTTAAACGATTGCACCGCTGCCACGGCCGATCTGAACGGCGATGGCAAGCTGGACCTAGTTGTGCGGAATTCCCCGGCCAATACGGTTCAAGTGCTGTTGGGCAACGGCGACGGGACTTTCCAGAATCCGCTCAGCTTTGCCACAGGCTCGAATCCGGAGCAGGTGGTGGTCGGTGACTTTAACGGGGACGGTCGGCTTGATTTGGTCGTCGCCAACCTCGACGACAGCTTTGTGTCCGTCTTGCTGCAGCAGACACCCGGACCGGCGGTTACGCTCTCCCCGTCGAGCCTGAATTTCGGGAGCCAGTTGATTTACACAGCGAGTACCCCTCAGACGGTAACCTTGACCAACACCGGGGACGCGATGCTTGGCATCTCCAGCATCGTAGCCAGCGCCAATTTCGCCCAGAGGAATGACTGCCGCTCCACCATGTTGCCAGGCGCGAGGTGCACCATTACCGTGATCTTCCGCCCCATGAGTATCTTTGCTAAAACCGGCACCATTACCATCACCGACAATGCTCCTAACAGCCCGCAAACGGTGACCCTGAGCGGCGTAGGCGCGGTGGTGACTCTTTCGACGACGAGCTTGAACTTCGGCAACCAGGCGGTGGGCACCACCAGCTCTGCGCAGACAATTACCTGGACCAACCACGCCAAGAGCCGCGTCGTGCACATCTACGCCGTAAGCATCAGGGGAGCCAATTTCTCTTCATTTGCCCAGACCAATACCTGTGGAACGGGCGTGGCGCCGGGAGCAAGCTGCACCTTTAGCATCACCTTTACGCCCCAGTTCAAAGGGGCCAAAACATCGACGCTTTACATATGGAATGGCGGCGGCGACACCCCAGAAGAAGTAACGCTTTTTGGCACCGGAACGTAAAGAGCGAGGGCGGAGTGCGCACCGGTGCTCACCCGCCCTCCGTGTCATTCCAGTGGATCGCGCGATCTGTATACAATAGGAAGTCGCATGCCGGAACCTTCCACGCCAGATACGAGAAGCACCTCGACACAGCCGCTTGCGCAGCCAGCGGCTGCCCCGCCGGAGACCGGAGTGCGCCCGCGCCCGGCCCTGGGCGTCTGGCTGCGTGACCTGATTCTCTCGCTGGCGATTTCGGCGTTCATCATTTTGCCCTAATAATCTAAGACCGCTCTCGAATAGTAAGGCGCACCCTTGCAGGTCATTTGAATCTTAAACAGTAGCAGTGACAAGCGGTGTATACTTCCCGCGATAAAAAATTCGGAGGGTTCTGCGCGCCAATCCCCCCATGCTCGACAGGCACCAAGAATTCAGGAGATTTTATCCCAATGACAACTATACGGATATTCGTCTACGCCCGATTGGGCGCGGCGCTCATCGCAATGCTGTTCGCGGCCTCAATCTTCGCCTCTGGCCAAACCGAATTCCTGGTTTATTCTTTCCCGCTAGCCACGCGCTCTTCTATGGCCGCGGGGTGCGCTCCTCAGGGAAACTTGGTCGCCGACAGTGCGGGTAACCTGTATGGCACGACTGAATATTGCGGAGTGGGCGCTGGAATTGTCTTTGAGCTTACACGGCCTGTGCCCCCAAGCACCGAGTGGACTGAGACTGTGCTGTACACTTTCACCGGAAGTATCAGCAGCACCGTTGATGGTTGGTACCCACAAACTGGAGTCGTCTTTGACACAGCCGGGAACCTCTACGGCACTGCAATGGGCGGAACGACTGGCTTCGGAATTGTTTTCGAGTTGTCGCCTCCTGCCACTGTGGGAGGCTCATGGACGGAATCCATTCTCTACAATTTTCAAGGTGGGCTTACCGACGGTGCAAATCCGTCCGGCGGAGTGGTCTTCGACAGTGCGGGCAATCTTTACGGCGTTACCGCCGCCGGAGGTAGTGGCGAACAGGAATATGACTTCGACAGCACGGGCGTCGCATATAAATTGACGCCCCCTGCAACGCCCGGCGCGCCGTGGACGGAAACTATTCTTCACCACTTTCTGGCTAGGGCAGGAGTTGTCCGCCCAGTAGGAGCACTCGTATTCGATGCCAAGGGCAACCTCTACGGCGCGTCGGAAGGGGGCTCAGCGATCGGACACTCGCTTGGCGCCGCAGCCTACAAACTCACTCCTCTGGCCTCGGGCAGCGGAGAATGGAACCAGACGTTGCTTTACTCATTCGGAGGTCCGAATGACGCGCCTCAGAGTGGTCTGACCTTCCACAACAGTGGGCGCCTCTACGGCGCGACCGGAAGCGGCGGCGAGTACAGCGGGGGCACCGTTTTCGAGTTGGTACCTCCGGAGGTAGCAGGCGGCGCGTGGACGGAAAACGTCCTCCACAACTTCGGGAACGGGAGCGATGGCGCCCTTCCACTAGTTAACGTAATCTTCGACAAGGCCGGAAATCTTTATGGCACGACCAGCGGGGGTGGTAGCGGTGGGAGTAGCTCAGACTGCTACTTCCTAGGTTGCGGCACCGTTTTCGAGCTAACCCCTCCCGTCTCAGAAGGTGGCGACTGGACGGAGACGATAGTACACAGCTTTGCCCCTGTGGGCTCCAAAACTGACGGCTCTAAACCGAGCAGCGGCCTCCTCTGGAGGAACGGCGAACTTTTTGGGGTCACTCTGGATAGCGGAAAAGGCGGAGAGGGAACGGTGTTCGCGATCCTACCATAATCAGCGATTCCATCCGGGCGGGTGCTATGAAATCAGCATCCGCCGCAGTCCGGCTGCGATCTGTATACAATAGGAAGTCGCATGCCGGAACCTTCCACACCAGATTCGAGAACCAGCCCACTGCAGCCGCTTCCGCAGGCCGCAACGGCAGCGCCGGGTGTCCGGCTGCGCCCGGCCTTGGGAGTCTGGCTGCGTGACCTGATTCTCTCGCTAGCGATCTCGGCGTTCATCATTGTGTTCATCTACCAGCCGGTGAAGGTGGAAGGCACCAGCATGATGCCCTCTCTCGCGGACCAGGAGCGAATCTTCGTCAACAAATTCGTCTACCACCTGGAGCCGATTTCGCGGGGGGACATTGTGGTGTTTCGTTATCCGCGCGATCCTTCGTTGAGCTTTATCAAGCGCGTGATCGGCGTGGCCGGAGACCGTATCCGCATCGACGGCGGCCAAGTCTATGTAAACGGCGAGGCCCTCGACGAAGATTATGTTCCGCCCGCCTACGCCGATTCGCGGTCGTATCCGGAGACGGTGGTGCCGCCGGATAGCTATCTGGTGCTGGGGGATCATCGTTCGATGTCGAACGACAGCCGCGACTTTGGCCCGGTGAACCAGAGCTATATTTACGGCAAGGCGGTGTTTGGATATTGGCCGATGGATAAGCTGGGCCGGGTGCGGTAGCAGAGGTTCGTCGGTGCCCTTCGTTTTATTCTGGCCTCTCCAGTTGCCAACCTTATCCGATTGGAGCGAGTCTTTCTTGAGACAGGAATTTTGCCGGGAGGACATCGAACCATGCCTGGTCGAGTAACCATACTTTTTAGCATTATCCTGCTGCTCTGTGTGGGCAGTGCGGTTTCCCTGGCGCAGATTGCCACGTCTGCGATTCCAGAATCGAAGAAGGATGGATGGCCGATAGCGAGCCCTGAGTCCGCTGGAATCTCCTCCAAACCACTGCAGGATATGGAGGCGGCGGTGCGAGCGGGTGAGTTCAAGAAAATCGGCAGCGTGCTGATTGCCCGCCATGGAAAGCTGGTTTACGAGGGCTACTTCGACGGCGACACGAACACCTTACGAGATACGCGCTCTGCCACCAAAAGCATCACTGATGTTCTGGTTGGAATTGCGATTGACGAAAAGAAGCTGAGCGGCGTCGACGCACGCGTCCTGCAGTTGCTTCCCGAGCATGCGCGCAAACTGCAAAACCCGGATCCGCGAAAGGAGAAGATTACCGTAGAAGACTTTCTTACGATGAGTTCGCTGCTCGAATGCGACGATTGGAACGACGCCTCACGCGGCAACGAAGAACGCATGTACGTGGTGGAAGATTGGGCGCAGTTCATTATCGATTTGCCCATCCGCGGCGGATGCACCTGGGAGAACAAATCGATCCTCCGCCTTACGGGAGGTACTTCAGCTACTGCACCGGCGGTGTGTTTACGTTGAGCGAGGTTTTGGGGAAAGCTACTGGCATGCGCACCGATCACTATGCGAAGGAGAAGCTCTTCGAGCCGCTTGAGATCTCCGACGAGCAGTGGGTGTATTCGCCCATGAATATCCCGCAGACCGGTGGCGGGCTGCGCTTGACCAGCCGCGATCTGCTGAAAGTTGCACAGTTATATTTGGACGGTGGAAGTTGGCAGGGAAGGCGCATCGTCGATGAAGCGTGGGTACATACCTCGACTCAGCCCCATGCACGAATCGACGACGAGACCGAGTACGGTTATCTCTGGTGGCTCAAGTCGTTCAAGTCCAGGGGAAAAGGTTATCCGGCATTTTTCATGAGCGGCAACGGCGGAAACAAAGTTGCAGCGTTCCCGGGGCTTGATATGACCGTCGTTATCACCAGCACAAACTACAGCACACGCGGCATGCACGAGCAAACCGAGAAACTACTCACGGACTACGTTCTCGCAGCGCTTGCGCCGTGATTCTTCGTAGAACACGTTGCAAATTCCTGCTACCAGAAAATTTAATCGCAAAAGCCGCGTTCGGCGCTTGGTGCTGGAGTGAATCCCTGATAAAATTCTTAAAATCCACTCCCCGGAGCGAGAATGCAAGCAATCCTTGCGCTGGAAGACGGGCGAGTCTTCCGAGGCAAAGGCTACGGCGCCAAAGGCGAATGCTACGGCGAAGTCGTTTTTAATACTTCCCTCACCGGCTACCAGGAAATTTTCACCGATCCTTCCTACTCAGGACAGATTGTTGTCCTGACCAACCCCCAGATCGGCAACTACGGCACTAACCAGGAAGATAACGAGGCCACGCGTCCGTGGATCGAAGGGCTGATCGTGCGCGAGTTCTCGAAGGTGAGCTCGAACTGGCGTTCGCAGCAGGTGGCCGAAGAATACCTGGAACAGTTCAAGGTGCCGGTGCTTTCGGATATCGACACGCGGGCGTTGGTGCGGCATTTGCGCGACCACGGCGTGATGCGCGGCGTGGTCTCAACCATTGAGAGCGACGCGGAAAAGCTGGTCGCCAAGGCGAATTCGATTCCGAAGATGGACGGCACCGACCTGGCCAAAGAAGTGAGCACGAAGCGGCCGTACGTATGGGAAGTGGGCGAGCGCTCACACGAACCTGTCGCGCAGGTGGGAGTGAAGGACGATCCTGCACGCTTTCATGTGGTGGCTTACGACTTCGGTATTAAACAGAACATTCTACGCAAGTTGCGTGGTGAGGGTTGTCGTGTGACGGTGGTTCCGGCGCAGACTCTGGCGGAAGATGTAATGGCGCTGAAACCCGATGGAGTGTTTTTATCGAACGGCCCCGGCGATCCCGAGCCGTGCACGTACGCGGTAGATTCCATTCGTCGGCTGATGGGAAGGATGCCGATCTTCGGCATTTGTCTGGGACATCAGCTCACGGGCATCGCGCTCGGCGGGAAAACTTTCAAGCTGAAGTTTGGACACCACGGTGGGAATCATCCGGTGAAGCAGTTGACCACGGGGAAGATTGAAATCACGGCGCACAACCATAATTTTGCGGTCGATCCGGATTCGCTGCCCATGAGCGAGGTCGAGTTTACGCACATCGACCTGAACGATCAGACGCTCGAAGGGTTACGTCACCGCAATCTGCCGCTGTTCAGCGTGCAATACCACCCAGAAGCCGCACCGGGGCCGCATGATTCGCATTATCTGTTCAAGGATTTTGTGAAGATGATGGAGGAGTGGAAAGGGTGAGCGCACACGCGATCCCGAAGATCGATTTGCCCAGCCATATTGATTTGGGAACGTTCGTGCCGAAAGAACTACGCCGCCTTGGAGATCTCCAAAGCGCCATCCCGGAAGTTGCGAAAAACGAAGCTTTCTTGAGCCTTATCGAGCATGCCGTGAAGGAGATTCCCACTAGGCATGTTCTTGTTCACGGCGATGCGAGAAGAATGTCGAAAGAAAAGGTCGGCAAGGTCCACCTAATCCTAACCTCGCCACCTTATTGGACGCTGAAAAAGTATCGCGATAGTTCCGGTCAACTCGGTCACATCGCCGACTACGAGGATTTCATCGAGGAGTTGGACCGCGTTTGGCAGAGATGCTTTGATTCTCTGGTTGTCGGGGGGAGACTTGTGTGCGTGGTTGGGGATGTATGCCTCTCGCGGCGAAAGAATGAGGGACGGCATACCGTCGTCCCGCTCCACGCCACCATTCAGGAGCATTGCCGGAAGATCGGCTTCGACAACTTGTCTCCGATCATCTGGCACAAAATCGCCAATGCGGCGTATGAGGTAGAGAACGGAGGCGGCTTCCTGGGAAAACCTTACGAGCCGAACGCCGTCATCAAGAATGACGTTGAGTTTATTCTGATGCAACGAAAACCCGGTGGTTACCGGACACCTCAAGATAGCGCGAGGATTCTAAGTGTCATCTCGGCCAAGGATTATCAGAAATGGTTTCAACAGATATGGAACGGTGTGACGGGAGCGTCAACTAAAGATCACCCAGCGCCGTATCCAGTGGAATTAGCCGAGCGTCTCATCCGGATGTTCAGTTTTGTAGGTGATACTGTGCTGGATCCTTTTATGGGCACGGGCACAACGGCCCTCGCTGCCTCGAAGTGGGGACGGAATAGCGTCAATTTCGAAATCGACGCCGATTATCTAAGCTTTGCGGCCAAAAGGTTAGAAGATGAGCTCTCGTCGTTGTTTGCGAATCCGGTTTTGGTTATGGAGCAAGAGTAAACATCGTGAATTCCGAACTCGATCTGAAGCTCAGGAACGCCGTCGCCCAGTTTTGGTCGAGCCGGGAGACCCAAGCGCAGAAGCAGGGAACTAAGACGGGTGTTCGCGACGCCGGGGCGAGAACTGCTGTTACCGGCGGAAGCCAGATGGATGGATTTGTGGCCTTGGTTCGAGACGTGTTGGAAGAGTCAGGCGTTGACAAGCCGGTGGTCTATTGCGACAGGTTCATTGAACTTCCCGGATGGTTTCGGCCGGAAAAGAAATGGGACCTGCTGGTTGTGGTCGAGAGTTGTTTGATTGCCGCGATCGAATTCAAGTCACAAGTCGGTTCTTTTGGAAATAATTTCAACAATCGAACTGAAGAGGCGATCGGAAGTGCAACCGATTTGTGGGCAGCGTATCGCGAAGGAGCTTTTAAACCTTCAGCGCGCCCGTGGCTCGGCTATTTGATGCTATTGGAGGACGCCCCAGGTTCTACGCGACCGGTTAAGGCGCAAGAACCGCACTTTAAGGTCTTCGAGGAATTTAAGGCCGCCTCATATGCCAGACGTTACGAGATTCTCCTAACCAAGTTGGTTCGCGAGAGATTGTACGACGCCACCTGCTTTCTTATGTCCAACAGCACGGATGGTCTTAAGGGAGAATATTCGGAACCGGTGCAAGAACTCAATTTCGCGAATTTTATTTCGTCACTCATCGCGAAGGCAATCGCTTGCAAGAAGACTCAATAAATGCCCAAACGCACTGACATCTCGAAAATCCTGATCCTCGGCTCTGGCCCCATCGTCATCGGGCAGTCGGCGGAGTTTGATTATTCCGGCACGCAGGCTTGCAAGGCGCTCAAGTCCGAGGGCTACGAAGTGGTGCTGGCCAACTCCAATCCGGCGACCATCATGACCGACCCGGAGATTGCCGACCGCACTTACATCGAGCCGCTGACGCTCGAATACCTGGAAGAGATCATTCGCATCGAGCGGGAAATGTCGCCGGGCGCGGGTTTTGCTGTGTTGCCTACGGTTGGCGGGCAGACGGCGCTTAATCTTGCCATCGAACTCTCCGACGGCGGCGTTCTGGAAAAGTACAACGTGACGCTGATCGGCGCGAACGTGGCGGCCATCAAGAAAGCCGAAGACCGTCTCTTCTTCAAGGACGCGATGCAGAAGATCGGGCTTGACGTGCCCAAGTCGGCGCTGGTGAACAGCACGAAAGACGGTCTGGAGTTTGCCGGCAAAATCGGCTTTCCTGTGATCATTCGGCCTTCGTTCACGCTGGGTGGCACTGGCGGCGGCATTGCTTTCAACCGCGAAGAGTTGGTGGAAGTGCTGACCCGCGGTTTGGATATGTCTCCCGTGCACGAAGCGCTGATCGAAGAATCGGTGCTGGGATGGAAAGAATTCGAGCTCGAGGTGATGCGCGACACCAAAGACAACGTCATCATCATCTGCTCGATCGAGAACTTCGATCCCATGGGCGTGCATACCGGCGATTCCATCACGGTGGCCCCGGCGCAGACGCTCACTGACCGCGAATACCAAGCCATGCGCGATGCGTCGATCGCGGTGATCCGCGAAATCGGCGTGGATACGGGCGGATCGAACATTCAATTCGGCGTGAATCCCGAGACCGGCCGCATGGTGGTCATCGAGATGAACCCGCGGGTCTCGCGCTCTTCGGCACTGGCTTCGAAGGCTACGGGTTTTCCGATTGCGAAGATTGCGGCGAAGCTCGCTGTTGGTTACACGCTCGACGAAATTCCCAACGACATCACGCGCAAGACTCCAGCGTGTTTCGAGCCGACGCTCGACTATGTGGTGGTGAAAATTCCCAAATGGCAGTTCGAAAAATTTCCCGGAGCCGACGAGAGCCTCGGCGTGCAGATGAAGTCGGTCGGCGAAGTGATGGCGATTGGCCGCACTTTCAAAGAAGCACTGATGAAAGGCGTTCGCTCACTCGATACCGGAAAGCGCGTTGGCGGCGCGAAAATCGAACCCAAGATCCTGACGCAACGTCTTGTGACGCCGCATCCCGAGCGACTGGCCTATGTACAGTACGCGTTGCGGCAGGGGCACACGGTGAAGCAGATCGCGAAGATGACCTCGATGGATCCGTGGTTTCTCTACCAACTCAAAGAAATTAACGACATGCAGCTTGAGTTGGAGAAGCATCCGATCGAGTCGATCCCCACCGAGGTATTGCGCGAGGCCAAGCGCATGGGCTTCTCCGACGGACGGCTGGCGAATGTCTGGCGGCTCGAGGGACAAGAGAAAATTCGGCATCTACGCAAGAAACATGGCGTCATGCCGGTGTACAAGCGTGTCGATACTTGCGCGGCGGAGTTCGAAAGTTTTACGCCCTACCTTTACTCGACCTACGAAGACGAAGACGAAGCCGCGCCGACCGACAAGAAGAAGATCATCATCCTGGGCAGCGGGCCGAACCGCATCGGGCAGGGAATTGAATTCGATTACTGCTGCTGTCACGCTTCGTTCGCGCTGCACGAAGATGGTTACGAGACGATCATGATCAATTGCAATCCTGAAACCGTCTCGACCGACTACGACACCAGCGATCGGCTCTACTTCGAGCCGTTGACATTCGAAGATGTGTGGGCAATTTACCAGCACGAAACGTCGAAAGGCGCGCCCTGCGGCGTGATCGTGCAATTCGGCGGGCAGACGCCGCTGAACCTGGCGCTGCCGCTGAAAGCGGCGGGCGTGAACATTATCGGCACGTCTCCGGAGTCAATCGATCTGGCTGAAGATCGCAAGCACTTCAACAAACTGCTGGAAGAATTGAACATTCCGCAGGCCGCGGGAGTGATGGCGACCTCGCTGGAAGAAGCCATCGAGGGCGCGAAGCACGTTGGATATCCGGTGGTGGTGCGGCCTTCCTACGTGCTGGGCGGACGCGCCATGGTGATCGCTTACGACGAAGAATCCGTGGTGCGATACATGAAAGAAGCGGTCGAGTACTCGCACGATCGTCCGGTGCTGATCGATCACTTCCTCGAAGATGCGATTGAAGTGGATGTGGACGCGCTCTCTGACGGCGAAGATGTGGTGATCGGCGGAATCATGCAGCACATCGAAGAGGCCGGAATTCACTCCGGCGATTCTTCTTGCGTGCTGCCGGCGGTGGATATTCCGCAGCCGCTGCTGGAACGCATGCGCGACTACACTTTCAAGCTGGCGCGGGCGCTGAAAGTCATTGGGCTGATGAATATTCAGTTTGCCATCCCGCGCGGCAACGGCGGATCAGGCGACGGCGACGGAAGCAAAAGTCTACGTGCTTGAAGTGAACCCGCGGGCTTCGCGCACGGTGCCTTATGTTTCCAAAGCCACCGGCGTGCCGATGGCGAAGATTGCGGCGCGGCTGATGACGGGGCGCAAGCTGCGTGAATTTCTGCCGGAGAATATCGATCGCCGCGCCGATCTCGATACCGGAAGCTGCTACTACGTGAAGTCGCCCGTGTTTCCGTGGAACAAATTTCCCGGCGTCGACACTGTGCTGGGGCCGGAGATGAAATCGACCGGCGAAGTGATGGGCGTGGGCGACAGTTTCGGCGAGGCCTTCGCGAAGGCGCAACTCGCCGCCGGCCAGAAGTTGCCGACACAAGGGACGGTGTTCCTCAGCGTGACGGAGCACGATAAGCGCCACGTCGCCGAGTTCGCACGCAAATTTGTGGATATGGGTTTCAAGCTGGTCGCGACTTCAGGTACGGGCGACGTAATCGAAGCCGCTGGGATGAAGGTCGAGCGCGTCTACAAAGTAAAAGAAGGCCGTCCGAACGTGGTTGACTTCATCAAAGGCCAGCGCATTCATCTCATCGTCAACACGCCCACCGGCCTGGAGCCGTGGTTCGACGAGAAGGCGATCCGCCGCGCGGCAGTGATGGCGCGCATTCCCACCATCACCACGCTCTCGGCGGCGCGGGCGGCGGCGGAAGGGATCGCGGCGCTGCAGCGCGGCGAAGTGAATATACGGGCGCTGCAGCAGTTGCATGCGGAGCGGGCGGTTCGGAGTTAGCCCTTGAAAGTGGATGTCCGGAAGCGTCTCTCAGTCTTCTAATCTCTTGTGTGTTACAATATTTCCATATGAGTAATACACTCACAATTCGGCTGCCAGAAGATCTCTTGGAGCGACTGCGCGAAAAATCACGTCGCACGGGTTTGCCGGTCGGTCGAGTAGTTCGCCAAGCTGTGGAAAGCGCTCTTTCGCGAGAGGAAAAGAATCCGCTGCTTGAATTTGCTGGTGTGATCAAGGGCGGTCCGCGTAACGTCTCATCGCGTAAAGGATTTTCCAGCGAATAATGGATGCCATCGCGGATACCGGTTATCTCGTCGCATTACTCAGGAAAGAGGACCAGCATCACTTGTGGGCTACAGGCCTTGCATCTACTTTCAGCCTGCCGCTTCTAACTTGCGAGCCAGTCCTCGCAGAAACTGCTTTTCATCTGAAATCGAGCGTCCACATTCTGACGTTGCTACGCAGAGGGGGGATTCGCCTGGCATTTGACTGCTCCAGCAATCTCCAGCATCTTCAAGACCTCGCTGCACGCTACGAGGATCAAAGACCGGACTTGGCCGACCTGTGCCTAATTCGGATGAGCGAGTTGCATCCGCGGCATATAATCGTCACGGTCGATGAAGACGACTTCCGCGTTTACCGCCGCAACAAGCGCGAGGCAATTCCGCTGCTCTGTCCACCAAAGAAGTGATACTCTAAAAGCGATTTCAACACAATTATTGCTATGCTACTTCACGGAATTTTTCCTCCCATCACGACGCCGTTTTATCCCGACGGCAATGTGTACTTCAAAAAGCTCGAGAGCAATGTTGAACGCTATTCGCGCACGCCTTGCGCCGGCATCGTCGTGCTTGGCTCGACCGGAGAGGCCGATTCTGCTCTCCGATCAGGAGCGGCGCGATGTGCTGAAGTCCGCGCGCGAAGCGGCTGCGCCGAACAAGGTGCTGATTGCGGGTACGGGGATCGAGTCGGCGATTGAGACGCTGCGGCTTACCGAATACGCCGCCGAACTCGGCTACGACGTCGCCATGGTGCGCACGCCGCATTACTACAAGAAGCAGATGCAGCCAGCCAACATTCTGGCGTTTTACCGCACCGTGGCCGATCGCTCGCCGCTGCCGGTCATGATTTACAACTTTCCGCAGGCTACCGGCTACGACATTCCCGCGGAGTTGGTGATCGAACTGGCGGAGCATCCGAACCTGATCGGGATCAAGGAATCGAGCGGCGACGTGGAAAAAGTTCGCAAGATGGTGGAAGGGACGCGGCACATCCAGCGCAGCGCCACGGTCACTGAGACGTTCGAAGCGGTTACGCCGCGCATGCTCGCGGCTGCGGCTGCGGGATCGAGCAGAGAATGGCGGGGAACTGGTGCAGGTTGCGGCGTTGGCGCGAGTCTCGTCTTCGAGCAAAGCCTTCTTCGGCGGCCGTCACGGTAGTCGGCAAGATGAAGACTCGGCAGAAGGAAGCGGGATTCCAGGTGCTGGTGGGGGCGGCGCAACAAGCTGCATCCATCGCTCGATGCGGGAGCGGTGGGCGCGATTCTGGCCTTCGCTTGTCTTGCGCCGACATCGTGTTATGAGATTTATGCGGCGTGGAAAGAAGGCGACGCCGAGTTGGCGCGGCTGAAGCAGGAGCGCATTGCTCGTGGCAGCACAACGCGTGGTGGGCGATTTGGGTATTCCGGGCGTGAAGTACGGCATGGATTTCAACGGCTACTTCGGCGGCCCGGCGCGGCTGCCGCTGCTGCCGCTCACGGGCGAGGCGAAAGGCGAAGTCGAGCGGCTGCTGGCGGACGTTAGGAACTGAGCGGGTTTGAGTGCGAACTCATCTCCGAGCAGCTATTTTGAAATAGCGTCACGTCGTCCAAGGGCTTGTGATTCGAATCTCGTTGCCATATACTAAATTCGAACGAACGTTCGAATTATCGCCTGATCTTCCATGGCTATGGCGAGCCCGTCTACAGCAGCGCGAGTTTCTCCGCGGCGGCATCGCTCCGCGCCTGCGCCGGCCACGCGCTTTGACCGGCGGCTGGCGGAAATCCTCACCCACGCCACGGACGTCTTCTGCAAGAAGGGATACGAAGGCGCTTCGATGCGCGACCTTTCGCGCGCCAGCGGCATGTCGCTGGCGGGACTTTATTACTACTTCGAATCCAAAGAGCGGCTGCTCTTCCTGATCCAGAAGCACACGTTCACCACCATCGTGCAGCGGCTGAAAGCGCGGCTGGAGGGAGTGACGCGATCCGGAACAGCAAATCCGCATCTTCATTCTCAATCATCTGGAGTATTTCCTGGCCAATCCGGCGAGCAATGAAGGTGCTGTCGCACGAGGCGGAAGCGCTGAAGAATGGTTTCGCCTCGGAAGTGGCGGCCATCAAGCGCGAATACTATCGCATCTGCGTGGGGCTTGCTGGATGAATTGAAGACGCGACCGGGGATTGCAATTCTCCACGCGCATCGCCGTGCTCAGTCTGTTCGGCATGATGAACTGGATTTACACCTGGCATAATCCGCGGGTCGATGCCGATGCCGAACAACTCGCGCGCGAGATGAGCGACATCTTTCTGCGCGGGTGTGATGGCAGGCGGTAAGGGCGCGTAGATGGAGTGAACGGCGAAAGTGTGAATTGCTCGCTGAAATGCAGGAAACAATGCGAGCATGCCAAAGAGATAAGATCTGAAGATAACGGATTACGAGAGAATAAGGAGTTACAAATATGGCGACCACGATGCAGCCGGCGACCGGCGAAACCACCAAGCAGCTTGTCAACTACCGCACGGATGGCGGCGTAGCGGTGATCGAGATGTGCGATCCGCCGGCCAATACCTACACCTACGAGATGAACCGGCAGCTCGATGAGGCGATCCTGCGGGCGCGCATGGAGAATGACGTCTATGTCATTTTGCTCACCGGAGCGGGCGACAAGTTTTTCTCCGCGGGCGCGAATATCAAGATGCTGTCGAGCGTCGACCCGACTTTCAAGTATTACTTCTGCCTGCACGCCAACGAAATGCTGCTGCGGCTGGAGCACACGCCCAAGCTGGTGATTGCGGCGATCAATGGCCACTGCGTGGGCGGCGGACTGGAAATTGCGATGGCTGCCGACATCCGCATCGCGCGCAAAGATGCGGGCAAGATCGGTCTGCCGGAAGTGAATCTGGGCGTGCTTCCCGGCACCGGCGGCACGCAGCGGCTTTCGCGGCTGGTGGGCAAGAGCAAAGCGATTGAATTGATGGTCACGGGCAACACTTTCTCGTTTGAAGAGGCGCAGGAACTCGGCATCATCAACGACATCTACGAGCGCGATGGCTTCATGGAAAACATGATGGAGTACGCCAAGCAGTTCTGCCCGCCGAACAAGGCCGCCAAGGCCGTGGGACGGATCAAGCGCGCGGTGCAGACGGGATGGGAAATTCCGATGGAGTCGGCGCTGGCGGTGGAGCGCGAGAACCAGCAGATACTTTTCCAGAGCGAAGATGCGAAGGAAGGCTTGGCTGCGTACGTGGAGAAGCGGCCGGCGGTTTTCAAAGCGAAATAGTCAGCTACGGATTGTTTTGAAAGGGCGCGGTTCAGCCGCGCCGTCCGAGCTAGCAATGCAGGGTTTCAGCGCGTGAGGTAAAGCAGTTTTATGCCAGGCAAAGTAGCAAAAATCGGAACCTTCAGCGACTGGGAAGGCATGTTCAACGACTGGCGCAAAGACATTGGCGTCAACACGGCGGACATCGAGGCCTTTCACTTCGACACGCTCTATGGCGCGATCGATACCGAGGAGATTGAATTCGGTTCGTACAAAGGCCGGCGCAAGTGGGAGAACCTGCGCCAGATTCCGACGCAGCAGATGCGCGACGCGCTGATGAACATGATCGTCTATCAGGGCGATACCGAATTCGCCAGCGTCGAGCAGCAGCGCAATCTTCTGGAGAATGCTCCTACGGACTGGGATCGCCGCGCCATCACGCGCGTGATGATCGAAGAAATGCGCCACGGCTGGCAGATGTGCGCGCTGCTGGTCGATCACTTCGGCTATTCGGGCAAAGTCGAAGCGCAGAAAATGCTGGAGCGCCGCGCCTTCGATAACAAGCGGTTGCTGGGCGCGTTCAACGTTGATGTCGACAACTGGATGGATTTCTTTACCTACACCGACTTCGTCGATCGCGACGGAAAATTCCAGTTGCAGATGCTGAAGTATTCCGCGTTCGCGCCGCTGGGACGGTCGATGTCGTACATGCTGCGCGAAGAAGCGTTTCACATGGGCACGGGCAATGACGGCCTGCGGCGCATTGTGGAAGCGGGCGTGATTCCGGGCTGGCTGATTCAGAAATATCTCAACAAGTGGATTTCGAGTTCCTACGATCTGTTCGGCACGGACCATTCCTCGTCGGCGCACTGGGCCTATGTGTGGGGCGTGAAGGGACGCTACGACGAGCCGAAGAACGAGCACGCGCCCGACCTCGACGATTTGAACGATTACAACCGGAATCTTTATCGCGACGAAGTGGCGGGTCTGATCGAGCGCTTCAATGGCGCTTTGAAGCCGGGCCAACCGAAACTGTACGCGCCGCACATCAAGTTCAATCGCGAGATCGGGCGGTGGGCGGGGCAGAAGTTCCACGCGCAGACCGGCGAAGCGCTCGACGACCGCGCCTACGAAGAGCACGTGAAGGAATACATGCCGTCCGCGGAAGACAAGAAGCTGCTGCTGGAAATCATCGGCACCGAAAAGAAATGGATTGCCGAGAAAACCGGCGCGCGCGATCCGCTGGCGAGCATTGGCGAAGTCAGGAAGTCGGCGATCAATCTGTAAGCGAAATCATTTAGCCACAGAGACACAGAGACACAGAGAAAAATCATGGCCTCCACGTTCGTGGAATCCAAATCTCGCTCGGCTGATGGTCGACATCACGCCTCCTGTGGCGCGGATTGTTTTAAGCAACCCTCCGCTGAACGTCATCGACATTCCGATGATGGAGGAGTTGGCGCAGGCGCTGGCAGAGATCGAAGCGCGATCCGATGTTTCTGATCATCGTGCTGAGCGGCGAGGGCAAGGCATTTTCAGCTGGCGTCGATGTTGCAGCGCACACTCCCGACAAAGTCGAGGAGATGCTGCTCAAGTTTCACGCGGTGATTCGGGCCCTGTTGCCAGCAAGAAGGTGACGATCGCCGCCGTGCACGGGCACTGCCTGGGTGGTGGCGCGGAATTGGCGATGGTTTGCGACATGGTTTACACAGCCGCTTCGGCGCAGTGGGGATTTCCAGAGATCAAGCTGGGCTGTTATCCGCCGGTAGCGTGCACGGCGCTGGCCGCGCTGGTGGGGCAGAAGCGGGCCTGCGGAATTGATTCTGACTGGACGGACGATCAGCGGCACGCGAGGCGGCGGAGATTGGTCTGGCGAATCGCGCTGTTCCTGATGAGGAGCTGCATTCCGCAGTCGATCGAAACCGTGCAGGAATTGCTTAGAGCTGAGTCCTGCCGCATTGGCTGTCACCAAGAAAGCCATCTACGCGTGGGATGCGATGCATTTCGACAAAGGCCTGGCGCGGGCTGAAAAGATTTATCTGGAAGAACTGATGAAGACGGCGGACGCACAGGAAGGCATATCGCGCCTTCATGGAGAAGCGCGAGCCGAAGTGGACGGGGAAGTAGCGAACCAACAAAGCGCATGGACTACGAGATCACTCCCGAAGAAGTGAAGATGAAGCTCGATCAGGGCGAGGAGTTCACGCTGCTCGATGTGCGCGAGCCCTGGGAGTTTGAAACTGCGCACATGGCTGGAGCGAAGCTGGTGCCGATGGGAGATATCCCATCGCGCGCGCATCAGGAATTGGATCCCGAGGATCACATCGTGGTGGTTTGCCATCACGGCGTGCGCTCGATGAATGTGACCGCGTGGCTGCGGCAGCAGGGATTCGAGAAGGCGCAGTCCATGCGGGGCGGCATCGACGCCTGGTCGCGGCAGGTGGATGCGAACTGTGCCGACAATCGAATGCGAATGCGAGCGCTGGTTCTGCGCTCGAGGACTGCAGATTGATCCGTCGAATGATCACCGACTGCCACATTCATATCTCGCCGATGGAGATGTTCAAGCCGCACGCGCTGGAACTGATGAAAAAGAAGCGTGCCGAACTTCGAGCAGATCGCCGAGTTCTGCCGCTCGCCCAAGGCATTCCTGAAATATCTCGACGCCTGCGGCATCGACCGCGCGGTGCTCATCAACTACGTGGCGCCGGAAGTGATCGGCTTTACCAACGGCGTGAATCAGTTCATTGCGGATTACGTGAAGGAAGATCCGAAGCGGCTGCTCTCGTGCGGCAGCCTGCATCCGCGGCATACCACGAACGTTCTAGCCGATATGGAGCAGATCCTGCGGCTCGGAATCCGCATGATCAAGATTCATCCTCCGCATCAGCTTTTGTTTCCCAACGATTATCTGAACGGCGTGAAGGAACTGGAGATTATTTACCGCGCCGCCGAGGCCAACGGCGTCCCGGTGATGTTTCACACCGGAACATCCATCTTTCCTGGAGCGCGCAACAAGTATGGCGATCCGATGTATGTCGACGATGTCGCCGTCGATTTTCCCAAGCTTAAAATCCTGCTGGCGCACGGCGGCCGTCCGCTCTGGATGCAGACCGCATTTTTTCTCATCCGCCGCCATCCCAATGTCTATCTCGATATCAGCGGCATTCCGCCCAAGACTTTGCTCCAGTACTTTCCGCGCCTCGAGGAGATTGCCCACAAGACTCTGTTCGGCACGGATTGGCCGGGCCCGGGCGTGCCGGACGTCAAGAAGAATCTTGATGAATTCCGTGCGTTGCCGTTGAGTCGAGGATTACAAGCAGCAGATTCTGAGTCAAGACAGCGCTGAGCCATTTGGCCAGCTTAGATACTTTAGCCGTCACGCTCGATAGATCGCCAGACGCCGTATTGGCAAACTGGGGCATAGGTTTGGCGTATAAAAGAAAGTTGCACTCCCCGCGCCCTCCTCGCGCGCGGCTTCCGCAACGGCAATCAATCTAACTGAGCGAGAGCCTATGTCCAGCGTGACCAGCACTCCTGCCGCCGAAAGGTTTGGAAGGCATCGTTGCCACCAACTCCAGCATCTGTTATATCGATGGCGACCGCGGCGTTCTTGCCTATCGCGGCATCGACATTCACGAACTGGCCGACCACTCCACGTTTGAAGAGACCTGCTATCTGCTGTGGTTTGGACATTTGCCGAATCGCGGCGAACTGAAGGATCTGCAGGAGCGTCTGGCGCAGGAGCGCCACCTTGATCCGGCGATCATCCAGTTTCTTGCGTGACGTCCCCGCGAACTGCCTTGCCGATGGATGTGCTGCGCACGGCGGTTTCGGCGCTGGCTTTTTACGATGCGGACGAGAAGAACAACGATCACGACGCCAATGTTCGCAAAGCCATCCGGCTGACTTCGCAGATCGCGATGATCGTTGCCGCCTATGACCGGATTCGCAAAGACAAGCCGGTCGTCGAGGCCGACCGCTCGCTTTCGCACGCCGCCAATTTTCTGCTGCAATTGAACTGGCACCAAGCCTTCCGCGACGGCTGAGCGCGCGCTCGATATCGCCCTGATTCTGCATGCGGACCACGAGCTGAATGCTTCCACCTTTGCGGCGCGGGTGACCGCTGCAACTTTGTCGGACATGCATTCGGCGATTACTTCGGCGATCGGCGCGCTGAAGGGACCGCTGCATGGCGGAGCCAACGAAGCTGTCTTTCGCATTCTGGAGTCGATTGACAAGAAAAAGCCGATCCGGTCGACCATGTGCGCAACATGCTGGCGCAGAAGAAAAAAATTCCCGGCTTCGGCCATCGCGTTTATCACACCGAAGATCCGCGAGCCACGCATCTGCGGGCCATGTCGCGCGATCTGGGCCGTTCCAGCGGGCAGCCGCAGTGGTATGAGATGTCGGAGAAAATCGAGCAGTTCGTGAAGGCGGAGAAGAAGCTTAACGCCAACGTCGATTTCTATTCCGCCTCCACTTACCACGTGCTGGGCATCGACGAGGATCTGTTTACGCCGGTCTTCGCAGTTTCCCGCATCAGCGGCTGGGCCGCGCACGTCATCGAACAACTGGACGATAATCGCCTGATTCGCCCGCGTGCTGAATATCGTGGGGCCGGATTATCCTAACCATTACGTGGCGATGGAGAAGCGCTAAGCGCTGATCGCTTCGAAAAGGTCGGCTTTCCAGCGGGCTCCGTAACGTCCATACTCAATCGCGGTTTAGCGGCTGCGTAAAAGCAGGTAGAATGATAGAAGCCATGCTGCGCGATTTATCTCGACAATAACGCCACCACGCCGGTTCTGCCGGAAGTGTTCGAAGCCATGCGTCCGTATTTTGGCGAGCACTTTGGCAATGCGTCGTCGATTCATCATCATGGACAGGAAACGCGCGCTGCGGTTGAGCGGGCGCGCGATTCGGTGGCGTCGCTGCTGGGCTGCCGGCCGCGGAGATTGTCTTCACCAGCGGCGGGACAGAAGGCGACAATCTGGCGATTGCGGGATTGACCACCGCGGGCGATCACGTCATTACTTCCAGCATCGAGCACCATGCCGTGCTGCATGCCTGCAAGCATCTGGAGGAAATGGGCTGCGAAGTCACCTATGTGCCAGTGGATAGCCGAGGCCTGGTCGATCCCGACGATGTGCGGCGAGCTTTGCGGCCCAACACGAAGCTGATTTCGATCATGATGGCCAACAATGAAACTGGGGTCCTGCAACCGGTCGAGGAAATTGGAAAGATCGCCGCGGAGGCTGACGTCTATTTTCATACCGACGCGGTGCAGGCCGCGGGCAAAGTTCCGATTGATGTGAAGCAAATCGGCTGCGATGCGCTTTCGATTTCCGGCCACAAGATGCACGCACCGCAAGGTGTGGGCGCTCTCTATGTGCGCAAGGGAACGCGTCTTCAGCCGCTGTTTTATGGCGGACGGCACGAACGTTCGCGCCGCGCCGGAACCGAAAATGTTCCTGGAATTGTCGCTCTGGGCAAGGCCGCAGAGTTGGCGATGCAAGGCTTCGAGCGCGGCGACGACCAGAAAATGTCCGCCTTGCGCGACCGTCTGCAGCAGGGAATTCTCGCGCAAGTGGAAGAAGCCGGTGTGAATGGCGATGGCGTGCCGCGCGTTCCGAATACGACAAACATTTATTTCGATCATATCGAAGGCGAATCGATGGTCATCTCCCTCGACCTGAAAGGGCTGGCGGTTTCCACGGGCGCGGCATGTTCCTCGGGCGCGATCGAGCCGTCGCATGTACTTACCGCGATGGGCTTGCGAGCTGATCGGGCGCGAGCCAGCATCCGCTTCAGTCTGGGCAAGCAGAACACAGCCGAAGATATCGACTTCGCGCTGGCGCTGGTGCCGGAGACGGTAGCGCGGCTTGCGGGAGTTGTCGCCTGTCGTATAAGAAAGCAAGCGATTCACTCATAACATGCCAAAGTCCCAAGACCATCGCCGTAGCCATGTCGGGCGGTGTGGATTCTTCCACCGTCGCGGCCATGCTGCGCGCCGAGGGACACAACATCATCGGCCTGACCATGCAGCTCTGGAACCAGCGGCGGCTGGCTGGACACGAGGGCATGCCTGAGCAGGTAACCGGCCGCTGCTGCTCGCTCGATGATGTTTACGATGCGCGCCGCGTCGCCGAGCACTCGGCATTCCTTATTACGTGGTGAATCATGAAGAGCGCTTCGAGCGCGATGTGGTGCGTCCGTTTGTTGCCGAGTATCTTTCGGGACGCACGCCGATCCCTTGCAGCCTTTGCAATAATCATCTGAAGTTCGATCAGCTACTGGTCGTCGCGCAGCAGATCGGCGCCGATTGCGTTGCTACCGGCCATTACGCTCGCGTGGAGTATGACGATACTTGCGGTCTAGGACGATGGCTGCTCAAGCGGCCCGCCGATCGCAGCAAGGACCAAACCTATTTCCTCTTTGGCCTCACGCAGGAGCAACTGAGCCGCACGCTCTTTCCTCTCGGCGGAATGACCAAGCCCGAGGTTCGCGAACTGGCCCGTAAGCACGGCTTGGCTCTGGCCGAGAAGCCCGACTCGCAGGAGATTTGTTTTGTGCCGGGAGGCGATTACAAGCGCTTCATCGACGCTTATCTGGCCGAGAGTGGCGAGGCGCTGCCTGATACTGCCGGCGAGTTGGTGACCACGAGCGGGGAAGTGATCGGCGAACACAGCGGCATTCACAACTTCACCGTGGGCCAGCGCAAGGGCCTGGGCGTGGCGACGGGATCGCCGCTCTATGTGATCCAGATCAACGGAGCCGACAAGCAGGTAGTCGTCGGCAGCGACGAGCATCTTTATTCGCGAACGCTGCGCGCGCGCCGCGTGAACCTCATCTCCGTCGATGACCTGCGCGAGCCTATGCGTGTGTCGGTGAAGATTCGGCATCGGCACGAACCCGCTCCAGCCATGCTGGAGAAGATTGCTGATGACGAGGTTCTGGTGACTTTCGATCAGCCGCAGCGCGCTATCACTCCCGGTCAGGCCGCTGTTTTCTATGACGGCGATATCGTGGTGGGCGGCGCCTGGATCTCCTAAACTTTCATCGCAGAAGTTAGGGAAAGTCACGCGCGACTTGGCCACACCCAGGCCACGGTCAGAGCTACCGCGATTCCTACGGACACTTCCACGAAGCGATGCGAGGCCACGATCCATGGTGGTCGGTGATACTCGATCAATAGAATGATGCTCAACGTGATCGCCGCAAACCGGTAGGCGGTGCGCACGCGGAGAAGAAAGCAGAGCGCTCCGCAGAAAAAAATCGCCGCCGCGTAGACCAGTGTGTTATGAGGAAGAAATGTGGCGACGAGTGCTGCCACTGCCGCGCCGAGGGCGGTCCCGGCAAATCGCTGCCATGCCACCGCTTTCGGATTCAGCGTGGATTGGATAATCACGATGGCGGAAATCGGCGCCCAGTAGGACTCGGGCAGCTTGAGCATGCGCGCCAGCAGCAAGGAAACTACCGCCGCCACCGTGGTTCGGGCGGCGTCCAGAAGCGCGTTCAATGTCTGCTTAGAGGTATTGGCCATGGCCGGGGCGATGGTTGCGTCACATCGTTGCGTTCACCCAGAGTTTTAGAATGAGCCGCGAGTTCCATGCCACCCACGCGCGGGCGACCGCCTTCACCGCAGCACCAAACCTGGCGCTTACTCCCCCCCTTTGTCGATGTAACAGAATCATCACGTTAGCAAGAATTCCCCGCAAAATATGTTTTTCAAAGAGCTTAGATATCAAAATCCGTGAAACAAAGGACTTGGGGCGAGACGATGCAGGTTGGCCTAGACGTCACCACCTCGACCATGATCGCTGAGTTTAGTGGCAGGCACAAGGTTAGATGTCACATGGGGTTGTGGGAATAGTTAGCGGGGACGATGTTCTGACCGTGGATCGCTGTCCGATGCGTGAACATCAAGGTCAGATGTCACACGGTGAGTATTCCTGCACGCAGAAAGATTCAGCCGCGTTTGCGGGCGAGTGTAGTCTTGTACCCAATTTTCCAGATGCCTGTACCAGAGGATTCCAAAAGGTCGTCTCCTTGCAGTGTCGCAAACACTTCATCTATCAGTTTGGCGTCATGGTTCAGCAATCCAGCCCATTGAGCCTTGGTAAGCCAGTTTGCATTTGGATCAAGGCATTCGGCTCGACGAACAAGCACAGCAGCCAAGCGTTCGACTCGTTGGCGGTGCTCCGTGTCGGCCAATTGCTTCCTAATCTGTGCGGTTTCTGTGTGGAGTTTACGAACTTCATAAAACCACTTTACGGTTTGAGCTAGTCCCACCAGGGTTAGACCGCTAAGCCATGCAATGATTAGATCTCGAAAGTGCGCTATGCCCACTTTGTCACCTGCAGATATTGTAGTGTTACTGCGCGGGCTGCCACAGTCATGACGGAATCAATTCGCCCCTAGACTATTCCAACAGTTGCTTGACTATCAGCATCGCAGATAACATTTTTACTATGGCACTGAGGTCAAGGGTCGGAGCCGAGTAGCGTTGGGGTTGAGGTGGAATTCTGTAATATGCCATGGGAGTTCTTCTCCTTTGCAGACTTAGGATGCACGAAACTGAGGCTGGAGCTAGCCGACGGATTGGGAAGCTAGTTACTAAAGTAACCTAAGCGGAGCGAGGAAGACGGACCAGACTGCCGACAACGGGGTGATCGCTAGAGAGTATTTTGTTTCTTCTTGGCGCAGAGCAAATCTAGAAATGTTTCGCCACTCGCTTTGAGTTTCTGTTCCAGCCGCGCGGTGCAATCGCAGTTGCTGCAGGCCCAAGGTTCGCTTCCGTTTTCGTCGCGGCATTTGCGGCGGTCGTGGGCATCCTGCACTTTGGTGAGATCGAAATATTGTTCCCAGTAGGGACGCTCTTCCTGCAACGGTGTTGGGCAGTAGCAGACTTCCACCCAGCGGACGGTCTGATCGGGGGAGAGTCGGGCTTCGCTCATGTTGCGCTGGTATTCGTTTCCAGCGATTGAACCTTGGCCCAGAGTTTCGTCTTCGATGGCTTGCAGAAGATCGGCTTCGCGGCTGGGTTTGAGGCGGGCTCGAACTAGATAACGCATGTTATTGACAGTTTACTCTCAGGGGCCAAAGCCCGCGGATTTTTATCGATTTTACGCGGCGCTGAAGCGCCGCTCTTCCACGTTGCGGCGAGGCACGTTATTGGATCCTGCGACCAGGTGCGATCGAACTACAAATCGTTCAGGTGCGGTCAAATCAAGAATCGTACATCTACGGCCAGGAACAGTCGGATTTAGCTCCGGCTGGGAAGCACGCTTAAATGAACATTTCATCCTGCGGTACCGGGCGGCGGCCTTCGCGACTGCTGCCGTTTCGGCGGGAGCGGTTGCCCAAGAGGAACTCAATGCCGGCGGTCACACCTTGAATGATTCCCGAGAATTGGCGGACGGGCGAGACTACCGTGTTTGCTACCATTTCCGATGTTTCTTCGACGCGGTTGAGAGTGCGGGTGAGTAGTTCGTCGGTGCGGATGATTTGCAGGCGCGCACGGTCCACCACGTCATCTACGGTGGCATCCATGCGCTCCACTTGAGCGCGCACGGAGCGCGTGGTTTCCGTCAAGTTGTCGATAATCACGGTCAGCTTAGGGCGAAGTTCGGTCAGTATCTCTTGCGCCGTTTCCAGCGTAGGCAGCGCTTTGGTTTTTACTTCAATCGCCAGCGCTTCCATGCGGGAGCTGCTTTTGCGCATGGCCAGGTACATCGCCACGAGAACTCCGGCCTGCAGTATTACGGCTGCTCCGGTGAGGGCAATGAAAAGTGGAGTAAGGTTTTCCATAGAGACTCCCGAGCCTGTGGTTCCAACCCGAAAACGCCAGATCAGCCAACGTCAAGCTTCCAATGTAAGACCACCAACGTTAGTCTGGTGCCTACCGACGACTCCCAGAGATTTTAGAGCTTCTTGGGTGCAGCGCCAGCCTCGGTCGTAGCCTCTTGATAAGCTTGACGGCCCGCCTCGTAGGCTGCCCGGAACTGATCTTTCTGCTGAGTTACGACGTCGCGGCCGCGATCCACCCAATCGGTAGCCTGTTCCCGGGCCTCGCGAGCACGCGAACGCATGTAGTCGCGGCCTTGTTCGGCCCGAGCCCGCAGCTCTTCGCGTGTTTCGCTGCCGGAGCGCGGCGCATAGAGAACCCCAACCAAGCCGCCCAAGCCTAACCCCGCCAGGAACCATACCAAGCTGTTGCCACCGTTGTTTTCGCTCGACATAGAGAACCTCCGTCTATAAGTGCCGACAATCGGATGGTAGCACCCGCATAGGGGAAATACAATTACACCGAAACCCTGAAGCCGCGGCCGGTGAAACTGTACGGGCGCGCAGAATTCGCGTCCGGGTTGGCTCACGCGTTGGGTCAGTTGAGCTAGAGATCCTTCGCTACGCCTGAAAAACGGCTCCGCTCATGATGACAAACGTCATGTAATTGCCAAACTGCTCACGAAGGAACGGTCGCCTACTTCTGCGTGGGATTTGCAGGAGCTGCGGGCGCTGGAGTTGCCGGCTGAGTCTTGGCGGGCGTCGATTTCACGCCTTGCAGAACGGAGTTGCTCTGGCCACCATGCTTGATCGCGTTAATGGAGAGAGTCACCGAGGTCAACATGAATAACACGGCCGAAATCGTCGTTGCTTTGGAGAGCGCTGTGGCTGCGCCGCGGGGTCCGAATGCGGCCTGGCTGCCTTGGCCGCCGAAGGCTGCTGAAATGTCTCCAGCCTTACCGCTTTGCAGCAGCACAACCACAATCAGAAACAGACAGACGATGACGTGAATGATGGTGACAAGAATGATCATGAAATCGAAACGTCCTAAGTCCTAAATTGTTCAGAATCTGCGCAATGGTGCGGGAGGGAGAAATCCCGGTTCCGTTGTACATTCATTGTACGACAAAGCGGCGCGGGAGAGAAATCAAGCCAGCGCTTTCGACAGGAAAGGGTTCGTGAAGACTCGGTTGGCATCCCGATATTGTCTAGCGGTGGTGGCGCTTGCCATGACACTGAACGCCCCGCATGTCGCTGGCGCGGGAGAGCCTGTCTTGGCCGCCACTCCTCCCATGGGCTGGAATAGCTGGGATGGGTACGGAACAACGATCGATGAGGCCGCTTTCAAAGCCAATGTGGAATGGTTTGCCAAACATCTCAAACCTTATGGCTGGGAGTATGTTGTTGTGGATATGGAATGGTATGTGACGAACCCAGTAGCGGAGGGAAATTCGCTGGTATTTCAGTACTCCCTGGATGAGAATGGCCGTTACATGCCGCCGTCAAGCCGCTTCCCATCCGCGATGCGAGGCGCCGGATTCAAACCTCTGGCGGACTACGTGCATGCGCTGGGTTTGAAGTTTGGCATTCATATTCTCCGTGGCATTCCCAAAGAGGCGGTGAAGAGAAACTTGCCAGTCGAAGGCGCTGCATACCATGCGGAGGCCGCTGCGGATGTGTCCGATACTTGTCCGTGGAATTTTGACAATTATGGAGTTGCAAATAGCCCTGCGGGGCAAGCCTATTACGATTCGATTGCCCGGCTGTATGCGAGTTGGCAGGTCGATTTGATCAAGGTTGACTGCATCAGCAGTCGCCCCTACAAGGGCGATGAGATTCGCATGTTTCGTGAAGCGCTCGACAAGACCAAGCGACCCATCGTCCTCAGTTTGTCTCCCGGTCCGGCGCCGCAGGAAAAAGTAGAGGAGATGCAAAAATACGCGCAGATGTGGCGAATCTCGAACGACATCTGGGATGAGTGGCACAGCACGGTCGAATATCCGCAAGGCCTCGGAGATCAGTTTGCCAATGTTGCCAAGTGGGCCGGCGTGGCCGAAACCGGGCATTGGCCCGATGCCGACATGCTGCCGATCGGTTACCTGGGGCCGGCTCCGGGATGGGGAAAGCCGCGGTATTCGCAGCTTACGCATGACGAGCAGCGAACGCTGTTTACGTTGTGGTCGATTTTTCGTTCGCCTCTGATGCTGGGTGGGGATTTGAAATCCGACGATGATTGGACCATCGCCTTGCTTACGAATCCTGAGGTCATCGCGGTTGATCAGCAATCGATGGATAGCCATCCTGTAATTTCAAATGACAAAACGGTTGCGTGGCTGTCAAAGCCAGCAGATGGTGGCTATTACCTCGCAGTATTCAACATCTCAGCCGATACTGAGGATGTTCACTACGAGTGGACAGAGTTGGGTATACCGCCTGCAGAATATAAAATCCGAGATTTATGGGAACGCGCCGATATTGGGTCAGCAAGGGTGTTGAAGTTGAGACTGCGTTCGCACGCTTGCGCGCTGTACAGGCTGTCGCCTGAACAACCGAAGTCATCGCTTACCCGGCTCACGACGCGATAGCCTGCGTTCATAGACTCCACACAATTCACAGCTAGCGTTTACTATGTTGTCCGGGCATTCTTGCCCCTAGGATCGCAACCATGATCGAGCGCCGTGAATTTCTTCAGAAGAGTCTCGCTAGCGCCGGCTTTCTAATTGCCGCTGGATCTTCTTTCCCGTTTGCCTGGTCGGAATCCAAATCTGTGGACTCGCGCATCGAAGTGCTCACCGGCGAGCCGCTGGGAATTATTTCGCCTAATCTCTATGGACACTTCACCGAGAATCTTAGCGGCGTGATCTATGACGGTATTTGGGTGGGTCCGAACTCGAAGATTCCAAACATCGATGGCATTCGCAAGGAGCTTGTGGATGAAATGCGCAAGATCAAAGCTCCTGTGGTTCGCTTTCCCGGTGGCTGTTTTGCTGACAGCTATGACTGGCGTGACGGCGTCGGGCCAGCCGACAAAAGGCCTCGGCGGACCAACTTCTGGAATGGCGGAGAAACCAGCGATGCTCCCGCCAGCCATCGCTACGATCCCAAACGAATTTGGCACAAATGAGTTCGTGCATTTCTGCAAATTGATCGGCAGCGAGCCTTACCTGGCGGCGAATCTGCGCAGCCTTCCCGCCGAAGAATTCTATCGCTGGATTGAGTACTGCAACTCTCCGGCGGGCAGCACGACGCTGGCAGACACCCGCGGCGCAGGCGGTTTCAAAGATCCGTTCAACGTAAGGTTCTGGGGAGTCGGCAATGAATCGTGGGGCTGCGGCGGAAATTTTACGGCGCAGGAATACGCGGTAGAGTTCCGGCGCTTCACCACTTGGGTTCCGCGTTTTGGGCAGGAATTGTCCTTCATCGGCTCAGGCCCGAACGTGGACGACTGGGCTTGGACGAGAGGGTTTTTCGAGGAGATCGCCAGGAAAGGCCGCCGGCAATTGCGCGGAATTTATGGCTGGGCGCTTCATCACTACGCGTGGAACCTGAGCCGCGGACGTACAAACAATTGGGTGCAAGGCAAAGGCGATGCGCTCAAGTTCGACAGCGTGGATTGGTACGAGCTGTTGCGCGAAGGCGAGCGCATGGAAGGCTTGATTAACGGCCACTGGCAGGTGATGAGTGAGGAAGATCCCAGAGCACTGGGTAAAGCTGGTCATCGATGAATGGGGGCCGTGGTACCGGCCGGGAAGCGAAGCGACTCCGGGAGATCAACTGGAACAAATGCCAACGCTGCGGGATGCAGTGTTCAGCGGAATGACGCTGGATATATTCAATCGCCATCCGGAGAAGATCGCGATGGCGAATTGCGCGCAGTTGATCAACTGCCTGAACAGCCTTTATCTCGCGCACGAGGATAAATTTGTTGTTACGCCGGTGGGCCATGTGTTTGCGATGTATGCCGCGCACCAAGGCGGGCAGGGGTTGCGAACGATTTTCTCCGCGCCCACAATCGAATACGACCGCGATGGCAAATCCGGCGTCATTCTGGGGGCTTGAAGGGTCGGCGTCGTTGCATGACAAAAATCTGACTTTGACTGTTGTGAATCCGCATGTGAGCGATGTCACGCGACACCGAAATTGTTGTTCGAGGCGCTACGGCTGACGGTCGGGCTCGGTCACGGTTCTTACTAACTCCGACATTCACGCGCATAATACATTCGAGCAGAGACACGTTGTCGTTCCGGAGACGAAAGCCCTGGAGATCAATGGGCGAACTCTTCACTACGTATTTCCTCCGGCTTCGGTCACCAAGCTAGCGCTGGCTCTGGCGTAGGTGCATATTGAGTTCACGGTTGAACCTTGACTCGACAGTGTCACGACTGCGAACCTGTTATCCATGAACTTAAGCGTGCCGGACCGGATTGCGTGGGTTGCTGTGGTTAGCGTCATCATTCTTCTGGCGCAACCCTGGGCCACTGCGCAGAAGCAGGAGGAGAAACAATCTTCAACGCCTCCCACGCAGCACGCTCAGGATGCGATGTCCAGTGGCGGCGCGCACGCTGCTGTGCTGGATAACGAAAAACGCCCGATCACGGCTGGTGGTTTCGTCGATAGCGGGCCGGTGGTTTTTGAAGATGTGGCTGAAAAAGCCGGCCTGACTGCCTGGCGCCATGTGATGGGCACGGATGAATTGCGCTTCATTATTGAGACCATCGGTTCCGGTGTTGCCATCATCGATTACGACAACGATGGATGGCCTGATATTTATCTGGTCAATGGATCGACCTACGATGCGATCGCCGGGCAAGGCCACGCCTCCGCATGCCGCTCTCTTTCACAACAATCATGACGGGACGTTCACCGATGTTGCGGTGCAAGCCGGAGTCACCAACGACCGCTGGGGATTCGGCGTGGCCGTAGGGGATTATGACAACGATGGATGGCCGGATCTGTACGTAACAAATTTCGGCAAGAATCGCCTTTATCACAACAATCATGATGGAACGTTTACTGATGTTGCAGAGAAGGCGGGCGTGGCTCTGGGCAACTGGTCTACAGGCGCTACATTTGGCGACTATGACGGTGATGGTCGGCTCGATCTGTTTGTTCCGGGCTATGTGCACTATGATTTCGACCGTCCGCCGGTAGCGGGTTCTGTGGTGGTTGCATTTGCCAGTTGCGAATTTCGGGGCATGAAGGTGATGTGCGGTCCGCGCGGATTGAAGGGCGAACCCGATCATCTATTTCACAATAACGGCGATGGCACATTTACTGATGTAAGCGAGAAGGCGGGAGTCGGCGATTCCAACCGCTACTACGGTCTCACAGCCGTCTTTGCCGACGTTAACAACGACGGCAAAGTCGATTTGATCGTCGCCAATGATTCCACGCCGAACTATTTGTACATCAACAAGGGCAACGGAACGTTTGAGGACGCAAGTTACGCATCCGGCTATGCGCTGAACGAGAATGGCCGTGAGACGGCATCGATGGGAATCGCCGTCGGAGATTATCTGAACAATGGCAAGTTGGATCTCTACAACACGGTCTTCTCAGACGATTACAACCCGCTCTATCGAAACGAAGGCGACGCAAACTTTACCGACGTCAGCTATCAGGCCGGCATTGCGGAGGCGACGATCCCGTTCCTGGGCTGGGGAACCGGCTTTCTCGATTATGACAATGATGGCTGGAAGGATCTGCTGGCGGTCAACGGGCACGTGTATCCGGGAGTTGATCAGAGCGATTGGGGAACTACATTCGCTCAGCGTCCGCTTCTATTTCACAATCTGAAGAATGGAAAGTTCGAGGTCGTCCCTCCGGTGAAGGGAACCGGTCTGGCTTCTGTGCTGACGGGGCGGGGCGCAGCTTTCGGCGATCTCTTCAACGATGGAAAAATCGATGTAGTGATCAACCAGCTCAACCGTGCGCCGGCGCTTCTGCGCAATGTGTATGCCACGAAGAACCACTGGGTTGCTCTCAAGCTGATCGGCGGTCCCAAGAGCCCGCACGATGCGATTGGGGCTAGAGTCTATCTGGTTGCTGGAGGCATTCGCCAGAGAGGGGATGTGATCAGCGGCGGAAGTTACGCATCGTCGAACGATCTGCGCGTGCACTTTGGCCTTGGGGAAACTGCAAAGGTGGATGGCGTCGAGATTCACTGGCCGAGTGAGGCCATTGAGAGGCTTAATTTGCCGGATGTTGATCGTTTTTATTCTGTCGAAGAAGGCAAGGGGATCGTTCCTGGTCCGCTAGATCCGAAGTCCGCGAATTCTCCGGATACTCGCCCGAAGTAGGCTTCTTTTCGCGAAGTATAAAGTGAAATTGTTGCTGCGCTTGATGCTTAATCCATGACAAGCCATAGCTACGGATTCTTCTGGCTAATGATCTGCGTCACAGGGTTGCTGTGGCGTCCCGTCGATGGCGAGTCGCAGAATCGATCTGCGACGGATCACGTCAGCGCGTCTGCAAAAGCGAAAGATCAAGATAACCTGCCGACGCCCGGCAACTTTGTTGATGTAACCGCAAAGCTGGGCATCCATTTCAAGCAGGAAGCTTCCCCAACTTCCAAAAAGTATTTGCTCGAAACCATGGGTTCGGGTGTTGCGCTTTTCGACTACGACAACGACGGCCGGCTCGATATATTTTTTGCCAACGGCGCGCGTATCGATGATCCCACGCCAAAGGGTACGATTCCCCGGAAGGACGGGCCGAAATACTGGAATCGCCTTTACCACCAAAAATCAGACGGGACTTTTGAGGACGTCACCGAAAAGGCTGGCGTTGCGGGCTCCGGCTACTCCACCGGCGTTGCGGTGGGCGATTACGACAACGATGGTTTTGATGATCTCTTCGTCGCCGGCTACGGACACAGCACGCTGTATCACAACAATGGTGATGGCACTTTCACCGATGTGACCGCGAGCGCGGGGGTGGCGGGATCCGGTTGGGCCACCAGCGCGGCTTGGGTTGATTATGACAACGATGGACGACTTGACCTGGTTGTCGCCCGCTACATGGAATGGGACTTTGACGACATCTATTGTGGTCACCGCGAACAAGGCTTCCGTTCTTATTGCCATCCCGACGCTGTTCAAACCGGCATCGGTGTTGCTCTATCACAACGATGGCAACGGCAAGTTCACCGAAGTAGCGCAGAAGGCGGGGATGGGCAAGCCTGGCAAAGGCCTTGGCCTGGCGATCGCAGATTACGATCATGACGGCTGGATGGATATCCTTTTGGCGAATGATTCTATCCCGGAATTTCTCTTCCACAACAAAGGAAATGGCACGTTCGAAGAGGTTGGGCTCGTCTCGGGGATCGGCCTGGATGGCAGTGGTGGCACTTTTGCGGGCATGGGCGTGGACTTCGAGGACTACAATAATGACGGCTGGCCCGACGTGATCATCACGGATTTAGCCAACCAAAAATACGCTCTCTACACAAATGCCAGAGACGGCACATTTGAATATTCCACTTTATCGGCGGCTTGGGAGCAATTAGTTTGCTGCATTCGGCATGGGGCGTGCGTTTCGTTGATTACGACAATGACGGCTGGAAGGATTTATTCCTGGTTCAGTCGCACGTCATGGATACGATCCAGGTCGAACGAACCGCATCTGCGCTATCGCGAGTCACCGCTGTTGTTGTGGAACGACAAAGGCAAAAAGTTTGTGGATGTCTCGGCGCAGTCCGGCGAAGGTCTTTCAGCAAAAGTGGGCTGCGCGAGGCATGGCGATCGGCGACATTGATAACGATGGCAGAATCGATGTCGTTGTCACCGAGAATGACGGCCCGGCTTGGGTTTTGCGCAATGAGACTTCGACGCGCAATCATTGGATCACCTTCAAGTTGGTGGGAGTGAAGAGCAACAGGGACGGAATCGGAGGCCAAATCAAAATCACGACTGCTGCGGTTCATCAATACGCCACGGTCACCACCGCTGGCAGCTATCAATCATCAAGCGACAAGCGCGTTCACTTTGGACTAGGCGCGGCAAATGCGGTAATTCAAGCTGAGATCCATTGGCCGAGCGGCATTACACAGGTGCTGAAGAACCTTCAGGCAGATCAAATTCTCACGGTAACTGAAGCAGTTTCTCTTCCGCGGTAGAAATCTCTTCAGTGGCGACGATCGCCATCAGCATTCTCCGTTCTGATTGTTGTGGTGGTGCATGTCCCAGCCGAGATAGCGGGTGGTGGCTTCGTAGACGGCGGGGGCGACGGTGGAGAGATTGGCCGCGACGTGGTGTTCGAAGCCGCGCTCGCAGATGAAGCGCAACAGTTTCTGCAGATACTGGATCTCGACCACGCCAGCGCCGCCGAAGGTGTTCAGCGGATCGTCGGTGAAGCGGCCTTCGCCGACGTAGCCGCGCATCGCGCCCGCGGTGTCGTCGGTCGAGAAGCGCGCGAAGCTCATCTGCTCCGGCTTGATTAGTCCGACGCAGGTTCCAAATGTATTTTCCTTGCCCACGGTGCCGGCGATGATCTGCTGAAAATCCATCTTCACCGAACGGAAAAAATGTTTGGGCAGGTTCGAGCAGTGGAAGCAGACTGCCTTGTTCGGGTCCGAGCCGTAGTTGTTGTTCCAGTCGAGCAGCGCGGAAGGCGTGCCGGAAGCGAGTTGCAGCGCGTGCATGCCCAGCACGCCGCAGATATCCACTTCGCAGGCGCTCGACAAAAGTTCGTTGCTCATCATGCTCATGATGGTGCAGGGAACCACGCCGAGGTTTTCTTCAATCGAAGTCCAGCACTGCACGGCGCTGACGGTGACTTCGGTCGCCGCCATCCACTGGTCGACCACCGCTCCCAGCTTCGCCATCTTCATTAATGCTGGTGCGGGCACGCTGCCGGCATCAACATATTTATGGATGGCCGCGAGCTTGGCCTGAGCATAATCGTCGTTGTCTTTCATGCGTTCGATGCGGCCGAGCACTTCAGAGAGATCGAGCGTCTCAATCGAGATGCCGTGCGACTCCAATATCTTTTCGCTATAGCGCACGGTGTTGAAGGCGGTCGGGCGGGCGCCGATCGCGCCCACGCGCAGGTTACGGAATCCCTTCACTACACGGCATACGGCGGCAAACCACTCGAGGTCATGAACAAACTCGGCAGAGTCGGGGCTCTCGGTATGCAGCGTGGTGATGGAGTAGGGAATGCCGTACTGGCGAAGATTGTTGCAGGCCGACATCTTGCCGCAGAAGCTGTCGCGGCGCGAAGCGATGGTCATCTGTCGCGGATCGTCGGGTGTGGCCTGAATCAACACCGGCACGTGGAGATCGGCCAGGCGCAGGGCGTCGGCGATGGCGCGCTCTTCGCCGAAGTTCGGCAGCGTGACGATGACGCCGTCGATGCGCTCGCGATGGCGCTTGAACAGTTCGGCGCAGCGTCGCGATTCTTCCCGCGTCTCCACCGCGCCGTACTTGCTCTCCTCCGGAGTGAGCGCGATGGCTTCCATGTTCGCCGCCCCGAGCGCGCGCAGAATCTCTTCCCGCCCCGTTTTGGCCAGATGATCGGGGAAAAATCCACGGTTCCCCACAATCACTCCCATTACCATTTTTCTGTGATGCACTGCCATGCCAAACCTCACGCGCGCTTCAGGCCTTACGGCTGGGCGCGAACTTGAAACAATAAATAAGACCGAACAGCAGCAACGCCGCTCCCCACCACACGTTGGCGTGCAAGTTGAACAGCACAATCCCCGGATTCAACGGCGGATCGATCAGTTGGTAAATCCCCGCCGCCAGGATCAGCGCGCCGTTTACCGCCAGCGATATCCCGATGAAAAACCAGATCGATATCATCTCGCTTGCCTCATCATCCTGCCCTCAGGGGCTAAAGCCCTGTTCCTAAAATTATGCTCATGGCGGCACGGCTGAAGCCGCGCCCTTCCCGATCTCTTTTTCCCAAGCCCCAGACCCTAATCTCTTTTACCATCCCACTTCCCCGATAGCTTTCAGCAAACCCATTTACCAGAAAATAATATTCAGCACGAAGAACACCACTGTCACCACCGCCGCCCAGAACAGCGGCTTCTGATACAGTGGCACGTCCCCCACCGACGGGATCTCCGTCATCCCATACACCAGTCCTGTCAACTGCGCGTCCGGCACCGGTTTCGTCGCCAGACTTACTCCCACCGTCACCACCACGCAAACCAGAAACGACCACAACGCTTGGTACATATCCTGCGCCAACCCCTTCGCATCGGGCGAGAGCGCTACATAGCGCAAAGCTGTAGGATCCAGCTTTACCCAGGTCCACATGCCGACCGAGGAAAGCGTTCCGCACAGCAGGCCCCAGAATCCGCCCGCGCCGGTCGCGCGCTTCCACAACATGCCCAGCACGACCGTGCCGAACAGCGGCGCGATGAAAAAGCTGAACAGCGCCTGCACGTAATCCATGATACTGGCAAACTGCATCACCAGGTACGCCGTCCCCACGCTGATCAGCACCCCGATCACTGTGGTCCATCGCCCCATGTTCACGTAATGATGGTCGCTGCCCTTGCTGTTGATCAGCGGGCGATAAATGTCATACGTCCAGACTGTGGTGAAGGCGCTCACATTCCCCGCCATGCCCGACATGAAGCCCGCAATCAGCGCTGTAACTCCCAGGCCAAGCAGCCCCGGACCACAATAGCGCGCCAGCATCAACGGCAGCACATCGTTATAGCTATGAGCTCCGGTCGCCGCGGCGATCGATTCCGGTACGAGCTTCTCCGGCAACACAGCCAAGCCCAGCAGCCCCGGCAGGATCACGATGATCGGCACAAACATCTTGAAACCCGCTCCGATGATCGGCGCCATCTCCGCGCTGCGAATATCTTTCGCCGCCAGAATGCGCTGCACCACCAGAAAGTCCGTCGTCCAGTAACCCATCGAGATCACCGCGCCCAGCCCGAACACAATGCCAGTCCAGTGAATGCCCATCGGATTGTTACTGAACGATCCCAGTCCCGACCACAGGTGAACGTACTGCTCCGAAGCGCGCTGCGCGATCTGCAGCTTCAGGTTCGTCCAGCCGCCGGCCTCGTACAGGCCGAGAATCGGAATCAGCAGAGCGCCCGCCCAGATCAGAAAAAACTGCAGCACTTCGTTGAAGATCGCCGAGCGCAACCCACCCAATGTCACATAAATCGCGACCGTGATCGACGAAACCCAGATGCTGAAGTTAATGTCCCAGCCCAGCACGATCTGCATGACCTTGGCCATGGCAAACATGTTGACGCCGCTCATCAGCACGGTCATGAAGGCGAACGAAACCGCGGACAGCGCGCGCGACGGCTCGCCGAAACGCAGTTGCAAATATCCGGGCACGGAATGCGTTTTTGAAATGTAGTAGAACGGCATCATCACCAGCGCCAGAAACAGCATCGCCGGTATGGCCCCGATCCAATACCAGTGCGTGGCCAGAATGCCGTACTGGTAGGCCGATCCCGCCCACCCCATTAACTCGAGCGCGCCCAGATTAGCGGAAAGAAAACTCAGACCCGCGACCCACGCCGTCATCTCCCGTCCCGCCATGAAGAAGTCTTCGCCGGTGTTCGAACGCCCTTTCAAATACCAGCCGATGGCCAGCACCAGCGCAAAATAAAACACCACGATCACAACATCGATGGCGGAAAGGTGCACCAGTCGGGCGGGCACGGCGAGCGCGAGCAGCATCATCATGGCTTGTCCTTCTTTTTGCTCTTGTCGTCTTTATCTTTAATTACTACTATTTTTATTTTTATCTTTATCTTTGTGCACATCTGCGCTTCTGGTTTGATCGTAAGATGTCTGCCCGTAATACGCGTTCTTGCCGTGTTTGCGCAGATAGTGTTTGTCGTGGAGCGCGTTGCCCACCGCTTCAGCCGCTGGATTGATGCCAAGCGTGAAGTAGGCCATGCGCGCGATCGCCTCCAGAATCACCGCGTTGTGCGTCGCCGCCGTGGCATCGGCTCCCCAAGCGAAGGGCCCGTGGTTGGCGACCAGCACGCCCGGAGTCGCCAATGGGTCCGTCATTTTTAAACTCTCAACGATGGCGTGGCCGGTATTTTTCTCGTACGCGTCGGCAATCGCGGCGGCGCTCATCTCGGAGGTCACCGGCATCGGACCGTGGAAATAATCCGCGTGCGTCGTGCCGAAACACGGAATCGGTTTCCGTGCCTGCGCCCATGCCGTAGCATATTCAGAGTGCGTATGCGCTACTCCACCGATGGCGGCAAACTGGTTGTACAGCACCAGATGCGTCGGCAAATCCGAAGAGGGCCGCAAAGTTCCTTCCACGATGTTTCCGCTCAGGTCGGTCACCACCAGGTGTTCGGGCTTCATCTCCGCATAGGGCACGCCGCTCGGCTTGATCACCACCAGCCCATCGTCGCGCGCGATCCCGCTTACATTGCCAAAGGTGTACAGCACCAAGCCTTGACGCACCAACTCCAGGTTGGCCTCCAGCACTTCTTCCCGCAGATGCTCTAGCATGGCTCTGGTTGTATCACTTCCCCAGGGTGTCTGCTGAGTCGAAACTCCTCAGCACGCACCCAATGGCGCGGTAATCGTTTACTGGAAACAAGCGGAAACTAGACTATTCCCATGGCTGCCCATTTGCAACCCTCTTTTCCTCACCCTCATCTCTGTCTTGGATTAGTAAAACGCGCAAGCTCATGAAGGCTAGCCAGCCGGCAGCTTGCGCGATCCAGCGCTCCGGTTCGCTTTCAGTGGCGTGTTCGCGTGTCCTCCCGCCGGAGCCAGAGCCGTCGAACGCCGCAGCACCAGGCTCGTCACCAGCTCATATTTATTGTGCTGCGGCACCGCCGGATCGCTTTCCACTTCGTTCATCAACGCCCGAAAGGCGATCTTCGCCAGCTCGTGTTGCGACATCTGCACCGTCGTCAGCGGCGGAATCGTAAACTCCGCCATGCGGATATCGTCGAAACCCACCACCGACAGGTCATCTGGAATCCGAATGTTGTGATCGTAGGCCTCGCGCATCACCCCAATCGCCGTCATGTCATTCGAGCACAGCACCGCCGTCGGCCGGTGGCTCAGCCGGTTCAGCTCCACCAGCGCCCGCATCCCGCCTTCCATTCGGTGGTCGCCCTCTACGATCAGTTCCGCGGAAAGTCCGATCTCCGTCATCGCCAGCTTGAAAGCGTCGCGCCGCGCCAGCGCCGACTTCAAATGCAGTGGCCCGGTCACAAACGCGATGCGCGTGTGCCGCAGCGCCGCCAAGTGCTGCACTGCCTGCCGGATTCCGTTCTGATAGTTGATGCGGATGTTGGCGATGCCCGGCACGTCCGGCCCCACATCGATGAACACCAGCGGAACTTTGCGGAACCGCAAATGCTCGATCAGCGTTTCTTCCATGCCGAAGGTCAGAATCGCGACTCCGTCCACCCGGCGCTCGATCATGCGCCGCACCGATGATTCCATCCGCTTCGGATCATGCACCGTCGAGGTGACCAGAATCTCGTAGTTGTTCTCCACCGCCTGATTCTCAAAGGTCTGCACGATCTCCGGAAAAAACGGATTCGTAATCTCCGAAACGATCAGGCCAAACAACCGGCTGCGCCCCGAAACCAGCGCCCGCGCCTGCGTATTCGGATAATAGCCAAGCTCATCCACCACCTTCCACACCCGCTTGGCCAACTGCGGATCTACCGTCGGTACACGATTAATCGCCCGCGACACCGTCGCCGTCGATACCTTCGCCCGCCGCGCGATCTCCCGGATATCCATACCAAACCCGCTAAATACTCACCCTCACCCGCTAAAAACCACCCTCATAAACTCCGCATCTTACCATAGTGTCGGTAACGTACCATGGCCGGCACCCTAGCTATAGAAAGCGTTTGCCGTGCCGTGCCAACAAGCTGAAGATCAATGGCTAGTACTAAGTTTCACCCAAGTTGTTTCTTTCTGTAGCGGAACAACGTAGGCATTCCGCTCTGACCTAAGAGTCGACACTGGCTGATAACTCCCGATGCCACCGACCTTAGCCGGCTGTTCCACTCTTAAACGGGCTTCCGGAGTAACTTCGCTGGCACCGGTGAGTCCTACTCGCACGATGCCGGTCTTGAAATTTACTTCCACACCTTCAAAGGTGCCCGCATCAAGAGTCAGCCAAAGTCCCAGCGGCGCGACGTAAATTCGCGATCGGAATGAATCGCGTGGAGTGACCGTGATCACGCTGCCTTGCACTGCTAGATTGCCCCCGAATGCGACCCAGCCGAAATCCGGATGATTCACGATATAGGTTGCGGTATTCCAGGCATGCCCAAACACGTTCGGGCCGTTGTCGCCGGTGAGCGGATCGGGTTGAAGCATGTCCGGGAACGAATGGAATGCTGCCGAATCAAAACCCTCCTGGTCGATGTCTGTGAGTGCGCCCATCGTTCCACCATAACCGACTCGTAACAAATAAAAATCGTCAGGGTGTTCGCGATATTCGGCCAGGACAGGAATTGCATTCAGTCCAGAACCGTAATGATGCAATTGTCTTTCGAGCCTCCGGTCTTTGGCTGCAAAGATAAAATCCCAATATCGGCGAGCGCTTCCGTTGTAGCCCCAATGAGGGATCGCCGGATCGTATCCGAGAATCGCATCCAGTGTTACCTTGGCCTTATCTTGGTAACCAAAATATTTTGTCCAGGCGTAGACCTCTTCTTGCCCTGTGGAGTCCCATGGCATTTCGCTGCCGAAGGGGTACGCTTCCTTCCTCCAGCGATCGGCGCGCTCCCGCATCTTGGCTTCCAGAGCTTCGGCCTGAGTATTCATTCCTTCGGCTTTCAGATCAGCTAGGATCTGCACGAAGATGGTGCCTTCCATTTGACCGAACACTGCCAGATCTTTGGCATAGGTGGTCATCGCCATCGAAGTCTCGTAGGCATGATTCAAATACCAGTCCCAAGGATGGTTGGTGACCAAGCCCTGATGATTGCGAGCCAGGCGGTAGAGTACCCAGTATGCCGCGGCGACGTGGGGATAATCGTAAGAACGATCGACAGCTTCCGAGGCTTGCTTATTCCAGCTGGTCCAGGATTTCCAGTCAAAGTTAGTGTCGTAGTAGTTCGGCGGCATCTGGTCGGGTTGGTAATAGAAAAGACTCTTGCGCACGCCGTATTGGTGAGGTCCGTCCTTGGATTGCAAGCCGCCCCACAGCACACCGTCGACGAACTGCTGGAGTTTGTCGAGTTCTTCTTTGTTGGGTTGGATCAGTTCCTTCATGATCGCGGCCAGCCAAGAACCCGCACCGCCCTCGTCGCTCAGTCCGGCGATCCACACGCGGCTGTCTTGCAGCACCATATGGTTGGACTCGCGGTCGTAAGTGATTACTGAAGGAGCGCGGTGGAACGGGTCGTTCGAATCGGCAAACCACTGCCGAGTGGTGAGAAAGTGTCCCAGATCCGCGATGGCCTGCGTGGCTGGCTTAATCACAAAATAATAGATGGTCTGGACTGTTCCGTCGTCGTAAGTAACAGTTAAACGAGAGCGCCCCCATGTCTTGCCGCGTAATGTGTATGCTCTCCAGTTTTTGGCAGACGAATCTTCGCGAATCTCAATCGCCGATGGCGGTTCAACCTTCACAGAAGTGACGGGCTTGCCGTACTTGAGGAACAGGCGCGCGTCGATGTCTTGAGGCAGTACGTATCCTGGCACGCCAACCGCGACCGGCCGATTATTGTCTGCAAGCGTGGTCTCGATATGTCGAATCGAATCGGAGACGAGAAACTTTAGCCCGTACGTTTTTGACTCGCCGGGCGCAAGAGTAAGGCTGGTGGGAGCGTTCCAGGGCTGCGCGTTCTTCCATTCATTTTCGGCGTAGGCCTGGCTGTGAACCATCCATTCGTAGAATCCCTCGAAGGTGATGCCGCGTGGCGTGGGATCGGTGAATACTGGCGCTGCACCCCAGTGGCCGGGCCTGTCGAGAATGGGGTTGTAAGCCTCGAAGGGAGTTTTGCCGTCGGGGACAACTAGTAGCGCGGGACCGTGGCCATTCAGCCGCGTTACTTGCAGATAGCCGGCGTCTTCGCCGATGTAGGGATCGTAAAACGAACAAATCGCGTGAGCCTGCTCCAGTGACCGGTTGTTTAGCACATTGTTGAAGATCAGGGGAATGCCTAATGCGCCGATCTGAACGGTCCTCGTTGATTTGTTGGTTAATGCGAAACGCAAGATAAGTTTCCCGCCCTCTACTGCCCATGTTCTGGTGATCCGCAGCGGAATATCGGCAGGCAGCGTAGACGTGAGGTCGGCAATAGCCAACACGTTCGCTGATGTGGGCAGCGATTGCACCGGCGCGCGCATTGTGGCGGTCGAATAGTTCGCCCAATTCGTCGAGCCTTCCGCCCGCAAGCGAAGGGTAAGATCGCCGAGATGAAAGTATCCGTTTTGCGAACGTTCAGTCAGCAGATCTCCGGGCGTGAAGTCGAAGCCGTCACCTCCTTTGGGTTTGAGCGCGGCGATGGTCTGAGAGGATCGCACCAGGCTTAACGTGAAGTCAGGAGTGTCATAGTTCTCGATCCCCTGGCTCAACATGGGCCCCGGTGTCGGCGGTGGCTTAGTGCCGTGCTTTTGCGCGAGAGAAAAAGCAGAGAAGCACAGAATAAAAATGAGGATCGAAGAAGAACTCCGGAGCGTTACCAAACCAGGTTTCATTTTTTCTTTCCGCGAGTTATGAGTTCGTCAGTCTTTCAGTCGATTTTGTGACGGCTGAAAAGTCTTCATCGCCGTGGCCTTCAGCAATCGCTTCCTTAAACACGGCGAGCGCGGCCGTCGCGGTTCGCAGGGAAACCCCCTTAGCCGCGCCGCTGCCGATGGCATAAGTCAGATCTTTGGCCATCCAGCGCAGGGCAAACTGTGGGGTGTAGTCGTTGGTAGCCAATCGCTCTGCTATCCGCTTGACGATTCCGCTTCCGGGCGCGCCCCCAACGAGGATCGACACGGCCTTATCGCGATCGAGCCCGCCAGCATTGGCCAGAAACAGAGCCTCCGCAAAAGATGCGGCCTGCACTCCGCACATGAAGTTGTTGATGAGCTTCATGAGAGCGCCGCTTCCGCTCGGGCCTAAATGGATCGCATCGCGACCGAGCACCGAGAACACGGGCCGCGCCGCATCGAGTGCGTCTACGGAGCCCCCGACTAGAAAAAGCAGTTCTCCAGATGCTGCCTGGGGTTTGCTTCCCGTAACAGGCGCATCCAGAAATTCGCAGCCCAGTTGAGCCGCAGCGCTTTCGAGCTCCTTAATCCAGCCGAGGCTCAGCGTGCTGGATTCGATCAAGACCGAACTCGGGGAGATGCCGGCCAAAGCTCCGCTGTCACCGAGCCACATATGCCGGGAAGCGGCATCGTCCGCTACCATGCTGAGAATAATCTGGGCGCGGGACGCGGCTTCACGCGGCGTCTCAGCTACGAACGCCCCCTCGGCGGCGAAGGGAATACTCTTGGTGCGATCCCGGTTGTAGACAGTCAGTGAAAAATTTGCGGAGAGCAGACGCCGGGCCATGCCCGAGCCCATGATGCCCAATCCCAGGATTGCTACGTTCGGTTTTGACATAGATCACTCATCCCAGAGAAATCACGTTCACAAGTGCAGGTTTCGAACTATTTACACGGACAGGGTTTCGCAGCGGGCGGCCATAACCTTCGACGGCAATCTGCATGACGTCTCCATGCTGCAAACGAATGTGATCGCTGAAGCTCAGGCAGTCCGTGCCAAAGAAGTGCACATGGATGTCTCCCCGACGGCGATGCGCTTCGTATTTGAAATGATGATGCTCGATGTTTTGCAGGCTGTGGCACATTTCAGATTCACCGCTGCGGAAAGTCTTGGTCCAAAGAATATTTCCTTCCCGTTCGATGGTTGCGGCTACGGGCACGGATTGGAATTCTGGATCAACCACGAGTTCTGGCCCCAGTGCACAGGTGCGAAGTTTGGAGCCGGCGAGATTGAGATAATTTTTCTTTTCGAATTGATGGTCAGAAAATTCGTTTCCTACAGCCATTCCGATGCGATAGAGCCGTCCATCGGGAGCAACGAGGTAGACGCCGGCGATCTCTGCTTCTTCGCCACCGTCCTCTGCGTAGGGCGGAACATCGAGCGGTTCTCCGTGGGCGCGTAATGCGCAACCGGTGCCTTTGTAGAACCACTCCGGAGGTATCCCGATGCTGCCTTCCGGTGGACGTCCGTTTTCGACGCCCCACTGGAATATCTTCATGCTGTCCGTCAGATTCTCTGCGGCGAGTTCGTGCATGGACTGCCGATTGCGTGCGCTGCCGAGATGGGTTAATCCTGTACCGGAAATCAGGCAACGCGCGGCTTCATCAGGATGGTCGATCGCCGGAAGTAATTGCCAGTCTGAGCGACCGCTATAGATGGAGTCGTAATCGAGAGTATCTTGTCTGGCCCTCTGTCGCGCGATGTCGCTGAGCTTCATGTCTGAGGCTATGGCAAGATGAGCGAGTTCGTAGATTGAAGTACAAGTATCCAGCAAGCGGATATTGGGCTCCTCGACTAGGGCCACCCGCCGAACGCTCCCTTTTTTAATTTGAATGAGTTGTGTCATGAGTATGATTTTGTCCTCAAAGAATTATTCGAATACTTCGAATCGCTCGAGCCCGGTTTCATTGATGGTCAGTCCGAGGCCCGGAGTGTTGTCGTGTAGATCGATGCTGCCATTTTCTGCTCTGGGTTCGCCCTGAAAGATGTACCAGAAAAGTTCGTTGCCGACTTCCACATCGACAACGGGAAAATATTCTGCCATCGGCGAATTCAAGCTGGCCATGACAATGTGGTAATTGTGCATCTGGCCGGCATGAGGAATTACAGGTATGGAATAAGCTTCCGCCATGGCTGCGATTTTGCGGGCCTGAGTTATGCCGCCCACACGATTGGTGTCGAACTGGATGTAATCGAGCGCGCGTGCTTCCAGCAAATCCCGGAAGCCGTAAAGCGTGAACTCATGTTCGCCGCCCGCAATCGGAATTCGTCCGTAGGATTTAAGCTCGGCATAACCGTGGATATCGTCGGGAATTACCGGTTCTTCCAGCCAGCGCAAATGAAAGGGCTCGAGCAAGGGAAGCATCCGTTTGGCGTAATCGAGAGTCCAGCCCATATAGGCATCGGCCATGATGTCGATTTCCTCGCCAACGCTTTCGCGTACGGTACGAACCAGGTCGAGATTGCGCTGCATGCCGCGAGCGCCGTCGGCAGGTCCCCAGCCAAAGCGGAGTTTCATGGTCTGGTAGCCTTCATCTTTATAGCGCTTCGCTTCTGCCGCCAGTTCGCTCAGTTCCACACTGTACAGGCGGGAGGCATAAACCGGAATGCGCGTTTTCGTTCGGCCTCCAAGCAGGCGGTACACGGGCTGTTTGGCCGATTTTCCGAGCAGGTCCCACAGAGCAATATCGACTGCACTGATCGCAACCATCCCGATTCCTTTGCGGCCAAATGCCATCGTCTTGCGATACATGTGTTGCCACAGGCGCTCGATATCCCACGGATCCTGCCCGATCAAAAGCGGCTTGAGATAAAGATCGATTACCTGCTTCGTTACCTGAGGAGCGAGAGCTGCATTGCCCAGCCCTACGAGGCCGTTATCAGTAAACACTTCGACGATCAGCCAGCCGTGAAAGGTGAACGTCTGCATTGAGGCTTCGGGCAGTTGCAGAAGATCCATGGGGTTGGTGCAAAAGTGCGGAGGCAGTGGAACTGTTTTTCCAGTCCAGCGCACAACGCGAGTCCGAATCTCGGTGATTCTCATCAAGCTCTCCCGTAACTGAACTTGCTTTCCAGAGACAAAGGTTGCACTGCGGGAACAGCAATGAGAATAATCAAAAATGCAGTGATATGAAGCGTCCCCGCTAGGCCGAACACCACGCCGTAACCGAAGCCGTGGTCCAGTAAATACCCGACGATTTCTCCAAAGACAATTCCGCCCATGGCCCCGCCAAAGCCGACCAATCCCGCTACGGAGCCGACAATATTCTGCGGGAATAGATCCGTGGGCAGAACCATGACGAGCGTCGACCAGGACTGCTGTCCGAAATAAGCCAGGCAGAAGAGAGAGATGGCCCAGGACACGGCGACGTGCGGAATGAGAATGACAAAAGGCATCAGTACCGCGCCCATGCCTAGCGCAAGTTTCCGCGCTGTGCCGAGTGAGAATTGCCGGCGAATCAGATAACTCGAAAATCCTCCGCCGAGCAGACAACCTATACCGGCGGCAGCGCTTGGCATCCAGGCAAATGTGCCGACCGCTTTAATGTCAAAGCCACGAGCGTCGTAGAGATATTTCGGCAGCCAGAATAGATAAAAGAACCAAGCCGCATCGCTGAGGAATTTGGCGCTCACGAGTCCCCAAGTCTCGCGGAGGCTGAGCAATCGTGTCCATGGAAATTCACCTGCAGGTTGGATGGGTGGAGCGTCATCACTCGCGTCGACCTGAGATGAGACCGCTTCTGGAGGACGATAACTCCAGTTCCACCATGCGACCCAGAGCAGACCAAATGCGCCGGTGACGACGAATATCCAGCGCCAGTTCGTATAGCCCAAAACGGCCGCGATCAAGGGAGGAGCTACCACCGCTCCAACTGCTGTCCCAGCATTGATGATGCCCATCGCAGTGGCCCGCTCTTTGGTCGGAAACCACTCCGCGACCGCCCGGGTAGCGGCGGGAAAACCGCCGCCCTCGCCCATTCCCAGCAGAAATCTACTCGTCGCGAGCAGTGCGAAGCTGGTAGCCAAGGCATGACTTGCGCAGGCCAGCGACCAAAACAGCATAATCACCGTAAAACCGCGATGCGTTCCCAGGTAGTCGACCAACTTGCCGCCCCCCGCATACATCAGCGCGTAAGAAAATAAGAAGGCGGACTGGAGGTCGGAGAACTGCACGTTGGTGAGAGGAATATCTTTGCTGATTGCTTTGATTGCGACCGGCAAGGTCTGCCGGTCAAGATAGCTGACGGCAATTGCAACACTGACTAGAATGGCGATTCGCCACCGCAAAATACTCTCTCCCGTCCAATGGTTCCGATGACTGAGGATTATACGGCAGAAGTGGTAAACGTTTTCTGGATTTGTTCACTTCCGCTACAATGGCTGGTCCGAGAAGTAGGGGATTAATTTATGAGTCAAAAATGGAATCGCCGGGAAGTCTTGAAAGGTCTGGTCGCCGCGTCCACCGCCTTAGTTATTCCTCCCAAGCAGGGAGGCGCCCAGGAAACCACATCCATCGCAGGGCAGCAGGTAGAGATGCAGATCTCGTCCGTGAGTGCGCACACCTTCCGGCTGAGCATGTTTCCGCTCAACGGCGTTGCGGAAACATCGATACCGTCTGACGGATCTCTTGTTCAGGAATCCTGGGGCGCACCCGCGGCAACGCTGCGCGCGGAGCCTGCGCACGAGATCGCTCTGGGAAATCTCCGGCTCAAGGTTTCTTTCCACCCCGTCAACATCACTGTTACCGACGAACGCGGAAATGCAGTTCAGCAGTTCGCTTGGGACGAGAACACCGGTGTCCTGTCTTTTCTGAGCGGGAGTGCACTACTGTTCGGTTTAGGGGAGGGTGGGCCACAATTCGATCGCCGCGGATCAACCGACCCGATGCGCAGTGGACAAGGCGGCTACAAGCTAGCCACGCATGGCGGCCGTGTCCCCATTCCCTGGATCATCGGGTCATCCGGGTGGGCGATATTTTTTCATCAGCCCTTCGGCACTTTTGACCTCACCGGAGCACAAGCGAAATTTCAACCCGTAAGCCCAAGCGCCGCGCTTCCGCTCGATCTTTTTTTCGTCGCTTCGGCTGATCCCGCCACGATTATGGCTGAATACGCACGTCTCACGGGCCATGCGGAGATGCCTCCGTTATGGAGTTTCGGCTATCAGCAATCGCACCGCACACTCGCGAGCCGTGAGGAAGTGCTTGCCGAAGCCAAGACCTTTCGTGAGAAAAAATTGCCTTGCGACGCGTTGATTTATCTGGGAACAGGTTTCTGCCCCTCGGGCTGGAACACGGAGAATGGCTCGTTTGTATGGAATTCTCGCGTCTTTCCCGACCCCAAACAAATGCTTGACGAATTGCACGATGAGCATTTTCGCGCGGTGATGCACGTTGTAATTCTTTCAGACAGGCTTCGCGGAATGGTTCACGATCCGTGCGACGTTTCGCGCTTTGATGACGAAGAAGCCAGTTGCCACTGGGATGAGCATCGCAAAGATTTTGCGCTGGGCGTCGACGGATGGTGGCCAGATGAAGGCGATCCGCTTGATATTCCATCGCGCCTGGTCAGGAATCGCCTGTACTGGGAAGGTCCACAAATTGATCGTCCGAACGAGCGTCCTTATGCGTTGCATCGCAACGGCTACGCCGGCATGCAGCGATATGCTTCGTTCCTCTGGTCGGGAGATGTGTACTCCACCTGGGAAACGCTGAAGACTCATCTTCCCATCGCGTTGAACACTGCACTCACTGGCATTCCGTATTGGGGTACGGACATTGGAGGATTTGTTCCTACCCCGGAGTTTACCGCCGAGTTATATGTTCGCTGGTTCCAGTTCGGGGCATTTTGTCCGCTCTTCCGTTGTCATGGACGCACATGGAAGTTGCGTCTTCCGTGGGGCTGGAATACCGGCGATCCGGGTCCTGTAGAAATCAGGAATTACAACGGCGCCGCGATTCCAGATTCCAGCCAGTTGCACGATGAGCGCGTGGAGCCAATCTGCAGAAAATATCTTGAACTGCGTTACCGCATGTTGCCCTACCTTTACAGCGCAGTGCACGAATGTACTATCACAGGAATGCCGATCATGCGTCCTTTGTGGTTGCACTTTCCCAACGATCCAAAAGCCGTCGAGTGCGGAGACCAGTATTTGTGGGGGAAGAGTGTGCTGGTTGCTCCAGTGGTCGAGAAGGGAGCGACCGCTCGTCGAGTCTATCTCCCCGCATCAACTTGGTACGATTTTTGGACGGGCGAACGCATTGAAGGCGGTCACGAAATCAGCCGTCCGGTTGATCTCGAAACCATGCCACTTTATGTTCGCGCGGGATCGATTCGTGCCGCTTGGTCCGGTGAAACAGTTTGTCGACGAGAAAGTCGATGGACCGCTTTCCATTTCGATCTATCCCGGCGCCGATGCCTCGTTCTTGCTTTACGAAGACGACGGCATTTCTTTCAACTATCGCAAAGGAGATTGGAGTGGAATCCAGATGACCTGGAACGATGCGCGCAGGACACTGAACCTACAGTTAGCCGCCGGCTCGCGCATGCTGTCGCCAGAACCGAAACCCATTGTGGTGCAGTTGGCCAAAGCCACGCGCAACGTAACGTTTAAGGGAGAGCCGGTAGAGGTTTCGTTCTAACTTCCGAAGGAAGCCTGCGAGACGTGAAGCCACCGAGACAGAGCACCAGAACTCCAGCGCCCAAAAGATTGACCAGCAGCCAAACCAAACCGGAAGTGAAAGTACCGCTGCGGGTCACAAGGTAGCCGACGATAAACGGTCCAGCAAATCCACCCAGGTTGCCAACGGAATTGATCAATCCGATCGAAGCCGCAGCAGCCGACTCGCCCAAGGTCGCTGTGGGTAGGGACCAAAAGCAAGGCTGGTAGCCGTAAATACAGGTGGCGAAGATGGTAAAGAATCCGAGCGTGAGCCAAAAGTGAGCGCCACAGATGATCACGAAAAAAAGCGCCCCCGCAGCGACGAAGAGAGGACCAGCGGTGTGCCAACGCCGTTCTTGCGTTCGATCGGAATGCCATCCGTTTAATAAAGTTGCCGCCAATGCTGCGAGATAAGGAAGGCACACCAGCAATGTGACCGTCAAAGTGGAGAATCCTGACGCTCGCTTCAGGATGGTCGGAAACCAAATCGAGAAGCCATAGATGCCGGTGGCAGCTAGAAAATAAATCAACGTGAGCAAGATGACCTCGCGTTGCTGAAGCGCTTCCTTCACTGTCCAGGAACGCACGGCGATCTTTGCTTCCTTCTCGCGTTTCAGTTCGCCAGTGATCCATTCGCATTCTTCTTGCGGTAGCCAGCCCGCCTGGCTGGGCCAGTCCGTCAGATAAAAAAATGTGACAATCCCCATGATCACAGCCGGAATGCCTTCGATAATAAACAGCCAGCGCCAACCTTCGAGACCGTACCAATGAATCAGCAAAACCCGTCCCGCAAGCGGTGAGCCTATTAAGTTGGCGAGCGGCTGAGCGGCCATGAAAGATGCGACTGCCTTCGCGAGATCGCGCCGTGAGAACCAATGCGTGAGATATACGATCACTCCGGGAAAGAAGCCGGCTTCGGCCGCGCCAAGCAAAAATCTGACCATATAAAACTGGTGCGATGTGTGGACGAAGCCCACAAACACAGTGATGATTCCCCACGAGATCATGATGCGGGCAATCCATCGCCGCGCACTCCAGCGCTCGACAATCAGCGCTCCGGGGATTTCCAACACAACGTAGCCGATGAAAAAGATTCCAGCGCCCAGCCCGAACACACGGTCGCTGAAGTGCAAATCCTGAGACATTTGCAATCCCGCATAGGCGACGTTGACACGGTCGAGGAAAGCAATCACGTAGAGCAACCAGAGGAAGGGAAGTATACGAAGCGCAATCCTGCGCCTGGCGCTGTGTTCGACGGCCACTGGTGCAGGGAAGCTCATTTCGGTTCGGTTACTGCGGATATTTCATGCAAGACGGCATCAGCAACTGCTTTAGTGTTGGCCTTACCACCGAGGTCAGGCGTGCGAATATCTGACTCGGCCAGCACTTTCTCAAAGGCCTTTTCGACGGCTCGCGCTGCTTTCGCTTCTCCGAGATGGTCCAACATCATGGCTCCCGTCCAGATTTGTGCGATGGGGTTGGCGATGCCTTTACCTGCAATGTCCGGAGCTGAACCATGCACCGGTTCGAACATGGAGGGGAACTGTCGCTCCGGATTCAGATTGGCCGCGGGAGCCAAACCGATGGAGCCAACAACAGCAGCGCCGAGATCGGACAAAATATCTCCGAACAAATTCGATGCGACAACTACGTCGAACCACTCGGGATGGCGAACAAAATGAGCGGTGAGAATGTCGATGTGGTATTGGTCCGTGCGAACGTCGGGGAAGTTTTTCGCAACGGCGGCAAAACGTTCATCCCAGAAGGGCATGCTGTGAATAATTCCATTTGATTTCGTGGCCGACGTGACAAGGCGTCCGCGTGTCCGTGCCAGATCGAACGCGTAGGTCATGATGCGGTCACAGCCGCGCCGGGTGAACACCGCTTCCTGTATGGCCGATTCGGCGTCCTGATCGCGGTAGAGACGGCCTCCAACTTCGGAGTATTCTCCTTCATTATTTTCGCGGACAATACAGAAGTCGATATTTCCAGGCGGAAATCCTTTGACCGGCGAATCCACGCCGCGAAGTAAGCGCACCGGTCGCAGATTGACGTATTGCTGAAACGCGCGGCGGATCGGGATCAACAATCCCCAGAGCGAAATATGATCTGGCACGCTGGGATATCCGACGGCGCCAAGGAAGATGGCATCGAAGCCGCGCAACTGGTCCAGCCCATCCTCGGGCATCATCCGGCCGGTCTTCAGATAGCGCTGGCAACTCCAATCAAAGTGCTGCCAGGAAAAATTAGTGTCATAGCGTCGCCCGGCGGCTTCCAGAACTCGAAGACCTTCGGGCACGACTTCGTGCCCGATCCCGTCTCCTTCGATCACCGCGATTTTGTAATTTTTCAAAATGCCTCACAGCCTTCGTCTACACAGCACAAGAATTCCGCTAAATCGTTCAACAAGAACAAGCAGATTTAACCTATTGCATTGAATAGCGTTTGCTTTGCTGCGTTCGAGAATTGAAGACCTCGAAGTTGCCATCAGGCCAGGCAGTTAATTGCAGATAATTTGCGGCATCCGTTCCCTCCGGATTGGCGATAAATTCCGGAGCCACATTGTGGGCCGCGCCACCTTCTTCCGAGAAGTGCAACTGCCACAGGTTTTCGAGACGAGGCGATTTTTCAATAATGTCCCACGCGGATGGCGTGCCGCCCTTCTTGGCTCCGTTATCCATAATCGCAACACGAGGCGCGATTGCATTCAGGAATGCAGGGCTGTTGCTTTGGTACCAGCCATGATGCGAGACGATGTAGATATCGATTGCACCCAGCTTGTTCTTTGGACACACCAATTCCATTTCCTTGTCGCGCGTAAGATCGCCCAAATCCAAAATTCTCAGCTTGCCGAAGGTGAAGAGCGTTCCCAGGGAACGTCGATTCTCAGTCTGATCGGTGGGATACTGTTCCGCGCTGTTGCAACTGGGATTTTCCTGTCCAGCGCCCGGCAGACTGTGATCGATTACGGCTCCGTCGGAGCTTATGACAGTGGCCTTAATTCCCTTGATCGGAAGAGTATCTCCAGGCTTGAGAGTCAGGCGGTTGAACTTCTTCGCCGCGACCAGTTCTTGGTAGGCCTTCCAACCCGCCACCGTTGGGGCGTCAGTGCTCTCGCGATTGTCGCCGTGATCAAGAACGGTCCCGATCGGAATTCGAGCGACTAGATCAGGTAATCCTCCCACATGGTCAGCATGAAAGTGAGTAATCAAGACGTAATCAATCTTATCGATCCCCGCCTTTTTTGCTGTTGCAACAATGCGGTCGGCATCCCGTCCGTTTTCCCGGCCAGCCGGTATCGATGAGCAAGGACTGGTGCACCGGAGTGATAAACAAAGTCGCCTGCCCTCCCTCAACGTCAACAAAATATATCTGCAAAGCTTTCTTAGGATTGTCTGCGGACCATGCCCACGCTGAAGCAAGCAGTGCAAACGCAATGACCGCACGCAATGCGCGGCCCGGTCTACTCGAGACAAATTGATTTCGCAAGGATGATGATGGATGAGACATGTTTCGATCCTTTGACAGTGATGTGAGTAGCGAGATCATCTTCTACTCGTGGCTTCTCGTCAAGAAAAACCCTGTTTCAAGATGACGTTTACCCGATGAGTTTACGTTATTATCGAGCACATCGGGATTCGATCCAATCCAATTCCCACGAATCGAACTCAAGGATGGAGCAATGACCAAACTGCGCAGCCAGGAATGGTACGGACGCGAGGGCAAAGACGGTTTCCTTTACCGGAGCTGGATGAAAAACCAGGGCTGGCCGCATGACTTGTTCGATGGGCGACCGGTGATCGGGATTTGCAATACCTGGTCGGAGTTGACGCCGTGCAACGCTCACTTTCGCGAACTCGCCGAATTTGTGAAACGCGGTGTGTGGGAAGCTGGCGGCTTTCCGCTGGAATTCCCTGTGATGTCGTTGGGCGAACCGCAACTGCGGCCCACCGCGATGCTGTTTCGGAACCTGGCGAGCATGGATGTGGAAGAATCGATTCGCGGCAATCCCATCGACGGAGTGGTTCTGCTCATGGGTTGCGACAAGACCACGCCGTCGCTTCTGATGGGAGCCTCGTCTTGCGATCTGCCTACCATCGGCCTTTCCGGTGGTCCCATGCTTTCCGGAAAGTTTCACGGCCGCGACTTGGGATCGGGAACCGGGCTGTGGCAAATGGCCGATCAGGTTCGCCTGGGCGAGATGAAGATCGAGGAGTTCCATGAAGCGGAAAGTTGCATGCACCGCTCCAAGGGCCATTGCATGACCATGGGCACTGCCTCGACCATGGCCAGCATGGTGGAAGCGCTGGGTATGAGTTTGCCCGGCAACGCGGCCATCCCTGCAGTCGATGCGCGACGCAACACTCTGGCTCAGATGACGGGCCGCCGCATCGTGCAAATGGTTCACGAAGATCTTCGCATTTCGAAAATTCTCAAACGCGAGGCCTTTGAGAACGCAATTCGCGCCAACGCAGCCATTGGCGGGTCGACGAACGCGGTGATTCATTTAATTGCGATCGCAGGCCGTATCGGTGTGCCCCTGTGCCTGGACGATTTCGATCGGCTGGGATCGTCTATGCCATGTCTGGTGGATATTCAGCCCTCGGGTAAACATCTCATGGAAGATTTTTTCTACGCCGGCGGATTGCCCACTGTGCTGCGCGACTTAGCAGAGGCGAACATCCTCAACAGAGATGCGTTGACCGTAAATGGACAGACGATCGGGAAAAACGTTGCCGATGCTCCGTGTTGGAATCGCGATGTGATTCGTCATTTCGCCGAGCCGTTCAAGCCGAACGCCGGAATCGCGGTTTTGCGTGGCAATCTTGCGCCCGATGGCGCTGTGATCAAGCCATCGGCGGCGAGTCCGCATTTGTTGCAACATCGCGGGCGGGCTGTGGTATTCGAAACCATCGAAGAATTTCATGTGCGGATCGATGACGAGGCGCTGGATATCGATGAAAGTTGCGTAATGGTGCTCAAGAATTGCGGTCCGCGCGGGTATCCGGGTATGGCGGAGGTAGGAAACATGCCGCTGCCTTCGAAGCTCTTACGCAAAGGCGTAACCGACATGGTTCGTATTTCTGACGCGCGCATGAGCGGCACGGCTTACGGAACTGTGGTGCTGCACGTTTGTCCGGAGGCTGCGGCGGGCGGCGCGCTCGCGCTCGTGCAATCGGGAGACATAATTGCGCTCGATGTTCCTGCGCGATCGCTTCGCCTGGAGGTTGACGATGCTACCCTCGCCGCCCGCAGGTCAAAGTGGACTCCGCCGCCTCTTCCGGAGCGGGGTTGGCTTCGACTTTACGTGGAACATGTCCAGCAGGCGGACAAAGGCGCCGATCTGGATTTCCTGGTGGGGCGCAGCGGATCGCACGTAGCACGCGACTCGCATTGAGCCGAGCATTTTTTAGCCGACCTCAGCCCCGCTAACCCAACCACTGCGGGTGTTGAAACGTGCCGTCGAAGTTGTAGGTTGTTTTATAGAGTTCGTACTCTCCCTTATCCGCAGCAGCTGCAGTTTTCGCGAGCAATTGAGCGATCTCCTCTTTGCCCATAGGTTTGAAGGTGCGTGCGGCTTCGAAAGCCTGCTGAAGAATGAGGATTGAATCGCAGCCCGTGATCACCACGCTGGTGGGCAGATTCATAGCGTAGTGCAGGCACTCGATGGCAGAGGCTGTCTTGCTGTTGAGAATAATCTTGTCGCCCATGGGCTTCATGCCGAGCACGCCGATGTTGTGTTTCACCAGCACAGGTAGAACTTTCTTTTCGAAGCTATCATAGTGCACGTCCATGACATTGAGCGGCATCTGCACGGCGTCAAAGGTGAATTGGTGGGCGAAAGCCGTATCCAACATCTTCAGGTGAATATCAGGACTCTTGTGCCCAGTGAACCCGATGTAGCGGATCTTGCCTTGTTTCCGGGCTGCAAGCGCCACTTCCATGCTGCCGCCCTCGCCAAAGATTCGAGCGGGATCGGTTTCGCGAATCACTTCGTGGAATTGTAAAAGATCGATGTGGTCAGTTTGCAGGCGGCGAAGAGATTCTTCCAGTTGTTGCGTCGCGGCCTGTTTCGTCTGGCCGTCAATTTTGGTCATGAGAAAAGCTTTTTGACGATAACCATCGCGCAGCGCTTTGCCCATGCGTTCTTCACTGACGCCATTGTTATAGTCCCAACAATTATCGAGGAAGTTGATGCCGCCATCGAGAGCCGTGCGTATGATGCGGATGCTTTCCTGTTCGTCCGATCCCATTCCGATGTGATAGCCGCCAATCCCGATCAGAGACACTTTCTCTCCGGTGTGGCCTAGCACGCGATAAGGGAAAGAATCCGGTGCACCGTACGACAATTGGGAGCTTAACGAAGCGGCCATCGTAGTTGCTGCCGCTTTTTTCAGAAAATCTCTTCGATCCATAAGTTGATCCTCATGTGAGATTGGATGCGCGGGCCGGCACCCGAGAACTACTGTTTCGCCTGACTGTCGATCCACGTATTTACTTCCGAGTCCAACACGTCGAGAGGTAAGGCGCCGTTGCCGAGCACTTCATCATGGAAAGCGCGAATATCGAACCTATCGCCAAGCTTCTGTCGCGCCTCTTCGCGCAACTTGAGAATCTCCAACTGCCCTAACTTATAAGCCAGGGCTTGGCCGGGCCATGCAATGTAACGGTCGACTTCGCTTTGGATATTCGGCTCATCCATCGCGGTGTAGCGATGAAAATACTCGACCATCTGTTCGCGCGACCAATGTTTTTCATGCACCCCCGTGTCGATCACCAGGCGGATGGCGCGCCACATTTCGTTTTCTAAACGTCCGTAATCGCTGTAAAGATCCTGATAGTGTCCAACTTCTTTTCCCAGTCGCTCGGCGTAAAGAGCCCAGCCCTCGACGAACGCAGTGTAATCCGCCTGCCGTCGAAACGCGGGTAGGTCCTGCATCTCCTGCGCCAATGAGATTTGGAGATGGTGGCCGGGAATGCCTTCATGGTATGCGATAGCCTCGATGTTCAACGTTAGGCGATGCTCGGGATCCCACTCGTTGACGTTGATGTGACCGGGACGCGAACCGTCCGGCGTGCCGCTGGAATAATCCGCAGGTACAGCATTTTTAGCGCGCGAGGCTTCCATGGGAATGACGGTAAGTTTGCTCTTGGGCAGATGACCGAAGAGCTTGGGCAACTCGGGCTCCATTCCGCGCGCATAGTTTGCATATAAATCGAGCACCTGCTGGCCGGAGGTGGCGTAGAAGTGCCGGTCATTCTTGATGTGCTCGTTTAGGCTCGCCAGGTCTTTGAATCCCAGCTTGTGCGCAAGGGTGAGCATTTCAGCTTCGATTTCGTCGATCTGTTTCAGGCCGAGAGCGTGGATCGCTTCCGGGGTCATGTTGGTGGTCGTGATACGGCGTATTTCGTAGCGATAGCGCGCCTCTCCGTCAGGAAGGGACCAGACTCCCGGATCAGAGCGCCCATGGGGCGCATATTCATTGCGAACGAAGGCAGCAAAACGCTGGTAACTGGGCACGATCTGGTCGGCGATGGCCGCGAGTATTGCCGCCCGCAATCGCTTTTGCTCTACCGATGATACGTTTGCGGGGAACTCCTTCACCGGCTTGGCAAATGGACTGTTCTCGCCAGTTTTGCTTGCAATGTCGTCTGCTTCAGCCGCGACCTTCTCCAGAAGATAGCGTGGAGGCATTAAGCCATCTTTCATGCCCTGCCGCATATTGGCGGTGACTTGATCGAATGCATGCGGCATTTGGTGCAGGCGCGCAAGATAGTTGTCGTAATCGGTAACCGTGTTGAACGGAGTGACGATGACCATGTCCGGCAGTTCAAGATGCAAGCCGCCCATCTGGTTCACCGGCATCTCCCAGTGCTTGAACTGTGCCCCTTCAATCTCCAGACGCAGTTTGCGGATCATCAGTTCGCGGCTCAGCGTGTCCTGATGCAATAACCCGGCAGGATCGATGGCCTCGAAACGCGCCAGAAATCCGCGCCGCTGCTCAAGATCGGATTGAAAGAATTCGGGAGAGTTGTCGCTCAGTCGATCGTTATAGCGGTTATCGCCGAGCATAGTTGCGAACTCAGGGCTGGTACGCAGCTCGTATTGCCATTCTTCATCAAACAGGGAATGAAGATCATGGCGGCGATTCTCAACGGTGGAGGGCGTTGCCCCGCTGCTCTGAGCGGACGAAAATTGTACAAACAGTGATGCCAAGGCAAACACAACCAGACAGCCAACAGCCGGCCGAATGCTATGAATCATAGTTTGTCTTTCCTCGCGAAAATCTTACGTGGTCTTGTTGTCCACCTTCCAATAAACGGCGTAGCGCTCGTGGATCACTTTATAGAGAGGCACCAAGGTCTGCGGTTGCGCTTGCCCGACGGTTTGGAATGTAAGCGGCTGTTTGGCATCGGGCTCAATCCACGCCGTAGGCTTGCTCTCATCGGCGACAATGTCCGCCACTTTTTTTTCGTCACCCGGCTTCGGCTCGTAGTCGCCATAGGTCATATCTTTAGTGACGGGCTCGAAGCGCCCGGCCAATACCAGCGGTCCGTACATCGCAGCCTGGATGGTCTCGTTGTCCGGCATGCTGTCGATATGCAAACTCATCGGCAAACTGAGTTCAATTTTGTCCCCAGTTTTCCAGACACGATTGAGCGTGAGATAACTACTCGGGCTGGAAAACGCAGGCAGCGCAGCGCCATTGATTTTCACGTTGCCGCCCTGCACCCAATAGGGAATACGCAGGTTGATCGCAAACTGCGCCGGGCTCTTGGCGGAGACTGTGAATGTGGTGCCTTGCTCCTCTGGGAAGCGTGTCTCCTGCTTTACGCGCAAGCCTTTTTCCGGCCATTCCAGTTGCGAATCGATGAAGAGATTTACATACAAAGAATCGTCATCATGGAAGTAGATCGTGTCGGTCAGTTTTCCGTACTCTTCCGAGCCCGTTCCGGTGCAGCACCACAATGCGTCAAACGGCTTGCCGAAGGTTTTCCAGTAGCCCGACGCTAGAGGCAGGTAATACATCATCGTCCCATCTTCCGGATTGATCGTCCCGAGCCGGTGATTGAACAGAGTGCGCTCGTAGTAGTCCATGAGGCGGGCATCGGGCGCCCAGCCGAACAGGTGACGGGTCAACTTCATCATGTTGTAAGCGCAGCAGCACTCCGTGGTATTCGTGCTGAGCTGAGTTGAAAGTATGCCGGGGTCGGTATTCCAGGACTCGCCGTTGCTGGTGCCGCCGGTGCAATAGGAGCGCTCGCTGACTACTTCGTCCCAGAAGTATTCCGCGATGTCGCGATAGCGGCGGTCTCCGGTAAGTTCGTAATAGCGCGCCGCTGCGATCACTTGCGGGATATGCGTGTTGACGTGCAGACCCTTCAGCTCATCGCGATGAGCAGCCAGCGGATCGAAGAACCTCTTCTTATCAAAACGCTGCGCGACCTCAAGGTAATACTCTTTGCCGGTGACTGCGTACAGATTTGTAAAAACCTCGCCCATGCCGCCAAATTCCGTACCCAGTACGCGCTGCATGTGTTCATAACTGAGTGAGCCGGTATAACCCGCAACCCAGTCGGCCATCTTCTCGTCCATCTCCAGCGCCTGCTCGTTGCCGGTATGGACGTACATGTCGAGAAGCCCGGCCATGATCTTGTGAATCGTGTAAAAGGGAGCCCACACTCTTTCACGCTCGCGAAGGCGGTCGAAGTAATCGATGGGGAAGGCGCTGAGATAACCACTCTTCAAAGCCGTTTGGCACTTGCCGAGTTCGGCGACGACGGTATTCGCGTTGTTTTTGAGGTCGTCATCTCCCGTGCTGGCGTACATCAGAGCGCAGGCCGAAAGATAGTGGCCGCCTGCATAGTGACCGCGCAGTTCACAGTCCGGCTTTTCCCATCCTCCGAGAGGCTCCGCCGACGAAGGAATGCCGGCATTGATGCGAAACGTGTGCAACAGGCGGTCTGGAGGCAACGAATGCAGAAACTGGCGGTCGGCTTCCATCGCGACTTTGCACGGGCCTTCGCCCAGCCCCACTTGCTTCATGGGAAATGGGCGGACCTTCCAGGGAACTTTCTCATAGCTGACGGACTTGCCTGCCTTCTGAGTTGTGTTCACGACGGGATCTTGCAGTGGAGTTGCCGATAGACCTTTAGGGATCAGTGCTGAACCGGCGACGGCGGCAACCGACATCATAAATTGTCTGCGAGAGAAATCAGGGAATCGCATCATTATTTGTTCCTCCACAAAAATCCGCTACCCAATGCAACTGGGTTTGATTATGGATATTGTATACACTAGATTTGGCTTTTGCGAGTTGCCGAAAATATTGGTAGCAGGTCAGTTTGAAATTTACAGGCTTGGCGATCGATCCTCGATCGGTGGATGGATTTTCAGTACGGCCATCTTCGGAGATAGCTTCGTTTTTGCCTTGCCGTTTCACAGCCCGTGCTTGACACTGTCCGCATGCGATGGAAACCCGGGCCCATCCGGAAGCGGCATGTGCCTGAGCCAGTGAGGCTGCGCGAACGAGCGGCGAACCTGAAGGGGAAAGCGGACGCCCTCTTGCGGGAAGCCGATGCACTACTTGCTGAAGCGGAGGCAATAGAAGCGGCTGAGGTTGGAGAACAAAAATCGACAGTTTCAAACTGACCCACTACGTACCTTCATTGACGCAATCATTTCTCATGGCCAAATTTTTCCAGATTCATTTCTTAACTTTTTGTGGTTGCATATTTCTCGCGGCGTTATCTCATGCCCAGGTGTTGCCCAAAGGCTCGCCAGCCGAAGCTTCATCCGCGGCCGAGCAGGGCATTAGCCTCGCGTCGAAGGGACGATGCCATGAAGCGTTGCCGATTCTGAAAAAAGCCAAGATACATCTTACCGATAAGCAGCTCAGGTATCGCGTGGAGATGGCGACGGCTCGTTGCGCCATGAGTCTCGACCGGACGGAAACCGCAGTCGAGGCGCTGCTTGTTCTCAATCGTGAATTTCCTCACGATCTCGAGGTGCTCTACAGTACAACTCACTTCTATTCGGAACTGGCTTCGCGGGCAGCGCAGGAACTCGCAACCACCGCCCCGACCTCACATCAGGCGGAGCAACTGGAAGCGGAGGCTTTCGAGTCGCAGGAAAACTGGGACCGGGCCGTCGCCGAATACAAAAAGATCCTGGAGCAAGAACCGAAGCTGCCCGGCATTCACTATCGTCTCGGGAGAATTTTTCTTTCGAAATCGCCGGCGGAGGTTGAGAATGCGACGACAGAATTCGACCAAGAGCTGAAGATTGACCCTGACAATGCCTCGGCGGAATTCATGCTGGGAGAGATTGCCCGGCAAGCCGGACAGTGGGACGATGCCGTCGCGCATTTTTCGCGAGCATCGAAGCTCGATGAAGGATTTCAAGAGGCATATCTGGCGCTTGGCATGTCGCTCAACTCGGCCGGAAAGTTCTCGGATGCGATCATGCCGCTGCAGAGCTATATAAAGATGCAGCCGGGAGATCCAGCTGGTCACTACCAATTGGCTACCGCTTACGCGCGCACCGGACGCAAGCCGGAAGCGGAGCGGGAGATGGCGCTGCAACGAGAATCAGCCGCGAAAAAACCGCAGACTGCAGAAACGCACCCGTAATGCGAGCGGAGACGAAGTGAATGGGAAAGCGTCGAAGCGATGGATTGAGTCCGGCTTCGCGCCGTCGCTTCCTTCAGATGTTGGGCTGTACAGGAATCGGTGGCGCGCTTGCTGGCATGCGCCTGTTTTCGTCTGTGAGCGCCAGAGTGCGTGCGGACAATGTCGTACCGGCGTTTGAAGAAGTCCCGGCTTCCGCGAGCGGTATCTCCTGGGTTCACGTGAATGGACGTTCGGCCATGGCCCACTTGCCTGAGACCGTCGGAGCCGGATGCGCGTTTCTCGATTACGACAACGACGGATGGATGGACATTTATTTGGTGAACAGTGGCCCCTGTGATTTTTATCAGCCCACTCAGCCGCTGCGTAATGCGCTCTATCGCAATAATCGCGATGGGACCTTCACCGATGTTACGCAGAAAGCGGGAGTGTCCGGCAATGCCTACGGAATGGGCGTTGCAGTTGGCGACTATGATGGTGACGGTTTTCCTGACCTTTACGTCACGCAGTATCCGCACAGCATTCTGTATCACAACAATGGAGATGGCACTTTCACTGATGTGACTGCGAAAGCTGGCGTGGCTGCACCGGGCTGGGCCACCAGTGCGGTGTGGTTCGATTATGACAATGACGGACGGCTCGATCTATTCGTCTGCCACTTCGTCGACTACAGCAAGAGCAAGTTGAAGTTTTGCGGCGACCGCCTGACTGGCGAACGTTTCTACTGCATTCCCAGCATTTACGATCCGATGCCGTGCTGGCTTTTTCACAACAACGGTGACGGAACATTTACGGATGTCAGTAAAGAATCCGGCATTTCGCAATCTCTGGCAAAGGCATGGGGAGTGGTTGCAGCGGATATCAACAACGACGGATGGATGGATCTTTACGTGACCAATGACACCGTTCCCAACTTTCTGTTTGCCAATCGCGGCAAAGGACGATTCGAGGAAATCGGGATGTTGGCGGGCGTGGGAGTCAACGTCTTCGGCAAACCACGATCCGGCATGGGGGTCGATGCCGCCGATTTCGATCAAGATGGATGGATTGATTTGTTTGAGGCCAATGTTGATCATGAAATGTACTCGCTATACCACAACGACAAGAACGAGGTCTTCAGCGACATGGCTCTTTCGACCGGAATCGGCGCGGCCACGCGGATGCTCAGCGGATGGGGCTTGAAATTCTTCGATTACGACAACGACGGTAATCTTGATCTGCTTCTCTGCAACGGGCACCCGGATGACTCGGTTGACAAAAGAGTCGAAGGCGTGAAATTTCTTGAGCCCATGCTGCTTTTTCACAACACTGGAAAAGGTTTTGAAAATGTCAGCCAGCAAAGTGGATCCATTTTTTCCAAACCGCTCTCCGGGCGCGGTCTGGCTCTCGGCGATTTTGATAACGATGGTTCGGTCGATGTGCTTGTGACGCAGAACAACGCGGCGCCCGTACTCCTGCGCAACAATCTGGGCCGGCAGGGCCACTGGTTGGGCATGCGACTCGTGGGCACGAAAGCCAATATCGATGCTATCGGCGCTAAGGTTACTTATCAATCGGGCGATTTGAAGCGCCATCAATTTAAGGTAGGCGGAGGCAGCTATCTCTCTGCTCACGATCCGCGAATGGTTTTGGGATTGGGAAAGCGAACGAAGATTGACTGGCTGGAAATACAATGGCCGCAACCCAGCGGCAAAACGGAACGCTTCGCAGAATTGCCCATTGACCGCTACATCACGATTGTTGAAGGTCAGGGCAAGTGGAAGTAAAACGCGAGAGACTTAAAATTGCGGATTCTCGAATGAAATGACGATATCGCGAGGTCAAATTATAGCCGCGTGTTCGAGGACAATGGCCGTCGCGATGACCGTATTTGTGATCAGCTTGCCGAGCAGCGGTCAAATTATGCCCGGCAGACAACAACTCCCAACGGGTCAAGATAAAACAACTCAATCGTCCGATCGCGACGCTACTTTGGATACGCAAGATCAGGGCGAAGAGGAACTGCGGAAGGGAACTGCGCTCACCCAGCGCGGCTCTTTCTCCGAAGCCATTCCGCACCTCTTGGCGGCGCAAGGGCGAGTTACCAACGAGTATGCGGCAAATTTCAACCTCGCACTTTGCTATGTCGGAACCAGCCAGTTCAAAAATGCGATTGAGATTCTAAATGGTCTGCGTAGTAGTGGACACGACAACGTGGACGTAGAGAACTTGCTTGCCCAGTCGTATATCGGGAACTCACAACCGCAAGAGGCCCTTGCTTCCCTGCGAAAAGCGGCCGCGCTGTCGCCACAAAACGAGAAGCTCTATTCATTTGTCGCGGACGCCTGCATGGATCACAAAGATTACAGCCTCGGGCTCGAGGTCGTCGGCATCGGATTGCAAAACCTGCCACAATCGGCGCGGCTCCGCTACGAACGAGCCATGTTTCTTACTGAGCTGGATCAGTTTGATCAAGCCAAACCGGACTTTGAGTCGGCGGCTACACTGGCAACCGGGAGCGAGATCGGCTACCTGGCGGCGGCGCACGAGGAACTGTTTGAGGGAAACATCCCTGAGGCGGTTCGAATCGCGCGCGAAGGCGTAAACAGAGGTTATGAAAATCATGCGTTATTGACGGTTCTGGCGGAGGCTCTGATTCGCTCTGGAGTCAGTCCCGGTCAGCCCGACTTTGTTGAGGCGCAAACGGTTCTGGAGAAGGCGGTCACGCGACACCCAAACGATCCGGCGTCTCAGATCTCGCTGGGCAGTCTTTACCTGACTGCTGGCCGGCTTGAGGATGCGATCGCACATCTGGAAAAGGCAAACCAGCTAGAGCCGGACGATCCATCTATATACGCCAATCTTGCCAAGGCTTATCAGCGGCACGGAGATACCCAACGCGCGCGAGATGCACTTGCAGTGCTCCAGAAGTTGAATCGAGAACAAGCAGATCGAATCAGTTCCGCTCCCGGCGATCGCAAGCTGGGCTACGCGAGTCGAGGCGTCGTAGATGGAGAAGCAGCTGTTCATCATTGATAACGCCCATTTCAATCGAGCGTGGGATTCTCATCTTGGAGTAATTGGTGTTGGAGGCACACGCGGGAATGGCCGTGGCACGATGCCAACATCTTCTTTGACCGCGATAATCTGATCGGCCTTGAGATTCGCCAGCTTGGTAACGGCTCCGCCAGGCCATAGGATTTCGAGGGCATCCACGTTGCTATGTTGTCCTAATCCAAAATGAAGCCGCGGGTCCTGCGCAGATTGGTAGCTCATGCCGCCCTTTTTCTGATCGTAAAGAACAAGGTCGCCAGCCAATATTTTTACCCTCGCGCCCACGCCGTCTCGATTGGATTTTGTGCCGATCAGCAAAATCTCCAGCCAGTGATTGGTGTTCCCACCGTCATTGCGCAGCAGTTGAGGAAGCTGGCCGTTGTTGTTTACCAGAATGTCGAGATCGCCGTCGTTATCGAAATCGGCGATGGCGGCGCCACGGCTCACTCGAGGCAGTTGAAAATCCGGCCCCAGGCGGTCACTCACATTTTCAAAAATTCCTCGCCCATTATTGCGAAACATTAGCTTGGGTTCGGCATATTGTGTCTCGGCGTGATAGCGCTGGATGTTGTCGAGAACGTGTCCGTTCGCCATAAAGATGTCGACTGCGCCATCGTTGTCGTAGTCCATGAAACGCGTGCCGAAGCCGCTCATGTGGTAAGTGGCGTAGCCAATCTTCGAGCGTAGAGTCGCATCGTCAAATGTCTGATCCCCCAGGTTTTGATAAAACCGCGCGAGCTGCATGTCGAGGTGAGTAACAACCAGGTCCATGCGGCCGCTGCCCGTGGCATCGGCGGCGTCAGTTCCCATGCCAGCCTCGAACTGGCCGTCAAAACTGACGGCTACGCCCGCCGCATATCCCACTTCGCGAAAGGTTCCGTCACGGTTGTTGTGGAATAAGAAATTGGGCATGTGGTCATTGGCGATGAAAATATCCTGCCAGCCATCGTTGTCATAGTCGAACGTCACAACGCCCAGCCCGTTTCCTCCCTTCTGCCCGATGCCAGAAGCTTTGCTTACATCGGTGAAGGTGCCATCACCGTTGTTGTGATACAGCGTCGCGGACTGGCCGTGAAAATCATCGGGATGACAATAGCTCCGCATCCCCGGACCTTGATCGCCGCAATAGAAATTGCGGTCGGGCGACCAGTCGACGTAGTTCGCGACTATCAGATCAAGACGACCATCATTGTCGTAGTCGAACCATGCGGCACTCGATGCCCACCGGCCAGAATTCTCCACGCCAGCACGCGCGCTCACCTCAGTAAACGTTCCATCTCCGTTGTTGTGGTAGAGAATGCACCGGCCATAGCCGAGCACGAACAAGTCTGGAAACCCGTCGTTGTCGTAATCGCCCACGGCCACGCCCATGCCGAATAGGCCTTCGGCGCCAACGCCGGCTTTAACAGTCACGTCAGTAAACGTGCCATCTCCGTTATTGCGGTAGAGTGCGCTGCGCAAAGTTTGCTTCGGGGTGTATGCGTGCGTAGCAGCTCCATTCACTAGGTAAAGATCGAGGAGTCCGTTTTGGTCGTAATCGATCCAGCCGCAACCGGATCCCATGGTTTCGATGAGATATTTCTCAGAAGACGCAGCATTATCATGCTGAAATGTAATTCCCGCCGAACGAGCCACGTCAACGAAGGTCACCGGGCTCGTTGTTTGCAAGGCTGACCATGCGAATGGACTTGCAGACATCCCGATCCCGACCGATCCCAGGTATTTCAGCAAATCTCGTCTTGAAATATTAGAAAGAGATCTCATGGAAACGATTTCCGAACACCCTCCGCCTGAGCTCGAAGAATGGTTCACGAACGATATCAGGGGATTGCGAGCCACTGTTAGTACCTACATGAATGTAAGCCGACTTGTTCGCGAATTGCGGTCAGAGTGCCCGCAGAGCGGTTCTCGACCCGGTCATCAGAAAGGCTAAAACAGAATATGGTTGACAACCAGAGTGAATACAGTATACAAAATCCCACCATAGGTAAGCGTTTGCTTTGGCCGTGCATCCAGTTTCCTGGGGGCGGGCGGATATTCCGGCGGGAACATTTTACAGCGCTTTCTAAGCGCACAAAGATGAGCGCACAAAGTTTTTGAGTGCCAAGGAGGACAGATGCTTTCCAGGTCTTCGTGTAGCGTGCTCGGTGGCGTGCGGACAGTTTTGCTAATCATGCTGGCGCTGTGTATTGCCCCATCAACCTGGGCGCAACATGGTTCCGAGGGAACAGTGACCGTGACCGTTGTTGATACTAGCGGTAGCGTCGTGCAGGGAGCACAACTCGAACTCCGCGATCTTTCCTCAGGCGACATTCGTACAGCAGTGACGGGAGACCGCGGAACTTATAGCTTTGTAAATCTTCCTCTCGGCAAATTCAATTTGACGATCTCCAAAACTGGCTTTGGGAAGGAAGTTTTCAATAGTGTGGTATCGCAAGCTGCGCAGACTACTGACATCAAAGCTTCGCTCAAGGTCGGCGCTGCCACCATAACCATGGAAGTGAACGCCAGTGCCACGCCCGTCGTGGAAGAGAGTTCCAATGCGATCGGCACAACCGTCGATTTAAAACAAATCGAGGATCTGCCGATCGAGGGCCGCGATTTGACGCAACTTTCCTACTTAGTCCCGGGGTCCAGCTTCGTAGCCGGTGCGGGAACCTACGATGGCCTTCCCGCCATCGCTCAGGGAAATAACATTGACGGTGTAATCGGCAGCTCAAGCAGGATGAAGTTCGGAGGAAACGCCGCGCCTGTGGTTTCGCCTCGGCTGGAATCCATCCAGGAGATGACGGTACAAACTGAACAGCTCAACCTGGATCAGGGCTATGGTCAAGCCAACATGCAGCTCAATTTCGTTACCCGGCGCGGTAGCAACGCGTTTCACGGACGCGCCTACGAAGACTTCAGGAATACTGTCCTGAATGCCAATAGTTGGTTCAATGACACAGAGACTTCGTTGAATCCGACAACTCCAGTGCGCAAGAATCCCATCATCCTCAACGATTTTGGAGTGAGTGTTGGCGGCCCGATCATCAAGGACAAATTGTTCTTTTTTGGCAGCTACGCAGAGAGGAAGCAGCCCGGCTCGTATACTACGTCGAACTATGTTTTCACCCCAGCGGCTCAAGCAGGTAATTTTACCTATAACGGCCAAACCGTGAACATTTTTAGTCTAGCCCAGAGCTGGAACGCCACGCATCCGGGCGCAAACCTTCCTACCGGAGTACTAAACTGTCCCGCGTCGTATTGCCCGTCAACTGTATTGGCAGCAGCACAGGCAGCGACCGCCGCTGGGCAGCTGACTCCGAATGGCCAAGGTGATCCCAATCTCAATCAACTCAGTTGGCAAGTGGCTGATGCCACCACGCATTACTTTCCAGCTGTTCGTGTGGACTTTAACGCCTCGCCAAAATATCGCTTTAACGTGGCTTGGAATATGACCAAGGACGACTATCCCGGCGTGAGTCCTCCCGATTTTCCCGGTTCAGCTTTTGCTAAGACCGGGGCTGGCAACAGCGACAAAAACTATACCGTGGGAGCGGGGTTCGATTGGACGCTCTCGCCGACCTTGATCAATGAGTTTCGTGGCGGCTTTCTGTATAACGTTACACTTAATGCATATAATGCTCCGCCTCTCAGCATCACCAACCCCCAGTTGGCATGGAATTATCCGACTACCCAAAACATAAATGGCGGAGTTTATCCTGCTCAAATGTCCGGGACAATCTTTTACTCAGGTATCAACACCGAATACCCGGTCTTTAGTGCTTCCGATACCATGACTTGGCAACATAGCGCGCATACCATGAACTATGGTTTCTCGTGGTGGCGTGAGCAGGACCATTATTACAACCCTGCGGCAGGCTATCCAATCGCCTTTTTCGGTAACGCAAACGGTCCCGGCCTAGCTACCGGAGACCCAGCCGTAAACGCCTTTACTCAGCCAGGAGTGCTCCCGGGAGCAAACCAAACTCAACTGTATGCGGCTGAATCGTTATATTCGATCCTGACCGGGCGGGTAACCGGCGTTTCGGCAGGTGGCGGCGGATATCCATACGTTACTTCCGCGAATAATTATGTGCAGGAGGTCGGGAGATACAATCTCGATGAGTTGATTGGGGGCAAGGGACTGTTCTTCCAGGACTCCTATCGCATACGGCCAAACTTGACCCTGAATTACGGACTGCGATGGGACTTTACCCAGGCTGACAAAGATCTCTCCAAGCTCTACCATTCGGCGAGCCCCGCGGCCATTTTCGGCCCCTCCGGCGTGAACGATCTTTTCAACCCAGGTGTTCTTACCAGCGATCCCAATGGACTGAACCCGACGCTTACTCAGAATCCGCACCCTTACAATGCCTGGAACGTGGCTCCGCAACCGGCATTTGGCTTTGCTTGGAACCCCATGGGGGCTAACCGCTTCGTGGTGCGTGGGGGCTACTCGTTGAGAAAGATCACTGAACCTCAACAGTATGTCTGGAATCAGGCTTCAGATCTGGGCTCTTTCTACTACCAGTCATTCTTCCTCAATGCTAACCATGCTGGGGGAGCAGGTACCTTTGCGCCTGGAAGTTTGTCGATGGCCAATTTCAATCCCAGCGCTCCGCCGACCCAGGCATTTACAGGTGCTACTTATGGGCTTTCGCCAAAGACTTTCCTGGCGAGCGAGGCAGCCTCAGATTTTACCTTCGAGGGCGGGCCGGGGTTGAATGGCTTAAACCCGAACATCCAACAACCCTACACGCAATCATGGAATCTGGGTATTCAGCAACAAATCGGGGAATCCCGGGCCCTCGAAATACGCTATGTCGGGAGCCGCTCAGAACGCCAATGGTTCAACATAAATCCAAATGAAGTCAACATCTTTGGGACCACCCCGCAGTTTCCGAATAGCTTTCTAACCCAATTCAAGAATGCGCAAACCAATCTGGCAATTAATAACGCCAGCGGCAATGCAAGTTACGCGGGGTCATTTGCCAATCACGGGCTCGCCGGCCAGCAGGCGACGCCGATTTTCAATAGCGCCTTCGTTGGGCCGGGGGAGACTTCAGCGGCCTGCCCCGATGGCAGTGCGGCCGACTTCTGTAATGGTCAGTTTGTTACCCAGTTGCAAACCGGCGCTGCCGGGGCAATGGCAAGCACCCTGGCCGGCATTAGCGGAACCGTGCCTTACTTCTGCAATCTGGTAGGCAGTTCTTTTGGGCCCTGCGCGAACAACGTAGCGCCAGGCACGTACAATGCAGCCGGTGCAGGATATCCGATCAACTATTTCCAAGCCAATCCCTATGCTCAAGGCATAGGCGCAAGCTATACGGTGGCCGAGGGATACTCTAACTACAATGCCCTACAAGTTGACTTTCGCCAGCGGGCGTGGCACGGTTTGCAGTTTGACGCCAACTACAGTTGGAGTCATACGCTCGGAGTCGCTACCCAGAACAATTGGCTAGGGCAGGGCGCGGTATTCACTCTTCGCGATATGCGATTGAGCTATGGCCCAACTCTTTTTGACCTTCGGAACGTCGTGCATATCAATGGGACCTACGATCTACCTTTCGGCAAAGGCAAACCATTTGCGAACAACAGTGCTGTGCTAGACCGAGTTGTCGGAGGGTGGACAGTGGGAACAATCTTCACTTTCCAGAGCGGCGCTCCATTCTTGCTGCAAGGTGGAATCAATACCTTTAACGACTATGCCGATGGCGGCGTAGTTTTGAGTGGCGTGACCCAATCGCAGTTGCAAAATTCCGTTGGTAAATATCCCATCGCGGGATCGACCAATATCGCGTTCATCAATCCCAAGTACCTGTTGCCCAGCGGCGGCGCAAACCCAGCCTACATCGCTCCCAACACTACCCCAGGCGTATTCGGGCAACGAATATGGCTTTATGGGCCGCACAACACTTACGACGACGTCTCCATCACCAAGCACTTTCCTATCACAGAGCAGATTCGTTTCAGCCTGCAGGCCGAGATGCTGAATGCCTTCAATCACCCGACCTTCGGACCTGGTGCGACCAATGGGTTTGTGAATGGTGGTTTCAATGCCATTCAGGGCAGCACCTTTGGCCTCGACAATGGAACCGTAAATCCTTATCTGAATTCCCCGAATGGTGGCGCGCGCGAGATTGAACTGCGGGCGAATATCGAGTTTTGAAAAGCGATTGAGAGCCCGATCAACATCAAGATGCATCCGCCGGTTGTGACAACATCGTCGCTCCGGCGGGTGCATTTTCACTTTAATGATGCTTGCCGCAATACCCGAAAACAGATGAGCCACAATTATCGTCCCCAAATCATCGCACTTGCATTGCTGTTTCTCTTGTCATCTCTGGCGCTCGCGCAAGGCACACTCGAAGACTACCAGCGCGCGGAACGCTTTCTTCCAGGCAACGTGCGGCATCTGGTTTACACCGCGGATGTGAACCCACACTGGATCGAGAAGACCAACCGTTTCTGGTACCGCAAAGCCGGCTTGCAGGGAACTGAGTTCATTCTCGTCGACGCGGAGCAGAACACGAGTGGTCCGGCATTCGATCATGAGCGTCTGGCAGCAGGTCTTTCACGCGTTGCCAAACAAGATTATGCAGCGTCGGCCTTGCCCTTTTCTGAATTTGAGTTTGTAGATAGCGGGAAGGCGATTCACTTTTCTCTAGGCGATGCACAGTGGAGCTGCGTTCTAGCCACCTATGAATGTCAGCGGGAGCCGTCTTCCAAATCAGATGAACTTACTTCACCGAACAAACGCTGGGCCGCGTATGTCAAGGAGCACAACTTATATCTGAGGGATGTTGTAACGGGTACAGTCCTGCAGTTGACGAATGATGGCGTGGCCGGATGGGACTATGCGACTCCACTACCTTCGCTGCGGGTGATGGTCGATCAAGGCACGGAGGATGTGAAGCAGCCTGCGGCCGTGTTCTGGTCACCCGATTCCTCGAAGCTGATTACTTACCGCCTTGATTCCAGAAATTCAGGGCGCTTCACCAGTCTGCAATTCGTTCCCCCAGACCAGTTGCGGCGCGCGCATTCACCTACGTATATCCGTTGCCGGGAGAAGTGCTGGCGAAGGCCGTGCCTATCATCTTTGACATTCAATCGGGCAAGCGAATCGATGTGCAGGCTTCTATCGAGCTTCCTTTTCAGGACGGTCCTGGATTTGATTGGTTTCCCGACAGCAAGAGCTTCCACTACGACTACGATGAGCGCGGATTCAAGGCGAAGGAGTTGCGGGTCGTCGACGCTGCCACCGGAGAGCAAAAAGTTTTGGTGCGCGAGCAATCGGATGCGCTCCTCGATCCCGGCGAAACCTTTTACAACTTGGTTGACTCCTCAGGAGAAATTCTCTGGGCCTCGGAGCGCGATGGCTGGAACCATCTCTACATCTACAACAAGAGCGGGCAACTCGAGAATCAGCTAACGCAGGGCCCCTGGGTCGTGCGGCAAATCGAGCACGTCGACGAGAAGAACCGGCGAGTCTACTTTCTGGCCAATGGACGAGAGAAAGGTGAAGATCCTTATCAAACGCACCTCTACAGCGTTGGCTTTGATGGAAAGGGATTGCAACTGCTCTCTCCCGAGAATGCCGACCATTCTGTGAGCGTCTCTCCGGATGCAGCATTCTTTGTGGATAGTTATTCCCGCCCAGACTTGCCCGGGCGAGCCGTGTTGCGGCGCACCAAAGATGGCTCCGAAGTGCGGGTGCTCGAAAAAGCGGATACCAGCGAACTCGCGAAGACAGGATGGAAGTTTGCGGAGCCATTCCAGGGTAAGGCTGCAGATGGTACGACCGATCTCTATGGATTGATCTGGAAACCATCAAATTTCGATTCAGCGAAGAAATATCCGATCGTCGAATTTGTCTATACCGGCCCGCAGTCATTCTTTGTGCCCAAGAGTTTTGGCCGAACGTTGTGGCTGCAGTCGGTGGCGGAGCTGGGATTTGTGGTCGTGATGGTGGATGGTCGCGGCACTACCGGCCGTTCGCGGGCATTCCATCAATTTTCCTACCGCAACCTGGGTGGATCTTTCGAAGACCACGTGGCCATGATCAAGCAAATGGCCGCGCGCTACTCGTATATGGACGCAACGCGGGTCGGGATTTTTGGCACATCAGCGGGAGGTTACGGCGCAGCTCACGCGATGCTGGCCTTCCCTGAGTTCTACAAAGTCGGAGTCTCAACCTCTGGAGATCACGACGCGCGCCTGGATAAAGCGTGGTGGAATGAGGCCTACCAGGGATATCCCGTGCAGGACGACTATGCCGCTCAGTCGAACGTAACCATGGCGGGACGGCTCCAGGGACATCTACTGCTGGAGCACGGAGACATTGATGACAATGTGCATCCGGTCGAGACCATGCGCTTTGTGAATGCTTTGATGAAAGCAAATAAGAATTTCGACATGCTCTTTGTGCCCAACATGTTTCACGGAGAGAGCGGGGACCATGCGTTGTATCTGGTCCGGCGGCGGTGGGACTACTTCGTCCAATATCTACTCGGGGTAACGCCGCCCGCTAACTTCGAGATTAAAGAAGACAGGGATTCCGGCAACGGTCGGCGTCGCCGACGCTGACAAGCAATCAGCGCAAATCCAAACAGATAACTAGGAGACTTATGCGCCGACGCGATTTTCTGCAAGGAATGGCCGCCACAGCGGCTGGTCTTGAAGTCCTGTCCCGCAGCGGTGCAGCGTCTGCTCAGGCTCACTCTTCTGTTGTCCGCAAGCCTTTGCAAAAGGCTGCGGATGTTTCGGTTGAAGGCTATACCTTAGTTGCGGAATTCAAGACCGAATCAGATTCGTGGAAGCTCTACGAAGATCTACGCACGCGCGAGGGATCTCTGGTGTTTGTGTCGGCATCCGGCCATGCGCGCACACTCACTAAAAGCGCCGAAGCATCAATGCCGGAAGGCACTCCATATCTGGGGCTTGCGCTTAAGGAAATAAGCTTGTCCGGCCCTGATCTTCTTGCCGATCGCCTTCTGCAGGATGGCGATCCCGATCCGGGGAAAGTGAAATCTGTGGCACCACCGATGGCGTCTGCGGAGAAGAATCCACGCGTGTGGACCACATTTGTCGGTACGAAGGAAGCTTATGATGTCACCCCGGTGTACCGCAGCGGCAGTACGCGAACCTACCATCCGATTCAGTATTCTCCCGAACTGCGCGAAGCTCTGAAGCAGGGACATTTTTATGATGGGTTAGTTGGCGGTTGGATGCCGGCCGTCCGGAAAGTAATTCCAATCTCGGATCGCGCCTACTGGGAAGTGATTTTGTTCGGTGACACAGGTCCGAACAAAAATAAATACATCGTACATACCTGGCATCGCACTGCTCGGATCGAAGACGGGAAGATTATCAAAGTCGTGTACGGCCACAGTTACCCTGCATACCCGCCCGCACGCGTAGACCCTGAACCCGAAGAGTTCTACCGCGCGCTGCTGGCCTTTGCAGAATATTGGGATGAACAGTTGCACGATTTCGCTCCAGCGTCGCTTCCGAACGATGCGTGGGTCGACATGTCGAAGCACTCTTTCGCAAAAGAGCTGATGACGCGCCCCGGCGGCATCTATCCCAAGTACGGCGCAGTTGATCGCGACTACGGCGGTTCGGAGTACGACGGTTTTCAGGACATCTTTACCAGCGCAATCTATACCAACATGGAGTGGGGCCGTCTTGAAACAGCGCGGCTCTTCATCGACAACTACTTCACCGAATATATCGATTCCAAGGGAATGATCGACATGCGCGGTCCGGAGACCGCGCAGTTCGGCATGACACTTTCCTTGCTTGCTCGCTACTTCCACTACAGCGGCGACCGTGCTTTGATTTTGAAACACCGGGCGAAAATCGAAGCCACGGCGAAGTTGCTCGAAGACATGCACGACGAAAGTCTCCGTCTGTCGCCGGAGAACCCCGGCTATGGACTGATCTCCGGGTGGAGTGAATCGGATTCCTGCCTTAGCGAAAATCCGTCTCTGTATTGGCGGCCTTACTATGCTAATAGCGCATTTGCGGCGCGTGGGTTCAAAGACATCGCTAAGGCGTGGAGAGAGCTGGCTCATATCAACTCCTCGCCGGGCATGGAGACGCTGGCGCAAAGCTGGCTCCAGCGCAGCCATACGCTGCAAAAACAAACCATCGCTAGTATCGAGAAAAATATCCAGAACGATAAGACTCCACCTTACATCGGATTATTTCCTGGAACCTCGCTCACGTTTCGAGAGTCGCTGGAAAAAGAACGGCCGAGTCCGCAGCAATGGCCGCACCGTCCTTATGCCGAATTGCTGCAAGCGGACATCCTGCCTCCGCACCTTGCGAACCAGGTAATCGATTGCATGCGAGCCTACGGGGCCACCACGCTTGGAGTCGTAGCCAACGTTGGACATGTTCAAGAAGATGGCCGTGACATTCTTGGCTTTATCTCTTACGGCTACGCGCAAGCCCTGCTGCGGCTCGACCGCATCGAGGAATTCCTACTATTTCTTTATTCCCATCGCTATCATGCGCACACGCGCGGCAGTTGGACTGCGGGAGAAGTCACGGGCATTACCGGAGACTCGGGCACCTACTGTGTTCCGGCGCAACAGACTATCCCGCTGCTGGTTCGCTGGATGCTGGTGCTCGAGGATTCCGACGAAGACAGGCTGTATCTCGCAAAAGGCCTGCCACGGGAGTGGGTGACTGCTGGAAAAGAAATCCGAATTGAACAAGCTCCCACGCGGTGGGGCAAGGTCACTTTCAGTTTAATGACGAAACCAAATTCCAAGTCGATTGTTGGTCAGATCGAACTTAGCGGAGCCACAGTACCCCAGGAAGTGCATTTCAAACTTCGCCTTCCTGAGCATGACTTACTGAAAACTGTGACGGTGAACGGCCAGGCTGTAACGCTGGGAGGCGTTCACAAAGATACCGTCATTATCGAAACCAAGAACCAGAGGAAGTTCGAAGTGGTAGGTCAACTGGGCTGAACCTTACAGGGGCTTCTGCAACTTCGGTCGCCCAGCACTATGATTCCCATCAAGCTGCGCCTCGCTCCGCTTTTTCTCCAGAGCTTCCTTCAGCGACTCACCGGCGTATTCAATGTGCTGGCGTAACAGCTTGCAGGCACGGACCTGATCACGTTGACGGCAGAACTCGAGAATCTGATGATGCTCTTCATTCGCGCGTTTGATTCCGTGAGTCAGGTAGAGCTGCAGGCGCGTGTATCGCTCACCGCTGTTGTTGACGTTGCGGATAATCGCCATGAATCGAGGCTGATTGGCTCGCGAATACAGGATCGAATGAAATTGCCAGTTCAGGCGTCCCCACGCGGAGACATGGTCGTCACTTCGAAGTTCGTTTACATACTCGCTCAAGACAGCCCCCGCTTCCGCAAAATCGTCTTCTGTCAGATGAGGAATCGAAAGCTTCAAAACCTCGGGCTCAAGCAAAGCTCGAATTGAAAAGAGCTCTTCGACATCATCCGCGGATAATGCGGGTACAACCGCTCCCCGGTTCGGAACGATTGCGATCAAACCTTCCGCATCCAGTTGCCGCAGGGCTTCGCGAACCGGAATACGGCTAACCTGATATTGATTCGCAATGGCGTCCTGCCGAAGCTGAGCGCCCTCGGGAATTTCTCCGCGAATAATCTGGTCGCGCAGCTTATCGGCGACCGCCGAGGTGAGCGATTGGCGCTGAATTGCCGAGTCAGGAGCGGTTTCTAGGTCCATATTGCAAGCTTGGAAAGCCAGATTTGAAGCTTATTTCCACTACTTATGCAGCCAATACTATATCGCATGTTGTATCCAAAGTGAGCTTTTCTAAGGCCCTGCAGCGCCCGGCGGAAGGTGTTCTTCCAGATACCTCGTGAGCAGGGAATAAAGATGGAAGGCGGTTCCGCTCCCTTCCACAATGGCATGGGTTCGCCCTGGATATGTCATGAAGTCGAATGGCTTTCCCAACTCTATCAACCGGTTCACCAATAATTCGGTGCCTTGGTAGTGGACGTTGTTGTCTCCCGAGCCGTGAACCAGCAATAAGTTGCCACGCAGTCCCTCGGCGAAATTAATAGGCGAGCCAGCCTTGTAGCCTTCGGCGTTATCTTGCGGCAAACCCATGTAGCGCTCCTGATAGATGCTGTCATACAAGCGCTGGTCCGCAACCGGGGCCACAGCCATGCCGACCTTGTAGAGTTCGGGATGGCGGAACATAAGGTTCAGAGTGTTGGAAGCGCCTCCGCTCCGGCCCCAGACGGCTACACGGCTTGGATCGATATAGGGCCGGGCGCGTTCCAGGGCTTGCAGAGCCAGCGCCTGCTCCTTGGATGACAGGACTCCGACGTTGCCGTATATGACCTTGCGCCAGACGCGTCCCTTCGGGGCAGGCGTGCCGCGATTGTCGAAGCTCGCGACAATGTAGCCCGCCTGCGCCAGAGCTCGATGGAAAGCTCCATTCCATTCATCCCAGCGATCGACCACAGTTTGCGCAGCCGGTTCGCCGTATACATAGATGAGGATCGGATACTTTTTTGAGGGATCGAAGTCTTTTGGTTTGATGAGCCATCCGTCCAGTTTTACGCCATCGCCAATATCTTCTTGAAAAAACTCGGTCGGTCCGGAAACAAGATTCTTTGCCGCTGCCCGCAGCCGTTCGTTATCTTCGAGCACGCGTTGTGGATGGTGATCCGGCAAGCGAATGAGGTCGGTTACTGGGGGCGTGTCAAAGGTCGAATAAGTATGGATGGCCCAGCTTAAGTCCGGTGAAACGTTATAGGAATGGGTTCCCGGTTGGTTCGCCGGTGTCAATCGCTCGTTCGTCGGCTTCCCATCGAGCCGGGTACGGTAGAGATAGCGTTGCGTGGCATTTTCTGGCGAAGCCGTATAGTAGATCCACTGTTCTCCGGCGTCGGCTCCCAGCAATTCCTCTACATCGAAATCACCTGGAGTCACCAGATGTATTTGCTTGCCGTCCCGGGAAATTAAGTAAACGTGCCGCCAGCCGTCCTGTTCGCTGATCCACAAAAAATCTTTGCCGCCATGCAGCCATTGCAAATGATCGACTACATCTACCCAAGCGCTGTCATGATCCTGGTGAACACTTCGCACCACGCCCGTCTTCACTTCTGCCAGCAGCACGTCGTTCGTATTCTGCAGACGATTCAAGTGTTGCAGCACCAGCGTTTCTGAATCTCCAGCCCAGTCCATACGCGCAATGTAATTGTCGTTCGCATAACCGGGAACCTGCATCCATCGAGTCTCACCCCCAACCGACGGCACAACCCCAATGCGCACTGCGGAATTAGGCGTACCGGGCTGTGGATAGGGAATTTCCCGGACTGTGGGATAGACGCCCAACTCCGGATAGGGAATATTTGTCAGCGGTTTGTAGGGTGCCCCGGTATCGTAGATCAAGGCGAAATTCTTTATCGCGCTCGTGTCGAACTGCCAGTAGGCAATGCGTTTGCCATCCGGACTCCAGCGGAAGGCATCGCGGACATCAAACTCTTCTTCATATACCCAATCTGATGTCCCATTAATAATCTTTTCGGATCCGTCTGAAGTCAGGCGCGTGATTTCTCCGCTTTGGATATCTTCGACATAAATATTGTTGAAACGCACATATGCAACTTTCGACCCGTCGGGCGAGAACTTGGCAAACATGAGCATTGAGGGAGGTCCCGCGGCTCCCAATTTTCGGAGAGCTCCGGATTTCCGGTCCAGCACCCAATAGTCTCCGCGCGTGTTCTGACGCCAAACGCGTTTCGAATTGGTGAAGATCAAGACCCGGTTGGTGTCAGCGTCCAATGCATAGTCTTCAATGGAGATTGGCTTTTTCTCATTCGGTGGGATTATTTGCTGCGCCGAAACTAATATCTCTCGCTGTGCCGTGGCCGTATCGTAGCGCACGATATCCTTAGTTTCATCGCCTCCTGCGGTGGCTTCAAGCGTGGTATAAGAAGATCCTCCATTCAGCCAACGCACGGGTCCAAACGATTTAACCGCAAAATCGTGCTCAAGAAATGCGCGGCGCAGGAGCTCAGTCGTCGCCGGGGATTGAGCGTTGACTGTAAGGACACCGAGCCACACAACCCCGATCATCTCAACGACTCTCAATCCAACGGTCTTCATTCTGATGGCCCTGCCTAACCGATGCAGCGATGATTGCTTCATCTTTTGGCTGTCCCGCATACTAACGCTTACGAGCATTCCCTCTCCTCTAAGACAACTCAACGTTTCTAGGTTCACTCTGCGCTCTGAAAATCAACCGTCTCGGATTTCAAAGACTGAGCAGTTTGCATTCGTCCCGCACCAGCAATCAATAAATAAATGGGAATCCCCACCAGGACGATGAGCAAGCCGGGCCACGTAGTCGCTGGACGATAAGCGAACAGCACAAAAAGGATGGCGCTGGCCGCAAGAATATAAAAGGCAGGCACCACCGGATATCCGATCGTCCGGTACGGTCGAACCGCATCAGGCCGCTTGAGGCGAAGGCGGAACACGCCGGCGACCGTCAGCACGTAAAAAATCAGCGCAGCGGAAATGACGTACTCAAGCAGGTTGCTATACAAGTTTCCCCAGGCCTGCGTCGCCGGATCATAAGTGCGTGGCAATACCAGCAGCGCAGCCCACAGCCCCTGTAATAACAACGAAGAAGCGGGAACGTTTGCCGCGTTGAGTTTGCCGGCGAAGGGCAAGAAGAGCCGCTGGCGAGCCATGGCATAGTAGACGCGTGCTCCAGTCAACGTAAGCGCATTGATGGTGCCGAAGGTTGAGATCATGATCGCAGCCGCCATCACCGAGGTTCCAACTCCTGGAAAGATCGCCCGCAAGGTAGCAGTTCCGACGCGATCTCCCGGCGCATGCTGAATTGCCTCCAGCGGGAGCGTGACGAGATAAGCGACGTTGGCGAGAAGATAAAGCCCAATCACGACGACTGTGCCGATCACCATGGCGCGCGTGACATTGCGCTCCGGGTGTTTCACTTCACCCGCGGCGAAGGCAATGTTGTGCCACGAATCGGCGGAAAAAAGCGATCCGGTCTGACTCAAGCAGATGGCGACGAACAAGCCGGCGAGTGTCGCTGTGGTGAGTCCGCCCCCCATGGATGCAATCCCATGCGGATGCCAGGGATCGCTGAAATTTGCATGCAGGGCGGCAGCATTACGTCCGACAAAAATGCCCAAAATAATCAGCCCGCCCAGAGCAAAGGTCTTTGCCACGGTGAAGACATTCTGGACAAGCTTGCCGTAGCGGAGCCCGAGAGTATTGCAGAAGGTGAGCAATGCGATTATGCCAATCGCCAGCAGTTGAGCCGATGAAAGCGAGACGGCGTAGTGATTCGAGAAACGAACCGGAGCAATCAGATATTTCTCTTCCGAGATCGAAGGCCAGAGCACTCCAGAAAAGCGCGCGAAAGCAACCGCCACTGCGGCTATGGTGCCGGTCTCAATCACGGAGAATAAGGTCCAGCCGTAGAGGAAGCCCCATAAGGGCGAATACGCCTCGCGCAGGTAAACGTACATGCCGCCGGCGTGGGGCATCATGCCGGAGAGTTCTCCGTAACACAGCGCACCCGCAATGGTGAGCGCCCCAGCCACGCCCCAGGCCACCAGCAGCCAGCCCGCACTTCCGATGTTGCGAGCCATTTCCGCCGGGACAATAAAGATGCCTGACCCAATCATGGCCCCGACTACTAACATGGTTGAATCGAATAAAGTGAGGCCGCGCGTGAATTCCCGGGGTTTGAGACTTTCTGGCTCCGATCCTTGGGACGTGTGTTTTTCGATCAATGCCAGATACCTTGGGGACGGAATTGGGTTTGACGATTGCATATTGTATCCATAAAATACGAAGGCGGCTACTTAAATCTCAGCAGGCGTTTTTCAGCAAGCTTGCATGGAACGCTGGTTGTCGCATTCTGGTATAGGGCCGGAATGCTTGGAAATGAACTACCAAAATGATTGATAAACAAAGCCATAGGGTGCGGGTGATCGATTCCCATACCGGCGGGGAGCCGACCCGCTTAGTGGTGAGCGGTGGACCTGATCTTGGCAGCGGCTCGCAGGCTGAGAGGCTGGAATGCTTTCGTAGCAAGCATGATGCTTTTCGCTCCGCTGTCGTAAATGAGCCGCGGGGCTCTGACGTGATGGTCGGCGCATTGTTGTCCGATCCCGTCGATCCCTCATGTGCCGCCGGTGTCATCTTCTTTAATAACGTGGGCTATTTGGGAATGTGCGGTCACGGGACGATCGGCCTGATTGCCACCTTGGCCCATATGAAGCGTATTGGCCCCGGGGAGCACAAAATCGAGACACCGGTAGGAATTGTCAGTGCAGTTCTGCACGAAGGCGGCGAGGTTACGGTGAATAATGTCGCGAGCTATCGCAGCACCGCGAATATCACAGTCGACGTACCCGGTTACGGCGAGGTCAAAGGGGATGTAGCTTGGGGTGGAAACTGGTTTTTCCTGGTGCGCGATTACGACCGCGATCGCGCCCGCGATCACGCGATGGAATTAGTCCTCCGGAATGTCGATGAACTGACGGCTTTCACCTGGGCCATCCGTCAGGCTCTTCGTAACCAGGGCATCTCCGGTGCGGACGGCAAAGAGATTGACCACGTCGAATTGTTTGGTCCATCGCAAATCCCCGGCGTCGACAGCAAGAATTTCGTGCTCTGTCCCGGTAAAGCTTATGATCGTTCACCCTGCGGCACCGGCACCAGCGCCAAGCTTGCGTGCCTTTATGCCGATGGCAAAATCCGTGAAGGTCAGACGTGGAAGCAGGAAAGCATCGTCGGCAGCGTGTTTAAGGGCAGCGTAAAGATACGCGATGGCAAAGTGTATCCGAGCATTACGGGGTCCGCGTTTGTAAACGCCGAGGCCGAGTTGGTGCTGGACCCGCGCGACCCGCTGCGCATGGGAATTCGCGCATGAGCAAAGCTGCCTACGATGTCGTAGTTGTGGGTGCCGGAATTGTCGGCGCGGCATGTGCGGACGAACTTACGCACCGCGGCTTGCAGGTCGCGGTTGTGGACCGGGACATCGTCGGAAGCGGCGCAACCGCTGCCGGCATGGGCCACATCGTGGTGATGGACGACTCCGATGCGCAGTTTGCCTTGACTCGCTACTCGCAGCAACTGTGGCAGGAATTGAGACCCAGCTTGCCGGATGACGTGGAATACGATCAGTGCGGCACGATCTGGGTGGCGGCGGATGAAGAAGAGATGATCGAAGTCCGCCGCAAACAGGACTACTACGGCAAACGCAGAGTTCCGACCGATGTGCTCGACGCGCACGCCTTGCAAAATCTCGAGCCCAACCTTCGACCAGGCCTGGCCGGAGGTCTTCTGGTTCCGGAAGATGGTGTGCTGTATCCACCGTGTGCCGCACGCTTTTTGTTGAGCCGCGCGCAAGAGCGCGGCGTAAAGGTTCGCGTTGATGTTTCTGTCGCGCAGATCGGCGAGGGACGAGTCGAGTTCACCGACGGCACGGAGATACTCGCAGACGTTATCGTGAATGCCGCGGGAGCTTCTGCTCCAGAACTAACGCCGGGACTTGAAATCCAGAAGAGGAAAGGACATCTGGTTATAACCGACCGCTATCCGAGATTTGTGCGCCATCAGTTGGTGGAGCTCGGCTACTTGAAAAGCGCTCACTCGATGATCGCCGATTCGGTGGCGTTTAATGTGCAGCCTCGCCGAACCGGACAGATTCTCATCGGATCTTCGCGGCAGTATGGTGCGGAGCACAAGGCCGTGGACAACATCATGCTGGTGCGTATGCTGCAACGCGCGCAGGAATACATGCCGGGCCTGGCTGAGATGTCGACCGTACGAACCTGGACGGGATTCCGCGCTGCCACTCCAGACAAGCTCCCATTGATTGGGCAATCAACCGGAGACAAGACCGTATTCCTTGCGACCGGGCATGAGGGTTTGGGAATCACCACATCGCTTGGAACTGCGCGCCTTCTCGCCGATCAGATCACCGGCAGGAAGTCGGATATCCCCATCGAGCCGTACTTGCCTTCGCGCACCGTAAAGGAGCATGTGCATGCCTAGTCAGGGCGCGCTTAATGAAGTCACTCTGACGGTCAACGGTGTGCCGGTCGTAGTTCAGTCCGCTGCGACGGTCGCGGTTGCCATGATGATTGCCGGCCAAGCTTGCCGCACGTCAGTCAACGGCGAACCGCGCGGTCCCTTGTGCGGCATGGGAATTTGTTTTGAGTGTCGCGTAACCATCGACGGCAAGATACATTGCCGAAGTTGCCAGGTGTTGTGCGAACCAGGTATGGAAGTTAATACCGAGAAGTAAAAATGATTCAGGAAACACAACTTCATTTCGACGTCCTCGTGATCGGGGGAGGGCCCGCAGGCATGGCAGCGGCAGCTCGTGCGGCGGAGTGCGGCGTCCGCGTCGGAATCGTCGATGACAATTTCAGACTTGGCGGGCAGATCTGGCGTGGCCAGCTAGAGGATAAACAGTCGGACGGTAAACAAAGCACCGGGGCTTCGAGATGGGCTGAGCGTTTGTCCGCCGCCGGGGTTACCTCGCTATGCGGACTGCGAGTGGTGCACCAGCCTACCGCCGGTGTTTTATTGGCAGAAAATCTCGATGGCTTTTGCGAACTCACTTACGAGAGGCTTGTCCTCGCAACTGGCGCAAGGGAACGATTCCTGCCATTCCCGGGCTGGACGTTACCCAATGTGATGGGCGCGGGCGGCCTGCAAGCCATGGTCAAGTGCGCTCTGCCGATTCGCGGCAAACGTGTGATCGTTGCCGGAACCGGTCCCTTGCTGCTCGCCGTTGCCGCCTACCTCCGCGAGCATGGCGCCGAGATACCGTTGATCTGCGAGCAGGCATCGCTGGGAAACTTAGCCCGGTTCGGCGCAGCGCTGCTTGGCTGGCCGGGAAAAATTATCCAAGGATTTCAGTTGAAACGAAGTCTCGCTGGAATTCCATTCGTCGCAAACAGCTGGCCGCTCGCTGCTCACGGCGAGGAGACTCTCAAGAGCGCAACCATTTCTCGATCCGGCAGAGTCGAAACTATCCCGTGCGATTATCTAGCCTGCGGCTTTCATCTTGTCCCGAACATCGAACTGCCATTGTTATTAGGCTGCGCTGTCGCCAACGGCTGCGTGCAGGTCGATGACTTTCAGAGAACAACGGTATCATCCATTTTCTGTGCCGGTGAACCCACAAGTGTTGGAGGCGTCGAGCTAGCTATTGTCGAAGGCCGAATCGCAGGCCTAGCTTCTGCCGGACGCACGATGGAAGCGAGAGCACTGTTCGGTGAACGCCATAAGGCACGCCGCTTCGCGCAACTGCTCGATCGCACATTCCGCCTCCGTCCGGAGCTAAGAAGCTTGCCTTTGCCCGAGACCATTGTCTGCCGGTGCGAGGACGTTTCCCATTCGCGTCTTCGCGAGCATACCTCGTGGCGCTCCGCGAAGTTGCATACGCGTTGCGGCATGGGACCGTGCCAGGGCCGTATCTGCGGACCCGCGGTGCAATTCCTTTTTAAATGGAAACCGGATTCGGTTCGGCCGCCGGTCTTCCCGGCTCGAGTAGAAACCTTAGCGGCCATGGCGGGCGAGTTGAACTGCAGCACAGCGAGAGGATAGGAGAACACTGATGAACTGGAAGGGCGTGATCCCTGCAATCACCACCGGATTCACCGAGGATCTTCGTGTCGATCATAGTTTCTTGGCCAAGCATTGCCGTTGGCTTCTGGACAACGGTTGCTCAGGAATTGTCGCGCTAGGTTCCCTGGGAGAAGGTGCGGCTTTGTCCTTCGACGAGAAGGCGGAGATTTTGCGCACCTGCGTCAGCGCGGTGGGCGGGCGCGGACCTGTCGTGGCCTCAATTTCGGCGCTTACCACTTCGGAAGCGATCGCGCAGGCGAAGGCTACAGCGGAACTCGGCTGCGATGCTCTGATGGTTCTGCCGCCCTATGTCTACCAGGGAAGCTGGCGGGAAATGAAGACCCACGTCGCCGCCGTCTTCGAGGCGACTCCACTTTCCTGCATGCTGTACAACAACCCCATCGCCTACGGAACGGATTTTCTTCCGGAGCAAATCCGCGAATTGGCCGCGGAACATGAGAACTTCGAAGCCGTAAAGGAATCGAGCACGGATGCCCGGCGCGTATCCGCCATTCGCGCGCTGCTTGATCGCCGCCTGGAAATTTCAGTGGGCGTGGATGACGCTGTTCTGGAGGCGATCGGCGTAGGAGCGACGGGTTGGATTGCGGGTCTGGCCAACGCGTTCCCCCGGGAATCCGTTGACCTGTTCAACTATGGTATCCATGGCGAGAGCGATAAAGCATTCGAGATCTACCGCTGGTTCCTGCCTTTGCTGCGCATGGATACCGTGCCAAACTTCGTTCAGTTGATCAAGCTGGTCCAAGCCGAAGTGGGGATGGGTAATCCCCGGGTGCGTCCGCCGCGCCTGGAATTAGTAGATGACGAACTGAAGCAGATGCAAAAGATTATTCGCGACGCGCTGCGGTCCAAGCCGCAGTCGACCGGCAGCTACGCTTTACCAACGGTGAAGTAGGAGAGAATGACAAAACTTTTTGGTCGATCACTAATCGGGTTTCGCGAGGGTAACGGCTCAGGAGAGTTGTCCTATGCCGCAGATCCCACTAGCGGACAACATCTGCAACCGGGATTCGTCGCCGCATCCGCGGAAGAGGTGGAACTTGCAGCTCGCCTCGCATCCAAAGCCTTTGCTGTCTATAGCCGAGTTTCAGGACGCGACCGCGGCGCATTCTTACGCACGATTGCGGCGAACATAGAATCCATTGCCGCTGACATAGTCGAACGCGCGCAGCAGGAAACTGCTCTTCCCAAAGCACGCTTGCAGGGCGAGACTGCGCGTACCTGCGCTCAGCTTCGCCTATTTGCCGAGGTCGCGGAAGAGGGATCGTGGGTTGACGCGCGTATCGACCGCGCCGACCCCGACCGCAAGCCTGCGGCTAGGCCAGACATTCGTTCCATGCTGCGCCCGCTAGGCCCGGTCGTCGTGTTCGGCGCGAGCAACTTTCCGCTGGCATTTTCGGTTGCAGGAGGAGACACAGCTTCCGCGCTCGCGTCTGGAAATCCTGTCATCGTAAAAGCGCATGCCGCGCATCCAGGCACCAGCGAGCTCGTGGGACAGATGGTGCGAGAAAGCATCCGGGAGTGCGATCTGCCGGAGGGCGTTTTTTCGCTTTTGTTTGGCAGCGGCGCGCAGATAGGCACTGCATTGATGAAGCATCCTTTAGTGAAAGCCGGCGGCTTCACCGGATCTCGCACCGCGGGCAGAGCTTTGATGGATATAGCGGCCGCGCGCCCCGAACCGATTCCGTTCTATGCAGAGATGAGCAGCACCAATCCCGTTTTCATTTTACCGGGTGCCCTGCGAGAGCGCGGCGAGACAATCGCGGCCGGACTGCACACTTCGTTCACGCTAGGCGCTGGCCAGTTCTGCACCAAGCCAGGAATGGTTTTTTTTTCGCATGGCAACGAAGCTGTCCCGTTTACCGATAAGTTACGGCAACTGGTTGGCAGCTCCGCGCCCTTCCATCTCCTCACAAAGATTATTCATTCTTCGTATGATTCAGCGCTCGCCGGACGGAAAGCGGATGCTGCCGTCACGCTAGTTGCTGAAGCTCCGAAAGCTACGCAGAGCGCCGGTTTCGCCGTGGGCTCCGCGCTCTTCGAAACCGACGCAGCTACTTTTCTAGACTCAGATTTGGGTGGGGAAATCTTCGGTCCTACCACGCTTCTCGTTCGACATAAGAGCCGCGACCAGATTCTCGAAATCGCCCGCACTCTCGAAGGCCATCTCACCGCGACAATTCATGGCACGGAACAAGATCTCCGTGAGTTCGCCGATCTCATCGCGATCCTTGAGCACAAGGTCGGACGCCTCGTCTTTAACGGCTTTCCCACTGGGGTCGAGGTGTGTCATGCCATGGTACATGGAGGTCCGTATCCTTCAACCTCGGACGGCCGTTCGACATCAGTTGGAACCCGGGCGATTTTCAGATTCACGCGACAGGTTTGCTATCAGGGATTTCCCGACGAAGGTTTGCCAACGGAATTGAAGAACGAGAATCCGTTAGGAATCTGGCGCATGGTGGATGGGCAAATGACTCAAGAAGCGATCTCGCCTGCGCTCTCGATGCAAAAGTCTTGATCCGGTTCTTATTTTTCCGTTCTTTATTTACCAGCGCTGATGAACCTGCGCGCTGATTTTCTGTTCGTAGATTTTCCGGATTGCGTCCATGGTTTCGCGGGTAAGAGGCGGAAGATCTGACGTCGCACAGTTCTCCGCAACCTGCTCCGGGCGCTTGCCGCCGGGAATCGCACAAGTCACAGCATCAAACCCGAGAATCCAGCGCAGCGCGAACTGGCCCATCGAAACCCCGGGCGGCAGCACGCGTCGTATTTGTTCGACGGCTTCGAGCCCGGCATCGAAATCCACTCCCGAAAAAGTCTCGCCCACATCAAACAATTCCCCGTGGCGATTAAAATTGCGATGGTCGTCGGCCACAAAAGTAGAGTCGCGGCGGAACTTTCCCGTAAGCAATCCGCTGGCTAAAGGAACGCGGGCAAGGATCCCGACTTGTTTCCGCGTGGCCTGCGGGAAGAAAAGTTCTGCGGGGCGTTGCCGGAAGCAGTTAAAAATAATCTGCACGGCCTGGACATTGGGAAACTCAATTGCTTTGAGCGCCTCCTCCACTTTTTCGACACTCACGCCGTAATAGCGGATTTTGCCAGCTTTCACAAAATCGTCGAGGATGCCGAAAATTTCAGGACGGTAATACAGTTCCGTGGGAGGGCAGTGCAGTTGCAAAATATCGAGAGCATCGGTCGCCAGATTTCGCAAACTATCTTCGACCCAAGCCGTCAGGTTCGCCCGGCTGTAGCCTTCGACGACCTGGTGCGGTAGTCGCCGTCCAGCCTTAGTGGCAACAATAATCCCGTCTTTGCGGCTCTTCTTGAGCTGCGCGATCAATCGTTCGCTGCGGCCATCGCCATAAACGTCGGCAGTGTCGATGAAATTAACGCCGGAATCGACAGCCTTGTTTAGAGCGGCTAGCGCGTCTTCGTCGGAGACCTTTCCCCAGGCTCCTCCGATGGCCCATGCGCCAAAGCTGATCTCCGATACCTTCCAACCAGTTCGACCAAGCGGGCGATAGTTCATCGAAGTGCCGCACGTGCGCGGTGACGTCTCAAGAGATTACCGAATGTAAGCATTTCGCATATTGTAAATGACTCGCGATCCCGCATTGACGTAATCCCCGTCTTTCTCTGGATTCGCAGCAACTTCAGCAGCTGCACGGTTACAATGGTGCGGCTTTTGAGAGTCGCAAAACAGACTCCACTCAGAAGAACTTGAAGGTAGTATCGGAGCCTCAATCAGGAATCCACCATGACATGTTCTGTCTTTATCGGCACCAGCCTCGATGGCTTCATCGCGCGACTGAACGGCTCCTTTGATTTTCTTCCGGAGGGCGGCGGCGAACCACATGGCTACAACGAGTTCATCGCCACCATCGATGCGTTGGTAATTGGCCGCAACACTTTCGAGACGGTTCTGGCCTTTCCAGAGTGGCCCTACGGTGACAAGCGTGTGATAGTCCTGAGCAGCCGGCCCATCGACTTCTCCAAAGTTCGCGGCGGCATCGTGGAACAGATGGCTGGCTCTCCGGCTGAGATCGTTGCAAAGCTCGCCGCCAGCGGCGCCCATCATCTTTACATCGACGGAGGAATCACGATTCAAAACTTCCTCCGCGCAGGTCAGATTCAACGCCTAATCATTACTCGGGTGCCGGTGCTCATCGGCGAAGGCATTCCGCTATTTGGCACCCTGCCGCAGGATGTGCGCTTACATCACGTTGCCACGCAGCACTATCCCAGCGGCTTGGTTAAGAGCGAGTATGAGGTTATCCGTTAACCATTGTCGGTCGGTGAGCGAGTTCTTTAGTGAATCATCACTCCTAAAACCGCCACCACCACTCCCACCACACTGAGCACGAGGCCCAAATGCCAGAAGACTCGCCGCCCAGAAAGTAATGTGATTGAGGTGATTACTAATCCAATCTCAAGAAACACTTCAGCCAAGTCATACCGGTCGGCGCGACCTCTTTCCATGCCGACTTCGGCTTCCAGCTTGCGCGCTTCATCCTGAATCTCCGCCTTGTCGTGCTTATATCGCTCCCCATCCTGAGCTGACTTTTCCTTGAACTTGGCCATCGCTCCAGCGTCGCTCGCGCCTGCGACTGCCGCAAAATCGGCGAACAGCTCGTCCTCATGCTCGCGAATATTCTTGGCCTGGTAATAGGCCCATTGATCGGAGGACTTCGCCTGCAACACAACTTCCTCCGTGTGCGCCCGGTGCCCCAGCAGCGACACTACGGCCACGAATACCGCCAGTATCGCCATCGTCAACGACACTGGCGCCAGGTTGGGATTGTTGTGCCCGTGTTCAGCATGCTCCTGCAATTCCTGAAGCTCATCACTCATAAATCCTCCAATCGCGATTCCCGAAAAGACGTTAATTGTGGTCGCTTGTTATTGCGGATAAACGATATTACGGATAGACGATTCCCCGAGCAAGCTGCATTTCGCTATCAATGATCGCCGAAACGCCGACACCCAGAACCGGCCACTGCCTCACTCCCCCATCACTTTCACAATCACCCGTTTATCGCGCTGCCCATCGAACTCCGCATAGAAAATTCGCTGCCAGGTCCCCAGGTCAAGTTTGCCGGAAGTAATCGGAACGATCACCTCGTGATGAATGAGCAGAGCCTTCAAATGCGAGTCACCATTATCCTCGCCGGTTTCGTGATGTTTGTAGTTCTTGCGGAAGGGAGCGAGATGTTCCAGCCACTGATCGATGTCCTCGATCAACCCGCTCTCATTGTCGTTCACATAAACGCCCGCCGTAATGTGCATGGCGGAGATCAGCACCATGCCTTCCTGCACTTTGCTTCTGCGCACGATTTCTTCCACCTGCGGCGTCATATGCACGTACGCCCGATGCGTTTTGGTATGAAACTTCAAGTATTCGGTAAGAACTTTCATGGCATGACTCCAGTTTCCTCCAAGAGGTTACGAGAGATTCTAACCGAGCCCGGAGCTGAACCAATGGGACGCTCACTTCCGTTCGCAGACAATTCGCTTCCACTGCGTCATACTCGAATTGTCGGGGAGGTTGCAGTGCTGTTCAGGCTTGATTATTTGTCGTGCATATTAACGGTTGTGTCGACTGTCCTAATAGGAAAACGTTGCTGGGAAGGTTGGATTCTGGCGGCCATCAATAGCGCAGTCGTCTGCCTCATCGGTTTACGGACCTCGCAATTCGGCTTCATTCCCGCGAACTTATTCTGCATTGCCCTCTACGCCATGAACCTGCGCTCCTGGCGCAAACCTCAGAGTCACTAACTTATCTGCTATCAATCGCTTGCCGGTCATATCTCCTGCGACCCATTGGGGTCGGGTCGGGCTACCCTGCAACAATTAACGGAACAAAATCATCCCTTACGGGTTTAATCAGTATGGAGAAAGCATTCATTCAGCAAGGAGAACAAGGAGAAAGAATGCGACATTCAGAACGAAAAGCAAAACTCACGACAGCTATTTTAGCGTTGGTACTCATGATCGGATGGTCAGCCGCTCGATCGATGGCCCAGGATTCCGGCCAGACTCCGCCGCCACCAGACCAGGCGTCGCAAGCTCCGCCGCCTTCCTATTCGCCGGAGCAACTCGACAAGATGGTCTCCCGGATCGCGTTGTATCCCGATCCGCTTCTGGCCCAGGTTCTCGCTGCAGCCTCTTATTCGGATCAGATTCCCGATGCCGCCAAGTGGGCCGATGAACACCACTATCTAACCGGCGACGCACTGGCCAACGCGATCAATGAAGATCACCTTTCATGGGATCCCAGCGTGCAGGCATTGCTGCCATTTCCCTCGGTTCTCGACACCATGGCCTCCGACTTGGACTGGACTCAGAGTGTGGGCGATGCTTTCCTCGCGCAGAAGCAAGACGTCATGGATGCCGTGCAACGCATGCGGCAGAAGGCGAAGGATTTTGGCTATCTGCGCAGCAATGATCAAATCATCGTCAACGCCTCCGGCCCTTACATCGATATCGATCCAGTTAATCCGGGTTTCATCGTTGTGCCTGCCTATGATCCGGCGGTCGTTTTCTGGCCACCGCGGCCGGGTTTCTTCGTAGGCGGCGCCATCGGCTTTGGCTTTGGCATCAACATCGGCGTGGCCTTTCGTCCCTGGGGCTGGGGTTATACCCGCTTTGACTGGGGCGCTCACGCAGTGTTCATCAACAATGTCGCTTGGGGGCGCACCTGGGCCAACCGCGGCTTCTACGCTCATCCCTATGCCGGCGTGCATCGCTGGGGGCCAGGACCGCGCGTGGAAGGCCATGCACTGATCCGCCGCGATGCAAATGAACGCCGCGCTGCCCACGAAGGCCACGCGCGTCCGGAAGAACGGCACCATCGGTAGAGGGAAGAAGTGAGGAAGTTCGGCTGCCCCGTCCTTGTCTCTGTGTTTTGTGCAGAGACAGGGCGGGGATTTTGATCTCTGGTGCGCAGTCGAAACGATGTTTTTAGGAGTGGTTCACCCGGCTCGGTCATCAGGAACGATCAAGAATTGAACAGATCGGTGTTTACCGCGCAGTCTCTTCAATCTCCGAAATCCAGTCCGGCCGCTTCAAGACTTCCCGCGGCTTGGGACCATCCGCCGCGCCGACAATTCCATCCTGCTCCATCAGATCAATCAGATGCGCAGCGCGCCCGTAGCCAATGCGCAACCGCCGTTGCAGCAGGGAAGTGGAGGCTTTCCCAAACTCTACCACCAGCTTCACAGCATCCTGATAAAGCGGATCGTCCTCGCCGCCGCTGTCAGACCCCTCTCCAGTACTGCCGCCGGCAGAAGTTTCGCGTTCATCTTTCGGTACCTCAAGGAATTGCTGCTGATATTCCGCCGTGCCCTGCTGCTTCCAGAACTCAACCACCGCGGAGATCTCTTTTTCCGTAACCAGAGGCGCATGCAGTCGATGCACCCGCGCCGATCCTGAAGGCAGATACAGCATGTCGCCCTTGCCCAGCAGTGCCTCAGCGCCGTTGGCATCGAGAATCGTTCGCGAATCCACCTTGGTCGCAACCCGAAAAGAAATACGCGCCGGAAAGTTTGCCTTGATCAATCCGGTAATCACATCCACCGACGGACGCTGCGTCGCCAGCACCAGGTGAATTCCCACCGCACGCGCCATCTGCGCCAGGCGCGTGATCGATTCCTCCACGTTCGACGAATCGAGCATCATCAGGTCGGCCAATTCATCGATGATGATCACGATGTAGGGAATTGGCTTGTCGTCGGAATCTTCTTCAAACAAGCTCGGCGTGGCGCTGTCGAACAAACGGTTGTACTGATCGATGTTGCGCACGCCCTTCGCTGCCAGCAACTTCAGCCGACGCTCCATCTCCCGCACCGCATTGCGGAGCGCATTCGCCGCCAGCTTCGGTTCCGTGATAATCGGCGTATAAAGATGAGGTACACCTTCATAGTTGCCCAGCTCCAGCCGCTTCGGATCCACTAGAATCAGCCGCACCTGGTCCGGCGTCGCCTTGTACAGAATCGACATGATGAAGGCGTTGATGGCGACGCTCTTGCCCGCGCCGGTCGATCCGGCAATTAGCAAGTGCGGCATCCCCGCCAAATCCGCGACCACGATGCGCCCGTTGATGTCCTTACCCAGAGCCATCGTCAGCTTCGACTTCTGGCCCATGAACTCTTGCGACTCGATGTTTTCCCGCAGCCAAATAATCTCGCGTTCGCGATTCGGCACCTGAATGCCCACGGTCGATTTGCCCGCCATGCGCTCGATCAGAATGCTCTCAGCCTTCAGCGCTAAACAAAGATCATCCGTGAGGTTGGTAATGCGGCTGTACTTGATTCCGGCGTCGGGCTTGAACTCAAACGTCGTGACCACGGGGCCGGGGTTGATCTGCGTGATCTGGCCATGCACATCGAACTCGGCATACTTTTCGGTAAGCACCTGAGCCAGTAGTTTGAGTTCGTCAGCATCCACGGTCTGCTGCTCATCCGCGCGCTGCAGCAAACTGCTTGAGGGCAACTTGTATCCGCCCGCAATCCGCGGCATCGTGGTCTTGGCCTTATGATCGCTGTCGGCGCGTTGCGTAACCTGGGGATCAATCGCGCTTTCAACTGCAGCCAACGATTCGGGCAAAATGCCGCCAGTCGCTGCCGGCACATCCTCCACAACCTCGGGCCCCAGCATGCGCTCAATGCCGGTGCGTCGCGGCTCCGGAGCAACTCTCGCCTGCACCGTCGGCTCCGCGCCCGCTTGCCGCGAGGGAATCAACTGCGTCTTCACGACCGGCTTGGAAATCCGCCGATTCTCTAATTCCTTCTGCTGTCGCCGCTTCGCTCGCTCTTCCTGCCAATCCAGATAGCGGTTCCATAGCGCGGTCACCCAAGCAAACCGGGTCGGCGCCCACAATCGAATCGAGGAAAACGAGAACGCCGTCGAAAGATAAAGCGCCACCGCCAGCACGCTGGCGCAAACGATATACGCGCCCGCCACGTTCAGGTAGTGGATGAGCATATCGCCCACGACTCTTCCCATCAGCCCTTCGATCGGAATCACGTTCATCCAGCGCAAGTGTCCCGGCAGCAGAGCCAGCATTGCGGGCACGAACATTACCAGCCAGATTCCGCCCAGGCTCTTCGCGATAGGAGACTGGACCTTACGCGATCCAAACCAGCGCATTCCAAGCATCGCAGGGAACACAGGCAGCAGAAACGCACCAATGCCGAAGAACTGCAACGCCAGATCCGAGATGAGCGCTCCGACTACGCCAATCCAGTTGCGAGCCGCGTGGGTTCCGGTCAATACCGAGGCGCTATTCAAGGAAGGATCGAGCGGAGAATAGGAAGCCAGCGCGAGGAAGAGGAGGAGCGCAGAAACACACAGCAGGAAACCAATCAGCTCATTCAGCCGCCGGTTGCCCGTGGGAGTATAGATGCTTGCCAGAAAACGCATGTGGGCCGTTCTTCCCACGGACACATCCCGTGGCGCAATCGGCCAGAGCCCCATCATTATGCCAAGAAGCGGCGGCGGGAGCAATGGCGGAATTTGATGGGAGTGTACACTTGGCTTCCCGACGCCATGAGCAGTTAGCCCTTGCCTAGGGATAAAATTCGTATCGATGACGATCACGGTCACCAGGGAAGGCGGTTTGGTCATAATGCTCAGAGAGCGCAGATGCCTCTTGGATTACTCTTGGATCGAAATGCCATTCGGAGCCGTAGCGCCCTACAAAATCTTCTATCGTAAGTAGATATGGAAACTGCAGCAATTCTCTTTCCCGACACTCGACAGCTTCAGCGTTCCTAATCAGGTTACTGATTAAACGAACGAGCTCTGGCCCAGCATGGCCTAGTGTTAGTGCCTCAAAGCGGACAGCTTGCCGGCCAACCGGATTCGAAATAACCTGACTAACAGCTTGCTCTATTGAGCGGTCGTTCTAAGCGGCGTGGCGGATGCATGGGTAAAATAGGTGGCTGCATTGTTCAATTTTACTCCTGTTGTTCAAAAACAGCCGACTAGCGAACTATAAATGCGAAGTATTTTCTTCGAGGGTATGTACCAATAGTGGTACAATCGTACATGAATATAGGCCTCAAGCGACTCCCGGCCCGGTTCTATCGATCCGACACCGGACGAGAACCTGTCCGCGAGTGGCTCAAAAGCCTGGATGCTGAAGACCGCAGAATCATCGGCGAGGATATAAAGGACGTTGAATTCTCCTGGCCTATCGGGATGCCGCTAGTTCGTCCTCTTGGTCGGGAATTGTGGGAAGTGCGAAGCAGTTTACCGCACGGTCGCATCGCCCGCGTGCTCTTCTGCGTTGAGCGAGACTGCATGGTGCTATTGCATGGGTTTATGAAGAAAACGCAGAAGACACCGCAACGAGAGATTGATCTGGCACTCAGGCGCAAGAAGGGAACGGAAGCATGAAGAAAAAGAACATCGGCTCAACTTTCGATAGCTGGCTGCGTGAGGAAGGCTTCTATGAGAAAGTCAGTGCGACTGCCATCAAACGGGTCGTCGCGCGTCAGGTTGAAGCCGCTATGCAGAAGAAAGGCTTGACCAAGGTCGAAATGGCGCGGCGGATGCGCACCAGCCGTTCCGCGCTCGACCGGCTCCTCGATCCCGACAACGATGCCATTACGCTAACTACGCTGCAAAAGGCCGCAGCGGTAGTTGGACGTCAAGTTCGGCTGGAGCTGGTTTGACATTGATTGCCGTCCCTCAACCACTCCTCAAACGGCGCGCCGGAAGGCCGTAACCGGCCCGGGTTCATAACATTATCCGGATCAAGCCCCGCCTTGATTGCGGCGATGGCCGTAACGCCAAGGGGCGAAATGTCATCGGCCAGCCACGGCAAGTGTTCGGTGCCGACAGCGTGATGGTGCGACAAAGTGGCGCCGCAGTCGATAAATGACTGTTGGACCGCTCGTTTCGCATGCAGATATTGTTGCATTTCGTGCCCATCTGGCTGCCGGCAAGCGAAGGTTAAATACAGGCTGGCGCCGGTGTGATAAGTGTGGCTGATGTGGCATCCAACCCACGGTGGCACGCCGCTCTCAGCAATCGCGCCACGCAAAGCGGTAGTGGTCGCGCGGTACAGAGGGACCAGTTTGCTCCAAACCGTGGAGGTTTCGCTCACATCGGAGGTGACGCCACGATCTAAAAGAAAGTCACGGATGTGCGGGAAATCGTACTTGGTCGATTCGAATGATTTCCCCGAACTAGGACCGAGATCCACTCCGCCGAAGCGGCGATAAATAGAGTTCACTTCGCGATGCTGGCGTGTGGCAGCGGTTTTGCTGCCCTCGAAAGTGGTGAGCATAAGGCAGGTTCGCGCAAAATCGAAACCTTTCGCGCGAAGATAACCTTTCATCACTTTGCTCACCGCCTGCGCGAGCTGCGACGATGGCGGTTTGAAAGCCATCGAGAGCGCCGTCTTGTCAGGGTCGCTCAAACGCAACATCGAAGGCACGCAATCTTTTCGCACGCATTCGCGCATGGCCTCAATGCCGGCCTCGAATTCAGGGAATAGATAGCCATGCGTACGGTGCGATTCGGCCCGAGGATGAACCTGCATCGTCGCTTCGGTAATCACTCCCAAAGTTCCCTCGCTGCCGATGCACAAATGATTGACATCAATTCCATTCGAGGACTTGGGCACGATGCGCGTCGCCAACACGCCCGCAGGCGTAACCATCCGTAGCGCAATCACCATGTCTTCGATCTTGCCGTACTTGTCGCTCTGCATACCAGCGGATCGCGTAGCGATCCAGCCGCCGAGAGTCGAATGCAGGAAAGAGTCTGGAAAATGGCCGAGCGTGAATCCGTAGCCATTCAACTGCTCTTCGAGATCGGGACCAAAAGCGCCTGCCTCGATGCGCGCCGTGCAGGACTCCGCATCAATCTCAAGCACGCGCCGCATGCGCCGCATATCGAGCGACACCGCCATGCGCCGGCTTTCACTTCGCTCCAGGCAGCCGGCAATGTTCGAACCACCTCCGAAGGGAATGATTACGATGTCATAGTGCGCCGCCGCTCGCAACGCAACCAGTACATCGTTTTCGCTTTCTGGATAGAGCACCAGGTCAGGAGCGCCCTCGGCCAGGCCCCGCCGCATGCGAAATAAGTCGCGGAAGCCCTTGCCATAAGCATGGATCACGCGCTCCCAGCGGCTGTCGCAGATTTGATCGGCACGCATGGATTGCCGCAATTCGTTCGAGAACTTCTCATGCCGAATCGCTTCGGGCAAGTGCACGGCATCCAGAGGTACAGCCGGCGCTGCTATCTCATCTTTTTCCACGCCCAGCTTCGCCTTTGCATAGGGCCACGCCCCGGGGTGGGCGCCAGAGTTGAAGGTGACATCTTCATCTCCCCATCCCCACCACTTCATGTGCCTGGGCGTGTACATAGTGTCTTCTTAAATCTACAACTACGGCGTTCCGCTTAGGCTGCGGCCTTTCGTATTCTGGCCCGTTTGTGCCGCGGGCGAGATGGAAATCATTGTTTGCCGTTCTTCTTCGGGCGATCCAGCGTTGGGCAATCCAGCCAAACCTCCGGCGGGAGGATTGTGGCTGAGGCCCCGGATGCGCTGCTCGAGCAATTCGACCGCAGCCTTGCGAAGCCGACGTCCGGCCACGGGATCGAACGAATTCGATGCGAAGCGAATCGGCTCTCCGAAGCGAACCGTCACAGTTCCCGGCCGCGGTACGAATTTTCCCTTTGCCAGAATACCGCGGGCACCCTCGATGTAAGCGGGCACTACTGGCACTCCAAGTTCGACTGCAAACAGCCCCGCACCTTTTTTGAATGTCAGAATCTCGCCGTTCGAAGAGCGTGTACCTTCAGGATAGAAGATCAAGTTGCCGTGCTTTCGCTGAAGAAACTCACCACACATCGCCAAACTGTTCCGCAGAGAATTGTGTTGCGCATGGCGATCGATTGGGATGACATTCATGAATCGAGAGACCACGAATCTGACTCGCGGTGCTTCAAAAAAATAATCCCTTGCGCCGAGCATTGCGAATGTAGAAAAGGGAAGACCCGAAGCCGTCATCAGAACTGCACTGTCGATATGGCTCGTATGATTGCTGCAGATAATAAACGGAGGATCCGGCAGTTGATCGCGTCCTTCAACCGTGAGCGGGCAGTAGCAGAGAAAGAACGTCCTGCAGAAGGCTTGGAACATGGCGCTGCCGCCTGCCGGCGCCAGAAACATTCCTTCCGCTTTAACCGGGCCTGTCATCGCTTACTCATCCAGCGAAGCTGAAGACATCTTTGCAGCGATCGATTTATCCAGCCAATCTTGATGCGAACACCAGCACTAGCGTTCCGATAATAATGCGGTACACCGCAAATGGAGCGAAGCCACGCTTGCGCACATAAGCCATAAACCACGCCACCGAGGCGTACGCGACAATATAGGAAACGACAAAGCCGATAGCCAGCACGATCCATCCATGGGCGTCGATCTGTGAAACCCCGATCGGATTCTCGCCCTTGCCTCGGAGCGACTTGAATAACGTGTATCCCGTAGCGGCGACCATGGTTGGGATCGATACGAAGAACGAGAATTCAAGGGCCGAGGCGCGCGACATACCCGCAATTTGACCGCCGGCAATGGTGGACATAGAGCGAGACGTTCCGGGAAACACTCCGGAGAAGATCTGGCAGAAGCCGATCCAGATGGCTTGTCCCAGGCTCATGCTTTCCATCTTCCAGGTATGAATGCGGCCTCCGCCGGCGGATGGTCCGGCGGCTTCCGAGCTGGCGTTCATGGCATCGACGATCCACATGACGATACCGCCGATTAACAGCGACCACCCGATGATAATGAGGCTCTCCAGATGCTTGCCGATCACCTTGGTCAGAAGGAACGAAGGAATCGCCGTGACCACAAAAGCGACGGTAACCAATCCCAGAGGATGCGTCAGAGGAGTGCGGTCGCCGCGCTCGCCACGTGGAAATGTCGAGAGGAACTTGGCAATGCGGCTGCGGAAATACACTGGCAAACACAGGATTGCGCCTAGTTGAATGACGATGGAATACATCTTCCAATAACCATCGGACAGGCTGATATGGAGCAGTGCCTCCGAAAGCCTGAGATGCGCGGTCGAGCTAACGGGTAAAAATTCGGTGAGGCCTTCCACAATCCCCAAGATCAGCGACAGCAGGTAGTCGTTCAATCGTCCTCCGCAGGTTAGGATTCAGTATCGCAGAAAAACTTAGCCCAGTGGTTACCGGAAGGCTTCGCCGTCTTTGGGCAAGCGATTTGACTAATGCCCTCGCTCCTGGGAGCATTCAGCCCACCAAGAGTGAGCAGTTTTCTCAATGTCGCTGTAATGGAAGTACTCGCAAGACCGCCCGTTTCTTGCACCTACCCATTGCGCGGGTTGTCCGTCGATTGGGCATGCGTTCCTCGGTCGCCGTTTTGAGCATCCCGAAGCAATAAAGCAAAACAAGAGAAACCAGAGCCATCTGGATCTGATCGCGTTCCTAATCTGTGGAGCTGCCATACGTTGGAATGTCTTGCTGAACGTAGAAAATCAATCGCTGTGCGCGCAAGGCCCAATCACTTTGCAAATACTGGCTGACGATCTTCTGGGCCAGCGCAAGTGCGCGGCCTTTGGATTCGGCAGCTTTTTTCTGATTGGGCTCGGTCGTATAAATAGCAATAAGCGCCGAGCGGCGCCAGGCAGCGTCATATAAGGCTTCCGGCGCGGCGGGAGACTGGGGGTGTTCTTTAGCATAGTTCTCGTAGAGATCAGCCTCTTTGTCCGGACATTTCGACATACCCTCCCATTCGCCGCAGAGTTTGTTCTCGAGCAGGCGGAACGCAGCCATATCAGCCCACTTCGTCCCCGGATACTTCTTGATCACCAGCTTCATCCAGTCTTCATTCATCTGGCCACGCATATAGGCTTCGCGTTGGCGGGCGGAGGGACGCGTCATCACATCGGCGCGCTCGACTTGCCAGCGGATATCGGCGGCGCGGTAGAGGCCTTCAGCGGCGAGCGGCGAGGCGGGCATCAAGTCGTAGACGCGGTAATAAAGGCGCATGGCATCCTGTGCGGCATCGCGGCGGCCGCGGCGGCTGCTGGCCTGGTCTTCGGAGTCGGCAGCTTCGCCGAAGATAATGCGGTCGCCGTCCTGCGTGGTGCTGCCGACGAACGCTTTGCTGGAAACCCAGCCGGTAATGGTCTTGCCCTCCTCTTCTTCTTCGGTCGCGCCCTCTTCGTGTCTGGGGACCATCAGAATGGCTTCGACGTGCACCCAATCGCGGGAGGTGTCGAGGACGACCAATTCGTAACCGCGTTCGGCCACGCCTAACTTAGCTGAGTCCGCACTGGGGCTGATGCGAATGGTTTCTTCGTGCACCAGCGTTCCGCGCTGGGCATCAGCGAAGGCGAAGCGGCTGAGGCTGAACGTGGCAAGAATGAGAATGCAGGCAGCGAGGATGGGGATCCGCTGATTCATAAGGATTTGGATGCTGGCTATGGCAAAGCCGAGGCTTCTACGGAAGATGGTCAAGGAGACGCGGGGTGGTTGTCAATCTTGCGCGCAAACAATGTCAGGCCCAAGGCAATGTTTAGCGCAAAACAAAACGCCCCAGACTCGGTTTGAGTCACGGGACGTATGTTGATCAGCCCTCCCCCAAGTGCTGCTCAAGTAGGAGATTACGGTAAGGCCCTAATTTGGTAAATGGCACCCTAGTGCTATATCCCCCCACTAGAGTGGGATGATGAACTTATAACGCCTGGGTAGGGCGTTTCGTATCAGGGTATGGCTTCAGCCATACCGCTCAAGACCGCACTGAGTAACGGGCTTTAGCCCCTGCGGCGCCGGATCAAGCTCAAATCCCGAATGCGCCGAAGGGTAGGGATAAAGCGACGCCTCTTCTGCAAGATGACGTACAACTGGATTATTCTGGATGTATTCGGCTGTTCGCCGAAACGCATCGGCATCGAGGATTCGCACTTCAGAAAACCCTTTCTGCCAGATGGGAGCTCTCAACCCGAGTTCTCGTCCAGCCCGAAATGCGAAGCCACCCTTAATGAACTGTACTGCCTGCTCAATCGTCGAATCGCACTCTATAGTCAGCAAAGCATGGAAATGGTCGGGCATCACCACGAATTCATGCAACCGGAATTTTCGTTGGGATCGATAACCATATAAAACCTGCACAAATAGCCCAGCAGACCGGTCCGACTGAAGAAGGTTTCGCTTGCCACTGATCGAGGATGTGACGAAGAACGTGCGAGCCCCTGCGGTCGTGCGCTGTGGGTTGGCGTGGCGAAGTGGGATGGACATTGCAGCGGCTGAAGCCGACTCTTTCTGTCGCGGGGTCGGCACGCCTAGAGGCGTGCCCTGATACGAATCTTCCATATCAGACGGCAGAATCCGTGTGACGGCTGTCACAAAAGAGTGAAGTTTTGATCCTGAGGATCCGAATCAGGAAAAAGACGAACGTCTGACGAATATCAGCGCATGCGATGGATAGCAACATTCATGCCCCGGCTAGGCCACGCTCCCCTCGCTGCCTTCAAAATGGGCCTCAATCTCTTCCAGCGTTTTCCCCTTCGTTTCCGGTAGGAAGAATGCCGCAGTGATGAAGTAGATAACGGTGCAGGCCGCGAAACCGAAGAACATCGCCGAATAACCGTACTTACCGACAGTGGGCAGAAATGTGGCAGCAATACCGGTGGCGACCGCCTGGTTGAGCAGCAGGGCAATGCTCATGCCGTTGGAACGAATTCGGGTGGGCATCAGTTCCGAGAGTGCCAACCATACGCACACGCCGGGACCAACGGCGTAGAACGCCATGAATATGAAAAGAGTGATGGCGACCCTCCACCCACTGCTCTGGCTGGGCAAAGGAGTGATCAGAGCGTTATCGATTTTTAAGGGAGCCTGGCGCGCGGCATCGAGATTGCCAAATGGATTGGAAAAGAAAGCCACGATTTTGTTGTCGGGCACACAGCTTTCGCGGCTGATTTCGATGGGGACCTCGGCGGTGTCGTCAGAACGGGCGGCCTTGGTCGCAGCGCGAAAATCTCCGTAGGAATAAATAACGACCAGAGAAGTGGGACGAGCGGCAATTTGCCGGGCAGCATCTCCAGATGAGCTTAACAGCGTTCCGGCGAGGGCTTGGTTATAGGTGAGTGTGAGTTTTTGGTCGGCGCTGACCATGGACTGAATCGCGCCTTTGGAATCCATGCGCAGGCGCTCAGTCTGGCGGAAAAGCAACGCAGTGCAAATGAGCGAAATAATGATCCCGGCGGTTCCCACCGAAAGCAGAAATTTTCGTCCCTTACGATCGACCAGCATAACGCCACCAATCGTCGTCAGGAAATTCACAATGGTGAAGATGACGTAGCCCCAATGAGCCTGAACATCGGAGAGGCCGCTCTGCAGAAGGATATTGGTGTTGTAGCCAATAATTGAGTTGATGCCGGTGGCCTGATTGCAGGCAAGAATCACGCAGGCCAGCACAAACGGGATGACGTATTTCCTGCGGAGGAGCGATTCCTTAACGCGGGTTCCAGCGGAAGTCTGGGCTTTTTCCGCAGCAGCGGCGTGCTCCATTTCCGTGAGTTCGAGATCCGCCTGCTGTGTAGTTCGGGAACGAAGAAGCGCGGCGTACGCGGCATCGCGCTTGCCGCGGCGAAACAGCCAGCGCGGGGATTCAGCCACCATGATGCTGCCGATCACGAACAGGAGACCCGGGGGAAGCGAGACCCAGAAAATACTACGCCAGGCAGCGTCTTTAAAGGCAATAAGCCGGACGGGATCGGCGAGTTTTGCCACCTCGTCGACGCGAATGCTGAAATATATGCCAACTATGGCGGCGGTGGTAATGCCAAGCGTCAGCAGCCACTGAAAGATGCCCGTGCCTTTGCCGCGATTCGATGCTGCCAGACACTCTGCCAGATATAGCGGAACGACCACGCCGATCAATCCAGCGCTGATGCCCTGCAGAAGTCGGCCGAAAATTAGCGGTCCGTAACCGTGGGAGAGCGCAATCAAGGGAATGCTGATTACAAAGAGCAATCCGCTCAGAGTCATTAGTAGCTTACGTCCCATCCAGTCAGCCAGCAGGCCGGCGAATAGGGTTGAGATAACGCTGCCAAGAAGCACGGCGGCGACAACGTTCGAAAGCTGGCCCGCGTTCAAACCGGAAGTGGCCTCAAGGTAGGGCAGGGCGCCCGCGATAATGCCCACATCCACTCCGTAGAGCAAGCCGCCCAGCCCTGCTACCAGCAGGAGGAAGCGGTTATATCCTGCTTTATCGTCATGCGCCACGGTGGTCCTTTCAGTACTTCAGAAAACGAGAAATTATGTCCTCGGGAGAATACTACGGCAAGGCGGTTGGCATGTATCTTTAGTCAGAACTCAGCGGTGGCTAGTTGGTCGCCGCAGGGCAGAGAATGCAGCGCTGGCCGGGGGCTATGCGAAAAACCTGATACCTTGGATCGAAACTATGCATCCAAGGAAGCGAGTGGTAACTTGACGCATAAATTGACTCAGCCTATTATTCGAAAAGCATGACTAGTTTCAGCAATCTTCGCCAAATGTGTATGTGTGCATGTTGTTGTTGTGCATGCGTGTGTTCTGGCGAGGGAGGGCTGCTGACTTAGAAATTTCATAAGCACACCAGCACTAATCACCCACCGCCAGAGAGCCTGGCGGTGGGTTTTTGTTTTCTGGGACGAAATCGGTCGGCGGCGAACAAGCTATGGCAAATACGGTCGCAAATACAGTGAAAGAAACGAAGGCACAGAAGGTCGAACGGCTGAAGCGGGAGATGAATCCCTGGGATGGTCTCGCGGAGATTCGCCGTTTCGCGCGGGAAGGTTTCTCCTCGATTCCTCCGGAATGGATTGGGACGTACTTCCGCTGGTGGGGAGTCTACACGCAAGGTGATGGAGTTGGGGTAGTCGGCGGCAAGGATGGGATGGGAGTGGCTTTGCCGTTCTTCATGCTGCGAATTCGAATTCCCAACGGCCTGCTGCGCTCCGACCAACTGCGAACCATCGCCGACCTTAGCCGCCGCTATGCCCGCGGCAGCGCTGATCTCACGGTGCGGCAAAATATTCAGTTGCATTGGATCACCATCGAAGATCTTCCCGAGGTGCTGGAGCAACTTTGGCGCGTCGACCTGAACGTGATCGGCGCTTGCGGTGACGTGACTCGCAACATTACGGGCTGCCCAGTAGGCGGCGTGGATGCGGACGAGATTTGCGATGCATCGCCGCTCGCGCTGGAAGTGGACCGCATGCTGGCGGGCAATGCCGAGTTCTACAACCTGCCTCGCAAGTTCAAGATTTCCATCACTGGATGCCGCGTGTGGTGCCCGTATCCCGAGATCAACGACATCGGGCTGACAGCAGTCGAGCGTGTGGTGGGGGGAAAGTCCGAGATTGGGTTTGGATTGCGCGTAGGCGGCGGCCTTTCGACCGAGCCGTATCTGGGCGCGCGGCTGGATGCTTTTGTGCGCTGGAATCAAGTGCTGCCGGTGGTCAAAGGAATCGCAGAACTGTTTCGCGGCTCCGATCAGTTGCGCGAGCACCGCGAGCGGGCGCGTTTGAAATTTCTTTTCCTGCGGCATGGTTGGACGGTGCCGGATTTTCAGAAAGAGCTGGAACGGCGGATTGGATTTCAATTCGACCCAGCAGAACCTGAGCACGCGCCAGCGGATGTCTACCGCGATCACATCGGTATCCACGCGCAGAAACAGCCGGGCCTCTGCTATGTGGGAGCCACAGTTCTGCGCGGCAGGATTACTCCCGAGCAAATGGACTCGGCAGCCAATCTCGCCGAGCGCTTCGCCAGCGGCGAGTTGCGCACTACGAACATGCAGAATCTGCTGATAGTCAACGTACCTCGCTTGCAGGCGGACGAGTTGGCTAAGGAGTTAGACGCAATCGGCCTGCCGGTGAGCGGTTCGCCCTTTGGGCGCGGCGTCATCGCCTGCAGCGGCACGGAGTTTTGCAAGCTGGCGATCACGGAGACGAAAAGTTTCTCGCGCTGGCTGGTGGAGGAATTGGAAGAGCGCTTGCCCGGTTTCGATCAGCACCTGAAGCTGCACGTCACCGGGTGCCCAAATAGTTGTGGACAGCACTGGATCGCCGACATCGGAATTGAAGGCAAGAAGCTCAAGGTCAACGGAAGCATGGTGGATGCCTACTACTTCTGCCTGGGCGGAGCGCTGGGTTTGAATCAGGCGATTGCGAGGCCGGTGGGGTATCGCTGTGTTGCGACCGAAGTTCCTGAGGCCATTGAGCGGCTACTTCGCCGCTACCTTGCAGATGGCCAGCCCAGTGAAAATCTGCGGCGCTTTTTTGCGCGGCACAGCGACACCGAGCTGCGGAACTTCCTGGCTGGAGAATTCGTGGAGGCGGTCGCCCGCGATTTGCCCGAAGGACGAGTGCCGAGTGGTGTGGAAGGTTAATGCAATGACAATGACAACAACGACGTCCAGCTTGTTTCCAATGTTCCTGAAACTCGAAGGCAAGCGTTGCCTCGTGGTGGGCGCCGGCAAAATTGGCGAACCCAAGATCGGCGGCCTCATCGATACCGGCGCTCGCATCCACGTAATTGCTCTGGAGGCGAGTGAAGCAGTGCATCAGTGGGTGAAGGACGGGAAGATCACTCTTGAGATCCGGGCGTTTTCCAAGACCGACCTCGCGGAAACATTTCTGGCGGTAATCGCTACATCATCGCGCGCCCTCAATGAATCGATTTACCGGGAAGCGCAGCGGCGTGGAGTTTTGTGCAACGTGGTCGATGTGCCGGAGTATTGCGACTTTTACTATCCGGCGGTCGTGCGTCGCGGCGATCTGCAGATTGCGATTTCTACGAATGGGCAGAGTCCTTCTCTGTCGCGAAGACTGCGAGAACTGCTCGAACGGCAGTTCGGCCCGGGATACGCCGGGTGGGTCGCAGAGTTGGGAGAGACACGGAAGCTGGTACTGGCTAGCGATCTGGACCCGCAACGTAAGGGCGAGCTGTTGCGGTCGCTGGCGAGCCGCGACGCACTGAAGGCGGCGTTGGCGGAACGCTCGCTTAACGAACGGGCGGCAAAGAAAGAATTGGCGAAGGAAGAGCAGGCGGAAGACGACAGGAGGGTAATGGTATGAAGGGCAAGGTTTATCTGGTTGGCGCGGGACCGGGCGATCCGGAGTTGCTTACGGTGAAGGCGCTGCGGTTGCTGCGGACGGCCGATGTGGTGTTGTACGACGACCTGGTCGCGCCCGAAATCCTCGAACTGATTCCGCCTGATATCCAGGTGCAGAACGTGGGCAAGCGTTGCGGCAGCAAGACCATGCGGCAGGAGGAAATCAATTTTCTGCTGGTGACGCATGCTTCCGCAGGATTGCAGGTGGTGCGTCTGAAGAGCGGAGATCCTCTGATCTTCGGCCGGGCCGGAGAAGAGATCGAAGCCCTGCGGCGAGCGAACGTTGAATATGAAATCGTTCCCGGCGTGACTTCCGCTCTAGGTGCCGCGGCAGCAGCCGGAATTCCGCTGACGCATCGGCGAAGCTCTTCCACGGTCGTGCTCACGGCGGGTCATCGTGCTGCAGGGAACGATGCGAACTGGAGCAGAGTCGCGGGAGATGAATCGACGCTGGTCGTCTACATGCCGGGACACGAGTACGCCGAGATTTCCAGCAGGCTCAAGATCTCTGGATGGGCGGGAGAGACTCCTTGCGCAATTATTTCGCGGGCGACGACCCCTCACCAGCGGGTATATCTCACGACAATTTCGGACCTCGATCGCGCACCGAAACTCGCATCTCCAACTTTGCTCGTGGTCGGCGAGGTTGTGAAGTTTGCTGATCGCGATTTAGTTGACGAAGCCGGGAATCTACCCGAGTTCGAACAGGGATTCGTAGCCGCAGCGCGAAGGGCCGGTTTAGCCGCTGAGAGTTTGCAAGCAGATGAGGAGCCGTTGGTATGAAAGAAGAAATTAGAAATTTGCAGGTCGCTGCGGAATCGTGGGGGCCCGAACGGCTCCTCCGGTGGGCATTCGAGACCTTCGGAGACTCGGTGGCGATCTCCTCCGCATTCGGCGCCGAGGGTATGGTGCTGATCGATATTGCTTCCCGTGTGCGCCCGAACTTTCGCCTGTTCACGCTGGATACTGAATTTCTGTTCCCGGAAACCTACAACTTGATGGACCGCGTGGAGCAGAAATACGGCATCGTGATCGAAAGAGTTCTTCCTCTTGCATCGCCCGAGGAGCAGGAGAGGGTTAATGGTCCGGCGTTGTGGCAACGGAATGCCGATCAATGCTGCAACATGCGCAAGGTCGAGCCGCTGCGACGCAAGTTGGCGTCATTGCAGGCATGGATCACAAGCATCCGCCGCGACCAAACCGCGGCCCGCGCAAGCGCTGGAAAGATCGAATGGGACGAAAAATTTGGCCTGGTAAAGATCAACCCCGTCGCCGATTGGAGCTCAAAGCAGATATGGCGATACATCCATGAGCATGACGTGCCGTACAACGCGCTGCATGATCAGAATTACCCCAGCATTGGCTGCACCCATTGCACGCGAGCGGTGCGTCCAGGGGAAGATCCACGGGCAGGGCGCTGGTCCGGCTCGGCGAAGACCGAGTGCGGCCTGCACATCATCCAAGCGCAAGCAGCGGCCGGGGATTAATCCGCGGAGCGGAGTATAAGAAAAGTCTTAGTGCGCCTGAGCCTCGGTCTTCTTGATGTAACTCGAAAGCTGCCGCGAAACAGTTATGAAAGCTTTGTTGGCGACCGAGAGCGTTCGGTCGCGCCGATAGGCGAGTCCGAGTTCGCGCCAAAGTTCATCACCTTCCAATTCAATCAGCTTTACGCGCCCGGCAGCTACCTCATCCTTCGCAAACGAAGCGCTGATCAGCGAGACCCCAAGATCGGCCGCGACAAAGCTCTTGATCATCCCGACGCTGGGTAATTCCATTCGCACTTTGAGTTCCGCGTTGTACTCGCGGAAAAGTTTATCCAGCAGCCGGCGGGTGTGCCCGGTTTTCGGCAGGAGCAACGGATACTTGACGAGTTCGCTTACAGGCGCCGATTTCAGCTTAGCCAGCGGGTTCTTCGGGCTCACCATAAGCATCAGCCGGTCGCGGAAAATGGGCTGAATCTTCAAGCTGGGAGACTGCACGGGCAGGCTAAGAATGCCCACATCGAGCGAACCGTTCTCCAATTTTTCGACGATCTTATAAGTGAAATTGCGGTAGATGCTGATCTGCACATCGGGAAAGCGGTGGCAATACTCGGCAAAAACCTCGGGCAAAACGTAGAGGCACGTGGCTTCGTTGGCGCCCACCATGAGTGTGCCGCGCGGAGTCTGGCCATGATCGGCGACGGCGACGAGCGACTCGTCGCGCAGAGTCTTCAATCGCAGAGCGTATTCATAAAATATTTGACCGGCGGGCGTGAGCTTGACGGTTTTGCCCGAACGATCCAACAGGCGGTCACCGTATTCCTGCTCCAGTTGACGGATCTGGGCGCTGACGGCTGATTGAGAGCGGAAGACCTTCTCTCCGGCGCGAGAAAAGCTGCGTTGCCGCGCTACTTCGAGAAATGTAATGAGCTGATCGAAATCCATGGGTAGTCGAAGATTATAGCGGACTTCTCGCTTAAACAGGTGCGGCTCAGCTGCGGACGCGACTGGGGTTCTCCAGAAGAGCTAACCCTAGACTGGGGCACCACAGTAATCGGGACGGCTAGAGGGCCCACTGAACTATCCCGCGGATCGAGCCGATTCTGCTATGAGACGCACTTTAAAACCTGTTTCGACTCAAGAGCTGAAGAAACTCGATGCCTTCCCTCGGTTTGGCGATGATCGTGAAGAACGGCGCCAAGACGCTGCGAGAGTGCCTTGCCAGCGTTGCCGGAGTTACGAACCAGGTGGTTATAGCCGACACGGGATCGACAGACGGGAGCCCTCAACTCGCGCGCGAACTCGGAGCTAACGTGTTCGACTTCCCCTGGCAGGACCATTTTGCTCAGGCTCGCAACGCTGCGGTGCAGGCGCTGACCACAGACTGGGTCCTGGTGATGGATGACGATGAAGAACTCGCTTCAGAGGCGCGCGCAGAAATTCCATCTCTGCTAGGCGATCCAGCAGTTGCCGGGTATCTAGTTACACTAAGAAACCATATTCCCGTCAAGTTTGGATCGGGAGGGCATGCGCCGTCCGTCAAATCGAATGATTCTACAATGCCGCGAGCGGAACGGGCTGCCGCTTATGCTGAGTTCGCAATCTGCCGACTTTTCCGTCGCCGTCCAGAAGTTTATTACTTGGGCAGAGTGCATGAACATGTGGAGCCGAGCATCCGCGCGCTGGGCCTTGAGCTGCGATCCTCGAATCTTGTCATCCACCATTTCGGCCATCTCTGTTCTCCGGTGGAACTCCAATCGAAAAACGAGTTTTACCGAAGACTGGGCCGGCTCAAAGTGCAAGATACGCCCAACGATCCCGAGGTTTGGGTCGAACTGGGTCTGCAGGAGTATGAACAGTTCAAAAACTATCCAGCCGGAATTGAGTGTTTCAAGAAAGCCCTGGCTCTTAACCCGAGCTACTCGTACGTGCCCGCTCTTTCGTTAGCCAATCTCTACGTCGAAATTGGCTCCAATGCCGAGGCGCTGGAGCTACTCTCCAAAGTCGTAATGACGGGCAGATCATCCGGAGCAAAAGAACATACCCGTGGGGACGCTCTCTACAATTTGGGGCGGCTGAAGGAAGCACGACCGGCTTACATCCGCGCGTTGAACATCATTCCCGAAGACATGCGTATTGCGAGCAAATTGGGATTGACCGAGGTGAGGTTGGGATTAAAGAAAAAATGGTCTGTCCCGGCTCACTAAGGCTCTCCAGAATAGCCCCGACGTAGTTGAGATGCATGACCGCATGATCAAGGCGTACCTCCTGATGAACATGATGCCGGAGGCCGCGGAAGCCGCGGAACGTCTGGCCAGAGGGTACCGAAATCCCACCACCATTCTGCGCGCAGCCAGCATTCGCGCGCAGATGAAAGAGTGGAAAGCGGTGGAAAGCATAATTCTTAGTGGCCTGCAATTATTCCCCGCGAGCCCGGAGCTACTGCAAGCGAAGGCGGAATTAGAACCGGAGACATCTCGGCTCGCATAGTGTGGTTTGCCTTGCCACAGTGCATTCTGATAAGGTGCGCGGCAGTGAATTTGCCCCCGGTCATGTCCATCTCCTGCCCCGAATGTTCCTCATCCATGCCCGATACCGCGGCCTTTTGTCCTGGATGTGGACGTTCCATGCACGAAGGGAAACAGGTTCGAGGTACGGTGGGTGCTCTGCCCGAGACAATCGCGGGGGCACTGGCTTATTGCCTTGTTCCGGCCATTGTTTTTCTTTTGGTCGATCCCTACAAGAAAAATACTTTCGTGCGCTTCCATTCCTTTCAGAGCCTCGGCTTTTTCCTTTCCGCTGTTGTGATCGGCGTTGGGCTGCGCGTGGCCAGCCTCGTGCTGTTTTTCATTCCACTGCTTGGCCCGTTATTCATACTCCTGGTTTCCATGCTGGTGGGCTTGGCTTTTTTCGTGGTTTGGGCAGTCCTTATCGTGAAAGCGCTGCAGGGCGAGATGTTCAAGCTTCCATTGCTGGGTGATTTTGCGGAACGGCAGGCTGTTTCGGCCTGAGAGGCGGGAGCGCAGGCCTGAATCGCCGATTGCTTCGGCTTCCGCTTTCTGGTACCTTTCCGCAACGCCGCTCGGGGAGGCTCTCGCGCGGCCCGCTTGAAATCGGTAGAGGTCAATCAGAGAATCGTTTATCAGAGAATCGAGGAAACTCCAATGGCATTTTGCAACCAGTGCGGTGCACAGATTGCCGATGGCATGACTACTTGCGCGGCCTGCAGCGGCCGGCCCGCAGTCGCAGTAGCAACCGCCGGCTCGGGCACGGGGCTCGCTGACAATGTAGCGGGTATGCTGGCTTACGTCACTATTATCCCGGCCATCATCTTTCTTGTGGTCGAGCCCTACAACAAGAGCCGCTTCATCCGGTTCCACTCGTTCCAAAGTATCTTTTTTTGCGTGGCGATATTTGCCATCCAGGTGGTGCTTTCGGTGATGACGGTCGTGCCGTTTCTGATTTTTATTACCGGGCCTTTGCATCTGCTGGTCGCGCTGGGAGCGTTGATTATTTGGATCGTCCTACTGCTGAAGGCGAACCAGGGCCTCATGTTCAAGCTGCCGGTGATCGGCGATCTAGCGGAAAAACAGGCGGGATAGATTCTGATGTCAGTGGGGAAGCGAACCTACAAAAACTGCCTTGGTAGCGGGGCGAGCTCCGGCTGGCAGGCAGCAGATGTGTCGGACCCGGCGGTTGCCCTTGACTTTCTTCCTCTAAGCTGTCAATCCTATTAGCTTTTACCTGGTGCTTCGCAAAGCATCGAATACCGGTTCGCGGGGCGCAGGAATTCTGGGCAATTGGGGAATCGATTGAAAGTCCGAGTTTTCTATCATGACAAGTGCTTTGACGGAGCCTGCTCCGCTGCGCTCTTCTCCCGCTTTTACCGCGAGCGTATCCGCGGTGATGCGGACTTTATTTTTTCCGGCCTACTGCATCGCGCCGGAGCGCTGTTTGACGAATCGCATTTCGATGGTGATGAAAATGCGATCGTCGACTTCAAGTACTCCAGCTCGCCCAAGATTACCTGGTGGTTCGACCACCATGAGAGCGCGTTTCTCTCCGCTGCCGACGCTGCGCACTTTGAGCGGGACCAGAGCAATAAGAAGTTCTACGATCCGGCCTTCAAGTCGTGTACCAGTTTCATCGCGATGATCGCGCAGCAGCGTTTCGGATTCGATCCTGCTCCCGTGGCTGAACTGGTGCACTGGGCCGACGTGATCGATGGCGCTCTATATGCGGATGCGAAGACGGCGGTAGAGATGCAAGAGCCTGCCATGAAGTTGACCATGGTTATCGAATCGGCGCCAGATCAGAGGTTTGTCCCAAATTTAGTTCCTCTGCTGGCGACCAAACCCTTGGCGGCGATCCTGGAAGCGCCTTTCGTCGCTCCTCTCTTGCCGCCGCTGCTGAAGCGTCACGAAATTTCAATCGAGATCCTTCGGCAGCGTGCGGAATGCACCGATGGGACGATTTTTTTCGACATCACCGACCAGGAGCTCGAGGGCTACAACAAGTTCGTGCCTTACTACCTGCATCCCGAATCAATCTATAGCGTGGGGCTGAGCAAGAGCAGCTTCCGCGTGAAAGTTTCGGTGGGATCGAACCCGTGGGCTCCGGTTGAGCCAGCGGTGAATCTCGCCAAGATTTGTGAACGCTACGGTGGAGGCGGTCACGCGCGCGTTGGCGCCATCTCATTTAATCCCAATCAGCACGCGGCCGCGATTAAGGCCTCTCGGGAGATCGTAAATGAACTGCGCGCGGCGGTGCGGGCGCAAAAGAGGTAGGGCGTTCGCAAGACTACGTGCGGAAGTGACCCTGGTTCGACCATGATATTCTGATCGTCGGTTGCGCCGCCGCATGCTCTCGCCTGCAAGGAAAATCGTTTTTCATCCCGCGCGGCGGGATTTGCTGCGGGTGGTTGCTACCTTCGAATTTTCTAAAGGCATCCTCGTTTTGCTCATCGGACTGAGCGCCCTCCTGCTCGTGCACAAGGATGCCTGGGTGATTGCCGAGAGCCTGCTGGCTCTGCTGCACATCAACACCGACCGGCACTCGGCCCAACTTTTCCTCGATTTTGCCGACCGCATCACTGATGCCCGCCTGTGGACAGCAGCACAAGTGGCATTTGCTTATTCTATGCTGCGGTTTGCGGAGGCCTACGGTCTGTGGAAGGAACGTACGTGGGCTGAGTGGCTTGCGTTCGTCTCCGGAACTTTGCTCCTTCCGTTCGAGATACGGGGATTGATGCGCGGCATCACGGTACCGCGTTCCGCCGTGTTTTTAGGCAATCTCGTAATCATTTTCTACATGCTGTATGTGTTGCGCTCGGGAGGCCTGTTGAGACGCAACTCGTCCACGTCCGATATTAAAATCAGCGGCGGAAGCGGCAAGTAGACTTATTGATTCTGAACGAGAGTGTCAGATGAGGCTATGGTTTGGTTGGGCTGATCGGCTCGTCCGTGTGACATACGCCCAAACAGATAATGGTCGCAACTATGATTGCACCAACTGCCTTGGCTGTTGGGCTGTCGAGCCATCCACCATTCGCGGCTACTTCATCTGCAGGCTTGATCGCTGCTCCACACCGTTCGTCGCGTGTGGCCTGCTCACCTTCGTGCACGATGACGTCACTCGATGCTCCTCCCTGTTTCGACTTTCGGAGCATGTCGCCCTGAGAGTGGATCTTCACATCGTTCTTATAGGCGATCACTTTAACTCGCCCATCGACATCCGTCACATCATATTGAGTCCATGCCGCGTTGATGGGAGTAACGGTGATGCAGTTCACGCGCACTCGCATCTGCCGTTCGGTGTTCAGTTGCAGGCCGCCGTGGTCGAGGACAAGTTCGTCGCCTTCGAATTGCACAATCGTCTCAGGTTGAACGGTGGCTGCAGACCCTTCCGCGTCGATTTTCGCGCTGTGGTCCTTTGGAGTTTGTATGAGGGCGTCCATGAAAATTGCGGAAGACTCCGGCGCAGGATTGCCATTCAGCCAAGTTCCTCCGTCGCTGTGAAGCATGGCACGGTCAGTAACCTGGCCAACTACCGACACGGGGACAACAACAATCATCACGCCGCAAACGAGTTTGCGCCATTCAAACAAACGTACTCCCGTCCTCTTCCGCACAACCTGCTTGGCTTAGGATAGTGCGCGCGGTTGGCGACGGGTATTGGCTTGCGTGATGACCGTAGCGGTGCGGTGTTGCGCGCAGACGGAGAGTTGTGGCGATTAAACGCGCGCGAAGTCGATGAAGCCATGCTGAACGTCGGTTCGAATGAGCTTGACGCGGAACCTGTCTCCAACGTCAGCTCCCTGCGCCCCTTGCGCCAATAATCCCTCAACGTGGGGTTGCAGCACGCGGACGAACGTTCCTTTTGGAGTTGCCCCGGTGACGATGGCATCGAAAATGGCACCGATCCTGTGCTGCATTGCGATCGCGGCCAGCCGCTTCGACATTTCGCGCTCCACCTTCCGCGCGGCGTCTCCCTTCTCGGTGCAGTTGGCGGCAATTGCCGAGAGTTCATCATCCGAGTAAGGATTGGGCTGCCCCGCAAGCATCGCCTTGATCAGTCTTTGGGTCACGATGTCAGGAAAGCGGCGGTTGGGAGCTGTCGAGTGAGTGTAGTCGTGGACCGCAAGGCCGAAATGCCCGGTGGAAGGGTCGCCGGGGCGCTCGAGAACGTATTCTCCAGGACCCATCAACTTGATGACGGTAAGGGACACGTCGGCAAAATGGTCCGGATCTTCCGCTTTGCGTTTCATCAGGAAATCGTTCAGCGCTTTGGAGTCCGGCGTCGCGGGCAGCTTTCCGCCATGCTGTGCGGCCAATTGAACGATGCGGTCCCAGCGCTCCGGCTTCTTCACGATGCGCCGCAGAGAAGAAACCTTTTCCAGCATGCGCGCCACTACGCCGTTGGCGGCGATCATGAAATCTTCAATCAACTCAGTGGCGTGGTTTTTCTGCTGCTGCACCACACCAACGATCTGGTCGTTTTGTACCAGTGGGAGAACTTCGTCGGTCTGGAGGCTGAGCGCTCCATTTTCCTGTCGATTGTTCTTGAGCTTCTGCGCCACTCCGTCCTGCAGACGGAGTTGCGCTTGCAAGTCGGCAGAAGCCGCTACCTTGGGCGGAGCCGCTGCCGTTCCCTCCAGCCACGCTCCTAACGAGTTGTACTGGAGCTGCGCGCAGTTGTGAACCAGCGCGCAATAAACATCGCTGGTGGTGACGTGGCCGCCGGCGTCCACCACAAATTCTGTCACCACGCTCAACCGATCCTGATTTTCCAGCAGGGAAGTCTGCCCCGTGGAAAGCTCTTCCGGCAGCATCGGGAAGATTCGGATTCCCGTATACACGGATGTGGTTTCGCGGGAGGCATGTTGATCGATCGCGCTTTGTTTAGGGACGTAGGCGTCCACGTCGGCGATGCTGACCATAACCTTCACATCGCCATTAGGTAATTGTTGCGCAACTTCGATCTGGTCGAGATCGCGCGAGGTGTCGTTGTCAATCGACGACCATAATAGATTTCGCAGATCGCGAACACTCGGCGCGGGAGTAATGGCCGGGGGATGGGCTCGCAGTCCGGCAAGTTGCTGCTGCACCCCTGGCTCGAAGTCCGGCTGGAATCCGTGCAGCCGCATAATTTCTCTTGCGGCTGCTTGCAGGTCGACATGGGAAGAATTGGCGTTAGGCATGAATTCTCGTCAGGATAAGAAAGTAAAAGAGCTTTTTCACCACGGAGGCACAGAGACACGGAGGAAACAAAGGCAAAAAGCGGAACTATCAAGATCCTAAAAGATTTTCTCTGTGTCTCTGTGCCTCTGTGGTGAAGAGTTTTGAGGGTCAGATTTATTCGGTGACCACCGCCTTTACGAGATTTCGCGGGTGGTCTACGTTGTATCCCTTTTTTGTGGCCACGTGGTAGGCGAATAACTGCAGGGGAATTACTTCGACGATGGGCAACAACAATTCCGGCGCGGCTGGGACGAAGAAGACATCGTTGGCGATGTCAGTGATCTCTCGATCCCCCGCAGTGGCGACCGCTACCAGCCTGCCGCGCCTGGATCGCACTTCCTTCATAACATCGAGAGTGCGGCGATAGCGCAGCACGGAATCGGGATCGTGATGGTCGCATGTGGCGATCACCACTACGGGAAGATTTTCATCAACCAGCGCATTCGGTCCGTGTTTCAGCTCTCCAGCGGGATAGCCTTCGGCATGGGCGTACGAGGTTTCCTTGAGCTTGAGTGCGCCTTCTCGTGCAATTGCATAATGCACGCCTCTTCCCAGATACAAAAACTTTTCCGCCTGAAACTGCTTTTCCGCGAATTGGTCGGCGAGATCATCCCACACGCGCAGATTGCTTTCGATGGCGTCGGGAAGCTGCAAGAGCCTTTGTAGATAAGATCGCGTGACCTCCGAAGTCATGCGGCCTCGCTTGCGCGCCAGAAACAAAGCCATCAGATAGAGAACGGTCACCTGCGTGGTAAAGCTCTTGGTGGCGGGCACTGCAAGTTCCGGGCCAGCTCCCGTGATCAATGCCGCGCTGGCCTCGCGAGGAATTGTGGCCTCAGCCACATTTGAAACCGCGATGGTCTTGACGCCTCGCGTTAGCGCTTCACGTTGCGCGGCAATCGTATCGGCGGTTTCGCCGGATTGCGTGACCACCATCACAATGGGATCCACCGCCGCGTGGGTGGAGCGATAGCAGTATTCGCTGGCGTACTCCACATCGACGGCAACGCCGGAAAGATCCTCGATCATGATTTCGCCGGCAAGGCCTGCGTGCCTGCTCGATCCACTGGCCGCAATGATCAATTTCTCAAAGGTAAGTAGCGCGCTCTCGATCGCATGCAGCTCACCGGGGAAAAGAATATCGTTCTTGAGGTGCAGATCGACAGTTTTTGCAATGGCCTGGGGCTGTTCATAAATCTCCCGGCGCATCGCGTGGGTAAAGCCATTCGGAGCGGTATTGGAGTTGTTTGGATTCATGATCGACTGGGGCGAGAGTAAATCATTTGCCGCGCATCGGGCAAACCGGCCGGATCACCCTGCAAAGCCCGCACAGGATATTGGCTGCGCACCGATCAAAGATAGAGACAAGAAGAAAGGCCGGTTTATAATCGCCAAAGGCCCCGTAGCTCAGATGGATAGAGCATTCGTTTCCTAAACGAAGGGTCGCGTGTTCGACTCACGCCGGGGCCACCAGATTTCCACCACCCGCCGTTGTCTCGGATTAAAAACTCAGCTTCAACGAGAACTCCATGGCGCGTGGAGAGCCCAGCGCAAACACGCCGGAACCCAGACCCAGGCGATTGCTGCTGGGTTGCGAGCCCGAAAAGCAGTTCGCTCCGCCCGTGCCGTTAACCGATCCGCAAAGTCCATTCAGGGTTCCGCTCAAGGGGTTCGCCGGTCCGTCAAAATTCGACAAGTTCATTACGTTAAAGAACGACACTCCAGGCTGCACTTCAAATTTTTCCCTGAACTTATATACCCAGTTCAAGCTGACATCGAAAGCGCGCAGCCACCCCATACCGGCTTCGTCGTGAGGAGCGGCCTGTATAGGCTGTTGTACTCCGCCCAGGGCCTGCAGTTGCGCGAGAGTGAACAAATCGTTGGTGATGAGTGCTTGTCCGGCGGGAGTGGGCTGACCGGCAAAGTTGTGGTTGTAGTTGGTGATCACATTGTTGATGTTGCCGCTGCTGTTGGTGTTGTTGGCATTAATGCCATGCCCGAACGAGCCGACGTTGGTACCCGGCAGCACATCTCCACTGGAACCATTCGAAGCAAAACTGCCATCGCCTGTGCCATCGCCGGTAACGTCGGTTACAAAAATGCCGCCGGCGTTTCCTGTGGGCGCAAGAGTGAGCGTCACTGGCAGAGGGCTGTAGAAGTGGCCGATCGCGCCCAGTCGGAAGTGAGCGGGCAAGTCCATGGTGCCGCCGAAAGAAATCTGGTGCTTGCGGTCGAGTCCATTTGGCCCCAGATACTTTTGCGGGTTGTTGAAATCGGTGGCTATATTGACGAAGTCATTATCGGCGGTCGCTGCGATATAGCGTTCCAGCTGATACGACACCTGCAGGTCAAAGTTCTTGATTCCCGGGTAAGGATGATCCAGGTGCTGCTTCAGTGACGCCTGTGCGGCGGTATTCTTGGCGTAACCGATGGGGAACAGCATCTGGTTGGCGCCGAGGTTTTCATTGATGCCGGGGAAGGCGGCAGTGGAGCACGGGAATCCTCCGCAAAGCGAATAACCGGAATCCAGACCATAGGTGGCAAAATCAGAGATCGTGGCGCCGCCGCCGTTCGGGTGAAGGCCGGGACAACTTGAGATCGCCTGTTGGACAGAAGTGACACCATTGCCGCAAGCGGTATAGGTTGCCTGCATTGCCGCCAGTGCGTTAGTGAGATTGAAGAAGCGCGCATCACCAACGTGATTAGTATCAATTGCAAGCAGCGTATGAGTCTCGATGTTGCGCAGGTAGTCGAGCGTAAAAACCATTCCCGGCCGCAATTCATGCTGCAGACCAACGTTCATTTGCAGCGATCGCGGGCTGAGGTAATTCGGCGCCAACAGATCTGTGCCGGTCGCATCCAGACCGTCCGCCAATTGCGTGCCGATAAACGATGGGTTCTGCGCCGGGCCGGCAGTCAGCGTGGACGCTTGATACTGCGCCTGCAGAGCGGAAATCTGACTGGCTACGCTTCCAATCGGCTGGCCGCAAAACGTAGGTGTGACTGAGCCGCCACTGGGCAAACTGAGTGCATCGGGGCTGCCGTTGGAACAGACCGTGGTATTCGCCAGGAACAGGCCCTTCTGCAGCCGCGCGGGACGGTCGAATTCGATGTTGTTCCAGATCGAGTTCTCATAAAAGAGTCCGATACCGCCACGCACCACGGTTTTGCCCTTGTTGGAAGGATCCCATGCGATACCCAACTGCGGTGCGAAGTTGAGATTGGGCTGGCGCACCCGATTGCCCAGGCTCCGGTTGTATTGATTGTCGAACTGTTCTAAAGCGGGGATGGCACCGAGGTCGCTGTCAGTGCGGCCGGAATCGCGCACATAGCGAAGACCGTAGGTGAGCGTGAAGTTTGGTGCGAGTTTCCAGGCGTCGCCGACGTAAAGCGAGATCCGGTTATCTGGGCCGCTGCCGCCCGCGGGAAACCCAAACGCCGGGATTTCGGAGTCGTACCCTTGTCCGTTGCCCAACGACACGCTGCTTGCAGGATAGTTCAGCGGATTGCTAGCTCCGCCGGGGAGAGTCAGGCAGACTCCGGTGCAACTGGTTAAAGCCGCGCCCACCGCCGGCGCCAGCTTCAGAAAGCTGGCAAAACCTCCGCCAAAAATGTGATTGAACCCGCCGCCGTAGCGAATAATGTGTGCGCCCAGCGCCCGGCTGCCGTCATATTTTATCTGCCGATTGGATTGGTAGGTTTGCTGCGGCGCCAGAAAACTTGGGCCCGAACAGAACTGATCCGCGCCTGCAGTCAGGCAGTCTGGATCGCCGCCAATCGCCAACTCAATCCCTGGAAGAGGATTGAAGATACTGCTGCCTGCGGTCGCATCCACGATTCCATTGCGGAATTTCATGTAGCCGAAGCGAATGCTGTGCGTGTACGGTCCGGTATTGAAGTCCAGGCCGATCGCATGGACAGGGGTGTGGTTCACATTGCCAAAAGGCTGGAAGCTGTTGGGGATAATCGCCAGCACGCTGTGGTTTTGATCGTAGGAGAAGCGGTAGAAAAATTTGTACCGGTCATTGATCTGCCAGTCGATGCGTCCCACGCCTTCCACTTCACGAAAGGGCGAACTGTAATTGCCGGTCAGCGCGGAAAACGGACCGCTCGGCAGAACCGGATTCAGCAAGTCCTGTTTCGTGCGCTCGGCATCGAGGAAGAAAAAGAGCTTGTCTTTGAGAATCGGTCCGCCAAAGTTGCCGCCGTATTGATTGCGCTGAAAAGGATTGTCGGTGCCGCCGGGAAGGTTCGCGTCCAGCGACTGATCGCGGAAATAATAATAGCCTTCCCCGTGGTAGTGGTTCGTGCCCGACTTCGTGGTCACATTCACCGACCCCGATGAAGTGAGTTCGGTGGAAAGATCGAGCGAGGATTGTTGAATCTGGAATTCCTGGATGTCGCTGGCGGGAACGTTTTGTGTGGTCGTGCCTACCGTTTCGTCGCTGATGTCCAATCCGTCTACTTCAATGCGGGCGGTGCGCCCGAAGCGGCCGCCGAATGAAATGGAAGAAAAGCCATTCTTCGTGGGGTCGAAGTTTCCACCATCCTGAATCTGCACTCCCGGTTCCAGTTGTGCCAAGTCTAAAAAGTTACGGCCATTGATGGGAAGGTTCTCGATCTGTTCGGCGTTCAATACACCTTGCACCGTTGCTTGCTGAGTGTTCACTGCGATCTGCTCAGCCTGCACCTCGACCGTCTGGGTGGCTTCGCCAACCTGCAATTTGATATTCCCCGAGGCCGTCACCCCGACTTCTACCGTTACCGACGCTTCTGATGTCTTAAATCCCTGCGCTTCTACGCGCAGCGTGTAGTTGCCGGGAGTAAGCGCTCCCGAGGTATAGGCTCCCGCGGATGTGCTCTTGACCGTGATGATATGGCTCGTGGCTTTATTGTTAATCGAAATCTTCGCGCCGCCTACGACCGCGCCGGTGGGATCCGTGACCACGCCCTGAATACTGCCGGTGGAGATGGTTGTTTGCGCCAGCAACGTCAGCGAAGAAAACAGGACGCACAGCAGATAGAAAGACGCAAGACGAGCCCATGGCTTTCCGCGCAGAAAGCTGCTAACCAACACCATCGAAGACCTTCCTTTCAACATGCCTATCCCACGACGACCGCGATGAAGCGCAGACGCGCTTTCAACTTTAATAATGGAAAGAGAAAAATTGTACACCACGCTTAGCACTTCGATGGCCTTGGCGAGCCAGCGTTCACCTTGGCCACTCGCACGAACAACCCGTAGTAGTGAGATACAGAAGGTTGCCCTCAGGTTGGCCGGACGGTGCGGGAAGTACCACCGGAAAGTTAGGCGGAACTAACGGGAGTTCAAACTCAAATATCGAAATCAAAACGATGGTGAGCGCGGCAGGATTCGAACCTGCGACCCATGCCTTAAAAGGGCATTGCTCTACCAACTGAGCTACGCGCCCATCCTTAATCCAAATAGTTTACCATTGCTGCTGCGTCAGACTTCTCGCTCCATGATGGGAGGAAGAAGATTCCGTGCAAGTCAACGTAAAGGCATTACGGCAACGACGCTGGCTATGCAATCATAGACGAGGCTCGATGCGAAGCGCATGACGCAATCAGTAGCAGACGAATACGTCATCGGCGTGGATATCGGTGGGACAAAAGTCGCTGCTGGTCTTGTGAATGGTGCGGGCGAGATCACTCACCAAACACGAACGCCTATGGTGGCCAATGATGCAGCCGCGGGTTTGGCTGCCGTGATTACATCGATTGACTCGGTACGGGCCGCGTCGAAAGCCGCCGCTAAATCAGACATTCCTGTTTCCGGCATTGGAATGTGCGCTCCCGGCCCCCTCGATCCGCGCACAGGTGTTGTGATTAATCCTCCCAATCTTCCCGGATGGCGCAATTTTCCGCTGGCCGCCGAGGTTTCGAAAATCTATCAACTGCCGGTTCGATTGGATAACGACGGCAACGCCGCTGCTTTGGCTGAAGCGCTGTGGGGCGCCGGACGCGGATATCGAAATGTCTTTTGCGCCACGATCGGCACGGGTATTGGAACGGGGATTGTATTCGATCGCCACATCTATCATGGTCGCACCGGAGCAGCGGCAGAGGGCGGGCACATGACCATCGACTATCGCGGCCCACGCTGCGGCTGTGGCAAGCTCGGGTGCATCGAAGTTTTGGCGTCTGGTCCCGCAATCGCACGCAGAGCTTCCGAAAAAATTGCTGCGGGGCGTAGTTCGGCCATCCTGGAGCAGGCTGGAGGCAGGATCGACCGGATTACCAGTGAGATGGTCGGACGAGCTAGCCTTGCGGGCGATTTGTTGGCCAAAGAAGTGTTGCACGAAACCGCCTTAGTTCTGACCGCCTGGCTGGGAAATATTGTGGACTTGCTCGAGCCTGACGTCATGATTATTGGCGGAGGCGTAGCCTGCGTGCTGCAACCATTCTTCGACGAAATTGAGAACGGGCTTCCTAAATGGTGTGTGAATTCGCGTTGCCGGGAAATTCCTTTGGCCTCCGCCCACTATGGCGCCGACGCTGGCATCGCTGGAGGGGCCGCACTCTGCCGCGCACCTTCCGCAAATTAGCAGGCTTGTTCACACTTCTGACGGGATTTGCTTCGGTTTGAGAAACCCGTGTTATGCGCGTGCCTTGTCGATCATTGTTTCCCAAATCCCTTTGGATTTGAGAACAAGTTCAACGGCTTCGCGGATTGCGCCGTGGCCGGCGAGGGCCTTCGTCGTGTAATGCGCGGCTTGTTTTACTTCAGGGACAGCATCGCCCACAGCGATGGCGAGGCCGGCGCGTCGCATCAAGGGAATATCCGGAAGATCATCGCCAACATAGGCAACCGCCGAATCGGGGACGCCCGCTTTTTGCAGAATCTCTTCATAAGCCGGCATCTTTAACGGCTGCTTCATGTAGATGAATTCCATTTTCATTTCATGGGCTCGGCGAAGCAGCGCGTTGCTTTCGCGACCTGTAATACAACCCGTACGCAGGCCGGCCGTGTGCGCCAGCGTTAGGCCCTGGCCATCGTGCGCGTCAAAGGTTTTGATTTCGAGGGCGCCATCGGTTTGCGAGAGCAGAGTGACACTGCCGTCGGTCATCGTGCCATCGACGTCCATGAGGAGCAGCTTGATTTGGGCGGCGCGCTTTTTCAGCGCGGGAGAGATTTTAGAAATACCTGCCAAAGAAGCCTCCAGCTGTTCTAGTTGCAGAGTAGGAGAACAGTGAAGAGTGAGTCTAAGTCAAAACCGGATTCCGTGGCCAGTAGCATACCGAGCATCGCGGAATCGCATCATTTACAATCCTCGCTTATGTTCTATCGCTCGGACAATCGTGCCATCGATCAATTGCGCCCAGTCGTCATCACTCCGGATTTTATTACCACCGCCGAAGGATCGGTTTTGATTGAAGTAGGAAACACGCGGGTGATTTGTACCGCGTCCATCGAAGAGACGGTGCCGCAGTTTATGCGGAACTCGGGCAAAGGATGGATTTCGAGCGAGTATGCGATGCTCCCGCGCGCAACGTTGACGCGCACTCCGCGGGAAGTGGCGAAGGGGCGGCAGAGTGGACGCACGCATGAGATCCAGCGGCTGATTGGACGTTCGCTGCGCGCCGTAACCGACCTGGCTCGGCTGGGCGAGCGCACGATCTGGATTGATTGCGATGTAATTCAAGCTGACGGCGGAACGAGGACAGCTTCGATTACTGGCGCGTTTGTCGCACTCGGGTTGGCGTTGGAGAAGTTAGTAGATGCCGGAACGCTGACTTCGGTTCCGCTTAGAGATTTTGTGGCAGCGGTAAGCGTGGGAATGGTGGACGGAGAAATTCTGCTCGACCTTTGTTATGAAGAAGACTCGCGCGCCGATGTGGATATGAATTTCGTGATGACGGCGGCCACAAGATGGTGGAAGTGCAGGCTACCGCGGAACGGCAGGCCTTCGATGAAGCGCAATTTGCGAAGATGATGGCGTTCGCGCGGCAGGGCGTGCAGTCGTTGATCGCCAAGCAGCAGGGAATCTTGAGCAGGCTGACGCTGAGGCAATAGTTTTTTTTTACACTAGCAGTGTAGTCGCCTGATCGGCGCAGACTACTCTTCCAGCAGTTCATTCAGCAATTCATGCCGCTTCGCGGAGAATGGATTCGCGACCGTGACCCCGTTCCAGGTAAATCCCTCCTGCATATCTTCGGACAAGAGCACCCGGCACCCAGCGCCTGCAGCAGCTGCAAGGATGACGGCGTCCCAAATATTCAATTTGTGATCAACCGCCAAATCAGCTGCGGCCAATAGAATCGAATGGGAAGTTTCAATTACGGGAAAGCTGTTTTGCCAGCTCAGAATAGACTTACGAGCGCTCTCAGGCTTGCGTCTAAGTTTACCCACAAGAACGCGGAAAAGCTCACCTAAAACTTGAACGGGAATAAATGTATTGTCAACGGACAGCTTCGCTACAATCTGTTCGGTGGTTTTCTCTTTTAGGCTATCACCGCCGCCTTCTGCATACACTAGAAAGTTCGTGTCGAGTGCCAATCGCAAGGCTTAATCTCGCTCGTAGAGTTCGTCCCGTGTCCATCGGCCGATATTGATGATGGGCTGGCTTCGCAACCGCTTCAACAGAGCGGTCTTCGCCGCCTCACGCCGTTGGGTATCGGAATTCACCGGTGCGATGCGCGCAACTGGCCGTCCATGGCTGGTCACGATGTAGCTGTGACCTTCCCGGATGTCCCGCAGGAGTCGAGAAAATTTGCGGTTCGCATCGGATGCCGAAATCGCTTTTTCCATAATTGACCTAAAGTAGTTATATTACCTACTTTTTGGTACAGCGTCAATTGGCCTCCATTTGTTGCTTCAGTAGCGGCTTTACGGAGGCACTTGCCTTTTGCGCCGCTACCCACTCGTGCACTCGGGTTGATAAAACATCCAAGGGCAGAGCGCCGGCGCCCAGTACCTCGTCGTGGAAATTACTCAGGCTGAACTTATCTCCTAATTGATCTTTGGCATACTGGCGCAGCTTTAGGATCTCGAGCTGACCGATCTTGTATCCCAGCGCCTGGGCCGGCCATGCCATGTAGCGGTCGGTCTCGCTCTGCACCTCGGCCTCGTCTATGGCGGAATGGTCGTGGAAGAAATCGACGACCTGCTGGCGCGTCCAGTGTTTGTAGTGGAATCCGGTGTCGACGACCAGGCGGATGGCGCGCAGCATGTCGTCCTGCAGGTGTCCGTAATAGCTGTAGGGATCCTGGAAAAATCCCACTTCTTTGCCCAAGCGCTCCGAGTATAGAGCCCAACCCTCGGTGTAGGCGGTGTAGTACTCGTTCTGGCGGAAGGGTGGGAGCTGTGGCAGTTCCTGGGCGATGGCGATCTGCAGGTGGTGGCCGGGAATACCTTCGTGGTAAGCGGTGGTTTCAATGTCGAGCGTCGTGCCTTTCTCGAAGTTGCCTGTGTTCACCATAACGTGAGCCGGGCGAGAGCCATCCTGCGCCGCTTGAACATAGTGTGTGGCATTATCCTTCTCGCTGTATTCCCCGATGGACATGACTTCCACTCTGGCTTTGGGAAGACGGCCGAACATAGCGGGCAGCTTCAAATACATCTGGTCGATGTATTTTTGATAGAGGTCGAGAATCTCCTGGCGGGAGTGTACGTGGACTTTGGGGTTGGTTGGCAGCGAGGCGCTGAAGCTCTTGAGATCTTTATAGCCGAGCTGGTTCACGACCTGGAGCATGCGGGCTTCGATTTCTTTGACCTGGGCCAGACCGATCTGGTGAATTTCTTCTGGTGTGAGATCGGTGGTGGTGCTTTCTTTCACGCGGAATGCGTAGCGCTCCGGGCCATCGGGAGCGACCACAAACGCCGGGCTCTGTGCGGCCTTTCGGGGCGTACTCTTCGCGCACGAAGCTGGTGAACTTTGACATAGGTAGGGAGCACGGATTCGCGAATCGCGGCCAGGCCCTGCTCGCGCAAACGCTTTCTGGTCGGCGGCGGGGATGGAATCGGGAAACTTGGCGAAAGGCTGCGCGAAAGGCGAATCCTCGGGCGCTTTTGTGGCGATGCCATTGCACTGCACAACCACTTTCTCGAGCAGGACGCGTGGGGGCATCAAGCCCTCGGCCATGCCTTTGCGCATCTGGATCACGGTCTCATCGAAGGCGCGGGGAAACTGCCGCAGTCGCGAAATGTAGTCGTCGTAGTCCTTGACGGTCTCGAACGAGAACACGGTCACCAGTTCGGGAAGTTCGATGGGCAGCCCGTCGACCTGCGACACCGGCATTTCCCAGGGCTTGAAACGGGCTCCTTCGAGGGCCATGCGGAGGTCGCGGACCATCAGGGTTTTGTTTAGGGCTTCCTGCTCGGGGAAACCGGTGGTGTCGATGGCTTCGAAGCGAGCGAGGTATTTCTTGCTCTGCTCCAGGTCGTCGTCGATGGCCTTCTGTGAGAAGTCGTCGATCTTGTCGTTCCAGCGCTTGTCTCCGAGGATGGAAGCGAAGATGGGGCTGGTGCGGAGGGTGTACTCCCAGCGTTCGGCGAGCAGATCGTTCAGGGCTTTTCTTCGGCCCTCGAGGTCGGACTGCGGTGGTGCCGCGAAGACAATCGGAGCACAGCAAGGAGATGAGCAAGGACAGACAGGACCAAAGATCGCATCAAAGGACTCCTTAAGCATTTGGTTAGACGAAACCTCTGTTCGAAGGTAACGTGCGGCCCAGCGATTTTATATCCAGATGTCTTCGCGCTAAGCGATAGAGACAGTTTTGATGTTCATGAATTCGCGGATGCCGTTGGCAGCGAGTTCGCGGCCGTGTCCTGATTGCTTGACTCCGCCGAAAGGAATACGGGGATCGGAGGCGACCATTTTGTTGATGAAGACCATGCCAGATTCGAGTTCATTGATGAAGCGTTCGCGTTCGCGGCCGTCATTGGTCCAGGCGCTGGCGCCGAGGCCGAAGCGGCTGTCGTTGGCAAGGTGGATAGCTTCGTCGATATTTTTCACGCGAAATAGCGATGCTACTGGGCCAAAGAATTCTTCGCGGTAGGCCGGCGACTCTTTCGGGATGTTGGTCAAAACCGTCGGCGCATAATAATTGCCCGGCTGCTTCAAGGGGTGGCCGCCGGTTAGCAGTTTGGCCCCGGCTTGCACGGTTTTCTGAACATCGGCATCGAGCGAGGTGACGGCGTCGGCCGTAGCGAGCGGACCTAGTTCAGTTTTCTCGTCGAAGGGATCGCCTATGCGGAGATTTTTCATGCGCTCGACAAACTTACGCTCAAAATCGGCGGCAATGGATTCGGCAACGATGAAACGTTTGGCGGCAATGCAGGATTGGCCGTTGTTGATGACGCGAGCCTCGACCGCCGTGGCCACGGCGGCGTCAAGATTGGCGCTGGGCATGACGATGAAAGGATCGCTGCCTCCGAGCTCCAGTACTACTTTTTTAATGCGCTTGGCGGCGGCGATTCCAACCTGAATGCCGGCCTGCTCGCTTCCGGTAAGCGTGGCCGCAACCACGCGCGGGTCGTTCAGAATCGCATCGACCTGCTGCGAGCCGATGAGCAAGGTCTGAAACGCTCCTTCGGGAAATCCGGCTTCGCGAAAAATCTTTTCAATCGCCAGGGCGCACTGCGGAACGTTCGAGGCATGCTTCAACAGTCCAACGTTGCCGGCCATCAGCGCCGGAGCGGCAAAGCGAAACACCTGCCAGAAAGGGAAATTCCACGGCATCACGGCGAGAATGGGTCCGATGGGCCGGTAGCGGATGAAACTTTTGTTGGCGCCGGTGTCGATGGCTTCATCGGTGAGGAAGCGCTCGGCGTTTTCGGCGTAATAGCGGCAGCCGGAGGCCGACTTCACGGCTTCGGCTACAGCGGCTTTGTAAGGCTTGCCCATTTCGAGGGTCATCAAGTGCGCAAACTTTTCTTTGTCGCGTTCGAGGATTTCGGCGGCTTTGGTCATTCGCCGGGCGCGCTCGGCGAACGAAGTCTTGCCCTCGGCGTGGAAGGCAGACACAGCTAATTGGAGTTTCTCCTCGATCTGTTTTTCGGAGAGAGGTTGAAAAGTCTGGATCACTTCCCCGGTAGCGGGATTAATCGTGGCAATGGGCATAGGTCGTACCCGTCCAAGTGAATTGGTCATACCACAATACCAGTTTGATGATAACTTCGCTCCTGCTGGGAGCCTTCCGCTCTAGTGTATACTTGGCGTATATACATGGAGGATGTTGGTGACCACCGCTAAGGTGTTTCGCTCGGGTAACAGCCAGGCTGTTCGCTTGCCAAAGGAGTTTCGCTTCAAAGCCAAGGAAGTGGAGATCTTCCGTCGCGGGCAGGAGGTGGTTTTGCGCGAGAAAGACAAGACGCTCGCGCGCGCGTTCGACCTTATCGCAGGTCTGCCCGATGATTTCGACATCCCGGGCCGCAGCGAAGATTATCCCCAGAAACGCAAAGGCCTGTAATGGAGATGCGATTTTTGCTCGACACCAATATTTTCATTTATATCCGGCAGAGGAGGCCGGAAGAGGTTTCTCAACGATTTAGGAAACTACATCCGGGTGAGGCCGCGATTTCAATCATCACTTACGGCGAACTTCTGTATGGCGCCGCCAAGAGTGCGCGCCGCGCCGACGCGCTGGCACGATTGAGTGCCCTTATCGGTCTGCTACCTGTGCTTCCTCTTGAGGAGGGCGCCGCCCATGCCTACAGCGAAATTCGAGTTGAGCTCGAATCAAAGGGTGAAATGATCGGCAACAACGACCTATGGATCGCCGCGCATGCTCTGGCGGCGGGATTGACGCTGGTTACTAACAACGAGAAAGAGTTTCGGCGGGTACGTGGCCTCAAAGTGCAGAATTGGGCTGCGTGAGCAGTCCTCATCTTTTGATTCCCTGATCGCCTTAATCTGTTGCATAATGTGCCGCTGAACTGAGCGATATGCCGGAATACCAACTCCTGACCGACGACGAACTCCTGCACCTTGGCGAGGAAGGTGACCAACTCACCGAGGAAGCCCGCCTCGATCTCGAAGCAGAGCTTAGCCGGAGAAAACTTTCCTCCCGCGACGTCGATACCTATCGGCTCGAACGTGAGGTTGCAGAAAAGTCCGATGAACTAAAGCGCGCGACCCCCAGATTCGTGCATCACGGCGGTGTGGGCCAGATGTTCCTCGGCAAGACCAACCGTCGTCGCGACCCGAGCGGCCTCTTCGAACAATACGACGCAACTCTCTGGTTCGTTGTCTTTTGGTTGCCGGTTTTCCCGATTGCAACCTATACCGTGGGGCGGAACTTTGAACGGTGGCTTGGTTTGGCTTGGGCAGGAGGCGAGATTGCGGTCGAGCGTCGTCCCCGAAATTGGGAACAGATTTTACTCACTTGGGTGAAAGCCACCGCGGTCGTGCTTGTCCTCCGTTTAGTCTTTCTGCTGGTGGTACTCCGTCCCGACTGGCTTCGAAATCTCTGATCCGCGCTTCGGAGGTTCCAGAAACCTCACGAACGGGAGCCGGACGCCGAAGGTCAGGAGCCGCTTTCCGCGCACTTGGTTTACAATTATTTGTTCTTAGCAGCATTCATCTTTCTGGCACTCTTGGAGGATTTATGAAGCTCACCCCTGGCAAACTTGCGGGTCTCAAAAAAGTATCGAACGAACGCGGCGTGATCGCGGCCGCCGCCATGGATCAGCGCGGTTCGCTGCAGAAGTCGCTGGCCAAAGAAAAGGGCGGCGAAATCAGCGACGCCATGATGGAAGAGTTCAAGACGCTGGTCACCGAAGTTTTGACGCCGCATGCCAGCGCCATCCTGCTCGACCCAGAGTGGGGATTGCCGGCTTCGAAGCGCCGCGCCAAGAATGCCGGACTGCTGCTGGCTTATGAAAAGACCGGATACGACAAGACTGGTCCCGGACGCCTGGGCGATCTGCTCGATCACTGGTCGGCGCGGCGGCTGAAAGAAGCGGGCGCGGATTGCGTGAAGATTCTGCTTTACTACACGCCCTTCGATCCCAAGGAAGTGAACGACAAGAAGCATGCCTGGGTAGAGCGCATCGGCGATGAATGCCGCGCCAATGACATTCCCTACTTCCTGGAGTTTGTCGGCTATGACGAAGGCGCAGACGAAAAAGGCTTGGAATACGCCAAGAAAAAGCCGCACATCGTCACCGAGAGCATGCGGGAGTTCAGCAAAGATCGCTATGGCGTGGATGTGCTGAAGGTGGAAGTGCCGGTGAACATGAAATTTGTGGAAGGCGTTAAGTGCTTCGGCGGGCAGAAGGCTTACACCAAGAAAGAAGCCATTGACCTCTTCCACAAGGCGGCGAACGTTGCGACCAAACCATTCATCTATCTTTCGGCGGGCGTGAGCAATGCGGAGTTCAGCGAGACGCTGGAACTGGCGGGAGAATCAGGAGTGAAGTTTAACGGCGTACTCTGCGGGCGCGCGACCTGGAAAGATGGGATCCCGATCTATGCCAAGCAGGGCGCCGCAGCATTCCGCAAGTGGCTGGAGACCGAAGGCGTAAAGAATATCAACAACGTCAACGACAAGCTGAAGGCTGCTACCTCATGGCACTCGATCTATGGAGTCGAGCCCGCACTGGTTGGGGCGTAAGAATTTGTTTGTCGTTTAAGGATGCAAAGTTAGCGAAAAAAATTTGGGCACGGGATTGTATCCCGTGCCCGTTTCGTTTCGGATGTATAGAATCTCGCCCTGCTCTATGGCTCACCAGCATAATATCCTTGTTTAGACCGCGCCTGCAGGTAGGCGAGCTTTTTGGGAACCTTGAGCTTGACGCTGATCTTGTGCCACTTCCCGTCGTGGGGCGGTTTTTCCGGACTGTAACCGAGGACGTATTGCGTTCGGAGTTCGACACCAATTCTGCGAGCCAAGGCCGGCATTTGACCTATATCGTCGAGTATGAAAGCGCGACCGCCAGTAGCCTCGGCCAAGTCGGAGAGCAATTCCGGTCCCAGCATTTCTTCTTGCGTAGGAACATATCGGTCGAAAGTCCCAATGGCGTAAAACATTACATCCGATTCCTTTACGGCAGACTTTACTTCCTGTTCGCTGTAGCGGCTGTGGTTGTCGCCACCATCGGAGATGATCAGGAGCGCCTTCTTGCTGTACCTAGCATCACGCATTTTGCGAACGCCCATATAAATGGCGTCGAGCAGTGCCGTGCGGCCCTTGGGAACAGCGAAAACCAGTTTGCCTTCAATATCTTGCACAGAATCAGTGAAGTCCTGTGCCAAGTGTGGCTCATCCGAGAATGCAATGACGAAGAATTCGTCCTGAGGATTCGCAGAGCCGCAAAATTCCTTCACGGCCTCGCGCACGCGATCCATCTTGCTGGCCATGCTGCCGCTGGTATCTACGATGATGCCCAGGGAAACGGGAACGTCTTCGCTGGAGAAATGTTTGATTTGCTGCGGCTTTTTGTTTTCGAAGAGCTGAAAGTTATCCGGACCCAACCCGGTCACCAAGTGCTGCATGGGATCGGTAACGGTTACCGGCACCAACACAAGGTTGACGCTGGTTCTGATAACCGGACGGATCGAGCCGGACGTGGCGAGCATCGTCCCGCGCGGTTCGGCCTCGGCCATAAGCTGGGTTGGTACTCGAACATGGGCATCATCTAACGAGTTTTGGGCGAGTCCCTGAGCCTGCAGAAAAGCTGCAACGGAAATTAGAATCAATATCAACTTGCTTCCAGCACCATCGAGCCGGAGAACTGAGCAAAATCGCCTGGACATCGCCTCACCGCCGTAGACTTCTATCGGCAACCTAGTTGCCTTTCTGCAGCCGACGACACTTGCTATTGCAGTCTTTAGGGCAGGCGGCCGAATTGAACAATCGGTTTGGAACTGGATTCGGCCAGGGAAGCTTGTTGTACTGGTGCTAGGGCGGAACTGCACGAGTAGAGGGCAATTCCCGTAGGTAGAGAGGCGCGCCGCCTTAAGCCTGCTTCCGTCCGTAACACATCGTATGGCCTGCGCTTCTGTGAAATTAGGATTTGCACAAGGGGAATTCATGGACTCAAAGACTCAGACCGTCCTTATTACAGGTGCCTCCGGAGGCATCGGATACGAACTGGCGAAGCTGTTTGTCAGGGATCATTACAACCTTGTACTGGTGGCTCGCAGTACTGACAGATTGAACAGTGTGGCTGTCGAGTTCCAGGCTCAGTTCGGGGTCGCAGTGAAGGCGATTGCACTGGATCTGGCTGCGATGCCAGCCCCCAAATTTCTTTTCGATCAATTGCAGCGCGAGGGAGTTGTCGTGGATGTTCTCGTGAACAATGCTGGCTTCGGAGTATTTGGCGAGTTTGCTGGGAGGCCGGAAGAGGAAATCCTTGGACAAATCCAGCTCAACGTTATGGCCCTAACTCATCTGACCAGACTGTTCTTGCCGCCAATGATGGCACGGCGTAGCGGGAAAATTATGAATGTGGCTTCCACCGCGGCTTTTCAACCGGGACCGCTTATGTCGGTTTACTACGCGACTAAAGCTTACGTCCTGTCGTTCTCGGAGGCGCTGGCCAATGAAGTTGCTGGATCGGGCGTGGTAGTGAGCTGTTTTTGTCCGGGAGCGACCGATACTAACTTCCAGAAAAGAGCAGGTATGGAGAACTCGCGGCTCTTCAAGAAAATTGGGGCGATGAATGTGGAAACAGTCGCCCGGGACGGGTATCGCGGATTGATGGCGGGCCGCACTGTCGTCATCTCGGGACTGCAGAACCGGCTGGTGGCGGAGTCCGTAAGATTCGCTCCGCGAAAGTTGGTAACGGCGGTTTCGCGGTGGGTGGCGGAGAAAGTCGAGTAGAGATTTAAAGCGGTGTCGTCCAAGACTCGCGTTTCGCCTCTTGAAATTTCGTCCACTTCCGCGTAAAACGCTCCTAACGATGAGACGCTTACTGCTGTGTACGGGTTTCGTGTTGGCAGTGGCGGCATCGCTGATCGCCGACTCCAATGTGCACATCTCCGATGTCGGCCTGCACAGTTACTCTGGGTACTCCCTCCGCCGTACGCCTTATCGTGCATAATCCTTCCTCGCAGCGCAGACAATTCATCTACAGGTCGCCGCGAGCAACGAGAAGGACGTCACTAACACCGTTTCCACTGACGTGAGACTGGACGGCGGCGAGCAGCGCGAACTGGAGTTACCGATCCTGATGCCGGGCGGAAAAACCGTCGTCACCGCCGATGCGGTCGCCGGAGGCGCTGCCTTTGGTCACGACAAGTATGAAAGGTTGTTGCGCCAAAACAATTTGATCGTACTGATGTGCGCCAGCGATAGCGTCTGCAAAACGGCGCAGTCGCAGATACAGTTCAGCGGAACCATAAAGGAGCGCGTCGATAAGAACCGGCAGACCGTATTCGAGATCGTGAACGACCCGCGTGACCATTGGTGGGCCTATTCGGCGGCAAGCGCCATCGTGCTCGCGAGGCCCATGGCGGGTTTACACCTGCGCAGCGAGAGGCTCTCGAGGGATTTTTGCGCGGCGGCGGACGCCTGGTTCTGCTGGAGAAGAGATCGCAGATCCCAACTTTCTTTCCGCCTATCGCCAGGGCCAGCGGACGCCCGGTGGGGAACAAGTGGGCAAAGGGACGCTGTTTCGTGTTTCCGGACTTGGTGCGAACGAACTGGGCAGTGTTTTCGCCGGCTCAGAATCTGCCCGGCATTCTCAACCAATCTTCCCTGGGAATTCAAACCAGACGGGCTGGCTGAGCCGCCGGTTCGCCACCGCGTTCGATTTTCCCGCGGTTGCGACTGGATTCTGATCTGGCTGGCGGTTTACACGCTCACGATCGGCGTGCTGAACTTCGCGGTGCTTCGCCGCTTGCGCCGTTTGGAATTCGGCTGGATCAGCGTGTTTGTACTGGCGCTGCTGTTTGCCGCCGGCTTCTATATTTCCAGCGCCAGCACGCCCGCAGAGATTTTCGTCTGGATAATCTCGCGACGTATTACCTCGACTCGCGAAGTCCGCTGGCCGCTGGCCGACTACAACCTTCGCATCTCGGCACCTGAGCGGCGGGATGTTTTGGTCTCGTTGCCGACCCCGCCGTGTTCACCTCTTCCAATTTTGCGGCAGAAGAAACAAACAGCCAAATCTGGGCCGAAATGAACCGGCAGCGGCACAGCAGCGTCCAGACGTATGATATTCGTCTGGGACCGCCAAGTCAGGTTGAGTTATCGATGCTGAAATGGTCGTTCCACGACCTGAATTTGGAGGGGTGCACGAATTTTCCGGAACGGTACACTTCGTTGCACCTAACCGCTTGCGCAACGATACCGGCCAGCGATTTGAGGAAGCTGTATACCTGGACTACAACACGAATACTCTTTACGCGCTGCCTGCGCTCGCGCCCGGCGCGGAAATTTCGCTGGATACAATCACGCCGAAGCCGATCTACACGAAGGACGGAACTTTCCAGCCTTGAACATTCCAAACTCTCGATTCGAGAAAGCAAACGTTACAGGAAGCGGCGTCCATGGTCGCCTTCCCGTTTGCCGCGAGGGGCGGGTGTTTGTGGGCCTCAGCGATGGTCCTGCGCTGCCGGTCGAATTGAATGTGCACCATCAACGAAGTGTTCATTCGCTCGTAGTTGTTGCCGCTGGAGCAGCCATGATTGTGGAGCGATCATGATCGATGTAGAACAAATCCATAAGAATTTTGACGGCACGCGCGCGCTCGACGGCTTCACGCTGCATGTTGGCGCCGGAGAACTATTCGGTCTCGTGGGCCCGAACGGCGCAGGCAAGACCACACTGATGAAGGTGCTGTGACGCTCCTGCCGATGGACAGCGGTAGCGCCGAGATCGGCGGGCTAGATGTGATTGCAGCACCCGCGCGACGTTAAACGAATGATTGGCTACCTGCCCGATCAGCCTGGCGTTTACCAGGACATGAGCGTGCGCGAATTTCTGGAGTTCTTTGCCGATGCCTTCCATCTCACCGGCGCGCGCAACCGTATAGCCGTGGATCGTGCGCTGGATCGCTCCGGGCTCGCCGATCGCAGTGAAAACTCTGTGGAACAACTTTCGTTTGGCATGAAGCAGCGGCTGGTGCTGGCTAAGACGCTACTGCATGATCCTAAAGTGCTGTTGCTCGACGAACCTGCTACCGGGCTCGATCCGCTAGCTCGCATCGAACTGCGCGAGCAGCTCAAACGGTTGCATGCGGAAGGCATCACGATCTTGATTTCATCGCATATTCTCAGCGACCTGGAAGACATCTGCACGCAGATCGCTCTTATTGGTGCGGGGCGGAATGCGACCGATGCCGAAGGGCACTCGGTTCTGCAATTGCGCATGCCCCAGGCCCCGGTTCGCATCTACGAGATTGAACTGATAGGCGACAGCTCTCCCGCGGCGGCGATTGTGGACTCGGTCGCAGGTGCGCGCGCGCTGGAATCCAGCGCTAGCCGCCTGGTTGTGGAAGTAACGGGCGCCGACGAAGAGGCGGCTGCGCTCTTACGGGCGCTGGTACTTGGCGGAGTGAACGTCATGCGCTTCGACCACCGGGCGCTCGGTCTAGAAGAACGATACAGGATGATTTTCCGGGAGAAACATCAATGAATCCGATGATCCGGAAGGAACTACGGCAACGCATGCGGGAACGGCGCGGTTGGCTCTTGCCTTCCCTCTACCTCGTGGTTCTCGGCGCAGTTGTGACCTTCGCTTATTTTGTGACCACCGAGAATCAGGGACAGACCGGAATTCAGGGGTCGCCGTGGGCGTGGTTCTGTTCCTGACGCTCACATATTCCCAACTCGCGCTGTTGCTGCTGCTCGCGCCCATCTTCAGTGCAGGTTCCATTACTATCGAAAAGGAGCAACGAACTCTTGCCGGCCTGCTTACTTCACTGCTGACCTCTGCTCAGATTTGGTGGGGCAAATTTGTATCTTCGCTATTGTTCGTACTGCTGTTGCTGGTTACCAGCTTGCCGGTGCTGAGTATGGCTTTTGCATTTGGAGGCATCGGTCCGTGGGAGGTATTCAGCGCAACGTTGACAACCGTTATCATCCTCGCCTGCATGAGCGCGATCGGACTTTATTGCTCATCGGCTTTTCAGCGCAGCGTGCACGCCACCGCCGTGAGCTATGCCACCGTGATCGCAATCAGCGTTGTGACCGCCATCATTTTTTTTGTACGGATGACCATGTGGGAATCGGCCCTTAGCGCGCGGGGAGTAGTCATGGGGAGTAGTTGGTACAGCATCCCGCTGAACATTCGCGCCCCGATGTACATCAACCCATTTTTCTTCCTGACAGCATCTTTCGCTCCGCCGCAACAGCTCTATCCGGCGTGGATCACCTGCGCCTGTGTGTTTATCGCAACCGGTGCGCTGGCTGTGGTTCTGACCTTGCGAAACCTGAGCCGCAAGGGTGACTTGTAAGCAATTGCAGACTTTCAAGTGAAATTGCGCTTATAGCAAAACGCGCGCAGCTACTGGCTCGACTCCAGTTGCGAAGCCAGGCGATTTACTGCAGAAACATCGAAGAATGCGGATAGATCGGCGTGTCCCGCCAGCGTGTCCCGCTGCTTGCCTTCTACCAGGATTTTCACTTTAAGAATGCCGGGGATGTTGGCGGAGAGCGTCTGGATCATCGACGCTACCGTGAGCTCCTCGGCCAGCACGCCGGAGCGATGCCCGTCGGCGAAGGCGGCGTTGAGATCGATGACCGCAAGGCCGGGATCGACTAAGTAAACGCTGCGGATATCAGAGCCGGGTGGCAGCGGGTGCGGCGAAGATTTATCCAGGTACAGCGCGATGAGGGAGCGCAGCAATTCTTCGGCGCGCTCCTGACGAACCGAAGGCAGCGGAATCTGCGCGGCCTGTGCGTGAAGCACCCCCACATCGTCATACGCGACAAACAGGGTGACTTGCTCGGTGGGCCCGGCGGACGGAGGCGCCACCGGACGCGTGTCCGTAGATGCGATGGGCTCGGCAGCGGCGCGTCCACGCATATGCCAGGCGTAGAGGCTCATGCCCAGCACAGCCAGGAGAAGCACCGACATCGCGATAAAGAGATGGCGTGGAATCATGACATTGAGTGATTGGGCGATTGAGTGATCAGGCGATTGAAAAGCCTGCGATCTCGAGTTTTTAAATCACCCGATGACCCGATCACAAAATCACTCAATCTCAGGATTATTCGATTCATGGAGCGGCTCCCAGTTGGGCGCGAATGGCGGCGATTCCATTGGCCACGGCGCTGGTAACAAGCTGCTGGTAATCCGGCGAAGTGAGTTGAGAGAGATCTGCAGCGGATGGGGCAACCTCGACTGCGATCGCCGCGGTGACGATGTTATTCAGAGGCCTGAGCGGAGCGGTAAGAGTGCGAACCGCAACTTGCTGCTTTTTGAGTTCGGTGGCGACGCTGGCGGCAGCGGCTTGACTGAGAAGCGTGGAAGCCTGCTGGGCGGTCGCCCAAGAGCGAAATGGTCCGCGGTCATCCTCGTTGTTATAGGGAAGCAAAGCAGTGTAGACACGAACGCCGTGGCCATTGGAAGCGGCGTGCAGCGCCACGTACACGGCGGCGTGTGTTGTATTGGCAAAAAAAGCGCGTTCGTCGAGCGAAAGGCTGGCGTCGGAGTCGCGCAGGACGAGGGTCGGAATGCCCCGGTTCTCCAGTTCCTGGCGCAGGCGGCGAGCAAAAGCGACGGTGACGTCCTTCTCCGCGAGCGTGCTGCTCAGCGCTTCGCCGCGATCCGTGCCGCCATGGCTGGCATCGACAATGGCGAAGTAACGGCGCGGAACGGCAGCCGACGTGGTTGTAGGCGGCGCTTGAGGAACCGGCGTGCTTGGCGCTACCACAATGGTCGCCGTGCTTTGCGATTGCGCGGGCGCGAGAGTGATGGTGCGGCCGTCATTGCTGAAACTGGCTATGAGCGGAACTGTGCCGCTGACTGTGATGCGGGCTGCGCCGTTGCTTTCAGAATAAGTGGCGGAAGGAATAATTTTGCTGCCGAAGGTAAGTGTCGGGGACGCTGGAGCGGTGAGCGGCTCGCGGTTGAACGTCAGGCGCAACTGGCCAGGTTCGGTGGCAACCGACGGATTCACGGGTGAGGTGAAGTGAAAGACGAGATGGGAAGGATCGTCCGGAATGGCTGAAGCGGTGAAGTGGGTAGCGACGCTTCCGATGAACAGACGGCCGGACTCTTCGTGCAAAGTTGCGGGACCGCCCAGGAATCGGGGTAGCAGGGAACCGAGAGAAGCGACCGGAACCAGCCCGCGTCCGTTCTCCACCAGAAATTTTCCGGCGAGGTCAGCGTCGCGGCCCTGAATGTGGGCGTGGGTCTTGCCTGCGGTAAAATCTCCCAGAATGTTGTTGTAATGCAGCCGCCAACGCGGCGGGTCGGATTTTGCGCTGACCGTCCCGAGAGGATCAAGCAATTCCAGCAGGCCAACATAATCGCGGCCTTCGCGTTGCACGACGGGCAGGGAATAATTGGCCGCGGTGGAATAGACGGAAAGATGCTTCTCAGGGCCCGCCGCGGAAACCAGCATGACTGCGGAAAACACGAGGATGCAAACGAAAACTCCGGCACTTCGAGATCGGCTGATCGAACGCGTGCTAGCGCGACCTCTAATCGAGCGCATAAATGGTCAATCCACTAAGAAGCTTCGGATAGAAGTCGGTAGACTTCTGGGGCATGACCTCGCCGGCAAAGGCAACGTCACGAACCTGCGCCATGCGGCACGGATTCAGCAGAAAAGCAACGTTGGCTCGCGTCCCACTTGCACTGCGCACCAGCGATAAAGCCTCGGCCGCATCGCGAACATAGGAAAGGTTCTGCTGATTCCGGATCGATTCCTCGGAAAGGTTCAAGACTTTTTCTAACAAGCACTTGTGCAGTTGCACTACATCGAGCGCCTGCTGGCGAACGGATACGCCCGTGAACACCTCCGGTTTGTTGGGATTGGGATGATGCAGCAGAAACGCTCGATTAGCGGTAACGGCGAGGATCGACGTGCCGCATCGTCCCGACTCACGCAGAATGGCGGTTGCTCCGGTAGCTTCGATCGAGGGATCGACTTCGTCAACGTCGAAATAAGCGCGCGCGGAGTTGCGGAAGTCGTCTTCTGAAAACGAGGTCAATCCTTGGACGACCCGATGTGTCGGCAGAATGCGCAGAGCCGAACTATTCATGTTCACAAAGGTCATCATCACGAATTCGTAGGGATACTCGCTTGAGCTCGGCGCGGACTGAGCATTCGATGATTCCGCGGCGCGGCGTTCATTCCGATAATTGAGCGCGGTCTCGTAGCGATGGTGACCGTCGGCGATGATGAGTTTCTTGTCGCGCATGGCGGCGCGGACTGAGTCAATCACCTTCGGATCGAAAACCGGCCATACCCGATGCGCAACGCCATATTCATCCGTAACTGAAATGGCCGGTTCGCCCGAAGTCGCGAGAAGGGATTCCACCTCTCCCGAATCTTCGTAGAGCATGAAAATTTGGCCGAAGTGGGCGCGGGTGGCCCGAAGCAGGTCAAGACGGTCAGCTTTGGGCTTGGCTAGGGTTTGCTCGTGCCGGAAGACGATGCCGGATGCGTAATCCTCAATGCGTCCAAGGGCGATGAAGCCATGGCGCTCCAATTCCACGCTGGAGCCGGGAACCCTAAAGCGCTGAGAATAGGCATAAACAGAGGGAAGGGAATCCTGGCTGAGAATGCCTTGCCGTCGCCAGCCGCGGAAATCTGCGGCGGCACGTGAATATACATTGTTTGCTGGATTGTCGCTCTCTTCGCGGCGGCCAAGAATAATCCGCACCAAGTTGTAGGGGCTGGCTGCATAATAGCGATCCTGCAGGGCTGGAGTGATTTTGTCGTAGGGTTGGGTCACAACCTGGGCGGGGGTTACCTGCTGAGGGTTGTAGCGAAACGCGCGAAAAGGATGAATGTCAGCCATGGAGAGCTTTGATTGTAACAAGTTGGTGGGATTCGATACTTAATGGCTCGCAGGATCAGAACAATCTTCCAAAAACTGGAACAGCCCAACTTCGAATTATCTCTAATATTTGACAAAAAAACCGGAACTGGTTGAGGAAAGCTGTGATAACATCGCGACCAATTGAGGTGTATATGTCCCTCTTTGATGGGTGCCGGCCATCTCCCCTACCGGGCCTGGATTGGAAGTTTCCCATGGGTCGACCCTGGAATCTGACTCTTCTCCACCCTCCTAAAATCGCAGCTTTTCCGCTCCTCCGGATATTGCTCCTAGCGCTAGTAAGTTCGGCGATACCAGCCCTCGCGCAGACGGATGTGAACGATATCCACGTCCAGCCCCGCGAAGCGGACAAGCCAAAAACGGAAGAAGTGGCGAATCAGAGCATCGTCTCCCCGTCGATGAATACACACGTACGCCCGCTGAAGGTGGGTGTCGACCTGGTGCTCGTGCCGGTGACAATCACAGACCCAATGAACCGCCTGGTCACCGGGCTGGAGAAGGACAACTTTCAGCTTTTTGAAGGCAGCGCGCCGCAAGAGATCAAGAGTTTCTCAAGCGAAGACGCGCCGGTGTCGCTGGGCGTGATCTTCGATTCCAGCCGGAGCATGAGCAGCAAGATGGATCGGGCGAAAGATGCGGTGATGGAGTTTTTCAAGACCGCCAATCCGCAGGACGAATTTTTCATGATCACGTTCTCGGATGAGCCCGAAGTGGTTAACGACTTCACAAGTTCGGTCGAAGATATTCAGGGCAAGCTCGTCTATACCGTACCGCGAAGGATGACGGCGCTGCTTGATGCTATTTACATGGGCGTCAGCAAAATGCGGCAGGCTAAATATGCGAAGAAGGCGCTGCTGATCATCTCTGACGGAGGCGACAATCACAGCCGCTACACGGAAAACGAGATCAAGTCGCTGGTGAAGGAAGCGGACGTGATGGTCTACGCCATCGGCATTTACGACAGATATTTTCCTACCGAGGAAGAGCGGCTGGGCCCGGCCTTGTTGGGAGAGATCGCGGAACTGACGGGTGGACGGGCGTTTACCGTAGAGAATCCGAATGACCTGGCCGATGTGGCCACTAAGATCGGCGTAGAACTGCGAAATCAATATGTTCTGGGGTATCGTCCCAACAAAGTTGTGCGGGACGGCAAATGGCGTAAGATCAAAGTGAAGTTACTGCCGCCGAAAGGACTGCCACCGCTCCGAGTGTATGCCAGGACCGGATATTACGCGCCCGAAGAATAAACAGCCTGCGAGTATCTTCATTTTTCTAAGGCGCGTCATCTGGGCCGGAGTCGTTCTCGCGCTGCTGACGCAGCCTTTTTCCGGCCGCGCGGAATGGAAGAGTTCGGGTCTCCAGTCAAGCGCCATTCAATCCGGATCAACCCCGTCACAACCTCCCTCCTCTCAGTCGCAATCCTCTCAGCCGCAATCAAGCGCGGCTACGCAAACATCTGCCCGGCTCCAGCCAGCAGCAATCCACAGATCAGAACGGAACGTTCGTCATTCGCAACGGATGTGGACGAAGTCCTGCTTCATGCCACGGTGATCGACGAGAAGCAGCACATTGTGACCAATCTCGACCGAAATGCGTTCAGCGTATTCGAAGACGGCAAACCGCAGACGCATAATCTCTTTCCATCATGAAGACATCCCCGTGGCGATGGGGATTGTGATTGACAATTCCGGCTCCATGCGGGAGAAGCGCGCCAAGGTGAACCAGGCAGCCCTGAACCTGGTGCGGTCGAGCAATCCGCAGGACGAAGTGTTCGTGGTGAATTTCAACGACGAATATTATCTCGACCAGGATTTCACCAACGATCTGCTGCTATTGAAAGAGGCGCTGGAGAAGATTGACGCCAAGGGTGGAACGGCGCTCTATGAAGCCGTGGTTGCCTCGGCTGACCATCTGAAGCGAAACGCCAGGCTGGAGCGAAAAGTGTTGTTTGTAGTGACCGATGGAGAAGATAACGCCAGCCGCGAAACCCTGGAGCAAGCCGTAAAGCAATTGCAGGAGGAAAATGGTCCGTCGGTATATGCGATCGGGATACTGGGAGATGAAGACCATCCCAAGCGAGCCCGGCGTGCGCTGGAGATCATTACGCAGCGGACCGGGGGCCTGGCATTTTTCCCCAAGACTCTGGATGAGGTAGATGAGATCAGCCGGCAAGTAGCGCACGACATCCGCAATCAGTACACCATTGGCTACAAGCCCACGAATCCCAAGGCCAGCGGCGGCTTCCGAACGATCCGCGTAGAAGCAAAAGGCAAGGGACACGGTAAGCTGATGGTGCGTACCAAGAGCGGCTACTACGCGGGGGCGGGATCCGCCGCGGGCGCCAAATAAGATGACTGCGGTAACAACTGGCCGACGATTTTAATACTCCGGTCGATTGACGACTTTGAACTCCGGCCCTTACCCTGTAACGTGCACCTGAAAAACTCTGAAACCTCCCATCTCGGCGTCGCCGACGACATTACGGATCTCGTCGGCGGGACTCCCGTGCTTCGGCTAAGACGGCTGGTTCCTGCCGGTTCGGCCGACATTTTCGCCAAACTTGAATACCTGAATCCCGGGGGCAGCGTGAAAGACCGCGCCGCCATCGGAATTATCCGCCGAGCCGAACAGGAAGGGAAACTCGCTGCCCGGGGGAACGATTGTCGAAGCCACGGCGGGGAACACCGGAATTGGGCTGGCGCTGATCGGAGTAAATCGCGGCTACAAAGTGAAGCTGTTTGTGCCGGAAAATTTCTCGCAGGAAAAAGTGATCATCATGCGCGCGCTGGGAGCAGAAGTTGACCGCACTCCGGACGAAGAGGGCATGCAGGGAGCGATCCGGCGCGCCAAAGAGCTTGTGGCCAGCGATCACGGCGCGTTCATGGCAGGACAGTTCGAGAACATGGCGAATCCCGATTACCACTACGAAACGACCGCCGTGGAATTGTTTGAACAGATGGGTGGAAAAGTCGATGCCGTCGTTTTGGGCTGCGGCACCTGCGGAACTTTTACCGGCGTGGCGCGCTATATGAAAGAGCATGTGCCGGGAGTGCTGGCGGTTGCCGTGACAACGCAAGGTTCGGTGCTTGGGGGCGGAGCGCCCGGCCCGCACAAAGTGGAAGGCATCGGGAATAACTTCATCCCAGAGACATTCGACCCTGCCGTATGCGATGAAGTGATTGCAGTGACCGACGACGATGCTTTCGGAACCGTGAAGCGGTTGGCGGCACAGGAAGGCGTGCTGGCGGGATCGAGCGGCGGAGCGGCTGTATTCGCAGCCCTGCAAGTTGCGCGAAGGCTGGGGGCGGGAAAACGCGTAGCGACGATTATTCCTGATTCAGCCGAGCGCTATTTGTCGAAGAAGATTTTTGAGGGCGGAATTTAGTCAGATTGCAGAAATCCGATTGCAGAAGTTAGACAGCGAAAGTTTCGATGAAAAAAAACAAGCAAGCTGGTTTTGCCACTCGCGCCATTCATGACGGGCAGGAGCCCGATCCTTTGACCGGCGCAGTCACCGTTCCGATCTATCCCACCTCCACCTATGTGCAGCAGGGCATCGGCGAGAACAAAGGCTACGAATATTCGCGAGTCTCGAATCCCACGCGGACGCGGCTGGAAGAAAACCTGGCGTCGCTCGAAGGCGGCGTCGCGGCGCCGGTGTTTGCCAGCGGCATGGCAGCCATCAATGCCGTCGCCAGCATGCTGAAGTCGGGCGACCACGTAGTTTGCGGCAATGATTTGTATGGCGGAACGCCGCGGCTGTTCAATCAGGTGCTGACTCGTTTCGGGCTCGAGTTCTCCTACGTCGATACTTCCGACGCGGAAAACGTGGAGCGGGCCATCCGCAAAAATACCCGCATGGTGTTACGTGGAGACGCCTACGAACCCGCTGATGCGTTTGAGCGATCTGGCTGCGATCAGCCAGATTTGCCGGCGCAAGAAAGCTGAGTTGGTGGTTGACAACACCTTCATGTCGCCATACTTTCAGCAGCCGCTCGCGCTGGGCGCGGATATGGTCGTGCACTCGACCACAAAATTTCTCAACGGCCACAGCGACGGACTGGGCGGCGTAGTCGTGTGCAGCACCGCCGACGCAAGCCGAAAAGCTGGCCTTTCTGCAGAAAGCTGCAGGGGCGATACTTTCTCCGTTCGAATGTTGGCTGATTCTGCGCGGCGTGAAAACGCTGGCCGCGCGCATGGAGATCCACGATCGCAACGGCCGGGTTGTAGCGGAGTTTCTGGCGAAGCATAAAAAGATTGGCAAAGTTTTCTATCCCGGCCTGCCCGATCATCCGCAACATGAACTGGCGAAGCGGCAGATGAGCGGCTTCGGATCGATGATCACGTTTGAGACAGGATCGCTGAAGAACGCCAACAAGATGCTGAAAAAATTACGTGTGTGTTCGCTGGCAGAATCGCTGGGAGGGGTGGAGACTCTGATCTCGCATCCGGCGACCATGACGCATGCCGGGCTCGGCGAAAAAGGACGGAAAGCGATCGGCATTACCGACGGCATGGTGCGCATCTCTGTGGGGATCGAGGATGTTGAGGATATTCTCGACGATCTGGAGATGGGACTGGCGGCTATCTAAAAAACTCTTGGCGTGGATTTACACTGATCAGCACGGATCAAACGGTCCTAAAAATCTATTCTCCGGCAACAACCGATTCCGCGATCCACTGCAAATATTTAGTCGATCCATCTTCAATCGTCAGGCAAATGATTTCCGGCACTTCATAGGAATGGATCTCCACAATTGCTGCGCGCACCTGGCCGAAGGCCGCGGCCGTGGTTTTTACAATTAAAAGCCATTCGCGAGCCTCTTCCACTTTGTCCTGCCAACGGTAAATCGATGTGATCTGCGGAATGATGTTGACGCAGGCTGCGATACGCTGCTCCACCAGGTGACGCCCGATTTTGGCGGCTTCCTCTTGCGAACCTGTGGTGGTGAGGACGATTCGTTTGTCGGTCATATAAAATCGGCTGGCAACTATCAACAGACGACAGCCAACCACAGCTGAGAGGGTAGCACCTTACGGTGAGAGAGCAGAACATGCTAACGCAAATCAAGTTTGGCACATCGGGCTGGCGGGCCGTCATGGCGGAGGAATTTACCTTTGCCAACGTGCGGCGCGCTGTGGTCGGAATTGCGCGTTATGTAGCCGGGCAGAAGCCGCAGGGAGCGCGGGTAATCGTGGGTCGCGATCCGCGATTTCTGGGAGAAACGTTTTGCGCTATGGCCGAGGAAATTCTGGCGGCGCACGGTATAACGCCCATGGTGGTGGCGGAAGCTTCGCCCACTCCAGCATTTGCTTATGCCGTCGCGCAAACCAAGGCGGACGGGGTGATCAACTTTACGGCGTCGCATAATCCGCCGGAATACAACGGAATCAAATTCTCCACGCCCGATGGTTGCCCGGCCCTGCCGGAAGTTACGAAGAAAATCGAGAGCTGAGATTCAAGCGGGAGACCGGGGAGAGCCGCGGCTTGCGAAAAATACCGGAAGTGCAAGAATCGCCAGGGAAGCGCTCGATGTAAAGCTGGGCTACATGAAGCGGCTGGGCGAGATCGTTGATCTGGAAGTCATCCGCAAGGCGAAGCTGCAGGTTTGTTTCGATCCCATGTGGGGTGCGGCCAGAGGGTATTCAGATGCGCTCTTGCGGGATGCTGGTGTAAAAGTTGCCACCGTCCACGACTATCGCGATGTGCTTTTTGGCGGACACGCGCCGGAACCCGATGATCATTTACTGAACGACCTACGAGAAAAGATGCGGGCGACCGGCGCGCACATTGGCATCGCCACCGATGGCGACGCAGATCGCTTTGGCATCGTTGATGCGGACGGAACATTTCTGCAGCCCAACTACGTGATTGCTTTGCTATTCGATTATCTCGTGGAGAGCCGGGGATGGAAGAATGGCGTGGCAAAGTCTGTTGCGACTACGAACCTGATCAATGCGATCGCGAAAGCACGCGGCGTGGAGCTATACGAAACGCCGGTGGGATTCAAGTACATCGGCGAACTGATTATGCAGGACAAGATTGTGATCGGCGGAGAAGAGAGCGCCGGGCTTTCGATCCGTCATCATGTTCCGGAGAAAGACGGAGTGCTGGCGGGACTGTTGTGCTGCGAAATGGTCGCGCGGCGAGGCAAGTCTCTGGGCGAGCAATTGAAGGCGCTACGTAATCAAGTTGGTTCCTATTATCCGCTCGGCGAGAACTTCCGCTTGACGCCTGAGGTGAAGGAGAAGTTCACTGAGAAGTTGAGGTCTGATCCGCGCGAGTTCTCCGGGCGCAAGGTCAGCGAAGTTGTTCGCACGGACGGCTTGAAGCTGATTTTCGAAGACGGCTCGTGGGTGTGCTACCGGCTTTCAGGAACCGAGCCGGTGGTTCGGGTGTACTCAGAGGCACGAAGTGAGAGCGATTTGGAGAAGTTGAGCGCAGCGGCCAAGCAATGGATTTTCGAGTGAAGAATATTTCAAGAATTCGGCGATTTCCCAGTCCGGAGGATGGGCTGCGCGCGATGGCGGAGAAGGCGCCGCAAGCCGAAGCTCTGGCTGCTTCGTGGATGTTGAGTGTTCGTCCTTTGGCGGCACGAGTTTATGCCTCAAGACGGCGACTGGCGACGATCACTGTGGCCGTGCTCGCCAGCTTGTTGTTTGTGCACGTGATGTTTGGCGCGAACGGAATGATTGTCTATAAACAGAAGCGGACCGAATATGAGTCGCTGCAGAAGCGGATCGCGCAGGAACAAAAAGAAAACGAGCTTTATACGCAGCAGATTCAGGGATTAAAGACGGACAAAAAAGCAATTGAGAAAGAAGCGCGCGAGCAACTGCGCTACGTGCGCCCCGGTGAATATGTGTACGTTCCACCGCCCCCCGCGAATCTTCCAGTACCTGCCAATCACTCGGCGAAAAAGTAAGCTGCTCCAACGAAGAATTGTGCGGATTCTGCGCGTGGAAGCATGTGCAAGTGTGTGACATTTGAAAACTTTCTCTGTGGTATAGTTCGGGGCGTTAGTCCGGATCGTTAGTATGATCGGTGCTGCTTCTCGCTGCCGTATGCACGATTAGAATGCCTGCTATAACCTGCGGCGTGGACCACGATTCGGAAAATTAGAAAAGGAGAATAGTCGGCCATGAGAAAAGTGCTAGTTCTTTGTCTTGCGATATGTTTCGTCTTCGCCTTGACGGCGATGGCGTTTGACGATATGGGGAAGAGCGCGACCGTCAATGGGTGGGTGAGTGACAGCAAGTGCGGTGCTAAGGGCGCAAACGCTGGCGCTGAGGCATGCACCAAGAAATGTCTGGACGCGGGCGCGAAGATGGTAATCGTGACCGATAAAGATCAGAAAGTTCTGACGGTGGATAATCCGGACGCCCTAAAAGATCATGTGGGGCACCACATCGCCGCGACCGGCCATGTGATGGGCGATTCCATTCATGTGGACAGCGCGAAGATGCTCTGAGGTGGTAGAACTGGAATTCTAACCAGGGCGGCTGCGGCCGCCCTTCTGTTTTGCGGTATGTTGTTCGATGAAGCTCCGTCGATGACGCGAAGGAATCATGGCCTCGTTAACTCAGGCATCCCGGAAATATCCAACCTGTAGCCGCATTTCCGCATGTGTCCGCTGCGGTAAATTATGCAGTCCTCCGGAACCTCTATGATCTCAATAAACTTTGCACCGCGTGTTCGCAACTGCGGCGAGACGCAGAGTTATCGGGATCACAAGTGATCCAAAGCGGATCAAGCCGGAGTTCGCGCGCGAGGGGCGTCAAAAGCAATAGCGCCCGCGACGCATATCGATGTACCCGGCAGGTGGGATGCACAGCGAATCCTACATGTCCAGCATAGAGCTCGATGTGAGGGGTTGAACTGACGCGCAGATTAATGTTTCCGACTTCTTCTCCCGCATGCAATATACGGAAGTGATAGGTAGGGACTTTATGAATTCGATGCGGCGCAAACTCAATTAATTCCAGCACAAGCTCGCCATCATTGATCGAGCTAAGAACAAGCTGACGATGCCCGTCAGGCGGTTCTATCAAACCACCATCCATTTTGTTCGTCCTCCGGATGGCCTTCACATGTGATGGCAGCTACCGGACCACGCCTTCCAGCGGCGAACTAGCCGTGGCGTAAAGTTTTCTTGGCATACGCCCTGCTAAGTAGGCTTGGCGGCCAGCGAGCACGGCGTGGTGCATGGCCTCAGCCATCAAGACCGGATCCTGCGCCGCTGCGATGCCGGTGTTCATTAGGACGGCATCGGCGCCGAGTTCCATCGCAATGGCAGCATCAGACGCAGTGCCGACTCCGGCGTCCACGATGACCGGTACGCCAGTGATCATTTCGCGCAGGATGCGGATGTGGGCCTGGTTCTGAATGCCCATGCCGCTGCCAATCGGCGCACCCAGCGGCATCACGGCCGCCGCTCCAGCCTCGACCAAACGCTTGGCATAAACGATGTCGTCCGAGGTATAGGGCAGCACGGTGAACCCTTCACCCACCAGAACGCGTGTGGCTTCGAGCGTCGCCTGCACATCCGGGTAAAGCGTGGCCTGATCTCCGATGACCTCGATCTTTACCCAGTCTGAGAGGCCTACCTCGCGGCCAAGACGCGCCGCGCGAATCGCTTCATCCGCGGTGTAGCAGCCGGCGGTGTTGGGCAGCAGGAAATATTTCTTCGGATCGATGTAGTCGAGCAGCGATTCTTTGTTGCGGTCGAGATTAACGCGTCGAACGGCTACTGTAACCATCTCCGCGCCGCTGGCTTCAAGAGCGCGAGCCGTTTCCTGAAAGGATTTGTATTTTCCCGTGCCGACGATGAGGCGCGAGTGAAAGGTGCGGCCAGCGATAATGAGTGGATCGGTCATTAAGATATTGTATTGAATGCGAACTGTCTTCGCATAGTATGTCAGGTCGGAGAACAAGCCGGTGGAGCAGGTCGTCCAATCCGAGCCGCAAGCCAGAACTGCGATTCGCGAGTTTTACAACGATTTCATCCCGCCGCGTTATGTCCTAAAACTTGTGGGCAACATGGTTTCTTCGGTTCCCACAAAGTACTTGCACGGCCTCGACTGTGTCGTTCTAACAAATCAGTCCGGCCATCCTCGCCGCTATCGGCTGGGCAAGGTGACCTCTCGCGAACGGCGTGTTCCTCAGTCTCGGGTCCTCGGGCGTTACCATCGAGCTCATCATGGCAAACGAGCATGGATCGAATTATTCGTCGACAATCTCTCGGCGGCCGTGGGCCGAAGCCCATTAACGCCGTTCATAAGGACGGCGATTTTTGGGCAGGTTCTCTTCCACGAGATAGGCCATCATATTGACGCAACAATTAGACCGGAGTTCCGTGAAAAGGAAGATGTCGCAGATAGCTGGAGCAAGAGGTTGGGAAGAATTTATTTTCGTGAAAGATATCGGTTTCCGCGGCCAATCGCTAAATTGATTGGCTGGACATTAAGGGCGATCGCACAAGAGTTCAGATGAGATCTTCTAGGTCGTAGCTTCTGCCTGGGCGTAGAGTTCGTCGATCTGCGTACGATAGCGCTCTTCGATTACGCGGCGACGCAATTTCATTGTGGGCGTGAGCGCGCCATTGTCCGCCGTGAATTCGTCGGGGACGAGTAGCACCCGCTTCAGCTTCTCGAATCGCGCGAGATTCTGGTTCACTCCTTCCACAATTTCTTCGTAGAGCGCCTGAATTTTTGGGTTGGCAACAAGCTCGGCGCGTGAAGAAAAATCGACGTCGTTGGTGCGAGCCCATTTTTCGAGTAGGGCGAAGTTTGGCGAGATGATGACAAAAGCAAATTTCCGCCTATCGCCGAGGATTGCGCTGACTCCGACTAGCGGATTGAGCTTCAACGAGTTTTCAATGGGCTGCGGGGCGATGAACTTTCCGCCCGAGGTCTTGATAAGTTCTTTCTTACGGTCGGTAACCGAAAGATATCCATCGGCATCGATATGGCCGATGTCTCCGGTCTTGAACCAGCCGTCCTCGAATGCGTTCGCGTTTTCCTCAGGGCGGTTCCAGTAGCCCTTGAATACTGATGGACCGCGCACCAGAATTTCGCCGTCCGCAGCAATGCGGACTTCGAGGTTGGTGAGAATCTTGCCGACAGTACCGATGCGATGGTTGATGGGCGTATTGACGGCAATGACCGGGGAAGTTTCGGTCAAGCCATAGCCTTCGTGAATGCGGATGCCGACGGTGGCGAACCATTCCGCAAGCTCACGCCCCAGAGGCGCGCCGCCCGAAATGAAAGTCTCAACATTGCCGCCCATGCCCGCCCGTATTTTCGAGAATACGAGTTTGTTCGCGAGCTTCCAGCTGCCTGAAGTTGGAGTCTTTCCCGCGAGAATAGCCGGCTTATTGATGAGGCCAATGGAAAGAGCCCAGCGGTACATGGCGCGTTTGGGAAAGCTGCGGGCCGATGACTCGGCCTTGGCGTAAATTTTTTCGTAGACTCTGGGCACAGAAACGCAAAGCGACGGTCGCACTTCCAGCAAGGTTTGCGAAAGATTCTCCATGAAAGGGCAGTAGGCGAGAGTGACACCGTGATACAGCATGGAGAGATCCACGTGACGCGCAGTGACGTGCGAGAGAGGAAGAAACGAAACGCTGGTCAACCCAGGGTGTACGTTGAAACCCAGCAGAGAGCAGGCGATGTTGGATGCCATGTTGCCATGAGTCAGCATCGCGCCTTTGGAAGTTCCGGTGGTGCCGGAGGTGTAAATGATAGTGGCCAAATCGTCAGGCTGAATGGAGTGGGCCAGAGTTTCAGTCTGAGGCGTGAGCGAGTGCGGGCTTCTGGTCACGAATTCATTCATAAGAGCGTACTTTATGCCCACGTCGCTCGGGATCTCGACATGATCCATGACGATGATTTTCTGAATCAGCGTCCGCGAAAGAATATTTTGGATCTTGCGAAGCTGCTGCTCGGTGGAAACAAAAACCACGCCGGCACCAGAATCCTGAAGCGTATAAGCAGTTTGTTCAGGCGTTAACGTGGCATAGACAGGTACTGTTACCGCGCCGAGCAGCAGGATGGCGAAATCCGCCGTCGACCACTCAGGCCGATTCTCGCTGAGAATGGCGACTCGATCGCCTTTGTGGATGCCCCACTCCTGCAGCGCGTGGGCCGTAGCGACAACGTTGCGCCCGAACTGCGAAGAAGAGATCGAGCGCCACTCTCCCTCCTCACGATAGAGCTGGGCGCGTTCGAGATTACGCTCGACGGCGGCAAAGAAAATGTCGTTCAGTGTGGCAAGGCTCATCGGGCGCAAAACTTCGGCTGAGATTGAATTTACTGGTTCCAACTATCTTCGGCAATGCGAAATCAGTGAGAGCCGGGTACTGATGGGCATCCTCTGCATGGCAGATTTGCATAGAAAGATCTGCATAGGAAAGTTCAGGAAATCGGCAGTTCGAAGGAAAATACCGATCCCCGGCCGAGTTGGCTGGTTACGCTGACGATTCCATTGTGCGCTTCGACGATGGCCTTGGCGATGGCCAACCCCATGCCGGTGCCTTGCACGCTGTAACGTTGGTCTCGTCCGCGATAAAATTTGTCGAACACCAGCGATTGCTCGAAGTCGTCGATGCCGGGCCCATGATCGGTGACGCTGGTCACAATTCGATCCCCACTCAATTCGGCGGTGATCGTGATGGGCGACGCAGGGGGTGAATATTTCGCCGCATTTTCCAGCAACTGCTTGAGCACTTCCGCGATGCGGTCAGAATCCACGCGCACCTTAGGCAGCGATGCAGGCGCGTGTACTTCGATCGGATGCTGGCCGAGAACGGTTCTTGATTCTTCCACCGCTGACTCGATGACGGTAGCAATGTCGACAGGCGCGAGGTGGAGTTCGACCTTATGGGCATCGAGTTGAGCCATTTCCGTGGCTTCGCCCACCAGCCTGTCGAGGCGGTCGGTTTCTTCATTGATGACGGTCAACAAATCCTTCCGCTGCGCATCGTCGAGCTTGTAATCGTCGAGCAGGCCCGTGACCGCAGCCTTGATGCCTGTCAGCGGAGTGCGCAGTTCGTGGGTTACGGAATCGAGCAGGACGGCGCGCAGGTTTTCGTTCTGATGAGCAGCTTCCGTTTGAGAAAGTTTTTCCATGGCCCCGGCACGCTCAATCGCGATGCCAATCATGCTGCCCAAAGCTTCCAGCGTGGCTCGGGAAAGAGTTGGTCCTGCGATGCCGACCGCGCCGGTAGTCCGCGTGCCCAGATGCAGGGGTGTGAGGGAAATTCCGCGCTGCGAATCGATGACGGGCTCACCGCGGGAGCTTACCATTTGAAGGTCGTGCAATGCGAGCCAGGTGGCATCCGGATCAGTGCGGTAGACCTGGTGCGAACTGAGCAGGTAGATGGCGGCAGCCTTGGCTCCGAATCCGTCACGCACGTAGGCGGGAATCGCATTCATCAACTCAGCCACGTTGTCGGTAGCAAGCAGGCGCTGGCTGAAAGCGTAAAGCCGTTCCACATCGCGCCGGCGTTGATTGGCGTCGGCGGTTTGTCGGCGGGCTCGGTCTGCAAGTTGGCTGGCAATGCCGGCGGTCACCAGGAAAGCGAACAACGCAACCCAGTTCTGCGGATCGGCTACGGTGAAGGTTCCGACGGGCGGAAGAAAATAATAGTTGAAGGCAAGCGTCGCCAAGACTGCTAGAAAAACCGAGAAACGAAATCCCCAATACGCTGCCAACCACAGAACCATCAGCAGAAATGTCAGTGCTACCGTGGTGGGATTCACATGAAGGAAGTGACGGTAAACTACGATGACGAGTTCCGTTGCCGCAAGGCAGGCGGCATAGCGGAACAAATGTTGTGGCCAGCGAGCTTTCACGGGCACGATTGTAACGGAAGGGAAGCCAAAAAGGCTTTTCACCACAGAGACACAGAGACACAGTGAGACAGAAAAAGAACAGGAACATAGAGATTTTCTCTGTGTCTCTGTGCCTCTGTGGTGAAAGGCCTTAGACTTTTCGGATGCGACTCAAATTCGACAATTTCCTCTCCGGCGTGGAGAATAACGGCGATGGCCAAGACTCCCGAAGAATGGCTCAAGGAATGTGATACCGCTCAGCGGCCGGCGGTGTTCAAATTGTTCTTGGGCTACGCCCCTGGCGTGGGAAAGACATACGCCATGCTGAGCGAAGGCGTACGTCGGGCGAGCCGCGGCGAGGAAGTCGTCATTGGCGTAGTGGAAACTCACGGGCGCAAACCGATTGTGGAACTTTCTTCGCGATTGGAAGCGGTTCCGCGCAGGAAACTTGATTACAAGTCAACGATCTTCGAAGAAATGGATGTCGATGCGATTCTTGCCCGCAAGCCGCATGTGGTGCTGGTGGATGAACTAGCCCACACCAACATTGAAGGCAGTAAGCACGCGAAGCGCTACGAAGATGTCTTCGAGTTGCTGGACGCAGGCATTGACGTCCTCTCCACGCTGAACGTGCAGCACATCGAGAGCTTGTCTCCAACCATTCGCGAACTGACTGGCGTGCAAGTGCGGGAGACCGTGCCGGACTGGGTGATTCGCCGCGCGGGCGAGATTGTGATGGCGGACCTCACGCCACAAGCGCTACAAACCCGCATGAAGCGAGGAGATATTTATCCCCTGGAGCGGGTGGAGCGGGCGCTGGCGAATTTCTTCCGCAACACAAACCTGGTTGCATTGCGCGAGCTAGCCCTGCGGCAAGTTACACAAGCGGTCGACCGCACACTTTCGGAATTGAAATCGGAAGACGGGCAATTACTGCAGGTGCGGGAGCGGATCGCCGTATGTATCAGTTCAAATCCGGCGGCGCAGTACTTGATCGCTCGGGGCGCGCGCATGGCGCAGGGACTGGATGGAGATCTTTTTGTGCTCTATGTGGATACCGGCGCGGATGAGAGCGACGAGAATCAGCGCACGCTAGCCGACAATATACGTTTCGCGGAAAGCGTGGGAGCGAAGGTGGTGAAGGCTGAAGGCAAGGTGGTTGCAGAAGCTGTTGCGGAGTTTGTGCGCGAGAATCACGTTACGCAGGTGGTGTTTGGTCGCTCGGCCACGAAGGGCTGGAAGCGGTATTTCTATCTCTCCGCGATTCACAAATTCCTGCGCGATACGCCGTCGGTCGATGTGCACATTGTGACCCAGGAAATGCGGTGAATGGAATTGACGCTAGATTGACGGGTGAGAGATCGACGGGCGAAAGATCGATGACGGACGAGCACAAGCGAATCCTGGTGGTCGACGACGAGGCCCAAATCACACGGGTGCTGCGCACCACGCTTACGGCGCAGGGCTATGACATTCGCGTCGCGAACGACGGCGAGATGGCGCTGGAGCTGATGAAGAACTGGACGCCGCATGTGGTCATCACCGACCTGGCCATGCCGAATCTTGACGGAGTCGAGCTGTGCCGGCAGGTCAGGAAGATGTCTCAGGTGCCGATTATCGTGCTCTCGGTGCGTGGACAGGACCGCTCGAAGGTGGAGGCGTTGGATGCAGGCGCCGATGATTACGTCACCAAGCCGTTCAGCATGAATGAATTGCTGGCGCGAATTCGGGCGCAGTTGCGGCGAAGCCCCACAGCCGAAGAGCCGCCCAGCGTCATCACTGCTGGAGATTTTTCCATCGATCTGGATGCGCGTTCCGTCAAAGTTGCAGGAGATGAAGTTCATCTCACGCCGAAAGAATTTGACTTGCTGGTTTTTCTGGCGCGCCGCGCGGGCAAAGTTGTGACACATCGGACGTTGCTGGCGGCCGTTTGGGGGCCGAATAGTACAGAACAGCCGGAATATCTCCGCGTATTTGTTGGACAATTGCGCAAGAAGATTGAGACCGATCCTTCCGCACCAAAATATCTGCTGACCGAACCTTGGGTCGGCTACCGCTTCGAACCGGGATCATAACTCCTAATTTTTGTCATCCTGAGCAAGCGTTTTTTGCGCAGCGAAGGATCTCGACAAGCCGCGCGTTGTCGCGTTCTTTGCGAGACAATAATCGCGCGTTTGGCTCGCTTCCTTATCAGACTTGCTCCTGATCTTTACGAACATTTAACGAACTCTTTACCCGACCCTTCTGCGATTCCGTGTCCAATGTTCATGGGGCTGATAAGAAGAAGCTCTAATGAACTCAGGGGGATCAAGAATATGTGGACTCAAGACGTAGCACCGGAACGGTTGGCAGAGCTTTTTCACCACTATCACCAGGCCTTGTCGCCAGAAGTATCGGGCAAGGGCAGCGAAGGGCGCGGATCGTGGAAGGAAGTTCCGCAACCGGAAAAGAGCCGCTTGGTCGCTGCGGCGCGTCTGGCACTGCTTGAACTGGAATCGATGGCCACCGGCCGGGAAAAGTCGCGGCAGTATTTTGCCCAGCCCGGCGAAGCAGAATGGGGCTGCTAGGCGCAGTTCGACCGACAATTGGTAAGCGGTACTTGTTAGGCGTGATCGATAGGCTCTGATTGACTAGTGAAGATCGTTTCAGGAAATTCGGATTATTCCGTCTTTATGAATTCTTTAGAAATTCCTTAAACCACCCTTACAAGTGAAATGTTCTACTGAAGCGTTTGCACGAGATCGCGCAAAGGCGAGGAGACAGGTATGTGGGAAGCCTGGATGGTTGCAGCCATCGCCTTAGTGGCGGCCGCATTCATGCTCAGGTTTTTGATTGCCTTGCTGCGCGAAGGCGCGCCAGCGGTCTGCTACTGGGTTGTAGCAGCGCGCCGAGATCCCGATGCGGACGTGAGCTATATCGATAAATACGGAACGCCAGAATGCAACCGCAGTGTTTGCTGGGCGGAATTATTAGTGGAGAACCAAGATCATGCAGAAGAAGTGCGCGCTTCAAGTCTTATTAGTCTCGATATTCATCATGTTTCTGCCGGCCTGGGCCGGCGCTCAATCCGAAAAGGAGTCGACATCCTCCGCGAACGCGGCATCTAGCGCATCTCAACCGTCTGAGCAGCAGGAATTGCGAGAGGAATTGAAAGCACTGCGCGCGGAAGTAGAGCGCCTGCGGGCAGAAGTTGAGGGGCAGAAGAGCGCTGCAATGCCAGCACCGACGGTGGCACCGGTGACGCCGACATCAGCCGCAAATCTTGCCAGGCCAAGCGAACCAGCTCCAGTCGCGGCCGCCACAAGCAGCTCTAAGTCGACGGATTCAAGTGCAGGCGTGGTATTGGCACAAACCTCGAATGCGACTTCCCCAGGTCAATCAACCGAGGTGGCGCTGGCGAAGAAGCCAAAGATCGATCCCTTCTCCGATTGGGATTGGACATGGTTGAACGGTAATCCGCGCACCAAGGATTTAGCGTTCGATTCGAAATTCTTCACGCCGGAAATCCGCGCCGATGTTACCTATACCTACGACTTCAACAAACCAGTAGATAACACGATCAGCGGGTCGAGTGAAATATTCCGCTCGAACGAGATTCAGTTGGAGCAGCTCGGCCTCGGCGGCGACTTCCATTACGACAACGTGCGCGCGCGGTTCATGACCCAGTTCGGAATGTATTCCGCAACCACGCCACGCAATGACGCCAGTCCAGCGAAAGGCCAGTGGGATCTCGATACTGCGTATCGCTATTTGGCTGAGGCTTACGGCGGTTACCACATTAATGCGTTGAACGGGATTAACGTGGACGCTGGCATTTTTCTCTCTTACATTGGCCTGTTCAGCTACTACAACTTCGATAACTGGGCGTATCAGCCGTCGTATGTGTCATCGAACACACCCTGGTTCTTTAACGGTTTGAGAGTTCAGATTTTCCCCAATCCCCATTTGAAGATCGAACCGTGGCTGATCAATGGATGGCAGTCGTACGGGTCAGCCAACTCGCGCAAAGGTGTGGGTGGGCAGATCAAGTGGACTCCGCGTCCGTGGGTAAATGTCATCTCCAACAATTACGGTTTGGGTCACGACGATTTATACATACCGAACCGCGGGCGCATTCATACCGACGACAGCATAGAGATCAAGTACTTCGACAAGCCCGGGCAGACTCTAGATAAGATGGCGTTCTCCTTCACCGGCGATATGGGTTGCGAATTTGGGCCGAGCACGATTACCTCGTCCGGCGTGTATCTGCAAGGCGTGGGCTGCAAGGGCGACACCAAAGACGCGAACTCGATCGGTGGCGATTACTTTAAGGCGGGAATCAATCCCAAGCAGAGTTTTATCGGCTACATGCTCTACAACCGCATGTGGTTTAAAAAAGACCGTTACGGATTGACGCTGGGCGGAGGTCAGATCAACAATCCTGGGCGCTATTTGGTTCTGGACCCTCCAATCAACGGAGAAACCGCAGAGTCGGCGGCAATCAACGCCCCGTACTTTGCTGGAAACCCTTCGGATCCATTCAAGGCGTGGGATTCGTCGATTACGTTTGACTACATGCCCAGCCAGTACATCACCTTCCGGTGGGAATACGACTATCGCCATGCTAGCGTGCCGTATTGGTCAGGCCGCAGCGGAGTTACGCCACCGGGTTCAGGAGGGGAGCCTTATACCAACAACGGATATCCACAATTCTTTGCCTGCAACGACGGAAATTCGTCCATGCAGGAAACTCTCGGCGCAGCGCAAACCGCCTGCGCAGCGCAGAGTAGCAGCGTATGGTTTCCAGATCTGCGCAAAGACGAACAGTTCATCGACATGGCGATCATGGTCAAGTTCTAAAGGAGTTTGTGATGCAGGATGCGATCTTTCTTGCTGTGACGGTTTTATTTTTTGCGGCGTCGCTCGCCTATTTGATTTTCTGCGAGCGGGTACGTTGAGGCGAATATGAATTCCGAACCGATCATCATGCTGATCATCTGCGCAGGGTTGCTGGTGTACCTCGTGTACGCGATGCTGCGGCCGGAGAAATTCTGATGACAGCCAATGGATGGCTGCAAATTTTCGTTTTCCTGCTGGCGGTCTTTCTCGTAACCAAGCCGCTAGGCGCCTTCATGGCGCGAGTATTTAACCACGAGCGGACGTGGCTTGATCCCGTGATGCGTCCGGTGGAGCGAATTCTCTACAAGCTTACAGGCGTAGACGAAAGCTACGAGATGGACTGGAAAGAATACGCGCTGGCCCTGCTTTTGTTCAGCGGCGTTTCCATGATCCTGCTGTATGTGTTGCAGCGTGTGCAGCAATGGGCGTGGCTGCCCTGGAATCCGCAAAAGCTGCCGGGAGTGCCTCCGGCGCTGGCCTTCAATACCGCAGCTTCATTCACCACCAACACCAACTGGCAAAATTACGTGCCTGAGACCACCATGAGCTACCTGACGCAGATGGTGGCCCTGGCTTATCACAACTGGGTTTCGGCGGCGGCGGGCATGGCGCTGGCGATTGCTTTTATTCGCGGCATTGCGCGGCGCGAGCAGAAGACAATCGGAAATTTCTGGGCGGACCTGGTGCGCGGCACGCTGTGGGTGCTAACTCCGCTGTGCCTGGTTGGGGCGCTGTTGCTGGTGTCGCAAGGCGTGGTGCAGAACCTGAAGCCCTACGACACGGTGCAACTCCTCGATCCGTATCAGACACCGCAACTCGGTGCTGACGGCAAGCCTATGAACGGACCAGACGGCAAGCCGGTGATGCAGACAGTAAACCAGCAGGTGATTGCGCAGGGTCCAACCGCTTCGCAGGAAATTATCAAGGAGCTAGGAACCAATGGCGGCGGCTTCTTCAACGCAAACAGCGCGCATCCCTTCGAGAATCCGACACCGTTCACAAATTTCCTGGAGATGTTCTGCATCTTCGCAATTCCTTCCGCATTTACTTTCACTCTCGGAAAAATGACGGGCTCGCCGCGGCATGGATGGGCCGTGTGGGCAGCAATGGCGTTGCTCTTTCTGGCGGGAGTCACGACCGCATATTGGGCTGAGGCGCGCGGGAACCCTTTGCTAACCGCTGCAGCGCAACATGGTTCGCAGTATAGTTCGGTACATTCAGCATCCACTCCGCGAACCCTAGGCAACCTCGAGGGGAAAGAAGTTCGATTCGGCGTTGCGAACTCGGCATTATTTGCCACTGTGACTACTGACACGAGCTGCGGCGCGATCAACTCCCAGCATGATTCATTCACGCCACTAGGCGGCATGGTTCCCTTGATCAACCTGATGCTGAGCGAGGTAATCTTCGGCGGCGTGGGCGCCGGCATGTACGGCATGCTGGTCTTCGTCATCCTTTCCGTCTTCATTGCGGGACTGATGGTGGGCCGCACGCCAGAGTACTTGGGAAAGAAAATCGAAGCCTACGACGTGAAGATGGCGATGCTGGTGATCCTGATCTTTCCTCTGGTGATTCTGGTGTTCACGGCGATTTCAGTGTTGTACAGCTTCGGCACTTCCGCCATGGCGAATGCCGGGCCGCACGGCTTCAGCGAAGTGCTCTATGCATTTACTTCGGCTGTGGCCAATAACGGATCGGCCTTCGCGGGCTTGAGCGGAAACACACCCTGGTACAACACTTCGCTGGGGATCGCGATGCTGCTGGGCCGTTTCATGATGATTCTGCCCATGCTGGCGATTGCCGGCAATCTGGCCGGAAAAAAACAAACTCCGGCAACGCTCGGCACTTTTCCCGTGACTGGTCTGCTATTCACGGTTCTTCTGATCGGTGTGGTGGTGATCGTAGGGGCGCTTACATTTTTCCCGGCGCTCAGTCTGGGGCCGATTCTCGAACACCTGCTGATGATGGCGGGCAAAACTTTTTAGATAGCGCTTCGTTTTAGGGCAGCGCTTTAGGCAAATATGGCGAGCAAAAAATCAAAACGCAGCTTGTGGGATCTGAAGATCGTCCGCCGTGCTACTTGGGATTCGCTGGTGAAGCTGCATCCCGTAACCATGATGCGCAACCCGGTGATGTTTGTGGTGGAAGTGGGCAGCGTCGCGACCACGGTGCTGCTCATTCTGGATCGAGTGCATGGCAAGCCTGGGTTCGGCTTCAACCTGCAGATCACGCTATGGCTGTGGTTTACGGTATTGTTTGCCAACTTCGCCGAAGCCATGGCCGAGGGCCGTGGCAAAGCGCAGGCCGATGCATTGCGCCGTGCGAAAGCGGAGACGATGGCCAATCGTCTGCTTCCTGACGGAAAAATAGAGACGGTGCCGGGCTCAAAATTGCGTTCCGGAGACATGTGTTTAGTAGAAGCGGGAGAGTTTGTCCCCGGCGATGGCGAAATCGTGGAAGGAGTGGCATCAGTGGATGAGTCGGCGATCACAGGCGAGTCTGCGCCGGTGATACGCGAAGCAGGAGGCGACCGCTCAGCCGTTACCGGCGGAACGCGAGTATTGTCTGACTGGGTGAAGGTCAAGATCACGTCCAATCCCGGCGAGACATTTCTTGATCGCATGATCGCGCTGGTAGAAGGCGCGGAGCGGCAGAAGACGCCGAATGAAATTGCACTGAACATTCTTCTGGCCGGGCTGACGATTGTGTTTCTGTTGGCCGTAGTCACGTTGCAACCTTTCGCCATTTACTCAGGCGCGCCGCAAACGGTCTTCGTACTGGTGTCTTTATTGGTATGCCTGATTCCGACGACGATTGGCGGACTGCTCTCCGCGATTGGCATTGCGGGCATGGATCGCCTCGTACAGCACAACGTTCTGGCGATGTCGGGACGCGCCGTGGAAGCCGCTGGCGACGTGAATACTTTGCTCCTCGACAAAACGGGAACAATCACGCTGGGTAACCGGCAGGCCACTGAGTTCGTAACCGCTCCAGGCGTAACCGAAGCGATGCTGGCGGATTCGGCGCAACTCTCTTCACTCGCCGACGAAACTCCTGAGGGACGCTCGATTGTGGTGCTGGCCAAGGAAAAGTACGGACTTCGCGGGCGCGAGATGAGCACACAGGACGCCGAGTTTATTCCGTTCAGTGCGCTGACTCGTATGTCGGGGTTGAATCTGAATGGACGCGCTATCCGCAAGGGCGCTACGGACGCGATTGCCAAATACGTGGAAGAAAAAGGCGGCGCGCTGCCTGCGGAGGTACGAGCCGCAGTCGAAACGATTTCACGATCCGGAGGAACGCCTTTGGTTGTGGCCGAGAACGGACGCGCACTCGGAGTAATCCACCTGAAGGATATTGTGAAAGGCGGAATGCGGCAGCGCTTCGATCAATTGCGCGCGATGGGAATCAAGACGGTGATGATCACGGGAGACAATCCGCTCACAGCCGCTGCAATTGCGACCGAAGCGGGCGTGGATGATTTTCTCGCGCAGGCGACGCCGAAGGACAAGCTGGACTTGATTCGCCGCGAGCAGGCGCAAGGGAAGCTGGTTGCCATGACCGGCGACGGCACCAATGATGCGCCGGCGCTGGCACAGGCCGATGTGGGCGTCGCCATGAACACCGGCACACAGGCGGCGAAGGAAGCCGGCAACATGGTGGATCTGGATTCGAATCCCACCAAGCTGATTGAGATCGTGGAAATCGGCAAGCAGTTGCTGATGACCCGCGGCGCACTTACCACGTTTTCGATTTCCAATGACGTGGCTAAGTATTTTGCGATCATCCCCGCAATGTTTGCCGGCACATTTCCGGTTCTGCAGGCGCTCAACGTCATGCACCTGGCAACGCCGCAGTCAGCGATATTGTCGGCGGTCATTTTTAATGCGCTGATCATCGTGGCGCTCATTCCATTAGCGCTGCGTGGCGTGAAGTACGTTCCGCAAGGAGCAGCCCTGTTGCTGCGCAGAAATTTGTTGGTCTATGGTTTGGGCGGAGTCATCGTGCCCTTCATTGGGATCAAACTGATCGATTTGCTCATCGTACGGGCACGGTTGGCGTAGAGGCGATTATGAAGAAGAACCTGATCACTGCTGTTTTGATGACTCTGGTGACGACGGTGTTATTTGGTCTGCTGTTTCCGTTGGTAATCACAGGGTTGGCACAAGGTTTATTTCCCAAGCAGGCTAATGGAGAACTGGTAACTCACAACGGAACTTTAATTGGCTCCAGGCTGATCGGCCAACAATTTTCCTCGCCGGGCTATTTCCACTCGCGTCCTTCGAGCGCGGGAACTGGGTATGACGCAGGAAACTCCGGCGGATCGAATCTGGGGCCAACGAATCAGGCTCTTATCGCGCGAGTGCAAGGAGATGCCGATCGACTGCAAGCGGAGAATTCCACGACTCCGATCCCGATGGATTTGCTGACGTCATCAGGTTCCGGGCTTGACCCTCATATCTCGCCCGAGGCGGCAGAATTTCAGGTACCACGCATCGCGAAGGAACGCGGCCTCAGCGAAGATGCAATCCGCGAGGCCGTGCGCCAGCATACGGAGTCGCGGCAGTTCGGGTTTCTAGGCGAGCCACGGGTCAACGTTTTGGAATTGAATCTTACCTTGGACCAGATCTCTCCAAAAGCAGCGACCCACTAGATCTTCTTGCCGAACCATTGTTTCTGCCTGCCTGCTATCGGCTTGCTCTGGCCGATGGCCGCCATTTCGCTTAGGAAACTAAACAGTCTCTATCGTGTTTGCATAAGTGTGGATACGATTGGCAGTTGATCGCGATTTCTTACCATCAAATCAAGATGCCAGAACTGAGCGAGCAAAAGCGTCCGGCAATTAACTGGATGGATGTCCTGTGGCTGCTGTTTCTCGCGGGATTGGCGGCACTACCGCCGGTGCGCGAGATTCATAAACAGCTCACGCTTCTGGCCATCGGAGTGGTGCAGTTCAGCGAAGGCTGGATCCTCGCGCGCGCTCCGCGGCGGGGAGCGGCGTATATCGTCCTGCTTAAAATCGCTCTCGCAACTCTCCTTATCGATCACACAGGTGAACTGAGCATCAACAGTAGTTATTGGCCTATTTACTTTTTGCCTGCAGTTACGGCAGCAGAATATTTTGGTCCGCTAACCACGTTGCTCTGGACTGCATTAGCCTCGGTCGCCTACTGCTCTTATCTTTATCCTGCGCTGCAGGAATATGAGATCACCACCGAAAGTTACGGCCTGCTCGCCATCCGCGTTCTTTTCTTTTTTCTTGCAGCGATGGTGGTGAACCGGTTTGTAATCGAGAATCGCCGCCAAACCAAACGCTATCAGGAGCTGGCAGAAACTCTGGCCGAAACTAACCGCAAACTCGAGCAGGCGCAAGCCGAGGCGCGGCGCTCGGAACGATTGGCGGCGCTGGGACAAATGTCCGCCGGGTTGGCGCACGAGATTCGCAACCCGCTGGGAGTGATCAAGGGATCGGCGGAAATGCTTCACGAGAAGCTGGGAGAATCGAACCCTCTAGCCAGTGAACTGGCGGGCTATATATCGAGTGAGACAAATCGTTTGAGCGCGCTAGTCACCAGGTTTCTCGATTTCGCTCGCCCCTTGCAGGCTGAATTGGTTACGCAGGAAATTACGCCCGTGCTGGAGCGGTCTCTGCAATCAGTCGCGTTGACACACAAGAATATGCCGGTGCGCGTTGAGCGAGACTATGAAGCGAACTTGCCGCCAATTCCGCTGGACGAGAGTCTTTGCGAGCAGGCGTTCGTGAATCTAATACAAAATGCTTATGATGCGATGGTCAGCGGCGGCGGGACGTTGCGCGTATCAGCGGCCAGGGCGAACGGCGCGAATCATGATGGAGTGGAAGTGCGGATCGAAGACACCGGCCCTGGAATTCCGGTTGAACTGCGAGAGCAGATATTCAATCCATTTGTAACCACCAAGAAAACGGGCGTTGGACTGGGATTGTCGATAGTCCACCGGATCATTGACGGGCATCATGGAACCATCCGCGTAGAGAGCGGCGGCGAAGCCAATAATCGACAGGGAGCTGGTTTCATTGTATTTTTTCCGGCGAGTGATGAGACCACGCCCGATTTTGCATCTTAAACAAATCGAAGACAGCCGAATACGATGCCAACAATTTTAATTGTCGAAGACGAAGCCAAAATGCGCCGCCTGCTCGAATTGAATCTTGGCGAGGATGGCTTCACCACTCTTTCAGCCGGCGACGCCGAGACCGGGCTGAAACTCCTGCGCGAAACCATCGATCTTGTGGTGACGGATTTGAAGCTGCCGGGGATGAACGGGCTGGAATTTCTGCACGCAATCAAACGGCACAATGCCGCGTTGCCGGTAATCGTGATGACTGCCTTTGGCACGGTCGAAACCGCGGTGGAAGCCATGAAGGCCGGAGCCAGCGACTATGTGTTGAAACCCTTCTCGCTGAACGAAATGCGTATGGTAATTCGCAAGGAGCTCGACGTCCGCGATTTGCGTGAGGAGAATCGGTCGTTGCGTGAGGCTCTGGGTAAGCGCTACGCCCATCCCAACATCGTGGCCCGCAGTCCGAAGATGCAGGAAGTTCTGGCGACGGTGGAGCGCGTGGCGCCTACGAATTCCACGGTGCTGCTGGGCGGTGAAAGCGGTGTGGGGAAAGATCTGATCGCGCGTGCCATCCATGAAAAATCGCGGCGGGCCGCGGGCCCTTTCATCAAGATCAATAGCACGGCAATTCCGGAAAACCTTTTAGAGAGCGAGCTTTTCGGCTACGAGAAAGGCGCATTCACCGGCGCCAATGCCAGCAAGCCCGGCAAATTCGAGTTGGCCGATAAGGGAACCCTGTTTCTCGACGAAATCGGCGACGTTCCGCCAGCAACCCAGGTGAAGCTGCTGCGTGTCTTGCAGGAGCGAGAGTTCGAGCGCCTCGGCGGCACGCGAACCGTGAAAGTCGATGTGCGGCTGATCGCTGCTACCAATCGCGATCTGCGCGAAGCGTTGGAGCAGGGCACCTTTCGCGAAGATCTTTACTATCGGCTAAACGTCGTCCCCATCGATATTGCGCCACTGCGCCAGCGCAAGGAAGACATCCCGGAGCTGGTCAATCTTTTTATCGCGCGCTTTGCCGGAGATTCGGGCAAGCCGGTGAAAAGCGTTACACCGGAAGCAATGCAGATTCTGGTGAACTACCACTGGCCCGGAAATGTTCGCGAGCTGCAGAACATCATTGAACGGGCGTGCGCGCTGGCGAAGGGAACCGTGCTGGCGGCGGCGGATATTCATCTCGACCTACGTCCGGCAAAAACCGTGAATGGAACGAACAATTTTCTTCCCGATGGCATGACGCTGGAGCACTGGGAAGACGAAATGATTCGCGAGGCGCTGCGGCGGGCAAGTGGGAATAAGAGTCAGGCGGCACGACTGCTGGGGCTGTCGCGGAATGCATTGCGGTACCGGCTGTCGAAGATTGGGATTGCGGATGAGGAGAAGGAAGCGTAACGCAATCGGGCCAAGCTCGATCCTTCATGTGCTACTGGCCGAAAACCACCACATTGGCTCAGGTCGGCCACCGCTCCGAAGTCAGCTCACATCTATTCTATGCTGCACCCCATTTTTCCACTGAAAACAAAAGGGTTACTGGACTTACTTCCACCTCGTTTTGGCAGGGAAGTTGCTCCTGATCTGGTACGAGATTTGGCCGCAGCTAGTTGTTAGTCCACGGGTTCGGAAGAGGCAGCTCATGAAAAACAAATTCATAACAAGGTTCGCGCTCCTAATTCTGGCGCTGGCCGGCGCATTCTTGATCACTCTGCAGGCGCAAACCACCGAGCCCGGTCCGGGACCAACGGAGCAACCGAATGCGCCGCTGGAAATAGGACAACCCCAAGCGCAGCCTCCGCAGCCCGGCCCGCCACCTGGACAACCGCAAGCCGGTCCGCCTCCGCAGATGGGAGAAGAGGCTCAGCCCGGCGGACCATCCGGTGAAGGCCCGGCAAGAGTTAATCAAGGCGTAGGCCGGGTCAGCATGATTCACGGCGAGGTCTCGACGCAGCGCGGAGATTCCGGTACGTGGTCTGCCGCGATCTTGAACCAGCCTGTGGTTAACGGCGACAAAGTTTCCACCGGAGCCGCCGGCCGCACCGAGGTGCAACTCGATTACGCCAACATTCTTCGCTTGGGATCAAACGCGCAAGCTACCATCGCGAATTTCACGCAAAACAACATTCAGATTCAGGTAGGGCAGGGTTTAGCCAACTACTCGGTTTTTGGCGAGAGTGAGGCCGAGCCGGAGATCGACACTCCAAACGTCGCGGTTCACCCCGCACACAAGGATGGAGTCTTTCGCATCGAAGTGCGGCCCGATGGCGACAGCATTGTCATCGCGCGCAAGGGCGAAGCCGAGATTTCAACGCCGCAGGGTATCGCCCAACTCAAGCAAGGCGAAATGGCAACCGTACGCGGCTCCGGCGTCGATGCGAAATACAAAATCGGTCCGGCTCCTGACCGTGACGACTGGGATCGCTGGAATAGTGAACGCGATCACATGATCCACGAAGCGGCCGCATGGCATCACACCAACAAGTATTACGTTGGATCGGAAGACCTGGACGCCAACGGCACCTGGGAAGACGCGCCCGACTACGGCCAGGTCTGGGTTCCGAACGAGCCGGACGGCTGGGCTCCGTACCGCGATGGCGACTGGACGTATGAGCCTTACTACGGTTGGACCTGGGTTGGCTACGAGCCTTGGGGATGGGCGCCATATCATTATGGGCGCTGGATGATGTACGGCGGCTCATGGGCATGGTGGCCGGGACCAGTGTGGGGTCCGGGATTCTATCGTCCGTTCTGGGCGCCGGCGTATGTGTCTTTCTTTGGATTTGGAGGTGGTTGGGGATTTGGCTTCGGCCTTGGCTGGGGCGGATGGGGAGGCTTCGGCTGGCTTCCGATTGGGCCTTGTGACCGCTTCTTCCCGTGGTGGGGCGGATATGGTGGACGTTTCGGCGTCGTAGGCTACAACCGCTTTGGTGAGATTAATCGCTTCGGCGGCATCGCGCCCTTGCATGGAGGCACACGGTTTTCAAATCTGGCGCACATCAACGATACTCATATTGCCCGAGGCGTTTCGACCGTGAGTGCCGGGAGATTCGGAGCGGGTCGAACCACAGCAGTGGCTGCGACTCACGAGCAGTTGAGCAGCGCTCACATGATGACGGGCAACCTCCCCGTCGTCCCATCGCGCGCCAGTTTATCGGCCAGCGGACGGGCTGCGGCTCCGTCGACGATTCACAGCAACGCATCGCAACATTTCTTCGGAACGCAGAGCGCGTCGCATCCGCAGTCGTTCCAGCAGCAGACGGCGCACCTGCAGCAGTCCATGCAGCAGAGCCACTTCACCCCGGTAACCGCGGGACGCTCGACCGGCACAAGCAGCATGAACTCTCGTGGTACATCTGCCTCAACAGCAAGTAGACCGAGCGGCACGGCCGAATCGAGCAGGGAAGCGTCAAGTACAAATAATTCCGCAAGCCGTGCAGATTCTGCTTCGTCCAACCGAGGCGAAGCGAACAGCAGCGAGTGGAAGTCGTTCACGCCAGCATCGCACTCAACTGAATCGGCAAGCCGTAGTGAAGGTGGCGCAGAGGCTTCCAGTCGAGGCGAGAGCGGCAGCTATTGGAACCGCACTGCGCCCAGCTCCAGCTACTCGCGTGGATCCGCTTCGAGCAGCTACGGCCGCAGCAGCGGAGCTTATTCGCGTCCGCAGTTGAATATGAGACAGCCCATCGTGCAGCCGCGATCGTCTGGCAGCTACGGCGGTTACCACGGTGGCTATAGCGGAGGCGCTTCCCACAGCGCTCCAAGTTCCAGCGGGGGCGCTCACTCTTCCGGTGGCGGAGGCGGCCATTCGGGCGGCGGAGGACACCACTAACCCGCAGACGTTGTCGATGCAGACGAAGTGAAGGTCAGAGGCGAGAAGGGCGTGCTTAACGGCACGCCCTTCTTCTACATACCTTAAGACCAATCGAGTGTCAGGAATGTCCGGTCCGTCATGGCGGGGACGTGCCCGGTCTGTACCATTCCTGATGGTAAAATGTGCCGCATGACCCGATGCGTCTTGTGTGGGTGTTCTCGATTGGATTCCCAAGGGTACAAATGCGCGCGGTGCGGGGGATCACCCGGCGTACGCACAGAGCAGTGTTACATCAACGAGGACACGAAAACCAAACTCTTGGCCCATGCCGAGGAATTGAAGGCATTAGGGGTAATTCTCGAAGAACAGCAGATATTAGGAAAGGCTATCGGCACAGCAGAGGCCATTGGTCTGGCGCTCGCGGTTGCGGAGTCACTCCATCCTGGTGCTCTCCGTGCCCTTATCCTAATACTTGCGATCCCTCGCCATCCCTGAGAAAGAGATTATTCGCCTGCGGTTAGATGAACCTGAGAATGTTTCGCAAGTGCTAAAGGCGAAGAAGTCCAAAACCAAAGCGGATCGCAAGACTGGCGTCGGCGCTAAGAAAAAATCAGAAACTAAGAAGCGGCCTCGTGACCGTGCCCGCTTGGCAAGTGGGAAGCCGGATGGTAGGACGGGGTTCAACAGGTCAGGCCTCGGCTCTAAGCGTCCCACCGGCAAGAGAAAAGGAAAGAGTTGATAGAGGTGATCCACTCATGGATGATTCAATCATGTCGCCGTGTACGTGTGACGGCGGAACGCCCGAGCACCCGATTTGCAGTCACCACGAACCCGGAAGGCCTTGCGCGAATCGGATGAGGTCGCCTGTCTCGTCTGTCACCGACCCGCAAACGGGATTACAAATCCCCGGCTCTGAGCGTGGCCGGTGTCAAGTTTGTTGGGACAACTACTATGACAAAGTTGTTGACGCTCCTGAAGAGGCTAGTGCTTAACTCTTGAAGCGCAGTCGTTGGTGCGCGATTACACCTGCTGGGCCGCCTTGTCTTTCGTGATGATCTTGATTGCTTTGATGATCACGGCCAAGACAATCCCGGCAACGAAGCCGTGATGAAGCCGTCTCTGACTCCGTTGTTGTATGACTCGATTGCTGCTCGACTAACGAATGCCGGTGCAAACATGGTGCAACCCCTGTCTTTTTCATAGCCCAGGCTGGCGACATCATTATTGTTGTGGATTAGAGTTCGGTTGCTCAGTTGGTGATGCCGCTGGTGCAGCCTGCTCCTCATCAGCCGTCGGCTCAGCAGAGACAATCCTGAACTTCACGTCTCGGCATTTACCATTGTCTTTCGGTTCGCAGACTTTCATGTCACGCCTCTCAATCTTCACTTGGAATGATCCGGGGAGTAACATGTCCCTCTTGTCGAAAGGTACCAACTCATAAGTGTTGCCATCGCTCCCTACAGCGACTACATGCTCCGCAACATCGTGTGACCACGCAGCGCTCGCATTCCCTGCTATCTTGGCAAGGTGGAAAGAGCCGTGTTCATTTTGGATGTCCTTCGTACTCAGCACCTTGATGTTCAAGGGATAATCATCCTTTGCGAACATCGTCTGCACGGTGAATGTCAGTAAGAGTAAACCAATCAGTTGTTTCATACGCCTTGTCTCCTGATGGTGCAAGATCATCTTTTCTCACAAATTCCATCACGAAACCGAGGTACACACTAATTACTGAAGTCATGGACCGCTAGGGGGCTGGCCCAGACTAAATCAACCCTCGAGGTACCCCGTCCAAGCTTCGCCTGGGCGGGGCTTTTGACCTTCGTGCGTTCGACAACCGACCTAGGCTACCCCCAAGAATTTCCAAGCTCTCCATTGTGACATCTGACCTTGCGCACAGCCCATCACCCGCGCAATCATGGTCGAGGCCGTGACGGTCCGCTACATACCAAGTCGTCGCCCCTATGTCATTGGTTTCAGAGATTTTTGTCTCTAAGCTCTTTAGACGTCCAGATTTACGGGGATTTTCTTGCTAACCCGATGATTCCACTACGAGGTGATGGATAGGGGGGCATCCTCCGAAAGAGGCTTGTAAGGGGAGTCCAAGGACGTACCGGCAATTCTGAGGCCACGCCTTTGCTCATGCGGCCCGCGACGTAAGTAGCCGTTGCCGCAACCTTTGCCACATAGATGGGCGAGCCGGCCAATAGTGAGGTTTCGTAAAGAGAGTCCAACGCGATAGGGGGTGGGAAAATACCCCTGATTTGGGAAGCAGACCATCCCCTTCCGAGGCCCGGGTGAAGATTTATTTCCCGGGAGAAATCAACAGGGCCCCACGATCTAGGGTCGTGCATAAGCCGGACTGTCGGGCTCGGGAGGATCATAGTCGCGGCCGTATTTGTTCTTGTGCGCGAGTTCGAGATTGGATTCGGCCAGGCTGAAGCTTCCAAGGAAAGTCTCGCCGGGAGTCACCGTGATTTCGCTTTTCCGCGGCGTGCAGTGCATCCGGCGAAACCGAGGATGGAACACGTGCATCTGGTAGCGGCCGGGGATGACGTTGCCGATGCTGATCTCGCCGTGCCGGTCGGATATCGCGTAGTACGGAGTGTTCAGCGCAATCACCACGGCGCTCATCTGCGCATGAATGTTGCAGAAGATGAAAGAAATGCCCGGCTTGTCGAATTTGACAAATTGCGTGGTGCCGCTCTCATAGAGTCCGAGATCGAAACGCTTTCCGTCGAACAACGAAAACACGTTGTGAAAAAAAGGATCCTGATTAGGGAACTCGACCTTCCCTCCCGCCGGGATCACCAGCAGGGAAGGATGGAAACTCTTGTCCTTCTGCACCAGCTGCGGGATTTGCGAGCTCTGCTGCAGCAGAGGCGGAGGCGCGCGGAGTGGTCCCCAGCGGTGTGAGCCAGACCACAACTTCGAAGCATCGCTACGCGGCGTCCGTTTCGGGTGAGCTGCACTTTGCCTTTGAGTTCAACTCCGTTCAGTCTGCATCCACCTGCGCCGAAGGCCAGAACGCACGACAGCAACGCACAGGAAGCAACAACGATCCGGGATGAGCGAAGCGAAGCATCTTCAGAACAGTATCCCCATGGCAAGATTGATCTGGTTGGTGACGCTCGGCATTGTCATAGATGGGAAATGTGTGCAAACGTCTGAATTCGGCAGAGAGCAACAAATCAGATCGCGGCCGATAGACCAGATTGCCAAGCGCCCCGCGATTGCGCCCCAGAATCGGACCGAAGTTGTTCGCATCGGTGGCGAAGCCCCGCACGTCGCCCGCAAACGCATTATCTTCAGCGAAGACTCCATTCAATTCGAGCTTGGGAGTGAGTTGGAACTTGAGTTGACTCCATCCTCCAGCCGAGTCGAGCCCGCGAATGCTCGTCGTCGCATAGTATGGGATCACCGCCGTAGAGAACAGCGCGGCCGATGCCTGCGCCCAATCCTCCCACGCCGCGGCCTCGATAGAACTCGCCGGAGAGAGCCAGGCGACGAAGGATCGGAATCTGCCAATCCGTCATACCGGCCCAGGCGTCGACGTTGCGGCCCCACGACCAGTCTCTGCCGGCCATAATATCCCGCCACGCCAAAGCTCAGCGGATGATCGAGCACTGGCCGCGACCACGCTGTGCGCATAGCATAAGCCGGCTGACCAGATGCTTCGCCAGCCTGCGCAGAGCGGTAGAACGGCTCGTCAGGAGGTTCCCAATCCAGATTGTCCAGAATTCCACCTTGCAATGTCAATGTCTGCTGGTCGGAAAGATCGAAGCGATGCTCGACGCGAAGTTGCGGCGTCCAGCCCCACAAGTTTCCCGCATAGGCAAACGCCGGAGTGGCGAGTGAGGCAAATGATGTCGGAGAAAGCGGCGAGATGAAAAGTGAATCCTGTCCCCCGATCACCGAGGTGTGTTGCCAGTCGAGGCGCACGCTGGCAGTCTGCATGCGCACCAGACCGAAGTTGACGCCGTTGGGAGTCGATGGGAAAGCCTCCGGCAAAATCGAACTGCACATTGGCCGAACTCTTCGCGCCGGCCAAGGTCGGGCCAAAAATCTCCAGGCCAATCTCGGTTTGCCGCAGGTGGCGCCAAAACTTGCCTGAGGAGTGCCCGGTGCATGCGGTTGCGCATAGTCGGGAATATCCAGATTGTCGGAACCTCCTACGTTGTGGAAGGCATTCATCAGCACAATTCCCGAGAGCCGGGCGCGATACTTGGCTGCGGTTTCCACCTTGGTCTGGTATTGCTCGTTGATCTTTCGAGCCCAGCAATTGCGTGGATTCTTCCAGCTTCTGAACGCCGGTCTCCCGAGATCTACAGTTGGCGTGCTGCTGAGGCAGATGGCATTGCGACCGACGGATTCCCGGCCGCAGCCGATTCCGCCGGAACTGAGTGGACCGGTCCGGGCAACGTTTGCCGTTGCTGGAAGCGAGCGGGGCCAGAAGCTTGCGGGTGTCTTGCAATTCCTGGCGCAACTCCTGCATTTCGGCGCGCGACTGCGCATTCTCGCTGCGCATCTGTTCGATCACCGCGCGCAATTCGCGCACTTGCGAATCAAGTTCGCGCAGCGGAGTCTCCGCCGGCTCGAGCTGGTGTCGCGGTTGAGTCTTGCTGCGCCAGGCTGCTGGTCACTCAAAAGACGAAAACAGGCGGCTGACGTCATGGCAGCTTGCACGAAGCGCGAGGGTCGAGTTCTAGGGTTCTTCACACATCCTCCTGCGCGACACGCGGATCATCGTGAAATCAAGAAAATGGGAAACGTGACTACGTGTCCGAATGTCGAATTGAATTTTCAGTTGCTCTGTCGTTCGGTCACCTGATCGCTGGCTACAGACATAACAGGGACGACCATCTGCGTGCATCGTCGACGCGCCATCCGGATCCTTGTGGAGGCGCGTCCCGGAATCGTGATGCGAAAAACGGTTCGGGCATCCGGAGTGCGTTCCATCAAGACCCGCCACCGTGATCCTGCACGATCTTCTGCACGACCGTCAGTCCAAGCCCGGTCCCGTTTTCTTTGCCGAAGCTCACAAAGGGATGAAACAACCGATCATGAATCGGCTCCGCGATGCCGGGACCGTTGTCTGAGACCTCGATCGTGACCGTCGGAGCCGGTCCCGCCGATCGTGACTTGAACTCTGCCCTCGACTGCCGGGCGCTGCTTCGCAGGCATTCAGCAGAAGATTGTAGAGAGCACGCTCCAGCTTGCGGGAATCGAACCATGCCAAGCTCTGACCATTGCTGCTGATCTCGATCAGCGTGCCCTGATGGCGCGGATGCAAGCCGCACCGCCTGCATGGCTCGCTGTACGGTTTCGACCACGCTGGCGTAGGTCGGGGTTCAGGGACTCGCGGGTGCGGGCAAACTCGAGCAGGGAATCGATGAGGTCGGTCATCTGGTTTACGCCGGTTCGCACCTCCTGATACAACTCTTCGCGCTGCGCAGAGGTCAGGCGGCCGTCACAAAGAAACTCAGAATTCGCGACCACGGCGGCCAGCGCGTGGCGAAGGTCGTGGGAGATCGAACTTGCCATGCGTCCAATCGTCGCCAACTGCTCAGATTCGAGCAATGCCTGTTGAGTTTTGAGCAGGCTGGCGCGCATGCGGTCGAAGGCTGAAGTCAGTTCCGCAACTTCGTCGCTGCCACGCGGGATCGAGGGGATGATGAAAGTCTCCGTGCTCCAGCGCACGAACGCCCTCCACCAGGCTGGCCAGCGGACGAGTGAACGTGTGCGAGATCAGGAACACCAGACCGCTGCCGATCAGAACCGCCGTGAAACCCAGCAGTAGCAGCAAGCGGTTCAGATTGTCGAGGAACTTTGCTGCCTGGTCGTAGGATCCCAGCACAGTCAGCCGAACCGGAGTTTGCTGCTGGCCCGACAAGTCGAGCGAAGTGGCCACGAAAATTCTCTTTGCCCAATTCAACATCGCGCGGCCCGCCTTTGCGGAATCTGCCAGCCAAAGCGCGCACGCGCGGGGCTTTCCGACTTGCGAGGGGCGTCAACGTGGTAGCCACAATTTCGTCCGCCGTAGGAGAAAGCTACCTGGCTGGCCGAAACCTTGCTGACCTCGCGAGCCAGCCGGTCGTCAATTTCATAGCCGATGACCAGGAAACCGAGCAACGACCTTCCGTCTTGGAACCGAAGTAAACCGGCTGCATGAAAGTCTGATAGAGATGATGGGCGCCGAACCACCAGTGGCTGGAATCTTCTTCGTTCAAGGATCGCTGGAAATACTGCTCCGCGGCCTCGCGGGTGAAGCCTATTGACTTTGTATGCAGAGCGACCACTTGACCGTTGCGATCGACCAGCACCAAAAATCGCTGCCGGTCAACTGCCACACATCCTTCGGATGCATCCTGAATCGTAGCTGGGTCGGGAGCCGTCATGATGGAACGCGTGATCGGCAGGTACGGCGACCAATTCCGCAGATCGAGTCAACATGACTTCACGATCATGCTGAAAGTTCTGGAAAGTCGTGACCGAGTTGCCGCAGATCCTGCGCGATTCCTTCCCGCACGCGGTTTTGCATGCTGTGTCGCACGACCAGCAGGCTCAGTGCCGTGAGGCCAGCGGTGATAAGCACCATCGAGAGCAGAAAGCGTGTGCGCAGCCGGGTTCGCGCCACCAGAGCGGTTCCGGAAAGTGCAGGAAAAGTGTGGGAGCGGGTTCAGATGAATGGGCCAAGGGATCTCAGCGAACGAACTTGTAACCCATGCCATGAACGGTGCGAAAGTGTACCGGACTGGCGGGATCACGTTCCAGCTTCTGGCGAAGCTTCAGGATGTGGTTGTCCACGGTGCGGGTGGAGGGATAATTCTGATATCCCCAAACCTCATTCAATAGTTCATCCCGGCCGATTACGCGGTCCGCATTTTGCACCAGAAACTGGAGAGTCTTGAATTCTTGCGCGGTCAAAACCACAACTTTCCCGTCTCGCTGCACTTCCATCTTCTTGAAGTCGATGGAAATACCGTCGAAACTCACGAGATTAATCGTCGCAGTTCTGGAAGTATGCCGCAAAGCTGCGCGTACGCGCGCCAGAAGTTCCCTGGGGCTGAAAGGCTTGGTTACGTAATCGTCCGCACCAAGCTCGAGCAGACAGGACTTTATCGGAAACATCGCTGGTTGCGCTAAGCACGACGATCGGCAAAGCAGGGGCCTGCGCCTTAACTTCCTTGCACAAATCGCTGCCGGAAAGTTTAGGCAAGCGCAGGTCAAGAATGATAACGGCCGGCGGAGCAGCCTGAAAGCTCTCGAGCGCAGACTCTCCCATTGCCCTGGACTTCAACCGAATATCCCTCGGATTCGAACAGCCGCTTCAAGGCTTTTTGGACTGCGGGATCATCCTCGACCACCAGAATTCTTCCCATAGGCCGCGTCGAGTTGATTGGATCTGCCAATTTGACCGTGCTCATTGGTGTTGCGATCTGACCCATAACGCTATCCTCATTAGATTCGGCCCGTCTTGTCAGATTGTCCAGGTTGGGCCTAAGCGATTCCTAATCTGGCCGCCAACTCCTGAAGCTTACAACCTTTATGGCCGGTTTTTAGGTGTTGTCACCACAGTTTGACAAATTTTTTACAATTGCACGCCCAGGTAAGAAGGCTCTACGGCAAGGGGCGTGCAGTGCAGAGATCGGTGCTTGGCGAACCTACCTCGGCTGAATACGCATAGGGTCGGTCAACTGCTTCCGTAGCGTGCCGTAGAATACAAACAACTTGCCCGCACCGCCTGAATTCGATCATTTGCGCGTCGTCTTGGTGGACGCGCGCAATCCCCTCAACATCGGCGCGGCCGCTCGAGCCATGAGCAATTTCGGATTGCCACTCCTGCGGGTGGTGAATCCTTATGATGTGGCATTTCGTAGCGCGCCCGCTCAGCTGTTGGCGCCGCGGCTGTGCTCGAGAATGCGGAGAAATACAAAACGGTTGCCGAAGCAGTTGCCGACTGCTCGCTCGTCATCGGAACAACCGCTATCGGCCATCGCGATCTGCAGCACTCTATCCAGCGGCTTGAAGCAGGCGCTCCCGTGATTCGCGCGCACATCGCAACCGGCACTTGCGCTCTGTTATTTGGATCGGAAAAATTCGGCCTCTCGAATCTGGATATGAGTCATTGTCATTGGCTGATGCACATACCCACACGTGACGAGCACGCGTCGATGAATCTGGGACAAGCCGTAGCCATCTGCTTGTACGAGTTAAGTCGCGATCCCAAAGCATTGGCGAAGCCAGGGAAGGGAACTCCCGCTTCAGCCGAGGAGGCCGAAAGAATTACTGAGACCTTGCTCACGGCTTTGCGCGCCAGCGATTATCCGAAGCTGAACACCTCGAAGTCTTTCCACAGCGCAGTGCGGCGGTTAGTGCGGCGCATGCGCATGAAACAGGCGACGCGGAATTCCTGCTCGGCATGCTGCGGCAGATGGTTTGGAAGTTGAACCAGAATGAATCGTCGACAAACGATTCGGAGGATTGATTCCTCAGTGCGATCTCTTAATGTGACGGTTTTGTTTCCGAAGGAAATACCTGCGTGGACGTACGTCCAAACTGAAAGCGCAGCAGCCACTCACTGGCGGTCGCCTGTCCATCAACCTGCGGAGGATTGAACTTCCAGCGCCGTGCCGCACCCAGCGCCAGGTTCGCGAAGTACTTGCTCTTCACATCGGACTTGAGCGCCGCCTGTGTGACATTTCCGGATGCATCCACTGCAACCCGCACATCCACCTTCACTCGTCCGGTGACAGTGTTCCGCGCACTCCGGGATACCTCCGGCATAACCTGCTGCAGCACGCTCCCTCGCTCGACAGCTTTCTTGTTGGGATTGACCTTCTCAAGAACCGGCACCTGCGATTGCGAGGTCGTGGCGCCGGAAGGTGCGGGTTGAGGTTCTGCTGGTTGAGTTTGTACAGCCGGAGTCTGAGGCGGGTGGCCGATAAATTTGCTCCCGACCAATGCCACGACAATAACCAACGCTATCACAATCGCAGCAACAATCCATTTATTGTTCTTGGAATGCTTTTCGGGCAGACGCTCTTCAGCTATGTCTGTGACCACTCGTTCCTGCGCCTGGAAATTGTTGAGAATGTCGCCGACCGAACAGCGTTGCTTCGGGTCCGTACGTAGACATTCCTGAGCAATTTGGCGGAAAGGCTCGGGAATCATCTCAGGAACGGCAACTTGTCCTCGATTGCCATTGGCTGACATCGGCTCTCGCTGCGTCAGAACGGCCACTAACATAATCCCCACCGACCAAACATCCGCAGCTGGCGAAACTCCAACGGTCGCTACTTCCGGCGCAGTGTAGACGCTGCTCTCGCCTGCGTCGCCGGGCTTTCCAATCTTGTGCAGACCATCGGCAGAAATCTTCAGCTGATTGTCGACCGCCATGACGTTCGAGGGCTTGATGTGACCGTGAGCGAATCCAGAACGATGTAGAAACGCCAGCGCTTCTGCCGTCGGCGGTAACATCTCGGTAACTTCCGCGGGTGAAAGCGACCGCAGCGGAAGAATCTGCGCCAAATCCTCGTCGGCAAATTCCATCACGACATACAGAAAGCGTCTGCCGTCGATCTCACAGCGTCCGTATTCAAATAACCGGATGAGATGAGGATGTGAAAGCTTCGCGGCATCAGCCCAATGCGAAAGCTGGAGACCCTCGTCGATATCTTCAGAGGGAACAAGCTTGATTGCGGTTTTTTGCGATTCTTTCCCGCTGCGCGCGGTCAGAAAAACGGCGCTATGATCCGAGCCTCCCAGCCGCTGCTGCAGCGGGAACTTTCCCTCAATCACTCGTCCTTCCAACTTTTCCCAAAGCTCGGCAGGAGCTCGCATAGGCGCTGACTTCCGAAGCGTTATTCTATTCCACAGTGAGCCCTAACGCTCGCTGATTCAGTTGTATATGATTCAAAATAACCATGCCGCGTCAGCCTCTCATTTTCGAGGATCGGAAACTAATCCAGATCGTGGACTCCGCATTAGACGATGCCGCGCGCCGCAGCGGCAAATGGCTGGCCTGCCGCCGCGGCTGCACCCAGTGCTGCATCGGGGTTTTTCCCATCAACCAGCTCGATGCTGCGCGGTTGCGGCGGGGATTGGCCGATCTGGAAGGACGTGCTCCGGCACGCGCAAGGCAAGTACGAGCACGGGCTCAGGATGCCGTTGCTCGCCTGTCACCGGAATTTCCCGGTGAACCATCAACCGGGGTATTAGACGAAGGCGACGCGGCAGAGCAACGTTTTTCCGATTTTGCGAACGATGAACCCTGTCCCGCGCTCGATCCTGCAACCGGCAACTGCGAACTTTACGAATCCCGTCCCATGACCTGCCGCGTCTTCGGTCCGCCGGTTCGCTCCGAAGACGGATTAGGAGTGTGCGAGCTCTGTTTCCAGGGCGCAACGGACAAGGAAATCGCCGCCTGTGAGATGAAACCCGACCCCGACGATCTCGAATCCGCTTTACTGGAGAAACTCGAAAAATCGACAGGAACTCATGGCAACACCATCATCGCCTTCTGCCTCGCATCCTGAATCGATCTTTCCGAACCGAACGACTCGAGAATTCGACAGAATCTATCCATTCTTCTTTTTTTCAAGCTCAGCCCAGCGCGCATAAAGCGTATCTACCTTTTCCTGCGCCCCTTCCATCTCCGCATGAGCCGTTACTAGACGCTCGCTGTCGCTGACAATCTCGGGATCTTCCAGCTGAACACGTTTTTCCTGTAAAACCTGTTCGGCATCGGCGACGTGCTGCTCGATCGAGTCATACTCCCGCGCCTCCAGATACGAGAGCTTCTTTTTTCCGGACGATTGCCGGGTACCTTCCGCACTGGCCTTAGCCGGGGCCGTAGCACGGCCATCGCTTCTAGCCATCTCCCGGCGTTCCTCCAGCCATGACTCCCATTGCGAGTAATCGGCGAAGAGTCCCACGCCACCCGCCCCATCAAGCCCAAGAACCATCGTCGACACGCGATCCAGCATGTAGCGGTCATGCGTAACCAGCACGAGAGAACCGCGAAACTCCAGCAGGCTTTCTTCGAGTATGTCCAATGTCGGAATATCCAGATCGTTCGTAGGCTCATCCAGCAGGAGAACGTCAGCCGGCTGTAGCATGAGCTGCGCAATCAAAACCCGCGCGCGCTCACCACCAGAAAGCCTTCCCACAGGCTGATTGAGCTGCTCCCCCGCGAACAGAAACTTAGCCGCCCACGACGCCACATGAACCAATCGATCCTGATAAACAACGGAATCGCCCTCCGGAGCCAGCGCGCGGCGCAGAGTTATATCAGGATCGAGTTCACGGCTCTGATCGAAATACACAATCCGCAGCCAGTCGGCTCGATGAACTTCTCCGCTAGCGGGCGTGGTCTCTCCCCGCAGCAGCCGCAGTAGACTTGTCTTCCCGCTGCCATTCGGCCCCACCAGCCCCACTCTCATTCCCGCAGTAATCACGCAGTTGAGCCCGGTGAACAATGTCCGGTCGCCCATCTTGCAGGTGACCTCTTCCAATTCAATCAGCCGTTTGGTTTTGCGATCGGTTGCCGAGAAATCGATCTGCGCCGTTCCGCTGCGCCTTCTTGCATTCAAGTCGGCGAGTTCGCCCATCAACTCGCCGGCTTTGTCGATACGCGCTTTTGATTTTCTAGTCCGCGCCTTGGCTCCGCGTCGAAGCCACTCAATCTCCCGATGAACCAGATTTTCCAGCGCCTCCTGCCGCTTCGACTGCGCGTGCAGGAATTCTTCTTTCTTCTCCAGGAACCGCGTATAACTTCCCGCCACGCAAAGCAATCCATCGGGATAGGTCCGGTTCAGCTCCGCCATGCTGGTAGCGACATTCTCCAGAAAGTAGCGGTCATGGCTCACCACCACGCAGGCAAAAGCCGCAGCCTTCAGCAAGTCTTCCAGCCACTCGATTCCCGCCAGATCCAGGTGGTTCGTAGGCTCATCGAGCAAAAGAATATCCGGAGACTGAACCAGGGCCTCAACAATCGCCAGCCTCTTTTGCCAGCCTCCTGACAACGTAGACGCTTCGGCCTCAAGGTCTTCAAAGCCCGCCCGGCCCATGGTCTCGGCGAAGCGAGTGCCGCGGTCTGACTCCGGCAGAGCCGCCCGCTCCATGGCGCTCTGGGCCACCGAGCGTATGGTGTCTCCAGCCTTAAATGTCGAGTCCTGCTCCACGTAGCTGAGCCGGATCCGCTTGCGCACAGCGATGTCACCGCTATCGGGATTAACATCGCCGCCAAGTATGCGAAGCAGCGTGGACTTACCCGAACCGTTCGGGCCGATCAGCCCAATGCGGTCGCCCTCCGAAACCGTAAACGAAACATTCTGGAAGAGTGGATTCGCTCCGAAAGACTTGGAAATTCCCTGTGCGTTGATGATTGGCGGCAAACGGGTTACGCTCTCCTGAAGTACCTATGTTGAGACTATCAGGAAAAGAGCGCGGGCCGCCGCAAGCGCTTCTCGCGTTCTTGGTCTGAATAGCGGATAGTGATCGGAACGATAAATAGTTTCGATTACCGCGCAATGACCATAGACGGTAGAATCGCCGAGCAATGATTCCTGCCGAAGCTCATATCAGATTCACGATAAAGTGTGTGGCGCCGGTGTATGATTTTTGTACCTGGAGGTCGAAGTAGCAGGACCGGAGTTCGAGAATAACATCATGACGAAAGTTGAAGCAGTTATACAGAATTCCAAGTTGGAAGCGGTAAAGAGCGCGTTGCAGGAAGTCGGCGTTGAAGGCATGACCGTGATTGAGGTACGTGGCCACGGTCGCCAAAAGGGACACACCGAGGTCTACCGCGGCCGCGAATACAGCGTGGATCTTATTCCCAAAACCAAGCTGGAGATGGTTTTGCCTGACGCTTTGGCCGAGAAGGCTGTACAAGCGATCGTGAGCACGGCGCGGACCGGCAAGATCGGCGACGGAAAGATTTTTCTTACGCGCGTGGACGAAGCCATTCGCATCCGCAATGACGAGCGGGGCGAGGGAGCGCTGTAGACATTCTTCGATTCATCGGTCATCCCTTGATCGACTATCTAACGCTCGACTATCTAGCTATCGTCTGCGTATCGATCGATCCATCATCATGATGGAATCTTCTTCACTAATCAGTGAACTGCGAAGTTTGCTCGCCGACGAATCGGCGCGCATCGCGCGGGAGTTCGCTTCCACTGGAGACGGTCGCGCCGCAGTCGCCCAACGCACGCGGCTTATCGAAGGCATTCTTCACCGTCTGTGGCGAGATCTCGTGTCATCCGACGAGCATGGTCCGCCGAGCTTTGCGCTGGTCGCGACCGGAGGCTTCGGGCGCGGCTGGCTCTTTCCTTATTCCGATATCGATCTGCTCTTTCTTTACGCCGATCGCCGGAGCGAAGAAGCGCACAAAGAAGTGGTGCGGCAGTTTTCGCAAGAGCTGTGGGATCTGAAGCTCAAGTTAAGCCCCGCCTCGCGCACCGTTTCGGAGTGCGATCGTTACGACTCCAACAACACCGAGTTCACCATCTCGCTTCTCGATTGCCGCTATCTCGCAGGCGACCAGGAAGTGTTTGCGCGCCTTCACGACAAAGTAATCCCCAAGCTGGTGACGCGGGAATCGAAAGCGCTACTGCAAGGTTTGGCCGAGGTAACGCGCGAGCGCCACGGAAAATTCGGTCACACCGTATTCCACCTGGAGCCGAATCTGAAGGAAACTCCCGGCGGCCTTCGCGATTACAACGTGGCCTGCTGGCTGGCGCTGATCTCGGCGATGAGCAAACTCGGTGATTGGCCGGACGCGAGCTTGCTTCGGGCTCCGGTGCGCAAGCAGTTGAATGAGGCTCTAGAGTTCCTGATGGCAGCGCGATGCTTTCTGCATTTCCGCCACGGCCGTGACGATAACTCTCTGAGCTGGGAGGCGCAAGACGAAGCCGCCGCGCGCAAGATCGGCGCTCCCGATGCCGAGGAGCTTACGCCTGCGGATTGGATGCGGATTTACTTCGGGCACGCCCGCGCGGTGCAGCGCACGGTGCTGCAGTTGTTGGATGAGATCCCGGAAGCGTGGTCTTCTTTGCGGCGCCAATTTCAGGGCCGGCGGTCTCGCCCATTGAGTGCCGACTTCTCCGTAGTCGATGGATTGATTTTTCTGCAGCAGTCATCTTCGGTCCGTGATCCTGAGATGCTGTTGCGGCTCTTTCACTTTATGGCGGTTCACGGGCTGAAGTTGAGCGCGACCACCGAGCACAGAATCGAACAGGAGCTTCCCGCGCTGGCAGTAACTCCTCCGCGCGGCGCGGAACTCTGGCTCTACCTGCAGGAAACTCTGTTGCAGCCGCATGCCGGTGAAGCCTTGCGCGCCATGCACTCGTTACGCTTACTCACCCTGCTGCTGCCGGAATTAAAGCCCATCGATTCTTTGGTGGTGCGTGATTTCTATCATCGTTTCACCGTTGACGAGCACTCGATCCTCGCCATCGAAAGCCTGCATCGATTGAACCAATCAAAGTCCGAATGGGACCAGCGATATGCCGAGCTGCTGGGGGAGTTGGAAGATCCGGAACTGCTCTATCTTGCCCTCTTGTTGCACGATACGGGCAAGGGAGTGCCAGGCGACAATCACGTTGTAGCCAGCCTCGAGATTGCGGGCCGCTGCCTGGACCGGCTCGATGTGGAAGCAGAAGAACGCGCCGCAGTTCTATTTCTAATCGCAAACCACTTGGAAATGTCAGCGCAACTGCGGCGCGACATCTTCAATCCGGAAACAGTCGCGGCCTTTGCCGAGAAAGTAGGCACACCAGAGCGGCTGAAAATGTTGTGCCTGTTCACCTACGCCGACATCAAGGCGGTGAATCCGGAAGCGCTGACGCCGTGGAAGGCGGAGAACATCTGGCAACTCTACATCGGTGCCGCCAACTATTTGAACCGCAGCGCCGACCAGCGGGTGCACGATGCGAGCGGAGAAAAACTCGCGCGCCTGCGCAGCCTGGCTCCGGTGATGAGTGCGAAGTTTAAGGAATTCGTGGAAGGGTTTCCGCAAAGATATTTGCGCGTTCACTCCGCCGAAGAAGTCATGCAGCACGTGGAAATGTCGGAGCAATTCGGGCATGATCCGGTTCAGGTGGATCTGAAGCGGGGCCGGCATTGGTACGAACTCACGCTGGTCACCAAAGATAGAGCGTCGTTGCTCGCGACATTGACTGGAGTGCTGGCGGCCTGGGGGATGAACATCGTGAAGGCCAACGCCTTTTCGAACCAGGCCGGAACCGTGGTCGACACGCTCTACTTCACCGACCGCTTTCGTACTCTGGAATTGAACCTCTCCGAGTGGCAGCGATTCAAGCAGAGCATCACCGCAGTATTGGCGGGCGAGGCGGATCTGGACCGCATGCTACGCGATCGTCAACGAGCGGAGAAGAACGCGAAGATCAAAGTAACGGTGGTAACCCGAATCGATTTCGACGATGCAGCTTCTTCGACCAGCACGTTGCTGCAAGTGATTGCGCAAGACCGTCCGCGTCTTTTGCACCGCATCAGTTCGTGCCTTTCCCGGCAGCATTGCAATATTGAAATCGCCTTGATCGATACCGAAGGCCAGATGGCGATCGACGCATTCTATCTAACGTCGGCAGGGAAGAAGCTGACTGCGGAGCACCAAAAGAAAGTCGAGAAGGCATTGCTCGATGAATTGAAGAGTTTGGAGATCGCTTGAAAGTGAGTGCGCTTGTATATACCTTCGCACTCATTTTGCTGAAGGCAGATTCAACCCTAGCGCACGTACAGTAATTTCATCCGGAACACTTCGCCCATCTTTTTTTACGACCACTCCGAAGTTGCCGGAATAATCCCACATTGTCCACCCCATGCCATGCCGCTCTAATGCAGTGCGCACGTCATGAATCCACGCCTCCCGATCCTGCGGTTCCGAATAGTCGCGGTAAACGCCGAACTCGTTGCACACGACCGGAACTCCGCGCTGTCGGGCCCATTCCGCGACCTGCGCAATTTCAGCATCAATACGCGATGCACCCCAGTGGTCATGTCCGTAGCGAATCACCGCGAGTCGGTCCACGGCATCTGGCACGCCCGCGGCAACGTTCGCAGCCGATTCTGGCGACGATGGATAATGCAATCCCTTCACCCAATGCCAAAAATACACGCCCCACGTTGCACCCTGGTGGGTAAAGATGGTCGGTTCATAAAAGTGAAAGGTATAAATCACGTTGGTATCGCGCAGAGGCTCCAGAAAAACCAACTCATCCTCATTCGACCAGCGGGCTCCGGTCGCAATCATCGTGTGTTGTGGAGCGCCTTCGCGCATCGCCGCCGCCAGCTTCGCTTGCACGCCATACCACCGATAGCGATCGACAAGCTCCGGTTCGTTCAGGATCTCAAAGAAAACTCGCTCTTTATCCCACGTCGAATAATGCCGCGCCAGCGTACGCCAGAAATCGGAGCACTCCTGCACAAAGCTGTCATCTTTGGCGAGTTTTGCTTTGAAGTCGCTGTCGGGATGTAGATCGATCACGACCGACAGCCCCTGATCCAGAATCATCTTCACGGCAGAATCGAGATAGCTGAGATAATCCTCCGGAATCTCATCCGGTCGATGATTCATCATCATCGGTTGCGGATTTACGCTAAGCCGCACGTGATCAAATCCCAGGGATTTAATCAGAGCAATGTCTTCCGCTGTAGTCCAGCTCTGAAAATGTTCCTTGGTATAACCGCGCTGATCGTAAACCTGCGCGAACCATCCGCTGGTGTTGATGCCGCGTCGAAGGTGTGCCAGCCGGGATGCAGGCACGGACGAACTCGGCTGCGAGGACGAAGTTGCAGCAGTTTGCGCTAGTAGGGAACTAGCCGAGCCGAGAAGAACCAGCAGCGCGAGCCTCAGTAAGATTCGTGAAGATTTCACGTTCTTACTCTAGCCCAGAATCAGGACCACCCGAACTTTTTTCCGCGCGACCAAAGCGATCGCATTAAAGTCGGGCAGCCCTTAACCTTTTGCATTAACCGTGTTTGATGAACGTGCCATTCTGCAACTCCGAAACCGCCTGCCGGAGCTGCTGCTGCGTGTTCATCACGATCGGACCATACCATGCGACAGGTTCTTCGATGGGCTTGCCCGATACCAACAGGAAGCGGATGCCTTCGTCGCCCGCTTGCACCGCAATCTCATCTCCGCGGTCGAAAAGCACGAGCGAGTGATTGCCGGCATCATAAACTGGTGGCGCTTCTGGTTTTGCGACCTGCTCGGTCAACACCGCACGTGGCGTCGAAGCATCGCGAAACGTGCCCGATCCCGCGAACACATAAGCGAATGCGTTGCGCGTGGTCTCGACCTTCAGCCGCTTACGCTGGCCCGGAGCCACTGAAATATCAAGGTAATTTGGATCGGCCGCCACACCTTCCACCGGTCCGCGCTTGCCCCAGAACTCGCCGCAAATGATGCGGACGCGGGTGCCGTCGTCGTCCGTGACTTCCGGGATGGCACTGGCCGGAATGTCCTGATAGCGCGGATCGGTCATCTTCAGCGCCGCAGGCAGGTTCGCCCACAACTGAAAGCCGTGCATGCGGCCTTGCGTGTCGCCCTTGGGCATCTCCTGATGCATAATGCCGCTGCCGGCCGTCATCCACTGCACATCTCCCGCCACCATCTTTCTCTTGTTGCCAAGGCTGTCGCCGTGCTCCACCGAACCGGCAAGCACGTAAGTGATCGTTTCAATTCCGCGGTGCGGATGCCAGGGAAATCCGGCAAGATAGTCCTGCGGATTTTCATTTCGAAAGTCGTCCAGCAGCAGAAAAGGATCGAACTCTTTGGTCTTGCCAAACCCAAAAGCGCGCTGCAACTTTACCCCCGCGCCCTCGATGGTGGGCTGCGTGTGAATAATCTCTTTTACGGGTCTGAGTGACATAGAAACTCTCTTTCCACTTCCGAGGCATGTACTCACTTAACGCCAATTAGATGCGTCGCAACGATATTCGTTGCAACGACTATTAATGCAAAGATATCAAACGAGTTCCCGGCGTGAAGCGCACAGCAGTTCGACCAACGTCGCCAGGCGTTTCCGTCCCATGTGGCCTAATTGCTTGCGATGGGCGGCATGCACCGGATCATCAAGACGAGTCAGAAGTTTAAGGCCGTCCCGTGTAATGCGCGCCATCACCATTCGCCGGTCCGTACTTTCCCGCCAGCGAGAGATTAGCCCACGCTTCTCCAAGCGGTCCAGCAAGCGAGTGATATCTGGATCCCGGGTAATCATCCGACGGGCGATCTCGCCGCAGGGAAGTCCGGCAGCCGTCCCCCGCAGAATGCGCAGCACGTTATATTGGTTCGCCGAGAGATCCCAGGTCTTAAGAATCGCGACTAGGCCGCGAGACAGCACATCGGTCGTGCGTAACAACTCCAGAAAGGCGATCTCTTCCAAACAAACCGCCCGACGCTCGCGAGTGTGCGCCAAAATAGCTTTTGCCATTGAATACAAATAATCCGTTGCAACGAATAGTGTCAAGACGAAGATTTGCGACGGGATTGATGGCGAAACAATGACAGCTATTGCGTAAATGGCGGCTTTTGTATGACTTTGAGCCGCCTCAGCAATCTAAAAACGCCTGCAGACTGCCCATTACCTAGTCTGAGGTACTACATCGTTAGTGATCTGCTCCCAAAACCAGGACCATTTTAGGATTAGAGTTCAATTTGGAACTCTCCCACGCTCCCTTCGGGGGACAGTTGGCAACCCAGTATCCCCAGAAGCACAAGCGACCAGGCATTGAAAATCACTTAGAAAGAGGAGATTACGCATGGCTAGCGGAGCGGCACCGGCACTCGAACCAAAGGCGGATTCACCAATGGAGACAAAGGAAACGTCTCCGCAGCAACCCTCGACTCTGAAACAGCGTCTCGAACGTCTGCTCCATTTTGTTTTTGAAGGACGCGAAGAATACCTTGGGTGGCACCAATAAGCAACTCAGTTGAGTAGCTGGGCAGCCCATCCGGATTGCACCATCGATTCCGCTATACGGTAATCCGGCTACTTAGGCCCGCGCACAACGCAGCGTTCGCAAGTTGCTCCAAATTCACAACGACATCCACGGCACCCCGAGCAATCGCCTCCCTCGGCATTCCAAACACCACACAACTTGCTTCATCCTGTGCGATCGTTGCCGCTCCGGCGTCTTTCATCTCGCCGAGGCCTTGGGCACCATCATCGCCCATGCCGGTCATAATGACGCCGACTGCCTTCGCCCCAACGGAAATAGCCACCGAACGAAAAAGTACATCGACACTCGGACGATGGCGCGAGATCAATGGTCCATCGATGATCTGAGCGACCAGTTCTTCGCCGCTGCGGTTGACGAGCATGTGCCGGTTGCCGGGAGCGATCAGTGCCCGGCCAATCTGTAACCGTTCGCCATCCCGGGCTTCAGCGACTTCCACTGCACATTCCTTGTTCAAGCGATTGGCAAAGGCCTTAGTAAAACCCTCTGGCATATGCTGCACAATCACGACCGGCGGACAGTCGGTGGGCAGCGCCATCAGGAAAACTCGCAATGCCTCGGTTCCACCGGTAGAGGCGCCCACCGCAATAATTCCGCTCGGCGCCGCTGTGGAGCAGGCCTTGTTTTTTCGAGGCAAGATCGCATCGACGTTTATACGAGGACTAGCCGTAAGAGTGGGCACTGGCCGGAGCTTTACCTGAGCCTGGGACGCGCTCCACACCGCGTCCAGAAGAGTCACCGCCGATTCGTGCAGAAACTCACGCACGCCTACCTTGGGCTTGGTGATCACTTCCACCGCGCCTTCTTCAAGCGCCCGCAATGCGAGTTCGGTGCCGCGAGCGGCCAAACCGGAGCAGACGACAACCGGAGTTGGCATTTCCAGCATGATTTTTTGAATAAAGGTCAGACCGTCCATGCGCGGCATTTCCAGGTCCGTAATTACGACGTTGGGAGGTTCCTTCTGCATCTTCACCCACGCGATCAGCGGATCTGCAGCCGCCTTCACATTGATCCTGTGGTCGGTCGCGAGGATGGACTGCAGCACCTGGCGGACCATCGCCGAGTCATCTACAACCAGGACCTGCAGATTCTCCCCATTCACAACTGGCACGTCTTTTCCTCTCTTAATCTCTCAGGCAGCTTGGTAGGCGCTGTCTTATACGCACTTCACAGGCCTTCGGTATCGTTAATCTTCGTGTAAATGGTTGGCTCCAGACTTCGTAACTGGGACGACATGCTGCACAAATTCTCCGCGTGACCCACAAATAAGAATCCATTGACCACGAGATGACGCGAAAGATTTGTGACCGCCGTGCGCTTCGAAGCCGCGTCGAAATAGATCAGAACATTGCGGCAAAAAACAGCGTCAAATGGACCTTCAGCAAGATCCAGTTCCTGATGAAGATTCAATCTTTGGAAATCGACCATCTGCTGGAGTTCGACTTTCACTTTAACCTCGCCTTGCCGCTCCGCCACCCCGCGCAACATAAAACCGTGCAGCAAATCCCGCGGCAGCTCCTTCGATCTTGCCAGCGGATAAATTCCCTTACGCGCTTTTTCCAGAACCCGGTTCGAGATGTCGGTGGCTAGAATACGCACATCCCAGCCCTGTTTTGCGGGAAGATCTCTCTCGAGCAACATCGCCAGGGTGTACGGTTCTTCTCCGGATGAACACCCCGCGCTCCAGATCCGCACCCGCCGTGGCCGCAACTGGCGTTCGGCTTCCATGCGCCAGCGGGGAAGAATTTTCTGCACCAGGAATTCAAACTGCCGGGGCTCGCGGAAGAAGCGGGTTTCGTTCGTTGTTATGGCGTCTATCATCCGGCAGCGTTCTTCCTGCTGCTCGGGCTGCGTAACACATTCGTAGTAACGCTGCAGGGAATCGATCTCCAGATCCCGAAGCCTGCGGTAGAGCCGCCCGCACAGAAGGGCAGTCTTTGAACTGCCCAGCCAAATGCCGGTTTCGGCATAGATCAATTTTTGGAATTTGTTGAACAGCGCAGGGCTGACGGTCAGCTGGGCAGGCTGCTCAACACATAGCTCACCTTCGATGCGGCGGGACTCACCTGAATCCTTGCCTGCAGCCGTGGGAGCAGGCACTTCTACGCTCCGGCCTCGAAGTGTTTTTCCTTGCTTGCCGCATCTGCGTTCGATGCGTTTAAGTTTGATGCATCCGTGGACGAATCATCCGCAGACCGTTCGTCGGCTGATTCTGTAACGGCAAGTAGCTCGTCAGCGGAGAGAACTTTGTCGATATCGAGAATCAGGCAAAATTTCTTGCCCAGCGGTCCCATGCCCAGCAGGTATTCGGTCTTGACGCGGGTACCAAACGGCGGCGGTGCTTCGATTTCATCAGCGGAGAGCTCAACGACCTGGCTCACAGAGTCCGCCAGAACTCCCATCGTCAGCTTCTCACCCTGGAACATCACCTCGGTGATGATGATGCAGGAAAACTTGGAAATATTGCTGTGCGGCAAACCGAACTTGGCCGCGAGATCCACCACTGGCACCACTCTGCCTCGCAGATTCGTTACACCACGAATCCAGACCGGAGTGTTGGGCACCGTGGTGACAGTCTCGTACTCCACAATCTCGCTCACCTTTACGATGCCGACCGCATATTCCTCGCCCGCGGTCAAGAACGTGAGGTATTGCACCGTGTTCAAAGGGAGTTGATTCTTCCCTGAATTCGACGCTCCCATAGTTTGAATCCTCTTAATTTCCACCGTCTTATGCTCGATAGCGCCGACCTTTTCAGGCGGCAAGCCGAATCGATGTTCCGCAACACAGCAACAAATGGCGTCCCTTTTAGAACGGAGAGAAGTTAGCCTCCTCCGCTAGTCTGCCATGGGCCGGTTGGGCGTGTGTAAGCTGCGCATACTCATCCCGAAACGTTCGCTTCTGCGGAGATGGCGCGGGCTGTTGGCCGTTGCCGTTGCGATTGGGGCGCTGTTCGCCTGCCACGCGGAAGAAAGTCATCAACTGCTGCAATTGCTCGGACTGCGCCGCCAATTCTTCAGCCGTACTGGAAAGCTCTTCCGCGGACGAAGCATTGCGTTGCGTCACCGTGTCGACCTGCGCCATAGCTTTGTTGATCTGCGTGACTCCGCCGGATTGCTCGGTGGAGGCCGCAGCCACGTCCTGCACCAGTTCGGCGGTCTTCTTGATCGATGGCACCAGGTCAGAGAGCAACTGGCCAGACCGTTCAGCGACTCCTACGCTCTTGCCAGCCAACCCACCAATTTCCTGTGCTGCCAGTTGGCTACGCTCAGCCAACTTTCGAACCTCGACCGCGACCACCGCAAACCCACGGCCCTGATCGCCGGCTCGCGCCGCTTCGATAGCAGCGTTGAGCGCGAGAAGATTGGTCTGGTAGGCGATCTCTTCGATCACTGATGTCTTTGCCGCAATTTGCTTCATGGCATCGACCGTCTCTTTGACCGCATTGCCGCTTTCTTCCGCGGACATAGCGCCCTTCGCGGCTGCCTGCTCCACTTGGCGGCTGTTGTCCGCATTTTGTGTAATCGAGGCATTCATCTGTTCCAGGCTGGCGCTCATCTCTTCCACGGAAGCTGCCTGTTCACTCGTTCCCTGAGAGAGAATTTGCGATGAGGCTGATACCTGCTGGGCCGCCGAGGCGACTGCGGACGACCCTTCACGAACGTCCCGGATAATTCCCGAGAGTCTGCTGCTCATCTCCTGCATGGCCTGCTGCAACTGACCGGTCTCGGAATGGTTCGTCACCAGAATTTCCCGGGTCAAATCACCAGCGGCGATGCTCTCTGCATATTTGACCGATTGCTGAATGGGAACGGTAATGCTCCTGGTAACGCTGAACGCAGCGAACGTGGACAGGACCAGAGTGACTACGAGGAGCAACAATGCAACTCTGCGCCCTGTGACGTAAGTATCCTGGCTCTCCTTTATGCTCTGCTGCATGGCCGCCGTCTGAAGGTTAATGAACTTCCCCCACTCCGCACGGTACGTGTCGAGTACAGGGATTACCTCGTCGCTTAGCACTGCCAGCGCCTGATCCCGCTTTTTGTCCATCAACAGTTTCTTGGCTTTTTGTCTGGCGACTTTATAGGCCTCGCGATCCTGCATGACACTTGCGAACAATTCCCGCTCTTGGGAAGAGCTAAGAGTCTTTTCGATCTCCGCGATCTGAGCGCTGATTTCATCACTGATCGCATCATTCTTCTGGTTCAGCGCCTTCTCTTTGTCGGGGTCGGTGGTCTCGAATAGTTGAAAGGTGATGCGAGCATTGGTGATTGAGTGCTCGATGGTCTGGCGTGTCAACTCCACCGTGTTGTAGCGCTTCTGGATCGAAGCCGCCATGTTGGAGTTGAGGCGGCCGAGCCAGCTCAGTCCGAACGCACCCGCCGCAATCACGCACAGCAGGATGGTGCCGAAGACCACTCCCAACCGCGTGCCGATTTTCTGATCTTGCCAAGTTCTCATTGTCTTTCACCCCTCTAATATCCGATATCTCACTTCCAGCTAAGCTTGCGCCTGCACCGCCGATTGCATCGCTTCGCGCATAAGACTGGGAACATCAAGGATCAAACCAACCCGTCCATCTCCAAGAACCGTTGAACCGGCAATCCCGGAAACTCCTTGAAACGCCTTACCCAACGGCTTTACCACTGTCTGCATGCCGCCCAAAAGTTCGTCCACCGCAATTCCGGCGTGAAAGTCATTGATCTTGACGACTACAATGTTTTCTTTCTTGGGAGCTTTACCGGATAGGCCAAATACGCGCCGCAAGCGGATGTAAGGCAATGCCGTTCCCCGCAGACGAAGGATTCCACTGGCTTCCGGATTACGCTCATCCGCTGGTAATTCCGTGCATTCAGTAACATGTTCGAGTGGAACGATGAAAGTCTCGGTTCCCACCTTGACGGAAAACCCATCAATGATGGCCAGGGTCAAGGGCAAGCGGATGGTGATCATCGTACCTTTGCCGCCTGTACTCGACACCTCAACCATCCCCCGCAGCGCGTTGATATTGCGTCGTACTACATCCAGTCCAACGCCGCGTCCGGAAAGATCCGTAACCGACTCCGCAGTAGTGAATCCCGCATGGAATACGAGATCGAAAATATCCTGATCGCGAATGTTATCTTCAGCAGACAAGAGTCCCAATCGCCGCGCTTTCTCGACGATCCGTGCCCGGTCGAATCCTGCCCCGTCGTCCTGCAACGTTACAATAATGTTTCCGCCGCTATGGCCGGCAGTCAGGCGAATCACTCCGCAAGAATTTTTTTCCTGACTCTGGCGCACCGCCGGCTTCTCTACGCCGTGATCGACGGCATTGCGCAGCAGATGGAGCAACGGATCTTTGAGTTGTTCGAGCACGGTCGTATCAACCTCGACGTCGCCTCCCACTACTTCCAGTCGCGCTAATTTCCCATGGCTCTTTGCCAGGTCTCTCACCGAGCGGACAAACTGGCGGAAAAGCGGCCCGACCGGGACCATCCTGATACTCATCACTTCACTCTGCAGGTCCATGTACAGGCGCTCGGCCTCGCGATGCATCTCTAGGATGGCGCGCCCTTGTTCGGTGCCGAGGTTCTCAATCATTCGCCGCAGCCGCCCTTGCGCAATCACAATCTCGCCAGTCAAATTCAGCATGTGGTCCAGTTTGGCGACATCCGCACGCAGAGTACGGTTGCCGGCGCTCGGCAGCGCCTCAGCCTTTGCTGCTGAACCGGATTGCCCCGACGTTCCATCGACATGGCCGGATCCGTTTGACCGCGTTTCTACCTCCCGCGAGATTTGCTTGATGAGGTCTTGTTGTCCCGGTGTCAGCTCATGGGGCCCAGCCGTCGCCGCTCCGGCGACCATGGCGCGCAGTTCATCTACAGCCTTCAATAGAAGTGAAATCAAATCCGCGCCCGGCATCGTCTGCTGTTCACGGAACACGTCCAGCAGATCCTCTACAACGTGGGCAAATCCTGCGAGTTCGGTGAGCCCCAAAGAAGTGGCGTTCCCCTTGAGGGTATGGGCCACGCGGAAAATATTGGCCAGGAGTTCCGGGTCAGATGGATTCGATTCCATCTGCACCAGCGCCTGCTCCATCGAGTCCAGGCCCTCCTGTGACTCGACGAGAAACGAGGCGAGCACTGCTTCCCGGTCAAAGTCCGCTAACTCCACTGTTCCTCCGTCACGTCCGCGCCAATTCGCGCGACCGATTTCTAATTTCAAGCGCGGCGTTTTCGTACCGCACCTGATGAATTATGTTTGGTCAAAATTCTTGATTGCAGTCACGCCATCAGCGATCCGAAACACCAATCGCCGCCCGTGCTTTCCCGAGACATCTCGTTCCACCACGGAAATGCCTGCGGAACGAAGAAACTGTTCGGCGAGTTCCACATTCCTCGATCCCAAAGATTGCAATGGGTCTCCGCCGAAAGCGCTGGACCCGCCGAAAATCTTGGCTCGTAAGTGCCGGGTTTCACATCCCAATGCCAGAATCTTCTCCAGAAGGTCAGGGTTCGCGACATTGCCATAACGCAACCGGTTCAATCCTTCGTTAGGCCCGTCAGGCAGAAGATAGTGGTTCATTCCACCCGCCCGCTTGTGCATATCCCAGATACAGACGGCGGCGCACGATCCCAGTATGGTTGAGATTGTGATTGGTTCTGCGGTTACGAAAACCTGTCCCGGATAAAGGAAGTGCCGCGGTTCCTTGGCATCCGTAGACTCAAAGCGCTTCATGAACTCTACGGGTAAGACTGCCGGATTAAATTTGGGGGATTGGCCGCTCATTCTCTATCCTCGTCCCGTAGCCAGAGCTTTTGAATGCGCGGACGAGCCGAACAATGCAGCACCAGCTTCATTGGAGAGAATTTTGAACAATTCCACGTCCCACTTGTCGAAGGCATGCTTGTGAGGCAATAAACGCAAGATTGCGATGATCGCGACAGTTTCATTCTCCAAACGAATTGGAATAAACGCCTGTACCCTGCTAGAAGCGTCCGAACGGCCATGGCTCACGTAGTACTCGCCATCCATCACTTTTCGCAGACCAGCGTTCCCCAAAACCGGCCGCAAGTCATATTTCTCCAGGTCGATTCCGAAGGACCAATAAGCCTGGAGATTCGCAGTTTTCTGATCTACACGAAATAACCCAACTTCTTCAGAGCCAAGAAAGTTAGCTGCGATCTCGCGCAGCCCCTCAAGAGCGTCTTCCGGGTCGCGGCTCTCAGCCATGCGCTTTCGCGCCGCTTCCAATCGGGCTTCGTTCATCGAATCCGATCCGGCGGGCTTTTGCCCAGATGCTTTGCTCGTATTCATAAGACTCTTCCTGCCCATTTCACCCAGACCGATAACATTCGAATCCGGATTACTCGCCGAGATAGCTTTCCACCAGAGCCACCAGTTCGGCGCCATCGACCGGCTTGGTAATGTAGTCGTTGCATCCACTCTGGAATCCTGCTTCCATGTAGGACTCTTCACTGCGAGTGGTAACCAGAACGATGGGGGTCTCGCGAGTGCTGTCCTGCTGGCGCATCGCCTTGCAAGCCTCAAATCCATTCATGCGCGGCATCACAACATCCATCAGCACCAGGTCTGGACGCTCTTGTTGCGCTTTCTCGACCGCTTCCTGACCATCAGCCGCGGTCACGCAGTGGTAATTCTTGCGCTTTTCCAGAATCTCGCGCTCCATCATTAAGGCTGTCTTAGAGTCGTCAACTACAAGGATTTTCTTAGCCATAGTCTCTTTTAACGACAGTGCCGAGCTCGTTGGCAACCGGCTGTAAGGATGGCCAGATTGGGAGCGAGTCCAGTAACTTTTCCAAACTAGGAATACTAGTAATCAGTAACACAGCAATACATGCTGTCGGTAATTACCTCGGTAATTGCGATTGGCCTCTTGTGCTTTCGAAAATCATTGCGACTAACTCGGTCTCCTAAACCGCATGGCCATACTAGAAAAAGGCTAGAGATGTTCGATGAGCGCTTTGTGTATGATCCGACTCCTGCATAGGGCACAAAGATGATGCGAGAGAAATCGAAATGAGTGAAGAGCCCGTTTCCGGAAGTGTCGGAGTCGGCATGGCCATAGCGCAGCGCGCCGAAAAGCCGCATGGCCCAACTGAATTCGATCTCGGCTATTACGGCTGGCGCGTGGTGTTGGCGGCGTGTCTGGGAGTGATGGCGGGATTTGGCTCGTTATTCGTCTATACCTTTTCCGTTTTCGTGAAACCGCTGGCCGCGGAATTCGGCTGGAGCCGTGAAGCCATCTCAAGCGGCTTCGCTATCGCCGCCGTCACTTTAGGCTTTATCTCCCCGTTGCTGGGCCAGTGGATCGATCGCTTTGGCCCTCGCCGCATCATTCTTACCTGCATGACGATATACGTGTGCGCGATTGCCTCGTTATCGTTGTTGCACTTCGGATTGTCGCAGTTTTATGTGACTTGCTTCGTGCTGGGTTTAGTCGGGAACGGCGCAGCTCATCTGGCCTATTCGCGATCGATTTCCACCTGGTTTCAGCGGCGTTTGGGGACAGCATTGGCCTTTGTGATGGTTGGGGCTGGCTTGGGAGCGATGATCTTGCCCGTCGTCGCCCAATCCATCATCAGTCGGTCTGGCTGGCGTGCCGCGTACGCGTCTCTCGGCGGTCTCGCATTGTTACTCGGCTTGCCACTTAGTTGGCGCTACATCCGCGAACGCGGAGCCATTGGAAAAAAGACCGCTCCGGTCGCCCATTCGGGAGTGACATGGCAACAAGGCCTGCGCTCTTTTGCCTTCTGGATTATCACCGCCATTCTTTTCGTGAGTTCGATCAGCATGAATGGTGCGATCACTCATCTCTCCGCATTGCTGACCGATCGCGGCCTCACCGCCGGAAATGCCGCACTCTGCGCGTCCGTGCTCGGCGGATCAAGCCTGCTGGGCAGGATTGTGGTGGGCTGGCTGCTGGACCGATTTTTCGGGCCACGAGTCGCGCTGGTAATAAATCTTATTACCGCACTGGGTATTTTTCTTCTCGCGCGCGCGAATAGTTTTCCTGCGGGCTGCCTCGCCGCGACACTAATTGGCGTTGGAGCCGGGGGCGAAGCTGCCATCACACCCTACCTGCTCACGCGTTATTTCGGGCTGCGTGCTTTTTCCACGCTGTACGGTCTAACCTGGACGTTCTATGCCGCTGCTGGAGCCATCGGGCCCGTAATACTGGGACGCGCATTTGACGCGACCGGCTCCTACGCCTCATTGTTGGTTCTGCTCGCTGCAGCGCTTGGCCTCGCTGCCGCCACAAATCTTCTGCTTCCGCGCTATTCAGATTCTTTCGCAGTTGAGATTCAGTAAGCCCGAATGCCATCAACACTCAAGGCGTCAACTTCCCAGTCCCAAGGTAGTTCTGAGAAGGAACGCCGAAGGCGTCAGCGACGCGATTAAAAAAAGCGAACATTGCGGTGATGTAGACAGCTTCCGCAATCTGTTCTTCTTTCCAGCCTAGGTCTCGAAGTTTCTGAACATCCTCGGCAGTCGAGCGATAGGCAGCATCGGTGATCAGCTTGACGTAACCCAGCAAAGCGCGCTCCGCCAGAGTAAGGCCCGCTTCGTCAAGCTTGCCTTCGACGATGGCTTGTACGCATTGATCAGGTGCTCCCTGAACCCGCAGGAAGTAGGCGTGGCTGTCCAGTCAATAGGGACAACGATTCAAATAGGAGACATAGCTCGCGATTAATTCTTTGTACCGCCGCGAGAGATGTCCTTCGGAGAAGTGGACAGTGTTTCCGAATTCGACCACGCGACGCAGGAAGTCCGGCCGCGCTCCAAAACACTTGATGATGCCAGGCACTTGCTGTCTTCCCGAACCCGCTCGCCAAAAGTCGTAAGCCGCAGCAGTTTCTCCGGTAGCTTCGTCATCTTCGACGATCTTGATTTTGGTGGCCGGTTTCGGGGTTCGGAGGGCGTCTGCGCTTTTATGATTCCTTGCGCCACTCTCTTCATTATTAGGCATCGATTAAGTGTTTTTTCGAATTCCCTGGGCATTTGTGCGCCCTGCGCACGATCAAGTGACCTTGACGACGACAATTCAGTGCGGCACCAAGTTAACTGGATGAGAATGTCGGCGCAATAATATTAAGGCACTACTGCGCCTGTCCTCCGCACTTTTCCGATGGCTCATACTCCGTTCATATTATTGACTCGCCGTTGTGCGTCCCTATAATCGCCGAACCTCGTAAGAAAGATATTCGGGCGTACTCAATGTTCGCTCGCGGGGATATCTTCACCTCGACGTCAATCGGAACTAGTAAAAGCAAATAGGGAGACGCATGAGCAAGTGGGGAAGACTGGCCTTCGCGCTGGTTGCAGTCGTTGCCGGTTTGAACATCGTAAGTGTGAATGTTGCGGGACAGCAGATCACAGCCAGCATTCGTGGAACTGTGAGCGATCCAAGCGGCGCAATTGTGCAGGCCGCCACCGTCACCGCAAAGCAGATCGAAACCGGCTTACTGCGCGAGGCGATTACCGATTGTCAGGGAGAGTACGTTTTGGTCGAACTCCCAATCGGACACTACCAGTTAGAAGTTCAAGCGAAGGGTTTCCAAACCTATTTACAGCAGAGAATCACGTTGGGTGTTAACGAAACCGCTACCGTCGGCATTCACCTAAAGCTCGGCGCGGAGACGCAGCAAGTTGAAGTGAACGCGGATGCCGCGCTGGTGCAGAGCACAGTCAGTAGTCTCGGCGAAACCGTGATGGAGCACGAGATTCTCGACCTGCCGCTCGATGGTCGGAACTTTTCTCAGCTCGGACTGCTTCAACCCGGCGTAGTGCCATTGACGCCCGGACTGCTCGAAGCCGGCGGCCCAGCCCGACAGAATCAGGCCTATGCCGTTGACGGCCAGCGGCCGGAATCGAACAATTTCATGATCGACGGAGCCGATAACGAGAGCTCCGTAGATGGCGGATTCGTTCTCAAACCGCCGATCGACGCCATTGCCGAATTCAAAATTCTTAGCCACAATGCGAACGCAGAATTCGGACGCAACACGGGCTCGACGACCAATATTGTTACGCGGTCCGGGTCGAATTCATTTCATGGGGCGGCCTGGGAATTTCTGCGCAACGATATGATGGATTCGTCCGACTACTTCACGCAAAGCATCCAGCCTTTAAAGCAAAACCAATTCGGTGCAACTTTCGGTGGACCGATTGTTAAGGACAAGACTTTCTTCTTCGGCTATTACGAGGGCTTCCGTAACCGGCAGGGTGAGACCGTGCCTGCAACCGTACCTTCCGTCGCGGAAAGGCAGGGTAACTTCGCTCAGCTCTGCACTTCTATTCCCGGGGGCGCATTTGTCGGCGGCATCTGTACCAACACCACAACGAACGCTCCCGACTTCAACGGGCAGCTACTCAACTTCGCCATGGGCCCGGCGCCGGTTCCAATCCCGAACAACCAGCTAGCCTCCATCAATCCGATTGCGACCAACGTCTTGCCCTTTTTCCCGCTGCCCAATCAAGGCGAAAATGGATTCGTCGCTACGCAAACTTTGATCGAGAATAACGACCAATTCGGCGTGCGCGTGGATCATTATCTTTCCCGCGCCGACACTCTCAATTTCCGCTACATGTATAGCAGCGGCCCCACCACAGATCCGCTTTCTCCTGTAGGCGCGAATGTTCCCGGCTTTCCGGTGGGCGAGTACGACCGGGCGCAGAACTTTGTCACGCAGGAGACCCACATCTTCTCGCCCACTACCATCGCCGTCGGGCGCTTTTCCTATCTCCGCAATACATTTCTGCTCGACGAGCATCTGAATCATGAGTCGCCAGCGAACTTGGGCTTTCAGTACGCTCCCACCCTGCCTTCGGCCGCCGGACCTCCATTCATTCAGGTCGGCGGCTACGCTTCGGTTGGTGATCCCATCACTGGGCCGCGCAACACGTTTCAGAATACTTTCGACCTCTCCGGCTCTCTGAGTTGGATTCACGGCCGCAACGAGCTGAAATTTGGCGGAGGCTATCGGCGCGAACAGATCAATGCCTTGCAGGGCATCGCCAGCAATGGCTTCTTTGTATTTGAGAATTTTCCCTACAGTGACGGATTTGCCAGCTTCCTATCCGGTAATCCGGTGGTCTTTCTGCAGGGCGGCGGTAATTTTGCTCGCGAAATTCGCGATCGAGCTTTGGACGCTTATGGCCAGGATACCTATAAAATCACGTCTCGCCTGACGCTGAACCTGGGGCTTCGCTACGAACTACCCTTCCCCACGACTGAGAGGCATAACGAGGTGAATCTGTTCGTTCCCGGAGCGCAGTCGCAAGTCGTTCCCAACGCTCCCGCGGGACTACTCTATCCAGGCGATCCGGGTGTGCCGGCAGGCTTAATTCCAACGCAGAAAACAGCATTCGCTCCGCGCTTTGGTCTGGCGTGGGATCCACGACGCGACTCCAAAACCGTGGTCAGCGTGGCCTACGGAATTTTCTATGAGCCCTACTACACCGGCGAAGGTGGGCCGCTTCAAGATCCCGTCAGCTCTCCGCCTTATCTCAAAACGCAGCAAATAAGTTTTCCCGTCAACTCCTTTGCCAATCCGTTCTATACCGCGAATCCATTTAGTCAGGCTTTCCCCGAGCCGATGACGCTGCTCGTGACTTCACGGAATCTGCATCTACCCTACGCGCAGGATTGGAATCTGAACATTCAGCAGTCTCTTGGCCAAGACTGGCTCTTCCAGATCGGGTATGTCGGCACCACCGGTGTGAGGCTGCCGCGATTCATTGAAGGCAATCCTGCAGTCTTCGTCCCCGGCGCCGTCACCAATGACCCCAGCGCTGGTTGTACGACGGCAACCCCGTGTCCGATTTCCACTGAAAACAACGTGAACTACCGGCGTCTCTATTCGGGATGTACGCTGGCGAATCCCAACGGTAATTGCACTTATAGCTCGGTTGGCGAAATGGCCAGCATCGCAAACTCCAGCTACAACGCCCTGGAAGCCAGTCTGCGCAAGCGCTTCAGCCACGGCCTGTCCTTCCTTGCGTCCTACACCTGGTCGCATTCGATCGATGACGTTTCTTCCTTCAACATTACCGGCTCGGCATCACAGGACGTGGCGGGAGAAAACGATCTCGCACAGAATCCGTTCGATCTCGCCGCCGAACGCGGGCGGTCCATGTTCGATTCCCGCAATCGTTTCGTGCTGAGTTATCAGTGGGTTATTCCGTACCTGCAGCACTCCAGCAGTTGGTATGGCCGCGTTTTCGGCAACTGGCAGTTAAACGGAATTGTGACTGCCATGAGTGGCGGGCCGTTTACGGTATACGACTCAGGCGACCCTTCGCTGCAAGGCCAGGCGCCGGAGATCACCGGCTTCTCCGCCAACCGTCCTAACGTGATTGGCAACCCAAACTCCGGTCCACGCACGCCGCAGGAATGGTTCAACGTAAAAGCTTTTCAGCAACTCCAGCCGGATCCTCTCGGCCGCTTCGAGGTCTTCGGCGACGAAGGCCGCAACGCGGTTCAGGGCCCGGGATACGTGAACTGGGACGCCTCGGCCTTCAAGAACATTCGGCTAACGGAAACCAAAGAACTTCAGTTTCGCGGTGAATTGTTTAATACCCTGAACCATACCAATCTCCGCTTACCGGTCAGCGACATTGAATCGCCAACGTTCGGGCAAATTCAGTCGGATGTGAGCCCGAGGGTGATTCAGGTGGCGCTGAAGTTTTTGTTTTAACGAGTTCAACGAGGCCAGAGCCGTTTAAGCTTCCTTTCAGCTACCCGAAGCAGCTGCATGCGAGGATTGATTACAATCTTCCCTAGCCGAAAGGACCGGCGAGTGAAATATGACCTCGAACAAATTCTGGGCATCCGCAGTAATACAGCTTCTCGTAATTTGCTCCGTTACGTCGTACGCAATCTCCCAAACACCGTCCCCGGCGCTGCTTGTCCTCGAAAAAGAGGATAAATCAATGGCCATTGTGGATCCAGCGACTCTCAAGGTTGTGGCGCGCACTCCCGTCGGCGAAGATCCGCACGAGGTAGCCGTCAGCCATGACGGTAGCCACGCCTACATTTCCAATTACGGAGGCTTCCGGACGCCCCAGCACACTCTTTCCGTGGTTGATCTATCTTCGCAAAAATCGCTGGGGACAATTGATCTTGGGTCGCTGAAGGCTCCGCATGGGCTGGATGTTGTGAACGACAAAGTTTACTTCACCGCGGAAGGCAGCAAAGTTATCGGCTGTTTCGATCCGGCAACAAAGCAGGTGGAATGGGTTTTGGGCACCGGTCAGGACCGCACGCACATGCTCAAAGTGTTGCCCGATCTTAGCGCGATCTTCACCGCCAATGTCAACTCGGGCACCATCAGCATTTTTGAACACGATAAGAATGCCGATTCTTCCGGCTGGACAGAGACGAACATCGCGGTCGGTAAAGCTCCAGAAGGATTCGATGTGTCGCCCGATGGTAAAGAGTTGTGGGCAGCATCCCATCAAGAGACGGTCACGATCATTGACGTCGCAACCAGGAAAGCGGTTCAGACGATCAATGTGCACAGCAAGTCCGCAAACCGGCTCAAGTTCACGCCCGATGGCAAGTACGTTCTCATCGCCGATCTCGGCAATGGAGATCTGATTGTGATGGATGCCGCTTCCCGGAAGGAAGTGAAGAGAATCAGTCTAGGGCGAGGCGTTGCAGGTATTCTCATTCCGCCGGACGGATCAGTTGCCTACATTGCCGTGAGTTCCGACAACAACATTGCCATGGTCAACCTAAAAACTCTATCAGTGACCGGTCGTATTGAAACGGGAAAAGGCCCGGACGGGTTAGCATGGGCCATCCGCCAATAGTGAAAAGCAGATGGGGAAGGTTCATTTCCCCAAATCTCTCCCAAAAACAAAACCAGCCTGCTAGATCGGATCAGCAAGCCGTGGTGAATCAATAAGATTTGGTTGCGGGGGGTGGATTTGAACCACCGACCTTTGGGTTATGAGCCCAACGAGCTACCAGACTGCTCCACCCCGCATTTTGATCATAAACAATGACCTGCTCGTCGTCAAACTTCGAGCGCTGACTCATTTGATCGAACCTGATTAGATCGAAATGGCGGATAGCGCAGCCTAATGCCGGTTTATCGCATCCCATAGCCGCCTCATGGCATCGAACTAGCGTTTAACGGTGGATTATGCAGCCGAAGATCTTGTAGCCGAGGAGAAACTACGATGGCCAAGAAGGATCCCAAAACACAAGCACCCAGCGAGCGCCCGAACGTAAGTGCGCAACCTCGCCTTCACCAGAAGGCCCCTGAAATTCAAGCTTATGGAACCGTTTCACACATGTTGCCTCTCGATCTCGAGGAACCGGTTCGCCTGGAAATGACCGAGCAGCTTAACTTGTTGCTCGCCGATACCATGACCCTGCGTGATCTCTACAAGAAATCTCATTGGCAGGTTGCGGGGCCAACTTTTTATCAGCTCCATCTGCTATTCGATAAACACTATGGAGAGCAGTCGGAGATTGTGGATACGGTCGCCGAACGCATCCAACTCCTCGGCGGTGTCTCCATTGCGATGGCTCCCGATGTGGCCGAAACCACGCGCATCGAGCGTCCACCCCGCGGCAGGGAAGAAGTGCCGGTGCAGATTTCGCGGCTATTGGACGCGCATCAAATCATCATTGGCCATTGCCGTGAATTAGCGGAGCGTGCCGATAAACTCGGCGACGACGGCACCAACGATCTGGTTGTTAGCGACGTTCTGCGTCCCAATGAATTGCAACAGTGGTTTCTCAACGAACATCTGGTGGATGCGCCGCTGGTGCGCGCTGAACAGCCACGCTTGCGCAGCATCGGCTAATTCCTGCTGAAAACAAATCGAGCAGGCTCTGGACGGAGCCTGCTCGTTGTAATGTTCGGGTGTCAGCTACGTCTTGCTGCCAACCTTCAGATTATCGTGGTCGTAGTACTCGTAAGCCGACATCGGTTTTTCTCCACCCTTCTTCCACGTACGCGAATCCTCAGGTAATTTCCCCAGAACCCGCGCCATTTCGCGGATGTGCATCGCAACCGTTCCACAACACGCGCCGATAAAGTTGATGCCCATGTCGCGCGCCTGTGCCGCATATTCTCCCATTTCTTTACGCGTAAGTTGCATCGGATCCAACCCGTAAGGAAACTCAGGCAGACTGGTAAAGTCCGGTTTTGCTTTTGGAGTGCGGTACGCGACCGGCTGACACGCCAGATATCCAGAAACCGCCTTGCGCATCTGCTCCATCGGGCCAAGAATGTGTTCCGGTGGCCGCAGACAGTTCATACCAACAATATCGGCGCCGGCATCGAACAAAGCCTTCGCGGCATCGGCTGCACTCTTGCCATCAGCCGTTTCATCTGTATTTTCGAAACAAATAGTCACCATCGTCGGCAAGCCGGTTTTCTTTCCGCGTTCGACTGCAATGAGTGCCTCTCCGAGAAAAGAGAACGTTTCGCCGATGATGAAATCCACGCCTTCTTCAATCTGCACTGCCAGTTGTTCGTCGAACGTTTTCCGTACCCGGTCGGCGGCTGAAGCGCTGCCGGGCTCATACATCCACGTAAGACTCAGATTTCCCGCAACCAGGCAGCGATCGCCCGCCACCTCGCGCGCAATCCGGACCGCAGCTCGATTCAAATCCTCCAATCGATCCTCAAGCCCCACGGTCGCCAGCTTGTCGCGGCTTGCATAAAACGTCAGTGCCTGCAGCACCTCCGATCCAGCCTCGCGAAATTCCACATGCAACTCACGCAACGCTTCGGGATGCGTCAACACGACCTCCGGAGTGAACGGACCCGCGCGCACCCACCCGCGCTTTTCCAGTTCCAGCAAATATCCGCCGTCGCCCAGCACCGGGCCTTCCTTCAACCTCTCCAGAATGCCTTTCTTTTTCATACTCTCTCTCTCGATGTTTACGCCGCTGTCTTCTTTAAAACGCCGCCTCCTTGTGTCCTTTCTTCCAATCCCGCAAAACCTGCATCGCAGCATTCCGTCCGGGTGCGCCCGTGACTCCGCCACCCGGATGCGCCCCTGCCCCGCACAAATAAAGTCCGCGGATGGGTGTACGATACTGCGCCCATCCCGGCACGGGCCGCATAAAGAACAGCTGCTCCAGCCGCAAATCGCCGTGGAAAATATTACCCTCGGTCAATCCATAAGTCCGCTCCAGATCCAGCGGCGTGAGCACCTGCCGCGCTACAATCGCATTCGGCACATTGGGCGCGTACCCGGCAATCTTCTTGACTACTCGATCGCCAAGCAACTCCCGCTTCTCATCCCAACTTCCTTCGCGCAATTTGTAAGGGACATATTGCACAAAGCAGGTGAGGATGTGCTTGCCCGCGGGCGCCAGGGATGGATCGGCATTCGATGACACCACGCAATCAACCCATAGCTCTTCCGGAATCTCACCAAATTTTGCGATGTCATAACATCGCTCCGCAAATTCCAGCGACGGTACCAGCGTATAAAAAGTCCGCTCCAACGGCGTTGCCTGCGGCGACGTGCCTGTGAACCGCGGTTCTTCCGCCAGCACAAAATTGACTTTCGCGCAGGGTCCATCCATCTTGATGCCGCGTACCGAAGATAGAAAATCTTCCGGCAACTCGCGCGACGCTACCATTTTCAAGAATGTCCGCTTAGGATCGGCATTCGAAAGAATCATCCGCCCACGCAGCTCGCTCCCATCTTCCAACACCACGCTGGAAGCACGCCCGTTGCGTACCTCAATCTGTGCCACCGATGCGGAAGTGCGAATCTCCACGCCCAACTTTTTCCCGGCCGCTGCGAGTGCTTGCGTGATCGATCCCATGCCGCCCATCACATGCCCGTAGAAGCCTTGCAGTTCGTGCTCGCCGCCGCTGAGTAAATGAAACAGCAGCCCAATCGCTGTCCCCGGCTGGTATGGCCCACCATGTTTTCCGTAGACGTTGTTCGCGAGAAACAGCGTCTTCATCTTCTCCGATTCGTAGTTGTGATCGAGAAATTCACCCAGGCTTCCGGTGAGAAACGAAATCAGCTGCGCAATCTCCGCGCTGGAAATTCCACGAAACCGTTTCCCCACGCGAAACAGATCGCCCCATCCGCTCATCGTGGATGTGTCGATCTCCGGCGGCGGCTCCATAAAAAACGGCTGCAAGTAGCGCGCAAGTTTCTTAAGTTGATCATCGACCTCAACGAACCGCGCAGCATCTTTCTTGGAGATGTTTCCAAACTCCGTCTTCGCCCGCTCGCGGTCCACCCACCACGGAACCACATGTCCATCGGGGAAGGGAACTTGTATTGCAGGGTCACACGGAATCATCCGCAGACCATGATCGGCCAGCCGCAACTCCGAGATCACCTCTGGCCGCAGCATGCTGGCGATATAAGAAGTTGTCGAAACCCGGCAACCGGGAGCGATCTCCTCGGTTACGCAACATCCGCCAACGATCTCGCGGCGCTCCAGCACCAGAGTGGATAATCCGGCACGTGCCAAATACGCAGCCGCAGTTAACCCGTTATGGCCGCCGCCGACTATGATCGCGTCATAAATCGAATTTGAAGCCGATTTCATAGCATCATGACTACGAGTCATGCCACCCCGTCCTGGGGAACCATACATTAATGTACAGGCCTCTAAAAATGAAGTTGAAAATTACATTCGTCTCTTATATGCTTCCGTGACTTGGAGTCATTCATGAGTGGAATCGCCAGCAATCCCGTCGCCCCTCCCCGTTATGTTCGCCACAACGCGCCCCGTCCCCGGTCTGAGGCCAAGCGCTCCCACATTGTCGATACTGCGATGCGCCACTTCGCGGAGAACGGCTATCACGCCGCCCGCGTTGGAGACATTGCCGCCACGCTGGGCATCGCCAAAGGTTCCATCTTCCAGCATTTCGGCAGCAAGGATGGTCTTTTCTTCGAAGTCTACAAACGCGCCGTACGCTCCTTCTCGAAATATCTGGACGCGCCCGCCGATGTGCGCGCCGCAGGCTTTTTCGATGTTCTTTATTACTGGCTGGTCCGCACCGAGCATCTGCTGCACGAAGACTGGATCCCCTACCGCATTTCGCTGCTCGGCAACTACGGCACCGACCTGGTGTTGAAGCGCGAAATCAATCGCTTCCTCACCACCGAAGATCCCTACGGCACCGTTGCCTTTGTGCGCTTTGGCCTTGAGCGCGGCGAGTTGCGCAAGGACATGGATGTCGAAATGATTGTCTCCATCCTGGATTGGACGATCGAACGTTTTCAGGATGCGTTGCTCACCGCCGAACTCGATCCCGGCCTTTTCCGGCGGCAAGGCGAGATGCCGGAGAAAAAAGAAGCTCGTATTCGCCAATTTCTCGCGCTCTTACAACGGGCTGTGGGCGCGGCTTCTGCAACTTCCGTTCGCGGCCGGTCGGAAATACGAAAGCTCGCAGCCGCCGATCTCGTCATCCGGCCAAAGACCGGCTAACCCCATACAAGCGCTCAAGCCGTAAATGAAGCCGCGAATTATGATTGAGTCCACAGGGAGAAAAGTTTGACCATGCAAACCTCTATCGATCAGATCCTTTCGGGATACGACGACCACGCTCCGCTGTCGCAGGCCTCGACCATTCCGGCCGACTGGTACGTCGATCCGCGCATCGCTGAACTCGAGCGCCTGAACGTGTTCAGCAAGACCTGGCAACTGGTTGCGCGCACCGAGCAGGTGAAGACGCCCGGACAGTTCATGAGCACAACGGTCGCCGGCGAGCCCATCGTCGTCGTACGCGGCAACGACGGCGTCCTGCGCGCCTTCTACAATGTTTGCCGTCACCACGCCGCCGCCGTCGTGACGCAACCCTGCGGTCGCGCAACTCTCTTGCATTGTCCTTATCACGGCTGGAACTACGGCCTCGATGGCTCGCTCAAAGGCATGCCCGAGTTCGAAGGCGTCGAGAATTTCGATCGTGCGCAAAACGGCCTCGTCCCCATTCGAGTCGAAACCTGGGAATGTTTCGTCTTCATCAACCTCGATCCCAATGCAGCGCCACTCGCCGAATTCCTTGGAAGTCTAGTCAAGCGCGTTGCGCCTCTCGGCATCAGCAAATTGCACTACTTCGATCGCCGGACTTTCAACATTCATTGCAATTGGAAAGTTTTCGTCGATAACTATCTCGACGGTGGCTATCATGTTCCTCATCTGCATAAGGGTTTGAATTCCGTTCTCGATTACAAGCAGTACACCATCGAGAACGAAGATCGTTACTGTCTGCAGTCCAGCCCCATGGTCGCTTCCGGCGAGGATGCAGCCACCGGCGCCGTCCGCAAAGGCGATCGCGCCTGGTATTTCTGGCAGCATCCCAACCTGATGATCAATTGCTACGAGGGATACATGGACACCAATCTTGTGATCCCGGTGGATGTTGACCACTGCACCGTGATCTTCGATTTCTATTTTGGAGATGTTAGCGACGCAAGCCGCGAATATAACCAGCAGTCAGTTAACATCGGCAATCAAGTGCAGGAAGAAGATCTCGGCATCTGCGAAGACGTGCAACGCGGCTTGAAGTCGCGAGCCTATCGCGCCGGACGTCTTTCCGTTCGCCGCGAAGCCGGGGAGCAGCTATTTCACCACCTCCTCGCCGCCGATCTAAAGCGTGGGCTGGCTTCTGCGCTGGCTGCGGCGGACTGAGTTTTCCGATAGACACGCGAAGATTAGCGGCAAAAGTCGGCCCTGAGCGTAGCCGCGAAGCGGCGCAAGAATGCAGCCCAGGGCGCAAGCCCTGGGTGAGGGAGAGAAAAAATGAACAAGCCCCGAAGGGGCGTAAGAATCGCCTGCGCGCTGCGAGATATTCTCGCGATCATCACCGCATTCTGTGCGCTGTCTTCGATTGCCGCCGCGCAAGTCACTGCCATCCGTGCCGGCAAACTAATCGATCCCGACTCCGGCGCCGTCCTCACCGGCCAAACCATCCTCATTCACGACGGCAAAATCGATGCCGTTGGCACCAATCTAATTATTCCGTCGAACGCCAAAATCCTCGACCTCACCAAAATGACCGTTCTCCCCGGTCTAATCGATTGCCACACTCACCTCGCCGATGGCGCGCACGATTCCGATCCCGTCGGCCAGTTCAAGAAAACCGCGGCACAGGTAGCGCTCGAGTCCGTGCCCAATGCCCGTGTCACGCTCGAATCGGGGTTCACCACCGTGCGCGACGTCGGCGTATATCGCGCTCTCGGCGACATCGCTCTGCGCGACGCCATCAACCGCGGCGACATTATTGGTCCCCGCATGTTCGTGGCCGGCGCTTACGTCACCATTACCGGCGGAGCAGGCGCGGCGACCGGACTCGCTCCCGACATCACGCTCCCGTGGGACATGCATTACGGCGAGGCCAACAGCCCGTGGGAAGTGCGGCAAGTCATCCGCAAGCTTGCCCACGATGGTGTCGATCACATCAAGGTTCTCTCCAGCGGCGCCGTCCTCACGCATGGTAGCAATCCTCACTCGCAGGAATTTACCGAGGAAGAACTTCACGCCGCAGTCGATGAAGCCAGTCACTTTGGCCTCCGCGTAGAAGCCCACGCCCACTCACCGGAAGGCATCAAGAACGCGATCCGCGCCGGTGTAGCCTCGGTTGAGCATGCCACCATGATTGACGACGAAGGCATTGCTCTCGCCAAACAGCACGGCACTTATCTCGACATGGATATTTACGATGAAGAGTGCATCCAGGAAGATGGAAAAAACGGAAGCATGCCCAAGGATTTCTTGGAACACGATGCCCAGCTAGGCCGGATCCAGCGTGACAACTTCCGCAAAGCCGTTGCCGCAGGCGCGAAAATGTCTTTCGGCACCGATGCGGGAGTCTGCGCCTACGGCACCAGCGGAAAGCAGTTTGCGTTCATGGTGAAATACGGCATGACTCCGATGCAGGCAATTCAAGCCGCAACCAGCAACGCTGCCGACCTGCTCGGCCACTCCAACGAGATAGGCTCGATCAAGCCAGGAAAATACGCCGACATCATTGCCGTAACCGGCGACCCGCTCACCGATATTCGCCTGCTGGAAAATGTTCAGTTCGTCATGAAAGAGGGCAAGATCTACAAACAGTGATGTAGGAGAGGAACCTATCTAATCAATCGTCCTGCCGAGCTTCTCGAAGCGCCAACCATACATCGTCGTGAGGTCAGTCGTGCGATGGCGAGCATCAGCTTTCATGCATGCTGCATAAACCGTCGGCGCTGCACTACCACTTCCATATAGATTTCGCTCCGCTGAGCAATTTGCATCGCGGAACTTAAGCCATAGGCGTTGCGCCACTTGCAAATCCTTTTGCTCGTCTCCTGACAATATTCCCAAGACGCGAGCGTAAATCTTATTGAGTCGTTCGTCAGCGAGTTTAGAGGCAGAAGTAAAACAGGTTGTCATCTCGGCGCCCGACCTCGGGCCGTGGCAGGGCGCGTCGGGCGAATTCATGTGCTGTGCGTGCGCGATGCTGGCGAGGAGACAGCACGCCAGAGATAGAAAGCGAAGATTTGCTTTGAGCTGCGATTTCATACGAGTCATAACACTCAGTCGTCAAGTGACTTTTCACCATACTTACTGATGATCCCTAGCAATCGTCTCCTGCCAAGTCTTCGTCTTGATCATCGTTCCATCCTTTAACAACTCCCGCGTGTACTTGTAATAAAAATTCTTCTGATCCGTTATTACCAGCAAATGTCCACGCCAGGTCAGCACGCGCCCCTTCAGCGTAAACACACTCTCAGCCTCGCCCTGCACCGAACATGCCTCCGGATGCGCATCGTCCACATCATAGGTCAGCTTTTCATAATCGTTTTCTTTTCCCCAGGGATACTCAGCGCTTTCCTGTCCCTTCCAATGCACCGTCGACTTATGTCGAGCTTCGTCGCGCTCCACCGTCCACTCCCCCGGCCAAGGGAACCCTTCACTCTTAATGTCAGTCCGCTCTTCCGAAGGCTCGGGCGGTGAAAATGCCGGCGGAACAACTTCATGCTCGGGAACAATCGGCAAAGTAATGGTGGACCCATCCGGTCCGCCAAGATCGAGAGCTGTGGTCATGTTGTAAGGAGTCGGCAACATCATGGGCCAGAGAGAATTCGAAATAGCCACGCGAATGCGGTGTCCCTTGGGAAACACCCATGAGGTCAGATGCATACTGATCGTGATGCGATAAATCTCATCCGGAACCAAATCTTTCGGTTCTTCCATCGAATCACGTTGTGCGCCGTTGATCCCCGCGCCAGTTATTTGCGTGACACTGCCATCGGGAGCTACGTCCGACAGCCGCGCAATCCAGTTTGCCAGTGCCGCGGTCGAGGATACATGCAGCTGCGCGTATGGTTGACCGAGAATTGCCATGTCTTCTTTGAGAGGCGCTGAGTCGTAGACCAAGCTGAATGCGTCCACCGGTCGCACATCGCTCAGCAACTCGCCCCACCAGAATCCCGCCTCAACGCCAACGGAAGGAATGTATTTCAACTTATGTCGGGTGATCGGCGGAGATGTGTACGCCAAAGTATGATCCGGCTGCAGATAAAATTCCCTAGGTTCGGCGCTCTCAGGTGGCCACGCATCCTCTCGCCTCCACTCGCCGGGCACGTTCTTCAGGCTCGGATCAGGCGGATGCCAGTGCTGCATATAAATGACCAGCCGTGGATCGTGTTCCACGCCGGTGTCGCGCCCCTTCAGCCAATGATCAAACCAGCGCACCGCTTCATTTCGCCATTCGATTTGCGGACCCGGCTCGGCATCATTCGGAAAAGTATGGTTCCACGGTCCAACAATCGCCTTCACCGGTCCGCGTGCCTGCATCAGCATGTCAGTCACGTTGTCGCGGTATCCATCGAGCAATCCGCCAATCAGAAAACTTGGAATCGTAATTTCCTTCAACGGGCGAACCCGGTCGCGCCAAAACGGCCCATCGTGCTGATGCTTCAGATAAAGCAGCGACCACGGAGGCGCATCAAATCGCGGCCCCAGAACTTTTTCGTCAAGCGTGTAGTCCGGCGCTCCCGTCCAACCCTCCGCCATGTCCATGTTCAACTCGAACTCATCGATGTGCGCGATGCCATCGATGTAATGTACGTCATCGTGAAATAACTCCGCCGTTGCATCAACTGCGAGAATTGCCTTTAATGCGGGCGGCTGGCGCATTGCCATCTGCAACGCTGTGAATCCCCCCCACGAAATACCGAACATGCCCACGTTTCCGTTCGACCACGCCTGATGCGCCAGCCACGCAATCACCTGCTCTCCGTCTTCCTGCTCTTGCTCGGAATATTCGCGCTCCGGCGGCACTCCTTCACTCGCGCCAAATCCGCGAATGTCTACCCGCACGCTCACATACCCACGCCGCGCAAAATAAGCATGCTTGGGATAATCGCCTGCCGCCGTTCCATCATCCTTGCGATACGGCAAATATTCCAGCAGGGCAGGGAACTTCTCTCCCGGCTTCGCCCCATCCGGCATGTAAAGCGTCGCCGCCAGCCGCACACCATCTTTCATCGGAATCCAAGCCTGCTCCATGCGCACTCCATACGTGGGCGGAGAAGGCGGCTCACTGGCGAAACAGGCCGTAGGTATAAAGAAAAGAGAGATGAATAAGCCGAAGCAAACACAAAACATCCAACAGCGCGCCGTTCTGATCAACGCAATCTCCTGAACGCTTTTGTGAAAGGACTTTTACTAGGAAGCTAGAAGACTAACTTTACTCCTGCGACTCCTGTTCCCGCCGCAAAGCTCGCAAATCGATTCCCAACTGCTCAGCCTTCTTATAAAGATGACTGCGCTCCAACCCCAGCGATTTCGCCGCCAGACTCACATTCGAATGGCTGCGCTTCAACTCCGCCAGGATAACCTCGCGCTCAAAAGCATCCACGCGTTCGGTCAGCGCGCCCGATGAGAACGATGAAAAAGAAGAAGGCGCAGCGCCAATCTGCGCGCCTTTCGGCAAAGCCAGCTCTACGGTCGCAAGATCAACTTGGCCGTCAGTCGCCAGCAGCATCAACCGCTCAACCATATTGCGCAACTCGCGCACATTTCCCGGCCACGCATGCGATTGCAGCGTGGACATCGCGTCTGAAGAAAACGGTACCGGCTTCCATCCATTCTGTGCGCTCACTTGCGCCGCAAAATGCTCGACGAGTGCCGGGATATCTTCGCGCCGCTCTCGCAACGGCGGCAACATCAGAGGAAATACATAAATCCGATGAAATAAATCCTGCCGAAATTTCTCCTCGCGGACCCGCGCTTCCAGATCGCGATGCGTCGCCACCACCACCCGCACATCCACGCTCACCGGCTTGTCGCCGCCAATACGCTCCACTTCTCCTTCTTCCAGCACGCGCAGCAGTTTGGCCTGCATGGCCAGCGGCATATCGCCTATTTCATCCAGAAAGATCGTTCCATGATCCGCCTGTTCAAACTTTCCGATATGCCGACCCGCAGCGCCGGTAAACGACCCTTTCTCATGCCCAAACAATTCCGACTCAATCAACTCCGCCGGAACCGCTGCACAATTCAACGTTATAAACGCTCCGCCGGCGCGCCCGCTACGTTCATGAATCGTACGCGCCACAAGCTCTTTTCCCGTGCCAGTTTCTCCAAGAATGCAAACCCGCGTTTCGCTCGCCGCCACGCGCTCAACTTGCGCCATCACGCGCTGCATCGCGGCGCCATGCCAGACGATCTCATGCTTGCCCAGCCTCTGCTTAAGTTGCCGGTTCTCACTTTCCAGCCGCCGCAGCTTGAGTGCATTCTCCACCGTCAACAAAAGTTTTTCCGTGGAGATCGGCTTCTCCAGAAAGTCCATCGCGCCCGCTCGCGTAGCCCGCACCGCCATTTCGATATCCGCTTGTCCGGACATCATCACGACCGGCGCCGACACTCCTTGTGCCTTCAATTCGTCAAGCAGCGCGAGGCCGTCTTTGCCCGGCATCCTCACATCCGAGAGAATCACATCAAAATTCTGCGCCTTGGCCAATTCCAATGCTTTGCCCACGTTGTCGCAAACGGTAGCCTCATGTCCAGCCAGCCGGAAGGCTCGCGATAAAGTAGCCAGCGTGTTCGCTTCATCATCCACAATCAGCAGATGCGCTTTGGTCGGCAAACATCCTCCCAGTTTCTAAACGTAACCCGAATTTCGCAAAGTGTCGCGCGAGTCGCCGCGCGACGCATCGAATTCCTTCGGCAGTTCGATCACAAATGTTGTGCCCCGGCCCGGCTCGCTCTGCACGCGGATTCTTCCCCCATGATCGCTCACCACCGATTGCACAATAGCCAGCCCCAGCCCGGTGCCATTCTGCTTGCTCGTATAATAAGGAGTAAAGATTCGCTCGCACTCCTCCGCCGTCATTCCCGAACCCGCATCCGCAACCTCAATCAGCACCTTGCCGTTTTCATTACGCGTGCGGAGCGTGAGCGCGCCGCCTTGCGGCATCGCCTCCATTGCATTCAACACGAGATTAGAAATTGCCCGGTGCAGCAGTTCCGCATCCGCATCCACCGGCTCCAGGTGTGGATCCAGTTGCAGCTCACAACTAATCTTCGCATGCCCCGGCGCTTCCAGTTGCGCCTGACAAAGCTGCATCACACCGCGAATCACATCATTCAGCTGCACTCGCTGCACCTGCGGCCGAGGCATCGCCGAGAACTCGCTGAACCTTCCAATAATTCCTTTTAGATTCGAGATCTCCGCCAGCATCGTTCTCGAACTTTCCCGAAACACTTCCTCAAACTGCTCCGGATTCATTTGCCTCGCCCGCACCAGATTTTCCACCGTAAGCTGCAGCGGGAACAGCGGGTTCTTCAGCTCATGCGCCAATCGCCGCGCCAGCTCTCGCCACGCCGCCACTCGCTCTGCCTGCATCAGCCGTTCTTTTTGTCCCAGCAACTCGGTCGTCATTCGATTGAAGGAATCGGCCAACTGCCCGAGTTCATCCGCATCCAACACATCCACTCGCACATCCCAATTTCCCGCCGCAACTTCCTGTGCCGCATGCGCCAGTTGTTCCACGGGACGCGTCACCCGCGCCGCGGCCCAACTGCTCAGCAGAATCGCCAGCAGAATTCCTCCGCCACCTACCATCAACGCGGCCGAGCGAATGTGTCTCAACAATTCCACATAAGTTCGCCGCGAATTTCCAATCAGCAGAATCCCCAACAGCGGCCGATCCTTACCCGTGCCTGCACCGAGCAGCGGAATCGCATGAAACACTTCATCCTCGGCCCGATCCTCCGACCAATTCACATTCCCCGTCATCTCCTGCCCGTACCGACGCACGGCATCGATCAGCGGCTCCAGTTTTTCCGGGGAGTTCAATTTATCTGACGATGTTGTGGAAGGATCAATCAGCAAATTCGCTGAGAAGTGCTCTCCGCGATTCTGATACAGCAGCGCCCGCATTCCAACCGGCAAATCGAGTGCAGAGAGAAAATCTTTATCCAGTCGGCGCCCGCCGATCACGTAAACCGGCCGCTCTCCGGCCCGCGTCGCACGCACCGCAAACAAACCCAGCGCAGTTCCATCCTGCAGGTCTTCCTGCTTTAGAAATGCTCCCTGGTTGGCGGCGGCTGAAAGCGTCTTCATCGCGATCTCGAGGTATCCAAATTTGGCCGGCCACTGCGCGGATGAAACGATGGTTCCATCACTTTCCACAAACTCAAGAAAGTTTAGTTGACGACTCTCCGCCACCGTCTTCGCCAACTCAAAATACGGACCTGAATCCGCCGGAGTGCGATTCAATGCCAAAGCCATACGGCTTGCGGCTTCCGACGCAGCAATCGCCTCCACCTGCCGCGCCACATCCTCTCCCTGCCGGTTAAACTCGCGCCGGAACTGCGTCACCAGCGCAGCCGTTCGCTCATCTTCGCTGTGCACGAAGGCTCGCCGCGTCACCTCCGATACCAGCCACGCCACCGCCGCCACCGACAGAAACACGGTCAGCGCGAACACGACCAGCATTTTGCGGCGAAACATTATTGTCTTTTTCTTCCCACTCGGATCAGGTCTTACAGGACCCCACGGAATCGCTTGCATGATATCGCATCATCGAATCGTGCCGCTGGAACCCCACTCGCCATCGGGCGGACTGACCGCCGATCGCTGGCCATTATCTTTTGCCCTGACCTGCCAAATCCATGCCGTGTAAAACGTCGTTGGCAAAAAAGAATTTCCCATCCGCCGGCACCATCATGATCTGCAGCTTATCCGAGAGCCGCTCCGCCACGATCTTATTAATAAGCAGCGGATTGTCTTTCAATATGGCCGCCTCGCTGTGCAATCGCTCCGCATCCGCCACCGCGGTCACCCGGATGCGATCTGCCTCCGCGTCCGCCAGCAATGTCCGCCGCTCAGCTTCGGCTTTGCTGTCGACCACTTTGGCCTGCGCCTCAGCATCCGCCAACATTTTCCGCCGTTCGCCCTCAGCTTTGCCGTCGATTTCCTTGGCCTGTGCTTCGGCCTCCGCATTCTGGATCGTAGCTTCTTTCCGTGCCTGCGCTTCGAGTCGGCTCTGCTGGATCTGTTTCTCCTTCAACGGCAGCGTATATTGCATCGCGTCCGCCTCTCCCTTGGCCTGCAAAACATGCACGCGCGCTTCGCCTTCCGCCCGCTTCACTTCCTGCACCTTCGCAGCCTCGGCTACCAGCTCTGCGATTCGAACTTGCTTTCCTTTTAATTCCGTCTCCACTCCCATCCGGTCGTTCTCTTGTTCCTTCAACAGCAATGCCTGCAAGCCTTCCGCATACTCTGCCGGCAACTGGATATCCCTCAACATGACCTCTTTCACCACAATCCCATCCGCCGCCAGCTTCTGCGTGATCAGCCCCGCTGCTCGTTGACGCACTTCCTCCCGCTTCGCCGAAAAAACATCCCGCACCGTATAGTTCGGAACCAGTTCTCGCCACACACTCGCGACTGTCGGAGGCACAATTTCTTCTTCCACCGGATGCGGCAAATTGCTCTGAATGTAATCCAGCCTCTGCGGATCCAGCCGATACCTCACGGTGATCGCCAGCCCCAGCGTCAACCCCTCCTTCGCCTGCACCTCCATGAGCTCTACCTTCATGGGCTCCTTGGCCGAGCCGCCTTTCCCGGCACTTGGCTTTCCAGCTTCCGAGCCACCTGCAGTAAAGATCTGGTCGCGCGTGTCGAACAAAGCAACGTCCTCCACCAGCGGGACCACCATGTGCGCGCCCGGGTATAACGTCCCTGGCACTGTTCCGCTCATCTCACTCACCCGCACTCCAGCCATCCCGCTCGGCACCACCACAATGCTGAAGGCAATCAGCAGCGGTCCCCACGCCAGCATCGCCAGCGCCAAAGAAGTTCGCCACCGCACCGTTACCGGAGCCGCTCCCGCCGCTCCGCCCGGCATCTCCAACAACCGGCGGTACAACATCTCGCGATACAGATCATAGGGGAGAACGCATACCGCTGAGACGATCATTCCCACTCCGAACATAATCAGCAAATACTTCAACGCCAGCATGGTCTGTCTCCTGTGCGCGTTAGCGCTTCTGCCCGCTTTTCACCGCTGATGTCTCTTGGATAGGCTGACTGACAAAGAACAGCCGGAAGACCTGTCCGAAAATGAATTCTTCCGCCAGTAATGCCACCGCCACCGAAAAAACCAGTCCCGCTACCACCGCCATAAACGTAATCACCATCTGCATACGGTTCCCCCTTCAGGCTTTGTGAATCCGCCGTTGACCCTATATCGCAGGATGAGCACCAATCTTCACTGCAATGAAAAATAAGGACTTAGTGGTTTACGCGCCCGCGAAAAGTGAGGCCAAGGGAGATCACTGTGTCCTGGCGAACACAGCAATGAACCAGCGCCGGTTTTTTAGTTTTTCTCCGTGGTCTCTGTGTCTCTGTGGTGAAAAGCTCTCAGCATTTGACTTCCCATAATCCTCACAACTATCGTTGCCGCCATGAATGTAGTCAAAGCCACCCGCCAGTTCGAAGACTGGCTAGCCCAGCGCACTCATCTCGACCAGAAAGATCTTCGCCTTAAACACGCGAACATGAAGGCGGAACTCTTTCCCTTTCTCCGCGCCACTTACTATCGCTGGGCACAAATTTGGCCGGAGGTTTGCCCCGACCTGGCGAAGGCTCCGCATGTCCTCGCTGTCGGCGATCTTCACGTCGAGAACTTCGGCACCTGGCGTGATATTGAAGGCCGGCTCATTTGGGGCGTCAACGATTTCGACGAGGCATGGCCGATGGCCTATACCATCAACTTAGTCCGCCTGGCCGTCAGTGCACATCTTGCCATCGACGTCGGACGTCTACCACTCAAGCGCGAAGATATCTGCGGAGCCATGCTCGAAGGCTACCGAGAGGGCATGCTCGCAAAAGGATGCCCGTTTGTACTCGGCGAAAAGCATCAGTGGCTCCGCCGCATTGCTGAAGGCGAACTCCGCGATCCTGTCCACTTCTGGGCGAAGATGGACGCACTTCCCACTCTCAAAACCGAGTGCCCCATCAGCGCCATCGATGCCCTGCAGCACCTCATGCCTGCGCCCGGCATTCCATTTCGCCTCGCTCACCGCGTTGCCGGGCTAGGCAGTCTCGGCCACGCACGTTATGTTGCGATCGCCGACTGGCACGGAGGCCGCATCGCCCGCGAAGCCAAAGCGCTCGTCCCATCAGCCGCGCACTGGGCTCAGAGTGTTGAAGTTAAGAAGAACGGCGTCAAGCCTGATGCTCGCAAGAGTGAATCTCAAGCGCACGAAGGCCCCGCCGAAATTCTTTACCAGGTCATCCTCAACCAGTCCGTGCGCTGTCCCGATCCCTTCGTGCAATTGCGCGGACGCTGGATCACCCGCCGCCTGGGACCGCATTGCTCGCACATCGAACTCGCATCACTAAGCGCGCCCGATACCGAACTTCGCCTGCTACATTCCATGGGATGGGAAACTGCAAATATTCATCTCGGTACTTCATCCGCGCGCAAACTCATTCTTCGCCATCTCGACCAACAAAAAGGGAAGTGGCTGCACCGCGCCGCTGAAGCCATGCTCCAGGCAGTCCGCTCCGACTGGGTAGTCTGGAAGAAAAAAGGCTACGCCTGATTTCGAGCACACGTTGGAAAGCTCACCTATTTCGAGTGAGAAGCGACTTCGCGAATTTACAGCTCGCGGAAAAGTAGATCTCGCATTTGATTTGGGGTGGCGCAGCGCTTCAGCGCTGCGATAAGGGATTCATTTTCAGAAACGGCTTTAGCCGCTAAGGAACGCAATCCGTGCGGAACGACGTTTCCGGACCCGCCCAGTCGCGCCTCGACCGCCCGTTACTCCTTTCCCATACTGTTCGACATCGAACATACCGAACCGATGGAAGCTGCAATACTTCGTCTCGCCAATGAATAAAGTCGATAGCGACCGCATTCACCAGCTTTGCTCTCTGATTGTGAAGGAACAGGATCGGGCAAAGTTCATATCCCTCGCTGAGGAACTGAATCAAATTTTGGAAGCCCACGAAGAGCGGCTCAAGACCGGCACGTGGAGCGAGCAACCGGGCGATTAGCTCATCGTGTATATAGCGATTCGATCTTCGCACCAACTGTCGAAACAGATTCCTGGACTTACGGCCTTTAGGCTCGTCCCGGGGATGTTCTCCTGATGTTCTACCGTCTTATTTTTTGGAACATCAGTGGTGATCTCAGTCCGAATTACAGGGTCCTGGAAATAATTCAAATCGGCCTGACGCATCTAAGTTTTCATGGAAACCGATGCGTTGGCGTGGGAAGACATAATCGCTAAAAGCTCCGTCAAGCCGAGCAAGCTGGTTCCGTTGCGTCCCGGCTCCCGATCCGACCCGGCAGGGAAAGCCGTCAATAACGTAATTCTCTTGTCGCTGCCCGATAAGGAATATAACCTGCTTCGCCCTCACCTCGAACCGGCCGAATTGCCGCAATACGAAATCCTCCACGAATCAGGCGCGAAAATTGAGTTCTCCTATTTCCTCAACGACGGAATGGCGTCTATCGTGGCCCTTAGTCACGACGGCAGAAGTGTCGAAGTCGGGATAGTCGGCAAAGAAGGCATGGTCGGAATGCCATTGACCGTCGGCCTGCAGCGGGGAACCTTCCGAGCAATCATGCAAATGGCGGGAGCCGGCTTGCGCATACGGTCGGAGGTTTTTCGAGACGTTCTAGCATGCGCGCCGACCCTTCGATCAGAACTCAGCCGCTTCGCTCTCATGCACGGCCTGCAAGTTGCACAACTGGCAGCTTGCAATCGGTTGCATGAGGTCGAGCAGCGCCTGGCCCGCTGGCTGCTCATGTGTCAGGATCGCGTCGATTCCAAATTGCTTCCTTTGACTCACGAATTCCTTGCGCAGATGCTTGGGACCGGCCGCCCTAGTGTAAGCCTGGCAGCCGGAGCCTTGGAGAATGCCGGACTAATTGAAAACCTGCGCGGCAGCGTGAAGATCCTGAACCGCAAAAGCCTCGAAGATACCGCCTGTGAGTGCTATGGCGTCATCCAGCACTTGAACGGTGGCTTGGGCTTGAAATAACTCATATAGCCTGGCTGCAAGAAAAACCCCGCGCCCTTTCAGGCGCGGGGTAAGTTTTGTGCCGCTGTGTCCTACTTCGCAGCGGGAGCAGGTGCGAAGGAGTCGGCGAACGCTTGTCCGTTCGGAGTTCCCACGCCAGTTACGTTGTCCCAGCCCGGATTGGTGTGCAATGCAGCTGGAGTGTTGCACGAGTTGCCGTCGAAATCATCGGCCGGCAGAGTTGCGCAGTCGGTTCCGAAAGAGACCACCAGCGTTGTGAACTGTATCGAAGGATAGTCCCATATCGCGCTGACGAACTTATTCGGTGTGGCTCCGCCCATCACTTCGCTGGGGCTATAGTTGTTTACCCCTGTCGGCTCCTTAATCGCGGCGCTGACATTGGTTGTCGAGCCTGTCGGAACGACATCGTTGATCGCTCCTGCCCGGCATCGAATAAAGGTACTGTGCAGCCTGGCCGAGAGGTGCGCCAGCTTCCTGGTTGGCAATTGCCCACAGCCCGGAGAACATCGGGGTGGCAACGCTCGTGCCTCCGTAAACCAGCCAAACCTGTTCCGGAGTCTGGCCCGGCTGGCTGATCAGGATCGCAACGCCCGTGTACGGATCAGCGATCCATGACACATCAGGCAACTGACGATACTTGCCAGGCGTTGATCCCTTCTGGAATGCAGGCTTGGGAAATCCAGCAAGGCAATCTCCGCTGCTGTCCTGTACGGCGCAGGTGCTTTCGCCTCCGCCCGCTCCGCCGACAAATCCGAAGGCTTCCGGAGGATCAGCGATGAAACCGTCTTCCGTAAGGAGGGACTGGTTAGTTCCCCAACCGGCTTCCCATGCGATCGAGTTGTCCGAATTCAACGCCAGAGTTACTCCACCTACTGCGGTTGCCCAAGGCGAATCAGCCGGAGCGCCTACAGTAGCCGGAATTCCGAAAGCGGTATAGTCGCCATCGTCACCCGTAGCGAAGTTGGTAGAGATCCCCGAAATTGATGCAATCTCGGAAATCAGGTTTTCGGTATCCAATTCCGTCTGCGACGTCAACGATTCAGGCGAGGAGTAGCTGCCGGAAAACGAATTGCCGAGAGCGTAATTTACCGCGTAATACTCGGCCTCGTTCACGTCATCGAAGTTCGCCGAGGGCGGGACAACCAGGTCGATGCTGGCCATGGGAGCGATCGCATGCGCCCACTCCACATCGATGTTGATTTCGACATCCTCCCCTTCGCAGAGACTCTGGGTTGGGGTGTAGATGATGTTAATGGTTGTTTGCGGCAATCCAAACTTCGCCGAGAACCCATTCAGGTCGTGCTGAATGGTCGGCGATCCGCACCAGTCAAGAATCGCAACGGTCTGTCCCTGTCCGGAGAATCCCTCGCCGTAAAGTCCGGTCAGATTGTAAGCGGTCTGTACCGGCCCGGGCGTATAGGCGCAGCCCGCGCTGGTCAGAGTCTGAAGATTTAAGTGATTGCCGCGATAAGTTCCGATTGGCAGCTCGCCATCGTTGTTCGTGGAGTAAGTCTGTTTCACGACTCCATCAAAGCAGTCTGAACTAAAAAAGTTGGAAGATGTAGCGGCAGCCGGAGTGATCGCAGCAGATGTGCCCTGCGAAAGTGTTGGCCGCGCCAGCGCTGGATGCTCAAACTGTCCCGAGTCCAGACCGGAAATCGCTCTCACTAGAGGAGCAGCAGCTCCGTCCACGTACGGATCGCTGGCGTTGGCACGCAGAACCTTGTCGCGAACCTGGTACTGGTTGAGTTGCACTTGGAACGCCGCTTCTACGTCGGCTACCGTTCCACGCGCTCTCACATAGAAATTGTCTGGTCCAACCCTCACTAGCTTGAGATTGTGCGATTCAAAAAACTGCTGCACGGTTTTTGCTTCTTCAGCGGTCGGATAAAACCGTGCCGCAATCTGCGAGTGATTCAGAAACTGACGATAGTTGGAAGACGTGCGGTCATACAGTTGCTTGGCCAACGCATCCATCTGACTGCGATTGTGCGGTTGCAGCCAGATACTGACTTCGATGGTCTTCGACGGATCTACCGTCCCGAGGTTTTTTGCCGTGGATACATACTTGGGGGTGTTGTGGGCAATGTATTGTCCGCTGGCGGCAAAAGCCGGCAACGCCATGCATGCGATTAGACTCGCCACAACAAAATACAACCAGGCTGTCTGCGAACGGCGGGAGCCCGCCGTTATAAGTAATGCTTCTTTCTCGTTACTCATTTCTCCTCCTGGGATGACTGTCCGGAAAAACCTGACCACGACAAGGACGAAGCGTCTTCGGCGCGCAGGGAAGTCAGGCGTAGTTGAAACCGCAACCATAAAGTTAATGATTGCCCGCTTAACATCAGAATCACCGCGCACCCTCAAACCCCACAAATGACGCGGCATCTGACCCCATTCAAGCGTGACGGCATGTTAGACCCGTTAGGTTGGAACCGCAATGGGCAAAGCAAATATTTTTTCCACAAACAGCTCGACCTATATGCAATATTTTGCACCGCCACCAATTTAGCTTAAGGTGAGCTTAACCAACGAGACAGTGCGCCCTATCAACGACCATTCCGGCTCAGCTGCGCTACACTGTTTCGCCAACTATGCCGCCCGTTACCCGCGATCCTGACCAACTACTAGTCGAACTCGAAGCCGCCAAAAACCAATTCGGCCCCGGCCAGCCCGCCGTTGTCGCTAAGCTCCTATCCCGGCTGTCGAGACTCCAACTTGCAAACCCTCGCCAGTTAATCCGCTTCCACGAAGCGCTACTATTTCTCCGCGCCTTTCCTCACGCAGCGTCTTTAGTCCCGCAAGTTGAGCATCTTCTTAATACCTTCCACCGGCGCATCGCGAAAATTTGTACCGCCAATGCCGACATGTCCTTGTTCGACGACTTCGACACTTCCGGCATCGCTGGAACCACCATGCAGGACACACTTTCCTTCGACGCAGCTCACTGGCTGGCGCATCGCATGCCCCGCAATGTCGAAATCGCCTGGAGCGACTACTGGGACGACTACCAAGCCGAGCGCTCCCGCACCAACACCTGGCCGCGCTTCATTCCGCTCTTGGAAGAAGACGCCGATGTCGAAGCCAATATTCCATGGCAACGCTGGTTCGACGCTGCCCGGGGACGCCAGAATCCGCTCCTCTGGCTCCTCAAGCAATTCGAAAAACTTCCACTCCCTGCCCAACAACGCGCCGAGCTCTACGATTCACTCCGTCTCCCGCTGCGTTGGAAACTCGAAAATCTGAAGCTCTCCCGCACTCGCAACTGGCGTCGTCCCCACCGCTTCTACATCCACAACTCTCAACTCCTCAAACGTAGCGACGTTTCACTCGCCCACGAACTATCCCAGCCCGCCCCCAAACTCGAGAAGCTTTCCGCAGCGGCTGGAGAATCCGTCATGAACGCGATCCGCGAAGTTATGGCTGTTCGTTACCGCGAACTCTACGGCACGACGCTCGGCGATCCACATTCTGTAGTCCGCACCGATCTCGGCCGCGGTGTAGAGATGTATTTCTGGGGATTGCCACCTGCCCGCCGTCTTCCGCTCCGCGCCTACATTGCCGGCTACACACTCAAGAACGGTGTGCCTATCAACTACATCGAAGCCATCGGCCTATGCGAGTGGATCGAGGTCGGCTTCAACACTTTCTATACGTATCGCCAGGGAGAAACCGCCTGGATCTACGCCCAGGCCCTGCGCTGCCTCCACGCTCTGACCCATGCAACATGTATTTCGATTTATCCCTATCAGATCGGCCAGAACAATGACGAAGCCATCGACTCGGGCGCTTTCTGGTTTTATCGCAAGCTAGGCTTCCGCTCCGGACGTCCAGATCTGCAGAAGCTATGCGATAAAGAAGAAGAGAAGATTGCCGCCAACCCGGAATACCGTACGCCGCCGCGCATCTTGAAACGCCTGGCAGAAGCGCACATGTTTTATGACGTACCCAACGTCAAGCCTCGTACGAAGGTAGACACCGAACGATTCGTATCAGGGCACGCCTTCAGGCGTGCCGACCGCATTGCCAGACTCAAGTCGGCTTTAGCCGCTGACCGCTCCGGCCCGTGGGACACATTCTCTACCCGTAACCTAGCGCTGCTAGTCAACCGCCGCATGTCCCGTGATTTCGACGGCGATGCCCATAAAATCCGTCAAGCCTCGGTCGTCCAAATCAGCCGCGCTCTGGGAATCAACCCCGCCCGCTGGACGCCAGCCCAACATAAATCGCTAGAAGACTGGTCGCTGGTACTAGCTCTAATCTCCGACCTGGCCCAATGGACTTCCAACGAAAAGCATCAACTAATTAAAATCATCCGCGCCAAGGCCGCTCCCAACGAATTGACCTACCTTCACCAATCCCAGCGCCACGCGCGCCTCCGGACCGAACTCTTGCGTCTGGGCTCAGAACGAAGTTTCTAAACAAAATCCCAGCAATCGGTTTTTACCCGGATGTATACTTTGCTTATTCCATCCGTGCGTTAATGGTTGTAGAAGCACTGCAAACCCGCCTGAAAGTCATCGAGGACGAAATCCTGCGCTTAGCCAAGGCAGGTTCACAAGAATCCGAAAAAGCTCAGCAGGATAATCTCTGGCATTTAGCGCATGACTTACAGCGTGAAGCTCGCGAGTTGCGCGCAGAGATTACGCGTGCCGACAGCAATCGAGCATCAGAATCGATCGACGACCAGATACTCTCGCCGATCCTTCTTTACGACGGAGTCTGTGGATTCTGCAATCGCCTCGTTCAGTTCACTCTCCGCCACGACTGCCGCGCGATCTTTCGCTTCGCCGCGCTGCAAAGCGCTCTCGCTGCCCGCATTCTCGCCCGCCACGGTATCAATCCCAGCAAGCTTGACACGTTCTACGTTGTCGTCAATCCGAATCTGACAGAAGACAATCCCCGCCAATCGGCCGAATCTCTACTCTCCCGTTCCTCCGCCGTCCTCTTCGTTCTACGTCAACTCGGAGGCTGGTGCCGCGCCGCTTCATTCTTCCTACGTCTCGTGCCTCGCTTCCCGCGCGACTGGCTTTACAACCTCGTTGCCCGCCACCGTTACCGCATTTTCGGAAGATCCGAAACCTGCGCACTACCCAAAGCTGAGGATCGCAGCCGATTCCTTGACCTGAGCTCCTAAGAGCGAATAAGGTGCGTGATTTCTATGCTCGCGAATGAGAAACAATCGCGTCCTCGGGTAAGTTCCCTAGTACAAATTTCATCGAAAAATTAGGCCCTCGGCCTTGACTCCATCCTCACGCGTTCTATCATGAAGGTAACGCTCCTCCCTAGGGTAGGGGACAACCTAACCAACAACCAAAATTCATAAATGGAGGAAGTCCCCATGAAATTAAATGACAGCATTTCAACCTACGACGTTGCCGAAGCTCTACAGGGCGAGTCCGGCAAATTTGAAGTAACCAGCCCCAACGGAGAACGCTATTTCGTTACGACCCAGCCCGGTCATTCCATTGTCAGTTTGGAGTGGGCCGGTTCTGAGCCGAACCTGCAGCCCTTTCTCGTGCGCAAAGTAGCTCAACCCATCGCGACGGAGGGTCGCTCCAAGAGATCCGCGGCTGCCTGATTTTCTGGTACGCCGAGAACAGGCCCAGCCCCGATCAGGCTGGGCTTTTGATTTGCCGCGCGCGAATTCTGCTGTCGCAGACCACGCTGTGTTCGATGCCGGACATTCACCCGGCTTAATAGTCTCTATAGTCGAATTGGGCAGGGACTAATTCAGATGAGCCACCGACGGTGACGGACAAACAACCTCGTTGTCCCTACTGCATAATAGATAAAGCATTCAACCCCATGACCGTTCTAGCCAACGGCCGCATGATCTGCAAAAACTGCGGCCACATTATGTTCCCGAATGATCGAGCTTTCCGCTGTCCGTGTCCGAAGTGCCTGGAAGTTGATTTTTCTCCGCGCGTCCGCCGTATACGGCGTCGATAATTTGGCTGGTTTATGAAAAGCAGGGTTTAGCCGCGCTTGCCACATCTCTGCCTCGTTCGAGCCCTTGAAAGATAGGGCCTGCGGGGCGTTAGGCCATGCGGCGAGAGTTCAAAACTGGCCCAAAATCGACAAATTCCTGACATTATTAGAACGAGATTGCGGTACAATCGCATCCGATCGAGACTGCGGATGCTTTCTGCCGTCGTTATTAAAGTCACTCCCGGAGTAAATATGACCCAGAGCAAAAGAAGGTATTTAACCCGCTCCTCGCTGGTAATCACGGGGATCTGCCTGGGGCAGTGTTTCCTCTGGGTTAGCGCCGCAGCGGCGCAGGGCAACATCGAAATGCGGATGAATGATATTCCACAGACTTTCTGCCCCGACCTGCAAAAATTTGTGGTAACCGTTGTCGACGAAAAGAAGAATCATCTCGATCGTCAGGCGGTTGTAAAGCTGCACGATAAAAAGAAGAACATCGAATCCTGGGATACGACTTCAGGCGATTCTCAAGTGATGTTTTGCAGCATAGATTTTGGAAGTTATGAGATTGATGCCAGCGCGGTCGGCTACTTACCCGAACACAAGGACTGGCAAATCTCTGGCGTCGTCGGCGATGTCCCCGAGCGGCAACTCCAACTCGTAATGCACAAGGATCCGACGGCCGTTGAACTGACTACCGACGATTCCATTCCCCCCGCAGCCCGCAAGGAAGCCAAACGTGCGGTGGTTGCCCTAAGGTCCAACAATCTCAAGGACGCGCAGAAACAAATCGACAAGGCCTACAAACTCGCTCCTTCCAGCGCGCAGGTCAATTTCCTGTATGGATATCTGTACATGCAGCTCAAGGACCTGGATAAGGCAGAAACGTATCTGACCCACGCCGCCACGCTTGACCCGCGCAGAGCGCAGGCACTCATGCTGCTGGGCCGCGTGCAACTCGAGCGCAAAGAATACGAAAATGCGCAGAAGTCACTGGAGCAGGCGGTGGCGGCTAACTCCAATTACTGGATGGCGCACAATCTCCTCGGCGACGTTTATCTGCAGCTCAAGGACTACGAAAAAGCCCGGGTGCAAGCCCAGCTTGCCATCGATCAGGGCAATGGTGCCGGCAACGTCGCCCAGTTAGTGCTGGGGCAGGCGCTCGCCAATGTCGGTCGAGACCAGGATGGAATCAAAGCGCTAAAGATCTTTATCGAAACCAACCCGAGCAACACCGCGGTTCCGGGCGTAAAGGCTTTGATCACCCAGATCGAAAACCGTGACTCCGGTGCAACCTCAGCTCCATTGACGGGCGCAGCCCTGGATCTGGCGCTAGCCGCCTCCGCGCCGTCTTTGCCCGAAAGCGCTTGGGGACCGCCCGGGGTCGACGAGCTCAAGCCGCAGGTTGCATCCGGCATCGCTTGCCCCTACCAGCAGGTAATGGATGGCACCGGCGAGCGCGTAAAACAATTCGTAGATAACATCGCCAAATTCGCCGCCGTCGAAGACCTGCTCCACGAGCAACTCGATAAAGCTGGCAATCCCATCACCAAGGAAACCCGGAAGTTTACCTACGTCGCTTCGATCACGGAAGATCAACCCGGCTTTTTGCAGACCGACGAGTACCGCAACCTGCGGTACGGAATTACCGATCTTCCCGACCACATCGTTACCACGGGCTCCATGACCCTGGCGCTCATCTTCCATCCCGATATGCGCGACAATTTCGAAATGACTTGCGAAGGCCTGGGTGACTGGCGCGGCCAGTCCGCCTGGCTTGTGCATTTCCGCCAGCGCGACGACAAGCCCAACCGTTTCGCGGAATACAATGTCGGCTCGCAGCATTACCCAATGGGTATGAAAGGCCGCGCCTGGATCACCACGGACAATTTGCAGATTGTCCACATCGACGCCGAGCTCGTGAAGCCCTTGCCGCAACTCGCTGTACAACACCAGATCGCGGAATATGGTCCAGTCCATTTCCAGAAGAGAAACATGGATTTGTGGCTGCCCCAGAACGTGGATACATATCTGGAACTCAACCGGCATTACTACTATCGGCGTCACAGCTACGATCACTACCAACTATTCTCGGTGGACTCCATAGACAAGGCGGGGCTGATCAAATCGGGCGAGAAGTCCTCAGTCATCAATAACACGCTACCCGGCACACCCGCCCAATAAATGACCGAGCCCTGGATCTGCATTCTTTGCAGACATAGGGCGGGGACTTTGACTTTGACGCTATAGACGCGGCGCGAGGTTTGAGACATCCGCCGATGGAAAGGCCGGGCCAGACCCCCGCGTTAGGTTAGAGAATTCCAAACGGAACTTGCAGACGTATCGTGGCCCCGCCGCCTCCCGCTTTGGGCTGGCTTTCGCAAAGTGCGCGAGGATGAGCTACCCACCTAGGTAACAAATTTGGCAATCCGGACTCAAAAGCGTGCTAAACTGGCTGCCGTTCGCGGGATTGCGCATGTCGAGAAGCGATTACGCGGGAGAACGGCCATGAACAACTCCATTTTGTCGTCCCCAGGGATGACGCAGCACCCGGTGCCGATCCGCAATAATTTCCTCAAATTCGGCACGATTTTTCTTGGTCTCTGCCTGCTGCTCGCTGGAGCGGCAGTTGCTCAGACCTTCACGGAGTTCGAGGCTCCGGGCGCCGGCACTGGTGCTTTCCAGGGTACGATTGCCTTTTCCATTAATACGTCGGGCGTGATTGCCGGCGACTATATCGACTCCACCGGCGTGTCCCACGGTTTCGTGCGCACTGCTGCCGGTGACATAACATCCTTCGAGGCTCCTGGCGCGGGCACCGCCTCTGGCCAGGGCACTTTCTCCGGCTCAATCAATATTGCTGGTACGATCGCCGGAAACTACTCCGACAGTAAGGGCGCGCACCACGGTTTCGTCCGCACCGCCGCCGGTACCCTCACGGCCTTCACCGTTTCCGGCTCGGGCACTGCTTCCGGCCAGGGAACTTCATGCTGCGACATCAACACCTCCGGTACGGCCTCGGGGTTTTACATCGACAAGAACGGCGTCAGTCACGGCTTCGTCCGCACTTCGGCGGGCGTTATCACCAAATATAACGTTACGGGAGCGGGCACAGCTTCGGGTGAGGGAACCCGAGGCGGCGGCATCAGCAGCGCCGGTACCATTGCCGGATACTACATCGATTCCAAGGACACCCTGCACGGCTTCGTGCGCACGGCTGCCGGTGTGATTACAACCTACAATCTCCCCGGCGCGGGAACCTCTGGCACCGCTTTGGATACCGGTGCCGCCGGTATCAACACCGCCGGCACAATCACGGGATTCTACGCCGATAGCAGCGGCATACCCAACGCTTTCGTGCGCACCGCTGCCGGTGTCATCACCAACTTCAACGTCTCCGGCGCCGCCGAAACCTTTGCTGAGAGCATCAATACGGCGGGAGCCATCGCCGGTTACTACGTCAACTCCAGCTCCAACAGCCGGGGATACCTGCGTTCCACCTCCGGTGCCATCGCCACCTTCGACGCCCCCGGTTCCGGTACCACCAAAGACACCGGTACGTTTGCCTACGGCATCAACACGGCAGGCACGATCGTAGGTACCTATTTTGAATCGGGCGGCCCGTTCCACGCTTTTCTCCGGACCAAGTAGTCCGCTTCGTGTAGAGCGGGCGCCCCGCCCGCTGTCTTTGACTTTGGTTTTGCCTTTGTAAGGGCGGATATCCCTGCATGTCGGATTTGACATCGCCCTGCCCACCGGCTCGCGGAAAACCGCGACGAACCGCTTAGCCTCAAGCTAACATAGGGCAGCAAAGCCGAGAATGGGTAGACCAGCACGGAAGCGAGGTGCATTGTGCGCAAAGCTTGGATGACATTTGTACTACCGATTGTGTTGACGGTGGTGGTGCCTACGAATTCACAAGCGCAGTGGAAAACGCCATGGGAATACGAAGGAGCAAAGGGAGCCGATCACTGGAGCGATCTCGATCCGGACTACGCGCTCTGCAACGCCGGCAAGCAACAATCCCCGATCGACATCCAGAGTGCAGAGAAAACCGATCTCCCCTTCCTTCACTTTGACTCCAAAAATGGCCCGCTCAAATATCTCGTCAACAACGGACACACCATCCGAGTGAACTACCACGACGCCGCGGGCACCGGAAACTTTCTGCTCGTCGGCGACAAGCGCTACCAGTTGACGCAATTCCACTTTCACCGTCCCAGCGAAGAGTACATTCACGGTAAGCCATATGACATGGTGATCCACTTGATGTACCAGGCCAGCGACGGCAAGGTGGCGGGTGTCGCAGTTCTTCTGCAGTCGGGTGAGGCGAACCCCACCATCCAGCAGATTTGGGATCATATGCCAAAGACGGAGAGTAAGGTCTTGGCTGATTTCTCCCATGAAGAGCACGAAGTGGCCGGGGTCAACATTAATCCCGCAAACTTGCTGCCACGCGATACTGCCTATTACATGTACATGGGTTCGGTAACGGCTCCGCCCTGCACTGAAGGTGTGACCTGGTTTGTGCTGAAAACCCCTGTGGACGTTTCGGCGCAGCAAATCAGCGCCTTTGCCAAACTTTATCCGCACGACGCCCGGCCCATTCAGCCTCTCAACGGACGTGTGGTGAAGGAGAGTCAGTAACGTGTAGGAGTGATACTCTTTTCGCTTTGCTCTGGGAAGGCTCTGTGCGTGCCTTTGATTTTGAATTCCGCACCACGGACGCACGCATCACCATGGAAAAGCAGCACTCCAGCGCCGCCGAGAGTTCAGCAATCCAAGCGGGCTTCAGCCCTCGGTTTTCGCTCGCGTAGGGCGGACGCCCTCGTCCGTCGCTTTTGATTTTGAGGTTGTTGTTGACTTTGACCGGGAAGGGCACGGCTTTCAAAAGCCTGCCCTGAGCGAAGCCGAAGGGTGTCGAAAAAGAGCCAGCCAAATCAACCCGGCCTCAGCCGCTGAGGGACGCTGCCCCCCCCCGAAATCTTGTCAAGAGTAAAAGCTGAGCTTTTTCCCGTAACTCGTTGTCTTTACTTGACAAATAAACTTAAAACCATGTCACAGTTACCCCAGTAAATATAATATAATGATTATATAACCTAAAGATTGGCGCAGGCCCCAAGGCTTGCGCCTTTTTCTTTTCCCGACGACATAAAGACCAGCAAACCCAGAACCGAGAACCACATTTGTCCAAACGCAAGGGCCCCACCCGCGGACGCAAATCGCGTCCCGCCCGAGCCTTGCCCATCTCACCAACTCCCCGGCCTCAAACTCCCTACGAGCGCGAACAATCCACCAAACGCCGCGGCGAAATCTCCGAACTAGCCTTCGCTCTGGCCGCCGCCCGCCGCGGCTTCGGCATAGCACGCCCCTACGGCGACAGCGAGCGTTACGACATCATCCTCGATCCCTCCCACCTCACGCCCCACGCTCGCCCTCGCCTGATCCGCGTCCAGGTCAAAGCCACCACGCAAATGCAATCCGACGTCTACCGCGTCAACGCTCACCGCCGCATCAACGGACGCGCCGTCCCCTACAAACTCTCCGAAATCGATTTCTTCGCCGCATATGTGATCCCCGAAGACTCCTGGTTCATCTTCCCCCTCCCGCACATCCTAGGCATGACCGCTCTCTGCCTAAGCCCCAAACGCCGCCGCAAGCCCCACCCCAGCACCCTCTACCGCGAAGCCTGGCACCTACTCCACCAACCCGACGGCCTGGAATTCGCCTGAATCAAATAAGGTTGTCATCCCGAGCGGCGCGAGGGACCTGGTTTCGCGTCTGCCCTATCGGCACGTTTTGAACGAACACCCCGTCGCCTTTGATCTTGAATGTTGTCGTTGCTCTTGACTTTGACTTCGAATCACTTGCACTACGGGACGCAGGCAGTACCGACGCATGCAGCACCGTGGAAGAGCGGCGCTTCAGCGCCGCGTAAGGCTGCAGAATCCACGCAGGCTTCAGCCCCCGGTTTTTGATTGCGTAGGTGGACGCCTCCGTCCGCCGCCTTTGATGTTGATGTCGTCGTTGCCGTTGATTCTGATCTTGACTCTGACCGGGAAGGGCACGGCTTTCAGCCGTGCCGAAAGAGAGCCACCCAAATCAACCCGGCTTCAGCCGCTGAGGGAAGTCGACCCGAATAGTCGCCCCGCCGCCACCCGCCCGAAAACCGCGACGGAAGGGGCAGCCTCAAGTGTAAGATGGCACGGAAGGTCAAGCGACCGAGGTCGGCTAGATGCCTAAATCACCTGCAGCCCTCGGCTATCAGCGCGGCAAAGTAATCCTCGATGCTGTGCGCGAAGTGATAAGTAAATGCGTGCCCGATACCCGTGGCGTAGCGAATCTGGTCGTAAAAGTAGGCATCCTTAAAGCCGAACGGCTCTATGGTTTTTGACGTTAGTCCAAACCGCCCAATAATTGCCCGGGGATTTATGAGGGCCATAAGCTTGACTTCGCAGACTGCCCAGCGGCCGTACAGATCATCGTTGCTCTCTCGGAGCAGGACGAGATTCGCACTTCTCCCTTCCCTGAGGCCGATCCAGCCTCCGCCAATCACAAGCCCTGCAGTTATCTTAATCTCGCGCGCGATTGGCTCAAAGAAACTTACTTCAACGGTCCCTCCTCTGGGCAGCGCGTAGCAAGTGGCAGCCCAGTCCTTGCTGACTCCAATTTTTCCAAGCTGGAACTCCTGATTGAACTGCGCGACGATGGTTTGTAGGCGGCCCAGCAAAGCTTCGCATGAATGCTGGTAAAGCAGAAGTCGCTTCTGCGCTTCGTGTCCTTCCCTCGCAGACTCAAGGTCGCGCCTGTCTTGCTCGTGCTGCTTAGCAACGGCCGAAGCAACAGCCTCCGATATCGCAGGATGGCGATTGGCGGTTGGCTCGACCAAAGGTCTGCGTAGCGCCCCGAGTACCTCGGGCCAGTCCGGTCGGTCTTGGGGACGCTTCGCAGCCATCCGCAGAATCAATTGAGCAAGCGAAATTGGCAGATCGTCTCGCAGAGTGCGCGGGTCGGGACAGGCTTCGAACAGGTGGACCTTTTCCCATTCTGATGCACTGCCGACGTCCTTCACTCTCGGGGACAGAGGATGCTTCAAGATCAAGATCTCGAAGAAAATAAGGCCTACGGAGTAGACGTCCAACTTGTACGTATTCTTCTCGTTTGCCCAGCCCTCAGGCGCCTTGTAGGCAAAGTGCTGAATACCTTTGAAGGTATGAAGCCGCGTGCCTTCGTCAGCAAACTTTGAAATTCCGAAATCCCCGATCTTCAGCACTTCGCCGTCGATCAGAATATTGTCCGGTTTGATGTCTCGGTGGACTAGCTTTTGGTTTACTGCCGCCGCGCCCTCAGCAATATCGATCATCATGTCGACGGCCCTTTTGAGAGAGACTTGCGAGTGCGCCTTGACATGCCCGCGGAGTAGACCATCGAGCGTGCCGCCAGAGACATATTCCATGCAAAAGTAAGGGCCGATGTTAGCGATCGTGCCCTCGTCTACGAAAAGAACTCGGACGACATTCCGGTGATTAATTCCTTGTGCTGCCGTGATCTCATTGAGTAGGGCACTTTTTTGCATGTCGTTGGTCAGACGACCGATTGGTAGTAGCTTTACGGCAATGATCGTCCCGGTCGACTCCCCACGTGCCCGATAGACTTCGCCGAACGCACCGCGCCCGACGAAATCCGTTATTACGTATGACTCGCCCTGCGGACCTGGAATTCGCTTTCCGATCGGGTCAGACGACATTGATCTGGCTCCTCCTGACTTGCCAATTGTAGTCTTGGCCTTCCTGACGGCCTCCAGTCGCACCGTGAGACACCGGAGCCAGCCTTTACCTCTCTTTGCCCAACGTGCTACTCTGTTTACGTCACAACGATAAATCGAAACTAGAACAGGAGTGCACCAGGTTAGTGTTAGCCAGAGAGCAAAAGAAATCCGTCATCGACCAGTATCAGACGCACGCGACTGACACGGGAAGTCCCGAGGTTCAGATCGCCATCATCAGTGAACGCATTGGCCAACTGACGGACCACTTCAAAACGCACCAGAAGGACCACGGCTCGCGCCGCGGCCTGCTCATGCTGGTCAGCAAGCGGCGTCGCCTGCTCGACTACCTCAAGAGATACGATTCCGAGCGCTATAAGACGGTCATTGGAAAGCTCGGTATCCGCAAGTAATCCTGGGAAATGTGGGTGCCCCATTTCTCGCGTCTTTTGCGAGAAGTGGGATGCGATGAAGCACCTACCCTCCTCTTAAGAACGATCTTTTCCGATGAAGAGATCCTCCAAGGAAGAATTTCCCGACACAGTATCTAAGAGAACGCCGCCTTCGTCTCGAAGCCGGTACAGCATTGAGCCAATTCACACCGTGCGTATTATCGAAGACGTCTTCCGAGCCTGCCTCGGAACCAATCTCTCATGGCTGCCGCTTTTCTTGTTCAACCCCCATGGCTGAACGCGCCTTTCCATCCCAGACAGAACATCGACGCCGAAAGCGGAAATGCGCGCCTGCCCTCCTGACTACTATAAGAAGGATGAAACATGAAACCAGAAGTTAGCAGCGTTACAGTCGACCTCGCCGGCGGCAAACAAATCACATTCGAAACCGGAAAATTAGCCAAACAGGCGCACGGCTCAGCCGTAGTCCGCCAGGGCGACAACGTCGTCCTCGCCACCGCAACCGCCAACGCCGATCCCCGCGAAGGCATCGATTTCTTCCCCCTCACCGTCGATTACCGCGAATATACCTACGCCGGCGGACGCTTCCCCGGCGGCTTCATCAAGCGTGAAGGCCGCATGAGCGAGCGCGAAGTGCTCACCAGTCGCCAGATCGATCGCCCCGTGCGGCCGATGTTCGCCGAAGGTTTCAAGTGCGAAACCCAGGTCATCGCCTTCGTGCTCTCCGCCGACAGCAGTAATGATCCCGATGTTCTCGGCATCAACGGCGCATCCGCCGCGCTCACGCTTTCCGATATTCCGTTCCTCGGTCCCATCGGCGCAGTCCGCGTAGGCCAGGTCGGCGGAAACTTCGTCATCAATCCTACGTATGATGAAATGCGCGAGAGCACTTTGAACATCATGGTCGTAGGCACTTCCGACTTCATCGTGATGATCGAGTCGGGCGCGAAAGAAGTGAGCGAAGAGACGGTAGTCGACGCCATCGAATTCGGCCACACCGAAGTAAAGAAGATCTGCGCCGCTCTCAACGATCTGCGCGCCAAGGCCGGCAAGAAAAAGCGTGAAGTCACCCCGCCGGAATTCGATCAGAAATATTACGACCAGCTGAAGAAAAAAGTAGGCGCGGATTTGTCCGATGCGCTCGACACCAAGAAGCATCCCAAGGCCGAGAGCCACACGCTGATCAAAGACATCAAGAAGAAACTGCAAGCGGAAATTCCCGAGGACGACGAAAAAGCCCTCGCGAAGTTGAAACAGTATTACGAAGTTCTCCGCGAACGCATCTTCCGCGAAGAAGTTTTGGAAAAGAAGCGTCGCCCCGATGCCCGCGCCTTCGACGAAGTCCGCGACATCTGGATCGAAGCCGGCGTTCTGCCCCGCACCCACGGCAGTGCCATCTTCACCCGCGGCGAAACGCAAGCCCTGGTCACCACCACTCTCGGCACGAGCGACGACATGCAGCGCCTCGAAGGCTTCGAAGGCGAAGCCAAGAAGAGATTCCTTCTCCACTATAACTTCCCGCCGTTTTCGGTGGGGGAAGTGGCGTTTATGCGCGGTGCGGGGCGTCGAGAGATTGGGCACGGAGCGCTGGCGGAGCGCGCGATTTCGGGCGTGCTGCCGTCGCAAGAGTCGTGGCCTTACGCGATGCGCGTTGTGTCGGACATTCTGGAATCGAACGGATCGTCGTCGATGGCCACGGTTTGCGGCGCTTCGCTTTCGCTAATGGATGCGGGCGTTCCGCTGAAAGCTCCGGTGGCTGGAGTCGCGATGGGATTAGTGAAAGAAGGCGAGCAGTATGCCATTCTCACCGACATTGCGGGCGCGGAAGATCACTACGGCGACATGGACTTCAAAGTTGCCGGCACGAAGGATGGCATCACCGCGCTGCAAATGGATATCAAAGTTGCCGGCATCACTTCGCAGATCATGCGCGAAGCGCTGGCGCAGGCCAAGCGCGGACGCTTGCACATTCTTGGCAAGATGGAAGAAGTCATCACCGCGGGACGCGAGAAGATTTCTGACTTCGCTCCGCGCTTCTACACCGTGCAAATTCCGGTCGATAAGATTCGCGACCTGATTGGGCCGGGCGGCAAGATGATCCGCTCGATCGTCGAGCAAACCGGAGTGAAGATCGACGTGGAAGATTCCGGCTTGGTCAAAGTTGCGTCGAGCAATCAGGAGTCGGCGGCCAAGGCGCTGCAGATCATCGGCGATCTCACGGCTACGGCGGAAGTAGGAAAAACCTATCTGGGAAAAGTCACGCGCCTCGCCGATTTCGGCGCCTTCGTCGAAATCATTCCCGGCACCGATGGCTTGCTGCACATCAGCGAAGTGGCGGAGCATCGCATTGCCGATGTGCGCGACGAACTCAAGGAAGGCGATCAGGTGCTGGTGAAGGTGCTTGCCGTTGAAGGCAATCGCATTCGCCTTTCGCGCAAAGCGATTCTGAAAGAGCAGCGCGCGAAGATGGGCGGAGGTGATGGCGCGCCGCCAGCCGAATCGAGTGAAGGAGCCGAAGCGGCGCCCGCTCCCGTGTTGACTGGATCGATGGTGATCGAAGGCGGCGGAGATTTTCCCGACGATGAGCCAAACTTCAATCGCGAGGGAGGACCCGCGCCGGTAGGCGGCGGTGACCGTCCTCACAGTGATCGGCCGCATGGCGGAGACCGTGGCGGACGCGGTGGACGTCCTGGTGGCGGAGGCCGTGATCGTGGACGCGGCGGTCGTGGCGGTCGTCCCGGTGGCGGCGGACGAGATCGTGGCGGACGCGGCGGATCTGGCGGCGGAAGGCACTAGAACCTTTTGCCACGGATTTACACGGATCGGCACGGATAGAACCTAATAACTGAAAAGGCCGCGACTACTGTCGCGGCCTTTTTATTTGAAAGTAGAACTAGAAAGGCAGGTTCCTCACCGGACTCCAACTACGGGATGACCGCAAACACTGCTCCCTCCGAACCCCGCCCACCCTCTGCAGTGACGCCGAAAAGAGTGCCGTTCCTGGCGAGAAAAAGGCCATAATCAGGTTCTGTTCCGTCCGTTGTGGTGGGAGGGGGGAAGCTATGCAGTGTGGTCTCCGTCCAATCGCCGCCTTCTGTAGCTGGCGGAGTCAGCTCGAAGACAGTTCCGCAACCTGTGTTGTAGCAGGAATAGCTAGGCTCGCCACTTCCACCATCCTGAGTTGTGCCATAAAGATTTCCCGCCTTGTCGAAAATTACGTTGGCCATAGGATATAGGCCGTCACCGGCGACGCCATTGAAGCTGTGCAGGACATTCTCGGTCCACGCACCGCCAGCCGTCACAGGAAACACAAGCTCAAAAACGGTGCCTGCCCCGAAATCGCCGCCAAGCTCTGTTGTGCCGTAGAGGCGGCCATTGTTGTGAAAAGTCAGGCTGTTTTGAGGTCCATCCCCGGGCCCCCCGAACGAGTAGAGTAATCTTAAAGTCCATAGTCCGCTACCTGTGGCTGGAGGGTTGAGCCGATAAGCCGCTGCGCCGATGGAATGGGAGATGGACTCTCCCCCTCCGGTCCCGCCGTATAGATTGCCATTCGCGTCGAATACCGGAGCACCTGATGGATAGACCGTGCCGTTTCTAGCGAGAAACTTGTGGATCACAGTCTCCGTCCACGCCGCACCGGGTGTGGCGGGAGGCGTCAGCTTGTATGCAACTCCGGTGCTAGTGAAACCGTATTCCTGTCCGCCGCTGCCGCCATATGGAGTCACGCCATAGACGTTGCCAAGGTCATCGAGAACCACTCCGACATCGCCCGTCTGCGCATCGCTCCCAACCGAAGGCGAGAGCGCGCCGTCGTTAAGTCCACCCTGAAAACTGTAGAGCAAAGATTCCGTCCATGGACCCCCTTCGGTAGCAGGAGGGGACAGCTCAAAGACAACGCCTAAGCCATTTGCGCCGCCGAGAGCGGTGCCGTAGAGGTTACCGGCTGCGTCAAAAACGACTCCGTACTGTGGGTATCTCCCGTCGGTGCTGCCGTCAATGCCCCCGGTGAAGTCATAGAGCACGGTCTCCGTCCATTGCGTGCTCGGGGATACAGGCCGCACCAGCTCAAAGACAGTTCCAGCGCCGACTCCGCAATATGCGGTCGTACCGTAGAGGTTTCCCGCGCTATCGGCAACCAAGTTCCCTTTGGGTTGGCAACCTGCGGCCATGGAGTGGTCGGTCGCGAGGGGAAAAGAGTACACGAGGAATTCGGTTTGAGCAGCGGCCAGGGTGCAGCTCGCGAGCAACACGGCGATAAAGGTCACGCATAAGGCGCCGTGAAGTAGGGGCTGTTTGAATGTCGATATCATGGGAAGGACTCCTGAATTGCTCAGACTTGGCTAGCCGTGGGGGATGGGCCAGCCGCACAAATGCGATGCGCGACCGAGTATACACCCGGCCCGTTTGCCGGGTGCCCCATCTTTGGCGTACTTTGCCAAAGGTGGGATTCCACAACTCTCACCCTGTTTAGGATTTTGATCTTCTCGAAGTGAGCATCAGTCCCGCGACATTATCTGCCGACATTTCCTTCAACCACCCAAACCCCTACCACACAACCTGCCCATGTTGTCGCCATCGACAGATGCCGTTCGTGCCGGTTTCCTCGTTGCGCCTTCCTACTGCGCACCACCCCAGCTTCCATTGCGGGTCCTTGAATCGAAGTACGCCCAGCGTTCACTATTCTGTTGACTCTGCGCACTGAGTGGAAAATCACCGGACTGAAGCTGGTACTCGCGGTAGCCGGTCACGCATTCCTGCTTAAACGCGTCGATCTGCTGCTGATACTCTTTTACCTCTTTCATTACCCATCCATGCAGCTGCTTCTCGCGCGCCGCGCATGCGTCCGACTTATACACCCAGTCGCCAGAATATAGAAAGCCATGCTGGCCGTGTTCAGGCAGGTGCCCAGTGAAGCCCGCGGCAGTCAACTGATCCAACGTCATGGGGTAAAGACCGTTCGCGGCATGGTATTTTTCCAGCGCCGCCAGCACAGGCTGCGCCGCTTCGGTTGCCTCGGCGAGATCAGGCGCCGATGTGGGGTCTTCATTGACTCTGGCATGGTTGAAGTGATAGCTCCCCCACAAGCCAAATATCAAAATGACGCCGATAAGCCCGACCTTGTGCAAACGCCCCATGATTGCTTTCTAGCACAGGCGGGCGGAGTGGTTGGCGTGACGGACGTAACCTGGCCTTCGATAAGCTAGTCTCGTTACGGACCCGACTGATCCAGGCAAAGCCGCCCGCTCGATCATTTCTGCGCTGAGAGCGTAGCTGATTCCTGAGCTGAAGTGATTCCGCGACCGGGATGCCAGTGATCCACATCATCCATCCCAGGTCCCGGACTAGTTTCCGGACCTTGTAACTTCCAGACGTGAAATATCCCGGTGTACTGGTTGGTCCCCTTGAAGATATAGGTAACGGGACGTTCTCCCGGCAACGCCTCGCCAACATACCAGGTCCGTACTCCGTTGTTTTCCCTCATTACACGATCGAGGTTTCTACGCGCATCGCGGGCGCTGTGAATGTGCAGTAATGACTTGAGCCGCATTCGCAGATCAACACCGCGATCATTCAGGTCATCGATTAGCGTTTTGGCGATGGCAAATGCGTCGCGGTCATATGTGCTCACGTGATTGTTATAGTCTGACGCGACGGTCTGATGGGTAAATCGCACCGGAAGGATTGTGGTTTTGGATGTCCACTTGAACGCCTTCGACAATTGCAACTCCGAGCCACTGGTCTGGATTACAGAATCGGAGAGAATCATCAGAATTTGCTCCTTGGCAGTACTGATGCGCGAAAATCGGTCGAACAGAGTCTGAGCTTCTCCAAAATTGCCGGCATACAAAACGCACTCCGGGTGCATGCCTCTCAATGTCGCATCGTCCGGCAGAGCATTCAGTTCGAACTTGTTGACCTTAACGGCTCCTTCCCTGGCCTCACCGAGGATGGCCTGTTCATACTCATTCACCAGATCGTCTGTATAAGACTTATTCTGGGAGTCGTCTCCATACACGATCAGAAAGCGATACTTTGTGTTTTCGATGGCGAACTCAACTGCTGACGAGGCCTGGATTCTGTTGGTTGGAGAAAGCTGTAGCAGAGGAGCAAATTGCACCTTGTGCAGTACCGAGCGCAACACACTCCACTCATAGCAATTATCATCACAATTCTTCAGCAGATCGCTGTCACTTGCCGTTGTTGCCAAGTAAGGGATTCTTGGCTTTGCTTTGAAATAAACAGGCAAAGATTCCTCGGTAAGCTGGCTGCGCCCGCTCCCGATGACCATCAACGTATCGGACCGGCTCGTCAGGTCCTCAGCTACCCTCTGAATTGTCTCCTCCGAGTTGTCCTGCAGGTGCACCAGTTGGACAGTGACATCGACATCGCCGATCCTCGCCAAGGTGCCCTTCGATTTATCGCGAAAAATCCGCAGCGTTTTATCGTTTGTGTCACTATCGGCGACCACATAGACGACGAAAGGATCGGGATGCTCAAAATACACTCCCGCAAAGTAGGCCAAGGGCAGCCCAAACGCAAACGCGAGAATAATCTCCATGGAGTGGTGCTGCACCCACATTCCGGCCAGCAAAAGGCTCGCGCGAACGCGCAATAGAAGAGCCATATACACCTCAACGTCATCAGTTTTTGGGCCCGACCGATCCGGCTAGAAAGGGGAATCAAGGAGCCGGAGCAGTTCGAAGGAGCACCTTCGATTTGAGGTGAGACTTTAGCCCCGCCCGGTGCTGAAGTCAAGTGGATTCAGCGGGCGAACTGCAAAATTAAGACCTTTTTGTGACGAGGTCCGAGAGTAAGCTCGTCAAACAGTTACGAAATCTCCAAGCGGCACAGCAATGCGGTGCTTGTGCCCCTCCAACCGATGGGGATGGAAATTCAAAACATCTGCGTTACAGAAGCACCACTAACAAGATATTTTTCTGCAATTTGTAGGCATCTTCTTGCGCATTGGATGAGGGGGTAATCCGACAATGCATGGTATAAAACACTACAAATCCGGGCAATCTCGGCAGAATTCTCGGAACCCGCAGGCTGGCACGCGACCTGCTTCCTTGGTTCTGGATAGGTTTCCCCGGAGGTGGGTATGCGTGGATTTGTGGTGGGTTTGGCGGTAGTGGTTTTCTCGGCGCTGGCATTTGGTCAGGACGGCGGACGAGGCGTGGCAGGGTATTGTCCGTATGGGTGCGGGCCGTATGTGCCGCTGTTGACCACGCCCAGCGTGGCGTTTGAAACGGTTACGTCTTCGCCGGTGGGCGCGAGCAACGCTACGGCCGGATTGCAGGCGGGCGCGCGGAATTCGACGATGTTGATGATTCCGGCGGACACGGACTCGGTGCACACCGAAGTGGTCTGGTATTCGGGCGGAGGAAGCCCGGCGATTGGACGCGCGGTGTGGTTGCCGCACGCCGAGCCCATGCGTCCGGAGGAAATGCGTCCGGAAATGATGGGCATGCGCGACGGACGCGGCGAGCGCGGTCCTGTACGAGAAGAACGCGCGACGTGGACGTATTACGTAGGAGTTGAGCAGAGCGCCAGCGCGGTGGAAGCGTCCACGGCGGCGAAGAGCGGCAAGCATGCGGTGCGGACCTATACGAATGACGATATCGCTCGTGTGGCTGCGAAGAGCGAACCGTTTACTAAAAAGTAGATTGGCTTGTGGTGATGTTTTGAAAGCCCGGCAGCGATGCCGGGCTTTTGTTTGATGCGGCAGAGTTACGGGATTTGAGGTTTATCGCAGCGCTGAAGCGCTGCGCCACCCAAAATCGGAGTTCGTCGTGCACACATGAAAAACGACGGACACTAAATGAGGAGCTTCTGCATCGGCTCCCAGTAGTGGGCTTTCCATCCGGAAGCGAGGGATTCGGCTTCGCCTTTAGGAAAGCCGGTGTGGTCGAATACGATTTTTGTGCCGGCGCCTTGCTCGACGAGCTCGAACCTCGCAATTGAATAGGCGCCCGCGGGCCAGCTTCCGGCGCGCCAGGCTTGCACGATGCGCTGGTTCGGAATGAGTTCGACTTGGCGTCCGGTGATGTAGTCGCCGAAGAGTGCGAACGCGCCTCCGGGTTCGCGATTGATCTCGGCGGGCTTGTTGCCCAAGTGCATGGCCTGCATGACTCCGCTGAGCTCGATGACCTTGTTGAATTGTTTCGCGTCCAGGAGCGCTTCGTAGACGCGGCTGCGGCTGGCCTTGAAAAGTGGCTCCTGATGGATCGAATCGGCGTCGTGAGAGATTCCATCGTCGGCTACGGCGTGGAGTTTGGTTGATACGAGAGCTAAACCACCCAAGGTGATTGCGGCTCCAACTATCAATTGTCGCCGTGTCGTTTCCACCGCCGGATTTCCGTCGCTCATATTGTCACCCAAGTTTGTTATCGACCGTCAACGCATGAGACCACTGCGCGAAAATATGTTCAAGATAATAATTTTAGGCGTCGCGTAATCGATACGAGCCCAGCGTGGGTGGAAGCAACTTAGAGGACGACCACGGGGGCTGAAGCCCAGTCTTCTATAGGCACTGACGCGGCCCTGAAGCGCTGCTCTTCCACGGTGGTCCACGCTTTCGTAATTTTCCTGCGACGGGTTCGCGGAGATTGCGGAGAAATGCGCGTCCGAGTCCTAGGCGCGTGCTGGCGCGGCTTTCTTGGGAAACAGTTCGCCGATGCGCTTGATTTGAGCCCCGACGGCACGGAGTTTTTCTTCGATGTTTTCGTAGCCGCGGTCGATGTGGTAGACGCGGTTGATGATGGTTTCGCCGTCAGCAACTAACGCGGCGAGGACTAGTGATGCGCTTGCGCGGAGATCACTGGCGAGAACGGCGGCGGCGCTGAGCGGAGTTTTACCACGGACTACGGCGCGGCGGCCTTCGATCTTAATGTTCGCGCCCATGCGAATGAGTTCCTGCGCGTGCATGAAGCGATTCTCGAAAATATTTTCGGTGATAACGGAAGCGCCTTCGGCTTGCGTGGCCAGCGCCATGAATTGCGCCTGACAGTCGGTGGGGAAGCCGGGATATTCTTCGGTGCTCATGTCGGCGGCGGTGAAGGGATGGTCGCCCATGACGCGGACGGAATCGGCGGTGGACTTGGTTTTAACGCCGACTTCTTTGAGCTTGCCGAGAATCGCGTCGAGGTGCGAGGGATCGCATCCGGCGATGTTGAGGTCGCCGCCGGTCATGGCGCCGGCGATAAGAAATGTGCCGGCTTCGATGCGGTCGGGAATGATGCGGTGCTTCGCTCCTTTCAATTTGCTCACGCCTTTCACATGAATGGTCGCGGTGCCGGCGCCTTCGATCTTCGCTCCCATCTTGTTGAGCAGGTCGGCGAGGTCGGCGACCTCGGGTTCGCGAGCGCAGTTCTGCAGAATGGTTTCGCCTTCGGCGAGAGTGGCGGCCATGAGCAGATCTTCGGTGCCGGTGACGGTGATTTTGTCGAAAACAATTTCGGTGCCTTTGAGGCGATCGGCGGTGGCTTCGACGTAGCCGTGATCTTGCGTAATTTTTGCGCCGAGCTGTTCGAGTCCTTTGATGTGCAGGTCGATGGGGCGGCTGCCGATGGCGCATCCGCCGGGCAGCGAAACGCGGGCGCGGCCGCAGCGGGCGACGAGCGGTCCGAGGACGAGCGTGGAGGCGCGCATGGTCTTGACCAGTTCGTAGGAAGCTTCCGGGCTGACGAGATTTTTGCAGTGCAACGTGGTGCGGTGCTGGGCGCGTCCGTAGCCGAGTTCGACCTCGGCGCCCATGGCGGCGAGCAGGTTGCGCGTGGTTTGAATGTCGCGTACCTGCGGAATGTTTTCGAGGATGACCGGTTCGTCGGTGAGCAGCGCGGCGGCCATGCAGGGCAGCGCTGCATTTTTTGCGCCGCTGACGCGGACGGTGCCGAGCAGCGGCTCGCCGCCGCGGATTACGAGTTTATCCATGGAAGAATGAGTCCTTGATGAAAATACATTCTAGCGGGGAATTGAGGCGGGGGTGGGTAATCGGGAGGGCACGGCCTTGTGGTTGGCACTTACGACACGAATTTGTAGATGACCTGAGAGAGGCTCGACTAGAAGTTACAGCCTTGATTTGGTTTGCCCCATCGCTGCTCCGTGTAAAACAAAACAGCGTACCAGTGGCTTTGCATGCGGCTAACGAGTGGAACCGTGCAGGGGATGCCGTCAAACTTCCCGGGCTGATGTTTCTTGGCCGCTGCTGCAAGGGAGTCCGTCGGATCGAAGACGAGATAGACGGTAGTGTCACCGACTCCGGGGAATCCCCAACCATCCCATTCGATGTGCTTCAATTCTCCATTCGCCGGAGCCGGCTGTGCTAGAACCTCGGCTTTGTACATGGGTGACCACAAAGACCAATGAGCAGCGTTGCGAATGACGTAATGACTTTTAAATAGGACAAACGAAAGAATCGAATAAACCACGAGTACGGACAATATGGATAGGCAAAGGCGGCGATTCTTTGCCACAGCAGCAGACAGCAGAAAAATGAAGAGGAGAACGCTTACAAGGACGGCCAGCAAGAAATAGAGTATCCCGGCTGATTCCGTGAGTGCGTCAAGAAGACAGATACCGAGTGTGGCTAATGTGGTGTAGAGCGGCAACCGCCAGTTGAATGGTTTTGTCGCGATGTTACTCTTCGCCATTAGAGTTTCGTGGTGGTGAATATTTTGAAGATGTGATCTTATGCGATTTGTCGACTATCTCAAAGAGCGTACCTCAGGGGCTGAAGCCCGCATGCTACCGGGCGATTGGCGGCACGATTGAAGTCGTGCCCTTCCCGGTCGTGCTCGGCTCGGCGCTGAGGCTCTTTCAGCAAATCAGAAGCGAGTTCCTCACCGGGCTTTCAGCCCGATTCGGAATGACAAGATTATTTAGGGTTGCGTCCAGTTTTCTATGGACAAACTGCGGACGCGTTTAAATTCGCGGGTGTTGTTGGTGACGAGTGTCAGGCCCAGGCTGCGAGCGTGGGCGGCGATGAATAGGTCGTTGGCTCCGATCATCGAGCCGCGAGATTTCAGATCGGCACGTATCTTCGCATAGTGCGTAGATGCTTCGTCGGGAAAATCCAGAACCTCGACGTAGCGCAGGAAAGCGGCGAGCGCTGCTTCGTCCTGTTTGCGTTTTGGAGATACCTCGACTCCGAATAGGAGTTCCGACTTCGTGATCACTGAGATGCAGACGTCACTGATGGGAACTTTCGCGAGCCGTTTTAGAAGGGCATCATGCGAGCGCCGCATGATGTAGGAGCAGGTGTCGGTGTCGAGCATGTATCGCGGCATCAGGGCTCGCGCTCTTGTACGGGAAGATCCTCGATATCCTCCAGGAAAGAGGCGGAAGCGACTGGTGCGTCTGACAAGTAGGAGGACCAATCGGAGGGGCGGGGCGAGAGGACTAAGTCCTCGCCTTCTTTGCGGATGAATACTTCGTCCGTTTTGAATTGAAAGTCCTTGGGCAGACGGACGGCTTGGCTGCGGTTGTTCATAAACAACTTGGCTTTACGGGGCTGGGTTGGCATATACAAGAGTATATGCCAAAACAGATCAGTTTTCCAGCATGAAAAAAGCAGGTTCCTCACTGGGCTTTCAGCCCGGTGAGGAATGACAAGGTTTTATATATAGGGATTCGGCGGAGCGGCTTAAAGCCGCTCCCTTTCAAACATTGCACAAGCCTAATGTATGGATTGTCTCTAGAACGTCTTCCTGAACAGCCAGAATAACGATCCCGAGAGCAGCATGGCTACCGGCAGCGTCAGAACCCAGGCCAGAGCGAGGTTGCGCACGGTGGACCACTGGATGCCGGAGTGGTTGGCGGCCATGGTGCCAGCGATGCCGGAGGAGAGTACGTGGGTGGTGCTGACGGGTAAGCCAAAGCCGTCGGCAGCGCCGATGGTGGCCATGGCGGTGATTTCGGCGACTGCGCCTTGGGCGTAGGTGAGGTGGCTTTTGCCGATTTTTTCTCCGACGGTTACCACGATGCGCTTCCAGCCCACCATGGTGCCGAGGCCGAGAGCCATGGCTACGGCGACTTTTACCCAGAGAGGAATGAAGCGGGTGGCGTGGTCTATGTGTTTCTTGTAGTTGGCGAGGATCGCGGTGTCAGAGGCGGAGAAACTCGGGTTGCCGCTCTTCTGCATCAGGCGGATGGCCTCGCTGACCAGGTACATGTCATTGCGGAAGTTGCGCACACGGTCGTTGGGGATGTTCTTCATCTCCTTGTAAAGGGCAGTCTCATTGCCGATGTCGCTGACCAGAGTGCGCAGGGCAAGCATGGTGTTGGGCGTGAAGTTCTTATCGCGGATGTATTGAGTGACGTCGTCGTGGGCGTCGCCGACGGCGGCGTTGGGGCTCACGTAGTTGTTGAGAACGTTAGCGGCTTGCTGAGAGATGGCGATGAAATCCTGCGAGTCCTGGTAGGTGATGGCGTGGTTGAGAGCGTAGGCCGTGGGCACAGTGCCGATGAGGATGAGCATAATGAGACCCATGCCTTTCTGCCCGTCGTTGGAACCGTGGAAGAAGCTGACGCCGGTGCAAGTAAGGATAAGCAGGCAGCGGATGTAGAACGGAGGCGGCTCGGTGCCTTCGGGAGCTTTGTAAAGTTTGGGATCTTTGATGAGAGATTTCGCGAGCAGTAGCAGGAGACCGGCGCACCCGAACCCGACGATGGGAGAGAGTATCAGCGCCTTGCCAATGTTGGCGGCTTGGCCCCAATCGACGCCGCTGGTACCGGTTCGGGCGTTCATAAGCTGGTTGGCGATGCCGACGCCGATCACGGAGCCGATGAGCGTGTGCGAACTAGAGGCGGGCAGTCCGAACCACCAGGTGCCGAGGTTCCAAATGATGGCGGCGACCAGCAGAGCGAAGACCATGGCGAATCCGGCTTTGCTGCCGACCTGCAAGATTAGTTCGACTGGCAGAAGCGAGACGATGGCGAAGGCCACGAGGCCGCTAGAGGCCAGAACGCCGAGAAAATTCCAAAAGCCGGACCAGACCACGGCGATGTGAGGCTCAAGCGAGTGTGTGTAAATGACGGTGGCCACGGCATTGGCTGTGTCGTGGAATCCGTTAACGAACTCAAAGCCGAGGGCGACCAGCAGCGCAAGACCCAGCAACAGGTAGGGAAGAATGGATTCGTTGTGGACGTAAGAAAGATCATGCAGCAAGCTGGAACCGGCGTAGGCGACCCCTATAACGAGCACGATGCCGAAAACCAGCATGCCGATCTTGCCGGGAGAACGGGAGAGTTTCTGGTCCAGTACGCTGGTCGAAGCCATGATTATTCCTCGGGTCGTGATCGATTGGAGTTCTATTGCCTTAAAGGTGGAAACTATACGGAAAGATTGTTACGAGAGTATGAATAAAGGAGCGGGGTAGTGTCCTAAAATCTTTAACCACAGAGGGCACAGGGTCACACAGGGTAACTCACTGAGGGCAAGTTGCGGAACTGCCTCGCGGGGATTGGAGGCTTTGTTTACAATAGGAGATTCGTCTGCCTTTCTACGGAGAACCCGTCGACGGAGGATCTGTAGCGGGGACGAAGCATATTTTGGAATCGACCAACCACAAATCCAGCGCACCCCCCAGCGTGACGGCGGCAGTGTCTACGGTTGCATCCCCTACTGTGTACTGGCGCGTGGAAGGAAGCCTGCTTGATCTGACCGTGGTGCAGCCGGTGGCCTTCTTTACCTGGAATGCTCAGACCTTCACGGAGCGCTTTCAGCGGCGTGGGCTGATCTTGCTGATGGCGCTATTGCGCCCATTCCTTTATTCCACGAACCGGAAGTTTGCCACGCGCGTAGTGCATACGACGCTGCGGGGAGTGACGCAGGACCGGTTGGATCTGCTGGGCGAGGAATACTTCCAATACAAATTGAAGCCGCGGTTGAAGGCGCACGGGGTCGAGCGCGTGCAGGAGTTGGTGCGCGCGGGAGCGGACGTGGTGTTGGTGAGCCAGGGGCTGGACCATGTGATGAAGCCGCTGGCGCAGCACCTGGGAGTGAAACGGTTGGTGGCAAACCGGCTGGAATTCCGCGACGGCGTAGCTACGGGGAGATTGTTGGAGCCGGTGATACGGCCGCGGGGCGGGTTTGCGCTGATTCGCGAGCAGAGTCCGGATGGGCGGCGGGCTCCGAAGACGCTGGCGCGGCAACTGGATATTTCGCTCGAGGAATTGCGTGCGGCGGTGATTGGGGCGGGGAGGGAATCGACCGCGCAGGATCATCCGATTGTGCACTTTGAGGGACGGCGGCAGGAAGCGGGATTTTCCGTGCGGCGCGCTCTGGCGGGCCGGCATGTGATGTTGATTGGCGTGACCGGATTTATTGGCAAAGTGTGGCTGGCGAATACGCTGCTGGAACTGCCGGAGATCGGACGGATTTATCTGCTGATCCGGCGGCAGAAATCGAATCCGGCGGAGCGGCGCTTCGAGAAGATGGTGGAGGAATCGCCGGTATTCGATCCGCTGTTTGAAAAGTATGGCGCGTCGTTTGCAGACTATCTGCGGGAAAAAGTTGAAGTGGTGGAAGGCGATGTCGCACAGGCGGGACTGGGGCTGAATACGGAAGTGGCGCGGCGGTTGCAGAAAAATCTTGATTTGATCGTAAACAGTTCGGGATTGACGGACTTCAATCCGGATTTGCGGGATGCGCTCGCGACCAATACCGATGCGGCGATGAACATCCTGGAATTTGTGCGGGGCACGGAGCATGGCGGGCTGTTGCATTTATCCACCTGCTACGTGGCGGGTGAGCGCGATGGGCGCGTAGCAGAGAAGTTGGTTCCGAATTACACGCCGCATCGCGTGCCGAATTTTGATGCCGAGCAAGAGTGGCGCGAACTGCACGAGGTGATTGCCAAGGCTGAAGCGCAAGCCGAAAGTGAGGAAGTGACGGCCGGGTTGAAGATGCAATCGCTGGCCAATGAACATGCCGCGAAAGGCTTGCAGGGCGCGGCTTTGGAGAACCAGATCCGCAAGAACAGGATTCGTTGGCTGAAGACATATTTGACGGAAGCGGGGACGCGGCGCGCGAAGGAACTCGGCTGGCCGAATACTTACACGCTGACCAAGAGCCTGGCAGAGTCGCTGATGGTGAAGTACGGTGCGGGCTTGCCGATTGCGGTGGTGCGTCCGGCAATTGTGGAGACCTCGGTAGCGAAGCCGTTTCTGGGATGGAATGAGGGGATCAATACATCGGCGTCGCTCTCTTATTTATTGGGCACATATTTTCGGCAGCTGCCGACGAACGAAAGCAAGCGGCTGGATATTATTCCGGTGGATTCAGTGTGCGCGGGGATGACGCTGATTGCGGCTGCGATTGTGGAGCGGCGGCATGATGCGCTCTACCAGTTGGCGACTTCGGTAGCGAATCCTTGCGATATGGGACGATCGATTGAGTTGACGTCGCTGGCGCACCGAAAACATTACCGCGCGCAGGAGGGATTGGAGTCATGGCTGCGGCTGCGGTTTGACGCGATTCCGGTCTCGAAGACGCGGTATCAGAGGATGTCGGCGCCGGCGCAGAAGGCGATTGTGAAATCGATTCAGCGGATTATGTCTCCGCTGCCGCTGAAGAAAACTCCTCTGGTGAAGGCGGAAAGAAATTTGGAGCGGTTGGAGAAATTGATTGAGTTGTTCGAGCCGTTCATCCTGTTTAATGAGCACGATTTTGCGGCCGACAATGTGGAGAAACTTTCGCACGCGCTGGTGAAGGACGAGCAGGAAGAATTTGGCTACAAGGCGCCGATGCTCGACTGGTGGGATTACTGGATCAATGTGCATATTCCGGCGCTGCGGCGGTGGACTTATCCGTTGATTGAGGGCAGGCCGCTGGAGGTGCGCCCGGCGCGGAGTTTGCAGAATGGTGAAACGATGAAGACGGGAACACATTGATCATAAGCTCAGGAAACGGAATTGGTGAATGGCAATATTCTTAACGGGATCGACGGGATACATTGGGGCGCATGTGGCGGCAAATTTGCTGCGGGATCACGGCGCGGCGCTGAATGTGCTGGTGCGGGCGCGGGATGTGAGCGAAGCCGAAGGCCGGTTGTGGCAGGCGCTGCAACTTCATATGGAATTTCCGCATTTTTATGAATTTCTACAGACGCGTGTGCGTGTGTTTCGCGGAGATCTAACCGAGCCCGGCTTCGGATTGGCGCGCGATGAATATGACCGTCTGGTTCACACGACGGATTCGGTGATTCACTGCGCGGCGTCACTGAACCGGAAGTCGGAGAAGAGCTGTTTGAATGTGAATCTACGGGGTACGTTAACCATTCTGACGCTGGCGCGGCAGGCTGAGCATTATCACGGCTTGAGGCGGTTTAGCCTGGTGAGCACGGTCGCTGTGGCCGGCAAGCGGCAGAATGAAGTCGTGACTGAAGATAAATCGATTGACTGGGAGCGATCGGATTACGACCCGTACGCGCGGACAAAAAAATTCTGCGAGCACATGATGCGGGTGTTGCTCCCCGAGACGCCGAAGACGATTTTCCGGCCGAGCATTGTGTTGGGCGACAGCCGGTATGCGGAGACGACGCAGTTTGATATGGTGAAGGCGTTTGTCTTTCTGGCCGGGCTGCCGGCGCTGCCGTTTCGGCCAACGGACAAGATCGATATTGTGAATGTGGATTTTGTCGCCGAGGCGATTGCGACGCTGCACCAGAAGGAGCGTCAAGAGCACGATACGTATCATCTTTCTTCGGGCGTGGGCTCGCAGACGTTTCGTGAGATCACCAAGGCTCTCGCGGGCGCGCAAGCGAAGCGCGCACCGGTATTTGTGCCAATCGCGGAGCGACCGTTCGCCGGATCGGTGAATTTTCTGGCGAATCGCAAAGGGGCGATTGCGAAAGGCGCATCGCTGATGAAAGTGTTCATGCCATATTTAACTTGGAATACGGTGTTCGACAACACGCGCGTGACGCGCGAACTGGGAAAAAAACCGGTACCGTTTTCGCAGTATTGCTATCCCCTCTTGAAATTCAGCCGCGAGAATAATTTTGCCTACAGCTACCGGCCGTGGCCGGTGAAGGCCGGAGGAAATGCGGCATGATGGATTTTATTCTGGAAGCTTGGGTGAGCACTTCGATTGAACGCGCCAAGGCCGGATGGATGCTTGGCGAAGGCAAGCGCTGGAAGCCGGGCGAAAAGCTGAAGCTGTTGTTTGCGGGCTATAACGGCACACGCAACATGGGGTCGGATGTGCGCGTTGAAGAAATGCTGCGGCAGATCCGGCACATTCTTGGCGCAGAACGCGTGGATTTCAGCGTGATGAGCCAGAACTTCGATTTCTCGCGCGGATATTTTGGGGGGACGAAGCAGGTTCATTTACCAGATATTTTCCCGCCGTTTCTGGCCAATGAAGTTCCGCAGCACGATGGAGTGGTGGCGTGCGAAGGGTCGATGTTCAAGAGCAAGTTTGCCAACGCGCTGACCACGATGATGATTGGTTCGCTTGGAATTGCAGCGGCGCAGAACAAACTTTCCGTGGGATATGGCGCGGAGGCCGGGCACATGGATTCGCTCGTGGCGAAAATGTGCGGGCGCTATTGCCGGAACTCATTTGTGATTACTCGCAACGAAGAATCGCGGACAGTGTTACGTGAGTTAGGTGTACCGACCGAGTTAGGAACCGATACCGCATGGACGTTTGAACCGCGGCTGCCGGAGTACGGACAAAGCGTGTTGAGAAAAGTTGGGTGGGATGGACGAACGCCGGTGCTGGTGGTGTGTCCGATCAATCCATTTGAGTGGCCGGTGAAGGCGTCAGTGGCAAAGTATGCGGTGCGGAGTTTGACCGGCGCTTATAAAGACAGCCACTACCGCACGGTATATTTTCATAATTCGGGCCCTGCGGCGGAGCAGGCGTATCACAAGTATTGGAACGCGATTGCAAATGCTGTTGATGCATTTCGCAAGAAGAAAAATGTTTTCGTGATCCTGGCGGCAACGGAACGGCTGGATGCGCGCCCGGCCCGCCGCATCTCCGAAAAGCTGGGCGGCGTGCCGGTTCTCACCTCGGACGATTACAACATGTACGAACTGGTGAGCATTCTGCGGGCTTGCCACACGATGGCGTCCTCGCGCTATCACGGGATTGTGACGTCAATGCCTGGGCTGGTGCCTTCGGCCGGAATTACGATGGATGAGCGCATCCGGAATTTGATGCGTGAGCGCGGACATCAGGATTTGCTGATGACTGTCGATGATCCAGAGCTCGAAGGGAAGCTGTTGGCGGCACTGGAAAAGTTGAGTTGCGAGGGCGAGGCGATTGCGACTGGAATCGCGCAGGCCGTAGTACGAAATCTGAAAGTGATGGCGCGCATGGGCGTTTATTTTGAAGAGGAAGTGCAGAGAAGGTATCCGGAGTTTGAGACGCGGCGGGGCGAGTGGAGTTGGGAGGATTATTTGCCGCCGATGGGGCAGGGCCTGCGGGAGCTGGTGGCGGCGTATAGCTAACGTTTGCAATCCACATCTTGAGTGCATTCATTCCATTCATCGAAGAAATATTCTCACAACTGCAGGCGGCTGCGGATACGCAGGTTCTCGCCGAGATTCGCGACGGTGAAATAGTATGTGTGACCGGCGGCGAGTTGCTGGAGCTGGTGCGCAAGGCGAGAACATTCGTCGCCTCGAAGAAATTGAAGCCGGGCGATCGGTGCGGTTTGTTAGCAGCGAACAGCATTCGTTGGGTGGCAATGGATTTGGCCCTCATAGCCGAAGGCCTGGTCGTCGTGCCGCTCTATTTGCGGCAAGCACCGGCGGAGCTGGTGGCGATGATGAAGGACTCGACGCCGTCGCTGGTGTGCTGTGGAGATGCGGCGTTGCGCGATGGAATTGCGCAGAGTTGGACGGAAGCTCTACCGCAGTTTCTGTTCGATGAGATTTTTGCGGGCGTTGATGGCGTGCAGCTAAAGCGGCTGCAGGTGGGAAAAGATAGTCCGGTGACGATTATCTACACGTCGGGGACTTCGGGTGAGGCCAAAGGCGTTGTGCTGACGGCGGCAAATGTGGGCTTCATGCTGGAGCGGACGGCGGAACGGTTGGGCGAGCTGATGTCCGGTACGACGCCAGGTACAGCGTCTGGTCCAGCCAGACAAGACCGCGTGTTTCATTATTTGCCGTTCACCTTCGCAGCTTCGTGGATTGCGCTGCTGACATTTCTGAAGCGGCGGAGCCTGGTCACGATCAACACGGACTTGTCGAAGATCGCGAATGACATGCGAGTGGTGGCTCCGGATTATTTTCTAAATGTGCCGCAGTTGCTGGAACGAATGCGGCGTGCGGTGGACGAACAACTCTGGCAGACCGGCGGAGTTGCGCAGGCGATCTATGCGCGGGCAAAAGCGGCGTGGGTACGGCAGCAGGAGAAGCAGCCGCAATCCGGTGATGCGTTGTGGCTGGGACTGGCGAACCGGCTAGTGTTCCCGGCGATACGAAAGAAGATGATTGGAAAAAATTTGAAGGCGCTGATTTGTGGATCGGCGCCGCTGAGCGCGGAAACGCAGCTCTATTTCATGATGCTGGGAATTCGTGTGCTGCAGGTTTACGGCCTCACGGAGACGACGGCGATTTGTACCATGGACGATCCGAACCGCGTGGAGGTCGGGCGCGTGGGCCCGGCGATTCCGGGCATGGAGATGCGGTTAGGAGAGAATGATGAGATTGTCGTGCGCGGGCCGAATGTTTTCACAGGCTACTGGAATCGGCCGGAGCAAACGGCTGAGGCGCTGCGCGATGGATGGTTTCATACCGGCGATCAGGGCGAGATGAATGCAGCAGGGAATTGGCGGATTGCAGGGCGGATCAAAAATCTGATTGTGCTGGGCTCGGGGCACAAAATTTCTCCGGAGCCGATCGAAAGTGCGATTGCGAAGAATTTGCTGGGAGCGCAGCAGGTGGTCGTTGTGGGGAACGGGCGCGGATATTTGTCGGCAATCGTGACCGGTAATGTTACGGCGGAGCAGGTGCAGTCCGCGCTGGACGCGGTGAATCTGGAGTTGCCTCACTATAAGCAGGTGCGGGCGTTTGTGGTGCAGGCAGAGGCATTTTCGATCGAGAACGGATTGCTCACAGTCAATGGAAAACTGAAGCGAGATGCGATTGCCGCACGGATGAAGCATGAGATTGAGGAAATGTACCGGGTAAAGCAGGCTGTGTAGTGTGAGCTAGGAATGCTGGTAACCACGAAGGACACTAAGGTGCACGAAGGGAAGGCCGACGCGGAAATTGTGAGCCGGGGCGATGGCAGCGCTTTGTCCTGGTCGGTTCGCGATGGCGTGATCGAATTGGCGCTGCATCGGGAGCCTTGCAACGAGTTGGGGTCGGCGTCGCTGGTGGAGTTGGAAAAGTTTGCAGTAGCTTTGGAAGATATGCGAGCGGAGGCTCATGCGCTCATTATTTATAGCGAGATGAAGCCGGGGTTTTGTGCCGGTGCGGATCTGCGGGAGCTTTATCAGCGATCGCAGGCGATGGAAAAAGCCGAGGCTCTGGCGGGCGTGCGGGACTTTCTGGAACGCATTCACCGTGTGCTGAACGTGATTGATGCATCGCCTCTGACTACGATTGCGGCAGTGCATGGAGTGACATTTGGGGGAGGGTTTGAGCTGGCGCTCGCTTGCGATTTGATCATCGCCGACAAGATGGCGCGGTTTTGTTTTCCCGAGCTGCGGCTGGGATTGATTCCGGGCTTCGGTGGAATTCCGCGGCTGAAACGGGATTTGGGCAATGCGGTGGTGAGGGATTTGTTGCTTACAGGGCGCAGTTTCAACCCGACCAAGGCCCAACAGATCGGGCTGGTGAGCCAGGTGGTGGGTGAAGGCGAGGCATTACGGGCAGGGCGGGCCACGGCAATGCAGTTGGGGAAGTTCGATCGCGCGACGGCGGCGGCCGCGAAGAAGTTTATTAAGCCGATTCCAGAGGAGGAGTTGGGGCGGGAGATCGATCTTTTTTGCGAGTTGTTTGAGCGTCCGGCGGTACAGGCAGGGTTGCGAAAGTTTGTGGAAAGTACGGACGCGCTGCCGTACTTGCCGTAACGCGTACCGCGTGGGTTCATCGCGAGGCAAAACAAGAGCAGGTTTCTCACCGAGCCTTCGGCCCGGTTCGGAATAACAAGACTTTATTTTTGGGTGAGGAAAAATGCTTACTGCAGAGCAGACACTGGACGAAATATTGACTCTCGCGGCGGCTCACTTCAAGATGCCACGGGAGAAATTGCATCCGGACGACGATTTTTTCAAGACGCTGAGAATTGACAGCTTGCAGACGCTCGATCTGCTGACCAAGCTGGAGAATCATTTTCGGGTGGAGCTTCCGGATTATGAGTTGCAGGGAGTTTCTGACTTTCGTACGCTCGCGGGGAAGATTCAGGCGAGGCTTTAATCACGGCTCCAATGTTGATTGTTGATTGCTGATTAATGCGTAAGAGCCAGGTTGTTAATCACAATCGTCAATCTACAATCAGCAATTTCTCTTATGCTCGATCTCCAAAAATATAGCTGCCTGGGCGCAGCATTGCGCGATGCTCTGGACCGCTACGCGGCGGAGACTTGCCTGATCGAAGCCGATCGCGAGCGGGAAAAAGCGAAACTGACTTACTCCGATTTCAAAGAGCTCAGCTTGCCTTTGGCGCGCGCGCTGGAAGATGCCGACTTTGATGCTGGGGATCGCGCCGCCATCCTGATGACGAACCAGTCGAAGTGGCTGATTTCCGCATATGCGATTTTTTATAGCGGCGGTGTGCTGGTTCCTCTGGATTACAAACTGACGGCGGCGGAGCAGTTGCAGTTGCTGGCGCATTCCAAGGCGAAAGTATTGGTGGTGGAATACTTTATTTGGCGCGCGATTACGCAGGCGCCGGAGTTTAACGAGATCAAGGCGAAGATGGTGCTGGTGACGGAAGCGCCGCTGGGCGCGGAGTTGGCGGGGGCGTTCCGGTGGGAGGATTTTAAACGCAAAGGCGCTCCGGATTTTGTGATGCGCCAGCGGCAGGATGTGGCGTGCATTGTGTATTCGTCGGGGACGGGCGGGCGCCCGAAGGGATGCGTGCTCACGCACGAAAATTATCTGGAGCAGTGCCGTGCGCTTACTGCGTGGTATCCGTTCTGGCCGGGGGTGCGGTATTTGAGCATTCTGCCGACGAATCATGCGATCGATTTCATGGTGGGATTCATTGGGCCGTTTGTGTGCGGAGCTTGCGTAGTGCATTTGCGAACGCTGCGTCCGGAATTTGTGCGGGATGCGTTTGTGCGCTACCGGATTACTTATGTGGCGCTGGTGCCGATGATCGTGAAAAATCTGGAGCGCGGACTGCGGGCAAAGTTCGATGAACTGCCGGGATGGAAGCGCGCAATTCTGAATCGAATGATTGGGCTCAACCGGTTGCTGACGCGGAGCCATCCGCGGGTGAAGGTGAGCCGGATGTTGCTTGGGCAGGTGCATCGGGCGTTTGGGAGTGAGCTTCTGGCGCTGATTACTGGAGGAGCGTTTATGGAGCCTTCGACGATGCAGTTTTTCTACGATCTCGGAATTCCCGTTGTGAATGGATACGGTCTGACGGAAGCGGGAACGGCGCTTACTTTGAATGATTTGAAACCATTTCGCGCGGATACAGTAGGCAAGCCGCTGCCGGGCGTGGAGTTGCGTGTGCTGAATCCGAATGACGAGGGAATCGGGGAAATCGCGGCGCGGAGCAAGACGGTAATGTCGCAGTATCTGGACGATCCGGAGTTGACGTTGGAGACGATTGTCGATGGATGGCTGCTGACGGGCGATCTGGGGCGCTTCGACAAGGGCGGGCATCTGCAGCTTTTCGGGCGGAAGAAGAACATGATCGTCACCGAAGGCGGGAAGAATATTTATCCCGAAGATATTGAGACGGTCTTCGACGGACTGCCGGTGAAAGAATACTGCGTGTTCGCTGCGAACTATGTGTGGCCGCAGAAGAAATTGGGACAGGAGATGCTGGTGATGGCGCTGCGACTGGAGCAGAACCAACGCTTCGACAGTGCGCTCCTGGGAGAGATCGTGACCCGGAACCGGCAGTTGCCGGACTTCAAACGCGTAGGCGGCTACATCATTTGGGAGAAAGATTTTCCGCGGACGGCGTTGATGAAGGTCAAGCGGCAGGCTCTGGCGGAGGAGATTGGAAAAGCGACTGACCGGGGAGTGGTGGTGGCGCTGTGAATGCGGCGCAAGCGTATCTGGCGATTGCGAATCCGGCGGCGGGAGGCGGGAAGAGCCGCAAGATGCTGGGTTCGGCGTTGGAGCGCTTGCGAAGTGGGGGGGTTACTGTTGAAGTGGTGGAGACGCGCTGTGCAGGGGATGCTACGCGGATTGCGCGGGAAGCTTACGGACGCGGGCAGCGAAAGTTTATTGCAGTGGGCGGCGATGGGACTTCGTATGAAGTGGTGAATGGACTTTTCCCGGAGGCGAGTGCGGGCAGTGGTTCCGACGCCGGCAAGGCGGGCGGGGGCGCCCGCCCCACACTGGGTTTTTTACCGTTAGGAACGGGGAATTCTTTTCTGCGGGATTTTAGCGATCGCGGAGTGGAGCATGCGATTGAATCGCTGATTGCAGGGCGGAGCAGGAGTTCCGACGTACTGCGTTTGCGGCACGGCGGCGGAGTGATTCACTACATTAATCTTCTGAGTGTTGGGTTTCCGGCTGACGTTGCGACGTTGCGGGCGCGGCGCTTCAGCCGTCAGGGAGAGTTGGGATATTTTATTTCTATATTCCTAGGGCTGGCGCGGTTGCAGAGAAGGCCGTTTCCGGTGCGCGTTGAGGGAGAAACGGAGTTTGACCGGCGGCGCTGTTTGTTTCTTACCTTCAACAACAGCAAGTTTACCGGTGGGACAATGATGATCGCACCAAAAGCTGAGGTGAATAGTGGATTGATCGAATACGTTCGGTGGGGCGCGATCGGGCGGCTGGGGCTGATTCGAAACCTGCCCGGACTTTATGACGGCACGCACATTGAGCATCCTCTGGCCGAGCGAAAAGCGGTGCGGTGCGTGGAGTTTGATTTGAACGCGCCGGTGGATGTGATGGTCGATGGGGAAGTGCTGACGCTCGATTGCAAGGAGTTGGATGTGCTGCCAGCAGCATTGGAAGTTGTGGCTTGAGAGCGTGATATAAGAGGGAATCATGTCGGAAGAGCGGCGAAAACGCCACGAAGAACGGGTTGGCGAACCAGAGGTGGACCCGCAGGCGCGGAAGAGAATGCTGATGTGGGGCGGGATTGTGCTGTTGTTTGTTCTCGCCTGGATCGCGGGCTGGGAATATAGAAATCATCGCTACGATGGGTTCGCGAAGTGTTTGGCTTCCAAACAAGTGAAGATGTATGGGTTGTACTGGTGTCCACACTGCGCCGAGCAGAAAGCCATGTTTGGGAAGGCATTTCAGTACGTGCCCTATGTAGAGTGCGCGATCAAGGGAACGAATGGACTTGTGCCGGCATGCGCAGCGGCTGGGGTGAAGTTATTTCCGAGCTGGCAGTTTGGGGCGAACAAGCCGATCGAAGGCGTTTTCCCGATGGAAGAGCTGAGCGATAAGACTGGGTGTAGCTTGCCGTGAGTGCTCCTGAAGATCGACCGGCTGAGACCCGCGCAATTTCCACGAAGAATAATCGATTATTGCTGGCGATTGCGACATTGGCGGTCGCTGGTGCGGCGGTGTCGGCAGTATCTTTGCAGCGGCATTATGCGAAGTCGGCGACGGCATTTTGTGAATTGGGAGAGAGATTTAATTGCGATATCGTGAACCGGAGTGAGTATTCGAGCGTAATGGGAATTCCGGTGGCGGGGATTGGGGTTGTGGGATACGCAGTGCTGCTGGCGCTGGCAACCGTTTATCGATTGCGGGCGGAAACGCCGCTGCGTTTGCTGGTGGCGGCTTTGGCCGGATTGGCGTTTGCGTTGTATCTCACATATGTCGAAGGATACGTGCTGGAGACGTGGTGCATTTTGTGTTTGAGTTCGCTGGTGTTGATCGTCGGGATTACGATTTTGGCGGGCGTGATCAAGGCGCGTTCAGGACTCCTCGGCTGAAGCTCTTCGGATGGCAAGAATCCAGAAAATAAAACGGTTGCGGTGTGGTTTCTGAGGTGATTCATGCCAAAGGAGCGACCGGCGATCTGCGCCTCCATGAATTTCGCAGCCGCGTCTTTCGCAATACTCGATTCCTGCGGGTATGGCTGCCGCCGGGGTATGACGAGGTGCAGAATGCTGGCCGATTCTATCCAGTTTTCTATCTCAACGACGGGCAGAATTTATTTGAGACATCAACAGCATTTGCCGGAGTCGAGTGGCAGGTGGATGAGACGGCGGATCGGTTGATCCGCGAAGGCGCCGTGCCGCCTATGATTATCGTCGGTACGGATAATACAGGCAAGAACCGACTTCGAGAATATATGCCGTACCGCTCGATGCAGCCGATGATGATGCGGGTGCAGGGACGGCATTATCCGGATTTTCTGATGAAGGAAGTGATGCCGCTTGTCGAGCAAACTTACCGCGTTGCAACTGGGCCGGAGAATACAGGGCTAGGCGGATCGTCTTTGGGTGCACTGATTGCGTTGTACACGGCGATGGCGCGGCCGGGAATAATTGGGCACTTGCTGCTGGAGAGCCCGTCGCTGTGGGCTTCCGGACGGCAGGCGATTAAAGAAAGCCGGTCGGTAAGAGTTTGGCCGGAGCGAATATTTTTAGGAGTAGGAACAGCCGAGGCGGGGAACGCGGAGCGCAGCCGTTCTGTGGTAGACGATGTGCGGGAGTTGGCGGCTGTAATACGGCGAGCGGTGCTGAGCGAGAGCCGTTTGCGGCTGCTGATTAAGGACGGAGCCGGCCACAACGAAGCGGCATGGGCGGAGCGGTTTCCTGAGGCGTTGCGATTCTTGTTCGGACAATAGACTCGAAGTCCGAGCGAATTTCAAATCCCAGCTTCAAAATCAAAGTTTCAAAATCAAAGAGAGCTCGGAACCGGCGTTTTCCTGCCGAGGTTCCATATCCCAAACAAGATAGCGGCCATCACAGGGACGGAAAGCTGAAGGTGCGTCCAACGCGCGAGCAGGCCGACGAGTGGGAGTACGAAAGCGAGATAGAGGAGCAATTTGAACTGAGCCGTGGCGGGGTGGTCGGGGTGAGCGACAACCCAATCGGAGAGCAGTAGAAATGCGGGGGCGAGAATGACGAGGTCATACACGGTAAGATGCGGAGCGAGTAGGACCGTGGCGAACAGTAGTGCCGAATAGCGCAAGGACGACGGAGTTCGGCTTCGCCAGCTAGCGGCAGCAACAGCCAATACTAATATCGCGCTGATGATATAGAGCGCGAGAGATGCCGCTGGCCAGGGAATGAGCATCGTCCAGAAAGTGCGCAGGGAGTGGGTTTGGTAGATGCGGGGCTCAAGTAGCGGAAGCAGGCGAGGGGCATCGAGCAGCATACGAATCCATTGGCGAAGTGGGCCGATACCATAGTAGAGCCAAGCCACGCCAAACTGGGCAGCGGCCGAGAAAATCGCTCCTGTGATAACTCTCCAGCGAAGTGTTATCAGAAAGACGATGCCGGCCGCGAGAGCGAGTTGTGGTTTGAAGACAAGACATCCGAGTGCCAGGCCAGCCAGGAATCCACGCTGGGCGCGCAGGGCAAAAAATGCGAGAGTGAAACAGGCAAGAGCGAGAGCGGAGGTTTGTCCCCAGGCAATGAGGTGCCAGAAGGCAGGTAAGGCGGGGCAAGAATCAGAACGGTAAGTTTGTAGTTGCGCAAGTTGGGGCATGCGCGCCAGACCGCATAGCAACACAGGCCATAAATGAGCGCGCTTATTGAGAGCCACAGGACCAGCGCACACGGATAAGATAAGCGCGCAAAAGGCGCGAAGAAAATCGAAACTTGCGGAGGATAGAGCGGCAGATAGCGGATACCCGCAGCGGCTGGGACACGTTGAGCGGCAAGTTCAGATTGTGCCTGCATGTTGTACAGATCGATGCCGCGGTGAGCGCGAGCGAGCGAGCCGAGAGTATAGAAATGCAGAAAGTCTGTGCCTTTGAAGTTGCCGGCTCTATCGATGAGGCCGGGCGTGGCCATGTTCCAGATGTAGACAGACCAGAGACAGAGTGCGAGGATCAGGCCATGCACGCGCACGCGGCGCAGGGTAAGAAATGAAGCGGCTTTCGACGTCATGCGGCCCACAATAATGATTCCGTAGTCACGGGTGTTTCAAACCAACGGCGGGAAGAGGGAAGTCGGTCGTCTTCGTTCGCCGAGCCATTTGTAATAAGGCAAACATTAGCGGCACAAAAGGGACCATGAAAGAAGGCAACAATGGGAGTTGGCTCAGGGAGTGCAAATCCGGAGGAAACAGCAGCAACACTGTAGACATAATCCAGGGCCATCCGAGACTAACAATGAGAACTCCACGGGAGAATCTGGACAAAGACCCCGCATCACGCAATAGGAGCAGTGCCGGTAGAATCAACATGACCTGATTGAAGGGAGTGAAGAGCGGAAAAGCAAGAATGGCGCCAGTGAAAAAAGCGGCGAGGATGGAGACGAACGACCGCGAGCCTGCTTCCGCCTTTCGATTTTTCCACGCGAATGCCAGCAGACCGGCGGCGATGAGGGCACCGAGGATTTCGCCGAGCGTATCCCCAAGAACCATTCGCAACAGCGACGAGGTGGGAGCGTATCTCCGATAAGCCGTGATCCCCGCAAGAAAATATCCGAGCCAGCCGGGTAGAAGCAATTCGCCAGCCACAAACAGTGCTGTCATGGTAGCGGCGAAACCCACTGCCAGGCGCCAGCGTTTCATCCAATCTCCGGCAGCCCAGACCGCGAATGCACACAAAGGCAGGAGTGCCATCTGCGGTTTAATCGTTGAGAAAGCGAGCAGCACGCCCGCCATCGCCAGGTAATTCCGGCAGATGCACCATGCGCCTGCGACAAGCAGGAAGCCAACGACGAGTGCGAGTTGCTCAAAGCGCAAGCCTTGCACAATCTGCGGGCTGCTCAGCGTAAACAAAACGAGTGCAGCAATTGTTTCGCGTGGCAGTCGCCAATGCAATATATCCAGACAAAGCCACACGCTGATAGCAGTTAATACACCCATGGCAAACCGAGCCCAGCGCCGCACTTCAGCGAAATCCGCATATACCGTGGGAGCCAGTAAAAATATTGCATACACGGGATATGCGAAGCGCTGCTCATTAATTACAAACATACCCCTCGGATAGGTCTGGTTGACCGCGTGACCGTAGAATACCTGTTGGATTTCGTGGCTTACCTCAGGGCTGTATGGATTGCGGCGGTGAAGCAGAAGTTCGCGTGTGCCCACCCAGGGCGAATATAAATCGCCCATTTGGGTGATTATCTCGCCTTTCTCCGTGTCGCTGTAGTTCGTCCAAGGCTCCAGGATGCGGTGCACGTAGACCCACGTCGTCGCGGCAGTGCACAAGCCAAGCACGAGCCAAAGCCGAACTCTCGCGTGCATTGAAACTCCTAAGGATTCAAAGCAATTCCGCGCAAGAAGTGTAGCAAAGGTGTATCGCACAAGGGCTGTGGGTTGTGGCACTGCGTGATCTAGCCGGGTTGAGTTGGAGCATCGAGTCGATTGGATCGGACCGCTCTGCACAGCAGAAGCAGCATGCCAAACGCGGCGAACGGAAACGCTAGAGTAGTGTTGAGTGGGAAGAACCATAACTTCAACAGCCATCTCATCTGCACGATTAACAATCCGATCGTAACGGCCACAGCAAAGAACCAGGGCAGTAGACCAATCGAACTAACGATCAAAGTCAGGAAGCGAAACAACGGAGTGCCATGCAGTAGTTCGCGCCAATATCGGATCGTGAGCACAATCGTTGGTAGCAGCAAGATCTGGTTGAATGGCTGGAACACTGCAGGAATCACTAATAGCGTAAGGCTCAGGGAAAAAGCCAGAGAGAGGCGGAATGGGAAGGAATCTACGGGTTGGCGCCTCGCACGCCAGGCATAGATTGCCACGATGAGGAACCCGAACAGCGCGACCAACCATGTCAGTGGAGCCAGCAGGTAGATTCCAAGCAGGGAGGGGGAGTGCATGTATTTTCCGTACTCAACCACGGCGGCAAAGAAGAGTCTGATCCAGCCTGGCAAAAGCAGCTCGGAGGCAATGACCAGCGCCGAAAGTGTGGCGACAAATCCCCAGAGGAGGGTGCGTCGCCGGCGCCAGTCGCTGCAGACCCACAGAGCAAACCAGGCAATCGCCAGGAGAGACATCTGGGGTTTGATCGTAGCAAGAGCCAGGAGCACACCGGCCAGAAACAGATAACCAGAGACTGCAGCTGCGGCTGTCGCGGCTAGCAAGGCCGCCACAAGCAGACCCAGTTGCAATATTCGCAGGCCTTGCATCACAGGAATACTCGTGAAGGCGAGTAAGAGCATCACTGCGAAGCCTATCGGCGATAGGGGCAGGCGCATGGCACGCGTCCAAAGCCGTATGCTGGCAGCGGTAACTGCCGCCAGCAGCCACAAGAAAATAATCTGCACGGTATGGAATTGCAGGCCCACCATGGGCGCAAGCAGAAAAGCCACATACAGCGGATAGGCGAATCTCTGCTGATGAGAGGGATGGTCTGCCTCAGGCCCCTCCAGATCTTTGCCGTAGTAGGCAACTTGAAGTTCGTGGGTGACGTCATCGCCGTATGGATTACGGTGGTGCAGCAGAAGTTCGCGTACTCCGAACCACTGTGCATAAAGATCGGTGAGAGGGCGTGGCCGCATTACCGCGGCACCATCAATGTTCTGCGGAACATGGCTCCAGTAGAAATACATGCTTGCCGAACATAGAAGCAGCATGAACAATCGAGCCAGGCGTTTGGGTGTAGATCCTGTCATGTTCAGAAAGTTCTTGCGGGTGCACCGCACAGCCAATGCCAGCGGAACTACAAATCATTATTCAGACTGGGATATTAGTTGTGGGGCGGGACGGTCGGCCTCCACAACCCACACTTTTCTGTCGTGAAAATAGTTCAGCAATTCCTGGTTGCCATCCTTGCCCATATCACGCGCCCAAACCACTTTAGCGGCGTCGATGTTCGCGTCGTTGTATACCCATTCGCGGACAGGGTCGTGGTACGGTGCATAACGCACAATCACAAGCTGAAGGCCTGGCCGCTGCTGTAGTTGACGCAGGATTCTTGCTCTCTCCAGATCACCGCGGGGCCACATAGGTTCTATCTGAACATGGACGGCCGCCGCCGTTACACGCAGGAGAATCATAGCGCACGCCAGGGCCGGAATCGCGCGAACCAAAGATGGTCCAATTATTTCCGGTAGGATGCGACTGCTCCGCCAGTGCCAGAGTTGGCGCAGACATTGGACGAGAAGAATGTAGAGCGCGCCGACGGCGGGAGAAAAGTAGTGCGGGAAAGTCCATGTTTGAATCGCAAAGCCGGCAACCATGGCGACGCAGATCGACACCGGCAAGCGCATCTTAGGCTGGCGTAAAACCCAGGGCAACGCCAGCAGAGGCAGCGTCAGCAAAGGGCCCAGGTAGAACTGCCACCAGGAAATAAGCTTGTCCGCGGCGCGGCTCAAATATCCGGTGAAGGTGCGATTTCTCTCGAACTCGCTCAGTTCCCCTCGATAGAAATCTCGCATTACCACGTGGTGATAGGTGGGCTCGGGATGGGGTCTTTGCCAGATAAAGTAAGGCGCGGTGGCGTAGGTTTCGCGATTGACTTCATAAGTCATGCGGAAGGGATTGCCCGTGACGCGGTAGTAGTAATAGCTGGTGGCCACCGCTCCAAGCGTGAGAACCACGAATAGCGGCAAAACGACATGAGAGAGCGAGAACCACAACGCGGGCCTACGTTTGCCGACGAGCCGGCAGAGCATGGCTACGGCGACGGGCAGACTGAAGACCAAGCCTTCGTAAGGACGGCTATTGGCGAGGATTACGAGGCCCAGACCCATTAGCAAAGCGGGACTGATACGGGGACGCTTGCGAAAGTGCGGCCAGGCTCCGAGAACCAGTGCACCGCCTAGCGCGGCAATAGAAGCGCACCAATAGGTATTCATCCAATAGCTGAGGAGGCCGAGACGTAGCACGGCCAGCGCGGCTCCCAGCAGAGCCCACGGTGGAGGCAGCCAGGCTTGCAGCATCCAGCACAGGGCCGAGCACATCAGCGCTGTCACGAGTAATTGGCCGATCCAATCTTGCTTGCCCCAAGGATGACCCAGCAACTGTCCGGCAGCGAGCACAAGCCCTTGGGCCGGTGGATACATCGACATGTACGTCGGCTGTTCGATGATGTGAAAACTTTCGAAGTGAATCCACATAGGGTGAGTGGGATTGGTGAGCTTGCCGTGAGCAAAGGTGTCGGCGGCGAGCAGATAGCTGAACTCATCGTTGAAGCGAGGCTGCGGAATGCCGAGAATCGGAATGAGTACGACACGAATCGCGATCACGCTAAGACCTACCAATAAAACTGAGAGACCTTTGCGCCGCGCCAGGCGCGTGAGCTTGCGCTGCAGTGAATGGAAAGCGGCTGGCTGATCGCGGGATGCGTTTCGAGAAGAGAAAAGGATCAACGCCGCAGCGGCCGCCAAAAGCAGGAGTTCGATCAGCGTTAAAAGAAAAGGGGCAAGCCGCGCATATAGATTTTGCATAGTGACCGGGCCGGGCCAATGCTCGACCGTGCACCACTTTACTTCAGTCGCTGCACGCACGGAAGGCGCACGGCGTAAGAGATCATGAGAAGCCGAATACTTCTCAGGCCGGCTGTTTTTCCTTTTCAATGGTCTTCTCGAACAGTCCGTCGACGATCTGGATCATTTCGTTGTCCACGGTACGGTTGCGGGAGATGGCCTCAAGCAACGGAATCGAAACGATTTTGTTGGAGCGCAGGGCGGCCATGCATCCGAATTCGCCGCGATGCACCATGTCGATGGCGCCCAGGCCATAGCGCGTGGCCAGAACGCGATCGAACGCGCTGGGCGAGCCGCCGCGCTGAATGTGTCCTAGGACGACGGCGCGGGTTTCGTAGCCGGTGCGTTTTTCGATTTCGCGGGCAAGAATGTTGGCGATGCCGCCGAGTTTGACGTGGCCAAATTCGTCCTTGCCCATGTCCTGCAGAACGGGAGATCCCTGGCCGGGCTCGGAGGAAAACTTTGCGCCTTCGGCCACGACAACAATGGAAAAGTAGCGTCCGCGCTCGTGACGCTGCTGGATCGACTCCGCAACTTTATCGATATCGAAGGGACGCTCGGGAATCAGAATCACGTCGGCGCCGCCGGCGATGCCGCTGTAAAGCGCGATCCAGCCCGCGTCGCGGCCCATCACCTCTACCACCATCACGCGGTTGTGAGCTTCGGCGGTGGTATGCACGCGGTCGAGAGCTTCGCAGACGATGTTGCAGGCGGTGTCGAATCCGAAGGTGTAATCGGTGCCGCCGAGATCGTTATCGATGGTCTTGGGAACGCCAACGACTTTAGCGCCGCGCTCGTGCAGCTTTTGCGCGACGGAGAGAGTGTCATCGCCGCCGATCGCGACGAGGGCCTCGATTTTGTTCTTCTCGAGCGACGCCAGGCAACGGTCAATGCCCTCGGGACGCTTCGAAGGATTGGTGCGCGACGTGCGCAAGATGGTGCCGCCGCGCGGGAGAATGCCGCCGACTACATCAAGATTGAGGGGCATGCTCTTGTCTTCGATGACGCCGCGCCACCCTTCCATGAAGCCGACGAATTCGTCGCCATAGGTGAAGATGCCTTTGCGAACTACGGCGCGAATCACGGCATTCAGGCCGGGACAATCCCCTCCGCCAGTCAACATTCCAATCTTCATGGTTCCGCTCCCTATTATGAGTTCCGATGGAATCCCTTAAGATGCACCCGGGGCATCGACTGAATTGAACGTCAGCCCGAAGCGCGGGATCAGCAGTCGCCGGGAAGAATCAGATTATCATTAAATGCTCGCGTTGGGCGCAGGGTTTGGTTGCATCGCAGGCTAAACTTCGGCACAATGCTCCACTGTTATGAATAAAACGTTGGCAATTCTGGGTTGGGGAACGGTCGCGCTGCTTGGCGCCGTGGCAGTGGCTGTAATTGCCGTGCGCCGCGGCGAGCCGATCAATGCGCTTTGGTTGGTAGCGGCTGCGGCTTGTTGCTATGCGCTGGGGTACCGCTTTTACAGCAAGTTCATTGCAGTGAAGATTCTTGCCCTGGATGGTTTGCGGGCAACTCCGGCGGAACGACTGGAAAACGGGCGCGATTTTCTGGTTACCAATAAATGGGTGGTTTTCGGACATCACTTTGCGGCGATCGCAGGGCCGGGGCCTCTAGTGGGGCCGGTACTGGCAGCGCAGTTTGGCTATCTTCCTGGAACAATGTGGGTCCTGGCTGGAGCTGTGTTTGCGGGATGCGTGCAGGACTTCGTAATTCTTTTATTCTCGGTACGGCGCGACGGCAAATCGCTGACGGAGATGGCAAAGGACGAGATCGGGCGTGTGGGCGGATTTGTCGCTTACGTGTCCGTGATTTCTATTCTGATTATTCTGCTGGGCGTGGCCGCGCTGATTGTGGTGAATGCGCTGAAGGCAAGTCCCTGGGGCACGTTCACGATTGCAATGACCATGCCCATCGCGTTGCTGATGGGCATTTATCTGCGGCGGATTCGTCCCGGAAAAGTATTGGAGGTTTCGGCGCTGGGATTTGTGCTGGTGCTCGCAGCGATTTGGGGCGGGCAGTATGTGTCGCAGAATGCGGAACTGGCGCGGTGGTTTACCTTCAGCGCGCCCACGCTGGCGATTCTGATCATGGTTTATGGGTTTGCGGCGTCGGCGGTGCCGGTGTGGCTGCTGCTGGCGCCGCGCGATTATCTCAGCACATTTGTGAAGCTGGGAACGATTGCGCTGCTGGCGGTGGGGATCGTTGTGTTGCATCCCACGCTGCACATGCCCGCGCTCACCCGGTTTGTCGATGGCAGTGGCCCGGTGTTTGCGGGGAAAATATTTCCCTTCGCTTTCATCACCATTGCTTGCGGAGCCATCAGCGGATTTCATGCGCTAATTTCGAGTGGGACAACTCCAAAGCTGATCGCGCGGGAGACTCAGACGCGCATGGTGGGCTATGGCGCAATGATGTGTGAGTCAGCAGTGGCGGTGATGGCGATTATCGCTGCGTGCGTGATGCAGCCAGGAGTTTATTTCGCCATCAACAGCCCGGCGGGTGTGGTTGGGCAGGCGCCGGCTACGGCGGCGGCAACCATTTCGAGCTGGGGCTTTCCCGTGACTGCCGCAGACATGCAGGCGCTGGCACACGCTGTCGGCGAGCAGACGCTTTATAACCGGACCGGCGGAGCGCCCGCATTTGCCGTGGGCATGGCGCATATTTTCTCGCACAGTTTGGGCGGCGATACGTTGATGGCGTTGTGGTATCACTTCGCGATCATGTTTGAGGCGCTATTTATTCTGACGATTCTTGATGCGGGCACGCGGGTGGCGCGCTTCATGGTGCAGGATGCGCTCGGGCACGTATACAAGCCGCTGGGGCGGACGAGTTGGTATCCCTCGATTCTCGCGACCAGCGCGCTGATCGTTGCCGCCTGGGGATATTTCTTGTGGCAGGGAGTGAAGGACCCGCTGGGCGGCATCAACTCGTTGTGGCCGCTGTTTGGGATTTCCAATCAACTGTTGGCGACGGTGGCGTTGTGCGTGGCTACCACGATCATCATCAAGATGCATCACGCGAAATATGCGGCGGTAACTCTGGTGCCGTTGGCGTGGCTGGTGGCGGTGACGTTCACCGCGTCGTGGTACAAGATGTTCGATCCCAATCCGCGCGTGGGATTTCTGGCACAAGCGCAGGCTCTGGCGGCGGGTCCGGCAACCAGTGCGACGGCACGGCTGATCTTCAATAACCGGCTGGATGCGGCGGTTACGGGGATTCTGGTGATGATGGTGACGCTGGTGCTGGTGGAATCGGGGCGGCAGTGGCTCGGGATACTGAGTGGAACGCGAGAAGCGCGGGTGAGGGAGTCTCCGTTCGTTAGGACGCGGCTGGCGGAGGAACAGGGATGAAACGAGCACAAGAGGCAGTTCGGAATTTCAAAGCAATCGTGTTCGCGGCTCTTCGCGAGATTTTCGATGAAGCTGCGTATGCACGTTTTCTTAGCCGTGCAGGCATGGTGTCGTCGAGCGCCGCGTATGCTGCATTTTGCCGCGAGCGTGAAAATATCTCCGCTCGCCGGCCGCGATGCTGCTGAGCCGGTTTATTTACGCGTGCAGACGATAAAATCCCCCATCTTCCACGGTCCGTCCGCGGATACTTCATAGGTCATCTTGAAGGAATTATCTGACTGGCGCTCGTAACGAAATCTCTCCTGCGTCATTTTCTGGTCAAGGATTGCATTGCGGATGAAGGTTACCGAGCCATCCTTCCATCCATCGCTGGTGAACAGCCGCGCATTTGCGAAGTTGTCTGCTGCCATGGAGACCAGTTTGCCGCTGGGCTGATCCACGCCCCACAGAACGACGGCCTTGAAGACACCCGGTGGACGATCGCTGTGACGGTATAGAAGCCACTTGCCATCAAGTTCCAGGTGTAAAGCTCAAGTCGGCTTCAATTTTCTTGCCATTTCCGAATTCCCCCGCACAGCTCCAATTACCGCTAAAGAACTTGATCATGGCGGGATCGGTCGCAGGTTGTTGGGCATAGCAGCAGCATGCGCTGGCGATGACAAGAACGAACACAATTGATTTCACGGATCCTCCTAGATCGTTGGACGGCTCACTCGCAAAATTGTCTGAAGAGTAACCTCTGTGGAGAATAAAGGAGACTATCAAGTGCGGTACACTTCCTGCATGCGCGTCCTCGGCATCGATTGCGGCGGGCACTACACCGGGTACGGCGTGGTGGAGATGCACTCCGGTGGGCGATTAGTGTGCCTGACGTGTGGGGCCATCAAACTTTCGCTGCGGGAAACGCTGGCGCGTCGCTTATCACGTATTTATGACGAACTCGGCACGCTTATCGTGGAACATCATCCGGATGAAGTCGCGATTGAAGGAATCTTCTACGCGCTGAATGTGAAGTCGGCGCTGAAGCTGGGGCAGGTGCGGGGAGTGGCGATGCTGGCCGCGGCGTTGCCGGGCTGGAAGTAGCCGAGTATTCGCCGCTGACCATCAAGTCCTCGGTAGTGGGTTATGGGCGAGCGGAGAAACAACAGGTGCAGCACATGGTGACGCGCTTGCTTGGATTGACTGAAGCTCCGGAGCCGATGGATGCGTCGGATGCGCTGGCTATCGCCATCTGCCATTTGCATACGGCGGGAACGCTGGAAAGGCAGAAGGTTGCGGCGCGGTGAAGAGTCGGATTTTCCAGATTTTGATAATCCAGATGAGAATTTTCTCGATGCAGTTCACGCAACGCTGGCGTGTGCTGGCGCTGGGCCTGCTGGCGCTGGCAGGTACAGCTACGCAGTTATCAGGGCAGGCAGCGACTGGCGCGTCGGCCCCGACGGTTACCTTCACACTTGATTTTCCTCAGTCGAATCCTTCGCACTACTCCATCGCAGTCGATGCCTCTGGCCACGCCAGCTATGAATCGATGGTGAAATTCACTGACGATTCAGAGGAGCAAGAGTACGCGACGGAATTCGATGTCTCGGCGGGAAATCGCCAGCGCATTTTCGATTGGGCCAAGCAGGCGCAGTATTTTGCGGGCAAGGTTGATACAGGCAATCGCAAGCTTGCTTTTACCGGAGCGAAGACCCTGAGCTATCAGGGTGGACCAAAGTCTAATACCGCGCACTACAACTATTCGAACCAGGAGCCGGTACGGGAGTTGACCGCTCTCTTCCAGAACATGGCCGAAACTCTGGAGTACGGTCGCCGACTGGGTTACTACCATCGCTACCAGAAGCTGGCGCTCGATGAAGAGTTAAAGCACATGGAGACGCAGGCCCGGAATAACGAATTGAGCGAGATTCAGGGCGTGAGGCCGGTATTGCAGGAGATTGTGGAGGATGCCTCGGTGATCAACGTGGTCCGGGCACGGGCCAAAGAGCTGATTCAGATGGGGAGTGCCGCCGAGGCCGGGCGGTAGTGGCTGCCCAGATTTGCCCCCAGATTGAATGACACGGTCAGGGCTAAACCGTGTTCTAATAGGCCGCAAGTACGTTGGAGGCTGCTATGTACAAGCCACGACTTCACGCGATGGTAGTAGTAATCACGGCCCTGGCCTGCGCGCTTTTCGCGCTGCCCGCCGCGGCTGATTCGCAGGTACGCATCGTTCGCTTGAGCGACGTACAAGGCCGGGTACAGATCGACAAAAATTCGGGATTTGGTTTCGAGAACGCCTTTACTAATCTCCCGGTCACGCAGGGAATACAACTGCGCACCGGCGCGAATGGCCGCGCTGAAATTGAGTTTGAAGATGGAAGCACGCTGCGGGTCACTCCCAACACAACAGTCGAGTTCAGCAAGTTGGCGGTGAATGATGCGGGCAAGCACGTTTCAACGATCGACCTGGAAGAAGGCCGAGTGTACGCGAACTGGCTGGGAAAAAGCGGCGACGAGCTTACGCTGAATTTTTCCCGCGAAAAAGTTGAATTGAGCCAGCCCGCGCACCTTCGCGTGGCAAGCTCTTCAAACCGCGCGGAGGTCGCCAGTTTCAAGAATGATGTGGAAGTGACTGGCCCTTTGGGCGTGGTGAAGGTGGAAAAAAGGAAGATGGTCGACTTCGACGTGGACGATAACGATAAGTCCTCCACGACGAAGAATCTCGAGACCGATCCTTACGACGATTGGGACAAGCAATCGATCGAATATCACGATCAGTATGCGAAGAATAATTCGACTCTGAACGGTTACGGTGCAAGCGACCTGAACTACTACGGCAGCTATAACAACGTCCCCGGCTTCGGCATGATGTGGCAGCCTTACTTCACGGGCGTGGGATGGAATCCGTTCATGGATGGCGCGTGGTCGTGGTATCCGGGCATGGGATACATGTGGGCGTCGGCGTATCCGTGGGGCTGGATGCCTTACTACTATGGAAACTGGGCATTTGCGCCGGGGTATGGTTGGGGTTGGCAGCCCGGCACAGGCATTAGCACCGGCACCGGATGGCACGGCGGAATTCACTACGTGGGCGCAGTCGAGGGGTTCCGTCCGCCAGTAGCGCCCGCAGGCTCAACGAGCACGGTGGTTGTGGGTAAAGGCGGGCCGGTGTTGACGAATGCTCCTATAATGCACACGGTTGTAAGCAAAGGCTCCGCTGGACTCGGAATTCCGCGCGGGTCCTATGGAGATTTGCATCACTTAAACACGCAGGTAGCGAAGACGGGCTCTGTGGAGCTGCATGCGACGCCGCAATTCGCGGCGAGCTCTCCGCGTGCAGGATCGGGCTTCGGCGGACAAGCTGCGGCAGGATCAGGCGCAGTTGGACACGCGGGCGGAGCACCGGCCGGACACGCCTCCAGCGGCGGAGGCGGGCATACGGGACACTGACCATCTGATAAGAACATTGTTAAAGTTAAAAATTGGGCGGCCTTTCGGGCTGCCCAATTTTTGCGCCTCTTTAAGACGCCAGCCATTCGCTGGGCAGCACGAATAGAATTCTCAGGTCGAGAATGGCATGTACCGCCATGGGCAACCACAGGCTGCCGGTGGAGAAAAAGATTATAGCCAACACCGCGCCCAGCAGGCCTGTTCCGATGATTCCGGATACTCCCTGGTAGCCGTGCGCCAGTCCGAATGATAGGCACGCTATCGCCAGCGCGACCCAGAGTCCAAAGTGCCAGGGTCCGTCGGAAAGATATCGAATCAGAAATCCGCGATACAAAACTTCCTCACAAATGCCCGCTGTGATTGAAACTGGTACAAACCAGGTTCGCTCTTCCAGGGTCACCGGTAGCATGAAAGCAAGGGACTTAAATGCCTTCAGGGTTTTGTCTTGCAGCTTTGGGTTGCGGCGGGTTAGAACCACCTGCAGCGTGCCAGCAATCACAAACGCAACCACGAAGCCCCAAACAAAAGAGACGCCGATTTTTGCCGCAGCGCTTTGATGGACGGCTGGCCATATAAAAAAGACGCTGGAGCGCAGCGGAATCCAGGCGATGATGGCCGCAGTCCAAAGGAAGAGCACAATCCTTTGATACGACAAGATTTTTCTGCGGGGATTGGGGCTTGTCTTCAGTGCTCGAGTTTCCAGCACATCCCAGACCGGAACGCCAAGAAACAAGAACAGAGCGAGCGCATGCTGGCAGGCGACCATGGCATCAATTTACAGGATGAGCACCTGTGGTGAAAATGATCGTCCCGGAAATTGTTTCGGTAAAGCCGCAAACGAACAATGCTACGTAACAATGACGCCCGCATAGCCCACGACCATATCGAGATCGCCGGAGACTTCGCCGGAGGTCGTGTACTTCACCAGTTCAGCCGAGATCGCACCCAGCTTCTTCGCCGCAGTCAACATAGCGACGGCCGGTCCGAAGCCGCACATACTGATGTGCTCCTGCATGACGACGTCGTAGAGTGCCCGAGGATCGATGGCGAGGATCGGTTCAATCGCCTTAAAATCCTTCACGCGTGTGATGGCATCGGACTCGTAATGATTCATGTCGCTGGAGGCGACGATCAGGACGGGACTGCTCTGCGCGGCAATTACATCCGCAATGGCATCCCCGAGTTGATCGAGAGCTTCGAATTGTCCGGTGCCAAGCGCGATCGGAACGAACCGGAGTTGTGGCTGGCACATTTGCAGGAAAGGTAACTCAACTTCAGCCGCGTGCTCAGAACGGTGCGCTGTGGAATCTTCCTGGAGAAGCGGGCAGCGCCGTTTGAGCGCGTTCGCGAACGAGCTATCGATTGGCACATTCCCCAGCGGCGTTTTCCATGCCCCTTCGCTCATGATCGCCAGCGGATGGCCTACGCCGGTGTGGTTGGGGCACAGCACAAGGCAAAGTTGAGGAATCTCTAATGCCGAAAACACTGCGCCTGCCACGTGACCGGAGTACATATAGCCCGCGTGGGGAACGATGCAGCCGATAGCGCGAACTGGAGTGTGCCGCGGAGTTTGAGAGATGTGAGCTCGGATTTGCTCGCGCAAAACTTCAGGATCGTGCGGATAAAATCGTCCGGCGACCGCGGGATGTCGAACTGGGGGCGCGGTCATGGAATCTCCGAATCTCAATCCCCGGCAAAAAATAATGCTATGAGCCGTTCCGGTTGTTGCGCAAGGCACGAAACAGGGCTGCGCTTTCTTCCAGGCTCAGAGTCTCGGCCCGGGCAGCGGGTTTCACCCGAGCCTCCGCCAACGCTGCACGGAGACGAGCTTCCGGATATGCGGACTTCAGGTTATTCCACAAAGTTTTGCGCTTCTGGCCGAAGGAGAGCTTGAGGAAGTCGATAAACCCGTCGTTCATCTGCCCATCTCCGACCAACGCATCACCATTGAGCCCCAATTCTTTCTGCCGCGGAGCCATGGTCAGGCGCAGAGCGGTGGAATGCACCTTCGGTGGTGGCGCAAACGCACCGGGAGGCAAGGTAAATAATTTTTCGACCCGTGCATACAGTTGTGTAGTGGCAGATAGTAAACCGTAATCGCTGCTGCCGGGTTCTGCGGCGATGCGGTCGGCCACTTCGCGCTGCACCAGGATGACGATGGTCTCAAAATATTTGGCGTAGTCGAACAGTCGCAGAAGAATGTCGGAGGTGATGTAGTAAGGAAGATTGCCGATGACCTTGACCGGCTCAGGCTTCAACTGGACGCCGGGGCGTCCCAGGCCGGGTTTGGGGCCGAACAGGGAATCGAAATCGATCGAAAGAATGTCGGCCTCGATGACCTCGACATTCGGGAACATGCCAAACTTCAAGCGAAGCTGAGCGGCGAGCACGCGGTCCAGTTCAACCGCAATCAGCCGCCGAGTGCGTTTCGCTAAGAGGGAAGTAAGGATGCCGCGCCCGGGGCCGATTTCGAGCACGGTATTTTGCGAGGCGTCGCCGAGGGTGTCGACGAGCTGCCCGGCGAAATCGTCGCTGGCGAGGAAATGCTGTCCCAACTTGGGTTTGTGTTGCGGACGGCGGGTGGAAACGACCTTCGGCACGTTGACCCTCTTTTCCTCGGGCATATAGACTGAAAATTCAGCCCGCTCACTGCCTGCGGGTGCAATCCTGCAACATATATTCCATCATATCGTGCGCCTGCGAAAAGCGGGTCTTGCCCAGGAGGATTCATGCATATCGCATTCGTGGCTTCGGAAGGCGTCCCGTTTTCGAAAACCGGAGGCCTGGCGGATGTGGTGGGCGCATTGCCCCGCGCCCTGGCTGCGCTCGGGCATCAGGTGAGCCTGTATCTGCCGCGCTACCGGCAGACCAAGCTGGCTGATCCGGCGACGGTGGTGCGCAGCATCACCATCCCCTTTGACGACAAGTATCGCTTCGCCTCGGTGGTGACTGGCGGAACCCAGTCCGGCGTGCGTTCTTATTTCATTGACTATCCGGAGTACTTCGATCGCGATGCGCTTTACGGAACGCCCGCCGGAGATTATCCGGACAATGCCGAGCGCTTCGCTTTATTCTCGCGGGCTGTGATAGAAGCGACAAAAATTCTGGGTGTGCCGCATGTCTTTCACTGCCACGACTGGCAATCGGCGCTGGTGCCGGTGCTGCTGCGCACGGTGTATGCGGAGGATCCGGCGTTTAAGGACGTGGGCACGGTCTTTACCATCCACAACATTGGCTACCAGGGCTTGTTTCCGCCGGAAGTTTTGCCGCTGCTCATGCTGCCCTGGGATCTGTTCACCATCTCGAAGATGGAATTCTTTGGGCAGGTAAATTTTCTGAAAGGCGCGCTCACTTATTCCGACTACATAACTACCGTGAGCCGCAAGTACAGCCAGGAAATTCAAACCGCGGAATACGGTTTTGGATTGGAAGGCGTGCTGCACGCCCGCGCTGCCACCGTCACCGGCATTCTGAACGGCGTGGACTACGATGAGTGGAGCCCGCAGGCGGATAAGTTTATCGTGGCAAAATATTCGCCGCAGGATTTAGCGGGCAAGGCGAAGTGCAAGCAGGATCTCCTGACGACCTTTGGGGTGACCAATACCGATGCGAAGATTCCGGTGATTGGCATTGTGTCGCGCTTCGCGGCGCAGAAAGGCTTTGATCTGATCGCGCAGATCATGGATCGGCTGGCGCGCGAAGAAATGATCATGGTGGTTCTGGGCTCGGGCGACAAAGTGTATGAAGAAATGTTTGCCCGGCTCAATAAACAGTTCCCCAACAAGATTGCGCTGAAGGTGGCTTACGACAACGCCGTCGCGCACAAGATCGAAGCCGGGTCCGATATGTTCCTGATGCCCTCGAGATACGAACCCTGCGGCCTGAACCAGATCTACAGCCTGAAATACGGCACGGTGCCGATCGTGCGCGCCACCGGCGGCCTTGACGATACCATCGAGCCCTGGGACGCCCGCTCCGGCAAAGGGACGGGCTTCAAGTTTACGGAATACAACGGCGAGTCTCTGCTGCTGACCATCAAGCACGCGCTGCAGGCGTATCGCGATCAGACTTCCTGGCAGGTGCTGATGCGCAATGGCATGAACAAAGATTTTTCCTGGAACGCTTCGGCGCGGGAGTACGGGAAGGTTTACGACAAGGTGCGGCAGATGCGCGGGGTGTCGCAGGCTGCAGTGGAAAAGGTTCTGGTTTAGAGTTCTTTTGTATGAGTAAAGCTGAAAGAGCCGGTCAATGAGTGTAATCGGGATGTTACGCCTACCATCCTGTGAGCTGTGCCCACCGACCCCGTTTTTTCGACTGCAATTACTTGCAGATTGACAAAGCAACGACCGGCAAACATAATCCTTCGCATGTTTTGGGTGCGTCTACTCTTTCTCGGCTGCCCAGAGCCTGATCCCGGGGTTTTTAACCAAGCATTCATGCCCCCGGCAAGCCCAAGATTAGCTTTCCCTCGAAGGAGAAATTCCCATGAAGCTCCGCTTCGCGTGCGTCGTGATTGGATTGTTGTCGCTGGTTTCATTGACCGTCGCCCAGACCTCTACGCCAACCGCCTCGGCTCTGCCTCGCCTGGTCCGCTTCGGCGGCACGGTGAAAGATCTCAACGGCAATCCTACAACCGGCGTGGTCGGCATCACCTTCGCTTTGTATTCCGAACAGACTGGCGGCGCTCCATTGTGGCTGGAAACACAGAACGCAACCGCCGACAGCAACGGACACTACACTGTCCTGCTGGGAGCAACCAAGCCCGAAGGTCTGCCCGCAGAGCTGTTCACCTCCGAGCAAGCCCGATGGGTGGGAGTGCAAATCTCCGGACAAGCCGAGCAACCGCGCGTGCTGCTGGTCAGCGCTCCCTATGCGTTGAAGGCAGGGGACGCGGAAACCATCGGCGGGCTACCGCCGTCGGCTTTTGTGCTGGCCGCGCCCATGGTCACCAATTCATCTGCATCGAGCAGCAGCACGGCTGAATCGGTTGCACCGCCAGCCGCATCGGACGTGACCACCATCGGCGGCACCGCGGACTATCTCCCGATCTTCAGCGGAGCCGCCACCATTATCGATTCTGCAGTGTTTCAGGCGGGCAGCGGGGCCTTCGCCAAGGTGGGCATCGACACCACCACGCCTGCCACTCAACTGGACGTTAACGGCGCCGGGACTATTCGCGGCACGCTGAGTCTGCCGTCCAACGGCGTGGCTACAGCCACCGCGGGCAAACCCTCGCAAGGTCTGAATCTGACCGCGTCCTCATTCAGCAGCACCAGCGCTGCGGCGGTGAATCAGACATTTCGCTTTGTGGCAGAGCCAGCTGCGAACGACACTACCGCCCCATCCGGCACGCTGAACCTGCAATACGGACTGGGCACGGCCACTCCTACTGAAACCGGGTTGAAGATCAGCAGCAAGGGGCTCTTCACTTTCGCGACGGGACAAACTTTCCCGGGCGCGGGCACAGGAACCATCACCGGCATCACCACGGCTGCCGGCAGCGGATTATCGGGAGGAGGCACGACCGGAACGCTCAGCCTCAAAGTGCCTGCGGCCGGAATCACCAACGCGATGCTGGCAGACTCAAAGATTACTCTGAGCGCCAACGCCGCCGGTGGCATCACCGCGCCCGGAGCAATGACTCTGGGCAGTACCTATACCATCGGCCTGAAGCCGTGCGCCGCAAGTCAGATCCTGGAATACAGCGGCACCGCATGGAACTGCGTTGCCCCTACCGGCACCGGCACGATAACCGGCGTCACCGCAGGCACCGACCTCACCGGTGGCGGCACCGGGGGCAAGGTCACGCTCAACCTCGACACAACCAAGGTTCCACAGCTGAGTGCAGCCAACGTCTTCACTGCCAATCAAACGGTGAAGGGGAGCCTCACCGTGGGCACAGGCATCTCGACGCCGCTATCTATTCTGGAGGCGTCGGCCAGCGCACCCGAGGCGTTGGGGCCGAGCCTTACCCTCACCAACAATCTCGGAAGTGGCAATTTCGGCGGTTCATCGATCGACTTCAATACCTATGCGCCCGGCACCAGCGGAACCTACAACCCCAGCAGTCGCATTGAGGCATTCGGCGACGGCGGCGGCGGAGACAGCCTCTGGTTCGAATCCAACAACGACAAAAGCGCCGGCGGACCTAACCAGGGTCTCGCCCTTAACGTGGTGATCGGCAGCAACGGGCGGGTCAACATTGGGACTCAGGACACCGATCCTAATGACTTTTTCGAGCAACTCGTAGTTACTTCGGCGCCCCTGGAAGGCAGCGGAGAAACGGCAGCCGTCGGGGCATTCGGCGGGGCACCCACCGGTGTGACCGATGCGAACGGGTTGGCCGGCATCTATGCGGTCGGCGGTGACGGGGTGGGCAATGCTCAGGCCGACTTTGCCGGCGATGGAGCTGAATTCTATGGCGGATTCACCCCGGAGAGCAGCAGCGGGTCAGCGGGCTACGGCATCTACGCAACCGGCGGGGTTGGCGGTGTAGGAGTCGCAGCTTTTGCCGGATACTTCGACGGCGACATCGAAGTAACTGGCACCGTCTTCGGGGGAGCCAAGGACTTCAAGATCGACCACCCGGTCGATCCCGCGAATAAATACCTGGTTCACGCTTCGGTGGAATCGTCGGAGATGATGAATATCTACACCGGCAATGCAGTCACCGACGAACTTGGCATGGCGACGGTCAAGCTGCCGGATTGGTTCGAGGCGGAGAACGCCGATTTTCGATACCAGTTGACGGTGATCGGACGCAGGGCGCAGGCCTGGATTGCCGAAGAGGTTGAACACGGTCAGTTCAAGATCGGCAGCGATGCCACGAACACGAAGATCTCCTGGCAAATCACGGCGGTGCGGCAAGACGCGTTTGCCAAAGCTCATCCGCTGATTGTCGAACAGGCGAAGCCAGCCCGCGAGCGCGGTTTCTATCAGAACCCCGAGCTCTTCGGCCAACCTGCCGAAAGGCAGACCGAGTGGGGACGTCGTCCACAGCAGATGGAACGCATCAAAGAGACGCGTGAACGGCAGAAGCTGGCCGCGCGACAACGTTTCACGCACAGCCGCGATCAGCCGGCCAGCGCTGTAAGTAAACACCGATCCGGCCTCGGCGTTGCCGCACAGTGAGCCAGTTCATTTGAAAACGGCCAATGAAAATCATGGGGGCCCGTCTCATCTTCGAGCGTCATAAAAATCATTCCTTAAGCTGTGCCGGGACTCCGAAGAACAATTACACAGCCAGCGGTAGTCGCCTTTTCCAAGTAAACGGGGTCAGATAGCGAGGTAGCGAAACCAAGGACCGCTCGGTCTCGGGCGGCTTTTCTCAGCCCTTATTTTCTAACTATTGTTAACAGGCGATTACACTCATTGATTACCGATATCGACGTTCAAACACTCTGCCTAATCGTCTCGCGCCTATTTCCACGTAATGCTATGGCCTTTATGCTTCAATGCCGCCCACGAAACGCCAATCGTGCATATCCCAAGCAAGCCCCCAGTGCGCCGAATACCGCCGCGTTCATGGGAGCAAGCAGGAAAAAGATGACTACGGGCGGGGGATCGATCGTCATCTTCACGAGATACATCGGACACACCATAAGCATCAGTTGGGCATTGAGATTCCAGCTATGCGGAGCTAGATAGGCGACCAGCGCCAGTATATAGAAAATTGCCGCGAAGACGCCGAGGAGTTTGAGAGGCGCTGAAAACAAGCGCGCATCGTCGCGATCTTTCTTGCAGGCTCTTGCGATCCACGAACGGGGCAGAAACGTAACTGCCACGTTGAACACGCCTACCAATCCCAGCGCAACCACAAATATGATCCATTCGCTCTGCACCGGCAGATCTTCGCCGCGTTCCACAAAATAAGGAGCGGCGGTGAAAAGCGAAACCGCCCCGCAAAGAAGAAATGCGATGCGGCTGCTAATTCTGATGGCGCGTCCAGCCATGAGGCGGATTCTAACAGCGGTTCCAAGCTTAAGCACAGCGGATTTGAGGGGTATAGCCCAGCTATACGCTGAAACGACACGGGATGACAATCAAACTGCTGCTAAAATTCTTGCAGCATGGCTGCTTCCCACCAGCCCGCGTTCGCCCGCACCATCTTCCATGTCGATATGGACGCGTTCTTCGTCTCCGTGGAAGAGTTGTTCGATCCGTCGTTAAAAGGCAAAGCCGTAGTGGTGGGAGGGCAGCGCCATGAACGCGGCGTCGTTTCCGCGGCATCCTACGAGGCGCGAAAGTTCGGTGTGCATTCCGCGCTGCCGCTGCGAACGGCGGCCAAGCTTTGTCCGCATGCCATCTTCGTCAACGGTCACCCCGAGCGTTACCGCGAGTGCTCGGAGAAAGTTTATAAAGTACTCCAGGCATTCTCTCCGCAGGTGGAGATGGCCTCGATCGACGAAGCCTACCTCGATATGACGGGCACGGCACGGCTGCACGGACCGCCGCTCAAAGCCGCGCATAAACTGCATCAGCGGATGAAGGATGAGACGCAGCTGAATTGCTCGATCGGCATCGGTTCGTCGCGGTTGATCGCGAAAGTTTCCTCCGCGCAGGCCAAGCCCAACGGCGTGCTGTGGATTGCTCCCGGACAGGAAGCAAAATTCCTCGCACCACTGGATGTGCGGGCGATTCCCGGCGTCGGGAAGGTGACGGAGAGCCATTTGCACGCGTTGGGCGTCAAGATGGTAGGAGACCTGGCGCGGCTGGAAGAATCTGAATTGGAAGCGCGCTTCGGAAAATGGGGCTTGGCGCTGGCGGGCAAAGCGCGCGGCGAAGATGCCGGAGGATGGTTCGATGCCGAGGTTGGTGCCGATACCGACGCTAAATCGATCAGCCACGAGCACACTTACAACGAAGATACGGCGGATGCGAGCCAGCTTGAGGCCACGCTGATGCGGCTTTCGGAGATGGTGGCGCGGCGCTTGCGGGAGGCGAATTTCTACACGCGCACGATTCAACTCAAGCTGCGCTATAAAGATTTCACCACGATCACCCGTGCACATACCTTGCCAGCGGCCACGCAACTGGACGGCGAGATATTTGAGCAGGTGCGTGTGCTGTTTCGCAAGAACTGGAAGCCGGGCAGGGAAGTGCGGCTGCTGGGAGTGCAGACGTCGTCCTTTGAAGAGCAGGCAGAGCAGATCAGCCTGCTCGAAGACAGTCGTCAGCAAAAGTGGAAAGATGCGCTGACAGTCGCCGACCGCTTGCGCGACAAGTTCGGCGAATCGAGCGTAAAGCTGGCGGCGGGCATGCGTGGAACCTTCCGCGAGCGGACGCAGGACAATCCGGTCGGTCTGCCGGGGAAGAAAGTAAACCCTAGTACCTAGTAGCCAGTACCCAGTCGACCCTTCCCTAAGCCGCTCGCAACTTGACGCCAAAGCACTGGGTACTAGGTACTGGGTACAGTAAACGAAGGCTGGGGATCACGAAGTTCTGGACTGTTCCAACTGCCCGAGCGTGCGACGGGTCCGATCCAGCGACGACTGAATCGCCGCTTGCAGCCTGATTTCGTCGTCGTCGTAAAGTTTGACGAACTTGAAGGGCTGAAGACTCCAGGTGATGGGACTCAACATCTCCGCCACGCCCAGCACCGATCCACTGCCGGTCAGAAACATCAACTTCACATGGGTGCCTGAGTCCAGTGGTTTCGGCAAACCCAGCAACCCGCCGCTGAGAGAGATGGACTGCAATTTGCCGCGTACGCGATGACCATCCTGGCATCGAAGGACGGCGGGAGTCATTTCTGAAAAGCGGGTTCGCGGGGCACGCGGCGCCCGTCGTGGGGGGAAGTACGCCATTGGGGTAAGTCAGTATGTGAGGTGGGCAGGGAGAATGGGAGATTACGGAAGGGCGAGTTCAGGGCCTTATCGAGAGCTGAGATGGGTAGTGACCGGAAGTGTCCGGCAGCGTTCAGCGAAGAACTAATGCCGTTTTGTACCTCGCAATACTAGCGCGTCGCAAATAAACGAAGGCCGGGTATCCCGGAAGATGATTCCGGATCCCGGCCTGCGCCTTATTGCAACTTGGTAGTGGAGTTGTTTAGTTGCCCGAGGGCCCGTTGGCAGCCGATGTGGCTGGTGCGCTTGGAGCGTTCGAGCTACCCCAGCGTGCCAACCGCGGATAGAACGGCGTGACTTCAAACGGCATCTTGTCACGCGCCGAAGTGATGGCGACCGGAGCCGTCTTCACCATTTCCGCCTTGTCATCCCACGGATTGATCTTGACGCGTCCACCTAGCGGAAGCGCCGCAACCTGATCCAGCTTGTTGTTGTCGAGCGCCGGACCTTTGGTCTCCAGAGCCGCCAGACGGCTAACGGTTCCGTTTTCCGCCAGCGGATTGCCCAGGTGCGTGGTCAATAGAGCATTGAGCTGAGTGGAGCGCGCTTGCAACGCCTTCAGGAACAAGCCCACGTTATCGAGCTTTTGCGCGTAAGGCGAGTTGTTCAGGAGTTCGATTGCCTTCTTGTCGGCCGCGGTCTCTTCTTCCGGAATGTGTTTGAAGCCCAGATTGTTGTAGGTGGAATCGTCGGAGAACAGCATGCGATCGTTGAAGGCGTACTTGCTGCCCAGGTTGTGGCCGAGCACAATGTGCGCCAGTTCATGCGAAAGAACAGCGGCCAGGCTAGCCTCGTCAGGAAGTACATCGATCAATCCGCGGCTGATGACGATGGTATTGCCCACGCTAAAGGTTTCAAGCGGTGCCGTGAGCAGTACGCGAGTGCGTACCGGACGCGGTAGATCGATATTGTTGGTGACCTCCAGATTGTTGACCACGGTCTGGAGAATGTGGTCCACATCGCCCTCAGGCGCGAGCAATCCCGCGCTGGTCAGGCGCTCCACGACGTTATCTTCCGCCTGTTGCTGCCACTCGCGCTCAGCTTGAAGCGGAGAGGCATCCTGCGCGGTGGCGCTTTCATCCTTCACGCTGTCTACACGGATCTGGGTGAGTTCGTCGTCCTTGCCACCCTTCTTCAAGTCGTAGCCCCAGATGCGGGTCTGCGCCTTGAAGGCGATCTTGTTTTTGATGCCAGCGCTGAAGTCGCCTTCTTCGCTGTAGATATACGCGGGCACCCAGTAACCAGGAATCAGGTTCAGGCGCCAGCTATCCATATGGAAGAAGTACGAATTTTTCGGCGCGGGAGCGTAGGTGCCGTTTAGGCGGACAATGTTGAAGTCCTGATCTTCGACCCAGACGCGTCCCAGGAAGCGGCCTCTGCCGGAATTTTTCTTGGGAGTGACGTCGAAGACGAGGCAGCGGACATCGCCAAGAAATTCGCGGCGGATGTAATGAAAATCATAGTGCGAGCGGTCAAAGTCGGTGCGATCGGCGTAGACCATCCACGAAAAGCCCATGGGCTGGTACTCGACCTTGAAGAGCTTGTTAAAGCCGCCCATCAGGCGGGTCTCCATGCCTTTGTCCTGCTCCTTCAGATAGTCTTTGCGGTCGACCGACACGCCCATATCCAGGCGTCCCAGAAAGTAGTGGTCGCCACTGGGCACGGGGCCGAGTTGCGGATCGGCGGTGAGGTTCTGCAGATAAGTCTCGACCACCGGCGTACGCGTGGCGAGTGCCTTCATGAGGCCGTGTTCGCGCTCAATGAAGCGGTCCACCACCTGATCCATGGTGGTGGGCTGAGGCAGAACCGAAGGCGTTGGCACAGGAGCCGTCGACTGCTGCGACTGCGTGTCAGACGCAGGAGCCGGAGTCTGAGGCGCGGCATCGGATGCCGCCGGAGCTTGTGCAGCCTGCGCGGACGCGTTCGGGGCCGCAGCGGGTTGCGATTCCGTCGACTGCGGTTGCGCCGTGGCGCTTACCGAAACCAGCAGTGCGGCGGTGAATATCCATTTCGAAGTGCGCATGACTATTTTCTCCAAAAAGCAGTTGTCGGTTGTCAGTCGCCAGTTTTCATCCGCCAGAGCTCGGCCAATTTGACTGGCCACTGGCTGCTGGCTACTGGCAGCTGTTCTAGTACGCCATCTGAAACACAACGTGCACGACTGCGGTTGAATCCACCGGCTGTCCAATGCGCATCGCCGGCTTGAACCGCATCTTGTTGGCAGCCGCAATCGCCGCCTCATCCAAACCGTGACCCAGTCCTCGAACCACGCGATTCACATACAGCGTGCCATTTGCGCCGAACATCACTTCCAGCAAAACCTCGCCTTCCAGCTTCAGACCGCGCGCCTCGTCGGTGTAAACCGGCTGCGGTTTGTATGTGATCTCCACCGGCGTAGTGGCCGGCCCGTCGTTCTGCGCGATCTTCGGTCCGCCATGAACCACCTGCTCGGCGCCGAATCCGCCGGTTGAAATCGCTCCACCGTTGCCTTTGCCACTGGTAGCAACGCCGCTGCCGAAATCCGCGCTGGCGACCGTTCCTTTAATACCCTTTGCGCCGCCGGATCCATTGCCTTGTCCCGGACCCACGGGCATATCAAACCCACCAGCCTGCGCGGCATAAAGCTTGGCATTCGACTTACCGGTACCCTTCAATCCATTGGGATCGCCGAAGCCTCCGGTCTGAACTTTGTCCACCGCCGCCTTCACGGTTGGTGCAACGGAACTGCCTGAAAAATCTCCGGTATGCAACAGCTGCGGACGCGCCGAGGCCATCTTGATCTGCGGGGCAGCAAACGTGTTAATCACTACCTTCGGCGCCTCGACCACCGGTTCCGGAACCGGAGTGTGACGAACCTCACGCGGCACGATCAATTTCGGCGCTTCGAAAACCGGCGCAGGCGGAAGCAGCTTTACTTTTACCGCCGGCTTCACTTTGATGGGCGCATTATGCTCCTGCCGCAAAGAAGGAAGCGGAATCAATTCGGTGACGCGATACTGCTTCAACTGCAGCCTGTCCGGAAACAGAACTCCAAGGTTCACCAGGAGCAAAAGCAGCAGCACCATAATGGTGTAGCTGGCGCCGAGCGCACGCTTGTCGATCTTGCGTTCAGGCAGTATTCCGAGCTGAAAGTTCTGTTGCGGCATAGCAGCTTTCTTTCACTCCTAAGGGGATCCAGGCCGAGGGAGCGGACCCGGATTGGAGTTTTCACAGTAAGGGAGAAAGGACAGGGGGTAAACGTGTCCACGGCTCTTGACCAAAAGTAACCGGGGAGGGTCACTTATGGGATACGGCCTAAAACGGGCTTGGGAGGCGGGTTTTCGTTCCTTGGATAGCACGTATTCAACTAACTGTTCGGCTTTCGTAACAATAATGAAGCTTTAGCCGGGGGGGGGGGGGACGTTGTGCGCGAGTTTAGCTGGAGTGCAAGCTAAGTGCTTCTCCACTATAGAAATGTCTAACCGAAAGCGGGGCGGATGTTCGCTTTTCGTAACGAAAGCAAAAAAGGAGAACACGGTCTGAGAGGTCTGAGGCAGAATCCTCTCGGGCCGATCCTACCGAGCTGTAATCCACCGGAAAATTCAGACAAGGAGTTGATTGCGATGCGATGCCTAGCTGTAGTATGCGCGTTGCTTGCTTTGCTTTCGTCAGCGGTGGCTCAAATGAGCCATGAAGAAACCATGGTCCGGACCGCCTACGCCAAGTTCGCCTACGCCGTACAACAGGAGGCCATCAGCGACCTTGCCAGCGAGGCCATCGGGCGACAGGTTCCAGAAGCATTCGCCAACCTGACGGCTGGGCAACGCTTAGCAGTCGCGCAGGTGAATTTCCTGTTGCAGGATTTCGTAGTAGGAGATTTGCGCGACATTATGAACCGCAAAGTCTCTGACTTCGTCTCGCCTCCGGTGGGAGAAACGTTAACGGCGTACGGCCAGTTCAATGGCTATGACGACAACGGCCTCGAAACCCATTGGGGCGCCCTCGAAGCCAAGTGGCGACCCGCGCACGTCTGGTCCGAGACAGCGATGGCGTTCACTATGCAGGATGTTTACGACATATGGCACAAACAAAGGCCGGGCGTTATTTGGCAGCGCTACGCCTCCTATTCCGTCACGCTGAGCTTCGAAGGCAAAAGCCGAGGCCCGTACAAGGCGCTATTCATCTTCGGACATGACGACAGGGGAGGCGAGATCATTGAGCCGAAGGACGAAATCACAAGCATCCCCGGTCTCGCATTCGCCCTCGTCCAGCCATTGTTTCCGGAGGGTCTTGTGCTCACCCGCATGAGGAACGCTTCCGTAGTAACGGATTGGCTTGACGCGAACCAGATGTCCGGCCCGAACTGCTCTATTTCAGGAACTAATGGCGATATCTGCTGCGAGTTGGTCAAGATGAAATGCGGTCCAAGGCGCGAGGACGTGGCGGCAGGTCTCGCCAAACCTCTGCACCAGTGAATTTGTGAATGGGCCGAAAAAGGAGACACACAGAACCGCATAAAAGCAAGGAGAATTTTATGCTTAGGCTGCTACGCGCAGCGCTCTCTGTGATTGCAGTTGTCCTGGCGACGAACTGGTGCATGGGCCAAGACGCGAACTGCTCCAGTTATAACTTTTCCGCCACACCTTTTGTGTGGAGTACAAGCGGTGCCCAAGAACACGCATCCGGCGACCATTTAGCGGTTGCCACCATAACAGGGGCCTGCACATACGCTAACCAATCTGGCAGTACGGCCTGTACCATCACTTGCAGTGGGGCGGTCCAAGGGGCCTCGATCAACGAGCCACCTAACGACGGGACGCTCACAACCCTGATTGATTCACACTACGGCAACTACTCCACAGCCCCAGGCCAAGCGTCCAGCAACGGTCCGCAGATTCAATGCACCGGGGTGGTAGCTGCCGAGGTGCAATCCTGCGCCACTGCGATCACCTGCAATGTAGCCATCTCGATCAACGCAACGGCGGATGGGGTCGGCTCAACTGCCACATACGCCAGCGGCTCACTTTGGACATCCGCAGTCGGCACGCAGCCGATAACTTGCGGGGCCAAGAATCACTGCGCTGCCGTGCCGAGCGCTCCGACTGGATTGAGCGCATCCGGAACGACGAGCGGCGCTACGACACTAAGTTGGAACGCGACAGCCCCTCCCACAGATTGCACCATCAGCAGCTACAACGTGCTCAAAACTGGGAGCTCTATCGGAAGCACTACCAGCACATCCTTTGCCGTGACCGGTCTTTCGCCTTCGACTACGTACACCTTCACGGTGGAAGCCAGCGATTCCGCCGGCACGTCGGGGCCGAGTGCAGCGGTGACCGTGACCACGCAGTCGGAGCCGGGAGGAAGCTCAGGCGATGGTTGTTGTGGCGGCAGCGTAATATGCAGTGGCGACGGGATTCGAAGCGGAGCTGGTAATCTCTATGTGTGCGACCCTTCGACATGCGATTGTGAATTCGCTTCGCCGATTATCATCGACACAACGGGGCGCGGCTTCCATTTAACCTCGCTACAGAACGGCGTCAAGTTCGACATTCTCAATAGCGGGATACCCATCAAGATCGCCTGGACCGCTGCTGGCTCCGGCAACGCCTTCCTGGCGCTGGATCGCAATCATAACGGCAGAATCGATAATGGCAGCGAGTTGTTCGGAAATCACACCCAGCAGCCTTCCTCGGAAAACCCAAACGGATTTCTTGCGTTGGAGGAGTTCGACAAACCAGAAAATGGCGGCAACGGCGACGGCATCATTGACTCGCGCGATGCCGTGTATTCGAAGCTGCTACTGTGGATCGACGAGAACCATGACGGCATCTCGCAGCCGAGCGAGTTGCACACGCTGTCGGAGTTGGGCGTGTACTCGATCAGCTTAAAGTATCGCGAGGAGCCCATGACCGATCAATACGGCAACTGGTTCCACTATCGATCCGCCGTGAATCCCGATCCGCTCGACGGTGAATCAAAAGATGGCCGCCTAACCTACGACGTATTTTTTGTTGGCCCGCGGACTGCGCCAAAGAAATCGCTGGATAAGATCATCTCGGAGGGAGATCGAAGTTTGAGATAGGAACGAGAACGAACGAAATCTGGAAATTTTTTAGTACAGACTGATCTGTCAGACCTGATTACGACGACGCCGGAACCACTCGAACACCGGCACGCCAGCCAGAATCACGAGCAAGCCATATAACGAATTCGGCCAGTTTTCCCGGAAGGTGTAGTAGAGCAGGACAGCGGCGGCGGCAATGAATAGCGCGGGAACAACCGGATAGCCGAGCACACGGTAGGGCCGCACAGCCAGCGGATCGCGCCAGCGGAAGACGAAGACCGTGCTCCCGGCGATCATATAGAAGAGCCACTCCGCAAAAATTGCGAGGGAAAAGAGCTGCCGGAAGCTCCCGCCCAGCAGCAGGAGAATGATCGACAAGATCGCCTGCACCACCAGCGCCGCCGACGGCGTGTGAAAGCGCGGATGCACTTCCGCCAGCGTACGGAAGAAATATCCGTCGCGCGCCATGGCGAAAGGGACGCGCGCGCCGCTCATGATGCTGCCGTTCAAGGTCACAAGCATCGAGATCGCCATACCCGCCGAGACGATGCTTGCGCCCAAACGCCCCATAATCAGCGCGACCGCATCCGAAGCGGGCCGCGGCGACGCCGCAATCACATTCGCGGGGAGCACGTATTGCACGCCGGCATTGACGAGAACGTACAGAACGCCGACCGTGGCCACGCCCGCAATCAAGGCAATCGGAATATTTCGCTCCGGTTGCTTCACCTCACCGGCGACCATGTTCAGATCGTTCCAGCCGTCATACGCCCACAGTGCCGCGACCAACGCCGCCATGAAGCCGGCGATTCCGCCCTTGGCTCCGGCAAAAGTGCCGGCAAAGTTGCTCCAGCCGCGTCCACTCGCAGATCCGACGCCGCTGAAGCAAATCACCACAATGCCCAGAATGATGACCACTTTCAGAACCGTGAACACAAGTTGAAATTCACCGGCCTTCTTCACTCCCACGTAATTCAAAAGGGAAATGAGAATGGCCGCTGCGATGGCAACAAGCTGTCCCCAGGTGACGACGAAGGGGTGAGAGAAGATAGTTGCAGAAAAAATGCCGTCAGAAAAAAAAGACAAAGCCGGGAATGTACCTAGAACCCGTACCAGTCCGGTTGTAACCGTTGCCACGGTCGCTGGTTTGGCAATTACAAACCACGTCCAGCCGTAGAGAAAGCCTCCCAGAGGACCGTAAGCGTCGCGGACGTAAACATACTCACCACCAGCCTGCGGCTTCATGGCGCCCAGTTCGGCGTAGGTGAGCGCGCCAAAAAAAGACAGCAGCCCACCGACAAGCCACGCCAGATATACCAGCTTGGCCGAGCCCACCGCCTGCATCATCTCCGCAGGAACCAGAAAGATTCCGCTACCGATGATCGTTCCCACCACCACTGCAGAAGCGTGGCTAACGCCAAGATCGCGGGAAAGTTCGGGACGCGTGGTTGCCGCCTGCATCGGTTGAGGCATGATAGGAGTGAGCCAGTATACGTCAGAGGCCGCGCTGGGTTGCCTTATGATTGTTCTCTGAAAAGCAAGCTGCTTGAGTACCCGATGGCGAAAGTCACTGCCGTTCCGCTTATGACCCACCACGTCCACGGAACCTGGATTCTCCACAAATACAATTCCGCGCTGAAGCCGAACAGCATTCCCACCATTGCGCCCCACTGGTTCGCGCGCTTGGTGAGGACGCCGAGCAAAAACACCCCCAGCAGCGCGCCATACGCGACCGATGCAATTTGCAGTCCCACCTCGACTACGCGGCCCACTTTTTGCAGTGCCAATATTGCCAAGCCAAAAAGCACCATCGCCCAAAAAAAAGTTGCCAGACGGGAAAGCCGCATCTGCGCTCGCTCATTGATGTGCGGTCGGAAGTGCATAAAGAAATCCATGATGGTGCTCGATGAAAGTGAATTCAGCGCCGCGCTCAGATTCGACATGGCTGCGGCCAGAATCGCCGCAATCAGCAGCCCCGAAATTCCGTGCGGCATTTGACTGACGATGAATGTCGGATAAATTCGATCGGGTTTTCCGAAGTGCGCCGAGGGTACGCGGTAGAACGCCCACAGCATGATGCCGACAATCAGAAAAAGCGTGAACTGAAAAAAAATCGCGATGCCGCTCGAAAGCAGCGCCAGGGCAGACTGCTTCTGCCCGCGTGCCGCGAGCAAGCGCTGGACAATGAGTTGGTCAGTGCCGTGGCTTGCCGTAATGAAAGCGGTGCCACCGAGAACTCCCGCCCAGAACGTGTAAGGCAGCCAGAAGTTGGGCCGGAAGTCGAAGACCTGCAGCTTGCCCGCGCTGGCCGCAGCGGCATGAATCGCCGTCCAGCCGCCTGGAACAAGATGCAAAACCGTCACTAATCCGACAAGTGTGCCGCCTACATAAATCGCGGTCTGTACCACGTCGGTCCAGATCACGGCCGCCAACCCGCCCTCGAACGTATAGATGAGCGTCAATGCAGTGATGATCGCAATCGACGCTACCTCGCCCGTGCCCAGCGCAATCGAGACCACGATCGACACGGCGTAGACGCGCACCCCCTCGGCCGCAGCGCGCGTCAGCAGGAACAGTCCGGCGGTAAGCGAACGCAACCCGCGGCCGAAGCGGCGCTCGATCAATTCGTATGCCGTATAAAGATCGCCGCGAAAATAATGCGGCAGCAGCACAAAGCTGATGACGATGCGCCCCGCTAGGTAACCCATCACGACCTGCAGGAAGGTGAGGTTGGTGTCATAGGCAAGACCGGGAATACTGATGATGGTGAGCGTGCTGGTTTCCGCGGCGACGATGGAAAGGGCGATCGCCCACCAGGGAATATCGCGCCCCGCAAGAAAATAATCGCGCAGGGAACGCTGCCGCTTACGGAAGCGCAGCCCAAATAGAGTGATACCCGCCAGGTACAGGGCGATAATCGCGAGATCGAGTTTATCCAGGCCCATGAGTTTGCCGGAACGCGCCCTTACACAACTTTCCGCGCCACAGTTTCTGTGGGATCGTAAGGTTCGAAGGAACACGCCATAAGCCACAATGGCGAAGTGCCTTCGTTGCGCACTGCATGCGAAGCGCCCGGCGAAACCAGCACGAGCACTGCACTGCCGCCATCGAATTGGCGATGTTGCGGTGTTAGTCCTTCGCCTTCATCCCAATACAGCGACCAGGCCGTACCCGGAAGAATGACAATGGCTTCGCGCCGGCGCAGGTGGTGATGATTTCCGCGCACCGCTCCCTGAGCTGTGGAAGCAAGATGCATATCAGCAATGTGCCCAATGAAGTTGAGCGCCTCGGGCGGCATGGTAAAGCTGAAGCCGCGCGCGTCGCGGGTATTGCCGAGTTCCGATACCTGAATTTTCATGAATAGCCGTCTGTAATTATGGCGGCAATCGACGCGCCGCGCGAGTGAGTCTTTATGGACATCGCCCTATGGACATGGCACAGAGAATGAGAAGTTAACTTCTACGCTTCCAGAGCAAGCGAATACCTGAGAGCGCTGTGGTAGAACTAACGCGTGGCCTACTATCTGGGCATTGACGGCGGAGGCAGTAAGACAAGATGCGCCGTCGGAGACGAATCTGCGCTCCTGGCCACGGTCGCCGCTGGACCCAGCAACATTACTCGAGTCGGCGAAGCGCGTGCGCAGGAGTCGCTGCACCAGGCAATTCGTGAAGCATGCGCTGCCGCCAAAATCGATCCCCGGCAATTGCGGCGCGCCTGCATCGGTGCGGCGGGCGCTGGGCGCGAAGAAATTGCCCGCATCGTTCGCAGGATTATTGCAGAAGTGATTCCCGGAGAAATCGAGATTGTTGGCGACATGCAGATTGCGCTGGAAGCGGCTTTCGGTGCCGGTTCGGGTGTGGTCGTGATTGCCGGGACCGGATCGATTGCCTACGGTCGCAACGCGAAGGGAAGCACGGCACGCGCCGGAGGCTGGGGTTTTGCCATCTCCGATGAAGGCTCGGCCCATTGGATCGGCCGTATGGCGGTCAGCGCGCTGCTTCGTGCGGCGGACCAGGCTTCTGACGATCGAACTAAAAACGTTCCAGGCAAGGGTGCTCGAATCGAACCGGAAGCCTCGCCGCTTTTTAACGAATTGAAAGCTGCATGGAAACTGGATTCGCTGGAACAGTTGGTCCGCACTGCCAACTCGACCGAAGATTTCGCCACGCTCTTTCCTGCAGTGCTATCGGCAGCCAGTGCGAGGGATGTTGTGGCGCAGCGCGTTCTCGCGCAAGCCGGGGCGGAACTTGCCCAACTCGCCGGAATTGTTTTACGGCGGCTTTTTGCCGAACAGATCTCTTCTGCTTCCTCGGTTGTCCCTCTGGCCATGGTGGGCGGAGTCTTTCGTCATGCGCCGAGAGTTCGCGAACTTTTTTACAATGAAGTTCGTTCCGTGCATCCAAGTGTCGTCTTGAATCCCGAGGTGATTGAACCGGTTCACGGCGCATTGCAGAGGGCACGGAAAGCCGCTTTGTTATACAGCGAGGTAAAGTAGGGCGAGGTCAGTGCAGCGAGCCATCATGGACGCGGAAGCAAGCCAACAAGAGTCGGAGCAGTTATCCTCAGCTTCAGAACCCCGCGCAGCCCGTCAGCGCGCGTTGGCGGAAGCTAGCGCTGGTTCTGACGCTGTCCCGCCGCTGAACGAAGACCTCGCACTTGCTCTGCTCAATCGTCGCGACCTTCCGGTGGAAACGCTGGAGCAGCTTAGTCAAAACTCAGCTACGATGAAGTCGCGGAAAATTTGCGTAGCTCTCGCCGCTCATCCCCGAACGCCGCGGCACCTTGTGCTGCGCCTGCTTCGCCAGTTGTACACCTTTGATCTAATGCGGCTTGCATTGCATCCAGCCTTCGCCGCCGATTTGAAACGCCTGGCCGATGAGCAACTCGTCGCGCGTCTCGCTTCCGTAACTTTAGGGGAACGGCTCACGCTGTCCCGGCGCGGCTCACAAACCGTAGCCGCAGCCCTGTTGCTTGATAAGCAGCCGCGCGTCTCTCACACGGCGCTGGAAAATTCGCGGCTCACCGAATCTGCCGTCATCAAAGCGCTCCTGCGCCCAAACGCTCGCGCAGCTTTTGTCGAAGCTGTTTGCCATCACCCCAAGTGGTCGGTGCGGCGGGAGATTCGTTTAACCCTGCTGCGCAGTCCGCATACGCCGCTCGCCAGCGCACTGGAGTTTGCCCGCACCATTCCCCCACCGCTTTTGCGCGACGTTCTGCATGCCTCGCGCCTGCCAGAGAAGATCAAGGCCTACCTGCGCAATACTCTTAAAAAGAGAACTTAGAGTCAGTGAAAGTATTACCGTCCGCCGCCGATTTCGAGAATTGCGCCGGTAGTGTAAGAAGCTGCTGAAGAGAGCAACCAGAGCACAGCTTCCGCCACCTCGACGGGCGTTCCCGCGCGGTGCATGGGAATTGTGGCCGCCAGCCGGTCCAGACGATCGGGTGCGCCGTTGGCGGCGTGCAGCCCGGTCTCAATCAATCCAGGAGCAACTGCGTTGACGCGAATTCCTTCGGTGGCAACTTCGCGCGCCAGCCCGATCGTGAAGCTATCGATCGCGCCCTTCGAAGCAGCGTAGTGTACCCATTCGCCAGCCGAGCCAGTGTGTGCCGCTCGCGATGAGATATTTACGATGACGCCGCCGCTTCCGCCGTGCCGAGTCGACATTCTGCGTACAGCCTCGCGCGCGCATAAAATCGCGCCTGTAACGTTCACGGCCAGCACTCTTGTTAGAGCGTCGGCGCTCACCGATTCCACCCGGGAAAATCCACCAGTGATGGCGGCGTTGTTCACCAGAGCCTTGATCGGCCCCAGTTCACGCTCGGCGGTTTCAAAGAGCCGCACAACGTCTTCTTCCCGAGCGACATCGGCTTGAATCGTGCAAGCCTGGCCGCCTGCGGAAACAATTTGTTCAACAACTGTTCTGGCTTCCGCTTCGCCGGTTGCGAAATTGACCGCGACGGAGAATCCGCGCGTGGCAGCTAATTTGGCGATGGCTGCGCCAATCCCGCGGCTCGCACCTGTGACAACAAGTGTGCCGCTACGCTCTCCATTTTTCATACCGTCTGACATTCCTGGGACCACTGTAGCAAAAACCCCTTCTCCCGTCTGTTCACTAGCGGAGCAGACGTTGGTAACCTGCTCCCACCCAGCGTCTATCCTAGAATCTTCATTAGTCATGCGCGACTATCTGGAATCCTTTTTGGGTGAGCTTGGGTTCGACATGTCATGGCTCGACAGGGCATGGAAGCCGGTATCGCAGGTTGAGTTGGGAGGCTGGCTGGTTTTTTATCTTGCGTTCATGGCGTACGCCTTCTCCGCGCACGGCGGTTTTCTTTTCATCGACCGGGCCAACCTCGTGGTTCATGAAGGCGGCCACAATCTGTTCGGATGGTTCGGGCGCACGCTCTGCCTTTGGGGAGGGACACTTCTACAGTGGCTGGTTCCGTTTCTTCTGGCTGTGTACTTCTTCTCCGAACGCCAAATCTCCGGCTTCGTCTTTTGCACGTTTTTCTTCTTCGAGAACTGGCTCTATACCGCAACTTACATGGCCGACGCGCGGGCCATGGTACTGCCGCTAGTGACCACCGGCGATCCGGAGTTTGCCGAGCACGACTTTCATGCCATCTTTTCGAGTCTCGGGGTTTTGGACTACGATACCAAGATCGCCGCCGTGGTTCGTTTGGTGGGCTGGTGCGGAATGATCGCAGTAGTCATTTGGTTTGCGCGACAAAAGCCCGGCTGCAAAGTTTCAAGCCCGCTGCAAGCATCAGACGAGGAAGGGGCAAGGTTTCAGGAGTTTCTCTCCAGGGAATCCAGCCGACGATAAGAATTTTTTAGAACTCTATTTCCGGAAGTGATTGTTAATTGCTTCCGCCTGCACTCGCGTTACAACCGCCGACAACGCTGCCGTATCGGCCTGCTTCACTGCCTGCAGGCTGCCGAAATGTTCCAGAAGACGTCGAGTTGTGCTCTCACCTACCCCGGGAATTTCCAATAGTTCCGTCGAGCGGTCGCGCATCTGCCGACGTTTGCGATGGAAGGTTACGGCGAAGCGGTGGGCTTCGTCGCGAATGAGTTGAATTAAATGCAGCACCGGGGAATGATGATCGAGCGCAATCGGATCTTTTTCCTGGCCGTAGACATAGAGAATCTCTTCGCGCTTGGCGATGGAAGCCAGCGGCTGGTTGATGATCTCAAGCGAGTCCAGCGCGGCGGCGGCGGCGTGCAATTGGCCGAGTCCGCCATCGATGAGCACAAGGCTGGGCATGGGCTTTTCTTCTTGCAGCATGCGTTTGTAGCGGCGCGTGACCACCTCACGCATGGACGCGAAATCGTCCACGCCTTCGACGGAGCGGATGATGAACTTCCGGTAGTCCGACTTCTTCATCGTGCCGTCTTCCCATACCACCATGGATGCTACGGTTTCCGAGCCTTGAATGTGCGAGATGTCGAAGCATTCGATGCGCTTGGGAAGTTCGGGCAGGCCGAGGACATCCTGCAGTTCTTCTTGAATTGCTTTCGCATTCGGCTTGAGCACGCGGAAACGCTGATCGTAGGACTGTTTGGCGTTGGTGCCGGCGAGATCGAGGAGCGCGCGCTTGTCGCCACGCTGCGGCACGAGGATGTGAACCAGTGCGGGGCGGGCGCTCCCGCCCGCTGCCTGCTCGGAGAGCAGGTCTTCGAGAGCTTCTCGGTCTTCAAAATCGACCGGCACATAGAGATTCCGCGGCACGTAGGGCTGACTGATGTAGAGTTGCTTGAGCAGGGCGGAGAAGAACTCGCCGGGAATGAAAACGTTCGTGGTAGAAGAAGCAGTCGAGCTTTGCTCGACTGGACAGCCGGGGGCGGCTGTCCCCACATTTTCTTTTTCAGTGCCGGGTTCAGTATCCGAGGGTAACGCGAACTCCGGCAGATCCTCCCAAAAGAATTCGCGGCGGTCGACTACACGCCCTCCGCGCATGTGAAACAGATTTACCGCCAGCATGTCATTTTCATAGTGATAGCCGAAGACATCGGCGTCATCGCCTTCGGCAGCAGCGATGCGCTGGCGTTCCTGCAATTGCTCGACGGTCGAGATCAGGTCGCGGTAGCGTGCGGCGCGTTCGTACTCCTCAGCCGCAGCCGCTTGCTCCATGCGCGCGTGCAGCGACTTGCTTAAGTCAGTGGGACGGCCTTCCAGAAATAGCTTCACATCGCGAACCGCTTCCTGATAAGCATCGGGTGTCGTCAGATTTTCCACGCATGGACCCAGACAGCGCTTGATGTAGTACTGCAGACAGGGGCGCGGATGAAAGCGCGTGAGGTCCACCTTGCACGATGGAATCAGAAAATTACGATGAATCAGATCGACGATGCGGTAGGCGAGATTGGCAGGGAAATAAGGGCCGTAGTAGGCGCTGCCATCCTTGCGCAGGCGCCGGGTCACGTAAACTCGCGGCCAGCGCTCGCTTAGGGTGAGCTTTACGTAAGGGTAGGTTTTGTCATCGCGCAGCAGAATGTTAAAACGCGGCTTGCGCTGCTTGATGAGATTGTTTTCCAGCGCCAGCGCTTCTTTGTTGTTGGCAACTACGATGTAATCGACATCGACGGCCTCGCGCACGAGCGTGCCAGTTTTTGAATCCTCCCAGCGGCCTTCGTGGAAGTAACTGGCCACGCGGCTTCGCAGGTTCTTCGCCTTGCCTACATAGATAACTTCGCCTTCGGCGTTCTTGTAGAGATACACTCCGGGCTCGGTGGGAATGGTGCGGATTTTCTGGAGCAGGTCCATTGCGGGGATACTTTTATTCTATTCGATGGAGAGTTTCCGTTGATGGTCCCTGAGCGTGGCCGTATAAAATTTCCATAGCCAATGTGGGGTTTGCGTTGCCTGGGCTCCGGCTAGTTACTGTCCATTCTCTCCACAATGGCCGCAAACGCTTGAAAATGTATATACTTATGGTTGGCCGAGTAGATGAGTGAAACTGGCACGTCCCGTGCAAAAGTAAAGCCGGGATTTGCAGTATTGAAAATTTCCCAGGGCCTGTAAGACTTAGGTAAGTTCGCGCGCGGGGATTTAGCCCGATCGCGCTGAGACAAGAAATCAAGGAGCCTCTTCCAATATGACCCGCACTTCGTTAACGATTTTCCTGGCAGTGAGTATGGCAGCGACCGTCGGCTGCACCAGCAAGAACTACGTAAAGCAACAAACCACGCCGTTGATCAATAAGACCAACGAACTGGATGACATGACGGCGAAAAACAGCAAGGACATCAAGGACGTTGATGCCCGCGCCCAAGCCGGTATCCAGGCCGTGAACGCCAAGACTGCGGACGTGGAGCAGAAAGCACAGGCTGCCGGACAGAATGCAGCCGCGGCTCAGCAGGTGGCCGATGTCGCCAACAATCGCGTTGGTGTTCTCACCAATACGGTGGCGAATCTGGACAACTACCGCCCGGTGGCTGAGACCTCGGTGAAATTCGGTTTCAACAAAGACAACCTGACGCCGAGCGCCAAGGAAGCCCTTGATCAGCTGGCAGGGAGCATTGCCAGCACCAAGGGTTACATTATCGCGCTCGAAGGCAGCACCGATTCTGTGGGATCGGCCGATTACAACTATGACCTAAGCCAACGTCGTGCGAACTCTGTCATTCAGTATCTGGCATCGAAATACAGCGTGCCGGCGCACAAGATTTACGTGATCGGGCTGGGCAAGGATAAGCCGGTAGAGACGAATAAGACGAAAGCCGGCCGTGCTGATAACCGCCGCGTGGATGTCCGACTGATGACGAACACGGTCGGCGATACAACGCAGCCAGCGACACCGACGACCGGACAGAATAATCCTTCGTCGATGTAATCGATCACAGGTTTCCTCCTCCCCCGAGGAGTTTTGCCGAACAGGCCGCTCAAGCCTCCCCCTGAGCGGCCTGATTTTTTGGAAACCGGCTGAATATTGGCCGATGGGAAGAAGCTTCCGGTTCCAATGAACCCAACTACAGCGGTAAAATAAGAGCCATGAGATGTTGGTTGCGGTTGAGTCTGTTGTTTGGATTGTGCAGCATCGTGTGGGCGCAACAGAATGGTGCGCCGCCGTCATCACCGCCGTCGTCTTCCGAGAAGTCTGACTCTGCGAAGCAGCCGGGCAAGCCGGATCTGGCGCCACCTCGTTCGGATCGTGTCAATGTGAACGATCTCGGCTCAGACTTGGGACAGAGCTCGAGGAAAGATGATCAGACTGATCTGGATGCGCCTGCGGACGATGCTAAGACGCATCCGCAGAGCTCGGCGGCCGTAGCTGAAGCTACGGCGGGAGTGTCGAGTAGTGGGGTCACCGAGTTTCATACCTGGGATCCGCACAAGGCCGCAAAAAGCATCGAGGTTGGAGACTTCTATTTCCGCCGCAAGAACTACCGTGCCGCTGAAGGCCGCTATCGCGATGCGCTGGTCTACAAAGACAACGACGCCATCGCCACGATAAAGCTGGCAGTGTGTTTGGAAAAACTGGGAGTGTTGGATGACGCGCGGGCCGAGTACGAAAGCTATTTGAAGATTCTTCCTCATGGTCCGCAGGCGGAAGAAGCACAGAAGGCGATTGAGCGCTTAAAAACCCCAACGGCGGGCACTAAACAGTAATAGGCGTGGTCGACTCACACCGATGTACGGGCTGAGCGTATACCCCCGGCAGATTTTCGTTTGGAGAATCTGCTTCGCTTCGTAGTAACGCGCCGCGGACTATTTTCATCTTCGTCGTGGCTCACTTTGCTTTCCGCGGCTTCTCCTAGAATCAAACTCGGCGGCCACTTCGGGCCGGAGCGCGCCTTGCCCTTCGTGCGCGCGGCGTCCGCAATGATCACTTCGACGGCGTCAAGGCAGGCGTGGAACATCTGCGTGCGCAGTGGACCTGCAACCCGCCCGCGAATCATCAGCATCGCTGTACCGTGCATCAGTGACCACAGCGAGAGCATGAGCCGGGTGTATTGGCGCGGCGTGCCTCCCAACCGTCGTGCCAGATTCAGGCGCAAGAGACTAAAGGTGGGCCAGGGTTCGTGCAATGAAGGAGGCTGTGCGAATCCGTCGAAGAGCACTTCGTAAGCGTGCGGATGCTGCATGGCAAATTCAAGATAGCTGTGGCACGCCTGGGGCAGGGTGCGGGTGGGGCCGATAGCGGCGAGCAGTTCCGTGCGTGTCTGCAATCGTACGGAGCGGAGAATGTCTCCGCGGTCACGATAACGCTCGTAAACGGTAGGAGTGGTGGTACCAGCCGCCTTGGCGACGCCGCGCATGGTGAGCGCCTTTTCGCCGCCTCGTGCCCACAGGCGGCATGCGGCATCCAGGATGCGCTGTTCGAGTTGAGGATCTGCTTGTCTGGGCAAAGAACTTTCTCCGTGCGCTTAGGAATCTGTTGCATGGGCCCGAATAACTTGAACGATGTTCAACTAACGATGTACAATAGACATATTCCAGCGAAAGAATTTATCCCGCAGGGTGCGTCCTGCCGGGGCCACGAAATGTTGTGACAGCCTTCCCCAAGGAGAGTGGCTCCGGCAGGCCCGCGCTGATCCAGGAAAACGTTGAGAAACCGAGGAGCAGTAGATGTCAAACGATGAATCCAGAAAGCAGACGGGAATTGCCCGCCTGGCTTCCGACCTTCGCGCCGCGAAAATCGAATTATTGAGCGCGGAATGCGCCGCCGACCGCCTTCGTCTGCAGTATTCGGTAGAGGACATTGTTTCTTTTGGTGAGCGCCAGGCCTTGCGGGGCGCCATCGCTTCCGCCGGCGCTCTGTGCCGTTTTTTCTCCTCCATCGAGGACCAGCTTAAGCAAGCTGAGCAGCGCAAGTAAATACAGTGATCTCCACTTTCCTTTGCGATCAATCCTGAATCTGCGACCTCAATTTATTTTTCTACTCGAATAAACTCGCCCGTCGTGGCGTCCACCGAAACCGTCAGCTTGGCGGTTTCGCGAGAAACTCCATAGATGACATGCCAGACTAGTTGGTTGGTATTGTGGTTCCACTCGCAGACGTAGCTCACAGGAGTAGTGGGATCCTTTTCCAGAATTTTGTCCCCGCCGTGCTTTTGGGCTTCGGCTAAGGCCTGGTCGGAATCGATCTTCAGGAACGCGACATCGAAGACGTGCGTGGATTCGTTGCTGGGGTTGTAGACATCTTCATTGCCGGGAGAAACGCCGCGGGATGGAGCATCGGGGGCGTTGCTGCCGGACCAGAAGAAAGGCTTCACGCCGTGTTGCGTGGCGGAAGCATAACTGGAGCGCCAGATCGTTGACTTCCCATCCTGGCCGTTGCTCTCACTGGAGGGTGTCGACTCGATGCGGAAGGGTTTTACGTCAGCAGCGTAATTGCGAGCCGCGATAAAAGTCTTATAAAAAGCCGCGCGTCCGGTAAGCAGCTCCGGGGGCTTTACCTCCGGCTTGGTTTCGGCAGGCTTGGCGGGGGTCGAATTACAACCTGCCAGCGCTAGAATCAGCAGGACAGCAACTGCAAAACATGGAGCGAATGCCGAGCCCCGGGCGCGAATAATTTTCCGGCGCGTTGTATTTTCCAAACGAAGATCGACAGCGGTAGTCTCTGATGGGTAGGGGGCTCGTAGTTTCACTAGCTACCTTCCTGTTATAACTGGGATGAATTAATCGTCGCGCAACATTCTACCTGAAGCGTAAACGAACGCGAGATAACGCCATGGATTCCCGCCTCAGAGAGTTGAAGCAAGCTGTGGAGTCAGCGTTCGACGGCATGTCGACCGAGCAAATGAGCTGGCACCTTCCGGAGAAGTGGTGCGCCTCGGAAGTGCTCGAACATCTGTACCTGACTTACACCGGAACGATCAAGGGATTCGAGAAAATGCGAGATAGCGGCAAAGCGGTGGCAACGCGGCCCTCGCTCCGGCAGCGCGCTCGGATGCTGGTAGTTCTTGGGTTCAATTACATGCCGCCGGGAAGAAAGTCGCCGGCCATGGCAAAGCCGCGCGGTTTGCCGGTGGAAAAAGTGAGAGCCGAGATTGGGATAAAGATTACAGCGATGGATGAGATTATCTCGGAGTGCGAAGCACGGTTCGGAAAAAACGTCACGCTGCTCGATCACCTGATCTTGGGCCCGCTGACGGGCGCGCAGTGGAGAAAGTTTCATCTGGTGCATGGACTGCACCACGTAAAACAGATTCTCCAGCTGCGGGCTCGGCAAACAGAAGCGACGCGAGCTTAATCGTGGTGCGTGCGTCCTTCCAGCGGAGTTCTACTCGCGCATAGCTGCAGGAACACCGGCTTTGCGGGCTTCTTCCTGCATGTCATCGAGTTTTTGCTTGGCGTCGTTGACCGCCTTTTGTTTGTCGGCGATCTTCTGTTTGTAATCGGCATCCTCTTTGTCCCACTCTGCCGCATTGCGCATGCGGTTACCCACGTCGGCGTACATGGCCGCGGCGCGAAGCTGATATTCCTTCTGCAGCACGTCGAGTTCGCGGGAGGCTAGGTCGATCGAACTTTTCTGCCCCGTAAGCTTGCCCTGCCAATCCTTCCAGGCAGCTTGTTTCTTGGCCGCGTCATCATCTGGAGAACCAGCGGGCTTTCCGGAGGCGTCTTTATTGTCTCCGGGCGCGGCAGTGTTATTGGCGCTATTGGCGGCGACCGTGTCTCCTACCACAGAGAGTTTGTCCTCCGTGGGCAGGTTATCGTTATCAAAGACCTTCGGCTTGGCCTTGGTCGTCGGGTCCTTGCGAACCGCGCGGGCAACGGTGCCGAGCGAGGATTGATCCGTTGACGGAGCGGAGGTCTGTGGCGCGGTCTGAGCTCCCGCCAGCGCCGTGAGTACTCCGAGTACGAAACCGATATGTGTGATGCGTTTCATAGTCATCCTTTATCCTCAAGCATGAGCTGATCCGCAATGCGTTCAGCCTTCGATCTACTAGTAACGTTTTACTGAATAGCTTTCTACTGAGTAACTTTTCCCGCCGCGGCACTCATATGATTGCCAGTGCGCGCAACCGAACGTTTTTCCGCCAAAAATCCTCCAATGCGGCGATCCAGGCTGGCGGCCTCGCCAGCAATATCGGCAGCCAATTGCGGAGCAAGATCGGGATCGCGATTTCGGGCCAGTTGCTGTGCATAGCCGGCGATGGTGGTCAGGGAAGTGCGCAACGCGAGCGCCATCTCCGCGGAGACTTCACCATGCGACTCCTGTTGGCGGCGGATCTCCTCGAATTCGCTGCGGTCGCTGATCAGGCAAGCAGCTCCGAGCAGGCTGCCATCGACGGCGGGCACGGCTGAAACAGTGACCGCAATACGAAGCTGCACACCTGCCGGCGTAACGTAGTCAGCTTCGAGCTGACGATGCTTGCTGCCCTCCCGTAAAACAGAGTTAACTTCCTCGGCGATCCGCACGTGCAGGTCTGCCAGTTCATCGGACACGGCCGCAGGACGGGGCGAGGAAACTTCTGCATCGCGGAAAATATCATCCGCACTCATGCCCGTAAGCGAACGGAAGCCCAGCATCTCCCGGGCTGCGGGATTGGCTTGCTTTACTAAACCGTTGATGCCGAACACCAGTACTCCAGACGAGAGATTGGAGAGCACGGTTTGGCTGAAGTTTTCACTGGTGCGGGCGCGGCGCTGCTCGGTGAGCGTCTGCACCTGTAGCTCATGCTTCTGCTGCTTCAGTTGCTGAATGACGGTGTTGTAGAGGTGAAGCGGCAAAGCTTCCAGAGTGGGCGTGGCCGCGGATTCGATATCGGCTTCGTCCACAATTTGTTTGCGCAGGCTACGGATGAACCAGACGCCAGAGATGAAAGCTCCGCCCGCAGCGACCAATACCATCGCCGCGCGTAGAACCAGCGGGTTGGTGAGTAGCCTTACCACCAAAACCTCCCATACCATCGCAAAAATTGGTTGCCGACGAAGAGTGCAAGCAACGCCATACTGCCCAGGAAGACGCCGAAGGGCATCTGATAATTGCGGTAGACCATCTGCGCTGACTGCCAACCCCGGCGGCGTGCTGCCTGCAGGTTTGTCAACCGGCGGGCGAAGCGTTGGGTGCGCTTAACCCACACAGCAAGCACCGTGGTTAAACCAAAAATCGATCCAGTCAGAGACGCAGCGAAAATTGTAAGAATCGTGAGCTTGATGCCGAGAAACGCTCCCACCATGGCCATCAATTTCACGTCGCCGAAGCCCATACCTTCGGCTCCGCGCCAGCGCAAGTAGACCGCGCCAGCGCCGTAAATGAACGATGCACCTACCGCCGCACCCAGCAGGGAATCGAGCAGGGAAAACAGGTGCGCGGAGAGATCGGCACTAAATGGAAGATTCAACACTCCCGGCAGAAACTGCGAAGCCAGGTCGTGCACCGGAACCAGCAGGCTGAATAGCACACCCAGAGCCAGCCCAGGGAGGGTCAGCTTGTCCGGCAGCAACTTGGTTTCAGCATCTGTAAAGATGAGGCCGAGCAGAAGAAATCCGAAGGTGCAATATTTCAACGTTTCCAGCGTGGGCCCGGCATAAGCGTAACAGCCAAGAAAGAGAACGCCGGTCAGCAGTTCGACAAACAAATAGCGCGGAGAAATCTTGATTTTGCAGTGGCGGCAGCGGCAGCGGAGAAGCAGCCAGCTAACCACGGGCATATTGTCGTAGAAGGCGATCAACTCCTTACAGCCCGGACACTTCGAACGCGGCGTTACCACCGACACGCCCAGGGGCAGCCGGTAGATACACACGTTCAGAAAGCTGCCAAAAGCCAGCCCGAGAACAAAAATCGACGATGCAAGTAAGGGGTCCACTGAGTTTTAGGCGCTCCTTCGGAAGTGCGATTTCATGGTCAAAACGCACCTCTTCCTGAGAACGCGGATATAGCCAAGTCTTGACTGGATTATAAGGCGGCAAGATTGGGAGGACTAAGGTACTGAAGTCACTGTCCGAAAGGCCAATCGAGAGTGAATCGAACGATCGAGATACGAGGGTGATTTTCTGTCACGGAAAAGCAAAGCGCAACAACGCCCCTTCTAGTGCGACGGCGGAAGGTTGATGAGTCGGAAGGCGTTCGCTCCAAAACGTCCAGTTCCGCGGCACGAGCCTTGTCTCCGGCGCGGGAAAATCCCGCCAATCCTCGCCGACTTGCTCGCGTGCCAATACTGAGAAAGCGGATGCGCCGCCGACGGCAGACTTAGGCAACAAACTCCATTCAAACAGGCTTGCCTGCAGCGCTTCGGTGATGGACTCCGCGGCCTTCATGCAGAAAATCCAGTCGTGGCGTGCCAAAGCCAAATATTGGCTGGCATTGGCCTCGTTGTCTACCAGCACTATACGCGCCCCATATTCACCTGCCACGCGCAGCGTAGCGTCAGTGGAGCGATGGTCGATCACCAGAATTTCGGAACAGGGATGAAGCGTTTCAAGCGCCCGCCCCAGGCGCAGCGCATCATTCGCGGTATGCAACAGTGCAGTGATCGGAGGCATGTGAAGTAGAACTGCCTCCAGAGTGTACGACGGCATGGCGTAGGGATGCGAGTAACGAGATCGAAGAACGCCAGACTGCTATTGCGCTGTATGGCCTTGTTTTGTAGCGGTCCTCATAAACGGCGTCCGCCCAAACATGATTCCGGTTTCCACTTCTACCGGCTTCCCGTCGCGTAGATACCGTTTGAATCTCCATTGCTCCAGAGCTTCGGTAATGGCCTTTGCCTGGTCGGGAAACGCGCTGAGAAAGTGGATGTGCTTTACCTTACCTTCCTTGTCGATAATGATTCGCACCGGAACGGAGTTGAATCTGCGCTCAATAAAAACCGGGTCAACTCGCGCAATTACGTTGTCTCCGCTGGCGTAGTCCTTAACGCACACCGGAACATCGCCGCCTCCCAACCCTGTCGTAGGACTGGTTTCCGCTGGCAATTTCATTTTGTCCATATCGAGCAACAGGCTCTCCAGCAGTTTGGTATCGCGGCTGGTTAGCACCAGTTCCACAGTGTGGCAGCGGATTTCCGTCGCGGAGACATACCAGTGCAGCTCTGCTGCTGGAGACCAATAGGCAAAGAACGTAAAGGGCCGCCCGGCAAGCGTGGTCTGGGTTGGGGGCATTTCCACTTTGTAATCAGCCTGCAAATTGTTCCTCGAGTAATTAATGAGCTCGAGCGCATTCTTCGCAGGTAACGGATTGAAAAACATATCCTGGGCGGTGATCAGAATATTTCCGCGAGCGGGTCCTTTGAAGTTGTCCACAGGCCTGAGCTGTGCGAGTACATAGCGCCCGGTGTCCGAAGGAGGCGGTCCTTCGTATTTCTGCTCCCAATCCCGGGGCAGAGCATAACTCATTCCGAAGTATTGGTCGGTGAATATATCGTTGGCCACTTTGCCGCCTTCCGGCACAGGAGTGACAGAATCGCTCGCGCTCGACCACGCACCTTTTACCAGGATGATGCCTTCTGGAACCTTCGACCCCGGCTGAACGTTGTCAGAAAAGTCACCGCCACTCCTGATGGCGCTGGGCGATTTAGTTTCCTGTCCCGACGCTGGCAATGATACGAACGATACGCAGAATCCAAGAATGACCCACAAATATAAAAATCGAAAACGCATACTTGTCCTTCCAATCCGGGCACGTCGAATCAGTCGCAGATGATACTTCCAAATTTAAAACTCCTGGCGAGGCACGCGAGTGTCTCGCCAGAAGAGGTTGTAAAACGGTTACAGTGATCGTAGGAAGTCCAAGATTTCCTGCTGTTGGGTGGAGTTCAGATCAAAGAACTGTTCCTCCACGGTCGTAGCCTCACTGCCCTTGCTCGCATGGTCCTGGATGGCCGTGATCAGGTTCGTGGTGCGGCCGTCATGTAAGAGGAAAATCCTCTGTCCCAGGCCCCACAAGGGAGCGGTGCGGAACTGCCCGCCACCCGCCGAACCCTGCGCAACATTGTCGGTCAAGGTGGTGCCCATGTTATGGATCTCAATATCTGAGTAGGCTGGCACAGAAACATTGCTCAACCCTGTAGTGATGCCCGACGCCTGAGTTGTCCCGGGCGAAGAATTGTGGCAAGTCGCGCAGCCGATTGAGCTGAACAAAGATTTGCCCGCCGCGATCGTGGATGCACTAACACTCGATCCATTCAGCACCACTCCGCCCGTTGGCGGCGGAGCCAGCAGCCGCATAAAGTTGGCAAATGCGGAGACGTCATCGAGAATGGCTGGACCCGTCGAACCAGGGTTCGATGTGTCTTCTGGATAACCGGCCCCGCCTAGGTTCAGGCAACTCGCAGGCAGCCCAGTTGTAAGTTGATCTTCCCCAGGCAGCGGACGATCCTGTGGGAAGAGCAGGTTGCTGATGCCCATCTCCACGTTGTAAGCCTCACCGGAAAAAATGTGCAGAGACTTGTTCTGCGCCTTCCAACCGAAGCGGCTGATGGTCCCGTCGTTGCCGTTGTGGTTGAAAGTACCGGAAATGCCAAAGTTATTGTTGAGGTTGACCAACTGGTTGTTCAGCAGCGTTGAGTCATCCAGATTTTCGATAAGGCCTGCGCCAAAAACTGGCGTGGGAATCCGGAAGATGATGTTATTTGCCGCGATCGCGCTTGCGAAGCTCGGCTGCGGCAGTGCGGTGCTGCTGGTGCAGGAGCCCGCATCGGAGCGGCCCGTGACTGTGAACAGGTCTTCGACTCCGCCATTGGGTTCGCTGGTATTAACCGAACCATTGCTATTAAAGAAAAATGGGAAGCGGGCTTCACGGGTCGGCCCGGTGGCCGTGATAAAAGATGGTGTCGTGTTGCCGGGAGCCACTCCGTTATTGACGAACTGGGCTTGTGGATTGCTGGCGGCGCCGCTTCCTCCGAAGGCAGGTTGTGCATGGCAGGAACTGCAGCTGTTCGAATTAAAGCGCGGCCCCAATCCGACGTTGGCGGAGCCGGAAACCGTCTCCACCGCTTGGAAACGGGTCTGCCCGTCGGAGAAGAAGGCAAGCAGTGCAGAGTTGCTGTTGACTGAGGAGAGCACCGCGCCGGTGCCGCGGCTGCCACTCTGCACGCCGGGATCGGTCTGAGCGAAGGCTATTCCAGCGAAGAACAACATCGTCAAAGTCAAAACAAACTTGGCAATCTTTATCACGATTCCTCCTTGTGACTTGGGGTTGGTGTTCGTCCGGGACCGCCTCTCGGAACTTGAGTTGGAATGACCGGGATCTTTATCCCGGAATAGCGTGGAGGGAATGGGGTTTTGTGTTCCCCAACAAACAGGGAAATGCGGTGGACGGAGCATGGCTCCTCCTTGCACGGATTCTTGGTTACGGGCCAGGATCTAAATTTGGCCGGAGTGCACAAATGAATTCGGACGGTGCGGGTTCAGGGAAGTCCGGATTCAGTGTGGAGCTTTGTAGCGCAGATTCTAAAAAGCGCGGCAAGAAGTTGCGCGACGTTACGGAGTCGGAACAAACTCAGTCGATGAAGTCCTCGGATAATGAGAGTTTTCTAGGGGATACGACGCGGCTACTGGAGAATTATTCTCATAGCATGGACACGCAAAAAGACGCTTGTGTGTTCCGAAAGCCGAAACTCATAAGTTCATTGCCGTACATTGCTGAAATTAAATTTCAGCAATGTACGGAAGGCACGACTCGAAACGCAAGGGAAGGGCACGACCCTTCGGCTTCGCTCAGGGCAGGCTTTAGTCGTTCCATCGGGAACAACTAAAGCGAAGGGTTTAAGCCCCTTGAGGGAACACTCTAATGGATGAACTTGTAGTCGACGATTGAGGCTGCCAAGAGACCGTCGTTAACTTCCAGACCTTCCGCATCTTTATCTTTGACTTCTTCTTTTTTAGCGCGGGGTCGACCTTCGGCGTCCCTAGAGCGGATGACTCGGCCTTGGCATACCACGTTGCGGTTCTTCTGGCCGGAGATCTCTTCCGGCATCTCAAACACCATCTCGATCAAAGCATTCACTGGCAACTGCTGCGGTCCATGAAATAGCAGACCGCTCTGGCTGAGGTTTTCGATGGTTCCCTCATACCAGGTGCTGGTGCTATTAACGCGATAGCGCAGCGCTTCGTCGAGCTTCAATCGACGGGCGCGCGGCGTCCAGGACGGCCGCTTCTCCCGCGTATGGCTGCGCCGGACAACGGTATCGGGCTTGGTATGTTCCACGCGCTGCGTGCGTCGCATGGTGGTCCAGTCATACTTGTACTCGGCGGCGCAGAGCATGCAAACCTGGTAATAGTCTCCGTCAGCACCGCGTCGTGGCCAGGAGAACTCGTGGGAGCAACGCCCGAGCATAAGAACATCCATGATTTTTTGCGGCATGGTGGTTACTTCGGCGGCCTTAGGGAGCGCCCGATTCACATCATCTCCCGGAGCAGGATTCTTGGGTAGGTTACTTTCGTGACGGTCGAAGCATGAACCTGAAGACAAGCCGAGTGGATGCAGGTACTTAAACTGTGGAAAGATTTTTGGGCGACAGGAAGATTACGTTACTAAAAGCTCGTTCACGTGCTGGAGTGTATGATCGCGGCGTGGGCGACTCTGCGTCGAATCTGACCGCTTTCATTCTGGCCGGAGGCAAGAGCATGCGCATGGGCACGGATAAGGCCTTCATGAAATACGACGGACGTACGCTCTTGGCGCGGGCTCTCGATCTAGCGCGCTCGATTACTCCCAAGGTGTTCATCGTGGGAAGCCGCGAGAAGTTTGCACCGTTTGCTCCGGTAGTGGAAGATATATTTCACAACTGCGGACCGCTCGGCGGAATTCATGCCGCATTGACAACTTCGTCGACGGAGTTCAACTTGATGCTGGCAGTAGATATGCCATTTGTTTCTTCTGCGTTCCTGCAGTATTTAATGAGTCAGGCCCAAGGCGCGCCAGAGGCAACCGTGGTTGTTCCGCGCAGTAGTGGACGTCGGCAGCCGCTGTGCGCTATTTATCGCCGAGAATTTGCCGATGCGGCGGAGACGGCGTTGCGCGCCGGACAAAATAGAATCGATCGATTGTTCGATGAGGTTCGAACTCGAGTGCTAGAGCAGGAAGAATTGGAAGGCGCCGGATTTTCTTCCAATCTCTTTCGCAACCTGAACACGCCCGAGGAATTGGAGGCAGAAAAGCGAAGAGCCTGACATCCGATCCAACTCTCGTGAGCTAACCCATGCCCGATCCCGCTCCCAAACCCTATATTGAGTTCCGTGAAGTCTCCAAAGCATTCGGAGACAACATCGTGCTCAATCGCGTCAGCTTCAACCTCATGCCCGGCGAGACCGTCTGCATCCTGGGCCGCAGCGGCGTGGGCAAATCGGTTTCACTGGGAATTCTTATGGGCTTTCTAAAGGCGGACTCGGGTCAGGTGATCGTCGCTGGCGAAGACATAACCAATTTTTCTGAAGAGCAGATGGAAGCCGTCCGCAAGAAAGTCACCATGGTATTTCAGAACGGAGCGCTCTTCGATTCTCTTACGGTCGGCGAGAATGTAGCGTTTCCCCTGCGCGAATCCGGGAACTTGTCGGAAGAGCAAATTTACCAGATCGTCGACGGCCTGCTCCACATGGTAGGCGTGCAGGAGATGCGCGACCTTTTGCCCTCCGATCTCTCAACCGGCATGAAGCGCTCCGTGGCCATTGCGCGCGCGCTGGCGGCGCGCCCGGAATGCATTCTCTACGACGAGCCCACCACCATGGTGGACCCGCTGATGGCGCAACTGCTCGGCGACCTCATCAAACGGCTCAAGCTTCAGTTGAACCTGACAAGCATCGTCGTCACCCACGATATGCGCCTGGCCCAAAAGCTGGCCGACCGCGTCGTCTTCTTATACGAAGGCAAGGCGATTTTCTTCGGTACCTACGCGGAGATGGAAAAATCCCCTGAGCTGATCGTGCGCGAATTCCTGGAACTGGATGAATTGAAGATCGAAGCTTAAAAACTATGTCGTCGGATTCTTGAGATCGCTGGGTTTGCACAGCGTCACCCGAACGAGAAACTTTCTTAGAGGTCGGAAGCGCTGGTCTCTCTATTTCCTATTCGCACAGGATCCGTCAACCTCTACTTTTTGGGCATCTGAAATCATGCCAAGCGCCCAATCCATTACCGGATCGCGTCCCGCCTGAAAATCCGTCCACGTTTCTGCGATTTCTCGATCTGGGCGGATCAGATTTTCTTCGCCGCGCAGGAATCGATAGAACCGTACGGAGTAGCGGGCTACCCATCGTGAATTCGGGAGGGCCATCTCACGGGCTTCCTGATAGCTATTCGGCTTCTCACCAATCGGTTGTCCGACAAGAATTGCCTTGGTCCGTTTGCGAAAATGCGCCGCATTCGCCATCGCAGCTGAAAAGGTTCTCGGTCCGATCAGCACAAAGAGGTGCCCCGAGCGATTGATCTCGGACATGCGACGAATCGGGTTGACCACATACTTGAGACCTTGCTCGAAGTCTCCTCCTGCATTCAGCCGTAAATCAATCACCAGATTATCGGGATGATCATGCTGCATAAGCTCTATCAAAGCGTGCGCAGTATGTTTCAGATCTTTGTAGGATCGGAAGTTGCAGTAGCCCGTCTGTGATGCCGGAAGATATGTGCACCAAAAGTCCTGGTCTGGCTGCTGCAAATAGAGTGCTGGATGAGCTACGGCACGCAGCCATCCTGTTTCAAGGATGTCGGTAATGGCGGCCCCGCGGAATTGCTCAGCTTCTCCGTGATACTCGAGTGTCACTTCGCTTCCTGCATCGGTTTGTACGACGTAGCGCACTGTGTCGCGATCCGGGGTGATTCCCAAGCCGTGCAGCACCATACCATTGTTGAGGAGGGCAGTCGCACGCACATCCCGTAGAGCTTGGGTTTCGTCGGCAGGCGTCAATGTCAAGAGGAGCTCCTGAGCGCGGTTGACCTGCGTATTGTCAACCTTGATCAATCGCCCTCCGAGAGCATCGCGCGCACACGGAATATCGCGAGTGGAGATCAGCCGATAGTCTTCCCCGAATCTCTCAAAGTGGACCGGAAATATTGGCGCGTCAGCAGGAACTCGAATGTAGGTGTGTCCGTCACCGATGGAATTTTCTATCCGATCCATGCCTACGAAGATTTCGTCACGGTTCAGATCATCCAGCGCCCGGTCCAATTGGCTTACTTCCTGGACAAAGACTGCTTTGGGGAGAAAGTGGAAGGCATTTGCGTGCCGCTTGGGAAGTTCGGTAGCGAGAAATTTCAAGTCCTCGTGCCACTGCTCTTTGCTTACCGGCGGTGCCATGGTGGTCTGTGCGCTGAGTTGCAGCGTCAAGATCTGTGCACAAAAGAGCGAGCAGAGCAGGAATGCCTTGAACACAGACATCAGTATAGGACGACATGGAATGACTCGGCTGCACCTGGCATCCGCTCTCAATGTGAAATCCGGTACTTGCCTCAATCCAGATCGGCCCGTTCGAGCGAAGGAAAGTGAGAAAACCCGCAGGCCTATTCACTGGAGGCATGCGGACCGTAGCCGCTGCAAATAAGCACCGGCAGTCGAGGATATTTCGCAAACTGCGAATCGGTAAACGATAGCTGGCATTGTACGAACGTCGAGCCCCGCTCCGACATGATTTTTCGGGCGTGGATACAGTCAGCGCAGAGGCCGGAATTGTTCGGAGCGATCGCGTTTTTCACAGACCAGTATCCTTTAGAACCCCTGCCGCACCAAGTCTTCCACGGTGAGCGAAACCTCAGCCCGTTCCTTGGTCATCATCTTCTCCACATACTTCGCGATCAGATCGGCTTCAAGATTCACGGGATCACCGGGCTTCAGCGAGTTGAGGTTTGTCATCTGAACGGTGTGGGGAATAATGGCGATCGTGCAATCCCTTCCTTCAAGCTTCGCCACCGTAAGGCTGATGCCCTCAATACAGATGGAGCCTTTGTGGACGGTGTATTTCTCCACAGCACGCGGCAACTCGATTCGTAGCCAGAAATTCTCCGAATCGGCGATGCGCTCCAGAGCAATGAGTTTGCCGATGCCGTCCACATGGCCTTGTACGATGTGCCCTCCGAAACGACCGTCGGCTTTCATCGGCAGCTCGAGGTTGACCAGCGCGCCTTCGTGAATGCGCGAGAACGATGTAAGCTTCCAGGTCTCAGGAGCCAAATCAGCGCAGAAGGTGGCCAGCTTGATGTCGAGCGCGGTCAGGCAAACGCCGCTGACGGCAACGCTGTCGCCGGTTTTCAGTTCCTTCGTAGCGTTTTCAGCCGCGATCGTGATGCGGCGGTTTTCGCCGCGTTGCTCGATGTGAGCGATGTGTCCTACTTCTTCAATAATGCCGGTAAACATGAAGCCTCCGAAGATATGACAGGACAATCATAAATCCACCACGAGGCACGGAGACACGGAGAAGATCTTTCTTATATTTGGTTTTCTCCGTGACTCAGCCTGCCCTGAGCGCAGACGAAGGGTGTCTCCGTGGTAGATTCACTCCTCGTAAGGGCCGCGCAAATAGCCTTCGACCGCGAAGTCTTCTCCGAAACGATGCAGCTTGAGATCCTTTACTTGCGATGCCTGATCCAGTTCGCGCAAGCCGTGGCTGGTAGCAAATGGAATTGCCCCCGCATCTCCTATAATCTTCGGTGCGTAGTAGAGAAAAACCTTGTCTACAACTCCCGAGGCGAGCGCTGTCCCATTCACCGTCGCTCCGCCTTCGATCATCACGCTTGTGATTTCAAATTGCCCGAGGCGGCGCAGAGCCGCATGAATATCAGGCCGCCCGTCCGAGGACGGTGGAAGTTCCTCCACGCGAATGCCACGCGCCTCCAGGGCGCTCTTCTTTTTTTCATCACCCGAACAGCAAAGGACCAGCACATCACTCTCGCACGCGGCCCTGTGCATGGCGCTCTGCACCAGACGCGACTCCAACGGCAGCCGCAGCCGCGAATCCAGAATCACGCGCAATAACGGGCGCCGTCGTAGGTGGCCGCTGCGATCGGTGAGCAAAGGATCGTCGGCAAGAATGGTTCCGACGCCTACCAGGATCGCATCGCTTTGATGACGCTGTTCATGCACGTGGGCGCGCGCCACTTCGCCGGTGATCCAACCTCCCGGAGGAATTCCGCCCGCGCGGTTCGACCGCGCCGTGGGTGACGGAGCAATCTTACCGTCGAGTGTCATCGCTGTTTTGAGAGTAACCAGCGGAATGTTGTGGCGAATATAACGGGCGAAAGATTCATTCAGCCGCTTGGCCTCCGCTTCTAACCTTCCGACTTCCACCTCGAGGCCGGCAGTGCGTAACTTCTCGAAGCCTCGTCCGCTCACCTTCGGATTAGGGTCGGGCATGCATGCGACGACGCGCTGAATCCCCGCAGCGATTAAAGCGTCCGTACAAGGAGGCGTGCGGCCCTGGTGCGAGTGCGGTTCGAGATTGATGTAGAGCGTGCCGCCGTGAGCCTTGTCGCCAGCCTGTTCGAGAGCGAGCACTTCAGCGTGCTTCACGCCAGCGTAGGTATAAACGCCAGTGCCAGCGATGTCGCCATGCGCGTCGACGATCACGGCTCCGACATAAGGATTAGGCGAGGCCGAGCCGAGCCCCTCGCGCGCAAGGTCGAGGGCGCGGCGCAGAAACTGCTCGTTAATAGCCGGGTCTGGCATTCTCTGTTGAAGATAAAGGGAAGTCGACCGCGGGAGCGAAGCACGGAGAGGGAAAGAAATCTGAGATGTATCGTTCTCCGTGTCTCCGTGTCTCCATGGTGAAAAAAGTTTTTATTCAAACAGCGAATCTACAAATTCTTTCGGGTCGAAAGGCAGAAGATCACCCACTTTTTCGCCAACTCCAACAAATCGCACCGGCAGCCCCAACTCGCGCGAGATGGCAACGACCACGCCACCCTTGGCCGTGCCGTCGAGTTTGGTGAGCACGATGCCGGTAACGCCCGCCGATTCCGTAAACAGACGAGCCTGCTGCAAGCCATTCTGGCCGGTGGTCGCATCCATCACCAGCAGAGTTTCATGCGGCGCGCCCGGAATGATGCGCTGTGCCGTGCGCCGCATTTTATCGAGTTCCGACATGAGACTCGTCTTCGTATGTAGCCGGCCTGCTGTATCGACGATCACATAGTCGGTCTTCCGCGCGGTGGCCGCTTGCAGCGCGTCGAACAACACGGCAGAAGGATCACCGCCAGCCTTCGTCTTGATCACTTCCGTACCCGTGCGCTGGCCCCAGATTTCCAGTTGATCGATGGCGGCGGCGCGAAAGGTATCCGCCGCGCACAGCAGCACGTTTTTGCCCTGCGACCGAAATACTTGCGACAATTTTCCGATGGTCGTGGTCTTGCCCGTGCCGTTCACGCCGACCACGAGAATTACTTCCGGCGTGCCATCCACCCGCTGAACCCGCCGGTTATTCGCCGCATTCAGAATGGTAAGCAACTCTTCTTTCAGCAGCCGCTTGAGTTCCTGTACATCCTTAATCTGTTTGCGATCGGCTTTGTCGCGGAGCTTGCCCAGAACCTCGTGAGTAGTGGTAGAGCCTAGGTCGGCGCCGATCAGCGTGGCCTCCAGGTCGTCGAGTGTGTTGCGGTCAATTTCTTTGCCGAAGGAGACGACTTCCTCGATGCGCTCGGCAAGATTTTCACGCGTGCGCGTGACTGCTTGCTTCATGCGTTCGAAAAGCCCAGTTTTCTTTTCTTCGGTACTGCCGAATAAGGTTTGAATCATGAGAAATCCTGAATCTTGATTATAGCGGTCAGACGAATTACACCGTAGCTTGCGGATAGGGGAAGTGAGGGAAGGCTGGATTTAGGCGCGGGTTCTTTCGAGGCTGGTAGCTTCGTCTGCGGAGAGCGCTGGTCCAGGCATGGAAGCTGTCGCGCTGGCGGCCGCGGCTACTGGCCGCTTAATTGAGAAGCGTTGAATGCGAATCTCGCCGCGCGCGCAAACCGCCAGCAGCGCAGCCACCGGCTCAGGATCGAGCCGTTTGCCGGCGAGGTTTTGAATAATTTTCAACGCCTCTTCTGGTGTGTGTGCATGCTGGTAAGGGCGGTTGGTGGTCAATGCGTCAAAAGTATCGGCGACTGCAATCACCTTTGCCAGCAACGGAATCTGCTCGCCCTTAAGACCATAAGGATACCCGCGTCCGTCGAGCGCCTCGTGATGCAACTCAATGCCGGGCAGCATCTCCGCAAGCTGCGTTACTGGGCGCAGAATATTAGCGCCCTTGGTAGTGTGCGTTTTCATCACTTCAAATTCTTCCGCTGTAAGCGCGCCCGGTTTTTTCAGGATGTGGTCTTCGATGCCAATCTTGCCCACGTCATGCAGCTGCGCGGAAATCTGCAGCGTCTCCAGAAAATCAGCGGGCAGCTTCATTTCTTTGCCGATGAGCAGCGAATAACGCGTAACACGGTCGGAGTGACCGCGGGTGTAGGGATCTTTTTCGTCGACGGCGCCGGCCAGCATCTGGATCGAGCCCAGAAATAGTGCGCGGTTTTCTTCCGCGGCCCGCTTCAGGTCTTCGACGAAGTGTTCGAGCTCCTGTGACATAGTGTTAAAGGTCTCGGCCAATTCGCCGATTTCAGTACGACTACGCAAGTGCACGCGTTGTGAAAAATCGCCGCGAGCCAGCGCGCGTCCGGACTGGGTAAGGATTTGCAGCGGGTTGGTGATTCTACGAGCCGCAAAAATGCTTACGCCAACGCTGAGCAGCACTGCCAGTATCGCCAGCAATCGCGCCGTGCGCTGCATCTCATAGACTCCCCGGTAAGCCTCGAGTTGTGGCTTCTGCACAACCACCGCCCAATCGAGCGCGGTGACCGGACTGTAGGTGCCCAGCATCTCGACATTGTTCTTGCCCTCGCGGACACCAAACTCTTTGGTGGCAGCCAACTGCGCCTTATTGCCTTCGTCCACAAAATTACGAACAATCTCCAGGCTCTTCATGTCCTGGCCTGTTACATATTGCGGAGTTCCGGCGGCCACCAGCCGGCCTTGAGAATCCACAACGTAAGGAATCAGGCCTCCGCCGCTAACTTCATGTAGGCGGCGAATCAGAAATTGCAGATCGACCACCGCACCCACCATGCCCAAAAACCGGCCGCCGTAACTGACCGGGCTGCTGACTAACACAACCGTGCGTGCGGAATTGCCATTTCCGACCTGGAGTGCCTGCCCGTTATAGGCCCGGCCATCGCGGGCCGCGTCAAAGGCATGCTGTAACTCCCGCTGCAGAAATGCGTCTGGCGCGATTCGTCCGGCCGAAACTCCTTTCGCTTCGGAGTTAAGCAGCGTGGCATAAGCAAGCTCATCGGAAGAAGAAACAAAGTTTTCCAGCAGTGCGCGCAGCTCCGGAGCTTCAATATTTTTGCTGCCAATATCGCCGCCGCTTGCCACCTGAATCGCCGACGAAAGGTTGGCCAGCATCATTCGCAGGGAGCGCTCGTGTTGCGAGAGATCGTCCGCCAGCGAGCGCGTCACCGTGTTCTGCAGGAGCATTTCGTTGGTTTTCAGGCGATCCCGATTGATGGCCTCCACCTGCGCGGAGTAAAAGTACATGGGCACGATGCTGATCACCAGCAGCACACTGAGGATCACATACAAAATCGGAATGCGCGCTAGGTTATGCGAGGTCGAAGACGAGCCACTCCCCAGATTCAGTTCAGGGGTGTCGTGGGCCGAAGTGGCGTCGGAGGTCACGGTTATCTATAAAGTTTAATCTGGAAGGAGCGTGCGAAGTCGAAAACCGTGAGACGTTGCGATTACCAAAGTACCAAACGAAGTGACTGTCTGGTGCGGATTTGGCAGGGAAGCATGTTGCAGTCCGAAGCCGCTATCACGTTAAGGTCGTGGGAGTTTCGCTCTTGCTGCTGCGCGTCATCAGCTCATAAATTGCCGTGCGCGGAGCTTTACCCTCGTGCAGGATCGCATACATCTGCTCGGTAATCGGCATCTCGACTCTATGCGCGCGCGCCAATCCCAACGCAGCCGTCGTCGTAAAGATTCCCTCCGCAACCATGCCGTGCATGCCGGCAAGAATCTCGGGCAGCTTTCGCCCGCGCCCAAGCTCAACGCCCACGCTTCGATTGCGGGAGAGACCACCGGTGCAAGTCAGCACCAGGTCGCCAAGCCCGGCAAGGCCAGCCATGGTTTCTGCTTTGCCTCCGCAAGCAACTACTAATCGTGTCATCTCCGCGAGGCCCCGCGTGATGAGCGCTGCCACGGAGTTGTGCGCCAATCCAAGGCCCGCGCAAACGCCTGCAGCAATTGCGATTGTGTTTTTCAGCGCGCCTCCTAACTCCACCCCAATCGGATCATCGTTGGTGTAGAGGCGAAAGCTGGCATGGCTGAACTCCTGCTGGATCGAGTGCGCAAGTTCTGCATCTTGCGATGCAATTGTGATCGCTGTTGGATCTCCGCGCGCAGCTTCCAGCGCGAACGACGGGCCGCTGAGAGCGCCGATTCTGGGTGGCTTCAAGCCGTCATTTTTCAATACCTGCGTGATCACTTCTGTCATTCGCAGCAGAGAGCCCTCTTCCAACCCTTTCGTCGCACTGATGATCATGGTCTCTGTTTGCAAATGCGCCCGCATCTGCTCAAATAAGCGGCGGCAATGCTGCGACGGCATCACGCTCACCACGATGACTGCGCCCGCAATCGCTTCCGCAAGATCGGTGTGCGGCGTCACACAAGCTGGAATGAGCTGGCTGGGTAGGAACTTCTCGTTCACGCGTTGCCGTAAAATAGTTTCGCAAATCTCTTCTTCACGAACCCACAATCGCACCCCGTGAGATTCCTTGCGCCCGAGAATAATTGAGAGCGCCGTCCCCCAGGCTCCCGCGCCGATGATTGCAATCTCGCTCATGCGCGCTTTGCCCCCACGCGATTCTCAGTTCCGGCCAGCAGACGGCGGATGTTTTCATGATGCCGAGTGAGGATGAGCAGGGAAGTGATGCCTATGAGGGACATGACTAACGGTGCTTTGCCATACCGGTATATTTCGTAAACCAGAATTGGAAAGGAAGCGACGGAGAGGATCGACCCGAGAGACACATAGCGAAAAAGGGCTACTACGGCGACAAAAATGGCGGCTGCTACCAGCACGGCTGTAGGAGCCATGATGGCGAACGAACCCAACCCCGTGGCAACACCTTTGCCTCCACGAAATCGCAACCAGACCGGGAACATGTGACCGAGAACGGCAAACAAGGCCGCTATTGCCATTGGCTCAAACGGCAGAACGTCGAGGATCCCGATTCGAAACCCCATCCGAATCCAAAAAAAATATGATAAGAGTGCAGCGGCGGTTCCCTTTAGGGCGTCCAATATTAGGGTTACTAACCCTAAGACCGGCGATTTACGCGACACATTGGTCGCGCCGATGTTTCCACTGCCGCTTTGGCGCACATCTTCGCCGCGGAAAATGCGTACCAGCAAGTATCCAAAGGGAATCGATCCCAACAAGTAGCTCGTAACGGCGATAGTAAGGAGCGTCGACCACATATGTTGATTCCTGCCCGGTACGCTACGGCAAATCGAATCTCTCGATCTTTGTATATTTCGAACCGCCCGGTGAAAGCCTGCTTTGATACAAGAAAAACTCACGGGCTGTCATGGTGCCAAACTCCGGAGCAGGCAAGGTCCCAAGCCTTTCTTGCAGATGCTCAAAACTGCAATTCGGACGGTCGCTCTTCTGCTTGCGCGGTGAAGCTGAGCCTCCACCACCGCGCGCCAGAGTGAGATGCGGTTTGAAAGCGTGTTCCTCCCGCGGAATGCCGAGGGGTGCCAGTTTCTCATCTACCATTGATGCCAGAGAATTCAGATTCGCCTCCGCCTCAATTCCAACCCAGAATACTCGCGGCGCTCGTGCTCCCGGAAAAAATCCGTAACCGCGAAAAATCAGTTCCACCGGGTCAGCCACAATTGTTTCCAACACTGCTTTGATTTCCGCAACATCTTCGTCCAGCTTTTCGCCGATGAACTTCAGCGTAACGTGCAACGACTCTGGCCGCACCCAGCGCACATCGGGAGCAAATCCGCCGAACGCCGTCGATGAAACGGGCAATCCGGTTGCGGACGCTGTCATCGATATCGAGAGCAACGAAAAGGCGCATAAAACAAGCTTCTAGCTACTAGCTTTCTGGCCTAGGCTGCTCTTGTTTAGCTAGCAGCTAGGGGCTGGAAGCGTTCTTCACATCAACTTCTTTCGCACCATATCCAGCGCCAGCGTCGACGCGAACCAGCGGATGCGCTTGCGATCGCCGGAAAAGTTCCGTTCGATCACTTCAGTTCCGCTATCGCTGGCCAAGCCGTGGAAGACCAATCCTACGGGCTTCTCGGACGTACCCCCGCCAGGCCCCGCTACACCCGTGATGCCGATGCCGAGCGTCGCCTCGCAACGATAGCGAATGCCCTCCGCCAGCGCCGCAGCCACCTCGCGGCTCACCGCTCCATGGCGCTCGATCATGTCGGCGGGCACTCCGGCAAGTTCGGTCTTGATTGAATTCGCATAGACAATCGCGCCGCCGGCAAAGTAGCGCGAACTGCCGCCGACTGATGTAATCCGCTCGCCCAGCAGACCACCGGTGCATGATTCCGCCACGGCCAGCGTGGCATTGCGCATCTGCAGCCAGTAGCCGACGATTTGTTCCAGCGACTCGCCGTCGCGAGAGTAAACAGCATCATCGAGTTCTTCCTCAACTGCATCGGCAACTTCATCCACGCGAGCCTGGGCCACATCCATCGTCCCGGCACGAGCCTTAAAGTGCAATTGGATTTCTCCTGCTCCTGCCAGAATCGTGGTCTGCACATCGCCAAACTTTTTGTAAATCGGGGCCACGCGCGCATCCACAAGAGACTCCCCCAGCATCGCGATCTTCAACACGCGAGTAGCGAGGTGCGCTACGGGAAGTTTCGCGCGCAAGCGTTCGCGGCACTCCGCTTCGAACAAAGCTTTCAGTTCATGCGGAGGCCCGGGCAATAGTATGACGATGCGCTCGCGCCCGTCGAACTTCCCACTCAGCCACTGTCCCGGTGCGGTTCCATTGGGATTGGGCAGCACAGTCGCGCCTTCGAGAACATCCGCCTGCTTGGCGTTGTTAGCAGACATCTTCCAGCCGCGCGCCGCAAAGCGCCGCTCGATTCCGGCAAGCACCTCTTCGTCTCGCCGTAACGTAACCCCCAAAGCTTCAGCCACGGCTTCGCGGGTAAGGTCATCTTCCGTGGGGCCGAGCCCCCCGCTGAACATCACGATCTCCGAACGGAACAACGCATGCTGTGCAGCCGCGACCAGACGTTTGAAGTCGTCCCCGACGATGCTCTTGAAAATAACTTCGACGCCCAGTTGATTGATCTGCTCGGTGAGATAGAGAGAATTAGTATCGGTGCGGAAGGGCGTGAGCAGCTCAGAACCAACCGCGATGATCTCGGCGTTCACGCTAGAAGTGTAAATGATAAGGCAGTTCCCAGTACCAAGTAGCCAGTACCCAGTAATTCCGGTCAGGCTTCTGGGTACTGAGTACTGATAACTGCGTTTAGCTACTCCGGCAGTAAGGGCAGCCCCGGAATGTTCCAGGAAAGGTGATGCACCGCGTCTGTCGTCGCTAGGATCACGCTTCTCGCGGGTGCAAACGCGAGGCCCACGATTCCATGCCCCGCGACCTCCAGACTGGCCTTGCCCTCAGGCGTAATCTTCACAATGCCGCGCTTGCCGGAAAGTGACGCGGCAACATACAGATTTCCCACCGCGTCAAAGGCAAGTCCGTGCGGCCGTCCCAGCCCGCGGAAAAAAGTGTGCACCGTTCCCTGCGGGTCCACTCGGTGCACGCAGTCAAAGCTCGACGTAGTGGCTCCCGTGACAAATAGATCTCCCTGCGGCCCAAAAGCGAGGTGGTAAGCAGAAACGCTCGGCTCCAGAGTGGCGAAGACGAATACCTGCTGGTCGCGGCCAATCTTGAAAATCGTTCCGCTGCGGTCGCCCACGTACAGGTTCTGATTGCGGTCAAACGCAATTCCCGTGGCCACTCCCATACCCTCGGCGTAGGTGGTCATGGTTCCATTCGGCAACACGCGATAAACCGCTCCGTCAAAGCGCGAAGAAACGTACATCAGGCCCTGGCGATCGAAGGCGATCCCGGTCGCGTTCATCATTTCCCCGACGAAGGGTTTTACCGTGTAATTAGTATCAATCTTGAAGATGGCGACCGGAACCTTCTGACCACGCGATCCCGAAAAAGTCGCGTAGATGTTGCCTTGACTATCGAGCGCCGGATTGGCGACGGGATGCAGGTTCTCGGCGATCGGAACGGCAACCTTGACGCTATGCGCATTGCTGACGTGCCCGTCAGTGGCAACCACGACCTGGCCGGAAGTAGCTCCCTCAGGAACGCGGGCGACCAGAAATGATTCCGCGCTGACCACGATTCCACCCTCGACTTCGCCAAATTGCACGTGCGGGCGTTGCCACTGCTGGGGCCGCAATCCCGAGCCTGCAATGCGGATTTCGCCTCCCGCCAACGCCAGTTCAGGCGATACGGACTCGATATGCGGTCCGCCATTCACGCTTTTCTTGCCCAGAATCCGGTCGGAAAATCCCATGAAGAAATACTCGAGATACTTTAGAAGCCACTATCTTAGAAGACCAAAGTGCAGTAAGAGATGCACAATTACCAGCGCGTATAAGCCTGCTGCAACGTCGTCCAGTACGATTCCGGCTCCTTCCGGAATCGCCTCCAATTGTCGCACGGGCGGCGGCTTCACAATATCGAAGACTCGAAAAAGTATAAAGCCGGCCAGAAAAGATTTCCACGTGAGCGGCACGGCAATCAGCGTGATCAATTGACCCGCGACTTCATCGATCACCACAAACTGAGGATCTTTTTTTCCGACCCCTCGCGCCACCTGAGTGGCGGCGGGAATCCCGATCAGCGTGACCAGCACGGCTAGCGCGATCGCAATCGGCGTCCGCATCGACGGCGCAAGAAAGTAAGCCAACGCCGCCCACAACAAAACTGTTGCTGCCGATCCGCAAGTCCCGGGACCGGGCTTAAGCCGCCCGATACCGAAAAAAGTGGCAACCAGCGTGGCCCAGAGCGGAGTTCGTTCAACCTCGGGAGATTTCACAAATCTTCGTCCGCATCTTCGGGAGTGCTCTCGCGAATTTGCTCGTCCGCATCCGTGATCGGTGACGGAATAACATAAGCCCCGCTTGCCCACTTTCCCAGATCGATAGCGCGGCAGCGGTCGCTGCAGAAGGGGAACTCCGCATCTGCGCTCTTGACGACTTTCTTGCAGATCGGGCAGCGAAGTTTCAGAACGCGTTTGCGAGGCATGGTAGAGAATGTCTCAAATTTTGGCTGAATCAAGCCACAGATTTTCAACGCGAACACCAGGCTACACGATCTTCGCGACCAGATCATAATCGTGTGCTTCCGTAATCTGGCAGCGATAAAACTCGCCGGTTTGCGGCTCAGCGTCCTCCGGAAAGTCGTTCACAAAAACCTTCCCGTCAATTTCAGGCGCATGCATGACAGTGCGCCCTTCCATGAGCAGATCAGTTTCTTCCGACGTTCCCTCCAGCAGCAAGTCGAACTCCTGTCCTACAAGAGCCTTCTTTTTCTTCTTGCTGATCTGCCGCTGGGTTCCCATCAGGTGTTTGCGCCGTCGTTCGATTTCACGGACAGAAAGCTTCTTGTCCAAGCCGTACGCGTCCGCGCCCTCCTGATCGGAGTAGGAAAAAGTTCCCATCCAATCAAACCGGGCTTCGCGCACAAACTCGCATAGCTCTTCAAATTCCTTCTCGGTTTCTCCGGGAAAGCCGACGATAAAAGACGTGCGCAAGATAAGTCCGGGAATCGCGCGCCGCATCTTGTCAATCGATCGCAGAAACACGTCCGCTCCGCCGCCACGCTTCATACGCTTTAGCACCGATGCCGACGCATGCTGTAAAGGCACATCCATGTAGGAACAGATTTTTTCGTGGCCTGCAATCGTCTCCAGCAGTTTGCCGGTGATCTTGTTAGGATAGGCGTAGAGGAAACGAACCCAGCGCAAGTCTTCAATCTTGGCTAGTTTCTCCAGCAGCAAGGCCAGTCCATCCTTTAGACCGAAATCTTCGCCATAGCAGGTCGTGTCCTGCCCGATCAATGTGATTTCGCGGACGCCGATCTGCGCTAGCCTCTCCGCCTCGGCTACGACTGACTCGAAACGCCGCGAACGAAACTGCCCGCGCAGCTGCGGAATAATGCAAAACGTGCAGGGGTGATCGCAGCCCTCCGCAATTTTGATATAGGCCGTCGACTTCGGAGTTGCCAGAATGCGCGGAGTCTTGTCGTCATACAAGTAGTTGGGCAGGTCGGCAATCGCGCCGTCCCATTGCCCGCGAGAGAATCTCCCCTGCGCCGCCCGTGCATCGCCTTCGGCCCGCGACGGCAGCACCACAAACGGCGAATCAATCTTCACCGGGTCCGGTGCAATGCCGGTAGCCGCCAGAATATTCTGCAACTCTCCGGTTCCGACCACAGCGTCCACCTCAGGCATGCGCTTGAGAATCTCGTCCCGAAAGCGCTCCACGAGGCAGCCTGCCACCACCAGCTTTTTCGCTCGTCCCGCGGTTTTGTGCGCCGCCATCTCAAGAATCGTATTCACCGACTCCTGCTGCGCGCTCTCGATAAACGAGCAGGTATTCACAACGATCACGTCCGCATCCTCGGCTCGCGGTGAGAGTTCAGCTCCGGCCCGCGCCAGAAGGCCCATCATCACCTCGCTGTCGACCAGGTTCTTCGGGCACCCCAGGCTGACAAAGCCCACTTTTGGGGGACGTGTATCCTGCGGCGAGTCTAGCGTCGCAGTAGCCGTGGTTTTTTCGCTGGAGCGGGAGATAGTGAGCTTCTTCGGGGGCATGGAATCTAGTTATTTTAACATTTATAGGCGAGTACCCCGGCGAACCACCGCTGCCAAGCCATCGACGTCGCTCGACGAACCCGTCTTAGCACGTGACTATCGGCACCATGAAAGGAGTAACCTGTGGATTAAAACTTTATTCTTCGTGCTAGGCTAACCCTTACCGAAGAAATCAGTTTATCCCGCGTCCCGGGAGGGGAAATGTCTGGGAAACAGGTCGTACTCGCAGTGCTTGTAGTTGGGATGTCGATTCTGGGAGCCACGGCGGCCGCTCAGGACGAGAAAAACGACTTGGGCGGTAGTATTGGCCGCATTTTTATCAGCGATCAGGGGATTACAGGCCCCAATGCGCCTACAATCAACCCGGTCATTCACTCTGGAAAAGGGCTCACCTTCGAAATTAACTACGCACACCGTCTGTTAGGCCACGATGTCTACTCCATCTCGGGAGAAATACCTGCGGTTTTCAATCTTGACGAAGATCTCAACGCCGGCGGCCCCGTAGTACCCGTGGATTACAAACAAATATTCGTCACCCCCGCGCTCCGCCTGAATCTGTTTCCTGAAACCGACGTTTCACCTTGGGTGAGCTTTGGCGGCGGGTTCGGCCATTTCAGCGAGAATAAAAACCTGCTCTACTATGGCACCAATCCCGGCGGCTCCTCGACCACAGGCGTGATCCAGGGTGGCTTCGGATTGGATGTGAGACCTTTCGGACATCGCATGAGGCACTTCAGCATTCGTGGGGAAGTGCGCGACTTTTTTTCCGGCGAACCGAATTTCCCCTTGGCCGATACCGGCAAGACCCGCCAGCATAACTACTTTGTGGGCGGTGGCCTGATGTGGCATTTTTAGCCTCAACACATTTCATTTAGCGAAATGCGCTCCCGATAAGCTATGATTTTCTTTGCTCTGTACCCGCCCATGGGTACCTATGCGAGCATAGCTCGCGGAGGAATTCATGTTCGCCGTCCTACTCGCACTTCTGTTCCTAATCGGCGCCCCGGCACAGTCGGCCCCTCGGTTAGATCCAGCTACTCCGCAGCAATTGGCGGATGCCCGTGCGAAGTACGAACCTGCGCGCCAGGCTGCCATCCACTTGAACGATCTGGCGGGCAGCATACGTTCGGAAGCCGATGCTCAGGCATTTGTTGATGCGGTTGCAGAACGGTTTTTTGAACAGCAACATCTTTCCTGGATAACAGTGAGCATCCGTCACCGGGTCGCACACGCCGAATACGAGGCGGTGTCGAATCCCGCGAGGATGATCCCGGAGCAGCGGGTCGTCAACGTGTGGAACGAATATGTCCGGGAACTCGATGCTCCCGAGGAAACGCTGATTACGGTCGCGGAACTTCACAACCTACGCGATGCGTTGTACACCGGCACCAAATCGATGTGGAAGAGGGAAGGAATCACACAACAATCTTGGACGATACCAAGCATCTATGCGGTCGATGCTGACGGCAAGGTTGCCAACGGTTGCCGTGCTGTTGAAGCTTTGAAGATTCTGCACGACATGTTCCATACCTTTCCAATGGTGCAAGGTGCCCGCGCGCGAGTGCAAAAGGGAGTTTTGGTTTCTGATACGGTTCGTCCGCGGGAACAAAGCGGGATACCCAAACCATCCTCGGCGCGAGTCCAGATCATGGCGCACCAAGACTCCAAACCCATGCTCTTGGCCGAAATCCGATACGTGCAGGCTCACGGCGAAGCAGACTACACGCGTCTTATGGAAAGACTTTTCGGAGAATTGTTTCCGACGGACTAACTGAACTTTGCAGCGCCACCTACTTCTTAGTTGCCAACTCCACTTCTTCATACAACTCCGGCAACCGCATCGCATCGTCCGCGGAATTTCCGAACCTTGCTGATTCGTAGGCGTCTGTGAACAGCCCCACCGGCGTCCGTAGCCGCGCATCTTTAATCACTCGTACAAATTCCTGCGCTGTCTGCGTTCTCGATTTCTGCACTCCACGCTTTGCCAGAAATTGCGCCATCCGCTCGTACCACATGGCCGCGGCCTCATTCGGCGAGCGCTCGGGATGCGCTTGTAGCCATCTGGTGCGGATCATCCGCGCAATTCGTGCAGCATTGCGCAATATCAGCAACATGAGAGCAACCGCCACAACTACTGCGAGCCACCGGCCTGGCGATTGCTCCACACCCCGTTGGCTTCGCCGCGCCCAGCCCAGCAGCCGGGCATACCGCATCCTCGCCCACATTCGCGACCTCTCCCACGAATTGCGCGTACTACTAAGCGCGGCATGTCCCAGAATGTATTGGTGAGACGAATCGTAGCTGACCACCCATTCCCGCCAGAACGATTGCGCCGCGTCCAGGTAAAGCATCGCCCGGTCCCAGCCCTCCGGAGTGCCGATCGCCCCGCCTGGCGTGGGATCGAACGTGATCCAGCCGTAGCCGGGAAAGTAAGCTTCCACCCACGAGTGCGCATCCTTTGCGCGCACCACATAGTTGCTGGTGACGTCGTTGAATTCGTTGCTGCGGAAGCCGTTCACCACCCGGGAAGGAATATGCAGCGTCCGCAGCATCACCGCCATCGAAGAGGCGAAGTATTCGCAATGCCCCTGTCTTCGCTCGAAAAGAAAATTCGCCAAAGGATCGGCGACCGGCGCGGACGGCAACTGCAACGTGTATCCGTAATGCGTCTTGAGATAAGTTTCGAGCGCGGCTGCCTTGTCATAATTATTGGCTGCCGACCCGGCAATCTGCTCCGCTAGCTTCGGAATGCGCTGGTCGAGTATAGGCGGCACTTGCAGATAGGCTGAGGAAGATCGCAGTGTCGCCTCGCCGACGGCCCGCAGTTGAACCGGAGAAGGCTTGGCTATATCCGAGTCCGCCTCGTAGACGTTAACCGCGCGCTCGTTATCGAGATCGTAGATGGCCCCGCCCGCATCGATCGCCAACGAACGGTATGGCCCGACGATCCGCCGTCCCCAAGGCGCAAGAAAAAATACGTTGGTGCCGATCGGTTCGAGCAGCACGCGGTAATGAATGAGATGAGCCGAAACTCCCGGCGCGGATTGACTGCGCACTCCGGAGACTTGCGTGACTCCCTGGCTGAACAGAGGCACGGCGTAACTCGCGTCCGCCTGCCGCTCTAGCGGGTACTGCGCTCGGGGATTGGACCAGGTTTTTCCATCGAAGTTCGCCAGCGCCACGCCGCGCCAGCGCAGGTCGTATTGCCCGCGCTTGTCCCCGTCAATCTGGACGTGCATTACCACTGCGTTCGATTGCTGAATCCGCCCGATGCCTCCCAGATTCACCCGATCACTGAAGCCGGTGGAGAAATCGGTGCCGAATGAATAGCCGCCCAAGTATCCCGCCGACATGCGGGGCAGAAGAAAGAACACAGCCGCGGCCCCAAGCAGGATCATCAGCACCAGGGCCGGCGTCATTCGCGCCAGCGAAAACGCCAGATGCCGATGCTCTTCATCGTCGCGGGAGTGTCTTGCCTGGAATCGCGCAGCCCGTCCCGACCGCCGCATCTCCATGAGGATAAAAGTGGACACTGCCAGCAGCATGAATCCCGCAAAGAAGAACAGAAAAACGCTATCTACAGTCAACACGGCCGAAGCCAGCACCATCAGGAATGCGAGAACCGCCAACATGGTGTAGTCGCGATCGCGCCGCAGCGAGAACATGCGGACGACCACGGCAAACAGCACCAGATGCACGGTCGCTGCCAGAAAAGCGTGCGAGAGCAGGAAGTAATCGCCGGCGTAGAAAATGAAATATGCGATGGTGAGGGGCGTGGTCCAGCGCTCCGGAATGACCACGTGCCGTCGTTTGACGAACAAATACCCGCGAAAAACCAGCGCCACACCTACCAGCAAGACCGTTGACAGGTCCAATCCCCCGGTACTGGCTAACGTCCCAAACCCCATGACTACAAGAAAATAGAGCGAAAGCTCAAAGTACTTGTTGATCGCCTGTGGCAGCGGGATCACGCCGTGTTGTGGCATCTCAGCAGGCATCGAATCGATTGCAGTAAATGGGTCGGGAAGGGCACGACTTTTAGTCGTGCCGCTCAAAACCAAAAAAGATTTGGGCTTTAGCCCAGTATTCATTCCCATTGTTCGACAACTACCACCAAGAAGGGAAGGCCCCACTACCGATTTCTTGCACCGAAAGTCACCATCCCTTCGCGCATCGCTATGCCAACTTCCTCGCACGCCGGGAATCCCCGCTCATGTTTGCTAGAATGATTCAGGTCAGGCATCGGTCTCACGCGACGTACTCTCGCCAACCCCGCCAGGTCCGGAAGGAAGCAACGGTAACGGGCTCTTGCGTGTGCAGTGGGTCCCCGGTGCCTGGCTTATTTTTTTGGACCTCGCCCCCGCCAACCCCGTTAGACACTTCTTTACAACTCTTTGCGCAAGAATCACCTTCGAATTCCGTCTCCGGTTGTACGCTGACATTGAGCACGGTGAAAGGCAGTCGAGGAGAAAATTATGCGCAATTTTCCATCGCAATCATCGTCCCCAACCATCACCATTCGAGTTTCTGGCCGTTTATCGGAAGGTCATCTGGCATACCTCGATCAACTGATTGTGTCTGCCATCGACTGCGTCTTGTGGCCCTTGCTCGATCTGGCCCACCTGGAGGAGTTGGATCATTTTGCGCTCATGTATCTCATCGGCGGCGAAGGCCGTCATTTCGGTATCATCGGCTGCCCGAATTTCATCCGGGAGTGGATGCAGCACGAAAAAGAGCGCTGCGCGGCTTGATACGTAGGCGTCATCCCGAAGGCCCGCGTTTTCACCGGCGGGCCGAGGGATCTCCGCAGCAACAGAACCCAGTTAGACATTCCCGCCTCAATCGTTCAAAATACTGGTTTCATTCAAGAGGAGCCCTAATTGAACGAACTGAGGCAACCCCTGCCCAACAAAATCAGAGTTAAGATCAGCGCCCTTGGCACCTATGTGCCGCCCCGCCTTCTCACCAACGCCGACCTCGAAAAAATGGTTGACACCAGCAATGACTGGATTCTCGCCCGCGTCGGCATCCACGAACGCCACATCGTGGAAAAAGGTGTAGCCACCAGCGATCTTGCAGTCGAAGCCGCCAAGAAGGCGCTCGCCCAGCGCGGCCTGGCCCCCACCGATCTCGATGCCATCATCGTCGGCACGGTCACGCCCGATATGCTCTTTCCCTCCACCGCCTGCCTCGTCCAGCACAAGCTGGGCGCTGCTGGGGTTTGGGGATTCGATCTCTCCGCCGCCTGCTCCGCTTTTATTTACGCCGTGCAAACCGGAGCTCAATTCATTGCCACCGGCGTGCATAAGCGGGTCCTGGTGATTGGCGCCGACGTGATGTCGTCGATCATCGATTACACCGATCGTGCCACCTGCGTAATCTTTGGCGACGGGGCGGGCGCGGTGATTCTTGAGCCCGCCGAAGATGATACCGAGGGCCTCATCGATTTCATCCACGAAATCGATGGCTCGGGTGGAGGTTTCCTGCAAATGCCCGGTGGCGGCAGCCTGAATCCGACAACCCGTGAAACCGTCGAGAAGAAGATGCACTATGTTCACCAGGACGGCCAGCAGGTCTTCAAGTTCGCCGTGCGCAAGCAGACCGAGGCCTGCCTGAAGCTGCTCGAACGCAACGGCCTCAAAGGCTCAGACGTCGACGCCTTCATTCCCCACCAGGCCAACCTGCGCATCATCAACGCGACCGCGGAACGTTTGGGACTGCGTCCCGAAAGTGTGATCGTCAACATCGACCATTTCGGCAACACGACGGCCGGCACTATTCCCCTGGCGATGAATTCCGCGATCGAACGGGGCAAATTGAAGAAGGGAAGTCTCGTGCTGATGGCTTCGGTGGGCGCGGGTTTCACAGTAGGCGCGACCCTTCTGCGCTGGGCCTTCTAGAGAAGTATCGCAGGCTGGGCAGTAGCGCCGGTGTCCCGCCGGCTTCGATTGCAAAGACCTAGTTTCGGGCGAGCACTTAAGCGCTCCGGTTAACCAACTGCAAATGACAGAGCTTTAACCCCGGGGTACGTTCGTAACCCTCCGCTACGCTTTTCAATAGTAAGACTCACGGCCCCACTGTTATGTTTTCGCAGCGTTCGCCCCACGTGGGGATGTGGCGAACGAGCAAGACCATGCTGCGTTCAACATGCTGTTGTCTGTTTCTCTGCTTCTTTTCGATGGGTGCGACCGCCCAGAAATCGAGAGACGACTCTCAGGAAACCAAACTGGTTGTCATGGAGCACCTGTGGAATGAAGCCCAGGTGAACCGCGACGCCCGTGCCCTCGACGGTATGATCGGCGCCAACTTCATTAACACCGAGTACGATGGCGAGGTCAGCGACAAAGTCAAGTTTCTCGCCGACATCAAAGATCCCCAGTTCAATCTGACCACCCTGACGATTCAGGATCTTAAAGTCAGCATGTACGCCGAGTCCGCCGTGGTCGCCGGTACCTACCGCACCAAAGGCACCTACGCAGGCAAACCCTATGAGCACATCGGCCGCTTTACCGATACCTGGGCATTCACCGAAGGCCGCTGGCAATGTGTAGCCAGCCACACCAGCCTGCTAAAGAAATAACTCCGTCAAAACAAATTCATGTAGGAACAGCGCCCCACCTTGAGCGGAGCCGAAGGGCTGTCCGTCGCTCGAAGAGCGACCGATAACAACCACAATACCTAATCACATCTCGTTGAACCGATCACTGCGATAGAAATTTTTCATCCATGGAACCAGCTTCCCCTGATAAGCCCCCGCAATCGAATCAACAGAGCACCGACTAAGATAGAAGCCAACCCAAACGGAATAACTATGGAAGCGGCGCCCCGCCCACATCGATGGAAGATTGTGCTGGCTTTCGCCATCATCTATCTGGTGTGGGGTTCTACGTTTCTCGCCATCCGCGTAGGAGTAAGAGAAGTGCCGCCGTTTCTGCTAGCCGGTATGCGTTTTTTTGCCGCCGGTCTGGTGCTCTACGCCTGGATGCGCATTCAAGGCACACCCTCACCCACGCGCCACGAATGGCTCGGGGCTTCGTTTCTCGCAGTCCTGATCTTCGTGATCGATTACGGTCTGCTCTTCTGGTCGGAAAAGCGAGTGCCCTCAGGAATCGCGGCGGTCATGATGGCAACGATTCCCGTTTTCATCGCCATCGCGGAGATTCTCTTGCTGCGCACGCAAAGGCTCACGCCTCGGCTGGCAATCGCGCTCTTGGTGGGAATCGGCGGTGTAGCGGTTCTCGTGAGCCATTCGCCAAGCTTTGGAGATGGCCCGATCGATACCGTTGGAGCAATGGCGCTGCTGGTGGCCTCGATGAGTTTTTCGCTCGCCTCAGTTCTCACTCGCAAGCTAACCTTGCCAGAATCGAAGGTCATGAGTTCCGGCGCGCAGATGCTCGCCGGAGGAATCCTCCTCACAATGACGGCGGCGATACTCGGAGAGTTTAAAGGATTCGACGTACACGCAGTTTCGACCGGCGCATGGCTGGCTCTTGCATATTTGATCGTCGCGGGCTCAATTATCGCCTTTACCGCCTATGTGTGGCTCATCCACCACGAATCTCCAACCAAAGTAGGCACCTACGCGTATGTAAATCCAGTAGTCGCGGTTCTTCTGGGATATTTCCTGGGCGGGGAACCGCTCGGCGCGCGGACGCTTGTAGGGACATTGCTCGTCTTAGTGAGCGTGATCGTGATCACGACGACGCCGAAGGAGGCGAAGTTTGCAAGGCTGGCTCAGGCAACCGAACAGGCGGAGCAGTAGTATGAGGAGCGGTAGGCCTCGTTATCGAATATGCAGTAAAACTCCAATATAGCCACGGACTCGGTTTAGCAGCGCCGGATCCGCACGGGAGTGAAACTTCACGTGGCGCGCTTCTAAGTCCACACTTCTGATGTGATCGACCAGAACTGCTCCTTCAACTTTGTCGACAACCACAGGCAGCGCGAAGGCATACGGTTTTCTGCGGCTCGTAAGCGGACAAACTACAGCCAGACCGCTGGCGCGATTGTAAGCAAGATCGGTCAACACAAGGGCGGGCCGCCGTCTTCCTTGTTCGCGCCCTGCTTGCGGATCGAAGTTCAACCAAACAATGTCACCAACGTCCGGCGCGTACGACCTCACCATTCCACGATTTCCTTCCCGACGTCAGGTCCCCAATCGGTTTCGTCGTAACGGTTCTGCGCAGTGATCTGTGCCACTAGCTCTGCCAAGGTAGGAATCCTCTCGGCGGGGCGCAGCTCCACGTGGCCTTCCGAGACGTCGATCACAATCGCATCTCCTTCTTGCAGACGAGCCTGTTCGGCCACAGCTCTGGGAATACGGACCGCCAGACTGTTTCCCCATTTTGCTATTTGTGCTTTCGGCATCTGCAACCTCACAGCTTCATTGTAGTATATACAATGTATATACTACCGTCCAAGCCCATTTTCGCTTGGATGAAATCCCTATGGCCGTGTCATCCGCTCCGGCTTCATCAACTGATCAAACTCCTCGTCCGTGAGATATCCCAGCTTCAACGCAGCTTCGCGCAGGCTGCTGTGCTCCACATGCGCCGTGTGAGCGATCTGCGCCGCCTTGTCGTATCCCACCTTCGGCGCTAGTGCCGTCACCAGCATCAGCGAATTCTTCACATACCACTCCACCTTGGCCCGATCCACCTCGATGCCTTTGATCATGTACTCGACGTATCCGTGGCAAGCGTCGGCGATCAGCGTAACCGAGTGCAAGAAGTTGTAGATGATGACCGGCTTGTACACATTGAGTTCGAAGTTGCCTTGTGAGCCGGCAAACCCAACGGCAGCCGTGGCACCATGCACCTGCACGCACACCATGGTCATGGCTTCACACTGCGTCGGATTCACCTTGCCAGGCATGATCGAAGACCCCGGCTCATTCTCCGGGATGGAAATTTCCCCCAGCCCACAACGCGGACCCGAAGCCAGCCAGCGAATGTCGTTCGAAATTTTCATCAGCGAAGCCGCCAGCGTTTCCATCGCGCCCTGCGCAAACACAATCTCGTCGTGCGCCGAGAGCGCGGCAAACTTATTGCCATGCGAGCGAAAGGGAAGTCCGGTTAGTTCGGCGATCTTTTTCGCGGCGCGCTCCGCAAATTCGGGGTGCGTGTTCAATCCCGTGCCCACCGCGGTTCCACCAATCGCCAGATCGTAAAGCCCCTCGAGCACTTGCTCAAGGCGCTTGATATCGCGCTCGAGTAACGCAGCCCAGCCACCAAACTCTTGCCCGAAGGTAAGCGGGACAGCATCCTGTAAGTGAGTGCGTCCGATCTTTACCACATCATTGAATTCCTTCGCCTTGGCCGCGATCGCATCGCGCACGTTCCGGATCGCCGGAATCAACACGTTCTTCACCCGCTCCGCCGCCGCAATGTGCATCGCCGCCGGAAACGTATCGTTCGACGACTGCGACATATTCACATCGTCGTTGGGATGCACCGGCTTCTTCGATCCCATCATTTCTCGTCCATGCGGGCCGCCCGCAATTTCGATGGCGCGATTCGAAATGACCTCATTCACGTTCATGTTGGTCTGCGTGCCGCTGCCCGTCTGCCAGACGCGCAGCGGAAACTGATCGTCCAGTTTGCCCGCAATCACCTCTTCGGCAGCTTGCACAATCAGCTTTGCCTTATCGGCGGAAAGCTTCCCCAAATCCTGATTCACCAGCGCGCACGCCTTCTTCAGCGTGCCGAACGCGTGGATCAGTTCCGGCGGCATCGTGTCGCGCCCAATGTTGAAGTGCAGCAGCGAACGCTGCGTCTGCGCTCCCCAGTAAACATTCGCCGGGACTTCAATCTTTCCCATGCTGTCGGATTCGATGCGGGTGCTGGTGCTCGGGCCTTGCGGAGATGCCATTTCGAGGTTCCTGATTAGAGTGTGTTCGATGACGGATAGATAACCGTGAATTATAGCGCGGCGCTGAGCCCACTGTACGGCGGCCTTCACTGACTTGTGATGTTTAGGGAATCCACTCTTCCCACATGCTAGAATCATCGATCTCCGGCTTCCGCTATCCTTCACTGTGGCGGTCCGGTCACGGAACAATGCCCCAATTTCTTACCGCCGATGCCATTGAAACTTTGCCCAAGGCCAAAGTTCAAGCGCATCCTGAGATGCGCACCGACGTCATGGTCATCGGTGCCGGGCCCACTGGCCTGGCTTGCGCCATCGAAGCGCAGAAGGCCGGGCTTCGCGTCATTGTCGTCGACAAGGGCTGCCTGGTGAATTCGCTGTTTCATTATCCTGCCGGGCATGTTGTTTTTCACCACGCCCGAGCTCCTCGAAATCGGCGAAATTCCCTTCACCACCGCGCACCAGAAGCCGACCCGCGAAGAAGCCCTCGAGTACTACCGCAAAGTCTCCGAGCATTACCGTCTCGATATTCGCCAGTACGAGTGGGTCAAGACGGTGATGGGAGAAGATGGAAACTTCAGCATCACGGCCACCGACCGCGCCGGGCGTCCTCACGACTACTGCACTCGCAAGGTAATCGTTTCTACTGGCTACTACGATCTAGCCAATCAACTGTGCCTTCCCGGCGAAGAGCTGCCCAAGGTCTCGCATTATTATGGCGAGCCGCATCCTTACTATGACAGCGACGTGCTTGTGATCGGCGGCAAGAACTCGGCAGCTATTGCATCTCTCGATCTGTGGCGGCACGGTGCGCGAGTTACGCTGGTATATCGCGGCTCGCAACTGCACCACCACGTGAAATATTGGATCAAGCCCGATATCGAAAACCGCATCAAGAACAATGAGATCACCGCGTACTTCAACAGCACGGTGCAGGAGATCGGCGTGGACCATGTGGTCATCAACACGCCGCGCGGGCCCGTGCGGCTGAAAAACGATTTTGTGCTGGCGCTGATCGGCTATCATCCCGACTACGATTTCCTGCGCAGCATGGGCATCGAGCTTTCGGCCGATCAGCATCGACCGGTTTGTGATCCAGTCTCGCTCGAGAGCAACGTGCCCGGAATCTATGTTGCCGGCGTCATCGTTGCAGGATCGCGTACCAACGAGATCTTCATCGAGAATGGCCGCTTCCACGGCAAGCAAATTGCCGATGACCTGAAACGCAAGTTGCGGCCCGCGGCTTAGGGGCATCCTTCGCTCATTCCCAAACCCCGCCTCCAACAGTTACCCTAACCATTCGCATGGAACCCCAACCAGAACAAGCGGCGCCGTCTATCTCGCTGGCAGCATACCTGCGCCTAGTGCGCGGCAATCGCAATTTCCGCCGGCTCTGGCTGGCGCAGATTGTCAGCGAGATTGGCGATTGGTTCTACACGCTCTCCATCTACACGCTGCTGCTGCAATTAACCGGTCACGCCAGTTCGGTCGCGCTCGCGCTGGTTCTGCAAGTTCTGCCACAAACATTTGTCGGCCCCACAGCGGGAGTTGTGAACGACCGCCTGCGTCGCAAGCATGTAATGATCGCCGCTGACCTGGTTCGCTTCGGCATCGTGCTGGCCATGCTGTTTGTACGTTCGCGTTCGATGGTGTGGCTGGTCTATCCGCTGCTACTGGCCGAAACCATCATGGCGGCATTCTTCGAACCGGCACGCAGCTCTGTGATCCCGAACATCGCCGCCCGGGGAGAAGTGCTCATCGCCAACACGCTCTCCTCGGCTACGTGGTCGGTAAATTTATTGATTGGCGCTTCAGTAGGAGGAGTAGTTGCAGCTTTCTTCGGACGAGACGTCGTCTTCATTCTGAATGCGCTGTCGTTCCTGGCTTCAGCCCTACTAATCCGCGGGATGCACTTCGCCGAGCCGCACGCGGAATCCGCCGCCCCGCTACGCCCGCGCGATCTGGTCGACTTTTCTCCCGTGCTGGAAGGCATTCGCTATGTGCGCAATCACCGCACGCTCTTGCCTGCGGTCTTCGCCAAAGCTGGCGAGCTCATGATTGGTCCAAGCTGGGTAATCTTCACCGTGCTGGGAGCGCATGAGTTTGCGGTGCATTGGCGCAATATCAATGCCGCGCGTGGAGCGATGCTTGGCATGAGTATTCTCCTCGGCGGACGTGGCTTAGGAGCGCTCGTCGGTCCGCTCATCTCGGCACGCTGGGCAGGCCGCAGCGACCGGCGGTTGCGCCTCGGCATCCTCATCGGCTACATTGTTACCGCGATTGGATATGGAACCCTAGGCAGTTGCCGCACGGTATGGTTGGCCGGCGCCTGCGCCATGCTCGCGCACATGGGCGGCTCTACGGTCTGGGTCTTCTCGACGACATTGCTCCAGCTTCATACCGACGACCGCTTCCGCGGCCGCGTCTTCTCCGCCGACCTCGGTTTCTCTATGTTTACGATCGCTGCGGGAGCTTACCTATGCGGGCGTCTGCTCGATGCCGGCGTAGCCGCGCGCACGGTGGCAACCTATACCGGACTGGTGATGCTCGTTCCTGCGATCTTATGGGCGCTGGCCATGCGCGCAAGCACTGTGGAAACTCCGGACGCTTCTATCGCGGACGAGCGGTAGAATTATCTTCAGCGGGTCGCGAACTTCCAGGCCACGACAACTACAAAAATGATGATTCCCGCCGCATAAGCCCACACGCGGCCTCTTTGAAACTTTTCGTGATCGATCACGATGCACCTCAGAAAGCTGCTTTAGTATTTCACAAACGCAGACGCCAATGCGATTCCGCGAAACCAAATGGTCTCGCCGTTACGGCACAGTTCGTGATCCAAATTCACGCCACCAACCGGTCGATCTTCGCAGCCATAATAAAATCGCTCTCGGTCAACCCATCAATCTTATGTGTCCACAACGTGATCCCAACCTTGCCCCATGCCAATAAAATATCCGGATGATGCCCCTGCTCTTCGGCCAGCGCTCCCACACGATTCACAAACTCCAGCGCCTGCTTGAAGTCAGGAAAAGTAAAGTCCCGCGTGACGTGGTGCTGGTTGACCACGCTCCACTGTGGCACTATTTTGTGCAGCGCCTCAAGTTCCTTGCCCTTGAGCGGAGGCACTCCGCCACGGCAGGGAACACATTTCTTATCGGCCAGTTGTTCGGTCATGGAATTCTCCAGCAGCCATGATACGCGTATCATGCCGGGGTGACTCGTAAAGAGGTTGAAACCTACGAGCTTGCGGGAGCATCTGTAGATGCTCATTTCAAACTGAAACTTGCATCGCCAAGAGCATGACTCCACCCCCATCGCAAAGCGCCGCGGCAAGCCAGCGTAATCCATGGCTGGTTGCGATCGCCGTGATGTTGGCCACGTTTATGGAAGTGCTCGACACTTCCATTGCGGCTGTTGCGCTCCCTTATATCGCAGGCAGTCTCTCGGCAACTAACGACGAGGCCACCTGGGTGCTCACCAGCTATCTGGTGGCAAATGCAATTATCCTGCCGGCCAGTTCGTGGTTTTCGCTGCGCTTTGGACGCAAGAGATTTCTCATCGTCTGCATTACGATCTTTACCATCTCCTCATTTGCCTGCGGATCAGCCACCAGTCTGGCTTTGATCCTGATTGCACGTGCGGTGCAAGGCGCCGGAGGCGGCGCGTTGCAGCCGCTCTCACAATCGATTCTGCTGGAAACATTCCCTCCTCAAAAGCGTGGCTTGGCGATGGCCGTGTTCGCGCTGGGGGTAGTAGTTGCTCCGGTCCTTGGGCCCACGCTCGGCGGCTGGCTTACCGATTCTTACTCCTGGCGATGGGCCTTCTACATCAATATTCCCGTCGGCGTTTTCGCTGTGTTTATGATTTCGCGCTACGTCGAAGATCCTCCCTATATTAAAGATGCGCATCCCGGAAAATTTGACGGCATCGGCCTGGGATTGCTGGCCGTATGGCTGGGCTGCCTGCAGATCATCCTCGATAAAGGGCAGGAGGATGACTGGTTCGGCGCAACCTGGATTCGCTGGACAGCGATGATTCTTGTGATTGCGTTTGTGGCGTTTTTGATTCGCGAGTTTCGCCACGACAAGCCGCTCGTCGACCTGCGCGTCTTCCGGCATCGTAACTTCGCCATCGGCTGTTTGCTCATCGGATTATTTGGCGCGGCCATTTACGGATTGGTTACGCTGCTGCCGCTCTTCTATCAGGAATTGATGGGCTACACCGCGCTGGCCGCAGGATGGGCCGTGAGCCCGCGCGGCATCGGAGCGATTGTTGCCATGCCCATCATCGGATACCTCACTGCAAAAATGGATAACCGCTGGCTGATTGCCTTTGGATTTTTGTTATTCGCGGGCGCCAGCCTGTGGTTCGGCGAGGTCAATCTTTCCATCGGCCAGTGGACGTTTTTATGGGCCATCTTAATCAGCGGCTTCGGCTCGGGGTGCGTGTTCGTGCCGCTCTCCACCACGGCCATGGCTTTCCTGAAGAACGAAGAGATCGGCAACGCCAGCGGCCTCTACAATCTGTTGCGAAATATTGGTGGAAGCATCGGAATTTCTGTGGTGAACACCATCGTATCGCGGCACGAACAAGTGCATCGCAACGAACTCTCGGGCTCGCTGAGTCCAGCGCGAGTCACTGTCCACGGATCGCTGCTCGCAACGCAACAGTATTTGAGCACGCGCGGAGCTTCCTCCGTGGATGCATTGCACCAATCCTATGGGCTGATCGATCAGGCCCTTACTGGACAAGCTCGCCTATGGTCCTACGTAGATGATTTTCGCTACATGGCGTTAATGTGTTTCTGCTGCGTGCCGATTGTGTTCGCGCTGAAGAAGGCAGTGAGGAAAGGCCCGGCGGGAGCAGCGCATTAGTCGCGATCAGAGACTAGCTATTCTTTATAAAATCTCTTAGCCGTTGCAGTAGCCATTCGCTAATCAGGGTCTCACTCTGACCGCGCTCGCGAGCTACGAATACATCGTCCTTGAGTGTACCGACCTCTTCGAGAGCTTTAGAATAATCGGTACGTATCCACAATCCTTCGAATTCACGCGTGTAGCGGAATGGGTCAAGGCCTTCCTTCAGAATTTCTGCAGCACGCAATTTTGCGAGCCGCAGGGCTGCCTCTTCGATCGACAGATGAGAAAGCGACATTTCCTCCATCGCCTTTGGAAGGACCTCAGCGACCTCGAACGGCGTGGGCTGAACGAATGCACTCAAACGCCGAATGGCCTTGCCGTCGAGGTCCGCCTCCAAGGCATCCCAAGCGAGCTTGGGCATGTCGGTCGACGAAATCAAACCTAGAGTAAGTTGTGCTTCAACGAGTTCGCGATTGAATGGCAAGCTCGCTCCTGTGAGAATCCGAATCCTAGAACGGAATATCCTCATCCGTAATCGGCCCGGACCCTGCCGCGGCATGCTCCGGCTCCGGCATGCGCTGGTCGAAGTTATTGCCGCCCGACGCGCCTGCACCGCGCGAGCTGCTGTAGTCCCCACCGCCGCCGCCTTCGCCGCGTCCGCCGAGCAGGATCAGATCACTGGCCACCACTTCGGTCATATATTTCTTCTGGCCGCTGGTCTTATCGTCCCATGACCGGGTTTGCAGGCGGCCTTCGATGTAAACCTTGCCGCCCTTCTTCAAATACTCGCCGGCAATCTCGGCCAGGCGCTGCCAGAGCACCACGTTGTGCCACTCGGTGCGGTCCTGCCACTCGCCGCTCTTGTCTTTGAAGCGCTCGTTGGTGGCGATGGTGATCTTAGCCACGGGCGTGCCCTGCGGCGTGTATTTAATCTCTGGATCTTTCCCAAGATTTCCGATCAGTTGAACCCGGTTCAGACTTTTTCCAGCCATGAGATGCTCCTTTGCAGGGCTTCACTATAACAGAATGGTGTGCATGAAAAATGAGGCAACCTGCATAGAAACAAGCGGCTGTGCCATTCCGGGATGGACGAATGCTTTGTCGAATCGCTCGGCCGAGCTTTGTCTGATTACAAGTCCAAGGCCTGAAGCCCGAAAGCTGAAGCCCGAAGCCAGCTCTTGAGGTATAATCCCGCCATGCCTGCCGCACCTGGAGCGCCGAAAGCAGTCGGGATGGTTCCCGACGAAATGAAGTGGGAGCCGAAGTCCAAGGGTCTTGCCACGCCTCGCAAGAAGAAGCCGAAAGAATTGGCTGTCATTACCGAGTGCTGCACCGGATGCGCTGGCTCGCCTGCCTGCGTGGAGTATTGTCCGGTGGAAGACTGCATGTTCTGGGTGCCCGACGAAGACAGCACGCCATTCGGACGCATCGCAGTCGATCCCATTCTCTGCATCGGCTGCAAGAAGTGCCTCAGCAAAGGCCCCGACGGCTGCTTCCTCGATGGCTGTCCCTGGGATGCCATCGCGATGGTCGATACCGCTGAAGTGGAAAAAGAAGTGGGAGCGATGGCGATTTGACGGCAGCTGCTAGCTCCTAGCTGAACTGCTGCGCTGATTCGATCTTCGAGGTAGTTTGCTTCAGCTCCAGCAGGTCCCACCGATTGCCATATAAGTCCTCAAAAACAGCCACCGTTCCATAGCAGTCCTCCCGCGGCGAACGCACAAACTTAACCCCTCGCGAGATCATTTCTCGATAGTCCCGAGAGAAATCGTCCGTATGAAGAAACAGAAACACACGCCCACCAGTTTGGTTGCCGATGCGGCTTTCCTGCTCGGAACTGGACGCGCGCGCGAGGAGTAGATCGGTGCCTCGCGATCCGGAAGGACGGACTAGAACCCAGCGTTTGCGGTTGCCGTCGCTGTCGATCGACGTGCTATCTTCGACCAGCGTGAAGTTCAGAACCTGCGTAAAAAACGCAATCGCCTCGTCATAGTCCCGGACGACCAGGGAAACGTAACCGATTGTCTGCGCCATATCCTCGCTCGTTATAAGGCATTAGTTCGGCGTTGTGGCGGTCCGTTCGCGGATAGCTCTTTCCGTCTCCATCGCCTGCTGACGAACGTCATTCGCAACATCAGGCAAGTCGCGTTCGTAAGGACGAACCACAGCAAGGTCATCAGGCTGCCCGATCAGGTAAAGCGCACGCAGCGCCTCCCAAACCTGCTCATTCGCCGGATCAACCACCGCGACTTCCGCCCCAGCCGCCACATTTGCGCCGGCCCCGGCTACGGAGCGAATTCGCCCCGGAATCGGCGAACGAATCTCCGCCGTCTGCGCGCTCCCAAATTGCAGCTTCGCAATCAACCCACCCTGATGAATCGCTGTGCCGGGACGATCCGAATCCAAGATATGGCCGGATTTCGGAGAAATAATCTGTGCCGGTTGCAGCAGCGCGGCGATCTGCGCCCGTCCCGACGCATCTCCGAAGCGCACTAGCGAAAGCGCGGCATTGCCCCGAACCATCTGCGACGGGTCGGCGAGCAGCTTCAGCAGCGTCTCATGAAATCCCGCGCCGGACGTGTCCTGCCCCATCACCCACGCGTCCGTGTTGCGCACTTCTTCCACCGGATCAGCCGCGAGCCGCACCAAATCCGGATACCACTGCTTCGCCGTAGCATCCTGCCGCGTGATCCGCTCGCCCACCTGCACCAACGCCTGCTGAATATGCCGCGGCTTCTTCGTATCGTGCAGATATTCGGTCAACTGCTGATCGGAAAGCTTCCGCCCAAACCATGTATTCCACCAAAACAGAAACGGCATCAGGCAGATCAGCCACGCAGTAACAAAGAAGAGAAGCTTCTGCGTGCGCGACATGCCGGGCTTGTGCGCGTGAGCCGCGTCGATTGATTGTGTTGGAATTGGATTGGCTGACATATTCGCAACAAAAGAGAAACTATCTCAAGACTACTCCACCACATCCGCGTCCAACACGCGCTCCTGCTCCAGATAATGCGAAACCGCATACTGGGCCAGAAGCGGCGTCTGCAGCCGGATTTCAGCTCCGATCCATTCGCCCTTGCCGTGCGGCGCATCGGGCGCGTGGTTATGTCCCCCGCCGCTACCAAACTGCGGACCGAATTCGGCGCTTTGGATCTGATCGAACTGCTGGATCTGCCGCCAAGCCTCGTCGCCGACGGTTCCAGACACATCGATTTTCAATCGTACGATCGCCATAAAACTAGCTATGCGGGAACCACTGATAAAGCATGAAATAAACCAGCACACCCGTAACGCTAACGTACATCCACAACGGCCAGGTCCAGCGCGCGATGGCGCGATGCCGATCATAGCGCCCCCGCAATCCGCGGATCAATGTGATGATCACAAGCGGCACAATCACGATGGCGAGAATGACATGAGGAATCAGAAGCAAAAAGTAAACCGTGCGCCAAACGCCCTCGCCCAGAAAACGGATATTGCCAACGTGTGCATGAAAATAAACGTAGCAGGCCAGAAACAGCGTTGACGCGACAACGGCGGCGATCATGCAAGCGCGGTGCGCAGCTATTTTTCCGCGCGCGATTAAATATCGGCCAGCCAGCAGCAGCGTGGCGCTGGTTCCGTTCAAGCTGGCAATTAAGGCAGGAAAGTAGGCATATTCTTCAGCAATCATAATTTAGCAATCAGGTTTTGGCGATCAGGCAGCCGGCCTCGTGGTGCGGCGGTTTGCCATCAGGAACGCGAGTCCAAACATTACCAGCGAAAAAAGAAGCAGCGTGGCCATTGAGGAAGGCAGAGGAAACGGCGTCTCCATCTTCGGATACAGCAAAGCCCGCAATGCCTCTACTCCGTAAGTCAGCGGATTCATGTACATCACCACGCGAATCCATCCCGAGGCGCGGCTCAAGGGAAACATCGCGCCCGAAAGCAACCACAGCGGAATCAGAAACAAATTAATAATGCCGTGAAAAGCCTGCGTGGAATCCATGGGCCACGCGATGGCGAAGCCCAGCGCGGTGAGCGCAAATGAAACCAGAAAAACCACCACTGCCACCAACAGAACCTGCGCAATCTCGAGATGAACTCCTGCGAACGGCGCAAAGATCAGAAAGATCATCCCCTGAACTGCCGCAAGCGTTGTGCCGCCCAGAACCTTGCCCAGCACAATCGCCGACCGCGGCACCGGCGCCGCCATCACGGAGAGCAAAAATCCTTCCTTGCGGTCCTCGATGAGCGACATCATCGCAAAAATGGACGTGAACAACACGATCATGATCAGCGCACCGGGATAAAAATAATCCAGATAGTTCTGCTGCCCCTGGCCGCCGCCGGAGCGGAACGACGTGCCGAATCCCGAGCCGATCACTACCCAGAACACCAGCGGCGAGGCCAGCACGCCCACCACGCGCGACTTCTGCCGGTAGAAGCGCACAATCTCGCGCCACCACAGCGTAAACGCCGGCAGCAGCACGCCCGCCGAAGCAGGCGCGATAGGTCTCGACAAAACTGCAGTCCGAGTGGCCAAAAGTTAACTCGCTTTCGCTGCGGGAGGTTTAGCTGCCGTCACCGGCACGGCTTTCTTCTTGCCGACTATACCCAGGTCGCGCATCTCCCAATACGCGTTGAGCATAAACACGCCCGAAAGCGTAAGCAAGATCAGGCTCATAAACAGCCCGTCCACGGTGGTAATCATTCCGTTCATAAGCGTCCACACCACTCCCAGCAATGGTAGGACGCCAAGCACAAGAGAAAGAGCAAGCATCATGGAAAGCACTTTACCTCCTGCCGTGATCTTCTGAATTGGATTGCAGTTTAATTGTCATCCTGAACAAGCATTCTTTGCGCAGTGAAGGATCTGGGCGAGCCGCGCGAAGCGTCGCATTCTTTGCGACGCAATAATCGCGCGTTTGGCTCGCATCATTATCAAGCTGCACCACTACTCCTTGCCTTCGTTGTTCGCATCACTCCAAAATTTGTGCCCGGTGCGCCGGATGAAAACATCTTCCAGCGCCGGTTTACTCACTGAAAGCGCCTCGATCTCTCCCGGAAAAGCCTCCACCACCTCAGTGACAAATCGATGTGCGCCCTTATGCTCCATGCGAACCTGGTTTTCCAGAACCGTAGTCTCCACATGAAACCGCGACCGGATGCGCTCGGCAAGCAATCCCGCATCATGGGCCGCTTCCAGCAGAACCACGTCACCGCCAATTTCGCTCTTCAACTCCACGGGCGTGCCCAAAGCCACCAAGTTGCCTTCATTCATAATGGCCAGCCGATCGCAGCGCTCTGCCTCTTCCATCAGATGAGTGGTCACGAGCACGGAAACGTTTTCTTCGTCGCGCAGCATCTGCAGGTATTGCCAGAGATCGCGCCGCGCTCCAGGGTCAAGGCCGGTAGTCGGCTCGTCCAGCAACAACACTCCGGGATGATGCAACAATCCTTTAGCCAACTCGATGCGCCGCTGCATTCCGCCGGAGAAAGTCTCAACCAACTCCTTGGCCCGATCCGCCAGACCCACGCGCAAAAGAATTTCGTAGATTCGCTTTTTCAGGACGGCTCCGCGCAGGCCATAAAGATGTCCCTGATGCCACAGGTTTTCGTAGGCCGTCAGCTTCTCGTCAATACTCTGCGCCTGAAAGACCACGCCAATCTGCCGCCGCACGCGCGCCGGTTCCCGCGCTGCGTCGTAACCCATAATGGCCGTACGTCCAGCGCTCGGAACCATCAACGTCGAAAGAATTCTGAATAGCGTAGTCTTGCCGCTGCCATTCGGACCCAGCAAGCCGAACAGTTCCGCTGGCCGCACGTCGAACGAAACTCCGTTCAGCGCTGTGCGATTTTCATAGCGATGCACCAGATTCTGTACGGAAATGACGGCGGCGGAAGTGGGCGTCACTTCCGGATCAGCGTCGGCAATTGCGGAGACTCTCGAAGCCAAGGGTATTCCTAAAATCGTCCACTACTAGTTTACGACGAACCGTGTCCAACATCACGGCTAAGGACCAAAGAAGGCAAATAAAAGGTTGGCCACGATCCACGATCAAGGAACAACGACGCTCAAGCGGCGGAAGCACCGCGTTGCGCCTGCGGAACACGCTCCGCGAAAGCAGCCGGAACGTGCCGCCACACTTGAATCGAAAGAATCACGGTGGTCGCCAGCAACAGCGCTCCCACCAGCACGTGCGCCACCGTCGACACTACCATCGGCAGTTCCGGTTGCGCCGTATCTCTACCCCAGGCCACGCGCGTCAGGAACGCTGTAAAGCCCAGGCAGAGCTGCGTGATCAGAAGCGAGAGCACCACGATCGCCGGACGGCGTACGGCTTCAATCTGTGAATAGACGGAGAGCGCCCGCACCGCTGTCCACGCGAGCACGAACGAAACCACCACCGCATTCAGAACATGCGGCCACCAGCTCATGCCGTGATGGCGAAACATCCCGCCTAGAATGAGTTGTACGTAAAGCACGAAGATGCAAAGCAAGGTGAGCGTGAACAAACTGGGCCGGCGATGGTCGAATTCCACTCGCGGCTGCTCTTCCACCCATTTGCGCCCAGTGAAGAGCGCGATCGCAACCGCAATACAGAAAAATGTTTGCGCCACGGTCGCGTGTGCGGTGGAAACCGCCGGTGGCTGAAAGAACAAAACCGTAAGCCCGCCTAGAATGGCCTGACAGATCACGGTGCAGAACGCACCCACCGCCAGCCAGCGCAACCAGCGCCTGCGCTCGACCAACAGCGTCCAAATCGCAATTGCCAGCGTGAGCGATACCAGCGTGCCGGCCACCATACGGTGGCTCCACTCGTAGCGCACGCCGCCAACAAAGTGTGGAACCTTCACCAGATAGCCAAACGATGTCGGCCAGTCGGGAACGGACAGCCCCGCGTCATTACTGGTGACCAAAGCACCCGCCGTGATCACCACCAGCGTCGCGCATGCCGTGAACACAGCAAAAGCGTGGTGCGCACGGTTGTAAGTTGCTGGAATGGCGTTCAGAGTTTACCCCTTGGCTCGCGGGCCGGACGCCCTGCGTTCTAGGCGTTTAGGGCCGTGCGGAGTCGCACAGCCCGTCCGGCTCAGATGCTCATTTTATCAAAGGACAAGTCGATTGCCGCGCCGATCGCGACCCCTTACTCCGCTACCGCCTTGAAGCTCTGGTCCACAGTCTTCGTGTCTTTCGGGCCCACAGTCACCTTCTGGTCCTGCTCACCCAGTTTCTCCTGCACGAAGGCAATCGTGTAGTCCCCCGGAGGCAGTCCCTTGATCTCATACTTCCCGCTCTTGTCGGTCACCGCGTAGAACGGGCTCTTCACCACATTGATGTACATCTTCATCCACGGGTGCTGATTGCACTTCACCGGCAGCATGATCTCTTCGCGCGCGAAACTCTTCTCCAAAGGCGCTGAGGCCGGAGGCTGCGACTCATTCCACTCGCGGTTATCCTTCGGCGTGGGATGAATGTTGTGCGTGGTCTGGTCGTCATTCTTGATCTGCACTGTCTGGCCCGCCATCACGCCCAGCACGTGCGGATGATACTTGCAGCCGCTCTGGTCGAGGACGACTTCGTCCTTGGGCACATCGAAGGTGCGATTGCCCAATCCATCTTTCACATAGACAAAAACGTTGGCGAGATTGCCGTTGTCAACAACTATGTTCTCCGCTTCGTTCATACCTTTGCATGCCGGATCCTGGCTCATGTCGATTTTTGCGGGCTTTGGCGCCGCACCATCAAACTTTACCGTCCCGTTCACAGTCGCTACAGTGGCGGGATCAATCGGCGTTGCCGCCGGAGCGGTCATGGCCGTTTGAGCCGTGTTGTTCGCAGATTGCTCCGTGTTCTGCTGCTTATTGCATGCCGTCACCACCAGCAATCCGCCCAATGCCAGCGCGCTAACTGATATCATCCTCCAACTTCTGTTATTCATAATGTCGCCCTTTCTTTAGTAGTTGAAAACTGACTGATCTTTCCTAGAATCGGATATCACTAAACCCGCAATTCTACCGCGATCCGCCGCTCGCCGCTGCGTGCGATTCAATCACCGCCTGCCTGCGATTGCTCTTCGGCTGCAGCGCGGCTTTCGCGTGCGGCATAGACGCTGCTACCCTCCGCTGTTCTTCCGGCGTCAACTGGAAGATATAGTCGGTCAGCAGCTTGCGATGATCTCCCTCAAATCCCTGGAATGAAGGAGGCGTGGGCCCGGCAAATACCCACTGGTTGTTCTGCTGCTTGAATAGTCCCGATGGCATCGACGTTCCCGGGCTAACCGCCTGCGGATCGGTAATCCAGCGCTCCACCCAGTCCGGCTTCAGGCGCTCTTTTGCCAGCAGGAAGTTCGGCGCCGTAGCGATCTTGTCGTGCGCGGGATCGCCAGTGGCGTGGCACTTCAGGCAAGGCGCAGCAGTGCTCGAGAACAAGCTCCGCGCCATATCCGTTTCCTTCGTCGTAAGCACCGGCACCTGCTCTGGAATATAAGGTAGCGGCTGTTGCGACAGCGCCTGGAAGAATCGCACCAGCTTGCGCAGTTCGTTATCCGAGAAGGAGAACGTTGGCATGCGCACTTGCAAGTAAGGCCGCACACCGTTGCGGTTCGTGTCTGTGGTGCTCAATGAAGGATTCGACAGGAACTTCCTCAGCCATTCCGGATCGACGCGCGCGCCTTCCGTCAACAGCTTCGGCGGCAACTGCTCCTGCACATCCTGATACTGCTTCAATCCCATCAGAATCGTTTGCTGGCCGGGGATGAATTGGTGGCAGCCCATGCAGTTGTATTTCTTGATGACCCACCAACCCTCCTGAATGTCGTGCCGCGCGTCGCCCGGCTTATATTGATAACTCGCGGGCAGGGAAGTCTCCTCGCTTCCCATCAGGAAGGTTGTAAGATCCAGCACCTGCTCCTTCGTAAGGTGCAGGTTGGGCATGCGCGAGGCTTCCAGTTCGCCCTTGATCTTGCCCTTGTCGTAAACGTTAGGCTCGGCCAGTTTGTGCTCGAAAAATCCCTTCTGGTCGTACCACGGAGCCTTTGCCGGACCATCGGGCAAGCGCGCCAGATCTTCCTTGTCGGTAATCGGTTCGGCATCGTCGCCGCCGCGCTCTGCAATGGTAGTAAACAGTGCGAAGTCGAGACGCTCAATCGGCTTGCTGCCTTCGTAGGTGAGTTCCGTGCCGATGCGTCCTTCGTCTTCCATGCCTGCAATTTCATGGCAGCCGGAGCAGCCAAAGTGCCGCACCCATTTTTTGCCCTCATCCTTCAATGCAGGATCATCCATGAACGAAGCGTCCGCATACGACGACGGCTCCTGCTTCTTCTGCGTCATCAGGTAGGTCGCGATATCTTCCGCGTCCTCTGGAGTGAGCCGCAGGCTCGGCATCACCGTCATGTTCTGCACTTGCAGTTCGTGGCCATCATTCGGACACTGGCTGTGTTCGAGATCGAACTGATAGGGCAGTCCCTTCTTGGCATAATCCTCGGGACCGATGTCTTTCTTTTCGTACGGGCAATAAGGCCGCGTGCGCTCGCGTGCATTGTGAATCCAGCGCACCAGATAATCGTAATTCGCCTTTTCGCCCACGCGTGAAAGGTTCGCTGCAAACACGCCGCCTTGCATCTGGTCGCCTTCGCCAATCGAGTGGCAGGCCAAACATCCGCGCGTCTCGAATAATTCTTTTCCGTGCGTGGCATTTCCGGGTTTGTGCTTCGGAAGCTGATCCTTAAATCCCGACTGCCAGATGTACGCCGAAATTGCCTGAATCTGACGCTCCGTAAGACGGAAGTTCGGCATCTTGGTCGTAGGCCGGAAATCCGAAGGCTTCTTCAACCACACCGGAATCCAATTTCTATTCAGCTTCAGCCGAACATCTTTCAGATTCGGCCCAACTTTTTTCATATCCTGCATCAGGCTGTGCGACTGGTAATCTAGCTGCTGCAAACGCCCGTCCAGCTTGCTGTTTGCTACCCTCAAGTCGACCGCTTCAGTATTCAGCTTGTTCGCTTCTTCGTTCGATTGCGCCGCGTCGGCCTGCTTCATCAGGTATGCGGTTTGTTTGAAATTATCTTTCTTCTGAGTCTCGATCTGCTTGATCTGCTGACCGATCGAGTTCAGATCTTCCGGTTCCTTGTCATAACCCTCATAACGATGGCAGCCCATGCAACCGCGCTGACGGTAAAGGTCCTTGCCGTTGTTGATGGTTTGCCATTGCTCATCGCCGCTCACCAACACCATGTCGGCGGCGTGGCAATTCTGGCATCCGGCCTGCGCATTTTCTTTGGGGAAGAGTGGCCACAGCCAGTGTTCGTAATTTCCGTGCGCCTTCTCGATGCTCGTAGTTGCGCGGCCATTTCCTTGATGACAAGGCGAGCAGCCAAATTTGTCCGGATCGTGAATCTTCAACAACTCGGGCTCGGTATGGCTTTCGAACGCGTCGGCATACTCATCCGGCTTCTTCTCGCCCTTCGCCATCATCGACGCCTGTGTGATCTTCAGCGGCTCGCGCGCGTTCATGTGGCAGGACTCGCACCGGTCCACAATGTTGGCCTCAGCCACATTGATCTGCACGATCTTCGGATCCCAATCTGCCGCCTTCTTTTTCAATCCGTCGATCTGCTGCGGCGTCAGGTCGACCATGTGGTCGGTGATGTATTCGTCCATCTTCGCCTTGGCCGCGGTGACCGGCTTCAAAACCTCGCCCAACTCCAGGCTTTTCTTCGTACGCTCATCGCGGATCCCGTTGTAGGTTTCCTCCAGTTGCGGGAAGTCGAACTCTTTCTTGCTTCCGTCGGGAAACGTAACTGTCGCCTTCTCCTTCTTATACTCAGCCAATTCTTTTTGCTTGCTGGCCTTTGACGATCCGCTGCTGGTCTCAATCTCATAACTAAGTGCATTCACATACGCGCGCCGGTCGGTGAAAACGCTTTGCACGGCCAGCAGCCGCGCCGTCACTTCATCGACTGCAGAGCGCGCATCCGCAGCCTGCGTCTTCGAGTCCTGATAAGTCTTGTCGTAAGCCTGCTTGAGCGCGGCATAATCCGGATTCTGCTCAACATCTTTCTCCGACGTAGCCGATTTCGATCGCGCGGTATTGAGAAATGCGCTGTAACGATCTTTCCATTGTTCCTGGAAAGCCTTCCACGGGCGCTGCACCCACGCCTCATCCCACAAGGCCCAGAACAACGTCGCCATTAGAATCACCATCGCGACCAGGTAATACGCGGCGTACGACTTGCTTGTGATCGGGTCCTGCTCGAGGTTGGGTTGTTCAGGCACCGCTTCCTCCGAAAATGTCTCTATAACCGCTTGTCATTCCGAGCGAAGCGAGGAATCTGCTGTCGCTGCCCGCATCTCTACTCCGTGTGCATTCACAACCCTTCAAACATTGAACCAGGGCGTAATCCACACGTACTTGATGTGCCACAGCAGCCGCAGCCCCATCTTCAGCGGCAGCGCCACCATGGTCAGCAAAAGAAACTGCGTGAGTCCAAATTGCAGCAGGCTCATCCGCTTGAAGTCTTTCGCCATATATCGCCGGAAGAGCGAGTACACGACGAATCCGCCGAGCAGGTAATAGCCGCCCACGACCACCGCGCCAAAGACTGCCTTCGCCATGTTCGAAGTAATGCCAAAAAGGTCCGGCAAATCGCGATTCACCTCGTAGATCAGCCGGTTATGATCCCAGGTTTGCCCCGGCCAAAACCACTGCCAGCCAGGCCCCCGAATAAACGTCCCGATGATGATCATCGCGACCCAAAGAATTACAAAGCCAAACATAAAGGTGCCAATGGCAAACTTCCGCTGTTTGATCGTGTAATACCCGCTGCCGAGCGGATTCGTATCAACATAAGGAATGACCATCAGCCCGATGATAATCATGGTCGGCATAACCACGCCGGCGATCCACGGATCGAAATAGACGAGCATCTCCTGCAGCCCGAGGAAGTACCACGGAGCCTTCGCAGGATTCATCGTCAAATTAGGATTCGCCGGCTCTTCGAGCGGCGCGTTCAATGTGATCGACCACACCATCAGAATGATGGTGACAATAATGGCGGCCAGAAATTCGATGCGCAACAAAAACGGCCAGACGTGAACTTCCTTCTGCCAGCCCGCTTTGAACGGCCATGTCTTGCGGTGATGGGTCTTGGCGAGAGCGGCGTCACCCTCCAGTTGCTCGATCAGCACATCGTTCGCGTGCGCCTGCTTCCATGCCAGATAAATATAGAAGCCAAGCAAAGGGATCAAGCCGACGATCGGCACATTATCCGGAGCCGAACAAATTTCCCAAAGTTGTCGCCAGTCCATAATTGTTCTCTTGTCCGCTATTACAAAGTCTTGTCATTCCGAGTCGGGCTGAAAGCCCGGCGAGGAACCTGCTGTTTTTGTTGCTGTAGCTACTCTCCCGCTGCCTTCGGCCCTCTGCGTGGCTTATCCGCCTCAGCATCCAGCATCACCGGCGCCGGACCCGAGATCCCGCCATCCTTCCGCACGCGCCAGAAATGCACGATCATCAAAACCGAAGCCACAATCGGAATGCCGATGCAGTGCCAGATATAAGAGCGCAGCAACGCATTCGCATCCACGATCGATCCGCCCAACAAACCAAACCGCACATCGTTATAAGGAGTCATGCCCAGCATCGACCCGAACGGTCCTTCATGGCCCAGCAGCGGCGTGGCTCGCGCCATGTTCGTACCCACCGTTACGGCCCAGAACCCGAGTTGATCATCAGGCAGCAGATATCCGGTGAACGAAAGCAACAGAGTAAACACCAGCAGCAGCACGCCGATGTTCCAGTTAAACTCGCGCGGCTTCTTATATGAGCCCGTCAAGAAAACGCGGAACATGTGTAGCCACACGCCAATCACCATCAGGTGAGCGGCCCAGCGATGCATATTGCGCAGAATTTTTCCGAAGGGCACATCGTGCTCCAGATAAAGCACGTCGCGAAATGCCTGCACCTTGCTGGGGTGGTAGTAGAACATCAGCAGCACGCCGGTATAGGTGAGGATGATGAACAGAAAAAACGTAATCCCGCCCATGCCCCAGGTATAGCTGTAACGCACCGCATCGCGATTAATCTTCGCCGGATGCAAATGCAGGAATACGTTCGAAAGCACGCCCAGCGCCCGGTTCCGAGGCGTGTCGTCGTGCTTGTGGCGGAAGATCGAGGTGTAGACCTGAGTCTTGGTCGGATCCTTGAGGCCTTCGATCTGTTCTTTTGCCTTGGCGGGGATGTCGACCTTCATCGCCTGAATATCTTCTTTTACGCGGTCAACCAAACCCACTTTGCCGTTCTTGCCGTTCTGATTATTTTCGTCAGCCATAGATGATTCCCAAACAAGCTTGTCATTCCGAACCGGGCAAAGCCCGGAGAGGAATCTGCTGTTGCGTGCACCACCACTGCTCTCGCCTACACTCCCGTCAAAAACGCTCCGGGATCGTTAAATTTGCTGGGCTGTCCCTTTGGCCACTGATACAGGCGCGACGTATCCACGATGATCTGCCCATCCGGCGCCAGTTCCAAATGAGCGCGGTCCATCGGGCGCGGAGCTGGTCCTTCGAAGTTAATGCCCTCGCTGTCATACCCGCTGCCGTGGCACGGACACTTGAACTTGTTCTCGCTCGGCTTCCAGTCCGGCGTACAGCCCAGGTGCGTACAGCGTGCGTAGATCACGAACACGCGATCCGGAGTGCGATCGACCCAGATGCGGTATTTCTGTTGAAACTTCGTATCAACGCCCAGCGCGAACTCCGAGGGATAGCCGATCTTAAAAACTGTGTTGGGTTCGAAAAGAGTGCGGGGAAGGAAAAATCGGAAGAAGGCAAGAAACCACGCGGTCAGAAATGCCGTAACAGAAACCCACACCAGGCGTCGCCGCCGTTGGTCGATCTCTGTATTCGAAGGGCCCGACGACGAAACTCCAGCCGCTGCCGCTGCCTTTGAAGTTCCCACTGCCGGCGTGCCCACATACTTCGTGGCATCCGTTGCGCCCGGAGCCGAGGGCTTGGCAGCTTCTGGCTTCGGACTCGGGTTGGGTTGATCACTGCCGGGAACCGTCATGGGTGCCCTCCTGTTTCTATAAACTCGTTTCTAATCTCCGGCGGCGGCCAGCAGTGCTGGAGCCATCTGCCTCCCAGTTGCATGAGTCTGTGGGCAGGTGTCAGTCGCCTCGCTCAACGCTTGCAGCACCAAATCTCCCAGCGCCGAAATAAACTTCCGGGAATCGTTCAGGCCCACGCTCATTTCGAACTGCGTAATCCCCAGCCGATGCGCTTCCTCGCGGGCTTCGTGATTAATTTCGCCGAGCGTCTCCACGTGGTCGGAAACAAAAGCCACCGGCACGATGCACACTTCCCGCGTCTTTTCAGCCGCCAGTTCGTGCAGTGTGTAATGCAGCGAAGGCTGCAGCCATTTGCTCGCTCCCACCTTGCTCTGGTAGCAGAGCCGGTGCCGATTCCGCCACCCAGCGCGCTCCATCAGCAGACAAACCGTTTCCTCTATCTGCCGTTGATAAGGATCGCCCTTTGCAATTATGGACATAGGCACGCTGTGCGCGCTGAAAACAAGCTCCGCACGCTCCGGCACCGGGAATCGCGACAGCGCTCCCTCAACCTTTTCGATCACAGCATCTAAATATATCGGATGCCGATAGAAGGCGCCCACGTTGTGTACCGGAACGTCGCTGCGGAACAGACGCCGCCACTCGTTCAGGCTGCTGCCCGTGGTAGTCGACGAATATTGCGGATATAACGGCAGCAGCACAACCTCATCGCATTGGGCCGCCTCAACCTGTGCGATGGCTTCATGAGTAAACGGATGCCAGTAGCGCATGGCCACAAAGCAGCGCGCATCCAGACCCTGATTCGCCAACTCCGCTTCCAAGGCTTGCGCCTGCCGCTCCGTGAATCGCCGGATCGGCGAGCCTCCGCCAATCGTCGCGTAATGATGCTGCACTTTGCGCGCGCGCGTCGTCGAAATCAATTTTGCTAAAGGTTTGCGCCCAATGCGGGCAAAAGGGAAGTCAATAATATCGGGGTCGCAAAAGAGATTAAAAAGAAATGGCTCTATCGCAGCCAGCGTATCGGGCCCGCCGAGCTGAAACAGAACTACTCCCACACGCCGTGTTGTGCGCGCCATTCCCCAGATTCCCCAGAACGGGCGAATTTACTCTCATCTGCTTCGAGAGTCAATGGCGGAATCGAGTCAACGCGTCGGAGACTTGCAAAAGGATTAAAACTATCTCTAGTGAGCGGCAGCCGGCGCGGCTTTCGCCTTGTCCACCTCTTCAATCACCGAGTCGGCAAATTCCGACGTGCCCGCTTTACCGCCGATGTCTTTCGTCAGTTTTTCCGGATGCCGGTACACCTTCTCCAGCGCATTGCGAATCTGCGTGGCCGCATCAAACTCGCCCAGGTGCCGCAACATCAGCAGCGCCGACCGCAACAGCGCTGTTGGATTCGCCAGATTCTTTCCGGCAATATCCGGCGCCGATCCGTGAACGGCCTCAAAAATCGCGCAGTGGTCGCCCAGGTTCGCGCTGGGCACAAACCCCAGCCCGCCCACAAACGCCGCGCACAAGTCAGAAATAATGTCGCCGTACAGGTTTTCCATCACCAGCATGTCGTACTGGTACGGATTCATCACCAGCTGCATGCAGGTGTTATCCACAATGTGCTCGCCGTAAGTAATTTCCGGATATTCCTTGGCCACGGTGCGGCAGCAGCGCAGGAACAATCCATCCGACAGCTTCATGATGTTCGCCTTGTGAATGGCGTGGATTTTCTTACGCTGATTCTTGCGGGCATACGCGAAGGCGAATTTCGCGATGCGGGTCGAAGCCTTCTCCGTAATAATCTTCAGGCTTTCCACCACGCCCGGCACCACTTCGTGCTCAAGCCCGGAATAAAGACTCTCGGTGTTCTCGCGCACGATGATCAGATCCACGTCCGGATACCTGGTCTGGATATGCGGCAGATTCCGGATTGGGCGAAAGTTCGCATAGAGTTCGAACTTCTGCCGCAGCGCCACGTTGATGCTGGAAAAGCCGCCGCCCACCGGCGTTGTCACCGGTCCCTTCAGCCCCACGTGCGTGCGCTCGATCGATTCAATCACTTCCTTCGGGATGTATTCGCCGTGCTTCTCAAAAGCGTCGGCGCCAACCTGAAATGATTCCCAATCAAATTTAACGCCCGTCGCCTCTAAAATACGCACGGTGGCCTGAGTTACCTCAGGCCCGATTCCATCTCCCGGTATGAGTGTTACTTTATGACTCATGCGCACACCTCAGTGGCCAGTGATCAGTGGCTGCTTAAAAGGCTAGTTGAAAAATCTTCACGAGGCTTGGTCTCGACTGGACACCGACCACTGGTTACTGGCCACTCTTCTTCACCTTAACCTCAACTGCTTCTTTCACTTTAACCAAATCTCTCAACTCATTCATGAATTCTTTCACATCTTTGAAATCCAGATAGACGGAGGCAAAGCGCACGTAAGCAACTTTGTCATAGCGCCGTAACCGGTTCATTATGAGCTCGCCGAGTTCGCTGGTCTTGCGCTCGCGCTCCTGCGATTCGATGACGAACGATTCCGCTTCGTTGACAATCTGTTCGAGTTTACTGATCGGTACCGGCCGCTTTTCGCACGCTCTCAGTAGTCCGTTGAGAATTTTTTGACGGTCGAACTTCTCCCGCCGTCCGTCCTTCTTCACCACCATGTAGGGGATTTCGTCAATGCGTTCGTACGTAGTGAAGCGCTTGCTGCACTTGAGGCATTCGCGCCGCCGGCGGATGGATTCCGCCTCTTTGCTCTCGCGCGAGTCAACCACCTTGTCATTCGCAAAACCGCAGAAGGGACATTTCATGGCGCTGATGTCGTTACTTTTCTCGCAATAGAAAATTGTAACAGGGGAGTGGCGCCAAGACTCGCGGCACCTACGTAATAGACAGCAACTTAGATTTCATGATGGCGGTCCACTGATCTCCGTTTCTTCGGCATGATGGCTTTCCTCCGACAACTTCCGCAATGACAATCTCTCGTGATGCGCCAATGCCAGCCCCACGGGCACGACGGCGGCGAACGTGACCAGCCAAAGCAATATCCCGCAGCTCGCAGCCACCTCTGGCGGCACGTCGAATACGCTGGATAGCGCCGCAATAGTTGCCATTTGAGAACCGCCACCCACGGCCGGCAACTGCAGCATCGAGCCCACCATGCTCGCTCCCATCAGAATCAAAATCTGCGAAACCGGAATCTCCAGTGCGACCACGCCATACGAATGCGTGACTTCCTGATACGCCAGCGCGATGATGTACCACATTCCCACGGAAACCAAAGTCAGCCAAAGCATGGACATGGGCCCGTGAATCGTGTCCAGTCCTGCGCCGAACTCGCGCACCTTTTGCGCCAGCTTGTGCCCAAAGTTCGCGGAGAGATGCCCGAATCGTTCCTCTACCCACCGCGCCACCGCATCCCCGCTGCGCCGGATTACGATCGCGGCCAGCGTCGTTATCACAACTACGCCAACCAGGAAAAATCCGCCTTCGCGAAAGCGCACGTAATACTCCGGATGCGGAATCGCCGGCAGCGCGCTGGGCAGAAAAATCGCCAGCACCATCAGCACCGTGAACGCGCCCAAATCAAAAATGCGTTCTACGGCCCACACCGCCAACTGCGACGAAAAAGGAAGGTCCGTCCGCCGCGCGATTAGGTATGGACGAATAAATTCTCCCGCTCGCCCCAGGAGCGCCAACCCTGTAAACCCAATCAGGGTCGGAGATACCATATCCATCATTTTTGCCTGCGGACGCACCGGCTTCAGAAAAATCTTCCACCGGACCGCGCGCAGGAAGTATCCGATATAGATCAGAGCGATCGCATGTAAAACGTGAAATTTCTTGATGCGGTGAGTCTGAGCCCAGAACGTGCCCCAGTCAAAGCTTTGCCAGTGCCGGTACTGCAGGTAAAAGAGAGCAACCAGGATGAGGAACACCACCACGCTGGCCGCAATGCGCTTTTTATCCATGAAAGGGAGAAGCCTCGTGCCGCGACCCTCGCAACCCGAAGCGGAAACGGCACTCTCAAGGTAAATGACTGCGCCGAGAGGGTCAAACAAATGCAGTTTGATGTTGTGATGCAGGTTGACGATTACAAGACGACTATCATCCTGAGCGAAGTCGTTTTCAGGCGCAGCGAAGGATCTCCCGCTGAGCCAGCCCAACGCGTAAGCCAAACCAGAGCGGATAATACCTGAGGTGGTTTACTTTGCGCGGGCCAGAGCAATCGCCCCCCGAACATTCCCCGCAGATTTCTTCAGCGCCGCAATCGCCTGAGATCGATTAACTCCCGCCGCCAGCATCACCAGAGCCACAGGCGTGCGCCGCCCGGAGGCTTCCAGCGCGGCACGAGAAGCCTCACGACCCGCTCCCGTGGCGCGCTCGAGGATTCCAATCGACCGCTGTAACAGCTTTTCGTTCCTGGGCTCAACGTTCACCATAAGATTTCCGTACACATATCCCAGCCGCGTCATCGCACCCGTAGAAATCATATTGAGAACCATTTTGTGAGCAGTCCCGGCCTTCATGCGTGACGAACCCGCCAGCACTTCGGGCCCAACCTGGGTAACAATCACAAAGTGAGCAGCCCGTTCGAGGGGAGAATTAGGATTGCAAGTGAGCGCAATGGTCCGTGCGCCACGGCGGCGAGCCTCCACAACCGCAGCGACCGTGAACGGAGTACGTCCGCTGGAGGCGATGCCAAGAACCACATCGTTCTTGGTGGGTTTAAGCCGCGCCATTTCGCCGCGGCCTTCCTTGGAATCATCTTCGCTAATCTCAGAAGGGGATGCGAGCGCCGCGAAGCCTCCGGCGATGAGGAACTGAACCGAGCGAGGATCGGTATTGAAAGTGGGCGGGCACTCGACGGCATCGAGAGCGCCAATACGTCCGCTGGTTCCAGCACCCACATAAATGAGGCGTCCGCCGCGCCGCAGCGCAGCCGTAACCAGATCGATCGCGCGCGCGATCTGCGGCAGAACGCGCCCCACGGCAGCAGCAACCGTAGCGTCTTCGGCATTGATGAGGCGAACGATTTCAATCGACGATTTGCGGTCGAGATCATCTGCAGCATGATTCGGCTGCTCTGTGCGCAGCCGGCGGAGAGTGGCAGGTTTGCGTTTCAAGAATACCTTTCGGAATTAGAGCGGTCCGTTCATTCTAAATCGTGCGGCCAGAGCGCGGGATGCAACTTTGGAGACTGGAGAAAACTCGATTTCGAAAACGAACGGGGAGGTTCGCGACGCTCGAGAAGGGCACGACTTCAGTCGTGCCGCTAGAGCGTTGAAAAATGCACAGCGCTTTAGCGCCTGAGGAAATCGTATGAATTCGTCACCGGAGTGCCTCGCCAACTGCATCGTGAAATAAAGGTCTCACCTGTTTAATAGCCTGATTCGCACAGTCAGGCCAAGTCCGGTTCGTCAATAAAACAATCGAAAGTTCGCGCACTGGATCAATCCAGAGAGAAGTTCCCGTGTAGCCGAGATGGCCGAAAGCGTGCTCAGAAAAATATTTCCCGGATTGCGAAGGCGCGGAAGGCGTATCCCAGCCCAAAGCGCGGGATGTGCCCACGGGCATGGATTCGCGATGGGTAAACAGGCCGACAGTTTCCGGACGGAGAATCGACTGCCCGCCATTGAGCATGCAATGTGCAAATCGAGCGAGGTCGGCGGCGGTAGAAAAAATTCCCGCGTGAGGCGCCACGCCGCCCAGCACACTGGCATTTTCGTCTTGCACTTCGCCTTGAATGATTCTTTTCCGGAAAGTTCGATCGTCCGCCGTTGGAGGAATCTGTGCGCGAATCTCAAACGGCGGATTGAAAGTCGTATTCGTCATCGCAAGCGGCGCAAAGACATCGCGCCGGCAAAAGCGATCAAGCGCTTCGTCCACCAATCGTTCGAGAGCAACGCCGAGAATAATGAAACCGATATCGCTGTACTCGGCGCGGCTTCCCGGGTCGGCTCCCAGTGGCGTAGTAAACGCGGCGTGCAGAAGTTGGTCCCGGGTGTGCGCCTTCAGAAATAACCTTTCATATGCAGGCAGGCCCGAAGAATGAGTCATAAGCATGCGAAGAGTTACATCAAGCCGTCGGCGATCTCTCGCGGCGTCCGAGATGAATTCGGAAACGATCGCGGCCACGGGAGCGTCAAGGTCGAGAAGTCCGCGCTCGTAGAGGAGCATTGCCATGGTCGTCGTGGCCAAAACTTTGGTAAGGGAGGCGACATCGAAGAGCGTGGCCGGTGTGACCGGGGAAGAACCGGGTTCGTACGTGAATCGCCCGCAAGCTTTACTCGCCACAAGCCGTCCGCGGTGAGTAATAGCAACTGAAGCAGAAGGGAAGGCTTGCTGCGCTATGGCCGATTGCAAGATCGAGAAAGCCGGGGCCAAGACTTCGTTCTGACTCTCGAATGCGTCGAGAAGTGATATTTGATCCGACCCGTCCATCAAGATACCCATGATATGGCATAAGCGGCACCCCCTTACTTGAGTTTCTTGAGTCATCCCGCCCGCGTTGTGTAAAGTCAAAGCATTCCTTCTGAATCAAATTCGCAGGGCGGCTCCCGCTTTTTTCCGCCGAAACCCTTCGGCGTAATCTCGCTCATCGCAGTATGCTGCATGATTCTGGTAACCACTCTGAAGGCCCGCACTGCCGTAGATGCGAAACATCCTGCCGTCGCGTCCCACTTAGCCGCTGTCGACGCCGTCATCGAGCAGGCAATTCACGAAAACCAGATTCCGGGCGCAGTCCTGCTGGTAGGGCACGACGGGCATGTGATCTACCGGAAGGCTTACGGTTCGCGAGCGCTAGAGCCGCGCCGCGAGCCGATGACCCTCGATACGATTTTCGACCTCGCCTCGCTGACCAAGGTCATAGCCACCACGCCAGCGGTAATGCAGTTGGTGGAGCGAGGCAAGGTGCGCCTGAACGATCCGGTGGCGAAGTATCTGCCGGAATTTGCGCAGAATGGAAAAGAAGACATCACGGTGCGGCAATTGCTGACCCACTACTCCGGACTGGAACCGGATTTGGATTTGAAAACGGCGTGGGAAGGAAAAGAAACGGCGTACAACATGGCGTTTGCCGAAACGCCGGACGAGCCGCCGGGTTCGAAATTTACCTATAGCGACATCAATTTTATAATGCTGGGCGCGCTCGTGGAGCGGGTTTCAGGCGAGTCCCTAGATGCCTACGCGGCCCAACATATATTCGCGCCACTGAAGATGACGCATACGCGCTTTCTGCCTCCAGCGGGATGGCGAGCAAGAATCGCGCCCACGCAGTATGACGAAAACGATCACATGCTGCGCGGTGTGGTGCATGATCCCACAGCCCGACGCATGGGCGGCGGCGTTGCAGGCCATGCCGGATTATTTTCCACGGGCGACGATCTTGCAAAATTCGCACAGGCCCTTCTGAACGGCGGCGGCGCAATTTTGTCGCCGCTGTCAGTTGAGAAAATGACGCGCCCAGAACAGCCTCCATCGGCTCCAGTGCTGCGCGGTTTCGGCTGGGATATCGATTCTCCGTTCTCCTCGAATCGCGGAGATCTGCTGCCGGTCGGCAGCTATGGGCATACCGGCTTCACCGGAACTTCACTGTGGATCGATCCCACCACCAAGAGCTACATCATTCTTCTCACCAACGCCGTGCATCCGCGTGGTGGAAACGCGATCGCTCTGCGCACGAAAGTCGCGACGGTAGTCGCGGCATCTTTGCCGCTTACCACCAGTGAGAAAGAAGCGCTGCGCTGGGAGAGTATCACCGGCTACAACGAGGCGCAGAGCGCCGCCCGGCGTATGAGCACGCGCAACGGCAGCGTGAAAACCGGGATCGATGTCCTCGAAGAACACGCTTTTGACCTGCTCCAGGTTGCGGGCCGCAAGAATCGCATCGGCCTCGTGACCAATCAGACAGGTGTCGGCGCGGACGGGCGCCGCACCATCGACGTGCTGGCGCAGGCCCCAGGCGTTTCGTTAGACGCGATCTTCAGCCCGGAGCATGGAGTTACAGGCACGCTCGACACGACCGATGTAACCAACTCGAAGGATGCCGCCACCGGCATTCCGGTCTACAGCGTCTACGGGGCAAAGGATGCGGATCGCCGTCCGCCGGTGATGTCTTGAAGCACTTGGATACTGTCGTCTTCGACATTCAGGACGCCGGCGTGCGCTTCTACACTTACGAAACCACACTGGGATATTTTCTGGAAGCCGCTGCCAAGGCAGATATTGACGTGCTTGTGCTCGACCGTCCCGATCCCATCACCGGATCATTCATCCAGGGTCCGGTAGCGGACGCCGGACACGAAAGCTTCACGAACTACTGGACCGTGCCGGTGCGCCATGCCATGACCATGGGCGAACTGGCAAAGATGTTCAACGCCGAACGCAACATCAATGCCAAGCTCACGGTCGTTCCGATGGAAGGTTGGCAGCGCGGCGACTGGTTCGATTCGACAGGGCTCGAGTGGGTGAATCCGTCACCGAATCTGCGCAGTGTTACCGAGGCCGCGCTCTATCCCGGACTAGGGCTGATCGAAGGCACCAATGTTTCCGTAGGGCGCGGAACCGATACTCCGTTCGAACTCCTCGGCGCGCCCTGGATGAAAAGCCGCGAACTGGCCGCATATTTGAATGCCCGCGGAATTGCCGGAGTCAGATTCGTGCCGGTTACCTTCACGCCCACGTCGAGCAATTACAGCGGTCAGAAATGCGAAGGCGTGAATGTTATTCTGACCGAGCGAAACGCGCTGGATGCGCCGGAGTTGGGAATCGAACTCGCCGCCTCATTGATAAAGCTTTATCCCGCCGACTTCAAGATCGAGCGCATGACCCAATTGCTGGTCAACCAGGCGGCTTATGATGGATTGTTGGCGGGTCGCGATCCCCGGCGAATCGCGCAGGATTGGCAAGAGGATCTCGATAAATTTCAGTTGATGCGACAGAAATACTTGATCTATAAGTAACCGGCGTTGGAACATGTGAGGAGCGGAAAGAAGAATGAAGGTGATCCCGAAATATATTTTCTCGAAGCGCATTTTCCAGAAATTAGTTCTTATGACGCTTGCTCTGTTGATGCTGTCGATCACTATCTCGCCAGTGCTCGCCAGCACTGCACCAGCAACTCCGGCTTCGCCCGCCCCGCAGGCAGCCCAATCTGAGGAGAAACCGCCTGCAGAGCCCTCTGCGGCAACGGTTGAATACAAGGACACGAAGTACGGCTTCAGCTTCTCTTTGCCCGCAGGCTGGAAAGGCTACAAGATCGTCGCAGAGAAGTGGGAAGGCAGCGATACGCGCAAAGGCGATATTGAGCACGGGCCTTTGCTCTACATCCGGCATCCAGCATGGACGAAAGAAAATCCGCGGGAAGATATTCCCATCATGATCTTCACAGTTTCGCAGTGGGAGTCGGTGCAGCAGGGCAACTATCTGGTGAATGCCGCGCCCATTTCTCCCAACGAGCTCGGACGCAACCGCAAGTATGTGTTTGCTTTGCCGCCCCGCGCCAACTATGCCGACCTCACCGGAGTGGAAGAGGTAGACGATATTCTGCGGCATGGCCCGCTTCACCCGTTCTGGTCCAAATGATCAGGTTGCTGATAGCGGGTCAGCTGATTATTAAACGACGCTGTCATCCTGAGCGCAGCCGTTTTTCAGGTGGAGCGAAGGATCTCCCACTCAACTGGCCTAACGCGTAGCCGAATAGCGCAGTTGCGGATAACCCTGAACAGGAAGGGAAGCATCCCAGCCCGGAGCGTGGTATTCTCTGGCTAAATCGCTCGATTGGAGGTCAATCATGCGCGCTGCGTGGACTCTCTTACTGTTATCTGGATTCGCTATAGGTCAAGCGGCGGATACGCCGAAGCCGCAAGATCCGGCCTCCACTCCCGCGCCTGCGGCCGCCACCCAGCCAACCCCTGTGCCGCCTGCGGCTCCCGATCCGAATGCCTATACGATTCCCGCGGGGACCAAAATCCCGTTGGCACTGAAGCAAGCCATCTCCACCAAGAATGCTCGCGAAGGCGATGCGGTTTACGCGGCCACGGTATTTCCATTCGTCGTAGATAACCGCGTGATCGTTCCGGAGGGGTCGTACATCCAGGGCAAAATCGCCCATGTAGAGCGCGCCGGGCACGGCAGGGGCCGCTCAGAAATCCTGATGCACTTTACTTCCATAATTTTTCCCAGCGGATACACCGTGATGCTGCCGGGCTCGGTGGAGAATACGCCCGGCGCAGACGATAAATCGGTAAAGGATTCGGAAGGAACGATCCAGCAGGACAGCGATACCGGGAAAAAGGTTGAAGACGCGGCCAAAAACGGCGTGTACGGAACCATGGGCGGCGCGACTGCGGGAGGCTTGGCCACCGGCGGGCTGAACGGAGCGCGAGTAGGAGCAGGTGCAGGAGCTGCAGCCGGGCATCGCATGGGCGCTGCTGAAGCGCGGTCCCGATGTGAAACTCGAGGTAGGAACGTCGATCGAAATGGAAATTCAGCGCCCGATCACGGTAGACGCAAGCCGCATCACAGTCGCAAGAGCCAATCCGTAACCGCGAATAGAGTTAATCTTGCGCTTGATTTTGGGTCGCGCAGCGGTTCACCGCTGCGATAACTGCCGTATTTTATCCACGGGCTTTAGCCCCAGAAAGCTGGAAGTCCGAAATTCCCTCTTACTTCAAATTAAAAAGCGCATTCACATGCGCCGTAACCGTCACGTTTTGGGGAGTGAACTCCTCAGTAGGCGGTGGCGCAGCATTTGCCACAGCAGCCATCGCGCGCATACGCGGTACGGGCACGCGCTGGTTCTCGAAGGTATCCACCGAGGCGTAAGAAAGCTCTCCCAAAGTGCGGCTGCTAGCGCGGGCAATGGTCTCCGCCGAATTCCGGGCCCGCCGGTAGGCATCTTCCACGGCCTTATTCTTAGCCTCGTCAATATTCTCCAGCGTATAGTTCAAAGTCTGGCGCTCGCTGACGTTGGCATCCGCAAGCTGCTGGGTGATCGGACCGATCTTCGTAAAATCTTTCAATTTGAGTGTCACATCGGTGGTCACCCGGTAGCCAATGACTTTTTGCTTCGTATTTTTCCAGTCATACATGGGCTGAACAGAGAAAAATCCGATCGTTGCTACTTTGGGTTCGATGCCATTGGCATGCAGCACCTCGCGAACCTGCTCGGCATCTTTCGAGGCGTGCTGGTAAGCCGCCTGCGAGCTATCCTCCTGCACGGAAATGTTGAACTGAATTACGGCGGTATCAGGAGCCGCTTCGAATTTGCCGTCGGCGCCAACGTAAATAGAATTCGGAAGCGCCGTCACCGCGGGATGATCCTGAGCTACGCACGCAGCGGATAAGATTAGGAAGAACGCAACCAAACCTGCCGCTGATTTCATAACCACCTCCAGATGCTTTGCCACGAGCCGCTTCTCTCCAATTGTAAGTCGAAGAACAGGCCTTATTTGAGAAGTTATTAGAGAAGAACGGAGCGATGCCCGAAGATTGCAGGTTGGATGACTGCTATTTTAAGTAGCGCCCTTGGCGTTCGTGGAGTAGCTGAGGGGATAGTTCTGGCCGTTGATCTCACGGCGGACGTATTCGAAGATGTCGTCGGGCATCTTCAGAAACACCTCTACGACCTCCGGATCAAACTGCCGCCCCGACCACGCCTCGATCTCTTTACGCGCTTCAGCGAGAGATCTGGCTGGACGATAGGGGCGGTCGGAAATAATAGCATCAAGAGTATCGGCAACCGAGAAGATGCGTGCTCCCAAGGGAATTTCGGTACCCTTCAGCCCACGGGGATAGCCGGATCCATCGAAGTGTTCCTGGTGCGAGTAAACAATCTCGCAAGCTTCGGCGAGGAACGGAATCTTCTTGAGCATTTGATATCCGTGATAGCAATGCTCGCGCATGATCAACTTTTCCTCTTCATCCAGCTTGCCGGGTTTCAGCAGAATGCGATCCGGAATCGCCATTTTGCCAATGTCGTGCAGAAATGCGCCGCGGGCGATCACGTCGATGTGCTCGCGCGGCAGACCCATGGCGCGGGCGATCGCCATGGTGAAAGCGGTAACGCGCTTGGAATGACCTTCCGTCTCGCGGTCTTTAAGATCGAGCGCATCACCCAATGCCTGCAGCGTAGTGTCGTAGGAGCGCTCCAGATCGGCCATGGCAGCCTGCAGTTGATCGGTGCGGGCTTCCACCAGCGATTCCAGATTAGTTTGGTAAGTGCGGTTTTCCACTTTGAGCCGGCGGTTTTCCAGCGACCGCCCTACCGCATTGAGCAACTGCTCACGCTCGAAAGGTTTGAGTAGATAATCGTAGGCCCCATTGCGGATGGCAGCCAGTGCCACCGAAATATCGTGAACGGCGGTCACCATCACCACCGGCATGTCAGGAAACTTTTCTTTGGTACGTTCAAGGAGGCCGATGCCATCCAGGTCCGCCATCATCAAGTCTGACAGCATCAACTCGAACACTTCGCCGGAATTGAGCAGGGCGAGGGCCTCCATGCCGGAACCAGCCTGTTTGCAGGCATAACCGGCGGCGGCGAGTATGGCGCAGACAATCTCCCGGATTGCCTCTTCGTCGTCTACTACCAGAATGCGGTCAGGCATGTTTCTCCCAGCAATACTATCGGCGATTTTACTTTTCACCGTGAGGTGCCGAAAGTAACCACCAAGGTCCGGAAAGAGCATCTGCATGTAGCCCAAGCATGGTATTCAGGAACTGGGCAGGAGTGCGCGCCTAAGCATTACCAGAACTTAACGCCAGCACCTAACTGAAGATGACCGCTTCCCTTTGGTCTTTTTGGAATACCGTCGCACAGCCCGCAATCGCGAGGCTGAAGCCCGGGGAGTGGACGCTGCTGCTCACCGTGGCAGCTTCGTTACTGGTCCTGTGCGTCTTTCGCGAGCGCTATCTCTCAATTTGGGCGGCGGCGTGGACTCTGTTATTTGGCTCACGTTTGGTTCGGCTGCACGGCGCTGGAATGCACATTCCTTTGCGTTATCTTCCCGCCGTCGAGCAAGCGGCTTTTGTAATTGCCCTAGGCCTGTTAGCCGGGGCCGTTCTGGCTTATATCCGTTCCAAGAACCTGCTGGCGCCTCTGGCTGCGGTCACCGTATGCGTGGCCGGCTTTGCCGTGACCCGCGCTCTGTTGTGGCCCGATTCTTTAACTCTGCGCGTCGCGCTTGAAGTTTCTTACCGCATCGTCTTACTGACGGCGGCAATCGCCTTGCTGAACGCTCGCCGTGGCCGTGGCGAGTTGTGGCCCTGGATGCTCACAGCCGGCTTGCTGTCACAGCATCTCAATTGGCCGCTCATCGATGCCCAGATCCCCAGCGGAGTTTCTATCGCGTCCGATATCCTTTCTGGGATTGAGCATGCTGCTGGTCGTATTTCAGGAAGCGCGTGCGCGGTCGCAGCGATTAGCTGTGCTGCGCTCTTTGACAGAAAGTGTCGTGCTCGCCCAACAGCAGGGCGGCATGATGGATAAATCCCTCGAGGAACTGCAGCGCCTTACCAAAAGTAAAGCCGCATGGTTCCGTTTAATCGAGGGCGGCCACCTCGTAGCCACCCACGCCGTCGGCGTTTCCCAGGAATTTTTACGCGAGATGGGCATTGCCGAGTTGACTGATAACGTGTCGCAGACGCTGGCGCAGGGCACAGTCCAGATTCCGAAAAAAGGCGAACCCACACTGGAAGATGAGCAGTTACTCAAGTCGGAAAAACTTCTTCATCTGGTAATCGTGCCTGTTCTGGGAAAGAAAGCTCCCATCGGTCTGATCTTATTGGGCGGCCCACACGGGAGAAAACAAACTGCCGAGGAACTCGACTTCCTCGAAATGTGCGGACGCCAGCTGGGCATTGCCGTAGAGAACTTCCGTTTGCTCGAGCAGGTTTTGCGCTCGCAGCGGCAGTGGAGAAACACTTTCGATTCGGTCCACGACATCATCCTCGCTCACGACGCCGATTTCCGCATCATCAAGGCGAATCAAATATTGCTGGAGCAGTTGGAAAAATCCGCCGCCGACGTAATCGGCAGCACCTGCGAATCTGTCTTGCCCCACGGACTCGGTGAGTGGACAGGATGTCCCTACTGTGCGCGCGGCCAAGAGGAAATCACCGAAGGCGCCGACCCCTGCTTCGGCGGCTTCTCCATGGTTTCCACTTCGTCCTACGCGGAGCAGGGAAGCAAACAGAAGGGAATTATCCACATCGTCCGCGACATCACAGAACGGCGGTCGGCGGAAGAAAAATATCGTCTTCTGTTTGAGCAGGTACAGGAAGGCGTATACGTGGCCACGCCTACTGGCCGCCTGCTCGATTGCAACGATGCGCTCGTGCACATGCTCGGCTACGAGCGCCGCGAAGACTTGCTTGTCCTGAATCTGGATCAGGATATTCGCGTCGACGCCGGCCAGCGCGACGCCTTCCACAAAGATATCGAGCAGCAAAACTACGTGCGCAACTTTGAAGTGACCATGCGTCGCAAAAACGGAACGCTGGTGCTTGCCGCGGAAAGCAGTTTTGCCACACGCGACGCGTCAGGCAAGGTCGAACGCTATCAGGGTTTCGTGCTCGACGTTACCGAAAAACGGCGAGCCGAAGACGAAATGCGACGCCGCAATCGCGAACTCAACGCGCTGAACGCGATGGCCGTAGTCGCAACCCAATCCTTCGATCTCGACGAAATTCTCAACCTGACCTTGCGGCAAGTGGTTTCGCTTTTCGGCGCCGAGAGTGGATCTGTCTACCTTTCTGATTCCGATAACCCGACCTACCGTCGCCGCGCCGCGTGGGGGCCGCGCAGTCGCGATAAATCGCGCCCTGCGGAAATTAATTTTTCTGATGGCTTCGGCAACCTAGTCATGCGCTCGCGCGCCGAAGTGATCACCGCCGAGTATCTGCCGCATCTCACCGGTGCTGTAGCCGAGTTCATACGCTCCAGCAGCGACGGTTCGTGGATCTGGGTGCTCTTCTGGGGCAAGGATGCTCCCATCGGCATGATGGGCCTGCGGAGCCATGGCGAATACGAATATTCCAGCGGAGAAGAGAACCTGCTCGTGGCGATCAGCCGCCAGTTGGCTACCACCATCGAAAAAGTTCGCCTCTACGAAGAAACCTGCAAAGCCTACGAAGATCTGCGCCGCACCCAGGAACAATTGCTGCAAAGCGAAAAAATGTCGGCCGTGGGACAACTGATTGCCGGCGTAGCCCACGAACTGAACAACCCGCTCACGGCGATTCTCGGCTACGCGCAGCTCCTCGAAAGCGAAGGGCTCAACGAACGCGCGCAAGATTATGTCGCGAAGATGTTCAAGCAGGCCCAGCGCACTCACCGCGTAGTGCAGAATCTGCTCTCCTTCGCGCGCCAACGAAAACCGGAGCGCTCCGAGGTCGATATCCGCAAGGTGCTCGATGAAACTCTCGCGCTACGCGACTACGATCTCAAGGTCAACCACATCAACGTGGAAAAAGATTTTGCCGCCGAGCCCGCGCTTGTCGTTGCCGATCCGCACCAGATCGAGCAGGTATTTCTTAATATCATCAACAATGCGGTGGACGCAGTTCTGGAATCAGGCCGCGCCGGCAAATTAAAAATTCGCGTTTTCTGCGAAAACGGGTGCGCCTGTGCTCAGTTCGCCGACGATGGTCCCGGCATCAAAGATCCAAAAAGAATTTTCGATCCCTTCTACACCACGAAGAGCGTGGGCAAGGGAACTGGTCTCGGTCTAAGCATCTGCTACGGAATCGTGAAGGAGCACGGCGGAGACATCACCGCGCGCAATGCAGACGAAGGCGGTGCGGTCATCGACGTGCGCCTGCCCATGGCAACAACGGCCGGCGCAGTCGTGGAAGCCGCTCCCGGAGTTCCGCCCAAGCGCGAAGGCGCGATCCAGGGCCGGGTTCTGTTGGTGGAAGAAGAAGAGGCCGTACTGGAGTTCGAGCGCGACGTACTCGCAGGCGCCGGAGCCAGCGTGGTGACCGCGGTGAGAAGCGAAGATGTAAAAACAAGATTGCTTTCCGAGCCCTTCGATCTTGTAATCATGAGCGGCAAAATGCCCGCGGACTGGAACGCAAAAGAAGCGTACCTCTGGCTAAAACAGCACTGCCCCGAGATGGAAAAACACATCCTGTTTACCTTCTCGAACGGCGTCGAGCAAGGCGATGAGCGCGCGTTCCTGCAGCAAAACGACGTGCCCTATCTGGTAAAACCCTTCGAAGTAGCCGAACTGATTTCACAAGCCAGACGCCTCCTGCAAAAAGCTCTAGCCGCAGCCGCCTCCGCAAGCTAGCGGCTTCGTATCAGGGCACGGCTTCAGCCGTGCCATCTAAGGCCAAAAATGACGGGCTTTAGCCCCTGAGCGCAACTCCTGCGAGCCCTCACAACTCCGCCCGCAAATTCTTCACCACTCGCCGCAAAACCTTCTCATTCCGCCGGTACCACCGCCACTGCCCCTGCTTCACCACTTCAACCAATCCAGCCTTGGTCAAAATCCCCATGTGATGCGAAATGGTCGGCTGAGAAAGCTGCATGCGCTCTTCAATATCGCCGGCACACAAACCATTATTTTTGCCCGAGACATTCCCCCCTCGCTGTTTAAGCGCAACAAGAATGCGCCGGCGGGTAGGATCGGCAATGGCATGAAGCGCGCGGTCAAGAAAAGAAATTGGGGTGGTCATAAGATGCATCATCAATATCGCGTAAATCGATGGTTGTCAATATGCAGAATGACAAGATCAAATCAACTCTTGTCATTCCGAACCGGGCGAGAGCCCGGTGAAGAACCTGCTTTTTTGCCTGTGTGCTGGGGATCCGCTTACAGCCGCCCTCGCGGCGCCCGCATCCATTCGATCTGGCAGAACTCCAGATACCGCACATCGCTCTCCGGCAGCGAACACCTGGATTCGTCGAGCTTTCCGGCCAGCGTGCCGCCGCGAATCCAGTAGCCGGTTGCATCCTGCTTCAGTACAGTAGCGTCAAGTGGGTCCATGCCGTGCAGCTTGAAGATCACACGGCGGTTCAACACGCGGTCACTCTTCATAGGGAGACTTCACTTCTTGAGGATCGGATTATATCCGTCGTTAACCAGGCGGGAGCGCAGTGCTTCGGCTTCTTTGACGTCGGCAAACGGACCGACCTGCACGCGAAACAATTTGTCAGTAGCCGAACCGCTTGCCACAAACGCTGGATACTCTTTCTTCTTGAGCGCGTCGACCAATGCATCCGCATCGTCTTGCTTGCTGACCGCCGCAACCTGCACAAAATAACCGGGCCCCGGAATCGCCACCATGGCATCCGGAGCATTTCCGTTCTGCGCTGTCTGCGACTGATTGCCAGATAAAGACGATCCCGCCGCCGCCGTTCCGGATGAAGTCGCTCCCGTTTGTCCCGCAGATGTCTGACTCGCATTTCCGCCAACGCTTCCCGCATCGGCGAAGCCGGCGTCAGTTGTGGATTCGCATTCTGCTGTTCCACGGCTTTGTAAAATGTCATCGGCGTCTGCGATGTGGCAGAGTTGGCCGGTTTAGAACCGCTGGCTGTAACTGGCAACGGCACCGCAGCGCTGGTCGCGGCCAGCCCAACATCAGCCTTGCGCCCCAGCGTGTAGCCCAGCGCGAAGAAAACGGCGCATACCATCACCAGCCCAAAAAACAGGCCCAGCAGTTTCGCCGTACCTAAAGTAATTTCAGTGTCCTGTGACGAAGCCATAACCACTCCTCAAGAGTAGGCGGGTAGTGCACTTTGCACCATTACACGACAAACTGTCATCCTGAGCGTAGCCGTTTTTCAGGCGTAGCGAAGGATCTCCCGCTTAAACCGACCCAATGCGCGAGCCAAACTGCACCACTATGCGGACTTTGCGGCGGGCGAGGTATCATCGCCGCCCTTGCCCAACAGCTTCTGCAAGCCCGAGAAAAAGTCCACCGGCACCGGAAAAATAACCGTGGTATTTTTCTCCACGCCAATCTCCGTTAAAGTCTGCAAGTAACGCAATTGCACGCTGACCGGCTCAGTCGCCAGCAGGTGCGCGGCATCCACCAACCGCTGCGCCGCCGAGAACTCGCCTTCCGCATGAATAATCTTCGACCGCTTCTCGCGCTCCGCCTCAGCCTGCTTGGCCATGGCGCGCAACATCGATTCCGGCATGTCCACCTGCTTCACTTCAACATTCGTCACTTTCACGCCCCACGGCGAAGTGTGCTGGTCCAGAATGCTCTGCAATCGTAAATTGATTTTTTCGCGGTGGGCGAGAAGTTCATCCAGTTCCTGTTCCCCTAGTACCGAACGCAAAGTCGTCTGCGCAAACTGCGAAGTCTGATAGACATAATTGGAAACTTCCACCACAGCCTTGCTCGGATCGATCACGCGTAGAAAAATGACAGCGTTCACTTTGAGCGTAACGTTGTCGCGGGTGATGATGTCCTGCGGCGGTACTTCCAGCGCTTCCTGGCGAAGCGAAACCCGCACCATGCGGTCGATCGGACTAAAAACTAAAATGACGCCTGGGCCTTTGGCCGCACTCAAAAGTCGACCCAGCCGAAAGATTACCCCACGTTCATATTCAGCCAGAATCTTGATAGAGCTTAAGGCGTATACAACCAAAACGACGATCAAAATGGTAATGAATCCGATTCCCATGCCAAAAATTTCCATTTGTACCCCCGCTCCTGAAGCGCGCAACCCTGCTAACGCGGATTGTAACGCAGGGAATAGCGATGGGAGCGGAATTCGGAGGCAGGCCATTGCTTGCGATGGTGCATGGCCGAAGGTTTACTTGAAAATCGGCGATGCGGTCAGAGGCTGCGATGCGGCGGCGGGTCCACCGCCAGCACGAGCCCATCGACCCGGCACACCACCACGGACTGCCCAATCGATACTTCGGTCGAAGACACGGCATCCCAAAGTTCACCGTGCACAAATATTTTTCCCCGCGGAGTAAGCGACGTCTGCGCCACTCCGGTCTCACCAATCAAACCCTGAGCGCCTGAAACCAACTTGTTCCGCCGCGCCTTGAGCGCAATGCTCATCAGGAACGCCGTAATCAATCCCAACGGAACACTCACGGCAAGAGCCGTGAGAAGATGAACTCGCATCTCCGGAATCGGCGAATCGACCAGCAGCAACCCGCCGAGCGTGAGTAGCGTAATGCCGCCCACCGTAAGCACGCCGTGGCTGGCAAACTTCGCTTCCGCCGCAAACAGCGCGAATGCCCCCAGTATCAACACCAGCGCGGCAAAACGCGTCGGCAGCAGATTCAACGCAAAGGCAGCAATCAAAATAAAAACAATGCCCACCGTACCCGGAACCACCGCACCGGGATGATTGAACTCCGCATACAGCGCGAGTGCCCCGATCGCAAGAAAAATGAAAGCGATGTTCGGGTCCATCAAATAATCGAGAATGCGCTCTTTCAGCGTCAATCCGAAAAGCACGATGGGCTGGCCGGAAAGTTTAAGCGTAACTTCTTGCCCATTGAAGCGCTTAAAGCTTTTGCCATCGATCTGCCGGAAAAGATCGTCCTCATTCGAAGCTACGTAATCGATCAAGTGCTGCACCAGTGCCTCCTGCTCGGTAAACGACTTCGACTGTCGCACTGTGCTCTCGGCAATATCCACGTTACGTCCGCGTCTAGCGACCACTGACCGCATCAGCGCAGCCGCATCGTTTTCGACTTTCTGCTTCATCACCTCATCCATCTGCCCGCCGCCCAGATTCACCGGATGCGCCGCGCCCGTGTTCGTTCCCGGCGCCATCGCCGCGATGTCGGCCGATTCCAGAATAAAAAATCCCGCAGACGCGGCACGGCTGCCGCTGGGCGTCACATAGATGATGATAGGAACGGACGAACCCGTAATTTTCTGGATGATGTTGCGAGTCGAGTCGAAGAGCCCGCCCGGCGTATTGATCTCGATCAATACCGCCTGATCGCCGCGCCGCTGCACCTCATCGATCGCGCGGGAGATATATTCCTCGGTAATCGGCTGGATCGTGTCATTGACCACGATCTTCAGTACTTCGGCGGAAGCAGCGCAACTCAAAACAATAATCGCCGTCAGCCCGAACAGAAATCGTGAGATCGAAATAAATTTCATGCGACGCCGATCATCCACAGTTCTATTCTTACGCCGATTTGTCTCGCACAACAGATATTTCTCGCTCTGCATCGCCGCCCGAGTCAACTTCACCCCACCCCGGCAGAACCGTGCTCCCGGTAATCAGTCGGGCCCCGCGCTCATATGTGAAGTACGACCATGCCCACTGAATCATCACTAGCAGTCGATTGCGGAATCCAATCAGAAACATAATGTGGATGAACAGCCACGCCAGCCAGGCCATGAACCCCGAAATATGGATCTTGCCAAATTGCGCAATCGCCGCCGCACGTCCAATCGTCGCCAGGCTACCTTTGTCGAAATAATGAAAAGGCTTGCGTGCCACCGATTTCGAGTTGCCCGAAGCTGCGCCAGATTCCACACTCTCGCGAATTAGTTTCGCGACGTAGCGTCCTTCCAGTATCGCCACCGGCGCCACTCCCGGTAGCAACCTGCCGGATTCGTCTTTCAGCGCAGCTAGGTCTCCAATCACAAACACTTCCGGATGTCCGGGAATGCTCAGATCTGGTTCCACCAGCACGCGTCCCGCGCGATCCACGGCCACGCCCAGCTTTTTGCCGAGAGGCGAAGCGGCCACGCCAGCGGCCCACAAAATCACGGCCGCATTCATCCGCTTTTCTCCCATGGAAATCACACCCGGCTCAATCTGAGTGACCATGGCAGAGGTAATTACCTCCACGCCCAGCTTCTGCAATTGTTTCAGCGCGCTGCGCGAGAGATCTTCCGGATAAGCCGGCAGCACATGCGGCCCGCCTTCGATCAGATGAATTCGAGTGCACGCTGGATCAATCGACCGGAAATCGTGAGCCAGCGCGTGCCGGCAAATTTCCGCCAGTGTTCCCGCCAGTTCCACTCCCGTAGGCCCGGCGCCCACCACCACAAAATTCAACGGCTCTGCATTCAGAGGATCAGCCGCTTCACCCGCAAAGGCCCGCCGTTCGGCAAGTTCAAAGGCCAACAATACCCGCCGCCGAATTTCGATCGCGTCTTCAACGGTCTTGAGTCCTGGCGCAAGAGTCTCCCATTCGTCGTGACCAAAGTAGGCGTGGCTGGCGCCAGCCGCGATAATGAGCGAGTCGTAACCAATCTCCTCATCGCTGGTCTCAACCACCCGGCGCTCCAGGTCGAAGCCGGTCACCTCACCCAGCAAAACCTCAACGTTTTCATGCCGGCTGAGAATCGACCGGATCGGCGCGGTAATCTCGCCCGGCGAAAGCCCTGGCCGTAGCCACCTGATAGAGCAGCGGCTGGAAGGTGTGATGATTTTTCCGATCAATGACGGTGATCTGTACCGGCCCGCGCGCCAGCTTTTCGGCAGCATTCAGGCCGCCAAAGCCCGCTCCCACAATCACCACTCTGTACGCCGCTCGCTGTGTAGTCTTGTCGTTCATCGCTTCACTCTATAAGATTCAGCGCAATGGCAATCGGGTCCACAACTTCTTCCGTAGAAACTCTGCAACCCAGATGGCTGCGCTGTCTGCTCCCCTCTGTCGGTGATTTGATTTTCGTAGCGCTGCTGGGCGTGCTTGCATTCACAACCTTATCGGTGCGTTTGCTGGGCGACGCCGGCATCGGCTGGCATATTCGCACCGGACAACTGATCCTCGCAATCCACGCCATTCCCCGCGTCGATCCATTCTCCTCAACCATGGCCGGCCAGCCCTGGTTCGCCTGGGAGTGGCTCTACGACCTGCTTGTCGGCTTCCTTGGCACCGTCGCGGGCCTGAATGCAATCGTACTCTTCACTGCTGTAATCATCGCCACAACTTTCACCTGGACATTTCGCTTGCTCCTGCGCCGGAACACGAATTTTCTTCTCGCGTTGATCCTGGTTTTGCTCGCAGCCTCGGCGTCCATGATCCACTTCCTGGCGCGCCCCCACGTTGTGAGTTGGTTGTTCACCGTTGCCTGGTTTTGGATTCTGGACTCCTCGGAACAAAGTTGCTCCAATCCTGCTGCGGATTCTTCCACATCTCCATCTCTATGGCTGCTGCCGCTGCTGATGATCGTGTGGGTCAACCTGCACGGCGGCTTCCTCGTCGGCTTCGTGCTTCTAGCGATCTACTGGATCAGCGCGGCATGGCAGTCGATTCGCTTGAAGACAGATCGCTTCGCCGACGTTCTCCAAAGCATCAGGGCAGGGAAGCGCGCACGAACTCTCTCGCTCATCGGTCTCCTAAGCGCGCTCGCAACATTCGTAAATCCCTACGGCTGGAAGCTCGACATTCACATCTACCGTTATCTTTCCAATCGCTTCCTGATGAATCACATCGACGAGTTTCAATCTCCCAACTTCCACGGCGTAGCGCAAAAGTGCTTCGCGGGATTGTTATTGCTTACGCTGGTGGCTTTAGCGATAAAGAAAAGAGAAACCGGAGCAGTGCGCCTCAGCCAATTCCTGGTGCTGCTGTTCGCGGTATATTCCGGCCTCTACGCCTCGCGCAATATTCCAGTATCGTCTTTGCTTCTAATTCTGGTAACAGGACCGTGGTTGTCGGAAGCGATGAAGGGACTCCGCGAAAAAAGTGGCGACAAACTCACAACGCTCAAACCATTCCTTCACCGAATGCAAGCCATCGATCGCGACCTGCGCGGCCATCTCTGGCCCATCGCGGCCGTAGCGCTAGCCTGCTGGATCGCGGCGCACGCCGGCAAACTAGGCGCCACGCAGCTGATGGACGCACACTTCGATGCCAAACGGTTTCCCGTCGAAGCCGTGAATTATCTGGAGAACCAAAATATCCCTGGCCCGGTGCTTAGCCCCGATTCCTGGGGCGGATACCTAATCTACCGACTCTATCCGCAAACAAAAGTAGTACTCGATGACCGCCACGATTTGTACGGCCAAGAATTCTTAAAGTCTTACTTGAAGATGATGCATGTCGAGCCCGGTTGGAAGGATTTTCTCGAGCAGCATCAAGCAGGCTGCATACTCGTACCCAAAGACTCAGCCCTGGATAACATTCTCCTCGAAACCCAGGACTGGAAGTCGATCTACAACGATGATGTAGCGGTTCTATTCATCCGCGCCTCAACAAGCCAGCACGAGCCGAAGTTGCAAAACTCTTCTCATTGACAACCGCCGAGAATCCGCGCTATCTTCACCCGCACGGTCACTACTACCGCGCAATCGTTGATGCCCGCGAATGTCCTGCCATTCAGGGAAGCAACTCCACAAGAATCATCCTTCACCTCTGAGGAGAAAATCCTGATGAATCGCCCACTCTCCGCTTCCCACCGCTCGCACTCTCTTCTTTTCTGCCTTGCAGCACTAAGCCTCGGCCTGGCTCTTGCAAATCCCGCGCGCGCCCAGGACGCGCCCACAGTCGCGCTCACCCAAATCAGTTCCGATCCATTTACCGTAGCTCCCGGCCAGCACGCCACCGAAGTTGAGCCGCATGTATTGGCCAATGGCGCCACGCTAGTAGCCGCCTTCCAAACCGGACGCATCTCTCCCGGCGGTGCCACTGCCATCGGCTGGGCCACTTCCACCGACGGCGGTACCAGTTGGTCTCACGGCTTCCTGCCCGGCCTCACCACAGGCAACGGCGGCGGTCCCTATGACGCAGCCAGCGATCCCGCCGTAGCTTATGACGCCAAGCACGGCGTCTGGATGATTTCCACCCTCCCCATCTCGAACACGACCACAACCACTGCGGTAACAGTGAGCCGTTCCACCGATGGCGGTTTCACCTGGGACAATCCAGTCAGCGTCACGCCGAAAGTAAATAGCTCGGACAAAAACTGGATCGTGTGCGACAGCACTGCCACCAGCCCGTACTACGGCAATTGTTACGTCGAATGGGATAACCCCGATACCGGCGACGGCGTTCTGATGAGCACCTCCACCGACGGCGGCCAAACCTGGGGCGCAGCGAAAGCCCCGGCAACCCAGCCCTCAGGCATCGGCGGCCAACCGCTGGTCCAGCCCAACGGCACGGTGATCGTACCGATCGAAACCTCCGGCATCTCCGCTTTCGTCTCGACCAACGGCGGCGGAAGTTGGTCCGCGCCCGTGACCGTAGCCAACATTCAAAGCCACACCGACGCCGGAGGAATTCGCAGCGGCCCGCTGCCCTCCGCGGCGATCGATGGCGCAGGCAACGTATACGTGGTCTGGGAGGATTGCCGCTTTCGCACCTCTTGCTCCACCAACGACCTCGTGTACAGCACCTCCAGCACAGGCCTGCAGTGGTCCAAGGTGACCCGCATTCCCATCGACGCCGTCACCAGCACCGTCGACCACTTCATTCCCGGAATTGGTATCGATCCCGCGACCTCAGGCACAACCGCGCACATTGCGATCCACTACTACTTCTACCCTGTGAGCAACTGCACCACTGCCACGTGCCGCCTGGCCGTAGGCTACATTTCTTCTCACAACGGCGGAACGACCTGGAATACTCCCGTGCGTATCACACCGAAAGCCATGCTGCTCAAGTGGCTGCCCAACTCGCAGAACGGCCTCATGGTCGGCGACTACATCGCCACAGCCTTCACCAACGGCGTCCCGCACGGAGTGTTCGCAATCGCCGGCGCAAAGCCAGGTGCAGTTTTCAACGAAGCAACGTACACCGCACAGGGCTTAACCGTGCCAGAAACCGGCCCACAGCTATCCTCCGTGGCAGACAAACCGTTGCACAACCTTTCCGACCCACTAGAGAAGGAACGCCCAGAAAGAGGCATTCCCCCAACCAAGCGCGCCGCGAAACGCAGCTCAAAGTAACCTAATCTAGCCCTTGTCATCCTGAGCGAAGGTTGTGCTTCGCGAATGCGGAGCACAACCGAAGTCGAAAGATCCCTTTCTCCCAGACAATGCAACTGAAACCCGCAAGGCGTTTCTATCCACGCTGCGTATCTTCTTACGTGGGTTGATCACTCTGGCATTTGCCAGTCATCAATCAACTTCGCAGCGCATCCAATCACCCACCCCTGCTAAACTCTCTCCGTGTCGCGCCTGACTCACCTCGAATGCACCCGCTGCGTCGAGCACTATCCCGCCGACCGTCCCCAAACCATTTGCCCCAAAGACGGCGGCATCCTCTACGCCCGCTACGATCTCGCCAACATCAAAAAGACTTTCACTCCCGCATCGCTGCTGCCGCTGGCTCCCACCATGTGGCGCTACGACGCCGTCCTCCCCGAAGCCAAGCCCGTCACGCTAGGCGAAGGTTTTACTCCCATGCTGCCCAGCCGCGAATATCCCAACGTCTTCATCAAAGACGAAGGCCTCAATCCCACCGGCTCCTTCAAAGCCCGCGGACTCTCCGCCGCCGTCACCATGGCCCGCCATTTCGGTCTGAAAAAGCTAGCCATCCCCTCCGCCGGGAATGCTGCCAGCGCTCTCGCCGCCTACACCGCTGCCGCTGGCGATGGAATGGAAGCCCACATCTTCATGCCCAAAGATGTTCCCATGGCCAACCGCATCGAATGCCACTACTACGGCGCACACGTTACGCTGGTCGACGGCCTGATCTCCGATTGCGCCCGCAAAGTCGCCGAACTAAAAGAGAGCGAGTCTTGGAAAAAAGAAGGTTGGTTCGACGTCTCCACCACCAAAGAACCCTACCGCGTCGAAGGCAAAAAAACCATGGGCTACGAAGTAGCCGAGCAACTCGGCTGGAAACTTCCGCAAGGCATCATCTATCCCACCGGTGGCGGAGTCGGCCTGCTAGGCATGTGGAAGGCCTTCGACGAGCTCGAGCAACTGGGTTTCATCGGTCCCGAGCGTCCCAACATGATCGGCGTGCAATCTTCAGGATGCGCTCCCATCGTTAAAGCATGGGATGAAGGCCGCGCCGCCTCCGAAATGTGGCCCCACGCCTCAACCATCGCCGCAGGTCTCCGCGTCCCCAAACCCTACGGCGACTATCTAATCCTGGACATTCTGAAAAAAAGTGGAGGCGTAGCCCTAGCCGCTACCGACGCAGAAATTCTCGCAGCCACTCGCCACTGGGCCAAAGTCGAAGGCATCTTCGCCGCCCCCGAAGGCGCAGCCAGCCTGGTCGCCTACCAGAAGTTACTAGCCAGCGGCTTCCTCACCGCAGATGACACGGTGGTCCTCTTCAACACCGGCTCCGGCCTGAAATATCTGGACGTGCTCGATACAAAAGAAGCTGGTGTGGATGTGGAGCGGGCGCCCACGCCCGCTTCTCGCCCAATAGCCGGAATCATCGGACCGTATTAAAGGAACTGATCCAACCGCCGAAGCATTGGCGTTTGCAGTCATTGACCAGCCCGTGAGTCGTTAACTTCTTGCGGCTTGAATGTATTGCTCACACAACCGTATGAACTCTTTCCTTTGGGTTTCGTCCGCAAAAGCTCTTAGTGGAATCGCAAAACCATTCATATTTTTGCGGATTAAGAAAATGTGCTCGTCAGTGACATACAGGCTATCCACCTTTGCCCACGGCACCTCGCCGCTGAGCTTGCCTACTTGCGTCGAAAGCTTGTCAGGCTGAATTGATAGAGTGCGTTTGTCCTTCTTCGTGCGGAGTCTCAGAATCAGCGGAAAGAGAAAGAAGAGTACTGCTCCCCATATGAGCGCGATGGCCCAATCAGCTAAAGTCAGCGCGTGAGTCGGAGAACGACGTTCTACCAAGACGAGAAGTGCCATTGCAATCGGCAGCCCATAAAAACTTAGGGCAAGCTTAAGGGAGTGCTTTCGCGTATAGGAATAGAGAGCAGCAATATCCCCAGGCTTTGCTGTGTATTCGATTACCATCTTTCACCTGACGCGATACAGGACGACCCCATGCGATGGAACCACAGCACTGATAGTGCCACTTTTCTTCGTCTCGCCGGTCCACAGGTCGTATAAGGAAAAGCCGCTCCCATTTTCAGTCAGGCCTGCGGTCGATGCTGAAACCGAAACTTCCTCTGCCTTCTTGCCGGTGTTGAATAAACCGACGATCATATCTCCGTTCGGTTCTTTCTTGGCGAACACCTGCTGGTTGCCGGTATTGACCACCCTTTTCGCGGCGATCGCATCCTGGTCGACAGCCAGGACTGCGGAGTTCTCCAGGTATTTCTGCAGATCCGTTGGGTCGAGGTGAGTAAGATCGACGCCGAGGATGAATGGCCCCGCCCCCAGCGCCCACAGGCTGATCTGAGTCTGGCGCTCGACCGGAGTCAGCCCGTCGTTGCTGCCATTTCCTACCTCGATGGAGTCATAGTCGTTGAAAGCGCCAGGACCAGCGTAAGGCTGCCACTCTGCAACGTAGTTGAAGCGTTTGGCAATGTCGGCCCAACTGGTCAGCGGGTAACTGCTATGGTGCTTTTCGCAGTGATAGCATTCGACGTCAGGCGCGAATTCCCATTGATTGGCATACTTCATGACCGTCGGGGCGATCGCGGTTGTAAGTTCCCCCTGCGTGACGTCCAGGATCATGGGCCGCCCGCTTTGCCGTATCGCATCCGACCATGCCTTAACGTCAGCGGCGTTGCTGTCTTGCATGCCGTCAATCTTGATGTAATCGACGCCCCATGCCGCCAGCATATCTACCCATGAATTCGTATACTCCTGCGCTCCAGGCTTGTCATAGTTAATGCGGACCATGCCCTTGCAGTTGTAGTTGTTCTCTTTTACCGACGTCTCCGCAATCTGGGCAGCCGTGTACGATGTGCCCTGAATCGGCGTGTTCCGGCTGACCGCCTGCCTGGAAATACCCGGCGTAACATAGATTCCGAACTTCATCCCGAGACTGTGGATGTAGTCAGCCATTACCTTGATGCCGTCGGTATCTCCCTCGGGCGGGAATCTCGATGGGTCTGTCACCCAGCGGCCATTAGCGTCGACGTTCGGACCTTGCGCTCCCGGACACTGATACCAAAAGTCGTCGAGGTTTACGTATTGGTACCCGATTTTCTGCAATCCAGAATTTTGCAGGGCGAGCGCCTGAGCTTTCACCAGGGCTGCCGTGGGATGCTCGCGGAGGAAGCTCCAGCTGCTCCAGCCGAGAACGGGCGTGCGCTCAAGACCGTTATCCTCTGCGCAGGCGTTGTGCAGGATCCCGCCCACCAACAACGCGATTAACAGTGCTGCCCTTAAGCTATGCGTCCATTGCCTTGAAAAAATCATGTCTTTCCTTATCACAAGCGGGGCGACAAAACAATTATGCATGGGCAAAGCTACCGGCTTGACGGGCGGCAATGATAGCCTAGACGCAATCCATCGCTGCGCTGCTTAGCTTCGAGGCGGGATTCCGTGCGATTGATAGTGTTCTGCCTTTTGGCGTTGGCACGATTGCCGTCGTTAGCCCAGGCACAAGGTCCGGTCTTCACCATCACCCCTGAAGAAAGCGACGTTAAATTCTTTGTGAAGGCTTCCGTCGCCATCGACGGTAAGTTTAATAAGTGGGAGGCCACGCTCACCTTTCCCTCCGCGGACGTGACTTCAGGCGTACTTGACCTCAAAATTTCTGCTGACTCCGTGAATACCGGAAGCGGCATGAAAGACAACAAATTAAAAAGCAAAGATTTCTTCAACGCCGACGAAGATCCCTACATCACGTTTCACTCTACCCAGGTTGTGCAGACCGCTCCCACCACCTTCGATGTGCAGGGGAACTTTACTATTCGAGGTGTCTCCAAGCCCGAGACGCTGAACCTCACGCTTACCGGCAAGGGCACAGGCGAGGGCCGCATTCAAGGGACAATGGAGTTCGACCGCAAGGACTACGGGATGAACAAAGGCATCCCGTTCGTCAAGATCGGCGACCGCGTCGAGGTATCGGTCGCCCTTAAGGCCCATAAGGTCAGCGGCCCTCCGCTTGTCTACAAGGAATAGGGCTCAGAAACGTTGGTGTCAGGGCTTCTGATGTACAGATCGATTCACACGATATGTAAGATGCCACACACCGCAGAGTTTAATTCCGTCCTTGGTTTCCTCGCTTTCGTCTTGGCGGTGTTGAAGGCATTGATCGGGCTTGATGCGAAGTAGGCGCTGGCTTTCTCTCTGAGGCACTTTCAGAATGATGGACATGCAAATACTCGCCAGTGCAGTTTCGAAGCGACTGCTGGTTTCGCTTGCAATTTTCGCTGTTGGATTTGTATCTGGATGTGTTTTGTTTCGCGTACCCTCTGAGGATTGGTTTATCGCCATGCTCGGTGCGCTGCCGTGCGTGGCGCTGATTTTCGTTTTAGTATCGGTGATCTGGTTTGTAGCCGAGCACCTTCGGGTTTGGCAGCGCAAAAACTGAGGCGCAGATAAGCCGTAGCTTGGTCTCGGACCATACTAGGGCAGCGTGGACTTAAGAGAGAGTTGATATGATGTCGGCCACCAGATTCCGGCCACAAAATGGACTTGACCTCCTATGCGCAAGATAATTTCGCTATCATCCGTTCTCCTTTTACTCTCGACCTTCGCCTCGCCGCAGGCCAAAACGCCAATCACCCATCATGGCCCCAGCGTCGCCACCGGCAGCCGGGGCGTGGTTGTTTCCGGTAGGCCTGCCGCCACTGCGGCCGGCGTCAAGATTCTGGAACACGGCGGAAACGCCGCCGATGCCGCCGCCGCCACTCTGCTCGCACTCTCCGTAACCTACGTAGGCGCGTTCTGCGTCGGAGGCGAAGTCCCCATTCTGGTTTATAGTTCCGGCCAGAAAAATGTAAAGCTGCTGGAGGGACAAGGCGAGGCCCCGCGCGACCCCAAAGCCATCGTCTGGTACATGCAACATGGAATCCCGGACGGTGATGTCAAGGCCGCCGCCGTGCCCAGCACCATCGATGCGATCGTCACGCTACTGAAACTTTACGGAACGAAAAGCTTCGAGGAGGTCGTGCAGCCCACGCTGACCATTCTGGACGCCGGCGGCCCCACATGGTATATCGACACCGGCAGCGACCAGAAAATCGAAACCGGCGTGCACTGGCAAACGGACATGGCAGTGACTTTCCGTAAATTAGTCGACTCCGAAAAATCCGCGAAAGGTACGCGCGAGCAAAAACTACAAGCCGTATCGGACCGCTTCTATCGTGGCGACATCGCCAACGCCCTGGAAGCCTGGTATATCGAAAAGGGAGGCTTCCTTCGCAAGTCCGACTTGGCCGCGCACAAAACTCCCGTGGTCGATCCGCTCACAACTACATATCGCGGCTACACGGTCTATAAGGCCGGTCCGCTCACGCAGGGTCCATATCTTTTACAAACGCTGCGCCTGCTGGAAGGCTTCGACCTGAAACAGATGGGCTTCAACTCGGCGGATTATATCCAAACCGTGATTGAAGCAGAGAAACTTGCGCTGGCCGATCGTGACGAATATTACGGTGATCCGAATTTTACGAACGTCCCGATGCAGCAGTTGCTATCCGATCAGTACACCGAAATGCGGCGCCAGCTGATCGATCCGAAAAAAGCATCTCTCGAGCTCCGGCCGGGAGACCCCTACAACATGAAAGCGACCAAGCCGCCCACCATCACCGGACCCTGGCATGGCGGAACCACCGTCATGTGTGTGACCGATAAGTTTGGCAACGTCATCGCGGCAACTCCCAGCGGCCTGACAAGCACGGCGGGCGTCGCCGGACGCACCGGCATTATTCACGGAGCCCGCCTCAGCAGCCTGAATACATTTCCGGGAACTCCCAACGTCATCGAACCCGGCAAGCGCCCGCGAATCACGCTAAGCCCCACGCTGCTTTTCCATAATGATGATCCTGTGATGGCGATCTCAGTAGCGGGAGGCGACCAGCAGGATCAGGCAGCCATCCAGGTCATCCTTAACTACGTGGACTTCGGCATGACTGCCGAGGAGGCGTTCAAGGCGCCGCGCTTCTCCACCACGCATTTCATCAGCTCCTTCGGTCAGGACCGTGCCAACCTGGGCAGCCTCTCTGTGCCGACGAGCATCCCTGAAGCAGTGCAGGCCGACTTGAGAGCTCGTGGCCACGTGGTTACCGTCAGCCGCGAAGGCGTAGGCGGAGTGGCGCTGATCGGCATCGACCCCAAGACCAAGCAAGCCACCGCCGTCGGTCCGGCCGCGGGAAAAATGGAATAGATCCGGGGCGCGGGCGCAATCGAGAAGCTATGACGGAATAACGAGGTCAACACTTCGTGATGCTCTGTTAGCCGCAAAGCCGTTCTGAGCCTACCCACAGTTGAGCCAGATCTCTGAGGTTGTGTTTGTATGTACGCGTTACCAAATATTCCTTCCCCCCTTTTACCCGCAGCCTGTACTCCCCCGTCGGTAAGGGTTGGACCTCCTCCACGGCGGAAATATTCACGACGACCGAGCGGTGAATACGCATAAAACCGTAGGGTTTGAGCTTCGCCGCCATGGACGAGAGGGGCTCATGTACTAAATAGGCATTCGGTGGATGCTGCAATGAGACGTAATTACCTTCGGCTTGCACGGCAAGGATGTCAGCTAAATCCAAAAGTAGGATTTTGCCCTTCGCCTTGAAGGCGATTCGTGGCGCCTTTCGTTTTGCGATAACCTCCAACTGCCGCAGGACTCGCATGAGGTTTGCGGTATCAACTTCGATCACGGGAAGTAATGCCGTACTTGCAGCTTCGCAGAACTCGTCCGCTGTCGATTCAAGAGTGCAATCCCCTCTACTCTTGATGGAGCAAATCGTAGCGCTGCGCAACGGGCTGGCCAAAACGTCCGCATTCGCGTGAGCAACTTGTTTAACAAACATCTCGCGTGCAATGGCCTTCTGATCCTGAATTTCGCGGAGGCTCATGATGAAATCCTGCTTCCAGGTCGGTAGATTACTTTTGCGCAGCGCTTGCTGCCGACGGAAAACTGGATTGAGCGCCGAAATAGCACTCAATGGATTCCAACTTTCCGTTCTTGATTCGGAGATACTCCACGTTCCGGAATGATTTACCGTTCCTGGTGTGGCAAAGATATTTCACAAAAGCGTCCTCCGCGCCGGTGGTGATTCGCTCCAGGTCGAAATGTCTAATGAAATCAACCTGCGTGTCCCAGCATTGCGTTTTGAAAGCGCTCTTGCTGATGTGGTCGTCGCCCGCCGCGCTGGAAAAAGTAAAGTTATCGGCGAGCAGGCTATTGAACGTGTCCAGGTCTTTGTTTTCCCACGCCGCGTACCACTTGCGAATGACCTCCTCGTTCGTTGAGTTCTGCGTACCCAATGCGCCGGCATTTGCCGGCTCCAGTAAGCAGACGGCACCAGCCAGCGCGCAAGCCCCCGTCGCGAGCAGCTTCCTGCGCGACACCGTGATCCTTGTCATGGTTCGTTCCCCCTTTTCATGATCAGCGTGAAGCGATTCGCTCAAATTCGCCACGTTTTCCATAGCATACGTACCGGTTGGTATGTAATAGCCCGCTTGAGACAACGATGCGATCAACCTCGCTTGCGGTTGCCCGGCGCACGAAGAGAACGCAGCCAGCCCACGATATTTTTAAGTCCCGTATTCCAGACCCCCACATCCTGAGCATTCTTTGCCAATACTTCATAGCCCTCAACCATCGCGATCAGAAAGCTTGCAGTCTCTTCCGGAACCAAGTCGCGGCGGACCGTCCCCTCAGACTGTCCCCTCCGCAAAGCCATGGCAATGCCTTCCTGCCAGGCCTGGAAGATTCTCTCCAACCGCTTGCGGAATTGTTCGTCGAGCTGAGACATCTCCTGCGCCAAATTGACCAGGGGACAGCCGGCCTTTAAGTCTCTTGCCCGGGCTGGTATCGCCCGTACAATGCCGATCAAAGCATCGATAGGGTCTTTATCCTTGCTTCGTTCCAGAGGAAGCAACCACCGGTCACGCGGGAATGTGGCGACGATCTCTTCGATAATGGCGCATCCCAGCGCTTCCTTGCTCTTGAAGTGGTAGTAAAGCGCTCCCTTGGTGACGTTGGTGGCGGCCAGAATAGTATCGATCCCTGCACTTTGGAAGCCGTATCTGTAAACCTCGCGAAAAGCAGCTTGTAGCAAGCGTTGCCGCGTTCGCTCGGGATCACGCGGTCTCGGCGTTCTGCGTTTTAGACTCTTGCGTGTCGCCAACATACCAACCAGTATGTACGGCAACTACTCGACCGTCAAGAGAGAGGAAAGTCCATCACAAATAGGCTGCCTTAAATTTTTGGCGCTCACCTTATCGAATTCTGTACCCTCGCGCCAGCGGTTATGAAAATTAGGAGAAGCAACCGCTCCAGCTGTTTTGCGATTGTCCCATGCAGTTGTTAGTCCGAAACTCGTATGCGGACTCTGGAGTGTTGCGTCCGTTGTCTCACGGAATTGTTGTGAACGTGGAACACCACATGCTCCTTCAGTTTTCGCTCAGCAGGAGTTTGTGCAGTTGTGAGCCAATTCTGCTCTCAATTGCACGCTAACTGTTCGAGCGCCGAGCGGTGACTGCCGTAAATCGCCAGTCATCTCGGCAACAGACTCTACCGGAGGAAAAAGGACTTATGAGGACGCTTAGACGTTTGCAGAATTTCTGGATACCTTGGATTACAACAATTGTTCTGGTTTGCTTCAGCAATGCGGTCGCGCAAGCGAGCTACAAAGTTCAGGATTTGGGTGTTCAGCACCCTGACGACCTGGGCATGGCCATGGGCCTCAATAATTACGGCTGGACGCTGAATATGGAGCAGCTCCTGGATCCTTTCAGCGTTTCCCTTTCCGCCCACCTCGTGTCGGGCACAGACAGGATCAGCATCGGCGAACTTAACCTCCCACTTGGCACGCTTGGAGGAAAGAACAGTTCGATCAATTGGAACGGAATCAACGACCCCGGGGAAGCTGTCGGTATGTCCGAAACATCTGTTTTAGATACGAATGGCGAAGACATTTGCGGTTTCGGCACGCACCTTACATGTCTTCCGTTTCTTTGGCAAAACGGCGTCATGAGCGGCCTGCCAACGGTGGGCGGGAGTAACGGGCAGGCCAGCGCCATCAATAACAGCAGACAAATCGTAGGATATGCGGAAAATGGTATCGTGGACTCCACCTGCCCGGCTGGCACCACTAATAATCGGGTTGACCTGCCGGTGTTGTGGAACAAAGACAAAGGCAAAGACAAATACGAAGCCCAAGCTCTTTCTACGATTGGTAGCGATCCAGACGGGGTCGCATTCGGCATTAACAATCAAGGCCAAGCCGTAGGCTACTCGGGAACCTGCACCGCAGCGAATTACGCCGTGCTATGGGAAAATGGCACTGCCACCCCGCTTGCGGACCTCGGAGATCCTGGAGCCATAGCCTACGCCATTAACGGCCACAACCAAATTGTTGGGCAAGCCGTCAACTCTGACGGCACAGCCTTGGCCGCTATTTGGCAGAACAATACTGTCACAAGCCTCGGACCCCTTCTGCCGGGAGATGTTTCCTCTTTTGCCACCAGCATCAACAACCGGGGCCAGGCGGTGGGAAGCTCCTTCGACTCCACCTCCAGCTGGTCCCACGGCCTCCTCTGGCAGAACGGCAAGACGACCGACCTTAACACTCTATTTCCCGCAAGTTCCAACCTCTACGTAATCTCGGCTAGCAACATCAATGAGAGCGGACAAATCGCGGGTATGGCGGTGGAGATGGCCGGGCCGCACGCGGGAAATATCGTCCACGCCTTTTTGGCAACCCCGGTAGACGAAAACCTGGGCAAGACGGTTGCAGACGTCGTACGTATACATCCGAAAATCACTTTGCCCGCGGCGAATGTTGGCAAGCAGCTTTCGCCGAGGTCCGCACACTGCTCAATCCACGATAAAGGCAATTTCTGAGCCAAACGCCCCACCCGTGGCAGTTCACGGGTGGGGCCATCCCATACCTTGTAAGAGTACGGCCGGGCCAGCCCACACATCGCCATTCGTGGAGGACTGTCATCCTGAGCGAAGCCGAAGGAATCTCCCGCTCAACCAGCTCAACGCGTAAGCCGAACTCCCGCCGCTTCGGTGGTACGATATTTCCATGATCAGACGTGATTTCCTCCGTCGCGTACTGTACGGCGGCACCGCCCTTGCGGCAACAAAAGCGGCCGGAAGAACGCTGGCGCCAAATATGGATCATGCCGCAGCCCTCGCGCTAGATCCATGGAATCCAATCGCCCCCAGCCCGCAACTTCCCAACATCACCGCCATCCCATTCCGTCTCGAAGACGTGACCATCCTCGATCCCGACCTGCTCCGGATGCGCGAACAAACGCTCAACTATATGCTCGCGCTCGATTCCGATCGCTTGCTGCATAACTTCCGCGTCAACGCGAAGCTTCCATCCTCGGCCGATCCGCTCTATAACCGCGAGTCTCCCACCAACGGATGGCGCGGCCATTATGTCGGGCATTACCTTTCCGCTTGCAGCCAGATGTACGCCTCCACCGGTGATGTCCGCCTCAAGACCAAGGCCGACGCCATGGTCGCGGAGCTCGCCAAGTGCCAGGCGCAACTCGGCGACAAGGGCTATCTTTCCGCGTTCCCGGAGTCGAGCTTCGACGACCTTGAACAGGGGCGTCCCGCTGCGGTCGTCTGGTATGCGCTGCATAAAATCATGGCTGGCTTGCTCGACGTCAACGATCATATGCAGAACCAGCAGGCGCTGCGGGTGCTCGAAGGCATGGCTGCCTGGACCGATTGGCGCACCGGTCGTCTCCCGGAAGATCAAATGCAGCGCACTCTGCAAATCGAATTCGGGGGCATGGGCGAAGTTCTCGCCAACCTCTCCGCCATCACCGGAAATCCCCGTTATCTCGTGGTTGCGCAACGCTTCGATCAGCACGCGGTCCTGGATCCCGCAGCGCAGGGGCACGATACTCTCACCAAACTCCACGCCAATACCCAGATCCCCAAGTTCATCGGCGCAGCCTGCGAATACGAACTCACCGGCGACCCCCACTACCGTGACGCCGCGCTATTTTTTTGGCAGCAGGTCGCGCTGCACCGCAGTTACGTCACCGGCGGCAACAGCGCCAGCGAACATTTCCGCACCCCGCCGGACGTGCTCGCCTCCGAGCTTACCGACCTCTCTCAGGAAACCTGCAACACCTATAACATGCTCAAACTCACCCGTCAGCTCTTCACCTGGCAGGCCGAGCCGCAATACGCCGACTATTACGAGCGCGCTTTTCTCAACCACATCCTCGCCACGCCCAACCCAGCGGACGGCTCGCCGCTTTACTTCCTTGGAATGCAATCCGGCCAGTGGAAAGTTCACTTCATTCCCCACGAGGGCTTCTTCTGTTGCTGCGGTACCGGCCTGGAAAATTTCTCCAAGCTTAGCGAGGGATTCTATTTTCACAACGAGCAGTCGCTGTGGGTGAATTTATTTTTCGCCTCGGAAGTAAACTGGCGAGAGAAGGGAATCATCGTCCGGCAGGAAACTCGCTTTCCCGAGGAAACCGGCACTCGACTGGTCATTCAGACGAAATCGCCCACTCGCTTCACCTTGAACGTACGCATTCCGTACTGGGCCGAGGCTGCCAGCGTCACCGTAAACGGCAAGCCTTTCCAACCCAACCAAAAGCTGGCGCGCTCCAGCTACGCGAAAATCGACCGGACGTGGAAAAATGGCGACCGCGTGGAAGTAAATCTGCCCATGCGCCTGCATCTGCAGCCCATCCCCGATGATTCCTCACTGGCCGCCATTATGTACGGTCCGCTAGTGTTAGCCGGCGAACTCGGCACCGAGAATCTCGATTCCAGGCGCATCTATTCCGAAGACAAATTTCTGCACGGAGGTTTTCCCGCTATCCCCGTGCCTGAACTCGCCGGCGACCGCAACTCGCTAGACAAATGGATTCAACCCGTCACCGCGCCAGCAAACAAGACAGCTGGCCAGAAAGATGCAGCGCTTACTTTCCGCACTGTGGGTGCAGGCCGTCCACAAGATGTAACGCTCAGTCCCTTTTACCGCCTCTTCAACCAGCGCTATTGCGTCTACTGGCGCTTCCGTCCTGCCGCCGAGGCGTAAGAGCAGGCGCACGACGCTGGATGCCCTACCCGTAGCAGTTTCACGGGGGGCGGCGATGATATAACCCGCAAGTCGTAAGGTCCTCTTCGGCCTTTCGTTATCTGGCACTCATTAACCTCTCGATAGATTCTTGAAGCAACCCTCCTGTGGAGGGTCTTCCTGACACCCCTTCGAGAGGTCTAGTAGATGTCTTGGCGCACACCCGGTTCGGCGGAACAAAAGTATCCAACTCGAACTATTCTTTTCCAATGCACGGCTTTGTTCGCGATCCTGTTTGCGCTGCTCTTGTCGAACGCATGTTCAGGCTTCTCTACGCCCACTGCCAACTCCACGACTAATCCCACCGCCCCAACGACCACCCAAACTACTAGCCTCACCATTTCATCAACACTTCCATCCGCCACCGTCGGATCGAGTTACAACGCCACTCTGAGCGTAAGCGGCGGCACCGCACCTTATAGTTTCTCACTCGCATCCGGCGCGCTGCCTACCGGCCTGCTCTTGGGATCTACGGCCGGAACTATCTCCGGGACACCCAAGGCAACTGGAAATTTCAACTTTGCCCTCTTAGTTTCAGATTCAAAGGAAATATCCAAGCAGCAATCCCTGCAAATAACGGTCGCCAGCGCTCCAGTGACGACGCCTCCAGTGACCACGCCCCCCGCCCCTGCATTCTCAAACCTTCAGCAAAGCGGCGGATGGACAGGTTACGGCCTAACTCCACCAAGCTATGCCACCTGTTCGCCGTCGTCCTGCGACGGAATCATTTACTCGATGTCTCAGGGAATCGATTCCCCTTCGATGAGCGGGGATTCGACTCAATTTAGTCTGGCTGGAACCACTCTTTATGCCGACGCCTTGTTTAACAATCACCTGATCGGCGATTTTTCCTCGCAGGGATTGCCCGACAAAGACCACACGCTGGTCCCCACTTACCACAGCTTCACCTACGATGTGTATTTCTACGGGACCAACCTTGCACTTTCACAGGCGCTCGAATTCGATATCAATCAGTTTTTCGACGATCAAGGTTTCATCTGGGGCCACGAGTGCCGCATCGCAGGCGGCCACGAATGGGACATCTGGGACAATGTCAACCAGCACTGGGTTCCCACGGGGATTGCCTGCAACCCGAACAGCAATTCGTGGAACCATCTGACGATCCAGGTGCAGCGCACTGCCGACAATCAGTTGCTGTTTCAGTCCATCACTCTGAATGGCGTGACCGGCACCGTCAACCAATACTACAATCCCGGTACAACCGACGGTTGGTATGGAATCACCGTCAACTATCAGATGGACGGAAACTACCAACAATCGCCCTACTCGATCTACCTTGACGACTTAACCTTCACCTACCAGTGAGAGAGATACGACTGGATGCCGGCTAACTTCTTAAGTTTTTCATAAACTGTCCAGACTTTTTTTCCCGCCTCGCCTCGTTCGTTCGGACTGGCAGTTTTGCCAGTGTTTGGGAACGCACAGTGCGCCTAGCCTGAGTCGTCTGCACAGTAGGAATTGGACGAAATAGTCCAAATTGTTGGTTGCCCGCTTGGTTCTCTGTGACAACTGGCCGGAGAAAGTTTATGCCTAAAAAGCTCAAGCTCACGCTCAGCGCCATGAGATTAGCGATTCTCTGCCTCTTGGCGTCTGCAGTGTTTCCTTCGGTAGGTCTGGCGCAGGTTCCGGTTTTCGAGATCGATCACACAAGCAGCCTGATTAAATTCAACGTGAAAGCATCGGTGGCGATAGCCGGCACTTTCGACGTATGGGACGCCAGTGTGATACTTACGTCGCCTGATTTTTCAACGGCTGTTTTGGACATCAAGATTCAGGCAAGCAGCGTGAATAGCGGCAGCGGCATGAAGGACGGCAAGCTGAAGAGCAAAGACTTCTTCGATGTCGAAGAAGATCCGTTGATCACATTTCACTCAACGAAGGTTATACAGACCGGTCCTGACACGCTGGAGTTCGACGGCGACTTCACGATTCGTGGCGTGACCAAACCCGAAAAACTTACATTTGCAATTACAGGAAAAGGGACCGGCAACGGCTCGGTCGCGGGGACAATGGCCTTCGACCGCAAGGATTATGGGATGACGAAAGGCATTCCCCTCGTCAAGGTCGCCGACCGCGTCGAGGTCATCGTTGACCTCAAGGGGAAGAGAGTCAGCGGGCCCCCAGTCGTGTTTCAGCAATAGGAACCGGCCAGTCCCAGCTACCTCGAACTGGATGCCCCACCCGTGCCAGTTTTCACGGGTGGGCTGCACTACTCCACCGTGATAGTCAGAGGTGTTTTGTACACATTCCCGCAATTGTCCCACGCTTGCACAACGGTGTTGTAAGTTCCATTTGCCATGCTTAAATAAGTGTTAATCGAACCCCCGTTAACGCTGTAAGCGGCAACTCCCGGTGCCGTGTAAATGCGCATCGACGCAATACCCTTGCTGCAACTCGCAGCGCTTGCACTGGCTACGAAGTGCACTGGGGAAGTAATCACTCCGCCGTTCGTTGGAGACACCACTTGCGGATCGGTGGGTGTGGCAGGCGGTCCTTGAATGATGATGGGTACGGACATACTGAACGCGTTGCCACAATTGTCGTAAACCACAATCACCGGGTTAAACGAATACGTGCCCTGACCCGGCGCCGAAAAAGAAATGTTAGCGTCAAGCGTGGCGCCGTTCGTGGTGTAAGCGACCACGCCTGGCGAAGTATAGACTCGCATCGCCGCCACGCCAGAGGAACATTGCGGACTACGCCCCGTAGCCCGGAATACCGTTGGCGTACCGTAGGGGAAACTGTAGCCGGATATCGGTGAGCTTAGATTAATGCCTCCGGGACCGGGTTGGGTCAGATTGTATTTTCCAGTCCACAGAAAATAGCCATCTCCGGAAGTCTGTTGCGGCTGGCTCTTCTGGTATGCATTGGCTGAAGTTTGGCCGGAGCTGTTCAACCCGTATAGATTGTTATTGCCATCGAGATAGAGTTGCGAAAAATTAAAGAAGGGAACACCGGCAAACTCGTCATAGGTCGTGTTATCCGTCATATTGATCGGCGTGCACCCTGAATACACCAGAGAAGCGGCACCCGATGCCTGCGTGTTGAACTTGGCGATAAAAGAACAGTTATCCTGTTCATACGTTCGATCCGTCACCGGAAATGATGGATCGCCGGCGCGATTGCCGCCAACCGTTACGTTGTTCGGCGAAGCCAACAAAACCTGCGTGTCTTCACTTGCCAAAGGAGGATTTCCCGCCAGATACGACGAATACACCAGATTACCCGCAGGATCGATCTCGGTGAGGAATCCCAAATGAATTCCCGATCCCGTCGCCGGAAAAGTTTTCTGGAAGGCGTTTGCGGTCGTCGGCAGCTTGGTGCCAGCTTCTCCTCCAACGTAGTAGTAGCCTGCGCTATCGCGCATCACGTTGGTGGTTAGCACATTATTCAGAACGGTCGAGTAAACCAGTGCTGTGCCGGCGGTATTCAGTGTAGTAACGAAACCACCCTCGCTGGTTTGCCGTAGCCCGTTCGGCGTAATCGGATAATTCGCGGAATAGGTATAACCATCGATGGTCGCATCCCCCGCGGCATCCACGAGAACCTGGCTCGGCACATCGTCATCCACACCGCCCACCAGCGTCGCATATTCCAAAGCGGTCGCCGTCGAATTGAACTTCATTACGAACGCGTCGTTGCCTCCTCCGTAGGTCGATTGATAAGCGCCCGGCGTCGCCGGGAATGGTGCAGTGAGGCCGCTGGCATGGTTGTATTCTCCGGTTACATACGCATTGCTTTCCGAATCAACCACAACCGAGAAAGGAATAATATTCGGTTGATTACTCAGGAAGGTCGAGTAATCGAGCGCACTGCCGCTACTGTTCAGTTTCACCAGAAAAAAACGCCAGTTGGCAAGTTCCGTCCCGTTATAAGCGCCGGCAGTTGTAGGAAATGTGGAGGTGGAGAAATTGAGAGTTCCATTGTTCCCATTCGTAAAATCTCCAGTCTCGCCAACAATGTACACATTGCCGGTCGAGTCCAACGTGAAACCATCAGGCAACGACGCATTGTTTGGGCCGGTACCACCAACAATTGTCGACCAAACCAGATACGAACCATCCTGGCTTAATTTCGAGACAAAAACTTCGCCGCTGTAATTCTTGGTTTCATACTTCTGGTAGGCCCCAGGAGTAGTGGGAAAATTTGACGATCCCGTTTCGCCAAGAATGTACGAGTAACCCGCGGAGTCGACCTGAAAACTGTTGTATCTTTCGAATCCATTCCCATCGAGGTATGTGCCGTAGACTAATGCCGGATCGATCACTAAAGTCTTGTTTTTGTCATAAGCGCCCAGCTTGAAGCTGACGTGATTCTTATCAACGCGGTATCCCACATCAACAACTTGACGCCCCGCATCCGACGCTTGATACGCCAGCGGCTTAAGCCAGCGCACCTCACCCGCGGCCGTTTTAAGCACGAGCGAGCCATCATCATCAATCGTGATTCCATCGGCGCCATCAATGCTCAAAGAAATCATTGCCGGATCGGCATGCGCCGCTACGTCGAAGTCATACTCCAGCTGCCGCTGCCGACCGTAATATTTTAGATCGATTCCCGGATATTCCTCCGCATATTTCACCGCAGCAAAGTTCGCCACGCCTGTCTTCCACGAATCACGCGACCCGACCAGATAGTTCGTTCTCGCGCCTTGTTCCTCCACTCCCGCAGGCACAGAATTCTCCTGAGCGCCCAGCACCGTGATCCGCAGTGCAGCATCCCGCTCCGTGCCCGCCACCTTCAGCACCACGGCGTTCTGCAGCAGATAAGTTTGATATCGGCCGGACCGTGCCAGGTACAGCACCTGAGAATCGCTCTGCCCAACATTCTGCTCAAAGAGCAATGGCAGACGCTCACCCAGCAATTGGGCTTGATTAACAGAAGCTTGCTGAGTTGAAGTTTGACATTGGCCAGGTTCAAAGCAGAAAGCAAAAAACGTGAAGGCGAAAACCAACACAGCAACCAACCGTGTGGTTGAATATGACGCGGGGTCCATCGGGATGCTCCTGGGAAATGGATAATGATCCACTTGCGCGTACCTTCGACGGGAAGGGAAGCGTCAAGGTTGCCGTCTCAGGTGCCGATCTTCCGTAATTACTGCCGATGCCGTAGTGCGTGGCGGATCAACCGCACAGGAAACTTTTGTCTTGTAACTGTTTAGAAGGCCCATCCAAAATCTGGAATATTGTGCATGCGCGGACCCGCTAAAATAGAGCGTATTCGCAGCTTCGAGCAAACCAACTCTTTTCCGAACTCAGCCATCCAACTCCGCCGATAAGTGATCCGCCGGTAGGAGATATTTATGCTTCGTCGCTTCGCCTGCTCCATCTTCCTCTGCCTCGTCACTTTTGCCTTAGCCCAGAACTCCGCATCAGCTGCGGCGCCAACCTCGTCCACTCCCGTTCAAATCGTCTACTTGATTGAGGGAACGACCATCGTCACCTATAACGTCGATCCTCAAACCCTCTACGCCTCTCAAGCCGGCTCACTCACAGTACCCAACGCCGTGAATAATCCCGACGTATACCCCGGGCTAATTTCTGCGCTGAACGGCCACGTCCTTTATTACGTCGGCTTCGACGCGCAGAACCAGCAGCAGCTCTGGACATTTGCCACGGATGCAACCGGCTCGCCTCAGCTTCCAGTGCTTGAGGAATTCAAGGTGACAGGGTTCGAGGGCCTCAAGGTCGATCCCAAAGGCAACTTCGCCTTCAGCATTCTTAGGAATTCCTCCCAAGGGCTCTTACAACACGCCGTGGTACATCCGCCGATATGTAATTGATCAAGCTTCCGGCAAGCTCGGCCAGTCGCAGCTCGAGGCCACGTATTCGCTCAACAACGGAGCCGAAGGCACAACTCTCTGTGGACTCTCGCTTCTCGGTTTCAATGCCGACGGCACCAGCCTTTACGACGAGGTGTCATGTAGCGCAGAGGGCGCACTCGACGCCACCTACAAATGAGCGCACCGTCGATCTCACCACCGGAGCCTTGGGTTCCGATGTCGAGGTCTATAGCTGGCAGAATGGAAACCAGGGCAGCGAGTACGTCCAATTCGTTGCCGGCCGGATGTTCGACTTCGTCACTCCCAACCCCTATCAACCAGGCGCCGAAAGCGTGAATATCTATCCAGTTGTTCCTTCCACCAGCACGCCTTTGCTGTCTTGCACCGCCCAAATGTTGGAAGCCTGCGGATACGCCAGCGGCGTCGCTCATCCTTCAGGGAAATACGTCTTCATGGCAATTTCACAGGACTCGACTCAGATCGATAAGGTGGAAATCTCTCAGAAAAAAATCGTCGACACCTCCAACTACATCCCCGTAGAGCTCTCCGCATTCACCCGGATGGAACGCTGATCTACGGAGCTGAGGGTGGAGATTCCTATTATCAGATTCAGATCTACGGATTCAACGTAGCTACCTCGGAGGTCACCACCGGCGGAGTGATCGCCGAGCCCTCGAATACCGAGGCGTTCTACACGGCAGAGCAGTGAGTCGGACACTGCCGCTGGTCGATCATTAAGGTGTCAGCAGAAAACCGTGGGTCTCCCCATTCAAAGTGCCCGATCCAACGATCTGTCCCCAAACATTTATGCCGCTCACCGAGTTCAAAACCCACCCTGAACTCGCGCGAATCAGGGTGTTTAGATCGCGCATTCCTTTGCGCTCGGTCCACAGGAAAGGACGTCCAACCACGGCGACCGCTCCACCGTCTCCATCAAAGCCCGATCCTCCAGTCCCGCCCCAACCCAGCTGCACCAGCGTATTTCCAGAAGATCCAATCACCTGCCCCCAATAATTAATGTTTGTCGCCGCACTAAGCGTATCGCCCGGAAGAGTTCCCAGATCGCTGATCACCCCAGCCTTTGTCCACACCACGGCATGGATCGGACAGCCCACCAGATCGAGATCGCAATCCGTCACCAGCGATTCGGTCGTGGACCAGCCCACAACCCGACCCCAGTCAGTAACTCCGTTCGCCGAGCTGCTGTAATCTAAAGTCGTTCCGCCTAGCGTTCCCAGCTCCGTTTCAACGCCAGCATTCCAAAACGCTGCCTCTCCGATAAGCACGCCGGTCTGGCCTACCGTTTCGCCGTTATCGCTGATTCCATTGCTCATGGTCGGCGGAAAACTGTCTCCGTATAAACTCATGCCGCCAGCATTAGTCCAAAGGAAACCCCACTGATAATTGTCCGCATAAAGTGTGGTGTATCCCACCACCTGTTCATGAATGTTGACGCTCGTTCCATAGAAAGGTACGGTGCACCAGTAAGGCGACATGGTTTCAGCCGGAGGCACTCCCAGCGTCCCCAACCCCTTCATACCGTTCCACTGAGTCCAAACGAAGGGCTGAGTAAGATCGCTACACACAGAATTCGGAATCGAAGACTCCGGCGAGATCACCGTACCCGCACCATCCGCCGTCCCCGCCACCACTCCAAGATCGTTGATGCTTGCAGCGTAGCTGCCCGTCCCACCCGGCAACGTACCCAAATCCCGCATACCCAAGCCAAACTGCCAAAGGTACGCATGTCCGTTGTAGTTGCCGGCAACCTGGTCCCAAGCGTTAATTGCGGTCGGAGAAAGCGGTCCTAAATCGGTGATTGTGTAAAGCTGTGCGCTGGCAAGTGGAATACAAATCAGGAATAGAAAAAATAACGGGACTCTGCACTTCACTGCATCCTCCACAAATAGGTGAGAGGTGATTAAGGCCAGCCTCAAACAGATGCGGTGGGGGAAGACTGCTCTGCTGGGAATGGCACGCGGCCAGATCATGCGCACCACGGCGGCATAGTATTTCTCTTGCAATTGGACTGTCAACTAATTTCGCGAAATGCTGTTATACACGCGGGCTTGGGTAAGGAAGCGCATAGAAAGGAAGCGATCAGAGTAGCGAGACGGGCTCGGGAAGGGCACGACTTCAGTCGTGCCGTCGCGCAGAAAAAAGGAGACGGGTTTCAGCCCCTGAGGAAACGTTCCCGCACCGCCAAAACCGTCAGCCGGGTGCCCATCCTTCGCGCACTTTGCGAAGGGTGGGATTCCACAGCCGCCGGCAGCATCGTGGAAGAGCGGCGCTTCAGCGCCGCGTCAAGGTCTGGGCTATCAACAGGGCTTTAGCCCCCGTGAGCAAAATCTTGTCAATACCCCAGACTCCCCGTTTTTCGACTAAGTCATTGATTCGCCAGAGAAAATAAAGTCAGCTAACATGTCACAGTTAACCTATGCCATATGATATAATAGCTACATAGAATTAAAACGGCGGCGCAGCCCAATCCGGTCTGCGCCGTTCGTGTTTCTACTCGCACGATAGCCAAACTAAGGAGACCGTCACAGGCGCAGCCCACCCGCTGCGCCTTTTTTTATTATGCAAAACAAACCCAATTCGCCGAGCCAGCCACTCATCACCCTCCACGCCGCCGCCGAGCCCACTCACAAGCGCCGCGGAGAAGCCGCCGAAGCCGCCTTCCTCGCCCGCGCCACTCATCTCGGCTTTAGCGTCTGCATCCCCTGGGGAGACAGCAACCGCTACGATTCCGTAGTCGAATTCAACCACGGACTCCTCCGCGTCCAGGTCAAATCCGCCGCTCTCTACGCCGAGACCCGCTACCGCGTCAAAACCACCGGAGCCAGCGGCAAGATCTATACCAGCAAAGAAATCGACTTCTTCGTTGGCTACATCATCTCCGAAAACATTTGGTACATCATCCCCATCCAAGCCGTCGGACACCGCAAAGGCATCCGCTTCTATCCCCACACCCGCCGCCAATCCCGCGCCATGTTCGAAAAATACCGCGAAGCCTGGTGCCTCCTCGACTCCTGCCTAAGCGTCCGCCTCCGCAAAGGCCACCCCCGCCGCTGCCGCAGCAAACACCTCGGCCACCGCTGTGCCATCTGCCCCCAGCGTGGCTAGTGCAGACCATTTTCCGATTGTCATCCCGAGCAAAGCGAGGGACCTTGGTTTCCTAGCCCGCTGAAGAACCGGGGTGCCCCACTTCTCGCTTCCTTTGCGAGAAGTGGGATTCCACAAATGCCAATCCCTTGGTATTTCGCCCCCCACCGAAACCGGCCGGCTGGAAGCTTCAGGAAGGGAAGCGCTCGGGAAGGGCACGACTTCAGTAGTGCCGTAACGCAGAAGAAAAGAGACAGGCTTCAGCCCCCGAGGAAACTTTCCCGAGCCGCCACAGCCGCCGGCAGCACCGTGGAAGAGCGGCGCTTCAGCGCCGCGTCAAGTCCAGATTATGAACAGGGCTCAGCCCCCGAAAGCCCGCATCGCGCCTATCCCACACACGTTGTCATTCCGAACCGGGCGTCAAGCCCGGTTCGGAACCTGATGTTTATGGGACGCCGTGCCCAGGTAGAAAGCCTGAAGTTCAATGGCGCGTCGCAACACGGTCATCCCGATCATGCAATTCACCGTTCTGTCTCTCGTTTGACGCTGACGTGTTCTACCGAGGACTCTTCGAAGGTAGTCTGGACATGCTTGCAAAAAACGCGCGTCTGGGGCAGCCTCAATATGGGATTTGCCGATAAGGATCGTAGAGCCTTCGGGGCCGGGCAGAGAAGAGCGCGCAGCACGTCAACTTGAAACGGAGAAACCTGATGCCGCACAAATGGAAGCCAATCGAGGATCTGCCGGAAGACTGGAAAGCCCTGACCGACGGCGAGCTCACTCCACTTCTGCAATTCTGGAACGACCAACGCACAGACCTGGAGAGGAGCGGGGCTCTGGGCCAATTCAGTGAGCGACTCGCCAGAGAGTGGTCAATCGAGACCGGGCAGATCGAAGGGGTCTACAACATCGACCGAGGCATCACCCAAACGCTGATCGAAAGGGGCATCAATGCGGACCTAATTCCGTCCGCTCCCGGCGAGAAACCGCCGGAATTGGTCGCTGAAATTATTAGGGACCACTTTGATGTGCTAGAAGGCTTATTTCAGTTTGTTAAGGGTGACCGTCCTCTCTCGAAGAGCTATATCCACGAACTACACGTAGCCCTCCTGCGGCATCAGGACTCAACGGTGGCGATAGACCAATTTGGCAATCTTTTTTCCGTCAAACTCGTCAAGGGAAAATATAAGGAGCGGCCGAATAATCCGAAACGCGCCGACGGAACGATACATGAGTATTGTCCTCCCGAACACATGGAGTCAGAAATGGAGCGCCTTTTGGCGATGCACGAACAACACATAAAAGCGGGAGTCCCGGTCGAGGTGGAGGCGGCTTGGCTACATCACAAATTTACGCAGATTCACCCCTACCAAGATGGCAATGGGCGAGTTGCACGCGCGCTGGCGAGCCTGGGCTTCATAAAAGACGGCTGGTTTCCGGTGGTCGTGACACGGGATGACCGGGTGCGCTATATCGATGCACTCGAGGTAGCCGATGAGGGTGAATTGAGATCGCTTGTATCATTTTTCGTCGACGTGCAAAAGCGAGCCTTATTTCAGGCGACGCAGGCAGCCGTAGACGTCCAACAAGTCCAAACAGTGGATCAGGCGATCGCGGCGGCAAGTAAAGTTCTTACAGGCCCAGCCAAGAGCTTGGATCAAACGGTGTGGCTCAAGGCGAAAAATAATGCCGACAATCTGCTGCAACTGGCGGAACGTCGGCTCAAAGAGGTGGCCGCCTCGCTAACCGCCTCAATTGGGGAGACCACGGAGCTAAGGTTCCATGTGTCGAGCAGTATGTTGCATCTGAGGACACGCAGCGACCTGCCATATGTACCCAACACAGAGGGCTATAACCGAAACCTAACCCTGAACATCGCTGGAGTAGGGCTCAGCTGCATACAGCTTCAGGCCCACGCCATAGGATCCAAGTTCCGCGGATTAATTGGCATTCTGGCAGTTTTTCACGCGACAGAAGGTATCGATATCAGCGCGTCCAACGAACCCTTTCAGGTAAATTATGCTGAGCCCTATGGAAATATTGAGCGACGTTTTCGTGTTTGGCTCGAGCAGTCGCTAGTGAATGGACTTACACAATGGAGGAAAAGTCTTTAAGGACTCAGGCGAGCCGCCAGCAAACTCCCTGCGGTAAGGGTTTATACTCGAACCGTATGTCCACCGCCCCACCCAAAACCTTCTACCTCGAAACCTTCGGCTGCCAGATGAACGTCCATGACTCGGAAAAAGTCATTGGTACGCTGGTCAACGAAGGTTATCGCCAAGTGGAAACGGTCGAAGAGGCCGGACTGGTGCTCTACAACACCTGCTCCATCCGCGACAAAGCGGAGCAGAAGGTCTTCAACCGCCTCAACGACTACAAGAAATATCAAAAGCAAGGCAAGAAGTTTGGCGTGCTGGGCTGCGTGGCGCAACAGGAAGGCGAAAAGATTTTCGAACGCGCGCCGTACGTGTCGATGGTGTGCGGATCGGCATCGTACCGCAATCTGCCGCAGATGCTGATCCAAATCGAAGCAGGGAAGCAGCGTGTTACCGGCCTCGACGATCGTGAAACCGACGAGTGTTTCGAAACCGAATTCACGGCCCGAACCAATCCGCATCGCGGATACATCACCATCATCGAAGGCTGCGACAAGTTCTGCGCCTATTGCGTGGTGCCATTCACCCGCGGCAAAGAGCGCAGCCGCACTTCGGAGTCGGTGCTCGCCGAAGCACGCCAGATGGCTGATCTGGGCTATACCGAAATCCAGTTGCTCGGCCAGAACGTGAATTCGTACAAAGACTCTTCCGGTAAGAAATCATTCGCGGAGTTGCTGGCCGCAGTGGGCGAAGTTCCCGGTATTCGCAGAGTGCGCTTCACTACCTCGCACCCGCGCGACTTCGGACGCGACATCATCGAGGCCATCGACGCCGTTCCTACGCTCTGCGACCACGTTCACTTGCCGGTGCAGAGCGGATCGAACCGCGTGTTGAATGCGATGCAGCGCCTCTACACTCGCGAGCAATATCTCGAACGCATCGCCTGGATGAAGTCCGCCAAGCGCGACATCAGCATCACCAGCGACATCATCGTAGGCTTTCCCGGAGAAACAGCAGAAGACTTCGCGGAAACTTTATCTCTACTAGACGAAGTTGGCTATGATGCCGTGTTTTCATTCAAGTACTCTCCGCGCCCGAACACACCGTCATTGGCGCTCGAAGATGCGATTCCAGATCAGGAAAAAGCGCGCCGGCTAGAAGTGCTAATGGCAAGGCAAAAAGAAATCCAGATCGCCCGCTACAAAAAATACATAGGGACTATATCTGAAGTAATGGTTGAAGGCAGAAACGAAGCAAGATTGCAATGGATCGGCCGCACTTCGCAAAACAAGACGCTGAATTTCACCGCCCCAAAGTCAGCCGCTCCCAAGGTGGGAACCTACGTTCCAGTAATGACGACGATCAGTTTTCCCAACAGTCTTCTCGGAGAAATGGTGATATAAAAAGCGAAGAGCGTGGACGCAGCACAGCGAAAGGAAAATAGCGGTCAAAGAAGTAAGCGGTGGCGCAAGGAGGTCAAGATGGAAGTAGAGATGACAATTCGTACTCTTTTAATGGATCCGGTCACTAATACGCCGATTGTGATTCTTAAGGACGTGGCGGGGGAATCGGTGCTGCCGATCTGGGTGGGGGTTTATGAGGCGAATGCGATTGCGCTGGAGATGGAAAAAGTGAACACGCCGCGTCCGATGACGCATGACTTGATCAAGAATGTGCTGACCGGACTCGAGACGCAGGTGCATAAGGTTGTGGTGACGGAACTGCGCGAAGACACGTTTTATGCCGTGATCTGGCTGGAGCGCGGAGGCGAGGTGGTGAGCATCGACTCGCGGCCGTCGGATGCGCTGGCGCTGGCGTTGCGGATGGATTGTCCGATCTTTGTGGATGAAGTGGTGCTGAAGAATTCGAAGCAGGCGGCGAACATGTCGGACCGGGTGACCGCTGAGGAACTGCGAAAATATCTGGAAGGGCTGAACGACGAGGATTTGGGTAAATATAAGATGTAACTATCCGGTTACGCATGTGTAACTACCGCTCTTGTTATCTCTCCCATGATGCTGCTAGGCCTCGATTGACATCAAGTTGCAGATCGTGACATCATTAGGTCATCATGCGCACCACTCTAAACCTTGATGATGACGTTTTGGAAATCCTTCGTGAATACTCCGAAACGCGGTCGCTCGCATTGGGCAAGGCTGCGTCCGAATTGGTGCGAAGAGGATTGAACGCAAAGGTGGAAACCCGGCTCGTGAACGGGATTCACGTCGTCGTTCTACCCCCGGATTCGCCGAAGATCAGCTCGGAGAAGGTGAAGCAACTGCTTGAAGACGAGGACGAGTTCTAGCGGATTGTTCCTGCTCGATGCCAGCGTGTTAATCGCGCTGTGCTGGCCCACCCATGGCTCGCATAACGCTGTCGAAGAATGGTTTGGGAGGCGTGGGGCGCGAGGCTGGGCCACGTGTCCCTTTACTCAATCCGCCTTCGTGCGGATCGTCTCCAATCCCTCCTTTTCACGCGACGCGTTGGCGCCGGCGAACGCTTTGCGGCTTCTGCAAAACAACGTTGAGCATCCAGGCCACCGGTTCTTGCCGGCAGATCTTCCGGTGGCTGACGCGGTCCGAGGGATGATGACGCGACTGACCGGGCATCAACAGATAACGGACGCGTATCTGATCGCTCTCGCGATGCATAATCGAGGGAAGCTGGCTACGCTGGACCGGGGAATGCAGCAGCTTGCGCCTTCGGGATCAGTGGAAGTGATTTCCTGACTTAAATCCAAGACTTTACATAATACCTGTTATCGGACATTACAAATTTGCTGAATGGTGTTGTGCATCACCGTGTAGCCCGAGGCAGAAGGAGCGAAGACATTGCCACAGCCAAAAATTGCTGTCCCGGCATTCACGACGGTATTTGACTCCACCACATTCGTACCACCACCGTTAAGGCTGATTCCCTGGCGGTTAATAGCGGGCAAAGCGTCAATGTGGTTATTCGTTATCGTATTGGAGCCGGAGTCAAGATTAACTTCTCCCCAGATCGTGTTGCTGCTTGCGGTCACATTGCCTGCACCCAGCCAAATGGCCTGCGTAGCATTGATTATGTTAGAGGCTACCGTCCCAGTGTTGGAGTTCTCGAGGTCGAGCCCAAAAGTATAGGGGCCGTTGCCATCGATGGTGTTGGATTTGATGGTCAAAGCTAATGGGCTTCCGGCGACCGTGTGGATTCCGTTACCGTCGAAGTTGATGAGAACGCTAGAGGTTATGGCAATGGTTTGGGCTGCGGAAACCACCTGTCCGCTCGCCGCTATGATTCCCGTTCCAAAGCCAAGATATCGCTGGTTCCGGGTCACCACGGTCGTCATGGAACCGGAAGCATCCTGATAGTAAATGCCTGTCAGCACGCCAATCGGGGTCCCCGTGCCGGTGCCGTCCACAACCAGATTTTTTAAGTTGACCGGACCGCCCGGATTCACCACAGCGATCTGATAGGTGATGGTGCCAATGTCATCCGCAACTAGGGTTTGCATCGTGCCGGAAGGAGGCATCACGACCGCCGCGCTGTTTCCGCCGACCGCAACACCTTCGAGGGTCAGCGGCTGCGTGATCAGAACTTGTTCGTTGTAGGTTCCAGCGCAGACGAAGATGGTGGACCCGGCTGTGGCCGGATCAGCGACGGCAGCGGAAATGGTGACATAGCTTGGCAGGTCAGGTTTGCATCCCCCGACGGCAAACGTGCTGGCACTGGCGAAGGTAGCGGCAAACATTAGAACCACAAGACCTACTCTGGATAGACGCATCGATGTTTCCTCGGAAAATGGAATGTTTTTGTCCAGTTACAGGCAAGGCTGGACTGCAGTGGGTACGAGTTCGAAATAGTTGGGTACGATGGTGTTGCCGTACGGCACATATATCCCAACAGTAGAGTTGATAATGGTGTTGTGCATCACCGTGTTTCCCGAGGCAGGGGAAGAACCGGCGCCTATATTGCCACAGCCACTAATTGCAGTCGTGGCATTCACGATGTTATTCAACTCCACCACATTCGTGCCGGCGCCGATGAGGCGGACTCCTATGCCGTTCTGAGCGGTCGAAGCGTTAATGTGGTTGCCCGTCAGCGTATTGGAGCCGGACAGGAGAGAAACCATTCCCCGGATCGGGTTGTTGCTTGCGGTTACACTGGCTCCCTCCAGCCACAGACCAATCGTCGTATTGATCATGTTGGAGACGACGGTGCCCGAGACTGTACCTGTGAAGCCGGACCCAATGATGACCCCAGTAGCCCCGGCGGTGTTGCTATTGATTGTGTTGGATTTCATGGTCAAGGCTAATGGGCTCGCGCCAGCCAGGTTGATTCCATAAGCGTCGAAATTGGTGACAGCGCTGTTGGTTATTGTTATGGTTTGCGCTCCTGAAACCACGTCTCCAGTCGTCGCCAGGATTCCGATTCCCGCGTTAAAATTTATCTGGTTCCTGGCCACCACGCCCTCACGGAACCGGAAGCGTCCTGATAGAAAATGCCGGCCAGGAAGGTATTCTGGGCCATTGCGCCGGTGCCGTCCACAGCCAGATTTTTCAAGTTGACAGGACCACCCGGATTGATCACGGCGATTTGATAGCTCACGACGCCCGCATTGCCATTGGAGTTTATGCTTTGCATCGTGCCGGAAGGAGGCATCACGACCGCCGCGCTGTTTCCGCCGACCGCAATCCCTTCGAGGGTCAGCGGCTGCGTGATCAAAACCTGTTCGTTGTAGGTTCCAGCGCAGACGAAGATGGTGGACCCGGCTGTGGCCGGATCAGCGACGGCAGCGGAAATAGTGGGATAGTTCGGCAGGTTGGGTCTGCATCCCCCGACGGCAAAAGTGCCGGCTCTGGCGAAGGTGGCGGCAAACATTAAAACCACAAGACCGATTCTGGATACACGCATCAGTGTTTCCTTAATAAGTTGCGGTGATCGGGGTTGCGCCCGTGGGCAGCGTTGAAGTGGTGAAGGTAGCTTTGCCGCCGCTGAGTTGTCCCGTTCCCAGCACCGTCTTCCCTGCCGTGAAAGTTACTGGGCCGGAGGCCGCGACCGTTGGCGAGGTGATGGTGGCGGTGAAGGTCACGGCTTGACCTTGGGTTGATGGGTTCGGTGATGCAGTTAGCGTGGCTGAGCTGGTGGCTTCTTTTATTACCTGGTTCAGGACGGCGGAGGTGCTGCCGGCGTTGTTAGCGTCGCCCTCGTAGACTGCGGTTAGCGGATAGCTGTCGGCGTTTTCCGTCGACCTAGTTAGGGTGGCCACTCCAATGGGGTTAAGTGGAGCTCCGCCGATGGAGTAGCCTTCCCACTTGAAGTTCACTGTTCCAGTGGGCGGGATGGGACCTGTAGTCGTCACCTTGGCAGTCCAGGTTACGGACTGGCCGTAGATGGAGGGGTTGAGGCTGGAGGTGAGGGTGGTGGCGGTCGCGTGCTGGCAAGACAGTGGCGGAAATGCAAGGACCCCCGGGTAATTCGTGTGTGCGACGGGGAAAGGAGAATAGGTCTCTTCTGTCAAATTGTCCTGGTTGACTGCCAATGCACCAACGGCGCGGTACTCGCCTACAAAAAGATGCGTTCCGTCCACGTCCATTGTCATCCCCAACGTAAAAGGAGGGGAGCCCTTGAGATCAGTCGTGCTTATATAGGTTAGAGAGCCACCCGGGCCGGTGGCTAAGGCCGTGATCTGACCGGACAGAGCGTCGCTTACATACAGCATCTTTCCATCGGCGCTGAGGATAGCGTTGCTTGGGGCGGAGCCGGAGCCTAGATTGCCGGAAAATACATTGATTTCACTCAACTGGCCCACCGGACTAATACTCAAGACTTCTATCGCATCCGGCGGTTCCGTAACGTATGCCATCGAGCTGTCGCATGTGATCTCCACCCCAGTGCCATAGGCATTGAACGACCCGACCGCGCTCAAAGTCCCAGTTTCGTAATCGATCTGATAGGACTCAACCTCGGTGCTGACGGTGGTGACAATCAGATACTTCCCATTGGGCGCCACCCCCATACCGATCGGCATGCTAGTCCACGTTGAGCTCGCAACCGTGAGTGAGCAGTCAGAGTTTACGCGACTAACGGTAATAAGGTCGGAAGCGCTCCCGAGGTAACTGCCTGCAAGCAAAAGCTTGTTGTCCGCGACGACTATCTCTGACCCAGCCCCGTAGTACGGCGATCCTGGGGCGGCTGTCAGAGTCCCGGTCGAGGAATCAACAACGAAAGCTGCAACTGAGGCAGGGGAACCACCGTCGGCCACGAAAAGGCATTGGTTTGAGCTGGTAGCGGCAGAGGCTATTAAGGGAGCGGCATAAAAACCGTACCCGAGCCCCGGGCCGCCTACAGAATAGGTATCGATGAGTGTCAGATTCGATCCGCCAACCTCCAAGGCAGTAACAGTGTTAGTTGTTTGGTAAAGATTATTATTGGTGTAAATGAAACTTTGGGCTTGCGCTACAGGTGGACAGAGCACAGTGAGACCGGCAAGGAACACAAGAGCGCTGAAAATGCGGATGTTGACGGTGCGCTGGCTGGTCATGGGAGACCTCCTTGGTGATGCGAATTGCTAGGGGCCCTGACGTGCGTCGTGCGCTTACTGGATCGTCTTCGCGACATCCTTGGAGAATGTCGTCTGCGAATGCCATCCTGAGGGCCCAACTGGCGCGGCGGGAGGATTGCAGCGGAGAATATGCGCGAAACGTAGCACTGCGAGTAGAGCTAAGTCAATAACTTAAGTCAAAATCAAAAGCGACGGAAAAAAGTGTCCGTCCTACACAAGCTAGCGCTATCCATTCGGGAAGACGATTTTGGGATGGAAGAGCGTGCCGGCTACGCGGGTCGCGATGGCGATGAGGTCGCGTTGTCCGTGGAAGACTTTGACCTGACGGGCGCGAGAGAGTTCGGGAAGGTTGACGGGGCGTCCGCTGCGGATGCGGGCGGCGGTGGCTTCGTCGGCGGTGACGGAAGGAAGTTGGGGCAGGAGCTGGCGGGGGTGAACGAAGAGGGCCGACTTCCCTTCCTGGTAAGCGCTAGCAGCAGCAGGTTCCTCACCGGGCTTTCCGCCCGATTCAGAATGACAAATTTTTTCTTCGACTCCAATCTTTCCGCCGGAATGGCCGATCTTAATTCCGACTCGAGAATCTATTTCCTCGATAGTGTGAGCCTGGGCGATGTCGAACTCGGCCACAGCGGTGCGGCGAAGGGATTCGAGATGGGCTCCGCAGCCGAGGCGCTGGCCCATTTCGTGGGCGACCGAACGCATGTAGGTTCCAGAGGCTACGCGGGCGCGGAAGTGGGCGCGGTCGCCGTCGCACCGAGAGAATAACGAATTCTTTGATCTCGACTTGGACCGGCTTCAGGACTACTTCTTTTTGTTTTCTTGCGAGTTTGTAAGCGGGGACGCCGTGGATTTTCTTGGCGGAGAACGGCGGCGGAACCTGCTCGATCACGCCGAGGAATCCGGCGGCTAGTTTCTGAGTTGGTTCGAGAGTGGGAGTGACCGGGATAGGCTCAGCCGACGGGGTCACCATCGGCGTCGTAGGTGTTGGTGGCGAAGCCGAAGCGGATCACGCCTTCGTAGGTTTTCTCGGACGTGGTGTAGAACTGGGCCAGACGGGTGAGGCTGCCGGTGACGAGCGGGAGCACTCCGGTGGCGAGTGGATCGAGTGTGCCGAGGTGGCCGACGGAGCGCTGGCTCAGAATGCGGCGCATGCGGTTGACCACGTCGTGGGAGGTCCATCCGGCGGGCTTGTCGATGATGATGACGCCATTCATGAGAGGGAATTTGGTAATTTGGTAATCGAGCAATTTCGAAGGTAAGATTCTCGGGGCTAAAGCCCGCAAGGATTGTGGATGCTTTACGCGGCGCTGAAGCGCCGCTCTTCCACGTCACTGCATGCCTCGGAATTCATCCGCCGTAAGATTGCTCAATTACTAAATTAACAGATTTCTTATGCTTCCTATTCGCGACGACCAGCCTCGGTATAGCACTCCCTGGGTGAACTGCTTTTTGATTGGGCTGAATCTGGTGATTTTTTTCTTTGAGTTCGACGCTCGATCCGCGGAGCCTGGAGCTGCTGATTCGGCAGTTTGGCGTGGTGCCGTCGCATCTGGCGGCGTTTCTCGCGGGGTCGCCCAGATATCCGCTGCCGGCGATCGTGCTTCCCTTCTTCACGTCGATGTTTCTGCACGGCGTCGTGGATGCACGTGATCGGCAACATGTGGTTTCTCTACATTTTTGGCGACAATGTTGAGGACTACCTGGGACATTTCAAGTATCTGGTGTTTTACCTGCTTACCGGATTGTTGCGATGGCTACGCAGGTGGCGGTGAATCTGCATTCGACGGCGCCGACGGTGGGAGCGAGCGGAGCGATCGCGGGCGTGCTGGGAGCTTATTTCGTTTTGTATCCGCGGGCGCGGGTGCTGACGTGGTTTTTTGTGTTCGGTGGTTTGGGTTCCGGCCTGGATCATTCTGGGATACTGGTTTGTGTTGAATTTTCTGAGCGGGACGGCGACCGTGCTGGCCGTGCAGAGGCAGAACATGGGAGGAGTGGCGTTCTGGGCGCACGTGGGCGGGTTTGTTTCCGGGGCGCTGCTGGTGAAGGTTTTCGGGAGCGGTCGCGGCGGTATCCGTATGCGGTATCAGTGACAGCGCTGTGAGTCGCTAGACCGAGTCTGCAGCGATGCATGGGTCCGGCCGCAAAGCGCGCCGGTCAAGACGTTGTCGAAGCGTTCCGAGTTACTTCTTCGGACGCGACTCCGGAGGGACCAGGCCTGACAACCGGTAGTAGACGACGAGCTGGCCGTAGTGTTCGCCGGAGTGCTCGATGAAGCCGTAGGCGAAGTCGGAGATGCGGACCTGCTGGTGGGCGAAGGGATCGACGATGAGATCGGACATTCCTTTATCGCCTTTGGCTTTGATGGCGGCGGCGCCGTCGGCGAAGGCCTTTTTCACGAAGGCAACGACGTCAGCCTTGGTTTTGTATTGGTCGCGCTTGGGATCTTCTTCCGCGGGCGGCTTCTGGCCCAGAGCCGGATTGGTGAAGAAGTAATTGGCGTTGGCGGCGTGGAGCAGTTGTTCGGCGAAGGTGCGCTGGGCGGGCGTGGGCTTGAAGTCGTATTTGTCTTCGGGAAAATCTTCGGCCATGGCGATGAGTTTGCGGCCGATGTCGTTCCAGTGTCGAGCACGGCTTTCGAGGGGCTGTCGGCGGGCTTTACGGCGGCTTCTTTTTTGGCGTCTTGGGCGTGGGCGGGAAAAGTGAGAATCGCGACGCCAACAGTGCGGCGGTGAGAAATGGAGATTTGCTCATGGGTCCTCCGGTATTGTCGCTGATCAGCGAGCGCAATCTTAGTCTGGAATTGTTTTGGTGTAAACGCGAAGCGCGATTGTCGAGAACAAACTCTCGAACACACTCTAAATGCCGTTGGGGCGCTGGCGAATCAACGAGAGGAATTCCGAGCGGGTTTCGTTCTCGTTGCGGAAGCAGCCCAGCATTGAGGACGTGACGGCGGCGGAATGCTGCTTCTCGACGCCGCGCATCATCATGCAGAGATGGCGGGCTTCGATGACTACGCCTACGCCTTGCGGTTCGATCACTTTCTGAATGGTTTCGGCGATCTGCGTGGTGAGGCGCTCCTGAATCTGCAGGCGGCGGGAGAACAGTTCGACCAGGCGCGGGACTTTGCTGAGGCCGATCACTTTGCCGTTGGGGATGTAGGCTACGTGCACTTTGCCGAAGAACGGCAGCATGTGGTGCTCGCAGAGGCTGAACATTTCTATGTCTTTGACGATGACCATTTCGTCGTAGGCGACGGTGAAGAGCGCGCCTTTGAGCAGGGCTTCGGGATCTTCGGTGTAGCCGCGGGTTAGGAACTGCAGCGACTTGCGAACGCGCTGGGGAGTTTGCTGAAGGCCTTCGCGTTGCGGATCTTCGCCCAGGCGGACGAGCATTTCCTGGACGAGATCTTCGAAGCTGGCGCTGGTTAGAGTTGGCGGTTCGGTTGCTGGTTTCATGGCTGGTCTAATCTTTTAATTTTGTAATCGGGTAATTTTGTAATTTCGAAAGCATCCCTTAGCCTGCGTATTCGAACGAATTCATCATGGTTTCTTCCGAGCCGCACTCTTTCAAGATGCGCGTAGGTGGAAGCCGCGCTGCACTATTTCGTAGATCTGGATGCAGAGATTTTCGGTGGTGGGCACTTCTTGGGTGAATTCCTGCAGCGTATTCAGATTCTCGTGGCCGTAGCGGGCGAGCACTTCCCTTTCGATGAAGCCATCGAGATCGGCGAGGTTGCAGACCATGCCGGTTTTCTCGTCGACCGGGCCGCTGACGGTTACTTCGACGAGTGTAGTTGTGGCCATGGCCGTAGGGGTTGTTGCATTTGCCGTAGGTCGACTGGTTTTCTTGCGTCCGACATGGCTTCGCTGTGCAGGCGGTGCGAGGCGGAGAACAGATAGCGGCGGGAGAGGTGGGCTTTCATCTACTTACCTTGCTCTTTGAGCATGAACGCTCAAAACCTAGAACTTTTACCACAGAGGGCACGAGGTTACACAGGGTAGAACTCATTTTCGTCATCATGCTTCTCCGTAGAAATCTACGAAGAGGTCTGGGGTTTCGTAGACCCGGACGCGGTGCAGTTTGGCGCGTTCCAGTTTGGTGGCAAGCGCTGCCAGATGGCGATGGCGATGTTTTCCGTGGTGGGGATTTGATGTAGCGAATTCGGGGACTTCTTTGTTCAGGAAACGGTGGTCCATGGCGTCGAGCACTTCGCGGTGCATGATCTCTTTGAGCTGCTTGAGGTCGACTACGAAACCGGAGCGCGGGTCGACTTCGCCTTTTACCGTGACTTCGAGCGTGTAGTTGTGGCCGTGGCCGTTCGGGTTATTGCATTTGCCGAAGATGCGGCGATTTTCTTCCGGAGTGAACGTCGGGGTTGTGGTAGTAGTGCGATGCGGAAAATTCGGCTTTGCGGGTTAGGTAGACCATAAGAACAGTTGCCAGTTGTCAGTGGCCAGTTGCCAGTAAACACCTTTCGTCCTGAGTATTCGCGGCCCTTCCAGGACACTGCTGCCATTCGCGTGCGCGCTTCTTCGAGCGCAGCAAGTAGATAGGAGAAAAGCGGGAGGCCGAACAAGGCCAGGATAGTTTGCGTCCCAGGAAAAATGCGCGCGGCGGATTCGGGTTGAGAAACAATGCATAGAGGATTACGCCGAGCATTGCCGCTACGACAGCAGGCTCGCAGCTTCCGCGCAGAGCCGCTGGCGACAGCTGATGGCGAAGCTGGCGACGATCAGGACAAACTCGATGTGTGCGCAGTGCGGCCAGCCGTGTGGGCGAGGGAAATAAGAGCGCGAGGTTCTTGGTCCAGCCTTCGCGGAGTTGGGCGAAGCTGCGATACATGCGGGTGCGAACGGCATCGGCGGCGTAGCGGAAGAATATTTTTCTGCCGGACGCTTTACCGCGCGCGCCAGAGCTACATCTTCAAGCAGGCTGGCGGCAATTGCAGCGTGTCCGCCGACGGCATCGTAGGCTTCGCGCGTGATCAGGATGTACTGGCCATTGGCGGCCGCCGCAGGCGATTTAGGATCGCTCACTTCTGATGGGCGAAAGCTGGCGGCCAGCTCGGCGAAGATTACCGGCATTACGGCTTTTTCCCAGAAGCTTTCGACGATCTGCTCTGGCGAATACGAGAGCAAGGCTGCGCCGCGGCGTTTGGCTTCTGCGAGGCTGCGGGCGAGCGAGCCGGGGCAGGTGGATGGTATCGGCGTCGGTGAACAGCAGCCATTCGCCGCGGGCCGCGCTGGCTCCGGCGGTGACGGCGTTGTTCTTACCGGTCCAGCCGCGGGAAGCGTGCCGGCTTCGATGACCCGCAATCGCGTTCGTGAGTTTGAAAATGAAAGAGCGATCTCGCGGGTGCGGTCGGTGGAGTGATCGTCGACCACGATGATTTCGAAAGCGATTCCGCTCTGAGCGACCAGCGACTCCAGGCAACTCGCTAAGGCAGCTTCTTCATTGCGCGCCGGTACGATCACCGACACGGCGGGAGGCCCGGAGACTGTATCGGTCGCAGGCATACGTCGAATCTATTATTATAGCTGGGTGCGACGTATCCTTTGCTTACCCTGCTCGATTGCGGTTGTTTTAATTCTGCTTGCACTATCCGGTCTGCTACAGCGGGTCGCGGCCGCTCGCGGATCGGCGTGGCCGCTCCGGATTTCACGGTGCGTGACTCCGAGCACACGGTGACGCTGAGCCAGTTTAAAGGTCAAGTGGTGGTGTTGAATTTTTGGGCGACCTGGTGCCCGCCTTGCATCGAGGAGATGCCGTCTCTGGTGGAGATGCAGCAGCGGATGAAGGCAAAGGGCGTGACCGTGCTGGCAGTGAGCGTTGATGCGGACGAGAGTAACTATCAGCAGTTTCTGAAAGAACACGATGTGAATCTGCTCACGGTGCGGGATGCCGACCAGAAGAGCAATAGTCTGTACGGAACAGTTCAAGTTTCCTGAGACCTACATTATCGACCGCAATGGCGTGGTGCGGCGTAAGTTTATTGGCGCGGTCGATTGGACGGAGCCGGAAGTGATTGAGTATTTGGGGAAGATGTAGAATGCTGGGGCTAAAGCCCAGATTCTTTTTCGCTTCTACGCGGCGCTGCAGGCATTTTCGGATTACTCGGCCACTTTGCCACTGCAAAGAAAATAAAAATCAAAAGCGGCGGACAGGAGTGTCCGACCCACACGAGTCACAGTTTCGCATTGCGCAGGCGTAAGGCATTCGTGATTACTGAGACTGAGCTGAAGCTCATGGCGGCGGCGGCGAAGATGGGGCTGAGCAACAGCCCGAAGAATGGATAGAGAACTCCGGCGGCGATGGGAACTCCGACGGCGTTGTAGACGAAAGCGAAGAACAAATTCTGCCGGATGTTGCGCATGGTGGCCTGGCTCAGATTGCGGGCGCGTAGGATGCCGGCGAGATCGCCTTTGACGAGCGTGATGCCGCCGCTTTCCATGGCAACGTCGGTACCGGTGCCCATGGCGATGCCGACATCGGCTTGAGCGAGCGCGGGCGCGTCGTTGATGCCATCGCCCGCCATCGCGACTACTCTTCCCTGCCCTTGCAGTTTGCGGATAATCTCCAATTTTCCTTCGGGCAAGACTTCGGCTTCGAATTCGCCGATGCCGAGTTTCGTGGCGATGGACTCGGCGACGGTGCGATTGTCGCCGGTGAGCATGACGATATGAATGCCGTGAGCTTTGAGATCGCGAAGAGCGTCGGGCGTGGAAGGCTTTATACGATCGGCTACGCCAAGATTGCCAACATACTTGCCGTCGATAGCTACGCAGAGCACGGTGGCGCCCGGAACCTGGCCCTGAATCGCGCCCTCGCCAGAACGCAATGCGCCAATCTTAATCATTAAGGCGATGTTGCCGACTGCTACGCGCCTTCGGTCCACTACGCCGAGAATGCCTTTGCCGGTGACCGATTCGAATTCTTCCGGCTGGGAAAGTTGCAGGCCACGCTTTGCCGCGGCTCCGACAATCGCGGCTCCCAATGGATGTTCGCTGGCCCGTTCGAGGCTGGCGGACAGACGGAAGAGCTCAGGATCATCTTCCAATTCCTTAGAGACGTTGGAGAGTTGCGGCTTGCCTTCGGTGAGGGTTCCGGTTTTGTCGACGACGAGGGTGTCGATTTTTTCCATAATCTCCAGCGCTTCGGCATTTTTGATGAGCACTCCAGCGCGGGCACCGCGGCCTACGCCAACCATGATCGCCATGGGAGTGGCGAGGCCTAGGGCGCAGGGACAGGCGATGATGAGCACGGCAACGGCATTCACTAGGGCGTGCGCGAGACGCGGCTGCGGACCGAGCAGAAACCAGGCAAAGAAAGTGATGATCGCGACGGCCACTACGATGGGAACAAACCATTTGGCCACACGATCGGCGAGGCGCTGGATAGGCGCGCGGCTGCGCTGCGCCTGGCCTACGAGTTGAACGATGCGGGCCAGCAAGGTTTCGCAGCCGACGCGTTCGGCGCGCATGACGAATGAGCCGGTGCCATTGATGGTCGCGCCGATGACTTTGCTCTCCGGCAATTTTTCGACCGGCATGGATTCACCGGTGATCATCGATTCGTCGATCGAGCTCTGGCCTTCGAGCAGGACGCCATCGACGGGAACTTTTTCTCCGGGGCGCACGCGCAGACGATCACCGGGTTTTACGTGGTCGAGCGGAATATCTTTTTCTATAACCTCGCCACCGACTCCGGCAACAAGCAACCGCGCGGTTTTCGGCGAGAGATCAAGCAGAGCACGAATGGCGGCGCTGGTGCGGCTGCGGGCGCGCAGTTCCATGACTTGGCCGAGCAAGACCAGCGTGGTGATCGCGGCAGCGGCTTCGAAGTAGACATCGGGAAAGCCGTCCATGGTGTGCAGGGACGCGGGAAAAATCTGCGGCGCAACCATAGCGACGACGCTGTATCCGTAAGCAACTCCGGTGCCCATGCCGATCAGCGTGAACATGTTGGGGCTGCGGTTGACGAGCGAGGTCCAAAAGCGGTGAAAGAATGGCCATCCGCACCAGAGAACGACCGGCGTGGCGAGCAGGAATTCGATCCTCGGTATGTTGATGAGGAAGCTTCCGAGGTCGAGATCGAGCGAGATTTTCAACCCGTGAATCATTCCCGCCATCGCCATTACGAGCAGCGGCGCGGTGAGAGCAGTGCTGATCCAGAAGCGGCGGGTCATGTCGCGCAGTTCAGGATTTTCTTCGGCAACTGCCGTCACGGTGCGCGGCTCGAGTGCCATGCCGCAGATGGGACACGTACCCGGACCGGGACGCACGATCTCTGGATGCATCGGGCACGTGTACTCGGTGCGCGTGGAGGCGACGGGAACTTCCGGTTCGAGGGCCATTCCGCACGAGGGGCAAGGGCCCGGCTTGCTGGCGCGGACTTCGGGGCACATAGGGCAGACGTAGGCCACATCGGCTGTAGTGCGCGGCGAAGTCTGCCTTGGAGCGCCGAGCGTTACCAATCCCTGCGGCCGTGCAGGCGCGGCGCCATCCAGATATTTCGCGGGGTCGGCTTTGAATTTTTCCACGCACGGGGCGCAACAGAAAAAGTAGTTTTTCCCGGCGTGGTCGTGGACATGTTTGGCCGTCGCGGGATTTACATTCATTCCGCAGACTGGGTCGCGTTCGAGTACGGATGCTGTGTTCGTGGACATTTGGTTTGTGGAAGGTGCAAATCCGCAGGGGGCAGAATCGCCTTCTGTGGTCTTCGATGGACAATGCTCTATATTAGATTCAGGCCGGTCGGAAAGTCCGGCGAGGGTTTTGTTATCAGCAAGGATATCTTATGACTTATTTGGATGTGGTTTTTCGTTACGGCGCGGCACCTGGCGAGAATGAATTGCGGGCCATCGATGGCATGCGCGAGGTCTATGGAGTGCGACGGGTGGAGTTTAACGAGGCGGGAGCGCACAGTGCGCGTGGAGTTTGACGCCTCGCGTTTAAAGGCCGATGCCGTTGCGAAACTGCTGCGCCAAGCTGGAGTGGATGTGCGGGAGCGCCTGACGCTGGCTTAGGTTTACGGCGAAGACGAGGGTTTGGGGAGGGCCTTCGCCGGGTTTAATGCAAGGGGCGCCCAAGAAAACCTCTGGCCGAAGTCATCCTTGGAACGCCCCGTTGCGCGCCACTTCGTCTGCCCTTTCCTAAAGCACATGGCGTGCCGTCCGTAAGCCATTCAAAATACACGTTCTCCACAGCGCCTGCTTTGTAGGAATTGCTCTGCGGCGGGAAAGATTTACCCCGGCAGATCGGTGGGTAAGAGGAACGCCTTAGTGCCTGTGGAAGATCCGCGAATGGTCTGAATAATATTGTTCACTATCGAACAAATCGACGGCCTCCACGCCCGGCTGGGTAGTGCGAAGACATTCACTGAATATGTGCTGGCGCTCAAGGCGCTCGGCGTCGAACGGTACGATTCCTACCTGGCCGACGGCCATTCGGAATACTTCGGACACGGCCATACGGTTGTCTCTCCACCGGTGCACGAGGTGCTTCCCGTCGCTGAAACCAGTCAACGCGAAACGTTTCTCGAACACCTGCGCCGGCACGAGCGGCGCGAGACGACTTATTTAGAAATGTCCAGCGGCTTGGCGCAGAGCGGGATTGAGAAGTGGACTGTTGACACGATTCGGATGACTATGACGTTCTACGATAAGGTCGGCAGCGAGATGCTGGTCGAGCGGATCAGCTGATTCTGTTTTAGTGCCCAGTAAACGGCGACTTCCGTTATAATTTCTGAGCGACTTCACCTGCCAAGCAGAACCTGCGCCCTTAGCTCAGCTGGATAGAGCGTCTGGCTACGAACCAGAAGGTCGGGAGTTCGAATCTCTCAGGGCGCACCATCCTAAATTTCTCATCCACCTTTCTCTGCTTCATCCCTCCACCTTTCATCCCTCCACCGAATAACCGAATATCCTGTGTCCAGCTCGATCCGATGTATTGCTCCACGATAGGCCGGGCTGCTACTGTCTACAGTTCTTAAGAATTGCCTGCCTCCGAGCCGCCGGTTCGGAGCCCCTGGCGAACCTCCATACCCTGTTCGGAGATTAACCATGCGACGACTTACTACCACAGTGGCTGCGATTTATCTGACCTGCTTGATGTTGCTCATCGCGGCTCACGCGCAAACCGGACGTCAAACAAATGACAAGCCCGATTTGAGTAATCAGCCCACGCTTTACGTGGTCGGCTATGCGCACCTGGATACGGAGTGGCGGTGGGAGTATCCGCAGGTGATTGATGAATACCTGCGCAAGACCATGGAGGATAATTTTGCACTGATCGACAAGTATCCTCATTACATTTTCAATTTCAGCGGCGCAAATCGTTATCGGTTGATGAAGGAATACTATCCCGCCGATTTTGCGCGGCTGAAGAAGTATGTCGAGGAAGGCAGATGGTTCCCGACTGGGTCGTCCATAGAAGAGGGCGATGTGAATGCGCCTAGCGCCGAGGCCATCATCCGGCAGGTTCTGTATGGGAATGATTGGTTTCGCAAAGAGCTGGGCACGGCCAGTGCCGAATACATGCTGCCCGATTGTTTCGGATTTCCCGCTTCCCTGCCCTCGATTCTCGCGCACTCTGGGGTGAAGGGATTCTCGACGCAGAAGCTGGTGTGGGGATCGTCTGCGCCGGGCGGAGGTCCGGAGTCGCTGGAGAAAACGCCGGAGGGAACGCCGTTTAACGTGGGCGTGTGGGTGGGGCCGGATGGCGCGAGCGTGCTGGCGGGTTTGAATCCGGGAGCGTACGACGGCGGCATTGAGACCGATCTCAGTAAGCCGCTGCCTCCGCTACCGCGCGATACAGCCCTCGAAGAAATACAAAAGAAGATGCGGGTGGTGCGGGCGAAGCTCGACCATGAGCAAGGCAGCGGACATGCGTCCGATCCGAATGACATTGCGGAATCCATCCGCCTGCAAAACGAACAAGAAACAATGACTCGGATTGATCGCGACCGCGCTCTGGCGCGGCATCAACATGATTGGGCGGGACGCGTTGAGTTGAACGGAAAGGTCAGCGGCGTGTTCACCGATTATCACTATTACGGAACCGGCGACATCGGCGGGGCTCCTCACGAGGAGTATGTGAAGCGGCTGGAGGCGATCGTTACGCACGGTATGGCTGGCCTGCCTCCGCAAAATGGCCTGTTGTTTCACCGAGAGCAGGAAGAACAGAGCGATGCGCCGCCGGTGAAGGTTGGAGACGGTCCGGTTCATGTGATCTCGGCGAATGCGGAGCAGATGTTTCTCGACATCACGGCGACGCAGGCCGCTGGGCTGCCGCGCTACACCGGCGAGATGGAGTTGACCAATCACTCCGCCGGATCGTTGACTTCGCAGGCTTATCAGAAACGCTGGCTGCGGAAAGAAGAGTTGCTGGCAGATGCGGCCGAGAAAGCTTCGATCACGGCCGAGTGGCTGGGAGCGCGGCCATATCCGCTGGAGCGCCTCAACAATGCGTGGACGCTGGTGATGAGCGGACACTTTCACGATCTCGCTGCTGGAACGGCGACGCCCAAAGCTTATGAGTTTGCGTGGAATGACGATGTGATTGCGATGAATCAGTTTGCGGGAGTGCTCGAGAACGCGACCGAAGGCGTAACGGCTGCGCTGAACACTGAGACGAAAGGCGTGCCGGTCGTGGTTTTCAATCCGTTGAATATCGCGCGCGAAGACTTGGTGGAGGCGAACGTCGATTTTCCCGGTGGCATGCCAAAAGCCGTACGCGTGATTGCTCCGGATGGCAAAGAAGTTGCGGCGCAGATTTCCGATAGCAAGGTGATCTTCCTGGCCAAAATGCCATCGGTTGGTTACGCGGTTTACGATGTGCAGCCCGGGGAGGGAGAAACGGCTACTGGAGCGTCACTGCACGTATCGGAGAATTCGATCGAGAACTCTTACTATCGTGTAACTCTGAACTCCGATGGCGATGTTGCCAGCATTTTTGACAAGTCGATCGAAAAGGAATTGTTGGCTGCACCCGCGCGGCTTGCCATCTCTTACGACAACCCGGAGCACTGGCCAGCCTGGAATATGGATTGGGATCAGGAGCAGGCTGCGCCGAAGGCTTATGTCGGCGGTCCGGTAAAGATTCGCGTGGTGGAAAACGGTCCGGCGCGCGCAGCGGTGGAAGTTTCGCGGGAAACTGCGGGCTCTCGTTTTGTCCAGACCATTCGCTTATCGGCGGGGGACGCAGGAAAGCGTGTGGAGTTCGCGAACGTCGTCGACTGGAATACCAAGGAATTGAATCTGAAAGCTACGTTTCCCTTGACCGCCTCGAACCAGATGGCTACTTACAACTGGGACATTGGCACAATCGAGCGGCCAACGGCGGAGCCGAAGAAGTTCGAAGTGCCGTCACATCAGTGGATCGATCTGACGGATGCAAGCGGTGAGTTCGGCGCAACCATTCTGACCGATTGCAAAAATGGATCGGACAAGCTGAACGACCACACCATTCGATTGACGCTGATTCGCACACCGGGTACGCGCGGCGGGTATGCCGACCAGGGCACACAAGATATTGGACATCACGAATTTGTTTACGGCATCGCCGGACACGCCGCAGGTTGGCGCGACGGCCAGACCGACTGGCAGGGTCAGCGATTGAACGCTTCGCTCATCGCATTTGAAGTTTCTAAACACGACGGTACGTTGGGCCGGGAGTTTTCTCTGCTGAAAGTCAGTAATCCGCGGATTCGAGTGCTGGCGCTGAAGAAGGCAGAACACGGCGATGAAGTGATTGTGCGTCTGGTGGAACTTGATGGTAAGCCGCAGGGTGATGTACGAGTATCGTTCGATGCTCCAATTACGGCGGCGCGCGAAGTCAGCGGGCAGGAGCAACCTGTGGGAATGGCGACGGTGAGCGACGGTGCGTTGGTTACGTCGTTCTCCGCTTATCAGCCACGCACGTTTGCAGTCAAGCTAGCTTCATCGCGGACCAAGGTCGCGGCGGTGCGTTCTGCGCCTGTGGCTCTGCACTATGATCTCGCGACCGCCAGCAATGATGGAACCAAATCCAATGGTGGATTCGATGGCGAGGGTAACGCGCTGCCAGCGGAGATGCTGCTGCCGCAACTCACATTCAACGATGTGCAATTTCAACTCGCCCCCGCGAAGACTGGCTCGCCTAATGCGGTTGTGGCGAAGGGGCAGTCGATTGATCTGCCGGCGGCCACTATAACCGCGTCTACATTCTGGCGGCCTCGGCGAAAGGCGATCAGAAGGCTGCGTTTGAGGTCGGTGGTAAAAAGGTGGGATTGAATATCGAGGACTGGGGTGGATTCATCGGCCAGTGGGACGACCGGCGGTGGAGTTCCACCGATACGTCGAATGACAACTATGGCGAGATGACCGGCCTTACTCCGGCATACATCAAGCGCGCGGATGTGGCGTGGCACTGCACACATCACCACGATGCCGCGGGCAAGAATGTTGCTTATCGATATTCGTATTTATTCGCGTATGCAATCGATTTGCCGGAGGGAGCGCGAACGATCAAGCTGCCCGACAATGACAAGATTCGCATTCTGGCTATTTCCGTGGCCGAGGAGAATCCGGAAATCAGACCGGCGCAGCCGCTTTACGATGCGTTCGCGCCGCCAGCCGCAGGCGCGGCCGGCACCTTAGTGTTCGACGCGTAAACTGCGCATGAGCACGTCGAAAAGCTTACCGGACAGGCGAGCCCGCGTTATCATGGCGCGTGGCTACGACCGAGGTGCTGGCGGCTAACTCGGGAAGCTCAGGAAACGCCGCGGGAGAAGTGTTGCTCGTGGTTGGAGTTTGGCGATCGGGAACGTCGCTTCTCTACGCGTTGTTGAATCAGCATCCGCAGATTTCGCTGATGTATGAAGGTGAGTTGGCCTTGCTATGGCCGCTTTTCCGGTGGCGCGGGGCCACACAGTGGACCGAGCGGTGGGAGCTTTGGAATTGGGCAATCAGCCGGCATCGTTTGGATGTGACGAAGTTTCCCCCTGATATTCGAGATCTCGAAACGGCCTGCGATGCAGCATACCGCGCAGTGGCTGGGCCCAAGCACGCGCGATTTCGCGGCGAGAAGTTTCCCTCCTATCACGATTCCCTGCCGGTGTTGGCTCAGTTGTTTCCGCAGGCGAGGTTTGTTCTTATCTGGCGCAGCCCACTGGGCATTTGCGACAGCATTGCGCGGTCAGGAAGAACATCGCGGTGGAACCGGAAGTTTGGCGTGCTGCACCGGGCGCTGATGGGGTGTGAGCAGATGATTCTGGGCGCCCGGCAGTTGCGCGCGAGCGGAGTGCGAGTTCACGAGTTGGGTTATAACCAGCTCACCGCTGACACGGAAGGCGAGTTGCGAAAGATCTGCCGGTTTCTTGAGATCGAATATGCGCCCGAGATGACTGACTTGAGCGCAGCGGATCGATCGGCCATCTATCCCTCGGAGCACCACAAAATGGTGCGCGGTGATCGAATTTTGCCGGGGAATCGGGTTAGTGAAGCGTTGGACGCGAAGTTTCAACAGAAGATTGAACGCTATCTCGCGCGTTGGCGGCGAATCTATGGAGACGAGTGGTTTGATGATTCAGCCAGTGTTCGTCGGGACGAAGAGTCGAGTGAGGAACCCGGCGGGTTTGAACTTGTCTGGGATCGAATGTTCTATTGTGCGCTGCAGGCTTACGACTTCGCTGTGGTCGTGGCGTTTTGTTTTGTTCCGATCGAATTGTGGAAACTGTACCGGACGTTTAAGGCCGGGCGACTTCCTTAGAAAAATCTTTAATACAAGAAAATCTTTAACCACAGGGGGCACGGGGGATCACAGGGTAGATCTGGTAGCGGATTCGTTGTGATGGCGGCGGGCGAATTTGTAAATCTCCATCAGCCGCTGAAAGTTTTGGTCTGGCATATGGCAAGCTTCAAAGGTCTGACGGGCGTTTTGCCCTAACGTATCTGCCAGAGCATCATCCGACAGAATTCGGCCGAGCGCGGAAGTGATGCTCTCCGAATCTCCGGGAACACAGTGCAGGCCGTTGCCTTCGTGTTCGACCATTTCACTCAATCCGCCGAGGTTCGAAATAATCAGCGGACGACCCGCGGCCATCGCCTCAACCAGCGAAACCGGGCAGCCGCCACCTTCAAACCACAGCGACGGCAAAACCCACGCTCGTACCGACGAGAGCAACGCCTGAACTTCCTCGCGTGCCTTCCATCCAGTGAAGACGACATCGGGCGCGGCAAATCCCAGTTGACGCGCTTGCTGTTGCAATTCAGTTCGTGCGGCGCCTTCGCCAACAATCAAGAGACGAGCCGGCTTGGCGGGCTTCAACTTGGCCCATGCGGAGAGCAGGTGGTGGACACCTTTTTCTGGAGAGAGCCGTCCGATATATGCAATGGTGCGAGAAGTAGACGGTGCCGCCGTCGCCGTTCCCGGGTCGGCAATGAAGTTAGCCTTCAGGAGAATGCGTTCGGCTGGGAATCCACCGGCGATGAATTGGCGGCGTGTGTGCTCGCTCATCACGATGAAGGCGTCCACCAAATCCTGCCAGGTGCGGCGACGACGATTCACCATGATCATGTTGGCGACAGCGGCGGAGCTGAAGATCGAGTTGCGGTAGCAGCGGCGCAGCACGCCCCGCCACGGAACTTTGCCCAGGCAATCCTGGCAGACGATGCCTTCGCGCAGAAACTGGGCATTCAGACAAAGTGGGCGGAAGTTGTGGAGGGTCTGCACCGTCGGCACGCCTTCTGCCTGGCATGCGCCGTGCGCGGCTGCGGTTAAGCGCATCCAGAAGTTGTGCACGTGCGCGACATGCGGGCGAAATTGTCGGCATTGCTGCGTTATGCGCTGCGCAGAATCGGTGGACCACGCGGACCGTCGGCCCATCTGAAGGGTTTGGGGTATCTCGTGGCCGCGTTCAACCTGGTTGTCGAAGAGGACTACCTGGACTTCGACGCCATTGGCCTGCAACATTTTCACTTCCGCATCCAACACGGCATCTTCGCCGCCGAACTCCCGGTAGCGGTTGTGCAACATCAGGACGCGCAACTGTTCTCCCGATGTCGACTCACGAAGTGAACGAGAAGAGCAAAGAGATTCCATACTAGCCGGCAACTGCCGCTGGTTCGCTCGGGAACAAGATGCGCTCGGAGATGATTCTGGCGGTGCGTTTGGCCAACTCTTCGATCCGCTCTGCCCGTTCTAGATTCCACAGATGAAATGCTCCCTCGGAGTGTCCGGCGAGAAGCGGACCAACGACGAAGACTCCTGGTGACGCTTCGAACTCCGCCGAGACGGAAATGCCTTGTCCACTCCGATTGATGCGGGCGATACCTCGCTGCGGGTGAAGCAGGCTACGGAGAAACGGGTTGTCGCTGTGGGAGAGCAGTCCGGCTCCGCGGCAGTTAATCACAATGTCAGCTTGCAATGTTTCCGTTCGCTCGGGATGCGATGCATTCGACGGCTGAAAAATGACTTCGAAGCTCTTCTCCTTCTCTGAAGCCAGAACGCGGAATACTTCTCCCGCCACATTGCGCAGCTTTCCTTGCCGCCGCAGCTCTTCAGCAGCATCGGCGTAATCAGGCGGAGTGTGCCGGTTCAGCGCGGTAAAGCGCGCTCCGTGGTGCTCGACAAAGCGCAGCTTCTGCTCCGGGGAAAGCAGCGGAAAGACTTTACGAAACGCGCCGACGATGGCCTCGCCGAAGTCGGCCGAGGATAGGCCCTCCCGCTCGCCTTGGGCAGCGTCAGCCGTAGCGGCGGAGATGAGATCGTCGGCGGAAACTGCTGCTGCCGTTAACAGCACTGGAAGATGCTTGGGGCGGAACTCATGCTGGCGGAATGAAACGGCTTGCGGCAGCCGTCCGCTCGGCGAAATCACGCAGATATCCTGCAAAAGCTGGCTGAGAGTTGAGTCGTGGGCAATGGTGTAGAGCGACTCCATCGCTGCGGCGTGGGAGCCGATTATGATCACATTGCATGATCGGCTTCCAGCGCTGCTCTTAGCTTGGACCATCTCGCGCAGCGAGGCGCCACCATCAAGCATTCTCCATTCCTGGATGTAACCGTCTTTGCCCAAGCCTTGCAGCGCAGGATTTGGATCCGGAGGCAGACTGCCGAGCGCCAGAATCAGGGACTTGGCTTCCAGCCGCCGGCCATGGCGCATTTCCACATGCAGGCAGTCGTTCTCCCGGCTGGCTGCGATAGCTTCTTGCGGGAATCGATCAATCGTGACACCCAGACGCCTCGCCTCACTCAGCGCATCTGCCAGCCAATCGGCCAGAAACATTCCAAAAACGCAACGTGGCAAGTACATGGGGAGATACAGATCAGGATCGACGGCCGCAGCCTCCAGATCTTCACGGTGACGATGCAGCCAGTTCGCAACCGCTGGGTCGACTTCTTGTTGCAGTTTCGCCATCCAACGAGTGCGGTTGCGTGGCAGCCAGAGGTGGAAATTACCCACGTTCATGCTGGAAACATCATTGTTCAGTAAAAACTTCGGGTGGGCGGCGCTGCCATAAGCAAAGCCGAGTCCAAAACCGGCAGAGCTATCTAGCCATGCCACGTGGAAAGCACCGGCCCAGCCGGGGGCGGGTGCGCAGGCCAGCTTCTTTCGGCGTTCTTCAAGGAGATAGATCAGCGTGAGGCCCGCCGACATGCCTCCCCCCACGATGGCGAGATCGTACATCACAAATTCTCCGCGAGCAGATGCAATCTTTAACTCTAGTGTCTCAACGCCGATACCTTAAACATAGTTTACGCACTTGCTCGGCCACATAGGCTACGTCGTCCTCTTCCAGACCGGGAAAAATAGGCAGCGACAGGACACGATCATATGCCGCGGTGGCTGCGGGACAATCGGCAGGTCGGCAGCCGAGAGCTTCCTGATAATACTTATGCAAATGCAGGGGGAGATAGTGAACGCTGTTAGCGACGCCTTCTTCTTCCAGGCGGAGACTGAATTCGTCGCGGCTGATTCTGAGTTCGTCGGGCTGCAACTGAATGACGTGCATGTGCCAGGCATGGCGCACCGTGGCACAGGAGACCGGCGGCCGGATGCCGGGCACGCCATCGAGCGCTTCTCGGTAGAGATCAGCGCAGCGTTGGCGGGCGTCGCGGAAGGCGTGAGCTTTCTTAAGCTGCTCGATTCCGATGGCCGCCTGAATATCGGTCATGTTGTCCTTGAATCCCGGAGCTACTACTTCGTAACACCACCAGCGTTTTACGCCGGTTGAGGTCAGCAGGTTGCGATTGATGCCGTGATACGTCATCAGGCGCATGCGCGCGGCCAGGTCCGGGTTGAAGGTTGCGATCATGCCGCCTTCACCCGTGGTCATGGTCTTGTTAGCGTAAAAAGAAAAGCAACTGGTCTCACTTGTCGACCCGATGGGCCTGCCCCGGTAAGCGGCAGTAACGGCGTGGGCCGCGTCTTCCACAATTTGCAGGTTGTGATGAGCGGCGATTTTATGAACTGCGTCGAGGTCACAGGGATGCCCGGCGTAATGCATCGGCATCACGACACGCGAATACGTTGTGACCTTGCGCTCCAGATCGAACCGGGTCCATGGTCAGTGTATCGGGAGCGCAATCTACAAAGACCGGCCGTGCACCGAGGTGAAGCACAACTGCCACGGCAGAGGCAAAAGTCATGGTCGGCACCAGGACTTCGTCACCTGGCCCGACTCCCAGTGCTTCAAGCGCAACACGCAGGGCCGCAGTGCACGATGCAACCGCAATCGTAAAAGGAGCCTCGACGAAGGCGGAAAAATCCGCCTCAAATTGTTGGACGCGAGGTCCTGCCGTCAGCCAATCGGAACGAAGGGTTTCGCAGACTGCCTGGATCTCTTCCTCACCAATGCCGTGGCGGAAGTATGGGACTTGTCTCCGGGCTCGAAGATTGCATGCGGAATCTACTACGCTCTGAGTGCTCATCACGCTGCTCCCATTGCGGCGGGGATCACGTCCTTCCGCCAGCGCCCGAAACTAATGTTGAATAAGCCGCTAATCTTGAGTATCGCGGGTCTTGAGCCAGATCCCTGTCAAAGTACTGGCGTGCAACATTAGTGGAACAAGGCTGGGCTGTCTACAGGAAAGTAAGTATGCGATTCGCTTGGAAACCCTTGACCGTCGCGGCCCGGAGCCAGGCGTGCTCCTGCCGGTAGCGGTCTTTAATGGCGGACTGAGGTAAATGAAGTAACTTCGGTGTTTATGAGATGAGTGCCGACAGCTTCCACCTACCCGGTTTTCTGCTACTCTGATGCAGCCCTGTTGTTTCTGTTGCACCGGAATGCACTTCCGGAAATCGGGTCGTGCGCGTGCCCATGCCCAAGGTTATCGAACAAGAAGTGGCTGTGCTGTCTTCGTCGAAAGACGGATTGGTGTATCTAACGGCGAATGACTGGTCCCTTGTGGCAGACAAGGCCAACCGTGTCAGTTTTCGCAAAGGCCAGATTCTTGTCCAGAAGAGCAAGAGAAGCAACGGTATCTTTCTGTTGCTGAAAGGAACAGCTCGAGTACAAATCCCGCCACAAACTAAATCTCCAGAGATTGGTCCGGGCGAGATTTGCGGAGAAATGTCATTTCTGGAAGATGCCCCGGCCAGCGCGAATGTGGTTGCTCATGAAGACGTGGAAGCCTATCACTTGGATAGGCCCACACTCGAGAGCCTGTTTGAGCTATTTCCCCATCTCGCCTCGCGGTTTTACAGATCTCTAGCTACGAATCTGTCGCGCCGTCTTAGAGATATGATTGATTAAATATAGGATCGCTGGGCCCGATTTCTGTTACAAAGCTTTTCTGTTACGAATCTGGTCGTGGCGTAGATTGACTATTTACACGCTGTCATCCTGAGCGGAGCCGTTTTTCAGGTGTAGCGAAGGATCTCCCACTTAACCGGCCTAACGCGTAAGCCAAACTGCACCACTCCCACGAATCCTGAAATACTTGCTTTCGCGCAAAAAGAAGCGCCCCGAAACTCGTTCGAATCCGGGATGCTCCGAACAGTCCTCCCTAGAACTGCTCAAGACGAAGCTATTTTCTTCCAATAGGTGTAAATTACACTTCAGTGCCATCGATGAAACTTCTTCGTCAATTGCATTTTTGGCGTTTCCAGGTGTAGGCTATTGATTCCGGGCGGGTTGAGGCAACGCAAAAGGGGAAGCATTAGTGTGCAGAGGTTTGCAACTTAAATTTGCCAACCCCGCGTGGGTTTTAGTTAACCTTATTTTAATCAATACTTTACACTTGTGGTAGGTTTGGCAGCAGGAATGCACTAAAGTAACCGGCGCAGCATGTTATTAGTGCGTCAGCGACAGTAAAACAGGCGGTAAGAACATTAACGTTTCACCCCAGTTCAGGAGGACAGTTATGAAGCGCTTGGTTTTGATGGCCCTACTTGCTATGGCTTTGCCATTAGCTGCGTTTGCTGATAATTCAGTTGATTTCACCAACAGCGGTGGCACTCTTTCAGGGACTGCTTCGGGGTTGAGCTTGGCGGGATCAGAGCTCATTGCAGTCAATGGTTTTGGTGGTAGTGGTTTGGTTACAGGTGGGCTGGGCGGCGTTACCTTCTCTACGGGAGCGTTGACCAGCGGAAGCCTGCAGATGGGTGCCTCATTCGCTGGCGGCGGAAGCTTCACCATTACGGGTAACGGCACCGACGGCATTCCGAGCGGAACGATATTCTCCGGCTCTTTTGTTGGTCCGGTTACTTGGACCTTGATTACGCTAGCCAACAATACCCACAATTACACCTTGACCGGCTCCATTACTGGCCAATGGTATGGCGTTGGGCCGATGGTTGATGGCGCCACCGTTCAGTTGACGATTAACACAGGCAAGGGTTTCTTCGACGGAAGCACCACAATTTCCAGCGGCGACACCAATATTGGTGGTACAGTCCCCGAGCCGGGCACTTTGGGCTTGCTGGGAACTGGTTTGGTGGGCCTGGCAGGAATTGTCCGCAAGAAGCTAAAAGCTTAGTCCTCTCTGTTTGTTTCTTCCGCCTTACGGAAGCCCCGCCTCGTGCGGGGCTTTTGTTTGTCTCGCGCAGTTGATTCCTAAATCCCTTCTTCGCTTTCTTCACAGTTACCGCAGTAACGCGCAAGGCCGGGATTACCGTTGACCGTCCTTCCCCGCATCCGTACATTCGCCATAGGGGGTCGTATGAAAGATATTCATGAAGTATTGCGGCAGAAGCAGGCCAAGTATGCCGCACTGGGAAAGCAAATCGAGATGCTCCAGCAGGCGGCAGAGAAGCTGCGCGAAGTGGCTCCCTTGCTCGCCGAAAATGATGACGAAGACAACGCAGTCCTGGCGGAAGTGGATGACGCTTCCGAGACTATGGCCGCGAAGGCAGGCGCCGGCGCTTCGGGCGCATCAGCCTCCAAGGGAGCTCGGCCGACAGCGCCGCGTTGGCCATAGTATCGAGGCCAGTGTCGCGCTAGCCCTTGTCTCGCCACCCTCGTGTGGGGAACATTTGTTATGACCCTTCTGGCATTGCTGATTTCCACGGACGATTCCGCCGCCGACATTCTGGGGCAGGTTCTGCCTGCGACTGGAATTGCCGTGGAGCGCTTCAGCGATCTCACTACGGCTATCGATCGCCTTCGGCAGCAAAGGTTCGATGCTCTCATTATTGATTTCGAAGACCCGAAGGCTGCTGCCGAAATCTTCGAAGAGGCCCGTCGGCTGAATTCTGGAGAGGCGCCCGTCACGGTAGCATTGATCGCGGAACAAGCGACGGCGCGGGATATTCTGAGCGGCGGCGCGCATTTCGTACTCTACAAACCACTCACTGAAGAAAAGACTAAAACCGGATTGCGTGCGGTGACCGCGCTATTGAACCGCGAACGCCGCCGCGCTTACCGCGTGCCCGTGCAGGCCGCAGTGGAGATCACTCTGCCCGATACTCGGAAAGCGGAGGGTATTCTTCTCGATCTGAGTGAGACGGGCATGGATGTTCTGACCGCCGAACCTCAGAGTCCGGGAGCGCTGTTGAATTTCCGCTTCCAGTTGCCGGACGCGAGCCTGGAGATTAGCGCTCACGGCCAAGTGGCGTGGGCGAATCCCAACGGACAAACTGGGGTCCATTTTCTGAACCTGGAAGATTCCGTCAGAGCTGAACTAAAAGCTTGGTTGTATGCCACGGCATCCGCACAACGCTCGGGGCCGGATGAAACTGTCCCGCACTGCAAGCTTACCGATTTAAGTTTGGGCGGATGCTATGTGGAAACCGATTCGCCATTCCCCGAACACTCACTAGTCGACCTCTGCCTCAGTACCGCGGAGATGGCGGTCCATACCGAGGGCATGGTGCGAGTCGCCCATCCCGGCCACGGAATGGGAGTCGAGTTCCCTTCCCGCACGCCGGAGCAGCGGGCGCAGGTGGGCAATCTGATTAGCTTTCTGCGCGGTTGTCCCGACTCAACTCCAGAGCTTAGCGTTTCTCCGCGCGCCCTGGTCGCGGACTTGAGTCAATTTGAATCCGCACCGGAAGGCGTGAGCGGGTCTGAAGAGAACGGCGGTTCCGAAGAAGAGCATGATCTGGAAGATCCTTTACTCGAATTGCTGCGGAATGCGACTACGATGCAGCAGGACGATTTTCTCGAAGAGCTCCGCCGCCAGCGCTCCGGCGAGAGCGTACCGACTACATAGTTCACGAAATAGTTCGCGGATTTACCGCTTTTCTCCAATAAGCTTTCCTGCATTATTTCCCACTTGCCCATCATCCTGCACTTCATCTATCACTTTCATAACAGGCCTCTCGCGGCAGATTTTTAATGGGTTACGGGACTTAGCGGAAGGGGCAGGAGAAGACAGGACGCGGGCGTAAGGGAGGGTGCGAGAGGCCCGAGGTGGGCTTATCGGAGGATGAAGAACCCAGCCCCGTCTCTGGCCTGGATCCTTCAACGCTCCGTGGTCTGTTCCACCCCAGTGAAAGTACCGTAGCGCATGCCTGTTGCGTTGCGGTTTCAAGAATATTAAATCTAGGTTAAATCGAGGGAGTTATTCAAACCGGGGTTGCCGAAACGATATGAGTCCGCCGCACGCGTGTATCGTCAGTGCACCATTCTCACGCTTGTGCGAACATGTACACGCATTAAAGACGACGTCTCCGAGCGGAGTCTGGTGGGAACAGAACTGGCAGCAATTCCAAAATCCGGTCAGTCTGTAAATACGCTATCAAGCGCAGATACACACCACGCGCCGCCTGCCAGGCTGGCCTGGGCGCCGCTCCTTTCGATCGCCGCAGCGGCGTTCGCAGTTGAGATTCCATTTTTCTTTCTTGGCATGCCCTCCGGCCATGATTTCGAATTTCATTTATATGGATGGCTCGAAGTTCTCGCGCAATGGAAGCACGGCATCCTCTATCCGCGATGGGCATCTCTGGCGCAATTTGCATATGGCGAACCGCGCTTCATCTTCTATCCTCCTGCCTCATGGACGCTGGGTGCAGTTTTAAGCACAATTTTTCCCTGGGTGGTCGTTTCCGACATTTACATCTGGCTGGCGCTGGTGTTGGCAGGGACATCGATGTTTCTACTGGCGCGGCAGTGGCTCGACCGGCGTGATGCAACCTTCGCCGCAGTGCTGTATGCCGTCAATCCGTACCACTTGATGATTGTTTATTGGCGGAGTGCCTTCGCCGAACTGCTGGCCAGTGCATTGCTCCCACTGCTGTTGTTGCTCGTTCTGCGGGCGGACGAAAAAGGCCGCCGCGTAACGCTTTATCTCGCGCTGATCGCTGGCTGGCGCGTGGCTGATGAACGCTCCCGCTGCGGTGATGATTCACTACTCGCTGGCGTTGCTGCTCGTAGTGGTCGCGTGGCAGCGGCGATCTGGGCGCATTTTGGTGACTGGAGGAATTGCGGTTGTTCTCGGCGCGGCGCTCGCGGCTTTTTATTTGCTGCCGGCAATCTATGAACAGAAGTGGGTCAACATTGCAGAGGCCGTAGGAATCGGCTTGCATCCGCACGATAACTTTCTTTTCGCGCGCACCGCCGACGCTGATCACGATGCTTTCAATCGCGTCGCGTCTTCGATTGCCCTGGCAGAAATCCTCCTGACCATTGCAGCAGCATGGGCCGCGCGAAGTTGGGGCGCGCGCAATCGCCGGGTTTGGTACGTACTCGCGGCGTGGGCAGCGGCGTGTGCGGTGCTGATGCTGCCGATTACCAACCTCTTGTGGACCATCCTGCCCAAGCTGCGTTTCATTCAGTTTCCGTGGCGCTGGCTGCTTTGTCTGGGCATTCCCTTTGCTCTGTTTACTGTGGTCGGCTTCCGGCGATGGACGGCACGAGTCGCGATCTATCTGGCGATGCTGTGCGTGATCGGTTTTGCATGGCTCCACTTCCAGGTTCCCTGGTGGGACAATCCCGCCGATCTGCGCGAGATGCAGGACAACATGGCCATCGGCGCGGGATATGAGGGCACTGATGAATATGTGCCGGTGGGAGCCGATTCCTACAATGTCGACAAAGCTGCCCGCCGCGTGACTGTGGACGGACCTGCACATGCGGCGATTCACGTTTTGCAGTGGGATCCCGAGTTTAAGCTGTTCACGGCGGAAATGTCTGCGCCGGATAATCTTGCCTTGCATCTGATCAACTATCCCGCGTGGCGCGTGGAAGTAAACGGACGCACAGTGCAAGCGGGTACGCGAGATGGCACGGGACAGATGCTGGTGCCGGTGGAAGCCGGGACGAATCGCGTGCAGATCATTTTCGTGCGTACCTGGGATCGCACGGCTGGCGGGTGGATCTCAATCGTGGCCATCATTCTTTTTCTGGTGCTGTGGAGTCGGCGTAGCGCCGACATCTTGCCGGCTTTGTTATAGGCTTGCTGAAGAAGCCGCCGAGATGGCGGCGCTACTTTGAAAATCACAATGCGAAGAATCCTGATTGCAACCTCCAATCCAGGCAAGCTGCGCGACTTTGCTGGTGCCGCTCTACGCCACGGAGTGGAAATCGCCAGCATTCCGAACTTCTCTTCCCTGCCCGCTGTGGTCGAAGATGGCCTCACCTTCGAGGCCAATGCGCAGAAAAAAGCTGAGCCTATAGCCGATCTGCTCCGGGAGAAATCGTTGTGGCCGACGACTCCGGATTGGAGATCGACGCGCTGAACGGCGCGCCGGGCGTCCACTCCGCGCGCTACGCCGCGCCTGATCTGCAAAATAAAGAACCGCACGAGGCCGAGGCGAACACTGATGACGATGCCAACAACGCGCGGGTTCTGCGCGAACTGAAGGGTGTTCCGCTCGCTAAACGAACCGGACGATTCGTCTGCGTACTGGCCGCCGCTCGCGACGGCAAGACGCTGGCCACATTTCGCGGCACAGCCGAAGGAATCATTCTTGATGCTCCGCGCGGCACGAATGGCTTTGGCTACGATCCGCTGTTTTATTTTCCAGAGATAAAAAAAACATTCGCGGAGCTGACCGCCGAAGAAAAATCCAAGTACAGCCATCGCGGCGCGGCGTTTCGCCAATTTTTACAATGGTGCGACGCTTCTTAACTGGCCACAGCTCACTGGCCATGGTCCACCGGTTTCTTGACTTCGCTTCTCCTGTCGCCGGATAATAAAAAGTTCTTTTGTCCTTCTTGAACCGATAAGCAGAACGAATAAGAACTTATAAGGAGCGATTCGTGGCGTCAGCAGCCAGTTCTACTGCTCCAGCGGTAACCAAAGGCGTTGCAAAAGGCTCGATACACGAGGTCGCGCCTTTGCGCGCCGGATTCAGGGTACTTCATTTTTTTTGCGCCGCCTGCATTCGCTCTCCGGCATCGTTCCCGTGGGCGCGTTTTTGTTCGAACACATTCTGATTTCCAACTCCACTGCCATCAGCGGCCCCGACGCCTATGCCCGCCAGGTAAGTTTTCTGGCGAATCTTCCGCTGGTTTTCTTTCTTGAGTTGTTTGGGATCTGGCTGCCCATCGCGTTCCACGCGCTCTACGGCTTCTACATCTGGTACCGCGGCGACGGAAATACGATCGAATATCCCTGGACCGGCAACTGGATGTATACCGCGCAGCGCTGGACTGGCGGCATTGCGTTTCGTCTACATCCTCTGGCATACGTAGACGATGCGCTTTACCGGAGTCGATCTGCATGCCTATCCCGAGCGCATCGTTCGGCAAGGTGCAGGCCGAGGTATTTCAGATTCCGTTCTTTCTGTTTTATGTTGTGGGCTTGATCGCGGCTTCGTGGCACTTCGCCTATGGCATCTGGCTGTTCTCGGCGAAGTGGGGCATCGTCTCCGGAGAGAAGGCGCAGAAGCGGTTTCCTGATCGTGTGCCTGGCATTTTTCTTTGTGTTGACCGGCGCGGGATTGGCCAGCCTTGCCTCGTTCCGGTCGCGCCCGCAGCAACCGATCGAGCCGGGGACCGCGGCGATGCAATCGAAGCATGCTGCGACAAGTCAGGCTGCAACGACTCAAGCGGTAGCAAAAACGGAAGGCCGGTAGAGGAAAGATGGCAGCTCCGAAAATTATTGTCATAGGCGGCGGCCTCGCGGGACTTTCCGCCGTCATCAAGATCGCCGAGATGGGCGCGAACGTCGATCTCTTCTCCATCGTCCCGGTGAAGCGTTCGCACTCGGTGTGCGCGCAGGGCGGCATCAACGCCGCCAAGAACCTGAAGGGCGAAGGCGATTCGACGTGGAAGCATTTTGACGACACGGTCTACGGCGGAGATTTTCTCGCCAACCAGCCGCCGGTCAAAGACATGTGCGAGGCCGCGCCCGGCATCATCGATCTGCTCGATCGCATGGGCGTTCCCTTCAACCGCACGCCCGAAGGCTTGCTCGATTTTCGCCGCTTCGGCGGAACTTTATATAACCGCACGGCGTTCGCCGGCGCGACTACCGGCCAGCAGCTTCTCTACGCACTTGACGAGCAAGTTCGCCGCTACGAATCCGAAGGCAAGGTGAAGAAGTACGAGCACTGGGAATTTCTTTCCGCGGTGCTCGATGGAAACCGCGTCTGCCGCGGCATCTGCGCCATGGATTTGCGCAGCGATGGAAGTCCGCACCTTCCCTGCCGACGCCATCATCATCGCGACCGGCGGCAACGGCGCGATCTTTGGCAAGTCGACAAATTCCGTTGTTTGCACCGGATCGGCGCAGTCCGCGCTCTACCAGCAGGGCTGCTTCTACGCCAACGGCGAATTCATTCAGGTACATCCCACCTGCATCCCCGGCGAAGACAAGCTGCGGCTCATGTCGGAATCGGCGCGCGGCGAAGGCGGTCGCGTCTGGGTTCCGAAGACCGCCGGCGACAAGCGCGATCCGAAATCGATCCCGGAAAAAGAACGCTGGTATTTTCTGGAAGAGTGGTATCCCAAGTACGGCAACCTGGTGCCGCGCGATATCGCGACGCGCGCCATTTTCAAAGTCGTCTTCGAGCACAACCTCGGCATCGATGGCAAGCCGATGGTTTATCTCGACCTGACGCACATCGACCGCAAGATTCTCGACCGAAAGCTGGAAGGCATTCTCGAAATCTACGAGAAATTTGTGGGCGACGATCCACGCGACACGCCGATGAAGATTTTCCCCGGCATGCATTACACCATGGGCGGGCTGTGGGTGGACTTCAATCAGGCGACGAATATTCCGGGCATTTTCGCGGCGGGCGAGTGCGAATATCAATATCACGGCGCGAACCGGCTGGGCGCGAACTCGCTGGTATCGTGCATTTACGGCGGAGGCATTGCCGGACCGAACGCGGTGAAATATGCGCGCGGCTTGCAGGCTTTGCCCGATGGCAACGGAGTTTTCGAGGCCGAGAAGAAAAAACAGGAAGATAGTAATGCCCTGCTCATGAATAATCAGGGCACGGAAAATCCCTTCCGGCTATGGCGCGAACTGGGCGAGATGATGACCAAGGATTGCACCGTCATCCGCTACAACAAGAATTTGCAGCAGACCGATGCGAAGCTGGTGGAGATGCTGGAACGCTTCCGCAAGGTGAACCTGAGCGACCGCACGCAGTGGGCGAACACCAGCGTGGTCTTCACCCGCCAGCTTTACAACATGCTGCAGTTGTCGCGGGTGATTGCCCAGGGCGCGCGGTTGCGCGACGAATCGCGCGGCGCGCACTACAAGCCCGACTTCCCCGAGCGCGACGACAAGAATTTGCTGAAGACGACGAAGGCGTATTTTGCGCCGGATGCGGATGAGCCGAAGTTTGAGTTCGAGCCGGTAGATACGTCGCTGATTCCGCCACGGCCGAGGAAGTATGACGCGGCGAAGTGACGGTGCTTTGCGGGCGTGAGCGAAGCGGGAGCCCGCAGCCGTCATCCCGAGCGGAGCGAGGGATCGGATGCAATTTGAAATGGCTGTCGATCAAAAGCCGGATCAGTTATTACGGGAGGCAATTGAAAATAAGCGGCTGATCCGGTTCGTATATAAAAACAACGAACGCATTGTCGAGCCTCACGATTACGGCATTCAGAATGGGATTGTGCGGTTATTCTGCTGGCAAGTTGGCGGTAAAAGCAGCAGCCGTATTCCGGGATGGCGAATGATTGATGTTGATGGAATGCTGAATTGTGAATTATTGGATAAGCATTTTGCCGGAAACCGAGAGGTTCAGGGTAAACATCATCGGTGGGACGAGGTTTTTATACGCGTAGCGCCACCGGAGAAGTCGAAGTGAAGGTAAACGTTTAGAACCGGGAAGGGCACGAGTTCCACTCGTGCCAGTTAGGATGCTTTTAGATTTGCGGCTTCAGCCGCTGAGGGCCACGGATCAAGTTTGAATCCGGGAAACGCGGAGCAATAGCGATACTCGCGAGGAGCAGTTACGATGCGGCGTTCCACTGGATTTTGATGAATATAATTTCGATGATGCGCGAAATCCACTTCGTTACGAATCCGGTGGTCGGTAAATCCGCGCTGCCAGATTTCTTGTGTGCGACCGATGATTGTTCCGAGTTCATGCGAGTAGGCGCCCTTGATCAACTGGACAGCGCGTTCGATCGTTACATCGTTCGCCGGAGTCAGCAGCAGATGAACGTGTTCGGGCATAACGACGAATGTGTGCAAATTGAAGCGGCCTTCCCTCCGATGGCGGTAGAGTGTTTGCAGAAAAAGGCGCAAGTAAGTTTCGACGACGAACAATTTCCGGCGATGGTGCGTCGAGAATGTTACGAAGTAAGTCCCCGGCGGGGAGATGAGTCGTCCAGGCTTCAAAAGCGAACCTCAGCGGCTGGAAGCCGCGCGTCTTTTGAGACTTTAAACTGGCACGAGTGGAACTCGTGCCCTTCCCTGTGGTTTTTCTTATGACGTATTTTCGTTTCGGGAAAAGTAGTTTATCCGTGAATGTGTCGCTGATTCCGCGGCGTCCGAGGAAGTATGACGCCGCAAAGTGATTGTTATGTTTGACGAAATTCTAAGGCCGAATAAGACTTGCGCGTCACGCAAACAGGCATGGTTCTGGGTAGGAGTGTGTGTCCTTTGGCTCGCGAGCGGCGCGAGCAGCGTGGCAAGGCACGGGGACTTCGGATGGCCGATCATTGTGGTGTGGGCTTTCTGCCTGTTGATTTGGATCTGGCGACTCGTGGTCTCCTACCGAGGCGACGCTAAAAGGAAAACAACTGAGAACCGTTAATGGCTAACAAATCCGTCCTCATAAAAATCAAGCGCCAGAACACTCCGACTTCCAAGTCTTACTGGGAAGAGTTCGAACTCGCTCACCATCCGGGCATGAACGTGATCTCCTCGCTGATGGAGATTGCCGCCAATCCCGTTACTCGCGATGGCAAGGCGACTACGCCTATCACGTATGACTCGAATTGCCTGGAGGAAGTCTGCGGCTCGTGCGCGATGCTTATCAATGGACGCGCCCGCATGGCTTGCTCCGCGCTCATCGACAATCTCGAGCAGCCGGTGAAGCTTGAGCCGTTTTCGAAGTTCCCCGTCGTGCGTGATCTGGCTACCGATCGCAGCGTGATCTTCGAGAATCTCAAGGCCGTCAAAGCCTGGGTCCCCATCGACGGCACCTATGACCTTGGCCCCGGCCCGCGCATGACCGCGGAGGAGCAAGAGCAGGCATATCCGATTTCCCGCTGCATCTCCTGCACCTGTTGCATGGAGGCTTGCCCTCAATTCAATGAAGATACCGGCTTCGTGGGCGCGGCGACGATTGCTCAGGTGCGGCTGTTCAACACGCATCCCACGGGCAAAGCGCTCGAGCGCGAGCGGTTGTCGGCGTTGATGGGCGTTGGCGGCATCCAGGAGTGCGGCTACGCGCAGAATTGCCTGGAAGTCTGCCCCAAGGATATTCCTCTGACGAAGGCCATTTCCGAGGTTGGCGGAGCGGTGATGAAGCAGGCTATCGGCGATCTTTTCCGGCGCTGATAAATCTTAAACACAGGGGACACGGCGGAACACAGAGGTAAGCCCTCACGGCCGGAAGCCTCATCCCGCAAGGGTTTGCGCTGTTCTCTTTTTCGTTACCCTTTTTTGTCACTCCAATCGCAACCGGCGCTCTATTCTCCGTCGTCTAACCGCTAAGTAATTGCTTTAACAGTACATGAGCATAGGGGAGCCGCAAGGCTCGGATGGTGTTTGGCGTGCACCCATCCATGCCAGAGCGGGTCGTGGAAAACGAAGGAAGTAACCAGTGGTAACCGAGGCCGGGACGTCTTCAATAGACACGCCCGTAACTACCCGTTCGAATGAATGGTTTGGCCGCTTGACAGCATGGAATAGAATGTCCGAACGGTTGTGGGTTGGCCGTTTGGAAGATTACGGAACTCACTTGAAACTAAAGTTACAGCGCCAACTGACTCTGCTTCCTCTTCTGGCTTGCCTGTGCAGCCCGCTGTTTGCGGCAACCACACTGCATAAGCCTGTTCGCCACTCTTTACGCCATCGTCTGCTGCACTGGACGTTGTGGAATCCGATGTTCCGTCCATCACACGAATCTCTATTAGCGCAGAATGCCGAGGTCGACCGGCTGGAATTGCCGCGCATTCAGGATGACGATGAACTGGAAGCTCTGAAGGCCAGCGGCGCGCTGCAGCCGATCATCGCCGGCGAGACTTTGCGTTTCGATCCGCGCCTCGATCCTTCGCGCCGCTATTGCCGGCCCTGGACGCGCGACTTTGTTCAGGATATTGCGCAGGCTTATTACAACCGTTTCCACGCGCAGATTCAGGTGAATTCCGCGGTGCGTACGGTGAAGATTCAGAAAAAGCTTCGACGCCACAATCGCAACGCTGCTCCATTTGAGGGCGATACGGCATCGTCCCATCTCGCCGGACTCACGGTTGATTTGCAACGCCGCGGTATGACTCAGGAGCAGATTCACTGGATGGAGCACTACCTCTTCTACATGAAGGCTGTCGGCCTGGTTGAGCCCGAAGAAGAGCGTCACCAGTGGGTCTTCCACATCATGGTTTCGGGCCGCTATGCGCAATGGCGCGAAACTCAGGATATCGTTCCCATGGAGCACCCAGAGCCGGCTACCATTACGGCTACTGCTGATAGCCGGGCTGAATAAGTCAACCCAATAGTCAGCCCCAATCAGCGTCTCCAATCAGCTCACGGTATATTGCAGTTCGCCGTTGCCGAACGACCAATTTTCCCAGGCAACCTCGACCAGATTGACCATCAAGTCAGCCGGTTTGAGGCCCGGGTTTTCCTGCAAAATTTCCGCCATGCGTTTGATGAGCTTGCGTTTCTGCGCCAGTTTCCGTCCGGTCGACATCGTAATCTGCACCATGACAATGTCATCCGTCCGCGTGATGCCGAGATACGTCGGGTCGTAAATCAGTCCGCCCGCCGGGTGTTCGGTAATAATTTGGAAGCGATCCTGCGCCGGCACATCCGCGCCTTCTACTATTGCCCGATGCACTCCGTCGGCCAGAGCTTTTTTGTATGCGTCGCTTTTACCTTCGCGTAAGGAAATTCGAACCAGCGGCATCCCTGCCTCCTTTTAGGTCGTAACTTCTTCTCCGTCCAATGGATGATTCTTTTCCTTCGCGCGATTCATGAGCTGCCGCTTTGAATAAGGTTGGAGAGGATCACGCCGCAGCAATCGTGCTTTAATACAACGATGATCGTGCTCATGGCTGGCCTTCCGGGAACCGGCAAATCCACACTTGCACATGCACTTGCTGCCCAAACTTCCGGACGCGTGCTCAGTAAGGATGAGATTCGCCACGCGCTCTTCGCTCCCGACGAAATCGAGTACTCTTTCCCGCAGGATGACTTCTGCGTACAGGTCATGCTTGAGACTGCTGGCTACCTCCTGCGAAAAGATTCAAAGCGCATTCTTTATCTCGACGGACGCACGTTCTCTCGCCGCTACCAGATCGAGAATGTTGTGAACGCGGCGGCCTCTTTACACCAGAGTTGGCGGATTCTGGAGTGCGTGTGCTTGGAAGAAATCGCAAAACGGCGTCTGTGGGATCAATCTGCAGCAGGTGGGCACCCAGCCGGGAATCGCAATTCCCAACTCTATCTGGAAGTGAAATCCCGTTTCGAATCGATTACTCTGCCCAAGACCGTGATCAACACTGGCCAGTCGCTACAGGTCTGCATCGAGCAAGGGCTGATGGCACTCTGCTGAATTGGTTTCTTTCGCAGTGGTTCACTTATACAATCTGGCCTTTACAATTAGGCTATACAATCGTGTTCGCGCAAATCCTATGACTCATCTCCGCATGCTCTTGCTCTCGTGCCTGATACTTGCCGCCGCTTCTTTAGTAGCCCAATCGACCAATCCATCTGATACACCTATCAGTGCCAAGGCGCGCGCCATTCAAGAATCGGCCATCGTTGTCGATACCCACGCCGATACGCCGCAGCGTTTTCTCGACGAAGGCTTCGACATTGGCTCAACCGACCCCAACGATGTTGGCCACCTCAGCCTCGATAAAGCGCATCGTGGCAATCTGGGCGCGGAGTTTTTCTCCATCTGGGTCGATCCCGAAACCAATCAAGGCCATTTTGCGCAGCACACCTTCGATCTCATCGATTCCGTCTACGAGCAGGCGGCACACCATCCTGACCGTATGATGATGGCCTTTTCCGTGGCTGATATTGAGCGCGCGCACAAAGAGCACAAGTTGGCCGCACTAATGGGCATTGAGGGCGGCCACTCCATTGAGAACGACATGCACCTGCTGCGCGATTACTATCGCCTCGGCGTGCGCTACATGACGCTCTCCTGGTCGAACACCAACGAATGGGCCGACTCGTCCGGCGACATCGACGACCCCAAGATTCAGCACCACAACGGCCTCACTGATTTCGGCAAGCAGGTTGTACTGGAGATGAACCGTCTGGGCATGATGGTCGATATTTCTCACGTCGCCGACAAAACTTTTTGGGACGCAATCGCCGTTACGAAGGCTCCAGTGATTGCTTCTCACTCCTCGGCTCGCGCGCTCGTGGACGCACCCCGCAACATGACCGACGACATGCTGCGCGCGGTGGCCAAGAATGGCGGCGTGGTGCAGGTAAATTTTTTTTCTGGCTTTGACGATGAGAATTTTCTGAAAGCGCTGCGGGCTCAGGAAAAAGATCAGGCGGCCGCAATTCAGAAATTTATTGACTCGTTTAAGGCGCAGGGCAAGCCGGTCAACTATATTGAAGTCGATCGCATCGAGCGAGAGTGGATGGCGAAGATTCCGCGACCTCCCTTTAAGTCGCTGATCGATCACATCGATCACATCGCCAAAGTTGCGGGCGTGGATCACGTCGGCCTGGGCTCTGACTTCGACGGAGTCAGTGGCGCCACGCCTCAAGGGATGGATTCCGCGGCCGACCTGCCGAAGATCACGCAGGCCCTGCTTGATCGCGGATATAGCGCCGACGATATCAAGAAGATTCTCGGCGGGAATCTGCTGCGCGTTTTTAAACAGGTGGAAGATGTGAGTCACGAAATGCAGGTGCAGGCGCATTGATGTTGGCGCTGAATCCGCGCTGCTTTTCATATCGTGCTTTTCTTTCGTACAATGCAACGTTGTCCCAAACCACTTCATTAGATCTGCATGTGTGAGGAATAATGATGCGTAATGTTCTTATCGCCGCAACTTTGTTTTGCATGAGTGCGCTCGCCTGGGCTCAGTCGAGTTCTCAGGCTGCTCCCGCAGCCAAGCCTCCGGTTCATCATCCTGCGGCTGCGGGCCCTCCGACAGCGATCATAGACACGACGGTTGGAAATATGACGTGCGTGCTGTTTCCCGATAAGGCTCCCGTCGGAGTCGCCAACTTTGTCGGTCTCGCCACCGGTACCAAGGATTGGACGACCTCCAAGGGAGTCACCAAGCACGGCGTGCCGCTCTACAACGGCACCATTTTTCATCGCGTGATTCCCAACTTTATGATTCAGGGCGGCGATCCCGCTGGCGACGGCACTGGCGATCCCGGCTACAAATTCAAGAACGAAGTTTCTTCCGACCTGCTCTTCGATAAGCCCGGCCGTCTCGCCTACGCCAACTCCGGCCCGGACACCAACGGTTCGCAATTCTTCATCACAGAAGTCGCCACGCCGCATCTCAACGGCGGCTACACGATCTTCGGACAATGCGACGACGCCACGGTGGCGTTGGTGAAGCAGATTGCGCGCATGGCAACTGATCCGATGAACAATCGTCCATTCCGGCCCGTCAAAATTATTCACGTCACAATTCTGCACGGTGGAGCGACTGCGGCCAGGCCTCCGGCGCGGAAGCCGGTAGCCGCGGCTCCAAAGGCTTCCACTCCGAACTAGCTTTTTTCAACCTGGTTCCGCCGATAGCCGTTGAAGAAGTGCTCAGACGGAACTTAAAATATTTCATCATGGTTAGGTTTGTTGTTCTTCTGAACTTGTTGCTACTTGGAACGGCTGCGGCCTTGTTTGCGCAAACGCCGCGTGTACAGCCGCAGACGACTGCTCAGCCGTCCGCCGCCTCATCTGATAATTCCTCACCTTCCGTTCAGCAGGATGTTTCCTATGGGACAGTCGATGGACATCCCCTGCTGCTGGATGTTTACGGGCCGGGGGAGCACACAGATTTGCGTCCCGCGGTGGTTCTCATCCATGGCGGCGGTTGGACGAGCTTTGACAAAGGAACGATGCGCGCGATGGGCATGTTTCTGGCGCGTTCCGGTTTTGTGGCCTTCTCGGTCGACTACCGTTTATTCCATGGCACCGAGAATCGCTGGCCGGCGCAACTCGACGACGTGCAGCGTGCGGTTCGCTGGATTCGCGCCAACGCGGCAAAATACAAAATCGATCCCGATCATATCGGTGCCTTCGGGCACTCTGCGGGTGCGCAGTTGGCAGCTTTACTGGGAATGGAAACTACTCGCGACAATTCCGATCCGGCCCTCGCCAAGTACTCAAGCCAGGTGCAGGCGGTGGTGGATGTAAGCGGGCCGACCGATTTCACTACCAATCGTGATGCCGACGGCGATGCATTTCTATCCGCATTTCTCGGCGGAGACTACGCCCATCATCCGGAAATCTGGCGCGACGCGTCGCCTGTGTTTCATATTTCCAAGAGCAATTCCCCTTTCCTGATTGTTCACGGCACCCAGGATTCAGACGTGCCAATGGCACAGGCGGAGGAACTCGCCGACAAATTGAAGCAGGCGGGTGTTGCGGTGAAGTTGGTGAAGATAGAAGACGGCCACACTTTTCGGAAGCCGGAAGCGCGTAAGCAGTTGGCTTTCGAGGCGCAGGCATTCTTTTTTCAAAATCTGCGGCCGTAGAGTCTTCTATTCACAGCCCGTGTTCCCGCCTCCTGTTAAAATCAGAGCCATTCATTCCAAGGAGAAATACACTTATGAGCCGTCCAGCGGGAACCTACGCTACTTTTGAAACGTCCGAGGGAACGATCGTCTGCCGCCTCTTCGAAAAAGATGCACCCAAAACCGTAGCCAACTTCATTGAACTCGCCGAAGGGAAACGCGAATGGAAGCATCCCAGCACCGGTAAGAAATCCAACGACCGCCTTTACGACGGCACGATTTTTCACCGCGTGATTCCCGACTTCATGATCCAGGGCGGCGATCCGCAAGGCACCGGTATGGGCGGTCCCGGCTACCAATTCGAAGACGAAACCAAGGGCTCACCCCACAAACTCGATAAGGCAGGCAAGCTAGCAATGGCCAATGCCGGCCCTAATACCAACGGCTCGCAGTTTTTTATTACTGTTGCGCCCACGACTTGGCTGACGGGCAAGCACACGATTTTCGGTGAAGTCGTCGAGGGTCAGGATATTGTGAAGAAGATTTCCGAAGTCCCGCGTGGACGTAATGATAAGCCGAACAAGGATGTAGTGGTGAAGAAGGTCACGATCGAGAAAGTCTAAGCGGGTCAGCCGTAGTGGGTCTTTATGATTTCCACAGGGTGATGCAATTATCTCAGTGTCAGCAATGCATAGTCCGTTAGGGCAGTCAGCAGCCAAATGAAGATTCCTACGCAGCGCATGAATATTGAATACCAAGGCTTCAGGAAGAATTTGCAACCGTATTGGCGATGTGCCCGGCTGACAATTGTGCTTGTTTTAAAGATCGGGAGCCAGCCACAGTAGGCCAAGAACAGGCTGACCGCCCCATACCAGACGATGCTGAATGCTCTCATTTAACTCGCCTGTTCTCCGAGCGCCTTCAGAACGAGTGCCTTGTCTGTTTGCACGCCGATACTGTGATTCGCGGGTAGCAGGTCGCACAGTTCTTCGACACTCCACACGTGATTGGAGATGCCAGCTTCCATCGCTGGAGTAACGCGCAACGTCGAATGCACGCGGCAAAAGTTGTAGTACGTGAACCAGAGCGCCACAGCCGAGGCATGGCTCCATAATGCCACGGATTCACTAGCAATGCATTACCTGTGGAAATCAGGTAGTGGTTCAGTTTCAAACTGACCCACTACCGGAAATCATAAAGACCCACTACCGGTCAGCCCGATTCGTTGACTTGCCCAACTCGCCCACGTAGGATTCTTCAGTGATCGGGCAAACTATTTCACACTACCGAACCGTTGAAAAGCTCGGCGGTGGCGGCATGGGCGTAGTCTACAAGGCGGAAGACCTCAAACTACGCCGCTTTGTCGCCCTGAAATTCCTGCCGGATGAAGTTGCCAAAGATCCGCAGGCGCTAGCCCGCTTCCAGCGTGAGGCCCAGGCGGCCTCGGCCCTGAACCATCCCAACATCTGCACCATCTACGAAATCGACGAGCACGACAGCCAGGCTTTCATTGCCATGGAATTCCTGGACGGCCTCACGCTCAAACACGCCATCGCTTCCCGCCCGATGGAGACTGACACGCTAATCAATCTGGCGATTGAGATCGCCGACGCGCTCGACGCCGCCCACGCCGAAGGCATTGTGCACCGCGACATTAAGCCGGCGAATGTCTTTGTGACCAAGCGCGGACATGCCAAGATCCTCGACTTCGGCCTGGCGAAGGTGGGAGCGGGCAGAGGCGCGCAGAAAACGTCTATCGATAATCTGCAGACGATGGATGATGCTCACCTGACCAGTCCTGGCACAATGCTCGGCACCGTGGCCTACATGTCGCCGGAACAGGTGCGCGGCCGCGATCTCGACGCCCGCAGCGATCTGTTCTCTTTCGGTGCCGTTCTTTATGAAATGGCGACGGGCGACGTTCCCTTCCACGGAGAGAGCTCGGCGGTGATTTGCGAAGCCATCATGAATCGTGCACCCGTCCCCATCGTGCGGCTGAATCACGATGTGCCGGCCAAGCTCGAAGACATCATCAACAAAGCGCTGGAAAAAGACGCCAATCTACGTTACCAGCACGCCTCGGAGATGCGCAGCGACCTGCAACGCCTGAAGCGGGATACGGACTCGGGGCGTAGCGCGCTGCTGATGGATTCAGGAAGCGGAGCAGGTGCCGCAGGACCGGCAAGCTCAGGCCAGCGCAGCGTGGTCGCCGAAAATAGTGTTGCGCCCCTCGCCGCGCAGAGACGTTCTTACGGAAAAATCGCGCTAGTTGCTGCGGCGGTTGCGGTTGTTGTGCTGTCCGCTGTTTTATTCTGGCAGACGCGACGTCAGGCCGCGCCTGCCGCGAGCTCCGCCGGCCCTAAAACCCTCGCAGTCCTTCCCTTGCAAAACCTGGGAGCCGACAAGGATCTGGATTTTCTACGCCTTGCCCTGGCCGACGAAATCGCCACTTCGCTCAGCTATGTTCCGTCGCTCTCCATCCGTCCGTTTGCGACGACCAGCAAGTACGACTCACCTACAGTCGACTTGCAGGAGGCCGGTCACGCCATGCACGTGACGGACGTGGTCACCGGGCATTTTCTAAAAGAAGGCTCGCAGTTGCAGATCACTCTCGAAGCGATTGACGTCGAGAACAACCGCACTCTCTGGCGCGATACCACGATTGTTGCCGCGCCCGACCTGATTGCCATGCGCGAACAGATCACCTCCAAGGTGCGTCAGGGCCTGGTCCCGGCTCTCGGTGCAGGAACGAATTCGGGTGAAGGCGCAACGCGCCCCAAGAACGAAGAAGCCTACGATCTCTACCTTCGCAGCGTTTCTCTGCCACATGATCCGGCGCCAAACAAAGATGCCATCGCCATGCTCGAGCGCGCCGTGGGCCTCGACCCCACCTACGCGCCCGCCTGGGACGAGTTGGGAGTTCGCTACCACTACGATTCGGCCTACGGTAACGGCGGTGACGCGGCCTTTCAGCGCGGGGTCGCCGCATTCTCGAGAGCCTTGTCCCTCGATCCCGACTATATCGATCCGGCAGCCGAAATCATGCTCGGTGAGGTGGAACGCGGGGAGGTAATCAAGGCTTATCAAAGCGGGAAAGCCTTGCTGGCGCGGCATCCCGAGAACGCCTATGCCAACTTCGCCCTCTCCTACGTGCTTCGCTACGGCGGCGCCGTCGAGGAATCCGCTCACGAGTGCGACACTGCGCTGTCGTTGGATCCGGGAAATTATCGCTTCCGCTCCTGCTCTTTCACCTTCGATCAGCTGGGCAACTACGGCCGCGCCATGCAATTCCTGCAACTTGATACCGGGACAGAGTGGTCCTCGGGCAACATGACGCGGGAATATATTCGCGATGGACAATTATCGAAAGCCAGAGAAATCGCGCGAAACTTTCCAAACCTGGGCTGGTCTCGCTTGGCGATTGCTTGTATGGACAACCCGTCGTCCCAAGACGCTGTTAAACAGGCGCGCGAAGCAGCAGCCTTTATTACCGCCGATCCTGATCCCGAGGTCCGTTACGTGACCGCCGGGGATATTCTCTTCTGTGGGCAAAAAGAGCTGGCGATGAATATGCTAAAGGGCTCAGTTGCCAATCACTTCTGCGCCTATTCGGGGTTGCAGAACGATTCCGCCTGGGCAAAGCTGCGAGGCACACCGGAGTTTGCGGAACTGGTTACGGAGGCGAAGAAGTGCCGGGATGATTTTATGGCGGAGAGAGATAGGTAAGGCGAGACGCGAAGATTTGGAAGTGGGTTCGGGAAGGGTACTACGTTTAGTCGTGCCGTCAGACCGTTGAAAAGATACACACTCTTCAGCGCCGGAGGTAAGCTTTTGACTTGCGCCGCGCGCTTCTCCGCGACTTCTTCGGCGTAGGTTTGTCCTCGTCGAATTCGGCCGCTGCATTCGCTGGCGACAGCGGTACGATTTCAGCCAGCGGCTTGCCCAAGTAGGTCACGCGAATCGGTTGGCGCGTCTTGCGCACCTGCTCGAAGATCGCCGAGTAATTAGCCCTAAATTCAGAGAAGCCGATTTCTTTCATTCAGACTTATATTCGTATCACGACGCGGCGAGTGCGCAACATTAGAATCGAGCAATGCTCGAAGAGTTCATGATCGCGGACTTATTTAATCAGAACTAGCGGGGAGGTTTGGCCTTCTCAGTCTCACCGGATGATTTCCCTTCCTTTGCCTGGTCTGCCAAGGCTTTGACCACAACACCCAACGCATGTGCAGTCTGATCGTCCCTCGACTCAAGTCCCTCGACGGTACCACCATTTGGTATAGGCGAACCTTGCGCTTCACGTGTATCGATATCCACAACCGTAGGACGCAGTATTCCGAGTTCGGCTACCTGTGCTGTCGATTTCGAGGGTATATGCAGCTCATACGGCGTGCGTAGGTTCAGCACGACTTCGACGGGCTTTTCGCCGAGTTCCGGGCGTACAGTTACCGTATCTACGGAGCCAACTTGAACGCCATCAACGCAGACAGGCATTCCCTTTTGAACATTTTGGACGTGACGGAAATAGGCACGCAATGTCAGGCGGTGAACGGATTCGTACCGCAATACAAACCACGCACCGCCCAAAACCAGAAGAATTGCCGCGATGAATAGCACTCTATGCCGCATACCCGCTCCTTGCGGAAACAGTCTACACCCCAATCACCCCGCACAACTCCTTCACTGCCGCCGCGCTCTTATCGAGCCCAGTCTTCTCTTCCGCAGTCAGCTTGATCTCGATGATCTGCTCAATCCCCTTCGCGCCCAGCTTCACCGGCACGCCGACGTAGAGGCCGCTGATGCCATACTCACCCTGCAAGTACGCGGCGCAAGGCAGAATCTTCTTCTTGTCTTTTAGAATTGCCTCTACCATCTCCGTCGCCGCAGCCGAGGGCGCGTAGTAAGCTGAGCCGGTCTTGAGATACTTCACGATCTCCGCGCCGCCGTCGCGGGTGCGCTGCACCAGCGCTTCGAGGCGAGTCTTCTCAATCAACTCGGTGATCGGAATGCCCGCGACCGTGGAATAGCGCGGCAGAGGAACCATGGTGTCGCCGTGTCCACCGAGGACGAAGGCGGTGACGTTCTCGACGCTGACTTTCAATTCGTCGGCAATGAAGGCGCGGAAGCGCGCGGAATCCAGAACGCCTGCCATGCCGACCACGCGCTCGCGAGGAAATCCGCTCAGCTTGTAGGCAGCCTGCGCCATCGCGTCCAGCGGGTTAGACACAATAATCAGAATGCAGTTGGGCGAATGCTTTACCACTTCACCGACCACGGCCTTCATGATGTTGTAATTCGTGTTGAGAAGATCGTCGCGGCTCATGCCTGGCTTGCGCGGAATGCCCGCGGTGATGACTACGATGTCAGAGTTCGCCGTGTCTTTGTAGTCGTTGGTGCCGGTGATGTAGGAGTCGCGTTTCTCGATGGGCATCGCCTCAAGCAAATCTAGCCCTTTGCCCTGCGGCACGCCTTCGATAATGTCGATCAGAACAACGTCGGCCAATTCCTTCGAAGCGATCCAGTGGGCTGCGGTTGCGCCTACGTTGCCGGAACCTACGATCGTTACTTTCTTACGCATGAATTAGTCCTTCTCCTTCTAGGTCTAAAAAGTCTTTACCACAGAGAACACAGGGTCTCACAGGGTAAACCTACAGTGAATTACCCCGTATTCCCCTGTGTCCTCCGTGTTTAAGCTTTTGATCTTGACTTTCTACACCAGCACCGCCGCGCCCATGTTCTCGATGATACAGTCGGCGAACTGACTGGTCTTTACTTTGGTTGCGCCTTCCATCAAGCGCTCAAAATCGTACGTGACTTTTTTCTGCAGAATCGCCTTCTCCATTCCGCTCTCGATCAGATCCGCGGCTTCGTTCCATCCGAGGTGGCGAAACAACATGACTCCGGACAACATCACCGAACCCGGATTGATCACATCTTTATCCGCGTACTTCGGAGCGGTGCCGTGCGTGGCTTCGAAGATGGCATAGCCATCGCCGATATTCGCGCCGGGAGCGATGCCGAGTCCGCCCACCTGGGCTGCAGCGGCGTCAGAGATGTAGTCGCCGTTGAGATTGGGCGTGGCCAGCACGGAATACTCCTCAGGTCTGATGACAATCTGCTGGAAGATAGAATCGGCAATGCGATCGTTAATCATTATTTTTTTCTTCCACTGCCCGTTGCCGTGCGTCGCGTAGATGCGGTCGAGCACCTCTTTCACTTCCTGTTCCACCGCCTGGCGAAATGCCGGCGGAGCGAACTCCATCCCCGGTTCGACTAACTCGGCATTCTGCGCCACCGTGAGATTCGGATTTTTATCTTTGTTGTCGATGATCCAGCTCTCGCGCTCCGTGATGACCTTGTCGCGAAATTCTTCAGTGGCAAGTTCGTATCCCCACTTGCGGAATGCACCCTCGGTAAATTTCTGGATGTTGCCTTTGTGCACCAGCGTCACGCTCTTGCGGCCGGCTTCGAGCGCGTGAAGAATCGCCATGCGCACCAGGCGCTTGGTTCCGGTGATCGAAATCGGCTTGATACCCACGCCGGAGTCGAGCCGTATCTGCTTCTTCCCGCCCTTCAACATATCCTTGTTGATAAATTCGATCAGCTTCGCGCACTCCGCAGTTCCCTCTTCCCACTCGATGCCGATGTACACGTCTTCCGTGTTCTCGCGGAAGATGACAATATCCATGCGCTCAGGATGCTTCACCGGCGATGGCACGCCCTTGTAATACTTCACCGGACGCACGCAGCCATAGAGATCCAGAATCTGCCGCAGCGCCACATTCAGAGAACGAATGCCGCCGCCCACCGGCGTAGTCAACGGACCTTTGATCGCTACGCGAAATTCACGAATTGCATCCACGGTCTCGTCCGGCAGCCAGGTATCGAACTTGGCTTTGGCTTTTTCTCCGGCAAACACTTCGTACCACGCGACTCGGCGCTTGCCTTTATACGCTTTCTCCACCGCCGCGTCGAAAACGCGCAGCGACGCCTTCCAGATATCGCGCCCGGTGCCGTCGCCTTCGATGAATGGAACGATCGGATTGTCCGGCACCTTGTAATTGCCGTTCGCATATCCGATCTTCTTTCCATTCGACGGTACCGCCACGCCGTTATAAGAGCCCGCCATTACCAGCCTCCCTATCGAGTGCACGTAGTATTGGAAAACCTTTCATTATAGAGAAATCGCCGTCTGTGGCATAATCCAGTCTCAAGAACTGAATTAAAGAGGGCATCTTCATGGCGCATCATACCTGCCGCTACCCACTGCTAAGCACATGTGTGCTGCTCTTCCTTACGTTGTCAACGCTGGGGTTCGCCAGGAACCAATCCGAACGCACCTCGTGGGGCAACAACATCACCATTGGTCCCAACGAAAAAGTCAGCGATCTCACCTGCTTTGGGTGCAGCATCTACGTGCGCGGCGAGGTAGCGGGTGATGTGACCGTCTTCGCCGGCAGCATTGTCCTGGAAGACCAGGGACAAGTCGCCGGAGACGTCACTGCATTCGGCGGCAACATTCGGCTTGATCCGGCTGTGAAGGTCGCTGGCGATGTGACTCTATTCGGTGGCGAGATTCGACGTGACTCGCGAGCCACCATCTCCGGCGATGTAACGACCATGGGAGGACGCGGCTGGATCGTGCCCATCCTCCTGGCTCCGTTCATGATCCTGGGTCTGCTCGTCGCCTTTGTCGTATGGCTGGTTCAGCGGGCTCGGCGGCCGTCACTTCCGCCCGTGCCGGCGTAGGCGGATTGGCCGCTCACCACCTGCGTGTTCCGAAATACTTACGCACGCCCACCGTCATATAGCGGCCCCAAGGCCCGTTATTGCCGAGATCGGCCACGCCGAGGTTAGTATCGCGCGCTCCGAGGCGATCGAATAGGAAGTGCTGCGTTACCCGAAACTCGAATCCCTTGGCGATATAGAGGGCGCCTCCCCACGAGTGCTCGACCCCGATTGCATCAGGAGACCAGGTATAGAGCGTTTGCGGGACCGTCTTACCAAACAGGAAGGAGGGCGCGCCAAACACCATGAATCGCCGCAACTGTCCCCGGCCGAAAGGACGGACTTCCAGCATTCCCGAGAGCATGTAGCGCGCAAACATACTGCACGGCGCGTTGACGCCGCCGTACTGCCCGGCATTGCCCGCACAAAGGTTGGGGTCAATCTCGTTATGCGGGGGCGCCAAATCCAGCTCTCCCCAGCCCCAAAACATATCGCGCGGAAAGAACATTCGATCCTCGCCGTCGTTCTGAATCCGATCGTTCTGAACCCGATCGCTGGCCGGCGGCGTGGTTTGCGCTGCCGCTAAAGCCGAAATGAGTACCGGAAATACAAGAATCCACGCCAATGTTTTCATCCACCCTCTTTTCATCCAGCCTCCAGGAAGTATCTTTTGCCAAGTCTGTTTTGCCTCAGAATCTACAGCCGGTGCCCCACGCCCACCAATCGCCCATGGCTTGCATGGGGACTTGCATGGGATCATCCGCGAACGGGTTGATGGGAAGCGGAACATTGTAACCTGTTCCTCAAGGACTTTCGGGCATTGCGCTAGCCGGGAATCCAGTCGGGAACTATGGAAGGCTGGAAGTAATGCTCCAAACTTCCAGAATTCATATCCGGTAATCAGATTTATCCCATCCATAGAATTACTGGAGCAGCGGAAAAGTCTGCAAAGACTTGCAACGTAAGCACCTAACGTTTGGCTCGCGGATTGCTGACCCACCATTCAGAGTTCCGGAGCCTACATGCCACAAGAAGTATCGGTGTCCTATCAGGCGATCAAAAGCAAGGTTTACCGGCTGATTGACGCATTGGTCGTGGGCGAAAAGTCGGAGGCTGATGTCCAGGAGTCGATTCGCCGGTGGTGGGATCTCATTCATCCGGCTGATCGTCCGATTGCCCAGAAGTACCTTCTTGCCGTCCTGGAGCACTCTCACCTAGCGGTTGATGCCATCGAGGAAGGTCTAATGGACGCAACTGATCAGGATGCCGTCCGGCCTTCCGGGTCACCCAGGAGCATGAGGCTCATCAGAATCGTGAAGCAGACCACCAGACATAGCCTAAGCACCACGGCGTAACCGGAGTCCCTGAGCTTAATAATTCAGACTGTCAGCAATCTGGGATAGATTCGAATCGGGGCCATCTCGAATCTGTCCGGCTGGCACTTTATATTCCTCATCTTCTAACTTCCAAAAAGACACAGATTTTACATTTGTCCGGTTGCGCGTCCTCCTCAGGCCCGCTATTCTTCAATCCTAGTGCTTCCACAGCTAAATCTGCCGCTTGATGGAGCGCTGCCACTCGTAGGAAATGCGGATTAGGAGCCAGGAGCGTCAAATGAGACTGTCTTACTTGCAATTGCTGGTGAAAGTTCGCGGTTATCTTTTGTTTGGAGCCTTGCTGATTATGGCTGGATCTTTATTCGCCGCTTCGGGAATCTATAGCTTCACGCTCAACTCCATCGATGGCAAACCCGCGCCGCTGGCCGACTACAAAGGCAAAGTGGTTCTCGTCGTCAACGTGGCCAGCCAGTGCGGCTACACTCCTCAATACAGCGCTCTGGAAGCGACTTATGAGAAATACAAAGATCAGGGATTTGTCATCCTCGGCTTCCCTGCCAATAACTTCGGCGCGCAGGAACCGGGCACGAATGAAGAGATCAAGACCTTCTGCACCCGCAAGTACAGCGTGACCTTCCCCATGTACTCAAAGATTTCAGTGAAAGGCGCCGACCAGGCTCCGCTTTACGCCTACCTGACCAAAGACACGGGGCCGGGCATGACCGGCGATATCAAGTGGAACTTCACCAAGTTCCTCATCGACCGCAATGGAAATGTGGTCCAGCGCTTCGAACCGGCAGTTACACCGGATTCGAAAGAAGTGGTCTCTGCCATCGAGAAGCAGTTGAAGCAGTAATTCTCAGCAGATGACGAGGCGGAAAGTGGACCAGCGGCCCCAGCCGCGAAGCGGCGAAAGAATGCAGCCCACGGCGTTAGCCGTGGGTAAGAAGCAGAACAGAAAGAAGCCCCGAAGGGGGCGGAAGAGAAGCTATCCAGTAGCTCCACGCGCGTATCTGCCGTAACATAAGCCCAGATATCGATCTCAGCTCGGCAGATGACGACGACTCCCCGAATACCTCGCGCGCGCTTTCTCCTGGCCCTCTTCAGCTCGGCTACCGCCTGCCTCGGCCTGCCATGCTCTGTAGCTGCGCAAATCCGGCCGGCGTCCACCACCACCTACAAACTCATCGAAGTCAAAGCGACCGGCAGCAATCGCTTTACCCAGGAGGAAATCGCCGCCGCCAGCGGACTGCCAATTGGAACCATTGCCGGCGATGAAGACTTTCGCAAAGCCGCCCGAATCTTGGGAGAGAGTGGCGCATTTGCCAATGTTGCCTTCACTTACACCTATTCTTCCGCTGGCGCTAAGCTGACGTTTCAGATCACCGACGCCGAAAAGTTCGTCCCCGCCCACTTTATTGATTTTATTTGGTTCGCTGATCAGGACCTGCTCCAGAAAGTGCACGAACGCGTTCCACTTTTCGATGGAGAATTGCCCACTACCGGCCGATTACCCGATCGTGTGTCCGATGTCCTGCAGGCCCTGCTGGTAGAAAACGACATTCCCGGCCATGTCGATTACCTGCGCACGGCCGGCAAGAACGATCGATTAGCGTCATTCGACTACAGCGTCTCGAACGTCACTATCCGAATCCACCAAGTCGAGTTCACCGGCGTCGGAGCCAGCGAGCTACCATTGCTCCAGGCTGCAGCCGAAAAGCTTTCCACCCGCGAATATTCGCACGTGCTTTTGAATTCCTTTGTGGAGCACACGCTGCTTCCGGTGTACCACGAGCGCGGCTACCTCAAGGCTGCGTGCGCTGTACCTCAAGTAAAAGTCGTCAAGCCGGCAACTTCGGAGGCGAACGACAGCAAGCATGAGGAAACTTTGGTGGATGTCACCTTCCCCGTTACTCCCGGCATCGCATATAAAGTTGCCCGCTGGGAGTGGTCCGGCAATAAGGAGTTTCCTGCCGACGTGCTGCAGCCGCTTGTCCATGTCAAAGTCGGTCAACCGGCGAACACAGTTCAGATGGAGGACGATCTTCGCGCCGTGCAAACGCTCTATAGTTCACACGGACGCATCCTTGCCGTGGTCAAGGCGAACGCCGAATTCGATGACGCCGCCGGAACCGCCGATTTTCAGCTGGTGGTTAACGAAGGCTCTGTATACCACATGGGAGAGTTAGCCTTTCGCGGCATCGACAATAATCTGGAAGGCAGGCTGCGCGCCATCTGGAAGCTTCGACCCGGCGACGTGTACGACGCCACCTACCTGCAGCAGTTTCTGCCGCAGGCCAGAAAGCTGCTCCCCGCCAACATGGATTGGGATGTTGCCTCCCACGTAACTGCCATTGCTCGCGACAAAACTGTCGACGTGGACCTGCAATATACGGCGAAGGCGACGCATTGAGGTCCCTGACTTTCGTGGTTTGTGATCGTATATCTTAGAGATACACTGGATTTGTAGCGCCGCCGTCCCCGGCGGCTGTCGTGTTGGCGAGCGCAGGGCAGACAGTGAGGCTTCACATCCCTATTTGCGACAGCCGGCGAGACGCCGGCGCTACAACCCGGGCTTTCGAAGGAGAAATGGAATGAACCGTAGTTCGTGGTGTTTCGCAGTAATGGCAATATTCATCTTTTCAACCGTGGCATTTTTCAATGTTGACGCACTGGCTGCCGCCAAGCAGATCACCTTGACCGGCGAGGTCGGAGACTCGATGTGCGGACGAAAGCACATGGAAGACGAGCCAGCCGCCGAATGCACCCGCGCCTGCGTGGCTCACGGTTCCAAGTACGCACTCATCGTCGGCGACAAAATTTACACTCTTGATACTGGCGACAAGACGGCCCTGGCCACTCTCGACAAGCAGGCCGGCAAACAAGCCACGGTCACTGGCTCGCTGGACGGAGATACCATCTCGGTCAGCTCGGTTACCGCTAAATAACCTTGGTTGCGCCACAAGATCGCGTCGAATGTTCGGAAAAACGAAATCTTGAGCGCGCTCTTGCGCAACTTGCCCGGCGTTGTGATAGAGTAGTCGCGATTTTGCCCGGAGCCCTCCCCAAGAAACGGACCGGGCATTAGCGGCGGGAACCGCGCCAGCGGCTTCCCGCCTTTTTTGTTTTTGATTGTCATCCTGAGCAAGCGTTCTTTGCGCGGTGAAGCTTGGCCTGAGCAGAGTCGAAGGCGATCTGGGCGAGCCGCGCGAAGCGTCGCGCTGCTTTTAATAAGTAACGGCGCGACACAATAATCGCGCGTTTGGCTCGCTTCCCTTGAGCTGCGGTGCTACTTTTTTCGCTCTGACATGGAAATTCATACATCCTTCACAAACCATTGTGTTAAATTGCATTCTTCCATCCAAAATTTTTTCGTGCGGAGGCAAAGCGTTGGGCAAAGACATGGTTCCCAAGAAGATGTTCTTCACCAAGGGGGTTGGGAAACACCGCGAACGTTTAACATCCTTTGAGTTGGCCCTGCGTGACGCTGGCATCGCGGCGCAGAACCTGGTTCGCGTCTCCTCCATCTTTCCGCCCAACTGCAAAATGCTGACCCGCAAAGAAGGCGTGAAGTACCTCAATCCCGGCGAAGTCGTCTTTGCCGTGGTGGCTGAGAACTCCACCCACGAAGCCCATCGTCTGCTGGCCTCCTCCATCGGCGTAGCCATCCCTTCCGACCGGAACACCTACGGATACCTCAGCGAGCACCACTCCTTCGGCGAGACCGAAGACGCCGCCGGCGAATACGCCGAAGAACTAGCCGCCGAAATGCTGGCGACCACCCTTAACGTCGAGTTCGATCCCGACCGCTCTTGGGATGAGAAGAAGCAGATCTACCGGCTATCGAACAAAATCGTCCGCACCGCCAACGTGACGCAATCGGCCGTCGGTGACAAGCGCGGCCTGTGGACGACCGTGATCGCCTCGGCGGTGTTGATTTTTGATTAGAGCTGGGAACGTGATTGCGCTCCCTCGAAACTGTCCAGGATAGACCGGGAAGGGCACGACTTTCAGTCGTGCCATCTAAGACCACGAAAGTCGTTGGGCTTCAGCCCCTGCGGGGTGCCGCTGTCGCGCTTTGCGACTATCCGTCTTATCTAGCTTAAAACACGTCGCTTATATAGCTTCCTCGCGCATTCAATCGACCACGCGCGTCCCTATGTTATACTTATACTTTAGTAACCCCTAAGCCCTCCCCGATGTAATCTTTCGTTAACAGTTTTCCCATAGAATAGACCTAGTAGAAAACACCGATTTAGACCCAAGGAGTAGTTGTGGACCGCGATACCCGTAGAAAGAAGCAGCAAGCACTCATGACCGAGTTGCTCGAAAGAAAGATCCGCCTGCACGCGCAGCGTCTTTACGACCAGCGCGGCCAGGCCGAAGGCCTAGCCCTGCAAGACTGGGTTGAGGCCGAGTCGCAGGTGCTGGAAAACAGCATTCTCGCGCCGCTCTACCGCAAGAGCCGTGCGGAAGCTAGCCCATCTGAAGAATTGGAAGACTCAGGCGATGCGCAGTTCGCCACCGCCGATTCGTCCACCTCAGAGGCCGGAGCTAACTAGCCCCACCCCGAGGCGGACATAACCTTATTTCCGTGCCGTAGCCGTCTTTCCTTTGCTGGCCTTGCTTCCCTTCTTATCCAGCCGTTCGAAAACCGCGGCAACAATCAGCGGCAAGCCAACCGTGGCATCCACAAATACTTCCCCAAACTTCCCGCCTTCCGCCGGAGGCACAAACTTGCCCCACGAAATAGCCTCGCTGTAAGGACTGCCCGACAATCCGCCCCAGTAAACCGGCTCCGGACAAATCCGCAGTCCGTAGTGATACCGCTTCAGCGGCACATTCTCGCCCAACCGCCGGTGCCGCAACTCGCAGAAAGGACCAAACTGCTGTGACCAGTTGCGCGGCACTCCACCGCCAATCGTTAGAATGCCCAGCTTTTTCTGCCGGAGCAAAGTCGCCGCAAAATGCTCCAGATCCTCGAACGGATCGAAGCGAATCTTGTGCCGCCCCGTCGATTCCCGCAGACGATTGTTCAATGCCGTATCCAACCCCATCTCCGAATCACTGAACGCCGGCACAAAAACCGGAACGCCCATCGAATGCGCCGACTTCAAAATTCCGCGCTGCTCGCCCGCGTGCTTCGCCAGGTAAGCTCCGATCGCGTGATTCAACTTATACGAGCACATCACCTCATTGTGATCCCAACCCTCGAGCACCGCCGACATCACTTCTTCCACGTCGTCCAGATTCTGCTCCGGCTCCAGCGTGTCGTAAACCCGGTTGTAGCCCTGCTCATACAGTTCTTCGTCGGAGACTTCTGGGTTGTAACGGAAATGCGCCCGCCCTGTAGCTTCCACTAGCCCGTGCGCCATGAGGGCCCCTGTTGAAACCACGGCATTCACAATGCCACGATCGATCAACTCGGTTACGATCAGCCCCTGTTTGGCCACGGTCATCGCGCCCGAGAGCGTCATCACGACAAAACACTCTTCGTCGCGCGCCATCGCCTCCAGCACGTCAGCCGCTTCGCCCAGTTGCCGTCCGGTGAAAGCCGTTTTTGACATGGCTCGCACCAGATCGTCGATGGACTTCACCTGCGTCAGATCCAGCGGCTGCAGCGGAATCAGCCGGTCTGCAATCGGATTGTGCAGATGACGATCCTTACCCTCGCCGCCGTGCCCTGCACTATTGTGAGATTTTCCCGTGGAATGCCCGCCGCTATGATTGCTATGTTTCAAGAGGACGCCTCCGAGCTGATTCGCAAACTTCCCGACCAATTACTTTACAGGAACCTTGTGAACCGATGCACGCGCCGCGGGCAGAGTTCGAAGCGCCTCAAGCCGGATGCCGAACACTTGCTCGAATCCGCGTTCTCCCGCATGCGTCAGGCGGACTGCGCGAGTGTCGTGCATCCGCGCCAGCCACTTCATCTCGATAAACCGCGAAAGCAACGCAGCTCCAACGGAGCCTCCAATGTGGTGGTGGCGCTCCGTCCAGTCCAAACACTTGTAAGCAAATGCCCGCCGCACCTTCAGCAGCGCGCTGGTATCAATTTCAAAGCGGCGCAGAAAGCGCTCGCCGTCGCTCGTTACCAGAAAAGCGTCTTTCCCCTGGCGCACGACTCCCTTCCCTACAAGCTCGTTGCGCAGGGCAATGGCCAGCACGCCCGCGAGGTGGTCATAGCAGGTGCGGGCAAAGTGCAGTTCGAGCATAGTCTCAGTCCCAGAATCTTCCGCGAGCGCGCCTAAGGCTTCAATCGCCGTCGCCACGTCGGAATTCTTCAGGCGGAAGAATCTCTGCCGGCCTCTGCGTTCAGAAATGATGAGTTCACCCTCGAGCAGCTTGGCAAGATGGGAACTAGCCGTCTGCGGAGAAACCGACGCCACCATCGCCAACTCAGCGGCGGGGTGGCCCTGACCGTCGAGAAGAGCCGTAAGCATTTGGATGCGTCCTGCTTCGCCGATCAGTCCGGCGATACGTGCAATAGAATCTGCATTCATAGTTCTGCACTCATAGTTCAATGCATATTGAAACATAGTTGCAGGAGTTCGCGCTAGTCTTAATTCAGGAAAGATCGAATCATGAAAGATCTAACGATTGCGCTCGATAACCGCCCCGGCGCCCTAGCCGAGATGGGCGCTGCTCTCGACCGCGTTGGGATTAGCATCGAGGGCGGAGGTGCGTGGGTCGTCAAAGGCCAGGGCGTGGCGCACTTCCTTTTCGGAGATGGTACGGCCGCCCGCAATACGCTGAACGCCGCAGGATTTCAGGTTCTCGAAGAGCGCGATGTCCTCATCCAGCGGCTAAACCAAACTGAACCGGGTCAACTCGGCAAAATCTCGCGCCGCATGGCCGAGGCTGGCATCAACATCGAAGCACTCTACAGCGATCACAACCATCAGTTGATACTTGTCGTGGACGACGTAGTAAAAGGGCGCGAGGTCTCCGAGGCGTGGACGCGCGAACAAGTGTTGCCCGATCATTAGACGTATCCTAAAAGAACACAAGAAAGAAAATCGGAGAAAGAAACAACGATGAAACAGCACACCTATGAAGTCCAGGTGGATTGGACCGGAAACACCGGCGAAGGCACCAAAACATACAAGAGCTATCGCCGCGACCACACCATCGCTTCCAATGGCAAGCCGCCGATTCAGGGCTCCAGCGACCCCAGCTTTCGCGGCGACCCTTCGCGCTACAACCCGGAGGAACTTCTGGTCGCCAGTCTTTCCTCCTGCCACATGCTTTCATACCTGCATCTGTGCGCGGTGAACCACATCACCGTCGTCGATTATCACGATGCCGCTTCCGGAGTCATGCAGGAAAATGCCGACGGCTCGGGAGAGTTCAAACAAGTAATTCTGCGGCCAACGGTCACAATTTCTCCCGGCGACGATCGCTCCAAAGCCCTAGCTCTTCACGACAAAGCACATCACCTGTGCTTCATCGCCCGATCCGTGAACTTCCCCGTGGAGGTAGTCCCAACCATTACGGAAGCAATGGCTCCTGAGTAGTTGTTTTGCCGAAGCCCGACCGCTGAAGCCCGAAGCCAGCATCCCACATCTAACTGCTATATTTGATCGGAAGAATATGAACGTGCCCCCTGATAAATTTCGCGTGGCCCTGGTGCAAATGTCGTGCGGACCGGAGCCGGAACAGAATCTTGAGAAAGCCCTGGAACGCGTGGCCGATGCCGCAGGACGCGGAGCGCAAGTAGTTTGCCTACCTGAACTATTTCAAACTCAATACTTCTGCCAGCGTGAGGATCATTCTTTATTCGACCTCGCCGAGCCGATCCCCGGCCCCAGCAGCGAAAAACTGGCAGCCGCCGCTCGCCAGCACGGAGTTGTGCTGATCGCGTCACTGTTCGAGAAGCGCGCTCCCGGCATCTATCACAATACTGCCGCAATTTTTGATTCCAACGGCGAGCTAAGCGGCCTCTACCGCAAGATGCACATCCCCGACGATCCGCTCTACTACGAAAAGTTTTATTTCACTCCCGGCGATCTCGGCTTTCGCGCCCTCGATACCAGCGTCGGTCGCATGGGCACGCTCGTCTGCTGGGATCAGTGGTTCCCTGAAGGCGCGCGTCTCACCGCGCTGCAAGGAGCGACTGTGCTTTTCTATCCCACCGCGATCGGCTGGCATCCCGCGGAGAAAGCCGAGTTCGGCGTGGCTCAACACGACGCCTGGCGTACCATCCAACGCGCCCACGCCATCGCCAACGGAGTCTACGTCGCGGTCGTCAATCGAGTCGGTTTCGAAACCGGTAACATCCGCGGCAAGTCCGCTCCCGGCCAGGGACTCGAATTCTGGGGCGGATCGTTTTTCTGCGATCCCTTCGGCCGCGTGATCGCCGAGGCCTCGCACGACCGCGAAGAAATCCTGATGGGTGATGTCGACCTGAAAGCCCTCGAAGACATCCGCCGCAATTGGCCTTTCCTGCGCGACCGCAGAATTGACGCCTATGCGCCGATCAGCAATCGTCTATTGGATTGACCTAAATGCACTTCACCGCAAAGCAGCCTCGAATCGAACATCGAGGTGAGGCCATGCGTCCGCACAGTTTCCCGCAAAATGCGAAGGAGTATACGAATTGACCTACTTCGCAGATCTGAGCCCTTATCGGTATCGGTTTGTTGAGCCGAAGTTTAACGAGAGGTTACTGAATGTCGGGTGGCTCGATCCGAGTGTTCCATTCAGCAAGGGGGGCATAGAGCATGAGGCAGTTGAGAGGTTGTTTCGACTTTGTGAGAAACCAGTGAACTGCTGTCGCGGATATCACTTTTGCCCTTACGGCTCCTTAGAGTCACCGCCGTCGCCATGTTCCCGCCCCGTTCGTGCGATATTGGGCCCTTGGCTTTTAATTGTGGGAAGCGGTGAGATAAGGGTTCCCGGCAAGAACGGAGTCGTATATGCGGCACCCACTCTGATCTGTCATTACGTTCAGAGGCATAACTACTGTCCGCCGCCAGAGTTCCTGGAGGCATTGCTCCGTAAGTAAAGTAGAATAATCTCTCCTAACGGCACGGATGCCTGAAGTCACGCGGCCACTCAACGCTCCGGTCGGGGAAGCTTCGATGCTGTTCCGAAATCAATTTCGCAGAGCTATGGCTACGGGATTGTTTCCCGTTTGAACCGTCCCCGCGGGCGTTAATACTCCGCTCGAGCCAATTGCGTAGATCGATATTGAATTGTCATCCTGATTTGCCACATAAGCAAAAGTTCCGGTAGTGTTCACTGCGATCGGATAAGGCCAGGTCCCTGCCTTTACTGTACTCGGAGTATTCAGCGTCAGAGTGCCGGTAGCTGGGTCGATGGTGTACATAGAGACCGTGCCATCGTAACGATTAACTACGTAGGCGAACTTGCCCGAAGGATGGACGGCCATGTATGCCGGTTGGTTTCCTGCAGGAACAAAAACAGCTGGGTTCGGCGTCAGCGTCCCCGTTGTGGCGTCAACGGTGTACATATAAACGTCCCCAATATCCTCGTCCGGAACGTATGCAAATTTACCTTCAGGATCGAAGGTGATTTCCCAGGGATCTGGGCCCACAATGACGCCCGCTGGGGTGGTAGGCGCTAAAGCACCGGTCTCCGAATTTATAGAAAACGTTGAAATTGAGCCGTTATCCTGGTCGGTCACATAAAGGAACTGGCCCGAGGGACCGACGGCGACAAAGTCCGGACTGGAGAATGAAGAACGCGACGAAAACAGCGGAGGCACAACGGTTTCAGAAGGCGATAAAGGTGTTAACAAGCCACTGCCCGTATTGATCGTGAACATCGAAACCGAATTGTCATCACTGTTCGCCGTATAGACGAAGTTGGCGGAAGCGGCAATCCCCTGGGGGAAGAACCCGGTCGGAACCTGCGCCGGACTGGTTGCGGCCAGCAGACCTGTATTGGGGTCGATGGTGAACATGGAGACGGTTGCGGCATCGGTTGCATTCGACCCAAGATTCGCGACGTAAAGGAATTTGCCCGTCGGATCGATAGTCATTGACTCGGCATTGAAACCGTTATCAAGCCCCGTCGGAATAGTCGCCGGGTTTGTGGCCGCCAGGGCGCCGGTACACGAGTTTACCGCGTACATGGAAATCGTCGCATCGGAAGAATTCTTATTCAGAACGTAAGCAAATGAAGGGTGCCTCGACGGTACGCAATCCGGCGAAGGGTTGGTCGAAGTACTTGCCGGGGTGGGGGCTGCCATTTGTCCACAGCCTGTCCCTATAGCGAGGAGTGTAGCTAGAAAGGCGATTCGGAGAAAAGCAGCGCGCATACTCCCTCCGAAAAGTTCGATTGCGTTGAATCCTACTACAAGCTGTATGCCTGTCCAACAAGGCCAAGAGATAGGTAGTGTCCTAATCCGTTCGTCAAGATCAATGTGAATCTCAGGATTCCATGCATGATTTATCATCCTACCTCATGCCCCAATCCACACATTCAAGTAATACTTTAAGTATTTCCCCGGTAACCCTCCGCTATCGCATGCCCGCCGAATGGGAGCCGCACGCCGCAACCTGGCTTGCGTGGCCGCACTACCTCGGCGATTGGCCCGGCAAGTTCGAACCCATCCCGTGGGTCTACACCGAGATCATCCGCAACCTCGCGCGCCACGAGCGAGTGGAACTGATCGTCAACGACGCAAAAGCGGAGCGTCAAGCCCGCAAACTGCTTAACCGCGCGAACGCGCTTCTGGCAAACATCCGCTTCCATCGCTGGCCCACCAACCGCGTCTGGCTGCGCGACTCCGGCTGCATTTTCTGCTCATGTGAGGCGGGCGCCCCCGCCCGCGAAAGCCAGGGACTCAACCCTACTCTGCTCGCCACAAACTTCCGCTTCAACGCCTGGGCCAAATACTCCAACTACCGCCACGACGAAAAAATCGGAAGCTTCATGGCAGAGATAGCGGCCGTCGAAGAAGTCCCCCCGCTATCCCACAACACTCGCGTAGTCCTCGAAGGCGGCTCCATTGACGTCAACGGACAAGGCACCATCCTCACCACCGAAGAATGCCTGCTCAGCAAAATCCAGCAGCGCAATCCCGGTATGTCACGCAAAGACTACGAAAAACTCTTCGCCGAATACCTCGGCACACCGCACACCATCTGGCTCGGCCAGCGGCATCTTCGGCGATGACACGCATGGCCACGTTGACGACCTCACCCGCTTCGTCTCGCCGGGCACCGTCGTCACCATGGTTGAAAACAATCCCAAAGACGTAAACCACAAACCGCTGCGCGAGAATCTTCGCCGTCTGCAAGCCGCGCGCGATCAGTCGGGCAAGCCACTGAACATCGTCGAACTGCCCATGCCCGGTCCGGTCGTCTTCGAGCAGCGCCGCCTGCCCGCGAGCTATGCCAATTTCTACATCGCCAACGGCATCGTGCTAGCGCCCGTCTTCAACGATCCCAACGACCGCATCGCGCTCAACACGCTGGCTGCGCTCTTCCCCACCCGCGAAGTCGTCCCCATTTATTCCGGCGACCTGGTCTGGGGACTCGGCACGATGCACTGCATGACGCAACAGCAGCCAGCATATTAGGCCCACGAGAAAGCCGACATGCGGCAGAAGACCGGAGCCTCTTGCGTTTTTTTGCAGTCAACCTTTCGTCATAAAATTGAATCGTATCTACCTACAAAATCTTGCTCATACGAGGAGAACCGAGTGAACAAATTCAAATTGTTTGCGGTGGCCGCTATTGCTGCAATGTGTTTTGCGGTAAGCACACCTAAATCGCAGGGTCAGGTAGCCGTTGAGGTCGGCGTGGCGCCGGTATGCCCCTATGGCTATTATGATGTCCCGCCCTACGACTGCGCTCCCTACGGCTACTACGGCCCAGAGTGGTTTACCGGCGGCGTCTTCATCGGCGCGGGCCCGTGGTTCCATGGTCCGGAAGGCTTCCGCGGCCACGTAAATAATCACTTCCATCCTGACCACGGCTATACCGGACCCCGGCCAGCTCGTGGTGAGCGGCCCGATCCGAATCACCACCTCGACAAGATTGAACACTTCAAAGGCAATGAAGTGCGTGACGGGCACGGGCACGCAGTTGGCAAACGCTAGCAGCTTGTTGAGAACTGAAAGCTGATAATCAATCGTGCGTGGCGGGCGAGAGATCCACTCTCTCGTCCGCTTTTCTTATTTCCCTCAATGTGATTCTTCCCCCTCTTGTCATTCCGAGCGAAGTCCGAAGCCGAGCCTAGCGAGGCGAGCGAGCGAGGAATCTGCTGTCGCTTCTACTTCCGCCTGACTCTTCCAGCATTTTCCAATGTGCGCTCCAAAAAAAGCGGGCCCGGAAATCGGGCCCGCAAGTATTCAAGTACAAAAAAATTATTAAGCGCGTCCGGGACCAGAAGGTGAACTGCTGCCACCAGTAGACCCGGGATTGGAAGAGCCAGGGTTCGATGAACCTGGATTTGATGAACCTGGATTTGGCGAACCTGGATTTGGCGAACCTGGATTCGTAGAGCCCGGAGTCGAAGGCGAATTCGGCGAAGTCGGAACTCCGCTGGGATTCGAGCCGGGGTTTGGATTATTCGGCGTCGCATTCGGATTATTCGGGTTTGAATTCGGATTATTCGAGTTGTCCGGATTTGTCGAAGGCTGTGCGGTGCTGTTGGGCGTGTTCGGATTGGCCGGGCTCGATCCAGGCGCGGCATTCCCCGTGGGCGGCGCAGTTGCATTGCCCGTCGGCGGCTGACCGGTATTGCCGGTTGGCGGCTGACCCGTATTTCCTGTGGGCGGCGCTGTGGGCGCCATCCGGCCCGGAGTTCCGGAGCCTGCCGGCGGTGCTCCTCCGGCCGGTGCATGTTGCGCCACCACCCAGGTCGCGCAAAACAAAATCACAGACAATAACATAAGTTTGCTTGATGACATGATTAGGCCTCCAGAATTAGTTTTCTGCCGATCCCTTCGCCGGCCTGCGGAAGGCGCTGGTTTAAGGAATCTACGTCTGAGTTTGAGGGCAGAGTGCGGACGCGAATATCCGGCTGATGCCGTAGGGAGCGCTTGGTGATGCCGTAGAAGAAAAATCGTCGAAGCTGACTGCTCTGGCGCAAGACTGCTTTAGCGCAAAATCACCGACCCACGCCCCAGCGAAGAAAGCGTGTGCGGAACATCCGGCTGTACCGACTTGCCTTCGGGAGAAGACGCCACGCTCCACGCCTTCGCTAAAGTCTCGCCCGCCGTCATCTTGGTCAGCAGATTATCCAGGAATAGCGAAGTGTTCGAGCCCAGCCGCCGCAGCGTGAGCACCACGTTGATCTTCACGCCTTTGGTCTTGAAACCCGCATCGTAAGCTTCTTGCAGATTGTCGTTTCCGATCCACAACAGCTTCACGTCGGCTTCTACAGCGGTCTTCAAGAGCTCGGCGCCGCTGATGCGGTCGCCGGAAGCATCACTGATGCCTCCGTCATTGCCCACATCGCAAAATAGATGGAGCACGTCATATTTATGCGCAACCGCACCGCGCAACTCCGCGACCGTAGTAAACGTCGCACTCGCCGCGGCAGGATAGAAGCGCTTATACACGCGCAGATCGGACTTCAAGTGCTCGTCAAATTTGGTTCCAAGCTGGCCGACCAGAACCTTGGTTCCGGTCACTTCATCTTTGCGGAAAGCGTCGAAAAGACCCATAGTTTCGCCGTCGAAGACTCAGAGTTCCTGAATTATTTTTCTGAGCTTATGTTCTGAACTTAATTTTGTGAACTGATTGTTTTGAACAACCGAAATAACCGGAAGCAGTCCGCCTACTTCTTATACATCGTTGGCGCAGGACCTTTTTCCAAAGTTGCGCGGTCCCATATCCAGCCTTCGCGCGTGTAGCTGGCGAGTTCAAAATCCTGCGTGAGTTCGAGCGCATCCACGGGACAGGCGTCCTCGCACAGACCGCAGAACATGCAGCGGCTCAGGTCGTAGGTAAAGTTGGTGAGTTCCTTGCGGCGGGTGTGCTCGTTGCGCGCGCTCGAGACCACGATCAGATTTTCCGGGCAGGCCAGCGCGCACAAATCGCAGGCAATGCACATGGTCTCGTCGGTGTCGGGATTGACGTTCAACCGCGGCGCGCCCCTGTAACGCTCGGCCACCTGCGGCCGCTCCATGGGATACTGCTCGGTATAAATCTCTTTGGGATCCTGATAGCGAAAGGTGACCTTCAACCCCTGCAGAAGGTCGATCAGAAAAATCTTGCGGAGCAGGCGCGGCATCTCCATAACGCGCTAAGCATACCACTGAGCAGCCGCCAGTTGCCAGTTGCGGTTGCCAGTTCCTCTTCCGGTAACGGCAGAACTTGCGGGAACCTTTTCTGGCTTCCTTTCGTACCAATAACCAGAGAGGATGCTATGCGAGCCTATCTCGCCAACCTAACGCCAAAAGCGCGAATGCTGCTGACCATACCGCTGATCCTGATCGCATACCCGGTCGTGACGATTCTGATCCCGGCATTGATTCGGGCGGCAGTGCCCGATGTGGTACGGTCCGTGCTAAGCCTGATCTGATCGCGATTCCCGCCTGCGTCGCCTCAGTGATACCCTGCCTCACTGGGTCACTCCATTGCGATCAATAGTGTCGAACTACACCACGCTTCAGCGCGATCGAGAATGTCGAACTGCTTTACAGAACCGTATTGCGATCAATAATGTCGAACAGCCTGCAGCACCGTGGAAGAGCGGCGCTTCATCGCCGCGTAGATCGCATAGATGCCCACGGGCTTTAGCCCCTGAGGTCGCCCCTTGACGACGAACAACGACGAACTCTGGATGGAGGAAGCCCTGCGCGCGGCGCTGCGCGCGCTGGAAGCCGGCGAAGTTCCGGTCGGAGCCGTGGTCGTATGTGAAGACCGGATTGTCGGCCGCGGCTGGAATCGCAACATCAGCGACGCCGACCCGGCCGCGCATGCCGAAATTGTGGCGCTGCGCGAGGCCGGCGCTGCTCTGAGTAACCATCGGCTATCGAACTGCGACCTGTTCGTCACCATTGAGCCCTGCGCCATGTGCGCTGGAGCAATCGCCCATGCGCGAATCACTCGCCTGGTCTATGGTGCCGACGACCCCAAAGCTGGCGCTGTGCAATCAGTGATGCAGGTGCTAAATCACCCGCAGCTCAATCACAGCGTAGAGGTCCGCGGCGGTGTGTTGGCAGGCCGTTGCGCGGAACTGCTGCAAACATTTTTTAAGAGTCGTCGGTAATAGTTGGCTTGTGCTTGTGGAGGCAGAGCGAACTGCTTTCTCCATTCGAATCGAAACGTATGTATAATCCCGCGCATGCAAGGAATATCGTGGAGCACAATTGCACTCGGCTCGCTGTTGCTCATCTCAGCCGGCTCAATAGGAGGACAGGACGTGAAATCTCCGCAATCAGAAAAGTCGAAGCCGCCTGCGAAAGTGGAGCAGCGCGGGCGCGTCATAGGAATCGGCGGCGTCTTCTTCAAATCCGCCAATCGTGATCAGATGCGCGAATGGTATTCGAAGCATCTTGGACTCACTGACAAAGGCTCAGGCGCCATGCTTCCCTGGCGCGAACACGACGACCCGCAAAATGAACACGTTACAGTTTGGACCGTTTTTCCCAGCTCCACTAAGTATTTCGATCCCAGCCCCGCACCGTTCATGATCAATTACATTGTGGACGATATGGATGCTTTGCTCGAACGCTTAAAACAAGAGGGAGTAAAGATTGACGCCAAACGAATGGACGAATCCTACGGCCGTTTTGCCTGGATCTATGACTCAGATGGAAATAAGATTGAGCTCTGGCAGCCGTTGCCTGCGAAGCCCTAAGTTGGTCTAGGAAGTATGGCGGAGAGAGAGGGATTCGAACCCCCGATACCCGTAAAGGTATACACGCTTTCGAGGCGCGCGCCTTCAGCCACTCGGCCATCTCTCCGCGCTACAAGTCAGCGTTCATTTTATCAGGGAAGTGCGGACTTCCAGTTTTCACACGATTTTCCATGCGCGGCAGGCTTGCTGAGGATGGGGAGGCTAAGTTCTGGATGGAGCCGAAGAGTGCGAGGATTCTAACTTTGTCGCGAAATTCATCGCTTGTGGCGGGAGGCTTCTCTGCGCGACTTGCAGATCCCATCGGCAAAGTACGCAGCGCATCGCAAGGGTGTAAACAAAGTGAGCATAGGCCGGGCAATTATGGTTCGTACAAATTTTGGTCGTCATCGGAATCGCGCCCTGCGCTCGGCCTAAGCCAGCCTAGCGAATTAGTGACGAAGTTAGCACGATACGATGCTCGACCGGACACGGAACTTCAGCATCGATCCATCGAATTTTTTTCTGAACGGATTGTTCTATGATCCGCCCGCGGCTAGCAAGAACACTGCAGTCGGCGAGAACAACCAGAGATTCTGCTTCTTCAAAGAATCGCCCCGGAGGGGCGTCTGACAATAGCCCGGCGCGTTTAGCGCCGGGTAAAGCCGAAAACCGAGATGCCTCCCGTAGGGAGGTCTGAACCACCACCTACGCTGGCCCAACCCCTCTACTTCCCTGCCAGGATTCCCTCAATCTGTTTCAAGTGATTCAGGTCGTGTCCCGCCATCATGCGGACAACGTGCTCAATCGTTTCCTGCCCGCGCTCGGCGTGCATTCCGTAATGCTTCCACTGCTCGGGCGTCAAAGACTTGAGCAAGGCAAGATTGGCTTCCCGTGCCACGCGAAACTGCTCCACCGATTTGCGCGGATCGCGCTTCTCATAATGCCCGCTGATCACCCACGCATCCTGGTCAAACGCCGCAATGGGAGTACCCGGCGCGCCCAGAATCAGCCGCATGCGGAACCCAATCACGATTTCCGCGTCGCCCAGGTGCGCCACGATCTCACTAACCGACCACTTGCCAGCTGCAGGGCGCTTGCGCAATTTCCCGGTAGGCACGCCCTTGATGAGCCGTTCAAGTTTTTTCGCCGTAGCTGCTTGCACCGCCAATGGCTTCTTCCCTTCTACGTGGGCGGTGATTCGCTGAATGTATTGTTGTGCTGTTTCTTTCATTTCGTTCGCCTCAGGTTTTATTAGACGCTGTTATGTCCCACAGGTGAGCCGCGATCACTGCCCCGCCTTCTGCCCAGCCTGAAACTTCGTCCACGGTCCGGCTTTCATATCGCGCAACAGCGGCTTCTGCCAAGCATATTCCGGATGCTTCTCCAGAAAATCCGCCGCGACAAAATCCGCGCCACAAGGATGCCCGGCGCGCGCCACGAAGCTCATATTCGCCGCCATTTTACTATCAGTTGCTTTGCCCTGCACTGCACCTCCGGGGTTGTAACCCTCCCAGCCCCACTCCTTCACTCCTCGCGACGAATCGTCCACATGCCCGCACAGCGAGCGCTCGTCGGGTTGTGTCTTCTTCTCGAAGCTATCGAAATGATCCGCCAGAAATTGTTCCGCCATTTCGACGTCGATCCTTCCCTTGGCATGCTGCACCATTTCATCCGCGCGCGCATGCCGCGCATTCATCGAGGACGACATATCGCTCGAATCGAAGCCATCAGTCTCCTCGCGAATCAGCGTAGGATCACGTGGAAAGTTCGAGCTGACGAAGTATCCATCTTTCGTTCGCCATATCGGCGTGTTCTTCAAACCCAGTTCCAGATAAGCGATCTCTCCCGTCTTCCTGTCTCCGATGAGCCAGTCGTTGGCGTAGCCGCCGTTATTGCCATCTTTGATGATGCGCACATAGTCATCAATACTCTCGGCATACTGCAGCGCCTTGCGCGAGCGCATAAACTCCGGCTTGCCGTTCGGGTCCCAGCCTTCGAACTGCGTCATGGTGGTCTCGGTGATCATGATCCCCGCAGCGTTCACGCCGAAATCATCGTCGCTGGTAATCACTCCCGGAAAACCGTCCATCAAAATGCGCTGCCCGTGCTGCGGCAAAATATCGAAGATGACCACCCAGCGCTCGCCCGCCAGATAGCTCGTCCAATTATTGTGCGCAATCACAATCTGGTGATCTTTGGTGTACGCGCCGGTGGCAATGAACGCGCTGCAATTCCCCGGAGCCTTCAACTTCGGCGCGTTGGCCGCCTTCTCACGCTTGTTCAACCACGGCACGTAATAATCCGGAACTTCCTCAAACGCATTCAGCGCCACAATGTCATACACATCAAGGTACACACCGTGAGCCTTCACACCATCGGCAATGCCCTGCAGTTCCTGCTGATATTCAACATCGATGTGCGGCCAAAGCATCTCGCGCGCCGTCTTGCGAAAGAACTCCCAGTCACGTTGCGTTTGGTGCGTGTCAAAAAGCCTGATGGCCTCCAGCGCGTCAGCGATCTCAGGAGCCAGCAGATAGCCGTGCTGATAGCCTATCTCGGACGGCGAACCTTCCAGGTGGACATAGGTCCAACCGCCCTTCTGGAAGCGATAAGCCTTTTCGAGGCGCGAATCCGAAGATGAAGCCACAAGAGAAGAAACCGAACCAGCAAAAACAACCAGTGCAACTACCAAATATCGGGAGAAAGAAAAGCCGAGCCGATTAGGCATTAGCGTCCTCTGTTGAGTCCGGAGTGAAGGCCCCGGAGTGATGGCCATTGTAGCCGAATCCGGACGCAAAAAAGCGGGGTGCATTTTCGCGGCCCGCTTCAGGTCGGCTAAGACAACTACGATTCAAATATCGGTGCGCTGTTCAGTGTGCCGCTGCAGATACCAGCAAGGCACGCAGCCGGCACGGGGAAACAAGGAGTGGACGCAAGTCTGCGTCTCCGGCGGCTGAAAGATGAATTGGGTTTTGCCGCTTTTTTGTTCGATTGCGTAGTAGCGAGTGACCGTAATCTGCCCGTAAGGCTGTCGGTCTTCGGCTACGCGATAGCGGAAGACAGTGTAGTCCACGGCGTACGCGAGCACCAATACACTAAGCGCCAATAAAAATGCTCTCGCCACAAATCGCAGCAGCAGACGCCGGATTTTCGAGCTCAGTACCGGGCTCACGGCTACAATTATATGCGTCACTGCCGTAACGGGCAGTCGTCTCCGGCGGCATTTCTTATACTCCGCAGCAGAATATTAGAGGGCGCTCGTTGACAACTCCCCGCTCCGACAGGCAAACTACCGCATTCGCCAATTGCGGGCTGCGGCGAACCCTAACGGGCAATTCATAAGACAGGTGCGGGTTTTAACGTAATCATCGGCCATGGAGCAACCAGTCTCCTACACGCTCGATTCCACTTTGGACACTGTGGACCATGCGGAAGAAAAAGCCACCCGCATTGCCACTGAATTGGGCTTTGGAGAAGACGAGGTGCTGCAGATTTCGATGGCCGTGCGCGAGGGAGCGGTGAACGCGGTGCTGCACGGCAATCAGTATGCCCCGGATAAGAAAGTGACCCTGGCCTTCGAGCGCACTCCCGAAACCTTGTCATCACCATTCGCGATCAGGGCAAAGGCATTGACTTGAGCGGAATTCCGAATCCTCTGGCGCCGGAAAACCTGCTCAAAACCTCGGGTCGCGGCATTTTCTTAATGCGGTCCTTCATGGACGTGGTGGAAATCCGCCCGTCCCAGACAGGTACGGAAGTGAAATTGATCAAGCATGTCCACGGTTCATCCGTGGGCCACAAGGAGGGGTCTCAGTGAGCATGAAACTTAGCACTCGGCAGGTCGATGGCGTCACCATTGTCGACTGCAGCGGACGTATCACCCTGGGCGAAGGCAGCGTTACTTTGCGCGACACCGTGCGCGACCTGCTTTCCAAAGGCAATAAGAAGATCATCCTGAATTTGGGCGAGGTCAATTACATCGACAGCTCGGGTATCGGCGAACTGGTCAGCGCCTTCACCACCACCAAGAATCAGGGCGGCGAACTCAAACTCCTCAACCTGACCAAGAAGGTGCACGACCTGCTCCAGATCACCAAGCTCTACACCGTCTTCGACGTAAAAGACGACGAAGCCGCCGCCGTCAAAGGCTTCAAGTAAGTCTTGTTGTTCCGGCTGCAAGTAACGTTGCCGCCTTGACTTCAGGCAACCTTGTCACTTTGCTTCACCACCTTGTCGCCTTGAAAGGGCGCGGCTTCAAGCCGCGCCGCCCACCCTCCAAATCATTAACCGGCTTCAGCCATGCGTGGCTTTCGGGTGGCGCAGCGGTTCACCACTGCGATGAGGACCTTTTTTGCAACTGCATCTTGACAAGCGGAATCTTCGGCGAAGCCGAAGACTCCCGAGGAAGGACCCATGCGAAGTGCCGTCCTCAAAGTCGCGTTAGGTGGCATAACCCTCAGGCCCCGCTTTTCAATTGATCTTCAGCAAATCTAACCAAGCCTGCTACTTATGGCGTAACCCTAAAGCTCACGTTGCTGGTCGGCGTCCCTCCCGGTGCACTAACCACGACCGTCCCGCTAGTTGCGCCAGTGGGCACGACCGCAGTCATGTAGGTATCGGACACGACCGTAAAGCTGGTAGCGGCGACACCGTTGAAGCTCACGCCGGTCGCTCCAGTCAGTCCCTGACCCAGAATTTCCACCGTGCCACCAACCAGTCCTACCGGATGCACAAAAGCAACAAAAGGTCCCAACCCCATATTGACGGAGTAGATAAAGCCGTCATTGTGAGTGCCATTCTGCCACGAGGGTCCGTAGAACAGGCCGCTAGTGTGCTGCATAAGAGTAGGTGTTAGATATCCAACTCCCGTGAACTGGTAGAGCTCAGTGAGGGCGAGCGTGGACGGGTTCCAGCTATAGAGCATGCCACCCTCGAGGTTTCCAGAACTCTGGCTCACGCCATATAAGTTGCCGTCGGTCCCCTGCACCAGGCCCCCCTGTGGGTTCCGGGGTCCTGCTGAGGTAAAGCCGTAGTGCTCGATTTCGCCGAGTCCCGGTCCCATCTCGAAGACCACTCCGAAATCGCTTGCACCACCGACGCTCGTCGTCCCGTAGAAGTTGCCGTTCGCACCCTGAATGAGGGCCGCAACCGGATACGCGCCGCCTCCATCGTGTTCGCAGTTGAACGAGTGGATCTCCTTTGCGACTCCGGCCAGGGTCAGCTCCACGATCGAGCCACAATCGCCGGCTCCGCCACCTTCCGCCGTCGCGTACAGCCTGCTATTGGAGGCTTGCAGCAGTCCGTAGACACCCGCCCCAGTCTCGGGATCGAAAGTGTAGATAACGCTGTAAACGCCGTCCCGCGTGAACTTGTAGACGGTTGCCAGGATACCCTGGCCTCCATTCGTGGTGCCGTAGAGGTTCCCGTCGTCGGCTTGGATCGGTGCAGCGGCGGGGTATTCTCCATCGCTTCCGCCCAGGAACGAATGGAGAAGCGTGTAGGCCCCGGTGGAACTGATTTTAAACAGCACTCCAAAGCCCGCGCTGCCGCCATAATCCGTCGTTCCGTAGTAATTACCGTCAGTGTCCAACACGAGACCACCGGACGGAAAGCTGCCATCATCATTTCCGGCAAAGCTGTGAATTACCGCGATGTGATTATCGGCTCGATTAAAGCGGAACACCGTGCCAAGCGAGTTGGCGCCGCCACTGTAAGTGGTGCCATAGAGATTGCCATCGCGCCCCTGCACCAAAGCCTCCAAAAAAGGATTCGCCCCATTATGGCCGTTGAAGTTTTCGAGGGTGGTTACGGTTTGCCCTAAAGCGGAAGCAGGGAGAAGAAGCGTGAGCGCAAAAACTGCCGTAGCGAAAGCCGCAGTGAGCGACACGCCTGGCCGGAATGATGAACATCCTGGTCGCATGGAGAATCTCCTAATCGGGTAAAGGTTGGACGAGCAGTCTCAGAAAGCTCGCTTACGGCGGAACGTACCACGAAGCAGATCAGTCGTCGAGATGCAAGAACTTGCACGCAGCGTTGGCGAGCCCCGCAGTGGCGGCATAGGACAGCCCGGCACGTCAGTGCCGGGTAGAATGAGAAAGAAGGAACAAGTCCCGCAGGGGACGACAGACGGACCACGCTTGACATTCGTTGTCAAATATGACAACATAATAAGCACAGGAATTGAAGAGGTGCACGGCCAGTGACTCGGAACACGCGGCCCGTTTCGTGGATCAAGGCGGCACTGAAAGACTTCGACTCGTTCCCTGAAGAAGCCAGGTCGATTTGCCTCTCGGCACTCACGATCGCCGCTGAAGGAGGCAAGTCTGACATTGCCAAGCCAATGCTCGGCCTCGGATCCGGCGTGTTCGAGATTGCATTGACATTCCGAGGCGATGCTTTCCGCGTTGTCTACGCGGTGCAATTAGATGAAGCGTTGTGGGTTATCCATGCATTTCATAAAAAATCGAAGCAGGGTAGAAAAACACCGCTGCGGGAGATCGACCTGATCCGGGACCGTCTGAAAAGGCTGAAGGAGATGCTGCCGTGAAAAGCGAAAAGCTGGAAGTCGTGCGGGGAAGCGGAAATGTATTTCGCGATCTGCAACGCGAGAATGCCGACGCCGATCAGTTCAAAGCCATTCTAGCGGCGGAAATCATCAAGACCCTCGACCGTGAGCGCCTGACCGTTCGCGCCGCTCACAGCCGCACCGGAATTGCTGCTGCCGACTTTTCTCGAATTCGCAATGCGAATCTGGCACGCTTCACCGTCGATCGCCTCATGTCGATCCTCAATCGCCTCGGCTCCCGCATCGAAATCAAGATTCGCCTGCGCCCCGCCGAGCCTCGTGCCTACGCAGCTCGCCCGTGAACAGGGGTGTTTCTATCGGGGCCGCACCGCCCAGAGCCCCGCAGGGGCGGCATAGGTAGCCCGGCACGCCAGTGCCGGGGTAGAAGTAGAAAACGCGGAACAAGTCCCGTAGGGACGCCTGAAGCAAAGCGAGCCAGTCTCTAGCCGAAATCTATAGCATCCCCAAACAGCCCACTCAGGATGCCGATGATCCGGGAAGGGTAACGGCTTCGGGCCGTGCCGTGGGTGGCCCTCGATAAGAGCGAAGGCGGTGTCAAGGACAAAAGTATTTCTGGCGGTGTTTTTGGCACCGTTTTTTTGCCAGAGAGGTTGAGGACCAAGACTCTGGATATGAAATCTCGCGCTGAATCACCCTAACGGGAGTGATCTTCTCCCGAAGATCGTTCCACCAACCATCGATTCGGCCTAAACATCGACCATGATTCTTCTATGCGAACATCCCGTCTGTACGGGATGCGAGAGCGCCCAATCAATCCTGCGGTCTAGCTTGCGCCGACCAGGGCCACCCGCGAGCTGCTCTCGATGCGAACGATCTCTGGATACGCCACATTGGTGCGCAGCATCCAGTAGAGTCGTACAGCTAACTTGCGCGCCGTTGCTACCTTGGCCACACCCTTCGGCTTCTGATGACAGCGATGCAAACACTGCTTGCGCAATCCGGGGTCGTGCTGCACCGCCGTCTGCGCTGCTTCCACCAGTAACGAGCGCAGCATGCGGTTGCCTTGCTTGCTGATCGCGCCCAGCTTCTGCCGTCCGCCCGAACTTTCCTCGCGCGGAATCAGTCCCAGATAGCTCGCCACCTGCTTGCCCCGCGCAAAGCGGCTCACATCGCCGATGGTCAGTATATAGGCCAGCGCCGTGTTCGGACCTACTCCCGGTTGCGTCATCAGCAACCTGGCCTGCGGATTTTCTTCCGCCGCTTGTTGCACCGCGTGATCCAACTTGCCGATCTGCTGGTTTAACATCGAAAGCAGGCCCAGCAAATCTTCCCGCCGGCACGCCGCCCAAGGTTTTAACGGAAGCTCGCGCAGCATCTTCTGCCCGGCCTGGCTCCACAGCTTGTGCTGGCGTTGCACTCCCTTATTCAGGGAAAGGTGTTGCAGTTCGTTTTTCACCCGGCTGCGAATCTCCACCAGCTTGTGCCGATGCAGCACCAGTTGCCGCAGATCGCGCTGCTCCCGGTCCGGAGTCCACAAGCGCGGAAAACGGCCTTCCACCACCAGCCTGCGAATGTGTTCCGCGTCCCGCTTGTCAGTCTTCTGCTTGCGCACGTAACTGGCCCGGATCTGCGCTGCATCTCCGATCCAGACCTCGTGCCCAAGATCTTCAACCAGCTCGATGAACCACTGACTGTTACCCGTGGCCTCCATGCCAATCAGCACCGGCGCCGCCAGTTGCTGATAAAACATCTTGGCCTCACCCGAAGCATGCACCAGCTTCCGTTCCCCGCAATCCCCGGTCTCCGTCTCCAACCAACTTACTTGCTGCCAGCTGGGATGGAAATCACATCCTATAATCATCATCGAAGGCTCCTTTCTTCCCAGCGTCTTCGTCCTCAAACAAAGACTACATGGGGTCTGAATCGAGCCTTCGCTCTTATCCAATCAAGCCTTCGCCCTTTTCAAAGGGTGGGGTTCCATGAGACAAGGACGGTGGCCCATGCTAGCCTCGGCCTCAGCCCTTTTTATTTAGGATTTATGCCCTTATCTTTCATCAATTGGGAGTACCGCTCATCGTACAGCTCCCTGACAGTGAACGCAGGGAGCAAGGCATTCCACACTTCGTGGATGCGTTCATCGATTCGCGCCCCGTTACTGTCAAAGTGAAAATACGCCTGTAACTCGGTAACCACACTAATTAAAATACCCGCGACTTGCGAGAAGTGTGCTCCTAGCTTTATTGGATGCGCCTGGTCAAGCTTTGGCCGATCTTCGAGTGGCAGGATATCGGCAATGTAAGACATGGCCGTGTCCAACAATCCATCGAATGTCCCATGAGCCAATGCGGAATATTCACGCCACGGACCATAATTCAATAAACGCAAAGCGTGTTGGTGTGGTGAAAACGTTCCGCCAGGTTGTGGCGCTTTGATGTACCTACCCAGGGTCGGCCACAGGCTGGCCTTTAGTACTTCCGCAGCTTCGAACCCGTTGTGCCTCATGTCCTCCGTCAGCAAATTGCGAGCTTTCGCAATCCACTCATCCCATTCCCGCCTACCTCCGTACCTTGCGACGTCCTCTTCGAGAGCCAAGAGCTTGGCTTTGTATCCACTCGCCCGAAACTCGGCTCCTTTAACGGCAGGACTTTGCAAGATCGCCGTGATGTTATAAAAAGAATCAATCATGTTGCGAACTAGCGGCAGCATGACGATGGAATATTGCTTTCTGTAATGGGGGTCGTTCTCTACACGTTCATCAGCATTGAGATAAAAGAATAAATTGTAGGTGTACATCATCTGCCGGAGCATCACATGCAGGTCGACGGAAACATATCCCGGAGTCGCCCCTAGAAGTTTGGGGGCTTCGCGCCTTAATTTTTGTGCCAATACTTCGGCAAGTGTCTCCAGTTGTCGTTGGAAGACGGATGCATCTAGTTCAGTCGCCATATTTCCAACCAGTCTAGCCGTTTGTTCGGCAATGGGTCGAAACGCTTGCGGGTTGGGTCTTTCCTTGTCGTTATCCGCACCCGCGCGAGAACTATTCACAGCCCACACCCGTGACATCCGACCTTGCGCCAATCCAAAACTCACTCCATCATTGCTAAGCAAAGGCAATAAATTCCGCAATAACGAAAACGCAGCCACTGGCCAATAGTCGGCCACTAACTTCTTTGTTCGACGGAATTTAGCCCCTAAGTCCTTTAGAAGACGGATTTTGCAGGTCAAATCCTGCTAAGGTGATGATTTCACAACGGCGAGAGGGTAAGGGGTAGGGTACTAAAAAGGTAAAGAGTTACCAAACGATAAACCGATTTTATCGCCCGGAACGAAGCCTCGCTCCTATGTCCAAAGAAAATATTTTCGCGCTGTTAACCCTCCTACTCTGCGCGCCCGCAGCCGCTGCCTCAGACTGCCTCTCCATCCAAACCGCCAGCCAGCACGTCGGCGAAACCAAGTGCGTGATGGGAAAAGTCCTGCGCGTGAAAGTCGGAGCCCGAGGCGTCCACTTCGTCGACTTCTGCGAAGACCAAATGGCTTGCCCGTTCACCGTAGTGGTCTTCCCTCACGACCTGAAAGATGTAGGCGACGTCCGCCGCCTCGCCGGACAGATGATCGAAATCCACGGGCCGGTGAAACTCTACAACGGCCGCGCCGAAATCATTCTGAACCGCGTCAGCCAGCTGACCAATGGCTCAACTCTGATCCCGCCCTTGCCGAAAGACTACGACGTAGAAAAACAAGGCCATTACAGCGCCAGCAGATCCGCCCCGCCAAGAAGCCCGCAAAAACCTACACTGAGCCAAATTCGACCGCAACCTACGGCAACGAAGCCGACGCGAGCGGCGAACCGCCGCAGTGAACACTTACACCATCCCCTTGCGCAACTCCTCCAGCGGATACCTCGTCCCGCGCCAGATGATTCCATCATTCCACAACGTGTGAAACATAGAGAGCAACAACGTATACGTAAACAGCGCCGTGCTGATGGGGTGCAGTACAAAGTAATAAGCCGGAACTCCCGAACGCCACGACATGCCCAGATAAATCAAAAACATCGACCCCAATGCCACCGCGTAAGGCAACTTATCCCACCCATGCGCCAGCCACACGCCGAGAAACGGCATCAGATTCAAGAATGCCAGCCCGAACGCCGCAATCAAAGTACGCCACCACTGAAAAGACAAAACGGCGAAGAAATTCTTCGTCAGATTGTTGACTACTCCCATCGCGCCATTCGCCCACCGAATCGAAATCAGGTCGGCACCAAAGACATTGCGCTGCGCGAAGCCCGCGTTTTTCACCACCTTGCCCAGCTTCATGTCATCCAGTACTTCCATGCGCAAGGCTTCGTAGGTTCCCACTGCTTCATACACGCTGCGCCGAATCAGGTTGAATGCGCCCACCCCCATGTGATCCTTCGTCTTCGGGTCCGCGACCTTCCACGGCCGGTGTCCGAAAACAAACATGGTTTGAAAGAAGGCAATCATCATGAACTCGCCCGGCCGCTTCATGACCATCTGCGGAAACACCACTACATGGTCCGCCTGCTCGGCCTCGACATAAGCCAGCGCGCGCCGCACCGAATCCGGCTTAAACTGCACATCGGCATCGGTGAACAGCAGCCAGTCACCTTTCGCCTCATTGGTTGCAGTCCACATGGCATGCGTCTTACCCAGCCAGCCAGCGGGCAATTCCCGATGATGAATCACCCGCAAAACCGGGTGCCCCATTTCTCGCGTCCTTTGCGAGAAGTGGGAGCTTCGCCCTACGCTTTCCATGATCTCCCCGGTCCGATCGGTCGAGCGATCATTGACCGCGATCACTTCAAAATTGTCGCAGTCGAGTTCAAGCAGGCGGGTGAGGGATTGCTCGATATCTTTTTCTTCGTTGCGCGCCGGCACGATGATCGAAACCATCGGCTTACCGGACGGGGTTCGGTCCCACTCAGGTTTGGAAACATCGGCAACACTGGGCATGCCGATCGCCGCGTCGACGATGCGAGAAAACCAGGCCAGCGCAAGAATCGTTCCTGCAATCCAGTGAAAGTAATGCATCCCCGCCTAAGTCTTGCCTGCCGAAGCCGTCGCGCTGTCGAAGCGTACAGCCGGCGCGAATTTCATCCCGTAAAACAGTATGACAGATGAAATCACCATAGCAATCACGGGCAGGATGAATGCAGCCTGCAATGACTGCCGGTCCGCGACCCATCCCATCATTGTGGGGGAAGGAACATCACCCAGGATATGAATGACGAAGATGTTCATCGCCAGGGCCGTGGCCCGGATGTGAGCGTCAACGGAGTTGATCACCGCGGCATTCAGTGGTGCGGTATTAAACAAAAGAAAAAACGCCGCGATCGCAATCGCCGGAATCATGACATTCCCCCGAACGAACAACGCCACGATCATTACCGGAACACCCAGCGCCATGCTAGCGGCGGAAACCAGATAGTAAGAACTCTTTAGACGGCGCAGCAGAAAATCACCCAACCATCCGCCCACCAGAGAGGCTACAATTCCGTCTCCAACAATGATCAGGCCAAACGTCAGGTTGGCGGCCGCGAGTGTGTAGTGGCGGTCGCTGTAAAGGAATTGCGGCATCCACACTTGAATGCCGCCGAGAGAGAATGTCATGGCGGCCATACCGAGGGTCGCAGTCAAGAATGCGGGATTGCGAATCAGGCCGACCACCGTCGTTCGCTCCGGAGTGCCTTTCAGCGAATCGAACTGCCCGCGTTCCGGCTCCTTGAGAAACAGCACAGTAATCGCCAGCAGGAATCCCGGAGCTGCCGCAATGTAGAACGGGAACCGCCAGCCATGCTGCGGAGCCAGGTAGCCCCCCAGCAAATATCCCGCTGCCGACCCCACCGGGATTGCGAGATAGAACACGCCCAGAATCCGCCCCCGTTTCTCCTCCGCAAAAAGATCAGCGACGAAAGTTGGCGCGATGGTGACAAATGTGGCCTCGCCGATTCCAACCAACGTGTGCCGGATCAGCAACTCGGTGTAGTTATGCGTGAACGCGGTCAGCAGCGTGAGCCCGCTCCAGAAAACTGCGCCCAGCACGATGATGAGCTTGCGCGAATAGCGATCGGCTAGCGGGCCAACGAACGGCGCGGCCACCATATAGAAGCCGAGAAACGCGCTGGTGAGATAGCCGATTTGCGTTTTGCTGAGGTGAAATTCGTCCTGCACCAGCGGCTGCACCGCGAACAGCACGTTGCGGTCCGCATAGTTGAGCAGATTGAGCGCCGTGAGCACGATCAGCGCGGTGCGCGGTTGGAGTTTTGCAGAGGTCACGGTCGAGTGAATATAGCACGATGCGGCAACCGGCGGATGGCAACAGGAAGCCGTTGACGCTAGCGACATTTGTTATGCGTGAACGCGGTCAGCAGCGTGAGCCCGCTCCAGAAAACTGCGCCCAGCACGATGATGAGCTTGCGCGAATAGCGATCGGCTAGCGGGCCAACGAACGGCGCGGCCACCATATAGAAGCCGAGAAACGCGCTGGTGAGATAGCCGATTTGCGTTTTGCTGAGGTGAAATTCGTCCTGCACCAGCGGCTGCACCGCGAACAGCACGTTGCGGTCCGCATAGTTGAGCAGATTGAGCGCCGTGAGCACGATCAGCGCGGTGCGCGGTTGGAGTTTTGCAGAGGTCACGGTCGAGTGAATATAGCACGATGCGGCAACCGGCGGATGGCAACAGGAAGCCGTTGACGCTAGCGACATTTGTCGCTATAATAGACGACAAATGGTAAACGAATTGCGTGCAGTGGTAAGAGAACTCGGCGGCCGAAGTGTTCTGGGACGAAACCTTGCCAGCCAGCGCGATCTTTGCGAAGCCATTCGCGAAGGCTTCCCACCTGCCGTGGTCGAAGAGTTGATGCAGGCTTCCAGCCTCACCCTCAAGGAGCTGGCTGATGCGCTCGATCTCTCTCCACGCAGCCTGCAGCGCCGCCGCCGGAGTGGACGACTGGCGCGCTTCGAGTCTGACCGTCTTTACCGCCTCGCCCGGATCGTTGCTCTAGCCCAGCAAAGTCTCGCCGACCGGAAGACAGCGGCGCGCTGGCTAAAGCGCTCCAATCGCGCCCTCGGGGGCGCCGCTCCCATCGACGCTATCGACACGGAATTGGGAGCTCGCCAGGTAGAGAACGTCCTTGGACGGATCGCCTACGGTGGCATCAGTTGACCCAGCTTATATGAGTCTCGTGTATCGCGTGCTGCGTAAGGCCTACGCACGCACTCCTCTCGATGGCGAGGGTGCTTATCTCTACGGCGGCCGCTGGTCAAGTCCTGCAACTCGTCTCGCCTACACTTCCGAACATCAATCCCTGGCAATGCTCGAATACTTCGTGCATCTCGACGCCGATGAAGCGCCGCCGGACCTGATTTTAGTCACTGCAGAAATCCCAGATGATCTGCTGAGCGAACACGTCGTAGCAGACAAACTTCCATCTCACTGGCGACGCTCCCCTGCCCCCGCCGAACTAGCCCGCATCGGAGACGAATTTGTTGAGAAAGGCGAGCGGTGCATCTTGATTGTTCCCTCGGCGCTAGCTCCGCATGAAAACAACTGGCTGCTCAATCCCCAACACGTCGGCTTCCGCAAAATCAACGTGTTGGCAATCGAACCATTGAATTACGATCCGCGCATGTTCGCCACGCAACGCCGGAGACGGCGCAAGCGCTAGTCCCGCCAGCAGCTACTTCTTTCCATTCGCCCGCGGCCATCTCGCCACCACCGTCGTCGAAATTCCGCCGCGCGGCCGGAAGTCGCCCTTCACCTCAGCCCACACCGGCTTCGCCCAGCGCACCACATCTTCGAGCACCCGATTCACAATGTTCTCCTGGAAAATTCCAAGATTGCGGTACGAATGCAAATACTCTTTGTACGATTTTAATTCCAGGCACGCCTTATCGGGCTGGTAACGCAACGTGATCACGCCGAAGTCCGGCAGCCCCGTCTTCGGACAGACCGAAGTGAACTCAGGATCGTCGATCACAATCTCATAACCGGGAAACTGATTCGGCCAGGTTTCAATCTCAGGAAAGTCGGCGTCCAGCCCGGCGGCGGCATGCTCGGGAGTATAACGGCGCGGTTTTGGCATTCACGTATTGTAGCCGCTGGGGTCCCGTCCCCGGCGTTCGTGCAGCAGATAGTGCTAACCTTCCTGCCGCCGCCGGGTATTCGCGCGCATCCCGCGCTCTCCGGCAGCATCTAAAGTAGCAATGGATGGGGCAGGCAGTGTTCTGTGGCAGCGCACTGAGTGGTAAATTAGTCCTTGCTATTGCTCCCGCTGCGCTTTGAAAGATAACCGGTTGGCAGGAACCAATAACAACTCGAATGGGAATGGACGTCCCGCCTCGCGCAAGGGCCGAGCTTGGCTTGCCGTGGGAGTCCTCGCCGTCCTCGCCGTTATTCCCATCTTTACGCGGCCCGGCCCCTTGAAAGTTCGCACCACAACCGTGGAACGCGGTCCCATCCGCAGCCTGATTTCCACCAATGGTAAAGTCGAGCCCATCCAGAATTTTGAAGCCCACTCGCCCGACCCGACAACGGTGAAGCGCCTCTTCATAAAAGAAGGCGATTACGTTCACAAAGGTCAGCTGCTTCTGGAACTCGATGACGCCGACCTGCGCAGCCAGGCCGCACGTGCGCAGGCGCAAATGAAGGCCGCGCAGGCCGATCAATCTGATCTTAGCACCGGTGGTACACAAGAAGAGCGCATCACACTTGATTCGCAACTGGTGAAAGCCCGCAGCGCGCGCGACTCTGCGCAACGCAACTTGGATTCGCTTCGCCGCTTGCAGCAACAAGGCGCAGCCTCCGCGGGCGAGGTCAAGCAGGCGGAAGATGCATTGCAGCGCGCTCAAGCCGATACAACTCTGCTGGAGCAGAAACAGAAAGACCGTTACTCGCAACCGGAAGTTGCCAAAGTTCAGGCCGTAGGAGCCGAGGCCCAAGCTGCTTATGCCGCGGCCGAAGATGCGTTGCAGAAATCCACGGTCCGCGCACCCTTTGATGGAATCGTCTATGCCCTTCCTGTCAAGCAGGGCGCGTACGTGCAAACCGGAGACCTGCTGTTACAGGTAGGCGATCTTTCGCGCATGCTGGTGCGGACATTCGTCGACGAACCTGACATCGGCCGTCTAGCCACGGGACAGAAGATCGAAGTCACCTGGGACGCTTTGCCAGGGCGCACCTGGACCGGTACAGTCAGCACCGTTCCTTCCACCGTAAAACTTCGTGGAGCGCGCAACGTGGGTGAAGTCACCTGCACCGTCGACAACCACGATCTTCACCTCCTGCCGAACGTCAACGTCGGCGTTACGGTGATCACTGCCGAAGACAACTCCGCTCTCACTCTGCCGCGCGAAGCCGTACGCATGGACGACGCCAAGCCTTACGTTTATCAGCTCGCCGACGGCGAACTCAAACGCCGCGAAGTCGAAGTCTCGCTGCAGAATCTTACGCAGGTCGAAATCACCTCCGGGCTCTCCGAACATTCCGTCGTTGTCCTGTCCTCAGCCGACGCCAAGCCTCTGGCCGACGGCGCCCGCGCAAAAGTGGTGCCGTAACCGATGCGGCGATTCGTATCAGGGCACGCCTTACGGCATGCCAAAAATTCAGCATTGAAAGAACACAACAACTCTTGTCATTCCGAATCGGGCACCAAGCCCGGTCAGGAACCTGCTTTTACGTGCGTGCGAGTTGCTCGCATCTTTGTTGCGTTGCTTTGGATCGTGTCGCTCCCGCTCGCCCACGCGGCCGAAACACTCCAATCCCTGCTCGCCGCCGGCCGTGTAGATCAAGCACTGCAAACCCTCGAGCGCCAACCCGCTCCCACCGCCGAATCCGACAACCTCATCTGCCGCGCTTATTTCGAGGTCGAGGCCTGGGATGCAGCCATCCCGGCATGCGAAAAAGCCGTTACTCTCGAACCTAACAGCAGCCTCTATCATCTCTGGCTCGGTCGCGCCTACGGCGAAAAGGCGGACCGCTCCATCTTTTTCAAAGCCGTCGGACTGGCCAAAAAACTCCGCACTGAATTTGAGCGTGCCGTCGAGCTAGATTCTGCTAACTGGCAAGCCCGCACCGATCTGGCTGAGTTTTATCTGGAAGCTCCTGCCATTGTCGGCGGAGGCAAAGACAAAGCCCGCGTGCAGGCCGCGCAACTTATGCGGCTGAATCCGGCCATCGCGCATTGGGTGAGCGCGCGCATCGCCGAGAAAGAAAATGACCCCGACGCTGCTGAGCGGGAATATCACGCCGCCATCAATGCCAGCCGCGGCGGCGCATTCGCCTGGTTGAATCTCGCCGGCTTCTATCGCCACACTGATCGCCTGGATGAAATGCAGCAAGCTCTGCACACCATGGAATCGCGTCCGCTCGATCGTCCCGGCGCACTGGTGGATGGTGCCGGCCTCTTGCTCCGGACCGGCCGCGACTACCCTATGGCCATTCGTCTTTTGCGGCGGTACATCGATTCCTCCGTAACCGTCGAAGAAGCGCCTGTGTTTAAAGCTCACTATATGCTCGGCGAAATGTTCGAAAAACAAGGCGACCGCCCAGCCGCCGCCGAAGAATATCGCGTCGCGCTATCCATGGCCCACGGCTACACTCGTGCCCAGGATGCACTGAAGCGCGTAGCACACTAAGTTGCAGCTCACATCAGGATGGTTTGCAAGCTGAGATGCTCATGTGGCGACAGCCGCCCTCTACTGTCCATCGAGCCAAGCTCGATCGCCCTCGTCGCCAGATCTGACAAGCTGTGAACCCACGCAATCACCTTCATCTTGACTCCGCATAAGTGATACTCTTCTTACGCCCATGAAAACCCTGACCCGTCGCCGATTCGGTAAGACTCTCGTCGGTACCGCCGCAGCCGCTCTTGCCAGCACTTCCCTCTCCCGCATCGCACTCGCGCAAATGGCCAAGGCGAGCCTGCTGCAATTCCCGTCGAGCTTTCTTTGGGGATGCGCCACCGCTTCCTATCAGATCGAAGGCGCGGTGAGCGAAGATGGGCGCAAGCCATCCGTCTGGGATACTTTTTCGCACACTCCCGGCAAGACTTTTCACGGAGATACCGGCGACGTCGCCGATGATTCCTATCACCGCTACAAAGAAGACATTCAGTTGCTTAAGAACCTGGGCGCAAAGGTTTACCGTTTTTCGATTTCCTGGTCGCGCGTCTTCCCCGACGGCACAGGCCAGCCGAACCCGAAAGGCCTCGATTATTACAATCGCGTCGTCGACGAGCTGCTCAAGAACAATATCGATCCCTACATCACACTCTTCCACTGGGATCTGCCGCAGGCTTTGCCCAGTGGCTGGCAATCACGCGACACGCCGAAAGCTTTCGGCGATTATGCAGCCTATATTTCCAAACAACTTTCGGACCGCGTCGGCCACTTTTTTACAACGAACGAGCAAGTCTGCTTCACTGACCTCGGCTACAAAGAAGGAAGATTTGCGCCCGGTCTAAAATTGCCGCCTGACCAGGTAAATCAGGTTCGCCACCATGGTGTGCTGGCGCACGGCCTCGCGGTGCTGGCCATTCGCGCCAACGGCAAGCCGGGAACGCAGGTAGGGCTCGCGGAAAATGCCACGGTCTATGTGCCCGTCATCGAAAACAAGGAGAACATCGAGGCCGCGCATCGCGCCACGCGCGAGGGGAACGCTCCATTTCTCACGGCCATCATGGAAGGCAAATACACCGACGGCTATCTCGAACGCGAGGGTGCGAACGCTCCCAAGGTAGAACCGGGCGACATGAGGACCATCGGCAGCCCGCTTGATTTCGTCGGCCTCAACGTATACACGCCGGATTATGTACGCGCCGACTCATCCCCCGCAGGCTACGTGGTCGAGAAGCGCCCTGATTCCTTCCCGCGCATGGCCTCCGACTGGCTCTACATTGGGCCGGAAGTGATCTACTGGGCGGTTCGCAACGTCGGCGACATCTGGAAACCGAAAGCGATTTACATCACGGAAAATGGCTGCTCATCCGACGATGTACTAACCGCGGGCGGACGCGTCGAAGATACCGACCGCGTAATGTATCTGCGCAATCACCTCACGCACCTGCATCGCGCCGCTTCGGAGGGTTACCCGATCAAGGGCTACTTCCTTTGGAGTTTGCTCGACAACTTCGAGTGGGCAGACGGTTACAGCAAGCGTTTCGGCCTTCACTACGTGGACTACAAAACCCAGGTGCGCACGCCCAAGCTCAGCGCGGAGTGGTACCGGGAAGTGATTTCGCGCAACGCCGTCGAGTAATTTCTTGACGCCGGAGAGCCTAGCGTAAGTGGGGGAAGCAGCGCCTGCGCCCGCAGACATGGCCTCTGGTGTAGTTGTGTCCAGCTAAGCTTGCTGACACAATCCGACTGTTCCGACTTCTCACCTTCGCGGAGACCACCACCATGAAACGCGTCGTACTGGGCTTCGGCCTATCCCTGCTGCTCGTCACTCTCTCAACTTCAACCTTCGCTCAAAATAGCACCACCGTCGGCGACGATTCGTCCGCCGTGCGCAACACCGTCACTAACTACATTGAAGCCTATTACACCGGCGATGCTCCCCGCATGGAGCAAACCCTGCATCCTCACTACCTGAAGCATATGATCCACGGCAACATTCCTATGAGGGATAAAACCGGGGCGGAGATGGTGCGGGAAGTGCGCTCCCACGGCCCGTCCGGCCAGCCGGAGGAAGAGAAAACGGAACAGGTCAGCGTGCTGGATATTTCCGGCAACATCGCATCCGCCAAACTCATCACGCCGCACTGGGTCGACTACATGACGCTCTCAAAATCGGATGGCGCATGGAAGATTCTCTCGGTGGTGCAGAGAATCGACGACTAGAAGCCATTTCATAATTGGGTTCGGGATGGCACGACTTCAGTCGTGCCATCAGAGCCCATTAACATCAACAGCGGCTTCACAACTTGCCGAAAGAACTAATGTTGCACTTGATTTTGGGTGGCGCAGCGCTTCAGCGCTGCGATAAGCGAATCATTTCAAGAACAGGGCTTTAGCCCCTGAGGGCTGAGGCAGCTTCTAGTCGTCATCCGGATCGCTTGCCGGGTTCGTACCGCTGCGGCATGCGGCATCGTCGGGAGGCGCCGCGATCGTCTGAAACGCAGTCGGCGTCTGGCTAAAATTGAAGATGTCGGAGAGGTTGTCGGCCGGCACGTCCGCATAACCCAATGACGGCAGATTGAAGGTTGTCTCAATAAACTTCAAAACGCTTCCAAAATCATGCGTCACATGCGAGATGTAAGCGGTCTTGGCATACGGAGAAATCACAATCATGGGCACGCGGAATCCGTACAGGTAGCCGGATCCCCAACTGCTGCCGTTGCTAATAACCGCCGGTGGTACGTGATCGTACCAACCTCCCCAGTCGTCCCACGTCAAGATGATGGCGGTATTGGACCAGTACTGGCTGTTCCCGAGCGCGTTCACCAACAGAGTCACCCAGGACGGGCCGCAGCCGTTGTTGCTGGAGGCATGGTCGGAATCCTGCCCCGTCGGAATTACCCAGCTCACTTGCGCCAGCTGACCGCTCGCGATGTCGGTAAGAATCTGGGCGTTAGTCTCGGTTTGATTGATGACAACCTTCGGGGCTGAGCCGGCCCAGTCCGGTCCCACACAGGCAGTGCCGTTGGGCGGTGGAACGTTCGGTCCGCACATGTGCTGAATCGCATTGGGAGCAGTCCAGATGGAACCTGCAGTGGGCGCGTAATAACGCCATGAAACCTTCGCGGTGTCGAGCAAATCGGTAAGCGTTGCGTGTTCGAAGCAGGGATACATCGTGCTCGATTCGGCTCCCGTAGGGTCGATCAGCGCAACCGTCTCAGCGGGAGGAGCGATACACCCCGCGATCGTACCGCCGCCGATCGGATTTTCCGCGGCAAACAGATTGCTGGTTGCCGTGGGCGCTGATGTGCCAGAAAGAATGAACTGGTGCGCCGGAAAACTCGGCCCCTGATTGGTCTGAAACATGCGGTCGGCAAAGGTGTACTGCTCGGCCATGGTGAAGTAAGGCTGAACATCCGTCGGATTCACATACTGGAATTGCGGGTTTGCGGGCGGGCAATTGGCGGCGTTCTTCTGGCAGGTGATGGGGATGAGATCCGCGCCATCCATCGCGCACGTATTTGTGGTTGTGTTCAAGTCGCACATGTCCACGAAGGCACTGTGAGCGTGACTTAAATCGTAATAATCCGGATTGCTGCCGGCCGTGCCCAGGTCAATCTGGCTCAGCGGAATTTTCGCCCCTGTCGAGTTCACCCCATAGTTCTGAATATCCGCGCCATTCGCAATCAGCGCCGGATCCTGAAACAGATTGTCGGGCGTGCGATTCTCTTGAAAGATGATCACGACGTGCTGAATCTTTGATGCTGGTGGCGTGGTGGTAATTACTGCAGTCGTATTGCCTCCCCCACAGCCGTTCATACTCAGGAGAAATGCCGCGACTCCCAAAAGCAAGAGCGAGACCGATAGCCATACCGAGCGACTCATAGCGGGGTGTCCTCGTGTGAAGCGCGTAGTTTTTTCAGCCTCTGATCTCAACCCGGCTGTGGGATTTTCTACTCGCCCCGTGTGCAACTATATTTGCTGGCCTGGCAGTAGTGCAGTTCGACTAACGACTGTCATCCTGAACGAAGCCGTTCTTCAGGCGTAGTGAAGAGCCCGCCCTGAGCGAAGTCGAAGGAATCTCCTGCTAAACCGGCCCAACGCGTAAGCCAGAATTGACAACATTGCCCAGCTCTGGTTTTATCAAAAGACCTTCACTGCGGCATTAGAGTAGAAACCGTAGTTTTTCTCACCATAGAACGTTGTGACTGCGCCAAGGATTTCAGCATGCTGGCTGGCATTCGCACTCGCGACCTGCGCAAGATCTACAACTCAGCGCCACCGCTTGCTTCCGGCGGCGGCTTCGGTTTTGGCGCTGGTCGCGGCAAGGGCAAGAAGCAGCCCAAACCGGAGATTGTTGCGCTCGACGGAATCTCGCTCGAGATTTTACCGGGAGAAATCTTCGGCCTGCTTGGACCCAACGGCGCAGGCAAGTCGACCACTATCGGAATTCTCACCACCCGCGTACGCCCGACCGGCGGCCAGGCCTGGATTGGTGACCTCGATGTTTGGCAACAACAAGTGGCTGTGAAACGCCTGATCGGAGTGGTAGGGCAGCGTCCAAACCTCGATTTTGCCCTTACCGCTCGTGAAATTCTTCTTTTTCACGGCGCTTATTTCGGTGTCGATTCTCATACGAGGGCTGAGCGCGCCGATACCTTGCTCGATCGCTTCAAACTGCGTGACCGTGGCGATCAGATGGTGCGCGGGTTTTCCGGCGGCATGCTGCAGCGTCTTTCCATCGCTCGCGCTATGATGCACGACCCGCAGGTTCTCTTCCTGGATGAGCCCAGCGCTGGCCTCGACCCGCAAACTCGGCTGCTGCTATGGGAGATTATTCGTGAATACAACCAGAGCGGCAAGACCATTCTTCTCACCACGCACAATATGGAAGAAGCCGACGCGCTTTGCCAGCGTCTGGCCATCATCGACCACGGACACAAAATAGCCTTGGGCACTCCCGGTGAATTGAAGGCTTCCGTTCCTGGCGGTTATCTTCTACGCTTGCGCTTCGGCCGCCACTCTGCGGAGTTGCTGCAGCGGCTGCAGACTCTGCCGGGCGTCACCGAAGTGCGCGAGAGAGATGATTCGCAGCAGGGTGTACTTCAAAATCCTGCGGCGGAAAACAAGGATTCTCGAACCAGCAATTCCGCCGATGTCTACGCCGACCGTGGAGGCTCGCTGATCCCTGAGATTGCCAATCTTGCCGCCAGCGCCAACGTCGAATTGTGCGACGTTCATATTTCGGAACCGAGCCTGGAGAATCTTTTCCTGCACCACACCGGAAGGAGTTTACGAGATTGAACTGGAAAACTTTTCTGGCTCTGCTGTCCCGCGATGCTCACGTCGCCCGCCGCAACTTCGTTACATTGCTGCTGCAAACCTTCCTGCAGCCCATGATGTTCGTATTCATCTTCGGCCGGGTGATGGTAAGTAGCGGTTATATGCCAGCCGCCTACAAAAGTTTGTTATTGCCCGGGATCATGGCCATCAGCATGGTGTTCACCGGTGTGTGGGCCGTCGCCATGCCGTTGATTGCCGAATTTCAGTTCACGCGCGAGATCGAAGACCGCCTGCTCGCACCCATGGAAATATCCTGGCTCGCCATCGAGAAGGTATTTTTTGGGACGCTGCAAGCGCTAGTTTCTGGCCTCATTGTCATTCCAACCGCGTGGTTGCTCCTGCGGCCGGGAGTGGATTTGACTCTGCATTCTCCATTCAGCTTTGCCTGCGTTACGCTGCTCGTGGCACTATTTTCTGCCTGCGGGGGCTTGGCCCTTGGCTGCAGCATCAGCCAGACTCACATCGGCTTGATGTTCAGCATGGTCCTCACCCCGATGATTTTTTTCGGGTGCGCGTATTATCCCTGGAGCGCGTTAGCCCACTTTCCCATTCTCCAGAAAGTTGTGCTGATCAATCCGTTGGTCTACGCCAGTGAAGGACTGCGAGGTACGCTCGTACCTCAGTTCCCTCACCTGCCGGTGCTCGCTGTCCTGATCGCGTTGACCATTTTCGATGTGGGATTTCTGGCCGCGGGTCTCCGTCAATTCCACCGAAAAGCCGTCAGCTAGATTGATAGCACAGCTGCGTCCGACTTCAGTCGTCATCGGGATCTGTCGGTGGCCGCTTGTCGTTGAGGAAGTGCTCTGCCGGCAGCGGCGCCGCGATCGTTTGGAAAGAAGTCGGCGCCTGGTTGTAATTGAAGCAGTCGGAAAGATCGTACGCCGACATATCGGCGTAGCCCAGCGACGGTAGTCCAAAATTCTCTTCAACGAATTTGAGAATGCTGCCGAAATCGTGTTTCGTGTGCGAAATATACGCCGTCTTCGCATAGGGCGAGATCACAATCAGCGGAACCCGAAAGCCGTAAACATATCCCGATCCCCAGCTCACGCCGTCGTTGATCACTTGCGGCGAAACGTGATCGTACCAGCCTCCCCAATCATCCCAGGTAACAAAGATCGCCGTGTTTGACCAGTACTGGCTGTTACCGATTGCATTCACAATCGCAGCCACCCACGACGGCCCGGAGCCGTCGCTGTCATTCGAGTGATCCGATGCCAGGCCGGTTGGGATCACCCAGCTCACCGCTGCCAGCTGGCCAGTGGCAATGTCGGTCAGTACTGGAACTGGATTCTGCGTAGTCGGCATCACCACGTTATTGGTCCAGTCAGCGCCGGTGCACGCCGTAGCGTTCGGGGGCGGGACGTTCGGACCGCACATGTGCTCAATGGCATTTGGGGCGGTCCAGATCGAACCCGCACCCACCGGAGTGTAATAGCGCCAGCTAATACTCTTGTTATTGAGAAAATCCGTCAGCGTCGCATGTTCGAAACACGGATATTGTTTGCTCAATTCCTTTCCCGAAGGATGAATCATCCAGACGCTTGAGTCCGGGGACGCAAAGCATCCCGCCCCGCCCGACGGATTCTCCGCTGCAAACAGGTTGCTGGTCGTCGTGGGTGCCGAAGTCCCAGAAAGAATGAACTGGTGTGCCGGAAAACTTGGTCCCTGATTAGTCTGGAACATGCGATCGGCAAATGTGTACTGCTCAGCCATTTGGAAGTAAGGCTGAACATCAGCCGGCTTCACATACATAAATTGAGGATTTGCGGGCGCGCAATTAACGACTCCCGGCAGGCAGGCAATTTCGATCTGATCAGCACCATCCATCGCGCATGCGCCGGTTGATGGATTTAGGTCACACATCTTCACGAATGCGTTATGGGCGTGGCTCAGGTCGTAGTTATCCGGATTGCTGCCATTCAAACCCAAGTCAATCTCACTTAGAGGGATCGTCTGCCCTTTTGAGTTCACTCCGCTGCTGGCGATATCCGCGCCGCGCGAGATCAAAACGGGATCATGAAACAGATTATCGGGTGTACGGTTTTCCTGAAAGATAATCACCACGTGCGCAATCTTGCTGGCGGGCGATGTATCCGCGTTTGAGGGCGCCCTGCCGCTGGAAAATCCGCTGCAACCGTTCAGGCCCATCAGAAATGCAACGGCACAGAACAGCAAAATCGAAATTGATAACAACGTTGAACGACTCATCGGGGCAAGATTCTCCGCAGCACTGCGATCTTCGCGACTTCGGAGCGGAAACTTGCCGTCGCGGCCCCTATTTCGACAAAGCGTGACCGTTTAGGGACTGGCTATGCCGCAACCTTGGATGACAATTTCGCCTTCGATCGTTGTCCTCGTCGATGCCACGCTGCCATTTTTCCTAATCAGAAAAAACTTCAGCAGCCGAACGGCCATCGGAGTCCAACTGGTAGCTGCGGCGGGAAACGTAGGGCTCTAGGTGTTTGTACCGAGGTATCGCAGAATAAGGAGCAAGCAGCAACTCAGAGAAGACTTCCTAAGACCGTAGCAGTTGAGTTGACTAGCAGTGTGGATGCAAGCAGCCGCAATTGCCTGATGTGGTAAGCAAAAATTTAGTTAGACCGGAGCGCAGATGGTTCGGGCATAAGTTCTCACGTGCGGCGGCTTTAAGGCTGGCCTCTATTGCGCCTTCACCGCCTCAGTCCTCTTCTGCACTTCCGCAGCAAAATCCCGGTCTTTCAACGACGCCAAATTGATCTCCACATTAGCCAGCGCGCCCGCAATCGCCGCATGAGCCAGCGCCTGCGCCGTGACCAGGTCCGACTTCATATTAGGATTGGTCACGCTCTCCAGACTTTGCACAATCCGCGCGATTTCATGCGCCTTCTCCGCAACTTTGAGCGGAACTCCCGTAGCCAACTTAAGAGCCGCATCAACGAGCGCCTCGGATCCGCCAGGATCGGTCTTCGCCTGCTTATACGCTTTCATGACCGCGTTGTAAGACTCCGCATCCGCATCAACCGCGCCCTTCAACTCCTCGCGCAACGGACCCAGTTGCGCGATCGCCGCGCTCAACTGCGCTTCATATTGCAGATACGCCTTCTTGCCCCGTGACATCGACGCCACCATCGTGGCCAGTCCCGCCGCCATCGCACCCGCCGCCGCCGCCGCGCTTCCGCCGCCCGGTGTTGCTGTAGGAGCGGCGAGTTGTTCGACGAATGGTTCCACTCCCGCGCGCAGGCCGCCCACCGCGATCTTCCCGCCCATAACCGCCGCCAGCCGGTTTTCCAAAATCAACGACGAGTCAAAGTTCTCCACCTGCAGAAACCACTCCGCCGCCTGCTCCAGCGCTTTCTTCGGAATCAATCCCACAATCTCGCTCGACACCGGAGCAACTCCATACCGCGCCGCCTCGCGCTTCACCATTTCAAAAACGCGATGCACTGGCGTCTGCTCAAAATCCGTCAAATTCATCGAGACCTGTGCCAACCCACGAACCAGAAATCCCGCGCCCTTGACGAATCGCATCCCTCCGCTCGAAAACCGTACCGCCTTCGCAATTTTCTTGGCGATGTCAACATCCGGCGTGTTTAGGAAAATGTTGTACGCAACCAAAAACTTTCGCGCGCCCACAACGGTTGCGCCCGCCGTCGCATGCACCCGCGCCTCGCCAAAATCGGGCCGCCGCGCCGCATTCGTCGCAATCTCCGCCCGTATCCCTTCAAACTGTCCGCGACGGATGTTCTCCAGATTCTGCCGCTCCGGAGTAACCGCCGCCGCCTCATACAAATACACCGGAATCTGAAAGCGATTCCAAATCTCCTCGCCGACGTGCCGCGCCATCGCCACGCAATCTTCAATGGTCACGCTATCGATCGGAATAAACGGCACCACATCGGTCGCGCCCATACGCGGATGCGCCCCCTGATGCACATTCAGATCAATCAACTCTGCGGCCTTCCCCACTCCACGAATCGCCGCCTCCTGAATCGCCTCCCGTTCGCCCACTAGCGTAATCACGCACCGGTTGTGGTCCGCGTCCATTTCGCGGTCGAGCAGGTAGACTCCATCCATTTTCATCGCTTCAACAATGGCATCAACCTTAGCCTTGTCGCGGCCTTCGGAAAAATTTGGCACACACTCAACTAACGTAGACATAGGTGAGAAGAATAGCTGGGCCTGAAGGATGGAAGCAAGAGAGCCGGTTCAGAACAAGAGATCTCTTCGATATCTTCTCTGCATCTCTGAATCTCTGTGGTAAAGCTCTCCCCCTACATTCCCCTTTGGTTTCCTCTACGACTAAGGTTAGAATTGCCCCATTCGGCGGGCACTTCGTTCATGGCAGAAGAGATCAAGACGCCCCCTGTTGCTGCTTCTTCTCAAGATGCCCTAATGGGCACCGCAGTCGGCCGCTTCGTTATCTCCAGGCGGCTTGGTGCTGGCGGCATGGGGCAAGTCTACGGCGCGGAAGACACGACGCTGAAGCGCTTTGTTGCTATCAAGCGCATGTCCCCGCGTGCGAATTCCAACGACGCCCATCGCAAGCGCCTGCTCAAAGAAGCTCAACGCTCCTCCGCTCTGAACCATCCTAATATTGGCGCAGTCTATGACGTCATTGAGCACGCGGGCGAACTATGGGTGGTGATGGAGTACATCGAAGGCGAGACCTTGCGCCATCGCCTCAAGCGACCTTTCTCTACCGACGAATTCTTCGCGATCGCCACGCAATGTTGCGAAGGTCTGCAGAGCGCACACGAAAAAGGCATCATTCACGGCGACATCAAGCCGGAAAACATCATGATCGCTCCGGGGAATCGAGTAAAGATTCTCGACTTCGGTGTGGCCCGCCGCGTCCGAAGAACTGCCAAGCCTGACGACGTTACCAAGAGCATGCAGACCATGAACGCCTCCGGCGGCACTCCCGCCTACATGGCCCCTGAAGTTCTGCTGCAAAAACCTGACGACGGCCGTTCCGACATTTTCTCGCTTGGCCTGGTCTTCTACGAAATGCTTGGCGGTCGGCAACCCTTTAAAAGCGACAGCCTCGCCACCACCGTTGCCCGCATCGTCCACGAAGAGCCCGCGCCGCTCAAGAACATCCCTCCTGCCCTTGCCAGCGTTATCTTTCGAGCTCTCGCCAAAGATCCCAACGCACGCTACCCAAACGTCGCGGCGCTTCTGCAGGATCTGCGCCAGGTTCAGCACGGAGGAAAACCGAAGCGCATTCCCGCAAACGGCGGAATTTTTCCCGAAACTTTCCACCAATATCGAATGCTGGGTGCGCTGGCGATTGTCCTCGTTGTGGTAGCGCTGCTCCTTGTCTATCGTCCCTTGCGCGCACTGTTCCACGCGTCCGCTGCAAGCGATGCGGCTGCACAATCCAAACTCGGAGGACTGCCCCAAACTAAAATCCTCGCCGTACTTCCCTTCACCTCCGCCAATGCCGATCCCAAACTCACTGCCCTTGGCCAGGGTCTGGTCGAGAGCGTGGCAGCCAAGCTCGGCAAACTTACCGAGGAGCGCGCCTTGGAAGTCATCCCGCCCCGCAGCCTGCAGGAAAGAAAAATTTCCGCGCTTCCGGATGCCGCCCGCATGTTCGGTGCAAACCTCGGCCTCGTCCTCACTCTGGACCCCCAGTCCGACAAACTGGTCAAGGTCACCTACTCTGTGCTGAGTGCGCAAACCAGCACACCGGTTGGCATTGGTTCTCTAACCGTTCCCATCGCTGACGCTTTCTCGGTGGAACAAGATGTCTCCGACGGCACCGTCAAAGCCCTGCGCTTGCAATTGCTCCCGGAGGAAGAAGCTGCGCTGAAATATCATGGCACCGACCAGGCCGCCGCCTATGAGTATTACTTGCAGGCGCAAGGTTACCTGCTCGATAACAAGGCCGAGAACCTTGATAATGCCGCCCTCATGGCCCGCGAAGCCCTCAAGCTCGATCCCAACTTCGGCATGGCCAAAGCCGTCCTCGGTGAGAGCTATTGGCGCAAGTACTCTGACACCAAGCAAACGCAATGGATTGCTCCCGCGCAAGCCGGCTGTAGTGACGCCGTCAAACTCGGCAATGCCGGCGCTGCCGGGCACATTTGCGCCGGCCATATCAACGCCGGCACTGGCCATTATCCCGAGGCTGCGGCTGAGTTTCAGCTCGCACTCGGCCTGGAACCCACGAATGAAGAAGCCGCCGTCGGCTTGGCGCATGCCTACGAACACGATGGCAAGATCACCGAGGCCGAAAAGGCATACCAGCAGGACGTTCAAGCCCATCCCAACAGCCGTTACAGCTATAACGCTTTCGGCCAGTTCTACAGCAGCCGCAATCAATACGAAAAGGCACTTGAGATGTACCAGAAAGTGATCGCGATTGCGCCCGAGTGGTATGGGACCTACGTGAACGTCGGAGCCATCTACAGCAACATGGGTCAATATGAGAAGGCGATCGGTCCTTTGAAAAGGTCCATTGCTATTCGGCCTAGCTATGCGGGATACGACAATCTTGGAGCCGCATACTACGGTCTGAACAAGTTCGCCGATGCCGCTGCGGCTTTCGAAGAAGCGACGAAACTCGATCCGCAGCAATACGTTACATGGGGAAATCTGGGCGCAGCCCTTTACTATGGTGGCAAGAAAGAACAAGCGCTTGCGCCCGAGCACAAAGCAATTGAACTGGCTTTGACGGAATTAAAGGTCAACGCCCACGCCCCGGATGTTCTCAGCGCTTTGGCGGGCTACTATGCCCAGTTGGGTGATCGTAAGAATGCGTTGCTCTATCTCGGGCAGGCACTCCAGTACGGGCACAACGACAAAGCGATACTGATCGATGCAGCAGGAGCGTACAGCCAGTTAGGCGAAACGGGCCCGGCAATTGAATGGTTAGCCAAGGCCGTGCAAGCCGGTTACACGATCGACAAGATTCGCGGAGATCCCGAGTTCTCCAACCTGGTAGACACTCCGGGTTTCCAGCAGTTGATAAAGTCTTCCCCTCGCTAGACTCCCGGGCACGTGCGCCCGGGAGGGGCCCTGGTAAAAATTCCAGCCTGCGGTGATGGCTTTCAGTTGAAGCCGTCTCCCTGGGCTATCTGAAAGGAACACAAACATGCCCCGTCAAATCACACAGCTTTGCGCGAATAATTTCAATGCGGGGGAGGGCGATGAAGTACAGTGGCTAAACCCGACTCCGAACTGCATCGTCAGCCAATCTGGAACCGACACATTTCCATTTGCGAGTATTCCTCCCAGCATTGGCAATTCGATCAACATTTCACCAAGCCCTCCCATTCCTGTACCCAAGGTCTTGGTTGTAGTGCCATCTTCGGCCACACCCTACAATTACGTGATCAGCTGCTGCAACGATGACCAGGCTGTTCACACCGTAACCGTCGGCGATGGCGGCGCAGCTCGTAAGTCTTAAACAATAATAATGTGTCGCGGCGCGGGCAATTCTTTCCGTCCGCGCCCGACACTCTTCCCCTACTTCTTTCCACTCCAAAATCTACCCACTCCCACCCGCACCTGCACCGTATTCAATCCCGGATTAAAATTCGCCAGTCCGGCATTCGAAATATGCAGATAGCGCAACTCCACGCTCCAGTTATATTTTTCCCCGAGCACATGCGTCCCCAGCGCCGCCGCCGAGGTAAAGTTCACCGTGTCCGTATAGGTAGGTACGCTGTGATTGCTAAACAGCGTTCCTCCGCTCAACTCGAAATATGGAGATAGCCGTCCTCGCCGTTCAAAATTCCACTTCAGCGCAAAGGGATTAAATCCTACTCCATACGCCGTATTCGCGGGCTGAAAAATCAGATACGCCGGCTCCGCATCCACCGCATACTCGAACCGTCCCCGCAAAAATGCCGGCAGATGCGCCCCCGTAAGCACCCACCCATAGCGCAGCCCAATATCAAAAATTCCGGTATTCGAGGTCCCGCCCGGCACCGAGTAGCCGCCGCCAGCCCACACCTGCACTTCGTGACCACCGTCTTCCGGACCCGCCTGCGCGAAGCCCGCGCCAGCCGCTGCAATAATAATGACAAGAAGGAAAGATAACCTCCAGAAACACGGAATCACAAAACCGCCCCACGCATGCACTAGTCTCATGGTTTACGAGGTTGCCCCACTCGCGCTCTTTTTGCAACTTGTCCGAGCTTCCTGTACAGGCAGTCCCTGAAATGCTCATGTGGGGATTGTTGTGGGGACAGCCGCCCCGGCTGTCCGTCGAGCGAAGCTCGAACTGCTTTTTCTCAGCCACATTCCGAGAAGTCTGCAAAGAAAAAGAGCATGGCCATCGGCCACGCCCTCACATACTCGACACTAAATTTCCCGCCGCCAACTACGCTACGCGATTCCGCCGCCCGCCCTTTTCCCACCACACAGCCGGATCTTCCGGTCGATTCAGCATCTGCGACAGTTCTTTCTTAATCTCCGCCAGACGGTTGGCACGCATCTCCACCGCCGACTGGTCGATCTGGGTATCCGACCCCTTGCCCGTAAAGCGGGCGTTCATGTTCCGCAAATCCGTGATTTCCTGACGTAGGCTGGTGAGGTGTTCCAATATGTATGGCATAACTTCAATCTTAACCCAGATTTCGCAACCCGCCGGATTATTTCCTGCAGACGTATTCCCTCCGTGGCTTTTGGGTTCGAGGACCATGGACATTGGGTCCGGGAGCTCGGATCATCAGCGAAAGCGCCTATCCCCCTACATCCCCCTACCCTAGCCCGCTATTGGAATCATCGAGTTAGCGAGGCAACGCTATACTTGAGGAATCAATTCGTTCAGCGCAAAATGACTCAGGCGGAGAATTTCCGATGACCCGCCGTCCGACTCCAAGATGAAATTACTGACGCCTACTGCAACCAATACGCAGGTCAATTTGGCAGCTTCTCGCATGGTGCAATGGTTGTATACCGATGAAGGGGTGAAGCAGGAGGATTTCGATGTAGTTGCATCCTTCCGGGCTGCCCATGCATACCCCCTGCGGGTTGTCACCGCTCTTCTTAGGCAGCGCGCAAAGGCGGTAGACCCCTCCGCTACAGTTTACGCTCGTGCAAAAAGAATGATTTCCATCATTTTAAAACTAGAGCGGACACCGCAAATGACAACCATGCAGGATATCGGAGGGTGCCGCGCAGTAGTTGACTCCATCGGGGCGGTGGCTAAGTTGACGGAGCAATTTAGGCTACTCAAGCCTGAACTGGACGGGCCGAAAGAGTATGACTATATTTCACGCCCAAAGCCAGACGGATACCGCAGTATCCATTTTGTAGTTAAGTACAAACCGAAAAGCAAAGTATATTCTTACCTTCCTAGTCGCCGAATAGAAATTCAAATCAGATCAGCGCTGCAGCATAAATGGGCGACCGCATTGGAGACCATTGACCTTTTTACGGAGCAAACCCTAAAGACCGGAGGAGGGCAGTTTTCTTGGAAGAGATTCTTTGTTTTGACTTCAAGCCTGTTTGCTATGAGCGAGGGTTGCCCGGTTGTTCCTGACTCAGTTGCTAGCAACGATGCTCTTCTACAGGAAATACGAGGTCTATGACGAGGAATACGAATAAGGGAACAATTCGATGGATGGATAACGGCTGCTCAAACCTTAATCCCTAAAGAACATGGCGCTAATGCAACCTACCTAGTTGAGGTTGACGTAGATCGAAAGGCTACTACTGTCAAAGGGTTCTCGGATGTGATGGAAGCATACAAGGCGTACTCCGACGCTGAACGAAAAAATAGACAAATCAAGAATAGAACTGCTGTTCTTGTGTCAACGCAGTCCGTTAATCAGTTGCGAGGTGCCTTTCCTAGCTACTATGGGGACACAAAAGCGTTTCTGGATGAAGTAGAGGATTTTATTAAGTGAAAGCCAATCCCCAATTTTTTGTCCTTCATAGTATCAATACCGCTTCCGGCTGCGCTATCCGGCGTACGTGAATTTTATTTTCCCGCTTACGCGTCTGCGCAATATCGTAGGACGCTTGCATCCGCATCAACGTATCCATCTTCACGCCGAAGGCTTTCTCGATGCGGAGCGCCATCTCCCCGGAAAGGCTGGCTTTACCATTGAGCAGGCTGGATAATGCTGGCCGGGAAACGTGAAGCGCCGCGGCGGCCGCGGTTACCGTGAGGCCGGCAGGCTTGACAATTTCAGTCCGTATAAAATCGCCGGGATGTGGCGGGTTCTTCATCGGCATGGCATTTGCTCCATAGTGTTAGTGATAATCTTCCAAGTTTAAGTCGACGATTTCTCGCTCCACAAGATCGACGACAAACGTGAGCCGCCGGTTCCGCGTTACGCTGAGGCTCCATGTACCCCTGCGGTCGCCAGTTAGCATATGGACCTTCCACGAAGGCAGTGCCCGCAATTCCTCGGGGTCTTGCATGTCATCGAGAAACGCCAGCATCTTGCGCAGCTTGCCAACCGTATCCGGCGGAACGCCCTTGGCGACATCCTCAGCGTAGAGCAGCTTCAACCTTTATGGGTGAAGTTTCGTATCTTCACTTCCAGTAGTGTAGCCTGTAACTTAACGCTTTTCAATAGCTCGAGTCGGGCGTGAACCGCAAGCCCTTGACAACTCCCCACTCACATCTCTACAATTAGCACTCAGTAGGCGAGACTGCTAACAGCCCGCCCTAACCCATAACAATTCATAGGTTTACGTAAAGTCAACCTTCGATAAACATTGAAAGGAGTTGCAACCATGGCTAAATTCAGCCCACTACATGACCGCATTCTGGTACGGCGCGTGGAGGAAGCTTCCACCACCCGAGGCGGCATCATCATCCCCGACAGCGCAAAAGACAAACCGCAAGAGGGTATCGTCGTTTCCACCGGCAAAGGCCGCACCAACGATGAAGGCAAGACCTTCCCTCTGGCCGTTCACGAAGACGACCGCATCCTCTTCGGCAAGTATTCCGGCACCGAGATCAAGATCGATGGCGAAGATTTCATCATCATGAAGGAAGACGAAGTCCTCGGCATACTGAGCGGCGCACCCAGCTCGACCGGCAGCGGCAAGAAAGAAGCCGTCGGCGCGAAGCGCTAACAGTCGACGTGAATTCTGAAAGTGGGTTCTGGAGGTTTTCTTAGTGGACCTTCGTGCCCTTAGTGGTTAAAGATTTCAATTTCTGAAGGAGAAAAGCATCATGGCAAAACAAATCGTACACGGAGAAGAGTCCCGGCAGGCCATCCTGCGCGGCGTCAATCTTCTCGCTGACGCTGTAAAGGTTACCCTCGGCCCCAAGGGCCGCAACGTTGTCATCGAAAAGAAATTCGGTTCGCCGACCATCACCAAAGACGGCGTGACCGTAGCTAAAGAAATCGAACTGAAGGACGGCCTCGAGAACATGGGCGCCCAGATGGTTCGCGAAGTCGCTTCGAAGACCTCGGATGTTGCCGGCGACGGCACCACCACTGCCACCGTTCTCGCCCAGGCGATTTATCGCGAAGGCGTGAAGACCGTTGCTGCCGGCGCCAATCCAATGGCGATGAAGCGTGGCATCGAGAAGGCCGTCGCACTGGTCTGCGGCACCTTCGACAAAAAGACCGGCGAGCGCGGCAAAGGCGAACTAGACAAGTTCTCCAAACCCGTCTCCGGAGAAATGATCGCACAAGTTGGTACGATCTCGGCTAACAACGACGAGACCATTGGACACATCATTGCCGAAGCGATGAAGAAGGTCGGCAAGGATGGCGTCATCACCGTGGAAGAGTCGAAGACGCTGGAGACGCAGTTGGAAGTGGTTGAGGGCATGCAGTTCGACCGCGGCTATCTGTCTCCTTACTTCGTTACTGATCCGGAGCGGATGGAAGTTGCGATCGAGAATGCTTACATCCTGATCAACGAGAAGAAGATCAGCTCGATGAAGGATCTGCTTCCGCTGCTCGAGCAGATTGCCAAGAGCGGCAAGCCGCTATTGATTATTGCTGAGGACGTGGAAGGCGAAGCACTCGCTACTCTCGTCGTTAACAAGCTGCGTGGAACGTTGCAGGTCGCGGCCGTTAAGGCTCCCGGCTTCGGCGATCGGCGCAAGGCGATGCTGCAGGATATCGCGATCCTCACCGGTGGCAAGGCCATCACGGAAGATCTCGGCATCAAGCTGGAGAACGTGCAGATCAGCGATCTCGGGCAGGTGAAGAAGATCACCATCGACAAGGACAACACTACCCTGGTCGAAGGCAAAGGCAAGCACTCGGAGATCGAAGGCCGCGTGAAGGAAATTCGCAGCCAGATCGATAAGACCACCAGCGACTACGACCGTGAGAAGTTGCAGGAGCGGTTGGCGAAGCTGGTCGGTGGCGTGGCCGTGATCAAAGTCGGCGCCGCAACCGAAACGGAAATGAAAGAGAAGAAAGCCCGCGTGGAAGATGCCATGCATGCTACGCGCGCAGCCGTGGAAGAAGGCATTGTCCCCGGCGGCGGAGTGGCCCTGGCGCGTTGCGTCGCGGCACTCGACAAGCTGAAGCTCGAGGGTGATGAGCAGATCGGTGTCAACATCGTGAAGCGCGCCCTGCAAGAGCCGATGCGGCAGATCGTCGAGAACGCTGGCGAAGAAGGTGCGGTTGTGCTCGGCAAGGTGCTCGACGCCAAGGACAGCAACTACGGCTTCAACGCTCTGACCAACGAGTATGAGGACCTGGTCAAGGCGGGCGTGCTCGATCCGACGAAGGTGGTGCGCACCGCGCTCACCAACGCCGGCTCGATTGCGTCGCTAATGCTGACGACCGAAGCCCTGGTGGCGGAGATTCCGGAAAAGAAGGAAGCTCCAGCCGGCGGTGGTGGACACGGCGGCGGCATGGAAGGCATGTACTAAGAGGCAGCTGTCAGCTATCAGCTTTCAGCCGTCAGTAAAGTCAAAGGCCCTGCTCGCGAGAGCGGGGCCTTTTTTCGTCTAACGCGAATCTGGCGCAAATACGCCTCGCCACTAAGGCGTGAGCGACTGCACGGCGGCAACTAAGGCGGCAGCTAGTCCGGTGGCGCTGGGCGCGGCGCCTTGGGCTAGGTCTTTGCTGCCGCCGCCGCGTCCGCCTAGCGAGGCCAGGGTTTGTTTGAGGAGCGCGGCCATGTCGTGGGCCTGGCCGGGGGATTGCGCGAAGACCAGCGCGGGTTGCGGCGAGTCGGTGGCTAACAGGGCGATTACGGCGGGTGATTGGCGGGTTAGTTTTTGGGCCAACAGCTTGAGAAAGTTGAGGTCGCGGCCGATTAGGGTTTCGACGATCAGCTTGCGACCGTGAGTTTCGTGAGTTTCGGTTAAGAGGGTTGTGGCCTGGGCGGCGGCGAGGTCTTCCTGCGATTGCTCGGCTTGCTTGCGCAGCGTGCGGATTTCATCCAGTGATTTGCTGGCTTGCTGCGGGACGTCGTAGATGTTGGCGGAAAACATCGCGGCGGTTTCCGTGAGCGTGGTGAAATCACGGCGAGCGGTGGTGACGGCGCGCTGGCCGGCTATGAATTCGACGCGGTATCCCTGGCGAACTTTTTCGGACTTGCGGAGAAGGATGCCGGCGATCTGTCCGGTTTGGGCTACGTGCGTGCCGCCGCAGGCGGTTAGGTCCCAGTCGCGGATATCGATAAGGCGGAGTTGGTCGCGCTCGACGGGCGGGAGTTTGCGGAGACCGAGGTTCGCGGCTTCTTCGCGTGTGACGTAGCGGACGTCGACCGGACGATTTTCCAGGATGATTTCGTTGGCCAGGCGTTCGGCGGATTCAATTTGAGTTGGCGTAAGTGAGGGTGTGTCCAAATCAATCGAGCAGTAGTCGTCAGCCATGTGGAACGAGACGGTCGGCATGTTGAATAGGCGGACAAAAGCGGCGGAGAGAATGTGCTGACCGGAGTGTTGCTGCATGTGGTCGCGGCGGCGGGCGAGGTCGATTTCGCCGTGGATGCTGGTTCCGGGCTGAATGTTTTTTAACGGGGCTTCGAGGTAGTGGATAACTTTGCCGTCTTCGGTGTCGGCTACTTCGGTGACACGAAGTTTTTCATCTCCGAAAGTTATCCAGCCGGTGTCGTGGATCTGGCCGCCGCTGGTGGGGTAGAAAGCTGAGCGGTCGAGAATAATTGCTGGGCGCGGGGTTTCGACTACCGAGCGGACTTCGGCGTCGAAGTGGTAGAGAAAGGAATCGTGGTAGTAGAGGCGGTCGGTCATTGGCTTGTTGTCAGCATAAGTGGCTTGCTGGTGGTTATCAAGTTTCGGCGTTGAGTCAAAATCTTTAACACGGAGGACACGGGGGCTCACGGGGTGACCCTCGTGATCTTTCGATTTCCATTTTCGATGGTAGTCTTTAATGTTTGTGACTGAGACACGTCGATCTTATGGACCTTCTCGAAAAACTTTTTGAGCAGCATTTCAGAAAACCAGCCTTGCAAGTAAAGGCCTTGCAGGGGGAATTAGGCGGGTCAGGCCGCAGAATTTTCCGGCTCAGCAATGGCGATGTGAGCGCGATTGGGATTCTGTATGACGTGCGCGAGGAGAACACTGCGTTCGTGGAGTTCTCTCGACATTTTCGGAAGCATGGATTGCCGGTGCCGGAAATTTATGGCGAAGATTTAAATCACGGCGCGTATCTGGAAGAAGACTTTGGCGATACGACGCTGTTTGAGTTTCTGTCGAAAAACCGGACGGGGGAGAAGATTGCGCCGCAGGTGGTGGAGGCTTATAGGACGGCTGTCGCACTGCTGCCACGCTTTCAGATCGAGGCTGGGCGCGATTTGGATTACAGCGTTTGTTATCCGCGTGGAAGTTTTGACCGGCAGTCGATTAACTGGGATTTGAATTACTTCAAGTATTACTTTCTCCGCTTGGCCGGCATTCCATTCAGCGAACAGGCGCTGGAAGACGATTTCGATTCCTTGACAAATTTTCTATTGAGCGCCGATTGCAACTATTTTCTCTACCGCGATTTTCAGTCCAGAAATATTATGCTCCGCAACGGGGAGCCGTTTTTCCTGGATTATCAGGGCGGGCGCAAAGGGGCGCTGCAGTACGACGTTGCTTCCCTTCTCTACGATGCGAAGGCCGATCTTCCGCCGGAGTTGCGGCAGCAATTGCTTGATCTCTATCTGGAAAAGCTTGCCGGCTTTATCGATGTAGATCGCGAAGCGTTTCTGCATCATTACTATGCCTACGTTTACGTGCGCATTCTGCAGGCGTTGGGGGCTTACGGCTTTCGCGGATTTTATGAGCGGAAGACGCATTTTTTGCAGAGCGTGCCCTATGCGCTGAAGAACCTGCGCTGGCTGCTGCATAACGTGAAGCTGCCGATCGCGTTGCCGACTTTGATGGAGGCATTCAACAGCATGCTGGCTTCGGAAAAACTGCAAGGTCTGGCTTCCGAAGCGGAGAATTTGAGGGTGCGGATTATGAGTTTTTCTTTTCATCGCGGCATGCCGAAAGATGAAAGCGGACATGGCGGCGGATTTGTGTTCGATGGCCGCAGCCTGCCAAATCCGGGGCGCGAGGAGCAATTCAAAGCCTTGACGGGAAAAGACGCAGCGGTGATCGATTATCTGAACCGGCAGGAGAACGTGCATCAGTTTATGGCCAGCGTGATGTCGCTGGTAGATGCCAGCGTGAATGAATATCAGCGGCGCGGCTTTAAGAGTTTGATGGTGTCGTTTGGCTGCACCGGCGGCCAGCATCGGTCGGTTTTTCTGGCGGAGCAATTGGCGAGGCGATTGCATGGTCGGAACGGAGTGGATGTGGTGGTGAGGCATCGCGAGTTGGAGGGCGGCGATGGGGTTTAGTTTCGCCGCCAGCCAAAGCAGGTTCCTCACCGCGCCTTCGGCTCGGTTCGGACTGACAAGAGTCAAGCTGGGGACGCTGAAGCAATGAAAGCAATGATTCTGGCGGCAGGCCTCGGCACGCGCTTGCGGCCGCTTACGAATGATCGCCCCAAGGCGCTGGTAGAAGTGGCGGGACGGAATCTGCTCGAGATGGCGCTTTTCCGTTTGCGCGAGTTTGGGGTGCACGAGGTGATTATTAATGTGCATCACTTTGCCGGCATGGTCGTCGATTATCTGAAGAGAAGCAATAACTTCGGAATGCGCATTGAAGTTTCGCATGAACAGGAATTGCTGGACACTGGCGGCGGATTGAAGAACGCTGCATGGTTTTTTCTGGAGAATTCAGCAGAACGCGATGAGCCGTTCATTCTCCACAATGTCGATGTGATCAGCACGATCGACTTGGGACGCATGGCGCAGTTTCATCGCGAGAATCAGGCTCTGGCCACGCTGGCAGTACAAGAGCGGGCGACATCGCGATATCTTCTCTTTAATGAGCAGAGTGGAGATCACCGGATGCAACTTTGCGGGCGCCAAGTCGGGAGTGAGCAACCGGAACTCGTTCGAACTGGCGGTGAAGTACAGGCGTTGGCGTTTTCAGGCATCCACATAATTTCTCCCCGGCTTTTGTCGATGATCAGTGAGAAAGGCAACTTCTCGATTATCGCCTCTTATTTGCGGCTGGCGGCGGAGGGAGAAAATATTCTTGCGTTTCGCGCCGACGAATATTATTGGCGCGATCTCGGACGTCCGGAGGGTGTAGCGCAGACAGAGCGGGATTTTGAGAGCAAAGTGTTTCCCAGAAAGCGATAGCGCGCAAAATTAATGCTCCAGACGAATGAAGACTCCCACTTCTCGCAAAGAACGCGAGAAATCGGGCACCCAGCCAAGAATGGACACCAACATGTGGGTCCATCACAGGAAAGCCCCGCTTCCGCAAAACTGCGGGAACGGGGCTTCCTGTTTCCTTCGCAATAAATCGACCAAAAGTTGAGTTAGTGGGCTGCGCCGCTATTCGCACAAGTCTTTGAAATGTGTTTAAAGGAAGTGACGTCGATGGTTTGTTGGGCGCTGGTTTGTGCCATCGAACCGCTGGGGCTCTCACCACTAGTCGATGCGGATGCCGAGCTTACGGTACCGGTCACTTTCATCTCGTGGCCAATGTGATCACTCAGCTTCGCGGTGTCGCCCGTCAAATGGTAATTCTGTCCGTTGCTGTCCGTCAGAGTGTACGATCCGTCGGAACCGCTCAAACAGCCCTTGATCATCTGCTGGCCGCCGGCGCTTTCCGCCGTGGCCTGGCTGGATCCTGTCTGACTTGTTGCAGATTGGCTCGAATCCTGCGCCAGAGCCCAGGATGTGCCGAGCAGCAGCATGGAAATCAGTAGTAAATGTCGCATAAGGAACCTCCAAAATCCTTTCGTTATGATGTTCGAAATGGCTCTCTAGCGATGATCTTCGGCCTGCCGGTGCGAAGTCGCAATACGGGGTTTGCCCGAGCCGGGTATGAATTTTTGTTTTCGATCGTACACGCGAAACCGTAGAATTCGCGGCTGCTTACGGGGCATCGGGAAGTGTGTACTCAAAGTCGTAAGAGTGTTTTCCGTCGGCGACATTGATGGTCATCTTGCCGGAGAAACCGGTCAGTTGACCAGTCGCTGAATCAGGAACCACGGTGACACTTAGTTGTGGAACGCCGCGGTTGAGAGTTCCGGAATGCTGCAGCGCGAAGCTCCCGCTGCGGACGCCGCTCGCAGTGCGTAAAGTTCCAGTCACGCGCTCCATCCCGACATAACCAGCCGAGCCTTTGATCTCGGACATGGCGGTCAGCATCTGTCCCTTGCTGGTGGCATCGAGATCTCCGTGATATTGCTTATCGATCGACATGCGGCCAATCGTTGGGTCACCAACTTTGTCGTCCGATTGCGGGCCGAGCTTTACGTCAAATGGTCCGGTGGCATGAGCCGGCATGGATGTTCCCTTCTGAACTGGAGCGGTCTGCGCCTGCGCGGAAAGCGAGCACACCCAGACGAGCGCGGTGGCGGCAAAGGCGATCGCGATGATGCAGGCATGCACGGCGCAGGAACGCAGCTTCATGCTGCATTGTCGTCTGAAGTAAGGCGATGCGTCAATTTCAGTGGCGCGTGTCGACGGTCTCTCCTTTTTCCAGATAATCGGTCAACCATCCCAGAACGCGCGGCCAACCACCGGAGTAGTTGGCTGCGGCGGCAGGATTGGCGGCGAAACCTTCATGACGGAATTTCACCAGCGTGCCCGTGCCCGCGCGCTGGGGGCCGCTTGGGTGCAGGTTGTGGACACTTTGCGACTCAAGCTCCCAACGAACGATGGTCGTGAGAGGGCCGGTGTAACTGGCTACCCAGGTATGGGCGAGCAAACGGGGCGGATCGACTTCCAGATACTCCCCCTCGACGCAAAACGAAGTGCCGTTAGCGCCCACGCCTACGCTCGACCACTTGCCGCCAACGCGTAGATCGGCCTCCCATTCTGTAACGCGGTACATGCCTTCCTGGCCCCACCAGCGCGGCATTTGGCTGGGGTCGGTAATGGCAGCGAAGACGCGGGCGGGCGGCGCAGCGATAAAAATCTCGCCAACGACGGCGTTCTGATCGGGAGTGATTGCGACGGTTGCCATTCGTTCTCCTTGCGGTGTAATCGCGTTACTTCTCGGTGAATTTCTTCAGCATTTCAAGCACGCCGGGCCATCCGCCGCTGTAATCCCTGCGCGCAGTATTTTCACTGACAAGGCCGCTATGCGTCACTTTGACATGCGTGCCGTCTGCATCCGGAGTTAACTCCCAGCGGACGACGGTGGCGAGCGACTTGTCGTCGTGCCAGCTCGCAATCCAGCTATAAACGAGCAGACGCGGAGGATCGAATTCGAGAATCTCGCCGTGGCATTCAAACTCATTAGCTCCGTTGACGACGACAGTGCCCTTCTCAGTGGCGTAGCCATAACGGCCTCCGGGGCGAGCGTCCATTTGCCAGCACTTTACGGGACAACTCGGATTGGTGAACCAGCGTGCGAGTTCCTCTTCGTCGGTAAGCGCCTTGAACACTCGGTCTGCAGGTGCGCCGATGTGAATCTCGGTAATAAGTGCGTCGTTGTCCTGGGTGACTACGGATTCAGGTTTTGTCATGGTCTGTGCTGTCTCCAGTTCTGTGTTCTGATCGTACGTCCCGATTTCTCGCAAAGGACGTGAGAAATGGGGTGCCCACCATCCGATTATTTTTGGGCTGTTTCGTTGCGGTGCAGGTCGAAGAATTCTTTCATCTCTTTTCCGGGGCCTGCAACGAAGGTCCAGTCTTCGGTGTGATGGTTGGCGTCGACAAGGGTGAATACCACGCGCTGCATGTGGCCCACATCCGGGGAGGCAAGATTGGTAGCATCAAAATAGTTAAAGGTAAAAGTCTTGCCGTCTGGCGAAGCTGTCGCAGCCATGCGAGGCTGGTTGCCGGAGCTGCAGTAATGGGTGAGAACAATGCGGTTCGGTCCGTCCATGGTCAACATCGAAATCATATTCATGGGGCCGTGCCCAAGGATCTCGCTCATCAGAGCCGAGCCTCCGGCGGTATCGCGAAAGGACACTTGGACGGACTCGCCATCCGCGCTTTTGCCCTCCCAGGAGCCGGTCAGCGTCTTGAGTTGATCGAATGATTTTTGCGTGGCCTTCTGTGCCAGGGCGGTTGTTGTGAGAAGCAACAGTGAGAGTGCGATGCGAAGTGATTTCATGTTAGCGATCTCCTTTTGACTTGGTTGTGGTGGGTTTAGCAGCTCGAGGCTGCTCAGTTTCTTTCGCGTATTCGGCTTCAACAAATGTCTTGAGATTGGTGAGGTTCATCTTCCAGAAGCTGCGGTATTGATCGAGCCAGGAATCTATGGCGCGCAGCGGTTCGGGATTGAGCTGGTAAACGCGGTTACGGCCTTCGCGGTGCTCCCGCACCAGGTGGGCACGGCGGAGCAGACGCAGATGCTTGGAGATGGCGGGCCGGGAAACCGGGAAAGCTCCGGCAATTTCTCCGGCAGGCTGACTGCCGCGCCGTAGCAAATCCAGGACGGCGCGGCGAGTGGGATCGGCGAGTGCCTGAAAGGTTGCTTCGGAGGAATACGTAACCGAACGGTTTCGCATAATGCGTAACCTTACAGTTACACGAGTGCCGCGTCAAGGGAAAATTTTAATTCTTGAGTATGCTTACATTGCGGTACAATGTAAGCATGAATCGTCAGATTACTACAGTAAGCACAAAAGGACAGTTTGTAATTCCTTCCGAGATGCGTTCCGCACTCGGAATCAAGCCGGGGACCCGGATTGCCGTAACTAATGATGGGGCGAAAATAATCCTGGAGCCGGTTACGGACGAACTTGTCGATAAAACGCGCGGCATGTTGAAAGGAGGGCCGTCCTTAACCAAGAGTCTCCTGCGCGAGCGACGGCGCGCCAAAGATCGATGGTAGAGAAGCCATCGATAACGTATGTTCTGGATTCGAGCGCCGTATTGCGTTATCTCGACGGCGAGGCGGGATCGGATCGTGTGTCTGGAATCATCAAGCAGCACATGGCAGGAACATGCGAGGCGGTCATCTCTTCAGTGCACTGGGGCGAGATAGCCGGACAGGTTTGCAAGAAACGCGGCAGGGCGGCTCTGGACATGGTTCTATCGCGCCTGGCTGCATTCGGAATTCCAGTGGTTGCCGTAGATGCCAGCCGTGCGGTTCGGGCGGCTCTGATCAGGTTGAAAACGCCGATTCCGTACGTGGATGCCTTCGGAGTGGAACTCACGACGGATTCCCAAGAGCGTGTTTTAGTGACTGCGGATTTTGATTTCAAACCAGCGAGCCGCGATGTAACGATTGAGTTTCTGCCGGCGAAGTAAACAGCGAATCAACTCTTCCTGCCGTTCAAAACCAAGTCAAGAAATGCCTGATGCACCCGGGTGTCATCTGACAGTTCGGGGTGAAAGGTTGCGGCCATCGCTCTTCCCTGCCGGACTGCGACCGTGTCCTTGCCTTCGGTGGCGATTACTTCCACATTCTTGCCGACGTGTTCGATTTTTGGCGCACGGATGAAAACCATTTCGAGCGGCGAGCGTGGCTTTTGGCTTAGTGAACTCTGCAAAAGTTCGCCTTCGCGGATGGAGCTGTCGACCTGCCGTCCGTAGGCGTTACGGCGGATACTGATATCGATTGCGCCTAAGCCTGCCTGCTTGGGGTTTTCAACTTCGGTCGCCAACAAGATTGCGCCGGCGCACGTACCGAAGGTCGGTTTCAAGCGCACGAACTGCTTGAGTTTCTCAAATCCTTCTTCTCCCAGCAATTTCAGAAACGTGCCGGATTCTCCGCCAGGAATAACCAGGCCGTCGATTGCATCAAGCTGCTCGGGCTTTTTGACGAGCACAACTTCAGCGCCCAGCTCTTCAAGCCGGCGGCGGTGAGCGTCAAAATCTCCCTGGAGGGCCAGGACTCCGATGGTCATGGTTAGTTCGTCGTTAAATGCAACAAGTATCTCTTCCCTTTTGATTTTAATCGATGCAGCCACAACGGGCTGAGAAACAGGATTACGACTAGGCGAACGGCGTGCAGATATCTCGCGCTTAATGCTTGACAGAGCAATCGTTTGTATATTACCTTACGGTTATGCAACTGATTGGTTATGAACTAAATGCTTCCCCTCATCTCGATGCGACCTTCGCGGCGCTCGCCGATCCTACGCGTAGAGCCATCCTGGCTCGACTGGCCAAGGGAGAAGCCTCGGTAATGGACTTAGCGGAGCCCTTCGCCATGAGCCAGCCTGCGATTTCCAAGCACCTTAAGGTGCTGGAGCGCGCTGGGCTGATTTCCCGCGGACAAGATGCACAACGGCGTCCGCGGCGATTGGAAGCGCGGCCGCTCCGCGATGCAGCTGCCTGGCTTGAGAAATACCGCCAATTCTGGGGGGCGCAGTTCCAGCGCCTCGATGCGCTTCTTCGTGAAATGCAAACCAGCGAGATAAAAACCAGAAAAAGTGGGCGGAAGACAAAGCATAAGGAAAATTTGCACTTGAAACCACAAAGGAGACAGCAATGAGAAACAGCGGGGCCTTCAATATTACAGCGCATGGTGACCGCGAGATTGTAGTGACGCGGATTTTCGATGCGCCGCGCCACTTGGTGTTTGATGCGTACACCAAGCCAAAGTTGATCCAGCGCTGGCTGCTTGGACCGGATGGATGGTCGATGCCGGTGTGCGAGATTGACTTGAGGGTCGGCGGCAAGTATCGCTACGTCTGGAAAAGCGACAGCGACGGACGTGAGATGGGAATGGGTGGGATCTATCGAGAGGTTGTCGCACCGGAGCGAATTGTTGCCACTGAGGTGTTCGACGAAGCGTGGTATCCGGGTGAGGCCGTGGATACGATCGTTTTCGCCGAGCGGGATGGGAAGACCACACTCACGCAGACAATTCTGTACAACTCACGCGAAACGCGCGATGCGGTGCTGAAGTCGCCGATGCAAACCGGTATGGCTGCCAGCTACGACCGGCTGGAGAAATTCTTGCCTTCGCCGGAGCATGAGGCGCTGAGCGCTTAAATACACAGCTCACATAAGGAGAACTATATGCAGAAAATTAGGCCATTCTTGTGGTTCGACGACAACGCCGAAGACGCTGTCAAATTCTACACAGCGGTTTTCAAGAACTCGAAGATTGGAGATGTCCGACGATATGGAGACGCCGGGCCAGGGCCGAAGGGATCGGTAATGAGCGCGACCTTCCAGATCGAGGGGCAGGAATTCATGGCGCTGAATGGCGGCCCGCACTTTAAGTTCACGCCTGCGATTTCGTTCTTCGTGAATTGCGAGACCCAGGCAGAAGTAGATGAATTATGGGAGAAGCTCCTGGCCGGTGGAGAAACCATGCAGTGTGGCTGGCTGAAGGACAAGTTTGGAGTGTGTTGGCAGATTATTCCAAAAGCACTGGGCGAATTGCTGGGCGACAAAGATCCGCAGAAATCGCAACGAGTAATGAAAGCGATGATGAAGATGATCAAGATTGATGTGGTGGAACTGAGGCGGGCATATGAAAGGAAAGAGTAAGACTGGGTTCGAGAAAGAGGACGGCCGTGGTAGAGAGAACAGCTAGCGTCCATGGGATGATGCTCGACTTCAGTAAAAGCGGGATGCCGAAGCGCACCAGAGCCAGCCACAGGAAGGTGAGAGCAAGACCTGTAAATAGTGGCAGCAGTCGAGTACGCAGAGAAATGGATGCCTGGCAAAGTGCTTCGACCGTAAGGGCAAACGGACCTGCGGCGACCAGATCGACAAAGTAATGTTCGCCGATTCCCATAGTCGCCACGAAGGTCACGAGCAAGTACAAAAGGGCGGCAATGCGTGCCCATCGCGGAAAGGGGCGACAACTCCACCAGAGCAGAAGCACCCAGGTCATGTGCAGCGACGGGATAGCATTGCGGGGAAAATCCGGGTTGACGGAAATGCGTTCGAGTACGTGCTGCAGTTGTAACGGAGTTCCGTAGGGAAATGCCCCAGGAAAAGCATAGACCGGTCCAGTGGCGGGAACAAAGTTATAGAAGAGCCATCCCAGCACGCCGGTGCCAAAGAAGAGCCGAAGCAGATACCAGTTGGGTCGGGTGGCGCGGGGATCGATGTAGCCGAGATAGACGAGGGCCATCGCTAATGGAAGCGTCTGGTAGGTGAGGTAGCCAAGGATGCGAACGGGCGCAGAGGTATGAAAGAGGCGGCCCAAAGCAAAGCTGGGCTGAACTCCGAAGCTGCCATCGAAAGCGTAGAGATAGAGATCGAAAGTTTTGGGATATAGCCAGCCGGTCAGGTTGAGCGCGTGCTGCACAGCAAAGATGAAGAAGACCAGTCCGAGCGCGGGGCCGAGGAGAACGAACAAGCGTTTGCGTTCGATGCCGGGAGCTTTTGCTGCACGAATGCCGAGCACGAGAAAGCTGCCCAGGCCGAGCATGGCAGCCTTGAAGCCGGACATGTCCGCAGGGTGACCCATCACAATCAGCCGCAGCGCGCCGAGAGCTGCGGCGATGACAACGACGAGCAGCAACTGTTTCCAACCAGGTTTGGAGTGGATATGAAAGAGGAATGCCGAGGCCGCCGCGAAGCCCAGGTAAGGAAGATCGAGATTGATCCACAGAGCGGAGGCTACGACCGCGGAGAGCACGGCAAGAGAAAGAAAAACAGGAATGAGTCCGCGGCTTGCCATTTTTTCCTCCAACGCGTCTTAGGACACTACCGACCACTACACGGTCGAAGACCGGGCCAAACCCCGTATATACTTTCTCGGTGTCGCTCACCAAACAGTTACTCCTTAACGACATCGGCCGCTCCGCATGGGCCAATCATTGCCTGCTCGAGGGCTGCTCGGCTCTCAAGGCTGAGGAACTCGAGTGCGACCTTCGCATCTCGCACACCAGCATTCTCCACACGCTTAGCCATATCTACGATGGCGAACGAGTCTGGTTCGATTGTTTGCGGACGACTGCGGATCTGGGAACCTGGCGGCTACCCCAAGGTCCGGCCCCGCAATACTCGCTTGACGCCCTGAGGCAGAGCTGGCCCGAACTCTGGAAAGGCTTTGCTCGCTGGCTGGAAGAAATGCCCGAGACCGGCTTAGAGGTTGAACTGAACCTACAGCTTCCTGGTGAAGTTGAGCGCCGCTTCCCTCGCTGGAAAATTCTGCGGCATGTGCTTGAACATTCCACCATGCATCGTGGCCAAGTTGTCGGGATGATTCGCATGCTCGGCCACCAGCCGCCTCCCAACAGCCCGATGGATTATTATCTCGCGGGCGAACCCGCTGTCAGCGCTTGAATCGCGAGCTTGGCGGTATTTTCCCAGACCAATCGTCTCGTGACCTATTTCACACCTTTATCCGGATTCCACGAGCCTTGCAACTTCCGCACATAGACGATCTGCCCGACGTGGTAAGCATTGTGCGTACAGATATTCGCAATCGTCGGCGCCCACACTGCGACCTGTTTCTCGTCGGCTGTCTCGACCAGCTTCTCCAGGTCCGTCATCACTTGGTCGAGCTGCTTCACCGTGTCACTCCACTGCTTGCTGTCAAATTTCACGAAGGTCTCTTCGTTGTCGGCGGTGAATTTTTCCAGCGTCTCTCCCTTGAGCTTAGCCAGATTCCTCCGGTTCCAAAACAGTAGATGATAGGTCGATTGACCGGCAGAGTGCCCTCCTGCCGGCGGCTGCCAACTGGCCTGCTCGGCGGTAAGCCCATCCACCGCCACGCTGATCGGCACAAACCATTCTGCCTGGTTATGGGTAGTGTGCAACTCGTGCAGCAGAAGGCTGCGCAACGTCGCGGGCTGCTGCTGATTTTGCGCATAGCACGGTATCGAAAGCATCAGAACAAGAACCGAACCTACCGCCGCGATCAGGGGCTTCATCGGAGTAGCTCCTTATTTTCGAAAATTAGGACTGCGGAAACAGACGCACTCAGTACGTCCGCGTTAGCAACGACCGCTGCTCACCTTGCGGACACGTACCGGACTGGCTTTCATCGCTTCGGATGATACACATGGGAGTCCAACCTTGGCCACCTATCCCCCTTTTACCTTACGGGGCTGCGGGACAGGGATACATTTTTCTCAGTGCCGCCTTAATCAGGTATTTTAGGGATACTAGCTTCGACCGGTGGTTTTTTTGTTGTCAGCCGAACCCCTCTCACCATAGTCTTCTTGTTCCTTCCGGAGGGAAAGAAACTATGGCCACGCTGCGCTGGTACACATTGCTCGCCGTTGCCTTTTTCTGTGCTGCGGGAGCGACACAAGCTCAACAGATACCAGCTCAACCAGCGAATCCATCTCCTACTCTCGCCGTCCATGCCGGACGGCTGATTGATGTCCGCACGGGCAAGGTCTCGACGAATGCCTACATCCTGGTCGCGAAAGATCGCATTCTTCGCATAGTTGATTCCGCTCCGGCGGGCGTGCGTGTAGTCGACCTTTCCAAATACACCGTCGTGCCCGGGCTGATCGATTCTCACGCGCATGTGCTGGGCGATCCCAAGGATCAGACTTCTACTTCGAGCCTGCGCATGTCTTCGCCGCAGAAGGCGATCTGGGGTGTACGAAATCTGCAAGTGTGGCTCGATCACGGATTCACGGCCATGCGCGACGCCTGCGAGAGCGACGCGGCATACGGACAACTGGCGCTTCGCGATAGCATGAATAAAGGACTGATTCGCGGGCCTCGAATGGTTTCGGCTGGAGGCTGCATCTCGCTGAACGGCGGACACGGCGATGCCGACGTGTTGGCTCCGGATGCAGGATTGCCGCGAGGCCCGAACATTGCCGATACGCCAGACGAAATCGCCGTTGTGGTGCGGCGCGACATCAAGTATGGCGCGGACTGGATCAAGCTAATGGCTACGGGCGGGGTCATGGACCCGATCAGCGACTATCGAGTGCAGGAACTCAGTGAAGAGCAGATGGCCAAGGCGGTTGAAATCGCGCACCGCGCCGGGAAGAAAGTGATGGCGCACGCCGAGGGAACAGAAGGTATTAAGGCCGCGGTTCGCGCCGGCGTGGATTCGATTGAACACGGCACAGTGCTCGATGAAGAAGGCGCGCGTTTGATGGAGCAACACGGCACCTGGCTGGTGCCCACCCTGTACTGCTTTCAGCACGACATGGTGACAGGATTGTCGCAGGGACGCGACCCGGTCAGCTTTGCCAAAGGCATCGCTATTCTGAAAGAGCAGGGGCCGGCCTTCCAGCGCGCGCTGGCCCATCACCTCAAAATTGCGTACGGCATTGATGACGATCCCGATTTCGTGTCGAAAGAGTTTGGAGCGCTGGTCAAGGGCGGAATGACGCCGCTCGATGCGTTGCGCGCGGCTACGATTAACGGCGCCGAACTGACTGGACGCGCCAATGACATCGGCAGCATTGAAGCCGGCAAGTTTGCCGACATCATCGCGGTGGACGGCGATCCGCTGGCGGATATCACCGTGATGGAGAAAGTGGTTTTTGTAATGAAGGGCGGCGAGGTTTACAAAGACAACACGAAGTGATGCCACGGAGATATCGCCGGCGGTATTGAATCGGCTCCTTCTACCGTCTTGTCATTCCGACGCACGAGCGAAGCGAGGCAGGAGGAATCCGCTTTGTCCCCATCCACCCTCACCTCTTCGGGCACACTACGCACCGCACCGGCATCTCCTCGCATCTGCAGCGCTTGGGAATATCGCCCCTACCCCGCGCCCTCGCCGAACAAGTCAGCAGGCACCAGGTCTCCCGATAGATTTCAAACATCCCCTCGCTCCGTGGGCCGTAGTTAAAGTGAACCGTAGCCCGCGGAACAAATGCATCCGCCGGAACCACATACCAAAGATTTTTCTTAATCACATACGCCGCCAGAAAATCCAGATCATCCAGCGTGTAGAGTTCCCCGCTGCCGGCCGCTCTCGCACTGCATCGCGTGTTGCGATGGCTGGTCGCACACTTCACCTGCACCCGCCACAACCGCCGCCCGCTCTCCACCGCGAAGTCATAAGGACGGCTATCTCCCCAGGGCTTCAGCACGGGAAATCCCAGCATCGTAGCCTTCGCCAGAAACGCAGCCTCCACCGCCTCTCCCAGCCGCTTGCGCGGGAGCCCATCCAGCCTCTGGGTCCCAAGAATCTCCCGTTTTGTCTCCCGATCCGGTTTTCCAGGCATAAAAAAAGCGCGGAGCGGGTGTCCTAAACACCCTCCGCGCCATATCTCCTTTACCAAAAGAAAAAGCGCAGACCCGAAGGCCTGCGCCGCTGTTTCGATTCTATACAACCATTATATCATATTGCATAGGGTAACTGTGACATGTTAGCTCACTTTATTTAGCCCATCAAATCAACAACTTGATCCAAAAACCAACCCTCCAGGGTCTTGACAAGATTTCGCCACGCCTTGAAAAGGTTCTATTTCGATTCGCGCCGCAAAACGACTCCCCCGAACCATTGTCATTCCGAACCGGGCCGAAGGCGCGGTGAGGACTGGGTTTCCGTCACATAGATTGCTGGTCATTTTTGTTGAAGCGAAGGATCGTCGAGCGGTTGTTCCGATTTCTGCAATTCGGTTTTGATCTCCACTTTTTGATTGGCGATGGGATTGATATCGGTTTCAAACGACTTGTATCCGGGCAGTGCAATTTTGATTTTGTGCTCGCCCGGAGCGATGAGCAGGCCATGGCCTACGCCCTGAAATTCGCCGACGTGTCCGATGAACTGTCCATCGAGAAAAACTGCGGCGCGCGATGGATTGACCGAGATTTTTACTTCCGCGGTGACCGTGGGCATGGGACCGGTCACGGCTTTTTGCATGGCTACTTGAACCACCTGCTTTTCGCCGGGATGGACGGTGATGTGTTGCGTGAAATTTTGGTAGCCGTCCTGGCGCACGCTGATCTCGTGATCGCCGGGCAGGAGCATCACCTTTTTCGAGCCTTTCAATTCCTTGAGGTAGCCAACGTATTGGCCGTCGATCCAGACACCGGAAGTTTTTTCGACCTTCGATTTGCCTTCAAATTGAATCTCGCCCATAACCGGATTGTCGGCATGAAGCGGAGAAACGACGGCGGCGGTAAGTAGCAGGGCTAACGCGAAGCAAGTTCCGAGGGATGACGTGATTCGGCGCGCTTTCATTGGGGGCTCCTTCGTGGTTGGTGTAAATCTGTGCCATAAATCGTTGTTCCATTAAATCTGTGGCACAATGTTTGCCAAATAGTTATGTACTTGATTGCAAAGGCATTTCGCAAAAACCGGCAGGCGAAAATGTGCGGCGGGTGTGTAGATTATTCAACAAATGTCCGGAATCGGAGGGGCGCTCAAAGAGAATGGGTGACGAATATCCGACAGCCAGCGGCGTGAAATGCTTCAAAGCTGATCGAAATGGGGTGCCCCATCGCCTGCCCTGAGCTTGCCGAAGGGTCTCGCTTCTTTTGCGAGACATGGGAGAGTCTTAGACTTGGGCGATCCGCCAATAGAAACTACCACGCAAGATTTTCTTGACATTTTCAACCTTCGCGTTCAATCTCGGTGACCTAACCTTCGACCGGGCCCCGGGAATTGTCTACTTAGGGAGAACTCTAATGACGATTAGTAACAAGGGCTATGCAGTATTCGCTGGTCTACTTTTGTTTATTGCCGCCGCAGTCGTTTGGATGGGTTTTCCTAAAAACACGTCAAACTCCGACTACATCCTCCTGAGCCAGATCGTCCTTGTGGGGCTTGCTCTCACCGTAGTATTCATGGCAATTCTGGCCATTATCTACTCCGTGATGGGTGTGGAGGATCCGAAGCAAGCCCTCGGACTGCCGGAAGGTTCGGTGCGTGCGCTCCTAGCCTTTAGCTTGGTTCTCATCTTCGTGTGCCTGGCTGCGTTCTTGTTTGGCGAGGTCAATAAGAACAATCAACCTGTCGAAGGTAAGACCTTGACTAGGGTCACGGAAGCCCAACTGACGGATCTTAAGACAAATTTCATTGTCGCCTCCGAGCTTGCTAAAGATCAAACTACGGGTAAGTTGCTCTACGAACAAGTGGCGGGATCAGATGGCAAGACGCCAACCGACGACCTCAAACACCCGCTCTACACTGCCACCTACTACACGAAAGCAAGCAAGGACGCGGAGGATTTTGCCAAGCAGATCTTCACCACACTCGCAACTATTTTCGTAAGCGTTGTCAGCTTTTATTTTGGGAGCAGCGTAACCTCGTCCGCCGCGGCAGCCGCCGTCAAAGCTGTGCAGGGGCCCGATGGAAAACTTACTGCCCTACAGGCAGCCCTTACCAACGCTCTCGCGGACTCGCACAATGCCCAAGCCGCAGTGGATAAAGCCGGTCAAGCCCTTGATGCAGCCAACAAAGATAAGGCAGCAAATCCTGGGGATCCACTGAAGCAAGCTGCCGTTGACTCAGCACAAAAAGCGCTCGATGCCGCTAAGCAGGACTTACAGGACAAGCAACAGAAGGTGGAAGCCGCGCAGGCGGCCGTTAACGACGCCGATCCAAAGGGATCGAAGCCGAATACGAACCCGAACGCGTGACAAAGCAGAGCAAGCTTTCCCATGGCCTGCCGCTTTTGCGAGACAGGGGGGTCAGCGCCTGAGACCTGGCTCACCCGCCAGCATCCGTACTGACAGTAACAAACGATAAGGAGTTCCTATGGCCCGTGACGCTAACGAACTTGGCACTCGACTCGGTGCGTACTCAGATGCCATAGCCGGTTTTTCCTTCGCGCAGAATGTTGCGTTCTGCTTAGCACTCGGCACCCAGGATTTTGCCAAAAGCGTGCTTAAAGGCGGCTGGTTAATTCCATTCCTTGTCCTGCTTGCATCTGCGTTCTACGCATTTATGATCTGGATGTGTCATCGAAAACAGGATGTACTGCTTGGCCCTCTAGCGCAAAACGAGGAAGCTGACAGGATGACGGCGACGCTTCGCATTTGGCAGTTTACCGTTATTGTGATTGGGACTTTGATGACCGCATTCGGGATCATCATGTCTTGGATTGGCGACCAACATCCAACCCAGCACTTATGGTTCCCTTTTGTCGATAATTAACTTGGATTGGCCGCAGCGGTGAACCGCGCCACTGACGAAGACTTAGGGTGCCGGGTGCCCATGTCTCGCTTCTTTTGGAGACATGGGATTCGACACACCTCGACCGTCCACTCGGGCCACCCAAAAGCTCCGGCGTCCGGGGTGCCCACCTTCTAGAAATCCGCTCAGTACCCAGTTACCACCAGTTTAGTTTACTAAGGACTTGGTCTCGGAAACCTACGGCGAGCTTGTCGAATCTCTCAAATGATCGTTGAAAGAATCCCGCATTGAGGGGCTCCCACTCATCGGAATGTCCCCTTGCCGCCTCGACGAGACTATCGAACGGGCTATGGTCGCCCTGTTGCTTCCACGCGAAGCGTCCGGGCGGGGCCCACATGTGCCCTTTAAGGCGTGTCTGCAGATCTAAGTAGCACAGCGCGTAAAATATCTCAAACCGATCGAAGTCATCCTCGTAGCCGTTACCTAAGAAGAGCAGGTCCTCGAGTTGCGGTTGAAGGTTTTTGAAAAGATGTTCGCTGCGAGGTGCGTAAAAATTCTCGTACCCCGGCAAAGTCTTAAAGAGATTCATTTGGTCGAGCTCTAGCATGCCCTCGACTGTCGATTCCACAGCCGTTTTTCCTTTCGCACCTGTGGTGCTGCCGCGTACCTTAGTCGTCAGAAATGTTGAGAGGCTTTGGTAATTACCAGAGGTTAACGCCGCGATACCTCCCGAGTAAAGTATGAGAACGGTGGGATACCATCGCAATCCCAACCAAGCGACCTTTCCTGATCGCATTTCTGTGCCATCCGCTAACCGCGCCACCATTCGCTGAATAAGCGACTGGTGCTCAGCGGTACCCCATCTACCCAGTAGGATCGCAAGAGACATCAGCCGAGAAAGCACGCGTTCATATTTCTGAATACGTTGCAGCACATCCTCGTTGCTTACGATCGCCGTTTGGATCGGGAACTTATCTTCTCTGATTTGGTAAGTTGCTTCCTTGATCTCCGAGCCCACCAAGTCATCCAGTCGAATTCGATGGCGCTGATCAGCCATGTATTCTTTAGCAGTGCTGACCAGAGTCTGTATGTCGGAGGGGTTAGCCGAGCTTGGGGCAAGTACAGGCACCTGAACGAGGAAATCTTCTTCGTGGCTCGAACCGCTAAGCGGTCCAGTAAGCTTCGGCGCCGCAAAGATGAAGTCGCCGTCTCCGTCGAAGAACCCAAAATGCGGTGACTGCCGGGACTGCGGGTCTTTAGCCACTTTATCGTACACATAGGCCATCACCGCATTCGCGGATACTATTCCATTGAAGTCGTCGGCCTTTCCTTCGAGCGCGTCAAGCAGATGGCCTGTAAAAATCGAGTGGTCGGGCCGCGGTCCACCTGAATCCGCAACGGTTTCGTCTGCTTTTCCAGCAGTTAAAACTTGACGGGAGTATCGAGTTAGCATGTCCCTAACGAATCGCGCACTTCCAGGATGGGTGCTGCGATTTATGGCAAGGCCGCCGTAGCAAGCGTCCATTAGGAACAGCACGTGCTTGGCTGGGACAAGCTCAGCGTTCCTCGTGAGTTCATCCCAACGTATCAGAGTGCTTAGATCTGCCGGATCACCGTCGACTGGAACTAGGAAGCCGACCTCTCCTCGTTTGCCCGAGCGCGTGCATCCATGCCCGGCGAAGAAAACTACTATGCGATCATCTGGTCCGATTAGATTGAGCGTGAATTTCAAAAATTCAGAGAGAATTTCTTTTCGGGTCGCTGCGGCATCCGTCAGGAGCGAGATTTTACCAGCGTCAAAGCCGAACCTCTCCTGCAAGATAGCAGCAAAGGCTTGCGCATCTTGTCTCGCGAAATTTAGTGGCGAAGCGAATTGGTAGCCATTTATGCCTACAACGAGGGCCCAACTCGTCGCGTAGAGCGGCCTGTAGCCATTCATTGCCGGCCTCAACTCGTTTTCGAAGATGCTGTTTCTACCATCCCCTCGTTTGCAGCATCTGCGCCTCATCCATCCCCGCCACGGCCAGCCCTTTCATCGCTCCCTGCAAATCTTCGCTAACTTCAAGTAACACTTTAGGGTCGTTGAAGTGCGTGGCGGCTTTGACGATGGCGCGGGCGCGCTTCTCGGCTTCGACGGGGTCGGCGAAGGTGGTGGCATCTTTCATGAAGATGCCGCTGCCGACGAAGACGGCTTCGGCGCCAAGCTGCATCACGAGTGAAGCGTCGGCGGGCGTGGCGATGCCTCCGGCGGAAAAATTGGGCACGGGGAGCTTCCCGGTTTTCGCAACCATCTTTATCAGTTCGTAGGGCGCGCCGTGCTCTTTGGCTTTGGCGTAGAGTTCTTCTTCGCCGAGGACGGTGAGGATTTTCATCTCCTGCACGATCTGGCGGATGTGCTTGACGGCGTGGACCACGTCTCCGGTGCCAGCCTCACCTTTGGTGCGGATCATGGCTGCGCCTTCGGCGATGCGGCGCAGAGCTTCGCCGAGATTGCGCGCGCCACAAACAAATGGAACCTTGAAGGCGTGCTTATCGACGTGGTGAGCTTCGTCGGCAGGGGTGAGCACTTCGGATTCGTCAATGTAATCGACGCCGAGTTCCTGCAGAATTTGGGCTTCGGCGAAATGTCCGATGCGGCACTTGGCCATCACCGGGATCGACACGGTTGCCATGATCTCGCGAATTTTTTTGGGCGAGGCCATGCGCGCAACCCCGCCTTCGGCGCGGATCTGCGCGGGCACACGCTCGAGCGCCATAACGGCCACGGCTCCCGCCTTTTCCGCAATGGAAGCCTGCTCCGCATTCGTCACATCCATAACTACGCCGCCTTTTAGCATCTCGGCTAGGCCGGTTTTCAGGCGGAGACTGGTGGTGTTGCCGTTGTTCTGGGACATGTGTGGATACCTTTTCGCAAGCGCGAAGGATGGGCGGATTCACTCATTGATCCGCCTCTTCCTATTTTACAGGGCATTCATCTTTCGCGGTACCCCTACACTTGCGGACTCAAAATCTAAATACAAAACCTTAAACACAGAGGACACCCTTCGACTTCGCTCAGGGCAGGCTCGGGAACACAGGGTAGAGCTGAGTCGATTAACGTTTCACGTACTTCTCAAACATTTTTTCGGGGTCGATGGCGATGAAGACGCCGCGGCTGCGGGCCAGGACTTCGTCTTTGTCGTTGAGGATTTCGGCGGTGTTGATGTGGATACGGCCGCGGACTTCTACTTCGCGGCCTTCTACGCGGAGTGGCTTACGAAGCGGAACCGGTTTTAGATATTCGACGGTCATCTCTCGCGTGAGCGCAACTACGTGGTGAAGCTTGTTTACTTTGCCCATGGCGTCGTCGAGGATGCAGGCAATAATGCCACCGTGGGTGTGGCCGGGGGGTCCGGTGTAGCGCTTGCTCAGACGAAATTTGCAGACGAAGGTTTGGCGTTCTTCGTCGAGGATGAATTTTAGACGCATGCCGTCGGGGTTGTTCATGCCGCAGACGAAGCAGTTGTTCTTCTGCATTTTTGTGTAGCGGGTGTCGTGACCCTGGGGCTTGGGTGGCATGCAGGGATTGTAACTGGTCGGGTGGGCTCGATTGAGTTGGTGAGAGTCTCCGCACGTTGCAAAAAACCGCACAACGAGAACCAATATGCAAACTTGCGTCAACTATCACGACCGTAGTTCCAACGCGCATTTTCTCAGTGATTTCGATCAATATTTTTATATTTTTCCAATGACATTTTAAACGTTGTTGTTACGCTTCGCACTATTTGTGCGGATAGGAGACATCGTGAAGAGACCAAGCGAACAGCAGCAGTTGTTGGAGGCGCGAGTGCGACTGTCGTGGCTTGTCCTGTTTCTGTGGGTGGTATTCGCTACCGGTTTATTGGTTCAGGTGGCGGCGCCAAGGTTGAAGATCGAAAACCGGGCGTTTGTCGTGCCGCCGATCTCCGATGCGCGTGGGCCAGTGCTTCGTCCGGAGGAATTGGTGCGGCGAGCGCGTTGGATGCAATTTTTCTTGGGAGTATTTACGGTAGGCGGCGCGATCGCGCTTGGGGTTTGCTATCGGGGAAAACTGCTGACGGCTTTGAAAGGTTGAGAGCGGATTTGTAGATAGAAGCGTTGCGGCAAACAAGGCTATTCACAATCGCAAGCACTTTATTCGGATGGCCATCCACATAACTCGACGAATGGTCGCCTGTGGCGAAAGATTTCGTCCATAACCCCTGAACGAAAAGTCAGGGAAACTCAGGTCAAAAGGACACCTATGAAAATTCGATCATTGATTTCCCGTTTCTTCACGTTACTGCTGGCGGGTGGCGTGGCCGTAGTGGCGTTGAGCATCGGCGTGCCACGCCACTCAAACCATAACCGTTCCTAACGCGTTGAGGGTTACGTACAACTTGGCCGCGGGGGCAAACAGTGCGGCTGTCAATCCAGCGGAGAGCGTTCCGGGACTGGTGATGGGCGTACAGACAACCTTGGCTATCGGGGCGTGGGGCAGGTAACGATGCTGCATGTGCCCTCGAGTTTTTTGGAATGGACTGGAGTTGAGTCGCCGGCAGCAGCAGCCATTACGTCCGGATTTAGCGGCACTGCGGGCACACACATTTTGTATATCGATTACAGCCACCTGGTGGATCTGCAGGTTGCGGGCACCGATACGTTCTATATTCACAACGCGAATACGATCGCGATGGCTGGTCAGGTCACTCTGATCTGGTAGTTTGCAGGGGCGCGCATGAGGGCCGCGGGCAGAATGCCTGCGGCCTTTTTATTTTGTGGGTACTTGAGGAATGCGGGTCGCAAAAATCAAAATCTTTAACCACAGAGGGCACTGAGGAACACAGGGTAAATCATTTTTTATGAAGCGGATTCTTTTTTGAGAAACTTGATTGCATTATCCTCGGGCGGCTGTGTTACACTCCCGCCGACTGTTGCTCGCGCTTTTGGGCGCAACAACTAGTCGTGGGGAGTTCTTTGTAAGTCCAGGAGGACTAGGGAATGGGCCTCGCGTTAATGGGTCTGATCTGGCTGATTACGTTAATCAGCACGTACTTTTTTGCCGCTAAAACCTGGTGGCTGCCGGTGGGCGCGGCTGAAGCTGCGCACTTTATCGACGGACAATTTGCCCTCACTTTGGTGTTAATGGGGATTGTCTTTCTGGCGGCACAACTCTCGCTGGGCTACATCGTCTGGAAATACCGTGAGCAGCCTTCCTCGGCGCCGGTTGAATATTCGCACGGCAATGTAAAACTTGAAATCGTCTGGACGGTGCTGACCACGATTCTATTTGTGGGATTGAATCTGATGGGCAGCAGTGTGTGGGCGAGCCAGCGCTGGGACCAAGCGGGGCCGGGGGCGGTGCAGGTGGAAGTAACCGGCATGCAGTTTGCGTGGTACTTCCGCTATCCGGGTCCGGACGGAAAATATGCGCCTACCAAACCTCGTCTGATGGATCCTTCGGCGGGCGGAGAGGCGGCGCTGGGTATCGATACATCCGACCCTGACGCTAAAGATGATGTGGTTACAGGCACGATGTATTTGCCGGTGGATCGCGAAGTAGATGTGAGCCTGCGCGCAGTGGACGTGATCCACAGCTTCTTTGTGCCGCAACTGCGCTTCAAACAGGACGCGGTGCCGGGACTGAATATTCACATGCACTTCAAGCCGACGGCGATTGGCGAATATGAGATCGCGTGCGCCGAACTCTGTGGCTTGGGCCATTACAAGATGCACGGCATGGTACACGTGGTCAGCCAGGAAGACTTCGACAAATGGCTGGCGGCACGGGAGGCGGAGAAACAGTAAAATGGCGACCCCAGCTACGGTTCATGCGCACGCTCCTCAGGGATTCATTCGCAAATATATTTTTAGCCTCGATCACAAAGTTATTGGCATCCAGTATTTCTTTTTGGCGCTCACGGCCGTGTGGGTGGGGATGTTCCTGTCACTGCTGATGCGGCTGCATTTGATTTTTCCGAACGCCGTTCTGCCGCTTGTGGGAGCGATTAAACCGGAGACTTATCTCAGCCTGCTGACGATGCATGGCACGATCATGGTTTTCTTCGTGCTGACCACGGCACCGCAGGGCGGATTTGGAAATTATTTTCTGCCGATTCAGATTGGGGCGCCGGATATGGCGTTTCCAGTGCTGAACATGCTTTCGTTCTGGACAACGTTCGTCGCATTCGTGGTAATGATTTGTGCATTCTTCGTGACAGGCGGTGCTCCGTTACATGGTTGGACGGGATATGCGCCGCTAAGTGCGCTGCCGTCAGCCGGGCCGGGTGAACAACTAGGCGCTGATTTGTGGGTAACCAGCATTGCGATTTTCTGCATTGCGTCCCTGATGGGCGCGTTGAATTTTCTGACGACCACACTCGATATGCGTGCGAAGGGCATGACGATGATGCGCATGCCGTTGACGGTATGGTCGTGGTTTATCACTGCCATTCTTGGGTTGCTGGCGTTTGGAGTGTTGCTTTCGGCGGGAATTCTACTGCTGTTGGATCGCAACATGGGCACCAGTTTTTATGTGCCTCTCGTGGTGGTGAACGGAGTGCAGATGGGGCACAAAGGCGGGTCTCCGCTGCTGTGGCAACATCTGTTCTGGTTCTTCGGACATCCTGAGGTTTACATTGCGATTCTGCCGGGCATGGGCGTGACCTCGCAGATTCTCTCGACCTTCTCGCGCAAGCCGATCTTCGGGTATAAGGCCATGGTCTATGCCATGCTTGCGATTGGCTTCCTGGGATTTATGGTGTGGGGCCACCACATGTTCATGAGCGGCATGAGCCCGTATTCGGCGTTTGCCTTTTCGCTGCTCACCATGTGCATTGGGGTGCCCTCGGCGATCAAGACATTCAACTGGCTGGGCACGATGTATAAGGGGCGCATTCGCTTCCAGACGCCGATGCTGTATGCCATCGGCTTTGTTTCCCTTTTCGTTTCCGGTGGATTGAGCGGGCCGTTCCTAGCGCAGCCGGTGCTCGATATTCAACTGCACGATACTTATTTTGTGGTTGGTCACTTCCATCTGATCATGGGCGTAGCGGCGATCTTCGGAATGTTTGCGGCAACTTATTATTGGTTCCCCAAAATGTTTGGCCGGATGATGAATGAAACGTGGGGACGGATCCACTTCTTCATTACGCTGGCTGGAACCTATGCGATCTTCATGCCGATGCATTATCTGGGAATTGCAGGCGGAACGCGGCGCTACTCGCAGTACACGGAAGTGGCGTATCTGCAGAAGCTCATGCCGATTCATCAGTTCATGACTTACGCGGCGATTATCACAATTGCGGCGCAGTTTATTTTTGTGATCAATCTGTTCTGGAGCATGTTCAAAGGACCGAAGGCCAGTGATAATCCGTGGGAAGCGACTACGCTGGAGTGGACAACGGCGACGCCTCCGCCGCATGACAATTTCGGCGGCGTGACTCCGGTGGTGAATCATGGGCCTTATGAGTATGGGGTTCCGGGTGCGGCGCGGGATTATGTGATGCAGACTGATCCGGCGACGGCGGCGACGCATTGAGGATGCGCAGCGTCTGAAGCGCGGTTCTGAAATCGGCTCTCTGCGGTATGCCTGAAGGCATACCCTGATACGAAACTGGTTCTACGAAGCTCGTTTGTTTTCGGGTGCTTTCAATATTTATGGCTACTTACACTCCAACCCGTCCGGTTGATCATGTGGACCACGGCAATAAACCCCCAACGCCTCCGGTGGGCGGCGGAGGCGATAAGAACCGCGGAAACGGTATCCCGGATTATGGAGCGCGGCTGCGTCGGGCGCGGCTGGGACTGGTGTGCGGGATTGCTACGGTCAGCATGGTGTTTATTTCGCTGACGAGCGCGTACGTGGTGCGGCAGGGTTTGCCGACCTTTGACGGCACGACGAATTCTTATGTGCGCGATTGGGGGCAGGTGCAATTGCCGTGGCTGCTACTGGCCATCAATACGGCACTGCTGCTTATCAGCAGTTTGACGATGGAGGCGGCGCGGCGGGGCATAAGGCGAAGCGCGGCGCTGGCTTCGCTGAAATCGATCCCTGGGATTTCGCTGGGCGAAGAGAAAAGTTTCCCTTGGCTGGGCGTGACGGTGTTGCTGGGTTTTGGTTTTCTGGTGGGGCAGTGGCTGGCCTGGGGCGAGTTGAAGGCACGCGGATTTTTCATTGACACGAATCCGAACAGCTCTTTTGTTTATTTGTTGACTGCAGCGCATGCGGTGCACCTGACGGGAGGACTGATCGCGTTAGTTTGGGCGTCGATCACTTCCCTACTGCATCGTCCAGTTGAAGGGCGGCGCATTGTGGTTGATGTGGCAGCCTGGTACTGGCATTTCATGGCTGTGTTGTGGGTTTATATTTTTGCTTTGTTGGCGTTTACGCGGTAGGACGTCAAATTTTGGAGCTGCACACAAGTTGCATAGGTCCTTCGCGCAAAGAACGCGCTCAGGATGACAAAGCTGAAGAGAGGGAGAATTCCAGGAATGGCTGACGCCACGCTGCAACATAACGCCGCTGCCGGACACGGAGTTGCGGGAGAGTATGAGGCTCCGTTGTTTGGAGCTTACTCGAAAAAAGTGGGGATGTGGTTGTTTCTGGCCTCCGACTCGCTGACGTTCGGGGCCTTGCTATTCGCCTTCAGTTACAACCGCATCTATACGGCATGGCCTACACCGTTTGGCAAGGAAAGCATTATCAATGCGACGATAATGACGGCTTGCCTGCTTTCGAGCTCGCTGACCATGGTGCTGGGCGTGTTTGCGGCGCAGCGGCACGACCGGACATGGACCCGCAACTGGCTGCTGGCCACGATGGCCTTCGGCACAGCGTTCATCGTGCTGCACGCGATGGAGTGGACGCACTTGATCCATGAAGGATTGAGCTTGCCGGGATTTCCCAAACCCGCGGGGCAACTGGATACCGAGTACGCGAAGATTTCGACGGGCGTGCCGCAGTTTGCAGCGACGTTCTTCGGACTGACGGCCATGCACATGCTGCACGTGACGATTGGCGTGATCTACCTGGGCGTGGTGGCGCTGCGGAAATGGTTCCTGCCGATTCTTGGGGTTCTCTGGCTGGCCGGAGTTTTCCTGATCCCCGCGGACAATGTTTTTCATTACGGCATTCATGCATTGCTGGTCGGGTTGATTGTTGCGAGCATCATTGTTTTCCTGAAGCCGAAAGATTATGACGCGCAGGATGTGGAAGTATCGGGTTTGTATTGGCACTTCGTGGATTTGGTATGGATGTTTATTTTTCCGCTGGTGTATTTGATGTCGACGAAGATATAGGGGCTGTGATGAGCTGACCGCGGCGGCTAAAGCCGCTGACCAGAAAAAAAGCGTGATCGCAGCGCTGAAGCGCTGCGCCACCCAAAATCACGAATCCAGTGAGCGGGAGATTTAACGATGCACGATGTGGCGAAGCATGACGATAGCAAGGGGCAGTATTTCTGGGTTTGGGGCGCGCTGCTGGTTCTGACCGGAATTGAGGTTTGGCTCGGTTACCGGCAGATATTTGAGCCGGTGCGCATGCTGGAAGTGCTGCTGGTGCTGTCGGTGATCAAGTCGGCGCTGATCATCGGCTACTTTATGCATCTGAAATTTGAGACGCCGATCATGCGCTGGATGCTGGTGATTGCGGTGACGGGATGCTTTGTGATTATGTATTTTTTCTTCTTCCCGGATGCGGACCGGATTCTGCGGTTGGGAGTGAAGTAGGTTCAGAGAACTGCTATGAAATTTCTCCGTGAAAAGACTCGTGCGTTTGCGCTTCTGGCGGCGCTTTGTCTTTGCTCGATGCCGGGGTTCGCACAGGGATGCGCGATGTGCAATGCAGTGGCAAGAAGCACGCCTAAGGAAGGTCAGCGGGCTTTGAACCGGGCGATTCTGGTGATGTTAGTCCCGCCAGTTGGAATGATGGTGCTCGGAGTTGGTTTGGCTTTTCGGTATGGAAAGCGGCGCGATCAGGAGCAGGATCTCTAGCTGCTCAGATCTCCTAGGGACCAAACAGTTCATGGAAAAGGCCCCTAAATAACACAAGCGATTACCGCAGGCGCTAAAGCGCGGCGCGTTTTGATGCTTAACGGCACGACTGAAGTCGTGCCCTTGCGGGACTCAGGCTACAGCTGCTGTCAAACTCTCCGCTACGCTTTCGTCGAGCGTGGCTGCTTCCTGTGCGCCGGCGTTGTGCAGAACTTCGCGGGCCCAGAGGCTTTTCGCGTTCTCGCGGCAGGAGACGTAGACGAGAGTTCCGAAGTGACGAACATCATTCTCGAATCTCTGCGCTTCGCGCTCGGGAAAACCCAGCCCTACAAGCGCTCTAGCGTTTCCGTAAAGCGACGTATCTTCTTTCGAAGACATGACGGCTTGAAAGAAAGCTTGTGAGCGGATAAAAAAGCCGACGGTGGGGATCATCACCGCACCGAACTCTGAAAGCCATCCAATCAAACCGGCGGTTACCGCACTCGAATCACGCTCGCTGTTAAAGAGGTTCGCGTCTCGTACCAGAGAAGCAATGGGGTGAGTTGGCGATAGCATCATGCAGATATCTTCGTTGTCGAAACCAGCTTTGTTCAGGGTATGCACGATGTCGCTCAGGGCTGCATTTTGAGGATACATTCCGTAGGCGGCTGCTGCGTTGGCTGCCATTTTGAACTCTCCGCATCGGGGGATTTGCATGTTGCCGAAGTCTGATTGGCGAACACGCGGAACTGCTCTCGATTGATTGAAAAGTACTCTTTCCTAGAGTCTTTGCCACTCGGGTGAATCATGTAGGGGCAATAGTATTTTTAAGGGCAGTAATCAGGTGGAATTTGTTACCTGCCAAGAGCTTACGGCCGTCGGCCAGCGCGGCGATTAACGCCTTTATTTGCAAAGGGGAGGGCCGTTCGGCGGGATTGGCAATCTTGTTGCAACGTAAACATCATTCGCTAAGTAAAACGAGCGCAAATTTATTGTGAGAGGTCTTTCCTGTGAATAAATTTCTATTGCGCTTTTTGCTCGCCGCCGCCGTGACCATTCTGGCAGCCAGTCTCACGCAGTCCGGTGAGGCGCAACCGTTTAGTCAAAACGCTTCTGCAAAGGCTGCGCAGAGCGCTCCTGTACAGTCTCCGCCAACCGCCCAGCAACAGGGCAACAATGAAGCGCAGATGCCGGCGTCCGGCGATACTACAACCCACGAGGCTAACGCATTCACTGGCCGCGTGGTGAGACAGGATGGGGAGATTGTGCTCATGGATGCAGTTTCGAAAGTGACTTATAAATTTGACGATCCCGCGAAGGCAAAAAAATATATCGGGCAACACGTAAAAGTAACCGGAAAGCTGGAGATGAACAGCAACACCATTCTGGTGGAGAGCATCGAAATAATTTCATAGTGATGCGATGCTGGGCGGAACTGCGATTGCGGTTGATCACATCTGCTGGTCCGAAAGCCGGCGTCACTTGAAAGTTGGACGGTTCTTGATATGAAAAATCGAACTGAATATGACATTCCGACGGCAATTACTTTTCTGATGGCGGGGCTTGGAATCGGCTCTCTGCTGGCTATTTTGTTTAATCCACATTCGCGCGAGAAAGAGTATGCGGCTTCGCGCGAAAGCCAAAGAGCGGTGTAGCAGTTTTTTTTGCCAAGTAAGGTCTGGCTCGCGCCGCATTCCCCTATGGCTAAAGCCGCCAATGAAGATGCGCCAGTTATCGCAGACGGCAAACGGCTATGCCACCCAAAATCATCAGCTTAGTAAAACTCACAACCAACCCTGATTTATAATAAGAGATTCGGCAGGGCTCGCTGAAGCCGCTGGGGAGACTCCCAGCGGATGACGTTTGGCATTGCCGACTCTTACCCCGATGTCTGAGCCAATACCCACGGAAAGCATTATTGTTCGCGGTGCCCGCGTGCATAACCTCAAGAACGTCGATTTTGAGGTGCCGCATAACACGCTGACGGTGGTAACAGGGGTTTCGGGTTCGGGCAAGTCTTCCCTTGCTTTTGACACTATTTATGCGGAAGGGCAGCGGCGGTATGTGGAGTCGCTTTCGGCATATGCGCGACAATTTCTGGAGCGCATCGAGAAGCCGGATGTGGATTCGATTGATGGCATCGCGCCGGCGGTTGCGATCCGGCAGAAGAATTCGACGCGAAATCCGCGATCGACCGTAGCGACGGCGACCGAGATTTACGACTATCTGCGTTTGTTGTTTGCCCGGGTGGGCCGCACTTATTGCGCGAATTGCGGCCGCGAAGTTAAGAAAGACACGGTCGACGAAATCGCCGACGCGGTGCTGGCGCTGGATCCAGAACGCGGATGCAATGTGTCTTTCCTCTGCAGCCGGCCGCGGCTGCGCCGCAGAGAGCCCAAGAAGAAAGCTGCGCGCCGCGCAAATCGAGCAAGAAAGCCGCTGCGCCCGACTCGGGCTTACGGAGCAGATGAAGGCTCGGCTGTTCGAGTTGCGCAAGGCGGGCTTTAATCGGCTGTACCAATCGGGACAGGTATTTGAGTTTTCGACGCCCGAATCGCTGCTGGATATTCGCTTTGACCGAGCCGGTGTTTATGTTGGTGGACCGGCTTACGGTTTCGGCGGAATCGCGAGTCGCGCATTGTGGATGCGGTGGAGACGGCGTACCGGGAGGCGGGCGAGGTGATTTTCGATTCTGCGCCGCGCATTGATGACCAGCCAGCGCGAGCAGTTGCGGTTTTCGCAGCGCTTTGAATGCAAGAATTGCAATCTGCGTTATGAAGAGCCGGAGCCGCGGCTGTTTTCTTTCAACAATCCTTATGGGGCGTGCCCGCGCTGCCAGGGATTTGGAAACACGATTGATTTCGATCTCGACCTAGTGATTCCGGACAAGACGAAATCGCTCGGCGAAGGGGCGATTGATCCGTGGAACAAGCCGAAGTACCGGCCGGTGTTTACGGAGATGAAGCGTTTTGCCAAGCAGGCAGGCATTCCGCTGGACGTGGCATGGGCAGAGCTGGAACGCGGAACAGCAGGAACTGGTTCTGAACGGGGAGGGACAGTTCTTGGGTGTCCGTGGATTTTTTCAGTATCTGGAGCGGAAAAAGTACAAGCTGCACGTTCGAGTTTTTCTGAGCCGGTATCGCGGATATTCGATTTGTCCGGAGTGCCGCGGCACGCGGCTGCGGCTGGAAGCGCGGCAGGTGAAGATCAACGGGAAAAATATTTGTGAAGTTTGCGCGATGACGGTAGAGGAGGCGCCAGAGTTCTTCGCCGGGGTTCAGTTGAGCGCCGAGGAAGCGGAGATCGCCGACAGGCTGCTGCAGGAGATCCGCGAGAGGCTGCGCTTTCTCAATGATGTTGGATTGGAATATCTGACGCTCGACCGGCTGGCTTCGACGCTTTCCGGAGGCGAGGCGCAGCGGATTCAGCTAGCGACTTCTCTGGGATCGCGGCTGGTGGGCACGCTGTATGTATTGGATGAGCCCTCGATTGGGCTGCACAGCCGCGATACGCACCGGCTGATCAAGATCTTGCAGGACCTGCGCGATTTGGGAAATACGATTCTGGTGGTGGAGCACGACCCTGACATTATGCGGACGGCGGACCGGATTCTCGATCTTGGTCCGGGAGCGGGAGAAAACGGCGGCAAGCTGGTGGCGGCGGGAACTTTCGATGAGATTCTGCGGAATCCGGCATCGCTCACAGGCCGTTATCTGGCGGATGATTTGCGCATTCAAATTCCGGCGGTGCGGCGGCAGCCGGGAGCGCAACAGATCAAGATCGAGCGGTGTGCGGGCAAACAATCTGAAGGGTCTCGACATCTGCATTCCGCTGGGAATGCTGGTGGCGATCACGGGAGTTTCGGGGTCGGGGAAATCGACGTTGCTGCATCAAGTGCTTTATCAGGCTCTGGGAGAGGCGAAGAAGCAGCAAGTTTCGACCGCTGATCGCGGGGCTGGCGACGTGGGAAGAGCCTGAACGGGCGACGAATTCATTGACGAAGTTGTGCTGGTCGATCAGTCTCCGATTGGACGGACGCCGCGATCGAATCCAGTGACTTACATCAAGGCGTTCGATGCGATCCGCGATCTGTTTGCTTCCCTGCCCGAGGCTAAGAAGCGGGGCTTTGCGTCGGGCCATTTTTCTTTCAATATTCCGGGAGGGCGCTGCGAGATTTGCCAGGGCGACGGCACGGTTACGGTGGAGATGCAGTTTCTCGCCGACGTGGAGTTGGTCTGCGAGGAGTGCAAGGGCGCGCGGTATAAGGCGCAGGTGCTCGAGGTTCGATATCGCGGGAAGAACATTCACGAAGTGTTGAACCTGACAGTGAAAGAGGCGTTGAAGTTTTTTGCGGAAGTGCCAAAGTTGACCGATAAGCTGCGAGTGCTTGATGAGGTTGGGCTGGGATACTTGCGGCTGGGGCAATCGGCGACAACATTGTCAGGCGGCGAAGCGCAGCGCATGAAGCTGGCTGCGCATCTGCAGCCGGCGGGCGCGAAATTGGGCGGCCCAGTGCAGGGCGTGCGGATGAAGGGCGGCGCAGACGGCGTTTGCTTTATATTTTTGACGAGCCGACGACCGGATTACATTTTGACGACGTGAGCAAACTGCTGGCGGCCTTCCGCCGTCTTATTGATGCAGGGGGCTCCATTCTTGTGATCGAACACAATCTGGAAGTAATCAAGACGGCTGACTGGGTGATCGATTTGGGGCCAGAGGGTGGAGCGCGCGGCGGAAAGATTGTGGGCGTGGGGCCGCCGGAGGCAATTGCCAAGTTGCCCGGATCTTACACGGGAAAGTATCTGGCTCGCGTGCTGAATGGGAATAGCGTGGGCAAGCGCGACGGAGCGCCGCGGTCCAATGGGAACAAGTAAATTTCTCGCGATGGCCGCGTTGGCTATGACGGCTGCGTTCGCGCTCGCGCAGGATACTAGCCCACCTGCGGGACAATCTTCATCTCAACATCATCATCACACTCAGGTTGCGGTGGAAGATGCTCCGGCGCGACCGGTTGAACTTACGGCGGCAGAAGCGGCGATTGAAAAAAAAGATTACGCTGGCGCCGAGCCTTTGCTACGCAAGCTGGTGGAGCGTGACCCTGCGAACTATGAGGGGTGGTTTGATCTTGGATTCGTGGAGAATGCTCTTGGGAAGGTTGATGAGTCGATCGCGGCTTACCGGAAGTCGGTGGCGGCGAAGCCGGATGTTTTCGAATCGAATTTGAATCTGGGACTGCAGCTGGCCAAAACCGGCCAACCTGATGCCGAAAAGTTTCTGCGGGCTGCGACTTTGTTGAAACCTACGGCTCACGTGGCGGAGGGGCAATACCGGGCGTGGCTGGCTCTTGCGCAGACGGTTGAAAAGGCGAGACCAGATGAAGCGGTGGCTGACTATCAGCGGGCGGCAGCGCTCCAACCGAAGGAAGCCGAGCCGCATCTATCTGCCGGATTGCTGCTGGAGCAGGAAAATAAATTTGCCGATGCGGAAGTGGAATACAAGCAGGCGTTGGCGATTGATTCGGGATCGGTCGACGCGGTTACCGGCTTAGCCAATATCTACATGCGCGGGCGGCGGTTTCCCGAGGCGGAAGATTATCTGCGTAAGCTGTTGGCTGCGCACTCGGACTCGGGCGCGGTTCACGTGCAATTGGGACGAGTGCTTGCCACCGAGGGCAAGACGGACGCGGCAATCGGCGAACTGCAGGCGGGGATCAAACTTGCGCCGGGAGATGATGCGGCACAGCGTGATCTGGCGGATTTGTATTTGACTGCGGGAAAAAATGAGCTGGCCGAGGCAGCTTTCCGGGAACTGCTGGCGTCTCATCCCAATGATGCTGATGTTCATTACGGGCTGGGCAAGGCGCTGCTGTGGCAGAAGAAATCGGCGGACGCGCAGCGGGAATTGATTACTACGGTGAAGCTTAAGCCCGGCCTGGGGACGGCATATTACGATCTTGCGTTTGCGGCCAACGATAACAAGGATTATCCCGTGGTGATTCGCGCGCTGGATGTTCGAGCAAAACTGCAATTGCGGGAAACTCCGATGACATATTTCCTGCGGGCTTCGGCGTATGATCACCTCCGCGACTTCAAGAATGCCGCCGCCAACTTTCATCTCTTTCTCAACGTCGCGAACGGGAAGTTTCCTAACCAGGAGTGGCAGGCGAAACATCGGCTCATTGCCATCGAGCCCAAGAAATAAATACGATGGCAGCAGTGGTGATGGGATGGAACGTTCACGATTCTGGCGGATTGCGGCGGCGAGCCTGGTGTTCTCGATGCTGGTGGCGACCTGCGCGCTCGCTGGCGGAGAGACTTCCGTTGATGAACTGAAGGACCGCGCGTCCAAGGCCAGTGTTGAAGATCGTCCTCCGTTGTGCATTCATGTGTGCGAGCGGCAGCTCGATAATGCCAACAAATTTTATGCCGCTGGGGACTTTGCTAAATGGCAAGCCGCGCTGGTGGACGTGGCCACTTTCGCTGAACAGGCGCGGGACTCTGCGATCCAGTCGCGCAAGCATGAGAAACCGAGCGAGATTGCGATCCGCAAGATGGCCCGAAAGTTGACCGATCTCAAGCATGCGGTCGCGCATGATGATCAGAAACAGATTCAGGACACGATCGATCGCCTGGAGCGGGTTCGCGATGACCTGCTGGCGGCTATGTTTCACAAAGGTGGTAAGTCGTGATGGGGCTATGGCTGCGACAGAACGCTTGCGTAGGATTCCTGGTGCTGGCTGTGACGACGCCGGCTTTCGCACAACAGCATCGCGATCCTTTTACGCAGCCGGAGATTGACCAGATTCGCGAGACGAGTTGGGAGCCGGAGCACCGGCTTTCGCTTTATGTAAAGTTTGCGCGGGCGCGGCTGGTTGGTCTGGAGCAGATGCGCAGCGACCCTAAGACGAAAGACCGGGCGCAGCAGACGCATGACCGGCTCGATGATTTTCTGCTGATCTACGATGAATTGAATGACAACATCGATACCTACGTCGACCGCAAGAACGATATTCGCAAGCCGCTTAAGGGAATCATCGACGCGGATACGGAATTCGACGCGAAGCTGCGCGCTTTGCGGGATGCGGCTGGCGTGAGCGCGGAAGAGGCAAAGCAATACGAATTTGTTCTAACTAATGCGCTGGATACGATTGATAGTTCGGCCGATGATCATCGCAAGCTTTTGGCTGAGCAGGATGAGGCGGCTAAGCATAAGAAGAAGGGTGATGCGAAGCCGGAGGGTCGGACGGAGTAGGGCGGCTCAGTTTGGCTTGCGCGGTGGGCCGGTTAAGCGGGAGATCCTTCACTGCGCCTGAAAAACGGCTCCGCTCAGGATGACAAGTCCTCGCGTCAGTACCTGTCCTCACATGAGCACTTCTAACTAATTTGGTCCGTGGTAATCTGAGCTCACTGTGCGCGAGGGATTGCTGGAAATCTTTCATGATGAACACCGCCAATTGCGCCCTGGTGGTGCGCCGCCTGAGTTGAAGGTTGAGTTCTTCGCTTTTGCCAACGTCAACAACACGATTCGATTGCGCGAGGGGCGGCTGCTGGTGAGGCTTTCCGATCTGCTGGAAGGCGCGCCGGAGGCGGTGGTGCGGGCGATCGCCCACATTCTGCTGGCGAAGATGTACCGCAAACCGATCGACCGCGGCCACGCGGCCCGCTATCGAAAATATGTAGGCAGCCATGAAGTGGCGAGCAAAGCGCACCTGGTGCGGCAGATGCGTGGGCGCAAGCAACTGCATTCTCCGCAGGGACGCTACTATGATCTCGATGCTATTTTCGAGGACCTGAACCGGCGCTTTTTTCATGGATTGCTGGGGCGGCCGCGCATGAGCTGGAGTCCGACGAAGACGAGGCGCATTCTTGGGCATTACGATCCGGCGCATAATGCGATCGTTATCAGCCGAATATTTGACCAGTTTGCGGTTCCGCGCTACGCGGTGGAATACATCGTCTACCACGAGATGCTGCACTTGAAGCATCCGGTCAGGCTGCGCGGAAGCAGGCGGTGCGTGCATTCGGCAGAGTTTCATGCGGAGGAGAAGTTGTTCCCGCTGCTGGAACGGGCGAATGCATTTTTGAAGCAGTTATGAGGGAATAGGTTCCCCCCGTGTGTACTCTTAACTTGTCCGGAAGGTCGCCTAGTCGTAAGATGCGCTGAAGGATGTGAAGTAGCGGGTCTCCGTGACTTTTAGAGCCCGTAGTCCTGGACGATGCGCTTCCACGGCATCCCGAGTTGGTGCGACTATGAACGCTTCTAAAGTAGCGGCGCTTGAGTTTCTCCTGCTCCTCGCGCCCGCGCCGTTTGTTATCTGGCTTGCGCTGTGGATCGCTGCCCGCAAATCTATTAACTTGCGGCCTCTAATACCTTGGTTAACAGCTCTGCGTTGGCTGGGTTGGGGTGTGGGACTCGTGTTTGGGGTCGCCTGGCTAGCAACCAATCGCTTCGTTTGGATAACTTACGAGGGCGCGCTTATAGGGTTCTCAGCCGGTCTGGGGATTCCTGAAGGTTGGGTGAAGCGACGATCCGCTCCTGAATCGCTCGAGCACGGCCCGCCGAACGAATGGTAGCCCTCCAAGCGCGAATAATAGAGCCGACGTCGGAGCCGAGCACGGATGTCTCCACATTCCAGCATAGCCCACCGTCTAATCCCGTATGTTCCCGTGTGATCGCGATCACGCACCTTTGTGACCTAGCGGATTGACGCCTCCGCCGCCAGCAGCATATCCTTGAAGTTGAAATTGAAATTCATTTTCAAGATCGCGGACCTGCGGTTTTCATCTAAGTAATTGCGGCGACGGGCTGGATCACGTGCGCAAAAAGTTTGCGGGAGATCCTTCGCTCCGCCTGAAAAGCGACAGCGCTCAGGATGACACTGCAGGGATTGTAGGTTTTTTATAGATGCTTCAGGCTTTCATCATCACGTTGCGCGAGGGGGTTGAGGCTGCCCTGATCGTGGGGATTACGCTGGCCTATCTGGCGAAGATTGGGCGCGATGATCTGCGCAAGGCCGTTTATGCCGCGCTGGGGGCTGCCTTCGTGGGCAGCATCGGAATTGCGATTGTGATTTCGCGGCTGAACTGGAATGAAGACGTTTTTGAAGGCTGGATCATGCTGGTCGCCGCGTTCTTCGTGGTCACCATGGTTATTTTCATGATGAAGACGGGACGCAAGCTGAAAGGCGAGATTGAGGGCAAGGTCGGGCTGCTGGCCGGGAAAGATGCGTGGATTGGCCTGTTCTTCTTTGTGTTCCTGATGGTGCTGCGCGAGGGCGCGGAGACGGTTTTGATTCTTTCCGCAGTTTCGTTGAACTCGACCGAACTGATGAGCTTTCTGGGTACGCTGCTGGGCGTGCTGGCCGCGATTGCATTCGGCGTGATGTTTGTGAAGGGCAGCGTCCGCATTAACCTGCAGAAGTTCTTCCGGGTTACGACGGCGATTCTGTTTCTGGTGGCGTTGCAGTTGGTGGTTGCCGGGCTGCATGAGCTTTCGGAGAGCGGAGTGATTGCTTCCTCGAAGCGTGAGATGGCAATCATTGGGCCGATCGTGAGGAACGATCTTTTCTTCTTTGTAACGATTGTCGCGCTGGCGGCACTGATGGTGTTGTTCGATGCCAAGCGCCGCGAGCCCGTGGCTGAGTCCGCTTCGCCCGCGGCGCGCCGCAAAGCGGCTTGGAGCGCCCGCAAAGAGCGCTTGTGGATGACCTCGGTGTACACGTTCTGCTTCCTCTTTATCGGAATGGTTACGGCTGAGTTTGTTTATGCCAAGAACGCGAGCGCGCTGTCACCGGCTACCGAAGTTAGTTTTACAAACGGGCAGGTGAAGATTCCGCTGGCTCAGGTTTCTGACGGTGATTTGCATCGCTACGAAGCGCAGGAAAAGGGCGTTGAGATTCGCTTCTGGCTTTACCAGAAACCGGATGGCAAGATTGCCACGGTTTTTGATGCGTGCGAAATTTGCGGAGCCGTGGGCTTTTACAAGTCGGGCAACGGAGTGGTTTGCAAGAACTGTGCTGCTCCGATCAATCCGCAGTCGGTGGGCGCGAAGGGCGGATGCAATCCGATTCCGCTGAAGGCCACGCAGACCGCCGATTCCGTGATTATCCAAGAGGCGGACATTGCGGCCGGAAGCCGCGTGTTCGAGAAGCAGTAAGAGATGTTCGTGCGGCTCGTCTACGAATCCTTTCGCCGGCAGAAGCGGCGCAAATTGCTGGCGGGCGCGGCCATCGCGCTGGGAGTGACGGTTGCCACAGCGATGATTGCGGTCGCTACCGACATTGGCGACAAGATCAATCGCGAACTGCGCACGATTGGCGCCAACCTGCTGGTGACTCCTCAAGAAGATACGCTGGATGTGGAAATTGGCGGCGTCAACCTGAAGCCTCCGAGCGATGGCGCTTTTCTGAACGAAGCCGACCTGCCGAAAATCAAAGGCACTTTCTGGCACAACAACATCACCGGGTTTGCGCCGATGCTGCCGGTGAACGTGGCTGAGGAGCATGACGGTAAGAAGGAAGACATCACTCTGCTCGGCACTTATTTTGCAAAGAAGATTTCTTTTGGCAAAGAAGAGTTCAGTACCGGAGTGCGATCGACTCATCCGTGGTGGAAGGTTTCTGGGGCTTGGCCGGCTGACGGTTCCAGCGACGTTTTGATGGGAGAGCGGTTGGCGGCAAAGCTTTCGGCGAAGACTGGTGACACGATTGAGGTTTCTGGACGACAGCTGCGGGTAAGCGGAATTCTTTCGACGGGCGGAAGCGAAGATGATCAGATTGTGGGGCCAATCGCGCTGGCGCAGGAAATTATAGGTAGACCGGGTGCGGTTCGGCGCGTGTATGTGAGCGCACTGACCAAGCCGGAAGATGCTCTCGCGCGACGCGATCCCAGGAGCATGTCTGGACCGGTTTATGACCGGTGGTATTGTTCACCGTATCCGCAGTCGATTGCGTTTCAGTTGCAGGAGGCGATTCCGCATTCGCATGCGGAGCAGATTCGACAGGTGGCGCAGAACGAAGGCGTAGTGTTGACGCGCATCGAAGGCCTGATTTTTCTGATTACGCTGGCCGCGCTGTTTGCCTCGGCGTTGGCAGTTTCGGCGGCGACGGCGGCGGCGATTTTTGAACGCCGGGCCGAAGTTGGTTTGATGAAGGCGCTCGGGGCGGGGAGGTTCGGGATCGCGTCGATCTTCTTTGCGGAAGCGACGCTGCTCGCGTTGATCGGGGGATTAGTGGGCTTTGCGGCTGGAGGTTTGCTGGCGCGCCAGATCGGCCGTTCCATCTTTGATTCGCAGATTTCGGTTTCACCGGTGCTGTTGCCGGTGATTCTGGCGATTGCGGTGATCGTCACGTTTGCGGGAAGCGCTGCGGCGATTCGGAATGCAGTGCGGCTTGATCCGGTGTTCGCACTGCGAGGTGAGTTGTGAGCGCGGAATCTTCTCATGCGCGGCAATCGCACACCGCTGAGAAAGTAGCTACAGGACGTGCGCGGTCTCGACATACGTCCATGTTTTTTCGGATGTTGATACAAGCGGCGTTGCTGCGGCGGGGACGCGCGGCCTCGGCGCTGCTCGCCATGGTCGTGGCGGCCGCGGTTACGACGGCAATGCTGAATCTGTATATCGATGTGCAGGCGAAGCTGCGGCGCGAGTTCCGCAATTATGGTGCGAACATTATTTTAGTTGCCAGGGACGGCGCTTCCCTTCCTGGGGGTTCTCTCGCTCACGTGGAATCTGTTCTCGCCGGACGCGGGGTGGTCGCGCCTTTTGGGCTGGTGGTTGCGCGGACTAGTGATGGCCAACCTATTGTTGTGGCTGGTACAGATTTTGCGCGAGTTCGACAACTGGACCGCTGGTGGTCGGTTAGTAATTGGCCGTCTGCTTCACAACAGGCACTCGTTGGAGTGCGGGCTTTGTCCGTCGTATCTCCGGCAAATCAGTCGTTTGATTTAACTTTTCAGGGACACACGATTCACCTTACGCCTGCCGGGACCGTGCAAACCGGGGCTGCTGAAGACAGCCGCGTGTATCTTTCGCTGCCGGACTTCGTTGCGTGGACGGGAGTTCAGCCTTCCACCATCGAGGTAGCGGCCAGCGGTTCACCCGAAGAGATCACGGCCATCATGCAGCAGTTGGAGCAGGCGATTCCGGCGGCCGATGTGCGGCCGGTGCGGCAGATCATGGAGGGGGAAGCGCGGGTGTTAGGCAAGACTCGCGCCACGCTGCTGGCGGCTGCTGCGCTCATTATTTTGACGGCTGCGCTGTGTGTGCTCTCTACGCTGATGGGATGGGTGCTCGACCGACGGCGCGACTTTGCCATCATGAAAGCGCTGGGCGCGTCCGACCGTTTGCTCAATGGATTTTTTGCGGCCGAAGCGGCGGTTCTGGGTGCGACTGGGGCTTTGATCGGATTTGTGTTGGGCATCGGCATCGCGGCGTGGATTGGGAGGGTTAACTTTCATGCTCCGGTGATGCCGCGTTTCAGCGTGCTGCCTTTTGTTCTGGCTGGTAGCATATTGGTGACGCTGCTGGCGGCGATCCTGCCGATCTCGCTGCTGCGCCGGGTGCAGCCGGCGGTGATCCTGAGGGGGGAGTGAAATGATTCGTATCGAAAATGTCACCAAGCTCTACCCTTCCCAAGGTGCGGGGCAGGATCCCACTTCTCCCAAAAGAAGGGAGAAGTGGGGCACCCCCAGAGGAGAAAATAGTGCGATTCGTGCGCTCGATGACATCTCACTGCACGTGGCGCAGGGTGAATGGCTCTCGATTATGGGGCCGTCGGGGTCGGGTAAATCGACGCTCGTGAATCTGATTGGCTGCCTCGACAGGCCGACCTCGGGCGAGATTTGGCTGGACGGGGAGAACGTGGCGGGAATTGCTGCTAGCGAGTTGAATCGCGTGCGCGCGGAAAAAATTGGATTCATCTTTCAGCAGTTTCATCTGATTCCGTTTCTGACCGCGGTCGAAAATGTGATGCTGGCGCAATATTTTCACAGCATGACGGATGAGAAAGAAGCGATTGATGCTCTCGCGCGTGTCGGGCTGAGTGATCGGGCACACCACTTGCCATCGCAGCTCTCGGGGGGCGAGCAGCAGCGGGTGTGCATTGCGCGGGCGTTGATCAACGATCCGAAGATTATTCTGGCCGATGAGCCTACGGGCAATCTTGATGCAGTGAACGAAGAGATTGTGTTGCGGTTGTTGCGCGAGTTTCATCAGCAAGGGCGGACGATCGTGATGGTTACGCATGATCCCGTGGTGGCGCGACTGGCGGATCGGCGCATCGAATTTCATCATGGCAAGATCGAGTCGCAAGAAGTTTTTGCGATGGCCGATGAGGAGCAGTTCGAGGAGGTGCTGGAAGAGCTTTGGGTGCTGGCTGAGCATGGCGAGATTGCCGAGGTCGAGCGCATGGAAGTGCACGGGGCGCTGCCGGTGAGCCTGGCGATTGAGAAGATGATTCAGATGGGGCTGGTGGTATCGGCGCCGCATCCGCCGCTGGTGCATGGGCACAAGCCGTTCGTGAATCCGTGCCACGACGCGCTTAAACCAGTGGCTGCGTCGATGGGCGATGGAACGCTAATTGTCGAGCTGACTCCGCGTGGACGCGAGCGGGCGGGCAGCATTATCCGCCGGCACCGATTGGCGGAACGGCTCTTTACGGATAGCTTGGCGATGGATAGCGAATCGGAGATCGAACAGCAGGCCTGCAAGTTTGAGCACATTCTTTCGCCGGAAGCTACTGATAAGATTTGTACTTTTCTAGGGCATCCGCGGACTTGCCCGCATGGGGCGCCGATTCCGCCGGGAGCGTGCTGCGGGAGAAGCTCTGAATTTGTTCCAGCTGTAGTTTCGAGTTCCGCTGCGCGAGAACGATCTTAGGTCCTTGGTCCCTCCCTTTTTTTCTCTTCTTCGAAAGAACAACCCTGATCACCGGGGACGGCTTCATACGCTGCTATTATCGAGGTAACTTCACGATATGAATCCTCGGCGTCCCACCATCGGTGTGTTTGATTCCGGCTTTGGCGGGCTAACCGTTCTTAAAGCTTTACTTGAACTTGTTCCTGATGCCGATTACCTCTACTTTGGCGATACTGCGCGGCTTCCTTATGGATCCAAATCGGTGGAAACGGTGGCTCGCTATGCCGTGGAGGCTGCTCATTACCTTGAAGGCCATGGCGCCGGTTTGATGGTGATTGCGTGCAATACGGCGACGGCGCTGGCTCTTGATCAGATTACCAGCGGAGCGCATGTGCCGGTGGTGGGAGTGGTTGAGCCTGGCGCTGAAGCGGCGGCTTCCGTCAGCAAGAACAAGAAAGTTGTTGTGCTTGGCACCGAGGCCACGGTCGGCAGCCACGCTTACCGCAAGGCGCTGGAGGCGCGGGGGTGGAGGCGCGGGAGAAGGCTTGTCCGCTACTGGTGCCGCTGGTGGAAGAGGGATGGGTTGAGCATCCGGTGACAGAGCAGGTTGCGCGTATTTATCTGGATGAAGCGTTTGCCGATGGATTTCGGGATGCCGATGCCTTGGTGCTCGGCTGTACGCACTATCCGCTGATTAAGCCACTGCTGCGGCGTGTAGCGCCGCCGCATGTGAGCATCGTCGATTCCGCGGAATCTACTGCGCGCGCTGTTGTGGGGCATCTGGCGAGGTTTTTGCCGGCTTCGGCAGCGGGGCTTGAGGAGCGGCGAGGGCTGCCGCGGCTTAAATTTTTCGCCACAGATTCGGTGGAGAAGTTTCGGCGGCTGGGGCCGCGATTTTTGGGGCATCCTATTGAGGATGTTCAACATGTCGATTTGAAGGAATAAGACGCTCGGGCTAAACCCGTGTTCCAATTTTGGCGGCTTTACGCGGCGCTGAAGCGCCGCTCTTCCACCTCACTGTCCACGTTCCTCTTGTTTTCTCAACTCTGAAACGGCGTCCTCTTAATTAAATCGCGCATGTGAACGGATGGTTCCTTCGATTGGGGTTTGGGCGCAAGGATCGGATAGCGTCGTGTGCGGCGCAGAATTTAGTGTGTCCGAGCGGTGTTGCAATCACTCCAATCAGAAACAAAGGCTCGGTCCACGCACAATGCATCCTCTCGATAACGTTATCTGGACGGCGCTTAATACACGGCAGTCAGAGTTCGCCGAGACTTTCGGTCAGGCGCGCAGGTTTATGCCTGAGGTATCGCCTCTGGCGGCGTTCGCGGAGCCTACGCGGGAGGGTTATGAATCGTTGGCTGGGCTGGTGGGTGCGGGCGGGACGATTCGGCTGTTCCTGGACGCACCGTACCAAGCGCGGGCTGGTTGGAGTATGTTGAATGGCTCGCCGATGCCGGAGATGGTTTACGAGGATACGAGCGCATTAATCTCCAAGCCCACCCCTGCCGGGCTGCGCCCGGCGGACAGCCCCTTCGGCCTTGCTCAGGGCAGGCTCGGGGAGCTATCCCCACACAAGTCAAATGCAGAGATTGTAGAACTTGGTGCTTCAGACTCGGCTGAGATGATCGAGCTTACCGCGCTTACCAAGCCTGGTCCCTTCGACAAACGCACGCACGAGTTGGGCACTTACCTGGGGATTCGCCGCGAGGGAAAGCTTGTGGCAATGGCTGGCGAGAGACTGAAGGTACAGGGCTACACGGAAGTGAGCGCCGTTTGCACCCACCCAGAGCACACTGGGTATGGTTATGCCCGCGTACTGATGACAGAAGTGATGCAACGAATTCTCGGGCGCGGGGAAACGCCGTTTTTGCACGTCCGGGAAAGTAATGTGAGAGCGATTGAGCTGTACCACAGACTGGGATTTACCAAACGAGCGCTGTTATACACCGTGTCGCTACGGAAAGATTCGGCTTAGTGGGCTACCAAGAACGCGGCGTATCGATTGTCAGTGCAAGCCGTCTCAGTACAAGTGGAAATCCACTTCCAGATTGATCGCAACCGCTACGGGATGGCCATCGCGCATCGCGGGCTCGAAGCGCCAGGACTTGACGGCTTCGATGGCTTTTTCGTCCAACCCCATGCCTAGGGATGTGACCACCTTGATGCTGGTGGGGCGCCCGTTGGCGTCGACTACTAGGCCGAGAACGCAGGTGCCCTGGTATTTCGCCTTGCGTGCTTCTTCGGAAAATTCCGGCTCGGGATCGTAAACCACTCGCGGAGCGCTGGTACCAGCGCCAACGCGAAATACACCGCCGCCCATGCCGCCGCCTTCACCGGGACCTACGCCAGGGCCGTTGCCGGAACCGACGCCGCCTCCGGAGCCTGAACCAATGCCACTACCCGATCCTGTGCCATTGGATGGAATAACGGCGGTGGATTTCGGGTCGCCGAGGTTAGGCATGTTTACCATGGCCACTTTGATATCGGGAGGAACGACGACCGTAGGCTCAACCGCCAACTTTGGGTTGTCATTCCGGATGACGGCGGCTGGGGGGGTGATCTGCTGCATGGAAAACTTCGGTAAGCGACCCTGCGAGGCCTTCAGCACATCGCGGTCGCCGCCACCGCCACCGCCGCCAGCTTGGGTTTTGGCAGGCTTCAGGGCATAGTCGCCGGGATCGATCAACTTGGTTTCAACCGCCGGTTTGGCCTCGACTTTGGTGACCATGCGCCGCGCGAAGATTGTGCCGCCGATAATCAATCCGATTACCACCACGTGGAATGCGGTGGAAGTGAGCGCCCCATCCTTTTTGTAGTTGTAGAAGCCCCAGATGTCTTTTACGGGCTCTGGCTTCGATTCCAACTTGAGGGGCGGAAGCTTCTTAGGGAAAAAGAAGTCGTCCAAACCGTGGGAGAGCGACTTCCACAGCGGCTCAAACGTGTCGGGAGCCAGCAACAAATGTAGTTCAGGTTCGTCGGCAGGTTTTGGAACGGAGTTCGGATTCACTTCTGTTGATGCCATTGTTCCCCGGTTTAGTTCTCCCTGGTGGGACAGCAAGAATACTATTTTTGGTAACGCGGCGTCTCTTACACAGATGAGCCGCTTTTGCAACAAGTTGCCTCGGTTAAATTCTTCTCTGGCTCAGAGTCCGGGCTGCCCGCCTCCAGTTGGGGTGTTACGGAGCCCCAACGGCGCGGCCTTCTGTTAAAATTGTACCTCTTTCGCTGCCCTTCTATATAGCGAATTTCAATCACCTAGGGTCATTTTATCTGCCGCTGACGGGCTGCCCGTAAACCAAGTTGATTCCTTGGGATTTGCCGGTAGCAGTGCATTTTGGCTTACGCGTTAGGTCGGTTAAGGCTGAGCTCCTTCGCTCCGCCTGAAGAACGGCTACGCTCAGGATGACAGCGTAGTGGGAAGCCTAGCCCGCATAGACGTTCCCCGCGCCTCTCCCTATAATAAAAAGATTCATACACTAGGGAGAAGCGCACAGGGTGCCGTTCGAACTGAAATCTACCATCAATCTGCCTAAGACTGCCTTCCCCATGAAGGCCAACTTGCCTCAAAATGAGCCGAAAATACTGGCTCGATGGGAGGAAAGCGGCATTTACGAGCGCATCCGCGAGGCCCGCAAAGGTGCGCCGACCTACATTTTGCATGATGGGCCGCCTTATACTAGCGGGCCCATCCACATGGGCACGGCGCTGAATAAATGCCTCAAGGATTTCATCGTCAAGTCGAAGAATATGTCCGGCTTTGATGCGCCCTACGTGCCGGGGTGGGATTGTCACGGCCTACCGATTGAGATCAAGGTCGACAAGGAACTTGGCGGCAAGAAGTTGCAGATGCGTCCCAGCGATGTGCGCGCGGAGTGCCGCAAGTATGCCCAGAAGTTTCTCGACCTGCAGCGGCAGCAATTCAAACGCATTGGAGTGTTTGGGCGCTTTGACCGGCCTTACGCCACGATGAATCCGCAGTATGAGTCGGTGGTGCTTTCCACGTTCTTTTCGTTTTATGAGAATGGTTTCGTCTACAAAGGGCTGCGGGCGGTTTATTGGTGCATGCACGATGAAACCGCGCTGGCTGAGGCAGAGGTGGAGTATGAGAACCACACCAGCCCGACGGTGTGGGTGAAGTATGCGCTGATCGATGATCCTGCGAAGATTGATGCCGCGCTTACGGGGAAAAAAGTTTCGACGATTATCTGGACGACTACTCCGTGGACTTTGCCGGCGTCGATGGCGGTGGCGTTTCATCCGGATGCGGAGTATGTGGCTTTGGAATCCGGCGGTGAAGTTTACGTTGTGGCGGCGAAGTTGGCTGGCGAAGCAGCTGAGAAATGCGGCTTGGCGAATGTGCGCGAGTTGGCGCATTTTCCGGGGCGCAAGATGGAACACTTAAACTTTCAGCATCCATTTCTTGACCGCAAAATTCTGGGCGTGCTGGCTGAGTACGTCACCATAGACACGGGAACCGGTGTAGTTCATACGGCACCTTCGCACGGCGCGGAAGACTTTATCACCGGCGTCAAGTATGGACTCGACGCTACCAGCAACGTCGATGAAAAAGGCATCCTGCGCAACGGATTGCCGGAATATACCGGCAAGCGCGTGTGGGAAGCGAACCAGCCGATCATGGATCTGCTGAAGAGCCGCGGGGCTTTGCTCCATGCGGAGAAGACGGAGCATTCTTATCCGCACTGCTGGCGCTGTCATAACCCGGTGATCTTCCGCGCTACTGAGCAGTGGTTTATTTCGATGGAGACGCCCATGCCGGGCGGGAAATCGAAGGACGACACGTTGCGGATGCGCACTCTCGAAGAGATCAAGCATGTGAAGTGGGATCCGGCGTGGGGCGAAGAGCGGCTCTCAAACATGATTGCCACGCGGCCTGACTGGTGCATTTCGCGGCAGCGGGTTTGGGGCGTGCCGATTGCCGTTTTTCTGTGCGAAGGCTGCAGTAAGCCGCTTCAAGATAAGGTTATCAATCGCAAAGTGGTGGAACTTTTTGCGCGCTCCGGAGCCGATGCGTGGTTTACTTCCGAGTCTGACACGATTCTTCCCGCAGGTACGAAATGTCCGCACTGCGGTGGAACCAAGTTTGAGAAGGAAACTGACATCTTCGATGTGTGGCTGGAATCTGGCGCTAGCTATCTCGCGCTGGTTGACGACGAGCCGACTTATCCGTGGCCGTCTGATCTTTATCTCGAAGGCGGCGACCAATACCGCGGGTGGTTTCAATCGTCTCTGCTTTGCGCCATGGGCACGCACGGGACGCCGCCTTACAAGAGCGTGGTGACGCCGGGGTGGACGCTTGACGAAAAAGGCCAGGCGATGTCGAAGTCGCGCGGCAACGATGTAGACCCGGTGGATATTGCTTCGCGGCTTGGTGGTGAAGTGGTGCGGCTTTGGGTGGCGTCGGTCGATTTCAGGGAAGATGTGGTGGGCTCGGAACGGCTGATGCTGACGGTGGCGGAAAATTATCGCAAGATTCGCAACACGTTTCGTTACATTTTGGGCAACCTCGGTGACTTCGATCCGCAGGCGGATGCGGTTCCGTTCGAGAAATTGCAAGCGCTCGATCAGTACATGCTGCGGCAGACGTTGGCTTTCGCTTCCGATGTGCGGACATCGTATGACGAGTTCGCCTTCCATAAGATTTATCACCGGCTGAATCATTTTTGCATCGTCGACTTGAGCGCATTTTATTTTGATGTGCTGAAGGACCGGCTGTATATTTCCGCGCCGAAATCGCAAGCGAGGCGCTCGGCGCAGACTGCGATCTGGCGCATCGGCGAGGCGCTGGTGCGGCTGCTTGCTCCCATCATGAGCTTCACCACGGAGGAGGTTTGGGATTACCTGCCAAAATCTTCCGGGCGCGGGGAAAGCGTACATCTGGCGCTGTTTCCGTCGGCGGAGGATATTATGGGGCAAGCGCAGAATGCAGCCGCTTCAGCTGAGGCTGACGCGTCTAACCAGGATTGGACTACTCTCCGTTCGGTGCGCGATGAGGTTCTTAAAGCTCTCGAGGAAGCGCGCAACGGTAAGCTGATCGGCACTGGACTGGAGGCTCAGGTCACTGTGGCCGCTCCCGATCCGGTTTATTCGGTGCTGGCTCGGCACGCTGGCGACCTTCGCTACCTGTTCATTGTTTCCGCTGTACACCTCGTGCAGGCTTCTGGCAATGGCGCGGGTGGAGTCCACGTTGAGGTGAAGAAGGCGGATGGGCTTAAGTGCGAGCGTTGCTGGAACTACTCGATTCACGTGGGCGAGGATAAGACTTATCCGACGGTGTGCGAACGTTGCAGCGCGGTGTTGAAGGAGATTAGCGGGTAGCTTCGCGCACAGCAAGATCACCTCAGGCGCTAAAGCGCGAATTATTTTAGACTCAACGGCACGAGTGAACTCGTGCCCTTCCCGATCGTGTCGTAGTCGGCTTTCGATAAACTGCAATCCACGCGAGATTTGAGCATAGACAGCGTGGTTGTCGCGACCCCGATCGTTTAAGGACCACTTCTACTGTGAACTGGCGAAAGCTGCGAACGATCCTGCTCACGGTGCTGGTTCTCTGCATCATTCCGGCCACTCGCTACTACCAGATCGATGTTCCGCTGCTGCGATTTCTGCGAGGCTCGAGCCGCGTCGATCCTTTGTCACTTCAGGTGGCGGGGGAGTTTGTCGAGAACAATCTGGGAACCGAGCTGGAGCCGGATGGTTCGGTTACGGTGCGCATGATCGCGGAGCAGTACTTGTTCATTCCGCATTGCATTGTGGTTCCTGCCGAGGTCCCAGTTCATCTTCGCATCACCAGCGCCGACGCCGTGCACTCGCTGACCTTCGATGGCACGGGCTACGCCGTTAAAGTCCTACCGGGGACAATCAGCGAAGCTCAGCTTCAGTTTTCTCACGCTGGTGAATATAAGACGGCTTGCCGCGAATTTTGCGGGGCGGGACATTACGCCATGCGATCGGAGTTGAAAGTCGTACCGCGGGAGCAGTTCCCTGCTTTGCGGCCGGAAGATAGAGGAAACTGTGACGCGGTTTTCGGTGCGGCGCGGGATCATCCTCCGGACCGGACTCCTTCCTACATAATGTGGACACCGGAAACGATGGCGGCGGCATCTCGCGGAGACGCGTTTCGGGGAATGCTCCTGGCTCGGCGCTGCGATCACTGCCATGGCCCGGAAGGCTTCAGCGCGGAGGCGTCAACTCCCAACCTGGCATCGCTCGAGAAGCTGGCGATATGGAAACAGTTGCAAGACTTTCGATCTCACAAACGAAGCTCGCGAGTGATGGAGCCGATCGCGGAATCGCTTTCGTCGCGCGATGTGGCGGATGTGGTTGCTTATTATTCGAAGCTGCCCGTCTTTAAGGATCTGCAAGATAACCGCAGCTTCCCGCAGTCCCGGCCTGATCCGGTGCGGGCGGCGATCGCATCACGGCTAATTGCGTTTGGAGATGGAGAGCGCGGCATTCCGCCGTGCCAGGCCTGCCATGGTCCGGTTGCTTTTCGTCCGGGAGTTCCGTCGCTCACAAACCAGAATGCCGACTATATTCTGAATCAACTTGAAGCATTCGCGAATAGAACTCGCGCCAACGATATTAATGAGCCGATGCGAATTATCTCGGCGCTGCTTACTAAGGATGAGAGGCACGCGCTGGCGGAGTATTACGGTTCGGGGCTGGGGCTTGAGCCGGCGAGCACAACTGTTCCGAGGTAACTTAGCTTTCTTTACGCAGCTGAAGGACTATCCTCGACCGGAATAGCCACTGTCTCATAATTACGAGTCGGCGTAAGCAGCGGCCAGCCTCGATGCAGGAGATAGTCGAGCCAGGCACCCGCCATTTGCGAAGTGATGACGGCCGCGAGCACCAGTGCCGTGTAGAACTTCGGGCTGATGATTCCTGCATCATAGGCGACGCTGGCCAATACAATGCCGGGACCGCCGCGAGCGTTCATGGTAAGGGCAAGGTTCATCAGATCGAGTCCACGAAAGCCTGCGAAACGTCCTGCCAGTGCCACGGAAACGACTTTGACGACACAACTTCCTACCAGGAAAGCGGCAACCATCCAAAACGAAAACCCGCGAATGAGGTCAAGTTTCAATCCGACAATTGCAAAATACACGGGAATAAAGAACCCAAACGAAATCTTCCCGATGGAATCGAGCGCATCTGCAAAGAGCCTCCGCTTCTTATGCACCACGGCAAATCCAGCAAGAAATGCAGCGAATACGAGGCTGACATCAAGCGCACCGGCGATTACGCAATATCCCAGAAGCACCACGATTGCATAAGCCACCGGAGAGTGGGTTGCCATCACGTTGTACCGTGATTTATTGATTCGCTTTACCATGCGCGGAACGATCGTCAGACCCAGGGCGAAGAAGCCCACAGTAACGAAAAGGTGATACGACATCGAACGCGCGTTTAGGGCGCCTTGACCAGCCGTCGCCGTGGCCACGGCCAGCGCCAGCCACAGCACAATATCTTCCAATACGGCGACGCCGAGAATCAGCCGCGCGAATCGAGTGTGGAGAATCTTCAGGTCGGCAAAAATCTTCGAAACGACGGGAACGGATGTCACCGCGACCGCGACAGCGAGAATGATGATTAGGGATATGCGGTTGCCATTGGGGCCAGCGAGCGCAGGACGAATGAGCCACGGCCCCAGCAGCAGCCCAAGAATAAAAGGTATGCCCGTACCCACGATCGTTAACCAGCCCACTTCGCGGCGCTCTTCACGGGTGAACAGATGCCGCGTTTCGGCGCCGGATAGAAACATCAGCAGCAGCAGGCCGAGCCAATAGACAAAATTAAGGATGTTTCCCTGGTGCTGGATGGCTACGGTTATCCCCGAAAAAACAGGCAAGCGGCCGATCAGAGACGGACCGAGCAGGATTCCAGCCAGGATTTCGCCAACCACTTTCGGCTGGCGAAGTTGCACGAACAAGTAGCCCAGTAATTGAGCTAGGCCGACTAACAGCAGGAGTATGAAGAGAACCGAAGTCAGATCGTGGTTGGACACAGCTTCTCCCCCGAGCGTTGGATGCAGATCTCGGGATAGAGTTTGTTGTAAAAGTTTGAGCGCTACAGCCCGGGAAGGCCAGTTACCGGCTCATCGCAATTCTTTCTTACTCTCTTCTTCATTTCAATTCTTCCATCGCCGCTTCCAGCGCTTCCCTGCCCGGCCGCGTCAGGGATTCCGGCAGCGTGGACAGCGGCTGATCGACCATGTTCAACATATCGAGGAAGCTGGGAGCTTTTGTATTTACATAGAACACACCGGTCAGAACTTCGCCCTTATCGTGAGCCTCGCTTAGGCGCTTCATGGCGGCAATGCGATTGATTGGGTCGTAGTCTTCTTCGAGCTTGCGGAGTTGCAGGCGAGAGCCGTCGTGCATAGTGACGCTGACGGTTGTTCCGGGATCGTATTTCACATCGATCTCATCGAAGTGGGGAACAAAGCTCATCTCCTGCAGGGTCTCCTCGTGATCCTTGACATATTTGTAGGATTTGGTGGAACCCTCGTGATCGTTGAAAGTGACGCAGGGAGAAACCACATCGAGCATGACGGTGCCCTGGTGGGCGATGGCGGCTTTCAGCATCGTGCTCAACTGCCGTTTGTCGCCCGAGAACGATCGGCCGACAAATGTTGCGCCCAGTTCGATGGCCAGCCCGCAGGTATCGATGGGAGGAAGATCGTTGATCACGCCTGTCTTCAGCTTCGAGCCGAGATCGGCGGTGGCCGAGAACTGGCCTTTGGTGAGGCCGTAGACGCCGTTGTCTTCGATGATGTAGATCATGGGGAGATTGCGGCGCATGAGGTGAACGAACTGGCCGATGCCGATGGAAGCGGTATCGCCGTCGCCGCTGACACCCAGCGCAATCAGATTGCGATTGGCCAGCACCGCGCCAGTGGCTACGGAGGGCATGCGTCCGTGCACAGAGTTGAAGCTGTGTGAGCGGTTCATGAAGTAGGCGGGGCTCTTCGAAGAGCATCCAATGCCGCTTAGCTTGGCGACGCGCTCGGGCTGCACGCCCATGTCATACATGGCTTCGATGATGCGCTCGGAGATGGCGTTGTGGCCGCAGCCGGCGCACAGCGTGGTCTTTCCGCCTTTGTAGTCGATTACGGTCAGGCCGATATGATTGGTTTTCGGTTCAGCTGCAGGCGTGGTCGCCATTTACTTACCCTCCATCGTGCTCAGTTCGTCGGTAACGGAGCGCGCGTCGAGCGGCAAGCCGTCGAGATGGCTGATGCTGCGCAGGCGCGTGGTCAGTTCGGGTTTCAGGTCGAGCCTCAGGAGGCTGAGCATTTGCGCATCACGGTTTTGTTCGACGACGTAAATGCGTTCGTGCTGCTCGATGAACTCATGCACTTCGCGTGTGAAGGGATAAGCGCGCAGCCGCAGATAGTCGGTTTCGATGCCGTACTCGTTGCGCAGTTGGTCGCGACTTTCGATGATTCCCCAATGCGATGTGCCGTAGGCGATGATGCCAATTTTCGCATTCGTGCCCTTGGCGATCTCCGGCTGCGGAACGAACGAGCGCGCGGATTCGAACTTGCGATTGAGGCGCTCCATGTTGTTTTCGTAATCGTCGGGGCGCTCGCTGTAGTTCGATTTATCGTTGTGTCCGCTGCCGCGGGTGAAGTAAGCAGCGGCGGGGTGATCCGTGCCCGGCAGCGTGCGGTAGCCGATGCCGTCACCGTCGAGATCTCTATAACGGGCGAAGCCGCCGAGTTTGTCTAGTTCTTCTTTTCCCAGCACTTTGCCGCGCTTGATCGGCGTGGTGGGATATTCGAAGGGATCGGACATCCAGTTATTCATGCCGAGATCCAAGTCGGACATGACGAAGACAAGCGTCTGAAATTGCTCGGCCAGATTGAAAGCTTCCGAGGCCATGCTGAAACACTCCGTCACCGAGTTTGGAATCAGCATGATGTGTTTGGTATCGCCGTGCGAAAGAAAAGCGGTCGCGAGAATGTCGCCCTGCGATGTGCGTGTAGGAAGGCCGGTGGAGGGGCCGACGCGCTGAATGTCCCAGATTACACCGGGGATTTCTGCGTAGTAAGCGAGTCCGGCAAACTCCGACATTAGCGAAATGCCGGGGCCGGCGGTTGCGGTCATGCTGCGCGCGCCCGCCCAGCCGGCGCCGATCACCATGCCAATCGCAGCGAGTTCGTCTTCTGCCTGCACGATGGCGAAAGTGGCTTTGCCGTCGGGGCCGATGCGGTATTCCTTCATGTATTCGATCATCGTCTCCACCAGCGAAGACGACGGCGTAATCGGATACCAAGTGACCACCGTGCATCCGGCAAACATGCAGCCGAGAGCGGCGGCCGAATTGCCGTCGATGATAATTTTGCCGGCAGTTTTATTCATGCGCTCGATGTAGAAAGCGCCGCGTTTCGGCAGGCTGGCTTTGGCGTAGTCGAATCCGGCTTGCGCCGCAGCCAGATTCAAGTTGGCAGCTTTTGCCTTGGTGGCAAACTGTTTACGGATGGCCTTCTCCACCTCGCCCATCTCAATTTCGAGCAACTGCGCGACCACGCCTACGTACACCATGTTCTTGACCAGCTTGCGCAGCTTAGCCTCGGGGCAAACCGTCGCGACCAGTTTGTCGTACGGGACCGAGTAGAAAACTAAATCGCTGCGCAACTTGTCGAGCGCCAGCGGTTCGTCGTAGAGCACCGAGGCGCCGGGCGCGAGCGACATCACATCATCGTGGGCAGTTTCGGCATTCATGGCCACCAGGAAATCAATTTCTTTCTTGCGGCCAATGTAGCCATCTTTGTTAGCGCGAATCGTGTACCAGGTGGGAAGACCGGCGATGTTCGAAGGAAAAAGATTCTTGCCGGAAATCGGCACTCCCATTTGAAAAATTGCGCGTAGTAATACGGTGTTTGAACTTTGCGAGCCCGAGCCATTCACTGTAGCAACCTGAATGCTCATGTCATTGACGATGCGCTTGCGTCCCAGTTGGCCGCCGGTGCCCTGGGGCACAACATCCATAGTAGCCATCCCAACACCTTCCTTTATTAAGCGGCGGAACGATCCGCCGAATTTCCAACTTGGGGGAAACAGATAATTATACGGCGGCAGGGATGACGCGGCACGTCAAATCATGCGACGGAAGCGGAAAGGAACCTGTTTGGGAAATAGTGGGGGGGGGGAAATGATTAGGTAGAATCTATGATTCCGTCCGGAAAAACTGAGCCATGTCGCGGAATTTTTTATATCGGGTTGCGACTAATTCGGCTGGCGAAAGTTTCTTGAGTTCGGCGAAGTGTTTCTGGAGGCTGACATCGAGTAGATTTGCGGCCGCTTCGTGGTCCCGGTGAGCGCCGCCTTCGGGTTCGGGCACAATGTCATCGATGCAGCCCAGTTCGATGAGATCCGGCGCGGTGATGCGCATGGCTTCGGCCGCTAACTCCTTCTTGGTGGCGTCTCGCCACATGATTGCAGCGCAGCCCTCCGGCGAAATCACGGAGTAAACCGAGTTCTCCATCATCAACACGCGGTCGGCTACAGCGATGGCCAGCGCGCCGCCACTGCCGCCCACTCCGATCACCGTAGCAATGATGGGAACTTCGAGGTCTGCCATTTTGCGCAAGTTGTGCGCGATCGCTTCAGCCTGGCCGCGCTCCTCGGCATGAATTCCGGGATAGGCGCCGTCGGTATCGACCAATGTGAAAATCGGCCGGCGAAACTTTTCCGCGACCTGCATGATGCGCAACGCCTTGCGATAGCCCTCGGGATGCGGCGTACCGAAATTACGGTAGACGCGCTGCTTCATGTCGCGGCCTTTCTGAGTGCCGACGACCAGAATTTCTTCTCCGTGAAAACGAGCCATGCCGCAGATGATTGCGGCATCGTCGCCAAAGCTGCGGTCGCCGTGGATTTCGCTGAAATCCGTGAACAAGCGGTCGATGTAGTCCAGCGTTTGCGGACGCTGAGGATGCCGCGCCAGTTCGGTTTTCTGCCAGGCGGTCTGCAAAGCTTTCATCTCCTGCCGGAGGATGTGGACGCGCTCCTGAAGTTTAGCAAGCTGACGGTGCGTCACCTCGTTCTGCCCGGCGTCAGCCTCGATCAGCGCAACCTGCCGCTCGATTTCTTCCAACTCCTGCTGTGCTTTTTGAGTTGCTTCCATGATTTAGCCGGGATCGACGTAGGTGAACGTGACTTAACTGATCACCCTAACACTGCCGCGCCCGCACAATTGTTCCACGCGAGCGATGAAGTTGCGATCCGGCATGACATTATAGCCTTCCGCCTCCATCACCACCATGAAATCGCCGGCGCGTTCCACGTCGAACAACACCCGCGCTTCGCCTTTGCGCTCCTGAAAAAGAGAATGCAGGTCGTCCACCGTGGACTCCGCCGAGGTTTCGAGCGGCACTCGAATGCGGATCGCGCGTGGAAGCGGAATCTTCGCGTCTTCGAGAGGCATGATTTCGGCGGCTGTAATTTTTGGATTGGTTCCTTCTTCGATGCGTACTCCGGCGCGCACCAGCACGGGAACTTCGAGCTTCACTCTATCGCCGATTTTCTTGTAGGCCTCGGGGAAGACGATCATGTCGATGGAGCCGGACATATCCTCGAGCGTGGCTTGCGCGTAGAAATCGCCGCGCTTGCTCTTGAGCACGCGCACATTGCCAATGATTCCGGCCGTCGCTATGGTCTCGTCCTTGCCGGTAGATCGGGTCATTGCGCCGATCTCAACAATACTCAGAGCCTGCAGATCGGCCAGCTTGTCTTTGTATTTTTCCAGCGGATGCCCGGTGATGAAGAAGCCGACAATTTCTTTTTCCGCGGCGAGGCGCACCTGCTCATCCCAGTCGGGGATGTTCGGCAGCTTATCGTTGTTGGCCTCGGACTCTTCCTGCTCAAACACGCCGAAGAGGCCGTGCTGTCCGGATTCCACATCGCGCTGAGCTTTTTGCGCGCGGTCCATGGCACGGTCGAGGACAGCCATCAATTGCGCGCGGCGACCGAGAGAATCCATCGCGCCACTCTTGATCAAAGACTCCATGACGCGCTTGTTGAGCAGCCGGAGGTCGACGTTCTCGCAGAATTCGTAGAGCGATTTGAAACGGCCCAGCTTCTTGCGCGCCGCGACAATCGATTCGATGGCATTGCCGCCGACGTTTTTTACTGCCGCAAGGCCGAAGCGAATGGCTTCTCCCTGCGGTGTAAAGCTTGCGGCTGAGATGTTGATATCCGGCGCGGCCACGGTGATGCCCATCTCGCGGCACTCGTTGATGTACTTCACCACGTCATCGGTGCTGCCAGTAACCGATGTCAGCAACGCAGCCATGAACTCGACGGGATAGTGCGTCTTCAGATACGCAGTGTGGTAGGCCAGCAATGCGTAGGCGGCGGAGTGCGATTTATTAAAACCGTATCCCGCGAACTGCGCCATGAGATCGAAAATCTTCTCGATTTTCTTCGGCGGAAATTTGCGCTGGGCCGCACCTTCCACAAAACGTTCGCGCTGCTGCGCCATCTCCTCGGCTTTTTTCTTACCCATGGCGCGCCGCAGCAGATCCGCTTCGCCAAGGGAGTAGCCGGCGAGGCGGTTCGCGATCTGCATCACCTGCTCCTGATACACGATTACGCCCAGCGTTTCTTGCAGAATTTCTTTCAGCTCCGGCACTTCGTACTCGACTTTTTTGCGTCCGTGCTTGCGATCGATAAAGTCATCGATCATGCCGCCCTGGATCGGGCCGGGGCGGTAGAGCGCGTTGAGAGCGGTTAAGTCTTCGATGGTGTCCGGACGGTATTTGCGGAGCACGTCTCTCATGCCGTGCGATTCAAACTGGAAGACGCCGGAGGTGAGTCCGGTGTGAAAAACTTTTTGATACGTTTCGGAGTCTTGCAGCTCGATTTCGTCGAGAGTGATTCGCTTATTGTGCGTTTGTTCAATGAGCTTAAGGGCATCGGTGAGAATCGTGAGCGTGGTCAAGCCGAGAAAATCCATCTTCAACAGGCCCATCTTTTCGATGGCAACCATGTCGAAGGCGGTTACGATTTCATCGTTCTTCGTGCGGTGCAGTGGAACGAGCTCGGTGAGCGGACGCGGAGAAATTACGACGCCTGCCGCATGAACTCCGGAGTTGCGCACCATTCCTTCCAGCTTTTTCGCAGTCTGCATCAACTCGCGAATCTGCCCGTCTTTTTCCATCGCCTCGCGCAGCTGCGGCGAATCTTCGATGGCTTGGTCGAGGGTGATGTTGAGTTGCGTGGGCACCATCTTCGCGATGCGATCGACGTCGGCGTAGGGGATGTCCATGGCGCGGCCAACGTCTTTGATCGCGGCCTTGGCGGCCATGGTGCCGAAGGTGATGATCTGGGCGACGTTGTCGCGACCGTATTTTTGCGTGACGTAGTTAATCACTTCGCCGCGGCGGTTCATGCAGAAATCGATATCGATATCGGGCATGGAGACGCGCTCGGGATTCAGGAAGCGCTCGAAGAGCAATTCGTGCTGCAGAGGATCGATATCGGTGATGCCGAGCGCGTAGGAAACTAGCGATCCGGCGGCCGATCCGCGGCCTGGGCCTACAGGAATGTCATGCTCTTTGGCGTAGCGGATGAAGTCCCACACGATCAGAAAATATCCGGGAAACTTCATTTGCTGGATGATCGCGAGCTCGCGCTCCAGGCGCTGGTCATAATCGGAAATCGGATGCTTCAGTTTGCCTTGGTCATACAACGGCCGCAATGCTTCCATTCGCCGCGCGAAACCTTCCCGCGAAACATGCTCAAAATAACTGTCGATGGTATATCCCGACGGTACATCGAATTGCGGGAAGGGCGTAGCTACTTTTTCGAGGCGCAGGCTGCAGCGTTCGGCGATATCGAGCGTACGCGTCAAGACGTCGGGCGAATCTTTGAAGACGCGCTGCATCTCGTCGTGGCTCTTGACGAAGAACTGATTGCCGTCGAACTTCATGCGCTGCGTGTCGTGAATCGACTTGCCGGTCTGAATGCACAGCATCACATCCTGGGCGTGGGCATCGTCCTCGCAGAGATAGTGGCTGTCGTTGGTCGCAACCATGGGCACGCCGAGCTCTTTTTCCAACTGGAACAGGCCGGGATGGATTTTGTGTTCCATGGCGAGGCCCTGGTCTTGAATCTCGAGGTAGAAATTGTCTTTGCCGAAAATGTCGCGCAGATTTCCCGCTGCGGCACGCGCCGCATCGTAATTTCCTTCCATCAGCCGCTCGGCTACTTCGCCCTTCAGGCATCCTGATAGGCCGATCAGGCCGCGGGAATGTTCGGCCAGAAATCTTTTGCTTACACGGGGCTTGTAATAGAAGCCATGTAGCGAGGCTTCCGAGGTGATCTTCACCAGATTGCGGTATCCCTCTTCATTTTCGGCGAGGACCAGAAGATGGTTGTAGGTGTCGCCTTCGGGCGGTGTGCGCTCGATGTTGTGGTCTTCCTTTTTGCAGATGTAGAGCTCACAGCCCACAATCGGCTTTACATTGTACTTGTGGGCAGCATTTACAAAGTGAACCGCACCGAAGATGTTGCCATGGTCGGTCATAGCCACGGCGGGCATGCCCAGCTTTTGTACGTGTTCGCAAAGCTGTTCAACGTCGCAGGCTCCATCGAGGAGGGAGTAATCGGTATGCAGGTGCAGGTGGACGAATTGGGACATAGCTAATTTTTGATTGGGGATTGATGATTGCCAATTTGAAAAATCCGGCGAGACGGATCCGTTCAAATCAGAAATCAACAATCAGTAATTTTTACGTTCGGGTCATTCTAGCGGGAAACCGCTCTGTGGAAGGTGCGAGTTATCCACAGCGATGTAATCTAGCGCCAGCCGATGCAGAGGCTACTGACCTTCGTTACCGCCCGGCACACGGAAATCTACGCCGCGGTCATCGTTTGCCTTGGTCGTAGCGGGTAGATCAAGGTCGGAGAGTGGAATCTTTGCGGTGCGCTGGCCGAAGATCCAGACGGTCTGCCCGACGATGGCATAGTTCTGCACTTCCTGCTTGTGCTGATCGCGGAACACCAGCACGGTGGCCGGCGAAGCTTCCGTGCGCTCGGCCTGGTGCGGCGGTGGTGGTGCCGACCGGGCATACGCATCCTGATCATCTTGCTGGCGCATGCGCTGTTCGTCAAGGCTCTGCTGGTTCATCTCGTTGGCCAAGCCAGTTTGATCTTGCTGGTCTTGATCGTAGGAGCCAGAATTCCACCACCAGTAGGGATCAACTCCGCCACCGAGGTAAGGGTATCCATAGCCCAATCCGCAGCCGTATCTGTTGCAGCGGTTTCCGTATCCGTAGGAGCGGATGCGCACGCCTACACCGGAATGATTCAATCTGCGATTGTAGTTGCGGGAATAGAGGGGTTGGCGGGAGTAAGAGCGGGGCGCGACGGAACGCGCACCAAAACCTGAGGCAGAGCGGGTTCCGCTGAAAGCGCGAGTGCCGCTCGAATGGCTGGCAAAGCTGTGAGATCCACCAGAGGCAAATCCACCAGCATGGCCGCCGCCGGACGCATGACCGCCGCCACGCTGGGCATAAACCGGCAGAGAGACTACCAAGAGCACGAACGCCGAAATGAGGAGCGGTCGATGCATAGGGCCATTATATGCTTGATGGGAGCCGGGCGACGCAGAAATTAGGACGTTTGTGGCGAGGAATTAGGACAGGGCCGAGCCCGACGACCGGCTAGTCTTTGGGTGGTTGGCTCAATGTTTCTTAGTCTTAGGTTTCGCCTTCTTTGGAGCCAGCTTCTTCGCAGGATGTTTCGCGGCCGGTTTAGCCGCGCGCTTAGCAGGCTTAGGCGGCAGTTTCACAAGCTTCGCCTTGGTTTCTGGTTTTGCCTTGGCCTCTGACTTAGCGGGGACGGGTGCGACGGCAGCAGGGGCTGGCGTGGGTGCAGCAGCGGCTTTGCCCTTGCCTTTACCCTTCGCGACTTCATCTTTACCCTTCTTACCCGGCACAACTGCCGCAGGCGCAGCCGCACCTGCCGCCGCTTTAGGCCCACGCCCGCGGCGTGGTGGAGGGGGTGGTGGTGGAGGGGGTGGCGCGAAGGGCTTCAGAAACTTCAAAGTCTCGGTGCGCGAACGTAATCTTCCATCGAGCAGCAACATGAATACATCGTGCGCAATTTTCGGGTATTCGGGTAACTGGGGCGTGATCAGCAGCTCCGTCATTTCAGGCAATGGAATGCGCTGCTGCACCTGCCGCCACTTCGTGAGGAAGTTTTTGATCTTCCCTGCGACGGTTTGATGGCGCGCCGTCACAGCCAAGAACAGAACCATCTCGGGTCGCGCAGAAGAGAGTAGATTCCAGGTGCGCGACGGGGTTGCAGCTTCCTTCCCAGTCAGGCGCTTCGCCAGTTCCTTGGCGTGATCCTCGAGATCGCGCCAAGCTTCGATCAGATCCTTACGCGGAATCTGACGCCGCAGATCGGAAGTGTCTTTGTCGGCGAGCTTCGCGGTCAGGAAGTGCATCACCGCCGGGGATGGATCCACGGTATAGCCCAAGTCCACCAGTTGCTGGCGCGTTTTCATCAACTGGGTAAGACCGTTGGCGTCTACTTTGGCTGTGGTCCAGTGCGGGTGCAACACTTTCAGGAAGTCTTCTTTTTCGAGCGCGCGCACAACATTCAGCGGATCATCTTCATGTGCGAGTTGAGCAATCTCATGCCCAACGGCACTGCGCGAGACGTGGTCAATGTATTTGTTTTCTTTCGCCGAGTCATAACGCTGCTGGGTTCGCTCCTCCAGCGGCCAATGGAAGCGGGCAGCGAAGCGCGTGGCCCGAATCAGGCGCGAGGGATCCTCCACGAAAGAATAGTTGTGCAGGATGCGCAGCAGCTTGGCTTCGATGTCAGCGACACCGTTGAAGGGATCGAGCAGCAAGCCGCGCGAACCTTCATTCAGCGACAATGCCATGGCGTTCACGGTGAAATCGCGGCGGCGCAGATCGTCCTGGATGCTGGCCGGGGTAATTACCGGCGGTCTACCGACCTTCTCATAGTGTTCGGAGTGCGCCATGCCAATCTCGGCGCGGACGTTACCCGGCAGGACCAGGAATAGGGTGCGGGTATCGTCATCGTGGCCGGCCAATTGAGCGCCGGCGCGTTCGAATTCCTTTTGCAGTTTGAGAGGATTGCCCTGAACGGTAAAATCCAGATCGCGGATGGTAAAACCGCTAATGATGTCGCGGATGGCGCCGCCAGTGAGGTAGAGAGTGATTCCCGCGGCGCGGGCTATATCCTGAACCAGATTGACGCCTTTCGTCTGATCCGGCGTCAACCGGATTTCCATGGTGTAAATGTAATCAGCCATTCGTCTTCAAGCTATCTACGTCAGGTGCAGGCTGCGACAGCAACGATTTCAACAAGATTTCCACAGGACGACCTGCCTCAATCTTGGCATTCCCGCTCTAAATGCGGCACAAGCCATTCAATACAAAACACTTATACATACTTGAGCCAAGCCAAGGCAACTTAAAGGAATAACACAACGTTTACAATTTGGCTACTGCCAACGTGGATTCCCGCGATTTTTCGGGAAATAGTGCGAGAATGTAGCGGGCTTCGGGCTTCAGCTATCGGGCTTCGGCTGAACCGGAACCTTTTCCGAAGAAGAGCAAAGAAGATGTCGAGCTTGGCGGAATAGTCTTGCCGAAGCCCGAAGCCCGCTAGCCAAAGCCTGCTCATGCCTTCGACCCATAAGAAAGTCATTGTCCGCAAGATGGACCGGGATTCCGTCTCCGGATATGTTTTGCCTACGCAGTTTATAAACGAAGGCAAACTCGAACTGCTCAACACCGCCGGCAACGTGGTCGCCATGGATCTGCGTGAGATCAAGGGCGTTTACTTCGTGCGCGAGTTCGGCGACTCTGAGTCGCTTACCCGCAAGACCTTCACTTCTCGTCCACGCTCTGAGGGTCTGTGGGTGCGTCTGCGCTTTAAGGACAATGAAATTCTTGAAGGGCTTATGCCCGCCGACCTCACCCAGAATTTGCCGGAAGGCTATCTAGTGAATCCGCCTGACCAGCGCTCCAACACTCAGCGCATCTTTGTGCCACGAACAGCGCTTGAATCCCTGACGGTGCTTGCCGTAATTGGTGCGGCGCGCCGTCCGCGGCGCGGCCCGACCGAAGATCAGCGACAAGTGCCGATGTTCGAAGAGTAAGCTGCTGCTGCAAAGTATTTGCAATTTACCCGGACTTGAGATAAAAGTTTCATCCGGGCGCAGCCGACCTCCTGCGCAGCGAGAACAGCCGAGGCTACCTTCCTCCCGCCCGTCTGGTTTTTGCCTTAGTCACATCCTGAGGGATAGGTGTCTAATGAATCGTTTCTCTGCTTCCGCCTCGAAGCGACAACTGCCAGTTATTTTCATCGTAATCTGCATCATCTACGCACTATCGTCTGCCCACCAGTCGAGCGCCCAGCAGCCGGCCTCGCTGATCACTCGACCGGTCAACGAATCGCAACTCACCGTTCTCAAAGGCAACACGCATCACTTGGCGCGTCCGGAGTTCGACCTGGGGACGGCGGCGGCCAATCTCCCCATGCAGCGCATGCTCCTGGTGCTGAAGCGTAGCGCGGCACAGGAATCCGCCCTGCGCCAACTTCTGGACAATCAACAGGACAAATCCTCGCCCAGCTAGCACAAATGGCTCACGCCCACCGAGTTTGGCAGCCAATTCGGACCCACCGACGCTGATATTCAGACTATTACTTCCTGGCTAGAGTCCGATGGATTCCAAGTGGGTACCACCAAGGGCCGCAGCATCCTGGAATTCTCCGGCTCGGCAGGCCAGGTGCAGGAAACATTTCATACCGCGATTCACAAGTACGTGGTCAATGGAGAACAGCACTGGGCCAACTCGAGCGATCCATCGATTCCCACGGCACTGACGCCCGCCGTAGCGGGAGTGCTTACGCTGCATAATTTCTTGAAGAAACCTCAGTTGCATATCTCTCGGCGCCCCGTTGCAGCACATATCACAAAAGGCAAGCGATCGCAGATAACGTTCAGTGATGGTACCCATGCTTTGACGCCAGCCGATTACGACACCATCTACAACATCAATTCGGTTCTTACCACCAATAATGGCGGAACTAACGGGGTTGACGCTGGAATCGGAGTGGTCGCCAGAAGCAATATCTACGCCGAAGATTCTGGTTCAAATGACATTAATGATTTCCGGAATGCTTTCTTGCCCGGTTCTGCGTCGTCCGCTTCGGTCTTCAACGTTTACTTAAATGGACCCGACCCTAGTGACCTGGGCGGCAGCGAAGAAGCTGAGGTTACGCTGGATGCGACGTGGGCCGGCGCAATTGCATCGGGTGCTCTGTGGACGTTTGGGTGTCGGCATCGACCAACACGAGCGACGGAGTCGACCTTTCTGAAGTTGCGATTATCGAGCACAATCTCGAAGAGATTATGACGGAGAGCTTCGGCTCCTGTGAGGCGGAAACCACAACTTCCAGCGCCGCCGGGACTGCGGCTTTGGCCGAGCAGGCTGCGGCACAAGGCATCACCTATCTTGTCTCGACAGGTGATAGTGGCGCGGAAGGATGCGACGATCCCGATACTGAGACTGCGGCGAGTGGACCGGTTTCAGTGAATGTACTGGCGTCCACTCCCTTCAACGTTGCCGTGGGCGGCACAATGTTCAACGAGAACGGCCAGAGCGGTACATATTGGACCTCGACCAATAGCGCCGAAGGTGAGAGCGTTCTCTCTTATATTCCCGAGGATGTGTGGAATGAAAGCTGCACCAGTGGCGATTGCACCAATGGCAATAATCCTGGTATCTGGGCCGGAGGCGGGGGAGCCAGCATCTACTCCAGCGCAAAGCCATCGTGGCAATCGGGAGTAACCGGCATTCCGCAAGACAATACTCGTGACATCCCTGACGTTTCTTACCGCCGCCGGTCACGACGCGTACGTCGTATGCCTGGAGGGATCTTGTATACCGAATAGCTCAGGAGAAATTAATCTTTTCCTGGTGAGTGGAACCTCAGCGTCAACCCCGTCGTTCGCCAGCATCATGGCCCTCGTGGTTGAGCAGGTGCAACTCGCATCCGCAAATTTGAGCCAACGCATCGGACTGGCGAATTATGTGCTTTACCGCATAGCTGCAGCGGAGGGCGCAACACTTTCGCAGTGAAATGCCTCAAATACTTCTGAGCTGCCGGCAAGCTCATGCGTATTCAATGATGTAACAATTGGAAACGACGCCGTGCCCGGCGAGATCAACTACGGATCACCAGGCGCTGACTATCAAGCCGGAGTGGGCTTTGACTTAACCACCGGTCTGGGCTCAGTAAACGTAGCCAACCTCGTAAACCAATGAAATTCCGTTACATTTAATCCCACCACGACGACGCTCAACATCACCCAACAAACCGTTATGCACGGATCGTCCGTGCCCTTCACAGTCTCAGTTTCTCCAACTAGCGGAACCGGCACGCCCACAGGTCATGTTTCGCTTTTAGCATCGCCTACCGGTGACTTCGTTCTTGACGAGAGCATAGGTATGTTTTCTCTTTCAGCCGGGATGATTACGTCATCCACAAGCAATCTTGTGGGCGGCCTATCACTTCTGGAAGCGTATTACGCGGGAGACGACACCTACGCCCCCAGTTATGCAGGCGAGACGCCTGTAGATGTTGCTCCGGAGCCCAGCACGACCACCCTTTCTGTACTCACCTTCAGCAGCAACGGCACTCAGTCGAACTTCACCAGCGGCCCGTTTGGAAGCTTTGTTTACCTGCGTGCCGATGTGGCTGGCGTGTCGGGGCACGGGACACCAACCGGGGGCGTCACCTTCACCGACACCTTTGGTCCAATTCCGGGCGGCGGTGTGTATCAACTGAACGGCGGGGACCAATTCAACAACGGCAGTAACACCGCCACTCCCAACGGAGTCCTTACCTTCGACACGGGAACTCACACGATCTCCGCCAGCTACAGTGGCGACACCAGCTTCAACCCCAGCACCAGCACGCAATCGCTCAGCTTTACTATCCAACCCGGTTTCTTCGCGGCTATACCCACGAATCAATCGCAGGTAGTGATCTCAGCGCCAGGATCGTCGGGCGCGACCTCAGTCTCGGTTTCCTACTCGACCGGATTCAGCGGGAACATCACTCTTTCATGCTCGGGACTTCCCACCGGTGCTGCCTGCCAATTCAGTCCCTCATCGATTACAGCCACCGGAAAACCGACAACGACCTCTTCCACCATCACCGTGACTACTGCTGCCGCTACTGCGGCGTCGCTGCAAGCCCCACAGCGTCGCTATTTAAACCATTGGTCAGCTGTAGCTGAGTTTCTGTTATTTTCGCTTGGGCTGCTCGGCGCTCCGGGACAGAGACGCTCGCCGCGATTTCTCTTGGCGATGTTGGCTTTAATCATGTTGGTGCCTGGATGCGGAGGCGGAGGTGCGAGCAGCCAGTCCGGTACCCAGAGCCCACCACCGCAACCCGGCACCGCAACGGGAACCTATACCGTGGTGGTGACCGCCGCTAGTGGCTCGACCAGCTCCACCACAGGTTTTACTCTACTAGTGCAATAGTAGTTCTCTCACGTCGCGCGCCGATTGCTCCTGGCCGCCGCTAATACTTTCGTCCGTAGTATTTGTTCCCTAGCTGAACTGCGCGATTACGATTGAACAGCGGCGCGGCCTGTGTTTAACTTCCAACCAGCGTTGTTGAGGAAGTTCTACGAATTAATCCCCTTCTCGGGAAGAAGCCAAGGAAGAATTATGCGGATGTCAGTAAAGTCCTGTTTGTTGCGCGGCTCGGCCATGCTGGTTTGGATTTGCATGATGAATGGCTTTGCCGCCGCCGCGGGGCACCATTATTTGGTTACAAATGACGACAACGCGTTCGTCAACAGCCTTACGTTTTATGACATTGGGACGAATGGCGCCCTTACCCTCGCGAAGCAAGTGCAGACTGTGGGCGCAGGAATCGGGGGCGGCTATTTTGGGTCGAACCGGATCGCTGTGCTGAACAGTGGAAGCGAAGAATGCGTCTACGCTTCTGACGCTAGCGGCGACATTGTTGGTATCAACGTCAGAACTCTGGAAGTGAGTGGTAGCACCAAAGGTTCTGAAGGCGACACCGGCAACTCGAATGGCATCGGTCTGGCGATGAACGGCCAGTATCTCTATGCCAGCTTCACCGATTCAAACACCATCGGCACCTTTCAGATTCAGTCCGGTTGCACCCTTACTTTTGTGAATGACATTTCAGTAGTGGGCCTGCAGGCGGGAGTCATCGATGGCATGGCGATCGGAGGAAACACGATGGTTGTCACTTACGGCGATGGCTCGATTGAATCCTTCAATATCGCATCGGGTACGCCGGTTCCTAACGGGGACGAACAGAACTCGACTGCCTATCTCAAATCGCAGGGCGCCACCTATCCGACCAGCGTAGAGGTCACGAAGGACGCGCACTATGCCATCTTCGGTGATACGTCCTCGTCCTCCGTCGTTGAGGTCTCCGATATTTCTTCCGGGAAATTGTCCGCGCCGGTTCTCAATTCCCTGGGAACTTCCATCAACTCCAGCAACATTCTCCTGAGCCCCGATGAGTCGCTTCTCTACATCAGCAATACGCAAGGGGATAAGATCACCGCCGCTTCATTCGATAAAAAGACTGGGCAACTCTGGCTGAATTGCTATTCCACAAAGCTGCGGGGCTACAGCTCGAACTGGTCTTATCTCGCTACTCTGGCCCTGTCTAGAAATTCAGGGACGGGAGGAATGCTCTACGTGGCCGAGTTCGGTGCTTCCTCCATCGCGATGGTCGATGTGAGTGTGGCGGGCGGGAAGTGCACGTTGACCGAGTTGACCAGTTCACCGATTTCGGATCCGGATAGCACGGGGCTGCTCTCGATTGGAACATTTCCACCCCGGACTTTTTAGGAAATTCGGATTTGGTCGAAATTTATATCGTGCTATTTTCAGCTGCAATTTTGAGGAGTGAGCAATGCGGACTGTTCGTAGAGGTTTGGTGGCAATCATAGTGTGCAGTGTTTCTTTTCTGGGAGCGGCGGCGCAATGTCCCGCGCGCCCCAACGCTGGCAGCGTGGTGAAAGATGCGTTAAGTCTTTCGTCGCAGAATGGCACGCTCAAAGCTGCATTCAATATGGGGTATTCGGTTGATATCTACGGCTATTCGCATTACTGCTACAAATATGAAGCGCCTACGGGCATTGTTGAGTCGCCGACGTTGCGACTTAATCCCGGCGACCAGCTTGTGCTTGACGTTAAAGACGGAATTAAGCCCACAGGCGCAAGCTCGATGAGCGCAATGGATCACATGGCTCCTCCGCCGGGTCCAACCTGCGGCGATGGCGGCAGCGCGAGTTTGCAGTCGACCAACGTTCACTTCCACGGCTTGAACGTACCTCCGATCTGCCATCAGGATGATGTTCTTACCACGCTGATTCAACCGGGCTCGCCGGGCTTTCAATTTAGCATTCAGATTCCAACCACGGAGCCACCCGGCCTCTACTGGTACCACCCCCACGTGCATGGGTTCACCGAGTTTCAGGTAAATGGCGGGGCAGCGGGAGCGTTGATTGTCGAGGGCATGGACAAGGTTCGTCCCGAAGTGACTGGACTTACCGAGCGCGTTTTCGTGGTACGCCAGCAGTATCTGGTGCCATGGGTTCCCGGACCTTACCAACTTACTTTGAACTACCAGGTTGCAGCATCGCCCGGCGCTCCCGCTCCCATCATCCAGATGAAACCGGGCGAAAAGCAGTTCTGGCGAGTCGCCAATGCGACCCTTCAGGATTTCATGCCGTTGCAAGTGTGGGTGAATGGCTCGCCGCAGAAATTGCAGTTGATCGCGCTCGATGGCTATCCGTTGGCCGCGCCGCGCACGGAAACAACCATTCTCGTGCCGCCGGCTGGGCGCGCCGAGTTTATTGTGCAGGCGCCGCCAACTGGGGAGAGTGCGCAATTCATCTCTCTGGCTTATTCCACTGGCCCTACTGGAAACCAGGATTTCGAGCAGGTTCTCGCCAATGTCGAACTCAGCAGCGGTGCTAACGCACAACCCCCACAGACAAAGCCCGCTGCTTCCGAGACACCCATTACCAGAGATAGCCTGAAGTTCGCTGGGTTGGCTTCTCTAACACCTACAGCTACTCGTAAACTTTATTTCTCCGAGGAGTTTGGCGGCACCAACGGACCGATCCAGTTCTACATCACCGTTGACGGACAGAAGCAGAAGGTTTTCGAGCCCAATGAAGCTCCTGCGATCACCACGAAGGTGGGAGCCGTGGAAGACTGGACCATCGAAAACCGCGCTCTCGAAACCCACGCATTCCACATCCATCAAATCCATTTTCAGATGTTGGAAGTCGATGGCAAGCCCGTTACCGATCAGGATTTGCGAGACACTATTGAGATTCCCTACTGGTCAGGAACCGGGCCGTATCACAGCGTGAAGGTGCGCATGGATTTCCGCGACCCAACCATTGCGGGCACTTTTGTGTTTCACTGCCATATCCTGCTGCATGAGGATCTCGGCATGATGCACAAGATCCTGGTTCAGCCGTAACACGGTCGGAGATTAGATTCGGCAATCCCTAAAGCCTTTGTAATCCTGAGCGAAGCGAAGGGACCCATGCAACCTGCGGCCCGCAGCCTCCAGCCCTCGCGGATATGGCTACTGACTGTGCCCTGCGATCATGGCTCACCAATCAAAAATAAAGATTTAAAGATAAAGAAAGGTTCACATTCATGCGAAAAAGCATTTTGCTGGTCTCAAGCGCAGTTTTGTTGGTGATCGCTGGTTACTCGTTCGGAAGCAGGAACACTGCAGTCGCCCACGCCAGCGCACCCATTCAAGGCACGGTACCGAAGTCGTATGGGCACCTGGTAACGGCAATTTCCGACCAGATCGGTACCGGGTTGATCTTCGAGGACGCCGACGGCGTTATTCGCTTCGTCGCCATGACCGGAATGAAAGAAGGAGAACTCGCGCGCTACGACCAAACCTCGACTCATGGCGGCATCCCCAAGTCGTACGGTCATCTCGTTGCGGCGGTTACGAACCCGACCGGTACGGGTTTGGTTTTTGAAGACAGCCAGGGCGTAATTCGTTTCGTCACCATCACCGGCAAGGATGAAGGTGAATTAACGCGGAATTGATCAGTTCACCGGAGTCAGCAGGAATGCGTGGTTGTGTCCGTTCTTGGTTCCGTATCCGGTGATCTGGCCGGAATCGTTTACGGCGTTTGCGTTGATTAGCACCCAGCCGGAGTTGGCCGGAATCAGGTTATTCAGATCCTGCATTCCCTCGCTGGTAGTCCACACCATGGCGTGCGCCGCATTGTCGAAGATATTTCCGTAACCAACAATTTCGCCGTAGTCGTTGATGCCAAAGCCGATGCTGTAAGTCCCGCCGGGCAACGTCCCCAAGTCTTCAGTATCATCGCTCACGTTCCATTTCACGGCATGCCATTCTGTCGGGAACGCTCCTGCATTCGACTGGCCAACGATTATTCCAGATTCATTGACCGCATTCGCCATACTTGTGTCTCCACCGGGGAGAGTTCCGATATCTTCCAAGCCTCCCGCCGTCGTCCACTTGAAACCGTGTGAAGTAAAGGGCGGACCGTAAGAAAATATAGATTCACCAACGATCTCACCGCTGTCGTTGATGTCCAGCGCCGCCGTAAAGATACTCTTTGAAAGGGCACCGAGGCTCTTGATCTTTTTGCTAGTCCAGCTCGCGGCATCAACAATGGTCGGGCCCACAAATGAATCGCCCACAATCACTCCGGAATCGTTGATCTCAAAGGCGCAGCTCGAGTTCCCGCCCGCGAGCTTTCCGAGGTTGACCATTCCACCGCTGGAGGTCCACTCAAAAGCGATGAAATTGTATTCCGTGAGCAGGCCGGTGCTGGTGTTGGAGTATCCCACGATTTGCCCGGAATTGTTGATTCCAATAGCTCCGCTGATGTTGCCGCCCGGCAAAGTGCCAAGGTCTTTCAGGCCTCCACTCTTGGTCCAATAAAAGGCATGTTGCCCGACGCCTGTTCCAGTGCAAGGATAGCCCTGGATGTTTGCAACATCCGAACAACCCACAACAGCGCCACTGGAGTTGAGCCAGAAGCCGCTGCTCTCATTGTCACCTTTCAGGACTCCGATATCCGTGACCGCATACGTCTGGGCCAAGGCACCTACACTCAGCGCCAATATCATTATCATTGCCACGCTGAGCAGAATTCGCTTGAGCATAGTCGCCTCCATGACCTGAATCGCAAGTATGCCACTGTGTCAAAGGAGCTAAAAACTCACTGGTACCTGAACCTACGACTCGGACACTGGTGTACGATTTACTCGCGTCCTACTTCATTGACCATGCTTCATCGACCATGAAACTTTCAGAGATCGTTTCCGCTCTTAACGCGCGCCTGGAAAACGGCTCGCCCGATACCGAGATCACCGGCCTCAATGGCATCGAGCAAGCCGCGCCGGGAGAAATCACGTTCGTCGCCAACTCCAAGTATGCGGCGGCGGCGCGGCTCACCAAGGCTTCGGCTGTGATTGTTGCCGAGAACTTTCCTGCCATCTCGCCGGCTACATTGCGCGTGGAGGATCCGTATCTTAGCTTCGCCCACGCGCTCGAACTCTTTCACCAGCCGCTGCGCTATGCTCCGGGTATTCATGCCACAGCGGTCGTGCATGCCACCGCAAAGATTGGACGCGGAGCGCACGTCGGTCCTTACGTAGTCATCGATGAGAACGTCGAGATCGGCGAGAATGCGGTGCTGCTGGCGCATGTAGTGATCTATCGTGGGGTTAAGATCGGCGACAATTTCTTTGCCCATGCTCACGCGACGGTGCGCGAGAATTGCCGGATCGGCAACAACGTTCTGCTTCAGAATGGTGTTGTCATCGGCGCCGATGGCTTTGGCTTCGCCAAGAGACAGAATGGGCAGTGGCATAAGATTCCGCAGCCCGCCCCGGTGATTATCGAAGACGACGTTGAAGTCCAGGCAAACTCCTGCATCGACCGCGCCAGCGTCGGCGAGACCCGCATCCGGCGCGGGGTCAAGATCGATAATTTAGTGCAGGTTGGTCACGGCTCGCAGGTGGGCGAAGACGCGCTGCTGTGCTCGCAGGTTGGTCTTGCCGGTTCCTCGGAAATTGGCAATCGGGTGATTTTGACCGGCCAGGTCGGAGTGGTTGGACACTGCAAGGTTGGCGATGACGCTATTGTCACGCCGCAAAGCGGGGTGGCTCATGATATTCCTGCGGGTGCTCTGGTTAGCGGCGCTCCGGCAGTCGATCACAAGTTGTGGTTGAAATATTCTGCAATTCTGCCGAAGTTGCCAGAGATTGCGCGGGCGGTCCGGGGAAAGATTTCAAAAAAGTGAAAAGATTCACTCTCGGTATTCAATTCTCTGAATTTCTCGTGTGTGCCGCTGCGGTCTCTGTGGGCGCGGAAACCTCTTGCCGGAACTCCAGCGGCAGACCGCCATCGATTACCACCCGCACTTTCTCCATCAAACACTCCCGGCTGCCGAAGTCGTTGGGTTCAATCGGAGGATGGAAAATCACGGTTACAGTTCCCGGCTTGATGGCAAATCGAGCCTTCGGCATGATGTAGTGCGTCCCCGTGATCGTAACAGGCACCACCGGAACTCCACACTCCATCGCCAAATAAAATGGGCCCTTCTTGAATGGAAGCAGCTTGCCGTCAAACGAGCGCTTGCCCTCCACGTAGATCGTCATATTAAGACCCTGTTGTATAACCTTTTTTGCGATCCGCACGGATTCAATTCCAGCGTCACGATTGCTGCGGTCCACCGGCACCATCGATCCCATGCGCATTGCCCGGCCCAGAATCGGAAAGCTGAACAATTCCTTTTTCACGAGCACTGAAGTGCGCCTCGGAATCAGCGGGGTGATAATTGGTGGGTCCAGGTTCGACACGTGGTTCGACATGAAGATATAAGTGCGCGCGGGGTCCAGCTTTTCGAGTCCGACGGTTTCCACGCGCACGCCCGCCAGCTGCACACCTTGCCGGCAGCCAGCCATGAACATGCGATATAGCAGATTGACGTTGCCAACCACAAACGACCAAGGGAATCCGATCACGGCCGCAACGGGCGCGGCCAGGGCCCAGAATGCCAGCATCGCAATGGTGCGGATCATCTTTAGGTATTGCCCCTGTGAATATGCTTCTAGTGCGTGGTTGCCGATTGCGGAGTTTCCGTCTCACCTTTCAGCCATGCTGCCCGGCGTGCCTGCTGTTCGGCGGTGACATTCTCCGCGTTCTTGAGTTCGTATGAAATTTCGTCGCGGCTTCCAATCTTCCACTTCAACTCGCGTTCTCCGCCGCGCCGAGCGCGGATTTTCACGGTGATCAAATCGCCCGGAGCTAGTCGCTCGATCTCGGACAAGGATTCCTCTCCCGGTGCATTACCATTAATATCCAAAATCGTGTTGCCCGTTTGCAGACCGGCTCGTTCCGCCTCACTGCCCGCCGTTACGGCGGTGACGATCATAGGGCCATCAAAATTTCGCGAGGCCGCAAAGCCAGCATCCGCGACCGTACTTTTTTCCTCAGTCAGATGCAATCCCACTTCGCGGAAGAAATCGTTCCATAGAATCTCATCCGTGCCCGCGACGTACTTCGAAAAAAACCATCCCAGATTCGCATGGCTCACTGCTTCCGCAGCCTCGCGGACGCCGTCGGAATCGGGAAAGTACCGCTCTTTTTTCGCGTAATTCTGGTTCATCCATTGAAAGACGTCGCGCAGCGATGCGCGTCCATGGCTGGCTTCTCGCACAGCCAAATCAAGCATGATGCCCAGCAGTTCGCCTTTGTTGTAGTACGAAATGCTGCGCTCCGGACGCCGATAGTACGCGTCGCCTTCCAGCCACGCGTCCAGGCTCGATTCTTCCGCCGATTGCGTGAGATGTGCGGGACGTCGTTCCAGTTCGCCGATGCCTGATGCCAGTGCGCTCTCAAAGTGGCTTTCGTCGAGCAGTCCACTACGCAACTGGATGATGTCCGCGGCCGTACTGGTGCAGCCCTCGCTGAACCAAAGGGCGCGCGTGTAATTCTCCTTCGTGTAGTCCGGCGGCTCCAGCGTCTGCGGACGGATGCGCTTCACATTCCATAGATGAAAGAACTCGTGCGCCGTCACCGAGGCCAGCACCTCCGGAGCCCGGGCCAGCACATCGGCATTCACGTCAATTGCAGTTGAATACGAGTGCTCCATGCCGCCACCAGCCGGTCCCTTGGGAAAGTGGTAGAGAAACATGTAGGTATTGAAGGGGCGGTCGTCCATCCAACTGGTTGCCGCTGCCACGATTTTGTGCAGCATGGCAGCAATTTTCTCCATGTCATAATCGGCGGATTCGGCATCAACCACAACTCGATAGTGTCCGCCGTCTTCGTCAAAATCGGCTTCGCGAAATAATCCCATCTCGACTGGAGAATCCACCATCCGGTCATAATTTTCCGCGCTGAAGCTATTCTCGGGCATGGATGCCAGCGGCGTGGCAATGCGCCATCCCTCGGGGATTTTGCTGAACCGCACGGTCATCGGCTCGTTCCGCGCATCCACGGGATACATAAGAACCTGAGCCAGGTTCAAGAAGGCATGATGTGAATTGAACTGAGCGCCGAATGGCCCGGGAGAATCTGCAAATATCTGATACTCGACAATAGCGCCGCCTTCCGCACCCGTGATCTGCCAGCGGCTCTTATCTGACTCGTGGACCGGAAGCGCGCGCCCGGCACGGTCTTTCGCCCGAATCCAATTCACGTATTTTGCGAAGTCACGCACTTGATACAGCGAATTCCACACCGGGAGTTGTAACTCACGCTGCGCTGCACCTTGCGGCAGCAGAATTTGCACCTCCAGAAGATGCTGATCGGGGTTCCTGAGAGAAATTGTGTAATTGGTTATTGCGACGCATGGCGCTGCAGCGATCCATGTTAATAGGATCAGTATCAATAGGATCGAGCGGAGAAGCTGGCGCGAAGGGTGAAGACCCTCGAAAACCCTCATGGGTTCCCTGCCGCATTTGCGGAAATTCCGCTCCCAGCTTCGCCGGGCAGCACTTTCAACCTGGCCGGTAACTTTTCATAAATCCCGCCAAAGCCACCGTTGGAGAGAATCGCTACCACATCGCCGCTGCGCATCTCCGGCGCGATCGACTGCACGATTTCATCCGCGTCGCTAATTAATCGCGCATGACCGCCATGTTTCCGAATATCCGTCGCGAGTTCTGACAAATCCAATCGTTCATTCTCAGGCACTGCATCAGAGCGGAAAACTCCTGCAACAATTACCTCATCCGCCAGCGCCAGACTCCGTGCCAGATCAACCTGCAGAACCCGACGCCGCAGCGTATTCGATCGCGGTTCCAAAATCGCCCACAGGCGCGCACCCGGATAACGATCTCGCAGAGCCTTGAGTGTACCCGCAATCGCGGTGGGATGATGCGCGAAGTCGTCAATGATGGTAATGCCGTTCACTTGCGCCTTGATCTCCAAACGGCGCTTCACACTTTTAAAAGTCTTGAGCGCCGCTACGATCTCCTCTTTCGAGATGCCGTGTGCCGAGGCCATAGCTGCGGCTGCGGTTGCGTTCCACACGTTATATTCGCCCGCCAGCGGGAACTCAAGATCGGCCCATGGGCGCCCATCATGCAACACAGACCACGCAGTTTTCCCTGCCTCAAATTTTAGATTTGTGATGCGCCAATCCGCGCGCTCGCCGCCGCCGTAGCGCTCTACTGGGCAGAATGCCTTGCTTAAGCAGCGCTCCAGGCTCGCGCTTTCGCTAGCGTCACCGGCAGCGCCGTCAAAGGCGACAATTCGTCCGCGTCGCGGAATCAGATTTACAAGGCGCTTGAATGCGGTTTCCACAGCGTCCAGGTCTTTATAAATATCGGCGTGATCGAATTCCACAGACGTGAGAATTACAGCGTCTGGAAAGTAATGCAGGAATTTCGGGCCCTTGTCGAAAAACGCCGTGTCGTACTCGTCGCCTTCAAGAATGAAGTGTTTTCCTTGGCCCAGATGAAAACTTGATCCAAAGTTTTCGGCGATGCCGCCGATTAAAAATGAGGGCTGCATCCCGGCCGTGTGAAAAATCCAAGCCAGCATCGACGTGGTTGTAGTCTTTCCGTGAGTGCCCGCCACGACCAGCACTTCCTTGCCGCGCAGAAATTCCTCATGCAGCAATTGCGGCAGCGAGCAAAATGGAATGCGTTGGTCGAGCAGCTGCTCGAGTTCAGGATTTCCTCGGGAAATCGCGTTGCCCACGACCACCATATCGGGCGCAGGATCGAGATTGCGGGTGTCAAAAGGCTGAGCCACTGGGATTCCGAGTTCAGTCAGGAAATCCGACATCGGAGGATACGCGGCCGCATCTGACCCGGTGACCCGAAAGCCGTGCTGCTTCAGCATTCCGGCGAGAGACGCCATTGCGGTACCGCAAATGCCAATCAGGTGAATGTGCTTGCTTTGCGCCATTATTTTCGTCGTTATTAAATTTTATCTGGGGCTGCCGTTACTGCGCCTTCGAGAATCTTTAAGCTCACCTGGCCACCGCGTACTGTCAACCTCGCCCGGACTCCAATCGGCAAGGTGATATTCCCTGTCGTCACATGCCCAGACCTGACTCCGTATGCCACAGGAATTCCTAGATCACCCACGATGCGCAGTACCACTTCTTCCAATGTATATCCCTGATTCGCGATGTTGGAGGTTTGCCGGCAATCGAGCATTTCGCCGAATACAATTCCCTTTACCTCGTCTAATTTGCCGGCGAGTTTTAATTGCATCAGCATGCGGTCGATTTGGAAAGGTTTCGCGGCCATGTCTTCCAGGAACAAAATCGTGTTCGCTGTCTTGATCTCATAGGGCGTTCCGAGTGATGCCGTCAGAATTGAGAGACAGCCTCCATAAAGAATTCCTTCGGCCGCGCCGTCCACCAGCCCGGTTGCGCCAGAACCCGCGCCGAAGTTGACCTCCCATGCTTCCGGGAGCGTCAGCGCTGAAATCCACGAGGCCATGTCGACACCCGCTTCATGCGCCCAATCCTTCGCCACCATCGGGCCGTGAAATGTCACCAGCCCCAGAGCGTCTGAAAAATATGTGAGCAGGCAGGTCGGGTCGCTGTAGCCCACAAAAATCTTGGGATTCGCTTCAACCTTTGCCAGATCCAGCGCTTCGAGTACGTAGTTTGCGCCATAGCCGCCGCGCGCGCAAACAATTGCTCGAACCTCTTGACGGACAAACATTTCTTCCAATTCCTGAACGCGCCGCTGTACTGAGCCAGCAAAGTAAAGATCCTTATCGAGGATGGGATCGAAATAAAACGGACGGTAGCCTGCGCGCCGCAGAGCCTCGCATCCCTTCTGCAGATCGTCGCGATTGACGTTGCTAGCCGGCGCAACGATGCCAATCGTATCGCCCTGCCGAAGGGCTGGCGGCTTTACACGCGACGTGGTTGAAGAAGACATGCGGTAAGAAGTCTGTTGTGAAAAGTGACGCTGAACTTAACAAGGTATTGCGAAATAGCAAAAATCAAGTACCCCTGCGAGTCGACACTTAACTCAGAAAAACTCTCCCCGGCAGACCAGACGCGCCGATCCACGCAGGAACACGATCTTGCTTTCCTGCCGCACGGTCTGTGTACCACCCGGCGTATGCACCTGCACCGGCGATTCCGCTCTGCCTGTCGCCATCGCAGCTACGGCTGACGCACAAGAACCTGTCCCAGACGATTGCGTCTCTCCCACTCCACGTTCGAAGAATCGCACGCTCACATCGTGCTTTCCATCGATCGCAACCAGCTCCACGTTGACGCCTTGTTTGAACTCGGAGGTGCGCTGAATCCGTGCTGCCTCGTCCTGCCAGTTTTCCGCAAACTTATTTACGAATACAACATAGTGCGGATTTCCCATCGAGACCGGAATACCTCGTACTTCACTCGCGCCAGATTTTATCCCCAGTTCCGCTTCTACTACAGCCTCACCCATCTCGGCTTCAAACTCGTAGTCGGATCCGCTCCTGCCGGTCAGCGTGCAGGTTTTCAGTCCGGCGCCGGTCTGTATCCGAATTTTCTCGATTCCTCGCTCGGCACAGAGATACGCCGCCACGCAGCGCGTACCGTTGCCGGAGATTTCGGCTTTGGAACCGTCGGCGTTGATGAGTCGAATCTCCACATCCGCCGACGCGTGCGGATACATCCACTCCACGCCGTCCGCTCCCACGCCCTCATGGCGGTCGCACATGCGACGCGTAAGTGCCGCCATCTCCGACAGAGCCAAAGCGCTGTCATCGATCGAAGAAGTGACGACCGCAGAATCAATCAGCAGAAAGTCGTTTCCGCATGCGCTTGCCTTGACGAAGGGAATCACCACTGACGGCAGTCTCACTCCAATTCCACCGGACCCAATGAAGCTACGCTGCCCAGCAAATCGAGAATATGTTGCCAATTCATGAATTTGATCCAAATGCTCAGGAAAGCTTGGGATGGCCGGATTTTATCACTGGAAGGTGCTGTCTTCGGAGACGCTGCGTTAACCCGCCTGATTACCGCATATGCTATTGTCCACGCGATGGTGCGTGCCCACGGCCTAAGAAGATCGCTGCAGCGGGTTGCCCCGTGGTGTGGATTTCAACCAACGCCGTCAGCCGGTGGTCCTTTGCAGACGCCCACACCGGGTCGCCCTCGAAACCCACGACATAATCTGCGTATGAAGCTGGGTCGGCCAGCGCACGCTCCCACAAACCCTCAGGATCGACGGGCTGTTTCCAGACGCGATGATTTCCTTCATTGATGTCCCGGCGCAAGGGAATTCCGGCCTGCTCCAGCGCGCCGACATGAGCGCCCAGATACATCAATAGCGTGGAATCTGGTGGCATTGACTTGATCCATCCCGCCAACTGTCGATCCAACGCGACGCGTCCATGCATATTGATTTCGGCCTCGCGATAACAAATCGGTTCTGCGCGCCAGATTACCGCGTAACTTGCAGCAGATAGTACGAGGACGCTCAACAATGTTGCGGTTGCGGCCCAGAGGTCCGACGAAACTGCGACCTGCCCGATCCTGATTGCACGCTGAACAATGAAAGAAACCGCCAGCGGGATAAAAATCGCGAACACCGGCAGTAGTTGCAGCCCGTAGCGCACGTTGTAATTTGAAAACGGCCACCACGTCGGAACGAAAATCGGCACGCTCCCATGGGCTACTGATAAAGCATAAAAAGGCAGTGGAGCCCACAAGAGCAATGCAACGCGGCCCGAACCTTCGAGCAGCGCTATAAAACTCCCCAGCAGCGCTAAGGCTAGCCATAGCCGCCCCAGCCAGTTTGGCTCGCTCACATTCAGTTCCGCCGCTTTCAGAAAATACAAGGCGGCAGCCGTCATACTGCCTTGTGCCGGATTCACTGTCGCGGTCTTTTGCTCGATTGCTTTCGCCGAGTAAGGGCCGTTCGCAAACTCCAGCGGATTGCTGTAGACGGTGGCGTTGTAGGCTAGCCAGAGTGCCGGGCCCGCTACCGCGAGCAAAATAAACTTCGCCAGCGTTGTGCGCGACGGTGAAACTGGGAACCTGCGTGCGCCATATTCGAGTGCATTGCCACGGCGGAATGCAACTACTACAGCCGCAATTACCAAGACAGCAGCCAGAAACCATCCGTCATAGCGCGTTAAACACGCTGCTAAAAGACAAAGGCCGCACTTGGTGAGCGATCGGCGGCTTTCGTGGCGTCTGCTTGCCCGGCAAACTCTGCAAAGTAGACAACGGCCCAGATGAAGAATGCTAGATACAGCGACTCTCCCATTGCAGTCGACTGCATATAAATCAGATTTGGATTTGCGGCATATACAACCGCCGATGCCCACGCCGCTACCTTCGCTGTGGTGTCGACTGCCCCGTTGCGGCTTAACATCTTTCGCACCAACCGGAAGATTCCCAGCACGCCGAGAACAAACCCTGCCATCGAGGGGATCGAGCCGCCCGCGCCGGTCTGCCACATCTGCTTCGAGACGATGAATGGAATCATCAGCAAGTGCGGCAGCGGAAGCCACACGGTACCTAGTTGCAGGAGTCCAGGAGTTTTCGAATCGAAGACGCGGCGGGCGATGTTGATATGCGCCACTGCGTCGCCATAGAGCAGCACATCCTCATGTCGGTAATAGAAGAGAAAAGAAAATACCGAGACGAAGATCGCCAGCCATACCAGACGAACCATCTCGATTTCGGAATACGCCTTCGGCGGAGATTGCGGCTGCGGCTTCATTCGCTGCTTCATTCGAGGTGGGTGAGTTCGCGAAAAATATTGAAGCGCGCGTCGATTTCTTCCCGGGTTAGAGCTTGCAGGCGCTCGGTGCCGAAACTTTCTACCGCGAATGATCCCATGACTCCGCCATAAAATAACGCTCGCTTAAGTACTTCGCGATTTAGTGCTGGCTGCGACGCGACATAGCCCATGAATCCGCCGGCAAAGGAATCGCCGGCGCCGGTGGGATCTTTCACTTCATCAATCGGCAGGGTCGGCGCGCGAAATGGATGACGCCCTGTTCCGAACGCTCCATCGCGAAAGAAAATTGTAGCTCCATACTCGCCATGCTTGATGACCAATGCCTGCGGCCCCATGGACAGCACTTTCTGCGCTGCGAGAGGCAAACTCTTTTCTTCCGCCAGCATTTTCGTTTCGGTATCGTTGATCAGCAGCACATTCACCAACTTCAGGGTCTCGGCCAGTTCCTGACGCGCACCAGTGATCCAGTAGTTCATGGTGTCGCATCCGGTCAGCATGACTTTGCTCATCTTCCGCCGCACATTAGCTTGCAAGGTTGGCTGAATGTTCGCCAGGAACAGCACTTCCGAATCTTCGTACTCCTGCGGAATCTGCGGGTGGAACTTCTCAAACACATTTAGGTCGGTAAAATTTGTCCTAGCCTCGTTGAGGTTGTCGGCGTAGGAGCCGCCCCAGCGAAAAGTCTTGCCGGCTGCGCGTTCGATGCCGCGCGTATCCACGCCGCGCTTCTTTAGGACATTTTCATGCTCGGCGTTAAAGTCTTCGCCCACCACGGCAACTACGCGCACCTGAGTGAAATAGCTAGCCGCAAGCGAGAAATAAGTCGCTGCCCCGCCCAGAATACCCGTGACGCTGCCCGAAGGCGACGTAATGTCATCGAATGCAACCGATCCCACCACGACAATGCTCATTGTGGATGCGAACTTCCTCTCTTAATGGTTAGTTTAGTGATCAGCGACTACCGGCCTTCACATATTTTCCAATAATCAGCTTCAGCTTTTTTCGCGTCGCGACCGGAATTTTTTTGTGATCCGTCAAAATGGCGTGCGCCAGCGCCAACCCGCACTTGCACGAACGCTCACGAGGCATCGCTGCCACGGTTTCGCGTACTACTTTTGCCGCATTCTCCGCGTTCTTCACCAGCACAGCGACAATCTGATTCACCGTTACGGAATCATGATGGGGATGCCAGCAGTCGTAATCCGTCACCATCGCAACGGTGACGTAACAGAGTTCGGCTTCCCGCGCCAGCTTGGCCTCCTGCAGGTTGGTCATGCCGATGACATCCATGCCCAGGCCGCGGTACACATTTGACTCCGCCTTCGTTGAGAACTGCGGGCCTTCCATGCACAGATATGTACCGCCGTGTCTGCCTGTGACGCCTACTTTCTCGCACGCTCCTTCGACCACTGACGCAAGTTCCCCGCATATAGGATCGGCAAATGAAATGTGCGCAACGATTCCGCCACCGAAAAAAGTATCGACGCGATGCCGCGTGCGATCGAAGAACTGATCCGGAATTACAAAATCGAGCGGCTTATGCTCTTCCTTTAACGATCCCACTGCGGAAACAGAAATGATTCTCTCGACTCCAAGCTGCTTGAAGCCGTGAATGTTCGCGCGGAAATTCAACTCGCTGGGCAGAATGCTATGCCCGCGCCCATGCCGCGCCAGAAACGCCACCTTGCGGCCTTCGAGCGTGCCGCAAACGTAAGCGTCAGAAGGAACGCCAAACGGCGTCTTCACGCGCACTTCTTTCACCTTGCTTAGCCCCGGCATCGAATACAGGCCGCTGCCGCCAATGATTCCAATCTCCGCCTGCGCCAACATCCCTCCAAAGTTCAGGCCCACAGAAATCTTCAGCGCGTGAGGGCCAAACGGTTGATTATACAAGAGTGCATGTGCCGTTCCGTGCTCACCGTGGTTCACGTTGCGCGGGTAATGGCTATGCGAACTACCTCTGACTCATCTCATCTTCTGTTCCCAGCAACCCACTACAATCTCCATATGCGATTCACGCCTCTCTGTATCGTTGTTCTCGTTCTCGCTGCAGCCGGACTCGCGCAGAGTGGAGCTAGCTCTCAGCCTCAACTCAAATTCGCTACCGTCCCCATCAAGCTCGATCACAATCGCGTGGTCATCGATGTGGAGATTCTATTTCGCGACGGGAAAACACAGCGCGTTCACGCGTGGGTCGACAACGGAAACCCCGCTCTTTATATGTCGCAGCGGCTGGCCGGACTAACAGAAGGAACGATCTCTTGCGACGGGCAACTCTGCTCGCTCGCTCCGCCGGTGGAGATGAACATTGGTGGCATGACGATTCCTCTGGGCGGAGGAATTCCCGGAGCCGGGATCAAAGAAGCGAAAGTCCCAGCCGGCAGCGCTCCGATCGCTCCGGGACTGGACGCTGAAATCAACATTCCTTCCAGCCTGCTGCGCGGCTACGACGTGATCATCAATTTCCCCGATCACGAATTCACCATCGCCCAACCCGGCACCTTGAAATTCAACGGTGTGAAAGCGAAAGTAATTGTGAATGGCGCGAACGGGCTCATTCAGGTTCCGAGTCAGATTGAAAACAAGAAATATAATCTCGGCCTCGATCTGGGCTCGCCCATTAGCTTTCTTTCAGAGGAGTTATTCGACAGGCTGTCGGAGGCTCATCCCGAGTGGCCGCATATGATCGGTGCCGTTGGTCCAGCAAATATATCGGGGAGAGTGACGAGATCTCGCGGAAGCTGATGCGCGTGGATCGCGTGCAGTACGGCCCGCTTTACTTCACGAACGTTCCGGTGGTCGACTCTCCCAAAGATCGCGAGGCTTTATTCGAAGAGCGGGCCGGCATTGCCACTGTCGGACTGATTTGCACTAATACGTTGATCAATTACCGAGTTGGCATTGACTATGCTCATTCCATCGTATATTTCGACGTCGGACGCCTGTTTAACTTTCTTGACTTCGACGTGATCGGCCTCATTCTGAAACCAGAAGACGACGGACGCTTCACGATCGTCGGCGTCGCTGACTTCGATGGCAAATCCTCCGTGCCTCAAGGCGAGGATGGCGTTCAGGCTGGAGATCATCTTGTCGCAGTCGACGGCATCCCCGTCGCTGGGTCCACGCTGGGGCAGGTTTGGTCGATGTTGGGTGGCGAACCGGGCAAGGAACGTACGCTGACCGTGGAGCGCGGGGGTAAGACATTTATCATCGCCGCTCGAGTGCAGCACTTTTTAGGGGATGTTCCAGATGCGGGCGAGTCCAAGAAAAAATCTAAGAAGAACTAGCGAGCTCTTTCTTGGATGAAGGCAAAACCTTAGCCACAAAGGACACGGGGAAAAACAGGGTAGATATTTACTTTACTCGCCTTCAATCTTCACTTCCCTGCCCCCAGCACTTCCTTTTCCAATGTCTCCGTTGTGGCTGCGTCCAGGCTCTCACTCACGAACACAATGTCACCCTGCTCTTCGATCACGATCATTCCTTCTTCCGTCGTCCAGGAATGGCGCCCCGTGAGATCATCGAGTTTTTCTTCGGGATGTGGAGTCGATGCTTCGGGCGAAGAAGTTGTATCCTCCTCCGCCTTCTTGTACCTCTTCCCCAGCGACCGCGCATAAATCTCTGCGAACTCGGATGCTTTTTCCGGGCTCGACCAGCGGGATACGTAGAGCAAACCGAGCGGGGCCGTCACACTAGGATTGGCGTCAGAATTGGGATTAAGTGCTTCGTTTTTCGTGTGCGCGGCATAGTAGTATCCACCACGCCATTCCGGATAAAGGTGCTTCGATAATTCCTTACCAGCATATTGCTCAATCAGTACTGCGACATCGAACTCGCCCATCGCCCCGATATCAAATTTTACGTAGTCCTTGAAATCGCGCTTGAAATCCGGGACGCGCATGGATTCGATCTTCTCGCCCGACAAATAAGTTTCCGGTTGCATGATCTGCCGCGTGGTGTGCGGAGGATGCGCCAACACGTCGGCAAAAGCTTTTTCTTTTCCGCCGGTCTGTATCAGCTTGGCGACAAATTCCAAGCCGTAGCTGTAAGGAAACGTCAGCGATTCTTTCATGAAAATCGGAGCGTCGTTGAACACCTTGGTGCTCGGCGTCCCAGTCAGGGTTTCCGCCTCCATCGATTCCAACAAGTCGGGCGAATCCGCGATCGAGTGCCCCGCGGGGGCCATGGCATATTCAAACATCACGGCCTGCGCCTGGCCTTCGACCACGGCCTCACGCGCGTCGTCCATTTCATCGTTGTCGATGTCTTCGGGCGTAGGATCTTTCTTCATCTCACCCAGATCCTTCTCGCCTTTCTTCATCCATTTGTCGAGACCGACCGACTGATCCTGCAGGGCGTGCGTCAGTTCGTGCGCCAGCACCGGCTCCTGCTCCTCCATCGGAACCCAATCCAGCAGGTTCACCGTTTTTGTCTTCGGATCGTAATAACCTGCCACTTCTTCGCGCAGAAGATCGACCAGCAGTTTTTCCATGTCATAATCACGCGGCAGCAGGCCAAATTTTTTAAGCACCAACTCCGACCGCTGCAAACGCTTCACGTCCTCATCCTTCATGTGCTTAGTCAGGTATGCGACGACTTCGTCGCGGCTGGTGAGGCGACGCTTTACCTGCCTCTTGATTGGCAACCCGGTGCGCTGACTGTCGAAGGCCAGAATCTCGTCGACGGAGTGGAACAGCTCCTCGGCTTCGCGCGGCGTGATCTTAACTTCTTTTTCTTCCGAGGCAGGCGGCGGAGTAGGTGCTTGCGTGGCTTCGGCAGGCTTGTCCCCCTGCTTTTGAGCTTGACTTTGATCTTGCGGCGGCATGGATTGCTGTGCAGGAGCTTGCGCAGGCTGATCCTGCGTCTGCGCCCAAGTCGCGCCGTTGAATCCAACGAGCAGCACAACCGCCAAAAGCGGCTTCAGAAAGCTCTTGCAACGCAGTTCAACGATATCCATTAGGAACGAGTCTACGCTGTTTCTCTATACTCTCCTCAAGGACGAACCTTCAAGGATAAAGAATGCCCACAAACGCTTCCGTCAATCTCTGGACTTCCACCGAGCACGCCCGCGACTACCTGGGCCGTGCCGATTCCATCCTGCACCGCGGCGAAGGCGAAGCGACGCTTCTGGAGTTTATCCCGAAGACTGTGCACCGCATCCTTGATCTCGGCACCGGAGATGGACGGCTACTCGCGCTCGTTAAAGCCGCGTTGGCCGCCCCTGCCGCCGAATCAGGCAGCGACGCTGATCTCCAGGTGGAAGCTGTGGCTGTTGACTTTTCGCCTGCCATGCTCGAGGCGGCCGGCAAGCGCTTCGCAGCGGATTCCTCCGTGAGGATTGTGGCGCACGACATGGACCACCCGCTGCCCGCGCTGGGAAGGTTCGATGCGGTCGTTTCCTGCTTCGCGATTCATCATCTCTTACATGAGCGTAAGCGGGCGCTCTACGCGGAGATCCACGGTCTGCTCAACCCCGGCGGCGTCTTTTGTAATCTGGAACACGTAGCTTCGCCAACTATCCGACTGCATGAAGAATTCCTGTACCGCATTGGCTACACTCCCGAGACAGAAGATCCGTCGAACAAGCTGCTGGATCTCGAAACGCAGTTGCGGTGGCTGCGTGAGATTGGCTTTGTGGATGTGGATTGTCACTGGAAGTGGCGGGAGTTGGCGCTGCTGGTGGGACGAAAGGCGTGACCGGAGCAACCCGAGTCACAATCTGTCGAACGCGACCCCGTGCGCTGTGACTTCCAGTTTGGAGTCCCCGCCCAGTTCGTCGTGTTCTTTGGAGTTGGCGAAAACAAACTCGCGCAGAGGGGGCTGTGTATCCATCTCGTCCAGAGCATAAACCACCATGCCCTCGGGGGCGTGCGAAACCACCGATTCCACTCCCGTGAATCGGACCACATGACGGGCCCCGCTGTAACCTTCAAGCTCCACGAAAAGTAGATCCGACTCGTGCCACACTCGTCTGATGATTCCATCGTGGAAATCGGGGTCGCCCACATAGGCCTTGAATTCTTTTATGGTCATGATGCTTCAGCGTTGCTCAGCCTCTCCGCGATCCACTCGCCCGCTTCCCGCGTTCCTAGCGTCCCGCCGATGTCCTGCGTAGTCTTCTTCTGCCGCACGGCTTGGAGCACGGCTGCCTCAATCTTCTCGGATTCTTTCGCAAATCCCAAATGTCCCAGCATCATGGCCGCAGTCAGGATCGCGCCGAAGGGATTCGCCACATTCTTCCCCGCGATCGGCGGGGCAGAGCCGTGTACCGGCTCGAACATCGACGTTTTTCCAGGATGAATGTTGCCGCTGGCGGCCATGCCCAGGCCGCCCTGCAGTCCGGCGGCGAGGTCGGTGATGATATCGCCGAACATATTATTAGTGACGATTACATCAAAGGGACGAGGATCGCGCACCATCTGCATGCAGAGAGCGTCCACGTACATGTGCTGGGTTTCGATCTGGGGAAACTCGCCGCTTACTTCCTTGAAGACGCGCTGCCACAGGCCGCCGGCGTGAGTCATGGCATTTGATTTGTCACACATGAGCACACGTCGGCGAGGCGAGCCATCGAGCTTGGCGTGCTGCTCGCAATAATCGAAGGCGTAGCGAATGATGCGGTCGACACCCTTGCGCGTGTTGATGTCTTCCTGAATCGCGATTTCATCCGGAGTGCCTTGTTTGAATACTCCGCCTGCGTCAGTGTAAACACCCTCGGTGTTTTCGCGGATCACCACGAAATCCACGTCCTTAGGCTCGACGCCTTTCAGCGGGCACAGCGCTGCATCGAGCAGCCGCACTGGGCGCACATTAGCGTAGAGATCCATTTTGAAGCGCATGCCGAGGAGGATTTCTTTGGCGTGGATGTTGGTTTTGACGCGAGGATCGCCGAAGGCTCCAGCGAGGATGGCATCGAAGTCACGCCCGAGCATGGCGAAGCCGTCGGGCGGAACGGTGGTGCCATCGCGGAGATAGCGGTCGGCGCTCCAATCGAATTCGCTCATCTCTACATCGGCTCCGGATACGCGGATGACCTTAAGAGCCTGAGGGATTACCTCCTGGCCAATTCCGTCTCCGGGGATGACTGCGATACGTTTCTTCGAAGGCTTTTGCGGGTCCACGGCAAAAAACTAACACAAGGCGAGCGGAATGAGTAGGTTGTCTGTGGTCTATCGATGTGTGACGGGCAATGAATCGCTGGGACGTTCGCTATAATCAATACTTTGATGGGAGCTACTCCACTCCAAAACGAACTTCGCTTGCAGCCGGAAAATCAGCCGACTCGCGAACGCGAATACCGCGGGGCCACCACGGCTGCTGGCTTTTCTAATGCGCACGATGAGTTTTCTGCCCTTCTGTCCGGTTGTGGAATTTATGACCTCGGCTTTCGGGCCAGGATTTCACTCACCGGCGGCGACCGCGTGCGCTGGCTCAATGGCATGGTCACCAACAACATTCGTGATCTCGGCGCAGGACGCGGCGTTTATACGTTCCTGCTCAATCCGCAGGGCCGCATCCTTGGAGATATGTTCGTCTACAACGCGGGCGAGTCGCTGATCGTTGAGACGGATCGCAGCCAAGTCGAGAAAATCGCCGCCACATTCGATCACTACATCATCATGGACGATGTGGAGATAACGAATATTGGCGAGGAACAAACCGCTCTGGGACTGGCGGGACCGAAGTCCCGGGCGATGTTAAACGCCGCTGGGATTGAAGTTCCGGAGATGCAACCGCTGGAGATAATCGCGCCAAAGTGCAACTGCGATTGTGGGTGCGTGGAGTGTACGGTGGTGCGGGGCGAGGATGCGCAGCAGGAATCCTACGAAATCTGGCTCGCGTCCAAGGATGTTTACAAGACTTGGAGAGCGCTGGTTGCAGCCGGAGCAACGCCGGTTGGCAGCGAGGCTGCGGAGATGCAGCGCATCGCGGCCGGTATCCCGCTCTATGGAGTTGATATTCGCGAGCGCGACTTGCCACAGGAAACAGAGCAGATGCGGGCGCTTAATTTTAACAAAGGCTGCTACGTGGGGCAGGAAATTGTGGAGCGGATCCGCTCGCGCGGTAATGTGCATCGCAAGTTTACGGGCTTCATCATTGAAGGAGCGGCGGCAATCGATGCGGGGGCGAAAATTATCGCTGGAAAAGCCGGGGACGAAAAAGAAGTAGGGGATGTGACCAGTATTGCCGTACTCCGGACGCGCTTGGGGGAGCAAACGCTGGCCTTAGGATATATTCGGCGTGAGGTGGGAGTGCCGGGGCGCGAGGTTATGATTGGCGCGGCCAAGGCTACGGTAACTCAATTGCCATTTGAGTTCGCATCTGGACAGGCGGAGGAATCGCTGCTGCATCAGTCCCTTTGAACTAATATACGAAAAAGCTTTTGACCGAAAAGGTCGCTAAGATTTCGCTAAGGACGCTAAGAAGAATTACGAAATTCCCGGAAATCGATTTCTAAGGACACATATGGCTGAGAAAAGGCAGGAGTCCGGTTTCACAGTAACTGATCGTCGTTTATTTACTGAAGACGGAGAGCTGCGCAAAGATGTTCCAGAGGAAGTAGAACCACCAAAGGCTCCGGCGCCGCCCGCCGCGGCCACGCCAGCGGCAAAAGAGACTGCTGCTACTGCTAACTCTGTAGCGGCATTTCCCGCGAAAGATGATGGGATTGCCGGACAAGACATGCCGGCGGCCCCGACCGTAGCCGAGCAGCAGGCGCAAGCTGATGCTTACCGTAAGTCGTCCGATGCTTTGAACTCGCGGGTGGAACTGAGCGGGCATTCCGCCAAAGAATTTGAGATGACTTTTGAGCGCTTTCTGGCGTCTTTGTACATGACAGCGATGCTGCAACTCGGATTGATGCACCAGCAGGGGGAAGAACCTCGCATGGACATCATCGGAGCGCGCCAGACTATTGATACGCTCGCGCTCCTTTCGGAAAAAACCAAGGGCAACCTGACCCCGACGGAAGAAACTTTTCTGCAGAACAGCCTCTATGAAGTTCGCATGGCTTACGTTGAGGTGACCAACGCGCTATCGCGTCCGCCGCAGCCCGGCGCCGCCACGGGGACCAAAGGGCGGTGACGGTTCCGAATGAACGTCAAACGATGAGGGCACGCGCATGAAGGCCACGCTCACAGTGCTGGGTAGCGGCACATCGATGGGCGTGCCCACGCTGGGCTGCGACTGCGCGGTCTGCAATTCCAAAGATCCGCACGACCGCCGTACTCGTCCCTCGGTGATGATCGAATATGCGGGCAAGGTTGTGCTCATTGACACTTCGCCCGATTTCTATGCCCAGGCCATTCGCGAACGAATCACCCAGGTAGACGCCGTATTTTATACGCACACTCACGCCGACCACATCCTGGGCATCGACGATCTTAGGCCGCTCAGTTACCGTCACAAGCCGGCGAAGTTGCCGCTCTACGCACGCCCCGACGCAGCGGCCTTTCTGCGCAGGATGTTTAGCTACATTTTTGACACAAATTATAAATATGGCAGCTTGCCACAATTGGAGTTGCGGCCTATTGATGGCCCGGTAGACCTTTTCGGGGCGCGCTTCGAGCCAGTGCGTTTGATTCATGGCGAGACGGAGATATACGGTTATCGCTTCGGAAAGGCAGCCTATCTTACCGACCATAGCGAAATCCCAGAGGCATCGTTCCATCAGTTGGAGGGTCTGGACATTATTTTTCTGGATGCGCTGCGACACAAGCCTCATCCCACGCACTCGACGGTGGAGAATTCCTTGCGCATTGTAGAGCGAGTGAAGGCGAAGCGTGGCTTCTTTACCCACATTTGCCACGACCTGGGGCACGAAGCGACCAATGCCACTCTGCCGCCGCATGTGCGGCTGGCTTATGACGGGATGAAGCTGGAGTTTGAAATCTAAGAACAGTGATCAGTGGCTAGTGATCAGTGACCAGTGAATTCCTGAACACTGACTTTCTGACCGCTGGCCACTGATCACTGTTATGCAGGTTTTTCATAAACCCGAGGACGTCCCGGCGGATTTTGGGCCGTCACTAGTCAGCGTGGGTAACTTCGACGGAGTCCACCGCGCACATGCACATGTGTTGGGAGAAATCGTAAGGCGCGCACGGCATAACGGAGCCAGAGCGATTGCGATGACCTTTGAGCCGCATCCAGCGCGCATTCTCCGACCAGATTCGGAATTAAAGCTGCTCACTCCGTTGCCCGAAAAGCTGCGCCTGCTGGAAGCCACGGGCATTGATGCAGTCCTGATACTTCCTTTCGGACGCGACCTTTCGCTGATGACTCCACGGCAATTTGCCGAGCGCATTCTCAAGAAAAAACTGCGCGCGCGCGAAGTACACGAAGGTTACAACTTTCGCTTTGGGCATAAGGCCGCGGGTGACGTCAATCTGTTGGCGCAGTTCGGAAAGGAACTTGGTTTTGAAGTAAAAGTCTATCCGGAGCAGCGGTTGCGCGGTGAACCCGTTTCCAGCAGCCATATCCGCAAGCTGCTGAAAGAGGGGCGGGTGAGCCGGGCGAGGCATCTGCTGTCGCGCCCTTTCTCTATTCTGGGTACGCCGGGGCGCGGACGCGGTCTCGGATCGAAGTACACTGTGCCTACCATCAATCTCGCGCGCTACGAAGAGTTGGTGCCCGAGGATGGAGTCTACCTCACGTGGACGCGCGTGGGCGCCGAGCGTTTTGATTCGGTCACGAACGTGGGCAATCGTCCAACGTTTGGGGCTGATTCATTCGCCATCGAAACGCACCTGCTGAATTTTCATCCTATTGAACTAACGCCGGAGAGCGAAGTGGAGATTTGTTTTCTCGACCGGCTGCGCGATGAGACCAAGTTTCCATCCGTGGATGCCTTGCGGGAGCAGATTGCGCTCGATGTGAAGAAGGCGAGAAGATATTTTCAACTGCTCAGTCGAAGACCGCTATAGCCGGAAAGTTCGCCATTTCGGCCATTACTCCACCGTGATAGAACTCCTGTGGCAGGTCCAAAACGGGAGCACGCAAGGTCGATACGTTCTTGTTTTCGCATCCTCTGCCCAATAAATCCGGATAACCTTGTCGCAGTAATTTGTGCCAATGGCGACAGCTTTCAAATTCCGCGGCGTATGGTTATTGCGAGCCCGGACCGCCGTGTCGATGGCCACTTGTGTTCTCGCCGGTGCTTTACTTTACGCTGCTGAGAGACCGATTACCATCGGCTTGGTCCTGGACACGGCAACTCAGGAGGAAAGAGAACCTCTACGGGCTTATCTCACGCAGGCAATGGGACGGCCTGTGACGATTGAATCTCCCGATAGCTTCCGCGAAACGGTTAAACACCTTGGCGACGGATCTTACGATTTCGCTTGCCTGGGAGCGCTGATGTATATCCGCGCTCACGCTGAGTATGGAGTCATCCCGCTTGTCCAGCGCGCCACGGACTTGCATTATCACACCGTCTTCATCACCAGCGCCCACTCCCCAATCTATTCGCTCAACGATCTAAAGGGAAAGCAGTTCGCATTCGGCGATATCGACTCAACCAGCGCACATATGATGGCCTATGAAGAACTCAAGCAGGCAGGAATCGATCCCGATACCGATCTCTCGTTTCGTTACAGCGGAAGTCATCCCGCGACCGCGGCGATGGTTGCAAACGGGGTGGTCGATGCCGGAGCAATCGACGAAACGATTTTCAACTTCCTGATCAGTAGTGGCAGACTTGACGGCAGAAAAATCCGCGTTATTTATACCTCTAAACCCTATGTCGATTATGTGTTTGTCGCCGGCAAAGACGTGCCTGAGGCTGAACGAGAAAGATTTGCCCACGCCCTACTCGCACTCGAGAAAGGCAAAGATGATCCCATCTTGAAAGTTCTCCGCGCCAAGCGCTTCGTCATAGCCAACGATCGGGAATACGCACCCATGCGAGAGATCGCACATAAACTAAAATTGTTCTGAAACTCCCGCGAGCTTGCGGAGCTTGATTCGAGTCCCGGTTGCCAGCGGAAAAAGTTTGCGCTAATGTGGCAAATACCCTGATTCCATGGGCAGCTTGCCATCCACGCGCACGATGTTGATGCTGTTGTCGACAGAGCGGACATCCACGAAGCCAATGGCGCCGGGTGTGGTCTGAACAGTTTTCAAGACGTCTGCGTCGGAATCCACGATCACGATAGAGTCCCTGTGCTCCGCGATCATTGACTTCAATTCCTCGCCGTTCAATTTAATCAACCGCTCCAGTGTCTCGGTTTCGCCGGCTGAGTCTTTGTGAAGAACCAGGATAACGGCCTTGCCATCCGGCCACTTTTTGATCTCCGAGCGGAGAATCCTGGTTAGGTGGACCGCAGTGACGTTACCCACATTGTTGTCCTTGTTAACGACGACTGCCATGTGATGGGCAAAGCAAGGGGTAAGGAACGCCAGCAGGAAGGCAGAAAGCGCTGCAACCCGGTGTAATCTCATAAGCACGTCCAATCTCAGACCGTCATTAACCAAAGGTCTCATCCAAGGCTAACCAAGACTAGCCGCTGGAGCTGTAAAAACATTGTCAAATGGTAGCTTGGGCATCAAGATAGAAAACATCGTAAATCATCCTCAAATCAGAAATTGACAATTCCTGCCTGCACCGTACAATCCCGCCTCATGGCGATTGGACCGATCCAATTAATTCGCCAGGCTTCAGCGGCGCAGCGGCGGACGCTGCTGGCGTCCGCGCTGGGTTGGGCGCTCGATGCTTTCGATGCCATGCTGTATGCGTTGGTCCTGACGCTGTTGATGCGTGACCTGCGCATGAGCAAGGCCACTGCGGGACTGCTGGGCACGCTTACGCTGCTCGCCTCCGGCCTGGGTGGCTTGCTGTTTGGCTATCTCGCCGACCGCATTGGGCGCAAGCGGGCGCTGATGGCGAGCATCCTGACCTATTCGTTGTGCTCGTTCGCCTCTGGCTTGGCGACGAGCATTGCGATGCTCGCGGTCGCACGCTTCGTTTTAGGCCTGGGGATGGGTGGAGAATGGAATACAGGAGCGACGCTGGTGGCAGAGACTTGGCCGGCTGAGTTACGCGCCAAAGCGATTTCGATCGTGCAGAGTTCATGGGCGATCGGCTTTGCCGCAGCAGCGTTGGTAGCCGGTCCGGTAGCGCGATACCTCGGATGGCGGGCAGTGTTCTTTGTGGGAATCTTGCCGGCTCTCCTAACGTTATGGATTAGACGTGGGGTGCCTGAGTCGACGCTGTGGAAGGACCGTAGATCAGTCGCGAGCACCGCCAGCAACTCAAGCTTCGCACTTATCTTTCGTGCGCCCTACTTGAAACATACTCTGTCACTGCTATTTTTTAACTTCTTCTGCTTGTTTGCGTGGTGGGGATTGTTTACCTGGCTTCCGCCTTATTTGTCGCTTCCTGTGTCGCAGGGTGGGCGCGGCTTTGGGGTGATGGGCACCACAACATTGCTGGTGGTCCTGAATCTATTTGGAATGCTTCCCGGCTATGCCAGCTTCGGCTGGATAGCGGATCATCTTGGGCGACGCAAGGCATTTTTAATCTATAGCTTGACGGCGGCACTTCTGATTCCACTTTACGCTGTGGCGCGCTCTCCAGCCATGATTTTGGTGACTGGTACAGCCGTCGCTTTCTTTGGGACTGGAATCTTCTCCGGCTCGGGAATCATGGGCAGCGAAATATTCCCAACCAGTGTGCGGGCAGGCGCGCTGGGCTTTACTTACAACGGCGCACGTACGATGAGTTCCGTCGCACCCCTGGTGATTGGGCGGGTGGGCCAGATGAAGGGTTTAGGATGGGCGTTTTACTTGTGCGCGGCGGGATATCTGTTGGCAGCATTGATCACGACGCAATTGCCGGAGACGCGGGGAAAGAAGTTGGAGTAGGTGTTCCTGTTGCGAAGTAAAGAGTCTAGTCGATGGGCTCGACGACGAAAGATTTATCACTCTCACTCGAGCTGACTCCAGGGCGCTGCACAATCACGATAGCCGCGAGCACAAAGACGATTCCAACAGTCTGAATCGGGCGCAATACCTCACCTAACAGCAGCGCAGCCAAAAGGATGGAGAACACCGGCTCCAGGCAGCTGGCGATGATGGCGCGCGTAGGCTCCAGGTACTGCAGTCCCAAGAAGTAAAGAGAGAAGGCTCCCAGCACCGAGATCATCGAGAACACGAAAAGGAAGAACCATTGCGCGGGTTCGTAGTGGGCGGCGGCAATTTTCCACGGAGGGTTGACGATGAGCCAGAATGCAGTAGCTGCAGCGAGCGTCCAGACCAGCACGCGCCAGCGATCGTGGCGCGCGAGAATACGGTGTCCGCCGACGTTGTAGAAAGCGAATGAGAATGAGGCCAGCAGTGCGGCGAAGACGCCGTAGGAATCGAGGCGTAGCGCAGCGCCGGATTTGGCTCCGACGAGATTGATGACAAGAGCAATTCCGGTGACGGCCAGGGCCACGGCAACAACTTTTTGCGGCGTGAGTTTTTGCTGGCCGCGCGCGACCACATAAATCAGAACCCACACCGGAGCGGTGTATTGGACAATGATGGCGGTGGCTACGTTGGTGCGCTGGATGGCTACGTAATAGAAATAATTCGAGACCGCAACGCCCAGCGTGCCTAAAACGAAGCAGTAAACAAGATCGCGGGCCGGCAGCTTGACTCGCTGCCAACCTTGGGAGACGACCAAGGCGGGAACCAACACAAGTAAAGAGAATGTGGCGCGAGTCTGCGAAAGAATTAATGGATTGATGGGGCGAAGCGCGGCGTGGCTCAGCGGCAGCCTGCCGGTAAAAACAGCGCGGCCCAGCGCGGCTGAGACTCCCCAAAGAAACGCCGCCGACGCGATGAAGAAGTAGCCGCGCAGCGGGTGCATACGCGGGCTCTGTGGGTTTTGAGTTGGAATATTAACCCTCGCGAACCGTTTTGATGATCAGGCAGCGGAGAGGAAGTGGTCAAGGCGGTCAGGATCGAAGCCTTCGATCACCTCAGCGCCTGAGGCAGTGATGATCACCAGCGTGGGCGTAGTGTGGCCGTGGTAGGTGTCGAACAATTCGGAGCGTGCGGAAGGGTCATTGCTCATGTTGCGCTCTTCGAAGGCGAGTTCCCTCGCCTCCAGAAAAATCTTCATCACTTCGCAGTTGAGGCAGCCGGACTGGGTGAAGAGGAGAATTCTATGAGCCATGAGATTTACAGCGGTCGTCGCGCCCCTCGGGTCTAGCGATCTATGTATTCGATTTCGGTGGTAATCTTCGCAGTTTTTGCGAGCATCGCCGAGACGGAGCAGTATTTCTCTTTGGAGAGGTGAACGGCGTCCTCGACTGCCTTACTCGACACTTTACCACCGACGCGGTAGATCAGTTTAATTTTCGTATAGACGGAAGGTGGGTCGGCGGCACGCTCGGCCTCGGCACGTACTTCGAGGCTGGTAAAAGGCTCGCGCTTTTTCTGCAGGATAGAGACAACGTCGTAACCGGTACAACCGCACAGGCCAATGAGGACAAGTTCCATGGGGCTGTTTCCGGCGACGTGATCACCGTCGACCACAATCGTATGGCCACTGCCAGCGACGCCGTTGAAGCGCTGTTTTTCTATCCACGTAGTTTTGGCTTCGGTCATGTTCAGCAACTCCGGTGCGTTTTATCTGCGATTGTCGGTGCTCGGCTCGGGATGGATCAACACTCGGAAAAGTTCTGGTGCAGCTTGTTTGAAGTGAATTTCGAGTTCGGTTTGGATGTCGTGGACGCGAGCGAGCGAGAGATCGTCGGAAAACGTGCAGTGGCAGGAAACATAGAGCCGGCCGCGCACTTTCTTGATCTGGATGTCGTGCATATCGATAATTTCTGGAACCCGGCTGGCGACTGCTTTCAATCGACGTTCGAGTTCGGCGTCACGAACCAACTCGTCGCCGGTTTCAATGGTGGCTGGTTCGCTCTCGATATGGGTCAGGATCTCTGCGATTTCGGGAACATCGTGGCGCATATCGGCTTCGAGTTCAGTGACTTGATCATGAGCGGTCTTCAGAGACATGCGTTCGTCGAGTTCGATGTGCTGCTCGACGTGAAGTTGGCCCGCGAGATCCTGCACGCTGATGTCGTGGACGTTGAGGTTGTGGCGGGTAGCAACGGCCCGAATGCGGTCGAAGATATTTTCCGAACGCTGGGCGCGCGGCAGCGGCTGGACGGTGACATCGGCCTCGGGAAGAATGCCGTGGACAGCGTCAGTTACCGCTGCTACCAATTGCTCGGAGCGCTGAAAGGTAACAGTGCGCGCCAGGCCGACGGCGAGATCGGCGAAATAGTGGTTGCCGGCGCGGCGGATGCGCACCCGGCCGACTTCGAGCACGCCATCTACGTGAGAGACTGCATCAGTGATCTGAACGCGAACGCCTGCCGGAGCGGCGTCGAGCAGAGCATCCACGGTGCGACGTGCCAGCCGCCAGCTCACGGAAATGATGACGCCAGCGACGATCAGAGCGGTGATGGGATCGGCGAGACGAAGCCAATCCAGATGATAAGCGCGTCCGACTAGAATTAGAGCAAGACCAAATACGACTACACCCGCCGACCAGATATCGGTGGAGAAATGCAGCGCGTCGGCTTCCAGAGCCTGACTCTCATATTTGGTGGCGATGCGGCCGAGGGCACGGGAGCGCCACCAATCCACGGCCATGGAAACCAGCATTACAGCGAATGCCCAGATGGAGGGTTCGACTTCGACACGTCGGAAAAATAGGCGCGCAATCGCTTCGTAGATAACCCAGACACAGGTCACCAGGAGCAGGCCGGTTTCCACGAAGGCGGAGAAATTTTCGACCTTGCCGTGGCCGTATTGATGGTCAGCGTCGGCGGGCTTGTCGGAAACACCGACAGAAAAATAAGTAAGCATGGCCGCGATGAGATCCAGTGCAGAGTGCGCGGCTTCCGAAAGAATTCCCAAGCTACCTGTCGTGATGCCAACCACGATTTTTCCGCCGGTGATCACCAGAGCGGCGATCACCGAGCTTCCAGCCACCGCGCGCTTTTCGGCGCGCATGGCAGTTGGCGAATAAAGGGCCGGGCTTCCGGACATATTGGAATTATCGCCGCTGATGCGGATTTGCGCCAAGAGAATCGAGAACGGTACTGGTTCAGTTTGGCTTACGCGTTAGGCCGGTTAAGTCGGAGATCCTTCGCTACGCCTGAAAAACGGCTACGCTCAGGATGACAAGTCGTGTGTAACAGTCCAATCTGCACCGCTACCGAATCACATGCCAGTACTGCAGGAGTGGGCCTCTATGCTACGATGCTAGGTTCAGTTGTCTAACTTCCTGATCTACCAATCCTGGAGGAATCCTGTATGAGTAAGAGTTGGTTGCTGTGTGTGTTGTTGGGTACGCTGGCCTGGGGGCAGGCGCAACCGGGGCCGACCCCGGTGCAGCCAAGTCAGACCCAAGCAAGTCCGTCCCAGGCTCCGGGCGCCGCGAATGCGCCGGCGTCACCAGCCGTGGAGGTGCCGGAGAATGCGCCCGTGCTCACAATTGATGGCGTGTGCCCCCCTGCGCCGAAGACGACTGATGCGTCCAAGACCGCCACAAACAAGCCGGCTGCTACTGCAAAAAAGCCAGCAGACTGCAAGACGGTAATCACCCGGGCAGAATTTGAGAAGATCGCCAGTGCGCTTTCGCCGAACGTCACACCGCAATTGAAACGTCAACTGGCGCAGGCGCTGCCCAAGTTCATGGCCATGTCAGAGGCGGCGAAAAAGAAGGGCTTGGATAAGACTCCGCAATTCAAACAAACGCTCAAGATTGCCGAGATGCAGATTCTGACTACGGAGCTACAGCGCTCGGTGCAGGAAGAGGCGGACAAAGTTTCGCCCACGGAGATTGAGGAGTACTACAAAAAAAATCCTGAGGCTTACGAGCAGTTCTCTCTGGACCGGCTGTTTATTCCCCGCTTTAAACAAGAGCGAGAGGAGAAGGCCAACTCGAAAGATAACGTGAAAGAGGAGAAGCTGCCTGAGGACCAGCAGAAGGCTAAGGAAGCAGATGAGAAGGCGGAGCAGGAAAAGGGTGAGCAGGAGATGAACAAGCTGGCCGATAGCCTGCGAGAACGGGCGGCGGCGGGAGAGGATTTCGCCAAGCTGCAGAAAGAAGCATTCGAAGCGGCTGGGATGAAAATGGATTCGCCGACGGTAAACCTGCCAACCGTGCGGCGCACGGGTTTGCCGCCAGCGCACTCGTCAGTATTCGATCTAAAGGCGGGCGAGGTATCCGCGCTTATCAGCGACAATGGTGGGCACTACGTGTACAAAGTTGTGAGCAAGGAAGTTCTGCCGCTGGATAAAGTGAGCAACGAAATTCACAATACCCTGAAGACCCAGCATTTGAAGGACGGAATGGAAAAGTATCAGAACTCCTACCACACGGAGACCAACGAAGCCTACTTTGGACCACCACAACCGATGGGTGGACGTCCTCCGGGGCAGCTTCCGCCACACATGCCGCATCCGGCCATGGGTCAGCCCGGACCGGGTGCTGGCGCGGCTACACCGCAGCAGGCTGCTCCACCGGCGGCGAATGCGCCGGCGCCACCGGCTCCTTCGTCCAAGCCGAACTGATGGCGAGCACCAAGCCTGTCGTCGTGATCACCGGCATTGCGGGGAACCTGGGCTCCCGGCTGCTTCCGATGCTGGGGGACTTCTCTGTGATTGGGGTGGATTTGCATCCACCCCAAACCGATCTGCCGTTGCAGTTCGAGCGATTGGATCTGGGGGAAGAATCGTGCACGCGCACTCTTTACGAACTGCTGCGCGATACGCGGCCAGCAGCTGTGGTGCATCTGGCCTTCGTGGTCGACGCAGTGCGCAGCGGTGTGCTGGATGCGGAGCGGATGTGGCAGATCAATGTGGCGGGCACAGCGCGCGTGATGGAAGCCATCACCGAGGCAAACCGCACCACGGATTTTGGGATCAAGCAATTTATCTTTCCCGGCAGCGTGGCTGCGTATGGTCCGAATCTTCCGGCGCCTGCGACAGAAGAGTCTGCCATGGCGGCGCATACTCTGCCTTATGCGCTTCATAAAAAACAAAGTGACGAAGTAGTACAGCAGCGTTCCACTGCCCTGCGCGGGTGCAGCGTCTATATCCTGCGTCCGCACATTTTTGCCGGAGCCAGCGTGGAAAATTATTTACTGGGAGCGTTTCGGGGCACTCCAAACGGAAGCGGCCTGCGAGCGGAAAAGATGCGCAGCGAGGGCAAGCGCCTGCCTTGCATGTTGCCCTATGGGCAACTGTATCTCGACAATAAAATTCAGTTTGTGCACGTGGACGATATGGCGCGACTCATTGCGTACATTCTGCACCGCGATCCTGAAACGAAACGGCTCACCATCCTGAACGTAGCCGGACGCGGCGAGCCGCTCACTTTCGGGCGTTGCATTGAGATTGCGCGAGCAAAACTGGTGCGCGTGCCGGGAAAGTGGGCGATGCGGCTGGTGCTGAAATTCTTGTGGAGTCGGCAAATCTCGGCGATTCCACCGGAAGCGCTGCCTTACATGACCGGTGAGTACATCATGAATACAGATCGGCTACATACTTTCCTGGGCAAAGAGTACGAGAATGTATTGCGTTACACGATCGTCGACGCATTTACGGACAGTTTTAAGAGTATTTCCACGCCTGCCGCTGACACCTCCGCGCGCTAGCGCAGTTTTCTTCTCGGAGATTTTATTTCCTTCCGCGGTACAAGCCTGCTATGCCGAAAGTGTAGGGAGTCCAACTGGCTTCGCGAAATCCGGCATGGCGCATGCGGTCTAGCATCTCTTGCGGCTCGGGAAAACGCTCGACTGAGTTTGGCAGATACGCGTAAGGTCCGCGCACGCCGGAAACCATCGTGCCGACGCGCGGAAGGATTTGTTTGAAGTAAATCCGATACAGATGGCCCGTTAGCCCACCGGGCTCACTGAAGTCGAGAATGCCGCACTCGCCTCCAAGCTGCAAGACGCGCGCGATCTCGCGAAGGCCGGCATCGTAGTCCGCGAGATTGCGGAAGCCGAAGGCTGAGGTCACCAGGCTGAAGTGGTGGTCGGGAAACGGGAGGCAAAGTGCGTCGGCTTCAATCCAGCGCGGCAATGTCAGCTTGCCATCTTTAGCGAGCTTGCTGGATTTTGAATGAGCACGCTGTAGCATGGCGTGAGAGAAATCCGCGCCTAAAATCTGCGGGCGGGACTTCCCTGCTTGCTTGCGCAAGGCAAAGGTCATGTCTCCGGTGCCGCAGCAGAGATCCAGGACACGGACGCCAGGCTGAGCAAGGACCTGCGAAAAGGTCCGAGCAGTGCGGCGCCACCACAAGCGGTCGATGTTGAACGATAGCAGGTGATTCAGCAGATCGTAGCGCGGAGCTATTGACGTGAACATGGCGCGGACCGCGCGCGCGGCGCAGGGAGTGTCACTTGCGCCTTCGGGTGCGGCGCCGACTACGAGTTTGGTGGCCTCAGGCATGCAATTGCTGATTTTTGATTTTTATTAAAATGCGGGAATCGAAACGTTTTGCCTTTCAATCACCACTCGACAATCAGTAATTTTACTTTCCCCAGCCGCCGCTCGAGACGCGACGCAATTCTTCGACGGCAGCGATGATGATCTTGTCCGGCACGTCGGCTGCGATTTCGACTTTCCCTATCTCGCGAGGCAGAACGAAGTGGACTGCACCGTTTTGTGTTTTCTTATCCGCTTGCAGGCGCGCGAGAATTTTGCGCGCGCTTACTTTCACTTCCGGCAGCCGTCCCAGACTGAGAACGGCATCGGCGATGCGGCCGGCGGTTACGCTGTCGGTGCGTCCGACGGAGAGTGCGATGTTGGTAGCGGCAATCATGCCCCAGGCGACAGCTTCGCCGTGAAGCAAGCCCCGGTAGCTGGTTTCAGCCTCGAGCGCGTGGCCGATCGTATGACCGAGATTGAGTACGCGGCGTAAGCCACCCTCTTGCTCATCGGCGGAAACAATTTCGGCTTTCAGCTTTACGCTCTGGGCAATCAGTCCCTCAAGCTCGACCGGATCGCGCTTCAAAATCTGCGCACGTTTTTGTTCGAAGCGCAGGAAGAGATCGAGATCGCCGATGATGCCGCACTTGAGAGCCTCGTACAAGCCGGAGCGAAAAGCGCGCGTGGGAAGCGTGTGCAGGACCTCTGGATCAATCAGAACCACTCGCGGATGATGATAAGTCCCGAGCAGGTTTTTGCCGGCCCCAAGGTTCACAGCGGTTTTACCACCGACGGAAGCGTCCACCTGCGCCAGAACTGTGGTGGGAATCTGCACCAATTCAACGCCGCGCATATATAGGGATGCCAGCAGCCCGGTCACATCGCCGACTACTCCGCCGCCGAGGGCAATCAGAACAGCTTTGCGGTCTGCGCCCAGGCGCACCAGTTTTTCAGCCAGCGTTTCGATCATGGACAACTTCTTGGCCGGTTCCCCATCCGGTATGAGCACGACCTGAGGTTTGAATCCGGCGGAGGTCAAAGAGCGAACGAGTTTGGCGCCCCAGCGCCTGCGAATCGGAGGTGAAGTGACCACAAACACGCTGCTCGATTGCGGCAGCAACTCTGCCAGCAGGGCTCCGGACCGTGCGAGCAAACCGTTCTCAATCCGAGCCTGGTACGGCCGGGGCGGCACGTGGATAGTGACTTGCGCCATGGCATTCCATCATAACTGATGGACAAGGGCAGCGTTGATCTCTCTCGACCACGAAATGCTGCGTTTCCTTCCGCAAAAGACGCTTTTTTAGCCCTGCTTAACGGGAAACAGGATCGACGCCAATACAGACACAGCCAGCACTGCCGCCACCACGCCCAGCATGACCAACGTCGGAACTGAGAAGTAGGAAGCCGTGATCATCTTCGCTCCCACCAGGATCAGAATCAGCGCCAGGCCGACATGAAGGAAGCGGAAGATTTTCAGCAGTCCGGCAACGGCGAAGAACATCGAGCGCAGACCGAGTATGGCGAATACATTCGCGGTGTAAACGATGAAAGCATTGAGGGTTATGGCCAAAACGGCCGGAATAGAATCGACAGCAAAAAGCATGTCTGTGGTTTCGATTACGGCTAGAACCACCAACAATGGCGTGGCGTAAAGGCCCGGATTTCCTTGCCAGCCGCGAACAAAAAAGTGGTCTCCCTGGTAGGTGTCCGTCACGGGTAGTAAGCGCCGCAAAACTTTTACTGCAGTATTCTTCGAGGGATCAATCTGATATTCACCGGCCAATCCCAAGCGGATACCGCTATAAATCAGAAGCGCTCCCAGGCCGTAGAGAATCCAGTGGAAACGTTGGATGAGCCCAACTCCAGCCACAATGAAGAGGCCACGCATCACCAGCGCCCCCAAGACCCCCCAAAACAGCACGCGGTGCTGGTGCTCCTCGGGGACGGAAAAGTAGCGGAAGATCACGAGGAAGAGAAAAAGATTGTCGACGCTTAGGGAAAGCTCGAGCACATAGCCAGTGACAAACTCGATGGCCACCTGGCGGCCCTGCCAGAAGAAAATGACTGCGGCAAAGGCGGCTGCGAGGCCGATCCACACAGCGCTGCGTATTAGCGCTTCCCGGGAGCGCACCGGCCGGCCGGGACAGTGGAAGACACGCAACTCCAACACCAGCATGCCAAGCGCGAACAGATTGAACAGAATCCAGAAGTAGAGCAAGGCATGTCCCGAGAAGCTAAGGATTGTTGATTGTCGATCTGTGATTATTGATTGAGAGCCTCGCAAAACAAACGCTTTTAATCGGCAATCAAAATCAGCGATCGATTTATTTCTGTCGGCCGATGCGTCCGCTCTCCCAAGCATCCCACACGCCATCGGCTTTGAACGTTTGATCGGCGCCAGTTTCATGCATGGACTGCTCGATCTGCGTCCTGGTGAAGCGCGGCCCGATCTTGTCAGGAAGGTTTGCCAGTGCAAAGGCAAACTCGGCGGCCTCAGCTACGTCCTTCTTGAGTTGGACGAAATCAACTTTGTCGTAGGTATCAGAGATGGCGTGGTAATTTTCCAGATAGTTCGCCTCATCCTGATCGGCGACAAATGTGGGCACGCCCTCGAACATGAAATCAAAATGGTCGGTGCCCTCTTCCATGTCGGTTTTCAAGTCTTTGAGGCCGAACTGTTGCAGCGGAGCAAGGAGTCGTTTCGCCGTTTCGAGTACATCCTTTCGGCCGCCGTCCGAAAAACCAGTTGTCTTGCCGGTACCGGAGTCGAAAATGATGACCCCGGCGGCTTTATCAAGTTCAGGACGATGCATGGTTGCATAGGCGCGCGAGCCCAGCAGGCCTTCCTCTTCGCCTGAGAAGAGAATGAACCTGATCGAACGCCGCGGTTTGAGCCCGGAAGTTTTAATGGCGCGCAATGCATCGATTACTAGCGCCGCGTTACAGCCGTTATCGAGCGCGCCGGTTCCGAGCTCCCAGGAATCCAGATGTGCGCCGAGGATCACAAATTCATCTAGCTTTTCGCTGCCCTTGATTTCAGCAACCACGTTCGCAGTCTTGATCGGTCCGCCCAGGTGGTTCGGAATGCTTAGATCGGCCCATACCGGGTGACCTGCCACGAGGAGTCGCGCGATACGTTCACCGTCTTCGCGCGCCACCAGAACTTGCGGGATGCGATCGATTTCTCCCGCGAAGGAGTTGGTATGGCGATAGAGAATATCGTGCTCGCGCGTCGCCATGAAAGCTACCGCTATCGCTTTGCCTTTAAGAGCCGCGGTGATCACTGGCGGGGCCTTGGAATATTCGGCGAAGAGATCGTCCCACGTTTTAAGCACGTCCGAGTGGACGAGCACAATCTTGCCGGAAATGTCGCCGGCCTTCTGGAAGGACAGCGGACTTCCGCTGCCCACGTCGATCACCGGAACGTGCTTCGCCGGAGCCAGCGCTGGCGCCCACGCAATGGAAACACAACGGACATGGAACTCGATCTTGGAATTTTGTGCTCTAGTCGCGCTGATGGTCATCTCAGTGGCGCCTTCGGCCCACGAGTTTGGAATGGTGAATTCTTCGGTATGGACGCTGTCGGTGCCGGCGGCGTTGAACATCTGAACGCCCCAGTCAATCGCACGCTGCATGGCGGGAGTGCCGGGTATGCGGCCTCCGATCTCATCTGTCAGTTGGCGTAAGTTGGTCTCTAGCGCGGATAGTTGGAGAGCCGATTGAATGATGCGCGCCGCATCGTCGTTTTCCGCAGGAGGAGTCGTTGCACGGCAAATCGTTGTCAGGATCAGGCACAGCGCTAGGGCATTCAGCTTTCGCATACGGAGTGAATTAGAAATGAATTTCTGGAAAAGAGCAAAAGCAGCTCTGGCGAGGAGATTCTCGATGCTGTCGAGCTTCGCTCGACTGGACGCCAAGAGCCTGCCCTGAGCCTGCCGAAGGGGCGCTGTCCCCACATGCCCATCACTTCGGCGGAAGCTGGTCCATCTTGTCGAGAATGCTGACGGTCTCAAGGATCGTGCTGCCGACGATTTCCAGGCTCTTGGGACTGAGTTTGTCGACGGTATCCTGCGGCGTATGCCAGAAAACGTTGTTGTAGCCGTAGTCAAAGTCGATCAGGTCTGCGCAGGGTACGCCTTTCTGCATGAAAGGAATGTGATCGTCGGTGACTTGATTTTGCCGCTCATAGAAATGAGACTGGTATCCCAGTCGAGTTGCTGCCTGGTAAACGACCTCTTCCAGCCATGGCGTTGAGTTCAGGTCGCGGTCGATGTTGAGATCGGCATCGCCGATCATATCTGCCAATAAGAAGGCCTTGATTTTTTTCAGCGCGCCGTCATCTTGCCACTTCTGCGCCAGATGCCGAATGCCATATAGACTATCCTTGTCGAAGGCAAGCTCGGTCTCGGGCTTCATGGCCTCCTCCGCATCGTCCCACACCAACCACACGCTGTAACCGTCGTGTTTCTTGCCGCGGAGTTGATTGGCGATTTCAAGAAGGAGCGCGCTGGAAGAGCCGCCATCATTTGCTCCAATGTATGAGGTAGCGCGCAGGGGATAGTTCGTGTCGTAATGGCTGGCGATCACGATGATGCCGTCTTTCGTGCCAGGAAACTTGGCAACTATGTTGTGTACGGGAAATTTGCCTTCAGGCGTGTCCGCGGAAAAAGTGTCATCCTCAACCTCGTCATGCTTTAGATGCGAGGCGATGTAATCCTCAACCTTTTTGTGATTTGCGCTGGCCAGGGGGCGCGGGCCATAGGCGACGATCTCTTTCACATACTGCATGGCACGAGCGGAATCGAACGCGGGAGGCCTGCCGTTATCCGAAGGAAGTGAAAGGTCCGGCAAAGCCGTTTCGGCAGGCGCAGTTGGCGCGGGGCGTTGAGATGCGGTGACGGTAGCGCTTTTATCGTGATCGCAGGCTCCAAAGTTGATCGCGATCGAAACGAACAACACGGGAAGAGCGATGATCTTGCTTATCACTGAATAGTCCTCAAGAAATCACGTTGGGCCGGTTCCAAGACAATGAAGCTCAACGCATTGAAGCCCGCCGCAACACGGACGGTTACGCTGCCTTCTTTTCGTTTCGCGCCCGGCGCTGCTTGGGATGAACCATCCATGCTATTCCGATGCTGAATGCATACAGCGCGACCATGGGCGCGGCAAAAATACACATATTCAAAACGTCGGGAGTCGGTGTAACGATAGCTGCCACGATAAAGATAAGCAGAATGGCATAACGGAAATTTTTCCACATAAACCCGGCGGTGACGATGCCCATCAGAGCCAGGAAAAAAATCAGAATCGGCATTTCGAAGATCAATCCCATGCCGAGGATGATGCTCAGAAAAAGCGAAGTGTATTCGCCGATGGTGATCATCGGCTGAAACTGTCTGCCGAAATGAATGAGAAAGCCGAGCGCCTGCGGATAGACGATCCTGTAACCGAAATATCCCCCGGCCGAGAATAGAGCGATCGTCGAGACCATGAAAGGAACTACGTAGCGCTTCTCGTTGCGATATAGGCCCGGCGAGATGAACATCCATACTTGGTATAGGACGAAGGGCGAAGTCAGAAATAATCCCGCGAGCGCGGCGATTTTGAGATACAGGTTGAAGGGTTCGGTGGGATTCAGGTAGACGAGCTTCTCCGACATGCCGTTAGCCCGCAGAGCATCCATGATGGGGCGCTGCATGATGTCGTAGATTTTTTCGACCTTCCACCAGCAGGCGCAAAACCCTACGCCAACGGCGGCAATCGAGTAAACCAACCGGCGGCGCAGTTCTTCCAGATGATCGAGAAAACCCATGGTGGGCATGGAGTCGCGCTTCTGCTCTTCCCCAGAGTCCTCGGTAGCAGTCTCAAACATGTGAGTCCTGCGAGGCGGAAACGTTCGCGGGATCGGCGACAACTGCTGGCTCTGTGATGGTGGGAGCGACCTCTGTAATGTTGGAAGCCGATTCAACTGTGGAAGCAGCCAGAGTGGCGGGCATCTCCAGCGGAACTGGCTCGCTCTGGGCCGGATTCAGGCTCAAACTGGCCACCGCTCCCTGCGGCGGACGAACAGGTGGAAGGACGGTCTGCGACTTTTCTACTTCGAGGTGGGCGATCTCGGTTTCGATTTGCGACTTGAACTCGTTTGAGGCGCGGCGGAGTTCGGCGAGAAGACGCCCCGCTTGACGAGCGATCTCCGGCAGCTTCTTGGGCCCAAAGACAATGAGCGCCAGCAGGAAGAGGAAGATCGTCTCGGAAAAACTCATGAACTCATCATAATGCGGGACTGGAAAGCGGGCAATGCGCCGGCGTTTTCTATGGAACTGCGAGTTCGTATAGAAGCCGCCGGAAACCCTGGAAACAGCTACGGGGATGGCTTGAGAACCACTGTGTTGCGCTCATCTCCCGCGATGATCCGATAAAACTTTCTAAGGTCTTCGGCCTTGTTGACCGGCACACTCAGCTCTTTCACCTCAAACGTGCGCGTATAGTCGACCACGTTGCCATTCACAACTGTCTTCGAATGATAACTTGCGAAACCGTAGTCGGCATCAACTTGCGGAGGCAGGTCGTCGACGACATAGCCGGGCGGTATGGTGATTTCGAAGGTGTCGGTATCGCGCGTAGGTTCTTCGAATTCGATGGGAAACTTCCGCGATTCCTTAGTTTCAAGAAATCCCAATCCCTTGACCCCAATCACGCGAGGCCGCACCAGAATCAGATTACCGGCGGTCTTCGCGTAGTTCGGCGACTCGAACGTGTAGTTGAAACCAAAGGGCAGATCGGTTTGGTGAAGGTTGACGAGGCTGGCATGCGTAAGCCGAAAACTACCCAACGAACTGCCCAGAAGGTCCTCGATCGGCTTGATGCGGTCGGTGTCCTTGGTTACGGTGCGCAATCGCCACCGCTCCGACGAAGCCCGCTCGCCCAGCCGCACTTCCTTCACGTCGCCTTTCAAGGTGCCGGTTGGATCCAGCGTTAACTGCGCCGTGCGCTGGATGCTATTCATGGCCGACGGTTGCTGCGGCAATTGAATCAGCTCGCCCCCGTCCGGCGTCACCAGCAATCCATAGTTCGCCTGCAGATAGCCGGGGAGTTGGCCGAAGGGTATCAGCTCATTCGTTGGATCGAAGAACAGGAGTCTGCCCAGCTTGGGGTGCTCTACAGTGGCGATGAGGGAGGGATCCGTGAGGCCGTCAGGCAATTTGATAGCTGTAATTACATGGTCAAAACCATCATGTGCCGGCATGTCACGAGTTACCGAGCCACGCTCATGGTTAATCACTACATGGTAGGACTCCACGCCAATCTCGTGCAGCATAGAGCGCACCAAGGTCGCCTTGTCTTTGCAATCTCCGTAACGGTGGGAGAATACGTCGGGCGCCGAATGCGGTTGCATTCCTCCAATGCCCAACTCGATCGCGACATAGCGAATATCATCTTGGACAAATTTCGCAATCGCTTGCATTTTTTGCAGTTGAGTCGACTGTGAGGCAGTCAGTGCAGCAACCTGCTGCTTTATCTCGGCGGATGCATCCACCCGTTCGCCGACCAGATTGAAATACCATTTCCCCATCGCATTCCAGTCAGTGTTTGCCTTTAGGTTCGGACCGCCTGTGGCAAAGAACGACAGGATCATTTGTCCGGAGACTCCCCGAAACGGAGGCATGAAGGTCTCACGTCGCATCCCACTCACATCGCTGACCTTCCACTGCCACGAATTGTTGCCAGCTTGCGTAGGCGCAATCTCCGGATGGTTGAGCCATGAGGCCTTAAACTCCCAGCCCGGAGGGAGTTCGAGAGAATAGTGGCTTTCGCGCACCGGGTCTGTTTCCTGAAAACCCCAGATATCCTGCAAGAAGAGAGGTTGTTCCTCCACTTCATACTCGTAGCCAACGATATTCCCGACATCCGCGGCGGGAATGCGCAAAACTCTGTATTTCGTGTCCGATACCAGTTCACCGCCGTCGGTATTGGGCGCGACCTCAATCGCGTCCTTGTCCTTCACCTCGTAATCTCTGCCTTGCGCAGGAATGCACCATCCATGCAGGCTCTTGATTTTCCTCTGCGGATTGAAATAAACAGCCACGGTGCCGCGCTCACGGCCACTAGGGCGAAGAATTTTGTAAGCCTCGCGCACTTGCGTTCTGATTTTGTCGGTGGAAACAACGGTGACGTTGGTTTCCGAATACAGCAGCACAGCATCGGTTTTATCGTCGTAGGCTGGCGATGGGACAGAAACGAGGGCGTGCATCCATGCCGGCGCATCTCCGCCGGCCAAAGCTGGCGGCACGCAGGCTAGTACGCAAGCAACCACCCAGGGGACGAACAGCCACGCTGGGCGGCTAGTTGCTCGCGCTGGCCGCTCCCGGTTCCAATACGATTTGCTCTTCATCTCCCGTCCTCACTACCTGAAAAAAGTTTCGCAGTGCCGGATAGTACTTCACCTCGATCAGCAAAAAATCGACTGTAATCTTTCGAGTCAGGTGCAAAGAGCTAGCATTATTTTCCGCCTGCAGATTATAGGCGACGACATGCCCGTCTTGATTTTGCGCCTTGGGCAGGCTCTGCACCTGCCAGCCGAGGGGGAGATCGATGGTCACGTCATCTATTTTTTCCAATGGGAACTCAAAATAGATGGGATGGACGCGATTGGCGTGTTCGAAAATATGTTTTTCGGTGGCGCTGAACAGCCCCACCGGAAGCAGGGCTCGGCGTCCTGCTCCTGACACCCAGCCCGGAATCTTTACATTGAATTCTGCGACCAAAGGTTGTGAAGCACTCTTCCAATCGGGTTGATTCGTCAGATCTACTTCAGTCGCGACCGGAACGTACTCCTTAACCTCTTCCTCAAGGAATTTCTTTCGATCGGCATCATCGCTGTGAATGTTTTCGAGGCGACGGGACATTCCCTCCAGGCCAGTAAAAGTAACGGTGAGCTTTCCTTCCAGGTCTCCTGTTTCCGAGAGATTTAACTTTGCTTTGCGTTCAATCCGGGAGTCTGAACTTTGAGGAAGTGCGCTTTGTATCCAGCTTCCGCCGTCCTTATCGAGCCGCAGGCCGGCAACACCTGTTTCTGGCCATTCCAGAAGGCCGAATGGCGTGAAGGCGGCGCCGGGATCGAAATAAAGATCCTTGCCGTTCAGTTTAACCAGGACTAAGTTGGAATCGAGCTTGTTGCGGTCCATGGATTGAGCAGAGAAGAAATAATTGCGGCGATCAGAAACGTATACTCCGTAGGCTTCGAAGCCCGCCGCCCGCACCAGCGCCAGATAAAGCCAGGTAAGGTCGGTCCCGCTCCCATATCCGCGCTTCCACACCTCCTCGACGTTGCCCGGTGGTTTTTCCTTTTCGCGCTTTTCTTCCTGTTCCGTCTTCTGCAATTCGTACGAGGTGTTGCGTACTTGCTGCACGCGATCATAAATCTTTCGCAGCTTTACTTCCGGCGGGTCGCTCGGCGAAACAATCTGGGCCACCGCCTGTTCCATGGCGTTTCGTTTGTCCACAAAGCTTTCGACCTGCGTATTTAACTTCTTCCCCACCTTCTTCCAATACTTATCCGCATCTTTCTCGAAAGGCTCATTGCTGTAAACGAAGTCCACACGCGCCTTCATTTCATTCTCAGGCGGCATAAAGTCTTCCACCAGAAAAGCGGCGACGTTATGCGCCTCTAGCCGGACGATGTTGTCGGGGCCTTCTTGCGGCGGGGTCGTGCCCGGGGCCAGATAAGGCATCCAGCGCACGGTGAACGGGTTCTGAAAGCTGCCGCGATAGGGCTTCAGCGAAAACTTCGCGGCCTTGGTGAAGAGTTCCTGACTCAGGATCCAATGCGATTCATATAGGGAATACTCCGCAAAATCGTAGGTATAGGAATACTCGATGATGCCGCCGACCTGGACGTCCGGAAGGGTGAAGGTCTTGGCCAAATACTTCAGACCGCGAGCCTTGACGATCGTCTTCTCGAATATTTTTCCATCGAAATTGACAACCGACCCGTCCGGCCGAATTGTGCGGGCACGCAAACTAACGACGTTGTTGCTGCCCCTTACGAAGGGAATTTCGACGTCGCCGTATTTCCGGCCTTCTTCAGTAAGGATTTTAATGCGAGTGTAATTGTCTTCGTGAGAGGTAAGGCCATTGTCGTCGCGGTCCACCTGGCGGTAGAGAATGATGGCGGGTGCGCCGGGAGCCAGCGGCTCGCTCGTCATCTTCAGTTCTTCTGGCGAGACCGGCGGAAATCCTTCGCCGGCGAAAACTGAACCGGCACGATAGTTGCTAATGGCCAGAACCGACACTGCAGCACAACATGCAATAAAGACTATGCGACGAAGTAGCACACTCCAACTCCCGAGCGTTTGCGTTAACCAGAACGGGCCCCCGCGCGTTTGGCGAGGGCAACCATATAGCCGTCCGGTGCTGGCGTCAATAGCCCATTTTGGGAGTTCAAGGGGGTTGGGGCCGGTCCCAAATAGGCCAGGAACTATAACGCTTCTAGCCGCATCCAAGTAAGAAGACATAAGGTTACCAATGGTAACTATCCCGGTCCGGCACCGTCTAATCTGGTGATATACTGCGTGTATTCAGCGCGGTAGCTGGGGAAGCTCGACATCCCTCAACCGAAGGACAATTCAAGATGGCACGTAGTTCTCGCCGTTCACTCTTCCTGGTAGTTTTCTTTTTGCTTGCCTGCGGTTTCCTGGGGATTCTCTTCGCCCAGCGTACGGGGCAGCAGTCTTCGTCGATGTCCAGCGATTCCGACGTCAAAGACAGCCTGAAACAGTTCACCGACGTCTACGCCGTCATCGAAGACAATTACGCGGAGCCGGTCAATCCTGACAAGGCGATCTATAACGGCGCGATTCCCGGAATGCTGCATGCGCTCGATCCGCATTCGAATTTCTTCGACCCGAAGTCTTACGCGCTGATGCGCGAAGACCAGCGTGGCAAGTATTACGGCGTGGGCATGACGGTGGGACCGCGCAACAATAAAGTGATTGTGATCTTTCCCTTCACCGGTACGCCCGCCTACAAAGCCGGCATACACCCTGGCGACGTGATCATCGCAGTTGACGGTAAATCAACCGAGAACATGAGCACCGGCGATGTCGCTGACCTGCTCAAAGGGCCGAAGGGAACGACCGTACACATCAGCATCTCGCGCGAGGGTGTCGAGAAGCCGATGGAGTTCACGCTGATCCGCGATGAGATTCCGCGTTACAGCGTCGACGTGCACTTCTTGATCCGCCCGGGCATCGGGTACCTGCACGTGACTGGATTCAACGAGACTACGGAAGAAGAGGTTTCCAAGGCTCTGGATGAGTTTGGCGATCTGAAAGGCCTTATTCTCGATCTGCGAGGGAATCCCGGCGGCCTGTTGAGTGAAGGCGTGGGCGTAGCCGACAAGTTCCTCAAGAAGAACCAACTCATTGTTTCTCATCATGGCCGCGCTTCGGCGGAAAAGCGTTATGTGGCGCAGCATGGCAATGGCGGCAAAGACTATCCGCTCGTGGTTCTGGTAAATCGCTTGACGGCATCGGCGGCTGAGATTGTCTCCGGAGCTATTCAGGATCACGATCGCGGCCTGATCGTGGGCGAAGTGACATTCGGCAAAGGTCTAGTGCAGACGGTCTATCCTCTGTCTGAAAATACCGGCCTGGCGCTCACCACCGCGCACTACTACACCCCCAGCGGACGCCTGATTCAACGTGATTACAGCAACATTTCACTCTACGATTATTATTACAATCGCGAGTCGGAATCCGGCAGCAATGCCAACCGCGAAGTGAAGCTTACGGACAGCGGACGCACGGTTTACGGCGGCGGAGGCATCACGCCCGATGTTGTGATTCCTCCCGTCAAGGGCAACCACTTTCAGGACACGCTCTTGCAGCACTACGCTTTCTTCAACTTCGCCAAGCTGTATGTCGTGAACCATCACCCTACGAAGAGCTTCGAAGTGGATGACTCTGTGCTGCAGGAATTCCGCAAATCGCTGGATGCGGCGAACATTGCTTATACCCAGGCGGATCTTCTGGATAACAGTGACTGGATCAAGTCCAACATCAAGGCCGAGATCTTTGTCGATGCTTTCGGTCAGGATGAAGGCCTGAAGGTGCGCGCGGAAACCGACCCGGAAGTGGTGAAGAGCCTGGATCTGCTGCCGCAAGCCAAGGCTCTCGCCGATAATGCCAAGCGCATTGTGGCGGAGCATAACAGTTCAGGAGCGTTCAACCGCTAGAATGGAAATGATTGGTCAAGGCCCGGAGACGATCCGGGCCTTTGTTTTTAGCGGTGACGAATGATTTTTTTTGCGCCGGCTGTTCTCATTGACTTCGGTAGGCGGCTATGTGAAAATCCGCCGCAGTAGCGAGATTTCGACAGCGTACTTCCACAAAGATTGGGGCGGCTTTGAAGCATGCAGTACTGGGTTTGGCGGTAATCCTGGCAGTACTTGCGGGCTGGACCGATTGGCGCAGCCGACGCATTCCCAACTGGCTGACCGCACCGGGCCTGCTGATCGGGATTGTGGCCAATACGGCGATCGGCGGATGGGGTGGTTTGAAGTCTTCTCTGCTGGGTGCCGGCTTGGGATTGCTGCTGCTGTTGCCGTTTGTCTTCATTCGGAGTCTGGGCGCGGGCGATTGGAAGCTGGCTGGCGCTTTGGGGGCTTTTGTTGGGCCTGGCATTCTGGTTGATGTGTTGATGGGGTCGATTTTTGTGGCGGGAATTATGGCCCTGGGGCTGGTTATTTATAAACGGCGAGTCATGCAAACGCTGCGCAATATCGGACGGCTGCTGGCATCGATGTTTACTTTTCATATGCCCGGCGCCGAGGTATCGCTGGATAATCCGCAATCGCTGAAGATTCCTTATGGAGTAGCATTAGCTTTGACGACTTTGCTCTATGGCGTGTGGAACTGGAAGATGGGAGGAGCGCGATAGCCATGCGGAAATTGCGTCCGATAATTTGGCGCAGGCTGGGGCGAAGCGCGAGCGGCGCGGAGATCGCGGAAACGGCGATGATTCTGCCGCTGCTCTTCGTAGTGATCATGGCCATCTTCTGGTTCGGGCAGGCTTTTCGATATTACGGAACCATCACGCACGCGGCACGGCAAGGCGCGAGGGCGGCTGTGGCACCGGCCTGCGCTACGTGCTCCAGCGCAAGCTCAACGCAGCAGACCGCTGCGAACAATGCGGTGAACGCAGTCAACACCGCTTTGACTGCGGCACATCTCGATCCCACGCAAGCCTTGGCACCCACAACGATCCCGACTCTGTGCCCCTGCGGGAGCCCGAGTTCCTCTTGTGCAGGCAACGCGGTCGCGTGCCTTCCGAGTTCGGCCACAACAAGTAACGTTTGTGTGCAGCCGAATGTACAGTTGTCGTTTAGCTCGGGTCCTCAAGTAACTGGCGCAGGGAGTTGTGGCACTGCCGTCAGCTTCAGCTACAAATACCCTTTCCATTTCACACTGCCCTGCTACCCGCAGCCTTGCACATCGCTCGATTTGCAAAAGATTACTCTCCCTGCAGAGGCACAGATGTATGAGGAGACGCAGTAATGCGAACGTTTCGTCTCGCGAGTCGCCCGTTATCCGCTCTTTGGCGGCACGGGGGCGGGTGTCGAGGCTCGCAGATCGCGGAGTTCGCGATTTCACTACCCTTGCTGGTTTTATTTGTTGTGGGAATCTTTGATTTCAGTGGCGCCCTGACGCTTAAACAAAAGCTGACTAATGCAGCACGCGAAGGAGCTCGCGTTGCGGCCGCCGATCCTGCCAACGACCTCGGCAGAAGTTCCAAGGTTATCCCGGCATCGATCGGCGATGCAGTTCAGGTAGTGGACAACTACCTGCTATCTGAAAAGATTAACGACTGCGGCCTGAACTTAGCATTGCCAACGCAGTCTGGAGGTCTAACTTGGGTCGCAACCGGGACCAGTTGTAGCTCTACCCTCCTCCTCACCATCAACAGGGGCTCGAGCGCGAGCTGTACAGCCTCGCAGACCTCCGGCCAAACAACTACTTATGTGGTGAATACGTGCGTCACGATCCAGTATCCCTATACTTGGCGATTCAATGGCGTCTCGGGATTGTTCGGCAGAGGTTTTACTCTACCCGGCTACATCACCACGACTGCGGTAATGTTCAATGAGAACTAAGTAATTTATGCGGCCACCACTAATTCATCGCCCGCTGCGAAGCACCCCGCACCGAGAGCGAGAGCGTGGCGTCACCATGGCACTGGTGGCTTTGGCGATCCTCGGTATCGTTGCGATGGCAGGATTGTCGATCGATGTCGGCACGCTGTATGAAGCGAGCGCAGAGGCACAGCGCAGCGCCGACGCGGCGGCCCTTGCCGCGGCAAGGGTTCTTTCCTTGAGTGGTATGACGGGGGATCCCACAAATGCGTCCAGTGACTGGGCGGCAGGCTTGTGCAGCGGCCACCCAGACGGCCCAGACGGTCGCGGGTCAGGACACCATCGGCGGCACGGCTCCCGTAGCCAGCAATGTCAACGTCACATTTCTCTCAAATGGTGGAACCGGCTGTTCTGGCGGAGCCTTCGGGGTCAATCCAATGGTTACGGTGCAGGTGACTCAGCCTAACCTGCCGACATATTTTTCACGCATCTGGGGACGAATCGGCAACACCGTCAGCGCCACAGCCACAGCGGAGGTTTTTAATCCCTCGAACTCCGGCACCTATGCTTCGGGAGGCGCAGTGGTGCCGGTCCAGCCGCGGTGTGTGAAGCCTTGGATCGTGCCGAATCGAGACCCGGGCTATCCCAACGGTTGCGTAGGCAGTGTCTGCAATCAGTTCGTCAGTACGGTCGCCGGTTCCACCGAGGGCTCAATTCAACACGGCGGGATCACTTATAACGGCTCGACTGGCGTGATCGGCGAAACCTTCAGTCTGGTTGCCGATTGCAGCGCGACCGGAAGTTGCGCTCCACTCCCCTCCCCCGCACCGCAGGCGAACGCTGGCGCCGCTCCGGCGCCGCCTATGCCCTATCTGCAATATCTACCTGGTCAGGTCTTGGGTACTCCCGTGGCAGTGCCAAGCTGCGGTGCCGCGAATCCCTACCAGCAGGCCGTCGCGGGATGCGATCAGTCCACACCGTACCAGTGCGGCGTGCAGAACTCAAGTGCCACGAATCCGAGTCGCGTAGACCTCACCGAAAACCCAAGCGTTCCAGGCGGCGACACGTCCACCGCGGCGCAATGCCTCATCAATCAGCCTAACGGGCAGGATACGCTCGTTACCACTGTTTACCCCTACCAGATCACAGCTGGCGCGGGAAATCCTCTAACGGGAGGCGGTGGTCCGATCGGTAGCGGCAACGTGATCACGAGCAGTAATTCTATTGTGACACTTCCAATTTACGACGACAGCCAAGCACTCAACGGTTCGAATAATTCACCTGTGACCATCGTAGGTTTTCTTCAAGTGTTCATCAACTCTGTCAACGCCAACGGCAACCCGAACGTGACGGTGTTGAACGTCGCCGGCTGTGGCAATGGCGTGCCCAACGGAAGTCCCTATATCACCGGAACCTCTCCCGTGCCCGTGCGTCTGATCACACCGCCAGCGTCATAAATCTGATCTGTACCGGTTTGTGCAACTCGGCACAAACAAGCTTCGCAATATTCAGATGAAATGAATCCAGAAAACTTTAGGGCTTAATCTGGAGTGTCGTTGCCGGAGGGCGGCTTCGTATCAGGTGGAGTCGGCTGCGGCTGATTTCCGGGGTCAACCGGTGGCGGAGGTGCGCCTCTGCCCGCATCATCAACATCCTCTTGAGTCTGTATTTGTGCCAGAGGGCGAGAAGCCGCCATTGCGCCTTCTGGCCGCTCACTCAGAATGACGCGATCGAGAAGGCTGGGATCGGTCGCCGAACTGAGAATGAGGAAGTTAAACTTCGAGCCGTTCAGCAGGTGCGCCAGAACCTCCGGTGCGGTTGCAGGGCCGAGATCGGCTACGACTTGCTCCTGCTCTGCTCCCGCTGGAATGGCGATCTCCGCACCGGTTCTCTGGTGCACGGCAAAAAGAATTTCCGAGAGGCTAGCCTTGTTGGAGCTGATCGTAAGCAATCCCGCCTGAAATGAAACCACGAGCGGAGGACGGGCTGGCGTGGGCGTGGGCGCAGAAACGGAAACGGAAATCAGCGCGGACTGCGCAGGATAGCTGGTGTTCACCAAACCCGGCTTCGGAGCAATTCCGGAAGCAGGGATTGACGCTGGAGCGAGTTTGGCTGATTCCACACTCGCACCACCTACCTTCACCATCACGGTTCTTCCGTAGGGAAAAACCTGGTAGTTCTGCGGTCCCTTCAAATCAATTACAACACGCGTGACTGGCGGTTTCGCGCTGAACAAACTCACACGAAAGCCCTTTACGTCCCCGTGATTGACCTTCTGGTTGCGCAGCTGGAGGCCGGGCGTCGCGTTGGGAAAATCCACCACCAGGCGGTCGGGACCGGTCAGCACCTGGGTTTGAGGAACGAGGCGATCACTGGCTTCAATTTCAATCTCGACCGGATTTCGATTGCCCAGCACCTGCACGCGTCGAACGGAGGGCGTGCCTTGAACCTGCCCGGCGATCAGCGCGGGCGAACATAGTGCAGCGCATACCAGCAATCCGGCAGCGGCTCTAGCGGGGGAAGAGCGTTCCATAACTCTACGTCTCTAAATCTTTAGGGTGTGTGAAGCGTGCTAAGCCGATTCTAGCAGCGTTCGGGAGCGAACCCTCTTACCAAAGGCTTACAACCTTGGGTCGGCTCCCGAACCGGAACGATTACTTCGCCAGCGAGGCGAGTAGGTCGTGAAGAAAATCCGGTTGGCTGGAGACGCGCTCCAGATGCGGGTTTCTATCGCCGTCGTGATAGGCAATCGAGTATGTCTGGAAGAACTGCGCATTCTCAACCAGCAATTCGATGGGCGCGGCAGTTCCCTGCGCCGCTTTAATTGCATCATGCAAAACATCAGGAGCCCACTTGCGGCCATTGACGGCAACCAGCTTCATCCCCGGTCCGATTCCTGCTTGATACGCGGGAGAACCTACGATCACATCTTCCAATTTTCCATCCTCGGATACGCTGAATCCCAGCGAATACGAGAAATCGGCGAACTTGCCTAATTTTTCGGCCGCTTTGGTGAAGGCATTCGGCTGGTCGTTGTAAACCAGTTTCCAACCGTCACGCTCTATGCCGCCCAGCGGCGCATGAGTGCTGGTCGAGCCGACGCGCTCTTTCAGTAGATTCGCCCAATCATATGGCACGACATCATTCAGTGTGTGAACAACATCGTCGAACGTATACGGCACAACCATCGGAGGCCCACTTTGGCCTCCGTGAAAGCGGCGGCAGAAATCATCGAGGGAGCGCTTGCCGTGGGTTTGCTGGCGGATGATAGAGTCGACTTCCAGCCAGATGAGTTGACCCTCGGGATAGTAATCGAGACCGCGACGCCAGTTCGCCCACTCCGGTGTGGTGAGCATGCGCAGGATCTGCACCGAACGCGCAGTGTCTTCTAAAGGTCGCCAGGAGCGGCAGGAACGGTGGTCGAGATTGGCGGCGGTTAAGGCCAGGCCTTCGCGAAATTGTTCGGGCGATAAAAGTCCACTGCGCTCAGCCAGCAGGTTTCCCAGATAGTCGGTGAGACCTTCGTAAACCCACAGCAGATCGCCGATCATCGGCTCCTGATAATTTCGTGTGGCCAGTCCTGCGGGGCGGCGATACTTGCCATTCCAGGAGTGCGTGAACTCGTGCGGAAGCAGATCAGCGTTCAGCATGCGCAAATCCGAATCGAGCAGCGTACGTTCCGAGGTCGCGCTGTCGTTCGATTCGTGATGTTCCAATCCGTGGCCGCCAACCTGGTCGCTGAGAGTGTAGAGAAAGTGATATTGCCGGTAGTGGCGCGCTCCGAATAACGCTCCCGTCTCCGCGATTAATTTCTTGTAGGCGGCCAAATCCTCCGGCGTCATTGCCAGATCGGTTTCGCTGTCGGCGACCAGATCCATTTCGTGGGCAATGTCCGGGGCTGCGGTTAATTCGATTCGCCGGTAATGCAAGCCGGCGATCAGCGGTGAATCCACTAGCGTGGTCAACGAAACCGGCGCAAATTCCACATCGTCGCCGGATGAGTGTGCAGGCGTCAGAGCAGTCCCAAATTTCCAGCCCGCCGGAAGTTTCACAGAGGGAACAAATTCGACCGCGTCAGAATCAGCGCCTTGCGGATACAGAACAACCGCGTTCCAGTTCAGGTCAAGCAGATTGCTCGAGGCCGCTGGACCTCCTCCACCTGCGCTGTCATTTGTGGTGATCGCGTCCAGAGATACGTCAATCGAATGCGCTCTCTCGGGCACGGTCACATGGAAGGCGTACATGTCCACATCATCGCGCTGCCACGCCAGAGGCTTGCCGGCGGCCTCCATGTGTATGCCGGTGAGCGCCGCGATGGGACCGCTGGGGCGATGGTTGCCGGGAATCCACTTGGGAAACACGAGCGTCATATCGCCGGCTTTGGCTGGGATATTCAGTCTGGCGTGATAAATGTTTCGCGGCGCATCGGTGAGATCTACAGACAGCCGGATCGATTGTCCGAACATGAAAGGGGACGCCGAAACCAGCGCTCCCAAGGCGAGCACAACGGAAAAAAGACGTGGCGAATGCAGCGTGTCCTCCTGCTGACTCTAAACCTGGAAGTTAAGAGATGAGAAAGTTGAGCCTACCGAAAGAACAGGAGGTTCGCAAGAGGGTGCGTGCAGTTTAAGCTCGTTGAAGCTTGCGGCGCCCAAGCCCGTAGATTGCGGCAAGACCGGAAGCGAACAGCAACCAGGTTCCAGGCTCCGGCACAACGCCGGTTCCGGTAGATACTCCACCACAAGGATTGCCCTTACCCTTGGTTCCAGTTCCGCTAACAGGAGGACTGGGGCTCCCGCCCTTGCCTTTGGTTCTAGTCGGCCCGCATAAACCCAACGGCAAAGGCGGAGGCGCGATCGGAATCCAAACCCCGCCGACGAACGGATTGTATAGACTCAACGGTCCGGCCGGTCCAAAACCGGGCGCGGCAGGCCGACTGAGTAGCGCGGATTCAAACGGAACCGGAGGTGATTGCTGCGCTGTTCCATCCCCGGGTCGAACCGGTTCATCGAATTTATTCGCTGGCGGTTCGACCGGTGCGGCCGCCTGTTGCGGAGTTTCTTCCACCCGGTTGCCGCAACGCGTGCGCGCAGTCATTCTTCCATCGGTGATTAGCTTTTCACCCTTGTGCAGGGTCAACCTCCGGCGAGTCCAATAAATGTGATTGCCGATGCGGTAAGACACGTAGACCGTGCGCGCCAACGTCAGGCGCACCACCTGTGCGCGCTCATAATCGAAGCCGGCATAGTGAGCCGCCACAACCGGGTCGTGCTCCGCCACCCACTTCAACTCCTTCACATCCTGGACTCCTCCAGGAACAACAGAGTACGGATAAATAGTGCGGTCGGATGAGGGCGCGGCCAGGACCGGATTCGACTCAAAAGCACGACTGTTAAGCTCGGCTTGCTGGAGGGCAGAGAACGGGGATTGCTTTGCGCGAAAAAGCGAGGGGCTTAAAAAACTCAAAGCGACAGCCGAGAAGCCAATGGCGAAAATGCCGATCGTCGCGGCCGCGAGCCAGCGCCGAAATAAACGATTACGATGATGACGACGGCTGCGCCGACGCTTTACCACTACCTGGATGTTTCCCTCTTCGGGATCGGACACAAACTACTCCTACCTGCGGACCAAGCCGGGCTCCGGACCTAGGGGACACTCCAGCGCGAATCTAGGGACGCCGTTAGAGTGCCATATTTGAGAATGCGAACCAGCACCTACTGGGCGGTCCGCCCTCTTTCTGGCGATCATGTTAGCAGACCGGGAAACGGTTTGCACCGAATAGTTTGTGCATTTTTCAATCGGTTCCCTAATAGGCACTTCCGAACCTCCTGACTGATACCCGGTTCCACCACGCAGAGAGAAGTGACTTTCGTAACGCCACTCCAGGGCCATTCTCGGGCTTCACCCTCACTGGTACTCTTCAAAATGTTACGGGAGTCAGTTGCACCTTTCGACAGAAATGCTCTGGGAGTCTAACTCATGCGTTTAAGCCGCTTTCATCTCGCACTCTCGATTCTTCTTCTTTCCCTACTGCTGGCGAGTCCCGCTTTTGCCACTTCGGTTACGATGACCTATCTCGGGGGCACGGGCAGTGGCATTGGAGGGGGCGCTGTTTATCCCTACCAGGTCTCAATCAATGGCAGCGCGCCTACATTTGTGCTTTGCGACAGCTATGACAACGAAGTCCGCTCCAATCAGACCTGGACGGCGACCGTTACACCATTCCTGCAAGGCATCGCGACCAGCATGTTCGGTTCCTCGATGGCGATGGATTACCGGGCCGCCGGTTTGATCTTCAAGAGCATGCTCGCCGGAAATATCTCCACAACGCAGGCGAATTGGGCCATCTGGGGCCTGTTCTCATCGAACGCCGCATCGCAGTCCCAATTTTCGAGCACGGGCGCCAATGCGATCGACGCTCAGTATCTAACGCTTGCCGGCACCGCGTCGAACTCGGCCTTCAACGGATTGCTCCTCTATACTCCTACCAATGCAGCGCCCGGTGTTGGGCCGCAGGAGTTTATTGGCTATAGCACAGTACCTGAGCCTAGCAGCCTCATGCTGATGGGCACTGGTTTAATCGGCTTGGCTGGAGCGCTCCGGCGAAAATTCGCCAAAAGCTAAACATCATTCATCGAATTCCTAGTTTTTTGAACAAAACCGCTTCATCCTTCTGAACGCATCAACCCTCGATCCGCGCTGTCAATCGGCAGCGCGGATCTTTTTTCTTGCTGAGGACAGAAATGTCGCAGAAGGAGATTACAAAGAGAAACAATCGAAAGAATTGGTGGAGCTAGTCGGGATCGAACCGACGGCCTCGTCGTTGCGAACGACGCGCTCTCCCAGCTGAGCTATAGCCCCACAGACGTGATGGTTGGTTGATTTCCAACTCATTTTACCAGCGTTCGTACTTCCGCACCATGACACTAGCCAATAAAAGCCGTATTGAGACTGATCCGCCAAGAAAAAAATGTGTGTGCGTGCCAAAGCTTTGTCCCGTACCGGTTACTGGAGGAAAACAAACGGCCTAAAACACCCTTGACGAACTCCCCCACCACGCGTCTAACCTAACATTAAGCACAGTGGGCTGAGCGGGGGCGCCCGAAAATGTTTGCGCAACTGAATGCTGGGAAATCGACGCGTCAGCGCGGAGTGCTGGCAACTTCGGTCGTGCTGCACGGGTTGCTATTCGCCTGGCTCTTGCATACACCGGAACCGCAGTTGTTGAACCCAACTTCCGTCGCGCCCGGACACAATGGCAAAGTGGTAACTCAACTTTACTTTCCTACCCAGTCCCCTGACGACAGCACCACCAGTTCATCGGACCGCGCAAGCGAGAGATATCGTCATCAGCGGTTGGGGCACGAGAAGCTGGTCTTGAAACAGAACACCGCATTGGCGAAGCTGCCATTGCCACAACTGCCGCTCTCTCCATCTCCCGCCGAAGACAACGCAAACACAACAACGCTCTCCAAGCTAGGCCACGGAGCAGCAGCCGGACTTCCCTACGGGAGTGCGCCCGGGAGTCCTGTTTATGGCGATGAGATCCGTCCGGCCCTACCCATCGCAACTTCCGATCCCCTCATCTATCCGTGGCAACGGCCCGATTCCGAGGGTAAAGTCATTATCGAAATCACGATCGACGAGCGGGGAGAGATCGTGCGCAAAACCGTCTTGCAGAGCCTCGGTCCGGCGATCGACGACAAATGCTTGGCAGCACTGGAGAACTGGCACTTTCTCCCGGCCACGCACAATGGCGTTCCCATTCCTTCCAAACAAGACGCGATTTTTCCCTTCAAGGCCCGCGGTGAGGCCTGACCGTCGTCTTCGGCTGATTCCGCAGCCGCTATAATTACGGTGTGACCGAAAATTCAGTTCAGCAGCTCGCATCCGCGGATTTTCCTACGCGCTGGGGCAGGTTCCGCATCTATGGCTTTCGTGCCGAATCCGGCGCGGATGGAAGCCGCCGCGTGGAGGAAGCCGTCGCTTTGGTGATGGGGGATATTCAATCCACGCCTCCACTGGTGCGGATTCACTCGCAATGCCTCACCGGGGACGTTTTTCATTCGTTACGCTGCGATTGCCGGCAACAACTCGAGATGGCGCTTGGCATGATTCGCGACCTCGGCGCGGGCATCCTAATTTACGAACAACAGGAGGGCCGCGGCATCGGGCTCATGGCTAAATTGCAGGCTTATGAGTTGCAGGATGGAGGACTGGACACCGTGGAAGCCAACGAGCGGCTAGGCTTTAAAGCCGATCAGCGGGACTTTGGTTTGCCCGGCCAGATACTGAAATCGCTCGGAGTAACTCGCGTGCGTCTGCTTTCGAATAATCCCAACAAAGTCGATGCTCTGGAGCGCGCTGGCGTGGAAGTTGTGGAGCGGGTGCCGTGTGAAGTCGAGGCCAGTCCGTACGCCGAAGAGTATCTCAAGACGAAGAAGGAAAAACTCGGCCATCTATTCAGCTCGTGAGTCTGTCATCTCGATGCCCTCAATTCGACGTTGTCATCCTGAGCGTAGTAGATGGTTCGCGAGAGCGAATCATCTACGGAGTCGAATGGATCCCTAGTACAAGCAGCGGCGCCGCAGTTCCTATCGCGTTCCCAGGTGAATGTCGTCGCAATTCCTACTTGAGTATCTTTTCCAAAGTCGCACGATTTCTTGCCGGCAGATCGCGCATAGCCGCCCGAGTCAGCGCAATGTAGACTTCCCGAGCTTGCGGAATCTTGCCTAGCACCTTGACGTGCTTTCGAACTGTTGCCACGTCGCCGCGCGGAACGGGACCGCTGAAGGATTCCGCCGCTCCCAACCGCGCATAGTTCGCCAAGGTCTGTTGGAGAATCGGCAGCATTCTTTCTCTTGCCGCTTTTCGATTGACCCCTGCCGCCATGGCCACACGCTCGCTAGCCGCCAGTAATGCGGTCAGCAGCGGTGAGATGAAGGTCCCCCAGCCGTGATAGGCCTCCTTGTACTCTTTGCGGATGGTGAAAGGCTGTCCGCGCAAATTTCGCACGATGGCGCGCGCAGTCCGCGCCGCGATCGAATCGCCTTCGATTGCGAACGGGACTCCGTTGAGCGCAGGGTGCGATCCCCGCACGAATGTCATCAGCGGATGCACGGATGCAACAACTGCTCCTCGCTTGCGCAGCACGCCAAGTTCATCGCTGGTCAGTGCGCCGCTGGAATGCAGCACTATCTTACCGCTCCAATCCGCCGCTTCCGCCAGGGATTGTGCGGCCGAAGCGATCACTCCGTCGGGAACACAAAACCAAACGATCTCGGCACGAATCTTCGCCCGCCCAGCCGCAACCGCGGGTGCCCCAACCTCACGCCCGAGCCGCCGCGCCCGTCGCAAAGACGCCACACCGGAGCGAGTAATGATTTGCTCGATCACGTATCCCGCTTCGCGCAAGGAGACGGCCAGTGCACTTGCAAGATTCCCGGCTCCAACGATTGCGATATGCGACTTTGTCGAACGTCTTGCAGACATGCCCGGCAGCATAGCAGAAGCAGCCCTATTCCCTGCCCTGTTCTATTATTGTTTACATGCCCAAAGCTGCTCGCACCAAGCCTGCCAAATCTCGTAAGAATTCACACTCGAAGGCAAGAATAATTTCCTCGCGCACGGTGTATCGGGGCCCCGTGTTCTGGGTGAGTACCGACGACGTGCAGGAGCCCGGAGGCATCCGCGCCCGTCGCGATGTTATTCACCACAGCGGCTCAGTGGTTGTGTTGGCCGTGGATGAATCTCGCTCCACACCTTATGTCCTGCTCGAGCGTCAATATCGCCATGCCGCTAACGACTATCTGTGGGAACTGCCCGCCGGACGTATTGATCCCGGCGAAACCGCGCTGCCCGCGGCCAAACGCGAACTGCTTGAGGAAACCGGATACACGGCCACGCACTGGCGTCGCATTCTCCACTTCTACGCCAGTCCCGGTTTCGTGGCTGAAACCATGTCCGTGTATCTGGCCACCGGTATTCGGCCCGGCCCGGCGCAACCGGAACCGGATGAAGTGATCCACAAGCGCATGATCCCGCTTCCCAAGGCGGTTCGCATGGTTTTGACCGGCACCATACGCGACGCCAAAACCATCTCTTCAGTCCTGTGGCTCGATCACCAAACTCGGGGAAAATAGGATTCAACTTATGCTCATGTGGGGACAGCCGCCTCGCCTGTTCGCCGAGCGGAGCAAGGCCATACCATCACAAATGCTTTTCCCTCGCCCCGCAACCATTTCGTCTTGACACACCATCCCAATCGCTCCAAAATGCATCCTATGCGGGCACGTCTTTAGCCCCCCCGACTGAAAGACGTGCGGAAAGCGGGGGTTACGTGGAACGTTTGAAAGGCACCGTGAAATGGTTTAATAACGCAAAAGGATACGGGTTTATCGGACGCGCTGATGGCCCCGACGTCTTTGTACACTACAGCGCGATTACATCCGAGGGCTACAAGAGCCTGCAGGAGGGCGATACGGTGGAGTTCGAAATCACCGAGGGCCAAAAAGGCCCACAGGCCGCTAACGTTATCAAGAGCGCCTGATCGATTACTTCATTGTGCGAGACGGCTGGCAAGAATATACTTGGCCGCAGGCAGGAATCCTATATCCCGATGAGCCGCCGCGATATTGCCATTAACACACTGCTCGGCATTTTTCTTCTAGGAACTGCACTCGTTATCTTCCTCGCTTGTGTGGCAGCCGGTTGGCTTGGCCTCTCGGCGATCAAATATATCGCAAGCCGTTTCTTCCCGGGTCTTGTTGTTCCAGCCGATCGGTTATTGTTTCTCATTTACGGCATCTTTGCCGTGGGGTATGGCGTAGGTCACTTGCGGCGAAAGCTCTGGAAAAACGCTTTCCTATGTTTCGCCGTGATTCCGGTAATCGTGTTGATGTGGTTCACTCATCCTTTTTCAATCTTTGGAACTGACAGCTTTGCCCCGCTCTGGTTCATCTTCATTCTCTTACTCATTCCAGAACGATCGCCCATTCCACGATTCGAATTCTTTCTTGCCTCCTTGATCACGATGGCGGCCGTGAGTTTGGCCAGCGGCCTCGTCGGAACAGGCGAATTCGCGCGCATGGCCTCAAGCTCCACCAGCTTGGCAAGCATTGTTTTACTCATCATTCGGGTGAGGCGGCGGCAAACAACGGACGACCGCAGCACTGCCTCCCCGGCGGTCGCTTAAGCCGCTGACATTGGCTCTCTTCTTTGAACTCGTTTAACCTTAGCCTGACCCATGGACAACAAATCCATCGCCAACATCCTCTACGAAACCGCCGACCTGCTCGAAATCGACGGCCAGGATTCTTTCCGCATTCGCTCCTACCGTAACGCCGCTCAAGCCATCGAGAATCACACCGAACAGATTAAAGACATCATTGGCGAGCCGAAAAAGGTGCTCGCGATTGCCGGCATCGGCAAAGGCATGCTGGTCAACCTGCAGGAGCTATTTAAAGACGGCAGCCTTACTGTGCAGGTCGATCTGCTCAAGAAATATAACCCCTCGATGCTGCAGTTGCTGAAGATCCAGGGCCTAGGGCCGAAGACCATTGCGCTGATCTGGAGCTCTCATCAGATTTGTGATGTAAATGGCGTGGAAAAACTGGCGCGCGAGGGCAAGATCCGCGAACTACCGCGCATGGGCGAGAAGCACGAACAAAAATTACTGAAGGCGATCGAAGACTATCGCCGAATCTCAGGACGATTTCTCATCGACGCCGCCGAAGCGGAGGCAAACAAGCTCACCGAGTATCTCGCAAAGTTTCCCGGTATCGACCGGATTACGCCAGCGGGCTCTCTGCGCCGCGGCCGCGAAACCGTGGGCGATCTCGATATTCTTGTAACCGGTACAGCCTGCTGCAGCGAAGCAGAACGCGCGCAGGCGGTGCAATACATCGCGAAATATCCGCCGATCATGAGCATCATCGCGCAGGGCGATAACAAAATCAGCTTTCGTCTGCGCAGCGACTTGCAGGTGGACGTTCGCCTGCTTCCACCGGAATCCTTCGGCGCGGCCATGCAATATTTCACCGGATCAAAGGCCCACAACGTGGCCTTGCGCCAGCGCGCTCTCAAGATGGGTTACACCCTCAACGAGTACAGCCTCGCCGATCTCAAGACCGAGAAGCCGGTCGCGGGAAGAACCGAAGAAGAAATCTACGCCAAGCTCAAGCTCGATTACATTCCTCCCGAATTGCGGGAAAATCTTGGAGAGATCGACGCCGCCGAAAAGCACACGCTACCGACTCTAATCGCACTCGAAGATCTTCAGGGCGACGTGCACATGCACACTGTCGAAACCGACGGCAAGAACACCATCGAAGAAATGGCCGAAGCCGCCAAAGCACACGGCTACAAATACATGGCAATCACAGATCACTCAAAGAACTTAGCCTTCGCCAACGGCCTCGACGATGTGCGCGCCGTGGCCCACATTCAGAAGATTCGCGATGCCAACAACCGTATTGACGGAATCACCATCTTCGCCGGAATTGAAGTGGACATTCTCGCCGATGGCGACCTTGATCTTTCCGACAATGTTCTTGCGCAGATGGATGTTGTTATCGCCAGCGTGCATTCCGTTTTCAATCAGGAGCCGACGAAGATGACCGAGCGGCTACTTAAAGCCGTCGAGAATCCGAACACTTCCATCATCGGGCATCCGACCGGACGTCTTCAGCTTCGCCGCGATGCTTATCACTTCGATATGGACGCGGTGCTTACGGCGGCAGCAAAGAATAAGGTTGCAATGGAATTGAACTCCTACCCCGATCGCCTCGACCTCAACGACGTGCACTTGCGCCAGGCCAAGCAGCGCGGCGTAAAGATCGTGATCAACACCGACTCCCATCACATCTCTCATCTCGACAAGATTCGCCACGGCATTTTGCAGGCACGGCGGGCATGGCTTACCAAAGATGATGTGCTGAACACTCTGCCCGCGGAACGATTCGCGAAGGCGATGAAGCACGGCTGGTAACTTGGTGGTGCGAATTCGAGATGCAGCCACGAAAATGTTCTCCCATCGCAAAGTTGCCCGCATGACGCGGACCGGATATCATCGCCAACACAGGGCCCATCAATCGGAGCGCAAGAGTGCCGGAGGTTAGTATGTGGACGTACGCGCAGAAGAGCGGCAACCTGCTGCAAGATGGTCAACTCGTAGCTACCGGCTACTCAGGATTTGACGACGGCAAGAACAATCCAGATATGCAGGCAATGGAAAATGTTGGTCCGATTCCGCAAGGCGACTGGATCATATCCGGACCGCCAATTAATACCGCCGAGCATGGTCCATATGTGCTGACGCTCACGCCAGCCCCGACTACCAATACTTTCGGGCGCAGCGGCTTTCTGATGCACGGCGACTCGATCATAACTCCCGGTACTGCGTCCAAGGGCTGCATAATTATGCCGCACGACGCGCGAGAGCAGGTCTGGAACAGCGGTGACCGCGATCTGGAAGTCGTAGCCGAGTTTGAAACTCAGGACTCAGCGGACCAGGACGCATAAGGAACTTATGTCTGACGAAATCCCCAATCCTCCACAAATGCCCGGTGCACCTTCCAGCCCCGCTCCATCGGCGCAGCGTGGTCCCACTATCCGCATCGGCGACGAATTTGGCACCGCGAAGCGCAATCTGCCGCCGGCCAAAGTTGTGCTCCTAACCATAGGTGGAATACTTATCATTGTTGGCATCGTGGCATTTCTGCAGCGTGCCAAGCCGCAAGGCGAAGGATCACTCGACAATGTAGCCGCAGTCGAACTCCCCGGCCAGGGTGCGACTCTGGTCGCCCTCACTTTCAACCTGCGAAATTCGGGCGAGAAACCGATTTGGGTGCACGACGTTCAAGGCAAGCTAGTCACCGCGAGCGGTGAGCAAAACAGCAACGCCGTTTCCGCAGTCGACTTCGATCGCTACTATCAAGCCTTCCCTGCGCTGAAAACCGGCGCGATGCCGCCTCTAATCCCGGAAGACAAACTGCCACCCGGCCAACAGACTCAGCGAACCGTGATCGTCAGCTTTCCCGTGACGCTGGAAGATTTCAACCGGCGCCGCTCTGTGAGCGCCGTCATTCAGCCCTACGATCAGCCATTGCCGATCGTGCTGACCAAGTAACCGCCTTGCGTCAAACCCGGCACATGCGCTCTTATAGAACGATGAACTCAACTCACCGCCATACTCTGACGTTTGGACTCCTGTTTGCATTTCTGCTCCTAACCGTTTGCGCCGGCGCTGCGCCCCAAGCCGCGCACAAAAACTATTTCGTATATGTCGGCACCTACACCCAAGATGGCAGCACGAGTAAGGGCATCTACGCCTATCGCTTCGACGCCACCACCGCGAAACTGACTCCGGTCGGTCTGGCTGCAGAGACCACCAATCCATCGTTTCTCGCTGTGCATCCGAACCACCGCTTCCTTTACGCGGTGAATGAAATTGGCAACTATAAAGGACAGGAAAGCGGAGGCGTCAGTGCCTTCGCGATCGACCGCGCAACCGGCAAACTCACTTTCCTAAACGAGGTCGCGTCTGGCGGCGCCGATCCTGCCTACATCACCGTTGATAAAACTGGAAAATACGTTCTGGTGGCAAACTACACCGGCGGAAGTATCGCGTCATTCCCCGTACTCGAAGATGGCCGCCTAGGTGAGGCTTCCGCCTTCGTGCAGCATACCGGCCACGGCACGAATCCTGAGCGCCAGGAAGCGCCACACGCTCACTCGATTGATTTGTCGCCCGACGATCGTTTCGCCATTGTGGACGATCTTGGCCTCGACGAAACGCTCGTCTACAAATTCGACAACACCAAAGGTTCGCTTACTCTCAACACGCCACCATTCGCCAAAGCCGTTCCAGGAGCCGGCCCGCGGCATTTCGCGTTTGCTCCTAGCGGCAAGTTTGCCTATGTGCTCACCGAGATGGGAAACACGGTTACTACGTATGCTTATGACAGCGCGGCAGGCATTTTAAATTCTCTGCAGACAATTTCAACGATTCCCAAAGACTTTACAAAGCTGAACGAAGATGCCGAGATCGAAGTCCATCCTTCGGGAAAATTTCTCTACGCCTCGAATCGAGGACATGACAGCATCACGGTATTCGCGATCGACCCAAACAAAGGAACGCTGACACTGGTTGAGTACGCATCGACCAAGGGCGCAAGCCCCCGCAGCTTTGAGATCGATCCCACGGGCAAGCTGCTGTTTGCCGCCAATGAAAAGTCAGATAACATCGTCATCTTTCGCATCGATCAGAAAACCGGCCGCCTTACGCCAACCGGCAAGGTTCTGGATGTATCGCAGCCAGTATGTGTTAAATTTGTTCCGATGGAATAGAGCTAGACTTACTTCGGCTGAAAGAATCCCCTGAATGAATCTGCGCCGTGAGGTCGAACGGCGTCATTTGCCCGACCTCACGCTTATCTTTCCGTCTGAAATCAAACCAGCAAGCCACTGATCTCCCGAAAGTCGAAGAAACTGTAAGCATCGTCTCGCTTCGCGTTTACAGTGCCAACTCTATGGGACGATGCCAAACAGCGTACCCTGCCCGTTGGCTCCGCCGGAGGTAGTGATGCCAAACAGTTCACCGTTCTTGGCTCGGATAAGGCCGCCGTTCGGCGTAGCGCCGTCTTTTCCAGCCTGGAAGCTGTGCATTGTTGTCTCAGTCCATCCCTCACCGGTCGAGGCAGGCGGAGTCAGCTCGAAGACAACACCACAGCCATTCTGGCACGCGGTAGAGTCGCCGCCCTGAAAGGTCGTTCCATAAATGTTTCCTGCGGGGTCGAAAATCAAACCAGTCAGCGGAAAAGCGCCGTCGCTATCGGCGAACTCATGCAGGATTGTTTCGGTCCAAGCTCCGCCTGCCACCGCAGGAGGCGTCAATTGGAAGACGGTGCCATCATTGTTCGCGCCGCCGCCATCCGTAGTGCCGTAGAGTACGCCTCTGCCGCGGAGAGTCAGTCCAGTTGGAAAGGCGCCGTCGGAAACACTTGAATTGAACATGTACAGCACCTTGTAGGCCCATGCCCCGCCCGACTCTGCCGGAGGCTTGAGTCTGTAGACCACGCCGGGATTATCATTCGCGAATTGAGTCGTGCCGTAGATATCACCCTCCGAGTCGAATATTGGCGTGCCGCTGGGAAGGCCTCCGTCTGGTCCGAAGAAAAAGTTGATCACAGTCTCCGTCCACGCTCCGCCCGGCGTGGTGGGGGGTGACAGTTGAAACACAGTACCGCAACCCGCATCGGAGCAACTCCCCTTTCCTCCCTCGGAAGTGACGCCGTAAAGCCTGCCTTCACCATCCCAAGCAAGACCCCCGCTTGGATAAGCACCGTCGTTGGGCCCTCTATGAAAGCTGTGAAGCACGGTTTCGGTCCAGTCCCCTCCGGCGATCGCGGGAGGGGAAAGCTCGAATACAGTTCCGGAAGCCGAAGTCCCGCCTGCTGTCGTAGTGCCGTAGAGATTGCCCGCGCCATCGAAGAGAAGTCCGGCCATGGGAGCGCTCCCATCAGGACTGGTACGCCCGCCCAAGGCGCCGGTGAACTGATAGAGCACAGCATGTGTCCACGCTTTCTTGGGGGGTACAGGTCGCGACAGTTCAAAAACCGTTCCAGGAAGCGTGCCGCAACCGCTCGAAGTGCCATAAAGATTGCCCGCGCTGTCAGCAATCAGGCCTCCTTCAGGACATCCTGTGGCATCGCCGGCCGGAAAGGCGTAAGCCACGAATTCGCTTTGGGCAGCGGCTAAGGTGCAAGTGGCGAACAAAATTACAAGAATCGCGAGCCGAGCAACGCAGACAAATCGAGATTGTGTGAACGTCATAAGGAGAAACTCCGCTACCAAGGGTCTCGCCTATGCGGGGGATGAGGCGAGCGCAAACAGTCTCTGCAGTCTCTGCGGCCAATCGGCAAGCAGTGTACACCCGGAGCTGCGCAGAGGCATACCCAATCAGTACGGCCACGTAAATCACTTCGTGCGCAGCGCAATTTGCAGTGCTACATGCGCGCCCGCCGGGAAAAGCACTCCGTTCAATTGGCAGTCACCGGAGTGGGTGCGCTCTTTGGCGTGCTCAGGTAGCCGGTGGCTTTGTTTTTGTCCACCGTCCAAACCACCAGCTCAAAGAGCAGATGATCCCGTCCGGCGTAGAACTGGATCGGCTCGGCGACATTGCGATCCTTCTTCTCGATGGTCCTGTCATCTGCAGTCACATTGATCGTGAACTTGCCACGTTTGGCATCTGTCTTCTTGAGTTGCAGACTCGCAGTCGCCACCGCCTGCGGCTTCGCTCCGCGAAGCAGGGTGAACTCATAATAGTTGCGGTCGCCCTTATGCTTGAGCACCTCCAGATCGCCGCGAGTATTCGCGATCAATCCGCTCTGCACGCCCAGGTCGCCCACTGCGCTTTGCAGTTTAGCCTTGGTCGCTTCCAGGTCGGCCTTGGTGGAGGCTACGTCGGTCTTGACTCCACCCACGTCGGTCTTGACGCCGGATACTTCCCCGCTCACTGCACCAATCTGCGCTTTCTCCTCGCTGGATTCTTTCTCCAGGCGTGACTCTGTGGCCTTTTGCTGAGCCTGAAGTTCCGCAGCGCGCTGAGCCAGTTCTTTTTTCGTGAGTCCTACTTGGTGGGCCAGCGCATCTTCGGAGGCTTCAGCAGTTTGCATTCTGCTCTTCAGCTCCGCCACCTGCGCCTGACTGTCGCCTAAGTCCTTCGTCAATTTATCGACGTGTTGCTGCGTGTTGACAAACCCATAGACTGCACCCGCAACAAAAATGATCGCCAGGAAAAGCAGAATCCATTTTCCAGTGTTCGATTGTGGTTCAACATGTTCCATGGGTATTTGTTCGCCTTCTTCCGGCATAGTTCCTCCCAGAACTAACTGTCCTTAAATGTTTGGTTCCCTCAATTGTTTAGCACAAGTCCGGTACTGTCAATTAGTGCGTAGGATGCCGGATGGGCGCAGCCTATTGAGAATGCTTGAATATCTGCCCAATGTTTTGAGTGTAGAAGTACGGGGAAAGATGCCTGCGGTGCCTCGCGCTTAACGCTTTAGCGCCAAAGCTTCTTGTATAAAGGGATCCGGATTGCGGCGGATCGCGTTCGCTTCCGCTCCGACCAGCTTTTCAGCTTTCGCACTGGCCTCAGCCAGGAACTCGCGTTGCGACGCGTCTGGCAGCGCAGACTGCAGGCTCGCAGCTTTTACAAAACAGGCATAGACCGTGCGAGCGGAAAATCCGGCGCTTTCGAGAAAACGGCCATAGGCAAGCCAATCTTCGGCACTCGAAGTCCGGTCGCCAATCGATTCATCCAACTGCAGGGAGTGCTGATAAAGTGCAAGAGCCTGTTCCATTTTTCCTGTCTGCGCCTGGATCGCAGCTTCATTCACGTCGGCCATGCTCTCAAGTTTGGTTTGTTTCGTCTGCGCCGCAATCTTCGCGGCTAACTCGTAAGATTGAACCGCCTGCTCCGTTTGGGATGCGCGGGCCTGGCAATCGGCCATGCGTAGCGCTACTGCAATTACCTTTTCCGGCTCGGGACGCTTCTCCGCAGGTTGCTGGGCGATTCTGCTCAAAAATGCTTTGTAATGGAAAGCTGCATCCGCTGGCCTGCCTTCATGATCGAGTTCGTTTGCTAAATAAAGTTGGGCCAGCGCCTGGCCGGGATCGATGGCAACAGCCTGTTTCCAACTGTCTACGGCAGCGTCAAGATGACCGCGCTGCATTGCCAGCAGCCCATGATCCAACAAAAGATTGGCGTCTCGCGGTGTGTAATGGAGCGACGCTTCCGTCAAGTCGAAAGCTTCATCGAAACGTTTGTGCTCAATTAAAAAGCGCAGTAGAGCCTGCCGCGGCGCGGGATCGGCCGGATTCGAGTTTATCGCATTCTTCCACGCAGCTTCGGCTTGCTGCGGATGACCATCTTCCAGTTCCCGATGTCCCAACCGAGTCTGCAACAAACTATCAAAGGAGTCGAGCGAAACGGCCCGCTGCAAGTCGCTCACATTTTCGGATCGAAGCGCAAGGTAGTGACGCGCCTGATCTACCGTTCCCCATGCGAGGAGCAGCAGAGCGGCGCCAACCCGCACAGCATGAGCGCGAGACGTACTTCCGGAAAGCCACTCCCATGCCGCGGAGAACCTGCCTCCAGCCTCGGAGGCGGCACCGGCCAATCGATCTTTCGAATTAAGCAATAGAGATGCGATGCGTCCATCCCGCAATTTCCAGATTGCGCCGTCAAGAATGAAGTGATGCAGGTTCACAAGCGCCGTGAAGATGAGAAAGCTGGCACTGAAATCGTGATGGAAGACGCGACTGGCCAGCCACGGTCCGGGGACGAACAACGCGATTCCGCCCACGACGAGCACGCCGAAATAAGCCCAGGGACGCCAGCTTCGGCCCGAGGCCTCGGACGCCTCCCGTCGCGCGTAGTAGCTTGTGATCCAGAGATATTGCGCGGAATGCATCACCGCCAGTACGCCCGTGCTATAGCGGCTTTGCGGGAAATCGATTCCTTTGATCAGCGAGATCGCCGCTGGCAGCAGAAACCAGAGAAATTGTGACGAGAATAGCGTCAGACATGGTGTCATCTTTCGCCATCCGATAGCCCGCACCAGGCCCGACAAACCATAGATGGAGAAAATGAGAAAAGCCGCGCCGAGTCCGATTTGCAGCCCACGCCCTACAACCAGCGGAATTCCGAGCGAAATAAATAACGGGTCGGTAGAAGGTCCGGAATGGAAGCTCAGAAACAGAACAAGATAAGACGTGATAAACGCGCCGTACAGCGCGCGACGTTCTGCTGTGCTTGGACTCGCTCCAGCGCGGCGGGCGAACATCATGAACAGGCCGTAATTCTGGCCGCTGTAATGCCATGGGCTCCAGGTGAGATAGAGGGTGAAGATAAACGGAAGAATTCCCAACCAGAAGTGCGAGAGTAATACCGTCAGCAAGATCAGCGCGGTTGTGTAGACGGTAAAGATGCGATATTTGTGAAAGTCTTCGGGACGATGATACGCGCGGTAAATCGTCGCCATGTAGTGGGGATAGTTGAAGAAAAGCGCCAGAGCATAAAAAATCACCGACCACGCGCGCGTGCTCGATGCGATGGAAACGTACGAAAGCAGCAAGAGCGGAGCTGACCACGCGCTGCAACCCACGATTAGATCGAGCCATGGTCCGTAGAGCCAAACCGATGCGGACGCGGAATTCTGCCCTGCTTTTGTGTTAGGAATCGAGATAGCCTTCGCCACGAACCTCTCCATCGCTCCATCGCCGGAAGAACACGATGCTTCGCTCTTCCCTGCTTTTCCTGTGCGTTTGAACGGATTATAGGTGTCGAAGGGTGCGGTTTGTATAACAAGAGGTATGCGGGACAGGTCACGAAAGTAACTCCCCAGATCGATCGGCGCGCAGGCTTGTCGCAGACTTTCCGCCGCGACAGAATGTTTTTGGATTCGAAGACTCTTCTACAATGCGGAGATGAGGAATTGGGACGTAATCATCATCGGAGGCGGCATCATCGGCCTCTCGCTTTCGATTGAGTTGCGCAAGAAAGGTGCGAGTGTACTGATCGTCGAGCGTGGTGAGCCCGGGCGGGAAGCCTCGTCCGCCGCGGGCGGGATGCTGGTGGATTGTTTGTTGGAAACGCCTGATGTTCTACAACCGCTGGCCACAGCTAGTGCCCGTATGTACCCAGAGTTCGCGCATGAGTTGGAAGTGGAATCGGGCATGAAAGTTGATCTGCGGGATCAAGGCACAATTCTTGTTCTCTCTTCGGATCATATTCGCCATCCGGGATTGCAGAGTTCAGCGTTACATCCAGCAGAGCTAAGTGAGTTGGAACCTGCCATGGCGAAGCTCAACTTCGATCAGGAATCCCGACAGGAGATGTTCCACTACATCAAAGAGCGCAGCGTCGATCCGCGAGCGCTGACCGCTGCCGCGCTCAAAACGGCCAAACATCGCGGCGTCGATTTTTCTTCTGGCGATTCAGTCACCACCGTGAATCAAATTGACGGCCGCGTCGCGAGCGTTACCACGATCAAGACCACATTCGACGCGCCGAAAGTCGTTAACTGTGCGGGCGCGTGGTCTGGGCAGATCGCACCCCACGCCTTCCCCACCCGTCCCGTCAAAGGACAAATGCTGTGCCTGGCCGCACCGTCTCGAACTTTGTTGAAACACGTAATCCGCACACCTCAGGTTTACCTGATACCGCGCAGCGACGGACGGATCATCGTCGGAACTACGTTGGAAGAGGCCGGGTTTGACAAGCGCACCGACGTCGATACGATTCAACACCTGCACCATGCGGCGGTCGCATTGGTGCCAGAGTTGCGCAACGCAAAGATTCTTGAAGACTGGGCCGGGCTGCGTCCCGGAACCCCTGATTCCCTGCCCATTCTCGGCCCCACCGCCACGACCGGCTATTACGTCGCGACCGGCCATTTTCGCGACGGCATTCTCCTGGCTCCCATCACGGCGCAAGTCATGGCACAAGTGATCACAGAAGAGAATTGCGCCTATGACCTGACCTTATTTTCACCGGCAAGATTTTCAAACTAACGCTGTCGAACTTGGCTGTGCTCATGTGGGGACAGCCGCCTCGGCTGTCCGCCGAGCGAAGCGAGGCGCGGCGGCACAAACCTAGCATTAAGCCCTCGTCCCAATCAGTTATACTGAGGCGTTTCCGCAGCCATCATTCCGTATTATTGTGCACCAGAAAGGATCAGCTCATGGCTTCTCCCGCCGTCGATTTTGCCCGCAATAATCAGCAGCGTTTTCTCAACGAACTCAAAGATCTTCTTCGCATCCCCAGCGTGAGTACGCTCGAAGAGCACAAATCCGACGTCCAAAAAGCAGCCGACTTCGTCGCCAACGAACTGCGGCGCATCGGCATGGAAAATGTTGAGGTCATTCCGACCAAGGGCCACCCACTCATCTATGCCGACTGGCTGCACGCCGCAGGCAAGCCGACCGCGCTCTGCTACGCGCATTACGACGTGCAGCCGGCGGAACCTCTCGATGAGTGGCAGACTCCGCCTTTCGAACCCACCGAGCGCAACAACAACATCTATGCCCGCGGCGCAGTGGACGACAAAGGACAGCTCTGGATGGAAGTGAAAGCCCTCGAGTCGCTCATGAAGTCCAGCAACGGGAAACTACCGATCAATGTGAAAGTGATTTTCGAAGGCGAAGAAGAAGTGGGTGGTGAATCGATTGCCGAGTATGTCCGCAAGCAGAAACCCAAGCTGAAGGCCGATTTCGCCCTCGTCTGCGACACAGAACTTTTCGCTCCCAACCTGCCCACCCTGTGCGTGGGACTCCGCGGCCTTGTCTATACCGAGATCGAAGCCTACGGAGCCAAGGTCGATTTGCACTCCGGAGTTTACGGTGGCGCCGCTCCTAACCCATTCTTCGCCCTAATCGAGATCATCAGCAAATTGAAAGATGCGAAGGGCCATGTGCTCATCCCCGGTTTCTACAAAGGCGTGAAAGCTCCTAGCAAAGACGAACTCAAAGCCTGGAAGCGTCTGCCCTTTAACGAAGAGCATTACCGCAAGACGGAAGTGGGATCGAAAGTCCTTACCGGCGAGCCGGGCTACTCAGTTCTGTATCGCACTTGGGCGCGGCCTACACTCGAAGTTCATGGCATGCCCGGCGGATTTATTGCAGCCGGCGCCAAGACCGTGATTCCGGCCAAGGCCTCGGCCAAGGTTTCCATGCGCCTTGTGCCCAACCAGGATCCTGACGACATCTTGAAGCGCTACAGCAACTTTGTGAAGAAGCTCACACCCAAGGGAATCGAGACTAAGATCAAAGTGTGGAGCAAAGGTCCGGCCTGCGTGGTCGGCACCGACAATCCTTACATCAAGGCTGCTACCGAAGCGCTGCGCAACACTTTCAAGAAGGAAACCGTTTTCATCCGCAGCGGCGGATCGATTCCTATCGTCAACGATTTCTACCAGGGTTTGAGGATCCCCAGCGTGATGATGGGCTTCGGACTGCCCGACGACAACCTCCACGCTCCAAACGAGAAGTTTCACATTCCTAACTTCCACCACGGCATCGAAACCATCTGTCTTTTCTTCGAGAAGCTGGGGGCAAATTAGCAATCTGAAGTGGCCATGTGGGCCTGCCGCCTCGGCATCCCACAAGTAGCTTGGTTCTGCCCTGGGGGATGATTCACCGGTCTCCGATGTTCTATGAACATACTCGATCTAGTTGTCGGCAAACCCATCCGGACCAGCGACGAACGTGCCGAACAGATCAGTCCGATACAGGGCATTCCGATTTTTGGTCTTGATGGTCTTAGTTCGGCTGCCTATGGACCAGAAGCGGCTCTCAGCCTTCTCATCCCACTTGGCCTTCTCGGCGTTCGCTATATCGTACCCATTAGCGCGGCCATCATTACGCTGCTCGTAATCGTTTACTTTTCTTACCGCCAGACGATCGCCGCCTATCCCTCAGGCGGTGGTTCCTATACTGTGGCGCGCTTCAACCTCGGCGCACCTGCCGGTTTACTGGCTGCCGCCGCGCTGCTCGCCGATTACATTTTGACAGCCGCGGTAGGCATCTCTGCGGGAGTGGGCGCTTTGATCTCGGCGGTTCCATCGTTATTGCCGCACACCGTTTCGCTCTGCGTGGGAATTCTTATCGTCATCACCGTTCTCAATCTTCGCGGCGTGCGCGAAGCGGGCACGGCTTTCGCGATTCCTACTTATCTTTTTGTGGGCACGCTTCTTATCACTATCACTGCGGGCATTGTACGTGTTCTCCTCAGCGGCGGACATCCCACGCCTGCAGTTGCTCTTCCGCCTCCGCCTCCCATAACGGAAGCCGTCAGCTTCTGGTTGTTGCTCAAGGTTTTCGCTAGTGGCTGCACCGCGTTGACTGGCGTGGAAGCCGTGAGCAACGGTGTGAAGGCTTTCAAGGAGCCCACAGTCAAGAATGCTCAGCGCACTCTCACCGTGATTATTTTTCTGCTGGCGGTGTTGCTGGCGGGAATTTCATACCTCGTCAAAATTTACGGAATCGCCGCCACCGATCCGGGCCAACCGGGCTACCAGAGCATTCTCTCGATGCTCACTGCTGCGGTTTTTGGCAGAGGCTTTTTCTATTACTTGACGATCGGCTCAATTCTCGTCGTGCTCTCTCTGTCCGCCAATACTGCATTCGCCGATTTTCCGCGCCTCTGCCGGGCTATCGCGCAAAACAACTATCTTCCACACGCTTTTGGCTATCGGGGACGCAGGCTTGTCTACACCTATGGCATCGTCGTGCTGGCGGTGCTATGTGGCGGCGTGCTTTTTCTTTTCGGCGGAGTTACCGACCGCCTGATCCCGCTCTACGCCGTCGGCGCGTTTCTTGCGTTTACGCTTTCCCAGGCCGGCATGGTTATGCACTGGCGAAAGAATCGTGGCCCACATTGGTTGAAGAGTGCATTTGTGAACGGACTCGGCGCTCTAGTGACTGGTATTACGACCTGCGTGGTACTCGTCGCGAAATTCGCGCAAGGCGCGTGGATTACCCTTCTGTTTATTCCTTTAGCGATTTTTCTCTTCTCCCTTGTCCGCCGCCACTACCACTCGGTAAAGGTGATGACCAACTGCAAGGTTCCCGTTGACGCGGAAGGTCTCAGCAAGCCTCCCATTGCGGTGATTGCCATCGACCGCTGGAGCAACATCACACGCCAGGGAATTGAATTTGCCGCCCGGCTATCGCCGGAAGTGATTGCCTTGCACGTTGAGCCCAACGAATATTCCGAACTGCTTCACGATGAGTGGGAACACTACGTAGAGAAGCCCTTCCGCGCTGCCGGCAAGGAACCGCCCGAGCTTCACATGCTGCCATCTCCGTACCGTTTCGTCATTATTCCAATTGTGCAGTTCGTTCTCGATCTTTCGAAGAAACATCCCACCCGCAGCATTGTCGTGGTTATCCCTGAACTTGTTGAGGACAAATGGTACGAATACTTCCTCCACAATCAACGCGGCCGCTTGCTGGAATGGGTGTTGCTCGCCCGCGGCAATGAGCGCATCTTCACCGTCAGTGCGCCCTGGTATATCGGAGAGCAACACTGAAATCGATTCGCCAGCGCGTGGTGCCTAAACACCATCTCTTAACTTGCAGCGACACTTTGAATCGAGGGGGCCTATACCTGCTCCACTTCCCTCACGTGGCAATAGAAATAAATCGCAAGCGTATTATCTGCCAAAACGAAACCAAACATAACTATTGACAATTATTCGTAACCGTCCTAAGCTTTGCCGCAATTCGAATTTCAGGGCATGGGCAAAAGCTGTAACCCCGATGTTTTGTCGGGCACTTACGTTTGGCTGAAAAGGAGATTGGAAAATGAAATCGCTTTGCAAGCTGTCTCTTGCTCTTCTCGCCTTGGCCGTGTTCACCGCGACCTCACTTCTTGCCCAATCCGGAGCAACCTACTACGTATCGAAAAGCGGAAGCGACTCGAACAGCGGCAGTGCAAGCTCGCCCTGGCTCACCATCGGACACGCGGCTCTTAAAGCTACGGCAGGCGCCACTGTCTACGTCGGGGCCGGAACCTACAATGAGAGCGATCTCTTCGCCAACTCAGGAACCGCAACCGAGCCCATCGTTTTCAACGGACAAGGTGTGGCCATTGTCGATGGAACCGGAGTCGCCTGCTGCACCACCCCCACATTCGAATCCAGTAACGGCTTTCTCTGCTGCAACACCCAAGGTTTGTTTATGATCGGTGCCACCAGCGGCGTCAGCTACCTGACCATCGAAAACTTCACCCTCCAGAACTACAAAACCTCGAGCAAGAATGACGTTCCCGCCGGAATCCTCATTGCCGGCAGCGGAACCGGCATCAACATCCTGAACAACACGGTCAAGAACATCCAAACCACGGCTGGAAAAAACGGTAATGCATATGGCATCGGCGTTTTTGGTACCAGCTCCACTGCTCTCAGCGTGACCGTCAGCGGCAACACCGTCACCGGGTGCCTCACCGGCGAAAGCGAAACCACTACCTACAACGGCAACGTTCAGAACTTTGTGGTCGCGAACAACACCATTTACGACAACGACAACATCGGCATGGATGCCATCGGTTTCGAGGGCGTCGGTCCCACCGGCTACGATCAGGCCAAGAATGGAGATGTCTATGGCAACCTCATCTACAACAACAGCGCGTTCAAAAACCCCGGCGAAGGGAATTCCTACGATGAGGACGGTCTGTACTGCGATGGCTGCACCGAGGTTACGTTTGAGCGCAACACGCTCTACGGCAACGACCTGAATATCGAAGCCGCTAGCGAGACCGAGGGAGAAGTCTCAAGCAACGTGATCATTCGCAACAACCTGATCTATGCTGCCAACTCCTGCGGCGTTTCGGTGGGCGGCTACAACAAATCCAGCACCGGAGGAAGCACCAACATCACCATTGTCAACAACAGCCTGTACGGCAACGACACTCAGAAAACCGGCAGCGGTGAGTTCCAGATCCAATACCGCGCCACCGGAATCATCTTCGAGAACAATGTCGTCTACACCGGCGCCGAAGGTTTGTTCATGTACGGTTACGTAGCCGGCAGCGGGGTGACTTCCAATTACAACGATTTCTACACCACGAGCTCCACCACCACATTCGAGCTGAACGCGAAAAGCTACTCTTCCTTCTCGTCCTATCAATCGAAGACCGGCGAGGATACGAATTCCGTCTTCGCCAATCCCGACTACCTCACCGTACCCACCTGCACCTCAACTAAAGAGAGCGGGCCGCCGACTCCGATCACCACTTGCTCGCCCACGCCGAATTTCGACATCCCGACCAGTTCGCCCGCCGAGAATACGGGCAACGCCAGTCTGGGCTCCGCCGATTTCGGCACGGTCGACTTCAATGGCAATCCCCGTGTCAATGCCAACGGGCAAATCAACATGGGAGCCTTTGAAAAATAATGTGCGGACCGACGATAACTTCCGACCCGGGCACGCAGCCAGTTTGCGTGCCCGCTTCATTCGCCGCACAACATTCGCGCCGGAGATACTGACTCATGCGCTTCCAGAGTCTCTTGTTTATCCTGCTCGCCAGCTTCGCCTGCGGGCAAGCTGCGCCAGCGGAGCCAACTTCCGCAGCCGCAGCTCCCGCGGCGAGTGAGGCTCCAGAAACCAAGGTCGGCCCCGACGATCCCGTCATCACAGTGAACGATTTCTGCGCCGTTCCGCCGTCGCTCGGCTATCCCTGCCAAACCGTCATCACGCGCGCGCAATTTGAAAAGCTCACCGAAGCGCTCCAGCCGGGCATGACGCTGTCGCTTAAACTCAATGTGGCCAATGCCTATGCGCGCAATCTGAAAATGTCTGCCGCCGCGGAAAAACGTGGCCTCGATAAAACTCCCGAGTTCGAAGAGGAGATGCGCTATGCCCGCATGCAGCTGCTCGGCCAGGATCTCAGCCACGCGCTACAAACGGAAGCCAACCACATAACCGACTCCGATATCGAGGATTATTACAAGAAGAACCAGCACTCCTTCGAGCAAGCGACCGTGGCGCGCATCTTCATCCCCCGCACCAAGCAAGCCGCGCCCGCCGGGCAGCAAGAACCCCTAAGCAAAGACGCACAGAACCAATCCGCCGAAGACATCATGGCAAAAGTCGCCTCCGATCTCCGCGCCCGCGCCATGAGCGGCGAAGACCCGGATCAGCTGCAAATCGAAGCCTACAAGGATGCCGGATTCGGGCAAACCACCGTCAACACCAAGCTGGAGAATGTTCGCCGCGCTACGCTGCCTCCACAACACGAATCCGTCATGGGCCTGAAGCCCGGAGAAGTTTCCCAAGTATTCTCCGACCCTTCGGGCGCACACTTCATCTACAAAATTATCAGCCGGCAAACCTTGACCCTGGACGAAGCGAAAACGGAGATTCGTACCACCATCTCCACCCAGCGCTATCGCGCCAGCATGACAGCTTTTCAGGGCAACGTAATTTTCAGCGACGCCTACTTCAATCCCCCAGCAACCGACACCCCAGCGCCGCAACAAAATCGCAGAGCGAAGAGAAAAAAGTCAGCCGTGCTACCCGACGCACCGCACGACTAAGGCAGGCATTGTTTTTGCCGCGCCCGCGCGCTACCATAGTTCTGCTCTCGCGATTCTCCCTGCCTCGTTCTTCCTCACCCGTAAAATGCTTAACTGCTGCAATGCATGTGCAACCCAACGCGCTCGCTCTTAAGGCCATACAATATATAGTGTTATATTGCTTGACCCGGCCCCCATTTCACCGTTACAGTTGCTGTAATTTGTGCCCGCCCAACCCAGCCGGGGACGGACTGAACCGAGCGCCGCACTTTGCCGAAGGCAAAGGTATCCGTTTGGTAAATAGGTCAGCAGGCAGCTTTACGAATAGCTGGCCACTGACAACTGGCCACCGGCCACTGCTTTTTGAAGGAGTTTACGTTGCTTAAACTGAAGCGGCTTCAGATTCTCGGCTTCAAATCGTTTTGCGACCGCACCGACCTCAAGTTCCACGGGGATGGTATTGCCGCCATCATCGGGCCCAACGGTTGCGGCAAGTCGAATATTGCCGACGCCATCTCCTGGGTGCTCGGCGAGCAGTCGGCCAAGACCTTGCGCGGCTCGCGCATGGAAGACGTGATTTTTGCCGGCACGCGCGATCGCAAGCCCACGGGCATGGCCGAGGTCTCGCTGACGCTGATCGATCCCGAGGAGTATCCCGGCGCCGACGCGGATGCGCCCACCGAGATCGACATTCAGGATGAGCTTCCGGCCGAGTCTTTAAGAAACGCCGCGGAAGCATCGCGACGTCCAGCCGACGACTGGGACGAAGCTGCCGTTCGCGCGCGCGCTGCGGAAGAAACCGAGCGCGCTGTGGAAGATGCGCAGCCCGGCAGGACAGAAGAAGTTGAAATCCTCCGCTCGAAAATTACTACCATCGCGGTCGCCTTCCCTGACGATGAACCGGTGTTCGCATTGCCAGTTCATGCGGTTGCTCCCGTGGCTACTTCTGCCGCTGTAAGTGGAGCGCCGCAGGTTGTGCTCAAGATTCGCCGCAGAAAGTTCAATCAGCAACAATTCCATGCGGGCGAAATCGTAGTCACGCGCCGCTTGTTCCGTTCGGGCGATAGCGAATATTTGTTGAATGGAAAACTCTGCCGCCTGCGCGATATTCAGGAACTCTTCATGGGTACCGGCCTCGGACCGGAAACCTATGCGCTTATCGAGCAGGGACGCATCGGCCAGATTCTGAGCAGCCGCCCCACCGACCGGCGGGCGATTCTCGAGGAGGCAGCCGGAATCACCAAGTTCAAAACCAAAAAGCGCCTTGCCGAGGCGCGCCTGGAAGATGCGAAGCTGAATCTCGCGCGCATCAATGACATTTTCGAAGAAGTGACGCGCCAGATGAATTCGCTGAAGCGGCAGGCCTCGAAGGCCGAGCGCTATGCCAAGCTGCGCGATGAGATGCGTGCTCAACTGCGCGTGGTGCTGGCCAGCAAGTTTGCCGCCATCGAGCAGGAAAGCGCGGAACTCGACTCCCAACTCAACGCGCTCGCCGAGGACATGCAGCACCGCACCGAAGCCGTGCAACAACTTGAGGCCGAGCACAGCGAAGGCACGGAACGCAGCTACGCCATCGAGGCCGAACTGCACGAGAATCGCGACCGCCTTAGCCAGCTCGATTTGGAAATCGATCGAGCCCGCGCCCGCCGCCGCCATAACGAAGAACGCTGCGCTGAACTTGTGGTGCGCTCGGCATCGGCCGAGGCGGAACTCGCCCAGGCTCGCCATCGCGTGACCGCGCTCGAAGCCGAGCGCGATTCCAACCGGCAAGTCCTGGAATCCGCTGCCGCCGATCTGGCTGCGGCACAACACGAACTTGCTTTATCTCAGCAAGAGGCCGCAGCCGCGGCAACCGCTCTGGCCGAACTCGAACACCAGCAGGAAGAGTCGCGCGTCGCCATCTTTGACACGGTGTCGTCGGTCTCGCGTCTGCGAAACCAACTCGCTCAGGCCGAAGAGCGGCTTGCGGGTGCGGATCGCGAAGCTGGGCGCTTGCGAAATGAAATCGCCAACGCCAGCTTTCAGGTGGAAACCTTCGGCGGCCAGCGCGGACAGCTTGCGCTGGAGTTCGAAACGGTTACGCAACGCGTCGCCGGAATCGGCGAAGAGATCAGCCAGCTTCGTCGCTTGATCGAAGCCAAGCGTCTCGATGAGATGAAGGCCAAGACTCATCTCGACGTGCTGCGCGCCGAGTTTGCCACGGCGCTGGGGAAGAAAGGCTCGCTCGAGGCGGTGATCGCCGAACACGGATATTCCACGGAATCCGTTCGCCGACTTTTTCAGTCGGGCGTAATGCAGAGCGGCCTCGCTCCGGTGGGAGTGCTCGCCGATTTTCTGGAAGTCGAGCCGCGTTTTGAGCATGTTGTAGAAGATTTTCTGCGCGATGAGTTGAACTACATCGTGGTCAAATCGTGGGACGCGGCCGACGAAGGTCTACGCTTGCTTCGCAGCAACGTAGATGGCCGCGCCACCTTCCTGGTTCATCCCGAAGACGCGCAGGCTAAGTTTTCTTTTGTCCTCGATGAAGCGGCGCACTGCGCACCGCCGACGGCGTCCATTGTGCCCTTGAAGCACACCATTCGCGTTCTCAACGGCTTCGGAAAGTCGCTGGAAGTGATTCTTCCCAAGCTTCGCGACGGCTACATCGTTCCCGGCGCCGACACTGCGCGCGGCCTGGCTCTCGAAAATCCCGACGCATTTTTTCTTTCGCAATCTGGGGAGTGTTTCCACAATGTGACCGTCACCGGCGGGAAACAGCGCACCGAAGGCCCGCTCTCCATGAAGCGCGAACTGCGGGAAGTTCTGCGCCAGCTTGAAGATCTGGAACGCGCTCTACGCGATGAAGAGATGCGCGTGCTCACGCTCGGCAGAGAAATCAAAGAGTTCTCTGCCCTGCTGGAGCGACTGGAAGCCGAGAAGCGCGAAGCCGAGCATCAGTCGATGACCTCGGGCCACATGCTGCAGCAGCTCGATTCCGAACTGGCCCGCGTTACGGAGCGCATGAGCATTTCGCAAGCCGAACTGCAACGAATCGCCGCGGAGCGTGCCGAGCAGGAATCTACGATCACGGCACGGCAGGCGGAGATCAACGCGCTGGAACAGACCCGCATTCAACTTGAACAGCAGATTACGGCTGCACAGGAATCTCTCGGCTTGCTGCGCCAGCGGCGCGAAGACGCGGCTCAGAACAGCTCTCAGCGCGTAGCCCGTGTCGCAGCTCTGGAAGAGCGCCATCGTTCCGCCGCGGCTGTGCTTGGGCGCATCGATTCCTTATTCAGCGAGATGAGCGAGCGGTTGCACGCGCTCGCATCGCAAATCGAAGCTGCGACCGCAGAGAAGGTGCAGCGGGAAGCTGAAAATCTCCAGCTCGAACAACAAGCCGCCGATTTTGAAGCCGGGCGCAATGCAGGCCGTGCAAGAGAGGGATTGCTTCAATTCGAGAAAGATCAACTCCGCGCACGCCTCGCCGAAATCGACGAACTCCTGCGCAGCGCGCGTCAACTTCTCGATCAAGCTCGCGACCGCAGGGGTGAATTGCAGGCCGCTGCCGCCAAGTTGCAAGCCGACTCCATGCACATGGCGGATACTTGCCTGAACGAACTTGGCATCGAGCGCCCCGTTCTGCTCGCCGACACCACTCTCGCCATCGTCGCCGGTGATGAACTTGTGACCTGCGATCAATCGTATCGCGAGATGCGCGCCAAGCTCGAGGCCATGGGCCCTGTGAACATGATGGCACTCGAAGAGTATCGCGAAACCGCCGAGCGCCATACATTCCTCGACGGCCAGCGAAAAGACTTGATCTCGTCCATCGAGAACACCACAGCGACCATCCGCGAGATCGACGAAGTCTCGCGCCAGAAGTTTCAGGAAGCTTTCGCGAAGATCAATGAGAACTTCGGCGTGACTTTCAAGAAGCTCTTCGGCGGTGGCCATGCATTCATGAAGCTTACCGACGAGGAAAACACCACCGAGAGTGGCATCGACGTGGTTGCATCTCCTCCCGGCAAGCGCCTGCAAAGCGTGCTGCTGCTCTCGGGCGGCGAGAAGGCGCTCACCGCGCTCGCCCTTCTGGTCGGCATCTTTCAGTACACGCCCAGCCCATTCTGCATCCTCGACGAAGTCGACGCGCCGCTCGATGAGGCCAACGTAGGCCGCTTCACCGAGCTCGTGAAAGAGATGAGCATCAAGACTCAGTTCGTGCTCATCACGCACAGTAAGAAAACGATGAGCATTGCGCCAGTGCTTTATGGCGTGACCATGCAGGAGCCGGGCGTGTCGAAACTGGTGTCAGTCCGCTTCGGAGCCGCGTGAAGTCTTGTCTGGTAAAGCAGCCACGTTGGGCTGTCGAATTCCGGCAGCCCACGATATCCACTCTCATCCTCAGCTTTTCCACAGCGCATCGGCTGAGGATGCGTGCGGCGTTCAGCTTCCATAACCTCGCACACCCCCAATGCATTCCCCCTCAACAGGATACGGGCCTGCCTGAGCGCAGCGATCTCTGCCGTTGACAAAAATTTCTGACGGTCTAAAATACGGCCTCGCTGCTTGCCTGTAAAATTCCGACATGAGCTCAAAACTTCTCGATCCCGTCCTCTTACAAACTGATTTCCCCGATCTCCAACTCCATGCCAGCGGCAAGGTGCGCGACATTTACCAACTGGATGACGAACGCCTGCTGTTCGTCGCCACCGACCGTATTTCGGCCTTCGATTATGTTCTCGCTACCGGCATCCCCCAGAAGGGCCGCGTCCTGACCCAGCTTTCGCTCTTCTGGTTCGACTTCCTTTCTGATGTCGTTGCCAACCACGTCATTACGGCAGATGTGGATCGATATCCCCGGGAGTTGCAGAAATATGCCGATCAACTGCGTGGGCGGTCGATGCTGGTTCGGCGCGCCCAAATGTTTCCTGTGGAGTGCGTCGTGCGCGGCTATATTTCAGGGTCGGCTTGGAAGGAATACAAAGCTACGGGCAAAGTCTGCGGCATCGATCTGCCTACGGGATTGCGTGAGTCCGAAGCTTTCCCCGAGCCGATTTTTACCCCCTCCACCAAGGCAACGAGCGGACATGATGAAAATATTTCCTTTGCGAAGATGTGCGAATTGGTGGGCAGCGAGACGGCCAGCAGCCTGCGGGATTTGACTTTGCGCGTCTATAAGAAAGCGGCGGACTATGCCCGCCAGCGTGGCATCATCATCGCCGACACCAAGTTTGAGTTTGGACGCACCGCTCAGGGGATCACGCTGGCAGACGAGGTGCTCACTCCAGATTCCTCCCGCTTCTGGCCCGCGGATAAATTCGAGCCGGGACGGTCGCAGGAGTCCTACGACAAACAATACGTGCGCGATTACCTGGAGGAAATTCATTGGAATAAACAACCACCCGCGCCAGCGTTGCCTACCGAGGTCGCACAGCGGACCAGTGAAAAATATCTTGACGCCTACCTGCAAATTACGGGGAAAAAACTGGATGGGTAGACGCCGAGTGTTCGGCTGCAGAATGTTCGCCTGTAGAACAGTCGGTTGGAGAGCGGTCCTCCGGAAAACAGCCCGCGAGAGATTACGATGACGGCGGCAGACTGGGTGATTGTTGCTGTCGTGCTGCTGAATGTGGTACTGGCAGCCATGCATGGCTTTTTTGCCGAAGCCTTGAGCATGGCTGGATTGGTGATCGGCTACATAGTTGCTGCTTGGCAGTATCAGAGACTTGCCGAGTGGTTTATGTCGTTCTTGAAGTCGGAATTGCTGGCCCAGATTTTCGGTTTCCTTATCATCTTTTTTGTGATTTTGCTAGCGTTCAGTATTGCAGGCAGGATCGCGCGCAAGCTGATGAAGGCGGCCGGCCTGAGCGGTTTTGACCGCTTTCTGGGCGCGCTGTTGGGTGTATTGAAGGGTGCGCTGGTAGTGGCTGTCGTCCTGATGGGATTGACCGCCTTCACACCGACCTCGAAGTTGCTGGAGAAGTCGGAACTGGCGCCGTATTTCCTGGTGGCTGGAAGGGCTGCGATCTGGGTAGCTCCGTCGGAGTTGCGGGCAAGGTTTTATGAAGGATTGGATTTTCTGCACCGCGCTCCCAAGGAACTGACAGGCGCACCGGCTGCCGGGTCGAAATAAATGCCGTTGGGACAGGCAAGTAAAAATAAGACATTCAAACGAGAGAGAGACCTATCGTGAAAGATCAACTGGAAGCGCTCATCCTGCAGATGTACAGAAGCAATATTCTTTATTCCGAGGGCGTGCGAGAGTTCAAGAAGCGGTTTATCCTCACCGTCCTGCAAGAGAATAAAGGCAACCAGTGCCGCGCCGCGCGCGAGCTCAACATGCACCGCAACACTCTGAGCCGTACCATCACTGAACTCAAGATCGATGTTCGCCAGCTGCGAGATGGCGCAAAGCGTCCACCACGCAGCGCGCGACCGGTCACGCTGGAAAAAAAAGCGGTCCGTTAAGCCGCGAGTTCCCTACCGCATTGCAGTTTCTTGCCCAAAAATAAAGGCAGCCCGCGAGGGCTGCCTTTTTTACTCACGTATATCCAACTTCTAGTTCGAAGTTGCCGCCTTGTGATGCACGGTGGGTTTCGGCGCAGTCTTCGGTTTCACCAACTGGCCTTTCTCCATCGTCATCATGAACGGGTTTGAAGTATAGGAAGCCGGATCGCCCTGGAAGTCCAGGCTGGCTCCTGCTTTCGGGATGAGCCTTAGCGGAACCTTTTCTTCAAAGGTGAGAGTGATGTCAGCTTTCTTGGCATCGATGTCGTCCGAACTACCGGCAATCTGAAATTCCGTTGCGGTAGCGCTGATGACTGTGCCATTCATTGCCACAGCCTTGCCCTTGATGCCTTCCACAGTCACCTTGCCAGTGTCCTTGTCGGTGACGCCGTTCCACACCGTGTCCTGATCTTCCTGCGAACCGTTGGTGAAGACGAACTGCCACTCGGCAAAGTTCATATCTTCCGGCTTCTTTGAGGTTACCAGGGCGTGAACCTGCTCAGCCGGGGTGGGTGCGGGCTTGATCGCGAAACCAGCAGGCGGCGCTGGATTGGCCTTGATTTGTGCAAGCACATCGGTCCAGCCATCGTCTCCACCGTGATATCTATCGTATTGGTTCTTGGCATATTTCTCGAACTGCTGCTGATATTGCGGGTTCGGGGCCAGGACGGAAGCACGGCCAGTAAACCAGATGGCATTAAGCGGATCAGGAGTAAGCTTTGGATCCGGCGGGGTCGGTCCGGCATAGGACAGCGCCAGGGGATAAACTATGCTGAAGTCCTTCTGGGAGTCAGGGTTGCTATCGATAGCGGCGCGCAGGAACTTTCTCGCGTCTTCATAATCTTTCGCGGTCAGGTCGGCCAGCCCGATGGCCGCGTTGAAAACTCCGGTCATCTGGTCTTTCATCTTTTGAAAATCGGCGCCTGACGTGCCATCCGGTTTGGTAAACTTTGGCAAACCATCCAGCCCCATCTGCCCGTATTTCTTCGCATCCACCAGATCCTGCTGAGCATTGGTGTCACCACCCTGGGCCTTCAGGCGATCAATATAGGCGAGCAAGAATATGGCTCGTTCGTTGGTCGGATCAGCCGCCACCAACTCGGTGGCAATTGTGATGGTCTTGGGCTGATTATTGGTCTGCTGGTAGTCCTGCATCAGGGTTTGCAGCACGGCTGTCTTCATCACGCTATTGGGATACTGCGTGCGAAATGCTTCCAACCCGCTGATCTGCGCCGCTGGGTCTTTCTGCCCGATGGCTCCGACATAAGCGTTGTACTCGGCTGGGTCCTTGATTACCGGCGCCTGCGTGGAGGACGATGGTGCGGGTGAAGCGGCGGGTTGTCCTTGTGGCGGCTGAGCAGGGGTCTGAGCCGCTGCCATGGCAGCAACTCCAAGCACAACCGTGACCAGAATTTTTTTCATCAGTGTGGCTCCTTGGGCCTTTTGGGAATCGACAATTTCAGGAAACAGAAATGCTTGCGGCTGCGGGACATAACGACACTCGCCCTGTATTCCCGGTTGCCGGATTATATGTACCTCTTCTCTCGAAGGCAAGCAAGTTCCCGGTTACCCTCAAGGTTATTGTATAAGATGCAGATGTACCGCCGAGCAGATGGTCCTTTTTCGGGCGGCACAAAGCGCTCGGTTTTCGAGGTTTAAAGGAATTTCTAAATGAATACGGGTCCAATGGTTTACCCTTTATCTGGGACAGTCGCGGTGGTGACCGGCGCGGGCCGCGGTATTGGTGCTGCCATCGCGCAGAAGTTGTCGAGTTTGGGCGCTACAGCCGTGCTGTGCGGGCGAACGCGGGCCGCTCTGGAATCGACCGAGCAAGTCATTATTAAGGCAGGCGGGAAGGCCGAGGTCATCCCCTGTGACGTAAGCAGTCTTCCGTCGGTAGAGGCGACCGCCAGGCAGGTCGAAAGCTCATTTGGACGCGTGGACATTCTGGTGAACAATGCCGCCATCCGAGGATGGGACGGCCCGCTGCACCAGCTTTCACCTGATGGCTGGGATGAGATCCTGAATACAAACCTGCGCGGCGTTTACTATGCGGTGCGAGCGTTCGCTCCTCTGATGATTCGAGCGCGGTCGGGACACGTCATCAACATTTCGTCGCTGGCCGGAAAAAATGCACTGCCCAATGGCGCTGCCTACGCCGCCTCGAAGTGGGGTCTGAATGGACTCAGCTATTCCATCGCGGAAGAATTGCGCGGCCATAACATCCGCGTCGCCGTGATTTGTCCCGGCTCGACCAATACTGAACTCAGCCCACACGCGGGGAAGGATCCCGCAAAAATGCTGCAACCGGAAGATGTGGCGCACGCCGTAGCGATGCTGGTGACGCAGAGCCCGCGATCGTTTGTGAGCGAGATTCTGCTGAGGCCTACCCAGAAACCGTAAGATGCTTACTTCTTAAACAAATTCTCGAACGCCTGCCGCGCGTCGTTGGGGCGCAGGCTGGCGGGCGTGGAAGTTTCTTTTTCGCGAGTCACGCGGATCTCGTAGAACGTGCAATCGTTGCGCGCATCTTTCTTGGCCACGCGCTCCTTCACTGGCTGCATGCACTCGAAGCGGCTTCCAGGATCGAAATACATGCACTGCTTGCAGGAGTGCAGTTCGAAGCCGCACTTGGGACAAAGACCTGTCGGCGGAATTTCCTGCAGCAGCGTGCCGCATTGGGCGCAGCGGGAGACGGCGCGAGTGCCCGGCATATTCACCGGCTTGGGGCCCATGCTGTAGTCGTGTCTCGCTGGCGGAACCGGCGCCGGCTTTTCTTTTACAGACTCCTTGCGCGGCTTATCCTCACGGTCGCGGTCCTGCCGATCACGGTCCTGATATCCATGCTGACGGTATTTGGCCACGGAACCTCCCCAAGCACGTTGGCGTATTGTCTCGCCAGTGGCGCTTTACAGCAAGCCTGAACTGATTTTGTCTGGTGGTAGTGGATCAGTCTGATTGTCATCCTCAGCAAGCGTTCTTCGCGCCGCGAAGGATCTGGGCGAGCCGCTGCGTTGTATTGTGCTGCTTCTAATAAGTAACGCCGCGACACAATAATCGCGCGTTGGCTCGCTTCCTTATTAAACTGATCCGCTACCCGTGTGGTTTGTACTCGGTACTCGCAACTCGACACTCGTTACAATGAAAGCATGATCCACGAAATCTTTCCCGTCGGCCCGCTGCAGTGCAACTGCTCGATCATCGGCGACGAGACCACGCGCGAAGCCATGGTCATCGACCCGGGCGATGACATCGAGGACGTGCTCGCGCTTATCCGCAAGCATAACCTGCAAGTCAAGCAAATCGTCATTACGCACGCGCACATCGATCACGTGGGCGGCGCAATGAAGCTGCGCGCCGCCACCGGAGCGCCGATCCTGCTCAATCAAAACGACTATGCATTGCTCAAAATGCTCGACGTGCAGGCCACATGGATCGGCGTGGCAGCGCCCGGGCCGGTCGAGATCGACCAGAGTGTGGGCACCGGCGATACGGTGAAGGCCGGGTCGCACGCGGCCAGCGTACTGCACACGCCGGGACACACGGAAGGCAGCATCTGCCTTTACTTCCCTGCCGAGAAAACTTTGATTGCCGGAGATACGCTGTTTGCCGGCTCGATCGGCCGCACCGATCTGCCCGGCGGATCGATGCAGAAGATCATGCAGTCGCTTCGCGGCACCGTGCTGGCTTTGCCCGATGACACCGTGGTTGTACCGGGCCACGGCCCTTCGACCACCATCGGAGAAGAGCGGGAGAGCAATCCGTTTCTGGTGAAACGGAATTGATGATTGTTGATTCTTGATTGTTGATTCATACCCATTCGATTCGGCCTCAATCAGCAATCATTAATCAACAATCAGCATTTCCAAATGCGCCCAATCCCTCCGCGAATTCATCCCCCGGCGTAATCAAGCTCAGCACCAGGTACCCATCGCTGGGAAAATCATAGAAATGCCCGGGATGCACCAGCACAGATTTCTTGCGCAGCAGATCGACCGCCAACTCCTCGTCAGTTTGCGTTACTGGTACGCGCAGAACCGCGTACCATCCGCCTTCCACGCTCAAGCGCTCACATGTCTTCTGAGTCGCAACCTGGCGATCGAGCTCGGCTAGATTGCCCAGCACGCGATCGAGCAATTGCTGCTGAATGCTTTTTCGCTGCTCCAGCAGCGCTGGCGTCGCCCACTGTATCGGCGCATTCATGGAGAGAAAAGTGTCGGCGATCACTTCAAGGCGGGCCAGCGCGGCCTCAACTTCTTGCGCTGGTCCGCTGGTGGCGATCCACGCCACTTTCATCTGCGGCAGCGCCGAAATCTTCGAAACTCCACTCAGCGTAAAAGTGAGCACGTCCTGATTGGCAACGAAACTTCGTTGAGGAGCTCGGTCATGCGCGTAGTCGAGAAACACTTCGTCGGCAATCAATGCAAGCTCATGCTCACGGCAAAAGCGATTGAGAGATTCTTGCTCCTGCGAATGCACATACGAGCCTGTGGGATTGTTGGGATGAACCACCACCACACCCCGGGTGCGCTTCCGTGACTGCCTTCTCCAGCAAAGGAAAATCCATTTGCCAGCCGTGGTCGTAGATCAAGGGATAAGGAACGAGTCTGACATCCTGCAAGTCGGCCAAAAATTCAAACAATGGATAGCTGGGCTTGGGCACCAGCAACTCGTCGCCCGGATTGCACAGCAAGCGGAACACGAAGGAATACCCTTCACTGGTGCTGGTGGTGAGAATGAGCTGTTCCGGATCGAAGCCGCGAATCCCATGCTGATACTGGTAATACGAGGCAACCGCTGCCAGCGCGCTGGGCAAGCCCCGCGGTTGCGGATCGTAGTCCAGCACATGCGGAGACGCCAACGATCGAAGAATGGGCGCCTCGTCGTAGCGTAAGCCAGCACGCGTAGGATTCGAAACTGTCAGATCGAGCACGCGTGCGCCGCTTGATCGCACCTCGTCGAGCGCCTCGGTCAAACGGTTCCGCGTGAGCTTCCAGTTGGTTCGGTTGGAAAACATCAGGTATGTTTTTTATCTGTGTACGCCCGGGAGTCGCCAGCGATTAGCGGCTGGTCATTGGTTATTAATCACTGCCCGCCGGCACCTGTTTCCACAGGCTGCAAGTAGAAGCCCATCTCCTGCGGCGCTGTCAGGGTCTTGGTCGCATCGTACTGGCGATGTGCCTGGCGTACCGCGACGATCTTTTTCTGCAACTCGCGCGCCAGGCCGTCATAGCGCACCAAAACATTATCGAGCCAGAACGGCCTGTATTCCCGCAGCCAAGCTTCGCGGTACATCTGGCTCACGCGCGTAGTTGCATCGCGCAAATCTTCGAGCCGCGCGTTGATGTCCGAGATTTCTGCCAGATCACCATCGACGCGGCTCGCGTCGGTCTGGTTCTGAAAAGCGTCCCAGTAGAATTTGCTTATCTCACCGGTGAACTCGATCTTCATGCCCAGCGCATCCCAGCGCCAGGCGCCCAGGATCATCTCGGCTAGCGTGTCACTATTGGCGTGAGCTTTAGCGCCATCGCGGTAAAGAGATTCCAGAGCGTGTTCAGCACCCAAACGCATCTCAGGGCTGCGGGTGCGAGCTTCTGCATTATCTTCGCTCCCTCGGGCGTGAAAGGATCGATCCAGAATAAATCGTCCGTCTCGGTATCGACCTTGATGTTGGCCAGTGCCTGGTGCCCGCGATCCAGATTCTCCAGCGCGTCGCGGAAAGTGGCATCGTCGTTGCGGTAAAAGGCCCAATCGTAGGCGTTCTTAAACTGCTCGATGCTCGATTCGCCCGCTTGCCATCCCGCCGCCGCTCCGAAGATGAGCGCGGCCACGCCATTCCGTAGAGCGACTCACCATCGTCATTCCATGTGGTATTGAGCATGCCCATGGCACCCAGCTTCTGTCCGTCGCGCACAAAGTTGCGGATGTTCACGTAACTCGCATCCAGGTTCGGCCAGAGCTGATTCCAGTTGTTCGCGCCCGGAGCGACAATCACGCGCAGGCCGGCATCGCGATATGGCTTAATGATGTTGTCGTAGCTCGGCTTGGCGGATCGTAATCCCAGGGCACGGCGATCATGTCCTTGGGCAGAATGCCGAGCAGTTGCGGATACTTGACTGCGATGTCGCCCCAGAACATAAGCTGCTTATGATAGGGCTGAAGCATGCCGCTCACCTTCTGCATGTGTTCGAGATAAACCCTTCCTAAGCCGACTTCATGCGGCCCGCGCTGCGGTTTGTCCGCGCCCCAGTTCAACAGTCTCGTCGCCGCCAACGTGCAGGAAAGGTCCGGGAAAAAGCGGAACCATATCCGCATACATAGCCTTGATAATGTCGTAAGACTGCTGCTTGGTCGGCGTAAGCACGTGGCCATGCGGCCGCTCCGCCACATCCGAGTAGATGTCGTACTTCAACATGTGGTGAAGATGCCCGAAGGTTTGCTGCTCGGGAAGAATCGTGACGTACCGTTGCTGGGCATAATTCACCAGGGCCTTCACTTCCTGCGGTGTGAGCGCTGCTTCCTTGGGCGCAACCAAAGGCTGGCTGGCAAAATCGAACACGTGCTCCATGTAGAGAGCGAACATGTTCACCTTGTAGGCCGCCAAGGTGCGGATCTGGCGTTTCATGAATTCTTCCGTCGGAATGGGACCGCGGCTGATGTCGTCCTGCACCCCTCGCCACTCCATGCTTGGCCAATCGCGAATTCCAACCGCCGGGCAAACTAGTTGTCCGCCATCTTCATGAAGCAACTGCCGTAGCGTCTGCACGCCATAGAACAAGCCCTGCCCGGTATTCGCGGCGACGATCAAGTGGGACTTATCTGAGAAAAGCAGGTAGCCTTGGTCGCCAATCGTATCCGCCTTCAGTCCCCTCAATTGCAGGAAGTTTTTGATGCTGCGATCCTGCAGCCGCGCCAGCACAATGGTGCTTCGCACTTGTTTTGTCTTTCTCCTTCGAGCCGATGATCTCTACGTTCATCCCGGATTGGTCGCGAATCTCTTCGGCCAGCGTTTCCGCGGCAATGCGGTCTTCGGACTGGTGTCCGAACTCCACCAGGATTTTGGTGGTCGGGCGGACGCGGAAGAAGCCGCCAGCGCCTGCACTTCCTTGGGCGTGGGGATCAATTTCAGCGGGTCCTTCGGCGCGGGAGTTTCAGCGAACGTCAAAGGAATCAGGAACAGCAGAAACAACGGAAGAAAAAAAGCGTGTCTCTTTTTCATCAGGGTCCTTGGGGAGAAACAAGCAGCACCCATTGTAGCGGGAAAAATTGAGCATCGCGCTCTCGAACTGGCTCTCGAATGGGATAATCCTATGATTTTGCAAACGCCTCTTTGTTCACCACATACGGCATCTTCGTGACATCACCGCTATAGTTGGCTTCGAGCACGTCGATCAATCCCTGCACGCAGCGCCCAGCCATGCCTTTGTCGGGATCCGTAGAGAGCCGCGTGATGCGTGACGCGCTGGCGAAGTGCGGCATCAGGCGGCAGCGGTCGGCAATCGCAGGATCGCGTAGTGGAGAATCAGCGGGTAGCGGTTCCTTTTCGTACACATCCAGCGCAGCGCCGGCAATCCAGTTCTCGCGCAATGCCTTTGCCAGCGCCAATTCGTCGATCACCGGCCCGCGCGAGTCGTTCACCAGAAATGCGGTGGGCTTCATCATGCGCAAGGTCTGCTCGTTGAATAGATGATAGGTGGGCGTTGTGCTTTCTCCCGGACGCAGCAGCGGTACATGCACGCTTACAAAATCAGCCTGGCGCAGCGCATCTTCGAACGGCACATACTTGATCCAATTCTTTTCTCGGGAAATCCCTCGCGCGTAGCGCAAGTCCATGTTCTCCTGAATCGCCTTGATGTAATCGTGGTTCTCATAAGCCGGGTCGTAGCACAACATGTTCATGTCGAAGCCTGCGCACTTTTTAATCATGGCCAGGCCGATGCGCCCGGTGCCGATGATCGCGATGGTTTTCCCAGTCACTTCGTCACCGAGAAACGGCAGGTACGGATGCCAGTATCCCCATTGGTTGTCGCGCGTGAGATGCTCGGCGGACCACATTTTGCGCGCCAGCATGCCCAGCATAAAAAACGCGAACTCGGCGGTTGCTTCGGTCAGGACGTCGGCAGTATTCGTGAAAGGAATCTTGTAACGGTTGGCGTCGGCGCGGTTGATATTGTCGAAGCCTACGGCATACTGTGCGACAACTTTTAAAGTATTCTTGCCGGCTTCAAAAACTTCAGCATCGATTGGATCGCGCAGGGTGGTGATCAGTCCGTCGATACCGGAGCTTGACCTTTTCGAGAATCACCTTTTTCGGCGGAGCCTGCGGGTGGGGATAAACTTCGACTTCGTAGCCGCGGTTGCGCAGCAGTTCGATGAGCTTCTCCGATGTCGCAGGTGGCAAAGACGCGAAATTTCTTATTCATGAGCTTCCTTCGGAATGACTGAGGTTGAACCGGAATGTTCCCCCACACCTGACGCGGATCATCGAAATATCATACGCGACGTGGACATGCCCGACCAGTCCGGCGAATCATCATATCGCGACAACAGGAATGTACTTCCGGGCCGTTGACCGATCCCGATCCGCCTAAAGTCTCATCAACGTTCGATCCTCTCTCCTCGCCTGAGGAAAGATCTCCAGGCGGGATCCCGCTCCCACAGCGCTGTTCCGTTCGCGGTGGCACGGCACCGGCCTTCTCGCCGGACCGTAGCCTAACAGCGAACAGCGAAAGACCAACCTCCGCCTCGTCGCCTAAGAATAAACTTCCACTGAAGTGTGTCTCTCACCCTGCACGGAGGTGCAACAATGAAGTGTCGAAATCTGATCGTACCAGTGTTTGTCTCGCGTTGGCGGCTGTCGCCATCTCGCCTCTTCACGCACAAACCGATCCCGGCCCTCGTCCCGGCCCGGCGGCAGCCGGAAGTTCCTATCCAACACTCAACGCAAATGAGCAGCTTTTTTCAGCCAGGCACAGCTTCGTTTTCAGGAAGTAAACTCGGTTTCCGGCGGCATTACCGGCGAAACCGGATCGGCCTTGGCCCAACCTTCAACGGCAATAGCTGTGCACAGTGCCATGCCCAGCCCACAATCGGAGGCGCGAGCCCCGGCCTCATCAGCCCGCAGAACGCGATTCAGAATCCGCAGGTAGCACTCGCCACGCTTGATGGTGCGTCTAACTCGGTTCCTTCTTTTATCACGGCGAATGGCCCGATGCTCGAAGCCCGCTTTATCAAGACTTCTACCGGCGCACTCGACGGCGGAGTCCACGATCTCTACACCATAGCCGGGCGTTCCGACGCCTCGGGCTGCACCTTGGCGCAGCCTGACTTTGCCACCGCGCTCTCCACGAACAATGTAATCTTCCGCACACCGACGCCGCTGTTTGGTCTGGGGCTGGTTGAGGCCACGCCCGACGCCAATCTGCAAGCCAACCTAGCGGCCACGGCATCGGCGCAGGGCTGCGCTGAAAATCGGCGGCGTCTTCAACACCAGCGGCAACGACGGCACCATCACTCGCTTCGGCTGGAAGGCACAGAACAAGTCGCTGCTGATTTTTGTCGGGAGAGGCCTATAACGTGGAGCAAGGAGTATCGAACGAAAATTTTCCCAATGAGCGCAGCGCGGTACGCGGGATGCGTTTTTAATGGATCTCCGGAAGACTGCCACCAACCTGCTGAACCCAAATGCAAGCAGCCCAACTTTGGCACCAAGTTTGGCACCGAATCGGAAATGTCCTCGGACGTGGTGAACTTTGCCGCGTTATTCGCCTCTCAGCGCCGCCGACGCCCGCCGCTCCCACTCAGTCCACTCAAAATGGAGCCGCTCTGTTCAGCTCCATCGGCTGCAATCTCTGCCACTCGCCGACTCTCACCACCGGCCCTTCGATCTTCACCGGCATGTCCAATGTCACCTACAACCCTTATTCCGACTTCGCTCTGCACACCATGGGTACCGGTCTGGCGGACGGCATCCATCAGGGCGCGGCCGGTCCCAACCAATTCCGCACGGCGCCGCTCTGGGGGCTGGGCCAGCGCCTGTTCTTTCTTCACGATGGCCGCACTAGCGATCTGATCCAGGCCATTCAATCGCACAGCAGCAGCGGATCCGAGGCCAACGTGGTGATCCGCAAATTCAACGCGCTCAACGCATCGGAATGCGCAGGACCTTCTGAATTTCCTGCGCTCGTTGTAAATGGAGTTTGACGTCGAAAACGGCGGAGAGCGTTCAGACTCTCCGCTGCGGCTTATTGGAACGCTGGATTTATTGCCTTTCAAACGTCCAGCGTGTGGACTTTCCAACGAATTCCTTCTCCCATAGACCAAACACCACGCGGGGACGCACCGCGAAGACCGGTTCCTTCATCGAGAGGATGTCCTGCTTCATTGTTCGACATGTCGAACTTGTACTTGCGCTCGTACTTGGGCAGGAACTTACGGCGCGCGGGTACGTCGGCGATTTCAGCTATGCCCTCGACGATGACTGCTTCGTGCGCGTGTTCGGTGCAAACTACGCAGTTGGGTTCTTGCGCCAGGTTGCGCGCTTTGCGTGACTTGCTGCCGGTACTGAACAGAAACCGCCGTCCTGCCACAGATCCCCAGACGACCATCGTGTGCGGTGAAACGTTGTGCAGCGAACCATTCGGGCTCTGACGGTTGTGATCCAGTAGTTATGTGATTTCTTCAAGCGCTGATCGGCCCAACTCCACGGAAGCAAGCCTTTGTTGCCTTTAGGCAAGCCGTATCCGGGCATGTGCGGCGGCGACTCGATTTGGGTCGGTTCGTATTTTCGTTGTAATCTTTCTCGCTGGCATGTAGCGTCCTGTGCCATCATGCGCTGGACATCACGAGATTCTTCGTGGTCCAGTCATCGATGCGGTCGAGCGCCTGCTGCAAGTTCTCCAGCGAATTGGCCACGCTGAAGCGCAGGTAGCCTTCGCCAAACTCGCCGAATGCGGTCCCGGAAAGCGCGGCCACTCCAGCCTGCTCAAGAAGTGCGTCCGCGAGTGGCTTCGATTTCCAGCCCGTTTTCTTGATGTTGGGGAAAACATAGAACGCGCCTTTGGGCAGGCGGCAGGAAAATCCTTTGATCTTATTCAACCCAGCGACAAACACATCGCGCCGGCTGCTTGAATTCGGCGCACATGTGATCCACGGAACTCTGGTCGCCGCGCAGAGCCTCGATGCCAGCCATCTGAGTAAAGCTGGCGGTGCATGAATTGGAATTCGTCATCAGCCGGGTGATCTGCGCGGCCAGATCGGGGCGCATCACCCCGTAGCCCATGCGCCAACCCGTCATGGCATAAGTTTTCGAGAAACCATCCAGGAGGATGGTGCGCTCCTGCATCCCGGGCACGGACATGATGGAGAAATGTTCACCTTCGAAAAGCAGGCGGCTATAGATCTCGTCCGACAGCACAAGGATGTTGCGGTCGCCAATGATTTGGGCCACCTGCTCAACATCTCTGCGTTGCATCACGCCGCCGGTAGGGTTCTGCGGCGAATTGAGAATGATGAGCTTAGTCCGGTCGGTAATGAGAGCCGCAAGTTCGTCTACATCGAGCGAGAAATCGCGCTCCTCGCGCAGGTGAATGGGCACCGCGCGGCCACCCACGTAGTGAATCATCGACTCATAAATCGGAAAGCCAGGATTCGGAAAGATGACCTCATCTCCCTCATCAATTAAAGCAAGTATAGTGAAGAAAATGATTGGCTTACCGCCCGGCACAACAACCACTTCCTCGGGGGATACTTTTACCCCGCGGGTACGGCTAACGTAATCGGCAATCGTCTGGCGCAGTTCGGGCAGGCCTGCGGAGGGACCGTAATGCGTCCAGCCATGGTGCAGTGCGTCGACGCCGGCCTCGATCACGTTGGCGGGAGTATCGAAGTCCGGCTCGCCGATCTCCAGGTGGATGATACTTTTTCCCTGACGCTCCAGCGCCCGCGCCTTATTTAAAACTTCGAATGCGGTTTCAGTGCCGAGGCGCGACATGCGGCGGGCCAATTGCAATTCGCGCTGCATAGTTTGTGCCATGAGGATGAATGCTCCTAAGAAGCCAAACGGCACATTATACGCCCGGTGGCGGAGTACTCTCGTCCGCGCGGGTTTGCCCTAGGCGGTTTTAGAAGCGCGGGCGGACCATAGATGAAAGCCATCTTCAGGGCATCGGGAGATTGCCGCCGGGCGGCGGAGTGTGGCATAAGATGAATGCCAGCGCGCTTCAACTAGCAATTGCGAACGGCGCCCTCGCCCGAATGCCCGGAGGGACCGAAAGCGAGGCCGGATGCAGATTCTAGCTCCATTAATGCTGTTTACGCTCCTTCAGGTAACGTCGCCGGCAACAATACCTGCTTCGTCTGCCAAGGTTCACGTCTGCAGATTCGAACCAGTCGGAGCGGAATGGAAAGGCTCGTGTGGCCGACCGGACGATGAGAATCCCTCAGTAACTGTCAGCGCCGCGAAGTCGGTCACCACGGGAAAGTGGCGCAAAGACTACGAGCCGAGCGCGGTGTGGGCGGGAAATATGGCGTATTCCGACGGCCCGGTTCCGATTGAAATCGAAGTGGATTCGGATGGCAACGGCGTTCTAAGGAGCGCCGACGGATGGTTTCCGATCATGCGTTCGACGGTCTCTGGCAAGGCCATGGAGTTCGAGGTTGATTTCGACGAAATCGCGCCCTCCGATCTGGATCGCGAAATCGTGAAGCGTGCCGCGGCAATTCTATCGTCTGAAAGGGTGTGGAACCGCGCGGACACCCGAGAATGCAGCCCGGCGGATACCAAGTGGAGTATCTACTGTGCGATGGAAAAAGCCACAGTCGAGGTAGCCGGCGGTTTCCATCATCGAAGGCCGGCGCTTCAGGTGGTGCGAAAAATTGTCGAAGAGAGGTCTGCCGGGAAGCCCTACAAACATCGCCTGATGGATTACAACAACGATCCGGCGACGCGATTCGCCGATGTGCAGACGCTGTTCACAGAAGCTCTACAACGTATGAAGAACGAAGTCTGTTAAACGAAGCCAGATACGGAGCTAAGAGCGTGACCAGAATATCCAGAAGCGGGACTGTTGTTGGGAGGGTTTGCTCTTACGCTGAGAGCGCAGGCCCAAATCAACTGCTCTCGGCGTGCAACGGACATCTCCGTATAAGTGCATGGAGCATCAACCCTTTGAAAGTACACTGTTTACCCCATAGCGCCTGGGGTGAAGAGGGACTACAAAGTCGTTAGGAGGTTAAAAACAATCGCTTGCTTAAAAACATTCTCATTGTCGATGACAATCCGGTCATCCGCAAAACTCTGCGGCAAGTGTTGGAAGCCGGGACCGACTGGCGATGCGGAGAGGCTGTGAATGGCAAGGATGCCCTTGAAAAAGCGCAGCAGCTACATCCGAACCTCGTCGTGCTGGATTTATCGATGCCGGTTATGAACGGTCTGCAGGCGTCGCGTGAACTGAAGCGTTTGTACCCCTACCTGCCCTTGGTGATGTTTACGAGCTTTGAGACCGCGCATCTTAAGCGCGAAGCGGCGGAAGCCGGAGTCAGCTCGATACTCTCAAAGTCAGAATCAATTCATCATTTGATCAATACGATTCAAGGACTACTAGAGCCCGCAAATTAAAATGGGGCCACACGTTCGGCAATTTTGGAAAGTTCGGCGGTCTCCAGTTTCAGGCATCCTGGGTGTTCTGTGAACTCGTGCAATTAAAGCGTTGAGAAGTTGCAGAGCCTGCCTCGGAAATCACCCCATTCAGTTCCTGGCGCAAAATCCTCAAGCCGGAAAGAGCATCGTTGATGGCGATTCGCTCTTCTTCGGTTCCTTCGTGGTGACTGTTGAGTTCTTGCGCACGAACCTTGATCGCCGCCTCGGCAGCCTGGATGCGTGCTGCGAGCCTGGAGCGATCAGTTTCCAAAATGGCCGCTTCGTAGAACCTTGTCCAATTGAATTGAGTCATCATATTCGTGGCGCTTGATCGATCCGAGTTTTTAATTCGGATTCCTACTCCTAATGGGTAACCAGTGTTGCAGGGTGGGGACATGACCACAAGTGGGACTACCTGCTAAATAGCGCCCGGTGTATAGGGAAAACCCTGACATACAGAAATGCGGCTGAACCCTGAATCTGGATAGGATGCAGGCCAGCCAGCGGAAAGCGCATAATGGCAAGCGCGCATCACCAACGTCATTTTCTCTATGCCGAACGAAGCTGATCCTCAAACTGACAAGAATCCGGCAGGGCTGACGATCCTTCACGTTGACGACACCGAGGCACAGCGATATGCGGTTTCGCGCGTATTACGTCACGCCGGTTTTGAAGTTCTTGAAGCGCGTACGGGCGGGCAAGCCCTGGACATCGTCCAACGGCTTCCTGATCTCGTGATTCTGGATGTAAATCTGCCCGATATTTCCGGATTTGCGGTCTGCAAGCAAATCAAAGCCAACGAAACTACCGCGCGCATTCCAGTTCTGCATCTTTCGGCGACGATGGTGTCAACCGATGCGCGGGTCGCAGGCCTGGATGGCGGAGCGGACGGATACCTGGTTCAACCGGTAGAACCGGAAGAACTTGTGGCTACAGTTCGCGCGCTTTTGCGCGTGAGAAAGGCTGAAGAAGCCTTATGGAAGTCGGAACAGCAATACCGGCTTTTTTTTGAAGCGAACCCTCTGGCGTGCTGGGTGTTCAGCACCGCGGACCTTAGGATTCTCGCGGTGAACGAGGCCGCGGTGAAACAATATGGCTATTCGCGCGAAGAGTTTATGCGGCTCACGCTGCGCAACATTGTCTCGGACAAAGAATTGCTCGCAGGGATGAACTCATCCGCACTCGCGCCCTCCTCGGACAGCACACTGAAGCACAAAACAAAAAATGGCGAAGTGCTGGACGTGGAGGAAGTTTGGGCGCCGCTGCACCTCAGCGGCAGTGATGCGCGTCTGGCGATTGTGCAAAACGTATCCGAAAAGTTGCAGCGTGCGGAGGAGCAGCGGCGGGAAGAGATGCGCCGACTGCTCCTGGAACATGTTTTGCAAGCACAGGAAGAAGAGAGGCGGCGCATCGCACGGGAATTACACGATGAGGCGGGCCAGCTGATGACATCCCTGTTAGTTGGGTTGAGAAGTGTAAGCGATGCGCGGCAATTGAAGGTGGCCAAGTCGCAGGCGAAAGAGTTGCGCAAGATTGCATCGAAGGCCATCGGCGAAGTGGGGCGTCTGGCGAGGGGGTTGCACTCGAGTGTTCTCGATGAGCTGGGGCTCAAAGACGCATTGCAGAGATTCACGGATGAGTATGCCTCCGTGCATCACATCCGCGTCAAGCTGAGCTTCGGCCAAACACCGTTCTCGCGGCTGGATACTCCGATGCAGATCGGCCTTTACCGCATCATCCAGGAAGCTTTGACCAATGTGGCGCGCCACGCTCAGGCGAAAATCGTTTCGGTGATCTTCGATTGGGATGCTCCTATGTTGCGATTAGTGATTCAGGACAATGGACAGGGCTTCCAGTCGCGTAACCTGAGTGAGCAGCCTTCAAGTCATCTTGGAATTGAAGGGATGCGGCAACGTGCGTCCATGCTGGGAGGGACGTTGGAGGTTAACTCCGAACCGGACAAAGGGACTGCGATTGAGGTGCGGCTGAGTCTTCCCGACTCTCAAGAAAAACTGGTTGAGAACGGTGATTAACGATTTCTGACCATTCATGTCAAAGAATACGAAAATTCGGCTGGTGGTGGCGGATGATCATGCCATTCTGCGGGCTGGCCTGCGGATGCTGATTAACGCTCAACCCGACATGACTGTGGTCGCAGAAGCGCAGGATGGGATTGAGGCGGTACAAGCGATTCACAATTTCAATCCTGATGTCGCGATCCTCGATGTCACCATGCCGAGATCCGGCGGGTTGGATGCTATTAAAGAGATCGTGTCACGGAATCATTCTACTCGCGTTCTTTTGCTGACCATGCACGAAGAGCCGGCATACCTGCGTACTGCTTTGGCAGCGGGAGCGGCGGGCTATGTGCTCAAGAAGAGTGTGGATGCTGATTTGCTCTCCGCAATTCGGGCGGTCTACAAAGGACGCACTTATGTGGACTCCGAACTCGCCGAAGTTCTGGTTCGCGATGCGTTCCACCGGGACGGAAACGATCGGGCAGGCTCTACGGGGCAAAATGTGCTTAGCGATCGTGAGATGCAAGTGTTGAAGCTGGTTGCAGAAGGTTTCAGCAGCCGTGAAATCTCGGAACAGATTTACGTGAGCACGAAGACGGTTGAGACTTACCGGGCGCGATTTGCGGAGAAATTAGGATTGAAGTCGCGGGCTCAGATCGTGCGCTACGCGCTGAATCTTGGGCTGCTTTCGTCTGAGAAATTTACAATTGGCAAGAAGCGGGCGAAATCCCAATCGTGAGTTGTTGATCTGAGCTGTTGCCCTAGGCGACGCCTTCGGTGGCAGGGGCAGGCGTACAAGGAAGGGTTACAGCGATTGCGGTGCCGTTGGTATCGGAATCGATTTTCAACTGTCCGCCCAGCTGCGCGACGCGTTCCCTCATACCGCGCAAGCCAACTCCGGTGCGAATACCATATTTGATCTGCTCTTGCTTCTCCGCGGGGATGCCGCCGCCGGCGTCGCGGACTGCCAGATTTATCGAACCATCATTTTTTTCGATTCGAATTTCGGCGGTGGGACTTTTTGAGTGGCGATGAATATTGCCTAAGCACTCCTGAACGATTCGAAAGACCGCGGTTTCCAGTTCCGACGAAAGGCGTTCGAACGAGGGGGAGAATTCCAGAGTCACACTGACGCCGCTACGCTGGCTGAATTCCTCAACATACCAACGCAAGGCGGAGGGAAGCCCAGACTCGTCAAGCAGCGGGGGATGCAGAAGGTGCGACATGGTGCGTATGCCCTGCAAGACCTGCTGCACGAAAGAACGGTTTTCAAAGAAGGCTTTCTGAGCATCGGCGCTTAAGTTGTCCGTTTCCTTCTCGATCACGGCCATATTCATGCAGATGGCTGCGAGAAGCTGGCCAACGCTATCGTGCAGGTCGCGTGCAATGCGCCGGCGTTCGTCATCCTGCATCTTCAACAAACGAGCGGATAATTCGCGGAGGCTCTCATTAGCTGTTCGCAGTTCGGCGGTCCGCGCGCTGACCCGGATCTCCAAAGTGGCATTCGACAACGCCAGTTCCTTCCTCGCTTTTTCGGCCGCCTGCGCCTGTTGGCGGGAAGTGGTCTCGGCCTTCTTGAGGCGAAGGAGTGCGCCGACCGTGGCTACCAATTCTCCGCGATCGATCGGCTCCGCCAGATATGCGTCGGCTCCGCCTTCCAGCCCCTGCACTCGAGACTTCGGATCGACGAACGTGGAAGACACATGCAGGATTGGAATATGATTGGTCGCGGGATCGGCTTTAATTTTCCGGCAAACTTGAAAGCCGTTCATGTCTGGAAGGTTGACGTCGAGCGTGATCAGATCGGGAAGTTCAGCCGCGCGGGCCAGTGCCTCCGCGCCGGTTCTGGCTTCGATAACCTGGTAACCGGCATCGCGCAGCGAACGGACAAGCGTATAGCGCAGCGCCTCATTGTCGTCGACCGTAAGAATTTTGATCGCACCGTTACCGGTAGAGTCGGCGCTGATGGCCTCCCATCGGGCCGATTCCTTTCTCTCAATCGGATTAGACATGGCCCGCCTCTTTCGCCGGAAGGTTGAGGGAGAAACCGGCTCTACTGAACGCGTCTGCGAAATGAGCCAGGGAAAGTTCCCGCGACCGGGACTCTTTGGGGACAACTGCTACGGCGCTGCTCAGCAGCGACCGTTCCTGAGAGTTCAACACTTTTGAAGTGTGGATGATGACTGGGATATCGGCGGTCCGCGGATTTTCTTTCAGCTTATGCAACACCTCAAATCCTGACAAGTCGGGCATCGCCAAATCCAGAATCACCAGGTCCGGCTTGCCCTCGCTTGCACGCCGCAATCCCTCATTGCCACCGGCGGCTTCGAAAAAGCGGAATTCCGCTTGCCCCAAGACAGTTTTCAGCAAGTAACGGGACACTTCGTCGTCGTCGATGATCAGTACTTGCCGTTCAGATAAGCGTTTCGCGATTCTATCCAGTTGCTGGATGAGCCAGGCCCGTTCTACCGGCTTGGCATGAAAGCCGTCGGCGCCCAGCGCCAGCGCCTTGTCCTGATTGTCGACGACGGTGACGACGAAGACCGGAATATTTGCGGTGGGAGGATTTTGCTTGATCTCCTGCAGAAGCTCCCAGGAGTGTTCGCCTTGCAGCAACACGTCTAATATCACGGCCACCGGCCGGAAATCATGCAGCGCCTGGCGGGCTTCTTTGAGATTCTGGGCTGGGATCACCTGGAACTGAGTGCTCTTTAAATACTTCTCGTAGATGAACAGCGCCTCGCGGTTGTCTTCTACAACGAGCACTGGAAGCTTGTCGGCATCCAATTCGCGCTTCACATCGGGAACGTAGGCGACTTCGGTTTCACCCTTGAAGCGAATGGGAATCGACACAAAAAAAGTCGAGCCCAATCCCACCTGGCTCTTGACGTAAACGTTGCCGCCCAGCAACTGAGCGAACTTTTTGGACAAGGGCAGGCCCAGCCCAGTTCCCTTCACCGCTTTCTGCCGGTTGCCTTCGACCTGCACCCACTCTTGAAAAATCCGTTCCTGATCTTCTTCGGCGATTCCGATCCCGGTATCGGCTACAGCGAAGACTACAGTCTCATCGTGACCCGCATGCGCCGAGACGCGAACTTCTCCGCGCTCGGTGAACTTCAAAGCATTGGAGATGAAATTTCTGAGAATCTGCGATACTTTCGCTTCGTCGGTGAAGAGCTCCGGCAAATCTGTGGGATCGTCAAAAACTAAATTCACGGAAGAGTTCTGGCTCAGCAATGGCCGGAGCATGCCGCGCAGTGCTGCGAAGACTCCATCGGCTTTGAAGTTGGCGGCTCGAATGCTGACCTTGCCCGCTTCAACCTTAGCAAGATCAAGTAAGTCATTCACCAGCTCGGTGAGGTCCTGGGCCGAGCCGCGGATGAACTTAACCTGCCTTTCCTGCTCGCTACTGAGTTCACCGTCAAGCCGGTCCAACAGAATCTGACTGAGCGCGGCGATGGAATTCAGGGGCGTTCTGAATTCATGGCTCATGTTGGATAAAAAATGGCTTTTCAATTCCGAGGCGCGCTGCAGGAAGTCGGCACGATCGTTCAGCTCAGCATACAGAGCGACCACGCCACGATTGGTTTCATCCAGTTCGCGGTTGAGTTGGGCCAGTTCGTCCTGGCGAGCCCGCAATTCCTGCAAGGTATTGAGCAGTTCCTTGTTTTGCTGCTTGAGTTCTTCGTAAGGATCCTGCGAGGCGCGTTCGATGCTGGAGAGGACTTTATCCAGTTCGCCGGGTTTGAAGCGTTGGAAGCGGCGAGGGACTTTCTTGCCGAGGACTACAGTGGTTCCCTGGCGAGGATTGGTTTCAATCCTGAAGTGGTCCATCAGGCGCTTGGCGCCGACTATACCCAGCCCCATGCCGGTTTGAGAAACGTATTTGCCACCCATAATCTCATCGAGATTCGGGATGCCCTTGCCTTTATCGCGAAGAGCGATCAGCAACATTTTCTCGGGACTTTCTTCCAGGCTGAATTCGGCGCGGCCTCCGCCACCATATTGAAAGGTATTGCGCGCAATTTCGGAGACTGCCGTGGCGATGCGAGTCTGATCTTGGGGTTCAAAGTTCAGGGCAGCTGCGATGGTGCGGGCCTTTTGCCGCGCGAGGACGACATCGTTTTCCAGCCGGATATCGATCGTAAAAAGATTGAGGGCCATGGAAACGATCCACGCTACAACGTCTTTGCCACTAAAACCGTTACGTCATCCCGGCGGCGGGAAAAATCGCGATGCAAAATTGTAGCGATCATACTGGGGTGCTTGCTCCAGATGCCGGGATAACGTTCCAAATCCCAACGCGATCCAAGACCGTCGGAATGCATGACGAAATGGCTCTCCGGGTTCCAGGGACAAGTGAACTCCTGAATTCTCAACATCTGGTGGCCAACTGTCCCATTGTGCGAAGCCATGCTCCTGCTCGATCCAGCCGCGACTATTGACGCTGCGATATTGCCCACCCCGACGAAAGTGAGCAGACCTTTCTCGGGTTGAATTTTAGCCACTGCAACGGCAGCGCCTCTGGTCTTTTTCAGCGCGCCATGAATATCCTGCAGAATTTCCTGGGGCGAATCGACCTGGCTGCGGGCTAAGACCTGTTCCGCCTCGCGCGCCCCTTCCGCGGCCAACACGCCGTGGCCAAGTCCGTCCACGACCATGAGGACATGCGAATCCGCAAACTTTCTGGATCCCCACCCATCGCCGCATTCTTCCTCGCCCTTTAAGGGCTCGGAAACGGCAGCGATTTCCAGGCTTCCCTCGGCTGCAGTGTGGGATTTATCCTCCCAAAATTCGGCGCGTATCAGCGTTCCTGCGCCGGAATCGGAATAAACCTCGAATATATCGGAAACCCGCCGGATCGCGCCCAGGCCATTTCCGCTCGAGCCGGCAGTCGAATGCCCATCTTCGAGAGCGCGAGTAATATCGGCAATGCCGGGTCCTTTATCTATCGCTATCAGACGCAGGCCCGACGATCCGTTCTGCTGAACCCGCTGCAGCAGCATGTTTCCACTGCCGGCATGTTTCAGGAGATTAGTAGCCATTTCGGTGGCGGCCAAGGCCGCTGCGCCGCCGCGTTTTTCTCCCAAATGCAACTCTTCCGCAAGCTCCAGCGTCTTCCGTCGTATTTCGCCGGTCTGGCTGGACTCTCTGACTTCTATCAGCATGTGCGGCTACTTCCAACGAGTGATTGTGATTTTGGTTCCGGCGCCGGGGTGGGAAACAATATCAAATTCATTCACCAGACGCTTCGAGCCTCCAAGACCGAGGCCCAAGCCGGAACCTGTAGTAAAACCATCCCGTAGTGCAAGTTCGATGTCGGGAATGCCGGGGCCGTTGTCCTGGAAAATCAGGCGCAGGCCGTTGCGCGGACCATTCAAGGTCTGCATCTCCATCGATCCGCCGCCGCCGTAGATGATGGTGTTGCGGGCGAGTTCGCTGGCAGCGGTAATGATCTTGGTTTGGTCTACAAGGCTGAGGCCAAGCTGGGTAGCCAGCTCACGCACGCGCCGCCTCACCGTAACTACATCCGGCTCGGTTTTGACCGGCACGTTCTCAGTGGAGACGACTGCCATACATCTCCTTGTGTGCGTTGACCGAGGATCGCAGCAGTTCCATGCCCGCGTCCACATTCAGCGCGGTGCGCACTCCCGGCAACGACAGGCCCAGTTCTACTAAGGTAATTGCCACTGCAGGCTGCATACCCACGACGACGGTTTCCGCATCCAGTACGCGCGACATGGCCGCGATGTTGCTCAGCATGCGGCCGATAAAAGAGTCCACGATTTCAAGGGTGGAGATATCGATCAACACTCCGTGCGCTTCTGTCTGGCTGATGGTTCGCGTTAAATCGTCTTGCAAGGCCATGGCCAGGCGGTCGTGCATATCCACCTGGATGGTGACCAGCAGAAAATCGCCCATTCTTAAAATCGGAATCTTATCCAACTGACGCTCCTAGCTCTTCGCCGTCTCGCGAACAAAAGTGATCCCTAGTCGTTGCAGTGCGACCGAAAATGCTGCAGCAAGGGTTGATTTAGTAGTGACGTCAAGAAGGTTGATGCCCAAATGGACGATGGTTTGCGCAATTTGCGGGCGAACTCCGCTGATAATGCAATCCGCACCCATCAAGCGGGCAGCGGTCACCGTCTTTAGCAGATGCTGCGCCACGATGGTATCGACGGTGGGTACGCCCGTGATGTCGATAATGGCCACGCGTGAATTGCTCTGCACGATCGCCTGCAGCAGAGACTCCATCACCACCTGCGTGCGTGCGCTATCGAGAGTGCCGATGATCGGCAGAGCGAGGATTCCATCCCAAAGCTTTACCACCGGGGTGGAGAGCTCAAGAAGCTCTTCCTGCTGGCGGCGGATCATATCCTCTCTCGACTTCTGGAACACTTCCATGGTGTAGAGGCCCATTGCATCTAACAGCTCAGTCAGCGACCAGATCTCCGAAGCCATGGTCTCCGCGTCGCCCTTTTGATCGGCTTGAATCTGATTAAAAAGCGGGCGTTTCAGCGAGAAGACGAAGGTGGCGGTCTCCGACGGCTTGAAGCCTTTTTGAGCGCGGCTGCGCGATACATCGCTCAACATTTCCCGCATCGCATCGAACGCAGGGGATTGAAAATCGGTGCCAGCTGTTGCCGTCGCTTGAGTCATCAGCTTAAGGAATTGAGTACACTCGGCGCGCAGATCCGACTCCTTAATAAGGTCTCCCCGCCGCGTCGCGCCGGTCATTTCCTTCATCCACTCGGTGAGAATTTGATCTTCCCGCTTGCCGAGGATTTCCACGAACTTGGCACCATTCCGATTCAACTGCATCTCGCTCATAAGTGTTTGCCTTTCAGTTGCGTTGTCGCTGCTACTTCGATAATTGCTCAAATAAATTTGTGCGCTTGCGAATCAATTCTGAATGCCCAGCCGAGCTACAAAGAGGAGGGATTATACCCCGTCGGCAATGAAGACTACCGTTCGGCAGCGTACGGTAAAGTACACACGCCAGCCCTGTCGTCAATTTTTAGGCTATTTCCAAGAACTGCGACGAGAACCTAATCCCCCGGGATAGGCCGAGCCCGTCCCTTCCGTCTTCCCCACTAGCCAATGAGCAGGATTAGAAGAGCACGGAGCGCCGGGGCAGGAAATACAGGATTTGCTGTAGGGCATTTTGGTGGAGTAGCTGGGAAATGACGGCCTGGCGCAGAGAGGACCGCTATTTTCTGATATTCATTACAGAGCACTGTCGATTTAGGAGATTCCCCGACGACGGCCATGCGAGGATATTGCACTAACTTAGGACAGTGAGGCCGAAGATCCCCCATCTACGACTCGCAAAGCCCTACCCTCCAACTTTTGGGTGCTCGGCATGCTCGATAACATTTGAAGGTCCGAAGAACCGCAAGGGCCTGGCGAAGGATTTCGCCGACCACGTGCGTGAGAAACATCCCCGGTCGGAGCGGTTATCTGATCGGTCAACGGAAACAGATTCTCATCCTCGCAGAAGCAATCGAAATTAGCGCTAGGCACTGGCCGATTTTTCGCTGCGCCTGAAAAAACCTTCTCTGCTGTTTTCTTCCCAAGCGAAAATTTCTTTTCAGCAATCAACAACCAAACCCGCAACTTCTTCTTCGCATCGTATGGCTGCTTTTAAATTACGCAGGAGGCAGTTATGGAAAACAAAGGGTTAAGAGAACTATATATCGATGAACTGAAAGATCTATATAGCGCGGAGAACCAATTGATAAAAGCGCTACCGAAGATGGCGAAGGCGGCTTCGTCGGATGAGCTGCGGTCGGGATTCGAAGAGCACCTCGAACAGACCAAAGGCCATGTGCAACGGCTGGAAACGATCTTCGAACAACTTGAAGAAAACCCTAAGGGAAAGAAGTGTAAGGCCATGGAAGGATTGATCGAAGAAGGTTCGGAGGCGATCAGCGAGTATGAAGATGCCGTACTCGATGCCGCCCTGATCGGCGCGGCGCAGCGCGTGGAGCACTACGAAATGGCAGCGTATGGTACGGTACGCGCATTCGCCGAAGAACTGGGCGAAACTGAACAGGCTTCCCTGCTCAGCAAGACGTTCGAAGAAGAAAAGCAAACCGATGAGAAGCTGAGTACCCTGGCGAAGGAAATCAATCCAGAGGCGAACCAGGGCGGAGAAGAAGTTGATGAGGAAGAAGCTAACGCGCCCGGTTCGCTGCAGAACAAGAACAAATCCAAGCGCGTTGCGTAGAGGCTTTTGCGCAGCAATCTTGGTTACACTGCATTAACCACTGACGAGGTGCCGTTTGCGATTGCTGCCCGCGGACGGCACCTTGTTGTTTTGAGATTGCGTTGGTGAAAATCGCTTTTGTGGAAACCTCTAGTCAAAGTACGCACTCTAAAAAGCGGGAGAATTTTCTCATGCCTAATAAAAAGAAGTCGTCGTCTAGTAAAAAATCGAAACGAAAATACGGCAAGGCTGCAGGCAAGAGCGTGGAAAGCGCGATGCGCCGCGAGAAAAAAGGTACGCTGCGCTCCGGCAAGGGCGGAAAAGGCGGCAAAGTGACGAGCCGAAAGCAAGCCATCGCAATCGGACTTTCCGAGGCGCGCAAGAAGGGCGCGAAAGTACCGGCAAAAAAATCCGCCGCCTAGAGTACCGAACCGCAGGTGACAGCGGGCATACACGGCGAACCAACCGGTGCGCCGTGTATTTCTGCTAAGTTAATTCTCTCTAATCTCATTATTCTCCGCCTCTTCATATCTGGACAGTAATTTAAAGCGGTAACGCCCTTACGTTACCCGCGATTGTGTGCGCATGCGTAAAGCCGTGTGTAAGATGAAATGACTCGTGCAACTGCTCGAAAACATTCCGCTGGCTCCGTTAACCACCTTTAAGATTGGAGGCCCCGCGAGGTATTTCGTCGAGGCCGGAACGATCGGGCAACTGCAAAAGGCGGTTGCATTCGCTAGCTCACGGTCGCTGCCCCTATTCGTTCTGGGCGGCGGCAGCAATCTTCTGGTCGCCGACGAAGGTTGGCCGGGCCTGGTTTTGAAAATTGCAATGCAAGGTATTGAGCAACGTGGTGGGCGCAATGAAGACGGCAAGGTTCTTTTCGACGTGGGCGCGGGAGAATCCTGGGACAAGTTCGTATCGCGCGCGGTGATGGCGCGCTGTGCCGGCGTCGAGTGCCTGAGCGGCATTCCCGGCAGCGTGGGCGGAACACCGGTGCAGAACGTTGGCGCTTATGGACAAGAAGTATCCGAGACCATCGCATCGGTGCAGGTTTTGGATTTGAGAGATGGGCAGGTGCGCGAACTCTGCAATGAAGCTTGCGGCTTCGGTTATCGTTCGAGCATTTTCAATACCAGAGAGCGCGGACGGTTTATCGTGCTGCGCGTTACTTATGCGCTCACGCCGGGAGGCAGTCCGCGAATTGGCTATGCCGATCTCAAGCGACATTTCGAAGGCCGCGAAACTTCTCCTGATCTCGCCGAAACTCGCGAGGCGGTGCGTCATATTCGTGCTCTGAAGGGCATGCTCATCATTCCCGGAGATCCCGATTGCCAGAGTGCCGGTTCGTTTTTCAAGAATCCTGTGCTAACGGAAGATCAGCACGAATCTCTGCGGCAACGAGCCGTCGCGCGAGGTTTGACGCTACCCAGCTATCCCGCGCTCGAGACACGCAAGAAGGTTTCGGCGGCCTGGTTGGTCGAGCGCTCTGGATTCGCCAGAGGATTCGGCTCTAGGCAGGTTGGAATTTCCAGCAAACATGCACTGGCCATCGTGAATCGCGGGGGAGCTACGGCCACCGACGTCCTCGCGCTCGAGCAACAGATTCAGCAGCGTGTGGAAGAAATCTGGGGCGTGCATCTGGAGCCGGAGCCAGTGATGGTTGGCCTTTAAGCTGATATACGGCGCCGCCCCGGTTCGTGACCCCGGTTTCTCAAATGTGACCCCACTCTATGGGGCAGGGTGCAACAATCCGCCCGGCGGCGCCTCACATTACTCATCGGCAAGTCTTGCCGCCTGCTTAAATATCTCGACAAACATTTCTCGTGTGAGTTTGCCAGTCTGCGTGTTCTGATTCGATGGATGGTAGGAGGCGAGTAACACCTTACCATCGGGTAACCGGTAACTGGCGCCATGTTTGAAGAGGTATTGGCTTCGGCTGAATAGCGGATTGCGGCGTCTTAAGTAATTCAGATACGCGTCAAAGCCTATCTTGCCCAGCGCGACCACAACCTTTACCTTCTCTAACCCTGCGAGCTCACGGTCGAGAAAATGCGAGCATGTGGCGAGTTCCTGCGGAGTGGGCTTGTTGTCCGGCGGCGCGCAGCGGACCGCGGCGGTGATGTAGAGATCTTTCAGCGTGAGTCCGTCGTTGCGGTCGGTGGCGGTGGGTTGGCTGGCGAATCCGGTTTCATACAGCACAGGGAACATGAATTTGCCGGAAGCATCACCGGTGAAGGGGCGTCCCGTGCGGTTGGAGCCGTGCGCGCCGGGAGCGAGACCCATGATGAGCACGCGCGCGTCGGGATCACCGAAGCCGGGCACGGGCTTGCCCCAGTAGTCGTGGTCCAGATATGCACGACGCTTTTCGCGCGCTATCTTCTCGCGATAAACGACGAGACGCGGGCAGCGGGTGCAGGCGATGACTTCACGGTTGAGGATGGTTAGCCAGCGAGGTTCGTCATTGTTCACAGCCTTATATTTTACTTGGTGTTCTGAAAAGCCCACTTCTCGCAAAAGAAGCGAGAAGTGGGGCACCCTTCAATTGATTTTTGACGACTACTTTACTTTGCGAGCTGCGCGTTAACCTCGGGCAGCACTGGGGTGCCTTCGGCTCTGACTGCGTCCAGCGTCGAGGGATTGAGGCCCAACGCCTTCACGATCGTGGGTGCGACTTGCCGTGTTGTGGCCACAGACGAGACTGTCTGCGCTGTGAAGGTTGGATTAGAGACCAGCATGATGACATTAGTATCGTCATGCGCGAAGCCGCCGTGATCGCCGATCATCGTCGGGTTGCCCGAGTAGGTCATCCCCACGTTCGGGGTCACGATGATGTCTGGCGTCCGCGGGTCTTCACCCGGCTCGAGCCCGCCCATGTTGTAGTTGAGCGCCAGGCTTGGTCCGTAGTAAATCTCGCCCATGCCAATCGCCGTCGCATTGTTTTCCAGCAGGTCCACGGCTGCGGCCACGCTCACACCTTTTTTCAGCCAGAGCACAGAGACGTCGTCTTCGGTTGCGCCAATGCCGCCCGGGGTCAGCGGTGACTCCGAGGGCGGAATCATATTCCCCAGCAGCGTTGCCGGCGTGTTGGCGCCGTTGGCGACGTAGCGGGTCGGGGCGATCGGCGAATCGCCGTGTTTGGCTGTGATAATGACGAGGGTGTTGTTGTAGATGCCGGCAGTCTTGAGCGCAGCGACAATCTCGCCAATCGCAGTGTCGACGTATTCGACTTCGCCAAGTAACGGAGCGCTGGGCAAGGCTGCCGCGTTCTGGTAGCCACCTACCGCTACGCCTGTCTCATTGGTGGATTGTCCGACGTACACGGATTGGAAGTTCATGCCGAAGACTGCGGGAACGACTGCGGGTGCTCCTGAGTGCGTTTTGCCGGCAATCTGATTCAGCAAGGCGTACACCTTAATTGCGTCATAGCACTGGATGTTTTCGAAGCTGGCATTCCACGCCGACGCGCCAATGGTGTCGCGGATGGGATCGCAAGGAGCGCCCAGCAGCGTTTTTACTCCGGGCAATGGCACAACGGTCGAATTGACCTCGGGTGAATAATAGTCATCCAAGCCGTTGCCGCCGGGTCCACCGACGAACGAGTACGACGGATGCTTGTCGATCCACGCGGTATATCCGCCGGCGGCATGGACTACGCCAAAAGCCGTGTTTACTCGAATGAAGTTCCAGGGATACACCGGCGCACAACCGGCCTGCGGATCTCGCGACATCTTCTTCGGATCGAGGGAAGCGATGCCGCCCTCGGTCAGCCCCGCGCCGGGTGCGCCACCGTTGAGCTTGGTATCGTCAAGGTCGACGCCCTGGTCGTTATCCGTCGTGGTTCCGTTTGGCGTTGCATAGGGCGTGCACTTCCCCGCTGCCAGGCCCGTGCCTGTAGCTCTTTCCGGCGCATCCAGCGACCGGTCATAGGCTACGTCATAATAAAGACCCGTAGTTTTTGGCGTGCCGCCGGACGCCAGTGCCGCCATTCCCGGAAATGAGTCCGTGGGTTTCGAGGACTCGGTGTTCACATAATTGATTCCAGTCTGGCTCAACGCCGCCATGTTCGGGCAATAGGGCTGCCCGCCGTTTACGCCCGCGATGCCGTTGGCGCAGTTATAAAAATCCACCGCGTGCATGCCGTCAATGCTTATCAGCAGCACATGCTTGATCTTGCCCGAGCCCACGGCGCTGGTATCCGCAGCTTTTCCATGCGTGGAGAATGCCAGTGTTACCGCCGCCGCAACCCCCGCCATTACTAACCTTTTCGCGTTCATGAGAAGCCTCCACGAGAGTATTAGCCGGGGAATATTACGGGGGTGTTACTAGTCTGTGAAAACTCGGACAATTAGCACTGGTAGTAGTGGTCGGGAACCGGGTGGAGGCAATGATTTTGCTTCGAGTGGCGTCCATTGGGACAGCTCGGACCCAATCGAGCTAGGTCTTCCAAACGACGATGAGCGATTGCTTGAAATCCTTGTCGATTGCCTTGGGGATGAACCATGGTGCGACCGAAATCCCTATGCGCAGCGCGAAGATGAACGACTCGTTTCCAGCTGGGAGCGCTTCAGCGAATTCATTAAATACAAGAGACGCAATTTCTTTTTCCAAAAGGATGAAGACAAACTGGTTGCCCCGGGCGAATATCTCTCCGCTTCGGAATTGCTGAACTTCATTGGCGAAACGGCCAAGACCCTAGATCTCTTGAAAACATTGCCCGTGCAGGTGTGTAATTTGCTGGTGTGTAACTTTTAAGACCCTGGCTGGCGTTCTGATAAATCAACGGAACGCCAGCTTTCTTTTTTACTTAAGTGCGATCAGCACGAGCCCTTGAGCCGGAATCTCCAAAGTTAGTTCGTTGTTTTTCAAGGCGCGAGTTTCTGGAGCAGACATTTCGGTCGCCCGGCGCAGTTCGTGGATCTGGGCCGGAGTCGGATATGCAGGAGTTCCCATCTTCGCGTAAGCATCGTGAAAGTCCTCATGCTCAGCATCGAGGCGCCACAGAGACGCACTTGCGGCGGCGGTATGTTGAAAGCGCACGGTAACACTCTTGCCCGAACCAGATTGCCCCGGCGAGGCATAATTCCACAATGCCATCACTAGCGTGCCATCGGCCGCGCGCGTCAGCAATGCAGAGTCAGAGTTCAACGTGAGACGCTCGTCTCCCAGCTTATGCAAAAGGGCAAAGGCCGCGTACGCCGGCTTCGGGATACTATCTTCCGCCAATAGCCCATACCCCCCGTAGAACGGTGTCTTCACCACTCCCTGCTCTTCGAAAACGTCGGAGAAGGTCCAATAGGACATCATCTCTACGAGCCCGTCGCATTGACGAACCATATCGGCGAGCCAGGGGCCCATGTAAATCGAATCGGTAACGTCAGTTTCGTTCTTGTAACTCGCGTTGAACTCACTCCAGATCAAAGGAAGATTTGGAGCTGCTGAGACGCGGATCTGCTCGTGAACCTTGCTGACGGCGCGGCAAACCATCCGGTCGCGAGGAATGTCCTCATCCGTTCCAAAGACATCTTGAGCGCGGTCGTTCCCATAGACGTGGCTGGAAACGAAGTCCAGCGGAATTTTCTGTTGAATACAATGCCGGATAAAAGCGTCTACCCATGCGGCCTGCGCTGTGGCAGGGCCGCCGATGCGAAGGCGCCGGTCTACTTTTTTTACGGCGAGCGCCGTGTGATCGTAAAGCTCCCAGTAGCTGGATTGCCGGGGCTGCCCTGCCCAGAAATCGAGATTAGGCTCATTCCACACTTCGAAGTACCAGGTGGCAACTTCCTCCACGCCATAGCGATCGACCAGATGCTGGACAAATGCGGTAATCAGATCGTCCCAACGGCTCCAATCTTTGGGAGGAGAAACATCTGGCTTGTACCAGAAAGCCTGAAACACAGGTTTGGCCGCAAGTTTATTCGGCATGAAACTCAGTTCGACAAACGGCTTCACACCATTCGCCAGCACGCCATCGTAAATCTGGTCAACGTAGGAGAAGTTGTAGACCGGCCGGCCTTGCGCATCCTCGTCGTACACTCCGACCTCATCATTAAGAATCGCGTGGAAGCGCACGTAATTAAAATCCGTGATTTGCTTCACCGCGTGCAAATCCCGGCGATAGCTCTCCCTCAAACTGAGAATGGCCCGGCCCGAGCCAAACATCTTTTCCCAGAAATGCGGGAAAGGATGGGACGGCGCAGAAGCATCGGCCACTATTACATCCGCAGAAGATTGCGCCTGCGCGTGAAGAGCCGCAGTGCATACGAGAGCTAGTAAGAGCGTAAACAGAAACCGTTGGCATTTCAGGAAGTTTGTCATGAGTGTTCCGGTCACGATGATGAACACGCAGCCTTCGAGAAACAAAGAGCTACGCCGCAGATCTTCTAAACGGAAATTGAACACGGCGAACGCTGGCAGCGGGCTTTTCGTGCAAAACAAATTCGGTAGCCTGTACCCGGCGATCGCTGTGGAACCAGCGCTGCACTATGTTTCCACAGAGAACGTTAGCCATGGAGAGAAAACTCATTCCCTGATGGTGAACCATCCACGTGTGCACCACCTGGACGCGGGACGAACCAAATCGCCCACCGGCATTGCTGTAATCGGCGGCTTCGTAGAATCCGTAGGGCCCGAACCAGCCCAGAGCGTCCATACGTCGCAGGTTCCGCAGCGCTGCGGGCCGGTCCACATCGAGCGACAAAAATGTGGAGTAGGGGGAAATGACGAGAGGGTTGGAATCCCTTCTCATCATGGAAAGTTGCGGCAGCCCGAAAGCCAGATATTGGTAATTCCCGGCATCATCGACCTTGGCATGCGCCGATTCGGAAATTCCCCAGGGCACGCCTCTCTTGTTCCCATAAGCCTGCTGAGAGCGTACGGCGGCGATGCGGGTACGATCGAGCAGCGTGTTGGAGTGGGAACGCATCCAGATCCCCGGCATCAGGTATTCGAACATGGTCCCAGTCCAGGAGAGCATGACCGGGCGTCCGCAATCGAGGGTTTGCGCGCGCCCCATCCGGAACCAGCAATCCTGCGGGATATCTTCTTTGGCGATCGCCACGAAGACGGCGATGCGTGATTCGGTGGCCAGCAAGTCATAACACGCCAACTGTAATTGCCCAGTATCCGTGTCGAAGCCCACCGACATCAGCTTGCGCCGAGTGTCGAGAAGAAAACGAAAATCCATTTCATTGGCCATGCTGCCTGCGATTGCACTGGCTCGGCGGAGATCTTCGATCAAAGCGGCCGCATTGACGCGAGCCTCCGTGAGCAACGCCCGGAGGCGCTCGTACAGTGTCTTGTTCTCTTCGGAGGCGGACTGCATGGCTCCATCCAGATGGGTCTGCAGTTCAACAATGAAATCGGGAAGCTGCCGCAGAGGCACGTGGCCTAAATATTTCGCGCGCATTGCTGCATCGCTTCGCAGCGGAGCAAACTCCTCTAGCCACCAGGGTGCATATAGCCGCACCATCTCCCGGATATTGTGCAAACGCGTGTGCCCTTGCTGGCGAAACCACGCGACTTCGGGAACCCGCTCCGACTTTGCTGACAGGGCTCCTTCGTCGAGGATCTCTTCGGGGAATGTCAGCAGCGAGAGCAGCCAGTCCTCGCCCTGAAAACTTTCTTCGTAACGCGCGATCGTCTTTCGCGGGATTAACCGGCGCTCGGAAAGAACTCGAAGGTGATCCAGGAAACCTTCCACCATACTTGGCTGGAACAGCGGATGATTTAAACGATCGCGGCAGCCCTGCTGCAAAGTCCACAACGAAGCGACCAAGTTGCCGCTGTCGACCGACGAAACAAAGCGTGGATTCAACGGTTCCAGCGTGCGCGTGTCATACCAGTTCAGCAAATGGCCGCGATGCTTAGGAATGCCAGCCACCGTGGAAAGAGTCAGGTGAGTTAATGCCGCCATCTCCGGAACTGTGAGATAACCGAGTTCGACCGCAACCTGCCGGGAGTTCAGGAGAAATCCAAGATTCGTAGGAGAAAAGCGAGCCGCAATTACGAGCGGGTCCTCCTGCACGTTATCCGGAATCAGCCAATGCTCTTCTTCGGTACAAAATTCGGAAAAATAGCGCCAAGTATAGAGCGCGCTACGACGAAGGAAGAGTGTGTCGCGGCGCGGGACATCTTCGTCCCGCAGGATCGGCGACTTGTTGAGCCAGAGAGCCACGAGTTTGCTACTTGCCCACAAGCATAAGAAGGGTGCGGCGATAATTAAGGACGAGGGCTGCGCAATCCAAAGCAAGAGGCCGATGCCCACAGCCAGAGCCGGCGTCCAATCCAGGTAACGATCGACTGGCGTGCGCCGCGGACCCATTTCGGTTTCGGCGGCCGTTTCCCATTCCAAAAGCCGCTCGTGCGTTAGCGTTCGTCGAATCAAGGTTCGTACCACTGCGTCGAGTGAGAGCAGCGTCTGATGGCCAAGGAATACTAACGAGAGAAAGACGTTGATATTCGTCGCATAGAACGCATGCAAAGCTTCCCGTGCCACCTGCGCATCACGTTCCACAATTGAACGAACTACTCCGAAGGCAAGCTCGAACCATGATGGGATAAATAAAATGCAAACTGTAGCGATGGTCCAGTAGAGATGGTTTGCACCCGGCAAGAGCCAACCAAATAGGAGCAGGAGAAGCGTGGCCGGTTCGACTAAGCTGCGGCGCAGATTATCGAGAATCTTCCAACGCGAAACCAGAGAGATAGGATTGGGCACACGCGCGCCGGATTCCTGCGGAACGGTCGAAGTCAACCATTCCAGAATCTGCCAATCGCCTCGCATCCAACGGTGTTTGCGGCGATTGTAGGCGCTGTAGTGCGAGGGATAATCCTCGATTACTTCGATATCGCTTGCCAGTCCGGCACGCGCGTAGGCGCCTTCAATCAGATCGTGACTCAGCAATACATTTCGCGGAAAACGGCGGTTGAGTACTTGCTGAAGGGTGTCGACTTCGTAAATTCCCTTCCCCGTGTAGCTGCCTTCACCATACAGATCCTGATAAGCGTCGGAGACAGCTCGCGTGTAAATATCAAAGCCCGTCTCACCCGCATAGATAGCTGCCAGGCGTGATCGGCCTGTGCTCTGCACGCTAACGCCGACTCGCGGCTGTAGAATGCCATACCCCGCCACTACAATGTTTTTCTCCGGATCGATGATCGCCTGATGCAGAGGATGCGCCAGTGTCCCGATCATGCGATGAGCCGATCCTCGCGGAAGCTCAGTGTCGGAATCCAGCGTGATTACAAAACGAACCTCTGGAAGTATCGAAAGATTTCCGATCTTCACCGGAAAACTGTCGTACTCCGCGCGCAGCAGCTTATTCAAATCGAGCAATTTGCCGCGTTTACGCTCCCAGCCCATCCATCCTTTTTCGCGAGGGTTGTACACACGGTGACGGTGAAAAAGGAAGAACGAACCCATTTTTTGGGCGCCATATTGTTCGTTCAACTGGTTAATGAGAGATGCGGCCAGATCGATTAACTGGTTATCTTCACTGGCAGGATGGTCGGAATCAGGCAGATCAGACAGCAACGCGAAGTGGACGTTGGGATCATGATTGCCGAGGAAACGTACTTCGAGATCATCGACCAGGCCGCGTACCTGCTTCTCATTGAGTAAGAGAGTCGGAACCGCAACCATTGTCATGCAATCTTTGGGAATGCCTTCAGAAAAATCCAGCTTGGGCAGAATTTCCGCACGCAGAAGGGCGCCGACCAGGTAATTCATCACCTGGATCGCCGCTTGGGAGCCCGGTATCAGAAGAATTAACAGACAAAGCACGGAAAGTAAGGGCTCATTGCTCGTAGACGTCACCGCCAGCAAGATGCCGGTAATGATCGCGAAAGTAAGAATTGCGATTCCGGTAAGAAAAAATTCGTCCGGATGCTGGTGCAGCAAAGCCTGCACGCGTTGGCCAATATGAGGTTTGAAACCAACTTGCCGATGAAGCTCTGCCGCCCCTTCCCCAACAATGTAATAACCTACGTGCGATTCTCGCAGCTTGACTCGAGGATTGTGATAGGCGCGAGCATGCGCCTTTTGTGCCAACGCAAGCACCTCATTCGCCACATCCGTCTCCGACATATCGGAGCGCTTGGCGATCTTGGAGAGTTTTTCCCGATATAAAGATCGACTCTCGAAGTCCATCGCCGAGTAAGCGCCAACAGGATCACGACTGAGAATGCGATCGAACAAAACCAAAGGTTCGAGAACATCGTTCCAGGGAGTGTGCGTTACGTCGCGCAGGCTCTTGATGCACACGTCCAAAGCCTGAGAATCCGAGAGACCACCAGTGACTGCTGAGCGGCCAAGCACGGCGATGCGCTCCAGAAGAACGAGCTTCAGAGCCGGAACCAGAGCCAGCACTTCTGGGAGATCAAGAACAGCACCCTCCTGAAAAGCCTGGGAATAGGCGGTGAATTCGGTTTCGCTGAAATGATTGGCCGTCGCATCCAGAAACGCTTCTGCAATCGCCAGGACGCGGGGGACGGCTTCATTGGTCTTCGTCCGTACGTGAGCGATCCGCTTGCGCGTCTTCAATTCGATGGGAACGTTGCGAAGCTCCGTGACAATCAGCTGCAGGTTGTCACGAATCGCTCGCAACGGCCCCGACAGTATCTTGGTGTCGGATGACGCATCGATCGCGGCGAATATCGGCTTAAATTCAATTTCTAACTTGCGGGACCGTTGCGAAAACGTCGGCGAAGAACTGGTGCCCGGCAACCAGCCGAGGTCAGCAGCGAGACGCAAAGCCGCGCCCCGCGAGATCTCCGAATCGCCAGCCTTCCCGGCAATTTCCGGCTTGCGTTCATCTTCCGATACGACGCTCTCGGCGTGAGGATTAGTAACCATATCTTTTCGACCTATTGTCCCAACCTCTAACGATAACTACCAGCCTGCAGTTCAAACATTTCCGCGTAACGGCCGCCCAGATGAGTGAGCTGCTCATGACTTCCATCCTCTGCGATACGGCCGCCCTCGATTACCACAATCCGGTCGGCCATGCGGACGGTGGAGAAGCGATGCGAAATAAACAAAGCCATCTTCCCCGCGGTCAACTCCGAAAACCGCTGAAAGACCTGAAATTCGCTGCGTGCATCTAGAGCAGCGGTGGGTTCGTCGAGAACAAGCAACTGCGCATTCCTCAGATACGCTCGAGCCAGCGCAACCTTCTGCCACTCTCCGCCTGAGAGGTCCACGCCCCCGTCGAAGCGGCGACCCAGCATCTGATCGTACTTGCCAGAAAGTCGGGTGATCACTTCGTCCGCCATACTTTTCTCGGCGGCTTGATGGAGAAGCGCGAGATTATTCATCTCTTCGATACGTCCCACTGCAATGTTCTCCCGCGCCGTCATTTCATAGCGCATGAAGTCTTGAAAAATGATGCCGATGTTGCGGTAAAGGTCTTCCAGGTCATACTCGCGCAGATCGATGCCATCGAGCAGCACCTGGCCTTCTGTGGGATCGTACAAGCGAGTCAATAGTTTGACGATGGTGGTCTTGCCCTGGCCGTTTTCTCCTACCAAGGCAACGCGCTCCTCAGGAAAAAGACGGAAATTCAGCCCATTGAGAATTAGCCGATCACTTCCGGGATAACTGAAAGAGACGTTGCGAAATTCGAAGCCACTACGCATGGGCCGGGGCATAGGCAACGCATTGGGCTTCGACTGAATGGTCGGTTTCATTTCGAAGAACGCGACCAGATCGGTAAGAAACAAAGCCTGATCGGCGATGCCCGAGACAGTTGAGAAAATTTGCTGAATATTGGTGCTCGCCCCCTGAATGGCGCCGGCAAGAAAAGTCAGAGTGCCGATACTGAGCAGCCCCATTACCGTTCGCCAGATGACCAGCACATACGCCGAATAATATCCCGCTGTACCAATCACCGACAGCAGCGAACCGGCCACCAATCGCCGTCGTGCCAGAGAGACATCTTCCTTATAAATCTGGTCGGAGAGCTTGGTGAAACGATCCGTGAAGAAGTTGGCCAGCCCAAACAATTTGAGTTCTTTGGCAGCATCCTTACTTCCGCCTGCTACGCGAAGGTAATCGAGTTGGCGGCGGATGGGCGTCTGGCGGAAGTTCTTGGCATATCCCAAAAAAGCGAAGTGACTCTCTCCCAAAAATGCCGGTACTACGCCTGCCACCAGAAGCAACAGAAGCCACGGCGAAAAAAGAACAATCGAAACCGACAAAGAAATGGTCGTAATAACCTGCTGAACCAGACGCCCGATCGATTGAATCATCCCCAGGCGATCCGTCGCCTGAACCCGAGCCCGCTCCATCCGGTCATAAAATTCAGGATTCTCGTAGGCCACGAGATCCAACGCGGCGGCGTGCTTCATCACCAGCACGCTGACGTGGCGGGTATATTTATCGGCCATCAGCGCGTCGAGAAAATCGAGGCCGCGCGTTAAAACGCTCCCCAGTAGCGCAACCCCAAATTCAGCGGCGACCAGCCACCATAACTGCTCAGGAACGGATTCGTGCACCGATCTCGCATGCACGATGCCATCAATAATGAGTTTGGTGATCCAGAGAAGCAGAACGGGCAACAACGAGACGACTACGCGAAGTACAATGCCCGCGGACACTACTACCCGACCCGACTCCCAGACGATGCGCAGGACAGCAGGCACGTTGCGGAGGGCGGAGAACCGCTCCCGCCACCCGCTCCAGAAATCCTGCTCCTTCTTCATGGTTATCGCGTGGCCCTGTTTTGCCCGAGTTTTCGTTGAATCGCCAGCGAAAAACACGAGCAACCGGGACCGTGAATCAGATGAGCGGCTGCGGATTCAAACAAAGTCTAGACCAATGAATTCCGGCTAATCAAGAAGCCCGTCATCGAGTACGTCTTGGATGAAGAAAATAAGCCCCCGGTTGTTGCCCCGATCAAAAGAACCGAAGGTATGACCACTGCCCCTTGCTGACAGTCTAGTACTTCTTGAGGCCGGCCCGCTGCATTCCTCGTTGGGCTTCGGGAGCCTTCATAAAGGTGTTCCAGACAAACCCGGACCGCAGATTCTCCGCCATGACCATGGTGATTCCGGTATCGATGCCGATTACATCCGTGTCATACCAGTTCTTGAGCGGGTTGAAGGCATTCACAAACCCATATTTATTCCAGGCTGGGGCATAGCGGGACCGAATCGTCTTCAAAACGCGCAGCGTCGCTTGCGGCAGGAAGGGCAAAGATCCGCCCGCCGCACTGGGCACAACGGAACCGTCGATCGGCCCGATCGCCGGAGGACCGCCCCAGATGACATAGCCGTGGTCCGAATCGGACGCCGTGATTCCCCAAAGGTCTTCGCTATAGTCAGGAAACTGTTTTGCCAACTCCAGGCAGAAACGCCGGTGCACCTCAGTGGCAGTAACGGAGTTCTGGAAATAATCAGCATACTTATCGCGCTTGCCGCGAAAGTCGAACCAGGCTTGAGAATACTGGTGCACAAACAGCGGCGCGAAGGAGCCGATATAGCGCAACCCTTCGTATTCGAAAGTCAGTCGCTTCCAGGCGTTCCAAGCTTCTTCCTTTAAAGGATAAACGGAAGATCCCATGCCTAGCAGATACATCATCATTAATTCACTGTAGTAGTCCCAGCGCGATCCCAGAAAACCGAACTCAGGCGTCCAGCCGTGAGGTAGTAAAGAGGTGTCTTCCGAGAGCCAGGTCCAGTCCACGCGATTAAAGATGAGGTTGGCCAATTCCGTAATGCCGGGATGGCGAAAATGTTCCCGGCAAGTCAGGATTCCGCAGAGCAGAATCGCTGTGTCGACCGAAGATACTTCGGAATCCCAAACTCGCTCGCCGGTATTAATGTTGGCGAAGTGATAGAAAAAACCCCGGTGATTCGGCAGCTTCTTCCATAGAAAACGGAGGGCAGCTACCACTCGCTCGATAGCCTCATCTTTAGTTACAAAACTGCGCTGCTCACCAATGCATAGTGCGGTGAGCCCAAAACCCGTTGCCGCGATGCTGGCCACGATCCCCTGATCGTCCACGTGGACATTGCAACGGTCTTTGACCATTCCGGTTTTCGGGCTGCCTTGATCCCAAAAATAGAGGAAGCATGCGTTTTCTACTTCGTCGAGAAATTTGTCGTCCTCGGGAAAGAGCGTTGGCATCACCGGTTGTGCGGCAGGTACCTGTGCCCGTACGGACCACGGCGTTAGCGTCTCCGCCAACGGCAAGCTCAAACCCATTCCCAGGGTTTGTCGCAGCATTTGCCGCCGCGAAAGCCAATTCGATCTTTCACCTTTCATCCGGTTCGTTCCAGTACGATCTTAAATAAATTTGGATCAGGTATAAAGGGATGTATCTGCTAAGTCATTGCAGGCGCCCGCATCTGTGACTAAGCGCAACCTGGGATGGAAGCGTATCCACAGGTTGTGGCATCGTATGATGCTACAAAGAGTAACGGAATGACCTCTATCCATCGACTCGAAGTCTGGATTGCCGCCTTCTTTACCCTGATCTTCACTGCCAGCTCTATCTTACTCATCGGATGGCGTACTCGCCCTCCGATCGTGCTGCAGGGAGCGGTAACGGTGCAATCGTCCGATCCGCGCAAGGAGCGGCCCATCTCCGACGTCGAAATATCGGTCGCGGGCAATTTGGCCACGGCGATGGTCCGGTCCGATTCTTCCGGCTCATTCAGCGTACCGCTACGACGGTCGGTGCGCAGAGGAGATGCCGTCACTTTGTTTTTTCATAATCCTCAATACGCCGATCTCAAACTCAATGACTTTGTAGGCGACAAACTCTATGTAGTTCACATGGTTCCGGTGTCGAATGAAATCTCCGCTACCCCTCGTCACCCTGATATCAAGGTGGGCAATATCCGGGTGCGGTATTCGGTCAAGGCACAGACTGAATTGAATGTGGGTAGCGCGGTCAAGGCATTTCAAATCGAGAACCAGGGAAATGTCCCGTGCAAGAAGCAGCGCCCCTGCTCACCCGACGGCAAATGGAAAGCCGCGCTCGGCTCCGCATCTCTCGATGCCGGCTCGGGCAATGAGTTCCGGAATGCCAGAGCCTCGTGCATCGCCGGGCCCTGCCCCTTCACCAAAATCGAATCGGACAAGTTCACCCAGGGAGGCCGTGTCATTATGGTTTCCGTTCGTGACTGGTCAGACACGGCCACATTCCTGTTGGAAGCCGAAGTCTTCCATCCCATGGTGAGCCAGATTGTACATGAGTCTTATCCGGTCATCTTCGGTGATGGGCTGAACTTTACATTGCCGGCGAATGCAGATGGCGTAAGTCTGGAAGCAGATTTCGATGGGCAAACTGTTATCTTTCCATTGGGGCCTACAGTCGTATTGAGTTGGGCCGAGTGTAACGCGCGTGCCAACCCGGATCAAACCAGAGTCTTTCGCTGCCAACTCAAGCCGGGATATCAATTTCAGTAATCATCAGAGGAATCAGACAAGAATTAAATTGAGATGGCATTTCTAAGGCAGCAAACGTTTTCTATACCTAAAACAGGGCCCAGGCTGCGAGCAGTGGCTATGGTAAGATGCGGAGTTTATGAGGGTGGTTTTTAGCGGGTGAGGGTGAGTATTTAGCGGGTTTGGTATGGATATCCGGGAGATCGCGCGGCGGGCGAAGGTATCGACGGCGACGGTGTTGCGGGCGATTAATCGTGTACCGACGGTAGATCCGCAGTTGGCCAAGCGGGTGTGGAAGGTGGTGGATGAGCTTGGCTATTATCCGAATACGCAGGCGCGGGCGCTGGTTTCGGGGCGCAGCCGGTTGTTTGGCCTGATCGTTTCGGAGATTACGAATCCGTTTTTTCCGGAGATCGTGCAGACCTTTGAGAATCAGGCGGTGGAGAACAACTACGAGATTCTGGTCACCTCGACGGTGCATGATCCGAAGCGGATGGAATCATCGGTGCGGCGCATGATCGAGCGCCGGGTGGACGGAGTCGCGATTCTGACCTTCGGCATGGAAGAAACGCTGATCGAGCATTTGCGGTTCCGCAAAGTTCCGCTGGTGTTCATCGATGTGGGGCCGGACGTGCCGGGCATCGCCAACATCCGCATCAACTATCAGAACGGAATCCGGCAGGCAGTGCAGCACTTGGCGGCGCTGCGGCACACGCGCATCGCGTTTGTGACCGGGCCACTGCATTTGAAGTCGGCGCTGGCGCGGCGCGACGCTTTCAAGCTGGCGATGACGGAGATCGGACTTTCCGCGGAACTGATCGTAGAGGGCGACCACCGAATGGAAGGCGGGATGCGGGCGCTGGTGGAGCTGAACCGGCTGAGCCACCGGCCGACGGCGGTGCTGTGCTCGAATGACATGACGGCGATTGGGGTGATGCGCGAGGCCTACGATCACAACATTCGGATTCCAGATGACCTGTCGGTGGTGGGTTTCGACGATATCCGCATGGCGGAGTTTACGATTCCGCCGCTGACGACGGTGCAGATGTCGCAACACGAGCTGGCGAAGATCGCCTTTCGGGCGTTGATGAACGAAGTGGAAAGCGATCCGGCGGTGCCGCAGCACAATAAATATGAGCTGGTGACGAGCCTGGTGCTGCGGCGTTCGACGGCTCTGGCTCCGGCGGGAGGACACGCGAACACGCCACTGAAAGCGAACCGGAGCGCTGGATCGCGCAAGCTGCCGGCTGGCTAGCCTTCATGAGCTTGCGCGTTTTACTAATCCAAGACAGAGATGAGGGTGAGGAAAAGAGGGTTGCAAATGGGCAGCCATGGGAATAGTCTAGTTTCCGCTTGTTTCCAGTAAACGATTACCGTAAGGCCTGAAGCGCGCGTGAGGTTTGGCATGGCAGTGCATCACAGAAAAATGGTAATGGGAGTGATTGTGGGGAACCGTGGATTTTTCCCCGATCATCTGGCCAAAACGGGGCGGGAAGAGATTCTGCGCGCGCTCGGGGCGGCGAACATGGAAGCCATCGCGCTCACTCCGGAGGAGAGCAAGTACGGCGCGGTGGAGACGCGGGAAGAATCGCGACGCTGCGCCGAACTGTTCAAGCGCCATCGCGAGCGCATCGACGGCGTCATCGTCACGCTGCCGAACTTCGGCGAAGAGCGCGCCATCGCCGACGCCCTGCGCCTGGCCGATCTCCACGTGCCGGTGTTGATTCAGGCCACACCCGACGATCCGCGACAGATGACCATCGCTTCGCGCCGCGACAGCTTCTGCGGCAAGATGTCGGCCTGCAACAATCTTCGCCAGTACGGCATTCCCTACTCCATCACCACGCTGCATACCGAGAGCCCCGACTCTGCCGAGTTTGTTCATGACCTCGAGTGGTTTGCCGCCGTATGCCGTGTAGTGAAGGGATTCCGTAACCTGCGCGTGGGCGCGATCGGCGCCCGCCCGACCGCCTTCAACACCGTGCGCTATAGCGAAAAGATATTGGAGTCGCACGGCATCTCGATTGAGACGCTCGATCTCTCTGAAGTGCTCGGCCGCATCGAACGCATGAAAGACAACGACGATTATGCTCAGGCCAAGCTCGCGGCCATCCATAAATATGTTGATGCCGGCAGCGTGCCCGCACCAGCATTAATGAAGATGGCGAAGCTGGGAGCGGTGGTCGACCAGTGGATGGCGGCGACCGAAGTCACCGTCAGCGCCGTGCAGTGCTGGACTTCGATTGAAGAAAACCTCGGCGTGGTTCCCTGCACCATCATGAGCATGATGAGCAACGAACTTTTGTCGAGCGCCTGCGAAGTGGATATCTGCGGCGTGCTGGGCATGCACGCGCTGCAACTCGCTTCCGGCACGCCTTCCGCGCTGCTCGACTGGAACAACAACTACGGCTCGGACCCCAACAAGGCAGTCTGCTTCCACTGCTCGAACCTGCCCAAACATTTTTTCCGTTCGGTGAAGATGGATTTTCAGCAGATCATCGCCGGCACCGTGGGCAAGGAAAATACATTTGGAACCTGCGTCGGACTAATCAAGCCGGAGCAGATGAGCTTCGCGCGCTTCTCGACCGACGACACCGCGGGCGCGATGCGCGGCTACGTCGGCGAAGGCCGCTTCACCGACGATCCGCTGAACACCTTCGGCGGCGCTGGCGTGGTCGAGATCCAGTATCTGCAGAAACTGTTGCGCTTCATCTGCGAGCGCGGCTTCGAACACCACGTCGCGGCCAATCTCTCCACCGTCGCCCCCGCCGTCTACGAAGCCACCACCCGCTATCTCGGCTGGGACATGCACCACCACAACAATCAGAACGGAGAATGCTGATGGCGATCGTCGCCGGCGTCGACTTCGGAACTCTGAGCGTTCGCGTTTCTCTGGTCGATAGCGAACGCGGTCTGCTCGACTCTGCCATCGCCGAGTATCCGCTGCACCGCAAGCGCGAAGATCCGGAATACGCCACGCAATCGCATGACGACCACATGCGCGCGCTGGCCGCGGCCACGCGCGAGGTGCTGAAGAAGACCGGCATTACCGGCAATCAGGTTGAGGCCATCGCGCTCGACACCACCGGTTCGTCGGTGATTCCCGTCGATAAGAATCTTCAACCGCTCGGTGAATATTATTTGTGGTGTGATCACCGTGCCAAAGGCGAAGCCGCTGAGATCACGGAAGCCGCGCACCGTGAGGGGTTGGTAGCTATTCAGTGGTGCGGCGGCGTCTACTCTTCGGAGTGGGGATTTTCCAAACTGCTGCACTGGCTGCGGCACAACCCTGAGAAGCGCTCGCAGTTCGCCTCCGCGTTCGAGCACTGCGACATGGTCGCGGCCACGCTCGGCGGCATCACCGATCCCGGAAAAGTAAAGCGCAGCATCTGCGCCATGGGACACAAGTGGCTCTGGAATGCGCAACTGGGCGGCCTGCCTCCAGAAAGTTTTTTAGTAAAAGTAGATCCTTTATTAAAAGGCATCCGTGACAAACTCGATGGCGAGTACGCCACTTCCGATCAGATCGCCGGGACACTTTCGCCGTTCTGGGCGGAAAAACTTGGTCTCAAAGCTGGCATTCCGATTCCCGTCGGCGCCTTCGACGCTCATTGGGACGCGATCGGCGCCGGTTGCCGCACAGACGACATGGTCAACGTCATCGGTACCTCCACCTGCATCATCGGAATCACTCCGTCGGTAAACCTGGTGCCGGGAGTCTGCGGTGTCGTGCAAGGCAGCGTGCATCCTCTGCGCACCGGAATCGAAGCCGGACTTTCCGCCGTGGGAGACATCTTCAACGCCATCGCCTCGCGCGCCGGCACCGATGTAAAGACCTTGAGCGCCGGCCTTGAGAACTATCGCGCCGGACAAACCGGCTTGCTGCGCATGACCTGGGATAACGGCGACCGTACCGTGCTCGTGAACCCCAACCTGCGGGGCGTTACGCTCGGCTGGAACCTGCAGAGCACGGCACAGGATGAACTCTTCGCAGCCATCGAAGGGACAGCGTTTCACACCCGCGTGATCCTCGATCGCATGGCCGGGCACGGCGTGCACATCAAACGCGTAATCAACGCCGGCGGCATTCCGCAGAAAAACGATATGCTTAACCAAGTCTATGCCAACGTCCTTGGTCGTCCCGTGCTGGTTCCGGCCAAGAGCGTGGTAAGTCTGGGATCGGCCATCTTCGCTTTTATAGCCGCAGGCACTTTCAAAATCATCGAGGAAGCGCAGGACAAAATCTGTCCCACGCACCGGGCGTTCCTGCCCGATGAATTGGCGCAGCGTATTTACGCCGACTTGTATCCTTTATATAGCAAGCTATACTTCACATTAGGCCAGCGCGGCAGCGATGGGCTCGGAGACATCCTGCCGAAATTGATTGCAGTTGCTGCGTCTTCAACCAACCGAAGCACGGAACAGTGACAGAGTTAAGGAGCGGCAAATGAACATGGATTTTCAGAGAGTCCTGCGAACCATCGCGATCAGCGGGTTGTGGCTGGCGCTGTTTTCCATGACCACGGAGGCTAAGACGAAAGTGACGAGCGAGCCTTTTGGAAAGACGCCGGATGGAACTCCGGTCGAGATCTATACCCTGAGCGACGGCGCCTACGAAGCTCGCATTGCAACCTACGGTGGGATTGTGGTGTCCCTGAAAGTTCCCGACCGCAACGGCAAGCCGGGCGATGTGGTGCTGGGCTTCGACAATGTTGACGGATACGTGGCCAACTTCAACGGCCCGTCCGACGCTTTCTTCGGCGCGCTCATCGGCCGCTATGCCAATCGCATAGCGCACGGCAGCTTCACCCTCGACGGCAAGGAATATTCTCTCCCGCTCAACAACGGCGCGAACTCTCTGCACGGCGGCCCACACGGTTTCAACAATGTCGTGTGGAAAGCCAAATCGATTGCGAACGGCGTGGAGCTAAGTTATCTCAGCAAGGATGGCGAGGCCGGATATCCCGGCAACCTGTCGGCCACAGTTCGCTACACCTTGATCAAAGGCGATTTGCGCATCGAGTATTCCGCCACCACCGACAAAGATACTGTTATAAACCTGACTAATCACTCTTACTTCAATCTCGCCGGGCAAGGCGACATCCTCAACCATCAACTCACTCTGCACGCCTCGCGCTTCACCCCCGTGGATGCCGGACTGATTCCAACCGGCGAGTTGAAATCTGTGGAAGCGACTCCGTTTGATTTTCGTAAACCTACCGCCGTCGGCGCCCGAATCAATGCCAGTGACGAACAACTTCATCTGGGCCACGGCTATGACCACAACTGGGTGCTGGACAGCGGTGGCGGCAAATTAGCCGAAGCTGCCGAAGTCTACGACTCCTCGAGCGGCCGCGTGCTGAAGGTCCTGACCGATCAGCCCGGAATCCAGTTCTACAGCGGCAACTTCCTGGACGGCTCCATCAAAGGCAAAGGCGGAAAACCCGATGAACTGCACGCCGCCCTCTGTCTTGAAACCCAACACTTCCCCGACTCCCCTAATCATCCTGACTTCCCTTCCACCGAACTGAAACCCGGGGAACATTACCACACCGTAACCATCTTCCGCTTCTCCGCTCGGTGAGCTCCATGTCGGAATGGATGCGTGCTGAGATCTCTGTACACACTAGCCGCAATTTGCTGGTGGGACAACGCATCCGAATGCATGGCCGCCCTTACAGCAGATGGCGGATGATTCTCTTCTCTTCGGTTCTCCTTCTTTTAATAACTCAACTGTGCTGGCCGCAAGCATCGCAGAGCGTGAGCATCCAGGTGCAGTACGACCAGTCCGAAGGCCCGATCTCACCGATCTGGAACTATTTCGGCTACGACGAACCGAATTACACCTATGCTCCGAACGGTAAAAAGCTGCTCGGTGAACTGGCCGCGGTAGATGCACAACCTGTGTACGTGCGGGTTCACAACCTCCTAACGACCGGCGATGGGACGGCCTCCCTAAAGTGGGGATCTACTAACGTCTATACGGAAGATGCCTCCGGCAATCCGGTTTACAGCTGGGTCATCCTAGATAAGATCTTCGACACGTTTAGCGCAGCCGGGCGTTAAGCCTCTCGTTGAAATTGGTTTCATGCCGAAGGCGCTTTCCACGCACCCCGAACCTTATCGTCACGACTTTCCGCGCATTTCCGTTGCCGACATTTACACGGGGTGGGCCTATCCGCCGAAGGATTACCAGAAGTGGTCCGAACTAGTTTTCCAATTTGTTCACCATCTCCGTGAACGTTACGGCGATGCTGAAGTAGAGACTTGGCTCTGGGAAGTATGGAACGAACCTGATATTGGATATTGGAAGGGAACACCAGAAGAATATTTCAAGTTGTACGACTTCGCAGTCGATGGCGTCCTTCGTGCTCTACCCGAGGCGCGGATCGGGGGACCTGACACCACGGGCCCCGGCAATGCGAAAGCCTCAGACTTTCTCCGGGCATTTCTTGAACACTGTACGCACCAGAAGAATTATGCGAACGGCAAGATTGGCTCGCACCTCGACTTCATTAGTTTTCATCCCAAGGGATCTCCGTTGTGGCAGGGCGACCACGTGCAGATGGGCATTAGCCGTCAGCTTGCCGCGATCGAAAATGGATTCAAGATCACAGCATCTTTTCCGGAGTGGCGGCAGACGCCAATCATTTTGGGAGAATCAGATCCGGAGGGTTGTGCGGCCTGTTCTGCCCAAGAGCATCCGCAGAACTTGTATCGAAACGGACCGCTGTACGACGCTTATACCATCGAGGTTCTAAACAATATTCTCGAGTTGGCCCGTCAAGAACACATCAACTTTTTGGGAGCAGTAACCTGGGCCTTTGAATTTGAGGACCAGCCTTACTTCGCGGGCTTCCGGGAGTTGGCGACAAATGGTGTGGACAAGCCTGTTCTAAATGCCTTCCGGATGCTGGGATTGATGGGCAACGAGCGCGTGAAGGTAATCAGCTCAGGAGCATTGGCAAGTGCGGAAATTGTAAGCGCTGGAGTGCGGGCACAGCCTGATGTCAACGCAATCGCCACTCGCAAGGATAAGGATAAAGACCGGGAGGTCGAGATCCTGGTCTGGAACTACCACGACGACGATCTTCCCTTCCCTGCCTCGCCAATCGATCTGACCATTACCGGCTTGCCTGCAAATGCAAAACGCGGCCTGATCGAGCACTTCCGCATAGACTCCGACCATAGTAATGCATTCACCGCGTGGAAAGAGATGGGCTCACCACAATCCCCCAATGCGCATGAATCCGAACTCCTGCAAAGTATCGGCCAACTACAACTTCTAAGTTCGCCGGGCATGGGTAGATATGCAAGAAGGCAGTGTCAAACTGCAATTTGTCCTGCCTCGGCAAGGCCTCTCGCTCTTGCGGCTTTCGTGGTGAAGCCTCAACATCGGCTACGCCTGCAATAGCAAATTCCAAACTTGCATCGAGGTCGCTTGCCGGTTCGCCCACGCGTAATAAGGAATGAACGTGAGTGGAACTTTTCTGCTCCTCGCTTCTCTGCTGTATTGTGAATAGAGCATCGTCTCTGCCGTCCCTCGCTCGTAGACTGCGCCGGTGTGATGAAGCACAACCGTCCCACCCAGCAAGTCGCTCTTGAACTCAGTCTGAAATTGCTCTGCCACGTGACGTCCGGGATTTACTGCGACATCGCTGAGGGATACACCGCTGGGTTGATCGATTTCTTCCAGACAGTAGATCAGCGGTCCGCGCTGTATCGCAACTCGTCCGGTGTCATCGGCGACGCGAGGATTCGCCTCAATCACCTGCGGCTTGACCTCCATGCTCAGCTGAATCACGTCACCGGGCGACCAGCGGCGATGGATGGGAAGATATTCTCCCGGCTTTGCTCCCGTGATACTCTTGCCATTCACCGCGACCTGCGCTTGATCGGTCCAGCCGGGGACGCGCAGATAAAAGGTAAACTCGGAAGCTTCCGCAGGATTAACGGTGATTCCGACGCCGCCGTGCCAAGGATAATTTGTTTTCTGTATGATCTTGAGGCCGACGCCGTTCTCCAAATGCCAGTCGAGTTCCGAATTATCGTACATGTGCACGTAGATGCCATCCGCGCTGGTGCTGTAAAAATATCCCGGCAGCGATCCAAACGTTCGCTCGAGATTCGGCGGACAACATGTCACGTCGTACCAGGGATTGCGGATCTTATCCCCGGTAGAGGGATCAAACGCGAGCGGGTTGCGATAACAATACAACGTTCCGTCGAGCGACATACCGGAATTGATTCCGTTGTACAGCGCGCGTTCGATAACGTCCGTAAACTTTGCGTCTCCTGTGACCGCCAACATGCGCCAGTTCCACATCATGTTGCCGATGGCGGCACAGCTTTCGCCGTACGCCCGGAAATTGGGCAGCTCATAGGCGTCACCAAACGCCTCGCCGTCGGCCCGGGAGCCGACTCCACCTGTGACGTACATCTTGGTGGTAGTCATGTCTTCCCAGAGCCGGTTCAGCGTTTGCAGATAGGTTGGATCCCCCGTCTCCATGTAATAGTCGGTTGCCCCGCAACAGGCGTACATGGCGCGAACCGCGTGCCCCTGCATCTTGGTGCGCGCAGTAAACGGAGTTCCGCTGAACATATAAATCGTCCGGCGCTCCGGCATCTCAATGCGCGCATCTCCCTGCAAGATGTAGCCGGCAAGGTCGAGCTGACGCTTATCCCCAGTAATGCGGTAGAGCTCGATCAGCCCCATCTCGATTTCGGGATGGCCGGATACGATAGGCTTCTTCGGCGCCGGACCGTAATTCGGAATGAGAAAATCGTTAACGAAACGTATGCCGGCATCAAGCAACCGGCGATCGCCCGTGGCGCGATAGTAGGCGATCGCGCCCTGCAGCATGTGTCCGATGTTGTACAACTCATGCCCCGTCGATTGCGTTTGCGGAAGCATCCGCAAAGACTTGCGATCGTCCTGATAGTAGGTGTTGAGGTAGCCGCTAGGTTCCTGAACCGCGATTACCTCATCAATCATTTTGTCTGCCGTGGCGCGAAGTTCCGGACGATCACCCGATTGCAGCACAAACCCCACCGCCTCGGTCCACTTGTAAATATCGGAGTCAGCAAACACCGGTCCGATTTGCGCGGCGGTGCTCTTGCCCACGAGCCGCCGGAAATTATTCATGCGACCGTTGGCTTCCAGCAGATCGTGCATGGTGGGGATGCTTTTAGTCGCGCTGATTTCGCGGCGTGGCGCCCAAAAACCGCTGGTGATGGTCACGGCATGCACCGGAATATCGCGCAGCTTGGCGTGAGGTGACTTCGCAAGATTTTCGACGCCCTGATCTTTCCAATTCGGCGAGTCAGTCAGCGTAACGGGAGTCTGCGTGACCGCTTTGTCATCAGCCACATTGCCAGCAAAAGCCCGGCGACCGTGCAAGGCCGATACGGCAGCCACCGAGACCGCCGAAGCCACAAATTGTCTGCGAGAGATGTTTCCCTTTTCAGCCATATCCTCGTACCTCATTACTAGTAGCGCTGGCGTCCCGCCGGGAGTAAGTTCAGGAACTTACCCAGACTGAATTCCGCAATGAAAAGCCAGCGGGACGCCGGCGCTGCAATTATTTATAAAGACCATTGAATGACTGTGTAGGAGCGCGCCGGCACCTCAAACTTACTTTTGCCCCCAGAAGCGGCCGGCACGGTGAACGATTGCGGTGCGACGCGTTGCGGCGTCGCAAAGCTATTCGAGGCTTTTAGGTCATCTCCGGTCAAAATATTTGCCGAGATCACACGAGCCGGAGCAGCATCTTCCCAAACCACCTCTACGTCGTGGGACTTGGCCAGATCGCGGTTTAGGATGAAAAGAGAAACTTTCCCATCGGTCTTGTCGTAGGAAGCAGCGGCATCGACGTACGCAACCGAGTCCAATCCTGAAACTTCGTAGGTGGAGGATTCCACCAACAGATTCAGCACCGCGCCTCTGGCAAGCTGCAGAGCCCAATTGTAAGGATAATAGATCGTCTGCTGGAACAAGCCGTTCGCATCCGTCATAATCGGAGCGATCACGTTCACCAACTGTGCGAGGCAGGCGAGCTTTACTCGATCCGCATTGCGCAGCAATGAATTGACGAGACCTCCGACCAGCAGCGCATCTTCCAGGTTATAGATTTCTTCCAGCAAGTGCGGCGCTTCCTGCCGGTGGCCGTCCACGGCATCTCCCGTGGTGGTGCGGTACCAGACATTCCATTCGTCAAATGAGAGCCACAGTTTTTTCGGCGATCGCTTGTGTCCGCGCACCAGATCGCAAACCGCAAGCGTCTCGGAAATCTGACGCTCCATGCTCAGATTCAGGGCAAGATATTTCGAAGTGTCGCCGCCCGAATCGCGTTCATTGTTACCGAAATAGCGGTGTAGCGACAGCCCATCGACATAGTTGTAGCATTGCTCGAGGCACTTCGCGGTCCCACTCAAGATAGGTGGGCATAAACGGACCGCTGGAGCCGCAGGCAATCAACTTCAGCGAGGGATCGACGTAGCGCATCTGCCGGGCAGCATCGGCTGCCTTCAATCCATATTCTGTGGCCGACATGTGGCCGATCTGCCACGGGCCGTCCATCTCGTTACCCAGGCACCAGTGTTGCACCTTATAAGGATCTGCAATGCCATGCTGGCGCCGCAGGTTGCTCCACTTCGTGCCCTTCTCTACATTGCAATATTCCACCAGCGCCGCAGCTTCTTCCGCGCTGCCTGTGCCGAGGTTCAATCCCATCAACGGCTCGGTCCCGACAGCTTTGCACCAAGCCATGAACTCATTGGTCCCGAACTTGTTGGACTCGATCGTGTCCCAGGCTTTGTCGAGCGTGCGCGGACGGTTTTGTACCGGTCCAACGCCATCGAGCCAGTTGTATCCGGAAACAAAATTTCCTCCCGGATAGCGAATAATCGGTACTCCCATCTGGCGGATTTCGTTGAGAACATCCTTGCGGAATCCGTTGGCATCGGCAAGCTTCGATCCCGGATCATAAATTCCTTCGTAGATGGCGCGACCCAGATGTTCGAGGAAAGAACCAAACAGATTGCGGTCAATCGGCGCGATGGTTCGACGGGTATCAACGTAAACCCGTGCAGCGGCTGCCGCGCTGGCTGCCGTAGCAGTCTGCCCTGGCTTACTGGCTATTAATCCGTGTGCAACGCTACCAAAAAGTGCGGTTGCGGAACAAGCTACTCCGGCGTTTGATGCCTGTTTCAAGAAGCGGCGTCTGGAAGAAGAAAACTTATGCATCGGCAACCCTTTCTGGCAGTTCTTCTAATCTACGGCGACGCATCGTTCGCTGCAAATGCCCGCAGCAAACATCGCATGCAAGATGCAGGAGTTCATCCCCGAAGCGCCACGCTGCTTTGTTCTGAAGCAATGTACCTTTATCGCCTACAAAAAACTAGCGAGCCGAAGCTACTCTCCGGCTCGCCACGAAGCCCGCTCAAAACATAGCTAGAACGATACCCGGAGACCGAACTGCAAGCTTCTCGCAGGAAGCGAGGTAATGGACTTGCCAAAAGTCGCATCCGCAATGTTGGGATCGACTGCACCCAGGTTTCCGTGGTTGAACACATTGATGAAATCAAACCGTAGCTGCAGGTTACCCTGCTCGCCAATCCAGGGGATGTGATTGTTTTTCAGCACACTGGCATCCGCCTGGAACATGCCCGGATTGCGGTAGATGTTGCGTGGTTCATTGCCTTCCGTGCCCGCACCAGGAACCGGGAAATCAGCCGCCGTGAAGAGTCCATTTATATATGCGGAACGGCTGTGCGACCCACTAAAGTCCTGCGTAGGCTTATTGGGTATATCCCAGTTGTTGCCGTCAAGGTTGTAATCGCCGGGGTTGACGGAAGCATCCGCCGGGTTGGTGTTATAAACCCAGAAGGGCGTGCCAGTTTGTACGGCGATGATCGTGGATGCCTCCCAGCCCGAAGTCAGGATTCCCGCGACTCCACTCTTATATCCGGGTAATGTGTACGACCCAGAAAACGAGAAACGCTGCCGCACATCATAATTCGCATCCCCGTAGTAGCTGAAGTAGGCGTTCTGGTCGGGAATACTCAAGCCACCGTCCTGGTCAAAGCGTGTGCCTGCCTCGGGATAATCCTTTGCGTGCGCCAGGGTGTATGAAGTCTGGAAGCTGCCCCGGGTTCCCGCCCTCCCACGGAGGAACAGAATCGCCGCATTGTAGGTGGCTTGATTGGCGTTGTTAACGTAGGTGATGGCGCCGAAGTTCGGATTCAACCGGGTGAGAGCTTCGCTAGCGGCCGTTGAGCCGCTGGCTGGGGTGACAACCACTCCACCAGGGAACCGGTTCACATCCGTACCGTCCAATCCGTTGTAGCTACGCGAACCGGAGTAGTTGGCTCCAGCCACGAGTCGCCAGGGAAGCTGGTGCTCCACGCCAATGACATAATTCACGGCCAGCGGCGCTTTCATATTCCGGTCAAGAGAATCTACGCTCGCCTGAGTACCCGGCAACCCTCCTGCTGCGTTCAGCGAACCCGCTGGAATGGTTGGCAGGGGAAAGCCGAATGGATAAGTACCGGAAGGCGCGAGCGCAAAAATGGGCTGAATCCCTGTGCCGCCTTCGAAGAAGGTCGCGCCGATAATGCCCGGAGGGTTAAGCCGAGTTTGGTCCACGCTCTGGCCCATCACAACCCAATCGTGGTACACGCCAACTCCACCACGGACGGCCCAGTTTCCGGTCTTACTCGGATCCCATGAGAAGCCGACCCTGGGACTAATGAGATTCTTCATGGGATTGGCAAAAACCTGCGGCACGACGCCTACAGTGGCCTGCGCAACCTGTTCGTTGAAGGTTCCTGCCGTTCCCAAGTTCAGAGCGCTAAATTGGAAGCCGCTGCTGCCCCACGGTATGTGGTTCGTAAAATCGTCCCAGCGCAGAGAAAGCGTCAAAGATAGATTCGGTTTCGCCTTCCAGTCATCCTGCGCGAAGAAGCCGAATGGGTTTGTCTGCCCGCCGAAAGCTACCGAGGCAGGTTGTCCGGTTAAAGGATTGTAGGTGGCTGATTCGCTACCCGTAACCTGGTCCTGCACCAGATCCAGCAAGGTATTGAACGAGAAGCTTGGCCGAACGTAGTCGGGAGTGAAGTCACCATGTTCGATTCCTTTGGCTCCGTCATAGCCGAACTTCCAAGTGTGCTTGCCGCGAACCCAACTTAAGACCGAGCGCCAGTTGTACATCGGGCCGCGATACTCTCCTGGTCCAAATCCTCCACCGACCTGGAAACCCTCACTGATGCTGTTCACCGTGATGGCTGGCACTTTAAGATTGGCATCCTGCCCATTCGCGCCACCGACGCTGGCAAAGGCAAAAGCAGATTCCCACAAAATATTAGAGTTGATGGTATGGGTATAGTCGATCTGGCCATACCGGTTTCTCATGATGTCCAACGCCTGCAACCCAGCCCTGGGGGAGGGCTGTTGCTGATCGAAGGAATCGTTGTAGTAGCTGAGATAGAGGCGGTCTTTCTGAGTGAAGTACTGATCCAATCGGAAGTTGTACTGCAGCGCGTTGTAATAAGGGCTGGCCACAAAGTTCCCGTAATCGCGCACACTCAGGCCGCAGGGAATGCCCGTCGGTGAGCCCGCGCCGCAATTGGCAGCGCCGAATACAGTTTGTGCGTTATCCACCATCCCGTTCGGAACCAGACGGCTGGCTGGCCATCCCGTCAGTACCTGCGTTCCCACGGTACTAGGAAAATTAGCTTGCGCCCACGCCACAAACGCCGGGTCTTCAAAAGTCTGGGTACCGGTGTTGGCGGCTGCCGAAGTGGTCGCCCACAGTTTTTCAAAGTCGGCAAAGAAGAACGTTTTGTTCTTCCGAATGGGCCCGCCAAATGTGCCCACCAAATCTTTTCGTGCAAACGGGGTAAACGCGTTCCCTGTCACAAAGTCCGGGGTGGCCTGGAAATCCTGGTTGGTGAAAAACAGGCTGCCGCTGCCGTGAAATTGGTTGGTGCCCGATTTTGTCGTCACCTGAACCAGGATGGAGCTACCCAGATTGTCTTCCCCGTCCCAAGAGTTGGTTTGCATCGTGACTTCTTGCACTGCCTCGGGAATGGGAGCGAGGATGATATTGCCGTTCTGGATGGGGCTGGTGACGTTCAGACCATCAACCATCACCAAGTTTCCTGTGTAGCTGCGCCCATTCGCGCTGATCTGCGGGGTCTGCGTTCCGAAGTTATCGGCGAAACCACCCGGCGACTCTCCGGTCGCACGAGTACCTGTTCCGACAACACCGGGCGCGACGGCCAAGATGTCCCAAAGATTGCGATTGGCTTCTGGGAGATCTCGGACGGTGCTGGAAGAAAGCGTCGTCTCCAGGCGGCTGTCATCGGTATCAACCGCAGGAGGTGTTACTTCAACGGTAACCATCTGCTGCGCTCCAGCCAGAGGAAGAGCCAGATTGATTCCCTTGGTTTCGGAAGTGCTGAGAGTGAACTTCGACTCCGCATTGCGAAACCCCTTGGCCTCAGCTCTCACCACATAGTTGCCGGCGGGAAGGCTACTGAAGCGGTAGTTGCCGGATTCAATGGTGGTCGTAGTCGCAGTAACACCGGTATCGACATTCACCAATTGAATCGAAGCGCCGTTGATTGCGGCGCCAGCCGGATCAGAAACCACGCCTTGGATATTGCTGCTGTATTGGGCCAAGGCTGGCAGAGAGCAAAGCCACAAAATAGAAAGGAAACACAGGCGCAAGGAGCGGCACCGCGCTGCTTTAGTCATCGACTTCCTCCACATCGGGGTGTGAGGCTATCAAGTAAACGATTTCTCGGCAATGGAAACAGGTTATAGCTCTACGGGATGGGCTCTGTCAAGGAGTATTTAACGATCCTCGCCTCGTGTACGAATGAGTGTCGCGATACCAGCACACCCAGCCGGCTTTCACCCAATGAGATGGAACATGAACGCCATGTTTTTCAAGACAACTCAAAACAATTAGTGAAGGCAAATTGTGCCTATAAAATGCGGCCTCAATCGATTAATGCTCTTAATATTCAATGTAATCAGGGGTTTGCTTTGCTTCTGACCCCAAGAACTTTCTCGACGATGATGCCGCACCTGGCCCCACCACCGAAAACCATGGTCCAGCCCGAGGCGTGCCCGCAGTCCCGCGAATAGAAATATATCCATGGGTTCATGCAAATCGGTGGGACTTGTTTTTGCATGCGCGAGATTTACCGATCTATGGAGTATAGTGTTTCTGCTTACGCTGATTTAGAAATTTCACGGGCCGATTCTTGGCGTCGTGAGCAATCGCTTTCACGCACTCCCTGTTTGTTGGGATGTGCAGTCAGGCAGCGACGCCAGGGGATCTCGAAATGGAAACACGCCAACTTGGGAACAGCGACCTGCACCTCACTCGCCTCGGAATTGGCGCTTGGGCGATCGGTGGCAGCGGCTGGAATGGCAGTATGGGGCCGCAAAATGAAAGTGACTCAATCCCCGCTATTCACGCGGCATTGGATCGCGGCCTCAACTGGATTGACACTGCCGCTTTGTACGGACTTGGTCACTCGGAAGAGGTCATCGCACGAGCGTTGCAAGGTCGCTCACCACGCCCGTATATCTTCACCAAGTGCGAACGCGTGTGGGATGCCAGTGGAACCATAGGAGCGTGCCTCAAAGCCGCGTCGGTTCGGAAAGAATGCGAAGACAGTCTTCGCCGTCTGCAGGTGGACGTGATCGATCTTTATCAGATCCACTGGCCAGAACCGGACGAGGATATCGAAGAGGCTTGGACCGAACTAGCCCGGCTGAAACAGGAAGGTAAAGTCCGCTATGTCGGCGTTTCCAACTTCAACGTTTCCCAGATGAAACGCGCGCAAAGCATCGCCCCTATTACCTCGCTGCAGCCGCCCTATTCGATAGTCACTCGCGAGATTGAGAAAGAAATTCTCCCCTTCGCCTTGGAGAAGAACATCGGAGTCATCGTGTATTCGCCGATGTCGGCCGGACTGCTCACCGGTGCGATGACGCGCGAACGCGTGGCAAATTTTTCCGCCGAAGACTGGCGTAGAAATCTTCCCAACTTCCAGGAACCCTTATTGTCTCGCAACCTGAAACTGGTAGAGTGTCTACGCGAGATCGGAAACCGCCACGGGCGTACGCCAGGAGAAGTGGCAATTGCATGGACTCTCAAGAACCCAACCATCACCGGGGCAATCGTCGGCTTCCGTAGTCCAAAACAGGTCTCCGGCATCATGGGCGCCGCCGAGTTCGTTCTGCCGTCAACTGAGATGGCGGAGATCGAGGATGCATTGAAACGAGAACGTGCCAACTGAACACCACTGTTCACTCTTTTCACTTTTCTAGCAGTTTCGTAGTTCCTGAGGGAGGACATGAAAAAACTGCGTTTTGTTGTCTCGCTGATCACAGACGATAACGACTACCAACGCCAGCAGGCGGCCGCCGCCCAAGAGAGCGCGGCCCGCTTGGGAGTGGATTTGCAAACGCTGTTTGCCGGCAACGACGCAATTTTTCAGAGTCAACAACTTTTGGATGTTATTCAGGATCGTAACGCGGGCGTCGACGGTATTCTTGTAGAGCCCGCCAGCCGGACCGGATTTCCCAAAGTTGCGCAAGCGGCATTGGCGGCGGGCATCGCATGGGTGGTACTCAATTGCGAACCTGATTATTTAGGGCAACTTCGTTCCGGCAGCAACGCGCCAGCATTTGCGGTGAGCGCGGACAATCATGAAGTCGGCCGTATTCAAGGGCGTCAACTGGCCGCTGTACTGCCTCACGGCGGCTCAGTTTTGTACATTCAAGGCCCCTCCCTAAGTGCTGTTACAGAGCAGCGTACGGCAGGCATGATGGAAACCAAGCCGGAGAGCATCAGTGTCAGAATTTTGAAGAGCGTAAACTGGACTGAAGAAGCTGGATTTCGGGCCGCCGGCTCCTGGTTGCGTCTTTCGACTGCAAACCAAGAACAAATCAATGCCGTGCAGGCTCAAAACGACTTCCTCGCCCTCGGAGCTCGGCGCGCCATGGAGGAACACAGTACCCCAGCAGCGCGCGATCACAAGCGGCACTTCCCTTTTCTCGGAGTAGATGGACTACCAAAAACAGGGCAAGCTTGGGTCACGCAGGGTACTCTAACTGCCACCATTATTGTGCCCCCGATTACGGCTCACGCTCTCGATGCTTTAGTGGCGGCAATACACGGACAGCGTCAGGCACCTGCGCAGACACTGGTAGCGCCCGAATCCTTTCCTCGTCTCGATGCTTTGAGAGCAAAGCTGATCCATTAAGGCCATTGTGGTAAAGCAAGTCAGAAAGCGGTTGACAAAAGCTTGCTCTGAGGACGAAGCTGATTGCAGCAAACGTTTGCTTTACTCAGTCCAAGAGGACCGTGCCATTATGAGCCCTAGTCTCAGCCGCAGAACCTTTCTTCAAACTGCCACAGCCACCACCGCAGCGGCCTACGCCGCTCGTGTACTGCCAGCATGGGCCGCCACAGACCACGGCACCGTCGCCATCAACACTCCACTCACCACTTTTTCCTATTCCGAAGTGGAGTTATTCGACGGTCCGATGAAGCGGCAGTTCGAGGAGAACCATACCCGGTTCCTGAATCTCGATGACGACCGGCTCTTGAAGGTATTTCGGCAGGTTGCCGGTTTGCCTGCTCCCGGCGAAGACATGGGGGGCTGGTACGACTTGACGGGATTCAGCCTTGAGCATAACGACTTTCACGGATTTATCGCCGGCCATACCTTTGGACAATATGTTTCCGGCCTGGCGCGAGCCTATGCCGTTACTGGATCGGAGCCGACCAAGGCAAAGGTGAATCGCCTGGTTAAGGGATATGCCGAGACACTCGACCCCGAAGCCAAATTCTTCGCGGGCTATCGCTTGCCCGCCTATACCTACGACAAGCTCTCCTGCGGATTGATTGACGCGCACGAGTTCACTCAAGACCCCATGGCGATGCAGGTTCATGAAAAGCTTACTCACGCAATCACAGCGTATCTGCCGGAGAAAGCGCTAAACCGGCAGGAGCAGCGCTCCCGTCCGCACAAAGACACTTCTTTTACCTGGGACGAAACGTACACTTTGCCGGAAAATCTCTTCCTCGCATACCAGCGAAGCGGAGATCCTTTCTATCGCGACATGGCCAAGAAGTATCTCGAGGATGACACTTACTTCAATCCTCTTTCCCAAGGCAACAACGTACTGCCTTTCGAACACGCGTACAGCCATGTGAATGCGTTCAGCTCCGCCATGCAGGCCTACATCACGCTGGGAAGCGAGAAGCATTTGCGGGCTGCCCGGAACGGATTCGATATGCTGGTGAAGACACAAAGCTTCGCGACCGGTGGCTGGGGCCCGAATGAATCGTTTGGCGAGCCCGGCACCGGGCAGTTGGGCGACAGTATTGGGTTAACTCACGCCAGCTTTGAGACACCCTGCGGCGCCTACGGCCATTTCAAGATCACCCGCTACTTGCTCCGTGTCACCAAGAACCCGCAATACGGCGACAGTATGGAGCAGGTTCTCTACAACACAATTCTCGGAGCATGGCCGATTCAAGCCGACGGCACATCGTTTTACTATTCTGACTATAACAACACGGGTAAGAAAGTCTGGTACGGGCAAAAATGGCCGTGCTGTTCAGGAACCTTCCCGCAACTCGCGGCGGACTATCACATCAGCACCTATTTGCGTTCGGCGGATGGCGTGTATGTGAATCTCTTCACGCCCTCCCGCGTGCATTGGAATGACGGCGGAGCTCGCTACGGACTGAAGCAGGAAACCAAATATCCCTTCGACAACAAAGTTCAGATCGAAGTATCTGGTTCACAGCCCAAGGAATACACGATCTATGTACGCATTCCCAGTTGGACCACGCCAGACTCCGTGCTCTCCGTAAACGGCACGCGAGTTTCGGATCCTGTCCAGCCCGGAACGTTCGCGGCCATCCGGCGCACCTGGAAGGATGGCGATCGGGTCGAACTCGAACTTCCCATGCCATTACGGCTCGAGACTGTGGATGTAAATCATCCGAAGCTGGTAGCGTTAATGCAGGGTCCGCTCGTACTCTTCGCAGTTGCCGATTCGCAGCCGAGCTTCGATAGGAACGCGCTGCTGCAGGCAAAGCCCACGAATAACGCAGCAGGAGACTGGATCGCCAATTCGGCCGATGGAAGCAGCGTGACTATGCGTCCCTTCATGAACATCGACAAGGAGAGCTACAGCACCTACGTGTTGTTGAAGTCTTGAGGAGGGCATTCAGCCAAAGCGTTCGCGGAAGCGTCCGTCATTTTGTTTGGGCATCCTCTTCGACCAGCTTGTACTGGTTGCGTTCGCTTTCTTCGTGCGCAGCCCGTTTACGGAGAAGTGCCAGTTGTTTCAGCAAGTCGGGAAGCTCACGGTTTTCTCCTGTCTTCCGAAGAGCCTGTATCAAATGATATAGCGCAGTTTGATCCTTCGGATCTCGCTCCAATGCCTTGCGACACTGTTCGATGGCTTCCGGATATTTCCCTTCCTGAAGATACAGTTTCGCTAAAATCGTTCGGGCCCCACTCAACGTAGGCTGCAAGATAACAGCCTCTTTCGCCGAGCGCATCGCCAACTCAAATTCTGGCGTGCCCGGCTCCACTCCTTTTTGCGAAAGAAAATCGGCCTGGAGATAGAGCAAAGGAGCATCCTTCGGCTTCTGTGCAAGTTTGGCCTGCACAGTAGCCAGAGCGCGGTTCACATCGTCTTCTTGCGCCGCCAGCAGCCCTTGAGCAGCAGAGCTCAAAGACTGACGAGGGTCCAGCGTGTGTGCCGTTTCAAAATCCGCCTCAGCCTTGTCATACTGCGCCAACTGAACGTAAAGAACGCCGCGCGCCAGGTAGAGCGGCACTGCCTTCGGCAGTTGACTAATGCCATCGCTCACCACGTCGATGCCCACCTGAAAGGAATCGTGCGCGGAGCTTAGGTTGGCGAAATCCACATAGAGATTAACGTTCTGCGGATCGAGCAAAATTGCTTGCCGCAAAGTGGCAACCGCTTGCGGCGTATCTTTGTTGGCTTCATACGCTGTTGCCGCCAGTTCCAGGGTTTCAACTTCTTCATTGCCGCCTTGCAGCAGCGCTCCCAAGGTAGCCAAGGCATCCTGCGGCTCGTGCGCCATTAGCTGAACAGATGCCAGCAGCCGGCGCTCCCGGCGATCATCCGGGTTCAAAGTCAGCGCCCGCTGCAATATTTTCGCGGCCTTCTCCGGCTGCTTGAGCCTCACCAGGCAGATGGCGTATGCATGCAGCGCGCCGGCTCTTGGAGTCAAACAGTGTCCCGGCCTTTTCAAAATGAACGATTGCGGCCGCACAGTTGTCCTGCTGATACTCCAGCACCGCAAGCATCCCGTGACTGGTGGCATCTGCAGGTCGTAAGCGCAGCACACGCTGTAAGAGTGGAATCGCAGCCGCATCTCCGGCTTCGTACTCGATTTGTATCGCCCCTTCCAACGCTGGGAGATAATCTGGAGAAATCTTGAGTGCACTGCGATATGAAGTCAGCGCTTCCTTTGTATGCCCCTCACCCGCATACGCCGCACCTTGCATCGCCCACAACTGCGCATTGCCCGGAGACGCTTGCAGTGCAGGACGAAGCAGTTTGAGCGCTTTTTGAAATTCCCGGTTCTGCAAGGCAGAAGCGATCGTCCCAATTCCATCTTCCGCGCTTTGGGCTGCTGCGGCAGATAAAAGGCTAAGGAGAACCAGAAGAAGAAAAAGGACTGGAGCAAGCATCTGGCAGGTTCGTCGAGTTTCGCATCTTCCCCTCATCGATGGACTGCTCTCTCCTGCTCTTCTTTATACTTCATGGCAGTCCTACGTTCACCCGCCGCCTTCAAATCACAAAAAGAAAAGCCGGCCCGCAGCAGCGGGCCGGCCTCTATGACTGATTTTCAACTAAGCTCAGAACGAAAGCTTGCCTCCCAGTTGCCAGAATCTCGGCTCGTGCGATGAAGTCGCCTGCCCGAAATTTCCATCTGGGAGATTCGTGTCGATACCGCCCGTAAAATTGTTTGAATAGCCGGTAAAGTCCACGTAGTTTGCCCGGTTGAAGAAATTGAATATGTCAAAGCGGAACTGAAAATTGACTCTCTCCGTAATGTGCGTGTCTTTGTAGAAATTGACATTCGTCTCGACAAAGTTTGGCCCGCGGAACTGCATTGCCTTCTCATTCCCGTTCGCGCCACTGTTAGAGAAAGTGGGAGCAGCAAAGTCGCTCTTAGGAATGGCGCCCGTGAGCCAGGAGCCGTTGGAATGTGACTGGCTGTAGCTGACCGCATCTGGGAAACCGAGATTATCTCCGTCACCCAGGTAGTCACCGCTTGTCGCCCCGTAGCCTATGGCCGGATTTGTAGGCGAAGGACAAGGTCCGGCGTTTGCGCAAACGGGCTGGTAACCATTGACATTCTCAGCGGTCAAGGGATAACCGGACTGATAGATGCTGGTGCCGCTGACTCCCCACCCACCTGTCAGATAGCCCACGGCTCCCCGTCCGCCATTCAGTCCTTTCAGTGAATAGTTGAAGCTGAGAGAGAATCGGTTGGGTGCATCGAAGATCGATGGTCCATAATACTGCTTCGGATTCAGCCCCTCCGAGTCGGGATAATAGAGCGAGTCATCCTGGGAGCGGGAATGGGTGTAAGAAGCATCGATGAACCCGCGCGAAAAGTGCCCGCGAACGTCAAAGATCACGGCGTCGTAGTTGCCGTACCGGTCATTGTCAGCGTACGTAATCTCGCCGAAGCTGGGGTTCAGCCGGGTGGGAGTCGTACTCTCATGGGCCATCAGATCGCCCGGGAAAGCATTGATGTCCACGCCATAGGAGACGTTCCCAATCGAGTTGCCATTGCCGACGATATTGTAGGAGTGGGATCCGTTGTAACCGACGCTGGCCGCAAAGTTATTTCCTAGTTTCCGCTCCAAGGTCATGGACCAGACATCTGACTTCGGGGACTTCAAGAGTGGGTTAATGGCGCCGATGGCGAAGCCAGCTCCGACGATTCCTCCTTGCGCGTCAAGTCCACCTCCTGCTTGCGGCGTCGGACCGGTCCCTGTCCCAAAGGTCGGATACGTAAATCCAAATGGAGGTTTGTTGCTGTTTCCAAGAGCGAAAATTGGGGCTTGCGCCGATGCCGTTCCGCCCGAGAAGAATGTTGGTGCAACCTCTCCCGGAGGACTGCCGCGAAATTCTTCCTGCACGTTAGCTTGGGTCAGCCAGTTGTTATAGATGCCAAAGCCGCCACGCACCACCCAGTCACCCTTCCCTGTGGGATCCCAGGAGACGCCGACGCGAGGACTGAACAAGTCGTCAACCGCGTGCAGCAAGGCTTTCGGCGTGGCCTTGGCGTAGCCATTCGCCACTTGCTCCTGCTCGGTTGTGCCCGTGCCCAGGTAAAAGTTTCCAAATACGGTCGACGGGCTCTTAGACCAAGGGTTGCCGCTGTCGTCATAGCGCAGACCCAAAGTCACGGTCAGATTCTTTTTGACTTTCCACGTGTCTTCCGCAAAAAGTCCAAACGTCCGGGAAGCTGCGTCCCAACTCCACAATTGCTCCGTACCGGTCGCTGGGTTGTAATAGATTCCGTTCTCGACCGCGGCATTATCCTGCGCCAGGGTCAGCAAATTGTTAAAAGAGAATTTCGGCTGTGACCATGGCCCCTGGAAGGGCTCGACGTCGTCGCCGTACCAGCCCTCATAACCAAACTTCAGAGTATGAGCACCCTTTACATGCGTGAGGACATCGCGCCAGTGATAGTTGTGCTGAATGAAATCGCCCTGCGCAAAGCCCACTCCGAAGGCCTGACCCGCATCCATACTGATGCCAGATACAGATACAGAGGGAACGTAGTAACTCGTGGCCGGAGCTCCGCTGCCCAAATCGCCCTCTACCCGGCTCTGGCCGATGGTGAATTCGTTCAGCAAGGTGGGCGAGAAGGTATGCGTCCAACCTGCCTGCCCCGCAACTTCCCAAGTATGGTTCAAGGCGGAGAATTGCGGCATGGCCGAAGGCGCACCGGTTTCCAGAAGTGTTCGGAAAATGCTGGCATAAATGCGGTCGTTCTTGAAATCCTTGTCAAGGCGACCAAAATATTGCGTTCCATTACGTATCGATGTGCCGCTGTACGAGCCCGTATCAATCATGTTCAGAGTACAAGGTACCCCGTTCTGACCGGTCGTGGTCCCGCAACCACCTGCGGCATTGCCAAAGACCGCTAGAGCATTCGAGGTGACCGTGGTGCCGAACACCTTAGGCTGGTAAGTGGTGAGCAGTCCGGTTCCTACCGTACCCGGGTAGTTCGCTTGGGCAAAGGCTATAAATGCCGGATCGACGAAGTTCACCGATCCGCCCGCGCTCGAAGATGAGCGCAGCGGCTCAACTGCGAAATAGAAGTAGAAGCCGTGGTGCGGAATCACAGGGCCGCCAATCGCAAAGTCAAAATTGTTGGAATGGAAGGGCAGGTAGGGTGACTCCGAAGAACTAAAGAAGTGCTGATTCGCGTACATCTTCTGGTAGTTGAAATAATCCGACGCTGAACCGTGGAATCGGTCACTGCCAGATTTCGTGGTAAACATCGTTTGCAATCCGGCTGCACGGCTATACTCACTCGTAAAGGTATTGACCTGGACGCTGGTCTCCTGGATCGCTTCCGGCTGGGGCGTCAGATTCAGGACACCCTGGCGAATTCCGCTGGTCACATCGAGCCCGTCCACAACATACTGATTATTATTTCCGCCCTGACCATTGGCGCTGGCGTCGACCTGCTCTTCAGTAGAGAAGTTGTCTACACCCGATCCGGGACTTCCTGCACCGCTAGTTCCCAGCCCAGAAGCTCCTGGCGCCAGCGTCACCAGCGTGACCAAATTGCGACCAATGATAGGCAACTCCGCGACCGCCTGATTCTCAAGAGTGAGTTGCGTGCGGCTATCCGCAGTGTCGACCACCGGAGCCTCGGTAGTGACGCTGACTGCCTCGGAGATCGAGCCGACCTTCAACGTGACCGGCACGCTCAAGTTTTGCGCGGTCAGCAGCGTAATGTCGACTTCAGACTTGGCGAAGCCTGACGCCTCCACGGTGACCTTGTAGGAACCGGGAGCGAGACTGAGGAATCGGAAATTGCCTGCCTCGTCGGAGGTGGTGGTCTGCGCGACATTGGTGGATACGCTGACCAAGCGCACTGTGGCTTTCGCTATGCCGGCCCCGGAAGGATCCTGGACGGCGCCCTGCACGCTACCGCTGAACTGGGCGAAGGCGCTGGCGGCAGAAAACAGAACTACGAGAGCTAGACAAAGTGAACGACTTCCCCGCATGGTTCCTCCCAAGCTGGCGCCTCATCACAGAGGCGCTTCGAGAAAACGTTTACTAACGAATGCTAATGTATACATACTAGGCTTATACGCTGTCAAGAACATTTTCGCGGGCTCAAATCGGATGTGCTTAAAATATCAACGGAGGTTTTGATCCCTTGGGCATCGTGACCGTTAACGAAAGATTTTTGACTGCTAGGCGAGCCCCGATTAGGTCCGCGCCCAACCCTTGTTGGGAGAGATTCCCACTCCCTCGCGCCCCACTCCCTCTCGCAAAGTGATCAGCCGGTTCGCTGCAAGGTTCTTGTATTGTTCGTGCAAACCGTTAGGCCAGTAGACCTCGATATCAACGGTGCTGATACCGCCTAAACCGAAGTGCAACCGTGAATCGTTGCAGGAATAGAAACTGGACTGGCTGAGCACAGCCTGCGCTTGCACCTTGCCGCCGTAGTGCACCAACACGCGCGCTCCGATTGCGCTGCGGTTCGATTTGACTCCCTCCAGCTTCACCTTAATCCAATTCTGTTTTTGCTTTATGTCATTTCGTAAAAGTGATGGAGGCTCATTCAGATTGACGATGAGAATATCGATGTCTCCGTCGTTGTCAAAATCTCCGAATGCGCACCCGCGGCTGCAATGAGCCTCGGTCACGCCCGGCCCAGCCTCTTCTCCGAGTTCTTCAAATGTACGGTTACCCAGATTTCGAAACACCGCGCGCGGTGTTTTGTTGGCATACTGCGGCAGCTTGTGCTCGACCTCTGGATACACGCTGCCCGTGACCATAAACAGATCCGGGTATCCATCGTTATCCAAATCGACGATGCCCGCGCCCCAGCAGATGTACCGCGTATCAACTGCGAGGCGCGAGGATCGAGTTACGTCGTCAAAGTTGCCCTTGCCGTCATTGTGATAAAGGCCGTTGGCGTCTTCGGCAAAGTGAGTCTTGAAGAGATCCAGATGGCCGTCCAGATCGTAATCGCCAACACCAACGCCCATTCCCGCCTGCTCCATGCCGTCGTCGCTGAGCGCCACCCCGCGCAGTACACCTTCTTCGCGGAAAGTTCCATCGTGGTTATTCATGAAAAGCAAACTCGGAGTGGAATCACACGCCACAAAAATATCGGTCCAGCCATCTTCGTCCAGATCGGCTGCGACTACCGTCATTCCATAGGATCCAGTTGCGCTTGCAATCCCCGCCTTCTGGCTCACATCGGTGAATGTTCCATCTCCGTTATTGTGATAGAGCGAGTGCTTTCCGGTGGGCAGTCCGCGCGGTCCGCACTCAACCGGGACGCCCTTCCAGTTGCAATTTACGTTTGCGCCTGGTACCGGCGCATTCTCGAATGAGAAGCGTACATAGTTGGAGACGAAGAGATCGAGGTGACCATCCCGATCGTAATCGAGGAAACTGCATCCCGCTCCCCACCGCGGTTGATCGTTCCACAACCCGGCCGCTTTGGTGACGTCGGTAAACGTTCCATCTCCATTGTTGCGATACAGACGGTTCTGTCCAAAGTAGGTGCAAAAGATATCCTCAAACCCGTCGTTGTTGTAGTCCCCAATGCATACCCCGGAGGCCCAGCCCACGTCTTTCAGCCCAGCCTTCTCGGTCACATCCGTAAAGGTGCCATCACGATTGTTTTTGTAAAGACGGTTCGTCGCGCCCGGCGGATCACCAGTTAAGCGCGTACCGGACAACAGGAAAATATCCATCCACCCGTCGTTGTCGTAGTCGATGAAGGCACAACCACAACCGGTAGCTTCCAGAATGTATTTCTTGCTTTCGACGCCACCATAGATCACCGGAGCCTGCAACCCGGCAGAAGCAGCCACATCCACGAAGTGAGCATAAAAAGGCCGATCCGAAGGCGCCGGTCGAGCGACGGGCTGTACAGTGTGAGCGGCGACTCCTTGCGCCAATAGCCTCGGAGTTGCAGCAAAGGCCGCGGAACCGAGGGAGAGTCGAACAAATGCGCGACGGCTAAGGGTCAAGGCTGCGGTTTCTCCATGGCGGGGGATTTATCTTCCACTAGCTTATATCGATTGCGCTCGGCCTCGTCCTTGGTTCCTTCTATTCGGAGGGCGGCCAATCGCTTGAGCAGGTCGGGAAGATCTTCCGTATGCCCGCTCTTGCGTAGTGCCTGGATCAAATGATAGAGCGCAGTTTGGTCTTTGGGATCGCTGTTCAAAGCCTTGCGGCTCTGCTCCGCAGCCGCTTCGTTCTCTCCCGCCTGTAAATAAAGTTTCGCCAGCACGTCGCGAGCAGCCGCCAATGAAGGACGAAGCGAAATGGCCTGCTTGGCAGATGCCATAGCTTGCTTAAATTCCGCGCTGCCGGGGTCGGGGCCGCGCTGGGTCAAAATCTGCGCCTGTAGATAAAGAAGAAATGCGTCGTTGGGTTTCTTGGCCAGCTTCGCTCGCACGGTCGAAAGCGCGTGCTCCGGATCATTTTGTTGTACAGCGGCAAGACCTTCCGCAACCGAGCCGACAGATTGACCGGGATTAAGTGCATCGGCTTCTTCGAAATCGGCCTCCGCCTTGTCGTATTGCGCCAGCTGTACGTACAGCACTCCGCGCGCCACATAAAGAGGCGCCGCTTTCGGCTCGGCTGCGAGACCCGCGTTGATCATATCCACTCCGACTTGAAACGACTGATGGTCGAGAGAAATATTGGCGAAGTCAACGTAGAGGTTCACATTATGCGGGTCTGACAGAATTGCTTGGCGAAGTACGCGCACTGCCTCTGGAGTATTTCCATCGGCTTCGTAGGCGGAAGCCGCCAGCGCAAGGATATCGGCGTCAGCCGTGTTATGTTGCAGCAACGGCTGCAAGGTCGCGATGGCATCTTTGGGGCTCTGCGCCGCCATCTGGGCTGCCGCCAAACGATAGCGGGCATGCATATCTGTGCTCGACTGCGCCAATGCGCGAGCAAATATCCCAATCGCCTTCTGAGTCTCTTTCTGCTTCATCAAGCAATCGCCGTAAGCCTGCATCGCTTCCGGCTGGGAGTCCACCACGGACCCGCCTTGCTCAAAGTGTGGAATCGCAGCGGTGCAGTCTCCGCGCCGGTAATCCAATACCGCCAGCATGGCACTGCCGGTCGGGTCTCCGGGATGCAGTTTCAATATGTGCTCTAACAATGGAGCGGCAGCATTGCCCCCGCTGTCGTACTCAATCTGCGCCGCACCTTCCAGCGCCGGCAAATAATCGGGCGCAATACTCAGCGCGTGCCGGAACGCGCCCAGCGCTTCCTTTTTATTCCCCTTGCCAGAAAAAGCTATGCCGCGAAGCGCCCAGAGTTGCGGACTCCTCGGTTGCTGCTCCAGTTCCGGTTGCAGCAGTTGTAGCGCTTCGTCGAATTGCCCCGACCGCAATGCCGAAGTAATGGGTGCAATTCCGGCTGTATTGGTCTGCGCGAGCACCAAGGGGCAGGCAACAACCAGGACAGCTAGAACGCCAAGCCGGAGCAAGGCATTTCGGCTCTCCATCAATTAAAAATTCCCTCCATGCCACATCGTAGCAAAAGGAGTGCCGGCTGCAGAGGAAATCGTTTGCTCACCGAAGCACGCTCACGGATGGTGAGACTCGGCCCCCGCTGACGATGCCGGTTTGGCGAACCTGGCATCATCAATCGGAATATTCTGCCGGATCTCTCGCAACTGAACGGTCGAGATTCCATCGGGCTCGGCAATCGCCCAGCGGAACGGAGTTTGCACGCCGTCGACATCGCGGTAGTCGCCATAATCGATTTGAGTCGGAGTACGGCCGAGCGGCGAATCAGCGTAGCGCACCAGACGCAGAAGCAATCCTGACTCTTCGTCAAAATAAAGTTTCACCGGGGGCTGTCTTTCATTCGTGCCTGTAACCACATAAGCATCGCGGCCGCCGACCTTCTCTGGATATTCCACCCGCAACTCTGCAAACATCTGCTTCAGGTCGAGCGGAAAATGCAGGTCCGCATCAATCCGAGCTGCATCAAGATCTGCTCCATGCATATCGCGGATTGGACGGCCCGGCATTTGAGACCAACCCTCACGGCCATTGAACACGGTGATGCGGTCCCCATTCGGCGTGTGTCGAATCAAAACCTGTTTATTCGGATTCTGATCTAGAACTTCAATGCTGACGGTTTCTCCGCCTCTCGTAGAAGTTCCCTGCTCTTCGCGGCTCGTCACGTTCCCGATCGATACAGCTCCGCCAAGTGCCTGTATATAGCGATCAATGATTTGGTCCGAGGTCGGCGAGCTGACTGAAAGCATTTCGGATCCGGTGCCCGCGGCTGTTGGCTGTTTCGATTGCGCTTCACCCGCAATCATCGGGTCCCCTTGCGGTTTAGGCGAACCTCTGTGGCAGGAGTAGCAGGTCACTTCTCGATACCCATCAAAGCTGCGCTTGTCGATAGTCAACATCATACGCATCATGTCGCGCGCGATCTGTTTCGGCTTCTTGTCGTCTTTTTCAAAATGCTCGGGCACATGACAATAGCTGCATTCCACTCCGAGCGATGCGGTAATGAACCGCATTGAAGGAATTAATTGGTCAGCGGGAACGCCCTTTAGCACCTGGATGTTCTTGAACACGGACTCGGCCGCTTTAACGGCACTTGGAGACTCGTTGTCCGCAGACTCATCTGGAACAGAATTCTTCTCCATGGCAGCGCTGAGTCGGCCCGTGATCTCAGCGGCTTTCGCCTTATTTCCCTGCTCCTTATAAAGGTTGATGAGCGGCATGTCCGCGGGAAGATGTAACGGATCGATTGCCACGGCACGCTCCAAATGAGTGATCGCTTGGTTGATATCTCCACCCTGCAAATACGCTGATGCGGCGTTAGTCTCGGCGGGGGCTGAATCCGGATTCAATTGCAAAGCCCGCTCGAACGCAAACTCCGCCTCCGACGTTTGTTTCCCTACAAGAAGAGCGCTCCCTAACGAGGTGAAAAAATCGGCATCGTTAGCGAATTGGTTTTGCACCTCAGTCAGCATGCGATAACCGCGGACCACGAATGGCGGCGAGTGATGCTCCATTCCCGCATTGATATAAGCAATGCCGAGATTTCGCTTTTGCAGATCGGATGCAGGGTCGCGCCACGCAGCGATGTCAGTATTTTCCGGGAGCGCCTGTTGCGATTCAGGACGCCGCTGGATTCTATGGTCGGTAAAAGCGGTATGTCCTCCGTCCTTAGCATCCCGTCGAGGCATGTGACAGCCGATGCAGTTACTGTCCTTGCCAGGATGAGAAGCAGAAAAATTTTCCATGTGGCACGAAAGGCACTTGGACCGGTAATACTGAACCGGCTCAATCGGCTTATCGTGCGGATCGTGGCAGGTTCCGCACCATAGTTGTCCATTGCTCTTGCGAGCGCAGGTACTTCGCGCAAGTTGCTCCACGTGGCTGATGACTTTGAATTTGCCGGCATCCGCCCCGGGAGGAGTAACGTTGACGTAGGTAGTGAAGACATCTTCCAGCGGCTGTCCCGGTCGAAAGTCTTCGAACTTCGTCCCAGGATTGAGTACTCGGCCAACTCCCAACAGATGGCACTGTTCGCAGATGCTGTCGCGAGCTGCAGGCGCAAGCTTCGCAGGATTGACAATCGTCCCAGCTCGTGGATCACTGAGGTGCTTTTCAGCCGAGCCATGGCAGCGCTCGCAAGTGATACTTTCTGCCGAGAACACCGGGGAGTGATACCGGTTCGACGTCCCCGAAACATGCAACGCAGTTCCCGAGTGGCAGAAGAGACATCCTTCGGCGACGGGCCGCGTGAAATCCGGGTTGGGCAGCCCTTCGTATCCCGGCGCCAAATCGTAGGCTTGCCGGCTCTTGTAGTAAGCGACGGGAGATTGGAATAGATGACCCCCCAGGTCGAGCAAATAACCGGAGGCGTGATTGCCGGAGCCGATCACGTAATCGATCCGGTAATTGGTTACGTCTTCGCCACTCTGCAAACGCTGCCAGTAGCCGGTTGGCGAGGAATGCATCATAATTTTTGCGTCGGGCGTTTCTACTGTACCGTCAGGCTCCTGGCCGGCGCGGCGCAGAGAATGCGCCATTGCAGAGCGCGCGTATCCTTCGACCTCAGCAGCGTGGCAAAACTGGCAGCGGCTCGAACCAGTCGGCTTCACCACCTGCGCCGGAGTTACTTGCGAATTCGGGCTCGCGGAATCGTGCTTGCCCAATTGCCCTTGTCCGAATGATTCAACTTCCAAGGCGACAAGCAGAACAACTTCGAACCAGCGAGGCGTGTATTTCGAGATCATGACTCGGACCAGTTTAGGACATCCAGAAGACGAGATTGTACTCCGGCCTTAATGTTGTCCTCGGAAGAGACCAACCGATTTCATTTTCCGCGCGGTTCCACTAACAGTCTTAGCAAAGACATCATGCTCTTTCATTTAAAATGCCTCGTCAGTAGATTTGACCTGTCTAGGCATAAAGTGCAAAATGTAAGTGCAATATTGCGTGCAGTATTCGTAGTGTTCTGCAGCAATTGCTGATTCCAAAGCGGAAGTGGTGGAACTGGCAGACACACCATCTTGAGGGGGTGGCGCCGAAAGGCGTGGGGGTTCAAATCCCCCCTTCCGCACCAATTTTAACGCCGTATCGACGATCATTTTACGGAATTCACCCTCTCCTTGGTGGAGTTCGGCGATAGTACTCCTGCGGTGACGCTTTCCTGCTCTTTTCAACCCTCGACTTAGCCCAACTGAAAGGAGATTCATGTCTGCTCCTAAGAAACAACTTCCACTTGCCGGTAGTGAGCGTGTTCCGCTGGAAGGAGCACGAGAGATAGGACCAGCCAACCCCGAAGAAACGGTTGACGTGACAATCCGCGTGCGCTCTCGCGCAGGGAAAAATCCGATTGTCAGTGATTCTGAATTCACGAAACCGATTGATAAACGAACGATCTTGAGCCGCAAAGAATTCGAACAACGCCATGGTGCGGACCCCGAAAGTATTGCTCGCGTCGAGTCATTTGCCCGCCAACACAAACTTTCGGTGAAAGAGAAGAGTCCCGCGCGCCGGACCGTCATTCTATCCGGAACAGTTGCTGCCATGAACGAAGCGTTTGGCGTCGAACTGAAGGAATACGAACACTCAGGCTGGCCGATACCGCGGACGTACAGGACCAATCCACCTCCCTGCGGAACTGCACGATGTGGTCGAGGGTGTCTTTGGTCTGGATAATCGACCCCAAGCCAAACCGCATTTTCGTAGGCGGCACGGGCGCGGCGGCGTTCGTGCCGCTGCCGCGAGCTTGTCTTACACGCCCATTCAAGTCGCCGTGCTTTACAACTTTCCCACTGGGGTAAACGGTGCCGGAGAATGTATCGCGCTCATCGAATTAGGCGGCGGTTACAAGCCGAAAGATCTTAGCAAGTACTGGAGTGAGCTCAAACTATCCAAGAAACCCACCGTGTCCGCGATTTCGGTTGGAAGCGGCAGCAACAAGCCCACGGGAGACCCGGACGGCCCGGATGGCGAAGTGATGTTGGATATCGAAGTGTCCGGTTCGATCGCGCCAGCGGCGAAAATCGTTGTCCATTTTGCGGAGAACACGGACGCCGGCTTTCTGAACGCGATTACAACCGCGGTACACGACAGCACAAACAATCCGTCTGTAGTTTCCATCAGTTGGGGTGGCCCCGAATCCTCATGGACACAGCAGGCCATGACGTCCATGGATGAGGCATTCCAATCTGCGGCTGCAATGGGTGTAACAGTTTGCATAGCAGCCGGAGACGACGGCTCGACTGACGGCGTGAACGATGGCCTGAATCACGTGGATTTCCCTGCGTCGAGTCCTAACGTGCTCGCATGTGGAGGCACTGAATTGATCGCTTCGGACAATACGATTACTAGCGAAACGGTATGGAACGAACTCGCAAATAACGAAGGCGCAACCGGAGGCGGCATCAGCGAGGTATTTCCGCTTCCCAGTTGGCAGACAGGAATCGGTGTGCCGCCTTCTGCGAATCCAACTCACAATGTAGGTCGAGGTGTTCCGGACGTGGCCGGCGATGCTGACCCGACCACCGGCTACGTAACGCTTGTCGATGGCGATTCCGAAGTGATAGGGGGAACGAGCGCCGTCGCCCCACTCTGGGCTGGGTTGATCGCCCTAATCAACCAGAGCATTGGAAAGCCGGTTGGCTTTATCAATCCACTGCTCTATAAGACCGCAACGACGGCCGCAGATTTCCATGAAATTACCTCTGGCAACAATGGCGCCTATAAAGCGGGCGCAGGATGGAACGCGTGCACTGGGCTTGGATCGCCGATCGGGACTAAGGTCGCAGTAGCGTTGGGTAAAACACCGGCGCAAGCAAAGGGAAAAGGAACTTAGCTTAGTGTGGAGAAGTTACGCGTACGGTTGAAATCGATTAGCGATTGGGATGGCCCTCATTAAGGCTTGACCGGGAGGGGCGCGACTGTCAGACTAGTCACGAAGCAAAGAGGCATTCTTTCCCGCCTTACATACTTTAGTTTCTTATTTGATGACAAGATCCGGTTCTTGTCCGAATGAAGATATTTCCCTTCACACTCAACAGTGGGCTAGTTCATTTCCGCGCCAACCGCCCGGCCAAACCCAGTTCTGTACACGGGTTTGTAATACATGTATTGCTCGCCACAAGCCTTTCCGCAGTTCCCTTCTCTATCACTATGCACGCCCAGCAAGCTGATTCAGCAAAGCCGGTGGTGGTACAACCGGGTGCGCCGGGCATGCCGAGCAAGACGCTTTCGCCGTCGATGCGGGCAATCCTCCCGCCACGGTCGGCAGCGGACGTGGAGTTCATGCAGGGTATGATCCTGCATCATGCACAAGCGGTGGAAATGACTGCTATGATTCCGTCGCACACGCGGAACGAAGATCTGCATTCTTTGGGGGCACGCATCAGCAGCTCGCAATCTGACGAAATCAAGTTCATGAACCGCTGGCTAGCCGCCCGAGGTGAATCGATCCCGAAGCCGATGGCTAAGATGCCCGGCATGGACATGCCGGACGAGTTATCTCAAAACTCAATGGCACTGATGCCCGGAATGCTTACGCCGCAGCAGATGGATTCTCTGCGGAATGCGAAGGGCGCGGAGTTTGATCGGTTATTTTTGGTCGGGATGATACAACATCATAACGGCGCCTTGACCATGGTGAAGGATCTGTTCGACACTGCGGGCGCCGGACAGGACGCCGAGTTATTCAACTTTGCGACCGATGCCGACAATACCCAGCGAGCCGAGATACGAATTATGGAAACGATATTGAAGAAAGACAAACTAGAGGAGAAACGATGAAACGGTTGCCCAGTCTTTCCCTGTGCGTGGTGTTGGTCGCACTTATTTCTGGTTTTGCTGTGAACCGAACCCAGGCGCAAGCGGCTCCGTCCGCGGCTCCCGCACAGGACCAGGCGCAGAAGCCCGCCAACCCGCCTTCCGACAAAGACGCTAAAGGCGCTGAGGACGAAGCCAAAGATCCATTCGCACCGGAATCTGCCCCGGCTCTCCCGCCGGGGATGACAGGATCGGATGTGAACGATCCGCGCGCCAAGCTCTCACCAGGACTCTATGATGCGGGCGAAGCTGCAATGGGCATCGAGCACCTCCTCCTGTTAAAGAAGCCGGACGCATTTCAGCTCGGGGCCACGGATCCTGATGATCCGAAGGTGGAGAAGATCTTTGGGCAGCTCGGCATGGGACACAACCGGAAGATGCCAAAGTCCGTGCACTTGCTGATTGCACAACTTGCTTTTGCCAACTCGGATCTCGCCTTCCAGGGCAATCACCTGTTCCAGGGAAATTTCTATGGCGTTAGCATCTACGATATCTCCAATCCAGCGAATACGACATTGCTAACATCGCTCGTCTGCCCCGGCGGACAAGGTGATGTATCGGTGTACAAGAATCTGCTGTTTATGTCCGTAGAGATGCCGAATGGGCGCCTGGATTGCGGCATGGAGGGATTTCCACCGGAACCTCCGTCCGCAGATGAAGATAAAGATAAAGACGAGAATAAAGATCAGGCTAAGAGCGAGGAAAAAACTGAGGACAAAGGCGAGGCCAAAGATGCAGATAAAGAGAAGGAGAAAAAGCATCCCATCCCTGCCGCGCAAAAAGATCGTTTCCGCGGCGTAAGAATCTTCGACATTTCCGACGTCAAGAATCCAAAGCAGGTCGCGGCGGTGCAAACTTGCCGTGGATCGCACACCCACACGCTGGTGATTGATCCGAACGACAAGGACAATGTCTACATCTACGTGTCAGGAACTTCATTCGTACGTCAGACGGAAGAACTGGCCGGCTGCTCCGGGGAGAAACCCGATAAAGATCCGAATACCGCGCTGTTCCGCATCGATGTGATCAAAGTCCCGGTGGCTGCGCCGCAGGAGGCAAAGATCGTATCCAGTCCGCGGGTATTTATCGATCCGCGAACCGGCGCGCTCAACGGCCTGAACAACGGCGGCACCCACGGCAAGAAAGGCGCGGAGAAGCCGGAGGACACCGATCAGTGCCACGACATCACCGTGTATTCGGCGATCGGGTTGGCAGCGGGCGCTTGCTCCGGTAACGGAATTTTATTGGATATTAAGGACCCGGTACATCCCAAGCGCGTGGATGCCGTGAATGATCCGAACTACTCCTACTGGCATTCAGCTTCGTTCTCGAATGATGGCAGCAAAGTTGTCTTCACCGATGAGTGGGGCGGCGGCCTGGGTGCGCGCTGCCGTGCGAACGACCCGAACAAGTGGGGCGCGGATGCCATCTTTCGGCTGAAAGACGACAAGCTGAGTTTCGCGAACTACTACAAGCTACCGGCCGCGCAGGGCGACACGGAAAACTGTGTGGCGCACAACGGTTCTCTGATTCCGGTTCCCGGCCGGGATATCGAAGTACAGGCGTGGTACCAGGGCGGAGTTTCCGTCATGGACTTCACCGATCCGGCGAACCCCCACGAAATTGCCTATTTCGACCGTGGGCCCATTGATCCTAAAACTTTAATCCTCGGCGGCGAGTGGTCCGCTTACTGGTACAACGGCTACATCTACGGTTCTGAGATTGCGCGCGGCTTGGACGTATTTCAACTGAAGCCGACGCAGTTTCTGACCCAGAACGAAATCGACGCTGCTAAGAGCGTTCAGGTGTCATACCAGAATGTTCAAAACCAGCAAAAGATCGAGTGGCCTTCAACGTTGGTGGTAGCGAAAGCTTATGTCGATCAGTTGTCCAGGTCGCAAGCTCTGTCCGCAAACCAAATCGCAAAGTTGCAGAAGGCCATTCAAAATGCAGAGAGTTCGCATCTGAGCAAGAGAGCTGTGGCGAAGTTGAACGGCATGGCATCTTCGTTGGACAAGGACGCGGCAACCGCGAAGACTCCCGCCGATTCAACGCGGATGCATGCGCTGGCAGAAGTTCTGAAGCATCCGACGGCTTAAAACTCGGTCGGAAATAGTTCTCAAGCTAAGCAGTCCGAAATCGAAAGCGTTCCTCGTGTTGGGGCATCAAGTAGCGCCGGCGTCTCGCCGGCAAGGCGGCGCCACCCGTTCTAATGCGAGGAAGTTTTTCTGACGGCAATGAGCGATACCTGCTCCAGGTCAGGGTAGTGCTCCTCTTTGTCGGGGCTGCGATCCGCGGGCGCAATCTGTTGGACGGTGGTTTCCGACGGCAGTTTTCCCGAAAAGTATTTCCCATACACTTCGTCAAACGCAGGTATGTCCGCCAAATTATCGATGTAAACCGTCGTGGACACAACCTGCGAAAAATCCATGCCGGCTTCCTCAAGATTGTCCATCTGATTGCGCATTGTCTGGCGAAGCTGGAGCGCCGCCGTCGAAGTGTAAACTCCTTCGTTCGGTCCGGGAATGAAGCCACTCTTCGCCGAACAATACAACGTATCGCCGGCAAAAACGCAGGGGCTTGCTGTGGGGCTGGGCGGCATATTCTTGGGACGCACCGCCCGCCGTTCCTTCAAGTCGCGCACCGCAACGCCTGTGTATTCGATTTGTGCCCCGTTGGGCAAGCTCGATACTTCGATCGTGGCCCGCGCCGGCGTATTGCCGAACTCGAACCGCTGCGCGTAGTGCTTGTTCATCACCCGCGACGGGAACTGTGCGGTCAAGAATGGATTAACGAAAACCACGTTGGCGAGCGTAAGCCCAGCGGCTTCCACGACAGCTTTCATTTGATCAAGCGCAAAATCTACCTGCGTCGCGGGATCGGCTGAAGCTGCTCCACTCGATGATGCGGTAGCAGGCATCGCAGAAACAAATAAACGATCACGCGTGAGAATGCCCGGTGAAAAAGGCTCATCCGATTTGTACCCCGGTGGAGAGATGGCCCGCCTATCCGAAAGATTTCGTACCGCAACTGCATTAATTTCAATCGGTGATTCAGGCAGCGCCGCCACGCCAAGCACCGCCCGCGCCGGCGGAATCTTACCAAAGAACTCGCCGAATGCACGGTTCATTTCCGCATATTGGCTCATGTCAGTGAGGTAAACGGTGGTATAGACCACATGATCCATCGTCAACCCCGCACTCTCAACCACCGACTTCAAATGATTGAGAGTCTGCCGCGCCTGGGCCGCAAAGGTTGCCGGTGTTGTACCGTCCGCGCCGCGCGACCCCTGAGCGGATATATAGATGTAGTCTCCCGCATCCACACTGGGCGGCGCAGTTGCACCCGACTGTGCTTGCGCTCCGACAGCAGACCACAGCAGCAATCCCACAAGAAACGATTTCATTCGAGCTTTTCCTCAGCTATTGAAAAGAGAGAGCAGCCGAGCGCTACGCTATGCAGCCCGGCTTTTCTTTTGTGCCGCTCCCAGAATGCTGCGCAATCTTTGTCCCACGACGACTACTTCGTTGGGTTGAATAGTCATCGAAACCAGTTCGATGTGGTCGGCTTCCGGCCGCTCTTTCCTGGTAACCGGGTCGGCCGTCTTGGGCCTGCCCTCACGAACCGCCGTTACCAGGCTGGGATTATCCGCACCGAGCACTTCAATGACCGGATCGCCATCGCGCAAAGCCTGCACACAGTCGGCAACGCTGAATCCCCACGCCTTCCGATCCCATGAAACATTCAGCGTAGGATAGCGGTTCCCATCATCGGGAATGTAGATTTTCGTTTGTACTCCGGGCACGGTTTCCACCAGCTTGCGAATGCTATCCACACGATCGTTCCACTCGCGGTACAGTTTCTTCTCATCCAGGCTTAGCCAGGTCTCAAGCGCGGTCAGGCAGCCAATCATTTCTTCTTTCCCCACCTTCATGGGACGGCACACGGCACCCTCGCGCGGGCTATTGTTCATGATGGCTGCCTCGATCAGATCCTTTCGCCCCAGCAGCACCCCACTGCACTGCGGCCCACGCAGGCCCTTCCCGCCGGAAAACGTGTAGAGATCAATACCCATGCGGGCATACAACTTGGCATTATCAGCAGGAGGAATGCCCGCCGCATCATCAAGCAGTAGCGGCACTTTATGATCTTTCGCGATCGCAAGTTCCTTCTGCAGTTCGTCACCGAGGTGCGTCGTATAGATCATCACGGTTTTTTCGTTGATGGCATTAGTAAGCTCTTCCGGTGAATAGGCAAGCACAAGCTTTGCGCCGGTCAATCGAATCGCACTATCAAAAGCGCTCCGTCCGCCCGACATGATCACTTCGTTCTTCATGCCGGTGGTATCGGGGAGCTGCCAGATGAGCCGGTCATCGGTGCCCGCCATGCATCCCGCGGTTGAGACCGCCATGGCCCCCGCAGCGCCTGATGTAATCATTCCAGATTCAGCGCCGGTTAACTCCGCCAGCCGCCGTCCAATGGCACGCTGCAAATCCAGTACATTCACGAAATGCTGCGCCGCTTCGATCTGCGCTTCGCGCACTTCAGGAAACTCCAAAGAGCCGCTGAGATAGGTCCATGTGCCCCGGCAATTGATGACGGTCTTGACTCCCAGACGGGTATAACAATTTTGTCGCGGGTCCTTGCCCACGGCAGTGGCGGCTTTGGCGTAAAGATCGGACACCGCGATCTGGCTTAGCAGCGGAGCAGCCGCTGCCCACTTCATGAACGACCGCCTGCTGGAATTCGGAACTTGCATGGCAAAACCTCCGGTATTAACTGACAGATTAACTACCTACTCATCATCTTCATGCAGTGGAACGCGCGTTCGCACCGCCAAAATATAAGCTTTTGCACCCGGCTTATTTTGGTTGTAGAAACCAACCGTACAATTCGGACGAAAATAATAAGCGTCCCCGGGCTTGGCGGGATAGCGGCCTTCGACGCCATCCATCCCACTTCCGGCGATCATTTCGCCCTCGCCATCGATTACAAGATAAATTTCTTCCGCGAATTCGTGGTGGTGAGGCCAGTTCGTTCCTCCAGGTGAAAAATCCATCCAGAAAAAACTGTCCATCACGTAGGCCTCGTCAATCAAGTCTCGCCTGCCAGTACTCAGGCCAACAAGAAGCTTGTACAGCACCGAATCAGGGTGCCCGCTAACTATCTCCTCTTTGGCATCTTCGAGATTCGCGATCTTCGGATGCGATAACGGAGGGTCAATCGAAATCGATGGCGGAATTTTGAACCCCATGACAATTACACGCAGCGGCTGGCCCGAATTGTTAGAGATTGAATGCTTCACCCTCGGCGGCAAATATGTGAAGTCATGCTTGCGCAGCGCTTGAGTCTGATCTTCGTAGTGCAACACACCCGCGCCTTCCACTACGAAATAAATCTCTTCCTGACGGTCATACGATACGGTTTGGCAGTTTCCGTGCGCATCGAGCGTAACTTCACCGAAGCGAGTTACGGTTTGGAGTGATCGATTGTCCTTGTCACCCTCTCCAAAGATTGCCCGGTAGTGGCAGGTTTGGGATGCGAGATCGGCCTTCGTCTCTGCGAGGTCGGGGACGTAGCGATGCAACCACGTCGGGTCCACCGGTCGGTCTTGCGCTCGAAGACCTTGTGCCAGCAACAGCGCGAATAGCAGAAGATTCCTCGGCGCTCCCGATTCAATCCTGAGCATGACCCTCCACCGAAGGCGATGACGAAGGATCCGAAGTAAGGGCCTCTCGCAAAATGTAGCTGACCAAATCACTAAGTTCAGTGCTGCTGAGCCGGTGCCCGTAATCGACCGGCATCGATTCTCCAGCTTTTCGTTGCACAGAAACCAGGCTGGACTTCATGAGTAGATAAAACCGGCCATCAGCATCCTGCAATTGAAGAGAAGCATTGTCTTCATTTCGAATCATGCCGGAAAACTTTCTGCCGTCCCGCACCACTGCGGCCACCGTTTCTTGCGGTTCTCCGGACGGCTTGAGAATCGCATCGCGAATTTCGTCCCCCGAATGATCTCGCGCAAACCCTGCAAGATCTCCGGTGAAGAACTGTCCGCCGCTTCCAATTTGGTGACAAGCTGAACATCCGGCCTTTCCGAAGAAAACATCGTGGCCCCGCGCCGGATCGCCCGGTGCAGACTTCCCGGCGGACCCGCCTTGCAGAAAACGAATATAAGCAACGATCGCGTGAGAACCTTCTTCGTCAAGACTGGGAAATCCAGGCATCCCTGCTTCCGGAATTCCATCGTGGATGATGTCGAGCAATGCCTCATCCGAAAGCGCCTTCACATCAGATTGGCGGATAATATCAGGTGCATGCTCACCACCCAGCCCGTCGAGTCCATGGCAAACCGCGCACTTTGTCTCGAAAACGCTCTTTCCTGTAAGCTCGACTCTCGGACCGGGAGCAGACTCTTTGCTGTTCGGGCTTTGGCTAAAAATGTAACTGGGCGCGCCCAGAGAAATCAGCACCAACCCAAACTTGAAAACGATTCGCGAGATCACGACGAGCTTCCCGGATCCCGCACATCCCAGCGTGACTCGCGCGCGAGAGCGTGGCTGGGGAAGTCGAAATGTATTCCACTCCGTGAAAACAGTTTCTTAGGAATCGGTGACATCAGACGGTGAACCTGATATACCACAGAATCTGCTTGACGCAAATCGAATTGTTTCGTTTCATTGAGTTTTATTTCGTCCAGTGAAAGTGTGTCGCCAACAAGGTGACTGCCTAATAAAATGCTGTTGTGCGGAGATGTACGGATTAGAAATCCCACCGCTCACGGCAGAGAAATCAGGGCAGCGCCGATCAAGGAAGAGGACACGATGCGGCGCTATTTGGTAGGCGTTTTTATTTGTTGGTTGAACCTGCATATTTTATCTGCCCAGGCTAAAGCTGAGCCGAGCCAGCCGAGTTCGTCGTGCACCGTCGAGGCCACGAATTACAAGGGTTGGAGCGCACAACAGCTTTCCAACCACTGGCTCCGGTTGGTCATCGTACCGCAAAATGGTGGGCGTCTGATGCAGGTCATTTTCAACGGGCATCCTTACCTCTTCAACAACCCGAAATATGAAGGAAAATATCTGCCTCCCGATCCATCCAAATGGTTCAACTATGGAGGCGACAAACTCTGGCTTTTGCCCGAGGGAAATGACAATGAACAAGAGTGGGTGGGCAATTCCGATTTGATCGACGATGGCCCCTGCACCTTTCGAAAGGTTTCGGAAGGGCAGGAATGCGAAATCGAACTGATAGGCCGCGCCGATCCGCAGACCGGGATTCAGATTCGGCGCACGATTCACCTGGATGCTGATTCTCCGCGCATCAGTTTTCATGCAACCATGCAGAACAAGTCTGGACACAACATTGAGTGGTCCATGCAATCGGTTTCGCAATACGATACTGCCGACCACTCTGCTACCTCACCCCCGGCAAACCAAAATTTCTGGACTTTCACCCCGGCGAATCCATCCAGCAGCTATCTCAATCGCTACCATGTGCGCTTCGGCCCAGCGGAAAACCCAGCGGTCGCAGTCAGAGACGACGGCCTCTTTGCGCTCCACTACGTACACTTTGCCGCCGAACTGTGGCTCGACTCGACGCCCGGTTGGCTCGCGGTCGTCGATGGCGATAGCAAGTATGCAATGGTCGAGCGCTTCCGCTACGAGAAGAATGAAACCTATCCCGGCAAAGCGTCGGTCATTTTTTGGATGAATGGCCCAGAGACGAGGCTAAGTTCCCAGGGCGAACCTTCCATAACTTCGGGAGGCGATGGCTCCCCTTATTATCTGGAAGCCGAGCTCAATAGTCCGCTCGTTCAATTGCGACCGGGCGAAACCAAGGATTTCAACACGGAGTGGTTTCCCACTCGTGCAGGCAGCGAATTTCATGGCGTCGCGGATTCAGGCATTGTGGTGCATCCTCTTCAAGCCACAAGTTTGGCAAATGGCCATATCCATCTCTCAGGTTCCTTTGGAGTATTTTTTGCAGGACGTTTAATTGCGCACCTTTATGACGATCACGGTGGTAGCGTGGGAACGATGCCTCTGACCCAGGTTGACCCTACAGAGCTCGTTGTGTTGAATACAGAGTTAACGCCTCCAGCAATGGCTTCCCGTATCTCGCTTCATCTTGAAGATGCAAATGGGCTCGACCGTGGTTCTTTTCAAGAAATTAAAGTCGAAGAAGTTCCTATCGGCCTGGCCGTGAACCATTGACATGAAATCATTCCGTAAACTTTTGACCGCCGCCGCACTGGCCGGCCTGCTTTCGTTTTCAGCAGCGGGACAACAGGGCCAGGCTCCCGTTGTTGCTGACGTGAATGTGCGCGCGGACGACTTGCTCACGCAACCGCCCGGCGCCAACTGGACTTCCTATAACGGCGATTACACCGGACGCCGCTACAGTGCCTTGCACGAAATCACCACTGCAAATGTCGGTCAACTCCGCACCGCATGGATCTTCCATCCTTCCAATTCCGAGCGCCTCGAAGTGACCCCTGTGGTCATCAACGGCGTAATGTATGTCACCTCCGCCAACGACGCATTCGCGCTCGATGCGCGAACCGGCCGCGTCATTTGGCATCATGAACGGCCGGTAAGCGCCGGATTGATCGATGATGCTGCAGCCCACAAGAATCGCGGCGTCGGAGTCTGGCGAAACTTTGTCTACATGGAAACCGACGATGCTCATTTGCTTTGTCTCGACGCTCGCACCGGACACCTGCTCTGGGATGTAACCTACGCGGACAAGGTAAAACAATATGGAGCAACAAGCGCTCCGCTCATTGTTAAAGACGAAGTGATCGTAGGCACATCCGGAGGCGACTCCGGCGTGCGCGGCTTTGTGGCCGCTTACGATGCCGTTACCGGTAATCTGAAATGGCGCTTCTGGACGATTCCCGGCCCAGGTGAGTTCGGCTCCTCCAGTTGGCCCGGCGATGCCTACCTTCATGGCGGAGGCACTACCTGGATGCCCGGTACTTACGATGCGAAGCTGGATACTTTGTATTGGACAACCAGCAATCCGGCGCCCGATTTCCTTGGAGATTCCCGCCCCGGAGACGATCTGTACACCGCCTGTGTCCTGGCGCTGAACCCTACTACAGGCGCATTGAAATGGTATTTCCAATTCACTCCGCACGATCTGTACGATTACGACGCCACTGAAACTCCGGTGCTATTGACCGCGGAAGTTGACGGCCGAGTGCGTGACTTGCTGGTGCAAGCCAACCGTAACGGATTCCTTTATGTACTCGACCGGACCGACGGAAAATTTCTTACGGCAACGCCGTTTGTTAAGAAGCTTAACTGGGCCAAAGGAATCGACGCCTCTGGCCGCCCGATACTCTCAGGATTAATACCGAACGCCGAAGGTGCGCAGATTTGTCCCAGCATCGATGGCGCCACAAATTGGTTTTCGCCTTCCTACAATCCTGACACAGGACTCTTCTACTTCATCGCGCTCGAGAGTTGCAGCGTCTTTTTCGCTCGCCCACAAAAATTTGCCATAGGCCAGACGCTCTACGCTACGGGTACAAAGCTCGCGCCCGATGATCACGCGCAAAAAATTCTGCTCGCTTATTCCGTGCCCGAGGGAAAGATCGTCTGGCGCTATCCTCAGGCCGGCCATGGTACTTCGTGGGCGGGAACGCTTACAACGGCAGGGGACTTGGTGTTCTTCGGAAACGATACCGGAGCACTGGAAGCGGTTGAAGCGCGCACCGGCCATCCACTTTGGCAATTCACAGCCGGGCAGAACATTCGTTCGTCGCCGATGAGTTATGCAGTCGATGGCGTTCAGTTCGTGACTATCGCTGCGGGAGGAGATGTCATCAGCTTCTCGCTTCCTCGTTAGGATGGCGACTAGTCTGGCAAACGAACTGGACGATAGTTGGCACGAAGAGCGGCGGGGGCTTTCACGGAATGAAACTCGTTTCCAGGACTGCATCCATTTGGCAAAACTCTTTTGTATAATTTGGCAAATCTGAGACACAATCCCACAGTCCAACCGGAGCATTCTTCTTGCTGATTAGGGTATTCAATGAACGGGTAGTACTGGGTCAAGCTGCCGCCGAACAGGCGGCGGCAGCTATCCGGCGTGCCATCGCGGAGCGTGGTCATGCCAGGATCATTGCTGCGACGGCAGCATCACAGGTCGAATTTCTGGATGCTTTGACCAAAGCGTCGGGCATCGACTGGTCCAAGGTCGAGGCTTTTCATCTTGATGAATACATCGGCTTACCGGTTTCTCATCCCGGAAGTTTCCGCAAGATGCTGCTCGAGCTGTTGGTGCAAAAAACCGGAATCGCCAACTACCATCTGCTCGAGGGTGATGCCACCGATCCGTTGGAAGCAGTGCAGCATGCGAGCAAACAATTGGCGTCCCAACCTGTGGACATCGCGTTTCTTGGCATCGGTGAGAATGGGCACATCGCATTCAACGATCCGCCCGCAGATTTTGAAATAGAAGAACCCTACATCATCGTGAGCCTGGATGAAGCCTGTCGCCAGCAACAGGTAGGTGAAGCTTGGTTCGCCGATATTTCACAAGTGCCGACGCAGGCAATCTCGATGTCAGCCCAGCAGATTCTCAAAGCCAACGAGATATTGGCGGTTGTGCCCGGTCCGCGCAAGGCCCAAGCCGTGAAGGCTTGTCTGGAGGGCGTAGTCAGCCCCATGGCGCCAGCTTCAATTCTGCGTACTCACCCGAATGCCACTGTTTATCTCGACAAGCACTCGGCGTCGCTCCTAGGCCCAGCCTTGCGGGATGCGTTCAACCAGAATTCACCAAGCGGCGAATTGCAGGCCACGGTTGGCATATAAACCTCTGCAACTCGATGGTAAAGTCGCGGTGGTGATCGGCGGCACCTCTGGAATCGGTCGCACGCTCGCGCGTGGACTGGCCGAAGCTGGAGCCGATGTTGTGCCCAGTGCTCGGCGCATGGAATTGGTGAACGTGGTTGCCGACGAAATCGAGTCTCTGGGACGCCGGTCGTTGCGCGTAAGCTGCGATGTTCTAGACCGCGGATCGTTGGAACAACTGCTGCAGGCTTCTGTCCAGACGCTTGGAAAGGTGGATATCCTGATCAATGCCGCCGGATTCAACCAGCGCGCACCGACCTTGGATTTTCCCGAGGCCGATTGGAACCGGCTTCTCGACACAAATCTAACCGGCACCTTGCGGGCATGCCAGATTTTCGGGCGGCACATGATCGAGCGTGGCTATGGCCGCATCATCAACATCGCTTCCATGGGATCGTTTCTCGCACTCTATGAAGTGACGGCGTACTGCGCCAGCAAGGCGGGCGTGGCCTCTTTGACAAAATCACTCGCCATCGAATGGGCGCGGCATGGAGTCTGTGTCAACGCAATCGCGCCAGGCTATTTCCGCACGCCCTTGAGCGAGAAGATCGTGGTTGGCACACCGCGAGGAGAGGAAATTCTCATCCGCACTCCGATGAAGCGCTTCGGCGAACTTGACGAACTAATCGGAGCCGCAATATTTCTCGCCTCAGACGCCGCCAGCTTTGTAACCGGCACTCTGCTTGCCGTCGATGGTGGCTTTCTCGCCAGCGCTGTAAATCAATAGCTCTGCCTAGTTTCCGCCGGCCTATGCTCTCCCGATTGGGTCTTCATCGATACGGCACGAAGCCCTGCGCCTTCATCTCCAGCCGATACACCGACGTGGTGGCCGTGATGTAGAGCGTGCGATCGTCCTTGTTACCCCAGTTCAGATTGGCCGGTTGCTCCGGCATAACGATCGTGCCGAGATGGTTGCCCTTGGCATCCCAGACCCAGATGCCCTTTGGGCCGGTAACAAAGATGTTGCCACTCTTATCCACTTTCATTCCGTCGGGCACGCCATCGTCTTTCGCGCCCGGCTCTTCGCCAAAGATGCGTCCGTTGGCGAGAGTTCCGTCGGCGGTGACGTCGTATACGCGAATGTTTCTCTGTTCGCTGTCGTCAACATAAAAATGTTTGCCATCCGGCGAAAAAGCAACGCCGTTCGGCTGTGTCAGATCCTTGGTGAGTAGCTTGAGATTACCTTTGCTGTCGAGGCGGTATACGCCCTGAAACGGAATCTCCTGCTTTTCGCCGGCAACCAGGTCTAACGTTGGATCCGTGAAGTACAGCGCCCCATCTGGACCAACGACTACATCATTGGGACTGTTCAGCTTTTTCCCGTCATAATGGTCCGCCAGAATTTTATATTTTCCATCCGGAGTGACCGCGATGATCGCACGCAGCACACTTGCGCAATCGATCAGCCGATGCTCGCGATCGAAGGTGTTGCCGTCGGGGTCACCGAGGGCAATTACTTCGTCTTTCTTGCCATCGGGATGCAATCGGTAAATCTTGTTGATGGTTTCATCGCTTACGTAGAGAAATCCGGCCTTATCCCACACCGGCCCTTCCGTAAATCCGAAGCCGGTCGCTCCCACGCCCAGTTTGGCGTCGTGATCCACCAGATCCCAGAATTGCGGCGACTCGGCTTGCAGCTTAAATTCCCGAGGCGCAGGTGGAGTAACTCCGGAACCTGACGCTCCAACCGGAAGAAGTGTGGCGACCGCGATGATCAAAGTGCGCAGGATTTTCATGCTGCGGTTCATGAGAATACCTCTTTCTTGAAATAAGCTGGCGATGAAAGTTGGACTCGCTTCGGGCCATCGTCCAAAGGAAAAGTGCCTGTCTACGGGTCTTCAAACGCATCGGTTTTAGCCACTGCATCGCCGGGTTTGACGTTGGCCACACGCATAAGATAGCTGACGACATCGTTCAATTCATTAGAGCCAAGGGTTGAACCGTAGTCAGAGGGCATCAGAGTTTGCGAACTGTCCAGTCCCGCGAGATCTGACTTGTCCACAAAGTAAAACGTCCCGTCCAGCGCCTGCAACTGCAAAGAAAAATTATCTTCATTGCGAATTCGTCCAACGTATTTTTCGCCGCCGCGCGTGGTCACCCTCACCAGCCGCGATTGCCGGTCGTTACCCGCAGCGGGGCTGGTAATCGCGCTTCGAATCTGCTCCACCGTATGGCTGTGTGCGTATCCTGAGAGATCAGAAGCAATAAAACCGCCTTTCCCGGCAGCCATGTGGCAGCCAGAGCATCCCGCCTTGCCAAAGAAAATTGTCTCTCCGCGATCCGGATCACCGGGCAGCTTGAGCGCTCTCTTTGTGCCTTGGAGAGAACGCAAGTACGCAACTACCGCCTGCACGTCAGGATGTGCGAGGGAATGGAAGGCCGGCATTCCAGTTCCCGGCACGCCATTCTCGATGATGTGGGAAATTTGCGCATCGGAAAACCGCAGCACCTTCGGATTTTCCGCGATATTCGGCGCCCGTTCTCCGCCTCTGCCATCCAGACCGTGGCATCCCGCGCAGGTTGATGCGAAAATTTTCTTGCCCCGCTTCGAAACTGGCTTGACGCTTTTCTGCGAAATGTTCTGCTGCGGACTTTGGGACCACGCGGCAAGACCGATGGCGGCTAAGAAAAACGCCAGCACGCAATGTGATCGTGAGCTTGGGAGCATCGGCGAAGCACGGCCTAGAACAAAAACTTTAGAGCGAGTTGCATGATGCGTGGATCCCGCGCCGAAGTCACAAACCCAAAACCGCCTGCGCCTGAGTTGTTGAAATTTCCCGATGGATTGCTGAATTGGGCATGATTGAAGACGTTAAACGCTTCCGCGCGGAACTGCACCTTCAAACCTTCTGTAATCTTCGTATCTTTCAGCAAGGCCATATCGAAGTTGTAGATACCCGGCCCGCTAAAGAAACGCCGCATGACATTGCCGACCTGCCCAATCGGTTCTGCCACGAAGTAATTTGGATTGAAATACGGTTGCCCGGCTGAATTGCGTGGATTGCGGTTTACATACAGAGGGCCACTACCGGAATAACTAGGCTCATCGATGGTGTCATCGAATGTCCCACTGAGTGAGTTGTCATCGTTTTCACCTATCTGAATCGGCTCTCCTTTGGCGAATGTCGAGATACCCGACAATTCCCACCCTGAGGTGAGCCTGTTAAGGGAGCCGCCGGTCAACTTCTCGAAAGGCAACTGGACGGTATAACTCGCCGTTAAGTCCTGCGGGACATCGAAAACCGACAAGGCGCGGCTTGCCCTGGGATTAAAAGGGTTGGTCGCATCGAACGATGTGGATCCATTATCTATCGATTTTTCGTAGGTGTAGGCCACCAGGAAATTGGCATATTTTTCGTTGTGTTTCAGGCTTACCTGCAGCGAGTTGAAACTTGAGCTGACGACTGTAGCCATGTACGGATTGCTGCCGAAGTTAATTCCAAATGTAGGACGCGTACCATTGACCGTTGTCGTTCCGTCAGGATTAGTAACGGCGGTTGGCGAGTTAACCGGCACTCCCTTTTTCAGAACGTAAGTGTTGTCTTCGCCGAACGGACCGCAGGGAGTTTGAGGCTGGCCGTTAATTAGAACCAGATTGTTGGGATTGCTCAAGACATTGTTACAGAGTGCTGCATTCGCTGGATTCGACTCTTCAAACGTCAAAAGGTGCCGGCCGACGGAACCCACATAGCTGGCGCTCAATACCGTAGCGGATCCCAGCTGGCGTTGCAGGGAGAACTCAAACTGCTGCACCTGCGGTATTTTGTCATGAGGATCTAAGTAGTCAGATCCGGAGATAGGCGTGGCTTGTACCCAATTAAAGGACGTATCGGGATTCTTGGGCGATGCGCTGGCCGGAGGGAACGTGAAGGGAAATTTCTGTCCCTCATTTTTCCCCGTGGCACGATCGATAAACGGAGTAGCCAGGAGAGTCGGTTCAGGAGACGAATAATACAAGCCGTATGGCGCATCCCCAACTTCAACAAACCCGGTGGCGTCCTCAATGGCGCTATAGAAGATGCCGTAACCGACACGAATACTGGTTTTACCGGGGCCACCGAAAAGCTTGCCGAGCAGGCCTTCCGTCGTATCCGGCGCATACGCAAATCCAATTCTGGGAGCAAAGTTGTGGTACCGAATAGGGGCCAGTGTTCGCGGCACTCCCGGATCTCCCGGGACTACCAGCCCTGTTGGAGCCGTTGGGAAAGTTTGGGACTGTTCGCCGGCGATAACGGTTTCCAATTTGTTCTGGGTGTCATACCACGGCGTCATGATTTCATAGCGAAGGCCATAATTGATGGTCAGCGTTGGCTTTGCTCGCCAGCTATCCTGGGCATAGACCCCGAAATATTTGTCGCGTGAGTCGAGAAGCTGTTGGCTGGCCTGCGTAAAGTTAACCGGAGCGCCGATCAGGTAGTCGGCATAATCCAAGCCTGTCTCTGAACCATCAAAGGTATAAGCCCCATTCGCATCATCAAAGTTTCGCTCGTTAATCTGATCGTAGTGAAAATCTACGCCGAATTGGAGTGTGTGGGTGCCTACAATTTTTGTGAAGTTGTCGATAATCTGGTACGTGTTGTTGAATTGACGCAGGGCATCCTGTGGGAGCCCGAACGAGTAATTATTGAAGACGAAAGATGGAACTCCTTCGAGTGCTGGAGTAATGGGAGCAATGCCTCCGTTGAAGTTCGTACCTGTACCTGCAGGAGCCGCGAAGCCTAAAGATGTCAGCGGAACACCTGTGCCGCCAATCGGAATTCCTCCGAAGTAACGATCTCGCAGATACACCAGACGAACGTCATTGATAGTGGAATTATTGATCGTTGTCGTCAGGCCGAGATTGATCATCTGGGCGCGGCCTTGAACTCCGCTATCAAAGCCAGGGAAACTGATCCCCTGAGCGTAAGGTGTGGTCACTGAGAATTGATCGAAAAAGTAGTACCCGAACAACGTACCGAAGTGTGTATTCGTATCCAGTCGAAGTCCAAATTTGTTGTCTGTCAAGTGCTGGTTATAGGACGAAGCCTCATAGTTAGCGCCCGACGGCAGATTCGCATTCGGCGCCTGGATGTATTGCAGAGTGTCCTTCGCGACCGGAGACCATGCAGACATGGGAATGACCGCGTTCGGGAAGACGCAGACGGTATTGCTTGTACACCCCGGCGTATAGTAGGGCTCACCCTGCGTTACGTTATAACCCAATTCCTGCGAAAGTATCCCGGCCCACGCAGTTCCGGCCACCGTGTTGGTGAGCGCCCCAGCTTCGTCCATTAGGTTTCCCATGCGATCTTGTGTAGTAGGAACAGCAAAGCTCTCAGTCTGGCCCAGTATTTGCTTGTTTCCCTGATAGTCTCCAAAAAAGAAAACCTTATCTTTCTTGATCGGTCCGCCAATGGTTCCGCCAAACTGATTCTGTTTGAAATCTCCGCGTGCACCTCCAGCGAAGAAGTTGGCGGCGTCGAAATCGGTATTGCGGAGAAAGTCGAACGCGCCTCCGTGAAATTGGTTGCTTCCGGATTTGGTGACGACGTTGATTTGCCCACCGCTGAAGTTGCCATATTCGGCGTTGAAATTATTGGTGATGATGCGAAATTCTGAGATGGAGTCGAGATTTGGAATAATGGCCGCTCCGTTGTGAACGCCCTCTTGCGCGTCTGCTCCATTCACCATGAAACCGTTCGAACCAAGCCGGCCACCGTTTACAGACTGAGTTCCGTTGGTTTGATCGCCGGATACCGTGGTTGGATCCATGCCCACTCCCGACGTTGTGTCATCGTTCTGGTAAGGCGAAACCCCCGGCTGCAGAGCCAATAGATCGATAAAAGAGCGACCGTTCAGGGGCACAGAGGTCATCTTTGTGCCCTCAATCACCTCGCCCATTTGCGTGCTCTGTGTCTCCACTTGAGCTGCGCTGGTGCTGACCTCGATCTTCTCGTTGATCGCGCCGACGGCTAGACTGGCATCGACTCGAAGCGCCGAGTTCGTATCGATCACCAACCCCGTCTGCCGGTATGTCTTGAAACCGGCCTGCGTGATTTCAAGGTTATAGGTGCCAACAGCCAGCGTCGGAAGATTGTAAAATCCTTTGGCATCGGTCTTTTGTGTCGTCTGCACCCCGGTCTGTGTCTCAGTCGCAGTTACCAAAGCTCCGGAAATAACCGCCCCTGATTTGTCCGTTACAACGCCGGAGATGCTGCCGGTGATACTCGCCGACGCAATTGCCAGCGCCAATAGCACAAACGCAACAACTGCGAAAACAGCACACCGACGGTTGCTCATAGATCGTCTCCCTGCGGGACAAAGTTGTCCTCGCGTGATGCTTAATACTGTCTCTTTACTTATTTTCATCTAATGAAAATCATCTCAGCGTTTTGAAAATTCGACTTATAACGGATGAAACGGTGTATCGCAATCGGAGTAGCACTGTCAAACTCTTTTTTCATATCGACAAGATCGGGGCGGACCCGTAACTCCGCGCGCACGCCTCATTTGTGCGGCCTCACGCCGGGGAACACCTCACTTGCCACCCAGCAAAACTACTTCTGTTTCACTGCGATGGCCGAGATCTCAATTCGGGCGTTGTTGACCAGCGCCGCTGCTTGGATCGTCGCGCGGGCTGGCTTGGGGTCAGGCATAATACTCCTGTACACCTTGTTCATGTCGGGGAACTCACGAATGTCGGCAAGGTAAACGGTTACGCTGACTACATCTTTGAGTTCGAAGCCAGCCGCCTTGAGAACTTTCCGGATGTTTTCAAGAGCCGCGGCTGTCTCGGGCCCAATTCCCCCAGCCACCAACTTATCGGATTCATCAGATCCCTCCTGACCCGCGATGTAGAGAGTATTACCCGCCACAATGCCGTCGCTAAAAGGAAGTCCCTTGGTGGTAGAAAGGTTCACGGCTTTATGTTCCTGGCTATATCCTCGCTGTACTGAAACTCCAGCAGCCAGCGCGATCGCGAAAATCCAAAGCAACAAGCGGGTAGTTCTGGTCAGCATCGTCATTTCATTTCCTCGGATGAATGGATTGGCTCTTCCCATCGAACGACAAACAATGTTAGAGTCCGCGCACATATATACATCCAGGAGGAGGCAATGAACAAGTTTCGTGACTTTGCGAAATCCCACAGAATCGCAGTATCGTTCCTGTCCATCGGCCTTTTAGCCGCTATCTCCAGCGGAGCCAGATTCTTGCGGGCACAATCAGTTGCCGGAGCAACTGCACCGCAGACGGACAGCGCCTTGATTGCAGACTTTCGCAGAGTGGAAGTAGCTTCCGTCTCCGATGCACTTGAGCAGTTGACCGGCAAGCGAATGTATATGAGTCACCGCATGCATCCCATCTTGACCACAAAGTTCGCCGGCTTTGCCCGGACGGTCCTGCTCAAGAAAGACGAGGGCAACAGCGATCCTGCGGCCTTGAGCGGAATGCTCGCGGCCATTGACGAGGGTTCCACGGATTCGGTTTACGTGATGGTGGTCGAGGACGGCGAAGACATAGCGGGAATGGGCGGACTGATGGGCACCGCTATGGCTGCGCGCGGCTATGCCGGAGCCGTGATCGATGGCGGAGTCCGCGACGTGGCCTATCTGCGCAAGATCGGGTTTCCGGTGTATGCGACCGGCATCGTGCCATCTACGTCGGTGCATCACTATCGATTCGGAGGCGCCCAGATTCCAGTGAAGTGCGACGGCGTGACGGTGAATGCGGGCGACATTATCGCGGCAGACAGTGATGGCATAGTGGTTGTACCCCGGGCGAAGGCCCAGGAAGTCCTGGCTCTGGCTCAACAAATGGACTTCAAAGAACATTCGATGTATGCCGTGATTGAACAGATGAAATCGATCGTGGAAGCGGTAAAGAAGTTCGGAAGGCTGTAGCGGATAAAAGACCGCTTGCACAAAACCGACTTTCATCAGATAATTCGCACTTTCATTTTGTGCTCGGCTCGATATCGATCAGTTTATGGCTAATACTCCAAAACGAAGCTACAACATCACTGCGCTGCAGCGCGGCTTGCGTCTTCTTCACATTTTCAGCGAGTCGCCGCACGGGCTCACGGCGAAACATGTCGCACAACGTTCCCGGCTGCCTGTGAGTACGGTCCACCGTTTTCTCGCGAATCTGGAAGGCGCGGGTTTTTTGAACTGCAGTGGAGACGGGGTGTATCACCTGGGGATCGCGTGTTTCGCCATCGGCCAGGCGGCTGTGGGTCAACTCGACATTCGCCGCGTCAGTCTGCCATACCTTCAGGAATTAAACCGGCAGACGCGCGAAACCATTCATCTGACGGTGCGGCATGGGCTGTCCGCTGTTTATGTTGAAAAACTGGATTCGCCCGAACAGTTGCGCATCTTCTCCCGCATCGGCGCAGCCGTTCCCTTATATTGCACCGCTGTGGGCAAGATCATGCTGGCCTACATGCCCGAAACTGAGCGAAAACAAGCACTCCCACAACTGGGATTGCAGCGTCTAACACCCAACACGGTGGGGAACCTTCAAGAGCTCGAAGCTGAACTTTACCGGGTCCGGAAGAACGGCTACGCCTGTGATCTCGAGGAGCACGAACTCCACATACGATGCATCGCAGCACCTATCTGGGACCATGCCGGTGGGGTGAATGCCAGCCTCAGCATCACTGCTCCGCTGGTACGCATGCCGGTCACACGATTACGTCAACTTGCGACGCTCATTCAGACCGCCGGATTGCAAATCTCGCGCGAACTGGGATATCAAACTACTAGCTATGGGGCGCCTTTGCAAAGGCCTGCGGAAGGGTCTGCAGCATGAGGATGGTAGCGCTCGGCGCCGTGGTATTTACATGCCTTGCAGCGTGGGCTGGAAATGACGCGCCAGCAAGTGTATCGACGGTGATCGATGTACAGTCTTCGGATCTGCTTGTTCAACCTCCGAACGCCAACTGGGTTTCCTACAACGGGGACTATACCGGCCGGCGCTACAGTGGACTTTCAGAAATTAATCCTAGCAATCTAGCGGAACTTCGCGCCGAATGGGTCTTTCATGCGCGCAACTCAGGACGGCTTGAAGTCACTCCAGTAGTCGTGAATGGAATGATGTTCGTCACTGCTGCAAATGATGCTTTCGCGCTCGATGCACGCACGGGACGAGTGGTGTGGCGCCATTCGTGGCCAATTTCGGAAGGGCTTATCGATGACGCGTCAGGACACATCAACCGCGGAGTCGGGGTTTGGCACAACCGGATTTTCATGGAAACCGACAAGGCGCATCTCCTCTGCCTGGATGTGCGCTCAGGCAATCTCATCTGGGATGTGGCCTACGCGAATTGGAACAAGAATTACGGCGCAACCAGCGCACCTCTCGTAGTCAAAGACAAAGTTCTGGTGGGAACTTCGGGCGGCGATGATGGCGTGCGCGGCTTTGTTGCCGCTTACGACGCGATGACTGGCAAGCTAGCCTGGCGATTCTGGACGATACCCGCTCCGGGCGAATTCGGTTCCGAGAGTTGGCCCGCGAAACTCTACCTGCATGGTGGTGGAACGATGTGGATGCCTGGCACCTACGATCCCCAACTCAACACAATTTATTGGGGTACCAGCAACCCCGCGCCAGACTTCGAGGGCGGTGTGCGCCCGGGAGACGATCTCTACACTGACTGTGTGTTAGCGCTCGATCCTGATACTGGAAAATTGAAGTGGTATTTCCAGTTCACCCCGCATGATCTTTTCGACTACGACGCGGTTGAAACTCCGATTTTGATCGACGCCACTTACCAGGGCACGGCGCGCCAATTGCTGGTACAGGCAAACCGCAATGGCTACATCTACGTACTCGATCGCACTAACGGAAAGTTTTTGTCGGCAACGCGATTCGTAGACAAACTGACTTGGGCAAAGGGAATTGACGCGCAAGGCAGGCCGCTGCGAACAAATGTCGAGCCGACAGCCGAAGGAACGCAGGTTTGCCCCGGCTACGCAGGAGCCACGAACTGGTTTGCGCCGTCATACAGCGAGTCCACGCATTCGGTTTATTTCATGGCGCTGGAAGAATGCGAAACCTTTTTTCTTAAGCCGCAAACTTTTCAGGAAGGTCGCGAATTTTACTCGACTGGAGTAAAACGCATTCCGAGCGAAACTTCGCAGAAGGTGCTGGTCGCATTCAATCTGGATACAAATTCGATTGCGTGGAAATATCCGCAAGCCGGCACCGGGCACTCCTCGGGCGGGACCATGGCAACCGCGAGCGGACTTGTATTTTTCGGGGATGATTCGGACTCGTTTGAGACTGTAGATGCGCGAACTGGCAAGGCGCTATGGCACTTCAATACAGGGCAAGACATAAGCGCATCCCCCATGAGCTATGCAGTTGCTGGCAAACAATATGTGGCGATCGCCGCGGGCAGTGACGTTTTCAGCTTCGCGTTGCCCTGATAGGTCGTCAAGTTTCGATCACCGATCTTGAGATCAAATTGTAAGGAGAACAAATATGAATTTGACTTTCACTCGAAGAACCTTTGCAACACGCTTCGCTTCCCTGCTCTCTGCAATGGGAATTACCGCCGCGGTGTTACCAAAACGTGCCTTGGCCCAAAATGCGGCCGCGCAGGATGGTGAAATCCGCAAGTTGAATAGCGATGGCAAGCCCGGCAGCGAGAAAGACGCCATCATGCCGCTGATTGTTCATCGCGGATTGATTTATGTCGCGGGGCAGGGCGCTCACGATAGTCGAGATGCAAAAGAGTGGACGATTGAATCTCACACGACCATGGTCATGGACAAGATCAAAAAGCACGTGGAAATTGGTGGTGGCACCATGGACACCATTCTCACATTGAACGTTTTCCTGGTGAAGATTGAACACTGGGACGGAATGCACAAAGTGTTCTCGACATATTTCCCTCATGGCGGCCCAGCCCGCACAACCGTTGCAGTAGCCGCGCTGCCCGGAGATTCGCTGGTGGAAATCAATTGCATCGCCGCAGTCGCCGGCAAGTAAACGGCAAGGGAGCTTCATTTATGCGACTTAATTCAAAGTGGAATCGCCGAAGTTTTCTCGGGAGCATGGGAGTGATTGCAAGTTCATTCCTCGCGCCAAGCAAGTTGTTTTCCCGGAGTCGCGGAGCTTCAGACGCAAGTGTGCAGGTAAAAGGGTTTGGACAAACCGGCAATCCTTACGAAGAACTCGGGGTTACAACGGTGATCAATTGTGAGGGAACCATGACCATGCTGGGCGGTTCCCTTCCCCACCCTGAGCTCGAAGCAGTGATGACCATGGCCGGGCGCCACTTTGTGAGCATTCCGGAGTTGGAGGTGGCCGCGGGCAAGCGCATCGCTGAAATGCTCAAGTTGCCCGATGGCTACACGGCTCTTGTGACCTCGGGCGCGGCGGCTGCAATTCAATCAGGATTGGCGGGCATTCTGACCGGCGGGAAAGAAGACTTTATCCGGCAATTGCCAGATCTTACCGGCATGAAGTCGGAAGTGATTATTCAAAAATCGCACCGCAATCCGTTTGATCACCAGCTGCGATCCACCGGAATCAAGCTGATCGTCATTGAAACCGTCGATCAGTTGCGAGCTGCGGTGAATGAGCGCACGGCGATGATGCACTTCTCCAACTTCGCCAACGCCACCGGACAAATCAAGGTAGACGAATGGGTCAAGCTGGCGAAGCAATACAATATCCCTTGCATGAACGACGCCGCCGCCGATACGCCGCCGGTCTCTCATCTCTGGGATTACACCAACATGGGTTACGATCTAGTGACTTTCAGCGGCGGGAAAGCGATTCGCGGGCCGCAATGCGCCGGCATGTTGATCGGACGCAAAGAACTGGTTGCGAATGCACTGCTCAACAACAGCCCGCATGAAGACACATTAGGCCGCAGCCAGAAAGTGGGCAAAGAAGAAATCGTCGGCATGGTAAAGGCGCTCGAGCTCTTTCTCGCGGAGGACCATGAAGCTCTGGCCAAAGAATGGCAGGCCCGGCTGGAACTGATCTCGCGCGAAATTACAAAAATTCCGAGCGTCAATACGTCGTACTTCGTTCCAGACATCGCCAATCACGTGCCGCACATGAGCATTACGTGGGATGCAAGCCACATTTCATTAACGCCACAGCAGGCATCAAAGCTGCTGCGCAGCTCGAGCCCATCGATTGTGATGGGAACCGGCGAAGGCCGGTCCGGGCTGGCCATGAACTCATTCATGTTGCAACCGGGCGAAGACAAAATTGTCGCCGAGCAACTTTCGCGAATTCTGCGCGAGCACGTGGCCTAGCCAAAGATGACCCGCACCGGAAAATGCACGAGGAGAATTTTGGGGCTTACGAAACGCATCGCCCGTCAAGGCGGATCGAACTACTCACCGCACCGGCATGCGGAGCTTGGATCCTTTTTTCTCCAGCCAGGCGTTGAACTGTTCGATCATCTCCTTGGTCCACGTGGCATCGATCTGGCCCGGCGTGTACTTGCCTTCGCGAAGCATCGTGTGGCCCCAGTCGTCGATCAGGTGATCCATTTCCGTGTCGTCGGCAACTTTCGCCGCCAGTTGCGGAGGAACAAAAGTTATACCTTCGGGATCGCCGATCGCAACGTCCCCCGGCATTACAGTTACGTCTCCGATTCGAATCGGCACATTGATTCCTGTCAGCATGACGTTCTCAAGAGCGGAAGGATCAACACCGCGCGTGTACACCTGAAAGCCCGCAATTTCCTGAATGCCAGTGACATCGCGTACAGCCCCGTTGACGATCAACCCATTGTGGCTCTTCGCATAGATCGCGGTCGAGAGATTGTCTCCGACTATGGTGCCATAGCGGATTTTTCCGAACAGATCGACCACCAGAACGTCGCCCGGTTTCAAGATGTCGATGATCCAGGAGTTTTCGTCTCCGATGCGATCTTCTTTTTTGCCATTAGCTCGAATCACCGAATCCACATCGGGACGCTGCGGCATGAAAACAGCAGTCACGACGCGGCCCACAAGGCGCTGTCCCGGATTGATCACCCTCCAGCCGCCTTCAAACTGGTTCTTGTAACCAGCGTCCTGAAGAACATCCCACGCCTCGTCGGCCGTAACGTCTTTCAATCGCGCCAGCACCGACTCCGGCACATTCGGACGTCCGTCCGGAAAACGGTCGCCCTGCCACGCCGGTGTGAATTCAATGCGCTGGTCTTTCGAGAAGAGGTCAAGTTGCGCATGGGCTGGCACAGCCAGTGCGATGCAACTTACAAGTGCTGCAAGAAGAGCTGCTCTGTTCATAAGGCTCCGGTAAGAATCTCAGGAATAAAAGCAAGTTTCATCGTCGCGAAAATATCACATGGCCGTCAGCCCAGCAACATTGGGAGTCCACGATGAACAGCACAAAAACGAGCCACGTGCGATGGCTGCTTGTGTTCTGGCTGTTCGTGCTCAGTGCTGTTTCGTATCTCGACCGCGTTAACATTTCCATCGCCGGCGGATTGATCGCCGAGGCCTACCATCTCAGCGATGTACAGCTCGGCCAGGTGTTCAGCGCCATGCTGGTCGGGTATGCAATTTTTCAGACCATCGGCGGAAGACTGGCGGATCGCTTCGGAGCACGGCGTGTGCTTGCCGCCGGCGTGGCGTGGTGGGGAGTCTTCACGGCGCTAACTGCAATGGTCCCTGCGAATATTGCAGGCGCGCTGTTCATCTTCGTCACAGTCCGTTTTCTTCTCGGCGCCGGCGAGGCCGTTATCTATCCCTCCGCCAATCAATTCATTGCCCGTTGGATTCCGACTACGGAGCGCGGTATTGCGAACGGATGGATCTTCGCCGGAGTAGGAGCCGGAGCCGGCCTTACGCCGTTAATCGTGACTTACATCATGGTTCATTACGGGTGGCGGACTTCGTTTTGGGTCTGCTCCATCATCGGATTCGCGGTTGGCGCGGTGTGGTTTTTTATCGCTCGCGACACACCCGTTGAGCATCCTAAAATCTCCGCCTCGGAGTTGGAGTTGATTCGCGCCGGGCTGACGCAGGCGAGTGAAAAGAATGATCAGAAAGCGCTTGTATCCTGGAGCCGCGTAATAAAAAGCAAAGAAGTCCTGGCCGTCACACTCAGCTATTTCTGCTATGGCTACGTAGCCTGGATTTTCTTCAGCTGGTTTTATCGTTATCTCGCCAAAGTGCGAGGCCTGGATTTGAAGGCGAGCGCGTTCTATACCATGCTGCCATTTCTCGCTATGTTAGTGTGCTGCCTGCTCGGAGGAACCATCAACGACCGACTCACAAAGCGTCTAGGCCCTCGCGTTGGGCGCTGTGGCACTGCCGCAGTGTCGATTTTGATAGCGGGAATATTCATCGCTCTCGGCTCTCAGGTTCAAAGTGCGAGGCTAGCCAGCGTTGTGCTAGCGGGTGGAGCAGGTGCGCTGTATTTATCGCAGAGCTCCTTCTGGTCGGTAACGGCCGATATTGCCGGGGCATCTGCGGGTTCGGTGTCGGGCTTCATGAACATGGGAAATCAGATTGGAGCGGCTCTCACCGCTTCTCTCACTCCCTGGATCGCCACCCGATTCGGTTGGACCACCTCATTTCTAGTAGCGGCTGGGTTGTGCGTGGTCGGTGCGTTGAGTTGGCTGGTGGTGGATCCATCGCGGCAACTCAGAGTTTCATTACCGAACGCTGGCACGGTGCAATTGCAAAGCCCGAAATGCATGTCTGATCAGTCTGCCAGCAGACTGCATGCGGTACGCGCGAGTTCGTGAAATCAAAATTATGGCGACACTGAACATTAAATCAAAGAACGGCTGCATGTGGGACTTGGTGAGTCTCGGCGAAGTCATGCTTCGCCTCGACCCCGGTGATGAACGCGCCTCCACAACGCGCCATTTTCGCGCATGGGAAGGTGGAGGCGAATACAACGTGGCTCGCGGCCTCAGGCGCTGCTTCCGCATGGACACCACGATCGTCACCGCCCTCGCCGACAATCCAATCGGACGTCTCGTCGAAGACCTGATGCTGCAAGGAGGCGTGAGTCAGAAATATGTGCGGTGGGTGTCTTACGACGGCGTTGGACGGACAGTCCGTAACGGATTGAATTTTACCGAGCGAGGCTTCGGCGTGCGCGCTCCAGTGGGATGCTCGGATCGCGGTCACACTGCAGTATCACAATTAAAGCCCGGCGAAATTGATTGGGACCAAGTTTTTCGCAAAGACGGAGCACGCTGGTTTCACACCGGTGGAATATTTTGCGCGCTCTCCGAGACCGCACCGCTGGTGGCTGAGGAAGCCATGAACGCGGCAAAGCGATCAGGCGCGATCATCTCTTACGATCTGAACTACCGTGCATCGCTGTGGAAATCGATTGGAGGAAAATCCAAAGCCCAGGAAGTGAACCGCCGGCTTACGCCGCTTGTCGATGTAATGCTCGGGAACGAAGAAGATTTCACCGCAGCTTTGGGCTTCGAAGTGAAAGGCCTCGACGAACACCACTCTAAGCTCGACCCGGCCGGTTTCAAAGAGATGATCGGAAGAGTGGTAGAGGAGTTTCCACAACTTTCTGTGATCGCGACGACTTTGCGGAATGCGAAGAGTGCGACCGTGAATGACTGGGGCGCGATGTGCTACTACGACGGTGCCTTCTACCAAGCGCGGGTTCGCGAAAATCTGGAGATCTACGACCGCGTTGGCGGAGGCGACTCCTTTGCCTCAGGATTGATTTATGGATTTCTGTCGGGGAAAGAGCCGCAGTGGTCGGTCGATTGTGGTGCGGCTCATGGTGCGCTGGCAATGACCACGCCCGGCGATACCACGATGGCCACGCTGGAAGAGGTGCTGCAAGCGATGAAGGCGCAAACCGCGCGCATCGCACGCTGAACGAGACAAACCTATGACCATCGAGGACGTGATTCGCAGGATCGGCGAGATTGGCATCGTGCCCGTAGTGAGGGCTGCAACAGCCGAAGACGCAACCCGTGCCGTGGAAGCTATATGTGCCGGCGGAATTCCAATTCTCGAAATAACCATGACTGTTCCCAACGCAATATCTGTGATCAGCCATGTTGTGCGTGAACACGGAAGGACAGCGCTCATCGGCGCAGGCACGGTTACGACGGCCGAACAAGCCGAGCAATGCATTCGCGCTGGCGCCGAGTTTCTAGTGAGCCCGGGACTCTCGACCCACGTGCTCGCCGTGGCGCACTCCTGCGCCAAGCTGGCAATCCCCGGTGCGCTGACGCCCACAGAACTCATGCATGCTCAGGACAATGGCGCCAAGCTGATTAAGATTTTTCCTTGCGGCAACGTTGGCGGTCCCAAATATTTGCAGTCCCTGAAAGGTCCCTTCCCTCACGTTGCCTTGATTCCAACCGGCGGAGTGAACGTCTCCAATGCTGCCGGTTACATTGCCGCCGGAGCGTTTGCTCTCGGAATAGGCGGGGATCTAGTAAATGCCGCTGCTCTGCGCGATGGGAATTTGGCGACGATCACGCAAGCGGCTAGTGAGCTAGTGCAGGCCGTACATGCGGCACGCGAATCGCAGAAAAGCTGATCACGTCTCTCGCCGATCACCTCTTTACTTCTTGTTGAAGCAGTCGGCGACGCCGCGATCCACACTTCAAAGACTCTGCCTTCTTCCAGTACACTTGCTCCAAGAGGGACCTGTCGCTTGCATAAACTCAGACCGTGTTTCCACGTTGGTATCAGCGCTCTCTTTCTCGTCTTGCTGGCTGTGCCAGCAATTACTCAATCAGCTTCTCCGGAACCGGTAAATGGGCTTAAGTGGCGCTTGATCGGCCCATTTCGCGGCGGGCGCGTAGTGGCCGTGGCTGGCGTGCCCGGCGACTCCACTACTTTTTATTTTGGCGCTGTCAACGGAGGTATCTGGAAGACTACCGATGCTGGAACGGTTTGGTCGCCAATTTTTGACAGCCAATCGATCGGCTCAATCGGAGCGATTGCCGTGGCTCCGTCCAACCCCAAGACCATCTACGCCGGAACCGGGGAGTCCGATATTCGCTCCGATCTGTCATCCGGCAACGGCGTCCATAAATCGACCGATGGCGGCTCTACCTGGACGCATATCGGCTTGGAGGACACGCGCCAGATCAGCCGGATCGTCATCAACCCGGAGAATGCGAACGTCGTCTACGTCGGTGCGCTCGGCCACGCTTATGGTCCAAACGACGAGCGTGGCGTGTACAAGTCTGTCGATGGGGGGACGCATTGGGAGAAGATTCTCGATGCAGGGCGCGACATCGGCGTTTCGGATCTGGCTATCTGCTCCGGCAATCCACAGATTTTATTTGCCGGTACATGGAATGCGCATCGTCCTCCGTGGAGCACCTATGCTCCCATTGATGGACCTGGCGGCGGCCTCTACCGATCCCAAGACGCTGGCAAAACCTGGTCGCGTCTCAATGGCAACGGTTTGCCCGATGGTGATTGGGGACGCATTGGCGTTGACGTGGCGCCAGATGGCAAACGCGTCTATGCGCTCATTCAAGCGAAGAAAGCCGGCCTATACCGTTCCGATGACGGAGGCAACACGTGGGCTCTCGAAAACGCGGACCCACGCCTGACCAGCCGTGCGTGGTATTTCAACAGCATCACCATCGACCCACACGATCCCAATGTGATCTACGTTCCGAATGTCGCTCTCTACCGATCCGAAGACGGTGGGAAAACTATTTCGGTCGTCCGGGGCGCGCCCGGCGGCGACGATTACCATCAGCTTTGGATCGATCCCAAAAACTCTGCCAGCATGGTTCTCGGAACGGATCAGGGCACAACTATCAGTCTCGACCGCGGCCAGACCTGGAGTACTTGGTATAACCAGCCCACCGCGCAGCTTTATCATGTGATTACCGACAACCAGTTTCCCTATGTCGTGTACGGCGCCCAACAGGATAGTGGGAGCGCAGCGGTGCTGAGCCGCACCGATCATGGCCAGATCACTCCACGCGATTGGTTTCCTGCGGGCGGCAGCGAAAGCGGCTACATGGCGCCCGATCCCAAAGATTCGAACATTATCTATCTAAGCGGAACGTACGGCAGCGTTGACCGCTTCAACAAACGGACCGGATTCACCCAGGATATTACCCCCTGGCCCGCGCTCTCATTCAGCTCCGAGATCAATCAACGGAAATATCGAGATCCCTGGACTCCAGTCCTGCTCTTTTCTCCCGCCGACTCCACAACGCTCTATCTTGGAACCCAATACGTAATGAATACTGTCGATGGCGGCCTGAATTGGCGAACTATCAGTCCGGATCTCACCGGATCGACGCAACAGCCGGGAAGCAAGACGGAAGGAGCTACCACGGTCGAGAACGCGAAACAGCGCGGCTACGGTGTCGTGTTTACCATCGCGCCATCTGCTCTTAACCGCGATCTGATTTGGGCCGGAAGCGACACTGGATTAATTCACCTCACTCGCGATCGCGGAAAAACCTGGCAAGATGTCACACCGCAAGGCTTATCAGCGTGGAGCAAGATCTCACTCATCGAAGCTTCGCACTTTGATCCTGCCGTTGCCTATGCAGCCGTAGATCGCAGCCGGCTCGACGATCGCTCACCTTATTTTTATCGAACCCGCGATTATGGAGCCACCTGGCAACCGATTGTCGCCGGGATTTCAGCCAACGCTTTTGCTCGAGCTATCCGCGAAGATACGGAAAATAAATCGCTGCTCTTTGCCGGAACCGAATTTGGAGTTTACGTATCCTTCGACGATGGTGACCGCTGGCAGCCCCTGCAACTCAATCTGCCGGTCACTTCGGTTCGCGATCTCACAATTCACGGTGACGACTTGATCGTTGCCACCCACGGCCGCTCGTTCTGGATTCTCGACAACATCACGCCACTGCGCCAGGCGTCCGAGGCCGCAAAGGCAGATGCAGCCTGGCTGTACCATCCCGCGCCGGCGTTTCGCATCGATAACGATTCCTTCGCGGGCACACCACTTCCACCCGAAGAACCAACCGCGGAGAACCCTCCCGCAGGCGCCATGATTGATTATTTGCTGAAGTCTCCTGCCGACAGCGTCGTGCTGGAGATTTTCGATGCGCAACAGAAACTTGTTCGCAGATTCTCCTCGGAGAATAACGATAAGCAAGAAGATAAGATGCGGGAAAAACATCCACCGCTTCCCATCGCGGAGCGTTGGTTCCCCAAGCCCGAATCGCTGCAGACGACTCCTGGATTGCACCGTTATGTCTGGAATCTTACCTGGAGCAGTTCCGGCGAACCTAGCCCGGATGAAGACTCCGAATACCGCACTCCCAGCGGTCCCAAAGTTGTGCCGGGAATTTACACAGTCAGACTCACGGTTAACGGACACCCGCAGACACAACTCCTAAAAGTCGCAATGGATCCACGCTCATCTGCAACTCCGCAGACACTTCCGCAGCAGTTGCAACTCGCTCAACAGATATTTGCCGGCACTCTCGAAGCACGTCGCGCTCTCGCTGAGATCGGTTCCGTACAAAAGCAACTGGCGGATCTAGAGCAGAAGCTAGGCGAACAAAATTCGGCTCTCAAGTCGGCTCTGGCAAAGGCTCAATTGAAAATCGGAAATATTGTTTCCAACAAACAAGCAGGCGAAGAGCAGCCCGGAGGATTACAAGACGGCTACACCAATCTGGCCTCGGCATTAAGGGTTGTTGAAAGCGGAGATCGTGCTGTACCTTCTCAGGCAATTGCTCTCTACAAAGAGTCCGTTCAGCCCATCAACGCTGGTATCGCGGAATGGACTAAATTCAAACAAACGGAATTGCCCCAGCTAAACCAGAAGCTGCGCGAAGGAAGTCTTGCTCCAATCGCGATTTCAGAAATCGAGCAGCAAGTTCAATTTCTTATGTCGCGCTGAACCGGGAACCGGGATTGATGCCCACTCATTTCCCAGACGCATGCCGACTCACTGCGCCACTCAAGACCATGGTTTCATCGAAGGTGAAGTAAAACGTCGCTCCTTTGTCGATCTCGGCTTCGGCCCAAATGCGTCCCCCGTGCTTTCGGACGATGCGCTGCACTGTGGCAAGTCCCACACCGGTACCTTCAAACTCCTGGTCGCTGTGAAGCCGTTGAAACACTCCAAACAGCTTGTCAGCATATTGCGGATTGAATCCAGCGCCATTGTCTCGTACAAAAAGCACAAGTTGGCCTTCGACCATTGACTGGTCAACCTCAATGACGGCTCGATCACGGCGCCGGGTATATTTGACGGCATTGGACAGAAGATTGGCAAACACTTGCTGGATCAATCCGGGATCGCAATTGACAGAAGGCAGCGATCCTATACGCCAGTCTATCTCCCGGCCGGCAGTTTCGGATTCGAGGTCGCGCAGAACTTTCTCAACCAGTGAATTCAAAGTCGTCACCTGCACAGCCATGCTGCGACGGTCCAGCCGGGCCAGATTGAGCAGATCGTCGATCATACGGCCCATCTTCTGAGTACCATCCTGAATCCGTTCCAGCTGGATTTGCGCTTGGGGCGCCAATTGAGAGCTATTTTCCTCGGCCAATATGCGGGCAAATCCATTGATATGGCGGAGGGGCGTCCGGAGGTCGTGCGAAACTGAGTAAGAGAAGGCTTCCAATTCGTGGTTTGCGGCTGCGAGCTGTGCCGTACGCTCAATCACGCGATGTTCCAGGTCCTCATTCAGCCTCTTGATATGTTCTTCAGCCCGTTTGCGCTCTGCCAGTTCAATCTGCAGTTGTTCGTTGACTTGGGCCAGTTCGGCGGTGCGCTCGGCTACTCTCACCTCCAGATTCTCTTTCGCCTGCTGCAATTCCCGCTGTTTAATCTCAAGTTCTTCGTTGATCTGAACCGCGCCTTCGTAGGTGGAGATCAGCAAATCCAGAATCTGTTGTTTCTCGGCGGTAATAAAGTGCGATTGGCCGCCAAAGTGAAGTTGTACACCCACCTGCAATCGTTCAGTCTTTCGCAGTTCCACGTTCGTCAGGATGTATTCGACTCGCGAAACCAGGTATTTGTCATCGTAGGGCTTCCGGATGAAACTATCCGCACCGCATTCCAGCCCCCTAACAATGTCTTGCGGCCCGGAAAGAGACGTTAATAGGACGACGGGAATGTCCTTGAGTACGGGTAAAGATTTAATTTCCTTGCAGAGCGTGTAACCATCCATCTCTGGCATGACCACATCGGTAATGACCATGGCGGGAATGTTGTGAAGCGCCGCAGCCAACGCTTGCTTGCCGTCTCTGGCCACCGTTACCGAAAATCCCCGCGTGCTTAGGTAATGATTCAACTGTTCAGCCTGGGTTTGGCTGTCTTCGGCAATCAGTATCTCGGCCCCGTGAAAGAAGTTTCCTTTGGTTCGGCCCATAGCACCCCTGACTTTTTTCTCAGCTCCCAGAAAAATCCCGTCCGAGAAAAGAACCATCGATCTCTGGTCTATTGGCCATTGCCTCTTCGTTATTGCTTACAGTCCTGTGAGCAAGGCTTGTCAACGCCAGGCGAATCTTTTCTGGTGGGAGTACGTATGTCGCTCCTCCCAGCCTTATTGCTTCTCCTGGCATGCCATGCACCACCGACGTATCCTGATCTTGAGCAATGGTTACCGCTCCGTGTTCCCTCATCAACTTCAACTCCCACGCGCCGTCCTTGCCCATTCCGGAGAGCAGCACGCCAACGGCGCTCGGGCCATACACTTTTGCGACAGAACGAAACAGACACGCAACCGATGGCCGGAGCCCGGCCTCGGGCTCGTCCGATCTGAGCTGGACACGGCCATCCGCGCTCACCGCCATGTGCAATCCATCGGGAGCCACATAGGCTTGTCCGGGAAGCAGGGATTGACCGTCCGCGGGTATATGAACCGGCAGGCTTGACGATTGAGTCAGCCACTCCACAAAACCTTGGGTAAATCCGGCAGCAATGTGCTGGACAATCAAGATTGGAACTGGAAAGCTGCTCGGCAACCCCGCCAAAATCATTTGGAGGACCGGCGGACCACCGGTCGAGGCCCCAATCGCTACGATCCTGGGTTGAGCCGTTCGGATCTGGATTTCCTTGTAGGGGGGAATTTCCGAGGCTAGTTCCGCCGACCGATTGCGTGGCCATCTTCTCACTACTTTTACTTCCGACATCACCTTGACAGAGCGAATTAACTCCGAGATGGTCTGTTCATGGTCGGGATGGCCAATGCCCAAAGGTTTACGCAACACAGCTAGAGCGCCGCATTCGATCGCGCGGAAGGCTTTAGCGGTGTCAGTAAAATCCATTGTTCCACTCACAATTACAATCGGCGTGGGGTAAGTCTCCATGATCCGCCGGGTGGCATCAAAACCGTTCATCCGTGGCATGTGGACATCCATGGTGATGATGTCGGGCCGGGTGCGTACCACCGCTCGCAACGCTTCCTCTCCCGTCTCCGCTGTTCCAACCACTTCGATCGCAGGATCGGAGCAGAGAACTTGAAGCAGAAATTCCCGCACCGTCGGTGAGTCCTCGACGACCAGAACTCGAATCATCCCCAACTCCTAATTGCTGTTTCAGATCAATCTGCGGACAACTTCCAGCAGATTGCCCTGGTCAAAACTGCTCTTCACGAGGTACGCGCTGGCCCCGACATCAACTCCGCGCTCCCTGTCTTCCCTTGAGTCCAGTGCTGTTACAAGCACCACGGGCAACTGCGCCAGTCTTTTATCAGATCTGATTCTCGCAGTCAGGTCAAAACCGCTCATTCTGGGCATCTCTACATCTGAAACCACTAAATCGAAAGCTTCGGTCGCGAGCACGGTCAAAGCCTCCGCGCCGTCAATGGCGGTTTTTACCTTGTACCCGGCAAATTCGAGGATGTTCTTCAGCAATGTCCGTGAGGTGATCGAATCTTCCGCGACCAGGATGGACTTGGATGCCTCTTCAGTTTCCGGGACCGCGCTGGCAGCGGCAGTTTTGATCGCGGACTTCATTAAGTCCGCGACGTTGAGTACAGGCAACACTTTGCCGTTTCCGAGGATGGTGGCGCCGGCAACATTGCGCACCCGCGGAAGCTGCTTCCCCAGGCTCTTCACTAAAACTTCCTGCTCGTCGAGAACTTCATCGACCAGGAATCCGATTTGTTCACCCGCCCAGGCTAGTACAAGAACTGGCACTTTGCCTCTTGCATCAGGGTTCGCGTTTCGCTGGCGAATCTCGAGGACATCGCTCAGACGAACCGCCGAAGTGGTGCGGTCATCGATCTGAATAGTCTCCCGGTTTTCCGCGCTTTTGATTTCTTCCCGGCCCACCCGGAGGACTCTTAGTACGTATCGAGTCGGAACTACAAATAAACTCTCCCCCACACGGATCAGGATGCCCCGGAATCTGGCGAGAGTAAGCGGCAAAATGAGCCGGAAAGTCGTCCCGGTTCCCGGCTGGGTTTCAACGGATACCGTCCCGCTAACCCTTTCGGCTTTTTCCCGCACAATGGCAAGGCCTAGCCCCCGCCCTGAGATTTCGGTAATCATCGGACTGGTGGAGACACCGGATTTGAAGATTAGGGATGCTCTTTGCTGCTCGTTCATTTTCAGCGCATCATCGCAGGACACAAGCCCAAGCTTGATGGCCGCCGCCTGCACCTTCTGGATATCAATGCCCGCTCCATCGTCCGAAACAACGATTTCAACCTTGTCCCCATTCTTGGTAATGGTGGCGACACGGATGGCTGCCCGCAGCGGTTTGCCGCTTTCTTCCCGTTGCTTCGGAGTTTCAATGCCGTGATCGATGCAATTTCGTACCAGGTGAATGAGTGGATCTTTCATTTCCTCCAGGATTCGCCGATCGGTTTCGATCTCGCCTCCAACAATGGTCAGTTCCACGTCCTTACCGCAGTCCCGGCTAAGATCGCGAACAAGCTTGGGGAAAGATTCGAGCAATGTGGAAAATGGAAGCATCGACACCCGTTTCATATCTTCCACGAGATCATCCACTCTCCGCTCGAATGCATGGCGGTCGTATTCGAGCCGTTTGCCCAGAGCAGTCAGTTTTTGTTTGATGGAATTCAGTGCATTTTCATCTCGGTCCAAAAAGGCGGATATCTTTGTAGCGCGCCGTGTGGACGGTCGAGATTCCGCGTTCACCAATGAGGGCAAGACATGCGCCAGCAGCCGGATTTTCCGCCATTCTGCTTCCCACGAAATCAGCGCGTGGCTGATTTCACGCAACTCGATTACTCGCTGGGCTACGGTCGCCTTGACTGGAATTAACTCTTCGGTTTGGCGAAGAAGCGCATCGAGCTTGGAGGATCGTATTCTTAAGGTCTCGAATGCTGCCTGTTTCTGGTCCCCGAAGTGTACCGATTGAGGGGTATTTTCCGGCTGGGGAATTGTTGTACGGCGGGAACCGGTATCTTCCACAGAACGTAATGCTCGTGGCTCCCCATGCGGAAAGATGGATTTGGATGGATTTCGCGGCACCGGCACCTGCGGGGGGAGGGACTCATCAACTGGCGCGGTTTCATTGCTCTCGGCAGAAAGCTGCGCGCCCAGGGCGTCCAGCATCTGATGAAGCTGATCAAAGAGCTCCGTTGAGAACGCTATTTCTTGGGTTTTCAGTCGCGCCAACAGGGTTTCCAGGGACTGGCAGGTGCCTTCGACTCTTACGAGATTGACAGCGCGCGCAGCACCCTTCAGGCTGTGCGCTTCCCGAAACACTCTTTCGACCATCTCCATCTGTTTTTCAGGAGACGGCGCTCTCTCCAGCTCGACCAAGCCTGAAGAAATGGCAGTGACATGTTCCGCTGCTTCTATACTAAACGTCGCGAGAAGCCTTTTGAGAAGCTCTTTGTCCTTAGGTCCCATTTCTATTCTCAAGATGCCCGGGCTGCCATACTCCGCTCGTTGATATTGACTTTGTACAAGGCGATCAGATCTGAGAGCTTTCGTCCCAGATCTTGAATGTTCTTTGCCGCAGCCTCAGTTTGTCTGGTGCTAGCCACGTTTTGCGTGCTTGCCATCTTGATGCTTTCCATCGCCTGCGCCACCTGATCCATACCCACCATCTGCTGCTGGCTGGAAGCGGCAATCAGAGTAGCGGCCTGTGCCGCCTCGGCGATGTTTTCTCCGAGTTTCTGTACCGACTCTCCGGCCTGCACTGACTGTCTTACTCCGGCATCGACCGCCTTGCTGCCTTGCTCGGTCACCATCACAGCCGCATTGGTCGCTTTTTGAATGTCGTTCAGAATGCTTCGTACTTGATTCGTCGCTTGCTTCGATTGCTCCGCAAGATTTCTCACTTCCTGTGCCACCACGGCGAAGCCTTTGCCCTGCTCCCCTGCCTTCGCCGCTTCAATCGAGGCATTCACCGCCAACAGGTTCGACTGTTCCGCCAGGTCGTTCACGGAGAGCATGATTTCCCCGATGGTTTGGCCCTGTTCGCTCAGGCGAACGATGCTCTCCGCAATCGATTCCATTTGCTCTTTAATCTGTTTCATTGCCTCGATTGAGTCCGAAGATGATTTCTTTCCACTCTCAGACACCTTCGTGGCCCTTTGAGCGCTTTCCGACACAAACTTCGCTTTCTGGGTGGCGAGTTGCGCGGTTTGTTTTACCTCTTCGACAGTCGTCGTCGTTTCGGTGACGGCGGCAGCGGTCTCGGTAGCGGCAGAGGCTACCTGGGTGGTGGTGGCCACAATCTGCTGAGCGGAGGACGAGAGAACACCAATCGATTCCTGCATCTCTCCGATGATTCTCCGGAGTTTCTCCACCATGACGGCAAAAGCCTTTCCCAGCACATCCTTGTCTGACTTTGGTTTCACCTCGACTGTGAGATCGCCGTCGGAGATCCGTTTGGCCATTTCCGCCATTTGTCCCAGCGATGCCGTCATTTCCGTGAAACTCTCAGCCAATATCCCAACTTCGTCCCGGCGGCCGTTGGAAATCACTTTGACCGATAAATCTCCGGAAGCGATTTTCTGCGCCGCAGCCGAGACTTCGCCGAGAGGTCCAGCGATATTTCTCGTCAGAAACACCCCAGCCAGGCTCAGGAGCACCAACGCGCTCAAGCTTCCAAAAATAATGGCTATCTCAGTCCGGCGTGCTCTCTCTTTTTCCTCTGTCGAGCGCTTCGCCAGCAATCCGGCTTCTTCTTCCTGCATTTCGCCGACGAGTTTCCGGATCGAGTCCATTGCATTTTTGCCTTTATCAGTGAGGACCTCATGCTCTGCTGCTTCGAATCCTTTTGTCTTGCGCAGGTCGATGGTTTCCTGTAGTTCTGCGAACTTGCTAACAACGAGGGGCTCAATGGCAGAAAGCCGTTGTTGCTGGACAGGACTGTCGATGGTGAGTTCGCGCAAGGATCTTTGTTTCTGATCGACTTCTTCACGCGCTCCCTGGTACGGCTCCAGATAGCGGGCTTCGCCGGTAATGACGTAGCCACGCTGCCCAGTCTCGGCATCCTTCATCTCTGACAGCAGTTCGTCGAGCCCCTTAAGCACATCGTTGGTGTGCCGGACCCACTGCGCAGAATCGATGAGCTTGCTCGTGCTGTCATAGGAGACGGCGCCGACCAGCGTTAGCGCAATCAGCGCGAGTCCAAAGCCGCTTCCAATTTTTTTCCCTATTGACCACCTCATTACAGTTCTCCCTTGCGCAACTTTGGCGCTCAAGTTCCGGTGTCCACCACATCGTTCACCAGGATATTTTCGTCAGATAAGATCTTTTCCACGTCCAGCACCACCAACGGACCTTTTGTAATCCCCTTCAGATACTCCTTTCGTATCCCTGTCAGGGTCGGCAGAACGGGGTGCAGTTCTTCCCGGGCGATAGACTGCGTGCCCAGAATGGCGTCGGCAAGAATGCCGAGTTCCATATGATCGTCGTGGACGATTATGACTTTGTTCAGGTCGGTCAGACCCTTTTCCGGCAAATCGAATAGTTTCTTGATATTGATGATGGAAAGAATTTGTCCCCGCACATTAATCAGACCGAGAACAAACGTCGGTGTGCATGGCAACGGGGTGAATTCGTTGAGCGGATGGATTTCGCGAATATGACTCGATTCAATGCCATAGTGCTCAGAACCCAGAACAAACTCCACGATTTCCAAAACGAGGTGTGCTGAAGGTGGTTTTGCTTTGCCGGCCGCCGCGAGCAACCGGGCGCGTGCGTGCAGAATCTTCTGCCTTTCCCCGGCACCGGGAGCGAGTTTCCGCTTCAAAACGTCGTGAGAGGCATGCAGCCGGCTGTGAAGGCCAGCCCAGTCGAACTCTGTCTTGTCCCTCCCGTTCAAAGCGCCAGCAGTCGGTAATTTCTTTGTGATGCTTTCTGCGCTCATCGGCTCACCGCCTGCTTCACATTAGGTTGGTCCGCCCGCCGGAATGTGCGCCGGGACAACTCAGCTCCGGTGGCAGCTGCGCCCACACCACCGAGCCGCGAAACGATCATTTCTCTCAATCTGCCGGCCGAGAGCCCTTCGGATTCCGGCACAATGTCTTCCGGCTCATATTGCGCCAACAGCAGGAGAACATTCTCGAAGTGCTTCCCGGATTCCTTTAACTCGCCCTGTTTCAAAGCCAAATTGCCCAGGGAGAAGTGCCCCAGCACAAACCTTGGTTCCACATACACGGTTTGCTTAAGTGCGAAAAGCGCCTCAGGCAGGGAACCTTGTTCCTGCAAGATTGTTGCCCGCAGATAGTAGGCGCGAGCAAACATTTTGTCGGCCGCGATTGCCTTGTCACACCAGACAAGCGCTGCAGCCAGGTTCCCCTGATTGGCGCCGGCACGCGCCAGCAGAAGCATGCCTTGCACGTCGTTGCTGTTCTGCGATGGAAACGTCTCGATGATTTGCTGAACATCCTCGTCGCGCTCTGTTCCGTGAATTGCCGGTTGTCTAAGGGAAGGCACGAGGGGCACCGCGTTCTCGGCATGAATCCCGTGATCCTGGTCCTTCGCCACTGTGCTGCATACTGACGCTATAGCCAGTTCTGAATTATCAAACTCCTGCTCAGGCAGGCGAGGGCTGGAACCGCTCTCGTCGTACACGACGGAAGGCAAGGTCACTGTCTCCCGGGAGTGGGGGGCCGACTTACGATAGAGGATGACGTCGCCAAAATTTACCGTGGCGAACTCGGTGAAAAGCTCGTGAGACGTTTCCGTTGGGCTCACGATCAACCATCCATCACTCGCTAAAGAGCTGTAGAGACGCCGCACAACCTTCCTCATCCCTTCCGGAGTGAAGTACATAAGTACATTCCGGCAGAAGATGACATCGAGGCCGGCGATGAAGCTCGAGGGCGGAGGAAAAGAGTCATCCATCAGATTAAGCTGGGCAAATCTCACCATCTTTGTGATGGCGGAGTTAATGGCCCAGCGGCCTTCCACGACCGGCTCAAAATATGCACTCCGAACCGACGGCGGAATCCCGCGAAAGGACCACTCTCCATAAATTCCTTCGGCTGCTTTTTGCAGAGACCCGGAATTCAGGTCGGTCGCCAGAATTTCGACATTCCACTTCTCCAAGCCCGCCATCAACTTATTAACCATGATCGCGATCGAATAGGGTTCTTCCCCTGTAGCGCAACCTGCACTCCAGATTCTGATAGCCTTGCTTGAACCCCTCCGGGTCTGAATCAATTCCGGCACTATGTTGCGTTCAAAAACTTCCAGACTCCGCTTCTCCCGAAAGAAATAGGTCTCTCCGACAGTTAGATGACGGGCGAAGTTCTCCAACCGTCCTTGGATCAAAGTCGGTAGCAACAACTGCTCGACATAGCGGCCCAAATCGTGTTGATAACCGAATTCCTGGGCAGCGGCGGATACCCCGCGTTGCAGATCGGGCCAGCGCTCGCTCGGAAAGTGGAGTCCGAGATGACGAGCCACAGAGTCGCTGAGCTGCTGAAGCTGCACGTCCGAGATCCTTTCCATCATTCTGTTTCCGCCGCGTGATCCAGGAGACTGTCCAGTTGCCGATCCTCTGTCTTCGAAAGAAAACGATCAAGGTCATGAATGAACAAGATGCCACCTTCCAGCCTGGTAATACCCTCCACGTATTGCGTGCCGTGCATGATCTTCTCTGCCTCCGTAACCTCTTCTGCCATGCGTTCTACAACTCCGATGACTGAATTCACCACCAGGGCAACGTTTCGCGCACCAGCTTCTGCCACGATGAGTTGATCGCTTAAACTGGTTTCGGGTTCGGTCATGCCGAACCGCTTGCGCATGCTCATGACGGGAATAATGTTTCCTTGCAAGTCGATCACGCCCAGTACAACCTCGGGCGCGCTCGGCAGGGGCGTAACCTCTACCATGCGCACGACTCGCTGAACAGCGGCCAACGCGAGAGCATACTGCTGCTCACCGATGGTGAACGCTACCAGCTGATTCAACATGGCCGATCCTGCACTTGCGCTCCTTTCCTGCACTGCCGCCACAGCACGGATGCGTGGATCATGCGAAGTCGGTTGCGTATTGGTTCTCTCATCCAAGCGATAGTCCGACCAAATTCCCGGCGGCAAATTCTGCCGTGCCCGTGGCCTCTACCGATGATTTAATCTGGAATTCGTCGGAGGGTCCACGCACGAACGTTCAACACTTGTGCATCCGCGCTGGGTTGGAATCTAAGGCGGGAAAATTTCCCAAAGTAGGAAATCCCACAGCCAACGACTCGCTATGCTCTAAGGGGATCGTCGCGCATCGAGCCGCGCAGGGAGAAAGAGACAATATTTATAAGCTGGATGTCGGTATGGATTGGCGATTTACCATTCACTCACAATGGCGAGGTACGTCACCTTACGCTATTTTTCGCGCGCACACAATTACCATTAGGCCAAACGTCTGACTGTCCACTTAAATTCCGCGTATAGGGAAGGCGGACGAGGAGGCAGCCCATGAGTAAATCGAGACACACAAGTCTTTCCACGCAACGCAGCGATGAGCACAACCGCTCGCCAGTTCGAAGCACACGACGCGTCCTGATTGTTGCTGTGCCTCCGGTGAGGACACTGGATGTGTTCGGCCCGATGGAGGTGTTCGGAGATGCCAATCGCTCCCAGAGCGGCGGACCGATTTACGAAATCAATATCATCTCGGGCGGAACGGATCGGGATGTTCTGACTCATCTCGGTACGACGCTGCGAACGGATCGAACCTATGGCGAGTATCGTGGTCCGGTCGATACACTTCTTGTCGCCGGGTTCGACGGCGTTTCGAAGGTCCGATACGAATCGAAGTTTCTAAGTTGGCTGAAAGATCGATGCGGCAGCAGCCGACGGTTTGGTTCGGTCTGCACCGGCGCGCTCGTTCTGGCAGAGGCGGGCCTGCTCGATGGGCGTCGCGCGACTACCCACTGGAACTGGTGCGAAGAGCTTGCGCGCGACTACCCGCGTGTAACCGTGGACCCCAACCCCATCTATGTTCGAGATGGAAACTGCTATACGTCAGCAGGCGTGACGGCCGGAATCGATCTCGCACTCGCCTTAGTGGAGGAGGATCTGGGCAGGTCAATCGCACTTAAGGCTGCTCAAATGATGGTGGTGTTTCTGCGGCGGCCCGGCGGCCAATCGCAGTTCAGCGCCACTCTCATGGCCCAGATTTCTGCGAAATCACCCCTCAACGATTTGCTCGCGTGGCTTCCTGACAACATCCAGCGCAATCTCCCCGTCAAAAGTCTCGCCCAACGTGCAGCTATGAGTCCCCGGAACTTTGCTCGCCTGTTTCAGCAGGAGGTGGGTAGGACGCCGGCAAGGTATATAGAGGACCTCCGTCTTGAAGCTGCGCGCCGTCAAATCGAATCGGCAGCGATGAGTCTTGAGGAAGTAGCGGTGTCTTGTGGCTTCACTTCTTCTGAGATACTTCGCCGCGCATTCGAGCGTCGGCTGGGTGTTACGCCTCGCCAATACAGGGCCTCTTTTGGGCGCGCTCGGGTGCGGTAATCCTCTCGCCTGCCGATTGGCAGGAATGGTTGTTTCTTTGTCCTTAATCGCTTGGTCCTCTCGAATCTACGCCTGCATCCAAAGTGACATATGAAGATGCTGGCGTGGCCGCCAAGATTATCTCTTTAGGAGAATCGTCATGAATAACCTTGACCTCATGTTAAAACGCAACAAAGAGTCCGCTGCCCCTATGCCGTCGCTTCCACAATCCTTAAAAACCTTGAAGGCAGTCATCATCGGTTGCGCCGATATGCGCGTTGATCCCGCCCAAGTGCTTGGGATCAAGCCCGGTGAGGCCGTCGTAATGAGAAACATCGGCGGTCGAGTCACGCCCGGTCTGCTCGAGGAGTTCGGTCTGCTCGGACGAATCGGAGAGGTTGCCAAAACGATTCCGGGAGGCGGCGGTGAGTTTCACCTGATCGTACTTCATCATACGGATTGCGGCAGTACGCGTCTGGTGGGAGATCCAGCCATGCTGGCGCACTACTTTCAGATACCGGAAAGAGAAATTGAAACCAAGTCGGTCCGCGATCCGCGCAAGTCAGTGGCTGTCGACGTTGCTGCGCTCAGGGCGATTTCGGCATTGCCTGATGAGTGGCTCATCTCCGGTCTCGTCTATGACGTCGTGACCGGGCTGGTTGAGGTTGTCGTGCCTGCAGCGCCAATTCGCACCGCCCAAGATCGCCTGACGGCCGAGGTTGCGTAAAGAACGCTGACGTTATCGCACAGGAACTACGCGTGGAGTGCGTGTTTCCTACTGACGTCGAGGAGGGATCGGCTTCATGAGCGGTCCTTTGTTTGTGAGTGAGAGATCGAAGCGGGAGTTGACGACGCGACCGCTTTCTGTGGGCTGCCTCATCTTTGAGCGGATGGATCAAATTGACTTCACGGGACCCTTTGAAGTTCTCTCGCGCATGCCCGACACCACAGTCCGGGTCATCGGGAAAGAACTTTCTCCCATTCGCGATGTGCAGGGGCTTCGGCTTTCGCCGGATATAAAGATTGCGGAAACAGTTCTATTTGATGTGCTACTCGTACCCGGTGGCTATGGACAGCAGGCGCTGATGCACGACGAAGAAGTGCTCGGGCTCATCCGCAAGCACGTTCAGGGGGGAAAGCTCCTGTTTTCGGTCTGCACCGGAGCCCTGATTTGTGGTGCGGCTGGTGTCCTCACGGGGAGGCAGGTGACCACGCATTGGAGTACTCGGGATCTGATGCGGTATTACGGAGCCGTTCTTGTGGATGCAAGGGTGGTAGTGGACGGCAACATCATCAGCGGCGCCGGCGTGACGGCTGGGCTGGATGCCGCTCTCGTGCTCGTCTCTCTTCTGCGCGGAGATCCGGCTGCTCAGGAGATCCAGCTTGCCATTGAGTATGCACCGAACCCCATTTTTCACAGCGGAACTCCCGAGAGCGCGCCGGCAGATGTGCTCGAAAGCTTTCAGAAGAAGTACGAGCCGATCGGGACTGCAAGGGAGGCTGAAGCACGCCACCATGCGAAATCATGAACGAAAACGAGCGCAGTTCACAATCTTGTCTCGCTTGGAATTATTTATTAGGATATTTCTATCGACGGAATTTGGTGGCTAGGGTTCCGATCCGCCAGATCGGTTCGAGCGCCACAGAGGGCCGTGTGGTCCGCACCCAAGGGCAAAAATCCCAGAGGGCAAAGTCGAAATAGACTTTGTGTATCTTGGGAGCCCTTGATGTTTAATCGACAAAACCTTCCAACCAAGCGCTCTACAGACAACAAGCGCCGTAACCTCTTTGGCGCTTGTCTTACCCACATCCTGCATGATGGTTACACCGATCAACTGTACGCGCTCTTGCCGACGTGGCAGCTTGGAATCTACAATTTTGCCGGTGACCTGGGAAAAGCTACCCTCCCTGCAATCGTGGCTCTTCTGCTGCCCGTGTTGCCATGGCGAACTGTCGTTGGGCTTATGGGCCTGCTTGGGATTCTCGTCGCATCCGCTCTTCTCGCGCTTTTGCCGAATGAGCCTGGGACCGCCTCGATCCCCCAGGAGTTCAAGCGTGAGCGCGCGAGTCGTGGCGGTTTCGGCTTCCTGCTCTCTATCGGCGTTCTCGATACGGCAACGCGCATGGGCTACCTTCTGTTTCTTCCGTTTCTCATCCATGCGCGAGGAGGATCGTCGGCAACGGTCGGTCTCGGATTGGCATTCGTGTTCGTTGGCGGAGCCTTTGGTAAGGCGACCTGTGGCTGGCTCGGTCAGCGCGTCGGAGTGGTCTGGAGCGTTGTGGCAACCGAAATCGCGACGGCAGCGCTGATCGTAGCTACATGTTTCACGCCCATCACCGCGATGCTGATATTTCTGCCGTTTCTCGGCATGGTGCTGAACGGCACATCGTCAGTTCTGTATGGCACGGTGCCTGAACTCGCCCCGAACGGAAATACAGGCCGGGCGTTCGCGTTGTTCTATTCGGGGGTCATCGGCGCCGGCGGTCTCGCCCCAATCGCTTACGGCGCAATCGCTGACCACTCTAGCCGAATGACAGGCATTCTCGCGTCGGCCGGTACGGCGGCAGTCATCGTGCCGCTGGTATTAAGTCTCCGCACGGTGTTCTCAAGTTCGGAAGACGGTGAGTGAGCACGCTCCAGGCGAGTCTGCCGTTTGCTTTTGGTTCATCTCCGAGAGCATCGGCAGGCAAATAATTAGTGGCTCTACCAGTTGAACCGCGTTCCCCGACGAAAGCATCAGAAAAACAGGAGCATCAATTTCATGCAGACGACATTTCGCTCGACAGCCACTCCCGTTCTTGAGATCGCATCCGTGTACTTTCAACGAAGACGGCGGACGAAGCGGAGGTCGAGCCCGGATAAAGGAGCACCGACCTCGTGCATGGCGCCGCCTATTGCCAGTGACCCGAGATCAATCGCAACTAATCCAGTGTTGTTGACCAAATCAATTACTAGCTGTTTCGCTTCGGTGTCGTCGCCGGATGTAAAGATGACGGTGCGGGGCTTGTTCGGCGAGAAGTCCTGCATCCATGCCATCGGCATGTTGCTGATCGATTTTACAAGCCGGGCGCCAACCGCCATCTCAGCGACTATCTCGCTAGACGTGCGACCCTTCAAGGCGGCCCGCGACCGGGTGACTCCCGCCAGACTGATATCGGGTTGAGGATCCATGTGCGCGTTAGTTGCATCGATCAGAATCCGGCCACGCCAATCGATACCTTTCAGCGCTTCACGCACGTTCACCCAATGTACAGCGAGAATAACGACGTCGCACTCGGCCGCCTCCTCTCGAGTCCCCGCGATGGCGCCTGGACCAAGATCAGCGACAAAATGAGCCAGGGTCTCCGGACCTCTGGATTGGACACAACTATAGTGTGACCAGCGTTTATCAAGTGATGGCCGAACGTACGAGTTACATTCCCGGCTCCTATAAATCCTATTTTCATGATTAATCTCCTTTCATCGGTTGGAAATTGCCAAAGAGCATGACTCTCCAACCACTCACGGCATGGGTGGATTTGACGAATAGGTTATTGCGGCAATCCTCCAACCATCAGTTTCTTTAACCAAGACCCAAGACTCGCTCCCGCGATTTGTTTCCTTTCCGTCTACTAGGAATACGAAGTCGAAGTACACCGATGCGATCGTCCCGTCGCTGTTCTGCTGCAGATGTGTGTGCGTCGGATTGAGGCTGGTCTTTGAGGTCGAAACCAGCTTTGCGAAATCTGCGTAGCTTCCAACACGAACCTTCACGGCATCGGGCGATTTCGCTTTCGCACGAGCGTAGGCTTCATCAGAGAGCACGTTGAGCCACATACTGCCTTGCGGAATAAACAGATTCGCTAGTCGAGATCCGTCGTGAGCGAGAACGGCTTCGTGGTAGGCGTCGATCACATGCTGAACGTCGACGGTATCTGAAGCGGTGCCGGCGCGAACAGGCTGGTTGCTCTCAGAAGGTGATGGGCTTTGAGCGAAGCTCGCCGTGCCGATAAGAATCATGAAAGCAAAAAAGACGCGCCTGGTGAAATGCTTCATGTGTCATCTCCTTGAATTCGCGGATTATCTGGACGCGGTGCCGCCATCAACTGGCAGGTCGATGCCAGTGATGAAGCTGCTCTCGTTGGAAGCGAGGAACACCGCTGCCGATGCGAGCTCGTCTGCGGTTCCAAGTCGCCCCATCGGGATCATCTTCCGGAAGTATTCGCTGGTACCCTCCGGAGATTCTTTAGATCCGACATGGATCATGGGTGTCTCCGTCGGTCCAGGGCTAATCACGTTCGCTCGGATGCCGCGGCTGGCCAACTCAGCGGTCCAACTCCGTACGAAGGAGACCAAAGCTGCTTTCGTCGCCGAATACGCGCCGAAGCCTGGTATGCCCATCGGCCATGCCGCCGATCCGGAGAGGATGATCGATCCATTGTCGGTCAGTAGCGGAAGAGCTTTCTGCACCGTAAAGTAAACCCCTCGCGCGTTCAGGTTGAAGTGCTCGTCAAACTTCTCTGGCGTCGACGCTGCGAGGGAAACAGGATCTACGACGCCGGCATTTGCGAAGACGATATCGACACGTCCCTTCACCTTTCGCACCACTTCGTAGAGATGATCAAGATCCTCGAGCTTCGAGACATCGCCTTGAACGGCCGTCACATTCTTCCCGATGAGCGATACCGCCTTATCCAATTCCGCTTGCCGCCGCCCCGTAATAAAAACGTAGGCACCTTCTTTCATTCGACCGGATCGTGAACTAGATACAACCTTCCGACGTACATCCACATGAAGGCGACAAGGATGGTTGTTACCATTCCTGCTATTTGAGCTGCTCGACCTGCCCGCCGGATTTATCTATCCCGATGGGATGGCCTTTCGCCTGCGCGGAACCGGACGGTGAGGCGTCCGGTCCGCCCTTTGCGCCCAAACAAGAACTTTCATGTTTGGGCTCAATTCGTCTCGATGAGGGACGGGTTTGATCCTCGCGGAGGGCCTTGCTATGTGGTCGTCACTGTCACGGCCTGACGCACATACCGGCTGCTTTCCAGTTGCTGCACCATGAAGGCTGCCAAATCGGCCCGCCCGATCTTGTGCGCCTTCTCGCCGCCCTCCGTGCTCAGCACCCTGGCAACGCCGGTCTTCTCGCCGTCGGTCAACATCGGCGGCCGCACGAGTGTCCAGTCCAAGTTGCTGCCTTCGATCTCGGCCTCCATGCCCGCCTTGTCTACCAGCAGACCGCGCAGAAACGTCCTCATGAGCAGGTGCTCGTTGAAAAATCCGGCGTTCTTGACGCTCTCGCCCGCACCAACCACCGAAATCTTCAGCAATCGCCGCACTCCATTGCGTCGCATCGCGTCCACAATATTGTGTGCCGCGCTCGTTTCCATCGTCGTCACTTTCCACGGCGTCTTGCCGCCCAGCGCGTCGATCACCGCGTCCTGTCCGGCGACGGCAACGTCGACCGCGGCCGCGTCCAGCACGTCGCCCGCAACAACTCTGACATTCGCCTTCTTGTACTGCGCGGCACCGCGCACGAAAGCTGTCACCTTATGCCCGGCCGCCAGCGCCTCATTTACCAGCGCTTCTCCGCTCTTGCCCGCTGCTCCAATCACTAGAACTTTCATCGCATTCTCCTTTGCCTCGTATTTGGCCGCTTATCCAAATGAGCGACCTGACTATTAGAGGCTTATGAAAACCATTGGTTGCAAAATAATCAGTGGTTACGGAACCAATGGTTAGAAAGTAACAATCGGTCGCAATAATCGTCAAAAGGGGCTAAGCTATTAAAGTGGCATCCGAATCACCAAGTCGCCGGGTAGAGCGTAAAGAAAGGTTGCGGCGCGAAATACTTGCGGCTGCCAGCAAAATGTTCGCCGATCGAGGCTACGAAGCCGTCACGCTTCGCGCGATCGCTAAAGAGATCGGCTATACGCACGCCGTGATTTATCAGCATTTCCCCGACAAATGGCATATTCTTGCCGAGCTGAGCAGCGAGACGATCGGGCAGTTGATTCAGAACTTCGACGCGATTGCCGCTAAGCACCCTAAACCGAAAGAGCGTCTTTTTGCGACTTCACGTGGCTTGATTCAGTTCTGCACTGCCCATCCACAGCAGTTCCGCAACGTCTTCTTCGGGCCGGAGAACCGCAACGGCATCCGCGCTGGACAATATATCAACGATATTGGCACGCCTTTGTTCCAACGTTTCGTACAGCTCTTTTTCGATGTTGCCAAGGATGAAGGATTGCCAAGTAGGGATGACATAGTGGTAGCCCACACCTGGTGGTACACGATCCTTGGCCTCGCGTCACTCATGGTCATCCAAGGTGTTGTGCCTGACTTGCCTGACCAGACTCTCGTGGTCGAGCAAACGATCGCCACGCTTTGGGCGGGCGTTAAGGCTGTTCCGCGATTGCCAAAGAGCGCAATCATCAAGCGATCCGGCCGAACCCGTGCCTCAAAGCAATAGCAATAACAGCTCTATCTACTTAGGAGTCGTTGGAGGTATGCCCGTGGCGTACCACGGTGTCAACCGTTCTCTGCAGATGACGTGAAGACCGCGCCGTTCTAGAGGCACAATGACGTTTCGCCAACACGAGCCGTCGGCCCACGCTCCGTGCACCAAAACTATCGATGAGTTGGTGGGAAATTCACTCATCCTGGGAGCCTGCGAATTCGCAGCAGCTTGTGAGGTGTTTTGCGCGCGAACAAACTTGGTGAGAGAGACATCAAGAGCGACATCTAGAGATGCAGCCCCTTGTCTCAATTAACCTCTGCTGGGTTAGCACATCATCGTGAAACCACTCGTTCTGCGCGACCTTGGCAAATACCATTGGCGGCAAGAAAATGCTTAACGGCCTCGGCTATTTCTACGACGTGTGTCTCAAGTGCAAAGTGGCCCGTATCGAGGAATTGGACCGTGGTGTGGGGCAAGTCCTTCTGGTATGCCTCGGCTCCTGCAGGAAGGAAAAAAGGATCGTTCTTGCCCCAGATCGCCAGCAACGGGGGCTTCAATCTGCGGAAGTATTCTTGAAATTGTGGGTAGAGCTTTACATTCGAGGCGTAGTCGAGAAACAGATCGAGCTGAATCTCTTTGTTCCCCGGCCGTTCCAGCAGAGCCGCATCCAATGTGTACGACTCAGGGGGAACAGCGTCCGGATTCGCCACGCCATGGGTGTACTGCCACTTCGTGGCTTCGGGTGTTAGAAAATCGCGAAGGGCGGCGCGATTCTGCACAGTTGGCTCCTTCCAGTATTTCTGGATCGGATTCCAACCTGAGCTCAAACCTTCTTCGTACGCATTTCCGTTCTGCGAAATGATCGCTGTTATCCGCTCAGGGCGAGCCATCGCCAAACGGAAGCCCGTTGGCGCACCGTAATCGAACACATAGATTGCGTACCGGTTGAGTTTGAGCGCATCCGCGAACGCCTCGATCGTTGAAGCCAATCTATCGAACGAATATTTATAGTTTCGCTCGCTGGGAATGCGGGTAAATCCGAACCCGGGAAGATCCGGCGCGACGACCCGGTAATCGTCAGCGAGACGCGGAATAAGGTCGCGGAACATGAAGGATGAGGCCGGAAATCCATGCAACAAGAGAATGACTGGAGCCGTCGGATCACCTGCCTCGCGATAAAAAACTTCAACCCCGTCGGCTTCGATTTTGCGGACGGATGTGCCAGGCAAGCAAGACTTGGATGAGGCATGCTTTGTCATAGAGGTTACTTTGCGCATAATGAGTGTCCCCATAGCGTGGGATTTATCTGGATTGCAAGTTCTTTCGGTTTTTCCAAGTTGTAGGCTGCACCGCAACTGCCAAACTCAAGAATTGGTGTTGATGACCCAATCCCCCTCGGCTCTAACGCGTTGCCGATCCAGTTTGCCGCGGCGGGCGGCTCGCTTTTCCGGTCATCGCGACGGTATTAAGACGAATGTCGAAATTAAGACACTCGCTACGCGGGTATAGTGTGTTGACGACTTCCACCGATGACTCCACATAAGCTTCCGTAAACTTTCTCCGGCGGATTGTAGCTGCCGGACGTTCGACAAGCCTTCCGACTCAAAACATGTTCGCAGCGTTGCGTTCCTGGTTTCGACGCTGCTGATGACGCGAGACCGTATTCGGTG
>CAWIPG010000002.1:0-1669812 GCA_963838015.1 uncultured Acidobacteriaceae bacterium | reverse complement strand
GCGAGGGATCCAGCGGCCAGCGCATTTGCACCTGGTGCAGAACCGTGTTGATCTCGTAGATGATCTGCAGGTGCCGCGGCAAGAGCCGCTGGAAGAGCGCACACCGGCCAGCCTCGAGCGCCTCGGGCAAGAGCGTGTGATTGGTGTATCCGATCGTCTGCCGGTGATCGACCCAGGCGGTGTCCCAGTCGAGCCCCTCCTCGTCGACGCAGAACGCGCATCAGCTCGGCCACCGCGATGGACGGGTGGGTGTCGTTCAGCTGGATGGCGACTTGTTCGGCGAAGGCGTCGAAGTCCCTGTGCCCCAGCTTGTACCGGCGAACATGTCGGCGATCGAGCAGGCGACGAAGAAGTATTGCTGCTTGAGGCGGAGCGCCTTCCCTTCTTCGCTTTGGTCGTTCGGGTAGAGCACCTTGGAGATGTTCTCGGTGTCGATCTTCTCCTCGACGGCGCGCCGAAAGTCGCCCTCGTTGAAGAACGCAGGTCGAAATCGCGCGTGGCGCGCGCCGCCCAGAGGCGCAGCGTGTTCACCGTGCGGTCCGTGACCGACGATGAACGAGGATTTCGACGTTCATGCCATGTGGCTGTGCCACCACGTCGAGCAGTACTTTGTCGCGATGGAGGAGACCAAAGTCCACTTGAGAGCGCTGGGCGTTCCGGAATCGCTCATCACGGTATCAGGCATCCCGATCGACCCGGTTTTCGCTGAGTCCAAAGACAAACGGGCCATGCGGCGCAAGCACGGGCTTGATCAGGATCGTTTGACCATTCTCGTTTCAGCGGGGGGATTTGGCGTCGGGCCGGTCGGTCACCTGATGGAGGCTTTGGCTCGACTTTCACATCCGGCGCAAGTGGTCATGGTATGTGGTCGCAACGCGGCCTTGAGAGCAGAGCTCGCCGAGGCGGTCAAGAAGCTCGCCAACCGGTCAGTGGTTTCTTTCACCCTTCTGGGTTTCACGACCGAGATGGATGAGTTGATGACAGCGGCCGATCTTTTTGTGGGCAAACCGGGAGGTCTAACGACGTCCGAGGCATTGTCTAAGGGCCTTCCCATGGTGGTGATTAACCCGATACCGGGCCAGGAGGAGCGAAATTCCGACCATCTTCTCGAACAAGGAGCCGCGATTCGCTGCAATAATCTTCCCACCTTGGCCTATAAGATCGATACGCTTGTTGACATGCCTGGAAGCTGATCCAGATGAGCGAAAATGCTCGTGCCATGGGAAAACCGGATGCGGCATTCACGGTGGTTGACAGGCTTGTGGCACTCTGCCAATCGCGCGAGTCAGTAGAGCCCGGCGCGCTACGCGACGACTCGCGACAATGACTGGCAACCCCGATCCATTCAGCGGGCAGACTGAGATCACACGAACCTTCCCGACTTTGACCAACTATCGATCCGTACGATTCGGCGGCGGTGCTGAAGTAACCGCGTGGAGGATCATGGAAGCCTACGCAATTGATCTCTTGTCCGGTGGACTGGTGCTGGTCGTTTTGGCCTGGATCTGGCTGCTCGTGCGTGCGTTTCAGCAACACATTTGGTGGGGGCTGGCCAGTTTGTTCCTGCCGCCGCTGGCCCTGCTGTTCGCGTTGCGTCATGCTCAGAAAGCAGTCGGGCCGCTGGTTCTGTTCGTGCTGGGCGGCATGGTCGCGGCTGCTCCGAGTCGCCTATTCACTGGTGGGGCCGGTCGACTCCGGACTGCGTGAGAAGCTGCGCGAGGGGCCGAAGCTCTGGTCGCTTGCGGAGAATGCGCTCCAAAGCGACGCCGCTCACGAGTGGATGGAGGACAGGGCGTTCTACATGCAGTTGGAGGGCTGGCGGTTGCCGCCCTGGCCTGGATCTGGCTGCTCGTCCGTGCGTTTCGGCAACATCGACGATGGGGCTTGGGCAGTTTGGTCTTCCGCCGGTGGGGTTGGTTTTTGCCGCGACGACATCCGCGAAGAGGGAGCCGCCCGCTCGTCTTGTTCGTGGTGAGTTTGCTGGTCGCCGCCACGCCGGCGCTCTACACGCTCTTTGTGCCGCTGGATCTGGGTGCACCGAGAGAAGTGGTCGATGGCCAGCGCCATCTCACATTGACGGGCTGGGACCGCAAGGATTACTCCATCCTGAAGCTCAAGCCAGACGTCGTGGTGCTCCAGATGGCCAATCCGGATGTGACCGATCAGTCCCTCGAGTCGCTTCAAGAGATGAAGCTCTGCAAGAGCTCGACCTCAACGGCACGCAGGTGACGGACGCCGGGCTGAAGACCCTCAAAGACCTTCCCGCTCTGGCCAAGCTGCGGCTGGCGAGGACCAAGATCACCGACAAAGGCTTCCAGATCACGCTCTTCGCGAAGGATTCGCTGATGCAGCTCGACCTGCAGCGGCACCCAAGTCAGCCGGGAGACCGTCCAGGCCTGGCGCGACGCCAAGCCGGGGCGCCGCGTCATGCAGTGAAAGCGACAAGACAATTTCTCACGAAGCCAACAGTTCAGGAGCAACATTTATGAGCATGTCACTGGACGCTTCGGCGGCCGGAAACGCACGCAATGCTCTGTTTCTGGCGCGGGCGTGCGAGTTCGCCTATTTTGCCGAGGCCGAGGGCCCGCACGGTTTCGGTCCGAGCTGGGGCTCGAGGCAAAACTGATCAGCGTGGACAACACGCAGGTCTACGTCGCCGAGAATGACCAGGCGATCGTCGTTGCCTTTCGTGGTTCGGAAGCTCCCAACACACTCGACGGGCTGAAGGACTGGCTGCTGACGAACGCCAATAACTACCTGATCCTGCCCGAAGGGCAAAGCGGGACGGATTTCGCGGCCGCCGGCGTGGGTGCCCGGTTTCACCGGGGCTTTCTGGATGCACTTGCGATGGTCTGGGAGCCGCTTTTCGCAGCGGTCGACCAGGCGCTCAAAGACCAAAGAACGGCCGCTCTGGGTCACTGGCCACAGCCTGGGTGGGGCAATGGCGCTCATGGCAGCCTGGCGGTTTCAGCGCAATTTCCTGTCCGTGCACGAGATCATCACCTTCGGGGCTCCGATGATCGGCAACGACGCGGCAGCCAAGGCCTTCGAGCAGGAATTCTCGGGCAAGATCTTCGTTACGTCGACCTCGAAGACGTGGTGCCGCATCTTCCCTCGGTGAGCCTGCTTGCCAACGCGTACACACATTGTCTGAATGAAGTGCCTTTGAGTGCTGCCGAGGCCGCTGCCGCTGCTGCTGGGTCTCGAAGCACTCAAGCAATCGGCCGGGAAACCGCCGAAGGAGCTGGACCCCGCCATGGTTGATCAGGTCTGGGGGTTGGTGAAAAGCCGGATCGCCTCGCACATGATCGCTAACTACCAGTCGCGGGTCGAGGCCAAGTGTAAGGATCTGGCGTGAGCGTCAGTCGTATGGTTAAACTCCTCAGATAGCATGCACCTCGGGACAACGAGCGGCTTGACGGGACCAGCGAAATCCATGCAGGACTACGAAAAGCTCGGGCTTTTTTATCTCGGCAAGACCTATGACTTGAAGCATCGCAAGGTCACGCCGAACTTGCTGCTCTATGAGTCGAAGCATCTGACCACGCACGCTGTTTGCGTGGGGATGACCGGCAGCGGCAAGACAGGGCTGGGAATTGCCTTGCTGGAAGAGGCGGCGATCGACGGCATCCCGGTGATCGCGATCGATCCCAAGGGAGACCTGGGCAATCTGCTGTTGGGTTTTCCCGAGCTCCGTCCCGGAAGATTTCCTTCCCTGGGTCGATGCCGACGAGGCAGGACGGCGAGGCTCACGACGCGAGCAATTCGCCGCCCAGACGGCCGAGCAATGGCAGGAAGGGCTGGCGGCCTGGGATCAAGCTGGCGAGCGAATCGAGCGGCTGCGCGAGGCGGTCGACCTGGCGATCTATACGCCGGGAAGCACCGCCGGGCTGCCGCTGACCGTGCTTCGCTCTTTCGATGCTCCACCGCCAGGTCTGATCGACCAGGCCGAGGCCTACCGCGAACGGATCGCCTCGGCCGTCTCCGGCCTGCTGGCGCTTCTGGGCATCATCGTCGATCCGATCTCCAGCCGCGAGCACATCCTGCTTGCAAATGTGCTGGATCATTCCTGGCGCGAGGGCCACGACCTCGACATGGCGAGCTTGATCCACGCCGTGCAGTCGCCGCCGTTCCAGAAAGTCGGGGTCATGGACGTCGAGACTTTTTTCCCGGCCAAAGACCGCTTTGCCCTGGCGATGAAGCTCAACAATCTGCTGGCCTCGCCTGGCTTCGCCGCCTGGTTGGAAGGCGATCCGCTCGATGTCGGCGGTTTGCTCTACACGCGTGAGGGAAAGCCACGGCTGTCGATCATGTCGATCGCGCACCTGTCGGACAACGAGCGGATGTTCTTCGTCACCATTCTCTTGAACGAGGTGCTGGCCTGGGTTCGCACCCAGCCGGGCACGTCGAGCCTGCGTGCCGATCCTCTACATGGACGAGATCTATCGGTTACTTTCCCCCGACTGCCAATCCGCCGTCGAAGGTACCGATGCTGACCCTGCTCAAGCAGGCCCGTGCCTTTGGCCTGGGGGTCGTGCTGGCGACCCAGAACCCGGTCGACCTCGACTACAAGGGACTGTCGAACGCGGGTACCTGGTTTCTGGGCCGCTTGCAAACCCAGCGCGACAAGGATCGCGTGCTCGAGGGACTGGAAGGGGCCTCAACCGCGGCCGGGCATGCTTTTGACCGCAAGAAAATGGACGAGATTCTTTCAGGGCTGGGCAACCGCGTCTTTGTGATGAATAACGTACACGACGACCAGCCTGTCGTCTTCCAGACGCGCTGGGCGTTGTCATACCTCCGCGGTCCGCTCACTCGCGAGCAGATTCAGACCCTGATGGCGCCTCGCAAGCAGGCATCCACGCCTGCGGCCCTGTCGCTCCATCGCACCCTCGCGCCGGCTTCGGTCCTCGACCATCAGCTCAGGTCGTCCTTCATCCTCTGGCAGCGCTCGCCCGGTGATGCCGCCGGATGTACCTGAGTTCTTCGTGCCGCGTCGTGCGCGTGCCCAGGCCGGGGAGTCGCTGCAGTATTGCCCCGCGCTTCTAGGTGTGGCCCGGCTCCATTACGCCGACAAAAAAGCCGGCATCGACCACTGGGAGACTCTGGCCTTGGTTCGGCGAATCGACGACGAGTTGCCGGCGGAGGTCTGGGATGAAAGCGAGCCGTTTGACGACTGCGTACCGGAGCTGGACAAGGCACCCGAGGCCGGGGCTCGCTTCACTTCTTTACCCGGTGAGTTCGCCCGGGCCAAGAGCTATGCTGAGTGGACCAAGTCTCTGAAGAATTATCTTTACCGCGAGCGGACATTGCGGTTGTGGACCTGTCCGGCGCTCAAGGAGTGGTCCCGGCCGACGGAGTCAGAGCGGGAGTTTCGGCTCCGGCTGGTTCAGGCGTCGCGCGAAGAGCGCGATCAGAAAGTCGAAGCGTTGCGGGCCAAGTATGCGCCCAAGCTGGAGGCGATCCAGGAGCAGATTCGCCGCGCTAACGAGCGGCTGGAGCGAGAGCAGGCTCAGGCAAGCCGATCATCCTGGGATGCCACCATTGCGATGGGCAGCTCGGTGCTTGGAGCGTTGCTTGGCCGAAAGGCTGTCAGCAAGACCGACGTGACCCGAGCAGCCACCGCCGCCAAAGCCGCCAGCCGGGCCGCACAACAACGCGACGGGGCCAGCCAGGCCGCGGGATCACTCGAATCGTTGCGGCAAAAATACACCGAGCTGCAGGCCAAGTTCCAGCTCGAGATCGAGAAGCTCGATGCCGCACTACGGCCCGAGGCACTGGTGTTTGAGCCATTGCCCATCCGTCCCAGGAAAACCGATATCACGGTCGAACGTGTCGTCTTGGCCTGGATGCCGTACCATGTCGGAGCCGACGGGCGACTGGAGGCGGCGTACTGAGGGCAGTCAAACCAGGAATTATTCGGAAGTCCGTCCTCCTTCGGGCCGAATCAGTCTCCTTTCTCGGCTTCGAGCTGCTTCTTGGCCTCGGCGATCGCGTGCGCGCTGTGCGTCAGTCACTTCCGGGTATTGGAGGTCGAGTGACTCGATTGCCGTGGTCACGATCCGCGCGACCAAGGCGCGGCTGACCCACTTGTGGTCGGCGGGGATGATGTACCAGGGAGCCCACTTGGTGCTGGTGGCGCTGATGGCCTCCTCGTACGCCTTCATGTAGTCGTCCCAGAAGGCTCGTTCAGCGATATCGGCCGCCGAGAACTTCCATTGTTTCTTCGGGTCCTTGAGCCGTTTGAGCAATCGTTTGCGCTGTTCGTCCTTGGAGATGTGCAGGAAGAACTTGAGGATCAACGTGCCGTTGCGGGTCAGGTGCCGCTCGAAGGCGTTGATATCGGCGAAGCGGTCGGCCCAGAAATCGTCGTCGATCTTCACGTCGGGGATGCGCTCGGCCTTGACCAGCTCGGGATGGACCCGGACCACGAGTACTTCCTCGTAGTAAGAGCGGTTGAAGATTCCGATCCGGCCGCGCTCGGGCAGCGCCTTGGCATATCGCCAGAGAAAGTTGTGGTCGAGCTCCTCGGCCGAGGGTTGCTTGAAGCTGAAGACCTGGCAGCCCTGGGGATTGATGCCCGACATCACGTGCTTGATCGTGCCATCCTTGCCGGCGGCATCCATGGCCTGCAGAATAATCAGGATCGACCAGCGATCGGCGGCGTAGAGCCGGTCCTGGGCTTCAGCCAGCTTGGAGACATCTTGCGAGAGCACGTTCTCGGCGAATTGTTTGCGCTCGGCCTTGGGGAGATCCGGGTCGCCAGCCCAGCCGGGATCGTAATCCTTGAGCCGGATCGACTTGTTGGGTGGAACCCGCCACTGGTCGATGATATCGTCGGTCGATGCCATGGTCGAGATTCGGAAATTACAGTACGTAGCGGAAGAGTCGTCAGCAAATTCGCGCTCAATTAGGTTCCATTGCGACCGGATCGAGTCGGTTCCTCAGCCTTGGCCGCGGATAACCACTTCACTACAATGACAACAAGATCAAGCCAAGTAACATGTTGAGATTCGAGGTCGGCATGAGCCACCGAGAGGCCGACAGGTCATGATCTGCGTGACAGTACGCGGTTTCTGCCTTTTCGTCCACGGAGGTGCGTTGTGCCAGTCCCCGCGCTGTTACCAGTCAGGCGACCTGTCCTCTCCGCCTCAGCGGCGGCCTGGCGCGGCTGGATGGTCGAGCGGGGCTATCCAGCCTACCGGGCGCGGCAAGTGCTTGACTGGGTCATCCGCCGCCGGGCCGAGTCTTTCGAGCCGATGTCAGATCTGCCCAAGTCGTTGCGGCAAGCAGCTCGATGCCGAATGGACGGTTTTCGGTACCCGGGTTGCCTATCATGGTGTGGCACCCGACGGCACGGACAAGCTGGTTCTGGAATGCCACGACGGCCGGCGGATCGAATGTGTCCTGATGGCCGAGGAATCGCGCCGGACTGTCTGCCTGAGCACGCAGGTCGGCTGTGGGATGGGCTGCGTCTTTTGCGCCAGCGGGCTCAAGGGCGTCGAGCGGAACTTGAGCGCCGACGAGATCCTCGAGCAAGTGCTGCACTTGCGCAACCTGCTTGCCGCCGGAGGAGACGGTCACGCATGTTGTCGTCATGGGAATGGGCGAGAGCCTGGCAAATCTCGACAACCTGATCGCTGCGCTTGATCGGCTTTGCTCGGCTGAGGAAGGGTTGGGAATCAGCCAACGGCGCGTGACGATCTCGACTGTGGGACTGCCCGAGAAGATCATGAAGCTGGCCGCGCTCGATCGACAATATCATCTGGCGGTTTCGCTCCATGCACCGACCGAGGCACTTGCGCAACACCTTGGTGCCGGTCAATGAAACAATCGGGCTGACCGCCGTGCTCGCAGCGGCCGATGCCTATTTCGAGCAAACCGGCCGCCAGGTTACCTACGAATATGTTTTGCTTCGGGGCATCAACGACCGGCCAACCGATGCGCAGGCACTTGACCGCCTCTTGGCGAGCCGCCGGGCACATGTGAACCTGATTCCGTATAATCCGGTGGCAGGCTTACCGTTTGACCGGCCCGATCCGGAGGCAATCAAGCGGTTTGCAACGATTCTGCGCGACGGGAGTGTCAGCGTGACGGTGCGTAAGACAAAGGGACGGGCCATTGATGCCGCGTGCGGCCAGCTTCGCCGCCGACTGGACCAAGACCAGACACGACGAGCCACGAGCCGGGCCTCGAGCATGGTCTCGACCTTGCCCGTGACGCTACCCTAAAGCAATCGCCGTCCCGTTGACGCATCGATGATTTTGACGTCATGAACACACTGATCGAGCGATCCTTCGCGGGAGGATTCCCCGGTGGGCCTAGAGGCCGATAACCTGGAACAGCAACTGGAGGCGCGTGACCCGGACGTTCGGCTTATGGTCCAGGTCCGCAGCGACGTTGCAGGGGCTTTCGAAACCCTGGTCGAGCGCTACCAGAATCGCCTGGTGGGTATCTTGTTCCACCTGGTTGGCAATCGTGAAGAGGCCGAGGATCTTTGCCAGGAAGTGTTCCTTCGCATCTACAAGGCGCGTAAAGGCTATCGCCCTCGGGCCAAGTTCTCGACGTGGCTGTTTACGATTGCCAACAACCTGGCACTGAATCACTTGCGGAGCAAGGGCCGCAACCCGAGCGTTCCGATCGGGTGGCTCCGCCACTGACTCAAAGGCGGTTGCCTCGGTCGCTCAGCAACTCGCGGGCCGGGAAGGTACCCCCTCGACCGAGATGCGCCAGGCCGAGCTGGCGGACCTGGTTCGCGAGGCACTCGCCGTACTCAACGAAGACCAGAAGCTGGCCGTGCTGCTCAACAAGTTCGAGGAGATGAGCTACGCCGAGATCGCCGATGTGATGGGCCGATCACCGGCGGCCGTCAAATCGCTCCTGGCCCGGGCCCGAAACCAGCTTCGCGAGCAACTCGAGCCCTATCTCCTGACCGGTCAGCGCGGCTCGGCGGAGCCGTAAATGACTTCTGGTAATTTCGGGAAGCGGCTCCGTCCAAGCCGAGTTGAGTCGAGATGTCTTCAGGTCATCGAGAATGATTTCCTTCCGTTTCCGGCGATTTGCGAGCGATCTCCCGGCCCGTCGCGGCATGGGGCGGTTTGCAGGTTGGCTGAGCGCCTTGAGGGAAGCACTTGATGCGTTGGTGTTTCCCTGGTTATGCCCGGTTTGTGGCGACGGAGGGATCGGGCAGCCCGTTCTGCCGCTCATGCCGGCAGGGACTTCTGGAACAGTCGGCACGGGCAACGTCATCGGTCTGCCCGCGGTGTGCCTTGTCGGCTGGCCCGTTCGCGGATTTGCGCGGAGGCTGCGCCGCATGCCGGGGCCGTTCGCTGGGCTTCGACGCATCGTTCGCGATGGGTCCTACGAGGGGGAACTTCAAGACCTTTGTCTGCGGCTCAAGCATGAACAAAATGCATGGCTTGCCCCGTGGCTCAGTGATCTTTTCGTCGAGGCACGGCACGATGCGATCAGCCACCTTCCCCCGGATGCCTGGGTCGTACCAGTTCCGCTGCATTGGTGGCGGCATTGGCAACGAGGGTATAACCAGGCCGAGGCACTGGCTCGCGGGCTGGCGCGACGGCTTAACCTACCGGTTCACCAGCCGTTGCGGCGGGTTATAGCGACGGAGCGGCTTGCTCACAAGGGCGTACCGCGCGGGCCGAGATCATGCGACAGGCGTTCCGTGCCCGGCCCAGTCGTCAACTCGCCGGCCGCACGGTGCTCTTGGTCGACGATGTTCTGACAACCGGCGCAACCTGCGGTGCGGCGGCCAGAGCCCTCAAGAAAGCCGGGGCCGCACGGGTTGTTGTTGTCGTCATTGCACGGACTGAGCGACAAACGTTGTAGGTCAAGATCTCATGACAGCTCATCCCGCACTGAACAGCATGATCCGCATCGGCACCCGCGGCAGCCGCCTTGCACGCTGGCAGGCCGACTGGGTGGCCGAGCAGCTGCGGGAGCTCAATCCGGGCTTGACGGTCGAGCTTGGTCGAGATCAAGACTCATGGAGACCGCGACCGCAACTCACCACTGGCCGCCATCGGCGGAGTGGGTCTATTCACCAAGGAGATTCAGCGGGCGGTTTGCGATGGGTCGGTCGATGTGGCGGTGCACAGTTTGAAAGACCTGCCTACGCAGGGACCGGACGAGCTGATGCTGGCGGCGGTGCCCGCGCGTGAGGATGTGGCCGATGCCCTGATCGCGCCCGAGTACCGGACAATTGAGGGTTTGCCCCAGGGCGCGCGGGTCGGCACCAGCTCACCGAGGCGTCGAGCACAGTTGCTGTTCCTGCGCCCCGATCTGCAAGTCGTATCGCTTCGGGGCAATGTCGAGACGCGGTTGAATCAGGCCATTGAAGGGCGGCTCGACGCGGTCATGCTGGCCTGGGCAGGGCTGCACCGGCTTGGACTGGATCAGCACGTCACCCAACGGCTGGATCCCTCCGACTTTCTGCCGGCAGTGGGGCAGGGGGCTTTGGGTATCGAATGCCGGCGCGATGATGCGGCTACAAGAGCTTTGCTCGAGCGACTCGACGACCCGAGTCACCCACCGTGCCGTGCTGGCCGAGCGTGCCGCTCTGGCCGCTCTGGAAGGAGGTTGTACTCTCCCCATGGCTGCCTGGGCCAGGGATATCGAGGGCGATGACACCGACCCTGAAGTTGCGGCTCTCGCAATCAATGCCGCTGTGTTCGAGCCTGATGGACGTGCTTGTGTGACGGTCGCGCTCCGTGGCCCGCGCGACGATGCTGGTAGCCTGGGTCGCCGCGCCGCTCAGGCCCTGCGCGATCAGGGTGCCATCCCTTTGATGAAGCGGTACCCGTCATCCTATTGATCAATCGGGTTGATTTGACCATGAGCTATAACATTCGGCTTTTGATCGACTGTCCGGATCACAAGGGTTTGATCGCGGCGATCTCGAGTTTCATCGCCCTGCATAATGGGAACATCTTGAGTGCCGATCAGCACGTGAGTGATCCGCCGAACAGCACCTTTTTCATGAGGATGGAGATCGAGAGCAAGGGTTTCGGCCTGGGCCGGGATGAGTTCGATGCCGCGTTTGCCCCGCTGGCGCGCCAGCATGGGATGAACTGGCGAGTCAGTTTCACCGACCGTCCCAAGCGCGTGGCGATCCTGGTCTCCAAGCAAGGCCACTGTTTAATCGATCTGCTCTGGCGATGGGAAGCCGGCGAACTGGACGCCGAGATCCCACTGGTGATCTCCAACCACGCCGATCTGGCAGCCAAAGTCGAGGCTCATGGCATCCCCTTTCATCATCTGCCAGTGACGAAAGCGTCGAAGGCCGAGCAAGAGGCAAGGTCGAACAGCTCCTGCGAGAGCACAATATCGACCTGGTGGTGCTCGCGCGTTACATGCAGATCCTGTCACCACAATTCTTGGAATCCTACCGTCAGCCGATCATCAACATCCATCACTCGTTCTTGCCGGCCTTTATCGGCGCGAACCCCTATCAGCAGGCCTATGAGCGAGGGGTGAAAATCATCGGGGCCACGGCCCATTATGTCACGGCGGAGCTTGATGCCGGGCCCATCCTTAACCAGGATGTCGCGCATATTTCCCACCGAGATGGTGTGGACGATATGGTTCGAATTGGCCGTGAGGTCGAGCGGCGCGTCCTGGCCCAAGCCGTGCGCTGGCATCTGGAAGACCGGGTGTCGGTGCATGGCATCCGCACGGTTGTCTTTGAATGATCTGCCTTCAAAATATCCTGGCTTTGGATTACGACAGGGTGTCTTCCCGAGCAAAAACGCCAGTCAGCGGACTGTTTGAACCGATATCATACGAGGGAAGGTAAGGCGTCCCTTCGGGCGCAATCGCTTTCCCTACGACGTTGATTTTGACCATGAGAACCGGCGGCTGGTTGTACCGGCAGGGAAAACTCGGCGGGTATGGCCAGCTATGACGGTCAGCGTGCGGTAAGCAGGACGGCCTTCCTTGATGGTGACCTCACGCACATCAATAGCACGGCCAAGCTCTGCGGCCCGATGGTTTCGCGACCGCGTCCGTGCTCGCCTTGTGCCTGGTACTCCGGCCAGTACTGACGGGCACCGGTCAAAAACCACCGGGGCAGGGTTGGGGTTGGCCGCGCTTGTGGTTTTAACCACCTGCGCGGTGGCCTGGGTCTCCATTTGGTGGGTGCCGGCTTATCTGGCGCTTATGGTTTTAATCTTCGTCACGCCCGCTGGTAGGGATCGGCCAGCGCGAGTATCAGAGCAGGGTGAGAAATCCATCGGTGTTGTCTTGACCGATCTCGGCCAAGGCCTGCGAGTCGATCGTGCGGATGAGGGGGATCACCACCACCTTGCCGCCGAGTCAATCTCAGGTCCGGGGGCCTGCGAGTCGACCACCGAATCGGCGGGTTTCAATCCTGATTCAACAAGCTCTGGCACGGCCAAGTCGCGGCGGGGCCGCAGTCGAGGTCGCAAGGCGGCCAAAACCGCCGCTGAGTCGGTGCTCGACTCTGCTGCAGTCACCTGGATCCGAGTCGGTCCAGGTAAGTTTGTTCGGGCCGACGCCACAAGTCAGGCCATCGATCAGTCCCAGATCGAGGAAGTCGTCGCGGCTGTGCCTCCGGCAACGGATGTATCCGCGGACACGCCGCCAGTGTCATTGGCACCTGCCGATGTGCTGGTGGAACAAGGTCCTCTGAACTCGTCGGAGTTAATCCCTGGCGATGAAGAGATGGTTGTCGCATCTGACGACCATGTGCCGGAATCGGTCACTGAAGAGTACGGTATCGCACCCTCTGCCTTCGTCCCGGTTCCACCCGCCTCAGTCTCGGTTGAAGGTCTGAAAGATGATGTGTCTGATCTGACTCTTGCCCCCGAGGCTGATTCCAGCCTCGTGGCCAACCTCGGCGGTAACACGTCGTGGCATGGCAAGAGTCCGCGACGGCTCGGTTCGCAACGGGGGACATCGGGGAACCGAGTATGCTGGGTTCGACGAGGGATCGCCGCCGCGATCCCGCAGTGGGGATCGAGCGTCCTTGCGATGTGACGTCCGAAAAGGCCCGAAACCTCGAACCCTGGTCTGGTCCTCCTTCCTACCGAACGCGCGTCTTCATCAAGCAACGCGCCGCGCCTTCGGGCGGATTCCTCATGTCCAGCGTGCGTTGCGACCTCGCTCACCGCCTTGTCGTTAGAAGCTTGCTTTGGAAAGCTGGCTTCGCCGGCCGGGACTTTTTGCGGAGTCGCTCGCAAGAGAACCCGGCCGGTGGAACCAGCTCGACGATACCATCTTGCGTTTTGTCTCCGGTCGGATCAGAGAATCAACATGGCGTCGCCGTAGCTGAAGAACCGGTAGCGACAGCGAATGGCCTCGGCGTACGCGGCACGAGTCAGGTCAAGACCCGCCCAGGCGCTCACCAGGACGAGCAAAGTACTGCGGGGTAGGTGAAAGTTGGTAATCAGGGCATCGAGACCGGGAAGACATGTCCCGGTTGGATGAAAAGCCGGGTTTCACCCGAGAATGGCCTGAGCTTTCCCCCTTGAGCCGCGGTCTCCAAGGTGCGAGCGGCGGTCGTTCCGACTGCCACGATCCGTCCCCCTTCAGACCGTCTGGCCTCAAGAGTGGCAACCGCTGAGGCAGGCAAATCGGCCCACTCGGCGTGCATGACGTGGTCCTCGAGCCGATTGGCCTCTATCGGGCGAAATGTGCCCACACCGACGTGAAGGGTCAGGTCAACCCATGTGATACCTCGCTCGGTCAGGCGAGTGAAGACTTGGTCGGTAAAGTGAAGCCCTGCCGTCGGGGCAGCGACCGATCCGGGATTCTGGGCGTAGACGGTCTGGTAGGCAAGCCGATCACCAGGCATTTCGCGCCCGTGCCGGATATAGGGAGGCAAGGGCGTCTGACCGTGCCGCTCCAAGAGCGCGATGGTCGATTCATCGAGCTCGCTTTCCCGCTGAGGCCGGACAATCCATGATCCAGCCTCGCCCCGATCTTCCAGCACCAAGTAGAGACCGTGCCCGACAATGACGTGCTCGCCAAGGGAGGGGCCGGCCCCGAGTCTTTGCCAGTATTTCCCACGTTCCCCCGGACCGCTCCCGTAGGAATAGACCTTCCCATTTACCGCCGGTCGCCGCACGGCGGCCGACTAACCGTGCCGGCACAACCCGCGTATTGTTTCGTGCCAGGATGTCGCGAGGCCCTAAAAGCTCGGGGAGCTCGGTGAATGTTCGATGCTCCCAGCAGCCCTGTTGGCGATTGATTACCATCAACCGCGCACGGTCCCGCGGCTCGATTGGATATTGGGCGATCAAATCGTCAGGCAGGTTAAAGTCGAATTCCGAGGCGAGCACTCCCTTGGCACTCCACGAATTGGTCAAAACCGAAGAATTCTACTGCTGAGAGCGATCGAGCGGACACTATTTGCGTATAATTCTCGAACGAGGTGATATCCAGCCAGAATCTGGACCGATTGATTGCGAGTGGCTCGAGACAATCTCTTTTTCTTGGTGACCGTGATGGAACGCCGTTCCAGTAAGCCTAACTCAGTTCTTCCTCCAGCATCGGTCAGCTCAGGACCGACAGGGCTCTTATTGTGCCGAGACCTGATCTTTACGAGCAAGGTGAAGGGAACAGCGGCCGAGCTTGGCTATCCTATGATGGTGGCAAGCACTGATTCACAGGTCAGGTCGATGCTCCAGACATACCAACCCCAGGTCGTCCTGGTCGATTTGACAGCGGTTGATATCGCTGCACCGGCCGCCTTGATCGCTTACCAGCAGATTGCTGGTCCCGACACATGGTTCGTGGCTTTTGGCTCTCACGTAGATGTAAAGGCTCTCGCCGCCGCCAAGGCCGCCGGCTGCCATGTCGTTCTGCCTCGCAGTCGATTTGCTGCTGAGTTGCCCGAGCTGCTTCGGCATTATTTCAGCAGTGGCCACGGGACCCGCGGACAATGAGCGCGAGACGGATATGCCGAGAGGATCGCGCTAGGGTCTCTCGTTGCGGCTGAGATCAATCGGTTTTTCTATCTGCCGACGGGATGCGTTCGTCGGTGGCGGCTGATCGATTAGACAGTGCTTGGCGATCGTCCTCGGCTCTGACGAACAGGTTTGAGTTCAACGGGCGGCGCATACCGAGACGGCTCGCCCGACGTGGGAGGAGGAATGATCGGGAGCAGGCGGAATGACTCCTCAACGATTCGGGCAACCCCTTCAGCCAGTGGAGATGCAAGGATCAGCCGAAACTTTTCCATCAATTCCTCTGCCCGATCCGATGAAGGAACCCGTCCTGGAACGACCATCGAATTCGTGGTCGGTGTCATGACGGTTACTGGCAGCACCGCGGTGCCTTCGGTTGAAGTGGGGGCTGTTTCGAGCAAGATCTCCAGCGGAACACCCAACGCACGTGAAATTCTCCGCAACGTTCCTGCCTGAGGTTTGCTCGTATTACCTCTCTCTATTTGATAAAGCGCAGTCCGTGAAATCTTGGCACGGCCCGCCAACTCGTCCGGTCCCCAGCCTTTTGCATAACGAAGGTCGCGGATGCGTCTCGACAAGTCCATTGAGGGCCTCACTTTGCGGTGAAGTGGATGGCAATTTCGGAATGTAAACTGCAAGCAATCCATTGCAGATTTACGCCGTTCCTTACCATACTTTCCTGATCAAATTTGGTAGATTGCGAACAGTAGAGCGATCTAACGATCTCGTCCGGATATGAATGCCCTCGGGGAACGTATCAGGTTGCCGCCTGATGAATTTAGCCGAGCGGCACGCTCAGCAAGTTCTGAAAAACAAATATATGAACTTAAATCGTCACGATATAATTATCGGCTCTAAGATTCACGCAGACGGTTTAACAAGGAAATTACGTAAGGCATTCTTGACTTACCTGTAAGAAATAGCGTTTCACTGCATGGAAAACCCAAGGAAATCAGAGCGGAATTGGTCAAAAAGACACCGATCCAGGATAATTCGTTTGTTCCAATCATTGTGAATGTTAACAATAGCAGTTTAAGCAAGGGAATTCGTCTCGTCAAGCTATAATGGGTACGATCTCGGGTTTTTCGTCATAGGCACAGTGCCAATGGATGTGCGGTAACATTGCCTGTTTGATGTCATGCTTGCACAACTGTTTGTGCCTTTCCTTGCCTGCGGGTAAGAGACGAATATAATATTCTTGACTTTGGATTGGCGAGAGCGTGTAGTTCTCTAACTCGCACGATGATCTGAGACTCGTGCTTCGAGGCCGTTGCTGAGGATGGTGGGTAATTGCTCAGCCTAGATTATTTGCGAGATTCGGCGGTGCGACCGACAAAGGCCGGTCGTCTGACACTGTTAGTTGCCTGAGTCCTGCCACGATCATCCTTGGATCTTGGATGAAAGACAACCTTGACTAAAGGCCGGAGAACGACGTCGAGTGACGTTCGCCGTGACTTCGGAATTCGCGATGAAGCACTTAAAAGCCATCGAGCAGAAATTTTGGTCCAAGACAAGTCTTACTCGCAATTCGGCAAGCCAACCTGTCGTACCGGTTTACCGTGTTGGTGAGTCATTCCACCGGGGCGTGATACTTGGCCCGAAGGCGGCCAAATGAGCTACAGCCCTGGGGGAGTCGAACTAATCGTTTTTCGTTCGGGCATCAGTGAAGAGGTTGTGAACGAAGTGCGACGGGGTCAGGTCGAACTCGCACTGATCGTCGAACTCCCGCTCATCGTGCTGACCTATCGGTTTGGGCAATCGATTCCTTGGGATGATGTCCCCTATTCCTGGCACATGCAGCCCGTAAGTTGGCGCGTCGTTCCATCCTTGGACTCTTCACCTGAGGCCCGCGCCTTGCTCTGGATCACGCTGGTTGGTGCCGAGGATGGAATCATTCACGCCCAACGCGGAGTAACTCTGTCACCCAGTTTCACCTATTCGCTCCACGGCGCAATCCGCGCCCAGGCATTAATGGCATTTGATCCAGACGAATGTACCTCGGCGATCTCGAAGGTCTTTCTCGAGCTATCCCAGCACGGTCGACCGGTTGACCTTAGCTAAAGCTAGAACCATGGGGAATGAGTAGCAATTCGGTCGCTTGGGACGCATTATTGATTCCTAATGACCGCGGTTTGTTCCTTGATGTTACGAGCCTGTTCAGTTTGCTTCTTGATTTGGCAGTTGCAATGCGAGGATTCCAGACCAGAGACGTTCGTAGGCCGCCACGGTTGTTTCAAGCGAGAATTCCTGTTCAACGCGGAGCCGCCCGGCTTCGCCGTATCGGTGGCAGCAGTCTAGGCGAATCAGCGGCCTGCGATCAAGGCATGACTGAGGGCCTCGGGATCGCCGGCTGGGACAAGCCAGCCGGTCTGACCAGGCAAGACCAGATCTTCGGTTCCCTCGACGGCCGTTCCGATTACTGGAAGCCGCGGCCGCCATTGCCTCCAATACAACGTTGGGCATGCCTTCCCAGAGCGAGGCGTGGACCAGTACATTGGCCGACTTGAGTAAGCCCGGGATATTGTCGCATTGGCCCAGCCAGTGGATTTTTTCTCGCAATGCGGGCTGCTGAGCCAGTTGCTCCAGCAGCCAGTGGCGGCTGGGACCATCCCCGGCCAGAGCAAGATGCCAGTCGGAACGCTGGTCAATCACCCGCTCGGCCGCTTGTAGCAGGTCGGGCAAACCTTTCTGAGGGTCGAGCCGGCCAACGTAAAGAGCCAGGTGGGCATCGTCCGGGATACCGATCGACGCGCGTGGAACGGCAACCGCGAAATCATACGGTCGCGGGTCGATTCCGTTGGGGATGACGGTCAACTGAGCGGGGTTAAGTCCCGCGATCTCGCGGCTGAACCGCAATACCCCTTGCGACACGCACACTGAGCCGATGGCCAAGGGAGCGGTTAGACGATCCACGACCAGGTGCCACCGCTTTTGATGCTCGGCGACGCGGAGGCCGCCAACCACCCAGGGGCAACGAGCCCAAGGAGCCGCGAGTCGCGCCGCCAGGTTGGCGTGGAACATGAAGCTTTGCACCAGTTGTGGCTTGAATTGTCGCAGCCCATGTGCCAGCCGCGCGATAGCTTGCACCGGGTTTCGGCGGTTAACCCCCAGGCATTCACAGGAAACGTTCGCCTGGCGTATGACTTCGACTAGCCGTCCGGGTCCACCAAGGCAGAATACGCGCGGCAGCCACCGCCGGGGATCTAGCCGCGTTGCCAGCATGGCCATGGCGCGCTCGGCGCCACCGACATCCAAGTCAGTGATCACAAGCGCGACGGCCACTGGCCGGTCCGGCCAGGGACGACAAGACTCAGCGGTGAAGGCCAGACGATGGCTGAGGCTTTGTCGCACGGAACCGTCACATCGCAATCTCAAATGGCTGGCGATGATTTTCAAAGTTCGAGGGGGGAATCTTATGAAGCAAATCGCCGTTCAATCCACTGCGGGGGTCAGGGTTGCCAGTCCGTCGACAACCTCGTCAGCCCCAGCGTCTCGGAGTTGATCGATGGAATAGGTATTGGGTACTCCGACGGCCCACATACCAGCCGCTTTGGCCGAAACAATCCCCGCCAGACTGTCTTCGATCACCAGGCAATTGACCGCGTCAAGGTCGAGCCGCGTCTTTGGATTGACCTGTGGTCAGGTTGCCACGGCCGTTGCACGCATGCGCCTGTAAGGCGGCTAACGCGAGTTGGTAGCCCTCAGGGTCGGGCTTACCCTTTTTGGTATCCTCGGCCGAGATAATCGCTGTGATCTGATCGAGCCGGCCCAGCCGCTGCAAGGCGTATTCAATCTCCGGGCGCAACGCCCCCGAGCAGATTGCGACTGGCCATCGGGCCGCGACCGCCCCTAAAATCTCAGCCGCCTGAGCGAAGAACCGCAAGCCCTGTGAGGCCACCTCAACATATCGCCGTGCCTTCTGAGCGATCAGTTGATCCAGCCGCTCGCGGTCAGCACGCTGGCCGGCATCCGCCAGGGCCGCCTCGAAACATCCCCGGTCGTCGTAACCCAGATAACGCTCGTGATAGTCACGCTCGGTGATGGCCACCCCTTCCTGTGCCAGTACCTCACGGAACAGGGCGAAGTGGACGGCCTCGTCGTCCACAAGCACGCCATTGAAGTCGAAGATTACTGCTCCGATGCCCATCATATCGCCTCCGGGCCGTGCTCGCCGGTCCGGATCCGGATGCAATCGTCGAGCGGAAGGATGAAAATCTTGCCATCGCCAATCTTGCCATCGGGGCCACTCCGACCCGCTTCGAGGATAGCGTTGACCGTAGGCTCGACGAAATCCTCGTTCACCGCGATCTGAAGCTCGATTTTGCGGAGCAAGTTTACGGTGACCTCGTGCCCACGATAGACCTCGGTATATCCCTTTTGCCGCCCAAATCCCTGCACGTCCATCACCGTCAGGCGAAACACCTCAACCTTGGAGAGTGCTTCCTTGACGGCTTCGAGCTTTGTTGGCTGGATGATTGCGATGATCAGCTTCATGTGTGCTTTCCGAACTCTCTTCGGGCTCTAGCGTTTTCAAACCCGCACCTTGGTGCCGGATCGCATTATCGATTGTCTAGAAGCACGGCCGTGTCCGTCAACACGATGACAGTAACTCGAAGTTTGCCGGCCGCGCCGGCTCAGGCGCCGTCGACAAGAGAGTAGGTGCTCGACATCTCCCGCTTCAGTTTGCCCAAGCTCACGAGCTCTTCCCAGATTCCTGGCGGATGGCCCGATGGGGGAGTGATCCCTGTGATCCCTGTTTTCTTCCCACCGCCCCGACTCAGGCCTGACTCGTCATCGAGCCGGGTGAGTTTGAGGCGCTTCTTGAAGGCTTTCAATGCCCGCTTGAGTTCTTCATCTGTCGCCATGGCAATCTCGTCTTGCTAGGGTCGATCACGTCGGATAGCAACCATCCGCGATAATCGCACCAAACTGCCTCGGTTTAAAGAGTCGCCCTGACTGACCTGGCCGGAATCTCTATCCGTCTGATCATAAGTCGATCTGCGTTCCGATCTCGACGATCTGATCCGCTGGCATGCCATAGTGTCTATCTTCATGAGCAGCATTGCGGTTCAGGTAGGAGAAGATCGTCTCAGGAACTCGGCTGATGACTCCTTCATCACTGGCTACGATTGTTTCGTGGCCGATGTAGTAAGTTGCGCTGTCAAAATCGAGCAGGACCTGTTCAGCTTGAGCCACCTCACGCAATACCGGCAGCAGGTAGCGGCTCCTCCATGTAACCGAATGAGATAACCAGCTTGTAGAAACCGTCACCCAGTTCGGCGAGTTGGTAACGCGATTCAGCCGGTACGACGGGAATGGATGCCTTCTGGACGGTCAACAATACGACTGCTTCGTGCAGTGAGCGGCTGCGTTCGACATGGTGCACGAGGATCGGTGGAACGTGATCGGGGCTCGGAGCGAGGAACACGGCGGTGCCGGGAACCCGTGAGCAGAGCCAGCGACCAATCAAGGGCTTGGCCGCTTCGAAAGTCGGATACCGGCTAGAGTATTGCTCCATGAGTGCGGTTCGGCCACGGCTCCAGATTAACATGCCGGCGATCAAGGCCGCGCCAATGAGCATCGGAACGTAACCGCCTTCGAAAAACTTGAAGAGATTGGCAACCAGGAAGGGTATGTCAAACGCGAGGAAAAACGCAGAAGAGCGCCCGCCCGCCACTTGCTCCAGCCCCATGAGTAGCGCACCACGATGTAATAGAGAATTGAGGTAATCGCCATGGTTCCAGTGACGGCGATGCCATAGGCCGCCGCCAGTCTCACCGACTCGCGAAACGTCAACACCAGTAAAATGCAACCGACTGCGAGCAGGCTGTTCACTTCCGGGATGTAGATTTGCCCCTCGGTATGATAGGCGGTGTGCTTGATCGTCACGCGGGGGAGATAGCCGAGAAGCATCGCCTGGCGAGTGAGCGAGAACGCCCCGGAAATCAGGGCCTGCGACGCGATCACGGTGGCGGCACTGGAAAGGAGAACTAGTAAGTAGGTGAAAACGCCAGCAGGCACGAGCGAGAAGAAAGGGTTTTCGATCACCATCGGACTTGGATCGAGCAGAATCTTTGCTCCTTGGCCCAGATAGCCCAAAACGAGAGACGGCAGCACGAAAAACGTCCATGCCAGACGGATGGGCCGGATTCCAAAATGGCCCATATCGGCATACAGAGCCTCGCCCCCGGTCACCGCCAATACGACCGAGCCCAAGAATGAGCATGCTATGGATTCCACGGCGGGCGAAAAAGGCAGCCCCATGATGCGGTGACAGCGCGCTCAATATCTCCGGCTTCTGGATGATATGATAAATGCCGAGCCCCGCCATCGTGATGAACCAGACGGTCATCACCGGGCCGAAAAGCTTGCCGATGTCTCCGGTTCCGCGCCGCTGGATCGCGAACAGGGCGACCAAGATGCCACAGGTGAGCGGAAGTACCAGCGGCGCCAGTCGAGGACTGGCGATTTTGAGTCCCTCGACGGCGCTCAAGACCGAAATCGCTGGCGTGATCACACCATCCCCATATAACAGGGCAGCGCCGATCACGGCCAGGAGCGCCATGCCAGTGACCTTGCCACTTTCGACCGTACTCGTCCGGAACCGATCTGGGACGATCGCCAGTAATGCGAAAATTCCTCCCTCGCCGTCGTGGTCGGCACGCATCACGAAGATCAAATACTTGACCGTGACCACGAAGATGAGTGCCCAGAACATCAACGATAGGATTCCGAAGAGATCTGCGGGAATGCTGGCGTGCTCACCCCCTGCGGCATGCAGACACTCTTTCAAGGTGTACAGAGGGCTGGTGCCAATGTCGCCGAACACCACGCCCAGTGCACCGAAAACCAGTACCGCCAGGGTTGTTCGGTGTCCAGTTTGATGTGCCGATGCGGTCAAAGTCGCGGATGATTGCACTCTAGTCGATTCTTCCTCGTGTTGCGAAACCATCACGGGTCCTTCCAGAATCATTGAAATTCAGGGGAATGTAGGCGCAATAGGGCATGGTCACGGATCAGGCATCTGGGACGGTCGACTGGTTTACCGGCTGCTCCATGGGCCAACTAGCTCAGGGTCGGCACCAGGCCTGATCCGAGGAGCGACGGGAGCTTGGATTGCGAAGTTGCGAGGCGGGACCGAATTTGTTCGAGCCGCGGAATTGGTCAGGAAGTTGAGCTTATCCCCGATCGGATTTCTGTCCTCGGGAGCGAAACGCGACCAAGTCTGTAGGTCAGTGGCGGTGCTCAAAAACGAAGGAGTTTTTTCACTGGCCGAGAGGACGATCCAAAAGTGCCCAAAGATATCGTATTGGTTAGCCTCGCCTTGCCATCGGATCTGAGAAGAGGGAGGAGTGCCCTGTCTACAGGCCAAGAGAGCCTCAGCCTTTACTGCACAATTCTTTACTTCGACCCGGAGGGGGGAAGAAGCCGGGTTATTCGTCAGGTCGATCAGCCCGGCCCCCTTAATTGTACAGTGCTCCAGGATCAAATGCGGTAGTGGGTGCTTCACCTGCGCCCTCCTCGACACCGACCTGTAACTTCACTCCCCAACCCTGCCACTCGGCGGGCTGGGCTTGAGTCTGAGGTGGTCCGGCGGTAGGAACGATCATCGTTTGCCGAATCTGCGTGAGGGTGCCGTTCATGGCGGCGACGTCGATGGCCTTATCAAACCCTTGAAACCAGCAACGATCGACCTTCAGCCCGCCGCCATGGGAGAAAATCGCACACGAACCCTTGGGGCTAGCGATCGGCAGCTACGTTAAAGGCGCATCGGTCGATTGATGCAGTGCCAGCGACGGTTATGACTGGCGGCGGGACAGAAAACGTGCCCCTTGTTGGGGATAGCGGACAATGATCGTCAATCCGGACAATTCAAGAGATACAGCCGAACCTGTCCTTAACAATGGCTTGGTACCCTTTAGCTCAAGCTCGATAACGGGCTGGAACCCTTGAGCGGCACGGACGATGAGTCGTCCTTGCCCCGAGATGAAATCGAGGGATTCATTACCGGTCAGACGAAGCGGCTCGCGATTTCTTAACTCGACCCACCCCCGGGCCCCCATGGCGGTCTTCATCGCCTCAAGAAGCTTCTGAGCGGGGAACTCATGCTCGTACTCACCCTCGGCTCGAACGATGATAGGCATCTCCGCCTTCTGGATTATTCTCGATGAATCGGTCTCGGTTCTCAACTTGGGTTTGCTGTCCGGTTTCAAGTGCGAGCCGACGGCAGTTCCAACCGGAGTGGTACCGAATGGCTTGACCAATGCCAGAAACCCAACGAGGACCATGACCATCGCAGTCACTGCGACTAATCCCCAGACCATGAAGGGCGATAACCACCTTGCTAGCGCTCTGAAATCTACTGCGCTGCCGGGCGGTCTCCGGCCGATCGCGGCTTGGGCCACGATAGTCCTTCACGCAACGAGGGTTCGGGACCAAGGTCTACGAATAATGGGAACTCTGGGTCGCTCGCCTGGGAGTCGCCAACCGGGCTGCGCAAGGAGGCCGTGGATTCTTCGCCGTTGGCCCTGGCAGCGGTTTCGGTTATTACTGGCTGAGAAGCCTCCGAGCCATCAAGTACAGCGACCGTTTGATCAGGGCCAGGGCTGAGCTCAACCTGGGCTGACGCGGCGCCGCGGCTTTGGCACCGTATAATGATTCTGGCGGGTGCTCAGCCTCCGGCTTTTGAACAGGTGAGGAATTTCCTTCGCGGTTTTCGATGATCAAGGGCTCATCAGCATAGGGCCCCAACGCCTGTACGACCTGTATCGGCGTGGCGTAACGCTCGTCCGGCGACTTGCGCATCATCCGGCAGATGACCTCGCCAAGACCTTCGGGCAGCCCAGATACCAATTGGTCCAGCGGCGTCGGCTCCAGCGCCTGGTGTGCAAACAACTTCTCAGGCAAGCCCGGGCCAGGGAATGGAACCTGTCCGGCACACATGTGGTAAATCGTGCATCCTAGTGAGTAGATATCGCTCCGGATGTCGGCGGAGTGAGAATGCCGCGCCTGCTCGGGAGCGACATAATCAAACGTGCCGACCGTGGCACCCTCGCGCGTAACATGATCGTCTTCGGCCAGGTCGATCGCCAGTCCCATATCAGCCAGCTTGGCTGTTCCATCTCGCGTGACCAGAACATTGTACGGGTTGACGTCGCGGTGGATCAGCCCTTTGCGGTGGGCGTGCTCCAGTCCCAGGGCGACCTGCCGGACTAGCCGCACCGCAGTAGCTGGAGGTATCTTGCCCTGCTCCGAGATCAAGGTGCCAATGGTTTTACCTTCGATATACTCCATTACCAGAAAGTAGCGGCCGTTGGACTCTCCGAAATCGTAGATGCGGACCAGATTTTCGTGCTGCAATTGGGCACCGACACGCGCCTCGCGCTGAAATCGCGCAATCGCTCGTGGGTTATTGACCCGCTCGGGCGATAGGATCTTGAGCGCCACCAGGCGGTTGAGCCGTGTGTCGCGAGCCAGGTAGACGCGCCCCATCCCTCCCTGACCGATCAAGTCAAGAAGTGCGTAGCGATCGACTTTGTACCCGCTCGTCGCCCCGCGAGGAGTTGTTGTGCCTGCCAGAGTGTCAGGGCTTTCGACAGAACCGCCTGCCGCGCCAGCCGACGGTCGATGTGCTGCCGGATCCTCTCGCTTCGCCGGCGCAATTGCATCCCAGCAGGCGGTCAGACCCTGGGCGTCCAACAGACCACTGAGAAGGGTCGCTTGCCAGAATCGCGACGCCTGAGGATCGAGCATGGGGCATCCTGAAGCTGCTACGCCGCCATGGCCGGCAAACCACCACACACGACGTGGCGAATCACCAGCCAGTCTCAGTTCGCCCGCGAGAGAGGTTCTAAAGACTATGATATCGCTTTTGCCTCCTCCGGACCACCCTACGTGACGAGGAGCTGCCCTGACTTGCGCGAAGCAGCCAGTGCGCAAAGATCCTGGCGGCGCGTGAGCGTCGAGAATCAGCGCGACGGTCTGCAACACGTGGCCAACCTGCGTGCAGCACCGGTCGAAACGCGTTTCCCGTCCGTTGAGTCGCTACGGATCCCGGCCCAAATTAGACTGACACCCAGTCCTGCCCTTCACCCTCAACCAAGGAAAGCAGGAGCGAGCGGTCCTTGCTGCGAGATTCGCCGATGGCGGTAACGTAGACGGCCGGGTCGTCCTTGACGGGACACTCGTGCTCGCAAATGCCGCAGCCGATGCACTTTACCGGGTCGATATATGGTCGTTTGAGTTCGATCGTCGCGCCCCAGCGGTCGGTTACCTCGACGTTGCGGGTGAAGATCGCCTTTGGGCTGACCGGGCAGACTTCCTCGCAGACCACGCAACTGGTATCCATCGCCCAGGGAAGGCAACGGCCCTGGTTGTAAAACGCGGTCCCGGTCTTGATTGGCCCTTTAGCCTCGAACGGCCCAATCCCTAGCTTCTCGACGATCGAGATCTCGCGGATCGCTCCAGTCGGGCAGACCTGGCTACAGAGCGTGCAGTTCAGCTCGCACCACCCCATTTTCGAGATCATGATGGGGGTCCAGAGCCCCTCGAGTCCGGCCTCAAACAAGGCCGGCTGCAACACGTTGGTTGGGCAGACGCGAATGCACTGGTCGCATTTGATGCAACGCCGTAGGAATTCATCCTCGGCGACCGAGCCGGGGGGTCGGATCACGCCCCGCTGGAAATTCTTGCGGACGCCGCCCGAGAGCCGCGCCATCGGGAAGAAGAACAACCCAAAGAGCCCTGAGAGGACCAGTTCGCGGCGGCCGACCGCCGGATAGGCGACCTCGCTGGCCTTACGAGGCAGAAACCGGAACGACAAGGCGTCGTGCGGGCAATCCTCAATGCAGTTGAGACAGACGAAGCACTCGCTCTTGCGCAGGTCGCCTTGGGGATCGGACGCTCCCTCGCAACTCTTGAGGCACAGGTCACAGTCGGTGCAACGAACCGGGTCACGATCGATGCGCCAGAGGGCGAACCGGCTGAAAATGCCCAGCAAGGCACCCAGTGGACAGACGACCCGGCAGAAAAACCGGGGGATCCACCAGTTGGCCACGAGGAAGCCGATGAAGATCAAGCCCACAATCCATGCTTGCCAGTACTCTCTGGGCTCGGTGTACACGCTTTCGGTTGCCTTGTGGACGGTGGGCAGGACGCTGGTCGTCATCGAGCGGACTGTGAGCGCGATCGGGTCCAGAAGGCCGATTTGCAGTGAGCTATTGCTTCGCTTATGCTCCTCAGCGGAGCGGGCGACGCCGGTCTCGATCGCCGCCACGACGCGTGACACACCTGTCTGCTGCAATTCCGCCCCCCGGTATGCCTGCCAGATCTGGCCCGGTGAGTCGATGGCCGTGGGAATGATCCAGAGGCTGGCCATCGCGATCATCACCGCCAGGATGTAGTACTTGATCGCGTAGATCTTGCGATACCGGTTGACCTCGATCATCTGCTTGGTGTTGCGCCGGTTGCCGATCCAGCCGAAGAAATGGTGGAGGATACCGAACGGGCACATCCAGTTACACCAAACTCGCCCCAGCATCATGGTGACCGCGATGATCACCAGCCCCCATACCAAGTTGCGGTAAATCGTATGGGTCGTCAGTGCCGTGGCGACGGCGACGAGCGGTGTCGCTTCCAGAAAGAGTGACACCGGCCACCCTTTCAGGTAGCGCAGGTCGGTGATGAAGAGGAAGAATAAGAAGAGTCCCAGGAAAAGGACTTCATAGGCGCGGCGGATCTTAACCATCGGTCCCTCCGGAGGGGGGGGTAGACTTGCGGGATTTCTTGGAGCGGCTCTGGTTCCGCTTCCATTGATCAGCTTTGGCTAGGAGTCTCGACAGCGGCAAGACAAATCCGGGGAGGAGGTGCGTCTCATACGTATCGTGTTCAGTCACGATATCGAAAGTGAGACCAATCTGCGTCTTGCGATAGACTGTCATGATACGACGAAAGCGGTCGATGACCCAATATGCGCTCACACCGGCAGCGAGATATTCATCTCGCTTTGCCTCATAGTCGCGGAGTGCGTCACGCCGCCGATTCGAGACAAACTCGATGACGATCGAAGGAACATCGTTTTCAAGGTTGGGCGTACGTCCCAGTCGCGTCCAGATGACCCGGTCGGCTCGGCGGCGATTGGTCGCCAGTACGGTCTGCTCTGGTAAGGTTTCATCAATTACGGAGCCCTGAGGAGTTTCTCGGTACTGACGGATAAGATATCCCAGTTCATCGTTCGGGCCACGCTCTCCCGCGCCGGGCTGTGGGCTCACGATCAAGACTCCGTTGATGAGCTCGTAGCGATAGCCCCGCTGAAATTGCTCCGGCGGGATCGCATCGAATTGCTCCGTGGTCATCAACCGGCCAGCCGAGCCTGGACCGAACCAGCGGCGGCTGCGCGGTTTCTTGGCGGTGAGCTGGCTCATCGTGGAAACCTCGTTTGCCCTTCGGTTCGCGCACCGAGTCATACCGTGATCTCCTGCGTCCACTGAGGCCGCCAGTCCACGCCCAGGCCGCGGGTGATGACTTTATCAAGGTAGATGATCTGGTCGCGGGGCCGCTCCAAGAGCTTGGTGACGCACCAGCTATCGACGGCCGTATGGTCGGTGCCGATGACCATGGTGTCACCCCGTTTGACGTCGTTTAGGCTGCCGCCGGTGGGACCATTGCGCATCAGCAGTTTCCGCCCGTCGGCGATCACGAACGAGGGCTTCATCATCAAGGCGAAGTCGGAAATAATCCCGTGGATGTTCTGATGAAACTGGTTGCGAGGGTTGCCGAGCAGGCCGTACCAGTTTTTCATGGTGACGGTCGCCTTGCAGAGGTTGTGGTCTTTGACCGGCGAAATGCCGATGACTTTGGTCGCCTCGCGAAACGGGCGGTAGAACATCCGCCACGTGCTGGTGATCGTCTCGCCGCCGACGTAAAGCTGCTCGAAGTAGCTGTCTTTCGGCAGCATCAGCTCGGCGCCGGCGCGGATGGCGGCCTCGCCGACCTTGGTCTTATAGAAACAGCTCTCGGGGTTGTTGATCGGGTTGTCGGCCACGATGACCTTGCGAGCGCCGGCACCGAAGCAGAGCCGCGTCACGGCCGAGACCGTGTCGGGCTGGGTTGTGGCGGCCAGGTCGGGGTTCTTGTCGAAAGCAACATTGGGCTTGATAACGACAACGTCACCCTTCTGGATGAAATGGCTGACCCCGCCCATGGAATCAAGGGCGGCCTTGACCATGGAAAACGCCTGCTCCTCGCGAGCCTTCAACTCTTCTTCCTTGGAAGGGTGATCCTCGGCGCGCACGGGACGGGAACGAACGATAATCATGCTGGGCTTGCCGACCGCCAGCTTGACCGAGTAGTCCTTGAGCCGTACCGGCGGCGGCGGCTTGACCCCCTCCATGCCCCAGCGATCTTGCAGCAACAAACCACCGGCGACGGCTCCGCTGGCTGCCAGGGCATAACCGCCGACCTGGGCGGCAAACTGCCGCCGGGAAAATGGCTGGTCCGCCGGGTTCACCCCGCCAAAACGTTCCAGGTTCTTCAATTGCGTCCGGGTCAGTTTTTCGCCCATCGTAGACCTCGGTTAGAGAAGAAATGCGTCACTGCGAAGTTCGCGAGGTTAAAAGCCAAGGGAATGTGCGGAAATCCAACGTTCATTATTATTGTTTCAGCTATTTCGTGCTGTCGAGGGTCGGTACCAGGGCCGGCAGGCTCTTGGCCAATGAACGGGCAAAGGCCTCGGCGGGCGGAATGCTCGTGGCGCCATTGGCTCCGGCCAGCGTATTGCCCTTGCGAAAAACGACGTCAACCAGGCCGATGTTATTGCTTACGACCATTTCATCGGCTCCTTCGGCTGTGAGTGTTTTCACTTCCGCGCCATCTTTTTTGACGCCGACAATGTACTTCTCCAGTATCGCCTTGGCCTCCTGAGCGTCGCGATAGGGGCGCAGGAACCCTTGCCAGGCATCGTTTCCTTCCTTGTAATCGGCCATGAACACGTCGGATAGAAAGCTGTAGCCGAAGACATCCTGGGCAACATACTTGGGGTCGCCCTGCCGGTTCGCGGCCGGTAAGAGAGCGAAGAAGGTCGCCGGGGTGACCTCTGCTGGAGCCGGTTTGGTCAGCGGCGGCTGATGCGGGGGACGTCCCCGGTGATGGTGTCGGGGCCGGCGTGCCGTTTGAAGGCCGGGTTGCGATTAGCGGCCACACCCGCACCAGGTGCGTCCAGGCCTGAAACATGCCGACGTCGCGGCGGCTGCCGGGCTTCTGGCGGGCGACGACGCGCTTGGCCAGCTCCAGCGCGAAGGCACCGAACTTGGGGTCGTCCTGGGTCGAGACGATCTGGGTGTAGTACCGCCCCGAGTAAAACAGTGTGCTGCCGGCGGAGGTGTAGCCCTCATTGCCGATCGGGACAGTTTTGAACTCGTCCGGTTTCTCCGAGCCGTACTTGCCCAGCGCCTTGAGGGGATCGGCCATCTCGAAGACGTAAAGTTGAAGCTCGTTCGAAGGGTCGCCCGTAGGGTGATAAAAGGCGTAGGCCATTCCCTTGACTCCATACTGGATGAAGCTCTCGGCACGGCCGTCGATCTTCTCGTAAAGGTTGTCGGCGTTGAACGTTTCCAGGTGGCGTTCACCCGACTTGCCAACGGTCCATTCGGGCGGCAGGCCCGTCAGCGGCAGCATGGCGGCGATTGGCCGCTGGGGCTCTGGCACGGTGGCCAGTTCGGCCGCGATTTCGGCAGGGCTCAACCCACTTCCCGTTGCGGCCGCAGCAATCGGGGCAGGTGACGACTGGAACCGGTTGCCAGGGCGGTGCGAGCCATGATGCCCGGATTATTGCCGGGTCCAGCCGCGGCCATTGCTCGCAGATCAACAGGCGGCGCGGTGTAATCGAGGAGTTGCTGCGGGCCATCCACGCCAACGCTCTTGCGAACTCCAGCCAGGGTCTGCAACACGTGGGGGAATCGCTGCGCCACGGCCGGCGAGGTCCCGGCAACGCTCCGGAGCGCCAGCATGGCCTCGTCCAGCTTTTTAACGTTCTCGACCAGGTTCTTCCGCTCTAGTGCCAGCCGCTCCATCTCCTGCTTGACCGCCGCATCGGCCGTCTTGAGGTTCTTGTACTCTCTTCCTTGATCCAGAACCGACCAGGTCCGATTGGGGTCGAACTCGTAGCGGTTGCGGTCAAACGTCCGGCTTTTGATGACGAGGGCCGCGAAAATGGCCGGGATTGCCATCACGAGCATCATGCCAGCGACGATCGACGAGAACTCAGGCCGTTGCATGATCCGCCCGCGCCGCGCCTTGAACCACTCGAGCCGGCCCAAAACCGCAAAGACCAATGGAGTCGTCGCCAACGCGACCAACGCTGCCGAGAGCGCCAGGACCAGGAACGGGTCGCTCCATAGCTCGTCACGATATTGCGCCCAGAGACCTGTCACGTTTATCGTGCCCCTGTTTGGGCCGAAGATTGAGGAGTTTTTGGCCAGGGCGACCAACTCGCCGCGAGGAATGCCACCAGTAAGCGAGGAAAGGGATCAGCTTGGGCTCCCGCAGGAGATTATAGCAGTGATGGAAGGCAGCCGGCAACGATTTCCCTCGGGTAATACAATTGTGGATGCAGGCACACCACCAGAAATCTGACCGCAGAGTTCGGTGTCACAGAAACAACGACTCGACAAAAGTATCGGCGTCAAACGGCTGGAGGTCGTCCAGGGCTTCGCCGACGCCGACGAATTTGACAGGCAAATTCATCGTCTGACGCACGGCGATGACAACGCCTCCTTTCGCGGTGCCATCAAGCTTGGTCAGGATCACGCCGGTACAGCCGATGCTCTTGGTGAAAACCTCGGCCTGGCGAATTGCGTTTTGGCCGTTGGTGGCGTCGATGACCAACAGGACTTCGTGAGGCGCCCCGGGAATGAGCCGCTGGATGACGTTGCGGATCTTCTCGAGCTCGCGCATCAGGTGCGTCTGAGTATGGAGCCGACCGGCGGTGTCGACGATCAATACGTCGATGTGGCGGGCCAGCGCCCGCTGGCAGGCGTCGTGGGCCACGCTGGCCGGATCAGCACCAGGTGCTCCTTTGACAATCTCGCAGCCGGCGCGGTTGGCCCAGATCGAAAGCTGATCGGCCGCTGCGGCGCGGAACGTGTCGCAAGCGGCCAGGAGGATCGTGTTTCCTTGATCTTTGAGATACTGCGCCAGCTTGGCGATCGAGGTCGTCTTGCCCGAGCCGTTGACTCCGGCGATCAGGTAGACGGTCGGCGGCTTGGGAGCAACTCGAAGTGCTCCCGGCTCTGGGGTCCTCCAGTAGCGCTTTGAGCTCGGCTTTGACGAATGTGATCAGGTTTTCGTCGGCCGTCTTCTCGGAGTATGCGTCACGCACCCGGTCAATGATTCGGGTCGTCGCGGCCACCCCCACGTCGGCCTGAATCAGCCGTTTTTCCAGGTCGTCGAGAAACGACTGGTCCACCTTGCGGCCGAACCATGAGCGGATATTGAAGAGCTGGGCCGTCTTGGCCAAGCCCTTCTTGAGCCGTTCCAGTAAGCCAGTGATTGCCATTTCCGTCCTTCGGCCGCATGCTAAAGACCAACCCTGAGATTCCAGCTCAACGGCCGAGAGCCGGAGTGCCGATTTCCCTTCCCGCTAGTCAGCTTATTCTACCGCTTTCCTCGAATCATCCGTAGGCGAATTCGGTGACAGTACATCCGTTTGGCCCGGCTGATTGCGCCTTACGAAGTCGTTCCAGGTCATCTCGCGGCGTGGTGATCGCGCCGACCCAGCGGCCGGGGCGGTCGGCGGCGTGGAAGTCGCTGCCGGCGATGCCGACCAGCCCGAGCCGGTCGGCCCAGGCTCGAATCCGCTGGCTCTTACCGTTAGAAAAGCCAGGCCCGTCGACCTCGATGGCATGCAAACCCAGGTCGGCGAGTGCCCGGAGCGTCGCTTCCCGCAGATCATGGGGGGGTGTGCCAGCGCGGCAACGCCGCCGGCTCCCTGGATCAAGGCGATCGCCCGGCCGCTGTCGAGACGAAGTTTGTCCACGCAAGCCGGGCATCCGTCGCCGAGATAGCGTGCGAAGACCTCGCGCATACTGGCCACCTGGCGCGTTCGGCCAGGTAGTCCGCCAGGTGGCGCCGACCCAGGCAGGCGCGGGGAAAGGCCCGCCGAAGGGCGTTCAGATCGATCGAGAGCCCGAGCGCTCGCAGCCGCGCGGCCATCGCCTCGATTCGCTGGGCTCGGCCAGCGCGAAGCAACGCCATCGCCTCCAGAAGCGCCGGATCATCGTCGCGGATGAAATGCCCCAGGATGTGAATCTCGCGACCTTCGTGTTCGCAGGTCAGCTCGACCCCCGGCGACAAGCTCAATGCCCCACCGCGCCGCCTCGGGCCGGGCGACCGCCAGGGCCGAGACCGTGTCGTGGTCGGTGATCGCCAGTGCCGCCAGGCCGACCCGGCCGCGGCGACAACCACCTCGCACGGCGAGCAAACCCCGTCGGAATGCGTCGTGTGCACGTGCAGATCAGCACCGTCACGCCGGTGTCCGAGCCGGAGAGCCTGGAATCGCCGTGCCAGCTCTATGCGGGTTTCGTTTCATCCGGCGGCGGCTCGAGAGGAGAAGGCTCCGGCTCGGTCCCAGGTCCCGGTTCCTGGCCCGGCTCCAGTTCGGCTTGTGGACTTGGCTCCTGGATCTGGCATTGCAGCACTCGGTCGAGAATGCCGTTGACGAATCGGCTCGACTGGGCGGTGCTGTACCGCTTGGCCAGCTCGAGGGCCTCGTTGATGGCGACCTTGGCCGGGACCTCGGGGCAGAACAGCATTTCGTAGGCCCCGAGGCGCAGGATGTTGCGGTCGATGGCGGCCATTCGGTCCAGCCGCCAGTTCTCGGCAACCTGGGAGATCATCGCGTCGATCTGCGCCTGATGCTCCTTGACGCCGGCGATCAGCCCCTCGGTGAACTCGCAGAGCTTGCGGTCCTCCAGAAGCCGCCGCTCGATGAACCGGCGAATCTCCTCGGGAGAGATCCCGGGATTCTGTTCGACCTGGTACAAGACCTGGAGGGCGACTTCACGGCCTCGGGATCGTCGCGTCATGATCAGGTGGCCTCACCCCTCGGGGCATGCGGCAATGGCTTCGAGTGGAGGTGTCGCACGCGAAACGCGGCCGGCCTCCTCCGTCGGCGCAAAAGCCATTGGTTTGGCTTAGGTGTCATGAGCACGGTTGGGAGCCGGAAAAGAACGCGGTCGGGGTGCTCCGCTCCATACGGTCGTTTCATGGTTTTCAGCTCCCTCTGACAACGCCGATCATACGCCAAAGCAGGCCGAGCCGAAAAGGGGGCCGTCGGGCTGATTCGATGGTCGATCGCCTGGCGATGGTTGACGGCGCGACATATCATCTGAGGAATGCTGACCTTGCTCGGAGCCTGGTTCGCGCCGCCGGCTTGGCCGCCGCACTGGTGCTCATCGCCACCGCCTTGGTGCTGGGCCGGGACTGGCTCAATGTGATTGGTCCGCCTCGTCTTTATCCCACGGCATTTGACCGTCTGGTTTCTGGAGGCGTTCCTGGCCAGCTATCTTCGTGGTTCTGACGGCGGCCGTGCTCGGCAGTGGTGGTTTTGGGGTGGGTCGTCTGGCGGTCGCGGTCGCAAGCGAAACGCGGCTCGCTGGTTGCTTTTGTGCGGCTCGATCGTTCTTGGACTGGTCGTGGCGGAGGCCGCCGCCACGGCCTGGCTCGGCTGGATTCATCGTCTGCCGGCATTGCCGCGTCGATTTCGCCGAGCCAGCGCAGCCCGAGTGACGAGATCCTGATCGTCGTCATCGGCGAGTCGAGCGCCCTGGGCGTCCCTTACGAGGATTGGCTCTCCGTCGGCGCGATCGTCGGCAGTGAGCTGCGGAAAGCAATACCTTCGCACCGGTTCCGGATCGAGGTCCTGGCCGAGAAAGGGGCCACGCTGGAGGCGATGCACCTGAAGCTCGCCAGTTTGGCACGGCGGCCCGACGCGCTCATCGTCTACTCCGGACACAACGAGTTTCTGGCCCGGTTTTCCTTGTCGAACCGCGTGTCCTACTACTTCGATGAGCCTTCGTTCCGGCGACGGCAGGGCCTGGCTCGAGTCGAGCAGGGCGATATTCTCCCCTGTCCACGCTTGATCCGGCAGAACCTGGAGAAGCAGCGGGTCAGTGTCATTCCCGCGCGGTCGCTCGGTGCGATGGAAACAGTCGTCGGCCGCCCGGTCTGCACGCCGGCGGAAGCCAGTGCGGTCCTGGCTGACTTTCACCGTCGTCTCGAGGCGATCGTCGCGGACTGCGAACGGGTCGGCTGCTTGCCGATCTTGATCATCCCGCCGGGCAACGATGCCTCGACCCCAACCAATCGCACGCAACGCCCTGGACCGACGACGCGCACGCGCAGGCGCTGTTCCAGCCGCTTGACGGAGATTCGCTGCGATCGAGGAACAACGACCCAGACCGGAGCGATCGCCGCCTACCGAGCAGTCGTCGCCGAGCAGCCGACGCACGCTCAGGCCCATTATCGGCTGGCACGGCTGCTGGAATCGGCTGGGTCGTTCGCGGATGCCAACCGCCATTATCTTCGGCTCGCGATCATGATGGACTGCCGCTGCGGTGCATCACGCCGCTGGAATCCGCCTACCAAACTGTGCACGACGCCACCAGCAGAGCGTCATACTGGTCGACGGACCGGCCGTGCTAAGGACCAAGAGCCGGCACGGCATCCTCGACGCCCACCTGTTTCATGACAACGTCCATCCGACTCTGGCGGGTCATGTCGCCCTGGCCGAAGCGGTTCTCGCCGGCCTGAAGGCTCGAGCCGCATTCGGCTGGCCGGCATCAACTACCTCGCCGATGCTCGACCCGCGCCAATGCGCCGCCCAGTTTGGCATCGATGCGGTCGCCTGGGCCGCCGTCTGCGACCGCACGGCCGTGTTTTACGGACCAGATCGCGTTCCTCACGGTCGATCCGGTCGAGCGGTCGAATGGCGCGACCGTTACGCAACGGCGGCACGCCAGATCCGCGCAGGTGCCCGGCCTGAGGATGTTGGTATCGCGGGAGTTGGCTTGGCAGCTGGAGTCCGAAGGCGACCCTCAATCCCGTGTGGGTATATTTCGAGGATGAACGTCCCGGAAGAGCGCAGGACACCGCGGCTCATCACGAACATCAGTTCAGCTGGGACGACATCGACGAGTCGTCTGGATCGACTCGGCTCCTCTACGGCGATGACCATGGTCGGATATTCACGGCCAAGCCGAGGCATCGTAGACCGGCTGGGCTCGGAAACGTAGCCGGCCTCCGAATGGCATCGACCACTGCGTAGCTGAATCAGCATCACGGCGAGCAGAATTTGCCGACTTTGGTCCTTGCAGGAGTGACAGAATCTCGGATCGATTCTACCAGCAGGCCGGTGAGCCAATTCGGCTCATGGTTGGGGGCCGAGCTGGCCGATGAGGATAACGTATTAGCACAACGCAGGCGTCGGGACTGCGCCGTCGCGACAGGTTGACATTGACCTGCCCGGCGCGGCAATCGGTCCTGCCGCATAGGGATGATGGATCGCGCGTCGTCAGCGGCCATTGCCGGTTGCGTTGGAACCGGCACGGAAAGGACTTCGGTCATGGTGAGGCTTCGTAATGCGGTGATGGCCATTGCACTTGGCACCGGCGTGATGGGATGTGCTCTTTCCCAGTCACATGTCGCCCACTACTCCATCTGGCACTGCGATGAGTGCGACGACTTCCCCACGCCCGCATATGGCCCAGGTTACTCGATGATGCCTGGGACATACACGGCCCTCGGCCCGAGGTTCAGCCGAGTCGAATCGGCCAGCAAATGGTGCTGCGGATTCCGGTACCGTTCCACCGCCTCAGCAACCGCCCACTTCCACGCCGCCACCTACGACAACCACGCCGTCGCCATCTCCTGCCGCCGTACCCGATCAGGGTGCGGTCAGCGCCGCCGCCGCTGCCGTGACAGAATGACCTGCCACCGCAGCGACTCGCGCCGATTTGAACATGCCGTCAATGCCCGCGGCGACGCGGGAACGATCTGCTGATTCCCGTCGCCAATCCCTGAGACGGGCTGTCGCTTTCCATGACAAGGAAAGGATTTCGCTATGGCGAGGATCGCTCGTGCCGTGGCGGTCGTCATGCTGGTGATCGCCAGCCTGTGTACCACAGGTTGCCTCCATACCTTGACGCAAACCTACCAAGACTACCCTCCGGCGGCGTGGGATCCTCCTCAACCTCACCGCCAGGGTAATCCAAGCGACGGTTGACGGAGCGCCGGGCCTCAATCGTGTGAGGCCGCCATGTCGAAGCATTACTTGCGGGCGAGTTGCGCTAGAACTGCTTCAATGCACGCCGCAGCTCGGCGACCGAGCTGTACCGCTCGGCTGGGTCTTTCATGAGACAGCGCTGGACAATCTCGTCGATGCGCTTCGCCAGCTTGGCATGGCGGAAGGACACCGACGGGACGATCGAAGGGGGCCTGTGCCGGGAATGCTGGTGGTCCAAGTCATCCATCGACCGGCCCTTGAATGGGAGCCCGCCGGTGATCATCTCGAAGAGGACGACGCCAAAGGCGTAAAGATCGGCACGGATGTCGACGGACCTGGGATCGCGGAACTGCTCGGGGGCCATGTAGGCCCCCGTGCCCAGCCGAACGCCTGTGCGGGTCAGGCGCGGGTCGAAAGTTTCGACGGGAGAAATGTACTCGCCTGTCCTGCTCGACACCGTGGTCGGGGCGTAAGGTCATGGTTGGTCCGTGCCGGATTTTTTGGTGGAATGGACGTTCTCGAGGAAGCGATAGCCGGAGTCCCGGCTGTGCGTAGAGGTGAGACGGCTGGCCTGTTCCGACCGATGCGCGCCGTCGAATTCGTTGCGGGTTGTCGGCTGCGCCGCTGCGGCCAGGATCGGCGAGGCCGGTACGCGTTTGTTCCCGTCTCTGGGATCGGTCCAGATGATGGGTTGTGAGATGGGGGTTTCGGACAGGGGGATCGATCCGTCGGGAAGCTCAGGCGGCACGGCCACCATCTCTTCAGAGATTCGCGCCAGGCCAAAGTCCGTGATCTTGAGCGTGCCCTCTTCGGTCACGAGCAAGTTTCCCGGCTTGATGTCGCGATGACAGTGCAAGCCACTGGCCAGAGCGTGTTCCATGCCCAGGCAGAACTGGTAGCCGAATCGCAGGGCCTGCACCAGATCGAGCCGGGGCGTGCCGATCCATCGGCTCAGCTCGCCCCCCTGGATCAGCTCGAGTACGACGTACGGCCGGCCGTCGATGATCTCGACCGAGTACGCCCGGACGATATTCGGGTGTTCACCGAGCTGCACCCAGAGCCGGCATTCCGCGGCGAACCGGCTGATCCGGATGCGACTTCGCAGCAGTTCGTTGCGCAGCGTCTTGAGCGCGACGACTTGGGGGCCCGGACCGCCCATCTGGTCGTTGACCACGTAAACCAGGCTCATTCCCCCTTCGTGGACGTCGAAGACCTGGAATCGTCCACCGATCCAGTCTCCCACCGAGTAGGCGCCCACCATGAGGGGGATCTCCGTCGCGTTCCGTCGCGTTTTGTTTCGATCCGTCGAAGGTATGCCTTCGTGCCGAGCACGACCCCGGAAGGCTGGTTGTCTAATTATACGCGATCGGCCAAGGAGCGACTTTCAATTTTTAGCTGACCGCGCGAGTGCCTGAACCGGACCGCTGAAATCGCCCGTCCATCAAGAGCGGCAGCGCGGCGAGTATTGCAGGATCGCCCATTCTCAGGCGAATGGTTGTTATGGTAGGTTCGCGGACGGTCGAGTCGGAGAGCCGATCGGATCGGGCCTCGGGACGGCATTGACTCGACCGGACGAGGAACGATCATTGGCATGACATGAGGAGCTAGACCGTAGATGACGATTACGACGACACGCTCGACCTTTCTCGCCGCAATGGCCATTGCGGCGTCGGTTTCCCTGGTCGTACCGGCCGTGGCGCACATGCCGCGGATCCCGGCCAGGCAGACCAAGGATGAGAGCAAGAAAATGACGAAAACCGAAAGCGGTCTCCAGTACCACGACATGGAGGAAGGCACCGGCGAGACGCCCAAGACCGGCCAGACCTGCGTCGTGCACTACACCGGCTGGCTCTGGGAAAACAACGCCAAGGGCAAGAAGTTCGACAGCTCGAGGATCGAGGCGCACCGTTCGCATTCCACGTGGGCGAGAGCGAGGTGATCAAGGGCTGGGACGAGGGCGTTTCCACCATGAAGGTGGGCGGCAAGCGCGAGCTGTTGATCCCCGCCGACTGGCCTACGGCGAACGAGGCGCCGGCGGCGTGATTCCGCCCAATGCCACCTTGCTCTTCGAGGTCGAGCTGCTCGATGTCATGAAAGAAGACCGACAGCGGACTCGAGTACCGCGACATCAAGGTGGGAGACGGACCATCGCCCAAGCCGGGCCAGACCTGCGTGATGCACTATACCGGCTGGCTCTGGCAGCGGTGCCAAGGGGAAAAGTTCGACAGCTCGGTGGACCGGGGCGAGCCGTTTCCGTTCCCCGTCGGCGAGGGCGAGGTGATCAAGGGTTGGGATGAAGGAGTCGCCACCATGAAAGTCGGCGGCAAGCGCGAGCTGCTAATCCCGCCCAATCTGGGCTACGGAGCCGGCGGCAGCCCCCGCGACATCCCCCCTAACGCCACCTTGTTTTTCGAGGTCGAGCTGCTCGAAGTGAAGTGAGGATGATGCCGGTTTTGGCTAGTTGCCGGTGAGCGAGCAGACCAGCTCATTCGCATCGCTCGCCGCCAGCTAGCCACCCACAACTCAGATTGACCGTAATCGGTTATTCGGTATAGATAGCCCCTCCACTTGAGCAAATCCCAGTCTCAGATCTCGAATATCTCTTCGTTCAATCTCAGGTTCCCGGCTGGATGCCGGCGGTAAGCGCCGCGGCTGGGGACGGATTCTCAACTCGCGCGGTTGATGCCAAGGAAGGGCCTCCGTGATGAAACGGATCGGTCGTCGTTTCGGTTTTTCGCTGCATTTTGGGCGTGGGTTGGCCCATGTCTTTGATGCTGGGTTTGGGGCTTGGCTTGACCTGGCCGTCGCCCGCCCAGGCCGCGAAACTCAGCCAGGTTCCTCACCTCGGAGGATATCGCCGGGTCGTCTGGTCCTCGACCAGAACGGCCAGCAGATCCAGCTTCCCACGGCCAGTGATCGCCATCCCGAGCTGGCGAAAGGCTCGACGCCCACATACCTTGCGATCCCACTTAATGGCGGCGAGCATCTGCCGGCTAGCATTCCCACGCTCGAGACGGGATCGCAGCAGGGGGAGAACCCAGTCGGTCCGCTCAACTTCGACGCGCTGGTCAAAGCCAACCTGAACACAACACTCGGCATGTCGAGACTGGCCGTTGTCGACACGCCCAGTCAGAACTACCTGGTCGAGTTCTTGCCACGTCGGGCGCACTCGGGCTTCAAGGACAAGGTCGCGGCGACTGCGAGCAACACGGTGAATGAGCTGTCGCACGCTGCTCAATACCGGCTCGAGCCAGTTTACCAAATTGACCCAGAGCGGGATGAACGAGCTGGAGAAGTTCCTCCATATCAAGACTCCAAGACTTCGGCCTCGAGTGCCGAACCTGAACCTCGAAGCCCAGGTCCTGAGCGGAGACGTGCTGCCCGCGGCGATTCCGGAGCCGAGTACCTGGGTCGTCTTTGCCGGGTTGATTCGTCGGGGCGGCCGGGCTTCGCCAGCGACTAGCTGGCAGGTCCACCAGGTGTTTTAGATCTGAGCGGCTGTAGCGTCTTTCGGGTAGCGAGTTCCCATCACGGCGTGGGACAGGCCAGGGCCAGCGCGGCGACCGCCCAGCCGCTGGCCGCCGCCGAGATGAACTGGTCGGGACCGTGGGGAAAACCGCTCTCGAAATAAGTCTGGAACGGATGGCTCCGCGACTTGACGTACCACGAGCCATCGTCGCGCTGGGTCCGGATCAGAAAGTCTAATCCGCGGCGATAAGCGGGAAGATCGGTGGCGATTGCACCGGCCAGGTGCAGTGCCACCAGAGCCGAGCCCGTGGCGTAGGCGTCGCTGGCCAGGGCGATCTGCAGGCGTACGACCTCAGTACCCGGGCCTTTTGCCGCCTTTGGGTTTGGTCGAGCCCGCCGGCTCGATGAGCTGGCTCCAGCCGCCGTCGGGCCGCTGGGTCTTGAGCAGATCGGCGACAGCAGCGGCGAGGTCGTTGGCAGAGGCGCCGGCGTGTTTCAAGCCCCAGAGTCGAAATACGCGATCCTCGGTCTCCTTCGGCTGGGCTTGGCGAAGCCACTCGAGAGCCCGAGCGCGCCACAAGACGGCGGAATTCACTGGGGGCTGGCTGGTCGATTGGTTCGGATCGCGGTCCTTGCTCGCCGATCCGGGCTCGGGCCGGCGAAAGCTTGCAGGCCACGGAGCGCCAGCGCAGTCGCCGTGAAGTCGCTCGACTCGGAGGGGGGTCGTTGGGATTGCGCCGTCCAATGGTCGTCTCGGCCCGGGACGACCGTCAGATAATGGGCCACGGCGGCGGTGGTCTCGTCGGCTGTCCAACCCGCGGTTTCGAGTGCCCAAAGGGCATAACCGGCGCGGATCACTCCGCCTGGTTGACCTTGACCCTTGCGGTAATCGTCGATCGCCCCGTTTAGGTCGGCCTCGGTATGTTCGGCGATGGTCCGAAGTATCTGGGCGTCGACGGCGAACCCGCGCTGGCGGGCAAGAGAGAGTGCCACGGCCGGCACGGCCTGGTTGTGGCAGGAAAAGCAATCGCGATGCTTGGGATACTCGACGGCGCTGGCCTTGATCAGCAGGGGCAATCCCCTGCCGACCGCCGCGCGGATCGATTCAGGCCGGGGACCACCATTCTGATCAAGCGTTGTCACCCGGTCGTCATCCGCCGCCTGGCGACGTGCCCGCACCACCGATCACCTGAGCTAAAAAGACCCCTAGCACCGTGGGCAATCCCCAGCCCGAACGCCTGCCTGCTCGCGCATCCTCTCTCGTTCTCCGTTTTGCGAATTGTCGGCCGATCCGGTTCGTCGACCGAAATCGATCATTTTATCAAGGAATCAACCTGGCCGACGCCGAAAACTTGGATGATGTAGCGTCGTGTCTCGCCGCCCAACCATCGATCGAGCCCGACTCAGGGCTCACCACTCCGCTGGGGGCGTCATGCTTCCATTCGACCTGCGCGAGCCAATCAATGCCTTGAGCCATGGCGCTGGGATGATGTTGGCGCTGCCGGTTACCTGGGTGTTTTGGAAGCGATGCGGTAAGCTGGTAACAGGTGACGGTGAAGAGCCATGGCGCGACTCGTCGCGTTATCAACGGATAAGGCAATCTGCCTGTTGATCTTCGGCGTCACCTTGATCGTTTGCTACGGCATCAGTGCAGCGTTTCATGGCGTCCGGCTCAGTGGCGAGCGGCTCAGCCGGCTCCAACGGCTCGACCATGTGGGGATCTACCTGTTGATCGCGGGGACTTACACGCCGGTGGCCTGGGCCTTGATGCCCAGGTCGTGGTCGTGGGGGACACTGACAACGGTTTGGACGTTGGCCATCTTGTGTGCCCTCCGGGTCTGGTATGGGGGCGTGATGCCAATCTGGGTATCAACCCCGGTCTACCTGGCGATGGGCTGGGCAGCTTTGTTCTGTTACTTCGAGCTGGCCAAGACTTATTCGCATGGGACATTGCTGCCCGCTTCCTCTCGGCGGAGTCTTTTACAGTGTCGGGGCGGTCTTGAATCTGTTGCGGTGGCCGGTGCTGTTGCCGGGCGTCTTCGCCGCTCATGAATTGTTCATTTCTTCGTGATCGCCGGCAGCGCGTGCCACGTCTTTTTCATGCTCAAGGTCGTTGTACCATCCCCTGCGCCGGCCGCGTTGACGGTGTGCGTCAGCCCGCTGCAACAGGTGCTCAAACCACGGCACGAAAGGGGCTTGGAACGAGGGAGGCGTTGGCTGCCTCACTTTCCCGCTCATCGACGACAGGTCACTCCACGTACCAAGATCAATTCCGTTAAGTAAACTGGATTGACACCGCAGTAAACACGTTCTAGGTTTTCTTCGGCAAACAATACTGCTTGATTATGCGCGTCGTGGACAAACGTTGAGCTGACCTTCCGCATAGATGCCATCATCACTCTTCTGACGGATCACACCTTCTGGAGCGTCCCCCCATGACACCGCGCCGGATGGAACACCGCGAAGGCAACGCGGTCTCCTCTTTGCAGATTTACTTGCATGATATTAACGACACGCCGTTGCTATCGGCACAGGAAGAAAGAGATCTCGCCGAGAAAGTGGCCGGGGGTGATCCGCTAGCACGCGAGCATATGGTCAAGGCCAATCTCCGGTTAGTGGTTAACATCGCGCGGGGATATCTGGGTAAAGGACTGAATCTGGAGGATTTGATCGAGGAAGGGAATCTGGGGTTGATGCGGGCTGTGGAGGGGTTTGATGGCACGATGGATACGCGGTTCAGCACTTACGCGAGCTACTGGATCAAACAATCGATCCGCCGCGCCGTGATGAACAACGGCAAGCCGATTCGGCTTGCCGGCGTACATGGTCAGCCTTCTCTCCAAATGGAGGCGAGCCACGACCGTCTGGCCGAGCGGTTAGGCCGAGCTCCCACGCACGAGGAGGTGGGCAAAGCCCTGCGGCTTTCCGCAGAAAAAGATGGGTATTGTCGCAAAGGCGATCCGTGTCAACAACCTGACGCCCCACTCGGAAAACTTCGAGGACAACGGCCCCGCGCTCGACGACGTTTTGACCGACGACCGCATCAAGGGTGCCGAAACCCAATTGATCGAGGCCGACGACCTCGACCGTACCTTCGAGTACCTGAGTTCGCTTGAGGACCGCGAGGCGACCGTCATCCGCATGCGGTTTGGGCTCGACTCATACAGCCCGATGACCCTTCGGGAGGTTGGCGAGAATCTCGGCCTGACCCGCGAGCGTGTCCGCCAGCTCGAAAACCAGGCCCTCCAAAAACTGGTGCGAGCCCTGGCGGAAACAAGCGGACAGATCGGGAGTTGACTTCCCGCAGCCGATCATAAAGTCCGAGCCGCCATCAAAAAGTCGCGAGCGAAATGGCACAAAACTTCGTGAAAACCGACTTGGTTCAAAACAGGCACTAATTGGCACTTTTCACGAGGTATCTCCGTGCCACTCCGCGACTGTAAGGCTTGGCCGACCTAAGTTTACGAGTTTTTGGAGCAGCGGAAAAGATGGCACTAGGTTGGCACTTTTCACGAGCGATTTCAGTGCCATTTGAGATTCGCCCGTCGCACATGCCCAGCCGCTCGGTACGGAGCAACCAAGATGCGCGGTCCACCGGCATGAGTCGATGATGCGGACTGTGCCGGTTGTTCCGTGTTTGATGGCGAGCCGCGACGTTGTTGTAGCCGGGGACAGACGACCGCTCGACGATCAAATGTTGAAATGGCCTGTTGTCCCTATTGTTTGAATTGTCTCTCACCCCATGGCGTACAGACAATTCGGACAAAGGGTACAGGGGGCGAATCCACCCAACCCCCGCTATGTCCGGCCGTCGCGGCCGTCCATGGCGTAACGGCACTTCATAGGCCAACTTCATTGCGGGATCGATCAGGGTTCACACTCAAAGCCGAAGTGCGACTCATCGAAGCCCCTGAAAAGTTGCCAAGAGTCGCCAGAAACTGCCGCTTTTAGAGGGCTCCTCAGACCGCCGCAACTCCCATCTTTGCTTTGACTTGCGGTGGCTGAGTGGGGTGTTTTGAGCCCAGTGCTTACTTTGGGGCGAAAAATCGTGCGTCACGGCCGCCATTTCGGACTTTGACGAGTGCAGTCGAGTCGCTACCCGGTGTGGCCGGTTTTTTTCTCGAGACCTTTGCTCAAGAACGGGTTCAATCCAATATTTTGGCCTCTTGCCCCGAAGAACCTGTGTGGCGCGGTCGAAGGCAAGGTCAAGCCAAGCGACCGCCATTCACCACGACTCGAGACACCGAAGATTACGGGTTCCGGGTAAAGAGGAGAACTTCAACATGGTGTGCTCAATGGTCAAGAAGGGTTGCTGGGGGCGGCGCTGGGTGCTGGGACGTTGTTCCTGGTGTTCGGCACCTCGGCACCGAGCTACGTCAAGACGGCCTTCCACAAGGTCCGTCAGAATGTCAAGGAATCGGTCGATCCGCAGTTCGAGATCGACCGGGCGCGTCAGGACATCGAAAACCTGAAGCCGATGTTCGATCAGAACAAGGAAACGCTGGCCCGCGCCGAGGTCGAGGCCGAGAACCTCGAGGGCGAAGTCAGTGCACGATGCAGGCCAACCTGGACACGGCGAAGAAGACGATCCTGTCGATGCAGGACAGGCTCAAGACGGGCGACTTCCGCCTCACTGGCGGCCATGTCATCGACACCGCGGATAACATCAAGGCCGAGCTGGCCGAGCGCCTGGACCACTACAATTACACGTCCGACCCGCTCAAGCAGAAGCAAGAGATCTTGAAGGCCAAGCGGAAGATCATCGAGGCTGCCCACGAGCAGCTCTCAAACCTTCGCGAGCAGAAGTCGACGCTGCTGGCCAAGCTGGCCAACATCGAAGCCAAGCTGCGTGTGCTCGAGGCCACCCAGACCAAGAACGAGTTTAACTTCGATGACGGTAGCACCTTGTCGCGTGCCAAGCAGACGATCTCCGATCTGGAGAAGCGGCTCGACGTGATGGCGCATCGGGCCGAGATCGAAGGGCGCTACGGCGACCTGGACAGCCCGTCGACCTATGTCGATCCCGCACCGCGACGTGGTCAAGGAAGTCGACGAAAAGTTCGGCGAGCCGCGCAGCCTGCTGGCAAGGCGGGCGACAAGAGTCTCTGATCCAGTACCAATCGAATCCTGGCAAGTGTCATTGAGTGACCGGTGGCTAGTGACAATCGAGTGTAATTCGGCTTTACTGGCCACTAGCCACTCAACGGTGGTTGGTGGCGACTGGCTGGTCGCTGGTGCCGTGAAGCTGGTGAAGACGCCCAATGGGCATCTTGACTGGTGACTGGCGACTGGCGACTAGCCGCTCAGGAGATCACAATCCCCATGGTCAATCCGGGCGGCGAATCAACCATGTTGGGACATTGGCGCATCGTGTTGCGGCAGGCAGAGGAAGCCGCGCGGGTGGGGCGGTTCGAGGAGGCATATGCCCTGGCGAGCCGGCCCGACGTGGCGGACCACCATCATGCGGTCCAGTTCCGCAGCCGGCTGGCGCTGGACCTGATCGCCCGGGCGACGCGCCGCGGCGCGGTCGACGACCTGGCCGGGGCGATCGAAGACCTGGACCTGGCCGAGCGGATCGGCGCACCGCCGGATTCGCTGGCCGCGGCTCGTCTCAACCTGGCCGACCGGGTGGCCGAGGAGGTTCGCGTCGATCTGGATGCCGGCGAGCCGGCGCGGGCGCTGGAGCGGATCGAAGAGCTGGCGCGGCACAAGATCGGCGGCCCGGCGCTGCGGCGGACCCGCGAGATCGCCGAGGCCTGGCAGATCGGCGCTGGCCGAAGGGCGGCGCGGCGAGTTTGGCCGGGCGCAGGAGCAGCTCGACCGGGCCGAGCGGCTGGCCGCCGGTGCCGGGTGCGATCGCCGCCCAGCAGGCGGTGGCCGCGGCCAAGACCGAGCTCGAGAACCGCCAGAAGGGGGCTGCCCCCAAGGTCGAGGCGCTGTACACGGCGCTCTCGGAAGGAAAATGGCCCCAGATCCTGACGGCGGCCGAGGCCGTGCTGGTCAGCGTGCCCGAGCACCCGGCGGCGCGGCAGGCCCGGTCGCGGGCCTGGCAGCAGATCGCGGCGATCGGGCCCGGGGCCGCGGCCCAGTGGCCCCAACGCGGCGCCCGTGCGGCTCAGCCGCCCGCGGCCGCGGTCGACGGCGAGCACCGACGACGAGCCGATCGAAGCGAGATGGTCCGACCGAGGCGGACGGGATCGTCTGGCTCAGCGGCGCGGCGAAGCCAGCGAGGTCCGCTCCGCTCCGCTTGTACCCGGTGGAAACGCACCGGCCGCTGGCCGCTCGCCCGCACCGCGACACGTCATCCGCGCCAGCCGCGGCCGCTGGCGCGGGCCGAAGCGGCCGGCCCCAAGGGCCGGTTCCTCCTCTGGGTCGACGCCGTCGGCGGCTACCTCGTCTGCCTGGACGATCGCATCGTCCTCGGCCGGGCCGGCCCGGACAGCCATGCCGATATCCCGCTCATGGGCGACCTGTCGCGGAACCACGCCACGCTCCTGCGCAACGGCGAGGGCTACCTGCTGCAAGCCCATCACGCCTCGTTCGTCAACGGCAAGCCGGTCGTCGACCAGGCCGTGCTCCACGACGGCGACGTGATCCGGCTGGGCTCGACCGTCGAGCTCGAGTTCCGCCAGCCCAGCCCGGTCAGCGCCACGGCGCGGCTGTCGATCGTCAGCCGGCATCGGCTTCCCCTGGCTGTTGACGGCGTGCTCCTGATGGCCGAGACGTGCATCGTGGGTGAAGCGATCTCAGGCGCACATCCCGGCCCCGGCCCTCAAGAACCCGGTCGTCCTGTACCGCCAGGCCGGCGCACTGTGGTGCCGCGCCGCCGGCGCCTTTGACGTCGACGGCCGAACCTGCGCCTCCCGCGCTCCTCTGACCTTGCAGTCCAGCGTTCTGGGCGACGGTTTTTCCTTCAGTCTGGAACCTCTGGGAAATCAGCCCGTGTAGGAAGCAAACTCGATTGTGGCAGGCCGGCTCGGCTGGCCGAGGTCGGTGTCTCGTTGACAGGCGCCGATCGATCAGTGAAGACGGTCCTGGCCGGTCGAACCGGCCTCCTGATGGGAGTTGCACAACTCGATGAACGCGACGGCTGAAGAACTGCCTGGCGCGGACTTGAACGACAGTAACCGCATGGACGAAACGGTCGTCTACGAGCCCAAAGCCTCTTCGGCATCAGGGCCTCGAAGGCCCCATGGGAAGCTCAGACATGTCCAAAGCCAACCCATCACGCCCCAGGCACACGGTCGCTACACCTTCGGTTCGGGCGCCCGGCCGCTGGATGGCTACACGATCAAGCGGGCCATCGGCCGCGGGGGCTTCGGCGAGGTCTATTACGCCACCTCCGATTCCGGCAAGGAAGTCGCGCTCAAGCTGATCCTGCGCAATCTCGACGTCGAGCGGCGCGGAGTCATGCAGTGCATGAACCTGAAGTGCCCGAACCTGCTGACGATCTTCGACCTGAAGCCCAGCGACGCCGGCGACACGTTCGTCGTCATGGAGTATGTCGCCGGCCCCAGCCTGGCCAGCGTCTTGAAGCAGTACCCCGCGCGGTCTGCCGCTGGCCGAGGTCCGCCACTGGCTCAAGGGGCTGGTCGAAGGGGTCGCCTACCTCCACGACCACGGGATCGTCCACCGCGACCTGAAGCCGGCCAACCTGTTCATGGAGGAAGGGATCGTCAAGATCGGCGACTACGGCCTGGCCAAGCTGATCACGCCCAGCCAGGGGACCGAGCACTCCGAGAGCATCGGCACCTGCCACTACATGGCCCCCGAGATCGGCTCGGGCAAGTACAACAAGCCGATCGACGTTTACGCCATGGGCGTGATCCTCTACGAGATGCTCACCGGCCGGGTGCCGTTCGACGGGCGAGACGGTCAACGAGGTGCTGATGAAGCACCTGACGGCGCGGCCGGACGTGTCGATGCTTGCCGAGCCGTATCGGCGATCGTGGCCAAGGCGCTGGCCAAGGACCCGAACCATCGGACCAGCCGGGTCTACGACCTGCTGCCCCCGAGGACGCTCCGCGTGCGCCCGAGGTCCGGATCATCGGCGACGGCAAGGGGAGCGAGCGGCAGCGCCGGCCAGGCGGGCGGCGTCCGGCCGGACAGGACGACGTCCTGCGGATCGAGGCCGAGGAGCCGGTCTTCTACATCGGCCCGGAGACCCGCCCGCCGCGGCCGCCGGGCGCGAAATCTGATCGCAGAACGGCTCCGGGCCAACTGGGAGGCGCTGCGGCGCCCGCGGCGGCTACCAGTCCCCGCCGCGGAATCGAGCCGGTGCCGTCCTCAGCGTCGCCTCCCGCGGGCAACGGCGCGGCTCGCCAGGCCGCATATGCTCGGCACCGCCCTCGAAGCAGCCGGTCCGCGACGCAGTTGCCGCTCCACCGCCGGAGCCACCGCCCCTGGCCGAGCGGCCGGGTCCGTCTGGCCGAGCTGACCGCCTCGATGCTCTGGGCCGCCCCGCTCGTGGCGCTCTTGACCGTCCCCGCCGCCGCGCTCCTGGGTATCGATCTGTCGAGCGATCCTCAGCAACTGGCGTATCTCTACGGCATGGCGCTCCTGGGGACCTGGACGACCTTGATCCCCAACAAGGCGATCGAGACCCGCAAGCTCGACGGGACCAACCGGCGGCTGATCGCCCTGGCTGCCGGATTGCTCCTGGGCGGCGTCGGTCTCGTGCTGGCGCAGAACGTTGCGGCTCGACCTGAGCCTCCAGCACGAGTTCTTCGATGACCCTCGAAACCTCGAGCCGGTCTACTTCGGGGTTCTGTACGCGATCATGGCGGGCTGGTCGTCGCTGACGGTCCGCGACCGCCCGGCGCGGTTCCGCTTCAGGCCGATCCTGTGGACGGCACTGCTGGCGACCGTGCTGATTCCGTTCTGGCCCTATACCCGGCAGGACGGCATCGCCATCGCCGTCTTGATCGCCACGGCCGTTCAGCTCGTCAGCCCCTGGAACGAGGCGGCCTCGCTTACGCGCGGTACGTCCGGGCCTCGGAAAAGCAAAGACGAAAGGCCAGAGCCGCTCAGGGCCTAGCTGAGTGGCGAGTGGACTGCAATCGACAGCTGGCTTTGTCCTGCGATCAGAATCGTCATTACGGATCGATCGGACTGCTGTCCGATACGGGATTGGACTCCGATGAAACGTCTTTTCCTTCTGATCGTCGCTGGTGATGCTGGCGTACTGGGTCTGCGCGACGCATGACGGCGGCTCGGCCGGCCGTGATGCGCCAGCCGAGCACACGCCAGCGGACCCGGCGTCGCCATCGCGCAGGACGGCGAAGCCAGCAAGTCCTCGCCGAGGCGCGGCCGAAGTGCAGGCGCCGAGGTGCGACGAAGTCGCCATGCTGACGAGGCGCGCGACGAGGTTCACCAGGCCTTCGACGAAGTGCGGGTGGCACTCGGTTCAGACGACGATCGATCGACGTGCGTACCATCCTGCCCGCGACTCCCGCCGTTGCCGAGCGAAGACGCCGAAGGGCTGCCGGTGCCGATCGTGCCGGGGACCCGGGTGACCGAGGCCCAGGCGAGGCCGCCGGCCGCTCCGCCGGGCCGATCAGGCCCGCTCGCCGGTCGCAGCTCGGCCGCTCTCGACGTCAGTCGTGCCGACGAACGCATCGACACTCGACCGGGCAGATCTCGGCGACCACCGAGGAGCGCGCCGTGGCTGACGCTCGCGCAGAGCTTGCAGGACGAGGTCGCCACCTGGCTCGATCCCGAAGTTCCTGGCTCGTGGACGCCTCCGGCGCGAATGTCGACGCCATGATTGTGGACGAGACTCGAATCGAAACCGATCCAGAAAGACTACGGCGAGCTCTTTGAGGCCACGCTCGAGGTCGACACTTCACCCGCAGCGCCGCACGGCCTTGATCGAGGTCTACAACCGACGAGCTGGTCGAGCGGCGGCTGGCGAACCTTGGGGGCGCGCTGGGTTTCATCTTGATCTGCCTGGCGGCCGTTTCCGGCTACATTCGCGCCGACGAGGCGACCAAGGGCTATTACACCAACCGGCTGAGGATGCTGGCCGCCGCGGGCGTCGGTGCCGCGGGGTGATCATCTACCAGATGATCGACGTGAAGGTCGGTCGATCATACGTCTTGATGGGCAAGTGACGAGAGAGGATAGGCAAACGGCCCCGGGCGATGTGTTACAATCGAGGCGTGGAAATTGGTCTGCGTGTGAAAACCCGTCCCGGGGCGGACCTAACCGATGGCTGTTACAGAGACCGATTCCCTTCTGGTCCGGCACGTGCGCGCGGGCAACGCCGAGGCGTGGCGTCAGCTCATCGAACGATTCGAGGGGCGGTTGCTGGCGTTTGTCGACAGCCGGCTGCGCGATCGGGCGGCCAGCGAAGACGTGGTCCAGGAGACGTTCATCGGCTTCTTGACCAGCCTGCCGCACTATGACGAGAAGCGGGACATGGAGGCCTACCTGTTCTCGATCGCGGCGCACAAGCTGACGGACCATTTGCGGAAGCAAGGGCGGCGGCCGATCGACCAGTTCGGCTCGGACGACCACGGCCGCCCGCTCGACGAGGTGCCCGGCGGCGGCCGGGCCGCCTCGAGCATCGCGCGAAGCGGCGAGCGGCGCAAGGCCGAGGAACGGCATCTGACCGAGGCGATGGGGCAGCTGGTACGCGAGTGGCTGGCACGGGCCGACTACGATCGGCTGCGCTGCATGGAGCTCTTGATCGTCAAGGGCTGGGCCAACAAAGACGTCGCCAAGCATCTCGACATCACCGAGCAGGCCGTGGCCAGCTACAAGTTTCAGACGATCGCCCGGCTCAAGGAGATGGCCCGCCGCGCCGGGCTTTCGCTCGAGGAGCTGGGCGGAGGTTGAGCGATCATGAAGGGTGATGTCACGGGCAAGGGCAAGGGCAAGGACGATGCCGAGCGGGCCGTCGGCACGCACGGCCGCGGGCGCGAATCGGCCGCCGTGCCGGTCCCGATCGACGACGTGATCCTGCGCGACTACCTGACCGATGCCTTGTCCCCGGAGGAATCAGCCCGGGTGGAGAAGGCCCTGCGCGACTCGGCCGAGCTTCGCGGCCGGCTGGAGGAAGTCCGCCAGAACCGGGCCGACGGCCAGTTGCACACCTTGGGTGCGATCTGGCATCGCTCCCGCTTGACCTGCCCCAGCCGCCAGCAACTGGGCAGCTTCTTGCTCGATGCGCTCGACCCCGAGCTGGCCTCGTACCTGACCTTTCACCTCGAGGTCGTCGAGTGCCCGTTCTGCCAGGCCAATCTCGACGACTTGAAGGCCCAATCGCAGACCGCGACCGCCGCGTCACGCGTCCAAGACCCGCCAGCACCGCATCCTTCAGTCGAGCCAGCACCTGCTGGGCGAGGATAAGCAGAGCTGAAGACGGCCGTGAGAGCGGATGACATCGGCTGACCGTTCCGACTGCTGGGCGAAGTCATGCCGGCCGCAATGAGCGCTTCCCAGAACTGTCGAGGGCGTGCGTCCCAGCGAGCGTACGCTGGATCGCCGATCCACGCGTCGTGCCCCGTGTGATCAGGCCTGGCTTCAGTGCGCGACTGCCCACGGTCTCGAGGCTCTTGGCGGCTTCGGCGGAGGCGGCCAGTTCCGCGCCCATCTCGCGGAGCTCCTTGCTTTCGGTCTTGCTCCGCCAGACGGCCCAGGCGACGCCGACGATGCAGAGCAGGCCGACCAGGTAGAGCCAGATCGGTCCCTGCTTCGACCAGTAGATGATCGGCGCGATCGACCAGCAGCGCGACCATGTTCATGACCTTGATCAGCGGGTTCAAGGCCGGGCCGGCGGTGTCTTTCAAGGGGTCGCCGACGGTGTCGCCGGTGACGGCCGCCTTGTGGGCCTCGGAGCCCTTGCCGCCGTAGATGCCGTCCTCGATCGTCTTCTTGGCGTTGTCCCAGGCACCGCCGGCGTTGGCCATGAACACGGCCAGCAGTTGGCCGACGATGATCATGCCGGCCAGATAGCCGCCCAGGGCTTGTGTTCCCAGGAAGATCCCGACCAGGATCGGCATCAGGATGGCCAGCAGCGCCGGGCCGATCAGCTCGCTCTGGGCCGTGGCGGTGCAGATGTTGACGACGCGGCCGTAGTCGGGCTTCTTGGTGCCGGCCCAGATCTCCTTGTCGCGGAACTGCACGCGGCATTCCTTGACGATCAAGAACGCCGCCCGGCCGACCGCTCGGATCAGCATCGAGCTGAACAGGAACGGCACCACGCCGCCGATCAAGGCGCCGACGAAGACCTGGGGATAAGCGATCGACAGCTTGCCCGCCTCGGCGGTGTACTGCGCCGTGGTCATCTTGCCGATCTTGTCCTCGCTGCCGACGGCCATCACCGCGATGAAGCTGGCGAACAGGCTCACGGCCGCGATGACCGCGCTGCCGATGGCGATTCCCTTGGTCTCGGCCTTGGTGGTGTTGCCGACGGCGTCGAGGTCAGCCAGGATCTGGCGGGCCCGCTTGTAGTTCTCCTCGCCCATCTCCTCGCGGTCGTAGCCCATCTCGCCGATGCCGTTGGCGTTGTCGGCCACCGGGCCGAAGACGTCCATGCTGATCGTGTTGCCGGTCAGGGTCAGCATGCCGATGCCGCACATCGCCACGCCGTAAGCCACGAAGATCGGACGTCGCCCCGGCGTAGATCAAGACCGAGAGCAAGATCGCCGCCGCGATGACGAGCGTGTGCACCACGGCCGACTCGTAGCCGACGGCGAACCCCTGGATGATGTTGGTCGCATGGCCGGTCTGGCAGGCTTTGGCCAGCGACTTGACCGGCTCGTACTGGGTGTGGGTGTAGTAGCTCGTGACCTTGTTGAGCGTGATGGCCAGGATGATGCCGATCAAGCAGGTCCAGGCCGGGTCGCATGTCGAGCCAGTCGGTGCCGAAGCCGGCCCAGAACGGCAGGCCGCCGTTGACCAGCCCGCCCAGCGCCTGCGGGTACTCGTCATAGTACTCCGGGCTGAACTGCAGGTAGACGAAGCCCAGGATCACGAAGCCCACGACGCTGAAAATCGAGCCCAGGATGAACCCGTGGTGGACCGAGTGCAGGGCTTCGTCGCTGGTGCTGTCGGGGCCGGCCTTGACGGTGGAGGTGCTCCAGATCGAGCCCAGCGACGCCGATGGCCCGGACCAGCAGCGGGAAGATCACCCCCTTGTGGCCGAAGCTGGCGTAGCCCAGGATCATGGCCGCGACGATGGTCACCTCGTAGCTTTCGAAGATGTCGGCGGCCATGCCGGCACAGTCACCGACGTTGTCGCCGACGTTGTCGGCGATGGTGGCGGCGTTGCGGGGGTCATCCTCGGGGATGCCGGCCTCGACCTTGCCCACCAAGTCGGCACCGACGTCGGCCGCCTTGGTATAGATGCCGCCGCCGACTCGCATGAAGAGTGCCAGCAGCGTTCCGCCGAAGCCGAAGCCCAGCAGGACTTCGTAGGCGTGCTCACCGTAGGCCATGAAGATGAGCGTGCCGCCCAAGAGGCCCAGGCCGTCGGTGAGCATGCCGGTGATCGTGCCGGTGCGGTAACCCAGTTGGAGGGCGGCGCCATAGCTGGTCCGCGCGGCGGCGGCGACCCGCAGGTTGCCCCGCACCGCCAGGCTCATCCCGACGAAGCCGACCAGCCAGGAGAACGTCGCTCCCATGAAAAAGGCGGCCGCCCGGCCCAGAGCCACCTGCTGCGGTCGACTCGGCCGTGGCCCAGAGCAGTCCCGTCAGCACAACCATCAGCGGGAGCGATCGCCTTGAACTGCCGGCCCAGATAGGCGTTGGCTCCCTGCCGGATCGCCGCGCCGACCTCGCGCATTCGTTCGGTGCCCTCGTCGGCACCCACCACCTGATTGACCAGCCCGAGGGCATAAATCAAACCCGCGACCGCAATGCCCAGCACGACCCAAAGCGCGATCTTCTCCACGAGGCCATAAGCCGGGTCGGTCGTGAACCCGAAGTAATGAAACTCTTTCTCGGCGGCGGGAGCCGCTGCCGCAGCGGCAGGAGCGGGCCGTGACGGCCGGGAGCGCGGTGCCGCGTCCTTCTTGGCCGCCTCTTGGCCGGCAGCCGCGCAGGCACCGCCAGCAGCACCAGCGCGAGGGCCACGAACGGAATGAATCGCCAACGTCGCATGATCCTTATCTCCAGGTTCAAGGGTTGTCACATCCTCGGCGAATAACGGTCGTCGGATACTCGAAGGGCACCGCGACGGTTGTCGGGTGCTCGGCGAGCACCGTTGGCATCGGTCAAAGTTGGATTGTCGGTGAGCGAGCAGATCGGATCGAGATTGATGCAGCCAGGCCGCGCGAATGCCACCGGCTGCACGACGTACTGGCGATCACGGCGCAGAGCCGGATCTCGTTCACTCGTCCGCACGGCGAGCCGGAATCAACCTCGCGTCGGCTCTCACCGAGACCGGTCCGCAGCGCGGGATTCGAGATTTCGAACCACCGCGCTTTACCCCGCGATTAAACACGACCACCGCCCGCCGGGAAAGAGTCTAGCTGCAATTCTCCCACAAAGTCACGGGGGACATACAGTAGCATGGAACGGAAAACACATTCAACGAGGGCACTCGGCTTTTTGGAGAAACCGATATGCGACACGCATGAACGTGCATCGCTGACGAGCATGGCCGCCAAACCGGAGTCGTCCGAATGCGAAGCCGGTTCAAAACCGCCACTCGACCGGGGGAAATGGCTCACGTCGATGTAGAGGTATGAGCCGCCCGTCGTGGTTGCCAGCCGGCCCAGCGGGGTTCGCTGGCCCAGCTCGGTTCCGCGTCCAAACTCGACGGCCTGGATTCGCGTTGATCCGACTTCCGCGAGAATCTCGTTGACGTCGTTGTTGGTCATCAAATCCGCGTCGGTCAGGAAGAAAATGACCTCGGGCTTGAGCTTCAGCGCCTCGCGCAAGGCCGACATGTGGTCGGTGCCCCCATCGGGTGCGATCGTCGCCAAGTTGCGTTTGCACCCGCGCTTTGTTGGGTGCCGTCGCCGCCATCAGCCCCCTTTTGCCCAGCGGATCGCTCAGCATGCGGGCCTGGAGATTATAGAAAATCACGGCAAACTGAGCATCTGGGGGAAGTTGGCTAATACTGGCAAGCATTTCACGCTTGGCAACTTCGAGCGAATTTCGCGTGGCCATGCTGCCGGAGCAATCGATCACGTAGGCGAAGGAATGAGCATGATCGCGCGCGCCAAAAAACTGGGTCCCGGGCCCGATGCCACGGCCTGCACCGCCGCCGGAACCCCCGCCCGCGCCGCCCCCGCCGCCAGACCTGAGCCGGGAATGAGCCCCTGGCCGGTCGTCTGCGGGCCTGGCAAGGCACGCTGAACTGGCTCGCTTCGGCTTGGGCTGAGGAACTGGGCAAGATCTCGGCCAGCAGCGTGTCGGCGACCGGGTCCCGGTCACGCCCCGTGGATTCGTCCCATCCGACGGCGGAATGAACGGCAAACTGCTCATTCCTCCTATATCGCCCAGGACTTCCACCGCCTTGGCCCGGCGAGCTGGGAACGTCGGCGCGGTTGTCGACCGGATCGATCTCGGCGTAGAGGGCCTTGGGCCGTGACGCGGTCAGCGGCAACGCGACGTTCAGGGCGGTCAACGACGCCAGCAGCACCACAAGCACGTGGAATGACGCCGAGCTCCCCAGCGACCGAGGATCGGTCAGGGGACTTTCGCCCAACGAGATCGGAACGGTTGATTTGGGCATGAGCGATGACCCCTCCTCGATGGTCAAAGCTACGAGAATTGTGACATCAGGGCGCGGTGGGTCAAGACCGGCGATCTCTGGCGATGGCGGCCCGGTTGTAATGATCCGGTCGATGGGTATTGACCGCTCCGTCTGAGCCGGCCGAAACTGAAGCAGTGAGCCTGTCATCGTGAGTTGCCATTGTCATGCGCTCTGGGAGCCGGGAAGGTCGTCATGCAGCCGTTGTGGGTCATGATTGCCGTGTTGTCAGGCTTCTTCTTCGGGGTCGCAGTCGGCCGACGATCAAGATGAGTCAAGTTCTCCGACTGCCCCGCAGCCGTACGGAAGACATTCCAGACGGAAGCGAAGGGGACGAAGATCGAGACCGTCACCAAGGAGAAAGACGCAGACGCCGGGACGGTTTACTGGGCCGATGTGGCTATCGGCGGCAAGACCTACGCCATCGGCGTGCTGGAGGACGGCACTCTCACCGAGATGAACCTGGCCGTCGACGAAGAGAAACTCCCGTTTGACCGCTGCCCGGCGGCCGTCCAGGCCACGTTCCGAAGCGAGGCTTTTGGCGAAAAGATCGACGCGGTCGGCAGGGACATGAAGTACGGCGTCACGATCTATCAGACCGTCGTCGACCACAAGGGCAAGTCGTACGAGATCGTGGTCGCCGAGGACGGGACGCTGGTGGAAAAGGTCCTCGTCATCGACGACGAGGAGATCAAGCTCTCCGACTGCCCGGCCGCCGTACGGGCTTCGTTGCACGAGCATGCGAACGGCGGCGAGATCGGTGATGATCACCCGCTCGACCGGGATTGGCCAGCACACGTTCGAGGCCGAGGTCAAGATGAAGGACCAAGGTCTACCTGATCGAGGTCGCCGAGAGCGGGCTGTTGATCTCCAAGTCGCTCGAGGCTGTCAAAGATTGATCGGTCGGACGGCCGACCGCGTCAAGCGGATCGATAAAGCGAAATTAAGCTCGTGGATTGCTCGCTGGACATGTCCGCTGCCCGGGCGTGGCCGGTGGTATTCGTTTCCCTGGCTGGCGAGCTGCATGTTGATCCCCTGCAAGGTCGCGCAGATCCTGGCTCATCCGGGCGTCGGATTGGGCCTGGGACATGGGCTGGCGCCCGGCGCCTGCCTGCCGCCATCCGCTCCGCCGGCACCCTGTCGCATTCCCATGCCCCGGCCGTTGTTCATGCCGGCCGAAAATCCCATGCCGCTGTAGACCATCGACCGGTGCGAGAGCTGACGGATCGCCATCGAGATCGCCTGCATCGCGCGGACGCGGTGCCCCTGGTAGTCGTGATCGATGGTGCGAGGCTCGCTTGCACCGACCTGAGCCGTGCGACGACTCGCGCGGTTGTTGCCCTGGGACCGCCGTAGCCATAGCCGCTTCCGTAACGACGGTTGCGGTAGCCGTTGCCATAGCCATAGGCCCGGTAGCTGTGGGCGCCGTTGACCGGAGCCATAGGTGTAGGTGTTCGGGGTGACGCCGGTGGACGTCGGCGAGTGTCGGCGGGGTGTTCAGCGGTTGAACTGGCCGGCACCGATCCTATCCCGTCGTACTGGCGGCACCGAGGTTGGTGTGGACACTGCGATGATCGCGGCTTTATTGCGCGCGAGGTCTGATTGCTGCCCCAGCTGTGCGATCGGTTGGTCTGGCTCTGGTTGGCCTGGCTGATTGTTGCCAGTCGGGCGTGTGTTGTTGGTGTGGGCTTGGGATTGGTCGACCCGCGAGTGTTGACCGCCCGAGTTGCCGAGCCGGCGTCGCCGAGTGTGGCATTCGAGGTGCCTTGTACGCCGGCTGCCGCCGGAGAAATGCGGTGCTCGCGCGGCTCCGCCGCCCCCTCCCCGAATGACCGCCGCCGCCGTCCGCCACCGTGGCCGCCGCCGTGGCACCGCTGCGGCACGACCGACAGCGCTAAGATCGAAGCGACCAGCAAAGCTCCGCGAATCCTGCCGATTGCGTGATCATGGGAAGAGCCTCAAACAGATGCAGTGCCCGAACAGCAAGCAAAGATCGTCTGTCAGTCGTGCCGTCTTCGACTCGGACCTGAAAGGCGTTGACTGCACTCGAGAAATAGGACGTGGTGTGTTCTATTTAACCCCGGAGCCGGTCTGGAAGTATCGCGGGTTCAGGCATTTTCTGGAGCGAGTTCGTCTTCAGAGATCGGTCGTGTGGTTCGATGAATTCGAGTGGTGGATCGGCGGCCAGCGAGGGCGGTCTTCTGCCGGCGCGAGCCTCGCAGGCTAGCTCGTCGCGATGGGCACATGCAAATGCTGCCAGGCCACCAGTCCGGCCGCCAGGATCGCCAGCGTCAGCCCGAGCAGCCAGCTTGCCGGCGAACCGGCCCACGGCTTGATCGCGTCGTCGGAATGACAGCGCCGCGCCGTTCGGCCTGGGTGGCTTTCTCTGCTGGCACCGGCGGCTGGTCTCCCACAATCAACGGGGCCAGGCGGTCGCCATCCCCGGCCGCGTAGCGTACCATCTTGAGAAAGGTGCCGGTGAATCGAACCGTTGACCCGGCTCGGGAATCTGCGGCGATCGTGGACGGTCTTTCAAACTGTGATCGTTCACGGAGAGGATGCCTGTGACTCTCCTGGGGAACGACCAGGCAAAACGGGTCGCCCGCCGGTGAGGCGATCCAGATTTCGGCCAGGGCGGGGAAGCTACCGACCGGCCCCTGGCGAAAGATCCGTTCGACGCGTCCCTGGACCGTCACGCGGCGGCCGCGAAATGCGTCGGGGCGATTCCAGATGTCTCTGAAACTCACGCGGGCCGGCGGGTCGGACGCTCTGCGCATCGTCGCGCGTTGCCTTGCCCGTCAGGGCCGCGCGATACGCGGCCAGGTCGGCCAGGGTGAGCTGGTGCGAAGATTCGGCATCGTCGGCGAAAGACGAGGCGCAACATCCCAGTACCAGGATGGACGCCGACGACGAACGACGTGCTTGACCGCGAAGTCGACGGTTCATCACGGCCCTCCGGTTGCGGGCAGGCCGCGGCTCTTGTTGATCCCCGGGGGCTTTGCTCCGCCGCCGGGCAGGGGAGGCGTGGCCCCTGGCTGGGTCAGCCGGATCGCGGCGACGCCGGCAGCCGAACAGGTGGCGATGATCCGGGCGGCCGGCTCATAGCGCAGACCATCGTCGGCGACCAGGCGGACGCGGAGCGGCCGGCCCTCCAGTAGTTCGGTATAGCGGCGGAGCCGCTTGCCGAGCGTGGCCAGATCGGGAAGCGGGGCTTCGCCCAGCCGCAGTGCCTTCAGGTCGCCCAGGTCGTCGGCCTCGGCGCGGACCAACAGGTCATTTTCCAGGTCGGTGTCGACATTTCGCGCGGGCGTCGGATGAGCTTCGCCACGCGACGCGGCGGGCAGGGCCACCGGCGTCGCGGGCAGGTCCAGATCCAGGTGGGTCTCGGCGGAAGGGGCTTTGAATGTCAGGATGAAGAAGGCCAGGAGTTGAAACGCCATGTCGAGCATCGGTGCCACCGGGAACGAGACCTCCTCGGGCGGTCCGGGCCGATAGCGGCCGTGACCGAGGCGTCGGCCATGTCGGCCACCGCCATCGCCGGCGCCGACTCGGCCGGCGACAAGCTCAGCCCCATCCCCAGTCCAGCACCCGTGCTCATTGCCCACGCCTCCGCAAAACGACCAGGCTGAAGTGGGCAAAGCCCTTGTCCTGGGCCTCGGCCAGGGCCCGCCGGACCGCCCCGTACGAGGCCGCCCGATCGGCCCGCAGAATCACCACGGTCGGCAACTCGTCATGAGCCGCGGCCGGCTCACCCAGGGTCTCGAGCCCGGCGCGGCGGATTTTGGCCTGGTCGGCCCACCATGCCGATGCGGCCTCTTCGTCAAGCGCACGGCCCTCGACCAGCAGCCGGCCCTGGGCGTCCATCGCCACTCCCAGCCGGTCGAACGTCAGGTCCGACCCGGGCAGCGCGGCCGGCGCCACCGGCAGCCGCACCGCCTTGGTCGCCCCCTCCAGCCTCGTGCCGAAATGAACCAGCATCATGAAGAACGTGATGAGCTGAAGCACCACGTCCAGGAGCGGCGTCAGGTTGGGATTGAGCACGCTCGAAGTCGCCGTTCGTCTGCGACGTGAGGGCATGGAGCCTCTGTGCAGTTACGGTTATTCATCGTCATGTCTCAGCCGACAGGCAATGCCGGGCGCGGGGCATTGGCCCCGGTGGCCGCCAGCGTCGCACTGAGAGCGAAGGGATGAGGATGTGCCGATGGCGCTGGGGCCGGGCTGTGGTTGGCGGTCGGGCCAGGCATCGCCGGCCGCACGCCCGGCGCGAACTGCTCCAGCAAGGCTCAGCCGCCATCCCCACTTCCAGCGACAGCCGGGCGATCCGGTTGCGGTAACATGGCGTAGAAGAAGATCGCCGGAATCGAGATCGCGATTCCCTCGAGCGTGGCGTAAAGTGCCGTCGAGATCCCCGCCGCGAGCTGGCTGGCCTGGGGCGAGCTGCCCTCGAGCGCGATGACCTGGAAGGCCATGATCATGCCGTAGACTGTTCCCACCAGCCCGATCATCGGTCCCAGCGTTCCCACGGTGGCCAGGTAGGTCGTCCGATGTTCCATCTCCATGGTCACGTCTTCGTTGGCCAGCTCCATGGCCCGCTGCGCCTGCGAAATGCCCGCCGGCAGCTTGCGCACCCCGCTGGCCAGCACCCGTGCCAGGAACGACGGATCCTCCACGAGCCGATGATAGGCCTCGTTGAACTTGTTCTGGTCCAGCAGGTTTTGGACGTCGCGCACCAGGTCGCGTGGAATTGCGGCCGGCGTGCGATAGTGGAGGGCCATCCAGACCACGAGCGCGATCAAGTAAAACGACATCACGGCGATCACGACCGTGACGACCACGATCGGCGCCGAGGTGTGGGAGATCGAGGTCAGAACCGACTCGGATGAGTCGCCGCGAGTCGTGCCAGCCTTTGCCGTCGGCGCCCGCATCCGCGCCATCTTCGGTGTCGACCGTCGGGGCTGGTTCCCCGGTCGCCGGAGTCTTGCAGATCACGCGGCGATCCCGCGTTCCTGGGCAACCGCCTGCGTGACAGTCGGGGAACATGGCCCCCACAGGCCAGCGCCAAGGACCACGACCACCATGAGCGTCCCGCGAACGGATCGGTTTCCGACAAGACGCACAACCCAACGACCGCACGATTTCCGCATGAAACGAGGACCTCCTCCTCGCGTTCAGCTTATCGAATCGGGGCGGGCCGAACAACGCGATGTGCGAGCGGTCACGGTTTCCAGGATACAAGCCGACGACTCACGTTGCCGGCCATCATTCCGATCGCGGATAATGAATTGAAGTTCATTATGACACGGAGTTACGTGATTTACTCATCCAGCGTGGACAATTCTCGTGAGATGAAGGGCCGAGACATGCCGCTTCTGGACCACTTCCGACCCCCACTCGTTTTGCGCCGCCACTGGCATTCATTTCACCATGCGTGGGCAACGTATATCGCCTCCGACCTTAACCGTCGCTTGCCCGAGGGCTATTTCGCCGAACCCAACGTGCAATTCGGGATCGAGATCGACGTGGCGACGTTTAGTGAGACAGAATTCGAGCCGAACGTGGTTTGGCCAGCGGAACCGGTCCAAACGGATTGGACCGTGCCGGCTCCCGTGCTCACGATTCCCGCTTCCCATTAATCACCGATGTCGTGGAGGTCTTGGTGTTCGACCGCGAAGGCGGTCCGACCCTGGCCGGAGCGATCGAACTGCTCAGCCCCTCGAACAAAGACCGGCCCGCCAATCGGGATGCCTTTGTCACCAAGTGCGCGGCCTATATCCAGCAGGGTATCGGGCTTGTCGTCGTCGACGTGGTCACCGACCGACATTCCGACTGGCATGACGAACTCTTGAAGCGGCTTGGCTGGACAGGAGAGATGAAGCTGGATGCCGATCTCTCCGCGGCCGCCTATCGGCCAGTCGATCACTCGGGACAAGCGAGCCTCGATATCTGGCAAGAGAGACTGCGAGCTCGGGCTGGTTCTTCCTACGATGCCGCTCTGGCTGCGCGGCAACCTCTGCCTGCCGGTCGACCTGGAAGCGACCTACGACCGTACCTGCCGCGAGCACAGGATCAGTGCCTGAATGGTCGTGGCGAAGAAGAGGTCGCTGGACAGAGGCCCTCCGACCAAATCCGTTGAGTGCACGAAGGCCACAGTGCTCTCCAATCTCACGGCTCAGGCAAGACATTCTTCGACTCGCTCTCTCAGGGCGGCGACGTACGTGGCCAGGTCGTCCAGTTGATGCGAGCCGAGGTTCCGTTGGAGACGGACAATCTGGGCGTGCACCTCGGTCAGCTCTTGCTCTGCGCCTCGTCGGCACCAGCGCCCGATCCGTCCATGGCCCGGACAAGTTGGTGGGCTCGCAAGGCCAGTTCGCGGAGCGTCGCGCTCGAGCTTGGCTGGGTCGAGATCGCTGCTCCCCTGGTCACGCCGGGGAGGCTTTCGGAGAGTCGGATTGTGCTTGTTTCATGATCATCGTGCGCTCCTCGCAGGTTTTCAATCCTATTTCCACTCTAGTTCAGCGCCGTCGTGTATGAGTGGTTATTCGTTATCGCGGGCCAGATTCTTGAGCTGACAGCGTCGCGGAAAGCCCCCGTATCTCTCCGCAACTACTGTTCAGACGAATCGGAATAGCAATTGGTTCGCGAAAACCAAGCCGAGTAATTCCGAGCCGGCGCAAAGTATTACACAGCCAGAGAAAGCGATTCTCCCGCACGACTCAGGCTGAGCACTGAGTCGATCGTGCCAGGGTTGGCGCGAAGCCACTGCCGAGCGACGGCATGGTCGTCAAAGGGGATGACGGAATCTGCGAAGATCTGGTAGGTATGGCGGCCTTTGCCGGCGATCAGCACGACATCACCGGCACGGGCGTGGGCGAGCGCGGTCTCGATGGCGATCTGTCGGTCGGGCTCGACGCGGACCTTGCCGGGCGCCGAAAGCCAGCCAGCAGGTCGTCGAGAATCTGGTTGGGGTCTTCGGTTCGGGGGTTGCTCAGTGTCAAGATCACACGATCGGCGCCGTTCTCGGCGATCTCGGCGAGCCGGCGTCGTACGGCCCGGTCGCCGCATCCCTCGGCGCTCAAGACCAAGTGAACGCGACCGGCGGCGACGGCCCGCAGCGCGGCCAAGGCCTCGGCGACGTCGTCGGGAGTTTGAGCGGCATCGATCCGGACGTCAAAATCCTGGCCCTCGACAACCGCCTCAAGGTGTCCGGCGATGGTCTGGACGGACTCCAGCCCGGCGACGACATCGGCCCCGTCGATCTCCATGGCCCAGGCCAAAGCCGCCGCGGCCAGTGCGCAGGTCGCGACCCGCGTGCCGACCAAAGGCAGGTGCAAGGCCAGCTCGCGGTTGAAGCCGTGGAGCAACATCCGCGTGCCCGAGCCATCGATTCGCTCGAGCCGCGCTCTGACGTCAACGGTTCCTCTCGCCGCGGCCGCCGGCTCAAGAGCGAAGGCGACCCGGCGTGTATCGAGGTTGACTCCGCCCAGGATCTCCGCGTTGGGATCGTCGGCGTTGACCACCACCACGCCCCCTGGCACGACCTGGCGACAGAGCTTGGCCTTGGCCCGGCGCTTTTGCAGTAGCACCTCGGGTGGGAACCCGAGAGGCGCGGCGACATCGGTCACGACCGCGGCGTGAAAGGCGATCCCTTCAAAGCTACGGTGCGCAAGGGCCTCGCTGGCAACCTCGAGGACGCCTCCCTTGCAACGGCGCTCGACCATCTCGGCCAGCAAGGCCGCCAGACCGGCCGCGCCCGGTGCGAAGGCCCCGGGCTCATGATCGCGTGGCTCGCGAGCCGTGATCGAGCCGTTCCGCCAGCACCCATACCGATCTCTCACGGTCGCCGGATCGAAACCGGCGCCCAGCGCGCGGGTCGTGGACCCATCGCAGAAGCCAAGTGAGCCGACAAGTCCGCATCGATCGCCGGCGGCGTCGATGATCGAGCGCACCATCAAAGCCGTGATCGTTTTTCCGAAGCTGCCGGTGACCCCCATGGTCACGAGCTGGTGCGAGGGGTCGCCGGCCAGGGCCTGGCAAATTCGCGCATGGGCCGCCGTGGCATTGGGGACGACGACCTGGAGCCGCCCGGCTTCAGGGCAGGGGCGTTCCACCACCACGCCGGCCGCCCCTCGTTCGAGCGCCTCGCGCACGAAGAGATGCCCGTCGTAACCCGGCTCGTGCCTCCCGGGCCGCGACGAACACCTGGCCTGGTTCCAGCCGGCGATGATCGTCGGTGCAACCAAAGACTTTCCAGTCCACGCACCCCACGAATTGGGCTTCGGGGAGCAGCCGCCTCAGGCTGACCGAGGGAAGCCCCCGTTGGGGCAGACGGTCAACGAACCAGCGCGCCATCGGCATACGCCTCCTTGCTTCGCCTTTGTATCGCTCGCGGCTGCTTGTCGCGGGGATCAGATCAAACCAACCACACCGCGCTCTGCCTCGTCCGTCTGGGGAGAGCGGCCGTGGTGGGTGGGTTCCGCTCCCTTGACCGTACATTCAGCCGCCGCCTGGATCGCGATCAACCCGCGACCGCGATCCGTGAGCCGTCCATCCGCCGCAATCCTTCGCGCTGGATGCCTCGCCTGAAGAGGCGGCATTGTTGGCCAAAGCCCGGAAAAAGGCAATCCCAGACTGACTGATTTGCCGGTGGCCTGAATAGGCCTGGAAGGTCGGACGACTGACATTGTTCAGCCCTCAGATCCGAACCTGTGAGTGAACCAGAACGGTGCTTGCCTGGGGAATTGCGTGGCACTCACGCACAGGCAAGGCCGTCGCTATACCATCTGATGACCGGTCGCTACGACGACCCGCCCAGAAGAGCATCGCCCCCAGACCGAAAACCAGCAGCAAGGCGGGCACGAACAGGTTTCCGTAGGCTTGGGCCAGAAGCGGCATGGGGATCGCCAGGGCGGGAATCAGGATCACCGCCGTGATCCAGGCGACCTTGAGACGGTGCCATCGGGGCGGCCGGGGACTCGCTGATCACCAGGTACAGGCCCAGCGTCGTCGGATAGATCAGCCATACGTAGGCGTAGTTGAACGACAAGGGGGAGAACATCACGGTCAGCAAGGTGACCAGGGCAAACTCGAGGGCGTCGGTCTGCGGGTTCGACGATTTCTCGGCGGCAAGACGGCCGCGACGAACAGGCACAAACCCAGCATGGCCGCCAGGGTGATCGCCGTCACCGCGCGAAAATTCAAATCGGCGATGTTGACCCTCCAGGCGGTGCGCAGCGCGGCTTCGGCACCCTGGAGAGAATCGTCCCACCGCGAGGGTTGTTCGGCGGTCGCCTGGTTGACCTGCCGTTCGCGACTTGCCGCGATTCCCGTGCCCGAGGAGGCGCGTTTGTCGATGTCCGCCTGGGCGTGCGGCTTCAGGAACGTGAGCAGGTCGGTCGATGGGTCGATGGGCGGCAGTCCCTTCAAAGGCCGCGGGCCGGCCAGGCGTGGCCCGTCTCGACAAGACCGTTTCGCCATCGGCCGGCACGTCGCGGAGCAGGCGGTGCGCCAGCGCCATGATCGACTGGTTCTTGTAGCTGTAAGACCGAAACGGGCGCTGGGCGATGCCGTGGGTGTTGTAGGTGAAGAGCATTCCCTTGTGACCAGACGACCAGATCGTCGACCGCCTGGGCCGGTGTGCGGAAAGGAAGTGGGGCGAGCAGAAGCCAGGCGGCCAGCACGGCCACCGTCGCGGCCGAGGCGGTCCACATCCGCCGGTAGATCAGGTAACCGAGGACCAGAATCGGGAACGCCTTGATGGCCGCGGCCGTGGCCAGCAGGGCCCCGGCCGCCGATCGGCCGCCCTAGCCGAAGGCAAGCAAACGACCCCAACAGGAGTGCCAGGAGCACAGGTTGGGCTGACCCAACAGGTAAACGTTGTAAACCAACACGATGATCGAGAGCGACGGAACGATCACGACCAGAGGATGTCGTCGCGCTCGAGGACCGGCCGCCAGCCAGACCGACAGCCAGATGCAGACCACCCACGCCGCCGAGTTCACCAGCACGAGTGCCAGCAGCGACCCGATCGAGCCCAGCATGCTGACCCAGGCGAGCATCGCCGCGGCGGAGGGGGGATACATGAACGGGAAGAGCCGGCCCGTCTCCGGCCGGGGATAGATATCCAGTCCCTGGCGGACCGCCAGGCCCACCTGATACCACAGGCCGTAGTCCTTGGTCGAGAGTCCCAAGAACAGGTTGGCGATCGGGAAAGCCGAGAATACCAGCATCGCACCGCCGAGCCCGACCCACCAGGCGCGCTCGATCCGGGCCCATCCGGCGGAGGTCTCACTTGCGACCGAGGCTCGGCCTGGGACTCGATTTCGGCTGGCTCAGGGGCCTTACCCACCGCGTCATCGCGTCGTAAGGATGGGCGGTTGGCCGGCGCGACTCCGTTCGCATCATTCGACGTCATGTCAGTCGGCTCTCCACTATGAACATCCTGTTCGCGCGAATCCTATCCGAAAGCGAGGGAACCACCAAGGTGGAAACGACTTCGAGGTCGAATCAATTAGTTTATCGGGCACGGGGCTTGAAGCGACGGGTGAGCACTTTGTCGAGCTGGTCGGGGATTTCCATGCCCAGGGTATAGAGCTCGTGGTTGAAGTCGGCCGGCATCGTCGAAATTGAGCTGGTGGCCTCGGGGTGCGTGCCAGAGGACGTAGCGTTCGGTGTTCATGAAGTCGAGGTGAATGATGGCGAGGCTGTTATCGTCGTAGACCCAGACGGCCAGGAGTGGTTTGGTGGCGGAGCCCTTGGTGCGGACCGGGGGGGTGGTGAGCTCGATCTGTTTGTTGGTCATGCCCTGGATGGCGATCTGGCCGGCGGCCCGGCCGCGAATCGAGGGGATGACGATCAGTCGGTACGGGCCGACCGGGACGTGGCGGTGGCTGGCCGGCTTGGCGCCCGGCCGGGCCTGAGCCTGGCTCTGGAGCACCGTGAGCGCCTCCTTCCAGAGTTCGTGGAGCTGCCCCTGAAAGAAGCGGAGCGGGTCGGGATCGGCCAGCCGCAACAGGCTCTTTTCCTTTCGGGCTCGATCCAGCTCGGCGGCCAGTCCGCCAGGTCGACGCGGCTGTCGGTGAGCGAGGCGGCCAGGCGGTCGGCCTCGTCGCGCGAGCAGCGGCGAACGGGTCGGCCTCTTCGTCGTCGAGCCGCGGGTTATCGACGAAGAGGTTCATCTCGTCGTCGAGCTGAGCGACCAGCGGGGCCGGCACGGAGCGGGAAAGCGCCCGGTCGAGCACGACGCCGGCGTCGGGAACGTGCAACCGGCCGCAGACGTAGTCCCACACCGCTTCGGTTCGCGGACGGATCCGGCGGTGCCAGCGGGCACGCTCGATCAAGGGATAGACGACCTCGGGCCACAAGGCCGCGCTGGCCGGGTCGCGGTGGGCCTTGCTCGTGGCGTAGCGGAGCACCGCGGTGCGGAACTCGACCTCGTTGCGCCAGACCTCGGTGACGCGGTTCCAGCGTTCGACCAGGACGTCGTCGACGTCGTCGCGGGGCGGTGCGAGCAAGTTGCAGGTCCTCCAGCCTCTGCGGCATCAAGCCGGGGTTGAGCACGCCCTTGGCGTCGATCATCGTTTTTGGGCGTAGTAGCTGGCCTGGCCGATGGCCTTGCGGGTCTGGCGGAACAGCTTGCGCTTGGCCGGGCTCTCGCGGCAGGCCAGGTACTTGGCCACCACGATCGGCGACAGGATCGAGCGGACCTCGATCCGCTGGTCCAGGAGCGCGGCCGCGTCGCGGATGGCCTCTTCGCCGCCGCCGGCGAGGATCGCGTAGGTCAGGCCCAGAAGCAGCCGGCCGCGGTCGGCGTTGCGGGGTTCCAGCGGCCGGCGCAGGAACAGGCCGCGGCGGCGCGAGCCGCTCAAGAGGTAGGCCAGATAGTGGCCGTGGAGATAGCGCTCTTCGGCGGACAGGAGAACCGGCTCGGCCAGGACCACCTCGAGCATCCGGCGGACCAGGGGCGAGCGGATCAAGGCCGTGACGCCGCCGGTGCTGGCGACGGTGGCGACGGCGAGGGAGACCGATGGCGAGTGGCCGCCACCCGGTGGCCGGCGGAGGCGTGATCGCGTCGGTCCGGATCTGACTCGCTTGCCCGGCTCGTCGGCGACGTCGGCTGCAGAGGTCAGCCGGAGAGCCTGAGCCCGTTGCCGGTCCGTTGGCCGCCTGGTGGCTTGACGCGGGCAAGGGCATCGGTCATCGCGGGTGTCGTCGCGCTGACGGTCCGCCATGGCTTCCCGCTCCCGCCCCACGCGCTGATCGCGGTTGTCGGCGCCGTCCCGGACTTTCCCGTTCGCGAATCCGCTCGATCTCCTCGCGCAGCGCCTGCGCCACGATCGCTCCCGATCCAGGCCGCTCCTCGGGCCGCTTGGCCAGCAGCGACAAGATCAGTGCCTCGAGCTCCGGCGAGATCAGCTGATTGCGCGACCGCGGCGGTTCGGGACTCGCCGAGAAGTGCTGCGACATGATCGAGACCGACGACCCGGTGAACGGCACAGCTGCCGGTTGCCGACTCGTAGATCATCACCCCCAGCGAATACAAGTCGGTACGGTAGTCCAGCCGGCTCCCTCGCGTTTGCTCCGGGCTCATGTAATGAGGCGTGCCCCGGATGACGCCCGATTTGTCTCCTTGCTCGGCGATCATCGAGAGCCCGAAGTCAGACAGCTTGGGCACGTCGCTGGCGGTCAACAGCACGTTGGCCGGCTTGACGTCGCGGTGGACCACCCCCTGGTGATGCGCGTAATCGAGCGCCTCGGCCACCTGGGCCAGGATCTCGCAGCCGTTCGGCCAGCGACAGATGCCGCCACCGTTTTGAGTAACTGGTGCCGTTGACCTCTTCCATGACCAAGAAATAGGTCGCTTCGGCCTGGCCGAAGTCATAGATCCGCACGACGTTATCGTGCAGCAGCCGGGCGGCGATCTGCGCCTCCAGCCGTAGCTTCTTGCCGACCTCCTCGCCGCTCTGTTCCTTGAGGACCTTGATGGCGACTTTGCGCTGCAAGAGCTGGTCAGTGGCCGAATAGACCGCCCCCATGCCTCCACGGCCCAGTTCCTTCTCCAGGAGGAACCTCTGGTTGAGCGTCGTGCCGATATCGATCACCGTGAGGCTCCCACCACCGTTGGGGTCGTCTCTCAAGTCGCACGCCATGCCGCGGTTCGCCGTGCAGCGGCTTGTGCGAACGCCTTGATCCGGGACTTATGCCGAGTCGTCCGCGTGTTTACGTTAATGTAAGATATGGCGAAGATTCACACAATGATCCGATGTTGAGATCGGTTAGCCGTAAAGCTGGTTGACCTTGCCGTACGAGATCTTGGGGGCCTTGATCAGGCCGCCGGAGAGCTTCTCACCCATCGGGTCAACGTAAACGCGGCCGGGTCGTTTGGGGTTCTCGGGGTTCGTTTCCATCACGTGGACATTGAAGATGAAGCCGGTTTCACCCTCGGCGGTGAACCAGTGGACGTTGTCCTTGTGGTCGGAGATCGTCGAGAATTCGCCAGGTCGAAACTCGCGGTCGATCGTCGGCCGGATGATGTAATGGTCGGCGTGATCCTCGAGCGCGATCGTAATGCCGGCCTCGAAAATTTCCTTTCAGAACCAGGAACCCGGTGGCCATGTTGTCGTGGCCGTGGGGGACGACCGAGCGCCCCTTGCGCATGGCGAAGATCTGCCCGCCGAATGGCAGCTTGACCGGCAAGCCGCCGACGTGCGAGAAGTCGACGGGCAAGCTCTTGGCCCCTTTCGCCGGGAAATTCACCCCGGGGGCGAGCCGGTCGAAGTCCAGCGTCTTCAAGAGGGCATTCAGGTCGACCCGCTGGTAGAGACGCTCCAAAGACTGTTGGAACTCGATGTCCTTCGTGCGGTGTTCGTGCACGTCCTGGCTGATCGCGTTGAGCTCCTTGAACCAGGCATCGACGATGGGCCGGACGTCGTCCCCGAGGAGCCGGCGCGACCAGAGTCCCTCGATCAAGACGAGCGCCGTCAGCGATTGCAAGGCATTCCGAGCAAAGTCGCGGCGGTTGGTCGATTCAGGTTCCTGCGTCATGAGAGGTCTCCGATGAGGGCGAGGGCAGAGGGACGGCGAGAAAACGCCCGGAAGAGATCAGGCGAGCTACGTTCACCAGTCTACCGTGAAAAAGCGGGGAGCGGCTAGTTGCTGGTTGCGAGTGAAGAACCGCGGGAACAGTGGCAAGTGGCAAGTTGCTAGTGAAAACCAGACACGTTTCGGCTCTACTAGCCACTAGCGCACGAGCCACTCAGTTTCCGAAGGAGATGATCACGATGGCGGGATTTGGACGATTCAAGCTGACCGATGCGCTGCCGGAGCAACCGGCGGAGATCGAAGCCCCGCAGTCCCAGGGCGGGGGTCAAGCGGCCTCGCCCACGGACCAGGGGTAAGGGTAAAGGCAAGGGGAAAAGCAAGTCGGCCAGCGCCAAGGGCAAGCCGTCGGTGGGTAGCGGACTCGCCGCCGAGCAGGTTCGCGAGGCCCGGGAGAACAATCAGGCCAAGAATGCCGAAGGGTCGATTCGCGACCGGATGGTCGACATCGGCCGCGGCAACCAGCAAGCCGGCCGTCAGGCGCCAAGTAAATGAACGGCATCATCGACTTCCGGGGCGAAGCGATTGTGGATCTCGGACTGGCGGAGAACGTGGTGCGTTGTCTTCGGGGCGGCGCGAGGGATCGGCGCGGCGATCGCAAAGGCGTTTGCGGCCGAGGGTGCGCATGTCGCGGCCATCGATCGCGACCCGAGCGTCCACGATCTGGCCCGCTCACTCCCGCAGTCTCTCGGCCTGGTGGCCGATGTGACCGACTATGCCGCCGTTCGCCAGGCAGCCCAGGAAGTCGAGCATCGCTTCGGCCAGTGCGACCACGTCGTCTTCGCCGTCGGCGTCGGCTCGGGCAAATTCGGCTTTCCGTTCTGGAAGCTCGAGCCGGCCGACTGGGAGCCCGTGCTGAAAATCAACCTGATCGGCGCGGTGAACGTGGCGCACGCGTTCGCCCCCGCGATGGCGGCCGCGGCACGCTGCGACAGCGAGACTGATCCACACCAACGGTCAGAGCGGCAGCTCGTCGCGCTCGATGCTCTTTCTTTCTTCGGTCGCCGGCCAGATCGGCTCGCAGACCGACCCTCCGTACAGTGCCGCCAAGGCCGCGCTGATCAACTTCGCCCAGTGCGCCGCCAAAGACCTTGCCCCGTCCGGCGTGCGGGTCAACACGCTCTGCCCTGGCATGGTCCAGACGCCGCTCAACCGCGGCGTCTATGAAGCCTGGGCCAGAGAACAGCCGGAATCCGAGCGGTCAACCTACGAAGCTTGGACAGCCGATAAGATCAAGAAGCTCGTCCCCTTGAACCGCTGGCAACAGCCCGAGGACATCGCGGCCATGGCCGTCTTCCTCGCCTCGAGCCAGGCACGCAACATCACCGGCCAGACGATCAACGTCGACGGCGGCTACGTGATGCACTGGTAGGCCGTCATTCAGCATCAGACCAGGATGCTTGGTGGACATTACGGCACTTCGGTTTGGCGCAAGCGAGTTCCTGCTTTCCTGATTCGCCGATCGGGGTATGATCCCGGCAGTGACGACCGCTACGACAAGTTGCATCGATCACGGAGTGATCTCCCATGGCACGGATTACGCTAGGCGCGGAGCGGTTCGGCACGGAAGCCAGCGGGCCTGAATATCGGGGACTCGAGGCGGGCGACATCCTGTATTTCCCGGTTTCTCCACCGCTCTTGCCCGACGAAGACCGGGCATTTCTGGTGACCCAGAAGCAAGTCGACGCCTCCTATCACAAGAACATCAGCTACCGGCCGCTCGAGGATCGATTGAAAGGGCGTCGACCAGGACGACGTCGTGCAAGCGGGCACGCGTCCACGAGATCATGCGTGGCTACTCGCAACGTGCCATTGCGTTCATGGGGACCTTTTTGAACCGGTACGCGGGGAGCTGGAAGATCGACTTCGCGAGCTTTCGGCCGATCGAGGAATCAGGCCGCCAGGTTGCGCTTGCATTCCCGGAACGACCTGTTGCATTTCGACTCATTTCCGACGCGGCCGTCGCACGGCGACCGCTTGCTGCGGATTTTCACCAACATCCACCCGGAGCGGGCGCGGGTCTGGCACACCACCGACCACTTCGAGGCGCTGGCCGGCCAGTTCGCGGATCGGATCGGGCTGCATCGGAAGCCGGGCGCCCTGGACCACTGGAAGCACCTGACAGTGCGGGCCGCGGCCAGCCTGGGCCTGCCGGTCGTCGACCGTCCGCCTTACGACCGCTTCATGCTCAAGATCCACCACGCCATGAAGGAAGACGCCGGTTTTCAAGAGACCTGCCGCAAAGACCGCTGGGAGTTTCCCGCCGGCTCGACCTGGATCGTCTTCACCGACAGCGCCAGCCACGCCTGCCTGAGCGGCCAGTATGCGCTCGAGCAGACCTTCATCATCCGCCGGTCGAGCCTGGCCGCGCCCGAGAAAGCCCCGATCGCGATCCTCGAGAAGCTGGCCGGGCATCCGCTGGCGAGGAGTGCATAAGGAGCAGGTCGGGAATAAGTTCCTGATTTCGAGACTAAACGCTCCGCGCCGCGGACTCTCGTTCCCACGCTCAGCGTGGGAACGGTCTTTGTGCCGCTCCGCGGCCTGCCGTGAGCACCCTCGAGCGGCGTGCTCAAGCTCAATCCGGGAACTTATTTCGGTCCCGTTCCTGAGCGTAATGGCGGCGCAATCAGAACATATGTTACAGCCGCGGTTTTCTCATTTATCTCCTCTTCTGCACGCGATCCTCGTATTTCACTTTTTCGCCGTCGTGAACCTGTCGGATCCCCTCGAGAATGATCTTGTCGTCCGCGCCAACCCCCTTCTTGATGACAAAGAGGTCTTCCAATTCATTCTGGATCACGATCTCGCGCAGGTGCGCCACATCCTCTTTGTCGACGACGTAAACGTACCGCTTGTTGAGAACTTCGAAAGTCGCCCGTTGAGGGATGACGATGGCGTCATTCAGCACTCGACTGACCAGCACGGTACCTCTCTGACCGTGACGCAGCAGGCCGTCCGGGTTCGGAAAGTCCGCGCGGAAGGGGATGGTCCCAGTCTCGCTGTTGAAATCGGCCTTGATCGCACTGAGCTTGCCGACCTGCCCGAACTTTTTGCCGTTCGCCAGAATGAGTTCGATTTGTAGGTCCTCCTTACGCTGACTCAGGTCGGTCATGTGTTCGAGGTAACGGGCTTCGGGGACGTTGAAATAAACCCGCACCTGGCTGTTATCGGACAAGGTCGCGAGAATCTCCCCCTCCTTGACCAGGCTGCCCTGGTCTTTCAGGAGGTCGACGATGCCGTCGAAAGGTGCTTTGACCTTGGTAAAGTTCAATTCGGCCTCCGCCAGATCCACGTTGGCCTGGGCCTTTGCCAGTTTGGCCTGGAACAGTTTCACCTCATTCTGAGAGACACCTTTTTTCTCGGCCATCCTCTTGGTGTTATTCAACTCCAGTTGCGCGAGGTCCCTATCGGCCAACGCGGCGTCCAGCTTTGCCTTGTAAAGAACCGGCACGATCTCGAACATCAGCTCGCCCGCTTTCACCGCCTGGCCTTCGCTTATGGGGATGGCCTTCAAATACCCGGTGTCGATCGCACGGACATCGATGCGTCGCCACGAGTGGATCTGGCAGGCATACTGCTCGGTGACGGTGACGGCCTTTGCCTGAGGGCTGCCGGCTACGATCTTTGTAGTGGCCTTTGACCCGGCAGAATCGTTGTCCGCCGTTGCGACGGTGGGCGTGGCCACAGCAGACAATGAAAACGCAACTGCCGCGGCAAAGGGCAGGATCGTGGCCACAAAACCAACGGCCCACCAGTTGCCTGCGGCATCGGCAGGTGCAAGCCCAAGTAAATACCGGATTCGATTCAACAACTTCATTTTCTTTCCCCCATTGATCGAAGTTGCCATGAGTAGGTTTCCTTGCCCAAGTTTGGCAACCGATTCCAAAGACCGGACATACAACTCCCGGTCGAAACAGCCGGCTGCCATTTCGTCGCAACACATCTCACGTTCGAGACGGATACGACTCGAGAGCCACCAGACAGCGGGGTGATAGAACAAAAGCGTCTCGATGATGCGTTGCACGAGATTGACCCATAAATCCCATCTGCGGATATGAGCCAATTCGTGTGCGATGATTGCTTCGATCATTTGTGGCGTTAATTGCGTCAGCCAGGACGCCGGGATCAAGACGACCGGGCGAATGAACCCAACGGCCACCGCTTGACCGACTCTCACACATGCGAAAACACGTTGTCGTGCATCCACACTTAGTCTGTCACTGAGAATTCGAAGTCGCTGCTCAAATTCATCAGAAAGAGGTTTTACATTGACCCGAATCCACAAGGTGACACCGAAGCCAATCGCCAGTCGTGTGCTGAGAATTGAGACTCCTACGAGCCATGCAAAGAGGACATAAACCTCGATGCTGGGATTCCACGGAGAGGCCGATCCTTTTTGCAAGTCAGCCACAATGCGACCAGTCGTATTGATTCCATTGATGGCGGTGTGTTCCGCGATCATCGGATTTGATTGACCTGACAGCTCGACAGGGGGACGCTGTGGTCGCGAGTTGCCCTGATGGTGCAACATCGCCGTGACGATGGGAGCCATTCCCATCATGAGCAGCGTACCAACGGAAAGGAGGTATCTGAGTCGAGCAGTCCTCACGTCCAGCAGCTTCACTGTGACGAGCAGAATGAGCGTGAGGACGGCACCCTGCCAAACAAAGTGAAAGAGCGCCGTCGTCAGAAGCTCCGCAAACTCTGCCACGAAATTCATCGAGAACGGATTCATTGGACGTTACTCCTGCCTTCGTATTCTTCGATGACTTTCCGAATTTTGTCGAGTTCTTCGGGTGTCGGTTTCGATTGATCGAGCAACTGAGACACCAGGGATGCAGCGGACCCTTCGAAGGCACGCCCCAGAAGACTGCCGACCATCTTGCCCAATGTTTTTTCACGCGGCCGTTTGGCGGAATAGATGAATGCACGTCCATTTGGTTTTCTGATCACTTAGCCTTTGTTCGCCATGATGTTGAGTACGCTCATTACCGACGTGTAGGCTCGTTTCCGCTGTGCGACCAGGACATCCAGTACCTCCCGTCCCGTGCTGGGGCCACGTTCCCAGAGAACTTTCAGAATCTCCAATTCGGCTTCCGTTGGCGTCTCTTGTGGTCGCCTCGCCATTGATCTACCACCTTCCGAAACAAGAATTCGGTGCCACATGACCATATACTACGGATTCTTCCGTAGATGTCAACGGAGGAATCAGTAGATGGGAGACCGACGTAGTGCACATTTAACGTCGCCCGTGTTCTCAAAGCAGCCGATCAGCCCAGGCCGCATCCTCGCGTGGAAGCGGCGGCTGGGCTTTCTTGCGATAATCGATGGACAAGTCGTAAGCCCCGTTGTCGTAGGTCGCGTTCAGCACGGCGCCCAGGTCCAAGGTTATGTCGGGATCTGGATCACGCAGCGGGATGCCGATTGCCGGTAGTGGTTGTCGCACACTCACCGGCCAGTAGCGAGCCATGGCTCGATCGGCCGCGCGGGCCGCCAGGATCCGGTAATCGCTGGAAACCAATGGCGGCCTGGTGACCCACGGCATGCCGGTGCGGAAGCTGGCGGGACATGCGTTGGCCAAAGAGTGCGTGAACTGCAAAACCGCGCCTACTACTGGTGGCCTGTTCGTGCCAGAGACGCCGTGCCGGCGCAGCCAGATCCACGACCGCTGAGCGAGGAGATGTGCGGTATCGCGTCACGAACCTTGGCGATGCGAAGGAGGCTCACTACAATGACAACGTTCCACCAAGCAAATAAGCATACCTTCTACTCTAAGTGCGAACGCCGTACGGATTGGCAACTAACAGAGTGTTTCGAGAGGCACCCCATTGGCATACGGCGAATTCACCCTGGAAACCGTTGAGAGACAGCTTGGAGTTTCGCCCGAAGAGAGGGATTTGTTCCCGAATTTGCCGGCTGCCACGGTCCCGGACTGGCTTCCTGGTTGGCTGGCACGCGGGACGCGGTTGGCCCTGATCAGTGAGAAATCACGCAGTGAGTTCATCGTCGTCCCGATCCTTCTCGCCGGCGAGCTCAGCGGCGATCGGTTCTCCATCTTTTCCGGGCAGCGCTTGGATGTGGATTCAGAGGAGGGATTGGTCGGCGAATGTGACTTCATACTGACGATCGGTCCTGCTTTGCCTCCCCTGCATGCCCGTGATGACCGTTGTGGAGGCTAAAAAGAATGATGTTGAAGCCGGTCTGGGCCAATGTATTGCGCAGATGGTAGCAGCGCGGCGGTTCAATGAGGAGGCAGGCCGAAAGATGGCCCCGGTGTATGGTTGTGTCACGACCGGAGAGACATGGCAGTTCTTGAAGTTGACGGGTTCGTCGGCACTACTGGACCGACTGCGATACTATTTGGACAATGTGAGCGGGATTTTAGGGGTCCTCCGTGCGATTTTCGAGGATGCTGTAAAGTCTTGCTAATGCAACGGTCAGGGTAGGATATCGGCGACGGCAATCTGACCGACTTCAACGCCGTCGATCACGACCGGCACATTCGATCCCAGCGCGGTAATCGACACGCGACGCATAGCCGGTCGACCGTGGCCCCGTGTAGACCTCGACCTGGCGGTCGTTGAGATTGACGATCCAGTAAACGGGGATGTGGCCCTTCCCTCCATACACGCCGGCGCGTCGCCGGTCTTTCGCCAAACTGCTGTCGGCGACCTCGACGATGATGGCGATGTCTCGCGGTCCTGGATGGCGATCCGCGTAGGTCCGCAATTCTCCTCGCACGAGCGCCACGTCGGGTTCGGGCTCGTTATAGCGAGGAATCCTTACCGGGTCGCCCGCCCTGGTGTGCCAGCCACGCGGGGCAATACCCTCGAACGTTGTGCGAGTCAGTTCGCAGGCGACGACATGCGGCGGTTTTTTCGTCATCTTGGTCACCAGTAATCCGTCAATTAGCTCGACCCGCTGATCGTTCAGCACGTCTGCCAGCCGCTCGTACTCGTCGACCGTGAGACGGTAAAGCGTCTCGGACGGGTCGATCAATTTTGCAGCCCAGCGAGTCGTCGTCGTTCGCGTCGAGGAGATTGTGGTCATGGTCGTTCTCGTCTGGGGCAAGGGGTCGCGGTAAGTTTAACGTCGCTCGTGTTGTCGAAGCAACCGATCAGCCCAGGCCGCGTCCTCGCGTGGAAGCGGCGGCTCAGCTTTCCTGCGATAATCGATGGACAAGTCGTAAGCCCCGTTGTCGTAGGTCGCGTTCAGCACGGCGCCCAGGTCCAAGGTTATGTCGGGATCCCGGGTGCGCAGCGGGATGCCGATCGCCGGTAGCGGTTGTCGCACACTCACCGGCCAGTAGTGTGCCATGGCTCGATCCGCCGCGGGTCACCAGGTTCCGGTAATCGCTGGAAACCAATGGCGGCCTGGTCACCGACGGCACGCCGGCGCGAAGGAGATCGATCTCCACCCAGTGGACCTCCGAGGCCAGCGTTTCCTCACGCTTGCGCATGAAACTCGCCGCGCCCGCGGCCGCACGAATCTTGTTCGCGGGACTGAGGACCTCGATCACTGTGACCAGCGAACGCGATCGCAGATGCCGGATCTCGAGGCGGGCTTCCTTGATTTCGTTATCGATCAACAAAGGCACGACCAGCGGCTCCGCGATGGCCGGCGCGGCTGCGCCGGACCTTTCGTCGCTTTTTTGCCTCTGGCTTTCTCGATCCGCACATCCAGAATGAGCACGTCACGGCCTGGGTCATCATCGTCTGAAACGTAAAGGCGTAGTTCCACACGGGCCACATAACGCGGCCGCAATGCCGGGTTCAATACCTGTCGGATCTGGCTGATCAACTCGTGATGCACATCAGGCCACAAGTCGGGTGTTTCCAGATAGGGATCCATTCCGGGAAATGGCGACGGCATGGAAGAAGTCCCTCGATTTTAGAGTCTGTAACGCGGATGCCGGCGATCTCGTTCCCACGCTCCGGCGTGGGAACGGTTTTGCGGCCGCTCCTGCGGCCGTGTGCCACGGCGACCCGGAGCGTCGCTGGGGGCTCTCCCACGAGGGAGCGTGGGAACGAGGCGTTCGCACTAGCTGAGCTCTCCCTCGGCGGCAATGGCCCGCCCAATCATGTGACTTACCTGCTCGTTCGCATTAGCCGCGATCAACTTTATCTCAGGATGGTCCGCGGCGTACACCCGGAAAATCTCATCGGCGAACGCCTGGCCGATTGATTCGATACCGGAAAAATCGAGGAAAACTTCCTTGAACCGCTCGAACCGAGCACCCGCCGAGCCTGGAAACGAGACATCAAGTGATCCTGGCCATACTGGGCTAGCTTCAAGGGTACATGTGCCCTGAAAAACCCGTAGTCGTCCGTGTCGGGATTGGAGTAGCGGTCAAAAACCTCCTTGAGGGTACGTGAGCTATCTAGTGCGATTTTCATATTAATCCATGTTCCAATGCCCGCCAAGTCGACTGGCCCTCGCCGCTGTGCGCGCTCCACCTTTTCTTCGCGGGATACCACTGTCCTCCTTCATGCCGGAGCTGGCTCCGCTCTGGGGGGACATGGTGGCGAAATATGGGCTCGTCCCCCACCCGATCGGTGGCCACTATCACCGGGCCCGGCTCGGCGTTCAACGACCCGATGTTCGAGTCCGATGGCATCTACCGGCAACCGCTGGTTGTCGTCAGCCCGGCGGAGGAGTAATGCATTTCGACGAGCATTGGAGGATTCACTGGTCTCCTCAGGAGTACTCACCGACCGGCTCCGCGCGGCCGGCCCCCATGATCGCGTCCTCGACGAAACAAACTTCAGGCGGTCGGCGGGACGGTGATTCGCTATGGCCTGGCAGGCGCAATCGGCTGGATCGGCCTGATGAAGTTCACTCGCGTCGAGGCCGAGGCCATCTGGCCGCTCGAGCGCACAGCCCTCTGATGGCCGGGCGGCCACCGCCCTTGGCGTCCGGCGTTTTCGAACGGAGATGCCTTTTCCTGACGGGGGCGCAAATGTGCGCGGACGAGTAATCGGATTTCCACGGAAGGCTGGTTTCCGAAATCGCCGACCACCACCATGATAGGCGGCAGAAACCAACCGGGCCCTGAATTCCCTTTGTCGACGCCGGGCTGGAGGATTAATCTGCACAGGACTTCCGGATTTTTGCCGCTGGCATCGCTTATTGATGGAGTGCACCAACAGAGGAGGTCGCTGCCCTTGGAAACCCACACCGGCGAGGACGCTACTCCGCGGTCAACAGATCTGGATGCATGGCGGCAGGCCGTGACGGCCGGCCGATTCCGCAACTTTAAGATGGAAGACATCATTGCCGCCATCCAGGATCTCGGTCCGGGCACCGACAAAGGGGTTTTGAATCCATTGGTGCTGCACGTCTCGGACACGATCGTGCGCATCCTGCGCTCCAGAGTGGGCAGAAACAACCGCAACGAGGGTGAGAGCATCATTACGCGAGCTCATGGGCAGCTCGTGATCGCGATGCTCAATCCCGACTCTGCGGATGGCAAAGGACTGCGCATAGCTTTTGTGCCGAGAGTTCAGTTCCGTGCAGCCGACGCGATCCGCGCGAGCAAAAGAACGAAAACCGCGAACTCGTCTCGGAGAGCACGTCCAGGCAAAGGGGCTTACGGCCAGCTCCGGGAGGCGACCCGCGCCACGAGCTGGACGAGCAAATGGACGTGGAACACGTTTTGAGCCACGTCGCGGACGAGCGCAAGCGGCTTGCCTTCCGCCTTTACATGGAAGACTACCCGCTCGAGTCCAAAAGGAGCACGTCCATCGCCATGGTACTTGGCGTCAGTGCGAAGACGGCCGGGCAATGGATTGAGGAGGTCCGTGCCCAGTTACGCGAGACGGTGGAAGGAAAGCGATGACCAATCAAAACATAACCGTTGACCGTGATGAAGTCTTGTTTGCCCTTCATCGATCGTGCGACGATCCAACCGCGGACCAGATCATCGAGTGGGTCAATCGGTTTCCGGCTCTTCGCCGATGACATTCGCGGCGCACGCCGCCATTCTCAAGGATTGGGCGGCTCGTAAAGAACTCCCGATGGAAGAGCCGGACGAAGCCATGCTGTCGAGCGGCCGGATCCGTGCCTGGAATGCACTTTACGGTGCTGAAATTGCTCGTGCCCCGGCTCACACCGTAGGCAACGTCACGGTCGCTCGGGAACCCTCACGAGGCGCAGGCTTGCCCGTTGACGCGAATGCTATCGCGACCGGTGTGACTGGGTCGATCTCGGGCGACGGTGTACAGGGATTGGTCCAGGTTCCGAACGAGCGGCAATCTCGGGCGACAATCTGGGCCGTGGCGGCGGCGACCTTGGCGTTCGGGCTGGCATATGCTCCCAATTTCCGCGATCTCCGATCTGTCTGGGAATCGGACCCGAACTACTCGCATGGCTATCTGATCATCCCGATCGCGCTCGTTATCCTCTGGCGACGATTGTCGGACGTGCCGGCGAAACCATCCCTGCCGCAGTTCCGGCACCCTGGTGGGGATGGGTCGCCCTGATCGCAGTCTTGGTGGTGCGCGCCGTTGCCTACGAGTGGAGCTCGCAGTGGGTGGAAAGCATGACGCTCGTGCCAGCGATCGCCTGTCTCACCTGGACTTTTGGAGGTTGGTCGCTCCTGCACCGGGCCTGGCCGGCCGTCGCATTTTTGGTCTTTTTGTTCCCTCTGCCGCCAGGCGTCAACGATCTGGTCTCGCTGCCGTTGCAGCGGATCGCGGCGACTGGCAGTTGCTTTCTACTTCAATTGTCCGGGCTTTGGGCCGTTCAACTGGGGAACGTTATCCACTTGACGACACCACGCGGTCTGGTGCCGCTCGACGTGGCACTCGCCTGTAACGGATTGAGAATGTTGATGACCATGGCCGCCACAATCACGGCCGTGATGATCCTCATCCCCCTGCCGACCTGGCAACGGATTTCCTTGCTTGCCAGCACAGTTCCCATCGCCATGCTCAGTAACATGATCCGGATCCTGGCGACCGGTTGGTGCTATTACGAGTTCAGGGACCGCGGCGAAGGAGTGGGCACACGATGTATCGGGTTGGTTGATGATGCCGCTAGCACTGATTCTTGTGGGACTGGAATTGCGGCTCCTTTCGTGGTTGGTCCCTGACAGGACCAAGGAGAGGATGACACAAAAGTTGGTCATACCGGTGCTCAACGAGAAGGCGTTGCGGGAGAAGGCGTCGGGCAAAAATAAGCTTAAGAACGCCGATCTCGATGAACTGGCCTAGCTTGACGAATGCACATCGTGCACAGCGGACGACGCGCGACGTGGACGTGCTCCTGACTCAAGAAGGTTTCGAGCACTTCCAACAAGCCTACGTCGACAGCGATTACGACAGGGCGGACAGTCGGCCCCGGTGGTTCGTGGACCGTCGAAACGGCGTAACCGTCGATGTACTCATCAGCGGCCGGTTTCCCGACAGCGGCCGCCCCGGACCGATCGCGTTCCCCTATCTCGTCGCGCCGACCACGGAGCATCCAGCTCCATTGGCCTTCGTTCCCGAAACGCTCCTTGATGGCCACACGACGCCTTGACACGCAGCGGCTCGCGCGACAGAATACCTAGGACTCCAATGCATCGGAATCCTGGGTTACGGCAGGTCATGGACACGGAACTGCTCAAAGGCACGCTCTCGTTGCTCATCCTCTCCTTGTTGAGCCGGAAGGTGATGTACGGCTACGAAATCGCTGAGACGGTCCATAGCGACACCGACGGGGCGTTCACGTGGCGTGAGGGGTCGTTGTATCCGAGCCTACACAAGCTGGAGAAGGCTGGCCTGATCGTGGGCGAATGGGAGGAGAACGAGAGCGGGCGAAAGCGGCGGTACTATCACATCACCAAGCACGGGCGGGCCGTGCTCGCCGAAAAGCGGCGGTCGTGGGCCGACATGTGTATCGCGGTCAATCGCATCCTGGATAAGTCCCATGGATAGACTCGATAGCTACCTCAATCAGATCTGCTGGAGTATCGGTGGCCCGAAGGCGCTTCGAGAGCACGTGCGGCAAGAACTGCGTGCTCATCTCCTCGACGCCGTGGAGCAGCACAAGACGGCGGGGCTCACCGATGAGGAGGCGGTCACCAAGGCGATGGAGGAGTTCGGCCGGCCTGAGGACCTCCGGCCGGAACTGGAAGCGACTCACGGACACCGCATGCTCGCGGTGTTGATCGACAGGGCGCTGCAATGGAAGGAGAGAACAATGCGAGCGAAGTGGATGTGGTCGTCGTGGGCATACCTGACCCTGAGTCTGGTGGTCGCTCTCGAGCTGTTATTCATCGTGTTCAACGTGTACTTCATCTTCCCGAAATTCAGCGGGCTCTTGGCCGCCGGCTTCATCGATGGGGAGTTCCTCCGGAAACCGGGCGGCTCATGGATGCTGACGTTCCTCGAGCGATTGGAGACCGTGGAACAGAAATACGGGTGGTCAATCCTGCTGGCAGCGGCGGCGGCGATCGGCCTCTTCGAGTGGCGCTTCAAGGGCGAGAACAAATCGCTGATGCGATTCTCCGCGCTGGGGACCTCGGCCTTGGGCTTGTTCCTGGTGGTCATCGTGATGACGGTCTCGCTCGTGGTGACCTTTTGTCTGGCGGCGCCGGAAGTCGGCCCGATGGTCCGTCCCTGGGCCGTGGAGCAAGTTGCGAGCATCGGCGCCGCCATCGACGGCATCGAGCAGGCCCGAGTCAAGAAAGACTGGGACACGATGCAGGACCAAGCCGAGCAAGCATCGAGCGCGACAGAGCGTCTGGCACGCGGACCGGCCATCCATTCTCTGGTGGGTTGGAGTGCATCGCCCACGCTCCGAAAACTGCGAGACGATGTGCACGCCACGACTGAGAACCTTCGGGACGTGCAAAAAGCGATTCGCGAAAAGGACGAGATTCGACTGAGCACGTCCCTCCGGGAGTTGCGAAACTCGTACGAGCCAGTGCGCGACGTCTCAAAGCGCTCGCCGGCATCGGGGCGCGAACGTTCGCCAGGTTAGCAGCTTCCGTCGGATCGACCGAAAGCCCGGTGATCATAACGGACTGTTCAAGCAGCAGGTCTTGAATCCCGGCGCGGGAGCGTGGCTCCAGGCTCTGATTCAGAATCCGCAAGCCGCGCCGCCTGAGGGGCTTGGTCTTGACGATCTATCGTCCTGGGGCTTCTTAGGGCTTGTTTGGGCCTCTAAGGCTTCTTAGGGCTTCTTAAGGTGACGCTTGACGGTCCGTCGCGCCACTACGGAGCATCCAGGCTGCCCATTGACCTTCGTTGGCGAAACCCTCCTTGATGGCCGTCACACCGTTGCGGGACTTGGCCTTTCGGACCTGTTTTCTGGAGAAACCGGCGAGCTTGGCAGCCTGGTAGATGTCACGGGTGGATCGAGGCCCTTCGGCTTAAAGTGAGCGGAGCCAGCCGTCGCATTCATGGTGTGGCACGGCGTGCACACGATCACACGGTCGTGCGGATTCTGCGGGCTCGAGTGCATTGGCAACGACGCTTCGTGACCGGCTCGTCGGACCATCCCCCCAGACGATCCGGTCGGTTACAATAATTAAGGAGCGGCACGAGAAACGAGGAGATCAGGTATGGAGCGGTCGTCCGCCAGGGTTGTGCGACCACAGGCGGAGAGCACGCCTCTCGACTTCAAGGGGCGGCTCAAGGAAATCGACAGGTTCTTTGGAGGACGTGGCCGCGAGTACCAGGCCATGCACGGCTCGCCCGCAATCTCAATAAAGCCGGCGTAGCCTATGCCATTATGGGCGGGATGGCCGTGAATGCACATGGTGCACAGCGGACAACGCGCGACGTGGACGTGCTCCTGACTCAAGAAGGTTTCGAGCACTTCCAACGAGCCTACGTCGACAGCGATTGTGACCGGGCGGACGGTCGGCCCCGGCGGTTCGTGGACCGTCGAAACGGCGTAACCGTCGATGTTCTCATCAGCGGCCGGTTTCCCGACAGCGGCCGCCCCGGACCGATCGCGTTCCCCGATCCGGCACAGGTAAGTGAACAAATCGCGAAGATTCACGTACTCAAACTCACCCCGTTGATCGAGCTCAAGCTCGCCGCGGGAAGGCATTACGACTTGGAGACGTCGTTTACCTGATTCGCGTCCACAACCTGGACGAATCATTCCAGCACCAATTGCATCCCGCAGTCCAGCGCGACTTCATCGCGTGCCTGGAAGAAAAACGACGCGAGGATGAATACGAAGCCAGAGAAGGCTAAGCCACCGCTGCACTTGCCGGGTGGCCATGGTCCTCAACGAGGCGTTTTCCTGATTAGCGACGGCACAGCCCGCGCTCCCGTAGTTGCTGGCCGCAACGCAAGTCCGAATATAGCGGGTTATGTTAGCCTGACCCGAACCGCTAGGCCCCTGAGCCTCAAGCCGTTCCAGGCGGGAAGCGCGTAAAGCAAACGAGGGTTTTCTTTATTGCTCCGGTGGCTTTGCGGCTTGATCGCAAAAAGCCCGCTCCCAAATATTCCGACGGGTTTCTTAATTCTGGCGGCGAGGGGGATGGATCATGAACATCGGCTAACCGCCACTCCGCACGGCCGACGGCCCGATAGCCGATGGGACTCTGGGCTGGTGCGCCGCCCAGGACTCGGAAGCCCCCCACAGGAAAGGTCGCGGGAAAATGCCGATGGGCTCATCGCGGCTCTTGCCCATCTTGTCGGCGACCATTACTTTCGGCACGTCTAAAGTTCTCACGGCGGTAACTTGCTTGGCGTCATTGCGGTGAGTACAATCAGCGACTATGCAGTCGCAAGAACATAGTTCACAACGTCGTTGGCCTAGCGTGATTGCCACAATCAAAGGAAGCCTGGGGATCGCGGCGGCGCTGTTGTGCTGGGATGTTGCCTTCGAAGGATGCTATAACTTCTCCCTGATAATCTGTCCTCTGTGGTTTCTGATAAGCCTCGTCAAGAACATCATACAGCGTCCGGGATGGGCAATTGCCCTTCTTAGGGTTTCAATGCCGCTCTTGACTTTTGCGATTGCCTTCGGCAACGGCAAATTTCAGTGGAAGGTCTCAGACGCAAACGCCCAGCGGGTCGTCAAGGCGTGTGAAGAGTTCCGAGCTGTCAACGGTCGACATCCGAGTAAGCTCGACGAACTAGTCCCCAATTATCTCACTTCGGTCCCGCCTGCCAAGCATTGCATGACGGGCGTGTTCCATTATTACAACTTAGACGGCCATTGCACCTTGTGGTGGTCCCGGTATGGATTTTATCGGAGGTCTTATGATTTTGATAAAAAGCGATGGAGCAGTCGTGACATGTAGCGCGGCGGCGCTGCGGAGGAGCCCTGAGAGCTTGGTGGTCACTGATGAACATTCGCGGAAACTCCAGCGAGCGTTACCAGTATGTGAGGTCGTAAGATAGGCCGTGCCGTGCGTCGCCAAGTCTTGCAGGGGCGGTGTCCTCTGATCCTTCATACCGCCATCACCAGCCGCTTCGTATCCGCTTGGCGGTCATCTTTCAAAGGGCGGTTTATTTACCACTGCCGCCCGCCGAGGTCGGAAACGGTTGTCCTCGCGTTCCGGCGTCAAGAAACCCGGTGAACGAATCAATGGCAAGCAATGCTACCCAGGCGACGGGTTTCTTACTTGCATCCTGTCGATCGTCGATAACCGCACGTTCAAGCGGCTCTCCTATCAGGCTCTTCGACCACGACGCCATCCACCCCGACATCGTGGCGTTCGTCGGCCGCTTCCTACTAAGATGGCCCCGCATCAAGGCTGTGATCCCGAGGCCTCTTAGGGCCCCTTCAGGCTAACTCTGCCTCTTAGGATGACGCTTGACGGTCCGACGCGCAGACACAGGAGCATCCAGCTCGATGGGCCTTCGTTCGTCTAACCCTCCTTGATCGCCGCCACACCGTCGCGACCTGGTCTTTCGAAGGATCAATCTCTTTTTTACCGAAACTTCGTCTATGTTGGCAGCCCCGCTCGCCTACCCGCGAGGCCAGCTCGATGGATCTTTGCCAGTCATGCTGACCGTCCTCAGTACCCTTTGTCTGAATTGTCTCTACGCCCTGGGGTGCAGGCAATGCGGACAATACGGACAATACGGACAACGGACAAAGAATAGATGCACAACCATGACGTTACAGAGTTCGCCGCTGAGAATCGCGGGTCGCGTCGACAAAGGTCCCTCGCCTGAAAGTCGCACCGACATTTTTCTTGCTCTCGGGCGGACAAAGAAGTCGGCCGACATAGAAGTAGCCAGAATCAACGGTTTGTGTTTCGAGCACCCCGGCTCCAAGAGACGGAAAAATGGCCGATTTAGTCCCTCGAAAAACCGCCAGCTTTTCGCCAATTTTTCCTTGCCCGTTTCAGGGCGGAAAGGACAGGCATGGTTCAGGGCGGAAAGGACAGGCATTAACAGGGCAAACGCGACGAACGAATCGTCGGGAGGGCCAGCGACGAACCCAGCGGCCCGCCGGGCGAGACTCGAGAACTCAGACGAATGCACCTAGTGAGCCGTCAATCTTCGATTGACGGGTGAAACGCATGGAGACCTTCGGGTGGAGAGCCGGGCGGGGTCGGGGACCCGCCCCCAACAATCAGTCAATTGAAGATTGACGGGTCGCGGGCCTCTTAGGATGACGCTTGACGGTCCGTCGCGCCACCACGGAGCATCCAGCTCCATTGACCTTCGTTGGCGAAGCCCTCCCTTGATGGCCGTCACCCGATGCGGGACTTGGCCCGTCGGACCTGGTTTTCTGGAGAAACCGGCGTGCTTGGCGGCCTGGAAGATGTCGCTTGTCGATCGAGGCCCTTCGGCCAGAAGTCGCGCAGAGCCAGCGGTCGCATTCGTGATGTCTCGCGGCTTGCCCATCGATCACACGGTCGTGCGGATTCTGCGGGTTTGAGCGCGTTGGCGACGGCGCTCGTCACGGGCTCGTCGGACCATTCGACCCACGGGCCGCTGCCCCGGTCTTCGATCATGTAGGCCAGGGCGGGGCCGGCGGAGCGACGTTGCCGCCGTTATCGAGCATCAGGACACGCCGGCCGGTCGGGTCGTCGGGATCGGCAACGAACAGATGGTTGGCCCGGCAGGCCCCGACATAGGCGATCGAGCCCAGCACGCGATGCTTGCGGTTGGCCGATCCCGCTTTGGTGAGATGACTCACCAGCACCACCGCGGCACCCAGCCGCTCGGCCAGCCGGTTGAGCGGCGTGAGCACGCCGCGCAACGCGGCGTTGCGGTTGTCGTCGACCCCTTTCAGGTAAGCCGAAACCGGATCGATCACGATCAGCCGGCAGTCGCCCAACCGGGCGGCGGCGGCCGTGATGGCGTCGATATCGGCCCGCAGGCTGGGGAGGGCCTCCGAGCCGTTTGCGAGGATGACCGACTCGAGGATGTGGATCTTCGTCAGGTCGGCCCCGCCCGCCACCAGCCGGGGCACGATTGTCCGGGCCGGGTCGTCCTCGGCACTCATGAGGATCGTGCTGCCGGGCCGGTCGGGTCGATCGCTCATCGGCAGGGGCAGCCCCCGCGACAGGGCGGCGGCCATCGCCAGGGTGACGTAGCTCTTGCCCAGCTTGGGGTCGCCCGCGAACATCGTGATCATCCCCAGCGGCACGCGACCCGACCACAGCCATTCGACCGCACACGGCTTCAGGTCGACCGCACACGTCAGCCTGGCTCGTCGCCCGGGCCCACGCGCAGTGCGGAAGGGCTGTCGAGGCTCTCGTGACGCCGCCTCCTCAGCCAGCACCGACGCCTGCGCTGGCGATTCGCCGAGAGTCGCGGCTGCGGGCAAACCTGGCTCGCGCACGACGTCTGAAATCGGGTCGAGGCCGAGGCGTCCCGCCAGGAAATCATCCCAGATCGGCCGGCACTATTCGCGGTGAGGCGGTCAGCAAACGCCTGGCGACCGGGCGGAGGATCGGCGAAAGCCCCCAGAGAGCATGCCGCCACTCGATCTTTATTTGTGTGCATGCGGCCGTTCACCCGGCGAGCCAAGAAAGAAACGTCTCTCACAAACATGACCGGGCTCCCCGCCGTCACTGCCAGGGCTTATCCGATGGTCTTGTTTTTTTCGACCACCTGTCGAAATTCACCATCGACCAGAATTGTCCATGACATCCATAAAAAGCGATTTTGTCGCTCGGAATGACTTAAATAAACATCCAAAAGTGATTTGCTTCGGCAGTGGCACAGCCTGGCACTTTGTGCCATATTGAAAAAGGCGAGCGGGAGCTTTAGTTCGCCAACTAAACCGTTTTGAATCAGTCTTTGCACTTCTGGCGCGATCGCCGCCGGCAAGCACGATGGCACAAGGCCCCTCCCAGGAGTGCCATTCTGTGCCATTTTTTGTGGGCTAATCGCCATTCGACTTCGATGTGGCTATAGCCCGGCCGATCATGGAGTTGTCGCGGAACGTATTCGCGTACAGTTCTGAGGTAGGAAACGTATCGGAATTCAGCCGGTTACGTGGACGGCCCGTGAACTCACGAAGAAGTCCGTCGGCGACGTATTGCGCGATCAGTTTCAAGCCGGCCGTCGCGAAGGTACATACCCAGATCGCTGCTTTGGAGTAGCCATCGAAGAGATCGTTAGCTATTCGGCACCAGATCGACGCGACGCCATCGAGGCGTCCAATGCACGATCTGCATCTGAAAGGACGTCGAATCATCTCGGCGAGCTTCCATGGTCAAAGCTTGCGGACCGGCGGCAGCGGCGAGGGACAAATGCCCGATAGCCCGTGATTTGGCGCACCATGTCGACCAGCCCGCACGCTTGATTGCTTTTGAAGTCATCGATTTACCGAATATCTCATTTATTACAGCAATCTGAAGTTAAGCAGCCCTGACCGGCTTCCTTATTATAGAAAACAGCGAAGAATTAAAATAAGGCGTGTGGCTGACTAGCGCGCGTGCCCCATCTAATCGTCCCTTGGGTCAAGTGCTCGGAGGAAACCGTCCCTCCCTTCTTAGCTCTCTGCGGACCTTGATTGCATCAGGGTGATTGATGCCGAGCACACTAATCGTGACTCTGCCGATCGGCGTCAACCCTTTCAACCGCGGGCCTTGCCATGCGAAATGGTCCTCCCACCGGTTACGGCGGGGGTGGAACAGCGGCGTGAGTTGTCGAGTTTTCTGGTCGATTCCAGCGATATTCGGGCCTTTGTTACGATTGCATCGTGGGCAGGCCAGACATAGGTTATTGAGCCGCGCCTGGCCATGGTGCTGCTCGGCAATGATATGATCGACCTGAAAAGCCAGCAGATAGCCCGCTTGAGGGAGCCGGCAGTATTCACATATTCCCGCCGCCCGTTTCCTCACTTGCCGGTCTAACTCTGCTGGTACCGACATCGGTTTATGACGCCGAATAGCCGGCCCGCTTCAGTGCTTGACGTGCCCTCGATTGGAGAATCGCAAGCAGGTCGGCCACACGGATGAATTCATCCAGCTCTGCTTGTTCAGCCGATGTCAAAGAGCCTTCCCGGGCTTTCTCCGAGAGGGCATCGACACGGTGCTGATGCGAGCGAGTAAAAGCGACACCCAAGAGCTTGTGAGCAACCGCCGGCGAGATGCTCTTGACATCAAGGTCGGCCAGTTGCTCAAGCATCGCCGTCCCCACGGGCTCCGATTTGGCTGCGGCGGTTTTTGTTGCCATAAGATTGGGGTTTATTGAGTTATCGAACTGAAACCAAAATGAACTTAACACAGGACGAGACCCGCGACAATCCAGCCTGGCATATTGACAAACGGCCACAAGTCGCGTGGGCTTGGCATTTTTGTTGCAAACCCCTGATTTCCGTTGGCGGCTGGCTGTACATTTTATGGCAACACGTGTATACTACCCATTGGCCGGCTTTTTGGACTGACTAACACGACAGGCGCGGATCGTCAGCCTCCGCCCTGCTATCTCGGGAGACAACCAAGGATGGCCGCGACGGACATCGTGATTCGGGGCGCGCGCGAGCACAATCTGCGCGACGTGTCACTGGTCCTGCCGCGGGGTAAATTGATTTGCCTGACGGGCGTTTCGGGCTCGGGCAAGAGCTCGCTGGCGTTTGACACGCTTTATGCCGAAGGTCAGCGCCGCTATGTCGAGAGCCTTTCGAGCTATGCGCGGCAGTTTCTGGGCCAGATGCCCAAACCCGAGGTCGACCGGATCGACGGGCTGAGCCCGTCGATCTCGATCCAGCAGAAGACGGGCGGCCGGAACCCGCGGTCGACGGTCGGCACGATCACCGAGATCAACGACTATTTGCGGGTGCTCTATGCCCGGGTCGGGCAGGGGCATTGCCCCAACTGCGGCCGGCCCGTGGCGGCCCAGACTCGCGAGCAGATCGTGGCGCGGGTGCTGGAGGAACTGCCGGCCGGGACATCGTTTCTGGTGCTGGCGCCGGTCGTCCGCGGCCAGAAGGGGGAATATAAAGACCTCTTCGCCGAGCTGGCCCGAGCCGGCTACGTGCGGGCCAGGGTCAATGGCCAGGTTGTCAACCTGTCCGATGACCTCTCGCTCGACCGCCAGATCAAGCATCAGATCGAGGCGGTCATCGACCGGCTCAAGGCCGCTCCCAATCTCAGTTCCACCCAGCGCGGGCGGTTGGCCGAGGCGGTCGAGCAGGCCCTCAAGCTGGGCGAGGGGACGGTGATCATCGCCGCCGAGGGGCGGCCCGATTGGCTTCTTTCCTCGCATTATGCCTGCGCTGTCTGCGGGATCGGCTTCGACCCTCCCAGCCCGCAGCTCTTCAGCTTCAACAGCCCGCAGGGGATGTGCCTGGCCTGCGACGGCCTGGGCATCCGCCACGACTTCGCCCCCGATCTTCTGGTCCCCAACCCGGCGCTGTCGGTCTGGGACGGGGCGATCGCGCCCCTGGGGCCGGTCAAGGAGATCGGGCGGTGGCGCCGGCATCTCTACGAGGGACTCGCGGCCAATCTCGAGGCCGACCCCGACGGCCCTCCCAAGGGGTCGATGCTCCGGGGCCCGTGGCGCGACCTCGATGAGAAATGGCGCCGCGCGTGGCTCTACGGCACCGGTGACCGGATCATCGTCCATCGCTGGAAGAACCGGAGCAAGGTCTGGTCGCACGCCGAGAAATGGGTGGGCGTCGCCAACGAGCTTCTGGCCAAGTATCGCGGCGCATCGGGCGGCCCGGTCCGCAGTCAGCTCGAGCCTTACATGCGCAGCATGACCTGCCCGGAGTGTGCGGGCGCCAGGCTCAATCCGCGTGCGCGAGCCGTCACGGTCGGCGGCAAGACCCTGGTCGAGCTGGGCGCGATGCCCATCGGCCAGGTCGCCCGGTTCTTCGATGCGCTGGCGGAGGGCGGAGTCGGGAAGCTCCGCGCGCCGCGAAGCGAATGCGCGTCGACGCGGGCTCGACCGATCGATGTCATCGAGCTCGATGCTGTCTCGCGGACGATCGCCGAAGAGCTGCTCAAGGAAATCCGCGCGCGGCTCACGTTCCTGATCGACGTTGGCCTGCATTACCTGGCCCTCGATCGGGCCGCGCCGACGCTTTCGGGAGGCGAAGCACAGCGAATTCGCCTGGCCAGCCAGGTCGGCGCGGGGCTGGTGGGTGTCCTCTATATTCTCGACGAGCCGTCGATCGGCTTGCACCCGCGTGACAACGATCGATTGCTGACGACCTTGCGCCGGCTCGCCCAGTTGGGCAACACGGTGGTCGTCGTCGAGCACGATGAAGACACGATGCGCGCGGCCGACCATCTGGTCGACTTTGGGCCAGGGCCCGGCGTCAAGGGAGGCGAGGTCGTCGCCCAGGGGACGATCGACGACCTGGCCCGTTCGCGCCAGAGCCTGACCGGTGCGTACCTGGCGGGCAAGAAGTCGATCGCGATCCCGCGAGAGCGCAAGGTCCCCGACGGACGGTTTCTTGACGATCAAGGGAGCCACGCACAACAACCTCAAGGCGATTGACGCGACGTTTCCGCTAGGGCTTTTTGTCTGTGTGACGGGCGTATCGGGTTCCGGCAAGAGCTCGCTGGTGGGAGACATCCTTCGCGAGGCCCTGACGCGCGACTTGAACGGGGCCATCACCGAGCCGGGCGCACACGACGCGGATCGAGGGGCTGGAGCATCTCGACAAGGTGATTGATATCGACCAGTCGCCGATCGGCCGGACTCCGCGCTCCAACCCGGCGACCTATATCAAGCTGTTTGACCAGATTCGCGACCTGTTCACCCGGATGCCGGAGGCGAAAACGCGCGGCTACGCGCCGGGCCGGTTCAGCTTTAACGTCGCGGGAGGCCGGTGCGAGGCCTGCGAGGGCAACGGCTCGAACCGGCTGGAAATGGATTTCCTCGCCGACGTCTGGGTCACCTGCCCGGTCTGCCAGGGCAAGCGGTTCGGCCGCGAGACTCTGCACGTCCGTTACAAGGGCAAGAGCATCAGCGACGTGCTCGACATGGACGTGCAAGAGGCCCTCGAGCACTTCGCCAACATCCCCAAGATCGCCGCGATGCTCCAGACGTTGCACGACGTCGGGCTCGACTACATCAAGCTTGGCCAGCCCTCGCCGACACTCTCCGGCGGCGAGGCGCAGCGGATCAAGCTGGCCCGCGAGCTGGTCAAGAAGGGGACGGGCAAGACCCTTTATATCCTCGACGAGCCGACCACCGGGCTGCACTTCGACGATGTCCGTAAGCTGCTGGAAGTGCTTCAGGGCTTCACGGCCGCGGGCAATACCGTGGTGGTGATCGAGCATAATCTCGACGTGGTCAAGACGGCGGACTGGATCATGGACCTGGGGCCCGAAGGGGGCGCGGGCGGCGGCCGGATCGTGGCCCAGGGTTCTCCCGAGGCCGTGGCCCAGGTGGCCGAGAGCCATACGGGGCAAGCGTTGCGCAAGGTGCTCGATGTCCGGACCGGGCTCGCGTGGCAAGGCCGCGTCCGGCCGAAGCGCCCGCCGCGCTGGCTCGCCTGCCCGCCGCGCATCCAGCGAGGGCATGACCGCCATCGAGGTCCGGGGCGCCCGCCAGCACAACCTCAAGGGAGTCGACCTCGACATCCCCCGCGACCGAATGACGGTTTGCAGCGGCCCCAGCGGCTCGGGCAAGACCTCGCTGGCGATCGACACGCTCTACGCCGAGGGCCAGCGGCGGTATGTCGAGAGCCTTTCGAGCTATGCGCGGCAGTTCCTGGCCCCGCTGCAAAAGCCCAAGGTCGAGCGGATCACGGGCCTCTCGCCGGCGATCTGTATCGAGCAGAAAACGACCAGCAAGAGCCCGCGCTCGACGGTCGGGCACGGTCACCGAAATTTATGATTACTTGCGCATCCTGTTTGCCCGGCTGGGGCATCCGTATTGCCCCAAGTGCGGCGTGCCGATCGGCACGCAGACCGCCGACGAGATCGTCGAAAAGGTCCTGCACCTGCCCGAGGGGACCAAGGTCTACGTGATGGCGCCCTTCGAGCGGCGCGACGGCGAGCGTTACGAGGCGCTCTGGGACGAGCTGCGGGCCTCGGGCTTTGCCCGGGTACGGGTCGACGGCCAGTCGGTCAGCCTGGACGAGCCCCCCAAGCTGAGCCACCGCCGCAAGCACAAGATCGAGGTGGTTGTGGACCGGGCGATCGTGCACCGGTCGACCCGTTCCCGGCTTGCCGACTCGATCGAATCGGCGCTCGACCTGGGCAAGGGAGTCGTCCACATCGCGCGGGTGGGCGACGAGGCCAGCGAGCCGAGCTGGCCCGTCGATCGCTACAGCCAGCACCGAGTCTGCGATTCGTGCGGCCGCAGCTTCGACGAGCTGGCGCCTCATCACTTCTCGTTCAACAGCCCGCTGGGCTGGTGCCCGATTTGCCAGGGGCTGGGCATCCAGCATGGCGCCAACCCGGCGGTGCTCGTGCCCGACGGCCGGATGAGCCTCCGCCAGGGCGCCGTCGCCGTCTGGCCGGATTTCAGCACGAACCCGATGTTCGCCCGGATGATCGAGGCGCTCGCCCGGGCCGAGAGGATCGATCTGGACACGCCGTTTGACGACCTCGACGGCCGCAGCCGCCGCATCATTCTCCACGGGGCGGGAGAGACGTGGTATCGCGTCGACGGCGGCACGGACGTCCAGCCTGTTTCGGGAAAGTCCAGGGCAAGTGCCGCGACATCAGCAAAATCCAAGGGCAAGACGCCCGTGCCACCGGGTGGCTTTTCGTTCCAGTACAAGGGTTTGTTCCCGGCCATCGAGGAAGCCGGGCGTGTTTCGTTTGTTTATCGCTTCAAGCTTCAGGGGATGGTCGATGACGTCCCGTGCGCGGGCTGCATGGGAGCGCGGCTGCGCGACGACTCCGCGGCCGTCCGGTTCAAGGGCTTCACGCTCGACCAGATCAGCCGGTGGCCTCTGGGCCAGGCTCTGGCTTTCTTCAAGGGGCTCGCGCTCGACACCGACGAGCGGCATATCGCCGGTGACCTGTTGCGCGAGGTCCGCGACCGCCTGACATTCCTGGTCGACGTCGGCCTCGATTACCTGTCGCTGGCCCGCGGCACGCCGACGCTCTCCGGCGGCGAGAGCCAGCGAATCCGCCTGGCCAGCCAGATCGGCAGCGGGTTGACCGGCGTTCTTGTACGTGCTCGACGAGCCGACGATCGGGCTGCACCCGCGCGACAACGGCCGCTTGCTCTCGGCCCTGCGGCACCTGCGCGACCTGGGCAACACGCTGGTCCTTGTCGAGCACGACCGCGAGGTCATCGAGGCGGCCGATCACCTTGTCGACTTCGGGCCCGGCTCGGGCGAGGGAGGCGGCCGGATCACGGCGGCCGGCACGCCCGCCAAGGTCAAGGCGTCGTCCCAATCGCTGACCGGCTCTTACTTGAGCGGCAAGGCCGCGATTCCCGTGCCGACCAACCGCCGGCCGGCCGCCGTGGATGCGGGCGGCCCGGCGATCGTGATCAAAGGGGCGCGGCAGCATAACCTCAGGAACCTCGACGTTCGGTTCCCGCTGGGCGTCGTCACGGCCGTCACGGGTGTCTCGGGCTCGGGCAAGAGCTCGCTGGTGGAAGACATCCTCTGGAAAGCGGCCGCGCGGGCCTTGCACCGCGCACAGCTGACTCCCGGCGCCCACGAGGCGATCGAGGGGCTGGAACACATCAACAAAGTCATCAGCGTCGACCAGACGCCGCTGGGGAGCACTCCCAGCTCGACGCCCGCGACCTATGCCGGGGTATTCGACCTGATCCGCGAGCTCTTCGCCAAGCTTCCCGAGGCCAAGGTGCGGGGATACTCGGCTCGCCGGTTCAGCTTCAATCAAGCCGGCGGCCGGTGCGAGGCCTGCGAGGGGGCCGGCCAGAAACGGATCGAGATGCACTTCCTGCCGGATGTCTGGATCACCTGCGACGCCTGCGGCGGCGCCCGGTTCACGGCCGAAACACTGGCCGTCAAGTTCCACGGCAAAACGATCGCCGATGTGCTCAACATGTCGGTCGCCGCTGCGCTCGAGCTGTTCGCCAACGTGCCGCGGATCCGGAAAATCCTCCAGACTCTGTACGACGTCGGCCTGGGCTACATTCCCCTGGGCCAGGCCGCCCCGACGCTTTCCGGCGGCGAGGCCCAGCGCGTCAAGCTGGCCGCCGAGCTTGCCCGGCCCGATACCGGAAAAACCCTGTACATCCTCGACGAGCCCACCACCGGGCTGCATTTCGACGACGTCCGCAAGCTGCTGGACGTGATCCATCGCCTGGCCGACCTGGGTAACACGGTGGTCGTGATCGAGCACAACCTCGAGGTGATCAAGACGGCCGACTGGGTGATCGACCTGGGGCCCGAGGCGGGTATGGCGGGCGGCGACCTGGTCGCCGAGGGAACACCCGAGGAGATCGTCAAAAACAAGCGCAGCCAGACCGGCAAGTTCCTCAAGCCGGTGCTGGCCGCCGGGCCGCTGGCCGAGCGGCCCCGGTTCAGCCTCAAGAGCGCCTCCGGAACGAGGAAAAACGGCGAAGGACAATGGCAAGGCTGATTCACCAGAAGCGAGCACGCGGAAAACGGCGAAGACTCCGCAAACGAAGACCAGGAAGTCGAGTCTGGAATCTGGAATCCGGAATCCGGAATCTGGAATTTCTCCGGAGGCCAAGGCCCCCTGGGAGATCGACGGCCGGCAATGGCACACCCGCGACCGCATCGCCAGGAACGGCCAGCCGGCGCGGTGGGACGGCCGCATCCTGGAACGGATCGTCGACCAGATCGAGGCCCTGGGCCGATCCGACTCCGATCCAGACTCCGACTCGGGCTTTGCCCCCACCGATTGGTCGCAACGCAATTTCGTGCGAATCAGCTGGGTCCGACCCGGCCAGGATCAGCTTCCCGTTCTTTCACGCGACGACCTCGTCCGAGTGGGTCGTCACCCTGCGATTCTTCGTTCCCAAGAACACATTCCGCGGCCGCTCGCTCGAAAATCAGCTCGAGCTGGTGGCTTTTCACGAAAGTGAAACGCCCGTGCTCTGCGACCTGCCGCGATTGAAAATCACCGACATCGGCCCGTTTCAGGAGATCACGATCGTCGGCCATGCCGCCGAAGACTTCGACACGCCCGGCTTCGATGCGTTCTTGCGGAAGGCCGTCGAGGCGTTCCTGGACATCGGGAAACCGGCCAAGATCAAGAAGGCGAGCGAGCTGGGGTGATCGTGGGCATCCGCGAGTCTGCGGTGCGGCATTGCGAGTTCTCCTCCGCCTTCTCCTCCATCCCACCCTGATGTGGTTCGCGTTTCCTAACAAAAACCGGTGAGCACGAGGATATTAGCAGAGCCGTCGAGAACCTGCCCAACCTGACCGCTCTAAAACCCCAGTATCCAGGACGGCCCTCAGGTCTTCCCCAGTTGAGCAATAGCGCGTTTACCTCGCACCGGTGGCGAGTCCCGACTGATCCGAACCAGAATCGGACGCAACGCGCCTCAAATCGATCGGTTTGACCAGGTGGAAATCGAAGCCCGCTTCGAGCGATCGGCGCTGATCTTCCTCCTGGCCGTAGCCGCTGATCGCCACGAGAATCAGTGAGCTCATTCCTTCTTGGGATCGGAGCCGTGATGCGACCTCATAGCCATCCATGCCAGGCAAACCGATGTCCAGCAACACGGCCTCGGGATGGAACGCGCGGGCCATTTCGATCGCCGCTGGTCCGTCGTTTGCGGTTTCGACCACATGACCAAGGTGGCTGATCAACTTGCAGAGTCCCAGAGTCAGGTCAACGTTGTCGTCCACGACCAGGATTCGGATGGGCCGGTCGGGGCTTTCGTCCCGGTTGTCAGACTGCCCGTTAACCGCCTGGCGGGACGGTTTCACGATGGCGGGCAGCCTGATGGTGAACTCGCTCCCCTTATCAAGTCCGTCGCTTGCCACATGGACGGAGCCACCGTGTAGCTCGGTCAGGGTCTTGACCAGGGTAAGGCCGATCCCGAGTCCTCCCTCCGAGCGGGCCAGCGACCGGTCCTCCTGAGTGAATAGATCGAAGATCCGAGGCAGGAGATCGGCCGAAATGCCGATCCCTGAATCCTTGACGCGGGCGACGATCTCCGTGCCCTCACGCACAATCGTCAGCCGGATCCGGCCGTTGCTCTTGGTATATTTTGCCGCGTTGGTCAACAAATTCGTGAAGATCTGCTCGAGTCGAGTCGAGTCCCCATCGACCCAAGGTGTCGTGGGCGGGATCGCCATCTCGAGTGTGTGCTTCTTCTCCTCGAAACAGGGGCCGGCCGGCCTCGACGGCGCTGGTTACGATCGAGGCGAGATCGACCGGTTCCCGGCGCAGCCGGATCTTGCCCTGGGTGATCCGCGAGATGTCCAAGAGGTCGTCGATCAACCGGGTGAGGCGATGTGCCTGGCGATCGATGACGTCGATCGACCAGCGAGAATCCCCCTGCGGATCGTCACGCCGCGCGAGATTCACGGCGTGCCTGATGGCGGCCAGAGGGTTGCGAAGCTCGTGAGCGAGCATGGCCAGGAATAGGTCTTTCCTGTGGTCGTTTTCACGCAGCTCCTTGAGCCGTTTTGTATTCTCTTGCCACCGCTGGGCCTGCTTCTTTGGTCGCTTGCTTGTCTCTCTCCTGACCGTCGATCAATCGAAGTAGAAATAAATAAACGCCCACCACGAGAAGCAGAGAGGCCGCGGTCGTCGCCATGAAGGCCCCTGGGGCTTGCCGGAGAGATTCTGCCAATTCCGCCGTTTGCTGCGTCAACTGGTCTTGTGCGATCGTCTCCAGCCCGGCGATGGGCGGCGTCGTCATCTCATGAGGGCCTTACCATGCCCCCCCTTGACGATCGCGGCCGCGGCTTCCGGGCCTTTCTCTTGACGAACTGCGATGGCCAGCTTCATCTCGTCGATCATTTCGGTCGCATCGCGCTTGATCAACGCGATGCGGGACGGATCGTTGATCACATGCGGTGCCAGCTCCTCCAGTTTGAGTACGGCCGTACGCGTCTGGGCCGATGCCGTGTGGTAGGGCGTGAGGAAATCATCATGCCCATCGATGACGTAGTCGCTGTAGGCGTTTTCGGTATCTTCATGTTGGAAGAGAGATCCGCAAGCGGGTGAGCCGCTGAACCGATTCGACGACACGGTCATTGGCGCCGCGAGCCGTCGGGCGCTCAACGTCATGATCGCGAGGTATGCGACCTGGAGGCCGATGACGAGGACTAACCCCAATTTGAGTATGGTCCGGATAGGGAGCTTCTTCCGGCTATGTTTTGGCTTCATCGTTCTCTTGCGAACGTCAGCGTTCGGCTGAGCTTCAGCGTCTTGCAGCTTGTGGCCGTATATCCGTTGCACGTCCAGAACCCGTGGCTAAGTCATACCGGCCCTTACTTCTACTCGGCTACGCCTCGAAAAGTAAAGGTTCTGGTCCCCGTGGGAGACACCCGTCTGAAAAAAGGGGCACGGCGCGAGATGCCGACGAACGACTTGAATACGATCCCTGGCCACCTATCAGGCTGGTGCCGCCCATGACGACCACAGCGATCGCCGCGAAGCTGTTCGGCACGATCCATTCCTTGACAGGGCGGTGGCCCGGCCCCGTCATCGCTCCGCGTCACACATCGCCTCCGTGAGCAGACCATTCCTTGGGCGAATTGCGGGACTTGCGGTTCCCCAAGGTGAGGCACTGAGATCCCTGGACTTTCATGGCTTCCGTGCCCTCGGTCCGGCACGGCGGCTGGCTGGAAAGCTGCACCAAGGCCTCGAGCACCCGCGGCTTTTGTTCGGGCCTGCAGAATCAAATAGCTGTGATTTCCTTGCGAATTCTCTTTGAAGCTCGTGAATCCGTCGGGCTCGACGGTGACGGTTCCGCGCGGGGAGACGTCGAAATAGCCACGGTCGGGGAGGACCGCGTAGAGCACGCTGGTCAGGTCCCAGGTCGGCCGGTTGTGCGGCGGCGGGTTGCGGCGGATGTACGCCTCGGCGAGGGGATGATGCCGCACATAGCCATAGTCGCGCTCGATGCTCACGGCCGGGTAGGGCAGGGCGATCCCGATCTCGAAGCCGCTGATAAACCATGGCCGTCGGCCATCGGTCGGCTCAATAAGCGGGAGCTGGCGATGTCTTTGACGACGTTGTATTCCAGGTAGTGGCGGTTCCCCTCGATGGGTTGAAACGCCCCTGCCATGAGCGAGAGCAGTTTGACCTTGCGCTCGACCAGCTCGCGGCCGGTCAGTGGTGAAATTCTATCCCCGGGCGACTCGAGCAGCCGGGCCAGGTTGGTCGAGAAACCGACCTGAACGATCACGACGGAGTGATCGGGCTGGGCCGCCAGGGTTGCGCGGAGGAGGGCCGTTGCGTCTTGTGGCCGCCTGATTCGAAACCAAGTCGTGAGGATAGCGGAAGCGGCCGCTATCCTGTTCTTCGACCAGCGAGAGGAACTCGCTCTTCTCGATCACGCCTCCCTTACCCACGACGCCGATCGGGATGTCGCCGCGTTCGTAGAACGTATTGACCGCATCGACGAATGGTGCGGCCAGCTCGTGATCGACGCTGATCGTGACGGCCAGCAGCCGGCAAAGCCCGCGCGACTGGAGCGAGTGGATCATCCCCAGCGCCAGCACGTCGTCGCAATCGCCGCAGATGTCGGTGTCGAAGATCAGCCGCACCGGCTCGGCGGCTCGGCCGGCTTGCGCAGCCAACACTGGTGCTGCGTGAGCAGTATCATCAAGGCTAACCACCGTTAGCTGGTGATTGTCCGAGAAGACCACATTTAATGGCCATGGAATCAGTCTCTTGCTAGAGGCACCTGTGAGTATGGCCTCAGACACGTTGACGACTGGCGAAGAAGCTCGGGCCTCATGCTTAGCTGCACCGCCGGGTGACCAGCCACTAGGCCTGTCCCGTGGTCAGAATGCGTCGGCGCTGATCACCTCACCGCCGCTGCGCGTTCCCAGGGCATTCCAGGCCGCCAGGCCGATGGAGGATTTGACGAACCGGACCGACCGTCCAGGATGAGCACGTTCGCGCCGCCGGGGTGAGACGAGCTGGAGCCGATGAACGAGTCGACGTTGCCAAAGGCGGCACTGATCGCGCACGCTGGCTGGTCGGGCGGCATGACGTGATAGTAAGGGCCGCCCCGGCCGCTGTCCTGGAGCGTCCAGTATTCGCCCTTGAAATCCCAGAGCGGGGTCATTGGAAGCGGTGCAGTGGCTGACGTCGTTCTGCGGTCCGCCGTTGGTGTATTGCGCGATCGCATAGACGAGGTTGAGCCCGGGCGTGTTCTGTCCCGACTTCCCTTTGACCCACTCGCTGAAGGCGGCCGTGTTGCTGGTGCCGTCGGTGACGCTGGCCAGACTGACGCGATTGCCGTAGGAGGTGTTGCCGCCCAGCCACCAGGCCACGCCGGTCACCATGCCGCCGTAGTTTTGCCGGTTCACGCCGCCGTTGATCGCGTAGTTGACGCACGTGACCTGGGCGGTATAGCCCACGGCGAGGGTTTGCGGTGCTGCCGGGGTTGGCGTCGGACGGGCAAAGATAGCCCGGGATGTTCGTCGACATCACGGTCGTGTTCGCGGGCACGGAGTTGCCGTTGGCCACGTCGCTCAGCAAGAAGTTATAGGCGTCGTAGACGGCGCGCTGCTCGAGATAGTTGGTCAGGCGCAGGTGCACCGAGGCCGTCTGCGGCACCAGCCCGGTTCCGGTCGAATTGCCGTTGCGATCGACGCTTCCGACCGGCGGCACGACGTCATAGGTCGAAAGATAGTTGTGGATCGCCAGGCCGATCTGCTTGAGGTTGTTGGTGCACTGCATGCGCCGGGCCGCCTCGCGCGCCGCCTGCACGGCCGGCAACAAGAGCGCGATCAGCACGGCGATGATCGCGATCACGACCAAGAGCTCGATCAGCGTGAAACCGGAATGCCTGGCACGCATGACACGATCCTCTCGGCAATATTATTGCCGGAAAAAGGGTGGAACGGACAAAAACGTTGGGCTCATTGCAACGACCGGCGCGCGTCCACAATTTTCGATCGCCATGTCTGGTTTACACCGGGGATGGGCTTAATGCTATTGTGTGGGTTCCCGTTTCTTTCTGTTTGATGGGAGCATTACGGTGTCGAACGGAGAATCAGTCACACAATGGTTGCATGGAGTCAAGGCCGGAGATGATGCTGACATCCAGCGCCTCTGGAACCGTTATTTCCAACGTCTGGTCCGGCTGGCTGGTGCAAAACTTCCTGGTCTTTGCCGACGCATTCGATCATTTGATCAATAAACTGACGACCCGACGCTCGAGACTATCGCACTGCGTAAGCTCAAAGGTCATACTGTAGAGGAGATCGGCGCCGACCTGGGTACTTCGACAAGAACCATCGATCGCAAGCTCCGGCTGATCCGCGCCATCTGGGAGGAGGCCGCGGGATGAACTCCCGCTCGACGCTCGACGCGCAGCTACCCGCCGCCGACTTGCAGCAGATCGACGCGATCTGCGACCGGTTCGAGGCCGACTGGCGCGCAGGCCGGCGGCCCGATCTGGCGTCGTACCTGTCGGAAGCTCCGCCCGGAGGAAAGGCTGCGCTTTTTCGCGAACTCTTGAACCTCGAGCTGGAATACCGCCATCGAAAATGGTGAGCAGCCCGACGCTCGATCGTACTACCAGCGGTTTCCCGAGTTGGCCGACGTGATCGACGCGGCCTTCGCAGTCCCGGCACGACGATGGTACCGCGACCCGGCGAGGCAACTCGAGTGATTCGGAGCGGCAGCTCGACCGTCACCTCGCCTGGCGCGATCGCAGACAGGAACGGAAACATCACCGTGGGCCGAGTTCACTCTTGGCGTGCCCGAGGAGCCTGGCTGTGCCGGGCTATGAAATCCTGGGCGAGCTGGGGCGGGGGGGATGGGCGTCGTCTTCAAAGCCCACCAGGTCGCGCTCAACCGGGCCGTCGCCCTCAAGATGATCAAGTCGGGCAGTTTCGCCACCGAAGGCGAGCTGCTGCGATTTCAAAACGAGGCCGAGGCCGTCGCGCAGCTCGACCACCCTCACATCGTGCCGATCTACGAGGTCGGCCAGCACCGGGGGACGGCATTTCTTCAGCATGAAGCTGATCGCGGGAAGCGGCCTCGACAAGCGGCTCGCCGAGTTCGCCGCCGATCCTCGCGCGGCGGCCCAGCTTGTCGCCATCATCGCCGAGGCCGTCCACCATGCCCACCAGCGCGGCATCCTTCATCGCGACTTGAAGCCGGCCAATATCTTGCTGGACGAGCACGGCCTAGCCCCACGTCACCGACTTTGGGCTGGCCAAGCGCATCAAGGGCGACGGTGAGCTGACCCAATCGGGTGCGCCGGTGGGGACCCCCTCGTACATGTCGCCCGAGCAGGCGACCGGCGACAGGGGCTCGCTCTCGACGGCGACCGACGTCTACGGCCTGGGCACGATCCTCTACGCCCTGCTGGCCGGCCGGGCACCCTTTGCCGGCACGACACTGATCGATACGCTCGACAAGGTGCGCACCTGTTCGCCCGAGCCCCCCTCGCTGCTCAACAAGCAAGTGCCGCGCGACCTCGAGATCATCTGCCTCAAGTGCCTGGAGAAGGAGCCGAACCGCCGCTATCCCAGTGCGCTGGCACTCGCCGAAGACCTCGACCGCTGGTTGAAGGGGCTGCCCGATCCTGGCGCGGCCGGTCGGAACCGATGACGCGCGCCGCGATGTGGTGCCGGCGCAACAAGGCGCTGGCCTCGCTGGCGGCGCTCTTGATGCTGGCCCTCGTGGGCGGCCTTGCCGGCGTCACCTGGAAGTGGCGCGAGGCCGATCGCGAGCGCGCCAAGGCCGAGGCGGTCAACGAGCTCTTGACCCAGCGGCTGCTGGCCCAGGCTTCGCTCGAGCTCGATCCCCTGGCCAAGAACCTGACCGTCCGCGAGCTGCTCGACCGCGCGGGATCGCAGCTCGGCGGCTGGCTCGACGGCCAGCCCGAGATCGAGGCCAAGATCCGCGAGACGATCGGCGGCGCATATCTCTCGCTCGGTCAGTACGACCGGGCGGAAACGCACCTCCGCGCCGCGATCCGGCTCGACACTCAACACCACGGCCCCCGACACCGCGACACGCTCCGTGCCACCAATCTGCTCGCCACGCTCCTCGACCAGACCAACCGCGGCGCCGACGCCGAGCCGCTCCTCCGTCGCAACCTGCAAGATTGCCGCAACCAGCTCGGCCGCGACGACCCGGTCACCCTCGACGCGGCCGAACGCCTGGGCGCTCTCCTCTGGCACCTCGGCAAAACCGACGAAGCCGAGACGGTCCTGCGCAAAAACGTGGACGACCGCTCCCGCGTGCTCAAGCCCGAGCACCCCGACACGCTCCGGTCGACCTACCTCTTGAGCCGCGTCTTGCGGGACCGCCAGAAGTTCGCCGACGCCGAGCATTTCGCCTATCTCTATGCCCATAGCGTCCAGTGCTCTCTCGGTTCCAATCACCCCGACAATATTCTGGCGCTCACCAACCAGGGAGACGTCTTCCGCGACCAGGGGAAGCTCGCCGAGGCCGAGCCGTTTTACCGCCAGGCGGCCGTGGAGGCCGAGCGCATCCTGGGCGCCGAGCACCGTTCCACGCTTGCCGCCGTGAACAATCACACGCAGCGTGCTGAGCGAGATGAAGCAACATCCGGCCGCACCGTGACGGGAGGACGCCGAGTGGGCTTTATCCCAAAAGATGGTTAGCGTTGCTGTTGTCGAACCGAATAGGAACTGCGACAATTGTAGTTGGCCCTGACGAGGACACAGGCAACGGCGGCACGCGGCATGAATCGTTTCGTGGGAAACATACGGCTCGTTCGATTGCTCGCCAGACCATTGGCCATGGCGGCGATTTGGCTGACGGCCACCGGCTTCTTTGGGATGGCCTACTTCTTGTCCGGGAGGCGGGTCAGAGTCGAGGAGGCCATCATTTTCACGGTGGCTTTCGCCAATGCGGCCGCGGTGTCGGCCGTGATCGCTTTGGCCGTCGGGGCCAAGAGACGCTGGGCCCTCGAGGCGGCGCTGCCGATGGCAATCCTGATGGCCACGCCGGTTGGTGTGGCCGGCGTGCTCATCTGGCTGGCCCCCACGATGAGCGGAAGCCTTAAACGGTTAGACTATTTCCCCCATTATGGCGGGCATATTCCCACGGCCGTTCTGGGAATTGCCAGGCAGACGATCCCGACCGGGGTGATCCTGGGCGCCGGCATCGGGGCCTTCGTCGGGCTCTTGATCCTGCTGGCTCGCCATCGGCCGCGACTGGTCGGGTGGTTCGTGGTGGGGCTGCTCCTCTCCTGTGTCGTTGGTTCCGCGCACATCGTCGCATTCGACCGCGTCGTTGATTTCGTCGTGAAGACTCGCCTGGAAGGCGTGAACAGCTTGAGGGTCTCCTGGACCATCCGATCTGGAGCTCGCCTCCGCGATCGGCGCCACCGCGGGGGCTCTCGTCGGGGCCGTCGTCGCCTACGGGGCTGTGCGACTGAGTGAGAGGAGCCGAGCTTCACGTCAAAATCGTGATAGACCCAGGACAGCTGTCCGTCGACATCCGGTTCGCGACTAGCCGGCGAAGCGGCCATCTCAAGAATAACTCGGCTCGTTGCCCGCGCTTCCATTTGATGTTGCAGCCCATGCTGGGCCGCTGGTCGTCGCTCACGGGCTTGCCCGCGAGCACGGCGTCAAGGGCCGACCGCAGGTCCTTGCCGGTGACGGGGATCGGGTTGCCGGGCCGGCTGCCGTCCAACTGGCCACGGTAGACGAGCTTCTGATCCTTGTCGAACACGTAAAAATCCGGCGTGCAGGCCGCCTTGTAGGCCAGGGCAACCTGCTGCGTCTCGTCGTAGAGATACGGGAATGTGTAGCCAACGTCGGCCTTTTCCCTGGCCATCATCTGCGGGACTGTCGTCGGGATGAGTGGTCACGTCGTTGGAGCTGATGCCAACAACGGCCACGCCCTTGCCTTGATATTCCTTGCCCAGCCGGGCCAGCTCGTGGCGGACGTGCTTGACGTAGGGGCAATGGTTGCAAATGAAGGCGACCAGCAGGGCAGGGGCCCCCTTGAATTCCTCGAGCGACACGGTCTTGCCATCGGTGTCCGGAAGCCGGAAGCCGGGTGCGACCGTGCCGAGCGGAAGCATCGTCGAAGGTGTCAACGCCATGGGTTTTCTCCCCTTTTCCGTCAGATCGAGTGGCCCGGGAAATCCTGATCCATCATAAACCAGGTGGGGCAAATAGCGAAAGTCAGGACCGTGTTCGAAGCAATTAGCCGTGCCGAGGCAGTGGCCCCGTAGCTGTCAGATCCCAGAGGTGGACGTCGTTGTCGCTGAGAACGGTCGTGGCGAGGGTGAGGCCATCCGGTGAAAAGGCCACGTTCGGAACGGCCACGGCCTGCTCATCCAGGCTGGCCTGCAGCTCACCGGTCGCAACGGTCCAGAGCCGGCTCATGCCGTCGTTGCCGCCAGTGGCCAGAATTGTTCCATCCGGTGAGAATGCAAGGCTGTTGGTTCCCATTTCATGACCGGTAAACGAACGGAGCAATCGCCCTGATTTCACGTCCCAGAGGCGCACGCGCCGTTCGAAATGCGCCAGCCATGGCGAACGAAGTCCCGTCGCGTGAGAACGCCAAGGCCCTGACGGGCCCGAAATCCCCATTGAGGCGAAGGACGCACTCGCCCGTGATGACATCCCAGACGGCGATCGACGCGATTGTACTAATGCCCCCCGCGACCAGACACCGCCCGTCGGGCGAAAAGGCAATGTGCCGGATGGAATCTGCATCACTCGGGAAACTCGCTCGTTTTCGTCCCTCGGCCAGGTCCCAGAGGATGACGTTTCCATTCTTCTCAAACGTCACGGCGAGAGTCTTGCCGTCGGGAGAAAAAGCCAAGGCCTTGACGCCCCCTAACGGTATTTGCAAAGCCTGCCTACCGCCGCCCAAACCGAGTTCCCAGAGAATCAGGCGCGTTCCCCCGATGGCCAGAAAGCGACCATCAGGCGAAAACACCGCCGTGTTAGCAAAGCCGCCGATCTCGAGCAAATCCTCACTCCACCAGCCGTCGTCTGTATGCCACACCGCCACATGTCCCCCTGTGTCGGTCGTTGCCATTCTTGTGCCGTCGGGAGAGATCGCCAGCGACGTGTTGCCGCCCCCGGGCTCTCCCGGAAAAACGTGTTGATGCGCATTGCCTCGCCGCGGTTCCTTTTCCGAGAACCATGCCATGGCCAATACGCGCCGCCACAATCAGCCCCAAGCCCTTCAGGCTAATCAGCCCGAGCCTCGCGAAACCCACGCGAGCCTTCAACCCGCCGAATTCTTCCGTTCCTTCGATCAGACGCCAATCGTTCCCTGCTCGAGGCATCGCACCTCTCCCCCGTCTTGGGCCGTCGGCCCGTCTCCCTGAAGATCAGCTCACGCCCCCATGCACGCCGGCCAAGGTGCCTGTTAAAGAATTCGTATTTGAAACGCAAGTTTCAAGGCGCGAAGTCAGAAATGCGCCCCAAGTCGCTCAAATAGGCAAGGCGGGTCGCTTTTGCGAGAGATGTGGTGGCTCGGACGATTATTCGCGATGCGCGGATCCATAGCATAATTATCTTCCTCGGATGTTCTGCGTGAAACTCGTTCTGGCTGGGAATCAGCCGAGGTTCCTGTATAACAATTTGTTGTATTGTATCTCAATCTGTGATATAAAATAACGGACTGTTATAGTTCCCCGCGCGTGATCGTGTTGAAAGTGCATGGTCGGAATCGAGGAAGAGTGGAATGGGAACCCTCATCAAAGCCAAATCGCCGGAACGTGCCGACCTGAAATCTCTGGGGTCATATTTAAGAGTTGCTCGGCTTCAGCAGGTTCTAAGCCAGGCCGAGCTTGCCGCAAGGTCCGGGCTGTCGCAGACCCAAATTTCGTACTTCGAGGCCGAGGCGCCTGCCATCGCTGGACCAACTTCTCCACATTGCGCAGGCCCTTGATGTCTCGATCCAAAAACTGATCTGGGGATCGGACCGATCGGGAACAGGTTTTCAGGACATCGCGATCGAGCTGCGACACATGGGGGTTGTGGACCTCTGGGTCAAGGATGCCCGAGTACCCGGCGCATTTCGCCGGCCCGAGGAGTTGATCGCATTGGTCGTTGCCGCCGAGGAGCCTGACCCGCGCATCCTCGAAGCCGTGCCGGCAATGCTTGCATGGAACGAGATCGATCCGATTCTGCTCCATGGCTTTGGACTCACAAGCGGTCCACGGACATGCCGACGGCTGGGGTGGTTGGCGGACGTGACGCTTGCGATCGACAAGCAGGGCGGATTCCCCGGGGGCTGTCGCAAAGAAGCGCTGGCTCGTTTGACCCGTCTCGTCTCGCTTCCTGGCGCAGACCAAGAGGTCTGGGATAGCCTCGGGCATCCAACGGCAAAGCTGCCTTCATCCCCCCTCTGGAAACGATGGCGGATCAGCTACGACGCCAGTCTGGACGAGTTCAAAGAGCGGGCCAAACACCTGGATGAACTCCGCAGGCACGCCAATCACGGCGGTCTCCATGGCGCAGTTCCTCTTGCCATCGCAAAGAACCGTGAAAGGCACTGAGGGGACGCACTTGACCTGATTAATTTTGGGGCGGATGCCATCCCACGGCAACCCAGGCGAGACGTGCTTGGACGAGCAACGGTCGATTCAGGGTATGTGCTGCTCATTCCGCGGCACTGACCAGTTTCGAGACGTCGTGACCACGGTTCTTGAGCAAAGCGGCAGCCTGGGCACGGACCAGCATGGTTTGCTCATATTGCCGCACCATTGCGGCGAGGGTATCTGACTCTGTCTCACTGAGCCCCTCCCGTCTTTGTTTCAAGTGCATCTGCTCAATACACGCGGATGTTTCAGCCGTAAGCGATTCCCGCGCGGCCTGCCAAAGTGCAGCATCGCTAAGTTGTTCGAGTTGCGCGATCTCCTTGGCGATGTCGGGTGGAAGATCAGCCTCGACCGGGATCGCCGTGGACAGGGCCTCGATCAACTCGGCCTCGAGAGTGCGGTTGACTGCGAGGCGCGCTCTTCGAGCCGTGAGTAAAGTCGATCGGGAAGTTGGACGGTCAGGGTCTGGGTAGCCATGATTTCACTTTGCTCACTCTCAGTGGTCTCGATGCCCTTCGTATCTCGGCGCGGTCGTCGTTATTCCGGCCCGAGAGCTCGGCTGAAAGTTTCCCCTTGAGCCAACAACCGCCAGGGACATGTCCGTCGATCCCACCTTTATCATATCCTCAAAAACAGCTTGCGCCGGTACATCCAGAACAGGATCAGCCAGAGGACCAAGAGCACGGCCGCGCCATGCAATAACGGCTCGTAGGGCTGGCCGATGACCGTGAACGCGTTCCTTCCCCAAGTGGGTGGTCAGGTTCCGCGCGATGAAGCCCTCCCAGAGACCGGCCATGCAGTAAGCGGCGATCGAATTCATGCCGATGACCCGGAGCGGAAAGGCCCAGAAGCGGACGTTCGATGACGTCGAGCACGGCGTAAAAGGCCGCCAGAAACAGGAAGCACCAGCCGCCGCTATAGAGCACCCAGCTTGGTGTCCAGATCCGCTTGACCACCGGGCAAATGCCCAGCTCGCCCAGGCCCCAGCCGGCAGCCAGGCCGATGCACGCCGGCGGCAACGAGCCAAAGGATCTTGGCCCAGCCCGGCCCGGTGCGCCGCAAGACTCCGCCCGCCAGGAGGCCCAGGATCATCGTCGCCAGCGTGGGGATGAAGCTCAACGTCGCGTAGCCGCCGCCGTTGCGCGTGAACGGCGTCTTCCGGGAAAACAGGTTCAAGAACCACGTGTCGAACGCCCAGGCCAGGTTGCTGTTCTTGTCCCAGTGCTTCGCGAACCCGCTCGGGTGGTGGGGCCAGTCCGCCGGCACGCCGACCGCGCCGAAGTCAAACTCCGGGCCGGGAAGCGGATAAAGGGCGAAGGCCCCCCAGTATCCGATGAGGATGAGCGCCAGCGCGGCCCACTGGATTCGTCTCGAGTAAAGAGCCAGCACGAACAGAAACGTGTAGCCCAAGGCCGATCTGGCTGAGCGTGTCCTCAAACGTGAAATTGGTCTGCGAGCTGTTGAGCGACCGGAGGAAGACCCCCAGGAAAACCAGGATCAACGATCGCCAGAGCGCGTGCGCCGTCATCTTGATTTTCGACTGCCCTCGCGCCAGCCGGCCGGCCAGCGAGAAGGGCAACGCGACACCCACCAGAAACGAGAACGACGGCTGAATCAAGTCGTGCAGCGAGCAGCCAACCCATTCCACGTGCGACTGGTGATGGCACAACAGCTCCCAGAAGCGATTACCCGGCAGCCGACCGCCACCTCGCAGAACCTGAGGACCTCCGCCATCATCAGAAACATCACCAGCCCGCGGTAAGCGTCGATCGACGCCAGCCGCTCCGGTGTGCGGGAGCGTGGGTTCGCGAAGGCTCTTCGAGGATGCGCTCTGGGCTGCAGAGTCGAGCGAGGACGGCCTGGTTACACTGGCATCAGAGTGAGAGGCGTCTGCTGCGATGCCGACGATCAGGCAGTCGCACGTTGCGTACCGGCGAAGAGTCGAGTAACTTCGTTCAAATCCCGTACAGCTCACCGTACTTCCGCCGCAGCCCATCGATCAAGGGACGGTGGTCGGGTTTTGAGCCGGTGATTCTGCTCGATGAGTTCCGCGGGGCGGTAACGCTGGCCCTGGGAATGGACCTTGGTGCGCAGCCAACCGAGCAGGCCGCTGTAGTCGCCGCGGGCGAAGGATTCGTCCAGGCCACCAAGATCGGCCTGGGCCTGGGCGATAGAGCTGAGCCGCATAGAGGTTGCCCAGCGTGTAAGTCGGGAAATAGCCGATCAGGCCCGGCGCTCCAGTGGATGTCTTGCAGGCATCCCTCGGCGTCGTTGCGAGGCGTCACGCCCAGGGTCTCGCGATACTTGTCGTTCCAGGCCGCCGGCAGGTCGGCGACGGCCAGATCGCCGGTGATCAAGGCCCGCTCGAGCTCGAAGCGGACGATGATGTGCAGGTTGTAGGTCGCCTCGTCGGCCTGGACCCGGATCAAGGAAGGCGCGACGTGGTTGACCGCGGCGTGGAACGCCTCGAACGTCACGCCGGCGAGCGCCTCGCGAAAAATGCGCTGTGCCATGGGGAACCAGTACGTCCAGAAAGCCCGGCCGCGCCCCACGGCGTTTTCCCAGAGCCGCGATTGCGATTCGTGCACCCCCAGCGAGACCGCCTCTCCCATCGGCGTTCCGTAGTGCGTCTGGATCCAGCCCCTGCTCATAGAGGCCGTGGCCGACCTCGTGCAGGATGCCGAAGAACGCGTCGCCGAAGTGGTGCTCGTCGAATCGGGTCGTGATCCGGCAATCGCCGGGCCCGATGCCCGAGCAGAACGGATGGGCGGTCACGTCCAGCCGGCCGCGCTTGAAGTCAAAGCCGACTGCCGCAGCCACCGTCTCGCCAAAGATTCTCTGCCGCTCGCGCGGATAAGAGCCGCTTGAGGATCGCCTCGCCACCGGCATCCGGGGATGCAGCCGGCCCGAGCAGACTCCTGCCGCCTTGCGCCGGCCGCCTCGGTGATGGTCGCGACCAAGGGAACGAGCTCGCGTCGGAGGGCCTGGAAGACCACAGCCAGGTCGGCACTCCTGGCGCCGGGCTCGTATTCGTCGAGCAGAGGATCGTAAATCGAGCGCGGCTGTCGGAGGCTGACAGCCGGCGCCACCGGCGGCGGCGTCTGTCCGCCAGGTGCTCGAGCGTCGTCGGTGAGCCCGCCCCGCGAGGCAGGCGGCTTCCTCTCGTTTGAGCTGGACGATCTTTTCCAGCCAGGGACGAAACCGGCTGAAATCACTGGCCGCCCGGGCGGCAACCCATTCCGGCTGTGCCAGCGAGGTGGTGCGCGCCAGCTCTTCGACCAGTGCCCGCGGCAGCCGGACGCGACGATCGTAGCCGCGCCGCAGCTCGCGAATGTTGACCGCGGCGGCGCTGTCGGCATCGGCCACCAGCGGACGAGCCTTCGACGATCGCGAGGAGCTCGCCGATCTTCGGGTCGGTCGCCCGCTCATGGTAGAAGCCCGGCCAGGAGTGCCATCTGGCCGCCCCGGTGGCCGGCGCCCCCGGCAGGCATATACGTTTGCTCGTCCCAGCTCAAGACAGAGGAGCAAGATCCCAGGAGCGACTGTTCCCGCGCTCGACGGATCAGCTCGTCGTAAGCTCTTTGGGGTTCCATGGTCACTGTTCCCGTCGGCCTTGGACGCTAGCCCAGCCGGGCCCGATGAAAATGATTGAGCGGCCGGCGAATCCGGAATATCGAGTATAACGATCTTGGAACCATGACGGTTGCCCGCTTTCAGAATGCTGCGGTTTTTTTCGTCTGCGCATGCGGCTCAGGTTCCGCGGGGCCTAGCTCGGTATCGACATCGTCGGGGCTGCAGGCGGATTCCCTGGTAATGGCGTAGCCGGCCCAGCGCAGTGCGGGGCCGGATCGTGGTGAGGCCCGGAATGGCCGCGTGCAGGTCGCGGCCGAAGGAGTGCCCGTCGCCGACGGCGTCGCGGCCGTGCTCCTGGCACCAGGAGCGCCACGACTCGTACATGGCGGAGACCGGGCAAGTGGCATCGGGCTCGACGATGCAGCGGTCGCGGAGGAACGCGGCGATCGGGCTGGCCAGCTCGTCCATGGTGGCCACCAGCTCGCCGGCCGAGCGCGGCTGGATGAACCGGCCTCGTCGATTCAACCGTTCCCAGCCGGCGATCGCCCAGCGGAGGATGCCCGGCAGCTCGGGCCGCAGGCGGTCGAAGAGGGCCATGTCTTCCTGGCCGTAGAACGAGCGGGTGAACCGCAGGATGATCAACCGCCCGGCCAGAGCGCCGCTGACGTCCCGCAGCCGGGGAAGCTCGTTGGAGATCAGCACGAATCGCGTGGAGAGCTTGCCCGTCCAGGCCGGCATGTGCTTGCGGTCGATGGTCTGGTCGTCTTCGCCGCTGATCGACAGCAGGCACTCGACGATCGCGGCGTTGTCCGGGCGGCTGGAGAGCCGGGCGTCGGGAAAAACCGCGATCGGCTTGCCGATCAAGCTCGACAGTCCAAACGGCCGGGCCAGGGTCGACAGGGTGGGGTTGACCACCGTGTTCGAGCCGGCCAGCGCCTTCAACACCCGCGCGATCGTACCGCGTCCCGAACGCTTGGGCCCGACCATCATCAAGATCTTTTGCTGCTTGCGTGTCGGGGGTCAGCAAGTAGCCGAACCATTCCTGGAGCGCCGCGATGCTCTCGATGTCGGTGCCCCAGATCTGCTCGAGGAAGCTCAGCCACTCGAGCGGAGGCGGGGCCGCCGGGTCGAAATCGTATTCCAGCGCATAGGCATTGAAAAACCGGGGAGAGGGCGGCGTGGTGCGGGAAATCCCCTCCATGAGCGACGGCAAATGCACCAGCGCGTTCTTCGCCGGCAAGATCTCCTCGGCCGGCCAGGTCGGCTCGTCCTGCTCGGGCTGCATCCGCCGGCGCGGGGATTCCCACCGGCCACGCCGGCAGCCAGGCGGGCTGGGCCGGGACTTGCCGCGACGAAACCATCACCAGGCTGGCCAGTGCCTGGAGGACGTCGCTCACCAGCGCGGCCCGTGACGGGGATCGGCCGCGGCACGGACCTTGACCGTGCCGTCGCTGGACGCGAGCGACCCCGGTCCCTGGTCGCCGGCATCCGACTGGCTCGCCTCGGCGACCTGCTCGATCCATTTCGCCAGGGCCAGTCGATATAACCGCTCGAATTCCTCGGCGATCCAGCGCGTAAGCTGGGCACGGATTTCACCTTCCGGGAACAGCGTGATACGCGGTTCCGTCCCACGAGTGAAACTCGTCACGCCAGTATCGGAGCCCAATTCCTCCCGCAAACGCAAAACTCGACATGAGGAACGCTGGGCGAGCCGGTGGGGGTTGGCTTCCTGGCCATCGGGGCAATGGCCCGGTTGCGGAGATGGGGAGTGAGGAGGAGTCCGTCCCAGATGCGAAGGAGGGTGTCCGGGACCATGACCATCCCGGCCGTGGGGACGATCGCGGCGGACGCGTTCGATGCCGGCGTGCGGGAATCGCGGTCCCAGAGGTATCCCCGGGGGCGTGAGTCGCCGGCTCGAAGAGCGTCTTGCAGCTTGTGCTCGAGCTCGGCCGGCGACCAGGGGGGGATACAGCCGAGGTTCCACTGGTGCAAGAGCGGCCTGGCCTCGTCGATCGTCAGGTCGAAGCCCTGGACGAGAACGCAGGCGGCGTGGAACGTTCGATCGTGACCGCGCTGGCCGGCGACGGCCGGCGGGATCTTGGCCAGGTAGGCCGCCGGCCGGGCCAGCCGGTCGTCGTCGCGGCTGACGGCTGCGGAAGCGGCTGGAGGCGGTGAGTGAGCTCGGGCACGAGTGAGGGTCGGCCCAGGACGGGCTGGTGGGAATGTGCGCCGTGCGCCGGTGTGGCTCGTGGAGGGTGCGTCTACCGTTGAGCGATCGGCGGGAGATCGGAGCGCACGTCCGATCGTGCCGTGGACTCCCTTCCGCGACGTCGTGACTGCAGCCAGGCGCCAGGTCCAAGGGGGCAGAGCGACGGCTGGCGTGCGGGCTCGGCGGTCGCGGGCTCCCGGACTCGTGGTGCCTGGGAGAACTATCCATAGTTCGGGAGAGCCTCCGTTGCGGTCGATCCGTCTCGCGTGCGTGCGCTATTCCGCGGTTTCTCCAGGCGAACTCATCGGCTGTTGCGCCGGCGGGATTCAGGTCATTTCCGGCGTCTGGGTGCCGATGCCGTCCAGGGTGACGCGGCGCCAGGGTCGCTCGGGGCGGTTGCATCCCTTGGCCTTCAAGGTGCCGGGCAAGCCGATCAACCGCGCGGGGTTGGCCGTGGCCGTATCGATCCTGACGGTGTTGTCGCTGTACTTCTGGTCGAGGGTCGCGAGGGCCCGGGCCAGAAGCGCGGCATGATGCGGGTCGTTGGGATAGTCGGGGAGCCGGACCAGGATCCAGGCCCCATTGCCCGAGCAGCCCCAGGCCGCCGAGGCCGCGAGCTCGGGATGGTCGCCCAGGATCGCGTCGCGTCGCTGGATCGCCGCGGCCAGTTCGGCCTCGGTGCTGCTGATTTCGGCGGGGCGCAGCGGGTCGATGTCGAGATAGAGCCAGCGCAGACAGAGGATGTCGGCATCGCGGGTCGTGTGCCGCGCTCGAGTCAGCCGGTTGTCCGACCGGGCCAGCAGGTCGGGCCGCACGGGGTTGAAGGTAACGTAGCCCGAGACGCCGCGCAGCCGGTGGGCCTCTTTGATCAGCCGCTCGTCGTTGTCGAACCAGCCGGCGAGCGTGCTGCCCCCGAAGCCGCCGCCTGAGTCGTCGCCGCGACAGACCCGGCCCTGGCGATCGAACGCGGCCCGCAGCACCCGCAGCTCGATGCAGCCCGCCCGAGGTGTATTCAAGCACTTCCAGAAACCGGCGAGCCGCGGCGCGTCGAAACCGGTGAGCCGATCGGCCGGATCGAGCCGGTCGCGGTCGGGCCCACGCCCTTCCAGCGTGCGTGACTCGAGTTGGTTCGCTCGAGATCTCCATTGCCATGCCGCGCTCCCTCACGTCCCCTCGGCGATCCGTCGGCCCAGGAACCCGCGCAGCTTGTCGAGGGCCGTCTTCTCGACCTGACGCAGGCGGAACACGCTGAGCCCGCAATCCCGTCCCATATCGATGTATGAGCGCTGAAAGTAAGACTCGCGCGCCCGCATGCCGCGGACAGGCGGGTCCGCGTGAGGCGCCGGCCAGGGTTACGCTGGCTGTCCGTTCTCTTCTGCGGGCTCGCGCTCGGGCGAAGTCCGCCGTATACCGCGGCCGGGCGGCTCGCCCAGGCCGAACCGCTCACAGATGACCCAGGCCTCGAATGGGCTCAATCGCCGAAGCGCCGCGCACACCATCGCTCGATCCTCGTTGGTCACCAGGTCCTGGTCGGGCGCGGGGCCGTCGGCCAGCGTCAGATCGGCCAGGCTCTGGCAAATGCCTTGCTCGTTCTGGGTCAGTCTTGCCTCCTCGAGCCGGTCGCGGCGGAACCCCGAGGTACCCGGCAACCTCGTCGAGACTGGGCGATTCGCGACCCGGCTCGCCGCTCGCGGCAGCTCCCCGAGCGCGCAGCTCGTCCGACCGCCTCGCGATATTGCAGGCGCAGAAGATGCGGCTTCTCCGGACGCTGGATCAGCGAGCCGTTGCTGGCCAGGGCCCGGACGATGAAACACCGGATCCAGTATGTGGCATAGGTCGCGAACCGAGCCGTGTGGGTCGACGGATCAAAGTGCCGTGCCGCGCGGATCAGCCCGAGGTTTCCTTCCTGGATCAAGTCGTCCAGGGGAACCCCACATTGTTTGTAGTCGCGGACGGCGCGGAGCACCAGCCCCAGATTCGCCGTGATCAGTTGCTGCAGGGCGTCCACGTCGCCCGCCTTGCCGCGCTCGGCCAGCGCGCGCTCTTCGCCGGCCGAGAGCCGGTGCTCAGCATGCTCGTGCCAGGCCGCCGCGGAATGTCGCCGTGGGCGCCGAACCCACGTGCTTTTGACAAAGCGGCGCCCTTGACTTCGCCCTGATTCGCGAGTTTTGGTGGTCGCCACGATCTCACCCCCTCAGTTATGACCAGATGACGCGGCAGGGTGCCCCCGCGACGTCACGGTCGCGAGGAGAACTCGAAAGGCCCCAACGACCGGCACGGAGAGCCGCGACTGCGGCGCGAGCTGTCGGAAAGCCAACACTGCGCGGTATGGTCCCGGCATCCGTCATGGGACGTAAGTACCACAGCCCCGCGTGATGGCCGGCGCGGAACTGGTAAACAAACCGCGGCGAATACACCACGAACTGCTCACTTGTTGCCCGATCAAGCACCCGGCGCGATCCGTCGGGCGCTCTCGGTTCGATATGGTGGCGGGGCACTGGTGTCGCAAAGACCGGTCGTAACGTCAGCATCTTCAATGCTTCAGCAGATCCGGGATAGCGAGGTGGCCACCGCCGGTTGGCCGTCCTGCTCTTCCGGGATCGAACATCTGTTACCGACCTGGTCGGCTCCGGCCGTCGCAGAGCCATATCCCCATGCAGGATCGATGATTCCCGATATCTGCTCGGTTCAGAGCTTGTTCCCGCGCAGCGCTGACTAGGGCGCCGACCTGCGACGGCAAGCCCCATCCTGTTGCCGCCATATCATCGCGGTGGATAGCAAATGTCAGCTTTCGCTGTACAGCCAACGCCATCGTTCGGCCGGCAATTTTCTGGCCGGGCTACTCTGCGGCTACACTACTTAAAAGGCACCGTGCCCGCGAGTTGCTCCTTCAAAATGATCTCTTTCTCAAACATCAATAAGCAGTATGGCAAGCAGTTGCTCTTCGTGGATGCTTCGTTTCAGTTGAATCCCGGCGAAAAAGTTGGGCTGGTCGGTCCCAATGGGTCGGGCAAGACAACGCTATTCCGCATGGTGGTCGGCGAGGAAACTCCCGACGATGGCACGGTCTCCGTCCCAAAGAAGTTGACCATCGGCTACTTTCGCCAGGACGTCGAGGAGATGCAGGGCCGTTCGGTTCTGGACGAAGCCATCGCAGGCAGCGGACGCGTCGGCGATCTACACCACGAGCTCGAAGCCTTGCAGCGGGAAATGTCCGACCCCGGAAAGGCCGATGACATGGACCGCATCCTTGAGCGCTTCGGTCACGTGCAGGAAGAGTACGAACATTTAGGCGGATACGCGCTCGAATCGCAGGCCCGTGAAGTGCTCCATGGTCTGGGATTCAAGGACGATCAGATCGACGGCGACGTGGGCGCTCTCTCCGGCGGATGGAAAATGCGCGTTGCGCTGGCACGCGTCCTGCTCGGAATGCCGGATGTATTGCTGATGGACGAACCCACGAACCACCTCGACATCGAATCCATCATCTGGCTGGAACAGTTCCTCAAGTCATTTCCCGGCGCGCTGCTCATGACTTCGCACGACCGCGAGTTTATGAACCGTCTGGTCTCAAAAATTGCAGAGATCGATAGCGGCGAAATCATCACCTACTCGGGTGACTACGACTTCTACGAGCGTGAAAGAGCCGTGCGAGAGACCAACCAACAGGCAGCGTTTGCCCGGCAGCAATCCATGCTAGCGAAAGAGCAGCGCTTCATCGATCGTTTCAGGACGCACGCGGCCAAAGCGGCCCAGGTGCAGAGCCGGATCAAGGCCCTGGACAAGATCGAGAAAATCGAACTACCGAAGAAACGCCAAGTGGTGAAATTTGACTTTCGCGTCCCGCCGCGATCCGGCGAGCAGGTGGCCGTGCTTGAGAATCTGCACAAGAGTTACGGCCCGCGTGTGATTTACGAAGGCTTCAATCTCACCATCCGCCGGGGAGAACGCTGGGCCGTCATGGGAAGAAACGGCGCTGGTAAGACTACGCTTCTTAAAATGATTGCCGGGGCCAGCGCTCCAGATGCGGGAAGCGTGCGGCTGGCGCCAGCCTGCAGATGGGCTACTTCGCGCAACAGTCTTTAGAAACGCTCAATTCCGATCTTACCGTCGCCGAACAGTTGCAACAGGATTTTCCCCAGGACAGTATTGGTTCGTTGCGCAACCTTGCAGGAGCATTCCAGTTCTCCGGCGACGACGTGGATAAGAAGATCCGCGCACTTTCCGGCGGAGAAAAATCGCGGCTGGCGATAGCACGCATGCTCTTCAACCCGCCGAACTTCCTGGTGCTCGACGAACCGACGAATCACCTGGATCTTGCGACCAAAGAAATGCTGGTGGACGCCCTGAAAGATTTTGAAGGCACCATGATCTTTGTATCGCACGACCGCATGTTCCTTCGCGGTCTCGGCTCACGTGTGCTGGAACTGGGCGGTGAGAGCGGCACGGATCGCAATCCCACGGTTTATCCCGGGTCATACGTTGAGTACGTGCAGAAGCTTGGACACGAGGCGCCTGGGATCTATTCGTAGGCCTTGAGAAATGGGTGCGTCCCGTCTGTCCCAGTATTGCTGATGGGCCCGAACAGCGAAACATCGGCAGAGATCCATGATGGGCTCACTTCGAGCCTGGAGGCACAACGCCGGTCATGCGCAGATACTCGACCATCTGCCCATAGTGGTCGTATCCATGAGCAGAAATGAAAGATGCAACGACCGACCGCGTGTGCAGACCGTCGACACCGTCAATAGCGGTGTAGGCATTCTCGGGAGTAATCGTCGCGAGCGCCTTGTGTGCATAGGTGAAAGAATCCGCAGCGGCCTTCAGGAGTTCCTCTTTCGTCCTCAGACCCTCAATGCTTTTAGGGTCAACCGGCATCTTCTCCCCAAGAATCTTCGAAGCGAAATAGTAGTTCGCCGTTGCGACGTGCGATATTTCCTGCGCGAACGTGCGAACCCCGTCATACTTTGCGCCCTGCGAGGCCGTAAAGGTTGCCGCAGTAGGCGCAAAGCCGTATTTGTCCGCAGGCATCGCCTGCGCGACTCCCATAAACTCATGCTCGAAGAGGTTCAGCAACTCATTCTGCGCCTGCACGGGTGACATTTGGGTGCCGGCGGCCACCCTCGCACTTATTGAACCCGTTTGCGCAGAGCCCACGAGCGTACAGCCTCCTAGAATCAAAGCAATGCAAACATACCGGAGACGCATAGATCACCTCACTAGCAAATTTGCTCAACAGTCTAGCAGACGCCTGCCCCCCGTTCGGGGGGCTGCCCCCATCCTTTGGATTTTGAAGTTGACTTCCTGAAATCAAAACAAAGAAACCGGGCACAGACGAGATGTTCCCCAGTTTTTTCGGGGAATGAAAATTGGTGAACGTCCCGTCTGTCCCCGGTTTTCGTACCGGTTTTCGTACGGTTTTCGTACCGAAGTGTGCGCCGCATCCTCGGAGGTCGGAAGGCGCAAAGCTCGGGAAGGGCACGAGTTTCACTCGTGCCGATAAAGCCGCCACAGACCGCGCCTTCAGGCGCTGAGGTACGCCTTTGCCGCCAGAACAATTGGGTCAGTCCTGTCTATTGTCGTCCCCGTATTTTCCGTATTTTTCTGGTGGCCTCCTACCTCCGTTCCTTGTCCCTGTTGGCTGGGCGTGATTTAATGCGTAGGATGACTTTATGTATCTCCTTCAAACGGGGTAGCGCGACAACTTAACAGTGAAAAACTCATTATGGAAGCTATTTTGAGACATTCGATCCAACGAAGGCCCACACCGACAAGTACGGTTGGCCGTGGCCGTGCCATCAGGAAAATCGCCGCCGCTGACATTGAAATGACAACCTGGGCGGATGACTTCATCTCTGTACAGCTTGGCGATAGCCTGGACCGCTATCAGCAATGGGAGACGCCGACCGTCATCGTGTCAGATGGCGGCTACGGAGTTCTCGGTTTCGAGGGCGACACCTCGGATCATTTTGGCTTGCCCGAATGGTACGAGCCGCATATTGCCGCATGGTCCAAACACGCGACGCCGTCGACCACGCTATGGTTTTGGAATTCGGAAATCGGATGGGCCGCAGTGCACCCCATCCTTGAAAGGCACGGGTGGCGCTATGTGAACGCAAATGTCTGGAACAAGGGCAAAGGGCATATCGCCGGGAACGTCAACACTGCGAAAATACGGCGTTTCCCCGTCGTCTCGGAGATGTGCGTTCAGTATGTCTATGAAGCCCGCATCAACGGCCTCCAGTTAAAGACATGGCTTCTTCAGGAGTGGAGGCGCAGCGGCCTTCCCGCCCGCAAAGCAAACGAGGCGTGCGGCGTTGCGGACGTTGCCACGCGCAAATATCTCGACCAGGGACACCTCTGGTATTACCCGCCGCCGGAAATGTTCGTGAAGATGCAGGAGTATGCCAACAAGCACGGCGACCCCGCAGGACGGCCTTATTTTTCGCTGGACGGAGCGCAGCCCGGCACTTTAGAGCAATGGGCGGCCATGCGTTCCAAATTCGATTGCCCGCATGGGTTCACCAACGTTTGGGAACGCAATGCGCTGCATGGGTCAGAGCGCTTCAAGATCAACGGCGACAGCGGCAAGGCAATCCATCTGAACCAGAAGCCGCTCGACCTTACGACGATGATTATCAGGGCTTCATCGGATAAAGGCGATGTGGTGTGGGAACCGTTCGGCGGTTTATTCACCGCCTGCCTTGCAGCCCGCAACAGCGAACGGCGGGCCTTTGGCGCGGAAATCGACCCGACGTACTTTCACTACGCGGTGAAGCGTCTCATTCAAGAATCTCGCCAATATCTTCTTCCCGGATGCCGAACCGCTGCTCCAGAGCTTGCCGGATAGCGTCGTCCGTGCCGAGGAATAGCAAGCGGCTCCATTCCGCTATAGTCAGGCCGTGGAGCGTCGTACCGCACACGCGGCGCTTGAATTCTTCAATGCCCGGATGAACGATACGGTCCATTTTTGCGAAATTCGTATCCAAGCGGTACGGGAACCGATTGATCAGCTGGCGCAGGAATACCTGATACTGCGTGGTGGGTTTGTATTTGCGCCCGTCCGCGCCCCAACTCGCTACCAATTTTCGGGCCTTTTCAAACTGCGCGGACGTCCCCTGCCACTTGTAACCGTTCGTGTTCGTCTGCTGAAGGTTGCGCGTTCTTGCCGTTGTGTCCTCAGGTTCCAGCACAAGGTAATCAGGCGGGTTGTGGTAGTGGTTGTCCCGCGACTCGGCGACCGAGCGCCCCGAGACAATGCACACGTCGATGATTTTAGGTTTTCCGAAAATCAGTTGATCCGGCAGCCACGCCAACATGCAGACGTTCGTTTGATCTTCCTTGAAGTGATTTTGGCTGTCCTTAAAACGCGCCGTGATTTCCGTTGCCAGCGGGAACCACGCCTTTATTTCAAAACCCGGCGTGGGGCTGATCGTCGGACCTACAAAGATCGTGTCGGGAAATCCGGGGTCCTGCCGTTTCCACTCGCCCAACCCACGATATTCGGCCTGATCGTTCAGAAATTCCACAGTATTGAACTCGATAAGGTTCCCCAACAGTGGCGACAGCTTGGAAACGACCTTCGAGAGATTGACGGCGGCATCCGGAGAAATCGGCTTTGATATCGTCAGCACATCGAAAATGTGTCCGGCCAAACCTTGCAGGTGAATTGACGCAGAGGCCAATATGTCCCGAGCGTCAGGCATTGAACAGTTCCTTCACGTTCAGGCCCAGGGCGGCGGCGATCTTGTAGATGTTGATGAGGCTGATATTTCTCTCGCCGCGTTCCACACCGCCGATGTACGTCCGGTCGAGGTCGCAAGCGAGCGCTAACGCTTCCTGTGAAAGCCCCTTCTGCTTCCGCAGTTCGCGCACTCGTTCGCCGAAGTGCTTTTGTATCTGCGCTTCGCGATTCGTTCCCATCGACGTTCATGGGATCATCATGGATGACGATAAGTCCACGGACTTTACGTATCTTACGATGACAGCCCTAATTCAGGGCATCGTTCCCCGGCCCTCTTGTCCCCGACCTATCCAACGCCACTGCCCTGCTGTGTTCTTCGCCGCTTTGTCTCGTTTGCCTTGCGCGAGACACTGCGTGGAAGAGAAGATGAACTACGGAAAGGGACTTGGTGAAAGTCGCCACCTTCAACATTAACAACATCAATAAGCGGCTCGACAACCTCTTGGCGTGGTTAGCGAAAGCTGAGCCGGACGTGGTGAGTCTCCAGGAGCTCAAGGCAGAGCAGGGGTCGTATACTGAGCGCCTTTAACAGTGGAATTATTTCGTCAGCTTGGCTTTTTCATTCTGAGCTGCAAGCCCATATCGTATTGCCGCTTCAAGCGTATCGATGTTTATATCCTTTAGAGTTTTAAACCGAATGCAATATCCGGTCACGCTCGCCTTGCCTAGTTTTTTTCCATACGTTTTGGCTAAGTACTTCTTATCTTTGAGACCAAGAATATAGACAGAGATTCCGGTTTTGTTTCCGCTCACACCAATTTGAAAAAACTCTCTACTTTTCCCATTGGCATATTTTATTGTGTAAAATCCATATCCAATCGTAGGGTTGAAAACAGTATGGCTTTTGCTCGCTTTACCATCGGAGAACCATAATTTGCATTCTGGTGACACTTGAAGTGTGAGCCGATGCAATTCCCGCATGTCGCTGCGTTTGGGCTCCGGTTGGCTGGTAATATAGTTTTTGATTTGTTCTTGTACGTTCATATGTTCTGCTTCGTAGTTGCGCGCCCAAGATTATACGACGTTTAATCCTTCTCCTCCTGCGAGGGCGGCCAGCCCTGACCGTTGAGGTTACTCGAGCACAGGGACGGAAAGGGACCCGCTGAAAGTCGCCACTTTCAACATTAACAACATCAATAAGCGGCTCGACAACCTCCTGGCTTGGTTAGCGAAAGCTGAACCGGACGTAGTGAGTCTCCAAGAGCTCAAGGCAGAGCAGCAAGCCTTTCCCGTGAAAGCCCTTCGAACTCTCGGGTACGAAGCAGTCTGGCAAGGCGAGCGCTCCTGGAACGGCGTGGCCATTCTCGCGCGAAACCAAGTTCCCGTGCTGACCCGCACAATCCTGCCGGGAAACTCTGAAGGGCATTTTTCTGAAAATCATAATCTCGAAGATCATTATTCTGAAGATCATTATCCAGAAGACCATCAAGCTCGCTACATTGAAGCGGCGGTTCAGGGAGTCCTGATCACTTCCATCTATCTCCCCAATGGGAATCCGCAGCCGGGACCGAAATTCAATTACAAGTTGGCCTGGTTTGAGCGCCTCATTGCGCACGCCGCCGAACTCATGGCGAGCGGCGCACCTGTGGTGCTGGCCGGTGATTACAACGTCGTGCCCACACCGCAGGACATCTATCCGACTCGATCGTTGGATAACAACGCGTTGATCCAACCCGCAAGCCGACAGGCCTTTGCGCGTTTGCTGGCTCAAGGCTGGACCGACGCCCTGCGGAAGCTACATCCGGACGGGCCGCTTTGGACATTCTGGGATTACAAATTTGAACGGTGGCAGAAGGACAAAGGCATGCGACTCGATCACTTTCTGCTCTCGCCGAATTTGTCAGACCGACTCGTGGCGGGCGGTGTAGACCGATGGGCGCGTGGGCAGGAAAACGCGAGCGACCACGCCCCAACATGGATCACGCTCGATCTCTAAACGTGGTGCGGGCGGAGGGACTTGAACCCTCATGGGCCGTTTAAGCCCTGCGGATTTTCATACCGTCTACGGCTTTCGCCGCACGAACGTTATACCCTTGGAGGGTTACGCCAGGTTTGCGGTCTGGACTATCCCTTCACCGTCTCCCGCTGATCCGAGGCTTAGGTGCTGCCCGTCTAGTCTCTACACCTTCCCGGCTGATGTCTCTCCGGGCTTGGCTCGGGATTGCCATTTAAGGTTTCCCCGAATTTGAGCAGTTCTGCATCGCCGGTTTCCCAGACGAGCACTCAAGTTTTCCTTAAGTCCGCTGCGTATGCCATTCCGCCACGCCCGCGCGCGGCTGCCTGACTGCCTTTCTATCATAGGGCAGGATTGCGCGGAAGACACGTCCGTTTCCTGGTGAGCCAGTGCCTCAGTTTGAAATCTTATGGCCGGGATCGGCTCAGCGTGTGTGGATCAGCGGCACGCTGACGATACCCCGCAGCCGCAATCTTGCGCTGTCTCAATTTCGACATATTTATGTAGGGACAGCCGCCCCGGCTGTCCGGCCGCACAGCTCTTTCCAGGACGGAAAATTTAAATGCCACCCATAATTTCCCGACATCGACAATCCCGACACAAATTGTACAAACTGATGACAATTTTTTGACAACCCACACGCGCCCTACCCCTAGCATTGCCGTGGTTTAGCGCACCGGGAAATTCGCACACGGAGCCCGGCGAAAACCGGCTCGGAACCACATCCCTCATTCGCTCTATACAAGGAGAAATCGCATGCATCGTTTGCTTGGGCGCACTCACGTTCTTTCCGCCTTCGTTGGGCTTCTGCTGGTTCTGTCGTCCAGCGCGGCTCTGGCGCAATATCAAATTCAGTTCCTGACTTCAGATTTAACCGGCAAGGCAAAGCATACCGATCCTCTGCTGAAGAATCCCTGGGGATTAGCCTACGCTCCAGGCGCCCCTTTCTGGGTTAGCGATGAGGCTAACGGCTGGTCCACTCTGTACGATGGCAAGGGCAATCCGCAAAGTTTGCAGGTCGTTATCCCATCCGCCAGCGGCTCCGGGTCAGGCTCGCCCACCGGCATCGTCTACAACGGTTCGTCGGAGTTCCAGATCGATAGCTGGACTTCACTTTTCCTCTTTGCCACGCTGGATGGAACCATTAGCGGTTGGTCGCATTTCGAGCCCAGCCAGGCTCTGATTGCCGTGACCACACCCGGAGCCGTTTATACCGGACTAGCCATCACCAGCAAGGCATCGGGAAATTTCCTGTTTGCCGCGGACGCGGCCAATAACAAAGTCGATGTTTACGATGGAACTTTCAACCTGGTCAATTCATTTACCGATCCCACTGTTCCAGCCGGTTTCGCTCCCTTCGGAATTCAGGACATCGATGGCAAAGTCTTTGTCGCATTCGCCAGCACCTCAGGCCGCCCAGGCGGCTATATCGATATCTTCAGCGAAAGCGGAACTCTGATCAGGCACCTTACGCACGGAGCGCCGCTGAACCAGCCCTGGGGATTCGCACTGGCTCCCTCGGACTTTGGGACCTTCAGCAAAGCCCTGCTGATCAGCAACAACACGGCCGCCGGATCGATCAACGCCTACAGTCTGGCCACCGGAAAACTGCTGGGCACAATCACAAACTCATCCGGCAAAGTAATCACCGTAAGTGGGCTCTGGGGAATCGAGTTCGGTGGCGGTTCAACCGCCAACGGTTCGAAGAATCAGCTCTTCTTCACCGCCGGCCCCAAAGATACGGACGGCTACTTCGGCGTGATCAGCTTCAAGTAAGCAGAACCATAAATAGAAGATTGAATGAAAAGGCCGCTCGCGAGGGCGGCCTTTTATAAATTAACGTTCACTTCCCCGCACCAACCTCGCGATACCGAAAGCACTGCACCGTGTGATCGTTCACCATTCCTACCGCCTGCATAAACGCATAGCAGATCGTCAATCCCACAAAATTGAAACCACGCTTCTTCAAATCTTTGCTCATCGCATCGGACTCGGCAGTCCGTGCCGGCCTCCGCTGATTCGATTTCCACGCATTCACTTTCGGCTTGCCATTCACAAACTGCCAGATGTAGCGGTCGAAACTGCCGAATTCTTTCTGCACCAGCAGAAACGCCTGCGCATTCCGCACCGCCGATGCAATCTTCAACCGGTTGCGCACAATACCCGGATTCTTCAGCAACTGTGCGATCTTTTTCGCATCATAACGTGCGATCCGCCGTGCATCGAAGCCGCTGAAGGCAGTCCGGTAGTTCTCCCGTTTGTTGAGGATCGTCTCCCAGCTCAGCCCGGCCTGCGCTCCTTCAAGAATGAGAAACTCAAAAAGCTTGCCGTCATCGTGCAGCGGCACTCCCCATTCTTCATCGTGATAGCGAATCATCAACTCGCCGCGCGCCCATTCACACCGCACCGGCTCTTTCTTATCTTTGTTCTCGTGTTTCATAAGAGATACGCGTGCATATTCAGCCGCGAAGCGGCGTCAGAATGCAGCCCACCGCGCAAGCCGTGGGTTATTGAGTGGTAAAGGAACAGGCCCCGAAGGGGCGAAAGATCATCCCCCAAGACTTCGCGAAACACGCTCCAGAATCTGCGCTACCAGCGCCCTTACAACCTACTCCAACGACTTCGGATCCGACAAATTCTTCGGTGACTTCGTATCCAGCAACGACACCAACTCTTTTGCGCAAGCCGGAATCGCAACCTTGTGCTCGACGATGATTTCCTTCGCGTCCAATTTTTTCCCGTACAACTTTTCGTTGGCGCTGCCATCGGAGCGCAGAGTCGAACCCTCCAACGAAATGCCGGCGAACAATCCCTTGTTACGCGAGTAGGAAAGAATCTCCGCGTTCATCACAATGTCGGTGGCGCCTTCCGCGGTGCGCCCCTTCGGACCCGCCGCCGCCGACGCGTCCGCCCCCAACTTCACCTTGCTCGACAGCAGTGACCGCGCTCCCTTCGGATTCATCACCAGCAAAACAAAATCCGTCGCCTGCCCGCCCAACTGGAAGCCGATGCTCACGCCCTCCAGCGCATACAGCGCCGGAGCTCCCCACGGTCCCTTATAGTGTTCGCCGCTGCGGCAAATCATAACGCCGCGCCCGTAGCTTCCTCCCACTCCGAACGCGCCCTTTTTCACCGAAGGCAGAATCACCAGGCACTCCGCCTTATCCAGCAAGTCCTGTGGAATGTCGTCAGGAATGTTAAGAATTTCTTTGATCACCTCGCCCGCATCCCTTACCCGGTCTTCTTCTTTATAATCGTCGGCGCCGAACGCCGCAGGCGCGAGCAGGCAAAAACTCAGAAACCACGTTGCGATCTTCTTCGGATTGATCAGTATATTCATCAGTATCTGGTCCTCCGCGGACTCATTTCTCTCCATCTCACTGCGTCCATTAGCATCTTAAACCGTCCCTGACGTTACAATCCCACTCAGAGGTCCGATTCGTGGAATTCGCCCACTTCTAGTTACGTAACCCTTGCTACTAGCCGTTTTCAGCCATGACCGAACGAGTGCTCCTTTTGTAACTTGGCACTCCGCTTAAACGCGCTCTACAGTCAATAGGGCATAATGGATGCCCGTCCTTCGGCATCCAGCGTGCATCTAATCAGTTGGAAGTGCCCTCTGGGCCTGGGTGGAGTGAAAATTTTGGACTTTTCAGGCGCAAAGTACACGAGACTCCTGCCGCTGCTAGCGGCTTTGGCATTGGCCTGCCCGCTGTCTTTATTCGTATCTTTGCCGGCGCTGGCCCAATCGAACGATTACGCCAGCAGCACCCCTGCCCTCGTCTACTCCAGCGCTTCTGACGACGATCCTCAAGGTTCTTTACTCACCATTCACAAGCGCGTCGATGAAGTGAACGTGCTCTTCATCGCGACCGATAAGCACGGTAAATTTGTCCGCGATCTCAACCAAACCGATTTTTCCATTCTCGACGACAATAAACCGCCGCAGTCGATTCTCAACTTTCGCCGCGAAACCGATCTGCCTCTGCATCTCGGCCTGCTCATCGACGTGAGCGGCTCGGTGCACGGCCGCTTCGAGTTCGAGCAGGATGCCGCCACCAGCTTCCTGCAGCATTCCATTCGCGCCGGCTTCGACAAGGCTTTCATCGTCGGCTTCAACACCCAGAGTCAGATGTCGCAGGATTTCACCGACAACGTCCAGTTGCTCTCCGCCGGCGTGCACAAACTTCAGGATGGCGGTGGCACCGCGCTCTACGACGCCATTTACCGCGCCTGCAAAGAAAAGTTCGTCAAAGACCGTCCCGATCACCCCGCCCGCAAAGCCATCATCATTGTGAGCGACGGCGAAGATAACCAGAGCGAATACACCCGCGCGCAAGCCATCGAAATGGCGCAGCGCGCCGAAGTCATCATCTACGCCATCTCCACCGACGATAGCGGTCTTGTTCTTCGCGGCGATAAAGTTCTCGAGCAACTTGCCGCAGCCACCGGCGGCCGCGCCTTCTTTCCCTTCAAGATGAAGGACATCACCCACTCCTTCGCCGCCATCGAAGACGAACTCCGCAGCCAGTACATCGTCAGCTACAAACCCGCCGACTTCGACGCCGACGGCCGCTACCGCTCCATCGAAATTTCCGCCCTCAAAAAAGACCTACAAGTCCGCGCCCGCAAAGGTTATTTCGCTCCCCAGCAATAATTAAAAACTTTTCACCACAGAGACACAGAGGCACAGAGAAAACCTGGAAGCTATCTCCCAGATGGTTTCGGGAAGAATGGGTTCGGGAAGGGCACGACTTCAGTCGTGCCGCCCACGTTCAATAAAGAAGCGGGCTTCAGCCCCTGAGTGGGATGCGGGACTGCCCATTTCCGACGAAAAGAGCTTTTGGGTGGCGCAGCGCTTTCACCGCTGCGATCGAGTGGCCATGAAAGGACGGCTTTAGCCGCTGAGGGATTCCGCTATCTTACTCCGAAATAATTTTCGAAACATCTTTTGGATTCTGGGTACTTGCCTCACGGATAGAACATCCATCCGGATTCCCTGCATGCCATCACCCTCCTCACACAGCAAGCCTGAATCTCAACCGGTACACCCGGACCCTCGGCAGCCTTCAGCAATAAATTCCACGCCTCCCGGTACTCGCCATATTTCTGGCCCTTCACCCCCGGCCAAAAAACAGATTCGCGTCCCGATCCCCTACCACCTCATACGGAAGAATGTACCAATCGTCCGTCGGAATAATGTAAATCGCGAAAAAGTCCACCGTCCCTCGCGCATACCCGCGTCGTCCCCTCGATCCACCTTTCACATTAACGCTCATGCAGTAGCAACCCTTGCTGCACTGGTATAGCGTGCACTTCACCTGCACCCGCAAAATCGGCCCGCCATTTTCCACCCCCACGTCATAAGGCCCCAACCCCCCATACGGACTCGACACCTTCAGCCCCTGGCTCATCGCCATCACCATAAAATAAAGCTCAGCCCAAGCTCCCCGCTCCTTAGTCCCCTTGATCAAAAGCCCCAGATTCTTCCGCTTTTTCATCGAGCCGCACCTCTCTGCCAAAATAAAGTCCGCCGAAAATAGAAATCGCGGCCCATAAGGCCGCGATGTTTGAACGATTCCGAATTGTCATCCTGAGCGGAGTAAATGCTTCGCGCACGCGAAGCATTTACGAAGTCGAAGGATCCCTAGCAGCACGCACAAAGCTGGACCACGCAAGGCATTCCTGCCATTGCCGCCTTCGCTCTAAACTTTACTGGATACAACCATTATATCATATTGCATAGCCCAACTGTGACACATTAGCCGACTTTATTCGCCTTTCCCTTCAACAACCTCACTCACTTCAGCCCCTTCCAGCCCCTTGACAAGAACTTCCTCAGTATTCGCGTGACGCTCAGCGAAGTCGCCGCGACAGAAAACCCCAGCCGCAAAGCGGCGAAAGAATGCAGCCCAGGGCGCAAGCCCTGGGTAACCAGAAATCTAAGAGGAACAGAGTCCCGAAGGGACGGCACCCCTAAGCTGCGGACCCCGAACTATATGAGTGTAATCGCCAGATAATAACAACTATAATCACCGGCGAAACTTGATGAAGACCAATCCCCACCTTTCCGTTCTGATCCTTCTAGCAACATCGGCGCTCTTGCCCGCGCAAGAAGTACCTGCGCCCCTCTACACCGTGGACCTCTCGAAATTGATTTCTCAGGAACTAGATATCAATGCCACGGGCACTCTTGCATTCCTTACAGAACACACGCTGGCGGTCAGTATGTGCCGCAATTTGCGATGCAATCTCGAGACGTTGGATCTGGATGGGGGTAGGCCACGGGCGATTGCCAAAACCGACGAAGTTCAGAACTACTCAGTCCTTTTTCGCGGCCCCGAAGGCCGCGTAATCATGAAAGGAGAAATCGGTACCGGTAGCGTATGTCGATCAGGGAACGGTCCGCATAGAGGGAATGGATGGGGAACCTGTAGGGTCGTTTGCGGTAACGCCAAGAGCTGTTCCTATCGGTCCCACTTCAATAATGCCAAGAGTTGTTCCTACGATCCGCTTCCTCGGCCGTGACCGCCTCTGGCATGAAACCCTCTCACTGGAAGAAATACTCGATTTCAATGGAAAGCTTATTCAAAAGCTCGATAGGCCGGACGGGTGGGGCATCAGGATAGGACAGTCCTCAGATGGAAACCGGCTACTATACGACCGCTACACGCGACACATTCCATTAACCCAGAAAATGGAGGAGGAGGCTACCGCCGCAGCCACAATGGGCATGGGAGTCGGCGATGAGAAACCTAATGGAGAGATGGTGCTCCTGATCGACACGAGGAGTGGAAAGCGGTGCTTTGAATGGAATGGTCGCACGACTTGGTGGGGGCAATTCCATGCGGATATCGACCCATCGGGCCGACTCGTTGCTATCATGACCCGCACCACACTCAATATCTACAGCTTGCCCGTAGCCTGTGTCGCCAACTAGAAGCCAATTGAGACCAAACGATTGAAATATCTCCATTACGCTCACCACCCTAATCAATGGAAATAACGAAACCGAAATAACCCCAGCAAGCCCCGTTTGCACCCGCGCCCTCCCTATGCTACCGTCGCATTGATTTCGAGATTAAGGTTTCCCCAAGGAGCCACTCATGGTCGGCATCATCTTTCTCGTAATCCTCGTCGTCATCGCCGTCACGCTCATCGGCATGTACAACAGCCTGGTGCAGTTGCGCGTGCGCTGCGACTCTGCCTGGTCCGACATTGACGTGCAACTCAAGCGCCGCCACGACCTAATCCCAAACCTGGTGGAAACTGTAAAAGGCTACGCCGCGCACGAAAAAGGCACCTTCGAAAACATTGCCAAATTTCGATCGCAGGCCATGCAGGCCACCACGCCGGAGGGCAAGGCCGTGGCCGAGAACCAGCTCACCGGAGCTCTGAAGAGCCTGTTCGCCGTGGCCGAAAATTATCCGGAGCTGAAGGCTTCCGAACAATTCACCCAACTGCAGGGTTCGCTGAGCGAGACCGAAGACTCGATCCAAAATGCCCGCCGTTACTACAACGCCGTGGTGCGTGACCTGAACACGAAGATTCAGTCGTTCCCGACGAACATTCTCGCCGGCATGTTCAACTTCACCGCGCGCCAGTACTTCGAAACCACCGACGCCGCCGACCGCGAACCCGTGGCCGTGAAGTTTTGACCGTATGATCCGGGATATTAATAGAGGATCGCCGTTGGGCAACTTGGAAGCCCGGACAGCAACGTCGGGAGCGCCGGCAGTATCGTCCGAAATGCAGGCAATGTCCGAAACGCCGGCACTACCGTGGAAGAGCGGCGCTTCAGCGCCGCGTAAAGCCTCCAAAATAGATGCGGGCTTCAGCCCCCGTGGTCGAACTTTAAAAGCCTTCCTGCTTCTCGCCACCCTCCTCGCCCTAACCGCGCCACTTGCCGCAAAGAGTTGGCGCGTCTCCAACTTCCAAGACACCATCACCGTCAACCCCGACGGCAGCGCGTTAATCAACGAAACCATCACCCTAAATTTCAACGGAGAATTTCACGGCATTCACCGCACCATCCCCATCGAATATCCCGGGCCGGACGGCACCAACTATCAACTCTTCATCGACATAACCAGCATCACCGACGACACCGGCGCCAAGCTCAAGTACGATTCTTCCGCGTCTGGCGCCTACCGCGATCTGAAAATCTATATTCCCAACGCCGTCGACACCACGCGCACGGTCACGATCGTCTACCGCGTGCGCAACGGCACGCGTTTTTTCGACGATCACGATGAGTTCTATTGGAACGTGACCGGCAACGACTGGCCGGTGCCCATCGATCACGCCGCAGCCAGCGTGCACTTTCCCGATGCCGCCAGCGGATCGCTGCGCGCGCAAGCCTTCACCGGCGTCTACGGCTCTACGAGGAGCGATGCAACCGCGAAGGTTGATGGCGCGGGAGTGGAGTTCGAAACCACCAACGCTTTGCCCATGCGCGGCGGCATGACCATCGATGTGTATATCCCCAAAGACATTCTGAAAGCGCCGGGCAGAATCACCAAATTTTTCTGGTTCATCGCCGCGAATCCCGCGGTTTTTCTGCCGCTGGTTACGCTCATTGTGATGCTGGTTCTGTGGTGGTACAAGGGCCGCGACATCAATCCCGGGATGTCGGTCGCGCCTATGTATGAGCCGCCGCCGGGAATTTCTCCCGCGGAAGCCGGCACCTTGCTCGACGACCGCATCCATCCGCGGGATATTACATCGACGATTATCGATCTTGCGGTACGCGGCTATCTGAAGATCGAAGAGACGGACGAGAAAGGGCTACTCTTCCACAACAAGGATTACATCTTCCATCTGCTGCAGAAGCGGCAGGACTGGACTGGTCTCGCGCCGCACGAGCGCGTCATGCTGGAAAATATTTTTGTAGGCGACGTCCCCGATACTCGCCTGTCGAGCCTGAAGAACCGCTTCTATGCCGCCGTGCCCGTGATCCGCGCCGATATCATGTCAGCGCTGAAGCAGAAGGGAATTTACACGCTCGATCCCGAATCCGCGAATGGTTACAGCGCGGCGGCCGTGTTCGGGATTCTCATGCTGTTTGCGGTGATTGAATTCATGGGCTGGGTGGATTTCTTTAGTTCGGTTCCGGTGGCCGCAGTTTGCATAGTGATCGCTGCCGTAATCTTTTGGTTGTTCGCTCGCGAGATGACTGCCAAGACGCTGAAAGGCTCGCGCACTCACATCGCCGTCCTCGGATTTCAGGAATTCATGAACCGCGTCGACGCCGATCGTCTCAAGACAATGCCTCCGACCACCTTCGAAAAATTTCTTCCCTACGCCATGGCTCTCGGCGTGGAACATCACTGGGCGCAGGCTTTTTCGGGCATCGTGAAAGATCCGCCAAGCTGGTACGCCGCTCCCGCCGGTTACGGCTACGGCATGGTCTTCAATCCAATTTTATTTTCCTCTTCCATGCATGGCATGGCGACGGATATGCATCAGGTCTTCGTCTCCGCGCCGCGCGCCGCTTCTTCGGGATCAGGATTTGGAAGCGGTGGTGGCTTCGGCGGCGGTGGCGGATTTTCCGGTGGCGGATTCGGCGGCGGCGGCGGCAGCGCCTTCTAGCGTCTGCATCGAGAAACAAAAGCAAAATTTATAACGCGGAATCTTCGCAGAAGTGGTGCGCCCGGAGAGACTCGAACTCCCAACCCTCTGCTCCGAAGGCAGATGCTCTATCCGATTGAGCTACGGGCGCGTGGGGTTATTCTACGGCAGTTGCTCCCTATTCCGCACTGGTTACGTAACTTAGCGCGCGCTTATCTGTACGCCTCTTTATCCCCATTTGTAGGTGATGCGCTGTATGGAGGTTTTTGCGGATCGACTTTACCGTCGTGATAGCGAGTCGCTGACTCTTTTTTTCGGCGTGTCTGCTTGAGGAGATGCTTATGAAGAAAACTTTTATTTTATTGCTGAGCGTCATGATGTGGTTGGGGGCGGGATTTGCGCAGAATAATAATTCTGGCGCACCGCTTTATCCGACTTCTCCTCAACCTACCCAGGTTCCCACGTCAAATCAGGATGCTGCGCCGCAGCAGATGAACCAGAACACCGGGCAGAATGATTCGTTGCCGACGTACCGAGTGACGGTTTATGCGCGCACGACGAGAGCGGTAAATTACCGCAACCGCGGTGGATCGACGTCGGTCGATTTTCGGGGAACGGAGTTGATGCCGGGGATTGGCGGCCATGCCAAGATTGAAGGAAAGAATGGACGACTGGCGATCAATGCAGAGTTCACAAATGTTGGGCTGCCCGGTAGCTTTGGCGGACAATTTCTTACTTATGTGTTGTGGGCGATTACGCCGGATGGCCGCGCCGTGAATTTAGGTGAAGTGCTTCCCGGCGATAACGGCAAAGACAAGATTGATGTCACTACCGATCTGCAGGCTTTCGGCCTGATCTTAACGGCCGAGCCCTATTACTCGGTAACGCACCCCAGCAATAAAGTAGTCGCTGAAAATATTTTGCGGGAGAACACAAAAGGGTTTGAAGAGCCGATCGATGCCAAGTTTGACACGCTGGAGGGTGCGCAGTACACCATCGACGTTCCGGCCGACCAGCTTCCTTCGAGCACAGCCAGCCCTGGTGTTCCTTTGGATCTGCTGGAAGCGCGCAACGCAGTGGTGATTGCGAAAGCGGCGGGCGCGCAGCAGTACGCTCCCGATAGTCTGACGAAGGCCGAAGATATGCTGCAGCGCGCGGAGGATTACTACCAGCGCAAGCAAGGGCGAACTCCGATTGGAACTGCGGCGCGCGGCGCCACACAGGAGGCCGAAGATGCGCGCGTATTAACCTTGCGGCGTAAAGAACAGGCGCGCATTGAAGCGGAACGGCAGGCGCAGGAACAAGCTAAGGAGAAAGCCGAGACCGACGCCCAGATAGCTCAGCAACAAGCCGCGCAATCTCAGGCACAGGCGGATGAAGATGCACGCCGCCGCGCGGAAGCCGAGCAGGCAACGGCTGCGGCGCAGCAGCAGCAGGCCGCTGCGCTGGCGGCACAACAGCAGGCGCAGGCGGCTTCGGTGGCGGCGCAGCAAGCTGCCGCTCAAGCCGAACAGCAACGAGAGGAAGCGGTTCGCCAAAAAGAAGCGATGCGTGCGCGTCTGCTGGCTCAGTTGAATCAGGTGCTGGAAACTCGCGATACGGCGCGAGGATTGATTGTCAGCATGCCTGACGTGCTGTTTGATTTCAACAAGTACACGTTGAAGCCAGAAGCGCGGGAGCGGCTGGCGAAGATATCGGGGATCGTGCTGGCTTATCCTGACCTGAAACTTCAGATCGAAGGCTATACCGACGCGATCGGCAGCGACGAGTACAACCAGACTCTCTCTGACAAGCGGGCGGAAGCGGTGCGGGATTATCTGGTGACCTCGGGCGTGTCCATGAATAACGTAGCGGCGCGCGGGATGGGTAAGGCTGATCCGATCGCGGACAACAGCACGGCTGCGGGGCGAAAGTTGAATCGAAGAGTGGAGATGATTGTTTCCGGTGACGTGATTGGGAATCTTTCGCCGGGTGGTTCGGGGGATCAGTCGCCGGCGAATCCGTAGTAACACAGTCACGAATCCCCATCCTTGCAAAGAACGCAATGATAGGCCACCCCTCTGTTGAAATGGACTAGACCCCCAAGGGTAGTGGACTTCCCGTTCTCATAAAGAACGCGAGACATCGGGCACCCTCAGGCCGCCTCAGCCAACTTCAATGCTTGCGACATGAAAAGGAAATGGCACCGAACGTAGCATTCCAAAGGAATCGACGTGATGGTCCAGGAAAATGTTAATGTTTTTTGGTTCCTGAGGAGACACGACGGGAGTCTCTAATCCGATCATGCACTGTACACCTCTGAAGAACGCAGCTTCTTCCTCTTTCGTGGGAACTAGATCGTAAGCATCAGCTGAACTCTGGGCTGGGCGATCTGCGAAGACGATCCTGACATCAGTCTTGTCACCGGTTAATAGAATGTAATCACCACCTACCTGCTTTAGTTGATAGAGATTCAAAGAGATCATTTGAACCGCCATTCGCTTGTCTTGTGGGGAACTTCAAAGTTCACACCTGACTTCAAATGAATCACTTCATAGAAACCACTGTTCATGCCCATTGCGATCATTGCGGGATGCGCGGATTTAACAACGGTGTCGATGTCGTCATCCTCTTTGAACTCAGGCGGTACGCTCGTTCCGTCAGCCAAGTCGAATACCAACTCTCTATCGCCATCGAACGCCTGGAACGCAGCCGTTCCTATCCATCCCATCTTGTAGCTCATGGAGTAGATTTTACTCCTTCAGACTGTCGTGTCGGACACTGTGCAAAGAACGCAAGCATAAGGCAGCCTCGTTTGAAATGGAGTAGATAAAACCCCTCGAGGATAGAGCCGTGGAATCCCACGTCTCGCAACGTACGCGAGACATGGGGCACCCCCTGGATCCTTTCCATCCGCCGATCAGCTCTGACCTCTGATCGTTTCCAGATTGCTTCTTTTTCAGTTGCGCCCCAAACTGGATTAGGGGCGACCGACACTATGTAGCAGAGGCCCGACCGGGAAGGTCTGCGATCCGCACGATACGGCCTTCTTCCTGGGTGATCTTGTTATGAACGATATCTCCAACATTAAACTGCATTACTAAAAAAACCGCCTGAAGGAATGAATTGGGGCAGAGAAGGAGACAGCAGTACCACAGGCCGCCGAGGGGCGGGGCAAGTGGCGCTGCGCCTTTTCCTTGCCCCTATGTGATTGGATGCGCAGTGCACCCAAACGGATACAAAGCGAAATTCTTTAAAGCTTTAGTAGTTGAAAACTATTATCTCAGAGTCAAGACGCCGTCACGGGGATAGTGATCAGTTTGATAAGGAAGCGAGCCGAACGCGCTATTATTGTGTCGCGGCGTTATTTATTAGAAGCAGCGCGACACAACGCGCGGCTCGCCCAGATTCCTTCGGCTGCGCTCAGGACAGGCTCTTCGCGGCGCAAAGAACGCTTGCTCAGGATGACAATCAAACTGACCACCGGGCAGGCTGCGGTTTGGAGTCAACGCCTGAGATGCAGTTTATTGGTTGAGTTTACCGGGATCGTTTCATCAGCGGTAACAGCATCCTCCCTAAGAAAGTAAAAGGGGCCGGTCGCATAGGAGCCGGCCCCTTCACCTCAAGAGAGGTGAATCTTAGTTGTCGTCTCCGCCGACTACGTTGCTGCCCCATAGGGCTTCACTGCCCCAGAGTGCTTCGGAGCCCCAAAGAGCTTCGCTGCCCCACAATGCTTCGGAACCCCATAGAGCTTCGCTGCCCCAGAGAGCTTCGGAGCCCCACAAGGCTTCGTTGCCGGCGACTGCCTGGCTGCTCGCTGCTGTCGTGCCGGTGGATGCTGCCGATTTGCCGGTCACGAATTGCGAAGAGCCCCACACGGCTGCGTTCGACCAGGTGGACGATGTATTCCAGACCGCGGAAGGATCGTCGGTGAGATAAACCTGATCTGTGTTTCCGTTAAAAGTTGCGATCGGAGACATCGCCGTGCCTTTCGCGACGGCGGTGCTGTTGAGAGCGGCCTGGACATCCACGTAGCCGGCGCCGATGGTGAAGATGTCATATTGATCGGTGTAAGTGATGCCCGTGGTCGGATCGGTGGTGCTGCTGGACTGCGGGAAAACTTTGTAGGCTGTCAGCATCAGCCGGGCCTTGACTTGATCGGGAGTAAGACTCGGACTCTTCTGCAGCACATCCGCTACGACTCCGCTGACGATGCCGGTAGCCATGCTGGTTCCACTCAACGTGAAGTAAGTGGGCGAAACCGCGCTGCTGCCGCTACGTATGTAATAGCTGTTCGGAACCTGATTCGCGGGATTCTGCGTAAAAAGAGTAGAGTTCGGAGCTGCGAGCGAAGTCAGCAGGTTGCCGGGAGCGACGATGTTGGGCTTCACGACTGCGTCAACTACTGCCGGGCCTTTGGAGCTGTAGCTTGCAATGAGGTCGTCAACGCGCGCGGGCGTGCCCATGGGCTTCATGGAGCCGACGGTGATGACATAGGGATCGTTACCGGGTGAAGTGACGGTAGCGTAACCGTCAGTTTGCTGATAGCGGCCGTTATTGCCGGCAGCTACAACTACTACGATCCCATTTTTCCAGGCCTTCTCTACCGCCTGGCAGAGAGGGTCGAGCTTGTAGCTCTCATATACGGCGCGACCGAGCGAAAGATTGATGACGCGAATATTGTACTGCGATTTAAGTGTGATCGCCTGATTGATGGCGGCGATCACCAGACTATCGGTACCAGCGCCGTTCTGGTCCAGCACGCGCAGGTTGATGATGCTTGCGTTGGGAGCAATTCCTTTGAATGTTTTGCTGAAGAAAGGTCCAGTGGAGCTGAGACCGTCTCCGGCGATCAGGCCGGCGACGTGGGTGCCGTGTCCGAATTGATCATTGGCGCTCGAATTTCCGGGCACGAAGGATTGCTGATAAACAACGCGAGAGATCGGCAGAATGCCCATGTACAGATCAGGGTGATTGCTCATCACGCCACTATCGATCAGCGCCACACCGACTCCGGCGCCGGTATAGCCCGACGACCATGCGAAGGGCGCGTTGATGGCGACGGCGGCATTGCTGAGCGTCGGCGACAGAGGCCGGTCCACACTGATGTAGACGACGTTGGACTTGTTGGCGAGGGTCTGAATGCCATTGCCATCGAGCTGGGCTACGATCCCATTGATCAGCGGCAGGTCGCCGATGATCTTGCCCCCAAGAGCCAAAACATCGTTGAGCAGGCAGTCCACTAGGCCGAGCAGTCCGGTGCAACTTATCTGTGTTCCGGGCGCGTACTGCACGATGACCTGGACCTGCTTGGTCGAGTTATAGCCTTGCAATTCGGGCGACAGTTTCGGGTTGCTGGCCTGCGCCAGCGGCCCGCTGATCAGCATTCCGCTGACGATCACCAATAGGGCGAAAAATCTTTTCATATTCCCTCAAGGGCAACCGCTATACGGCTGCCGGGAATGCGGCTAATTCCTGCCTTGGAAGTGCAGCTGGAGGTCCAAAGGTTGTGTGTATTTTGTCCTTATAAATCAGCGAGTTGCAGTTGAGGTCGCGTCGGCAATGGGACGGTTTGTCCCATGGCTTGTGGGCATGGACAACTTGTCCCAACACGGTGGTAACCAAAGCGTCATCTTTTGGACGGACTTTGCCCCTGATTTAGACAAGAATCTAGGGGGCCTCCCAATGTCTAGGGCACGACAGATTGGCGCACAGGTGTACATCGCGGGCATGGCGCTGGCTGCCGTGGGCTGCCTGGTATTTGCGTTTCTCCACCGGCAGCCGACTGATCCGGCTAAGTTCGCCTTTTACCTGGTCGCCGCGGTCGTGGCCTCGTCCCTGAAAGTAAGTTTGCCCGGCGTCGAAGGAACGATGTCAATGAACTTCCTGCTGACGCTGCTCTGCATTCTGGAGCTGGGTTTGCCGGAGACGCTGCTGATCGGCCTGGTGAAAACGCTGGCGCAGTTTTACTGGAGACCGTCGAGACAACTGAAGCTGGTGCAGTTGCTCTTCAATCTTTCGCAGGTGACGGTGTGCAGCGCGGCAACCTGGGCCGCATACAAATTATTTTCAGGTCACGTTTTTCATGGCGTCACTCCGGTGGTCCTGATTGTGGCGGCGATCACGCACTTTGCCTGCAATACCTCGGCGATGTCGGTCATTATTGGGCTCACGGAAGAGAAGCGCATCTCGAAGGTTTGGAGGGAGATTTATCTGTGGTCGTTTCCCTACTATTTGGTGGGAGCGGCAGTGGCCGGCGTGGTGACTGTGCTCGAGCGGCACGTGGGATGGCAGGGCGCTCTGCTGGTTTTGCCTCCGGTCTACCTTATGTACCGGTCGTATCGACTTTATCTGGGCAAACTGGAAGCGGAAAAGCTGCACGCCGAACAAGTTTCGAAGCTTCACCTGCGCACCATCGAGACGCTGGCGCTGGCGATCGAAGCCAAGGATCAAACTACTGGCGACCACCTGCAACGAGTGCGAATTTATGCGATGGAAGTGGGGCGTGAGCTGGGTTTGAACGAAGACGAAACTGAAGCGCTGCAGGCGGCTTCGGTGCTGCACGATATCGGCAAGCTGGCGGTTCCGGAACATATTATTTCGAAGCCGGGGAAGCTTACGCCGGAAGAATTCGAGAAGATGAAAATCCATCCCATCGTGGGGGCGGAGATTCTGGAGCAGGTGGACTTTCCTTATCCGGTGGCTCCGATTGTGCGCGCGCATCACGAGAAGTGGGATGGCAGCGGATATCCGAATGGGTTAAAGGGAGAAGACATTCCAATTGGGGCGCGGATTCTATCGGCGGTCGACTGCCTCGACGCGCTGGCTTCCGACCGGCAATATCGGCGGGCGCTGCCTTTGCATGAAGCGATGGCCAAGGTTGCATCGGAGGCGGGCACGAGTTTTGATCCGCGGGTGGTGGGGATTCTGCAGCGGCGGTATGTGGAGTTGGAGAAGATGGCGAAGGAAGAGCCGGTGCAGGCGCCTGTTAAGTTGTCGACGGATATTAAGGTGGAGCGGGGACTGGCTCCGGCGGCGGGTTTTGCGGAGTCGGAGAAGCCGGTTGCGCAGGAGACGGCGAAGGCGGCCAGGAATTATGCTGCGGTTATGGCAGCGGCTCAACTGGAAGCGCAAACGCTGGCGGAATTTGGCCTCAGGCCGGGCGCTTCGCTAAGTTTGGATGACGCGCTCTCGCTGCTTGCGGTGCGGGTGAAACGGTTTGTGCTCCACGATTCTCTGGCGGTTTACGTCGTCAGGAATGAAGTGCTGATTCCGGAGTTGGTGAGCGGCGAGAATTTTCGTCTGTTTTCTTCGCTGCGGATTCCGATGGGTGAAGGATTATCGGGCTGGGTGGCGCAGAATGGCAAGCCGATTCTGAACGGGAATCCTTCGGTGGAACCCGGTTATTTAAATGATCCCAGCAAGTTCAGCGTGCTGCGCTCGGCGCTGGCTGTGCCGTTGGAAGGCTCAGGCAGCGTGGTTGCGGTGCTGGCCGTTTATCGCGCCGGGGCTGATGCTTTTAGCCGGGATGATCTGAATGTCTTGCAGGCGCTCACGTTCGGGGTGGGATTGGTTATTGAAAAGGCTTTATTGGAATCGAACAGAAAGGCAGTTGCTGCGGCTGCGCATGCGGGCGGCGATTAAGGGCACGAGCCGCTCATCTGAACCCTTCGCTGCACGCTTCACGAATTCCCACTTCTCGCAAACAACGCGAGAAATGGGGCACCCTTTATTGTTGTAGCGCAAACGCCAACGCTCCATCGGCTCAGAATCCCGCTGAATGGGCTTTGGCTTTTTCTTTGGGATGGGAACGGGATTTGCTTCGTTTCAGGGCGGCCAGACAATCGGCGTCCAGTTTTCCGGGAATGTCTCGATCCATGATGTTGAATACTACTTCGGTCGGCAGGCTTTCGCGGTAGGGGCGTTTTTCGGACAGAGCCTGGTAGACGTCGGCGACGGCGATCACGCGTGCCGGCAGGGACATGGCTTCCGCAGTGAGGCCCTCGGGATAACCGGTGCCGTCCAGGCGCTCGTGGTGCGCGGCGGCCACATAGGCAAGGTCATCGAATCCGCCAATGTTGCGCAGGATCATTCGGGTGTACGCGGGATGCATGCGCACTGCGGTCCACTCCTCCGCGGTCAGCTTTCCCGGCTTTTCCAGGATGGCATTCGACACACTCAGTTTCCCAATGTCGTGGAGCAGAGCTGCGCGCCGTACTAACGTTGATGTTTGGGGCGCGAGGCCCATCTCTTCGGCAATTTCGATGGAAGCTTCTGCCACGCCAACCGAATGATAAAAGGTGTAGGGCGACTTGGCGTCGATGACCTGCGCGAAAGCCTGACAGATGCTGTCAATTCTCTGAGGCGACGCGGGAAGGGCCGCGCCGGGCTCCATTTCCAGGACGCGCTCGCGAGCGCTGGTCTCTTTGGCCGTTTGCCACAGCTCACTATCTTGCTCGAGTGATCGGACGATGCGAGCGAGTTCGGGATCGAACCAGCGTCCACTGCGTTCCGAAACCGCCTTGACGGCTGAGCGCGCATCGGAGCGCATGGCGAATACGTCCATGGTCTGACTGATATTCAGGATGCGTGCGAGCAACGGAATCTCATTGCCACGGCGCGATTCAGGATAACCGCCTCCGTTCCAATGTTCATCGAGGCTATGGATGGCTTCGGCAGTGGCCTCGCTCAAGCCGATCTGGCGGGCAATGGCCGCGCCACGCTCGCAGCGCGTGCCAATGAGTTCCGCATTATTCTCGCGCTGTTGCAGAGCGATCTGCGCGATCCGCAGCATCCGCCGCGGGAAAGACGCACCCGGCAGAACGTTGCGCAATAAAAAGCGGAAGCCGGAAAGAGAAGCTTTGGTCCAATCTTCGAACTTCACTTCGCATTTGGATTGGATCTCGTCCGCGCCCATGATCTGGTAAAGGCGGGCGGCGTTGCTGCTGCAGCCGGAATCTTTTAGGAGCAATGCGTAATAAAGATCGGAGCGCTGCTCGGCCGGCAATTGCAGTTCGTCGGCGATGCGCATGCCGAAGATGCAGGTGCGGATGGCATGGCCCATGGGCTGGCCTTCGGTGAGGTCCAGCGCAACCGACAGGGCCGAGACTACGTCGGAGAGGCGGATGGTGCCTTGAGGAAAAGCGGCTGGCATAGGGCCTCCGCCGAACATGGACGGGGATTGTTTATGGTCGCTTGTGCTGGCGGGTTTTGAAAGTTACTCCGGTAATTGATAGTGGTGCGGTAAGGACGCGAGGCGGGTGGTCCACATCTGGGTGCCCCTGGGTGCCCCATTTCTCGCGTTCTTTGCGAGAAGTGGGCGGAGCCATCACGGAATGCTTATAATCACATGACGCAGTTTGCATACAACGCCCGCGGTTGGATGACGCAGACAACGTTCTCTCGTCGCTGACGGAGAGATACGTGTACGACTTCCTTCCGCCGCATCGGGCTTAACCCTTCACTGCACGCTTCGCGAATTCCCACGTCTCGCAAAGAACGCGAGACATGGGGCACCCTCTGTCGTGGTGGCGCAAACTTGGGCCAGGCAACTATTCCCTATTCCATTTCAAAACTCAAGTAGGTAAGGCCATCGGTGCGTTCCACTTGCAGGACTACCGGATCGCCGATCTTCAGGCTCAGGACGACGGCGCGCAGGCCGTCCATGGAGGTGATGGGCGTGGTGTTGAGGGCGTGGATAATGTCGCCGGTTTGCAGGCCGGTATCGGGCGTGATTAAGTCGGCGGCGCGGCCGAGCACGACTACACCGGAAGAGATGCGCAAGGGGCCGAGCTTTGAACTGAGATCGCTGGTAAGGTCGGTGGCTAGAACGCCGATGCGCGGGATGAGATTTTTTTCCGGATCGGCGGCGTCGAAGAGTTGATCCATCTGGTCGCGATGCTCGATGGCGGGAATGTAGAGAGTTTTTTTCTCGTCGCCGCGCAGGATTTCGAGCTTCAACACTTGATCGAGGCGGTGCAGATAAAGAGCCGAGGAAAGCTGAGGAAGAGTTTCAATGCGGCGGTCGTCGGCCATAAGCACGACGTCCTGAACCTGCAGGCCGGCGGCAGCGGCGGGGCCATCGGGCTTTACGTCGGCCACAATCACTCCCCAGCGCTGCGAGAGGTGAAGGCCATCGGCGAGCGTGGGCGTGATTTCCTGCGCGACGGCGCCGATCTCAGTACGATGAACGTGGCCGTATTTGCGCAGGCTGTGGTAGACGAAATCGACGATGCGGGCGGGGATGGCGAAGCCGAGGCCTTCACTGCCGCCGCCGCTGGAAAGAATGAAGGTGTTGATGCCCACGACTGCTCCGTTCATATCGACCAGCGGGCCGCCGCTGTTGCCGGGGTTGATGGGGGCGTCGGTTTGAATGTAAGTGATGGGCTTCTCGGGATCGGCCTGGCGCGAGACAGCGCTTACCACTCCCATGGTGACCGAATTTTGCAAGCCCTCGGGGCTGCCGATGGCGAAGACCAACTGGCCGACGCGCGGACGTTGTTGCGCCAGCAGAATGAGCGTCGGTAAATCCTTGTCATCAATCTTGAGCAGGGCAAGATCGGTTTCCTTGTGCACGCCGACCAGCTTCGCTTCGAGGACGCGGCGTTTTCCTATGGGCACGGCGCGACCGGAATCGCCGGGCAGAGGCAGAGCCACGCGAATGCGCTGCGCGCCTTCGACGACGTGAGCGTTGGTCATAATGTAGCCGGCGGGATCGACGATGACTCCTGAGCCGACGGCGTGCTGACGCACGATGAGAGCAGTCTCAGAGCGGCTTTCTTCGTGCAGTGGACCGTAGCCAGTGACCAAAATCTGAACTACGGCGGGCGACACTTTTGCGGCTAGGTCTTCGAGGGCATCGTTAAATTGGGCGAGGGTCTGGCGGGAGGCGGAATCGTCCTGGGTCGACTTCGGCTTTTCGGGCGCGGACTTCGGCGCGGGAGTTGGAGGCTGTTGAGCTTGGAGGAAGGTGGCCGAGATCAAGATTAGCGTGGCTACTGGAAAGATGGCGCGCGTGCGGAAGAAGAATGAAGTGGGCATGAATTGGGGTCTCCTGAAAAAGAAAGACTCTTATCAGACGGTATCACGCGGGGTTCGGTTGCAAGGTTAAAAGCGGGGGCTAGGGAGCAGGCTTAGGGGGGAACGGCAGAGCGATGCAGGTTGGCTTACGCGGTTGGCCGGTTTAGTGGGAGATCCTTCGCGACGCCTGAAAAACGGCTTCGCTCAGGATGACAATGCCCTGATGGTTTCTTTTGGCGCGATACACATAAATATGAAATACTTACACATCGGGAGATATTTATGCGGACGAATATTGATATCGATGACCGACTGATGCAGGAGGCTATGCGGCGCAGCGGAGCTCGCACCAAGCGGGCCGCGGTGGAAGCTGGACTCCGTTTATTGGCGGAGACGCACGCCCAGGGCTCGATCCGGCGGCTGCGGGGAAAAGTGGTGTGGGAGGGCGATCTTAGCCAGTCGCGGCTGGCGCGGGTTCGGGAGTAGGCCGGGCGATGGTCATCGTCGACACGACGGTGTGGATTGATTATCTGCGGGGCACGGAGAATCCGGAGACACGCTGGCTGGAGCGGGAACTGCAACAGCGGCGGATCGGGTTGGTCGATCTGATCTTGTGCGAGGTGCTGCAAGGGGTCCGGGAGCAAGGGGCATTTGCACGGGTGCGGGCCGACCTGTTGAAGTTTCAGGTTTTTCAAACGGGAGGCAGCGGATTCGCCATTGCCGCTGCGCAGAATTATCGCGAGTTGCGCCAGCGCGGCTATACCGTTCACAAGACCATCGATTGCCTTATTGCCACTTTTTGTTTGCAGGCCAGGCACGAATTGCTGCACCGAGATCGGGATTTTGATTGCTTTGAGAAGGTGTTGGGGTTGAGGGTGGTGCATGCGGACGCGTGAGAGTGCAGGCGTTCGATTCCGCAGATGGGTTTAACACTATGCGAATTGATGACCGTTACGCAGCCGCCGCAGAGAAGTACAGTCCCGAGAGAACGCACGTTCTCTTCGTGGCCGAAGCGCCCCCGGAGGATCTTGCCCGCTATTTCTATTTTGAAAGAGTTCTGCGAGGTGATTGGCTTTGGATCGCTTTGATGACGGCACTTTACCCTTCGGAATGGAATCACACGAAGACGGAGCGCCAACAAAAAGAAAAGTGGCTGTTGAAATTTAAGAAAAGCGAGTTTCGACTCATTGATGCTTGTAAGACGCCCATTCGGGGCACTAATCCAGAGAGAGTTTGGTTCATTCGGTCAGCCGCTCAGGAATTAATTCAAGAAATCAAAAGGATCGCCCCAAGGCAAATAGTCTTAATTAAGGCCACCGTGCACGAGGCGCTTTTTCAAAAGTTGAGCGACGCGCGATTTCCCATCGTAAACGTGAAATCGCTTCCGTTCCCTTGTTCTGCCCAGCAGACAAACTTTCAAAGGGAATTTCGGCGCTTGGTTGATGATGGGGAGCTTCGGTTAAATCCTTAGCTGCACGCTTCACGTATTCCCACGTCTCGCAAAGAACGCGAGACATGGGGCACCCCGCCTCGGTGGCGGCCCACGCTTGCAACCCCAAGAACAACGTCAAAAGCGGCGGACGGGGGCGTCCGCCCTACACAACCCGGCTCAAGGGGGTATCTAGGTTCTACCCTTAACTAACTCTTAAACAGGCTTTTATCCCAGTGGCATCCGTGATATAACCGCCCCTGAGCAACAAAAAAGTGGGTGATCCGCCTGTCGGGAGCGTATTCTGATGGCATTGGCTCGGTTTGCCGATAACGAGAGTCAGGGGTCACGAGACAGGATTATGCACGAACGAGGAGGCACTGTGTCCGAAGCACGGACCGGAAAAAGGTTTCCGCTGGAATTGCCGATTAAGCTGCATAGCGAGAAAGCCAGCGGCGACGCCAAGGGAACGACAGGAAATCTAAGCGCGGCCGGGGTTTACATCCGCGCCGATGCGTCGCTGGAGATTGGCTCGCCGGTGGAATTTGAAATCACGCTACCACCTGATGTAACCGGAGGGCAGGAAAACGTTGTGATCCAGTGCAAGGGGCGCGTGGTGCGCACCGACCCCACCGGGGCCAGCGAAGATGGCAAAGGGGTAGCCTGCGTGATCGACTCGTATGAGTTCGTGAGGAACACTTAATAAGGAAGCGAGCCAAACGCGCTATTTGTGGATCGCAAAAAACGCGATCCGTCGCGCGGCTCGCCTAGATCCTTCGTCGGGCAAAAAACGCCCGCCTCAGGATGACAACGGATTTTTGGGAGCGCAGATAACATGCTCAAACTGATTCTTGCCGACAACCAGGCAATCTTCCGCGCCGGTATTGCCAAAGTGCTGGCGGTGGAAGACGAGATGCGCATTGTTGCGCAAGCTCAAACGCCGGAGCAGATGTTTATGGCTCTGGATAAATTCCGCGCCGCGGTGCTGGTGGTGGCCGCAGGCTTTCACAACGATTTTGCCGGGATCATCCAGGCCGCGAACAAGGCGAAGACGCGCGTGGTGGTGCTGGCCGATACCGGCGAGAGCGCGCAGCGCCAGATGGCGAATGGCGCGCATGGCGTGGTCTACCGCAATGTGACCAGCGCGGCGCTGGTGGATTGCGTGCGCAAGGTGGCGCGCGGGGAAACCTGGGTGCAGGATGTTGCCGTGCCGAGCGAGCTCACCGAAAACGACATGGTTGGGTTGCGGGTGCGCGACCGCCTGACGGCGAAAGAGCTGCGCATTGTGGCGCTGATTGTGCAGGGTTACAAGAATAAAGAAATTGCCACGCAGCTGGGAACGACCGAACAGGTCATCAAGAATTATCTGCGGAATGTATATGACAAGATCGGCGTATCGGATCGGCTGGAGTTGGCACTATTCACCATCCATCACCGGATTCTGAACGAAGCTGCTGCCGCTACTACGGCGGGGCCGATGCCGCAGCCTCCGGCGGGGGTTATGCCTTAGTTTGATTTGCTAGAAATTCGGGCCGCCTTTGGGCGGCCTTTTTGTTTTTGGGTGGCTTCGGCAAAGTCAAAGTCAAAATCTTTAAACACAGAGGACACGGGGTTTCACAGGGTGAGACGCCTTCATTTTCCTGCGGGCTTTCTCGTTTCGTCCGCATCGTTCCGTTGGGGCGCGGCATCTATTCGGCATGGAATTTCGAACTTTGGGACGCTCTGGATTGAAGGTACCTGTGTTGAGTTATGGCACGGGAACGTTTGGTGGTGGGAACGAATTTTTTAAAGCGTGGGGCGCTAGCGATGTGGCTGAGGCAACTCGCCTCGTCGACATCTGCCTTGAAGCCGGCGTCAACCTCTTTGATACGGCCGACGTTTACTCCGACGGACTTTCCGAAACGATTCTGGGCAAGGCCATTGCAGGACGACGCGGCGACGTTTTGATTTCCACGAAGGCGACGTTTCGCATGGGAGGCCACGACGGCCCGAACGATCTGGGATCGTCGCGGCATCACCTTATTAAGGCCTGCGAAGCCAGCTTGAAGCGGCTGGGCACCGACTACATTGACATCTATCACCTGCACGGCTTCGACGCGCTCACTCCGGTGGATGAGGTGATGAGCACGTTGAATCAACTGGTGGTAAGTGGGAGGGTTCGATACATTGCGTGCTCTAATTTTTCGGGATGGCATTTGATGAAGTCGTTGGCCGTTGCCGACAGGTATGGCTGGGCGCGGTATGTAGGCCACCAGGTCTACTATTCGCTGGTGGGCCGGGAGTATGAATGGGAGCTCATGCCATTGGCGTTGGATCAGGGCGTGGGCGCGCTAGTGTGGAGTCCGCTGGGATGGGGACGGTTGACGGGAAAAATCCGGCGTGGAAAGCCGTTGCCGGCGGAGAGCCGACTGCACAAAACGGCTGCGCAAGGGCCGCAGATGGCGGATGAATATTTATATAAGGTAGTGGATGCGCTGGATGCGGTTGCGAAAGAGACAGGTAAGAGCGTGCCGCAGGTGGCGTTGAACTGGGTGGTGCAGCGGCCGTTGATTTCAACTCTAATCTTTGGAGCGCGGAACGAGGAACAGTTGCGGCAGAATCTGGATGCCGTAGGATGGAATTTATCTGCCGAGCAGATCGCAAAGCTGGATGCGGCGAGCGATGTGACGCCGGTTTATCCTTACTGGCATCAGCGGCAGTTCTTGGAGCGGAATCCGGCGCCGGTGCCGCTGGCTGAGAAGGGTGAGTAATGGCACGCGTATTCATCACGGGATCGTCGGACGGGCTGGGACGAATGGCGGCGGAACTCCTCATCGAGCAGGGGCATGGCGTGGTGTTGCATGCCCGCAATGAGAAGCGTGGGCAGGAGGCGATGACCGCCGTGCCTGGCGCGGAAGCAGTGGTGATCGGCGACCTGAGCAGCATTGCGCAAACGCGCAAAGTCGCTGATCAGGTAAACGCTCTCGGTTCTTTCGACGCGGTGATTCACAATGCGGGAATCGGCTACAGAGAACCGCATCGCATTGCGACCGAAGATGGGTTGCCGCACGTGTTCGCCGTGAATACGCTCGCGCCTTATATTCTGACGGCGCTAATCAAGAAGCCGAAGCGGCTGGTTTATTTGAGTTCCGGCCTTCACCGGAATGGCGATGCCAGTTTGAAGGATCTCGCTTGGGAGCAGCGTCCCTGGCAAGGGCAGCAGGCTTATTCCGATACCAAACTGCATGATGTGTTTTTGGCCTTTGCGGTGGCACGCCGCTGGCCGGAAGTTTTTTCGAATGCTCTGGAGCCGGGCTGGGTCGCTACCAAGATGGGGGGCGAGGGCGCTACGGATGATCTTGATTCCGGGCATCGGACTCAGGTGTGGCTGGCCGTGAGTGACGATACGGGTGCGAAAGTTACAGGCGAATATTTTTACCATTTGCGGCGGCGCGCGCCGCTTCCGGTTACTCGCGATGTGGATCGGCAGGAGGCGTTGATTGATGTCTGTGAGCGGTTTTCGGGAGTGGATCTGCCTAAATGAACCTTTAATTCAAGGTCCAGCAGCTAAAGCCGAAAATTGATAATTGCAGATTATCGCAGGCGCTGAAGCGCGGACACATTTTCAGGACTTAACGGCACGACTGGAAGTCGTGCCCTTCCCGATCGCCGAAAGTTCCACAAGGCTCAAACTGCAATTGTCGCATTTCCCTTTTGACGATCCGGTGTAAAACCTCTCACCGCATTTTGGGCATTTCAACAATCCCCACCACAGCGTCAGGCAAAGTGCCACTAGGAGCATTGCCCCCTGGAGATATCTTAGATCGTGGTAGCGGAGCTGAAACATCCAAGCTACGGCTGAGAGCCCCCAAGCGACTCTGTAAGCATATTTCAAAAACAGGTATTTGCGCCCCCACTCGTAGTAGCGAGCGTAGTGCTTGTTATCGAGGCCGGCGAGAAAACCACTCTCAATCACTTCCCGCTCTCCGATGCCGTCAAATTTTCTCCGCCACTGACTTCGCTTGCGTGAATAGATACAAATAATCCGGGCCGCCGGATTTGGAATCGGTGCCTGACATGTTGAAGCCTCCGAAGGGGTGCGCGCCTACCATGGCTCCGGTGCACTTGCGGTTGATGTAGAGATTGCCCACGTGAAAGTCGCGCTTGGCCCGGTCGATCTTGTCGCGCGATTTTGTATAGATTGCGCCGGTGAGGCCGAACTCGGTGTCGTTGGCGATTTCCATCGCGTTGTCAAATCCGCGGGCTTTGATTACCGCGAGCACGGGGCCGAAGATTTCTTCCTGCTCAGTTTTGACTTAGCGGGGATATCGGCGATCACAGTGGGCTGGATGAAATAGCCTTCTCCGGCTCCGGTCGCACGGTTGCCGCCAGTGAGCACGCGCCCATCTTTCTTGCCTTGCTCGATGAATTCGAGAATCGTCTTCATCGAACCTTCGTTGATCACGGCGCCCATGTTGGCGTTTTCGGCGGGATCGCCGACGGTGATTTTTTCCACGCGAGCTTTGAGTTGTTCGAGAAATTTGTCGTAGATGCGCTCGTCGACGATGGCGCGGGAGCAGGCCGAACATTTCTGGCCCTGGAAGCCGAATGCGGCTTGGGCGACGCCTTCAACGGCGGAATCGATATCGGCGTCGGCGTCGACGATGATGGCGTCTTTGCCGCCCATTTCGAGGATGGTGCGCTTGATCCAAATCTGGCCGGGGGCTTGCGTGGCGGCGGTTTTGTTGATGTGCAGTCCAACTTCGCGCGAGCCGGTGAAGGCGATGTAGCGGGTTTTGGGATGCGCGACCACGGCGTCGCCGAAGCTGGCGCCCGCGCCGGGACAGAAGTTGACGACGCCTTCCGGCATGCCGGCTTCTTCCAGCAACTCGACAAACTTTGCGGCGATGGTGGGGGAATCACTCGAAGGCTTCAGAATTACCGTGTTGCCGCTGACGATCGAAGCCATCGTCATGCCGGCCATGATGGCGCAAGGAAAATTCCACGGAGGAATTACCGCGCCCACGCCGAGCGGAATGTAGGTGAGGGAATCGTGCTCGCCGGGCATCTGCACCGACGGTTCCGCTTTCGAGAGGCGCAGCGCTTCGCGCGCATAGAACTCGCAGAAGTCGATGGTCTCGGAGATATCGGCGTCGGCCTCGCCCCAGTTTTTGCTGACCTCAAAAACCAGCCAGGCCATGTAATCCATTTTGCGTTCGCGCAGCAGGTCGCCCACGCGGAAGAGCAGCGCAGCGCGCTCTGCCATGGAAGTGCGGCTCCAGGAAGTGAATGCCTTCAACGCGGCGGCCATGGCCGGTTCCACGTGTTCCTTATTTGCTTTCTGGTGAATGCCGACGATCTCGGAGGGCTTCGAAGGATTCAGCGATTTGATTTTGTCGGTGGTTTTGACGTGCTGGCCGCCGATGATGAGGTCATACTCGCGGCCGAGCTGTCCGCGGACGCGCTCGATGGCGGCGCGCATTTTGCGGGCATTCTCTTCGTGGCGGAAATCATAAAAGGGCTCGTTGATGAAGGGGCCTTGATGCGATGCCGGGCGCGGCGGCCGTACGGGGGCTTCCAGGGTTGCCATGGGGATCCTTTCGAAGTGCGATCAGTATGATGGCCTGTTCATCATTTTACACCGCTGAGGCGGGAGAAATCGGTAAACCGCGAAGCGGCGAAAGAGTGCGGCTCACGGCGGGCATGTGGTGATAAACTCGAACGTTTTCATCGAGGCACAGGTTATGCAGATTCAAAGTGTAGGAGTGATTGGTGCAGGCACGATGGGCAACGGCATTGCCCACGTCTTTGCCCGCAGCGGCTATGCCGTAGTTCTGTGCGACGTGGAGCAGCGCTTTCTGGAGCGCGGGCTGGCTACCATCACCAAGAACCTTGATCGCGAAGTCGCGAAGAATAAAATTTCCGCGGAAGACAAGGCATCCGCGCTGAAGAGAATCGAGACGGTGACCGACCGCTCGAAGCTGGCCGAGTGCGACTTCATTGTGGAAGCGGCTACGGAGAAGTTTGAGATCAAGACGGAGATTTTTCGCGATCTCGACCGGGTGGCGCGGCCCGAGGTGATTCTGGCTTCGAATACTTCGTCGATCTCTATTACGAAACTTGCCGCGATCACCAAGCGTCCGGACAAAGTGATTGGGATGCACTTCTTCAATCCGGTGCCGGTGATGAAGCTAGTGGAGGTGATTCGCGGGCTGGCCACGTCGCAGGAGACATTTTCTAAGACTCGAAACCTGGCGCTAAAACTTGAAAAGACTCCTGTGGAGGTCAATGACGCACCAGGATTTGTTTCGAACCGCGTGTTGATGCCGCTGCTCAACGAAGCCATGTATGCCGTGATGGAGGGCGTGGCTACGGCGGAGGCGGTGGATGAAGTGTTCAAGCTGGGCATGGCGCATCCCATGGGGCCGTTGACGCTGGCGGATTTTATCGGGCTCGATGTTTGCCTCGACATCATGCGCGTGATGTTGGATGGATTGGGCGATCCGAAGTACCGGCCATGCCCGCTGTTGATCAAGATGGTCGATGCGGGGTGGTTGGGAAGGAAGAGTGGGCGGGGTTTTTACACGTATTAGAAGCACACTGGGGCTAAAGCCCGCATCCAATCATAAACGTTTACGCGGCGCTGAAGCGCCGCTCTTCCACGTTACTGCATGTATTCGTAGTTGTTGCGTGCATTCATCGCTTTCCATGAAAAATTTTGGATCGAATGACAACTGAACCAGTTTCAACGCTCGCGCGCAGCGACGTGCCGTTCTACCTGCTGGCTGCTTTGTGCGGGATTGGCACCGGGCTGGCCGACGTTGCCATCGATGACCTGCTCTTCACCGCGTTGCTGGTGCTGGCGGCTTGCATGCTGCTTGGACTGCTGCGGCCGCGCTGGCCCTGGCGGTGGGTGATTGTGGTGTCGGTATTCATCCCGCTGAGCGAACTGGCGGCTTACCTGATCATGAGCGTGAGGCCTACGCGGGGACAGGTGTATGGATCGTTTCTTACGGCGCTGCCGGGAATGGCGGGCGCTTACGGAGGGTCTGTGATGCGGGCAGTGATCGATAATCTGCGGTCGGGAAAGTGAAAAGGCAGGGGACAGGGCGAAGGGGATAGGGCAGCATCCTGGCCCCCGAACGCTGCTACTAGGCACTGACCTCTGATCCCTAGCCCCTGCTCTTAGGTAGCGGATGGCCTATAAAGTTACTTCCGAATCCACAGGGGGGACGCGTATGCTGCCGGTATGGGTGTGACGGTTTCGATGCTGGCCAGCGGCAGCCGGGGGAATTGTGCGTTTGTGGCCAGCGCGCGCACCAAGATTCTGGTGGACGCAGGCATCTCGTGCCGCGAGACCTTCAAGCGCCTGAAGTCGCTGGGCGAGGATCCGCAATCGCTCTCGGCGATTCTGATCACCCACGAACACTCCGACCATGTTTACGGTTTAGCGACGCTGGCGAAGCGGCTGCGCATCCCAATTTTTATGACCGGGGCGACGCACGCGGCATGGGCACGGGCGTTGCGCAATGAAAAGGGCGAGCGGCCGCAACTGGAAAAACTGGAGCGCTTCGAATCGGGGCATCGCTTTCAGATTGGCGATATTGAGGTGAAACCCTTCACCATTCCCCACGACGCCGCCGATCCTGTGGGTTTCACCTTCCGCGTGGAAGGCACGAAGGTGAGCGTGGCCACCGATCTGGGGTATCTGCCGGTAAACGTTCGCGATCATTTGCGCGGCTCCGATATTCTGATTATCGAATCGAATCACGATGTTGAGATGCTGCGGGGCGGGTCTTATCCCTGGTCGGTGAAGCAGCGGGTGGCCAGCAATGTGGGGCACTTATCGAACCATAAGCTCGCGGATTTCTTTACCGGCGACTATGATAATGGTGCAGCCTTTGTGGTATTGGCGCATCTATCTGAACAGAACAATCACCCGGAAATTGCCCGCAGAGAAGCGGAACAGGCGCTGGCTGAGCGGGGCGGGTTGTTTCAGAATCGCGTTCTGGTGGCGGTGCAGTCAGAAGTTTTGCCACCCATTCAGTTGTAGTCCCTTATGAGTCAGCAGTGCATTGATCCGATTGTAGGCAAGATTTTGGCGGGCTGGCGTTACGATATTTCCGGCCTGGCGCCGGAGATGTGCGGCGACTACGAAAGCCACTTTGCCGGCTGCGAGCGCTGCCGCGGCCGTCAGCGCATGCACCGCATGATTGACGTGGGCTTGATCGCGCTGGCTTCAGTTTCGGGCGGCGTATTTTTGCTGGCCTTTGGAGTGATTCGCCACTTTGGCCCGCGGCACGCCTTCTGGCTGGAGATTGCGGCGCTGACCGGCTTTGCACTCTCCGCGCTGATCTGGCTGGTGGTTGCGGTGGCGACGCCCGCGCCGGTTACGGTACTGGATGCGGCTAAACAAGGCGCGCGGCGCGTGCATGACCGCCTGCCTGCCGAGATTCGGGAACGCTTGCCGGAAGAACTTCGCGTGAAGATTACAGGGACCTAATCGTGGCTCAGTCTTTTTCACGAATCATCTCAATTGCGTTGTTGGGCACGATGGTTGCCGCCGGTGCGGGAACAGTGTGTATGTTGCCTGCGATGGCGCAGCATTTATCTTCGTCTGCATCTGCCCCGGCATCTATACCCTTGACTCGATGTCATTCTCCGCGCGTGCCATCTCATCCCCAGTCTGCCGATTATCGCTGCTGCGCGGGAAGACATTCCTCCGCTCTGCTGACTAAGATTTTTTCTTCACACCCCGCCCTGCAGCCGATGGAGTTTAGCGCGGCCAACATCCGTGTTGCTGCCAGTGATGCGAACGTTCTTGCGAGTACATCTGCTCTGTCTGATAGCCCGCCCGGCATTCTCATCTTAAGAATCTAGCCACAAATCCCAATTGATGTGGTGGCAGTGCGCTCGGCTCACGCGATGGGCCGGTTAAGCCTGAGATCCTTCGCTCCGCCTGAAGAACGGCCGCGCTCAGGATGACAATTCAGGATTACGGTCGCCGTTTAATCGTCAAACTGCACTCCACCATCCTCTCTGGAACTTGCACGTGCGCGCGTGTTCACGATCGCAGTCTTTTCTTTTCGCGATGGGGGTTTTGTGGCAAGAATTGTCTTGAGTTGGGGAAATGTTTGGGCAATCGTTATTTTTGCGATGATGACGGCGTTGGGGTGGAATCCGGCGGCTGCGCAAGAACAAGACATGTCCATGAGTGGAATGCAGATGCCGATGCAAATGCAAATGGACGCCGCCGCCGCGCAGCTGCCTTCGCCATACGCGGGATCGGGGACGGCTTGGGAGCCGGCGTCCGTGCCCGAGCATGAGTGGATGTGGATGCGCGGCGGCTGGGAGTTTATGGCGCACGGCGTGATCTTCACCGACTACAACCAGCAAGGCGGGCCGCGCGGGGAAGGCAAGGCCGAGTCGGTGAATTGGGGCATGCTGATGGAGCAGCGCAAGCTGGGCAAAGGAACGATTATGTTTCGCCAGATGTTTTCGGCGGAGTCGCTGACCTCGCCGCATCCCGGATTTCCGGAGTTGTTTCAAACCGGCGAGACTTACCACGGAGAGCCGCTGGTTGATCACCAGCATCCGCATAATGTGTTTGCGGAGCTTTCTGCTCTGTACCTGCTGCCGCTCTCGAAGAAAATTTCGTGGGAGTTGTACGGCGGACCTTCGGCGCAGCCGGCGCTCGGTCCGGTGACTTATATCCATCGCACCTCGGCTTCCGAGTTGCCGCTCGCGCCGCTAAGCCATCATTTGCAGGATTCGACGCACACCAGCTTTGGCGTGGTGACAACCGGATTGGTAATCGATCGCGTGAAGATCGAAGCTTGTGCTTTCAACGGGCATGAGCCGAATGAGGAGCGGTGGAGCATTCAGCCTGCGGCGCTCGATTCCTGGTCCACGCGGGTGAGCATTGCTCCCGCGCGCGATTGGACGGCGCAATACAGCATCGGGCATCTCGACCACCCGGAGGCGCTGGAGTCGTGGAACCAGTGGAGGCAAACCGCTTCGGTGGAATATAACCATCCGCTGGCGGCGGGCAATTGGGCGACTTCCTTCGTGTGGGGTCGCGTGCATGAGATCGCAACTCCCATTATTCTCAACGGCTACCTGCTGGAATCCACACTGAACTTTTTGCGCCGCGATTATGTTTTTACGCGGATGGAGCTGGTGGATAAGAACGAATTGTTTCCGCCGGCGGAGCAGCCTTCTTACCGCATCGGCGCCTATACTTTCGGTGGCACGCGCGATCTAGTGCAGAATCACGACTGGCAACTGGGGCTGGGCGCGGATGTAACGGTTTACTCGAAGCCGGCTGTGCTGGATGCGGCGTATGGTAATTTCCCGGTGTCGTTTCAGATTTTTCTGCGGATGCGGCCCGGGTTGCACGCTGGGGCGCATCATCACTAGCGAAAATAGTAGTGCCTAAGCGGGTTCCAGCGGGAAAAATTCCCTATTTCTCTTCGCAAACTGCGCGAGAATGGTCGCAATGAGAGGGACGGTTAAAACACTGCGGGCGGTGCAGTGGACCATGCTCGGCAGCATATTGCTCTATGCTGTCATCGGCGAGGTTCTGGACCGCGGCGCTCGCGCCATCGACCCATCCCTGAGCTACGTTTTTACCACCGTTGGCGTGGCTATTGTGGGCGTGATTTTTGTGGTAAGACGAACTTTGGTGCTGCGTTCCGCGGAAAATCTGGCGGCTCATCCCGACGACTCTATTACCCTGCGCCACTGGAAAAGTGGCTACATCACTACCTACGCGTTGTGCGAGGCCCTGGGGTTGTTCGGTTTGATCCTGCGCTTCATGGGCTGCAGTGTTCAGCAGAGTCTGCCGTTTTACATTGGCGGCTTTGTGCTGCTTTTTTTCTTTGGACCACAAGAACCTGCTGGCGTTTGAAACACCGTTCTGGCAAGCGAGATTCAAAACATAAACAGAGCTATCATGTGTTTGAGGTGATTCCATGTCCATCAACGGGCCGGAAGAATTAGCCGGAATGAAGGCTGCGGGCGCGGTGGTTTGCATGATGCTGGAGGCGATGAAAAGCGAAGTACGCTCCGGAATCACCACGGCTGAATTGGACGAAGTGGGCGCAGGCGTGATGCGGCAGCACGGAGCACGCTCGGCACCCGCATTGGTATACGGATTTCCGGGAGTGAATTGCATCAGCGTCAATGACGAAGCGGTGCACGGCATTCCCGGCAAACGCGCGCTGCAGCAAGGCGATTTAGTAAAGCTGGATGTCACCGTGGAGAAAGACGGTTTCATGGCGGATGCCGCCGTGACCGTTCCCGTAGGAGAAGTAACGGAAGAGCGCCAGCGTCTGGTGGAATGCGCCGAGCGTGCTTTTACAAAAGCAATGCTGGTGGCGCGAGCCGGCTTTCGAGTTTCGGAGATTGGGCGGGTCGTCGAACGCGAGGTGCGGCGCAGCGGCTTCTCCGTGATTCGCGATCTGGGAGGGCACGGCATCGGACGCACCATCCACGAAGAACCGCGAGTGCCGAACTATGCCGATCCTGAAGCTAATCAAGTTCTTACTGAAGGCTTGGTGATTACCGTGGAACCGATTATTGCGGCGGGATCGGGCAGGTCATTCGTCGCAAACGACAAATGGACGATTGTCACGGCGGATCACCGGCCGTCGGCGCACTACGAACATACGCTGGTGATCACAAAAGGCGCGCCGATGCTGCTGACGGCAGCGTAAAGTTCTTCTTTTCAAACAACCTATAGCGAGGGTTTGTCTCTCTAAATCGCGGGTAGTCTGCGGTGTAAGTCACGCGTTTTGCCGATCGTCGATTAAACCAATTCTCTGTGAATATTTCTTTACATTCGGCAATAGCGGGATTGGTGTATATTAGTCCCGCTTTAGAGTTAAGAAGAGATTCCGCAGACGGAACTTCTTCGTACTCAACTGCCGCTTCGCCTCCCCCAGGCGCCGTAAGGCGCTCTCTGCTGTCTTCGTCGCATTTGGGTCATGCACCAAAAATTCCGAGGAGGATGCCTGTCATGAGACGTTCGAAGTTTTTCCAGCCCAGGTCAATTTTTGTTTTGATTCTGGTGTCCGCCACGCTGGCTGTTGCCGCGCACGCACAAACTTTTTCCACCATCGCCACGCTCAGTCCGGGTACCGGCGAAAATCCGCGAACTCCACTCGTCCAGGGTCTGGACGGTAATCTGTATGGGACAGCTGGTCTCTATGGCGTCTATGGCGGCGGCACATTTATTCAGGTCATTCCGTCCGGTACCTCAGCCACCGTTAACAATCTTTATAGCTTCTGCTTCAATGACAACACCGGCTGTCCTGATGGTGCGGGCCCATATGGCTCGATAGCCCTCGGTCCAGACGGCAACTTCTACGGAACCACGCTGGGCAGCTTTACCGGCGGGGAATACAGCACAGTTTATAAAATGACCACTGCGGGTGCGGAGACTGTACTGCACACCTTCTGCGATGCTACCGGTTGTCCCGATGGCGCTTACGCCAGTTTCGCCGGCCTTACCCTGGCTCGAAATGGCGATTTCTACGGCGTAAGCAATCCTCCGGACGGCAGCTCTGCTTACAATAATGTGGTCTACAAGATTTCTTCGGCCGGACACCTCACCGTACTTCTTACAGTCTGCCCCGATACTATTTGCCCCGCTGATGCCGGTCCTACCGGTACGTTCCTGCAGGCCAGCGGCGGAAACCTGATTTCCCCAGGTCCGGGTGGCGCCACAGGATTTGGCGCGATCTACCAAATGACGCCTTCGGGAACGCCGACAGTCCTTTATTCTTCCTGTGAGGACAGCGTCTGCCACGATGGCGAAGGCACCCAGGCTCCGCTGGCTCAAGCTCCGGGCGGAAACTTTTACGGGACCAACAATTATGGGGGCGCCGGCGCCAACTGCACTCTCAGCCAGGGCTGCGGCACGGCCTTCAGAGTAACGTCTACAGGAGGAGGCGTTCTGACCAAGCTGCACGACTTCTGCGCCTGGACGAGCTGTGCCGATGGCGGCGATCCGAGTGCTCTGATTCAAGCCACGGACGGCAATTTCTACGGGGTCGCCACCGACGGCGGCACATCCCACAAAGGGACGGTCTTCAGCCTGACTCCGGCCGGGCATTTCACCCTGCTGCACACTCTCAACGGCACCACCGATGGCTCCGGGCCGGTAGCTGCTTTGCTGCAAGCCACGGACGGCAACCTCTACGGCACAACCAACACCACCGTGTTTAAAATCTCGCTGGGATTGGCTCCATTTGTCAGGACGGTGCAAGAAGCTGGCGCGGTGGGAGCGCCGGTGACCATTCTGGGGAACAATCTGACCGGTGCGAGCAGCGTAACTTTCAACGGGATCTCAGCGACGTTCACTGTTGTCTCCAATACCGAAATCACAACCATCGTCCCAGCAGGTGCGACTACCGGCACGATTCAGGTGGTTACGGCCAGCAGCAGTACTCTGTCGAGCAATGTAGCGTTCGTGGTGTTGCCTTAGCTCTGCCTGATTTAGCTCTGCTGATTTAATGTGAGTCTGCCTAAGCCCTCGAGCGCCAACCGGCGCTTCGGGGGCCGAAGTCCCCTGGTCAGTTCGTTTTTCGTATGAAAACTCTTTCACACTATCGGCGACAGCGGCATGAGTATATGATCGGTCCCGTTCTTGGGCCGAGAAAGATTCTGGTAAGGAATTCCTGCGGACTCAATCGCCGCTCCTCCCCTGAGCGCCGCTAGCCGTTCCCTGAAGTAAGTTGTTGGGCCAGGCAATCATTCATACAAATTCAAGGAGTACGCCTGCCATGAGCATCTCGATTTTTTCCCCGTCACGTTCGATTTTCGTTTTAATTCTGCTGTGTGCTGCCATCAACATCGTCGCGCCCGCGCAAACTTTTACCGTGCTTGCGACCCTCGACTACGCGACGGACGCCCAATATCCGTCAAGCCCCCTCATCCAGGGGCTGGACGGGAATCTCTATGGCACAGCCGAGTTTGGAGGCGCTTATGGCGCCGGCACTTTTTTTCAGGTCACTCCGTCCGGCACTCTGACCATTCTCTATAACTTCTGCTTCAACGATAATAATGGCTGTCCGGACGGCGCGGGCCCCACGGGCCCGGTGGTCTTGGGAGTGGACGGTAACTTCTACGGAGCTACGCAGGGGAGCGGCCCTCTGCAAGATGGGGGCTACGGTACGATTTACAAGATGACCTCGGCGGGTTCGTTGACGACGCTTTACGAGTTCAATGAGTCCTGTACGACTGATTGTAGTGCGAATCCAATTTCCGGATTGACGTTGGCCCGGAATGGCGCGTTCTATGGTATAAGCGCTTCCCCCTCCCATCCAGCCACTACTGATGGTTTGATCTTCAAGTTTTCTTCGTCGGGAACATTTACGCCACTTCTCGTTGTCTGTCCGGATCTGACCTGCCTACCGACGCCGGCCCGGCTGGCGCTATACGTCAGAACGCCGTAGGGAACCCGCTTGCACCGGGGGTTGGTGTTCTGCTTCAGGCCAGCGGCGGGAACTTGATTGGACCGGGACCGGGCGGAGCTAACGGCGAGGGCGCGATCTACAAAATGACGGCTGGGGGAACGCCAACGGTACTTTACTCTTACTGTGTCGATAGCATTTGTCACGATGGCGATTACACCACCACTCCACTAGCGGAGGCCGCAGGCGGGGATTTCTACGGAATGAACCTTTACGGTGGCTCGGGAGCTCACTGCACTTTTGATTTCGGCTGCGGAACGCTCTTCAGGGTCACACGTGGCGGCACTCTGACCAAGCTGCACGACTTTTGTTCTTGGGCAGGGTGTGCCGACGGTGCTGGCAATAACGGGAATGATCAATTTGCGCCCACTGGTAATGCTCTCATTCAGGCCACTGACGGCAATTTCTATGGCACTACTTTCGGGGGAGGAGCAGGTGAGGGAGCCGGGGGAGGAACAATTTTTCGTCTGACCGCGAGCGGGCACTTCACACTACTGCACACTTTCATCGGGGCGGACGGCGTCGAGCCATTGACGGGTTTGTATCAAGCCACGGACGGAAACCTCTACGGCACAACCATCTACACGATTTTCCGACTCTCGCTAGGTTTACCCCCGTTCGTCAGAACCGTGCAGAATTCCGGCGCGGTTGGATCTCCGGTGATCATTCTCGGCAACAACCTGACCGGAGCGACCAGCGTGACTTTCAATGGCACGGCGGCTACGTTCAGCGTCGTCTCCGATACCGAAATCATCACCACTGTACCGGCGGGTGCAACTACTGGCTCGATTCAGGTAGTAACGGCTGGCAGTGGGACTTTGTCGAGCAATGTTGCGTTTGTGGTGTTGCCTTAGTTTTGTTTGAAATGGCTCAAGCCCCCGAAGTGCAGAAGTACCTCGGGGGCTGAAGCCCGCGTTTATTTGGGGTTCTTTACGCGGCCTGAAGCGCCGCTCTCCCACTTCTTACGCCTTGATGTGGCAGCTCGCTAATCCGCGCTTTTCCAGATACTGCTGGTGATAGTCCTCCGCGGGGAAGAACGTTACTGCGGGGACGATCTGCGTGACGATCGACTTTGAGTAACGGTGCGATTTTTCCAGCGCCTCTTTGGAGGCTTGCGCCGCAGCCTGCTGTTCCGGTGTGTGATAGAAGATGGCGGAACGGTATTGCGTGCCCCAGTCCGGTCCCTGGCGATTGAGCTGCGTGGGGTCGTGGTTCTCCCAGAAAACTTTCAGCAGGTCCGCGTAGCGAACCTGTGCGGGATCGAAATCCACCTCCACCGCTTCGGCATGGCCGGTGCGATCGGTGCAAACTTCTTTGTAGGTGGGGTTGTCCGTGCTTCCGCCGATATAGCCGACGCGCGTGCCCAGAACTCCAGGCATCGCCCGGAAGGTGGCCTCCACTCCCCAAAAGCATCCTGCAGCAAATGTAGCTTTCTCCATCTTGCTCCTCAGTTCTGCGTAAGCGCCGCCGTCCCGGCGGCTGTTCAACCCGCTCCTATTAGATGATGAATTCGGCAGAAAGTCACGCGGCGGTCGCCGCCGCATAAGTCATTGCAACTTAACAGGCAATTGACGTTACCAAACGATTCACGGTAAAGTTCGAACACTGCTGTTGTAGTCGTGGTCCCAGGAGTCGTTCTGTGGTTTTCAGGTCCATCCGCGCCGGAGGCGTGCAGAGGCTTGCTCTCTGCCTGCTTTTAGCGCTGGCCAGTACGCAAGCGGCGCTCGCCGCTGCAAGCTTCACTCCACAGCTCCGCGTCGGCTATACCACCGGAGATCAGTGGGAGCCCGCGATGGCGGCCGACGGCCATGGACACATCTATATTCTTTTCCCGCAATATGGCGCGGTGAGCGATTGTCCGGACTGCACCACCCCTATGATGGCGCTGTTGGTCAGCAATGACAATGGCGTTTCCTGGGAGGCGCCGCGGCCCATGGTGACCTCGCCGGCAGGCCAGTTTGATGCGCAAATCAAAGTCGATCCGGTGGACCGGCAAACGCTTTACGCATCCTGGTTGCAGGGCAAGCACGACGTGATGGTGGCGCGGTCGCAGGATTCTGGCCGATCCTGGTATTTGGCCATCGCCGAACATTCTCCTGAAGTCATCATCGACAAGCCGGTGCTGGCCGTTCGCGGGCCCAATATCTACGTGAGCTTTAACCATGATCAGACGCTGGAGATCGCGACGTCGCATGATTACGCGCAGAATTTTTCTACTGCCGTGGTGAATCCTGATGCCGAGCCGGGCTGGTCACTGGCGGCAGGGGCTACGGTGGATCCTGGGGGCAATGTCTATTTTTCCTGGACGGCTTACCCGCGAACCGATGTTCTCACGCGGCCGGTACAGGTTTTTGTAAGCCGGTCATCCGACAGCGGCCGCACCTGGAGTACGACGCCGATGGACGTTTCCAGCGCAGCGCCCGGTTGCCCGGCGCAGTTCTGTTCGGCTGGCTTTCTGGCCTCGCAGGTGGCGCTGGCTTCCGACGATGCCGGAACCATTTATGCGTTGTGGAACTCGGGGTCGGCCCCAGGCGGAGCGCAGCGCGTGTACTTCTCCACTTCCACGAATCAAGGGGAAAGCTGGTCGGCCAAGGTTGATGTTTCAAAGGCCCCGGCTGGCGCAGAGCATTGCTTCCCGGCCATCGCTGCCGGCACCGCTGGCGACATTCGCATTGCATGGATGGATACGCGAAAGGTGGATGCGGAAAACCATCCGCTTTGGAATACCTTCTATCGAACCTCCACTAACGGTGGCGCAACCTGGTCTCCGGAGTCGCAACTTTCCGGCTCCGTGCGCGGATTCGATTACATCCTGCCCAACGGTTTCCTCTTTCCGTTTGGCAACTTATTTTCTATCGGGATCGATAACTTGGAGAACACACACGTGGTGTGGGGCGAGGGCCGGAATTACAATTCTCCGGGCTCGATCTGGTATAGCCACGGGCGCTGAGCTGTCGGTTCTCTACTCCACAGTCAATCCACCAATGAGGTCTGCCAGCCGGGTGACGCTGTGATCCTCGCACCAGCTCTTTAGTTCGTCCACAATCTTCTCGGTGGCGCAGGGATCCCAATAGCTGGCGGTGCCGACCTGCACTGCGGTTGCGCCCGCGAGCATAAACTCCACGACATCGGCCGCGGTAGAAATACCGCCCATGCCGATGACCGGAATGTTTACTGCGTGCGCGGCATCGTAGACCATGCGCAGGGCGATCGGCTTGATGGCCGGACCTGAGAGTCCGGCGGTTACGTTGGCGATGCGCGGTTTGCGCGTGTCGGCGTCGATGGCCATGGCCACAAAAGTGTTGATCAGCGAGATGGCGTCGGCGCCTGCCTCCTGTGCAATGTGCGCCATCTGCGCGATGCTGGTGACGTTCGGCGAAAGCTTTACGATTAGAGGCCGCCGCGCCGCGCGCTTCGCCGTAGTTACAACTTCATCGAGCGAGCGCGGATCGCAGCCGAATTGTAGGCCGCCGTGCGCGGTGTTGGGGCAGGAAACGTTCAGTTCGTAAGCAGCAATGCCTTCGCCGTCGTTGAGAATCTCAATGGTGCGTTCGTAATCTTCGCGGGTGTAACCGAAGACGTTGGCGATCACGACGATGTTCTTCATCTGCCGCAGCTTGGTCAGTTTTTCTTCGAGAAAAGCCGTTGCGCCGATGTTTTGCAGGCCGATTGCATTGAGCATGCCGGCAGCGGTTTCCCATAGCCGCGGCGGCGGGTTGCCGATCATTGGCTCACGCGAAAGACCTTTGACGACGAAGCCGCCGAGCTTGTCGAGGTGAACCACGTCTTCGAACTCGACGCCGTAACCAAACGTTCCACTGGCGGCGATGATCGGGTTCTTGAGCTCAATGCCAGCGAAGGTCACACCGAGATCGATCGCAGGCTTGTTGGCGTTTTCGGAAGGAGGAGTCACCGCGGTGCTCCTTCATGCGGCTGGCCATCATGCGGCACACCTTCATAGGGCGGTGCTAGCGCCTCGGTGAGCACTCGTCCAACGGAATGTGTGGGAGCATTGATGCCGAGCAGCGACGCGAACGTGGGCGCCAGATCGACGGGTTCGACGTGCGTGCGATACGTTCCGGTGCGAAACGGCAGCCCATAGAAAGCCAGGGGGACATGCGTGTCGTAAGTGTAGGGCGAATCGTGATCCGTGCCTTTGGCTGGCCCGACCGTATAAGGTTCTGGAACTCCCATCACATCCCATCCGCCTTCGGGTGAGTAGCTGTTCAAATACTTCTTGCCCAGGGCAGTTGCCGGGACAGCGCCTTCAGCGAGCTGCGATTTCGTGAAGTAGTCGCGCAGTCCAGCCTGCTTCATCGCTTCGCCCACGGCAATTTCAGCATCGCGCTCTTTCATGTGCGCGCTCGCGAAAGCATCCTGATCGAGCCATGCGACTGGGTAATCGAACTTTATGTAAGAGGCTGCGTGAACGGGAGAAAACTTCGCGGCCAGTGCGCTGTTGATTTGCGCCTCCAGTTTGGCCCCATCCATATTGGCGGCGGGAATGCGCAGCTTCTTTGCGGCATCGGGCAGGGCGGAAATTCCATGATCCGCCGAAAGCGCGATCCATACGTTTGCGAGCCCGATTTGATGGCCGAGAAAGCTGAAGAAGTCGGCGAGTTCGTGATCGAGCGCGAGCGCCATTGCAACCATCTCCGGAGAATCGGGACCGAGCTGGTGACCAAGAATGTCATTCGCGGAAAGGCTGATCGCGAGCAGGTCGGTGGCTTTGCCGCTGCCGAGATTTTCGTAGACGACCAATTCTTTGGCGAATTCGAATTCGTACTCGTTGGCAAAAGGAGTGGAGCCGACGACCTCGTAGAAACTCGCATCCGATCCGTCTTTCCGTTTGCGGTGCGCGGTCGAACCCAGCGTGTCTCCGTTGGCATTTTTCCAATCACGGTCCCAATATTTTGCCACGCGATTGCCGGTGTTGAAATCGTGCGCCCACCTGGGCAGGTCGGGGCGATAGTAAGTGGAAGTGATCCAGGTGCCGCTTTTCGGATCGATCCAATAAGCTGCGTCGGCTGCGAAACCTCCGGGCAACACAGACGCTCGATCTTTCAAAGAAACTGAAAACACTCGCGCCTGCCCTTGCGTGGCTAACTTGAGCTCGTCACTCAGCGTGTCAGCCAGCAAGTTGTGCGGTGACGCACCAGATTTTTTTTCGGCGACTTCGCCGATACCAACGAGCTTGGTGTCATCGTCCTCCACTGAGGTAACCATCTTTTTCTTTTTTGGATCCCACCATTCGTTCGCGGCAATGCCGTGGCCATTGCTGTAGGCGCCGGTAAATAGTGTGGCGTGCCCGGGCGCGGTGCGGGTATTGGCGTAGTCGTAATTGCAATCGGTAAAGTTTGCGCCGTGGTCGAGGAAGAGGCGAAATCCGCCTTCGCCAAACTGATCGCGGTAGCGTTCCAGATAATCACCGCGAAACTGGTCGATAACGATTACCACCACCAGCTTGGGATGCGCGTTGTAAGCAGAGGCGAAGCTGGAGGGAATGGAAGCCACGACGAGAGTGGCCACGCACATCCAGAGAAAAGAACGCGTCATAACAGTCGACGGGGGGAGAAATCTCATCGCGCAGCTAGTTTACACAGTCGCACCTTCCACGCCAAAGGCGGGTGCGAAAATCGGTGTGCAGTTTGGCTTGCGCTTAGGGCGGGCGAGCCTGAGATCCTTCGCTCCGCCTGAAGAACGGCTGCGCTCAGGATGACAAGTCGTTGTGTGATTGTCTTGTAATTGTCAAACCGCACACTGGCAGAAGATGACAATCCAAAATCTACGCGACTTCCAGACCGCTGGGAGATACTATGGGTTCATCGGCGTTCGAAGCACGAACTGGGAAGGTTAGAGATTGAAAATCTCGCAAAAAGGGCTCTACGCGCTGCAAGCGATGATGACGCTGGCACGCCGCTATTCCCACGGCACAGTGAAGATCAGGCATATCGCCTCCGAAGGCGACCTGCCGGAAAAGTTTCTTGAGTTAATCCTGGTTGAACTCAGGAACGCCCGCATGGTGGAAAGCGTACGCGGAGCCAAAGGCGGGTACAGACTTCGCCGTCCGCCATCCGAGATACGAATCGGCGAGATCGTCCGCTTGATCGATGGTCCGCTGGCGCCATTAGGTGATGCCGATCAGCTGCGAAGCCTTATCCTGCGCGATGCTGATCATCGTGCGTTGTATCAAGTTTTCCTGGATGTGCGCGACGCGGCCGCGAATATTCTGGATAACACTACGCTCGCTGACCTTCTCGAGCGCCCGGGGCTGGCCACAACCGCAAAGAAGCAGCGTGCAAAGAAACCAGGAATTCCGCCGACCGCGCCGCAGCGAACTTCCGGACGCGGATGATTTCCGTCGCTTTAATTTACCGGTGGAAGACCGACCTTGACGACGAGCTCGCGAAACTCCGGGTCCTGATGCAGGAACTGAAGCTCGTCGGATGAGGTAATCGTCGTGAGTTGCAGGTCGTGCCGCTGGTAGGCAATCTTAAGATACTTCAAGGCATCGTCTTTTTGCCCCAGGGCTCCGTAGGCGGCAGCCACGCTAAAGGCTGATCCCGTGCCGTGGTCAAATGCTTCTCGCACGCTGGCCAGCCGTTCTTCGTAAAGTCCCCGCTGGCCGCCTTTGTTATATGCCGCTTGCTCCGCTGCAATCGACTTCTCCGCCTGCTGGTCGTGGCGCAAATGCGCAACAATTCCCATCTCGTCGAAGTATCCGGGGTAATTTCCTTCGGGATAATAAATCGCCTGAGCTAGGTACCGGTGCGAAGGCGCAAACTCCGGCTGCGAGGCCGCGAGTTGCGTCAGCAGGGTTCTAGCTTCTTCTATTTTTCCCGAGTAAGCCAGAATAAATCCCTTATCGGCGAGTATGGGCGTGGAAGAAGGATCAAGTTGCCGGGCCCGTTCGATTTCCGCGAGCGCCTCGCGATTGCGTTGAATGTTGACGAGGAAGGTGGCGTACCAGTGGTGAGCGCGGGGCAAGGTCGCATCCAGCTCGATGGCGCGCTTGAACTCGCGGTCGGCGGTAGCGGCGTCGAAGAATCCCCAGAAGCTGGCAAAGGCCAGAGAGTTGTGCGCCTCGGCGGAATTGGGGTCGAGTTCCACCGCTTTGGTGGCAGCCGCCAGCGCCCGCGGAAACGCCTCCTGAGGAGGCATGGCGCTGTACTCGCGAAGCAGGTTGTAGGTATCGGCGAGCCCTACATAAGGTGCGGCGTAACCGGGATCATGCACGATGGCCTGGGTAAAAAAATCCACCGCCTGATTCAGATCGGCAGGCGTGCGTTTTTCAAAATAGTACCGGCCCTTAAGATAAAGATCCTGCGCATCGGCGCTGGGCACGTGCGGAGCAGCGAGCGCATTCTTAAACTTGGGCGTGTGGTGGCCGAAAGAGAAGACGAGAAAAAACCCGGCGATCAGCGCGAGGGGCACGAGCCAGAGAAACGGCTTGGTTGCGGCCAACTTCGATTGCGCGGGAGCAGAATGAAGATCGAGGGCAGGTACGGCAGAAGGAACTACGGCGGGAACTTTGTCCTCCGGCGCAATCTTTTCTTCTGGCAAATCTATCGCAGTAGTGCGATTTATATCTTCATCCGCAGCAGGATTCTCCGCGGCTACCGCGGCAAAATCCAGAACGTGGTTCGGAGCTTTGAGCCACTCCGATAGCTCTTCCGCATAGGCAAACACGCCGCCGCGCGCGCTTCCCGGCACGCGGTAAACGGGCAATCCCCGTTCTTTTTCCCAACGTTTAACGGTGCGTTCGTCGCGCCCGAAGAAGGCGGCAATTTCTTTCCACGAATCCAGACGCTTCTTCGGCGCGAGCGGCTCGCTGTGAGCTGCCATACTTTGAAATGCCCTGAAAATGCTGATTTGTCCCTGCTGGGGGAAAGCGAGGCCTTCGTAGTATAGCGTGATTCGCAGCCGCGCGGACCACCACGAACGTGCCCCCTACATAACCTTTGAAGAATGTTTAAGCTGAGAGAATGGCGAATAGAGTCTTTCTTCTTATTCAACGCGTCTTAGGTTGACACGTCACGGTGATCGCGTAATACTTTCGCGCTAACGCTGCTTCCGTCTAATTGTGCTGCTGCAATGCCAAGATGGGCGCGGCTTTTGCCACTATCTCCCAGGAGGTCTCGCATGTCTCGCTTTCCCCGCTTGGCGCAAAATTTTCTTCCGCTTCTATTGCTTGCCACTGTGTTCGTTCCCTGCGCTTCCGCTTCTGGTCCTTATGTGAAAGGTTCTGCGAATACGGTCACGGCCGATCCCAATGTGATTCGCCCAACCACCACACCCTGCGTAGTGCAGTTATTCAGCGGTGCACAGTTCACTGATTTCAATGTGGAGAACTTCACTTTTACCCCGCCTTCGGCCTGTCCCGGCCCATGGGCCAAGGTGGTGCTGGAAGCGGACATCAGCCTGGATGCTGGCATTCAATACGACCGCACCGCGAATTTCTGGCTGGGTCCGGTGAACATTTATTTCGGAACGACCGCTGAGCCTTCGAATATCGGCCCCTCGTGGCATATCGAAAACGATCTCACCGACTACAGTTCCATCTTTTACGCTGCGCAATCCGGCCAGGCCAATATCGGCAATACTTTGTGCTGCGGCCTCACGTCGATCATCTACGCGTCCGCATCGCTGGAGTTTTATCCAGTCGCGCAGGGCCAAACCGCACCGGTAGCGGCTGATGTAGTGCTACCGCTTTCAGGGGGGCTTTCTGGAGGGACTGTCGGGCTGGGCTCGACCGCTGATACGCTCTCCGGCACCTTTACGTTCCCTACGAACGTGGAGAATGCGTACCTCGATGTCTACGCGCAGAGCCAATCGAATGACGAATTCTGGTACACCTGCGTGCCCAACAACGTTGCGGCGGAACTGGAGAATTGCGGCAATTCGGCCTTCCGCGAAACCGAAATCGCTATCGATGGCCAGCGCGCAGGCGTAGCTCCGGTATTCCCCTGGATCTACACCGGCGGCATCGATCCTTTCCTGTGGCTTCCGATTCCCGGCGTGCAAACGTTGAACTTCACGCCCTATCGCGTGAACCTTACTCCTTACGCGGCGCGGCTCAGCAACGGCCAGCCGCATACGATTTCGCTGCGAGTCTTCGACGCGGACAACTATTTCTCCGCTACGGCCTCGTTGCTGCTCTATCTTGATCCGGGCTCGGCTCAGATTACCGGTGGATTAACCCAAAACACGCTGGCCAGCCCGACTCCGGTGGTGAAGGAAAATCTTAACGTAGAGCCAACTTCCATCACGGGCACCGTCGATGTTACCTCCAACCGCAGCTTCGTAATTTCCGGCTACGTCAACACCTCGCACGGCACGGTGACCACAACGCTTTCGCAGACCGTCGATTTCTTTAATTATCAGAACTACAACATCGTCGGAAACCAATACGTGCAGAACATCGCGCAGGGTACTAGCGTCGGCGCCTACACTTCGGTTGCTCAAACGGGCGCCCCGACTGTGGTTACCTACTCGACCTACAGCTTCCCGCTCAATGTCGATATCACGGAGATTTTCCTGTCGAACGGTGACCTCAACATCACCACCAATGCCCAGCAGACTTACCAACTCAGCACCACCACATCTCAAGCTGGCAAAACAACCTACACTAGTTCGCTCAAAAATACCGGACAGCACGTTGACACGCTGGAATTGAACTCCTCATTCAACATCATCGGAAACATGAATCAGTCCGCTACGCAGCAGTACAATTCCTTCGACTCAACCGGCGCAGCCTATGACTGCGCTATTTCGGCTGCAGCCAACGTGCTTACGGGGTTCAGTCCGGGGTGCGCGCAGTAGGGAATGATTGTCGGTGTGCCGGAATAGTTGTTGAAAAAGAAATGAAAGCGGGTGCCCCATCCTTGCCGCGTTCTTTGCGGCAGGGTGGGGCTTTTTATTTTGTTTGTGGAGGAGTGTTACTTCGGCGGCCGCGTGATCGCGCCCCGCGAAGCCGACGACACCAGCGCCGCATACTTGGCGAATACTCCGGTGGGATAGCGCGGCTGCGGCGCCTTCCATTCCTTCATGCGCTGATGCAGAACTTCGTCGCTGATCTCCACTTCTAAAACGCGCTGGTTCACATCGAAGCGGATGATGTCGCCATCGCGTACGGCGGCAATCGGGCCGCCCAGCGCGGCTTCCGGAGAAACGTGGCCGGCCATCAGTCCGTGCGTGGCCCCGCTGAAGCGGCCGTCGGTCAACAGCGCAACGGAAGCTCCCAATCCCTCACCTACAATCGCGCCGGTGACGCTCAGCATCTCGCGCATGCCGGGCCCGCCTTTGGGCCCTTCGTAGCGGATCACCACAACATCACCGGCTTTAATTTTCTTGCCGGTGACCGCAGCCATCGCGTCTTCTTCCGATTCGAAGACCCGTGCCGGGCCACGATGCTCCAGCCGTTCGTGCCCGCTGATCTTGGCCACGCAACCTTCCGGCGCAATGTTTCCCTTCAGGATGACCAGCCCCCCGGTTTTCTTCAGCGGCCGATCCAGCGGCGCAATCACTTCCTGACCCGGAGTTTCGACGGCGCTCTCGCTTTCGGCTTTGATAGATAGCCCGGTCACAGTTTTTGCCGTGGGATGAATGTACTTGCCGCGCAGCAGACGATTGGCCAGCAAGCGTATGCCGCCGGCGCGATGCATATCCGCTGCAACAAAACGCCCGGAAGGTTTCAAATCGGCGAGCAGGGGAGTTCGCTCACTCACTCGTTGAAAATCATCAATTTGCAAATCAACTTCAGCTTCCCGCGCAATGGCCAGCAGATGCAGCACCGCATTCGTCGATCCGCCGCTTGCAGCCACGGAGGCGATTGCATTTTCAAAGGCATCGTGCGTCAGAATTTCGCGGGGATGGATTCCTTGCTGCAGAAGATTCAGCACTACCTTGCCGCAATCGAATGCGATTTGATCTTTCTGCGCGTCCATTGCGGGTACACTGTTGAATCCCATCGGCGAGAGGCCGATCATCTCCATGACGGTCGACATCGTGTTCGCCGTGTACTGGCCGCCGCAAGCTCCAGCGCCGGGACACGCGACATTTTCCAAATCATGCAATTCCTGGTCAGTAATTTTCCCGGCGGCGTTCGCGCCCACGGCTTCGAACACATCTTGTATGGTGACGTCCTTGCCGCGATAGTTGCCGGGCGCGATGGTTCCACCGTAGAGCACCATGCCGGGAAGATCCATCCGCGCCAGCGCCATGGCCGCGCCGGGAATTGTCTTATCGCAGCCCACCACGCAGACGACTGCGTCAAACAACTGGCCGCGGCACACCAACTCAATTGAATCGGCGATCAACTCGCGGCTCACCAGCGATGCTCGCATGCCTTCGGTGCCCATGGTTTCGCCATCGGAAATAGCGATGGTGTTGAACTCCATGGGAGTGCCGCCGGCGGCGCGAATACCTTCCTTTACCTTGGCGGAGAGACGCCGCAGGTGAAAGTTGCACGGCATGGTTTCGATCCAGGTGTTGGCCACGCCGATGAGCGGCTTGCTCAAATCGGCGTCGGTGAAGCCAATGGCCTTGAACATGGAGCGCGCCGGAGCCCGGTCGCGCCCGTCAGTAATTCCGCGGCTGCGATGCTTTAGATCCATGAAGAAAGATTACAACATGAACGGCGGTCTCAAATGTATTGTCATCCCGAGCGTAGCGAGGGACCTTGGTTTCCGCCCGTAGCGATTGCACTGGCGGTGTAGGCAAACACCAAGGTCCCTCGCGTTGCTCGGGATGACAACTCGATAAAAACGGGGAACCTGACGCCGGGTGATGCCAGTAGGCGGCACTCCAACGACCGATTCCCCCATCGCATGACGCCTACCCAGGGAACGTCATGCTGCTGAAATTCTTAGGCCAACGCCGCGCGCGCCGATTGCTCGGCGATGCTCGCCGAAGCCGGCGGAAGCGGCGCCCACGCTTCTGGGCTCTGCTCCTGTGCAGCGGCGCCGGAGCGGACATCGACCACATCCACGATTCCATACCACTCGCGGGAGAGCTGCCCGCTCTGCTTGTGCGTAACTTCAAGCAGCATCGTTACCGAGTGTTCCTGCCCGGCGGCTTCGGCATGCACGAATGGAAGATCAAGCCCCCGCCGTGAAACCGCGTTGAGGATGCGCATCAGTGCGCCTTGCGCGTTGCGATAGCGGATGTGAAAAACCTGCATGATCGAATTTCCTCTTAGCTACGAGAATTTGTGATTACTAAATTCTTTCTTACTCGTCTTCAAACACCATCTCCGACAACGCCGCTCCCGCCGGAACCATCGGATAAACATTCGCCTCGGGAGCGCAATCAAATACCAGCAACTCCGGCTCCGGCGAGCGCAGGAAGTTTTCGAGGAGATCTCCTGTGTCCGTCGTTACCGGATACTCCGCCATGGCAGCCTCATTCAGCCGCCACGCATGAATTTTGTAAGCCTTCGCGATCTCGACGAAATCCGGATTGTCGCTCAAATCGGTTTCCGCATAATTGCGCGCATAAAAAAGCTGCTGCCACTGCCGCACCATGCCCAGATATTTGTTGTCGATGATGACCATTTTTATGGGCAAACCAAGCCGGCGAACCGTTGCAAGCTCCTGAATGTTCATCTGAAATCCGCCATCGCCGGAAACGCAGAGGACGCAAGTCTGCGGCTTCGCGAGTTGCACGCCGACTGCAGCGGGCAACGCAAATCCCATCGCACCGAGGCCGCCGGAAGTAATAAAGCCGCGCGGCGAGGACGACCGGTAGCGCTGCGCCGCCCACATCTGGTGCTGGCCTACGTCGGTTACCACGACGCTCTCCTGCGGCAAGCGGCTGAAAAGTTCATCGAGAAAACGCATCGTTGGCTGCGCGAGGCCACGCGGATCAAGCTCCGCGCGCTCCGGTCCGCACGCCACCGCGCGCCAGCCGCTCCAATCGGGCAGGGAAAAAGAAGCGCAGCGCAATTCAGCGTGGAATGCCGGAATCGTTTCAGCGAGATCGCCGATCACCGGCAACTCGCAGGCTCGCACGCGGTCGAGCTGTGAGGGATCAATTTCAAAGTGGACGATCTTCGCGTGCGGCGCAAAGCGCGTGGGCTCGCCAGTTACGCGATCATCCAGGCGCGCTCCGAAAACCAGCAGCAAATCGGTCTCATGCAGCGCATGATTCGCCGCGCGCGTTCCATGCATGCCGACCATGCCCAGGTAATACGGCGCTTGCGGCGGAACCGCGCCCAGCCCGTGCACCGTGGCGAAGGTGGGAATATTCAAATCGTCGAGCAGCCGGCGCAATTCCGGAATCGCTCCTGAAAGTTTTGCTCCCGCGCCAACCAGCGCCACCGGCTTGGTCGCTCGTTGCAGCAGCGCAATGATCGTGTCACTGAATGCCCCTTCCGCTTTCGCATCGGCAGGCCGGGCATGCGGTGTGAACTTCACCGGCCCGGAAAATTCTTTTTTAGCTTTCAATATGTCGGTTGGGATATCGATGACCACCGGGCCCGGACGTCCGCTGCGCGCCCAATGAAATCCCTCGGCGATTACCTCTGGAATTTCATCGATGGTGCGGACCAGCCGGCTCCACTTGGTGAGTGAAAGCGTTACGCCGAAAACATCGGTCTCCTGAAAAGCATCGCTGCCGATCAGCGGGCTGCGCACTTGCCCAGTGATACACACCAGAGGAACCGAATCCATCTTCGCGTCGGCGATGCCCGTGACGAGGTTGGTCGCGCCGGGGCCGCTGGTCGCAATCGCCACGCCGACTTTTCCCGTTGCTCGCGCCACGCCTTCGGCGGCAAACACCGCACCCTGCTCATGCCGCGTCAGAACATGGCGGATGCCGCTGCCCTCCAGCGCGTCGTACAACGGCATAATCGCGCCGCCGGGATACCCGAATACCAGGTCCACGCCTTCGGCGCGCACGCAGCGCAGAACGATTTCGGCTCCCTTAAGCATTCACAACCTTCTTTATTTCTTGCGGAGCCTCAGCCGGTTTTTTTGCCTGCGATGACGGCAACCAACTCATCATGCCGCGCAACTGCGCGCCCACGATCTCGATCGGATGCTGCTGCTCTTTCTCCCGCAGATCGGCAAAGTTGTAGCCGCCGTCTTTGTTTTCTTTGATCCACTCGCGCGCGAAGGTTCCATCCTGAATGTCGGCCAGAGTCTTCTTCATCGCGGCGCGCGTGGCATCGCCTACAACTTTTTCGCCGCGCGTCAGGTCGCCGTATTCGGCCGTATTCGAAATCGAATACCGCATCCGGCTCAGTCCACCTTCGTAGATCAGGTCGACAATCAGCTTCATCTCGTGCAGACACTCGAAGTACGCGATCTCCGGCGCGTAGCCGGCTTCCACCAGCGTCTCGAAGCCTTTCTTGATCAGCGAAGTCAACCCGCCGCACAGCACCGCCTGCTCACCGAAAAGATCGCTCTCGGTTTCTTCTTTGAAGGTGGTTTGCAGCACGCCCGCACGCGTTGAGCCGATGCCGTGCGCGTAGGCTAGCGCATACTCGTGTGCCCGCTTGCTCGAATCCTGCTGAATGGCAATCAGCGACGGCACGCCGCGCCCCTCGCTATAAACCCGCCGCAGCAGGTGGCCGGGACTCTTGGGCGCAATCATCACAACATCCACATCCTCGGGCGGAACGATGGTCTTGAAATGAATGCTGAAGCCATGCGAGAAGCCGAGAATTTTTCCGGGATGCAGATACGGTTTGATGAACTGTTCGTATACCGCAGCCTGAGTCTCATCGGGGGTGAGCACGTGAATCCAGTCCGCCCGCTTGGCCGCCTCATCCGGAGCCACCACCACCATGCCATCGGCGCGAGCCTGCTGCGCGCTTGGCCGCGTGGGTTCCAAGCCGACGATGACCTTGTAACCGCTGTCACGCAGGTTCTGCGCCTGCGCGTGTCCCTGGCTGCCGTAGCCGAGGATGGCGATGGTTTTGTTTTTCAGGGCGTTGGGGTTGGCGTCATGCTCGTAGAAGATCGTGGCCACTGGATGCTCCTTGTCGCGCCGGCGACCCGCCGGCAAGCCTGGCTTTTGCAAACCGACCGGTCGGTCGGTTCAATGATGCTACCGAAGGCCGATTACAGTGTCAAGGGAGAAGTTTTCCGGGTTGTTTACTTTAATACAAAAGATTTTGATACCCTGACGCAGTAAAGAAGTGTGCTTTTTGCACCCGCCCTGCCGATAGTCCAGAGCATATATTTAGCGACTGGATGATTGAATTGCTTCCTCCCGATCAGCGCTATATCTGCAACGAACGAATCGTCACGCGAGATGAATACATTAGATACCAGCGCCGAAAAATAAAATTTGTCGCGCGTGCCGTTTGCACCCCGTGCAATAACGGTTGGATGAGTGATCTTGAAGGAGCGCTCAAGTCCGTTATCGGCGATGTGCTTGTCGGAAACTGGGGACTAGCTAAAACCTTTACGCCAGACCAATTGAAGATCATCTCAGCTTTCGCATTTAAGACTCTGATTCTCGCAAACCATAAGGACTTAGGAAAGAGGCGACCGTTTTTCACGCGGACACAACGGTTTCTTTTTCGCCGGTACCTTACGATTCCCGCTGGTGTAAGTGTTTTTATGGCCATCCGAGAGAGCATCGCGGGTAAGTACAATGGGTTTTGGAAATCCGTTAGCGGGGACTCGAAGAACAAGGCAACCTCTTACAACTGGTCGATGTATGCGCTTACTTGGAATTTTCAAAATGTCGTCTTGCAGACCGTGGCCACCAAGTGGAAAAGCCACAGACACCGGAAATCTCAAGCTCCGATTACTTTTTCTGAGGATGATGATTGGAAGCCAGCATCCGTGCAGATTTGGCCTAGCAGCAATCTTGAGTGGCCTCTCGAATACTGCCTTGGCCCCGACACCCTTTTTGAGTACAGGGATCGTTTCGAGAACATTGGCGTTCGATTGTATTTGTAGTGAGCGCACACTCCATCATTCCGGCATCGCTGGCTCGCGAGCAATGATCTTCAAATAGACTTGAGTCGATCCGGTTGGGCGCGGCCTTGCTCTCAGTCGCGAAGAAACCCACAATCGAAATCAGCAAACTACTACCTGGGAAACTACCCGATTGCGCAGACTCCTTTCATGAACTACACTCATCCCGTCTTCCCCCAAAGGGCCCCGCGGTCGTTTACGTCTAAATCCCAAACCCTGACGCAAGGTTCATTCCTTGAGGAGACTTTCTATGCGGCGCAAAGGATTTTCACCTTCTCCCTCTCTGAGCGGATTCGCGGCAACGATGCTCGTCGCGATCCTCGGCAGCTCATTTGCTTTCAGCCAAACCTCGTCTGTGGTTTACCGCTTCAAAGGCGGCGACGACGGGACGAATCCCTACTCCACATTATTGGCTGACAAGGCCGGCAATCTTTATGGCACCACAATGTTCGGTGGTGGAAGCTCAAGTTGCGGAATAGTACACGGGGCTCCTCTGGGGTGCGGCATTGTATTTGAGCTTTCGCTTTCAGCGTCCACCGGTCGTTGGAGCGAAGCCGTGCTCTACGCCTTCACCGGGCTAGCCGATGGCAAGGAGCCCGTAGGCGGTCTCACTTTTGATCAAAAGGGAAATCTCTATGGCACCACCGTCTTTGGAGGCGCAAGTGGCTATGGCACCGTATTCCAATTGCAGCCGCCAGCCTCGGGCGGCGGCGCCTGGACTTTCAACGTCATTCACAATCTCAGCAGTTACAACAACGGCTTGCCCACTATCCTCTTGTCGACACCTACGGCATCGTTTATTTCGAAGAGCCGGGCGGAGGCTCGTTGGGTCTCGGTGCAGTCTCCCAGTTGAGTCCTCCCGCGACAGCGGGAGGCGCGTGGCTCTACAAGCAGCTCTACTCCTTCCAACATCCGCCGGATGCTTATCTTCCCATCGGCACCCTTATTCTTGACAAGGTCGGCAATCTCTACGGCGCGACTGCGGCTGGAGGCACTGGCCCTGGTGACTATGGAGGCGGGACCGTTTTCGAATTAGTACGGCCGGCCGCGCACGGCGGAACTTGGATCGAGAATATTCTTTACTCCTTCCAGGGCGCTCCCGACGGTCTAGCTCCGTATTCCGGCGTCATCCGTGACCCGAGGGCAATCTTTACGGCACCACCCAGCAGGGCGGAGTATACGGTCCGGTTTACGGTGGTTATGGCACAGTCTACGAACTCTCGCCGCCAGCCGAAGCCGGAGGGGCCTGGACGGAGGCCGTTCTCTATAGCTTCCAGGGCACCTCCACCGATGGCAGGGGTCCTCGAGCTGCGCTGGGTCGCGACAACCATGGCAATCTATACGGCACAACGATTACGCCTACCGTCTTCGAGCTCTCGCCACCAGCCGTGGTTGGCGGCTCATGGACCGAAACCACACTCAATAATTTCCCTACTGCCAAGAACGGTGGGGGCGAAGTCTATGCTGGGCTGACATTCCGCCTGCCGGACAAAGTTACCCTTAACGGTGCGACCACCTCCGGGGGGATAGAAAACAATGGTGTGATCTTCAGTTTGACGCCGTGAGGATGGGATCGCCTCAAGCGGCAAAAGAAAAGCGCGGCAACATCGCCGCGCTTTTCTTTTGAATGCTGCCGACTAGAACAGCGGCAGCACCGTCGTGCCTTCCAGTTGCACCGACTGCAAGGCCTGAGGGTTAAGCCCCAACACCTTGAGGATGGTTGGAGCCACCTCCATGGTTTGGACCGGGGTCGTCACCGTGGCGGAGTGCAAGCTGGGATTCGACAGGAACATAACAACGTTGGTGTCGTCATGCGAGAAGCCGCCGTGCTCAGCCAGTTTTTTACCGCTGCCGGAATAAGTGACGCCGATATGGGGCGTAACCAGAATGTCCGGCGTGCGCGGATCGCCATCGGGCGGCAGACCCGGTGCGTTGAAAAGCTGCGTCAATCCTGCTCCGTAGAAAATCTCGCCAATGCCGGCGATGTCGCTTGACGCGGGCGATTGCGATTGGAGCATGTTGACTACGCTTTCCGCCGTGCAATGTTTAGCCAGCCAGACCAGAGAGACGTCATCTTCAGTCGGTCCCAGTCCGGTCGGGTTGAGCGGCGATTCGGAGTAGGGCAGGCAGCCAGCGTTCGCGGCAATGGTCGCGGGAGACGTGGAGATCGGGTCGCCAGAGAAAGTCGATATTCCCAGGTAGCGGGAAGAATCGATCGGGCTCTGGCCGTGCTTCGCTGTGATGATGATCAGTGTGGAGTTGAACAAACCGTTGGCCTTGAGTGCTGCAACCATCTCGCCGATCGAAAGGTCGACGAACTCAATGTTATGCAATAACGCCTCGGTCGGCGTTCCCTCTGCGTTTAAATAGCCGCCAGTCACGGTTGGGCTGAGTGATTTTTCGATCAACTTCTGCCCAACACTCACTGCCTGGAAATTCATTCCAAATACCGCAGGCACGGGAGCTGTTGCTGAGCCGTTGTGGGTCTTGCCATTGATTTCGTTCAGGATGGCATTGACCTTCAACGTGTCGTAGCACTGCATATTCTGGAAGCTGTCAGTCCAGGTATTCGACGAAGATACCGCGGTCTGATCAGGCAGCGGGTTGCAGCTCATCCAGCCCGCCTTCACGCCGGGTAGATTTACCGGAATGGAGTTAATCTCCGGTGAGTAATAATCGTCAACGTTGGTGCCATTGCCAGGGCCGTTCACCGCGGAGTAGGAAGGATGCTTGTCCGACCATGCCGTGTATCCGCCGGCTGCGTGTATCACGCCAAAGATGGTATTGGTGCGAACAAAGTTCCAGGGATAAACTGGCGCGCAGCCTTGAGCCGGATCGCGCACCAGTCTCCGGGGATCAATCGACTGAACTCCTCCATCCACTCCTGCGGGCGCGCCACCGCTCAACACGTTCTGGTTAATGTCGATTCCTTCGTCGTACTCGGTGGTGGTACCCGACGGTGTGCCGTAGGGTACGCAAGGGCCAGCGGCGAGGCCGTCTCCCGTGGTTTGCGCCGGCGGTGCGAGGGACCGGTCGTAGGCATCGTCGTAAAATGCGCCTACGCTGCGCGGTGAGCCGCCCGTCATCAGGGCCATCAAGCCCGGAAAAGAATCGGAAGGCTGCGAAGTCGCTGCATAGAGATAGTTAATGCCGTTAGGTTTGAGCGCTGCGAGATTGGGGCAGAATGGCTCGCCTCCGTTCGCTCCCGCGATTCCGTTGGAGCAGTTGATGAAGTCCAGCGCGTGCATCCCATCGACGCTAATCAGCAATACGTGCTGAATACCACTATTCCCGTTGTGATTTCTGTTGCTGCCGCTTTGGGCCACGGAAAGGCTCGTTACCGACATTAAGCCCAACAAAAAAGCGGAAACGAACAAACTATTCCCGAAATTCCTTCTCATACGCATACTTTCTCCTTTGCAGACGAATGAAATTCAACGAAACAAGCGGAGAGACGGTAAGACGGTAAGACCAGTCCTTTAAATAAAAACTACTGGCCTGTAGTTATGCGAAGGTTGCGCGGAGATGAAATGAATATGAAAAGTCAGCTTCGTTTTCCGAACGGTTGCGATTTCCAAGGCGAAGGTTGCTTCAAAAAGCTGTCAGCTCTCAACTTTCAGCGGGAACTGAAAGCTGAGAGCTGAGGGCTGACAGCTGAGGCAACGGCCCATTGGCATTCCTCTCCGCAACTGTTTACCATGTCACCCGATGGCCCGTGAGACCGTGGTCGATTCCCGGCAGGAAATCCTGCGTACTGCCGCACGCCTGTTCCAGCAGCGCGGCTACGACGCTACTTCCATGAATGATGTCGCAGCTGCGCTCAAGCTAAGCAAAGGCGGCCTCTACCACCATTTTCAGAGCAAAGACGAAATCCTCTACGAGATCATGAACCACGCGATGGAGATCACCCAGGAGCGCGTGCTCAATCCCGTGCGTGGCATCGCCGATCCCGAGGAGCGCCTGCGCGCCCTGATCCGGTTGCACATTGAAGTCGTGCTCAGCCCGCGTGACCGCGAAATCACAGTGATGCTGCACGAAAATCATCCCCTGCCGCCGGCCCTGCGCAAGCGAATCAACTCCCGCAAGAAGGATTACATCCACTTCCTCGAAAGCCTGATGGCTGAAGTGCAACGCTCGCGTCACGCCAAGGGGAAAGTTAGCGCGCACGCCGCCGCCTTCGCGCTGCTCGGCATGATCAACTGGATCTATCAATGGCACAAGCCCGAGGGCGAACTGCAAGTGCAAAACCTTGTTCCACAATTCACCGACCTCATCTTCGGTGGCATCTTCGCGTGAAAATTTTATGAAAACCCCCGTAAAGACAATGTTCGCCAACCTTCCGGAAATCGAAGAGCAGCACGCCGAGAGCGGCAAACTCTACCGCGAGTTTCTGCGCGTTCCGGCGATGAGCGCCGGTCTTTACGTTTTGCCCGCCGGCGGCGTGGACCAGCAAAAGCCGCACCGCGAGGATGAGATCTATTACGTAATTCGCGGCCGCGCGCGCTTCAAAGCTGGATCAGAAGACCGTGAAGTTTCCGCAGGCAGTGTGATCTTCGTTGCGGCCGAGGTGGGACATCATTTCTACGACATCACGGAAGAGCTGACTGTTTTGGTTTTCTTCGCGCCCGCCGAAACCTGATTCGCTGACTTTGAAATGAATTGTGAAATCACTTTCATGCAGCCTGAGAGCTGGCCCGCTGTTCGCGAGATTTACCGCGAAGGCATAGCCACCGGAAATGCAACATTTGAGACCGAACTACCCGGCTGGGAGAAATGGGATAGCGGCCATCGCAAAGATTGCCGACTGATCGCGCGACGAGAAGAACAAATTATCGGCTGGGCCGCGCTTAGCCCGGTTTCCACCCGCCAAGTCTACGCTGGAGTTGCCGAAGTGTCCGTCTATGTAGCGGCTGCCTCGCGGGGAAACGGCGTAGGCAAAGTGCTACTTCAAGCGCTGATCGAAGAGTCAGAGGCTCACGGTATTTGGACTCTGCAAGCGGGAATCTTTCCTGAGAACGTTGGGAGTATAGCGCTGCATAAATCTTGCGGATTCCGGGAAGTTGGTACGAGACAGCGTGTCGGCAAATTGGACGAACGCTGGAGAGATGTTCTCCTGTTTGAACGGCGAAGTCAGCGAGTAGGAATTTAGCCGTGCCGGCTTTTCACTAGGTACCAGGTATTGGGTACTACTTCGCGGGAATCCAATAAACTTCTTCCTTAACCCCCGTCCTGTCGAGAAATCCCCGCCGCTTCAGAATCGCTTTGCTGTTCGCGATCATATCGGGATGCCCGCACAAATAAGCTGTTGTATTGGTAGCGTCGAGTCCCCATTGGTCGGCATATTTACGCAAGACGTCATCGGCGCGTCCGATCTCACCCGGCCAGTCCACGTGATCCCATGGCCGGCTCACCGTGGGCACATATTTTAACCAGGGCAGCTCCGAGGCGAAGCGGGTCAATTCCTCTTTGTAGCCAAACTCCCACGGCCGGCTCGCGCCGTTGAGCAGATACAATTTATGACTGCCGTCGAAGCGGCCTTCTTTCCAGTCTTTCGACATCTGCCGCACAAAACTCACAAACGGAGCGACCCCGGTCACAGTCGAAACCAGCAAATGATTCTTCCGCCCGCTCTCCGTATCCAGCGTGAATTTACCCTTGGGAACTTTGCGCATCAGCAGTTCATCGTCCGGCTGCAGCTTGTAGAGGCGCGGCGTGAGCGCGCCTTCCGGTACGAGCTCGAAGAAAAATTCCAGTTCGTCTTCAAACGGCGCCGAGGCGATCGAATACGGACGCTCCGTCCGCTTGCCATCGTGCTCCACTCCCAGCGTTGCATATTGCCCCGGAACAAACTTGAACTCTCCGCCCGCCTTAATACGAATCATCCACAGGTCGGGTGCGAACTCCGCGCGTTTGGTGACCCGCGCGCGGTAGAACTTGTCGTCTACGACCATCATGGTTCGCAATCCTCGGGGACCAACGCTCTCGCGCGATTAAAATCCAACTTCGCGTGTCGATAAAGTTTTGCGATGATACACGGCGAGTTGCCGATTGTGCAACCGAACGGTCGTTCGATTTAAATCATAGAACTACGGTGTGGTGTTGCGTCCTGCTGGAGTAGGACTCGGCAGCGCCCGCAATTTACCGAGTTCATCCTCAGTCTTTTCCCAATCCGCCGGCTTTTTCTTGGTCGCAATCGGCGCGCTAGGATCGGAGTAGAACTTCAAAATATTGGTCCGCAACTCAGGCGTAATCTGATCGAAATTACGTCCGGCCAACTGATCGAGCAGGTGCGCGTAGGTCTTATCGGTCAACGCGTACTCTCCCGCCTGCGTGTCGTGACCGGTGTCGAAGTCAGTATTCGCAAGCTGTACTTTTCCCGCACTGGCTTCGTGGACGAGCTGCGTATAGTTCTCCATCGTGCGGTCGACGCTGGCAATGTAAAGGTCTTCCGTTTGCTGCGTAGGGATTTTAAAATCAACCGCCTTAAACGGCCCCACTTTGGGGACGAGCTTGAGAAAAAACGCCAGCACACGCGTCCCGAATCCGGGACGCTCGTAAGTGCGTCCCCATTCTTTTTGATAGTTCGTGCGCGAAAGGTAATAGCGGAACTGGCGGGCGCGGAAGTTCGGCGTTTCGGCAACGATCTCCTTGCGGCGCGCAATCAATGCCACGCGCGTCATCTCCGGGATTATTGTGCTGATGGCGCGGCGGAATGTGCCGATGGCGAGGTCTTCGTTCGAGATCACAACGCTCAGCGGAATACCGTACGTATCCTGAAATGCCCGCTCCAGCACCGGTTTTGAAATCTCAAAGCCGATGAAGTCATGATAGGCGTCGGAAGTATAGCGGTTCTTCGCGACTTGGGTTACATCAAAGCCAAACTCCGTGCGGATGTGATCTTTGGGATTATCCTCGTAGGTCACCACGTTTCCGAACTTTTTGCGCAGCTTGGGGAACTCGATGCCGACGACCTGATTGATGGTGGGATGCCCGCAATTGTCGGCCGAATAGTGAGCCAGCGCACCCAGCGCAAACGCATACTCGTCTAGATCGGACGCTTCCTTCAGCAGGTTCACCACAAAGTCGCCGCTGCGAACGTAATGCGTCAGGTCGCTGAAATATTTGTTGCCGAACGGATAGTAGCCCATGTCTTGCATTACGGAACCGCCGTAGGCAAACGCATGCGCCTTCTTTAAGTCGTCAACCGTGGCGGTGGGGAAGCGTTTCTTCAGCAAGGGCAGCAGATTGTCCTTCCATGCCAGGTCCACAATTTCTTCATGGGTCAGCACGGAATAAGCTGCGCAGGTTTGCACCGCGCTGCTCTGCAACAGGGCGATCGCCAGCCCCAGACAAATCGCGCCCCGCGATGAGTAGAAAAGACGCTTCATTTCTTTAGTGAGCATGTTTAATGGGCAAATTCAGCGGCCAACCACGATTCGCAATGCGCCGGCGGTCACTTCGCTAAGTATGTATTCCTCCGTAAGCTCTGGTCCCGGGCGTTGTACTCGGATGCCAGTTTCCGGTCAGAGGTGGCCGCGATCTTGCGTCTCCTCACTGGGCGGGGTCCGGAAGTAACTTTACGCTGGTTACCAGTCATGCCTAAACTTTGTCTATGGATGTGTGTCAGTCAAATGCGCCGGAACTGCAATTATCGGAGCAGGAATTACCTCAGCTGAACCTCCGGGTTGGACGTCTGATTCACTTTGTCGTGACGACGGTGGGAGTTGGGCTGGCCCTGGTGATCTCCATTACCGCGCTTTGGGGAAAAATCAGCAGCCCGTCGGCCGCGGCAAGCAATTCTGTGGTTTCTGCTGCATTTTCGGATCGTGATCTGGATCTCGAGCGGCCGCAGAAGCAAGCCGTGATTCTTCTGGAGCGTGCGGTGAGCCGCTCCGATGAAATGGATCAGACTGAAGCGCAGATCGAAGCTCGGGTCGATGCCTGGCGCGGCAACCTCAAATGGGATTCGCAACTCGGCGATCTTACTACTGTTGCACTCAACTCGCGTGATCAGCGCGTGCGCTCGTCCGCGGTTGAAATCCAACTCGCGGCCTACGGACTGCCCAAGAGCGAGTCGAGCGTAGACGCCTTGGTACAGCAAGCGGGCTCGCACGATCACGCGAAAAAGATTTGGGCTCTATGGATGCTGGGCCTGCTGGGAAACCGCGGCGTTGAAACCGATCATGTGGTCCAAGTGTTGACCGCACAATTAGAAAATTCCAGCAAAGATTCCGAGACAGGTGGGAACAAAGATCGAGATAAAGCTGGAGACGAAGACGCGCGCCGTTGGGCCGTCCAAGGCCTCGCTCTGGTGGGAACGACGCCAACTATCACGCCGCTGCTCGATGCCATGCACAACGATCCATCGTCGGCCGTGCGCGAGCGCGCCGCCTCCAGCCTCGCGCAATCAGCCATGTTAAGCCAGGATCAGCGGCTCATCGCCGTTCCGCGACTCATTAATTACTCGGGCGATCCCGCACTGGACGCGCAAACTCACGCCCTGGCATTCCAGGCTCTGGCCGCCATCACCAAACAACATCTTCCCAACGATTCCGCGACCTGGCGAACTTGGTATCAAACGTCAGAGGTCAATGGCCAGTGACCAGTGCCTAGTCATTTTTTCTGATCTCTAGCTACCGCTTTTCCGTTTCTCTTCGCCATAAATAATCTTGACCGCAGTTCTCCGCCCGCCGGGCGGCGCACCTCGGTCCCAGGAGGCTGTGGTGTCAGCTCCACGAGGCGCACCGCCCATCGCGTCTCCCACTAAAAGAACGAAATAAAAGCCGGGGCTTGCGGACAAAATTTGCATTGCAAGCGTCTAAGGAATTAGTAGTATCGGGGACAGGTTCGTCGTACTCTCTTCTTTTCTTCCGCATGCGCGTCACGAAACCGATCTCCGCTTCCGTGCAATCGGCTGTAACCGAACTCGTCGCCGAACTGCACGCCGCCAGCGGATGCGAAAAGCTTGGTCTCTCTCGCGAATCCTTTGCTGCGATTCTTTGTAATGTGGGTGCAAAATATCTCCCTGCCGGTGCGACTCGCTCCGAGGCCCGCGCTTTTCTGCTGACGCTGCGCGTCGAAGAGCTTGCGCTTGCCCATGCCTGCGCCGCCGGGCACAATTCTGCCTGGGAAATTTTTCTCACGCGCTACCGCGAAAAGCTTTATCAATCGGCCCTGCGCATCGCGCGCGAAGATTCCGCTGCGCGCGACCTTGCCGACACTCTCTATGCCGAACTCTACGGCACGACTACGCGTGACGGCGAGCGCGTTTCGAAGCTCGCCTCCTTCACCGGCCGCGGATCGCTCGAAGGCTGGCTGCGCACCGTGCTTGCGCAGGAATTTGTGAATCGCTATCGCCGCACCAGGCGCCTGGTAAGCCTCGACGAAGAGAGCGAAGAGGGCTCCCAATTCGCCGCTCCCGAGCCGGAGCCGGTCATGTCTGCGGATTCGCGCCTGGAATCTTCTACCGCGGTCGCGCTGGGCTCGCTTGCCGGCGAGGACCGCATGGTGCTGGCGGCGTATTACCTCGACGGACGCACCCTAGCCGAAATCGCCCGCATGCTCGGCGTCCACGAATCCACCATCAGCCGCAAGGTCGATAAACTGGCCAAGTCGTTGCGCAAGAAGATTCTGGCGGGCATGATTCAGCAGGGCATGGCCCGCCGCCAAGCCGAAGAGGCCTTGGATGTGGACGTGCGGGACCTGCGCCTGGATATTCGTCGCACATTAGCGCAAGAATCGGCGGCGGCTGCGTTCTCAGAGAAGAAGGAAACGTGAGTTACCGGTAAAGTTGCAAGCTAAGAGCCAAAAGCCGGGAGCCCAGAGTTAGAACTACAAATGCAGGACGTTCCAAAAATCGTGCGGCAGCGATTGAAGGCATCCGCGTCGGTATCGACGCTAACAGCAGCAGAGCTGCATCCCGACGCTGACCTCCTCACCGCATTCGTCGAGCATGCTCTCGCCGACGCCGAGCGTGCCAGCGTCGTCGAGCACCTCGCACGATGCAGCGATTGCAGGGATGTCGTCGGGCTGGCTCTGCCTGCAACTGAAACTGTCGTGGTACCCGCTACGCCCCGCGCTCGAAGCGGATGGTTCAGTCTGCCTGTACTTCGTTGGGGAGTTGTCGCCGCCGGGCTGTTGGCCGTCACTTCGGTTGGAGTTCAGCAATACAGGTTGCATCACCGGGAGCAAATTGTCGCGTCGAACGTCGTCCCCTCGAACGTCGCGCAAAGCAAAAACGCAACCGGCGCGGCAATGCAAAACGTTCAGGCGCTTCCGCAAGCTCCCGCTCCTAAGGTTGATTCCAAACCGTTGATTTTTGCTCCCCGGATACGAGCAGGAACAAAAGAAGCCCATCTCGCCGAGTCCACGGTTGCGACCGCCAGTTCAGTACCCGCTGCCGCAGAACAGCCATCGGACACCGCGCAAGCTATGCGACAAACCACCGCACAAAACCAGGTTCAAGTTCAGCTTGCACAGAATCAGAGAGAGCGATCGCTGAATGGTGGCAACGTCACCAATGTAGATACCGTCGCGAAAGCCAAAGATCCTGTGCCCACAGCGGTTTCCGCGTCACCGCGCTGGGCCGTCACTTCCGTCGGCACATTGCAGCGCTCCCTCGACGATGGCAAAACCTGGCAGGATCTAAATCCGGCGACAGCTTACGCTGCCGTCTCAAGCACGAAGAAAGTTAACGCTTCGCCAAATCCAGCTCCGGTATTCCGCGCCGTGGCTGCCGCTGGACTCGAAGTTTGGGCCGGCGCCTCGGTTGGCGCGCTATACCACAGCGTCGATGGGGGCAGCAGCTGGACGCTCGTTCAACCTTCCGCCTCCGGCGCAATTCTCATCGGCGACATTACCAGCATTCAATTCCCCGACTCTCAACACGGAACCGTCGCCACCTCCACCGGCGAAATCTGGATCACTGCCGACGATGGCCAAAGCTGGCGCAAGCAACAGTAATCCAAAGAGTTCACCGTCATCATCGCTGCATTCTCGATTCAGCAAGCCTCTGCTATCACAGAAAATTCTCATTACCAAAGTGACGTTTACACTCCATCAGCCGTTCTCTAATATCCATCTCGTGGTTTGGCAGTTCTGGGGGAGGGCTGCCGAGGCGTCTTGGACTGCAAAGTCCGAGGCGCTTTTTTTGCTCGTAACACTTGGACTTGGTCCGGTCTCACTGGAAATGCGGGCGGTTGAGATATAGAACCATGTTTTCTTCGTCAACATAGCGCTCGCCAATCTTCAGCGCTCGGCGCTCGCAGCCGTAAGATTCAAATCCCATCGACCTATATAAACTCACTGCGGCATTCTGCTCAGTGACGACGGAGAGCATGATTTGTTCGAGCCCATCGATCCTGATGGCTCGTTCCAACACCGCCTGCAGCATCTTCCGGCCAACTCCATGGCTCCGCGCCTCGCGCGCAACATAAACGCCCCAGATATGTCCCTTATGACGCGCTTTGAGGTTTTTGTCGCGGAAAAAGCCCGCGGTACCAAGCAGGCGTTCGCCAGAAAACGCTCCCACAACGAACTTGTTCGCGGGATCGTAGGAGATCCGCGCCGCCACTTCGTCGTCAGTCAGAGCACGGTGCTCTTCCGCCGATGAGCCAAACGCCTCCGGGTCGCATTCCAAAGCTTCCAGCCGGATTTTCCAATACTCGCTGGCATCGCTTGCGGTAAGAACTCGGATTTCCATCGACTCATCCGCCACTATTCACTCTGAATTTTTGCGACTTCTACTTCGCGCCGCGGCACGCCGCACAATATCCACCAATCTCCAGTCGCGACACCACAATCCGGAAGCGGCAGTCTTTTTCCACCTGCCCCTTCAGCGTTTCAAAAACATCGCTGACGAATTCCATGATCTTGCCGCAGCGCAGGCACGCCATGTGGATGTGGTCGCGGTTCACCTTGCGCTCGTAGTAATGTCCCTCGCCGTGGATGTGCATCAGATCGAGTTCGTCAATCAGTCCGTGCCGCTTCAGAAGTTTCAGCGTGCGGTATACCGTGCTGCGATCGACGCTGGCATCCAGTTTCTGCGCTTTGCGCAAAAGCTGGGCTGCATCCAAATGTTTGGTTGCGGTCTCCATCACGCGCAGGATGGCGCGGCGCTGTTCGGTCATGCGGATTCCGCGTTCGGCGAGATGTGATTGCAGGCGGCCCGGTATTTCGGTTTGTGGTAGTGGCATGGAAACCCTCCCTGGCGGTCGCAACTGGTCGCAACCGCGCTGCGACGGAATGTTTGGCTCGCGCTTGACGGCGTACCGGAATATCCGTCAATATTGAGTCCGGTTCTTAGTTGCGACCGGATTGCAACTAGCAGGCCTAGTATTTCCCTTATGGAACGGCCAACTCAGTAGGGACTGATTTTACCGCTAGATGCGACTCGATTGCAACTAGAAGAACTTAACAATTATAAAAGTTTGACAACTAAAAAAGTTTAAAAGCTTATGCGCAACTTCTCCAAAATATCGCTGCGTCTTCTCTACGTCTTCTTTCTCTTGTTAGGACTGGCCTTCGCCGGTGTGGGCGGAAGCATCTCCGGCACAATCAAAGATCCATCCGGAGCGGCCATCGTGAAAGCGTCGGTCGCGCTGGTCAATGCCAATACCGGAGTCCGGCAGTCCGCCTTCGCCGATGATCACGGCGTCTATGCTTTTCCTGTACTCCCTGTCGGCGACTACGTTCTCGAAGTCAACTACCCCGGCTTTCAGCCCTATCGCCGCACCGGCATCGTACTCAACACGAACAGCGCGCTTCTGCTCGATGTCGTGCTGCGAGTGGGCGAACGCAACGACACCATCATCGTGAGTGACAGCGCAGTTCACCTGGAGACCTACAGCAGTCAGGTCGGCGAAGTCATCAACAGCGTACAGATGAGCGCCGTCCCCTTAAACGGACGCAGCTATACCGATTTGCTTGCGCTTCAACCAGGCGTGGCTCCCGCAACTTCGATCAACTCCAACACCGTGCAGGATGTGGGCGCGAGCGCGCTCTCGCCTTCCGGCGATCTTAATCCCGGCACGATTTCCATCAACGGCCAGCGCGAATTTGCCAACGCCTTCATCGTGAATGGCAGCGACTCCGAAGAAGACGTCAACATGGGAACGGCGATCATTCCCAACCTCGATTCCATTGAGGAATTCCGCATTCTTACCAGCAATTTCGATGCGGAGTACGGCGAATTCAGCGGCGGCCAGATTAACGTCATCACTAAATCCGGCAGCAACGCATTTCACGGTGATCTTTTCGAATTCCTTCGCAACACCGACCTGGACGCGCGCAATTATTTTTCGCCCACGCGCGGCACATTTATCCAGAATCAATTCGGAGGCACCGTCGGCGGCCCCATCCAGAAAAATAAGATTTTCTTCTTTGCTGATTATCAAGGCACCCGCCAACGGCAAGGTGTTGATACGGGATTGATCCCCGTGCCCTCGAACGCAGACCGCACCGGCGATCTATCCGATGAGGCATCATCGTTCTACCCCACCCAAATCGTGAATGGGCAATCGGTTATCGTGCCCACGCTGGTAAGCGGTCCCGCCTGGGCCGGCACGCTGTCTCAAAATTTTGGTTATCATATTTACGCCGGCGAGCCCTATTATTTTCCTGGCTGCACCAGCACCAACTATTCTCCCGGAAGCACCACCGCGTGTGTTCTTCCCACCCTGCAAATCCCGAGCAGCGCTTGGTCTGGGCCGGCGCAACATCTATTGCAATACATTCCCGCTCCGAATTCTTCCGATAACCAGTTCGCCACCTCGGCCATCAACCAGGCGCTGCGCGACGATAAAGGCGCGGTGCGCGTTGATGCCAATACTGGCTGGGGGCTGATCTCCGGCTATTATTTCCTCGATGACTATTCGCTGAATAATCCCTATCCGGTAGCGCAGGGCGGAGCCAGCGTGCCCGGCTTCAATGCGCTGTATCAGGGCCGGGCTCAGCTCTTCAGCCTGGGTGATACCAAAACGTTAAGCGCAACAGCGGTGAACGAACTTCACTTCAGTTTCCTGCGAGCGTTCAACGATCTCGGCAAACCGCAAGGCGGACTCGGTGTCAGCCTGGCTTCTCAGGGCTTCGTAACTTCTACAGGCGCACCCAGCATCGTAGCTCTCGCTCCGCAAAATGAAGGAGTGGAAAATATCGTCTTCAACAACTTCTCCACGGGAACGAATACGAATGAGTTGAAACAGGCCAACAATACTTTTCAATGGCTCGATAATTTTTCCAAGATCGTTGGCCGCCATACCATCAAGCTCGGCGGCGAGTTCCACTATGACCAGGTCAATGTGAATCCGATCGCCCAGTTCAACGGCAACTTCTTATTCACTGGAAGCGAGACCGGTCTCGATTTCGCCGACTTCCTGTTGGGAATTCCCAGCCAGTACAACCAGAGCCAGCTCAATCCTTTTTATGGCCGCAATAAATACACCGGCATTTTCGGGCAGGATAGCTGGCATGTAAGGCCGAACCTCACTCTCAACTACGGTGTGCGTTGGGATCGCATCGAGCCCTGGTATGAAAAGTACAATCAGATTTCAACCACCGAACCGGGTAAGCAGTCCGTGGTCTTTCCCGGCGCGCCCCCGGGAATTCTGTATCCCACTGATCCCGGCGTGCGGCGCACGCTAGCGCCTCCGGGCGATGAATTTTCGCCACGCATCGGTCTCGCATATTCGCCGAATGTATCGGCCGATAGTTTTCTTGGAAAAATTCTAGGCGGCCCCGACAAGACTAGCATTCGCGCCGGATTCGGAATGTATTACACATCGATCGAAGCGCTAACCATCGGTGTGCTCGCGGCCAATGCACCGTACGGAACCACGTACAGCAGTCCCGCGCCGCCGCTGTTTTCCAATCCCTTCGTCACAGCTTCCAATGGATACACCCCCCCCGGCCAGTATTTCCCCGTGACATTTGCGCCGCTGAACACCTCTAGCAGTCATCCCGATACGTCTCTCGACTGGTCGCAATACATCCCGATCAGCGGCATACCCGCGTATCCCATCAGCAATCGTATTCCTTACACCGAGCAATACATGTTCTCGATCGAGCGCCAGCTCGGGAACAATACGGTGTTCAGCGCCGGCTATGTGGGCAATCAGTCCCATCGCCTGCTGGTGCTGGTGGAATCGAATCCCGGCGATCCCGCACTGTGTCTCAGCCTGAGCAAGGTCAGCGAAGTGTTCCCAGGCTCGGCCACATGCGGCCCGTTTGGAGAAAGCAATGTCTTCATTACAGCTTCGGGCCAAACCGTGAACGGAACCCGCGGCCCTCTGGGCTCGAGTTTCGGCAGCAATACCAATCAGTCCACCATCGGCAATGCCAACTACAACGCCCTCGAACTCAGCTTGCGCCACACCAGCAAGCGACTGCAATTGTTTGCCAGCTACACCTTCAGCAAATCCATCGATCAATCTTCGAATGTGGGCGAAGAAGTGAACCCCATCAATCCCGCGCTCAGCCGCGCGTTGTCGGCTTTCGACGTGAAGCACAACTTTGTGGTGAGCTACGCCTACGAACTTCCCTTCGATCACCTCTTCCATGTTTCTAATCGCTGGACGAATGGCTGGACGATCTCAGGCATCACTCATTTCAGTAGCGGGTTTCCGGTAACGCTGCTCAACTACGGCGACAACTCTCTGCTCGGAGCCGAGCCCAACGGCATCAACAACTATGGCGTCGACGAACCCCAGTACACTCCGGGTCCACTCGAGCTGAATCAAAACCCTCGCAACGGACAATCCTATTTCAATACCGGCCTCTTCGGATGTACCCCAACCGGTTGCCCACTCCAGCCCCTGGGGCAGCCCGGCAACGCCAAGCGCCGATTCTTCTCCGGGCCCGGTCTCGACAACTACGACATGGCTTTGCTAAAGAGCGTGCCTCTCACCGAATCCAAGTCTCTTCAATTCCGCTTCGAAGGATTCAACGTCTTCAATCACGCTCAGTTCTATGGATCAACTTCGGTGAACGGCAACATCAACAGCTCATCTTTTGGAGCGGTAGTGAGCGCAGCCCCACCCCGACTGATGCAGGCCGCGGTCAAGTTCATCTTCTAGATTCCCGTTTTGCACTAAAAGTATTGCTCCTGCCGGTTCGCCCCCTAGAATCCCTCCCTGCGACTTTCGGGCCATTCCGCGCATCAAAGGCAGTGGTACGATAGAAAGTTGCCCCCAGATTGGGGGAAGCTATCATATTTCGCCGGGCACGGCTACTACCGCTCGTTGTTTCCGAAACATGGAGCGTTTGCCGACAGCGCGACATTACAACGAGGAGAAACGAAAATGGCAGGCAATGGAATTGTCGAAGTAACAGATGCAAACTTCGACCAGGATGTTTTGAAATCAGAGACGCCCGTGCTGGTGGACTTCTGGGCAACATGGTGCGGCCCGTGCCGCGCGATCGCGCCCATTGTTGAGGAGTTAGCCAAGGATTATCAGGGCAAACTCAAAGTCGGCAAGATGGACGTCGACTCCAACAGCTCCACTCCCATGCGCTACAAGGTCACCGGCATTCCGACGCTGCTGGTCTTCAAGGGCGGACAAGTGGTCGAGCAAATCGTAGGCTACCGTCCCAAGGAAGCCATCGCGCAAGCCATCGACAAGCACGTCGCAGTCGGCGTCAGGTCGTAAGATCGATTCAATACCGGGCAAGGTTCGCGTGAGCCTTGCTCAGTATTTTCTAAGCACTCCAATCACGCGCCCCTGCACTTCCACCGACGCGGCTGGAACGATGATCGGCTTCATGGCCACATTCGAAGGCTGAAGGCGAATGTTGTCACCTTCACGGTAAAAACGTTTTAGCGTGGCGTCGTCCCGGTTCACGACCGCGACTACAATGTCGCCGTTGTGCGCCGTCTTCAGCTTCTCGACCAGAACGTAGTCGCCATCGAGGATGGCCTCATCCTGCATGGAGTCGCCGCGGACTTCGAGCACGAACACCTCTTTCGAGCGCACGAAATCGGCGAGTGAAATCGTCTCATTAGTCTGCACCGCTTCGATCGGCTGGCCGGCGGCAATGCGCCCGAGCAGCGGCAGCACCAGCCCGGTGTTCACGCTCATGGCCTGCTTGAGGCGTCCCTTGGGCGGCAGCAGATCGATGGAGCGGCTGCGATTGTAGTCGCGGGTGAGCAGTCCTTTTTTCTCCAGGTTGGTGATGTGCTTGTGCACCGTGGCCAGCGAGTTCAGGCCGAGCCCGTCGCCGATTTCCTCGAACGACGGAGAATATCCATGCTCCGCCACGAAGCGGGAGATGAAGTCATAAACTTCGCGCTGCCTGCGTGTGATCGCCATGGCGTTATTGTTGGCGAAGGGAAGGCGAATGTCAAGGGGAATCAGCTTCTAGCTGCCAGCTATTAGCTCCTCGCTGCTCCTCTCTCGTCCCGGCATTCGCGTGGGTTACGCATGACTTGCGCTTTTGCAATCGGGGTTGTGGTGACGCTTGCGGGCGGCTTGCGGCGCGTGGGATCGATCGCGGGTGTGATGCGGATTGGCTTGGGTGGTCTGATTTCGCTGAGCGCGCGGGATTGGGCGAAGGCGGGATCCGGCTTCGGTTGGTCGACTGGGGCGGAATATTGAGGAACTTCGCTGATGATTTTGTGCTGCCAGTCGTCGAAATTGGCGCGGGGTGCGTTCTTGGCAGCGATGTGGAGGGCGCGCAGGATGAGTTGGGCGCGGCGAAAGTCGATGGTATTGCGCACGAGGGCATTAATGATTTCCATGAGCGAGGTTTGGATGGACTCTTCGTCCTCGAGAAACGCCATGGGATGCAGGCGCGACTTCGGCGGCGTGCGTACGCCGCGGATGAGACGCTGGTGGAAATAACAGAAAGCTTCATCGCGAAGGGCGGGCGAGCCGCAGGGAACTCCGTTGACTTTGATGTGAGTGCACATGCGTGTGGCCTGGTTGGGTGCCATTGAAGTTGAACCTTCCGGAGTTAAGGATGTGGGATCTGGATCGAAAAAATTTCCAGATCGAGTTGCTAAATTATTGAATGGGTTGGGGTTGGCGTCGAGGAGGTGAAGGAAGCCCGCGTAAAATCTTGATAACCAAGGGTCTGCGCCGGAAAATATTGATTAATTCGGACTTAGCGACGGCGAACTCGGCTGGGGGAAGGCGTGACCTGCTCCCCTCTTTCCGAACAAACCTGAGTATGATTTTGTCGAAGGAAAGGGGAAGGGAGTATGTCGAAGAGCAATCACACCGAGGCGCAGATGATCGGGGCGCTGAAGCAACTGGAGGCGGGGCGCAAGGCGGAGGACGTGGCGCGTGAAGTAGGGGTGTCAAAGCACACGATCTATGCCTGGAAGGCGAAGTACGGAGGGATGGACGTGAGCGAGGCGCAAGAAGCGAAGCAGTTACGCGACGAAAACACGCGACTCAAGAAGCTGGTAGTGGACCTGAGTCTGGACAAAGAGATGCTGAAGGCGGTGATCGCAAAAAACGGATGGAGCTCGTAGACCAGCGGGCGGATGCGAACTGGCTGCGGAGCAAGTATGCAGCGAGCCAGCGCCGGGTTTGCGGGCTGATGGGGATAGCGGTAGCGAGTTACTACTACCGAACGACACGCAGCGATGAGCCGCTGCGCACGCGGCTGGTGGAGTTGGCGCGAGAGAAGCCGCGCTTCGGGTATCGACGGCTACATGTATTGCTGGGCCGCTCGGGAGAGCAAGTGAACCACAAGCGGGTGCATCGCGTGTACCGGGAAGCGGGGTTGATGTTGCGGCGGAAAAAGCGCAAGCATTGTGTACGCGAGGGAAGGCCGCTGGTGGCGCGGACTACGGCGAACCAGGAGTGGGCGTTGGATTTCGTGCACGACGCGGTGGAATGCGGACGGGCAATCCGGGTGCTGAGCGTGGTGGACGCCTACACGCGAGAGTGTCTGGCTTTGGAAGTGGATACGAGCTTTGCCAGCCGCAGAGTGACGCGCGTGCTGGAGGCGATCATCGCCGAGCGTGGGATGGCGGGAGCGATTCGCTGCGACAACGGGCCGGAGTTCACCAGCCGGCATTTTCTGGCATGGGCAGTGGAGAGGCAGATCGAGGTGATCCACATTCAGCCGGGCAAGCCGACGCAGAACGGGCGGATCGAAAGTTTTCACGGACGGCTGCGGGAAGAGTGTTTGCGCGTGAGCTGGTTTCAAAATCTGTTCGATGCGCGGCGCAAGATCGCGGCGTGGCACAAAGAGTACAACGAGGAGCGACCGCACAGCAGCCTGGGATACCGCACGCCGAAGGAATTCGCGGCGGCGCAGGCGGCAGACTTCTACACAGCTGAGCGAGAGGCAAGGGACTCAGACGGAAGGTGTTACGAAAGCGTCAAGAAAAATCGTCGCGGGAGATGGGTTGATCCAAAATATTTCTCTTTGAGGTGTGGCAGTCTAGAGCGATGCTCGCTCAGACCGTTAGAGCATCTCGGAGCTCACAGGCACCTAGTACATTCAGCATTCGTTTCAGGTTGTAAACCAACGTCGCCAAGTTGATCTCCGTCTGTGCTCCTGCGAGGCCGCGCAACAAAAAGCGTGGGTGTCCGAAGATACGATACTTTAGCGCGGCGAAAGGAAGCTCCACGGTCGCTGCTCGCAGCCTCATGACCTCCGGTGTGGTGCGTTGCTGCATCCGCTGAAGGGCTCCCTCATGAAGGTGTCGAGAAACGTAGCGCCGCGGGCCTAGCGTGCAACGCGCTTTGAGTGCACACGGTCCACAGACTTTTCGTCGGGGTGTATACGTCACGGTGCGATCCTTTTTAGAGAACTGCTTACGCCAAAGCGTCTGGCCTGCCGGGCAGCGGAAGGTATCTGTGGCTTCGTCATAGACGAACTCAGTGCGGTCGAATAGTTTGCCATCACCGTGGTTGTTCACCGTGCGCTTGGGAGGCACGTAGGGCACGATACCTTGGGACTCGCAGGTTTCCGACTGCTCGCCGTTGGAGTAGCCGCCATCCGCGATCACGTTCAGAGAGGCCGGTGAACCCACCGCCTGCTTTGCCGCTTCCGCCATGGGCAACAGCATGCGTTGATCGTTCGCATCGGTGGTGACTTTGTGAGCCACGATCAGCCCATGTTTCGCATCGACGGCGGTTTGTACGTTGTAGCCAGGCGTCAGTTGCCGTCCAATCTTCATAAAGGCTGCCTCTGGCTCCGGGTCGCTCTTTAGTTTTTCCAGAGCGTCGGCCACCGCGCTCGCATCAATCACTACTTCGTTTTCTTCGTCGGCTCGCTCCACCTGATCCAGGTAACGCTTCAGCGCCTCCCGCTCGCGGACCCGATCCACACTACTCACCGACTGGAACTTCGAACCATCGATCGCTACCCACTCCCCACGGACCAATCCCACAGAGCGCGCGAAACGCACAAGTTCCGCTCCCGCTTCGGCTACCGCCTCACGATGCATCCGCCGGAACTCAGCAATCGATTTGTAATCGGGAACCAGTCGCCCTAGCAGCCACATCACTTCCACATTGCGCTGGCACTCGGTTTCCAACCGGCGCGAGGACCGAATCTGCCACAGATACCCGTACAAATACAGCTTCAGCAGATCGCGCGGGTCGTAGCCAGGACGTCCGGTCTCAGCCGGTTCGGAGCGAATGAAACCCAGCTTCGCCATGTCCAGCCGGCCCACAAACGCCTCGATCACACGGCAGACATGATCCTCTGAAATCAGTTCGTCCAACGTGGTAGGAAACAAGCTGTGTTGACTGCGCTGCTCGCCCTCGATATAGGCCATGAATGACCTCGCTTGCAGGGCATCTTCGCATCCTTGTTATCGATTTTCCAGTGGGTTTCGTAACACCTTCCAACGCCGTCCCTTGCCCCTCGCGCTCCCCCATCCCGGCTCAAACCGGAGAGGGAGCAACAGAAAGTTGTCGTATTCTTACGTGATCGGAAATCGGGGGCAGGTCAGACATTCCATCATTTGTCTCCAACCGAACCAATACTCCTGGTATAGGTGCCTTGTCGAAGGTGTCGGATACAACGCCATTGATATGCGCAGTCTTCTTTCCATGGACGAACCACTGGATAATCGTCGGGCCGAATGCGGTGATTAATGCCGCGATTATTACAGCGAGGGCCGCTATGATTGCCGCGGTGGTTTGGTTCTTTGTGAGCGGGCTCATGTCGTCCTTATATTCCTTTGCGAGATGCCTATCTCGCTGCCCGGGGCTCGAAATGGTTGGCTTGGTAGGCCAATTTGCTCTGAGACGTTAGCACTAAACTGGCGGATTTTCCAAGCGCTTTGTTGGCTAGGTGATGGCTTGGTGCACCCGACGCGGCACGTCCGAGGAGGGATGGTGCCGTGGAATCCCACTTCTCGCAACAGACGCGAGAAGTGGGGCACCCCAGACGAATGGACGGACCGAGAAGAAGTTGTGGATGTTAGGGATCGCCTCAGGCGCTAAAGCGCGGATGCATTTTCAGTAGCTTATCGGCACGACCGAAGTCGTGCCCTGATACAAATCAAAATCAAGGTCAAAGGCAGCATCAACGTCAAAGGCAACGGACAGGAGTGTCCGTTCCACACAAACCCTGCCGGGCCTTGCCCGGCGGACAGCCGAGGGCGGCTGTCCCCACATAAACCATCCAACAAGGGCCTTCCCCACATGAACCGGCGCCCCGCATGAGCTGCCCACCTATCAACTTCTAATACTTAGGTAGGGCTTCTACTCGCGAGGGTTTTGAGGTAGGCTTATGCCGTTTATTCAAGGAGGCATCTATGGCACAGGACACTTCGGTTGAGATGGTGCGGCACGCTTCGACGGTTTCCATGTTGTGGGGCGTGTTGCTGATTTTGTTGGGCATGATGGCGGTGGGTTCGCCGTTTCTTGCCGCGGTTGCGGTTAGCGTGGTGGTGGCGTGGCTGATTGTTTTGGCGGGCGTCGTCCACTTGATGCTGGCGTTTCGCGCGCACGGCGCGGGCAGCATGATCTGGAAGGTGCTGGTCGGGATCGCGTATCTATGCTTCGGCGGGTATTTGATTGTGCGTCCGGTGGTGGGTGTGGCGTCGCTCACGTTGCTGCTGGCGTCGCTGTTTCTGATTGAAGGCATCCTGAACATCGTGCTGTATGTGAAGATGCGTCCGCTGCACGGGTCGAGCTGGGTGCTGGTGGATGGGATCATTACACTGCTGCTGGGAGCGATGATCTACATGCAGTGGCCGTCGAGTTCGCTGTGGGCGATCGGCACGCTGGTGGGGATCAGCATGATCTTCAGCGGAGTGGCGAGGGTGGGGATGTCGATGGCGGCACGCAAGGCGACGGGCGAGGTGGGTTCGTCGCGGTTGGCGGCTTAGGGGTCAGGGGAAAAACAAAGGCCAACGGCAACATCAACGTCAAAGGCAGCGGACGAGGGCGTCCGCTCTACACGGGCTGCCGGGCTTCGCCCGGCGGCTGTCCTAATATGGCCTATCTCGCTCATTTACATGAGCCAATTCTCACGCTAAGGCATCCGAAACTTCTGTTCGACTCGTAACTCTAATGGGAAGATGATTGGGTAGGTTCGGCTGAGTTGCGTTTGGAGGGATTATGTCCAGAGTTTCGGTTCGGATGTTTGCGATGATTCTCACGGTACTGGCGGGCACGTTGGCTTGCCAGGCTGGCAATGGGACGAATGCGGCGGTGCCGTCTCCGGCCGTCGATGAGGCGAAGGCTGCGGCATCCGCGAAGCAGACGGCGGTGGTCGCGGGCGGATGCTTCTGGGGAATCCAGGCGGTGTTTCAGCATGTGAAGGGCGTGGTCAGCGCTACCTCGGGATATTCGGGCGGGACGGTGAAGAATCCTGATTATGAGACGGTGAGCAGCGGGCAGAGCGGACATGCGGAGTCAGTGCAGATTGTTTACGATCCGTCGCAGGTGACTTATGGAGAGTTGCTGCGGGTGTTCTTCTCGGTGGCGCTGGATCCGACGGAGGTGAACCGGCAGGGGCCGGATTCGGGGACGCAATACCGGTCGGTAATTTTTTATGGCAATGACGAGCAGAAGCGCATTGCCGAGGCTTACATTGCGCAGCTCGACCAGGCACAAGTTTTTCGGCGGCCGATTGTGACGCAGGTGGTGGCGCTGAAGACGTTTTATCCGGCGGAAGCGTATCACCAGAATTATGCGACGATGCATCCGAACGATACTTACATCATGTTTAACGATGCACCGAAGGTGGCGAATTTGCGGCGGGAGTTTCCGGAGATGTGGAAGTAGTGCTCAGTTCTCAGCAAAATCTTTCGCGCGCAACGGAGAACTAGTAAGGAGAGATTTATGTTTGAATCGGATCGCAAGAATGAAGAAGTGAATGTGGGGCGGCGGGTGTTTCTGTGCAGTTTGGGTGCGGCGGCGGGCGGTGTGGCGCTGTGGTCTTTGCGGAGGCCGCGGGTGATTGAGGCAGCGGCGAAGACGGAGCCGGGGAAGTGACGATTGTGCAGTTCTCCGATGCGGGGCAGCGGCTGGCGAAGGTGAAGATTGCGCGTGTGGTGAAGTCGGAAGCGGAGTGGAGAAAGCAGCTTCCGTCGGGAGTGTTCGAAATTACGCGGCACGCGGATACGGAGATCGCCTACAGCGGGAAGCTTTTGAACGAGCATGAGAAGGGAGTGTTCCGCTGCATTTGCTGCGACAATGCTCTGTACAGTTCCGAGACGAAATTTGATTCGGGAACGGGCTGGCCGAGTTTTTGGCAGCCGATTGCGAAGGAAAATGTGCGGGAGACTTCGGATTTGAGCATTGGCATGGAGCGGACGGCGGTGTCGTGTACGGAATGCGATGCGCATCTGGGACACGTGTTCAACGATGGTCCGAGGCCGACGGGGCTGCGCTATTGCATGAATTCGGCATCGCTGCGGTTTGCGAAGGCGGTGTAGCGCGGCAGTTCGGGACGCAGCTAGCTAAAACTTGCGGATAAACAAAAATGGAGAGGCGGGCATAGCTCGCCTCTCCATTTTTTTTGTTTCATCTTATGGTGTTCGACCCGTCCTCAGGGGTGAGTAAGGTTGGTGATGGTTATTTATTGTCGCCGGATGGGCTGGCGCTGCCGGTGCTCTTCAGCGTGACGGTATCAGAAGGCTGTGGAGCACTCTTCTGCTGCGTCTGCTGTGCCTTGGGCGCTGCCGTTTTCGCGGCTTCGTTTTGAGTGGCGTGATTGGTGCTGCTGATTGAGTTCACCATATTAGAGAAGGTCGGCGCGGCGACGGGGGACTTTAGGGAATTTTTGTAGGATTGGGATCTTTGGTAATGGTTACCGGGCTGCCTGCAGGGGCTAAAGCCCTATAGATTTTGGAGACTTGACGCGGCGCTGAAGCGCCTCTCTTCCGCGGTGCTGCATGCTTTTGATTAGGAAGGCGCGAGAAACAACTAGAAACAGAATTCGGAATAGCTGCGACCGGTGGTGGAACTCCCATCCCCACTTGCTCCTCTCGCCCTGCACGGAGGTTTAAATGATCATGCTCCGGTTACGGAAAATCTTTCGTCTAGGGTATGAGGATGTCTGGCGGGGGCCGTATCGGCGGTTACGTCTTGCACGAAGTCGCGGCGACGTTCCTGACCCTTGCGTTCAATCACGCGCACGCGGCGAGCGGGGATGTTGCTGGGTTCGAGGGCGACGATGCGCCCGTCGCGGACCTGAATGTGGGAGCGGAACCAATCGGTGCGGAACATTCGTCCTGAGCAGTAGAAGGTCATGGAGGCGGCGATCGGGCCTTCGAATTCTTTTCCGGTACAGGCGAGGATGCGCTTGCCCAGTTCCTGGGTCCAGGTCATGCCGCCGACCAGAGGATCGTTCAGGCGGCAGCGCTCAAACGGTACGGCGTGCGACAGCTTGCGCAACTGTAGCAGTTGCAGGAGGACTGAACTCTTGGCCAGGTTGGTGACGATGATGTTGGCTTCGGTGCTCGAGACACGCTCTAGTTTGAGGTGAAGATCGGGAGACCATTCGCGTTCGAATTCTTCACGGGCCAGAGCCAGGCCTTTGTCGGTAACTTCGACATAGCGCAGGGTCGCTCGGGCCAGGATAACGCTGAAGAAGCAGGTTAGCACAGTCGCGATGAGGGGAATGTAATTGACGAAGGTTGCAAACGAAATGCGGAACGAGTTGAGCCATGGCGCGGGCATCGGGAAGAGTGTAGCGGGAGGGATATAGCGGCTCCAGATGCGTTTGGTGAGCGGGTGGAAACCTCGCGAGGTCAGCTACTTTGGTAATTACAGGAAGGCGTTTCACCACAGAGGCACAGAGAAAATCTCTGAATTGTTCTTGTGTTTCTTTGGTTTTCTCCGTGTCTCTGTGTCTCCGTGGTGAAAGGGTTTTATTCCAGGACGCTGTCGTCGACTCTTTTGCGTCCCCAGTCGGCGGCGGCTTGGACGAAGGCGAGGAGTATGGGATGCGGATTCTTTTCTGTGGAAGACAGTTGGGGTTGGAACAGCGTGGCGATGAAGAAGCGGTGGGTGGGCGATTCGATGGCGCGGATTTCGCCTTTCGCGCCGCGCGCTACTACCGGGAAGCCGGCTTCCATGGTGGCCCATTCGTATTCGGGGTTGACTTCGAAGTTGCAGAAGAATTCTTCGGTGACGATTTCTTTGTCCTTGCCATAAAAGGATTGCAAGTAAGAGCCGGGGCGAAGGCGGATTTCGGGCATTGCGCCGGATAGCTTGGGATCGTCGCCTTTGATGCCGGTGACGGCGCAGGCTACGGGATAAATGATGATGTTCTTCGATGCGGAATTGTTTTCGGCGCTGTCGGCGTCTTTGATGCCAAGAACGTTGCGGGCGAATTCGATCAGGGCGTACTGAAAGCCGCCGCAGGTGCCGAGGAATGGCCAGTCGCGGCGGCGGGCGAACTCGATGCCTTTGAGCATGCCGTCGAAACTCTTATAAGGACTGCCGGGCGAAGCCCAGATGCCGTCGAAGGTTTCGAGAAGCTTTTCCGCGCCGGGGGCGGTCAGGGATGGGGTGGGAATCCATTCGGATTCGACTTTTATGTCCAGTTTGCGGGCGGCGTGTTGGAGGGATTCGGTGGTGGCGGGATGGGAGCGGAATTGGGGATTGAAGTCGCCGAGGATTCCGATGCGAACGGCATTACTCACGGAAGCATTGTACTAGAGCGGCGAATGTGGTTTACGAGAGTGCGGTTAGATGCGTGGTGCGGGACGGACAGGGGCTGAAGCCCACATTTACCATGGCGCTTACGCGGCGCTGAAGCGCCGCTCTTCCACGGTTGTGCAGGCCGTATCGGTAAGTGCCGCTCTTCCATGGCGGTGTTGGCGGTTCGATCACGGACAGTTTTACAGACGCTGGACGCCGCGGACAGCAGGTTCCTCGCTTTGCTCGGAATGACAACGATCGCTCGGAAGGTCTTGCGGATTGTGGGGGTATGCAGCCTGATTGGACGGACCTACACTTGTCGGTTCGTCGTTTTGAGGCCACAGCACCCATAACAACCTAGGGAGTGTAGTGGCGTCGCAGAAACCAAGGTCCCTCGCTTCGCTCGGGTGACAACTAAGAAATTTTTTGGGGCTACGGCTAGAGGGAATTGGTTAGGGCTAGCAGGAGATAGAGGCAGAGCAGGGTTAGTGCGGGGCCGCCCCAGATCATTAGCGTGCATTTCCAACCTAGCGAATTGGCGATTTCTCGCTGGCTGCGCCAGGAGATGAGGAAGGTTGGATTGTTCTTGCCTTTCATCAGGACGACGGGCGGATGGGTATCGAAGACGTCGGCTTTTGGCGCGCTGCCGTGGGAATGATCAGTTGGATCGAGGCTGGCCGCGGTCGCTGACGATGTGACTCCGGCGGTTGACCAGGTGGCTGGGTTTACTACTCCGGCTTTTTGAAGGGCGGCGGCGATTTTTTGTTGCTGCGACATGTCCGCGAGTTTGGTTGGAGCTTCGGGCGTAAGGCGGATGACTTGAGTCGATGCGGCTAGGCTCAAATTGGTGTGGGCATTGCGGCCTCCGGTTACGAACGACAACGCAGTTCTTCCGAGTTCAGATTGTGCGGGGTTGAACCAGAGCGCTTTGTCGAAGGTTAGAGTGTGGTGTTCCTCATCGGGGATGGGCTGAGGAGTGAGTTCGAGGCCGGGATTTTCGTCCAGCGTTCCGAGCAGGAAGAGCGAGTTCTTGGGCTTGATGCAGAACTCTTCAATTTTGATTTTGTTGTTGGTCATGATGCCGTGGCGCGACAGGAAGCTGTGCACGTTGGGCGGAGCTTCTTGTTTGAAAGTAAAGAAGGAATCGCAGAATTCCTGGTGGAAGTCGCAATGCAGGTCGAGTTCGGCGCTGCGCGGGTCGACCATGACCTTGCCGGTGTTGTCGTCGAGAAAAAAGGGGACGTGCATGCACTCGGCGGCGACTTTGACCCACTTGCTGCTGCGGCCCTGGCGTTTCCACTCCCAGGCAATGGTGCGGTAGTAGTAAGAGGGGCGCTGAGTGATAGGTGCGAGTAGAGTGTATGGTCCAACGGCTAAGCCGCTGAGTTCGACCATGCCCATGGACGCGCTGCGAATCTTGGAAACGGGCGTGTTGAGGATGAGCTTGCGGCGTTGCAGGATGCGGAAGCCGTTAAAGAAAATATAAATACCGGCGCAGAGACCGATGACGCACCAGACGATGGGGCGTATGTCCTGCGTGCGGACTAGTAGGGTGGAGAGGATGAATTTAGTTTTGAACAAGGTTCGGGCCGATGGGTGAAAGTTAAGGACGCACCCGTTACGAGGCTAGTGGAGCGGGTCGCTGGCTGGCAGTAGAAAAGGGTTTGGCTGGCTTACGTTGGTAATGGTTGGGTTCGAGGTGGTGTATTCGAAATTCAAAAGCTTAAACACAGGGGACACAGGGGTTCACAGGGTTAACCTTGGGCTTGGCGGCTGCGCTTCAGCAGGAAATAGGCCAGGGTTAGTGCTGCGAGAAAAGTTAGTCCGCCGATTGCGTTGATGCTCGTGGCGAACATGGTGTGGAGAACTGCGGCGGTGGCTAGAGCCAGGCCGAAGATCGATCCCCAGATGCCCAGGGGAGAACGCATCGGCAGAGCGGTTACTTGTTGTGGAGTTAGGCGGCGGCGGAAGCTTATGTGAGCTGCCAGCGAGACGACCCAGGAAAAGATCAGGCCGGAGAATGCGGCTCCCATGATGTAGAGGAAGGCTTGTTGCGGGGCCCAGTTTTCGATGATGAGCGCAGTCACGATGCCGTAGGAAGAGACTAGCAAGGCTGCGCGGGGTGAGCCGGAGGCATTTAATTTCCCCATGCGCGCGGGGGCCCATCCGGTGCGGCCCATGGAAAAGAGCAGGCGGGAGGAGACGTAGAGTTTGGCGTTGGCGCCGGAAAGCGCTGCGGTTAGCACTACGAAGTTCATTAGAAATGCGGCGGCTGGGACTTTGGCCAGGCGAAGCACGCTGACGAAGGGACTCTCGGAGGCGCCGGCGTGGTTCCAGGGCATTACGCCGACCAGCACTGTGATAGCGCCGAGATAAAGAGCGGCGAGAAGAAAAAATGTTAGGTGCGCAGCGCGGGGAATGTCTTTTGCGGAGCGCGATTCGCCGGTGGTGACGGCTAGCATTTCGACTCCGCCGAAAGAGTAGATGGCCCAGAAAACCGCTAGCAGCGGTGCGATTGGGCCTTTGGGAAAGAATCCGCCGTGAGCGGTGTATTGGGGAACGACGCGGCCGCTGAAGAGCAGCGCGGCTCCGGCGAGGATGAAGGCCACGATGGTGGAAAATTTGATCATGGCGAACCAGAATTCGAAGCGTCCCACGGTGAGCACGCTGCGAAGGTTTACCAGCACAAGTAATGCCGAGAATAAGATGACCCAAACTTCTCCACGAACGGCGGGGAGCCAATAGCTCATGTAGGTGGCGGAGGCGGTGAGCTCGGCTCCGATGGAGAAGGCGAGAGCGGCCCAGTAGGCGGCGCGGGAGAGAAATCCCAAATATTGGTTGAGATAGAGTTCGCCGTAGATGGCGAAAGACCCGGCGGCGGGGTGCGTGCTGGCAAGTTCGCCGAGAGCCATGGTAACGGTGTAGGCGATGAATGCGGCGACGATGTAGCTGAGGATTACGCCGGGGCCGGCAACTTCCAGGGCGGCGGCTGAGCCGAGAAGAAGTCCGGTGCCGACGGAGCCGCCGACTGCAACCATAGCCATCTGTCCGGCGGTGAGTTGATGGTGGAGACCTTGTTCGTGAGCTTGCTCGGAAGCTAGCTCAGTAGCCGGGGTTGGGGGCATGCGGCACGATAGCAAAAGAGGATGGGATCGACAAATTCGCGGCTTGCTTCGGAGATTGGGTGCTGAACGCAAAAATCTTTAACCACGGGGACACGGGGTTCACGGGGAACCGAGTGACTTTCGTAATGGGGCTGGGGGCTTACGGATTGCTGGGGCTGCGGGGCGGCTCCTAGAATCGAAGCAGCAGCACTCTGCCCAGAACCTCATGCCTGAGATGACAAAGCGCGCGGACCGAGCCGAGCTGGCCAAGCGAATCGAGCGCGCGGAAAAACTTCTGCAAAAAGGGAAGGCTCCCGAAGCGCTGGAAGAATATCTGTTGGCCCTGCGCGACGATCCTGAGAACGATACGGTGCGGCAGCTGGCGGCGGATTTGTGTTTATCGCAGAACCGCACTCGCGATGCTGTGACGCTGCTGGGAGAATTGTTTGACCGGCAGGTGAATGCGGGGGATGCGACCCGGGCCAGCCTAACTTACAAGAAGTTGGCGCGGCAGAGCACGCCGACGTGGGAGCAGAAGTTCCGTTTTGGACAACTTCTGGAGGGCTCGAATAAAAAACTGGCCGTGGGCACTTATGAATCGGCTTTGAGCGATCTGGCGAAGCTGGGGGACAAAAAGGGCGCGCGGGAAGTGCTGGCGCGCATGGTGGAGTTGGAACCGACTGCGGCGAATTTTCAACGGGTGGCAGAGTTGTCGTCGGAGTTGGGGGAAAACAGGGCGGCGGCGGCGGCTTTCAAGCATGTGGCGCAGCTTACCTTCGAGGCGGGAGGCGATCCGGCGCAGTGGTATGAACGCGCCTATCAGGAAGATTCATCGGACGATGAAATTATCCTCGCCTACGGGAAAAGCTTATTGGGGCAGGGGCAGGTGGGAGCCGCGATTTTTATTCTCGAGTCGCATGTGAACTCGGGGAAGGCTTCGCTGCAGTTGCGGGATATTTACGCTGAGGCCTTGCTTGCGGCGGGACGATATGCCGATGCGGAGCCGCTGGTGTGGCATTTGTTTGAACAGAATCCGAACCGGATGCAGCAGGTGACGGCGCTGATTGGGCAACTGGTGGATGCGGAGCAGGATGAGGCGGCTGTATCGCTGGCGCGCAAGCTGGGACAATTTCAGGCGAAGCGCGGAGAGCGGCGGCAGTTTGTTGCGGTGATGCAGGAGATTACGGCTGCGCGTCGCGCGTCGCCTGTGATGTTGGAGTTGATGAGCGAGCTGTTTAATGCGTCGAATCGAGAGGGCGATTATTGCCAGACTCTGCTGAAGCTCTTCGACGTGTATTGCAGCGCGGGCGACTTTGCAAAAGCCGCGGAATGTCTGGACCGGGCCGCAGAAGTGGACGCTTACGAGGCCGGCCACACCAAGCGGCTGGAAATGTTGAAGGGCAAGATTGACGAGGGCAAGTATCAGGCGATCGCTTCGCGCTTCACTCCGGTGAGCAAAGCTGGGGCCGAGCCGGCGCAGGAGCATGCGTCTACGCTGGGAGCTTCAACGCTGCAGGATCTGATGCTGCAGGCGGAAATTCTGGTGCAGTACGGCATGCGGAATAAAGCTGTGGAACGGCTGCAGAGAATTCAGGAATTGTTTCCGCGGGAAGAAGAACGCAACGAAGATTTGCAGCGGCTTTATCTTTCGGCAGGAGTGACGCCAAGCTACCCGGGGTCCGCGCCGCGTGCGGCGGCAGCGTCCACTTCAGCGGCTGCGCCGGCTCCAGCGCCGATGGTTGCGGCAGCGGCGCCTGCGGTTGATCCGGCGGCGGAGATGCGTAATGTGACCCGCGTGGCCGAGATTACGCGAAAACTTTATCACCAGACTACGGCAGCCGCAGTACTGACGACGGCGGTGAACGAAATTGGCGCGCACTGGGAAGTATCGCGCTGCGTGGCTTTGATGCGCACGCCGGGCTCGCCGCCAACGGCGGTGCAGGAGTTTTGCAGCAAGGGCGTGAAGGAAGGCAGTTCGGCGGTCCTGAAGGAAGTGATGTGCGCGCTGCAGAATTTGTCTTTGTCACAATCGCAATCGTCGGCCTCATCGGAGGATTCGTCCGCGGGGTCGGGTTCATCGGGTGAACCGATTCTGATTGCTGATGCTCAGAAAGGCGCGGAATTGCAGGCGGTGAGTAAGGCGGTGACGGAGCTGGGAACGACTGCGGTGCTGGCGTTGCCCTTGAGCAATGGCGATGACTCCGTTGGAATTCTGGCTTTGCTGCACAATAAGCCGCGAGTCTGGCCCCAGACCGATGCGGTAATTCTCAAAACGCTGGCCGATCAGATGGTGATTGCGTTGAACAACGCGGGTCTGCGGCGGCTGGTGAAGAATCTGTCGGTGACGGAAGAGAAGTCGGGATTGTTGAAGCGAAGTTCGTATCTTGATTTGCTGCTGGCGGAGAGCAAGCGCGCGGCACAAAATGCGTCGCCGCTTTCGGTGTTGCTGTTGCAGTTCGGGCGCGGCGCGGCGCTGGTCAAAGAGTATGGCGAAGCTGCGGTAGAGAATACGATGGAGAAGATCGGGCAACAGTTTGCGGCCAGCATCCGGACGAACGATTTGGCGTTCCGCTACGACACGACGACCATCGCGATCATTTTGGGCGATACGGCGGAGAAGGAAGCAATGCTGGCGATCGAGAAACTGCGCAAGGTGATTGCGGAAGTGCGGCTTGCCGGCAAGGGTGGGGCGGGGCAGGCACTGGAATTTTCGGCGGGACTGGCCGAAGCGGTGGTGCGTGAAAGTTACGATCCCGCGGACATTGTGACGGAAGTGATCAACCGCGCCGAATTCGCGCTCGCAACTTCGGTGGGGCAGGGGCCGGGGAAGGTTGTGGCGCTGGGCGCGGCGCTGGCGGCGGGGGCTGTGGCGTAGGACATACTGCAGAGCCGATGATCGGGGCTTACTTCAGGTTCTGAGAACTTCATTGCTGCTGAGCTAATACGCTAAGAGCCAGTCGAGCCGCGCTCGACGGACAGCCGAGGGCAGCTGTTTCCACATGAGCATCTCCCAAGACTGCTTCGTCACGCAGCGATTGATCGAACTTTCAGTTCTCCTTCTTGCTTGTGCCGTGCGATCTGGGCGTGATAAGCTCATCCGCGTTTCTCCCCCGTTTACCGTCGGTTTCGCCACTTCCGAATTATTTACCTGTTAGGAGTCGTACGTGTGGTCATCGGTCTACCCTCGGTCCGTCGATTTCGGTTCAGCGCAAGTACGCCGCGAAATTGGCTGACGAGACCACATCCATTCGGCATGCAAGGCAGGCACAAAAAGGAGATTAAAGATGAAAGGTAATCAGCTGTTGAGGAATCTGGTTATGGTTGCGACGGCCATGACTTTGACGATAACGGCCGCGGCCCAGGCGGGACAATTCAAAGTGCTGCACGAATTCAAAGGAAATTTTGATGGATCGACGCCCGTGGCCGGATTGATTCAGGACGCGAGCGGCAATCTGTACGGTACGACGCTCGGCGGGGGATTTAAAAACAGCAACGTTTGTACTTTCGGGTGTGGCACGGTTTTCGAATTGTCGCCGAACGGCAGCGGACTCTGGACGAAGACTGTCCTTTACTATTTCCACGGGATGGCTGACGGTGGACAGCCCTCCGCCAGTTTGGTGATGGATGGAGCTGGGAATCTCTATGGCACGACCGAGAACGGTGGTGGCTCACCGTGTGGCAGTCCAGGTTGCGGTACGGTGTTTGAGTTGTCGCCGAACGGGAGCGGAGGCTGGACGGAATCGACGATTTATCGCTTTACCAGTGGCGCCGGGGGATCCAGCCCAATCGGGTTGTTGCTGTATGGAGGCAATCTGTATGGCGTGGCCTTTCTTGGCGGAGCCAACTATGGGGTCGTGTACGAACTGTCGCCGGGCACGGGAGGAGTTTGGACGGAGACGGTGCTGCACACCTTTGAGAACACCGACGGGGCCGGGCCCGATTCCGCGTTGTACATGGACAGCAGCGGCAACCTGTTTGGCACTGCCATGTCGGGCGGCGTGCTCACGGGGAGTTGCAAAACCTTTGACGGTTGCGGAACGGTGTTCGAGCTTTCTCCGGCGTCAGGGGGAGGCTGGAATTTTAGCGAGTACTCGATTCCGATCGTCGCTAAGGGGGTCATGCCCTTCGGAGCGGTGCGGGAAGACGCAGAGGGGAATTTATTTGGCGTGGCTTCAGCAGGAGGCGGTACGGGATTCGAAGGAGTTATGTACAAGCTCACTCCGATTACTGGCGTTTTTACCGGTTGGGCGGAGTCGGTCCTGCACAGATTTGACGTGACCGACGGAAACGATCCGGTGGCCTTGATTGAGGATGGGAACGGGGGCTACTATGCCGCGGTCGAGGGAGGCGGGGAAACCGGTTGCAACGGCGGCTGCGGACTCGTGGTCGATATGCAGCAGACAGCAAGCGGCGGCTGGGAAGAGATCGTATTGCATCATTTCAGCGGCGCATTCGACGGCAGCAACCCGAATCCGCTTTTTGTAGACGCAAACGGAAACATTTTCGGCACTGTGGAGAGCGGCGGTAGCACGGTCTGTCCCGGCGGGTGCGGAACTGTGTTTGAGATAACCGCTCCTACACCGGCGCACTGAACGGCTTTGGTTTGGGCTGAGATTTGGGATTTGTTTGTCTTAACTTCGTTGGTTTACATGGGCAGTGTTCCGGCGGGCGCTGGGACGCTGCCCGATTTTTATTGACCCATAAAGTTGTAATCAGTGTCTCCCTCGTGTGGTCAAAGCTGCTCATACGCTGCTACACTAACCAGTTTTGCTATCGCTTTTGAGCCGCTCGAAGCGTAGGGTTTTTCAGGAAAAATCATGTTGAAACCTGGGGATATTGCCATTGTCAGTGGGGCGCGGACGCCCTTTGGCCGTTATTGCGGCAAATTGAAAGACTTTTCCGCGCAGGAGTTGGGCGCGGTTGCCGCCAAGGGCGCGATCGAGCGCTCGGGGATCGATCCCAAGGAATTCGATCATGCGGTGTTTGGCAACGCGCAGCAGACTTCGGGCGATGCGCTCTATGGGGCGCGGCACGTGGGGTTGCGGGCTGGCCTGCCGATTGAGACTCCGGCGCTGACGGTGAACCGGTTGTGCGGATCAGGGATGCAAGCGATTGTGAGCGCGGCGCAGATGATCCAGACCGACGAGGCCAAGATTGTGCTGGCGGGCGGGATGGAGGCCATGTCGCAGGCTCCGTTTGTGATTCGCGGGCGCGACGGATTTACGCTGGCTCCGGGCGGCAAGCTGGAAGATTCGCTGATGGTTGCGCTGCTCGATAGCTATTGCGGCTTGTACATGGCGAATACGGCTGAGCTTTACGGCGAGCAGCAGGGCATTACGCGGCAGGCGCAGGATGAATTTGCACTGCGCTCTCAGCAGAAGGCCGATGCGGCCTATAAAGAAGGACGCATTCAGGAAGAGCTGATTCCGGTGGCGCTGAAAAATCATAAAGGCGAGGCTACGGGGGAATCGCTGACGGAAGATGATCACCGGCGTCCGCAGACCACGATGGAAGGTTTGGCCAAGCTGAAAACCGCGTTCGGCAAAAGCGGGACGGTGACTGCGGGCAACGCCAGCGGCATTGTGGATGGGGCCGCGGCGGTAGTGGTGATGTCACTGGAAGAAGTGCGCAAGCGGAACATGGAGCCGCTGGGCAGAATTGTGAGTTGGGGAATTGCCGGAGTTGAGCCGAAGCTGATGGGGCGGGGTCCGGTGCCGGCTACGAAGATTGCGCTGCAGAAGGCTGGGCTATCTTTGGACTATATCGATTTGATCGAAGTGAATGAGGCGTTCGCGGCACAGTATCTGGCGGTGGAAAAAGAATTGGGCTTGGATCGCGAGAAGGTGAATGTGAATGGTGGAGCGATTGCGCTGGGGCATCCACTGGGCGCGACTGGGACGCGGCTGGTGATTACTTTGTTGTATGAATTGCGGCGTCGTCGAAAGAAATATGGCTTGGCTACGGCTTGCATTGGTGGCGGGCAGGGGATCGCGATGATTGTGGAGAGCATGAACTAGAGTTCACCACGGAGGCACGGAGACACGGAGAAGAGCTTAGGCTCGTGCGAGGCGGTTATGGTTGCAAGTGGAGGCGTGGTGCGATCCGTCGTTAGCGGGATGGCCCTGATAGTCTTCTATGCCTTCGCATTATGGCGGGTCGCAAGACGCAACACGGGAAATAGGGTTATCGAATGTGGCTGCCTCACCCTCATTGTGTTTGCCTTGTTGATGGCGACAGTCAACATACCCAATCTTCCTGACTGGGTTGCGCCACGCTTGGGGATATTGCTCCTTCTTCTTGGTTTGCTGACGATGGTTTTTCTTGTGCAGCAGGGATATAACGCTATTCGGGGCAAAAAACAAAACTGATGACGGCAGGGAATCATATGGAAATTAGGAAAGTGGGCGTTCTCGGTTGTGGATTGATGGGCTCGGGCATTGCACAGGTTTGCGCTACGGCTGGATTCGATGTAACGGTGCTTGAAGTCGAGCAGAAGTTTCTTGACAAGGGTTTCGCCGGGATTGAGAAATCTTTGGCAAAGTTTGCTGAGCGACCGGTGGAGAAGGGCGGGATCACCGCCGCGCAGAAGGATGCGATCCGCGCTCGGCTTCGTGGGACGACGAACAAATCCGACCTGACCGATTGCGACATTGTGATTGAGGCCATCATCGAGAATGTGGAAGAGAAGAAGAAGATGTATGCGTCGCTCGATGGCGTGGTGAAGAAGGATGCGATCTTCGCTTCGAATACTTCTTCGATTTCGGTGACCGAGCTTCTGACTTCCGTGAAGCGGCCGGAGCGGTTTATTGGGCTGCACTTTTTTAATCCCGTGCCGCTGATGAAGCTGGTGGAGGTGGTGCGGACGATTGCTACTGCCGATGATGTTTATCAGACCGCTTACGAGTTCGGAAAAAAGCTGGGCAAGGTTCCGGTGCGCACGTCGGATAAGACGGGATTCATCGTCAACCGGCTGCTGGTGCCCTATTTGCTGGATGCGATTCGGGCGTACGAAGAGGGCGTGGGATCGATTGAGGATATTGATAATGCGATGAAGCTGGGATGTGGCTATCCGATGGGGCCGTTTACGTTGCTGGATTTTGTGGGGCTCGATACGACTTATTACATTACGCACGTGATGTATGACGAGTTCAAGGAGCGGCGGTTTGCGTCGCCTCCGCTGCTGAAGCGGCTGGTGATGGCGGGGTGGTACGGTCGCAAGAGTGGTAAGGGGTTCTACGATTATTCGGACCCGGAGAAACCGAAGGCGAATAGACTGTAGGAGCAACTCTTGAACATCGATTCTTAAACATGGACATCCCACAAGGACGAAGAAAGACCGATCAGCCGCCGGCGCTCGACGATGTGCAGGAAGTCGAGCGCTATCACCGTGCATGGAGCAGTTACTTGGTTAGACGAAATCTGGTGGTCGTTTTGTTTGTGAGTTTTATTGTCGTAGGCGCCTTGACTGCGAAGCTGAAGCTGGGCGAGGGCATTGATTTGGTCATCTTGTTGGGCTGGGTCGGTGTTTACCTGGCGGGCGCATGGTGGCTTACAGAGTGGAAATGCCCGCGCTGTGGGAAGGTCTTCGGGCACAGGCTGTGGACCGAGCGCTGCATCAGTTGCGATCTGGGCAAGGATGAAGTGGAGGCTGTGGCGCGGAGGAAGTGATACTTTGCCACGGATCTGCACGGATTCACACGGATCGAAAATCCACCACGGAGACACAGAGGCACAGAGAAAAACTTCCAGATTATTTGGCAGCTCCTGATTTGCGGGAGGGCATTTTCTTCTTGCGGCCGTAGCTTAGCATTACTTTTTCCAGAGGGACGGTACGAGCCCGCCCGGCGCGAATCTCTGCAAGACGTTTCTCGGCGAGATAGATATCCTCGAGATTATCCAAATGTTGCAGAATCGCCTCGCGCGCATAGTATGTCTTAGTACGACCAGTGCATTTGGCCAGGCGACCGAGGCGCTTTTCGATTTTGTCGGGAAGGCGGATGGCTAGCATGGGTTGATCGCGCTATACAATTATAGCAATACTGTTTTAATCGGCAATGTGGTGGCTGAAATGGTCGGCAAATGCGCGTTGTGCCTCAGCGAGCGGGATCTCCAACTAAGTCATCTGCTGCCGAGGGCTCTATATCGCCTTATCGGGAGCGGCACTGATCCTTGTCACCCTGACACGGTGCTCCTCTTCGACAAAGGCGAGCGGAAGTCGTCGGAACAAGCGAGACGGCATCTCCTTTGCGCAGATTGCGAACAGCGATTGAACGAGAATGGCGAAAGATGGGTGCTGCGAAATTGCTACCGTGGGAGAGGCAGATTTCGGCTTCGCCAAGAGCTGCGGACAAGAACTGCAATTGACCCCAATCCGGAGCTTCTTGCTTACCCGGCAAAACCAGGCGAATTTCGTTGCCTCGCCTACTTTTGTCTGAGCGTGATTTGGCGCGCCTCTCTTTGCGATTGGGAGTGTCGCGGCCAGGTGTTTCCACAAATCGAGCTGGGACCGTACGAAGAGTTGATCCGGAAATATCTAAGAGGGGAAGCAGGAGTCCCTGACAGGGTGGATGTCACGGTAGTGCTCTCAGTATTGGCGAAACCGATGTTGGGGATGTGCCTACCGCTTTCCTACCGAGGAGACTCGGGGCGTCGCCATCGTTTTCACATTCCCGGAATGATGTTCGAGTCTGCCGTTGGCGGTAACCAACGAAGACCAAAGCCGAATGTTGTATTCATCGGCGAGTTCGGGGACAGGGCGGCTCAGGATTCGGTGATGCGGCTGATAGGAAGAAAGGCCCCGCCGGGGCTCCAATTTCCATTAGCCGAGGGAACAGAACCCGGCCTGACGCTTAGGGTGCCGTAAGATGTTATGGGATTGCAGGAAAACTCATGAACTTTGAAAACATTCTCCTCGAAAAGAAAAACTCCATCGCTTACGTCACCGTGAACCGGCCGAAGGTGCTGAATGCGCTGAATATGGCCACCATGGAAGAGCTGCGGGCGGCGTTTCATGACATTAAGAGTGATGCGGCGACTCGCGTTGTCATTTTTACAGGCGCGGGCGAAAAGGCGTTTATTGCCGGGGCGGACATTGCCGAACTGGCCAGGCAGGATGCAGTTACGGGCAAGGAGTACACGCATCGCGGGCAGAGCGTTCTTAATTTGATTGAGAACCTGGGCAAGCCGGTGATTGCCTGCATTAATGGATTTGCGCTGGGAGGTGGGTGCGAGATTGCTTTGGCTTGCACGATGCGGCTCGCGAGTGAAAACGCCAAGCTGGGGCAGCCGGAGGTGAAGCTGGGAATTATTCCGGGATATGGCGGGTCGCAGCGGCTGCCGCGGCTGGTGGGCAAAGGCATTGCGATGCAGATGGTGCTGGCGGGCGAGATGATTAGTGCTGAAGAAGCGCATCGCATTGGGCTGGTGAATGAAGTTACGGTGGCGGCGGAGTTGATTCCGCGGGCGGAGGCGATTGCGGCGAAGATTATCGCGAATGCGCCACTGGCGGTGCAGTATGCGATGGAGGCTGTGAATAAAGGCTTGGAGATGACTTTGGGCGAAGGATTGTATTTGGAGGCGGTTTTGTTCGCTGTCTCCTGCTCGACGGAAGATAAGAAGGAAGGGACTGCGGCGTTTCTGGAGAAGCGGACGGCACAGTTCCAAGGGAAGTAATTTTCGCCACGGATTGACACGGATTGAAAAACAATTCACCACAGAGACACAGAGGCACAGAGAAGAACGACTTCGTTGTAGGAAGTGCTCCCCAGCCTACGGTTTCCGCGTTGGAGGGCTCACTGAACGCTTCTGGTAGGCGGTTCGCCATTGTGGTTTCGCGGTTCAATGCCTTCATCACCGAGCGGCTTTTGCTTAGTGCGATCGATGGACTGGTGCGGTCTGGCGCTCGGCAAAAAGACATTGATCTGGTGCGTGTGCCGGGGGCGTTTGAGATTCCGCTGGCGGCGCGGCAACTGGCGGAGACTGGGAAGTACGATGCGATTATTTGCCTCGGATGTTTGCTGCGCGGCGATACGGCGCACTATGACGTGATTGTGAACGAAGTGACGCGCGGGATTGGGCAGTCGGCGCAGGAGACCGGAGTGCCGCATGCTTTTGGAGTGCTGACCTGCGAGACTTTGGAGCAGGCGATCGATCGCGCTGGGTTGAAGATGGGGAACAAAGGGTTTGAGGCGGCGATGGCGGCGGTGGAGATGGCGTCGTTGAAGAACGCTATCAGTGGTCAGCCGGTAGCAACCGGCAAGGCGGCGGGCCGCAACGTCTCGTCTGCACGCCCCAACAAAATCAAAGGAAAGCGCCGCCGCTAAAAGGCGCATAGAATTTTCGCCTTGTGCGAACAGAACGGCAGTGTTAACCTGAGCGCGTTTTTCTCCCCCTCCAGCTGTTCTTTCGAACCCCGGGGTTTTACGCGGTCTCAAAACCGCTCTCACAAATTCTCCAGGAGAAGTCATTCATGAATACCGAAAAATCTTTGTACGGGAAGGCTCGCACTGCGGCGATGTGTATCGCGATTGCCATTGTGTCCGTGAGTTCGATACGGCCGGCGATGGCGCAAACCGAGGCAGCGATTTTCAAACTTACTGCAGCCGATGGCGCGGAGCCGTTGGGCGGGTTGATTGTGGATAGTGCGGACAACCTTTACGGAGCTACTACGGTGGGTGGTCCGGCAGGGTACGGCACGGTATTCGAGCTTTCGCCGTCTGGGTCGGGAGCGGGATGGACCATCACTATTTTGTATGCGTTCCAGGGTGGTACGGACGGGGAGTATTCCATTGGCCCACTGGTGATGGACAAATCGGGGAATCTGTACGGCACGACGACTTATGGAAATGACGGAACTGTGTATGAGATTTCGCCGCCCGCAATTGCAGGCGGCACGTGGACCAAAACAACTCTCCATAGCTTCCAAGGTTCACCCGACGGGGAGACTCCAGGTGGAGGGCTGGTGATCGACGACGCGGGCAATTTGTACGGAACCACATGGCGTGGTGGCGCATGCGGCGCGGGAACAGCGTTTGAAGTGTCACCGCCGGCAACTGCCGGAGCAACGTGGACGGAGAAGGTGATCTACAGTTTCGCAAGCCTGGAATTTACCTGCTCCACGAGCTCTGGCACGAATCCGGGAGCGGGTATGGCGATGGAAAAGAGCGGCGAGCTGTATGGAAGCACCGTCTACGGCGGCGCAACGGGCAAGGGGGCGGTATACAAGCTTACGCCGCCTGCGGGCGATCGCCCGGACTGGACGGAGAAAGTTCTCTACAACTTCACGGGCGGCACTAGCGACGGGTCTAATCCTTCCGGTGGCATGGTCCTGTACCGTGGCAATTTGTATGGAGCAGCGTTAGATGGCGCAAGTTCTGGTTGCCTCCAGTTTCAGCTTCCAGGGTGCGGCACGATTTTCGAATTGTCTCCGCCAAGCACAGTCGGGGGCACCTGGAGCGAGACGAGCCTCTATGATTTTGACGGCGGGGCAGATGGCGGCAACCCGCTATGGAATGTCTTGTTCGATAAGGAAGGAAATCTCTACACGACCGCGTACGACGGCGGGAATGCCGGGTGCGGCTCCGACTGGGGGTGTGGTGCAGTCATTAAGCTTGCGCCACCGGCCGCTGCGGGCGATCCCTGGACGGAGACCACGGTTTATGATTTCAGCACTGGTGGCGATGGCGGCGTAAACCCCTCGGGCCTGGTTTTCGGGAAGTTTGGTCGCATCTATGGAACCACCTTTTCGGGAGGTGATCCCGACTGCATGGTCGACGGTATCCATTGCGGAGTAGTGTTCAGGATCATTCCGTAAAGCGTTTGGAATTGATTGCCTTGTGAGGGCACGGCTGAGGCCGCGCCCTTTCACTTTTCTGCTGATGCTCTTCTCTTCGAACTTCTTGTAGACTGAAACTTCCACACTGACAGATCGATATGGGTACACGCCGTAAATCCCGCGAACTTGTCTTGCAAATGCTGTTTCAGGCGGACATGGGCAAGCAGACGGTGGACCATGTGCAGCGCACGTTTTGGGCGGAACATGATGGGACCAGCGCGGAGGTGCGCGGGTTTGCGGAGGATCTGTTCCGGGTGGCGACGGATCGTGGGCCGGAGATCGACAAGTTGATCGAGCGGCATGCGGAACATTGGCGGATGGAGCGCATGGCGGCGGTGGATCGCAATTTGTTACGGGCGGGAGTGGCGGAGTTTCTGGCCTATCCGGATACGCCCCGTGCGGTGGTGATTAACGAATCGTTGGAGATCGCGCGAAAATTTTCCAGCCTGGAGTCGGTGCAGTTCGTTAACGGCGTGCTAGATAGCGTGGCGAAGGATCTGGGCAAGACAGCTTAGAGAGCATTTTTTAATTTGGTGATGGGTAATTTTTGTAATTTAACCAGGCCTCAGCACTGGGGCTAAAGCCCTCACCGATTGGGAATCTACGCGGCGCTGAAGCGCCGCTCTTCCACGTCACTGTCGGCCGCGTTATAACTTTCCACATTGCTGCCTGCCATATTACAACCCCCTACATTACTGCCTTCCACATCACAACCTTCCATATTGCTGGTGGCGGACATCGCGCGTGGCTCTAAAGAGCTTCAGAGCTTTACAAAAACTGCTTCCACTTTATTGCGTGCATTCTCTGCAGCTTCTTACGGCTGCATGATTACCATGTTCAGCGCGCAGGTGAATGAGGAGTAGCAGAAATTATTCGATGAGTTGGGGAGCTCACTGAAGGGGATTTCCATCACGTCCTGGAACTGATTGAGGTTCAGTTCGTGGAGTACGTCGTCGGTTCCGGCCACGTAGAGGAACACGCCATCGACGGTCATATCCGCAGCGACGGGTGCGGCGCCACCGTTCAGTGGAATTGCGGCAGTTACGGACTGAGTGTTGAAGCTGTAGACGAGGACTCCCAAGTCGCTGGTAACGATATAGACCTGTGTGGCATCGGGCGAGAGGAAGAAGTTGATGGGGTGGAATGTGCCCTGCCCAATATCGATGTGGACCGGTTCAAAGGGCACGTTCAGTGCAGTGTGGCCGATGACGACGGGTTGCGGACAAATCGTGCTGAAAGGGGCGTTGGACGGTCCCTGGGAGGCAGTAGTTGCGATGATATCGATGCCGGTGTTATCGACGCCGAAGAAAAAGTCGAGGCCTTGCGTTTCCAGAACTTGCGGAATGGCTGCGTTGCCCATGGTGACATTACCCGGCGGGATCATCTTTAAGAATGTGGGTGTGACGGGCAGTCCGGCGCCGGTAAAGGGCAAGGTGACAGCGGAATTGTCGCAGGTGTTGTAGATAGCGAGGTTGGAAGGGACAGCTCCTCCAGATAGCAAGGCGAACGAACCGCTGGAGGAAAATGCTATGGTGTTAGCGGGCGCGGTGAGTGGAAAGGATAGCAGCGCCTGCAGGGGTGAATAGATATATAGCGTGTTACCACTATCGCCAAGGATGAAGACTTTCAAACCATCGGGCGAGAACGCGGCCGCGATCGCATTATTGATGTTTAGAGGCGTAGTTCCCGACGCGCTAGAAGTTGTTGTCGAAGTGCCAGAAGTTGCTGTCGACGTGGTAGTAGAGGTATTGACGACGTAGACCTGATTGGGCGTGGAGACGTTGTCAGCGAAAACGGCCTGGTTGCCGGTAGGAGCGACCGCCAGCACTTTGCCGGTAACCACCCCTAGAGTTGTGCCTGAAGCGGGTAAAGGTGTGTAGGGGCTGGTGGAGGAAGACCCGAGGTTGGAAGCAGTAATCAGGAAGGCACCGAATTCACTGCCCATATAGGCCTTGTCGCCCGCGGGGTCGAATATCAGCGAATTGGGCGGGGTGGGCAGAGAGCTGGGGCTGGCGGCAATATTCTTGGCAGTTGAGATGTCATAAAGAGCGACACCGCAGAGAGCGTTGGTGGAGCAATCCTGACTGGTAGCGAGAACGCTGGTCGCGGAAGTGGCACCGGTGACTAATCCGGAAATGGCGGTGACGGGATAAACCGGCTGCGGAATGTAGATAGAGCCCGCGGGGAATCCGGAGGGATTCAGTGGGAAGCCAATGTTGCAGGTCGGCGGTGTGCAGGATGCGGTGACGATCGCAGCGCCGGGTTGTTTCAGGGTAAGGCTGCAGGTGGTGCCGGCGCCGCAGCCGGTGGAGCTGCTTCCGGCTGCAACCGAGGCGGGCTGGGAGGAAGTCCAAGTCAAGGGAGGTTTGGGCACGATGCAACCCTGGACATCGACTGCGGTTGCGGTGACCGTCTCTGTCCCTCCTTTTGCGTTGGCGACAAAACTTGTCTGGCCCGTGAACTCCCCGCTGGCGCTAACGTTCAGGTTGATGCACTGTACTGGGCAGGTCTCGAAATAATAAGGCCGGCCCGAGACGCCGGCGGCCGAGGCGATGACTGATGTTTGCCCTGGAGTACCGGGTGCCGCGGTCGCTTGATTGGTGGGCACGTTGAGGGTGTTATTGGTCACGATGGGAGTGATGGTGGCAACACCGAAGCTGCCCTGCGACCAGGTAAATGGGCCGATCAATGCCGTAATGTCGTTTCCATAAGCGTCGAAGGCGCTGGCTTGCAAGGTCACGAGCTGGTTCTGCGAAAGGCAGGAATTGGTGGGCGTGAAAGACTGTTGGCAAGCGGTGGGAAGAGCGATCTGGGTGGGGCAGGCCGCAGGCGGAGTTGTCACGGGCGGGACTACGCTGATCTGAATGCTGGCGACGGGTGGGTGCACGAAGACGTAGGTAGGCGGGCTGGTCGAGCCGAGGGCCGAGGCCACGACCTGAACTACGCCGGACGCTCCCGGCGTACACACGTTGTAATACGGTGCATTCCAGGTGCCTCCGCAGGCAAAGCCGGCGGGCGATACGTCGAGAATCCCGGGGGCGCTGTTGGGGGTTAAACTGTAACTGAATGTTGGCGAGACACCCTGATTGGCGCCGTTCACTGCGCTCGCGATGAATTGCTGCGTGGCTCCCATCTGCAGCGAAAGGCTGAGGGCGGGAGTCAGGGTTATTTTTGCCGCGAAGGGCGAGGTCCCTGGGGGTTTGTGGCCGCCACAGGCTGCGACTGACAATAAAGATGAGACTGCGATAATGACCTGCACCCACTGACTGCGACGCAACCTTCCCATGCACCCTCTCCTCGCACGCGATATCGACCGCAAGCGAGCCTTCATCAGGAATTGGAACGGAAAACTTGTAGTGTAGAGGCTGGAGGCGGATTCAGCAAGCCGACAAGACAAATGGCAGGAGACAGCTTTATAAGGATGCGAGCCAAACGCGCGATTATTGTGCCGCAAAGAACGCGACACGACGCGGGGTTCGCCCAGATCCCTCGCTGCGCAAAAAACCCTTGTTTGAGATGACAATCAAACTGCGCCACAACCAGAAACCTCCAAATTGCCAGTCGATGCCGAATGACGCCGAAAATTTTGTGACAGCTTTGCTCCCCGGTAGCTGGGATGCAAAAACATGAGTTGACGATGTTTCGCCCGAGTTGCTATAGTAGTTTGGTTCCGCGAGTTCATCCAAGCTTGCTGTATCCCGTGAGTTTCCTGCAATAGTGTGGAGCTTGCCGGTTGGGCTTTTGAGAAATACGTTTTCGGATTGCAAGTGATTCCGAAAACTTCCTCGCTGAAATATTCCTGCGCTGCCTTTCGCCCTCGGGCTTCTGGCGCACCTTAAGTAAGGCGCACTGGTGGTCTGCGAGAGGATATGCAGGATAGAGCTGGCGATACGGAGCACCCCCGGGGTTTTGGCCGGGTGCCACCGTCGGCAGCGCAAATCTAGATCGGGAACCCAGAATCTCTCACTGCGATTTTGTGCGCGGCGAGAAGCATGGCGGATGAATTAAGTCTGCCAGCCCCGGATCGTGTGATTGCGGCCGGGAAAAGCGGATGATGCTGTGCGCTGCCCGCCTGCAAGGGCAGTTGTGGTGTGTCAGCAAGGAGCGGCGAAGAGTGCCTACTTTTAATCAACTGGTGGCGAAGGGCCGGAAGCGGCCGCGGTATAAGACGGCGAGTCCGGCGCTGCAGGGGTGTCCGCAGAAGCGCGGAGTTTGCACGCGAGTGTACACGCAGACGCCGAAGAAGCCGAACTCAGCGCTGCGGAAAGTGGCGCGCGTGCGGTTGACCAATGGAATTGAAGTGACAACTTATATCCCCGGCGTTGGCCATAATCTGCAGGAGCACTCGATTGTGCTGATTCGCGGAGGCCGCGTGAAGGATCTGCCTGGCGTGCGCTATCACGTGATTCGCGGCACGCTGGATGCAGTGGGTGTAGCCGGCCGCCAGCAGGGACGATCGAAATACGGCGCCAAGCGCGCGAAAAAGGGTGGAGACAAGAAATAGCTGTAGTCAGAAGTTCTAGCTAAAAGCTAGAGCTAGGAGTTAAAAGCTTAAATGCCTCGTAAAGGACATACATCCAAGCGGACCGTGCCAGCCGATGCCGTCTACGGCTCGAATCTGGTGACGAAGTTCATCAACTCGATGATGTGGCAGGGCAAGCGCTCGACCGCCGAGGGCATCTTTTATGAAGCTCTCACCAAGGTGCAGGAAAAAGGCGGCGACGAAGCTTTGAAGCTGTTCACCAAGGCTGTCGAGAATGCGAAGCCGCTGCTCGAAGTGAAGACGCGGCGCGTAGGCGGCGCGAACTATCAGGTTCCGGTGGAAGTGAATGCCGACCGTCGCACGTCGCTGGCGATTCGCTGGCTGCTGACGTATGCGCGTGGACGCGCCGAGCGCGGCATGGTCGACAAGTTGAGTAATGAGTTGCTGGACGCCGCCAACGGTAAGGGCGCGGCCATCAAGAAGAAAGAAGATGTACACCGCATGGCGGAAGCCAATAAGGCGTTCGCGCATTACCGGTGGTAGAGAAGTGCATAGGTCCTTCGCGGCAATGAGCGCTGCTTGGGATGACAAGAATCATTTCGGAGCCCAGAAAGAGTTAGAACGTCGTGCCTAGAACAGTCCCATTAGAACGCTGCAGGAACATCGGCATCATGGCCCACATTGATGCCGGTAAGACCACTACGACGGAGCGCATCCTGTTTTATACGGGGAAGACGCACCGCATCGGAGAGGTGCACGAAGGCACTGCGACCATGGACTGGATGGAGCAGGAGCAGGAGCGCGGCATTACGATTACGTCCGCGGCGACGACCTGCACCTGGCGCGATATTCGCATCAATATTATTGATACACCCGGCCACGTGGATTTCACGGCGGAAGTGGAGCGTTCGCTGCGCGTGCTCGATGGCGCGGTCGCAGTGTTTGACGCGGTGCACGGCGTGCAGCCGCAGTCGGAAAAAGTCTGGCGCCAGGCCGACAAGTACGGTGTACCTAGAATTTGTTTTATCAACAAGATTGACAAGATGGGTGCGGATTTCGAGCATGCCGTCGATACCATCCGCAAGCGCCTCAGCGCCAAGCCCGTCGCGATTCAGATTCCCATTGGACAAGAAGCGAAGTTTGTCGGCGTCGTCGACCTGATCGCCATGAAGGCGATTGTGTGGAACGATGAGACCATGGGCGCGGAGTATGAGGTCCAAGAGATTCCGGAAAATCTGAAGAAAAAGGCGGAAGCGTTCCACGCGCAACTGGTCGAGACGGTTGCCGAGAACGACGACGAGATTCTGCACAAGTTCCTTGAGGGCGAAGAGATTACTGCCGCCGAGTTGAAAAACTCGCTGCGCAAATCGACGATCGGCCTGAAGGTATTTCCGGTAGTTGTAGGCACGTCGTTCAAGAATAAAGGTGTGCAGCCGTTGCTGGATGCGGTGGTGGATTTTCTACCGTCGCCGCTCGATGTGCCGGAAACGCACGGAACGAATCCGGATAACGGCGAGACGATTTACCGCAAAGCCGACGACAAAGAGCCATTCTCGGCGCTGGCCTTCAAGATTATGGCTGATCCCTTTGTCGGGCAGCTGACTTTTATCCGCGTCTATTCCGGAGTTCTGAAGACCGGCGATTCAGTTTTGAATGTCCGCACCACGAAAACCGAGCGCATTGGGCGTCTGCTGAAGATGCACGCCAACAAGCGCGAAGAGATCACTGAAATTCTCGCGGGTGACATTTGCGCTGCCGTCGGATTGAAGAACGTGGGCACGGGCGACACCATTTGCAGTGATGAACATCCGATCGCGCTCGAATCGATTACCTTTGCGGTGCCGGTGATTTCGGTTGCAGTCGAGCCGAAGACGAAAGCCGATCAGGAAAAAATGGGCATGGCGCTCAGTCGCCTGGCGCAGGAAGATCCTACGTTCAAGGTTCATACCGATCCCGATAGCGGACAGACCATCATCAGCGGCATGGGCGAGTTGCACCTCGAGATCATCGTCGACCGCATGATGCGCGAGTATAAGGTCGAGGCGAATGTCGGCAAGCCGCAGGTTGCCTATCGCGAGACCATTCGCAAGCACTCGGAAGCAGAAGGCAAATACATTCGGCAGACGGGTGGCAAGGGTCAGTATGGGCATGCCAAGATCAAGCTGGATCCGCAACCGCCGGGCTTGGGCTACGAGTTCGTCAATGACATTACCGGCGGCTCGGTGCCGAAAGAATTCATCAAGCCGATCGATCAGGGAATTCGCGAGGCGCTTGAAGGCGGAATTCTCGCTGGCTATCCCATGGTCGATGTGAAGGCTACGCTGTATGACGGCAGCTATCACGACGTCGATTCGAACGAAATGGCGTTCAAGATTGCCGGTTCAATGGCGTTCAAAGAGGCTGCGCGTAAGGCGTCTCCGGTGCTGCTCGAGCCAGTGATGGCGGTGGAAGTGGTTACGCCGGAAGACTACGCCGGTGTGATCATGGGCGACCTGAGTTCGCGCCGCGGACGCATCGAAGGCATGGAGCATCGCGCGGGTTCGCAGGTGATCAAGGCCATCGTTCCGCTGGCGGAGATGTTTGGTTACGCGACCCACATGCGTTCTAGCACGCAGGGGCGTGCTGAATACTCGATGCATTTTGCGCGCTATGAGGAGGCTCCGCGTTCCGTCGCGGAGGAAATCATCGCCAAGGTGCAGGGGACGGCGAAGTGACTGCCGGCGCTGCGGTTCGTCGTCGACCGCAGGTTCTGGGTTCGGGAAGGTAAACGATCCGAATTCGGAATTGTTTTTGGTTCGAATGGAATTTGGGCGAGGTTTTTGGGACAGGATAAAGGTTATATCGCTACGGAAGTGCAGTGTGAGTCTGTTAGCGAGGGTCGGTACCGGGTTCGGGATTTCTGGAGTGGGCATCGCGGGTTTGAAATCTTTCGCGAGCGGTTTTCGGAGGATTTCAACCAATTCGAACGGCGGATCGCCGAGGAGTTGGTGGAGAAGCAGGAATTCGTTGGCTCGTATTACGAAGCCGGCGGTGACAATTTAGTTTCGGCGTAACTGGAAGCCGAGGAGAAAGAGAAATGGCGAAAGAGAAATTTGACCGAACAAAGCCGCACTGCAACGTAGGGACGATTGGTCACATTGACCATGGCAAGACGACGTTGACGGCGGCGATCACGAAGGTTTTGTCGAAGCACAATCCGAAGATCGTGTTCCGTTCGTTTGATTCGATTGATAACGCGCCGGAAGAGAAGGCGCGCGGAATCACGATCGCGACGGCGCACGTCGAGTATGAGACGGCGAACCGGCACTACGCGCATGTGGATTGTCCGGGCCACGCCGACTACATCAAGAATATGATCACGGGCGCGGCGCAGATGGATGGCGGAATTCTGGTGGTCGCTGCAACCGACGGTCCAATGCCGCAGACGCGCGAGCACGTGCTGCTGGCGCGGCAGGTAGGCGTGCCGTATCTGGTGGTGGCGCTGAACAAGGTCGATGCGGTGGACGATCCCGAACTTCTGGAATTGGTGGAACTGGAAGTGCGCGAGTTGCTGAAGAGCTACAAGTTTCCGGGCGATGACGTGCCGGTGGTGCGGGTTTCGGCACTGGGCGCACTGAACGGGGAAGCGAAGGCGGAGGCGCAGGTCGACGAGTTGATGGCGGCGGTGGATAAGTACATTCCGCAGCCGGCGCGCGAGCTGGACAAGCCGTTCCTGATGCCGATTGAAGACATCTTCTCGATTCAGGGCCGCGGCACAGTGGTGACGGGAAGAATCGAGCGCGGCAAAGTGAAGGTTGGCGAAGAAGTGGAAATCGTCGGCTTCCGCGACACGCAGAAAGACGGTCGTGACCGGCGTGGAAATGTTCAAGAAGCAATTGGACGAAGGCATGGCGGGCGACAACGCTGGACTGCTGCTGCGGGGCATTGCGAAAGAAGATGTGGAGCGCGGCATGGTGCTGGCGAAGACGGGATCGATCACGCCGCACACCAAGTTCAAAGCGGAAGTTTACATTCTGACCAAAGAAGAAGGTGGACGGCATACGCCGTTCTTCAAGGGATACCGTCCGCAGTTTTATTTGCGCACGACGGATGTGACGGGTGTGGCCGAACTTCCGGCGGGCACGGAGATGGTGATGCCTGGGGACAACGTTTCCCTGGTGATTGAACTGATCACGCCGGTCGCGATGGAGAAGGGCTTGCGCTTTGCCATTCGTGAAGGCGGGCACACGGTAGGCGCCGGAACGATTTCGGAGATTGTGCAGTAACAAGGCAGAAGTCAGAAGTAAGAGTGCAGAAGTAAAATATCGAATCACTTCTGAATTCTTACTTCTGCATTTTGAAAACGCGGCTTGCATCCTGCCGCTGGTTCTTTCCTTCCGGAGACGCCGGGAGGGGTTAGAGAGAGAGTGAAACGTGATTGGAAAAGAAAGAATTCGCATCCGGTTGAAGGCTTACGACTATCGCATCCTGGATCAGTCGACCGGCGAAATCGTGGAGACGGCGCGGCGCACCGGGGCGCAGATCGCGGGGCCGATTCCACTGCCCACGATGAAGAACAAGTACTGCGTGCTGCGTTCGCCGCACGTGGATAAGAAATCGCGGGAGCAGTTCGAGATCCGCACCCACAAGCGTTTGCTCGATATTCTCGAGCCGACGCAGCAGACGGTGGACGCGCTGATGAAGCTCGATCTGCCGGCTGGCGTGGATGTGGAGATCAAGGCATTCGGGAAAGAGCATAAGTAAGCTGTCAGCTCTCAGCCATCAGCTTTTAGTTGATGGAGATGTTTCCCAGCCAATAGCCGGAGTCGAGAGACTGCGAGCCATGCTGGACGGAGAAAGAAATGGCAACGAGAGTTACAGGCATTCTGGGTAAGAAGGTCGGCATGACGCAGCTGTTTGACTCGAAGGGCGATGTGCGCCCGGTCACGGTGCTGCAGGCTGGTCCTTGCGTGGTGACGCAGCATAAGCTGGCGATCAAAGACGGTTACGAGGCGGCTCAGATTGGATTGGTCGAGTTCGTGAAGCAATCGAAGCTGACCAAGCCCGCGCAAGGTCATCTCGCGAAGAATAATCTTCCGCCGGTGAAGTTCATGCGCGAAGTGCCGCTCGAGAGTGATGGCGACGGCGACGGAGCGGTGAAGGTCGGCGACCGGGTGCTGGTCGAGATTTTCGAAGGCGAAAAATTTGTCGACATCGTGGGAGTGAGTAAGGGAAAAGGCTTCCAGGGCGTGGTGAAGCGACATCATTTTGGCGGCGGTCCCAAGTCGCACGGTTCGATGTTTCAGATCACGGGTTCGATTGGTTCGTCGGCGTTTCCTTCGCGCGTGTTCAAGGGAATGCGCATGTCGGGTCACATGGGCAATGCCCGGGTGACGCAGCGCAACCTGCGGGTTTTGGGTGTAGATAAGGACGAAAATCTGCTGGTGGTGGAAGGCAGTGTGCCGGGGCCTCAGGGCGGATACATCGTGATTACGAAATCGAAGAAGCCGCCCAGAGAGCGCCGTGGATTTGCGGGTTCGGCTACGGTCGATCCGTTGAAGGCGGCGAAGCGAGCGGCGAAAAAGGCGTAAGAGCAAGTACCCAGTACCTAGTACCGAGAGCAATATGGCAACTATAGATATTCACGATTTGAGCGGAAAGAAGGTGGGAACCTTCGATCTCGCCGATGAGATTTTCGGCGCGGTGAATGAAGACCTGCTCTGGGAGGCGGTGAAGCACTACCGCGCCGGGCAGCACCGCGGCACACACGCCACCAAGGCCCGCTGGCAGGTTTCCGGTTCGGGCAAGAAGCTGTGGAAGCAGAAGGGTACGGGGCGGGCGCGTATCGGCTCGATCCGTTCGCCACTGTGGCGGCACGGCGGTACGGTGCATGGTCCTGTGCCGCGCTCCTATGACTACGCGTTCCCACGTAAAAAACTTTTGGGCGCGCTGCGTTCGGCGCTGGCGGCGAAGTTTGCCGATGGCAAGCTGATCGTGGTGAATACCTTCGAGTTGAAAGACGCGAAGACGAAGCAATTCCGCGCTGCCCTCGATGCGCTTAAGGTCGACAAGACGGTGCTGATTGTGGAAGCGCCGAACGCGGCGAATCGCAACCTGGAATTGAGCGCGCGCAATATTAAAGGGCTCGAGCTGGTTCCGGGCAATGAGGTTCATCCTTATCACCTGCTGCGTTATGACCGCGTGATTTTTTCGCATCCCGCGATTGAGAAGCTGCAGCTGACGCTGAAGAATTCGGTATCCAAGCGGCAGCACGGGGCGGCGAAGGAAAAAGAAGAAGAGGAAGGCGCGAAGAAGGCGTCGGCGGCTCCCCGTAAGCGCACGCGGCATGAAAAAGCGGCGGAGGTGGCGTAAGCCGAATCAATATGAAATCCGCATATCAGATTATTCGACGTCCGGTAATCACCGAAAAAGGGTTGGCGATCAAGGAGCTGCAGAACACGCTGGTCTTCCAGGTGGCTCCGGGTGCGACCAAGACGGAAGTGAAGCAGGCGGTCCAGACGATTTTCAAAGTTAAAGTTCTGTCCGTGCGTACGGCGATGTATCCGGGAAAAGAGCGGCGGCGCGGCAAGTTTGCTGGCTACCGTCCGGATTGGAAAAAGGCGTATGTGCGGCTGCGGGCCGGCGAAAAGATGCCGGAGTACGCGCAGAATTTGTAAGGCGAGTAAGAAGCAGGTTCCTCACCGGGCCTTCGGCCCAGTTCGGAATGACAAAAGTTTTAGGATTTGAGCTAAAGGGCTTATAGCTAAGAGCTGATTATGGCAATTAAGACTTATCGACCGACAACACAGACGTTGCGCTACCGCACGACGATCGTCAACGACGACATCACGACGCGGCATCCGCATAAGCCGCTGCTGGAGAAAAAGAATCGCACCGGCGGCCGCCGCAACTCCGGCGACATGACCATGCGCTTCATCGGCGGCGGGCACAAGCGCAAGCTGCGCATTGTTGATTTCAAGCGCGACAAGACGGGGATTCCGGCGACCGTGGTCAGCATCGAATACGATCCCAACCGTTCGCCGCGCATCGCCCTGCTGGCCTATGCCGACGGGGAGAAGCGTTACATCCTGCAGCCGGAAGGGTTGAAGGTGGGGCAGAAAGTGGTGAGCGGTCCCGATGCGGATATTCTTGTCGGTAACGCGTTGCCGCTGCGAAATATCCCTCCTGGTACGCAGATTCACAATCTGGAGCTGAAACCGGGCAAGGGCGGGCAGATGGTGCGCTCAGCCGGCGGAGCGGCGCAGTTGGTGGCGAAAGAAGAAGAGTATGCGCTGGTGAAATTGCCTTCGGGCGAGACGCGCAAGATTTCGCAGGACTGCATGGCGACCATCGGGCAGGTGGGAAATCTCGACCACGAGAACATCACCATCGGCAAGGCCGGACGCTCGCGCTGGCTGGGAAAGCGTCCGCATAACCGCGGTGTTTCGATGAATCCGGTCGACCATCCGCATGGCGGTGGTGAAGGCAAGACTTCGGGCGGACGGCATCCGGTGACGCCGTGGGGACAGCCGACGCGCGGGTACAAGACGCGGAACAACAAGCGGACGGATAAGTTTATTGTGAACCGGCGAGGTAAGTAGCGCCGCAAGCGACAGCAGATTCCCCTGGTCGCTTCGCGACCTTCGGAATGACAAAGTTTGGTTTGAGGTAGAGACAAATTTATGGCACGTTCAACCAAAAAAGGCGCGTTCGTGGATGGCTTCCTGATGTCGCGGGTCGAGGGCATGAATTCGCGCAACGAAAAGAAAGTTTTGCGCACTTGGTCGCGGCGATCCACCGTGGTTCCGGAGATGGTGGGACACACCATCGCGGTGCACAACGGCAAAAAGTTTATTCCGGTGTACGTCACCGAGAACATGGTGGGGCACAAGCTGGGCGAGTTCAGCTTCACGCGCAACTTTAAGGGTCACTCCATGCGGGCGGCGACGGAAGTAGCGGCGAAGCCTGCGGGTATTCCGGGAGGTCCGGGAGCAATTAGTTCGGCGCCAGCGGCACCGAAGGCATAAGAGCAGCTGTTAGCTCTTAAGCTTTTAGCTGAGACAGAAGAACTGAGACGAGAATATGGAATTTCGAGCGGAAATGCGTTACTTGCGAGTATCGCCGCAGAAGGCGCGCCTGGTGCTGGAGTTGATCAAAGGGCGCAAGGTGGAAGAGGCTCGCAACACGCTGTTGTTCACCAAGAAGCGGGTGGCGGCGCACGTCGGCAAGCTACTACAGTCGGCGCTGGACAACGCAAATTTTCTCAGCACCGAAAAGGGGCTGGATGTTGAGCTCGACAATTTGTATGTGAAGAGCGCCATCGCCAATGACGGCCCGCGCATGAAGCGCATCCGTCCGGCGCCCCAAGGACGTGCCTTCCGCTATCAGCGGCGCATTGCGCACATCACGCTGGTGCTGGCCGAGCGTGGGAATGGCGCGGCTCATCACGTGGGTGGTACTAGCGAGCCGAAACATGCGGCTCCGGCGAAGCGGCGGGCTCCAGTGGCGAAGAAGGCTGCGGGCGCCGGCAAGAAGAAGAAAGCTGCTGCGAAGTAAGCGAACAGCAGGTTCCTCACCCGCGCTTTGCGCAGGTTCGGAATGACAAGGGTTTGATGGCGACGGCTCATCGTGCGTCACCGAGCAAGGGTTCGGGAGTTTGATTAGGAGAAGCAATGGGACAAAAAGTCCATCCTTATGGTTTTCGCCTCGGCTACACCAAGCCGTGGAAGTCGCGCTGGTTTGTGGAGCGTGACTACGACAAGCTGCTGCTCGAAGACGTCAAGCTGAAGAACGAGCTGAAGGAAAAGCTCAAGTCGGCGGGCGTGAGCTCGATTGAGATCGAGCGGCCGGGCAACAAGCTGCGCATCATTATCAAGACGGCGCGTCCCGGAATCATTATTGGACGCAAGGGCGCGGAGATCGACAAGCTGAAGGCCGACCTGCAGAAGCGCACCTCGCGCGAGATGTTTGTCGACATTCAGGAAGTGCACAAGCCCGAGCTCGATGCGCAGCTGGTGTCGGAAGCGATTGCGCTGCAACTGGAAAAGCGGGTTGGCTTCCGGCGGGCGATGCGCAAGGCGGTGGATTCGGCGCTGCGCTTCGGTTGTAAGGGCATCAAGGTTCGGGTGAGCGGACGGTTGAATGGAAACGAAATCGCGCGCTCGGAATGGTACCTGCAGGGGCGGTTGCCGCTGCACACGCTGCGTGCCGATATCGAATACGGATTCTCCGAAGCGAGGACGACTTACGGCGTGATCGGCGTGAAGGTTTGGGTTTACAAGGGCGAAATTCTCCCGACCAAGAAGAAGGAACAGCAGACGGGCGTGGGAGCGTTTTAAAACAGCAGCTATCAGCCATCAGCTCTCAGCCATCAGTAAAGGCGGAGCGGATTTGGCTGAGAGCTGAGAGCTGAGAGCTGAGAGCTGACTTATGTTGATGCCAAAGAAAGTGAAGTACCGCAAGCAGCAGCGCGGCCGCATGACTGGGAAGGCCTGGCGTGGCAGCACGCTGGCGTTTGGCGATTTCGGGTTGAAGGTGCTGGAACCGGGCTGGATTACCGACCGGCAGATTGAAGCCAGCCGTGTAGCCATGACCCGCTTCGTGAAGCGCGGCGGCAAGATTTGGATCCGTGTGTTTCCCGACAAGCCGGTGACCAAGAAGCCGGCTGAAACCCGTATGGGCAAGGGCAAGGGAGCGCCGGATCACTGGGTCGCGGTGGTGCGGCGGGAAAGATTCTGTTTGAGATGGAAGGCGTCGCGCTGGCGGATGCGTCGGAAGCAATGCGGTTGGCCTCGCACAAGCTGCCGCTGCGCACGACTTTGGTCAAGCGCGAAACGGCGCACTAGAAAAGGGAATTTTATGAAGGCAGACAAAGCCAGAAACTTAACCGACGCCGAGCTGCAGCAGCAGGGGCAGGATCTCTCTGACCAGTTGTTCAAGCTGAGGTTTCAGCTGAACATGGGACAGACCGAGAGCCTGAAGAAGATTCGCGGCCTGCGCAAAGACATTGCGCGCGTCAAGACAATTTTAGGCGAGCGCTCGCGCTCGACCGCAACGGAGAAACGCTAATGGCGGAAACCGCAACCGGAAAATCTGCGACGCCGAAGAGCGAGCAGGTGCAGGGCCGGCGCAAGGAAGTGGTTGGAGAAGTTGTCGCCAACCGCATGCAGAAGACGATCGTGGTCAAGGTGACGCGTAAGAAAGCGCATCCGTTCTACGGACGCGTGGTGGCGCGCAACAAGAAGTTCTACGCGCACGACGAGAAAAATGAAGCGCATGTAGGCGATGTGGTGCGGATTGAAGAGACTCGTCCGCTCTCGAAGTTGAAGCGCTGGAAGCTGAAGGACATTGTGCGCAAGACAGCGCTGGTGCCGGAAGTGGTGCTGGACGCGAAATAATAAGGAAGCGCGCCGAACGCGCGAGTTAGCATTTTCGCAAAGAACGCGAAAATGATCGCGCGGCGCGCCCAGATCCTTCGCGAGACAAAAGGCCTCTCGCTCAGGATGACAAGGCGGGATGACAGAGTGAACGGGAGATTGATGCTATGGCTGTGATGATGAGATCGATGCTGGAGGTCGCCGACAACTCCGGCGCCCGCAAGCTGCAGATGATTCTGCCGCTCGGCGGTTCGACCGGGCTGAATGCCGGCCTCGGCGACATAATCACCGCGGCCGTGAAGGAAGCGGCGCCCGAAGGCCAGGCAAAAAAGGGAAGTGTGGTGAAGGCGGTGATCGTGCGCACGCGGAAAGAGCATCGCCGGCGTGACGGCACCTATATCCGCTTTGATCAGAATGCGGCAGTGCTGATCAACGACGCGGGCGAGCCGGTGGGCACGCGCGTGTTTGGTCCGGTAGCGCGCGAGTTGCGCGAGAAGAAATTTTTGAAGATCGTTTCGCTGGCGCCGGAAGTTATTTAGTACCTGGTACCTAGTACCCAGAAGCAAGACATACGAATCAGGAATTGAGAACTGGAAATGCGAACCGTTAGCACAGAACAAAAACGAGTGGATATCCGCCGCAACGACAACGTGAAGGTCATCACGGGGCGGGACAAGGGCAAGGAAGGGCGCGTGCTGCGCGTGTTTCCAAATGATGCGAAGCTCCTGGTGGAGCACGTGATGATGGTGAAAAAGCACGTGCGCCCGAACCCGCAGCGCAACATCGCCGGCGGCATTGCCGAGCAGGAAAGCCGGATCGCGATTTCCAACGTGCAACTGGTCTGCGGAACCTGCGGCCCGGTGCGCATTGGACACGAAGTGCGCGGCGACCGCAAGGTGCGAGTGTGCAAGAAGTGCGGCACGACGCTGGACAAGTAGCGAATCGGAAGATCAATCCTCACGAACCGGTAATTACTCCGAAACCGTGAGAGGAAGTTGAAGAAGATCATGGCAAAAGATAAAGAGAAGAAGGCTTCGAAAGATTCGGCGCAGGAGCAAAAAGCGCCGGCGCAGGCGCACCACAGCGCCAAGGAGCGGCCGCGGCTGCGTGCCAGGTTTGAGAAGGAAGTGGCCCCGGCGCTGCTGAAAGAACTCGAGCTGAAGAACACGATGGCGGTGCCCCGGCTCAACAAGATTGTGGTGAATATGGGCATGGGCGAGGCTACGCAGAACTCGAAGATCCTCGATCCGGCGGTGAATGAACTGGGCCAGATCACGGGACAGAAGCCGATTATCACGAAGTCCAAGAAATCGATTGCGGCCTTCAAAGTGCGCGAGGGGCAGGCGATTGGGACTATGGTGACGCTGCGCGGCGACCGCATGTACGAATTTCTTGACCGGCTGGTGAATATCGTGCTGCCGCGCGTGCGCGACTTCAAGGGAGTTTCCACGAAGTCGTTCGACGGCCGCGGCAACTATACGATCGGTCTGCACGATCAGTTGATCTTTCCGGAGATTTCTTACGAGAAGGTCGACAAGTTGAAGGGGATGAACGTCACGATTGTGACCACGGCGGCGAACGACAATCAGGCGCGGTCGCTCTTGAAGCATCTGGGCATGCCGTTTCGGGCGCAGTAGGGATGAGGGTTTAGGGTGCAGGGGTTAAAGATTCTGACTTCAACAAGACAAATTTTTTAAGGATTGCATGACTACAGCAAAACGAGTTAAAGACGCGAAGATCGAAAAGAAGTTTGAGGTCGCGCGCGAGAAAAAAGAGAAGACTCCGAAGTTCTCGTCGCGCCGGCACAACCGCTGCAAGATTTGCGGACGACCGCGGGCTTACCTGCGCAAGTTTGGCCTGTGCCGCTTGTGTTTCCGCGGGCTGGCGCTGCGCGGGGAGATTCCCGGGGTTTCGAAGTCGTCCTGGTAGTGGGCTTCCGCGCGGGGTTCGTGGAGCAGGAGATCCTTCGCTACGCCTGAAAACCGGCTACGCTCAGGATGACAAGCTGAAGATTGAACGGCATCAGTAAGTGGTAGGCAAGCCGCCGCAGGTTCTCCGCTGACGCGGAGCGAACGGGTGGCGAGAGGAGAAGCAAACGATGAGGTTGACCGATCCGGTCGCAGATATGCTGACGAGGGTGCGCAACGCGCTACAGGCGCGGCACCAGAAGGTGGATATCCCGGCTTCGCGGCTGAAGGTGGAGATTGCCCGCATTCTGAAGGAAGAGGGTTACATCTCGAACTTCAAGGCCACGGAAGAAGAAGGGCACAAGGTCATCCGGATTTATTTGAAATACGGCGCGCACAATGAAGCCGCGATTTCGAAGGCGGAGCGTGTGTCGCGTCCGGGCTGCCGCGTATATGTGCGGCGCAGCGAGATTCCTCGCGTGCTGGGCGGAATGGGGATCAACATTCTCACCACCCCACGCGGGGTGATGACCGGTCGGCAGGCCCGCAAAGAAGGCGTGGGCGGCGAGTTGTTGTGCGAGATTTGGTAGAGGACCGCTCTCAGCTGTCAGCCGTCAGCCTTCAGTAAGGCACGGTTGTGAAGAAGCTGAGAGCCGAAGGCTGAGAGCTGAAACCTTATGTCACGAATTGGAAAAAAGCCGATCCCGATCCCCAAAGGGGTGACGGTCAAAATCGAAGGCAACACGGTATTGGTGCAGGGGCCGAAGGGCAAGTTGGATACGGCTCTTCCCGCGGGCGTCAAGGTTGAGCAGAAGGACGGAAACCTCGTCGCCATCCGCGAGAACGATTCGCAGGCCGCGGTGCACGGACTGGCGCGCGCGCTGGTGAATAACGCCGTCGAAGGCGTCACCAAGGGCTGGACGCGCGAACTGGAAATCGTGGGCATCGGCTATCGCGCTGAGATGAAGGGCAAGGGGATGGTCGTGTTTAACCTCGGGTACTCACATCCCATCGAATACCCGTTGCCGACCGGAGTAGAGGCCAGCGTCGATCCCAAGCAGACCAAGATCGCGCTCACCGGAATCGACCGGCAGCAGGTAGGCCAGGTTGCCGCGGAAATGCGCTCGCTGCGTCCGCCCGATCCGTACAAGAACAAGGGTGTGCGCTATGCGGGCGAGAAGTTGAAGAAGAAGGTCGGTAAGACCGGAGCGAAGTAGGGCTTAGGGTTCAGGGCTTAGGTGCCAGGAAGTCCAAGACCCAATCACCTGAGACCTACCGCCTAAGACCGGTGTTCAGGAACGAAGGACAGATTTTATGCTTACTCGAATCTCGAAGAATCAGAAGCGCGATCACATTCACGACCGCATCCGCAAAAAGTTGTCGGGCACGCCGGAGCGTCCGCGGTTGAATGTGTACCGCTCGTTGAATCATATTTATGCGCAGGTCATCGACGACTTGCATGGCACCACGCTGGTTTCGGCGAGTTCCGCCGAAGGCAAAAAGGAAGACCGGAAGACCGGCGGCAACGTCGCGGCGGCGAAGGCTCTGGGCAAAGCAATTGCCGAGCGCGCCAAGGCCAAGGGTGTGAGCAAAGTGGTGTTTGACCGCGGCGGCTACATTTATCACGGACGCGTGAAAGCGCTGGCCGATGCGGCCCGCGAAGCGGGATTGCAATTTTAAGGCAGCTTTCAGCTTTCAGCTCTCAGCGATTCGCTGGAGCGACAGAGCTGATAGCTGAAAGCCGATAGCTGAAAGCTGGGTTTAAAGAATGCCAACAGTGATTAAGAAGCTTGATGCAAATTCGTTTCAGTTGAAGGACCAGGTGGTGGCCATCAACCGCGTCACCAAGGTGGTGAAAGGCGGCAAGAACCTTTCATTCGCCGCGCTGGTGGTGGTGGGCGATCCCTCGGCGGCAGTGGTTGGCCATGGAGCTGGCAAGGCCAAGGAAGTTCCGCAGGCTATTCGCAAGGCGATTGAGTCGGCGAAGAAGAACCTGATCAAGGTTAATTTGACGCAGACCAGCATTCCGCACCTGGTGCTGGGACGTTACGGCGCCGGGAAAGTGCTGCTTAAGCCCGCTCCGGAAGGCACGGGCGTGATCGCCGGCGGTGCAGTTCGAGCGGTGATGACATCGGTTGGAATTCAGAATGTATTGACCAAATCGATCGGCACGACCAATCCGCATAATGTGATCAAGGCGACTTTCGATGCGCTGCGACACCTGAAGAGCAGGGAGAGCGTTGCGGCCATGCGGGGCAAGACGGTGCAGGAGATTTAGTTGCCAGTAGCCGGTACCCAGTACCTGGAGACGGCAGTCGGGATTGGATTGAGGAATTGATGATGACTACTAAGAAACCGAAGGCAGTCAGCGGAAAGATTCATCTGAAGTGGGTGATTTCCGCGATATGTGCGCCGGTGAAGCAGAAGCGAGTGATCAAGGGATTGGGATTCACGCGTTTGAACCAGGTGATCGAGCGTCCGGATAACCCGGCGATTCGCGGCATGGTGGCGAAGGTTCCGCATCTGGTTGTGATTTTGCAGTAGAAGCTGTCAGCTATCAGCTTTCAGTCCCAAGCGTAAACCGCTCCTGGCTGAAAGCTGATGGCTGAAAGCTGAGAGCTCATTATGAATTTATCCAACATTCGAGCACCGAAGAAGGCGTCGGAAAAGCGCAAGCGCGTGGGGCGCGGCATGGGCTCCGGCATGGGCAAGACGTCCACTCGCGGACACAAGGGCCAGCGTTCGCGCACCGGTATGCGCCTGATCCGCGGCTTTGAAGGCGGCCAGATGCCGCTGCATCGCCGCATGCCGAAGCGCGGCTTCACCAACATCTTCCGCAAGGAATTCAACATCGTCAGCCTGGAGCGGCTGGTTGAGCTGGGCGAGGAGCTGCACGCCGCGGCCATCACGCCCGAAGTGCTGCGCAAGGCGGGAGTGATCAAGACCAAGCATCCGGTAAAAGTTCTGGGTGACGGCGAGCTGACCATTGCGATCACCGTGCACGCGCACAAATTTTCCAAGACGGCGCAGGAAAAAATCACCAAGGCAGGCGGCAAGGTTGAGGTCTTATCAGTGAAGGCGGGGCAGTAATGTTCGAAAAGCTGGCTAACATCTTTCGCATTCCAGACCTGCGCAAGCGCGTTCTGTTTACGCTGGCCATGCTATTCATCTACCGGCTGGGCGGACATCTGCCCACGCCGGGAGTGAACTTCCTCAAGCTGGAACAGTACTTCAATCAAAATGCGGGATCGTTTCTCGGCTTCGTAGATCTGTTTTCCGGTGGCGGCCTGCGCCGCCTGACCATCTTTGCCCTGGGCATCATGCCGTACATCACGGCATCGATCATTCTCCAACTTCTCACCGTGGTGTATGAGCCGCTCGCCAAGCTGCAAAAAGAAGGCGAGATGGGCCGCAAGAAAATTACCGAGTGGACCCGGTACATCACGATCATGTTGAGCGCGGTGCAGTCGTTCGGCATCGCCATCGGTCTGGAAAAAGGTGGGGACTTCGTTCTTCACCCCGGCCCGGCGTTCATCCTGATGACCATGCTGACCCTCACTGCGGGCAGCACGTTCATCATGTGGCTGGGCGAGCAGATCACCGACCGCGGAATTGGTAACGGCATGTCGCTGCTGATCTTTGCCGGCATTGTGGTGGGGCTGCCACGCGGCGTTCAGGAATTGATACAGAAGGCGATGAACAGCCAGTGGGGAGCGATTACTCCGGTGCTGATGGCCTTTCTGTTGGTGTTCATGATCGCGGTGGTCGCCTTCATTGTGTATGTCGAACGCTGCGAACGGCGCATTCCGGTGCAATATGCGAAGCGGGTGGTGGGACGCAAAGTGATGGGTGGCCAATCCACGCACCTTCCGTTGCGGGTGAACGCGGGCGGCGTGATGCCGGTCATCTTCGCGTCTTCGATTCTCACTCTACCGCAGACTATCGGGTATGGCGCCCGGAACAGCCGGTATTTTGGCGACTTGTTTCGCGCACTGGGCTGGGGCGAGCCGCTCTATACATTGTTGTACGCGGTCGGCATTATTTTCTTCGCGTACTTTTATGTGTCGATTGTTTTCAATCCGAGTGAAGTGGCCGACAATATGCGGAAGTACGGCGGATTCATTCCCGGTATCCGTCCGGGTAAGCGCACCGCCGACTACATCAATGAAGTATTGACCCGCATTACGCTGGTGGGCGCGCTTTATCTGATCATCATCTCGTTTATTCCCGAGTGGCTGATCACTGGCATTCACCTGAACCACCTGCCGTTCTGGCTGGGAGGAAGGCTGTTTGAGTCGCTTCCGGTGTGGGTAACGAACGGGTTGGGCGTGAACTTTTATTTCGGTGGAACCTCGCTGCTGATCGTGGTGGGCGTGGCCATGGATACAGTCACACAGATCGAGGCACAGCTCATCATGCGCCACTACGATGGCTTTACGCCGCGCAGCGGACGCATTCGCGGTCGGCGGAACTGGTCGTAGGTTCGGTCTTGGGTTTTAGGGGATCGGTCTTGGGTGGTCCGGTCTAAGCTGGTCGGCGAATTTTCGAGAGACCTGGCACCTGAGATCTTGAGAAGTGCTGAGGGGTGCTGCACCTGGGGAGCCTTACTATAGGTTGGCCAGGAAAACTGTTCGGGAGGCTTTGGCCAACTCGATGGCGCAGGAAACCTCACGCGACATAGGTCCGGTGGTTCTGCTCGGCCCGCCGGGAGCGGGCAAGGGAACCCAGGCGAAGCGAATCATGGAAAAGTACATGATTCCGCAGGTCTCCACCGGTGATTTACTGCGGCAGAACATAGCCCAGGGCACGGAGCTTGGGTTTGTTGCCAAGGCGGTGATGGCCCGAGGAGAGTTGGTCTCCGACGATTTGGTTTGTGAAATGGTCCGGCAGAGGTTGATTCAGCCGGATTGCAAACGCGGTTACATTTTGGATGGGTTTCCCCGGACGGCGGCTCAGGCCGGATGGCTGGATGCGTTGCTCGACGACAAGTTCTTTGAAAACTCGCGCCCGACTCGTGCCTGGCCAATTGTGATCCGTCTGGACGTGGACTATAATCAACTGTTGCTCCGGATTACTGGACGCCGTTCTTGTCCCACCTGTGGACGGATCTATAACGTCCACTTCCAGCCGCCCCAAGTCGATGAGCTTTGTGACTGCGATGGGAGCGAGCTGGTGACCCGCAATGACGACCGGTTGGAAGTGATTCAGCCCCGTATTGCGGCCTACCAAGAGCAGACCACTCCGGTTGCGGATTATTACCGGCGCACGGGAAGGCTGATCTCGGTAAACGGCGATCTGCCGATGGACGAGGTTACGGAACAGATTTTCAGGATTATTGAGGATCATCAGGCATAGCCGTATCGAACGTAGCTTTATCGAACATAAGCTTTTATCGAATAACGAATGGCGATTGTGTGCAAGTCGGCGGCAGAGATTGAGCAGATGCGGCAAAGCGGCCGCATCGTACGCCAGGTTCTTGATCATGTGCGTACACTGGTGGCGCCCGGCGTCACCACGATGGACCTGGAGCGGGCCGCCGAAAAGAAGATTGCGGAATTCGGAGCCAAGCCGGCTTTCAAGGGATACTACGATTATCCTTGCGTGTTGTGCACGTCGGTAAACGAAGAGATTGTGCATGGTATTCCTTCGGAGAAGCGTGAACTGAAGGGAGGCGATATTGTTTCGATCGATTGCGGGGTGGTACTGGACGGTTACTACGGCGATGCCGCGATCACGGTTCCGGTCAGTGACACGGTGAAGCCGGAGTTGCGCAAGCTGTTGACGGTGACCGAAGAATCACTTTACCGCGGAATCGAACAGGCGCGCATCGGCAACTCAGTGGGCGATGTGGGCGCGGCGGTGCAGGAGCACGTGGAGGCCGCGGGCTTCAGCGTGGTCCGCGAATTTGTGGGGCATGGGATTGGGACGCATTTGCACGAAGAGCCGCAGGTGCCGAACTACGGGGCGCGCGGGCACGGCGCGAAGTTGCGCGAGGGAATGGTAATCGCCATCGAGCCCATGGTGAATTTTGGCAAGCCGGAAACGCGAGTGCTCGGCGATAAGTGGACAGCGGTTACCGTGGATGGAAGTTTCAGCGCGCATTTCGAGCATTGCGTGGCCGTGACGAAAGACGGGCCGGTGATTTTGACGAAATGAGCTTCTAGCTGCCAGCTCCTGGCTTCTAGCCAAGGGCAAGCGGTTCGCTAGAAGCCAGAAGCTAAAAGCTAGGAGCGAATGAGTAAAGAAGACGCGATTGAAGTGATGGCAGTGGTTTTGGAACCGCTTCCCAACGCCATGTTCAAGGTGGAACTGGAGAACAAGCACCAAGTGCTGGCGCACGTTTCCGGCAAGATGCGTAAGAACTTTATCCGCATTCTGCCCGGTGACAAAGTTGCGGTCGAGCTCTCGCCCTACGATTTGAATCGCGGAAGAATTGTTTACCGCTATAAATGAGCGCCGCTGTTCAGCGCTAATGAGTACAAAGATTTTGCTGACGGCTGAAAGCTGACAGCTGAGAGCTGGTTTATGAAAGTACGAGCATCGGTAAAGAAAATTTGTGACAAGTGCAAGGTCATCCACCGCAAGGGTGTGGTGCGGGTGATCTGCGTCATCGCGAAACACAAACAGCGCCAGGGATAGTTCGGGAAGGGCATGACTTTAGTCGTGCCGCTGGAGCAAAATTGTTTTCATGCGGCTTTAGCCGCTGAGGTCAGGAAAATATGGCACGTATTGCAGGCGTCGATTTACCGCGCCAGAAGCACATTAACATCGCGCTGACTTACATCTACGGCATCGGGCATCCCCGCGCCGGCACAATTCTCAATGAGGCGAACGTGGACCCGATGAAGAAGGTCCAGGATCTCAGCGAAGAGGAAGTCAACCGCATCCGCACGGTCATTGAGCAGCAGGGGTTGGTGGAAGGCGATCTGCGCAAGGAAGTTTCGATGAACATCAAGCGGCTCATCGAAATCGGCTCCTATCGCGGCTTCCGTCACCGCCGCAACCTGCCGGTTCGCGGACAGCGTACGCACACCAACGCGCGCACCCGCAAAGGCCCGCGCAAGGGAACGGTCTCGACCAAGAAGAAGGCGACGTCGAAAACTTAAAAGCAGTTGCCAGTTGCCGGTAGCCAGTTGCCAGTTAAATCTGGAATGAGGCTCGCGGCAGAACTGGTAGCTGACAACTGGCAACCGGGAACTGACTTTTATGGCAAAACCAGCAGCAGCGGGCGGCGCAGCCGCACCAGAGAAAAAAGGCAAGAAGAAGACGTTCAAGAAGAAGGAGCGCAAGCACGTTCCGCACGGACTGTGCTATGTGCAGGCGTCTTTCAACAACACCATCGTCACGATCACGGACATGAACGGCAATACGTTGTCGTGGAAGAGTTCGGGATCGCTGGGCTTTCGCGGATCGCGCAAAGGCACGCCGTTCGCCGCGCAGCAAGCGGCATCGAATGCGGCTAGCCTGGCACGCGACCACGGAGTACGCAGCGTGGATGTGCGCGTGAGCGGCCCCGGTTCCGGCCGTGAGTCGGCGGTGCGCGCGTTGGCGTCATCCGGCATTGAAGTGCGCTCGATTCGCGACGTCACGCCGATTCCGCATAATGGATGCAGGCCGCCGAAACGACGTAGGGTGTAAGAAAGTCGCCAGTGGTCGGTGACCAGTGGCCAGTAAGATCACAGTCAAAATCGGTTTGCTGGCCACTAATCACTGGCCACTGACCACTGATTTTCGTCCGGGACGAAGGGTGAAGCCAAACCTGTAAACCGGTCATCTAAAAGGAGAACAACTTGGCCCGTTATACCGATCCAGTCTGCCGTCTATGCCGCCGCGAGGGAATGAAGCTGTTCCTCAAAGGCTCAAAGTGTTTCAGCGATAAGTGCCCCATCGAGAAGCGCAACTTCGCTCCCGGACAACATGGGAAAGACCGCAAAGCCAAGATCGTTGGCTACGGCCTGCAATTGCGTGAGAAGCAGAAGGCCAAGCGTATCTACTTCACGCTGGAAGGCCAGTTCCGCAATTACTTCGAGAAGGCTGCGCGCGCGCAGGGCGTAACCGGCGAACTGTTGCTGCAACAGTTGGAGCGGCGTTTGGACAATGTGGTGTTCCGTCTGGGCTTCGCGCAGTCGCGGCGACAGGCGCGGCAGTTGGTGCGGCATGGCCACGTCGCCGTCAACAATCGTAAGGTCAATATTCCTTCTTACGAAGTGAGCGCGGGCGAGGAAATTTCCATCCGCGAGAACAGCAAGAAACTCGTTGTGCTGGAAATGGCCAAGGAGTTTGCCAGCCACGGCACGCTGCCCAGCTGGCTCGAAGTGAATCGCGATGCCTACACGGCGCGCGTGCTTTCGTTGCCCAAGCGCGAAGATATTCAACTGCCGGTCAATGAGCAGTTGATTGTTGAACTTTATAGCAAATAAGTAAATCGTCGATGGTCGTTAGTCGTTCGCCGGTTTGGCTAACGACCAGCGACAAACGGCCAACGACGATGTTAGGTCCATATTTCGAGCCAGATCAGCCTTTCCCGGCATTGACCTGAGTTGGACCACTCAGTGAGCTGGGATTGAGCCAAACGGCCGAAGGAGAAACAAATGCTTTGGAAGGGTTTTCAGAAACCGAAACGTCTCGCAGTTGACACTTCTACTCTCACTGACAAGTACGGAATTTTCTGGGCGCAGCCGTTTGAACGCGGCTTTGGCACCACCGTGGGCAATGCTTTGCGGCGCGTGCTGCTGAGCTCCATCGAAGGCGCTGCGGTTACTGCGGTGAAGATGGAAGGCGTGCTGCACGAATTTCAGTCGATCCCGGGCGTGGTGGAGGATGCGACCGACATCATCCTCAACCTGAAGCAGATTCCGTTCAAGCTCGCGGGCGATGCGCCGAAGGCAATCTATCTGCGCGCCGATCAGCCCGGAGTTGTCACCAGCGGCATGATCGAAGCCGATGGCGATGTCGAGGTTCTCGATAAAGACGTTTACATCGCGACCGTCAGCGAAGGCGGCAAGCTCGATATGGAAATGCGCCTGAAGCGCGGGCGCGGTTACACTTCCGCCGACAAGAACTTCGATGAGGATCTCGGCATCGGATTTATTCCCATCGATTCCGTTCACTCGCCGGTGCGCAAGTGCAACTACACCGTTGAGGCCGCGCGACTTGGCCAGATCACCGACTACGACAAGCTCACGCTCGAAGTTTGGACCAACGGGTCCATCACTCCGGCGGATGCGATCGGGCTCTCCGCGAAATTGATGAAGGACCACATGAACATCTTCATCAACTTCGAAGAAGAAATCGAAACCGGCACGTCGTCTTCGGACGACCGCAAGCCGGAAATTCACAACGAGAACCTGAACCGTTCGGTTGAGGAACTTGAGCTTTCCGTGCGCAGCTACAACTGCCTGAAGAACGCGAACATTCAGTCGATTGGCGAGCTGGTGCAGAAGACGGAATCGGAAATGCTCAAGACCAAGAACTTCGGCCGCAAGTCGCTGAACGAGATCAAGGAAATCTTGTCCTCGATGGGCTTGAGCCTGGGCATGAAGATCGACGAGCACGGCAACGCCGTACCCGGACCGACTTCAAATCTGGTGCTGCCGGCTTCGGCTTACGGACCGGACGACGGGCTATAAGAACAGTGGTCAGTGGCTGGTGGGCAGTGGTCAGAAAGGCAAACCACAAGCCACTGACTGTCATGTATCGACAACTAACTACTGGCCACTGACCACTGGCCACTGACCACTGAGGTTCACAATGCGTCACAAAGTTGCAGGCTACAAACTCGGACGGAACACATCGCACCGGCGTTCGCTGCTGCGCAACCTGGTCACTTCTGTGATCGTAGAAGAGCGCGTCGAGACGACCGTTCCCAAGGCCAAGGCGGCGAAGCCCATCGTCGAGAAGATGATTACGCTCGGTAAGCGCGGAGATCTGGCGGCGCGGCGCCTGGCGGCTTCTTATCTCATGACCGATGCAGCTGTGGTAAAGCTGTTTGACACGGTCGGCCCGCGCTTCGGCGACCGCAACGGCGGCTACACGCGCCTCATCCGCACCGGATGGAATAAGGGTGACGGCGCCGACAAAGCTTTTCTCGAACTGCTGGGCAGCGAAAAAGTGCTGGACGAAAAGCGCGAGAAACGCGCCGAAGCCCGCGCCAAGAAGAACGCCGAAGCCAAGAAGGCGATGGAAGACGCCGAAGCGCAGGCGCAGCATGATGGCGGCATCGAGCCGGTCAAGGAAGAAGCCGAAGGCAAGAAAGAGTAATTTCAAGACTCCTCACTTCTTACGAAGCAAAGGCACGGCTCGCGCCGTGCCTTTGCTGTTTCGGCGCGCTGTTCCATTGACTTGCCTTATCCGCCCACGTAAGATTTGCCACGAATGATCGGCCGAACTATCTCGCACTACCGCATACTGGAAAAACTTGGCGGCGGCGGCATGGGCGTGGTGTTCAAGGCTGAGGACACCGAACTCGGCCGCTTCGTCGCTTTGAAATTCCTGCCGGACGAAATGGCTCACGACGAGCCCATGCTCGAGCGATTCCGCCGTGAAGCCCGCGCCGCTTCCGCTCTGAACCATCCCAACATCTGCACAATTTATGAGATCGGCAAGCAGGACGGCCAGTCCTTCATTGCCATGGAGTATCTGGATGGCAACACTCTAAAGCACCAGATCGGCACGCGTCCCATGGAGATGGAGCGTCTGCTGGGTATCGGCATCGAGGTTGCCGACGCGCTCGATTCGGCGCACAGCAAGGGAATCGTTCACCGCGATATCAAGCCGGCGAACATATTTATCTCGAAACGCGGCCACGCCAAGATTCTGGATTTTGGTCTGGCAAAGATGGGCGTGCGGTCCAATACCGCCAGCGGCGATTCGCAGACCATGGCTGATGCAGCGCGCCTGGATCTGACCAGCCCCGGGACGGCGCTCGGCACGGTGGCCTACATGTCTCCCGAGCAAGTGCGCGGGAAAGAACTCGATGGGCGGACCGATTTGTTTTCGTTCGGCGTAGTTCTTTATGAAATGTCGACCGGAATTCTGCCATTTCGCGGAGACACGCAGGGCGTGATTACCGAAGCGATTTTGAATCGTGCGCCCTCCCAGGCGATGCGGCTGAATCCCGATATTCCACCCGAGCTCGAGCACATCATCAGCAAGTTGCTCGAAAAAGATATTGAGCTACGCTACCAGAGCGCGGCTGAAGTGCGAGCCGATCTCAAGCGACTGAAGCGGCAGCAGGATTCGTCGCGCATTTCTTCGCAGGTCGCGACTGAAACCCCGAGTGGATCTGTGGCGACGGTAGTTTCCGGGCCGTCGGGGCAGAGCGTCAGTTCCTCCGGGATAGGCTCGTCGGGGATCAAGGCAATTCCCGAATCGCAGCCGCGCAAAACCGTGTATGCCCTGGGAGCCGCGCTGGTTGCGGCATTGGTCGTGATCGCATTCCTCTTGCTTCGGCACGGCGCAGCTGTCGTGTCTCCCGCCTACCATTTGCTGACGTACCGCCGGGGAACGATTCGCATGGCTCGGTTTGCTCCCGACGGCCAGACTGTCATCTACAGCGCGGCATGGGAAGGTGGGCCAGTTGAAATTTTCAGCACCCGCTTCGGCACGCCGGAATCGCGACCGGTGGGAGTTCCCGGCGCGGAGATCCTTGCTATTTCATCCACGGGAGAGATGGCGGTTTTGCTGAGGAGCCAGCAAACGAAGTCCCAGGTTTACACCGGTACACTGGCTCGGATGGCGTTCGGCGGCGGAGCGCCTCGCGAAATATTGGAAAACGTTCAGTGGGCCGATTGGTCGCCGGATGGCTCGCAGTTGGCAATTGTTCGCGACTTGAATGGGCGGAACCGGCTCGAGTATCCGCCGGGCAAGGTGTTGTACGAAACTGGCGGATGGATCAGCCATCCCCGGGTATCGCGCAAGGGCGACATGATTGCGTTTATCGATCATCCTATTCAGGGCGACTCGATTGGAGGCGTCGCAGTTGTCGACACTAACGGCAATAAGCGGTCTTTGAGTCAGAGTTACGGAGGCGGCGCGGTTGGCTTGGCTTGGTCTCCCAAGGGCGATGAGGTATGGGTGACGGCGACCCTGATTGGAATCGACCGTTCGGTGTTTGCGGTGTCGCTTGCGGGCAAGGAGCGCCTGGTTGCGCGAGTTCCCGCCGATCTTACACTGCAGGATGTAATGCCCGACGGCCGGGTTTTGCTGGCGCGCGACAGTTGGAGGCGCGGACTGATCGTTCACCGCAACGAAGACGCGACCGAGCGTGATTTCACCTGGCTTGACTGGTCGTATCCGGTCACACTCTCGAATGACGGCCAGACGCTGTTGTTCCGAGAAGAAGGCGAAGCGGGCGGGCCAACTTATGCAGTCTATCTTCGCAAGACTGACGGGTCGCCGGCCGTGCGTCTCGGCGACGGACAGTCGCTTGCGCTCTCGCCGGACGGGAACTGGGCGCTCGCGTGCCGCGGTGACAAGCAGACCGATTTATTCCTGCTCCCAACCGGGCCCGGCGAGCCGCGCACTTTGAAGGGGCACGACGTCATTCACAACGCGGCGCGCTGGTTTCCTGACGGCAAGCGGCTCCTGATCGCGGGCATTGAGCCGAATCACGGCTTGCGGCTTTACGTGCAGGATATCGATTCCGACAAGTTTGAAGCGATCAGTCCGGAAGGAACTGATGCATCTGCATACGCGCTGTCTCCTGACGGCAGCACAGTCGCTGCCGTGGGTCCCGATGAGAAGGCATATTTGTTTCCCATCCCAGCGGGAGATCCGCGGCCCATCAAAGGATTACTGCCGGGAGAAGTGCCGGTAGCCTGGACTGCTGATGGGCGGTCTTTATACATCTACAAGGGTGGCGAGTTGCCTGCGAAGGTTTACCGGTTGGAAGTTGCTAGCGGCAACCGGACTTTATGGAAACAACTCATGCCGCCCGATCCCGCTGGCGTCGAATTCGTCGGCCCAGTCTTGCCCACATCGGATGGCAAATCGTATGTGTACGGCTACAGACGTTTGTTGTCGGACTTGTATCTGGTGGAAGGGTTGCAGTAGTCATTCCAGAATTAAGCCTGCGCTCCGCATATTGAAAGAAAGCCGCCTGTACATGTCCTTCCGCGTCTCCCACCAGTAATCTTGCGGGAAGTTACGATCCCGATAAACTTCTTATCAGGATGGGGTTTACCCGCACACAGATCGCGATTGCCGTCAGCGCTGGAGCGCTGCTGGTCTTTGGATTTCTCGGCTACATTTGGTGGCTGAGCAATCAGGGGCCGGTGCTGGCGCGCTCAGAAGATCGCGATCCGCTTAGCGGCCTGCCGGTCAGCATTCGCATGAATCCGCTGCGCGACCGCACCATTGAACACAGTGCCAATCTTTTTCTTCGCCAGTTGCGCGATGGACATTGTGACGAACTACTCTCCGTATGGGAGCACGACTACCGCAAGAAATATGCCCACTTCATCTGCAACTCGGAAGCGCAGCATCCGCTGCTTTCCTGGGACTTGGCGGAGTGGGAGAGTGCGCCGCCTTTGACGATTCTTCACTACCGCGGCAAGCGGCTTAATGGACCGGGCCAACCCGGCACCTACAAGGAACTCCTCACCGTTACAACCGAGAATAAGGACGGCCAGTGGGTTGTGACTAAGTACGATCCGACCGACTAAAGGCAAAATCTCCTTCTATTTTTCCCACCGTGGTAAAACCTATGCATGCCCGAACGTCCCGCCGAGCGTGAGCCTTCCGCTGCACGCAACATCTACGCCTTTGGCATTACGTCCTTCCTGAACGACACTGCAACCGAAATGGCGTACTGGGTATTGCCGGCATTTCTGGCGTCGCTGGGCGCGGGGCCGGCGCAGTTGGGATTGATCGAGGGTGTTGCCGAAAGTGTGGCGTCGTTCGCCAAGCTATTCTCCGGATACCTCACTGACCACATCCATCGCCGCAAGCCGGTTGTGGTTGCCGGATATGCCGTCGCGAATGCGGTTAAGCCGCTGCTGGCGATTGTTACCGCTTGGCCGCAAATCCTGCTGATTCGCTTTACCGATCGGCTCGCTAAAGGTGTGCGGGGAGCACCGCGTGACGTAATGGTCGCGGAATCGGTGCCGAAGAACCGGCTGGGCTCCGCTTACGGGTTGATTCAGTCGATGGATTCTGCGGGAGCGATCGCTGGGCCTCTGGTTGCCTTGGTTTTGCTGGCGCGCTTCGGAATCCGCAGCGTGTTCTGGGCAGCGGCGGTTCCGGGAGCGTTGTGTGTACTGGTTGCTCTAATCGGAATTCGCGAAAAGCGCCGGGCTGCGCCCGGCGGACAGCCGAGGGCGGCTGTCCCCACATCTGAGAAGCTTGTGAGTGCGGCTTCGCCCTCGGCAGAGCGGATCAGCTTGCCCGCGTCTTTCTACTTCGTTCTCATCGCCGTGACGCTTTTTTCTTTGGGGAATTCGAGTGATATGTTTCTGGTTCTGCGTGCGCAGAATGTTGGGATCGCAATCGCGCTTGCGCCTCTGCTCGGTCTTGTCTTCAACATTACTTACACGCTTGCATCGTGGCCGGCAGGATGGTTCAGCGACCGCGTTTCGCGGCGGCTTGTCGGCTCCGCAGGTTACGTGATTTTTGCCGTGGTCTATTTTGTTTTTGGGCGCGCGCCATCGACTCTGGCGATCTGGTTGGCGATGGCGGTGTACGGCTTCTACTACGCGCTGACGCAGCCTGTGCTGAAGGCTTTAGTGGTTGAGAGCGTTGGAGAACAAGTGCGGGGCCGGGCTCTGGGAATTTATTTTTTTGTGACCAGCGTGGCTACTTTAGCTGCCAGCCTGATTACTGGCGAGTTGTGGAAGCATTACGGCGCTGCGATTCCATTTTATTTCTCGGCGGCGATGGCGTTGGTTGCGGCGGGGTTGTTGCAAGGCACGAGGCGCCGGGATAAACATGCCTCAATGGCTTAAAGGCGCAATCCTTCTAGGATCTGACGGCGCGGCTGGAAGCCGTATCTTTCCCGAAGCTCTTCCACCAAAGAAAAATCAAAAATTGCGCGGCCACACCGGCGCACGTGTCCAGCACAACATCCTGCCAACGTCCTGTGCGTGTGGGGATGAAACTCTGGTGCCACTCATCCAGGCTGGCGACGAAGGCCGTGCCTAAGATCGCGACTGTTGCCCAACGCAACGTCCACTTCACATCGGACATGGCAGGCCAGGTGGCGCGCCAGGCGCGGAATAGCAGAATACTTAGGATGCCGTAGCCTACGACGTGGCCTCCCTTGCGAATGAAGAAGTGCCAGTCTTCGAAATGCTCCATGTCGAGGCCGAAGAGGTAATGCAAAATCGGATAGAGAATCCGGCCCGTGTTGTTGGCGGAGAGCATCGCGGTGGATTCAATGGCAATCACGATGAGCCAAAGAATCGCGGCAATCCACGCCTTCAGAAGATTATGGCGGTCAGAGTTCAATCGGCTAGGCTACTCGACGCCATAGTTGGGAGCCTCGCGGGTGATCATTACATCGTGCACATGGCTCTCGCGGAGCCCAGCGCCGCTGATGCGGACGAAGCGAGTTTTCTGCAGCAGGTCGGCGATGGTGGCGCAACCGCAATAGCCCATGCCTGATTTCAATCCGCCAACCATCTGATGAACGATCATGGCAACCGAGCCGCGATAAGGCACGCGCCCTTCAATGCCTTCGGGAACAAGCTTGCCAAGGCGGTTGGAATCGCCATCCGTAGAGGCCGCGGAAGATTCTCCTTCCGTGCTTTGGAAGTAGCGTTCGCTGGAACCCTGAGCCATGGCGCCGATCGAGCCCATGCCGCGATAGGATTTGTACGATCGGCCTTGATACAGAATCAACTCGCCCGGACTTTCATCGGTGCCAGCGAAGAGCGAGCCGATCATCACGGCGCTTGCGCCCGCGGCCAGCGCCTTGGTTACGTCTCCGGAATATTTGATGCCGCCATCGGCAATGATGGGAATGCCTGCGTCCTTGGTAGCGCGGTAAGCTTCGGCGATGGCGGTAATCTGTGGCACGCCGGCGCCCGTGACTACACGGGTGGTGCAGATGGAGCCGGGACCGATGCCGACCTTGATGCCGTCTGCGCCGGCGCGGGACAACTCGCATGCACCATCGAAAGTTGCTACGTTGCCCGCGAGCAGTTGCATCTCGGGCAATTTCGACTTCACCATCCGCACGGCATCGAGCACTTTCGTGGAATGGCCGTGGGCGCTGTCGATGGCGAGCACGTCTACTTTGGCTTCGGCTAATTCTTGAGCGCGCTCGAGGAAATCTCCCGTCGCTCCGATGGCCGCGCCCACGCGCAGTCGTCCCTGAGAATCTTTGGCGGCGTTGGGATACTTCAGCTTTTTCTGAATGTCTTTTACGGTGATCAGTCCCTTGAGGTTGTATTTATCGTCGACGACCAGCAATTTCTCGACGCGATGCTCGTGGAGAATTTGTTCGGCGTCTTCGAGCGTGGTTCCGACAGGCACGGTGATGAGATTTTTCTTGGTCATCACGCGGTCGATGGGAATATCGAAGCGGCTCTCGAAGCGCAGGTCGCGGTTGGTAAGGATGCCGACGAGCTTGCCATGCAGGGTGATAGGCACGCCGGAAATTTTGTACTTGCGCATGACTTCGAGCGCGTCGCTGACTTTATCCGTGGGCGCCATGGTGACCGGGTCGACGATCATGCCGCTTTCCGAACGCTTTACTTTATCGACTTCGTTAGCCTGCTGCTCGATGGTGAGATTGCGATGGATGATGCCGATGCCGCCCTGCTGCGCGAGCGCGATCGCCATGTGCGATTCGGTGACCGTGTCCATGGCGGAGCTGACGATGGGAATATTCAGGCTGATGTTGCGGGTGAGCTGGGTCTGAGTATTGGCGCTCGCGGGAATTACGTCGGAACGCGCGGGAAGAAGAAGAACGTCATCGAAGGTGAGAGCTTCGGGTACGGGAAAATGAATCATAGGCTTCTCGGAAATTCTCCCAGCTTGTGGGTGAATCTTTATTCTAGAGAGGGCGCGGCGATTCAGGCAAATGGGAGCGAGATTTTGAAGGCTTGATATGATCGCTAGTCTTCCCGGAGAGCGGAACATCTTATGCGCAGACTTATTCTCTTGCTTTTTCTTCTGTTGTTCTCAACCACCATCGCGGCAGCGCAGCAATACGATCTGGTGCTCGAAGGCGGTCGAGTGATGGACCCCGAGACCGGGTTGGATGGCGTGCGCAATGTCGGCATCCGCGATGGAAAGATTGTTCGCATTTCCGCGGAGACATTGAGCGGCAAGCGCGTGGTTCACGCCACGGGGCTGGTGGTTGCTCCCGGATTCATTGATTTGCACCAGCATGCACAGGATATGGCGAGCCAGCGCTTGAAGGCGATGGACGGGGTAACCGCGGCGCTTGAATTAGAAATCGGCGCGCCCGATGTCGCTCAATTTCTGAAGTCGAAGGAAGGACATTCGCTGATTCACTATGGCACGTCGGCCAGTCATGTGGCAGCGCGGGCAGCGGTGTTTGGCGCGCCGTTGCCGCCTGAAATTGTCGGAGATCACAGTGGCGCGCCTGAGATTTTGCCTAAGAGCGGGCCGGCGACCGATCAGCCCGCCACGCCGGAACAGATCGAAGCAATAGAAAATCGCCTCCGCTCTGAGCTTGATGTGGGCGGCCTGGCGATTGGGATGGGCATTCAATATACGCCCGGAGCCACGCGGCTGGAAGTGATTGAAATGTTCCGCTTGGCGGCGGAGCGAAGGCTGCCAGTTTATACCCACATGCGTAGCGCGGGGAGAATCGAGCCCGGATCTTCCATTGAGTCCGTCAGCGAGGTGATTGGAGCGGCCGCCATCACGGGCGCATCGCTGCACATCGTGCACATCAACAGCACTTGCCTGCGCGATTCGCTGGAGTGTCTCTCGATGGTGGAGGGAGCGCGGGCTCGTGGTCTGGATGTGACGACCGAGGCGTATCCCTACATCGCGGGCATGACCGCGGTGAACTCGGCGGTATTTTATCCGGGATGGCGCGAGAAAATGGGGATCGATTATGGAGACCTGGTGTTGGCGGGTACCGGCGAGCACCTCACCAAGCAACGCTTCGACGAACTCCATAATTCCAGCACCACGCATTGGGTGCTGGTTTTCGGCAATACGCAGGAAATTGTGGACAAAGTGATTCCTCATCCCCTGATAATGATTGCAAGCGACGGAATCGAAAGTCATCCGCGGAACGCCGGAACTTATTCGCGGGTGCTGGCGCAATATGTGCGCGAGAAGGGAACAATCACGCTGATGGATGCGATCCGCAAGATGAGTTTTATGCCGGCGGAGATGCTGGAGCGGTCGACGCCTGAGGCGCGACACAAGGGCCGATTGCAGGAGGGCGCGGACGCTGACATTGTGGTGTTCGATGCGGCGACGATCAGCGATAGATCTACTTTCCAGAAGCCGATGGAGTCGAGTGTGGGCGTGCGGTACTTGGTGGTGGGTGGAACTGTGGTGGTGGATGCGGGCAAGATTGTGCCGGATGTGTTTCCGGGGCGGGGGATTTTGGGGCCGGGGAAAAACTAGTTCGGGCGAGGGTTAGCGAGGAAGTCGGCGATAGATAATTCGTGCGTAGCGAAGGGCAATCAACCCAAGAACTGGGAAGTTGACCGCAATTGACCAGTCGAAGCGGTGAAGACGGAAGATCTTGTAAGCCTCAGCGCAGGTTTCGGCACCCAGAAGGAATAGTAGCGGCAGCAGCCACAGAAAAACTGATCGCAGTGACTGAGTTTCGAGTACGCGAATGTCCCGGCCTCTATCGAGAAACTGGAACGATTCGAATAGCCGACTCATGGGCCGGATTATAGCAGTTCGCGTGCGCATTTCTTGAACTCGCCTCCGTTTGTCTTTTACCCCCATCCCGGCGTATATTAGAAAACTGAGAACTGTTGTGTAGTACCGGCGTTTGGCGAAGCACACCAGTGGGCGCAAGCCCACTTTTTCGTTGCGGAAGAATCTGCAACGTGGTCCGGTCTGCAAGTTATTGGATGCATGGCACTTGAGCTTGATCGAGTACGGGAGATAGCGGAGCGGGTAGCCGCCTCCAGCGGGCTTGAGGTGGTCGAAGTCGAGTTTCGCGGGAGTGGCCAGGCCCGCATGCTGCGCGTGTTTTTGGACAAGCCCGGAGCGGCGAGTGGCGATCCGCTGGCGGGGGTGACGCACGGAGACTGCGCCAACTTTAGCCGCGAATTTGGCACCATCCTTGATGTTGAGGATGCGATCGCGGGCAGTTACACGCTGGAAGTTTCGTCGCCGGGGTTGGATCGAAAGCTGACGAAGGCGAAGGATTTTGAACGCTTCGTCGGCAGCCGGATGAAGTTGATGACGAGGCAGCCAGTAAACAACAACCGGTACTTCGAAGGCCGGCTGGAAAGTTTTCGAGAAGGGTTGCTGATGCTGGACTTGAGCGTGGCCAGTCATAAGTCGCGCAGAAAGATGAGCGCGGCCGGTGTGGAGCAAGGGCAGAAAATTGGAATTGAATTCGCCAATGTGGAAAAGGCGAATCTGGTGCCGGAGATCTAGTTGCCAGTACCCGGTACCCAGTGGTCGGGAGCAAATCTCGGCTGAAACCGAAAAACTGGGTACAAGTACTAGGTACTGAGAACTGAATTATGGCTAGTGAGCTTTACAACACGATCGACGCGTTGAGCCGCGAGAAGGGGATTGATCCGCGGATTGTGGTGAGTGCGGTGGAAGACGCCATTGTGATGGCGACGCGCAAATACTACAAGACGCAGGAAAACCTGCGCGCCGAGCTCGATAAAGAGACCGGCAAGATCAACGCCTATGCGGTGAAGACCGTGGTGGAGACGCCGGAGCAGGTGGAAGATCCGCTGTTGCAGATCACGCTGGAAGATGCGCGCAAGGCCGATCCCGCGCTGGAAATCGGCGGAGAGTTACGCATTCCGAAAGTTACGGAAGGAATTCTCGGGCGCATCGCGGCACAACTGGCGAAGCAGGTAATCTTCCAGAAGGTGCGCGAGGCCGAGCGCGACACGGTTTACAACGAGTACATCGGGCGCGTGAGCGAAGTGGTGAACGCTACCGTGAAGCGAGTGGAAGGTCCGGATGTGATCTTCGACATCGGCAAGGCGGAAGCGCGCATGCCGCGCAAGGAGCAGTCGCGGCTGGAATCGTTTGCGATTGGCGAGCGGGTGCGGGTGGTGATTGCGCGAGTGGAAAAAGCTTCGAAAGGGCCGGCGGTTGTAGTGTCTCGTGCCGTGCCGGACTTAGTGCAGCATTTGTTCCAGACCGAAGTGCCGGAAATTTATGACGGCACGGTGGTGATCCGCGCGATTGCGCGCGAGGCCGGCGAGCGCACAAAGATTGCAGTCATGTCCAAGGATAAAGACGTGGACGCGGTGGGCGCCTGCGTGGGCATGAAGGGAATGCGGGTGCAGTCGATCATCCGCGAACTGCATGGCGAAAAAATCGACATCATCGAGTATCACGAAGATGCGGTGACCTTCGCCGAGAAAGCGCTGCAGCCGGCGAAGGTGAGCAAGGTCACTGTGGTCGATTCCGGCGGCAAACATTTGGAAGTGGTAGTCGACGACAGCCAGCTCTCGCTTGCCATCGGCAAGAAGGGCCAGAACGTGCGGCTGGCTGCGAAGCTGCTGGGCTGGAAGATCGACATCAAGAGCGAGGAAGAGAAGCGGCAGGAAGTGGAACAGCAGATGGCGGACATGGTGCCGCAGACTGTTACGCCGCTGGATAAAGTGCCTGGCTTGGGCGAGGGCTTGGTAGAGAAACTGGGGGCTGCCGGTGTGACTACAGTGGAAGCGCTGGCCGATATGACTCCGGAGCAGCTCGAGGCGATTGAAGGCATCGGACCGAAGACGGTGGAAAAAATCAGTCTTGCGGTGAATAATTACTTTGCCAGCCTTGAGGGTGCAGCGGTTGAGGGCGCGGTAGAAGGTGAAGTGGCGGCCGAAGGCGAAGCTGCTGTGGCGGAGCCTTTGGAAGCAGCTTCTTCGGAAGCAGGCGCGGAAGACATTACTGAGGAAGTTCCTGCGGCGACCGAAGAAAGCACTGTTGAAGCAGATGCGCTTGTGCCGGATGAGAATGAAGAACAGGCGGAGCCTTCCGGGGAGCAATCGACTCCGGAAGAAGAATCCGCTTCCGAGACCAGAGAATAATTATGGCCCGCTGGTATGAGTTCGACGGCGTGGGACCGAAGAAAGTGACTCCGCGAGGTCGATGATGACCTAACTAAAACGCGGAGAAACGAAAGGCCGGATGAGTAAGGTTCGAATCAACGATCTAGCCCGAGAGCTGGAAGTCAAGAGTAAAGCCATTCTGGACACGCTAGCTGTGGTCGGAGTGACGGAGAAGAAGACGCACTCCAGTTCTCTGGAAGAACATGAAGCCGAGAAGGTGCGCGCCTATATCCGCTCCAACGGGGAAGGCTCTTCACAAAGCAAATCCAGTTCACGCCCGGTTCGCGGCGAAGAAGAAATCAAAACCAAAATTGATCTGTCGAACATATCCCGTCCCGGAGATGTTCTCAAGGCGATTACGCAGCGGAAGGAAGCCGCTGCTCCGCCGGTTGCGCCGCGTCCAGTGGCCCCGCCAGTCGCGCCCCCGGCGGCCACAGCGCCGCCCGCACCCAAACCTGTGGCTGCGCCGACAGCGCCTGCACCGCCGGTTGCTCCGGCGCCGCGCTTGATCATGCCGCCGTCGGTCGCCGATAGGCCGGTCGCGGTTGTGCCTCCGGCGCCAGTAGCAGCGCCACCTGTTTCATCTTCGCCAGTTGCCGCACCTCCAGCGCGGCTTGTAGTTTCGCCGCCCGCGGCACAGGTTTCCGCTGCGAGTGCGCCTCCGGTGGTTTCAGCGAGTGCGCCGCCATCGCCTCCTGTGTCGGCGCGTCCGGCTGCTCCGCCGCCTCCGGCGCCGCGCATGATCGTTCCGCAGACCGGGCCACGTCCGGTGTACAAAGCGCCGGTGCGTCCGGCGCCACCGCCGGTGCAGCCTGGAGTTCCAATCGGCGGAAGTTTCCGTCCGGCACCTGGGCGTCCAGTTCCCGGCCAGCCAATTTTTCAACGACGGCCTCCCGCTGCCGCCGGTGGCGGAGGTGTAGGTGCGCCTCGCCCGCCGCTGCGTCCGGGCGAACGCAGGCCGATGCATCCCACGCGCTCCGCACCTGCAGGCGCGCGTCCGCTGGGCGTAGGTCCAGCGCTTCCCCCGCCCGGAACCACGCGTCCGGGCAGCCGTCCGGGTGGTCCAGCGCGACGTCCTGGGCAACGCTATGTTCCGCGCGGCGTGAAGGAAGGCCCCATGAAGGGCTATACGCCGCCGCCGCGCATGGTGGTGTCGAACGAACCCCAGCCGATCACGCGCAGCATCACGATTACGGAAGGCATCAGCGTAAAAGATCTGGCGGAGAAGTTGGAGATCCGCGCCAAGGATTTGATTTCGCGGCTGCTCTCGAAGGGCGTATTCGCCACCATTAACCAGACGCTCGACGCGGAACTTGCCAGCGAAATGGCGCGCTTCTTCGGCGCGGATACGAATGTGATCACGTTCGAAGAGCAGACGGCAAAAGAGATCGATGCCGCCGCTGCCAGCGAAGAGTTGGTTCCGGAAACCGGCATACGGCCGCCCGTGGTCACGATCATGGGCCACGTCGACCACGGCAAGACCACCCTGCTCGATGCCATTCGCCTGACTAACGTGGCCGAAGGCGAAGCTGGAGGAATCACCCAGCACATCGGCGCCTACAAGGTTCGGATCACCGATAAGGAATCGCCGGCGCTTGGACGCGAGATTGTGTTTCTCGATACGCCGGGTCACGAAGCGTTTACCCGCATGCGGTCGCGCGGCGCGAAGGCGACGGACATTGTGGTGCTGGTGGTTGCAGCCGATGATGGCGTGATGCCGCAGACAATTGAAGCCATCGACCACGCGCATGCCGCTGAAGTGCCAATCATTGTGGCGGTAAACAAGATTGACAAGCCGGACGCTTTGCCGGATCGCGTGAAGAAGCAGCTTGCCGACCGCGGGCTGATGCCGGAAGAGTGGGGCGGCAAAACGGTGTTCGTCGATGTTTCGGCGAAGAAGAAAACGAATCTGAACTTGCTGATGGAAATGATTTGCCTGGTGGCCGACCTCGGCGAATTGAAGGCGACTCCGGAGCGCGCTGCGACTGGCGTAGTGCTGGAAGCGAAGCTCGACCGCGGACGTGGTCCCGTGGCCACAGTGCTGGTGCAGAATGGAACGCTGAACGCGGGCGATAATTTTGTAGTCGGCAACGTCTACGGAAAAGTGCGCGCCATGTTCGATGACCGCGGCGCACAGTTGCAGACGGCTCCTCCATCCACTCCGGTGGAAATTATTGGCATGGAAGCGCTACCGCAGGCTGGTGATCAGTTTGTGGTGGTCGCCGATCGCGACAAGGCGCGCGGCATTTCGGAGTACCGTGAGCAGAAGGCGCGCGAAGCCGCGCTGGCCAAGAGTTCTCGCGTGTCGCTGGAAGGTCTGGCGGAGCAGATTAAAGCCGCCGGCACCAAGGAACTGAATGTGATTCTGAAGGGCGACGTGCAGGGCTCGGTGGAAGTGATCACCGACTTGCTGACGAAGCTCTCGAACGAAAAAGTTCGTCTGAAGCTGCTGCGTTCGGGTGTGGGTGCGATTACGGAAACCGATGTGCTCCTGGCCTCCGCCTCGAACGCGATCATCATCGGCTTCAACGTGCGGCCGGAGCGCAAGGCGCAGGAAATTGCCGAGCAGGAAAAAGTCGATATCCGCTTGCACTCGATCATTTACGAATTGCAGGATGAGATCAAGCGCGCCATGAGCGGCTTGCTCGAACCTACGATCAAGGAACACTACCAGGGTCGCGCCGAAGTGCTGAATGTCTTCCGCATTCCGAAAGTTGGTACTGTGGCCGGTTGCCGCGTGAGCGATGGCTTGATTAAGCGCGACTCCGAAGTGCGCTTGCTGCGTGACAATGTGCAGGTGTTCAAAGGCAAAGTGGGATCTTTGCGCCGCTTCAAGGACGATGCCAAAGAAGTTACAAATGGCATGGAGTGCGGCATCTCAATCGCGAACTATGGCGACATCAAAGTCGGCGACACGATCGAAGCCTTTGTTACGGAGCGCATTGCCGCGGAAGTAATTGCCTAGAAACAGTTGTCAGTTCTCGGTTCTCAGTTCTCAGTCGTCACTACGACGTAGTTGCTGAGAACTGAGTATTGGGGACTGAGAACTAAATGATTGCCTTCCTCACCCTCGAACTTCACATCGAAGCGGCGCAATCTCTCAAGGACAAACGGCGGGTGGTGCGCAGCTTGAAAGACCGGCTGCGCGCCAGTTTCAACGTTTCTGTCGCCGAGCTGGAGGCCAGCCCGGTGTGGAATCGCGCCACCATTGGCGTGGTTAGCATTTCTGATTCGCGCGACTATCTCGATGGCTTGATGAAGAATGTGGAGCGCGCGGCCACGCGCATCGCGAATAATCACGGTGCGGATGTGGCGGACTCGTTTGTGGAATATCTGTAGCGTTCCACAAGTGGCCAGTGGTCAGCTGAAGCAACGCGCCCCACGGTTTTCACTGGGTACTGGCTACTGCTTCTATCGCATTGTTACCTCTGTACTTACCGCGACCGTTCTTTTGTGCGCGACAATGGCACTTGCGGGCCAACACAGAGGCCCGATTTTCTGATATTCTCATGCGTTTTACTTCGAGGTGAATGGTGGAGAAGCGCGCGGTAAAGTACCATCGCGGGCGGCTGGGTGAGGCCTTGCGCGAGGAGATTGAAACCCTGGTGGAAGGAGAGCTGGCCGATCCGCGCATTGGACTAGTGAGTGTGACCGCGGTGCACGTGGCCGACGATGGCCGTTCAGCGCAGGTTCTGGTGGATGTGGATAGTGACGACAAGGAAGCGGATCGCAGTCTCGAGGGCTTGCTCGCCGCCAAAGAATATATACGGCACGAACTTGCCGATCGCTTGCGGCTGAGACGTGCGCCGGAGTTGCATTTCCGGCTGGACCGTTCGGAGCGTGAGAAGGCGCGAGTGGAAGAACTTTTGGCGCGGGCGAAGAAAAGAAAGAAGCCGCGTACAAAACCAGATCAAGAAAAGGCATAGCAATGCTGCGGGACGTTCTCCGGCAGATCGAACAGCGCGACCGTTTCGTGCTCACCTCGCACGCGCGGCCCGATGGCGACGCCATCGGATCAGCGCTGGCGTGCTGCCAGGTTTTGCGCGCGATGGGCAAACAGGCCGACGTGGTATTGCACGATGGCGTGCCGCGCGTTTATCGATCGCTGCCGTATGCGGATCAGGTCCTGCAGGCCAATCGCGTTGTAGGCAATTACGAAGCTGCGATCATTCTCGAATGTGACAGCATTCACCGCACGCGGCTGGAGGGCCTGGAAAACCGCTTCCTGATCAGCATCGATCACCACGTAAGCGGACGGCCGTTCGCCAACGTGAACTGGATAGATCCGCATGCCGTGGCTACGGGAGAAATGGTCTTCCGCCTGGCGCGCGAAGCGGGAACGCCCTTTTCTCCAGAGATTGCAACCTGCCTCTACACCGCGCTCATGACCGATACCGGATCTTTTATGTTTCAGGGGACGAACGAGCGCACGTTCGCTCTGGCTCGCGAACTGGTTCTCGCCGGAGCTGACCCTTCGCATTGCGCGCGCAGTATTTATTTTGCGCATTCGGTGGCTAAGATGAGGCTGCTCGGCGAAGCTTTGCGCAACCTCAATACCGAAGGCCATGTCGGTTGGACCTGGGTAACGCAGGAACAAATGGAACGTTGGGAAGCGAAGGAAGAAGATTGCGAAGGTCTGGTGAACTACGTGCTTTCGATCGGTGAAATCGAAGTCGCCGCATTCTTTCGCGAGATGGCTGATGGGCGTTTTCGCGTGAGCCTGCGCAGCAAAGGCAAACTCAATGTCGCCCAGGTGGCTGAAGGTTTTGGCGGTGGTGGTCACGAGTGCGCGAGTGGCTGCTCGGTGGATGGGCCACTAGATCGGGCGGTACGCCAGATTCTCGAGCCGCTGCGCCGCGGTCCTTTGTTGCAATAATCCTGGCACAATAATTTTGGTGCAATAACCTGCGTACAATCATCTGCATCAACAATTCATTCTAATGACCAATCGCACGCGCACCGATTCGCTGTTGCTTGCGGGCTTCTGTGCTTTTTTATTTTTCTACGGGCTCGGGCAGTTCGGGCTGATCGGCGCCGATGAGCCGCGTTACGCGCAGGTGGCGCGCGAAATGCTGGAGCGCCACGACTGGATCACGCCGGTGCTGGGCGGCCAGCCTTGGCTGGAGAAGCCTCCGCTTTATTACTGGCAAGCTATGCTTGCTTACAAAATCTTCGGAGTGAGCGACTGGGCTGCGCGGCTGCCCTCTGCGTTCGATGCCAGCTTTCTTGTGCTGGCGGTGTATTTTTTTCTGCGGCGCTTTCGGCCCGGATCTGAAGTTGATGGCGCACTGATTACGGCCTCTTCCGCAGGGATTGTCGGCTTTGCCCACGCGGCGTCGATGGACATGGTGCTGGCTGCGGCTTTCACGATTGGAATACTCGGTTGGTGGGCCTGGCGCCAGAGTGAGAAACAAATCTATCTTTTAATCTTCTATGGCTTCATGGCGTTGGGGACGCTGGCGAAAGGGCCAATTGCGCCGTTTCTCGCTCTTCTCGTGATCCTTCTCTATGCGGCCGCGATTCGCGAACTACGCTTGGTTCTGAAAACACTCTGGGTCCCGGGAATCCTTTTGTTTTGCGCGGTTGCGCTGCCCTGGTATTTCGCCGTGCAGGCGCGTAATCCAAACTTCTTTCGCGAATTTATTCTCGAGCATAATCTGGGACGGTTCTCGAAGAATATTTATCACCACACCGAACCCTTTTGGTATTACTTGCCCGTAACGGCGTTGGCTATGCTTCCGTGGACTGTATTTGTGATTGCGGCTTTCATTCAGCCGATCCGTGCGTGGTGGGCCCGGCGAACCGCGGTGGATGCGGCTAAAGACGATCTCGAATTTCAATTCAGCATCTTCGCCTGCTGCTGGTTGACTGTGCCTGTCGTGTTTTTTTCCATCTCGCAGTCGAAGCTGCCCGGGTATGTGCTGCCTGCAATTCCTGCCGGTGCATTGTTGTTGGTGGAATATCTGCGGCACAATCTGACGCAAAAAGATCTAGCGCAAAGAAACGCGTCCGTTTCAAAATGGCTGGCTGTGTTGCATGCGTTGCTCGCTGCGGCTCCGATTGTTCCGGCGCTGCTGATCGCCTACCTGGTTACGCAGCATCGCCTTCCGGCAGGGCGGCCAATGCTGGCGGCGCTCGCTATCGCGTTTGTATTATGTGCCGGAATTGCGGTTACGTTAGTGCGTCAGTCAGGCCTGCGCATGTTGCGCTTCGTTACTTTGATTCCGGTGGTGCTTACTGTGGGCGCCGTGCTGAAACTGGGATCGACGGCGCTTGACCGAGACGCTGTCGGCGCGTCCGCTTGCGCAGGAAATCGCGGGCATTGAGACTCATCCGCTCCCGCTGGCTATCTATCATGTGCGGCGCGAGCTGGAATACGGCCTGACTTTTTATCGCAATCAGTTAACCATCAACTACGCGTGGGGCCGCGTTCCGCAAGAAGAGTATTTGCTGGTGGCGCCGGAGAATTCGCAAGCGGAGATTTCGCAGCAAGTGTCGGGCCGCCGTGTTTCGTATCTGGGACACTATGCGGCGCAGCATGTGGATTATTATTGGATTGCCGCGGCGAAAACAGCTTCCGCTCGTTGAGCCTGACCATTGCTGTTGACGCCGCGTGTTCCGCCGGTTTGCCTCGCGTGCACGAACGCACTAAACTCGGAGTTCTGCCGCCGCGAACCGGCCAGTTTTTTCGCTGACTTTGTAGGAGCCCCTTGGAGATTCTCGACCTCAGGCATTTTTCTTCTGTTGATTTGCGTCCGCTGCTCGATGACGAGGCGCGAGTCTGGGCGAGCCTGCTCTCTTGGGACTACAACGGATCAGCTGAAATGATCCTGCGCTATGTTGATGCGAAAATCCTTCCCGGATACGCCGCTATCGAACGTGGCAAAATTTTCGGGTACAGCTTCTTCGTGTATGAGGGCAGCAAGGGAGTGGTCGGCGATTTGTTTGTAGCCAACGGCGGGCGCCTTCCAAATGCGCGCGAGGTCGAACTCAAGCTGCTGACTCACGTGATCGAAACGCTGCAGCAATCTCCGGGGATTCACCGTGTGGAAGCGCAGTTGTTGGCGCATGAAGCGGGGAGTGTTGCTCGGCCATTTCTCGATCAGGGATTTCAGCGTCATCCGCGGCTATTCATGGTGCTTCCGCTGAGCAACGCTATGCCGCAGGTTCCGGCTGTGTATCCGGACATCGAAATCCGGCGCTGGACGGAAGCGGATTACCAGCCTGCCGCCGCTGTGATTACCGCATCGTATCGTGGCCATGTCGATGCGCAAATCAACGATCAGTACCACACGCTGAGTGGATCGCTGCGCTTTCTCAATAACATTGTTCGCTTCCCTGGATGCGGGTTGTTCGACTCGGAAGCGTCTTATGCTGCCGTGGATCGCAAGGCGAAAAATCTGATCGGGCTGATTCTTTGTTCGCGGGTGCGAGGCGATGTGGGCCACGTCACCCAAGTGTGCGTGCTTCCCGAATATCGATCGCGGGGGATTGGCGAATCTCTGCTGGCCGCGACGTCTACGAATCTGCGCAAACGTGGGTTTACCATGCTTTCGCTAACCGTGACCGAGGCTAACGCAGGAGCCGTCGCGCTCTACCGCCGCCTGAATTTCGAATCGAAGCGAGTGTTCGATGCGTTCGTGTGGCAGGGCTGAAAAAGCTGTCAGCTTCTCATCCTTAACTTATGGATCAGGAGTGCGGGATAGAAAGCCATCGGCTATCTTCTTATCAGCCACATCGCCCAGCCCGCCAGCAGAACGCCGCCCATGAACATGGCAAAACAATACAAGCCATAGCGGACCATGTCGCGCGTGGTTTCGCGATGCGTAATCCCGAAGACGATGGAAGCGAAGAGTGCGAAGACGAATGCCGCGCTGAAGTGGGTGAGATGCACGGTCATTGTTTTTTCCCGATGGCAATGTGGTAGGCGTCTGCCACCGCAATAAAATTCAGCAGCCCGGCGACGATCATGAACTTGGTTCCGTAATCGGCGATGGCAAAAGCAATCGCGCCCTGGCCCCAGTTCATGGCGAGAGTCGTAATGTACAGTCCGCCGGCGCCTAGGTCGCCGATGAATCCCAGAATGTCGAGAATGTCTCCGCCATTCGCTTTATAGATGTGGCCCTGCATCATCAGGCCGAGCACAAACAACGTTCCGATGGAGACGAGCAGCAGCACGCCGCGAATCCAACGTTTCTGGATCATGTGACCGGCGCCGGGAATCAGCCAGCCTAGGGCAGGCGCAATTACCGACATCGTGCTGACCGGCTGCACCGGCTCGGCCACTTTACTCTTAGCTGTGGTTTGATTGGCCATCAGATGGTTACGATCTCGCGTTGAATGTTGCCGGTGACTTCCGCCGACTTGGGCCGTACCAGCATGTTCACTTCGCTGCGCACGCCGAACTCCGGCAGATAAATGCCGGGCTCAATGGAAAAGCATGAGTTGGGAAGAATCTGGCGCTCGTCGTGAATTTCCAGATCGTCCATGTTGGCTCCGTTGGAATGGACGTCGGTGCCGATGGAATGTCCAGTGCGGTGAATGAAATAATCACCGAAGCCCTTCTGCTTGATGTGGCCTCGCGTCGCGCGATCCACTTCCCATCCGGCAATCGGCCGTCCGGCGTTGATCGCATCGGTTACGGTCTTGACGCCGGCGTCGCGCGCATCGCGCACAATTTCGAATACTTCGCGAATGCGGTCCGAGGGCGACTTGCCGACGAAGCCCATCCACGTAATGTCGTAATACACCGCCCCCGGAATGTTTTTCTTTCCCCAGACATCGAGCAGGATCAGATCGCCCTCGCGAATGGGAACAGGATGATCGGCGCGCGGTTCGTAGTGCGGGTTTCCGGCGTTGGCGTTGACAGCCACGATCGGCGGATCGTCGGCGAGCAGATTCTCACGGCGAAATGCCTCCACGAACCATTGCTGGATTTCGTGTTCCGTGGTTCCACCGTTGCGAGCGCGCCGGCCAATTTCTTTAAAGGCTGCGGAAAGGATTGAGTCAACGCTGTCGCGCGCGGCAAAGTGCGTCTTGATTTGCTCTTCGCTCCAGGTGGATTCGAATTGTGCGATCAGATCGGCGGAGCTCACAACATTCTTGCCCAAGCCGCGCAGCAACTCGATGGTGCCGCCATCGACCAAAGAGATGGTGAAGACGATGTTGTTGGGCGAATATTGCATGGCGATGTCGCGGTACGGCGCGAGCATCGGCTTCAGAGTGTCGAACAATTCCTGCCATCCGGAATATTGGCGCTTGCTGCCAGGCAGGGAGTCGAGATGGCCGGCTTCGATTTTGTGAACCAGCTTTACCGGTTCACCCTGCGCCGGTATCAGATAAAACCAGCGGCGCGTGACCATCAAGTTTGCTGGAAGATTTAAAACACGGTAAGCGATGGGATCGCGATGATGGTGGTCGTAGAACAGCCACGCGTCGATGTTGCGTTCGCGCAGCGCAGATTGAATGGCAGCGAGGTCCATGGGCAAACGTCTATTGTAAACAAAGGGGACGATTTGGGCGAATCGTGGCGGAAGAGCCCGCATTTAAAAGTCGATTTCGCTTGCGGGACTCCTTGTTACACTATGTCCGTAATGCCTGCAATAGCTGAGCCCGTGGTTCAGCCTGTGGTCACAAAGCGCATCCGCATCGAATCGATTGACGTGGTGCGCGGCGTCATCATGATTCTGATGGCGCTCGATCATACGCGGGATTTCTTTGGCAAGTCCGGCTTGAATCCCACTGACCCGGCCACTACGACAATTCCATTATTCTTTACACGTTGGATTACGCATTTCTGCGCGCCCGTTTTCTTTCTGCTCACCGGCACAGGAGCGTATCTCTCATTGCGTAAAAAATCCAAACGCGAGTTATCGCGATTTCTTTTTACTCGCGGTCTCTGGTTGATTTTTCTGGAAATCGTGGTGGTGCGCTGCTTCGGCTGGCAGTTCAACTTCGACTACCGCCTGACTATCCTCAATGTTTTATGGGCGCTGGGCTGGGCGATGATCACGCTCTCGGTTCTGGTTTATCTGCCGGCTTCCATCGTGGCCGGATTCGGTGTCGTGGTGATCGCAACTCACAATCTGTTCGATTCTGTGCAATCCACGAGCCCGATTTGGACGATCCTGCATTCCGCGCCCGGTTTCATTATGAACGCGCCGGGTCGCATCCTCTTCGTTGCTTACGCGCTCATTCCCTGGGTTGGTGTTACAGCGGCAGGCTATGGCTTGGGCCAGATTTATCGGTGGCCGGCGGAACGCCGCACGGCGCTTCTGCTGCCTCTTGGCATCGGACTGTGCGCGGCTTTCATCATTTTGCGCGCAATCAATATTTACGGGGATCCGCTGCCTTGGACCACGCAAAGGTCGGCAGTCTTTACCGCACTTTCATTTCTGAATACAAATAAATATCCGCCATCGCTGCTGTATCTGCTGATGACGCTCGGCCCGGCACTGATTTTCTTGTGGGCAGTTGACTCCGGAACGCCGCGATGGTTGCGGCCCGCTCTCACCGTGGGCAAGGTGCCGATGTTTTATTACCTTCTGCACATACCGCTGATACACCTGCTCGCAGTTGCGGTGTGTTACGCGCGCTACGGGCATATTTACTGGATGTTTGAGTCGCCAGGGCTTGGCCAGTTTCCATTTACTCCGCCGCCGGGCTGGGGATACGCTTTGCCGATTGTTTATCTGTTTTGGGCATTGGTAGTTTTTACTCTTTATCCGGCATGCCGCTGGTTTGCTGATTTGAAGCATCGCCGTGACGATGCATGGCTCAGTTATTTCTGAGTGGGAGACTTTGCCGCCTGCGAAGTCAGAATCCGTTTTCTGATCTGCGGGGGAAGAGTTTCGCAGGCCGTGCGCAGTACCAAACGCGGAGCACTCCCCCGAATCTTCATCAGATACGGAACTGTCCGTTTCGCGTCAAACTTCGCGGTCTCGCGCAGAAGCCAGCCCAATCCTTTCTGCACCATGTCATCTTCGTCAGCGAGAAGCGAATCGGAAAGCTTCTTAATTTCAGGGAAAAATATTCTGGCGCGGGTGCCGCGAATCAGCGCCACGCAGGCGGCACGCCGGTGCCAGCGCTTTGGCGATTTCGCCCAGCGAAAGACCACTTTCGCATGTGCGGGTTGGGCGGCAATTATAGGAGCAATCAGATCGTGCACGAGCACGTCGTGATCCGCCCAACTGCTGATGCGGTCGAGCCAGGATTCGAATAACTTGAATTCGCTGTCGCCGAATTCGTTGTCAAGCTTCTCCAGCAAGAACACGGCAGCAACTTTTTCTTCGAGCACCGATCCGGCAAAAAGCTGATCCGCAACTTCCACCAGAAAATTGAGCCCCCGTTCTTTCCTCACTTCCCGGCGAAAACGCACGGCAGCACGGCGCAGATCTGCTGTATACCATCCGTGCGATTTGACTTCCTCTTTGAAGAACCACTGCACGCCCGCGGAATACTCAGCGGAGCCACCGTGTTTCAACGCGCGCTGAATTTGAGCCGCAACTTCGGCAGGCGTGGTCGTGGGTTGAGGCATGGTTTCTCTGAACTGAACTTCTCTGGCGAGAAAAGGCGGCCCGTCTGGGCCGCGCTCCTTATTTGTGGTAATCCCAGCTTACGCGGCGCGCCCCTTGACTACGGTCGGGCGATAGCCGCACTCCCCGGCTTTCTTGAGGGCTTGTAAAGCTTCTTCCGGCGACATCAGCGGCGTGCTTTGCACAGCTTTGCACGCGCCACCGCCGGCAAAAGCGATGGAAATTGCCGCCGCGCTTACATTGTCAGGCAGTTCGGTGATAACGACTACGTCGTATTCTCCAAAGGCGAACCAAGCGGCCTCGATCTTGCCTCCCAACTTCTCGATCGCGGGCTTGACCGCCTCGATGCGGTTCTGGGGATGCGCCAGGAGCGCCTCCCATCCCTCGCGGGAATACGCGACTTGGTGAAGATAATGTGGCATAGACCTCCTTCGATTCACTTGCGGAGCGAATGATCCCAGAGGCGGGACGCGAAGTCAAGCGGCAGATGGGTTCATTCCTCGCGTATGATCCGATCGTAAATCCATAGCAAAACCGTCGTAGCAATTCCCACCGCGACCACTGACCACCACACGAATTCCGGCCGGTGCATCTCCTCTCCGAAGTGATGCATGAGCCACCCGCTGAACTTGCCCGCGACAAATGATCCGATGCCGAGCGGGAGAAACGCGAACCCCATATAGGTGCCCTGCTGCCCCTCGGGAGCGAGCCGCGAGATGTAATCGTAATAGCGGGGTTGTTGCACGATTTCTCCAATTGCCACTACGACCAGCGTGGCCACCGCCGTCCACACCGAAGGATGAATGATCAACAGAATCCATGCCAGACTCGTGATCAGCGTGCCCAGGATCACGGCGTGAAACGCCTGCATGCGTTTGGTCAGGAACCCGATCACCATCGTGAACAAGATGACCACGATCGGATCGGTCGCGAGAATTCGTGCCGTATCGGCTTTCGGATCGATGTATGCGGAAATATATAACGGCAGCGCGATGAATTCCTGCCAGAAGACGACCCAATATCCTGTGAAAATCAGCAGAAACAACATGAAGCGCGGATTCGAAAGTACGGTAAGAAAGTTCTTTGCTACCTGGCTGAGGGTTGCGGTCTCACCTTCTTCGACGCGGCGCGGCTCTTTAAAGAAGAGCAGCACGAAGAAGAGCATAAGGAACACGCTCAGCGCGGCGATGCGAAAAACATTTTCCATAGCACCGTGGTTTTGGGCCCATGAAGCGAGCAGCGGCCCGGCCGTGCTGCCCACATTTACCAGCGTGTAGTAAATCGAGTAGCCAACCGAGCGCACATTCTCTTTGGAGGCGCGAGCCGTAGTCCCGACCACGCACGGCTTCACCAGAGCAACGCCCAGGGCGGGAAGGATTAAAACGAACGCCACCAGCCCTACCAGAGGTACGCTGCTGCGCAACGGAGCGAGCCATGGGGCGCCTAACGATCCCATCAGGAAATAGGAAAGACTGAGGATCAGATAGGCGATCGAAAGCGCACGCCGGAAGCCGAGACGGTCGGCGAGCGCGCCACCGCCGATGGCGAGAAACCAGACCCAGCCGCCAAACATTCCGGTGAGACTGCTCGCGCGCTCGATATCAAAGTGCAAACCCTCGTGCAGGTAGCGCGCCAACACGGCGAAGACGGCGTAATAAGAAAGCCGCTCAAAAAGCTCGCTGATGTTGGCGACCCAGAAGGGACGCTCGAACCCGGTGCGAATTTCCTCGAAGCGTTCGGAAAAGCTCAAGAGTGGCTCCCTGACAACTCGATTCATCGATTAACGGATGCGCGGAAGTCGCCGAGACGGCGGCGCTACCCAAACTGTTTACGCACTTCTTCCGCCGAAAGGCAGCTATCCGAATTACTTTATTGCGGCTGTCCTGGCCGGAGGCAATGGTAACGGAAGATCGAGGCACCTTCAAAAGATTTGCGAAGAATTTCGATGCAGGCTTTGGTCGAGAGACTTCGTGGCCTCTGTGTTCCCCTGCGTCCTCTGTGTTTAAGCTTTGGATCTTTCGCCGAAGATCGCAGTACCCACGCGAACGCAACTCGATCCCTCTTCGATTGCTATTTCGAAGTCGTGCGACATGCCCATGGAAAGCTCGTCCATAGCGACTGCGGGCAACTTGCGCGCGGCGAGGGCATCGCGCAACCCGTGCAGCTTGCGAAAGTATGGCCTCGCATCCTGAGGATCGTCAGTGAAGGGAGGGACGGTCATCAATCCACGGAACACCAACGCCTCCAGTCGGGGCGCGGCGATCAGCAGTTCATCGAGTGCGGGCGAGCCCAGCGCAATTCCGCTCTTCGCGGCTTCACCGCCAACGTTGATTTCTATGAGTACGTCTAGCTTCTTGCCGAGATCGCAAGCCGCCGCGTCCAGTTTTTCCGCCAGTCTCAATGAATCGACGGAATCCACAGCGCGAAATAGTTCTGCGGCTTTCGCAGCCTTGTTCGTCTGTAGGTGTCCGATCAAATGCCATTCGGCGTCGCGCAAGTCGGCGAGCGCCTCGGCCTTCCCAGAAAACTCCTGCACCCGGTTCTCGCCGAACAGCCGCAGGCCTGCGTTGTAAGCTTCGCGGATGCGGTCGGGAGGATGCGTCTTGCTCACGGCCATTAATGCAATGTCGTCAAGAGTGCGTCCGGCGCGGCGCGTGGCGGTGGCAATGCGCTCGCGCACCGCGGCAATATTTTCAGAGATAGACATAGAAACGACCGACATAGAACTACATGATGGCGGTCGGCGGCGCCGGTTCGTTCGGATCCCCGGCGCTTGAGAGCGGCAACCAGATCATCAGGGCGGCCAGCAGAGCCATCACTACCATTCCGACAAGATACAGGGGATGCTCAAAGATTTGGGCTGAGGTAATTCGCGCAGCCCACGCGGCAGCCGATGTGAGCCATGACTGGTGGGCAAATGACAATGCGATGAAGCCTGCCCACAAAAGTCCAAACACTGATTCGCCGGCGATCAAGCCCGAGGCAGTGAGCACACCGGCATTCTCCACGCGCGCCCGCTGCGCTTCGTTGAATCCACGGCGCTTGGCCATCCAATCGCCGAGCGCGCGGAAAACGCCGCCGAGGAAAATGGCGAACGTAGTCTCAAAGGGCAAATACATTCCTACTGCCACCAGCATGGGACTCTTCACCTGCATCATGATCATCGCGATGCCCATGAAAATTCCCACTACCACTAGCGCCCAGGGCATATCGCCACCCACAATGCCGATGGCCAGCGTAGCCATCAAGCCCGCTTGCGGCGCCGAAAGCTGACGGCTGCCGAAACCGAACGCCGTATCCAGAAGGTAAAGAGGCCAGTACATCGCCAGGCTTGCAACGACTACGGCGATCAGTTCCGCCATCTGAATCTTGCGCGGCGTACCACCCAGGATGTATCCGACTTTGAAGTCCTGCAGCAGTTCGCCTGCGACCGACGATGAAACGCAAACTACCGCCGCCACGCCCAACACCACTGCCACGCCTTTAATTCCAGAGGCGCCGAGCGAAACCATGAGAAGCGCCGCAATCAGCAAAGTTGAGAGCGTCAAACCAGAAACTGGATTATTGGAAGAACCTATGAATCCGACCAGACTGCCCGACACCGTTGCCATGAAGAAGCCGACAACGAGCATAACCACGGCAGCCAATATCGCCGGCCAAATTAAACCTGAGATACGAATGTAGAGAACGCACATGAGCAGGAACATCAAGGCGATCAAACCGAAGACGGCTTTCGAGCTCATGTATTGTTCGGTGCGAGAAAGTTTGGCGCGCTGGGCGGCGGTCTGCCGCAGATCCGATAACGCTCTGCCGATGCCTGCCGTCAGACTTCTACCCATCTTGAAAAGAGTGTAAGCCGCGCCCACCAGCATTCCGCCGACGGCGATCGGGCGCACGATGAATCTCCACACGCCGATCGCCATTGCCGCCCAATTATCTGGCGTATCCGCCGGAAGATAATGTTTGAGATTTGGCCCAAGAAAAAAAATCAGGAGCGGAACCATCAATCCCCAGGCCAGCACACCTCCGGCGAACTGAATTGACGCCAGCCGCAGCCCGATGATGTAACCCACTCCCAGGTAAGCCGGACTCACGCTGGGTGCCGCGAAAGTGCTGGTTCCGCCGGCTGCCACGATAGTAGCGCTGTCCGTCGTGCCCAGACGCACTTGACTGCGACCGAGACTGCCTACGGCAAAATGAATATCTTTGTCCGCTGCGAAAAGTCCAAAGCGCCCCAACAGGTAGACCACTCCACCGACGCCAATGTTCCAGAAAAGATATTTCGCTGCGTCCGCGCCCCGCCGTCCGGCCTTGTGAATTTCTGCCGCTGCAACCGACTCTGGGAAGGGTAACTCCGGATCTTCCACCATCACCCGGCGCACCAACGAAATAAAGAGCACTCCCAGAATGCTGCCGACCATCATGAGTGCGGTCGATTTCCAGTATGCGTCGGCTGGGCGGAAGGATGGCCAGGCTTTGGCGATGACAAAGGCGGGAATGGTGAAAATTGCTCCGGCGGCAAGGCCCTCTCCGATTGTGCCCGCGGTGCGTGCAATGTTCTCTTCGAGCAACGAGCCTTTCCACGCCCGCATTGCGGCCATGGCAATCACCGCGGCGGGATAGGTTGCCGCGATCGTGATGCCGGCGCGCAGGCCAAGATAAGCGTTGGCCGCACCCAGCACAACGGTTAGAAAAAGTCCCAACAGCACCGCGCGCAGAGTAAATTCCTTCATCTCCATGTGCTCGGGAACGAAGGGAACGTGTTTCTTGACACCAGCTCCGGCATCGGGGACTGGACTGCTCATAAGCGGAATCCTCGTAGGGCGTGAAATGAAAGCAATGTCGCGAACTTATTGAAAACAGTAAACGGCGCACGTTAGCACGCGGGTGGGCTGTATTACAAGTGTTACCGGGCCGATTGTCTTACTGGTTGGCTTGTTCTTCGGCAAGGGATTAGAATGGTGCCAATCCGTTCCTTGCCCCTTCGTAGGTTCGTATTTCGAGGTGCACCGTGGTAAAGAACTCTCCCGACCAGATCTGGTTCCAGAAATATTTTGAATTTCACTGTGAGGATTGCAGCAGCGACACAGCTTTCCGTTCGCGGCGCCGAACATTTTCCGAACGCTATCTGCTTCCGGTTTTCCTGTTGCAGCCGGTGCGCTGCTCGGAATGTTTTCGAAGAAGCTATCGTTTGATTTTTATGCCGGTGCGAGAGCGGCTGTCGGACGTGATAAGCAAACCTCCGGTTTCCGCGATTCGACCCGGCGACACTCGTAACGTTGCCTAGCAGGGCCGGCCGCCGTTATACTGCTTTTAAGCAGGCAGAATCGCCCGCCCAAGTTTTCTGCGGGCATTAGGGGAGGCTGTCTTCAGCAGTAGCGGGGACGCAATTCGGGCTGCCCAGGCCAACGCTGCAGTGGCTGGGTCTTCTATTGCCCGGCAGATTGCCGAAAGCCTCTTCGCGGTCTTGTTTCCTTCCGATTGCCGCATCTGCGGCACAGCTCTGATAAAAATTTCCCGACTGCCGGTTTGCCAGGAGTGTCTCGATGCCATGCGTCCCATCGGTGGCGGGCTCTGCGCGATTTGCGGCGAGCGGCTGTTTTCTTCCTACGCTTTATCCGCGATCGAGAGCGAACCTCGCTGCGGGTTGTGCCGCCGTATTGAGCCGAGCTTCGCGCGTGCAGTGGCTTATGGCAGTTATGAGGGTGGACTGCGTGAACTGATTCACCTGCTCAAGTATGGAGGCGTGCGTCCAGCCGCCAATGTTTTAGGGCGCATGCTGGCGGAGGCGATTGCAGAACTTAAATTCGATTCCTCTGCTGACCCAATCGCTGTAGTGCCCGTGCCTTTGTATCGCTCCAGACTCCGCGACCGCGAGTTTAACCAGGCGGAGACGATTGCGCGGGCCGCGATGAAATTTATTCCTGCATCGAGCGGATTGCATTTGTGTCCGGGAGTCCTCAAGAGAAAACGCGAAACGGCGTCGCAGACTGGCCTTACTCGCCACCAGCGCCGCGCGAACGTGCGTGGTGCATTCGCAGTAGCGCAGCCCGAAATTATCAAAGGCCGCGCAGTGCTCGTGGTGGATGACGTTTACACCACTGGCGCGACGGTCTCCGAGTGTGCCCGGGTTCTGCGTCGCGCAGGCGCAATCAAGGTCTGGGTTGCGACCGTTGCCCGTACGATGAAGGCTTCAGGGCAGGTCGAGATTCGACTTTCCGATGAAGCGGATGTGGAAGAGATTTCTGCCGCGGGAGAATTTCCGCTGGCGAGGGCGGCGGGCAGTTGAATCAAGAGCGAGTTGTATTTAGAAGGTGGATATAGGCCAGCGAGTTAGAGTGGAGACGCAGTTCGAGGAGACGAGCAAGCGATGTCAGCCAGAATCGAAGCCGAGGCAGGACCACCGGGACATCACGCCGCCGGTCTGTTCGCAGCGGCGGCTATGCATCGCGATAGCAACGGCAACGCCCTGCACGCGCCGGTGCTCGTCTTGAACGCCTCCTACGAACCCATCAACGTTTGCGCCGCCCGCCGCGCCCTGGTGCTGGTGCTCAAAGGCGTGGCCATGACGGAAGAAGAGAATGGACACTTCCTGCACGCGGCGCGCATTGCCATGCGCGTGCCCTCGGTGATTCGACTGCTGGAGTACCGCCGCATCCCGCACCAGAGCCGCGCTTTGTCGCGAAAAAATATTCTCCTGCGCGACCGCAATACCTGCCAGTATTGTGCCACCGTCCTGCCTTCAGGCGAGTTGACGCTCGACCACGTAATCCCCCGCTCCCGCGGGGGGTCGTCCACCTGGGAGAATCTCGTAGCCTGCTGCCACACCTGCAATCGCCGCAAGGGCAACCAGTTTCCTCTGGAAGCGGGCATGAAGCTGATGCGCGAGCCTCGCGCCTTCAACCTCCATACCAGCCGGCATATCATGCGGCTCATGGGCCGCAGCGATGATAAGTGGCGGAAGTATCTATTCTATTAAGGTGCTGGTTGACGCCGGTCCCGAAGGGACCGGCGAGAATAGACCGCCAGTTCACTGGCGGGTCACGTCCAGGAATTTCATCGCCCTGCCGTAGGCACGATTAAACCTTGTGCACGATCCTTCCTGCGTCCCTACGGGACGAACCCCGGTTCCGTGATAACAGCTACTTCTGCGGCGGTTGCGGATTTGGAGTCGTGTCCGGCTTCTGCTGATCTGGCGCTGGAGCCTGATCCTGCGGCTTCTTCTGGTCGTTCGGCGCTTTCTCAACTTCCTTGCCCTGATACAGAATCCTCACATTCGATCCAAACCGCTTGTAGTCTTCATACTTCACGATCTCGCGGATGTGAATGTCGCCGGTGTTGAAGGTCAGCGTGTCGTCGGCGCGAGTGTAGGTGGGGAACCAGTATTTGTTATCGATTTGCTGCCGCCAGGTAGTGAACTTCGGGTACAGATGTTCTTCCTTGCCTTTCTTCTTCGTGTCGCGAATCTCAGGAACGGCCTTGCCGTAAGTCTTCACGATCTGGAAATCGTGGTCGTCTACCCAGATACGCCCCTGGAAATACCGCTTCTTGCCCACAATCTGTTTCGGAGCAATATCGAAAACGTAACAGTGCAGCGCGTCTTCCTGCTGCTGCCCAACATAGAGGATGTTGTACTCCGGAATTTCATCGGTAGTAAGCACGAAGGGCAAGCGGTTGCGAAAATCCTGGACGTCGCCTTCGTCGAGCGAGAGCCCACCTTGCTCCAAACTCGACTGGGGTGCAAACACGACGTTCTCAATGCGATGGCCCTTGTCGTCGTAAAGCACGTCAAAAACTTCGTGGTACTCGCCGGTGACCGTGTCGCCGTCGCGGGTTTGCACCTTGATGTCTTGCCGGTAGGTGTACTGCTCGCGGGCTTCCTTAAACAATTTTTCCTGCGCGGCGAATTTGGGAATAATTTCCTCAGGCTTGATGCCCGTTGGCAGCGCATTGTCGAGCGGGCCTTCCTGCGCTGAGGCCTTAGGAGAAATTACGAATGCAAAGGCAGCCAAGGCCACGAGAAACAAAATAATGCGGGGCGACCGTTTCATAACTCTATTTTATCGAATACTGCGAGACGGCGGGGCAGTTACGCACTTTGCCGCCAAAGAAGGAAATATTAGACAACGACACCGCGGCGACCCTCCCCCGACCCCTCTCCGCTCAGTGAGGCCGGGGGCAGGGCGCTGCAGTTCTGCCACTCACTTGGATGCCGGATCAGCAAAGGGGTTGCCGTAGGAAACCGGGAATCGGAATCAGAAAAAATTCTGTCACTCCGATCGGAGCGAAGCGCAGGGAGGAGCCTGCTGTCCTGGAAACCGTGATGCGCCCGGCTTACGAGTTACGCCGCCTGTTATTCTGCTACACTTTTCCGTTTGCCGAGGAGGTTCTATCATGCGCCGCGTAATCCTGGTGTCTCTTGCTCTCATCGCATTCGCATTTCCCGCTTTCGCCCAGGCCAAGCATCCGTTCACGTTTGACGACATGATGAAACTGAAGCGCGTCGGCGAGCCGGAGGTTTCTCCCGACGGCAAGTGGGTGATCTTCAGCGTGGTCGATGTAGATCTCGAGGCAAACACGAAGACGCCGCATGTCTGGATCGTGCCCACGGCCGGCGGGCAGGAGCGCGAGATTATTGCCGACCAGGACGCCGATCGGCCGCGCTGGGCGCCGGATGGGAAGCGGTTTGCGTTTATCTCGACCAAGGAAGGCGGTTCGCAGGTTTGGATCGCGAACTTTGACGCTGCTGCAGGATCGATCACTGGCACGCACAAGTTGACATCGATTGCAACCGAGGCGAGTGGTGAACTTTGGTCACCCGACGGCAAAAACATTCTGTTCACTTCCGATGTCTACCCTGAATGCGACTCCCAAGACGATCCAATTGCTTGCAATGCGAAGATGTTGGATGAAGCGAACAAGTCAAAAGTGAAGGCGCAGATTTTCACTCACTTGCTCTATCGCCATTGGAACGCTTACAAAGAAGGCAAGCGCAGCCATATCTTCGCGGTTGAGGCTCCGCCTGTCGTTGAGCCCACCGCGTATGCCGGACGGCCGGTCATCCGTCCCCGCGATCTGACCCCCGGCGATTACGATGCGCCCGTGTTCTCGCTTGGTGGGCAGGACAACTATGCCTTCTCACCCGACGGGCAGGAGATTTGCTACACCTCGAATCACGACAAGAACCCGGCGGCTTCCACCAATAACGATTTGTGGATCGTCCCGGTCAGCGGCGGCGGGGCCAAAAACATCACCGCTGACAATCCTGCCAGCGACTCGACGCCGCTCTATTCGCCCGATGGCCGCTACATCGCCTACCGCGCCCAGCAGCGTCCGGGATACGAGAGCGACCGCTTCGACTTGATGCTCTATGACCGCAAAGCGGGCACGAGAGAACAGGTTAAGGTCGGGCCAGACAGGTCAATAGGCACCTACGTGTGGTCTCCCGATTCAAAAATCTTCTACGTGGGAACCGACGACGAAGCCCAACAGAAGGGACAGAACGTAATCTGGTCGAACGATCTCGGGAAGCCGGGAATCCCGGTGAAAAATTCGGAGACCGGCAAGTCCCTGGGCTTCACAGTTCAGATTAACGAGAGGATTACGCGAGGCTACGATGATGACATGACCTTTTCTCCCGACGGCAAGGCGCTCGTATTCACACGCATGTCTCTGGAGAAACCCATTGAGATTTACAGGATCGAGCTTCCTCGCAAGATTGACCCATACGATCTTCCAAAAGGCGATCAGCTATCGCACGTCAATGACTCCGTCCTCTCTGAAGTTTCGATGTCGCCATTGGAATCCTTCTGGTTCACCGGCGCTCACAACGACAAGGTCGAAGGTTTCGTGGTCAAGCCCCCGAACTTCGACGCCAGCAAGAAGTATCCCGTGAAGTTCCTTATCCATGGCGGGCCGCAGGGCGCCTGGGGAGACGACTGGAGCTACCGCTGGAATCCCGAGCTTTTTGCGGCTAATGGTTACGTGGTCATCATGATCAACTTCCACGGCTCGACCGGCTACGGGCAGAAATTCATCGACGCCATCAATGGCGACTGGGGCGGCGCTCCCTTTGAAGACCTGATGAAGGGCCTCGATTACGCCGAGAAGACTTACCCGTTCATCGATAAAGACCGGGAGTGCGCGCTCGGCGCCAGCTACGGCGGATACATGATCAACTGGATCGCCGGACACACCGACCGTTTCAAGTGCCTGGTCTCGCATGACGGCATGTTCAATCCGTTTTCGGCCTGGGGTACGACCGAAGAGTTGTGGTTCAACGACTGGGAGTTTGGTGGCACTCCCTACACTGCCCACGACATCTACAACAAGTGGTCTCCCCGTAACGCGGCGGCCAATATCAAGACGCCGATGCTGGTCATCCACGGACAGCGCGACTACCGCCTTGATGTGAGCGAAGGCCTGCAGCTCTTTACTACGCTGCAAATGGAAGGCGTGCCCTCAAAGATGCTCTATTTCCCCGACGAAGGCCACTGGGTGCTGAAGCCGCAGAACTCGCAGCTTTGGTACAAGACCGTGAACGACTGGGTCGATCAATGGACGAAGAAATAAATCGGACTTCGGGCTCCGGCTTTCAGGCTTCAGCACGACACATGTGGGGACAGCCGCCTCGGCTGTCCCGCGAGCGAAGCGAGCGGCGTCTCAAGGGAGGTCCGGGGGGGACTTTCGACAATAGCCTGGCGTTTTAACGCCGGTAGATAGCGCCCTTGGAAGCAAGTCCCATTAGGGACTTCTGAAATCATCACTATCGATTGAATTGCAGCCGTGCCTCCGGCACGGAGACCGTATTAAAGCACTGATCCCGCCAGCAAACTGGCGGGCTATTTTCGATGGTCCCTCCGGGACCTGCTCAAAGGTTATCCTCGCGAAGCCACTGAGAAGGTCTGGTAAATGTGGGAATCCAGCGCTTTGGACTGCCCGTAGGTGCCGTGTTCCCGTTCCCGCTGGCGGCTGGAAGGCTCTCCATCACATCCTGCAGCGCGGCTGTGGTTCCCGCCGAAACCTGGATCTCAACCTCCAACGGGCCGGTAAATGATCCGGCCGATGGGACGAAGCTGGCCAGGCCGTTGGCGTTACTTAGCACAGCGCTCTGACTCTCACTGAGGATGACTAGCGTGTCTGTTTGCGTAGCCGAAGGATCGCCGGGCGTGAGCACGGGATTGTCCCCGGCCGCGCGTAACACGGTGGATTGAAAGAACACGCTTGCCGCGAGGACGGGATTTGGTGGCGACGAGGAGTCCGTCACGCGCACCACCAGCGGTTGAAACGGGCTTCCAGTAACAACCTGGCCTGCTCCTGATACAGGCTGCAAGTTGAGTTGTGAGGGGGCGACCGCGTTCCCATAGACGGTCGCGCAAGGACTGCCTCCGGCGACACAAGCGGTGAGTTGTACATTGGCGGTGAAGTTCGTCAATGTGAGCATGACCGAGGCGTAGCCAGCGCTATTAGTGGTCGCCTGATCAGAGACAGAATAGCTTGAGCACGCGGGGGTGGTAGGGCTCAGCGAGCCGGTGCCCTGGGCGATTGAGAAGCAAACCGCATCGCCGCTCTTGGGCGCGCCTGCGCTCAGCACCCGGGCAGTGATCGGCACACTCACGGTCGCCCCCTGTGCGACCCAGAGATAGGGCGTGGTTACGCCGATGGCCGTGGGCGAAGACGTTGCGAGAAGTGTTGCAGCAACCGACTGCGCAGGGTTATACACACCGGGCGCTAGCGTTGCGGTAATCGATGCGACTCCTGTTGCCGAGGGCGTAACCGAGGTGGTTGCCATGCCGCTTTCGTCGCTGGTTGCGGAACAACTGGAAACGCCGCCGCAGACTGAGAGCGTGACGCCGTTTGTAGTTGTCCATCCTACGGTTGCTCCGGCTACGGGAGTAACGCCATCGGAAGCAACTACACGCACACTCACCGGATTAGTGGCCTGCACGCCAACCGGTGTTGGAGGGTTAGCTCCCTGCAACACGAGGAGCCTGTCGGTGGAAGCGGCCCCGAAGGTGAGCGCATCGGTCATAACGGAGGATGCTCCGCTGACAGGATCAGTGACGGTGATGGTTTGCGGCCCATCGCTTTGAGCGGGAGCGGTGACCAGCATCTGGCTGGCGTTGGTGGCCAGCAGGGGCACGGTCTTGCCGCCCACGGCAATGCCGAGTCCGGGAGCAAAGCCGGTACCCTGCAAAGTAATTGCACCGCCGCTTACCGGGAGCCGCGGCGGGTTCACCAAATCTCCATAGAGCACATGCGCGTGATAGTGGTAATCGGGGCGGCCGTCGCCGCGCAGGTCGGCGATGCCGAGGATGAAGCTGTTGGAATTCAGAATTTGCGCATCGAGGCGGCTCATGGCGAACGTGCCTGAATTGAACGGGGCCGGCGTATAAGAAGGCGGAGGGATGCCTTGCGGATCGCCGAGAGTCCAGATGCCAACCACCGGCTGGAGCTTGGACTCACTCGGTGCGCCCGTTTCATCGAGCGCAGTCACGGCAATCGACAGCGTACGGTTCGCCTGAGCATTGATCAGGAAGTAAGCTGAATCGCCATAGCCGCTCAACGAGCCCACCCAGTCTCCCGGAGAAAGAACCGTTGCGGGAGCGCTCCAGGTTTCGGTCGCGGCCCATTGTGGTACGGGCTGCGCGCTGTCAGCCATGAGCAGGTCCTGCTCAAACTCTCCGCCCGCGTTTACGGTTACCACGATCGGCTGAGAAATTCCGGAGAGTGCAACCTGAATATCGTCGTAGGGGCACACGCCCTCCGACCAAACTGGATCCAGAGCCTCTACGGTTAACTGATATTGCGCCGTGCTGGCGCCGTTCGGGATGGGCAGTCCACCCAGATCAAAGAATCCCTCTACAGCCTGATCGGTCGATCCAAACTGGCTGTATGGATTCCCCAACGGATCAGTTAAGCCTGTGATGGGATTGCCGGCGTTGCCGGTGAAGAGAAAACCGGAGACTGAAGAAGCTGCGTACTGAAGCGAGGGTTGGCCGGTAGAAGGATCGATCCAGCGCGCGACCACATTCACGCCCTGCATGGGCTGCGCTTCGGCGCCGGTGTGGTTCACAAAGTAAACCGAGCCGTAAATGCGAGCGGTGGTCGAGCTGGGTGTTGCCAACGGATACAGACGGGAGAGCGCTGCTATGTCGTCGGGTGCGAGCTCATAGGGGTTGGCGTAGCAGAGCGTGATGGGGACGCACGTCACCGGGTCCATGTAATGCATCACGGGAAAGCCGGCGAAGTCAGCGGGTGTGGGCGTCGGATTGCCGGTGATTACGTTCAGATTCATCTGCGACCAGCCCAGGCCGAGTACGCTGCCCAGCACACGGACCAGCCGGTATTCCACATCCGTAAGTTGCGAGGACTGCAGCGCGCACGGGCCATTGATGACGACTAGAGAGTGTAGGAAATTTGCGGTTGCGCCGAAGTTATCCGTGCCGCCATAGACGGCGTTCCAGAAACATTGCGACGAATCGCCCGCGCCTGCGCCGAGCAAAGCGTCGGTTACCGTGCCGTCATAGTCGTAGACGATGCCGACTGGCGTTTGCATAGCCGAAGGCGTGATGTCAACAGGCGCGGTGACGATTCCGCTCGAATTGACCTCAATATTACCGCCGTTAACGTCCTCGGCGAGCTGGCCGGCGGCGTTTACTGTGAGCGATGCCGTGGAAACCGCAGTCCACTGGCTGAAGGCGTTGGCCACGAAAGAATTCGCGGCGGTGTTAGGCAGGATCGGACTCAGGTCGCCCTGATCCGTGTAGTAGTTCACCTGTCCTAACGACCAAGTAACAGGCTGGCCCATCATTGAGGAGTTGAAGTAGCTCGGGCCTGCTACATACTCAGGGCCGCCGGCGCGAGCAACGACGACAAAGAAAAGAACGACAGCCAAGGCTGTGGCCAGCCGTAGGAAGAATGAACGCGCGCTTTTGTTTTTTACCATTTTCACATCCGGATCATTCCCCGCCCGAGCGAAGCACGGCCTGAGCAAACTCGGCCGAAGAGATAACGGTTTTTCCGCCAAGAATAGGATCGTTAGCAAAATTAACCATGTGCCGCGGGCTCATTATCACGTTGCCCTGGGAAGTCATCGCGAACCGTCCCATGCCTCCAGCCACCGGACTGGTGAGCCCCAACTTGCCGGGGGAATACAAGAACAGAAACACGCGCTCGCCCACGTAGTAACGCTCTCCGCTGCTCCGAAGGCCGGCCCACTCGCGGATGGTCAAACTCTGACCTGTCGAAACGCCGCGTACCGCTTGGTCCACGCGGAACGTAACGGTACTGGACGCGGGATATTGTCCCGATGCCGGGATCGCATTTCCAACAAAGGTGACCCGGCCGGAGAAAATAATCCCTGCGCTGCGGACAAGTTGCTGGAAAACGGAAGGAGCATTCGGATAATGCCGGGGCAGGTTAGGAGGCGGAATCCAGATCGGAGTTGAGACCGGACCGCGCACCGGCCCCAATATTGGAGTAGGCGCAGGCGCAACGATCTGCGGACGATCTGCCTGGAAATGATCTGCAGGCAAACGATCTGGGGCAGCATCCTGCCCGCGCAGAAATCCTGGTACCGAGAGCATCAAAGAGAACAGCAACAAAAAAGCGGCGAGCAGACGCCAGCAACTCTTGGCCATAGCCAATCACCTGGAATCGATCTGCTCAGAGGAATCCGGGGAACCGACGCCATCCTAGTCTGCGGTTGGGACCGATGCTGTGACGGATGTCACCAAGCCCCTGTGGATTTCTTGGACGTGATTTCCAGGACCAGCCGATCGTCGCAACGAAAATGCTTAGAACCGATACCCGCTAATCCATTTGCCGCTGATGCTCTTCTCTCTGATGTTCTTCGGCGCTGAGATTCGCCCCCGCTAGCAGCAGCAATCCGGATAGAAACGCCCAGAACATCATGCTCACCGAAAGCGCAAACGGACCGTACACTTCGGCGAAGTTCAGCCACGGCAACGCTAGAATATAGCCGTACTTCAGCGCTTCGGAAAGTAATCCCATGATGATCGCAGTCGGTAATACAGCGCGCGCCGGAACTTTGCCGTTCGGCAACACCCAGTAAATCAGGAAGAAGATGGCGATGCTCGCGACAAGAGCCGACACCTTCATCACTACAAATCCCACCAGCGTAATAAATCCTGCGCCGTGGCCGCGCAGCAGTGATCCCATCAGCGACACATTGCCCGCGGTCAGCGCGACGGAGAGCAGCGCCAGCACGCCGCAACCGAAGGCCAGCCCGAGCGAGATCAGCTGATTGCCAAAGTACGATCGGTTACTGGGAAATCTCCAGATGCGATTCAGCGCTACTTCCAGCGGCATAAATATTCCGGAAGAAGTGACCAGCAGAATCGCCAGCGAAACTACCTGCACGCGCTGCCGCGTATTTACCATCGCAGTCAGATTACGAATCACGAAATCCTGACCGGCGGGAAGATAGTCGCGCAGCAGCTCCACTACCACGTCATACATCACGCGCGAATGAAACACGCGCCGGATCAACGTCATCAGCAACACGACGAAAGGGAAGAACGAGAGAATCGCATTGGCCGCCACCGAAAAGGCAAAAGTGTGCACGTCGGTGCGCAGAAGATACCGCACAGTGGAAATGGCCATTCCCGACGATCGCGCCCGGTAGCGCCGTCGCGTGGGCGTGGGCGGGTCCTTCGGCTGGAGTGGAGCGGTAGCTATGGTTGGCTCAGGCACGGTCGTTTGCCTAATCCTATCAAAGGCTTGCGGCTAGTTCTGACTTCTCCCGCGAACGAAGGTCCAGCCCGGATTACCATCGTTTCTTATACCCTGTTAAAGGATTTCACATGACCTGTGGTTACATTTCGATTCATTTCATCTAATTTCACTTGCGAATCGATTTAATACTGCTTATTATTCGTTGCTCATTCCCGGCGCATGCCGGGCAGTGAGTTCGTAAGGCAGGTTGACGTCTTGAGTACCGCCGTAGAAATCAGCATCGAGGGTGCAAGGCTCCAAAAGTTCGCGCCGCATTTTCTTTATGCGGTGGCGCACCGAGGAGTCTTTTGCTTTGGGGCAATTTCTTGGTCGCTGAGAGACGCAGCCGAGTTCCACTGGTTTTCCTGAGGGGGCGTCCCGGCTTGCCGGGACAACGATACAGGACATTCGGGGAACCTATTCTTCGCGATGAGTCGAAAGGAGTTTTTCCGTGAGAGAGAAGGGAACAGTAAAGTGGTTCAACGGGGCGAAGGGATATGGATTTATCCAGCGCTCCACGGGGGAAGACGTTTTCGTACATTTCTCCGCCATTCAGGAGAACGGCTACCGCTCACTCAATGAAGGTGAGACCGTGGAGTTCGATCTGCTGAAAGGTCCCAAAGGCTTTCAGGCAGGCAATGTCGTCCGTGCCTAGCCTGCAGTTACCGCGATTTCAACCCTCCCGTTCCCAGCGGGAGGGTTTTTTCGTTTGCCGGCAAACTACCCTTCATTACTTGATCTGAATTACTTGATCTGAAAATTCGCGGGATCAAGACCAATGTTGGTGAAGACCTTGTCCGCGGTCATGTCCCAATCGTAAGCGCGGGTCGGGCTATTCTGCGGTTCCTGGGTATAGCGCAGATCATAATGCCGCGGGAGTGTTATTCCGCTGTCGGTCTGGAAGTCGCTGAAGCATAGCAATATGTCGCATCGCGGATGTCTCCAGGTAGCAAATTTGCCCAAGGTCGTCAGTCGTCTCAACCCAACCGACGCTGGCCGGTTGCCAATTCTACTACCAACCGCCTGTCATCCTGACGAAGCGGAGTCTTCAGCGAAGCAGAGGGCTCCCGAGGAAGGACCCAGAAGCCTAGCTGCGGATCGCGTAGTTTCCAGGGTTCGTGAACTCAATCAAGCCCAGGTCTCGAAGAATCTGTAGTTGCTGTCGTATTTTCGGTCGCACGTTTCGATTGCGCGGATGAATATTCTGCAGGTAGGGTTCAAGCTCGTACAGTTCTTGAAGTGAGAAGCGAGACTTCGCTAACTTGCGTACGATGGTAAGTACATCGAGCGTCCAGCCCCTGACGGAGGGCGGAACTTCTGCTAGCTTACTGATACGCGAGAATTCCTCCCGAACTTGCTGCTCCGCGACAGGTGCGCCGTTCGCCACAACGGGAATCTTCCCATCCAGAGGGATTCGGTCCAAAAGGATATTGCACCCTACCCAACCGGCCCGCCGCGCTTTAGGACCGAGCGGAGGCCGCTTCTCGATGACGCTTTCGGAGAAGAAAACCCTAGGGACCAAGAGAAGGTTCTGGACCACCCAGTCTGCGGAATATTGGAGGACAAGCAAGTTGGGGACTCTATCTGACCTTATTGCGCGAAGCATCGATTCATAACCAGCATCGGGAATCTTCTTTTGGTTCCAGGTCTTAAAGCTCTTCAACTGGAAGCACTGGTCGCATTGGGGACAGACAAAATCAATTGCGGGAGTGTTGACCTTCGAGGATGACAGTCGGTCGGAAGCGCATGCCGCGCAGTAAAGTTCGCGACTGCACCAATCTTCACTGATTACGCGGGCGATCTGTGAACCGGCCTTGTAGGTGAGGCCAAGTTCGGTTCTGCAATGCAGATTCATCGCTGCGATGGTCTTGGTGCCTCGTACAGATCGTGCTGCGTGCAATATTCGAGGGCCTCCGCCGACGGAAAGCTGTCGCCGGCCTCGATGTTGTCGAAGTCGATGACTTCGAGAGTGAAGCCCGGGGGCAGCGTGTCCTCCATGACGTAGGCGCAGCCGCCGGACACGGTAACGAATATTTTATTCATTGCGGATTTCCTCGTTTTTACGATTCATCTGCAGAAGGATACCACGCCGAAATGGCATGTCCTTCCCTCCCGATCTCAAAGATCGCCTCCGAAAATACCATCTGCATGAAACAACGCCATTCGCAAAAACCAGATGGGCTTTACGACATGATCGAGCATTGCAGCCCGGCTCCCTTTCTCGAACTCTTTGCCCGCAGCACGCGCAGAGGGTGGACCCAATGGGGCGACGAGATTCCGCCAGGGCAAGCGCATGTAGCGAGAGAAAAAGTTACTCCTCGGCCAATGGAAGATGGCATGATTCGTCCCTACCGGATGCCGCAACTTCCCCTTCCGCTACACTAGAGCCTGGCTTTTTGAATTTAACCTTTCCACAACCCCGCTGTGACATCCAACCTTGTTCCCGCGATTCAAATCAGCGATCATGGTCGAGGCAGTGACGGTCAGCTACAAAGCCAATCGTCACCCCTAAGCCGTTGGTTCCAGAGATTTAACGTCTAACTCTTTTAGACGTCCGGATTTAGGGGAAATTTCTTGCTAATGTGGTGATTCCACTACGAGGTGATCTATTGGGGTACCGTGAACGAATGCAGAAATCGCGCCCAGCCCGAGCGTGTCCAAAGGATGCGCACAAGATTATTTCAAGGTAGAAATCAACAGGCGCGCCGGCCAACTGCAGAGGTCCCTTCGGCAGGCTCAGGGCAGGCTCTTCGTCGGGAGTCCTCGGCTTCGCCGAGAACTCCGCTTCCTCAGGATGACAACGGGTAGCAAAGCCGTGAGTTCACCGCACCTCGACTGACACCAAGTCTCCATCCGCGGCTCCGCCGGGGCGGTAGTTCACCGAGACGGCGCGGTTGTTCCACTCGCACGAGAAGCTGTCGGCGCCGATGAGCAGCAGAGATTTGTAGTCGGCGGTGCGCAGTTTCAGAACGACTCCGCCAGCGGCCACAGTAAGAACCGCCGACGGAGATTGAGAGCAGTCCACGCGCACCAGCCGTCCCTGGACGAATTTAGCCGGGCGCTTGTCCGCCGTGGTGCTTTGCTCTTGCGCGGCGCGCTTGGCGGCGTCCTGCTCCAGCACGTCAAAGGGAGAAGGCTGGGCAGAAAGTTTTTGCGCCGCCGTTGCCGTAGCGGGCGAAAGACCGTACTTCTGCTCGGTAGGAATTCGCTCCAGCTCCGCGCGCGACAGAGCGGCAACTTCGGCATCACTACCGCTCTTCAAGCGTTCCAGTACGCCCTTCGCCGCATCCCATTTTTTATCGGCGATGTAGATTTCCGCGAGATGGTAAACGTACTGCTGGTTGCGCGGACTGAGCTGCATGGCCGCATGTTCGGCCTGCATGGCCGCGATCGGACCTCCGCCTTCGAGTCGCGCCATCGCCATCAGGTCATCAGCGTTGGCGAATTCGGGATACCACTCGAGCACGGCGCGCAGATCCTGCATCATGTTGGGCAAGCCCTGAATATCGGCATGCTTTGCCTGGGCCATGCGGTATTTCAGCTCAGAAAGGTAGTAACGGATCCACATATCGCGCCGGTCGAGTGCCGCCGCGTCGCCCAGTTCTTCGACGGCTTCATCGAACTCGCCGCGCTGGATGTGGTCCCAGGCAAGCGCGCGGTGGGCGATCTCGTTGCCCTGCGCCGTGACCAGAGTATCCGTTTCGTTGCCCTTATCTTTATCCTTATCGTTCTTAGTGGGAGCTTTCGTGGTGGCCGGATCGGGAGTCGTGGCCAGCGTCTTCAACTCTTGCAGCGCGGCGTCGCGGCGTTCGGGGATTCTGACCTTCATTTCAGCGATCGAAGCGCGAGCATCGACTTCACGCATCGGCTTGGCGATGATTGCACTGTCGCTGGGAGCTACTGGCGATGGAAATGTGTAGACCTGCGTCGCATTCGCGGGTGCACTCGATTGCTTGGAGGCATCCATCGCGACGAACAGCGGCGTGAGCGAGTGGAAGTAATCTTTCACCGCCTGGTCGAACTGCGCAGCGGTCACTCCGTAAGCTTTTTGGATGGCTTCTTCCACCGGCACATGCTGGTTCTCCACCAAATCGAAATATGTTCCGGTCTCCGGCAGCTTCTGCGCGTGGAGCAGGTAATGCACCGTCATCCACGATTGCGCGTAGAACAGCGTGTGATGCGTGCCTTCGGTGTATGTGGAAGTGTCATGCTTCATGGTGAGCAGGTCCGGCAATGTGAGCCAGACCTGACCGCTGAGGAGTTCGGTTAGAGATTTCGGCGGATTCCGCACGTCGCGCTGATTGCCCAGCAAATCCGTGGTGGAAGATGAGGTCAGCTCAGGATCGCCGCCGATTTCGTACTTCTTATCGTCGACGCGGATGGAGCTGAAGTATTCGGCGAAGCCTTCGTCGAACCATCCCTGGACCGGAGGATAGTTGTAGTTCAAGAGCAGATGAGCGAAGTCGTGAGCGACGGCGCGCCAGGATTCTTCCTCGAACACGTTCAGCACGATAAAATCCTGGTCTTCGTTCCGGCCTTGCCCAGAGAGAAAAAAGCCGGGAACGGCGATGGGCTGCCCTTGATTGTCTCGCCCCTGCCGCAGAGGCGCGCTCTGGTAATAGGTCTTATCGTTCTTGAAGGCGAGGATGGTGAGCGGCACCGGCTGGTTGAGGCGTTCTTTCATCAGCAGGATGGCGAAGACGGCGCGCATCTGCTCGAAGCGCAGCGCAACTTCTTTTCCTTTTTTATCGCCAGCATCGGTGATGACGGTGAAGTGGGTGGAGTGAATTTCAAGCCACGGAGACGGCTCGGCGGCGGGAGCGGAGGAAACTAAAAGGGCTCCCAGAAGCATCACAGGAAACAATGTCGAGATGGGGCGACAGGCCATGCGCGTTCCGCCGCGGGGCAACTACCGAGATGCTAACACGGGTACGCCCGCGCTGGGCGCGCCTATTGGCGATTGACGGACTGAAGCCAAAAGCAGTTAAATGTAAGGCCCGTTGATCGCCAGCGATTAACGTGTAACGTGCTATCCGGCCCGACCCTGGGAACGATGACCTAGGAGTAATCTCTTTGCGCAGCGCCAACGATCCCGCGCTTCTGGAAAAACACCGGTTGATCTGCTCCTATTTTCGGATTCCGTCTTGTGCTCGGATCCAGAACTTAACCTTCGCCCTGGTTTTGTTTCTTGCGGCCGGCGGGTACATCTGCGCGCAAGCATTCGGCCAATCTCTACAATCTGAGAACCAATCCAACACCGTCCACGGCATCGTGGTCAATGCCGTGACCCATGACCCGGTTGGCCGCGCCATCGTATATACCGGTGACAATCGCTACGCCACGCTCACCGATGGCGAGGGACATTTCGAAGTTACCCTTCCGAAAGATAATCGCAATGTCGCTTTTCTTATGGCTCGCAAGCCGGGATTTCTGGACGATCCGAATGAGAGAAGACCGGTCGAAGTCTCGCCCGGCGCTGATATTACTCTTTCTCTGATGCCCGAGGGGTTGATTAAGGGGCGCGTTACTGCTTCGGCAGCCGATCCGGCGAACCGCGTGGATGTGCTGCTCTTTTCTAGAGAGGTGCAGGAGGGCAGCCCGCACTGGGTGCAGAAAAACTCAGCGTACACAAACTCGAATGGCGAGTTCCGTTTTGCCGAGTTGCAGCCTGGCACCTATAAGGTGCTGACCAGTGAGTGGATGGACAACGACCCCGTAACCGCGGTTCCCGGCGGACAGCTTTACGGCTTCCCACCGGTGTATTACCCCGGCGCCGCCGATTTTGCGGAAGCTTCCACGATTCAGCTTACGGCTGGGCAAATTTTTCAGGCGGATCTTTCTCTCGTCCGCCAGCCTTACTATCTGGTCAAGGTTCCAGTGACCAATTCGGAAGAGACCGGCGGAATGAATATCACGGTATCACTGCAAGGGCAGCGCGGCCCCGGCTATTCACTTAGCTACAACCAGAGAAGGCAGATGATCGACGGGCAACTGCCGAATGGAAAATACCTTGTGGAGGCAGCGAGGTATGGGCAGAATTCGGTGACCGGCTCGGTGAACCTTACGGTGGCCGGAGCGCCGGCTGAAGGTCCGGCGATGGTGATGGCGGGAAGCAATTCCATCAACGTGAATGTTAAGGAGGAATTTACCTCGACCGAAGGGCCACGGTTCGGAACATGGAGTGATGGCAAACACACGTTTTCTCTCCGTGGGCCGCGACTGGATATCAATATCAGTGCTGTCTCGATGGACGATTTTGGTGCGCAGAAGGCCGGATCGATTCGTCAGCCCATGGGGCCGAACGATGACTTGTTGGTTCTGGAGAATCTGGCGCCGGGTCGGTATTGGTTACGGCTGCATGCCGCGCGTGGTTATGTGGCATCGGCGACGATGGGCGGGGTGGATTTGCTACGCGAGCCTTTGGTGGTGGTACCCGGCGCGAATGGATCGATCGACATCACGATGCGCGATGATAACGCGGAACTCGAAGGCACATTGATCGGACTTCCCGCTCCCGCGCTCGACTCGGCGCGCACGGCACCGGTCGGCTATGTGTATTGCATCCCCTTGCCTGACAGCTCAGGACAGTTTCTGGAACTCGGGGCGTCTTCCGATGGAACTTTCAATTATCAGATGGTCGCGCCGGGGAATTATCGCGTACTGGCTTTCAAGAATCCGCAACGGAACTTGCCTTATCGCGACGCGGAAGCGATGAAAGTTTATGAAACCAAGGGACAGGTTGTGCATTTTACCGCCGGACAGAAGGCGAGCGTGCAATTGGAGATTATTTCCAGCGTGGAGTAGAGCATAGCGGGAGAACATGGCGGATTGCTCAAATTCGTTACGTTCCTTGTGGTTGGGGACGGTTCTCTGTTTGTTCGGAGCGCGTGCGTTATCCGCACAGCAAACTGCAACTGTGCCCCGCTTGCCGATCTCAGGCGGCTACAGAATTTCCGGAACCGTGGTCAGCAAGACTGATCTGCGTCCTCTCGCTCGCTCGCGAATCACTTTGCGGGATGAGAAAGATCCGAACAAGTTCGAGTCTATGATCACGGGCGAAGACGGTAAGTTCGAGTTCACCAGCGTGCCCGTCGGTAAGTATTCACTGGGAGGAGCGAGGCGCGGGTTTATTGCCGCGAGCTACGATCAGCACGACCAGTTTTCTACCGCGATTGTGACTGGCGCCGGACTCGACACTGAAACCCTGGTGCTCCGCCTCGCGCCGGATGCGGTAATCGCAGGAAAAGTTCTGGATGAAGCAGGCGAGCCGGTTCGCCACGCCGCCGTGACGTTGTATTATGACGACCACACCTCGGGCGTGGATCAAGTCCGCCAAACGAACTTGGCCCAGACAAACGATCTGGGAGAGTATGAGATGACGCCGCTCAGGCCCGGTACTTACTTCTTATCGGCGAGCGCCAAGCCCTGGTACGCGGTGCATCCTCCTTCGGAATCGTCACGATCAGGGAGTTCCAAGAATGCTAATGCAGAATCCGATCAGGACGAAGTTCCGCCTGCGGTTGATCGATCTTTGGATGTTGCTTATCCGGTCACTTACTATCCGGACGTGACCGATACCGACGACGCGCTACCCATTCCAATCCGGGGCGGCGAACGCGTGGAGGCGGATATCCACTTCTCTCCCGTGCCATCACTGCGCATGCTTTTTCGTGTGCCGGACACGGGTAACCGCGGTTCTTTTTTCCCTCAACTGGAACAGCCGGCCTTTGATGGTTATACGCACGTCCAGACGACCAGCATTACTCGCAGCGCCTCACCCGGACTGGTGGAAGTCACCGGCATTCCCGCAGGCCGCTACAACATCCGGCTCTTTGGACAAGGCCAGAGCCTGCAGATGAATGGAGTCGATCTCACTAAAGACGGGGACGAGGTCGACGCCTCGAAAGCGGACGCTGTGGGTAGTGTCAAAGTCTCGGTGCAGATACCCGGAGAAGCCGCGCTGCCATCCGGCCTCACGGTCGGCTTGCGTTCAGGAAACAGAATGGTTGCTGCGTCTTCGTGCGATTCCAAAGGAGAAGCGGAACTTAAGCAGATCGCCGTTGGCCGCTATGAAGTCGCGGTGTGGGGTGGTGGGAAGCGCTACGCGATTGTGCGCATGTCGGCCGAAGGCGCCGAAGTATCGGGTCACACGCTCACGATTGCGGCGGGTTCCTCACCTTCGATCTTGCTTACTCTCGTGAGCGGGAGCGTGGAGATTCGGGGCACAGCAACGCACGCGGGTAAGGGCTTGGCGGGAGCGATGGTGGTCCTGGTGCCGAAAGACCCGGCAGTGAACCGCGATCTTTTTCGCCGCGACCAGAGCGATCTGGATGGGACGTTCACACTGCGAAGCGTGGTTCCCGGAGCCTATACTCTTCTCGCGATCGAGAACGGATGGGATCTGGAATGGTCGCAGCCCGGCGTGATCGCCGCATACTTGAAGCACGGGCGGAAGATAGAAGTTGGCGGACAGGGCAAGGGGACTATGAATGTGGCAGAGGCAATCGAAGTGCAATCGAAGTAGTTTGTGCGCGGCTACATGTAGGACCGGATGGGCTACTGACATCAACCGATCGCCGCGTTATGCTTCCAGCATGCGCAGGTTAAATTTTAGAATTGCTTTGCTCTGTGCTGTGGTTTTCCCTTCTGTCGGGCTCTTCGCGCAGCAGGCGGCAACTACACCGGTAATCATCCGCGTGAGCGATCAAACTGGAGCCGTTATCGCACATGCCCAGATTAAACTCGCGCCTTCGTCCGAAGAGACTGCAAGGAAGCTTGAGACCGATGATCATGGTCAGGTTGGCCTCAACCTGAAAGCTGGCGGTTATGCTCTGTCAGTTTCCGCCCAGGAATTCAAGACTTGGTCTGAACGTATCTTTGTTAGCTTGCCTCAGGTCAGTGCGCCTGAGGTAAAGGACGCGAGCCAGATCTTCCCGGTAGTTCTGCAGGTCGGCGAAGTGAGCTCGCCCCAGGTAGCTTATGCGCCCGATACACTGGTGCTCAGCGACGATTCCGGTCAAGCTCCTGTCGCGCTGTCACTCACCGATTTTCACCTGCTGCCGCACGTTACGATCACTGTTCACAACAGCCATACGAATGCCTCCGAAACTTACTCGGGAGTTCCGCTGGCGACTCTGCTAGCCAAGGTGAACGCGCCTCTCGGCAAGGAACTTCATGGAGAGGCGATGACTAGTTACGTAATGGCGACTGGCTCGGATGGATATTCAGTCGTGCTTTCTCTGGCTGAAGTCGATCCCAGCTTTCATGAAGGTCAGGTGATTGTGGCGGATGCTCGCGATGGACAGCCGCTCGGGAAGAACGGCCCTTTTCAACTGATCGTGTCGGATGACAAGCGACCGGCGCGTTGGGTTCACAACCTAGAGACCATCTCATTGAAATCAGGCCGCTGAGTCGTCTGGAACCCAGTAGGCTAAAGCCCGCACTCTTAATGTGGTTTCAGCCACGCGACGAAAGCCAGGGTCCCTCACTTTACAAAAGAAGTGCCGGGGGTGAAAGTTGATCAAGGCAGCCTTGTCATGCTAAACCAACGCGGCTGCCAACGAGGAAGCGTATGACGCTTATTGCCGCTTTTTGGTGCGCGGGAAATCAGGCCGTTCTTTGCGCCGATTCCGAGGAATGTTATGGTGACCTCAAAACCTCGGTCACGAAAATAAAACCACAAACGCTTGCTGATGGTCTGTATGAGGTTGCGTTTGGTGGTTCGGGGTTAGCCGACCTTGTTGATGCACTGGACGAGAAGCTGGAAAAAGCTCTCAATGCATGTCAAGCACGCACCGAACTAGAGTTGCGCTCTGAAATCGAAAAGACGATAGTGCGCTTTTATGAAAGCGATCCAGTTGTTGCTTATCCCCGCGATCTCAACGAAACCAATAGTTACGTCTCCGGCGTTATTTGCATCCGTGTCGTGCCAGAGAAGACCGTTTTCCTGTTCAGATTCTCAAAAACCATTGTGTTGTCCGTGAAAACATTTGCATTGCGCGGGTTCGACATTCCGATTTACGCATCTATTGTAAAACGCCTCTACCAGCCGAACATCTTGCCCTTACATGCGCAATTGGTGGGGCTGCGAGTTCTTAGCGAAGCGCAGTCTACATCTACGCTTGTGGATGGTCCATTTACGACAGTCTTCGCTATGACTCATGGGATGTTCGCCTCGAATCGGAACACCGACCTATACTTAAAGGTGCTAGCCAATGTTCAGCGTGAAATGGATGATTTGCTGTTAGCTTGCACGGACACTCATGCGGTTTCGGACTCTGAAGCTCGGATGAATCTAAAAGCATTTCAGCGAACGATTCTAGAGTTGCGCCGGGATCATCACAAGTTGCTACAGCGCGATTTTAAAAAGGAATTGCGAGACATCACGCCGTTCGTTTCCCGAGCGAAGCACTGACTGCGCCAGGGTCCGGCAGCTCTACTGTGCGAGTCGGCCGGGATGAATGCCTTCGCCCAGCACAAACGTTGCCCCGACCGCGCCCACCACGGCTGCTCCGCGCGGCAAGCCCAATCTCTGGCGGATACGGTAGACGCTTTCGATGCCGGTGCAGTGCGCCCCTAGCAAATAAGACGTTCCAAATTCCTTCAGCTTGTCGGCAGTCCAATCCACTTGAGCGTCGGTCGCGGCGAACAAGTGGAAGCCGCCCAGCACCGCATACACGGGCTCGTCGGCGAATTCGCCGCGCGCCATGGCGAGCGTGTTGACGATTCCGGCATGGCCGCAACCGGAGATGAGTACCAAGCCCTGAGCCGTGTTGATGACCAGCGACTGGTCCTCCGGAATATTGTCTTCTACCAGGCCTGCAGGCGTGTTCACCTTCCCGGTCACACTCCAGTTGCGCTCGGGATATATGCGCGGAACCGGTCCCGTGAGCCAACCGCCGGGAAAAATCTCCTCGGCGTGATCGTGTTCGATAAACTTTCCGCCGGTAGCCTCATATTCCTTTTTGATCGCGATCATCGTGTTGTCCTCGCCCTTGGTGGAAGGACGGCTGTAAAAAATTCCTTTAGCAACATAAGCTCGCGACAGGGCTGAGGGATTCTTCTTCATCAGTTCGCGGCGCAGCGTCACCAGCCCGCCCACGTGGTCGTAATGATTGTGCGTGAGCACGACGTCGGTCACGGTGGAAAGGTCGATGCCCAGCTCCTTCGCATTCTGGAGCACCGTGTCGGGGCGATTTCCCGTGTCCACCAACACTCGCCGGCCATCGGCCTCGACCAGCGCAGAGAATCCCCACTCGCCGATTCCATCGTCTGCTAGCATAGTCGAGAGAATCGTCACTTTGAGCGCGTGCACCTGTGCGTGGGCCGGTGCCGGATTGGGCCGGGCTGCGGAATCCTGAGCCGCGGCGAGACCGCTAACCAGGAACAGAAGCGCAACTACTACAAGACGATATTTGCGGCGTGACGGTGGGAAGGATGGCATAGACGCAAGTCTAATGCTACATCGAAGTAGCGGTCTAGATGAGAACGTAAAAAGAGAATGGATACCCAACAGGACTTGTGACGACGACGATGGCTAGTCCCCGCTGGCGTGGTTCTGCGTAGGCACGAGAACCAACCGCGGTCTTGCAGGCTGTTGCTGCGCTGCGCGGCCACATAGATCAAGAATGCTGATTACGGTCACATAGGCAGCGAGGACGCCGAGGCCGACGGATACTACAACCGTCACGCAGAGAATCAGAGGCATGAAGAGCGAAATCACGGTCAACCCACCCTTGTTAAGTTGCAGTATTCAGATGCCGAAGGCTTAACTTCCGTCTACTCGGTTTCTTCAATCTACCCGCCTTGCCGTCTGCCGCTAGTGGCGACCCGGATGCGCCCGCTAAGGTGCGCCGTATTGGGCCAGCATAGTAAGATACGAAGTAGAGCTGTGCACTCCTACTGTCGGACACGCCTGCAGACCTGTCGACATTACGTAAGGGCAGTCCAGCCTGAATTTTGGACATTACTCTAAATGGCGATTACTAAGATCTCGGTGCGGGGGGCGCGCCAGCACAATCTCAAGAACATTGATGTCGAGATTCCCCGGAACACGCTCACGGTGGTGACCGGGCTGAGCGGGTCGGGCAAGTCCTCGCTTGCCTTTGACACTATTTATGCCGAAGGGCAGCGCCGCTACGTGGAGACTTTATCGACCTACGCCCGGCAGTTTCTGGACCAGATGGAACGCCCGGATGTTGATGCAATTGATGGACTTAGCCCATCCATCTCGATAGAGCAGAAGACCACCAGCCGCAGCCCGCGCTCCACCGTAGGAACGATCACCGAAATTTACGATTATCTTCGCCTGCTATTCGCTTCTATCGGCGTGCCGCATTGCCCCAAGTGCGGGCAAGCCATCAGCCGGCAATCGGCCGAGCAGATTGTGCAGCGGGTGATGGCGCTGACGCCCGAGGACCGCGTAATGGTGCTGGCGCCGATTGTGCGCGGGCGCAAGGGCGAGTTCAAAAAAGAGATGGAGACGCTGCTCAAGCACGGGTACACCCGAGCCCGCGTTGATGGCGAATTGGTAAACCTGGATGACGACCTGAATCTGGACAAGCGCAAGAACCACACGATTGAAGTGATGATCGACCGTTTGCTGGTGAAGCCGGGGATCGAGCATCGGCTGGAAATGTCGGTGGGGCTGGCGATGAAGCTGGCGGGCGGGTTGGTGCAGGTTTCCGTGGTCGGCGGCGAGCAGCAGCTTTATTCCGAGAAGCTAGCTTGTCCGGATTGCGGCATCAGCGTGCCGCAGCTGGAACCACGGTCATTCTCTTTCAACAGTATGTATGGAGCTTGTCCCGAGTGTCACGGCTTGGGCAATCGCTATGATTTCGATCCGGCTAAGGTGATCACCGATTGGTCGAAGCCGCTGCTCGATGGAGGGTTGGGGCCGGGTTCGGCGTCGCAGGGACTGATTCACGCGTTGCAAATAACGGCGTCGGCGCACGGCATCAATCTGAATACGCCATTTGAAAAGTTTCCTGACAAGATTCAGGACCTGCTCTTGAATGGCGAATCGGGCCGCGGCAAGACGGGCTTCCGCGGAATTTTCGGATACTTGAAGCAGAATCTGGACGAATCGACTTCGGAAGGCTATCGCGATTGGCTGATGGATCACATGTCAGCGACGGCGTGTCCCGCATGCCAGGGCAAGCGGTTGCGGCCGGAGAGCCTGGCGGTGAAAGTGAACGGCATGTCGATTGCCGAATTCACAGCGCTGCCGATTTCGAAGGCGCTCGAAGTGGCGCGAAGCATTAAACTCGCCGGCACGCGAAGAGAAGATCGCGGGCCGCGTCATGCATGAAGTGGTGGAGCGCCTGCAATTTCTGAATGCGGTGGGGCTGAACTACATTTCGCTCGACCGCTCGGCTGCGACTTTATCGGGCGGCGAGGGCCAGCGCATTCGTCTGGCCACACAGATTGGATCGAAGCTGCGCGGCGTGCTTTACGTGCTGGATGAGCCTTCGATCGGCTTGCATCATCGTGACAACGGACGCTTGCTGACGGCGCTGGAAAACCTGCGTGACCTCGGCAATACTGTGTTGGTGGTCGAGCATGATGAAGAAACCATCCGCCGCGCGGATTATGTGATCGATCTCGGCCCCGGCGCCGGACGCCACGGCGGTGGATTGGTTGCGCACGGCACTCCGGCGGAGATCATGCGTGAGCCGAATTCGCTTACGGGCGCATACATCTCCGGCAAGGTGCAGATCGAGATGCGGCCCGAGCGACGGCAGAAAAATGGCGCGACTCTGACGATTCTAGGCGCGAAGGAAAATAATCTCAAGAATCTGGACGTCACATTTCCGCTCGGCGTGATGACGGTGGTGACCGGAGTTTCAGGATCGGGGAAGTCCACGCTGGTGAATGACATTCTTTACCGCGCGCTGGCGCGCCAACTCTACCGTTCGCGCGAGAAGTCGGGCGAGCACAAGGCGATCATGGGTGCGGAGAACACCGATAAGGTCATTCGCATCGACCAATCGCCGATCGGGCGCACGCCGCGCTCGAATCCTGCGACTTATACCGGAGTGTTCACCGCGATTCGCGATATCTACGCCATGCTGCCCGAGGCGCGCGAGCGGGGCTACAAGGCCGGACGATTTTCGTTCAACGTTTCCGGTGGACGATGCGAAGCCTGCCAGGGCGAAGGCCAGCGCCGCATCGAGATGAATTTCCTTCCCGATGTCTATGTGCTGTGCGAGGTCTGTGGCGGGCGCCGCTACAACCACGAAACGCTGGCGGTAAAATACAACGGCAATTCGATCGCCGACCTGCTGGAGATGCCGGTCTCCGACGCGCTGCCGATTCTCGAAAACATTCCACAGGTGAAGCAGAAGCTGCAAACCTTGGTCGACGTTGGCCTCGGCTACATTCATCTCGGTCAATCTGCGGTAACACTTTCAGGCGGCGAGGCGCAGCGCATCAAGCTGGCCCGCGAGTTGAGCAAGCGGCAAACCGGTAAGACGCTTTATCTGCTGGATGAGCCCACGACTGGCCTGCACTTCGACGATGTAAAGAAACTGCTCGACGTACTGCACCGGTTGACCGACCTGGGCAATTCCATCATCATCATCGAACATAATCTGGACGTGATCCGCAACGCCGACTGGCTCATCGACCTCGGCCCCGAAGGCGGCGAAGAAGGCGGTCGCATCGTGGCGCAGGGCACGCCGGAGCAGGTGGCGCGAGTGAAGAAGTCGTATACGGGGCAGGCGTTGGCGGGATACTTTGCCGGGAATGGGAAGCGGAGCGCGTAGCCGGCCAGCGGTCGTTCCCCTAGCAAAAAGCGCCGCGTTAGTCAGATAACAACGAGAGCCGTCCGAGTAAGGGCGGCTCTCGTTGCTGGGGCGAATCCAATCGCCAGAATCGCCCTAGCGATTGTCAGCGCTTATCCCATCCCGCTACGGACAGGCAGTGAGTGTCGGCACCTGAAATGCGTAGGTGTGGAACCATGTATCCTCGTAGATATTGACGTCTTCCTCACAGTCGGCGTTTGAGGTCTTGAGGGCCACGGACATTGTGTTGGCTGTGCCGCTTGAACTTCCGATGCTCCAGTTATCCGTCCATGTCCACGTATCTGTGGTCTTCAACTGAGCGACAATGGGTCCTCCGCCGAAGCTGATGCTCACGCTCCAGTTCGTGCTTCCGCCGTTGGTTTCAGTGGTGCTGGTCCCATCGGAGACTGTATAGGTGAGGCCGTCGCTGCCGCTGAGTTGTTCGAATAGCGGAGTGGTGCTTCCGGTCTCGATGGGAACGATCACGTAGCGGCAACTATCGGCCTTGGGGACTGGGTTCTCCCCGCAGGCCGTGGCCCCGGAAGCGTCGAGTTCCAGCGGGCTTTCCGTGCCAGCGTACGGGGTTGCGGTATATGTGGTGCCGTTATAGTTGAGCAGCGGATCCGATTGCAGTATCTTAACAAAGTCGCTGGGGGCGCACCCGCATTGATTGGCTTGGGTGCAGATGGCGGGCGGGGTCTGGCCGGCAGGGGTCGCCAAATCCGCCGCTAGCTGCTGAGCATAGAGTGAGTTGTTTTTGCAAATTGTGCCCAGTCCAGGCATGTATGAATTCACACCGTCCACGTCGGACGCAATCGCCTGCGGGATGAGATACCCCACGGGCACCGTGGTCACGCCGCTGGTACCCGGCGGTGTCGCTTCCATCGTGACGGCCGGAATCGGGGGTAGTATATCCGCCACGACGGATGTTAAGCCCGACGTGGATTGAGATCCCGTGGTATAGCTCACTGGAGTCGCGAAATTAGTGCCATTGGACAGAACCCGTACCTGTGGGTTGAGCCAGAGCACGAAACTATCCAGGTTGTGATTGATGGAATCCGACTTGGTGGGATTGTACGTCGTGTTGCTGTTGTCGTCGGTCGCGATTGAGGTTGCGTCGCTCCAGGTTTGGGTAAAGGCGCTACTGTTGGTCGACGTGGTTGACCATCCGACGCTTGCGCTGCCCGATAGCACGTTCGGGATTCCCGATGTGAAGGTCAGTTGTTCCGTGAACGAGAAGCTGCTGCCGACCGTCGTCGTCGTGCCATTCGTGGTGGAGCTACCATACCCTTGGGCACTCTGATTGCCGGGGGGCGAATAGAGAATGGAGACTAACTTATAGTCCGGGTCGAATGTGCTCACCGCGTAGACCGTGCCGACATTGGCCGTAGCCTGCAGGTCGTACAGGCCGTCGGTGGACAATGTGTCCAGTTTGGTTAGCGTTGTAAACTTACACTCAATTACGGTCATCGAGTCTGAGCCAGGAAACGAATGCTTCACTTTGTTGGAATCGGTGTACGCCCAATTGGAGTACGTACACTGCTCGGCTTCTGAGCAAGATCCGGTGCAACTCGAGGTGTATGTTAGTTGGGCGAAGGACAAGGTTGTGACAACCATGACAGCAAGGAGCGTCCAGACTGCTTTCTTTATCGGCATCGTGTACGCGCGCTGTTTCGGCCCGGGCTTGGTAAAACAAGTTTGTTTTAGGCTCGTGAAGCAAAGGCAATTTCTCAGTTTCATAGGGATCTCCGAAGGAGCGTGGCCTTCACGTTGCTTACATTGACATACGAGGCGGCGCCGAACGCCCACCACGAGCATAGTTAGCAAGTTGGAGTAATTGCGTCCGCGTGGACGCGGCCTTACAGAGGAAGGAGCCGCTGAGATCCTTGTCCGGCGCCTCTACCGGACAAACTCCCGAATCTTGCGCGCAAGATTACAAGGCTTCACAGAATGCTGTCAAGGTCCGCCGAGAATTATTCTGTGAATTTCTACGAACGCTATCGAGTCATCTGCATTGCCGACAACTGTCGTAGAATTCTCATTAGAATTCATCTATTCTCAAAGTTGATTCGTGCCTGAGCACGAGTAAAGGTTCTTTCTGTCATCTCCCGAAAATCCGCAGTTCGATCCGCAACCGCTGAGCGGCGAGGCGCAGCTATCCGCCCCGCCGATTACCTATTCGCTTCCGCCGATTGAGGCGCCTGCACGTCTGCCCAAGGCCGGCGAGGACCCCGTTTGGAGCGGTTGGGACGTGCTGCTGATCGCCGCGCTCACGCTGGGCATGATTTTTCTGGTGCAACTCGTTCTTATCCTGGTGGGGGTCCGGTTCGTCTATCGCCACGAAAGTTGGATTGATGTGGCGCAGAAACCGGTGTTGGCGCTGCTCTCAGAGTTGCTGGCTTATGGCATCGTTGCGGTCTTCATGGTTCTTCTGGTCGAGGGAAAATATCACGCGCGTTTCTGGCCGGCTCTTCGTTGGAATTGGCCGGGGACTGGCGGGGTGAGTCTGCTAGGTGTGGGCGTTCTCATGCTCGGCTTCGACTTGTTGGGACGATTTCTGCCCATGCCCAAGACCACACCTTTCGATCAGTTTTTCGATCGGCCCTTGGATGCCTACCTGACTGTGGCCTTCGCCATCACTTTGGGACCTTTGATGGAAGAACTTTTCTTTCGCGGATTTCTTTATCCGGTGGTGGCGCGGCGGCTGGGAGCGTTCTGGGGAATCCTTCTTACCGCGCTCCCATTTGGCCTGATGCATTACTTGCAGTATCGATCGTGGTCGGCTGTGCTGATCATCATTCTGGTGGGCGTGGTGCTTACTACGGTGCGGGCGGTGACGAAGTCGGTAGCGTCAAGTTTTCTGGCACACGTGGGCTACAACGGAACGCTCATGGTTATCGCCGCAGTGGCTACGGATGGCTTCCGGCACATGGAGAAGGCGGGGGTGATGCTGTTTTGATTTTGCAAATGTTGAGGCTTTCAAATTGTCCCCGAGCGGAGCGAGGGATCTTGGTTCTTGCATACACCATCGGTGCCACAGAGGACACCAAGGTCCCTCGCTTTGCTCGGGATGACAAGCACCTCGGTTTCTTCTACTTCACCGTAACCGTCAAGAGCTGCGCGCCCGAGACTACGTAATCCAGAGGAGCCGTTGCCGTTTCATCTACGCTCGATTCGCCGCTTACTACCATTTCCTGATTGCCGCGCATGCCATCCATCACGTTCATGATCGAAATGGGCAGCGTGGGCATGACCTTGTCGGCAACACGGGCTTCGGGATCGGCTTCCAGCAGAGAAACATAAACGCGGTTGTTCGAGTGCTCTTTATTGAGCACGGCAATGGTGGAGGCTAGGTCAAGCTTGCGGCCGAAGGCAGGGTTGCTGTGACCAATGCGATCGAGGGTATCGCCGTCGCTGACCAGGATGCGCAGCGTTCCTTTACTCGCCGAGGTGGGAATCTTCACCGGAATCTGCTGCACGATGCGTTCTCCTCGATAAGGAGCGAGCACAGTCTCCAGCATGATTTCCTCGCCGGGACGGGCTTCCGTAACATCGGTGCGGGCGCTTTCAAGCCGCGCCCAGCGGCGTTCGCGGACCAAGTCAAAGTCGAGGTTCACGCCCGCGATGGCCGGAGCGTTATAAGGATTGTCGTAAATGCGGCCAAAGCGCTCGCCCAGCGCGATTGCGGCCTGCATCGCCGCAGGTTGCGAATTTTCGCCCGGAGCGAACATGTTACGCATGGTGACGTCAGGAAACCCCTTCACGCCGATGCTGCCGGCCAACCGGTAAGTGATCTCTTCGCCGAACTCGTTCACGCCGTGGAGAGCGTTGAATACCGTCACCATCAGAGCAACCGGCGTCAGCTTGGGATTGTTCAGCACTTCGTAATGGAATTGCTTCACTCCGGTGTTGCTGTGAATGCTCAGCGTGACCGGAATCATCTCAGGCTGGCGGTCGAAGACGCCCATGATGCCGGTGTGGCGATCCTGAACGAATGTTCCCACGGGCTCCGTGGTGTTCACAATCTTGAATGCGTTGAGCGGCGAGGCTAACGTAGCTAAAACCTCGGCTTTGTTCATCGGCAAGTCGACCGAGCCGAATTGCAGCAGCGGATGTCCGCAGGCCAGCAGCCGTTGCGGATCGACATAAGTCACGGTGCAGGTGGCTTCGATATCCATGTCGCCGCGCACTAGGATGGCGCTCACGGCGGAACCGGCGACCATCGGCTCCGGTTGCTTGTCATTACTCGTGGAACCTGCGCCCATCACCGGAACAATTCCGGCGGAGGCGAACTGTCCTGCGAAAAGCTGAATGGCTTGTTCGGAAAATCCGTTGAAGACCAGCGGGGTTTCGATGGGCTTCAGATAATTGGCAAAATCTTTTCCTGAACTTTTATTTGCACTCTGAGTCACATCCTGAGCGAATCCCGGCAATGCAGGGATTTCGCCCGGTCCAGAAGTTTTGCCGGCGACTGTGTTTACCGCGGGTCTGGCGGAGGAGGTCTCTTCCGCAGGCGAGCGATCCAGCGCGCTAATCTCGAGCATGTCGGCGATCGGCGTAACTCCGGCGATCGGTTCTTTGGAAAACTCTCCAATGCGGAAGGCGAGGGCTCCGGCGAGTTTGCCATCCAAGTAAACCGGACTGCCGCTCATGCCCGCGACCACTCCCGTGTACTCGACCTTTTGCCCGTGCAGCCGGACGAGAATAATGTCTCCCTTGGGGCCGTTCACGTTGTGCAGCACGCCGAGTACTTCCACTTCCATGGCCTCGGGCTTCACGCCTTCAAACACGGTATAGGCCACGCCCCGCATGCCGGCGTGAATGTCACTTACTGCAATTGTCTTAGGATTTTGCGCCGCCTGTGCGGAAGCGGAAGTCTGCGCAGATGTAAGAGAGGAAAAAGACAGGCAAACCACGAAGAACGCGAAAGCTAATTTTTTCATGAACTACGCCCGGCAGGACGTGAGCCCCGCCTTTACTCGATTAGACTCCGCCAGATTGTAAGTCGTTGCCAGGAGGGGGAACACCGGGAGCCGGGCAAACATCCCAATCGCGAATCCCTGCGTCTATACTAGCACAGGGTATTTTCGCTCCCCAAAGTCTTTATTCCTTAGAGGTCCGCCATGTTTTCTAATATTTTTGCCGATAGGATCACCAATCCGCTCACTCAGCGGAGGCTCAAAAGCCAGCGCTCGCGCTTCCAGAATTTCACTACATGGTTGTTGGTGACAGTCGTTTTTGTTCTGTTAGTCGGAGTCATTTCCGCCTCCGTCCAGGATCAGTCGCAGACTCCGACACAGGACAACGGCAAGCCCAAGCAGGATGCTCCCCCAGAGGCGGGTGGTCCGGGCGGCGATATAGGCCCATATGCCATCCCGAAGAAGACGAATAATGAAGAGCCGCCACCGCCTCCTCCTCCCACTTCGCCCAAGAAAATCGAAGGCATGCCCGACTATTCCATCAAGATGAACGTGCCTCTGGTGAACGTGGATGTGTTGGTCACGACCAAGGCTGGAGGCTATGTTGCCGGCCTGAAAAAAGAGAACTTCCGCATCTTCGAAGACGGGGAAGCGCAACAAATCTCCAATTTCAACGTAACGCAGGCTCCGATCACGGCTGTGCTGCTGGTCGAATTCGCGGCCACCCGATATTCGTTCATGCTGGATGCGCTTCGGGCTTCGTATGCTTTCGCCAACACGCTCAGAAAGGACGACTGGGTCGCGGTCAGCTACTACGATATGCAACCGCACATTCTGGTCGATTTCACCCAGGACAAGAAAGCCATCTACGGTGCGCTGAACCAGTTGCGTATTCCCGGATTTTCCGAGACTAACCTGTTCGATGCTCTTTATGACACGCTCGATCGCCTGGATCGGGTGGAAGGCAAGAAGTACATCATCCTAATCACTACCGGTTATGACAGCTTCAGCAAACTCACGCTCGATAAGATCATGAAGAAAGTAAAAGATACAAAAGATGTGACCATCTTCCCGATCAGCGTGGGACAGATTCTCCGGATCATGGGCGGCGGTGGGAACCGTGGCGCGGGCATTCATGCCAGCGAAATGGATTACCTCCAGGCTGACAACGAAATGCGCACCTTCGCTGCAATGACCGGAGGCCGCGCCTACTTCCCGCGCTTCCAGGCGGAGTACGGTGAAGACTTTCAGGAGATCGGCAGCGACATCCGCAATCAATATTCGCTGTCCTATCACCCCACCAACACCAAGCTGGACGGCACCTACCGCAAGCTCAAGGTGCAGGTCGTAGGCCCTGACGGTAGCCCGCTCAAGGTGAAGGACCAGAAAGGCAAAGAAAAACCGGCTGAGGTCGTTGCCCGCGATGGCTACACGGCTAAACACACTGTGGACTAGCTTGTCGGTTCCCGGGATTCCGTAAAGATCGGGAAGGGCACGACTTTAGTCGTGCCAAGAGAGTCAAGACCCGACGCGGCTTCAGCCGCTGAGGTGGACTGCGTTAGCGTCGATGATGAAAGAGGTTCATATTCCGCGAAATAGAGCCGCGAGCAAGAGTACAACTCCAGCTCCAACGAAAACCAGTAAAGCCATTCTCGGGCCCGGTTCTTTGTTTACTTCAGGAACCAGATCCGAAGCTGCTACATAGATCGTGACTCCGGCTGCCAGCGGCAGTCCGGCATCTACGTGTTGACGGAAGACCGCCATAGTGAGAACACCCGCCAGCGTGGCTCCGCCTAGAATCACGGATGCGCCCCAGGCTGTACCTCGACTGCGTCCACTGGCCAGCATTACCGAACTCACCGTGAAGCCTTCAGGAATTTTATGCAGGAAGATGGCGAAGAAGATGAGCCAACCCAGAACGTTTGAAACCAGAAATCCGGATGCAATGGCGATGCCGTCAAAGAAGGTGTGAATGATCAGACCGAGCAGCACGGAGTATCCCTTGTGGGCGTGGATGAACTCGTCGTGGTGCGTCTCTTCGCCGAAGTGAAAGTGCGGCGTGACCGTGTGCTCAAAGAAATGAACGACCAGATAACCCAGCAGAATCAGATACGCAGCCGACTTGCCGCGCAGCTCCAAGCTCTCTGGAACCATCTCGACCAAAGCTGTGGCCAGCATGAATCCCGCGCCCAGCGCGACAAAGTAGCGCAGATAACGCCGCTCCCAATGGCGCTGAACGATAATCGCCCCGCCAAAAACGTTGGCGGCGGCAGCGGTAAGGCCGAGCAGAATGCTGGTGGCGATGGGATGCATAAGCGATAGTACAGGTACTGACTACTGCTTTTTCACAGCCGCGGTTTGTTTCTGAAGTTCGGAAAGGAATGCCTGTTCCCGCTCGGCGATATAGCTCTTATAGCCTTCGGGATCAATGTATGGATTGGCGCCAGCGGCCTTCAATCTGGCATACTTCGCTTCCATATCGTAATAACTGCCGTGGGCACCCAGGAAAACATCACAAGGCAGCGACTTAAGCACGCGAAAACCGTGCGTGTAATCGTCCGTGATCTCGGGATAGCGCGCATTATCCACCAGCTTGTATCCCGGATTGACGTTGGGGCTGCCCACGATCACAACATCGTAAGTTTTACCCGCCTCGCGGACTTTCAGAGTCCATGTGGTGCAACCCCGGGTGTGCCCGGCAGTCTTGTGAGCGGTCAGTGCGGTATCGCCGAGCTTCACTTCGTCACCATCATGGAGCACCCGATCCACCGTGGCTGCCAGATACAACAGAGTTGCATCGTCACCGTACTGGAAGTCGCTCTTGCCTCCTGATTCGACTACGCTTACGTCTGCGTCCATGACCATGTATTTGGCGCCGGTCAGCTTTTTCACCTCGGCGCTGCCTCCATCGTGATCGAAGTGGGCATGGCTGATCAGCAGGATCTTCACGTCGCTGAAACGGAACCCTAACTTTTCAATGCTCTCGCGAATCAGCGGGACTGAAGTTTTCAGATTGCTGTTGATCAGAATGTTCCCGGCAGGCGTCGTGATCAGGTACGAGGCCAGCCCCCGGCTGCCTACGTAATAAATGTTGCCAATCATGCGGTGTGGGGGGAAGGGTTCACTCCAATCCGGGGAAGCTGGGAGTGCGGAGGTTGCTGGAGTGGTATTGTTGGGCGTGGCTGGTGCAGGATTCGTCTGCGAGAACATGCAGCTTGCGAAGGCCAGGACCGAACCAAACAGTATGATGCGAGTGAGCATATGTGGAAGAGTATACGGCGGTGCGTTGGCGAGGATGATATCAGAGAGCATTCACCACAGAGGCACAGAGAAAACCAATTCTTAAGTTTTTCTCTGTGTCTCTGCACCTCTGAGGTGGAATTGAGATTTTATCCCGAATGCCGAATGTGCATTACGTCCCCATCCTGCACGATATAATCCTTGCCCTCGAGTCGCAGTGTGCCTTTGGCGCGCGCGTTCGCTTCAGACCCGGCCTCCAGCAACTGATCCCAACGAATGGTTTCGGCGCGGATAAAATGTTTCTCCAGGTCGGAGTGGATCGCTCCTGCCGCTTCCTGCGCGCGCGAATTTGCCGGAACCTGCCAGGCGCGGCATTCATCTTCGCCGGCAGTGAAGAATGAAATCAGGCCCATGAGTTTGTAAGTCGTCCGAATCAGCCGCACCAAACCGCTTTCTGTGAGCCCATAGCTCGACAAGAACTCGGCCGCGTCGGCATCACTCATCTCGGCGAGCTCGGCTTCTACGTTGCCGCAGATCGCGGTGGCCGCTGCATTCGGCCTTGCGGCGATTTCCGTGAGCTTGTATTTGCTCACCGCTTCTTCCAGTTCCTTGCCCAACTCGGTCGATTCGCCGATATTGAGGACGTAGAAAATCGGCTTCTCGCTGAGGAACATGAAACCCTTGATGCGCTTCTTGTCCTCAGCGGTCATCGTCATCTCACGCAACGGCTTGTCGGATTCCACCTGCACCTTGGCGCGTTTCAGCAACTCGAATTCTTTTTCGAGCTCCGGCGTCTTCATTTTCTTGAGATCTTTTTCCAGCCGCTCCAGCCGCTTTTCGATTTGCCCGAGATCGCTGACCAACAGATCGAATTCGACATTCTTGATGTCGCGTAGCGGATCGATCTCCCCCGTGTGCGGCACTGAAGGATCGTCAAACACGCGCACCACGTGAGCGAGCGCATCTACATTGCGCAGGTGTGCGGCGTAAGCGCTGTCTTTCAAAGCTTCCTGACCGATCGCGCCCACGTCTACATATTCCACCGATGTATGCGTGAGTTTTTTCGGGTTGTAGAGCGCGGCCAGTCGGTCGAGCCGATCGTCGGGAACTTTGGCCACGCCAATGTGGGCCTCGCGCGGGTTCGCCCGCGCCTGATCGGAAAGATGCGCCTTGGTGAGAATACGAAACAACGATGTCTTGCCCACCTGCGGCAGGCCAATGATTCCAGTTTTCATAAGGAAAGCTTCTAGCTTTTAGCTCCTGGCTTCTAGCGAATTCGACGCTGAGCGCACTCAGAGTGGAGGCGCACGGTAGCTTCAGCGGTCTTTGAATGACACTTCAGGATAAATGAAGAAAACGATATTGCCCAATGTGCCGGGCGCGCGGCCGGCATGTCGGCTCAATTGCGGTGGGATGGACTCCCGCTAAGCGACGAGAGGATGGCCAATCTCCCAGTGCAGACCGAAGGGATCAACCAGTCGCCCCAATAGCCAGCCGTGCTCCTCGCGAACCGGAATTATTTCCGACGCGCCAGCGGCCAATGCCTGCGCGAAAACTTTATTTGGGTCGGCAACGGTCAGGATCATTCGGACTGAGCCGCCACCAACAGACTCCGGTTCAGATTCATCCGTCTGTTCATCACCCAGCCAGAACTCTGCGCCCTCCACGGAGAGCCGCGCTACCACTCCCGCATCGGGATTCTCTAGCCGGTACACCACTATGGCGCCGAATGCATCGCGGTAGAAGCGGAGAGCCTTCTCGCCGTCGCGAACTGTCAGCCAGGGCGCGATGGTGCAGCGGATTGGAACTTGTGGTGAGCTCATAGATCTCTCCTATCGTGCATCCAACTGCTGCGCCGTGAGATACGCCACCACCAGCCCAAGCAGCAGCACCGCGCTTTCCACCCGCGTCGACCACGCATGTAACGAGTCGAACTGAATGCGATCCGGATTATCGAGCGGCGCGGAAGCCACGTCGCCCAAAGACGCGCGCAACACGTCCATGCGGGGAATGATGCCGAATTGCGAGATGAGAGTAAGAGCGAGCATGAGGCAAAGAAGGACGTGTCGCGCCGCGAAGACGTGCGCAGTACCGTCGGTGAGTCGACTGTAGAGCAGGGAACTAATGAGGAAGATGATCCCAGAAAAAATAGCGATCCAGTGCAGCTTACCCAGAGCGCGCCCAATTACATTGCCAGCCAGATGAGTGTTCGGCAGCACGGCCGGAATATTGAACGCTGTTGGCGCGAGGACGAAAGCGAAGAAGATCAGCCCGCCGATCCAGACGACGAGCGAAAGTAGCATGAGAAAACGGAGGAAAGACATGACGGGAAGAATTATAGCCGTGTTAATGCCATGTCGTGCCTATGTCGATTTCCCGCTTTAATCAGAACCCGAACCGTGGTATGGGTTGTCATCCCCCGCCGTTGTACGGCCCACATCAAACCTAGGAGCGCATCCCCGATGAAGCCGAAACAGTCCCTCCTTCGCCGCTGCACGAGCTATGTCGTTTTCTTTCTCGCTGCAAGCCTGTCACTGGCCGCTCAAACCGAATATACGATTCACCGTTTCACGCCGGGCGGTGGCACGAACCCCCTCGCTGGCCTGGTAGCGGATTCAACCGGAAACCTTTATGGCACCGCATCTGTGAGTACCGAAGGCGGGGGAACGATTTTCGAAATGTCTCCTCCGGCTTCCGGCGAGCCGTGGAGCTACACCCCCCTATACACCCTCAATGGCAACACCGACGGGGCCTATCTATGGGCGGGGCTGTTGCGCGACTCCGCAGGGAACCTTTATGGCAGCACGACTAACTCGGCTAGCGCTGGTTGCGGTACGGTCTTCGAGCTCACACCGCCAATTTCAGGAGGGGGTTGGAGCTTCAACGTTCTCTATACGTTCCTTGGCGGTTCGGATGGATGTTTCGCGGCCGCATTGCTAATCATGGATGCCGCCGGCTACCTTTACGGTACGACAGAGAACGGCGGAAACGACAAGCACGGCACTGTGTTTGAGCTGACTCCTCCATCCGTCGCGGGCGGCGCCTGGACGGAGACGGTGCTCTACCGGTTCGGGTCGCACAGCAACGATGGCACCGTGCCTGCGGCCGCAGTCACCCTCGGCCCCGGCGGAATACTTTACGGAACAACATTTTATGGCGGGGCCAACAATGATGGGACAGTGTTCGCGTTGCACCCGCCCGCTGTGTCCGGCGGAGCATGGACTGAACGCATCCTCTACAACTTTGCCGGCGGCACAGAGGGAAGGAATCCCGGTTCCAGCTTGGTTTTCCATTCCAATGGACACCTTTATGGCGCGACAGCTGATTCCCTGGAGAACGTTAGCTGCGGTGGCACTCTTCCTTGCGGGCGAGTGTACGAACTCAGCCCGCCGACGGTGAGCGGCGGTTCGTGGACTTATTCCACACTCTGGGCATTTACTGGCGGAAGCGATGGAGCGAATCCCTATGATGCGGTGACCTTCGACAAGAGCGGAAATCTCTATGGTACGACCGCATTCGGAGGCGTGGGCGGGGGAACTGTGTTTGAACTCAGCCCTCCGGCAACTGTCGGCGATCCCTGGACAGAAACGACCCTCTACCAATTTACCTTTGGAGGCGATGGTACGCGCCCCTGGGGAGGTGTGGTTTTCGGCAAGGGTGGACTTCTCTACGGGACCGCTTTTACCGACGGGAGCAAGAAGGGGTGCTCTACGGATTTTGGAGATGGCGGATGCGGGACCGTGTTCGAACTCAAGCCTTAATCTGACACCCGTCCCCAGAAACGAGGTAGTGGGTTAATGCGATCGCTTTAGCCCACTACTTCTTACTACACCGGAACAGCCACATTCTCTACGATCTCGCGCAGCACCTGATCGGCCTGCTCGGATTTCTTGAGCGTCGAAGCGTAGCTTCCGTTAACCACTACCCGGTGAGCGAAGACGGGGACCGCGAGCGGCTTGAAGTCTTCCGGAGTGCAAAAGCTGCGGCCTTCGAGGAATGCCATGGCCTGTGCCGCGCGATAGAGCGCCTGCGCTCCGCGCGGCGAAACGCCGAGCGACAAATATTCCGACTGCCGGGTCCGACGCACAATTTCCAGAGCGTAGGTCACCAGAGATTCGTCGACGCGTATATTCTTAACGGCTTCTTGCATTTCGAGCACTTCAGCGCCGGTAAGCACGGGACGTAGATCCGGCAATTTCGCAGCGCCAGCTTCTGAACGCAGAATGTCCCGCTCGGCTGCGGCCTCGGGATATCCCATGCGCACCCGCATTAAAAAACGGTCCATCTGCGATTCCGGCAGAGGATAGGTTCCGTGATGCTCCACGGGATTTTGCGTGGCGATCACCAGAAACGGGCGCGGCAGTTCGTAAGAGTGCGCGTCCACGGTGACCTGATTTTCGTTCATGGCCTCGAGCAGCGCGGATTGCGTCTTTGGCGTGGTGCGGTTGATTTCATCGGCCAGCAAAACGTTGGTGAAGACCGGACCGCGCTTGAATTCGAACTCCTGCTCCAGCGCCGAATATACCGAGATCCCGAGCACGTCGGAAGGCAACATGTCGCTGGTGAACTGCACGCGCTGAAAGGTGCAATCGATGGCGCGGGCGAGGGCTTGTCCCAAGGTGGTTTTGCCGACTCCGGGAACGCCTTCAATCAGCAGATGTCCACGGGCAAAGATGCTGACCAGCGCGAGGCGCACGACATCGTCTTTACCGCGAATCACACGGCGCAGCGTTTTTTCCAGTTCGGCGGCTTTGTGGGATACGGCAATTGCAGTTTCTGGGGACATTGGATGGATTTTACTATCTGGCGCTGAGGCAGCAGAGTTACCGATGTCACTGGGCTTTCAGCTTCTGGCTGCTAGCTTCTCGCTCGTGCCGCGCCTTCTCCCATTCTTGGATCGACAACAAGAATAAGAACGCCCCAATCCCTGAAACTTGCGGCATGCTAGTAGCCAGAGGCTAGAAGCATTCTTACTGCGTAAACTCTGCCGGTCGTCCGGTGAGCCGCTCGATGCGCTTGGCGATCGGCGGATGGGTCGAGAACAGGTTGCCGAAGTTCATGCCCAGCAGCGGCTGGATGATAAATAAATGCGCCGTCGATGGACTGGCCGCCATGGGCACGCGGCGGGAGTAGGCGTCGAGTTTTTGCAATGCGCTGGCCAGAGCGTAGGGATTGCCGGTGTAGTGCGCACCGGTAGCGTCCGCCTGATACTCGCGCGAGCGCGATACAGCTAACTGGATCAACGTCGCGGCAATCGGTGCGACGATCAACATGAACAGCCCTGCCAGTCCGCCGCCGCGGCGGTCGTCGCGGTCACCGCCTCCCATGCCGCCGAAGAGCATGGCGAAGCGTCCCATGCTGGCCAGCATGGTGATCGCGCCGGCAATGGTCGCCGTCACCGAACTAATAAGGATGTCGCGATTGCCCACATGCCCGAGCTCGTGCGCCAGCACGCCTTCGAGTTCTTCATCATTGAGTAAACCCAAAATCCCATGCGTTACGGCGACTGAAGCGTGTTTCGGATTGCGCCCGGTGGCGAAGGCATTCGGAGATTCGGTGGGGATCACATAAATCTTCGGCATGGGCAGGCCGATTTTCTGCGTCAGCCGCTCCACAATGTCATAAGCGCGCGGAAGTTCCTCGCGCGTTACTGGCTGGGCGCGATACATGGCCAGCGCGATCTTGTCGGAGAAAAAATAGGAGACGAAGTTCATCACGGCGGCAAAGACCAGCGCCAGCACCATCCCATTCTCGCCACCAAAGTAGCGGCCAAAGAATATCAGCAGCAGCGTAAGCGCGGTCAGCAGAAACGCGGTTTTGAATGTGTTTCCCATTTTCTATCTCTCTTATTGGATGTTGCGCCGCGTTAGGGGATGCATGGGGCCGTAACCACTCGTTTTAAGCTGTCGTGGCACCAACGTTAAGTGCTTCGAATCCTGTCGCTTGGGAGTGCTACTCTCTCTTTTCGTTGCTGGGTTCTTAAACACCCGGCTATGGGCCAAATCTTCGTGGACGTGGGACAATTAGCAGGTTCATTCGAAACCATCAAAAATGGAGATGCTCTGCCACTAATGTCCTGCCTATTGCGAACGCCCTTCTCCCGACAACTTGGTCTCCCACTCGAATCGCTGCTAGCTTTGGCTATGATTGTCGGTTTCGCCACGTTGCTGCACGGTCAAACTTTGCCGAAGGCTCCCGGAGCGGAAGTATTTTCCCTGGCTGCAACACCTGGGCCTTTTACGGAACCGTCGGTTGCGATCAATCCCAAGAATCAGCAGCAAGTGGTTGCGGTTTTTCAGGATAACGTTCACGCCTCCTATTCTCAGGATGCTGGCCGCACCTGGCATGCAGCGGAACACGTGGCGCCGGAGAATTATCGAGTGTCCGGCGATGTCTCTGCCGCATTCGACAATCAAGGCCATGCATTTGTCTGCTACATCGCTTTCGACAAGTTGGGCACGTTCAACTACTGGGGGCATGGCGCGACACGCAACGGTATATTCGTGCGGCGCTCGCTCGATGGCGGCAAGACCTGGGAGGCGAAACATATAGCGGTTAGCGAGCTCGCGAGTGATCCGGGGATTCCGTTTGAAGACAAGCCGTACCTCGTGGCGGACGATGCCGGGGACGCTCATGCGCCGGGGGCTGATACTCGTAAAGATCCCTATGCAGGAAATCTCTATGTGGGTTGGACGCGATGGACGCTGACGGATTCCGAGATACTTTTATCGCGTTCGACGGATGACGGGCAGACGTGGTCGAAGCCGGTCGAGATCGACCGGCATCCCGGCCTGCCGCGCGACGACAACGGCGCTGCCGAAGGATTCGCCGGTACGGTGGGGCCGGATGGGCGGCTATACGCGGTCTGGAGCCAGGATGACGACATTTTTTTCACCACCTCGCGCGATGGCGGGAAGACGTTCTCAAAGGCGCGTTCCGTCATCCACACCGCTCCCATAATGTTTGCCATAGACACGCTGGATCGGGCCAACGGATTTCCGCAGATTGCCATCGACCCGCACAGCCGCCGGCTTTATGTAACCTGGACCGATTACCGCAATGGCGACCTCGATGTTTTCAGCGCGAGTTCAACCGACGGCGGTAAAAAATGGAGCGCGCCGGTGCGCGTGAATAACGATCCGATTCACAATGGGGCGGATCAGTTCTTCCAGTGGCTCGCAGTCGATCCGATCGATGGCTCCGCCAATGTTGTTTTTTATGACCGGCGAGGTGATCCGAAGAACCGAATGCAGACCGTTGTGTTGGCACGCTCAACGGACGGCGGAAATAGTTTTCAAAATTACGCCTGGACCACCGAACCCTTCGAAGTAGGAGGAGTCTTCTTTGGCGATTACTCGGGGATTGCCGCATCCGGAGGCCGTGTCTATGGAGTTTGGACGGAACAGCCGGCAGCTCCTCCTGCCGCTAAAGAAAAAGATAAGGATACTAAAGATAAAAATGATGACAAACCAGAGGCGAAGCCTGCGGCCGAACCGCCCAAGCGCGGCACAGTAGTGAAAGTTGGGGTCGCTGATTTCGGAACGGCTGCGACCGGAAGCCCGCGGTAAGCGCTAAAGTTTTCTTTTACTCTTGCGGCGTGATTGAAACAGCGGAAGGCCCCATGCGCTCATTGCGAGCAGTGCGCCGAAAAGAATAACGGCATCGATACTGGAGCGGCCTTGGGGCGACCAGTAAACATCCTCCAAGTTCAGCCAGAGCGCGAATTCATCGAGCGTTAGAGCAGCGCCTACGCCGTAGAGGATCGCCATCAGGCGGCTGAGAATAATCGATGAGTTGTCTTCGCCGGTGCCGATGTCAGCCAGCCAACCGTACCCAACCGCGAGCAGGATGATGATCCCGAACACGAGATGGTGAATGTGCCGTCCGCCGTGCTCGATAAAATGGAACGGCGGAATGTCGTGGAGAACGGCAAAGACTACGGCGCGCACTCCCGCGAAGGTCAGGAAGAAACTTACAGAAGCTACGAAGAGCCGGCGCCGTGGCCGGTCGGGAATCCGTTCATGAATTGCCTTGCCGAAGGGCGTGCCTTGCAGCAGGAGAAACATGAGCGCGGTCCCTGCGATTGCAAGCAGGAGTATGAACCAGGTATAGGCCATAACCGGATTAGAGCATGCCGAATGCCCAGCTCAGGCTCTCTGAGCTTCACGCTTTAGCGCACGTTCCAGGGTTTGGTCGAGAGCGACCTTGGCTTTCTCATATTCCGATTGCGAGATCAGGCCCTGCTTGCGTTCCACTTCGAGCTGGAAGAGTTCTTCCTTTAGTCCTTCAAGCAGCATGGAACTGGGCCGTGCCACGAGCGGTGTTCGTGCGCTGGATTTGACGAAAGCTTCGGCTGGCTCGTAGTCGTCCTCTTCCTGCAGGGTGGTCTGCCCAGATGGGTGAGCCACTGAACGTGCAGTGGATTGCTGCCGCCACGCTACATAGACTCCGCCGAGAACCAAAGCTGCGGCAATGCCGCCGAGAATTTGCCAACGATATTTCTGCAACGGGTCGGGAGCGTCGATAGGCGGGCCAAGTCCGCCGCCGGGACGGGCTTGTGGGGGGGCGCTTTGGCTTGGGCCCTCAGCGGATTGGCCTTGGGAGCCATCGCCTTCCTGACGGCTTTCGAGCACGCCCTCGCCGGAAATCTTGAAAGCAAGATTCTCGCCGAGCTTGGTGTTCGATGCCACCTGCACGATGGAATCAGGTTGGTTGGGATCGTCCATGGACTTGAACCCGGCGGCGGGAGCAGCGGAGGCAAACTGCATCGTCTTGGGCACGATAGCGACGAAATGCTCGAGTGGATACACCGACTTCGGGTCAAGATTGGCGCTGCCGCTATAAGGCATTTGGTAAGCGACTTGAAATTGCGTAATCCCCGGCCGTAGAGGAAAAATAAACGCGTAGCGATTTTTTTCGCCTTCGGGCACTGGAGACGAAGTGATGGGCTGGCCGCCGGCGGTCATGGCCGAGCCATCGATCACTTTGGCGCCCTCGGGAACGAAGAATTCGAGGTTGCGTTCGTTCATCTGCGTGCGCGGCGGGTTCGATTTGTTTTGCACCGCGAAGGCGCGCATTACTTCGAGCTGTCCTTGTTCGACCTGGCAGCGCATGATGTCGGCGACCACCGAGATGCCGTCAATCTTCTTGCCGACGTCATACACGTCGAGCTCCACAGATGTGGTGCCCGGAGGCGCCATGCGATGGTAGGTGACGTCCTGATGGATGGCGCGAACGAGGTGCGGAGACTGCGCGTCATCGAGCTTGAAACTGAATTGTCCCTTGGCGTCGGCTTTGGTGCGGCAGGCCTCTTCCATGCCCTGACCAAGTTTGAGCAGGACGATTTCGTCCCCCGCGGCAGGCTTGCCGGTGGTAGCGTTCTTTACCGTGCCGGTGAGGGTTTGGGCAGCGGCGACGGAGGCGAGAAGAAGAATTGCCAGTACATTTAGGAACGGCTTGCGGAGGCGGCGTGAATGCTGGTAGGGATCCTTCGACTGCGCAGAAATCTCGCTTCGCGAAATTCCTGTTTTGCTCAGGATGACAGTCCGGTGGGATTTAAAAATTCCAATTTCTTTCAAGATCTGGTTCCTCTTTGTGCTGTGGGATTCTTTTCCAGGCGGGCGATCTCGGCCAGAATAGTGGCAGCCTCGTCCTGCAGGGAAGATTTTAGCGAGAGAAAGTCGGCGTCGGGAACTTTGCCGGCTTTGTACTCGAAGTTGAGATCGCGCAGATTTTCGTAAACGGCATCTTTGCGCTCGCGCAGATAACCGGCGCGGGTTTTCTCCGGACCAAGAAAGAGCCTTCCGGGCAGGTAGAAAACGTAAACCAGAGTGACGAGGGCCAGCGTGCCGCAGATGATCCAGATCATAAATCGGTGTCCTTACCGGCTTGATCGCGGAATTGTTCGAGTTCGGCGCCGCGAACCGGAGGCAGGCCGGCAGCAAACGCCGGAGCCGGACGGTTCTTCCATCCACGCACGATCAGTACAACCAGGCCGAAGCCGAAGAATAGCGCGACGAATGGAACGATGTAGGCCGCGCGGTCGAAACCTTTTGTGGTGGGAGCGGCGAGAACCGTTGGTCCGTACTTCTGCACGAAGGATTGCTCGACCAGGCTATCGCTGTCTCCACGGGAGACTGCGGCCATGAGTTCGTTGCGCATGCCATCGGAAGAGGGGCAGCCGACGTGATTGCATTCCAGAAGAATCTGGTTGCAGCCGCAAATACACATCATCTGGTGGCCGATGTCGTTGAAGCGCGTGGCGGGATCCCCAGCGCCGACGAAGGCGAAGACGGCGGCACAGAGCAGGAGGGTCTGTGCTAGTTTGCGGCGTTGGTTGGCTGGCTTCGGTTTCGGGTTCGAGTTTTTCATCAAGCCTTTGCTTCGGACATCTTTTCGAGCGCTGCCAGCAAAAAGCGCCGAGCTTCGCTCGGCGGACAGCCGAGGGCGGCTGTCCCCACATTCAAGCCAAAACATTCCAACGACCAACCCAACATCAGTCTCCCGTAGCCACGGGAGCGGGTTTCTGCTGCCCGAGTCGTGCTGGCACGGGAACGCGCACTGGCGCTGGCGCATTTGGCACCAGTGCGAGGACCGTTCCGAGCAGCATGACCCACACGCCCATCCAGACCCACATAACAAGCGCATTCAGATGTGCCCGCAAAATCGGACGACCGTTATCCTGATTCACTCCCTCGAACACAACGTAAAGATCTTCATTGAGCGTGGAGCGAATGTCGGGCATCGTCGAAGTCTGCTGGCTGGCGTGGTAGAAGCGGCGCTCCGGGGTCATGGTATCGATCTGTTGGCCGCCCTTGTAAACGTCGAGCATCGCCCACTGGCTGTAATGGTCTGCATTGTCGTCTTCGGTCGAGGAACGGCAGATGAGGGTGTAGGCGCCGATGGTCATCTTGTCGCCGTTCTTCATCTCCATCTCTTTATCCTGATTGAACGCGGCTCCAGCGAAACCAATGATGACCACCACCACGCCGAAGTGGACGATGTATCCACCATAGCGGCGCGTGTTGCGATGAGTGAGTTGCACCATCGAGGCGAATATGCCCTGGCCGGTGTGTTTGGAGATGACGCGGCCGCCGCGGTAGAACTCGCTGGCAACCGTGAACGCGACAAGCGCGGCGAGCGAAATCGCCATCAGCGAATAGAAATAAGAGATATTCTGCCACGGCTTCAGGCCAAAGGCCGATCCCCAACTCTGCGGCGTGACCATCAGGAAGATCGCGACCACGACGGCCCCAATGGCCGGCCACATGAAATTTCGCTTCAGGCTATCGAGCGAAGTCTTGCGCCAAGCCAGCAGCGGGCCTACGGCGGTGAGAATCAGCAGCAGCAAAGCCACCGGGATGGCAACGCGATTGTAAAACGGGGCTCCGACCGTGACTTTATTGCCTTGCACGAGTTCGGAAATTTTCGGAAACCACGTTCCCCACAGCACTGTGAAGCAGAGCAGAACGAAGAGCAAGTTATTAAACAGGAAGCTTGACTCGCGCGAGACCAGCGATTCGAGCTTGTGCTCGCTCTTCAGATGAGACTTGTTCTTGAAGAAGAAAAAGAGGAAGACGGCTAAGGTGATCCCAAGGAACCAGGCAAACCAGTCGCCGATCGAAGATTGTGCGAAGGCGTGCACGGAGGCGATGATGCCGCTGCGGGTCAGGAAAGTTCCTAGGATGGCCAGCCAGAACGTGGCGAAAACCAGCCACATGTTCCACATTTTCAGCATGCCGCGCTTTTCCTGCATCATCACCGAGTGCAGGAAAGCGGTGCCAACGAGCCACGGCATCAGAGATGCATTCTCGACCGGATCCCATCCCCAATAACCACCCCAGCCCAGTACGGAATAAGCCCAGTGCGCGCCGAGAAAAACCCCGCAGGTAAGGAAGGCCCAGGTGACCATGGTCCAGCGGCGGGTGATGTTGATCCACTTCTCGCCAGGATACTTCATGATCAGCGCGCCCAGCGCGAAGGCGAAGGGCACCGTAAACCCGACGTATCCGAGATACAGCATGGGCGGGTGAATCACCATCTCGGGATACTGCAGCAAGGGATTCAGGCCGTTGCCGTCGGCGGGGATTGTGCCCTGAACAATGGCGAAGGGATGAGCTGCGAAATTTAGCAGCAGCAAAAAGAAAATCTGCACGCCCGCAAGAACCACCGACGCATAGGCGAAGAGGCGTGGATCGGTCTTGTAGCGCAAGCGCAACACAAATCCGTAGGCGGCCAGCAGCAGCGACCAGAACAGCAGCGAACCTTCCTGACCAGACCACAGCACGGCGAACTTATAAGGACCGGGAAGATCGCGGTTGCTATGGTGGAGGATATAAGCGATGGAGAAGTCGTCGCGAAAGGCGCAAATGACGAGGACGATCGCGGCCAGCAAAACAGCACCAAAGATGGCGATGCCGGCCCGGCGGGCCGTCTCGCCGATGCGCTCGGAATCCCGGCGATTCTGGAAGGCCAGTGCAACTATGCCAGCAATGAACGAATATGCGCTCAATGCCAAAGCGAGGAGAAGTGCGAAGCTACCTATTTCCGCCATGTGGGGGAACCCCAACCTATTTTTTCAGAAATACACCCGTGAGACAAACGCGACTGTGACAAATGACGACTGGCGAAGCGTGCCCAATAGTATATCGGCGAAGCCCTTCGGGATGGAAAAAATTCGGAGCTTTGCGGACAACCTAAAGAGGACGGCGACCGGGATTCTGCTGCCGCATTGGTTGATTAAGACAGCGTGTAGTTGAGATGACGGACTATGCGCTCTGCTGATGGTAGCGCTGCCGTACTTCACGTTCGGCAGTCAGCCAGTCTTCGGCCTCGCTGCCGGATGCCGTCCCACGCTGCTGGTAAAGCTCGTAGGCGCGGCGCCGGATTTCGTCTTCCAGGTTAATGGGAACAACATTCTTGCGAGCCTCAGACTTGCGAGGCTCGGACTTTTTGATTTCGAACTTCCTGGTTTCGGGCGCGATGGTGGTTTCGGGCGCGCTAGCGCTGGGCACCATTTCGGCCGCAACCGCTTTCACATCGGGCACATTGACTGGACTCGCAGGGATGGTTTGCTCTTTGCTGATAGAACCAGCATTTACAGATTCATTGTTTGGACGATTTGTCTTGCCGCCTGAGGTAGATTTTGATCTGGCCATTTTTGGATACTCCTTACATATGCCTAAGTTTAAGAATGAGTTGAGTTGTTCAGTAATGAACGACATACACTTCGCCCCGCAATTTTCGAGAGAACTTCTAGGATTTTGCCAGCGGAGTTACCTATATTATAGACCGCAAGAAGGCTGTGGAAACTTGATTTCTCGTGGAAACGGCAAGGAATGGCTTTGCTATAATCGAAGCTCTCCGGATGGCGCTATCGTCTAGGGGTTAGGACGGAAGATTCTCAATCTTCAAACCCGGGTTCGATTCCCGGTAGCGCTACCAACCTCAATTTTCCAGCCAAACTAAGGTGTTAGCACAGAAGTTTGTTCAGTTCCAGCTTTTTTGCGGCATAATTCAGGCGGAAGTGTGCCTGTGCCGCATAAGCGTAAAGCGTGGCTTCAGAAGCGAGTGAAGATCAACGGGAAGTGGTGTTCGCGGCCTGCCGAGCAGGTAAAGAACGTCACTGGCATCTACGTCGTTTGCCATTGGGAGAACGGACGGCTGTTGCGTCGCCCGGTCGGGACTGACCTCCGTAAAGCCGAGCACGAACGTAACCGCCAGAACATCATCCTGAACGCCAGAGCAGCCGGGATCGCTCCGAACCAGCCCGATGAAAGGCACTCGCTAAAGACTGCCGTTAGCGAGTACATCGCCCATCTTAGACGGCGAGACCTCACCGAGAAATCCATCACCGCTACTGAGAATCTACTGCAACTACTGCCCCATAAATATCTGGAAGAAATCACACTGGTCGATATAGCCGGGCACCTCGTGGACAAGCTCCGCGCTTTGGGTCTAGCGAAGCAGACAGTGTACGACCGCTACATGAAGGTGGTGTCCTTCCTGAAATGGTGCGAAAAGACCTACGGCGTCAAGCGGGTGGCCGAGATGGCCGATGGGCCACAGAAGCCGAAGCACAGCGGCGACGCTGGCACGGATCGCGATCCGTATACGGATGAACATCTGAAGGCACTGGACGCCACTAGTAGTGAAGCCGAGCGACTGTACTGGAAGTTCTTTCTGATGACCGGAGCACGCGAGCGCGAAATGACGACGTGCGAATGGAGCGACCTTGATTTGCACGGTCGCATCTTCCACGTCCGAGCCAAGCCGGGTTTCACGCCGAAGGGCAAGCGAAACCGTGACGTCCCGTTCCCTCAGGAGCTTGCCGACGCTCTAGTGGCTCTCAAACCGCGTAGCAACGGCTCTAGGCTTGTGTTCGGCAAGGAAGGCAGAGTTCAGCGGCACCTGATTCGAATTCTGAAGGCACGAGCGAAGGAAGCGAAGCAGAATCCTGACCATTATTTCCTGCACCGCTTTCGCCATACAGCTGCCAATCGCTGGCTCCGAGCGGGCATAGACATTGCTACTGTCAGCAATTGGCTCGGGCATACATCGCTGGAGACCACGAAACTTTATTTGAAGGCCATCCACCAGAAGTCGCCAGCAACCCAGAGGTTGGTAGACCGCGTTTGGGAAGCCAGCGTGTAACTTCGGTACTCATGCGTTGGCTGATCTTCGCTGGCAGAATCAGAGCATGGCCCATCTCGTCCCAAGCCAACTCTCCGCGAGCGCGACTCTTTTCTGGAAGAGTCTCATCCAGAAATATGATCTGAATCCGGTGTTCTGCACGGGTAAGAAACGGTTGCGTCCGGGAGTGGCAGAGAGCTGGTCATACAACGCAAAGCGCGGCACTCAGAGTCAGTATTTGGATCATGCCGACAAGGCTTACGCTGCCAAGCTGGACCCACCCTTCAGAGAAAACACCATCGGTTGGTACCGGAACGATCCGATGTTCATTTTCCTGAAACGCCAGATCGGCCCGTTGATTCGCGCCAATGTGCTGACGGAGTTGACGAACGCGCCATTCACGTCTTGCAAAAATTCGGCTCGGCCTGAGCTGCAAAATGCTGTCGCGTACAACAAACACAAGAATCCTGAAGCGAAGGAATGGAATCCCGGTTTCAAGGTCAAGCATCGCTATGGCATCTTCACCGTTGCTAAGCATGGCGATCTGCAAAACTATCCGCACATGCGGCAGCTGGTGGAATTAATGAGCGACGTCTGGAGAGAGGTCTATCCCAAGCGATGGGGCATGGCGAACCAAATCTCTCCAGCGCCATTGCGGTTGGTAACGAGGGCACCTTTCAACCGTCTGGCAGTTCTCAAGAGCGCCGCGAGCGCGATCCACGTAGATGCACAGAATGGATTGGGAGTGGGTGTGATGACCACGCTGGAAGATCCGAATGATCCGTACCAAGGCGGAGTGTTCTGTTTCGTGGAATACGGCATCACCATCGCTGTGAAACCGGGCGACATCCTGATTGCAGACACTCCGGGAAACTGGCATTGCAACGTTGGACCGATCACGGGAACGAAATATTCCATCGTGGCCTACAGCACGAAGATGCTGGGCACCAGCCAAGTGATGAATGATAAGTATCGGAAAGCGAAAGGTCTGGACTACAAGACGAAGGCCGAACGCGACAAGCTGTTCGATGATCGCCGCAAAGGAAAACTCAATCCACGTAACCCTGCATAACAGCCTCGCTAGTTACTTCAGGTACTCTTACCAAAGATTCATGCCTGAAACATGTCCAAAATTGACATAGCTCTGTAGTTACCTAGTGCAAGGCTGGATATCAATTTTAGTCTAGTCCTTAGCACTAGGGGCACACCCCATGTCAACACAGACAGTAGTCGCAGTACCGCCAGCAGTCCCGATGACTTCGGAAGTTTCTTCCGAAGTTCCCTCTCATCTCGTTCATCTCATTGTTGAGTCGGCTCCGGCTGAAGTGAATACGCTTATCACGTTCAGCCATGCTTTCAAGAGCTTCAACAAATCGCTGACCCCGGAGGTCACCAAGGCAGCCATGGTCGTCAAGGCAGCCTTCGGCGTCCGGCAGGGTTGTCAAGGTCGGACTCTGCTGGTCGAAGGCGAGGAGATGGAGTGGAAGAAGTTCGTCCAGAAGTATTTCGACATCACGCCACGGCGCTTCAATCAGATCATGGACCTGAAGGACGATGAGGCGCACGCCAAAGAGGACAGGCCGACCACGGCGGAGGACATCCCTCCGGCTGATGAAGAAGTCGATCAGCAGTTCGGGCGACTGGAAGCTCGGATCGCGGAGCTGGAAGAGGAGTTGAAAGACGCTCGTGCAGCGCTCAACGACGAGTACGACGCCAAAGTGCATTTGATCGGCGAATTGAAGCAGCAGAAGTCTCCTCGTGCTGTTCAGGCCGTGCTGACGGAGATTATCGAGGCGTTAGACCTCGGAGGATACCTTCGGGTCGAGATAGACGAAGTTCAGTAGTTGTTTCTTGCGGTAGGCAAGATGGCCCCAACCGGGAATGGTTGGGGCTTTCTTTTGGCTGACTGCCAAATGAAACGGCGACCCTGAGCAGATTGGAGACTGTACGGGGTCGCCGAGTGTGAGTGGTGGCCTCTATCCGAGGTCGCACCGATTTACTTAGGAACGGGCAGTCAGAAAGTTAATGAATCGACAATGAGTGAATTCTTCTGACTGCCTGTCCCAAGAGTGGAGGCTGTATGAAAACGAATAATCCTGAAATCTTAAAAGCCGTCGCAGACCGCGATCAGCGGATCGTGGAGCTGGCTCAGTCTGATTCTGCTCTCACCTACGCGCAAATCGCGGGGATGGTGCGTTGCCACGTCACCACGGTAGGAGTCATTTTCCAGCGCAATGGGATCACCCGCAAGCTCGGGCGTCCTTTCAAAGCGGTGCCCCGTGGCTAAGGCACCTTGGTTCGCTTTCAACGTTCACGATTGGCTCACGTCCATTGACGTTCAGCGGATGACTCTAGCTGAAGTCGGAGCCTACACTAACCTCCTAGCCCGCGCTTGGGATTCCGACCCTATCGCGACTCTCCCGAACGATCCAGCCAAGCTGTGGAAGCTCGCCGGGGCCAGATCTCTGGCCGAGTTCGAAGAGGTAGCTCCCGCTGTCCTCGGGATGTTCGAAGAGCAAGACGGGCGATTGATCAATCGTAGATTGCTTGAAGAGACAGCTCGTCTGGCGGTTGCGGAGAATATCCGCGTTGAGAAGGCTCGCAATGCCGCTTCAGCTCGTTGGGGCAAGAATGCTCAAGCATGCTCAAACATCGATTCTGGATGCTCAAGCAATGCTTGCGATGCTCGGGATGCTAAACAGAGAACTGAGACTGACTCAGTAAAAGAGAGCAAGCCGAGTCAGTTAGTAACTGAGTCAGAGAAATCCGAGTCAGCTTGTTTCTTGAGTGGTAGTCAGTCTCGGTCGACTCAGCCCGGAGACGCAGTCGCTCCGCCTACTCAGTCACTCAGTGGAGATCGTTTCGCGCTCGCCCTCGATGTCCTACAGAGAGAGGAACCCGGTGAGGAGAATCCGATCGCGTGGGGTCAACGGATGGCCGCTACATGGCATGCTATCCGGATGGAGAAACGCTACAGTTCGGACTATCCGGAGGAGGTCAGCTCACAGGACTTCCAGAAGCTTATCTCCCCGACTTGGCTCGTCAAGGCTGGATTCAGGGAACCTCTCAGTCGAGCCGAGATTCAGCTATGCCTTCAGTGGGCTCTCCGAACATCGACTCACTGGAGCAAGCGCAACGTCCTGCTCGGCTCCGCCGGATTCGTCAATGCGTTCGGATCAATCAAACGCCAGTGCTTCAACTATCACGCATCAAAGGAGACGCGCAACCGGGAGGTAGGCAAGAAGGAAAAGAGTGCGCATCCTCGGATTTCGCTTGAGACTCAGCCTTTGGTGACCGTGGTCAAGCCTGCACTGCCCGACGACTGCTTCAAGAGCGCATTGCAGGAAATCCGAGACATGCGCACTGATTCCGCGAGTGTGCCGTTCGGTAGCTCGAAGTGGAAGGGTCTCAGATTCCGCGAGCTTACCTCATCTGGAGAATGCAGTCCGTCCGCCGCCGAAATTCAGATCGAGAATGAAATGAAAGAGCATGAGGCGAACCAAGCTGCGCTTCGTCAGGCAGTCCGGGAGAGAGGTCAATTGTCCGCTAGCGAGATCTCGACCATGCTCGCCTCCAAGAAGGTGAGGCCCGAGGACGAGGAGTTCGAAAAGGAGCTGAGCGGTGTCGCAGACTTGTAGCATCGTAGGAGTGGATATGTTCGAGCCAGTGAAGAGGTCACGGTCATGATCTCCGTCCTCCACGCCATGTCCCGTCGCCATTTTTTGCATGAGCTGCCGTTTGCGAGCCTATGGGCACGTCGATGAGCTAGGCGGTGTAAAGGATCAGACGTTCAAGCCATGCACGGCTTGCGAGAAGGTGATTGAGAGGATTCTGGCAATGGAAGTTGTACGGGAGACTGCGCTGTGAACAGATCTCTAACCTCTAGCGTCTGTAGGGCGAGACCTTGCGCCGCTCATTTTCAAGCCCAATAAACTACCGATGATGCGGTTAGTCCCAACCGCTTCATCACCTCAGGATATCGAGCACAGAGTCGCCAATAGTTCTTCCGAGCCTGACTGACCGAGTATCCGCCGAACGCCGAAGGATTGTGTGCGATGGTCTTCCACCGTTTGATTTTGAACGCAATTAGGCCGTCTCGAACCTCTGGTCGTGCTCTCATTTCCCCCCCTCGCTAGTACCCGCATTAATGTTGGGGTCCGCGCGAAAGTGGAATCCCCCAATATGAGATCTGAAAGTCCGCGAAAGTGCCGGAAAGTCCTTGGAAATTCCTGAAACCAGTGATTTGCGTCGTGGCGAACGGAATGCTGTCGGCTTAACGGCCGTATTTTCTGTGACGGCGTTAGTTGGACACGAGAAAACCCGCGCACAAAAATAATTTTTCTACGTGCATTGCGGATTGCTCTCGTGGGAAGGGCGAAAAAACCAAGCCGCCAGGACGCCGAATCGCTAGAATTCGACATAATCTTAGGTTATGAAGAATCCTCAGGTTGGACGTGGGACGGTCGCCGCACTGGTGAGGAACAAGCTGAACATGACCTCAGATCGGCAGGCAGATCACTTGGTCAACACGGTAACCGATTCGATTGTGCAAGTGATGCGCGACAATATAGACACTGATGGCTTCGAACTGAGGCTACCGAGTTTCGGGAAGTTCGTCGTGCGTCACAAACAGGGCAAGCGAAGGCTGATCCGGCTAACTGGCAAAATCCAGCTTACTGCCGACAAACGCAAAGTGAAGTTCCTCCCACTAGCGAAGTTCCGGGAGCTGGAAGCTTGGCCCAAGAGTTCTTAGCCCGTACTAGCCCCGACAAGGTCAATCCCTCCGCTTAGGATCAGTTCGGCGTAAACGCCGCGGACGTCCGTGGCCTGCCACTTTTGACGGGAGAGTGGCCCTTTCATACGCCAGATTTCGATGGTAAGGGTGTCGTCCAGCGGCATCGTTCCAAGAAGCCCGTCTTCGAAGACCAACTCGTGCTTTACCGGGCATTGGCCCGACCCGATCACAACCCTTACCGTGACGTTTGAGACTTCAACCCCGCAGACCCTGACTGCGAACTGTGGCGTGCGCGCTGTTTTCGGTGGAATCATCAATCCTCCAATCATGTGTTTGTGCAAGGGACTGCCTAGGATCTGGAATGGTCGAGTTGGCGAAGCCTCGACTTGAGCCGAGGTCCCGGTCTATTTCTTGCGGCTCTGCTGGAAAATCCGATAGACGGTTGATTTACTCACTTTCAACTTGAGGGCAATTTCCGCTAGGGTCTTGCCGTCAGTTTTGAGTCGCACAACTTCGCTCGGCTCGCAGACTGCGCGTGGTCGGCCTCCGATTCGGCCATGTGCCCGCGCACGTTGCAACCCAGCGATAGTGCGCTCACTTAGGCGGACGCGCTCCTGCTTCGCAATCACGGCGAGGATCGAGATGACGGCCTCCCTGAACATGCCGCAAGAGTCTAAGTATTGCTCCGTAAAGCTGCGATAGCCGACGCCGTAGTGCGTCAGATTTTGCAGGTACGTAAGAGTTTCGAGCACTCCCTCCCGACTAAAACGGTCGAGGCTCCAGAAGAGCACCAGCTCAAACTCCCGGCGCGAAGCTGCCTTGAACAACAGTTTGAACTGCTCGCGGTCTCTGTTCTTGCCAGTCGCAACATCAACGTATTCGCGCTTGATGCGCCAGCCTTGGCTCGCCGCGAATCTGCGTAGTTGGTCTAGTTGGTTTTGGTTGTCCTGCTTGTCCGTAGAGATGCGGGAATAGATCGCGATGTCCATGGGAATGGACTACGAGCGGAGTCGCAAAAACGTCCGTTTTTGAACCAAGAAGAGGACAGCGCCTAAAATGCTGAGTTTGTGAGAGCCAGTTACACGGATTCTGGCCCCGTTTTTGAAACGAGGGGCCAGTCGATGCTTGCCATCCCGGATCGCTTACAGTGGAAACGGAAACGGGGGCCATCGCTTCTGCGGACCCGGCACCACATCGGCATCTACCACCATGAGTTGCTTGCCGTGACCGTCCACCTTCGCCAGCAGCCGGTAGTCGCCGCGCACGGTCGGGAAGCTTTTCGTGTTCAGATATTCGACCCAGTACCATTGCTGCAACGGCGTCCACTTCTCGACATTGCGGTACGTGAAGATTCCTATCCCCGCCACGACCGCAAGCAGGAAAGCCCCCAGAAGCGCGGCTTCTCCCGCGCCAACTCCACCAGTTGCGTTCGCAACGGCTCATCCGTTCGCTGCGTTCGGTAACGATACGTCGTCACCGCCATCCCCATCAGCCCGCAAACCCGGCGCTCACTGGCCGCGTATTCCACCCGCAGCCAGCTCACGTCCGCCCGCTGGTCTACGAGCTCCATCCGTTTTTTGCGATCACCGCCTTCAGCATCTCTTTGTCCAGACTCAGATCCACTACCAGCTTCTTCAGCTTCGTGTTCTCGTCGCGCAACTGCTTCGCTTCCTGCGCCTCGCTCACATCCATCCCGCCGTACTTCGCCTTCCAGGCGTAGATCGTGTGCTTCGATACTCCTACCTCTCGCGCCACGTCCTCTGCTTTGCGCCCTGCCTCCAGTTGCTTCAGAGCCCCGATCATCTGCGCTTCCGTGTGCTTGCTCCTCGACATTCCTTCTTCCCCTTTCCTTCGCTGAAATCATACTCAGCTTTGTTCGGAAACAGGGGATCAGGTCACTGGGAAGCGGATTGGTCAGCACCATCAGCTTCTCCGGTCTTGCTCGAATGGACTATTCACTTCTGGGGAACAACGTGTTGAAAGATCACAGCCAGCCCCCGTTGGAAAAACTGGTGAACGTCCCGTCTGTCCCCAGGTTATCCAGCGCAGAACCGACAACTTTGAAGAACTTTGGTATTCGAATCATCTGATCTGCACGCCCGCCTCTTGTCGAAATCTCTTGAGCCAGAAACCAACACCAATTGTAAGTGCGAGCATGAATAACCGTATCGCAATGCCTAAGAATCCGTATTTCAGCCAGAGCCAATGGATCCAGTCGGAGATCGCGCGACCATACGCGCCCGTATGCACATAAGCAACACTCCGCTTGCCGAATGCAAATCCAAACCTCGGATTGATGAGCAGTGCCTGGTCGAAATCTTGAATCGCGCGATCATAGTCACCCTCTTTCGTATACGCCGCGCCACGACCGCTAAGGGCGTTTACGTCGGCTGGCTTGATGCTCAGGACGTGGCTGAAGTCCTGAATTGCAAGGTTGTGATCGCCTGTATGCGCATATGCCAATCCACGTTGATAAAAAGAATCAGCGTCGTCAGGTTTCAGGCGCAGGGCTTGGCTGTAGTCTTCTATGGCGTGGTTGTGGTCTCTCTTGGACTCGTATACAAGCCCGCGATTGTAGAACGCATCAGCGAAGTTGGGTTTCAGGCGCAACGCTTCATCGTAGTCTTGGATCGCACGGTCATAATCGCCGTCAGCCCAATATGCCAAGCCCCGTCCAACCAAAGCATCGGCATCGATGGGCTTTAGCCGCAGAGCCTGATCGTAACTTTCGATTGTGCGGTCATAGTTCTCCTTATGCCAGTACGCGGAACCAAGCCCGTCGAATACATTGGGATCACTGGGATTTAGTCGCGCTGCCTGAGCATAGTCCTGGATAGCACGGTCATAATCATGTCTGTGCGCATACGCTCGCCCTCGATTGTAAAACGCCTCAGCGAGGCCAGGATTCAAGCGTAACGCTTGGTCGTAGTCTTGGATCGCACGGTCATAATCGCCCTTTTGAGCATAGCTCCAGCCACGGCCATCGAGAGCGGCTACATAAGCTGGATTGATCTGCAAGGCGTCGTCATAGTTCTGGATGGCACGGTCATAATCCCCCTTGCGCATGAATGCCAACCCCCTACCGTAGAGAGAATCAGCATCACTCGGCTTGAGGCGCAGCGCATGATCGTAATCTTGAATGGCCTGATCGTAAGCTCCCTTATAAGTGTTGGCAATGCCGCGACCGTAGAAGGCCTTGGCCGAGATTGGGTTCAGGTGCAGGGCTTGATCATAGTCCTGGATGGAATGGTCGTAATCCTGCTTGAGCATATAGGCACTGCCGCGAGCTATGAAGGCATCTTCGTAGTGTGGTTCGATCTGCAGAGCGTGATCGAAATCCTCAATAGCACGGTCGTAGTCACCCTTGCGGACGTATGCCCGGCCTCGATCTTTGAATGCCTCTGCAAGCGTGGCATCTGCCCTGTTGCCTGACCCGATGAGTTCCGAACACGCAATAATAGCCTCTTCGGCGCTCTCGCTCTTGCACTGCCGCCATTGCTCCTGTCGCAACTGGTTCTCCGGCGGTGACTGGCCGTAGAGGAGCTCAGATGCCCCAATTAAGATTAGTATGATCAGCGACGCCAGACGCAAAAACACCCCCACCAACGACAATCTCTTTCCCGCCCAACCTGCCTCTTGTTTCGATGGCGTGAAACACAGGATTATATTCCCTCGCAAGTGCAACATGGATTCCAAGACCGCCTGCGGATCGTTAGTCCACCGGGGGCTTGGTGGCAGTGACCCCGGTCCTCCCGGCGGCGGACCTTGGAAGGCCCTGATGTCCCAGGATTTTGTAACGGGGGGCTCCGACTCCGCTCCAGGGTCGTGCCTGGTGGTTAGGGGGGCGTTGGCGGACCTTGGAAAGGCGCTGATGTCCCAGGGTTTTGTGACGGGGGCTCCGGCTCCGCTCCAGGGTCGTGCCTGATGGTTAGGGGGGCGTTGGCAGGTTGCTCTTCGAGCTCACCATTCACCGCCAAATAGAAATCGTTGACTAGAGTTACTACGACGAGAGACCCCGCCACACACCCGGTCCCGCCTGCTGCGCAGGCACCGCCCGTTGCCGCAAGGGCATAAGGTGAGGCACCGATCAATAGGAAATCCTCGTCCGCACCTGCCATCGCGCCGAGCTGATTAAAAACGGCCTGTGAACTGAGAGGATCTGAGGGGTTGTAGATCAGCGGGGGAGGCTCGAAGGTAAATAACCAGGGATTCGATGAGGGCAAATCCAAGTTCTGCAGCGGAACGCTCGTACCCACCAGCGCCCCTGAAGTGATATCGTCGGTGCAATAGCAGAGCGAGGGTGGGGAAGAGGAAGAGGAAGAGGAGGAAGACGTGGCTGAGGAACCTGAGTCCGCCCCCACCGTCCCTGAAGCAGACGGAATCCCAGTTACTTGGTCGGTGTAGCTCAGACTTTGGAAACCCCCTGCTCCTTCTTCAAATGCCAAATACCAGGATGGATTGACCGTCACCAAACCGGATGGGTCGATACCGCTGTTCGGGTTCGTCGAGTATGCGTACTGGTTCCAGCCGGAACCTGCCGGATCAGGGGAGAGCCATCGTCCTTGCTGTGCACCCTGCAATTCACGATTCGGCGTATCGTACATCCCCGCCAGCACGTCCTGCGTATCTCCGGTGAACATCGTTTGATTCTGAGCAGTGGAACCGAAGATGTCGTACTTCTCTCCGTAGGGTGCGTAAGCGTAATCTCCTACGACGGAGTTGTGAGTAGCATTGGCAGTAGAGGAGAGACGTGCGCTTCCCAGCCAATCTTTGTGCTGGTAGTAGTAGGAATATCCAGCGTCTTGTAAAAGAGTTCCTCCGCCCGGAGTGACCTGCCCGATCTTTTGTACCAAGTGGAATGTTAGTGTAACGCCTCTTTGGACCTTTGTCCGTAGTCGTCGTCGGGGGTGTGGGGATGTGGGAAACGCGAAGCGTTTTCCACATCCCCATGCCCCGGTTGATTCGGCAGGATGGCTTGCGGCGCCGGCGGCCTGTAGCCCAGCGCCGAGTGCGGCCGTTCCGTGTTGTATTCCACGCGCCACCTCTCCGTCAGAATCTGTGCCTCCTTCAGCGAGTAGAAAATCTCGCCATTCAAGAACTCATCGCGCAGCTTTCCGTTGAAACTTTCACAGTACCCGTTTTCCCATGGACTTCCAGGCTCGATGTACAACGTCCTCGTGCCCACTTTCCCCAGCCACTTCCTCAACTCCTCGGCAATGAACTCCGGCCCGTTGTCCGAACGAATGTGCTCCGGGATCCCGCGCACCAGCATCACATCCGCCAACGTCTCGAGCACCTGCAAACTCCCCAAGCGCCGTGCCACCCGTAACGCCAGGCACTCGCGCGTATACTCGTCGATCACCACCAGAATGCGCAGTGCTCGTCCATCATGCGTCATCGCCTTCACAAAATCGTAGCTCCACACATGATTCGCCCGCTCCGGTCGCAGCCGGATACACGAACCATCGCCCAGCCACAATCGCCCTCGTGGCCGCTGTTTCTGCGGTACCGTCAGCCCTTCGCGTCGCCAGATCCGCTGCACTCGATCCTTGCCCACCGGCCACCCCGCATGCTGCAACAATGCCGTGATGCGCCGATAGCCGTACCGCCCATACTTCACGCCCAGGGCCAGGATCGCCTGCGTCAGCTCATCTTCGTCCGTGCGCCGCAGCGGCTGATAGCGCTGTGTTCCTCGCCATTGCCTCACCACTCGGCACGCCCGCCGCTCACTCACTTCATACTCCTGGCGGGCATGCTCCACGGCGCACCGACGTCGCTCCGGGCTTAGAAGTTTCCCTCCGCAATGTCCTTCAGGATCTGTTTGTCCAACGCCAGCTCTGCCACCAGCCGTTTCAACTTGCCGTTCTCCTTTTCCAGTTCCTTCATCCGCTTCGCCTGGTCCATCTTCAAACCGCCGTATTCCTTCCGCCAGCGGTAGAACGTCTGGATGGTGATCTCGGCTTCTTTGCAGGCTTGTGGGGTGGTTTTTCCGTTCGCGATGCCGACTTCAATCTGTCGCAGCATCGTCACGATTTGCTCTGGCTTGTACCTCTTGATTGGCATGACCCGCTTTTCCTCCAAGTGGATTCTCTCTCATTCCACTTGGCACAAATTTCGCCGGTCAGGTCAAAATTGTCCGGATGTTGAAGCGAAGCCGGCTTGATGCGAATCAGTACATGATTGTGCGCGTCAGGTGATGCGGCCAGGTTGTGGTGTGATAGTGCGTCCATAAGCGCGCATCAATCTGCGGAATAATAATTTGATTTTCCGCTGGCCGCAGCTTGTTGATTTCGTCGGTCAGCAAAGCCGTTGCATAAATGCAATGGGCGCGGATTTCGATCTCCTGCGAGCTGTCGCGGGGAATTATCTGATATGTGTTGATGGCGTGTTCCAGTTCGCTTGAGTAGCTGGTCATGCCCATGAGCCGCAAAGCTACGGGAACAATGTAATCGGCGAATGCGGTCATCTTTTGAATATCTTCGACCTTGAAAGCGTCACGCGGCAGGCCTGAATAGATCTGCCAGTAACCGAGCTGTGTCAGTTTGTAAAATTTGATTTCGTGCTTGTCGTATTCGCTGACGTCGTTGTAACGGGGGAATTCCGCGGCAAGGCGCTCCACCAGGCCATTGCCATTATCGTAAAGGCGAGGTGAGCAGGCGCGGATGAAGTTGTAATAACGTCCATCATATTTCGAAGCGAGGATCGCGCCGGCCTGACGAAAGAGCGTCATCTTTTCTTCGAGCATCGGCATTTCAATATTTCCGGCAAAAATCTTCTCCATGTCCGCGCGCGTCAAATTTGCCAGAAACTTGCCATTGAGCACCGGGATGCCGTTATCCATTGCGCGCTTCACGCAGGCAAACATCGCCTCGGAGTCGGAAAGGTGCTCGCCGTTGTAGTCAATTTGGAACTTCACGTGGGTCTTAAAGTCTGTAAATGCCGTATCGAATGGTGTTGCAAACCATGATGAAGTCCATGGCTATGTCAGGCGTCTTGTGCAATCCGTAGGGCACGGTGAGATCCGGCATGGGTAGTTCTTCGTAAGCCATCCATGCCGCAACCTCGACGATCTTGTCGTAATGGGTGTGTACGTCGCGAGAGTTCTCGATAATCCGACGCAGGCTGTCAATGACGGGGCTGCCCATCGTCTTCGGCCATGGCAGCGGATTTCCGGGACGATCGGATCTGCCTGGGATGGAAGCAAAGGAGGCTGGAAGCAGACCGCCTACTGCTGCGGTTGTGGAAATTCCTTTCAACATCTGGCGGCGGGTTAGATTCATTTGCGGTTCCGGAAAACCTCCTTCTATCGCGCAGGATGGTAACAGAAGACCAATAAAGTTAACAAAAGCGGAGCTGGAATTAGGTTTCCCTCGCTTCGCGCCCGATCGTGAGAACAATGGATCCTTAATAAACCGATGTAGACTAATCACGGAGGTCGTGCTCTAGTATTTTTCAGAGGGAAGTTGTCTTCTCGATGAAACCGAAGCAAATCATGCGATGGGTTCTGATAGGCGGCGCCATGGCTGCTGCTGTGCTGGGCTTCCCGGCGATCGCGTCCAGGGCCAACGCCCCTGCACCCACCTTCAGCAAGGAAGTGGCGCCGATTTTATTCAAGCACTGTACGAGTTGTCATCGCCAAGGTGAAATAGCGGCCGCTGTGCCGCTGGTATCGTACGACAGCGCACGCTCCTTGGCCGAGTCGATTAAAGAACAGGTCGTGCAGCGAGAAATGCCCCCATGGCCGGCAGATCCCAAGGCCAGTATGAAGTTCCGCAACGATCCCCGGCTGAGCCAGGAGGAGATCGATACGCTGGTCGCATGGGTTGACGGGGGCACTCCCAAAGGGAACGATGCCGATCTACCGACCCTACCCAGTGTTTCGCACGGCTGGTCACACCCGCAAGGTGTGGCGCCGGACTCTGTTATCGAATTGCCGCTCTTTCATCTGCCGGCCTCGGGTGAAATTCCGTACGTTCGATATTTAGCGAAAGTCCCATTCTCCGAAGATAAGTGGGTTGTCGCGCTCCAGGTACTGCCTAGCAATCGTGCCGTCGTGCATCATATGGCGATCACGGAGGTTGCATTAGACCCCGGCTTGACGCCCGCCGACCTCGATAAGCGCGCGATGATCGCCCAGAAGCTAGGTCTTCCGAGTCCGCCCGGCGGGATCCGGTCTGCGGTTGTAGATCCAAAGAATGACAACGAGCCGGATATGTTGGGGGTGTATACCCCAGGCACGACGTTTGAAGCTTACGGAGACGGAAGCGCCAAGCTGTTAAAGGGTGGCGCGAACATGTACCTCAACTTCAACATTCACTACCAGACGACCGGCAAGGCAGAGACGGACCGGCCCTCGCTTGCGTTGTGGTTCCGGCCCGACCCACCGAAACATCAGACCTTTCGCGTTCCCGCGTCAGGAGAAACCATCATCGCCGAAGGCAAGGAATTACTGACCGACGCTCCAGGCGAGAAGGCCGAGGGTACGAGTGTGGCGATCCCGCCAATCCCGCCGTACGCGGAGAACTATGAAGTCATTGGGATCACGGCTTACACGGAACCCGTAACGATTTATCAGCTCCAGCCACATGCGCACTTGCGCGGCAAGGACTTCAAATACGTCGTGGTTTATCCGGATGGCCGCGAGGTCACCGTGCTCAGCGTGCCGCAATACAATTTCCACTGGCAGATGGCCTATGAGCTGGATCAACCGCTCGAGCTGCCGGCAGGCAGCAAGCTAGTGGTCACCGCCCACTACGATAATTCGCTGAAGAATGAACATCTGCAACATCACCACGGCGCTTCTGATGCCGAACACAGGTTTGGGCCTGATAAGGAAGTGTATTTTCGTGCAGCGAATCAGAGCTGGGATGAAATGTTTACTCCCTTCATCCAGTACTCCACTCCTACTCCGAATCATGCCGCGGCGGCGGAGGCGGTCAGTGCAATGCAGCCGCAGGGAAAGCGGGAATCAAACCCGCTCCCCATCGTCGAGGTCGTAGGTTGTTTGGAGCAAGTCCCTTCTGGAAAATGGACGCTGGCCAAAGCCGGTGAGCTTGCGATATCGCAGACCCAGCCGACATCGCAGGCAGCCCTAACGGCTGCGGCTGCCAAACCATTGGGTAATCAACGGGAGCAACTGCTGGGCGTAGATGCCTTCAACCCCTCGAGTCATAAAGCACAGAAGGTGGCAGTCAAAGGCGTGCTAATCAAAGAGGCGAATGAGAATCGCCTCAACATTACGTCATTGCAGACAGTCGCGGAGAAATGCTTCTAGCTTCGGTTATAGCGACTCGCGAACCGCAACGGTTCGCAAGTTGCGTTGTGCCATCGTTCTAAGGCAGAAGGCCGTAGAAGTCCAATTCTGTTTGTGTAGGCACGAAGACCTTGCCATTCATCACGGTCGGCACCGTGAACTTAACTGCTGCGCCAGCGGTGTCACGAGTGGCAATCATTTTGCTGTTGTAGATTTCGTCTCCGAGATTGCCGGCATCGTAGGCGTGAAGAATGGCGGGCTTGTTGTTCGCATAGCCATCCGTCTCTAATATCCACACCACGCCGCTGGTGGAACCGTTTGCGGAAATCGTGGGGGTCGCGCCAGGGTATAGATACTTTGTAGGGCTCTCCGACAATGGGAAAGCCGAGAGCAAGCCGTTGGACAATGGGAAAGCCATCGCCACGTTTCCGACTGCGGCGAAATAGACCTGACCATTAAAATAGGCAGGGCCACCACGAATGCCCTCCTGGGCAAGGGGGACACTCAGCACATTTTCTAATTCCTGAACGATGCTATCGGAACCAGGTCCGTAGCCGCCCATATTGTCTCGATCTACGACATAGACGGTGGCAGTCTTGCCGCCTCCAATTAAGAGGTTGGGATACGGCCCCGGCTGGGTAGGCAGGAGCAGCACGCCCCCAGCACCTAAATCCAGATTGTCGAGACCCATGATCCCTTGATTGTAAGGAGAGAAATAGTCGGCAAGCGTCAACGATCCCCCTGCGGTATTGAGCCGCAGAAAGCTATCGCTATAATCCGTGCCTCCAAGATTTCCATCAAAGGCTCCGTTGCCGGTGGCGATGTAGACGTTGCCGTTTGTATCTGCCGACAGGCCCATTCCTGATTGCCAGACTCCACCATCGTGTGAATTCGGAGTCGTGTTGAAAACGGAGACCTGTTGCAAGGTGGTCTCGTTGTACCCCATGACCCAGCCGTGGAACGGGCTTTCGTCGTTTTGCGATGCCCACCCGATGTAAACCACGCCATCCAGCAGGAGCAGGGCCGGCCGCTGGAGCTCAAGCAGGGCGTTAAATGAAATATTTCCTCCGCTGGCCCCGGAACCTGAACCGGGGACCGACGATTGAATCACAACCGGGCTGTTGGGAAGCTCCGCTCCGGTGGCAATGTCGAGGGCGTGCAGGCGCTGGACCCACTGATAGGTACCGGATCCGCTTTGGTATTCCTTGGTCGCCGCAACTAAGAACATGGCGCTGAGACTGGAATCGATCACCGGAGTCCCGGTAATGCCGATCTGCGGAATGAGACTGCCGGTAAGCCCCGCTTTTAAATCGGTGGCGGGAATCGGCGTGACATTCGGTGGATTAAGGAAGTTGGTTTGCCACAAAACAGTTTCCGCGTCGGCGTCGATGGCGTAAACACTGTCGTTCTCGGTCGCCACATATATCGTGTTGTGAATTCCCTGGCTCGGAGTGTTCAGACCCTCAACATATAGAGGTTGAGCATACACAAATCCGTCAACGGGAACACTGCCCAGTTTTCCGAATTGATTTTTGTTCACGTTGGCGGGGCTCAAAACTGTTTCGTCGAGATTCTGGCCGGTTCGCCCGTTGTCATTGTGTTGCGTAACAATACCGGAATTGTTGGTCACAAACACAGGAACACTCGCGCTCTTGGTCGTATTGGCTGTGCTGGTTGCTGTGACGGTGTGCGAGCCAACCACCCCGGGAGGTGTGTACACTCCGCTGGTTGAGATCGTTCCAACCGTGCTGTTGCCCCCAGTAATTCCGTCCACTGACCAGGTCACGCTCGTGCTTGATATCCCGCCAACCGTTGCCTGAAACTGCTCCGTCTGCGTTGGCGTAAGCGAGAACTGTCTGGGGCTGATCGCAACCGTAGTAGCGGGCAACTGCCCAGTTCCAGAGAGTGAGATTACCTCCAGCATGGGCGGATCGGTAAAGTTCACAACCACTTCACCAGTACGGGCACCGCTCCAGGAAGGAGTGAACGTAACATTGATGGTGCAGCTTGTAGTAAGGACGGGACCGCAGGTGTTGGTTTGGGCGAAGTCTCCACTCGCATAAATACTCTGGATCGCGGCCGGAGCGCTCCCCGCGTTGGTAAGAGTAACGTTTTGGGATGAACTGGGGTTGCCCATGATCCGGGTGGCGAAGGTGAGCGTATTGCTTGACACGCTGATATTCCCACCACTGGAGCCCATGCCCGACAAAAACAACGGCGGCGAGACGGCGTTGCCCGTGGCCACGAGCGTACCCATCCGCGCCCAGGCGGCCGAGGGCGTGAATGTCACGGTTACGGTGCAACTGCTGTTCGGCGCGACGGAACCGTTGCAATTATTGGTCTGCGAGTAATCGCTGCTGCTGGCCACGATGTTGCTGAGGATCAGAGTGCCGGTGCCTGTGTTGCTGAGCGTAACTGTCTGCGGCGAGCTATTCGCGCCAATTGTCTGGGATCCGAAACTCAGGTCGGAGACAGACCAACTTGCGACGGGCAACGTGCCCGTTCCGCTCAAAGGTATTACCTGGGGACTGCCGGTGGCGTTGTCCGTGATTTGTATCGTCGCGGATCTGGCGCCCACTACCTTGGGCGAAAACGCCGCCGAAATTTTACAACTACCCCCCGCCACCAAACTCTTGCCACAATTATTCAACACAAGCGGAGCAAAATCCAGGCGTTCGGCTCCGGCGACCAAGACACTGGTGAAAGTCAGCGTTGTCGTGCCTTTGTTGGTCAAGGTCACAGTTTGGGCTGTACCGGTAGTATTGACCGTCTGATTCCCAAAGCTGAGGCTGGTGGGTGAAAGGCTCACCGTCTGACTTGCTGCAGAAATTGAGACAGCAAGCATTAGACAGGCTTGGAGAGTTACTACGACGAATGATTTGCGCATGAATTGAGGGCCCATAATGAAATTAAAGGTTCCAGGTTTCAACGAAGGGGCGGATGAGCGCGCTGCCTAGTGGCGCTAGGGGAGGATTAAGCGTACAGCCATTCCCACTATGGGTCAAGAGTCGAAAGACTCTAGAAATTTTCCGATGGCAAACTTTTGCCTCTCGATAAATGCTATAAAAAGCACCTTTCAGTAATGATCAGTCGGCTTAAAGTCCGCGTGGGAGCCGGCCATGTTCCAGTCTGTTCGAAGTCCTCTTAACTTATTGATAAGACGCTTTCATTTCTTTTTATATTCCGCCTTATGGCAAAAGGCCGTAGAAGTCCAATTCGGTTTGCGTCGGTACAAAAACCTTGCCGTTGACTATAGTCGGAACTGTGAACTTTACGGCTGCTCCAGCCGTGTCGCGAGTACCAGCCATCGTGCTGTTGTAGAGTTCGTCGCCTAGATTTAAAGCATCGTAGGCGTGAAGAATGGCTGGGGTATTCTTCACGAAGCCGTCAGTTTCCAATGTCCAGACAATCCCATTGGCAGAACCGTTTGATGAGACTGACGGAGTTGTGCCGGGATAACCATTTTTGGTGGAGCTTTGCGAAAGTGGGAAGGTGGAGAGTAAACCCTCGGATAGTTCGAAAGCCTTCACCGTGTCTGCGACGCCGGAGACATAGACCTGACCATTCCAATAGGCAGGCCCGCCCCGGAGGCCCACTGTAGCACTACCGGAAACAGTCAACACATTTTCCAGTTCCTGAACGATGCTATCCGAACCAGGTCCATAGCCTCCCAGATCATTTCGATTAACCAGATAGAGCGCACCCGTCTTGCCGCCTCCGATTAGAAGATTGGGAATCGGTCCGGGCTGGGACGGCAGCAGCAGCACGCCTCCAGAGCCTAAATCCAGATCGTCGGCGCCCATAATACCCTGGTTGTAGGGGGAGAAGTAATCGGCGACAGCGATTCCGCTTGAAGTAGTGAGCCTCAGGAAACAATCGCCGTAATCGGTTCCCCCCAGGTTGGCATCGAAAGTTCCGTTGCCGGTGGCCACGTAAATGTTGCCCTGGGCATCCGCCGCGGTACCAATTCCCGATTGCCAGACTCCACCTTCTCGAGCATTCGGAGTGGTATTGAAAACTGCGACCTGTTGCATGGTGGTTTCGCTATAGCCCATCACCCATCCGTGGAAGGGGTTTTGATCATTAAACGCCGCCCATGAAATGTAAATCACGCCGTCCAGCAGCAGCAGGCCTGGACGCTGGTTTTCAAGCAGGGCATTGAAAGAAATAGTACCAGCGCTGGCTCCCTCGCCGGAACCGGGAACCGACGCTTCAATCACGACCGGACTGTTCGACAGCTCGGCGCCCGTGCTGAGGTTGAGCGCGTGCAGACGCTGGACCCACTGGTAGGTGCCCGATCCGCTCTGATATTCCTTGGTCGCTGCAACCACAAAAATCGCGCCGAGGCTGGTATCTATCACTGGAGTCGAAGTAATCCCGATCTGAGGAATGAGATTGCCAGCATTGCCCGCTATTAAATCTGTGGCAGGAATCGTCGTGACATTCGGAGGGTTGATGAAGCTGGTTTTCCAGAGCTGAGTTTCCGAGTCGGCGTCGATGGCAAAAACACTATCGTTCTCGGTGGCTACGTAGACGGTGTTGTGAGTTCCCTGGCCGGGTATGCTCACACCTTCAACGTATAGAGGTTGGGCATAAACAAATCCATCCACCGTAAAATGGCCGATTTTTCCGAATTGAGTTTCGTTTACGTTGGCAGGGCTAAGCACTGTTTCGGTGAGATTACGGCCGGTTCGCGCATTGTCGTTGTGTTGGGTAAATACACCACCGTCGTTTATCACAAAGCCGAGGACCTTCGCACTCTCCGTCGGTGTGGCAATGCTGGTGGCCATGACGGTGTGCGTGCCCGCATGTTTTGGAGAGATGTACAAGCCGGTCGTTGAAATCGTCCCCACAGTGGCATTGCCGCCGATAATTCCGTCCACCGACCACGTTACATTCGAACTCGCGATTCCGCTGATCGTCGCCTGAAACTGTTCTTTTTGATTTGACGTGAGCGAAAACTGATTCGGGATGACGGCAACGGTCGTGCTTGGCGGCTGCCCCGTTCCCTTCAGCGTGATTACCTCCAGCATGGGCGGATCGGTAAAGTTCACGACCACCTCGCCGGCACGGCTCCCGCTCCAGGAAGGAGTGAACGTGATATCGATCGTGCAGTTTGTATTCAGGATGGGACCGCAGGTGTTGGTTTGGGCGAAGTCTCCACTAGCATAAATACTCTCGATGGTGGCTGGCGCACTCCCGGCGTTGGTGAGGGTAACGGCCCGAGCTCCACTGGTGCTACCGATTAGTTGGCTGGCAAAGGTGAGCGCCTTGGTGGACAGGCTGATACTTCCTCCACTTGCGCCCATGCCCGATAAAAACACTGGAGGTGTGACGATGTTGCTTGCCACAACAATCGTTCCCATCCGCGCCCAGGTAGCAGAAGGCGTAAACGTCACCGTCACGCTGCAGTTGCCTTTCGGCGCGATGGAACCGATGCAATTGCTGGTCTGCGAGTAATCGCCGCTGGCCGTGATGCTGCTGATGATCAGATTGCCGTTGCCTGTGTTGGTAAGCTTAACTGCCTGCGTGGGGCTGTTCGCGCCAATTGTCTGCGAGCCGAAACTCAAGTTGGGAACGGACCAGGTTGCTATGGGCGCCGTGCCGGTTCCACTCAAAGTTACCACCTGGGGGCTGCCGGGGGCATTGTCCGTAATCTGTATCGTCGCTGTTCTAACCCCTACTGCCAGCGGGGTAAATACGGGCCCGAGCACGCAACTTCCGCCCGCGGGCAAAGTCTTGCTGCATGGATTGGACGGGGTTGAAAGAGGGGAAAAATCCAGACGGTCGGCCCCGGCGACCACAATACTTGTGAAAGTCAGAGTCGCCGAACCCGTATTGGTCACGGTCACGGCTTTCGCAGCGCTGCTGGTACCGACCGTCTGCTTCCCAAAGCTCACGCTCGCCGTTGAAAGAGTTACTGTCTGGCCTGCTGCGGAAATTGAGACAGCAAGCACTAGAAGGGCTTGGCAAGTCGCCACTATGAATGATTGACGCATAGAGTGAGAGCGCATATTAGCAACGATGTATTAACCGCGCATTAAAGATACGATTCGGAGGAAAGGCTAAACGAGCGAAGCTACCGCACAGGTTGTCTCGCTAGGGGAGCAGTAATGAGTTTCAAGTTTCTTCGATTCTGCATCATAGGTCAAGAGTCGAAAGGCTCCAAAAACCTTTCCGATTGCACTCGTCGCTTGTCGCAGGCGTGAGAATGGCGCGGTGGGCATCACACTCGGAACCCGACCTTTTTACTTCATTGCGGAAGAAATGAACCGTGGCCAGAGGGTAGTGGGCCAGGACATGAGTTGGAGTTCTCGAAGCAGCGCGAGAATCTACTGGTGGTTATTCTTTTGTTGGGCTAGGTACTGTTTAACGCTCTGGATCTCACGATCTAATTGGCTCGAGTCGGTGCCGACCGGGTCGGCTCGCTGTGCCTTCTCGAGGGAATCTAGCACGGATTGAAAATCGTTCACGTGAGCGTAGAGGGACGCGAGCGCCTTGTAGGCGAGACCCGAGCTGTAGCCCGGTGCGTCAATATTCAGCGTCAGCGCTTTATGCAACGCTGCCTCCCCCAGGGCGAACTGCTCGCGCTTCTCCTCAGGAGATCGGGCGATGCCAGTGAGCCGCTCGTAGCAAAGTCCCTCGTATAACAGTGGGCGGGGATCATCAGGAAGGAGTTCGGCAGCCTCTTTATAGCGAACCAACGCCCGATGGTAGTAGCCGATCTTCTCTTCATCCGACGCACCAACTTCACGACCAAAAATAATGTTGCCCTGGCCAAGCACTACCATTCGATAGTTGGGATCTGTCGATGTGACATTGCCGGTGGTCAAAACTTCGCGGGCGTGTCGCATTGATTCTTCGGATTGGCTGCGCAGTTCATCTCGTTCACGAATCAGGGGCGGTCGCTGCTCCTGCGGAGCGACAACAAGCTCCTGTGCATCCATCTGTGCCTGACCTTCGGCCGCTTCGGCGAATCTGCTGAGTACTCTCGCATCGGATGATGCAAAGCCAGACGGCTCCTTGGATGCCAACTCGAAGTACTTGACCGCTAAGGCGTATGCCTCTTTCTTATTTTGCCAACCCCGGGACCCGACCTTGTCAGTATTGAGTTGCGAGGCCTGAGTGAGATAGCCATCGCCTAAGTTTTCATATATTGGAGTAAGGATGAGGCGCTGATCTCCTGCAATCCTAGATTGGCCGCTTTCTCCAGCCTGCAACGCCCGATTTAAATACACGAGGGCCTCGTCCGTCTCGGGCGGACTCAAGTGGAGATATGCCAACCCCAACGAACTTAACGCAAATGTATCTTCAGGATTGTTTTCTACGGCGGCTGTCCACAGGCTCAAATCGGGTTGAGGACGACCATTCCACTCGGTTGTCTTGCCGCACCAGACTTCGGTGCGCTTATAAGACCAAGCGGTATAGAGAACTACTACCAATATAAGTATGCAGTAGAGTGCTAGTTGTCGGCGCCGTAGTTTAGGAAACAATGCAGCCATCGCCAGGAGACTCAAGATAGCGCCGATTGAGGGTATAAACAGGTAGCGATCGGCCATCTTTGTGCTTGTAGGAACGAGATTCGATACCGGAATTAAGGCGATCAGATACCAGAAGATTCCAAAAGCAACGAGCCGGCAATTTCGGTCGCGCGAACCGGCCACGCGCATACCAATACCCACTACTATGCAAACCAAAGCTGCGCCGAACAAACCTTTCAAGCTGAGATAGGGATATTCACTCCAGGTATAGGACACAGTCATGTAGGCGGGTATGAATGCCTTACCAGCATAGGCAAGCATGGCCTCGAACGTGAGGTTAAGCGTCGGCAAGAGAGTCAACCCACCCTTGATCGCTCCGACCTGCTGTTGCGCCCAGAAAGTCCATGCGGAACCTGCGCCGAACACCGCGCTGAGAATCAGGAATGGCGGGCCCAACACGCGGATTCCCGCAGAGCTTCCATCCCGGAATGTTGCCAACTCGTTGGCCGACGGCGCGTAAGCGAGCAAGAGCAACAGGCCCAGAGGTACAAAAATTAACCAGCCTCCATGCATTGGGTCTCTTGCGAGCAGTGTGCGGAAGATTGTCATGGAAACGCTCCCGACACTTACGAAGATCGCTGTCAGAGCCAGAACGCGGGTCAGAAGCGAATGACGATGCCTCTCAGCCCAGCGCCAGTTTGTGATGGAGGCGTGCGGGGCGGAGCAGAATTCGTACGCCACGAATAGCGCTGGAAGGATCACGGCAATCGGTTTGGAGAGGACTGCGAGCAGAGCCAGGAGCACGGTGAGCCCATGACGAAGCCTCCACTCGCGCGCGGTTGATGCCTCGGCCGCCCACAGCCATGCGAGAGACGACAAAGCAATAAAAATCAGGGACATCAGATCCTTCCGCGCCGAGAGCCAGGCAACCACCTCGGTACGGACCGGATGGACCGCAAACAAAAGAGCACCGAGGGCAGCGAGACTCGCCGGAAGACCGAGACGGTGATACAACGGCATCAGTAATGACGCACCGAGGACGGCATAAAGCAGTTGCGTGATACGAAAAGGCAGGCTATCGAAGGGCTCGCTCTTGTCGGACAACTCTCGGTCGATGAGCCAGGTCGTGGTAGTAACCGGGTGAAAGTTTGCGAAGTAAGGTTCGGTCCAAACGGCGAAGAGGCGGGAGAATGGATCGTTCACGCGGACGTACGGACTGTGTACAAGATAGAACGGATCTTCGTAATCGATGGCAGGAACTCTGACTGTTTGCACATTGATAATCGCTGTGCAGAGTGCAATGAGGATGATGCCTGCGATGGTAATGTAACGGAATTGTTCACCCGGCCAACTTTGTGCACTCTTCTTCGCAAGGTTCTCTGAAAGTTTGGCGAAATGAACGGGGCCTTCTTTCTGGAGTTTGCGCTTGTGCTTTCGCGTCATGGAGAAAGATGCGATTCTAGATGTCCTGTTTGGTACACGGCAAACGACAGCATACCATTTGAGTGTGAACTGATCGAGGTTACTCCGCTTCTGTGAATAACACCTACCGGCGTTCTTTCTCTGTCAACCAACTACTTAGTCCGGGCGGTCCACAGCAAAAGCTATTTCTTGTTGCAAATCGAAGGGTGCCTCACCCAGGGCGTTGCTCCATATTCAATGATCTGGTACTTGTGCTGGATTCATGGTTCTGGTGATTGGACTTACTGACGTTTGCGCGTCTATCGCGAATCTCAGGTATTTCATTAGGTCGATGTAATGAAGATGCGAGACACAGATAATAGGGATCAGATCACCACGACTTGCTCACTTAGACTCGTCTGCCTACCGCGACAGTATACCGACTAATAATATTTGTAACTTGTGCATTTTTCAGTTGCCAAAACATGGATCGTGGTATTAGTGTGCTCACCACCCGCGCAATCAACCGAAGGGGGCTCTTGCTGCGGGCGATTTACTCGGGTCCTAGTTCGGTTTGGAGGGGCTTCATGGCGCGTCTGATTTCGTCCTGATCGTTTTCCATCCTCGCGACACAAGAATCGCATGTCTATGATTCATCGAGGCGCTGCTTGGCTTTCGATGAGTTATGCATAGGTGCCTCACCGTCTTTTCATTGCGTAGTCAACAAACAGGTCGGTTCTTACTGATTAGTGCACCTCAACTTTCTTTGTCTAGTTTCCCTGGCTCGGTCAAATTCCTGTGCAACTGCCGGAGTGCAGAAGTAATTGAAGTAATTAAGGAGCATATCGTGACGCGAATAGCTTGGTGCCTCGTCGGGTGCGTTCTTCTATGTGAAGTTCTGTCTGGAGCAGCATTTGCCGCCCCGAGCATCACGAGCTTATCGCCGACGACAGGGGCTGTAGGTGCGTCGGTGACGATCACAGGAACAAGCTTCGGATCAACGCAGGGCACAAGTACGGTGAAGTTCAACGGGACGACAGCAACGACGATCGGGAGTTGGAGTGCGGCTTCGATTGTGGCGACGGTACCCACGGGAGCGACCACGGGCAATGTCGTGGTAACGGTGAGTGGATCAGCCAGCAATGGATCGTCGTTCACGGTAGTGACGGCTCCGAGCATCACGAGTTTATCGCCAACATCAGGAGCCGTCGGTGCGGCGGTGACGATCACCGGGACGAACTTCGGCTCGACCCAGGGCTCCAGCACGGTGCAATTCAACGGGACGACGGCGACTATAACGAGCTGGAGCGCAACATCGATAAAGACCACTGTTCCCTCGGGTGCGACCACGGGCAACGTAGTAGTTCATGCGAGTGGGGTCAATAGCAACGGGTCGTCTTTCACCGTGCTGCCAACGCCGAGCATTACGAGCTTATCGCCGACTTCAGGAGCGGTAGGCGCGTCGGTGACTATCACCGGAACGAACTTCGGCTCGACACAAGGCACGAGTACGGTGAAGTTCAACGGGACGACGGCGACGACGATTGGGAGCTGGAGCGCGACTTCGATCGTGGCGACGGTGCCGACGGGAGCCACCACCGGCAATGTCGTAGTGACAGTGAGCAGCGTGGCGAGTAATGGGTCGTCGTTCACGGTATTGACGGCTCCGAGCATCACGAGTCTGTCGCCGACGTCGGGGGCAGTCGGGGCATCGGTGACGATCACCGGAACGAACTTTGGCTCGACGCAAGGTACGAGCACGGTGCAGTTTAACGGGACGACGGCAACGACGATTGGGAGCTGGAGTGCGACTTCGATCGTGGCGACGGTGCCGACAGGCGCCACCACGGGCAACGTAGTAGTTCATGCGAGTGGGGTGAACAGCAACGGGTCGTCGTTCACGGTAGTGACGGCTCCGAGCATTACCAGCCTGTCGCCGACGTCGGGGGCAGTCGGGGCGTCGGTGACGATCACCGGGACAAACTTCGGTTCGACCCAAGGCACGAGCACGGTGCAGTTCAACGGGACGACGGCGACGACGATTGGGAGTTGGAGTGCGACCTCGATCGTGGCCACAGTTCCGACGGGTGCCACCACGGGCAACGTCGTGGTTCACGCGAGTGGGGTGAACAGCAACGGGTCGTCTTTTACCGTGTTGCCAACGCCGAGCATTACGAGCTTATCGCCGACCTCAGGAGCCATTGGGGCGTCGGTGACGATCACCGGGACGAACTTCGGTTCGACGCAAGGCACGAGTACGGTGAAGTTCAATGGGACGACGGCGACAACGATTGGGAGCTGGAGTGCGGCTTCGATTGTGGCCACGGTGCCGACGGGAGCGACCACGGGCAATGTCGTGGTGACAGTGAGCAGCGTAGCCAGCAATGGGTCGTCGTTCACGGTAGTGACGGCTCCGAGCATTACCAGCCTGTCGCCGACGTCGGGGGCAGTCGGGGCGTCGGTAACGATTACCGGGACAAACTTCGGCTCGACGCAAGGCACGAGCACAGTGCAGTTCAACGGGACGACGGCGACAACGATCGGGAGCTGGAGTGCGACTTCGATTGTGGCCACGGTTCCGACGGGAGCGACGACAGGGAACGTAGTAGTTCATGCGAGTGGGGTGAACAGCAACGGGTCTGCATTTACTGTGTTGCCAACGCCGAGCATTACGAGCTTATCGCCGACGACAGGGGCGGTCGGTGCGTCCGTGACCATCACCGGGACAAACTTCGGTTCGACCCAAGGCACGAGCACGGTGAAGTTCAACGGAACGTCAGCGACAACGATTGGGAGTTGGAGTGCGACTTCGATTGTGGCGACGGTACCCACGGGAGCGACCACCGGCAATGTCGTAGTGACAGTGAGCAACGTGGCGAGTAATGGGTCGTCGTTCACGGTAGTGTCTGCTCCGAGCATTACGAGTCTGTCACCGACTTCAGGAGCGGTAGGTGCGTCGGTAACGATCACCGGAACAAACTTTGGCTCGACGCAGGGTACGAGTACGGTAGCGTTCAACGGGACGACGGCGACGACGATCGGGAGCTGGAGTGCGACTTCGATTGTGGCCACGGTTCCGACGGGAGCGACGACAGGGAACGTAGTAGTTCATGCGAGTGGGGTGTACAGCAACGGGTCGTCTTTTACCGTGCTGCCAACGCCGAGCATTACGAGCTTATCGCCGACTTCAGGAGCGGTAGGCGCGTCGGTGACTATCACCGGAACGAACTTCGGCTCGACACAAGGCACGAGTACGGTGAAGTTCAACGGGACGACGGCGACGACGATTGGGAGTTGGAGTGCGACTTCGATCGTGGCCACGGTGCCGACGGGGGCGACCACCGGCAATGTGGTGGTGACCGTGAGCAGTATAGCCAGCAACGGGTCGTCGTTCACGATAGTGTCTGCTCCGAGCATCACGAGTCTGTCGCCGACGTCAGGAGCAATAGGTGCGTCGGTGACGATCACCGGAACGAACTTTGGCTCGACGCAAGGTACGAGCACGGTGCAGTTTAACGGGACGACGGCAACGACGATTGGGAGCTGGAGTGCGACTTCGATCGTGGCGACGGTGCCGACAGGCGCCACCACGGGCAACGTAGTAGTTCATGCGAGTGGGGTGAACAGCAACGGGTCGTCTTTTACCGTGTTGCCAACGCCGAGCATTACGAGCTTATCGCCGACCTCAGGAGCCATTGGGGCGTCGGTGACGATCACCGGGACGAACTTCGGTTCGACGCAAGGCACGAGCACGGTGAAGTTCAATGGGACGACGGCGACAACGATTGGGAGCTGGAGTGCGACTTCGATTGTGGCCACGGTGCCGACGGGAGCCACCACGGGAAACGTGGTCGTAACAGTAAGCGGGGTGGCCAGCAACGGGTCGTCGTTCACGGTAGTGTCTGCTCCGAGCATTACGAGTCTGTCACCCACGTCGGGAGCGGTAGGGGCGTCGGTAACGATCACCGGAACAAACTTTGGCTCGACGCAGGGTACGAATACGGTAGCGTTCAACGGGACGACGGCGACGACGATCGGGAGCTGGAGTGCGACTTCGATTGTGGCGACGGTGCCGACGGGTGCCACCACGGGCAACGTCGTGGTCACAGTCGGCGGATTGGCGAGCAACGGCTCCTCGTTCACGGTAGCCCCGAGTATTGCCAGCCTGTGGCCACCATCGGGTGTGGTGGGAGAGTCGGTCACGATCACCGGAACGAACTTTGGCTCGACGCAAGGCACGAGCACAGTAAAGTTCAACGGAACGACGGCAACGACGATCGGGAGTTGGAGTGTGACTTCGATCGTGGCCACGGTCCCGACGGGCGCGACTACGGGCAACGTGGTAGTAGCGGTCAGCGGGACGTCTAGCAATGGTGTAACTTTCACGCTCAGCGGGACCTACGGTAACGGCTACCAGTACCGCCAAGCGATCGTCCTCAGCCACGCAAATGTTCCTAACACGGACCAGACCAATTTTCCCGTACTGATCTCCGGGACCTATTCGTTTCTGGCGAACGTGGCGAACGGTGGTTTTGTGCAAAGCCCGAATGGATACGACATTGTTTTCAGTACGGATCCAGAAGGCGCAACGAAACTGAATCACGAAATCGATAATTACTCCTCCACCGGTACGGCGAGTTTCTGGGTCGGAATTCCGACGCTATCACACACAGTCGATACGGTGATCTACCTCTTCTACGGAAACCCGAACGTCACATCGTCGCAAGAGAACAAAGCCGGCGTCTGGCAAAACAATTACTTGTCTGTCTATCACCTCGGCAACGGGACAACTGTCGGGCTTTCGGATTCGGGCAGCGCGGGATACACACTCACCGGATCAGCGCCGGCGAGCGCAGGGAAGATCGGCGGCGGTGTCGTATTCAACGGTAATAGCAGCACCTATCTCTACTACGACTCTGTGGGTGCGTACCCCAGCGGGTCGTCTCCTGTCACGTTGGAGTCCTGGGTGCAACCGGTGCAGTACGGCGGCGGGGAAATTTTCGGATACGGCGACACTACTGCGGTTGGTTCTCGTGATGGCCTGTATTGGGATGGAAATAACGCATGGATGGACTTTGGTGAAATGGAGTTGACGGGCCCGATGCCGTTCGATGGGAAATGGCATCACCTGGTGAGCGTGTATGGAGGTGGGTACCTGAACACCTCCACCGACCAGCTGTATCTCGATGGCGTTTTGCTTTCAACCAATCTGACAAATGCGGGAATGCCTGCGATCACAACCACGGAGCTCAAGATTGGTGGGATACCCGCGTGTTCTTATTGCGCCACCCTGACCGGCACCGTGGATGAAGTGCGAGTATCGTCAGGAATTCGCTCCGCGGACTGGATTGCTACAGAGTTTGCGAATCAATCATCGCCGTCCACGTTTTACACCGTGGAAAGCCAAGCAACCGCCAATAGCTCGCCGACGATTGTTTTATTGTCGCCAGCAGCGGCCGCAATCGGAATGCCTATAACCATCCAAGGCTACGGTTTTAAGACCACACAGGGCGGGAGCACAGTGACGTTTAACGGCGTCCCGGCTACGCCGACGAGTTGGACCGATGCCACGATTGTCGTGCCGGTGCCTGCAGGAGCGACGAGTGGGAATGTAGTAGTGACTGTAGCCGGAGTAGCCAGCAACGGTGTCTCCTTCACCGTGCTACCGACGACGATTCAGCTCTTGTTGCCAAACGTGGGCGCGATCGGGGAAACAATCGCGATCCAGGGATATGGCTTTCAGGCAGTGCAAGGCGCCAGTACGGTGACATTCAACGGGACCGCGGCCACGTCGATTACGAGTTGGAGTTCGACGTCGATTGTCGTCACCGTCCCGGCAGGTGCATCCACGGGCAACGTTGTTGTGACGATCGGCGGAGTGGCAAGCAACGCAGTTGCATTCACGGTCAGTCCACCCTACCCGAACGGTTACCAGTGTCGGCGGACAATCGATATTGGTCACGCCAACGTTCCCAACACTGACCAGACTGACTTCCCTGTGCTGATCTCAGGAGCTTATGCATTCCTGGCTAATGTAGGCAATGGCGGGGTGGTACAGAATCCGAACGGCTACGACATATTCTTCAGTCAGGATCCAGAAGGAGCAACCAAGCTGGATCATGAAATCGACAGCTACAATCCAGTCACAGGCACCGCGAGTTTCTGGGTCAGAATTCCAACGTTGTCGCACAGCACCGACACCATCATCTACATGTTCTACGGAAACCCGGCCGTGACCGTCTCGCAAGAGAACAAGCCTGGTGTATGGAGGAACAATTATTTATCGGTGTATCACTTCGGCAATGGAACCACGCTCGGACTCGCAGATTCGGGCAGCGCAGGATACACGCTCGCCGGGCCGGCGGCGGCAGGATCGGGAAAGATTGGAGGTGCCGCCGCGTTCGATGGCGTTCCGGGAGGCTACCTTTACTACAATTCGGTGGGCGCATATCCGAGCGGGGTATCGCCGGTCACGTTGGAATCATGGGTGCAATTCGCGGCCAATTCCGATAACTGGGGGATCGTTGGCTATGGCGATACCTCTGCCGACGGCTCTTGGGCTGCCCTGACCTCGAGCAGCGGTGCATCTCTTAACTTTTATGATATGTGGATCGACGGCACCCTGCCGTTCGATACTAACTGGCATCACCTGGTGGGCGTCTACGATGGAGGCGCGATCAGTGCGGCAACTGTTCAACTGTATATCGACGGTATTCCCTCTTCACAGACTCCCTATGGCGGAACACCCTCAATCACGACTACGCAGTTGACCATCGGCGGGCTTCCCACGGAGACATCGTGTTGCACATTGGATGGCTCGGTGGATGAAGTGCGAGTGTCTTCCGGCGTCCGCTCCGCGGACTGGGTCGCGACAGAGTTTGCAAATCAATCGTCGCCGTCCACGTTTTACACCATGGAAGGTCAGGCGATCGCCAGTGGTGCACCAACGATTCAATTCTTGTCGCCAGCTGCGGCGCCGATTGGTACATCGGTGGCAATCGAAGGATACGCATTCCAGGCGTCACAGGGTACGAGCACGGTGACATTCAATGGTGTGACAGCTACTCCAACCAGTTGGAACGATGCCAGCATCGTAGCGCCTGTACCCGCAGGGGCAGCGACGGGCAGTGTGATCGTCACGGTCGGCGGAGTGGCCAGCAACGCGGTTACCTTCACAGTACTGCCGGTGCCGAACATTACCAACTTGTCTCCGTCGTCAGGTGGAACGGGCGTATCCGTGACCATCACGGGAACAAACTTCGGGTCAAGCCAGGGCACGAGCACAGTTGCCTTCAACGGAGCGACAACAACGACAATCACAAGTTGGAGCGCGACGTCGATCGTGGCTGCGGTGCCAGCGGCCGCAACGACAGGGAATGTGGTAGTAACAGTCAGTGGAGTGCCGAGCAATAGTGTCCCCTTCACTGTTCCTCCTCAGATTTCCAGCTTGTCGCAGACGTCAGGGGCGGTGGGTGTGCCGGTGACGATCTCGGGGATAAACTTCGGAACGACGCAAGGGACCAGCACCGTGGCATTCAACGGGACGATAGCAACATCCATCGCGAGTTGGAGTCCCGGCTCGATTACAGCGACGGTGCCGACCGGAGCAACCACGGGAAATCTGGTAGTGACAGTGGGAGGAGTAAGTAGTAACTCCGTACCCTTCACCGTATACGTGGGCTATGGCGACAGTTACCAATATCGGCGAACCATCGTGCTAAGTCACGCCAACGTTCCCAACACCGATCAGACTAATTTCCCGGTACTTATCTCTGGGGTCTATCCATATCTGGCCACGGTTGGCTACGGCGGTTTGGTACAGAACTTAAGCGGGTACGACATCATCTTCAGTTCGGATCCAGAAGGGGCGACCAAACTTAATCATGAAATCGACAGCTATGATCCGACGACGGGCACGGTGAGTTTCTGGGTCGGAATTCCAACGCTGTCGCACACAGTCGATACCACTATCTACCTCTTCTACGGCAACCCGAGTATCACAACCTCGCAGGAAAACATACCCGGCGTATGGCAAAACAATTACTTGTCCGTCTATCACCTCGGCAACGGGACTACAGTCGGGCTCTCGGATTCGGGCAGCGCGGGATACACACTGGCGGGGTCGGCCACGGCCGGAGCGGGGAAAATCGGTGGCAGCGCCGTGTTCAACGGCACCAGCACCTATCTCTACTACGACTCAGTGACTGCTTATCCGAGTATCGAAGCCCCAAGCACGCTCGAAACCTGGTTCCAATTGACAGCAAGCGGTTATCAGGAAATTGTCGGCTATGGCGGCAATGGCTGGGACGGTGCTCGCGATGCGCTGCTCTGGGATGGAAGTAATTTGTGGTTGGACTTTAACAATATCGGCGTAAGCGGGCCGATGGCATTTAACACCAACTGGCATCACCTCGTCGGCATTTATAGCGGCGGAGACCTTAGCACTACCACCGGACAGTTGTATCTCGACGGGGTTTTGATCTCGAATGCCATGCCTCTTCCCGGCACTCCAGCAATTGGCACGGCAGAATTCAAAATTGGCGGCATTCCAACCGTCACGTCCTGCTGCGCCTTTACTGGATCGATCGATGAGGTCCGAGTTTCTTCCAGTGCGCGTTCCTCCGACTGGATTGCGACTGAGTATGCAAACCAATCGTCACCGTCCACGTTCTATTCCATCGAGAGTCAAACCACGACTGGCAGTGCACCCTCAATTCAACTGTTGTCCCCAACCGCCGCCGCGATAGGGGCGATGGTAACGATTCAGGGAGCGGGCTTCCAGGCGGCGCAGGGAACGAGCACGATAACCTTCAACGGTGTGCCGGGCTCGCCGTCGAGTTGGACGGACGCCGCGATTACGGTGCCGGTGCCAGCGGGAGCGACGACTGGAAATGTCGTAGTAACTGTAAGTGGAGTGGCCAGCAATGCAGTCAGCTTTACCGTGCTGGCGATGCCGAACATTACCAGTCTGAATCCGTCCTCCGGAACAGTTGGAACCCCCGTCACGATTACGGGCACGGGTTTCGGAACGACGCAAGGCACGAGCGCCGTTACTTTCAACGGGACCACCGCAAGTAGCATCACGAGTTGGTCGGCGACGTCAATTGTGGCGCCAGTACCACCTGCAGCGACGACTGGCTACGTAGTTGTGACGGTTGGCGGAGCGGCAAGTAATGGTCAGAGCTTCACCGTAATGTCGGCATTAAACATCACCGGTATTTCGCCGGCCTCTGGAAGTATCGGGACATTTGTCACCATCTCGGGAACTGGTTTTGGTGCGACACAAGGCACGAGCACTGTGGCACTCTCCGGCACCACTGTACCTGTTGCGTCCTGGAGCAACACGAGCATCGTTTCAAGTGTGCCTTCGGGTTCGGTCTCAGGACCTTTCTCCGTAACTGTGAACGGACAGACTGTCACCAGTAGTACGTTCACGGTGACGACGCAGGCGCTTCCAGGTTCTTGGTTGAATCAAGATGTGGGACAGGTATACAGCGAAACCGGAAGTGCGGCCTATTCAAATGGAGCGTTTACGGTTACCGGCTCGGGAACGGGTTACACCTCGACCGACGGCTTCCATTTTGCCTACCAGTCGCTGTCCGGAAATGGATCGATCATCGCGCGCGTGGTGAATGTGCAGGACAACGGATCTCCGCAGCCTGCGCTGATGATCCGGCAGAGTCTGAACCCAGGGGACGTCGCAGCCGTGGTTTCAGAGTCCCCGAACGAGGCGTACTTCACGGATCGTCTCACCACCGGTGGGAGCTCGAGTACACAGTATGGAAGCTTCTCTCCGTATCCAAACTGGATGCAGTTGACGCGTGTGGGCAGCACGTTCACTGCCTACACTTCGCCCGATGGAGTGAACTGGACACAAATCGGAACGCCAGTGACGATCACGATGGCGACGAATGCCTACATCGGAATTGCCATGAGCGAGCCCGACGGATACCTGGATACCGCCACGTTCGACAACGTGTCGATCAGTTCGAGCACAGCCCCTGCTCCGGCAATTCTGAATCTGTCGGCTACGACAGCGACAATAGGAAGTCAAATAACCATCACCGGCTCTAACTTCGGCGCGACACAGGGCGGAAGTCTCGTGCTGCTGAACAGCGCTCCGGTCACCATCAACTCCTGGAGCAACACGTCGATCGTGTTTACGATTCCGGCGGTTTCTGCTTCGGGCCCGGTTGTGGTGTTGGTGGCGCCAAACATGAATGCCAGCAATGTGGTGAAGCTCACAATCACAACGCAGCCGCTTCCAACCTCCTGGCTCGATGCGGATGTGGGGCAGATTTATGGGCTACCGGGAAGTGCGACTTATTCGGAGGGGGTATTCACGATAAACAGCTCAGGAACGGGCTATACCTCGACCGACGGCTTCCATTTTGCCTATCAGCCGCTGTCCGGAAATGGATCGATCATTGCGCGGGTGGTGAATGTGCAGGGCAACGGCTACCCGCAGCCTGCGCTTATGATCCGGCAGAGCTTACTGGCTGGAGACGTTGCAGCCGCGGTTTCAGAGTACCCGAACGAGTCCTATTTCACGGACCGTCTCACAACGGGTGGGAGTTCGAGCTCGCAGTATGGAAGCTTCTCTCCGTATCCGAACTGGATGCAGCTGACGCGTGTGGGCAACACGTTCACGGGCTACGCTTCACCCGATGGAGTGAACTGGACGCAAATTGGAACCCCGGTGACGATCACGATGGCGACGAATGCTTACATCGGGATCGCTATGAGCGAGCCTGATGGATACTTCGATACCGCCTCGTTCGACAATGTATCGATCACTTCAAGCACGGACACGGCACCTGTAATCCTAAGTTTGTCGGCCACGTCGGCAACCATAGGAAGTCAGATAACCATCACCGGCTCCAACTTCGGTGCGACGCAAGGTGGAAGCGCCGTACTGCTGAACGATGCGCCCGTCACGGTCACCTCGTGGAGCAACACATCCATTGTGTTCACCATCCCGGCGAGCGCGACATCTGGTGCAGTGGTTGTTTCACTTGCTCCGGGCGGGAACGACAGCAATTCAGTAAATCTCGAAATCACTACAGAACCACTTCCAACCTCTTTATCGAACCAGGATGTAGGTGGAGTGGGTACTCCAGGAAATTCAACCTATTCCAATGGAGTGTATTCGGTCTCGGGTGGCGGATCGGGTCTCAGCGGCACTGCGGATGCGATGCAATTTGCCTATCAGACCCTCTCAGGAAACGGGTCGATTGTGGCGCGGCTAACAAGTCTGCAGGGTGGGGAAGCCGGAGTCATGATCCGGGAAACACTCGACTCTGGTGCTACGGATGCTTCTGTGTTTTATACGAGCAACTACACTTATATGCAGGATCGCCCTTCAACTGGCGCGAGCATCGCATACCCGACCCAAAGCTCGTATCACTATGCCCTTCCACAATGGCTGCAAGTAGTGCGGTCCGGAAATACTTTTACGGGGTCTATTTCGTTGGATGGCGTCAACTGGACACAAATCGCAAGCACAACTCTCACAATGGCGCAGAATGTTTACATCGGCCTGGTTGTAAGTGGAGAGGGATCCCTTGAAACCGCCACGTTCGACAATGTGTCAATCAATTCGACTGCCACTCCAGCACCGCTGATTACGGCTGTATCGGCTTCAACCGCCGCAGTCGGTGGTCAAGTGGCAATCATTGGCACTAACTTTGGCGCTACGCAGGGCGGAAGCCTCGTACTGCTGAACGGCACTCCGATGACAATCAGCCTGTGGACCAGTACAGGAATTGTCTTCACAATTCCTGCAAGAGCGACGTCAGGGCCGCTGGTGGTATCGGTAGCTCCAAGCATGAATGACAGCAACGCCATACCTTTGCAAGTCACTTCGCAACCGCTGCCAAATCCATGGCTGAACCAGGATGTCGCAACTCTAAGCGTTCAGGTGGGAACTTCTACCTACTCGAACGGTACGTATACGGTGACGGGCGGCGGGGTGGGTATTCAAAACGCAGGCTACGCGGATGGGGTGCAATTTGCTTATGAAACGCTGTCAGGCGATGGGTCGATCGTGGCACGGATCGATAGCCTAAAGAATTACGGTTCGGGTATCTTCGCAGAAGGCGGAGTAATGATTCGGCAGGCGTTGACACCTAATTCTGCCGCTGCCGCAGTCTTTTACTACAACAATGCGGTATGGATGGAAAATCGCCCAACCACGGGCACCTATAACTCCTACCAGTCAAGCTTGCCTGGAACTGTTCCCATGTGGCTCAAACTAATTCGCACCGGGAGCACCTTCACAGGGTATGGTTCGCCCGACGGAAGCAACTGGACGCAGCTGGGAACAGCGACGATTACTATGCCAACGACGGTGTACATCGGCCTGGCAGTCAGTGGATCTGGATACCTCGAACCGGCCACGTTTGACAGCGTAACGGTCACTCCGACACCGTCCGTTTCAAGTGTGTCACCCACCATCGGACCAATTGGTACCTCTGTAACCGTCACAGGAACAAATTTCGGAGCAACGCAAGGCACAAGCAACGTATGGTTCAACGGCGTTCCGGCGACGTCCATCACTAGCTGGAGCAGCGGCCAGATTGTTGCACTTGTACCGAGTGCGGCTACGTCCGGAACGGCGACGGTAATCGTCACCGTGAACAACATTCCAAGCGAGGGAAGTCAGACATTTACGGTAATCAATCCAATCATCACCAGCCTGGTACCGCCCGCCGGTGAGGTAGGTGGGACGATTTCGGTCAACGGCTCCGGTTTTGGTGAAACTCAGAATGGCGTCGTTTCCATAAACGGCGTCACTGCCAGCGTCCAAAGTTGGAGTGATGCGTTGGTTGAAGTAACTGTGCCTTCTACGACCAGTGGTCCACTCACGGTCAGCAATGATGGCGTCATTAGCAATGCGATAACTTTCACCGTCTCCTCGGCGGTTGCAATTACTAGCATTTCGCCGAGTTCCGGGGTGGTCGGTACGCCGGTAACGATCAGCGGCAGCGGCTTCGGCGCAACCCAGAGTAATAGCGTCGTAGAGTTTGGCGGCGCGCCTGCAACAGCCAGCAGCTGGACCAACTCACAAATTGTCGCCGTCGTACCGCCGAACGCAATCACCGGTGCGGTCACGGTCACCGTTGCCGGAATTACCGCGACGGGACCAACTTTCACGGTCTCGTTCGGCATGACGCTGACATCTTCTGCAAACCCATCAACGGTCAATATTCCACTAACGTTTACCGCAAACGTCACCCCATTGGCGGCGACAGGAACCGTGAAATTCAAGGATGGAAGCACGACGCTGGGAACCAGCACGATCAGCAACGGCGTAGCGACTTACACCATCTCTACTCTCGCGTCCGGCTCACATTCCATTACAGGGGTATATAGCGGCAATAGCAGCTACCCAAGCAGCACATCTCCCACTCTTACAGAATCGGTGATGACGGTTTCCTCGATTACCGTCAGTCCGGCGACACTTTCCTTGCCGCTCAGTAGCGTGGAGCGATATGTTGCCACTGCAGTTCATTCCGACAACAGTACGCAGGTGATTCCGGGAATTGCGACCTGGACTTCGACCAACACTGCGACCGCAACTATCGATGCAACCGGTCTGCTGACCGCCGTCGGACAAGGTCAGACCACGATTCAAGCTACGTTTAACTCTGTAACTGGTTCGAGCAGCTTGACAGTTGGAGTGCCGAGTTTCAGATCGGTAGGAAGCCTGAATATGTCTCGCACGGGACACACGGCGACGCTGTTGCAAAATGGTCAAGTATTGATCGTGGGCGGCAACAACGACCCAGCCGGTGGCAATGACGCCACACTTGCGAGCGCTGAGCTCTATGATCCGGTCAGCCAAACCTTCAGCTATACCGGTTCGCTAACTACGCCGAGGTATCTGCACACTGCGACGCTGTTGCCCAACGGGAAGGTTTTGATCGTGGGAGGAGCGCAGACTCTCGATTCGTACGGCGACATGGGCGGAGTGTTTACGCTTGAGGAGTATGATCCCACGTCCGGCACTTTCAGCTTGGTGCCTGGAAGTCTCAATAATTCGGCGCCTTTGACAACACTTTTAAGTAACGGAATGGTTTTGCTCCAGGCCTGGGATGGGTCGTACCCAATTCAGCTTTACGACCCAAGTACTGGAATCTTGAGCAACGCTGGATCCAGCCTGGGGCTTCCCCTCGGCCAGACTTTCACGGCGACATTGCTGAATGACGGCACCATCCTCGACGCCGGGGGAACACTTTATAACGGCGGAAACGAGGTCGTTACCAATGTCGCACAACTGTTCAATCCTGCCACGGAGACGTTTTCAGCTACGGGCAACCTCACCACACCCACCGAGTACCAAACTGCGACGCTGCTAAACACGGGCTCGGTTCTGCTTGCAGGCGGGCAAGGCACCTCTAGCTACGTAAGTGGCGCAGAATTGTACAATCCAACCGCCAAGACGTTTTCCACGACTGCGAGCCTGGCTCTTCCCAGGACTAGTCACACTGCCACGCTCTTGAGCGATGGCACCGTCCTCGTGATAGGAGGCCAGTATCTGGTTTCTCAAAATCAGGCGGCTGTTACGGGAACAGCAGAGCTATACTCGCCCACGAACCAGACCTTCACCGGCGACGGTTCGCTGGCAACCCCGCGCACGCAGCACACGGCGACGCTGCTCGATGATGGGACCGTCCTGGTTGTCGGGGGGATCAACAGCTTATCGTTGGCGAGCGCGGAACTCTACGCTCCCCCACTTCCTGTGCCAGCTTCGGTGACCATTACGCCGGCGCTAACCAGCATGGTGGTCGGTCAAACCCAGCAGTTTAAAGCTCTGGATCAGACGGGTGCTCAGCGCTTCGACGTGACCTGGAGCGTCAACAATCCCAGCCTGGCGTCGTTTACGTCCGGGAGTCCGATGATTCTCACCGCGACTAGCGAGGGAGTGGTAACTCTCACGGCCACGGTAGAAGGTGTTGCCGCTCAGCTGCAAATCACCATCTCTCCATCGTGGCTGCAGGTGACGCCCACTACGGTCAACATGTTTGTTACGGGCACACAGCAATTCACCGCAGTCGACAATCTAGGCAACCCGGCCAGCGACATCACGTGGACGGTCAGCAACTCCAGCTTGGCGACGATCACCACCGCCAATCCGACCGTTCTCACCGCAGTAGAGGCCGGGACTGTGACGCTTACCGCGACCGTGGAGGGTGTCTCTGCGCAGGCGCAAATCACCATATCGCCAGCGAACACGATCCTGCCGGCCGGCAGCGTTCTCTGGTCTGACCCTCCCGCGCCCGGATTCACCACGATGCAGATCGCCCAGGCGGTGCCGACTGCCACGGGTCCAGATCTTTATTCCGTCCAACTTAGCGCTGACGGCACACAATCCGTAGTGCAAGCTCTCCAAGCCGATGGCGAACAGATGTGGCAAGCACAAATGCCTGCCGCAGTTGGCAGCAGCGTTCCGGATGGTTTTGGCGGACTGATTGTAACCAGCTGCCCTTCAGGCAATCCTATGACTGTCTCTGATTTCGGCCCAACCGGACAGCCGTTATGGCAAGAGTTCGCAGCTGGAGTGAACACTGGTAACGGCACCATCACGTATCTTTGCAATGCTCCCCAGATTGCTGTGCGGGGAGATGGCGCGGTGATCATCACAGAGGCGACCAACGTCGGATTCCCGTCAGTGTCGATGAACGGGCAGATGTATTCAATCCCTCCGTCCACCGTGACGAATGCTTTTGGCACCACCATCGACGTACTGTGCTGTGTGGGGCCGCCGATGGTGAATTCGGACGGCACGGCGTACCTGGAATATGAGGTGCGCAACGTTGTGAACGATGTGGTCACGTCGGACACGCTGTATCTGATGCAGATCAATCCGGATAATTCTTCCAGTTCCACGATATTGAGTGCGACCACGCAGAACGAAACCCAGTATCCTGGAAACATCATTCCCGACGGCAACGGCGGAGTGTTGGCCACGTGGTCGGTCTCGATGGTGCAAGGGACGCAGCTGACGTACCCCTACCAGGCCGTGGACGTGGTCGCGGGAGCAGTGGGGACGCAGTACAATTTGCCGTTCAGCCCGCAATCGGTGAACATTGCACAGCAACCGAGCCTAGTGTTGGGCGAGAACGGAGTGGCATTTGCGAGCGGGATGACGACAGCCACCGTCAACGGCGCGCCCACCCAGGTGAGTCAGATCGCTTCGTTCAACATCAGCTCTGGAGAGCCGAACTGGACATATCAGGTTACACCGGGAAGCCAGTTGTCGTTGATTGCCGCGGCTGACGGTAACGGTCTGGGGGGAAAAGCAACAGATCAGAGCGGAAACGACACTGTTATCCGTTTTGATTCCGGCGGAAATCCGAGCTTCGATACGTGGGTATCCGGCTCAGTTTCAAATGTCAATTTCTTTGTCGCAGACGATTCGTGGGTTGGCACAACCGCAGGTTCGGAGGGCGAGTACTTTGCTGCGCCCGTCGAATTAAGTACATCCAGTTGGCCGGAAGAGGGCGGTCAGGAGCAGGGTGCAGCCAATTCAGACCTCACCGTAACGAATTTTTCCCAACTCGCGCCGAACCAAACTACAATCCAGACCGTAATGCAGGGAATAATAGCGGCTTTGCCGAACAATGCTCAGTGCAATAACTGGCTGCAGGCAGGGCCGAAAGGCGTGGGAACCGGCTTGCAACAGATGCAGGCAGTGCTAGCCGCAAACACGTTCGGGCATGGCATCGTGAACCAATACGGCGCCATCAACTACCGAACTGGGGCGTTTTCGGGATTGACAAACCCGGACGGAACCTTGGTCGCCCAACACACAAACGCAGTATTCATCGTGAATGATAACGGTGCGTTTTTTAATCAGTTTCAAAATGGCGACCCGACCAAACCCCTTACGACGGGCAAACGAAACTACCCGGGGAATAGTCTCCGGGCTCAAGCCACGATATTGATCCATGAGACCGCCCACCAGATAGCAGTCGCTGGGTTTCAACCAGATTTTGGCAACCCGGAAGCGGGTAAGGCAAATGACAAAATGGTTGACACAAACTGCAGACAGTTGATCGAAGGGCTGAAATGAGGAGAATAGCGAAGCGGGTTATATTCGGAGCAGTCTTCGCCGTGGGTAGCCTCGCCTATGTGGCTGGCCAGGGGGACCAGATAGTACTCGGCAAGGACGTTCGGGTTCGGGCTTATGAGGAACTGAACTATCCGCCCCTCGCACGAAGCCAACGAATTCAAGGCGTCGTCGTGGTGAGAGTGAGGCTCGATGATGCAGGAGGGGTAACGGACGCCATCGCACTTTCGGGTGCTGACGCTTTGGTGCGTGATTGTCTAGAAAACGTGAAGAAGTGGCGATTTGAACCCAATGCTCAGAAGAGCGCAGTAGTAATTTACAAATTCGGAATGCCCGGTGGAGAGTGTAAATCTGCGCCTAGTATGTTTATGTTCGAACGACCGAACTTCGCAAAAGTGATAGGTTGCGATGTGAAATAGGCCGAGTAAACAGCACTGGAGCGGGTACCCGCTATCTCTGCATTTAGAGTAGAAAAGGCAAATGAGACGATTTCTATCGCCGGCGTTGTTGGTGCTGGTTTCATTGGCGATCAGTCCCTGGCGCGCTCACGCGCAGCGGGAGGAGACGATCAGTGACAAGGCAATGACACTTGTGAAATTCTCGGCCTTGGAATATCCAAAACGGGCGGCACAGGCGCTCGTCCAGGGAATAGTGGTTGTTCGAGCCAAGCTGGATGACAGTGGTGGCGTTGTTAGTGCGACGGCCGTGTTCGGGGAGGAATTGCTAATTCCTGCGAGTCTGGATAATGCGAAACAATGGCGCTTCAAGCCGAACACTGAGAAGGCCGTCGTGATCGTGTATGACTTCCGGGTGAATGAAGCTGTGTCGAAACCCGGGTGTAGCAATTTCCTCGTTGAGCCTCCGAACTTCGCCACGATCACAATGTGCGCACCCGGGATTCAATAGCCGCCACACGCCTTGCCATGATCACTCACGTCCACTTGGCAGCACCTGACCCGAGTGTCTGGGGCCGCCGATGGTGAACTCCGACGGCACGGCGTACCTCGAATATGAAGTTCGCAACGCCGTGAACGAGGTAGTCAGCTCGGACACGCTGTATCTGATGCAGATCAGTCCGGATAACTCTTCCAGTTCCACGGTACTGAGCTCGACTACTCAGAACCAAGCCCTGCACCCCGGACGGATCGTCCACGGCGGCACTCATCGCACCTTCTTCCTCCAAATACCTACCTCTGCCTGGGCATCCGCGATCCGATGGTGTGATACTCTGCCTCGAAACGAGGGGTGAATATGCGAAGTTGCGTTCTTATCTTTAGGCTTGCGGTTGTCATCTGCCTATTCTTCATTGCGGCAGCTATGCCGGCACAGGCGCAAAGCCAATTGCCAGCGCCCAAAGAAGGGGACTACGTTTCTCACGATTTCCATTTCAAATCGGGCGAGACTTTGCCCGATTTACGAATCCACTACGCAACTTTTGGAGCGCCTGTGCGTGACGCGAAGGGCCGGGTTACGAATGCCGTCATGCTATTACACGGCACCACCGGTTCGGGACGGCAATTTCTGGCGCCGCAGTTTGCGGGCGCGCTGTTTGGGCCGGGACAACTTCTCGACGTGACGCGGTATTACGTCATTCTGGTGGATAACATTGGCCACGGAAAATCCAGCAAGCCCAGTGACGGCATGCACGCGCATTTTCCGCGGTATGACTACGACGATATGGTTCTGGCGCAGCATGAGATGCTCGAAAAAGGATTAAACGTAGACCACCTGCGGCTGATTTTGGGCACTTCGATGGGCTGCATGCACGCGTGGGTCTGGGGAGAAACCTATCCCGATTTTATGGATGCGCTGATGCCCCTGGCGTGTCAGCCGGTAGCGATTGCGGGGCGGAATCGAATGTGGCGAAAGATGGCGATGGATGCCGTTCGCGACGATCCCGACTGGAAGAACGGCGAATATACTTCTCAGCCCTCGGGTGCGCTGAAAATCGATGCGGAGATGTTTTATATGGCCGCAGGGTCAGCTTTGCAGATGCAGAAGAGCTTTCCTACGCGTGACGCGACCGACGCCGCTATGCGCGACTATGTGAAGCGATTTGGCGCGGAGCACGATGCCAACGATCTGCTTTACGCGTTGGATGCTTCGCGGAATTATGATCCCTCGCCGGATCTTGAGAAAATTACGGTGCCAGTGATGTTTGTGAATTCCGCTGACGACTTCATCAATCCGCCGGAACTCGGAATTGCCGAGCGGGATATTAAGCGGGTGAAGAAAGGCAAGTTCGTGCTTCTTCCTATCTCAGAGCAAACTCGTGGTCACGGTACTCACACCTCGGCGGCGGTGTGGCAGCAGTATCTGAAGGAGTTGCTGGAAATTTCCCAACACTGAGGGTCGCAAAGCGGAACTTGCGCCAGCCAATAATCCCTGCAGGCAATCGAAGAAGGAAAAGAGCAGTACCTGAAGGAGAAGCGAAAGAGGCGGGAGACTTGCTCTCCCGCCTCTTCTTGCTCAGCGACGTTTGGGGATATCCGCGGTTACATCTTTCTTCCCACTGTTCGCTTCTGAATTTTCTGATGCGAAGTGGCGGGTGTAAGTGCCTGAATTCACAAGGGTGTCGTTTGTGCCATCGGAGCTATAGAGGTACCAGTTCCCCTTCCCACTGTGGGGTTGAGTGAAGAACCAGGTAAAGAGGACGGAGCCGTCGTTGGTGTCGGCAGTAAGGTAATAAAACGTACCGGTCACATGGGAAAGTGCGCCACCGTCGATGACGGTATAGCCGCAGCCAGCCCGAGTTCCAGCGATGGACCAAGCTCCATAGTTCAAAGCAAACGTGTTGCAAAAACCATCCAGGGAAATATTGAAAGTGGTGGCCCCAGCCGTCGCTGCGAACGACAGGAAGAGAACGGTAGAAAGAGCGAGCTTCTTTATCATCTTTGCCTCCCAAGTTTTTGGTGTCCCACAACTGTAAGACGGCGGGATCATGACGAAAGCGCCTTCGGCTTGCAATAGCGGATGCCTGTCGCCACATTAATTTTTATGTCGCGCTAACTGACTGAAAAGACAGCGAATGGTGCGGAATCGTCGGACCGGGGTAGAATGCTTTCACGTTGCTTGGGGAGGCAGCCATTGGGGGCGCAGTCCGTCCGCATTCCGGGCTCAATCAGATTTGGTGAGGATTTCGAGTTTGATCTGCATGCCTACCGGCTGCGGCGGTCCGGTCGTGTGCTCAAGCTCGAACGCATCCCCGCCGAAGTTCTGGCGGTTTTGGTTGAGCATCGCGGAGTGGTGGTAACCCGGGAGCAGCTTGTCGAAAGGATCTGGGGTAAGGGCGCTTTTCTCGACACGGATAACAGCATCAACGGAGCCATCCGCAAAATCCGGCAGGCCCTGAAGGACGATCCCGAAGAACCACGTTTTATACAGACCATCACCGGCAAAGGGTATCGTTTCATCGCGCCGGTAGACGATTTCGACGCACCGGGGCCGGTTGCGGTTCCCGACCTGGCGCCGCCGCCTCAACCTGTTCCGATTGCGGCCGACGAGCCAATCCGTTGGCGTTTGCTGCTTCCGCTGGGAATTTTAATCCTATTGCTTGCGGCTTGGGGTGTTTATTCTCCTCGGTATCGAGCCCGGGTGCATCCCGCAGCGTCGAGTGGGCGTGCCATGCTGGCAGTTCTCCCATTCGAAAACCTGACCGGCGATGCCAGCCAGGATTACTTCAGCGACGGCCTTACCGAAGAAATGATTGCGCAGTTGGGTGATCTCGATCCTTACCACCTGGGAGTGATTGCGCGCACTTCGGTGATGCAATACAAACACAGCAACAAAGCTCTGGATCAAATCGGCCATGAACTGGGAGTTCAGTACGCGCTGGAGGGGAGCGTTCGAAGCGATTCCGGCAAACTGCGAATCAACGCGCAGCTGATCCAGCTAAAAGACCAGACGCACCTCTGGACGCGGCAATACGATCGGGAACCGGGCAGCTTATTGGAGTTACAGGGCGAGATTGCGAAGGAAATCGCCGAAGAGATTCAGCTCAAAATCGGAGTCCATGAACCGATCAACTCTGGCCAGGAGCCTTTGCTCTCCAGCAGGGCGTCCGAAGCGTACGTGCTCTATCTCAAAGGTCTCTACTTCTGCAACAAAAGAACTGTGCTGGGGCTGCAGCAGGCAATCAGGTATTTCCAACAGGCCATTGATAAAGATCCTGCCGACGCGAAGGCGTATGCCGGCTTGGCACAGGCTTATGCCCTGATGGGTGGCTACAATGTGATGCCGCCAACCGAGTCCATGCCAAAAGCGCGTGCCGCCGCGTTGCGCGCCCTGAAGCTGGACGAACGGCTTCCAGAAGCGCACGCGGCCCTGGCGGTGATCGCCCAGAACTATGATTGGGATTGGGCAACCGCCAATATGGAATATAGGCGAGCCATTCAATTGAACCCGAATTACGCTACCGGCCACCACTGGTATGCCGAGTGTCTCGCCTTGCAGGGGCGCTTCGACCAGGCTTTTCCGGAGATCGAGAGCGCCCGCCAACTCGATCCACTTTCGCTGAGCATCGGCGCCGACTACGGAGCGATTCTCTATTTCTCGCGCCAGTATGATCGCGCCATCGAACAATTCCGTGCCGTGCTCGAGATGGAGCCCAACTTTCCGCGTGCTCGCATGGTGGTGTGGACCTACGTACAAAAAGGACAATTTGCCGACGCTCTGACAGCCGCCGAGGCTTGGCATACCAGTGACGATTCAGCGTGGGGTTGGGCCGTCACGGCGTATGCGGCGGGCCGGTCGGGCGATAAGGCCAGAGCGAAGCTTGCGCTGGAGCAGTTGCGACGGATTGAAGGCCACAGCGGATTTGATTCCTTGTCCCTTGCGATCGCCTACATCGGCTTGGGTGACAACGACAACGCTTTGACTTGGCTGGAAAAAGCTTATCGGGAGCATTCCGGCAGCCTCTCGGCTCTCAAGGTGGATCCCACGTACGATCCGCTCCGGGGCGATCCGCGTTTCCAGCAGTTGCTGCGCCGCATCGGGTTGGACAATCCGCCAGCCTCCTGAGTTTGGTTGCTCGCTTCTTAAAGTCAGAGTAAGTTCGAACTCAGTTGGTTTTAGGCAGTGGATCTGCTTTTGTAATCCTGTAATCCCGATATTCGATGGAAAGCGTGGCTTGCCCCCCAAGCCGGATGACGCTCTCCGTGTGGTCTTCAGCCGGAAGCCAGAAATCGTTCACCTTGACGTATCGGTGCGTGATCGCAGTCTTCTTGATCCAGAAGGAAGGGTTTTTCCCAGGCTCTCCTTCGATGCGTACAACGGCGAAGTCCTTGGCATCGATCCAGATTTTTCCGCGGCAGAGAAACTTGTTCCTGGTTTTTGGCTGCAGGTCGAGAATGTACCGGCCGCCTTCGGGAGAGTTCTCATACCCGGCGAACGAGAAATCATAGTTCTCGGTGCTTAGCTCTGTTCGACGCCGGTTCTCGACGCTCGCGGCTTCCTGCTCTCCCTCCAGCAGTTTTTTGAAAACGTGGTCGATCACGAACTGCGAACCCTTTTGCGAAACTACGACGAACTGCTTGTTCGGGGAGCGGTAGGTTATGCTGACCACCATTTCGGCGTCGCGGTCGCTGGGAAACCCGCGATACTGCATGCGATAAACGCGCGTGCCCACAAATCCATCGAGTGCCGCTACACGTTGAGCATTTCTTTCCCGCAGATTTTTGACGATCCTATCCAGAGGCATGGGATCGTGTTCGATCGAGGAAATAGCTGGCTCGTAAGGCCCCGCCTGTGCCGCGGCGTTCGTGCACAGGAGTCCACATAAGAACATCGTCAGTTGAATTGCAGCGCGAAGTTGAAAATGCCTACCCATGGCCTTTTCTACGATGCTACACCCGGCGCGAAGGAGAGTTGTAAAGTTGAGAGGAGTCGAAAGGTCATGCTAAGACGGGGGTTGCGGCTAGCGGATATTCAAGTCCACATAGTGGCCGAACGTGGAGAGCGCTACCTGGTCGTTACCAGGAATGTAGAAGCCAAACTTGCCGAGAGTTAAGTTGCCGCCCGGCTGGGCCCAGCGATCGAGAATCACCCAACTGTCGCCTTGCCTGATCTGGTGGACTATTTCATTCGGTCCAACACGGATCTGGAGAACGCGAAAACTTTTCTTGTCGCCTTTATGGGGGATCTTGGTTTCGTCCCCCTTCTGGCCGTTGCGTATGACTGTGCGGTAGAAGTTGTTGTCATCCATCTGGAAGAGAACGTAGTTGTTGGCGTCAGTGCAGTTGATTACCCACTGCAAGCGGTGGCCCTTGGTGAGCATCGCCGAAAAAACAAACGTGCCCGCAGTGGGAGAGACGCTGTACATCACGAAGTCGCCGCCCTTGCGAGCGAACGAACCTTTTTCCTGCTTCCAGCCGGAAGGGTCATCCCACTTCGACATGCCACTGGGAGCGAGAGGTAAATCCAGACTCCTGGATTGACCGGCGACAACGTTGATCGTGGACGCGCGGGCGAAGTTGTCGGCAGTCTTCGCGGTGAGAGTGTAGGAGCCGGCTGGCAGACTCAAAGCGCTGCCGCTGCTTACTTTCGTTGGAGTCTCACCCGCTTTGGCGAGAGTCACCTGAGCATCAGCTGGCGTAAACGTGATCTTCAGCTCGCCCGGGGCGGCGTCCAGTGCGGCATCCGCCGCTGCCAAAGATACTGCTTGGCCGACGACGAAATGTTTTTTGATTTGCTTCGGCTTGAAGCGGTCTTTACGTAATTCGACGACGTGATCTCCGGGATTGATCGTAGACACATTCAGCGTTCCATCAGATTGAACCGTTCCCACCGCACTTTGATCGATGAGAACGATGGTTCCCGGAACTCCGCCTTGAATCGACAGCGAAGCCAGATGCGGGATGGGCTGAAGATTAAAAACCACCTTGCCCTCGCCTTTGCGTACGCGGATCTTTTGTTCCGGCAGATCCTGAAATCCATTCTTAGAAACTCGAACCATGTAATCTTTGAGTTCGAGATTCGGGATGCGCAACTGGCCGCCTTCTGTCAGTTGATGCTCAAGTTTTCCATTGAGAAAAACTTTCGTCTTGTCCTGGCCGGTGACAACAACCAGCGAGCCCAGGTTTTGTCCCGATTCGAGGAATGTGGTCAGGGCCGGGGTTGTTTCGGCGTCAACATCGAGTTTGTATTGATCGCTGCCGCGTGTCACAACCAGCTCGTGCGCACCGGAAGAAATGGAAGGCAGGTCGAGACCGTCTTGCGGTACTTCGAGCGGAGCGTGGCCATCGACGCTCACCTTGGCAGAAGCATCGCTCGAATAAACATGCAGATGATCGGCGACGCTGCCGACAACCACGGCCAGTACGGCACTGGAGGCGATTGCGCCCTTAACCACGGGAACTGCTCCCGCGTCCGCAGAGAAGGTGAATGATGTGCTGCCGTGCTGTCCGTCGATTTTTAACTTGTGCTCTCCCGGCGCGATCTGGTCGAGAGCCCACTGTCCATCTTGAAATTCGGCGGCCGGTTGGTCGTCGTAAGTGACTTTTCCTGTGCCGGTGTCGGAAGACAGTTTTAAGGTAGGGAGTGTTGGAGGCGGCCTTACCGGGGCAGCAACGGCAGGCGCTGCTTCCGGGGCCTGAGTGGTTGCCTGCGTGTGATGCCTTCTAACAAATAATAAGATCGCTACGATCAGCATCACCGCAGCGGCTGCGACGAAGATAACCGTCGTGTGGTTCTGCTGTGATTTTGCCGGCTGCTTGCGATTGGCAGGCGGAGCGATCGCTTTAGGTGCGGGCGTAGGAGGCTTCACCGGAGAAGCGGCGATTGGTGCCAGCGGAAGTGGCGGCATTGGCGTCACGGGCCTGACGGAAACAGCGCTTACCTCCGGAGGGTCGACAGCAGCGTTACTTGTCGCCTCCAATGCGGATGTTGGCGAAATGGCCGGTGGAGTGCGGTAAGTAAGCGTGACGCTATCGCTTTCGGGCGAATCGGTCGTCATCTTTTGACCTACTTCAAGCAGACCCAGGCGATGCAGAAGACCGTTCGCGACCGAGAGCACTTCTCCATCTTTCGAATATTTTTCCGCCACGGCGCGCACTCGTGCCGCTATAGCCTCTTTCGAGGCAGCATCCGTGGCAGCGTCGATTTCATTTTCCATGCGGCGCAGTTCTTCCAGATCGCGGCGCCGCACCTGGCGGCGCTGGGCCTGAAGGTCGCGCTGCACCGTTTCTTGAATCTGAATCAACCTAGGCTCGCGCGGATAGATCGACAACCCTTCTTCGATGCGTGATAAAGCCCCTGCTAGATCGGTAGAAGTTTGCAGCTTGCGCGCCTGCGAAACACAATCCTCGACGTAGGTCTCGCGTTTTTGATCGAGGATCAGGGTCCGGATGGTCTTCGCCATTGGATGCCCCGGATTCAAATCTAGCGCTTCACGCGCCAGCTTCTCGGCTTCCCGCCAATCGCTCTCGACCGTGGCATGAGCTTGTTCAACCAGAGCATTGGCCAAAACCGCGCGAGCCAGAGAATTGTTCTCATCCAGCTCGTAAGCTTCGCGCAGCAGTTTGATCCCGTCGGACTTACTGTGCGCGAACATATCTTGACCTGCAGTCATCAGGCGGTGGGCTTCGGTCTTGCGCTTCACGCCGTCCTGCGCGAGCTTCTCGAGTTCGCTCAGTTCCGCATCGTTGGGGAATTCTGCCATGGCACTTTGCAACAGATCCAGGGCGCGAGCGTAGTCGCTGGAATGCAGGCAGGTATCGACCTGTTCGACCAGGCGCGTTTTCGATTCGATGCGAGTCTGCTGGTCACGCCGCTTCTGCAAACGTTCCACTTCAAACGTCAGCCCGGGATACTGCATGTAGATGGTGCGCAGGATCTCCCAGTCATTCAGCGCATCGCCATAAGAGCCTTGCTCTTCGTGAAGGTGAGCCCGCGCAACGATGGAGTTGACCAGATCGCGCTTATCCTGCACCAGCCGCAGCGCGCGCTCAAAGTGCGACTCTCCGGGATGAAGATCGAGAGCCTCGCGCAAAATATTCACGCGCTTGTCGAGATCAGGCTCCGCCTCGACCTGGCGATCGACCGTCGCGATAAAGGCTGAGAGTTCCTGACGCTGTTGTTCCTCGATGTCGTACTTAAGAGCCTGAAAAATTGCGTTGCTCGGATACTTGGCCAGGTAGGTCTGGCACGCGTCCATGGCTTTGCGGAAGTTGTGCTCGGTCAGATTTCTCCGCGCCTCGGCATACGCGGTATTCATCGCATCGTGTTCGGAGCGCACTTCATTGTAGAAGCTCTGATAAGTGGCGCCGCTCTCGCGATTGATGGAATCAGGGGCGCGCCGATCGAGATCGAGCACGACGCCTAATTTTGCAAGCGCGTTGCTTACATCGCCTTTGTGCCACGCGTCCATCGCGGCGCGGTGGAGCTGTTCTTTTTCCTGGCGAAGTTTCTTGTACTCCTGCTCCTGGCGGTCAACCTCGGCGAGCAACTGCAGCGCGCGCGCTTCCTGAGGCCGGAGTTGGAGAACATTCTGTAAAGCCTCGCGGGCGTGCGCATAGGCGTGGTTGTCGATATGCTGCCGGGCCAGCCGATACCAGTTGTCGATCTGGCGTTCGCTGCGCCGGTTTTCAATTCTGCTCTTCAGAGTCAGCGCGGTGGCGTTGTCGGGTTCGATCTGCAAGGCTTCCTGTAACTTCTGCAGCGCAAGCGGATCTTCTTCTTCCTCAAACCGCGCCCGCGCGGCATCGAGCAACTGAGAAAGTGTTTTGCGCCGGACCGCGCCATCGAGCCGGCGGCGCAGCGAGCCGATGGCTTCATCCATGTGGCCTTCGGCTTCGAGTTCGCCCAGAATTTCTCCGGCAAACTGAAAATCGCCTTCTTCCAGTGCTTTCGTGGCGCGCTGCAGGCGCGGCGGGTGCGCTCCGGATCGAAAATATCGATAGCTTCGTTGCGCAGCGCTTTGTTGAGCGTGTCGCCAAAATCGCGCGCGCTCGCGAAACGATGCCATGACTGTTTCGCCATCGCCTTATGCAGTACGCGGCTGACGGGCTGGCTTACCGTGGAATTCAGCTCCGCCGCCAGCGGTGGAATGTGGTGGAGAATCGCATCGACTACTTCATCCGCCCGCGCTCGCTGAAACGGATTTCGGCCGGTCATCGCTTCGTAGCAGACAACGCTTAGAGAAAAAATATCGGAGGCTGGCGACAGCGCTTTCAATTCGATCTGCTCGGGAGACATGTAGAGCAGCGTGCCTTTTTGTGCGCGCGTGGTATGGGCATCAGCCATGTGGGCGACGCCGAAATCGATGATCTTCACCGAGTCGTCTTCCATCACAAAAATATTGCTCGGCTTTAAATCACGATGGATTAAGTTGCGCTCGTGCGCCGCCTGCAGCCCGCGGCAGGCCTGAGAAATAATGTCGATCGTGCGTTCGACGGTAAGACGATGGCTGGCCTTGCGGATGAAAGATTCCAGCGTGGTGCCGGGCAGGAGCGGCATCACGAAGTAAGGCTTCTTCTTGCCGTCCTCTTCGAATTCCCCGATATCGAAAATCTCAACGATGTTGGGATGGCTCATGGAGGCGAGCACGTCGCACTCTTTGTAGAACAGCTGGAGCGAGGCTGGGTCGGGAATATCGAGAATTGTTTTGACCGCAACTTCCCGGCGCACAACGGTATCGTAGGCGCGGTAAACCAGTCCCATGCCGCCCTGGCCGAGGATTTGCCGGACCTCATAGCGGCCTGCCAGTTTTCTGGGTGAAGAGGGATTCTCCATGGCGCAACCCCGGTTTCGGGGGCCTAAGCATCTTAATGGATTCGGGCGAAAAATGTAGGAGAGGAAAGACTCATTGCCTGTCCTGAAGCATCCTGGCGGCCACCAAAGTCTATATCTATGCCCGCAACAGATTGCGCGCGATGAACAGGACGTTGGCCGGACGCTCGCCCAGTCGCCGCATGAAGTAGGGATACCACTCACTGCCGAAAGGAATATAGACGCGGACGCGCCAGCCCGCACGTACCAGGCCCTGTTGCAGATCGCGGCGAATGCCGTAGAGCATCTGGAACTCGAACGAGTCGCGGGGGAGCTTTTCTTGCGTGGCGAAAGCCTGCGCTTGCTGAATGATTTTCTCATCGTGCGTCGCCAACCCGTGATAGATGCCGCTTTTCATGAGGGTCTTCATCAGCTTGACGTAGTTGGCATCAACGTCGGACTTGGCGGCAAAGGCAATTTCCTCGTTTTCTTTGTATGCGCCTTTGCATAGGCGAATACGGATGCCTTCACTCAGAAGATTTTCGACGTCGCTTTCCGAACGCTTCAGATACGACTGGATTACCGTACCCACGGAGTTCGCGTTTCCCGGCATGCGGTGGAGTTCGCGGACGAAATCGAGAGTGCGCTGTGTGTAGGGCGAGCCCTCCATATCGACGCGGACAAAGCTAGGCGGGTCCATGGATGCGGCTTTCGCGACCAGTCCGCTGACAATTTCACGGGCAAGTTTCTCATCCACATCAAGCCCCATGTGAGTGAGCTTGAGACTAATGTTCGCGTGCAGTTGGTTGGCTGCAATGGCGTCGAGGATTTGGTAATAGAGCTGAGCGCTGTGGCGCGCCTCGTCCGGATTGGTGACATTTTCGCCGAGGTTGTCGATGCTCACGCTCATGCCGCCGTGGTTGACGGCCTGCGTAGCGCGGACGGCATCGGCAATCTCAGTGCCGGCGACGAAGCGGCCAGAAACACGCCGGCCCAGTGAAGAGCGTTCGGCAAAACTGCGCAAAGATGGGTTTTCGGAAAGACGGACGAAGAACGTTCTTAACATGCCTCACCCGGAAAAACGTAGGCAGTGGCGGCGGACTGATTGCCGAAGAGCACAGAAAGTTGTATCACAAAGAACGCTTGCCGCAGCTTCGGGGATCGCACGCCTGTAATTTCAGGCTGGATGCTCTTCCAGAAATTTCTCCACCTCGATCGCCGCCATGCAGCCGCTGCCCGCGGCGGTGATGGCCTGGCGATAACGGCGATCTTGCACGTCGCCGCAGGCGAACACGCCGTGGACCTTGGTTCGAACATAGCTGTGCGTCTTGAGATAGCCGTCTTCGTCCGTGTCGAGTTGGCCTTCGAACATCTTCGCGTTGGGGTCGTGACCGATGCCGAGAAATAGCGCGCTGGTGGGGAAATCCCAAACTTTGCCGGTCTTTACATTTTTTAGTTTGAGGCCGGTGACTTCCTGCTTGTCGTGACCGTAAACGTCTTCGACGACGGTATCAGTAAGGAACTGAATCTTGGGGTTGTTCTTGGCGCGATCGAGCATGATTTTCGACGCCCGAAAACTGTCGCGGCGGTGAATGATCGTGACCTTGGTGGCAAAGCGGGTGAGGAACGTGGCTTCTTCCATGGCCGAGTCTCCACCGCCGATCACCACGATTTCTTTTCCCGAAAAGAAGAAACCGTCGCAGGTGGCGCAGGAAGATACACCGTGTCCTATTAGTTTCTGTTCGTTCGGAAGGCCCAACCATCGTGCGGAAGCGCCGCTCGCGATAATCAGAGCCTGCGCGTGCACCTGGTGCTTGCCTAAATGAAGTAGGAACGGACGCTGGCTGAGATCTGCGCTGGTGAGATGCGCCATGCGATATTCGGCGCCGAAGCGTTCTGCCTGCTTGCGCATGTTCTCGACTAGCTGCGGTCCCATGATTCCTTCGGGGAAGCCGGGGAAATTCTCCACCAGTGTGGTGAGAGAGAGCTGGCCGCCAGGTTCGTGGCCCTCGACCACAAGAGGTTTTAGATTGGCGCGCGCGGTGTACAGCGCGGCAGTGTGTCCGGCGCAGCCGGAACCGATGATGACGACGTTGCGGGTTTCACTCATGATTTGCTAGCCATTGGATTGCGAATTCCAGATTTCGATGCACAGTGTGATTGACTGGTACAAACAAAATCTTAAACACAGAGGGCACAGGGGTTCACGGGGTACTTCTTCATCACTTGTTCGCTTCTGTCGATTTCGAACCTTTAGCGGATTTCGGTTTTGCCGGTGCTTTCGCGCTCGAGGTCGGGATCTGCGCCAGTTCCGCAGGCACCATGTGCCGCACGCCCAGCAGGCTGCGATAGTTGGCCAGCACCTCGGAGCCGCTCCGGAATAGCGGTTCATACGCACTTTGATCAGGCGCAGGACCGTTCTCAGAACCGCCGCAGCGCGCCAACGCTATAGACGATTTTCCGAAACGCTCAAGCCGGATGCGGCTGGCGGGAGTGTTCGCTGAGAGCATCGTCGCTACGCTGCCGATCGAGGATGCGTTGTCTTCGATTGAGACCTGGATCAAATCCTTGGGATCGCGCACGTGCAACACCAGCGTCTCAACCATGTTGTGTCCGTCGTCGCTGAAAGAGTATTGAATGCTGGAAAATAGGGCCTGCACGGAAAATTCGCGGCGAACACGTACATAGCGGGCGACCGATGGCTCGTCAGAAACTTGTGTGCTCTGCCCAGATTGAATCGCAGGCTGAAGAAAGTTCGGAGCGTCCGTCAGCGTGGAGACGCCGTGAGAAATCTCGAAGTCGGAACCGAACAGGGGCTGCTTCGGGATGCGGGCCAACGCAGCAGCGATTTCTTTCTGTTCCTCCGAAGATGGCGTACACACGTTCAGCACATTGACTTTCACTTGCGGCTGGGTTGAGTTGGGTTCGGTGGCCTGCTGCGATACGGCGGGCAGCGCCAGAAAAACACCCGCGAGGATCAGAATTGTTTTTGGGAGCACTGCGGAATTCTAAATGATGACCAGCGAAACCTTAAACTCTAAAGGCGACGCAAAGGGTTTCGCCCTGACCACTAACACGATTAGAATTCATGGCATGGCGAATCTGACACTGGTTTATGGCATGCGGCTGCTGCCTTCGGAAGATGTGGCTGAAGTGGGAAGCGCTCCTGTAAAGCTCAGCAACGGACGAGAGGCGCACGTTACTATGCACGTGCTCGAAGGCAGCAAGGAAGAGATCGAGAAGCAGTTGCGCACCAGTCTGGAGGCGTTCTTCGATTTGTATCCCGAGATCTAGCGGTTCCGGCGAAGCGAACTCATGACGGAGTCTTACTCGAAGTTGCGTGCGAGGATGCTGGTGGCCGGTTTGTGGCCGCAAGGCTGGATTGCGCGCGGAGCCTGGTATTCCCTGGGTTGCGCGATAGGATTGTTTGCTCTCGAGATGCTGCTGAAATTGTTGGCTCCGGCGTGGGGAGACAGCATCGGCGGCTGGGTTAAGTTTCTGCTCTTCGATGCCGCGTTGTTGTTTTCCATTCTTGCGTTCCGCTGGCTTAAGCGAAAAGCACTGTGGCGTCTGCGCAACCGGCTGATCGTGACCTACATCTTCATTGGCGTGATTCCGGCCGTCCTGCTAGTGGCGATGGCTCTAATCACGCTCTACGGCTTCGCCGGACAATTCGCCATTTTCGTGGTGACTTCCGACATCAATTCCCAATTGCGCAGAATGGAGGCGGTGAATGCGGCGGTGGGCAACGAACTGGTGGCGCACCTGGAGCGGGGAGACAATGCCGCAGTCGAGTCCCTCGCCGGACTCAGGAAGCGCGATGTTGCCTGGCGCCGCCGCCTTATGTGTGCGTGGTATGGAGATAAATTCCTGCCTCTGGGTGATGAGTCCAGCGCTCCACCGTTCTCCCTTCCCACCTTTGCAAATGTAGATGGAGTGGCGGACATCACGCGCGACGGCGATGGACTGCACCTGCGTGTGGCCACGCTGCTTCCGGTGGGATCGAAAACGCTCACAATAGTGAGCAGCGAACCGTTTGATAAGGAGTTAGTTGGGAAGATAGCAGCGGATATGGGCGAGATCACGATTTTTGTCTCGGACCAGCTACAAAACGCCCAGCCGCAGGGAAACAAGAGCGGAGCGCAGAAAGCCGCAGCGCAAGCCGGCGCTTCCACAAATCCATCATCGAGCCACGGAATTCAGATCAACGAAGGCGGCGGCGCTTCGGTGCATCTGCGGCAAGCGTTTGCGGTCGGCACGGTGCCGCCTGCAGCCGGCAGCTCGGACCGCGAGGTTACGTTTCCGGCTCCGCTTCCGGTGTTGGATTGGAAAACCGGGCTGCGGGCGCGGGTTGGGGCTTTGGTGCAGGTGCGGACCCGTCCTTCAGTGCTCTACGCTCATCTGTTTGCGGCGCTGGGAGATTTTGTCCGGGGCGTGGAGTACATCCTGCTCGGAATTTTCATTTTCTTTGCGGTCATTGAATTGGTTGCGCTGATCATCGGCACCCGCATGACGCGGACGATGACCGGTGCCGTGGCGCAGCTCTATGACGCGACCAAGCATGTGGACCGCGGCGATTTCAGCCATCGCATTCCAGTGAAATCTTCGGACCAGTTGGCGCAGCTTTCGCTCTCGTTTAACTCGATGACGGAATCCATTGAGAAGCTGATTCAGGAGCAGAAGGAAAAGCAGCGGCTGGAGGGCGAGCTCGCCATCGCGCAGGAAGTGCAGGCGCAACTGTTTCCGCGGCAGGTTACGGAGCTCGAGTCGCTTGAGGTGCATGGCTTCTGCCGTCCAGCGCGCACGGTGAGCGGCGACTACTACGACTTCCTGACGGCCAGCTCGCACAAGCTAATCCTGGCTGTCGGCGATATCAGCGGGAAGGGAATTTCAGCCGCGTTGTTAATGGCGACCATTCACTCGGCAGTGCGCGCCTATAGCGTGGAGAGTTTGCCGCAGATGCGGGAGCCGGTGGCCGTGGGTGCAGTCGCGGGCGCGGGCAGAATTATGGCGGCGTGGCCCGAGGGAATCGAGGTTTCCCCGGGAGCATTGCTTGCGCTGCTCAACCACCAGCTCTATGAGAGCACTCCACCGGAGAAATATGCCACGTTATTTCTGGGCATCTATGACGGACGATCCCATCGGCTAACCTACAGCAACGGCGGGCATTTGCCGCCGATTCTTATCGGAGCGGACGGGGCGGTGCGGCGTTTGGAAGCCGGGGGCACGGTGATCGGGCTCTTCGACGACATGACTTACGACGAAGGCGCAGTGGAGATGCATCCGGGAGAAATCTTTCTGGCTTACAGCGACGGCGTCACCGAGCCGGAGAATGAGTTCGGCGAGTTCGGTGAGGAACGGCTGATTGACATCGTAGGTACGAACCGTCACTTGCCTCTGTTGCAGATCAGCCAGACGGTCACATCAGCAGTCGATGACTGGATCGGCGACAACGAGCAACCGGATGACATCACGCTGGTGCTCGCGCGGGCGCGGTAGATTCGGGTAGCAAGTCTTAGACCGTAGACGTGGAGCGTGCGATCCTCCAGCGAAGAATGAAAGTGTTAGCGGACAAGCCACTCAGTGACTTCATGAGTGAGCGTCAGCACCGGGCTGTACGCGATGGACACAAGCAACGAAGTGGCAACCGCAAATGGAACTACGTACCAGCCGCGAATTCGCAAGCGCCGTGCTTTGCTCGCTTCATCCCAGGCAAGAAGCCGCTCGACCCGCTCACTGAGCGAACCAGCCACGAAGCCCATACTGCAGACCGGGGCAACTTCGACAGGAGCCAGGCGAGAAAGCTTAACCAATGCTGCAGCCAGGTCAACGGCGTCCCGCTGATTCGAGACAGCCGCATCGTCGGCGGCGAGTTCCGCCGCTTGCGACCAGGCGCTCTCCAGCTTGGCCATGCCCGGAAACGGGCAAAAACGGATGATGAGCTTCTTCAGGTTATCGTGAGATTTCTTGTGTTCAAGTTCATGCTTGAACGCGACGCGAAGTTCGTCCTGGTTTAGCAGTGCAACCGTTGATTCTGAAACCAATACTCGCGGATTGTAGACGCCCACAAGAGTGAGCGGGGGAGTCTCCCGTCGAGACTGGAAAGCCACAGTGGAGTCGGCATGGCCCTGTAGAGGGCACGCGCCTTCCAGCCAGCGAGACACCAACTGTGTAGTCCTGGTTTGAGCTGCGATTACGCGGAAGCAGCCATAGGCAATCAATAGAAGAGCGCCAATATCGAGCACGAGCGGCATCACGTCCATGCTCTCAACCATCGATCGCGGTTCCAGCAGCCGAAACGAGGGAACGACCAAAGCGAATGTAATTAGCGCGGAAGCGGCTAATGGGAGAATCCGCAATGCGAAGAGTATCGCGGCCACGCTGTGTTGCGCCACGCGCAACGATTTCAACGGGCGCCATATAGTTGCTACCAGCGCCGACCATAGACAGTAGAGCACCACAAAACAATTGAGCGAAACAGTAATTCCACGCAGGGCAAACATTAGGGTTGCTCCTGAATTTTTTCCTGATCCCTCAGTTCACGGCGTTTGCGTTCAATTAGAAGATGCAGCTCATCCAGCAATTGCGCGTCATGTGCGCTAAGCGCTTCCAGCAAATACGAGAGCGGGAGCGAGGAAGAGCCGCCCGATCCCAGCAATTGCCGGATGTTGTCCAGCGCTGTGACCCGTTGCAGTTCTTCGGGGGTGTGGCGAGGACTATAGCGGAATGCCCGGCCTTCGGCGACGCGATCCAGCAGACCCTTTTTGTAGAGACGATTGACGGTCGTCATCACCGTGGTGTAAGCCTGATCGATATCGCCGTCCGCAAGCAGTTCGCGAACCGTCGCGCTGCCATGCGTCCAAACCTTCTGCAGCACCCGCTGCTCGAATGGACCCAAGTGAGGCCTTAACCCGAAAATGGAAGACACTTTCAGCATTCCAAGTGTGGCCAGCTTTTAGCCGCTAGGAGGATACCATTTTTATAGCGTTGTTTGTAATCCCCAAAATGAAGAGTAGTGGTCAGTTTAAAAGGTTTGTCATTCCGAAGCGCAGTTTTTATCACGCGAGGAATCTGCTTCGATCCGGCCAACAGCAGATTCCTGACCAGCAAAGAACGTCGGTTCGGAATGACAAAATGCGACCGTGTTCAAACTGACCTACTACAAAAATGAAGCAAGTGGAACTACGCTCGGGCTCTTCCGCCCATGTTACTTGGGAGCATCCGATCCCGGGCTCTTCGGTAGCAACGTCACCCCGGCGGTCACGGCCAGATTTTTCGCCAAGCCTCCAAAAATCGCTGGCCCCAGCGGAGTTTCCAGAAGGTGGCCATCAACACGAGGTTCGCTTGTGTTCGCCGTGATTGTGTCCCAGCGACTGTGATGAAGTTCGTACGCAAAGGTGACGGTTGAAGCCTCCGCCGGCTTGCCGTTATAGGGCTCACCCTTGTAGTCGTGCGGAGTAGCCGTGCCGCCGGAAAAGTAAATCTTATGATCGCGGCCGGCGCCTCCAGCCGCGATTCCGAAGCGCGCGCTTCCGGGATGCGGCGGCAGCTTGCTCCATTCAATCTTGATGGGATCTTTTTTATCGATCTTGCCCAGCCAACACTCATCGGAAGCGATGTAGCGCGGGCCGTCCTCCGGGCCGGGTTTGGCGCCATCGACGATCACAATTTCTTCGTCATCCACGCCGCCGGCAAGGCCGAAGACCGGAGTGCCGGGGAACGGAGTGGCTTGTGTCCAAGTGTCCTTCTCGATGTCGTAGACCTGCACGTTGTTGACTAGGCCACGCGGCGACCGGCCCCCGATCAGATAGACAAAGCGATCGTGCGTCACGCCCACGGCCGCGCTGTCGACCGCGACAGGTATGTCTTTGCCACGCGACCAGCGCCGAGCTCCGGGTTCATAAACGTTTACATCTGGGACGGTGATCTCAGCTCCCTGATTGTCCAAAACATAGCCGCCCATAAGGACGACCAATCCTTTCGCTCCGGCTGCGGCGGCGTTCAAGCGGCCCGCAACCCCGGGCACATCGCGGCCTTTGGCCCACTTCCCTGAGCGCGAGAGGGTCATGACGTAAATCTGGCTGGTGACGTCGTCCCAGGTTTTCCGAGGTCCAACTCCCATCAGCGAGAACAGCAGAAATCCGCCTTTTACACTGGCGACCGCGTTGCCCGAAACAGCAGCGGGCATCGAGGGGAACTGGGGTTTGTCGTCTACACCCAGAAGGATCGCGGCACACAGCGTCAAGAGAACAAAGGGGAACACTTTTTTCATTGCAGAGATATTACCCCACATCTCTTTGTCAGGTTCGGGAGTCAAAACCAGGTTTTGCGGCGATACTCGCGGTAAGCGTCGCCAAAGGCAGCTTCGAGAACCTTTGCCTCGCGATGAGCACGCAGTACCTGCAGGATGACTAGGGCTACAAGAAATAGCCAGTAGATGGGCCGGTGCAGAATCAGCAAAAATCCGGCGATCATTACGGCTCCGAATACATAAATAGGATTGCGTATTTTCGAATAGATCCCGTGCGTCACTAGCTGATGCGCCTCCGCCCTTATAGCGAAAGATCTGCCCAATTGGCAGCGCGCGGTTGCGATCCCACTAATGCCTACGAGCATCAACGCGGCGCCCATGCAGCGCTGCAAATTCCATGCCCCGGGCAGCGAAAATACAAACCAGAGAAGTGCCACAACGGCGACGATTTGCATGGCGGTAAAAACATAAAGGCGGCGACCTTCCATAGATTGCCTCTCCTACTCGATCAATCCAATCGATTAGCCCGATCGATCAACGCTTATTCAATCAATCCCTGCCGCGCGGCGTGGATGAAGTCGGTATAAGCAGGCTGCTCCCCGGCAGCGCGTATAAGGCTGGCGATCTGCCCGCGATGATACGCCGAGTGCAGCGCAACGTGGGTCAAAACATCCTCCGGAGTACTGGTCCACGGCTCGCCTTTGCTGTTTTGGTAGGCGACCTTTTTCGAAAGCCCGGCGGGAGAAAGCTGGGCAAGATATTCGCGCCATAATTTGGCAAGTTCGGTGATTTGCACCTCACACTGATCTAACGTGAAATCGGGCCAGACGGGAAAAGATTGAGGCTGTTGCTTCAGGCGCTCCAGCCACAAGCGCTCGGCGGAAAGAATGTGCGCGAGAAGTTGCGCCGCTCGCGCCGATGGGTGGGTGCTCACCTTCAATCCGGCGAGAACTTCACGATTAGCCCACTCATCGTAGGTGAACTGACGGCGGAAATGATCGAGGAGCTCCATGAATGTAGGAAATGTATGTGCTGATAACTAGCCTGCCGCAACCTCACACTGTAGTCGGCCTCAACAGCGATTCGCAACCGGCATTTACCGTCCTTTCACATTTCTCAGCTAGACTCCAGCTGAGCTATTGGTGAGATACTTTGACTAGAAGTGATCGAGCCGCGATCGTCATGTTGAACATACCTCGTGAAGCTGCCCCTTAATCATGCCTCGTAAAGCTGCAACATTGCGGGCCGAAATTGAAGAAGCAAGCGCACCTGATGCGGCCGAGTCAAAACCCGGTCAAAGTCGTGACGCGGATAAGAAAGCCACCAAAAAAGGCGCCGGATCGCTCGACGATCTGGCGCGCACTGCGCTCAAGGCATTTTTAATCGCGCGTGATGCGGCTTCCAATGTTCCCGATCTACTGACTCATTCTTCGCGCATGGCGTTCCTTGCCATCAAGGAGTGCGAACAAGAGCTCGACGTTATCGAGCGCTACATTGATGAGCGCCTGCCGGCGGCCATCACGCGGGTAAACGAAGTGCGCGCACGCCAGTTGTTGACCAGCCTGAAGTGCACCACCGATCTTGAACGTATCGGCGACTTGATCATGAGCGTGGCCATGCGGGTGCAAGCGCGGACGGCAAAAATACCCGCTTCCGATGTGCGGCAACTGGTGGAGATGTCCACGAGCTTGCGCGAGATGCTCGACCTAGTGTATCGCGGCTTCGTAGATCTCGATCTGGAGTGCGCCCGCAAAGTTCTGCAAATGGATAAGGACATCGACCGCGTTTGCCATGCCATGTTCCAGAAGCACCTCACCGAACACGCACTGCAGAGCAATCCTTCAAGCTTTGACGTTCTGCTGATGGCGCAAGCTTTGGAGCGCGCCGGAGACCACACCACTAATCTCGCCGAAGATCTCTACAGCCTTATCGAAGGCCGCAGCCTGCGCCATGCGCCCAAGAAGCGGGCAGCAACGTAGAGCAGTAGCCAGTTCTCGCTGCCAGTCTCTTAAACGAAAGTTTTGGTTTTCACTGGGCACTGGCAACTGACCACTGGCCACTGCTTTTGAAATTCATCATTCGTTAACACGCTGGAAACATTCTCGCAACATTCTCAAAATACATTCGATGCAGAATCCGGTGCCACTCCAGGCTCCGGCTGGGGCCAATCTGTACCAGGTGACAATGCACTCTCCCACAGGATCTTACGAGCCGCTTGGCGACGCGGGCATTGCGGCAGTGTCTCGCTACCGCGTTTTTGTAGTTGAAGATGAGGAAGATATTGCGCGGCTGATTTCTCATAACCTGCAGGCCGCGGGTTTTGACGTGCAAAGCTTTGTGAGCGGTGGGTCGGTGGTCTCGGAAGCCTTGCGCGAAATGCCATCACTTTTTCTTTTGGATGTAATGCTGCCCGGCACGGACGGTTTCGAACTCTGCCGACAAATTCGGCAGACTCCGACTCTCTCCTCGACACCCATCATTTTTCTTACCGCGAAGACGGCAGAAGCCGACCGGGTGAAGGGTCTCGAGTTGGGCGGCGACGATTATATTACCAAGCCCTTCAGCCCGCGCGAACTGGTTGCCCGGGTGCGCAGTGTGCTGCGAGGCGTTCGCCAACCTCCAGTAGCTCCTGAAGTGCTGCGCGTGGGCGACCTGGAAATCGATGCTTCTTCGATGACAGTGCAGGTGCAGGGAAGAGCAGTTCTAACCACCGTGCGCGAGTTTCGTCTGCTGGAATATTTGGCCAGCCATCTGGGACGCGTGCTCACGCGCGATCAGTTACTCGATGCGGTGTGGAAAGAAACTCCTTTTGTAACGCCGCGTTCGATTGACGTTTATGTTCGCCGCTTGCGCGAGAAGATAGAGATTGATCCCCGCCATCCCCGGTATCTGAAAACTCTGCGTGGTATCGGCTATCGTTTCGAATCGCCAAAGTAGAAAAATCAGTGGCCGGTGGTCCGTGTCCAGTGGCCACTGAAACCAAGCCCATTTCGATTGCCCCCGATGGCGCTAGTATTGTGTTTGGGCTGGCCACTGATCATTAACCACTGATCACTGCCTTTTGATTTATCCTGTCTGCTACTCGCTTCTCAACATGACCCGGTCAAAACCACTGTGGAAAGCGGACGATCAAAAGGCCCGCCTATCCGAGCTTACGGCGTCGTCGCACGATTCTGCGAAGGATAACTCGCTGCGGCGGGATGTGCGCTCACTGGGCGCATTGCTTGGCCGCGTGTTGGTGGAGCAGGTTGGGCAGGAGCTATTCGATACCGTCGAAGAGTTGCGGCGGCTGATGATTCAGCATCGCGAACAACGGCGCACTTCCTCCGGCAAAAATCGCGGCGACCTGATGGCGCGGGCCCAGGCGATGATTTCACAAATGGATTTGAGCCGCGCGTATCAGGTGAGCAAAGCCTTCGCGATCTATTTTGAACTCACAAATCTGGCGGAGACGAACCATCGCAAGCGCCGCCGCCGCGCCGGTCAGTTGGACCGCAAGCGCGCACCGGTGGCTGGTTCTTTCCACGGGACGTTATTGCGCATGAAGGAAGCCGGAATTTCTGCCAATGTGGTGCTGGCGGCTCTGCGCGAGGTGATGGTGACTCCGGTGTTCACCGCCCATCCCACAGAAGTTGCGCGGCAGACGGTCCTGCTCAAGCGCCGCCGCATTGCCCAACAACTCGAGCATCTGGATAGTCTTCCGCTCACGGCAAGCGAAGCTCTGCGCAGCGAACAAATGATCCACGCGGAAATTTCTTCTCTCTGGCAGACCGACGAAGTCCGGCAGAGCAAGCCGACTGTCCACGATGAGATCCGCATGGGACTGCGCTATTTCAGGCTTTCTCTGTTTGAAACGCTGCCTCGCATTTACGACGAAGTGGCGGAGGCGGTGCGCGACGTTTATGGTATGGCTCTCGACGCGGAAAGTCTGCCAAATCTTCTGAGTTTCGGCTCCTGGATCGGCGGCGATCGCGATGGCAATCCTCTGGTAAAACCTGAGTGCGTGAAAGACGCGCTCGATCTGGCGCGAACCGTAATTCTCGGCGAATACATCCGGCAGGTGGAGTTTCTGAGCGATTGCCTGAGTTCGTCGTCGCAACAGGTGCGCGCTTCCGCGGAGATAGTCTCGCGGCTGGCGCAGTATAAGGGATCGATGCCTGCGGCTGCGATGCTTTGGGGCCCGGACAACAAGATCGAGCTTTACCGCCGCTTTCTTTCCTATGTGCTGCACCGCTTGCAGCGCAGCCGCGAAGGGCCGAACGTGCGCGATGCGTATAAGAACGCAACCGAGTTCGAATCCGATCTAACGATTGTCCGTTTCAGCCTGCTGGCGAATCGCGGGCAGCGGCTGGTGGAAGCCTTTGTCGATCCATTGCTGCGCCAACTCCGCACTTTTGGTTTTCATCTGCAGGTGCTCGATATCCGCCAGCATGCTCGCGTGCACGCGGAAGTTCTGCAGGAGATCGGTGCGGAAAAAATTGACGTGAACAAGATCGACCCTGGGAATGTCGAACTGAGAAAAACAAAGCTGCGGAGATCTGAATTAAGAAAAACGGGTCCGGATATAGCCGCGGGTGCTGCTCAACCCGCCAGCAGCGAGACTTCCGCGCAGACTCGTGAGCTGATCGAGACTTTTCGCACCATCCAACGCGTTAAGCAGAGCTATCCGGCGAATTCCATCCGTCAATATGTCATTAGCGGAGCGGAGTCCGAAGAAGACGTGCTCAACGTAGTTCATCTGGCGAGGGCCTGCGGAATGAACCTTGCTGGTTTCGGCGACGATCCATCACTGCAAGGCGCAGGTCTGGGTGATCCGGGCTTAATGCCGGTGCCGTTATTTGAGTCGATCGATTCTTTGCGAGGGGCAGGGAATGTGATGCGCCGCCTGTGGCGCAATCCGGAATACCAGCCGCTTCTGAATTCGTGGGGCTGCTGGCAGGAAGTGATGCTCGGCTACTCCGACTCCAATAAAGATGGAGGAATGCTGACCAGCACCTGGGAACTCCACAAAACACATCAGGAGTTGCATCATGCGGCGCAGGAGTGCGAAGTAAAGCTGCGTCTCTTCCATGGCCGCGGCGGTACAGTCGGGCGCGGCGGAGGTCCAACGCATTCTGCAATTCTGGCTCAACCGCAAGGCTGCTTCTCCGGACGCATCCGCATCACCGAGCAGGGAGAAGTTCTCAATTGGAAGTATGCCGATGCCGTGCTGGCGGAATGGAACCTGGAGTTGATGATTGCCGCCAGCCTGGAAGCGCTTACCCGCTCCGGCGCCAAGCCGGCAAAAGATCAGGCGCTCTGGGAAGAAGCTATGGAAGAAATGTCGGCCGAAGCGTACAGCATGTATCGGCGCGACATCGCGGAGAATGCTGATGTGTTGGAATACTTCGAGCAGGCCACGCCGGTGCAGGAATTGGAAGCGGCCCGCATCGGCTCGCGGCCCTCGCGGCGCACCAAAGGCCGGCGACTGGAGGATCTGCGCGCGATTCCATGGGTCTTCGGATGGATGCAGAGCCGCCACGCAGTGCCAGCCTGGTACGGTGTAGGCCGTGGGCTGGAAAGCTTTGCGGCAAAAGGAAGAGGCCACGAAAAACTGCTGCGCGAAATGCTGAAACATTTCGCACTCTTCTCGGACCTGATGCGCAACGTCGAACTCGGCATGGCCAAGGCCGACCTCGATATTGCCCGCGTCTATTCCGGTCTGGTAAAGAATGAGGCATTGCGCACCCGCGTCTTCGCCATGCTGGAAGATGAGTTTCTACGGTCGCGGCGCATGATCCTGCGCATCACCGGACAACGCGAGTTGCTGGCCGGGAACCGGGTGCTGGCGCGTTCCATCCATCTGCGCAATCCTTACGTGGATCCTATGAGCCTGATCCAGGTCGAACTCCTGCGGCGCAAGCAGCAGGGACAGGATTTGGCGAAACTTGAATATCCTCTTGGAGCCACCATCAATGGCATCGCAGCCGGACTGCACAATACCGGATAGAGTTTAGGCTAACCATCCTACTCACGGCCCGTCTGTAGTATGTTGTTGTGCGGGTAAAGACGTCGAAGTGTGCCGGATCGCTCCCGAGGTGGAACTCACGACGGCTTCTGCGCGTACCTGCAATCAGTCATAGTTCATTGCCATTCTTGTCGCCAACTCGGCTGCTCCCAGAAAGAGGCACCATGTCTATTTCAAGAGTTTTCCTAAGTCTGTTCCTGGCTTTGCCCATCGCGATGCTCGGGCAAAATGCGAACTTTAACTCCGCCGCCACAACCGCTGCCGACGACACGAAAGACACTCCCAAGCTCGATCACTTTGACCCAAACTCAGTGGACAAAGCGCTCAATCCTTGCGATGACTTCTACAAGTACGCTTGCAACAAATGGATTGCGGCCAATCCAATCCCAGCCGACCAGGTTTACTGGAGTACCGGAAGCGGCCTGGAAATGTGGAACGATACCGCGCTGCGCGAAACTCTGGAAGCGAGCAGCAAGAATGATTCCAGCCGCAGCCCGGTGCAGCAAAAGATCGGCGACTACTGGGCGGCATGCATGGACGAAAGTGGCATCGAAGCAGCCGGAGTGAAGCCGATACAACCCGAACTGGATCGCATCGCCGCCATCAAGTCGAAGCAGGAGATCACTCTCGAAATCGCCCACCTCCATCACCTGTTTCCTGGCGCATGGCAGGCGTCCGACAATCAGACAAATGCGCCCTTCTTTGGTTTTACCGGTGGGCAGGATTATGACGACGCTTCCAAAGTGGTGGCGCAGATCGACCAGGGCGGCCTAAGTTTGCCCAATAGGGATTATTACCTCAATACTGATGAAAAGTCGGTCGAGACGCTCAAGAAATACCGCGCGCATGTGCAGAAGATGTTTGTGCTGACCGGGGAATCGGAGTCACAGGCGAGCAGCGATGCGGCAATCGTGCTGGAACTGGAAACTGCCCTGGCCAAGCCGCAGATGGATAACATCAAGCGCCGCGACCCCAAGAACATCAACAACAAGATGAGCCTAGCGCAAATTCGCGAGTTGGCGCCCGCCATCGATTGGAGTGCGTACCTGAAAGCGGTGAATGCTCTGGTCAGCGAGCACTACCTCGTAAGCGCCCCCGACTTCTTCCGCGCTGAAAATAAATTGCTGGAGGAGCATCCCCTCGAGCATTGGAAGGTCTATATGCGCTGGCAGGTGATTCACCATGCCGCGCCCTATCTGAGCAAGGCCATGGTGGATGAAAACTTCGAATTCTTTGCGCACGCTCTGGCCGGACAGGAAGAGAACCTGCCGCGCTGGCGACGCTGCGTGCACAGCGCCGATCGCGACCTGGGTGAGGCCCTCGGCCAAGCTTATGTAGATCGGGCTTTTCCGCCGGCGAGCCGGGCCCACACGCTTGAAATGGTTCATGCCATCGAACACGCCATGCATGACGACGTTGAAACCGCAACCTGGATGACGCCCGCCACAAAAGAGCAGGCCATCGTTAAGCTGAAAGGGATTGAAGATAAGATCGGCTATCCTTCGCACTGGCGCGATTATTCCAGCGTGAAGATCACGCGAGAGAGTTACGTTGCCAACGTGAACCACGCGTCGTCATTCGAATTCGAACGCTGGGTCGCCAAGATCGGCAAGCCTGTGGATCGCAGCGAGTGGACGATGACGCCGCCTACGATCAACGCCTACTATGATCCGCAGCTGAACACCATCAATTTTCCCGCCGGCATTCTGCAGCCGCCGTTTTTCGAAAAAAGTATGGATGATTCGGTGAACTTCGGCGCCATCGGCATGGTCATTGGTCACGAACTCACGCACGGCTTCGACGATCAAGGCCGCAAGTTTGACGCTCAGGGCAACCTGCGCGATTGGTGGACTCCGGAAGACGCCAAGCAATACGACGAACGCGGCAAATGTATCTCAGATGAATACACGCAGGACGTCCCCGACGCCGGCCCCGGAGTCAAGCAAAACGGATTGCTGACCCAGGGCGAGGATACAGCCGACAACGGCGGAATCCATCTTGCATTATTCGCGCTCGAAGCCGAACTCAAGAAAGCAGGCAAATCGCTCGACGACAAAGGTCCGGATGGCTGGACCTATCGCCAGCGCTTCTTCCTGGCAAACGCTTATTCGTGGTGCGCCAATATCAGGCCGGAAGTGGCGCGTTTGTGGGTCACCACCGATCCGCACTCGATACCCGTCTTCCGTATCGACAATGTGGTTTCGAATATGTCCGAGTTCGCCCAGGCTTTTGGTTGCAAGGCCGGGCAGAAGATGGTCCGGGCGAATGCTTGCCGGGTGTGGTGAGCGTAATCGATCGTGTTCTACCGAGGAATAGTCTGCAAAAGAATTTGGCCAGCCTTAAGGCTGGCCAATTCTTTGTTGACGACCGTCACTCTCTCTAGCGATTGATGTCGTCTTTAGACTGCAAGCGCTTCACGTAATTTTCTATCCTGGATTTATTGGCATCATCGGGCACGCCCGGGAGAGCGGCCTGCATCTCCTTGACAGCATTGTCGAAGTCGCCCTGGCCGCTATAAACCCGGGCCAGACCAACATGCGACGTCCAATAGTCGGGGAACTTCTTCGCAGTCGAGCGATAAATTGCGAACGCTTCTTCCTGTTTCTTTTCCCCCTGCAACTGACGGCCATAAGTGTAGAGCTGTACTGCATTGGCCTTATCCAGCGCTTTGTTGCGGAATTCGGTGGCGGCATCCTTTCGGCCCATGGTTTCCAGAATCTTCGATTTGTTGAGTAGATTGTCGAAGCGTTCTTCCGCTTGAATCGACTGATCTTCGTCTTTCAAGGCTTCATCCAGATCGATCTTGTTGGCGAGTAGGTAGCCGGCGGCATCGTCCCAACCTTCCCAGTAATATTGATTGAGCCCGCGAATCTGTCGGCGAAGGCTGGAGGTAACGGTGTCGTTGACATTGACCGCAACCTTGAAGGGCACCGCGACTTTATCCCAACGCAGCGTAACTACTGCGGAATCCGCTTTGAGATCGTCGAAATCGTAAGCCAGCGCATCATGCATTTCCGCTGTCTGCGGCTTCACCGTGACTCGCAGCGCATCTTCGTCCTGCTTGTAACTGAAGCTTCCCCACGCGGTCGACATCTTCGAGAAAATCACCGTCCACTGATTCTCGCCGGGAATCATGTGCAGGCCGTAGGTTCCTTTGTCGAGCGCCTGGCCTTCGATCGTCACTGGATCGCTGAACGTGATCGTGGTGTTTTCGTTGGCTCCCGCGCGCCAGACTTGTCCGTAAGGCACAACCTTGCCCCAAATCTGGCGGCCGTTGGCCAGCGGCCGGTGATAGTTGATGGTGATATCGGTGATGCCAATGCGCTGCGTGATCAGCGCATGCTGGCTCTGCCGGGGCAGATTGAGCATCAGGGTTTCACCGGTGGCGGTTTGCGCGTGGACAAGGCTCGCCATCGACAAAACGCTGCATAACAAAACAAACAGACGAAATCTGTGCATGGAATACTCCTCTTCTTTGGGTGGGACTTGAACAGCCGATTCAGTCGCAAACCTGGAATGAACGTTGAATGGAGAACCCGCGCCTGACCGCTGTGCTGTTTGGCTTAGACGCATGGCGAGCGCCGCAGTGAGCAACCGGGCATGGCCTGAATGCTGGCGCGCCGAAATTAAGACGAAGAAATCAAAAGAAAGAGGGAAGCGGTGATCCCGATCAGGGTTGCTCTTCGGGTCGACCATTCTCCTGCGGGGCGAGTGGCAGCCGGGTGGCTCCGCGCATGATGTCGCGCTCCTCGGGCGAGAAGACGCCTTTGAACCGTTTCGAGTCGATGACCTGCTCCCGTTCCGCGGGCGGCATGGCGCGCAAATCACGAATCGCAGTAGTTACCATGCGCCGACGGTCGGGAGGAAGCTGCTGCATTCGGCCGAACAGTGCTCGTGCTTGTAGTTTCTGTCCAGGCGTCAGATGTTCCCAGGTCTCCATGCGGTTCAGCATGCGTTGCTGCTGCTCGGGTGGAAGGCTTGAGAAATGTTCCAGCCGCTGCCGCAATAACTGCTGGCGCTCCGGAGACAGATGCTGGAAGCCGGGATCATTCTTCAGAGCGCGCTCACGCTCGCTTGCAGGCAGGCCCTGATAGCGCCGCAGCCAGTCGCCGGCATGCCCTTGAGGATGGGGACGATTCTGAATCCGCAGAGGAGCCATTCGGAAGTTGTTGCGCTGCGCCAGGCAGGGAGGCACAGACGCAAGAACAGCCACGAGCGACAACACAACCGCCGCCATCCATCCTAGGCTGGAATTTCCCCGTTGCATTCTCCCCCGGTCGTTCTTCGAGCTTTGTACTTCGCTTTTACGGATTTGCCACCACATCGTGCTGCACTTGCAGATCATCCAGCAAATCGAAATCGGAATACAGATCGTGATTCTTTTCCAGAGCCTGCAGATCGCTCACTGCCGTGCCCGGCTCCGCTGACTGCATCTGATCGTTTGCCGCAATAATGTTATCCCCCGGCTTGTAACCCGCATCGTTCTTGCTGAAGAACAATCCCACGCCAACGGCCATGAGCACCGTAAGTGCCGCCGCCAGCACTGGACGCCGAAACCACGCCAGCCATCCGGCCTGAGGCTTGGCCATTTCTTCCCGCAGACGCGCCTGCAGACGCACATCAAAATATGGCGACGGCTCCGGCGTCTGCCATTCATCCAGCAACGCCATCGTCTGCCGGAACTCCTCCATCTTGGCCGCGCACACTCCGCACCCCACCAGATGAGCGCCGATCTCCGGCGTCGTCTCCATCAATCCGGACGCTAGGTCCGGCATCACATCACGAATCTCTTCGCACTTCATAACCATGCTCCCTTTAACCCTTCTTCGCCGCTGCCGCCTAACTCACCATCTTTGATTCCTAGAGGAATTCTTTTAACTGCTCCCGCAATGTTTCGTATGCCCGGAACAAAAGCGACTTCGTCGCCGACTCGCTCAACTTCAATACCTCTGAAATTTGCTTGTAATCCAGTTGCTGGTACTTGTGCATGATGATCGCCTGCTTCTGCCGCTCCGGCAGCGCTTCCACTTTGCTGCGGATCGCGAGCATGCGCTCCCGCCGCAGCAACGCCTCTTCGGCGCTGATCTTACTATCGGCCAAATCCATCGTAGAACCGGTTTCATCATCCGGCTCATCCAGACTGACCGTTACCTCCGGCCGCTCATGACGCGTGTCGCGCGCATGATTCACGGCGAGATTGGTCGCAATGCGATACAACCAGGTCGTAAACTTGGCGCTGGCTTCGTACGTTTGCCGAGAGCGGTATACCCGCAGAAAAACTTCCTGCGCCAGATCTTCCGCTATCGTTGCGTTGCGAGCCATGCGATACATGAAACTCACCAGCGGCAGGCGATACTTTTGCACCAGGTAATCGAATGCCGACTGATCGCCGGCCTTCACCCGCAGCATGACCTCGGCGTCGGTATAACCCTCGGCACCAGCCATGGCTGGCTGCAAACCGTTCGGACGAGGTCCGGTCGCGGCCATCAGAACGCCTCGGTCGATGGCGGCAGTGCTCACACTAGATCGAACCCCGCCGGGAGCAGAAAGTTGCTCTTTTTCCAATTCGGACGACAGGTCGGAAGTTCCCGCAGATGATGGAGATACGGACGGTCGACGCGGGGTGGTTGGGTCCGGCATGTAGGTTACTTTGGAGCATGGGGTGCCGACGATTCCGAGCCGCCTCTGCCCCTGCCGCCGATAGGCTACCATGCCCGGGCGCAGCCTCCAAATGTCTGCCAGAGTCGAGCCCGCAATGCTTTACTTCGTGCTCGTCCGCAGAAGCGCGAACTGGCGCACGTCATTGCTGCCTTCACCAACCGTGATCGACCGTAAGAACCACGCAGCTGCCCGCTCATGATGCATCCGACGAAGCATAAGCCACCCACCGCCTACCGCTCCGGCTCCCAGCAGGCTGGCTCCGATCTGTCCGGCTACTCCTGAGCGGACAAACGGCTGCGCAATCGGGTTGTTTTCCCGGTAGTGGCGTTGATAAAGAACTCTGGTGGTGACGCTATCGGCCACAATCTCCGCCCCGACAACCGCGAACCATCCCCACTCTTTCTTCGATACCGACGTACTCGGCAACTCTTGTGCACTTGTCACCCCAGTCAACACCAATAGCACCAGAACCCACCTGCCCATCGGACGACCCTCCACCAGTCGTCATCGGTCAGGCTAGGCGCGCTCGTTAGGCTGTAAAGTCAGAGCTGCAATCTTTGGTGTTTTTAATGCTTGCGGATCGTGGGCGCCGTTGACGGTTTGGGCCGCATCTGTTTGAATCGTAAAGGTTGGGCGCTTAACTCAGCGGTAGAGTGCCATCCTCACACGGTGGAAGTCATAGGTTCGAATCCTATAGCGCCCACCATTCTCCACCTGACTTTACGGACGTTACCGCGGCTTCCGTGTCCGTAAATGTCCGGTTTGTCTCGCACAACAAAGATCCCAAGATCGCAAACAAAACGCAAATAGAAGAGGCTTCCCAGGTGTCTCTGGGAAGCCCTCTGAACTTACATCGAAAGATCCAGCATTTTCTAAATTTCTACTTCACCTGCACATCCATATTCAGGTTGTAGGCCGCGAAGGACCACTCGTCGGCAATTTCGTCGATCTGCTTCGAGATGGGCTTGCCGCCGCCGTGCCCCGCTTTGGTTTCCACGCGAATCAGTACCGGAGCCGGGCCAGCCTGATCGGCTTGCATGGTGGCGGCGAATTTGAAGCTGTGCCCGGGCACAACTCGGTCATCGTGATCGGCGGTGGTGATGAAAGTCGGAGGATACTTCGTCCCCGGCTTCAGATTGTGTAGAGGCGAGTAAGCGTAGAGAGCTTTGAATTGCTCGGGATCGTCCGACGAGCCGTAATCCGAGGTCCAGGCCCAGCCGATGGTGAACTTGTGGAAGCGCAGCATATCCATCACGCCGACCGCGGGCAAAGTTGCGCCGTAAAGATCGGGACGCTGAGTGAGGCATGCGCCCACCAGCAGACCGCCGTTGCTGCCGCCGCGAATGACCAGGTTCGAAGACGTCGTGTAGTGGTTGGCAATCAGCCACTCCGCTGCGGAGATGAAGTCGTCGAAAACATTCTGCTTTTGCAGCTTGGTGCCGGCGAGATGCCAGTCTTCGCCGTATTCGCCGCCGCCGCGTAGATTGGCCTGAGCGTAAATGCCTCCCATCTCAAGCCACACCAGGTTCGGCACCGAGAATGCCGGAGTCATAGAAACATCGAATCCGCCGTAAGCATAAAGCAGCACGCGGTTCTGGCCGTCAAGCTTTATCCCTTTCTTGTAAGTGAGAAACATTGGGATGCGCGTGCCGTCCTTGCTCTTATAGAAAACCTGCTTGGTTTCATAACGGTTGGAGTCAAAATCGACCTTGGGCTCGCGAAAGACCGAGCTGGCGCCTTTTTCCGGGTCGTAACGAAAGATGGCGTTGGGCACGGTAAAGCTGGTGAAGACGTAGAAGGTTTCCTTGTCCTTCCGCTTGCCGCCAAAGCCCGCAGCAGTCCCGATTCCTGGCAGATCAACCTCACGTAGGAACTTGCCCTGCAGATCGTAAACGCGGACTGCGGTTCGTGCGTCCTTAAGATATTCGACGAGGAATTTATCGTCGACGACGTTGGCATTGGTCATGGTCTCCGCAGTTTCGGGCACAATCGTCTTCCAGTTCGAGCGCTCCGGAGTGCGAGTGTCGATCGCGATCAGGCGGCTGCGGGGTGCGTCGAGATCGGTCTTGAACCAGAAGACCGGACCGTCGTTGTCGACGAATTGATATTGCGCGTCGAAATCATCGAGCAGTCGGACCACCTGCGAATCAGGCTTGCTGAGATCCTTGTAGTAGACGCGGTTCTTGGGCGATGTGCCTTGCCACACGCTGATGACAAGGTAATGGCCATCATCGGTGACATTACCCGCGAATCCCAATTCTCTGTTGTCGGGGCGCTCGTAGATAAGCTGGTCTTCCGACTGAGCCGTGCCCACGTGGTGGTAATAAAGTTTTTGAAAATAATTGGCATCGCGCAATGGCGCGCCTTCCTTGGGCTCAGCATAACGGCTGTAGTAGAAGCCTTTGCCGTCCTTGCTCCAGGCCGCGCCGGAAAATTTCACCCATTTGACGAGGTCGGACAAATCCTTGCCACTGTCGACATCGCGTACGTGCCACTCCATCCAGTCGGAGCCGGAAGCGGCGGTGCCGTAGGCCATCAATTTGCCGTCGTCGGTAATAGCCTGGCCCGACAGCGCGACCGTGCCGTCGTTGGAAAGCGTATTGGGATCAAGAAGCAAACGTGGTTCAGCATTCAGTGAGTCGGCAACGAAAAGCACGCTTTGGTTCTGCAGGCCGGTATTGTGTTGGTAGAAATACCTTCCGCCATGCTGTTCGGGGACACCGAAGCGCTCATAGTTCCAAAGTTTCGTGAGCCGTTCATGAATCGCCGGACGGTAGGGAATTTGGTCGAGGTAACTGAAAGTGAGCTTGTTCTCAGCTTGTACCCAGGCCAGCGTGTCGGGCGAATCCGTGTCCTCAAGCCAGCGGTAAGGGTCAGCGACCTTGGTGCCGTGATAATCATCAACCTGGTCGACCGTCTTCGCTTTCGGATAATCGAGCTTGGTTAGCGACGGCGAGTTGCCCGCGAGCAGGGCAACCGCGCAGAGCAACATGGAGAGCACAAGGAGAAAAGGCAACATATTTCGGTGTAGGAAATTCATGGTGAGTCCTCTGCAATTCGTTTCCAGGTGGAAGCTGAACATTTTACTCCATAGAAAGCGGTGCCCGCTGATTTTCCCGGCGTATTGCTAAATGGACTACAATCATCCTCCGCCGCTGTTCCACCCTCCAAGGAGGACACATGATTTTCGGAATTCCGACCGCTGCCTATACCTTGATCCACGTGCTGATAAGCCTGGTGGGGATTGGCTCTGGATTTATCGTGCTCTACGGGCTTCTCAACGGGAAACTTCTCAGCGGCTGGAATGTACTTTTCTTCGTCACGACCGTGGCGACCAGCGTAACTGGATTCGGTTTCCCCTTCGACCACCTTTTGCCTTCGCACAAGGTGGGCATCGTTTCTCTTGTGACGCTGACGGTTGCGATCCTGGCGCTGTATGTCTTTCACCTCACTGGCGGCTGGCGCCGCACCTTCGTGGTCAGCGCGACTATTTCCCTTTATCTCAATGTTTTCGTTCTGGTCGCGCAGATGTTCATGAAGGTACCCGCCTTGAAAGCCCTGGCTCCCACTCAGAGCGAGCCGCCGTTCCTGGTCGCTCAACTTGTAGTTTTGGCGCTCTTCGTCGTGCTCGCGGTTCTTGCCGTGAAGAAGTTTCGCGAGAAGTCAGCGATCCCATATAAGCGCGCGGCCTGAGCGAATAGAACAAGCCGTGTTTCAATCGTGGACGTCGTTCTCTATCAGGTTCTCATTCAGACGAACGGCGACTGCCATTGTCACCTTTGGCGCTGACTTTTGGAATAGGCAAGCTCGCTATAATGCTTGTTCCCGGCGAGTCCGAGCGAACTTCCAGCCGCCCACCGAGTTCTCTGAGCCGCTCTCTCAATCCGACCAGTCCGACTCCTACATAGCTGCTATTGGTTTGAATTCCTTCCAGCACATCGGGAGCGACGCCCCTGCCTTTATCCCGCACCCACAGTCTAATCTCTTCCGCATGCAGCGAAAGACTGATCTCTGCGCTTGCGCTATGCGAATGGCGGTGGATGTTCGTCAGACTCTCCTGCAGTACGCGGAACAAGGCCAGTTCCACGGAACCCGGCAGTCTTTTTAGTTTTTCGGGTAGAACGAGACTTACCTGAATTCCGCTGCGCTGCGAAAATCCTTCGACGTACCACTTGGCCGCTGAAGCAAAGCCAACTTCGTCGAGCAGCGGCGGATGCAGGAGATGCGACATGGTTCGCGTCTCGGAAATCGACTCGTCGAGAATGGCGACGCACTCCTTCAGCAGCGCATTCGGCGGGAGCGATTTGCTCACCACTTCGAGATTCATTTTCACCCCCGAAAGATACTGTCCCAGGCTATCGTGCAGCTCTCGCGATATCTTCCGGCGTTCGGCGTCCTGCATCTCCAACAGTCCTGCGTTCAACCGCCTCAAAGATTCTTCCGCCTGCTGCCGCGCCTTCAGCTCCTGGTTCAAAAGATAGTAATGAACACCCAATAGCAATAGCGCAAAAAGGAACGCCACCGAGAAGAGCACTACCGCCTGCCGAAACAGCGCTTCGGATCGCGCCTGCCGTTCCGCCAGTAAATTTTCCTCCAGACTCTGCATCTGCCGCACTATGGAATCCATCTCACCGGCAGTGCGAACCACCCCCTGGGTGATTTCAGCCTCATTTTTTAGGTTGGATTCGCCCCGGCGCTTGAGATCAATGGACTGTCTCATCAAGCCGATTCTTTCATTCGTCACAGCTTCGAGGCGGGTGCAATAGTTCTGCTGCGCGTCATTGTCCGCGGTCAGGTGTCTCACGGCAGCTAGTTCTTGCAGGGTGCCGTTGACGGCGGCTTGATAGTCTTCGAGATGAGCCGCATCGCCGGTGCCCACATACTCCACTCGGTTGCGTCCAGCTCTGGAAATTAGCATCCCTATGTTGGATAGATCCGACTGTACTTCGTGGGAGTGGCTGACCCAGCGCTCGGCGTCCAGCAAGCGGAGGATCGTGAGATAGATCGAGGCGGCGCCGATTGACAGTAGAACCATGGCCGCAGCAAAAACCAATGCATTTCTGGTCTTGGCCGACATTCCGCCAGTCGCGATCCCGGTCTCAGCATGCAGCGTACGATTCACCGACAAAAGTCTAGCACCTACTGGGTTAGTAACTATGCCATTGAGCTAGGGACCGCGAACATTAGTGTTCTTTACTTCCCGACATAGCTCACTCGCCATACCGAGTTCGATCCGTCGTCGCTGACCAGCAGCGAACCATCGGGAGCCACCGTGGTGCCCACCGGTCGTCCCCATGCGTTGCCATCCGGCAGCACAAAGCCGGTGAGAAAGTCTTCATACTCGCCGCTGGCGTGGCCGGTCTGGTGCAGAGGTACGCGGATCACTTCGTATCCCACGCGCACGGCTTTATTCCAGGAGCCGTGTTCGGAGGCAAAAATATCTCCCTTGTACTCGGCAGGGAATTGCTGGCCCTCGTAAAAAGTAAATTCCAGCGATGCATTGTGTGGCGCCAGCAACACATCCGGCACGATCGCCTTGTCTTTCAACTCCGGATGCTTACCCTCATGCCGCGGATCCTGATGCGGCCCCATGTACCACCACGGCCAGCCATAAAATCCGCCTTCCTGCACATGCGTGATGTAGTCAGGAACCAGATTGTCGCCCAGAGCATCGCGCTCATTTACCGAGCACCACAACTCCCCGGTCTGCGGGCTCACCGCAATTCCGCCGCCCGCATTGCGAATGCCGTAAGCGTATACGGACAGGTTGCAGTTCGCCGGGTCGCACACCAGTATGTCGGCCCTGTCTATCTCTCGGGGATGGGTATCCGGGTCGTCCACATTCGATCCCGAACCTACGGCGACAAACATCTTCTTGCCGTCCTGCGAAAACTCAACCGCCCGCGTCCAATGTCCGCCGCCAGCCGGAAGATCGGCGATGTGTTGCGGCGAACCGCTCGCCTTTAAATCTCCATTGTGATACGGAATACGAGTTAGTTCGTTTTCGCTGCCTATGTATAGCCATTGCGGATCGGGCCCCGGCGGATAAAATGCCAAGCCATACGGTCGCTTAAAGCCGGTGGCAAAGACGGCGGTCTGTTCCGCCTTGCCATCGCTGGTCGTTCCGCGAAAAACGACAATGCGTCCCGGATCGCTCTCCGCGAGGAAAATGTCGCCGTTCGGCGCGGTCCGCAGTGTTCGGGGATTTTCGAGTCCCGTAGCGTACAATTCGACTTTGAATCCCGGAAGGGCCACCGGCCAAACATTTTCCAGCCGCGCTACCAGTTCCGGACTGTTATCCGCCGACTTGGTCGCATAGGGCTGAGGCAGGTCTTTCACCGTGATCTTGCGGACAGTACCCGGTTTTTCGTAGCGGAAGTCGGTGAAGGGCGGGGTAGGCTTTGGTCCCTTGAATGTCGATGTGCTGGTGTCCGGCGGAGGCGCGCTGGCTTCCTGCGTACTACTCGCAGCTCTCATCGACTTCACATACGTAATAATCTGCCAGCGTTGCTTCACCGGCAAGGCTGCCCAGGAGGGCATCCCGCTATCTTTATCGCCGCGCGTGATAAACCAGAACACTTCCCCCGGCTTAACCTCATCGAGTTTGCCATCCACCAGCGAAGGCACGCTGCCCGTGCCCTTGCCCAGCTTTCCATGGCAGGACAGGCAGTTGCGCGCATAGAGTTGCTTCCCAACCTGCGCCGGCAGGCGTCCTGGCCTTCGTAGGGATTTTTCGTCGCCTGGGCTGAGGCCGGCGCGTTGTGAAACTTGGTGTCAACATTGGCTGCGAGCAAGAAAGTTACCGGCAACAAAACCGCCGCCATAATAAGGAGCTGTGACTTGGCAAACCAGCGCATTGAGTCCTCTCAGAGATATACGACTGGAATTTTACAGCTTGGATGCACTTGAACCGCTTGGAGATTACGAAAAGTATGGCCGATTCAATTGAGCCGGAGTTCGTCCCGAATGCAATTACCTCTGTACCGCGCGACTATTGCCGCCACGCCGGGTTTGTAACTTTGGTTTTGTTGGGTTTGTAACTTTCTTGGTGCCATACAACCTTATCTTTGGGAATCTTGATCTGAGTGCAATAAAGCCGTATAAGCTTAGAAACAATTAACTCTCAACCCCTATCTGCAGATGGAGTACTCAATGCGATCTTGGAAGTTGCTGCTACCGCTCCTAGCCTCAACCCTATGCTTCGCCGCCCAGCCAGACCGCATTACCGGAACAATTAACTCCAGCCAGATGGTGGCGCTTCCGAGAAGTGTGAACCCCAAGGCCCAACCGCGGTATGACCAGGGTCCAGTCGAATCTTCCTTGCAGTTTGGCTATGTCACTCTCGTCGTCGGCCCTTCGGCTAGCCAGCAAGCGGTGCTGGAGCAACTTCTGGCCCAGCAGCAGGATCGTTCTTCGCCCTACTACCATAAGTGGCTGACGCCTGAGCAATATGCGGCCCGCTTCGGCATGAACCAAAACGACGTCAGCAAGCTCACCGCGTGGCTACAGTCGCAGGGATTCGGTATTGTTAGCGTTCCCCGCGGGCGCAACGAAGTGATCTTCAGCGGCACGGCGTCTCAGATCCAAAGCGCCTTTAACACTGAAATTCACCACTACGAGATCAACGGCGAAAAACACGTTGCCAACTCGACTGCGATCTCCGTTCCAGTGGCCCTGAATGGTGTCGTCACAGGCATTCGCGGGATCTCCGATTTCCGTCCCAAACCGATGTACGCGCGCCCCGTTTCCAGCGGCAAATCTCGCGGTCCCCATCCCAGTTACACAACGACCTTCCAAGGCAACATCGATTATTTCGTGGCCCCCGGCGACATTGCCACCATCTACGACCTCAACCCGCTCTACAACGCACCGACGCCCGTCGACGGGACGGGACAGAAGCTCGCCATCATCGGACAGACGGATGTTTACCTGGCGGACCTCGCCGATTTCCGTACCGGCTTCGGGTTGAATCCGATTACCGGATGCACGACGAACGCGAGTGGTATTGTCACAGCTTGCAATTCCACTCCCACTAATTATTTTCAATACGTGCTGGTTCCGGGGATTACTGATCCGGGCACGCCCAGCACCTGCGGCGATATCTTCGAGTCCGATCTCGACATCGAGTGGTCGGGAGCCATCGCGCAGAATGCGCAAATTATCTTTGTAAACGCGCCCGCCACCTTTAGCTCCGACTGCACCTCGTACACCAACAACGGTGGCGTCGATGTCGCCCTCGCTTATGCCATCCAGAACGTAACGGCGCCGGTGATCAGCATGAGTTATGGAAGCTGCGAAGATGGCAACGATTCGATGGAGACCGAACTCCAACAGGCCGCCTCGCAAGGCATCACGATCATGAATTCCGCCGGTGATACTGGCTCTGCGGCCTGTGACAACGGTCCGCCGAATAACGCTGTCAAACCTCCGTTCGCCGCTGCGGAATTCGGCCTGGCCGTCAGTTACCCTGCCAGCAGTCCGTGGGTCACCGGCGTCGGCGGCACTTCCATCCCTGCCGCCGACTACACAAGCACGTATTGGGGTTCGAGTAATGGAACCACCGGTGGATCGGCACTCATCGCCCTGATCGGCCAGGAGGTCGCGTGGAACGACGGCGAAGCCTTTGCCCAGTTCTGCGAAAGCGACCCCAGCAATACCTTCTGTACCGTTGGCGGCTCTCCCGCTGTGAGCGGCTGGGTCGATATCACATCCGCCAAAACTGCGCAGGAAGATGTTTGGATTTCCAGCGGCGGCGGTGGTGTGAGCAATTGTTTCTACTACAACGCAACCACTGGCGTATGCACCGCCGGGCTTCCGAAACCCAGCTGGCAATCGGCAATTACGATCCCCGGCTTGACCAGCCCGCAGAGTACTTACCGTTTCGTCCCGGACGTCTCTCTGCTGGCTTCTCCAAATTATCCCGGCTATATCCTTTGTACGCCGCAAGAGGAAGTTGTCCGCAATAGCACGAGCACAACCAGCAGTTGTGTCAATGGCATCGCGACTGCGGTGGATACCTACTCTTCTCTTGTTGGCGGAACCTCGGTCTCTTCTCCGGTCTTCGCAGGCATCATCACTTTGATCAATCAATCCCTGGGGAGCAGCGGCTTGGGATCCATTAACCAGACTCTCTACAGTCTGGCCGCAAATCCCTCCAACGGCGCGTTCCACCAAATCACGAGTGGGGACGACAACGTCTATTGCCAGGAAGGGACGCCTTCCGGATATCCCGCTGACGTAATCTGCCCGTCCACAGGTACGACCCCCGGCGTTATCGGTTTCAGCGCCTCTAACGCCGACTCGACGGGTGGTACCGGCTACAACCTTGTTACCGGTCTAGGCTCCGTCGACGCCAGCAATCTTGCCATTGCCTGGTCGGGAACCTCAACGGGAGACTTTTCCGTAAGCGCCGGCGCCCTATCGCCCGGCTCGTCCGTTTCCGCGGGACAATCCGTTACCACTACCCTGACAGTCACGCTTACGGGCGGCACCACCGGAACCGTCAACTTCAAGAACAATATGGTTTCCGCCACGAGCACGACCGCCGGTAGTTGCTCGGGACTGCCCACGGGCGCGGGGTGCACCTTCAATCCCGTTCAAGTCGTGCTCAATAGCACTACCAATCCGAGTGCCACTGTGACACTGACTATCACCACGCAGGCCAACATGGCGGCGTCAGGCCCGACGGCCATCACTATTACCCCCACCGGCTCAACGCAGACAGCCAGCGTCAACCTGACCGTGACCGCGACCCAGGAGACGTTTACCATCGGGTCCACAAGCTCCACTTTCCAGGTGAATGCCGGAGGCTCCGCTTCGGTTCCAATCAGTGTTACCAGCACCACCGGGTTCGTCGTCAATACCACTTCGCCCGCGACTACTGCTCTGCCGCTCACCTACACATGTACACAAAGCAGTCTTCCATCTGAGGCGAGCTGCACCTTCAGCCCGACCGGTGGGAATTCTGTGAGTACTACCTCAGTCGCGCTCAGCATCACGACCTCCGCTCCCACAGGCAGGTTGCGGCCGCCGCTGGGCCGCGGCAATCAAATCTTCTATGCGCTGCTCCTGCCCGGCTTGTTTGGAATGGTTTTTGTGGCGGGATCACGCACGCGAGCCGCGCGTCTGCTCAGCTTGATCGTGGTTCTGGGCTTCTCTACGTTGTGGCTGGGAGCTTGCGGCGGCAATACTAATAGCAGCCAGAAAAATCCGGGAACGCCAGCCGGAACCTACTCCGTGGTGGTGAACGCTACCACCGGGGGCGCAGTTCCGATCACCAATTCATTCACCGTCCACCTAACCGTCAATTAAGTCACGGCAAAGGCGCTCCGCATTCGCGGAGCGCCTTTTGCCTGCCGCATCCCACACGATTAAATCTTCCTCATTGCTGCCGGCCCGTCGTTACCGTTGTGCTGGAGTCTTTCTCTCTCTTTGCCGATAACTTCGCTGTGCCGAATTCCTCCGCCGCTCCCGGCCCTGCTCCTGACGGCCGCAAGGATCCTAACCTGCGCTATGTAGCCCGCCAGCCTATCTTTGATCGCGACGAAAAGGTCTTTGGCTACGAACTTCTTTTTCGGGACGGCATGGAGAATGCGTTTCATGGCACGGACGCCGACGCTGCATCTCACTCCACCCTCGACAGTTCACTACTGATGGGCCTCGATGTTCTATGTGATGGCCGCCACGCCTTCATGAACTGCACCCGCTCTACCCTGACCGGGGGCCTGATTACGCTGTTGCCATCGCAGTCGACCGTGGTTGAGATTCTGGAGTCCGTTGCGGTCGATGCCGAGGTAGTGGCCGCTTGCCATCACTTACAGGAAGCCGGATATTTGATCGCGCTCGACGACTACGTCAGTGACGATCCGCGCCAGGGACTGGCCGAAATCGCCGACATCATCAAAGTCGATCTCAAACTTACTACCCAGGAGCAGCGCGCCGCGCTGATGAAACAGCATAGCCTCGGGCGCTGCCGCATGCTGGCGGAAAAAGTTGAGGACCATGCGGACTTCATCGCCGCCCGCGATATAGGATTCGTCTTCTTCCAGGGGTACTTCCTGCGCCGGCCGGAAATAATCACCGCCCGCGACGTGCCCGCCAACCGGCTCAATTATTTGAGAATGCTGCAGGCCGTCTCCCAACCTGAACTAGTGGTGCCCGAGATCGAGAAGCTGATCAAGACCGAAGCTTCCATCTGCTACCGGCTATTGCGCTACATGAATTCCGCCAAGTTCGGATTCAGCAGCGAAATTCATTCCGTCCGTCACGCCCTCTCGATTCTCGGCGAACGCGAAGTGCGGCGCTGGGTCCGGCTGATCGCCACCGTGGGTGCTGGACAGGGCAAGACCAGCGATCTCGTACTCTGCGCCCTGGTCCGCGCTCGCTTCGGCGAGTTGCTTTCTCTATTGGTCAATCATGGTGAGTCCGATTTATTTCTGCTGGGCTTGCTCTCACTGCTGGACGTAATGCTGGAGATGCCTATGTCTGAGATTCTGGAAAAGATCCCGCTCGATGCCGAAACCAAAGCCGTTCTCAGAGCACAGCCCAGTTTGCTGCGTCCCATCTACCAGCTGATTCTGGCGCACGAAAGTGGAGAATGGAAAGAGGCGCGCGCGATGTGCGATGAAATGAATCTCGACTACGACATTGTTGCGACCTCTTATTGGCAGGCGCAACAGTGGGCCAGAGAAGTCTCCAGCGGGATGTGAAGAGCGGGCTTCGGGCTTCAAAGTCCCGGCAGCCATGTCCTCTTGTGCAAAACCCGCCCGCTTTGCCACTTGCGCGCCTTCGCGGGTACGAGTACCATAAGGTTGTTCTCATTGGCCACGTTCCCGCGTAGGCCTTCCGCGTCCCAGGCCGTTCCCGGCGGCGCGATAGATCCGACAACGGATAACCGATACGCAAACATTTAAGGTTTTATCGCCAGTTAAGAAGTTGCTTCACCAGAGTGCGGTTTGATTAAACGAGTGTGCTCCAGCCCAACCCGCAGTTTCGCATGCAGAGTGGACTTGCTCCTCGGATGTGTTGGCGGATATTGTCGAGCGAAGCGTGTGTCTAACGGTGGAAGAAGATCACACGAGAACTTCACGGGTAAACGCCTTGGCTCGAACCGTCGGTAGCGCGCCAACGTAACGTCTGCCGCAACCAATGGGGAACCTTAAAACTTGGAGAATCTGAAGTAGGGAAATTTGCAACACTGCTACCGGACGCGCAAGCCCGGCCAGGCAGCTTTGAGAGGACTATGAACGCAGGACCAGGAAGACCCTCCGGCGGAGGAGGCAGAAGTCGACGGCGTCGCGGACGTCGTCCCAACAACCCACGCGGACCCCGCCCCGCGGGCCCCAGCCAAGCGCGTCACAATCAAGACGGCATCTACACCGCGCCCATGGATCACAGCTATCGCGCCGCACTGTCCGGCAATGGCAATAATGGGGGATCGCGCCGCGGCCCACGTCCGGGTTTCGCTGCGCCCTTCGCGCCGGTCGACCCCGAGCCTCTGCCCGCATTGCGTGAAGATTCCACCTCGCGCATCTTTGCCTTCGTCGACGACCTGTTCTTCGCCGCCAAAATTCAGGAGACCGCGCGCAAACTCAACGTAAAAGTCGAGTTCGCCAAAAACGATAAAGACCTCGCTGAGCGCATGCAGCAAAACGGCGAAGAGAAGCCGTCGCTGATCATCTTTGATCTCAACAACGCCAACGCCAAGCCTCTCACCCTGATCCCCAAGCTGAAATCGAAGCTGAAGAAGGGAACCTCGATCATCGGATTCCTCTCGCACGTGCAAGGCGATCTGAAGCAGAAGGCCCACGAAGTGGGCTGCGACATGGTTCTGCCGCGCTCGGCTTTCTCGCAGAATCTTCCCAATTTACTGCGCCGCCACGGAGCGCCGGAAGACGAGAATCCCACGGTTCAATAGATAGCCGAGCTGTCCGCGAACTGAGAACTGCTCTTATCCCGGAGGCCAGCTCAGCGAACGTCCACCCAAGAGGTGCACGTGGAGATGAAACACGGATTGTCCCGCACCCGGCCCCACATTGAGCACCGTCCGGTATCCGTGTTCAATATTGCGATCGCGCGCAATCTGTGCCGCCGCCAGATGGCAGCGGCCGATCAGTTCGGCATCGTGCGCCTGCGCTTCCTTCAATCCGGCGAAATGTTTCTTCGGAATAACAAGCACATGCGTCGGGGCCTGCGGGTTGATGTCTTCGAAAGCAAATACGTGCTCGTCCTCGTAAATTTTCTTCGCAGGAATCTCGCCGCTCAGGATGCGGCAGAAAAGGCAGTTGCTGGTTGCATCGGTCATCGCTCGGTCACCATGGCGGAAACGATAACACCGAAGCGGAAGAATTGTCAGCCCGGCTGAATTCGTCAAAACGGAATAGGGAGAACAATTCGGCTGTTGGTTTTTCTCTGTGCCTCTGTGGTGAGATCTGCGGTTAGTCCAGCCTTACCAGGAACACCGCGCCTTCCGTCGTTTCGGTTTCGTTCGTGAGCTTACGCGCCCGCTCGCGATCGTCGTCGAGCACCCTCACCCGCACCCACCAATCTCCCGCGGGACTGGCGAAGCACAGCACTTTCGCCGTGGTGTAGCGGCGCTTGAGATGGTCGGCCAGTTGGCGCGCTTCTTTTTCGTGGGGGAAGCCGCCAATCTGCACTGCCCACCTGCCGCCAGCTTCAAGCGGCGCTGGAGTCTGCATCACTTCCACTTTCACTTCCGCGATTCCCGGCAGGTAAACGTCTAGCTTGCGCGCAGCCGCCAGCGACAGATCCAAAACCCGCCCGGGAATGAACGGGCCGCGGTCGGTGATACGCACCAGCGCCACGTGTCCAGTCTTTAAATTGGTCACGCGCACAATCGAGCCCAACGGAAGCGTCCGGTGCGCCGCCGTCATGGCATGCATGTTGTAGACTTCGCCATTCGAGCCCACACGATTGTGATACGGCGGACCATACCAACTCGCGCGCCCAATCTCGGTAGCCAGCGGTTTGGAGCCTTCGGGGATCGTAGGCTCGGCCAGATCCGCATCGCTCTCGGCGCTGGGTAAACGATCGCTCCTCGCAGCGCCTTCGGGGCGTGCCGCGGCCGGCTCCACGGTCGAGGCAGGCTCGGGCGTCGAATCGGGAGGTGATGGCACATCAACGCGTGCCTGCTTGGGATGGCCGCAGCTTGGGAGGAAAGCGAGAAGAATCAGAAATACCGCGCACAAGAAGAGTTCATTGCGTGGCTGCCGCTTACGAAAATAGGTGGCTGCATCCAATGAGGCTACTTCGGAGGGTGCGGATTTTTCTCCATGTAGTCGGCGAACTCGGAGAGCTTCTCCGAGGCCACACGCAACGCCTTGGTCGAGTGCTGGCGCACGGCAGGCACAACTTCGTCGTTTAGGTATTTGATGAATTCCGGAATCTCTTTCTCGATCCGTTCCGTCGCTTCGGCGACCGTCTTGCTCACGCGCGCCGACGCGTCTTCCACCTTGCGGTTGAAGTCGTCCATGATGCTCCTCGATGCTGGGCGTGAAATAAACTCACGCGAAGATTGCGGTGCCAGAACTAGGCTATTATTTCGTGGTTGAGAGCGCGGGTCAATGGCGGCGAGATCACAGTCGACTGTCGGCTCGGAGTGGATCAGTTTGATTTCCACCGTATTTGCCAAATACCGCAGTGACAAGGGACTTATCCTGAAAGCACCGCCCAAACCAGAAGCCTTCCCTCATGCTCTGAAACTTAAGTTTCAGAGCAGTTTGCTCGCCTGGTATGACGCTCATGCACGCGATCTTCCCTGGCGCGCGAGCCGCGATCCCTATCGCATATGGCTCTCCGAGATCATGCTGCAGCAGACACGTGTGGGGGCGGTGATTGAGCACTACCACGAATTCCTTCGCCGCTTTTCCACAGTCGAAAAGCTGGCGGCGGCGCGCGAGGCCAGCGTGCTCGCGGCATGGAGCGGTCTCGGCTATTACCGCCGCGCGCGCATGCTGCATGCCTCGGCAAAAATCATCGTGCGCGAGCATGGAGGAAAGTTTCCAACCAGCGAGCCCGGATTACGGACCCTCCCTGGCATCGGTCGCTACACCGCGGCGGCAATTGCCAGCATTGCATTCGGAGAATCGGTCGCCGTGGTCGATGGCAACGTCGAGCGGGTGTTGCAGCGAATAGCAGGGCAGCGGTTGTCCGGCGAGGAATTGTGGACAGCGGCGGGAAATCTTCTCGATGCAAAACGTCCGGGTGACTTCAATCAGGCAATGATGGAGCTGGGCGCGACAGTGTGTACGCCGCGCAGCCCGGCGTGTTTGACGTGTCCGGTGACTGCTCTATGTGCGACGCGCGGAGAACTAGCAGCGCTGACTAAGCCCACGCCACAAAAAAAACGCGAAATCCACTACTCCCTGAGCTACCGCAACGGAAACGGATGCGACCGCGAAGTCTTCTTGATTCAGCGATCGCCCACTGCATCGTTGATGGCGGGCATGTGGGAATTACCAGAGATGATCGGAACAAATGGTTCATTGCACCCCGCCTTCACGCTGCGGCATTCGATAACTGTCACGGACTATGCCGTGAAGGTCTGGAAGACCGAAGACACGCCCGCCAATGCCGGCAAATGGATTCCGGCAAATAAGCTTTCATCCGTCGCGCTCACCGGCCTGGCGCGAAAAATTCTGCGCGAAGCGGAGATGCTTTGAGCGTTGCCGGGACTAGAATGCCAAGCATGAGGAAAAGCCTATTGGCGTCTATTCTCCTGTTGGTGACGACGGCCGTCCTCGCGGCTTCTGAGAACGCTCCAGTTCAAGGCACGGTAGGTGATGTGAAACCGGCGGCGGCAGTTGTACTGACCAAGTTGTTTCCGCCGATCTACCCGCCGCTTGCTCGGCAGGCTTCGATTTCGGGAGACGTGACGGTTAAGCTTCGCATCGGAAAATATGGGAGCGTCGAGTCGGTCGAGGTGGTCAGTGGGCACGCGATGCTGAAGCAAGCTGCGCTAGAAAGCGCTCGAAAATCGCGATTCGAGTGTAGGGAATGCGGAGACGCAGTTGTGTATCTGCTGACCTATAGCTTCGTCGTCAAAAAATTCAACCCGGATTATTGCAAGCTACCCGTCAAGGCGCCCGAAGTGAGTGTGGCGCAAAATCACGTCACGATTACGGCCGAACCGCTTTGCGTACAAGATGAGCGCAGCGTGGCTACGGGCGAGCCTGAGAGGCTATGCGGAGAATGACGGGCTCTCGGCGACTCATCTCCGCTTGAATTCAGAAACGGTTGACCCTTCGCTAAAGTAAAACGCCCCTCCTTACTGCTTGCCATCCCGCATCATCTAAAATAAAACCAGTCAGAGCGGAGGCGTATGCACTGGCTGCGAAGCAACCCAAAAAGACCAACCGGAGGACGACCGATGGCAGCATTGACCGCAGGCGCGAAAGCGCCCGACTTTGAACTGAAAGCTCTGGATGGCAAGAGTTTTGTGCTGAGCGAAGAGTTGGCTCGCGGGCCAGTTGTGCTGGCTTTTTTCAAAGCCTCCTGTCCAACGTGCCAATACGCGTTTCCATTTCTGGAGCGGCTGGAGCGAAGCTATGGGCACAAAGCCGTCCGCATTATCGGAGTTTCGCAGAACGCTCCCCGAGAGACCGAGGCTTTTGCGAAAGAATTTGGCGTCACGTTTCCTGTACTCCTCGACGACACCACGACCTATCCCGTATCAAATGCCTACGGTTTGACTAATGTCCCATCGATATTCTGGATCGCGCAGGATGGCGAGATTGAACTTTCCAGCGTCGGCTGGATCAAAGCCGATTTCACAGAAATCAATCGAAAAATGGCTGAGTCAGGAAACACGCCGCCAGGTACGCTGTTCAAGCCCGGAGAAGATGTGCGAGACTTCCGCGCCGGTTGAGGATCGAAGAATTGATCCCGCGGTCGCGGGACTGAATTAGCGGTTCGATCTTTCCGGCGTCATCCCGAAGGCCCGCGTTTTCACCAGCGGGCCGAGGGATCTCCCGCTTCACCGGCCCAACGCGTGAGCCAAACTGCACGCACCAAGCGATAGGGCACAACTTCGCGAAATCATCTGCTCAAGAAACTACGGCTCAAGAAACCACCTGCTCAATCGGCCGCCGCGGGCTGGCTCGTGCCGTCAATGTTGGATAGCCCATATAAAACACAAAAGTCGGCTGCCACGCGGTGTCACCCAGAATTTCGGCCAGGAGCCCGGCCCGCAGCGCGGGCTTTCCGTGCGCCTTCTCATAGTCGATCATTTCCATTGCCTCATTGCATGGGCGTCCGGCCAGGCCGCGAGCTGTTGCCAGCAAATGCGCCCGCTGCCAGATTCGCCCTGCGCGTAGACAATGCTCCTGGTCATACCGGTCACGCACCGCGATGATGCCAATCAGAGGCGCACTCAACATCAGTTGGGAATATCTATCCTTCGGTCCTCGCGATGCTGCCCATCGCCGCATCCGCGAGGACATCATTTTGAAAGCCGCAGTCGGGATTGGGGGCAGCCCAAAGGCATCGACCGTAAGCCCATCGCGATACTTCTGGACTTCGCTCCAATCCAGACGAACCCATCGCCCGCTGCCGCGCTCCACCTCTGGGTCGGAATAAATTTCGTCGTTTGCCAGGGAACTGATCTCAACAAGCTTCTTTCGGTCGGCTTCAGCCGTGAAGAGAAAAATCTTGGTGTCCGTTTCGTCGCCGGGCAGGCGACTCAGAGCATCGATGAACTCGGGCGGAATCGGTTTCTCAGGAATGTAAGGGCCGCGATTCGTATGCCGCCGCGGGATCGCATCGTAAAGCTCATTCTTCTCTCGTTTGCCCGCCGTCAGATCTACGCGAGCCAAGAGCTTCGGCGCGGGTTCAGAGGTAGCCGGAATCGGTTCAAGTTTTCCCGGAAGCAGTGTTACGCTGGCTTGATAACCATTCGCCCCCGCAGCGAGCATCAGGTTCTCGAGAGCGCAGCCCATTCCAATGTGCTCTTCTCGCAAGTAAGGATCGAGCGCTCCGACGTTTCTCCGAATATCGATGTATAACTCTATCGATGAATTGGTTACCTTGAAGAGCCATGGCTGCGTGTTGTGCGGGCTGGCGGCAAGAATTGCGGCGCGCACCAGCGCGAGGGCTCCCAGGTTCGAATCCTTACGCCAGCCTTTCCAGGGCTCGTAGGCAGGCCCTTCGCCAACACTGAAGACGCCCTCGTCGTACGCGCGCCAGACTCCACCGCCCGCAACGACAACGGTTACAACTCCCGCGCCTTTCAGGAATGATCTTCGCTTCATGATCTGCATTCCATAGCGTCCATTTGCCCACGCTGCAAAGTGGCGAGAGTGCCTGACCTCTCGTGCAGTTTAGCAACATGAAGCCCTCTATAACAGAAACCCATCCGTACATTACAATTCCCTCAGTCTTATATAAAGCATTCTTTCTAAGCATTTTTGGCGCCCTTCGTCGGGGGAGAAGACTGTCCTATGCAAGCAAGCGTAAGGAGAAGTGTCCTTGTCGGCATGATTGCTACTCTAAGCCTTCTGATGTGGGCAGAAGGAGGAGCAACTCCCATCGCCCCGGCAGCACGCGAGCCGATCTCAGTCCGGCTGCCCGGCGAGGCATTTGCGGCTATGCAGACCATCAATCCTGAACACATCCGCTGGCATGTGCGCTTTCTAGCGCACGATCTCCTGGAAGGCCGCGGCACCGGCCAGCGCGGTGGCGACATTGCCGCCGAATACATCGCCACGCAATTTGCCGAATATGGATTGAAGCCCGCCGGTGACAACGGCTCGTACCTGCAAAAGGTGCCGCTGGTAGGCATCACGACGGCCGCAGAGACGCAATTCTCATTAGTGCCGAAGCAAGGCGCGGCAATGAATCTGAAGCCGCTCGAGGAGTACGTTGCCTACGATCAGACCCAGCAGGCGCAGTCCGATGTTGATGTAGAGATCGTCTATGTCGGCTACGGTATCGAGGCCCCCGAATATAACTGGGATGATTACAAAGGCGTAGACGTGCGCGGCAAAGTGTTGCTGATGCTGGTGAACGAGCCGCCCTCCGACGATCCGAAGTTTTTCAAAGGCAAAGCCCTCACCTACTATGGCCGCTGGACTTACAAATACGAGGAAGCCGCGCGCAAGGGTGCGATCGGCGTGATTCTCATTCACCGGGAAGACATGGCAAGTTATCCGTGGGAAGTGGTGCGGAACTCGAATTCGGGAGAGAAATCTTATTTGAAGCTGGAAGGTCCAGCGCTGAAAGTTGCATCGTGGGTTCAGTTGAATGTAGCCAAAAAGCTGGCCGCGGCATCCGGCATGGATTTGGACAAAATGATGGCGGATGCGCGCACCCGCGAATTTCACCCGGTAACCCTTGGCGCAAAATTGAAGGCACACATGGTCAGCAACGTGCGCCACTTTGAGTCGAATAACGTGGTTGCAATTCTGCCCGGCTCTGATCGCCAACTGAAAGATGAAGCGATTCTCTACACCGCGCACTACGACCATCTCGGAATTCGCCCCGATATGCCGGGCGACAACATCTATAATGGCGCCGCCGACAACGCCACCGGTTGCGGAGTTCTGCTGGAACTGGCGCGCGCATTCAGCGTCGCCAAAGACCGGCCAGGGCGCTCGATTCTTTTCGCCGCCGTTACCGCCGAGGAGCAGGGACTGCTCGGTTCGGAATATCTGGGCAAGCATCCGCCAATTCCCGCCGGTAAGATCGCATTGGATTTGAATTACGACGATCTGCCGCCGATTGGCTCGCCGGAAGAAGTGGAAATTTCAGGAGCCGAGCGGACAACTTTTTATCCGTGGGTGCAAGCGATGGCGAAAGAATTCCGGCTGGCCATCCGTTCTGATGCCCGCCCCGAGGCCGGACATTACTACCGCTCGGACCATTTCAGCCTCGCCCGCGTGGGTATTCCATCGTTCTCCATCAACGAAGGAATGAAGTTCAAAGGTCACGACGAAGCCTGGGGCGTAGCGCAGGACAAGGAATATACCGAGAAGCATTATCACCAGCCGAGTGATGAATATCATCCCGAGATGGATTTCACCGGCGACGCGGCGATGGCGCGCTTTGGCTTCGCGCTGGGCTGGGAAGCGGCGAGCTTCTCGCGGCTCATCGGCTGGCAAAAGGGCGATGAGTTTGAGGCGGCGCGTATCAAGAGCCAATGAAGGCAACTTGGCGGCTTTGCGGTGATTCGCGTAAATCGGTAAGCTGCTCGAATGTCTACTACCTCCAGCGGTCCCGAAAAAATACCTATCCTCGAAACCGAACGGCTTACACTCCGCGGCCATCGCCTCGATGATTTCGTACACTGCGCCGCAATGTGGGCGGACCCCAAAGTAACTCGATACATCGGCGGCAAGCCTCTCACGGAAGAAGAGTCCTGGACTAAGTTTCTGCGTTACGCCGGCCACTGGGCGCTGCTCGGCTTCGGGTATTGGGTAGCAGAGGAAAAAAACACGGGCACTCGTGTGGGTGAGGTTGGTTTCGCCGATTACAAACGAGACGTGGAGCCGTCACTGAAAGGCATACCGGAGATCGGCTGGGTCCTCGCTTCGCAAGCGCACGGCAAGGGCTATGCCACCGAAGCCGTCCGCGCAGCCGTGGCCTGGGGCGATGCGCACTTCTCATCGCCGCGCACCGCGTGCATTATCGCTCCTGAGAATGTTGCCTCTATTCGCGTCGCAGTGAAGTGCGGATATCGGGAATTCGCGACCGCATCGTATAAGAGAAAGCAGACGTTGATGTTTGTTCGCGAGCCGCAAATTTCCGCACCCGCCCGCACATAACTAGCGTAACTTTAGCCACCGCGGCCGCCGTGCTAGCCTCGGTATGTACACGTGTAATCAGCGACTTCCAACAGCATAAGACATCAGAAATGCCTCGATTTCCCATCTTCCGCCTGGGCAAGGAGCCAGAAAAACTGGCTCTGCCCGAGTTGGTTGCGGCTGTGCCATCAATTACGCTCGAAGGCTTGTCCGTCGGCGTCGATAACCTGCGTCACGATGTAGCGTTGAGTTCCCGCTTCGTGGATGCGGCGCGCGCGCAGATCATGCGGTTGATTGTGCGCAACGGCGAGTTGGAAGGTCTTCTGGCAGCCGAGGCTCCAGCGAAAGCGCAGGGACCCTCGTGGTTAAGAAATGCCGCCGCCGGAACAACTGCCGGAGCAAAGCCAACACCGGTTCGCAACGCCGCCGATCCATCTGAATGGAAGCCGCTGCTGACTGAATTGCATCTGGCCGCGTTGAATCGAGCGAAGAAAGAAGAAAAAATCTCCGTCGATCTGCTGGCGCGATTGGCTATCACCAAATTCCTTCGCACGGAAATGAATCAGCAGTTCGCGCAAGTTTTAGAGCGCTGCCGCGTCCTGCTCAAGACTTACGAAGGCATACGCCAAGGCAAGGCCGTCGAGTATCGTGAGCGCGTCGCCAGCTTTCAGGTACGCAAAAAAATTATTCTGCGCAAGACGGGACAGGAACTCTTCCAGACGCTGCGCGACATCGAAAAAGAAACTCTTGCCCGCACCCGCCGTTCGTTTTTCGGCGAGACCGGCAATGGACTAAATAGCTATGCTCTGTTCGTCAACCGCCTGGCGTTTTCCGAAGATGGCCGCGACGATTATCTTTGCGCCGAGCACTACGTCATGCTCGGCAACTGGGATCGCGATAACGACCGCTATCCCCGCCTGCAGGATGTGGTGTGGAATTTCATCCGCTCTCTATACGGCGACGAAACCACCAGCGAGACCATCGATTCCTGGCTATGCGCTTCAGAAAATGCCCGCGCGCTGGTCGGCACAGGAACGCCCGACGAATCGACACCGGAAGGTGTAGCGCAGCAAGAGCGCCTCGCCAAGTGGGTGCGCCTGCTCGAAGACGAACAGATCATGGAGAGCGTGATCGCTTCCTACAACACCGTGCCTCTGCTCGCCGAGTACGCGCCGAGAATCAATCCGCAACAATTGAAGAATGCTCTGATCTCGCGTCCCGAATGCGACCGCGTGGAGCGCATGATCCAGGAGCACGGCAAACTCTCGCCTGCAAGCTTGTATGCGGCGGTAGCTAAGGTCGCTGGTTGCCGGGGCGCGGAGCGTGCCAAGGTCGCAGCCCGTTTTCTGCAGGATTTTTCTCACTATCACCGCGATCTCCGCCGGCTGGAGACGCTCAACGCTGCACTCGACTCGGTAAACATGGTAGCCACGGAGAAGTTGCTCGAGCTCTCCCGCATGAACGGCACGCTCTACGAATTCCTCCTTTCCGATGAACAACAACAGCCCGAGGAAGTGCGAGTTCTGCGGCACGTGGTTCTGAAAGCCGACGTGCGCGACTCGACGCGGCTCACGCGCACGCTCATGGAAAAGGGACTCAACCCGGCTTCGTACTTCAGCCTGAACTTTTACGACCCGGTCAATAAGCTGCTCGGCAAGTACGGAGCGCAAAAAGTTTTTCTCGAAGGCGATGCCATCATCCTCGCCATCCTCGAGCGCGAAGGCGAGCCTGAACTCGCCGTGAGCCGGACCTGCGTGCTGGCTCGCGAGATTATCGAAATCGTGCGCGGCTATAACGAACTGATGCAGCGTTCGGGAATGCCCGGGCTGGAGTTAGGCATCGGCATCACGCTACAGGAAGCCGCTCCTCTTTATCTGATGGATGGCGAACACCAGATTATGATTTCCGAAGCGCTGAACGAGAGCGACCGCCTTTCTTCCTGCAATAAACGCGCCCGCAAGGTAATGGAATCTCAAGCCGGTCCTTTCCACGTGTATGTATTTCAAGGGGAGGCGGACCCGAACGCCGAGCAAAATGCAAACCCCGAAGACTCCGTTCTCAGTTTCAACCTCGGCGGCATCCGCATGAATCAAGCTGCATTCCGCAAACTCGAACAGGAAATCTCGCTGGTGCCGTTAGCCGTAAAACTGCCGCCGGCGATGGCGTCGGATAAAGGCGAATACCGTCTCTCCAGCGCCACCGTTCCCGTCGACCGCGACATCTTCCGCAAAATCGTCATCCGCGAAAGTCGCATTCCGCGCATCAAAGCCGAAGATTTCTCCGTCCAGGACTGGACCGACCGCACCTACTACGAAGTCTGCACTGACCCCGCCATCTACGCCGCGCTGGAAAAAAAGAAAACTGCAAAGGCGTAAGCAATTTGCGAGCCTAATAGACATTCGTTATCCCATTTTTATTAGGAGCCGAAGACAATTCCCGGTTACATTCAAGCGGTGCCGGTAGATCCGAAAAAAACTGCCCTGCGATCCAGAAACCTTACAAATGATGTGAGCCCTCTCAAAGCCCCCACTCTCCCGCAGCTTCGCCGCTACGCGATCGCGCGCAGCCTTTTCAAACCCACTACCCTGCCAAGGGCCATTGCACGTCTGGGCTTTGTTCAGGCCGATCCGATGCGGGCGCCCGCTCGCGCTCAGGATCTGATCCTCGCGCAACGCGTTAAGAACTATCACGCCGGCGACCTCGAGCGCCGCTACCCGCGCCTGGCCATCGAAGAGGCCTTCTTCATCAACTACGGTTTCCTGCCTCGCGAAACCCTGGCTCTGCTGCATCCGCGTGGGGAGCCGTGCACCTGGCGCGCCTGGGACGCGAGGATGGAAACTCGCGCTCAGGAGGTCCTCACCTTTGTGCACCAGCACGGTCACACTCACCCCAAGGACGTGCAGGCGCATTTCGACCATGGCCGCATCAAGCGCTGGGGCGGCAATCTGAATGTCAGCGCGCATCTGCTCGAGGGCCTGCACTATCGCGGATTGCTGCGCGTGGCTCGACGCGAAGCCGGCACCCGCGTCTACCAAGCGATCGAGTGTCCGTCGCAAGACGACAGCTCCACAGAAAACAAAGACAATGATGGTCGGCTAGCGCGCGCCGGCCAGTTGCTGGACATGGTGGTGCATCTCTACGCGCCGCTGCCTGCGGTTAGCTTCGGTTATCTATGCAGACTTCTGCGCGAAGGAGTGCCATATCTAGCTACCGAACTTCGGCAGATCCAGGAGCAAGCCAAATCCCGCTACGCCTACGCCGAGGTCGACGGCTTGCTGTGGTTGTGGCCGCAGGACGAAAAGCCCGCGTCTGCGCAATACCAAGTCGATGACAAGCTGCGCTTCCTCGCGCCCTTCGACCCCGTGGTCTGGGACCGTCGGCGCTTCCATTTATTCTGGGGTTGGGAATACAAAATGGAGTCCTATGTACCGGCCCACAAGCGCCGTATGGGCCACTATGCGATGCCCATGCTATGGGGCGAGCAAATACTCGGCTGGGCGAATCTGAAGGTAGTCGATGGCCGGCTGCAGCACGAGCTGGGCTTTGCCGGCCCGCGCCCACGCGGCAAAGCCTTTCAGCGAGCGCTGGACGAGGCATTACAGCACATGCAGAAATTTCTGCGACTCTAGCACTCCTGCGGCGAGCACGGACCCCGACGATCACGACACAACGACGATCGTCACGTCATTAAAGGTATTGCCCACGAACGCCGGTCCAGCTCCGAGCGAGGTCAACTGCGTGCCGGGCAACAAATAAACATCAGTCGCTTTGATGCCGGCGATCTCTGTGTTGAGCTGGGACTGCAATGCAGCCATGCCGCTTTTTACATGTGGCGCGACCATGTTCCAAATCTTCGTGCTCTTGGCGCCGGGGTCAACCGATAGATACCACGCCGCTACCGACGCCTGCAATTGACCATCCTGAACGAAGAGCTCGACATAGTAATCCATCACCGCGTTGTAGTTGGACCAGTACCAAGGCAACGTAACCAACAACTCCTGCTGTATATGCAGGTAGGTCTGGTCGGATGACAAGTATTGGTCACCGGGCTGGTAGTACTGGTCACCAAGGGTTGGTGGGTAGACGGGAAACATCCGCCAAGTCAGGGTCGGTTCGCCTTCGCGACTCAACTGGGTTCCATTAAGGCGTTTGTCCAGGAATGCGTCCCATTTGCTCCGAAAAAAACTGGCGAAGCTGATCCGAGTCTCAGTTGTACCGGCCTGATTCGACGCAATGACGAGTGCGCTCCACGCGGAGCTGCCGGTGACTTCGAAGGTTGCAGTATGGTCTTCCCGCCCGACGCTCAACTGGATGAAGTTGCCATCGAAATCCTGCATGTCGCACAGCACCAGGTTCAAATTCGAGGTACTGCTATCCATCCTGCCTGACCGTAGGCTATAAAAAACGCCTCCGGAGAGCAGGTCGCCAAGCGTGACCAGCCCATAGCGTTCCCCCACGCCGAGACCCGTTGTCAACGAGGAGCCCGTTTGTCCTGGACCGCTATCGATTTCAACTACCGCTGCGATTGCCATTAGGAGGCCTTCTTTCGCAGGATCTTCTCAACCAGAGTGCGCACTGCCCGCCTCACCGCAGTTGCATGGGCCGGATCGCGCGACAGCTCATTGAAAACCGCCTGCACCGTCACGAAGGTCGCTTCGTTTGGGGCGGCGATTGCTCTGCGCATAGTCTCGGCAATCAAATCATCCACAGACGCATTCGAGTCGACGTGCTCGCGCACCCAATCTGGCAGCCACCACTCCGAGGGTTGCGTGATGCGACGAATTCTGGGAGTTGAAATCCGCGCTGGCCGCGGCTCTTCGTTCGCTCCGCCCCCGTGAGAATGACCTACGACCGGGTGCGATGCCCGCAAGGAAGGACGATTCTCGACGCGATTGCGCAGGGGTTCAGAAACTGTTTCAGCAGGTTGCCCGACACTCACCGACCCTTGAAATGGCGAACTCATATATGCCACTCCTCAGCTCAATCGAAATATCGTTCTTAGTTCCCCAGCCGGCAGAAATATCCAGAGAATTCCCGTATCGGCTATCAATTAGCCCGACACTATATACCCGTTCAGTAACTCGATCGCATAAATATTTCTGCGGCTGGGCGTGTGGCCCTCGATAAGAGCGAAGGCGGTGTCAAGGACAAAAGTATTTCTGGCGGTGTTTTTGGCACCGTTTTTTTGCCAGAGAGGTTGAGGACCAAGACTCTGGATATGAAATCTCGCGCTGAATCACCCTAACGGGAGTGATCTTCTCCCGAAGATCGTTCCACCAACCATCGATTCGGCCTAAACATCGACCATGATTCTTCTATGCGAACATCCCGTCTGTACGGGATGCGAGAGCGCCCAATCAATCCTGCGGTCTAGCTTGCGCCGACCAGGGCCACCCGCGAGCTGCTCTCGATGCGAACGATCTCTGGATACGCCACATTGGTGCGCAGCATCCAGTAGAGTCGTACAGCTAACTTGCGCGCCGTTGCTACCTTGGCCACACCCTTCGGCTTCTGATGACAGCGATGCAAATACTGCTTGCGCAATCCGGGGTCGTGCTGCACCGCCGTCTGCGCTGCTTCCACCAGTAACGAGCGCAGCATGCGGTTGCCTTGCTTGCTGATCGCGCCCAGCTTCTGCCGTCCGCCCGAAACTTTCCTCGCGCGGAATCAGTCCCAGATAGCTCGCCACCTGCTTGCCCCGCGCAAAGCGGCTCACATCGCCGATGGTCAGTATATAGGCCAGCGCCGTGTTCGGACCTACTCCCGGTTGCGTCATCAGCAACCTGGCCTGCGGATTTTCTTCCGCCGCTTGTTGCACCGCGTGATCCAACTTGCCGATCTGCTGGTTTAACATCGAAAGCAGGCCCAGCAAATCTTCCCGCCGGCACGCCGCCCAAGGTTTTAACGGAAGCTCGCGCAGCATCTTCTGCCCGGCCTGGCTCCACAGCTTGTGCTGGCGTTGCACTCCCTTATTCAGGGAAAGGTGTTGCAGTTCGTTTTTCACCCGGCTGCGAATCTCCACCAGCTTGTGCCGATGCAGCACCAGTTGCCGCAGATCGCGCTGCTCCCGGTCCGGAGTCCACAAGCGCGGAAAACGGCCTTCCACCACCAGCCTGCGAATGTGTTCCGCGTCCCGCTTGTCAGTCTTCTGCTTGCGCACGTAACTGGCCCGGATCTGCGCTGCATCTCCGATCCAGACCTCGTGCCCAAGATCTTCAACCAGCTCGATGAACCACTGACTGTTACCCGTGGCCTCCATGCCAATCAGCACCGGCGCCGCCAGTTGCTGATAAAACATCTTGGCCTCACCCGAAGCATGCACCAGCTTCCGTTCCCCGCAATCCCCGGTCTCCGTCTCCAACCAACTTACTTGCTGCCAGCTGGGATGGAAATCACATCCTATAATCATCATCGAAGGCTCCTTTCTTCCCAGCGTCTTCGTCCTCAAACAAAGACTACATGGGGTCTGAATCGAGCCTTCGCTCTTATCCAATCAAGCCTTCGCGCATTTTGCAAAGGATGGGATTCCAGACTGTATAGTGACTTAATACTGGAGGGACGATGCGTCACCGAATTCTGCTCCCGATGTGCTTTGTAATGCGTGTTGTAACGTGCCTCGTAATATGTGTCGTAGTCCTTATGACCGGCGCTTATGCCCAGCAAAGCCATTGGGCCACACCCGACGACAAAACCGCGAAGTACATGATCGACATGGAACGCAAGTGGGCCGAGGGCGTTTGCACGAATAATGGAGTGATTTCAGATTTATTGGCCGAGGATTTCCAGGGCACCAGCACCGGCGGCGAACGCTACACCAAAGCGGATGAGCTACGCGATGAAAAAGGCCCGCACTCGGCGCACGGCTGCGGAATCGACGACGCGAGGGTGCACTTTTTCGGCGAAGGCGTGGCCATCATTTACGGCAGCGAGCACGCCATCGGCAAAGACAAAACACGTCCCGATGCGAAGGTGTGCCAGGTCTGGACCGATACCTGGTTGAAACGCGACAGTAAGTGGCAGATCGCTGCCGCGCAGGACAACAAGGTCGATTGCAAGTAGGTGGGCTGCCTGATAGGTTAGTTTGCTTGTCATCCTGAGCAAGCGTTCTTTGCGCGGCGAAGGATCTGGGCGAGCCGCGCGTTGTGTCGCGCTTCCTTATCGACTGATCAATCGGCAGCCTTGCCCTCGCCTCGCATGAATTATGATGAGTGCCATCGAAATAGTCTCTGAGGAGATTTGACCATGCGTATCTCTCACCCTCGATATCTCGCCGCCTGTGCTGCGCTCGTCATTAGTATGGTCTTCGCGCCCGCCATGTTCGCCCAGGGAATTCTGATCGGCGATGCGAAATCGCAGCCGGAGAGTTTGACCATGGCGCCGGGCGGCGTGCTGATTGTCGGCAGTGCCAGTTCGCCATACGTCTACAAGGTGCGTCCCGGTTCCACCACAGCTGAAAAATTTATCGACGTCAGCACAGAACCCGCAGGCACATTCTTCCTCGGCATGTTAGCCGACGCTTCCACCAACACGTTGTGGACCTGTCAACTGACGCCGGTGCCGAACACCACTCCGGCAGCACGGCATACCACGCTGAGAAGTTTCGATCTCACCACCGGCGCGCCGAAGATCCGCTGGAACCTGCCCGGAGACAACAACGTCTGCAATGACTTTACGATCGGGCCCGATAAGGCGCTCTACATTACCGACACCATCCCCGGCAGAATCTTCCGTCTGCCCGCCGGAGCGTCCACCGCGGAACTTTATCTCGAGCATCGCACGCTGATGGGCGTCGACGGCATCACTTTCCTTGATGGCACGCTCTATGTGAATAACGTGATCTTCAACAAGCTCTACCGCATCCCCGTCGACGCCGCCGGCAAGCCGGGAGACCCAGTCGATATCTGGATGGACCAGCCAGTAAAAGGCCCCGATGGCATGCGCGCAGCGAACGGGAAACTCATCCTGGCGGAGAATGGTAACGGTAAAATCGCGGTGCTCACCGTAAATGGCGACAAGGCAACCGTGACCGTAATCAAAGATGGACTCAACACGCCCACCGGAGTGGAACCCGCAGGCGAAACCATCTGGATTTCCGAGCGCGGCGCAGGCAAAGCCGTGTCAGTGCCCATGCCTAAGTAGGCGGTTGCTAGCCGATTCAAACTTCTACTCAAGCCGCGATGCGGCGCAAGAATGCAACCCACGGCGTAAGCCGTGGGTCGAAAGTGGAATAAGAACAAGCCTCGCGGGGCGAAAGAAAGACTTTAAGAAGGAAGATCCGAAAATCACTTTGTCCAGATCAACCCGCGCAGAGAAAGAGAAGCGGGAAGGAAACAAGAAGCCTGAGGACCAGATGAGAAAGCCGCATAACTGAGAACTGGCAACTGAGAACGGTCATCCTCAGAACCCCGGGTTCACTTTCCCCGGATGAAACGGAATCCAGAACGTGGCTTCCACGGCAACCGGACTTCCATTTTTCGTGGCGGGCTGGAATTGCCATTTGGCAATGGCTTCGCTGGCGAAGTGATCAAGTCGCTCATCGACGCTGCGCAGCACACGCACCCTGCCGACCGAACCATCGGCGAGGATGACGGCATAGAGAATGACGGTTCCGCTCACATTCTGCTTCATCAGCTCCAGCGGGTAAGCAGGATCAACTTTGCTGGTCGCCACCGGCGATGCCAGATCGTCGGGAGTTGCGTCGGCAGAAGCAGGTCTGCCGTTGCTCGATTCCGGCTTAATCGCGGCGAAGCGGATGATCCAACTGCCTCCAGCCGAATTGAGGTTCGGCATGTTGAGGCTCATCGAATAGATTTTGCGGTCGCCGAAGACCGCGCGCTCAGGTTCAGAGATTTTGCTGTCGCCTTGGGGTTGCGTGGTGTGCGGCGCGCGAGTCGGACGCATGCCAGCAATCAGGTTTGGATTGACGGAATTCGCGCTCGAGCTTTTGCCCACGTAAAGCCCCGTAGGCAAGTTGCCCGCGCTCTTCCCAGTCGCGCCGCTTCCATTCGCCGTGGAAGCGCCTGCAGAACCGGGAGCACCAGACGCACCGCGATGTCCTTCAGGAGTAGCAGCAAAACTGCCGCGCCTGTTTCCGGCCACAGGCGCGGGAGGCGCGCCCACCGCCGGATGCAGGTTCAAGGCAATCACCCCTCGTCCAGAGCGGTTACCTCCCGAAGCGCCCAGCGAAGGCGGCGGAGCGACGACCTGCGGAGCATGTCCGCGCAAAGCGGATCGTCCTTGAGAAACAGTGCGCTGTTCATCCAGAGAAAGTTGCGGCGCGGGCGCGATCACCGTACTGTGCCCGACGTTGAGCTCCCCAATCCTGCGGTTGGAAGCCGATTCCAACTCAGGAGGAGGTGCGACCACGGAAGGATCCAGCGCCTGCATCGTCTTCCGCGAAGTGTTATCCACATCCGGCGGCGGCGCGATCACGGACCGGTCCATCCGCGGTGCCATGCGCGAGATCTCAGACGCCATTATCACCGGAGCAGGCGCGATCGGCATGCGCGGCTTATCGGACCAAGCAACGGTGTTAGGCAAAGCAACATCGTTCTTCAGATGTACGTTGGGCGCCGTCACGATGGTCTGCGAATGGTTATCCGCCTCGCGCGGTAGAGAAATGATTGGCTGCGCTGAGAATTCAGGATCAGCCTTCTGCGGCCGCGCAGCCGTCGAGCGGCGAGTGTCCAGCGGCGGCAGATATTCCGTCGGCGCGTAATAAACCACGTCGGCGTGGTTAAAAGTGGGCACGGCCGTGACACGAGGCTGCAACGCCAGAAAGTGCGATCCCACCAGGATCATGGCTAGCGCAACAATGTGATACGCGCCGGACTGCATAAAGCGCGGCCAGGGAAGCCGGCGATCGACAAATACATCAGACCAGAAATCCGCCGGCGCAGATTGCAGTTGCAGATGAGCAGGCTCGCGGCGGCGGAATAGATCCCCAAGGTTCTGCAGGAAAACGCGAAACCAGGGGTCGGACGCGACCAGCAGGCGGAGGTCTGCGACCGGTGCCTCATTCCCTGCTAACCCCACCTCTGCTAACCCCACAGATCCCCCTTCGCGCATCGTTCTATCTTAGATGCAACGGGCGTTTTATGGGGAAACTGTTCGGAGAATCGGAAGTGCAACCTGCCCAGGAGGAATTTTACTGAAAAGATATTACGATCAGCATTAACAAAGAATTCTACTGTCCGGCGCGGGCGGGTGAGACGACCAGGCGTGAGGGAACGTTCTTTTTGATCGCCGGCTTTTCCTGGGCATAAACCAGATCGAGTCCGCCTTCGGCAGTGGTGGTGGCTTCGGCGAGCGCCGCCGCAAGTGCGCGGAAGGAGCGGCTCACTTCCTGATTTTCCTGCAGGACGACCGGCGCGCCGTGATCGATGGCGGGCGAAATCGCCTGATAGTTGTTGGGAATCTTCCACAATACTTTGCAGCGAGTGGAGTCTTCGATGTCCTCGTCGGTGAAGCCGGGAATTTTTTTGTAGCGGTTCAGAACCATGCGCAACCGGTTGCGTCCCGCGCCCTCTTCCAGAAAAGCATGAATGCGGCTGGCGCTCCATAGGGAGACAACGTTGGTTTGAGCCACCATCAGCACAGCGTTCGAGAGGTCTGAGAGCAGGCGCGTAGTGGAATCGAGACGGCTCGAAGCATCTACGACGACATAGCGATAGTGATTCACCAGCAGGTCGAAGAGCCGAGCTAGTTCCGCCGGCGTAGGCACCGAAGGATAAGGTTGCTGCGGGCCAGCAAGAAGATGTAACCCGTCTTTCGCAGTGGTCATTAAGCCATCGAGCAAAGAAACATCGAGGCGGTGCAGGTTTTCGAGCGCGTCGGGAACTCCGAAGCTTGGCCGCAGATTCAAATGCAATTGCGCGATGCCGACTGGCGCAAAGTCCACCAGAACCACATTGCCGTAGGCTTGCTGCAGAGCGACCGCAGTGTTCACTGCCGCCGTGGTCGCGCCGGCTCCGCCTTTGGCGCTAAGAAAGGTAAAGATGCGGGCTTTTCCGGCTCCGCCGCGAGTGCGGGTTCGGTTGGAACTGAAACGCGTCAGCGCTTCAAGAAAGGCCTCAGAGCCGGCACTTTCATCCAGGTATTCTCCGGCTCCGGCGCGCATGCTGGCCACGATCGTCGTAGGCTGCCGCATGCTGCCGTTGGCAAAAATTGCCAACTGGAGAGTGTTGGATTGAAGCAACTCAATGGCTTTGATGGCGGGCTGGGGATTCTCGGAAGAGATATCGATGACGACGACTTCGGCGCGCAAATCCTGAATCTGGCGCAGGATTGAATCCGTTGGTCCGCTGGGAAAACCGACGTAGCTGAACACAACCCGGCCGAGGCGCGTAGCTTCTACACGCGCCTGCAACTCCGACAAATGTTCCCGGTTTTCTGTCAGGAGCGCTACGGCGATCCCATGCATGGCGCGGTTCTCGCTGATTTCTCTTGGTGTTTGCATGTTAGAAAGAGAACGTATCCTTCGCCAAGTGACTTAAGTAATAGCCAGCGCGCATGCGTCCACGGAATCTGTAACGAAAGGCATGAGTGCAACTATTTTGCAGTGGAAAATCCCAGCGAGAGGCGTACCGGCAGGAAACTCCCCCTAAGAATCCGCACTAGTAGAAGCATTCTAAGCCAAGCCTAGGCGATTGAAAAGGCCTCGGATGGGCGGAAGGAACTAAAGTTCGCGCGCGAGCAGCGCGGAATTATGAATTTGTAGTAATGGTTCAGTTGGCTTACGCGTCGGGCCGGTCAAACGGGAGATCCTTCGCTACGCCTGAAAAACGGCTTCGCTCAGGATGACAAAGTTGTGTGAGTGTTAATCGCCTGCAGCTCGAGTACTGCTGAGCGCCGGTGCGATTGGGGCACGTTCAGCCTCGCTGGGGCTGTGCAGGGCTGAAATGCGTTGGAAATCGGATGGGCCGTCTTCGGTCTCGGGAAGATATTCGTATTCTTTCAGGCAGACTGCCACCCCGATCTTTGTTTCGACGGATCGCGTCTCGGTCGATTTGGTTTCTGCCGAAGCGACGGTGCCCCAACCTTCCGCTGGGTTGGTCACACGCAGAACCCGGCCTCGGCAGCGTACGCGCATGTTGTTGCCCAAAGTAATCTCGGAGGGCATGTTTAACGTCAGCTCGATTTCGGTACCTTCGGTGAGCGCCATGTCAGTGAACAGGAAGGCACCGCGCGAACTGAGATCCTGAGTGAACCCCATGCCTTCGATGGCCGTAGGAACGTCGCGCAACGAAACCGGAAGATTAAAAGCGAAGCGCTGTCCAATGCGGCGTTCAACAACAACCGGAGCAGTGGTCATGGTCGTGTCCCTTTCTTAGGGAATCGCCGGCGAGAGCAATCGCCACTGTAGCGCAGTTTGCTCAGTTCTGGAAGCCAAAAATCAATTGTTCAGCTGCACCAAAAATGTTGCACCACATCCATGTGAACCAGTTTCGGCCGCCTTCTCATCCCACGCGCTCCTACGAGCGCTAATTGGTAGCATGCCAGCCTGTCAGGGTTGTCAATCGATCCGGCGGCTGTGGAAAAAGCAGGTCAGAAAGCATTCGCAAAGCAACTGCGAGCGACATGCAAGTTATAGTAATCGAAAGGGCTGGCAACATCATCCAAAGAAGCGAAAGTGTCCGAGTCGAAAATCCCAATTCAGGAAGGCGCAACCAGCGCCGCAGAAGCAACTCCCGAGCGCACCTCACGCTGGCAGGTCGCGGGGCGGGCGTTGCGTCATCGCAACTTCCAGCTCTTCTTCAGCGGACAACTGATCTCGCTCATCGGAACCTGGATGCAGAGTGTGGCCCAGTCGTGGCTGGTCTATCGGTTGACGGGTTCGGCGTTGCTGCTGGGGTCGGTGGGATTTGCCAGTCAGGTTCCGGTATTTCTTTTTGCCCCACTGGGCGGGATCGCGGCCGATCGCTACAACCGCCGTACGGTCGTAATCGCAACTCAAGTCGCGTCGATGCTACTGGCTTTCATTCTGGCGGTGTTCACTCTAACGCACGCGATTGACCACCGAGTGTGGCTGATTTTCGTGCTGGCCGCACTTCTGGGCGTGGTAAATGCATTCGATATTCCCGGACGGCAATCGTTTCTGGTGGATATGGTCGGCAAAGATGATTTGATGAATGCCATCGCGCTGAATTCCTCCATGTTCAACGGTGCGCGCGTAATCGGTCCGGCGATTGCTGGAATTCTCGTGGCGAAGATCGGCGAAGGTTATTGTTTTTTTGCCAACGCCATCAGCTACATCGCGGTGATTATTGGATTGCTGATGATGCGTGTGCACAGCCCGGGACGCGCTTCTATGGCGTCGCCGTTCGAACACATGATGGAAGGATTCCGCTTCGTCAACGAGACGAAGCCGATTCGCGCGCTATTGCTCCTGCTGGGACTGGTGAGCCTGGTTGGCATGCCGTACGTGGTGCTGATGCCGATTTTTGCCGACCGGATTCTGCATGGCGGCGCTCAAGGCTTGGGCATCCTGATGGGCTCTACCGGCGTGGGCGCGCTGCTGGGCGCGCTGACCCTGGCGTTTCGCGAAGGGGTAAAAGGCCTGGGACGCTGGGTGGCGTGGTGCTGTGCCGGATTTGGCGCCAGTCTGGCGGTGTTTGCCATCTCGCACATGTTCTGGGTTTCTGTGATTTTGCTGCTCCCGGTGGGCTATTGCATGATGCTGCAGATGGCGTGCTCCAACACGCTGATTCAAGTGATGGTGCCTGACGCGCTGCGCGGGCGCGTGATGGCGGTGTATTCGATGATGTTCATGGGTATGGCTCCAATGGGAGCATTGCTCGGCGGCGCGCTGGCAGATCGCTTGGGCGCTCAAATTACCGTGGCAATCGGTGGCATCGCTTCCATCGCGGGCGCGGGATGGTTCGCGCTACATCTGCCGAAGATTCGCGTGGAAGCGCGGCGTTTAATCGTAGCTCAAGCCGCGGCCGGCGGCGAGCCTTCGGAAATGACGGCGCAGGCAGTAGAAGATTAGAGCTGGAATTGTGTAAGTTAAGTCCCGCGGTTCGATTTCGCTGCCGCGCATAGAGTGCGCAGATTCTTTTCGATTAGATTCACAACGCGCATAATCTGTGCTCCGCATATTCCTTGAATGTCAACGGAAGATCGTGATATATCCGCTTACTATCTCACCCCGTAGTTCGTTCTGCCCGTCGATCCGCCGTTCGAAGGGCGAGTGAGCCGCAACATAGTTGTCCACTCGGAGGACAAAATGAATTCACTTCGCAAAATAATGGCAGCGGGTCTTTTCCTGGCCATCTTCACCACAATGATGTTTGCGCAAGGTGGAGCCACAGGCGCGATCGGCGGCGTGGTTCAAGATGCATCGGGAGCGGTGATCGCGAATGCCAGGGTGAGTATTAAGAGCGAGGCCACGGGCGAGGTGCTTCGCCAGGTGATGACCGACGCATCCGGTTTATTTACAGCCACACTGTTGCCCGTCGGTGCGTATACAGTGGAAGTGAACGTGGCGGGCTTTCCCGACACAAAGTTCCCCGGCGTGGTGGTGAGCATCACGGAAACCACGCGTATGACCGCAGTCATGAAAGTGGGTGCGGTGACGGCAGTTGTGGAAGTGCAATCTCAGGTGGAGCAGATAAATACCACGGACGCCACCACGGGGCAATCGCTGGGAGCTCAGACCATCACCGATCTTCCACTGGCCACGCGAAACTTTCAGCAGTTGCTGACGCTTTCCGCGGGCGCGTCTTCCGATTTGAACGGTGCCGCGCAGCTCGGGCGTGGCACGGTTTACATGCACGTGAACGGAGGCAGAGAAGACAACAATAATTATTTGATCGACGGCATCACCGTGGCCGATTACGCCTTCGGCGAATTGACCTATACCCCTCTGCCCAGCCCGGATGCGATCCAGGAATTCAAGGTCTCGACCAGCCTCTACGATGCCACCCAGGGACGCAACGGCGGCGGCAATATCAACGCTACGCTCAAAAGCGGGACCAATCACTTTCACGGCGATCTGTGGGAGTACTTCCGCAACACAGACCTCGACGCCAACGACTATTTTCTAGGCAAGGTTGTGGTCAAGCAGAACATTTTCGGCGGTGACGTTGGCGGACCGATCGGTCCCGGCGCCAAACTCGGCTACTTTTACTTCAACCTTCAAGGCACGCGCCAGCGCAGCGGCGATTCGCCGGGAACCTACATCAACACGATGATCCCGGTGCTGCCAACCGCACGCGATCAGACCACCCTGCTCAATACTTTTTTCTGCGGTGCGGCTTGCGGCGGGAATACGGCTACATCGATCGATTCGGTAGCGTTGAATTTGCTGAACGTGCAGGGCAACAATTTTGGTCCGGGCGTAGGTGGTGGTTTTCTATTTCCCAGCGTCCCGGGCACGCCGGGCTTTACGCAAACCGCCAACGGCCCTTCGCTCAATTACGGCCCGCTGGTGCTGACCGATCCCGGTAAGTTTACCGATAATCAGTTCACGGCGAACTGGGACCGTGAATTCCGTGGCGGCAAGGACCGCTTGTCCGAGCGCTTCTTCTGGTCCAATTCCGATACCTTTCAACCCTTCGGAGCAGATTCTTTCGGAATCCAGACTGGCGGCCAGCCTGGCTCCAACAACCTGAACTTCCCGCTGGATATTCCTTTGCACAGTCGCTTTGGCAGCATCACCGAAACTCACCTGTTCAGCAACAACCTGATCAATGAATTCCGCATTGGCGTCAACATCATCAGCGATAAATTGAATAACGAAGCACCCATCACCGGCGCGCAGATCGGAATTAACTTGCCCACTGCGGTTGGAGTAGATGGCCAGGCGGGCGATCCCAACATGTACCGGCTTCAATTTGGCACCTGGGCCTTCGGAGCGTACCCCACCCAACTGCAGTCCGCGCTCTCGAATAACTACACATTCCTGGACACCGTGAGTTGGACCCATGGTGCGCATCAACTGCGCTTTGGCGGTGAGGCTGACCGTGTGGCCATGCGCCGCAGCTTACCCATCGCCGATAATGGCCTGGTCTATCTCGTCGCGGGCGCGACCGGATACTCCACGGACTTTCAGGCTTTTCTCGCCGGCTCTCCGTATTTGGGCGAGGGCGGCGGCGGCCTCGGCAACCACGATTACCGCATTCCCGGCTACTCCTGGTTTGCGCAAGATGACTATCGGGTCAGTCGGACGCTGACTCTCAATCTCGGGTTCCGAAACGAGTTTGACGGCGCGCCCTACGACACGCTTTGCCATACCGGCAATACCGAACCGGAATTGGCAAACACGACCGGGCAGCCGTATGTCTACCCGAAGTGCATCAATAAATTCGGCCTATCCGGCATCAATGGAACGCTTAATCAAGCTGGACTCGACAACGAATACGCCACGGTTTGGGAGCCGCGCATTGGCTTCGCCTATGACGTGGCTGGCCATCACACCACATCGATTCGCGGCGGCTATGGTATTTACGCGGTCCGCGAAGATCTGGGAGCGGTAGATAATCTCGCCATCGTTCCTCCCACCTACCCGTTCGGTGTTGCCTTTGAGCCCGGCCCGGGCAGCTTGGCCAATATGTTTCAACCAAGCGCCACCTTCCAGGGGATTCCGGCTCTGGGCGCGCCGCCTACACAGGCTTATGTGCCCACGGCCTCAATCTTTCAGGGCTTCTCGACGGGCGGCGGCAGCTGCCCGTTCACCGGGACCGGCGTGGTCCAGCAATGCTACCCAGGTTTTAGCGGCAATGTGAACAGCTTGATCCAACTCACCGTGCCGTTGCATTGGGTGGTGGGAACGACGCAGCAGTGGAACTTCACGATTCAGCGTGAACTCGGCCGGGACTGGTTTATGGAGCTCGGCTATGTAGGCACCAAAGGCAGCCGCCTGCGTTCGACTTACGATCCTGATCAGGCCACGCTGGCCACGCCGCAGAATCCGGTCACCCTTCCTTATGCCTGCGGCGGCGGGCCGGGCACCTGCACGATTGTGGATTCGACCAACGAAAACGTCAGCGCTCGTGCGCCCTACCTGGGTATTGCTCCCGCTGATTTCGAAGACTTCGCTCCCAATTCCGATTCCCACTACAACGCGCTGCAAGCCACCTTGGCCCACCGCTTCGGCAAAGGACTGTATTTCCAGAGCGCGTACACCTGGTCTAAATCGATCGATGATGTCTCGACCGCCTCAGTGGCATTCCTTACCAGAGTTAACAATCAAGATAGCGGAGCAGCTTCGCGCGGCCTTTCCGATTTCGATCGGAGGCAACGCTCCGTGAGCAGCGCCGTCTATCAGTTGCCCTTCTTTGCCAATGCCAACGGCCTTACCAAGAGAGTGTTGGGCGGCTGGGAGGCCAGCGGCGTAATGATCCTGCAATCGGGAGCTCCGTTCACAATCTACGACCCTAATGGAGGCACCGCCTACGCATTGGCCAGCACTCCATCGTCGACCGCGACTTTTACGCCAGGGTACAGTTGTGCTAACGCTCCCAGCCACGGCACCCCGCAGTCACGCGTGGCCAACTGGGTAAATCCTGCCGCTTACACGCCTGACCCGCTGGCGACACTTTCCACCGGCGGAAGCAGCGATGCCACCGTCTACGGCGACACTCCGCGCAACTGCCTTATCGGCCCGCCACAGAAGAATGTGGATTTCACTCTCGGCAAAACGTTCAAGTTGGGCGAACGTCAGGATCTGCGATTCCGGACGGACTTCTTCAATCTATTTAATCATCCGTCGTTCGCCATTCCGTCGGCGACCTCGGTATCGGCGTCAGGCGGCGGATCGGCGCCGATCACCTCAACCGTCGGTACGCCGCGGCTGATTCAGTTCTCGTTGAAGTATTCCTTCTGAATTCGGCGCAGAGATGTTTGAGAGGCATGATGGTCTCAGAAGGACGCGATTGCTTTTGGTGGCGCAGCGCTTCAGCGCTGCGATAAGAAATTTTTTTCAGAGCCGGCTTTAGCCGCTGAGGGGCTAGCGATAGGCTTCCGGCGGCAACCCCGTGATACGAATCCCGCCGTGGCCTTTGTGCCGAATATTAAGGCCCACCAGCAATGCCGTGATCTGCTCAAGAACACGTGCGTTCTCGAGCTTTCCACCATCAATGGCGCGGACGCCGGGAATCTTAGCGGCAAGACTTCGCGTAAGTTGCAAGGCGTTGGCGTCGTCGCTGCAGACGATGACGTCGCAGTCGAGAACCTCATCTCCGTTTAGAAGCTCAGCGGATAAATTGTGAAACGCCGCGACCACGCTCACGCCCTTGGGCACAAGTTCGGCGGCTTGCTGCGCGGATGATCCTTGCCAAACGCCGAGCGTGCGCGAGGCGCGTCCACCGACTCCGGCGGCGAGCGCGACCGTGGCGTCGATGAGAATGCTTCCGGAACGAATGGCGGGCTTGAGTTGCTTGAGCAGCGCGGCTTGGCCTTCAAACGGAACTGTGAGCACGAGAATATCCGCGGCAGCACACGCAGCGGAATTCTCCACCCCGGAGACGCGAGCCTGATCTCCGGCTTTCCGCTTAATTTTGTCGGCGGCTTCCTGCGCGCGTTGCGCGTCGCGAGAACCGAGGATGATAGTTTGTCCAGCGCGCGTCCAGCGCAGAGCAAGGCCCATGCCTGCAGGCCCAGTCCCGCCTAGAACTGCGATGGGGCGCGAGGCTTCGCTCATGCAAATTCCGGCTCCAGCGATTCTTCCGCTGTGAACACTTCGAGCGGCGACTTGAGTTTGATGTGAGTGTAAAGGGTATTGCGTTCGGCAGGGATGCGCCCGATTTCCTGAATCAGCGCTTGAAAATCTTCCGGGCTGGTGTACTGTCCGGCAGTGGCTCCCGCTTCGCGGGAAATATTTTCTTCCATCAAAGTGCCGCCGTAATCATTGGCGCCAGCATGCAAACACAGTTGCGACAAACGGCGATTCAATTTCACCCATGAAACCTGAATGTTGTTGATGGAGCCGGCGAGCAGTAATCGTGCCAGAGCGTGAACCTTCAAATGCTCTTCTAGCGTAGGGCCAGTGCGAGCGAGTCCCTGGTGAAACAGCAGCGTGTTCTGGTGGACGAAGCCGAGGGGAACGAATTCAGTGAAGCCTCCGGTTTCATCCTGAATTTCGCGCAGCAAAAGCATTTGCCGCACCCAGTGCTCCGGCGTTTCTGTGTGACCGTACATCATTGTGGAAGTCGAATGGATGCCGTTGCGGTGCGCGGTGCGAATCACTTCGATCCACTGCGCGGTAGAGAGTTTGTTGGCTGAAAGAATCTGCCGAATCTCATCGTCGAGAATTTCTGCAGCCGTGCCGGGCAGGGTGCCCAGGCCATTGTCCCGCAGCATGGAAAGATAGTCGGCGAGCGGCATGCCGGTGAGTTCCACGCCGTAGACGATCTCCATCGGCGAAAAGGCGTGAATGTGCATTCCGGGCACGGCGCTCTTCACCGCGCGTAGGATGTCGCGATAGTAGAACGGAGGCAAACCGTGCGGCAGTCCGCCCTGAATGCAGACTTCAGTGGCGCCGAGTTCCCAGGCTTCAATCGCTTTTTGTCCGACCTGATCGGGCTCTAGGAAATATGTGTCGGATTCGCGCGGGCCGCGGCTGAAGGCACAGAATTTGCATCCCACAAAACAAATGTTGGTGAAATTGATGTTGCGATTCACTACGTAGGTCACAAGATTTCCCGAGAGTTCGGCGCGCAGCAGGTTGGCAGCGACGAGCATGCCCAGCAGATCGTCGCCTTCGGCGTGCGCCAGCGCGTAAGCCTCTTCCCGCGAGATGGCGTTACCGTTCTGAGTTTCGAGAATTCTTTCCAGAGAATCGCGCACTGCTGGCGTGACGGACGATGCGATGTCCAGCCAGTCGAGCGAAGGGAAGCCTTCCAGTTCCGATGTTGAAAGATAGCGGGGCACGAATCCTCCAAACCTGGTAATCCAAATTACTCCTTGAGACTGCGTTTGGCGAGGGGTGACGGAATTGGGTACTGGTGTCGTTTCATTTCCACAGTAAAAGTTGGATTGCTTGTCTTACCAGGCTACGGATGCCACGTAAATAGAATTCTTATCACTTTAGGATCAGACGGACCCACTAGATCTGCCTGCTGCGCCGATGTGAACGTTAGGCGCACCTGCCGTATTTCTGGGACATTTGCGATCTTAAACGATGGAAGCGCGCCAGCCAGCGAAGATTCAAGCCTTTTGGCCGCTAATCGCGTTTTTTCCGGAGCGTTCGAGGATACAATTAGTTCAATCCCCGGAACGCATACGCCCACCGGAATTCCTTGTTTTCCGGGGGTCCAACTAGCTTGTAATAGTGTCGATCCGAGCACTGTTCGCGCCGTTATGTCGTCTACGGTAAGCGTGGTCATCGGCAACGCACAAACAGCCCACTCATATTGTTGCCCGTGGAATTCCCTGAGGGAGTCTGCTATTTCTCCTCGGTGGGCTAGTAGCAACATGGTTCGGCTCCCCTCGAATAATAGTTCTCGCTGGAGTTGCAGATTTTGCGATTGCTCATCCTCTATCTGTTTCCGAAGGATGCTCACGAGTCGGTCCAACATGGTCCGCAATTCCGCGTTCTTACTGCGCAACTCAGAGCCTATAGCTTGGAGAGAGTTGCCGATGGAGGCGATCTTTACCCCTACTATAAGTTCTCCTGCAACTCCTAACCCGATAAGCAACACGCTCGCAACTTCGACTCGCCACTTGACTATTGACGGCTTGGCTGGAAATCGCGTCACGCCAAGAAAATCCCAAATTGCCCACGCTTCCATTTCATCGCGCCAGTCATGTCGGATTATCCATAGCTCCATGAACACGCCGATCACAACCAAGGAAGAAAACACCCATACCCAAGGTTCCCAATGTCTCGAAGAGATGTCTAAGGCTTTAATGTCCCTGTTGAGAGCGGATACGGAACTCTCCAACGCGGATATGGCACTTTCCAGGGCCGAAGGGTCATTCGGAAGGAGAGAGGCGAGGTTGGCGAAGATCACAATCGCATTGTTTCTTGTTCCGATAGGCTATGCCGCATGGATCGTAATCGTAACAGAGAGAGAAGATAGAGCCGATGTGTTTTACGATGCGGACGGCGCGTTTCGGCATGACCACGGTCTCGCACAGGTCCGATTCGGTTATCTACCCCTGTGAAAATCAAACGGCACCAGTACCCGGAATTGGGTTGGAGAAATAAGCTTAGCGGAACAGGTCGCTGGCTGCGGGGCGCAGCAGATCGCGCGTGCAGCCGCGATGAGGCTCGTAGGGAAATCCGCGAACGATGCATGCTGGCGTGCGGTTGAGTTTGCCGCAGACGAGTCCAGCAGCAGCGGCTAGTTCGTCTGCAACGGCTTCAAGGCTGGCGTGCAAAGTGTAGCCGTTCGGATCGCGGAGGCCGCGATCGTCGCGCAGCGGCTTCATGCCGGCGATGCCGATACAGAAATCGACCAGGCCTTCGCGCCAGGGCCGGCCAAAAGTATCGGTGATGAGAACCGGGATCGCGAGTGCAGTGCGTTTTTTGATCTCAAGATGAAGTTTGCGCGCGGAGCGGTCTGGATCGGCGGGCAAAAGCAGCGCGTGTTGGCCGCCATCGACATTGGAGACATCCACGCCGCTGTTGGCGCAGATAAAGCCATGGCGCGTTTCGGTGATGAGCACGCCGTTTTTGCGGCGAATGACGGCTCGGCTCTCCTGCAGGGCAAGCTCGATCACGCGGGGATCGAGGTTGTACGTTTTTGCCCAGGCTTGGGAATCACCGGAGGGAGTGATTGTTGCTAGGTCAACGAGCTGCCCTTCCGCTTTGGAGACGATTTTGTGTTTGACGACGAGAATATCGCCGCGCTCGAATTTTAGTTTTCGCCCGTGCAGTGATTGTAGAAATTTCTCAGGCAGCGAATCGCCAGGTTTGATTTCGTCGGTGAGCGGGATGGCGATGATTTGTAAATCGGGCACCAAACCGAGCGGGGGTTGGTTCTTTCGCCCCTTCCGGGCTGGTTCTCGTTCTGTCGCTAACCCACGGCTGGAGTTTACTCTGAGCGAAGTCAAAGGGCCGTGGGCTGCACTCTTTCGCCGCTTCGCGGCTAGTTTCTTTACGGCGCGGCGGGACTTGCTCACTAGCCCTCCGTTCCCGTGGCAGGAAAGAGACCCGATTTCTCCCATCGGCGGAGCAAGCTCTGCGTGCGGGTTTCGCCGGAGTGCGCCAGGATTCGCTGCAGGTCTTCGGGATTGTCCACATCAACGCCGATGCTAGGCAGTTGCAACACAATGCAAGGTTTGCCCGTAGCCTGAGCTGCCGCAAGATGCGGCTTAAAGCTGTCGTTGCCAAAACGCAAATGGAAAAGATTCGCGGGGCGGCGGAAGGCGGCGTTGGTACCGCGTCCGTCGGCGGCGGGCGCGAGCACCGTACCTTCATCCGGCGCATTTGCGAAAATTTCATCGAGCTCGCTGGCTTGAATTAGGGGAATGTCCGCGGGGATGACGAGCGTGCTGTCGATGCCGCGCGCCACGCACAGGCTCGTGGCCATTTCTATGGCGCCGGTCTCGCCGGAGTTCCTACGATCAGGGATGACTTCAAAATCGTACTTCTCTGCAAGCTCGAAAGCGAATGGATCGCTGGTGACGAACGCGCATTCAGGGCGCCGCGTCCACGCCGCCAGCGCAGCCGCAACATCGTGCAACATGGCCTGCGCCAATTCGGTGCGCACGGCCTGATCCATTACCGAAGCGAGGCGCTGCTTGGCCGCCGAAAGATTTTTGACGGGAATAAGAATCACGGCTGGTCGACGCCACGCGCCGCGGGCTCGTTAGAGGCAGATTCGCTAGCCGTCATTCCACTCTTCGCGAACGAGAGGACGGTTCGAGCCAGCTCGGCTTTGTCCTCGGCCGTTCGCATGATGGTTTGCGCGCACTGTACTCGCAAACCGTTTCCGCGAAGCGCTTCGGCCGCGCGGGCATCGCGAGTATCGCAAATGAGGAGATCGAGAAAATCCTCATAAGCTTTGGCCACACCCGCGATCGAGCAGGGTAGTCCCTGCGCGGTCATCAGAATGCCTGCCGGTCCCGCGACGGGAGCATTCCCCACAATCGGACTCACGGCGGCAACTTTGCCGCGCGCTGCCTGCAAAGCTTCGCGAACTCCGGGCACTGCGAGAATGGGGCCGATGCTGGTGATTGGGTTGCTCGGAGCGATGAGCACTGCGTCGGCGGAGACGATGGCTTCAATCACTCCCGGAGCGGGCTCCGCGTCCGATGCCCCGGCGAAACGCACCGAGTTCACCGGATCCTGATACCAGCGCTGCACGAAATATTCTTCGAAGCTTAACTCGCCAGAAGGCGTATCCACGCGCGTCTCCACCCGCGAATCGCTCATGGGAAGAATGCGCGCCTTCACGCTGAGCTTCTCGCTGATCGTTGAGGTGGCTTCAGAAAGTGTCTTGCCTTCGGCCAACAGGCGCGAGCGCAGCAGATGCACCGCCAAGTCGCGGTCTCCAGTGTGAAACCATGTGGGCTCGCCGAGTTGCCCCATCGCTTGCAGGCAGAGAAAAGTGTCACCCTTCACACCCCAGCCGCGCTCGCGGCTGAGCAGGCCGGAGAGAACGTAAGTGATGGAATCGATGTCCGGCGAAACGTAAAGTCCCCACCACAGCAGGTCGTCGCCGGTATTAACAATGAGTGTGATCTCTTCCGCCGGCATCACCTGCCGCAATCCGTCGACGAACTTGGCCCCGCCGGTGCCACCCGTGAGCACGCAAATCATGCGGCCCTCTCATTCTTGGCCAGGCCGTTACTGTCTTGAGCGGCTTGAAGTTTCTCGGAAAGCAATCCGGGCCTCGACACAACCCCAGGCAAAAACTCAGGATAGACTGGCAGGCGCTGGCGCAACTGGAATCCCTTGCTTTCCGTGCGCAGACGGAGTTGTTCCAGATGCGGCCATGGTTTTTCGGGATTGATGTAGTCAGGAGTCAGCGGCGAAATCCCTCCCCAATCATTAATGCCAGCGTCCAGTAACTCTTCATAATACGGCGCGTTCAGGTTGGGAGGCGCCTGAATATTGACCTCAGGCATTAACAAGCGAGCTACTGCCACCGCGCGGAGCATCTCGCCCTGGGTGGGCTCCGGCACATGAGCCATCGGGATGTTGGGCTTGGCGCGGAAATTCTGCACGATCACTTCCTGGATGTGGCCATAGCGCTCGTGCAAGCCGCGGATCGAGAGCAGGGTATCGACGCGGTCTTCCGCGGTTTCACCGATGCCGATGAGTAAGCCCGTGGTGAACGGAACCTGCTGCTTGCCAGCTTCCTCGATCGTTCGCAAACGCTTAGCCGGGACTTTGTCGGGAGCATTGTCGTGGGCCGCGCCGGGGGCAAGCAGGGCGCGGTTGGTGCTTTCGAGCATGAGGCCCATGCTGGGCGAAACGGCTGCCAGGCGCTCGATCCATTCCGCACTAAGCAAGCCGGGATTCGGATGGGGCAGCAAGCTGGTCTCGCGCAGCACCAGCTCACACATGGCTTCCAGATAGTGAAGCGTGGATTTGTAGCCGAGATGCTGCAGGGTGTCGCGCATCTCGGGGAAAAGCATTTCCGGCTTATCGCCAAGACTGAAAAGCGCTTCGGTGCAGCCGAGCTCTTCGCCCGCGCGCGCGACCGCGAGAACTTCGTCGGGAGTCATGGTGTGCGCTCCGGGTTCTCCGGGATCGCGGCGGAAGGTGCAGTAGCCGCAGTAGTCGCGGCAAAGGTTAGTCAGCGGCAGGAAAACTTTCCGCGAGTAGGTGATGACGCCGGGCTTGAAGTTTTCTTTGGCAGCGCGGGCGGCGGCGAGCAGCGCGGGAAGATCGTCATCGCTACAGCGGATCAGACTTAAAGCCAGTTCACGCGAAATGGGCGAACCGGGCCGCAGATCTGCCAACTCCGCCGCGCAGGAAGCGCGGGATTCTGGTGTGGACGCGTTGAGGGCTATGGAAGTCACGGTGCTCGCTTCCGCCGGCGGGCGATGCATCGAATCATACATCAGTGGTGGGCCGGGGGATTAGGGGCCAGTCAATACAAAACTTGGCAATCTGTTGAGCACTGACTGCAGGTTTGAGATCAGAATTCAATTCAGATCGCGGGTGGCGGAGACATGGGCGGCCCCCGCGAGGGCATCGGTGGGACCAGACGACAGTGAAATTCTGCGACAGACTGAAACCGGCGCGATCTATAAAGCTGTTCCATTCAAAACTTCGATACCGCAACGATGGCTATCACGATTGCGGCAACATCTTCGAGCAGCGCCGCCGGTAAATCTTTCCCGAAGACCTTCGCCAGACGCCCACGGATAGCCGCACCACCCAACGTACCGGCAACGGCCCCGAGTGCGCCCGCGAGCAATCCAACTATCAGCGAGCCTGCCGCCGCGCCCACGGTGGCGCCCACCAAGCACCCGGTAACAATGCGCGCAATGAACCCCGGTGGCGCCTTGCGGCTTGGCGTGTTCGGCAGTTTGTCGTTGATCAGTTCGCCGATCGCCAGCAGGGTGAAGATGATCGGCGTGTACTTAAACCCCATAAAGGCCATTGGTGTTCCGGAGACGGCAAACAGTCCCATGCGCGCCGCCCAACTCGTGACGGCCGGCGATGTCATTGCCCGTAGTCCGGCTACAATTCCGAGTACTAATGCCACGATGATGAACATGTGAGATTCCTTTCTTGGTTCAGATTCGCGTTGGCTCCGAGTGCCCTCGGGGAGGCGTGCGATTATCCGCGCGTTGTTTGCGGCGTGATCGGCACGGATCTGTGAAGCAGATATACCACGAAGAATTGCAGGACGGCGATAAAGAGCGGCCCGGCGCATTTCCCAAGATCGTGCTCAAACAGACCGATTCCGGCATCCAGCAATTGCATGGCGCCGGCGAGCGTGCCCAGGATCAGCAACTCAGCCGTCACCCGCTTGTAGATCGCCCCCAATACGAGCAAAGCCAGAGGAATTCTGGGTGCTGCCGCATACATCGCCAATAGCAACGACGCCTGCGTTGGAACGGATTGGGCAGGGACCAGGTATTGCGGACGGATGATCGCCGCGATGGAAAAGCCGCTCGCGACCAGGACATTGATTGCCGTGACCACCGAAGCCAACCGCATCGCCTTTATTGTTGTCATGGATTCCTCTCTCTGAATAAGCTCGTCCGAACGTAGTTGTCGTCAGATTGTAAGAACGACTCTCCCGAAGGGACGGTCTTCCACGAGGTAGCGCAGAGCCTCAGCCGCTTCGGCCAGAGGGAACGTCTTCGCCACAATCGGCTTGATCGCGCCAGACTTAAGCTGCGAGACCACGACGCTCCACGCGTTAGCAAGCGCTGCCTGCGGCTGGCGGAACATGTTGAGACCCTGCATGCTGGCTTGCGCACGATGAGATCAGTCACATCAATCGTCGTCTTGCGGCTTGCCGTCGACGACTACGTGAGCGATGTGCACCGCAAGAATCCAGGTGCGGGCTGTGCCTTCAGCGCGCTGGCGCCGGAGATCGCTCGCAGCGATAAGCGGACTCGTGCGCTTACCTCTGAACAAGTCGGGAAAGATATCGAGTTGCTTGCCGGGTTGCTCCCAGGCAAGGACAAACGCGCGGCAAGGGCGAGAGCGATCCTGACTTTCAGCGCGCTGATCGGAGCGATGTCGCTGGCCCGCGCCGTATCGGATGAGGCGCTTTCGCACGAAATCCTTAAGACGGTGGGAGACCTTCTGAAGAATCCCGCCTGAGAGCGAGCAGCAGGCCGGCTTCAGTGCACCAACTATCGCCTACAGTGTTTACCGTATTTGGCTTCTCTGGGCAGAATGACTACCATAAAAGGCTCTCTGGTCGGGTACCTTCCGACCATTCCATAAGAACCCGGGCTATTTAGTTCGTCGCCACAAGATATGAGCGAGCCGAAGCAAGCAGAAGAAATAACGGGTCTGTTGGCTGCCATTGTGGCCTCCTCCGATGATGCCATTATCAGCAAGAACCTTGATGGCTTCATTACGAGTTGGAATAAGAGTGCGGAACGGATATTTGGGTACTCCCCAGAAGAAGCCATTGGGCAACATATCACTCTGATCATTCCAACGGAGCGCCACTCTGAAGAGTCTGAGATTCTCGCCCGCGTCCGGCGAGGGGAACGCGTTGACCATTTCCAGACCGTCCGCAGGCGGAAGGACGGCAGCTCCGTCGATGTGTCACTGACGATCTCTCCCGTGAGAAATTCCTCGGGGCGCGTGATTGGAGCCTCGAAAGTGGCGCGAGACATTACGGCGCAAAAGCAGTCTGAGCAAGCATTGCGGGAAAGCGAACAACTCTTTCGCGTGATTACGGATGCGTCGCCCATCATGGTCTGGTTGTCGGGGACGGACAAGCTTTGCTATTACTTCAATAAGGGATGGTTGGACTTCGTCCGCCGCACTCTTGAACAAGAATCAGGCAATGGCTGGGCGGAGAACGTGCATCCCGAGGACTTCGACCGCTGCCTGCAAATCTATGTCACCAACTTCGATGCTCGCCGCCAATTCGAGATGGAGTACCGGATGCGGCATCACACGGGGCAATACCGCTGGATTCTGGACCGAGGCGTGCCGCGCTTCGCGCCGGATGGAACGTTTGAAGGATATGTAGGCGGTTGTCTCGATATCCACAACCAGAAAGAGGCCGCAGAGAAGGTTCGGATCGCCGATGACATGACCCGCCTGATGAAGGCGCAAGATGAAGAACGACGGCGAATTGCGCGCGAATTGCATGACAGTGCTGGTCAGACGCTAACGGTACTTGGCTTGAATCTTGCGCAATTGGTTGAACGGGCACAGGCCATTGCTCCAGAGTTGGCTCAAGAAGGAAAAGAGATCGAAGACGTAGTTCAACAACTCCACCGCGAGATTCGAACCACTTCTTACCTTTTGCATCCGCCGTTACTGGACGAATGTGGTCTCGCGTCTGCGCTTAACTCGTACGTAGAGGGGCTGGCGGAACGCAGTCACATCGCCATCGCGCTGGATGTTGCCGCCAATGTCGGAAGGCTGCCAAGCGGCATGGAGCTTGCGATCTTCCGAGTGGTGCAGGAATGTTTAACAAATATCCTCCGGCATGCCGGTAGCGAGACCGCTCTTATCCGAATAGTTCGCGAGCGAAAAAATATCCGAGTAGAAGTGCAGGATCAGGGAAAGGGCATAGCACCCGAGCGCCTGTCGGAAATTCAGTCCCACGGCGCCGGCGTTGGGATCATGGGAGTCCGGGAGCGTCTACGTCAATTCCACGGAGAAATGAAAATCGAATCGAATGGTTCCGGTACCTCCGTGATTGTAAGCATCCCGATGCCCAAAACCCATTCAGCAGATAGTGAACCGCAGCAAGTTGCGGTGTAGCGAGCGCTGATGTTGTTCTCGGGGGAAACAGGAAGTGACGAGTGTCACGATTTTTGCGTCAGTCTCTGATTGTGGATTACATTATTCAGCATGACGTGCACCAATATTGTGATCGCACTCGTACTTTTCGCTCTTCCTGCATTCGCCCAGCATGGCGAATCTTCTAAGCCGTCGGCCGATGCCAGCGCGACTTCCGCGGCGGCAAAATCTGCGGAGTCGAAATCCGCCGAAACTAAATCTGCCGAACCAGTAAAGAATCCTCTGCCCGCGGACAAGTCTGTGCCGCAGACGATCACCGTGAACGGCAAGACGCTTCACTACACCGCGACAGTCGGCACCATCACGCTGAAAGGCAAGGACGATAAGCTCACCGGCGTGGTGATGTACACGGCATACACGCTGGGCGAACCAAAAAGCGACGAACCAAAAGGCGAACCCAAAGGCAAGAACAGCGACAGCGCTTCACACCGGCCTGTCACCTTCGCGCTCAATGGTGGCCCGGGGGCCTCGTCCGTCTATCTGAACCTAGGCGCGATCGGGCCCAAGCATATCGCGTTTGCCAATGAGGGTGACTCGCCTTCGGACCCGGCCACGCTGACCGACAATCCCGGCACATGGCTCGACTTTACCGACATGGTGTTTATCGACCCGATCGGCACGGGATTTTCGCGTTCTCTGGTGGACGAGGCGGAGACGAAGAAGCTTTTCTACGGACCGAAGCCCGACATCGAGTATCTCTCGCTCGTGATCTACAAATGGCTGGTGCAAAACGATCGCTTGCTGGATAAAAAATATCTGGCAGGTGAGAGCTACGGCGGGTATCGCGGGCCACTGATCACGCACTATCTGCAGTCAACGCTGGGCGTGGCTATGAACGGCCTGGTACTGGTGAGTCCATATCTGAACCCGGAGAAAGGCGATGGAGACCTGTCGCCGATTCCCTGGATGATCGATCTGCCCTCGATCACGGCCGCACATCTGGAGTCCGAAGGCAAGCTGACTGACGCGGCGATGCAACAGGTGATCGCGTACACGCGCGGAGACTATGCAGCGGCGCTGCTGAAAGGTCGCAGCGATCCGGCGGCCAGCGACGCAATGGTTGCGCATGTAACTGAAATGACGGGGCTTGATCCGAAGTTTGTGAAGTTTGCCGGTGGCCGGCTGAACATTGGAGCTTATCTCCGCGAGGTGCACCGGACGCAAGGATTAATCGGCAGTATTTACGACTCGAATGTGACCGCGCCCGATCCCTTCCCCTACGCCCCGACGCAACAGACCAGCGATCCGATTCTGGAAAGCATCATCGCGCCTACGACCACGGCCATGGTGGACTTCGTCACGCGAACGGTGGGATGGAAAACCGATGCTCGCTACGAGGCCCTGTCAGAAAACGTCAACCGGCAATGGGACCGCGATGACGAGCTGCGTAAGGGTGCGGTAAGAGATCTGCGCGAGTCGGTTGCGGCCGATCCGAAGCTACGCGTGCTGATCGTGCACGGATGGAACGACCTCTCGTGCCCGTTCATGGGATCAGTACTCAGCGTCGACCAGATGCCGATCATGGGGGATGCGAACCGCGTACAGATCCACGAGTTTCCTGGCGGCCACATGTTTTATACGCGTCCCGTGAATCAGGACGCACTGCATAAGTTGGCGGAGACCATGGTGGAGACACATTAACAGAAGAGCCTGGCTTGCAAACCTAGAACATCAGAATAAGATGAGCCTTAGCACAGCAGAATACCGGAAAGCGATGGGATGCTTCGCTACCGGTGTGACCATTATTACGGTCGACCTGGAAGGCGAAGTCCACGGCATGACCGCCAACGCGTTCGCCTCGGTCTCTCTCGATCCGCTCCTGGTGCTGGTATGTGTCAGCCACACCGCCCAAACCCATGCGCACCTGCATGCCAAGAAGCGCTTCGGGATCAATATTTTAGCCGAGCACCAGCAGACTATTTCCGAATACTACGCGCAGCTGGACCACTCGCTCGAGCGTGCCGAGGAGGCCGGGGCGCACTTTGACCGCACCGCACATGGAACCCCGGTGCTGCACGGCGCGTTGGCCTATCTGGAGTGCCGGCTGGAGTCGACGCAGAAAGCCGGCGATCATACCATCTTCATCGCCGAAGTCGAGGATGTCGTAGTACGGCAGGGCGAGCCGCTGCTCTTCTTTCGCGGCAGATACCGGAAGATGGGATCTGAAGCTGCAGACTAACAGCCAGTTAAAAGGCCCGGCCCTTTGGAGGGGGTACCGGGCCCGAGGGACTCGCAGACGTTGAGACATCTTTGTCCGAAGGGCTTGTGGATAACAAGGTCAGATGTCACAACGTGGTTGTGACGGATGAACTATGTAGCCAAGGCCGCAAGAAGTAGGCTGGCGCTCGCCACTTTTGAGACCGCGGAACATCTAATTGGTGAGGACTTAAATTCATGGCAAAAAAACTGACAAAAGACGAATCCGAGTGGAAGCAGAAGCTTACGCCGGAGCAATATCACGTAACCCGCGAAGCGGGCACGGAGCCGGCCTTCACCGGCAAGTATTGGAAGACGAAAGACGCGGGTACCTACCACTGTGTGTGCTGCGGGGAGCCGCTCTTCGATTCTTCGACGAAATTCGATTCCGGAACGGGTTGGCCGAGTTTCTATAAACCGGCCGACGACAGCAAGGTCGAGGAGCACAAGGATTCCAGCTACGGAATGGTCCGCACCGAGGCGCGTTGCGCGAAGTGCGGCGCCCACCTGGGGCACGTATTTGAGGATGGTCCGGCCCCGAGCGGGCTGCGTTATTGTATGAATTCCGCGTCGCTGGACTTGAAGCCGAAAGAGAAGTGAAACGAGGGTTTAGGGGGCAGGGTTTAGGGTCGAGGCATTGCCCACGGACCACTGGATCCTGACCCCCGATCGCTAAACCCTGATTCCTAACTTAGTTACGCGCTGGCAGTTGCGGCCATCGCCTTGGGCGGTTCAGCAACCGCCGGCTTCGGTGCCTCCGGCTTTGCCTGAGACTGCGCCTGGTTCTGCTGCTTCCGATCCGCGCTCCGCACTTCGATACTGCCTTTGAGCACGGCTCCATCCTCAATGATGACGCGCACGGTAGAAACATCTCCCGTGACCGAGCCTTCGCTGCGGATATCCACGCGGTCACTGCATTCAATATTGCCATTCACCTTACCCATGACGACAACTTCACGGGCGGCGATGTTGGCTTGCACAGCTCCGTTGCGGCCGACCGTGACGCGGTGATCCGGCAAGCTGATTTTGCCTTCGACGCGGCCATCGATATAAAGCGCTTCCGCGCCGCTGATTTCGCCTTTGATAACGAGCGTGCGGCCGATGGTGGCCTGCTCAATGGGAACGCTGGTGGTTTTAACGGGGTTAGGGTTGGAATTGGTGGCTGGCGAAGCGGATTTTCCGCCGTACGAATACTCTGAGGGCTGGAGCATGCGACCTTCCTTGATAACCGCGCGGTGCTCCTGCTGGCTGCGCCCTGCGGTTGATATGAAATTTTTCGGCCGGGTGGTTGGTACCGTTCGGCCAGTTCCGACTATCGCACAGAAGTAAGGGATTCTCCGAGATTACGGAAGAGACTGTACGATTGCGGCGTGGATGCAGGACGTTAATCGGCCTGCAGAGACCCGCTAAGCTCTTCCCACTCCTTGAGGAAGGCAGCGTGCGCGGCTTTTTGTTGATCGAGTTGTTCGGCCTGGCGCTGGCTCTCATCGGCGCTAACGAAATCCTGCAAGGCGGTCTCGCACTTTGCGATTGCATTCTCGGCACGGCTGATTTCCGCCTCCAGTTCGCGGATGCGGTCCTCCATCTTCTTGCGCTTGATCGGATTCATGCGTTTGGCCTTGGCAGGCGCGGCGGCGGCCGAGGTTTGATTACCATTAGCGGGCGTCTCCGCTGCGGGTTCAACTTCTTTCAACTGCCGGCGGATCGATTCATTCTGCTTGGCGCTCCCGCCTTGTTTACGCCACAAATAATCTTCATAGTTGCCGGGATAGACTTCGACTTTGCCGTCTCCGATTTCGAAAACGCGCGTAGCCAGCTTGTCGATGAAGTAACGGTCGTGCGAGACGAAGACGACCGTGCCCGTGTATTCCATCAACGAATCCAGCAACACATCTTTAGCGCGCAGGTCGAGGTGGTTGGTGGGTTCGTCGAGCAGCAGAAAGTTCGCGGGATGGAGCAGCAGACGCAACAGGGCATAACGCCCGCGTTCGCCGCCGGAAAGCACTCCGATCTTTTTGAACACGTCGTCTTCGGAAAATAAAAAACAGCCAAGCAAGCTGCGCAGTTCGGTTTGCGTGGAGCGCGGTGACGCCGCGCCGAGATCGTCAATCATGCGCGCATCCGCATCGAGCTCTTTATATTGATCTTGCGCAAAGTAATCGGCCTCAACATTGTGGCCGAGTTTGTATTCACCGCGCGTCGGACGCTCCGTGCCTGCGAGCAATTTGATCAGTGTGGATTTACCTGCTCCATTCACACCGACGAGTGCGATGCGATCGCCTTTTTCAATCATGAAGCTAACGTCGCGGAAGACTTCTTTCTCGTTGCCATTCGTGCCCGGCTTGGCCGGATAACTCTTCGCCACGCCTACGAACTCGGCCACGATCCGTCCGCTCGGCTTAGGCTGCGGAAATGAAAAGTGAATCGTTTTCTCTTCCGGCGGGACCTCGATGCGCTCGATCTTTTCCAGCTCTTTAATTCTGCTCTGCACCTGCTTCGCCTTGGTCGCCTGGTAGCGAAAGCGGTTGATGAATACTTCCAGTTGCTCGATGCGGTCGCGCTGATTTTTGTAAGCAGCCTGTAGTTGCTCGTTGCGCTGCGTCTTCTGCGAAAGGAACTTGTCGTAGTTGCCGGTGTAAAACCAGAAGCGCTTGTTCCAGATCTCCGCGATCTTGTTCACCACCACGTCGAGAAAATAACGGTCGTGCGAGATCAGCACCAGGGCGTGCGGATAATCGTGCAGATATTCTTCCAGCCAGTTGCGCGCTTCCAGGTCAAGGTGGTTGGTGGGTTCGTCCAGTAGCAGCAGGTTGGGTTTCTGCAGCAGCAACTTGGCCAGCGCCAGCCGCATCTGCCAGCCGCCGGAAAATTCTTCGGTCTGCCGCTCCCAGTCTTCTTTACGAAAGCCCAACCCCATCAGCACGCGTCCGACTTCGGCTTCAATCGAGTAACCATCGCGGGTGCGGAATTCGTGCTCCAGGCTGTGATAGCGGTCGGCCACGTCGGCGTACTCGGGGCTGGCGTGGTCCAGCTCGGAGAACTTATGCAGAAGGGCTTCCATTTCCAGTTCCATCGAGCGCAGGTCGGAGAACACGGCCATGCACTCCGCAAACACAGTGCGACCGGAAAGAGAGAGGCCATCCTGCGGCAGATATCCGGCGGTCGTACCCTTTGCGACAATGAGCGAGCCGTAGTCGAATGTATCCAGCCCGGCGAGAACTTTCATTAGCGTGGATTTGCCGGTGCCGTTAGCGCCCACCAGACCGACGCGGTCGCGGGGCGTGATCAGCCAGTCAGTGTTTTCGAAAAGGAGTTTGTGGCCGAAACGTTTTCCGGCGCCGGAAAGCTGAATCATGGGGCTGGATTCATCGTCTCATAAAAAGCTAATACCTAGTACCCAGTACCTGGAGACGATACGCTAGAGCGGTCGGGGAGTGGATGTCACGAGTGCGCGGCGGCACGCCCGTTGCGGCTTTCGGGATACTTGCCCCAAAGCTCGCTGTGGAACTGAATGCGCTCGAGTGCGCGATCGATCACGGCTTCCATTTCGTGCGCATACTTTACTTCGCGGCCTTTGGCGAGCCGTTGCCGGGCAATTTCCGGGCTGAACCAGGTGGGATGACGCATGGGCTCATCGGGCCGGCGCTGCTCGTGAATTTCCATCAGGAAAGCTTTCACCACAAATTCCTGCACGCCGCCGGGCTGCCAGAAAACCCCTTTGGAGTGAATGTAGAGATGAAAGTGGCGAGGCTCGATGGTGCCGAGAGCGCCGGCTTCTTCCGCGGCTTCGCGCTCCGCGGCCTGGCTGTGCGAGAGGCGCGCTTCCGGCGATCCCTTGGGGAAGGTCCACTTATTTCCGCCGTTGGTGTTGACCAGCAGGAACTCCACCGCGGTACCGCGCTTGCGGTAACAGATTGCGGCCACTTGCAGCGGCAGCGACTTCACAATGCGCGGCGAACTCATGGGCGCCCTCCTGCAACTATGTTACGTGCAAGATATTTCAAGGATGTTAACATGCAACAAAAATTGTGCAGGCAGGAGTTACGGTGGTTACTGCTGAATAATCTAATGCCTGAAGATTAGAGTGTCGGACCACGTGTCAACTTCGACGTGAGCTATGCACAGTAGCAGATATTCGTGGTGGATTGGAACTATGTAAATTGGTCGGGGCGCGCGGATTTGAACCGCGGACCCCCTGCGCCCAAGGCAGGTGCGCTACCAGGCTGCGCTACGCCCCGACATGACTTGCAGAATTGATTCTAAAGCACTTTCCAACTTCGTGACCACTCCGGATCATGATTTCCGGCCTCGACCGTGCACAAACCGTGCACTTATCCCCTCACTGCACGACGACCGTGCACATTCGTTCACCACTTTCTGTAGCCATTTCGCTCGCCCGGCGGTTGAGCTTTTCCAGAGCTTCGCGCTTCATCTGCAATTTCATCTGCGAATACTTCTTGAAGACTTGCGCGTCTCCCTGGCGAAGCATTTGAGTCACCCATTCATCGGCTACGCCTCCGGCACTCAGCCGCGTTGCATAAGTGGACCGAAGGTCGTAGATTCGGAAGTAGGAAACCTTAGCCCGCCGAAGAGTCTTGTGCCAAACCGTCTTGAAGGTGGTTTGGTGCCCGCCCCGATTCAGATCGCTCGGAAACAAGAACGGACTATCCCCCGCGATGGCCATCTGGCGACGAAAGGCTTCTATGGCCAGCGCAGTAAGAGGAACTTCGGCGGTGCCGTTTGGAGTCTTCGAGTCCGGGATCCAGACGACCGCGTTCCGAAGGTCCACTTGATCCTTCTTCATCGAAGTCAGTTCCTTGTAGACTCGCAATCCAGTCTCCGTAATGATCTGCACGGCGTTTTTCATGTACTCGGGACCATGAAATTCGATCCGTTGCTGCTCCGACCAGGTGACGTCGTGCGGCCGGAACAGTCCTTTCACAGCGACCGGGAATTCGACGCCCGAACAGGGATTGGCTGCGAGCAACTTCTTGCGGACCGCAACATTCAGCATACGCCGGAGCACCCGAAACTCCTGGTGCACCGTGGTCGATTTGAGAACTCCCTTTTCACGGTACCCACGAGCGAGTTTGACCCGAACACGCTGCCGAAGACGCCGACGAAGGTAGTCTTCGATTGCGTCGGCTGTGATATCCACCAATTTTCTCCCCGGGAACGCGGCTTTCAAGTGGGTAGCGCAGCGCATGTTCGCCTCATGGGTTTTCTGAGCTCGTAGGGGTGGTTTTGAATAGTTCTCAAGAAACGAATCCACCCAGTCTCCAAAACCCAGTGCCTCTCCTTTCCGAATTACCTCTAACAGATTGCCGTCCCTGGCTTGCAGACGCTCGCGAAGCTTGCGGTTGGCCTCCTTCCAGTCCTCGGTCTGGGTGGACTCTCTGCTCGTCAGAAGCTTCGCCGACATTGTTGCTGACGCGCTCCCGCAGCATGTCCTCTTCACTTAAAGGCTGGTCTAGGTTGCCTCGGCCCACCAGCATCGCCCCCACCTCGCCGATCCCCGATAAAGACCGAACGAGCACGTTCTTCCCCGTGTTCTTGCCTTCGACCTTGCCCTTGGGTGGGCCGAGGCTCAAGTTTGTCGCAACCCCTTCGATGGGGACGGCCGCTCCGTCTGGCAGCATCAACGAATCGAATTGGATCGTCATATACCCTGAGCGGTCGGCCTGCTGAATATGCCCTATGGCCTTTGCACCGGCCGGAACGATGATCTCCCCCTCACGTTCGTAGTTGTACTCAATCACGGCCAACACCGGTGTCCTGACCGCCGTGCTTGCTGCCGATTCCAAACGCGCTCGTAGGCGCGAGCCAGTGGGCAGTCCGAGGTCGATCTCAGGCTCACTGTTGGCCAATTTTGGAGAACCGCCTTGTGAGGCCGAAACGTTGCGCACGTAAGCGACAGAAGATTTCTCCAGTGCCTCCCTTTCGGCTTTGCTCAGATCTCCTGGTTGCATGCTTCCATCAGCCCCAGGTTGATACGGAGGCGCCTGCCATTGCTCAGGAAAAGGGGGTACCGAAGCTAACGTTCCGCTCTGGGTGCTCGGTGACGGCGGCGCCGACTGCCTGGTCGCCGTTCGCTGTAGATCCTGCTCATCAAGGAAGCCTTCGTGGGTTGCTTTTGTTGGGGGCCTGCCGGAATCGGTGATCGGCAAGAGACTTGGTTCAACGGATGAAGATTCACTAGGCTGAGTTGGGTCCTGCTGGCCCGGAACCGTTCCTTTCGGCTTTTGAACTGAGTGCTTATGCGGAACCGAGAGGGCGACAAACAGCAGCAGGGCCACCACCAGGCCACCGGCTCCGATGATCACAAGCTTGTTCTGTTGAAATTGTTGCCGTGCCCGTTGCCGCGTCCGAGTCGCTATGTCAATCGTCTGTCCGGCCGCGGTTGGCACTTCAGGTAGGTCGGCTGCTGCTTCTGGAACCATGTCCCCCACATCCGTCCCGTTTCCATTCCGTCCGTTTTGCGGAATCATCTCGTTTCTCCTTCTGGTGCCACGAATGCGACCGGGACAAGAACTGGTTGATCCACGCCTTCCGCTTGCGCGACCTGGAGCAACATTTGTTCTCTGGATTCTTTGAACGAGGGGCGGTCGAACACCACGACCCCGTCTGCTCTGGCCCCCGGCGGCAGACGTCGGATCGTCATCGTATAGTCCTTGATGGGCACGGGGTCCGCCTTTACCGCTTTTTTGTGCTTTTCGTTAGACTTGCCCGCAAGCTGAATCTGCGGAGGCAGCAGTTCAATCGTTTTCGACGAAGCATTGAGCACCGAGAACTCCACTGTCATCTGCTGATCCTTCTCGGTGATTCGTCCTACGGCAACCTGTAGAAGTTTGCCTTGCCAATGCGGATTCGGATCGCGTTGCGGTCTGACGGGTTCTTGGGTGCTGGTCGCAGGTGCGTTGCTCCCAACAGCGCTTGGCAAGGGCTCCGGTACGACACTCTTCGTCTCGCCAATCACGAAAGTGGACTGCGAATTCCCGAGCAGAAAGCTGTGCGGAAGGTCGTACTGCAGTACGAAGTCAACCGCGCCAGTACGATCCGAGTTTCCCACACTGACCAAGTGCAACGAAATCTCATGCCCGGTTCTAGTCGTGATCAATGCGTTGGTTTCGGCGCGACTTGCGGTCGTCGGCTTCAGGAACACCAGTCGAGGCTCAGCCTCGGAATGTTCGGCCTTGAAGGTGCCAGGATTTCCCAAGACCACCGAACTGACATCCTCGGGCAATCGTACGGAACTGACGTAGCCCGGCCGCAGGTGCAGGACGGTCACGCTTTGTGTGTCGAGCGTCAGGCGCACGATTCGCGCATCGGGTAGAAGCCTTGGAGGTGAGTCAGTTTGGGCCACGCAATAGGACAGCGTTATCAAATGCACAAAAATCCAACAAATTTTCATTGGATTACTCTGCTCCTTACCGGCGCGGGATTCGCTCGTCTACTGCCCGCAAGTTGTGGTCGACAATTGGCCCTGATTCGAGATACATAGGTCACGACTTCAGCATTTTGGTAGGCGAGACCACGTCGTGTAACCACGTATTCGCCAGCAATGTAACCGGCTGCAACCAATCGCAGATCTCCTTGGAATCTGTGCATAAGCCAGGCGAGGTAAAGCACACCGCCGGAAACGTTCTCGTTAACGTTGCAACGGTCTCGTACTCCCAGTCGTGCGGCCGTTGAGGGCATTAACTGCATCAGGCCGACCGCGCCCTTGTGCGAGATGGCGCATCGATGCCAACCAGATTCCTGTTGAACAATCGCCCGCACAAACGCTATGGGCACTCCGTAGTGTTGCGCATACACTGCAACGTAGTATTCGGCTTCGAGCCGAGTAGGTGTTCTTGATGGCTGGGCCTGACAGCATAGAACACCGCAAGCAACTACTGCGAAGCCGAGGTACCTGGTCATGCTGCGCTCCTCAGCGCTTCCTGGGTGTATTGCTGGGCATCGTAGATCAGGCTGGCAAACCCGTCACGCAGCAGCAGTTTTCTGCGGTCGGCCTCTGTCTTGGCCAGGAGGGGCAATAAGATGTCTCGCATTTCTGGTGTGACTCGCTCCGCCCCTAGAACCCTTAACGCCTGCGCTAAATCCAGAATCTCGGACACGGATGGTGGTTTCTCCAGACTCCAGCCGCGTAGCGCCTTGGCCAGCCCGGCCATTCCTGCGTGAAATTCGCGGCTCGAATCCGGCGTTCTCAGGGCCACAATCTCGGCCTCTCGCTCTGCTGTCGGATGTTCGATACGTAGGTAGAAACTGCGCCGCCGCAGGGGATCGCCGATGCGCCTCTCCTCGTTCGAGGTGAGCACAACGAAGGGAATACTCCTAGCTTTGATGATGCCCAGCTTCGGAATGCTCAACTGCCACACGCTCAGCAATTCCAGCAACAGTGCTTCAAAAGCGTGGTCCACCTTGTCCAATTCGTCGATCAGCAGGACGCAAGGCTTCTCGTACTGCAGCGCCCGTAAGAGCGGACCGGCACTGAAGAACTGTTGGCCATGCAACTCTGCCTGTAAGAATTCCCAATCGGCACCGGCGGACTTGGATCTCAGTTCCACGCAGAGCTTTTGCAGGGACTCATCGAATCTTCCGATTGCCTTCTCTTCGTTGATACCCTCATAGCATTGGAGACGATCGACTGTGGTGTTCGCCGCCTCGGCGACTGCATATGCCAGTTGGGTCTTTCCGCTGCCGGCGGGGCCTTCTAATAGCAGCGGCTTATGCAGTTTCGCCGCCAAGTAAACTGTGGTCGTGGCAATCGAATCGGCGATGTAACCAGTAGACCGAAGCCGTTCGCTGACTTCTTCAAGAGATGAGAACACCCGTGGCTCCCGTGCTCCCGACGAATTTCTCGTACGCGAGCGTCAGAAACCTAACTCCGAAGGAGATCTCGGTCAAATCGTGGTACTGTTCGGAGTCTTGAGTCGGCGATTCTAGGTTGTCCATTGGTCCCCTCCCCGAAATCGCTCGTGCCCATCCGGCACCTTCGATGCCCTCAAGACGCGGAGATCGTAGGCCGCGTCATTGGCTTTGCGCACCGAATCGCTCAGTTGCAACCGAAAGCTGCGGTAAGTGCTTCCGCCGGCCCCGGTTTGCTTTGACTGCTTCCCTACGCAGGTCCGAAATTTCGTATTGAGTCAAGGTTTCGCGAGTTGCATCGACAAGATGGCCATGGCCATGACAATAGTCTTGGCCAAGACATAATTCCTACAGTTTGTGACACGTGCGACGGAATTCGGGTGATACAAAATTGCCTCCTTGTGCGAACAACTGAGGAAGGTCTCGGGAGACCCCGTGCTTGATTCCCCGCGGCACGGGTGGCTGAGGGGGTCTGCCGGGACCTTTACTTGATCGCCCCGGTGTACCGAATACACAAGTTCTCGCTACCAGTTGTGGCGCCGGTTACGAGTGCCTGACAATAATCACAAGAACGACTGATGAGCCAGACAAGAATTCGCCTAACTCGCGCCGATCTCTATGAGAAAGTCTGGGCCACTCCCATGCGGATACTTGCCAAGGAATTTGGCATGTCCGACGTTGGTTTGGCAAAGGTCTGCCGAAGGCACAACGTTCCTGTGCCGCCAGTGGGATATTGGCGGCGAAAGGAAACCGGCTACAAGGTCACTCGCCCTCTATTGCCCGTGGCAAAGGATGGCGCAGAGCATCTGGACATCTACGTCAGGGAGAGGCTCCGCCCAGAATTCGAGGAACTGACCCGCCAGGTCCCGCCACAGGTCATAGTCACACCTGAAATCTCCCATCCCCTTGCATTGAGGTCTCAGAGACTTCTCGAACGCGGGAAGACCAACCAGCGAGGGTTGCTCACATCGAAGAACGGCGCGTTGGCCCACATCTTTGTGTCCGGAGAGCAAGTGCCGCGCGCGCTCAAAATCCTCAACGCACTGCTTCTGGCCCTTGAAGAACGGGGACAGTCGGCCTCCTGGCCAAAAGAGGAAGGCGCATTGCTGGCGGTGAGCATCGATGGTGAGGCCGTCAGGTTCTCACTATCGGAAGTCACCGATAGCCTGGCGCATGTTCTGACTCCTGCGGAAGGGAAGCATCCATGGTCGGCGCCCAAGCACGATTACAAACTGACCGGCAGGTTGCAGTTACAGATCAGCAATCTCCCGGCCTTCATGGGACCGATCCGACGAACTTGGGCTGATGGAAAACAGCAACGAATAGAAGACTGCATCGGGGATTTCATCATTGGGCTCAGCGTCGCGGCGGCGGCCATCAAGAAACACAAGCAAGAGATGGAAGAACGGGAGCAGCGCTGGGCGGAGGAGCGAAAGCAGGAAGAAGACGAGCGGCGCAAGGCAGAAGAGCACAAACGGAAGGCTGAGTTTGTCACAGAACTCATCGGCGACTGGGAAGAAGCGGCTCGCCTTCGACAATTCATTAAAGCCATCGAGGAACGAACCTCGCAGTCGGATTTCTCCGATGACGAAAAGGGTGATATTCAGCAGGTGGCGGACTGGACTAGGGAATACGCCGATTCTTTGGATCCGCTTTCTGATCTTCCTGAGGCGATCGATGAATTCGTTCGGCCCGAAAGCAGGTACGGGTGGCTGAAGTGAAGTCGTTTAGTGCCCGTTCGCTCGCGTAGCGTGTCGGTTCGGACTCACGCCGTGTCCAAGTTTTCCATATGTCCATTACTAATGGACAACGCTGCAACAGCTAAACGTCTCTTTGATCGCAACCTATGCCAAATACATGGTTCACTGCTGATTTCCATCTGGGACATGCCAACATCATCCGCTATTGCGGTCGGCCTTTTCCGACCGTCGAAGAAATGGATCAGGCAATTCTTGAACGCCTGAACGCCTCGGTGAAGGCGAATGACATTCTTTATTTTCTGGGGGACTTCTGCATCGGGAACCAAGCCCGGATTCTCGAATACCGTCGCCGGATTCGATGTAAGAAGATCTTCGCCGTGCCTGGAAATCATGACAAACAGGCTCGCAAGCTGAAAGAGGAATTCTCCTGGCTCGACAATCTGGCGGAAGTTTCGATCAATGGCCAACCAATTGTGCTTTGTCACTACGCCTTGCGCGTCTGGAATCGAAGCAATCGCGGATCGTGGCACCTCTACGGGCATTCTCACGGACGTCTACCCGACGTTCTCCGCTTACTCTCCATGGATGTGGGAGTCGACACGCACGACTTCCGCCCATGGCACTATGACGAAATCGCCGACATCATGAGGAAAAAAGCAGAGGCTCCGGCGTTGGCCTCAGATCATTAGCAATCCCCGCACGTGCGTCCAGTAACAGGCAAGAATCTCGGATCGCGACGCTACTACTTCTGAGAGTTGGGAGTTTCCGGCGCCGCCAAGAGGCGAAGTCGTCCTTTGATTCCTGCTTCGATCGATGAGGCAATCTGATCGGGAAAGTTCTTTGGCAGCTTTGACACAACAGACTCAACCGCAGCAATTCCTCCCTCTACCAACTCGTGGACCACCGATTCAATCACCTCTTTCCCCACCCCGGCCTGATCTGCCGTCTGAAAAAAGTGACGTGGCGCAATCTGCCTGATCTGGTAGTGCGGCTTTGTACCGAATGCCATGGCCAGCCGAAACTGTTTCCACAAGATCTGCTTTGAATCGACGCTAGGCTGAGCTGAGATGACATCGTAGAGTGGTGTCATGCGAAAACGTCCACCTGGAGAGAGGAAGATGCTGAAGTTTTTCGCATGTCCGTCGGTAGCTCCCATGAGCCAGAAGGCGATGTTCGCTTTCAGAAATGAGCGCTGATCCGAGAGTGGTTCATCACTGCCCCGCAGCATCTTGAGGATGTCGGTTATGCCTGGACCGCCATCGCTCTCGTATTTCAGGGTCGGCGGCACCGAGAGTGCTTGGCAGGAATCCTCTTGCGGCAGACGCAACAGTCTTTGATCGCCAGTCCACAGTCGGTCGAAACGCTCAACAATCAGGACATGTCTACCTCCGAAGGTTTCCATTTCTGCGCTTGCAGCCGGTAGACCCAAAGCATTGAGGATCTTGAGGCAGAGATATTCGTTCTCAACACTTGAGGTGAGGTCCACTCCGTTGGGGAGCTTTCCGATCGTAGGCTTGAAGATGTGCGTTGTCGCAGTTGTGCCGCGGGGTTTGCACCATCTGCCGTTCCAACGCAGAAGAGCGGTCTTCTCTTGAGCGCCGGCGATAGATATTCGGAAGCTCTCATCTTCCGTTATTCCGAGGGGCGCGGTTGCTAGATTGTGAAGAATGGCAGCGATTTCGCGTTCACTGACGGGTACGGCATCGATCACGCCTGCAGGAGTGGGTTCGGAATCCTCAGGAAGGAACTGTAGCGCACCCACACAGTCATGACCAATCGCCCTCAACAGGCTATAAGCGTCGGTTCCTTCGGCATGCGCGCGCGCCGCGATCTGACGCCGCAGAGCATCGTTGTCCGGCAATAAATTCTCGAAAACGGCCAGCACGGGAGCGCCGAGGTATGCCTGTTCGCGTAGAGGCAAGGAGAGCGATGCGGGCAGGGCCGAGTCCCACTCCAGCCATGATCGGTCGTATTGAAAAGAGATTGCCCCAGAAGTCTCGCGTCGAAGTAGCCCGACAAGACGACTGTTGAGAAAGACTCTTAGACGGTCGTGCGAGGTTCGGCGGGGCATTAGAAGAGTTTCTCAATATCTTGGGATGAGCCCTTGGTGCGCGGCCGAACCACCAATTCCAGGTCAAGCGCGGCAAGCGCACGCAGCACTGTGTCGAAGCGGGCTGCTGCTGACCTCTCAATGTCCGAAATCGTACGCTGCCGCACCCCGGCTTTTGCGGCTAATTGCTCCTGGGTTAGGCCGAGCTCGCGTCGCCGCTCTCGGATGGAATTCCCGAGCTGCAGAGGAGTTCGTGCAATGGCCTGCATGTTGTTCTCTTTTCTGTCGTTTCAATTGGCTTCTTATGCGCTTTTCCGCCTAAAGAGGTCTTAGGCGCTTTTTCGCCTGAGAGCATTTTAGGCGGTTTCCCGCCTATTTGCAAGATAGGCGGTTTCCCGCCTAAGGCATTCGGGTATCTTGGTACAAAGACTAACCGGTCCGACTCTTGCTCGGTTCGCAGCGGGCCGCTCCATCGCAATGCCATTCCAGCCAATGCCCCCGGAAAAGTCAGCATGACGGCAGCCCGAATCTCATCACCTACGATCTGCGGGAAGGAATCCCGGAGCAAACCTGCTTCGGATGCTGAACTGGCGATCGACGGCGCTGGATTGTGCGTCTGATTTACAACCTCGCCTCAGATGCTTCCCCGTCGACTCAGCCTTCCTCTTCTTTTCCTTTTCTTCTCGTTCTCCCTCCGATCCCGGCGTCCGCATGGCTAACGGGACGTATCTTTCGACCGGTGTTTTCCACGAGCAGAAGAAATCCATTGGATCTTGGGTGCCCACAAACTCGCGGGCCAGCGCAAGGCGCTCCAGCACCTCCTGCCGGTGATCTTCGGGCAAATCTCGGGCATGATTCTCAACTAGTTTGAAAAACTGTTCCACACTCGTGACTCTCGCCGATTCCTGGATCACCTCATCAAGTTCGTCACGGCTTTCTTCGATGGACTGAGCGATGCGGCGGCAGTCCTCTTCTTGTCGACGCTTCTCCTTTTCTGCCTCCCACTCTCGACGCCGGGTCTCGGCCTTCCGCTGTACCTCTTTCACTTTCTCTACCACAACTTCAATAGAGCTCTCGATTGACTTCACAATTTCCGGGATGTCCTTCGTGAGCGTTCTAGCCTCGGTTTCCTGAAACGACAGCGACCAATCGACACCACTGTACGGCGCGTAGACTACGAACCGGAGACGGCCGCAGGGAATATCCTTCGTCGACGTCCAACTGCAATCGCCGTGCCGGGATGCTGTTTTGGCAGGCTTGGAATCGGACTCGCGGATGTACTTTCCATTTACATAGCGAAGGACAATCGACTCTGACATTTCGATGATGGCAAGGCCAAACGCGACCGAGCCGGCATAAACCACGGTGGGACGTTCTGGACACCACAGACGCTCGCATTCATACGAGGGATTCCCGCGTTGCGCTCCGGAAATTTTCTCATGTTCCTCGATGCGGCTACGCCTGAAGTAATCGCCCAGCCTCGAGATGACGACTTGATGTCCAGCGGATTCCAATACGTTGAACAGATCATTTGCAAAGGCCAGCGCCTTATCGAGTCCAGCCTTTGATGCAGTAACGTCGACCATCAGCCTCTTGTGAGGCCTGAGATGCTGGCCTTCATCCACCTTGTAACCCGTGCCATAGTATCCCTTCGCATCACGAATCAGCCTGTGAACGCCGGTAATGGGGTGAGCTAGTCTGCTGCATCGCAGGCCAGGCGAACGCGCGACAAGTCGCGGCCGAGGTGGCGACTGCAATCCTCCGGCCCGGGACCAACTGAGTTGATCGCCCGGCCGTGCTTCCGGCAATGGAGGCCTCTCAGGCGCTTTCCCGACAGCGAGTTTGGCCCAGTGGCCTCGCTCCGGGCGTGGGACGCGCAGCGCGGAACATACTCGAGCCATATAGCTCCCCGAGACCTTGAACTGCTCGGCCACTTTGCTCATTGGCATCGACCAGACCATCTCGTAAAGCTCTTGTCTCGAAACCAGGTTTGCCCCCATCAGAGCATTTCTCGAGTGCACAGGGTTTTTGGGAGGTGAGTCCCGCGTAACCCGGCCGGGTGGCCTATTCCGGATTTGCTATGGAGCACTTTCGAGGACGTCACGGTTGCGGCGCCAATCTGGAACGCGAGAATCTGCGAAGAAAGGAGCGACCGAATCCATTCGAAAGTTTTGCATCGTCAACTGCTCTCATCACCAGACAAGTATCGAAACGCAGGGACGCATCCGACAGCGGCATGACAACAAGATGATCTACGCGAAAATCTGGGGCACACGCCTGCGTGAGAATTCCTACGCCGGCACGCTCGAGCACTAACTGAACAGCCTGTTCGTAAGTGAAGGTCTCATGCAGATTCTTCGATAAGATCTTTTCTCGTTTAGCCGTTTCGAGAATCGCATCGTGAATCGTTGGGTGAACTTGCCTGGCATTCAAAATCCAGTCATCGTCTGCCAGATCTCCAAGGACCAGCCCTTTGCGGCAAGCGTATCGGTGAGAATCGGGCAAAACAGCGTATAGCGGTCTTCGCGCAAATGGTACCGCGGTGATGCGGATTTCCTCAGGGGGTGCCGTCACCAGCGCCAGATTCAACTCTCCCACCAAAACACCGCGCACCGAGTCCATCGCAAAGCGGGAGCATAGGCGAATTCTGACATTTGTGTATGAGGGACGCCGCGTAGCCAGGATGCCCGAAACCCAAGCGTGATCGGCATCTGGCGAGTAGCCGATTACAAGCGAGTCGTCGGCCCGACAATCGGCGCGAGCGAGATTAAGAGCACGCTCAGCGTGGAAAATGGCGAGCCGCGCTTCGTCGACGAAAGTGCGACCTGCATCCGTAAGCCCAACGATGCGGCCTTTGTCGCGCGCGAACAGACGCACCCCATGCGAGCGCTCAATCTGCTGGAGTTGCTTGCTGAGGCTGGGCTGGGCGATGCGTAGCCGATGAGATGCCCGAGTAAAGTGCATCTCCTCAGCCAGAACAACCACGGAATACAAATGACGAAGCTCCAGATCCAGGCGCATGGATCTTTCACGCCGGGCCGCCGCCTCCTTGCGTGCGACGCGAGTGGCCCACTAACGATCGAATACCACTAACTCTAGTACGCACGGGAAAAGCGATTCGTATCAATCTGGACGGTCATTTAGAAGAACTGATTTCAGTGATTTCAGATTTGTCAGGAGGATGGCGCTTCTTGCGAACGGATCTCGTCCCCCTTCAGCGCAAGCTTCAAGAAAGAGGTGGGAGAAGGCAAGACCTAGAGAGCACGACAGTGTTGTCTACCAGCGACCCAATACAAGAATTCTGTGGATGTGCTACTCCGATCAAAGCGGGAAACGCATCCGGGAATCAACCTTCACCGAGGACTGGCAGGAGCGAACAAGAAACTCCGCGAACGGCTCGGCGCCCGAGAGATCCTTGGAAACCTCGTCCTGAACTACTCGGCGGGCTCTGCTTTTTCATCGGCCCTGTTGCATGTGCCCCTCGACTGGAAAAAAGCGACCGTGCACAAACCGTGCCAATATGAGCGGGATTCAAACCATTTGGGTTAACTTTGAACGAAAAGCAGATTCCCCAAATCGTTGGAAACAATAGAAATCAAAAAAAAGAATGGAACGGTTGGAGTAAATCATTCTGCCGTTTGCCGAAGCGGCAAATACCAAGGTGGAACGTCTTCAGTGCTACGAAGGTATCAACGAAGAGAAAGCCATCGGGAAATTTGATGAGGCGTTGCAAAGACTTTGCGTCGAGTTGAGGGCAACGTCCAGTAGCGTCGATTGGGAATCCCTCGAAAGCGAATTGCATGGACCGCAGTTTTTCAGCGCAGGGCCGCTCCTGGTTCTTTGCAGCACGAGCAGCCCTGTGTCCTGCTGGTTGACGAGCTAGACAAAGTAGGTCATGCCTTCGAAGCCATGTTGCTCGAACTTCTGAGCGTTTTGGACTTTGAGCATTCCAAAACTCGGCACGGTTCGGGCCAAGAGCATTCCCTTCGTGGTGCTTACGTCCAACGAAGAGCGGCGCATCGGCGATCCCCTGCGGCGGCGCAGCTTTTATCTTCGGGTGGAACACCCCACGGCCGAACGGGAGGCAGAGATTGTGGCGCTCAGAACGCCAGATTCCAGCCGCGAATTTCACGCGGGAATGGCAGGGCTTTGCGAAGGCTTTGCGCGGCTGGAGTCTGGAAAAGCCGCCGTCCGTCTCGGGAATTCTCGATCTTGAGCAGGCGCTCAAAGTTCTCAAGACAGAACAAATCACGGCGGAGATGAGAGACATTCTGCTGCCTTTGCTGGCCAAGACCGAGGCGGACCGGCGAAAACTGCTCCTGCGCGACGGCTTTGCCAGCCTGATCTATGACGCGCGGCAGTACACGACCGAGGCCCTGCGAGGGAATGCAGCGTGAAACCGGTGCTCATGGTGGTGGCAGTGTTTTGCACGGTCTCGAGCCTCGCTGTTCAGAACTCCTGGTAAAGTCTCTCCACCACGATTTCGGAAATCAACCTTGCGGCTCCAAGAGCTCCCGCTTCGCTCCCCAAATTCGAGATGCTTAGTTGCACTTCATTTGCCGATTTTTCCAACGCGCGTTGCCTGATGGTGCGCTTCAGAGGGTCCAGGAACAGTTCAGGTGACGAACGGAATAATGCTCCTCCGAAGATAAGAACGTGCGGATTCAGGAGGTTCACCACGTCTGCCAGAACCACAGCAATGTGGGAGACCGCCTCGTGCAGAACGCGAAAAGACAAGCCATCGTTTTCCAAAGCAGCTCGTCCGATCATCTCGATACTGATTCCGCTCAGATCCCCTTGTGCAAATTCTCGAACTTTCGAATCCACCCCTTTTTCAATAGCGCTCCTCACTGAATGGATAATTGCGCCGCAAGATGCCAGCGTCTCCAAGCATCCGTTATTGCCGCAGCAACATAGTGGGCCATGTTCGTCAACGGTCATGTGACCCAATTCGCCGGCGCTGCCACCAGATCCGCGATATAGCTTGCTGTCGAGAAAAATGGCAGCTCCAATTCCCATTCCTACGTCAACGTATATGAAATCGTTCAGACCTCTTCCGAGTCCAAAATGCTTCTCGGCCGTAGCGATCGCTCGTACGCTGTCCTCAAGCAGGCAGGGAATGCCGAATTCACCCTCGATCAGGTCTCGGAGCGGGACGTTCTTCCATTCCGCCATCTGACCGGGGCGAGGAAAGGATAGTACCAAGCCTTTGTCGGCATCGATGACCCCGGAATGCCCCATTCCGATTCCTTTAAAAGCATTTCTCGGCTTTCCGGAATCCTTGATGGCTTTGTGAATCGCCTTCATCGTTCTGGAAAGAACAGAATCCCGGCCATCCTGCATTCCGGTTCTTGCTTCGTCCTTGTAGACCAGGGTACCCCGAACATCCGTGACGACTACTCTTGTGTAGAACGATCCCAGGTCGACTCCGACCAGGAATCCGGCGTCGTCGCGAATGCTGAGAGAAACTGGCTTCCGTCCGAGGGAGCTCGAGTTGTGTCCGGATTCGACAACCAGCCCTCTTTCGATTAGATTTTGGACGATGGCGCTGATGGAGGCGGCACTCATGCCGGTTGTTCTAGATAGTTCAATTCTAGAAATATTACGCTTCCCGTGAATGAGTCGCAGCACATTTCGCTCGTTCTTGAAAGACTTGGCCTCGGAACCTCGATCCTTGGACCTTCCTAAACTCCTCGTATTCGCCATCGATTCCATTCTATACCTCTCGGGGACTCCACTCAGTCTCGCATGCGCACCAGGAGCCTCTTGGCCCGTCCGAATTACAACTGGCTACCGACTAGAAATTAGCCCCATTTATGATAATTGTGGGGCCTGCGACATAGGAACAGCGCGCCTTCCTCTCGCCCAATTGCGATCGCTCAGAAGCGACCCATAAAATACCTCTTGACACGAATGAATTAATTCATGTAAATATTCGCCATTACATTCTATATTACTTCATCTAATGAAATAAATATAGAAAAATATTTTCATTCCCAAAAATACGCTCCCAGGAGAGCTATGTCTCTTAAGCCAGTGGTAGCGACCGACGCAGCAAGACATGACGAACGATTCCGGAAGCATTCGCGTGAGATTGGCTGGTCGATGCTGCTCATAGGGTTGTTTTGCTTCTCGGTCATTCAAAGTGCCAGAGCTGGCGTGACCGGGAATATTTCGGGAATCGTGACCGACAAAAGTGACGCTGTGATTGCTGGTGCTGAGGTAACCGCCCACAGCATCGAGACCGGCTTAGAGCGCACAGTTGTCACGGATCAGAAAGGATTCTATTCCTTTCTGTCTTTGCCCGTGGGCACCTATACCATCAGGGTTAGCAAGGTGGGCTTCAAGGAGTTTCATCAAACCGGCATTTCCATCGACGCAAATAGTGCGGTGAGGGTAGATGCGCGTCTTCAAGTGGGGGGCATTCACGAGGAGATGACCGTCTCCAGCAGTGCCGTTCGCGTGGAAACTACGAATACGCAAATGGGCGAGGTGATCGGGAGCACGAAGATGGAATCCCTTCCGCTCAACGGGCGAAGTTACACCGACTTGTTGGCCCTGCAACCGGGGGTGGCGCCGGAGACCTCAGGAGAATATGGTTCGTCGACGATTTCGCCTTCTGGCAATTTGAACGCCGGCAGCCTTTCCGTCAGCGGTCAGCGGGAAACCGCCAATGGATTCATGGTCAATGGCGGCAACGTCAATGAAGGCGTAAGCCAAACCACGTTGATCGTTCCGAGCCTGGACTCGATCGAAGAGTTTCGCATCATCACCAACAACTTCGATGCGGAGTATGGAAACTACAGTGGCGGGCAAGTAAATGCCATCACGAAGTCCGGCACCAATGCGTTTCACGGAGAAGCCTTCGAATTCTTGCGGAATGATGCTCTCGATGCGCGAAATTTCTTCAGTTCCATCCGCGGGGCGTTCAAACAGAACCAGTTTGGGAGCACGTTCGGAGGCCCCATCGTGCGCAAGAAGGTTTTTTTCTTCATCGATTATCAAGGTACCCGGCAGACGGAGGGCCAGGTTGCCGATGTGCCCGTGCCGAGCAGTGCGGATCTGACAGGAAACCTGGCGGACTCGGCCAGTGCACTCACGGGGACTGTCAGTGGAGTGGCTTACGCACAAACGCTCTCGTCTGAACTGGGATATCCGGTCGCGAATGGCGAAAATTATTATGCACCTGGCTGCACCAATCCAACCGTCTGCGTTTTTCCCAACGCGATCATTCCAGCAATATCCGCCCCTTCCGAGGCACTTCTGAAATACATCCCGCAACCCAACACTTCGATCGGCGGTGTTCCATATTTTGAGACCTCGGCCTACAACAATGTGTTGCGGGATGACAAGGGTGGAATTCGGGCAGATGGAACCAGCCGATTCGGCCTGCTCTCCGCGTATTACTTTTTGGATGACTATACGCAGCAATGCCCATACTGCGACGCGTCCCTGCCGGGATTTGGGGTTCAGAACACTGGACGTGCCCAGATGATCAACCTGAGCGACACCGCCACTCATGGGCCGACCGCGGTGAATGAGCTTCGTTTGCATTACGTGCGCAACGCGAACTTCGTTGGCCTGCCGGTTGGAGGAGTTGGGCCGTCGCTGTCCTCTTTAGGGTTCGTGACGGGAGCGAACACCTTGGGCATTGTCCCGCTTGCCCCCCAGTTTACTGGGGCGCCCAACACAACCTTAAATAACTTCACCTTCGGAGTGAACGCCAATCCGCTGGAACAATACAACAATACCTACCAGGTGATTGATAATTATTCGAAGGTCGTCGGCACGCATTCGTTCAAGTTTGGCGGAAACTTTCATTACGACCAGATCACGCAGCACACTTTTGGCGCGAACAACGGCAGTTTCGCTTTCGATGGTTCAGAAACGGGTCTGGACTTCGCTGATTTTCTAATCGGCGCCCCGGTAAGTTATCAGCAGGGGCAACAAGCTCCACTTCATTCCCGCAGTCGATACTACGGACTCTACGCCCAGGATAGCTGGCGCATTGTCCCCGCCCTGACTCTGAACTACGGACTGCGCTGGGATGTAAGTACATCCTGGTGGGAAGAAAACAACCAGTTGGAGACCATCATTCCGGGGGAACAATCCAAAGTGTTTCCCGGCGCTCCTACGGGATGGGTGTTCCCGGGTGATCCGAATGTGCCGTCCACCTTGGCGCCGACCCATTACAACAATTTCGCTCCCCGAATCGGCCTGGCATACTCCCCTTCCGGCGATAGCGGTATTCTCCACAGCCTTTTCGGAGGCAGCGGCCAAACCAGCATCCGGGCCGGATTCGGTTCGTTCTATACGGCAATCGAGGATCTGACCGACGCGCTCGAGGTAGGAGACCCTCCTTATGGGTTGTATTATTCCAGTCCCAATCCACCTTTATTCGCGACTCCTTTTGTTGATCGCGCCACCGGCAACGTTGAAGGGCAGCGCTTTCCCGTGGTCTTTCCTCCTGCAAGTGTGTCGGCTTCCAATCCTGACCCAAACGTCAACTGGTCGCAGTATCTGCCCATCTCGAGTTCACCCGGATATTGGTATAAGAACCGTCTCCCGTATGCCGAGCATTATGAATTGTCGCTCGAACGGCAGTTGGGAAACGATTCGCTGCTGAATATCAGCTACGTCGGGACCCAAAGCCATCGATCCCTGGTGCTGGTCGAGGCTAACCCTTCCGTTCCCGCGCTCTGCCTTTCGGTTTCCCAGACCAGTCAAGTTGCGCCGGGCTCAGCGACTTGCGGCCCATTCGCTGAGACCGGGACCTTTACGACTGCCTCAGGACAAACAGCGATTCCCCGTGAAGCCTTGGGAGCAGACTTCGGCAGTACCGGCCTGTACGAAAATATTGGCAACGCAAACTATAACGCCCTCGAAGTGACGGCTCGGCATCGCAGCGGCCGCCTGGAGTTTCTAGCGGGATACACATACAGTAAAACGCTCGATCAAGCGTCCGGACTTGGAGATCAAGTCAATCCTTTTAATCCGGGACTCACCAGAGAACTAGCTGCCTTTGATCTTAGAAATAACTTGGTGTTCAGCTACACCTACGAGGTACCAATCGGTCATCTGTCAGGGCGAGCGGGCAAGTTGCTTGGTGGCTGGAAATTTTCGGGTATCACCAGGTTTTCCACCGGCCTCCCAGTGACGCTGCTCGAACTCGATGACAACTCGCTCGTTGGTACAAACTGTGCCGGACCCAACTGTAACGGGATCGACGTACCAAACGTGATTCCCGGCAAGTTGAGCTTTACCAACCCCCGGAGTGGTCAGCCTTATTTCAATACTTCGCTTTTCACTTCAGAACAACTCGGTCAGTTAGGAGACTCGCGACGCCGTTTTTTCCACGGCCCAGGAATCAACAACTGGGACATGGCGCTTCTGAAAGAGTTCACGGTGAACGAGCGTGCTCACTTCGAGTTCCGGGCCGAGTTCTTCAACGCATTCAATCACGCGCAATTCGTGGCTACAAGTGGCCTGGGAAATCCGAGCACAGGCACCTGTGTTTCCAGCGCGCCCGGGCAAAGCTGTTCGGGACCAGGCTCGAGTTTTGGAATTATCAGCACGGCGCGTGATCCTCGCATCGGGCAGGTCGCACTGAAATTCATTTTTTAAGTCAGATTGGCGAACCATGTGCGTCGAAAACAAGATTTGGCCGGAGTCTCTAAATAAGTACGCTCTCAAATTTCTGTTTTAGTAAGTCGTCTGTGCATGTGCGATCACATGAGCGAAATGTTTGTACATCAACTCGATCCACAATGAGGAGATTCACAATGAAGAAAGCAGGGCCTGACCGTTTTACAACCCACACAAGACGTTGGACATGGCTTGGGGTGCTTTGCGGCTTTCTCGCATGCGCTCACTCACAAGTTTTTGCTCAAGCTCCTGGTATCGCAACCTCAGGCAACACTTTTGTAACGACCTCGTCGGGAACTCTCGGCCTTCATGCGGTCAGCGCGAACCAGAAAGTCGTCCTACGCGGGGTTAACGAAACCGGCTCGGAATATGCGTGCTTGGGAAACGGCAAGACCAACGGCTCGCCCACGGTCTGGGATTCGTCAAGTTTACCGGCCAACACCACCGACTACCAGAAGGTCATTGGTGGCATGATTAACACCTGGCATGCAAATGTTGTTCGCATCCCGCTCAATGAGGACTGCTGGCTGGGCGAGCCCACGAGTGGTCAATCGACAATGGTGTACGGTTCGAACTACATTACGCCGATTGTGAACTTCGTTAACGCTGCCAACGCGGCCGGCTTGGTGGTTGAGGTAAACCTGCAAGTCGGTGCTGGTAACCAATTGGTCAGCGCGAAAAGCAATGACATCGATAATTTTCCGGCTATGGACACGATCTATTCCCTCCAGTTCTGGCAGAGTGTGGCGACGACATTCGCCAACAATCCGGCGGTTATCTTCAATCTCACCAATGAACCAGAGTTTTTAGGCAGCGGGAGCAGTGAGGTTTCCGATTGGAACTGCTATGTCAATGGAGGCTGCGACACTTCGGTAATCGTGAACGAATGTGAGAATGTGGAGGGGAATCCGGCGAACCAGTGCGGGGGACCCAATGGGCCAACCAACACCTGGAACGTTCAGGGAGTGGCGAGCGTGGTGTCGGCGATCCGCAGCACGGAAGCGGCAAACACGACAAATGGGACGAGCCACGTGATCATTATTGCGGGGGTCTATTATTCGAACCAACTCAACGACTGGCTAACCTATGTACCGCCGTCCCTATCTTCCATGACCAATATTGCCGCTGGAGCTCACATTTACTACGACTTGGCCTGCGAGGATGCCGCGTGTTGGAGCGATCAAGAAGGGAATATTTTGGAAAGTGATTATCCGGTTGTCATTGATGAGACGGGCGAGTTAACGAAGGGGAATGGCGGAGACGGCTGTTCCGGCGCTTCAACGCCTACGATGGTAGATTGGGCCAACGCCCCCACCAATAGCCAAGGCGGGTCGGAACCGGCAGTCGGTTACTGGTTCTGGGCATTCAATGCCTTCAGTTGCGCTAATGGCCCTGGGCTTCTGAGCAGCGATTCAACCTTTAAGGCGGCAAGCGGCTATGGTGCAGCAGCGTTTAGCGCTTTGACGACCATTCAGTAACCTCGGGTGAGGAGCCTCTTAGTGCAGGCACCGAGTAACTCCGGTGTCTGCACCTAGGACTGCCGCTGTTAAACGCAAAGAAAATGGCACCCGAGATGGACTTCGCTCTGACTCGAGACAGTCCCTGTTCAATGGAATGCGGCGTCTTTCCTGCGTTGTCGAACAACGTGCCTGTTAATTGAGTCGGCTCGCATGAAGAACCATGGAGATTTTATGCAACCAAATGACCTACCAAGAACGATCGCACTAGAGCAGTTGGCCCTCGATGGGGGAACTCCAGTCAGGACGAACCCATTGCCTTTAGAGTTTCCCGGGATGCACTACCTGGACGACGAAGAGATTGAGGCTGCGGTTCGAGTGCTTAAGAGCCGCTCGTTGTTCCGCTACTACGGTATTGACTTGCAAGGAGAAGTGGATGCGTTTGAAAAAGAATTTGCCCAGTTCCTTGGCGTCAAACACGCGCTGGCAGTCACGAGCGGCAGCGGAGCTCTGCATACGGCTCTGTCAGCCCTGGGAGTCGGTCCCGGCCAGGAAGTCATCGTTCCCGCTTATATGTGGGTCGCGGTGATCGCCGCAGTCGTGAACCTGGGAGCGATCCCTGTGTTGGCGGATATCGACGAAACGTTCTGTATTGCTCCAGCCGAAGTTGAGCGTCGCATTACGGCGAGGACCAAAGGGATCATTGCGGTGCACATGAGTGGGGCCCCAGCCAATGCTCCTGCCCTATTGGCAATCGCGCGCAAGCACAAGCTGTTCCTTCTTGAGGATTGTGCGCAGTGCGCGGGCGGCAGCATCGATGGCAAGAAGGTTGGCAGCTTCGGTGATATGGGAATCTTCAGCTTCCAGATGAACAAGAATATGAGTAGCGGCGAAGGTGGTTGCGTGGTGACGAACACTCCCCGCTTGTATCAACGCGCGGTCGCGGTGCAGGACAATGGGTACGCCCGCGACGAGAGTGGCCGAGCGATCTATGACAACCTTGATCTCTGCCTTTGGGGTCGCGGCTACCGCCTCGATGAAATGCGGGGGGCCATTCTTCGGGTTCAATTAAAAAAGCTGGCAAAAATTGTCGCTCACATGAGGGAGAGCAAGTACCGCATCCGCCGGGCTCTTGAAGCGTTCCCGCAGGTTCGGCTGCGGCGGATTATCGACCCGAGTGGGGATACCGGGTCGTTCTTGATTGTTACTTTTAAAAATGCCGAGGAAGCGCGGCGAATCAGTCAGGCTCTGCGGGCGGAAGGGATTGCTGCATCGCCGCAGGGAGTCAACAATATCGTGATGACCGACTGGGGACTGCATGTCTACTCCAATATCGTTAGCCTGGTGAACAAGACCAGCATCGACGGAAATGGTTTTCCGTGGGAGCTCGCCGAAAACCGGGATTCCAAATGGGATTACGCAAAGGGAACGTGCCCTCGGGCAGACGGTTTGTTTGAACGCAGCGTCCTGCTGGCGATTCCCTCTTGCCTTGGCGCTCCTGATGAGGATGACATCATCCACGCGTTTCGTAAGGTACTGTCACATCAAGAGAGATAGCTATTCAATAGTCCCTACGGTCTCAGGATTGAGGAGGGCAATGGCGACGCAGAAGCGGGAACTCAACATCGCAATGGTGGGACGCGGCTTTATGGGACGCGCTCATTCAAACGCATTCCGTCAAGCAGGCGTTTTTTTCGATGTTCCCTATGAACTGAGACTCAAGGTTGTTTGCGCCCGCGACCAGGGTGCGGTACAACAATTTGCCGCGCGGTGGGGATGGCAGGAGGCGCAAACCGACTGGCAATCTGTGGTCGCGAGAAAAGACATCGACGCCATAGACATCTGCGCGCCGAATCACCTCCATGCGCCCATTGCGATTGCAGCCGCTCAGGCCGGCAAGATAGTGCTGTGCGAAAAGCCACTGGCGATAAACTTTCGCGAGGCCGAGCAAATGGCGGAAGCCGCTCGCAAGGTACCGAACCTGGTCTGGTACAACTATCGTCGCGTACCGGCAATCGCTTTGGCCAAGCAACTTGTGGAACAAGGGAAGATTGGACAGCCTTATCATTATCGAGCCACTTATCTTCAGAGTTGGGGGGCCGACCTGCAACGGGAGGATGCATGGCGATTTCGCAAACCACTGGCCGGTTCGGGGGCCATGGGTGACCTGCTCTCTCATTCTCTCGACTTAGCCTTACTGCTCAACGGACCCATCGTAGAACTCACCAGTATTCTGCAGACTTTTGTTCCTAAGCGCGAGGTCGATGATGCTGTTTTGCTGCTGGCTCGTTTTGCAAATGGCAGCATCGGCACGTTCGAAGCGACCCGCTTCGCTACGGGGTGCCGCAATCGCAACTACTTCGAAATTCATGGATCCCACGGCGCGGTTCGTTTCAATCTTGAAGAGCTAAATCGGCTAGAAGTTTTCGACCGTACCGACGCCACCGAAATCCAGGGCCCGCACAACGTGCTCGTGACTGGTCCTGGGCATCCCTACGTCGATCATTTCTGGCCGCCGGGACACATCGTGGGCTACGAGCATACCTTCGTCACAACCCTGGCCGATTTCCTCGAATCCTTGGCCGCGGACAGACCGTTTCACCCGAATTTCGATGATGGAGCAGAAGTGCAGAAACTTCTGGACGCGGTCGAAAACTCCGCCAACAGCAAGTCATGGAGGAACCCGGTCACGTTGGCAGAGGCGGGCCGGATTTAGTAGATAGCAGAACGAAGTCTTCTTGGAATCGCCCAGCACAATGGAAACGAGGCCGATTCAATTGATTCAGCCATGGACGTGTCGTCGGGCCGCGGCTGCGACGTGCGGCCTGCTGATTGTCGGGATATTAGCAACGCTGCCGGTCACTGCCCAGATCGTCCCCCAGCACGTCCCTCCGCGACGTTCCACGCAATTGACGGCGGGCCTTGGGATGAACCTTCCTCTCCCCCGCGCTCCCCGCCTGCCGTGGACAAAACAGTGGTGGACGAGCGTTTTCGATTCCGGCGTGAAATGGGTTCGGCTGGGTCAGTATGAAAACAGTTCCGAGAAAACGAGTTGGGATTGGATCGAACAACAACCGGGCCAGTACGTTGTGCGCCCCGAAGTGGACGAGGCGATACGATCTCTCTCCGATAATGGTGTATCCATCGAACTGCAACTCTGCTATGACAATGCGTTGTATGAGGGCGATCCAGGGACACGCCCCAAGCGCATAGAACCTGCCCCGCCCGGAATTGGCGATCAGGACAATCCAGCTCCCGCCATTTTTCACGGCCTGAGGACCGAGGACGAGATTCAGGGATTCCTGAATTACACGCGCTTCATGGTCAACCGCTACAAAGGCAGGATTAAGTATTGGGAATTTTGGAACGAGCCGAATATCGGCTACTGGCAGCCAAACGTTGAGTCTCGTGAGGCTCGTGCCGCCAAGGGCCGCGAATACGGACGCGCGCTGTGCCAGGTCGCAGATGTTGTTCATCAGACTGATCCACACTCAAAAGTGATCTTTGGTGGAACCAGTGAGATCGATTCTGCTTTCGCCCTCACGGCGCTCGCGGAGTGTCCCTCGAAAATCGATGTCATGTCGTATCACACGTATCCAGGATACGGACGAAACGAACCTCCAGAAGAGGAGGATGCGCTGGAAGACGCGGATCTGTTCCGAGAGGCAGTGCGGCGTATGCCGGGCGTTCGTCCGGACATCGAGTTCTGGGAAAACGAGTGGAACACCGTTCCGGCCTGGAAAAACTCCAACGAGTCAGTGCAGGCTCGCTATGTCCCACGATTTTTCCTGCAGGCCCTAACGCAGGGAGTCAAACCATTTTTCTGGGAGTTTATTCCCGGCACCGATGGCAACGAAGACGATCAGTTCGGTTTATTGCACGGCGAAACCTTCGATAAGAGAGCTTTCCAGCCACGGGAGGCGTACCTTGCCTTCGAAGCCACATCGGCTCTGTTTGGTCAGGCCGAGCCGGATCCCTTCGCCGACATTCTTCTGGATCCGCCCGAACCATATGCCCACGGCCAAGTGAGGAAGGTTGCGTTTCGAGATCGTGAATCCGGAAAACGTATATATGCCGTCTGGCTGGCCGTTGTCTCGAATCCAGCGGACAACTTTGTTCCGATTGAAGTTGAGGTGCAACTCCCAAACAGTGGAATCACAAATCCCATCATCGTTGACCTGCGAAGCGGCCGGGTTACTCCGGCCGCGTGGGTCAATCGGGAAAGACAGACACTCCGCGTTCCATTAAAAGATAGCGTTGTGGCGGTGACCGATTCATCCTACTTGGATTGGCCGGTGGCGCCAGAGGCCCCGGGAGAATTGGCGGCTGCCTTGTCTGGCCGCGACGTCCTCCTGACCTGGAACGGTCACGGCAATGCCGCAGGCTTCGTAATTCAACGTTCGGTGGATTGGGGCGCCTGGGCGACGGTCAAGGAAGCGCCCGCGAACGAAACCACTTACTCAGAGCATTTACCGCCAGGCGCGCACGTCACCTACCGTGTTCGAGCGCTTGGCCCCAGTGCCGCTTCCGCATGGTCAAACCCGGCGTGGGTGGATATCGCGAAATAATCCCGGGTACCAGACTATTGCGACGCTGAAATCTTCTCGCTCAGAATATGTCCACACAAGCAACCCATGAAGCCGCAGCTGGTCTCCGACGAACTCTGACCCTATGGGATCTGATCTTATACGGCGTGATTGTGATCCAGCCGACCGCTCCGATGCCGCTTTTCGGGGTTCTGACGAATCGGGCACAGGGCCACGCCGTTACCGCGATCTTGCTGGCGATGGTAGCGATGTTATTCACGGCGATCAGCTACGGACGAATGGCGCGAATCTATCCCAGCGCCGGCTCTGCTTTCACTTACGTCAGTCAGGAGATCAACCCTACCTGCGGCTACATAACCGGGTGGAGCATGGCGATGGATTACATGCTGAATCCAATTATCTGCATCATCTGGTGCAGCAAAGCCGCCATGAATTTTGCGCCGGGGGTCCCTTATTGGGTTTGCGCCATCTTCTTCTTCCTTCTATTTACGTCTGTCAACCTGCGAGGCATCAAGACCTCAGCCCATGTAAATATGGGTTTGGCGATTTCTATGGGTGTTGTTATCGCCATTTTTTTTCTGGCCGCAGCACGTTACATTTTTCGTCATCCGCACGACGGCGCATTTTTTCTTACGCGACCATTTTACGATCCGGCAACATTTCGGCTTCGATCAGTACTGGGGGGCACCTCCCTAGCTGTGCTGACATATATCGGTTTCGACGGAATTTCCACTCTATCGGAAGAGGCAGAAGATCCCCGCCGCAACATCATGCTCGCCACGGTGCTGACCTGCCTAATCATCGGCATCCTGTCTGCTATCGAGGTTTATGTAGGCCAATTGGTCTGGCCGGCGTCCCAGGCTTTTCCGGACGCCGATACGGCTTACGTCTATGTGGCGGGACGCGTAGGTGGCCAATGGCTGTTCGTTTTGGTGAATTTGATTCTTCTGGTAGCCAGCGTGGGCTCGGGCATCGGCGCACAGTTGGGAGCTGCGCGTTTGCTGTACGGCATGGGGCGAAGCGACGCTCTGCCCCGCAGCTTCTTTGGCGCCGTTGATCGGAAACGGCACATACCGCGCAACAACGTCCTTTTTGTCGGCGTGGTCGCAATCGTAGGAGCTTTTCTTCTTTCCTATTCTTTAGGAGCGGAAATGCTCAATTTCGGAGCCTTGATCGCCTTTATGGGAGTCAACGCTGCCGCTTTCGTGCACTACTATCTGCGAGGGGAGCAGAAGAAGATCTCTGATTTTGTCGTACCACTACTCGGCATCGGCATTTGCTTCTTACTTTGGCTCAACCTCAGTGTGCCTGCGAAGACAGCCGGGGCCGTTTGGCTCCTTATTGGGATCGCATTTGGGGCTTGGCGAACCCGTGGCTTTCGCAATGACCTGATCCGTTTCGAATTGCCCTCTGATCTTGAGTAGCGTAAGGGCGGTCAAGTGATTTAGCTTATGCGCGCGAAATGTCTCGTCCCATGGGTGCATGGACAACGTCGTCAGGGACGCGCGTAGGACAAATCTGATCCACTGATGAGGTCAACCCTGTCGGAGGAAAGCTGGAGAGGCGGGTCGGTGTCAGAGCCATCATCTGCTCTCTGACGTGTGCCGCCATGCCGGCCTAGACCTCGACTTTAGCGGCCCCCGAGACAGCGGGGCGGCCGGTCATCCAGACATGCAGTAACCGGAAAAAGAAGACAATCGGTCATGAAGACGAATGTGGTCGAGCGCCCCAAGGTGGTCCCGCGAGCTGAATGGCTCAAGGCGCGCAAGGAATTATTGGCCAAAGAGAAACAGCTCACCCGTCAACGCGACGAGATCGACCGTCAGCCCGTGCGTTGCCCTGGGTGAAGGTTGAGAAGAATTACACGTTCGATGGTCCAGACGGGCCGCGGACTCTTTCTGATCTATTTGACGGCCGAAGCCAACTCATCGTGTCGCATTTCATGTTTGGACCGGGTTGGAAGGAAGGCTGCGTTGGCTGCTCTTTTCGCTCCGACCATGTCGACGGCGCCCTCGTCCACCTAGAGCATCACGATGTGTCGCTTGTCACGATTTCCCGAGCGCCCTTCGCAGAGATCGAGGTCTTCAAACGGCGCATGGGCTGGCGCTTCCGCTGGCTTTCGTCTTATGGCAGCGACTTCAACTACGACTACCACGTGTCATTCACCAAAGAAGAAGTAGAAACAGGAAAGATCGATTACAACTGCGGCTCTCCTAGATTTCCGAGTGAGGAGATGTCCGGCCTCAGTGTCTTCCACAAGGCGGGAATTGGAGAGATCTTCCACACGTATTCTACTTTTGGGCGAGGCGACGAAATGGTGGACACCACTTACATGTATCTGGACCTGACGCCCAAAGGACGCAACGAAACCGGGCCTCATTTCCAACCTGGGCGATTGGGTGCGGCACCATGACCGCTGCGGTACCGCGGGTGCGGTGGACGCGGGAGGACGATCTATGGCTGCCGAGCCCGCGGAGTCTTCATGCCGCTGTACGGACGAGCGAAAATGACGCCAAAACTCAACACGTCCCCAACAGGAAAACGCTGGCTCTAGGCCACCAAGGCCAGTTGCATGTGCCGCGACTGGAAACGATTCACCGTGCACAAACCGTGCACGTATGAGCGGGAGTTCAATCATTTGGGTTCACTTTGAACGAAAGGCAGATTCCCCAAATTGTTGGAAACAATAGAAATCAAGAAAGGGAATGGCACGGTTGGAGTAAATCATTCTGCGCCCAAGGCAGGTGCGCTACCAGGCTGCGCTACGCCCCAACTTTGTCAACAACAACTTTTCTGAATCAACGGCGCTTTCAATTATAAACGACGGAAGCGCGCTATAATTTTTAGCTGACATGGCGAGCCTGCGGTATGCGTTAGTTGCGTATGTGAAAAGTCCGGTGGGAGAGTTCGTGGAGAATCTCCGGCGGGAGCTGCATCCCGGGTTGCCTCATTTTGCGGCTCATCTCACCCTTCTGCCGCCGCGGCCTTTGCAGGGAGCCGAAAGCGCGGCGCTGCAGGTCCTCTCCGCAATCTGCGGCCGCGTTGAGCCCTTCGAAGTAACTTTGGGTGATATGGAAAGTTTTGCTCCCACCACGCCCACGGTTTACATTCGCGTCGGTTACGCGGCGTCGCTTTTACATGAATTGCATAGCCAACTCAATACGCAATCACTGGCTTTTGCCGAAGAGTGGCCTTATATTCCTCACCTTACGGTCGTGAAAATGCCGACGGAGCAAGCTGCGCACCAGGCCTTGGGAATTGCGCGCGAACGCTGGCGGCAGTACGCAGGAAGCCGCCGCATCCTGCTCGACCGTCTCATTTTTGTGCGGGAAGACGAGCCAAACTGCTGGGTGGACCTGGCTCCGGTCCAGCTCGGCGGTAGCTTGGTCTCGCCGTAAAGATTTCCGAGTTCGGTTCTCTCTTTAATTTCTTTTCTGGAATACTAATTCGAGCGCCTCCGCGCTGGTATTACTCGTAACCACCGCTTGATTACCCTGCCTGTTACGTTACCCCCGCCAACCGTGCATGGCCCCTGGTACATTTCACTCCCGTGCGTTGCACAGGTATGTCACGCCCTGTAAACAGAAAGAGTAAGAGATGTGCAAATCCCGCGTCGGGAGCGGGTTTAAGCCGGGTTTAAGAAAGCTACGGGGGCGAAGGATGCAGATCGGAGTCTATGGTTCGGGTTTTCTCGGGACAGTGATTTCGGCCTGCCTGGCGGATTTTGGCACTCCAGTTTCATGCTGTCATCCCGACCGCACGCGCATGGTCGAGATGGCGCAGGGCAACATTCCCTTCTTTGAAAAAAATCTGAAAGAGATCATCCGGCGCAACGTGCGCGCGGGCAGGTTAGCTTATTCCACCGACATCGAATCTTTTGCGCGTAAGACGCAAGTCATTTTTCTGGCGGAAGACAGCGCTGACAATCTGACCGACGTGGTGCTGCGCATCGCGCGCCTGGCTCCTAAACCACCCATCCTCACGATCGTCACGCCGGCAGGCGTAGGCACAGCTTCAGCTCTCGAAAAAAGCTTGCAGGATGCAGGCCTGACGGCCACGATTGTTTCCCAGCCCATGTTCTTTACTGACGGTTGCGCGGTGGAAGACTTCAACTGGCCGGATCGTTTGATTTTGGGCTCGACGTCCAGCGAAGCCGTACACATTCTGAAACAGATTTTTCATCCGCTGGTGATGCGCGGCGTGCCCGTGATTGTGACCAACCAGGCTACGGCCGAACTGGTACGAGAATCGGCGACGGCCTTCGTGGCAACGAAAATTTCATTCATCAACGAGGTTGCAGCCCTGTGTGAGCGCGTGGGCGCCGATGCCGTGAACCTGGCTCTGGCTCTTGGGCTCGATAAGAAAATTGCTCCGCGCTGCCTGCAGCCGGGAGCCGGTATGGGTGGCGTGTTTGCCGAGTCCGACATGGATTCGCTTGCGGAGTTGGCCAAAGCCAACGGCGTTACGTTGAAAGTGCTGACCGCCGCGCGCGACGTGAATCACACTCTCGCAGATCGATTGGTCGACAAGATTGCGATGGCTTTGAATTCAGTGGAAAACAAGGACGTGGGCATTTTGGGCCTGGCCTTCAAACCGAATACGAATTCAGTGGCGGGTTCATCCGCCATACAGTTGGCTGAGACGCTGGTTGCGAAAGGCGCTCGCGTGCGGGCTTACGATCCAGTGGCGCTAGGCGATGCTAAAACGCGCCTGAACGGATCGGTACGTTATTGCGAGTCGGCGTATGCGGCGGCGGAAGGCATGGATGCGCTGGTAGTCGGCACGGGTTGGCCGGAATTCCGCGCCCTTGATTTCGACCGCATCAAGCAGTTGCTGAAAAGGCCGATCATAGTAGACACGAAGAACTTGCTGGATTCGACGCGCCTGCGCGCCATGGGATTTGAATATGTTGGGGTGGGACGCGGATAGCCAGTTCTCCAGCAGTCGCTCACGCCCAGTCGAAGAAAGTGCAGTAAAGCGAAATTCTCCCGAGACCTGTGAGCGAAGACATTTCCAATCCCGCGGAATTGCCTGAGCGCGAGAAGTTGCTCTCCCGCCTCTCCGATTTTTCCCGTGGTCTTCTCGATAATATTTCGTTTCTCTTGTTCTGCGTTTCCTTTTCCAGCCTTACTCACCTCCTCGGTTCCCTATGGAGCCGACTTCTGACTGAGAAGTAATCATTTCCACCCACGCATCCGCGTGATCGGCACGTCCTTGACTTCCGCGAGCTTCTGCAATAAAGTTTGCGTCTCCCCCAGTGAGGGCCGCTACTCACATCTGTAATGGCCGTGTGCAGTGATTGCCTTCTCGCAAGAAACCCGGCCACTCAGCGCGAAATCAGCTAATTATCATTAGGAGATGAATCATGCTAGCCCGAAAACCTTCGTTCGGATTAACTGTCGTATTAACGATGTTCGTGATGGCCACGCTTATGACGAACACTCGATCGTATGCTCAGACAGAAAGAGCGCTCTACAACTTCAACGACATTGACAGCGGCGCGGACGGGATCAGTCCCATGTCCAAGCTGATCTTTGATTCCTTGGGCAATCTCTATGGCACGACAAGTCAGGGCGGCGCATTCGGCTTCGGAATCGTCTTCGAGTTGGTTCCCCGTGGGGGCGGCGGATGGAGCGAGACCGTGCTGCACAATTTCCAGTCCTCAGATGGAGGTTCTCCGGCCAACCAGGGGGGTGATCTTTGATGCCGCCGGTAATCTCTACGGTATTGGAAACGATGGCGGTGCCTTCGGCTACGGGACCGTGTGGGAACTGACGCCCAACACTGGTGCAGAATGGACAATAACGGTGCTGCATGACTTCTCCTACGGCGGTAAGGACGGATACCTTCCCTCCGGCAGCCTGATTTTCGATGCTGCGGGGAATCTATATGGCACGACAAATTGGGGTGGCACGGGGCCATGCACCTCCGAAGCTAACTTAGTCGGTTGCGGTACTGTCTTCGAGTTGTCGCCCAAGTCGGGCGGCGGTTGGTCCGAAAAGGTCTTGCATAACTTCGGGCTCGGGACCGACGGGGCATTTCCCGTCGGTGGGCTGGTCTTCGATACCGCCGGTAACTTATACGGCGTGACATATGAGGGCGGTACCGGATCATGCCTTCGAACGGGCTACCCGGGTTGCGGTATTGTGTTTGAGCTGTTACCCGAAGCCGGCGGCCGTTGGGCTGAGAGAGTGCTGCATCAGTTCAACCTCACCGACGGGGGCTGGCCCGTCGGCAGCCTGATTTTCGATGCTGTCGGGAATCTATACGGCATGTCAAACGGCGGCGGCGCATATGACTTTGGTACGGCATATGAACTGATGCCTGGGCCGAAGGGGGGCTGGGGCGAGAAAATTCTGTATAATTTCAATCAGAGTGGAGTGAGTGGGGCCGCTCCCTATGCAGGTTTGATCTTCGACTCCGCCGGCAATCTCTATGGCACAACGTCCGCTTACGGCGCTGCCGGTTCTGGCACAGCATTCGAGTTGAAGCCTACAACGTCAGGGCCCTGGACGGAGTGGGTGCTGCATGCCTTCGGCAGCGGGTCCAAAGATGGAGTCAACCCAGTAGATAGCCTGACCTTCGATGCCGCCGGCAATCTCTACGGCACGACCGACGCTGGCGGCAATTCTTCGTATGGCACGGTGTTTGAGATCAAGCGTTAATACAGCGACCCCAATTGGAATTGCAGTCACGATGCGCGGGTGGACGGTTTCTGACATCCGCGCATCGCTGTAGCTATCGTCGCTGTTGCCATCAGCGAAGTTGCTATAATGAAGACGGCGGTGGGAATAGCTCAACTGGCAGAGCACCGGACTGTGGCTCCGACGGTTGCGGGTTCGATTCCCGTTTCCCACCCCAGATTTTCCTTCCGCACTTTCCCTTGTTGGATTTTTGGTTCGTCCGCGTAGTGATGCCGGTGCTTCACTAAGCACGGTGGGCCATTGCTTTAGCCTTGGCCGGAACCTTCTCTGCATAAACTTCGTCCGCACTTTCCTCTTCGGAGTCGCGGCGCTCGATTTTGAAGCGGTGCATGAGGGTGCTCAACTGTCCGGCAATGCAGGCCAACTCCTCCGCCGATTTCTGTGACTCCTGCGCGCGGGCTAACGTGCCATCGGCGGCCTGCGCCACTCCATCGATGTTCGACGAAATGTTGCCGGCTCCGCTGGCCGCCTCGCCGGCGTTGCGCGTCATCTCATTCGTAGTTGCGCTCTGCTCTTCCACTGCGGCCGCGATGGTCGCGGAAATGTCGTTGATCTTGTGGATCACGCCGCTCACCGTTCCGATCGCCGCCGCCGCGCCTTTTGTGTCCGCCTGTATGGCGGTGATTTTGTGGCTGATGTCTTCGGTGGCCTTGGCCGTCTGCTTGGCGAGTTCTTTCACTTCGTTGGCAACCACGGCAAAGCCCTTGCCGGCTTCGCCAGCGCGTGCGGCTTCAATGGTGGCGTTCAGAGCGAGCAGGTTGGTTTGCTGCGCGATCGAAGTGATGACTTTAATGACGACGCCAATCTCCACGCCGGACTGGCCGAGTTTGGTGACGGTGTCATTGGCGGCCTGGGCCGCGCTGACGGCGCTGGAAGCCACTTTGGCGGCCTCGTTGGCGTTAGCGGCGATGCTCTGAATGGTGGAAGTCATCTCGCCGGCGCCAGTGGAAAGGCTCTGCAGATTGCGGCTGACCTGCTGGGTGACGCGAGAAGCGGAGTTGGCCTGCACGGCGGTTTCGCCGGAGTTGGCGGTGATCTGCTGGCTGGCTTCGAGCAGTTGCTGGCTGGCTCCGGCGAGTTGATTGCTGTGGGCCACAACCCCGCGCAGGATTTCCTGCAGCTTGTCCATGAAAATGTTGAACAGGCGGCTGACTTCGCCCAGTTCGTCGCTTTTGGAATCGGCGGAGATCTCCAGACGCCGGGTGACATCACCCTCGCCCTCGGCAATATCACGAATCATCCCCGTCAACCGCTGCAACGACTCAGATATTCCCCGCACCAAAGCGAAACTGGCAAGGAACATAAACAACATGCCAAAGGCCACGAACAGATAGACCACAAGCGCCCGGTGGCGATTGCTGGCATAGGACTGTGCGGCCTGTGTGTCCAGCAGTTGCCATAATCTGTCCTGATGCTGAGAGACCGAGCGCAAAAATTTTTCAAATGCCGGATTTACCTTTTCAATGACCGCCTGCCGCGATTCGACATTGTGGGCGTGCATCACCAGGTTAGCCACTTCACCGTCAGCGCGCAGGAGATCATCAAAAGCCCCGGTAACACCGGCATCGTCTTCGGCTACCTGCTCGATCTTCTCCCGGGCCTGCTTCACCAGAGACTCATTTTGGTTCATGAGCGCTTCAATCGCGTCCGGATCCCGTTCCTGCACCATCTTTTGCGTAGCGTCCTGGAGTCTGACGGCAAAGTCCAAAAGTTCGAATGAGGCCTGACTTTGGGAACGCGCCGTAGACGCCATATCGCGGGACAAAGCCGAAGATACCCGCAGAAGGTAGGACAATCCCACGACTGCGCCGGCGGTGATTGCAACCGAGGCGGCCAGCGCCAAAGTTATTCTGCGCACGATGCTTAAATTCTTCAAGATTTTCACTTCTCCTGCCAATGCAAGACGCCTAGCGAAGTTTGTCGGCCCGTAACCCGAAATCAATCGATCCAATCGTCTTTCTATGATCGAGCACGGGCAATGCCACCTGGATCAATTGCAGCCCCGTCGAATCGTCAAGCTTCACTGTACCAATCCAGATTTTTCCGCTCATCGGCACTTCATGTTTAGGCATACCTTTATGAGTCCAGTGCTCGGTCTTAGAATCGAAACCCACCTTGCCTCCGTCTGCGCCAGATACGAAAACTTTAATGATTACGTCATTGCGCATCCCCTTCAGAAACTCCGACAGCGGATTCTTGCCAACTGTCCGCACGAAGGGATCGAAAATCGTGAGACTGTGCCATTCTTCATTGGTCATGGCTTTAGCTTCGGGCGAAGGCGGGGTTGCGTTATAAGCTTTCACCGCATCAACGATCTTGGGATCGGCACTGAAAGCTATCAGCCGTTTGATCTCGACATTCAGCTTGGCCTGCAGTTCCGGAGGCGCCTGCGCAAACCCTGCGATTGCCGGAGTCAAGATAAGAAGCACCATCGCTACCTTCATCACAGAAGTAACTGAGCTGCTCATGTTTATCCCTCTTGACTTGATTTCTGGCCCGCTTCCGCGTCGCATGGCTTTGCTGTGAATATCGGCACGATACGGGAAGCCATCACCGACCATCGGTTCCCGGCATCGTTACCGGCTCCCGTTCCAAATCGGGAAATCAATGGGCGAGAGCCTCTCATTCACGGTAGAATGCCATTCACGGTCGGTTCGAATGAACAAGATCTTCAACCCATTTCGAAGCACGTCGCGGCAATTGGGTCCCTTGGAGCAACGCTTGCTCGAAGCGCTCTGGACCAGACGCAGCGGGACCGTGCGCGAACTTGTCAAGGATGACTGCCCAGAATTGGCCTACACCACGGTGATGACCACGCTTGACCGTTTGTTCAAGAAGGGCGTTTTGACGCGTTCGGAGGAGAACAGGGCATTTCGCTATGCTCCTAAATTCAGCCGTGAGGAGATGCATCGGGAAGCGGCCGGCCACGCTTTTCGCCAACTGCTGGATGCAAGCCCCGCCTCCAATTTGCCACTCTCCTTCTTGGTGGAAATTCTGAGCGAGCGGGACGCGCAATTGCTCGACGATCTGCGCGGTCTGGTGGAAAGCAAACGCCGCGAACTGGGTCAACGGGAGTTGGGCCAACGCGAGCCGAAGCCGCGCAGCTCAAGCCAGAAGGAGCGAGAGTAAATGTTCGCCGTGCGCGGAATCGCGGTTTCATTTTCGATTTTCGTGATTATCTATGGCGCCATGTCGCTGGCGGTTTTGTTGCTGTGGCGCAAGCTTTGGCAATATGGGCAACAACATTCGGCGAGACGCTCTGCCGATTTTCTTTTCGCGCTACGCATGATTCCGTTCGTGTTTGCAATGGCAGTCACTCTGGCTTTGGCCATCCCTTCGTTTCTGCTCCTCGAACCTCGCGCCGTGAATGAACCTATGGATGCTTTGCCCGTAGTCCTGGGTTCCTGTGGAGTGGCTGTTCTGTTGGCAGGAACTTGGAATGCGGCCAGGGCATTGCTGCAGGCCTCGCGAACCATCGCGCAGTGGTCGAGCGAGTCACACATCACCGGTTCGCGCTCCATCGATCCCGTCTTGATTAGTTCTGGGGATTCGATCACCGTTCTGCGAATTTCATCCGCCGCTCCTCCGCTCACCGCGGCGGGCATTCTGCGTCCCAGCGTCTGGCTATCAGGAGTGGCGGAGTTTGTGTTGACCGAGCATGAATTGCAGACCGCGCTGCGCCATGAAGTAGTCCACCTGCGCCGCCGCGACAATCTGAGAAAGCTGCTTCTGTGTTTCGTGGCATTCCCCGGAATGGCGGAATTCGAGAGCGCATGGCGCGAGTCGACTGAAATGGCCGCCGACGATGCCGCCGTTTCAAGCGCTTCCGAAGCGCTGGATCTGGCTGCGGCCGTGATCAAGTTGTCGCTGCTCACTCCGCTCGCAGCGCCCGCTGAACTGACAACAGCACTTGTCCACAGCCCGGTGGAATCAGTGAACGCTCGCGTCGAGCGTTTGATTGCCTGGACGGAATTGCGGCAAGCTCCTGCACCGCGATTTTCGTGGAGATACCCGCTCTGCGCCGCAGTCGCCATAATCGCGTTCGCCGCAACTTATAGCGAACTCCTAATCAGTGTGCACGCAGCCACCGAATGGCTGGTGCGCTGAACCACGCAGCTTAGCCAGTTGACCCCGCCATTTGACTGGAATCAGAAGTCCGGTGTATGTTTGTCTCCCCCAACGGTCTGTCCATTCCCGTAACTCTACTCCCAAGGAGACTGCCGCAATGCCAACCCACGCGCACACTGCAAAACCTGCCACAACAGTCAGAAACGCCAGTGCAATTGCAGTTCTAATCCTGAGCTTCGCAACCATCGGATGCCATCCTCAAATTTAACGGAAACAATGGCGCCAATCCCTCGGGCAATCTGGTGATGGATTCGCCAGGAAACCTCTACGGCATCACCGACAATGGTGGCGGCGAAGGAGGCACAAATTGTTCCCCCAACGACGGCTGCGGTACGGTCTTTAAGCTCACGCTGAATTCGTCTGGTCATTGGATCGAAACCGTTCTTCATCGCTTCAGTGGCATCAATGGGATGTCGCCCAATTTTCTGATCGTGGGTCCCGATCGCAATCTATACGGAACCACAACTGTAGGCGGCGGCCTCGGGGGGTCGAGTTGTTTGAGAAGCACCGGTTGTGGAGTTGTCTTCCATCTGACCCCCACCTCAAGCGGACCTTGGACCGAAACCGTCCTATACCGGTTTAACGGACCTGACGGTTCGATCCCTAACTCTCTTGCCTTCGATCCATCCGGCAATCTTTATGGCACGACGAGCGCTGGTGGAGGCGGGAGTGCAAAATGCGCCAGCGTCGAGTATACCGGCTGCGGCATTCTCTTCGAGCTCACGCCAAACCCCAGCGCTCCTTGGACCCTCACGACTATGCACGTTTTTCTCGACAACCTCACGGACGCAACGGGGCCTCTGGGCATAATTTTCGGCCCTGGCGGAGTTATCTACGGTACCAGCTTCTCCGGCGGTTCCAGCGCCTGCGGCACGGTATTCCAATTTGTAGCGGGCTCCGGTGGGTGGACTCTTAGCCTGCTCCACAGCTTCACTAATGGTCCGGGGGACGGGATATTCCCTAACGACGGATTGATAGTCGATTCCATGGGCAACCTTTACGGCACGACTACAGAAGGCGGTACCCATGGGGGAGGTATCGTCTTTGAAATCAGTCCGGGCTCGGGCGGCGTGTGGACGGAGAACATTCTGTACAACTTCCTCATCGGAACCGACGGATACCAGCCTGAATCGGGATTGACGTTCGACACGGCTGGCAATCTCTACGGCACGACGTTCTATGGTGGTGGAAGCGCCAGCGCATGCGACTACGGCTGCGGAACCGTGTTCGAGCTCACGCCTGCTGGTTCCGGTACTTGGACGGAGAGCACTGCGATGCGATTCTTTAATACGAACGGGGCACGTCCTCAGGGCGCTTTGGTGCCCGATACGGCCGGGAATCTTTACGGAACGGCTGTGCAGGGCGGGAGCGCGGATATGGGACTTGTGTATAAGTTAGCGCCCTAACGCAATTGCGATCTGAATTGCCAATCTCTACGGCTGGCTCGAGCGGGAAATCGTGTTACTTTTCACGGTTGATTCTCGATCCAGTCTAGAAAGTTACCCGTACGCCAATCTGCGCCGCGAATGGAATTCCCACAGTTGTTCCCGGTCCGAAGAAATCTCCTAAAGCCCCTTCAGGTATTTCAAGCTGCTTCAGGCTGGTGATAGGCGCGGTTTGTGAGCAGTCAGCGACCGTGCAAATTAGAGTGACATTGGTGATGCCCTGCGCATTAGGTTGCATTTGAGCCGATGGAACCGGAAGCTGCGCGACATTGACCGCGAAATTCGCGCCAGGATTGTTGCGGTTGAACAGATTGAAGAATTCGATGAAGGGATCGATCTGCCAGCGCTCGTTGATTTTGAAAGGCCGCGTGACGCGCAGGTCCGACTGGATATAAGGCGTGCCGCGGAATTCGTCCAGACTGGTGTACGCTCCATTCACGTAGATGCGGTCCGTGTTGTTGGCATTCGTGATCGTGATGGGGCGGGCGCTCTCCAACTGATTGATGGTGCTCAATTCGAATCCGCCGGGAATGTGCACCGTGCCTGCAAGCACGAAGCGATGGCGAACATCCTCGCCAGACGGTCCGTAGTCGCCCGGCCCGAAAGCATTCAGGAATCCGGGATTCGGTTGATTTGGCTCGTTCGGGCAGACGCCATCCACGTAGTCAAACAGTTCGCCCAGCAGGCATCCCCAGGTCTGCGCCTTGGAGAGTGTGTAGTTCGCGACCAGATTGAAGCGGCGCATGTTCCCTTGCAAATGCAGCATCAGACCGTTGTAACTGGAACGATTGTCAGACTCGAACACATTCACATTCGGCACCACATCCGTCTGATCGGTGGCATATTCTTGGGCAGGCTCTGATGTGGAAATGAGCGGAGTGAGCAGATTGGTGCCGCCGCTGTAAGGGAAGCCACGATATCCGTGATTGCCCTGCTCGTGTACGTAGTCGGCGCTCGCCAGCCAATGCTCATTGAAAGCGTGCTGCACGCCACCAGTGGTATGAATGGCGTAGGGCGTTTTGTACGGAGAGCCGATCAGATTCCCCGTGGCGCCTGCACCGCCTATCAGGCAGCCCGTGCCGCTGAGCGCGTAAGTGCCCGGGCCTCCGGTAAGGCTGCAGGTTCCAGTGGTGAAGTTCGAGTTGTTGACGCCCTGAAATGCAGTAGCCCATCCGTTCTGTGCGAGATCGTCGTAGTAGAGGCCAAAGCCGGCGCGAATCACGGTCTTCCCGCTGCTGCCCGGAGAGTAGGCGACCCCGAGGCGAGGCGCGATTTGCTTGTGATAGTCGCTCGGGACGCTGGGCACAATCGGAATCTGCAACGCCTGCAGCGTCACATATGCGGCGTTTTCGGCTTGGCTTCGCCCCGATCCGACGAATAGTCCCCAAGTGGTCTGGTAACGCAAGCCGTAATTGACCGTGAGCTGATGCGAGACGCGCCAGGAATCCTCGGCATAAAACGCGAGACGCTGAACATTCTGCGAGAAGCTGCCGTCGCCGGCAGGCGTAAAGGTGCAACCAATATTGGTGCTTGGATCAGGCATCGGATTGCACATCGCGCTGGGCGGCGTGTAGTAAAACGGCAATGCAGTCGTGATGCCGCCGCAATCGGGCCCGGGCGGATTGATGTAGCAATCGGGATTAGAGGGATAAGTCGTGAACTGCTCCGCGGTCGAGGCGAACGCGCCGCTCAGTACCGGTTCGTGAATGAAGTCGATTCCGAACTTGAACGCATGGTCACGCACCACATGGCTCAGGTCGTAGCGAAATTGGTATTTGTCCTGATTGCGCAGGTCGGGGAAAAGCGTGATGGGCGTAGCAAACTGATTGTCGCCGAAGGTCTCGAAGCCAGAGACGGTGAGCGCCGTCACGCTGAAAGGAAACTGGATGGCGAAGCCGAGATCCGAATTGCGCGTCTGCGTCAGATGCAACAGGCTGGCATCGAGTACCAGATTGCCCAGCCAGGTTGAATTGAAAGTGTAGCTATTGCTGAGCGCCACGTTCCAGTAATTGTTGTGCGTGAGCAGGCCAGTCGAAGGCAGCGTTGCCTGCTGCACCAGGGCGTTGTGCGTGAGGTAGCTGTCTGACGATGTGCGCAGGAACCAGTTCGATTTCGACGATTGCGCCCAGTCAAAGCGCAGCGAACCGAGATAGTCGCGAAAGGGAATCGGAACCGTGGCGGGAACCGGGATGGAAGGAATGCCGGTGATCAATCCCTCTGACGCCAATTGTGCCAGCGCGTCAAATTGCGTGTGCTGGCCGGGCTGTAGGCGATGCTCGCGTCTTCGTGTACATTTTCGAATGAGGTGAAGAACCAGACTTTGTCTTTTGCGACAGGCCCGCCGAAAGTTCCAACATAGTTCTGGCGGGAGAACGGCTGCTTCGGATTCGGCGCCGGGTTCTCGATGGGAAAGCGCGCATTCAGCGCGGCCTGGCGGTCATAGAACGCGCCGCTCGCCGTGCCATTCGTTGGTGCCGCGCTTGGTGGTAATTACGACCGATCCGGCCGTGGTCCAACCCGTGTCGGCGTCTTCGTTCGAGGTGCGCACTGCGAATTCCTGAACCCCATCGGGCGAGAAGTTTTGCAGAAAGCCGCCGATCCAGTCGTCGGAATTCTCCGCGCCGTCCACCGATAGCTCGTTGTTCAAGCCGGAGCTTCCCCCAGTCGAGACCGCGGTGATGCGCGCCTTGGTGGGGTCGGAAGGCTCGACCGGTTCGGTTCCCGGCACGAGATAGGCGATGTTGGCGAAGCTTCGCGCCGGAAGCGGCATAGTTTCCAGGTCCTGGCTGCCGACCACGCCTCCGCGCACCGCGCTCGATGTATCAATGGTTTCGGTTGTAATCGAGGAAGAACTCCCCTGCACGTTGACAGTCTCCGAAGCCGCCGCCGGCTTCATCGTGACCGTAATATCGCGCACCGTGGCGACAGCGATCGAGACATCCGCCTGCGCCGGGGCAAACCCCTGGGCGCTGATGGTGACGCGATAGTTGCCGGGCAGAAGATCATCGAGTCGAAACTCACCCCGGTCTTCGCTGGCTGCCTCGCGCTGCACGGATGACCCGGACAATTGTGCGACGATTTTGGCCGCAGAGACGCGCGCGCCAGTGGCATCCTGCACCGTGCCGCGCAGCGATCCACGCGGATTCTGCGCGTACAGTGCCGAAGCGAGGAAGACGAAGAGCGTCAGAAAAAATGCGGTCTTGCGCGAATCTGTTTTCATGGTTGTGAGTTCGGCACGCGAGGTTGTCTTCGCTGGAAACTTAACAGACTAGAGTGTGGGGCTTGGCTACTACCATAGATCGTAGGGTGATGCGGAGTGCACAGTGTTTGGCTTAATCAGACTTTCGTTGTGGCTTACGGTCCCAGCTGTGCTTCTTCAATTCGGCGAGCAACTCAGCATCGAGCGGCCCGGCGTCACTTGCGGCCACGTTCTGCCGCACGTGTTCGGGATCGCGCATGCCCACGATCGTCGTGCTCACAGCCGGATGAGACAGGATGAAGCGCAGAGACATTTCCGGCAGTGTCATTCCCGCAGGCAGGATTTTCTTGAGTTCATCGACGCGCCGCATCGTATTCGCCAGATTCTCCGGCCCAAAATAACCCGAGCGCCAATCGCTCTCCGGGAAGCGCGTCTTCAAAGTCATCTTCCCGCCCAGGCTGCCCTCGTCTAGAGGCACCCGCGCGATTACGCCCACGTTCAGTTCCTGGCAAAGAGGAAATAGTTTGTCCTCGGGCGCCTGATCGAAAATGTTGTAGATCACCTGCACTACGTCGACTAATCCGGTGTGCAGAGCTTGGATCCCATTTTCTGGTTCCCAGCGATTCAGGCTGAGCCCGAAGTAGCGAATCCATCCACCATCTTTCAGCTTCTCCACCGTGGAGCGAAATTCGGGATCGTCGGTCCAACTGTCATCCCACACATGAAACTGCAGCAAGTCGATCGAGTCGGTGCGCAGCTTCTTGCGAATCAGGTCGGCATATTTCAGAACGTGCTCTGCGGAAAAAACATCGTGGTATTTGTATTTCGGGAGGGCCGGCCATTTGCCATTGGCCGGCGGAATTTTCGAAGCCGCATACAGCCGCTTCTTTGAGTTCCGTTCCATGGTCTCGCCGAGCAGGCTGTCGCTTTTGCCATCGCCATATACCCATGCAGTGTCGAAGAAGTTGCATCCTGAGTCGACCGCCAATTGCAGCGAATCGAGCGACTGCGGGTCGTTAGACCCGCTCCACCCGCCCATGCCCCAAAGCCCATAAGCAATGTCGCTGACTTCAAATCCAGTCCGGCCCAGTTTGCGGTATCTCATGAAATATATTCCCTGCGAAATGAATTCAGCCTTGTGCAGATTTTTCGATGCAAACCATCAGGATTTTGCAGCCCCACCGACGCCCTCCAGATGTTCCAATAAAGCCAGAGTATTAACGCCCGTGGAGGTACCCTAATGAACTCAGACTCCCCTACTCGGATGTCATCCTACGATCATGAAAAGTTCAACGAGCCCTCATCCCGTTTGACCGACGAAAAAATTTCAGACGACTCTGGTACGGAAACCAAAACGGACAGCGCTCTCGCACCGGCCGGATTGAAGAATCCTTTCTGGACCAGAGAGCGCCGGGCGGGCTAGCGCAAAATCGGCAGGCAGAGGCACGGCTTCAGCGCGAACGGCAACACCGACATTTCCTGAAGCGCAGGATGGAGCTGTGAATCGCGGCAAGGTTCCAGCGTGATCACAAAAGGCAGCGCGCCCTTGTCGAAACCCGGCTTCTGCAGCACGGCATCAATGTTGAGTTGGTGAGCGGAAAGAATCGCCGCCAAGCCTGCAATGATGCCGGGCTGGTCCTTCACCAGAAAGCGCAGATACCACGGAGTTTCAAAATCACAACTTACTTTTGGCGAAATGAGTTGCAACCCGCGCTGCGGTCGCGGTCCTGCCGAAATACTTTCCGCAACAAACATCAAGTCGGAAACGACAGCAACGGCTGTAGGATCGCCTCCTGCGCCTGCGCCCAGGAACGCCATGTCGCCGCCGTATTCTCCCGAAGTCAAAACTAAATTCAAATTTCTCTGCACGCGTCCAAAGGGCGACGCAGCTGGAACCAGGCTGGGGCCAACCTCGGCAAATAAAGTCGAATCCTTCAAGTCGGCGCGCGAGATTTGCCGGATGGTGCATCCCAGCTCGGCTGCGTAATCGAAATCGATCGCATCAACCGGACGAATGGTGCGGGCGCGAATGTCTTCCGGAGCAACGCGGACGTGCAGTCCAGCCAGCGCCAGGATGGAAAGCTTGGCGCGGGCATCGCCGCCGTCCAGGTCTTCGCTGGCGTCGGCTTCGGCATAGCCGCGCGCTTGCGCTTCCTCCAGAGCCTCGCTGAAGGGAATGCGGGCAGTCTCAATACGGCTGAGAATGTAATTGCAGGTTCCGTTCAGAATGCCCGCAATGCCGTGCAGCCGGTCTCCTGAGAGACCGGTTCGCAGCGCCGGCAAAACCGGAACGCCACCGGCCACTGATGCTCCAAATTCAAGCTGGCAGTCGTTTGCGCTCGCCAGCTCTAGCAGCTCAGGCCCATGCCGGGCGATCAGTTGCTTGTTGGCCGTTACCACAGACTTGCCTGCTGCCAATGCGCCGCGCACAAGGTCTTCCGCGGGATGAAGGCCACCGATCAGCTCAATCACGATATCGGCGTCGGAGTTGAGAATTGTCTGAAAATCTTCTGTCCAGATTACGTCGTTCGGTAACCACGTCTGTTTTTTGCGCTCAACATTGCGATTGCAAATGTGCGTGAGGCGAAGCACACCATCATTCCGTTCGCAAAGAATCTTCGCCACGGCCCGGCCCACAGTTCCAAAGCCCACTAGCGCAACCCGGCGCGCGGGAGCGCGATCCCGTTCACTCGTGGCAGGTTTGTTGTGCGGTGCCTTCTTTAGCGGTGTCTTGGGCAAAGCCTTCTCGGGGACGAAACTCTTTTTTATCATACGTGCCTATCGCGCCTCAGCGAAGTGGAAAGCGAACTGATCCGGCAACCAAATGCCGAGCCAAAATATGCAGCAATAGAGGCGCTTGGCGACTGCGGGCGGCATGTCCGGCAGAATCAGCATCAAAGTTGGTAATATAATGCGATCCGCCGCAACCAAGGCAAATGCCTTCCTGCGAGGAATCACAAGCGGAACCTTTGCCAAACGCGTCTCTCCATGCCGAGCGCTATGGTCCGCCACCACGCCCGGTTTATGGGAGGAGAATGGATGATTGGAAAGTTCGCGACTGCGCTGACGCTGATGATTCTGCTGGGAGCGCAAGGATTTGCCCAGGAAGCACCGCCCGCGCAACCCGCCGCGGCACCAACCCCCGCCCAACAACCCGCAGATCAATCCGCGCAACCGCCCGCGCAGCAACCTGCAGCACAGCAACCGGGGGCGCAGCAGCCTGACACCGGTCAGGAGCCCGCCGAAGAAGTCCCTATTTCCCGGCGGAGAGCGAAGCCCAAGAACTATAAAAACTGGACCTATGATGTGGGCCTCGGCGCCAATATAGACAGCGGCGCCACTCGCTCTTTTGTGCGCGAAGGCGGTGGTGTGGCCACAGCCGGCGTGGCTCGCAATGCGAATCGAATTCTGGGGCTGCGCGCCGATTTTATTTTTGCCAATTTACCGCTGCGCGATTCCGTATTGCAAAATGCGCCGGCAACTGGGGACAACAACAACCTTTACGCGATTACTCTTGATCCCATCATCAACATTCCCGCCAGCAAGACCTGGGGCGGCTACGTCCTCGCCGGTCCCGGCTTCTATCATCGCCACGGCAGCCTGAGCGGAGATACTACGGTTCCGGGTTCCGGCTGCAATTCGTTCTGGGTCTGGTGGGGCGCCTGTGAAGGGGTCAGCATTCCGATCGGCGGCGACTTCCTCAAATCCAACGTGAACACATGGGGTTATGACCTTGGCGCGGGTGTGACGCGTAAGATGCCCAGCGGCGTGGAACTTTATTTGGAGATCCGCCTAATGCACGGAAAGAATGCCAATATCACGACCGATGTGCGCCCGATCACCCTCGGCGTTCGCTGGTAGGAGAAGTGCCGATGATCCGGCAAGCTTATTCAGGATTGGTGCGATAGCTCCACAGCGTTCCGGTCCGTTGCTGCAACTGCACGAATGACAATGCGGCAACTGGCTGTGAAATCCCGGCGTTGGAATTGGCTTCAGCCAACGCTGCCTCCACAATGTGATGTGCGGGCGCCAGCGAGCAGGCAGGATCCGTAACGGTGGCATCGCCGGCCAGCAGCAGAGCCTGACAGCGGCATCCGCCGAAATCTTCCGCGCGCCGCTCGCAGCTGCGGCATGGTTCCGGCATCCATTCTTCGCCGCGAAATCGCTGGAACGACGGAGATTCCTGCCAAATCCATTCCAGCGTTTGCTGACGAACATTTTCGAACGCAAGTCCGAAAATGACTTCCGCGGCGTGACAGGGAAGAACTTTTCCCGCCGGATTGATGAGCATCAATCTACGCCCCCATCCGCCCATGCAAGCCTTCGGATATTGTGCATAGTAGTCGGGAACTACAAAATCAACCCGGATGCGTCCGGAGAGGCGTTTCTCCGCGGCCGCGACAATCTCTACCGCTTTATCAAGCTGTGTCCGTGTGGGTAGCAGTGCAGCGCGATTCTTCAAAGCCCAGCCGTAATATTGGGTGTGCGCGATCTCCATGCGCTCGGGCGCGAGTTGCTCGATGAAAGCAATCATCTCTTCGAGGTGATCGATGTTCTGGCGATGGATGACAAGATTCACAGTGAATGCGATCTTGTGCTGGCGGATGATGCGCGACAATTCAATCTTGTGGGCGTGCGCTTTGGCTCCGGCAATCCAGTTTCCCGAGTCCTCGCGCGAATCCTGAAAGCTGAGTTGGACGTGATCGAGTCCAGCTTCGATGAGCGCCTGCAGCCGGGTTTCACCCAAACCGAGGCCGGATGTAATGAGGTTAGTGTAAAGACCCGCGGCGCGGGCTCCGGCAATGAGTTCCGTGAGATCGGGCCGGGCCAGCGGTTCGCCGCCAGTAAAGTGGGCGTGCAGCATCCCCAACTTGCCCGACTGCTGGAAAATATCGATCCACTCTGCGGTAGAAAGCTCCGCACTGACCGCAGCTAACTCAAGCGGATTCGAGCAATAGACGCAGTGCAACGGGCAGCGATGCGTGATCTCGGCGATGAGGGCGAGCGGGTTGGGAATCATGAGTTATGCCGGCGATCATGCCACAACAAAATTATGATTAGTCAATAATCGACAATCCGCTTATGCCGCAACTGCTCCAGAAACTGGCTGATATCAGCGCGAATTTTTGCCGGATCAGCATCCCCGAACTGAGCCTGCAGTTCTGCGATGATCTGAGCGAATGTGCGCTGGCCGTCGCAACGCTCTAACACCTGCCGTCCTGTCCCTTGCAGCTTGATCGCGCCTTCCGGAAACAAGATCATGCGCTCTTCCGTGCCGGGCTTATTCTCCGCACCCCAGCGGCAACCGGTTGCGAGGCGCGGCTGGCTTGAATCTTCGGGAGGCGCCATGCTAGCTGCCCTCAATTCGGAACGCGCCCGGCGGCGGCCATCCCGGCTGAACGTAGGCGAAGTAAAGCGCGTCGAGTTGAGCCCAAAGAATGTCGCACTTATCGCGCAGGGCTTGGATCGCCAACTCCTGTTCGGCTCGCGTATTCGCATTGTCGAAGACATAGTTCACGGCGAATTGCGAATCCTCCGGCGCCTGATAAAGTCTGGCCTCAAAATAATCGAGGCCTCCCGAAAGCCACGGATAGTATTGCCGCAACTTCTCGACGCGCAACGTAATCAGCTTGGTAGAAAACAATTCCGTCAGCGACGAAGCAACCGCCTCAAGCAACGACCGGCTGCGAACGATGTTCAGGTATTCGTTGACGGCGAAGCGGGTCGCGGGAAGAATGCCTTTGCCGGCTCGAACCATTTGCGGGTCAAGACCGGTCGCTTCCGCCAATTTTACCCAGCGCTTGATGCCGCCTTCACTGGTGGCGTCGCCATCGTGATCGACCACGCGCTTGCGCCACGCCCGGCGGAACACAGGATCAGGTCCGCGGGAGAGGATGATCGAATCTTTAATCGGGATGCTGCTTTGATAGTAATAACGATTCAGCGCCCAGGCCTGCAGTTGTCCGCGGGTGAGCTTGCCTTCGTGCATCAGCAGATGAAAAGGATGCTTATGGTGATAACGCTCCTCGCCGACGGCCTGGAACTGCGCGCGCAACTCTTCGAGCGAAAGCAGGCGGGCGGCTTGCGATGTGGTCTCGGTGTCGTTCAGTTTTACCCCAGGTTGAACTGCCATCCATCCTCCGCGATCTCCCAGCCCGCCTCCCGCACCCGGCGATATTGAGCGCTCGCCTCGTCCAGCATGGGATTGGTATTGTTGATGTGTAGAAATATTTTACGCGGGCCGCGCACTCCCGCCAACTCAACTAGGGTTTCTTCAACCGGGACATGGCCCATCTGTTGTGCGGTTTGCCCGGACTTATCGCCGCTTACGCGAATGAGTTCGTCGTCGCTCCAGAAGGTGCCGTCGAAAAGCAGGACGTTGCAAGCGCCAAACTCCGCGAGCAAAGCGGCGTCTAATCGAGGCACGGCGGGCATATAGGCCAACCGCGCGCCTGAGGTCGAAGTAATAAAGAAGCCGAGAGAAGCTTCGCCAGAGGAAAGTAGCGAACGGCGTTTCGCGGTGACATAGGAAGGATAATGATCGCTCAACGACCACGGCTTACAACGGAGTCCGGAATCCGCGCCTCCGGCATCGCGCAGAGGAAATTCTTCGCCGGATTTAAAATCAGTCCACTTGGCTTGCTCTGGAATGCGATGCAACATGCCGAACATCGAGTTATCTTCGCAGAGAATGCGGCGAATTGAAGCTGTGGAATAGATGCGCAGCGGTTGCAGTTCGCGCAGCAGAAGCAGCCCGAGAACGTGATCGATATCGGCATTGGCGAGCGCTACGCCGGCGATGGGCGAATGACGCATACCCTGACGCGGATGTAATTCAGGCGTGGCTTCAATTTGCGCGCGCAGATCGGGAGAAGCGCCCAGCAAAAACCACCAAAGTCCGTCCTCGGAAATCGCAACCTGTGTCTGGCTGCGCGGCTTGCCGCGGAACGTGCCGGCTCTCACGGCGCGGCAATTTGCGCAGGCACAATTCCACTGCGGAAACGCGCCTCCGGCTGCCGAGCCAAGAATTCTTACTTGCATCACTGGTGAGTTTACAGCCTGGAGTTGAAGCTAACGATAACTTCGCGAGAAACTCTGCGGATTATTCGGTCTCTAGTCTTTGTTGTTTTTCTAGCTCCGGCCCGCGGCGGCCGCACAGCGCATGGGGTCGACGTCCCAGAACATAGTTCCTGCGGAAAGATTCTCCACTCCAACTTCACCGGCCATATTGGTTCCCGGCTTGCCGCACCACACGATGCGGAATTGAGCTTTCGTTCCTTCGTATAAAACGTCGACCACGTCTCCCGGCTTCAGACGCGCTTCCACGCCCTGCAAGGTTGCGCCGCGACCGCTGATGGTGCGCAGGCTGGCAGCCTGAATGTACGGACGGGAATTGGCGTCCATGCCGTAGATCTGTACGGGAAGGTCAACGAACACGCGTGATTGCTGGCGCCGATCCATGCGGTGCTCCTAAGGTTTCAACCCGAAGCTTTTGAATCAGGTCGAATCCGTTCATGCATCGTAGGTGGGCAGGGCAGGGAAACAAAGGTAACCACAGTCACGGGTAATGCTGTGCCGAAAGTTTTGCCGAGGGGGTAGCGGTGAGTGGATCGGGGCAGTAAATGCCCGCTAGTCGAGGTCGCCCAGTGAGCATGCACCCGGCCCGCGAGGATCTCCGCAGGAACCGCAGCTTCCCGTAGCCCGTGGCTCGCCTATGCCCGCAGACGCTTTGGCTGACATGGCGAATACGCTCAGCTGTGGGCTCAGCTTTTTGCTCTCGCACTTCGGGCACTTGGCCTTGTCGCGGCCGAAGACCAACGCCTCAAACTCATGCTGGCATTCCTGGCAGATGTATTCAAAAATCGGCATGGCCATCGCTCCCGTGGAATTGGCTACTGCTATTAGAATCAATTCGCGCGAACTTCGCAAACGGGAGCGCTGACGCGTGGCACCTTCCAGTTCAAAAGCCGGCATCGAAGATGGCTTGATCGAGAAGCCGCGGGCATTTGCGCCGTCCGTTTTTCGGCCGCGCGCTGGGCTGCGCGGCGGGCATGTGCAGACGCTCGCGGCATTTTTTCTGCAGCGCCGTATCGACCTGCCAGAAGCCGAACGGCGACTTATCGAAGTGGAGCCCGGCATCCCTGTGCTCTGCCATTGTCATTGGCAAAAAGATCGAAGAGCGCTGACGCTGATCGTGGTGCACGGCCTTGAAGGTTCGAGCGAATCGCAATACATGCTGGGAATCGCCCGGAACGGTTTGGCCGCGGGTATGAATGTCGTGCGCATGAATCAGCGCAACTGCGGCGGCATGGACCACTGCGCGCCCACGTTGTACAACTCCAGCCGTTCTGCAGATGTGGCGGCGGTGGCACGCAACCTTGTCGAGCGTGATGGAATTCCCGGCTTCGTGCTGATTGGTTTTTCCATGGGCGGGAATCTGGTTTTGAAACTGGCGGGTGAGTGGGGAAGCGACGGTCCGGCGGAATTTCGTGGAGTGGCGGCGGTGTGTCCGGCAGTGAATTTAGCGGCCGGAGCCGATGCGCTGCACGAACCTGCCAACCGGATTTACGAATATTATTTTCTGTTGCAGTTGTTTCAGCGCTTTCGCCGCAAAGTGAAGCTGTTTCCGGCAAGCTTCGACGCTTCAAGACTGCGCGGCATCAGAACTCTGCGCGATTTCGACGATCGCATCACGGCTTACTATTGCGATTTCACCGGCGCCGATGACTACTACGACCGCGCTGCTGCCGCCCACGTGATCGAGCGAATCACTCGCCCCACCTTGATTATTCACGCGGCCAACGATCCCTTTGTGCGCATCTTGCCGGAGACGCGGGAGAAAATTCTCTCCAATCGCAACATCACGTACATTGAAACCGAGGACGGCGGCCATTGTGCGTTTGTTGGTGAGCGCGATGGTGATTCAACCTATGATGGCCGCTGGGCGGAGCGCGAAGTCGTTGAGTTCGCGAAGCAGTTAGCGCAACTTTAATGCTCAATCCTCCGCCGATTGTCATCCCGAGCGAAGCGAGGGACCTTGGTTCTTGCTGCGGCGACAAGTAACTCATGGTACAAGCAAAAACCAAGATCCCTCGCTTCGCTCGGGATGACAACGGATAATGCTCGGGATGACAATGCCGAAGAATTCAGCTCGCGCTTGCTGGACGCCGAAACCAGGCCAGCATTTCGGCTCCGTGTCCCTTCATACGCGTTCGTAGATAAGCGAGGAGAAGCATGGTGAGGAAAATCGTCAGCAATCCCAAAGATGCGATGCGGATGCTTTGCACATGTTTGGGCAGGATGGAGGCGCGCCCATACACGAATTCAAGATGAACCCAGTAGACCAGCAGGGAAGCCTGACCCAGTTGAATGAGCGGGCTGAAGTTCCACGGTGCGGCGCGCCGTTGCCCGACAGCTCGACTTGCGATGACCCATCGGCACCAGGCATAACTCGCCGTCAGAATCATGAGCAGCATGCCCACGCGGATCAACCAGAAATTCGGGCTGGTGTGCCAGTAATCGTAGACCGCGTAGAGCTGGCGCGGCTGAGCGTCAAGCCAGCGCGAAACTGCAACCAACACCAAACCGGCCACTCCCGCTAGAAAAAAAGTCTGGGCCTCGCGCTGGCGCGCCCACTCACTCTGGAAAATAAATCCGGCGGCTAATCCAGCGAAGGCGAATGCGGCCCAGGGGAATATTGGAAATAGCCACGCCTGCGGCGTGCCCAGATTATGTACACCGTTGATGTAGGACTCGATCGGCCAGGGTAGCCTATTCGGACGCCAGGTGGTCCACAGCGGCGGTGTCAGCAAAGAAATCAGCAATGCCGTTCCCGTTGAGGCGAGCACGAGGGCGAGCCTGGTCTGCGTCCCGCGTTGCGTAAAGAACAGCACCAGCCAACACAGCAATCCCATGAGCATCATGGAAAGGCCGATGGTGTTGAGCACATCCACGCGCAGCAGGTCGCTGAGCGGCGCCCAGCCCCAGGCGATCAGATATTCCTGCAGGCGAAAGAGCAGGCCGAAGGCGAAAATCTCCGCGCCGCGAAGGATTGTGGCGCGGGCAATCTGCGCAGGAGACAAATTTTTCTTCCAAAGTTTTTCCGTCACCAGTGCGAACGAAATTCCCGCTAGGAATAGAAATAATGGAGCAGGGAAGGTTCCTCCCAGCTGCGAATACATGAAGAACTTGCTCTGGCGGGCGCTGGGGCTGAGCCAGGAATCGTAGCAATGGGTTTGGAACATCAGCACGCAAGCGAGACCCCGCATCCAATCGATGTACGCCAGGCGGGATGGAGCAGCGATGGTCAATGCGACACCGCATGATACTCCAGTCGAAGCTTATGATAAATTTTGCTAAGGGGGCGCGTAGCTCAATAGGATAGAGCACCGGTTTTCTAAACCGGTGGTTGCAGGTTCGATCCCTGCCGCGCCTACCAATAACGACAGTTGCCGGCTGCCAGTAGCCGGTTGCCAGTAAGAACAGTGCGGGCGCATCTTCTCCTTCATCACTTTCTTCTTCTGCTAGCAAAAGCTCCACACTTCTCACCACAATAAAAAAGGCCTACCAATCTGGCAGGCCTTGAACTGCGAACCAAAAATCAGACTGCAGTAAAACGGGCCTTGCGCCGCGGTTACGACGCAAGGCTCGATTGTTATGGGTTAACTTTCTGCGACAACGCCGGCGATGTGCTGGTGGTGTAGTCGAAGTTGCCCAAATAGACTGCGGTGATGCTGTGCGTTCCCGTGGACAGGGTTGAGGTGGTTAAGGCCGCAACTCCGCCGCTGAGCGCTCGGTTTCCCAGCTTCGTGGTTCCATCCATGAAGTTCACGCTGCCGACGGGAGTTCCCGTCGTCGTGGACTTCACCGTCGCAGTGAACGTTACCGTCTCTCCGGAAGTGGACGGATTCGCCGATGACACGACTTTGGTTGTGCTACCGGCTTTGTTGATCACCTGGGAAAGAACCGACGAGGTGCTGGTGGAGAACGTTGCGTTGCCGGAGTAAACGGCACTGATCGGGTGAGTACCAACCGCCAGGGTGTTAATGAACAGCGATGCAGCGCCGCCGCTCATATTGCTGGTGCCGAGAGCAGTGGTTCCGTTCTTGAACGTCACGGTTCCGGTTGGCGTACCCGACGACGTGGACGTAACTGTCGCCGTGAACTTGACGAACTGTCCGAATTCCGCCGGATTCAAGGCAGAGACTAACGCGGTCGTGGTTGCGTTCTCCACGACTTGCGTTACCGCCGCCGAGGTGCTGGTAGTAAAGTACGTTGCGCCGTTGTAGACGGCGGTTATGGAATGGCTGCCCACAGCTAAAGTCTTGGTGGAGAACTTGGCCACTCCGCCGCTCAGGGTCGAGGTACCAATATTCGACGTGCCATTCTTGAAGGTTACGGTTCCGGTTGGTGTGCCCGAGAACGTCGGAGTCACCGTGGCCGTAAAGGTAACGAACTGGCCCGAGGCAGACGGATTCGGAGACGCCGTTAGCCCGGTTGCTGTTTTTGATGTAATCGAGAAGCTGGTCGTTTCGGTGCCCTCCACGTTGCCAGCCACATCCGTGCTGTGGAAGGTGATGGTATGAGCGCCGGCGGTCGATACGGTAAAGGGTGCGGTATACGTCGTGACGGTTCCACCGTTAATCTGATAGACCGTGCTGGCAATGCCGCTTCCCGGCGAAGGATCGGTAGCCGTGAGGGTAACCTTCACAGCAGTTGTGTAAGTTCCACCACTCGACGTGCCGCTCAACGTGGCAGTGGTATGAGGAGCAACTGTGTCGTAGCAGACCGGGCCATACGTATTGACACCGGATCCCAAGCCCATGTTGTCCCACGCCCGTACGTAAACGGTGTGGCAACCCTGGCTCACGGGGCCGCCCGTACAGAGTGCGCCAGTGAGGTCCGTGCAACCAAAGCCTGAGTTGACATGCTGCGGGCCGCTATAGAAAGAGTTGCCCTGTCCAGGAGTCGCTTCGCTGCCTACGTCGCCTGGATCGGCATCCCACGCCTGGCTGTAACCCGAAACGCCGGTCGGCGGGTAATTGCCGCCCGTATCGGTAACATCCCAGTCGACGATTTGGTCGGTGTTATACCATTTACTGGTGGTAGGCCCGCCAAAAGTGATGTACGGTGCGCCCTCGTCAGCCGCGATAGAATAGTTCATCATCCACGCGAACTGCAGTGCGTTGAAGGTTCCCCATCCGGTTACTTCGTCGTACCCCGTGCCCGCACAGTAATAGCCCAAACCATAAGCCAAGGTGATGTCGTTACTGTTGCATCCGGAAGTGATGTCGTAAAACGGATAGTGTGGCGCGTAGCTGGGATTGTAGCCTTCGAAGTAGATATTCCAGTTGGCGTTGCCCATGGGACCGCACGGCTCGGTGCCGTTGTTTACGCCGCAGATGCTGCCTAAGGACAAGAGATAGGCATCCTCCTGCGCCATGAAACCAGCCACCATCGGCGAAGAGATGCTGGTGCCGCCTACGCCCGAAAGCGAGCCGTTGAAGTAGTAGTTTTGTCCATGAGCTGCGTTGAGCGAGATGTCAGGAGTGCTGCGGCTTCCCGATCCGCACGCCGGACTTGTCTGGAAACCGGGAGCAGCATAGTAAGCGCTGCAGCCGCCGCCGCTGCCGCCGTTATTGCTGCCGCAGGAGCCAGAACCGGTGCCGCCCTGCCATCCGGTTTCATAGTCATAAGTCGAGTTGCTGTAGAGTTGCAGGTAGGTGCCGCCTACTCCGATCACATTGGGATCGGAGGCCGGGAAGGACACGTCGACCCGGTCCGCGCAGTCGTCAGTGGCTCCGCGGTCGCCCGAGGCAGCCATCAGCGTCCAGCCTTCTCCAACCATTTCGCTGAAGATGGAGTCCCGCGAGTCCATGGTGCCGCTGTCGCAGCCGTAGAACTCGGTGCAGCTCCAGCTTGTGCTGAAGACCCGGGCATGTCCGTCGCTTACCATCTGGTTGTAAATGTCGGTGAAGGTGCCGTTGTTTTCATTCGCGCCTTCGTAAACGAAAACCTCGGCAGTATCGAGATACGATCCGAAGCTGTTCGACGTGGCCGTCGACCATTCCGTATCGAGCGTCACTTCATCGCCGCAACATGCAGGTGTTCCATCGATGTAGATGGGCTGATAGAAGTAGGCCAGGTACGGATATTGCGACTGGAAACCGGTAATATCGCTACCCGCGAAAGCTCCGAATGCGGCGAGGGCAATGGAGCCTTGCGGCAGTGAACCCGAGGAATTGTTCTCCGGATTGCAGCAATGCCCAAGGGCTTGCAACGCGTTGTAGTTGTAGGCGTTCGAGTTGTAGATGTCGCTCGGATCGTAGTTTCCGTTGGTGATGTTGGTCGAGTTGCCCTTTGCCTTGGCCTGCTTTGCCTTGGCCGCCATTGCAGCCTTAAGCGCCGCGACGCTGCCATTGCCGTGCCCCGCTGTTCCTTCCGCAACCACCGGTCCGGCAACGTAGTCCGGCTCCGGCAGAGTGAATGCGCTCTTGCGCGTCTGCATGCGTTGGATGTTGTTCAGACCCTGCACCGAGGTGACGATGTTCTCCACGCTTGCGGGGAGGACGGGATCACGGTCATTGGAAAAATAGGATGTGCCGTTGAGCGAATAGCTGTTGATGGTCACGCCGAATGCCGTCTCGATGGCCGAGACTGGTGCTTCTACGTCCACCAGCAACCGGTTCGGATATCGATGAGTGATGGTGAACCCTTGGCTCGTAGCCCACTCCATCACTGCTTGCTCGTCGGCTTCGCTGGGAGAGAAGCGCGCGATCCAGTTCGCTTGCGAAAGAAACTGGTGGTACTGGGGCGATTTTCTATCCTGAAGTTCGCGTAGGAACTCTGCCTCTTGCGTTGGGTTAGGTGGCCGCAGAGCGATGGTCAGACGCAATTTGGGATTAGCAGTGTAATGCCCGATCACTGTCGCGGCGCCCGTGACCACCTGGGGCGGCGTTCTCAGTGCTGCCAGAGTTGCCTTCGAAAGTTGAGTCGAAGCTGATTGTTGCGACCATGCCATGGTTGTGACGAAGAGAATTAAAAAGGCCGCCACGCCGGAGCGGACGACCGCTGGACACACGCGGAGAGGTACACGAACGAAACGCGCAGATTTCATAAACGCCCCTTATGCTGAAGTTGAACTTTGCTTGATTTTTCCGCACTGCGGAGTCGGAAGGTGGGCTCAGAACAGAGGAAGCCTAGGTCCGAATCTCCTTACTCTGTACAAAACGGCAGCGATCATACACCGACCCCTTGTTCGCCGCTAGTGTGAAAGAAGTTGCATGCAGGTGCTCAGGAGCGAATATCACCCCTGAACTGCAAGGAAACTTTTGTCACACTACCAGGATGGTGACAACGAATCGGAAAGCGTTTCAAGAGGAAGTCGAAAACGATTGACGATAGGACACACTCCGGCCAGATGCTCATGCTTACTGGCCACAGGTCACCGACCGCCGATCTTCCGATGTTCACAGGTAGAGGTATTCAGGCAGGAGTCGGCCATCATCAGGCGCTTAACCGGTTTGCCGCCAACGATGTGGGATTCGATGATTTCGTCAACATCGGCTTCGGTGACGAATCCGTACCAGACCGCATCGGGATAAACCACGAGGTTCGGGCCGTGCTCGCACTGGTCGAGACAGCCAGCCTGGTTGGCCCGCACCCGCCCCTTGAGGCCATGCTCCGCGAGCTTCTGCTTGAAGAGTTTTTGCAGCTTGCCCTGGCCGCTGGGATCACAGCATCCGCGCGGATTTCCCGGAGGGCGCTGATTGCCGCACACGAAAATATGTTTCTCAAATTTCGGCATCAAACCATCTTACCTTGAGATCCGAGCCCTTGAGACTCAGGTGCATCCATCCCCTCGCGTTGCCATGCGCCTTACCAGCGCGATAAGATATCCCGTACACATCTTCTCCGCTTCCATCCCATAAGCCTTTAAGTATTTGCCGCGGAGCAAGGAGTGTGCGACCCCGGTCTTCAGCTGTACGCGCGAGTGTGCGTCCGCGAATCCTGTAACGGAGTTGGCATTGAAACGAGGCAAGACTGCGGTAATTGTCGGCGCCCAGTGGGGCGACGAGGGCAAGGGAAAGATCGTCGACGTTCTGTCGGAGAGCTTCTCCGTAGTGGCCCGCTACGCCGGTGGCCACAATGCCGGCCACACCGTCATCATCAACGGCAAGAAGTTTGTTCTGCAACTGGTTCCGTGCGGGGTATTGCGGACGGTCTGCCGCAGCGTGATCGGCAACGGCGTGGTTCTGGACCCCATCGCTTTTCTAAAGGAAGTAGGCTCGCTGCGGGATGCGGGCGTGAGAGTCGACGGGAACCTCTTTGTTTCGAACCGCGCGCAAGTGATTCTCCCCTACCATCGCATGATCGAACTAGCCGCGGAGAACGCTCCGGGGCGCGTGAAGATCGGTACCACCTCGCGGGGAATTGGTCCGGCGTATGAAGACAAGATGGGCCGCCGGGGCTTGCGCGTCGCCGATCTGCTCGATCTGCAGCTTCTGAAAAAGCACATTGAAAACGCGGTGCGCGAGAAAAATATGATCGCGCACGCGCTGTTCAATTCCGACCCGCTCGACGCCGACAAAATGTACACCGAGTACGCGGCAGCGGCCGAGAAGATCGCACCGTTCGTTTGCGATACGGCGGTCCTGCTAAACGAAGCCTTGGCGAGTGGCGAAGCCATCCTGTTCGAAGGCGCGCAAGGGACGATGCTCGACATCGATCACGGTACGTATCCTTTTGTGACTTCCTCCAGCGCAACTTCGGGAGGCGCTGCGATTGGCACCGGCGTTGCTCCGAATGCAATCGATTCCGTCATCGGGCTCACCAAAGCATATTGCACGCGCGTGGGCGAAGGTCCGTTTCCCAGCGAAGAAACGGGCGAACTCGGCGAACATCTGCGCAAGCGTGGCAACGAGTTTGGCGCGGTTACGGGGCGTCCGCGGCGCACCGGATGGCTCGACCTGCCGCTGCTGCGCTACGCCGCCATGATTAACGGCATCACCTGGCTGGTGGTGACCAAGTTGGATGTGCTCGACGAGCTGGCGGAGATTCCGGTCTGCGTGAGTTACGATGTCGATGGCAAAAAAACGATGGAAATTCCCGCGCAAGCCAGTGGCTACGACAAGCTGAAGTGCGTTTACCAAAAGCTGCCGGGCTGGCGAACCTCTACGCAAGGCATCACCAAGTTCAATCAACTGCCGAAGGCGGCCCGCGATTATCTGGCGTTCGTGGAAAAAGAAACCGGAGCAAAAGTTGGCATGATCTCGACCGGTCCCGACCGCGACCACACCATCTTTATGGATGACTTTACAACCGAGTTGAAGACAACCTCATCCCGCAAATAGAATTGACTTCCCATTGGTCAGCCACAGAGACTACTTACTAAGTTAAGGAGCGCACGATGGTGGTTTTGGCAGTTACCTGGATGGCGAAGGTTGGGCATGAAGCCGAGGTTACCGCGTTGTTTGCTAAGCTGACCGAGGAATCGCGCAAGGAGCCAGGCTGTTCGATGTACCAGGTCCACCGGCACAAGACCGAGGCGCGGCGCTTCTTCATCTATGAGCAGTATAAAGATGATGCCGCGCTCGAAGCCCACCGCAACGCTCCGCACTTTTTGCAGTACGCCCGGAAGGATCTGCCAAGAGTGGCAGACCGCACAGAAGGCCATTTGTTCGAGCCGCTCGGGTAGCGCCGGCGTCCCGCCGGCCGTCGTGCGCGCCGAAACCTGCGTGCAGAGTGTGCCGCCAAGATGGCGACGCTACTTTATTTCGCCAGCTCGTAGCCCGCGAAGAAGAAGCTCAACTCGAAGCGCGCCGTATCCTCCGCATCGGAGCCGTGAATCGCGTTGTGCTCGATGCTCGACGCCCACTTCTTGCGGATCGTCCCTTCCTCGGCGTTCGCTGGATTCGTCGCACCCATGAGCTTGCGCAGGTCGGCGATGGCATTTTCTTTTTCCAGCGCCAGGGCGACGATCGGTCCGCTCGACATGAAATCGGTGAGCGAACCATAAAACGGCCGGCTGGCATGCACGGCGTAAAACTGCTCCGCCTGATGCTTCGAGATTTCCAGCATCTTCATGGCAAGAATGCGGAAGCCCTGTTTTTCGAATTGTTCGATGATGTCGCCAACCCCATTCTTGGCGACGGCGTCAGGTTTCACGATGGTAAGAGTGCGTTGCAGAGTTTTCATAATTAGTCGTTAGTCGTTGGCTCGTTTTTTCTGGCTACTGGGTACAAGGTACTGAGTACTAGACTTTCACTCCCAGCGCCGCCACCAGCGTTTCTCCAATATCCGCGGGAGATTTTGCGACGCGGATGCCGGCTGCTTCCATAACTTTGATCTTCTCCGCCGCCGTTCCTTTGCCGCCGGAGATGATTGCTCCCGCATGCCCCATGCGCCTTCCCGGCGGCGCGGTCTGCCCGGCGATGAAGCCGACCACAGGTTTCTTCATTTTCGTCTTCACAAATTCCGCTGCAGTTTCTTCGGCGTCGCCGCCAATTTCACCAATCATGATTACGGCTTCGGTCTCCGGATCGCGGTTGAACAGGTCGAGCGCATCCAGGAAGGTGGTGCCGATAATCGGGTCGCCGCCAATTCCAATGGCGGTCGACTGTCCAACGCCGCGCTGCGTGAGCTGATGCACCGCTTCATAAGTCAGCGTGCCCGAGCGGGAAACGATGCCGATTGAACCTTCTTTGTGAATGGACCCAGGCATAATTCCGACTTTGCACTTACCCGGCGAAATAATGCCAGGGCAATTCGGACCGATGAGCCGTGAACGCCGATTCTGCAGAAATTCCCACGCCTTGACCATATCGAGCGTCGGAATGCCTTCGGTGATGCAGACGATAAGATCGAGCTCGGCGTCGGCCGCTTCCATAATCGCATCGGCCGCGAACGGTGGAGGTACGAAGATAACGGTTGTGTCGGCACCGGTCTTCTCCACCGCTTCCTGTACCGTGTTGAAAATCGGCCAGCCTTCATGCGTAGTGCCGCCCTTGCCCGGCGTCACTCCGCCCACCACCTGCGTTCCGTAAGCCGCGCAGGCCTTGGCGTGGAAGGTGCCTTCGCGTCCAGTCAGGCCCTGCACAATCAACCGCGTTTTCTTATTAACCAGAATTGCCATAAATGAAATTCCTCAATGCTATATCGCTATCAACTACCCCCGCGCCGCTGCTACCACCTTGTCAGCCGCATCCTTCATAGTGTCGCTCACCACAAAGTTCAGGCCGGATTCCATCAGGATCTTTTTACCTTCATTCACGTTCGTACCTTCCAGCCGCAACACTACGGGAAGCTGGAGGTTGGTCTTCTTCGCCGCTTCCACTACGCCCGTAGCCAGAGTATCCACGCGCAGAATGCCGCCGAAAATGTTAATCAGCACCGCTTTTACGCTCTTGTCGCTGAGCAGAATTTCGAAGGCGTGTGCCACCTGCTCGGCATTCGCGCCGCCGCCCACATCGAGGAAATTCGCAGGCATGCCGCCGGCGTACTTAATAATGTCCATCGTGGCCATGGCCAGCCCCGCACCGTTCACCATGCAACCCACGCTGCCATCGAGCTTAATGTAATTCAGGCTGTATTTCGAGGCTTCCACTTCAAGAGGATCTTCCTCCGTAATGTCACGCAGTTCGCGGATATCGGGGTGACGGAAGAGCGCGTTGTCATCGAAGGTGAGCTTGGCATCGAGCGCGAACAGGCGGTCGTCGGTGGTGGTGATGAAGGGATTGATCTCGAGCAGAGAAGCGTCGGTATCGAGAAACGCCTTATAAAGATTGGTGAGAAATTGTACTGCGGGATTAATCTGCTTGGCGCTGAGCCCAAGCTTGAACCCCATCTTGCGCGCCTGAAACGCTTCGAGGCCCATGCCGGGATCGATGTGCTGCTTCAGAATGGCATCGGGATTTTCCGCCGCTACCTGCTCGATTTCCATTCCGCCGGCGGCAGAAGCCATGAACACCGGCTTGCCTTCCGCGCGGTCCACAAGAATTCCTAAATACAATTCTTTTTCAATGGGCAGAGTTTCTTCGATCAGCAACCGCCGCACCGTGCGGCCTTCGGGCCCGGTCTGATGGGTGACCAACTTCATGCCCAGCATCTTTTCGGCGAGATCTCCAGCTTCGCTCACCGACTCGGCGATTTTTACGCCTCCGCCCTTGCCGCGCCCGCCAGCATGAATCTGCGCCTTCACCACCACTCCGGTCGCGCCTGAGCTGAGCAGTTCTCGAGCGGCAGCCTCGGCCTCTTCGCGCGAGGTCGCCATGGTCCCGCGCGGCACAGTCACACCATACTTCTTAAGAATCGCTTTTCCCTGATACTCATGGATTTTCATAATGATTTCTTTTCCAGCTGTAGGATCGGCAGGAACACGCTTGCAGCTTAAGACCGCGGCAGCAAACCCCTAATTTTATAGAACGGTGCGGGGTTTGAGCAAACAGCCTGCGCGTCCTTTCAATAAACGCTACATCTAAGTCTTAAATCGGGAACGCGGCGGCGAAAGTATCTGAAAAAATAATTTGAAATGGTCTCCGCAAGCACCGGAAAATAAAAATGAAATTAATTTCGCTAAACGTGGCGCGCGCCGCAGTTGATGGTCTACAAGGGAACAACCATCAGCACCGGCATTTTTAAGCAGCCGGTATCTGGATTGGTCACGCTGCACACTTTGAATCTGGATGGTGATCGGCAAGCCGACCTTAGTGTTCACGGAGGAATTTACAAAGCGGTCTACGGATATCCTGCCGAGCATTACGAATATTGGCGACATGAATTGCCCAAGGAGAAGTTGCCGCCCGGCGCATTTGGCGAGAACTTTACGACTGAAGGCCTGAGCGAGGACGATCTTCACATCGGCGACCGCATCCAGGTTGGTTCGTCGACATTGATGGTCCGCCAGCCGCGAATGCCTTGCTATAAGCTGGCGGCAAAATTTCAACGCGACGATATGATTGAACGCTTTCTGCACAGCCGCCGCAGCGGATTTTATTTTTCGGTGGAGCAGGAGGGCGAAGTTGAAAAGGGAAACCCGATCGAACTCATCTCGCGAAATCGCAGCGGTATTACGATTGCCGAAATGAACCGCCTGATCGCCCACGATAGATATAACCGCGAGCTTTTGCAAAAGGCCATAGCCACTGCCGAATTGCCGGAATCCTGGCGCGAATATTTCCTGCCTAGATTGAATGGGCCGTCGGCGAATTTCTGAAATCATCGCTATTCTTGTACCAATTCTTGTCGCGCGGCCACTATCCCTTACAATTCCCAGTGTGATGATCCTTGACGCCATTTCCCGCATCGCCAATCACGGCCAATCGTTGCCGCGCGCGGAAGCACGCGATGTGATGGCGGAAGTGCTCGCAGGGAATTGCACTGACTCGCAAATCGCAGCGCTGCTTATGGCTCTGCGCATGAAAGGCGAAACCGTCGAAGAGATTGTCGGCTTTGCCGAAGCCATCCGCGCCGCGGCGACCCCTCTGCCCATCTCGTCTGCAGGCGCGCTTGACCTGAGCGGCACCGGCCGTGATGCGCTGTCAGAATCATTAGTCGACACTAGCGGCACCGGCGGCGACGCCAGCGGAACTTTCAACATTTCAACCGCTACAGCATTCGTGACCGCGGGCGCGGGCGTACGCGTAGCCAAGCACGGCAATCGCAGTATCAGCTCGAAGTGCGGCTCGGCTGACGTGATGGAGGCGCTGGGTGTGAACATCCAGTTGTCTCCCGAGCGCGCCGCGCAATGCCTGCGCGAAGTTGGAATCTGTTTTTTATTCGCGCCCGATCTGCACTCCTCGATGAAGCAAGTGCAGAAAGTGCGGCGCGAGCTGCGCCTGCGCACCATGTTCAACCTGCTCGGCCCACTCACCAATCCAGCGCACGCTTCGGGGCAAGTTGTGGGCGTGTACGCACTCGAGATGGTCGAAAAGCTGGCCGAGGCATTGAGCATGTTGGGACTGCGCCGTGCGCTGGTCGTGCATGGACTCGATGGCCTTGACGAGATCACTATCGCAGGACCGACGCGCGTCGCCGAAGCCCGTGATGGAATCGTCCGCAGCTACGAAGTTGATCCCGAGGAGTTCGGCATGAAGCGCGCAACGCTCGCCGACATTTCCGGGGGCGATGCGGCCGAAAATGCGGCCATCATTCGCGAGGTGCTAAGCGGAAAGAAATCTCCATGCCGCGATGTGGTCGTGCTGAACACTGCGGCCGGCGCTGGTGGCGGCGGCACGCGCCAATCACCTGACAGGAGCGATTCCGCTTGTCGAGCAGTCGATCGACTCTGGCGCTGCGGCCACAAAACTGGATGCACTGGCGAAGTTTACAAAGCAAGTGGTCAGTGGCCGGTGATCAGTGACCAGTGAAACTATTATTGCTGATTGCCTGATTTCCTATCACTTCGCAGGGTCGCCCTCAATCTTGAAAGTATTATTCGTTGTGTCGCTCTCCGGCACGCTGCCATCGTTCACCACGATTTCTTCCGGCGGTCTCTGAACCTCCACGCGAATCACGCTATTGCTTTTGCCGCGCACCACCAGTCGCTGCGTAACTTCGCCGCCGGCAAGCTTCACCGTGACCGGAACTTCTGCTCCTGCCGTGCCCAGATTGTCCACTGTGACGGTGAGCAGATAGCCTGTAGGCAGGGTCTTGCGAACGAACGCTGATTCCACTTTGAAGTCCGGCAGACCGCGGTCGCGGTAAACCCAATCGTCGAAAAACCACTCGAGATCGCGCTGCGTCTGCGCCTTGATCAATCCCTGCAGGTAAGAAGGTTCCTCGTCCTGCTCTGGACGGTACGACGCGAGCGCTTTCTTCAACGCCCCGTCTCCGATCATGTCGCGCAGCATCCACCACACACACATGGCTTTGCTGCGGTAAAGTTCCTCGTCGTAGGTATTGATTAATGACCGATTGACTTCATCCTCGGATCTGGGTGCGGTTGCCTGTTTCTCTTTATCACCCTCAGCCGCGCTGAGTGCAGACCGGTGCGATCCGATGTAATCGAGCGCAGCCTGGCGTCCCTTCTGTTGTTCGAGATAAAGTGCCTGCGCGAAGTGGGCGAGGCCCTCATTGATCCAGGGGCGTGGCGACGCGAATGCCGCGTGAGTCAGTTGGTGGGCGGCGATCAGGCCAGCCAGTTTAGGCTCAATATTCGAGAGAGGAGTAAGCAGCAGCGAGCCGCTCTCGAACGGACCCAAATCAGGATCGCCGAGGTCCGCAGTTTCAGCTTTTCTCCGGGGCGCTCCAAACCATTCCGTAATCAATCCACTGGTTTTCTCAGCCGCATCTGCGTAGGTTTCAGCGGCGGCCGCATGCTCAAGCAAGTTGTAGACTGTGACTGGAGGCCGATCAACGACTCCGAAGTTCGCAACAGTAAATGCTGGGATTGAAAGCCCGATGGGCTGGTACGAACACTGAGATCCGGGAAATTTGGGGCTTCCTCCCGTTGTGACTGTGTGCAACTCGTCTCCGCCGCACAGTGTGGTGGGCGGAGTAGCATCTGAGGCGACGGCCGGCCCTGCGAAGCCAACTTTCATGACCGATGTAACTTCTCGCGCTTTCCATCGGCCCAAGACCTCGAACAGATCGCTGCCTTCCGAAAGACTCGCCGCTTCGGTGGCGATGGGGTACCACGCCACGTATCCTGCTCCGCGCACCGCGGTAAACTTTGTGCTGATCTGGTCCCAGTCGCTCGCGTTAGCTTCGTCTTCCGGTGTGCCGATCCGGGTGAGCCGAGTGGCATCGAGAACAATGACGCCTTCGTAGGCGATCTCCAGTTCCACCGTACCTTTGGGCGCGACTGCCTCGGGCAACGTAACGATAGCTTCCGAGAGCGCACCGGTGTGATCGATATCGGAAGTGTAAGGTTGCGCGACGAACTCCAGTTGCTTGTCACGGGCCTTGATGGAACGCCAGTCGAGCGAAGAAGAAATTTGCAGCACAGCGATCTTCTGCGTCGTCGCCGAATCGTTACGCAGCGTGATCTTTCCGCGAACTCCCAACCGCTGCTGCTCAGGCTCGACGCGAACACTCAGGTCGTAGCTGGTGAAGGTGAAGGCTTCACGGTCGAGGGAAAACACATTCACCACCGAGGCACAGAGAACACAGAGAAAGCCCAGGCTGCGCAACTTCATTTTGCACCCGCAGAGGCCTCGTTATCTTTATCTTTCGCGCGACGCTGCCGTACGATTTCATACATCACGACCGCTCCCGCGACGGATACGTTCAACGATGGAACTTTGCCTAGCATTGGAATCGAAACCAGGAAATCGCATTTCTTCTTTACCAGGTCGTGCAGTCCTTTGCCTTCCGCGCCCAGAACCAGCGCGCAGTCCATGTTGTAATCGAGGGCGTCGTAAGTCTGTTTGCCGCGCTCGTCGAGTCCGACCGTCCAGATATTGCGCTCTTTCAGATCTTCGACCGTGCGCGCGATGTTGGTCACCTTCGCGATGGGCAAATATTCGCTGGCCCCCGCTGAGGTTTTTGTTACCGTGCCGGTGACTGGAGCGGCGCGGCGTTCAGGAATCACCACGCCGTCAGCACCGGCGGCGTCAGCGGTACGCATGAGAGCGCCCAGATTGTGCGGGTCTTCAATGCCATCGAGGACGATGACGAGAGAATACTTCCCACGCTTGGCGCCAACCACGTCATCGAGATCGCTATATTGTTTGGCTGAGGTGACGGCAACCACGCCCTGATGCGCAGCCCTGCCAGCCATCTGGTCGAGTTCCACGCGCGTCAGAAACTTTACGGGCACGCCGAGCTTGCGGCATTCCTCGATCATCCGCTGCAAGCGGATGTCGTGCCGCTCCTTCGCCATGCCAACCCACTGAAAAGCGCGCCCACGGGCCTTGAGGGCCTCGCCGACGGCGTTGATGCCGTAGATATAGTTCATAGGGGCAGTGGCCAGTGGCCGGTTGTCAGTTGCCAGTCTTGGAATCGCCGCATGTTTCAAGTGTACCGAAAGCTGGGGACTCAGACAGCGCCGGAGCTAGAGATCGGGAAGGGCACGGCTTCAGTCATGCCGACAAGCATAAATAAACATGAGGGCTTTAGCCCCCTGGGGTCGCCGCGAGTTGGCAAACGATTTCCTGGGGTTCCGGCCGTTCCGCATAATCCTCGTCCGCAGAAGCATAGAGCACGGTCCCATCGCGATCAACGATGTAGGTGGCAGGAATCGGCAACTCCCAACTGTCATCTCCATTCACGAAGGGCAGGTTGACGAACGTACGTTTGTAGAGTGCCTGCTGTTCCTCGGGAACGCGGTAGGTAAGCCCAAACTGCCGCGCTATGTTGTTGCCGGCATCGGAGAGCAGAGGGAAGCGCAACTTGTGCTGATCGCGCATGAAGAATGATTGCTGCACAGTCTGCGGAGAAACCGCCGCAAGCGTAGCGCCCGCCTGCTCGATCTCGGGCAGGATAAGATTCATCGCTTCCATCTGACCAACGCAAAACGGACACCAGCGCCCGCGGATGAAGCAGAGCACGAGGGGACCTTTGGCGAGCAAGTCGGAAGACGAGATGGTCTTGCCATCGTGATCAAAAAGTTGGAAATCCGGAATCTCGGAGCCGACGGGAAGAATATTCGCAGCTAAGTGTTCTTGCCTAATCTCCGCGACCGCTCGCGCATGAATAGCCTGCGCCTCCGCCGGAACGTACTTCGCGATCAGTTCCTTGCGCTCGGCAAAGATTTCGCGCAGGGAGCGCGTATCAGTTCCTGGAACCGATTCCTCGAGAGAGCGCCACTTCACAACTTAATCTGTCCTTTCAAGACGTTTCCGGATGCCGTCTGCCTGATCGCCGTCATGCACGACAGAGACTTCGGGTTCGTCTGGTTTTACACGGACCATGAAAGTTCTGCCCTTGGCGAACCGCTCCATATATTCTGAGTCAGGGAGGAAGAAGGGTTCTTCGTGCAGTCCCGTGTAGAGTTCACCCTGGAAGCGATAAGAGTAGACAATCTCCACGGATGTTCCGCCATAACCACTCGACTTGATTGGGTCCGCGGTCACGATTGCTTCTACCAGAACCCATTCGGTGCTGCCCCCGGACCGCCGGGCATTACGCATCGACCTGACGATGTAACCAACGATCACGTCGATGAAGAAACCGCCCACGGAATCTCCTCTGCTAAGGGCTGTCTTTCTACATTCCCGGCAGCTTCATCCCCGCCATCCTGCGCGCGAAGCTGGGCTTGCCCATCTGCTTAAACATCTTTTTCATCTGCGCGTATTGCCTGAGCAAGTTATTCACTTCCTGTACGGTGGTGCCAGAGCCGCGAGAAATGCGTTTGCGGCGGCTGCCGTTGATCACTTCGTGATGATTGCGCTCATGCGCGGTCATCGAATTGATGATGGCCTCGACACGGTTGATCTGTTTTTCATCGACCTTGTCGGCGGCTTTCTGCAATCCGGAAAATGGTCCGATCGAGGGCATCATGCCGATCAGGTTCTTGATCGACCCCATCTTCTTTACTTGCCTTAGCTGGTCGCGAAAATCTTCGAGCGAGAAGCCGTCGCCGGTGAGGGCCTTGGTGGCCATCTCCTGCGCTTTTTTCTTGTCAATCTGGGATTCGGCGCGCTCGATCAGCGAGAGGATGTCGCCCATGCCCAGAATGCGCGACACGATGCGGTCGGGATGAAACGGCTCCAGCGCATCGTACTTTTCGCCCACGCCGATGAACTTGATGGGCTGCCCCGTAACCTGCCGTATGGAAAGCGCAGCACCGCCACGGGCGTCGCCATCCATTTTGGTGAGCACGATGCCGGTGAGCGAAAGCTTCTTGTGAAATTCGTCGGCGGAGCGGACCGCGTCCTGTCCGGTCATGGCGTCGGCAACGAACAAAATCTCCGACGGATTCAGCAGCTTCTTCAGCGACTGCATCTCGTTCATGAGATCGTCGTCGATGTGCAGACGGCCAGCGGTATCGACGATCAATACGTCGCAGCCGGAAACGACGGCCTCGCGGCGGGCTTCTTTTACTAACCGCTCAACCGCCTGGGTGAGCTGCTCGGGCGTGTTGGCCTCGCCGACTTCGCCTTCGTAAATCTGTGCCTTCACGGCCTGCGCCACAACTTTCAACTGCTCGCGCGCCGCGGGACGGTATACGTCCACCGAAACCAGCAACGGACGATGCCCGCCGGTCTTGAACCAGTTCGCCAGCTTGCCGGAAGTGGTGGTCTTGCCGGAACCTTGCAGTCCGGCCATGAGCACGACCGTGGGCGGCTGCGAGGCGAACTTAACGCGCGCAGTATCTTTGCCGAGCGTTTCGACCAGTTCGTCGCGCACAATTTTGATGACCTGCTCACCGGGAGAAAGTGCGGTCAGCACTTCCTGCCCCACGGCCTTGGCCTGAATGCGGTCGATCAGCTCTTTGACCACTTTGAAGTGGACATCCGCTTCGAGCAGCGCGAGACGGATTTCGCGCAGGGCTTCACTAATATTTTCTTCGCTCAGCCGGGCTTGGCCGCGAAGGGACTTGAATGCGCGTTGCAGTTTTTCCTGAAGATTCTCAAACATAATTGAATGATCTATTTTAGCAGTGAAGGATTGAGGCTACTCTACTTCGGCCTTACCATCTCAAATCGCTGCGTCGTGCGGGTGTATTGAATCCCGCCCATGCGTCCGACGAGATCCAGCGAATTGCGATCCAGCTTGCCATCTTTTATATGTGCATCGTTCATGTAAATCGAAACAACCTGACCGATCACGAGGCTGCTGCTGGTGGGACGAGGCGCGAAGTCGAGAATCTGATGCAGCTTGCATTCAAAGCTCACCGGAGACTCGGCTACTCTGGGCGGTCGCACGATCTTCGATGGCTCCGGCGTAACCTTCGCCACTTCGAATTCGTTCACCGATGGATCATATTCGCCGCTGGTTAGGTTCATCGCCTCCGCTAATTCATAGGTGACGATGTTCACCACAAACTCTTTGGTCTCGCGAACATTTCGCAACGTATCCTTGGCCTCGCCGTGGCCGGATTGCTGCTGCTTGGAGGGCCGATGCCCAGGGGCAAACGCCAGCAACGGAGGATCGACGCACACCGCATTGAAAAAAGAAAATGGTGCGAGATTAAGCTCTCCCGATGCGCTCATGGTGGATACCCACGCAATCGGGCGTGGTCCTACGGAATTAAGCAGAATGCCGTAAAGTTCGCTGTGCTGAAGGTCGGACGGGCTGACAATCATTTCATCGAGTATAACTTTTCACGTGCTCATTTCGTTACGGTGAAAATTTCTTTCGCCGCGATCACGGTGTTGGAGTGAATGGTCACGGTATCTTCCACGTCCTGTGCGTAGCCGCCGGCGTAGGTCACCATCACGGGAATGTTGCGGGCACGCGCCACGCGGAAGACGAGTTCGTCGCGCTTTTTCAATCCCTCGATGGTCAAAGAAAGGCCGCCCAGCTGATCTTCTTGATAAGGATCAGCGCCCGCGATGTAGCAGAGCAGGTCCGGCTCAAACTGCCGCAGCCCGGAGCTGAGTGCGTTGTCGAGCCAGGCCAGGTAGTCGTCGTCTCCAATACCATCAGGGAGATCGACGTCAATCGATGATGGCGGCTTCCACATTGGATAGTTGTTGTGCTGATGCAGCGAGATGGTGAAGACGTCGCTGGCGTTCGCGTTATTCCCGTGAGTTGTCTGCGTACTGGCCGGCGATCCCGAAGCTGACGGCAGCGGATCTCCCGGCGTACGCATCCCAGCAAAAATCGCGGCTGTGCCATTTCCCTGATGAACGTCGCAATCCACTGTCATCGCCGCGCGAATCTTGCCGTCGCGCTGCAACCGCCGGATGGCCACAGCCACGTCATGAATCATGCAGAATCCTTCGCCGTGGTCGGGAAAGGCGTGATGAAAGCCTCCGCCAATGTTGACCGAGACGCCGTCCGCCAAGGCCTGCCGCGCCGCTAATATCGATCCTCCGGCCGCCAGCCAGAATGCCCCGACCAGCTCCTGCGAGAAAGGAATCTCGAGTTCCATCTGTTCGCGCGCGCTTAGGGTTCCAGTCTTCAGCTTGTCCACATATTCCGGCGTGTGCACCAGCAAGATGTCTTCGTCGTTAGCGGGTTTAGGTTCTAAAAAATCGCTCGCGTCGGCGATACCGTTCGCCAGCAGCCGTTCGCGGATGCAGCGGTATTTTTCGGCAGAAAAGACGTGCGCACCGATGGGCAGGTAGTAGCCGTCGCTGTAGATCAGCTTGAAGGGAAGCATGGACGCTCAGCTTGACGTAAGCAATTCGCAGTTGGCAATTAGCGCTTGGTAACTGCAGCTGATTGCCAATTGCCAATTGCTGCATTCATCTCTTTTTCGGCGGCGGAATCGTCTGCACCACCATCGACCTTCTCACCGGTACGATCGCGCCCTTCGCCGGGTCGGCGGCCGCGTTGGCGCGGATGAGCACTTCCTGCTGGATGTACTGCACGAACTCCTGAATCTGCCGCTGCATCTCTTCCATGCGCTCGCGCATTTGCAGGATGATGGCCATGCCGCTAATGTTCACGCCCAAGTCGCGCGCCAGCGAGAGGATGAACTCCAGCCGCTGCAGGTCTTCATCGGTGTAAAGACGGGTGTTGCCTTCGGTGCGCGACGGCTTCAGCAGCCCTTCGCGCTCGTACAGGCGCAACGTCTGAGGATGGATGCCGTACATCTCGGCGACTGCGGAAATCATGTAGGCGCCCTTCGATTTCCGTTTGGTCATAAGTCTCCCTTGTCTGATTTTAGAGCAGGGCAGCTTTTCTTCCTAATATCACGCGGCAGAATCCCGCCAAACTCTTACTCGCTACCGGCATCCAACTTCCGGAGGTTCATTTATGGACAAAAATAATGCTATCAGCGTAATCGAAAATCTTATTGAGACGTGCAAAGACGGGCAAAAGGGTTACCAGGACGCCGCCGCTCACGCGAAGCGGTCTGACTTGAAGACCTTCTTCAACGAGGAAAGCCTGGAGCGATCGCGTTTTGCCGGTGAACTCGAAGCGGAACTGATCCGATTAGGCAAGCCGGACAAGAAAGTTTCCGGCTCCGTTGGAGGCTCGCTTCGCCGCGCCTGGATCGATACCAAAGTCAGCCTGGGCGGCGGCGATAAGACGATCCTCGAATCAGTCGAGGCCGGCGAGGATACCGCCAAGGAAAGCTACCAGAAGGCAATCACTGGCGATTTACCAGAAAATATCGCTCAGATTGTTCGCCGGCAGGCGGCCAGCGTGCAGCGAGCGCATGACAGAGTAAAAGCGCTGCGAGACGAGGCAAGAGCGGCTGCATAGTTAAGAAAGACGTCTCGGAAAAAACGTTCGGGAAACGTTGCTAAAGAATGAAGAGGACCGGGATCTCCCGATCCTCTTTTTTTCTGCGGCGCACGAACTCAGGCCGCGGGTTGAGCTTTTTCCGTGGTTACTGCCCATCCTTGCGGCTTCAACAAATGATTGACCGCGTATGCCACCACCCCCGCCGCAATCAGAATCATGCCAAAGGCGAATGAGCTCATTCCCAGAATCGATTCATGATCGGCCCGCAACACGGCAAAGCCCAATAGCAGCATCGGAGGAATGCCAATCGCGATCGCGCCAAATAATCCGCCGGGAACACGGAACGGACGCACCAGATTCGGTTCCCGGAAGCGCAACACGATCAGTGCCACAAACTCCAGCGACAAGCTGAAGCCATAAAGAAGAATGTCGATCGTCACCAGCCGGGCGAAGCCCAGGCCCAGGCACATCGCCCAACAGGCGGCCAATGCCAGAATCGCAACCCATGGGGCGCGCGATTTTTTCTGCAGCTTGGCAAAAATTCCCGGCAGCATGCCATCCTGCGCCATCGCCAGCGGCAGGCGCGAATAGCTCATCACCAAAGCGTTGAACATGCCAAAGGCACTAATGACTCCGCCGAGCACCACTCCGATGCGCAGTAGTGGTCCACCGAGCAATCCAGCGATGTCTGCCCAGGAACCTGTCTCCCATGCCGTCGCTTTTAGCCCAGTCATCCACAAGGCGGCGAAGGGCAGCACGTAGCTCAGAGCCACAATCGCAACGGCAACCAGCATGGCCCGTGGATAGGTTCGCTGCGGCTTCTCCACTTCCGTGGCGATTGTCGAGGCGTTGTCCCATCCCATGTAATTCCACATGCAGATCAGCAATCCGCCGAGAATATCGACGGTGGAAGTGGTCGGCTTGGTCACGGCATTCGCCAGCGCTCCAATCTTGAACGGAGCAATCAACACACTGGCGACGAATGGCGCCGACAGTGCGAAAAAAAGCCACAACGAGGTCAGCGAAACCACTTTGACCCCGGCGATATTCAGCCCGGCACAGGCAATCACCACCGCCAGCGCAACCCACCATCCGCGATTGCCCTGCTGGAAATATGGAAACATGCGGGTCAGGTAGGCCACAAACAGCGTGGGATAAATCGCCATGTCGAAAATGGACGCCACCAGCGAGAGCCACGCTTCCTGAAATCCCCAGAAATTTCCCATGGCGCGGCGCACCCAGGCGTAGTAGCCGCCTTCGTAGGGCAGCGCGCTCGAAAGCTCGCCGATCATGAACGCCGTCGGCAGGCTCCAGAGCAGCGGGGTGAGCAGCAGAATCAGAATCGCGCGTCCGTACCCGGCGCCGTGCACAATGTCTTCCGTGCCGTAGGTTCCACCCGACACCATAAAAAAGGTGGCGGCCACCAAAGGCCACAGGGTGAGGCGCACGAACGTTTTCTTGACGATCGGGTTCCGGTTGGGAGCCTTATTAGGAACGGCGGCGAGAGGCTGGGGGTTCTCTATTTGTTGCGGGGCGCTAGCTGTTGCCAATTTCTATGTCTTCCTCCTCAAGCGACTCACTCTCAGCTACTCCGCAGCGGGCTGGTCTTCTTTCGAAATCGAAATCAAAAGCGTGCTCGAGCTTTCTGGTTTGTTTAGATTCCAGAAATTCCGCTGGAGTTAGTTCGCATGTTAGAGATTACGGGAATTTTCCAACGATGCAAGAAAAATGTGGAAAACTTTCGAAAATTTTTGTCAGGCAGGCCAGTGTACCGACGTAACGCGTGCTCCCAAGTCGCTCAGAGCTTCAGTTCCCAGGTTTCGGCCACCAGATCTTTTCGGCTCCAACTGGAATGCTTTTCCTCGCGCACTAGTTTGAAGCCAGCATCCTGATAAATGCGCCGCGCTGCTGCCAGTTCGCTTTGTGTCCATAGCCGGATTTTCTTGTATCCAGCTTGTCGGGCGAATCGCACACACTCCGCCACAAGACGTTTTCCAATCCCCAACCCGCGCGCCGAAGGCTCAACCAGCAGCAGGCGTAGCTTGGCTACCGATGCGGACTTCTTTACGAGAAATACCGACCCGACATTTTCCCCATCCCGTTCGGCGATCCAGCAGCGCTCGTACGCTGCATCGAGCTTTGCAACAAACTCCGCCACAATCTCGGCGACCAGCGCCTCAAAGCGCTCATCGTAGCGATATTCCTGCGAATACAGCACACCGTGGCGCCAAACCACCCAACCCATATCCCCAGGTCGGTGCTGCCGGAGCACGTAGGACTTTCCGCCTTCGGCGCCCGGGCCCAGTACCGACTCGACCGTCCGCATGGAGTGCAGGAGATCGTCCTGCTTCGCCGGAGACAACTTGTTCAGGATGTCTCTCACCTGCTCGTCGGACCGCGCATTCAGCGGTTCGAACACCTGCCGCCCCTTTTTTGTTAGCGCCAACAGTGTCTGCCGGGCATCTTTGGGCGACTGCTTCTTTTCAAGCAGATGCTTCTTCTCGAAACCGCTCAGGATTCGGCTCAGGTATCCGGGGTCCAGTCCGAGAGCGCTGCACAATTCTGCCGCTGTCGATTGTTTGCGGTGAGCTAGTTCGTACAAAGTGCGCGCCTCGGTCAGGGAAAGCGGGCTGCTGAGCAGGCCTTCGTCGAGCAGTCCGATCTGCCGGGTGTAAAAGCGGTTAAAGCGGCGAACAGCGGCGATGCGGTCGGGGGAAACTTGTAATGCGGTCGCGGAAGCCATGCTTGATTGTCGCAAGCATAGTTGACTTAGTCAAGTATTGTATTTGACGAAAAGTCATCAATAAGGGCGGCGGACCAGCGAGGGCTAGACTTTCTTCCACAACTCTTCCCGCGGATCTTCCGGGTTCAACTTGGCCAACTCGCGCAGCAGTTCTTTTGTGCGCTCATCCCGCGGCATGGGCACGGTCACGGTGATCTCGACGATCTCGTCCCCGCGCACGCCATCTTTCGTTGCTGAAGGCACGCCTTTTTCCCGCAGCCGCAGCTTTTGTCCAGACTGCGTCCCCGGCGGAATCTTCAACTCAGCCCGACCGTCAATCGTTGGTACTTCCACCCTGGCCCCAAGCGCCGCTTCCGTCGCAGTAACCGGAACCGTCAGATAAATATTGTCCCCGTCGCGCCGGAAAACCGGATGCTGCTCGGTGCGAATGATCACATATAAATCGCCAGCCGGACCGCCGCGGCCTCCGGCGTTGCCCTTGCCGGCCAATCGAATGCGCTGTCCATCGCGCGTGCCCGCCTTGATGCGGACTTCCAGCGGTTCGGTGCGGCTCACCGTGCCTTCGCCGTGGCAGGTGGGGCAGGTAGAAATATTTTTGCCCGTGCCTTCGCAGTTGGGGCATTGCACGTTGAACTTCATGCGGCCGCCGGTCTGCGTCACTTGTCCGGTCCCATTGCACTCAGAACATTTTCCCGGCGCTTCGATGTAACCCTGCCCGTGGCAAGTGGGGCAAACATCCTGCCGCGTGACGTTCAACCGCATCACGCCGCCCCGGATCGCCGTCCAGAACGGCACGTTGACCTGATATTCGAGATCACTGCCCGCCTCTGGTCCAACATTCGGTACCGTTGCTCCGCGTGCCGCCGCCGAAGATTCCCGAGAAGATGTCCTTAAATCCGCCGCCACCGCCACTTCGCCGGCCGCGCCCCGCGCTATCGGCCAGATCAGAAAAGTCGAAGCCGCCAAAATCAAACGGAACACTCTGTCCGCCAGCTTGGCCCGCACCCGGAAATCCTCCCGGCGCGCCTCCGGCGAATCCGCCCGCGCCGCCGCCGCGCGCGTAAGCCTCCGCCGTCGCCGGATCGATATTGTCGGAATAAAACCCAACCTGATCGTAGATTTTGCGCTTCTTGGGATCGCTGAGAACGTCGTTCGCCTCGGAGAGCGTCTTAAACTTCTCCTCGGCAGACTTATCCCCGGGGTTGACGTCAGGATGGTACTTCCGCGCCAGCTTGCGAAACGCCTTGCGAATCTCGTCTGCGGAAGCAGACTTCTTTACGCCGAGGATTTCGTAATAATCTTTTTTGGGAGTCGTTGCCATGTTGGGGCGGCTTGAAACGGAAACTTGCAGAAGCTTAGTTCACAATTCGTCTTTTTCTTTCGTCTTGCACGACGACGGTCAGTTCCTCGAAGTCGGGCGCGTCATCGTAAACGGGGATCGGCCTGGCTCCGGTCGGCGTGGAAACTAAAACCTCCCAGCCATGATTCTCGGCGAGGTCGACGAAATAGGTGTCGCCATTGATTTGAAAGTCCATGTCGTTGTGCTGTCTCTCTTTCTATATAAACTCGTCACTCTATAAAAGTGTCTATATAAAGTGTCATCCTGAGCGAAGTTGCCGTCCGCGGCAGCGGACGGCAACGCAGTCGAAGGATCCCTACCTTCTAACACCGGCCTTTCCGTGCCGACGAAGGGATCCTTCGACTACGCAGGCGGTTCGCATTCGCGAACCACCTGCTCCGCTAGGATGACGCGATCACTTCTTCTCATCCACATCCACATACTCAGCGTCGATCACGCCTTCATCCTTCTTCTGACCGCCGCCGTTCGCTCCAGCGCCGTCTGTCGGACCCGCTCCTGGAGCACCAGCCGCGCCCGTAGCCTGCGCCGACTTGTACATCTCCTCGGCCAGCTTGTGCGACGCCTTGGTCAGGTTCTCGCGAGCCTTGTCCATCTGCGCCTTGTCGTTCGATTCCAGCGCTTTCTTGGCATCGGCAACGGCGTTCTCAACATCTCCACGATCCGAGCCAGAGATCTTGTCGCCATTCTCGCGCAGCATCTTTTCCACGTTGTAGACCATGCTGTCGAGCTGGTTCTTGGCGTCGATCGCGTCCCGCTGCGCTTTGTCTTCTTCGGCGTGAGCCGTGGCTTCCTTCGCCATGTTCTCCACTTCTTCCTTCGACAATCCCGAAGACGACGTAATCGTAATCTTCTGGTCCTTCTGCGTGGCCGTATCTTTCGCGGTCACGTTCAGGATGCCGTTGGCGTCAATGTCGAACGTTACTTCGATCTGCGGCACGCCTCGCGGAGCCGTCGGAATCCCGGTCAAGTGGAACTTGCCCAGAGTCCGGTTCTGCGCCGCCATCGGACGCTCGCCTTGCAGCACATGCACCTCAACCGACGTCTGATTATCCGCCGCGGTCGAGAACGTCTCCGTCTTCTTCGTCGGAATCGTCGTGTTGCGCGGAATCATCGGAGTTGCCACGCCGCCCAGCGTCTCAATCGACAAAGACAGCGGAGTTACGTCCAACAGCAGCAGGTCTTTCACTTCGCCGCCGAGCACGCCACCCTGAATCGCCGCGCCGATCGCTACGACCTCATCAGGGTTCACTCCCTTGTGGCCTTCCTTGCCGAACAACTCCTTCACCAGCGCCTGAATGCGCGGCATACGAGTCTGTCCGCCGACCAGCACCACTTCCTGAATCTTGCTGGCATCTACGCCCGCATCTTTCAGGCACTGCTTGCACGGACCCACCGACCGCTGAATGATGTCTTCCACCATTCCTTCGAGCTTTGCCCGCGTCAGCTTCTTCACCAGGTGCTTCGGACCCGAGGCGTCGGCCGTAATGAAGGGCAGGTTGATCTCGGTCTCCATGGTGGTGGAAAGCTCGATCTTCGCCCGTTCGGCCGCGTCGCGCAGACGCTGCAAAGCCATCTCATTCCCTTTGCCTCTGAGATCTAAACCTTCATCCTTCTTGAATTCATCGATCAGCCAGTCGACCAGCCGCTGATCCAGATTGTCGCCGCCCAGGTGCGTGTCGCCGTTGGTGGCCTTCACCTCAATCACGCCCTCGCCAACTTCCAGCACAGAGATGTCAAACGTTCCGCCGCCAAAGTCGTACACGGCGATCATCTCGTCCTTCGTCTTGTCGAGGCCGTAAGCCAGCGCCGCCGCCGTCGGCTCGTTGATAATGCGCTTCACTTCGAGGCCGGCAATCTGCCCGGCATCTTTCGTGGCCTGCCGCTGCGCGTCGTTAAAGTAGGCGGGCACGGTGATTACCGCCTCGGTCACTTTCTCGCCGAGGTAGTCTTCCGCCGCCTTCTTCAGCTTCTGCAAAATCAGCGCCGAAATCTGCGGAGGCGTGTACTCCTTGCCCTGCGCCATCACCGCCACATGGTCGCCCGATTTCACGACCTTATAGGGCACCATCTTGATCTCTTCCGTTACTTCGTCGAAGCGCCGCCCCATAAAGCGCTTGATCGAATAAACCGTGTTCTCCGGATTGGTGATAGCCTGGCGCTTCGCCACCTGCCCCACCAACCGCTCTCCAGTCTTGGTAAACCCCACCACGGACGGAGTAGTCCGCCCTCCTTCTTCATTAGCAATCACTTTGGGCTCGCCGCCCTCCATGACCGCCACGCAAGAATTGGTGGTCCCAAGGTCAATTCCAATAATCTTGGCCATATTGTTTCTCCTCTATAATCCTTAAAGAGAGCCGCTTCAGCGACTCGTTTCACTAAAATAAGTGCTTTGGAATCAATGCCTTTATGATTGCCAACAGGTCCATGCTAAGACCTGAGTGGAATGTTGTCAAGGTTTAGATGCGGAGAGAGGGGCGGAAGTTGCGGGGCTGCCTCAAATAGCGGTAGTGAAGTATAGGACACCGGCGGGGTTCGATTTAGGATTTTTTAAAGAGCTTGCCCCCTCAGGATGCAAGCGTTATTATTAGTTATATAGTGCGATAGGTGGACGAAAAAATGAGTGTGACTAGTAATATCGTGCAGGTTCTGTAGTTTAATCCGGTGATCGCGAAATAGTTGACATTTGTCATCCCAGCATCTAAGATTGTCGGAGGAATTTTAGGAAGTGATTATGCGTTTCGAAATCGTACAAGTATTGTAAAATCACCGAGTCGACCACGCCTCTTTGTATTTGGCGACTATATCTTTTCGCTGCGCTTCGTGTTTATCGCTAGCAGCCAGTGTTTCGAGATCCCCTCCCGGGTTAAGGTCGCTCTCAACGAGCTTTGCTGGTTGTCTTCCCAGGGTTGCTGCTCGTAACAAATGTTCGCAACACTTATCGAGCAACTGAATTCTAGCCCCAAGGTCTAATTCCCCGGCTGCAAGCGCATCATAAAAGCAAGCCAAATTGTACTGGATGTGCGCCGCCATTCCCGGATTTGGCAATTCTTCCCAATTTGCTTGTTTTTCTGCGTCGGAGAAATACTTGATGCCCTCTTTCAGTTTCTCTCGATTTCCCTTCTCCCAACAGAGTGTGCCCAAATTATAAAGAGCCCTTTGTTGGTTCGGTTTGGACTCCAGGCTTTCCTCAAAGAGTTGCCGAGCTTTCCCGCGTTGCGGTGGTTTCGCAACGAGTGCAAAGAGCCACCCGGAGTCGTTCAGCACGGAATAATCTCGATCGGATTTTTGCAACGCAAGATCGAAGTAGTACCGCGCTCGCTCGAAATCCGTGGCTAGACCCGCATCGGTTGCGAACTTGCCTCCGTAAAACTTTCCCAGAAGTTGCAGATTTCTCGTCAGTTCTTTGTTCCGGCCTATCGCAGTCAGGAATTGCATTGCGGAAAAACTCTCTATCGCAAGAATCTTCTGCCTTGTTAACCACTCAGAGTTCGCATACAAGTTCTCATAGTCGCGATCCAGAACTGATGTGAGTTTGCTAAGTTCATTGAATGCTTCCGCGCGGGCGGTCTCGATGTCGGCAAACATAGGAAATTTCGAGCGGACATCAGCAGCCAGAGAATCCATCTCCTTGACACCATCGTTGGCGCGCCTGATGGCATCCTCGGCCTGCTTGACATAATTCTGGGCGCTGAAGAAACCGAACAATCCTTGTGCCAATGTCAGCAAACCCGCCACGCCCAGTACAATAGACAACAGCCATTGAACATGGGAAGCTTGTTGAGAGACCGTATCAAGCCGGTCCCTGAGAACTTCTCTGGACTTTGATAGGTCTTCTAGCTGATTCGATAAGGTTTTTAGCTGCTCTTGCAATGCCCCTATGTCTGCCGCTGGCGGGGAACTCGTTTGATTTTGCGCGGTTGGCCGTGGAGTGGGCTGTGCCTGGAGTTCCGTTAAGCCGTGTAAGAGCACGTATATCCCCAACAAACAGAGCACCAAGGGCGCGACGTTCAAGCATACTTTCAAAATCAGAGCGCTTCTAGCGGGAGTGGAGATTGTGGCCATAGGCGTACGAACCCCCCGAATGTCTGCAGTGAGCCTGCTCAAAACACCGCAATTCTACACCCATCTTCGGCGGAACTCTGAGGATCAGCCCGTGGTAGCAAGTCAAGTCAGGACTGCTTAAGAAGCCGCGCAGTTCGCAGAAAGCAAAGAGAAGAGCCGCCGGCGCTACGCAAGACGCGATAGCCTGGGCAGCGGCCCTCCACGTCCTACTTCACCGGAATCAAATCAAACTTCCCGGACGCTTCCTCATAGAACAGCGCGCCCTCTTTCGCGTCGCCGCCGCTCCAGTGTTTGTGTCCACCGGGGACGCGTAAGAAGTCGCCCGCAGCTACCCGCTTTTCGCCCGCTTCATCTTTGTACAAATATGCGCCCTTGACCACGACGATCCAGACATCGCTCGTGTGCGTGTGCATCCCGTTATCCTGGCCTGGATCGAACTTGGTAAAAGTGGCGTGCGCTCCCATGTCGGGGTCGCCCCAGATTTTAGCCGTGGACACACCCTTGTGACTGGATGTGTAGTTCGCCTGACTCGAGGAGACGTAAACGACTTTCTTCATTTCGTTCTGCCCGTTTACCCGCCCCACGGACCACGCGGCGATCATCGCCGCCACCACTCCAGCTATCAACAGTGATCGTTTCATTCAATTCTCCTTTTCCCATTGCCGTTTCCGATTGAACCCCAAGGCCCACGCATCTTACACCCAGCCCTGTGAACCTCTGTGGTAAGGAATTTAGTTCTGGCCTACTCGAGCTCCGGCCGCCACAGCGGCTCTCCGCCGAGCGACTGGTAGAAACCCCATCCTGCCAGCGCGACCACGCTCAGCAGAGTAAGAGCGAACGTGCCCATATACCAAGCGGAGAAGTCGGTAGTAAACGGAACATTCGAAAGCATGTCGACGGTGAAGATGGCGCAAGCCAGCGGAATCAGCCCAAAGCGGTACACAATCAAAACTGCAATAGCATAGATCAGAATCCACATGGGGAGTTCCACCGGGACATACGAGGACGTCAGCCCCTTCGGCAACGCAAACAACGCAACAAACGCAATGGCAGCCAGCCAGTCTTTGCGCAACAGGAATTTCAGACCGAGCAACAGGAAGAAAAACTGCAGTGTGCCAAGAATTGAGGCGGGAATTTGGAATAGCCACGCTCCCAACGCTTCGCGCCCGCCCGCCAGATACTCGACCTGAGCCATGGACGGTGCCGCTCCCATGTGCGTCATGGCAATTGACCTGATCTGGATGATCAAAATCCACGCTACGCCCAGCATCGTGCCAAACAGAATGTCGCGGCCCGCCAGCGGATCGCGAAATTGTCCCGAAAGCAGCCGGCTCCAGGTAATCATGGTCTGCGGCCACCGCCGCCGCACCCATGGTTCCAGCGCAAGATACAACATCCAGGTCGTTCCAGAAATAAATAGCGCGGTGCTCACGCGGATAACGAGCGAACCAAGTGTATCCAGGCCCGCAACCAGATGCCCGCGACAGAGCCACAAAAGGATCTCGAGCACAAACACCACCCACGCCAGTCGGAATGCGCCTTCCCGGTCGCCGCGCCCCTGGCGATAATTCAATCGGGCCACGCGGATGATGCCGAAGAAAAAACCGAAGATCAAACCCATCTCAACGTATTGCTGCACATTCTGTCCGCTTGATTGCTCAGGAGCCTTCATGCGATCCGGCTTGGTCCAATCGCCGATCAGCGAGAAGAAAACCGGCTTGCCATGCCACGCCGCCGCTTCCACGCGCAGCGGACGCGCCGTTCCCGGCCAGCTTCCAGTCCACGCCACTCTCGTGTCCGAATCGGCCAGTGAGCTCCACGTCGGCTCCGTTTTCTGAAACTGCGCTGGATCGAGCCCCGCGGCGGCGAACAGCGGACTCCAGTCAAGCGTAGCCGGCTGCGCGCTCGAACTCTCGTTCTGCGCCGGAATCTTCTGCGGAGGAATGGCTTGAAAATAAGTGAGCCGTCCCTGCGGATCGACCTCCACATTGATCATTCCTGAGAGCACAGTCGGGGGATCGTCGCGCGCGATAATCCCTGGGTTGAGGAACTGGTCGCGAAACCCCTCCGCCAGCATGTCGTCCGGACTCTGGCGGTACCAGAAGCCGAGCAGGGAAGGCCGCGCAGCCAGCACTGCATCCCAGTCAGGATGCGGCTTGTCGTTTTTCTCCACATACTCCTGGAAGTCGTTGTCATAGTGGAGATCAGAAGCGCTATCCGCAGGCCGCTCGGGATATCCCAGCCGCGCGATAATCTCGCGTGCTTTCTGCGTGAGCACCTCCGGGGTCAGTTCCAGCCGCATTTTGCCCAACGCGTTGTAATGAATGCTGAGGTAAGTGACGAGGCCCAAACTAAACAGCACCGCGAGGAAGCAGGCGACAGCGGCTCGTGGGCGAAGGCCTACGTTTTCACCGGAGGCAGCGACCATTTGCGGCGAAGGCGTTTCACCGGCGGCCAAAGCCGCAGCCAGAGGATCTCCCCCGGGCAAAGCTGCGGCAACACTGAGTACATTCGCAGGACGAGCCGAGGGCTCCGCTTCCAGGCAGCGAAGGATCACTCGCTCGATCACGGGATTGAGATCTTTAACTACGCTCGATGGCCGGCTGGAGTTCTGTCGCCATGCGCCCGCAAGGACTCGGCGGAGAAAGCGCGCTTGCCGGTGAAGACTTCGTACAGCACCAGCCCCAGAGAATAAATATCGCTGCGGGTGCTGACTTCTTTTCCTGCCAACTGCTCCGGAGCCATATACGCCGGGGTTCCGCTGCGCACCTCGTCGCCGCGAATCTGATCGGCGACTCCGGCCAAACCGAAATCCGTAATCACCACTTGCCCGCGTCCGTCGAGCATGATGTTGGCGGGCTTCAAATCGCGGTGCAGCACTGCCTTGGTGTGGGCGGCGGCTAATCCAGCGCAGAGCTGGCGGGCAATATCGAGAGCTTTATCTTCCGGTAAGCGGCCGATGCGCCGTAGTAGCGACGCCAGATCTTCTCCATCGACATACTCCATGGTGAAGAAGACGTGGCCTTCCACTTCGCCCACATCGTAGACGCGGCAAACATTGGGATGAGACACGCGCCGCGCAATTCGCACTTCATTCTTGAAGCGCTCCAGCAAGTTTTGATCGCGCGCAGCATCGTCAGGTAGAAATTTAAGAGCAACGGGCTGGCCAAGAGTGAGGTCATCGGCGCGGTACACCTCACCCATCCCACCTTTTCCCAGTAGCGCAATGATTCGATAACGCCCCGCCAGCAGACGTCCGGGGAGAAACCGGCCTTCGCTCGTGTACGCTGCGGAACTCGAAGTTCGCGACGACAGGACCGAACCAGAGCGAGGCGGCAGGGGCGAAGTTGCAGTTGCGAAGTCGAGCGTCGCCATGTCGTCAGTATTGCTGGCGGGTGCTCCGCAGGCCGAGCAGAAGCGGCCGCGTGCCGGAACGTCGGTACCACAGGATGAGCATGCGGGCATGAATTTTTCCCGATACAGTCTACCGCGTCGGAATGGAACATATTACACGGAACATTTTTTTACCCGCCAGAACCGAGTCCAGTCTTCATCCCTACCCAAAAGTGCGGCTCAACCTGAGTTGGACTAATGCATCCCCACTGTGCAGCCGATTGATCTTCTGATATGCCCAAAAGTGTGATTAGGAGTTTCTCATGCGAACTCGGACCGCTTCGGTTCTGCTCATATTCGTGTTGCTGACAGGCTGCACTTCGACTCCGCGCACCACGGTTGCCGCGCCCGAGTCACGCGTCTATCACGGCACCGCATCGGTGGGCGATTTTATGACCATCACGATCAATTCGGGAGTCCAAACCATTGCGTATACCGATCTATCCAACAACGCCAGTGGCACTGTTCCTTATACGGTGAATTCTGATGGCATGTACACGCTTAGCGATCCCACCGGGAATCTGGTGGCGGCCTATGAGGTGCCCAATTATGCATTGCTGATTCAAGCTGCCAAGACCGGGCCGAATGCCAATACTCCGGCGCTGGTTACGGCGGTCGAGAGCGGCCAGATTTCGCTGGCGACGTTTGAAGGGCAGGCCTACAACTTCATGCAATTCCGCACAGCGACAGGCGGATTGAATGTGGGTTCAGTGAACGTCGGCACCGACGGCACGGGATCGACCTCAACCTTCTCGCCTTACCAGTCGTACAATTCAGGCAACCAGGGCGGCAGTCCGTTTAACGCCGGCACGCTGCAGATGGCCACTGCGCAGCTTGATCCTTCCGGAACATTCCTCAAGATTCTCGATCCGGACGGCACGGACTACGATTATGTGTTCGGTACTGCCAACGGCATCTTCGCCGTTGACACTCAGAACGGTGCGATTCTCGGGCTGAAGAAGGCAGCCAGCAAGAGTTTCGATCCCACAACCGCCGGAACCTACAAGGCGCTCTATTACCAAAAAAACAATGCCACCACCGGTGCGGGTAACGTGGAGACCGGAACTCCGAGCATGGCGAATGCGACTTTGGTGGTCACGGCCGGCGGCCAGCTTACCATTACTGACTCGAGCGGAAATCAGATGGCGCAATCGATGCTCACACCGGTCGCCGATGTTTCCTATCTTTACGGGACCTCGGGCGAATTATCCGATCCATGCTACGGATTGTTTACCTTCCGCATCACAACCGCCTCTGCCCAGCAGGATGTTTTTGTAACCTTCATGGGGCAAGCCATGCTGTTTAGTTCGTTCACCGCCAACCTGCCGTGGAATTCGATTGGCACATACAATTATTTCTACGGGGTTGGCTTGAAGTAGCGCCTCGCTTTCGATTTACTATCGAAGCGATGACTTCCAGCTTGGCACGATGGCTGCGCGATCCGTTTGTGCTGTTATGCCTGGCTGCGGGTCTGCTCGCTTTTGTCGTGCAGTCTGGTGAACTGGGCACCGCCGACACCATGTATCGGCTGCAGACCACGCACTGGCTGTGGACCTCCGAGCCCCAAGTTTTTTCCGTCGATTATCCCGAGTTCGGGCTCCACGGTCGCGGCGGCAAGCTCTATAGCTGGTACGGAATCGGCCAGTCGCTGCTCATGTTGCCCGCCGATCTGGTGGGGACGTGGATCGCACACTGGAAAATATTTTCTAATTATCAAGACGATCCGCCGGTCCGCGCGATTGTGGTCAGCTATCTCACCAACATTCTGGTGAATGTACTCACGGCGCTAATCGGCTTCCGTCTGCTTCGCCAGTTGAGGTTCACCGTGAAAGAAGCCGTGTTGGGCCTGCTGGCGCTGATGTTCTGCACCACGCACCTGCATTACACGCAGAACATGATGGAAAACAATTACATCATGTTGCTGACGCTGTTCGGGTTTTCATTTCAATACGAGTGGCTGCGCAGTGGAAGCCGGCGGGCGTTGCTGGTTGGCAGCTCCGCACTCGGGCTGAACCTGCTCACACGGCTCACAACCGGCCTCGATCTGATATTCGCCGGCATCTTTCTTTTGCTGGTGCTTTGGTTTGAAGGAATACGAGGACGCGAACTGTCGCAGCGCTTCGTGGCTTACTGCAAGGTTGCTACTCCCGTGTATGCGTTCTTCCTGCTGATCGACCGGCTCTACCAGTTTTACCGCTTCGGATCGTTTACCAATACCTACGTAGCACTGTTTGCGCAGGAGCGACGGATGCAGGACCCGACGCTGCCCGCAAACTATCCCTGGACCTCGCCTTTTCACGTGGGCTTTCTGGGTGCGCTGTTTAAGCCCGAGAAATCGATCTTCCTTTTCGATCCGCTGCTGGTGCTGGTGATTTTCCTCCTGTTGATGCTGTGGAAACGCCTGTCGCCGGAGGTTCGCGCCTACGCCGTAACATCGCTTTTATTGCTGCTCGCCTACATTTGTTTTTATGCGAGATATACCTATTGGGAGGGCGACTTTGCCTGGGGTGATCGCTATGTCTCGACTTCGGTTGAGTTGGCTGCGTTGTTGGCTGTCCCGCTACTGCTGCGTTATCGCGAGAATTTAAGTGCATGGATCTGGCGTGGTGGGGTCGCGCTTATCGTCGCGAGTCTGATCATCCAGATCGCTTCACTCGCCTTCTGGCTGCCGCTGGAAATTTATCAGATGGAAACGCTGGGCCACCCAACGTTCGTGATCGCGCTGCGCTTTAAGAACATCGCAGCCTTCGCGCTGGGCAAAATGGAGGCCTGGGGATTAAATAACGATTCCATGCGGCAGGACCCTTGGGACTATGTTCACATCACGACGTGGAATTTCCTACCATTTTTGTTGCGAAGGGTGGGAGCCGCGCCGAAATGGGTGGTGGATTCCGCCTTTGCAGTTTGGGGAGCGGGAATCGTGGCGCTGGCGCTTGTTTTGGAAAGACTTCGCCGTGTTTGCCCAAAATAAATAGCACCACCGTCCTACTTCAAACCCTCCACCACATACAAGTCTGAGGTGATGCGTTCGTAGGAGTAGATGTAGCTCTTTAAGTCGCGCGAGAAATCAGGGGCAGCATTTCCAAACAAACCCGTAGGATCCGACGGCATGAAGGATTGCAGCAGTTTGCGCTCTTTGGTGGTCAGATTAACCTCAAAAACGCGCGCGGGGACCTCCGACCGGCCGACCAGCAAGGAATTTCCGTCAGGGGTCCACTGCACCGGTTCTTCTCCGGGCTGAGCATTAGGAACAACCAGCGGCTTGCCTCCGGCAACCGGGTAGATCGTTATATTCCCTTCCGGATCACGCGCCGCGACCTGTTTGCCATCCGGAGAAATACAACCGCGGCGCCGAACCGTTGCGCCTTCCGGACTGATCGGCTGGGGAGCGCTTCCGCTTGTGTCCCCTACCCATAGCCGCAAACCATGTCCAGTCTGGTTGCCCATCATAAGGATGTGCCGCCCATCGGGAAAAAAGAACGCCTGGTGTGCCTGAACGTCACCGGTCGAGATGGTTCCAGATTCCCCTGCGCCGGTGGGCAGCTTCAGTAGGGCATGCTGAAGTGAAAAACCGCGGGCTAAAACCCACTTCCCATCGGGAGACAAGCTTGGAGCACTGCCGTCGCTCAGCCGCACCGCGGGCGAGCCGTCCGTTCCACGGACATAGATCTCGCCGGTCTCGCCGCCCGCTTCCCCGGTTTCGTCGAAAGCCACCAGCTTGCCGTCATCGCTAATGTCACGCGGAATTGTCCAATCATGCCAACTCAAGTCCCGTTCCTTGCTCTCGCCAGGGGCTAGGGCGATCATGCCCGCCCGCATATCGTCTCGCGAGAACAGCACCCTTCCATCTTTGAAAATATCGTGCAAGGTCAGCGTGCCCGTTCCTAAATAAACCAGGCGCTCCTTGCCCGCGAGCGTAACGGCCCGCAATTCACGGCTCGACCCCGAGGTTGTGGCCGTGAACCACACTTCGTTATTGAGCGACCAGGCCAGCCCCTGCGCACTCACGAATTGGCCGCTGAGGGTTTTCTTATTCCCCACCAGATCTACAACTGCAATCGTTCCGGAATCGTCCCGCTCATAGGGATGGTCAATGAAGGCGATCAATTTTCCGTCGTGCGAGATTCGGGGATGGCTGACCCATCCAGCGGTTTCGTAGAGCACCTTTCCTAAGGGATATTCAAGCCGCATTTTGCCAGCTACCGGTCGCACAATGGCGAGGGCCGAGCCATCCGGTGACCAGTCTGCATATTCCACACCTGCGGCAATTTCACGGGCGGCGCCGCCACCGGAAGGTGCACGCCCCAACATTCCGGACGGTTCGAAACCATAAGGTTGGAAATCGCTGGCCACGGCAAGTTCTCCAGTTCGAGAAATGGAAAGGAGCGTGGTCGTAGCCATACCCAGGGGCCTCGATTCGGTGCTGCCGCCTTCGCTGGCAAACAACTCGCTCGGGCGCCCTTCCCACGCCCCAGCATAGATAAGATTGCCTTCCGGGGTAAAACGCGCACCCCAGATTGTCCCGCGACGAAATGTAATGCGGTGCAGTTTTGGGTGGAGCTCTGGGGTCGCTGGTCGGAGCCAAGCGCCAAGGGCAAGACCTACAAGGAGCAGTGCCAAAGCGGCCAGGACCGGTTTTATCATCGACTTGCGGTGTGCCGAAGCCGCCGTTGAACCAGAACTCATTGCACCTGAACTCGTCGACCCTGAAGTCTGGGACACGGACTCGAGATCGAAGGCAACGTCGTGCACCGACTGGAAGCGCTGGCCAGGCTGTTTCTCCATGCAGTGGCGGACAATGCGATCAAGTGCCGGTGCGATTCCGCTGCCGCGCACCGCGAATTCAGGTGGGTCTTCGTTCAGGATGGCGGTCATGGTCTCGGCGCTGGTATCGCGCTTGAACGCGCGCTGGCCGCTGAGCATCTCGTAGAGAATGCTGCCGAAACTGAAAATATCGGAACGATGGTCGGCAGCTTCGCCTCGCACCTGCTCCGGCGACATATACCCGACCGTACCCATTACCTGACCAACGCTGGTGGCCGCCATCGTGACGCCGTTGAGAGTTTCGGCGGGGCCTAGCCGCCGGTGAAGTTTGGCCAAACCAAAATCCAGAATCTTGAGCCGTCCATCGCGCGTGATGAAAATATTCTCGGGTTTTAGGTCACGATGAACAATGCCCTGATCGTGGGCCGCGGCGAGCCCATTCGCGAACTGGATGGCGAGCTCGATTGCTTTCCGCGCCGGCATCCCGGTCGACGAAATCCGTGCCCGCAGGGTCTCGCCCTCGAGAAGCTCCGAGACGATGTAGTGGACGCCGTTCGCCTCTCCGACGTCGTAAACCGAAACTATATTCGGATGGTTGAGCGCAGCGACCGAGCGCGCCTCCTGCTCGAACCGCCGCAACCGCTCGGGATCATTCGTAAAAGATGCGGGAAGAGCTTTAAGGGCAACGTCGCGCAGCAGCCGGCTATCGCGCGCGCGGTAAACCTCACCCATGCCGCCAGAGCCAATGAGCGAGATGATTTTATAAGGGCCTAACTGCGTTTCCGCCGTGAAGGTCATTGTGCGGCCACATTATACCCGCAAAGCGGTCTTGTACCCGAAGTGCGAGTTTTTACACTCCGCAGTAGGCAGTAGGATGAAGCGGAAAGGGAAAGGCTTGCCCTACTCCACAGTGACTGACTTGGCCAGATTCCGCGGCTGATCCACATCGCATCCGCGCCTCACCGCGATGTGATAGGCCAGCAACTGCAGAGGAACGATTTCCAAAATCGGTGAGAGTTCTTCCGGCGCGGCTGGAACGTAGAGAACGTGGTCGGCGGATTCTTTGATTTCTTCGTCGCCTTCGGTGGCCAGCGCGATTACCACTCCTGAGCGCGCTTTTACTTCCTTCAGATTGGACATCGTCTTCTCGTAGCGCAGCATCGATTCGGCATCATTCGCATCTCGCGTAGCGATAATCACGACGGGAAGATTTTCGTCGATGAGCGCGTTGGGGCCGTGCTTCATCTCGCCGGCGGGATAGCCTTCGGCGTGGATGTAGGAAATTTCTTTCAGCTTCAGTGCGCCTTCGAGAGCAATGGGGTAATGAATGCCGCGTCCAAGGAAAAGAAAATCCTGAGCCCGCTGGAATCGTTTGGCTAAATCTTCACAGGCTTCGTTATGGGTAAGAATGGTTTCGATCTTGCCCGGGATCAGCGTAAGTTCCTCGGCCGCGGTGCGGATTTGGTCGGCGGTCATGGCGCCGCGCACCTGCGCTACATACAAGGCGAATAAATAAAGAGCGGTAAGCTGGCAGGTAAAAGCTTTGGTCGACGCCACGCCGATCTCTGGCCCGGCGTGAGTGTAGATGGTCCCGGCGGCTTCGCGCGTGATCATCGAGCCAACCACATTGCAAATGGCGAGCGTGTGCGAGCCTTTGGCTTTGGCTTCGCGCTGCGCGGCGATGGTGTCAGCAGTTTCGCCGGACTGAGAAATCACCAGCGTGATCGTGTCCGGGCTGACGATCGGGTCGCGATAGCGCCATTCGCTGGCGTAATCCACTTCGACCGGTACGCGGGCGAAACTCTCAATCATGAATTTGCCGGCCTGCCCGGCATGCCAACTGGTGCCGCAGGCTACAATGTTAATTTTTTTCGCCGCGCGGAATTCAGCCTCGCTGATTTGCATCTCGTCGAGGAAGATGTGGCCCGTGTCGAGCGAAACCCGTCCCAGGGTGGTGTCGCGGACGGCGCGCGGCTGCTCGTAAATTTCCTTGAGCATGAAGTGCTTGAAGCCGCCCTTTTCCGCCATGATCGGATCCCAGGTGACGTGCTGCACCTGTCGCCGCATGGGCTTGCCGTCGAAATCCGTAAGGTGCACGCCATCGGGCGTGACCACAGCAAGATCGCCGTCAGCCAAAAAGAAAATGTCGCGCGTGTGATGAAGAATCGCGGGCACATCTGAGGCCACAAAGTATTCGTCATTGCCGAGGCCAACCACCAGAGGCGGTCCATTGCGCGCCGCCACGATCTTGTTGGGCTCATCGACCGAAATCACGCCCAGAGCAAACACGCCGCTGAGTTCTTTCACGGTGCGGCGCACAGCCTCTTCAAGCGTAGGACGATTTCCATTTCCGGTCTTGAGATGCTTCTCGATCAGGTGCGCGATAACTTCAGTATCGGTCTCCGTCGTGAAGGTATGGCCTTCTTCGGTCAGCCTTTTCTTCAGGCTGAGATAGTTTTCGACGATCCCGTTATGCACCACCACAATCTTGCCGGTGCAATCGCGGTGAGGATGTGCATTTTCTTCCGTCGGACGCCCGTGAGTAGCCCAGCGAGTATGGCCAATGCCGTAGGTGCCCTCGAGTGGCTTGAGGCGAATGGTCTCTTCCAGGTTGCGCAGCTTGCCTTCGGCGCGGCGAAGCTGCAACTGGTCACCATTTCCAGCGACGGCAATTCCAGCCGAATCATAACCGCGGTATTCGAGCCGCCTCAGGCCCTCGATGATGACCGGAACCACTTCTTTTTTACCGACGTAGCCAACAATGCCACACATGAGGGAACTCCAGGAATTCAATCTGCGAGGGAGCAGCGAAATTCTTCGATCACCGGGTTGGTCAGCACTTCGCGAGCAATGCGCTCAACTTCGCCTTGCGCTTCTTCACGGCTTAGCCCACCGTCCAGCGTAAGCTCGAAATACTTTCCCTGGCGAACCTCTTCCAGACCTTTGTACCCCATCTTCTTCAGTGCGCCATGGATGGTTTTGCCCTGAGGATCGAGGACACTCTTCTTGAGCGAAACGTAGACGTAGGCTTTCATGGAAGTTTCAATTATACGTCAGGGGTTGTGAGCGCTGGCTCCCAAGGGCGAGAGAGAACTGAGAACATAAACGTGGCGAATTCACCGAAATTTTATGGGTATTCATTGCTGCATATTGCTTCGCGTGTTACGAAGGCCGAACACTCGTCTGGTTTAGCGGCTGGTCCGACCGCCCTACCTTATCATCCTTCGAGCTCCGCCATCTTCCGTTGCAGCTCAGCTCGAGCTTGTTCCAGCATCGCGCGATGCCGCGCGTTCTGGCTGTATTCAATTTCCTGAATCACTCTCTGCAGTGACAGGCGCAAGCTTTCTTTTTCGCGAAGCCGATCGGCCTGTTCCCGCGTCAGACGCGGCTTTCCAACCACGCTCGTTCTGTCCGCATCTGCCTGTTGCGCCTCGACAGACTTGCTTTCCCAACCCCGAGCCATGGCTCGATTATAGCTTGGTGGATGAACGCTTCAGCCACTGAAGCCGCCCGAACGTTAGGAGACTCGCCGCCCCGACTCCAGGCGAATGTTATTTACAAAAAACGGAAACCGGAAAGATAAACGTTCGGCGGCGAACACTTATGCTTATAATTTCTAAAAGTGTGGCGGGTACGGTGGCTCTTCACGAGGGGGAAGCGCCGCAGGAGTCTAAAATGGTCCCCTTATGCGTTCCGAACTCTGCGGTGGACTTGCGACGCTATCATGCGTTGCTCGAGATTGCAGAAGAAGTGTCTCCTTGCTCCCAACCGGGTGAAGTGCTTCTCGATTTCGTTTCCCGGCTGCGCAACGTTGTTCCCTTCGATTTCGTCAACTTTGCTCTGTGTGATCCCGCACGAAGAATCATGAAAATGCATGCGTGGGATGGGGCCGAGCGGCCGCGTGAACCCATCGAGATTGCGGTGGAAGAGACTGCTGTGGGGGCGGTCTGGCGAAATCAAACAGTCCTATCCATCGATGATCTGTCGGCCGCGAAGCAGTTCGAGCCGGAGCGGCAATGGCTGTGCTCGCACCAGATACGCTCGTACTGCGTGCTTCCTTTGACTACGTCTCACGAAAAGCTGGGAGCGCTCGGGTTCGGAAGTAAATGGGCGTATGCCTTCAATTTGCCCGACATCCAATTCCTGCGCCGGGTTGCGGAGATCGCAGCTCTTTGTATCGATAGAACGCAGCCCGAGTCGGTTTTGGCGGAAGAAAGGGCCCGTCTCCGGCTCTTGCTCGACGTTAGTGCTCCTCAAATCCAAACACCTGATTTGCCAAATCCCGTCGCCGCTATTCTCGGGTCGATTCAGAAGTGGGCGGCGCGGGACTATGTTGGCGTCTACCTCTATGACGAAACTTCCAAGGCATTGCGTCTGCACATGACCGATTCGGAAATAGCCGAGAAGATGGCGCCGGAGGGGTTGGTACCGCTCGATGGCACTTTGGCGGGACGAGTCTTCCGTAGCCAGCGCAGCGTCGTTCTTGATCACGCAGAGCTGAAAGGGCTGCCTTTTGCCTCGGTTAAGCGTGGAACCGAACTCGGGGTAAAGTTTTTATATTTGGCCCCTCTGCTATCGGCAAAAGGCCCGCTGGGTGTGCTGAAGGTGGCGCGCCGTGAGGATCAGCCGTTCACTTCGCGAGACCTCGAGTTGCTGGAACAGGTGGCTGTAACGGTTTCACCCGTGTTCGAGCAGGCCCAAATCGCAAGCTCTCCCGGGAACGACTTTCAGAATGATGTCCGGAACGATGCGGAGCCGCCACCGCTCGCGGTTTTTTCCGGCGACTCGGTCTCAACCGTCGTTCCAGCGCGTGGTGGACAGTCGCCGGATCGCAAGGCATCATCCGGCTTTGAAACTGGGCACGCAGGCATTCCGGCTTGGTTCGGGGATCCGGCCGCCCTCCTCGAGTCGGAACAGTTATTAACCGCTTATTTCAGTGCGTCCAAGGTGGGTCTTTGCATCCTGGATCATGACTTCCGTTATCTCGCGATCAACCACACGATGGCAGAGATGAATGGCATTGACGCCTCCGTGCACTTAGGTAAGAGCGTCCGCGACATGCTGGGTAATTTTGCAGAATTAATTGAGCCGCAGTTGCGTCGCGTGCTGGCCGTCGGACAGCCCATCTTAAACTTTGAAATCAGTTGTACACTGCCGACCCGAAACGAACCCGGGCATTGGATGGAACACTACATTCCCATCCGTGACGCAACCGGCAAGGTGGTGCAAGTCGGCATTGTCGCAGTTGAGATCACGGAGCAAAAGAAATTACAGGAATCGCTCCGTGGCGTTTCGGAGACCTTGCGCGAAGAGAAGAAGCGGCAGCAGGTAATCATGGAGGTGAGCCGCATACTGGCCGTCAAATGGGATGCAGGGTGGGCCTTTCCGCAGGTCTCCGCCTATCTGCGCCGGGTCCTCCGGCAGGAATACGCTGCGCTTGCCTTGCGGGATGAAAAAAGCGGGCACCTGGTCCGGCACGCCATGGATTTCCCCCTGCGGAGGTGGCCGGTTAGCGAAAATGAAATCATCGCCAAGGGGCCGGGAGTGAAGGCCTTGCGGCAACGCTTACCTCTGATTTTTTCCCGGGACGAGTTGCAAGGCTTCCAGCCCGAGGTAACGGATAACCTGTTGGCCGAGGGCCTGAGGTCGTTGTGCTGCGTTCCGTTGCTCCGGCCAAAGGGGCCTCTGGGAGTTCTGGTACTTGGCAGCACCAGGGCCAACGCCTTTAAGAACGATGACCTTACCTTGCTGAACCAGGTCGCCGCTCAGCTCGCGATCGCTTTGGAGAACGCCCGGGCTGCCCGCGAGGTCGAGGAACTCAGGAACCGCCTGAACCGGGAAAAAAGCTATCTGGAAGGTGAAACCCGCTCCCAGCCGAATTTTAATGAGATCATCGGCGAGAGTCCGGCGCTTAAGCGAGTGCTGGATGAGGTCTCGGTGGTCGCCGAGAGCGATGCCACGGTTTTGCTCCTAGGAGAAACCGGAACCGGCAAAGGGGTGATTGCGCGCGCCATCCACAATGCCAGCAAGCGCAAGAATAGAAATTTTGTCACTCTAAATTGCGCTGCGATTCCCACCGGCTTGCTGGAAAGCGAATTGTTCGGCCACGAGAAAGGCGCCTTCACCGGAGCGGTCAGCCAGAAGATTGGTCGCCTGGAGCTCGCGCATGGGGGCACGCTCTTTCTCGACGAGATCGGCGAAATCTCGCTTGAGTTGCAGCCCAAGCTGCTCCGCGTCTTGCAGGACAACGAGTTCGAAAGGCTGGGAGGGACGAAGACGATCAATGTGGACCTGCGCCTGATCGCAGCTACCAACCGGGATCTAGCCAGAAGCATTGCGGAAAAGGAGTTTCGCAGCGATTTGTTTTATCGTCTGAATGTTTTTCCGATACGTCTGCCGCCATTGCGGGAGCGGCGCGAAGATATCCCGGTGCTGGTCCGGTACTTCGTTCGGAAGTTCGCGGCCGGGATGCATCGCCTTATCGAGACCATCCCGACCGAGACCATGAACGCCCTGGTCAATTGGAGTTGGCCCGGCAACGTAAGAGAGTTGGAAAATTTTGTGGAGCGATCGGTAATTCTCACCGAGGGTATAGCGCTGCGATCCCCGCTGGTTGAGCTTCAGGGAGAAAATCCTGATGCTGAGTCGCTCGAAAGTTCGGAAAGGGACCACATTCTGCGCGTTCTGCGGGAGACAAGGGGAATGATCTCGGGACCCACCGGAGCTTCACGCCGGCTCGGCATTAAGCGCACCACCCTGCAGTCGAAGATGCAGCGGCTAAAGATTGCGCGCCAAGATTACTCTGATCGAAAACCTGAGTAGAACACAGCCACAGGGAGCAAGTGCCGATGCATCCTTCATTTGCCGAATAGTCGGCACACCGCAAATTGTCGCGCTGAGATTCCCACCACGTCAGCTTTTTCTTTCAGTGAGTTGGATCGCTCAGGCGTGCGGCCCACTCTGGAATGAAGATTGCACACCGAGTCCCCGAGCGGGAACGAACGCAAGGCGGAATTCCCGATCACGGATCAGTTGCCCCTCTCAACTAGCCGACCGCATGTTTATCAGGAGTCAAACATGTTAGTGGCTAGGAGCTACCAGCCCAGCAACTTAGTCAGCCTGCTGCCAAGGCCTACGGGTGTCGCCGCAAAGGCAAGCCAGATTTTGCCGAGCCAAACATGGCGTGAGCCGGTCCCCGGAACGGGACTTGATCAGGCTCCCATCAAGAACAGCGCGCCGGAGATCGACCCGTTTTACTTATTTGCCTGCCAAGTGGAGTGGGACCGGCGTAACGATCCCAGCGCCGCATGGGAGGTTATTTCCGCCACGCGCAGCTTGAACGAGGATACGCGAGCCCACGCCAAGTGCCTGCTCGAACGTACACAACAACCACGATCGCCATTACCGCCAGGCGGAGGCTCTGAGTACAGAGACTCGCCAGATTCGACACAGGAGGCAGGGATGAGGACTCCCTACGGGCTCGAAGTTATCGAAAGCTGCATGGGTTGTAAGGCGAGCCGGGAGGGCTTCTTCTGCCGTTTTTCACAAAATCTGCTGCGGGCAGTCGACAGCGCCAGCTACCACAGCGTGATGCCTTCCGGCGCGCTGCTGTTCGTCGAAGGCCAAACGCCGCGCGGCGTTTATGTTCTTTGCTCGGGCAAAGTGAAGCTTTCCACCACCTCGAAAGAGGGCAAGGTATTAATCCTGAAGCAAGCCGAAGCTGGGGAAGTGTTGGGTTTGAGCGCGGCTATTTCCGACACCAATTACGAAATGACCGCCGAAACCTCTACGCCGTGCCAGTTGGATTTTATCCGCCGGCAGGACTTGATGACCCTGCTGCAGAACGAGAGCGAAGTGGGTATGCGCGCCGCTATCTCGCTCAGCCGCGAATTCCAGGGAGCATATCGCGATATTCACGACCTGGTGCTCGCCCGCTCTTCCTCTGGAAAGCTTGCCAGACTGCTGTTGTCATGCCCTTCCCAACCATACCGCACACCGGATGAACAGCGTCTGCGTTCTGTCATGACCCATGAAGAGATGGCGCAACGGATCGGCTCCTCGCGGGAGACGGTTACCAGATTATTAACTTATTTGAAGAAAAAGAGGCTGATCCGCCTCGAAGGGTCGACGCTCGTGATTCGTGACCGGAGCGGGCTGGAGGCGATGGCCGTCTAGACTTTCCCCCGGAGGCCGGGTTGCTTTATGACACTTGGGAGCCGGCCTCCATTTTTCTTTCACGCATAACAAAATCTACCCGCACCCCCCATCGAAAACACACGTGAGTTGGATTTGTACACAGGCACGCTGACTAAGGATCTGTTCGGGTCGGTCGAAAGGGCCGAGCAAGCAGTCGCGGCTAGGTCGCACCAAGGTGTTCCTTCTCAGTCTACTGGAGCGAAGAACCCCGAGGCCGCGAACACTGAGGCGATGAGCTTAGCGAACCGCAGTCCAGGGGCGGCGACATCAGAGCCCGAACAGTTCGCGCAGCCGTTTTGTTTGCGCCCGGCTGACTGGAATCTCGCTCTGTTTCTTATCATCCATGCGCAACTGGTAGGAACTCTTGAACCAGGGGACGACTTCACGAATACGATTGATGTTCACCAGGTAGGAGCGGTGAGCCCGCCAGAACAATCCCGGATCCAGGCTGTCGAATAGTTCTTCCAAAGTACGGCAGTTCGAATGCCCTTCCATCCCGGACGCGCCGGCCGTGACCACGGTGATCACGCCATCCTCAATCGAGGCATAGCAGATCTCCCTCTGGTCCACCAGAAACATTCGCCCGACAGCTTTCAGCAGGATCTTCGAAGTTTGCGGCTTGGGCGTCTGCAGCATCCGCACTAACGCGTCAATTTTTTCCGCCGGCAATCCCTCCGCTCCCTGCTGTGCGCGCCCTTTCTGCACCGCCAGCGCGACGCGCTTCTTGTCGAACGGCTTCAGCAGATAATCGACCGCATTCACCTCGAACGCCTTGACCGCATACTGGTCGAAAGCCGTGGCGAAAACAATCTTGGGGAGTGGAATTTTCTTGTCGAGGAGTTTCTTGATGACGCCAAAGCCGTCAAGTCCCGGCATCTGCACGTCGAGAAAGACAAGGTCAGGGTTATGTTCTTTAATAAGGTTGACAGCTTCGAGGCCGTTCTTGCCCTGTGCTACCACATTGACGTCGCCTGCGTTCTTGAGCAGGTAGGCAAGTTCGTCGCGGGCGAGTTGCTCATCGTCCACGATCACCGCAGAAAGGGGCATTCCGTCTCCTGAAATCGCGCCTTCCGAAAGTATAACGACCGCGTTTTGTGCCCGTCAATGAGGCCATCAGGTGGCGGTACAGTTTGACTATTCGACGATTGTCATCCTGAGCGGAGCCGTTTTTCAGGCGTAGCGAAGGATCTCCCGCTGAACCGGCCCAGCGCGTAAGCCGAATTGCACATTCTCGGCCGTAAGTTGCCGTTCGCCGAACCTCAGTGCGGCGGCTGCATCTGCATCATGCCGCCCATATCCATCTTGGTGAAGCCTGCCGGGGCCTCGAACAGGCTGGCCGCCTGCGTTCCTTCCTGAATGTTGCGCAGCTCTCCGCTATTCGACTTTCCCTGCCACTTCACCGGAAAGCGCAGCTTGGGGTCGAGCCAGAAATAGCTGACATCCCCGTTGGAATTAGTGGTCTCATATTTCACGGTACTGCGGCCGCTGACCGTTTCATTGCCCACCTTATGGCAACTCGCGCCCTGGCTGCTCCTCAACTTCTGCCAGTCGCCGCAGGCATTCTCCACATCGCCGGTCTGGAAGAAGTTGTAACCCAGCCGCTGCGCCTGGTTCTGCGCCGGCATCTCCATATACATGTGCTGCTGAGGCATCAGGATGATTGAAGTCTGAGTGGCGTAATTCACAATGATCGCGCCTCCGCCATGAGGGCCGCCTTGCGACTCGAAGCGAACTTTGTCCTTCGCGAAATAGAGCTTAGCAGTGGTAGGCGTTCCAGATTTCTGCAGATCGACCAACTCGGCGGAAAATTCCGCCTGCGCCAGCGCGAAGCTGGCTGCAAACACAAAAACAATAAAAACGGAAAGACGAGCGGCGCATCGAAACATTGAAATGCCTCCTTGATCTTTAACCGGAGATCTTCAATAAAAGCGATGGAAGAATAGCAGAAGGGCGGTGAGATTCACAGAGTTCCTAGAGCAGATGAGGCAGATTAGATAATGCACACAAACCCACGCTCAAACCACATTCTCCAGCGCCAGCGCCATCCCCATCCCGCCGCTGACGCAGAGTGTAGCTACACCGCGCTTCGTATTCCGCTTCAGCATCTCATGCAGCAAAGTCACCGTGATGCGAGTGCCGGTGCAACCGATGGGATGCCCGAGCGCAATCGCTCCGCCATTCACGTTGAGCCTATCGCGATTGAAATTCAACTCGCGGTCACAGGCCAGCACCTGCGCGGCAAATGCTTCGTTCAGTTCGATCAATCCAAATTCGTGCAGCCGCAGGTTGTGCTTCTCTTCCAACTTTCGCAACGCCGGCACCGGCCCAATCCCCATCGTGCGTGGATCGACTCCCGCCGCCGTCACGGCCGAAATTCGCGCCAGCGGCTTCAGGTTATTCGTTTTCACAAAATGCTCGCTGGCCACAACCACGGCCGCAGCGCCATCGGTGATCCCCGAAGAATTACCAGCAGTAACGGTGCCAGTTTTCGAGAACACGGGAGCCAGTTTCCCCAGCTTCTCCATGCTGGCGTCCGCAAATGGATGCTCGTCGCGACTGAAAATGGTTAAGCCCTTTTTGCCTTCGATAGTAACCGGAGCAAGTTCGGCGTCAAATCGTCCCGCAGCAATCGCGCGTGCGGCGCGGGTTTGCGACGTCAGAGCAAATTCATCCTGCTCTTCACGAGAAATCTTGTAGTGCTCGACTAGCACTTCCGCCGTTTCGCCCATCACCATCTTCGCCATAGGACAGAAAAATCCGTCGCGATACATCCCATCGACCAAATCCTGATTGCCCAGCCGGTATCCCCAGCGCGCTTCCAGATAATAAGGAACCCGCGACATCGACTCCGCGCCGCCCGCCAGAATGCAACTAGCATCTCCGAGCAGAATCGCCTGGTAAGCCAGCGCAATCGACTTCATTCCCGACGCACAAGCCTTGTTCACCGTGAACGCCGGAACTTCCTGCGGTACGCCGCTGCGAATGGAAATCTGCCGCGCCGGATTCGGTCCGCCGCCCGCCTGCCGCGCATTGCCAAAGATGGTTTCTTCCACCTGCTCCGGCTGGATCCCGGCGCGCTCCATTGCAGCCTTCGCCGCCACCACGCCCATATCAGCCGCCGTCAAAGAAGCCAGCGATCCCCCAAACTTCCCAATTGGCGTGCGCACCGCGGAGAGAATGTAGACTGCCTGCAAAGTGTGCCTCCAAAGCATTTGAGTCTAGCAGGGCGGGGAAGGATGCGGGCAGCGGGTCAGGCGAATGGATTCTCGACGCGAACGCCCTCGATCTTCTGCCCGTGCTGAAAGTCCTCGCTGTAGAGCTTTTCGCACTGGCCTTCCTGCGCCGCTGCAATGATGAGCGAGTCGTACCAAGATATTCGGTATCTCTCAGCGATCCGCAAAGCGGAGAAATAAAGGGCGGGCGAAGAATGTACAGCCAGCAGAGGACGAAGAACGGTGATGAGGTATTGTTCGGCCTCAGCCGCACTCATGGGTTGAGCGAAGCGCCGGAATGCGACATTGAAGAACTCCTGCACGACCTGATAGCTGATTATTCCCTCGCCAGTATCCGCAGCCCGGCGAATGAGCTGAGCGGCTTTCTTGGCTTTGGCCGGGGCCGTATCGTCGAAGGTATAGACGAAGAGGTTGGTATCGAGAAAAAACCTATCGCTCATTCATCTCGTCCCGGGTATAAGGGCCCGACGACCGCACATGCCTGAGTCGCCGCATCAGCGCATCGACAGCGGCTCCCCCGCCCGCTTGCGCTGCATATTGCTCAAGCCACTCGCGGAAGGCGGCGTTCAAGGTCGTGTGCCGGGTCTGGGCTACCAAACGCGCCTGTTCGATCAGGTTTTCCTCCGCGCTAAGGGTGATATTTTTCATGCGAGTATAGTGTACACTATTTTAGTGTAATTCACGAATAATCATAAATCTGTTGTTGTCGATAATGTCCCTGTAGCTTGACGGGTTCATGCCCCGGGCTGAACATGGCCCGGGGTTTGCCTTTTCGGGACGAGGGGGCTTATCTTTGGAAGTTAGGACGGGCGCGTCAGTATGTTTGGTGCTTTCTTCTCAATTTTGGTGGTCGTGGCGCTCTTGAGTATCTTCGGCGAATTTGTTATGCGAGTTCGCCTCGCAAAAAGAACTTCGCGTGACAAAATAGCTTGGTGGAGACGTGGCGGCGATGAGGTTTCCACGGCCTATCAAGAAGTATTTCCGGATAGCAGCCTTCCGTTTTTCAGGCGCTTCATTTTCTGGCTAGTCGTCGCTTGTGCCGGAGTTCTCGTTTTGTCAATGCTGTGGAAGGCACGCTAACTCACTAGGCGCATCGTCCCGCCCTTGCCATTCCCGCTAACCTTCGGCATAATAATAGTTTGTCTCGACCTCGCCGGACTCTTCCGGAACAAGGATATACATCTGTGTTAATGATTCGACTGTCGCGCATGGGTGCGCGAAAACAACCGCACTATCGCATTGTGGTGATTGAGAAGGCGCGCGCTCGCAACGGCCGGCCCGTGGAAGTGGTGGGGACCTACAATCCCCGCACCAACCCCGCCAGCGTGGACTTCAAGCGCGACCGCGTCGACTACTGGGTGTCGAAGGGCGCGCAAATGTCAGAGCGGGTGGGCAAGCTGTTCTCCAGGCCCCCGGTCGCCCCGGCAGTTCCCGCGGCATAGAGACGAGGTTGTCATCCTGACGCGACATGGTTTTCGTCGCCAAAGGATCTGGGCGAGCCGTGCGTTGCATCGCGTTGCTTCTAATAAGGAACGCCGCGATGCAATAATCGTGCGTTTGGCTTCGCTTCCGTATCGCAGTGTTGGGCAAATCAATGACTGAAACTGGAAATGTTCGCGCTCTCGTCGAGCAGATTGCGAAGTGGATGGTCGATGCTCCCGACGAAGTATACGTCGACCATCTCGATGACGACGTGATCGAACTGGAAGTCGCCGAAGGCGACGTTGGCAAAATTATCGGACGCCAAGGCCGCAACGTCCGCGCCCTGCGCACGCTTTTGAGCGCAGTCGGCGTCCGCGCCCGCAAGCGCTACACGCTGGAAGTCATCGACTGAAGCTGTATTGTGGTTCGGGAAGGGCACGACTTTAGTCGTGCCGTCCAGGCTCGATAAAGACTCGGGCTTTAGCCCCCTGAGGGAAAGCACGGCCAGGGACCATTCGCGATCCTGAAACAAGTAAAGACTTCATCACGCTGGCCCGCGTGGTGAAAACTCAGGGCCGTCGCGGCGAAGTCGCGGCAGAGATTCTCAGCGATGTTCCCGATCGATTCTCAATCGGAATGCAGTTGCAAGCACTGCCGCGAGAGGCTGGTAATCGTCGCGAGCTGGAAGTAGAAGAACTCTGGCCGCACAAAGGACTGTTAGTCCTGAAGTTCGCCGGAGTCGATTCGATTTCTGAAGCGGAAACGCTGCTTGGATGCGAGTTGCAGGTGCCACGCAGCCAGCGTTCGCAACTGGAAGCCGGCTGGAGCTACGTCAGCGATCTGGTTGGCTGTATGGTGGTTGACCGCGATCGCGAGATCGGACGTATCGAGGACGTTCAGTTTGGAGCAGGCGAAGCGCCATTGCTGATGGTGCGCGATGCCGCGGCGAAGCTGGTGGAAATCCCGTTCGCCGAGGCGTATCTCGAGAGCGTGAACATAGATCGGAAGCAAGTTCGCCTGAAGTTGCCTGAAGGCTTGTTAGAAGTGAACGCGCCGCTAACGGCAGAAGAGAAGCGAGAGCAAGGGCAGGGAGCGAGAAAAAAGTCTTAACCACAGAGAACACGGAGGGTCACAGGGTTACCCTGTGAAACCCTGTGCCCTCTGTGTTAAAGGTTTTGGTTTTTGGTTCTGCGATGAAGGCCGACATAGTCACGATCTTCCCGGACTTCTTTCGCGGGCCGTTCGATTACGGCATCACCCGCCGGGCTCAGGAAATGGGCCTTGCGGAAATTAAAGTCCACGATCTGCGGAGTTTTACCCACGATCGTCACCGCACCGTGGACGACCGGCCTTTCGGCGGCGGCGAAGGCATGGTGCTGAAGCCGGAGCCGCTGTTTGAATGTTTGGAAGCGATGGGCCTCGCGCCGCGGGAAGACCGCCTCGCGGGACGAGTGAAGCAGTCGGTAGTCCTGCTCTCGGCGCAGGGGCAGCGTTTTACGCAGAAAGTTGCGGCGGAGTTGTCGTTGCTCGACCGCGTTGTTTTACTCTGCGGCCGGTACGAGGGCGTGGATGAGCGTGTGGCCGATTTTCTCGCCGATCGCGAGCTTTCCATCGGCGACTATGTTTTGAGCGGCGGAGAAATAGCCGCGGCAGTAATCGTGGAAGCAGTGACACGGTTGCTTCCCGGAGCGGTAGGCAACGAAGCCTCGACCCAGCAGGAATCGTTTACGATCGATGCGAAGCTGAAAAGCACGAACGGCGCGGATTCAACTTGCGGGTCGAATGGATTGCTGGATTACCCGCACTACACGCGGCCAGCTGAGTTTCGTGGGATCGCGGTACCGGAAGCGCTGATGTCCGGCAACCACGAAGAGATTCGAAAGTGGCGTCGTCAACGGGCACTGGAGAAGACATTACGCAACCGTCCTGATTTACTGGAAGGTGCGGCGCTAAGCAAGGAAGACCAAAAATTTCTGGCCGGGATCAGGGACAATCGCGGCTGAGTTTCACAAGTCAGAGAACAAGATTTCAGCTTTCAAGAAGGACTAAATCATGTCGAACTTAATCATCGAAAAACTGCTGGCCAAAAGCCAACGCAATGACGTTCCCGCGTTCCACCCCGGAGACACCATTCGCGTCCACGTGAAGATCAAGGAAGGCGACAAGGAACGCTTGCAGGCCTTCGAAGGCGTAGTCATCAAGCGCGATAACGGACCGCAGGCCAGCTTCACCGTGCGCAAGATCAGCTTCGGCCAGGGCGTGGAGCGCATTTTCCCCGTCCACTCCAAAGTGATCGACAAAGTTGATCTACTGCGCTCCTCTAAAGTCCGCCGCGCCAAGCTCTATTATCTGCGCGGCCTCAAGGGCAAAGCGGCCCGTCTGCGCGACGTCGAACGACCGAGCTAAGTTTTGGTCAGTTTGCTTGTCATCCCGAGCAAGCGCTTTTTGCGCAGCGAGGGATCTGGGCGAGCCGCGCGAAGCGTCGCGTTGTTTGCGACGCAATAATCGCGCGTTTGGCTCGCTTCCTTAATTCTCTGCGGCGCGCATTGCGTTCTGCCACCGCTGATAGAACGCAATGCACCGCAAAGCAATCTTATCCAGCAGCCGCCGCGAACTCGGTGACGACTTCAAGATCTGCGAAGTCGTTCCGGCGCGGCTTTTTCAAGCGCTCCAGCGCATAGCCAAGCAGCGGACGATCACCCTGCCGAATCTCCTGAAACTCCACCCCCATGGCGCGATCCTGCGCCGTGTATCGCACCAGCCCGCGCAGCGCCACACTCACATCGCACATATTCAGAACTATCCTCAGAGCGGTGCCGGGCGTGAGCAAATTGCCCGCACTGATCAGGCATCCCAACTCGGAAATTTCTTCCAACTGCCCTTCCACGCGTGATCGTCCACCGATCTCCGCCACGTCAGCACCGCCCTCCACCTGAAAGCGCGGCCTGCGCCGCCGGTTCTGATCGCCTTTGCGCAAAGGATTCATCACCCGCGTCCCCTTCGGTCCAACTGGAATGACCGGCAGATACTGCTCTTCCATTTGCCGCAGTTCGTCTTCCCACGGAATTCTGCCTTCGACGCATTCCACCGTGAATTGTCCGCGCAGCGCAGAACCAGGATCCGCCGTCCACATAATCTGGCACACGGACTTGTGGCGTCCCCGCTCCACCGTGACCAAATCCCCGACCTTCACATCATGAACGCTGAGCAGCCGCGCGCCTCGCGGATGAATATCATAGGTGCAAGCCATTTCCAGACCGCCGCGTTCGCCGTTCTGCATGTGCGTAAGGCGAACCGGCAGCGCCAGGTGAACCAACTTCTCGATCGGCGCAACGCTCGGTGGCGTATCTGGCTGGAGTTGAATTGCTTGTTCGCTCACGACTGCCCCTCTGTTACTTTGTTCTTGCGATGAGATTGTCCTCAACATAGCAGTACATGTCCGACTGGACAATGTACCTACGTACTCAAAGTAATGGTTACCAAGCGGCATTACGAAGCTGCTAAGGCCATCGCCGAAGAGTGGGATAGTCGGTTAATTCGAGTTTCGATTCGAAAGCGTTGATGATTGCGTCGTCGGAAGTCATCTCGAAGCCGTGTTTTAAACAGCGGACGAGAGATTTTCCACAGCGCTAGACCGTAGGGAGTGAACTTCTCGCTTGCGAAAATGTTGGCCGACACGTGAAGATGGTCACAGAGTTCATCCCACATCCCATGTCGAGTACCGCCAAGGTTGCGCCTGAGCTCGTGCTGTCTCCGTCGGCGGCGAAACTGCGGCTGCTGAAAAAACTGCACTGCACGCTGCGTTATGAAAAAACTGCCTGGGCATCAGGCGCCATCATGGTGGCAGGGGTGGATGAAGTCGGCCGCGGTTCGCTGTTCGGGTCGGTCGTAGCAGCCGCGGTAATTCTCGATCGCAGCTACCGCGTTCGCGGCCTACGTGATTCCAAACTGCTGTTACCCGAGCGCCGCGAACTGCTCGCGCCGCGCATTCGCGAACATGCCATCGCATGGGCGGTCGCCGCCGTTGATGCAGCGCGCATCGACCAGATCAACATCTACCAGGCTTCGCGCCTCGCAATGCGCGAAGCGGTGATGCGCCTGCAACCTGCGGCGGATCATTTGCTGATCGATGCCGTGCGCCTCGATTGCGAACTGCCGCAGAGGGCAATCATTCACGGCGACGCGCTTTCTGCCTCGATCGCCGCGGCTTCGATTATTGCCAAAGTCGAACGCGACCGCATGATGTGCGAGTGGGACGCGGTCTTCCCCGAGTACGGCTTAGCCGCGCACAAGGGCTACAGCACGCCGCAGCATCTCGCCGCATTGGAAAAATACGGTCCAACGCCCTTGCATCGTCAATCCTTCGCTCCGGTGTGGGGTATTCCGGTGGAGCAGGAAGCCTTCGCGTTCGACTAACCTTTGCGCGAAACGACCGTCGACGATTTTCGTCTTGACACCGGCGTCCTCTCCATTAATCTTGCCTGATGAATCCAACACTCAAAGCCGTTCTCTGGGCAGTTGTCTGGTTTGTCCTCGGTCATCTCAGTTGCGCCGTCATGCACCACTGGCATCACATGCGAAGATAGCCTAGGTTTCACGGTCGGCTGATGCGGCTGTATTAGATGTCACAGGGTGAGCCTCGAGAAGAAGCCAGGAACGGAGCGATGCCATGCTGCGCCAACTTATCGAGAAACTAAGAGGCTCGAAATTCCGAAGCACCGATTCGGCAGAGGTCAATTGGGCGCCAGTATTTGCCCAGGCTAGAGCGGTATTGAGTAACGGAGTTGCCGGCGACCCAACTAGAAATCAGGTAGCCATCATCCGTTCCTCAGGCGATATATTCCTTCTGTCAGCACCACCGCCAGGCTCGGCTTCAGAAGCGCAAGCAGATAACGCTCGCAGGCTCCTTCCGCCAGAGCCTCGGCGCATGGTGGCTGTGATTGCCAACACTCGTGTGTCAGGTTCGGTCGCCGATGTCAATAAAAGAATCCCATTTGTCGGCATTCTCACTGGATTGGCTTACATCGGTCACCGCGTGATTGTATTCGACGGGCAACTTAGCAAAATCGAACAGGGGTGCCGCGATGCCGATGTATTGATTTATTGATGGTGCTATCCTTCCTCGTCTCCATCCTGATTGGTACGCCTTGGCCAGACAAGCGATGCGGAGACCGGAAATTTATGTACACGATAGAAAGACATACAGGCTGCGCCCGATCCTGCCAAATCCGAAGAGCAGTGGTTAATTAACTTTATTTTTTTGCTTCGGCGGTCTCGCCAGTCAGGCTGGAGTTAAGTTCGTTGACCAGCTTCGTATTGTTCACCAGCGCCTGGCGCAGAATTTCAGCCTGCTGCCTCGCCGTGATCCAATCCTGCTTTTCGACGGCTTCGGTTAACCCAGGTAACTCCAGGTGAGCATAGGTGAAGCGTGCGCCATAGAGAATGTGTTTGAACCACGGACGGCCAGGGATGCCTTCGGGGTTAAGCCAGTTGCGTTCGACTTGCATGGTTCCGTGATTGATCGTGGTGGCAAGTTTCGAATCGATTGCGCCGGAGGCCAGAGCGTGCGCCGCGGATTCGTCGAGGTGCTTGCCGGCGGCTTCGAAATCATCGATGGCATCTAGGATCGGCTTTAGGTCCAATTGGTCCGTGTCTTTTCTTGTCGCCATGCCCTTCGACAAATCATTTACGAACTCGCGAATATTGCTGGCGTAGCTGGCGAAGTCGAAAGGAAGCAGGTCGGCGTTGGCGAGGCGCAGAGCCAGCACACCCCACAACTGCGACATCAAAGTGTGATAGCGGTAGCCGGGATCGCCGAAGTGGTTCATCCAGAAAAAATCGTCGTAAGCCGAGTGGTAAACCCCATAAGGCCCATCGAACTGCAGGCCGAGGACAGGCATGCCGATGAAGTTCAGAAACACAGTGTGGTCGGAGCCGCTGCCGATTCGCGTGTCGGTGAGATTCGAGTCAGTGACTTCTCCAAATTGGTTGGCTTCGGTGCGCTCACGTGCGCTTGATTTTTTCCACGCTTCGTACAACGACTTACCGGAAGGATCTTTTAGCGTTCGTGTCGTTTCCACCAGCATGGGCGCAAGCGAAGCGACGGCTTGGCCATGCAAGTCGGGCCCGGATGTGGCTTCGTCTACATTTAGATAAGCGACCGCTTTGCTGCGCAGTTCGTCGGCAAACTGCTCGCCCCACTCCGTGGAACCGGTAAGGCCAACCTCTTCTCCATCCCAACTGCAAACCACAATCGTGCGCCGCGGCCGCGTTCCCTGCTTCGCCAACTTTCCCAGCGCTCGCGTGAGTTCCATCATCGACGCGGTTCCGCTGCTGGGGTCGACACCCCCGAAGACCCAGGCGTCGCGATGATTGCCGAGCACGATCCACTCATCGGGCAACTGCGCGCCGCGTATGCGGCCTTCGACCACGTAGTAAGGCTGAGTGGAATTATCCATTTCGATCTTCACATGCACGCGCACGCGATTGCCGCCGAGGTGATACTTGATGGGCAATCCGCCCTGCCAGTCCGCAGGAGCCACGGGGCCATCCATATTTGCGAGCAGCGGTTTCGCATCGTGCCAGGAGAGCGGCAGCGCCATGATCTTCGGAATCGAAACTGCCTGCTCAACTGGAATGCGCTTGGCCCCGGGCACGGAAGCCCACCCGGGAGTGAGCGGATCGCCGGGCACCATGAAGTCATAAGTAATCGCGCCGCGCTGAATGTGATACTCCGGCCCCCACGGGCCTTTGGGCACGACATCGCCTTTTTTGTATCCGTCTTCGGCGGGGTCGCTGTAGATGAGAATCGCGGCCGCGCCTTCGCGCTGGGCGGTGAGCGCTTTGAATCCGCGATAGCTGTAGGGATTCGAGTAGCGCACCAGGACGACTTTGCCTTTAACGTCGATACCCTGCTTGCGGAGCAGTTCGTAATCTTCGGGATTCCCGCTGTGAGCGTAGACGAGTGGCGCAGTCACTTCGCCGGAGGCGGACATGCCACTCCAAGCCGAGCTTATTGCTTTATTCTTCAGATCCGGATCGCCGGGAACAGGTAACTCACGCAGGCCCGCGTGGTAGTGCACCGGTGCCACCATCTCCAGCGAGGTGAATTTAGGATTGCTGCCGTAAACGTCATAGCGGCGGATGACAACGTCATCGAGACCCTCGTTGCGCCATTCATCGGCAATGTAACGAGCCAACTCGTTGTTGCGTTCAGAGCCGGCGACGTGCGGCTCTGCGGTGAAGATGTGATGCTGACGCCGTTCTTCGTCAGGGGAAGGAATCGCTTTGAACTTATTTTCTATTTCGGCTTCGTGCACGGCGGAAGCGGGAGTGAAACCGAGAATAGAAGCCTGCGTCTGGGCTTGCGCAGACTGCGGCAAATTCAGAGCCAGCACTGAAAAACAGAGAACGCTCGCGACAAACCAAATACGTCGGACGAAGCACATAATCGGCATCTCCTCGACTTCAACGAGTGAATGCAGGGACGACGCAAAAACTTGGTCAAATAACTTTGGTCAAATAAATCTGGTCAAAATACTATTTCGCTTTATAAATCTCCGTCAGCAAATCCGGCTTGGATTCATCGCGCACCAGATGCGGGTAGCGCTCGCCGCCGTGGTAATCGATCTTGTAGGTTCTGTAGTACTCGGTGTTCTCAATAAGAAGTTCAAGAGGAGCGGCGCCGCCCTTGCCGGCTTTGAGCGCGTCGCGCAGAACGTCCGACGAGTATCGGCGGCCATTCACAGCGATCAGCTTCATGCCGGGACCGATTCCCGCCAGCGCAGCGGGCATACCTTCGATAGTGTCGGTAATCGTGCCGTCCTCGCGCAGATCGATGCCGATCGAATAAGTCCCACCGTTGACATGTCCGCTGCTCTCGCCGCGCTCCATCTCGGAAGGAGATTCGTCGTAGACCACTTTCCATCCACTGCCTTCGACGCCGCCAAGCGGTGCGCCGGGGCCATGATTCGTGAGCCGCTCGGTCCAGAAGCCGCGCCAGTCATAGGGAACAACCTGGTTCAGCGCATTCACCACATCATCGAACGTATACGTCTTCAGCACGGGCCCGGTACTGGGTGCACCGTGAAAGAGATGGCAAAAGTCGTCGATCGTTTTCGCGCCTTTGCTTTGCTGGCGGATGATGACATCGGCCCACAGCCAGTCCAGAGTACCTTCATCATAGAAATCGGTGCTGCGCCGCCAGGATTCCCAGGCCTGTGGCGAAAAATAAAGTTCGGGAGCGGCATCGGCGGTGTCCTGCAAATTGCGCCACGCCCGGCCCGGAGTATGATCCAGAGTCGCGGCAGTTATGGCCAAATCGTCGCGCGCCTGCTCCGAAGTAAGCAAACCACTACGGGCCGTGAGCACCGTGCCCAGATAATTCGTCAAGCCTTCGTAAACCCACAGCAGATCATCCTGCATGGGCTGTTGATAATCCGGCGTCGCAAGATCCGCCGGCCTCCGGTATTTTCCATTCCACGAATGCACGTACTCGTGCGGTAATAGGCCGGCATTCATTTTGCGCGAGGTATCGTCGACGAGCCCGCGCTCGTCAATGCGGCTATCGTCGGACTCGTGGTGCTCCAGGCCGAAGTGCGCCACATGATCGCTGAGGCTGAGCAGGAAGTGGTAGTCGCGATAGTGATATGCGCCGAAAAGTTTGTTTGTCTGTTCCACCAGATTCTTGTAGTGGTCCCAGACCTCCTGCGGCGGGTCAAGCGCGGCAGCACTGTCGGCGGCAATATCCATCTCGGTCGGCGGATCGTCAGCCAGCTTGACGACCTTAAGATATTCGCCGGTGATTACCGGCGAGTCGACAAAAGTAGTCAGAGACACGGGCTGAAAAGTGATCTGCGTTTCGCCGTTGTCGGTAGTAGTCGATGCAATTGGTAGGGGTGTTCCAAATTTCCAACCGGCAGGAAGTTTCAGAGTAGCGATGTAAGTGATTTCGTCGGACTTCCAACCCTTGGGATAAAGCAGAACTTGATTCCAGCTGATCACCGCCATCTTGTCGGTCGCGGAAGAACCGGCCGAGAAGCCGCCTTCAAAAGTCGCGGGAGAAAGAAAATCCAACTCCGCGTTAACTTCTGTCACACCAGCCGGAACCTCGACGTGAATCGTAAAGCCATCAAGCAGATCGCGCCGCCACTTCAAAGTATTTCCGCCGGCGAAAAATTTAAGTCCGGCCAGATCGATCACGGGGCCGTCGGGCGCGTGCTCACCGGGAATCCACTTCGGGTAATAGAGCGTCAGGTCTCCGGCCGTGGCCGGAATTTTCAGTTTAGCGTGGAAAATTTTGCGGGGAGCCGAGGTCGCGTCCACAAAAATGGTAACGGTGGGCGCCGTGGCCGACCAACTGGAAAGCGAGAAAAAGAGGGAAAGACAGACTACTCCCAAAACTTTTGAGAGTTTCATTTTTAAGGCCCCCATTAAGATTCGATAAAACGTGTCAACAAATCAAATTCAATCTTGCCCGGCAGAATTTCCGATTCTATCAGTCTTCGAGCAGTCCTAGAGATCGCGGTACATAGACGCACCTGCACTGCTATCATTCCACGATGTCGCGCCGCGGAAAATTCATCACCTTCGAAGGCCTGGACGGAACCGGCAAGAGCACGCAGATGCGCAAGCTGGCCGAGGCGTTGCGCGCAGCCGGACACAAAGTGGTGGAAACGCGCGAGCCGGGAGGAACAGCCACAGGCGAGAAGATTCGCCGCGTCTTGCTCGACTCCAAAACCGAAGGCCTCTCGCCGCTGGCGGAAATGGCTTTGATGTTCGCTTCGCGGGCGCAGCACATTGCTGAAGTGATTCAGCCCGCGCTCGACCACGGGCAGATCGTGCTTTGCGATCGCTTCACCGATTCCACCGAAGCCTACCAGGGCCATGGCCGCAAACTAGGAAGCGACGACGTGCTGAAGCTGCATCGAATTCTCTGCGGAGATTTACAGCCCGACCTGACGATCCTGCTCGATTCCGATCCCGCCATGAGTATCGGACGTGCACGAAGGCGCAATCTGCGTGCTTCGCATGGCAATAAAAATGTGAACAAACATCATGGTGACGAAAATCGCTTCGAGCAGCAGAACCGCACTTTCTTCGCCCGCGTGCATGTAGGTTATCTGGCGATTGCCGCGAGAGAGCCGCAACGCGTCGTATTGGTGGATGCAAGCGGTGCGCCCGCTCAAACACATCGACGAATTATCGAGGTTGTCGGGCGAAAGCTGAAACTGACGGCGAGAACTGCGTGATTTTCACCACGGAGGCACCGAGACACGGAGAAAATCATTTTCAATACTCTGCAACTGTGTTCTCCGTGACTCCGTGTCTCCGTGGTAAATTTCTTGCTCGAATGCATTGCGGATGCGGATTGTAGCTGATGCCCTTCTCCGATTTCCACGGCAACGCCGAAACCGTCCATCGCCTGCGCGACATGCTGGCACGTGAACGCTTTCCGCATGCAGTAGTCCTCTCCGGCTCACGAGGTTCCGGCAAGTACACACTGGCGTTGATGCTGGCGCAGGCTCTCAACTGTCTGGCGCCGACTGAGACCGACGGCCTGCCCGATTTCTGCGGCCAATGCGCAAACTGCCGCCGCATCGCGCTGGCCACCGATCTCGATGCCCGTTTTGCCGAAGCAGTGGAGGCGCGCGAAGGCCTGCGCGATACGGATAAGAAAGACACTCGCCTCTTCGTGCAGTCTCATCCCGATGTGCTGGTCATCCCTCCTGACCCTCCGCAAATGATGATCAAGGTGGATCAGGTCCGCCGGGTCATCGAGACCATTTATTACCGCCCCTCGGAAGCGCGGGAGCGCGTCTACATCTTTACTGACTCGGCCTTCATGAAAGAGGCAGCGAATTCGCTGTTGAAAGTTCTAGAAGAACCTCCGGAGTTCGCCACAATTTTCCTGCTCTCCGAGAATCCCGGCGAACTGCTTCCGACGATCCGCTCGCGATCGATGGTCTTTCACCTCGGATCTGTGCCAGTAGAAGAAGTAGAACGCTACCTCGCCGAGCATCGTCCGGAATGGAAGCCGCAGCAGCGAGCACTTGTTGCCAGGCTGTCGGAAGGCGCTCTGGGCCGGGCGCGTAGCTTCGATGTCGAGGCCTATGTAGCCGCCCGCGCCGATGCCCTCGCGCTGCTTACCTCAGCCCTGATCGGCGGCGAGCACACCGCGCTCTTCAAGATCACAGAATCCTATCGCCCCGGCGCCGAAGGCCGCGAGAAGACCGAGCAGCTTCTCCGCACTCTCTATTCGCTGCTGCGCGATCTGATGTTCCTGGGATCGAATACGCCTGAGTTGGTTCAGAACACCGACATTCAGGCCCAGCTCACCAAACTGGCCGAGTCAGCCGATTTCGAGTGGATTGCCGCCGCCTCCGACCGCTTAGCCGAAGTCGAGCGCGGCATGAGGCGAAACCTGCTGCGCTCGTTATCGCTGGATAACCTCGGGCTGGCTCTCGAGAAGGTAACGTAAGAGAATCGTAATCTGCTTATTTTTCAATCGCTTGCCCAGATTACTTCGGTGGTTCTACTCCCTTTAGATTGATTGCCCGCACCAACTGCCCCACCTATAATCGTCTTACTCTGGTTTAGAAATTCTCCGTCAGGTTCCGGGTAGAAAGTGGCGGGGTGGAGTCTGTCTTCATTCGTGCCAAAGTGGATTGAGTACCCGGATATGCGAAAGCGCCTGCAAATCGCTCTGATGGCCAGCACCGTAGCCGCGACCTCTCTTTCTCTCGCGCCCCAACTCCGCGCCGCCGAAGATGGCAATGGCGATGCCGCGCCGCAAAAGATAACCGCAACCGACGAGCACGGCCGCAAGATCTACGTGAATGACTCTGTCACCGCGGCCCCGGCTCATCATGAGGAAGCTTCCCAACCACCGCATCGTTCGCTGATGTACTGGAGTTCCAAAGAGAACCGCTGGAAGCCCGTACCTCCGCCCAATGCTGCGTCTATGAAAGCCGCACGGTCGGCGGCAGCCGAAGTCAACGAGTATCTGGGTCACGAATCGAACCAGTCTGCGACGGCCAAGATTGTGGCCGCCAACTTCCGTGGCGCAACCGCGACCGCCGGAGACATAGACAGCGCCATCGAGCAGGCTGCGGCGCGTCACAATGTCGACCCTAACCTGGTGCGCGCGGTGGTGAAAGTGGAATCCAACTTCAACCCCAATGCGGTATCGCGCAAAGGCGCAATGGGCTTGATGCAGTTGATGCCCTCCACCGCACGCCAGTTGAAGGTGAAGAATCCGTTTGACCCGGAACAGAATGTCGACGCCGGCGTCCGGCAGTTGAAGCAACTTCTGGAAAACTATGGCGGCAACGTTAAATTGACCCTGGCCGCCTACAACGCGGGCGCGGGAGCGGTGGCGCGCAGTTCGGGCGTTCCGCACTACGCCGAAACCCAAAACTACGTCCGGCGGATCACCAACCTGTACTACGGCGGGTCCGATTTCAATTCCGGCGCGTCGCCCGATCCCGTTCGCGTTCAACGAGATGCGCGGGGCGTGCTTTACATCAGCAACACTGAATAGGTTCGCGGCATCTGTTTATTTACGTCTTTCTTCATGTCGCTGGGTTAGATCTCTCAGGTACCCCACGGCATTGGTTCAACCAGTTGGTTCTAACAGCAGGAACGAAGGCACGGGCTGGTTATTTTGAAGAGCTCATCGCGCCACCGTAGTCTGTGGGGAGCACTGGCGCTGCTTGCCGCGCTCACCGGGCTCATAGCTCCGAGGGCGGCGCAGGCGCGCGCCCGGCATTCCGAATCCTGGGCGCGCGAGCATTTCACCGCCGCCGAGCGCATGCGCGAAGCGCTCAACGGACGTCCTCCCGCCGAGCAAACCCGCCGCGATTACCAGCGCGTGCTGAATGCCTACCGTACCGTTTATATGGGTGCGCCCTCATCCACTAAGGCGGACCCCAGCGTGGTCGCCGTTGCCGAAACGCTGGTAGAAATGGGACGCCGTTTCGACGACGACAAAATCCTCAACGAAGCCATCGACCAATATAAATTCCTGCGCCGCGAGTACCCCGGCAGCAAATACCGCTTCGACGGCCTGTTCACCATCGGCGAGATTTACAAGGACGATCTCAATAACCCGGAAGCCGCGCGCTCGACCTTCCAGGATTTTCTGCATCGTTACCCGCGCAACCGGCTGGCCGATGACGCGCAGCAGGCGATTGCGGAACTCGATCAGCAAGCGCGGGCCGACGCCGATGCGCAGAAGACCACGAACGCAAAAAAGAAACCGCCGGAGAAGACGGCTAAGAAATCCAGCGATGGGGTGGCAAGCGATAGACCTGCAAATACTGGGGTAGCAAAAGATAGCCCGGCAAACGACCGTTCTGCGAACACGGTTTCCGAGCAGTCCGAAAACGCGCAATCCGAAAACGAATCTCAGTCGCCGCCCGCCGGGCAGTTGCCGCGGGTTACTGCCATCCGCCATTGGTCGACCCCCGACTACACACGGGTCGCAATCGACGTAGGAGGCGATGTGAAGTTTTCTTCGCAACGCATCGCCAGCCCCGCGCGCATTTTCTTCGATTTGAAAGACACGAAACTCGCTTCGACTCTGGTGGGAAAAAGTTTTGACGTAGACGACGGGTTCCTGAAGAAGGTCCGCGTGGCGCAATTCGCCCCCGGCCGCACCCGCGTGGTGCTCGAAGTCGAAAATCTTTCCGAATATGACGCATTCTTGCTGCCGAATCCATACCGGCTCATCATCGATATTCACGGCAAGAATGGACGCGCGAAACGGGCCGAGGAAGAGTCGGCAGCCGCAGCAGATGCGGACGGCGAAGTTCTGGCAAAGCCTGCCGAGGCCGACACGGAGACAGCTTCCGAAAAGACGAAGCCCCCGGTTTTCGCAGATGCATCTCCACCCGCCGCTTCTTCTACTTCAATTTCGTTAACTCCCACCGTCTCCGATCTGCAGAAGAATGTGGCGAAGAATGTAGCGAAGAAATCTCAGAGCACTGTCGTGAAGAAAATCGTGGATAACGACGACGATGACGGTGAAGAGACTGCCACATCCGGCGAATCAGCGGACGACACTGCTCCGCCGAAACATGCCAAAAAGCTAGCCTCGCATGAAGGCATCGTCGTCGATAAAGTCGCCAAAGCCGATGTCGCTGACCTATCGCAGACTTCCGACTCCGGTCTAACCGATTCCGCGAGCGCCAATGCTGCCAAGGCCAATTCTCCTAAAACCAATTCTGCATCCCGCAATTCCGCTGCCCGAAACAAAAACTCGTCGCGAACGCTCGCTGCCAACCACCCGGAGAGTGCATACGATCCCTCCACGCGCGAAGCGATGCCCACGTCCAGCGGAGAACGTTCGCTGATTCGCGCCCTCGGTCTGAAGATCGGCAAGATCGTCATCGATCCCGGCCACGGCGGCCACGATACCGGCACCATTGGTCCCAACGGCCTGGAAGAAAAAGATCTCGTACTCGATGTGGGCCGTCGCCTCGGCAAACTGCTCGAGACGCGGCTGGGCGCGGAAGTGGTTTACACGCGCAAGGACGACACCTTTATCCCGCTCGAAACTCGCACCGCCGTCGCCAACCAGGCGCGCGCCGACCTGTTCGTCTCCATCCACGCGAATTCCAGCCACGATCCCGACGCCCGCGGCGTGGAAACTTATTATCTGAATTTCACCTCGTCACCGGAAGCCTTGGATGTAGCCGCGCGAGAGAATGCGGTTTCCGAAAAGTCGATCTACGAATTGCAGGACCTGGTGAAGAAGATCGCGCTGAAAGAAAAGATCGAAGAGTCACGCGAATTCGCCGGCGATGTGCAGGAATCGTTGCACAGCGGCCTGGCCGCGAAGAGTCCGGCCATTCGCGACCGCGGCGTGAAGAAAGCTCCCTTCATCGTTCTGATCGGCGCCAACATGCCCTCGATCCTCGCCGAAATTTCTTTCGTCAGCAATCCCACCGACGAGCACCGCCTCTCCACCAGCGAATACCGTCAGCGCATCGCCGAGTCGCTCTACCGCGGCATCGCCAAATATGTGAACGGCCTGAGCGGGGTCAAGGTCGCCAGCAAGATGGATAAAGGCGCTGGGCAATAAGTTGATCGTAGGCAGTTGACTAAATGCGACGACTATTACCAGACGCTGTCATTCTGGGCGAAGCCGTTTTTCAGGCGTAGCGAAGGATCTCCAGCTCGACCGGCCCAACGCGTAAGCCAAAACACGCCCCCGGAACCTTTTCTTCCCCACTGTGGTCTAATTACCAAAGGGGATTCTGTGCCTAGCCGTTCACCCATGCGCGTAAGGTTTCTGCTCTCACTCGTTGTTGTTCTCTCTCTTGCAAGTGGAGCATTCGCCGCTGGCTCCGCAACGAGCCCGAGCGCAGCCTCGCCCACTCCTCCGATCCTCCCCAAACAATTCTCCGATTGGCGGATCCAGGGCGCGCCTCAAGCCAGTAAAGATGCCGCCACAGCCGATCCGACCAACGCACCCTTGCTCAACGAATATGGCTTTACCGACGTCGAATCCGCTTCCTACAAGAGTGACGACGGCCGCACCTTGAAAATCCGCGCCGCGCGATTTTCCGATGCCAGCGGCGCTTTCGGCGCATACCTTTTTTACCTGCAGCCGGAGATGGCGCGGGAAGAGATCGGCGATCAAGGCGCGTCGCTCAATCAGCGAGTGCTTTTTTACCGCGGCAATATCCTGGTGGATGCAATCTACAGCCAGCTATCGATTATGTCGGCGGCCTCTCTGCGCGAGTTAGCCGGTGCACTGCCGCGTCCCGGCGGCAACGAAAGCCAGCTGCCTCCGGTGATCGCTTTCATGCCGCATCACGGCTACGCGGCGAACACCGAAAAATATGTGGAAGGACCGCTGGCGCTAGGCGCCATCGGCTCTCCTCTTCCCGCAGACCTGGTTGATTTCAGCGTGAAGCCCGAAGCCGTGCTTGGGCAGTACTCCATGTCAAGCGGAAGCGCCACGCTGATGCTCATCGAATATCCCACGCCCGCGGTGGCCGCAGAACATTTGCGCCTCATCAACGCCGCACATCATGCCGAGGCGCCTCAAGCGGGAGTCGATGCGGTTGAAAATGTCGGCCCGTTCTTCGATAAGCGTACCGGACCCATCATCGCCATCGCCGCCGGTTCGCTTTCTCAAAGCGACGCGGAGACGCTGCTTGGCGCGGTGAACTGGAGACCCAGCGTCACCTGGAACGAGAACACCTACTTCGACCGCAAAAATAATATTGCCAATCTGCTCGTGAACATCATTATCTTGTGCTTTATCGTGGGTGGAATATCCATTACGGCCGGGCTCGCCTTCGGCGGCGCTCGCGTCATCCTGCGCCGTTATTTTCCGGGCAAAGTTTTCGGCCGCGCCGACCAAACCGAGTTCATCTCTCTCGACCTTGGAGACCGCTCCCCTGAGGGCTCGGCGACCCACCTGGCGGGTCCCAAAGAGGCCACAAAAGGGTCATAAGTGCTTCACCAGTACCAGCTTAGCCCCGTTTTGCCGCCTTCCAGTCTCAAATTAAGACGATTGCCTCAGTTGTTAATCGATTCTATAAGTCATTGAAAACAAAGACATTTATTTCCTAAAAATCGCTTGACACTCTCCTTTTTCGACTCATAAGATTTTGTACAGAAAGTTTTAGCGGAATCTATTGCCTCCGTTGGAACTATTCTCCCTTGAAAAGAGAAGGTCACCCTGTTGCCGGGTGGCCTTTTCGTTTGCGGTCGCGACGATCTCCGGCACTGAATTAAAAGTTCCGGAGCGAGATCGCGAGACAAAGACTTCAGCGGAACTCCTAGAAGGAAATTGCGTATCATCTGTTGAGCTGTTGAACAGTATGTAGTACATAAGCGGGCAGAGGAGAAACCATGTTCTGCGATGGATGCGGCACTGCCGTACAACCCGGACAAACATTCTGCAGCCGGTGTGGTAAGCAAGTTGTCGGACCGGTGACGGCGATGCAGTTGGCTCCCGGCCGTGTGCAGCGGCACGTTCATCTACTGGGCATCATCTGGCTGGCAATCTCGGCGTTCAATACTATCGGCGGCGTGGTGCTCTACATCCTCGCCAATACGCTGTTTGCGCATATGCAACAGTTCGGCGCGCCCGAAGCGCCCACTGCATTTCTGCGTCCTCTGCTGAGTGTGATCGCTATTTTTATTCTGGCCAAAGCCGCCTGCGGATTCATCGCCGGCTGGGGCCTGTTGCAGCGCGAACCGTGGGCGCGCATCATCACGCTTGTTCTGGGCTTCATCGGCTTGTTCAACGTCCCCTTCGGAACGGCCGTCGGCGTTTACACCCTGTGGGTCTTGCTGCCCGCCCAATCGGAACAGGAATACCATGCCCTGGTCGCAGCCCGCGCCGCATAGAAGAGCGCGAGCCAGCGCCTTTTTCTTGCTCTGCACCGGATCTGATTCTCTCGTCTGCGGTGGTTGTGCCAGCGATTTGATAAACTGGAACAGCCAACCTTGAAGGCCGACGTAGCTCAGTTGGTAGAGCAGCCGATTCGTAATCGGCAGGTCAGCGGTTCAAGTCCGCTCGTCGGCTCCAGATTTTATGCGGGTTCCAAGCACATCACACCTTGGAACCCGTTCTTTTTATCCACTTCTTTATCCCATGTTTCGCTGACATGCCGATTCTCGCCCTACCGTTCGCAGACCCTTCTCAGGCGTTCCCCATCCGGCTCACCGCACGGTTCTTCGCCAGTCTGTCGAGCGCATCCGAGACGACTTCGGGCACGGATTGAATGTTCATACCGATCCTCCTAAGAGTCGTCTTTGGCCCCACACTGTCGCGTTTTTAATATACTTTCGCCATGATCTTCTCTGTGCAAGATTGTGGAAAAGGTGGAACTCAGACCCAAATCAGGCACTCTTTCGCCTCTTGACTTCGTTGTCCGTCGTGCTACGTTTGTAGATCGAGGACCGAGGAAACCGAAATGTCTGACACGAATACGGCTGCACTGGCACCGCACGGCACGCCGGAACGTTGGCAAGCGGACTGCGACTGTGACGAGTGTCGTTGGGCAATGCAACGCAAGATCGGAGGGTCTGGGATTGGCCGTCCTTCTTGGACGTTGGAATCCATGCTGCATTTTCGGGTTCGTGGATGTGAGTTGCGTGTCGTGCCTGCAATGATTGAAGCGGGTTGCAGCCGCAGTACCGTACGACATCACATTGACAGGTTGGTTGAAACCGGGGCTTTGTCAAAGATCGCTCCTATTGCGGGTCATTCAGGTCGTTCTGGAATTTATCTCCTGCATATCGAGAAGTTAAAGATGCGATCTGAACTCAGGCTGTGGAGAGAGTCTGAGAAATTGCAACAGGATCACGGATTCACCAAGATCACATCATGGCGGATGATGATGCTCAAAGAGCATGAGACATCAAGCGGCGACCCTTGCGTCAAGTGCCGGAATTTCCCGGTCGCTGATGGCGGCTTCTGTTCTCACTGCTATGTCGGTAGATACGACTTTGGCATACCCGCAAGGTGTCCAGTCTGTCAGGACTCGGAAATCTCCAAGGCATTCTTCGACCCAAAGATGCGGGGCGAGTTGGAGCGTTTGGAAACTGCAAGGACGAAGTTTTTCCGACCCCGACGATTGATGTTGGTGAAAAACTAAAGGAGGGTTTGAAATGGAGAACACGTATGTCCCCCCGGATTATTGTTCAACCGGATGGAGCCTCTACGACAGCATCGCAGACATGTGGGCGAAGTGGGACAAGGTTTTTCCTGAATGGGCAGTTGGTGGAAGACGGCCCGAAACGATGAACACAGAGCAGGTAGCCGCACAGCAAGATGTCAAGGAAGCCTACAGCAAATGCAATGAACACTTGGACACCTGTCCCCGATGCTATTCGGAGGAGTGCAGGGTTCATAAATATTTTGGTCAGGAAGCCACGATAAATTGAGCGTCCATCTTGCGAAGCTCAAGGAAGTAGGCTCACGCCATGCACGAACAAGAATCGCACCCCAAGCCCTGCCTAAACTGTGGTCAAACGATGTATGCGGAAGCCCGCAACATTCACGTCTTTTGGATGAAGCAAAAGTGCTGCTATCACTGCGGCGTGACGCAAGGGAAAGAGCACTCGCACTATTGCAGCCTAGCAGACGGATTGAGAGACCGTGGGGAACACCAAGGCTATCTGCCCGGTCATGGTTTCATCCCGCTTGAAGTTGCCAGTGCTGGAGGGAAACGTCCAGCCCAGAACGTCGGCCTTTTCTCAGTGCGAGAGTGAAACGGGGAGTGATTTTATCCTAGGATATTCCTATCCCGTCGAGCCTGTAACATGTTGAATCGACGATGAGCGGCTATTCGCGGCAATTCCCCCAGGTGCTTGAGGATGCTCGTTAATGGGCTTCGTAATCGGCAGGTCAGCGGTTCAAGTCCGCTCGTCGGCTCCATTCTTTCATTCGCTTATCTTTAGTTCTCACCGCATTACACCACTTGACGGCTGCACGAAAACTTCTGATAACCGTTTAGAACTTAGTAGCTCAACTTCGCCTCACGGCAGGCCGATTAATTAGAAGTTGCCCCGCCGTGAACGCACCCCGATACCCCCTTTCCCATTCGAGCTCCACACCAGCATTACTTTCTCGAATACAGGCGATTCATCTTTTTCCAACTTCATTAGAGTGCATTCATCCGAAACATCTTGACAAACAACCTGTGACTTAGGTATTAACGTCTGCTAGAGAATAAGCGGTTAGAATGTTTCGTATTTTTGTGCGGAACCGAACAGTAGCATTTCGCTCGACAGGGTCAGGTCTGGAACGATTCGAGAAATCGAATTCTGTTACTCAAGCAGTCCAGGGGGCGGCGATGGGAATTTCAAAGGGCGGCAAGTTTTTAGGCATTCTGGTATTGGCGATCGTCATTGCGGCAACTGGCACGCTTTTTGCCGGCGTAACCGCTAGCATCTCCGGCACCGTCACCGACTCCAGCGGCGCAGTCATCACCGGCGCTACCGTCACCGCGACCAACGTGGAAACCGGGGTGGTTGAAACCAAGTCGACGAACGCCCAGGGTTTCTATTCGTTCCAAACCCTCCCCGTTGGAAAGTACAACATCAAAGTGAAGCAGGCTGGATTCAAGGATTACGAGCAGACCGGCCTGGTCCTGGACGTGAATCAAGCCGTCGTGGTCGACGTAAAAGTCCAGGTCGGCCAGGGATCGGAGACGGTCGAGGTCTCCGGAACCGCATTGCACGTCGATACCGCGACCACGCAGATGGGCGAGGTCATCACCGATAAAGAGATGACCGATGTACCGCTCGTCACCCGCAGCTATACCGATTTGCTTTCGTTGCAGCCCGGCGTCGTCTCTTCGCCATCCGGAATGACAGGGGCGTACTCAGGTGCGTTCATATCCGCCGGTTTCGCCGCACCCCTGGTGTCGGGCGGTGAGGACTCCGGCGCTCTCTCCGTGAACGGCATGCGCGAATCGGAAAACGGCTTCATTCTCAATGGAATGCTGGTGCAGGAAATTGGATTCTCCGGCGCCGGAGCGATTCCGAACCTCGATTCGCTCGCCGAATTTCGCATTCTCACCAACAATGCCGACGCCGAATACGGCAACTACTCCGGCGGACAGATTAACGTCGTCACGAAGTCCGGCACGAATACCATTCACGGCAGCGGCTTCGAATTCCTCCGCAACACCGATTTCGATGCCGCTAACTACTTCGATCGAGACAATCAGCGCGGCACCTATCACCAGAACCAGTTCGGTGGCACCCTAGGCGGCCCCATCCAGCGCGACAAGATCTTTTTCTTCGCCGACTATCAAGGCAATCGCGTGATTCAAGGCATAACGGAAGTGATCAACGGCGCACCGAGCACGGCTACGGAATCCGGAGACCTCTCGGGCATTGCCAATAGTCTTGCTGGCACCACCGTGAATGGGTCAAATTGGGCGCAGCAGTTGCAGACTCAGCTCAATAACCCCAACATCGTAAATGGCTTCCCCTATTACTTCGCGGGTTGCACAAGCAACACGCAATGCGTATTCCCGAATGCGCAACTATCGCCCAGTGCTTTCAATCCGATCTCGGCCAAGCTGCTGCAATATATTTTGCCCGCAGCCAGCGGGTCGGTTGGAGCCGGTGGTACGGGTACCTACGAAAACAACTCCAACGCGACCAACCTGCATGACAACAAATTCAGCGGCCGCTTGGATGCCAACTCCAGCTTCGGGCTGCTCACCGGCTATTACTATTTCGACAGATTCAATCGGATCGATCCTTACTGGCCGGGGAATGCGCCTCTGTATCCGGGTTTTGCCGTAAATGGAAAGGGGCAAACTCACGACATCACCCTGTCGGACACTAAAACCTTGGGCGCCGCCTCAGTAAACGAATTTCGTGTGGGATATTTCCGCCTCGATACGAAGTTCAACCAGCCGTTGGGAGGAACAAACACGACGTTGGCCGCGTTGGGATTCGCTTCCGGCGCCAATCGTGGGCCGGGCATCGTGCCTTTGGCGCCTACATTGGAAGGCGTTCCCGAGATTGACTTCAATACCTTCGTCATCGGAACTCCGAGCCGTCCCAACGGCCTGATCGATAACATTTATCAAGTTTTAGACAATTACAGCAGAGTCGTCGGCACCCACACCCTCAAGTTCGGCGGTGAGTATCACTACGATCAGCTTGAAGAAGATCTGATCGACAACGTCTCCAATGGAAACTTCTTCTTCGGCACCAATTTCAACGGCGGAAACAGCGAAACCGGAAGCGACTTCGTAGATTTTCTGCTGGGTGCGCCCAGTTCTTATGTGCAAGGGCAGTCGTATCCTTCTTACGGACGCAACTTTTATTTCGGCCTCTATGCGCAGGATAGCTGGCGTGCCAAGCCGAATCTCACCATTAACTACGGCCTGAGATATGACGTGAGCGCACCCTGGAGAGAAAAGAACAACCAGATTCAAACTCTGATTCCCGGCGAACAGTCGGTAGTTTTCCCGGGCTCGCCCAAGGGATGGGTTTTCCCCGGCGATCCTCACGTCCCCAGTTCGCTGGCGCCGACCACCTGGAATAACTTCGCTCCACGACTCGGACTAGCCTATTCATTCGGCGAGCATGATGGCATGCTCGGCAAAATACTCGGCGCTCCCGGTGCGACCAGTCTCCGTGTGGCTTGGGGAATGTTCTACAGCACCTTCGAAGGGTCCACCGACTTCAACGAGATCGGAGACGCTCCGTTCGGAAACTACACCGGCCAGGGTAATCCCACATTCGCCGCGCCGTTTACCAATCGCCCTAGCGGCACCTCGATTTTGAACTTCTTCCCCGCGCCACAACCTCCACTAAACTTCTCCGCGAAGAATCCGGCTTCCGGCTCACCCTATGACACTCTGAGCGAGTTCTTCGGCGCGTTCGGAACCATCGGTAGCTCACCGGCCTTTTATAACAAGAACAAGCTCCCCTACGCGGAGGAATACGAGTTGTCGATTCAGCATCAAGTCACTACGGCGGATTTGGTGACGATTAGCTATGTGGGAACAGAAGGTCATCGGCTGCTGTCTTCGGAATCCGCTAATCCGGGAAGTCCGGCTCTTTGCCTGGCCACTCCGGGTTGCGGACCGGGCGGCGAAAATAACATTTATATGATTCCTGCGACTCCCACGACTCCCGCGAGGACCGTGATCGACACCCGTCTCAACTTTCCGGGAGTCACTCTGCCGGGCGGTACGCCCATCGTTCCCTTCGGCAACGACTCCTATTTCATCACCTCAGGAAACTCTGCCTATAACTCAGCGCAGATCAATTACCGGCACACCAGCGGCCGGCTCCAGACGCTCATCGGTTATACCTTCAGCCGGGCATTCGACAATTCTTCCGGCTACGGCGAACAGATGAATCCCATCAATCCTCGCCTTAGCCGCGGCCTGTCCGCCTTCGATAGCACAAACAATTTCGTGGCCAGCTACAGTTACAACCTGCCGTTCGACAGGTTCGGTGGTCCGAAGCGGCTCACCAACGGATGGGCGGTAAGTGGCATCACACGATTCTCCACTGGTCTGCCTGTAACCCTCGTCGAAACGGATGATCAGTCGCTGCTCGGAACCGCTTTCGGCGGCCCCATCACGCTACCCGTGGATACACCGAACTTTGTCGGGCCGCTCACCCTCAGCAATCCCAGAAACTCAGCGCAGCGGCAGTTCTTCAATCCCAGCGCCTTTGCGCAGTCTGGCCTGGGAGTCGAGGGTGATTCCCGGCGCAGATTCTTCCATGGCCCCGGAACTAACAACTGGGATCTGGCTCTGCTGAAGAACACGGGAATTACGGAACGCGTGAACGTTCAATTCCGCGCCGAGTTCTTCAACCTATTCAACCACGCTCAATTCCTGGGGCCGAATGGCATCACCGGCTTCGGTGCGGGAGGGGGCCCGCCAACCTCCGCCTCATTCGGCGATGTGTCAGCTGCTCAGCCGCCGCGCATCGGTCAACTGTCTGTAAAATTTAATTTCTAAACTGCGGCATTTCAACGTGTGGTCTTGAGTATTTATGGCAGCCCAAGGTGTGCTCGCAGCGACTCTCGTAGAACCCGGACGCTACGAGATACGGGAGTATCCGCTTCCTGAACCGGCTCCCGGCTGCGTGCTGGTGAAGATGGAGCTCTCGGGAATTTGCGGAACTGACAAGCACACCTTTCAGGGTTACACGACGCAGTATGGAAGCCGCGCCTTGGAGTTTCCGATTATTCAGGGACACGAGAATGTGGGCACGGTCGCGGCCATCGGAGGGAACGGAAACTATCCCGACTTTGAGGGAGTTCCGCTGCGGGTGGGGGACCGCGTGGTTGTCGGCGCGAATGTCTGCTGCGGCCAGTGCTATTACTGCCGCCATGATTTCCCCTACTACTGTTGCGAAAACACGACGGACTACGGCAACAATCTGAGCGCGAAAAATCCGCCTCACCTTTTCGGTGGATGGTCGCAATACATGTATATCGTGCCGGGAAGTTTCCTGGTAAAAGTGCCGGATGAACTTCCCTCCGAAATTGCCGTGCTAACCGAGATCTTCGCCGTCACGGTAGGACTCGATCGTGCCAAGCAGATGTCAGCTTTTCCCAATGAGTCGTTTCGCTTCGACGATACGGTGGTGGTGCTGGGAGTCGGCCCGCTCGGCATGTGTTTCTTAATGAAGGCCCGCATGCTCGGGGCGGGAACGCTCATTGCAATGGACTTGTCCGATTACCGTCTCGATTTCGCGAAGAGGCTTGGTGCCGATAAAGTTGTGAACGCCGGAGCGATTTCGAAGATAGATCGCATTCAAATGATAAAAGATCTAACCAATGGCCGCGGCGCAGACATGGTGATCGAATGCGCCGGAGTACCGCAAGCAGTTCCCGAAGGCCTAGAGATGCTGCGTATCGGCGGATTGCTGGTGGAAGCTGGAAATTTTTCGGACCTCGGCGAAGTATCATTCAGTCCGCACCGCCATCTCTGCGCCAAGAATGCGCGCATCCTAGGCGTTGGCGGCGAAGAACCGGCCGCATACGGTCCTGGAATGCGGCAGATGGCGCGCTACATGAAGCATTATCCGTTGCAGGATTTTGTTACGCACCGCTTCGGCCTGCGCGATGTAGAAGCGGCAATGCAAAAATCGATGGCTGCAGACTCGATGAAAGTCGTTCTTCAACCCTGGAACTAAACGACGCATTCGTGCGGAGAATTCTTACGTCTGATAAAAGAAGCAACAACAAAGGAAGCAATCATGAGCACAACCAATACGCGATTTCAATTTGCCTCCGCTCCCGATAGCTGGGGAGTTCTGGATTATCCCGGACCTTCGTGGAATCAATCCTACGAGAAAATGCTGGATGAGATGGTTGAGGCCGGCTATACCGGTTCGGAGCTTGGCCCCTATGGCTTCTTTCCCACCGATGCGGCAATCCTTAAGCCGCAGCTCGAAAAGCGCAAGCTGAAACTTCTCGCGTCTTTCGTTCCCGTAAAAATGACCGAACTCGGCGCCAGCCAGGCTGTGATGGAACGCATTCGCAAGGTGGGCGGCTTGCTCGCGGCCCTTAAGGCTCCGTTTCTCGTGATCGCCGACGATCAATCGCCCGAGCGCAACGCGTATTCCGGACGCGTCTACGACAAAGGCTGCCCAACGCTTACCGCCGAGCAATGGAAGCACATCGGAAAAATCGTTGCTGACGCGGAAAAAGTAGCTAACGAATTTGGCTTGGATCTGGTCTTCCATCCGCACGTGGCCACGTATGTCGAGACTCCGGAAGAGTGCGAACTTTTCTATGACGCAACTTCGCATACTAACGTCGGCCTCTGTCTCGACACCGGCCATTGTGTCTACGGACACGGTGACTCCGTGACCGAGGCCAAAAAATACAAAAGCAAGCTGCGCTTCGTTCACATAAAAGATTGCGACGTCAAAGTTCTGAAGCAGGCGCGCGAAAATGAGTGGACCTTTGAAGAGGCCATCGAGCACAAAGTGTTCACCATCATCGGCCAGGGTGACATCGATTTCCCGGCCTTCTTCCACACCCTGGTTGAGAATAATTATTCCGGCTGGTCCGTCGTGGAACAAGACGTAAAGTTCGGCGCCACGCCCGTTCCGTCCGCGCAAAGTATCGCAGCCAGCCTAAAGTATTTGCACGAGGTTGTAAACAATCTGGATGTTACCGCGGATGCGCGGTAACAGGAAGTTACTTAGATAGAAATTGTTGCAACAAGAATTGTTTTGAGGAAAAAGCCTGATGCGTAAGTTAGGAATAGGCGTGCTGGGTGTGGGCGAAATGGGAAAGCGCCACGCGGAGAACCTTCGCCGCAACGTGTCCGAGGCTCATCTGATTGCAGTCGCTGATGTCTCAGAAGACCGCGCGCGCCAGACCGCTCTGGAGTTGGAGATCGAGCACGGCTACAGCAGTTTGGAAGCAATGCTCGAAAACAAAAAAATCGAAGCGGTGGTGATCGCCACGCCCGACAAGTTTCACGCGCGCGCGGTAGAACTCGCTGCCGCGGCCGGTAAAGATATTCTCTGCGAGAAACCGCTGGCATTGACTCTGTCCGACGCTAAGGCTGCGATCGCAGCCGTCTCGAAAGCCGGTCGCCGTATGCAAGTTGGCTTCATGCGCCGTTACGATCCCGCTTATGCCGCGGCGAAGCAGCGCATCGACGCGGGAGAAATTGGAACTCCCGTCATCTTCAAGTCAGTTGGCCGCGATAAAGATCAGCCTCCTCTCGCAGCCTATGAATCCGCCGTTAATGGCATGATTTTTTATACCAACACGATTCATGATTTCGACCTTGCGCGCTGGCTCATGCAGGATGAAGTCACCCAGGTTCACTCCTACACCACCAGCGCAATCCGTCCGGAAGTCGCGAAGTATGGTGACGTGGTTGCGAGCGTGGTAAATCTGCAATATCAGCACGGCGCCATCGGAAACGTCGAATCATACGCGCAGGCGGTTTACGGCTACGACGTTCGCACCGAGATCGTAGGATCGAAGGGATCGATCCTTGTCGGCAGTCTCGACCGGATGCCGGCGGTATTCATGACCTCTCGTGGCGGCGAGCAGATGCTTGCCGATCATTTCCTGTCGCGCTTTGCCGACGCCTATCTGAACGAGATGAAGGATTTCGTGCACACCATCCTTAACGGCAAAGCGCCGACCATTACTGGCGAAGATGGTTTGAAAGCCTTGGCAATCGCGGTAGCAGCGGAAAAATCTCACAAAGAATCCAGGCCAATAGCAATCGGTCTAGACGGAGCGGTTTCGTAGAGGTTTAAGAATGACAGTTGCAGACCTTACCACTTATAAAAGTCCGTTGCACAAAATGACGCAGGCCACGCCGACGTGTCTGTGGAACGACTCGGCTTCGATTCATGAACTGAAATACTCAATCGAACACGGCGCCGTGGGAGCGACCTGTAATCCAGTAATCGTACTCGGCGTAATCAAGAAAGAGCTGAAGGTCTGGAAAGAGCGCATTAGCGCTCTGACCAAAGAATTGCCCACCGCAACCGAAGATGAAATTGCGTGGCAGTTGGTTCGCGAAGTTTCCATTCAAGCCGCCCGCCTTCTGGAACCGATTTTTAAAGAGCACAAAGGAAAGAATGGCAGGCTCTCCATTCAAACCGATCCCCGCTTGTTCCGGGATTCGCATGCGCTGGTCGATCAGGCGCTCGAATTCAGCAAGCTCGCTCCCAACATGATTGTAAAAATTGCGGCGACCTCCGCTGGAATTGCAGCCATCGAAGAAGCCACCTACCGCGGCGTCAGCATCAACGCGACTGTCAGCTTTACTGTGCCGCAAGCCATTGCCGTCGCCGAGGCCGTCGAGCGCGGCTTGAAACGCAGGGAATCAGAAGGTCTGGAAACCGCGAGCATGGGCCCCGTGTGCACGATCATGGTGGGGCGCCTCGACGATTGGATGAAGGTCCTGGTGGAAAAGGAAAACATCACGATCGATCCCGGGTATTTGGAGTGGGCCGGGGTCGCGGTGTTCAAGAAGGCTTATCGGTTGTATCGCGAGCGCGGCTATCGCACGCGCCTGCTCTCGGCTGCGTTTCGTAATCACATGCACTGGAGCGAATTCATCGGAGGAGATGTGGTTATTTCCCCTCCTTATTCCTGGCAGGTGCGCTTCAATGCCAGCGACGTTGAGGTCCGCTCGCGGATTGATGATCCAGTTTCCGAAGCCATTGAAGCGGAACTCTCAAAGAAATTCGCAGACTTCCGCCGCGCCAGCACTGAGCAAGGATTATCCTTTGCGGAATTTGACTCCTTTGGACCCACGCGCCGCACGCTTCGCCAGTTTATTTCCGCTTGTCATGAGTTGGATGGCGTAGTGCGCGATGTCCTCATTCCGGATCCGGATGTGGCTTAGCAGTTCGAGAAAACTTCGTAATTCATCAGGTAATAAGCGCGTCAGCACTGGCAAGTTGTGTAATTCGATATCTTAATTGGAGGTTCGTACGTGGGAAAACTAGCAATCACAGGTGGCGAACCACTGCGCAAAACGCCGTTCACTCAGTGGCCAATGTCGACCAAAGAAGAAGCGGCTGCGCTCGAGGACGTGCTCACCAGCACGAAATGGGGAGGCCAGCCCTTCCCCGGCAAGTATGCAGAATTATTTGCCCAAAAATTTGCCGTGGTTCATACCGTAAAGTACGCTCAGTGCGTGAGTACCGGAACCGTCGCGATTCAAGCGGCTTTGAAGGCGATCAACATTCGCCCCGGCGATGAAGTAATCGTTCCCGCCTACACTTGGGAAGGAACCGTAGGTCCGGTGCTTCTGCTCAATGCGGTTCCGGTTTTCGTCGACGTGGATCCGGACACCTATTGCCTCGACGCTAAGCTCATCGAAGCAGCCATCACTCCCAAAACAAAAGCGATCCTTCCCGTTCATTTGGGAATGCGCTTTGCCGATATGGATGAAATTCTGCGCATCGCTGCTAAGCACAATCTAAAAGTCATTGAAGATTGCGCTCACGCTCACGGTGGAATGTGGAAAGGCAAGGGCGCAGGCTCCATGGGTGACCTGGGAGCATTCAGTTTTCAATCGAGTAAGTTGATCACATCGGGAGAAGGTGGCGCAGTAATCACCAATAACCTCGAGTACATGGAGTTGGTGCAAAGTTACATCAACGCCGGTCGCGCCAGCCTAACCGACCAATACCATCATCGAATTATCGGTTTCAACTACCGCATCGGCGAATTCCAGGCTGCGGTTTTAGTTCCCCAACTGGATCGGCTGCCCAAACAGGCCGCGATCCGCGAACAAAACATGAAGCATCTCGAATCGCGCCTGCAGAAAACTCCCGGCATCGGCCTGCTGAAGCCCGAACCGCGCATCACCCGTCTCGCGCCCTATGGATACGTCTTCAAATATTTTGCTAACCAGGTGAAGGACATCCCGCGCGCGGCATTCGTCGCAGCGCTGCAACTCGAAGGCATCCCATGCGATGGCCTCTTCTATGAACCGGTCTACAAAAGCTCTCTGTTTCCGCTCGATTCGGCGGATTTTCCAGCACTCAGTTGGGGGCGTGATAAGGCGCTTGATCTGCGGAGCATGTACTCCTGCCCCGAATCCGATCGCGCGGCTTATCAGGAAGCAGTTTGGCTTCCGCATCAACATTTCCTAGGCAGCACCGCCGACGTCGACGCAATTGCTGATGGAATCCTGAAGGTGCTCAGCAATGTGGAAGAGTTGCGTGGACTGGATCACAAGGCAATCCGCAACCAGAAACTAGGCCGGGCCGACCGGGAAAGCTAATCGCAGAAACGGAATCGAAGGCCGACTGCCGAGACGATGACTTCATGCCCGCGTCAAGATCTATAACAAAGAAGAAATCGCTAACAAATAAGACCGGGTTCGCTGTCATCGGTCTCGGCAGCATTGCGCAAAGTTCCGTTCTGCCCGCGTTTGCAAAATGTAAACATGCGAAGCTCGTAGCGCTGGTCGGAAGAGATGCCAAGAAAACATCGCGCTTAGCACGCAAATTTAAAGCACACTTCCAATATCACAGCGATAACTTTGCCGCAAGCCTGGCGAATCCCGAAGTGTCCGCGGTTTACATCGCAACCCCGCAAGGCGAGCACGAGCGCCTGACCATCCAGTCAGCGGAAGCCGGCAAACACGTCCTCTGCGAAAAACCTCTCGCGGCTACGCGGGAGCAGTCCGCAGCCATGGTGGAAGCGTGCCGCCGCAACGGTGTGCTGCTCATGACGGCGTATCGCAAATACTACGAAGCGAGCACGCTCTATCTAAAGCAACTCATCAAGAGCGGTAAACTCGGCCGCATTGATGTGATCCACACCGCATTCAGCGAACTACATACTCCCGGAAAATCATTGCCTTGGTTAGTCGACGCAAAAATGGCCGGCGGTGGCCCGTTGATGGACTTGGGCGTGTATTGCGTGAACACCAGCCGCTGGCTCGTCGACGAAGATCCCATCGAAGCGAACGCCGAATCCTGGGTGCACGATCGTGCAAGATTTCGCGAAGTCGAAGAAGGCATTTCATTCCGTTTACGCTTCAGCAGTGGATTGCTGCTTCATGGAAGCTCCACCTACGGCGCGGCTCCATCATCCTTCTTATACGTTCAAGGAGCAGCCGGATGGGCGTCCTTGTCCCCAGCTTTCCCCTTCGAAGAAGAGCGGAAGCTGACTGCTAAGATCGGCAAGCGCAATATCGCACGCACCTTCCCCTTGGTCGATGAATTCGCGCCGGAAATCGACGCTTTCGCCAGCGCCATTCAAAAACATGGTAGCGTTGAACCGAACGGCGTCCAGGGCCACAAAGATATGATCATCCTCGATGCAATTTATCAGTCGGCACGAGAAAAAAAGCCCGTCGACATTAGTTACTGATCGTCAGAGTTTTCAAGTATGCCATCCCCGAAGAACGGCGACCGCACCAAGCCTTCCAAGTCCGCGAGCATCTATGATGTAGCGCGCGAGGCATCCGTTTCCGTTTTCACGGTTTCCGCTGTCATTAACGGCAAGGAGCACGTCGGCAAAAAGCTTCGCGAGCGTGTGGAAGCTGCTATCAGCAAGCTGAACTACCGCCCCAACCTTATCGCGCGCAGCTTGGCCAAACAGAAAACTCATACCATTGGAATGATCGTCCCCGACATTGCGAACCCATTTTTCCCCATGGTAGTTCGCGGCGCAGAAGATGCCGCGCAGAAGCACGGCTACAACTTGCTGCTCTGCAACAGCGATGACAGCCTCGCCAAGGAAGAAGCTTCGGTCGAACTGTTACTTTCAAAACGAGTGGATGGAATCCTGCTCACAAAAGCCGGAGAAGACTTCAGCCCTTCGTTGCGGCAAATGATCAAAGAAGTAGGTATCCCATTCGTCCTGGTCATGCGCACCTATCCAAAACTCACCAAGGACGCGGTGATCACCGATGACTATCGCGGCGCCTATGATGCCGTCTCACACCTCGCGCGCTCAGGGAGGAAGCGCATCGGCCTGATCAGCGGTCCGTTGAAAGTAAGTAACGCGATGGCTCGCTGGGAAGGTTTTCGCGATGCGTTGAAAGCCGAAGGTCTGCCCTACAGTAGTTCATTGGTCATCGAAGGCGATTACCGGATCGAGTCCGGGTTTCGTGCCGGACACGCTCTTCTTTCCCACCACCCGGACGGCATCTACGTTGCGAATCACTTGATGACTGTAGGATTGCTGAAAGCGGCGGAAGAGATTGGCCTGCGCTGCCCCGAAGATTTCGGGCTGGTCAGCTTCGACGACTATCCCTGGCTGGACGTTTTCTATCCTCGATTGACAACAGTCGAGTTGCCGAAGCACCAACTCGGAAGCGAGGCGTCTGAATTACTCATCCGCCGCATAGCAGGAGACACCAGTGCCCCAGTGGTAAAAAAATTGCCGACAGAACTCCGCATCCGCGAATCGTGCGGCTTTGCACTGAACATATCGCGCGGCCGCCTAAAAAAATAACCGCAATCCTCGTAATCGCGCAGCTGCGTTATGTCTCGCTGAAATCGATCAGTTGCGGGCGAACCGTAAACCCGCGCGTTTTATATGCGCCGTAGAGAATCCCGATCACCAACCACGCAGCTCCCGCGTACTTTGTCCACGATTGCAGGCTAATCAACAAAACCAGACAGAAGGCGATGCCAAAACTCGGAACGAAAGCATCCAAAAAAAACCTACGCGTGGAATGCGCCTGCGGTGCAAACCAGAAATGTCTCAAGGCCGCCAGATTGACGCCCATGAAAGCCAGGAGCGCGCCAAACGTCACCACTTCGGCCGCATGTTCCCACGGAATCGTGATTACGCAAATATAAGCAAGCACTCCAATAATCCACACGTTGTAAACGGGATTGCTCTTCTTCGGGCTGAGATAGCCAAATATTTTCTTGGGTAATACGTCGTCGCGCCCCATGCTGTAGAGAAGTCGCGACGCTCCCACGTGTCCCGCCAATCCGCAGGCAATGCTCGATATCAAGAGCATCACTCCATAAGCGCCAAACAGCCAAGGCCCGCTCGCAAGCCGCGCCACGTCCATAAACGCTGTCTCCGGATTTTGCAGCGTGGTGTAATCGGGCCAGACGCGTTGCGCCATATAGACCTGCAATCCGCTGAATAGTCCGGTGAACACCACAACCAAAACCGAAGCGAGCAGAACATTCTTCTTGGGATTCTCCACTTCCTCCGCGAGAATCGACACGCCATCGAAACCGATGAAAACCAGCGCGGCCAGCGAGGTCCCCGCAGCTAATCCTCTTATATTGAATGTGGCCGGGTTATAAACCGGCTGCAGCGAAATCAACCCTGCAAAGCGATGGTGAAGCACAATGTAACGAAAAGCTTCCACCAGAAAAACGGTGGTGACGAGTAGCATGAAGCCCAGCAATACCTCGTTGGTGCGTGCGGTAAATTTGATCCCCTGCACGGTCATGATCGTGATCAATCCCACGGTGAGCGCGGCTAGCACCGCGAAAGGGATGCGAGGCGTCATTCGTTGAATCGCAAGCACTGCATACAATGCGTTCTGCACCGGCTGGAATAAATATTCCAAAAACATCGCCCATCCCACCACAAATCCCACATGCGAGTTCAGTTCGCGGCTGATGTAGGTGTAAACCGATCCCGAGGAGGGATACACGCTGGCCATTCGCCCAAAGCTGACTGCCGTCACCGACATCGCAAGCATCGCCAGTAGCAGAGTCGCAACCGTGTGCCCGTGGGAAAGAACCTGGCCTTCTCCAAATAGTGGCACCGCAGCGATGGGCGAAGTGAGAATGATGCCGTAGTAAATCAGATCCCAGAGGCTCAAAACCCGCTTTAAATGCAGTTGCGCGGGTGTCGCTGGCTGGACTGCACTGCTCGATGTCGCCACCCTGGCCCCCAGATGCGCAAATTTTGCTGTTCAGCTCGTTAAGACAATTCCAAACAATTCCCGACGCTCTTAGAAAAACAAGCGCTCTTTCTTACGCGCTTCTTCGTAATTACTGCGAGCCGTCGTAACCGCCTCGCGCTCAGAAACCTCTGCAATCGGAACATCCCACCAGCTTTCATAGCCGAGCACTCGTTGATCGTAAGATGTCGGAACCACCACCACAGCGGTGCGATCCTGTTTTCTTCCGGCGATTAACGCGGCCTTCAGTTCCTGCGCAGTGTTCGCGGTAGCAGTCCACGCGCCCAGGCTGGCCGCATTCGCTGCGAAATCCACCGGCAACACATCGCCATCGTATTTCTCGCCGCGGCGGTAACGATAATTGGTTCCCATCCCTTCGTTCCCGCAAGCGCGGCTCAACCCTCCAATGCTCGAAAACCCGTGATTATCCAGCAACACGATGTTGAGCTTATAACCTTCCTGCAACGACGTCACAATTTCCTGCGCCATCATCAGGTAAGAGCCGTCGCCAACCATAACGTACACTTCGCGCTTCGGCTCTGCCATCTTCGCGCCCAGCCCACCCGCAATCTCGTAGCCCATGCAGGAATTGCCATACTCCATGTGATAGCCGCCGGGTTGGCGCGTCCGCCACAGTTTGTGCAAATCGCCCGGCAAACTTCCCGCCGCGCAAACCACAACATCAGAAGCCTCGCTAAAATTATTCAGCACCCCGATCACTTCTCCCTGAGTAATCGGCGGATCCTTCGACAAACTGTAAATGCGATCCACTTCTATTTCCCACTGCGAACGCAATTGTTCGATTTTCTCGCGATATATTTTCTCCACTTCGTAATCGCCAACCATCGATTCCAGTTCGTCGATCGTCGCCAGCGCATCGCCGGTCAGCGGAAGAGCCGCATGTTTGTAGGCATCGAACTCCGCCACATTTATGTTGATGAAGCGCACGGCCGCATTCTGGAACGCTGTCTTCGAGGCGCTGGTGAAGTCGCTGTAGCGAGTGCCAATTCCAATGATCAGGTCCGCTTCACGCGCGAGAATATTGGCGCCGGGCGTGCCGGTAGCGCCGACCGCTCCAAGTTGCTGCGGGTGATCAAAAGGCAGCGAACCCTTGCCAGCTTGCGTTTCGCACACCGGAATTCCAGTCGCCTCGACAAATTTCGAAAGCGAACCGGATGCCTCGGAATAAAGCACTCCTCCACCGGCCACAATCAGGGGCCGCTTCGAAGTTCGAATCCACCGCGCGGCCTCGCCCAGAAGACTACGGTCGCAGCGCGTGCGCGGAATCACCCTAACCTTCTCGCGAAAAAATTCCTCCGGATAATCGAACGCTTCCGTCTGCACATCCTGCGGAAAGGCCAGCGTAACCGCGCCCGTTTCCGCGGGAGAAGTCAGCACACGCATGGCCTCGGGAAGGGAAGTCAGAAGTTGCTCGGGGCGTTGAATTCGATCCCAATAACGCGACACTGGCTTGAAACTATCGTTCGCCGAAATATCCTGAGTAGCCGCAGACTCCACTTGCTGCAACACCGGCGCAACATTGCGCCGCGCAAAAATATCCCCCGGCAACAGCAGCACCGGCAACCGGTTTACGGTAGCAGTAGCCGCGCCGGTCACCATATTTGTCGCGCCCGGACCAATTGAGGTCGTGCAAACGAGAGTCCGTTTCCTGAAACTTGCCTTCGCGAATCCTGTCGCTGCATGGACCATGGCCTGTTCATTGCGAAACAGGTAATAGCGCAATCCCGCATGCTGCTCGAGAGCCTGCCCAATACCGGCAACATTTCCATGTCCAAAAATTCCCAGGCAGCCGCCGAAGAACTTGTGCCGGTTTCCGTCCCGTTCGGAAAACTGGGCATTCAGAAACGCAATCGTAGCCTGAGCCGCCGTCAATCTCACGGTCATAGTGAAATACTGCTCCGTAGTGCTGGGTAACTGCGGAGAAGTCTACCTTGGCATCGGGCCGATGGGAAGCACCTGGAATTTTGGGATGGATGACTCAAGCTGCCTAAGAAAAGGGCGCAATAGTAAGTCCTCACTCGCCGCAAAAATTCAAGCGAAGCAAAGAAATTTTCTAAGCGGTTATACTTTGTCCCCAAATGATTCTCCAGCTCCCAAAAAATTCTATTTCACGAGTGGCAAGCGAGGATCGGTTTCTTTCCACGTCGAACGGATCCACACGTGGTCGGAATCTTCTGTCACGGCAAGGGCCCGAGAAGATCCGGCAAGAAAATTTAGGTAATAGACGTCGTATCCTGGCCCGGCAACCACAGGATGGTAACCGCTATGCACCAGCACGGTATCGCCGTCGCGAGGCTTTAGAACCTGATCGCCTCCATGTTTGCCGGAATATAAATGCTGGAGGGCAAAACCTTCGGGCTGTCGTATTCGGTAGTAATAAATTTCGTCCAGATCAACTTCCCCCGGAGGGTTGTGCACGTCATGCTTGTGCGGTGGATAACTCGACCAATTTCCGCCCGGAGTATAAACCTCGATCGCGATCAACCGATCGGCGGGAAATGCTGGACCCATGATATCGACAATCTGCCGCGACGCATTGCCCCCGCCCCGCAAACTGCTCACAACGTCATCGGAAGTGATCAAGCGGGGCTCAAGCTTCACCTCGGAAGGCACCCGGCACTCGGCAATTTCGCACATGGTTTGCGCCGTGAATACAACCTCATTCCCGGTAGGCAGATACAAGGTATAAGGGAAGCCGTCAAAAACATTCTTGCGTTTTCCGATCAACTTGCGGCCCGCTCCCCAATCCGCGGTGCAACTTCCGCCCAAGAGAACAAACACTGCTTCTTCGCCGTTGGTGTTCGTGCGCAACTCGTCGCCCGGTTGCAGCCGCCGCACGAAGAAACTCATCCACTCCCAACCGGCTTGCTGTCGAGACAAATGCAGCAACTCGCCGCTTTGCTTTTCCGGCAAATGGGACGAATGAACTAGAAACTCCGTTTTATTTCCGTCCGTCATAGCGTTAGAAAACACTTAAAATATGTTAATCAGTCTAACCGCTTTGAGACTATGACAAATGCATGTTGCAATGTCAACACTGAAACATCTCCGGCCCCGATCCTACAGAAAAACTTTTGCTCGGTGAGCGAAGAAAAAGCAAATATACTGACTATCGTCAGGTCCGTATATCCTGTAAAAAATCATATGCATTTTGCCTCAGCCCTTCGTCACGAGTTAGCCGTTCGCGCTCAGAAATATGCCCAGTCGGAGGCATTGCCGCACTGTCTCAGTTACGGCGAAGCTCCAGTCGTTTGTTTTTCACCCTATGAAGGCCACACCGGCCACGGCAACTTTCTATCGCAAAGTTATATGTCGATACGGACAAATCCCGCATGGAATCTGCGTTTGGCGAAGGTTCACACACAAGGTCGGCGGTGCCTGCCGCGCACAGAACGCGGACGCTGGATGGAACTGGATTCCTGCGTAAGTTCTGACGCGCTGTTGATGAATATCTTTTGCTATCCCAGCGTATTGCGCAGCCACGGAGTTTCCGCACTGCTAGGAGTCGATCCCGATCAAACCCCGCATTTTGGCTATAAAGCCCGTGTTCCACTTATCAACGGCAGATTCGACCGCACCGAAATCGATTTGCGGCTGGGAGATTTATTGATCGAAGCCAAACTCACCGAGAGCAATTTTCAGAGTGCCTACCAGAGTATTCTCTTCGCCTATCGCGATTTTGCGGAAGTTTTTGACCATCAGCTACTGCCCCAGATCGAGCACCGCTTCCTCTCCTACCAACTCCTGCGCAACGTACTGGCGGCCCATGCCCTGCAATGTTCGTTCAGCGTTTTACTCGATGTCAGGAGGCCGGATCTCGTGGATGCGTGGTACGCGATTATGCGTTGCGTGAAACCAGTTGAGCTGAGGACCAAACTAAGAATGACAACCTGGCAGGAAGTCGCGAATGCCGCACCGACAAAGCTGCAAGCGTTCCTCGCAGCAAAGTATGGAATCGACGGTAAATTGTCATCCTGAGCGGAGCTGTTTTTTCAGGCGTAGCGAAGGATCTCAGGCTTAGCGGGTGCAACGCGCAAGCCAAACCGCATTACCCATGCAGGCCGGTCCCGGCTAATCCGCCGCCATACCTTGCGCTTCTTGCTCCACGAGTTGCGCCTGCGAACCGTCCGTTGCGATTTGCCCTCGCAACTCCGCTTCCAGCGCAGCCAACTGCGCCTCGATGTCCTGGGTCGCCTTGCGCTTCCGGATAACTTCCTCGCGGTAGCGCCGCAGGAAATAATCGATGGTTTCAACCCGAATCCTGATCGAGCCCGTGGGCTTGTTCTCGTCGAGATCCTTAAAGCAAAAGTAAGGAGTTCCGGATTGCTCGATTATGCCCTCGACGACGCCATAAATCGGCGCATCGTGGCCGCATTTGAAGCTCGAGATTTCCAGCGCCACCAGATTCGGGTGCCGTGCCGTGAACTTCGCAGCCCACACTTTGTGATTCGTACTGCACGAGTAAGAATTCTTCCACGCGTCAGTGATGTCGAGCGGATGAGTGATAATTCCAGCGCGCACTTCCTCACCAAACAATCGCTCCAGCATATCTTCATCGAGCGGCAAAGTATTCTGCGAAAAAATCGGATAGCCGAGCTTCTGGAATTCTTCCATGATTTCGTGATTCAGACCGGGATCATGGTGATACGGCCGCCCCAGCATCACAATACCGATGCGGTCTTCGCGCTCAAGCTCGTCGAGCACGTTTCTCGCGCGCCGGCGAATGCCCGCTTCGTAGTCTTCCAAAGCCTTGAATCCGACTTCAACGGCGCGATCGTTTTCTTCCTGCGACAGACCCATGACCGGCTGGAACGCCTGCAGCATCTGGTGCGCAAACAGCTTGCGGTCCGCGAAGTTAAGCACCGGATCGATATACTTCAGATTATTTTCTGCGAATACGTCGTTCTCTTTGGTGAACGCCGCCTTCACTGTTTCTGGCGTCGCCGTAACGGTCGGACACGCATTCGTGCCGACAATCTTCACCAGCGGCGAAGTCAGCACGTCGTACATCGGGAAGAAAATTACATCGAGCGGCTTCTTGCGATGCTTTTCCTGAATCAGGTTGTAGACGTGCGAGATGCCGATCTTAGCCGGGAAGCAGGGATCGATCGCACCACGGCTTGCACCGGCGCGATACAGATCGGAACTGGTGTAATCGGAATAAATAATGTTCTCCGGCTGCACGCCCAGGCTCTCAAGATATCCATTGAAGAGCGGCGCGTAAGTATAGATATTCAGCACGCGCGGAATGCCGACCCGCAGCTTTTTCCGCTTCTCCATGAGCGGAACGCGCTCTTTGCTGGTTTTGTTCCAGAACGTAGTTTTAGGTAGCGGATCGGCAACGCTCTTCGCATTGACCGGTCGAAATACTTCATGCGCTGCGAAGTCTACGAAGTTCGGATACTTGCCCTTGATCTCATCGATTCCCGCCTTGATGTCCTTCATGTCGTTGACATCCTCGACCAGTCCTTTTTCGCACGTAGCAATGATGAGGCGCTGCTCGCCGTGCATCAGAGGAACCTTGGTGACCTTCTGGATCGGGATGAACGACTTGTCATCTTTCGGCCCGGTGCGGATGTCGATAAATGTGCGCAGACAATCGTTCTTGCAGAAGTGGCAGCGCGTTTCCTCGTTGCGCGTGGTGCGATATTCAATTTTGCGGACGGCGTCGAGGCCGACAAACGTGGTTTGCTGGCCGTTCTTCCACAGTCGCAGCGATTCCACCGCCGCCCCGATCGCTCCCGACTCGCCGCAGAATTCATGGATGATAATCTCCGGTTTTTTGGCGGACGCCCGGAAGCTGTTGTTGATAAAGTCCACTTCCGCCTTCACCACCGCCATATTGTTTTGCGTGCCGCCTTGCAGAACGAAGCGTGTACCCAACGCAGCCAGGTTCGGGATACTCGCCACGTAAAGAAAAACATTCTTGGGCAGCACGGTCGCTAGGCCAGCAAGAATCTCTTCTGCGCGCCATCCTTGCCGCTGGAAGTTCACGATGTCCGACTGCATGAACACTGCGCAGCCATAACCGAAAAGCGGCATCGATTTCGCCGAGAAAGCAAGATCGGCATATTGCGTAACGTCGAGGCCGAAACCCTCAGCAGTCGACTGCAAAAAGTATCCGTTGCCTGCCGAGCACTGCGTATTGAGCTTGAAATCTTTCACGCGCCCGTTGTGCAGGATGATGATCTTGATATCCTGCCCGCCCACGTCGACGATCACGTGCGGATCGTCGTAGAACTTTAGCGCCGATTCCGTATGCGCAACGGTTTCCACTAGCGCCACATCCGCATGCAGCACATCTTTCAAAATGTCCTTCGCGTAGCCGGTCGTTGCCACTCCCAACACTTCCAGTTTCGCCTTCTGTGCTTCCACCTGCCCGCGCAGGTTCTCGAACATCTCAATCGTGTCCTGGATCGGATTTCCATTCGAGAGCTGGTAAGCCTTGCAAAGAATATCGCCGTTTTCGTCGATCAATACGGCCTTGGTCGAAGTCGAACCGCCATCGATACCGATAAATCCGCTGACAATCTGATTCGTGCTAAAAACCGCCGGCGTAAATTTCTTCTTCTTGTAGACATCTTTAAACTCGTCAAGCTCCGCGTCATTGCTCGTCAAGCCCTTCGCGCCGGATTTAGCTTTTTCTTCCTGGCGTCCGAACTCGATGTAGTGAACCAGCTTTTCATAGCCGTGGTAGCAGCCCACAGAATCATCTTCACTCTTGCCGAATTCGATTGCGCCGAGAGCCGCGAAGTACTGGGCATTCTCCGGAACTTTAATCAGATCTTCCGGCTTCGCACCCGCCGGAATTTCCACCTTGCGCTCCTGCCACATGCGTGGAATATTCGCCTGCCACGCCTCGCGCATGCCCTTGATGAAACTGTTAGGACCGCCCAGCAAAAGAACGTGCGGCCGCAATGTATGCCCGCGCGTAAGCACGCTCAAATTCTGCAGCACGATGGCTTCAAACAGCGATGCCATCAGCTCATCCGAAGGCGTACCAACTTTTTGCAAACCGTTAATATCAGTCTCAGCGAAAACGCCGCATTTTCCCGCGACTTTGTGCAACTTGATCCCGTGATAGCCCTGCATCGCCAACTCGGCGACCGGAATCTTCAGCTTGGCGTTGATCTTGTCGATGACCGCGCCGGTCCCGCCCGCGCACTTATCATTCATCGAAGGAATCTTTTTCTTATGGCCGGTTTCCTCGTCGTCTTTGAAGACAATGATCTTCGCATCCTGGCCGCCGAGCTCGATCACCGAATACACTTCGGGATGCATCTTCTCAACGGCCAGCGAAACCGCCGTCACTTCCTGCACGAATTTTGCGCCGATCTGGTCGGCAATCGCGCCGCCGCCAGAGCCGGTCATAAACATGCGCGTGTTGTGCGCATTGATGCCGACTTCCGCTTCCATCCGCTTCAGGAATTCCAGCGACTTCTCCGGCTGCTTGGTTTCGTGGCGCTGGTAGTCCTGCCAGATCACCTTATCGGTCGCAGCATTCACGACGGTTGCCTTCACCGTCGTCGAGCCCACGTCGAGCCCCACCAGAAATTCGGTATGGTGGTCGTGCGCCCTTAGAATCGGTGCAGGAGCAATGGTCAGGAGGTTCAGCTTCTTCGTCTCTCCGTGATGGTCGTGCATTCTGTCTCCATGGGAATCGTTAAAGAAAATTCAATAGCGTGGATCTTTGGGACCGCATCCCGTAGCACTTCATCCCAAAATATGCCCTGTCATTCCGAGCGCAGCGAGGAATCCCTATAAGCAGCAAGACTCCCCGCCCTCGCTAACGCCGATTAACCCTTAATCGCCGCTAACCGCCGCTGGAACCTGCATTGCCGGAACTCGCGACCGCTTCCGCCACTGCGTCGTTTTATCCATGCGATCGCTCACATGCAAAATGAACTGCGCGGCAGTGCCAGCCACGCCCTCGCGGTGCGGCACCTTATAGAACGGCTGCTTCAGTTCAGGGTGCTCGGCAATGTATTCGCGAATCTCGTCCATGCTCTTGCCGGTCGCTTTCAGGCACTGCTCGAACTCAGCCTTAGCTTTTACCTTGGCCTCGCCCAGCGCCATCTGCACGCGGCTGTGAGCATTCACTTCGCCTTCGCCGGAGGTTTCAATCGGCAGGAAGATCATGTCCTTGAACTTGTTCACCACCGCCGATTGCACTCCATCCGATTGCGAAGACGGCATGCAGCCAAACGGTTTCAACGCCAGCACCATGTGGCAGAGCTTATGGATCGTGTAGTAAACGTTCTTGCCCACCTCAAGATGTCCTTCGCCGCCGCGCGCGAACTGGTTGTAGAACGGGTTCGCCAGTTCAGCCAGTTCAGTCTGCGGCACCAGATGGTGTGTAAGGTCGCCCATGTTCTTGATGGTCCGGTGATAGAAGAACTGCCATGCCTTCTCGCCGAAGCCAATGCCCCAAAGCTTCTTACGCAATCCAATGTAGTTCGCAAAATTCTTCTTCACCTCATACCACTTCGGATTGCGGTGCGGACGATTCACCGGCCACTTCGCAATCGCATGAGCTTTGGCCTGGTACATCAGGTAGGCGACCCAGGTCGCAATCGGCTCCACAATCACTTGCGCGCCTTCGCGCTCCAGAAAATTAAACATGTGGAAGTTGCCGTCACCCTCGGTAATTTGTGCCCAGAACTCGCCTGTAATCTTCACCACCGGCTTCACCTTGGTGCGGTCCACTTCAATCTTGTTCACGCGGTCGCGGGCGGTGCGCAGGGCTTCCAGATAATCCTTACCCCACAGGTTCTCGTGCATCTTGCCCAGCACATTGAAAGTGTTGCGCAGAACCTTATTGTTCTTCACCTTCGGCTTCAGCCAGTTCGGGCCGCTCTGCTCAATCTCAAACGAGTCCCGCGTGCGGAGATCTTCGCAAAGCCCGTCGACCATCTCGCGGAAGACGCGATCCGTTTCGCCCTTGTTCACTTCAAAAGGACGAATCTGGTAAATCATGTCGTTGATCACATCGCCAAGGTGCATGGCATTCAGCATCCCGAAGCCGAAGTCGATCGTGAACTTCAGCCCAGGTTCGCCCGAAGCCGCTTTGATCCCGTCACTGTCTTTGAACAGCAGCACGCGGAAGCCGTCAAATCCGGCATTCTTCAGCGCGAAGCGATATTCCGCCTCATACATGCCGAAGCGGCACGGGCCGCACGAACCCGCGGTGAAGAAGACATAATTGTTAAGAATGTCCTCGCGCGAAATGCCCTCCTTCTCCATGAACTGGAGATACTGCACCAGGTTCCCGACCGTGAAGTATGTCGGATTGCACTGGCCGTTGTTGCCAAACTCCTTGCCGGTCTGGAAGGCCGCCACGTTGGGCACCGGCAGCTTCTCGCATCGATAGCCGGTTCCCTGGAACACGGCGCGAATCAGGTCTTCGTGCTTCCATGTAAAGCCGCCAAACAGAATGGTGGTGTGATCCCGCTGCTCGGCGGTAAATGCCCGCTCCACCGGTCGATGGAAGTGGTCGGGCTGGTCAAGGCCGGCGATCTTGCGCAGTCTGCTGCGCTCGGCCTCAAGGCGTTGTTTAATTTCCTGATCGTTATCGATTTGTACGAGATTGGTCGCCATTATCTTCCTCCGGCGTATGCGATGTTTTGAACTGTAGAGATGAGATTGCGGACGGCGGAATCGCTATCCAGTTTGAAGAGATGCAAGTTGAGGAGTTTGCTGCAGAAACGAAAAGAATGGAAGGGAACGAAACTTTGAGTGGTCGCGAAGGCGCACAAATCTCCGCCGGACTGCAGCAGAGCGCTTCTTAAGCCGCGATCAAAAGCCACCGGAAACTCCTAAAGCGTGTTACAGGAGGTTCGATGTTTTACGCCGGCGAGAACGTTTGCACGAATCCCGGGCGCCGGATAGAGCAATATCACTTCCCACTTCCCCCACCGTTCGCGGCGGGAGACGCCCCGGTACTGCAAGACCAATACTCACAGCCACCCAGTTAACCGGAAGCTGGCACTCACTTCCAGTACACCACGGCGAGCTGATTGAGCAGCTACTTCGGTTTGCTCAATGACCTTTAAAGTTTTCTAACAGAAACGGGGACTGACTTCAAGTCAGGAAAAAGCCTGAGTAGGGTCTAAACCTGAGGTAGTGTCCCAATAATGCGTTACGGGTCAGGCTGACTTGTTAGCCGCTGGTTTTTGTGCTCTGTGAACCTGTTTGATGTGCTCGGCGAAGGCTTTGCTTAAGGACGGCTTTGCATCGTCAGTAAATTCCTTGTTGCAGACTGAGCAGCGCTTCACTTGGTCGATGGTAACCAGATGAGCCGGAAGTGGCTTTCGTTCCATTGGAACGCCACTCTAGCAGAGGAAATAAAGGTTGTCTGTACGCGCTTGACGTTAGCCCTAAAGCGCTATTTTGGCACCACTTCAGTTTGAAATTAGTGAGATGAGGAAATCGTCGGCGAATCCTTGCGGCCCAATAGTCTGCCCGGAAACTGCTCCTCCATCGCTCCATTTAATTCTTGAGATAGTTCCGAAGCGCGAGCTTCGTTGGGTTCATGCGCGAGTTCGCGGGCGATGTCTCGCCAGGGGGCGGGTAGGAATTTTCATAGGGAACACAGCTTTCCGGGAGGCAGCCCTATACTAGCAGTATGTACGAAAGCGTACAATGTAATGTTGCATGTAGTACTTAATCTGTTATGTAGTTATCTTGTAAATATAAATATTAGGAAGAAAATCGCCTTTCGTTATCGGGATGAGATTTAACGTTGGACAGACAATACGCAACAAGAGAACGCAGCAGAATGGTTGTATCGTAAGGATCGCGGACACCCCACTAGGCAGCGCTTATATCGTATCAATTACCCTTGACCAAAGCTGGGGCCAAACGAACAAAGAAGCTCTCTGGATAGAGGCAGATGTCAAGACGACCGAAGCTGAGCAAGCTCGATCCTGATTTCTTCTAGCCGATCTTGCCTGCGTTGATGCTCGGCTCTTGCCTGGGTAGGAACCGCATCGCCCTGTCCCCAATACAGGCTGTTGACGAAGTGGATGCCATCCATTTCATCGTTCAAGGCTGCTATCTTGGTTTTGGTTGGAGTAACAGGGTCCATCGGCCTCGCCCCCAAGCATCGGCCTACTTTCCCGACTTCTGTATTGACGCCATCCTACACCCGATCGCTCATATTTGGACTTATTAAATTTCTACGGTTTTATCGTTGAAGTCCGGAGATCCGTCAAACGCTCATCCTCAGCGCCGGCCGTTTCTCAGGAGTAGCTGAAAAGACTGCCCTGAGCGAAGCCAAAGGGATTCCCGGTTAACCGGTCATTCCCACCTCGATCATCTAAAGTGTTGGCTCTTTTACCCGATGTTCCCCAATAGAGGTGTGTACCCTGCGCCTTTGCTAGGGCTTGCTCACAGATCGGCATTCATGAATCTGCCCCAGAAAACATTGCTGGTGGTTTCCCTCACCGTCGCCGGGGTAATGACCGTACTCTACGCGGTCAGCCGCGATGTGCTGCTGCGCAGCTATCTGGCCCTGGAGCAGGAGCAGACGCGGAGCGCGGTGTCGCGCACCGAGGCCGCCTTGAACGACCAGATTACCAATCTGGCGCGTACGACCAACGACTACGGCGCGTGGGACCGCACCTATGCGTTCATGCAAAACCCCTCGCGGAACTACATTAAACAGGAATTCGAAAACGATACCCTGGAGGGCCTCCACATCAATTCCGTAATGCTCACCGATATTTCGCAAAAAATAGTTTTCTTTAAAGCCTATGACTCAGTCGAGAACGTGGAGGTGAGGGTCCCAATTGAAATCCAGAAATTGGTCTCGACAGATTCCTGGGTACGGCAAGCGGCAGCCACCTCCACTCCCGCGCATGGAATCCTTCTGCTTCCGCAAGGCCCCGTTCTCATTGCGGCCTGCCCCATCCTCACTTCTGCTCGAGCCGGTCCGGTAAGGGGCGTACTGGTTATGACCCGCAATCTCGACGGTGCTCTGGTAGAGAGTTTGAAAGAACGGACGTTGTTATCGCTGACACTCGACCTGGTGTCCAGTCCTGCCTTGTCTGCCGATGCGCGAGGAGCGCGCCGGGCCTTGGAATCAAGCCAGGAAGAAATCCACGTCCAGTCGTTGAATCAGATATACGTTTCCGGTTATACGGCCTTGCGCGACGTCCACAGCCGGAAGGTTCTTCTGTTGCACGTAGAAATGCCTCGATCGGTTTTCCAGCGCGGACTCACCAGCTTGCGATACTTGTTGCTGACGCTTTGTATTGCTGGTGTGGTATTCGGATTGACTACATTGCTCCTCCTGCGGCAAATCGTGTTGGCCCGCTTGACATACCTGAGCGCCGAGGTCGGACGAATCGGCAGCGGCGAGTCCAAGGATCTTTCCGAGCGAATCCTGGAGCGGGGAACAGACGAGATCGGAAGGCTTGGACGAGATATTAACCGCATGCTGGAGGCCTTGCAGAAAAATGCCGGCGTAGAAAGCATGAATGAAGCTCTGCGGCAGGAGATCAAAGACCGCCAATTGGCAGAAAATGCGCGCAATCAGATGGCCGTCGAGTTGCTCCACGGCCAGAAGCTGCAGGCCATCGGTGGACTCGCCGCCGGCGTAGCTCATGAAATCAACACCCCCATCCAGTTTGTGGGAGATAACGTGCGCTTTCTGCACGACGCCTTCATCGATCTGGCCAAGCTGCTCGAGCAACACGAGCTTCTGTATGAAAAGATTCGTGACGGCGTTGAGAAGCCCCCTCTCGAAGGCGTAGACCAGGCCCTGCAACAGACTGACATGGAGTTTCTGCGAAAGGAGATTCCCGTGGCCCTGGATCAAACCCTCGACGGGATTGGCCGCGTCGCCACCATTGTAAGAGCCTTAAAAGTATTCTCCCATGTTGATGCTGGATCGCAGAAGACACCTGCCGATCTCAATTCGGCCCTGGAGAGCACGATCGTGGTGGCGCGGAATGAGTTGAAATACGTGGCAGACGTCGAGACTGCGTTTGGAGACCTGCCGCCCGTCATTTGTCATCTTGGAGACCTGAACCAGGTTTTTCTAAACTTACTGTTAAATGCCGCCCACTCCATCGGAGACGTGGTTCGAGGGAACCGACAAGAGGGGACGTATCCGCGTGGAGACTCGTATCGACTCCAATCCCGATGGCGACTGGGCAGAGGTTTCGATCAGCGACACCGGAGCGGGAATTCCTGAAGAAGTTCAGGGCCGTATCTTCGAGCCATTTTTCACCACGAAGCCGATCGGAAAGGGAACTGGGCAAGGTTTGGCGCTGGCCCATGCCGTCGTGGTCGAAAAGCACGGCGGTACTTTAACCTTCAACACCACGATGGGGCAGGGCACCACTTTCTACATTCGAATTCCAGTCGATGGAATTGAGACCCCAACTCCAGATTCCGCAGTAAGCTCCGCGATGAATTCCGCAGCAGGAGAACCCATGAGGGTCTAGCCTTGTTTTTCCGCGTCACGCGGTCTTCGAACTGAGCCGCGCCCCGATCTTCGCCAGCAATCCAGCTCCGGCTTCCCCGGCATCGCGCGTAGAAAATTCACTGCCCAGTTCGATCACCGGCAGCGCGGCGCACGCGGCTTGAAAAGATTGTTGCGTCCCCGGCGATGCGGTCATGCCCGACCCCATCAGCACCAGATCGAAATGCGTGACCCGCATCAAAATCAGAGCGTCGCCCAGCCGCCCGCTGGTGTGCACATCGTACCCGGCGCGGCACATCACTTCACGCACATAGGCGAGCACATCGGCATCGCAATCGAGACACAAAACACTACGGCCGCTACGCATAGGCGCTTCGGCGCGTGCTCCGGGCCCGTAGAAGGCCGCGACCGCTCGCTCTTCCGATTCGTGAGTGTCGAATAACTTCGTCAAGTGCGAAAGCGCCAGAACCTTGCGCACATGTTCGGGCACGTTGCAGAGCTTCAACTCTCCGCGCGCCTGTCGCGTGCTGGTCAGGCTGCGGACAATCGTTCCCAGTCCGCTGCTGTCGATGAATTCAATCTCACCCAGATGCAGCACGATGGCGCGGCGGTCGCGCAATAACCAGGTCACGTGCGCGCGCAGAGACTCACTCTCACCACCCGCAACAATTCGCCCATTGCAGCGCACAATCGTGACGTTTCCAATGTTGCGTGTGTCGAGCGCAAGGCGCAAGCAGCCTCCAATTCGGCCGGTTACGGCACGTCCGATCCGGCCAGCGAAATCGCCGAATTATATCCACAAAGCGCGCCCCACCGGTAGGCAGAAGCTGCAACCCCTTATGCAATCACCGGCACGTTCTCAACCCCCACCGTACCGAACATTCTGCGATAACGCTCAATCTCGTTAGCCGGACCCAGCGCTTTCGCGTAATTGTCGGAGAGCTTCACCGCCGACCGTCCCTCCACGGTTGACACTTTGCAAATTAAACTCGCGGGATCAAAGCCTGTTCCTCCAGTAGGATCACAATCGCGAAAATCATTGGTGAGCAGCGTGCCCCAGCCCGCGCTGAATCGAATACGCCGTCCCGAAATCCATTTCCGCTCATCCATGAAATCAGCCGCGTCGCGAAAATCCGCTCCAGTCACGCCCCTCTGAAATTGCCCGCCAAAATAAGCATGCAGCCCGAGTATCTCGTCAACGTCGAGCGCATCGGACGCGATAATTAATTTGTCTTTCGGCTCGCGCCCGTGCGCTTTCAGCCACGCAATATATTCGTCGCCGGCCACATAAGGATTTTTGCTGTCGATGCGCTGCCCCGTCCAATCGGCCGCCCAGCTGGGCGCGCCTTCCAGAAACTGCGTCGTGCCGAAAGTATCGGGCAGCATGATCCGCAACGCGCCTTCATAAGTTGCCTGCCACAATTCGAGCACGCGGTATTGCGAAGCTTTCAGTGCCGCATCATCCGGCGCCAGCGCCGCCATTGCCATGGGAATCTCATGCGCATTCGTGCCGATCGCTTCCAGATCGTGCTTGTGCGCCAGAAATGCATTCGAAGTCCCAATAAATCCTCGCCCAAGATTCGACGCCATGGCCTTCACCACATATTCCTGCCACAAAAAACTATGCCGCCGCCGCGTTCCGAAATCCGCCACATTCAACCCCGGAACATCGCGCAGCCGCTCGATCTTCAGCCACAGCCGGGTCTTCGCCCGCGCATACAACACATCCAGATGAAATTCGCTCAGCCTCTTCAAATTGGCCCGCGTCTTCAACTCGTCGACGATCGACAGCGCATACAGTTCCCACATCGTGGTCTCGGTCCACAAGCCTTCGAACGAAAGATGAAATTGCCCATCCCTGATCGACAGCTCATAGTCCGACAATTTGAAATCCTGTTCCAGCCACTCCAGGAACGCCGGCTCAAAAATCCCGCGCCGTCCATAAAACGTATTGCCAGCCAGCCAAACCAACTCCGATTTTCGAAAGCGAAGCCGCCGCACATGCTCCATCTGCGCCCGAAGATCGTGGGTCGAAAACAGATCGGCCAGCCGGACGGAAGAAGATCGATTGAACAGCGAAAAAGAAACGCGAGTCTTTGGAAAATGCTTCCAGATAAACTGCAGCATCAGCAGCTTGTAGAAATCGGTATCGAGCAGCGACCGGGTAACCGGGTCCAGTTCCCAGTTGTGATTGTGAGCCCGCTCAGCGAAGTTGACGATCATCGGGCGGTAAGGTCATGAGAGTCGCCGCCGGACGAGTAGACCCGATTTGCCGGATCATCATCCCGCAGCCGCGTGAGTTTATTCAATCGGAACCCGCCACAACTGTCAAGGAAGGCAGTCGTGAGACTGCGAGTTAGGCTGACTATTACACAACGCTGTCATCCTGAGCGGAGCCGTTCTTCAGGCGGAGCGAAGAGCCTGCCCTGAGCGAAGCCGAAGGGATCTCAGGCTTAACCGGCACGACGCGTAAGCCAAACCGCACCACTGCCAAGCCCTGAATGTAGCCCCCTCTACTCAAACACCTGAAACTCCACGACGCTGGAAAGCGTGCCACCCGGAGTAACCACTTGCAGCGTTCCTGTAGAAGCTCCGGCTGGAATGACCGCCGCGATCTCGGAATCGGAAACCACGCTGAACGTAGTCGCAGCAACGCCGTTGAAGGTCACACTCGTGCTCCCGGTCAAGCCAGTGCCCAGAATGTAGGCCGTTTGCCCAATGTCTCCATAGGGTCGAAGCGCCTGCACAAACGGGCCCAGACCGGTAGACAGTTTGAAGAAAGTGCCCAGACCATTTGCCCCGCCGATGCTGTTCGTCCCGTAGAAATTTCCATCGGTGGATTGCATGATCGATAGAACGCTACTCTGCGTCTCCGTGTCTGTGCTGTAAAGCAAAGTGTAGGCGCCCGCCGGAGTCACCTGGAAGATGGTATTGGGAACCGCACCATTGCTCCCTAAATTCGCAGTCGTGCCGTAGAAGTTTCCGTCGCTGCCCAGCAGCAGACCCGTGGGTCCGTTTCCGTCGGAGCACGCCGGCTGCGAGCAAAAGCTGTATAGCACTGTAAGGGTGCCGAAGGACGTTATCTTGAACACCTCACCGTCCCCGTTGGCCCCGCCTCCGGTCGTCGTGCCGTAGAAATTGCCGTCAAGGCCTTCAACCAGCCCATTCGGATTCGACCCATCTGTGCAACCCGCCACTTTGCAGAACTTGTATATCGTCTTCAATGTGCCGCTCGGTGAAAGCTGATAGATGGTTCCATCGCCTTCCCCTCCGACCCGCGTTGCGCCATACAAATTGCCGTCGGTCGCCTGAATCAAAGCGCCAAAGCCAACGGGATTCTCGCCATCCTTACAATTCACGAGGTAGCAAAAGTCATAGACCGTCGTCAGTGCGCCTGCCGTTGTCACTTTGAAGATGGTTCCGGCGTAGCTATATCCTCCCTCACTGGTCGTGCCGTAGAGATCGCCATTTCGTGCCTGGATCAGGTTGGTGCGCGGCTGTAGCGTGGGGTAGCAGCAGTTGCCGCCGAAGGTGTGCAGGTTGTTGATCACGCCGGACGGGCTCAATCGGAATAACGTGCCATTGTTGCTGGTGCTGTTGTCGATATTCAGCGTAAATCCAAAGAAGTCTCCATTCGCGACTTGCAGCAGGCTCATATATGGATTCGCGCCCGTCGGGCAGGTCGCCGCTTTGCAAAACGTAAACAAGTCAGTGAGGCTGCCGCTGGAAGTCGCGACAAAAACCGCACCGTGTCCCTTGCTTCCCGAATCTCCCGCCGTGCCATAGAAATTCCCGTCAAGCCCTTGAATCAAAGGCGAGCCGGGCCCGCCGCCTACAGTATTGCTAAAGTCCGCCAGCGTCGTGAAAGTCTGTGCCTGTGCCACCGCGGCACAGAAAAATATTGCCGCAAAGATATGTCTCCAGCCGCGTGGCCGGAGAGTTGTTCCTAAGCTGTTCTGCATAATTTTTTCTCCTGGGCTAGGACGGGCGAAGGGCGAAGGCCGCCTCTCACGCGACTATGCGCGTGTTTCAGGGACTGTCAAGATGCAGGATTCTGCACAACGCACGCGCAGTGAAGAAACTCATGTGGAGGACTGAGAGACTTATGTGGGGACAGCCGCCGCAGCTGTCCAGTCGAGCGAAGCGAGACTGAACCTGCTACTAAAATAAAAGGGTAGTGGGAATCAACAATCCCACTACCCATGAAACGAACCCACTCAAAAACGTTACTGCTGCGGCGGCGCCGAACCCGCATCCGGAGGCGGACCCTGCCGGCGTTCCTGCATGTGTTGCTCACGTTCCGCCTGTATCTGGTCAAACTTCTTCTGCTGGTTCGAATCCAGAACCCCGCGGATTTGTGTATTCGTAGCTGTGTGAATATCCATCATCTTGGCGTGCTTATCTTCCCGTGAAGCCGAGCTGTCCTGGCGCAAACTTTCCATCTGCGAGCGTTCGGATTCCAGAGCAGCCTGCACCTTCGCTTGCTGATCGGAATTGAGCTTCAACTGCTTGGTCAGTTGCGCGGTGCGCTGCGCGGGATCGAAGCCGTGGTGCCGCATCCCATTTTCTTGCGCAGGGGGCGGCGCTTGTTGGTCGTTGGACTGGCTATCCTGAGCCGCCGCAAATGCCGCGGTTATCGAGATAAGGCCGGTCGCAATAAGGGCGAGCAGGCATTTCTTCAACATAAGATCTCCTTCTGTCTATCCTGAATTGTCATCCTGAGGCGGGCGCTTTTTGCCCGACGAAGGATCTGAGCGAGCCGCGCGAAGTGTCGCGTTGTTTGCGACACAGCAAATAGCGCGTTTGGCTCGCTTCCTTCTCTACCTGTAAACAGAATTATGAACCCGAAGTTGCATTAATAACCATCACTTGACCAATCTTTGCATAACTTTACGAAGGCCAGCGGCAATTACGGGACCTAAGCCCAATTGCCACAAAATTTTACAGTTCAAGGCCGCAATCCAGCAGTTATCATCCGATCAATACTATGCAAGACGTCTGCGCCACACTATGAGGAGATCTGATCTTCTTTTTCTGCGGCATTTGAAAACCAAGACCGCCCTGCGCCCGGAATTCGTTTTTCATCTCCTCCTGTTTTATGTTCTGATCTTTCACCCACATCCCTCGTCGGCGCAGATAACCGCTCAACCCGCCGTTCCCTCATCCGCATCCCGAACCATCCACGGCATAGTGAAATCCGGAAACATGCCAATCCCCGGCGCGACAGTTTCCATCACAAACGCGGCCACAAAAGAACAGTTCACCACTTCAACCGATGTAGACGGCAGCTACCGTCTATCCCTTCCAGCCGACGGTAACTACACCGTAAAGGTCCAGATGTCAGCCTTCGCCGCGAACTCGCAACAAATCACCTTGGACGCAACCCATCAGGACATCCAGACGAATTTCGAGCTAATCCTGCTCTCCCGCGCCCGCGAGGCCAACACCGAACAGCGCCGCGCCAGCGCAGCCGGACGCGGCTTCCAGAGTCTCTCTCTATCTCAAAGCGCAGGCCAGGAAGGATCGAGCAACTCTCTCAGCGATGTCGTCCCCTCCGGCATGCCAGTCCCCGGAATCGCGCCCGACAGCGCCACGGAATCCGTCGCCGTCTCAGGCAACACCTCCAACTCATTCAACACCATGAGCCCCGACCAAATGCAGCAGCGCTTCGATGACGCCCGCCAGCTAGGCGGCGGCTTCGGCGGAGGCGGCGGCTTTGGAGGGCAAGGCGGTGGTTTCGGCGGAGGCGGCTTTGGTGGGGGAGGCTTCGGCCGCCGCGGCTTCGACATCAATAAACCGCACGGCTCCCTCTATTACGGCGTCGGCGATTCCGCCCTGAACGCATCTCCCTACGCCATAACCGGCGAGCCCACGGAAAAACCCGGATACTTGCAGAACAGCTTCGGCGGCTCCGTCGGCGGCCCGCTGAATATTCCCCACATCTACCACGGTGGCGCGAAGACTTTCTATTTCATCAACTACAACGGCAAGCGCGGCGAAAATCCCTTCGATCAATTTTCCACCGTGCCCACGCTGCTCGAACGCGAAGGCGACTTCTCCGGCACCACCTACACCACCGGAGCCGAGGCCGGCCAGCCCGTGCAAATTTTCAACCCCGCCACCAACTCTCCATTCCCCTGCAATCCTACTTGCAACACGATTCCGCAAATCAACCCCGTCGCGCAGGGATTGCTGCAGTACATTCCGCTGCCCAACCTTCCCGGCAGCTTCCAAAACTTTCACTACGTAACCGCCGCCACTACCGACAGCGACGATCTCAACATCCGCGTGAACCGCACCTTCGGCGCAGCCCCCGTTCGCGGCCGCCGCGGCGCCGGGGGCCGCAATGCTCCCCGCAACAATCTAACTTTCGGCTTCCACTACCACGGATCAAGCGCCAACCTCACCAATTCATTTCCCACCGTAGGCGGTAGCACCACCGTCCGCAGCTTCGACGTGCCCATCTCCTACACCCGCAGCATCGGCAAGTTCACCAACATCGTGAAAGCCGACTTCAACCGCAGCCGCACCCACACTCAAAATCTCTACGCCTTCAAGAACGACGTCGCCGGCGCCCTCGGAATCACCGGAGTTTCGCAGAATCCATTCGATTGGGGCCTGCCCAATCTTTCCTTCTCCGATTTCGCCGGCCTCTCCGATACAACTCCCACGCTCAACCGCCCCCAAACCTACACTTTTTCCGACAACGTGATCTATAACCACGGCAAGCACACCTGGCGCTGGGGCGGAGATTACCGCCGCGTGCAGGTGAACACCGAAACCGATAGCAACCCGCGCGGCTCCTTCGTCTTTACCGGCCTTAACACCGCGCAGCTCATTGGCGGAACGCAAGTGCCCGGCACCGGATACGACTTCGCCGATTTTCTTCTCGGCTACCCGCAGCAGACCTCCGAGCAGTTCGGCCAGAACGATCACTTCCGCGGCAACTTCTGGGATTTATATGTGCAGGATGAATGGAAGATACGCTCCAATCTCACCCTCAATCTCGGAGTCCGTTACGAATACGTTTCCCCGCTCACCGAACTCAACAATCGCATCGCCACACTCGACCTTTCTCCCGGCGTGCTGAATCCCGCGCTGCCCTTGGGTTCTACGCCGGTCGCGCCTGTCGAACCCGGTCAATCCGGACAATACTACGGCTCCTTGCCCGCCAGCCTGATCCATCCCGATCGCAACAACTTCGCACCCCGCGTCGGATTTGCCTGGAAGCCATTTTCCAAAACCGTAGTCCGCGGCGGATACGGCATCAACTACAACACCACGCAATATCAAGGCATCGCCCAGCAACTCGCCTATCAGCCCCCATTCTCCACCACCGCGACCAACGTTCAAACCGCCGCCGGAGACCTAACTCTGCAAAACGGTTTTCCTGCGCCAGCCCCCGGCGCCATCACCAACGATTATGCGGTGAATCCGAATTACCGTCTCGGCTACGTGCAAATTCGCAATCTGGATATCCAACAGCAAATTCGCCCCACTCTTCTGCTCAACCTCGATTACACCGGAACCAAAGGAACCGACCTCGACATTCTCGAAGCTCCCAACCGAACCGTCACCGGCATTCGCATCGCCGGAGTCGACGCCTTCACCTACGAAAATTCCGTAGCCGATTCCGAAGCTAACGCAGGGTCAGTACGTCTGCGCAAACGCTTAGCCAAAGGATTTTCCCTCGGTGGCCTTTACACATTTTCCAAGTCGCTCGATGACGCTTCCTCCATCGGCGCCGGCGCAACGTCAGCCGCAAGTACACCCGGCCTGGGCGGAGGCGGCACCGGTGCCGGTGGAAGCGGCCCATCCACGAATGCCGGCACAGCCAACGTCGCGCAGAATCCCTTCAATCTGTCAGCCGAGCGCGGCCTTTCCAGCTTCAATCAAACCCACAAATTCACCGCCGATTATTTATTGGAGCTCCCCTTCGGCCACGACAAGCGCTGGCTCACCGGCAACACTCCCTGGCGCGCCATTCTCGGCGACTGGCAATGGAGCGGCGATTGGACGATCGCCTCCGGCCTCCCATTCACTCCGCGCCTGCTCGGCGACGTGAACGACGTAAACGCCGGAACCGACGGCACCCTCCGCCTCGATCTGGTTCCCGGCCAATCCGTGAGCCTGTCCAATCACTCGATCGCCGAGTGGTTCAACACCGCCGCCTTCGCTGCTCCGCCCACGGGACAATACGGCAACGCCCGCCGCAACAGCATCATCGGCCCCGGCAGCAAAGTGTTCGACATGGCCTTCACAAAAATCTTTCCCATGAAGGAATCGCGCACGCTCGAATTCCGTGCGCAGGCAACCAACATTTTCAATCTGGTGAACTACTCGTCGATCGACACAAACTTTAACTCGTCGACATTCGGCCGCGTAACCGCCGCCGGCGCAATGCGCCAATTCACCATGACCGCCCGTTTCCGTTTCTGACGGAAGATATTTGAGATGACGGATGTTTTGAAAGGGCACGGCTTCAGCCGTGCCGTAAGGAGTTTTAGATTTTGCATGTGCTTTTGGGTGGTGCAGCGCTTCAGCGCTGCGATAACGGGCCTTGTTTGAACCGCGGCTTTAGCCGCCGAGGGAATCGAAACGTCGGTAAAGGGAACAACATGATTTCTCTAAACCAATTCATCCATAAAACCGTCGCGGCAATCCTCGCCCTAACCCTCCTCTGCCCACCCCTCCCATCCCAACAACAACCCGACTACATCCTCCACACCCAATCCGATCTCGTCCTCGTAAACGTAACCATCCGCGACAAAAACGGAAACTTCGTCCCCGGCCTGAAACCCGAAGACTTCACCATCCTCGAAGACAACAAACCGCAAAAGGTAATCTCCTTCGACGTGGAAAACGTAGATGCTGCCCCGCCGCTCGACGTAACCCAAACAAAACCGCTGCCCGAAACTACCGCTCCAAAAACTCCGCAGCCCGCCCAAACCGCCGACCAATTCAAAGACCGCCGCCTCATCGTTCTATTTTTCGATCTCTCCGCCATGGAGCCCGACGAAATCGATCACGCCGTCACCTCCGCCCAGCACTACGTCGATACCCAAATGGCCCCCGCCGACCTGGTCTCGATCGTTTCCCTGGGAAGTTCGCTGCTAGTGAATCAGGATTTCACCACCGATCGCGCCCTCCTGAAAAAACAACTCGACGCATTCAGTTCCGGCGCTGGCCAGGGCTTCGAAGAAGGAACGACAGGCACCACCGAAGGCACGCCCGATACCGGCCAGCCCTTCACCGCCGACGACACCGAATACAACATCTTCAACACCGACCGCCGTCTCGAGGCCCTGCGCTCCGTAGCCGAAAAACTTTCGCACATTCAGCAAAAGAAATCGCTGATCTATTTTTCCAGCGGCATGGACCGCACCGGCATCGAAAATCAATCCGAACTGCGCGCCGCTGTAAACGCCGCCGTCCGCTCCAATCTCGCGATCTACACCATGGACATGCGCGGCCTGCAGGCCCTCGTCGCCGGCGGCGAAGCCCAAAACGCCAGCCTGCGCGGCGTCTCCGCCTATTCCGGCCAATCCACGCTCAACGCGCTGAATTCCAATTTCACCACGCAGGAAACGCTCGTCACCCTTGCCAGCGACACCGGTGGCCGCGCCTTTCTCGACTCCAACGACTTCACCAAAATTTTCAAAGGCGTGCAGCAGGACACTTCTACCTACTATCTCCTCGGCTATCACAGCACCAACCCCGCGCGCGACGGCCGTTACCGCCGCTTAGTAGTGAAGTTGAACGACAAGAAAAACCTGCCCGGAGTGAAGATCGACTTCCGCCGCGGCTACTACGCGCCGGCGGATTTCAAACATTCCAACAGCGACGACAAAGAGCGCGAACTCGAAGAACAACTAGCCTCCGAACTCCCCGCTACAGACTTGCCGCTCTATCTCGGCGTAGCCTACTTCCGCCTCGAAAGCAACAAGTTCTTCGTCCCCATCTCGCTCGTAGTTCCCGGATCGCAGATCCCCTTCGTCCGCAGCAGCGACCGCGACAAGGCAACCCTCGACGTAATCGGAATGGTTCTCGACAACGATCATCATCCGCTAAACCGAATTCGCGACACCGTAAAACTAGCCGTCAACACCTCAACCGAAGTTCAAAAAAAGAATGTTCAGTACGAAACCGGCATGAGCCTGCTGAGCGGCAAGTATCACCTGAAATTTGTCGTCCGCGAAAATCAAACCGGCCGCATGGGCTCCTTCGAAGCCGATATCGAAGTACCCGACCTGAAGACCCAACCCCTAAAAATGAGTTCGATCGTGCTGGCCAGCCAAACGCAACCAGCCAAAAAAGGCGTATCCCCAAACCCGCTAATCCGTGACGGCGCCGAAATCATCCCCAACATCACCCACGTCTTTTCCGCCGCCCAGCACCTGCTTCTTTATTACGAGGTCTACGATCCCTCTCGCCCGCCCGCAACGGAAGCCAGACCCGCGGCATCTGGAACTGAAAAAGAAAACAAACCCAGCATTCGACTCCTAACCAACGTCGCCTTCTACCAGGGCAAAGTAAAAGCCTACGAAAGTTCTCTCGTCGAACTTACAGAATTAAACGCCCGTGACCGCAAAGCCGCCGTCTTCCAGTTAGACGTCCCGCTCACCTCACTCAAGCCCGGCTTCTACACCTGCCAGGTAAACGTAATCGACGACGCAGCCGGCCACTTCCTCTTCCCACGCTTGGCCTTATTGATCCGCACAAATCCAGCAACTCAAACCACCGCAAAGGCAAGCAGCCCCTAGGGAGTCCGTTATGTGTATGTGGAGACGGCCGCCCTCGGCTGTCCGGCGGGCGCAGCCGGGCGGCAGTCCTGTTCTCACTCCCCATTTGGCTGATCGTACGCAGCCGCAGTATGCTTGGCGGGTGTCCTATCCAGATGAACCGCACTTAAACGAACAGCGAGAGCGCCAGCGCCTGGCGCACACCTACGCTGGCATGACGGATGGGGAACTGCAAAAGCTTGCCCGCACCCCGGAGTCGCTAACCGAACCAGCCTGGGACGCTCTCGAAGATGAGCTGGATCGAAGGCATCTGGAATGTGCCGACGATGATTCCTCCGACAATGCGCCAGAGCCGCGCCAGCAAATGGAATTACAGGAACTCGTGACCATCCGCCAGTTTCGCGATCTTCCCGAGGCGTTGCTCGCGAAAGGCAGTCTGGAGTCAGCGGGTATCGAATGTTTTCTGGCCGACGAAAACCTGGTTCGTCTCGACTGGTTCATTTCAAACTTCATCGGTGGCATCAAACTCAACGTGCGCTCCGCCGATGCCTGGAACGCGCAGCGTCTCCTAGATGAGCCGATCCTCGAAGGCCTCTACGTGCACGGCATTGGCCTCTACGAGCAGCCGCGCTGTCCCCAATGCCAGTCGCTTGATGTGAACTTCCAGGAACTCGACCGTCCCATCGCCTATATGAGCGCATTCCTCCACATGCCGCTGCCGGTGCAGCGTCCCGCCTGGCGTTGCCATGCATGTGATGCTGAGTGGGAAGAGGATGGGGACGGCAACAATGCAGAACGCCATCCCTAAGAACTAAGTAGTGGTATCGACTTTGTGTACCTTCGTGTCCTTCGTGGTTGATGAATTAAGGACTCTATCCGGAATCAATTGCTTGTTGTGAAGCTGTCCGCGCCGGAGTATCCTATCCGCTAATCCGGTCGATGGAGCGCGTATATGCGATTCTCTCTGGCTGCTTTCTCCGGGTTCCTCCTACTCGTTATTCCTGCCATGTTTCTGCCCGCCTCGGCCCAGATAAGTATTTTCCTGACACCGGTTCCCAACGCGCCGTTCAGCGCCGTTGTTGACGTGCAGCGCACGATAATCCGCCCCGACGGTTCGGTGTTCAACCTGAAAAGCATTAGGACACTGGCGCGGGACGGCATCGGGCGCATTCACAATGAATCGCGGATGCTCATTCCCGCGACCAGTACGAGTACGCCGGAAATCGACCACGTCCATCTGTACGATCCACGAACTCGCGTTTCCATCGAGCTCGATACACGCAAGCATACTTTTTACTCTCAAACCATGAACCACCCGCCGTCCACGGTCCCGCCCACTGTGCGTTTTGGCTCACCTTCCGATACTGGTGTACCGAAGAACGACTTCTCAAAAGAGGAAGATCTTGGCAGCCAGGAGATCGAAGGAGTGCTGGCGCACGGCGTGCGCGAAACTCAGATCATTCAAGCCGAAGGCAATGAGACCGGCAAGGAGATCACGATCACGGATGAATATTGGTATTCCGATGAATTGCGCATTAACGTGGTGATGAAACACAGCGACCCGCGCAAAGGAACCACAACGCTAACAGTCACGCATATCACGCGTGGAGAGCCGGACCCGGCTCTGTTGGAAATTCCAGAAGGCTATACTCAGGCCGGGGCCGCACAACCGGCACCGCAGCCGTCCAAGTGAAATATTCCCGGTGCAAGACACCACATCTATCTGCTTTTCTCCAGTTGTGCGAATCCTTTGCCGATCACGTCAACCGTATCCTCCGCTAACTTCAGCGCCGGCAACTCATCCCGCGTGAACCACCGAACCTCCGCTGCATCGCTGTTGGCTGCAATATTCCCCGCAACCCGGCGGCACAAAAAATCAATCAAAACGTAGTGATATTGCACGCGCTCGTCGACATCGCGCAGCACACGGTCGTAAACTCCGAGCAGCTCGGCGGGTTCCACGGTGAGTCCAGTTTCCTCGCGAGCCTCACGCACGGCAGCTTCGCGTACCAGTTCCCCAACCTCGAGCACTCCTCCCGGAATCGACCATTGATCCTGCAGCGGCGGATGACGCCGCTTCACCAGCGCCACACGCTCGCCTTCAATAATGATGGCGCCGACGCCGACCAGCGGCACTTCAGGGAATTCACGTTGCATCGTGCAAGAATTCTAAAGCATTCCAAAAAGCCGGATTTACCCTGGGTTACCGAGCCTGCCCTGAGCGGAGTCGAAGGGTGTCCTCTGTGGTTAAGATTTTGACTTTCTCTGTGTCTCTGTGACTCTGTGGTTAAATAGTGTTCGCCATGCCGTTAGAAGAATACAAACGCAAACGCAACTTCGAGCAAACGCCCGAGCCTCAAGCCAAGGTCGAAGCCAAGGCCGGCCACCGTTTTGTAGTGCAAAAGCACGATGCCACGCGCCTCCACTATGACTTTCGTCTGGAGATGGAGGGCGTGCTGAAATCGTGGGCCGTCCCCAAGGGACCATCGCTCGATCCCGCGGATAAGCGCCTCGCCATGCAGGTGGAAGATCATCCAGTTTCATACTTCGATTTCGAAGGCATCATCCCGGAAGATAACTACGGCGCGGGTACCGTCATGGTGTGGGACGTGGGCACGTGGCAGCCGCTCTCACCAATTCCGGTGGAAGGGAAATATGTTCCGGGCACCGAGGCCGAAGCCGCCGCCATGCTGGCCAAAGGCGATTTGAAATTCCGTCTCAAGGGCAAAAAGCTTAACGGAGACTTCTCACTGGTAAAGATGAAAGGCCGCCGCCCCGGAAGCAAGGGAAATGAATGGCTGCTGATCAAGAAGCATGACGATTATGAGGTCGAAGGCTATGACATCGATGCCTACGACGAGTCAGTTCTGAGCAAGCGCAGCCTGGCCGAAATCGCCAGTGACGCCGGGTCTGCGGAATGGAAAAGCCGTGCATCGGGCCGAGGAAAGTTGAAAGCCGCATGGCTGGCCGATGCGGTTGCAAAGCTGGACAAAAAGAATCTCGCAAATACTAAGAAGACGCCAGCTAAAAAAAAACTAAAGACATAAACACAGAGAACATAGAGGAACACAAGGTAAAGCCTGCTAACCCGATCCGGCCCAAGGTTTACCCTGTGACCTCCGTGCCCCCTGTGTTAAAAGCACTCCCGTCCGCGACCCCAACTCCAATCAAGCGCCCCATACCCTCAACCATCCATCCCATGCTAGCCACATCGATCAACGAGCCATTCGATGGCCCCGACTGGCTATTCGAAATCAAATGGGACGGCTACCGCGCCGTAGCCTTCATCGAGGATGGAAAGCTACGCCTGGTCTCAAGAAATCAAAACGAGCTAACCGCGCGGTATCCCGAACTAAAAGATCTGCCCCAATTCGTCAAAGCAAAAAGCGCGATCCTCGATGGCGAAGTCGTCGCGCTCGATGAAGAAGGCCGTGCGTCCTTCAGCCTGATGCAGCAGCGCACGGGATTCCGCGCCGGAGGACGTCGCGCCGCCGCAAAGTCGGATGTGCCGGTGTTGTATTACGCCTTCGATCTGCTTTATCTCGATGGCTACGATTGGCGCCGCGTGCCGCTCGAAGAGCGCAAAAAGAAGTTGGCCTCCCTGCTGGTCTCCGGCGATTCCCTGCGCTATTCCGATCATTACGAAAAACAAGGAAAAGCCCTCTTCGAAATCGCACGATCAAAAGGATTGGAAGGCATCCTGGCCAAAAAGCGCGACAGTATCTACCAGGAACGCCGCACCAGCGAATGGCTGAAAATCAAAATCACGCACCGCGTGGAATGCGTCATCGGCGGCTACACCGAACCGGAGGGCAGCCGTGCTCACTTCGGTTCGATCGTGCTGGGGCTCTATGACCAGCAAGGCCGCCTGATTCATGTTGGCCAGGCCGGCAGCGGATTCGACCAGAAGTCACTCGAAGAAGTCTGGAAACTGCTGAAGAAACGCGAGACAAAAAAGAACCCGTTCTACGGCGAAGTTGAAGCGCTGCGGAAAGTCTACTGGATAAAACCGGAACTCGTGGCCGAGATCGAGTACGCCGAATGGACCGACGGAACCAGCGCCGGCAGCGGCCCCAAGCTGCGAGCCCCAGTGTTCCTGGGTCTCCGCGACGACAAAGATCCCAAAGACTGTCTCCTAGATGAACAACCGAAAACAAAAGCCGGGAACTGAGATCTAGGTACCGGGTACTAGGTACTGGAACCTACTTAATATCCTTCACCGCCAGCAAAGTCCCGTAATCATGCCCCGCAGGGTCCACCGCGCGCGCCACCACCGAACCGAACGCAGCGCGCAACTCTGGATACTTCGCCACCAGCGCCTTCATCACTGCAATATTGCTCTGGTAAGTCTGCGTAGTATTCGAAATATCCCCCGTCTGGTATCGCACAATCAGATCCAGATCGCTGCCCACGACTTCAGGAAAAATTTCCGTCACCTTGTAAGTTGTACTTCCGCCTGCAAGGTCGATGGTCTTTCCGTCTCCCGGAAAATCGGCCGGCTGCAGCTTCTGGGATTCGTCGTAAAGCTTGTCTGTCGCCGCCGTGCTCATGAACGGCAAAGGCGAAGCCATGGCGCGCGCCTGCAAGAAATAGAGCCACGCATTGTGCGGCTGTCCCTTACTCTGGAAGGCGCGGGCGCGCGTCGCATACCAGTCACCATCATGCCCTCCGGATTGTGTGTCTCTTATATAGAGCCCACCGAACTTCCAATCCGAAGACAGTTGCTGCACGATGAACGAGACCGTGTACGCACCCTTGGCCGCCGCTGCATCCAGAATGATGACGCCGTACTTCCCCGGCGGGAGATTGTTCAAATAGAAAACAGCGCTGTCGGAAGTTTGACCTTTGCTGCCGAAAACTCCGCAGAAAAATTCTGCTCGCGGAATAGGAGCCGTCCCTGGCGCGTCCAGCACAAAAGGCGGGCGCGCCGTAGCCTTGGCCCCTGCAAGCGCCGCCTGGTTATTCTTGATGGTGGATTCAATCGCGGAAAAATCGGAAGCCAGGCTGGGAATAGCGCTCTGCCGCAGAGACCCCGCATCGCCTTTGCTGACGAAGTCGAAATAGCGCATGCCCGTGGCAGTGAGAGCCGTGCGGGTAGCAGCGTCCATATCGCTCGAGGTGGCGCAGCTTTCCGCCATCGCACTCGCTGCTGAAAATGTCAGCGCGGCGACGACTGCACAACTCAAGGTCAGAAACCCCCGCCACCAGGTGAATCCCATCCTGGCCAGAAAATAGCGTTTCAGGAAGCAGCACGTATCAAGCACTGGTTTCGCTCCCAAGTAAAAATTGTAAACTTTGCGGCGGGCCAGGTGCAACGAATTGCACACCGAGTTCGCCGTTCCTTCCGAATCTCACCTTGCAAGGCGGCAAAGTCAATACGTTCTATCAGGTAGAGTAACCACCGCCGGTTACCAACCGGTCGGCGGGAGTGCCAAGCGGTGTTAAAATTGCTCTAATAGATACGGTTTCCCCAAGCCAAGGATCGAAGGCCAAGGATCGCAGGGAAGTTCGCAGTGGAGGTTCTGTAATGAAAGCGGGAATGAAGCTTACGGGATTGCTGCTGGCCGGCCTCGTGTGCCTGCCCCTTGCAGCGCGGGCGGATACACAGACGCCGCATCGCGTGCACAAAGTAAAAAAACAGACGCCCCCGCCGCCTCCGCTGCCCTCAGGTCCGCAAGGGCCAGTGCCTCAAATTCCTCTCGATGCCATCCCTGCCGTCGCCCCAGAAGTCAAATTCCAGGATGGACTTCTTACGATTGTCGCTCCCAACTCCACCCTCAGCGACATTCTGCGCAGCGTCCGCAAGCAGACCTCAGCCGAGATCGAAATCCCAGCCTCCGCCAGTGAGCGTGTGGTTACCCGCCTGGGCCCAGCACCTGCCCGTGAAGTAATGGCCGAGTTGTTGAATGGATCGCACTTTAATTACATCCTGTTGGGCTCCCCGGAAGATGCCAACGCATTAACGCGAGTGGTGCTGGTAGCCAAGACGCCCGACACGCCAACTCCAGGACAAGCTGGCAGCAATCCCAACCCGCAAGCAGCCGCGGCCAACACTGCCGCGGATGATTCCAATGCTGTGGATGATTCCGCTGCGGAAGAAGATCAGGCTGCAGCCGCCGAGGCCGAGCAGTCGCCTGCCAATCCGGATCAACCCGCTGTCAAGACTCCGCAACAGATGTTGCAGGAGATGCAGCAGCGCCAACTGCAAATGCAGCAACAATCGGGGGCACAGGGACAACAACCTGGCATATACCCGCCCGCCCCCGGGGCAGCGATTCCGGGTCGTCCATTTCAACAGCAGCAGCCTCCGCCCGACCAACAATAATAGAGTCGGCCGGCAATCCGACATCCGCCGGCGCGTTTTCTAATTGTTTTGGGAAGGGCACGGCTTCAGCCGTGCTATCTAGAGCCATAAAAAGTCGGGCTTTAGCCCCTGCAGGGTGCGGCAGGCTATCGTTTTAGGTTTGTTTACGAGGCTGCGGGCCCTTGATTCTTACGGTTGGTTCCCACGCTCCCAGCGTGAAGCGCCGCCTTGCAACGCTTTAACCGATCCGATAGCCACTTCAGTGTCAGCAGTCTTCATGGCTTTCTGCAGCAGATTCCAGTCGTGTTCAACATCGCTCTCGGAAACCTTGGGCGGATTTCCGTGGCGCAACTCAGCCTGCAGTCGGGCTTGCAGAATTTTCTTAGCGAACTGCCCGGACGAGTCTTTAGCAAAGATATTTCCTGGGGCCATGCCTACGCTCACAACTCGATCGCCCATGTCTACACGGAGAACCAGTCGCCCTTGGGAATCAAAGCCGGGCTCAGTAGTTCCCATCTCGCGTCCCAATGTTTTTTGCACGCGTGCGGCGGTGCCCATTTCCGTAACTTCCACTGCCACAAGATGGTTCAGCTCGATCTGGAAGGATCGCCGGTCTTCCTCTCCCACCGGCGGCTCAAGCTCGCGTTGCGGGCTGTACACCAGGGCCTGCTGCGCGGGTTTAAAACGACCGGTACCTGTGCCTTCATAAACTGCTACTACGCATCCCGCAAAAATCGGACTGGCTACGGCGCTGGGAACGATGTATTTCTTCGATTTCAAAAACGACTCCACGACTCCATGCACGGCCGCGCTGCGCGCCTCGGTGCCCGGAACCTGCGGAATCACGTACCGTGAGAACTCCAGTTCAGGATGCCGGGCGCTGAATTTCACCATGGTCTTTGCCATCTGTTTCGGCGTAGTCATTCCGACATCCGCGACCACGCTGCGGTGCAGGGATTTCGGATAGTAGAAGTTGATCACATCCTTGGCGAAATCGGCGCAGTTGTGTGAAACCGTCCGGAAGTGCGAGCGGTTCGGCGCCGCATTATATGCGCGGATGAGAGCCGCATCTTGCTCCTTCGAGGTTTCGATTTCAAATGCATACGCCGTCCGGTCATAGGCCGAGCCCACCAGTTCATACCAGTTCCCGCCCGGAGTTTCTCCGTCAACGAGGTCAGGCGCAACCGCCTCCAGATGCTTCCGGCGATATTGGTCGCGCAAGAAGCCAACCACTTTCGGATCCACAAAAAGCGGAATATCATCCGTCTTCTCGACGGCGTAAAGATAAGGAATGAGCGGTATCGCAACCCAGTCATAGCCGCCGACACCGTCATAGCGGCTGATCACAACTCCCAGTTCGCCCCGTCGGCACGGGCGCAGCACCAGCGGCGTCTCCGCGCACACACCCGATAAATAAACCGCCGCGTGTCCCGTAGCCGTGAAGAATCCGAGTTTCCCGTAAGGCTCTTCCAGCAGCAGAGTAGCCGATGCACTCGCCAAAGAAGCGGACGCCACCACCAGCACGAACAACGTGCCCAGCGTGCGCCGCAATTTTCCCAGACAAGGCATACCTATCCCTTACTATGAGCCACGTACTTAAAAACCCCTCACTCATAGATTAGTTGCCGAAAATCAGGAAATCGAGTTACCGAAGTTGGGCGCACCACAAGTGACCTTGAAGTACAGTTTCTACCTGATAGAAAATTCAATAGATACGGGCGTGTGAACAGAAGGTTAACCTTGTGGATCCGATGAATGCGGAAGGAAAAATCGCCGCAGAATCAGTACGCTGAATTGCGTAAGCCGGCGGGATCGAGTAGTAGAAAAATACCGGGTGTCACACACAATATTTGTCATTCCGACCGGAGCAGGAGCGCCAGCGACGGCGGAGCGGAGGAATCCCTGATGTTTTGCTGCGGCAAGGGTGGCGGGATTTAGACCTCCTATCAAGCGCGCAATGAAGCGTCATTTACCCCTCGGAATTCAATTTCTCGACAGCCCACTCTGCACTCTGGCTCACCACTTCATCCTCATCCGCTGCCAGCCTCTCAAGCAACGGTAGAAACTTCCGCTCTCCGCTATTACCCATCGCAATAACGGCATTCCGCCGCAAACCACTGCGCTTCGCGCGTTTCACCGGCGACCCGCGAAATGTCCGGCTAAATTCTTCCGCGCTGATCTCCGCCAGCCAGTCGAGCGCAGGGTTCACCAACTCGGGCCGCGCCTGAAATTCGGCAGCACCCGTCGCCGGTGCCTTCCGGTTCCACGGGCAAACATCCTGACAAATGTCGCAGCCAAAAATGTGCCTTCCCATCCCGGACCGAAGTTCCTCAGAAATCGCGCCGCGCTTCTCGATCGTGAGATAGGCGATGCACTTGTTGGAGTCGAGCTGATAGGGCGCAATCAATGCGTCCGTCGGACAAGCGTCGATGCAGCGTGTGCACGATCCACAGCGATCCGGCGCGGGTAGTCCCGGCTCCAGTTCGAGCGAGGTAAGCATCACTCCCAGGAACATCCATGAGCCCATTTTCTGATTAATGATGCAAGTGTTCTTCCCGATCCACCCGATCCCCGCATACTTCGCCACAACCCGCTCAACGATCGGCCCGGTATCGACATAACAGCGCGTGATCAAATCATCGCTTCCACGCGCCTTTCTCACCGCTGCCTCAACCTGCCGCAGTCGCGGCATCACTGAATCGTGATAGTCCTGCTCACCCCATGCGTACCGCGAAATCCATCCCCGCCCCACACCATCCACCTGCGTGGAATAAGGTTGTGCCGTGTTGTAGTTGATGGCGCAAACCACCATGCTGCGCGCCCACGGCGCAGTATTCGCCAGAGACGCGCGCTTAAGCCGGCCCTCCTCATCGCGAGCCTCCAAATACTTCATCTCACCAGCATGCCCAGCGGCAATCCAGCGCGGAAAGTATCCCAACTCCGGAGCATCCTCCACCGGAGCAACGCCCACCAGATCAAACCCAGCGTCCCGCGCGGCTTGCGTAATGGCCGCCACGATTTCAGAGGATTGAAACATGATAGATAGAAAATGAATCATCTAAGAGCGTGGAGTATTTGAAAGCCAAAGCTAAAAGCTAAAGGCCTCTCCCCACCTGTTCCAATTTGGAAACCGCTCCCACTTTTAATCCGCAAAATCACTCTCTCCCACTCGCACAGCGTATAGGCTTTTAATCACAGAGTCACGCAACTCAACTGCTGCGCGTTCTCCGAATTTTTTTCCCAGGAGAGAAGTCATATGCCGCAACCCACCCAAGCCCAAACTCCAACTGTCCAAATTGCTGTCATCAACGAGAGCACCGTCCTGGCCAATACGGATGTCACGCCAGTCGTAGCCGCTCTACAAAAGCAAGTCACCAATGACTTCGGTCCAGTATGGGGAACCGCTGCTCAACTCACCTTCGTCCCCAAAGGCACTCAGCCCCCGGCGGGGAGCTGGTGGCTCGTCCTGCTCGATGACTCTGACCAGGCCAACGCTCTCGGTTATCATGATCTCACCACGGAATCGCTTCCCATCGGCAAGGTCTTCGTCGCCAGCGATCTGAAGGCCGGAACATCCTGGACCGTCACTGCCAGCCACGAATTACTGGAGATGCTCGGCGACCCCAATATCAACCTCACCGTCTTCGTGCAGAATACCAACACCGCCGGAACTCTCTACGCCTACGAAGTCTGCGACGCCTGCGAAGACGATAGCCTCGGCTACCAGATCGATAACATCCTGCTTTCCGATTTCGTTTACCCCGCCTGGTTCGAGAGTTTTCGCCCCGAAGGCTCTACGCAATTCGATCGCGGGAACAAGATTAAAACTCCGTTGCAGTTGCTGGCCGGCGGCTACATCGGAACCTTCAATGTGAATTCCGGCAGTGGCTGGACGCAAACCACCGCTGAAAAGCGCCCCACCAGCGCGCTGCATCGTGGCGCCGTCGGCACCCGCCGCGAACGCCGTACCATTCCCCACGAATTGTGGATCAACAGTCTCCCGCAGAAAAAGATCGTAAGCAACGCGCAGAAGTATCGCCAGCTTCTGGAGACCATCCAGCAGCGCCGCGAAGAAGCAGCCTGAGAATTTCCCCATTCCCCCTGACGAAAAGCCCCATGCGAAAGCGTGGGGCTTTTTTCTTTAGAAAATACACTCCAGCAAAGACTGCCTTATGATGAATGTTGCTCCCGGAGATCACAATCGACCTCACCACGATTCAGGTCTTATTCACGATATTCATCGCCACGCTGTTCCGCTCAACTGTCGGTTTTGGTGAGGCGCTGGTCGCCGTCCCGCTGCTCGCCTTCGGCATCCCTCTGAACGTCGCTGCTCCGCTCGCCGTGTTGGTTTCAATTACGGTCGCCGGTATTGTCGTCGTGCAGGACTGGAACAAGATTCACCTCCACAGCACCGGCTGGCTGGTGCTTCCCACTCTCTTTGGAATCCCGTTGGGCCTTCTGCTGCTAACCAGCAGCCATCAAAGGCTGGTCAAAGCCGCGTTGGGAGTGATCATCATCTCATTCTCAATTTATTCCCTGATCGGTCGCGCGCCCCTGGAACTGAAACGTGATAGCCGGGGATGGCTATTAGCCTGCGGCTTCTGCGCCGGAGTTCTTGGCGGAGCCTACGGAATGAATGGCCCGCCCCTCGCCGTTTACGGCGCCATGCGGCGCTGGTCGGCGCAACACTTCCGCGCCACGCTGCAAGGATATTTTCTGCCCGCCAGCATCATCGGCATGGCTGGCTATTGGCTCGCCGGGCTTTGGACTCCCGCCGTTACCCGCTATTATTTGCTCTCACTGCCTCTTACATTGCTGGGCGTATTCCTGGGCAGAGCGATCAATCATCGCCTGCATGGCGATGCTTTTCTAAAATACATTTATCTCTGCCTTGCAGGTATCGGAGCGCTCTTGTTCGTGCAGGCGATTACTGGAAGGCTCTAATCGCACGCTTGATCGATCGCGACTAAATCCCCAGCTTCTTCACTTCCTCGTTGTAATACTTCCGATACAGAATGTCCCACTCCTGCGAACCTTCGAGGATGGTTCGCTTCTGGCTCTCGATTTTCTGCCGGGCGGCTATATCAATTCGCTCTTCGTGATTGAGAAGCTCTTCCAGAATCTTGCGCGTTTCCTGCCGGATGGTGTTGGGATCTTCGATGAAATCTACTTCATCCATCGTCTTGAGCGCATCGGCCACCGCTCGCGCCAGCACATTCACTTTGTCGCGGCTCAGTCTCACAGCACCGCCTTGTACTTGCGCACCAGTTCGCTCTTCACCTTGCGGAACATCTCCTGGTAGTTGGCGCCGGTCTTGTTCATCTCTTCGGAGTAGGCTTCGAGAATCACGCGAACTTCGTCGTTGATCCGGTCTTCGAGCGTGAGTTCCTCGAGCAGAGCGGCATGCACGCGCTCCGTCACCTTAGGCATGGCCGAAGTTTCGATAGCCTTGCCCGCAATTAATTTCTTGGTAACTTCGCGGGCCAGGTAGCCCACATATTCCTTGGAAAGAAGCATGAGCGGATAGAATGTCCTGTGTCTGCAGAGGATCTGTTCGGAACTGAAAAGTGTAACACAGCGACAATCGCGCATGGGAGCGCGCGTTATTCATGATCCGCCGATGTGACGAGCGCGATTTTGAGGCGATTTGGACCATCATCAACGACGGTGCGCAGGCTTATCGAGGAATTATCCCTGCCGATCGCTGGACAGAACCGTACATGTCCTGCGAGAAACTTCGCCATGAAATCGACGATGGCGTCGTCTTCTGGGGCTTCGAGGAGGCCGCGACATTGGTCGGCGTAATGGGCATTCAACCAGTCCAGGATGTGACGCTCATCCGTCATGCCTATGTTCGCACCAGTAGTCAGAAGCTAGGAGTTGGAGGGCTCCTGCTGTCGCATTTGCTTGGGATGACAAGCAGCCCGGTGCTGATCGGCACCTGGGCCGATGCTGTGTGGGCAATTCGCTTTTACGAAAGACACGGCTTTCAGATAGTTTCGCCGCAAGAAAAAGACCGGCTGCTCAAAAAGTACTGGACCATACCCGAACGCCAGATTGAAACCTCCGTGGTTCTGGCAGATCGCAAGTGGAGGAATCTCCCCGATAGCCCGTAGCTTTCTCTATTCGCGTCGCTGCTGCTGGCACCTTCGCCCCCAATCGGCATACAATAATCAGTCGTAAGCACAGCCCACTATGTCACCCGCCCCAGACGATTTATCCACCGTTAAAGATGACATGATCGCCTTCATCGAAGGCCATGGCATGAGCCGTTTCCACGGCTACGTGGATTACGACGAAGTGCAGTGCGTCATGTGGGAGACCGGCAACAATCCCGACGCCTGGAAGGATTTCGTCGAACTGGCCAAGAGCGCCGGAGCACCCTTCCTCACCATGCACTCCTGGAAGCTCGAGCGCGAGGAACTTGACGAGCTGGTGCAACGGCTTTCCCACTCCGAGTTCACCGACGGCGACGACGTGGAAGACGCGCGCTGGTTGCGCACTCACATCGGCAAGGTTGGATTTCTGCAATTGGGCTGGGCCTATCAAGGATCGATGTTTCTCTGCGAGGCCAGCACCGACTGGTACGACCGCTACCAGCATCTGCTCGAAGTGTCGGAAGATTTTGGCGGCATCCCCATCGACGAATCGGACCAGGATGACGAAGGCTAGCCGTGCGCTGGGAACTAGCTGCTGAAGATCCAGCGCAGGTGCAAAGTCTGGCCGCCGCCCTGCGCGATTTACCCGCTCTGCACCTTGGCCGCCCGGCATCAAATGGCGCAAACAGCGCTCCGATCAACACGCTGGCACGCCTGCTAATCCGCCGTGGCATCACGGACGCCGACTCTACCGCCCGCTTTCTAGCTCCATCCGTCGCTGACCTTCACGCACCCGAGCAAATGACCGGTCTTCGCGCCGCCGTCGATCGCATCGACGCCGCCATCGAACGCAAAGATCCTATGCTCATCTACGGCGACTACGACGTCGACGGCACCATGGCCGTGATCATTTTGAAAACTGCCATCGAACTCTGCGGCGGCACCGCCGATTTTCATGTCCCGCATCGCATTCGCGAAGGCTACGACATGCGCGACGATGTGATCGAGCGCGCCGCCGCCGTCGGCATTCGCCTCATCATCAGTGTGGACATGGGCATCCGCGCCTTCGCTCCCGCCGAAACTGCGCAGCGCCTGGGCGTCGATCTCATCGTTACCGACCATCACCTGCCCGGACCCGATGGCGTCCCCAAGGCGCATGCGGTCGTCAATCCCAATCAAGCGGGATGCGACTATCCCTACAAACAACTTTGCGGCGCCGGCGTCGCCTTCAAAGTGGCGCAAGCATTAATGCAGCGCCGCCTCCCTGAAAAAGATCACTCGCGTCTGCTGCTCTCGTTTATGAAAGTGGTAGCCATCGCAACCATCGCCGATTCCGTCCCGCTCACCGGTGAGAATCGCGTCTTTGCCAAGTTAGGCCTCGATGCCTTGCGTAGAGCCGTCAATCCTGGTCTCAAGGCCTTGCTCGAAGTCGCTCAAGTTTCCGCGAAGCGCCCGCCAACTTCCACCGAGGTCGCTTTCCGCATCGCGCCTCGCATCAACGCCGCCGGGCGCATGGACATTGCCCGCGACGTGATCGAACTCTTCAGCGTGAAAGACGCAGATCGCGCGCGGCTGCTGGCTGGAAAACTAGACCGCCTCAACGCCGAGCGCCAGGAAGAAGAGCGCCGCATCCTGCGCTCCATCGACGAATGCATCACCGGCGATCCGGCACTGTGCGAAGCCTACTGCATCGTGGTCGATGGCGAAGGCTGGCACCGCGGAGTAATCGGCATTGCCGCCACGCGCATCGTCGAGCGCTACAACCGTCCCGCCATCGTCATCTCACGCGAGGGTGAGGAAGCCTTTGGCTCCGGCCGTTCCATTCGCCCTTTTCACTTGCTTGAGGCCGTCGAATTCTCCCGCAATCTTTTCACCCGCTACGGCGGACACTCCCACGCCTGCGGCTTCGCCATGCCCTCGGCAAATGTCGCTCAACTACGAACCGAACTGGACGCGTTCGCCCGCACCCGCCTCACCCCGGCGGATTTCGATCCCGTTCTCGACGTCGAAGCGGAACTGGATTTCGATGACATCACTCCCGCACTCTTTCAGGTTCTGCGCCTTCTGGAGCCCTACGGAGCAAGCAATCACGAGCCGTCATTCAGCGCCCGTGCCGTCCGCCTGATCGCTCCACCAAAGATTCTGAAAGATAAACACATCAAGCTGAAACTAAAATCAAACGGTAGCAACGCGGAACTGAGAACTGTTCTCGACGCCCTCGGCTGGCGTATGGCCGAACGTCTGCAGCAATCGCCACTCCTCGCCGGAGACGCAATCGACATCGCCTTTACCATAGGCCACAACGACCACCCCGACTTCGGAGGCCTGGAGCTTACTCTGCGCGATTTCAAAAGTGAAATGAGAATCGCCCTGGATACCCCGAAGGAACTGACTTAGGCCGATTCGCATCAAATCGATAAAGCGCTAAAAGCCTCACCACATGTGGTAGTACCCATCCCGCCGGGCCATCTCCAACCGAACTCCAAACAGTCTCTCCAGTCGCTCGACTCGCAGAATTTCATCCTTAGCTCCATCCGCGACAACGCGCCCCCCGCTCATCAAAACAACGCGCTGGATCTCCGGAACAATGTCAGCCAACTCATGCGTCACCAGAACAATTCCAATCCCTGACTTCGCCAGATCGCTCATGGTTTGCCGCAAGCTCTGCTGGGCCGCGAGGTCAAGCGAGTTGCACGGCTCATCGAACAGCAACGCCCGCGGATTATGCACCAGCGCCCGCGCAATCAACACCCGCCGCGCCTCACCCGAAGACATTTCGCCCACCGGCCGCTCCGCCAGATGGGAAACCCCCAACTGCGCCAGAGCCGCATCGGCCCGCTCCCGCTGCTGAGGATCGACCGTGTGATGCGGGAAAATCCTAATGCTGCTTAAGAACCCCGACAGAACCACATCCCGCCCTACCGCGTTTCCGGTGCACGAGAGCATCAGGTCATTCGAGACGATGCCCAGCAGTGTGCGCAGCTCGAACACATCCCAGCGCTCCTGTCCCAGAATCGCCATCGACGAGCCTTCCCGCACCACCGGATAACACTCGCGCGTAATCGTCTTGATCAGCGTCGACTTACCGCATCCGTTAGGCCCGAGAATCGCGACATGTTCATCGGCACGGATGCGAAGGCTAAAATCATCAAGCACAATTTTCTGCCCGCGCATCACGCGAATGCGCTGCAAGTCCAGCAGAGGCGGCGTTTCCTGGGTCATCGTCAATTAAGTGTAGATGAGATGCGCCATTCGAGCGCGTCCGCCAATCGCCTTGGTACCAGCCAGTTTGATTGTCATCCTGAGCAAGCGTTCTTTGCGCCGCGAAGGATCTGGGCGAGCCGCGCGTTGTGTCGCGTTTTTTGCGACACAATAATCGCGCGTTTGGCTCGCTTCCTTATCTAACTGTCACTACCGTTCCCTTCCCCGCCTTGCATTACACTGAACTCAATGCCGCTCCCCATCTACCGTCTCCGGCGCTGGCTGGTTGCGATCACGCTGCTGTTCGTTACGGTGGTCGCCGGTATGTATCTCTATGCCCGGCTGCGCCAGCATAGCGTGCTCAAAGGATTTCCCGGCAAGATTGGCTACGACATCAAGCAGACGGCCAGCGGCTTTCAGTTTTCCAAGTCCGAATCCGGCCGCACCGTTTTCACCATCCACGCCAAAGACGTAAAAGAATTCAAGCTCAACGGCCACGCCGAGTTGCACGACGTCAGCATTATCCTCTACGGTCGCGATACTTCACGCTTCGACCAGATCTACGGCGACAACTTCAGCTACGATCCGCAATCCGGCAACGTCACTGCGCACGGCGAAGTGCAAATCGATCTGCAAGCCAATCCCACCGGCGGCGATGCGCCCGATCAGGCCACGCCGAAAGAGCTCAAGAATCCCATCCACCTCAAAACCCGCGACATGATCTTCAACCGTAACAGCGGAGACGCTTCAACCGAGGCGCGTGTCGATTTCAGCACCCCGCAAGCCACCGGCTGGGCCGTAGGCGTCCACTATTCCGCGAAGCTCGGCGCGCTCACGCTGGCGACGCAGGTTCACGTAACGCTGAATGGACACGATGCCGCGGTACTCTACGCCACTCATGGCGTGTTTACGCGCGATCCGCATGAGATGGTGCTCGACCATCCCTGCATGGAGCGCAAGGCCGGAACCCTGCAGTCGGATCAGGCCATCTTCTTCCTCGGATCGGAGAACGAAGTGCAGCGCGTGCTGGCCATCGGAAATGTAAATGCAGAAACGAAGGCAAAAGCAACGGAGCCCGATGCCGATCAGATGCACGCCCGCGCCGACCAGGCGGATCTTCTTCTAACCGACAAACATAATCTGTTGCGCACGGTGACACTCACCGGCAATGTTCACGTCGAACGCATCGGTACGCAACCCATGCAAGGCGACGCCGGCAGTGCCATCCTGGATTTCCTCGGCCAGAATGAACTCCAGAAAATTCACGCCGCCGATGGCGTACGCCTCTACGAACACGCTGTCCAAAGCGCCAAAGCCACGGTCAACTCTTCGCCCGCATCTTCACCGAAATCAACACCTCAGGATTACGACATCGCCGCGCCCATCATCGATTTCTTTCTCGCGGACGGAAACCGCCTCGACCGCGCCGTAACTTCCGGCACCGCACAGATGACCATCTCTCCGGCGGAAAGCCCGTCTCAGCAAAGTTCGACCCAAAAAAGCTCGACGCAAAAAAGTCCGACAACCTCGGCAACAGCTTCTACCCAGCGCACCATCATCACCGCAGGCAAGTTCGACGCAAAATTCGCGCCCACTCCCGACGGCTCCAGTCGTCTCGCCTCCGTCCACGGAGCGCCCGATGCGAAGATCGTAAACTCCGCACCCGGCCTTCCCGACCGCGTCAGCACCAGCCGCATGCTGGACGCAAACTTCCTCCCCGAAGGCGGAATCGAATCAATCATCCAGCAGGGAAGCGTCGCCTACACTGACAATCAGGCGCCCGAAAAACGCACGCAAGCCTGGGCCGAGAAAGCCCTCTACACTCCCGCCGACCGCGTTCTTGTCCTCACCGGCAGCCCCCGTGTCTCCGAAGGCAGCATGGTCACCACCGCGAAGACCATCCGCATTAACCGCGACAGCGACGACGCCTTCGCCGATGGAGACGTCAAAAGCACCTACAGCGAACTCACCGAGCAACCCAGCGGAGCCCTGCTCGCCTCAGCCTCGCCCATTCACGTAACCTCGGCCACCATGACGGCGCACAACTCACCCGCAATTGCCCTATACCAGGGCAACGCTCGCCTGTGGCAGGACGCGAATATCGTTGAAGCACCCTCCATCCAGTTTGACCGGGGTCGCCGTTTTCTCACTGCTCAAGGCACCAAAGCCCAGCCGGTCTCCACAGTTCTGGTGCAGACAAAGCTGCCGCTGCCCGGGACTGTTCCCTCAGACAAAGCTCCATTAACTAAAGTTCAACCAGCAGATCCTCAAGCCGGAGGAGAAAATAAAGCGAAGAAAAAATCTGAAGAAAAATCCAGCGCCGCCAGCCCGGTCGCGATAACCTCGGCCCGCCTTACCTATACCGATGCCGAGCGCCTGGCTCACTATGATGGAGGTGTAATAGCCAAGGGAAGCAACTTCACCGCTTCCGCCAGCACCTTGGACGCCTACCTCGTACCGCGCAGTCAGACTACCACTCAAACCCCAATCCATCAGCAACTTACCGGGCCCGGCCAGTTAGATCATATGATGGCTGAAGGCAATGTCGTAGTCATACAGCCGGGCCGCCGAGCCGACGGTAAGAAGCTGGTCTACACCGCCTCTGATGACAAATTCGTCCTCACCGGCGGACCGCCTAGCATTTTTGATGCCGAACAGGGCAAAGTTACCGGCGTTTCGTTGACTTTCTTTCGAGGCGATGATAGGGTGCTCGTAGAAGGCGAAGCGAGTACTCCTGTGGTAACTCAAACTCGAGTGCGCAAATAAAAAAGACAAATGGCAAGCTAAATGCGTACCCTGGCCACAGATGAAATTGGCAAATCGTATCGTGGCCGCAGGGTCGTAAATGGTGTGAGCCTGCGCGTTGAGCAGGGTGAAGTAGTAGGTTTGCTCGGCCCCAATGGCGCCGGTAAAACAACAACTTTTTACACCATTGTTGGACTTATTCCTCCTGATACTGGCCGCGTTTTGTATGACGGTCAGGACATCACTGACGTTCCCATGTACCTGCGGGCGCGCCAGTTTGGCATCAGCTATCTCCCGCAAGAAGCTTCAGTTTTTCGCAAACTCACTGTCGAAGAAAACATCCTCGCGGTGCTGGAGGCGCAGCCTATGTCCTGGCATGAGCGCCGCGAAAAGATGGAGAAATTTATCGATGAACTCGGCCTGGAGCACATCCGGCAGAACCGTGGCTATGCCCTATCCGGCGGCGAACGCCGCCGCGTCGAAATCGCCCGCTGCCTGTGCATCAACCCAACCTTCATTTTGCTGGACGAACCGTTTTCCGGCATCGACCCCATCGCCGTTCTCGATCTGCAGAAAATTATCAGTAGCCTAAGGGCCAGCGGCATCGGTGTGTTGATTACCGACCACAACGTGCGCGAAACTCTTTCAGTGACAGATCGCGCCTACATCATCGACGACGGTCGTATCTTCCGCCAGGGCCAGCCCGAACAGCTGGCCACCGATCCGGAAGTGAGGCGTGTGTATCTGGGAGAAAGCTTTTCGCTGGTATGAGGTGTTGGCAGCAGAAGTTTTGAAAGGGCGCGGCTTTAGCCGCAAGACAGTTAGGTTCGTATCAGGGCACGGCTTCAGCCGTGCCAATAAAGTTTGTGACGTGTGCGCCTTTAGGCGCCGAGGTGAGCAGCGATGACGATTGACGAACGGCTGGAAGCTTTGACTCGCAATTTGGAATTGTTATCGCTAGAAAGCGAAAAACATGATCGCCAGCTGGACCGAGCAGCAAAGCTAGTCACGGAAGTTGCTGAAGGCACTGCTAGGCTGCTGCGAGTTGTAGAGATACACGAACACCGCCTTGACAGTCACGATGAACGACTCGACAAGCTTGAGTAGCAAACGACTAACGACATGGTCCTACTGCAGCACAAACTGAGCGTCAAGCTGTCCCAGCGCCAGATCCTCACCCCTGGCCTGGTGCAGATGGTCTCCGTCCTCGCGCTCAACAAGCTTGAGCTCAAGGACATGATCAATACCGAGATGGTCGAGAATCCAGTTCTCGAAGAGCTCGAAGAATCCGTGCCACTGATCGACGAAGTCGGCCGCAAAGAGGAAGACCGCGACCGCGCCACTCCCGCTTCCGGCGAAGAAGCTCCCATCACCGCCGAGAAGAAAGATCCCTTCGAAGAAATCGACTTCGGCTCTTTCTTCCAGGACTATCTCGACCCCGGCTATCGCACCCGTGGCGAGATGGAAGAGATCGAGCGCCCGTCCTTCGAAAACTTCCTTTCGAAACCGACAACTCTTACAGATCACCTCGCCTGGCAGCTAGGTGCTCTGAGCCTGAGCCCTGAAGTTCGCGAGGCCGCCGAGCAGATCATCGGCAACCTCAATGAAGATGGCTACCTGATCGCAAGCGACGAAGAAATGCTGGGCGTAGCTCCGCCGGCGCCTCCTGAGGCCGATGCCGCAGCCGCGCGAAACATTGTCAGCGAAGCTCAAGCCTTAGGTTTAGGACCGGACGGTTCCTCTGAAGAAATTGCCGGAGTAACCGCGGATGAAACAAAATCCGACGAAACAGCTCTCGCAGAAGCAAGGTTCGACGAAACCACACTCGACGAATCGATGCTCGGCGAAGCAGCCCCCATCTCTTCGAGCGCCTTCACCCTTTCGCCGACCGCGCAACCCTCTGCGGAATTTGCCTTCTCACAGGCCGCCGCCGAAATCGCACCGAGCAGAATAGATAATCTGCCATCGGCCGGCTTGCCCACCGAAGCCTCTTTCGGCGCGCACAACGGAAATGCCGCAGCCGCCACAGCTCCCGCGCCCGTGTCTCCGTCCCCATCCCCGCGTCCCGTGCCGAAGTCCAACTTTTCTCCTGCCGATCTGCAGGAAGCTCTCGAAGTCATTCGCCAACTCGATCCACCCGGCGTCGGCTGCCGCACTCTGCGCGAATGCCTCATCACCCAGTTGCGCTATCACCAGCAACAACTCGCCCAACACAAGAACGGCGAAAAGAACGGCGACCGCGCCGGAGAAAAGCCCGGCAACGGTACCGCGCAAGTTCTGCAAGATGCCATCGCCATCGTCGACCAACACCTGCGCGCCGTGCAGAACAAGCAGCACAAAGAAATCTCCAAGGCCATCGGCCGTCCTATCGAAGCTGTGCAGCATGCGCTCGATTACCTCCGCACGCTCGATCCGCGTCCCGGCCTGCAATACAACAAAACTCAGGCCCGTCTCATCGAGCCCGATGTCGCCTTCATCAAGCACGGCGACGAGTGGCTGGTCCTCATGAACGACGACGACCTGCCCCAGCTTCGCCTCAACCCGGCCTACAAAAAGCTGATCACTCGCGACACCAACGACAAGAACACCCGCGATTACGTGAAAGAGCGCTACAAGAGCGCCATCCAGCTCATCAAAAACATCGAGCAGCGCAAGCAAACCATCACCAAAGTCTGCTACTGCATCGTCGCGCGCCAGCAGGATTTTCTGGAAAAAGGCATCGACCAGCTCAAGCCCATGATGATCAAAGAGGTCGCCGAAGAAATCGGCGTGCACCCCTCGACCGTGAGCCGCGCCGTAGCCAGCAAGTACGCCCATACACCGCAAGGCGTCTTCGAGCTCCGCTATTTCTTCAGCGAAAGCGTGCAAGGCCCCGAAGGCGGCAACACAAGTTTGTTAATCCTGAAACGCCGCGTCAAAAAGTTAATCGACGAAGAAGATCCCAGCCGCCCGTTAACCGATGAGCAGCTAACCCGCATCTTACAGTCGCAAGGCATTCAGGTAACGCGCCGCACCGTAGCCAAGTACCGTGAAGACATGCGCATTCCCAGCACCCATCAACGCCGGGTAAGAGAGTAGTAAGAAGTCAAAAGTAAGAAGTCAAAATGCAGAAGCAAGAAAGCAATAAAGAAGAAAAGATTTACCCCGTGGACCCCGTGTCCTCTGTGGTTAAAGATTTTGACTTTACTCGACATTCTGACCTCTAACTTCTGAACTTGGAGGGGCGCTCATGAACGTGGAATACACCGGACGCAACTGCGAAGTAACTTCCGCCATCCGCAAAGAAGTAGAAACTGGCCTCGCGAAAATCCGCAAAATCTTGGGCGACCGCTTCGAAGCCAAAGTCATTCTCTGCGTCGAAAAGCACCGCCATAAAGCCGAAATCACCATTACTCCCCGCAACGGCCCCATCGTCGGCCTGGCCCAAGCCAAGGACATGGCGATCGCCGTCAGCGAAGCCCTGGACCACCTCGAAAAGCAGGCGCTGAAATACAAAACCAAGTGGCAATCGAAGAAGCGCTCTGCCCGCAAGACCGAAGAAGTAAAGAAGTGGAACGGCCACTCCCCGCAGCCGTCGGAAGCGCAAGTGCAGACCAGAGTAGGCCTAACCGAAAAGACCTCCGTCCCCGTCGCCGTGCATCGCTATCCCGCCGTGGCCAAAACCACCGAGGTGCACCTGGTCCGATCCGATGAAGCTGTTTCCATGCGGCCCCTGACCCTCGAAGAAGCCATCAAAGAAGCCCACTTCCGCGACCGCGACGTCTTCGTCTTCCGCGACCCCAAAGGCAAAGTAATGATCCTCCACCGCACCCGCGACGGCAAAATGGAACTAATCGAAGCCCCGTAGAAACACTCATTTAGTCATTACCCATCCTCATGTCATCCTGGCCGAGCGTGCGGTTCTCGAAGAGAATCACACGCGCAGTCGAAAGCCTGCCTTGAGCAAAGCCGAGGGGGATACCTTTAGCGCCTGCGATGCCCGACTCCAAAAGAGGAGTTCCTCCGAAGCTTGCGCAACCGTGGAAGAGCGGCGCTTCCAGCGCCGCGTACAATCGGATAATAATGTGGGCTTCAGCCCCTGCGGGTTGTATTTCCTATATGCCTTAAAGAAACCATCATTCCGAACAAGCACTCGAGTCCGGCTGTCGACTCTACTTCCTAATTAGTCCCCGAACCGCCTCGCTATATTGTTTCCCGCTACTCAAGCGCGTGCCATTGTGCAACTCCAGTTGATAAGTCCCACTCAGAAACGGACGCACCGAGACAATCCGCGACACATTCACGATTCGGCAGCGATGAATGCGCAGAAATTTTTCCGGGCTAAGAGTGCCCTCCAGCTTGGTAAGAGTCTCACCCATAATGTGATTCTTCGCGCCGCAGTGGAGCACCACATAGTTGTTAGCCGATTCGATCCAGTCCACGGAATCCACAGGCACCAGGCTAAAGCCGTCGCCGTTGCGAAACGCCAGCCGCTCCGGCCATTTCCGCTCCTTCTCCAAAAGCGCGTGCAGTTGCTCCGCCACTGCCGCATCCCGTTGAGCGGGAATTCGTTCCTGCGCTCGCCTGATCGCCGTTTGCAGGCGATCGTCATCGAACGGCTTCAACAAGTAATCGACGGCATTCAACTCGAACGCGTTCACCGCATATTGGTCATAGGCCGTAACAAAGATGACCGCCGGCATCCGTTCGGGCCCCACTTCGCGGATGACGTCAAGCCCACTGCAGTCCGGCATCTGCACGTCCAGCAGAACCAGATCCGGTCGCTCGGAAAGAATCGCTTCAATCGCTCGCGCGCCGCAGTCGCACTCCCCAATGATCTCGATTCCATCGTTGGCCGAGAGTCCATGGCGAATTCCTGCCCGAATCAGCGGCTCATCGTCAACGATCAACAGTCGCAGCTTCCTCACTTGCGATCTTCTCCTCTGCGGACCGCTCTCTTCGCCGGTATGGAATCGAGATGAGCACCTCGGTGCCACCTTCGTCCAGCTTTCGAATCACGAACCGGTGATCACCCGGAAATATTTTGTCCAGCCTCTCCCTCGTCGAGCTCAGCCCAATGCCTCCGCTGCCTTCATCCCGCAATTCGGCAGGAACCCCGACGCCATTGTCGGCGACCGTGAGCACGAGCCGGTCGCCCTCGATCACTGAGCGCATTGCGATTGTGCCCACCTGCGATATCCCTCGAAGTCCGTGAATGATGGCATTTTCCACGAGAGGTTGAAGCAAGAAACTTGGAATCAAAGCTTGCTCGGACTCCGGCGTTGTATCCACCAGAATCTCGAGCCGATCTCCGAACCTCATCTTTTCCACGGCCAGATAATCATGGACCAAAGCCATCTCCTCGCTGACCGTCGTCTCCGCGGAATTGTTGCGGCGCAGTGCCGCACGGAGAAGATCACCCAACCGCGCCAGCATCTGGCAGGCGAGCTTCGGATTCTGCTGCGTGAGAACGGAAATATTCTGCAGCGTATTAAATAAGAAATGCGGATTGAGCCGCATCCGCAAATTTTCTAGTTCGGCTTGCCGCAGGCTGGCTTCAAGCTGAGACTTTTCCAAAGCAAGCTGCGTCGCTTGGCGATGGAATCGTGCGAACTGCCGGATCGCGTACGCGGCGCAGAACGTGCACCAGAAAGAAAATTCTTCAAAATAAAACACCACCCTATCGCCTTGCCAGAAGTGGCCGGAAGGCGGAGCCAGCCTGCCGAACGCGCGATCGATCCCGAGATTCAGCACGCCTCCCATTGCCATCGCGAGATAGCAAAAGATCAAACTGGAAAAAACAACAATCCCCAAACTTCGCTTCCACGCATTCCTGGTTAGCGGGAATCGCTCCTCGAGCCGAAAGATAAACGGCGTTAGCACGGCCCAGGGATAGAAGCATGCCATCCATTCCAGCAAGTCAGGCCACGATCCGTTGTCCCATACGAATGGATGCGTGGCCTCAAAGTAGTGACGGGCATAGCCCACCACCGCGATCGCTGTCCAGGTAAGCCATACGCCGATGATGAAATTTCTTTTTCCGTTTTGCTGAGCACGTTCAGCCATGTAAACTCCCGTACCAGTCCATCCAGCAATTCTTGCTCCGTCCACCGTCCGGCGCAACAAAAAACGGGCCAACGCACCGTCCAACCGGGCGAACGGATATCTAGTTCAGTTTGAAAGTCGTTGTATTCCTCAATCCGCAGCAATCCAGCGCGTTTCCTTATCGCCCTTGAGCGATTTCACAGCCTCCCGAAATTTCCCCAATCGCCGCCTCGCGTCCGCCAAGAAAAACCGCAGGTTCACCCCTTCAAAGTTGATCGCCCAATCTTCCGCTGGCAGAGTCGGCCCATGACGACGCACAAATATCGCTCATTCGCATCCACCATCCACATTTGCTTGCTGTGTGCGGCCACACTCTGCGTCTTTTGCCCGTTCGCGCGCACGGAAACTGCCACCCTGGAGCGCGAGAAGTCTCTTATGACACAGCACTTCTTCTGTCACACCGGATACGACCCCCATCAATGTGAGCTGCACATTGCCGAACTTAAAGCAGTGTTGCTCCAGTATCCTGTTCCCCCACCGAAGCACTGGACTTGGATCATCGTCCGCTCCGAGGACTGGCAACCCATAGTGCAGAACCTTCGCTTGCCTCGCCAAAGCCCCGCCTTTACTGCTCTCACGAAACGCGAAACATTTCTGGAAAATGCCCTGTTCTTCTCTCAACCGGAACGAACCGATGAACTCGTAATGCTTCTTAGAACTCCCGTCGACCAGTTGCTTTCAGTGGCCGTGAGCCACGAACTCGGACATGCAATTTGTCATAACGGTGACGAAGCCGCCGCCAACCGCGTCGCTGAACAACTGCGAAGTGGTAAAATCGCCCGATTGCTTCGGTACCGGCACCATCAAGCCCATCGACCCAATCGACGAGTTGGTTCTGCACAATCAATCCCACGTCCTCTCTCGTTTTCCCTGATCCGGAGAATTCGCGCGATCTCATGTGAGGACAGCTGCCCCCGGCTGTCCCAGCAGCCCAAGTGTATCGGGCCGCAGTGCAGCCAGTGTGCGCAGCCGAAGGATACTTTTCGTGTCAGAAATTCCTGAGGACTCAATTCCTGCGGACTAAAGAGGAGTCTCTACGAAGGCCTGGACAACCGTGGAAGAGTGGTGCTTCAGCGCCGCGTAAAGCGGCGATTGGATTTCATAGGGGCCAAGTCTGGTGCCAGAGGTCAGAGCCATGCGTCGGCGCAATTATAGCCTGTAGTAGTGCTCAGCTTCGAAGGGAGTCTTGCAGGTGGGATTTTATCGACGACTTTTACCGATCACAGAGCATCAAGCTTCACCAAAAGCCTGTCTGTATTCTTGCCAGCGCCGCTGAACTTCTTCCATGATGCGCTTATATTCGGCGTCTCCACGCAGCTTGTCCCAGTTCTTGTCGCGCTGAAACCACGGATAATTGTGGTTCCCCACTTCCACCGCCCGCCGCAGCCACGTGAGTGCTTCTTCTCGATCTCCCAATAGCGCGTGGATGCCTCCTGTCCAGTAAGCAAGATCGCCGTCAGTGACTTCCTTCGGCTGCGCTTTCAAAATCTCTGGGTCCACCTTTTCCCGCTCGCCTTTGGAGGCGTAGAGAAAAGCTGCCATTATCTGCGCCGAGTTATCGCCATTGCCGCGGCTCAGTTCCTCGGCGCGCTTCAGTACGGGCTCGGCCTCATCCAGCTTCCCTTGGTAGTAAAGGAATTCGCCCAGGAACGCCATTGCCTTGAACTGGTTCGGATTCTCGGCCAGGGCTTGCCTCACCTCTTGTTCAGCCTCGGGCGCGCGTCCTACGTAAAGCAGCATGCGTGCATGCATCCAGTGAATCCGCGTGGTAGTTGGGTTCAACTCGGCACTGCGGCGGTAAGCTTTCTCCGCAGCATCATCCAGCCCGGAATAGTGGTAGACGTAGCCGAGGTCGTCCCATACCGCATCAGAATTAGGGGCCAGTGTCAGCGCCTGCCTCAATGTGCGGATCGACTCCGTGTTCCGGCCAGCCTCGCTCAGGATCGCCCCCAGCGAGTTGAGTCCTTCCAACGAATCCGGCTTCAGTTCCAGCGATCGCCGTGCTGCCTTCTCGCCCAGGGCTAGATTTTCGGCGCCATTCTCTGCGACATTCGCCGCTTGCAACAGGTGGATATAGCCCAGCAGAGCATAGGCGTCGGCAAACGAAGGGTCCAGGGCAATAGCCTGCTCAAGAGCGCGGATGCCCCGCTGCAGACTCTCCTGACTCGTGTGCATGAAGTATTCGTTCTTGTAAAACCGCGCCTGCAGGTAAAGGTTGTAAGCTTCCGGAGAAGTTGTGGACCGTTCCCCGAGTGATTCCTGCTCCTTCCCGGAGACCTGCACGCGCATTCCCTCCACCACTTTCTGCGCAACCTCATCCTGGAACCTCAGCATGTCATCGGCTCGCAGGTCATAATGCTCCGCCCAGCGCATAGCGCCGTTCTGGCGGTCCACTAGTTGCACCGAGACCCTCATCACCCCAGATACCTTTTGGTAAGTGCCGTCCAGCACCGAATCTACTCCGAGTTCCTGCGCGGCCTTGGCGGGATCGGCGGGCTCCTTGGCATATTTCAAGACCGAGCTGGTCGGTCGCACCGCAAGGTTTTGCAGTGAGGCCAATCGAGTAATGATCGCGTCCGTCATGCCTATACCCCAGGACTCTTCGACAGGACTAGCAGAGAGTTCGCGAAAGGGCAGGACCGCCACACTCCGCACGGCAGGTTGCGGGGCTGGTGTGCTTGTCTCAGCTGTCGCGGGCAGCTTCTGCGCAGAGTAACTCCGCCAAACCAAGAATGCTCCCAATAGCAGGGCGGCTGATACCGCGGCCAGGGCAATCTTCATCCCCACTCCGCTCTTGCTTTGCGTTTCTTTTGAACTCCCCGCGGCAGTTCGGCCCGAGTCCGATTCCCGTTTCAGCCGCTTCAGATCGGTCCGCATTTCCGCCGCGCTCTGATAGCGCAATTCGCGATCTTTCTCCAGCGCTTTATTAATAATGTCTTCCAGCTTGGGCGGAACGCCGGAATTCAGACGGACTACCGGGATCGGATCCCGATCCAGAATTTCATGAAAGATAACTCCTGAGCTCTCCCCGCGAAAGGGCAGCGTGCCCGTCGCCATCTCATAGAGCACAGAGCCAAAGGAAAATAGATCGCTCCGTGCATCCAGTTCTTTCGCCCTCACTTGTTCCGGCGACATGTAGGCGATGGTGCCTACGGTAGAACCTGGACTGGTGAGGTGCTCATCATCCACCGCAAGAGTCACGGTGTTTGCTGTGGCAGCTTGACTGGGAGAACCCATAACTGGTGCAATCTTCGCCAGACCAAAATCCAGAATCTTGGCGTGTCCGCGCTCGGTGACGAAAATATTGGCGGGCTTGATGTCGCGATGCACGATCCCTTTGGCGTGGGCGGCATCCAGAGCATCGGCCATCTCAATGGCCAGAGACAAAATCAATTCTGTTTCCATCGGCCGCCCGCCGATGCAGTATTTCAGGGTTGCACCTTCAAGAAACTCCATCGCGATGAAGGACTGCTCGCCACTCTTGCCGATGTCATAAATCGTGCAGATGTTGGGATGGTTGAGAGCGGAAGCCGCACGGGCTTCGCGGCGAAAGCGTTCCAATGCCTGCGGATCTCGGGAAACATCATCCGGCAGGAATTTGAGGGCCACGAAACGGCCCAGTTCAGTATCCTCGGCCTTATAAACCACGCCCATACCGCCGCCACCGAGCTTCTCGACGATGCGGTAGCGAGAGATAGTTTGGCCGATCATTCGGAAGATGAATAGTTCCGCCTCATCTTACGGACGAGGCAGAAGACAGTCAACGAACACCAGCCATATCTACTTTGTCATTCCGACCGGAGTCGGATACTGAGCGAAGCTGAAGGGGACGGCGGAGCGGAGGAGCCTCCTATTCTGCCTGCGCAACCGTGGAAGCGGCGCTTTAGCGCCGCGCAAAGCTCCCTAACCACGTGGGCTTCAGCCCCTGAGATCGGGCCGCTATACAGGCTAGAAGAGGGTTCTTAGTTTTCCCAATGGAGTTAACCTTTGCCCGATGTTTTTTGCGGCCAAATTTCCACGACCCCACTGTGACATCTAACCTTGCCCTCGCCCTCAAATCGCGCGATCATGGCCGAAGCAGACGTACTGCGGCGAACCTCAGCGGCCCGCCCGCAAGTCCTGCGTTTTCTATATTTTGATTTCTAAGTTATTTGACATCTAGATTTTGCAAACGCTTTTTTGCGAACCCCGTGTCCAGCAGGACTTTCAGACGGGCTAGGGGAGGGGTACCCTCGACTTTGGCGCTACTTTCCCAAACCGGAAGCACCCGCGCCCAACTTTAATTCGGCAAAAAATTCGCAGCCCGCATTGCCGGAAGCTGAGAATCCGGAACCCGTTTCTATGCCTCTATTGATACGTTTCAATAGAGGCATCCCGCGTGCTAAAATTCGCCGCCGAGGAAAATCTCCCATGATGACCCGCACGCGCTGCCCACTCTTTTCTGTCCTGCTAATGATACTGACCGCTCCGCATCTAGCATCAGCGCAAGCGGCCCCAAAGCTCTCCGTCCACTGGGAAGAACTCACCGCCGCCGACTTCCGCGAAGGCATTCATCGTTCGCAGGGCACGTGCCTTCTGCCGTTCGGCATCCTGGAGAAACACGGTCCACATCTTCCCCTCGGCACCGATCTCTTGGACGTTCGCTACGCTGCTCTGCATGCCGCCGAGCAGGAATACGCCGTTGTCTTCCCTGAATATTATTTCGGCCAGATCGCTGAAGCCCGCCACGAGCCCGGAACCGTCGCCTACAGTCGCGAAATGCAACTCGCCCTGCTGCAGGAAACCACCGACGAAATGGCCCGCAACGGCTGCAAGAAAATAATCATCGTCAACGGCCACGGCGGCAACGAAAGCCTGCTCCCGTTTTTCGCCCAGACTCAGTTGGATAAACCGCACGACTACGTAGTCTACGTTTTCGACCGGCGCAGTCCGGAGACAGGCGGCCCGCAGAAGAAGACAGCGATCGACATGCACGCCGGCGAAAGCGAAACTTCAAAAATGATGATCGCCCGTCCCGACACAGTCCACATTGATCGCGCGACCCGGGAGTCCGGCGCCGACCAGCACCGCCTGAACCTTCCCGAAGATGTCTACACCGGAATCTGGTGGTACGCGCGCTTTCCCAACCATTATTCCGGTGACGGCTCCGCCGCGACACAAGAGCTCGGCAAATTCCAGATGGATTGGTGGATCAGCGCCGTGGTGAAAACAATCTGCGCCGTGAAAGCCGATGACGAAAGCCTAAAACTGCAGAACGAATTCTACGAAAAGAGCAAGCACCCGCTCGAAACTCAGCCGTGAAGCATCAACAATCGCCCAATGACAAAATCGCTCAATCACCTATGAGCTCCCAATCAGCACGCCCGTAATAAATACCAACACCCCACCCAGCCCAACCTGCAGCGCGGCTGAAATCCAAGGGCTATCCATATACCGATGCCGAATCCAAGTGATCAAACCTAGCTCGGCAACCACCACTCCGCCCGCAGCCCACAGCGCCATGCGGAAATCGCGCAGCAAAAACGGCAGCGTGTGTCCAATTCCGCCGAGCGCAGTCATCGCGCCGCAAATCACGCCGCGTACCCACGGATGTCCCCGCCCCGTCAGACTTCCATCATCGGAAAGCGCTTCAGCAAATCCCATGCTGATGCCCGCGCCCGCCGAAGCCGCAAGCCCCACCAGGAATGCATCATTGGAGCTGCGCGTAGCAAATGCCGCCGCGAACACGGGGGCCAGCGTGGAAACCGAACCATCCATCAATCCCGCCAAGCCCGGCTGCACAATCTGCAATACAAACAGACGTCGCTGCGCCCGCTCTTCATCTGCCTTCACGTTCGCCGGCAATTTTTCTTTATCCAGTTCCAGTGCACGTTCTTCGTGCTCGCGCTCTTCGTTGATCAGGTCGTCGAGCAGTTGCCGCATGCTCGCGTCCTGCGTGCGCGCCGCGGCCTTTTCATAAAACCGCCGCGTCTCCACTTCCATCGTGCTGGCTTCTTTGCGAACCGCATCGATGCTCATCGGCCGGATCAGCCACAGCGCCGGGCGCTCCACAAATCCGCGGACGTCCTGCCGCCGGATCAGCGGGATATGTTCGCCAAACTTCTGCCGGAAGAGCTCGATCAAGCGCCGTCTGTGTCCCGATTCTTCTTCCCGCATGCCCTCGAACATCGCAGCCGACGCGGGGTAATCCGTTCGCAGTCCTTCGGCAAAATCCGAGTACACGCGCTCGTCTTCTTCTTCCAGCGATATTGCCAGCGCCAGCACTTCGCGCTCGGTCAAGTCTTGAAATTTCTTCATGGCGACCTAGCTTACCTTTCCAAGCGCCGCTGAGACAAATCGAAAACTCATTTGAGAAGCAGCCCGCCTTCAATGCTACTATCCATTTCATGACGCCACGGAAATCGTCCGGCTCCCGCAAGCCCGGCAAACCAGCGCACAAAGCAAAGGGCAGCAAAGCGAAAGGGAAAAAAGCTGCAAAGCCCAAAGCAGCCGACGCACCGCATGCTCCGGAGCTAGTCATCATCACCGGGATGAGCGGCTCCGGAAAAGCGTCTGTGCTCAAGGCATTTGAGGACTTAGGCTACTACTGTGTCGATAACCTTCCCGTCGAACTCATCCCGCGCTTCGCCGAGATGTCGTTGCAATCGGCTGAGATCCGCCGCACCGCGCTAGTGGTAGATGTGCGCGAAGGTTCCAAGCTCGAGCAATTTCCCGGCATTCTGAAAGCAGTGCGGCGCATGATTCCCACCAAGGTCGCCTTCCTGGAGGCTTCCGATGCGGTACTGCTCCGCCGCTTCAGCGAGACACGCCGTCCGCATCCGCTAGGCACGGACGCGCCGGTCAATGCCTCGCTGAAAGCAGAGCGTCGTCACCTTGCGAGCATTCGCGCCCTCGCCGATATTGTCATCGACACCTCCAAGTTCAATGTGCACGAATTACGCGCCCACATTACGGAGCGTTTCCAAAAGCATGCTCCGGGAAAGAGCATTCTGGTTTCGTGCGTGAGCTTCGGCTTTCGTCACGGCGTGCCGGAAGAAGCCGACCTGGTTTTCGACGTTCGTTTTCTTCCCAACCCGCACTTCGTTCCCGAATTCCGGCCGCTCACCGGCCGCGATCCGCGCGTGGCCAAATACATCCGGTCTTTTCCTCAGACAAAAGAATTCATTCGCCGCATCTCCGATCTTCTGATCTACCTGTTGCCACACTACATCCATGAAGGCAAGAGCTATCTCACCATCAGCTTTGGCTGCACTGGCGGCCAGCACCGCTCCGTGATGATCGCCGAGGAAGTCGGTAAGCGCCTGCACCAGGCCGGATACCGCGTGAAAGTCGCGCATCGCGATATGCCGAAGTAAATACTCTGCGCTAAGGGACAAACGACCAACGACCGCAGTAAAATAAGCCCTTGCACAGCATGCCTATGCCACCGCCAGTAAGCCACTGCGGCCTGCTCGGAGTTGTATGCGCCAACTGATGCGCCTGGTTCGCTACGCGCTTCCCTACTGGTGGCAGATTCTCTGTTCCGTTGTGCTCATGGCATTCGTAGGCGCGCTCGACGCGTTCAAGTTTTTATTGATTCGCCCTATCTTTGACCGCGTGCTGAATCCTTCCACGGGATCACAAGATATCCAACTGTTTGTCATTCCTGTTACGCATCATCCGGTCTACTTGCAGCAGTTGGTGCCTTCGCATTTCACCAACGCATGGAACATTGTCGCGTTCGCTCTGGTCGGCTCGACCATACTCAAAGGAATTTTCGATTACACCGGCACATATCTGGTGAACCATGCCGGCTTTGGCATGATTACCGACCTGCGGGACGATCTTTACAACGCCATCCTCCGCCGCTCCGCCGGATTTTTTTCCAAGCACACCACCGGCACTCTGCTCTCCACTATCATTAACGACATCGAACGCGTGCAGTACGCCATGTCAACGGTGCTGGCGGAATTCCTGCAGCAGTTCTTTACTTTTCTATCGGTGGCCGCGGTAGTTGTAATTCTCGGGGGAAGACTTGCGTGGGCGCTATTGCTGTTCGTTCCCATGATCGTTTATTCCTCGCGCAAGATCGGCTCTCGAGTTCGCAGCACCACCCGGCACGGACAAGACAAGCTGGCGGAAATTCAAAATATTCTGCACGAAACCATCACCGGCAATCGCATCGTAAAGGCGTTTAATAGCGAAAAGTGGGAGATCCTCCGCTTTCGCGGAGCGGCCCGCCGCCTGTTCCGCGCGAACCTGCGTTCCGTTGCCGCTACAGCCATCAGTTCTCCGTTGATGGATGTCTTCGGTAGCATCGGAATCGCACTTCTCCTGTTATTGGGCCGCGAGCAAGTCAAACACGGCGAGATGATTCCATCTGTCTTCGTCGCATTTATCGCGGCGGTTTTCAGCCTCTACAATCCCGTCCGCAAGTTTGCCCAATTCAATAATAACTTCCAGCAAGCCCTCGGCGCTTCCAGCGAAATCTTCAAGTTCATGGATGTTGAAGATGGTGTCCGCGAAAAGCCGAATGCCAAGCGCCTGCCGCCGTTCTCGAAGACCGTCCAATTCGATCACGTCAGCTTCACCTACGGAACGGAAGGCGAAGATGCCCGCGTGCTGCACGATATCAATCTCGATGTCCATCGCGGAGAAGTAGTCGCGATCGTCGGCTCCAGCGGCTCAGGCAAGAGCACGCTAGTTCATCTGATCCCGCGCTTCTTCGATGCCACGCAGGGCCGCCTGCTCATCGACGGCCACGACGTGCGCGACGTGACGCTTTCATCGTTGCGAGAGCAAGTAGGAATCGTCACCCAGGAAACCGTCTTATTTAACGACACAGTTCGCAACAACATCGCCTACGGCCAGCCGCACGTGGCGCTGAAAGACGTCGAAGCCGCGGCGCGAGCGGCGCTGGCGCACGAGTTCATCAAGACCCTGCCCGCAGGCTACGATGAAGTGATCGGCGAACGCGGCGTGCGCCTTTCCGGCGGTGAGCGGCAGCGCATCGCCATCGCCCGCGCCATCTTAAAGAATGCACCAATTCTGATTCTCGACGAAGCCACCTCCGCCCTCGACAGCGAATCAGAAGCCCTGGTGCAATCCGCGCTGCACAATCTGATGAGCGGACGCACGGTATTTGTGATTGCTCACCGTCTTTCGACGGTGCGCCGCGCCGACCGCATTGTGGTCATCGAAAACGGCGCCATCGCGGATATCGGCACTCACGAAGATTTAATGACAAAATTAGGCACCTACCGGCGTCTGTACGATTTGCAGTTTGCCGACTTCGAGCAGAAACTGGAACCGGCGCAACCAAGCTAAAATCGGCAACTGAAAATTCGGAAATCAATTATGCCTCTTCGCTCCATGACGGGTTTTGCGCAGGTGAAAGGTGAGCTCATGGACCGGACAGATGGAGACGTTAGCCCGCAAGGCAACGGTCACCTCGCCTTCGCGCTCTCCCTGAAATCGGTGAACCATCGTTTTCTCGATCTCCATTTTCGCCTGCCCTCGGGCTCTGATTCGATCGAAATGCAACTTCGCCGCTTGCTCAAAGAAAACATCGCCCGTGGACACGTTGAGGTCACGCTGAGCCTCGATCGCGGCAGCAGTGAAACCTTCGCACTGAATCGCCCGCTGGTAAGCGCCTATATCACGGCATTTCGCGCCGCAGCCGCGGAGTTTGCCGTTCCCGCCGAGCCCGACCTCAACTCCGTTCTGCGCATTCCCGGCGCGCTCGATTCCGCCGGCGCTCCTGACGATGGAGCCCTGGAATCCGCAGTGATGGCCACAGTCGGCAAAGTGCTCGATCGCCTCAATCGAAATGCGCGAACAAGAAGGCCGCAGCATCGAACGCGAGCTTCGCCAGCGCATGGAACATCTGCGTGAAGCTGTCAAAACCGTGCAACTGCACCGGCGCACCGTGTTGCACAGCTATGTGGAGCGCCTTCAGTCGCGCCTTCAGGACCTGCTGGGGTCGAGCGCCGATAAAGAACGAGTACTGCAGGAAGCCGCGCTACTGGTTGACCGCAGCGACATTCAGGAAGAAATCGTCCGCCTGGAAAATCACGTGCAGCATTTTCTCGGCCTGCTCGATGAAAACGGGGAAGTAGGGAAGAAGCTCGACTTCCTGCTGCAGGAAATGAATCGCGAGGCGAACACTTTGCTCTCGAAGACTTCCGGCTTGGCCGGCGAAGCGCTGAAGATCACCGAGGCCGGACTTGCCATGAAAGCAGAGATTGAAAAATCCCGCGAGCAGGTGCAGAACCTGGAATGAGTTCTCCATCGAAGCCGGTCGTCTACATTATTTCCGCCCCGTCCGGCTCGGGCAAATCCACGCTCGTCAATGAACTGCTGCCCGAGGTGAAGAATCTTGAGTTTTCCATTTCCTACACCACGCGCTCTCCTCGCGGCAGCGAGACCAACGGTCGCCAGTATTTTTTCATCTCCCGTCCCGAATTCGAGAAGATGATTCGCGAGGACAAATTTCTTGAACATGCCGAGGTTTTCGGCAACTACTACGGAACCGCGCGGCGCTTTTTGGATGAAGCGGAAAAAAATGGCCGTGACCTTTTGCTCGACATCGACGTGCAGGGCGCAGCGCAGATTCAGCAAAAACTCCCCGACGCCACCGGCATCTTCATTCTTCCACCCGATCGCAAAACCCTGGAAGACCGTCTACGCAAGCGCAGCGAAGATCGTGAAGAGGTGATCCAGCGCCGCCTGGATACGGCGACTCGCGAAATCGAAAATTACGAACGTTACAACTACATTCTCATCAACGATCAGCTGGAAGATTCAATCAAGCTCCTGCGCGCGATCGTGCGTGGCGAACGCCTGATTCGCGCGGGGAAATCGCTATCGCCGGAGGAAGCTAAAACGGTGGCTCTCGCCGAGCGCTGTCGTCTGGCCAACATGCGCGATCGCCTCAAATCGATTGTGGATTCGTTTAAGCCGCCCGGCCGTTCCGGAGGAGCCAGACCATCTGGGTAGTCGTTGGTAACCATGATTCGCCCCGGGGAGCCCCCACGACTTTGAGTTTCGTGGGAAAATAGTAATGCAAGCGTTTGGCGTCGCAGGCGAAAGAACGAAGCGTACCAATTTCGGCAAATCAAAATCTTATATCCCGGCAGCAGGGGAGAGAATCTATGAAATTGATCGAAGGCTTCGACAGCAACTATCGTTATATTCTGGTCGCCGCCCGGCGGGCCCGGCAACTGCAATCCGGTGCTCCGCCCGTGGTTCAAACCAATTCCCGCAAACCCTGCCGCATTGCACAGGATGAAATCCGCGCCGGCAAGGTGAAATGGGAGATCCCTGAAATTCGCAGCGCCGCCGAGCAAGCCTCCGAAGTTTTGGATCAGGCTTTCGGCCACGACGCGTAACCGCAGATTTGTATTGGGTCATGCCTTCAGGCATGACGAAAGCGTTCCGATTGACCGCGCCTTCAGGCGCTGCCATTCGCCATTATGAAAGTTGCTCTCGGAGTAACGGGCGGCATCGCCGCTTACAAGGCAGCCGAGATTGTGCGGCTGCTGCAAGACCGCGGCATTCGCGTGCAAGTCATTATGACGCGCGCGGCTCAGGAGTTCGTTCGCCCGCTCACCTTCGCCGCGCTCTCCGGCGAAAAAGTGATTACGGGAATGTTCTCGCCCGGCGAAGAGCACGCTCCCAACATCGATTCTGCCATCGAGCACATTGCCGTGGCGCAATCGATTGACGCTCTGCTGGTTGCGCCTGCCACTGCCGATGTTTTGGCCCACTTCGCGCAAGGCATCGCCAGCGACTTCCTCACCACGCTTTATCTCGCTACCACGGCTCCCGTCGTCGTCGCTCCGGCGATGAACGTTAACATGTGGAACCATCCCGCGACCCAAGCGAATTTGGAAATCTTACGCCAGCGCGGAGTGAAGATCGTCGAACCGGGTTCTGGATATCTTGCCTGTGGCATGACCGGCGCCGGACGCCTCGCCGAAAACGAAACCATCGTCGCAGCCGTTCTCGAAGCGCTGGGCGCATCACAGGATCTCGCCGGTGAAACTGTGCTGATTACCGCCGGCCCCACGCGTGAAAAAATCGATCCCGCCCGCTATCTCACCAACCGCTCCAGCGGACGCATGGGTTACGCCATGGCCGAAGGGGCGCTGCGTCGCGGCGCCCGTGTGCTACTGGTGAGCGGACCCACGTCTTTAACTCCGCCAGGCGCGGCTGAACTCACCCGCGTGGAATCAGCTGAGCAGATGTGTGATGCGGTGCTCAATCTCCTCCATCAGGCCACCATCGTCATCAAAACCGCCGCTGTCTCCGACTACCGTGCGAAGTCAGCTTCCTCACAAAAGATAAAACGCAAAGGTCCGCTCACGCTCGAGCTCGAACCGACCACCGACATCCTCAAGGAAATTTCCGCGCGCAAGCAATCGCAGATCATCGTCGGCTTCGCCGCCGAAACTGAGAATGTCCTCGAAAACGCCCGCCAAAAGCTTGCAGCCAAGCACCTCGATGCCATCGTGGTGAACGACGTTTCTCGCGAAGGCATCGGCTTCGATTCCGATCGCAACGAAGTGACCATCATCACCAACGACGAGATCGTCGAAGTCCCCGAGACCACGAAGTGGGAAGTCGCCCAGCGCGTGCTCGATCAGGTTGTGCGCATCCGCCAGCAGCGTAAATCTCCCGTCGGTAATAGCGCAGTTTAACGACCACCCGACGACTATCACGTACATGACCACTGTCATCCTGAACGGAGCCGTTTTTCAGGTGCAGTGAAGGATCTCAAACTTAACCGGCCTAACGCGTGAGCCAAGCTGCAACGCTGCCCTCCGGTCCTGCATTACAATCGAGAAGCCAATGCCCACAACTCTTGATCCGGAATTGCGCCGTGCTCTTGCCGAACGTGTGCGCTTCTGCCATGAGATGGGCATTTACGATTTCTATCGCCGCGAGCCGCAAACTCTGCCATCCCCAAAGGCCGTGCTGGTGGCGGCTGAAGCTGTTTCCGATCTTTTATTAACACCGTCTTCGACACTCCAGTCAGACCTGCGAGAGGACCCGCAAGAAGAAATGACCGCCAGAAAATCCGCTGCCGCTCGAACCATCGCCGAAACCGTGACCCCGAAGCCAGAGTATGGAGTTGCTGATCCCGCCGCCGCTCTCACGCTGATTCGCGAAGACCTCGGCGACTGCACCCGCTGCAAACTTCACAAAGGCCGTACGAAGATCGTCTTCGGCGTGGGCAATCCGCGCGCGGAACTGATGTTTGTAGGCGAAGGCCCCGGTGCTGACGAAGACGCGCAGGGCGAGCCCTTCGTCGGCCGCGCCGGACAGTTGCTCAACAACATGATCAAAGCCATGGGCCTGCGCCGCGAAGATGTCTACATCGCGAACGTGGTCAAGTGCCGCCCGCCCGGCAACCGCCAACCCGAGCCTGACGAATGCGACACCTGTTCGCCATTTCTCATGCGGCAGATAGCGGTGATCAAGCCTAAAGTTGTGGTCGCACTCGGTGCGACTGCGGCCAAGAATTTGTTGGCCATGAATTCTTCCCTCGGCGAATTGCGCGGACGCTTCTACGATTTCAAGCCCGTAGGCGCACGGCCGGATCCATCATGGCCCGGTGCACGTCTCGCAGTGACTTATCACCCGGCTTACCTCCTACGCGATCCACGGCAGAAAGGCGAAGCCTGGAGGGACCTGCAGATGGTAATGAAGTACCTCGGAATCGAACCGCCGAAAAAAGCCGCTGAATAGCTCTGATTGTTTCCCAAAATAAAGTTGTCATCGTGAGCGAAGCGAAGGATCCTTATCAGCTCAACCGATCCCCGCCTCGACAAGAGTTCTCTAGGTTATCCTTCCAATCAATGCCCGAGTACTGCGACGTTGCCCTTCCGGTGCCGCTCGACATGGTCTTTACCTACCGTGTCTCCGCCGAAGCCGCTCCCGTAGCCGGTGGCCGCGTGCTTGTGCCTTTTCGTCAGCAGCGATTGACCGGCATCGTAGTTGAACTGCACGACCGCGAACCTTCGGTCAAAATCAAGCCAGTCTTGAGCGTCCTCGATACCTCGCCAGTGCTCGATGACCAACTGCTGCGCCTCGGCCGCTGGATCGCCGATTACTATCTCGCTCCGCTCGGTGAAGTCTTCCGCACCATGCTGCCGCTGAACGCGGAGTTCAAGCGCGCCGTCGCCTACCGCATCACCGCGGAAGGCCGCCTGGCGCTGCATTTGGCGGGAATGTCAGGATCGTCTGCACGTTCGCGCCGCACCCCGGAAGAGCAAGCCGCTGAGTTCCGTGTGTTGGATTACCTGGCAGGGCAAGAACCCGAAACGAAGGTCAGTTTTGAGGGAGCGGCAGGGAAGAGCGAGATCGGGAAGGGAGAGATCGGGAAGGGCACGGCTTCAGCGGTGCCGTTAGAGCCCACAGATGACGGGGCTTTAGCCCCTGCGGGAGCCGCAACTATCCGCGAAGAGACTCTGCGCTCTGCCACTCGCGCCTCAAAATTAATCCTGAGCGGCATGCTGCGAAAGAAATGGATTGCCCGCGAAGATGTCTCTGCCGTCCGCAACGCAACCCGCACCATCAAGATCGCGCTGCTCAAATCCGTCGAAGGTAAGTTAAACGACAATCAACGAAAATTGGTCGAAACGCTCGCCGCCTCCGGCAGCCGTCTCCCCGTGGAAACCCTGCAAGCCCTCGCCATTCCACGAACCACGCTCAGCACGCTGGTCAAGCGCGGCCTGATCGAAATTGTCGAAGAAGCCGTAGCCTTCGCCATTTCGCGCAGCAAACCGCGCTCGTCGCCCTTCGCATTCGAATTCAATTCCGCCCAGCAATCCGCGCTTGATCGCTTGCGCGAAGCCGTTGACACCCGAAAATTTTCCGGCATTCTTCTGCACGGCGTAACCGGTTCCGGCAAAACTGCTGTCTACCTTGCGGGTATGCGCGCCGTGCTCGAAGCCGGACGTTCCGCCATTCTCCTCGTTCCTGAAATCGGGCTCACGCCCGCTGTGGCCGCCGATTTGCATCAGATATTCGGTGACGAAGTTGCCATCCTTCACTCGGCACTTTCCGATAAAGAACGCGCACAGCAATGGCATCGAATCAAGAGCGGAGAAGCGCACATGGTCGTCGGCACGCGCTCCGCGGTCTTCGCCCCAATCGCCGACCTCGCTCTGATCATCGTCGACGAAGAGCACGATTCTTCCTATAAGCAGGAAGAAACGCCGCGCTACCACGCACGCGATATCGCCGTGGTGCGCGCCAAGATGGCGAATGCCGTCGTCGTCCTCGGTTCGGCGACGCCGTCGCTCGAATCCTATTTCAACGCAAAGAAAAGTAAATACACGCTGATCGAGTTACCCGACCGTGTGGAGCAACGTCCTCTCCCGGAAGTGGAAATCATCGACATGCGGCAGGAGTTCCAGGAGACCGGCCACGAGCAGGTCATCTCACGCAAACTGGCAGCTGAGATCAAAGAGCGCTTCGAGCGCAAAGAGCAGGTCATGGTGCTGCTCAATCGCCGCGGGTATTCTCCCGTAGCGTTGTGCCGCACCTGCGGGAAAACTCTCGAATGCCAGAATTGCGCCATCGCTCTCACTCACCACAAGCGCGAACATAAAATGATCTGCCACTATTGCGGCTACACCGCGCCCGTGCCCGAGGCTTGCGTGCATTGCGGCAGCGAGTACGTATATTTCCTCGGCACTGGCTCGGAGAAATTGGAGGAACTGCTGCACGGCATGTTCCCCCAGGCGCGCATTGCCCGCCTCGACCGCGATACTGTCCGCGGACACGAAGATTTCGAACGCACCCTGAACGCGCTCAGCGAAGGCGAACTCGATTTGCTAGTCGGTACGCAGATGATCGCCAAGGGCCACGACATCCACGGCGTCACCCTGGTCGGCGTGGTCGGCGCCGACAGTGCGCTGGGATTGCCGGATTTCCGTGCCGCCGAGCGCACCTTCCAGTTGCTCACTCAAGTTGCCGGACGCGCTGGGCGCGGCCAATCCCCCGGCAAAGTGATCCTGCAAACTTATTTTCAGGACCACTACGCCGTGCAATACGCTGCCCGCCACGACTTCACCGGCTTCTACGACAAGGAATTACGCTTCCGCAGTTGGATGCATTACCCGCCGTACGCCGCGCTCGCCAATGTTCTCATCCGCAGCGACAAACTTGACGAAGCGCTGCAGTGGTCAGGCACTCTTGGAAAATGGTTTGAGCAACACCGTCACGCAGGCGTGCGCGTGCTCGGCCCCGCCGCAGCGCCCATCCTGCGGCTGAAGCGCGATTACCGTTACCACTTCGTGCTAAAGTCGCCCAGCCGGGAAAAACTCAATACCACGCTGCGCGCCATGCTCGTCTACGCCGCCGCGCAAAAAATCCCACGCACGCAAGTGATCGTCGACGTAGACGCTTTGTGGTTGATGTGAAGCGAAAGCGAGCTACTTCGCGCTCGCGACATTTCCTCGAATCACCACCACCGATGCCGCCGGCAAATCGTACATCGCATCCTTCGCCGCTGAAAGTTTGGTGCGAACGATCGGCCCATCGGGATCAGCCCAACCCTTGCTCGTCGGCACGATCGTAGCTTGCGCAGAATTCTCCGCGTGCGCCATGAATCGCGTCTGCGCCGGATGCCACTGATACTGCGCGCTTCCAAAAGTCGAAACTTCCACCGGCCCGGTAAAGCTGCTTTCTTTGCCGTCCGATCCGTCAAACGCGATCCGCACCCGGTGGGGATTCTGCTGGTCGCGATTCACCGCCATTACCGCCCATGTTCCATCCGGACGCTTCACCGCATACGCCGTCACCAGTTCGTGTTCGGCGCCGTCTTCCAAGTCGCTCTTCGCAGCAAACACCTGATGCTCACCCCCGCCGGGTTGCACCCACTCGAGATTGATCAACTGGGCCACAAAGAACTGTGCCAGTGGCTGCTGAATCTGATAATTGGCGTCGATGGTAAACATTCCAAACGTTCCAGGAGAGCTATTGCATCCCGGCTCCATTTGCAACGGCAGATAATGAAAAAAGTAAACTGCATTTCCGCCCGCGTTTAAAAACGATCCAATGTAGTCCGCCAGCCAGATTCCCGAGAAAATATCCTGATAAGTTTCACTCGCGGCCGACGAAAGATTTCCCTCCGTGATGAACATCGGCATGCCCGCGGGAACTCCATCCTCGTGCCACACCTGCATAATGTGGCTCACCAACTCCGGTTCTTCGTACAAGCTACCCCACGGAATCCGGCACGGATCGAGGGGATAATGCTCGAACGAAAAAAATGCCAGGTCGTTCATGCGCCCATGTTGCTTCAAATAATCGATGAATCGCGCCGTCCACGAAACTTTCCCATTCGCATCCGGCCAGACTTCGATGTCCTTATTTACACCTTGAAACGATGGCCCGCCGAGCTTCAGCGCCGGATCCACGCGATGAATCGCCGTCGCCCACTGCAAATACAACGCAGCGTAATCCTCCGGCAACATGTACTGCCCATCAGCTTCTTCGCCCATCTCAACGTAAGAAATGGGATAACCGCGCTTCTTCAAATACGCGATCTCCGCCGCCGCATTGTCGGGCGTGTCATACAACATCGCAACCGGCACCATCGCCGGCAGTCCGCGCGTCACACCGCTGGTGAAGAACAGATCGAATCCCACCTGAGCCTGCTTGGTCGATCCCAGATCGGACGCTTGATGCCACGGATCAACTGAAGATGAATAAGTGGTCGTCTGCTCCTGATCCGGCGTGTGCCGCAGGATGTCATGAAACGCGCCATCGTCCGTGCTGGTTCCAAGGTAAAGTTCGCGAATGGCATAACCCACGCAACTTCGCGGATCCGCTTTTACTTCAGCCGCAACATTCGCTTCGCATGTATTGGACGACTCCGTCATCAATATTCTTAGGAATCGAACAGCCACAGGACTGCCAGCCAACCGCATCGTCTCAGTTCCACCTTTTCCATACGTGACGTTGCCTTGCGGGAACGTCTCCCAAACTCCGCGCGTCACGGCCCTGATGGGATCGTCGCCGGTCCAATATTGCACCACGTAGCGCCGCGCAAAAGGCGCAGCCCACGCGATTCGAATGCTGTCGACCTGCTGCACCTGCGCCAGGTCCAGCACCACCCACTGCGGATGCAGCGCATCGCTTTCCCCGGTGAAATGTTCCGTGAGATACGGATTGCTCTTCCAGAAACTATTCGCATCACCATCGGTCAAACGCGAAAATCCCACATTATCGGTGCCATCGTTGCGCGTGGTCCCACGCCGCGGCAGCGCATACCCGTAGGAGTAGCGCAGCATCTCCGTTGGAGTAGGCGAGCCAGTGAAATATCCTTTGCCGTCTGCTCCGCTTCCTTCGCTCCATGCCCCCTTAGGATTCCAATGCCACGCCTCGATGGCAAGCTCCGTGTTCTGCCGATAAGTGACCGGCTGCCAACCCGAGGCCAGCGTTTTGTCCAGCGTCGGTTGCACCAAATCTTTGTCGATCGCTTCCGCCGCAATGCGGTCCACGCCCGCTCCCAGTGTTTGGTTGGGAATGAAATGATTCGTGGGATGCGAGATGTCAACGGTGATGGTTTGCCCCGCAGCGGAAAACGCGAAAACAAAATACGCAGCGACAAAGGAAAGAATTGCGGCTAGCTTTCTCAAGGTTAGGGAACCTCCGAGTTGTTAATTAAAACGATTGAATAGGGGAGTATACGAGAGAAACGGGTCGGAGTGGGCGAATCTTTAAAGGCGTTTTCGCTGCGTGGGAGGAGCAAAGAAAACTTTTATCGTCCCCAGATCCCATGCACAGCCTCCGGCAACGACGCATGCGCCGTCGGCGCCGGAATAAGCGTGAGCGCAAGCATCACCAGCGCCAACCCGGCCAACCATAACCTTCCGCCCGAAACCCGCGGCCACTCTGCCACCTGCGGATGCCGCAAGCTGGTCAGCAGCAAAAGAATCGCCCATATAAACCATCCCGTCCATAGGAAGTAGCCCATGGGCAACAGAATCAGAATCGTCAGCCGCGACACAAATTTGTGCGCGCGCGGTGCGATCGCAAAAACAATGTGCCCGCCATCCAGTTGCCCGCCCGGCAACAAGTTGAGTGACGTCGCCAGCATCCCTACCCACGCGGCAATCGCCGTCGGATGCAACAGCACTCGATCAAGCGGCAGCGCCGCCGGCCCACGCAGAAGGTTCATCCCCAGTAGGAAACGCCGCGTCGCCTCAAAAATCAACGGATACCCGAGCTCGTAGTCTCCTGGACCAAGGCTCGCATGCATCGGCTTCGACCATCCCAGCGCGACCACCAGCACCACGAGCGCGACCACAAACCCCGCAATCGGCCCCGCAATGCCGATATCAAACAACGCCGTGCGCGAGCGAATACGCGAACGGATCACAATTACCGCTCCCATGGTCCCGATCGGAGTCGGCATCGGAATGAAAAAAGGCAGCGTCGCATAAACTCCGTAACGCCGGCAATATAAGTAATGTCCCATTTCGTGAGCCAGAAAAAACAGCATCACCGTGACCATGAAGGGCACGCCGTCCCAAAGGCGCGCGGGATGCGTCAAGGCCCAGTTGGCAGGGAAAAGCGGCAGCGATGCGTCGTTGAACGAGAGCGCCGGTAGGCCCCGCGCGAAGTTGTACTGCATGCGCGCGCCCATCACCAGCGTGGTGAAGCAAGTCGCCAGCAGCAGCAGCACATGCAGCCAGTAGCGCGGCTTTGGCGCGCGCGGTGCCCACTGCGGCATCGGCCGGGAATATTCGAGAGTGGAGGAAACTGCGGGAGGAGTTGGTTCCGACATGAATTCGGCCCCGAAATTTGATTCAGAGCCGCTTCCTAGATGCTACTACGAGAAGGAGTACCCAGTCCCCAGTACCTAGAAAAACAAAGGCGTAAGCCGAACCGGAAGCTGGGAAAAAAGCAGAGATCAGAAAAGGGCTGGAGAATGTGCCGAAGATAGTCTGACCAATTTTCCTAGATACTGGGTACCAGATACTTGGTACTGCCTTTAATCGATCGACTGCAATTCTTTCCCCGGCTTAAACCGCACGGCCTTGCCCGGCGGGATCGAAACTTCCGCGCCCGTGCGCGGGTTGCGTCCAATGCCGGTCTTGCGCGGACGCACATTAAACACGCCAAATCCGCGCAGTTCAATGCGGCTGCCGTGAGCGAGCGCCTTCTTCATGCTCTCGAAAACGGTTTCCACTGCCAACTCGGCTTTAGTCTTCGTAATGCCGGTTCTGGCGACCACTTCGTTGATAATGTCGAGCTTAATCACGAACGGCTCCCGGATGCGGCGTCTAGATCATCCCTCAAGTGATTGATGCTATGGGAGATAAGGGAGATTGTCAACGGGAGCATCAGTACCGTAAACTGGCAGGCACTTCAAGCGAAGGCTATTTGTCATCCTGAGCGGAGCATGATCGACCGAAGGAAGATCACGCGCAGTCGAAGGATCTCTTGCAGGTCGGCAGTGAAAATCGGCCTCACCAGGAGTTCTTTCTTCTCAAACAGCCCAAAGCTTTAGTCGCATTTTCCATTAATTTTTTCCCAAGGAGCTCCATGCTGAAGAGTGACCGCTGGATTCGCAAGACCGCTCGCGAACATGACATGATCAACCCCTTTTCCGAGAAGCAAGTCCGCGAGGGCGTGATCTCCTACGGATTATCTTCCTACGGATACGACCTGCGCGTAGCCGATGAGTTCAAGATTTTCACCAACGTGAATAGCACCATCGTCGATCCCAAGCACTTCGACGAAAAATCCTTCGTCACCATGCGCACCGATATCTGCATTGTTCCGCCCAACTCATTCGCGCTCGCCCGCTCCGTGGAATACTTCAAAATTCCCCGCGACATCCTCACCATCTGCGTGGGCAAGAGCACCTATGCCCGCTGCGGCATCATCGTCAACGTCACGCCCTTCGAGCCCGAGTGGGAGGGGTTCGTCACCCTCGAAATCTCCAACACTACGCCGCTCCCGGCACGCATCTACGCCAACGAAGGCCTATGCCAGATTCTCTTCTTCCAGTCCGACGAAGTTTGCGAAACCAGCTACGCCGACCGCAAAGGCAAATATCAGTCGCAGCAGGGAATTGTGTTGCCAAAGTTGTAAGCGATCGTTGTGAAGGGTCGTTGATCCGGTTGGCGGCGGTCCCGCATGGGTGTGGCGGGAGTTGATGGGTTAATTTCCACGGGGTCTTATGGAGGTGTAGGGCGATTTTAAATTACTCAATCACTCAATCGCCCAATTACTCAATTCCTCAATTCCTCAATTCCTCCTACCGCCCGTTCTCATCTTCCTTGAACATGTACTTAATCGCCGGCTTATAGATCATCAGATTCGGCCGCCCGTCTTCGCGGAGAACCTTGATGCAGGTCTTGTCATACCATTCGATGATGCCGTGTACTTCCTCGCCATCCTGCAGCACAATCACCATCGGCGTTCGTGACTGCATCTGTTTCTGGTAGTAAAAATTCTCGGCGTTGGTCTGCTCCGGAGGCGCTGCCTTGCGACCGCCCGCTGTGCCCACGGAACGTTCCCCACGGTCATATCCGCGATCCTGCCCGCGCTCCCCCCACGTTCCGGGCGCTCGTGCCGCTCACGCCGATCCGCAACCTGTAAGTGATTGGAGTTGTGATTGGAATTATGGTTGGAGTTATGATTACCGTGATTGTGATCGGTGCGCGGCAGTGCCGGACGAATCAGCTTCCGGTTGGCAAAATTCTCTTCGTCCCCAGCCGGCTGGGCCGAAGTCAGGGCTATCGTTTCCTTCATAGTGGCGCTTACTCCTGCACACGCATTCGAGCCAAACTGCCAGTCTCCCGGAACCCTTGAAAGTATTTACGAAGGCGTGAAATTTAACCTAACGTACCACAGGAATCTTGCCGTGACAATGGCGCAATCGTGCTAGTAAGTCGCCCACTTCGTCGTGTGCCAAATCTTGCAACACGTTAATTTGTATTAACTCGTATTCGTCATGTCCGTGCCTTTTCGTTCTCTGCCGCTCCCCGTAACTACCACCACCAGCGTTACCACCACTATTACCGTCCAGGCAAGAACCGGCGCATACATGCCGCGATAACGATTTTCCACCAGCTTTGCTTGAATCACCACGTTGCGCGACGAAAGCAGATTACCCAGCTGATATGCGAATCCCGGAAACGTACCCCGTACCGCCGGCGGTGAAAGTTCATTCAGATGTGCGGGAATCACTCCCCAGGCGCCCTGCACCATGAACTGCATCAGGAACCCTCCCAGCGCAAGCATGGCCACAGTATGTGAATAAGCCCACAGCGGAATCACAGGAATGGCCAGCAGCGCGGCGATCACAATAGCCCGTCGCCGTCCAATCTTCTCCGACCACGTTCCAAACAAAATCCCGCCCAGCAGCGCGCCGATATTCGCGATGACCGTGATGAACATCACCTTCTGTGGCCCCAATTGATGCCCCTTCGTCAGGAACGTTGGATATAGATCCTGAGTCCCGTGGCTGAACGAATTGAACGCAAACATCAGCACCACCAGCAGAACAAAAGTGCCAAAGTAAGTCAGAATGCCCTTGCCCAACCCGCTCTCCGCCTTCTTCAACCCATGGCCTTGCAACCACGCCGGGGACTCATCCACTTTCGTTCGAATGTAGATCACCAGAAATGCGGGTAGCGCTCCAATCACAAACATCCCGCGCCAGCCGACATAGTGAAACATCGTCCCGAAAACCAAAGCTGCCATCAGATAGCCCACCGCGTACCCTTCCTGCAACAACCCGGAAAAAAATCCGCGCCCCTCCGCCGGCAGGGTTTCGAAGGCCAGCGCCGCGCCCACGCCCCACTCTCCGCCCATCGCGATTCCAAACAGCGCTCGCGAAATCAGGAAGAGCTTTAACGAAGGTGCGAACGCCGACGACAGTTCAAATACCGAGTACGCAATGATGTCGATCATCAGCGTGGGACGGCGACCAAAGCGGTCGGCCATCATTCCAAAAAGAAACGCGCCCACCGGACGCATCGCCAGCGTCCAGAAAATCGCCTCGGCAACAACAGAAACTTTCGTCTGGAATTGAGTGGCAATGGCGCTGACGCAGAAAGTCAGAATGAAAAAATCGAAAGCATCCAACGACCACCCCAGAAAGCAGGCCGTGAAAGTATTCCGCTGTACCGGAGTAAGCCTGCGAAAATGGCCGATAAATTCCATCAAGATTGCCCCGCATATATCGGGACGTATTGAAAAGCCGTGGCGAATGCTAGCATATGTTTTTAAATCAGCGATCAGAAATCAATAATCAGCAATTCTGACCCATGCCCGAACTCGACTCTCCTCAACGCCAGGCGCCCGATTCGCTCATGCTCACCGGCTTTTGGTACCGCGCCCTGCCCGCCGACCGCGTCCATCGTAACCAGCTTCACCAAGCTATGTTGCTTGAGATTCCCCTCGTGGTTGGACGCGATCGCGCCGGCCATCCCTTTGCGTTGCGCGACTCTTGCCCCCACCGCGGTATGCCCCTCAACTGCGGCAAGTTCGATGGCGAAAACGTCGAGTGCTCCTACCATGGCTGGACCTTCGATGCCCACAACGGCCAGTGCCGACTCATCCCCTCACTCACCGCCGATCAAAATTTAAAAGTGGATCGCATCTACGCCGGCAGTTATCCCTGCGAAGAGCAGGATGGTTTTGTCTGGGTCTACATACCCGATCCCAATCCGGCAGGAGCGGGATTCACGGCACCTTCAGAGGCTCCCGATCCCGCACCGCAGATTGAAAAGTTCAGCCCCAAATATAAACTCGCCTACCTCACCGCCGACATGCCCGTCAGCATCGATCACGGCATCATCGGCCTCATGGATCCCGCGCACGGACCCTTCGTCCACCAGGCCTGGTGGTGGCGCAGCCGCCACAGCATTCACGAGAAGCACAAAAATTTCGAACCCATTCGCAACGGCTTCCGCATGAGCGCGCATACGCCCAGCTCAAACTCCGCGCCCTACAAACTCTTGCGTCTCTACGCCGCCGCCGAGTCCATTACCACCACCATCGATTTCGCCCTGCCCAACCTGCGCCGCGAAACCATCCGGGCAGGGAAGTACTGGTTCTCATCGCTCACCACCGTAACGCCCATCACCCGTAACCAGTGCCGCATCGACGTAGTCGCCGCCTGGAACATTTTCCGCTGGATGCCCTTCGGCCCCGAGTTGCTAAAGTTCGTCTTCGCCAAATTCGTCGAGCAGGACCGCCACACCATGGAACTGCAGGCCGAAGGCCTGAAGCACAACCCGCACCTAATGCTGATCGACGACGCGGACCGTCCCGCGAAGTGGTACTTCCAATTGAAAGCCGCCCACCTCGAAGCCAAGCGTACCGGCAGTCCAATGAAGCAGCCCATGTCCGGCCCAGTCACGCTGAAATGGAGAAGCTGAGTACGATTATCGATTTCTTTGAAAGGGCGCAGCTTCAGCCGTGCTGCGGAAAACTAGGGACTGCAAGCAATAACAATGGGCATGAATAATGCTGACATAACGTGGAAGAGCGGCGCTTCAGCGCCGCGTAAGAGGCCGGAATAAACGAGGGTTTTAGCCCCTGAGGGATGCGCAGTCTTCGCCGAAAGCTCACAATTCATTACGCCGCAGCATCCTGCGAACCTCGCGTAGCATCGAAACACCGCAAGCAGAGACGCGATCATTCCCCAACCCTAAATAGGAGAAGTAACCCACAATGCCGGAACGCGAATTCGAAATTCCGATGCAGCAAGGCAGCAGCGACAGCGTTTTTTACTGCCCCGAAGGCGACGGCAAATACCCCGGTGTTCTCTACCTCACCGATATCGGAGGTATTCGCGCCGCCAACCGCGAATCCGCTGCGCGCTTGTCGAAAGAAGGGTATGCCGTGCTCACGCCCAACATTTTCTATCGCACTGGCCGCGCGCCCCTCCAGCCTTCCATCCGAACCCTGGATGACGAAGGGAGAAAAAAGCGCATGGCGGAGTTGAGCACTCCCCTGACGCCGGAGGCCATTGAGCAGGACTCATCCACCTACATCGATTTCCTGCTGTCACAGAATTGCACGCGCCCGGGCATGATCGGCGTAGTAGGCCACTGCTTCAGCGGAAAGATGGCAATGTTCGCCGCTGCCGCGCGGCCCGATAAAGTTGCCGCAGCTGCGTCCTTTCACGGTGGCGGCCTCTATACTGAAGCACCCACCAGTCCTCACCTTGCGCTGCCTCGAATCAAGGCACGCCTTTATTTCGGCCACGCTACCAAAGATCACAGCATGAATGAGGAAGCCATTGCCAAGCTCGATGAGGTCCTCAAACGCTGGGGCGGAAAATACGAAAGCGAAATCTACAAAGACGCATACCACAGTTGGACTTCATCCGACAGTCCCGTCTACAACCGGCCCCAAGCCGAGCGAGCTTTTCAAAAACTTCTGGAGCTGTTGGACGAGACACTGCGCTAGGTACAGGCTGCGTAGAAATGGAGAACGCGTGCAGTAACGTGGAAGAGCGGCGCTTCAGCGCCGTGTAAAGTCTCAGAATTGATCAGGGCTTTAGCCCCGGGTCTCTCTTTTTATCTCTCGCGATTTTCCGTAGCAACTACGGCTTACATTCCGCTCGCAGCGCATAACTCGTATCCAGCCAGTGCAGATAAGTCTCCATCGCATGCCAGCACACCAGGCTGTTCTTCGCGAAGTCGGATGACTTGAACGGATACGCGATATCGACGTGATCGTATTCCAGCACCACCGGAATGTGCGGCGGGAGCTTTGGCACCACGTCCAGCGTATTCACGATGCGCCACGAATTGATAGGCAACAGATCGAACGCGCGAGCGAATTCCAAGGTGCCCACACGCGGCGAGGCAAACGTGCACGACGTAGTGATGTCAAATTTTTTCTTCGAGGCATTCTCCATCACAAACAGCGTGGACAGCGCCGAGCCCAGGCTATGCCCGGTCACCACCATAGGCCGCGGCGGGCGCGGCTCATCCACCCGCCGTCTTCTGCCGCGAGCCAACTCGCGGCTGGTTGCCACTTGATCGAGCTGCTCGGCAAACGAACCCTCGAAACTCTCCTGCGCTGCCGGAGTGCCCGGAGCCGCGGCCGTCACCGCGGCGTCCTCGGCCAATCTGCGCTTCACCACCTTCAGCGAACTGTAGATTCTGTCGAACCCGCTGGCCACGCGTCCTGTATCCGGCACTTGGCGGAAGGGAGTGGGAATCGCAGCCGCGTCATCGATCCACTCGATCGCACCCTCCGTGCCGCGAATTGCGATGATGCGCGTGTCCGGGCTATCGATCTTGTGGCAAACGATGCCGTAGAACTCAAGCTCCTTCTTGCTGAGAATAAAATCCGACATGTGAATCCACGATCCAAGCTCCCATCCATCAGGAATATCTCCCTGTTGGGGCTCGGGTCTGAGCTGGGAGGGATCGCGCCGGAACATGGTGTAAGCGGCTTGGACGAACTGGCCGTAGAAGAATGCTAATTTTGGATCGAGTGGTTGGCCCATGGGAAACCTCCTCAAAGAAATGTGGTATTGCTCGGGAAGGGCACGAGTTTCACTCGTGCCGTTAAGTCTTCAAAAATATGCCCGCGCTTCAGCGCCTGAGGTATGACCCTAGGGGACAGCGTCTAGTCCTGCACCAGCCAGTCCATCGCTTCCTCCCGCGTCTTGAACGTGGGCAGGTCGCGTTGCGAAAAGTTCTTGAAGTGCTCGTAGAACACCTGCGGCAGGCTCTCCGCTCCCACCCACGCCGAGCGCTTCACATAAGGACGGTCGAGCACCAGCACTTCCTTGATTCGAGTAGCCACGTTCTTGTCGATCTGCGCGCCCGTAACTTCCACCAGGGTCAGCACCGACCCCGGATCATGCCGCGCAATATCCGCGCGGATCAGATCCAGCAGCACCAGCAATTCCTTCGCCGCGCAGTTCGATAAATCGATCTCGTAGATCGCATGGCCCTTGTGCTTGATAAATTTCAAGCGCTCGTGTTTGGAATCGCCGGTCATGAAAGAAGAGACTCCACCACCGCGTAAGCCTCGTCCAGCGCGGCATCCAGCGCAGAGGCATCTTTCCCGCCCGCCTCGGCCAGGTCAGGACGTCCTCCGCCCTTGCCGCCAACTTTCTGCGCCACCGGAGCAATCACTTTTCCCGCCTGCACCCGCGCGGTCAAATCCTTGGTGACGCCTACAATCAGCGACACGTTTCCATTCGAAGCCGAGCCCAGCACCACCACGCCCGAGCCAATCTTCTCGCGCAGTTGATCGACCAAAGTGCGCATCTGCCCGCGCTCAAGATTGTCCACGCGATGCGCCAGCACCTTCACGCCCTTAACATCCTTAATCTGATCTCCAATATTCGCCGTAGAAGACGATGCTGACTTCATCCGTACCGAATCCAGTTCCCGCACAAGCCGCTTGATCTCCGAATCCTTCTTCTCAAGTTCAGCCCTCAAAGCCGCAGCCGGAGAACCCATCTCGGCATGGGCAGAAATCTCCTCGGCAGAGGGTGCCCCATCTTTGCGCGGTTTTTGCGCAAAGGTGGGAACGGCAAAATTTGACACTACCTTTTCCAGTTCGTGGTCCGTGCGGAAGTGCGCCAGCGATCCCAACCCAGTAATCGCCTCCACTCTCCGCACGCCCGACGACACGCTGCCTTCCTTCAAAATCTTGATCAGTCCAATCTCGCCCGTAGCTCCCGTGTGCGTGCCGCCGCAAAGCTCAGTCGAGAAATCGCCAATCCGCACCACGCGCACCTTTTCGCCATACTTTTCCCCGAACAGCGCCATCGCATGATACTGGCTGATCGCCTCGTCGATCGGAACGTCCGTAATGGTCTCAACAATCTGGTTGCGCAGCACTTCCTTATTAATAATGTCCTCAATATCCTGCAACTCCTCATCTTCCACGGCGGTGAAGTGCGAAAAATCAAAGCGCAAATGATCCGGCGCCACCAGCGACCCCGCCTGCTTCACATGCTTCCCCAAAACCTCGCGCAGCCCGGCATGCAGCAAATGCGTAGCCGTGTGATTCCGCATGGTCGATTCGCGAATGTCGGCATTCACGACGGCATCAACTTTATCGCCCAAGCGAATCGGTGACTTCGCCACAACCTGATGCGCCCGCACCCCCTGAATCGGCGAATAACATCCAGTCACCTCAGCGACAACAGTATTGTGATCGTCCGAATAAAACCATCCCTTATCGCCAACCTGCCCGCCGGAGTCGGCATAGAACGGCGTGTGGTCAAGAATGACCTCGCCGGATTCTCCAGCCTTGAGTTCTCGCACGCCCTGCCCATTATGAATAATGGCCAGCACTTCACAACCGTCAGAGCGCGTCTGTCGATAACCCTCGAAGATCGATTTCGGAAGCTGCTGATAAGCAGGATTGGCGGTTTGCTTGGCTGCGCCTTTCCATGACGCACGAGCACGAGTCTTCTGCTCGACCATCGCCGATCAAAACCGCTTTGATCAAGGAAGATGGCCTGATCACGACAAGCATCCTCGATAAAATCCAACGGCATTCCGTAAGTGTCGTAGAGTTTGAATGCCTTGCGCCCGTCATAGACAGGCGAAAGCGAAAGGTCAACGTTCTTCAAGTCTCTCTTTTCCAGCGGAACAGGGGGTTGAGTTGCTCTCGCTGCGCGTGCTTTTTCCCTGGTAGCTATCAACGGTGCAAGGTCCTCTTCGAGCTTTGTCAACCCGACTTCCATCGTGTCGCTGAATCGCTTTTCTTCCGCCAGCACTGCTCGCGACGAGTTATCCGCCAACTCCCTAAGCTCCGGATACGCATCCTGCATCAAATCGCGGACAGCGAATATCATCTGATACAGAAACGGTTTCGTCTGCCCCAATAGCCGCCCATGCGTGATCGCGCGCCGAATAATCTTACGCAGTACATATCCGCGCCCTTCATTCGAAGGCAGCACACCATCCGAAATCAAAAACGTCGCGGCTCGGGATGATCGGCAATCACCCGAAGTGACGCCGCAGATGACTTATTAGTGGCTTCGTGCTGCTACTTCCATCACGAAGTCCGTAATCTTACCGCGCCCCGTCAACTCCGCCGCTCTCTTAATCAGCGGCGTAAACAAATCCGTCTCATAATTCGAAATCACACCCTGCAGAACCGCCGCCACCCGCTCCAGCCCCATTCCCGTATCAATCGACGGTTTGGGCAGCGGATTCAACTTTCCCGAAGCATCGCGGTCAAACTGCATGAACACCAAATTCCAAATCTCGACATATCGCCCGCAATCGCAAGGAAAGCGGCAATCGGCATGCCCATGCTCGGATGCCGCCACGCCCATGTCGTAATGAATCTCGCTGCAAGGACCGCATGGCCCGGTATCGCCCATCTGCCAGAAGTTATCTTTTAAGTCGCCGTCAAAAATCCGTTCCTTCGCCACTCCTTGCGCAACCCACAAATCGTAAGCTTCAATGTCGCGCGCGACCGGCATCGGCTCGCCCGAGCCCTCGAAAATCGTCACATACAGCTTGTCTTTGTCGATCCCAAACCACTCCTTCGAAGTAATCAACTCCCACGCGTAAGCAATGGCATCTTTCTTGAAGTAATCGCCAAAGGAAAAATTCCCCAGCATCTCAAAAAACGTGTGATGGCGATTGGTGAACCCAACATTTTCCAGATCGTTATGCTTGCCGCCGGCGCGCACGCACTTCTGCGATGTCGTGGCGCGCGAGTAATCCCGCTTCTCCAGTCCCAGAAAAACGTCTTTGAACTGGTTCATGCCCGCGTTGGTGAACAGCAAAGTAGGATCATTCGCCGGCACCAGCGACGACGAATGCACCTCTTTATGCCCCTTCTGCACAAAGAAGTCGAGAAACTTGCGGCGAATTTCAGATCCAGTCAGCATGATTGTGGGCAATTCCTGATTTTAGCACTGCAAAAAAAGACCAAAACAAAACACAGAGGACACAGTGGAACACAGAGGAAACCTGGTGTCGAATCCTCTGTGCTCCTCTGTGTCCCCTGTGTTTAAGCTTTTTGCCGTTACTGCGAACTCGGCTTGTCCTCTATTTTGTCGCCGACTTTCTTGATCTCGTGTCCAGTGTCCTTCGCGCCCGTCTTCACAGCGTGCCCCGTCTTATCGGCGGCTTTCTCGGTACCCTTAGCAGTGTCTTTCGCTGCAACCTTGGTTTCATGGCCGGTCTTATCGGCAACTTTCTCAGTGCCTTTCGCCGTGTCCTTGGCCGCTACTTTGGTTTCGTGACCAGTTTTGTCTGCAGCTTTCTCGGTGCCCTTAGCGGTATCTTTCGCAGCGACCTTGGTATCGTGGCCAACGGTCTTCGCGCCCTTCTCGGTTGCAGCTCCAGTTTTGTCCGCAGCCTTTTCGGTGCCGTGAGCGGTCTTGGCGGCGACCTTCTTAGTGGCTGAGCCTGTGTCGTCGGCGCCCTTTTTTACATCGGTAGCCGCATCTTGAGCCAGCGCAAGGGGTACCGCGCTGAAGAGTGCGGCCGCAAGAATTACTTTCAAACGGAACTTCATACGATCCTCCTAATGAACATTGTTGGGATTGGTCTTGGAGTATGCAACATCGCCCAGCTATTTGCCAAGCGTCTGGTTTTCTTGGGCTTACATGCTTGGATGCGGGGCAGCTCGCAAAAGAGACGCTCGCCGCGTAAAAATCCTAAGCGCTCATGCGCTTTCGCTTTCCAACTCGCTCAAAGTTTCCTCATCCACGTCCCATTTCTTCAAGATCGTGAAAATGGTCTTGCTGCCGAAGCCTCCCCGAGCCAGCTGCCGGAAGATGCGTGCCGCCTGCTTCTGATCTTTCGGTTTCACCAGACGTTTCTTCCGCAAATATTCGCGAGCCTGCTTTTCTTCGCTCACGCCTTCAAAAGCCGCGTCCACGGCTTTATCGATCACATCGCTGTGCATGCCCTTAGCCTTAAGGTCAGTGACCACGCGCATGCGTCCAAATTTTTGATTGTCCCGCCGCAGGGAAGAGAAGTATGCGGCATATTGCGAATCGTTCAGGTAGCCGCGATCCTTGAGCCGCCGGATCACCAACTCAATCAGCGTTCGCCCATACTCGGACTCGGGTTCGTCTACTCGCATGCGGAATAAACGCTTCAACTCCGCAACTGTTCGCATGCGCCGCGCTAGCGCCCCTACGGCATATTCGTACAATTCTTCTTCGGAGTAGAACTTCTTCTTGGGGCGCGGAAACGGCATGCGCTAACGATAGCGCAAATTTGGGCTTCGGGCTTCAGCTTTCGGGCTTCAGGATCAAAAAAGGAAAGGCTGGAAACTGAAAAGAGGAAATAGGCAAATCGGGCCGAAGCCCGAAGCCAGAAAGCCGAAGCCCGCCCTTCTACCGTCCCCCAAACCCAGCCGACTGCATCGATTGCCGCGAAATGTCCGCGGTCGAAGCGATGCCCTGCATGCGCAACTTGAAGTCGTCGGCGTTGGAGGCATTTTCCAGCGCGGTTTCATAGTTCACCAGGCCCGCCTGGAACAGATCCCACAACGACTGGTCGAACGTCTGCATTCCGTACTGTGATGTGCCGCCTGCAATCGCATCACGAATCGATCGCGTCTTTTCCGGCACCAGCACGCACTCGCGAATGAACGCGGTATTGATCATCACCTCAACCGCCGGCACACGTCCTTCAGAATCGCAGCGCCGCACCAATCTTTGGCTCACAATCGCCCGCAGCACAGCCGCCAACTGCAAGCGAATCTGCTTCTGCTCTGGTGGCGGAAAAATGGAAATGATACGGTTCACCGTTTCTACCGCGTCCAGCGTATGCAAGGTCGAGAAAACCATGTGGCCGGTTTCCGCAGCGTGCAGCGCGGTCGAGATCGTTTCCAAATCTCGCATTTCGCCGACCAGAATCACGTCCGGATCCTGACGCAAAGAAGCTCGCAACGCCGCGCTGAACGACGGCGTATCCACGCCGATCTCGCGCTGGTTCACGTACCCTTTTTTGTCGCGATGCAGAAATTCGATTGGATCTTCAATCGTAATAATGTGTTCCGCGCGGCTGGAATTGACCCGATCCACCATCGCCGCCAGCGTAGTCGATTTACCCGAGCCGGTCACGCCCGTCACCAGCACCAACCCGCGCGGCATTTCGCAAATCTGTTCCACCACTTTGGGTAGAAATAACTCATCGAGCGCGCGAATTTTTGTGGGAATAACACGCAGCACCAGCCCCACATTGCCGCGCTGTTGGAAAATATTCACACGGAAGCGCCCCAGCCCGGCCACGCCGTAGGCCATATCGATTTCCGTGGTCTCTTTGAATTTTTGTTTCTGCCGCGCCGACATCATGCTGAACGCCATGTTCAACATATCTTCGGCGCTCACCCGCGGCTGGTCGGTCAACGGCACCAGTTCGCCGTCAATGCGCAGGTGAGGGTAGTTTCCCACCTTCAAATGCAAGTCGGAAGATTTGCGTTCCGTGGCAATCCGCAGCAGCTCATCAATATTCATCGCAGACGTTTTCCTGGGAGGCGGTTTGCCTCCGATCTCGCCTATGATGAACCGAATCGTAACTTTGCCCAAGATGACCTAGGTAACGGCCGCGCTCTGGCGAGTGGACACCACCTTACGTTCGGGGAAAGCCAAGGCCAAGAAAGGGCCATATTTCAGTGATGGCCGCAGTCGCTAAGGTTCGGGAAGGGCACGACTTCAGTCGTGCCGCAATCGTCGCAGAAATACGCCGGCTTCAGCCGCTGAGGTTCGTTGGTCCTCGTCCCAAGCGCCGAATGGCTATTGAGGATATTCACGCCGTTTTACAGCGTCTACAGCGAATACCCGATGCTCGCTCCGGTCTACGCTGCGCTACAACCCTTGAGCAAGGGAATCAATCTAAAAGCGGCATACGTAACACCGCATAGTCCCGCACCTTTTCTGAAAGCGTCCTTGTGAAGTCTAGGATCACCTCACCAACGCGAGGCTATTTGTTTGCCGTCCTCGCCGCGCTGACCGCTCTGCTACTGCGGCAGATGCTCTCACCTTTGTTCGGCACGGATAACCCCTATCTCACAGCCTGGGCCGCCGTAGTCCTGTCATCCTGGTATTGCGGCGTTGGCCCTTCGATAGTCTGCATACTCATAAGCGTGTTTGGAGTCTGGTACTGGTTTCTTCCCGCCTTCCATTCCTTCACGTTTCAGAATCCCAAAAGTGAAATTTCTGGGATGGTGCTTTTTTCGCTTTTGTCCAGTCTGATCGTTGCGCTCGGAGAGGCGAACCGTCGATCCAAAGCAAAGTCACAACGGGAAATCGCAGAGCGCACGCAAGTCGAAGACGAACTCCGCCAAGTCCAGGCACAGCTTGAGAGCCGAGTGCAAAGGCGCACTACGGAACTTAATATCGCTAACGAAAATCTTTCACGCGAGAAAGCAACCGTACAGGCCCAGGCGGAGTGGCTGAACGCCGCCAATGATGCAATCTTTGTAGGCGGCTCCGAGGAAAAGATTACCTATTGGAACAAAGGCGCGGAACGCCTTTACGGCTGGTCCAGCGCAGAGGCTGTCGGCAAGTCTCCACACGAGTTGTTGCACACCGAATTTCCCGTTCCTTTCTCCGAGATCGCCAGGCGGCGCCAACGAGGAGGTTGGGAAGGTGATCTGGTCCATACCAGGCGCGACGGTACCAGAGTGACCGTCTCCAGCCGTTGGACCACCCTCAACGACGGGCAGGGTAAAGATACAGGTTGGCTTGAAATAAACCGGGACATTACAGACCGTAAAGCCGCAGAATCGGCTCGTCAATTTACCGCCGAATTACTGAGAGCACAGGATGCAGAACGGCGGTCGATTGCTCGAGAGTTACACGAGAGTACTGGACAAATGGTGGTTGCGCTGATGCTGAACCTGGGAAAGCTAAGAACCTTTAGCAACCTGAATCCAGAAGAAGAACAACTTGTTTCCGAAACCGATCGGATATTGCAAAACGTCGACCGTGAACTTCGTGCGATTTCATATTTGCTGTATCCGCCTCTATTGGACGACGCAGGTCTTCGCACCGCGTTGGAATGGTACGTTGACGGATTTGGACGCCATAGCAAGATCGTCACAACCTTGGACCTCGACCCCAGCTTTGGGCGACTCCCTGCCGATCTGGAAGTTGGCATTTTTAGATTCGTTCAGGAATGCCTTAACAATGTGCATCGGCACTCTGGCAGCCAGGAAGTCAGGATTCGTTTGCGCCGGTCTTCAGGAGAAGTTCAAGTTGAAGTCCGCGATCTTGGTCGCGGCATATCCGGAGAGAAGCACCTGAGTATTGCGGGTCGCGGTACTACGGATCGTGATGTTACGGGTCGTAGTATTACGAATCATGGCACGCCGGGGATGGGTCTAAGAGGTCTCGAGGAGCGAGTCCAGCAACTTGGCGGGACTCTGAGCGTTAAGTCAAACGATCATGGAACCGCGATTGTGGCGACCTTTCCCATCTCGACACCAGCATCCCCAGCGACCGACGATGTTGCCATAGCCTAGCCGATACTAAAATCACGAACCTTTCTTGCGCGACTCAATCGTCCCGCAATCGCCGCTCTTCCGTCTTCGACACTCGTTACGAAGGTAAATTGACCCTGATTACCGCCGGTGCCATCATCCCCTCGGCGTGCTTAGGGACTCATGGTCTTGGTCGTGCAGAGAGCTGCCGCCTTGGGAGATATTTTCATGCGGGTTTCGCCTCGTTTCCTCGCCGGAGTTTCCTTCGTTCTCATCGTCCTGATGCTCGGTGTTGCGCAGGCACAGAATAAGGAAATACAGAAGAAGGAAATCAAAGATCGGATTTTCCATCGAGGCTGTCAAAGGCGAGCGTTGGCAGACCGACCTTGACGAATTTCAGCAACGCGCCCACGAACTCGGAGGTGCCGTCGTCACCCGCTCCGCCAATGGCGACGATGACTTGCAGTTTCGCCAGATCAAAGAGCTGCTCGATGGCGGCATCGATGTCCTCGTGTTTCTGCCGCACGATACCAGCAAGGCAGCGCGCATTGTGGAAGCCGCGCACGCGAAACACGTCCCGGTGATCAGCTATGACCGCCTGGCCAGTGCGACCGGTCGACCTCTATGTCGGATTCGACCTCTTCACGGTCGGACTCGAGCAGGCGCAAAGCTTGGTGGATCGCGCGCCCAAAGGCAACTACCTGTTGTTGGGAGGCTCACCGCTCGACGCCAACTCGAAAGTCGTTCGCGCCGGACAGATGAAAGTGCTGCAGCCTTTCATCGATCGCGGCGACATCCATGCCGTTGCCGATCTCTGGGTGCCGGAGTGGAGCGCCACCGAGGCTTACATCATGGTCACGAAAGAACTGAACAAGCTCGAGGCAGCTCCTGCGGCGATTGTTGCCTCGAATGACGCGATTGCCGGCGGCGCAATCCAGGCGCTCGAAGACAAGGGCTGGTCTGGCAGAGTCCTGGTCTCGGGTCAGGACGCAGATCTCGCCGCCATCGAGCGAATCTTCGATGGCTCTCAACTGATGACCGTCTATAAGCCGGTCGGAAATGAGGCGCGGGCCGCGGCTGAAGCTGCCATAAAACTCGCGCGAAAAGAAGACGTGGAGAGCCGGGCGGAGGTGCCGAACGGCACGCTGACCACAAAAGCCATCCTGCTGACCGCCGATCTGTATCACTCAGGAAAACGCGAAACAGACCGTGCTCAAAGATGGATTTCAGAAGCTGGAAGTCGTCAAGCAAGGCCTGCCCAAAGACAAGCAGGCGCAGTTGGACACACCATAAATAGGTGAGAATAGTTCCCCACCTTCAAAAAAGACTTGGCGCTACGCTTGATTTTGGATGGCACAGCGCTCAGCGCTAATGCGTAATCCGCCAAGGCTTGGGAAGGGCACGACTTCAGTCGTGCCGCAATCGGCGCAGAAAATATGCGGCTTCAGCCGCTGAGGTTTGCTCTTGCAAGCAAACAATTTTTCCGCGGCCCGCCAACCAACCGTAATAAGCCACAGCTCGTCCCAATGGGTGTAATGGGGATTTTCCGCCAGTTGACCCGAATCGAACGCAGCCCATTACTACACCTTCATTGACTTCCCAAATTTCTACCCCTAAGATTCCAGCTCAATGCCCGGCCAAACCATGATCGGCCAAACCATCTCTCACTACCGCATCGTCGAGAAGCTCGGTGGTGGCGGGATGGGCGTCGTCTACAAGGCCGAGGACCTGAAGCTGCACCGCTTCGTCGCGCTCAAATTTCTGCCGGAAGAAATTTCCAAGGATGCGCAGGCCCTGGCCCGTTTCGAGCGCGAGGCGCAGGCCGCCTCCGCGCTGAATCATCCCAACATCTGCACCATCCACGAAATTGACGACCAGCATGGCGAGGCTTTCATCGTCATGGAATTTCTGGATGGCATGACGTTGAAGCACCGCATCGCCGGCCGCCCCATTGAAGCCGATGTGCTGCTGGCTCTGGCGATCGAGATCGCCGACGCGCTCGACGCCGCGCATGTCGAAGGCATCGTCCACCGCGACATCAAGCCTGCGAATATTTTTGTCACCAAGCGCGGCCACGCCAAGATTCTGGATTTTGGTCTCGCCAAAGTTGCCGCCCCGGCCAGTTCGTCCAGCCAGATTGCGTCAGCCAACACCATGACCGAGTCTGCTGAAGCGCAGCATCTCACCAGCCCCGGAACCATGCTGGGCACCGTGGCCTACATGTCGCCCGAACAAGTCCGCGCCCAGGAACTCGACGCGCGCAGCGATCTGTTCTCCTTCGGCGCGGTACTCTACGAAATGGCGACCGGCAAGCTGGCCTTCGAAGGCGAAACCTCAGGAGAAATCTGCGGGGCCATTCTCCACCAGAAGCCCCGTCCCGCAACCCAACTCAACCCGCAGCTTCCGCCGCAAATTGAAACCATTATCGACAAGGCGCTGGAAAAAGATCGTGACCTCCGCTACCAGCATGCCGCCGATATCCGCGCCGAACTGCACCGCCTGAAGCGCGATACGGAGAGCGGAGCAGCATCTGGCACAGGCCGTGTAGGAACGGACCGTGTGGGAACGGCGCGCCCTCGGCCGTTCAGGCCGAGCCTATTTCGGAAAAAAGCTCGGCTGGCTTTTCGCCGCTATCTTACTAACTGCCGCCCTGGCCGCCAGCCTCTACTACTACTCTCGCCAACACACTGCCCACGCACTAACCGAGAAAGACACCCTCGTTCTAGCCGACTTCGCCAACAGCACGGGCAACCCGGTCTTCGACGACACGCTCAAGACTGCGCTCAGCGTTTCTCTCAACCAGTCGCCATTTCTGAATGTTCTCTCTGACAATAAAGTCGCGGCGACTTTGAAATTGATGTCCCGTCCGGCGGACACGAAGCTCACCCCCGAAGTCACCCGTGAACTTTGCCAGCGGGCGGGCAGCAAGGCTTACCTTGCCGGATCGATTGCGAGTCTGGGCAGCCAATACGTGCTGGGATTGAAGGCAGTGAATTGCCAGAGCGAAGATCCGCTGGCCGAGGAGCAGGTGACGGCAGCGTCCAAGGAGAAAGTGCTGGACGCGTTGGGTGAGGCGGCGTCCAAGCTGCGAACTGAATTGGGCGAATCGCTGGCCACGGTGCGGAAGTTAGATGTTCCGCTCGAACAGGCAACCACGTCTTCCCTTGAAGCTCTGAAGGCATACAGCCTTGGACAAAAGGCCTTCAACCAGAAGGGCCCGGCCGCAGCCCTGCCTTACCAGCAACGCGCCATTGAACTAGATCCGAATTTTGCCATGGGCTACGCGGTAGTTGGCAACGACTACTCCGATCTCGCCGAGCCAGGGCGGGCCAGCGATTACCACACCAAGGCATTCCAGTTGCGGGAACATGCCAGCGAGCGGGAAAAGCTGACGATCGCTGCCGACTACTATTCGACTATAACCGGAGAACTGGATCGAGCGGCTCAGACATATCAGGAGGAGACTGAGAGCTACCCGCGATACTACGCAGCGCACGCCGATTTGGGCATTGTGTACGCTGAGCAGGGACAGTATGAAAAGGCTACGGAGTCGTTTCGCCAAAGCCTCCGCATCGCCCCAGATAGTGCTGGCCCCTACACAGGCCTTGGCAACAGCCTGATCTCATTGCAGCGCTTCGACGAAGCGCGGCAGATCATCCACCAAGCGCAAGCGCGAAAAATGGATAATTACATACTCCGCAATGCTCTCTACGCTCTGGCCTTTCTCGGTTCGGACTCAGCGGCAATGGCGGAACAGCAACAATGGTTTGCAGGTAAGCCCGAAGAGAACATGGGACTGGCGCTGGCATCCGACACCGAGGCATATGGCGGCCATCTGAGTAAGGCGCGGGAACTGACCAAACGGGCCGTGGACTCGGCCATTCGGGCGGACAGCAAAGAAAATGGGGCGATCTGGCAGGAGAATGCCGCTATCGCACGAGCGGCTTACGGCATTCCTGCGGAAGCGCGGCAGTCAGCGGTAGAGGCGTTGAAACTGGTTCCCACGAGTCAGGGTGTCGAGGTCGAAGCCGCGCTTGCGTTTGCCATGGCAGGCGATACGGCGCGAGCCGAATCGTTGGCTCAAGACTTAGGGAAACGCTTCCCGCTCGATACGCAGATGCAGTCGCTCTGGCTGCCCGCGATTCAGGCGCAACTGGCGCTGGACAAGAAGAACCCTGCTGCTGCCCTGGCTACGCTGCAAGCTGCTTCTTCCATCGAGTTGGGGCAGATCGTGTTCGTCGCCAATATTTCCTGCCTCTATCACTTGTACGTGCGCGGCGAAGTATATTTGGCAGCCGGACAGGGCAAAGAAGCCGCCGCCGAGTTTCAGAAGATCATCGACCACAGCGGCATCGTCTGGAACTGCTGGACCGGAGCGTTGGCGCATCTGGGCGTGGCCCGTGCCAATGCGTTGCAGGCTGGCGGAGCCGCGGAGCGGCGCAAGAATGCAGCCCAGGGCGTCAGCTCTGGGTCTCGGATCGGAAACGAGCTAAGCTCCGGAGGGGGCGAAAGAAAAAGCGCAGCCGAGGCAGGTGAACAAATCTCCCCAGCCGATCGCGACGCCGCCCGCGTCCGCGCCCTAGCCGCCTACAAAGATTTCTTCACCCTCTGGAAAGACGCCGACCCCGACATCCCCATCCTGAAACAAGCCAAAGCGGAGTACGCCAAACTGCAATAGTCGACCGACGCTAACAACCATGCTGCAGCCACAAGGCTCGGGAAGGGCACGATTTCAGTCGTGCCGTAAAACCTCGTTAATATCAACAGCAACCTCAGAGTTTTGCGCAAAGACTTTGTGTGTGCAGCTTAGTTAAGACCAAACCTAACTGCAGGCAGCACCGTGGAAGAGCGGCGCTTCAGCGCCGCGTAGAGCGTACAGAAGACCAACGGGCTTTAGCCCCAGTGGCCGAATCGCACGGGCACGCTCGGGAAGGGCACGACTTCAGTCGTGCCGAAATCGCAGAGATGCCCAGCTTCAGCCGCTGAGGTCTGCCGTCGACTCCACCCATGCCTCACACCGCAGCCCCGCGACCGGCACCCACCTTCATTCCCTCACCCTGCCACTTCCTCGCCAGCCCTTCCATCTGCGCCAGCACCTTCTCAATATCCTTCATGCGCTCGGTAATGCCGTAGGTCACAGCTGGAGGAATGGTCTGCTCATAGTGCCGGAAGACAAACCCCGCGCTCTCGAGTGTGCGTAGCCGTTCCGTCAGCACGCGCGCTGAAATTTTTTCTATTTGCCGCCGCAACACTCCGAAACGCATGGGACCGTTGTGGCTCAAGGCCCACAGAATATGGAGCGTCCAGGGTCGCGCGAGCAATTCAAGCAGCCCGCCGATTGCACAAGGAGCTGGAGGTTGGGGCAACCGCTTCGGAGTCATATTGTTATTAGGTTACTCTAAAGTTCCTACTATGAAAAGAGGCAATAGTTATTTATTGTAACCAATACCTGAAGAGATTCATCGAACCCAAAGTGAACGCGGGCATAGATTCCTGCACCAAATCATTAACCGCAGCCAAGGAGAGAGAAAAATGTCAGCAGCCAGTTCAACCACTGCCGTTCGATCCCAAGCCGTATCGCTTCCGTCTGCAGCATCAGGCCCCATCGTCCTCTTGGGGCGCTTCCTCTTCGCATTGATCTTCGTAATGTCAGGCCCTCGCCACTTTCTCAGCCAGACCATCGCATACGCCGCGTCGCAGGGAGTGCCGTTGGCATCGATTGCCGTTCCGCTCTCGGGCACGATTGCGTTTCTCGGCGGACTCTCCATTCTGCTCGGCTATCGCGCCAAGTTGGGCGCATGGCTGATCGTTCTTTTCCTGGTGGGCGTCACGCCCACGATGCACAAATTCTGGGTTGTAACTGATCCTATGATGTACCAGATGCAATTCGTCATGTTTATGAAGAACGCATCCATGCTGGGCGGAGCACTGCTAATCTCGCAATTCGGCTCCGGACCGTGGAGTCTGGACGCGCGCGGCAAGTAATCGTTGTGCCAGCAAGAGTTTTCGATTTCAATTAAGCTCAAATAATTCTAAGGAGAAAAACATGTCAGATCCCACCATTCAAGTTCTGCCCAAAGGTCCATACCTTGTTACGGGAAAGTTCTCCCTTCAAGACGCCACCGGCAAACAGATTCAGGCCGGAGAGAAAATTGCCCTTTGCCGCTGCGGCGCTTCCACCAACAAACCATTTTGCGACGGAACGCATACCAAGGTCGGCTTCGACGCAGCCGCCGCAGCGGTCCCCGGCAGCGCGGAGTAAGCTGGGATTGACTTAGTCTACAACTTAGTCTACTATGGGCTCTATGGAAGTCAACATCCACGAAGCCAAGACCCATCTTTCCCGCCTGCTACAGCGCGTAGCCGCGGGCGAGGAGGTCACAATCGCCCGCTCCGGCGTCCCTGTCGCACGCCTGGTCGCGGTGGCGCCACAGGCAAAACGCCCTCTAGGTTTTGCACGCGGCGAAATATGGGTTGCGGACGATTTCGACGCCCCGTTGCCGGACGATCTACTCAAGGAATTCTATGGCGGCGAACTTCCCAAGCTCGAATCCGAGGTCAAGAAAAAGACGCGGCGACGGAGACGCAAGTGAGGTACCTGCTCGATAGCGTCATCTGGCTATGGAGTCTCGATGCCTTGGAAAAGATGAATAAGGCCTGCCTGGAGATTCTGGAAAACGGGCGTGAGGAGATTTATTTTTCTGCCGCGACGGCCTGGGAATTAAGTATCAAAGCACGGCTGGGAAAGTTGCATCTTCCGGGTCCTCCCACGCAGTGCATACCCGCGTTCATGGCCAAACAAGGATTGCGGCCAGCTTCCGGTGACTCATCTTCACGCCGTCGGCGTCTACGATCTCCCGCCGCATCATCAGGATCCCTTCGATCGCCTGATCATCGCCCAGGCAATCGCCGAACAGATGACCATCCTCACCGCCGATCGTGTCTTCGGAAAATATCCCGTGGACGTGCTCTGGTGTGGAAAATGAAAAACCGCCCTCACGGGCGGCTCTTTAATATCAACGGACAAAATCTCAACCGGCGGAATCCTAAGCGGCATTCTCCGCTGCCGCTGGAGCCTGGAACGGCTCGTCGTGGCTTCCGCCGTAGATGGACGGCACCTTCGACCCCATGGGACGCAGATAGGTCGCCAGTTCGCCGCGATGGTGAATGGTGTGGTTGTTGAGGAAGCCCAGATACAGAACTGCCGGAAGATTGAACACGTTGTAGAAGTTGACCGGTGTCAGCAATTGCTCCGGCGTCATCGCGGCTACACGCGCTGCCCCGCGCTTCATGTTCTCGTCGTACCACGCGACCACTTCCGCCGATGTTTGCGGCTTGTGTTCGGGCGTTGCCATGTTGAATTTCAGGTCGGCAATTCCATCCAGAAACTGAATGTCGCTGTTGGCGATGTGCCACGCCAGCTCCTTCGCTGTGCGCGCGTTGGGGTCAGGCCTGTAACTCGACGCTGCATCGGGCACGGCCGCGATAACCTTCTTGGTGATTTCCGCTTCCCGCAGGATGCCGTCGAGCGTCATCGCGCAGTAGCCTTGGGCAAATTCCGCTGTCAACCCTTGTTGCTCCGACATTAGTTTTCCTCCCTAGTTGAGTGTTATGTTTTTCGCACTAAAGAAACCGAAAGGGGCGCTGTGTGCGCCCCTCAGCTGGATTCGATGCGAACGGATTATACGCCAACCGGCTGCTTACTGCGCACCGGCACCGGAGTCAGCCAGCCGTGACGATCATTCTTCTCCCCGTGCACGATGGCGTAAAATTCCTTCTGGATCGCCTTGGTAATCGGGCCTATTCCGCCTTTGCCCACCTTGATCTTGTCCACCGAACGAATCGGCGTAACCTCCGCCGCCGTTCCGGTGAAGAACGCCTCGTCGGCAATGTAGAGCATCTCGCGCGGAATCATCTGCTCCACAATCGGAATATTCAGGTCGCGTGCGATCTGCAATATGGAGTCGCGCGTGATCCCCGGCAGCACCGAATTCCCCAGCGGCGCCGTAATCAGCTTCTCGCGATGCACCAGAAACACATTCTCGCCCGAACCCTCGCTCACAAACCCGGTCACATCCAGGGCAATCCCCTCGGAGTAGCCATTCACAATGGCTTCCATTTTGATGAGCTGCGAATTCATATAATTCGCGCCCGCCTTAGCCATCGCCGGCAAAGTATTCGGAGCCAGCCTCGTCCACGACGAAACGCAAACGTCGCATCCATCGCCCTCACCACCCAAATATTTTCCCCACGGATAATTAATGATGTAAACCTCAGTAGGCGAGTTGAACGGATTCACTCCCGCCTCGCCATAGCCGCGCAGAATAATCGGCCGAACATAGCACGGCCACGCCCCGTTGCTGCCCACGGTTTCACACATGGCCTTCACCAGTTGCTCACGCGTATAGTCCACGTCGATGCGGTAGACCTTCGCCGAATCCAGCAGACGCTGCATGTGATCGTTCGCGCGGAAAATCGCCGGCCCCGAAGGCGGCGCGTAGCACCGAACCCCCTCAAACACCGACGACCCGTAGTGCACCACGTGCGACATCACGTGAATCGTCGCCTCATCCCACGGGATGAGCTTGCCATTGTGCCAGATGTTTTCCACCTTCTTGATCGCCATGCGAACTCCTTCGGTTGGAGGTTAGTGAGTCTTGTAACGAAGGCTGAATCCTTCCTCTTGGCAATGCGGGGAGCGAGGCGCGAAAACCCAACCAGCGTTACACACCATTATAGCTGAGGCGCGTGATCCCAAGTACTCCAAGGCCAAGCCCAGAAAACCTCTTGTCATTCCGAACCAAGTCCGAAAAAATCTTGTCATTCCGAACCGGGCGCCAGCCCGGTGAGGAACCTGCTGTTGTCGGCGCCACCACAACTCATGTGGGGACAGTCGCCCTCGGCTGTCCGGCGGCCCGGCCTCATCGGGCCGCTCTCTGCCCCATCCTCAGCGACTCAACCCTCGCAGCTTCCCGAGCCCTCAGCCGTGCCCGATTCCTCGCCCGCTTCAACGCCCCTGCCGACTTCTCCCCCTCCCTCCACTCTCGCATCAAATACCACGCCTCCAGATACCGCTCATACTTGCTTCGCCGCCTCCACGGCGCCAGCGTGATCGCCCCTTTCCGCTTCTTCACCACCCCCGCCGGAATCACATACCAAAGATCCAGCGGAATCACATACGCCACCACGTAGTCGACCTCCTCCAGCAGCCGCTCCCACCTTTTCCCCGCCGGCATACTGCACGGATACGCCCCCGAACTCACCCGGCACGTCGTCGATTTCACCTGCACCCGGCAAATCTTCCCATCCCTCTCCACCATCAGGTCATACGGCGCCGTATTTCCCCACGGCTTCGACACTCGAAACCGCTGCTCCGCCGCCCGCGCCACAAACCGAATCTCCGCCCACTCTCCCTGTTCCGCCTGGTTCCTGAACCGCCGACCCCATAACCCCATTTGCACTCCTCATTCCCCAAAAACACAAAAGGCGCGACCTCGTTGGATAAACGAGCCGCGCCTATTCAGAATTTTGTAGTAGTGGTTAAGTTTGGTTTTTACGCGAAGATTGTCATCCTGAGCGTAGCCGTTTTTCAGGCCTAGCGAAGAGCCTGCCCTGAGCGAAGCCGAAGGGATCTCCTGCTCAATCGGCCCAACGCGTAAGCCAAACTTAATTTTTACTCTATATACCCATTATATCATAAAGCATACCCCAACTGTGACACATTTACCGCCCCTAAAAAATATATTTTCCCTTTGCTCTCCACCACATACCGATAACCATGTAATTCCTCCCTATTGACAACATTTTCCACAGCCCGAAAAATTTTAAAAATCACAAAGCGGAAATGTGAAATTGGAAATGCTGGGGTGCCCCACTTCTCGCCTCCTTTGCGAGAAGTGGGATTCCCGCATCCATAGGGATAGCAAGGGCTCGAGCCACCCGCGTGCCGCATCCCAGCACGTGTGGAGCGGACACTCCTGTCCGCTGCCTTTGACTCTGATTTTGACTCTGCCCTTTGATTTTGATTCCGATTTTGACTTTGATTTGGGTCGGCGCCCCAGACCCCGACAGCACCGTGGAAGAGCGGCGCTTCAGCGCCGCGTAAAGCTCCCAAAATAATGAACCGGGCTTCAGCCCCAGTGGCCGCGCTGCATCGAGCACGGCTCGGGAAGGGCACGAGTTTCACTCGTGCCGTTAGGCCGTCGAGACACCACGCTTCAGCGCCTGAGGTGCTGGTCGGAACCAGAAAGAGCCACACACCACCGCCTGCACCCAAAGCTTGCAATTCCGAACGGTCGCCCCCCAGCCCAGAGGAATCTGCTGTTAACTTTGTCACCGCCCCAGCCCGAAACACGCCCAGCCGCAAAGCGGCGAAAAAATGCAGCCCACGGCGCAAGCCGTGGGACAGAACACCCCGGAAATCACAAAGCCCCGAAGGGGGCGAAAGAGAACCACGACAGAGCCTCATGCATCCGTGGCAAACAACCGGAGCTTGCCCTGAGCGACTCAGCGCAGCGAAGGAGTCGAACGAGGCAATGGCAGCAGAAAAGCCACGAAATGACACTGCCCGATGTGACGAAAACGTCTTAGCCCCATGGCATCAGGACAATCTAGTTTAGTTCCCCGGACTAAGTCTGAGATATGTGAACATCCCCACTTAGACTAGAACCGTGCTTGAGTGAGCCAATCATCGAAAAGGTAGCTCACCCCAGCCCCAAACACCTTGACTTATGTCTGAATATCTTGATACTTGACGCATGGCGCTAAATTCATCCTATCTGGTAACGACGAAGAATCTGGAATCCTTCTTCAATAGCCTGATTACCGCCAAGGCTCCAAGCACTTTTACGCAAAAGTTCCTTGAAAGCTTGGAGTTCAAGAGCACCAATGATCGTCTGTATATAAACCTCCTCAAGAACCTTGGCTTCTTAGACGTCAATGGTGCACCAACCGAGAGGTATTTTAAGTTTCTTGACCAATCACAATCAAAGAAGGTATTAGCGGAAGCCATTCAAGAAGCGTATAGCGACCTATTCGCGGTGAACGTGAAGGCTAATGAACTTTCAGCCGCCGATGTAAAGAACAAGCTAAGGACTTTGACGCAGGGCAAACCATCGGACAACGTTCTCGGCTTAATGGCGAATACATTCAAGGCACTGACCAATTACGCGGAATGGGCGACTGAGGCGCCTAAGAAGGCCACAAAGAAAGAGACAGATAAGCCCCCAGAGACAGAGGTTCCGCCAGCAGACGAGAAGGCAAAAGAAGAAACAGTAGACGATTCCACTGTGAAGCTTCACAAAGCACAACTCCACTACAATATCCAAATCCATCTACCGGAATCTCGCGACCAAGCGGTGTACGATGCGATCTTCAAAAGCCTCAAGCAACACCTGTTTTGAAACAGAGATGCCGAACTCAGATGCGCTGTATTCATTTGTTTTTAGGGGCCTCCTCGCTGAGGAGGCGCTAGACAAAGCTGGCCGACGACGACGAAGCATGTTCTCCGATGTCTGGGAGTCAGAAGCCGCGAGACGCTTGGGGATAGAGCTCTTAGATGAAGAGCTAGTCATGAAGGCTAGAAAAATGGCTGTCGTCTACACCGCCATTTGCGCCTTCGAGAACTCGGTGCGAGAGTTCATCTCGAAAAAACTGCTTGAAGAAAAGGGGGAGAATTGGTGGGAACTCTGTGTGAAACCCGAGATTCGACAGAAGGCTGACAGCCGCAAGCAGGCGGAAAAAGACGTCCGCTGGCTTACGCAACGCGGCGATTCAATGATCTACTACACCGAATTCGGAGACCTTATTTCGATTATGGCACGACAAGAGAACTGGGCATTCTTCGAGGTTCACATAGGAAATATCGACTGGGCAAAGCAGATCATCACTACCTTAGAAAAATCGAGAAACATCATTATGCACAGCGGTGAACTGGAGCCCAAAGATATAGAAAGGGTTGGAACGTATATTCGGGACTGGATTAGGCAAGTTGGTTAGAAGATCAGTTAAGACGGCAACCTACCCACATCAAGAACCGTGGGAACAGACGCGACATCACTGGAATTTTGATATTGCTTCGAAAAGCGCGACTCGTGCGGGGAGCAGCTGGGCAATTTGACGTGGAGGAACGATGGAACCCGAAGATGTGGATGTCGAAAGCATGATTGATTGGGATGACAAGGACGCAAACGAGCAACTAAAACAACTCAAAAAAATGAAATACTGGTTCTTTGAAAACTTCGAAGATCCGGTTCACAACTGCCCGCACAACACTGCGGAAGGGGGATACCAGTTCATCCATGGGGGCCCGCATTCAGCAGAAGAGAAGTTGCGTGAAGAGTTCGAGGATACGGCAGACGAGAAACTGATCGAGAAACTGGCAGCGAAGCTGTCCCAGGGAGACAATTGGTCGTCCATCCCATCAGAAAGGTAACACCGAGTCTCTTAGGTAGCGAGCCTCGGTACCTGGCGACAAAGGTAGCATTCCTAGCAACTAGTTCGAATCACAACCCAAAGAAAACGCGCCCTGCGCACACCTCATCCATAAGCGCAGAAACCGTAACCGCACCATGCAGCTTCACCGCGCCTCGGCCACTTGAATTCTCAAAGAATGTTGACTGCGCGAGCTGCCAACAGAGCCACCGTGGTCAGTGAAATAAGCGATTGAATCATCATTAGGATTTTGGCCCATGCTGATAGTACAGGGCAGTCCGTTGGTGAAAAAGCCGTACTGGTATTGAAGGCGAGAAAAAGGTAGTCCACAAAACCGGGACTCCAGCATTGCTCTCCCATCTCGCGCTTGGCTTGCTGGTCGAGAGTCATCTGGGGAAAAAGAAATGCTCCGTCAGTATGCACGCCGCGCAGCTCACGTTCGCGCGGTCCACCTGCATCGAGCCGCCAGTACCACGAGGCGAAGACCAGGATGTTCGTGATCCACAAAGCAGCTGCGGAACGCAACAGATCCTTAGGAGATTGCCGGTGCGCGGGTAGAGCCGCAACCAGCAATCCCAGCGACCAGATCATGTCGGCAGTCACAATCGAACTCAGCAGATAGCCCAGAAATTTATTGAGGTCATCTTTGCCGCGCTGGCGCGCCCACGTTGTAGGAATCAGAAGCACTCCGACAACCGCGAGGATCATCCAGTCCGGGCCCGCTGACAGCGACTCAGGTAGAGACAGGCGCAACCCGCCCACGGCAAGCAGAGCCAGCATCACAGGCCACCGCGGCTCCAAATTTTTAGAAGGATTCGTCATCGTCGTCCATAATGCGGCACAACCCTACCGCTAATTCGAATCGCACCCCAGAGAAAACCGCAGAGCCGCACACACCTCATTCATTCGCGCAGAACTAAGCTGCGCCACACGTTTCCCCAGGCGCTGTTGCGACACCGTAACTGCATTATGCAAATTCACCGCGCACGGAGACTTCATGCCGTCCTCCTCATTCAGCACCACTTCCGACGGCACGCCGCGAATCGTGGAAGTGACCGGCGCAACCGTAGCAGTAGATAAATACGCGATGGCGCTATTGCGGGTGAGCACGAGGACCGGACGTTTTTTGTCAGGCGCGGCAAACTGGTAGAGCCGAACGTCCCCCCGGGCTATTCTTCCTCGGTTTATTCTTGCGGCCAAGCCGCCTCCGCCTCCCACCCCCGCGCTTCCGCGTCAGCTTGCGAATGTCGCGAGTAGCCCTGGCGGTCGCGCTCTTCACGGGCTCGCAGTTCCAACTGGCGGAGATGTTCCCGCAGAGCATCACGCACCAATGCAGAACGGTTTCGCTTGGTGCGCTTCGCGGCTTGATCGGCAGCGTGTAGCAGTTTTTTATCCAGCACGATTTGAATGATTTGCATATGTGGAATATATTCCACAGTATACTCCACATAGACTATGACTCGCAAAGAACGCGAAACTCAGTTCGCTTGTCATCCTGAACAAGCGTTCTTTGCGCAGTGAAGGATCTGGGCGAGCCGCGCGAAGCGTCGCGTTCTTTGCGACGCAATAATCGCGCGTTTGGCTCGCTTCCCTCTTAAACTGCACCACTACCGAGCTTGTGTTTCACGCACCGCGCCCAACTCCCCATGTTATAATCCCTTATTCCCAGTCGCGTAGAGCGCGGAGGACCGTATCGACAAACGTTTTATCCGAACCAATGACCGCATTCGTGCCCGCGAAATTCGCGTAATCGGAGATGAAGGGGAACAGATCGGCGTAATGCCTCCCTTCGAAGCGCTCAAATTGGCCCGCAGCAAGAATCTGGATCTGGTCGAGATTTCGCCCACCGCGCAACCTCCCGTGTGCCGCATCATGGACTACGGGAAATATCTTTACCAGCAGGAAAAAAAGGAACGTGAGGCGAAGAAGCACCAGAAGACCATCACCGTAAAAGAGGTCAAATTCCGCATCAACGTGGACGACCACGATTACGAGACCAAAAAAAACCACGTGCTGCGCTTCCTCGATGAAGGAGACAAAGTAAAAGCAACCATCTTTTTCCGCGGCCGCGAAATGACCCGCACCGGACTTGGGCGGCAAATACTGGAGCGGTTGATTAAGGATGTGGAACCGCACAGCATTGTAGAGTTTCGTCCGCGGCAGGAAGGGAATACGCTGCACGCGATCCTGGCTCCGAAGAAGTCGGCGGTTGAGCGCGAGAAGGAAAGAGAAAAAGAGGCAAGGCAAAAAGCCAAGGCGGAGCAGAAAGAAAAAATGCTGCAGGAAAAGCTGGCGCAAGCCAAGCTGGATCCGGAGAAAAAAGAACCGCAGCCCGCTGTGGCGGTCGCTGCCGAAGCTCCGAACCCGGTTTCGCAAGCCTAGGTCGTCGAGGGCGAGACGGGCGCGAGTCGCGCCACCGATTCCAAAGCAATTGAACGGTAAGCAGTGAATGACTAAAGCTGACGGCTGACGGCTGACAGCTAACTTAGAGGATTTATGCCGAAATTGAAATCGCACAAAGGCGCGTCGAAGCGCTTCAAGTTAACCGGGACCGGCAAAGTGAAGCGCGGACATTCCGGCCTGCGCCACATGCTCACCTCCAAAGCCCACAAACGCAAACGCAAACTGGGTACAGCCACGTTAGTGAGCGACGGCGACGTCCGCAAAGTAAAGCGGATGATTCCGTATCAGTAAGAGCATTGTCGATTGTGTGATTGCTGATTATTGATTGAAAACCGCGCGGCTTGCGTTGGAGTATTAATCAGCAATCAAGAAATCGTCAATCAGCAAATGCTCGCAAGGCGCGTGAAGAGGTCAGAGATCGCCGCATCGGCGAATCATCCTTACCTCCAGCCGCCAGTACAGAGAAAGCAAAAAGGAGAAAACCATGCCACGTGTAAAACGCGGAACCAAACGCCGCGCCAAACGAAAAAAAATATTAGACCGCGCCAGCGGATACTTTCTCACTAAATCCAAACTCTACCGCTCCGCGAAAGAGGCAGTCGAGCGCGGACTCAAATTCGCTTATTCCGGCCGCAAACAGCGGAAGCGGCAGTACCGCTCGTTGTGGATTGTGCGGATTGGGGCAGCTGCGAAGCTGAATGGGTTGAGCTACAACCAGTTCATCCACGGATTGAAAGTTGCGGGAGTGGAACTGGACCGCAAGATTCTGGCGGACCTGGCGGTTAAGGATGCGGCGGCGTTTGCGAGCCTGGCGCAGCAGGCGAAAACGGCGCTGGCGTAGTCTTCAGCCTTCGTGAAGCTAGGATGACACGGCTTTCAGCCGTGCCGGATTGCCGATCTTAAATTTACAACTTGTTGTTCTGAGCGAAGCTGGAATCTGCTTGAGGCTGTGGTAGAAATTCCTTGCCACGCCGGGGGGTTGATTTAGCTATCGAGATCCTTCGACTTCGTAAACCGATTCGCGAAGCGAATCGGTTTACTTCGCTCAGGATGACAATTTGTAGAGAGTGCGGGAGAACGTGACATATACCGTTCACAAGTTGACGGATTATTCGGCGGCGGCGCTGGACACGGCGATCCGCGACTTGCTCTCCGCGCTCGACCAGGAATCGGGTGCGGTGAAGACCGAGTCCGAGTGGGAAGACCTCCGCATCCGTTGGCGTGCCCGCAAAGACGGCATACTCACTCAGGTTAACGAACTTTGGCTGAAACCTGCTCCAAAACAAGCCAAACGCGACGTAGGTCAGCGTGTGAACGAAATTGTTATTCCACGTGTGGAAACCATCCTTCAAGAGAGACATGACCACGTTAAGAATCTGGCCGTTCTGAAGAAGGCTCGCGCAGAAGGACTCGATATAGGAATTGACTCCGCGAGGCACGCACTGGAGTTATCAGAATCGGTCGATATCACGCTACCCGGTGTTCGCCGCCCCATCGGCGCGGAGCATCCGGTTATCAAGACTACGAATGAAATGGTCCGGGTCTTTCAAAAGCTGGGCTACTCCGTGGCTGATGGACCTGTGGTCGAAACGGATTACTACAACTTCGAGGCGTTGAATTTTCCGCCGAACCATCCGGCGCGGGATACGCAGGATACTTTGTTTATTGCCGGTCAGCAGGCGAAGCCGCAGCGGGAGCGGTTGCTACTGCGCACGCATACTTCTCCGGTGCAGATTCGTACGATGGAGAAGATGCGGCCTCCGATTCGCATTGTGATTCCGGGAACCGTGCACCGCAACGATCCTCCGGATGCGAGCCATTCGCCGATGTTTCATCAGATCGAGGGGCTGGCGGTCGACACGAATATTACGTTCGGCGATTTGAAGGGAACGCTTGACCATGCCATGAAAGAGTTTTTCGGATCGAGCGTGAAAACGAGTTTTCGTCCGTCGTTTTTTCCGTTCACCGAGCCGAGTGCGGAGATGTATGTTTCGTGCTTTATCTGCGGAGGCAGTGGCAAACGAGGTAAAGACCCGTGCCGTCCGTGCAAGCAGTCGGGATGGATTGAGATTCTGGGCTGCGGCATGGTCGATCCGAATGTGTTTGAGTTTGTGAAGGACAACGGTTATGACCCGAAGAAGGTTTCTGGATTTGCCTTCGGCATGGGTGCGGACCGGATCGCTTTGCTGAAGTATGGAGTGGATGATTTGCAGTTGTTCTTTAACGGGGATGTTAGGTTTTTGGGACAGTTTGCGTAGGGGCCGTTGGTCGTTCGTCGTTAGTCAGTGGCTGCGGGGCCATCGCAGGAGTCTGGATGCGCTGGTTTGGTGCTCAGTTACATAGGTCCTTCGGCGCAAAGGACGCGTCAGGATGACAGAGTGTTGGTGATGCTTTAAAGCCGGCGGGACGCCGGTGCTACCATGAAACTTTCTCCACAATGGATTCGCGAGTTTGTTGAGCTGGTGGTCGATGACTGGCGGCTGGCTGAGGATTTGACTGGGGTTGGGATTGCGGTCGAGGGGATCAGCGGGTCGGGCGCGGATACTATTTTCGAGATGGAGATTGGGACGAACCGTCCGGATGCGATGAATCATTACGGAGTGGCGCGGGAGGCGGCGGCGATTTATGACGTGCCTTTAAAACAGTTGCCAGTTGCCAGTTGCCAGTTCTCAGTTGAAAGTCAAAAGCAAACCTCAGCGGCTAAAGCCGCGTCTTCCTCAGTCGCACATGGCACGACTGAAGTCGTGCCCTTCCCGATCATCGTCGAAGAGCCGCAGCTTTGTCCTCGTTTTTCGGCGCGAGTAATACGGGGAACGAAGATCAAGGCTTCGCCGGTAAAAATTGCTCATCGATTGCGGTTGTTGGATCAGCGGCCCATTAGTAACGCTGTCGATGCTACCAATTATGTTTTGTGGGAGATGGGCAAGCCGACGCACGTCTTTGACATGGATCTACTTGAAGGCGGGCGGCTCATCATTCGCAAAGCGAAGAATGGCGAGAAGCTGAAGACGCTGGATGGTGTGGAGCGCACGCTTACTTCGGAAGATCTTGTGGTGGCTGATGGGGAAAAGCCTGTGGGACTCGCCGGCGTAATGGGCGGGTACGACACGATGATCACCGACAAGACGCGGAATGTATTGATTGAATCGGCGTGGTGGGATCCGCTCACGGTGCGCAAGATGTCGCGGCGGCATGGGATTCATACCGATGCTTCGCACCGCTTCGAGCGCGGAGCGGACTTTGAGTCGACAATTTTGTCGTGCGATCTGGTGGCCGCGCTGATTTTGGAATCGGGCGGTGGAGAGCTGATCGGCGATGCGATCGATGTCGTGTCGAAGAAGATGGACCAGGCTCCGGTCGTGCTGCGGCTGGCCGAGGTGCAGCGCCTGCTCGGCGGGAACCTAAGCACGCGAGAGATTCTTCGCATCCTAAAGAAGCTGGGTTTCACTGCGATTCCCGAAGGCCAGGCGGATGCTCAGTTCTACGTATCTGCTCCAAGTTGGCGGCTGGATGTGGAGCGTGAGATCGACGTGATCGAAGAAATCGCGCGGCTGCATGGCTACGACAAGTTCGAGAATACTTTGCCGGCTTACAGCGGCGCGGTCGTGGAAGCGCCGAACGCGGCCATAGACGCTAGTTTTCGCGCGCGCGCGCTGGCGCTGGGGTATAACGAGACGGTGTCGCTGACATTTATTTCGCACGCGGATGCGGAGAGATTTTCTTCCGCAAAGGTGTTGGAGCTGGAAAATCCGCTGAGCGAAGAAGCTTCGGTGATGCGGACGTCGATGGCGCCGGGCATGTTGGATATGCTGGCGTGGAATCTCAATCGTGATTCTGAAAATGTGCGGTTGTTCGAGATGGGATGTGTGTACGAGATGGCGGACGAGCGAGTCGAGCCATCGCGCGCGTGTTTGGGGGCAACTTTGGCGGCAGTGAAGGGCGCGCTGCCGGTGAGTGGGGCGCTGGATGTGAGCAAGGGCGAGCATGCCGCGGCGGCGGAGGCGTTTCGCTCGTTCAAAGGCGATGTGGAGAATTTGCTGGCGGCATTTGCTTGTCGTGAACTGAGCTTCGACCGCGAGACGGCGGAATACTTTCATCCCGGACGATCGGCGCGGGCGTTGATGGATGGGAGCGTGGTGGCGCAGTTCGGGCAGATTGCCGACGACGTTAAGTCTCAACGCAAGCTGCGTCAGGATGTTTTCCTGGCGGAGATCGACCTGGAACAGCTGCACCAGCGCGAGTTGCGGACGGTGGAGTTTGCGGCGCCGGGAAAATATCCGGCGGTGGAGCGGGATTTTTCTTTCGTGTTTGCTGATGCGGTGGAGTTTGAGGCGATGCGGCGGGCGGTTAGGGAACTGCGCATTCTGGAACTGCGCGACTTCCGGCCTGTTGAGATTTTCCGTGGTGGCGCGATCGAGATAGGAAAGTATTCGATTCTGCTGCGGGTTAAGTTGCAGTCCGATGAGGGAACGCTGCGCGATGAACAGACTGCGCAGTGGTCGGAGAAAATTGTGGCGGTGCTGCGGGGGTTGGGCGGCGTGCAGCGGGCGTAGCATAGAGGCCGTCGCGGAAACGCCTCTCCGGGCCTGGAGCAGTTTCGACTGGGTAGGGATCCTTCGACTCCACATTGCTCCCGCTTCGCAGGAGCAGTGTTCCGCTCAGGATGACAAATCGTTGTGCTAATCTGCCAGCTATGGCAGACGTAATTTCTTCTTTATCCATCCAGAACAAATCTTTTCTTAGCGACAAGGTTTCGCACTTTACCGAGTCGGTGATCCGGGAGATGACCCGGCAGGCGATGCTTTATGGCGCGGTGAATCTGGCGCAAGGGTTTCCGGATTTTTCGGCTCCGGCGGAGATCAAACAGGCGGCGCGTGCCGCGATCGATTCTGATGTGAATCAGTACGCGATTACATGGGGCGCGAAGAATTTGCGCAATGCGATTGCCCGGCAGATGGGCGTGTGGCAAGGGATTGCGGTCGATCCGGAAAAAGAAGTCACGGTGTGTTGCGGGTCGACGGAGGCGATGATTTCGACTTTGCTGGCGGTGTGTAATGCGGGCGATGAGGTGGTGATCTTCGAACCGTTCTATGAGAATTACGGTCCGGATGCGGTGTTGAGCGGGGCGCGGCCGCGGTTTGTGAAATTGCGTCCGCCGACGAGCGAAAACGGCGAGTGGACTTTCGATGCGAAAGAATTGCGGGCGGCGTTCGATAAGAATACGAAAGCCATCATTGTTAATACGCCGAATAATCCTACTGGAAAAGTTTTCACGCGGGCTGAGCTGGAGTTGATTCGAGATTTGTGCGTGGAGTTCGATGTGCTCGCGATCACGGACGAAATTTACGAACATATTTTGTTTGATGGGACGAAGCATATTTCAATGGCGTCGCTCGACGGGATGCGGGAGCGGACGGTGACGATCAATGGAATGTCGAAGACTTACAGCGTGACGGGATGGCGCGTGGGATGGGCGGTTGGGCCGGAGAAGATTACGAACGCGATCCGCAAGGTGCATGATTTTTTGACGGTGGGCGCGCCTGCGCCGCTGCAGGAGGCGGGCGCGGCAGCGTTGAGTTTGCCGGCGGAATATTACGCGAAGCTGGCGGAGGGATACCGAGCGCGGCGGGATCATTTGATTCCGGCGCTGGAGGCGGCAGGGTTTAAATGTTTTCGTCCGCGGGGGGCTTATTACGTGATGACGGATATTTCGGCGTTTGGATTTGAGGATGATGTTTCGTTTGTGAAGTATTTGGTTAAGGATATTGGAGTGGCGGCGGTGCCGGGATCTAGTTTTTATCGCGATGCGCGAGATGGGGCGCGGCAGGTGCGGTTTGCGTTTTGCAAAAGGGTGGAGACGCTGGATGCGGCGGTGGGGAAGTTGGGGAAGTTGTACTCGCGTTAGGATGTCGGCGAAAAATTCTCAGCTGTCAGAAAGTAGTTGAGAGGCTAGGGATCCTTCGACTTCGTATGGGCTTCGCTTTGCGAAGCCCATACTGCGCTCAGGATGACAAAGCTGAGGGAGACGCCTCAGCACATCTCAGTTTATTTTGTCACTATGCCGCAGGCTATGCGGTCGCCGGAGTTGCCGGAGGGATCGGTCTTCATGTCGTCGGCTTTGGCGTGGATGACGATGGCGGTGCCGCCGTTGCTGAAGAGCGAGTGAGGGCCGTCGGTGAGGGTGACGTCGGGGTCTTCTAGCGTCGCATCAGCTTTGCCTTTTACGTCGATGACGAAATTCTGCATGTCGCCGGCGTGGTGGCCTTCGGGATTTTCCAGGCCGTGCTTCTTGCCGTCAGGATTGAAGTGCGGGCCGGCGGATTTGAAGTCGGGGGCATCGCACTTCGGATTCTGATGGAAGTGGATGGCGTGCTGGCCGGGCGGGAGATCGTGCAGGTGCAGCTTTAGGCCGACACCGGTTCCTTGCGGCGATAGGGTGATGGTGCCGACGGCTTTGCCCTGCATGTCCTTAATTTCGACTTTGGTTTTGGCGGCGCTGGGTATGGAGAAGATGATCAGGGCGACAACCGTCGCAAACGTGGGGAAGGTTATCTGTTTCATGCGGGGATTATAGCCAAGTTTGCGGCGACACGCTATGCAGGCACCAATGGGCCATGCTTGATCCACAGGGAGGTGGAGTATACTGCGGAAAAGTTTTCAATCTTCTCGGGGAAAGTGCAATCATGGCTTTGGACGCGGTTGAGCAGTTGACGGAGCAGGTTCCGGTGGACGATTTTCAGGCGCTGGAAGACAAGATTTATCGCACTATCGAGATGTACAAAGCAGCGCGGCAGGCGCAGGCTGCGGCGGAACGCGATGCGCAGCGAGTGCGCGAGCAACTGGAAGAGCGCGACGAGCAACTGATTACCTTGCGGCGGGAGGCGGTGCAGTTGCGAAAAGAGCGGGAAGAGATTCGCGGGCGGGTGGAGAAGATGTTGGAGCAGATTGATTCGATTGCGGAAGAGCGGGCTAGCTAGAGAGCTTGGCTGCTGGCCTTCGGGCTTCGCCAGGGTTTGCGCGCTTGACCAGGGGTGAGCGCTGAGGAAATTTGACGCTGACAGCGGATTCCTTGCTTTGCTCGGAATGACAAGTTCGGGAAAGTTCAACGGCAGATAGTGATGGCTACAGCTTCTAAAAATTCGACCTTGAAGGATGCGCAGAACGGCAGTGTGCGGGTGGAAATTTTTGATCAGGCGTATAACCTGCGCGGGTCTGATCCGGAATACATTCTGAAGCTGGCGGAGTATGTGGATTCGAAGATGCGTGCGGTGGCGCAGGCTACCAATACGATTGATACGGTGCGGCTAGCGGTGCTGGCGGCGCTGAATATTGCCGATGAATATCATCTACTGAAACGAAAACAGGATTCCGGGGCAACCGATTACCAGAAGCGGGCACATCTGTTAGCAGATGCGTTGGATGAAGTTTTGGACGACAAGCGCAAGGCCGGCTGAGTTCGGCGTCTACTTTTCTTAGAGCTTTCAACCCCTCCGGTTCCTGGACACCCACTTTCTCTCGTCCTAATTTCTCTTAGTCCCGGGGAACTAATTCGAGTCTCCCGGCATCCATTTCCAAAGCCGGTCTTTACATGGGAGGGCCGCATGGGATTCCAGACGATAACCAGCCCAACGATGATGGCTTGCACCCTTATTCTTGGACTCGCTTCAAGTGCGACTGGAATGCCCCAGGAAAGTTCGGAGAACGCCGAGATAGGCTCGATGCTGCGTGAGGCCAGCGCACTCATACCGAGAATCGAAAGAGGCCAGCAATCCAGTGCAGCGTCAAATATCGGCGACGAACAAGTGCTGGCTGGGGACGTTGAGGGAGCACTTGCGACGTATCACACCCTGAGACCCGAGGAGCGCGGCGTGGCGCTCGCGGTTATCTCTTCGGCAATCGCTTCACAAGGGAATATTCCGCTGGCGCTTCAGTTGGTGCGCGACTCCGAGCAGCCGGTGCGTCGCGCGGAGGCGTGCTCCATGATTAGTTCAACATTGGCCTCCCAGAAAAACTTTGAAGACGCTCTCGCGGCGGCGCGGCTGATACGAGGTGAGCCGGGTCAAACGCACATTTTTGTGAGCGCGTTGATGTGGATCTACAACCGGCAGTGGAAGGCAGGCGACCGGCCCGCGGCGCAGAACACTTTGAACGAGGCTGTGGACGCGGTGGAGAAGGAAAAAGAAGATTCGGGAAGCGCGCCGTTCATGATCGCCGCAATGTACCAAAACATTGCGAGCGGATTGAATGAGGCGGGCAACCGGGACGCCGCCGCCATGGTCGAACGCATTTATGGAATGGCGGTAGCGGCTGAGAATCCTGACCGGAAGCAGGAACTCGTAGGACTGCTGTGCAGTGCGCAGATCATGGTTGGGCAACTTCAGCAGGCGATCGGCAGCGCAGCAGAGTTGCCTCCCGGCCAATGGCATGACGCCGCGATGGCAGCAATCTCTGAGGAACTGAGTAAACAAGGAGACACGGCGCGGGCGCTGGAAAACGTAGCCGAGATAAGCGGAGACGCGTTGCGGGATATTTACTATGCAGGCATTGCATATGGACTGGCCGACTCGGGGAATTATGCGCAGGCGTTTTCCATCGTCGACAGGGTCGGGAGCACCAGTGAACGTGCTGGCGCTTTGGTAGAGCTCGCGGGCCAGCAAGCGAAGAAGGAGGATCCTGCGGCGGCACAAACTTTGGAGCTGGCCTTGGAGACCGCCCTGGCTGGTGGCAGTGAAACCAAACCTTATGTCTTTGAGTCCATTGCTGTGATGCGCGCAGAGATGGGCGACTTCGCCGGAGCTGAGGAAATGATCAACCGCATGGACGACTCAGCGAAGGTGTGGCCGTTGTGGAATCTGACGGAGATACTGGTTCGCTCCGGCAGGGAGTCCGAGGCGATCTCTTTGGCGGAGAGCCAGACTGCGCCGCATCCGAAGACCTACGCCTTGCTGGGGACGGCAACGATTCTCATCGACAAGGAGCAAGAAGCTGCTCGTAAGATCGCGGAAGCGGCCAAGTGATTTTCTTCCGTGCATGAAGGTCCGTACCGTTTTTGCACAGCAGCAAGGCAAGGATTACAAGCGGAGAATCGGACAGCCCGATTACTTTGGTTGCAAGTGGTCTGCCAACTATTTGCGGTCTCCCTATTGCTAATTCACTGGGAGTTCTCCTAGCATCACAGGTGAAAGCCGGCCTGCGGGGTTGGTGATGGCGGTAACCGATTTTTGAACCAATGCTGAATGAACGGGAGCTCGACTCGAACTAGGATCCGGTGTGCAACGCTCCGCCATGCGGAGATGCCTAAAGGGTCTCGGCGGGTTCCCAACGTCTACCTGACGGTTCATTCTCGGCCCGTCACACGGCACAGTGGGTCGGCTTGAATTTTTAACGTCCGGGGCTAAAGCCCGTTATTTTTCCTCAAGCCTTTCGGCACGACTGAAGTCGCGCCCTTCCCGATCCCTGCTAAACTGAATCTGGCACAATTTCAGCCGTTTCTGCATCCAATTAAACTGTGTATCCACAATTAGTGCATTTCGGGCGGTTTTTTCTGCCAACTTACGGCTTCCTGGTTTCCATGGGAGTGCTGATTGGTCTGTGGGTCAGCGTGCGCAATTCCGAGAAGTTGGGAATCGACGGCGAGAATGCGTGGAACCTGGGGATTCTGGTGGTGCTGTGCGGGATTGTGGGCGCGAAGGTGCTTTATGTCATCAACGATTGGAGTACGTACGCGGCTCACCCTGCGGATATTTTCAGCATTTCCACGCTGCAGGCCGGGGGGGTTTTTTCCGGCGGACTGATTGCGGCATTTATTGCGGCGGCGTGGTTCGTGCGCAAGCATCACATGCCAGCGCTGGGAACCTGCGATGCTTTTGCGCCGGGGCTGGCGCTAGGACATGCGATTGGGCGTTTGGGCTGCTTTGCGGCGGGATGCTGTTACGGGAAAGAGACGCATCATTTCTGGGGCGTCGTGTTTCGCAATCCGCTGGCGAATCAGATTACCGGCACTCCGCTGAACGTGCCGCTGGAGCCGACGCAGTTGTTCGAATCGGCAGTGGAGCTGGCGAATTTCTTCTTTCTGATGTGGCTGTTGAAGCGTAGGAAATTCGATGGGCAGATTTTCGGCGCGTTCATGTTTGTCTACGGAGTGGCGCGATTTTTTCTGGAATTCCTGCGTGATGATCCGGGACGCGGATCAGTGTTCGGCGGGGCGATGACGGGCACGCAGTTGATTGCGATTGGGCTGGTTGTGGCCGGTGGGTTCATCTGGTGGCTGCGGCCGGGCGCGAAGAGTGTGGCGGCGCAGGCGGTGGGAGCAACGAGGTAGAGTCCAGTCCGCGGCATGTAATCCAGGTTCAGGCATCCCTACGGGATGCGCTTACTCATTCCGATCTTACCCGGCGTTGAAACACCGGGCTATTTTCGGGCGTCCTGCGGACGCAGCCAGTGACGCCTCGCTGAAGCGCGCGATGGAGAACGCGTCAGTTTGCTGGATGATGCGCAGAAGGCACCGTTGAAGGCTGTTCCGCCAGGAACTTCTCGCTCAGATAAACCGCTCCTGCTGCGGAGAGATGGTTGTCATCCCGGTACAGAAGGTGGCCGGCGTTCATTGCATAGCATGCCGATAGATCGCACAGGTAAGAGAATGGATCGAACACTCCTAACACGGGGAAATCTTTTTTCATTAGAAAAATGACCTCTCGATAGGCACGGTTGCGGGCTTCCACTTGCGCCCGAGGAACTCCGCATAGAGGCCGGACCTGCGAGAACAGCGGGACGGGCCGCGGCAGGCAGGACCTAGGATCGAAGCCGAGCTCCGGCCAGTCGATGAATAGAATTACATTTTTGCCGGCGGCGGACAGACGCTGAACCGTATTTCTAAAGGCGCCGGCAAACATTTCTTCCTGACTGGAATTCTCCGGCTCACCGTGCCAAAAAATTTCTTCCGGACGACCGCTTGTGTCTTCACCAAAGTCGCTGCCCAACATATTCATTGGTCCACGTAGAGAGATGATGATGGTGCGAGCGCTTGGCGTGGAGGTCGCAAAGCCGAGCATGCGATTGACTATGGTTAGGCAATTCGATTCCTTTCGCATCCCTTGCGCGAAGGTCTCGGTGTCATAGAACGGAACACATCCGGGCTCGCCTAGATTCATAAGTGTCTGCGAGCGTTGCGCGTAGGCCGGGGCTAGTCCGTGGTAGAGAGAAGCGGCATGGGAATCGCCGATGAGTAACACATCGGGGTCGCCGCTTCTGAGACTGCGGCAGTACGCTATCGTGTCCGAGCCAATTCTCTTGCGGCAATCCGGAGTCGCATAGGGCTCTGCCGTTGCCCAGCCGAAATCTTCGGGCAGACTTTTGAAGCGGCGGGCAAAGCCATCCTCGTAATGGATGGTGTATCCGATTGCGCCGATGATTACAGATGTCAGAGCTAAGGCGGCGGTCTTGATCCAGATTTTGCGGCCGAACCGGATTGGAGATTCAACGAAACGCCACGTCGCCCAGGACAAAATCAGGCTAAGAATCACGGCGGCGATTCTTGCTCCGGAAGAGAGTTCGCCACCTCGAAGAATGCGGCCAAACGACAAGATGGGCCAGTGCCACAGATACAACGGGTAGCTGATTAAGCCGATGAGGACCGCGACTGGGTGGGATAAGATGGTGCGATTGATCCAGGCTGTGGGCCCTCCGCTGATAAGCAACGCGGCGCCGCAAACGGGGAACAGCGCCCACCATCCTGGAAACGCGCTTTCGCGCACCAGCAGCAGACCTGCGACTACCAGTACTACGCCGAGGGCGGACAAAATATTGTTTACGCTTAGTGCGGTTGTATGAGGCCGGCGGAAAATGTTGGGCCTGAGAATATCAAGGTAGGTGAGAATGCCTCCAGCCCACAGCTCCCAGAAGCGCGTCTGGGGTAGAAGGAATGCGGCGGGGGCATTGCCTCGTACTTGCCAGAGGTTGAGACAAAATGAGAGGAAGATCAGGGACAGTAAAACGGTAAGCACATTGCGGCGCAGACGCCAGACCAGCCAAAGCAGCAAAGGATATGTCAGATAAAACTGCTCTTCGATCCCCAACGACCACAAATGCATCAGCGGCTTGACATAGGTTTTCGTGTCGAAATATCCAGCCTCTCCGCGAAGAATCAAATTTTCGATATAGGCGGCGCCGCCGAAGATATGTTTGCCCAGTTGTGCGTATTCACCGGGCAGCAGGAAAAACCAGCCGAGCACGGAACACACTGCGAGAACAAGAAGCAGCGCAGGAAAAATTCGCTTGATCCGATTCGCATAAAAGCCTGAGAAGGTGAAACTTTCACGTTGCAAACCTTTGAAGATGATGCTGGAGATCAGGAAGCCGGAGATCACGAAAAAAATGTCTACGCCGATAAAACCGCCGGGTAGCAGGGTGGGGAAGGCGTGAAAGATCACGACGGGAACGATTGCCAGTGCGCGCAGGCCATCGATATCGGGCCGGTAGGCAGGATGGTGACGCAGGTCTTTGGTGAAGATTCGGGAGTGCGATTCCTTTGATCTTTGCCGTGACTTTTCCGAGAGGGCGAGTTTTTCTGCTTCGCCGTCGTCGCGGACGATGTTGGGAGTCGATGACAAGCGCAACCTTTGGGGAATCAAGGTTAACAGATGGGCGGTGGTGGATGCAGAAGACGAATGGAAGACGGCTTGTAGTATGCTCCAGCGAATGCCGGAAATGTTCCCCATTCTCATTTCGGTTGCGGCTGAAGATGCCGGCAAGCGGCTGGATCAGTTTCTTGCCGTGCGGCTGGAGGCGGTGAGCCGTGCGCGGGTGCAGGAGATGATAGCGGAAGGATTGGTTCTGGTGAATGATTCTCCGGCTAAGGCTTCGCTGAAGCTGCGCGGCGGAGAACGTGTGAGCGTGTTGGGGAAGGCGCAGCGGGCGCCGCTCAAGGCTATTGCCGAAGAGATTCCGCTCGATATTGTTTATGAAGATGACGATCTTGCCGTGATCAACAAGCCGGCGGGAATGATGGTGCATGCGGGAGCGGGAGCGAGTGAGGATGCGCGCAACCGCGGGACGCTGGTGAATGCGCTGCTGCATCATATGGGGAGTTTGTCGGGCGTGGGCGGGGAGTTACGGCGGGGATTGTGCACCGTTTGGATAAAGAGACCAGCGGGTTGATTGTGGTGGCGAAGAATGATGAGGCGCACCGCAAGCTGAGCGCGCAGTTTGCGGCGCGGGAAGTGAAGAAAAAATATGTGGCGCTGGTGCATGGGTGGGTGAAGAAGGATTCGGGGACGCTGGCGCAGAGCATCAGCCGCGATCCGGTTCGGCGAATGCGGATGACGACGCGGCTGGAAGGCGGACGGACGGCGGTGACTCACTATCGCGTAGTGCGGCGAATGGATACGAGGTTTGGGAAGTTTAGCTTGTTGGATGTGAAGATCGATACCGGGCGGACGCACCAGATTCGGGTGCATGTGGCGACGATGGGGCATCCGGTGGTGGGGGATACGACGTACGGGGCACCGAAGCAAGCGCGAGGGAAGAATGCGGTGATTGTTTTGCAGCGGAATTTTTTGCACGCGGCGGAGCTGGAGTTTCGGCATCCGAGGACTGGGGAGTTAGTTGCGCTGAAGAGTGAGTTGCCCGGGGAGTTGGGGGAGTTTTTGGGGAGGGTGGAGTTGTAGGAGCTTTCGGCGCGGCTGGGAGGTCAAAACCTTCTACCACAGAGGCCACTGAGGATCACAGGTAAACCGGTCGGCGGCTTGTGAGGCTTGTCCTGCGGGTTGCGGATATAATGGACACCTAAATGGTGGATATTCTCACGAAGTACTTCACAAATAATCGCGCGGCGCGATGGGCCGCGGTCGTGCTGCTAGTGGCCGGAGGGTGCGCACTCGGGACGGCGCAAGCTGTAACGGACCAGGTTGCGCAAAATCCGGCTGCGCAAAATTCTGGAGATCAGAAATCTGCAGCGCAGAGCCCGGACAACGGAGACATCCCTCGTATCCGCATTGGCACCAACGAAGTGAACGTCGTGTTCACGGTGACGGATAAGCACGGGAAACGCGTCACGGATCTGAAGCAGGCAGACTTCCACATCGTCGATGACAGCAAGCCGGCAGCGGAGATCAGAAGCTTTCATGCGGAGACGAATCTGCCGATGCAGGTGGGATTGCTGATCGATGCCAGCAACTCAGTGCGGGACCGGTTTAAGTTCGAGCAGGAATCGGCGATTGAGTTTTTGAATCAGACGATCCGGCGAAATTTTGACCAGGCGATGGTGGTTGGGTTTGATGCGACGCCTGAAGTGTCGCAGGACTTTACCGACGACACAGAGAAACTAGCGCACGGAGTGCGCGAATTGCGGCCGGGTGGCGGAACAGCGCTGTACGACGCGCTGTATTATGCGTGCCGCGACAAGCTGCTGAAGAAGGCGCAGAACGGGCCGACGCGGCGCGCGATCATCCTGCTGAGCGATGGGGAAGACAACCTGAGCCACGTGACGCGCGAGGAAGCGATTGAAATGGCGCAGCGGGCGGAAGCGATTATCTATACCATCAGCACGAATGTGAGCGGTACCAAGGGAGCAGGTGACAAGGTGCTGGAGAGGATTGCGGATGCAACCGGAGGACGGGCGTTTTTTCCCTTTCAGATTCGCGATGTGGCCAGCGACCTGGCGGAGATTCAGCAGGAGTTGCGCAGCCAGTATGCGGTCTCTTATACGCCGGCGGACTTCAAGGCAGATGGACATTTTCGTACCATTGAAATTGTGGCGAGTGACCGGAAGAACTTCCGGGTGAGAGCGCGGCGGGGATATTACGCGACGGGACAGTAGCGGCTTAGGCTTATGGGCTTCAGCCTTTCGCTCTTGGATTAGGTCGGGCAGTTCTTCTCATGAGTAATTAAGAATGCCGGGATATTCGGGGACGCCGCTTCCAAAAAAATTGGGGATCAAGGCGGGATTTCGCGTGCAGTTGGCGAATGCTCCGGCGGAGGTGCGCGCGGAATTGCGCGAGGCCTTGGCGGAGTGTCAGGTGGCGAAGAAGGGCGATGCGTTGGACTTCGCGATGGTGTTCACCAAGTCAGGCGCGGAGCTGACGAGAGAATTTTCGCGGATCGCCAAGCTGCTGGCTCCGGCAGGAATGTTGTGGGTGAGCTGGCCGAAGAAGAGTTCTGGCGTGGCGACGGATGTCGATGAGCATGGTGTGCGCGGAATTGGGCTGGACGCGGGGTTGGTGGATGTGAAGGTGTGCGCGGTGACGGAAGTGTGGTCAGGGCTGAAGTTTGTGCGGCGGGTGAAGGATCGATGAGTCCGCGAATGGTTTTTTCAGCATCGGCGAAGTTGGGAGTCGCGTTCGGCTTACGCGTTGGGCCGGTTAAGACTGAGATCCCTTCGGCTCCGCTCAGGGCAGTCTCTTCGCTACGCCTGAAAAGCGGCTTCGCTCAGGATGACAGCGTCGTGCGAAGAAGCTACGTAGTGGTCGTGTCCCTTACCAGGTAGCCGACAAAAAACAGGACGGCCACCAACAGCAGCAGATGCACCAGAAAGCTGGCTGCGTGCAGAAGCAAAAAGCTTTCACCCCAGAAAATGAGCAACAGCATGGAGATTACAAGGAATGGTCCGGGTCGCATCTTCTGCCTCCGACAGGGCTCTAGTCGCCGTTAAACATTGAACCTGCCGACTCGTATACTTTTGCTTATATGGCAGGCAGGAACGGTAGAGTATCGGTAGAAGACTGTACGTCTTTGGGGACGACCGGGTAAAAACCGTGGAATACGCAAGGAGTTGCAATGGTTAGGGCGGGGCTGATTGGATTCGGGGTTGCCGGGCAGGCGTTCCACGCACCGGTAATCCGGGGCGTGCCGGGAATGGAGTTGGCTTGCATTCTGGAACGCAAGGGAACGAAGGCAGCGGAAAAATATCCCGGGGTGCGGATCGCGCGGTCGATTGAGGAATTGTTGGCGGATAAAGAAATCCAGCTTTGCGCGATTGCAACCCCCAATGATTCGCATTTTGAGTTCGCGAAGGCTTGCCTGCTGGCGGGGCGGAATGTGGTGGTGGACAAGCCGTTTGCGCCCACGCTAAGGGAAGCCGAGGAGCTGGTGCGGCTGGCGGCGGAACGCGGGCTTTTGATTACGGTGTATCAGGACCGGCGCTGGGATGGGGATTTTGGGACGATCAAACAGATTGTGCAGTCGGGGCGGCTGGGGACGATTGTCGAATATGAATGCCGCTATGACCGCTTTCGTCCGGAGCCGAAGGCGAACGCGTGGCGAGAACGCGCGGGTCAGCCGGCAGCTGGCGTGTTGTTTGATTTGGGCCCGCATGTGATCGATCAGGCGCTGGTGTTGTTTGGAGACCCAAAGTCGATTACGGCTTCGGTGTTCTGCGAGCGGTTGACTTCGCAGGTGGATGATTCGTTTGACGTTTGCCTGGAGTATCCAAATTTTGGAGCTGGATTGCGGGCGATGCTGCGGGCGCGGATTATTGCGTTTGCGCCGGGTCCACATTTTCTGCTGCATGGAATGAAGGGATCGTTTGTGAAGTACGGAATGGATCCGCAAGAGGCGCGGCTACGAGGGGACAATTCTCCACAGGGAACGGATTGGGGCGCCGATTGGGGAGTGGAAGCCGAAGAGATTTGGGGCACGCTGAGCGTGGTCGGAGAGCCGAGTGTGAAGGTGAAAACCGAGCGCGGAGATTACCGCGGCTTTTATGCGAACGTGCGCGACGCGATTGAGAAGAAGGCGGAGCTTGATGTCACGCCGCAACAGGCGCTGCGAACGATGCGGGCTGTGATTCTGGCTCACAAGAGCAGCCGGGAGCGGCGGACGGTGGAGTGGGGAGAAGCGACGGAGTGAAAGGCACCAGGTCCGTTAGCAGTTCGGATAGAAATCGCCTATTCAGTTTTGGAAGAAAGGCTTATTCTCCAGAACGGCGGCGACTCCTTCGATTACACATTTGATATCTGCCTTGGCGCACATGCCGCGAATGCCGGCTTTTCGCGCTTCAACCGCCAACTGCGGGGAGGAGTGCATCGTAACCATCAGAATCGGGGTAGAAGCTGAGCGCCGTGTGATCTGTTTTGCCGCTTCCAGTCCGTCCATTCTAGGCATTTGAAAATCAAGCACCACAACATCGAATTTCTCGTCGTTAAACTTGTCCACGGCTTCCCGGCCATCGGCGGCCTCGTCGCACACTTTCCAGTTATCCTGGGCTTCCAGCAGATTTCGCAGGCTGCGGCGCATTAAGGCATTGTCATCCACGACGAGGATGCGGATTTCTTGCGGCGGCTGCGGGGGAGGAATGGTCACAGCGTTGGGATGCCATTTCAGAGGGATAGGGCTAGTTGGGAAAACGATTTCTTGGCTTTAAATCTCATTTTTTCAGGAAATCGAGGCTTTTAGGGCGATTGCGGGCCTTTTACTGCTGTTGCTGGGCATCGGCCAATGGAGACTGCTGGGTTTCATCGAGAAACTGGGACCACTCTTCATCCGCTGCAAACTCCTCATCGGGAGGCAGCACGGCTTGGGAGGGCGTTACCCGAACGCGCACCTGGAGCTGGGTTTCGGCCTTTCCCTTCATGGTGCCCATGGTGGGGGGAACGTCGGCATAATCGCGGCCGATGGCGGTGCGAATGTGCTTTTCGCCAACGATCCGGTTAATCGTGGGATCGAAACCGATCCAGCCCAAGGCCGGCAGAAGCGCTTCCACCCAGGCATGGGTAGCGCCATCGGCCGAGGGGTTGGCGTTTTCGCCGGAGTGGTAAAGGTATCCGCTGATATAGCGGCAGGGAATGCCCGCATTTCGAACCAGCGCGATCATGATGTGAGAAAAATCCTGGCATACACCCTGCCGTGAGCGCAGAGCGTGCTCAATGGGTGAGTTTACGGCGGTGCTTTTCTTGACATAACTAAAACTGCGATGCACCCCGGCGACGATATCCTGCAGAAATGCCAGAGGACTTCGCCCATCTCTTTTTGTGACGCCGATCTCTCGGGCCAGATCTTCCAGCTCCGGAGATGGACGGGCAAAATAGCTCGGCATCAGCATGTCCCAGTAATCTTTTTTCTCCACGAGTTGTTCGAGGTCACTCCACGTTTCGTACGCCATGGTTTCAGGAATTGCAGGCTGGGCGTCGATATTTACTAGCGAGTCGGAGATGATCGTGAGCTGACCGTGGCGGGAAGGCAAGTCGAAGTGATGCACTAGATTGCCACGGGAATCCGTATAACTAAAAATGCGGGCTCGCGGGTTGACCGAAAGTTGAAAAACAAAGCAACGCTGGTTGCCTTCACTTCTGGGGTGCATGCGGACTTCCATCATGCTCTGCCAGACCATCTGGCTGTAGCGATAGCGCGTGAAATGGCGAATGGCGTAGAACATTTAGGTTTGGAAGGCGACTTCGATTGGATATTCGATATAGAGTTCATGAAGCGCGGCATGCAGCTCGCGGCATTGCTCGATAATCGCCGCCAGATACTTGTGCAATCCGGGGATGATCTCGCCAATCTGTACATAGGCGACCATCGATCGCAAACGCCCGATCAATCTTTCTATTTTTTCCGTTCTGCGGCTTAAGGAAAGATTGCTGATTGCGGTTAAAGCTTCGTGCATGCGGTCCAGCGAATAACGTACGGAATAAGGGAATTCGGGCTTCAGCAGAAGAAAATTCGCGATGCGCTCCGGCTTGAGTTCGGCGGTGCAGGCCTTGCAATAAGCTTCAAACGCGGCGCAACTGCTCAACAGGCCCAGCCAATCCAAATCGTCGGCGTGCGTGTCGACGAAATAAGCGTCGAGCAGGACGCTGAGATTGCAGGCTCTCTCAATGTATTTGCCGAGTTGGATGAAATGCCAGGCTTCGTCGTGATTCATGGTGGCGGCGGTAATGCCGCTAAATCGGTACGAGCCTTCGCGAACCAGACTTACCACGCGCATCGCGCCTGCATCGTCATTGGGCTGCAGATCAACCCCTGTCACGTCGTGAAAAAGACGATTCAGGTGCTCCCACATTTCCGAGCTGATTTCTTCGCGCACCTGGCGGGCGTTTTCGCGGGCGATGCTGATGCATTTCACCACTGAAAAAGCTCCTTCCGGGTCCGCTACCAGCAAAAACAGAGCCTGCTGCGGGTCGACGTTACTGGAAGCCGCGCCCGGAGCCAGAGAAGAGACGGCGCGAAACCAGCGTTCTTCCGTGGAAAATTTCGCGGGATTGAGAATCAGTCCATAGGTCGCCTTCAGCACGCGCGAGGCATTATCCGCCCGTTCAAAATAGCGGCTCATCCAGTAAACGCTGTCGGCTACGCGGGAAAGCATAAAGTTTCTGCCACTGATTCTTCAGAATTCTCAATTCTGCAAGATCCATGTGTCTTTGGAACCGCCACCCTGTGACGAATTCACTACGAGCGATCCTTTACGCAGAGCCACCCTTGTGAGGCCGCCGGGAACAATCGTGATTTTTTCCCCGTAAAGCACATACGGCCGCAGATCCACGTGACGGGGTTCGATGGTTCCATCCACAAAGCACGGTGCAGTCGAAAGATTGATGGTCGGCTGCGCGATGTAGTTGCGCGGCTGCGCCATGATTCTGTCGCGAAATTCGGAGCGCTCTTTTTCCGTGCTATGCGGACCGATCAACATGCCGTAACCGCCCGATTCGCCCACCGCTTTTACAACATACTTTTCCAGTTGCTGGCAAACGTGATTGCGCTGCGCGTCGTCGGACATCAGCAGAGTTTCCACGCTTTCGAGAATCGGATCTTCGTTGAGATAGTAGCGAATGATTTTGGGCACGTAGGCGTAGATGGCCTTGTCGTCGGCTACGCCTGTTCCTAGCGCGTTTGCGAAGGCTACGTTTCCCGCGCGATAGGCATTGAAAAGGCCAACGGCGCCGAGCGCGGAGCCGCTTTCGAATACCAGAGGGTCGAGATAGTCGTCGTCGATTCGCCGGTAGATTACGTCGACGCGCTGCAGGCCAAAGGTAGTTCGCATGTAGACGATATTGTCGTGGACCACCAGATCCCGTCCCTCGACGAGTTCGATGCCCATCTGGCGCGCGAGGTAAGTGTGCTCGAAGTATGCGGAGTTGTAGGCACCCGGAGTGAGTAAAACCACGGTGGGCTCGGCGCGGCCTTCGGGAACAAGAAAACGCAGGGCGGAGAGCAGTTCCTGACTGTACTGCTCGATTGGCCGCACCCGGCATTTTTGAAATAGCCCCGGGAAGATTTGCTTCATTACCCTGCGACTGGTGAGCATGTACGAAACCCCGCTGGGCACGCGGAGATTGTCTTCCAAGACCACGAAGTTGCCATCCGGGTTTCGGATCAGATCCGTACCAACGACGCTGACGTAAACGTCGCGAGGAACTTTGATGCCGCGCATTTCACGGCGATAGTGCTTGCAGGTGTAAATAATTTTGCCGGGCACTACGCCGTCTTCAATGATTTTGCCTTCGTGATAAACATCTTTGAGAAAGAGATTTAGCGCCGTGATTCGCTGCGTGAGCCCGCGCTCGATTTTTTCCCATTCCGCCGCAGTGATGATCCGGGGCAGAAGATCGTGAGGGAAAATTCGCTCGGTGCCTTTGTCATTCCCGTAGACGGTGAAGGTGATTCCCTGATTGAAGAAGGACTGGTCGGCTTCGTGTTTGCTGCGGCGCAGTTCGTCGGAACCCAGACTCAAAAGCAGATTGTGCAGGGGACGGTATTGTTTTCGCGGCTGATCCACGCCGCGGAACATCTCGTCGTAAGCGCCATTGAGTTCGTAGCGGCCCAGGGTTTCGGCACCGCTGCGTTCGGAGGTATCCGTCTCAATAATCATGGTTGCCGCTTTTACATCCCGCGCAAGAATAGCGCATCAGGCGGCAAAATGATGATCGGGAAAAGCGATGCGCGTTATTGAAGAAACACGCGGAACGGTCTGGCCAAAGCTATCCCCGGCTACCCTCTGGATCGCGCCATCTCTCTGGTGCTCAGCGCGGGGTTTTCGTTGCTGGAAGAATGAAATTCGATGTCCGGTAGTTGCTCGACTGCACGCCGTAGGGATTGTTCCCAGCTGGAATGGATGAGGTTTAGGTCCCGGTCTCCGGCGCAAACCCGGCGGTAGCGGGTAATCTCCAGGCTGTCTTTTTTGTAGAGCAGTAGATCGAAGGGAGGTCCTACCGTGACATTGGAGCGCATGGTTGCATCCAGTGATAGCAGTGCATACTTGGCTGCGACTTCGAGGGATGTAGTGGCCTGGATGCCGCGATCGAGGATGGGGCGGCCGTATTTGCACTCGCCTAGTTGTAAGTACAAAGAATCTTCCGTGGCCGCCAAAGGATTTCCCTGAGGATAAATCAGGTACAGGTTGGGATCCTGCCCGCGCACCTGGCCTCCAAGCAGGAGATGGACGTTGAAGCTGAACGAATCGCGCTCGAGCGAGGCGCGGTCCATATCGGACACTTTACGCACGCAGTCGCCAACGATGCGGGCGGCATCGTAAAGCGAACTGGCCTGTGCCAGACCACGCCCGGCATCGAAATCATCTCTTAGTAAAGTGATTACAGATTGGCTGATGGAGAGGCCGCCGCTGGTCAGTATTACGAAAACTCTCTCGCCCGGCTGTTCGAAGCGAAACATCTTGCGGCAAACGTTAACCTGGTCAAAACCCGCGTTGGTCCTCGAATCCGAGGCCAGCACCAGGCCTTCCTGCGTCATAATGCCAACACAATATGTCACATTGTCCTCTGAGTGAAGATACCCGCATCATACACCGATTGCTTTGCCGAATTTGTAATCCGTGCGAGCAAGAAAAAATATGCAAGCTCACGCGTGTTCCGTGATAGTTTCTGCATCTCATCTCCGCTGGTATTGTGCTCGCATGAAGAAACTTTCTATGATGATTCGTTTGGGCTACGACATTCAATTCGAAACGACGGGGGAAGTTCCAATTGTGACGCTGCTCAACGTGCACCCGTCGCGGAAGAAAGATTTGCGCGAGCCCGACGAACTGCAAACTGATCCGTTGCTGAACATAGAAAGCTATGAGGACAGCTTTGGCAATCACAGTTGCCGCCTGGTGGCCCCGCCGGGCAAAATTCGATTTCAGAATTCCACTCTGATTGAAGACCCAGGGACGCCTGATCCTGTGTGCCCGGATGCCTCCGAGGTTCCCATCAACCAACTACCCGTTGATGTCCTGCCATTCCTCATGAATAGCCGCTATTGCGAGGTCGATCTCTTGTCGAACACTGCGGCGGAGTTGTTCTGGAATGCTCCTCGAGGATGGAACCGCGTAAAGGCGGTTTGCGACTGGGTACACAGCAAGATCACTTTTGGATACGAATTTTCCAGTCCGATTCGCACGGCGCTGGGAGTGTATACGGAACGCGTGGGAGTCTGCCGGGACTTTCAGCACCTCGCGATTACATTTTGCCGAGCCCTCAACATCCCGGCTCGCTATGCGACGGGATATTTGGGCGACATCGGGGTGGTTGTCTCGCCTACTCCCATGGACTTCAGTGCGTGGTTCGAAGTTTTCCTGGGAGGTCGCTGGTGGACGTTCGATGCGCGGCACAATGTTCCACGCATCGGACGCGTGCTGGTGGCAACCGGCCGGGACGCGACCGACTGTGCGATGACGACATCGTTCGGGCGAACGAAGCTGATTAACTTCCAGGTCACTACAGACGAAGTGCGGGAGGCATAGTCGAGCTTCGCTCGACTGGACAGCCGAGGGCGGCTGTCCCCACATAAGCATCTTGCGAACTACTGAGGTTGTTGGTCTCGTGCTGTGGCGTAGTAGCCGGCGCGGGCCTGGATTTTGTAGTTCTGTTTGTTCTTGATTTCCAGCTTGCGATAGCTGCCGTCGAACTTGGTGTTGGTGGAGGTATAGCCGATGCTGTACTGGCTGCGAAGCTCGGCGGAAATCTGGTCGAAAGCCTCCTTCAGCTTGTCGAACTTATTACCCACGTTGATGACCCGGCCACCGGTGGCCTCAGTGAGTTTTCTCATCTCGCTCTCGCCGCTATAGCCCATGCCCATGCTGTAATAGCCGCCGCGGTCGGCGCAGAGCAGAACATAGACGATGGCATCGGCGCGCTGGGCGGCTTCGATGGCGTCCTGGATTTTGAGCCGGCTGCCCTCGTCTTCGCCATCGGTGAGCAGGATCATGGCCTTGCGGCCCACTTCCTTTGCGAGCATGTCGTGGGCGGAAAGATAGACCGCATCATAGAGCACGGTGCCGGCCGCGTGCGCGGTGGGTACGGGACCGCCGGAGCCGAGCATCGGGTTTGTCACTCCGGAGTTGATTTTCACTTTGTTGAGGGCGGCTTGCAGGCGGTGAACGTCGCGGGTAAAGTCTTGCGCTAGCTCGGCATCGATGTTGAAGTCGATGACGTAGGCTTCGTCCTTGTCGGTAAGAACCTGGCGAAGAAACGCTCCGCCGACTTCCTTTTCCATGTCGAGCACTCGGAGCTGGCTGCCGGAGGAATCGATGAGGATGCCGAGGGTGAGCGGGAGATCCGAATTAGCGGCGAAGTACTTGATGGTCTGCGGCTTGCCGTCTTCGAAGACTTCAAAATCGTCTTTGGTCTGGTTGGGGATGAGCGCGCCGTGCTTATCTTTTACGTTGAAGAAAACTCCGACCACATTAACGTTGACTTTGAGGGTCTCGCTGGGTTGCTGGCTATCGGACTGCTGAGCGCCGGATTGGGAGCCGGACTGCGGGGCAGGCGTGCGGACGTCGCCGGGATCAGAAGGATTGGAGTTCTGAGCCAAGGCAGAGGGGATAGAGAACAGGGATGCGAGGAAAAATAGGATTGAGGTAGCGGCGAGGATCGGCAAGAATCTACGGTAAGCGGATAATTTGCGCATGAAATGGTTCCCTCTCGGGGTTTTTGTTAGTCTATTCCTGAAAGTTAGATGCACCAAACGGGCGAGTTTGGGCATCCCAAGAAAATGAGAGTGTTTTTTTCGAGGCCGGTCTAATGGAGCAGTCTACGCGGATGGCGACAGGGAACAAGACAAGGTGGGGCGGACCGAATTCTCTGGGTGCGCCAGGAATTCTTGCGGCTCTGCTTGTCGGATGCCTTAGCATAGGCGCTCCGGTTCTGGCGGCACAGTCTTCCGGCAGCCCAGCTTCCGGCAATTCGGCGCCCGACCAGCCCGCGCAAACTCAGTCCCCGCAGACTCAGCCAGCGCAGAATTCCGACATTCCTGACGCCCCTGCTGTGCAGCCGCCTGCGGCTCCGACTGAGGCGCCGCCGGTTCCCCGACCGGAAGAAAAGAAACCGGCTACCGTGAACCGGGACCCGTGGACCAACCAGCCGATCAACAAGCCAGCGGATGCACCTGCTACTGCACCCAATAATGGATCCACTACTTTTCCGGGCGACGAGACCTCAACGCCCCCGCCACCGATGCCGCCGGTCAGGACAGTGCCGCCGGGGACTTCGACGAAGCCGGGACAAAGCGCTCAGGAGCAGCTTTATACACTGCACAAGACCGCCAATTTTGTGCAACTTCCGGTCACAGTGAAGACTAAGGATGGAAGGCCGGTTGATGGTCTGGAATCCACGGACTTCGTGGTGAAGGAAAACGGTACGGTGCAGAAGCTGAGCTTTTTTACCGCCGATCCGTTCGCACTTTCGGTGGCGATCGTCCTGGACTTGGGAATGCCGGACGCGGCGGTGCAGAAGATTAACAATACATTTTCTGCTTTGGTGGGAGCGTTTGCTCCGTATGACGAAGTGTCCCTTTATACCTACAGCAGCACTGTGAGCGAGGTGACCGACTTCACGGCAGCGGGCCAAAAGCTGACCGCACTCTTGAACCAGATGAAGACGGAGCGCGGCCGTAATAACGGCGTTCCGGTGATGAGCGGGCCGCTGGCGCCGAATGGACCGATCATCAACGGCGTTCCGGTGGGCAGTCCGACCGAGCCGGTGTATACGCCGCCGAAAGAATCGCACGTGCTCAACGATGCGATTCTGCGGGCGGCGCTGGACCTGCGAAAACGTGACCGGGCTCGCCGGAAAATCATTTTTGTGATTAGTGACGGGCGGGAGTTTGGCAGCCAGGCCAGCTATCGTGACGTGAGGAAGGTTCTGCTCTCGAATGAGATCGAGGTGATCGCCGTGGCCGTGGATAGCGGGTCGTTGCCGGTCTACGACAAAATCGAGCGCCTGCACCTGCCCGACCGCGGCTATAACGACATTCTGCCGAGATACGCGGTCTCCACCGGCGGAGCGGTATTTGCGGAACTGACGCGCAATACCATTGAGAACGCCTACAGCCGTGCCATGAGCGAAGCTCGCACCCAGTACACGCTGGGTTACACGCCCACCGCGCCCAAGGCTCCGACTGCCGTGGCTTACCACAGCATCGAGGTTCTGGTTGACCGGCCGGGGCTGAAGGTGATCGCCAAGGATGGGTATTATCCGGCGATCGTGCCGCGGTAGGAATCGCCGCCGTAGAAGTCATGCTTAAGTGCTGACTTTGCTTATTGTTCGAAGCCCTGTGCCGCACCCCGCCCGGCAGGGGGTCACCTGAGTAACCTGTCTTCTATCTGAGCATGTGATATAAAGACGCGAGCCCCCATAGGGATATTTTTGCGCGCGGACGAGTGTGCGGCCCGCGCTTTTTGAGGAAAGCCTTGAGTTTCATCAACTTCGCAGCCCGCGAGATCAATTGCAAAATCGTGTACTACGGCGCCGGATTGGGCGGGAAGACCACGAACCTGCAGGTGATCTATCAGAAGACCGCGGAACAGCAGAAGGGCAAGATGATCTCGCTGGCCACCGAAACCGAGCGTACCCTGTTCTTCGATTTTCTGCCGCTGGATCTGGGTTCGGTGCGCGGCTTCAAAACTCGAATCCATCTTTACACCGTGCCCGGCCAGGTGTTCTACGATGCCAGCCGCAAGCTGATTCTGCGCGGCGTAGATGGCATCGTCTTCGTGGCCGACTCTCAGGAACAGCGCATGGACGCCAACGTGGAAGCGCTCGACAACCTGATGGCGAACTTGAAAGAGCACGGCTACGACTTCAATAAAATCCCCTACGTCTTGCAGCTTAACAAGCGCGACCTGCCCAACATTCTGTCTGCGGAAGAACTCAATAAGGAACTGCGTAAGAAGAATGAAGCTGTGGTCGAGGCAGTGGCATTTCAGGGCGTGGGCGTGTTCGAGACGCTGAAGGAAATTGCCAAGCAGGTGTTGACGGAGTTGAAGGCTGGCGGATAGGGAAGGTTTCTCAGTTCCAGCAAGCTTGGGAAGGGCACGGCTTCGTGCCTTCAGCACTCACCTCAGAAAAAGAAAATCACATCTCCCGCCGCCGTGAGCTGGCTCTTCTTCGTACCATTCTGATAGGCGGGGGCATCGTAGGAGTGTTCGAAACGTACTTCGGGCCGGAATAAAACCGTGGTCCCAACCCAATGGCCCCAGCCGAACAAGTGCTCCGTGTAACGCGTTTTGGTTCCGGTGCGCTGGCCGGCGATGTCATCGAAGTATTCGTTTCGAATCGAGATGTAGTTGTGCGCTCCAAACTGCCGCTCGAGGTAATTTACGATCGCCCACTCCGGGGCGTAGCAAGTGAAGGCAGTGTTGCTGTTGCAGACAGCTCCATTGGAGCCCGTCTCCGGCTGAACGGGATCGATTGGCGGCAAATCCGAGCCGGCAGGCGGATTGTAGGCGAGGTTGGGCGCCTGCTTCATCCACTGATACCAACTCTCCGTCGCTAAATGCCAATTGTTATCGATCTTGTGATACCAGGTGAGGTAGTACGCTTGCAGGTTGTTGTAGGCGTACTGGCCGCTGTCTTTAGACAGGTTCGTCTCGTTGTCGCAAAGATAGAGCGAATCCCCGCCGGTATGCCACGAATACTGCACACACCAATTCAGCGTGAGGCGCGAGTCGGTCAGGTTCCAGGGCGCCGATTCGCATCCAGGAGACAGGCCTACCTGCATGGTCCAGTGCGAGTTGATGCGAGTGGTCGCGTTGATCCCGGTTTGGGTGTAGCAGTCAAACGTATAGAGCAATGAGTGGCTGTAGGTGTAGTTGTTGGGCGCGAGTTGGGCTTCGATGTCGGGGAGAGAAATGTAGCGTCCGATGCGAACATCGGTGCCCTCGCCGATGTGAGGGAAGTACAGATCCAGATACATCATGACGGGATCGAAGCCATACTCCTTGCCCGGAGAGTGCCCGAGCAATTGCTGGCTGAAGTAACCTTTTGCCGTAGTGAAACGGTAGTCGAGGCCCCAGAGGCCGGAGAGACGGAAGCCCCAGTCAAAGTGGTCGGTTTGCACGGTGTCGGGCTGACGCTCGATGTAGAGCACTTCCTGATCGGGTTGGATCGAGTTCGGCACTTCGTCGTAAGCCGTGGGAAAGTTGTTGTACTTGCCCGCCGTCGGATTCACGCCACCTTTCGAGGTGCTGAAGTTTGCGCCGACATTCAGCCAGCCATAAATCTGAATCTTATTTTTCTTCCAGAAGTCGCCGTGTGGGCCGTTCCAGAGTGCTGTCATCCAAGGGCCAGCTTGTGTCCAGGGCTGGCCGATCGATACAGTGCCTCCAACCGGCCAGGTGGAGAATGGGAATGGCGGCCCATTGACCGGCGCGGGATCGCCACGAAAGGCTGGCTCCATGCCACTTGCACTCGCCACCGCGGGCTTCCACCAATCGTCGGCGTATGCCTTGGATAGCCGCCGGAAGAAGCTGCCCTGATCTAATCGGATGTTGAGCCCGGCAGTGGGAACGATGGGAGATTCTCCGGACGTTGATTGGCCGAAAGCCGCAAGAGAGCAAAAAAGCGCCGCGATCTGGAACAGAGACAAAAGTGCGAGAAAAAAAAGTGCTTTGCGAGAGATCAAGTGATTGGCAGTCCTCGACGAAGAAGCATAAGTTGCGGCATATAAGGAAGCTGTAAAGTTTCTATTGAGAATTGTTATGGCTGCGATGGGTTTTTTTGTTGGTGGATGCTTGCCCATTCCCGTCTTTCTGCGCGACGCTGACGGGCGCACAGCGATTCGTCTAGAATGGCAACCACAGCAGCAATCGCTCGAGAGCAAGTCCGTCCGACGAAAATTGACAGCTTACGATGAAGAAAAATATCTGGAGAGCCGTGATCGAGGTAGGCTTTATCATCTTTCTCTTTTATTCCAATCTTCTGATGGGGGAGTTTGAGCGCTCAGGCATGGGCGCGAAGAGGGGCATGGCCTGGGCGCTCGAAGATGTTTTTACCATGGCCAATTTTGAAATCGCCGCGATTGCCGCGTTCACCGGCTATATCCTTCTTGAATTTCTACGCAAGCGGTTCTAGGTAGACGCGCTCGCTTCCCGGCTACCTGAAGCCTGAAAAGCTGAAGGTAGCAGTTCTCCACTCTCGATTCGGGACTTAGCACTCCAACCATGACCCTTTGAGTGCGCAAAGCCGCTACCGGGCGGGGATTTTACAGGGTATCCTTAGCGAGGAAGTAAAATCACGCGAGCGTGCCCGCCATCATGAGTGCCACTCCGATTCAGGGAAAGGTCTTCGTCGTTAGCCTGGCCGGTCCATCCGGCAGCGGTAAATCGAGCGTCGCCAAGCACGTTGCCTCTCGTCTCAATGGGCACGTTATCTCGATGGAGGTCTACTCGGTTGAAGTGAACCATCTTCCGCTGGAAGAACGAGCGAAGCAGAACTATGATGCGCCCAGTGCCATCGATGTACCGCTGCTAGAGAGCCATATCCGCGCCTACGCCGCAGGCAAGCCCATCGAGGCTCCCATTTACGACTTTGCGCAGCACCTGCGCGTGAGCCGGCGCGAACGCGTTCCTGCCAAGCCTTTGCTGATTGTGGAAGGCATTCTGGCTTTGCATTTTCCGCAACTGCGCCCGCACTTTGATCTATCCATCTACCTGGATGCTCCCGAAGAGATATGTTTTCATCGCCGAAAAGTGAGAGACATTACCGAACGTCAACGCGCTCTCGACTTTATCCTGTGGCAATACAAGAATACGGTTTTACCGGCGACGCGGCAGTACGTGGTGCCGAGCAAGAGCTACGCCCATCTCGTACTAGATAGCAAGGCTGATCTGGCGACCGTGGAGAAAAATCTTTACGATGCCATCGTAGGGAAACGCGCAACTGCGGTGTAGTTGGCGGTTTGCGACAACTCTCTTTTCTTTCGGTCTCTTTTCTCAATCTCGTTTCTCAGTCTGCACCGAACTTGCCAATCGGGCTCCGCAAGTTGCACCATGTTGAGGAGAGGTTTTGCGGAGGAGACGGAATGCCCGACTGGAAAAATCATGGATTGCGCATCATTCGTGGCGGTGAACTGGACGGCAACACACCTCAGACACCTGGTATGACGCGCGCCGAGGCTATCTCGCACGCTCGGGTAGGCGCGCAAAAGCTCTGGGCCGGAACTGTGGTGGTGCATCCCAATGCAAAAACCGGCCCACATCATCATGGGGAATTAGAAACCGTGATCTACGTGGTACGAGGCCGCGCGCGCTTTCGTTGGGGGGATAACCTGGAGTTCGTCGACGAAGCGGGGCCGGGCGATTTTGTTTACGTTCCTCCCTACGTTCCTCACCAGGAATTGAACGCGCGCAAAGATGAACCGGTGGAGGCAGTGGTTGTGCGCAGCGGTCAGGAGCCAGTCGTCGTCAATCTGGACATCCCAAGTCCGGAAGACACGCCGGGCAAGGCGGAAGCCGATCCGTTTCACTCCGCGCCGGGAAAGCGCTGAGCCGGCAGCGCGCTCTTATCTTTCGTATTTGCATGGTCTTGGCAGCCGTCTGGTATGCCGCTTCAGAACCGTTCGTAATTATTACTTCTGTACCCCCTCTTGCGGGCCATTTTCCTCGACAGCGCCGCCAGCTACCATCAATATGCCCCAATTTATCGGGTGCGTACGCATTTGGAAAAAGAAGTGGAGCAGTTATTTATGGAGCTCATAGCGTTTGTGAATCTTGTAATGAGTCCGCAGACCGGGCGGCTCATCATCCTGAGACCCGACCCGCGCCCTGCATTTCCTGTGAGGCCGGTGACGGTTCCGGAAGGCGGATCAACGGTACTGTTCATCCTGGCAGCGCTCACGGCAATGGGATGGGCAGTAACCAGGCGATACCGCGCACGACTTGGATGAAGACGCGGCGGTTGACTGTGTGGTGCTTTCACTGCGACAGCAGGATCGGCTTTACCCCGATCTGAACGGTGCCGCCGCTTAATACACTTCCGCCATTCACATTGGCGAGGGTAAAGAACTGAGTGTAAGCACCGGTGTAGTTGTACGTTGAAGTGGTACAACTACCGGCCGAACAGGTTTGCGAAGAGTCCCAAACTGCGAGCGCCTGCGTACCATTGGATTTCGTGATGCCGCAGGTCCATACTCCCGTCAGCGGCCTCAGGGGGCCGGAACAAGGCTGCGTTACCGTGTTTCCTAACAACCACGTCTCCACTTGCTGGTAGGCAGTGCCGGTCTCACACAGATAGCCGCCACTATTCGGCGTTCCTGCCTCCAGGCAATCCGTAAGCGTATCGCTCCACAAAGCTTCTTGCTCGCCGATGTCCCAATCGAAGTAGAACGCGCGGGCGATTCCCTGGCCAGCCTGGATCAACAGGTGCTTGGCGATGAATGCAGAATTCAAGTCCGGATCTCCCAGCCCCGCCGGGCCATAACTGAACTCCGTATCCCACAGCGGTTTCGCCAGATCTGTGCTCGATAAAACTGCTTGCAGGTTATTCAGATTAACGACTTCATTCTCAGCTTCTGCTACCGGCAGCGCAGGGGTGACCACGTAGCCGTGGAAGTTGATGATGTCGGCCGCCTGGCTGCCTGTGGAGCCGTTAAGAGATGTAGCCAGATAAGCAGCTTCCATGGCAGCGACTCTGGGATACGTCAGGTTGGTAAAGGATGGACTCAGAAACATTGCGTTGGGATTCGCTGCCAGAATCGTAGCTCGCGCATCCTGCGCTATGCGTAACAGTTGTGCGTTCGTGCCGGTCCACTCCGTGGTGATGTTCACTTCATTCCATATCTCGTAATACTTAATCTGGGTTCCCACATCATTCACCAGCGCGGTCAGGAAAGCGATCAGGCTGGCATCGGTGCCGCTGCCATCGGGGTTGATGTCCACAGGCGGGTCGCAGCCTCCAGGCCCGGTGTTGGGTGTTGTGGCGCAGGTGGCGTCGGTGGGCTTGGAAGAGTGGAACGAAGGTGTGTTGTAGATCGAATAAACCACGTCCACGCCAGCCGCCTGCGCAGCCGCCAGGCGAGTATTGATCCGCGCGAAGTCATAGGTTCCAGCGGAAGTTTCAAGATCGCTCCAGAGAATGCTGCTGTCGAGGGTGCGGTACCCGCTGAATGGAATCGTGGGGTAGGGAAACACCCCACTCTCAAAGCGGTTGACGTGCATGCCGAAAAAAGTTGCTGGAATCCCAGGACCGGGCGGTGGTGTTGTGGTTGGTGGAGTCGGTGGAGTTGGGGAGGGCGGCGTCTGGACATTCACTCCGAGTGGAACGCTGACGACTTGTTGTGACGACGAAGAATCCGCAACCTGAATTGTGAAATTGAACTGCCCGGTTTGAGTGGTGGTTCCGGAGATTACGCCGCTTGAGTCATTGAGTTGGATTTCCGCGGGCAAGCTCCCCGAAGTGATGCTCCATGAATACGGCGGCGTGCCGCCTGCGGCTGATAGATTTTGCGAGTAGGTTGCTGTCGCCGTCGCGTTTGCCAAAGTTTCTGTCGTAATCATGAGAGGGCTTACCGTGCTCACCTCCGTTGGCACAACTGTGATATTCGTCACTGCCTGCACACTGGGATAAGAGATGCAGGCGGCGGTTACGGTCACCGCCTGGGGCGTGGTCACCGAAGGTGCCGTAAAAAGGCCAGACTGAGTGACCGCGCCCTGGCTGGCTGACCATGTTACCGCGGTATTGCTGGTATTCGTGACGATGGCGGTGAACTGCTGTTGGCCGCTGGACGGGACAGACGCGGTTCCAGGTGATACGGAAACCGTCGGATTTGCCGAGTTGGCGGAAGTGGGAGGCGTAGACGTGATGCTCTTGGCAGGGTTGCTGGTTGACACTCCGCATCCCCAGAGTGAAACGCAAAGCAGGAGCAGCGATGCGATTCTTATGTGAGTGACAAAGTGAGGAACAATTTGGCAAAAAAAGTGGACGGCAAACTTATTGCTACAGGGATTGGGGGACATCCAGACCTCAACTGCGTAAAAGTTCTTGATGTTGAAGTCACTCTAGCTAGGAAAATTCTGCTGGGATATGTCACCTCGGTACGTAGCTTAGGTCTGAACTGGAAGGGTGGAATTTTAATTTTCTCTAATCTTGCGGAAGGAAATTACAGCACTTCGGGAGGAAGAAAAAAGGCGCCGGTGGGTGCCGGCGCCGAGAGGCCTCGCGAGATGCGGTCAAGCGAGGTTTACCTACCGAAAACTTATTTGCTTTCCGCGATGGGGCTTGCGCCCAGGTCGCGGCGTCCATTCACGGCGGTGCGCGCTGCGCGGACCGCGGGCATGTTAGCGGCGGCAGCTCCGTAGCGCTCGAGCAGAACCGGCGCCATGGCGTTTTCAGCTTCCTTGACGAAGATCATCTGATTCTCGGAAGCCATATCGACGCGGACGAAGTTGCCGAGTTTTACCTGTGCAGTGGCCACCAGATTTGCCAACGGGAAAACAAGGTGCCGCTCGATGGCGCGCTTGAGATGGCGCGCGCCATAGCGTGGGTCAGTGCCTTCCTTCAGTAAAAATTCCTTCACGCCCGCGGTGCAGTTGAAGACGAACTGGTTGGTTCCTGCTGCCATGAGCACGCGCTGCTGCACCATGCCGAGTTCAATTTCCAGAATCTGCGCCAGATGCTCGTCACGCAGAGTCTTGAAGACCACGGTCTTATCGATGCGGTTCATGAACTCCGGCGTGAACTTGCGGCGCGCCGCTTCCACCGCGGTGCGCTGAATTTTGTCGTCGAAGCTGTTGTCGACTTCCACGACCTTGGGCGCAAAACCCAGGCCGCCCTCGACCAGGTTGGTCATCTCGCTGGCGCCCAGGTTCGAGGTTAGAATGATGATGCACTGCGAAAGATCGACGCGGCGATTGTCGCCGAGCGTGAGCGTAGCTTTGTCGAGAATGCCGAGCAGCAGTTGCCAGAGCGAGTCGCTCGCCTTCTCGATTTCGTCGAACAGCAGAATCGAGAGCTTCAGCTTTTCGGTGAACCACTGGTTGAGCGCTTCTTGCGTGAGCAGGGGATGAGTCTCGCGATGGCCGAGGTAGCCCGGAGGCGAACCGATGAGCTTCGCGATCTCGTGCGAATGCTGGAACTCGGCGCAGTCGATCTTGATGCAGGCATGCGCATCGCCGAAGAGAGACTCGGCCATGGCTTCCACCACGCGAGTTTTGCCCGAGCCGGTCGGTCCCAGGAAAAGCAGGTTGCCCACGGGACGCCCCGGAGCATTCAGGCCGGCCAGAAACATCTGGTAAATCTCGGCGACCTTCTCCACAGCCTGGTCCTGCCCCACGATGCGGCGGCGAAGGGCGGCTTCAAATTCTCCAGCGTCGGCGCTGCGGCGGTTCGGATCGAGCACGGTAGCGAGGTTCGTTCTCATAAGGTAGTTGTCTGTCCTGTCCCAGGCCGTATCTGCGGCCTTTGCCTGCTTCTTACCCGAACTCGCCATGGACTCGAAGCTCCTCTGTTTCAGAAGTGACAAAATTTGTCACTCAAAACCAGCTGCTTGGCCAGATCCCGTTGGCGCTTCCGGGTACTCTTCGAATAAGCAAGCGTCTGGCCACGTATGGCGGAGGACTTGAGAACGCAAAAACCCTGTATCTGGCTGGACTTAGACTGTTGCCGACAATATTAGAACAGGCAGCGGTGGAAAGTTAAGAGAAAGGAAGAGAAATAGTTTGCGCAGGGAAAAAGAACAGTACCTGGTACCCAGTACCCAGTACCAAGTTTCAACATTTGGCTAGCGAGCCGTTGGATTTCCTCTGTGATCCCCTGTGACCTCTGTGTTTGAGGTTTTTACTCGCGAACGGAACAGGATTGCGGGCGCAGCCGGCGCCAAGTGCAGAAAATTTCGCACTGAACGAGGGGGAGATGACCGGCAGTAACTAGCCCGAGGGCGAGGTGCGAGATAGCATCCTGGTGGTAGGCCCGGGAGGAACTTTGCGCCGCTCGTCTGTTCTTGCCATTACTGCAATCTCGTGTGTTCTGTTTGCCGTGGCCGCTATGCGGCTGAGTCCGCAGTTCTTTTCCGCTTTTGCGGCGCAACCGCAGAGCGCGCAAGCCGTGCCGGTTGTGGCTGCTGCGGCAGCGCAGGGCGTGCAGCTAACTCCCGTCAGCGCCACGGTTGCTGCTTCTGTGAAGCCTGTGGATATTCCTTCGTCACAACCTTCGCCTTCGATTGTTGCGGGTACCGAGATTTATACGGCGAAGCGCGGAGAAAGCATTCCCGCGGTTGCGCACAGATATTTGCAGAAGACCGGATATCTTACTTCTTCGGGGTTGGCTGAAGCCATTCGCAATACAAATAAACTTGGTTCCGGGAATATTCTGAAAAACGGCGAGCAGATCACAATCCCCGGAATTCTTCCCGCGCCGATCATTGAGAAAACCGTTTCTGTTCCTAAAGATTTTGAAGTGCGCGCCATCTACCTTACTGGCGTGATGGCTGCGAGCGACCATGGAATGCGCATCGTCCGCCACTGGCGCGAAGTGGGCGGCAACGCGGTGGTGTTCGATATTAAAGATTCCGATGGCAGCGTGAACATTCCTTTCGAGCATCCGCTGCTGGGCAAGCATCAGGTTTATATTCACGACCTGCCGAAATACGTGCACTTTCTGCATTCCGAAAACATGCACGCGATCGCGCGCGTCGCCATGTTCCGCGATGAACGCATGGTCGTGGAGCATCCAGAGTTGGCGGTGCAATCAAAGAAGAATCACGCGCCGTGGCGCGAAAACGGCAAGCTGGTCTGGACTGATTCTTCCAATCACCAAGTTCAGGATTACGACATCGCACTGGCCAAATTCGTCGCGCAGTCGGGCGCAGATGAAATTCAGTTCGACTACGTTCGCTTTCCAGCGGAAGGCGATCAGAAAGATGCGAGCTTCGTTTTTCAGAATGAGCATCCCACATGGCAGCGCTCCGACGTTATTACTGACTTCCTGAAGAAGGCTTATGCGGAACTGCATCCCACAGGCGTGTTGCTCTCGCTCGATGTGTTCGGCGTGATGGCGTGGCAGCGCTCGGTCGATCTCTTGCATACTGGACAGGACATCGTGGGCATGGCGAAATATTGCGATGTGCTTTCGCCCATGATTTATCCTTCGCACTTCTTCGGCATGGATAACATTGAGCATCCTGGCGACGCGCCCGAGCACTTCATCGGGGAATCGATGCAGCGCTTCGAGTTGATCACGAAAGGCAGCGGAGTGGTCATCCGGCCATGGCTGCAAGCCTTCCGGTGGCGCACGAAAACTTATTCGCCCGAGTACATTAAGGTGCAGGTCGCCACCGCGAAAGAAAAAGGCGGCATTGGATTCTTGTTCTGGAATGCCGCTAACGACTACAGTAAGCCATACGAGGCGATGCCGGAGATGCGCGCGGCTAAAGATAAATTCTTTCGTGGGGATGAGCTGCCGGGGGTGGCAGTGAAGGCGAGTCTGACGCCGGTAGCCGTCTCAGCCGCGCCGGTGGAAAGTGGAAGTCATTGAAGACCACCCTCAGGGGCTAAAGCCCGAGTCCTTATTGGGCCTAGATGGCACGACTGAAGTCGTGCCCTTCCCGAGCAGTTTTCCGAACTCTTTCGCGAGTGAGCACAAAAGCAATCGACAGCACTCTCCGGACCCGCTGCGGCCCGATACACAGGGGCGGCTGTCCCCACATGGGTTGTGGACCTCTGCGATCTAGAGGGTCGGGAACAATAGCTCTTCGAGGGCCATTCGGCGTACCTGCCAGAAGTCGCGCGACTCGCCGTTTACGTTGAGCTTGCAGGCCCCGGCGTCGTCGAAGGTGAGAGTCACGTCGAACATGGGGCTGCCGATGCCGTCGCGCACCTGGATTGCGTGCTCAGCCTGCGTGAAGATTACCGACCTTTGAACGTCTTTGGCTTCCAGGTCGTCAGCTTTCAGATCTTTGCCTTTCAAAACAACGGCAAAGCCGCCGTTGCTATCGGCGATGGAAAATTCGTAGGGGGAATTGGCGGGGCGCAGACCGTTGCGAGTTTTGACGTCCTCTTCGACTTGTAATCGGAGCGTCTTGAATACGTTTGCCAGAGAACAGGAGGAACGCGCTGTCACCCAGTCAAACTTTGATATTGCATTCTTCGACGAGTCATTCTTTGACGAATCATTCTTTGGCGTATGGCTTGTAGTTTCTTCGCTCACGTTCCTCCGAGTTCTCGTGGGGTTGGATCCTGAACCGGTGTAGATAAAATCTTGGCTTCATTCAGAGAAACAGTAAAAATCTGAACTTCATCGCCTCATATCCTCCGCCGATTCTCTGACACTGTTCGTCTTCGATCGTCCACCCCTGTCCTGTTCATTGCTGGTTCTTTATATAGCCAAGGCTTAGATGCCAATTCCCGGCCCGTGCGGCTATGTAGAAAATATCGTGCCGTCAAAGATTCTACGTTGCGCGCCGGCTCGGCCCGGAATTGATGCGCGGGTATGATGTAAACCGGGGAAGCGGCCTGGCTTTAAATTTCTTTAGGACCGTCTTTATCACTTTGAAAAGGAACATCGTGAACAAGAAGCAAGCCAAGGACGAGATACCCGCGGCGGAAGGTACGATCACGACACGCGCGGAGCAGAAGCAAGTCGAGGAACGGCTGGCCATTGGCGCGAATGTGGTTTACGAGACCATCCGGCGCGAAGGCGAAGAGGAATTGCACCGGACCGCATCGGCGTTGGGGTGGTCGGCGTTGGCTGCGGGACTTTCCATGGGATTTTCCTTTATTGCCGAGGGGTTGCTCATGGCTCACCTGCCCGATCAGCCGTGGCGGCCATTGATCGCGTCAGCCGGATACTGCGTGGGATTTCTAATCGTCATCCTAGGACGCCAGCAACTGTTTACGGAAAATACGCTCACTGTGGTTTTGCCGCTTCTGGTGCGGAAAGACTTGTCCACCTTGCTGCGTATGCTGCGTTTGTGGGCAGTGGTGCTGAGTGCGAACCTGGTGGGAACATTCCTGTTCGCGCTGTGCATCGGGAAAGTCGGCATCTTCGATGCGCATACGCAGCAGTGCCTGACGCAGATTGGCGCCGCTCATCTTGAGGCGGGATTCGGGACGGTGCTGGTGCGTGCAATCTTTGCGGGATGGTTGATCGCATTGATGGTATGGCTGCTGCCTGCCGCAGAGTCGGCGCGAGTGAGCATCATCATTATCCTGACCTATCTGGTTGGCCTTAGCGGATTCAACCACATCATCGCGGGATCGACGACGATGTTTTTTCTGGTGGTCACGAAATCCATTTCCTGGGGAACCTATATTGCGCATTTTTTTCTACCAACTTTGCTCGGCAATGTGATCGGGGGATTGTCACTGGTGGCGGCACTGGGTCATGCGCAGGTGGTGGGAGGCAAGGATCAACCGACCAAAACCGGGCGTTAGGGAGTAAGCCGAGGACGAGTCTCTCCGATTCTGGGAGCTTGAAGAACAACCAAGCCGCACCCGTTGGCGTCAAAAGGTTGGTCAAGGGAGGAAAATCATGGCGAAGCTAACCAAGCCAACTCGTGATCGGATATCGCCAACCAAGTTCGCTTTCCCCAAGCAGCGCAAGGAGCCGCTGGAGAATGCTTCGCACGTACGCAATGCGGCTGCGCGGTTCAATCAGGTGGAGGGCGTTACCGAGGCGGAGCGTCGCGCGGCGTGGAAGCGGATCGAATCGGCGGCAAAGCGATACGGAGTGGAATTGCAAAAGTCCGCCTAGGGAATAGCAAGTCGCCGGAGAACGTTAGCGCGATCTGCAGGGCATCCTCTTAAGCGCGTTCTTGTGCCAGAATCCATGTCAATCGAGATCCAATTCGAATCAGGCTTGCTCACCCTCTACTATCTTCGAACGCCTGCAGAGCCTTCTCCGCCGCCCATCAAAGAACCGCCGAACCCGCCGGAGAATCCGGATGCGCCGGTGCGCGAGCCTGATCCCGAGGAATCAGCGCAGATCTGAATCCTCGGCTGTCTCTACGCGAGCGATCCTACGAACGCTCCGTCTTCTATTTTTTCGACCTGCGCGGTGAGCCAGCGGTTGGGAGTGTGGCGTCCCTTTAGATAAAGCTTCTGATAGTTGTCGGTGAGGGCTTCGGTGAATTCTCCATCGGGCCGGATGTGAGCTTCATTGAGGGTGATGGCTTCAATCGGGCGGCCGATGAAGGATTGTATGAAGGTGGATTTTTTTTCGGCGGCGAGATCGCGCAGGACGCGGTTGCGTTCGCGGGCAATGTGGATCGGAATTTGATTTGGCATCGTAGCGGCGGGCGTGCCGGGACGCGCGGAGTAGGTGAAGACGTGCAGGTAGGTGAAGGGCAGGTCTGCGATGAGGCGGCGCGTGGCTTCGAATTCAGCGTCGGTTTCGCCGGGGAATCCGGCCATAACGTCGGCACCGATCGCGGCGGTGGGCATGGCGGCGCGGATCTTTTCAATCTTCTCGCGGTAGTGCCAGGGACGATATTTGCGATGCATGCGGCGCAACACGGCGTCACTGCCAGATTGCAGCGGGACGTGCGCGTGTTTGGCGATGCGTGGAGATGAGGCGACGAGCGTGATGAGATCGTCGGTCCAGTCCATGGGCTCGACGGAGGAGATGCGGAGTTTTTCAAGGGCCGTCTCTGACAGGATGATTCGAATCAGATCCGCGAAACTTTTTGGGTCCGTGCTTCTGGTTAGTTTTGGCGGGCGAGGGCGCCCGCCCCACACTTGATCGCGTCCCCAGCGGCCCAGGTTGATGCCGCTGATTACTACTTCGCGGTAGCCCGCGGCTACCAGAGTGTTCACCTCGTGAATGATTTCGGGTTGCGGTAGCGAACGGCTGTGGCCGCGCACGCTGGGAATTACGCAGAAGGAGCAGCGGTTATCACAGCCGTCCTGCACTTTTAGGTTGGGGCGTGTGCGGGTATTTTCCGTGAGCTCGCCGGCTTCGAAGACGGGTGCGGCCAGGAGTTCGGTGTGAGCGAAGATATCGGAGACGAAAATCCGGTTCTCAGTTCTCAGCTCTCGGTTCTCAGTCAGAGAGTGGATGGGCAGGAAGCATTGAGAAACTTTTGGCTGGTTGGCATCAGCGGCTAAAGCCGGTTCGAAAGAGACACTTATGGCACGACTAAAGTCGTGCCCTTCCCGATCATAGTCATTGGCCTGGTCGTTGGGATTGGTGCTATCGCACGTGATGCGACCTAACGCGATTTCGGCGAGTTCGTGTTTGTGGGAGTTGCCGATTACTGCGCTGACGCCCGGCAGGGCGGCGATTTCTTCAGGAGCACGCTGGGCGTAGCATCCGGTGACGATTATTTTTGCCAGGGGGTTTTGGCGCTGCACGCGGCGGATGGCGGCGCGGGCATCCTGGTCGGCGGAATTGGTGACGGTGCAGGTATTCAGGATGACGAGATTGGCTTGAGCGGCGGTGGCATGCATGAGGCCGCGCGTTTCGAATTGACGTTCGAGGGCGGCGCCGTCGGCCTGGGTGGCGCGGCAGCCGAAGTTTTCTACGTGGAAGGTGGGCACGGAGTTAATGGTAGCGCAAGTGCGGAGGCCGGTCGATGTTGTTCCGGACCACGCGAAACTGTCTTACTGCGATTGATGGATATGCGATGGAAAACAGCCGGGCTAAAGCCCGGCGGACAGCCGAGGGCGGCTGTCCTCACATTCGGATATTCCGCAACCGACCGGCCGCCGAAGTGATCAGGCAGTGGCTTGAGTCTTCTTCTGCGTGAAGCATTCCCGGCATAAGATCGGGCGGCCCTGCGTGGGGCGGAAGGGGACGGTGGTCTCCTTGCCACACTGCGAGCACGTGGCTCGAGTTTCCACGCGAGCGTAGTGGTGGGACTCGCGTGGCGCGGTTGTGGACAGAACGGAAACGCGTTTGGACTTGCAGGTTTTACAACGCTTGGGCTGGTTCTTAAACTGTTTGTCGTAGAAAAACAGTTGTTCCCCGGCAGTAAAAACAAAATCGGCGCCGCAATCGATGCAGGTCAGTACCTTATCCTGAAATTCCATTGAGGATGGCTCCCTTGTGCCCGTGGTGCGCTCACCACTCGCGGGGAGGCGGTGGCACAGAGCAAACACAGGTGATATACATCCCCCTCAAACTTCCCCTGGACTCGGCCCGCCACGCACCTGGAACGGCGCGTGGATACAAACTATCTGGCTTAAATTCCGATTGGATGTGCTTGTTGAATGATCCCTAACTGCAACTCTGTATGGTGGGGGCCAACAGAGCAGGGCCGCCCCGGGAAGGGGACGACCCTTTACTGCCTCAATCCTGCTCCTTGAATCTTTCCAGTCTGGTTTTATTAAAGCCTTGCTGGTTCAATCCTGCTCCTTGCGAACCTTTTTACGGGCGCGCTTGCGAGCAAGTGCGGCCTTGACGCGTTTCTTCTCACCGGGCTTCAGGTAAAAAGAGTGGCGCTTGACCTCTTTGATAATGTCTTCCTGCTGCACCTTGCGCTTGAAACGGCGCAAAGCATTCTCGAGGGATTCACCCTCTTGCAGTCGAATTTCCGCCAATCTGAACACACCCCCAAACCAGTCCGGATGGACGGTTACTACGTTACTAGGACCGGATAGTTATTGCAAGGAATTGGGGGGAAGTCAAGTGGGTGAAAAGTTGCAGGGATTGTGGCTCGGGCCCCGGATTCGCGCGGATTAACACGGATTTGATTATCCAACCAAAAACGGCGATCCCCGCATTCTTTCGCCTTCAAAATCCTCACAGGATGAAGCCGTGGAATCCCACGTCTCGCAAAGTGCGCGAGACATGGGCCACCCTTTTCCGTGCCACAGACTGCCACCGCCGATCTCAGAAGATGAATTTCAGGCCTAATTGGATTTGGCGCGGGGCGAAGGCGGCGGTGGGTTTTAGAAAACTCTGTTGAGGTTGTTGATAGTAAGCGGGGTAGGGAGTTCCGTTGACGTAGACGGTGTACGGGACGAAGGTGGTGGCTTCGGCAGTGAGGCCGTCGGTAGTGATTTCGACACGTTGGTTGTCGCGGTTGAAGAGGTTGAAGGAATCGGCGGTGAATTCCAGACGGTATTCGTGGGAGATGTGGATTTTGCGGACTAAGCGCAGGTCGGTGGAAGAGTAGTCGGGTCCGGTGAATCCGTTGCGGCTGTAGCCGGGGAGGCGGTCGTTGTCGTAGTTGCCGTCCTGGTTGGGATCGCCCGAGACCGTGGCGTTGACGGGGCTGCCGCTGCCGGCGGTTACGATGCTGGAGAGTTTCCATTCGTTGAAAATGTGGCCGAGGAGTTGGTGTTCGCGATGGAAGGGACGAGGTTCCAACGAGAATGCGCCGACGAAGCGGTTGCGCTGATCGGTGACGCTGGGGCCGCGCTCGGCATTGGGCTGGTAGGAATTCTGGACGGTCGCGGGCGATCCGGCGACCAGGGCGTCTTGACCGTCGTCGATGGCGTGGGCGTAGGTGTAGGCGAGACGGAGATAGGCGCCGTGGGGCATGCGGCGATTGATGGAGAGAGTTGCGCCATTGTAGACGCTCGAGGCGGCGCTCTGGAATTCGTCGATGGAGCCGAGTTGGGAGGTAGGGCGTCCCAGGGGATTGATGCAGGGCGGGAACGGGCAGGTCAGAGATTGCGTGTACTGCCAGGTGGCAAAAGTATCAACAGTGTAATAGCCATTCTGAAAGATGGAGCCGGTGGAATCGAAGAGCGGGTAATTGACGGCGGTCGGCGGCGGGAGATTTACATCGAGCGCGCGGATGAGATGTTCGCCGTGGACGTAGAGATAGGAAATCGCGACGGTGGTGTGGTCGGCAACTTCGCGCTCGAGAGTGAGGCTGGTCTGCTGCACGCGCGGGGTTACGAAGTTGGGAGCGAAGGCGGAAACATCGTTGGTGACGCCCTCGGTGAATCCAGCAGGCAGGTTGCAGGAAGTGGCGGTCGTGACTGGGCAATTTACCAGCGGGTTGGGATATACGGGAAAGAGTTGGTGGTCGTAAAAGTTGGTGTTGTTAAGGAAGACCTGCGCGTCGGTGATGCCGTTCTCGGTGGCGATGGCGGAGTTGTAGATCTGAGGAATGCGGACGTAGAAGATCCCGTAGCCGGCGCGGATGACGAAAGGATGGTCCTTGCCGATGGAGTAGGCGAGTCCGGCGCGCGGGCCGAAGTTGTAGGGCTTGAAAGGAACTTTGCCGGAGGGCGGAAATAGTGGATTGGACTGGAGTCCGGCTGTGGTGAAGGTTTGGAGATCCCAGCGCACGCCTAGGTTTAGCGCGAGATGATTTGTGGCGCGGATCGTATCCTGCGCGAAGGCGGCATAGTCGTTGCTGTTGGGATTGGAAGTGGTGGGGCCGAAGTTCTGCAGGTAGTAATGCGGGACGGCATGGGCGAAGGCGCGGAGCGGGGTGAGCGGGAGTCCGGCTTCCTGCGGCTCGAAGGTAAAGGGATTGACCTTGATGGGATCGAAAATGTATTCGCCGCTTTGCTGGCTGGGGAAATAGTCGTAGAGCCAGGTGATGAGGGAATCGCCGCCGAACTTGAAAGAGTGGCGGCTGGTATCGAGGCTGAGAGTTTCGGCGAGCTGGCCACGGTGTTCGCGTGTGGCGCGAGGGAGCAGGTCGGAGCGTCCGATGCCGTCGATGATGTCGGTGACTTTGATGAGAGTATCGGTGGTGTTGGTATAAGACTGCTGCAGGTCGCGGGAGAACTGCGCGCGCAGATGGCTGATGAGGCGCGGGGTGAGACTTGAGGTGAGAACGACCGAACCGGTTTCTGTGGAGACGGTTTCTTCGCCGTTATCGGTGATGGAATCGTAGGTGACGGGGCTGGCTGGATCGAGGAAGACATTATTCGATCCCCAGTAGCGGGAAGAATTGAAGCGGATGCCGAGCTGGTTGCGCGGGGAGAGATTGATATCGACCTTGGCGTAGGAAGCGTTTCCGATTTGCGCGGCGGGATAAGAGCCGGCGAGCGAATTTAGCTGGGCTGCGGCGGCGAAGACGAGAGCTTGATCGCTGGCTTCGTAGTCGCCGGGAGTGTAGGGTCCGGTGCCGGCCTGCGGAACTACCTGCATGGAGCCATTGAGGAATTCGACGACATCAGGCACGTGGAAGAAGTGCTGATCAAAGCCGGCAAAGAAAAAAATTTTGTTTTTCTTGAGTGGACCCCCGAGCGTGGCTCCGCCTTGCTGCTGCTCGCTGTGGGGCTTGAAAGTCATAAAGGGAGTTGCTGCTCCACCGAAGGCGCTGTCGCGGATGTAATAGAGGCCGGAGCCGTGCCAGTGATTGGAGCCGGACTTCGTGATGACGTTGACGACCGCTCCTCCGGCGCGTCCTTGTTCAGCGCCGTAGGAATTGGAGGAAACGCGGAACTCCTGCACGACTTCGTTCGAGAACTGGTAAGGCGCGCGATAGAGGCCGCGGGCCTGCGCGAAGAAGGCGTTGTTGAAGTCGCCGCCATCGACGAGGAAGCTGTTCTGAAATCCGCGAAGACCTCCGAAGGAAAGATCGCCGTTTGTAGCAGAGGTGAGGCTGCGCGGGTCCTGCGTGACGCCGGGCGAAAGCAGCATGAGATCGGAGAATCGGCGGCCGTTGAGCGGGAGATCCGCGATGGCGCGTTCGTCGATGAGCGTGGAGACGGCGCTGGTTTTGGTATCGACGAGCTGGGGGCCGCTGGAGACGGTGATGCTCTCCTGCGGTCCGGCGATGGTGAGATGGAATTTGATCTCCGCGGCGGCGCCGACGTCAACGTGCAATGTGGGCGTGACTTGCGGAGACATGCCTTGAGCGATGGCGCGGGCGGAGTAATCGCCGGGCGGTAGAAGATCGAGGACGAAGCGGCCTTCGGAGTCGGATGTGGCCGCGTAACGCGTGCCGGTGGCGGAGTTGACGACGACGATGGAGGCTTGGGCGATGTGAGCTCCGACGGGATCGAGGACTGTGCCGTGAATGGCGCCGGTGGCGGCGTCCTGCGCGGAGATGGGCGCGGTTAGGAATAGCAATAAGACAAGGATGTGAGGGATGGTAATGAAAAGCGAGGCGCGCGGCATGGAGTCCCACCTTTAGTTGGGATGAGGCTCGGAGAATTGATTGCGCGCGGGCTACCGGAAGCGAGCGGGCTGGGAAAACCAGATTCTTTGTAGCACGAGGGGTTGAGTTTTGACGGTGACGGGTCGTGTTCTTTTTTCGGATGAGTGCAGGAGTGGGAATGGGTTAGCGCTACCACGGGGCTAAAGCCCGCATTGATTGTGGATACTTACGCGGCGCTGAAGCGCCGCTCTTCCACGGTACTATCCGCATTTCCGAGCTTTTCCGCATGCCTGAAGGCATGCCCTGATACGAATCGCATCTCCAGCTGGCTACGCAGAGGACGCACCGAAATAGATGTTCTGATTTCGGTGCGCCCTTGCTGCCTTATTTAACGGTGACGGTTACCGGCGCGGTTTGAACCAGAGAGCCGGAGGTACCTGTGATCATCACGGTAACGTTCTGTGCTGATGGTGCTGGGGTGCTGGTGGAACCGTTGCTACTGCCACCGCCGCATCCGAGAGCGAAGAGCGAGATGACGAGCAGCAGGCCCAGAAGACTCATCCAGCGAATGCTCTTGCGGGTGAGCGGTTTCCGTTTGCGGATGGTAAGAAGAGTTCCGAAAAGTCCCAGACCGGGTAGGAACAATCCCATGCCGTGGACGCTATAGCCTCCACCACCGGAGGGCGGTGTCGATGAAGCGCTGATCGTCAATGTGGAGGATGAAGTACCGCCGGGGGAGATGGTTGTGGGACTGAAAGCGCAGGTGAGGCCGGCAGGCGCGGTGCAGGTCAGCGCGATCTGACTGTTGAACCCTCCCACTGCTGCGGCGCTGACGGTGACGTTCGCTGAACCTCCTGGGTTAACGGTTGTGCTTGGCGCCGAAAGGCTCAGCGAGAAGTTCGGAGCGGTGACTGAGCTTGCTGGAACGAGGCTGGCGAAGACGCTGGTGGCGCTGCCTCCCGATGGGAAGTTGGGCTGGTTGAGGCTTCCTCCAGCGGTGAAATAAAGAGTGCCGGGATCACCCGTGCCGCCGGCGCCGAAGACCATATCCCACATGCCGGGATTTACCAGCACCTTGCTGGTAGAGTCGGTGACCTGGCCGATGAATTTTCCGGTGGTGTCGAAGGCGCTGATGGTGCCATCGCCGAAATTCGATACGAGGATGTCATTGGCGAAGGTTCCGAAGCTGGCTGGAGCCGCCACCACGCCCCATGGTGCATTGAGGTTGTTGCTGGTGCCGGCGGCGACGAAGACGCTCACGAAGTTGCCGTTGCTATCGAAAATATCGATCTGGCCTGCGCCGGCGCCGGGCATTGCATCATGCTTGGGAGTGTCCTGCATGGCATAGGCGACGTAGACCTGGCTGCCGATGACGTGGATGCCATGCGGAGCAAGACCTGCGGGCAGATTGGGATCGGAGAACGAGCCGGCAAGCGAGGTGGGGGCGAAGTTGGAATCGTAGACATCGACTTTGCCGGTGTTGAAGTTTGCTGCCAGGAGATTGGTACCAAGCAGGGCGAGACCTTTGTAGACGGCGCCGCTGGCGGAGTTGTCGAATGCGATGGTGGCTGTGGTGCCGGAGGCCCAGCTGATGATGAGGCCATCTTCAGTATCAAAAACAAACGCTGCACCGCTGAAGTAAGTGGGGTTGGCGTTGGCTATGGTTCCGGTAGGGCAACCGGGACTGCAGTTGCCGTTGGGATTGCTGGCGGCTCCCGGAATAGTCACAATCAGGGAATCTGCGGTGCCCGTTGCGTTGTAGAGCGTGGAGGTGCCGGTGTTGTTGTTGGCGATCCAGAAATCGTCTCCGCCGATAAACGAGATGCCCCATGGATTGGAAAGGTTAGCGTCTGTGGTGGTGGCTACGCCGGCGACATTTGAGACCAGATTGGTCTGAGAGTAGCCTTGCGCCCATAAGCCGGACGGAATTGCCAAAGCCATGAGCAGTCCGAATAACGAAAATATTTTTTTCAAGTTGTCCTCCTTATTTAGCTATTGCGAATTACCTGGGGCCGCTTTGAGCGCTTACTCTGTGCTGATGGATAGCCCGCTTAGGCATTGCAACCTGCTGACAATTTGGAGACTAGACTTGGGGGCGAGTGGGGGTGTCACGACAATGTTGGAGGGTTGTAAAAAGTTATGCTGGGGCGGTGCAGGCTTGAAAGTGCAGCAGAGACGACTAAGAGAAGAGAGGATATGCTTTCTGGCTGGATCGAAGCTTGCCTGTTCCGATGCGGGAACTGTGACGCAGATTTTTTGCCTTTGGGTGGCGCAGCGCTTATAGCGCTGCGATAGGGTGGAGTTAAAGGGATGCAGCTTTGGCCGCTGAAGGTAACTATGGCAGCGCCACCCAGAAGAAACACCGGCTACGGTGTCTATTTCATCACCGCTTCTACCTTTCAGCGGAGGCTGCTATTTAGCAAAGAACCCATGGCGCGACTGTTCGTGGAAGTCTTATTTAATTACCGGGACAAGAAAAATTATTTTCTGCATGAATTCGTTCTGATGCCCGATCATTTTCATCTGCTGCTCTCACCGACTCTCAGCTTGGAAAGATCGTTGCAACTGATCAAGGGAGGGTTCTCCTACCGGGCAAAGAGGGAATTAGGACATTCGGGAGAAATCTGGCAGCCGAGCTATTATGATCGCCGCGTAAGAGACATTGAAGACTACAGCAATTTCAAATATTACATACGCCGGAATCCAGTAAAGCGCGACTTGGTGGAGACTCCGGAGCAGTATCCCTATAGCTCAGCTCACCCAGAATTTGTGTTGGATGATGTCCCGCAGAGGCTGAAGCCAGTCTTCCTGACTGCGTGATGCTTGTGCGTTTGGGTGGCGCAGACCTTCCAAGCCTGCGATAAAGTTTGCAGAAGAATGAGCTTTAGCCTCTGAGGTACATCGGCGGCTAAAGCCGCTCTCTTGGATAGCCTGGATCGCAGCGCTGAAAGCGCTGCGCCACCCAAAAGCAAACAACCCGAAAAGCAGACGATCCAAAAGCAGACCTTCTACTTAGTTTTTATTGCGATCCCTAATTCCCTTAGTTGAGCGTCGCTGACCGGCGTGGGTGCATCCACCATTAAATCCACAGCGCGGGCGGTTTTGGGGAAGGGGATGACTTCGCGCAAGCTTTCGGCTCCGGCGAGGATCATGACGATGCGGTCGAGGCCAAGCGCGATGCCGCCGTGCGGAGGCGTGCCGTACTCGAGGGCCTCGAGAAAGAATCCGAAGCGGTTGCGGGCTTCTTCTTCGGTCATGCCGAGGGCGCGGAAGATTTTGCTTTGAATATCCTGGCGGTGGATACGGATCGATCCCGAGCCTAACTCGGTTCCATTCAGCACCACGTCGTAAGCCAATGCCCGTACCGCGCTCAGGGTCGATTGCGGATCTTTCACGGACTCCACGCCTTCTTCCAGCAGCTTCATATCGCTTTCATGCGGCGAGGTGAAAGGGTGGTGCGCGGCCATCCACTGTTTCTCGCTCTCGTCCCATTCGAACATGGGGAAGTTGGTGACCCAGAGAAAGCGATAATCGTTCGCCGCGTCTCCAGTCCTTTTGAAGATGCCGTGACGATCCGCATATTTTTGCGCGAGAGCCAGACGCAACAATCCCGCCGATGCGTAAATTGCCAGCTCCTGGGGCGTTACTTTGCGATGCGCGGGTAGCGCGGTTTGCGGTCCGGATTGTGCCGAGCCGGCGACGAGCACGATCAAGTCGCTTTCTTCCGCCCGGCACTTCTTGCTGATCGCTGCTGCCGCATCGGGAAATTTATTTGCGATGCGTTTGAAATCTTCGTAAACCCGCGCTCCGCCCTTGGAGTGGAACATGAGCTTGATATCATCGCGTTCCTTGCGCGAGAGTTCGTCCACCTTCGGAATGCGAATAGCAACTACTGGAAGGTTGGGATTGATCGCGAGATCGGTCAGATTTTCCGGCGTGAAGCAGTCGCGCACATCGGTGAATGAAGGCAGGCGCAGATCCGGCTTGTCGATTCCGTACAGGCGAATGGCTTCGTCGTAATCCATGCGCGGGAAGGGCGATTTGATCTGATCGCCGGCGGCTACGAACGCGGCGGTCAGAAATCCTTCTACGACCGCCCACACGCTCTCGGGCTGAGGATAAGTCATTTCCAAGTCGATCTGCGTGAACTCGGGCTGGCGGTCGGCGCGCAGGTCTTCGTCGCGGAAGCAGCGGACGATCTGGAAATATTTGTCGAAGCCGGAGATCATCAGGATCTGCTTGAACATCTGCGGCGATTGCGGCAGCGCGTAGAACGTCCCCGGCTGCACGCGGCTGGGGACGAGATAATCCCGCGCGCCCTCCGGCGTCGAGCGCGTCATGAACGGAGTTTCAATCTCGAAAAATCCCTGCGCTGAAAGATAATCGCGAATCGCCTTGGCCACTTTGTGCCGCATCTCGATGTTGAACTGCATTACGTCGCGGCGAAGATCGATATACCGATATTTCAGGCGTGTCTCTTCGTTCGTGAGTGCCGTATCGCTGGGCAAAAATGGAGGCAGCTTCGACTCGTTGAGAATACGCAGCTCATCGGCGGCAACTTCGACTTCGCCGGTCGGCATATTGGGGTTTATCGTGTTCGCATCGCGCTGTCGAACCGTGCCGGTAACTGCGATTACGTACTCATTGCGCAGAGTTTCGGCCTTTGCGTGCACGGCGGCGTCTCGGTCGGTATTGAAAACCACCTGCGTTACACCGGTGCGGTCGCGCAGATCGATGAACAGCAGGTTGCCGTGGTCACGGCGGCGGTTCACCCAACCCATCAGAATGACTTTTTTGCCTGCATCAGTTGCGCGGAGGGCGCCGCACATATGAGTTCGTCGTAGATCGCCTAAAAAGTCGAGCAAGAGTGTGTCCTTATGGTGAGAGATGCGGTTGAGAGCCGAATCAGGGATTATAAATGGTGAGGGGTTGAGTAGGAACTTGAGGCCTACCTCAGCGGCTGAAGCCGCGTATCAGCTGGCTCTAAACGGCACGGCTGAAGCCGTGCCCTTCCCGAGCTTTTGCTGGGTAGATTTATTTCTTCGTGGCTTTGCCGTCCATCACTGTTGACCACTTGGTTCCATCTTGTGACATGTCGAATGTGAAATTGTAGGAGGTTGCCGAGGTCATCTTGATGGTGAAGCGGCCTTTCATGGTCATCTTTTCCATCTTCTCTTCGTTGGTCCACGTCCAGGTATCACCGTCGACTGTGCCGCGGGAGTCGTCGAATTCTCCGAAGCTGTTGAACTCGCGGTAGGTGTAGGCTTTGTCCTCGGCGGAATATCCCATGACCGAAAGCCCTACGCCGCTGCCCATGGAACTTTTGTAGTCGGAGTGGCAGACGACGTAGAAATCGCCTTCCATCCATTCACACTTTTCGCTCTCCGTCATCGAGCCGCCCGGGCCCATCATGCCGGGCTTCATGGTGCCGTCGAGGGTCCACGTGCCCACGAACATGTCCAGCTTTTTAAGTTCCGGACCCGGCTTGGGAGGCGGGGTTTGTGCCACTGCCGATGCTGACAACATAATGGACGCCGCCAGGATCATTCCGATTGGTTTCATGGGTATCTCCTCAGGTGCAGTGACATTCCGCTCTGGGCGCGGCAAAGGGGGATTGCCTTACCCAGCAACGCGGATTCTAGATGCGGTCTGGCGGCTAGTCAACTGTTGACTTGTCTTAGTCTCGTAGAGAAAAAAGCAGTCGAGCTCCGCTCGACGGACAGCAGGGCGGCTGTCCCAACATAAGCATTCCTTGCCGGCTGCTCTACCAGTCGCCCCAGTGGGCTGATGTGGCTTGATGAAATTTCAGCTTCCACTGATCTCCCTGCTTTACCCAGACCGAGCTGAAATGCTGATAGCGCGGCGGCGGCCCCTGATCTTCCTCAGGCTTTTCGCGGACGATAGCGTCGTAGGTGACGACCGCGGCCGAGTCGTTCAGCGTGACCACTTTGATGCCGTAGGGCGTCAACTCCAGCAGGTCGGAGTCGCCCAGGTTGTCGATGGCTTCCTGTTGCTGCAGAAGTGTTCCGTCGACGCCGACCAGCGAGAAATCGTCGCTGAGAGTTCGTTTGAAGAATGCAACGTCGTCTTTCTTCTTGGCTTCAATCAGAGACTTCTCGTTCGTGACGAGGGTTTGCTCGACGGGACGTAGAGCCTTGTCGGGCGCTTGTGCGAGGAGAGGAGCGACCGTGGCGCATAGCAGGAGCGTGGAAATCGAGCCCAACAACCGCATGAGATTCCTCCATGACGAAATGGCTGCAGCTAATCTTATCCGGAAAATCTTATCCCGAAATTCCGGGAAGGCCATCGATGCTGTGGCGATTCTTTTGCTCGCGGTAAGCTTTCAATCCTTCCGGGCCGCGATGTCGAGCCCAGGCGTGGAGTTGTTGACGCTCGCCTTCATACTTGAACAGCGGGACGCCGTATCCGCAGGAGTCGGTGATGCGGGTTAGTTCGACGACGATGATCGAGCGCGCGTTCTCGTGATCGGGAAAGGATTCTGCGAGAGCGGCGAACTCCGCGTCATGCGGCTCGACTACGCGGCCGTGGCCGTAGAGACGAAAAATGTTCGGCGGCCCCTGAAAGGCGCAGAACATCAGAACGATTCTGCCGTTCTCTTTAAGATGAGCAATCGACTCGACGCCGCTGCCGTTGAAATCCAGGTAGGCGACTGTGTTTGGACTGAGAATACGAAATGAGTCGAGGCCCTTGGGCGACAGGTTTACGTGGCCGTTGGGATCGAGCGGAGCCGAGGCGACAAAAAATATGCGCTGCGCTTCGATGAAACGAATGGCAGCGTCGTCGAGCATGCATCGAACTTTGCCCATTGCTACTCCTGAGTTTGGCTGCTCCCGAATTTCGTTACCCCTGAATTTTCCGGGCCAACTCTGCGCGCGGAACGGAAACCTGTTCGCCGGTAGACAGATTTTTCAGCGCGAAGGCTTCGGCTCTTACTTCGTTTTCGCCGACGATCAGAATGTATTTTGCTCCTGCCTTGGTTGCGGTCTCAAACGATTTCTTCAGCTTGAACTTTTCGTCTCCCAGATCGGCCACCAGATCATGACGCCGCAACTCCTGCGCCAGACGCGCTGCTTCGGCGTTCATCCCGGCGCCCAACGGAGCTATGTACACAGCCGGGAGACGAAACGCTGCCGCAGACGCTGATTCTTGCAGCGACATTATCAGCCGGTCTTCGCCGATGGCGAAGCCGATGCCCGGAGCCGGCGGTCCGCCTAGAGCCTCGGAAAGTCCATCGTAGCGGCCGCCGCCGAGGATTGCATTCTGCGCACCGAGAGCTCCGTGCGTGAATTCGAACGCCGTGCGCGTGTAGTAATCGAGGCCGCGTACCAGACGGTCGTTGATTTTGAAATCGACCCCGACAGCTCGCAGAATTTGTTGGACCGCGTCAAAATGTTTTCGGCTGTCCTCGTCGAGGAACTGGCTGATGCGCGGCAGCTTCTCGATGATGGGCTGATCTTCGGGATGCTTGCAATCGAGGACGCGCAGGGGGTTGGTGATGGCGCGGCGCTGGCAGTCGGCGCACATCTGGTCTTTCACTGGAGCGAGAGCGATGCGAAGGGCCTCGTTGAATTTTGCGCGCTCCGCCGAGGAGCCGACGGAGTTGAGTTCGAGGGTCCAGTTCTTGATGCCGAGGCGATCGAGCAGCGTGGCCAGCATCTCGAGTAGTTCGGCATCGCGCGCCGGAGATTCGCTGCCTGCGGAAGCGGGGCCGATGATTTCAGCATCGATTTGGTAGAACTGCCGGTAACGTCCCTTCTGCGGCCGCTCGCGGCGGAACATGGGGCCGATGCAGTAGAGTTTGTTCAATCCGCGGTCGCCGAGTTTGTGCTCGATGTAGGCGCGGACGATGCCTGCGGTGGCTTCAGGGCGAAGGGTGAGGGATTGGCCTTTGTCGCTCTCGGCGCGCCCGCGATCTTCCCAGGTGTACATTTCTTTCGAAACAATATCGGTCTCTTCGCCCACGCCGCGGGCAAATAATTCTGTCGACTCGAAAATCGGCGTACGAATTTCCTGGAAGTTGTAGGCGCGGAAGACATCGCGCACTACAGATTCGACAAAGTTCCACAGCGCCGTCTCCGGCGGCAACACGTCTCGCGTTCCTCGAACCGCTTTGATCATTTCGTTCTCAATCCTTTAATTGTCATCCTGAGCGGAGACTTGTCTTTCGACAAGTTGTAGTCGAAGGATCCCTTGCAGATCGATACCCTCGACGGCTTATCAAGGAGTTTCCTTCGCCCAGTTCGTCCGAGTGAAAATGCCTTGATGCGTCCGGCGCAACGTGCGAGTGATAGGGGTCCTTCGACTCCGCAAGGTGGTTCGCTACGCGAACCGCCTTGCTCCGCACAGGATGACAGTTCGTTATCGTTCCCGCAAATACTCTTCGGTGTAGCCCAAATAATTCTGCGCGTAGCGCATGATGCTTTCCTGATCTTTCTCATCCAGCTTGCGGCGGAATTTTCCGGGAGAGCCCATCCACAGCGAGCCGGGCTCGACAACCGTGCGCTCGGGAATCAGCGTGCCGGCGGCGATGATCGATCCCGCGCCGATTTGCGCGCCGTTCAGGATAACGGAGCCCATGCCAATCAGGCAGTGGTCTTCGATGACGCAGCCATGCAGTGTTACGGAATGGCCCACTGTCACGTACTCACCGAGCGTTACGCCGTATTGATTCTTCATGCCGTGCAGCACACTGCAATCCTGCACGTTCGAATGCGCCCCGATGCGGATGGCATAGACATCGCCGCGCAGCACGGCGTTCATCCACACCGAGGCATGCTCGCCGAGGACCACGTTGCCAATGATCTGCGCGGAGTCGTCGACGTAACAACTCGCGGGGATCGTCGGACGCATGCCTTTGAAAGATCGAATCATTTTGTTGTCGAAGCAAGCCGGTGATGCGCAAACGCCAAGAAGAAATAGTACCAGCAGCAACGCTTTTGGCTGAAGCGGCGCCAGCTTCACGCGTGCAAATAGGCCAATACTGCATGGGTGATCTCCGCCTTTGCATCGGCGAGTGATAAACCCGCTGGCCGCCGGAGAGCCGCGCCATGCGAGAGCGCATCGACCATATTAGTTACAACAAATACGACCTTGTTGAGATCGCGGCCCTTCTGCAGTTCGTGCGCGCGGGATTGAATCGCCAGCCGGAACGCGCCATGCAGGCGGGTCGCGAAATCCTTCGATCCATCTGCCCGGTGCGGAACTTCCGCTGCCATCAGCGCAAAGAGTTCGGGATCGGGTATGTGAGCGTCGACCATGGCTTCGATCATAGCCCGCATCAGCACGTCGAGGGGCGATGCCGCATGTTTGAAAAGCTGGGCTTCGACCAGGCGGTCGATCTGCTCGATGTGGCGTTGGTGCAGGGCAATAAAAATGGAACGCTTGTCGGGAAAATATTGATAGACGGAGCCGATGCTGACGCCGGCGACCTCTGCGATACGGTTCGTGGTAACCGCGGCGTGGCCCTCACGCTTGAGCAGCCTGATGACGGCATCGAGCACGGCGTCGACGGTTTGGAGTGCGCGGCGCTGCTGAGGCCGGCGGCGAAGAGAGGTTCGCTTGGGTTTTGGTTTTGCTGCCATCGAAGCGAATATATCACAAATATGAGTAATATTCACATTAATAAAAAGTACCCCTTTAAGAATGTGCAACGTAAATGCTTCTTTGTAACGCGAGTATACATACGATGAATCACATAGTAGCCTTGGATAAAATAATGAGTAAACGTACATATTATGCGCGAGGCAAAGGAGGCTACGTGAAATATCTCATCACGGGGGCGACTGGAGATGTGGGATCGAAAGTCGTAGAACAATTACTCAAGCGCGGCGAGCGGCCGCGTGTTTATGTGCGCGATGCGGAGAAGGCCCGGGGTCGCTTTGGCGATAGGGTCGATGTTTTCGTCGGCGATTTAGCTGACCTGGCGGCGCTACAAACCGCGCTGAACGGTGTCGACGAGTTCTTCCTGGTCAATAGTGGTCCGGAGATTCCCGAGCGCGACGAAGTAGCAGCGAATGCCGCGAAAGTGGCGGGAGTGCGGCATCTGGTAAAACTTTCGTCGCTCGACGTGAGACAAGGGTTGGTGATCGGCGCGTGGCATGAGCGCGGCGAAGTGGCGGTCCGCGCGAGCGGAATCTGTTTTACGTTTGTGCAGCCCACTGGATTTATGTCAAACCTGCTGGTGTGGGCGCGGTCGATCAAAAGCGAGGGTGTAGTCCGTTGCTCCACGGGCGATGGCAGAAGAGCGTTCATTCACTCCGACGATATTGCTGCCGTAGCGGTGGAAGCGTTGACTTCATGCAAGTATGACGGCGAATCGCCGGCCATCACCGGACCGGAGGCGGTGACATTTGCGGAGGTAGCGGAGAAGATTGGAGCGGCGATCGGAAAGCGGCTTGCGTTTCAGCCGATTTCCGATGAGGAAGCCGGCCAACGATATTCCGACGCAACACGCGCGCTGGCAGAAGATACCGAAGCCCACGTTGCGTTGTGGCGGGCGATTCGCGAAGGGCGTCTGGCAACTGTCACCGATAATGTCGAGCGGATTCTCGGACGCAAGCCGATTGGGTTGGATCAGTGGATTAAGGAGAACGCGGCGGCTTTTCGCTGATCGTCTCTCGTTGACCGTTCTTTCGTGCTGGAGCTGTCTTTGCGTTCCCCTTCACCATCTGCGAAACTGGCTCTGTCCCCGACAACCCCTGAGAACCATCGCATGGGCCGCATTCACGTACTTTCCGAGCAGGTTGCCAACAAGATCGCCGCCGGCGAGGTGGTGGAGCGGCCTGCCTCGGTAGTGAAGGAGTTGCTCGAGAACGCGCTGGACGCGGGTGCGACGCGCATCAAGATCAGCGTGGAGGCGGGCGGGAAGAAGCTGATTCAGATCACCGACAACGGATGCGGCATGGTGCGTGACGACGCCATGCTGGCGTTCGAGCGGCATGCGACTTCGAAGATCAAGGACGCGGAAGATTTGCTGAGCGTGGCCACGCTGGGATTTCGCGGGGAGGCGCTGCCTTCGATTGCGTCGGTGTCGCGGTTGAGGTTGGAGACTTGCGCTGCGCCTTCTTCAGGGATAGAAAAATCCCCACTTCTCCCAAAAGAAGGGAGAAGTGGGGCACCGGTTTCATCGGGGATGGCGCCCTCGGGAACTGTGATTGAGATCAACGGCGGCAAGATGGCGCGCGTGGAGGAAGCTGGGCTACCCGAGGGGACATCGATTACGGTGCGGGATCTTTTCTTTAATACTCCAGCACGGAAGAAATTTTTGAAGGCGGAGTCGACCGAGTTGTCGCACATCGCTTCGCTGGTCACGCACTATGCGCTGGCGCATCCGGAGAAGCATTTTGAATTGCATTCGGCGACGAATGCCATGCTGGTTGCGCCGCCGGTGGCGGGATACAGCGAGCGCGTATATCAGGTGTTCGGCAAGGAGACACTGGACCAGTTGATAGCGGTCGCGGCGGTGCAGCCGCTGGAGCGCGTGGGCTTGCCGCAGCCTCCGCCGTGGAGAAGGCAGGAAGAGCCCGATGAATCCGACGAAAGCGGGCGGGGCGCCCGCTCCACACAACCGGGTGAGATGCGACTTCACGGGTTTGTTTCGAAGCCGGAGATTCAGAAGCTGAATCGCAATTCGATTTATATTTTCGTCAACGGGCGGCTGATTCGCGACCGACTGGTGCAGCATGGATTGACCGAGGCTTACCGCAATATTATTCCGCCGACGGTGTATCCGGTAGTGCTGCTGTTCTTGGAGATGCCGCCGGGCGAGGTGGATGTGAATGTGCATCCTTCGAAGACTGAGGTGCGCTTTCGACAATCGACGGTGATGCATGATTTTGTGCGCGATACGGTGCGAGCGGCACTGATGAAGGCGCGTCCGGCGCCGCAGTTCACTACAGAGATTCATGCGCATGCAACTGCGAGCTCGGGTCTGACGCCGAGCGCGCGGGAGTGGGAGCCGCCTTCTGACTTGGGTTCTGCGCCGGGAGCGCCGGGGCGGGTGTTCTATGATCCTGCGGGTGGGGCGGGGTTTGCGCTGCAGGCTCCGGTGCCTCCGCCGGTTTCGGCACGTTTTCAGTTCGAGGGCGGGATTGCGGTAGAAGCGAATGCTGCAATTCCGGTGGCTCGAGGGCTCGAAGGACGGTTCGCCGACGTAATCCCGGAGACAATTCCGGATAACGGTTGCGCTCCGGCGCTCGATGTTTCGGAAAATGCGAGTGGGGAAGATTCGACGTTGGCGGCGCTATCGTCGCTTCGGCCGCTGGGACAGATTCGAAATTCATTCATTCTGGCCGTGAATGAGGATGGATTGTGGATTGTCGACCAGCACGTGGCGCACGAGCGCGTGTTGTTTGAACGCATCCTGAAGCAGCGTGCGGCGCAGAGGGTGGAGAGCCAGCGGTTATTGATGCCGATTGTATTGGAGCTCTCTCCGGCACAGCAGGCGGTGTTTGCCGAGATTGCCGACGAGTTGCAGCACAACGGATTTGAGGCGGAGCCGTTTGGAGCGCGCAGCGTGGCGGTGAAAGTTGCACCAGCGGGAGTGGATGCGGCGGCGGTCGAGCGCATGCTGCATGAGTTGTTGGATCAGATTTCGCGGGAGGAGCAGTCGCTGAATCTGAAAAAGATTCGCGGGCGCATTGCGGCGTCGATTGCCTGCCACGCGGCGATCAAGGTCAACATGCCGCTGGAGCAGAACAAAATGGAGTGGCTGCTGGCGGAACTCGCGAAGACCGACCATCCTATGTCGTGTCCGCATGGCAGGCCGGTGGTGCTGCGGTATTCTGTAAAGGATATTCAGAAGGCGTTTAAGAGAATTTGAAACCAGTTCTCAGTTCTCAGTTCTCGGTTCTCAGTTCTCAGAAAAAACGCCGGGCAAAGATGCTATTACTGGGCGTCACGAAAAACATTCCGTTATCAAGTATCGCGAACCGCGAACCGAGAACTGAGAACTACTCGTAATGACTGAACAGGATCTACACGAACTGCGGCGCGAGAAGTGGTGGCTGGATGGGAGGCCCATCCGGACGATTGAAGAGGCGCGCGCGTTTGTTGAGGGCGTGGGTTTCTGCCTGATGTATCCGATGTGGCCGACCATGCCGGTGCCTACGTTTATTGGGGCGTTCGTGGGTTCGGACAATCGGCTGCCGACGTGGCAGCACGCTTACTCCGATCCGCGGGCGTTGGCGGCAACGGAGATGATGGTCCGGTTGCTGCGCGAGCGCTCGGCCTACGAGGCGAATTTGTTCGAGGAGAACAATGCGTTTCTGGTGGCGGCTTCGGTGTTTCCATATTTTTATGCGTTGGTGGGCGAACGCAACCCTAAGCTGGCGCCCAAGCAGGGGCCGCGGTCGCCTTACTCGCCGCTGGCTTGCGATGCGTTTGAGCTGATCCGGCGCGATGGTCCCATCTCGAAGGAGAAATTGCAGGAGGCGCTGGGCGGAAGTGTTTCGCTGCCTGCCCTCGATAAGGCGCTGGGTGAGTTGTCATCGAAGCTGCGCATTACGCGTGTGGATTATAAGGACGGCGAGGGCTCGTTCTGGGATGTGCTTTACCGCTGGTCCCCGGATGCAGTGCGCGAGGGCGTGGGACTTTCGGTGCAGCAGGCGCTGTCGGCGCTGCTCTCGAAATATTTGGATTGCGTGATCGCGGCGGACCAGGCGGAGCTGGAAACCTTCTTTGGAAAGTTCGTGGCGCGCTCGCGGGTGAAGGAAGCTGTGAATGCGCTACTGGCGGCGCGCGAGTTGAGCTTTGTGCATGTAAGTGGAAGGTCGATGCTGCAGATTACGCCGGTGAAGGAAGCGGTGGTTGCGAGCACTCGTCCGCTCCCACTTGTGAAAGCAAAAACGAGAGACTCACGCTGAATTCGGATAAGACAGTCTGGATTTAGCTGTCACCAAGCACCTGCCCACCACGGCGTTCCGTGTACAATCGACTCGCCCAAATGACAGAAAATCCTGATCATAATCAACCCCAACGCAAACTGATCATCGCCATCGACGGGCCCGCCGGCGCGGGCAAGAGCACGATCGCGTCACGGCTGGCGCGCAAGCTCGGCTATGTAAACCTGGAGAGCGGCGCGATGTACCGGGCGCTGGCGCTGAAAGCCATCGAGCAGGACTTATCGTTTGACGACGAGGCCGCGCTGGTAAAGTTGGCGCAGGAGTCGCGTATTCAGCTGGAACCTACGATGAACGGAAACCGGACGCTGCTTAATGGGCTCGACGTTTCTTCGCGGATTCGCGAGCGCGATGTTACTGAAGCTGCCTCGCGAGTGTCGGTGCATCCTGGCGTGCGGGCGTGGATGGTCGCGCGGCAGCGGGAGATGGGCGCGGGCGGCGGGGTGGTGATGGAAGGGCGCGACATTGGAACGAAAGTTTTTCCGGACGCGGACTTGAAAATTTTTCTCGACGCCGACCCAGTGGTGCGGGAACGAAGGCGGATGGAGCAGCAGAAGATCAAAGGTGACGTGGCTGCAAGTGTGGCTGCGGATTTGCGCGAACGCGACCGGCGCGACCGGACTCGTGCGGCGTCTCCACTAAAGGCGGCTGAGGATGCGGTGATGATTGATTCGACGGAGTTGGGTGAGGATGAGGTGCTGGCGCGGGTGGAGGAGTTGGCGCAGAGCAAGCTGGAAGGGTGATTCGTCGTCCGGGCGATACCTCAGGTTCAATCTAAAACCATCGGGCTGCGCCCGATGGACAGCCGAGGGCGGCTGTCCCCACAGCGGCTTCCTCTCTATGACCACACTTTACGAAGGTTCTCGCGATAGCCGGCGGGACGCCGGCGCTACGGTCGCGCGGCTAGTTTTCTGTTGGCTCCACTCTTGACTTGGGAGCGGGCAGGGCTTTGCCGGGCTTTGCCGGTGCGACTGGAGCAGCGGGCGCCGCCGGCTCTTCGCTGTTTGAGGCTTTGCGGATTTCGATGCCGTCGTGCTCGTTGTTGATCACGATGTGAGACGCGCCGTTTCCGACGGTGCCGCTGGCCGTAGCCTCGTGGTCGCCGTTGTCAATCTTCAAGCCGGAAAAGTCGGATTGGATTTCGCCGTCGTGGGTACGGGCATCGAGGTGGAAGCCGGCCTTGTCGGGCACGCTCAACTGAACATCACCATTGCGGCTGTCGATCTGCACATTGCCCAGCGACCGCATCGAGACTTCGATGCCGCCATTGTCGTTCTGCACTCGCACGTCGCCGGAGACATCGGTCAGGCGAATCTGTTTGGAGCGCGTGGTCAGGTGAACGGGGCCGGTGACCCGCTCGGCGTGCAGGTCGTCGGAATCGAGATCGAGGTCGCCATCGATGCGCGAGAACTCCATGTCGGTGCGGGAAGACTTAAAGCTGACATTCTTGCTGATCTGACCGAGTTTGACGCTCTCCTGAAATTCGCCTTCGATCACGGCCCCCCCTTTTACGTCAGTGACTGAGACCTCGTTCAGCCGGCCGCCGATGTGAACGTCGCCGGTGATTTGCTCGACCTTGGCGGAACTTTTATCGAGAGTCAACTTGATGTTGCCGGTGACGTCTTCCACGGAAACATCGCCATGCTGGTTGGAAATCTCGACGTCCCCGTCGCGACCGGTGACGGTGACATCGCCCCGGCGGGAAACGATTTGCAGCGCCATTTTCCGGGGGATCGAGATATCGAGATCGCTCTGCACGGCATGGTCGCCTGCAGACTGGGTTTTGGCATCGAGATTCAACTGCCCACCGGTTGCGGTGATCGTCGGATTGGTCTGGGCATTGTATTTGTCGGCGTCGTTCTGGTTCTCCGCGCCGATACGTTTGCGGACGGCGACGGTGATTTTGTTATCGTCGGCAACGGTGACATGGACCGCGCCGTGATCGTCGCTGACGCGCAGGCTGTTGGCGCCGGGAGGTATGCCTTGTTCGAGGCGAGCGTCGAAACTATAGCTTTCGCCGAAGAGGTTATTGAGGTCCTCGTCATCGAGGTTGAGATTTTCGCGCACGCCCGACCAGTTGAAGCGCTGGGCCTGAGTCGCGATGAGACCGCAGACGACGATGCAGATGATCAGAAAAAATCCTCCGGCGCCGATGCCGCGAGCAGGCAAGCCGTCGCGCTGGGCTTGCTGGTGCTCGATCAGCTTCATCACGCCCCAGAGGATGAGCAGCAGCGGCCAGTAGTGAGCGAACAAGGTTCCAATGCGCATCCACGACAACATGTGCAGGTTGCCGAGCAGGAAGACGATGCCCAGGACGATCAACACGATCGGTCCAGAGAACGAGCGGCGGCGCGGCCGCAGCGGCGGAGGTGGTTGAAATTGTGGTGGAGCGGGATAGGACACAGGGCTAGACATTGCGCACCTCCCCCGAAGTTGAATCTGGCCCTGCATTCGGCGGTGGCGGAGTTTGAGGCGGCGCGGCAACCGGTTGAGCCGGAGAGAGCATACTGATGTGACCGGCTGTAGAGGCATTGCTCTGCAGCAGTTTCACCACGCCAATCACCAGCAGGATGGCGGGCCAGGTACGGTCGAAGCTCACTACGTTCAGACTTTGGAAGAGAAATAGCACGCCAATGGTGAAAACTACGGCAGGGGCCATAATCTTGCGCATACGGCAGCGATCGCAAGTGCAGTTCATGCCGACGGTTTTGCGCACGCGACAGGTTGTGCAAGCGCAGTCCGCGGGATGAGCGCCGATGATTCCCCACTGCCGGGCGAACATCCAGCCTCCGAGGAAGACAAGAATGAGCGGCCAAAAGCGGTCGAGGCCGAACTCAGCGATGTTCATGGTGTGCAGCAGGAAGAGGACGCCGAGTCCAATCAAAATAATCGCAACGGCGGGAATATTTTTGGACTCGGTTCTGTCCCCCATGCTGAAGGCTTGCGCCAGACCGAATGGATCAGGCGCAGGCTGGCCGGCTTGAAGTGCGTGGGCGGTGCGGACGGCGTCGATGATCTGGTAGACGTAAAAGAATGCAATCGCGATGCCGAATAGAGCATCCCAACTACCGGCGTGATCGGAGGCAAAGATGAGCAGTCCAAAGATCAGCAGATGCGCCAATCCCTTGGCGTATTGCGAGCAGTAAACGGCGCCCACGCCGAAGGGAAAGAATCCGGCGAGAATGCCCGCGACTGCGGGATTGGGGCCGGAGTTGGATAAAGGCCGCGCTGGCGCTCCTACCGTGGGATACACGGGTTGCGGAGGCACGAACCCCGCTGCCGGAGCAGTGCCTTCCAAGCGCGCAGCAAGGCATGGCTCGCAGTAAATCACACCGCGAACGTCGCGGGTGCAAGTGCCGCAGAGCGGCTTGCCGCAGGTGCGGCAGAAAGCCACTGCGGCAGTATCGTTGTGTGTGGCGCAGTTCATACGAACCTCCTGTACGTGGTCACCGACACTACAGACGGATCGTCTACAGACGGCTCGCTTACAGATGGACCCAGCGGAGCACTGGCCAGAATAATATCGCGATCGGTCTGGCTATAGTTGCGCTCCTGCTTCTGCTCGGGCTGTTGTGTTGTGTCGTCCTTGGGGTCTTTCTTTACCGGTGCGGATTCGGAACCGTGTCCGGATGAGCCCGGTTCGGCGGGAGTAACGTTGCGCCTGAGCTCGCGGACGCGCGATTCCACCTCGTAGACGAACCGGATGTTCTCGTAATACCGCACCACGCGGGCTTGCGTGTTGTAATACGTGTGTCGTATGGCCGCCGGGCGCAGGCTCACCGAGCGCAGATCGGCGGGCTTGACGCCGAGTACGCTCAATGCCACCGACAGCGAAAAGAATGCCATGCCGAATGACATGGCGAAGCGCGGCTGCCGGACTGTTCCCCAAATCGGCTGTATTGCCGCTGAGGCCCAGGCTTGTGCGCGTTCAATCCAGCCAATACGTGGCTGCGACGCTGACACGTTCACCCGCAGGCGTTGGGTGTCAACGCCCGTCGTGGATGCCAAGATATTCGTTACCAAGCTGGCTGGAGGCTCCACCTCCGTGAGATCCTTCAGCCAGTTGCGGCCCGCCTCAACTTCGGCGAACAGCGGCCCGCAGGCGGAACAAGTCCGCGCGTGAACCTGGAATTGGTCGAGTCGGACGCCGGTCAGAACGCCGTCGAGGGCATCGCTGAGCAGGCCGTCAAACTCGGCGCACTGCATTCCGTTATTGGTGTGGTCTGGCATCACATCACCTGCCTATAGGTACGTTGTAGCAGCCGTGCAAGTTCCGCGCGGCCACGATTTATTCGACTTTTCACAGTCCCCTCCGGCACCTTCAAAACAGTTGCGATTTCGCGATAGTCAAAATCCTGTAAGTCCCTTAGAATGACCGCCTCACGAAGCTCCGGTGAGAGTTTCGCCAAGGCGGCATGAACGGTTTCTCCGACCTCCCGGCTACGTACGCGCGCGTCCGGGGGAGCGGATTGGTCCTGAATTTGCTCACTGAGAGGCTGGGCGTCTTCATGCGAGGAGGCCGCTGCATCAAGCGAGTCGGTGATTCGATCCTGTTTGGTTTTGCGGAAGTGATCAACTAGTAGATTGCGAGTGATGGTAGTGACCCAAGTGACGAATGCACCCTTCGAGCTGTCATAGCTCGCCAGCGTCCGATACATCTTGATGAAGACTTCCTGGGTGAGGTCTTCGGCGTTGTCGGCGGAGCCGGCGAAGCGATAGCAAATGTTATAGATACGCCGGTTGTAGGTCTGGACGATTTCTTCCCAGGCAGCGGCGTCGCCGGCAACGCAGCGGCGGACCAGCATCGCGACTACCTGGACGTCTTCCAACCCTGAGCTCCCGGAAAAACAACTATCAGCCTTCAGCTCTCAGCAAAAATCTTGTCATTCCGAATCGCGCCGAAGGCGCGGTGAGGAACCTGCTGCTTCTCGCCTAACGCGCAGGATTCTCCTCACAAGACAGTACGCGGATGTAGCGACGTAAGTTCGAGCGGCTTGCGAACGCCCGTAACTTACTTGAAACCAAGCATTGTAGCAGTGAGAATTTCCTGCCGGTTTTAGACTCTGAGTCTCGCGCATTCTGGGAAATGATTGTTGCTATGACTTCTGCGCCGCGAAATTGCCAGTTGGAAATGATCAAAACCCGGCTATAATGACGCGCTAGTTCCCCTGCAGTCAGCCCATTCCATGTTTCCTTTGAAAACAAAACGATGTCCGCCTGGTTGTTTACTAGCCGTGACTTTCTTGGTCGTGTTTCCGACGGTGCGGGCGCATGCGCAGGGGATGAATCTGTCTCCGAACTCCTCCCTGAATGGGTTCAATCCTACCCGGTACGACATGGTTATGCAGATCAGCGAGGACCGGTGGCAGAAAAACCTGGAAAGCCTGACTGCCGGGGCGTCGAAGTTGGATCGCAAGGCTCCTGACCGGGCCCGCAAAGAGTATGAAAAAGGCGTGCGCCTGCTGGTGCAGAAAAATTTGAGCGGCGCCGTAGACGAATTAAAGAAAGCGACTGCGATTTATCCGAATTATGTATCGGCGCACAACGCGCTGGGCTCGGCGTACCTGAATCTAGGACAGAACGAGCAAGCTCAAACTGAATTCTCTACGACCGTTGCCCTCGATGATCACCTGCCATACTCTTTTCTCAATCTGGGATGGGCGCAGCTCGCGTTAAAGGATTTTTCCTCGGCGCAAGCGTCGATTGAAAAGGCTTCGAAGATTGCCCCCCTCGATCTGCACCTGCTCATGGCGCTTAGTTATGCCGAGCTTCTGAATAAAGATTACAGCGCCGTGATCGCTACCGCGCAGCAGGTGCACGGCAGGAAGCACGAGGATGCTGCCGTCGTGCACTACTTTGCCGCGGCGGCCTATGAAGGCCAGCACAACCTGCAGGCAACGCAAGATGAATTGCAGACCTTTCTCTCCGAAGCTCCCACGTCTCCCTTTGCCGATTCCGCCCGGCAGATGATTACCCAGATCAAAGACCTTCAGGATCATCCTCCGGCAGCTAAGGTCGAGATTGCATATAACGCCGCGCCGCTGGATCCGAATGCCACGACCGTGGGCATTCCGTCGGCCGCCAGAAGAGTGTTGCGGCAAATGGAAGAACAGAAAGAGCTGGCACAGATAGAAGCGGAACCCGAGTCAGTCTGTGAATCCTGCCCTTCGGGCACTCTGGCTTCAGCGAACGCGCCGCGTGGTTTGATGTCCGGGACAACCACATCCGGAACGGTGCATCCCAGCCTGGGTTCGGCGTACACATTGCGCAGCACAGTGAACGAGGTCGGGATATTTTTTGCGGCGACCGATCATGGTAAGTCGGTTGCCGATCTTACTCAGCAGGATGTCGTGGTGCGGGATGCCGGCAAGCCGCCGGTAACAGTCACCAACTTTCGCAACGAATCACAGTTGCCGTTGCGCCTTGGGTTGGTCATCGATACCAGTAATTCCATTACCCACGAGTTCGAATTCGAGCAGAACGCGGCTGCGTCGTTCGTGAAGAAATCGCTCACCGGCAAGAAAGACCTCGCCTTTGTCGTGGGCTTCTCGAACGCCGTGCTCCTGGTGCAGGACTTCACGGCGGATGGTGCGAAAATCGCAAAGGGGATCGACCAACTGGCTCCTGCCGGCGGGACCGCGTTATGGGACGCGGTCAAGTTTGCCTCGGACAAACTCGCCGCTCTGGCTGAGGAGCAGCCCGCGGCCAAGATTCTGGTGGTGATCAGCGATGGCGAAGATAACTCCAGCAGCGCCACGTTGAAAGAGGCAATCGAGAGCGCCGAACGCGGCGAAGTTACGATTTACACCGTAAGCACCCGCGAGCTTGCAGGAAAGGACTACGGCGCCGAGCTGGCCGACCGCGCTATGAGGGCGCTGGCTGAACGTACTGGCGGCGCCTCGTTTTTTCCAGGTTCTTTAGGGAATCTCGATCGTCGGCTCGCCGATCTGCAAGAAGTCATCCGCAGCCGGTATCTGATTTCCTACAAGCCGGCTAACTTTCGGTCGGATGGTACCTACCGCCCCATCTCTCTGGTGGCGGAGAAGTCAGGGCATAAGTTTCGCGTGTACGCCCGCCGCGGATACTACGCCTCTACGAGTGCGAGTGGGTCCCACTAGACTTTCTCAGCATTTACACTCGAGCTGCCAGCCCTCCGCTGAGAAACTGCGCCTTAAGTTACCGCGCCACTACTCGCTGGTGAAATAGTCCACGGTCACGGGGTTCTCGAACAGCGAATAGTCGCGAGTGACGACGGTGATGCCGCTGTCGGTGACGAAGTAGCGGGAGCGGTCGGCTTCCGTATCGTAGCCGATGGTGGTGCCTTCGGGGAGATGAACGTTGCGGTCGATAATACAGCGGCGAATGCGGCAGTGGCGTCCCACGGCGACGTGCGAGAACAGAATGGACTGGTCGACTTCAGAATAAGAGTTCACGCGGACGTCGGGGGAGATCACGGAATTCCTGACCGTGCCGCCGGAGACGATGCAGCCGTTGGAGACGATGGAATCGAGTGCGGTGCCCATGCGATCTTTTTCCGCAAAGACGAACTTTGCCGGCGGATACTGGCGCTGGTGCGTACGGATGGGCCAATCCTGATCGTAAAGATTGAAGATAGGAGAGACCGCGACGATATCCATGTTGGCTTCGTAGTAGGCCTCAAGCGTGCCTACATCGCGCCAGTAGAGAGCTTCTTTCTTGTTTTCGTCGACGAAGTCGTAGGCGAAGACGCGATAGTCGCTGACCATCTTGGGCAGGATATCTTTGCCGAAATCGTGGCTGGAGGATTGGTCCTCGGCGTCTTTGAGCAGGACGGGGATGAGGACATCGGCGTTGAATAGGTAAACGCCCATGGAGCCGGCGACTTTTTCGGCGTTCCACGGAGAGCGGAGTTCGGTCTTGGTTGGCTTTTCTTCAAAGCCGTTGATACGGCCGTCCCGGTCGACATCGACTACGCCGAAGCGGAAAGTTTCCGCCGGATCGATCTGAATGGTGGCGAGAGTAACGTCGGCAGCGGAATCCAGATGCTGCTTCATCATCTTGCCGTAATCCATTTTGTAGATGTGATCGCCGGAGAGGATGAGGACGTGCTTGGGCTGCTCGGAGCCGATGGAATAAATGTTCTGATAAACGGCATCGGCGGTGCCCTGATACCACTGATCGCTGACCCGCTTCATGGGAGGAAGCACTTCAACGAACTCGTGCACCTCGCGGCCCAGAATGTTCCAGCCCTCGCGGATGTGACGATTTAGCGAGAGAGCTTTGTATTGCGTGAGAATGTAAACGCGGCGTAGATCGGAGTTGAGGCAGTTGGAGAGAGTGATATCGATGATGCGATACATGCCGCCGAAGGTGACGGCGGGCTTGGCGCGGTCGCGGGTAAGTGGGTAAAGGCGCTCTCCAGCGCCGCCGGCCAATAGGACTCCGAGAGTGTCTTTCATGAAATCATCCCAGAGAAACAGTAGATGGTAGCACAGGGCAAGAGGTTGGCGCGGATTCGGGAGCGTGGGTCCGTATAATGCGGGGACGAAAACGCAGTGGCCTTAATGTCGAGTCTGCAAGGAGAGGAAATGCGGAAGAAGGGCGCTGGAGATACAGCGAAAGGAATGCGGGTGACGGACGGCCTCCGTGGAAATGACAGCGGTGACAAGGCACTGGGCATGGACCAGACCGTCACGCGGCGGGATTTTCTGAACGCGACGCTATTGGCTTCGGGAAGCTTGCTGTTAAATCCTGTATCGCCGGCACAATTGCTCGCGGAGAGTGCGGCGGATTCTAGCTGGACGGGTTACGGTGGAGTGGGTGACTACGCAAACTCAAATGGAAACACACAGGCGGTGCTCGAGGCCGGGCATCAGATTCGCGATGGCTTGTTTGAGGATACTCCTGCGAATGCGATTGACACGGGCGAGACCTATGATTGCCTGATTGTTGGTGGCGGCATCAGCGGGCTGGCGGCGGCGCTGATTTTTCAAAGGCAGGCGGGTCCGGGCAAGACCTGCCTGGTGCTCGACAATCATCCAATTTTCGGAGGCGAAGCCAAGCGTAACGAGTTTCTGGTCGATGGCCACCGCCTGGTTGGACATCAAGGCTCGGCGTTATTTCAGGTTAACTATCCCTACAGTTTTATCGCGCGATTCTACGAGTCGATCGGCCTCAAGACTCTGCGCCTTGAATATCAGAAGTGGGGCGGACCCGGGCCGGAAGTTCCGCTAACGACTACTCCATATCTTGGTTCGGCGCCCTATGGAATGTATTTCGGAGCGAAATTCGGTCAACCGCAGGGAGTGTGGCTGACCGATCCTAAGAAATTAGAGGGAGCTCCGATTTCGGCGAAGGCGCGCGAGGAGTTGCTTAGATATCAATCTGCCGACCAAGCTCAAGTACCGCAGTACTGCGGCGATGCCGTGTCGCGCCGGCTCGATACGATGACGCTCGAGGACTACTTAATCGAGCGTCATGGGATCAGCCGCGAAACCGTCCGGACATTTCTGCTCGACGAAGGAGGAGCCTTCGGGCTCGGTCCGGACGCGCTTTCCGCTTACACCGCGTATGCCTTCGATGCGCTCGGCCCCCTCGCCGATGCCGAGCCGCAGATGTTTCCCGATGGCAACAGTGGCATCGCACGCCTCATCGTGAAGACGCTTATTCCGGAATCAATTGCTGGCCAGCGTTCCCTCGAAAACATCTGCCGGAACAATGTGAACTTTGCTGCTCTCGACCGGCCTGGGGCCGCGGCTCGAATTCGATTGGACTCGACCGCGGTATGGGTAAAACACGAGGGAGACCCGGCGAAATCCGGGTTCGTTAACATTGCCTACACGTGTGGCGGAAAAGTTTTCCGCGTGAAAGCTCGCTCCGTAGTGATGGCAGGCGGGAGCTGGACGACGAGGAACATTGTGCGCGACCTTCCCGATGATCGCAAAGCAGCCTACGCCGAATTCCACCGCTCACCTTGCATGGTTGCCAACGTAGCCGTGCGCAACTGGCGATTCCTTTACAAAATGGGGCTATCCGGCTGCCAGTGGTTCGAAGGCCTGGGAAGTTATTTGCAGATCCGCAAGCTGGCGCTTTGCGGTACGGACTCGCCAACTATTGGGCCCGACTCGCCGGTGGTGCTCACGATCAAAGTGCTGTACCCACATCCGGGGCAAACCACCGAGCAACAAGGCCACACTGGCCGCGGGGAAATGATCTCTACTCCGTTCCGAGATTACGAACGCCAGATTCGTCAGCAGTTTACGGAAATGTTCGCGCGGTCGGGCTTCGATGCATCCCGCGACATCGCGGGGATCATTCTGAACCGCTGGGGACACGCATACGCGAGCCCGGCTCCGGGATTTTATTTCGGCAAAGATGGGAAGCCCGCGCCGGGAGAGGTTCTGCGGGCAGCACCATTCGGAAGAATTGCCTTCGCCAACGTGGATCTCTCCGGAATGCCCGATCACAAATCTTCGATTATTGAGGCGGACCGCGCCGTGGGCCAGTTGCTGGATCAGGTATTGAGCGGGTAGGCGGCTACTGCTGGGAATTTCCGGTGGATCTTCGCTCCTGCCGCGACAGCCGAGGCGGCTGTCTCTACATCGGTTGTCTATTTTTCTTTTTCTTCTTCGATCTTAATGCGGAGAGATTTCAGGAACTTAAGATCCTGATCGTTGACCTTGAATTCAGGATTGGTGGAGAGAGTGGTGACCAGGGAGGTCTTGTCAGAAGATTTCTCGCCCTGCTTGCTGACGCCGATGGTGGCTTCGAGCACCAGGAAAACGTCGTAACCGCCTTCTTTGATGCGGGAGACAACTTCAGCGATCTGCTCGGAATCGGAGAGCGACTCGTTGATGGCCTCGCCGAGTTCTTTCATGAGTTGCTTGAGTTGCTGGTCCACTGAGTCCCCCGATCGCCTGTCCGCACCGTTCAATCCGACCACCACTTAGATGCCTGCGACCGCTGAACGGTTTCGATCACGGCGCAGGTTTGGCATATTGTAGCGCCGAAGGCTGTTAAAATCGAGGCCGTGGGCAAGCTCTCTACAGCACGAAAACTGGGCGTGGCAGCCCGAGTCGCGTCGCAGCAAGCCCAGCGGAACCGGTTGGTGCGGGCGGCGGGTAGCGCGGTGGCTACGACGGCCCGCGCCTTTGGGCGAGTGCTGCATCAGTTGTGGCTGGAGGTTGCAGGGCTTATTTTCCTGGTGATGGCATGTAGCGGCGGGGCCGCAGCGGTGCGGGAATACGCGAAATATCACGCAGGACACACGGGATTCGGCCGCGTGGTGGTTGCAATTTGTTTCACAGCTACATTCGTGTGGTTTGGCGTGAGTTCATTCTGGAGGGTGCGGAAGAAGAGAAGTCGGGCGCGGTAGTTGTGGTTGGGTTGCGGCGCTGCACGCGACAACAGATTCCTCGTCGCTGTGCTCCTCGGAATGACAAAAGACCGGCAAGAGCTTAAGCATGGTTGACAGATTGAAAACTGCGGTTGAGAGCGCTGGAGCCATCGAGACTTCTTCGCACATTCCCGTGAATCCGCTTTATACCCCAGCCGATCTCAAAGGCTCCGACTACGAGAGCGAAGTCGGCTACCCCGGCGAATATCCATTCACTCGCGGCGTGCAGCCAACGATGTATCGCGGACGGCTGTGGACCATGCGGCAATACGCGGGCATGGGCGACGCGGAAGAATCGAACAAGCGCTACAAATATTTGCTGGCGAATGGCACGACCGGGCTTTCAGTGGCGTTCGATCTGCCAACTCAGATTGGAATGGACTCGGACCATGCTCTTGCTGCGGGCGAAGTGGGCAAGGTGGGTGTGGCGATCGATTCTGTCGAAGATATGGAGCGGCTGTTTCACGGCATCGATCTCACGAAGATCTCTACATCGATGACCATCAATGCAACCGGCTCGGTCCTGCTGGCATTGTATGTGGCCGTGGCGCGGCGGCAGGGTGCGGATATCCGCAAACTTTCGGGCACGGTGCAGAACGATGTGCTGAAGGAATACATTGCGCGCGGAACCTATATTTATCCGCCACAGCAGGCGCTGCGCGTGATTACCGACATGTTTGCCTGGGCGCAGGAGAATGTGCCGGAGTGGAATACGATTTCGATTTCCGGCTATCACATGCGCGAGGCGGGATCGACAGCGGTGCAGGAAGTGGCCTTCACGCTGGGCAACGGCATGGCGTATGTGGAGGCGGCGATCAAAGCGGGGCTGGATGTTGATAAATTCGCGCCGCGACTTTCGTTCTTCTTTAATGCCCACAACAATTTTCTGGAAGAAGTCGCAAAGTTTCGCGCGGCGCGAAGGATGTGGGCGCGCATCATGCGCGAGCATTTCAAGGCGAAGAGTCCGAAATCGTGGATGCTGCGCTTTCATACGCAGACGGCGGGATCGACGCTGACCGCGCAGCAGCCGGAAAACAACATTGTGCGGACGGCGATCCAGGCGCTGGCGGCGGTGCTGGGCGGGACGCAGTCGCTGCACACGAATTCATATGACGAAGCGCTGGCACTCCCGACGGAGCAGGCGGCGCGGATTGCGCTGCGCACGCAGCAGGTGATCGCGTACGAGTCCGGTGTGGCGCAAACCGTTGATCCGCTGGCGGGTTCGTATTACATCGAGACGCTGACCAACGAGATTGAGAAGCACGCGGCGGAATATCTGGGCAAGATTGAAGTGCTGGGCGGAATGCTGAAGGCGATCGAACGCGGATTTGTGCAGCAGGAGATTCAGAACGCGGCCTACGAATATCAGCAGGCGGTCGATCGCGGGGATTCGGTTGTGGTTGGGGTGAACCGCTTCGAGGTGGAAGCGGAGAAGGCGATTCCGATTCAGCGGATCGATCCGTCGCTGGAACCGAAGCAGATCGAACGGGTGCAGGCGTTACGGGCGCGACGCGATACCGGGGCGTGGAAGAGCGCGCTGGTCTCGGTGGAGGATGCGGCGCGCTCGGGTGCGAATGTCATGCCGCGAATTCTGGCTGCCGTGGAAGCTTACGCGACCGTGGGCGAAATTTCAGATGCGATGCGGAGGGTGTTTGGAGAGTATCGGGAGGCGGTGGTGGTTTGAGAGCCGTCGTTGGTCGATAGTCGTTGGTCGTTGGCGCTTGAGCGCTTCTAATCCTGCGTGCGAAGATTCCCTCTGTAACAACCACCTTTCCCCAACTCTCACAAATAGCTCAGCCACCAATCCTTTCTTCTTTGTTTGACTCCCATGAACCAGCGGCAGGGGAAGTAAAGAATAATCACTGCCGTGATCCAGATCAGATAGATGAATACGAGCCGGTGACCATAGCCGTTGGGGAGGTCGTTCAGCAAGAATCCGCCGTGAAGCAGCCAGGCCACGGGCTGATGGAATAACACGGCCATTAGAACCGCGAGCGCATGGATCAGGTATAGGTGGAGAACGTAATAGAACAATGGGACTCGGCCGAAGACCACAAGTACGGAAGCTAATCCGGTTGTAAGTTGCTGTGAAGTTCGCTTGTCAAGCCAGGCCAGAAAAAGAAGAGAAGGCCCCAGCGTCATGAGCAGGAACTGGAGCGAGGGCGGATATTTTTCCACGTCGAAGAAAAGGATCGCAGTCTTTTCGACCGTGGGTTGGATGTGCCAGGGCCCTTGTGAGACGCCTCCCAGGCTGGCAGGCGGATTGCCGTAAAGATTGGTCGCGCGCAGTAGCACGAATGCGAGCGTAAGGACCAGGCCGAGGCGAGCAATCACCTTCCAGCGGCGATCCGGTTCCAGCAAATACACCGATCCAAAGGCGTAGCCCGCGCCCATCACGGCAACCCAGGGAACGATTGGAAAAAGAACAAAGTTGGGAATGTGGAAGGGTAGGTAAACGAATCCGCGAGCGTGCAGCAGAGTCCAAAGCCACGCTAGTGAACCGAATTGCTTTGGGCGAATGCCATCGAGCAGATTGTGAGCCGCGATTATCAGGAGGGAAATTGCTCCGAGCCAGCGCACAGGCATGCGAACCGCCGCGGCCATGATGACCATGCATGCGCCCAACGCCCAGATCACGCCGAAGAAGCCGAAGGGGAATTGAAACGTCCAGGCCGTTCCTACCACCGTAAATTCCAGAACGATGAGCCAGAGGCCGCGCGTCCAAAGAAAGCGGCTGAGTTCGGCGGGAGTTCGCCGGCGGCCGTAGAAAAATGCCCCCGTGCCAGCCAGAAAGAAAAACAGCGGGGCGCAGAAGTGGGTGATCCAGCGGGTGAAAAAAAGCGCCGGCCAGGTGAGGGCAAGATTCTCCGGCTCGAATCGAAGATGCGTGAAGAAGTCGCGAGTATGGTCGAGAGCCATGACCACCATGACAATGCCGCGGAGGATATCGATGGGTGCTATGCGGCCGAGGGAGGCGGGAATCTTAGGCGCGCTTATGGTAGGCGCCGGGGATGCTGATGAGATGGTTGCGGACATGCGGCTACCTCCGGGTGTTGTCCGGTTGGACGATTTGGTAGCTGGAATGTTAGTCGGAGATTGACGCTGGTTCAAGCAATGGATTTAGTCGTCGGAGGTTTTGTAATCGCAGGCGTTGCGGCAGGCATCGCAGTACATAAGTCCGTCCTGGCAGACACGGACATCGAGTACGGTCTGGCAGAGGCAGCAGTACTTCTCGCAGTTGCACTGTGCTTCCGGCATTTCACACTGGGCGCAACGGTATTTGGCGTGGCCGGTTCCGGTGGACATAGGAACAATGTAGCTCCGGAACGGCGGGGCGGGGAACGTGCCGTTGGTAACATCGATTGCTGATTGTTGATTTTAGATTGTCGATTGAAAACCTTCCCGCCAGGCTCCGCGGCGCTGAGTCCGATCTCTCAAATTAGCAATCAACAATCACAAATCAACAATCAGCAATTCTCCTCCGCGCATGCCAGTGCCATATAATTCTCGCCAATGACCTTCCAACAGGTGCTGGATGGAGCGGAAGTTCTCGCGCAAAGCGGGGATCCGGGCGTGAGCAGTGTGGAATACGACTCGCGCCGGGTGAAGCCGGGGTGCGTGTTCGTGGCCATGCACGGCGAATCGAGTGACGGCAATCGATTTATCGATCAAGCGATTCAGGCCGGTGCTGTGGCAGTGGTGACGGATTCGGCGGCGGAGAAGCCGCGTCCAGGCGTGGGCTGGGCTTTGGTGCCACATGGGCGGCGGGCGCTGGCTCGGGTGAGCGCGAATTTCTATAAGAAGCCGGCGGAGCGAATTGCGATCACCGGGATTACCGGGACGAATGGCAAGAGCACTACGGCGTTTTTGCTGGAGGCGATTCTAACGGCGGCGGGGCGGAAGAGCGCGCTGATCGGAACGATTGAATATCACGTCGCGGGAAAGATTTTGCTGGCGCCCCATACCACGCCGGAGGCGCTGGAACTGAATCGCATTTTCAACGAGGCACTAGGAAACGGGGCGACCGATGCGGTAATGGAAGTTTCGTCACATGCACTGGCGCAGGAGCGCGTGTACGGTGTGCCGTTTGACGTTGCGGTGTTTACCAACCTGACGCGCGACCATCTCGATTATCACAATACGATGGACGAATATTTCGCCGCCAAGCGGGTTTTGTTTGAAGGCTGCGGCACGGATGCTCCGCGAGCCGCGGTGACGAATGTGGATGACGAATACGGCGCGAAGCTGGCGGAGTTTAGCCGGAAGCGCAGTTCCGTGGTTCTGAAGTATGGATGGGAGCGCGGTGATCTGCACGCGGAGAAAGTTGAGATCACAACCCGCGGTACGCGCTTTGATCTGGTGATGCCAGAGGGGAAGATTGCAGTTTTCTCGGCGTTGATCGGGCGGGTGAATGTGTACAACATTCTGGCAGCTGCGGGAGCGGCCTATTCGCGCGGCTGCACGGCCCACGCTATTGCGGCGGGGATCGACAAGTTGGCATGTGTTCCGGGGAGATTCGAACGCGTGGATTGCGGCCAGCCCTTCACTCTGGTGGTGGACTATGCGCATACCGACGATGCGTTGCGGAATTTAACGGCGCTGGCGCGAGAGTTGGTAGTCAGCGCTGGGACGAAGGGACGAGTGCTGACGGTGTTTGGATGCGGCGGAGATCGGGACCGGAAGAAGCGTCCGTTGATGGGCGAAGCCGCGGGACGGGGAAGCGATTTCGTGGTGCTGACGTCGGATAATCCGCGTAGCGAAGATCCGCTGGCGATTATTAATGATGCCGTGGTGGGACTGCAGAAGACTGGCGTGAAGTACACCGTGGAAGCCGACCGGCGAAAGGCGATTGCGCTCGCAATGGGTGAAGCGCGGCCGGGAGATATTGTTCTACTGGCGGGTAAGGGTCATGAGAAGGTACAGGCCACAAAGGAGGGCGTGATTCCATTTGATGATTTGGAGGTGGCACGCGCGGCGCTGCGGGCAGCAGGGTTTGAATGCGAGGCAGTGCATGCCGGGGCCAGAGCATGAAGCTAGCGTTAGCAAAGATTGCCGAGTTTGTTGGCGCGGCTGAAAAGTTTTCGTACGAAGAAATGGCGCTTGGCTATTCGATTGACTCGCGTACGGTGAAGCCGGGCGAGCTTTTCTTCGCAGTAAAAGGTGAGCGGCTGGATGGGCACGACTTCGTCGAGCAGGCGCTGGATAGAGGCGTGGCCGCGGCAGTGGTGCGTCGAGATCAAGTCGAGCGTTACCAAGCGAAATCTCGACTGCTCGCAGTGGAAGATACGCTGGGCGCATTGCAGACTCTGGCTACGGCGGTGCGAAAGTTGTGGGGCAAGCCGCTGATTGGGGTGACAGGATCGGCGGGGAAGACGACCACGAAGGAAGCGATCGCGCACGTGCTGAGCGCGCGATTTCGGGTGTTGAAGTCGGAAGGGAATTTCAATAATCATTTTGGTTTGCCGCTGATGCTGCTGAAGCTGGAGCCGGAGCATGACGTGGCTGTGATTGAAATGGGCATGTCGCACGCGGGAGAGATTCGGGCGTTGGCGAAAATCGCGGAGCCAGAGATTGGCGTGGTCACGAACGTTGCCCCGGTGCATCTGGAATTTTTTGATTCGCTGGCCGGAATTGCACGCGCGAAGTATGAGTTAATCGAATCATTGTCTGCGAGCGGAACGGCGGTGTTGAATGCCGACGATGAATATGTCTCGCAGTTTGGGCGCGACTTCAAAGGCAAAGTGGTGATGTATGGTACGCGGGCAACGGCGGATATGCGGGCAGAGAAAATTCAGTCGCGTGGACCCGAGGGCGTGGAGTTCGATGTGGTGATTGGAAGCGCGCGTGAGCATGCCCGGTTGCCGCTGGTGGGAGAGCACAATGTGCGGAATGCACTGGCGGCGGTTGCGGTTGGGTTGGAGCGCGGGCTGAAGCCTACCGAGGCGGTAGCGGCTCTTGCGACTTTGGCCGCGGCGGACAAACGTGGGCAGGTTCTCCAAGTGGGTAACATCACGGTGATCAACGATTGCTACAATTCGAATCCAAAGGCGCTCGAAGCAATGGTGGATGCGCTGGCCGCAATTGCGGCTAAGCGGCGGATCGTAGTCGCGGGTGAGATGCTGGAGTTGGGGCCGGCGGGCGAAGAGATGCACCGCCGGGCCGGGCAACATGTTGCGGAGAAAAAGATCGATGTGCTGCTGGGTGTACGCGGATTGGCGCAGGCGATGGTTGAGGACGCGAGGCAAGCCGGAGCCCGGGCAGAGTTTGTGGCAACGTCGGAGGAAGCCGGAGAATGGTTGGCACGCGAGACGCGGTATGGAGATGTAGTTTTGTTGAAGGCATCGCGCGGCGTGAAGCTGGAGAAGGCGCTGGAAAACTGGAAAGCACGGCGCGACGGCAAGTAATTCTTCACCACGGAGGCACGGAGACACAGAGAAAAACAATTAAAGATGTTTTTCGGGGTGCCCCCTTCGTTTCTTGAAAGAGTTTCGTTTTCTCCGTGACTCCGTGTCTCCGTGGTGGAATCGGGTTTTGAGCAGTTGAGACGTTTTCGAGCGAGACGGAGGCTGATTGCTCTATTGGCTGTTGTTCGTGAAGCTGCAACATTATTTTCCGCCGTTCCGCATCTTCCGCTATCTGACGTTCCGTACTGCGTTCGCCAGCCTTACGGCACTCTTTACCGCGCTCATCGTGGGGCCGCTGGTGATCAACCGGCTGCGCGAATTCCAGATTGGACAATATATTCGAGAGGAAGGCCCGAAGGCTCATCAGAAAAAAGCCGGCACGCCGACGATGGGCGGGTTGCTGATCGCGATTGCCATCGTGGTGCCTACGTTGCTGTGGGCGGACCTGAGCAATCGCTTTGTGTGGATCGCCGTATTTGCAACCTGCGCCTTTGCCGCAATCGGATTTACTGACGATTACACCAAGGTGGCGCATCGCCGGAATCTCGGGCTGACGGGGCGGGCGAAGCTGGGACTGCAGATCGCGACCAGCATTGTGATTGCAGTGATGCTGATCGCGATGCAGACCTATGGAATGTACTCGACGAAACTGATTGTGCCGTTCTTTAAACAATTCCATCCTGACCTGGTGGTGCAGAATCTGGAGCGCTTCCCGCATTTATGGCCGCTGGCGTTCCTGCCGTTTATTGCTTTTGTGGCACTCGTAATCGTGGGGTCGAGCAATGCCGTGAATCTTACGGACGGGCTTGATGGCCTGGCCATTGGCTGTACGGTGATTTCCGCGGGTGCGCTAACCGTGCTGACGTATGTGAGCGGGCACGCGACCTTTGCGACGTACCTGGAAATTCCAAAAATGCCGCAAGTAGGCGAGCTGACGATTTTCTGTGGGGCGATGGTTGGGTCGTCGATTGGATTCTTGTGGTATAACGCGCATCCGGCGGAAGTGTTCATGGGCGATGTGGGATCGCTGGCGCTGGGCGGCGCGATTGGCACAGTCGCCGTGATCATCAAGCAGGAATTGCTGTTGCCGTTTATCGGCGGAGTGTTTGTGATCGAGGCGGTGTCGGTAATCTTGCAGGTAGGATCGTACAAGCTGCGCAAGAAACGTATTTTCAAGATGGCGCCGATGCATCATCATTTTGAGCTGATGGGATGGTCGGAGTCGAAAATTATCGTGCGCTTCTGGATTGCGTCGCTGGTGTTTGCGCTGTTCGCGCTGACGACGCTGAAATTGAGATAGAAGACTTTGGCCACGGATTTGCACAGAATTCACACGGATCAAGAAAAGAAATTTGCCTTATCCGTGGGGATCCGTGCATGATCCGTGGCCAGGTGAAGCTGCATTCGATGGAACTTAAAGACAAACGCGTGCTGGTGGTGGGCCTCGGCAAGTCTGGGGTAGCCTCGGCACTTTTCCTGAAGGCGCACGGGGCGCGGGTTACTGTGTCCGATACCAAGAGCGGAGACGAATTGCGCAACGAAATTCCGGTGCTGCTTGATCATGGGATTACCGTCGAGACCGGCGGGCACGGGGAGCGTACGTTTCGAGGGCAGGATTTGATTGTAGTAAGTCCGGGGGTTCCGGTGGATGCGCCGCTGCTGGCACAGGCGCGGTCGTTGGGCGAGCCGGTGATTGGCGAGATCGAACTGGCGGCGCAGTTTCTGCCCGGGACCGATCGTGGCGATTACCGGGTCGAATGGGAAAACTACGACGACTACGCTTGCGGGAGAGATTCTGACTGCGGGCGGATTGCCGACGCTCGTCGGCGGAAATATTGGAACTCCGGCGATTTCTCTGGCAGAGCGCGCCAAGCCGGAGACCGTGATTGTGCTGGAAGTTTCGAGTTTTCAACTGGAGACCATTCAGACGTTTCGTCCCAAGGTCGCGGTGGTATTGAACGTTACGCCGGACCATCTCGATCGGCATCGGACGTTTGAGGCATACGTGGACGCGAAGGCGCGGATGTTTGAGAACCAGCAGGAAGACGACTTCGCCGTTCTCAACGAGGACGATCCGACCTGTGTGGCGATGGCGGCGCGGACGCGGGCGCAAGTGTTCTGGTTCAGCCGGCAGAAGGAAGTGAAGCAAGGCGCGTGGGTGCGCGAGGGGAATATTTTGTTCCGCGACGACCGCAGAGCCAGCGCGAGATCATGCTGGTTTCCGAGATTCCGCTGAAGGGCGCGCACAATCTGGAGAATGTACTGGCAGCGGTGTGCGCGGGTGCGTTGATGGGATGCGCGCCGGAGAAAATCCGGCAGGCGGTGCGCGACTTCAAAGCGGTCGAGCACCGGTTGGAGTTTGTGGCGACGATCCGCGGCGTGGATTATTACAACGATTCGAAGGCTACGAATGTGGATGCGACGATCAAGGCGCTGGAGTCGTTTCCGGCGAACATCCACCTTATTCTTGGCGGAAAGGACAAAGGTAGCGATTATTCTGTGCTCAACGAGTTGTTGCGGCAGCGGGTGAAGCGGGTTTATACGATCGGCGCTGCGGCAGGGAAGATTGAGTCGCAGATTAAAGGTGTTGAAGTTGTGCATGCCGAGACTTTGGAGAATGCGCTGCGGAAGGCGAACGCCGTGGCCGAGCCGGGTGATGTTGTGCTCCTGGCTCCAGCGTGCGCGAGCTTCGATCAGTTCAAGAATTATGAGCAACGCGGGCAGGTGTTTAAGGAGATTGTAAGGGGACTAGGATGAGATGTTTCACCACGGAGTACGAAGAGCAAACCTGCCGTCGGTGTCGGAAACTCCCTTCGAGGCCGATAGTCGTACTCTCCCCAAGGGATCCTTCGACTCCACGAGTGCTTGCGCTAATCGCGCAACCACTCGTTCCGCTCAGGATGACAAATCGAATGGGCATAGTCGCCCTGAACCAAGACAATCAACAATCAAAAATTAACAATCAACAATTCCTTCTCTGCATCCTCGCTCCTCCGTGGTGAAATGAAGTTCCCATGGCAAAGCGGGTGAGTGTCGATCGCTGGCTGTTTACTGTGACCATGCTGCTGGTGTTTGTGGGGCTGGTGATGGTGTTTTCGGCGTCGGCTGTGATGGCGCGGGAGCGCTTTGGGTCGCCGTATGCGTTTTTGGTGAAGCAGTTGGTGTGGGCAGCGGCCGGGCTTGTGGCGATGGTGGTGGCGATGCGGGTGGATTACCGCCGCTACAAGAATCCCGCGCTGGTGTTTTCGCTGTTGGGACTCACCACGCTGCTGTTGATCTCGGTTTTCTTTCTCGATCGCTCGCACAACACGCATCGCTGGTTTCGTGTGGGCGGATTCTCTTTCCAGCCGTCGGAGCTGGCCAAGCCGGTGCTGATTCTTTTTCTCGCTTATTTTCTTGAAGCGCGCACGAAGACCATGGACGACTGGCGGAACACGCTGGCGCCGGCAGCCGCGCCGGTGCTGATGCTGCTGGGGCTGATTGTGCTGCAGCCTGATTTGGGTACGGCCATCGCGTGTGCCGGGATTGCGGCTTGCATCTTGTATGTGGCTGGAATGCGATTGCGGTATTTCGCTTATGCGTTTGGGGCGTCGCTGGTGCCGTTGTATTTTCTGATTTTTCATGTGAGCTTTCGGCGCGACCGCATTCTGGCTTTTATGAATCCTTATGCCGAGCGGCAGAAGGCCGGGTTTCACTTGATTCAGTCTTTGATCGCAGTTGGACCGGCGGCATCACCGGCACCGGGCTGATGGAAGGCAAACAGAAGCTGTTCTATCTGCCGGAGCCGCATACTGATTTTATTTTTGCCGTCACCGCCGAAGAGTTGGGGCTGGTGGGAGCGATGTTTGTGATCGCATTGTTTGCCATATTTCTATGGCGGGGAATGCGGGCTTCGTGGCGCACCGGAGACATTTTTGGACGATACCTGGCAGTGGGAATTACAACTATGGTGGTGCTGCAGGCGTTTATCAATATCAGCGTGGTGCTCGGCATGATGCCGACCAAGGGGATTCCTTTGCCGCTGGTGTCGTACGGGGGGTCGTCGTTGTTTTTTACACTGGCTTGCGTGGGCGTGCTGCTGAATATTACTAAGCAGGCCGAATAGAAACTCGTCACGGATATTCACGGATTAAGACCTAAAGGAGAACGGATTGAGACGACTAATTTTTCCTTTTCTATTTTGCTTCGCGGTGGCATCGACTTCCGCTGCGCAAAAAACGGCTTCATCTCCAGCGATCGAAATGCCGCCACAGGCGCCTGTCTTCACGGCGGCGGAACTCGCGGCAAAAGTTCCGGCAGCGAAGCCAGAAGATGTGAAGTCGATGGACGCGATTCTGGTGGCGATTTATGACGTGATCTCCGGTCCCGCCGGTGACCGAGACTGGAAGCGCTTCCGTTCCCTATTTCTTTCGCAGGCGCGCTTCACTCAAGTCAGCACGGAGCCCGATGGATCGACGGCGGTGATCGCGTGGAATGTTGACGAATTTGTACGGGATGCCGGATTGGTATTCGCTAAGGAACCGTTCTACGAAAAAGCAATCGTGAACCGGCCGGAGAGTTTCGGGAATATCACGCAGGTATTCAGCAGCTATGAATCACGGCACAGTCCGACCGAGAAGCCTTTTGAGCGGGGGATCAATAGCATTCAGTTGTTGAATGATGGCACGCGCTGGTGGGTGCTTTCTATTTTGTGGGATAAGGAGCGGGCGGGCAATCCGTTGCCGGAGAAGTTCCGGAAATAAAAAGTCGCCACGGATTGCCGGATCTTCACGGATTATTTCGTGATCATTTTGTTTTTATCCATGTGAATCCGTGTAGATCAGTGGCTAGCTCTCTTCGTGGTTTATAGTCACCTCATGCGAGCCATTCTGGCGGGCGGCGGGACGGGTGGGCATGTGATCCCCGCGCTGGCTATCGCCAACGAACTCAAGAAAAGTTATGCGGCCGAAGTGCTGTTCATCGGAACGGCGCGCGGGATTGAAAACCGCCTGGTGCCGGCGGCGGGGTATCCGTTGCAACTGGTACGGGTGGGAGCGCTGAAGAATGTGAGCCTGATGACGCGGGCGAAGACGGCATTCGATTTGCCGCGGGCAGTGTGGGATGCGAGCCGCATGTTGAACGAGTTTGCGCCCGATGTGGTGATTGGCGTGGGCGGTTATGCGTCGGGTCCAGCGATGCTGGCGGCGGTGGTGAAGCATATTCCGACTCTGGCCTTCGAGCCGAATGTGGTGCCCGGATTTGCGAATCGCGTGGTGGCGAGGTTTGTTTCGGGAGCGGCGGTGCACTTTGAGGAGACGGCGAAATATTTTCGTCATGCCGAAGTGACGGGCGTCCCGGTGCGGCAGGCGTTCTTTGATATTCGGCCCAAGGCGGGCGGGACGCCTACTCTGCTCGTTTTTGGCGGAAGCCAGGGAGCGCACGCGATCAACGAGGCGATGATCCGGTGTTTGCCGGAGTTGCAGCGGCAGGCGCCGGGGATTCACATCATTCATCAGACCGGCGAGCGTGACTATAATGACGCGCTGGCGGCATATCAGAGTTTGGGTGAGTCGGCGGAAGTTTTCAAGTTTATTGAAGACATGCCGGCGGCGTTTGCGCGCGCGGATCTGGTGGTGTGCCGGTCGGGTGCGAGCACCGTAGCGGAAATTACAGCGGCAGGGAAGCCGTCGATCTTTGTGCCGTTCCCGCGGGCAGCGGACGATCATCAGCGCGTGAATGCGGAGGCGCTCGCGAGCGAGGGTGCGGCGGTGGTGGTGGAAGAGTCGAAGCTGGAAGGAGTCTGGCTGGCAGAGACGATTGCGGCTTTGCTCGGCGATCCGCGGCGGTTGCAGATGATGAGTGAGGCGGCGCGGGGGCTGGCGCATCCGAATGCGGCGCGGGATATTGCGGCAATGGCGGCACGGGTGGCGGGGATCGAAGAGATTGAGTAATTGAGAAATTTGGTAATTGAGTAATTTGAGATCGGTGACTCAAGCGTCCGGAGCGAAGCAGGCGAGTTGTCTTGAAATTACTCAATTACCAAATTACCCAATTACTCAATTAGGTTTATGTTCGCCAAGATTCAGCAGATACATTTCGTGGGCATTGGCGGAATCGGCATGAGTGGGATTGCCGAGGTTTTGCTGAATCTCGGGTATAAGGTTTCGGGCTCGGATCTGAAAGGCTCTGCTGTTACGCAGCGGCTAGCGGGCCTTGGCGCCGTGATCTTTGAAGGGCATCGCGCGGAAAATATTGCCGGGGCCGAGGTCGTCGTTACCAGTTCTGCGATCGCGCAGGAAAATCCCGAAGTTCTTGAAGCTCACAAGCTGCATGTGCCGGTCATTCAGCGCGCGGAGATGCTGGCGGAGTTGATGCGGTTGAAATATGGCATCGCCATCGCCGGGATGCACGGCAAGACCACGACGACTTCGATGGTGGCCGCAGTGCTGGCCGGGGGCGGACTTGATCCAACTGTAGTTGTCGGCGGGCGTGTGGACGCGATGGGATCGAATGCGCGGCTGGGGAAATCGCAGTATCTGGTGGCGGAGGCGGACGAGAGTGACCGAAGCTTTCTTAAATTAACTCCAATTCTTTCGGTGGTAACCAACATCGACCGCGAGCACATGGATTGTTACCGCAACATGCGCGACGTGAAGAAGACGTTCCTCGAATTCATGGACCGCGTGCCGTTTTATGGGATGGTGGTGGCGTGCAATGACGATCCGATGCTGCGGAAGTTGTTGCCGGAGGTGCAGCGGCGGATTGTGACCTATGGGACGAAGCGAGGATCGGATTTTCTGATCAAGCTGGAAGCTCCGCAGCGGGCGCGAGGAGTGAAGGGCAGCCGTTGAGCCGTTTTCGGGTGAGCTATTGCAAAAAAGATCTCGGTGAGTTCACGTTGCATGTGCCGGGATTGCATAACGTGCTGAATGCGACGGCGGCTATTGCGGTGGGAGTTGGTCTGGATGTGAACGTCGACGCGATTCGCGCCGCGCTCGATCAGTTCCGTGGAGTAGACCGGAGATTTCAGTTGCGCGGACGTGCGGCGGGCATCAGCGTGATTGACGATTATGGGCATCATCCCACGGAGATTAAGGCGACACTGGCGGCCGCGCGGCAGTGCGGATATCGAAAGGTGCATGTGGTCTTTCAGCCGCACCGGTACACGCGCACGCGCGACCTGCTTGACGACTTCACCACGGCGTTTGGCGACGCGGATTCGCTGTTTGTGCTGGATATTTATGCGGCGAGTGAGAAGCCGATCGAGGGCATCAGCGGCGAAGCGCTGGCGCGGACGATCCGCGAGAAGGGCGGTCGGAGCGCCGAGTATGCGAGTTCGTTCGCGGATGCGGTGAGTTTGGCTGCGGCGTCGCAGAAGATGGGGACATGATTCTGACGCTGGGAGCAGGAAGCGTTTCGCAGTTGGGGCCGATGATTGTGGATAAGCTGAAGGAACGGGAGAAGTTGATGCAGGAGCGGTTGCGGTGTTCAAGTTGATCGCTAAGGCCCGATGGCTCTATTCTCAGACGTCTACTGTGGGCGAGGGTTGTGATATATGCAGTCGCTGCGAATCGAGGAACTGCTCCGATACGCATTCTCCGGGGCTCTGTTCTTACTAACCGTCATCCTCACCCATGGGTCCTTGTGGGACAAGGTGAGTGGGGCCAGAGGTTTAGGCGACGCTACCATCATCGTCGGGATCGTCATGGTTGCTGGGACTCTGATCTACACTTCTCACAGAGCGTTGTCGTATCCGTTGCTCCTCCTCCCGGTTGCTCTTTCCGCTGCGTCACTACTCGGCTATGTCCGCTTCGAGTGGGCGATCTGGATCCCTCTGAAACCCTCACGGTTCGAGGTAGGGGTTGATATTTGGCGTTATAAGTTGCGGCGCAGCAACGATCCGCTATTCACAATGCTGGCGGACTGGGGTGCTCAAGTACATTATCTGTACTGTGCGGGTTGGGCAATTCTCCTGGCACGTCTTTACAGCGCAATCGCATCCCCGTCGACATGCTACCTTGCCGAGAGGATCGCGTTAGGGATCGCCGCTTTCTTGTTTCTGGCTGGGGCGATAAGCAATGTGCGCTTGATCGTGATGTTGCAGGAATACAGAACCGCCTACCCCGAAGGATGGCCGGAGGCCGCGACTAAGAGCGGAAGCTAATTTGGTGGGCGGCCCGAACTCACGTATATCTTCCATTGCTAACGGATTGAGGTGAGGTTCGTCCAATCTGCCATAAGGGGTTAAAGCGATGAAATCGACACAGGCATGGGGATGGCTAATCGCGGGAGTGATGGCGCTGGGGTTGAACGGCTTTTATCACGATGGCGGCGCGGCCTGGGCGCACCGGATTGTGGGTCAGGTTGCTGACCGGTCGGGGAACTTGGTGGATCTGGCCTCGGTGCAGGTCGATCGATTGATGGAGAAGGCTGATCTGGTTGCCGCGCGGGATGAGACTGCGTCTTGCCGCTTGGGTATGGCGATGGCCCGACTCCAGACTAAATTTGCCCGGACTCAAAGCGGGATGGCACGGTTTGAGGCCATGTCGGCTCGCCAAGAGGCGGCTTTGGCGCGAGTGGAGGCCAACCGAGCGTGGATCGAGGCGCAGGTAGCGCGGGTGCGCTTTACGCCGGTGGAATTAAACGCCGTAAGAATTCCCGCTGTGACTTGTCCGCGGGTGCGGGTGAATATCCCTCGAATCGAAGTTCCGACGGTACACGTTGATTTGGGTACCGGACCAATTTAGGGTTCTTGTCTTTCGCTTTTTTATTTGGTGCGCTTTCTTTGCGCAGATTATGTCTTCGACTCAGCGAAGGGGTTCCTTCGATGATTCCGGATGGGATGGCCATTGTTTCTCCTTTGCGGGGGCGGGCCATTCCAAAGGAAAATCTTGGTGCCAATGAAGCCTTCCCCATTGACGATTAGTGTTTGTGCGCCTCGACGTACGATCGCAAGACCGCGTTCATGCGCGTAAGGTGACCGTCGCCTTGTTTCTTGAACCAGTCGAACACGTCGCTGTCAACGCGAAGATGCACAGATGTCTTGCCCTGCGGTATGACGATCCGGGCGCGCTTCCAAAAATCGTCGCCGACAGGCGCGGCCTCTGGCGCATCGGCGTGTGTCTTGCTTGCGCCGCGGGAGATTCTTTTTTTGATCGCACTAAGCGAATATCTCACGGTAGTAGTTTTCTGCGTCATGCCGGTTTGCCTTTCTTGCGCTGATGATGCGAATAATGTTTTCTGCGCGCCAGGTATAGACGACGTGCAGAATCGCTTCACCCGATAACCCGAGAGCGATGAATCTCAATTCACCATAGTCCACACGATCGTCAATAGCTTCGATCATGGGGCTTTCGAAGATTAAGGCAGCGTCCAGAAAATCAACACCGTGATTTTCGATGTTAGCCGCGTTCTTTTCTTCGTCCCACTCAAAACTCAATTGGGCCATGACATCTGACTCTCCCATGGTACACAAATGTGTACACATGGTCAAGATTTTATGCGCGACGCAGCCATACCTCTGATGCTGCCTTGCTTGCGAAACATGCAATCCCCAGTTTGAACTCGAAGCCGAGGTGCCGGGCAATACGGCCAAATGGAAAGAACTAGCTCTTAATCCAGGCTAGCCCGTATACATTCCCTCAGTTCATTTCATCACTGATGTCCAACGCGATTCCTGCCTGTGCAAAAACTCAATGTTTTCTGTGTCTCAATTCGCGAAATAAAGTTATAGTTTGAAGGCTCAGCGATTCATAGCGACAACTGACCTGAACTGATGGCGCGGAAGTCGGGTTCCACCATCTTGCAGGAGGAGTTGTATCCACCCAGCGTGGAGACTGCGCGCGAGGAGATTGACGACGCGCGCCTGGTCGACCTGGATGTGGACGAGGAATCCCCGTTTCTGCGTGGGCAAAAGCGCGTCTCCGCCCGCCGAAGTTCTCTTCCGAAAAAAACTGCCAACCGTTTGCTGTGGGCCGTGGTGGCTGCCGGCATCGTGTGCGTCGCGGCATTAGGCGCGGCGTGGCTGTATCACTATGGCGAGCACTCGTGGCGCTTCCGAGTTGAGTCGAGCGACAACATTGAAGTCACGGGCATGCAGAATGTGACCAAAGCGCAAATCATGGAAGTAATGGGCGCCGACATCGGACGAAATATTTTCTTCATTCCGCTGGCCCAGCAAAAGGCGCAACTGGAGCAGATTCCGTGGGTGGAATCGGCCAGCGTGATGCGCTTTGTTCCCAACCGGCTGAAGGTGGAAATTCACGAGCGCACGCCGGTTGCCTTCGCGCGCGTAGGCCCGCGCATGTCTCTGATCGATGCTGGCGGAACGCTCATGGAGTTGACCCCGAAACACAAATATTCTTTCCCCGTGATTCTGGGAATGAATCCGGGCGAGCCTCTTTCCACGCGGGCGCCGCGCATGAAGACATATGCCGAGATGGTGAGCGATCTGGATTCAGGCGGGGCGCGCTACTCGCAGGATTTGAGCGAAGTGGATATCTCCGATCTGGACGATGTGAAGGTGCGGGTGAATGATCCGGCGGGAGATGTGCTGGTGCATCTAGGATCATCGGACTATCTGCGGCGCTACAAGATTTATGTGAGCCACGCGCAAGGTTGGCGGCAGCAGTTTCAAAAGCTGGAGTCGGTCGATCTGCGCTACGACAACCAGATCATCGTGAATCCAGATATGGAACGCACTGCAAAGACTGCCGCGTTGAGCCCGGCGGTTGCAAGAACGGCGGCCGCTGCGGGAGTGAAACCGGCCGGCGCTGATCACCCGTCTGCCTCCGCATGATCGTGCCGTGCCGAAACCCGCTTTCGAGTTGACGCAGAAGACGCTTGATGCAAAGGGCGCGACGGTCGCAACCAAGAAGCCGGCCGCGAAAATAAAAGTTAAGAAGCCGGTGGTGAAGACGGGGAAGGCAAGCGCGAGCACGAAGAAGACATCCGCTGGGAGACTGGCGTCCGTAACAGTGAACAAGGCCGCTGCAGGAAAGCCGACAGCATTGTCAGCGTCGAAACCAACGTCCACGACGAAACCAGCGTTTGCACCGAAGCCGGCAGCAAAATCTTCTGGCCACAGCGGTGGTCAGAAACCGAGTCCAGCGGTTGCCAAGAGTCAGACGGATCAGGAGCCGAGGCCGTGAAGATGCGGCACGACGCGATAGGGAATTCATTAAAGAATTTATTGGAGTGCTCATAGGGGTGGTTATAAAGAATGGCGAACCAGCAGGGAAATTTTTTAACGGCGATTGATGTTGGCAGCGCGAAGACGTGCGCTCTCATGGTGGAGGTCACCGATAGCGGCCTGCGCTATCGCGGGCATGGCGTGGCAGAGTCAAGGGGCTCACGCAAGGGCGTGATCGTGGAGCTTGACAAGGCCGTCGCGTCGATTCAAAAGGCAGTGGAAGCCGCCGAGGATGTGGCTGGCGCGGCGGTGGAGCACGCCAGCGTGGGCATTGGCGGAGCGCACGTGCGCGGAGTGAACAGCCACGGCGGCATCAGTTTAGGCACGCGTCCACGCGAGATTGGCCGTGACGAGATCAAGCAGGCGGTGGAGCGGGCGCGGGCAATTCCTCTGCCGGATGGGCGTGAGGTGCTGCACCTGCTGCCGCAGGAATTCATCCTCGACGATCAGGCGGGTGTGCACGATCCGCTGGGCATGATGGCGGCGCGCCTTGAGGTGAGAGCGCATCTGGTTACGGCGGCGACCAGCGCGGCGCAGAACGTAATAACGGCGGTGAATCGAGCGGGCGTGCATGTGGATGACACTGTGTTTGAGCCGCTGGCAGCGGCTGATTCCGTCTTGCGGACGGATGAGCGGGACTTGGGCGTCTGCCTGGCGGATATTGGCGCAGGGTCGACAGAGCTGATTGTTTTTTTGCAAGGCGCGGTGGCTTACACAGGAGTGATTCCGATCGGCGGCGACCACTTTACCAGCGACTTATCCGTGGGCATGTGCACTCCGCTGGCGGACGCGGAAAAAATCAAAAAAATTTACGGCAATGCCATTGTAACTTTGATTCCGGAAGGAAACGAAGTTGAGGTGCCTTCGGTGGGCGACCGGCCTTCGCGTTTGTTGCCGCAACGGCTGGTAGCGGAAATTCTTGAGCCGCGGGCGCGCGAACTGTTCGAGATGGTGCGCGAGAGTTTGCGGCAGAGCGGAATGTTCGATCTGTGCCTGGCAGGCATTGTGCTGAGCGGCGGAGGCTCGCGTCTGCCGGGAATTTTCGATGTAGCCGAGTCTGTGCTGCGCCGGGAGGTGCGGCTTTCCTGGCCCACGCCTTTGGCTAAGATGCCGGCCACGCTGGCGGAGCCGGAGTTCGCCACGGTGATCGGCATGGTGAATTACGGACAGCGGGCGCGAGTGGCGCGCGGTTTTCAGGGGGATCGGTGGGGATCGAGGCTGAAAGCGCTGTTGGTGGGATGAAAAAGCAGTGGGCAGTGATCAGTGGCTAGTGGTCAGTAAAACCGGAATCAAGGGTGTGGCGAGCTTTTACTGGCCACAGAACACTGGCCACTGACCACTGTTAAGCGGAAATGAAATTTACATCAGGGTGGTGACAATATGACAAAAGATTCGAGCATTCGCATCAGCTTCAACGAAGAGCCTCTCAACGATGCCAAGATCAAGGTGATCGGCGTGGGCGGCGGCGGCGGCAACGCGGTGAACCGCATGATCGATGCCGGAGTGGAGGGCATCGAGTTCATCGTCGCTAACACGGATTTGCAGGCGCTACGCATGTCGCGCGCGCCGGTGAAGCTGCAGCTCGGCGTGAAGCTTACTAATGGCCTGGGCGCGGGCGCGAATCCAGAAGTGGGCCGCAAGGCCGCGCTTGAAGATTCGGACAAAATCATCGAAGCGCTCGAAGGCGCCGACATGGTGTTCGTGACGACGGGCCTCGGCGGCGGAACGGGCACAGGCGCGGCTCCGATCATTGCGTCGCTTGCCAGCGAAATGGGCGCGCTTACCGTCGCCGTGGTCACTAAGCCATTTTCTTTTGAAGGCAAGCGGCGCATGACGCAGGCGGAAAAAGGTATCGCTGAATTAATGGAATCGGTGGACACGACCATTGTGATTCCCAACGAGAAACTGCTAGCCGTCGCGGAGAATGCGGGATTCTTCGAATCGTTCCGCATCGCCGACGACATTCTGCGGCAGGGCGTGCAAGGAATTTCCGACATTATTACGATTCCCGGCATCATCAACCGCGACTTCGCCGACGTGAAAACAATCATGGCTCGCATGGGTTATGCGGTCATGGGTACGGCGACGGCAAGCGGCGCGAATCGCACCACGGAAGCGGCGCAGCGTGCGATTGCTTCTCCGCTGCTCGAAGCGGGCGCGATCGATGGCGCGCGCGGTATTCTCATCAACATTACGGGTTCGGCTTCACTGAAGCTGGCGGAAGTGCAACAGGCGTGCACCATCATTCAAAGCGCGGCGCATGAGGATGCCAATATTATTTTCGGCGCGGTGATGGATGAGAAGATGAAGGACTCGGTGAAAATCACGGTGATCGCCACCGGCTTCCGGGAAGTCACTCGCGCGCGGCAACGGTCGCAGGAAGTGCATCACTCGTTTGCGGCATCACATGATGACGCGATGGGTTTCTCGAATGATTTTCCCGATCCCGTAGGCCCCGCGCAGCATGTTCCGGAATTCTCCGATCAGTTTCGCGAAGATATGCCGGAGTCGATGATGCATGAGCAGTCCGCGATGCCGGAGCCCACGCCGGTGGCGCTCGGTCACGGCGGAGGCGAAGTGATTTCGCTGGATACGATGCGAGGCGCGATGGTCGCGAACTTCGAGCAGGACGATCTGGATGTTCCGGCATTTCTGAGGAAGCGTGCCGACGTTATGTGAGTGTGGGCGTTAAGATGAAGGGCCATCGCGGAAATAAGGATACGGACGAAAGAGCAAAACTTTGCGCACAGGTAGTATCATTTCAGTAACGGGGTAACTGTTACCGTAGGCTGTGGGACGAAGGTAATTTCCGTTTAAGTAATTGTTCCATAATGGTTTAGATCGAAATTAAGAATTTCACCGATAAAAACTTTGTTATTGCCTGAAATGCAGCAACTCTCGTAGTATCGCGAAGTTGGCGAAGTTTGCGGTCAAGACCGGCAGACTGGCAGGCTTCGTGCACCGAAACACACCATCGAAACACAATAGGGGAGCCGGGGTTAGAAGGGACAAGCCTCAGAAGGACCAAGCAAAAAGATGTTTAATTCAGGAATGCGCTATCTTCGTCTGGTAGTTGTTTTTGGAGCACTGTTTCTAGCGCCTGCAATGTGGGCGGCGCACGTCAACACGCACGCTCTGAATACCAGTAAGTCGAAATCCGCGAAATTGAGCGAGAGCCAGCGCACCCGGCGCCGAATGCGGCATCTGGCGAGCAGCCGCGGCACCATTACACACAAAGCGGGCAGCGCAGCAACTCATGGTGCAACCCTTACCCAAACCTCGGCCAGCACCCGGCGGCACACCTATCATGAGCGCTTCTATATGAGCTCTTTCGCCGAAGGAATTACCGCCGGCGATGTCACTGATGGCGAAGATCCGGTTGTGCGCCAGGCGGCGATTGATGCCTTGGGCAACATGAACGGCACGGTGGTAGCGATTGAGCCGACCAGCGGACGTGTGCTGGCCATGGTGAATCAGAAGCTGGCGCTCTCGAGCGGCGCGCAACCTTGTTCGACCATCAAACTTTCTGTAGCACTTGCAGCGCTGAACGAAGGCGTAGTTTCCAAAGAAACAGAAGTGGCACTGGGCGGCCGAAGCCGCATGAACCTGACCGAAGCTCTGGCTCATTCCAACAACGCATATTTTGAAGCGCTCGGGCGCAAACTGGGTTTCGAGAAAGTCGCCTATTACGCGCATGAGTACGGATTGGGCGAACTGGCCGGCTACGATATCCCGGGCGAGAAATTGGGCGAGTATCCGGACGAAGTGATTCCGGAAAAGCTGGGCGGCGTGGGCAAAATGTGTTCGTTCGGCGAAGGTGTTTCCATGACGCCCTTGCAGCTGGGCGCGATGGTTTCGGCGATCGCCAACGGGGGCACTCTCTATTATCTGCAGCACCCCACCTCGCCGGAAGAAATCGCGAATTTCGAGCCGCGCATCAAGCGGCAGTTGGATATCGCTCCGTTGATTCCTGAAATCTCTGACGGCATGGCTGGCGCGGTTCAGTATGGTACGGCGCGCAGGCTCGGCCTTAACTTCAGCGAAGAAGAGATCCTGGGCAAGACGGGGACCTGCTCCCACGCTGGAACTCGTTTTGGCTGGTTCGCCTCCTATGCAAACACCAGCAGTGGACGCGTCGTCGTGGTGGTTTTCCTGCAAGGCGGACGGCCCACGTTCGGTCCTAAAGCCGCGGAGATCGCCGGACACATGTACCGCAATCTCTACGATCACAATTTTTTCCTTGCCGGTCCCAATCGGCCTTCGGACACTGCTTCCGTTCGGTGAGGCTCGCGAGCAGCGCATCGTATATTAATAGCCAGTTTTAATCTTTAATCTCTCCTCTTCCAGTCTCTTTTCTGTTGGCATCTTTTGCTTGTCATGGAACGCTAGTCCCGCAACGCACGTGGTCCTTCCTTAGCGATTCCTAACCCGGAAATCTTGAATACGGCCGATGTTGTAGGTAGAAGCCGAGTAGCGTCAGCGGGAAAATCCTGTCCTCTGCATTCTGCAAGGCCTTTGCACTGGATGGAGCGTCGTGGGCGAAAGATGAAAAGATGAATGCAGTTACGGCGATAAGCGGTCTCTACGACTACCGGTTGGTCGCGGTATCAATCGCACTGGCAATGTTCGCTTCGTATGCCGTGTTGGATCTGGCTGGCCGCGTAACATCGGCTCGCGGCTTTTTTGGTCGATTGCTCGGTTCGCACGGAGGCGATCTCAACACCGCTCAGGAGCGAGAGTTGTATTTCCAGACCATGGCGGAGGCGGTTCCCGAGATTCTCTGGACCGCCGATCCCAGCGGTGGGGACGACTTCTTTAACCGGAGATGCTTCGATTACACGGGAATGACGTTTGAGCAATTGCGGGGCGCAGGATGGACGGTGATCGTCCACCCCGATGATTTGCCTGTGTGCGCAGAGAAGTGGGAGAGCGCACTGCGCACGGGAGAATCGTACGAGGTGCAGTACCGCCTGCGTGGCAGAGATGGGACCTATCGATGGTTCTTATGCCGGGCCAATCCCATCCACGACTCCGAGGGAAAAATCGTCAAATGGTTCGGCACCTGCACCGATATCGAAGATCAGAAGAAGAACCAGCAGATTCTTGAAGAGCAGATCCTTGAGCGGACCATGCAACTGGCTGACATCAATACCCAGCTGCAAAACGAAATGATCGAAAAAGATTATGCGCGCAATGAACTGGATCGGCAGAACGAAAACATGATGGCGGAGCTTGAAAAACGCACGCAGCGGGCAACCATGCTGGCGAAGATGGGCGAACTTTTACAAAGTTGCGTCAGCCGCGAGGAAGTGATCGCAGCCGCGTTGGGTTTTGCGCCGAAAATATTTCCTGCCGTGCCCGGAGCGCTGGCATTGCTGGATGCTTCGCGCAGCGTCGCGGAAGTGACTGGCGCATGGAGCAGTTGCCAGTTGCCGGCGATGGTATTTGAGCCGCTCTCCTGCTGGGCTTTGCGCACGGGGCATCCCCATCTGGTCGTAGCAGGCGATTCCACAGCGCGGTGCGAACACGCGGCAGGCGTAAAGAACACATATTTGTGTACCCCCGTCTTGGCCCAGGGTGAAACCCTCGGGATAGTCCATTTCCAGGCCACCGACGATGTGCCGGAACTGGATGCATCGGAGATTTCGTTTAAGACAACATTCGCGGGACAGATTGGATTATCGATTGCCAACATACGGCTGCGGGAAGCCTTGCGCACTCAATCCGTGCGCGATGCCCTAACCGGTCTTTATAACCGGCGGTATCTGGAAGAAATGCTGGCTCGCGAAGTGCGGCGCGCCGCCCGGGCGGGGCAGTCTCTCGGGATCCTCATGATCGATCTGGATCATTTCAAAAGTTTCAACGATACCTACGGCCACGATGCAGGCGATGTGGTATTGCGCGAAACCGGAGCCTCGCTCACCAAGAGTATTCGGGCTGAAGATTTCGTATGCCGGTTCGGCGGCGAGGAATTTGTTGTCATCCTGCCGACGGCGGATCTCGCCGCTTCGTCCACGCGAGCCGAGCGGCTGCGAATGCAAATGAAGGAGCTGACTGTTCTGCACCTGGGCCGGTCAATGGGGATGCTCACAATTTCGGTTGGAGTAGCGGTGTTTCCCGAGCATGGCGCCTCGCCCAAGGAGTTAATGGCGGCGGCCGATGCGGCACTGTACCAAGCCAAGCGCAACGGGCGTGACCAGATTGCAATCGCGTCTTTGAAAGTTATGGAAGGCGCAGCGGCGCAGGCTGCAGAAAAATCGGCTGCGGGCTGGAAGTAGCTTCTCGTAAGGATGACAAGCGAGCCTAATTCTGCCAGCGATTTTTTATTTTTTCCGCTCGTCGCGCTCAACCGCTCCATCTTTGATGTGGACTACGCGGTGAGCGTATTCGGCGATGTCATGCTCGTGTGTGACGAGGACAATGGTATTCCCCTCACCATGCAGGCGATCGAACAGGGCCATAATCTCGTTACCGGTTTGTGAGTCGAGATTGCCGGTGGGCTCGTCCGCCAGGATGATCGAAGGCCGATTCACCAAAGCGCGGGCCACGGCGACGCGCTGGCGCTGGCCGCCCGAGAGTTCGTTCGGCTTGTGGGTCATGCGCGATTCCATGCCGACCGCGGTCAGTGAGGCTTTGGCGCGTTCGATGCGTTCCTCGGTGGGCACGCCGGCATAGATCAGCGGCAGCTCCACGTTATGCAGAGCGGTGGCGCGGGCCAGCAGGTTGAAGGTCTGGAAAACGAAGCCGATTTCCTTGTTGCGGATGCGCGCCAGTTCATCGTCATCGAGCTCGCTTACCAGCTGGCTGTTCAGCCAGTATTCCCCTTTCGTGGGCGTATCCAGGCAGCCGATCAGATTCATCAGCGTCGATTTGCCCGAACCGGACGGTCCCATGATGGCAACGTACTCTCCCCGCTCAATGCGGAGGTTGACGCCGCGCAGCGCATGAACCTGCTGCTCCGAGCCCATATCGTAAGTCTTCCAAAGATCGACGGCCGCAATCATGCAGGACTGAGGTGGCGCTGAAACGGCGGTGTTGGGCATGCTGATCACTTCTGCGGTAGCCATATTTTTCTCCTGCTCCTGCGCCACTAGGTTCTCCGTGAGTGAATTTCGATTGCGAAATCCGTTTGCTGTCGCGACTACAAAACCCGTGGATCAGACTCTCAGACCCAGACTTTGTTCGACATCTAAACTTCTCGGCACCTAAGACGGCTTCCTCGTTGGACGGCATAGGAGCGCGAACGTCACGAAGATTCGTCTTCCTTCTTCGGTACCGAATTGTCGATCTTGACTCCACTACCAGAACGGAGCGTACGCAAAATCTTGTAACTTCCGGTAATGACCTCATCTCCCTCGCGTAGTCCATCGACTACTTCGATGTCGGTGGTGCCTGCAACCCCGGTTGTAACCGGTACGAACTCGGCCTTGCGATTGCGGATCACGAAGACACCCTGCACGTCCTGCTTCTGATCTTTATTTTTATCTTTGTCCTTGAAGGCAGCTTCTTTTGCCGCTGGCGCAGCGGCATGCACAGACCCGGGTGCGGTCTTTTCCTCGGCAAGCTGAGCCTTGGTGCGAACCGACAGCGCCTGAATGGGGACCGTCAACACGTTGCTGCGCGCGGCAGTCGTGATCTTGGCTGTAGCAGAGAGGCCGGGACGCAGATCGGGAGGAGGATCGCTCAGGTTCACCACAACTTTAAAATCTTTGGCTTCTTCGCTCGCGGTCGCCTGTTGAGACGTAGCCACGCCGGTGGAGCGCACGATGGCGTTGTCTCCGATCTCTGAAACCGTTCCGTGGAAAATCTTCTTGGGGATGGCGTCGATGGTGACTTCGGCGGGTTGGCCGAGATGCACGTTCACAATGTCAGTCTCATCCACCTTCACTTCCGCTGTGATGACCGACATATCGGCAAGCGTCAGCAAAGTGCTGCCCAGCGCATTTTGAATCCCGATGACCACGGATTCGCCTTCCCGAACCGGCAAGTTGGTGACGACTCCATCGTATGGAGCGGAGTAGGTAGTTTTCTGCAGCACGTCGGCCACGCGCGTGAGATTGGCTCGAGCCTGCGCAACGTGCCGGTCCGCGGAGTCATTCTGCGCCTTTGCCTGCGCGACGCGCGCCTTGGCCTGGACCAGCCCGGAATCCGCCGTGGCCCATGCATTCTGCCGGCTGTCGAAGTCAGACTTCGCGATCAGACCATCCTTGTAGAGGCTTTGTGCGCGATCCCAATCCAGCTTGTTGCGTTCATAGTCGGCTTGCGCGCGCAGCAAGTCGGCGTCAGAGGTCTTCAGCGCAGCATCAGCGGCGATCGCATCAGTCTCTGCCGCTTGCACCGAGGCTTGATTGGCGCTCACGTCCGCCGAGGATTGCACGTTTTCCAGTTGCGCCAGCAATTGTCCCTTCTTTACGTGGTCACCTTCCTTAACGTACAGGTGGGTGATCTTGCCATAAGCATTGGCGCCGATATTGACGTACGTCTTAGGCTTGATTTCGCCCGAGGCGCTCACCACCGACGACAAGTCCTGGCGCTGGACCTTTCCGGTCTGCACCGTGACCACGTTCTTGCCGCTCTGATGCACCGTGACGCCTACGATGATGGCCAGCATCACCACTATGCCAACGCCGATCGCGATTTTCTTCCAAGGCTTCATTGTGTCCGTCACTGCCACATCCTGGATTCACTTCTTGACCAACTGGACTTAATCAGCTGGACTTGCAAAGCTCAATATATGGGTTCCAACTGCCGGTTCCCAAGGGTGACGGATACACAAGATCGGATACGATCCCTGGGGCAGGAAAGTTCCAACCTGAAATGAAATGCCGAGACCCGATTCGGAGAACCTGGAGTTAGTGCCGCCCGGAAGTTGAGATTATAGCTTGCCCCAGCGAATCGAACCCTAAATAACATGAAATGGCACCAATTGAGAAAGATTTCGACCCGCCGGGCGGGCAACTCGGAGTTGGCCTTCCCGCGTCCAACAATGGGGCTGAGTACGGCCATTTGGCCGTTATTTTAATGTGACTTAACCTTGCTTTCGCTCAATTGGGAGCCTAAAATAGTGCGACGTAGTCTTGTCGTGGTAGGAGTCCCTCTCATGGTTCGGGTCGTCTCACGTTATCTTGCATCTTTAATTCTTGTGGCTTGCGCCACGGGTTTTGCCGGGGCGCAAAGCGATAAGTCTGCCCCTGCCACACCAGCTTCCAGCACCCCGTCATCCGACTCAACCCCGCCAGCCGCAACCGCCGGCTCGCAGGGGCAATCCGCGGAACCTGCCGAAGATCCGCTCAAGCGCAAGCCCTCGGATAAGCAGAAGAAGCAGCAGAAAAGGTCTCTAAACATCGAGCTTAGTAAGACCTACAAGAAGTGGCTGAATGAGGACGTGGCCTACATCATCAGCGACCAGGAGCGGGCCGCCTTCAAGCAGCTTTCCAACGACGAAGAGCGCGACAATTTTATTGAGGCCTTCTGGCAGCGCCGCGATCCCACGCCTGACACGGAAGAGAACGAATATAAGGAAGAGCACTACCGGCGCATTGCCTATGCGAACGAGCATTTTGCCGCCGGAATTCCCGGCTGGAAGACCGATCGCGGGCGCATGTACATAATGTATGGTCCGGCGGATGAGATCGATTCGCATCCTTCCGGCGGCAGCTACGAGCGGCCCATGGAAGAGGGCGGCGGTGAGACTTCAACTTTCCCCTTTGAAGATTGGCGTTATCGCTATATCGAAGGCATCGGGCAGGAAGTCATCATTGAATTCGTCGACACTTGTATGTGCGGCGACTACCACATGACCCTCGACCGTTCGGAAAAAGATGCGTTGAAATACACTCCCAACGCCGGTTTGACGCTCTACGAGCAGATGGGGATGTCGAGCAAGGCGAACCGATTTAGCGGTGGAGGCCTTGAGCAACTTGGCGCTGGCCCGATGAGTTCCGACCTGCAGACGAAAGAGTTTGACCGGCTGGAGCAGTTCGCAAAGTTGCAGGCGCCACCGCCCGTCAAATTCAAGGATTTGGAAGAAATCGTCAACACCAAGCTCGTTACCAACCTGATGCCCTTCGATGTCCGTACCGATTTTGTGAAGGTTACCGGGGACACGGTGCTGGTGCCGATTACCGTGCAGATGAAATATCGCGACATTACCTTTGCCAACAAGGATGGAATTCAGCGCGGTACGGTAAATATTTTCGGCCGGGTGACTACGCTGACCGGACGCGTGGTGCAGACTTTCGAAGACCCGGCTCAGATCGACGTGCCGGCGGAGCTGCTGCCGCGCATGGCGGAAAATTCGTCGGTGTATTGGAAGGCGATTCCGCTGCGTCCCGGACGCTACAAGGTCGAGATCGCGGTAAAGGATGTGAACGGCGACCGCAAAGGCCTCTGGAGCCGCGGCATTATGGTTCCGGAGTACTCTGACGATAAGCTCTCGACCTCCTCGCTCATCGTGGCCGACGTGATGGAGCCGGTGCCGACCAAGGATGTGAGCACGGGGCAGTTCGTGATCGGGCTGAATAAAGTTCGCCCGCGTGTTGCGCCTGCGGATGGTAAGCCCGCCTTATTCAAAAAGACTCGCGACCAGAAGGTGAACTTCTGGATGCAGGTCTACAACCTCGGCGTGGACGAGAAGACGCATAAACCCTCCGCCACATTCGAGTTCGATATCGTCAACATCGCGACCAACAAACCGGTGGTTCAGAAAATGGAATCCACCGACACGATGGGGAATGTGGGCGAGCAGATCACGCTGCAGAAATCGATTGCCTCGGCTAATTTGCAGCCGGGCACGTATCGCATCGAAATTAAAGTGAACGATAATGTTTCCAAGCAGACCATTGATCCTTCAGCGACGTTTGCTGTAGAGTAACGGGCTACTTGGTTCCCCCGGGGGTAGGAGTGAAGTTTCGCCAGCTCGGATTTTGGGCGGTGATCGTCGCGCTGTCGCTTCCCGTGTGTGCTACGGAGCGGCCCGGCGCGATCTCAGGATATGTGCGCGATGCCGCCGGATACCGCAGATGGGCGCGGTGGTGGAAATCATCGGCACCGCGGCGCGGACCTTTACTGTATTCACAGACGGCGCAGGCTTCTACTCCGCCACGGACCTGCTGCCCGGAATTTACACACTCAAAGTTTCAGCCCCATCGTTTCTGCCTGCCTTGCGCGATAAAGTTGGATTGCACCCCGGCACCAGCATTCACGTCAATGTCACGCTGAGCACGCTGCTGAATGCCATGCGAGTGGGCCCGCTGCGTGGACCGTCGTCTGATGATGACGACTGGAAGTGGACTCTGCGTTCCGTGGCGAATCGCCCGGTGCTGCGCGTGCTCGACGATCCCGCCGCGAGCGCCGAAACGCAAAATCAAGATCATGATTTGACTGGCAGCCTTTCCTTCCTGGCTGGTTCCGCGGCCGAGGGCTACGGCAGTGGCTCCGATATGAGTACCGGCTTCTCGGTGGAGCGCTCGATTTTCTCCGCGTCCCGAGTGGGACTCAGCGGCAATCTGGGATACGGAGACTCCCTTCCCGTCGCCGTGTTGCATGCGACTTATTCGCATCGTCTCCCGAACGGTTCGGGACCTGCGATGGGGCTCACGGTCCGGCGCTTCGCACCCTCTGATCCGAATCTGCACAACGCGTCGCTGCAATCGGTCGCACTTTCAGCGGCGGATGACATCGCGATTAATGACGTGCTGGAATTGAAGTTCGGTAGCGCACTGCAGACTATCCAATTTCTTGGACGTGTGAATGCTTTCCAGCCCCACGCCTCCCTAGATCTGCATCTTTCTCCGAATACGGTTGTGGGTTATGCGTATACGACCTCTTTGCCCAACGATCTCAACGGCAAGAGTTTCGATTCGTCGCCAGACGATCAGAGTGAATCCAGTCCTCGCGTCACCGTAGCCAATTTCGTCACTCGTCTTGAGCGCGCACGTCATCAGGAACTGAATGTTTCCCGAAGGATCGGCAAGACCAATCTGCAACTCGCGGCATTCAGCGACCGTGTGGATAATACCGCTCTGCTCGGTACCGGCGAGGTAACAGCAGCCAGCGGATTTCTGCTGCCCGATGTTTATTCGGGTACCTTTACTTACAACGGCGATACCCTCAGCACCCCGGGTCTGCGAGTTGTACTTCAGCGCAAGCTTGGCGCCGACCTTACCGCCACGCTGGATTATGCCTACGGCGGCGTCCTCGACCTGGCGAAGCCTGACGTAGAAATTCAGGCGGTGCAGCAATCGATCACCACTCAGCGCCGCCTAGCCATGGCCGCCAAGCTCAGCGGCACTCTGCATCGCACTCATACCCAGTGGATCGCCTCCTATCGCTGGGTTAGCGGCTCGGCATTGACTCCGGTGGATATGTTCAACGCATCGCCGGGACAGAGCGGCCCCTTCCTGAATCTGTTCGTCCGGCAGCACATTCCAACCTTAGGATTTCTGCCTGCCCACATGGAAGCTCTGATTGACCTGCGCAACCTGCTGGCGCAGGGCTATGTGCCGGTCATGGGCCAGGATGGCCAGACCGTCTATCTCGTTCAGTCTGCACGGTCAGTGCGCGGCGGCGTGACGATCACTTTCTAAGCGCAACTTTTAAGCAACGAACCTTCCCGTCCTCGTTTTTTCAACCTTTCCAGCCTCCAACCCTTCGAAACCTGAAGCAATTACCGCCTTCACAGCCTCCCCCAGTTACTTTGGAGTGCCGTATTCGTTAAATCTATGGCCTGGATCAGAACTCAATGGTTGACTCTTGGGATCGGGTTTCGATATCGTTCAGTGGGCGGCCGGGGCTGCATCTTGTTTGTATGCAAGGAATTGCGTGCCTCCAAATGGGCCTCAAGCGTGGCCAGCCGCACCGGACGTTCACTTCCCCGAAAGATTAGCTTTCTAAAAACGATCAGCTTCTAAGGAGATTCTATGAGAGCGCGCATCATCCTGGCGTTTGTGCTGTTGGCCACAGTAAGCCTTTCGGCGCAAACCTTCCGTGGCACGATTCTCGGCTCAGTAACCGACGCTCAAGGCGCGGTAGTCGCCGGCGCCACCGTTACCGTGAAGAACGTGGGCACAGGGTTGGAGCGCACCACCGAAACCAGCGCCGACGGCAGCTACGCTCTGCCGGAACTTCAAATCGGCACCTACACCGTGACCATCACGCTGACCGGTTTTCAGAGATCCGTGACCACCGGCGTGAACGTGGATGTAGCTGGCGAACGCCGCGTGGATGTGGCGCTTAAGCCTGGCCAGATATCGACCACGGTGGAAGTGGCGGGCGACCTTCTGCCCCAGGTGGAGACGACCTCCGCCGAACTTGGCGGCACCCTGACCGCGGAAACGATCGAGGCTCTCCCCGTCAACGGACGCGATTACCAGAAGCTGATTTACCTCAATCCCGGCATCGCCGGTTCGCCCGATCAGATTTCGGACTCGCCCGGTTCCTATGGCGTTTTCTCGATGAACGGTTCGCGCGGCCGGTCGAACAACTTTCTGCTCGACGGCACCGATATGAACGACGGCTTCCGCAACGATCCGGCAATCAACGAGGCCGGGGTATTTGGCGATCCGGCCACCATTCTGCCTCTCGACGCTGTGGCCGAACTGAAGGTAATTTCCAACTATGAGGCGGAATACGGCCGTAACAGCGGAGCCGTGATCAACATCGTCACCAAGAGTGGAACCAATAAATTGCACGGTTCGCTATTGGAGTATTTCCGCACCGGGAAGCTCGGGGCGCGCAACTACTTCAACTTCGATCCCGCTCCCAAGAGCCCTTTCAATAACAATCAATTCGGTGGTTCTCTGGGTGGCCCAATCATCAAGGACAACACTTTCTTCTACGTTGACTATGAGGGCCAGAGCGAAAATGGAGCGCAAGCCGGGGCCACTTGCGTGCCCGATCCTGCGGTCATCGCCGCTACCGAGACAGCGATCGTCGGCTCGGGTGGCACGGTGAACCCCGTTATGACCGCTCTGCTGGCTCGGAACCCCTATCCGGCCCCAAACATCGCGGGTGCCTATAGCGACGGCAATGGTTGTACCAATCCCGTAACCGGCACTCTCACCAACAATCTTTCCGATTCCACGAGCTTCTTCAACCGTGTGGATAGCTTCATTGGCAAGATCGATCACAACTTCAATCCCAACAATCTGCTGACTGGACGCTACTATTATGGCAACAGCCACCAGAGCTTTCCCTTCGCGCAATTGGCCGGTGGTCTTCTGCCGGGGTTCAATACAATCACCCCGACGCGCGTCCAACTGGTATCGATCTCCTATGTGAAGGTCGTCAACTCCAGTCAGGTCAACGAAGCTCGTTTAGGATGGAACCGTTTTGCGGAAGGATTTTTCGCCGAGGACCAGAGTTTCATCCCGAACTCCATTGGTATGGATACGGGCATAACCACTACTTATAACGGCGGTCTTCCGTCGACTAATGTTGGCAGTTTCTCGCAGATCGGCGCCACAGATTCTCTGGCGAAAAATCGCTTCGATTCCAACTGGCACTTCGTCGACAATTATTCGTGGAAGACGGGAAAGCACGACGTGAAATTCGGCTACGAATTCCGGCGTACGACAATCGCGCAGGTGTTCGATCACGATTTCCGCGGCACGCTCAGTTTTTCCAGTCTGACGACCTTCCTGGAAGGTATTCCTGACGGCGGCGGAAGCCAGATCCAGGGCGATACCGAAAGACACACCTACCAAAATAGCGATGGGTTGTTTATTCAGGACAGCTTCCGCATGACTCCCCGGTTGACTTTGAACTACGGGATGCGCTGGGACTACTTCGGCGTGACCGGAGAAAAGGGCGGGCAGTTCTACACCGTCGATTACGCGAACGGCGGCAACAACGTTCCCACCAGCCAATTGTATGGCAAGGATCTGAATAACTTCGCTCCCCGCGTAGCCGCGGCTTATGACGTGACGGGCCAGGGAAAGACCGTGGTCCGCGCTGGATGGGGATTGTTCTACGACGCATTTTCGCAGGATATGTTCCTCGGCCACCTGCCATGGAATTGCATTTTTTGTCCAGGACCAGCCTATCCCGGTCTTGGCCCGAATGCGCTGGGCGAAGGTAGCGCGACCGGTAACGTGATTACGCCGGGAGTTCCCATTTATTCGGGATTCGCCCCCGAGGGAGATTTCTTTTCCATCGATCCGCACATGCGCACGCCCTACGTTCAGAACTTCAACTTGAACCTCCAACAGCAAATTGCCAATAAAACGGTGCTGCAAGTTGGTTATGTAGGATCAGTCGGCATCAAGTTGTTTCAGTTCCTGGATCTCAACCAGCCCAGCCAGTCGCAGATCACGGCCTATGATTCAGGGCCATCTTGCGTCGGTTTCACTTTTCCTAACTGCCCAATTCCGGGGTACGACAATGGAGGGTCAGTCCCTCGCACGGTTGCGCCGAATTTCTACTATCTCAATCAGGAGAAATCGATTGCCAACTCAAGTTATCACTCGCTACAGGCTAGTTTGCACACCGCCGGTTGGCACGGGATAACCTCACAGGCCAACTTTGTCTGGTCGCATTCCATCGACACTGCAAGCGACCTCGAGGATTTCGAACCCAACGAGGCACAGCCCACGAACAGTACCAACCCGGCTGGAGACAAGGGAAATTCCAGCTTCGACATCCGCCGTCGCTTCACTTGGAACTTCGTGTACCAATTCCCCAAGGCAGGCGGATCGATGCAAAGGCTGAAGAACGGTTGGGGTCTCGACGGCATCCTCAGCCTGCAGGATGGCCAGCCCTGGCATCTCAACTATGAGTTTGAAGGAGACTACTCCGGTGCGGGCGAAGGTTTTGACCGGCCGGACGAGATTGCTACTCCGCAATACAATTCCAGCAACCCCGCCCAGTACCTAAACCTGTCTTCGTTCGCAGCGCCTTGCACATTCGGGAACACCACGGCGGCATCATCAAATGGCGACAGCAATTGTCTGAGCGGCACGCGTCACTTCGGCAGCGAAGGACGCAACTCTCTGCATGGGCCCAGCTTCAAGGAGTTCAACTTCTCTGTTTTCAAGGACACAGCCATCACCGAGCGGCTTAATATGACGCTTCGGGCCGAGTTCTTCAATCTACTCAACCATCCTAACTTCTGCAACCCGTTCCTGCCCGGGTTCATTGCCGATATCGGAGCGCCGAATGCCACGAACAGTGCAGGCGCCTATACTGGCGGCTACACCTCCAACAGTTACTTCCCGATCGAGGCAACTGGCGACGTGGGCATCGGCAACCCGTTCCTGGGCGGCGGCGGGCCAAGAGGCGTACAGTTCGCAGCCATCTTCAAGTTCTAGTTTTCGGAACGGATTGCCCCTGCCGCTTGCGGCAGGGGCTTTTTTGTTTGCTTCCCCACCCATCCGTCGTATGTCTTCCGTCACTATCTCGCCGGTTACCCTGATGTTACTCTGCAAACGTAATTCTCCCCCCAAAGCGTCTTTTCCGGAGACATTAATGCGTCGCTCGATCTGCGTCCTCATTCTCGGCGTGTGTTTTGCTGCGCCGGTTTATGCCCACCATCTCAAGCAGGCTGCCACGACATCGCTGCCGGTGACCACTTCATCGGCGGAAGCGCGCTCGCTGTACGAGAAGGGCATGCAGGACTACGAGAACCTTTATCTGGAGCGCTGCAACGACGACTGGCGCGCGGCCGTGAAGGCCGATCCCAATCTGGCCGTGGCCTGGGCCTGGATCGCATTCAATAGCAGTAACCCTATGGAAATCAGCGCTGCCCGTGAGAAAGCGAAGGCCTTGGCGCCCAAGCTGACGCCGGGAGAGCAGTTAATGATCGAGTGGATCGTCAAGGTGCAGGAAGGCGACTTCATCGGCGGAATCTCCGCCATGAACGATCTGCTTGAGATGTATCCCAAAGACAAGCACTTGCTCTATCTCGCCGGAAACTGGCTCATGGGCGAGAACGGCGACGAGCAGGCGCAAAGAATTATGGAGAAGGCGCTGGCCATCGATAAGAAGTTCCCGGCCGCTCTGAACGATTTGGCCTATCTCTACGCTCGCAACCGTGATTTTTCCAAAGCTTTCACCGACATGGATCGTTACGTCGCGCTGCTGCCGAACGAGCCCAACCCGCATGATTCCTATGGCGAGTTGCTGCGCATGGCGGGAAACTTTGAAGGATCGTTGCAACATTATCGCGCCGCGTTGAAGATCGATCCTGATTTTGTTACTTCGCAGGTTGGTCTCGGAGACACTTACGCTCTGATGGGGAATCAGGAACAGGCGCGCATTGAATACGACAAATCTATTCGTTATGCACATAACGAAGCGGACCGTCTTACCTACAGCATGCAGAAGGCGATGACCTGGGTGCGTGACGGCAACTTCACCGAAGCCGATAAATTATTTCAGGAGATTGCGGAGACCGCTCACGCCAAAGAACAAGACCTACAGGAAGCGCAGGCCTATCGTCACCTGGCCGAGTACCAGACCGACGACAACACCGCTTTGAAATATCTGCAGAGCGCGGAAGAGTCGCTGGGCCATCGCAGTGTGATTTCGAAATCCGACAAAGATGAAGAATTATCCCGTATTCTGCGCAACCGTACCGTGCGCGCCGCGCATGCCGGCAACGCTGCCTTGGCCGACCAGTCTCTGAAGCAACTTGAGGCTATGGCGACCGGCAGCCGCAACCGCGTGATCCAAAGCTCTTACAACGGAGCTGCCGGAACTCTGGCCATGGATCGGAAAAAATTCGACGAAGCTGTCACCTACCTCGAAGAAGATCAGGACAATCCCTTCACCATGGAACTTCTGGTGCAGGCCTACTATCAAACGAATCAGCCCGAAAAGCTGCACGAAGCAGAGGCCAAGCTGAGGAGCACGAATGTTCCGACCATGGAGCAAGCCCTAGTGGTGCCCGCCGCGCGCCTGCGCCGCCCGGAGATCTAGGGGCGGTGTACTCGCACCATCACATGATGATGTCATCCTGAGCGTAGCCATTTTTCAGGCGTAGCGAAGGATATCCTGCTTAACCGGCCCTTCGCGTAAGCCAAGCTGCGGCGACCGATCCAGGCAGCTTTTACCTACTCCATGCAAAGTTGGTCTATACTGCACTCCGCACGGAAATTTTTTCTCTAGTGGGCGTGTGGAAAACCGCGCGAGATTGTTGGATTCTCATAAATGAGTTCTTAGAATGACCTCTAACGCTGATCGACGTTCTCGCCAGAGAGTCGTGACCCAACTGCCGGTCCGCGTTCGCCACAATTCGGCTAATTCCGAGTTGAGCGCCCAGACCAGAGACGTCAGCACCAACGGGGTATTCCTTTACACCGAGGCTCCCATGGCTGAAGGCTCGGACGTGGAGCTAGTTTTGATACTGCCTCCTGAGCTGACCGCGGGCGAGAAGTGCTGGGTGTGCTGTCATGCGCGGATATTGCGCGTGGAACGCGGCACCGGCAAGGATTTCGGGGTCGCTGCGGAGATTCGAAAGATGGATATTCTGCCGGAAATCCCCACCTAGTTGGCTGCATTGGTACCACTCTGCTGCACTATTATTGGTGCAATTGAGTCACCCAGCCGTTCAGCCTTGCTCCCAAAGGAACCCGAGATTTTTGCCTCCCCGGCCTAGCCGATGCCCGTCCTCAACCAAACCATTAAATTTTTTTAGAAAACGCTTCCCATAGCACCGACCTTAGTGCAATAATTACGGCCCTAGAAATGCTCTGGCCAAACTTGGGTACTTAGGCGGGCCTGGTTATGTGGATTGATAAATTGGCGGACGGCGTGGTGCAAGTGCAAACACCAATCGGCCCCCGCTACGTGATGCCATCTTTTCTTCAGCGTGTTTATTTTCTCTGGATGTTTCGACACTTTCCCATCCTTCCTCATGCAGTGCTCAGTAGTTGGCAACAACGCCTCATCGACCGCCTGTGCTCCGAGCAACGTTTCGTCTCCATGGCATACGCCGATGGAATGGAAGACGCTCCCGTGATTGGCACAGTCGAGCGGCGTCCGGCGATGGGACCGGGCACATTGCCGCCGCGCCGTCCGGCAGTCAGCGAAAGTTCCAGCGGGCTGGCCGCGGAAGTGCGTCAGCGTTCGTAAGCTTCATAATCTGCGGGCTTTTTAAATCGCAGGATATTTCTGCGCTGGTCATCACGTTTGTTTCCAATACTCTTTTGAAAGTTAACTCTCCACGAGATTCATTTCCGTCAATTCTCTGTAGCCGTGATCGCGCAGTGGCGATGACCGCATGAGCGGGAAATGCTACAATCAAAAAATTGTCCCGCCGGTAGCATCCCAACCCCGGGCGCGTAGCTCAATTGGCAGAGCAACTGACTCTTAATCAGTAGGTTGTAGGTTCGATTCCTACCGCGCTCACCATCTTTTCAAGTGGTTATAGAGACCACATCCGTTCAACAATCTATTTAGAGTTATGGCAGCGCCAGATGCAATGCTTTTTCGTGAGCTTCCGCCATTACTGAAGACACCGCTTTATTGTACGCGTCGGAGTTCACTTCGCTTTTCAGATTCATCGCTCACTCGTGTGTCTATCGCGATCCAGTTTGTTTCCCAGGTTCTGCCTCCATCGTCTGAGAATGCTTGTTCGAAATGACAAGAATTGGAAGTGATGTCGGACCAAATATTCCGAACCAGCATGACTCTGCCATTAATCGTTTCTTGATCGTAAAATTCGCCGTGGCCATTCTTAAATTCTCCGACAGTGGGCACGCTTACGGTTCCAACTCTGCTGTTCGCGAAATTCAGGCTCCACTGGTGAGATTGCGGATTGTACAAGCGCAGGCTCAGTCCTTCCACGTGACCAGTCGGACCATCTACCTCGAGTTCCACCAAGTTGGCTTTTCCGTTCCAGATCTTTCGAACAACCGAAGTACCCTCGTATTGGCTCCAGGTCTCAGCGCCAGTAAACGGATGTCCCAGACGGGAACTCAGCTTGAGGTGTGTCTTCCAAGTGCCAAGCTCAAAATCAAAATCGTGCTGACCGTCGTGCTCCATTTGTTGTCGCGCATTCGCCCCCTCGGAATTTTGTTGAGCGGATCCTTGCGGTGGCTGAAAGAGGACCGTTGTACCAGACAGAAGTAGATACAACCAAATGTATTTGAGTCTCCGCATACTGTGTCCTTTCGTTCCTGTCCGTTCAGGTTGTCGGCTGAAACTTCGAGAGAACGATAATCGGGCCAAGTGGTGCCTCACAATAGCCACTTTCGTGCATTACGCTAATACCACTTAAAAGATTGGCCTGGCATCTAACCTGCTTCTCTCCGCTCGACTTATGAGATATATCCGCCTACATTATTGGCATGGATTTTCCATCCCGCATCGATCGCCGGACCTTTACTAAGCTCTCGGCTTTAACATTGGCAGGAACATATCTGCCGTCTTACCCGCAAAAGATCAGCCCGTCACAAAAACCAGTGGGCTACGCTGCAGTCGGACTCGGAACAATTTCTGACATCTTCATGCGGGCCTGTGCGCAATCGCAGAGTGCGAAGGTCACTGCGCTGATCACCGGGCACCCGGATACTAAAGGTGTCAAATATGCGGCCATGTACGGCATTCCGAAAACCTCTATCTACACCTACGAGACATTTGACCGCATCCGCGACAACGAAAATATTGACGCCGTCTATGTGGGCTTGCCGAACAGCATGCATTGCGAGTACACCGTGCGCGCCGCGCAGGCCGGCAAGCATGTGTTCTGCGAAAAGCCGATGGCAATCTCCAGCGCTGAGTGCCGCAAAATGATCGAGGCATGCCGGCAGGCGAAGGTCAAGCTTATGATCGGTTACCGCGTGCACTACGACCCTACATGGATGCACGCCACGCAGATCATCGCGTCTGGCCAACTCGGCCAACTTGAGTCGTTCCAGGGCGGCTTTTACGCCCAGGAACCAGCCGGCGTATGGCGCCTCAGCAAAATGCTCGGAGGTGGTGGAGCGCTGATGGATCTTGGCATCTACCCGCTGAACGCAATACGCCATATTACGGGCGAAGAGCCGGCGGATTTCACTGCGATTGTGTCCACCCGTGACCACAGCGGCCGCTTCGCCGAAGTGGAGCAGTCGATGGAGTGGACTATGAAATTTCCTTCCGGCATCGTGGCTTCCTGCGGCTGCTCGTACGGGCAAAGAGGGCCGAGTCTCCTGAACATCAATGGCGACAGCGGCTACCTCGAATTGCAACCGGCGTTTAATTACGACGGCGTTCACCTTCGTGGCGAAGTCAACCGGCGGCAGATCGATGAACTCGGTACCGGCATACCTCCATTTCAGTTCACAATCGAGGCGGAACACTTCGCCGACTGCATTCGCAATCACAAAGATCCAGAGTCGCCGGGTGAAGAGGGTCTGAAAGATATGCTGGCCATCGAGGCAATTTACAAGGCTGCGGGCGCGCCCATTGCTTAGTTGGATGGTTTACGCAAGAATGCATTCTGCAATTACTAAGGAGGCGCAAAATGCTCAAGAGAATAGTAAACGGGCAGATGATGTTAGCCGTCATCTTCGGGCCCGTCATCCTGGGATCCATCATGCTTCTCGGTCAACAGCCTCCCCAGTCTTCAAGCCCCTTGGTGGGGACGGAGTTTCCAATTTTTATGAAGCAAAACATTGTGGCCGGCAAAACTCCGGTTGGAACCAAGATTCTAGCCAAACTCGTTGCAGCCACCTTAGTCAACGGCGTAGTAGTGCCGCGCGACGCAATTTTATCGGGGGAAGTTATTGAATCCGTGAAGAAATCCGCATCCGACCCTTCCCGCCTCGCGATTCGAATGGATTCGGCGGACTGGAAAAAAGGGTCGGTACCCATTAAAGCCTATTTGACCGCATGGTATTACCCCGAGGCGGCGGCTACGAACCAAAGTCTTTCGTATCAACCTTCGGATGCTGCAAACAGCAATAAAAACTGGAATGGAATGGGTACCTATCCCGACCCGAACAACCCGATTTCGCAGCAGAAATTTCCCGCCGGCGATAGCAGCAAAGACGCGGGGCCGGAGTCCGGTACGCCCGCTTCGAATATTTCGAAACGTCGGGTGTTGATGAAGAATGTCCAGTCCATTCGAAATTCCGACGGGGCGGTTGTACTTACCGACCAGCATTCCGATTTGAAGCTCGATCGGGTGACGACCTATGTGTTGGCTTCAGTCACCTCGGTGCCGGCAAACTGACTTCGCGGATGAAACAGCAGATTCTGTAGATCAGCTAACCATTATTCAGGCCAGCCGTCTGATGTCCATCTGCAGTCCGAATTCCGAGGACAGATGGGGGTGGATTTACCGGATTTTCTGTGCTTGTAATCCGTTAAGCGCATGGTACTATACCCTGTCGTTAACGTACACGATAAGACTTTGGTTGGCCTTTTCTGATGGCAGCCAGCAGGCAATCGGTGGGAATTTACCTTCTGGGAATTGACGTGGGGACCGGTGGCACGCGCGCTCTCATTCTCGATGAGAAAGGACGCGTCATTTCATCCGCCACGGAGGACCATCGAGCTTTCGTATCTCCCCAAATTGGCTGGGCTGAGCAAGACCCCTGTGATTGGTGGCGCGCCTGTGGCGTGGCCATGCGCAATGCACTCGCACAAGCCAAACTGCGAGGCGATCAGATTTCCTGCGTAGGACTCTCCGGCCAAATGCATGGAGCTGTTCTGCTTGATGAGCAAGCGCACGTAGTACGGCCTGCACTGATCTGGTGTGATGTGCGGACGGAGAAGCAGTGCGAGGAGTTAACCGATCAAATCGGCACTGATAAGCTGATTCAACTCACGTGCAATCCCGCACTCACCAATTTCACTCTCACCAAATGCTTGTGGGTCAGAGAAAATGAACCGGAAAACTGGCGCCGGGTTCGATCGCTCATGCTTCCTAAAGATTACGTTCGATTTCAGTTAACCGGCGAACGCGCCACCGACGTGGCTGATGCCTCGGGAACTCTGCTGCTCGATGTCGCCAACCGCCGCTGGTCAAGGGAAATGTTGAAGCTAGTGCAAATGGACGAATCCATTCTGCCTAGGCTGTATGAGTCGCCCGAAATCTGCGGAAGAATTTCGGAAGCCGGCGCGGCCGCTACCGGCCTGCAAAAGGGCACCCCGGTCGTGGCTGGTGCGGGAGATCAGGCCGCTGGTGCTGTCGGTATGGGAATCGTTTCGCCTGGCACAGTGAGTGCAACCATCGGAACCTCAGGCGTGGTGCTTGCGGCAACGGACCGTCCAGCGCTGGATTCAAAAGGCCGAGTACATACCTTCTGCCACGCTGTACCCGGACGCTGGATTGCGATGGGCGTGACCCAGGCTGCTGGGCTCTCGTTGCGCTGGTTCCGCGATCAGTTTGGGTGCGAGCCGCGGCAGTCGTATGAGAACCTCACCGCCGAAGCGGCAAGCGCTCCTCCCGGATGCGACGGTCTGCTGTGGGCTCCATATCTGATGGGCGAGCGCACTCCGTACCTCGATCCTGCGGCGCGTGGAATGTTGTTTGGTTTGACCGCTTCTCATACGCGCGGTCACGTAATTCGAGCCATTCTCGAAGGAGTTGCTTTCAGCCTGCGCGACACCTTCACAATTTTTCAAGAGATGGAAGTCCCAGTAAAAACGATTCGTCTGGGCGGCGGCGGCGCCAGATCCCCACTTTGGCGCCAGATTCAGGCAGACATTTATGGATGCCCCGTCGAAACTGTCGACGCGGAAGAAGGCGCAGCCTACGGAGCCGCAATTTTAGCGGGAGTAGGAGTGAAGACATGGTCTTCCGTGGGCGAAGCCTGCGAATCCACGGTGCGGGTTACGGAGAAGATCACTCCGGACTCAGAACATTTTCTGGTTTTGGAAAGAGCATATGCGCAGTATCAGCGAATGTATCCAGCGATGAAATCCATACTGAATTAATTAACCCCTGCTAGATGGAGACGACATCATGAACAATCATCAGCCTGATACAAACGATTACCAACCCCGTGCGGAACACAAGTTTTCCTTTGGGTTATGGACGGTCGGAAACCGGGGGCGCGATGCGTTTGGTGACTTTGTACGGCCGGTTATTTCTCCTACTGAGATTGTCTCTTTGCTTGCCGAGGTAGGAGCCTGGGGCGTCAACTTGCATGACAATGACTTGGTTCCCATCGACGCAACGCCTGCCGAACGCGATTGCATCGTACGTTCGTTCAAGAAGGCCTGCGAGGCCAATGGCATTGTTGTTCCGATGGCGACAGTTTCATTGTTCTTCCATCCTATATTTCGTGATGGAGCTTTCACCGCCAACGATCGCGAAGTGCGCGCCTACGCGCTGCAGAAAACAATGCGAGCGATGGATATTGGAGCGGAACTAGGCGCAAAAATTTTTGTTCTGTGGGGCGGCCGGGAAGGGGTTGAGACCGATGCCTGCCGCCGGGCCGATGACGCGATCAAACGATTGCGCGAGGCCGTCAACTACCTCTGCGAATACAATCTCGATTGCGGATACGGCATGAAGTTCGCTCTAGAAGCCAAGCCCAACGAGCCTCGCGGGGATATTTACATGGCGACGACAGGTCAGTACTTAGGCTTCATTCCAACGCTTGATCACCCCGGGATGGTCGGGGTGAATCCTGAAGTCGCGCATGAACAGATGTCCGGTCTTAACTTTATGCATGCGGTGGCACAGGCTTGGGAAGCCGGCAAACTTTTTCACATTGACCTGAATGATCAGATGCCCAGCCGGTTTGATCAGGATTTGCGCTTTGGTTCTTCCAACATCAAGTCGGCGTTTTGGCTGGTGAAATTTCTCGAAGATGTTGGTTACGATGGGCCGCGCCACTTCGACGCGCATGCCTACCGCACCGAAGACTACGACGGAGTAAAAGATTTTGCCCGCGGCTGCATGCGAACCTATCTCATTCTCAAAGAGAAAGCGTCCCGCTGGAACTCTGACCGGGAGATCCAGGGAATATTGAGCGAACTCTCGAACGTTGGAAATGGCGGCAAGGAGCGTCACTATTCGAAGACTGGAGCATCTGGGTTGCTGGGCCAGGTTTTTGATAAAGATGCGATCTTGAAAAAGCGCTTGCCTTACGAACGTCTTGATCAACTCACAGTCGATATGTTGCTCGGTGTCAGGTAGAGCCTTAACGTTCTAATGCCTATTGAGCAAGCCGTGGTGGGGACGCCGGCATCTTGGACGCGAGCGGAGCGTTATCATTGGTTTTTTCATGAAGGGCACGAACTTTAACAAACTCCTTCTGCGATTCCGCCGCCTTACCCATGGCCTGATATGTCCGCCCTAACCGGTAGTGAGCGTCAGGTTGGGCAGGATCTAATTCCACGGCGCGCTGCAGCGCAACCACGGCCTCTGAATATTGTTTTTGCTGCATAAGAACAGCACCTAAATCGACGTAAGCGAGACGAATATCGTTCTTCGTCTGCACTGCCTTCTTCAGCGAAGAAAGAGCTTCGTCCAGATTTGCTCTCTTCATCTCGATATCGCCCAAATAGGTCAGGGCTTGCGGTTGATTGGGGTCGATCGCCAACTCACTCTCGAATTCTGTCTTAGCTTCATCATATTGGTGCGACTTCCAATAAAGGTAGCCGAGGCCGAAATGCAAGTTCGGTTCGTGGGGAGAAACCTTTTCCGCCGCCCGAAACTCGGCAATTGCCTCAGGAGTTCTCTCCAGCCCATCCAGCGCTTCACCGCTAAGCATGTGTGCGGATGCGGAATCTGGATTCTGTGACAGGATCTGACGGAACTCGTCCAGAGCGCAGGAGTATTTCTTGGCCCAGAGGCAGCTCTGCGCCAGCACCTGATGTAACTCGGTGTTATTAGGATCAGCTTTGGCCGCTGCCTCAAGATATTTGACAGCCTCCGCGAAATGCTTTGCACCGTAGTAACTCAAAGCCAGCAACGTAACTGCCTGCTGGCTCTGAGAATCGGCTGCAATAGCCGCCCGAAGGGGGGCTATCGCCTCTTGGAAGTTTCCTTGCTTAAATTCCGCCAAGCCCAGATTGAGTTGCACGCCGGGCAACTTTGGATTCAGCGCAATGGCTCTTTCATACGCGGAAGCAGCTTCCTTGTATTTCTGTTCTTTCGAGAGGACTATGCCCAAGCTGGCAAAAGCTCCGGCATCGCGCGGATTTTGCTGGATCACCGTGCGCCAAATCTGGGCGGCCTCGGCGAACTTTCCTTGCTGTTCGAGGGCAATTGCATCGGCAGGACTGGACGATTGGGCGCTCGCACAGAGTGCGATAAAACAGGCCGGCGAGAACAACACGACCACGGCCCATCTCAATTTCCAGTTCTTCATAGCGGAAACGAAACGTCAGGAGACTTTTCATGCAGGTACATCAGCCCGCACATCAGCATAGCTACTTCTGCATGGACGCAGCAACCTGTCCACATTCGCAAATCAAAAAAATCATGCCCGCTCACATGGGTGAGCGGGCATGGGGGATTACCAGAGAAGCTTAGTAGACCAGCTTCAGCCCAAGTTGGAATTCTCTCGGATCAAAGGCGCCAGTGACTGCGCCAAAGTTGCTAGACCCTTGGTTGAGGCTGATGCCGCCGTTGTTGTCGTCACCCTTGAACTGCGTGTGGTTCCAGGTGTTGAAGGCATCTGCGCGGAACTCGATGCGGCTGCCCCGTTCATCGCTGATGACAAAGTTCTTGAAGAGTGACAGGTTCCAGTCGTCACGGCCCGGACCGCGTAATGCGTCGAAGCCAAGAGTCCCGTAGGTTCCAGGAGCGGGAGCTGAAAAGGCTGCTGGGTTGAACCATTCATTCGCGGTCTTCGGATAGCCGATACTGCCGCTCAGGTTCGGTCGATCCCCGGCTTGGCTTGAGGGGCCGACATTGGGAAGGACGCTGGCGACAGTGTTGCCGCTCACTCCAAGATTGAGTGGCGCTCCCGATTCCATGGTAACGATTCCCGCCAGCGCCCATCCCCCGACCGTTGCTCGCAGAAGGTGACTGTCACTGTTCCTCAAGAACGGAATCTGGTACACGAAGTTGACGAAGGCAACGCTCGTGCGATCGAAGAGAGAAGGACCGACATCGTACTTCGGCCCCAGGTAGGGGTTGGTGATGTTGTTAAGATCGCCGCCGCTGCCGTTGCTGCTGGTCGAATCGATCGCTTTCGAGTAAGTGTAGCCGAATTGAAGTTGGAGATCGCGAGCCACGTTCCCGTGCAGATCAACCTGGAGCGAATTGTAATGTGCGTTGGCCTCATCTTCCGACAGCCTGATACCACCGTAACCGAGATACCCATACTGCTGGTTAATACCAGCACCACCCGCGGCGACCAAAGCCGGTAGATTGGCTTCCGGCGGTAGGTTGATTTCGTGGTAGTCGTTTTCGTGCCGTCCCTGGCTGCCGACGTAAGATACCGCGAATACGGCCTTGGCTCCCAGCGCTTGCTGAACGCCAATACTATATTGGTAGCTAGTTGGAGGTTTGTAATTGAGGGCGATGCCGGTAATGCCGACTGGAAGAATCGGCAGATCCGCAGAGCTGATTGTGGTGCCGGTAGCGACGCCGGTTCCCGGATTTGAGAGAAGGACGTTATGCACCGTGGGGCTGGCATCGAACGGTGTATTGGTAGCCCCGTTGTACATGTCATTGCCCTGAATACGGTCGTACATGATGCCAAAGCCGCCGCGGAGAATGGTTTTACCTTGTCCTGTGAGGTCATAGGCAAAGCCAATGCGTGGTCCGAAAGCGGGCCAGTAGTTGTTGGTCAGACCCTTTGCAACCCCATTGACGCCGCCGATGCCGATGCCGTTCTCATAGAAATTCAACCCTGCGAGGATCGGGTTGGGGCTGGTTCCCAAACCTGGGCTGGCGGCCGTGCAACCCGGGTCGGTAGAACCGCTGCAGATGTTGCCGGCCGTGTCGAAAGTCGCTGCATTGGCCGGGTTATAAAGGTTGGGATAGAAGTTGGCGGACTGGTGATTCGCCTCGTAAGTATGCGGAGCTCCATCCCAGCGTAATCCAAGATTCAGAGTGAGGCGGTGAGTGGCGCGCCAATTGTCCTGAACGTACGCGGCATAGGAAAGGTTGTTCCAATGACCGCTGGATTGAACGGCATCCTCTTCATACTGGTTGGCGTAGCCGAGCAGAAAATCGGCAAAATCGTTGCCGGTGTACAAGCCGTTGAAGGTGAAATTGCCTTCGGTATTAGCGAAATAACTCTGTACTTTCTTGTAGAGCGCCCAACTGAACCCGAACTTGAGCTGGTGTGCGCCCTTGGTCCATGACAAGTCATCCCGTAACTGGTAGTCGTTGGCCGCGTTATTCCACGGCGTCCAATTGGCAGTGAAGTCGGTTCCAGTGCTGCCACCCAGGGCGATCGAGGGGATGCGATTGTCGAGGTTGGGCCCTGTAAATAGCCGGTTGAAGTTAAAGCCGGAAGGCGCGGCGAATACCCCCTGAGGAATGATATGGATGCGGTTGCCGTTGTAGTTGAAAGCGGCTTCGTTGAGCAGCGTCGGACTTATCACGTAGGTGGTGTGAATCACGGCGCTATAGGAGGGATTTCCGAAAACATCGCTGATGGTGGGTACGTTATCGCCGCTCCACTGCGTCTCACCATAAGTCTGCGAGACCTGCTCGGAAACCCAGTGTCCGAAGACCGAGAACTTGTCGGTGAATTGGTGATCGATGCGAGCAATTTCCTCTTTCACAGTGGTCGGTGAGACGTTGCCACCCTGGAATTGGGCGCCGTTTGTAGGGCCGGGGAAAATGCCAGCAGCCAGCAGCGCTTGTGCGTTTCCGTTTGCGCTGATTAGCGCAGCGGGAATTGCATTGCCCGTGAACGGCGAAAAGATCGGCTGTGTGGTGGGTACCAACGGGTTCGGGTTCACAGTAGTTCCCGAGTTAGCGCCACACGACGGTGATCCATTGACAATCACCGGTGTACTGAAAGTCTGGCCGGCGAAAAGAGCCTGTTGCGAGGGGGAGAGCTGGTATTGGCAGGGCACGTGAAGCCCCGAGAACGGGATAGGAACCTTGTTAACGTCAAGAGCGTCTGCCGGCAAATTGCTGGCGAAATCGCCGCCGTAGGTGTCCGTAAACGGTACTGTTTGGTTGTATACGCCGCCCTCATTCAATCTGCGCCATTCCATGTTGTAGAAGAAGAAAGTCGGGTGGCTCTTAAATACAGGGACTTGGCCCCCGGCATTGAAGCCAAAAGTATTAAATCGCAATTCGGCGACTTTTTGCGGGGCAGGGTTGAAGTAGTTGCGCGCATCGAGGTAGTCGTTCCGCAGAAATTCCCAGCCGGAAGCATGGAACTGTTTGGTGCCGGACTTGACGACGGTCGTAATGGTTGCGGCACCAGCGAGGCCATACTCCGCGCTGTAGTTCGACGTCATGTTGGTGAACTCCGCGATTGCGTCCATGGAAGGCATGACGCTGGCGCTGCTGCCGCCACGGTCGAGGTTTTCACCGCCATCGAGAAGTTGAAGGTTGTGGCCGGCCCGTTGGCCGTTGATGCTGACGTTGCTGTCGCCGCTAACCGCTGTGGGGGTGATGAAATCCCCCTGAATACTGGATGCGCCAGGAGTCAAAGCGAAGAGCGTATACATGCTACGGCCGTTAACACCCAGTGTGGCAATCTGCTGGCCGGTAATCACGGAGCTGACTTCGCCCGAGTCTGTTTGCACCTGGACGGCATTAGCCTCAACCGTCACGTGCTCAGTTTGCGTGCCGACCTTCAACACAAAGTCGACACGAATACGGTCGTTGACGTTCAGAACAATGCCATTCGTTTCGGCGGCACTGAAACCAGTCAATTTGGCGTCGACGTTGTAGTGGCCGATAGGCAGATCGGGCGCGACATATTGGCCCGCACTATTCGTTATGCTGCTGCGGGCTTCGCCAGTTTCCACGTGGATTACGGTGATGGCTACGTTGGGAACGACCGACCCTGACGGATCGGTAACGGTCCCGACGATCGTGGCCTCCTGGCCGAATGCGTGAAGGGATAAGCCAAGGAAGAACAGGCAAAAGACCACGAGGCTTAACCTGCGGCTTTTCACTGCGAAGACGATACTCCGGGTGTATTGAGACGAGCGGGAATTCATAAGGGGCATAGCCTCCGGCGACGTTGCCAGTTCGTTTTCGTTAACGTTAACGACCACGGAGCAGCTTGTAACTGTTTTGTAGTACCGTTGTCAAGAAAAATCTTAAATCGGCTGCATCGAAGGCTTGAATCTATTGCGCTTGAGGGGAATTAAAGTATCGAAAGCCCGCGTAAATCTAGAGGCGCTGCGAATGGAAGGAATCTCGTTTTTTTAACGGTTTCCTCGTTTGGAGCGGCTGGCACGAACCTCAGTAGCTCAAATCGACCGCACGAGTCCTATCGTTTGGCTTAAGCGAGCCCTACTCGCCCAGGCCTGGCAGCCTTGGAGCGATCTGGAGTGTCGAAAACCGAATCGTCCAGCTTTGCGCCGGCCAGCCTTATCTCTCGGAAAAGATTCAGATTCGACGACATCACCACCCCGGGGCTGAGGTGGACCGTTGCCGGTAAAGGTACCTTGCTGGTGAGATTATCTGCCATGAGACGAACCGCCATCTGGCCCTGGCGATGTGGCTGCTGGTAGATCGAGGCCGTAATAGTCCCTTTTTGAAAGTAGGGAGACATCTCAGCAAAGAGGTCCGTCGTTATCAACTTTGTTTTTCCAGCGAGGCCGCGCGCGCCCAGGGCGCGGCATACGGGAAGGCAATTGACGGTGTTCACGTAGAGTCCGGCAAGAGTCGGAATACGACCCAGCAGATCAAATGTCTTTTGGAAACTCTCGTCTTCGTCCTCGTGCCCTTCGATAACGCTGGCGATTTGACCTCCCGGGCAGTGCCGGGGAAATGCTTCTGAGAATCCGGCGGTCTTCTGGCGGTGATCTTCGGCGCGCAACATGCCGGCAACAACGGCCACCTTGGAACCCGGCGGCACGAACTTGCCCATCAACTCCCCCGCCAGGCTCCCGTTTAAAAGTGGTTCTACGCAAACGATGCTCGAACGCCGGCTTGCGGGTGCGTCGGTAGATACACAAACTACGCGAATACCTTTTCCTTCCGCGTCGTCAATCAGGGGCTTGAGTCCTTGTGGATTTCCGGCCGTGACAATGATTCCGTCAACGCCGCTGTCCGCGAGTTCTTTGAACGCTTCGGTGTCAGCCTCACCCAAAGCGTGAACCGGCCGGTTTACAAACTGGATACCAAGCGGCGCCACGCTGCGAGCTTCGTCCAGCACCCCGCCCCAGAGTTGATCATAAAAAAAATGGATTTCCCTCGGGATGCAAACTCCGATGCGGGCGCTGGCCTTCGAGACGGACAGGGTACGCGCCGCCAGGTTCGGTGTATAGGAAATTTGCTCCGCAATTTTCAGAATTCGCTGACGCGTGGATTCATTAATGCCGGCGCGTCCATGCAATGCGCGGTCCACCGTTCCGATCGAAACGTCAGCCAGTTCGGCGATCAGATGGATTCCGCGTCTATGCTTTTTCATGCTGAGAGTCGCGCATTATACGATTGGAAATTTTATTTTCCGTGTACGTTGACGGTGCTATACTCGTCCCGCCTTTCACGCAAGGCTGCACGTTCCGAATCATACTCCGGTCCGTAAGGAGCTCCACCGCATGCCTCGATGCCATACTCGGATGTTCTCGTTCTTCATGGTAGTCCTCTTTGTAGCAGTAGTTCCTTCGGTCGCGCAAATCGCGCCCTCAAACGTTGCGCCTTACCTGAATCCATCGCTGCCAATCAATGACCGTGTGGATGACCTCGTGGGGCGGATGACCCTGGAGGAGAAGGCATCCCAACTGGTGAACCAGGCTCGTGCGATCCCGCGGCTGCAGGTGCCCGCGTACGACTGGTGGAGCGAAGCTTTGCACGGAGTTGCCAACGCCGGAACCGCCACTGTCTTTCCGGAGCCGATTGGACTTGCTGCCACCTTTGACGCTCCTCTGATCCACGAAATGGCTGTTGTCATAAGCACAGAGGCCCGGGCGAAACACAACCAGGCTGTCCGCGCCGGACGCCGCGACATTATGGAAGGCTTGGATTTCTGGTCGCCGAACATTAACATATTCCGGGATCCGCGCTGGGGACGCGGTCAGGAAACCTACGGTGAAGATCCATTTCTTACTGGACGGATGGGGGTCGCTTTCGTTACCGGAATGCAAGGAGAAGACCCGAAATATTTTCGAGTGATTTCTACACCCAAGCATTTCGCCGTGCACAGTGGCCCGGAACCGTCGCGGCATTCGATCGATGTGAAAGTGTCGAAGCACGACGAAGAAGACACATATCTCCCCGCGTTCCGTGCCGCAATTACCGAGGGGAAAGCTGAGTCGATCATGTGCGCGTACAACCGGATCAATGGCGAACCCGCCTGCGCGAATACGTTTTTGCTGAAAGATCAGTTGCGAGGTGCGTGGAAGTTCAACGGTTACGTTGTGTCCGATTGCGATGCCATCACTGACATCTTCAACGGTCATCATTTCACCAAGAGCATGGCCGAAGCCGGTGCGGTCGCGATCAAGACCGGGATGGACAATGAGTGCGCCGATTTTTTCACCAAGGCCATCGACAACTCCGATTATGTGAAATTTCTGGATGCAGTAAAGCAGGGTCTACTCACCGAAAAAGAGATCGATGTTTCACTGAAACGCCTGTTCACGGCCCGCTTTCGCCTGGGAATGTTCGATCCTCCGGAGATGGTGCCTTATGCCCAAACGCCGGAATCGGAGATCGATAGTGAGCCGCACCGCGCGCTCGCACTGAAAGCCGCGCGCGAATCAATCGTGTTGCTCAAGAATAGTGGCGTGCTTCCCTTGAAATCAGACGTAAAAAAGGTCGTTGTCGTCGGCCCGCTCGCCGAATCCACCCGCGTTCTGCACGGCAATTACAGTGGCACAGCTTCCCATGCAACTTCCGCACTTGACGGCATTCGTCAGCAGTTCGCTTCAGCACAAGTTTCGTACACGCCCGGCATGAATTTTCTAAGGCCGGAGGAACTCATTCCAGCAACCGTGCTTTCGACCGCGGACGGTCAGCCCGGTCTGACAGGAGAATATTTTTCCAACTCAGACTTCGAAGGCACGCCTCAGGTTACACGCGTGGATAAAGCGATCGACCTGCAGCGCTTTCATCCTGAACGCTCTTCCATTACTCCGCCGCCGGGAATGGGAGATTTTTCCGTGCGATGGACGGGATTTCTGACCCCCGACGAATCCGGCGATTATCAAATCGGCGACGTGGGTTCGATGAATCGTCTCTGGCTCGATGACAAGTTGATTGTGGACGACTTTCTCTTGCACGATCCCAAGCCGACGAAAGCCACCATCCGACTCGAGAAGGGGCATCGCTACTCAATCAAACTGGAATACGGCCAAGGAGGCACCGGCCTACGGTTGGTATGGCTTCGTCTCGTTGCTGATCCGATTCCCAGCGCAGTCGCGATGGCGAAGGACGCCGACGTTGTGGTCGCCGTAGTTGGCATCACTTCTCAACTCGAAGGCGAGGAAATGAAGGTGGACGTACCGGGTTTTAAGGGAGGTGACCGCACCAGCCTCGATCTGCCGAAAGAAGAAGAAGATCTTCTGGAAGCGATGAAAGGCACGGGCAAGCCGCTGGTCGTAGTGCTGATGAACGGCAGCGCCCTCTCGGTCAATTGGGCGAATGAGCACGCGGATGCCATTCTTGACGCGTGGTATTCCGGCGAAGAAGGCGGTACTGCGGTTGCGCAAACTTTGGCGGGCGTGAATAACCCTGCCGGCCGGTTGCCCGTTACGTTTTATACGGGCGTCGACCAGTTGCCTGACTTTGAAGACTATTCGATGAAGAACCGGACTTACCGTTATTTTGATGGGCAACCGCTCTATGCGTTCGGCTATGGGCTCAGTTACTCCAAATTTGAATACAGCAATTTGAAACTTTCCAGTGACACGCTGAAGGCCGGTGATTCTCTCAGCGTGGACGCCGATGTGCGGAACACGAGCCAAACCGCGGGTGATGAAGTGGTAGAGCTATACCTGAATTTTCCCCGCTCTCCAGTTGCTCCGCTGCGCGCACTCCGTGGTTTCACGCGAATCCACGCAGGTGCGGGCGAAACGCAGCACGTCCACTTTATGCTGGATGCGCGCGACTTGAGCGAAGTTGATCAAAAGGGAGATCGGATTATCGCAAGCGGTGCCTACCACGTCACAGTCGGAGGAGGACAACCGGGAACAGCTGCTCCACAGGCAGAAGCGAAATTTAAGATCAAAGGGAAACAAATTCTGCCGGAATAGAGATGAGGGTGTGGTAACAGCGTTTGGAACTGAAGAGGAACATCACAAAACTATCGCTGCTGCGCGCGTGCGATTCTTGAGGTAGTCGTACTCGCGTATCCACGCACAATATTTCGGTTCATCGCGTCATGCATATGCCGTTGCCGAACGTGAAGAGTGAAGGCTTCGATCAGACTATTCGCAAATCCCTCGCTTCCAAACTCCTGCCCGCATAGCGAACAGCGTGGATTGCCCCGCTTGAAAATATTGATTCGCAGCGTAGCCTCATTTTTCAGCATGCACCCATTGTGCCATAACACTTGCTTTGCGTGTACGTTAACGCTTTAGTTAATCTTCTGGCTTTCACTGTTTGAAAATGGTTTGATAGGGAACTTGAAAATAACAAAACACGTCGTATTCATGTTTGCATGCACGTTGTGCGCGGCTGCAAGTGCTCATGCGGAAACCGGCGATGATGCATGGCTTCGTTATGCCCGGCTGCAGCCTGCAGCTGCCGAGCACTATCGGGAACTTCCTGCAACCACTCTTTCACTCAGCGACTCAATCGTCCTGAATACGACCCAGGCAGAACTCGTGCGGGGCGTGAAGGGCATGTTGGGGAGAACTCTTCGCGTTGTCGTGGGTGCTCCAACCGAAAGCGCCATCGTAATCGGAACGGTCGAGCAACTTCGAAATATCGCCCCGGATTTGCACATCATCGAAGGCTTGCGTGGCGATGCATTTTGGTTGACCGCGGGAGAAATATACGGTTTCCCATGCATCATCATCACCGGAGCCACTGACCGCGGCGTGCTCTACGGCGTCTTTGCTTTTCTCAGCAAGATGGCGAGACAAGAGAATGTTTTCCACTTGAATGAATTGCAGAGACCGTCGGCCCCGGTGCGCTGGGCAAATCAGTGGGATAACCTCGACGGCACGATTGAACGCGGATACGCTGGGCGTTCCATCTTTTTCGAAAACGGCAGCGTTCGCCCCGATCTTACCCGAGTTTCCGAATACGCGCGCCTGCTCGCCTCGGTCGGCATTAACGGCTGCAATGTGAACAACGTCAACGCCAATCTACACATTCTCGATCCGGAATTCATTCCGCAACTTGCTCGCATTGCGGATGCCTTTCGCCCCTGGGGAGTTCAGCTTGGAGTCGCAGTCGACATGAGCTTGCCCAAAACAGCCAGCGGCATGGACACTTTCGATCCGCTGGACGCTCGCGTCGCAGTCTGGTGGCAGAAAAAATTCGACGAGGTTTATCGTGCCATCCCGGATTTCGGCGGCGTAGTTGTCAAAGCAGATTCCGAAGGACGCGCCGGGCCTTCAGTTTACGGGCGCACCCCCGCGGATGCTGCGAATGTCATCGCGCGTGCCCTGAAGCCGCACGCTGGAATCGTTTTCTACCGCAGCTTTGTCTACAACCACCATCTCGACTGGACCAATCTAAAAAATGATCGCGCGCGAGCTGCGTATGACATCTTTCACCCGCTCGATGGCAAGTTTGACGACAACGTGATCATTCAAATCAAGTATGGTCCCATCGACTTTCAGGTGCGCGAACCTGTGTCGCCCTTGTTTGGCGGCCTTCCGAACACCAGTACTGGAATTGAGTTGCAGGTTACACAGGAGTACACCGGCCAGCAGCGGCATACTTGTTTTCTTGTTCCTATGTGGAAAGAGATTCTGGATTTCGATCTGCGCTCCGACGGCCGCTCTACTCCTGTAAAACAAATTGTCGCCGGTGATAGTTTCCATCGTCCCACTGGCGGATACATCGGCGTCGTGAATGTCGGTCTCGACCAGAATTGGTTGGGAAATCATTTGGCGATGGCCAACCTCTACGGATTCGGAAGGCTGGCATGGGATCCGAATCTCACAGCAGATGCCATTATCGAGGAATGGACCAGGCTCACCTTCGGCAACGACCCCGCCGTGGTTCAAACCATTTCGCAAATCCAATTGGCTTCATGGAAGGCCTATGAGAGCTACACCGGCGTGCTCGGTTTGCAAACGCTCACCAACATCCTGGGCAGTCACTACGGGCCGGGGCCCGAATCACAGGAGCGCAACGGCTGGGGACAATGGTTTCGCGCCGACCACTCCGGGGTTGGCATGGACCGAAGCGTTGCTACGGGCACTGGTTTTGTGGGGCAATATTCACGCGATGTCCAGAGCATTTACGAAACGCTCTCTAATACGCCGGACGATTTAGTCTTGTTCTTTCACCACGCGCCATACAACTACAAGCTGCATTCGGGAAAAACGGTGATCCAGACCATTTACGATTTGCATTACATTGGCGCCGAGGACGTGAAACAGTTCGTCTCGCAATGGAAATCCCTCGATCATCGTGTCGATGATGATCGCTTCCACGATGTGCTCACTCAACTCACCTATCAGTCCGGGCATGCGATTGTTTGGCGGGATGCGATCGACGACTGGTTCCACCGGATCTCCGGCATACCCGATGCGAACGGCCGGGTAGGGAGTCACCCGCGCCGGATCGAGGTTGAGTCCATGGATTTACAAGGCTATGTCCCGTTCGATGTGACTCCCTGGGAAGACGCTTCGGGCGGAAAAGCCGTTATGTGCGTTGAGAGTGCACAACCGTGCACTGCGAGGTATCGCTTTACTGGCCCGAAGGGCTGGTACAACCTTGATGTTGAATACTTCGATCAAAATAACGGCGTATCAAGATACCAGGTCTTCGTGAGAAATCAGTTAGTCGACGAGTGGCTTGCCGATGCGTTGCTGCCTGCAACTGCGCCCAACGGAGACTCATCCACTCGACGCCATATTATTGGATTAGCATTGCGTCCGGATGACGTATTAAGCATCAAGGGCTTTCCCGATGCCGCTGAAGCAGCGCCACTCGATTACGTAGAAATCTACCCCGAATAAACATTCCGCTCGCTGGTCTTTGAGAAGGAGCAGTGCTAGAGCTAGCACTGCTCCTCTAAAGTTCTATTGTTCGTTGCCGATGAAAGAAATAGCGAACGCAAGCGGGAATCGTTTAAGTATTTTCCCTCCGATTGGAGATGAGCAAATCTTTATGCCCATACGAGCTCTCATCGTCGACGACTCCTCGGTTATGCGAAAGATCGTGGACCGCTCCCTGCGTCAGGCAGGCATCGAGATAGCCCAACTATTCGAGGCCGGAAACGGGGCTGAGGCGCTGGGCATCGTCCAGGACAATAAGGTCGATCTGATCCTCTGTGACATCAACATGCCGGTCATGGACGGGTTGGAGTTCATCAAGCAGCTTGCCGCAGTCGATAACGCGAAGGGCGTGCCAGTGGTCATGATCACGACTGAGGGCAGCGAAGCCCATGTGGTGCAGGCGCTAGCCTGTGGTGCCCGCGGCTATATCCGCAAGCCGTTCACCGCAGATCAAGTGAAAGAGCACGTCATCCCGATATTGGCAGGGAAACTGTGACGCCCGTGAATCAACCGCCCACCAATCATGGCCACCAGGACTGGATTCCTGTGCTTGAATTGGCAACGCAGGAAGTCTTTGAACTGATGCTGGGTTGCCAACTGGTAAAGCCTGTCGCACCGGCGAATGGAGCGCCCGCAAATATTACCGGGATGGTGGGGCTCGCGGGACGACTCTGCGGCGTGTTGAGCATTGCTTGCGATGAAAAGGCTGCTGCTCTCATGGCTTCCAAAATGCTGGGTATCGAACTAAGCAAAATCCAGAGGCCGGAGATCGCGGACGCGCTCGGTGAAGTTTGCAATATGGCGGCGGGAAACTTTAAGAATAAGATTTCCGGCCTGGGCGATGGCTGCATGCTCTCCCCCCCTTCGATCATAACGGGCGACGATTACAACATCCATTCCATGGCAGAGAGTCCATCTCTCGAAATCAGTCTCTTGTTTGAAAGTATGCCCATCCAGGTGTGCCTCCAGATCCACAGCTGATCTTCTAAGATTAAAAACAGCTTGACCTTGGGCGCATGGACCGGTAACAGCTTGCGCCTTGGTGAGTTCCGAGTGTCACAGATTGAAAAGAGCTGCCCCTTCCGCGCGGCTTCGGTTTCGCCGCATCTCAGTTTCGTGCTGCCGTTCCCCCGAAGATAGCGGACACCAAAGCGAAAACTTCCCCGATGGCCTCGTCCATTTCAAACGTGAACCGCACCAAGTCCATTCCATCCAGATCACGGTATTCCTTCTGGAGAATAGCCCAAGCGGGGTCGCCAACCCAATCCACCATCCGCCGCTCGTAGTAGCCGTAACCCATACCGCGCATGCGGCAGAGCAGATCGCTTAAGTGCACCAGCGCCACCAGTGGCTGCGCCGCTTCACTTTGTTCCGGGTCATGGTGATGCGCAATTACTTGAACCATATCGTTGGCAAGGTGCCATTTCTCAGCCAGGGCGCGTCCGGTGTCGCAGTGAGTGAATCCCATGGTAGTGCGCTCCGCCTCGTTGATAGGAGTTTGGTCTTTGGTTGCGAGCGCGAGCGCTGTGGCCAATTCTTTGGGAAAAGCGATACAACTCACCAGGAATCCGATATCGTGCAGCAGTCCGGCCATGTATGCCTTGTCGCCGTCATCGCTGCCCAGCTTGTCGCTGAACTTCCGGCAGACCATGGCGCAGCCCAGCGAATGCCTCCAGAAAATTGTCGGATCCACAGCCAGGCTCTTCGCGGGGAAAGCGTTGCCCAGGCAACATGTGAGGAGGATGGTTTCCACCTTGCGCAAGCCCAGGCTGATCACCGCTCCTTTGATCGTCTCCGGCGACTTCGCCAAGCCGAATAATGGCGAACTGGCCATGCGCAGGCACTGCGCGGCGATGGTGTTGTCATAAGAAACTAACTTCACCACCTCGTCCAGTTTTACGTTTTCTATGGGAAGGTTCAGCATCTCCAGCAGAGGTATGAAAATTGCCGGGATGGAAGGCATGGTTTCGATGCGCGCCACGCGCTCACGTATGGTTGCAGTCATTGTTGTCGTCATAGCTTCCCACTCTTTAGGGACGGTTTCCAATACGCGATGGTTCCGGGAAAATGGACCAGGTGAAATTTATCGTTCAACTTGAATAGCGACTCGGAGGTCCCGAGAAAGAAATAACCGCCGAAGTTAAGATTGCTGAAGAAGTGGTCAATCACCTTTGCCTTTGAAGGGCCATCGAAATAGATCAGCACGTTACAGCAGAAAATCAGGTCCATGCCTTTCATGAAGAGCATGCGGGAGTCATCCTGCAGATTCAGCCGGCTGAAAGTAATCAGCTTCTTGACTTCCGGGCGTGCCTGCAGCTTCTTGTCGTCGAAGGGTGAGAAATATTTGTGCTTGAAATAGTCAGTCGTTGAGCGCAGCGCGTAATCCCCATAGACTCCGGCTTTGGCGGTTTCGACGGAGCGGTCGTTCAGATCGGTGGCCAGGATTTCTACCGTCCAGCCTTTCAGCAGATTCGCGCTTTCCTCAAGCATATTCATCGCCAGCGTGTGAGGCTCCTCTCCGGTGGAGCAGCCAGCGCTCCAGATCCGCAGCCTTTTTGTGATCTGCCTGCTTCTGTCCGCTACCAGCTCGGGCAGAATTACTTTGCGCAGGGCATCCAGTTGCGGCGGGCTGCGGAACAGGCAGGTTTCTCCGATGGTAACTTCGTTGAGCAATTGCCGGAGTTCAGCCTCCCGGTTCGAGTGCGCGGTTAGAAGATCCCAATACTCGCGCGGCGTGCGGACTGACAGTTGTTTCATCCGCCGCCCGCAGGCGTCCGCCATCAAGTACAGTTTTTCCTCCAGCTGAAAGATGCCGCACACCTTGTACACCAGGTCGCGAATTTGCCGGAAGACGGGATCCACGGGTGCGCCAGCTTTGACTGGCGATGGCGTAGGCATAGCGATTTGCGTGCCGGTCGTCATTTTGCTCGAGGCTCCAGGATGACGGGATGGCTCTCAGGGGAGACGATGCGAGGAACACGACTCTGCAACACGCGTCGGGTAATCTCCTGCCCCAATTGATTGAGGGGATAAACCGCATCGGCCTGTCCGGAGGCATAGACCAGACCCGGCATGCCCCACACCACAGCAGAAGCTTCGTCTTGAATAATGACCTCACCGCCCTTCTCGCGAATTTGTTGTGCTCCGAGCACTCCATCAGAACCCATGCCGGTCATCACCACGGCGAGAGCGCTTGCTCCGTAGACCTCAGCCACGGAACGAAACAGCACATCGACTGCGGGCCGGCAGGAGTTCTCGGGCGCACCCTGATTCAGATCCAGGCGCGAACCTGCAGCGGTGCCTTTTACGATCATGTGAAAGTTTCCGGGTGCGATCCAGGCTTGCCCTGCACACAGCACATCTCCCGCACTTCCTTCGTGCACAGGAATCTCCGAGTGGGAGGCGAGCCGGTCCGCCAGCAGCCGGGTAAATATGGGTGGCATATGTTGCACCACGACGATGGGGACAGGGAAGTCATGCGGAATGCGCGGCAACACTTCCGCCAGCGCATTCGGACCGCCGGTGGAGGTGCCGATGGTTACAATTTCGATGCGCCGATGGGCCGGTCTGCGCACCGCTACGATTGGACGAGGTGGAGGCAACGACTTCAGTTTGGCGGGCGTTCGGAAGCACAAGGCCTTGATCTTCGGGAGCAGTTCGGCGCGAATCGCCGCGATCGCCGCCGCAGGACTGCCTGTGTTGCTAGGCTTCGTGGCGTAATCGGATGCGCCCAGAGACAAAGCATCCAGAGTCGCTGACGCTCCCCGCTCGGTAAGTGTGCTGAACATGACGACCGGCAGTTTGGGGTACAGCTTGCGTAGTTCGGCAAGCGTCTCCAGGCCGTTCATCACCGGCATTTCCACGTCGAGTGTGATCAGATCAGGATGGAGCTGTGCGATCTTCGCCAGGGCAATGTGCCCGTCACCCGCGGAGCCGACCACTTCTAGCTCCGGATCGGTCGCCAGAGTTTCGCAAAGCAGCTTGCGAATCACCACCGAATCGTCCACTACGAGAATGCGGATTCGAGTCATCATTCGTTGCTGCGTTGAGTAAGTTTCCTTCGCTTTATTCTGCTGCGACTGTATTGGCCGTTACATCGCGTAAATGTGTTCCAAAATGCGCCCGGGCACGCTCTAGGCTCCGTGCGCTTTAGCCTTGGCCGGAACCTTCTCTGCATAAACTTCGTCCGCACTTTCCTCTTCGGAGTCGCGGCGCTCGATTTTGAAGCGGTGCATGAGGGTGCTCAACTGTCCGGCAATGCAGGCCAACTCCTCCGCCGATTTCTGTGACTCCTGCGCGCGGGCTAACGTGCCATCGGCGGCCTGCGCCACTCCATCGATGTTCGACGAAATGTTGCCGGCTCCGCTGGCCGCCTCGCCGGCGTTGCGCGTCATCTCATTCGTAGTTGCGCTCTGCTCTTCCACTGCGGCCGCGATGGTCGCGGAAATGTCGTTGATCTTGTGGATCACGCCGCTCACCGTTCCGATCGCCGCCGCCGCGCCTTTTGTGTCCGCCTGTATGGCGGTGATTTTGTGGCTGATGTCTTCGGTGGCCTTGGCCGTCTGCTTGGCGAGTTCTTTCACTTCGTTGGCAACCACGGCAAAGCCCTTGCCGGCTTCGCCAGCGCGTGCGGCTTCAATGGTGGCGTTCAGAGCGAGCAGGTTGGTTTGCTGCGCGATCGAAGTGATGACTTTAATGACGACGCCAATCTCCACGCCGGACTGGCCGAGTTTGGTGACGGTGTCATTGGCGGCCTGGGCCGCGCTGACGGCGCTGGAAGCCACTTTGGCGGCCTCGTTGGCGTTAGCGGCGATGCTCTGAATGGTGGAAGTCATCTCGCCGGCGCCAGTGGAAAGGCTCTGCAGATTGCGGCTGACCTGCTGGGTGACGCGAGAAGCGGAGTTGGCCTGCACGGCGGTTTCGCCGGAGTTGGCGGTGATCTGCTGGCTGGCTTCGAGCAGTTGCTGGCTGGCTCCGGCGAGTTGATTGCTGTGGGCCACAACCCCGCGCAGGATTTCCTGCAGCTTGTCCATGAAAATGTTGAACAGGCGGCTGACTTCGCCCAGTTCGTCGCTTTTGGAATCGGCGGAGATCTCCAGACGCCGGGTGACATCACCCTCGCCCTCGGCAATATCACGAATCATCCCCGTCAACCGCTGCAACGATTGCGAGATGGCTCGCACCGAGGCAAAGCTGCCAGCTAGGAGGAGAAATAGCGACAAACCGCAGATCGCGAACATGGCGCGAGTGGCGCGCGAGCCTTTCTTACCGGCGCTCAGCTCGGCTTGTTTCGCGCTGGCTTCCAGTTGATCGCCGCTTTCCTGGATTTCCTGCTGCAGTCCTGAGTAGAGTTCGAGAGCTCGCCCGGCTGCGGTTACCGCCGCAGCCCGATCGTTTATGATCACTTTGGCGAGCGAATCGCCGGTGCTCTGATACTCCTGTATCATGCGGGCCTCGCTGTCAAGCATGGCCTGAAGAGCGGGATCCATTACCGCCGCTCGGGCAGCGCCATTACGTTCCGCCAGCAACTTGGAGTGCGTGGCCCAGTTGGCCACGGCGTCTTGCTGATCCTGGCCCGTTTTCGTACATATTGCGTTAATATCCTCTCCGGTCATGTCGTTGTACGCGCCGGCCTCTATGTGATTGCGGATCGCTACGCCAAGGGCGGCCACCTGGGTCGTTGTCTTGCTGACGGAAGTAATCCCCCAATAGCCGGCCGCACTCACGCCAGCCACAAACATGAATGCCGTAATCGTCAGTCCGTAGAGCCGTCTTTTAATTGTCCAGTTCATTCGGGGATATTCCGATATCTGCGAAGTTGCCTTCTGCGTCCGTCGAAGTGCTAGGAGCCGGCATGGGCCGCCCTGCTTTGAGCCACAGTCTCGCGCCCTCGGTTTCTGCGAACGGTTTCATTGGAATCAATCTTGAATTGCTCGACCAGACGGCGGAGCTCGGCGGAGGTCTCGACCAACTGCTGCGCCGCCTTCTGCGTATCACCCGCGCCGCGCGATGTGCTTTCCGCTGCCTGCGCCACGCCTGAGATATTGCTGGTAATTTCGCTGCTGCCGTGCGCCGCCTCGCCCACGTTTCGCGACATCTCGTTGGTGGTCGCATTCTGCTCTTCCACAGCGGTGGCAATCGTATTCGAGATTCCATTCACCTGATTAATCACTTCGCTGATCGAGGCAATTGCATCCACGGCCGCCTTGGTGTCAGTCTGAATCGCTTCGATCTTCCGGCTGATATCTTCCGTGGCCTTGGCAGTTTCTTTTGCCAACTCCTTTACTTCGTTGGCGACAACGGCGAAACCCTTGCCGGCTTCACCGGCGCGTGCGGCTTCGATGGTGGCATTCAATGCCAGCAGGTTCGTCTGCTGGGCAATCGAAGTGATGACTTTGATCACCTGACCAATCTCGTTCGATGAATCACCCAGCTTGGAGACAGTGGCCGTAGTTGTTTCGGCGACTTTAACTGCCGAGGTGGCGATCCTGGCGGCTTCGCTCGCGTTCTTGGCGATCTCCTTGATGCTGACACCCATCTCTTCTGCGCCGGTAGCCACGGTCTGCAGATTCTGGCTGACCTGCTGCGTGGCGTTAGAGACTATTTTCGCCTGGGCGGAGGTCTCCTCGGAGTTGGCGGTGATCTGCTGGCTGGTGTTGGAAAGCTTCTCGCTGGCGGCAGCCACGTGTATGGAAGTTTCCGCAATCGATTGCACGACGCCGTGCAAATTATTTTTCATCTGATTCAGTGCCAGCCCGGCAAGACCGATTTCATCGTTTGACCTGATTTCCATGTCTTTGACTGTTAGGTTGTTGGCGGCAACTTCCTGAATCATGGCAAGCATTTTGGCCGCGGAAGACGAGATGGAACGTGCCATGTTGCCGGCGGTGCCAAACCCAAGCGCGACGGCGCCGATCATTATGCCCACCATCCAGTACCGCGAAGATGAATAGTCTGCGGCGGCCTGGCTTGCGGCATCTACCCCACCTTTGTTGCTAAGTTCCACATCTTTTTGCAATTGGTCGGCGGCTGCGTTAAATGCCTCACGCTCAGCCCCCAACGCGATCTCCCATGCCTCCTCCTTTTTTTCCTGCCGCAGGAGGTCCAACGCCTGCCGCTCCAGTTCGAGCCGTTTGTTCCATCGTTCGGTGAACGCCGCGTAAAGACTGCGTTCTTCCGGGGAAGAGATCATCGGCTCATATTCCTTCAGGGCTGCCGCGAGCAGGCCCATTTGCGCGCTCATGTCAGCTGTATCCTTCTCTTCGTCTTTCTTGTCCGTGCGCTGTAGATGAAATAGCTCGAGTCGGCGTTCCGTCGATATGATGAAACGGATATCCCCCAGAACTTTGACGCTGGGCAGCCAGTTCGTGGCAAGATCCACGGTTCTGCCATTCACCTTGGAAAGTTCAACCATGGAGAACACTCCGAGGACGATCATCAGAACTTCAACCAGCCCAAAGCTTAAGGCCAGCTTTTTTCCGATTCTCAAATTCGTGAACCAGCTCATAGCAAGCTCCTAGTTTGCGGCAAATGGGATTGACCCCACCCCCATTCCATCGGCATGAGGACCGGCATCCTTTAACCGCGCTAGACGCGAGCATGGGGATGCAAATGCAGGATTGTTTTCGGGGCATTGTTCTTATTCTGCTTACTGCCCTGCGGATGCGGTTTCTTCCGTCATCTGGCAGGCCTTGTTGGTGTCGAGCACCAGGAGGAGCCGGTCATTCAATTTGTGCACGCCGGTAATCACGGAGCGGATCGTGCCGCGCAGTGTTTCGGGGGGGCGCTCGAAAGTGTCTTCCTCGACTTCGACCACATCGCCGATTTCGTCCACCAGCAGGCTGATGGCGCCATCGTCGGAGCGCACCACTACGTTCATAGGCCGCATACCCGCCGGCCGTGGCTCCAGTTCGAGCCGCAGTCGCAGATCGAGCGCGGTGACAATTTGTCCACGCAGGTTCATCAGGCCGCTGACCACGCCGGGGGCCAGAGGAACCTTGGTGATATCCAGCGCGCGAATTACTTCCTGGACGCCTTTTAATTCCACACCAAACAGCAGCTTATCCAGATAGAACGTGCAAAACTGTGAAGTGTGTGGCATGGCTTAATTCGCAACCTCCGATGAACGTGTGGCGAGGGCAGGCTGATGCGGAGCGCTCGAATCGGCGCTGCGCAAAATGGCTGGAATATCGAGCAGCTCCGTTACCCGGTCTCCGATGACGACCGAATAGAGAACCGACGGCCGGGTCGCCGCCGATTTCACGTCCGCCCGGTCTTCAACAATGTCGAGAATTCTGTCCACGACCAAGCCGAAGGTGCGGCCTTCGTGGTGTAACACCAACACCTGAATCGGTCCGGAATCGGCCGTGGGCGGAGCTTGCAGGGCGCGTAACCGGTTGCGCCGCTCTTCGAGCACGACCTGCAGCCGAATCAAGGTCAGGATCTGGCCGCGATATTGCGTCACCCACTGGCTGCCCGACATCTCCACCTGAGCGATAGGAAACTCTTCAAGGCGCGCCAGCGTGTCGATTGGAATCGCCAAGCGGGAATCACCCGGACCGGCAAACAGCAGGAAGGTTTGTTTGTCGGTCGTCGACGATTCCGTGGCCCTTGTGCTCAGCGCGCGGTCGCGAGTCTCAGTGACTACGCTGGCTCGTTGCGCCAGGCCGAGCACGTCCAGGATGAGAGCTACTTTGCCGTCACCCATGATGCTTGAGCCGGCAAAGGTCTTCACCATCTTGAGCTGCTTGCGCAGAGGCTTAACCACGATTTCCTCGGTGTCATTGATCTGATCCACCACCAACCCGAATTGGCGCTCATCGGCCTGCAGCACCACGATGTTGACGGCCCGGTCAGTGTCAGCCTCGGCGCTCGCGTGCGCGCTGAGATTCAATTCCTTATTAAGGTAGACCAAAGGCAGCAGCCGTCCACGCAGCCGGTAGACCGGTGCGCCATGCACCAGCTCGATGCCCTTGGCTACTTCGTCGGCCTCCAGCCGCACCAGTTCGAGCAGGCTTACCTGGGGAATGGCGTAGCGTTCCCCGCCGCAGGTCACAACCAGCGCGGGAATGATGGCCAGAGTCAAGGGAATCTTGACCCGAACAGTCGTGCCCTTGCCCATGCTGGATTGCACATCCACCGTGCCGCCAATTTTTTCCACATTCGTCTTCACCACATCCATTCCGACGCCGCGGCCGGAGACGTTCGTTACTTTTTCCGCAGTGGAGAAACCGGGAAGGAAGATCAGGTTGAAGATTTCCCGCTCGCTCATGCGTGACGCTTGATCGCCGGTGATCACACCACGTTCGATCGCTTTTTTGCGGATACGTTCCGGGTTCAGGCCGGCGCCGTCATCGGTGATCTCGATGTTGACCTGGCCGCCTTCGTGAAAGGCGCGCAGGATCAGCCGTCCAGCTTTATTCTTGCCAACTTTCGTGCGGTCCTTGGGAAGCTCGATTCCATGATCCACGGAATTGCGCACCAAGTGAGTTAGAGGATCCTTGATCGCTTCTATAATGGTCTTATCGAGTTCGGTCTCCTTGCCTTCCATTTCAATGTTTACTTCCTTGCCGCAACCAAGCGCGACATCGCGGACGGTTCGCGGAAACTGTCCCCAGATATTTCCGATGGGCTGCATGCGGGTCTTCATCACCTCGCCCTGCAGCTCGGTGGCGATAAGGTTCATGCGCTGCGAGACGGCCTGCAGGCCAGTGTCTTCGATGGTGCTTGAAATTTGCAGGAGCTGGTTGCGCGCCAGCACCAGTTCGCCGACCAGAGTCATCAGCTTGTCGAGAACGTTGACGCCCACGCGGATGGTTTCCTGCGGAGCCTCACGAAGTTTCGTATCCAGAACCTGCTGTGCAGCCAACACGTCTTCGGGCTTGGCGGCACCCGAGGCTACGAGGATTTCACCAATTTTCCGGGTGTCTCCTTTTTCCTGGTCGTGCAGAGCCGCGGCCAGGTCTTCAGCTTTTACCGCCCCGCGCTCGACCATCACGGCCCCGATTCTTCCGGAAATTGGTTTTCGCTCTGAATCGTCGGCCTTATCTTCTGGTATAGCAGCCGGCTCCGGTTTTGCCGTGGCAGCTTCCACAGGTTCGGGCATGGCGCCAGTAGCGGCATTGCTCCTGGAGTCTCCGGCGGTGGAATTTTGCAACCGCGTCAGAAGTTCCCGCAATTCCGGATAGTCGACCTCGCCATCCTTCCCAGTCGACTGAATTTCCTGAAGCATCTGCCGGACTGCATCGACCATGCCCAGCAGCGCCGTGGTGCGCTCGGGATTGAGCGTGAGTTGCCCGTCCCGCAAGCGAGTCAGCAGGTTCTCTCCAACGTGCGCCACCTTTTCCAGTTTGTTGAAACCCAGAAATCCGCACGTGCCCTTGATAGTGTGAATGGTGCGGAACACACCTGCCAATGCCGCTTTGTCCTGAGGATTCTTCTCCAGACCAACCAGGTCCCGGTCCAGCCGGTCAAGGTTCTCGTAGCTCTCGACCAGAAAATCTTTGACAATACTGTCGTCATTCTCGCTCATTGCGACCGCTCCTTTCCGAATTGAAAACGGTCACGACAGGGAATGGAATCACCTGTTTTGCATGCATTAGGTGCTGATCTCGAATTGAGTTTTCCTTAGGTGAGAGAAATCTCATTCTCGTTGGAAATTAGGCAGCTCCTACTCTCCTCCGCTCCATCGGCGATTTGAGCGATCAGCATTAGGCGGCTTTCTCCACTGGAACTTCGCAAGCTCTTCGAAAGCCTGCGCGGTATAATCGAGGTCTTGCCTATGCGACCCTTGGTTCCCGTGTGGACGCTCTTCCTATGTACGAAGATGCTTCTAACCGCGACGCTGCTGGCACAGGTCGCTGCCGCCAAACCTCCGGAGAGCGCTTCGATTCAAGAAAAAGACAAGAAAGCGCAACAATTTCCGAGCGTGGCATCCGTTCCGCAGTTTGAAGATGTCGCTCAGAAGGCGGCCCTCACCGTCCCGCATATTTCTTCTCCCGACAAGAAATACATCGTGGAATCGATGAGCGGAGGCGTTGGGCTCATTGACTGCGATAACGACGGCAAGCTCGACATCATCACCGTCAACGGTTCCACGGTGCAGCGCTACCGCCAGGGCGGCGACCCGATGATCACGCTCTATCATCAGGATACTGACGCGAAGACTAACGAGGGGAAGACTGGCGAGCTTCACTTCACCGACATCACCAAGTCCGCCGGCCTTACTCATAAAGGCTGGGGCATGGGCGTAGCCGTGGCCGATTACGATAACGACGGCCTGCAGGATATCTACGTCACCGGCTTCGGCGGCAACGCCCTCTATCACAATCTAGGCAACTGCAAGTTCGAAGACGTCACCGACAAGGCCGGTGTGGGCGCGGGCGGCTTCAGTACGGGAGCGGCCTGGGCCGATTATGATCGCGACGGCAAGGTCGACCTTTTCGTCTCGCGCTACGTCCACGTGGATATCGATAATCTGCCCGTGTTCGGCAACGATCCACGATTTTGCCGCTTCAAGGGAGTGCTGGTGCAGTGCGGTCCTTGGGGAATGCCCGGCGAATCGGATTTGCTGTTTCACAACAAGGGCGACGGCACCTTCGAGGAGGTTTCCAAGAAGGCTGGTGTCGACGATCCGCGTCATTATTATGGCTTGGGTGCGACCTGGGGCGATTACGACAATGACGGCTGGCCCGACCTTTATGTAGCGAACGATGCCGGTCCCAATTATCTGTATCGCAATAAGCACGACGGAACATTTGAGGATGTCAGCCTGCTCGCCGGAGTCGCGTTGAGCGGTGACGGCATGGAGCAAGGTTCCATGGGCGTGGATTGGGGCGACTATCTTCACGAAGGCCGCTTGTCCATGATCGTCACCAACTTCGTGGAGCAAGGTTCAACTCTCTATCACAACCTGGGCAAAGATAATTTTGCCGATGTCAGCGTGCGCGCCAAGTTGATGCGGCCGACCTATCCTTACGTGAGCTGGGGCACCGCGTTCTTCGACATGGACAATGACGGCTGGCTCGATCTATTTATTGCGAATGGCCACGTCTATCCACAGGTGGATGCGATCCCCGGCGGCGCAAGCTATCGGCAGCCCATGCTGCTCTTCCGCAATCATCGCGACGGAACTTTTGACGATATTTCGCAAGCGCTGGCAGATATGCCGCCACAATCCCGGCGGGGCGCGGCTTTTGGAGACATCAATAACGATGGCAATGTCGATATCGTGGTGCTCAACGTGGGCGAGCCGCCATCGCTTCTGATAAATCATAACGATAGCCCGAACCATCGCGTGCTCTTCAAGCTGGTAGGAACGAAAAGCAACAAGGCTGCCATCGGCGCGCGCGTCACGGTGAAGGCAGGGACGCTCGTGCAATTCAGCGAAGTGCGCGGCGGGGCAAGCTACCTCTCACAGAACGACTTGCGTCTGCACTTTGGATTAGCCGCCAGCGACAAGATGAACGAAGTAAATATTCGCTGGCCGAATGGCGAAACCGAAGTTCTGCACGATGTGCCCGCGGATTTTATTTACACCGTAGTCGAAGGCTCGGGGATTCAGCAGAAGGTGGCGCTACCACCTTTGCCGACGCGTTGAAATCTTTATGATGTTCGGGGTGCTGCTGCTGCCTTAATGAGTGAGATGGCGACGTTACACCAGCTGTCGATTTAAGCTTGTGCTTTGAATTGTAACGCTGAATAAGTGTAGTCCCGCTCCTTATCTTGGGGGACTGTGCGATGGTTATACGAGTCGGGTTCAAGTACAACGGCAGATACTTGTTGGGATTCGAGGTTAAGGTCAAACCACAAGGCGATGTGTTCATGTTCGTCTTCGAGCGTGGACACCGAAGAATGCACGTTTCCTACCACAAGGATGGTCGGGTCAACCACAACACCGACCGCCCAAATGAGAAGCACGTTCCTGTTATGTGGGACTTCTGGGGCGAAATGGAGCCGATGATCCGTTACGAGACTCCCGTAAAGGATATCGTAGGCAGACAGAGGGTCGCGGTGGCGGGGTGGGCGACAGAAGACATTGAAAGGGCGGCGCTGCCTGAATTTACACCTCAGTCTGACGACATCGTTGTAGAGCCTACAACGCCCACAGTCGGCTTCTCCGTTAATATCATCAGCCCCGGTACTCCTGGTAGAAGCATCGGGCAACTGCGTGTACCTGTTCTAGCCCGTTACGAGCGAGGCGCAAACCCCATTATTGAGATCGAAACATGCGATTGGTTGGCGCCACAAGCTCCAGCAAAGCTTCTGGTAACAACCATACTCATGGTTACACCCGACAAGGACGGAAAATGGTTGCTTGACGACAAGGAACAGTTCAATACGTGGCAGGAAGCTGTGGCGGCTGTTATAGCGCAGTATGGAGAACCACATAAGTATTCGGCTAGAACTGATGGCGGAATCAATCTTTACTATCGCCGCCTAGAGGACGATACATTTGAGCTTTAAGCTCCTTCCAAATGGGCATTTGGCGGGTGGTCTATCCTTAATTGCGCTCTCTGCAAAAGGGTGGGGACCACGGTCATCAAAAAATTTAGACCAGCCTATGTGACATCTAACCTTGTCCACAGCCCATCGCATGCGCGATCATCGTGGAGGGCATGACTGGCACAAGCCAACCCGCCTTAGCGTCCGAGTTCTTTGAAATCCCAATAGCAATGCAGCAACTCCCGCGAACAGAATATTTTGCGGGCAAGTTTTTTCTTTCAATATTTTGCGCGGTTGGCCCACATCGCGGACAGCTTGCATCTCGTTCCATCACTATCCCGGCAGCGGAAAATAGATGGCGGCAATGTCGACAAGGGCGCTCACGGTCAAGAATCGGCCCGTAAGTCACATGCTTTCAAGATTTTGACTTATAAGGTTCTTGTTATGAATATTTTGCAAGGAATTTCGCGGGTCGAAGTCGGTAAGTTGCTGATTCTAGATATTTTGCGAAATCGAGGGGAAGGGGGGGGTAGGGTAACTAAAAGATAAACTTACAGCCCTACACAATCCCCAGCTGCCTCTGAATCTCCTCCAGCGGCACGCCCTTCGTCTCCGGAACCATCGTCTTCACCCAAATGAGTTGCAGAACCATCATCCCGGCAAAGAACGAGAACACGTATCCGGGAGGGAAGACCGTAACCATCTTCGGAAAGAAAGTTGTAAGCAATGCGGCAAAGATCCAGTGCGTGAAGCTGCCGAGCGTCTGACCTTCCGCGCGGTGACGATTGGGAAATATCTCGGAGATGAGAACCCAAATCACCGCTCCCTGGCCGATCGAGTGCGCGGCAATGAAAGCAAAAATACAAACCGGCACCAGCGAGAGATGATTGGTAAAGAACGCCCATGCCACCAGACCGAGCGAAATAATGTAGCCGAACGAGCCTATATAAAGGAGCGTGCGCCGGCCCAGTCGGTCAATCAGCCAGAGGCCGACGAAGGTGAAGACCAGATTGGTGACGCCAATGCCGATCGATTGCAACAGCGCCGCTTTTGCGCCCAGGCCTGTAAGTTCAAAGATGCGTGGCGCGAAATACAAAATCGCATTGATGCCGGAGAGTTGGTTGAAGAAGGCAATCAGAATCGCCAGCAGGATTGGTTTGCGCAGCCGACTCGTCCAAAAATGTCCCGACGACGCCTGCACCGAAGATGCAGCCAGAATCGAATCCGCTTCGGCAGCGATCTCAGCCTTCGAAGCCTCGGGCTCGATTCTTTGCAGCACTTGCAGTGCAGCCTCACGGTCACCTTTTCTGCTAAGCAGCCAGCGTGGACTTTCAGGAAGGCCAAAGCAGAACACTGCATAGACCAGCGACGGGAACGCGGCCACGCCCAGCATCCAGCGCCAGGCATTCTCGCCGATGCCCGCGAGCAGCGCGTTCGAAACGAAAGCGATCAGAATGCCAAAAACAATGTTGAACTGGAACATGCCGGCAAGCCGTCCGCGATACTTCGGCGGTGCGATCTCCGAGATATACATGGGCGCGACAACCGTGGAGATGCCGATGCCCAGCCCGCCGATAACCCGCGCGATGATGAACATCGCAACGTTCGAGGCCAACCCAGAGCCCACCGCACCAGCGAAGTATAGAACGCCGATCCAAAGCAACGTGGCTTTGCGCCCGAACCGGTCAGCGGGCCAGCCGCCGAGCAGGGAACCAACCACGGTGCCGTAAAGAGCGGAGGCCATGGCAATGCCGTGCATTCCGGGGCTCAGACCCCAAAGCGACTGAATGGTCTTTTCCGCGCCGGAGATAACAACAGTGTCGAACCCAAAAAGAAATCCCGCGAGTGCCGAGGTGAGCGACCAGAAGAAGATGCGACCATTCATAAGAGGCCGGAGGTGCCTGCAACAAGGTATTGCGATGTATTCGCGATGCGTCCTTTACTGTACGCCCAAGAATGAACACTGAGAACTGCCTTCACCCCTTCGTCAGCGGATATCCCTTTTCGCGCCAGTCGCGGATGCCGCCATCCATCGAGATCACATTGGTGTAACCCATCTTCTGCAGATTATCGGCCGCCAACGCTGACCGGAATCCCCCGCCACAGTAAAGCACGATCTCCGTATCCAACTCAGGCACGCGAGCTTCAATGTCGCGCTCGATGATGCCTTTACCCAGATGAATCGCGCTGGGAAGATGATCTTTGGCGAACTCGCTTTCTTCGCGCACGTCCACCAGCGTGAACTTTTCGCCGCGATCCAACCTCTTCTTCACTTCATCAACATCGGTTTCGCGCACACGCGTCTTGGCGTCATCCACAATTTTCAGAAAGCGCGGAGGATGTTGGTGGGCCATAAAATCTCCTTCGATCAAGCAGCGATAAACATCCTACCAAAGACTCAGTTAGCATGAGCAGGTGAGAGAGAATGCAGTCCGCCGCAAGATCGGCCTGGCACGCGCCTTGTCGAAGCTCGGCTACTGTTCGAGATCGCACGCGGCCGAATTGATCCAAGCCGGACGAGTCAGCCTGAACGGGAAAGTCCGCCGTGATCCAGAGACACCCGTCTCCGGAAAGCATGAGCAGATTGCAGTCGACGGAAAGCCGGTTGTAGCGCAAGAGAAAATTTACCTGATGCTGAACAAGCCTCGCGGCGTCGTGACGACTGCATTGGACGAGGCGAACCGCTCTACGGTGTACACAATATTGAATGCGAGTTCAGACAGGCCGTCAGCAGCTAACAGACCTTGGGTCGCCCCCGTAGGCCGCCTCGACAAAGCCAGCGAAGGCTTGCTATTGCTTACCAACGATTCTGAGTGGGGTGCGTGCATCGCGGCGCCAGAAACCCACTTGGACAAGACCTACCATGTGCAGATTGGAGCATTCGGAGATGAGAAATTCGTCCAAGCGTTGGTTCTCGGCGTAAAAGCAAAAGACGGAGAGCTGCTGCGGGCGAAGCAGGCTCGCTGCCTGCGAACCGGCGAGAAAAACTGCTGGCTCGAAATCGTTCTCGACGAAGGTAAGAACCGCCAGATTCGCCGCATGATGGAAAGCATGGACGCCGCCGTGTTGCGATTGATACGAGTGGCCATTGGACCGCTGCAATTGGGCGATCTTGCAAAGGGTGAACACCGAAATCTGACCGTAGAAGAAAAGCGGATGCTCGATCGCGCGATGCGAGGAAATTTATGAGTGGCTTGACCTTTCTTTCTGCGGTTTCCATGGCCGAGCAAATCAGGAAGAAAAAAATCTCCCCGGTTGAACTCGTGGAAGCCCATCTGGCGCAGATCGAAAAACTGAATCCCAGATTGAATGCGTTTGTACAAGTGGACGCAGAACGGGCGCGACGGGCCGCGCATGATGCGGAGAACAGTGTCATACGCAAGAAACCGCGGCAAGCTGCTCTCGGCTCTCTGCACGGTGTTCCCATCAGCATCAAGAGTTCTATCAGCGTGGCCGGCCTGCGTTGCGAAGCGGGATGCCTGCTGCGGGAAGGACTCATCGCGCCGAAAGATGCGCCGCTGGTTGCGCGCTTGAAGAACGCTGGCGCGATTATCCTGGGTGTAACCAACACTCCCGAACTTCTCATGGCATGGGAAACCGATAACCAGCTTTATGGCCGCAGCAACAACCCTTGGGACTTTGAGCGCACACCCGGCGGCTCCAGCGGTGGCGAAGCGGCGGCCATTGCCGCGGGCATGTCTGCGGGCGGAGTGGGCAGCGACGGTGGAGGCTCGATTCGCGTGCCCGCTCACTTCAGCGGCATTTGCGGTTTGAAGCCGACGCCGGGGCGAATTCCTGCGACCGGCCACTATCCCGCATCTGCTGGACCTTTTGCCTTGATCGGCGTTGTCGGCCCAATGGCGCGCACTGCTGCCGATCTGAAAGTTCTGTTCGAGGTGATGCAAGGCCCTGATGTGGGCGACACCTGCTCGGCGCCTGTCCCTGTACGTTGGCCAAGTGAGGATGAAATCAAAAAACTGAGAATTGGTTATTTTGAAGACGATGGCCGCACGCCGGTCACAGCAGAAACTCGCAAGGCTGTTTGCACCGCGGCGGAAGCATTGCGCGGCGCTGGATTCCCGGTGGAACATTTTCAGCCCGAAGGACTTGAGGAGGCGCGACAATTGTGGGAGAAATTTTTTGTCGTTGCGGGTGGGACACTCCTGCGATCGATGTTTGAGGGAAAGGAAGCGGACATAAGTCCAATCCTGAAAGAGTTCTTAGGCTGGTCAGCGGTGAAACCTGTACTGACCGGCGAAACCCTGCTCGATGCTTGGATGCTACGTGATACGCTCCGCGCGCATTTCTTAGCGACGATGCAACAGTATCCCATTCTGTTGTGCCCAGCAGCGGCTATTCCCGCATTTCGCCACGGAGAGCGCAGTTGGCAGGTTGAAGGGAAAACCGTCGGCTATCTCGACGCGTGGAGCTATACGGAATTCTTCAACCTGCTGGGCAATCCGGCTGTGGTGGTTCCGGTAGGCCAGTCGAGTACGGGATTGCCCATCGGCGTGCAAGTTGTTGGGCGTCCGTGGGAAGAGGAGCAGGTGTTGTCCGTCGCCGGTATCCTGGAGCAGAGATGTGGCGCGTGGAGGGTGCCTCCGAATGCGTAAGACGAAAAAAGGGAATCATCAGCGGGCGCGGTTTAGGCCTTGCCGAGGGTTCTCGTCCGAAATCTCGGAGATAGCGGTTTACTCTGTGTTCCCCCGTGCCCTCTGTGTTTAAATCTTTGATCAGATGACTCCCCGAATTTCAATCGCTTTGGCCGGAATACTCCTGGCCGCGTTTGGCCTGTTCGCGACCGCCCCGCAAAAGCAATCGAACCCCAATCCCGGGGAGGCCGCGCGACTGAATAACCTTGGCGCTGCTTACATGAACCAGCAGCTTTTCGAGAAGGCGCTCAAGTCTTTTCAGCGAGCAGCGGAACTCGACCCCAAACTAACGATTGCGCGGCTGAATGAAGGCATCGCCCTGCTGAACCTGCAGAAGATCGACGAGGCCAAGGCAGCCTTGGAAGATGCGCTCAAGCAGGATCCGAAAAATCCAAACGTATGGTACAACCTGGGCTTGCTGGCGAAGAATACGGGAGACGCTCAAGCCGCGATTGAGGCATTTCGCCACGTCGTCGAGCTCGATGCGAATGACGCTGACACTTGGTATTTTCTAGGTTCGGTCTATGTGCAGGCGAAACAGTTTCCGCAGGCGATTGATGCCTTCCAGCACGCGCTGCAACTCAACCCACTGCACGCTTCCGCCGAGTTTGGATTATCGCGCGCCTATCAGCAATCCACCGATATTGATCATGCCCGTGAGCATTTGAAGAAGTTCCAATACATCACGCAAAACAAGCTCGGTGCGCCTATGAGCCTGGCCTATGGCGAGCAGGGGCAGTACTCACGCGCGGTCGAGTCGCCGTTAGCGGTGCTGAAAGCGCCCGCGCCGATCAAGGTGCAGTTTGTGGATGTGACGGCGCAAACGAGGATCGTCTCTAAGGCTGTTCTAAATAGAAATCCATCCATGGGAAGTTCATTCGGTCCAGGTGCCTGTTTCTTGGACTACGCGGGTGACGGCCGTCCTAATATCTTTGTCGCCGACAACGGCCCGGAGGGTGGTCTCGGTCTTTATCACAACCAAGGCGGCGGTAAGTATGAGGATGTCACAAGGAAGGCAGGGCTCGATTCACGCCTCCACGCGACTAGTTGCACGGTCGGCGACTACGATAATGACGGTGCACCCGACCTAGCGGTGATAGTAAACGGCCGAGTCACACTACTTCACAATGAAAAAAACGGTACATTCAAAGATGTGACGGAAGCCGTTGGGATCAAGAGCGGTCAGTTCAGCATTGGCCTGACCTTCATTGATTACGATCACGACGGCGATCTTGACTTATATGTCGAAGAAAACCCACCGCAAGAGTTTATTGACCGAGCTCCGCCCATGGTCCCCCTCAATGGCGGCCAGGAAGAGCCGCCGGTTGAACAGCCGCGAGTTGACGCAATACTCCATGGTGATGGACTTCCCGGCAATCGGATGTGGCGCAATAACGGAAACAGCACGTTTACCGATGTGACCGAAAGCATCGGTCTCTCTTCTCCTGCCGGCAGTACAGCGGCGATCGGAACGGATTACAACAACGACCGCGCAATCGACATCGTGGCTACTGGATGGAAGGGCTCGGCTGCAATTTTTCGAAATCCAAGAGAAGGTAAATTCACTGCACATCGCCCCTCGCCAGACTTTATGTCGCAGAAAACTGTCGGGGTGACCGTTCTCGATTTCGATCATGACGGATGGATGGACTTAGCCTTCACGCACATGGGCGCGCCAGGTATCACGCTATGGCGCAACAACTATGGCAAAACTTTCAACCGCGTCCAGCTTCCCGAAACCAACTGGGTTCGCGCTTATGGCGTAGCCGCCATCGACTACGACAACGACGGCTGGGTCGATCTGGTCGCCGTCGGCGAAACGAAAGATGGCAAGGGCGAAATCAAACTGTTCCGCAATCTCGGGGCTGATGGTTTCCAAGATGTCACGGCCGACGTTGGGCTCGACAAGATTCAACTCAAAGAGCCTCGCGCCATCATCACTGGTGATTACGATGGCGACGGTGCAACTGACCTGCTAATCACGCAGAATCACGGTCCCGCCGTGCTGTTGCGCAATGAAGGCGGCAATCAGAACCACTGGCTGCGGCTCTCGCTCAAGGGACTGGCCGACAACAAGAGCGCGATCGGCACCAAGGTGGAAGTGTTTGCCGGCGGCAACCGGCAGAAGTTTGAGATCGCGGGATCGAACGGATACCTCGGTCAGAATTCGACTGATATCGTGGTTGGCCTCGGCGATTCTAAAGAAGCCGACATCGTTCGCATGCTGTGGCCGACGGGCGTGTTGCAGGATGAAATCAATGTCGCCGGCGACAAGCAGCAGAACTTTACCGAGATGGATCGCCGCGGCAGTTCCTGCCCCACGTTGTTTGTGTGGAATGGCGAGCGCTACGAATTTGTTGCTGACATGCTCGGCGCGGGTGTGGTTGGACATTGGGTAGGGCCCGGCCAGCGCGATGTTCCGCGTCCGATTGAGTACATCAAGATCGATCACAATGCGATTCGCGAGAAAGACGGCAAGCTCAGCTTCCGCTTTATGGAGCCGCTGGAGGAGGCAGTTTATCTCGATCAGGCGCGCGTGCTCGCAGTCGATCATCCTGCCGATCTCGATGTGTATCCGAACGAATATTTCGCGTCGAATCCGCCGTATCCAGAGTTCAAGGTGGTGGTGAGTCGCGACGCGCGTCCGCCTGCTGGTGCGTGGGATGAGCACGGCCACGATGTGTTACCCGATCTGCTTGCGCACCGTTACTTCGGCGATTTCGCGTTGACGCAATTTCAGGGTTTCGCCAAGCCGCACAGTCTTACGCTCGACCTCGGCGAGGCATACCGCGGAGGCCCGCTGTGGTTGCTCCTGCATGGTGAAGTCGAATATTTTTCGGCGAACAGTATGTATGCCGCGTCGCAGGCGGGCGTACAGGCGATCTCTCCTTATGTAGAAGCGCTCGTGGGAAATGAAAAAGACGCGGTGGATAAGTGGGTGCGTGTGGTCGACGACATGGGATTCCCGGCCGGCGGTCCGCGTACCATGACCGCCGATCTGAGCGGCAAGCTGCCGCTGAGTACACAGAAGATTCGCATCACAACGAATCTGCAGATTTATTGGGACAACATTCTGGTGAGCCGGACATCCCAGACGTCTAAGGAAAGAGACAAGGCCCAAGGCGTCCGTCTGACACCGGTTCCTCTAGTCCATGCCGATCTCGGCTTCCATGGATTTCCGTTGAAGATCGAAGGAACGCCGCTTGGGAACGTGCAATACGTCTACGAGAAGACCAGCGCGACTGGGCCGTACACGCGTCCGGCGGGAACCTACACGCGCTACGGCGATGTATTGCCGCTGCTTACGGCGCTCGACGATAAGTTGGTGGTCTTCGGATCCGGCGACGAAGTGCGCCTCGACTTTGATCCCTCAAAGCTGTCCGCCCTGCCTGATGGCTGGGTGCGCGATTACTTTTTCGCGGCGAATGGCTATGAAAAAGATATGGACTTCTACGCCGCCGAAGGGAACTTTGTTGCGCCGCTGCCGTTTCTCAGGATGGGAGACTATCCGTATACGCCGGGGAAGTCGTTCCCGCTCGATGATGCACACGTGAACTATCTTCTCGAATACAACACACGCCACATGTCAGGCAATGAGCAGCGCGGATATTGGTTCGACTATGGGTCTTCGCAGTAGTGGGAAACTGTTAAAAGTCTTTCCGGCCATTTTCTGCTCAAAAAAGGAGATTTGCGTGAACATTGGCTTACATCTACTTTGCTCATTGATGACGTTGATCCCGTTGTCGTATTCAGCTGCGCAGGTTAGCAATAAGCCGGTTAATCGTGATGCTTTAATTGGCGAAGTAGCCAGTCATGTGAAGATATTAACCTTTAACACAGACAAACCTGTTCTGTACGTGCGACTCGTTATCAATGGCAAAGAGGTGGCGTCTGATAGCTTTAATGCCACATGGAACGGCGTGAAGCTGGCTGTGGTCACGCCACCCAGTAGCAAGCAGGAAGTTGAGGTGTATTACGAGGTTTGTAATATGGGAGGTTACATGAAGGGCGAGTTTCGTAGGTTGCAGGAGGATAATGTTGCTCAGAGCGAGTACTTCGGACCAGGGAAAAACCTGGTACTCAATGGGTGGACACAGATTTACGAATATTCACAACACTACATGGGGAGCACAAAAGCACTCTATGATCTTCGATTTGAAATCAAGCCCTGATGTAGATCGCACACCTTGGTATAGGTTCTAAAAATGGTGTCTACGGAATCGTTTTAATATTGACATTTTAAGCCCTCCATAATCCAATAGGCGGACCCATGGAAACTTCCCCGGCAGTCTCTACATCGTCCGCCCCACGTCTGCGCCGTACGCTCACGCTTTGGGACCTCATTCTTTACGGCATCATCGTGATCCAGCCGGTCGCACCCATGTCTGTTTTCGGCGTCCTGAGCGATCGCGGCAAAGGGCACGTGGTCACTGCAATTCTCATCGCCATGGTGGCGATGCTGTTTACCGGTATCAGCTATGGCCGGATGGCGCGCGCTTATCCCAGCGCGGGCTCGGCCTTCACTTATGTCGCGCAGGAGATCAACCCTGGCATTGGCTTCGTGACCGGTTGGAGCATGGTGATGGATTACATGCTCAATCCACTTATCTGCACGGTGTGGTGCGCCGGCCAGGCGAATCAATTTGCTCCAGGGGTGCCCTCCTGGATTTGGAAGATCTTTTTTGCAATTGTCTTCACTCTTCTGAACATCCGCGGCATCAAAACCTCGGCGCGAATCAATACCGCCATGGCTTTGCTGATGGGAATGGTGGTGGTTGCGATTTTTGTAGCGGCCGCGCGTTACATTTTTGGAGCGCCGCAGGGAACGGTCAACTATCTCCTGCCCTTCTACGATCCGCATACCTTTAGCTGGGGCAATTTGATGGGCTGTACCTCGGTTGCGGTGCTTACTTATATAGGATTTGATGGAATCTCCACGCTCTCGGAAGAAGCCGAGAATCCGCGACGGAACATCCTGCTGGCGACTGTGTTCACATGCGTGGTGATCGGAGTGCTTTCGGCGATAGAGGTATATGTCGCGCAATTGATCTGGCCGGCATATGAAGCGTTTCCCAACATTGATACCGCATACTCTTACGTTGCCGGACGTGCCTGGACGCCGCTGTTTCCGATCGTTGGCTTCACTCTTTTGCTGGCGAATTTCGGTTCAGGTTTTGGCGCCCAGATCGGCGCAGCCCGGCTGCTGTATGGCATGGGGCGCAGCAACGCTTTGCCGAAATCTTTCTTTGGCGAGATTGACCTTAAAAGCCGCGTGCCGCGGAACAACGTAATGTTCGTAGGCGTCGTGGCCATTCTTGGAGCCTTTCTGTTGGAGATCGTCGCCGGCTTCAAGACCTACTCGTTGAATACCACGTCTCTAACGTGGGAGACGTTTAAGCGGATCATGAATGGCGGCGAGGCTTACGGTCTGGGCGCCGACATGCTGAATTTCGGCGCATTGATCGCGTTTATGGGAGTTAATGTGGCCGCGTTCCTTCGTTATTACGTGCATGCGGAGGAAAAGAAAATCGGCTATCTGCTGCCACCGGTTCTTGGCTTTCTGATCTGTCTTGGCTTGTGGCTGAACCTGAGTAAGCCGGCGATGATCGTGGCTCGATCTGGATGGCGGCCGGAATTCTTTTTGGCGCAATCCGGACGAAAGGTTTCCGCGGCAATCTGGTTGATTTCGAATTGCCGCCTGAAGAGTAGGAAGCATTGGGCGATTTTGCGATCGGGTCATTGGGTGATTTGAAGACCCGGCCATGCAGGCGAATGTTGGCTGAGGGGAATGAACAATGCTGGGCTCGATCAATATTGTGGCTTTTGTGCCTACCCAAGATTCCGAAAAGGCGCGAGCTTTTTACGAAGGCGTCTTAGGATTGCGCTTTGTGAAAGATGATGGCTTTGCACTCGTACTGGATGCGAACGGAATTATGGTGCGCGTGGCGAAAGCGCCGCCGTCGTTCACGCCCGCGCCGTTTACGATTTTAGGATGGCAGGTCACGGACATCGAGAAGGTTGCCGCAGGATTGCAAGACAAAGGCGTTCACTTCGAGAGATTCGGATTCTTCGAACAGGACAAACTCGGGATATGGACCGCGCCGAGCGGAGACAAAGTGGCATGGTTCAAAGATCCCGACGGGAATATTTTATCGCTCTCACAGCATGTGTGAAAGATTGAGTAATTGATCAATTTGGTGATTGGGCAGTTTAAGAAGTTCTCAAATTGCCCAATCACTCGATCGCACAATCACCCAATTCCTCTACTGCACGTTCCAGCCGCTGACTTCCACCACCGGCCTCGATGCTCCCAATTCGCTGGTGCGGTAGCTGGCCGTTACTTCGCGTTTCTCGCCGGGCAGGAGTGAGATGTAGTTATCTTCCCAGATCACCGGCAGAATCTCTTCGCCCTGCACGCCTTTATCTACTTTCAAGCGCACGAAGAATGCCAGACTCTTGCTGGGATTTTCTACTGTCACGTGGGTGACGGACTCTTCGCCTTTGCGCTCGGTTCGGTCTGTAACTTTAAGCTTTACCTTCGGAAGTTGCGCCAGGGCGGTGTAGTCGGCGAAGGAATCGGTCGGGGTCATCCACCAGTTGGATTTCGCCCAGTCGATCGTCTCGGGTTTGGTGGAGAGCCAGTAGAAATTCGAGCCGACGAGCTTTGCCGGTCGAATCCGTCAGCCGCAGTGCGACGAAGTAGACGGGACTCAGTCCGTGCAGAGTTTCGGGCAGGGTGAATATTTTGGCAGTGCTGTCGGCGGCGGCGTCGAGAGAATCTTCGTGAGAAAACTTCTCGGTCATGTCGAGGTTGTAAATCTTGGTCGTGAGCTTGAGGCCCTTGGCATCTTCATACTGGCTGCTCACCACCCAGATGGAATGGTCATCATAGCCATAGACCGGGTGCAGAGCCTCCATGGCGCGCTTGGCGCCGAAGTAGCCGCCGCCGGGGCGCAGGTAATAGTCGTAGAGGTGCCAGATCATCGAGGGCCAGGCATTGTTCAGCATCCACTGGATTACGCCGGTCGATTGATATTTGTTGCGGCTGTAGGCTTCGTACATGGCGCGTACGCCTTCGTAAGTTTGCAGTTGTGACTTGGAGGCGAAGTCTTCTACGTTGTCGGATTTGCCGTAGCGATTGGCGAGCGCAGTGCTGAAAACCTGGATGGTTTTGAATTCTCCGCCGCCGGCGTGATAGTTCCAGACCTCGTCGATCGGCCACAGGTGATCTTTGCCGACCATGGCGCGAATGCTTTCGATGGGCGGCACGGCCGGTCCCATGCTGGTTTCGGTGTTGAAGCCGTAAGCGCCGCCGCAACCGCCGGGGTTGCAGAGCTTGCGGTTGGGCTGGCCTTGCGGCGTGTCCTGCTTCCCAATAGCTTGGAGCTATATACTCATAGGGGCCCGACATTTTGACGCCGCTGCTCCCGGTGACTGTGGTGGGCTTGCCGGTGGCGGAGGAGACGATCGGATTCGGCCACAGCAGCTGCTTTTCGATGTCGAGATACATCTGCTCGACATCGGGCGGGGGCGGGTTGTCGCTGCCGTTCAGCCACATGACCATGCTGGGATGGCTGCGCAGGCGATAAATCTGATCGCGCAGGGATTGCTGCGCGATTTCAAAATCCTGCGGCTTCCAGCGCGTCCAGCGCTCCCAGAAATCGCAGCAGCACCAGCCCGCCATTACCAGAATTCCTTCGTGGTCGGCGATATCGAAGAACTCCTGGGTTTCGAGTTTGCCTTCGAGGCGGACGGTATTGAGTCCCATATCGCGCACGTAGCGGAATTCGTCGTGCAGGCGCTGCGAGTTCTCGCGCAGCATCATGTCGGGAGTCCAGCCGCCGCCGCGGATGAGGATGTTCTTGCCGTTGATGTGGAAGGCGCGTCCGCCGGTGGCGTTGAATTCGGAAGTCACTTCGCGAATGCCGAACTCGGTTTGTGAATGGTCGCTGATCGCACCGTTGACCTCGAATGCCATAGTCAGCGGATACAGATTCGGTTTGCCCATCTGCGCGGGCCACCACAGGCGCGGGTTCGAGAAGACGAGTTGCGGGAACTGATCGGGAGTGAAGGTGACGTCTTTGGTTTCGTTGGCGGCGAGTTCGACTTCCTGCTCGAAAGTTACGTTTTCGATCTTGCCTTTCAGTTTGCCCTTTACCGGCTGCTCGGTGCCGTTCTTCAGTTGAGCGGTGACGGTGAGTTGCGCGGAATCATTGGCGGGCAGGTTCAGTTTCGAAACGACCGTGGGATAGCGCAGCGCGACCGGGCCGCTGGTGGTGAGGTAGACTTCGCGCCACAGACCCATGTTCTTGTCGGGAGGCGCGGGATTCCAGTCGACGAAGGTGATGGCGAGATCGTTCTCCGTGGGCGCGAAGACCTGCACGGCGAGAACATTTTCGGCGCCGGGCTTCAGCGGCTTTGGTGACGTTGAATTCGTAAGTGCGCCAGGCACCGGCGATGTCATCGGAGTTGGCGATCTGCTTTCCGTTGAGCCAGACGTTGGCGCGGTAGTTGATGCCTCTGAAATTCAGCCAGACGGTTTTTCCCGCGTAATGAGGCGGGCGCGGCGAACTGTTTGCGATACCACCAGGAGACCGCGTAGGGACTATCGGGTCTGCATGGCGATGTTGAGAGAAATTTCCGCCGATGGGATAAGTGACGCCGGCAAACTGGCGGAGGTTCATGGCGAAGAACGGGTCGGGGAGGGTTTTGTCCTGCACCAGCGCCGCGACGACCGTGGTGGGCACGGTGACGTCGTGCCATCCGTTGGGAGCGAATGCGGTGGTGGAAATGATCTCGCCCTTGGCTTCGACCTTGGCCGAGGATTGCAGAGTCCAATGATCGCGGAGCGCGAGCTCTGTCTGTGCCCGGCTGGCCGGATGGTTTGGTAGCGGGAGTGTCTGCGGCAAGGACCAGATGCGAGGCGAGAAACGAGATCACAAACAACTGTGTGAGGAGACTGAGGAAAGCTGGCCGTCTTTTGATTGCTTTTGCGGATTTCATGTTGCTCCCTTGTGCGCTGTCACCGGACGTGGAGATGCACTTCTGTGGGCCTTGGTTCCGGGACCTAAGAGGGATAACACGTCTATTGATACGTTTCAATAGCTGATTTCGGGCGGTGATCAGCGGACGAGCGTGAGGAGTCGGCATGGAGAACGGAAGGGTCTTCGCGCAGTTATGCTGCGCATGCGAATCGTTCAGACCGAGAAACATTGCGTAGTTTATAATTAGCAATTCTGCGGCATACTTCCGGAGTGATGAGAAGATGATTCGATTTCTGCAAACTGAAGGACCTGTCAAGAAAATCGTATTGAGCGGACTGCTGCTGCTGATTTGCGCGGCTATGGTGATTGCGTTTGTTCCCGGTATCGGCACGGACGTGACGCGGCACGCCGGGCAAGGGCATTGTTGCCAAAGTCAACGGCGAGGATATTACCGCCGAAGAGGTTCGCGAAGACGGCGCGCCAGATGGCACAGCAGGAGGCGCAGCGCTACGGCGCGAGTGCAGCCCATGTTGCTGCCTTTCCTGATGCAGCAGGCTACGCAGCGTGCCGCCGATCAATTGATCGACCGGCAAGCTTGCTGGTCCTGAAGCGCAGCGCCTCGGGTTGAAAGCCACGCCGCAGGAAGTGAAGGACGAACTCCAGCATGGCCGCTATGCCGCGTATTTCTTTCCCGGCGGAAATTTTATCGGCCAGGCGGAGTACGAAGGGCATGCTGCAGCAGCACAACCTAACGCCTACAGTGTTCGAAGACTCTGTGGGCAAGGAAATTCTGATCAGCAAGCTGCAGGCTCTGATCACCGGTAGCGCGTCGGTGAGCGATGCCGCCATCCGCCAGGAGTTTGATAAGCAGAATACAAAGGTGAAGTTCGATTACGCGGTTCTGAAGGAAGACGACATTAAGAAGGGCCTTCATCCCACGTACGGAAGAACTGAAAGCCTATTACGATGCTCACCAGAAGAGCTATGCGAACTCGATTCCGGAGAAGCGGAAGATTAAGTACGCCATGCTCGACACAGGCGAAGGTCGCAGCCGGAGTGCAGGTGACGCAGGACGACTTGCAGGCTTACTACAATCAGCATCGCGATCAGTATCGAGTGGCGGAGCAGGCGAAAGTGAGCCACATTCTGATCAAGACGCCGCTTCCCGGCGCCGATGGCAAAATCGATGAGAAAGGCGTGGCCGAGGCGCAAAAGCGCGCACAGGACGTGCTGAAGCAACTCAAGGCTGGAGCGAAGTTCGAAGACCTGGCCAAGAAATATTCCGAAGATCCGGGAAGCGCGAAAGAAGGCGGATCACTGGGCTGGATCGGCAAAGGGCCGGACGGTTCCGGAGTTCGAGAAAGCGGCCTTCTCGCTGCCCAAAGGACAGATCAGCGACCTGGTGAAGAGCAGTTATGGTTTTCACATTATTCGCGTCGATGACCGGCAGGACGCGCACATGAAGACGCTCGATGAGGTCAAGGCCGAGATTGAGCCCATCCTGAAGCAGCAGAAGGCGCAGGACATCGCGCAAAAGCAAACGGAAGATCTTGCTGGCAGCAGGCGAAGACGCAGGGATTGGATGCAGCCGCGGCTGCCAAAGGCGTGCCCGTTGTAACTTCGGACTTCTTCAGCCGCAGGGATATTGTGCCGGGATTGGGGCCGGCGCCGCAATTCATGGATGCGGTGTTCACGGCGGCGGAAAAATCGCCAGCCGAAATGGCAGCGACCTCGCAAGGCTTCGCGGTGTTTCAATTGTTGGCGGTGAAACCGCCTGCGACGCCTACGTTTGAGGAGATCCGCGCGAAAGTGGAGGAGCAATTCAAGAGCGAGCGCGCCAACATTCTGTTGTCGCAAAAGACGCAGGAACTTTCCGATCGCGCCAAGAGCGAACATGATTTGAAGAAGGCGGCAAAAGAGCTGGGCGCGACGGTGAAGACCAGCGACTTCGTTACTCCCGATGGGCAGGTTCCCGATATTGGATCGCATGACCGGTGAGGCAGCGGTGATCTTCACCATGAAGCCGGGCGACATCAGCGGGCCGATCAATTCTGGCGCCAACGGAGTGGTGATTTCAGTCGTCGAGGCGCAAGCTCCGACGGAGGCTGACTTCGCGGCCAAGCGCGATCAGATTCGGGATGGCCTTGCTGCAAAGCAAAGAGCAGGAAATTTTCGGGCTTTTCGTGACCAACCTGCGCGAACAGATGGAGAAGTCAGGCAAAATTAAGATTAACCAGGAAGAGCTGAAGACGCTAACCCGTGCGGGAAGCGAACCCGGAGCTTGATGCCGGTCTTCAGATAGCTGGGGCCGGTTGAACGAGGTGACCCCGGAGTGAGTGATCGAGTTGCATGCCTTTTCCCCGCGCTGCAGGCATATTGTTGCATCCCACGTCGTTGCCCTCGCGCGGCGGCATCGGCGATTTTGGGCCGGCTGCTTATCAGTTCGTTGATTCCCTAGCCTCGGCTCGCCAGGGACTCTGGCAAGTATTGCCCTTGGGGCCGCTGGGCTATGGTAATTCGCCATACTCTTCTACCTCCGCATTTGCCGGCAATCCTCTGCTGATTAGCCTGGAACGTCTCGCCAGCCATGGTTGGATTGATGACGCAAAGCTCTCCGGCTATTCTTCTGAGTCGGGGTCGTTGGAGTACGATCGGGTTTTTGCCACGAAGATGCCGCTTTTGTTTGAGGCTGGCCGCAGCTTTGTCGCGTCAGCATCGGGCGGAGCCCGCGAGCGCTTTGAGCGTTTCTGTTCGGAGAATGCGTGGTGGCTGGATGACTTCGTCCTGTTCGATGCACTTCGAGCGCAACAAAAGCTGGCGAGCTGGAATGAATGGCCTGCGGAATTGGCGCATCGTGAGCCTGCGGCAATTGAACGAGCCCGCAAGGAGCTGGCGATCGATCTGAAGATCCGTGGCGCTTTGCAGTTCGCGTTCTATGAGCAGTGGCAGGCGCTGCGGCGGTACTGTTCGGAACGTTCCATTCGCATCGTCGGCGATGTTGCCATCTTCGTGAACTACGATAGCGCTGACGTCTGGATGCATCCCGATCAATTTCGGCTGAACGAAAATCTGGAGCCCGAGGTAGTTTCCGGCGTGCCTCCTGATTTTTTCAGCAAGACCGGACAGCGTTGGGGCAATCCTCTCTACCGCTGGGATGTGATGAAGGCGCAGAGCTATGAGTGGTGGGTGCAGCGGTTGCGCTGGGCCACGCGGAACTGCGACTACATCCGGCTTGATCATTTCCGTGGCTTCGATCAGTTCTGGGAAATTCCGGCAGCCGATCCCACCGCGATCAACGGCCGCTGGGTTGATGGCCCGCGGGACGATCTATTCCACACGTTGCGTGAATCTCTCGGGGGCTTGCCGTTTTTCGCGGAGGATCTCGGCTTTATCACGCCTGAGGTTCATGCTTTGCGGAACCGCTTGCAGATTCCGGGGATTGCAGTGCTGCAATTTGGTTTCGGCGATGAGGGCGCGCACATGTATTTGCCGCATCGCGCCGCCGGCAAAGTTGTCTATACCGGAACTCACGATAACGACACGACCGTCGGCTGGTTCCACTCCGGAGCTTCCGAACAGGAGCGCCGCAATGCGGAATGCTATTTCGGCCGCGTTGACGACGGCATTCATTGGGCATTCATCCGCGCGGCACAGACCTCGGCGGCCGAATTTGCTCTGATCCCGCTGCAGGATGTGCTCGGCCTCGGCAGCGAAGCCCGCATGAACACGCCCAGTCTGCACGGCGGGAACTGGAAGTGGCGTTTTGCTCCAGAACAGCTTACGGCCGAATTAACTGCCAAGCTTGCCCACCTTGCAGAAGTGACAGATCGCCTTCCGCAGTCGTTTCCTATCCTGCCGGATCAGGATTTCGCGGCCTGAGACCTGGGATTAACTCAGAAGGACGCCTCTGAAGATCGAATCCGACTGTTAACAGAACGTTACAGTGCCCGAGGCTTTGCGCCCTGCATCGAATCGTGTATAGAAGTTAGGGAGAGTTTTTTGGCGAACGAACCGATTATCGAAGCTCGCGCGATTGAGAAGTCGTATCCCCAGCCGGATGGCACGCGCATTCAGGTTGTCGGGCTCACGGACTTCACCATCGAGCCGGGAAAGATTGTCGCGCTGCTGGGCGCCTCCGGGTGCGGCAAGTCGACGCTGCTGCGTATTCTGAGCGGTCTCTCACAACCTTCTTCAGGTGCGTTGTTCTGGCATGGCAAGCCACTGGGTGGAGAATCGCCTAACGTGGCGATTGTCTTCCAGAGCTTCGCGTTGTTTCCCTGGCTTACCGTGCTCGAAAACGTTGAAGCCCCGCTGGAAGCCCGGGGCGTGGCTGCGGTCGAGCGCCGCAAACGCGCGTTGCGCACGCTGGACACGGTGGGTCTGGATGGTTTCGAGACAGCATATCCCAAAGAACTTTCTGGCGGCATGAAGCAGCGTGTGGGTTTCGCGCGCGCTCTTGTCGTGGAACCGGAAGTGCTTTTCATGGACGAGCCGTTCTCTGCTCTCGATGTGCTCACGGCGGAAAATCTGCGCGGTGAATTGCTGGAACTCTGGCTGAACAAAAAGATGCCGACGAGCGCCATCTTCATTGTCACGCACAACATTGAGGAAGCGGTGATCCTTGCGGACCGCATCGTAGTCCTGGGTAGAAATCCAGCGCGCATTCGTTCCGATTTCAATGTGCGGCTGGCGCAACCGCGCGACCGCAAGTCCCCCCGCTTTGTGGAACTGGTCGACTACATCTACAAAGTGATGACTGAGCCCGACGTTGAACATGCCCTGCCCGATCCGGAGAGCACGGGAGAGATTGTGGTGCCGCCGGGAGGCTTTAAGAAAACGGAGTCGCCGATCCGGTCGACCAAGTACCAGATCCTGCCGCATGCCCGCGTGGGCGGGATTGCCGGCTTGATTGAATTGCTGCACGACCGCGGCGGCCGCGAGGATCTCTTTCGCCTGGCCGAAGAATTGGTGATGGACGTCGAGGATTTGTTGCCCATCCTTGAGGCTTGCCAGTTACTAGGTTTCGCGTGGTTGAAGGAAGGCGATGTGCAACTCTCGAGGCAGGGCGTGCTCTTCGCCGATGCTGATATTCAACGGCGCAAAGTTCTGTTCCGCGGGGCGACGCTAGAACATGTCACCATCCTGAAGCAGATCGACAGCATTCTGAAGCGCAAGTCGGACCACTCCATCAACGATGAATTTTTCCATGACATTCTCGATGAGCACTTCTCCGAAGAGGAAGTACAGCGCCAGTTCGATACCGCGATGAACTGGGGACGCTACGCGGAAATTTTCGATTACGAACGGGAGAGCGGGCGGCTGATTCAAACGGAAGTTCCGCAAACCGAAACCGCGCACGCAGACCCGACGGTGGAAAATCGGAATTCAACTCCCACGCCAAAAGCCTGAGCGAAGACCGATGCAAGGAAAAGCGATCGCATGAAGAAAAGCATCAGCTGGCGCGGATTTTCGGCTTATCGCTTTTGGACGCAACTGCCGCACATCGAGGTTTCGCACCTGCCCGATATCATCATGTTCGGTGCGGGAATTGCGCTGTTCTATGCCGTCGTGACGGTGGGACGCTCCTGGTTAGGTCCGTTCACACCTACAGTTGAAATCTCGCGAAGCGTGTGGGCCCTGCCGGCTTATGCGGGCTATTCGCTGCTGCGCATTACCATCGCATACATATTGAGTCTGGGATTCACGCTGGGATATGGCTATGTGGCCGCGTATAACCCACGCGCCGAGCGCTTCCTGATTCCGCTACTCGATGTGCTGCAGTCGATTCCGGTGCTCAGTTTTCTTCCCGGCGTAATGCTGGCCATGGTAGCGCTTTTTCCCGGCCGGCAACTGGGAGTCGAACTGGGCGCGATCTTGCTGATTTTCACCGGCCAGGTATGGAACATGGCCTTCAGCTTCTATGCGTCGCTGAAAAGTATTCCGAAAGATATGCGCGAGGCGGCGACGATCTACCGCTTCAGCTGGTGGCAGCGCTTCACGCAAATGGAGTTGCCGTTCTCGGCCATCGGTTTGGTGTGGAACTCGATGATGTCAGTGGCCGGAGGATGGTTTGCGTTGATGGTGTGCGAAATGTTCGTCCTCGGCTCGCGCGATTTTCGTTTGCCCGGACTTGGGTCTTATCTGCAAACGGCGGCGAGTGCCGGCGACACGACTTCCATCCTTTGGGGCATTGCCACCATGGTTGCGGTGATTGTGTTGCTGGATCAATTTGTTTGGCGTCCGGTCATCGCATGGGCGGAGAAGTTCAAAGTGGAGACGGTGGAAAGCATGGACGCTCCGCGCTCCTGGGTACTCAACTTTATACAGCATTCGAGCGGCCTCGCTAAGATTCGCCAGAAAACTTTGCGGCCTCTGGGCGAGCGTTTGCTGCTGCATTTTGCGCGCAAGCACACTGAAGAACGTACTGAAGAAGTGCCGGCTCCATGGCGAGATTGGCTGCTGCGGGGACTGGCGGTGGTGGTGCTGATCGGCATTGGTTACGGCGTGGTGCGGGTTGCGATCATTCTTAGCGGTTTGCAGAAAGCCGAATTGCACGAGACTGCCCTCGGGCTGGGTGCAACGTTCTTGCGAGTGAATCTTGCTTTGCTGATTGGCGCGTTGTGGACAATTCCGGCGGGCGTGGCAATCGGTTTCAATCCGCGGTTAGCACGCATTGCGCAACCCTTGGCGCAAATTGCAGCATCTGTCCCGGCGACTGCATTGCTTCCCGTGATCCTTCTTGTGCTGATTCGGATCGGAGGAGGACTTGGACTGGCTTCGATTGTCGTGCTGCTGCTCGGTACGCAGTGGTATGTGCTGTTCAACGTGATCGCGGGAGCGATGGCGATCCCAACCGATTTGAAGGAATGCTGTTCTGTCTTCCAGATACACGGCTTCCAGCGATGGAAAAAGCTGATCCTCCCCGGAATTTTCCCGTACCTAGTGACGGGACTGGTAACTGCCTCTGGCGGCGCGTGGAATGCGAGCATTGTGGCCGAGTACTTTCATTTCAAAGGACAGATTTACACCACCACTGGTTTGGGCGCGACCATCAGCCAGGCTACTGACAGCGGCGATTTCCATCTGCTTCTGGCCGCGACGATGATGATGGCGGCGATGGTGGTGACGATTAACCGGCTGGTTTGGCGCAGACTCTACGGACTGGCGGAGACGCGCTTCCGGCTGGAGACGTAAGAGGCCGTGATCAGTTGGCCACTGCTGTTACTGCTGGTTACTTTCGAGTTTCGTTTCAACCTGATTTCATCAGCATTTAACGTCCCCTTCATCTGCCGTCAACTTGCCTGCGCTATTTGTTTAACATGCCATCCAACCAACTGCCTGAGAATCAGACCAGTCCGGAAGTGTTGGCGCACGTCGCTGGGTTTCCCGGCATACCCACGCTGGCAGAGAAATTTATTCCCGTCGACAAAGTGCGGGACCTTTACCGCCGGGTGAGGCAATCGCCGAACGGTTTTGGACTTGAGAACCTGCTGGTTGAGATGCGCGTGGAGTTGCGCACAGACGCAGCGGATGCCGCGCGAATTCCCGCCACAGGCCCCGTTGTAGTCGTAGCCAACCATCCGTTTGGAATGCTCGACGGAGCGGTGCTTGCTGTGCTGCTGACGCGCGTCCGGCCGGACGTGAAGGTGATGACGAATTTCCTGCTGCGTGATGTCCCGGAATTGGCGCGGCATTGCATCTTCGTGAATCCGTTTCAGAGCATGCGTGGCAGTTTTCCCGACAGCATCGACACGAATCGCCGTGCGATTCGGGAGGCGATGGAATGGCTGCAAAAAGGCGGAATGCTGGCCATCTTTCCCGCAGGCGAAGTATCGCACTGGCAGTTTCCTCACGGAGAAATTGCTGATCCTATGTGGAACGATACTGCGGCCCGGTTGGTTCGACGCACGGGAGCTGCCGCTCTTCCGATCTATTTTTGCGGCAGGAATAGCGTAAGCTTTCATCTCTTCGGGATGATTCATCCGCAGCTAAGAACTGCATTTTTGCTACAGGAATTCTTGCATCAGGAAGGGCGAGCCGTGGAAGTCCGTGTCGGCTCTGAAATCCCGACGGATTCCATCTCCAACATCGTCGATGATCGGGAAGCCACCGAGTACTTGCGCTGGCGCACTTACTTGCTGGCGCGCCGCACCCGGAGGGAAAAATCATGGCCTGTAGCGATGCGTTCCACCATTTCGGCGAAGCTGCAGCAACCCATCGCTCCTGCAGAGCCCGCGGAAGTGCTGCAAGCAGAATTGAGTCAGCTTGCCGTCGACCGTTGTCTGGCGGAAAACGGCGATCTGGCAGTCTATCTGGTTAAGGCGAACGAAGCGCCACGAACGCTGCAGGAATTGGGACGACTGCGTGAAGTGACATTTCGCGCGGCTGGCGAAGGCACAGGCAGGCGCCGGGACCTTGACCATTTCGACCGCTACTACTGGCATGTGCTGCTGTGGCACAAAACGAAACGTGAACTCGTCGGCGCTTACCGAGCCGGCACCACGGCCGAAATTATTGCAGAGCGCGGTCTGAATGGACTCTACACCAGCACATTGTTCCGCTGTGACAAACGTGTTTTCCAGAAGCTCGGTCCCGCGCTCGAATTAGGACGTTCTTTCGTGAGGCCGGAATATCAGCGCCAGTTTGCTCCCCTGCTTTTATTGTGGAAGGGAATTGCCCGGTTGCTGGCTACGCACGTGGAAACTCCTGTCTTGTTCGGCGCGGTCAGCATCAGCAACGATTACAGCAAAGCCTCTCGCGAGATGATTTACCGCTTCTTCGAGACGCGCATGCAGGAAGACGAATTGGCGGGACTGATCGAACCTCGTCAGGCATTTCGTCCAGCCGGGTTGCGGCAGTGGGATTGCCGTGCGATGTGTCACGCCTTGCACGATCTCGAAGAACTTTCGCAGCCGATTATCGACGTGGAAACCGACGGCAAGGGACTACCCATCCTACTGCGCCAATACGCGAAGATCGGCGGCAAGATGGTGGGCTTCAACGTGGACCGGAAATTTTCCAACGTGCTTGACGGACTTGTCGTCGTGGACTTGCGAAAAACAGAACCCGCGGTTCTGGAACGCTACATGGGACGGGAAGCGGCGGCTCAATTCAGAGAACGCCACGGGTTGTAATTCAAGAAAATCGAAAATGGGTAACGAGCAGCGCCGGCCGGCTATCGCGCCGCCGCAACTTGGTTGCATCGCTCGTCAGAATGCAGGAGTGCGCGGCGTCTCTTAAAGCAATTTCCAGTTGACCCCCAAGATCGGCGAGTTCTTTCGGAGTCATCAGCTGCTGTAGGCGCTCGAAAAGTCGCCGTTCTTCTTTGCGAATGTGGCTGGAAAGTTGTCGCGCAAAAGAGAGCAAATTGTCCATTGACATCCGGCGCGCCACTGCTTGCGAAAAGGATTCGTGCAGCGATCGATGATCGGCAATCAACTCTTCCACGAGCGGAACCAATTCGGGGAAGCGACGAGCAGCCGGAAACAACACCTGTTCTTCCGCGGAGAAATGAATCTTAATTTCCTGCTCGAAGTGCTGCTCGATTTCTGCTTGCCATGCTTCCAGGTCTGCGTCAGCGATTGGTTGCGCACGATCGATACGCACACACAGCGCCAGCGCCTGCTGGTGTTGGTGAGAAAGCGGAATCAGACTTTTATCGCGCAGCATGGAATGTCATCATTTCGCGCACAAAGTTGAAGCGCTTCACGCCACAGTTATTGGCTCAGAATCATCGGTGATTGCCGGACGCACCGTCAGCCAGTCCGTGCGAACCCGCTCCCACTCCTGGATGAGCATGCCGTTGAGCTCGAAGAATGTCCGAATGCGGGCGCGCTCCCACCCGGCAACCTCCTCGAGAATCGGCGCCAATACCGCGAAGGCGCTGGTGCTGAGCACGGTGCGCTTGGCAATCTGAGAAACGTGAGGCGACTCCGAAACCGCGATGGTAAGGCCATCGCGCGCGTTGACTTCCAGCATCACGTGAATGTCGGAACTTCCATCTCCCGTATAAATCACGTGGTCGGGGCCCATCACGTGCTGCACCAGCAATTGCTTCAGCACCGCCACTTTGCCATATCCCGCAGTGGCGCGGATGATGGTGTCAATCTCGCCGGTAGTTTTGTAGAGAAACTCTGTGCCGAAAATATGGTCCTGCGGGACGATCCCTTCCAGCGCGGAATAAATTACCTCGACGGGCGCCGCCGAGAGCACGTAGAAGTCGAACGAGTATCCATCCACGCCGGTTTCGAGGATCTGATAAAGAAGTTTGATGTCCCCTTTGAGCCGGATGCGCTTTCCCACTTCGTGCAGATGTTCCTTGCGCACCTTGGCTTTGAACTCCGGATCGTGCAACAGAAGATAGGTGAGCTCCGCTCCCTGTTGCACCAGGTTGATCTTCGCCATTCCCTTGGCTTTGCGTTCGAACTCTGCGACGGGAATGCCGACCAACTCAGCGAGTACGTAGCCGGTATCGTTGAAGGTGAGCGTCTGATCGAAATCGCTCGCAAAAATATAACGTTTTAGGGGCTTATCAGCCATATCACTTAGATTCACAGCGCACCGGGTCGACCCATTCAAGCTATCGATGGAGATTATATGCGGTTTCGATTGAGTCTTTGTTAACAATCCAGAGTAACCACCGAAAAGCGATGACGGCTCCTAAGTTTGGCATGTTGGCGAGCAGCGAGATCTCTGCCTTTACTAAATTCTCTGACGCGTCCAGAATAAAGAGTCCGGTTCGAGACAGGATGCGTGCAGAGAGAAGAGCCCGCAGTCGGAGTCAGCCGGAATGGATTTAAAATTACAGGAGCACTCATGCCAGCGTCCGGTGAACTGATTCGTTCGATGAATTACGTGGAAGATATTACGACGACTCTGCGTCGTATTCGAATTTCGATTCCCCCCATGCCTTCCGAGGAGCGCAAGCGTTTGGCGGATAGTTTGCGCGCCGCCGGCGGCGCGCTAAACGAGGTGATTGCCGATCTGGAGAAGGCGGGCTAGTGACGCAAGTTAGAACCATCGCAGTGATCGGCGCAGGCATTATGGGCCGCGGAATTGCGCACGCTGCGGCGATGGGCGGATATCGCACGATCCTCGAAGACTTGTTGCCGGCGGCCTTGCGTCGCGCGGAGAGCGAGATCCGTGCCAATCTCGACAAGGCGGTCGAGTTAGGTAAGGTTTCGTCGCCGGAGGCCGATTCTGCATTTAGTCGACTCGAATATGCGGGCTCTGTGGAAGAAGCCGCGCGCGAGGCTGATCTGGTGATTGAGGCGGTTCCGGAGGAGATGGAATCGAAGATTGAGATTTTCACGCTGCTCGATAAAATCTGCCGTCCCACGACCATTCTCGCGTCGAACACCTCCTCGCTAAGCGTCACGGAAATTGCCAGCGTCACCTACCGCGCGAAAAAATGCATCGGCATGCACTTCTTCAATCCCGTGCACAAGATGAAGTTGCTCGAAGTAGTGCGCGCCTTGGAGACTGACGAGGACACTTTAGCTACCGTTGTCGACGTGGGGAAACGGATGGGTAAGGAAGTGGTGGTGATCAAAGAGTCGCCGGGATTTATTACCAGCCGCATCAATGCGATGATCGGGAATGAGGCGTTCCATATGCTGCAGGAGGGAATCGCTTCCGCGGCCGACATCGACAAGGCACTAAAGCTTGGACTCAACCATCCTATGGGGCCGTTCGAGCTGGTCGATCTGGTGGGGCTCGATACCCGGCTGAACATTCTTGAGTATTTGCATAAATCGCTCGGAGAGAAATATCGTCCAGCGCCGCTGCTGGTCCAGTATGTGAAGGCGGGACGGCTGGGTAGGAAGTCGGGGCGTGGAGTGTATGAGTATCCCGAGAGCGCGTCGGACGCCAAGCCCGCCGCATCGGCCTCAAGTCGAAAGGCAGCGCTCGCCGAAGCCAAGCGGTAGCGGCCCGCTCTCAGTTTACAATTGGCTTACGGCCAAAGTTCAAACCAGATAAAGACTCGGCTTTCTCCTGTTCGATCCCTTTGCTTGCGATTAATACTTGAAAGCTTTCTCCCATACCGGCGGGCGTGACTAGATGCTTGAGCTGCAGCGCGACTTTGGCCTTCTCTTGCGGCAGGCGGCATTCTTCGAAAGCATCGGCGAACTGATTGGCTTCGCCAATTCCCAATAGGAATTGGGATTGAGTGACGAGCTTATTCACCTGCATACCGTGTTTCTCGGCAGCGGCGGCAAGCGCCGTGAAGTTCACATCGGCGGTAATGTCCTGTTCGCCAGGAGCTTCATAAGGGCTGGCGCTGACCGAGTGCTGGCGGATTGCCTTTAACGTGCCGCGATGACGTCCACCCAGTTGCTCTTCTCGCGTGTAGCCGTAGTCGATGGCGATGAAAAATCGACGTTGGATGCTGTCAGCGATTCGATCCATAGTTTGCTGGGCTGCGAGGGGAACTTCGATGCGTTCGTCCAGCTCGGGATGGACGGAGTAGCGGTCGAGAAATTCCAGTTCCTCGGACGAAGGCTGCATCCAGGTTTCAATGAAGCGGCCGTCCTGTGCATCAACGCGCAAGGATCCTTTCGAGCCGAGGATTTCGACAGGCAGAGCGTCGAAGAATTCGTTGGCGAAGATGATGGTTGGAGTATGAGACGATGCTTCGTCATGGGAGAACAGCGCGGCGATTTCTGCTTTTCCTGATTCGAAGTGAAGTTCGAGTGTCTTCTTGATTCGCGAGCGCAATGCGGACGAACTTTCGACGAGAACATAACCCATCGCGCGAAAGAAATCCGGAAACTTCTTTTGAGACCAGCCGAGCACGTCCTGCGCAAACAGGCCGCGTCCGGCGCCGAGTTCAATCAACTCGATGTGATCGGGCGAGCCCAGGGCGCGCCACATTTCGTCAAACTGGCGGGCTAGAAGGCGGCCGAAAACAGCATGCACGTCACTCGAAGTATAGAAATCGCCAGCCTTACCGAACTGCTGTGCATTCCGCGAGTAGTAACCGAGTTCGGGATCGTAAAGGCAGAGTTCCATATAGCGCGAAAAAGGAATGGGGCCGCGTTCGCGGATTTCTTGTTCGATCTTTTGGCGCAGTGGATTCACAATTCTCTCTGGCGGCGATCAGCGCGATCTTGCGGTGTGCGGATGAACATCTCGACGAAGTAGTCGTGCAGCGCATCGTAGAGTTGGCGCTGGAAACTCCACTCGAATTGCGGATGGTCGAGGTCGCGAGGGTGCAGATCGAAATAATACGTATGCACTGGGACAGACAAGTCCTTGAACTGGATGATGATTTCCACACCTTCGCCTTTGGTGCGGGCAGAGAAGTTCAGCAGTGGGTGCTCGTAAAGGCGCAGTTGGGCCAGGACTCGGTCGAGGCGGGTGGCAGCGGTTTCCGGCACAATGCGATTGTAAAGGAGAAGAGTTCCGTCAAGTTGAGAAGTGAAGAGCCGGCGGGACACAGGCGCTACTCGTAGCGCAGAGCTTCGATCGGATTGAGCCTAGCGGCCTTGATCGCGGGCAACATACCGCTCACAATGCCGACGAAGCTGAGAATCGCCGTCGACCAGATCAAAGTCGCCGTGTCGATGTAGAGATGGATATCGCCTTCGCTGGCGTCTTCAATGAAAGCGCTCCACAGCGTGAGCGAGCCCACGCTCCAGGAGACGAGATAAGCCAGCGCCACGCCCAACAGCCCGCCCAGAGCCGTGATTACCAGGGCTTCGGCAAGGAACTGAAACAGAATGTGCCAGCGATGCGCGCCTAGCGCCTTCTCAACTCCAATTTCGCGTGTGCGCTGAGTCACCGACACCAGCATAATGTTCATCAATCCGACGCCGCCGATACCCAGCGTCAGCATGCCGATGAAACCCAACAGAACTTTGATCCCAACAGTAATGATGTTGAGGTCGGCGAGATCTTTCACAGCATCGAAAACAAAGATGGCGCGGTCGTCCTTGGGATTGAAATTGTGATGAAAGGCCATGGAACTTCGTACGGCCTCGACCACCTTGCTGTGGTCGCCTTCGTAATCCATCATGATGCCGTCAAGATAGTAGGTGTTTTTCAAATCGCTCATCGCGCTATACGGGACGTAGACCAGCGAATTCATGTCCTCGTCGCCGTTCGAAATCGTGTGCTGAAGCACCGCGACTACTTTGTAGGAGATGCCGTCGACGCGAATGCTTTCACCCAGCGCATTCTGTCCAGAGAAGAGTTTCTTTTTCACGGTGGGACCGATGACGGCTACGCGGGTGTGAGTAAAATCATCTTGCTCGCCGAAGAACGAACCCTCGCCCACATCGAGTGCGCGAATTTTTTCATAGCTCGAATAGATGCCGTGAACGCCGTAGGTTCCGCTCCGGGTACCGAAAGCTACCAGGCTCTGCTTATCCACCTCAGGAGACATGCGGGTGAGCGCCGGAACCTCGGCTCGCAGGAAATCGAGATCGTCGCGAGTCAAGCGTACTTGCATGCCGGCCTTGGTGCCGCCGGCCTGCAGCGAAGTGCGCCCGGGGAAAATAGCCACCAGGTTGCCGCCGAACGTGCGGAAGGCGATCATCAGTGCGTTCTGAAAGCCGGAACCATAGGCCAGCAGCAGGACCACCGTCGCAATGCCCCACGCCATGCCTAGCATGGTCAGCAGAGAGCGCCGGCGGTTGTGCCGCAGCGCTTCGAAAGCTTGTTGTCCGAGATCACCCAGCATGATTACTCCTGCCTCAGCGCTTCCACCGGCGGAAGCAGCGCTGCTTTGCGCGCGGGGTAAAGACCAGCGACAATCCCCGCCAGCGATAACGAGAGAATCGCAATTACGGCGGAAGCTGGCACGATGCGCGGCGTGTCGAACCCGTCCGGTGATGGCAATTGGGCGAGCAAAGTGACAAAGGCCGTGGTGATCGCCAGGCCGATGCCTCCGCTGAACGCGGTAAGAAATGCGCCCTCAACAAAAAACTGCGTCATGATATTGCGGTGCGTCGCGCCCAATGCCTTGCGCAGCCCTATCTCGCGAGTTCGTTCGGAAACCGAGACCAGCATGATATTGATGATGCCGATCGCGCCCAAGCCGAGCGTAACAATCCCGACGACGCCGAGAAACCAATCCATCGCGTCAAAAATCTTGGCTACGCGAATCGCGCCGTCAATAGTGTCCCAGTCCTGGAAAGCATCGTCGATGCTGGGATCGAAACCGTGCCGCTTCCCGATGATCGAGTGAACTTCCTTCTCGGCTTCCAGATGTAACTCTTTTTTTATGGGCCGGTAGTTGATAAATGAAATGGCATTTTCCGCGTTCTGCAAGGTCAGCGGAAACAGCATGCGCATGGTGTTGAAGGGCACAAAGATGCGATTGTTGGTGCCATTGTTGCCCTCTTTGCCGATTTTCGGAATGACGCCGATCACCTTGAAATCCATGTCGTTGAGCAGGATGGTGCTGCCCACAGCCGGCTCTCCGGGAAACATATTCTTGAGCAGTTCCCAACCCACCACAGCTACGCGCCTGTGCTGCGAGTTGTCTTCGTCATTAAACCAGCGCCCCGGGTCTATAGGAGTATTGCGAATCTGGTTGTATTCCGGGGCGACGCCAAAGACTTGGCCGTTGGTAGAACCGTAATCACTGACGGCGCGGATGTCATCGCGCTCCAGCACCGGAGACACTGCGCGCAGAAGTCTGGCCTGATCGCGAATTGCGAAATAATCGCCGTACGTCAAATAGTAGGGTATGGCCGATGCGTAGCTACCGGCAACCGCCGGGACGCGGCCAGGGAAAGAGAAACATTATGTCTTGCCCAAGTTCGGCCATGTTTTTTTCCTGGCCGCTGCGGAAGCCCTCCCCGAGTCCCACCAGAAGCAGCAGAGAGCCCACGCCCCAGGCAATCCCAAACATGGTGAGGAACGAGCGTAGTTTGTGCGCCCACAGTGTGGAGAGCGACTGCCGCACGATGTCGAGAAGTATTCGCATGGAGTGCACCCCCACGCCTCCGAGAGGTGCGTGGGGGTTCCGGGCAACGTTAAGGCGAGGGGTCTCAATCCCGCCTGAACGGTTTCGTTCAAGCCTCTGATCTGTAATACGCAGCCGAGGCACATGAAGTTCCCCGCTGTTATTAGATGGTTAGACCGTGGGGTACGGAAAAAGGTTAGCTGAGGCGTTTTTTAGAACTCGAAAGAGGCGCCAGATTGCGCAGAACTGCCGCCATCGGTTCCGGTGGCTGGGAGCAAGCCTGAGATTCCGTTAAGACTCTCCCATGCCGCTTGATTCAGCGCGGGGTCAGAGCTGACGAGGTCGCGGATCATATCCCACGCGGCCAGGTTCAGCGCGCCCTCCGGTGGAGGCCCCATGGCTAGCGAGACCGAGCATTGCGGGCAGAAAGAGATGCGATGAGCCGTCGACTTCTGCCGGGGCTTTATCCCCACCGTTTGCGCGAACATGTACAGCGCCACGGATTTCTGTCCGGCCTCGAGTTCGCGATTACAGCGAAGACAATGCATGTTTTGCAAGGTGCTATCCCGCAGGCTGGACTGCGGCCGATAGAGATAAATACTCGCGCCTCATAGTGGTGCCAGGCAAGTATGTAGAAAGATTCCAGAGACCACAACACAAGGCCTGGCCCGATCCTGAACCAAGCTGTGCTCTAGCCAGAGACGGTTGCCCAGGTGCACTCTGTTCCGATGAGTTTTGCAGAAAATCGTTTTGCAGCAGTTCCCACGGCAGTTCGGCCACAACAGTCGCCTGCCCGGCGCGTTCGCTTATCGCAGCTTCGCAAGTTGAGCGAGTGCGAGCAGGTGGCTGCGGTTTGCTATCGCGTGCGCGGTGCCGGCATTGAGTTCCTGCTGATCAGAACCCGCGGAAGCGGCCGGCTGGACTTTTCCCAAGGGCAGCGCCGAACCGGGGCTGACCCACGCCCAAGCCGCTGCCCTTGAGGCCTTCGAGGAAGCCGGAGTGCACGGGCGCATCGAGGAAGCTGCATTTGCGCAATATCGCCCCAAGCGGAGCGCCGAGCGGAAATCTTCCCGCCGATCTGCCAGAAGAGAATCTGTCGTCAACGCGCATCTCTGTGAGGTGCTGCGACTCAGCGATCCCAAAGAATCCAACCGAAACCGCACCTGGTTTTCCGTTGCCGACGCGAAGCTACGCTTGCAGGAAGGACGCGAACCCGAAGACGGACGTGGATTTGCCCGCGTCGTCGACAAGGCTGTTGCGAGCATTCAGCGGTTGCGCTATGCAACCGGCCTCTTCGAAGGTCGATCACTGAGCGAGAATGCACGAAAATATTCGCCGCGCCCGGATACGCGGGAAAGAGATATGCAGCAAAGAGATGCGCTGCAAACGGTGCAGTTCGAGCCTTCCATGCAAGCTCACTGCCGCTCCCAGGAAGCGGCGTTCATGGCCTACATTCGATGGCAGCGGGGCGAGGTGCGGCAATCCACCGTGGCCGTCGACGCGCGTCGCGGTGAAGTTGTGCAAGGTGAGCTCTTGCAATTTGGGCCACCGCGAAAGCTACCGCGATCTAGAACGACGCGAGGCTTCCCGGCATTAAAGCTCAAGGTGTAATTTCGAACACAGTCCCGCTGCCATCGACGCCGCCGGATTCCGCCGTGCCATAGAGATTGCCAGCGGAGTCTAAGATAAGGCTGGCAGCAGGGTTGTATCCGTCCTTGCTATAGCCACCGAAACTATGCAGGATCTTCTCGGCCCAACCCCCACCCGCTTCGGGCGTTAACTCGAATGCCGTCCCGTTGCCTTCGCCGTAGGCGCCGCCGTAGTTTGTCGTGCCGTAGAGATTGCCGGCTGCATCCATGATCAGGGGGACTTGAAGGAACTCCCCGTCCGTGCCGTCCCCGAAGCTATGTAGCACCTTGAAGGTCCAGTCTCCACCCGCAGTTGGCGACAGCTCGAACACCGTCCCGTCAGTATAAAGGCCGCCGACATAGGTCGTGCCGTAGAGATTGCCGGCTGCATCGAAGATTATGCTCGCTTGGGGCCAAAAAACTCTCTCGGTTCGGTATGAGAAAGTATGCAAGACCTTCTCTGTCCAATGCCCGTCAGCTTCGGGTGTCAACTCGAACACCGTCCCGCAGTAATTATGGGGCCGGGTTTGGCAATACTCGCCACTGCCGCCTACGAGTGTAGTGCCGTAGAGATTGCCGGTGGCATCGAAGGCCAGGCCGGCCCTGGGACTCCATCCATCTGCGAGGTCGAAGCTATGTAGAGTCTTCATGGCAAAGCCGCTGGCCGTCGTGCGTGCCAGCTCGAACACTGTACCGTAGCCAAAAAAGCCACCAGAGGCGGTGGTGCCGTAGAGATTGCCGACGGCATCGACGATCAGGCCGCCATAGGAGCTACCGCTATCGGCGTCGAAGTTAAACACGACTTTCTCCGTCCAGCCGCCGGCCGAGGTAGGCGTCAACTCGAACACCGTTCCGTTCGGCACACCGGTGGAATCGGCTGTGTATCCCGTCGTCCCATAGAGATTGCCATTGGCGTCGAAGACTAGAACAGAGTTAGGATGTACCCCATCTATCCCGTCATTCCGGAAGTCATGCAGCCTCTTATGTATCCACCCACCGCTCGGTGTGGGCATCAATTCAAAAACCGTCCCTCCGCCGTAAGCGCCACCGCCGGTGGTCGTGCCGTAGAGATTGCCGGCGCCATCGAAGATCAGGCTGGCTTGGGGATCGGCACCAGCCTCGGAGTTGCCATTGAAGTTGTACAGCACCTTATCGGTGCCCGCGTAAGTGTTTGTCACAAACAGGATCGTTGAAAAGGCCGTAAGCAGGGCCGTTTTCAATCCGATGGAAAGTCTCCGGTCTCGCATAAATACCTCCGTAGCTCTCGTGATAGCCATCGCCGTTACTTGGCGGGTCCTAATAGAAGGAAGCCAGGCTGCTGATACGAAATAATCCAAGCAATTGTTGATGCGGGGCCCGAGGCTCGGATAGGCAACGCGGGGGAGACCGAGCGCCCAATTCTCCTCCCGGTGGAAGCGGGTGTCAAGCGAGGAAATACTGTAGGGCGCTTCTACTCTTTATTCTTCGGCCGCTCGAAAGCCTTCTGCATATATTTGCGCGCTTCTTCCAAAGCGCCGAAGGTATCGTCATTGGTCTGGATGGCCTGCCGGTATTCGTTGATGGCGCGCTCGCGCTGGCCGGTGATGTCGAAGATCTTTCCCAGTTGGATGTGGCTCCAGACTTCAGTCCATCGCGGATCGCCATCCCCGTTGATGGATGAGCGGTAGGAGTTGGCCGAAGCCTGATAGTTTCTCTGGAAGAAGAAAATTTCCGCGACGCGATAATGGGCCAGCGAACTGTTGCGGTTCTGGTCCAGCGCCTTGTTGAATTCGACGAGCGCTCCGGCGAGATCGCCCTGCTGCTGCAAAGCCTGCCCGCGGAGAATCGAAGAGCGCAGCCTCACATCGGACGAATTAGTAAGCACGTGATGATCGGGGTCGACGGAAATTCGCCGCGGTCTTCCGAAGGTTTCAATCGTAAAAGGTGAGTTGGTGCCCACGACTTCGATATTTTTATTCACCGTCTTGCCATCCGTGTCGATGCGCACGTCGACCGGCATGCGGAATAAATCGAGATCCTGGGAGATCTCACCCGTAACGCGGAAGCCCTTGTCGCTGCCCATGCGGTAGGTTGTGTACTTCACTTTAAACTCTGGGGCACCCGTGGAATCGAGCCACTGGGAGAAGAACCAGGTCAGCTGATCGCCGTAGTATTTCTCGGCGATGGTGCGGAAATCGTCCATGGTGGCAGATTTTCCCGCGTACGTCTGGGCAAACTCCCGCATGGTCTTCAGGTATTTATCCTCGCCCAGAACGAAGCGCAGCATGTGCAAAATCATTGCGCCCTTGTCGGTGACGAGCGATTGAAACTCGGTAGAGAATGGATCAAGTTTGCTGGCGCTGGAGAGCGGAATGTTGTCATATGCCAGTGCGCCGACGGACATATCCTTGATCGCCTCTTCCAAACCCGCGGATCCAGCCGCGTTTTCCACGTACATCGCCTCGGAGTAGCGCGAAAACCCATCCGTGAGCCACCAGTCATCTTTTGCAGCAGGGCTCACAGAAACTCCCCACCATTGATGCGCGATGGCATTGGCCAGCAGACGATAATTCGTTTTCTCAGTGATCGATGGGCTGGCGAGAGCGGCAATCTCCGGCCCCCAGGCGTAGGGAACCGTGTCTCCGGGCAGTTCCACAACGTTGAGCCTCTGCGACAAAGGCGTTCCGTAAAGGGTAACGAAGTAAGTGAATTCCTGAACCGCTGTGGTCGTATATTCAGGCGCTAACTTCTGATGGTCGGGCTTGAAGAAGACGTGCAGGTCCATGCCGGCTTCATCGCTTTTATATTCCTGGAAGCTGCCGGCGATGATCGTTCCCGGGAAGCTCGGCTTCGCATAGACGAACGTAAATGTCTTGGTGGGCAGCCCGTTGGAATTCGGTTTCTTCGATGGAGGATTTTCCGTTACCGTCGACTTTCCACTTCCGATCACCAGCATGTGAGCCGGTACTGTAACGCTGATGGTCGCTGTAAAGCGGTTGAGCCCGTAACCGCTCACCGGGAACCAGCGCCCGGCATAGAGCAGATAGCTGGTGTCATCGCTGATGTAGGCGAGTTTAAGGCCCGGCACGGGACTGTCGTCCGCACTCTCGATTTCACCTTCGTATTCGAAGGTCAGGGTAGTGGAAGCGTCCTTGGCCAAGCCGGCGGGAAGCGGGACGCGGATGGTCGAATCCTGCGTAACTCGCTCGGCCGAGAGCGGCTGATCTTTTTCGTCGAGCACCCGGGTGACGCGCAGGCCATTATGTAGCTCGAAGATAGCCGTATTCAGATCCTGAAGGGCTGTGAACTTGACCTTCGCCCGCGCCGAAATCTGATGCAGATGAGGTGTGAGCTCAGCTTCGATCTGATAATCATCGACCCGCAGGCGAACCTTCTCCGCCGCCCGCGACGGGGTTGCGGCGAAAGCCAATAGCAGCAGGGCGAGGGAACTCGACAGGACGCTCGGTGCGCGCCGAAGGCGATTCTGCATTAAGGAGAGTCTCCCGGAAATGGGCCTAACCATTTCTATGATGAAGATTCTCCTCTAAAAGATGCTGGGAGCACAAGGTTTAGGGCCAGCTACTAGCTGCTAGCTTCTAGCTTAAGACTTAAGAAAACTAGTCCGGAGGCGGTTCGGGAAGGGCACGGCTTTAGCCGTGCCGCCAAAAGCGCAATAATGACGCGGGCTTTAGCCCCTGAGGGGCTGGTGTATAGTCCGCGCCCTATCGTGACGGCAGCTTATGAGGCAGCATCTCAAAAATAATTTCCGCCGCGCGGTCAGCCGGGTGCGGAGCCGGATCAGCACCGCGTTCAGGCGGCCGGAGTAACGCCTTCACCCGCGTTAAACCTTCCAGCATCTGACGGCGAGCAGGACCTTCGGCCAGTATCTCCCGCAATCGAGATACCACGTTCTGGGCCGTAAAGTCGTGTTGCACGAGCTCCGGCACCACTTCTTCCCCAGCGATCAGATTGACCATGGCAAACCGCGGCACTTTAACCCGCGGCTTGCCCAGAAGATAAGTGAGCGACGAAACGCGGTAGACCATTACGAACGGAGTGCGCATCATGGCGGCCTCGACCGTGGCGGTGCCGCTGGCCACGATAGCGCCTCGCGAATGCCACAGTGCGGGGAGGGATTCGGGTACCAGCGTGATCCTCCGGCGAGCGATCAGGTTCTGCAGAAAAGAGCGATCAAGCGTGGGCGCGACCGGTAACAGAAATTCGTAGTCGGTCCCAAGCTGGGCGGCAGCCTCCAGAATCGTCGGCAGATTCATGCGCACTTCTTTAACGCGGCTGCCGGGCATCAGAGTGATCCATTGTTTTGCCGGGTCGAGACTAAACTGAGCGGCGTAGTCGCCACGCTCGATAGCCGGCTGCGGCAATTCGGCCAAGGGGTGGCCGACGAAAATTGCGTCAACTCCACGGTCGCTGTAGAACTTTTCTTCGAACGGAAAAATCACCAGCGCTTTGTCGATATACTTGCGCAGCAGCCGCACCCGTCCCTGCCGCCAAGCCCAGAACTGCGGCGCAACATAGTAGACCACCGGAATTCCGCGCTTCTTCATCTGCCGCGCCACGCGCCAATTGAAGGCGGGCGAGTCGATGACGATGGCAAGATCAGGCTTGCGCCTGTCGGCCTCTTTGATCAGGTGTTGGTAAAGGCCGTAGATCTTTGGCAGGTGGCTGAGAATTTCGGTGATGCCGACGACGGAGAGATCTTTCGCGTCAACGACAGTGTTGCAGCCCGCAGCCCGCATGCGCTCTCCGCCGACGCCAAAGAATTCAAGTTGGGGTTCGCAGCGATGCAGGGCTTCGATGAGCTGCGCCCCATACATTTCCCCGGAAGCTTCGCCGGCTGAGATCAGTATTCGCAAGAGAGCATTGTAAAGCCAGAACACATCGCGAATGTTTTCCGGTAGCGACGGGTAGTGGCCAATTTGAAAGTCTTCAACAAGTCGTCATCTCGAAGTCTCGCATTTTTCACCAGCAAGCGAGGGATCTCCGTGCGCACAAACCCTCGAGTCAGAGAGGCCAAATTTCCGAGGTATTTATTTGACACCGACATGCTAGTGTTCGGAGTGCGTAACTGTAAATTTTGTGACAATCCGGCTAGCAGTCGGGAGCACACTATTGCCGACTGGATTCTGCAAAAGATTGACATCCAGGATGAGATTCGGCGTGTTGTTGGAAAGTCCCGCCTGTCTGGTTCCATAACGTTCAGAATCTTAGAGTCAAGAGTGTTTGCACTACTTGCAACAATGGGTGGATGAGCCAACTAGAGAGTGACAGCAAGCCAACCATAGAGAGGCTCTTGCGAGGTAGCGGTATTTTCCGCCTTCACGCAGCGCAGCAATCCATTCTTGCTCGCTGGGTTGTAAAAACTGCCATGGTATTCGAGACAACCGCACCGCCGCCGCCCAAAAAGCCAAGGTCAGTTCTATACCCAAGATGAGTGTGAGCAATTGCGGATTAACTCGACGATCCCGCCTCGTACCATTGTTTGGCCTTGGGCGATTTTCTGCTGTTGGACTTTGGGCGAGTGGTACTCACATCTGGCACAATGGGAAACAAATCTCTAAAACTGCTACGCACGGGCAAATCGTCACGATTGTCCTCGACCACTTGGCCATTCAGGTTCTTACCGTTCACGTTCTCGACGAAAATAGTACCGTGTCCCCCAACATTCCGCAGTGTCAGGCTCCATGTGACTGGAGCGACTTGATCGTTCCGATATGGCCAATTGCCGGGAGCATTTCGTGGCCGCCTTTTAGAAGTTTCAACGCAGACGCGAACGCGCCTCTCTCCATTGGACTTCTTGTCAGAAGGTTCAAGACGGGAAAAGAACTCTAAAGTGACACAATTGCTGCAAAAATCTCTGGATATCTGACTTGGATTTCAGTTCCGCCTGCTTGCCTTAGTCGTCCGCGCTGGCAGTGACTTCTGAGCTCGCGGGCGAGGGCGCCCGCGCTACATTCAGTTCCTGGTCCTTATACTGCAGCTGATAAAGCTTGAAATAAATCCCACGCTGGGCCAGTAGTTGCTGGTGCGTTCCCATCTCGCGCACCTGACTTTTGTGCATGACGATGATCTTGTCGGCGCGCTGCACGGTCGAGAGCCGGTGGGCGATGATCAGCGACGTGCGCCCCTCAACCATGTGGCTGAGCGCGTCGCGTACGCGAAATTCGGTTTCGGTATCCACGCTGGAGGTGGCTTCGTCGAGAATCAGAATCTTGGGTTCATGTGCCAGCGCACGCGCAAACGAGATAAGCTGCTTCTGCCCGGTCGAAAGTGTTGACCCGCGCTCGCGGACCTCTTCGCCAAAGCCCTTGGGCAGCGCGCGGACGAAGTTGGCAAGATTCACATCTTCAGCAGCTTGCTCAACATCTTCGTCCCGAATACGCTTTGTGCCCAGCCGAATATTTCCGCCGATTGTCCCGCTGAACAGGAATGGATCTTGCAAAACGACGCCAAAGCGGCTGCGCAGATCAACCAGATCCATATCTTTTACATCGACGCCATCAATTCTGACCGCGCCTTTTTGCACATCATAAAACCGCAGCAGAAGCGAGATTAGCGTGGTCTTGCCCGCGCCTGTGTGGCCAACGATGGCCACGGTTTCGCCGGGCTCGATGATGAAGCTTACGTCGCGGAGGACCCAGTTGGGATCCTGAGCGATATTGGCTGGATTGCCCGTGGGTAGCGAAGAGCCTGCCGAGCTTTGCTCGGCTGGACGGCCGGGCGGCCGTCCCCACATGAGTATCGCTAGGTTCGAAATCGCGATACGCGAACCAGACATGATCGAACTCGATGCGCCCGGAACCCTCGGGACGTTTGGTCACCGCAGGCGAGACCACCTGCACGGGCGTATCCAGCAGTTTGAAGATGCGTTCGCTGGCTGCCATGGCCGATTGCAGGATGTTGTACTTCTCGCTGAAGTCCATGATCGGGCGGAAAAACCGCAGCGCATATTGAATGAACGCAACCAGCACCCCAAGCGACGCCGCCGTGGACACCAGGCGAAATGCGACCAGCGTTTTCCAATTAAAGCTGACGGCGACGCTATCCGCCCGAATATTCCTCATCACATCGCCGCCGCCGAACCAGATGACGCAGGCAATCGCGATCGCCGAAAGAATCTCGACCACCGGATAGTAAACCGAGTAGGCCATGATCGCGTCTTTGTATGCATCCATATGCACACGATTGATTTCCGAGAACTGTTTGTAAGCCTTCCGCTCGCGATTGAAGAGCTGCAGCACGACCATGCCGCTGATGTGTTCCGACAGATAAGAATTAATACGCGCGATGGCCACGCGGATGCGCCGATAGGAATCGCGCACCCGGTCGCGAAAAATCTTGGTCGCCACGACGATGAACGGCAGCACGGCAAACGTAATCAGCGCCAGCTTCCAATTCATGCACAGCATCACGCCCAGAATGCCGAAGAGCACGAACAAGTCTTCGAAAATGGAAACCACGCCGGAGGTGAACATCTCATTCAAAGCGTCCACGTCGGTGGTAACGCGCGTCACAAGGCGGCCCACGGGATTCTTGTCGAAGAAGGCGACGTGGAGGCGCTGCAAGTGGCGAAAAATCTGGCGGCGGAGATCGAACATCACCTTCTGGCCGGTCCACTGCATGAAATATGTTTGCAGGAACTCGAGGAGAAAACTGAAGACCAGCAATCCTACATAGATGGCCGCGATCTGCGCGATCCCGGCGATGGGGCGCGAGCTCAGCCAACTCCATATCCCTGGGACATTGCCCTTAGTCGGCGCAAGGTAGCGATCAATTGCCACCTTGGTGAGATAGGGACCGAGCACATCGGCGAAGGCCTTCAAAACAATCGAAACCAGCGCAATCGCCACCTGCCAGCGGTAGGGACGCAGATATTTCAGCAGCCGCGCCATCAGGCGACTGTCATAGGCTTTGCCTAATACTTCTTCTTCCTGAGCCATCGGTTTCTTAAGCGATCTGGTCGCGAAGTAGCGCTACAACAGCGTACCGCAATATGGATGGCCGATGCTGTCGCGAGGATGGAAAAGGTTTGCGGCGGATGAATGGAGTGCAGATGGGATAATGGTATGGCATGCCCCTCGGCATTTATATTTCGGTGCCTTTCTGCCGCACCAAGTGCAGCTACTGCAACTTCGCTTCCGATGTGTTTTCGCGGGTTGTCTTCGAGCGTTACGTCGATCGTGTTTGCGCCAACATTGGAAGTGCTCCGCAGATTGCGGTGCAAATGGGCGGGCAGATGGAGCGCGTGGTCGATTCCATCTACCTGGGCGGAGGAACGCCGACGGTGCTCGAATCCGTGCAACTGGAGCGGATCTTCGCTGCGGTGCGGAGTCGGTTCGTAGTGCAGCCTGACGCCGAAATTACCGTCGAATGCGCCCCTGGGACGCTGAACGTGGCTATGATCGACAGTCTGCTGCACTGTGGTGTGAACCGCGTGAGCCTGGGCGTGCAGTCGTTTGTCGATCAGGAAGCGGCTGCAGTGGGGCGACTGCACAAGCGCGCAATCGTGCTGGAAGATATTGCGCAACTGCGGGCTGCGGGAATTACAAACATCAATATCGATCTCATCGCCGGCTTGCCGCACCAGACCGCCGAAAGCTGGGAATTCTCTTTGGCGGAAACCATCGCTACAGGCGTACCGCACGGCAGCATCTATATGCTCGAGGTCGATGACGATTCACGGCTGGGTCGGGAGCTGCTGGCAGGCGGCGCGCGCTATCACGCGCACTTTGTCCCTGATGAAGAAGCCGTGGCGGACTTTTATCTCGCGGCCTGCGAGCACTTTAACGCGGCCGGCATTGCGCAATATGAGATTTCTAACTTCGCGCGCGAAGGTTTCGAATCTCGCCACAACTTGAAGTATTGGACACGAAAACCGTATTTTGGTTTTGGCGTGGATGCGCATTCGATGCTGACTGTAGATCGGGAAGGGCACGCCCCTTCGGCTTCGCTCAGGGCAAGCTTTAATCGTGCCGATGAAACTCAAAAAAAAGAACCGGGCTTTAGTCCGTGCGACATCAATGCTGTGCGGTTCGCGCCGCCTGACTCGCTTGAGCGCTACATGAGCGCGACGGCGTTGCACCGGACCGAAGTCTCGCGCGAAGCAGCCCTGGAAGAAAGTTTTTTCCTTGGGCTGCGGCTGACGCAGGGAATCAATCTGCGCGACCTTGCCACGATCTTCGGCGAAGAAGCTGTCGATAATGTTTGCGGTGAGATTGCGGACCTTGTTGCGAACGGACTAATGGAGCGATGCGGAGATTTCATTCGCTTAACGGCGCGTGGGCGGCTGCTCTCAAACGAAGTATTCGAGAGGTTCATGGCCGCGAACGAAATCGCTCGCTAATTCCGCAATCGATGTCAGAAAGGCCGACAACGGCAGACCATCCGGTCGGTTGGGCCCAAGTTCCTCACCGTCGCCATCCTCAATGATCACGCGGCTTGCCGCGCTTTTCATGTTCCCTGCCCGAGGTAACTTTTCCCGCTCCTGCCTCTATGTTCTAATCAAAAAACGAGTCGTAGCTGGTGGAGGAATCTTGGATTTTCAACTGGATGACGAGCAGCAGCAGCTGAAGAAAAGCGTCCGCGAGTTCGCCGAGCGCGAGATCGCGCCCAACGTGATGAAGTGGGACGAAGCCTGCGAGTTTCCGCTGGCTACTGTCAAAGAACTGGGCAAGCTCGGTTTGCTGGGAACGGTTTTCCCTACCGAGTACGCTGGCGCGGGCATGGGCTATGTGGAATATGTGATTGCCATCGAAGAGTTGTCACGCGTGGATGGCTCAGTGGGCATCATCGTCGCGGCGCATACGTCGCTATGCTCCAATCACATCTTTCTTGCCGGTAACGAAGCGCAAAAAAAGAAGTACGTCAGCAAACTGGCTACGGGTGAGTTTATTGGTGCATGGGGATTGACCGAGCCTTCCTCTGGATCGGACGCCGGCAGCGCCCGCATGACTGCGAAGCGCCGCGGCAACAGCTGGGTTCTCAACGGTACGAAAACCTTCTGCACCAACGGCCACTATGCAGATGCGATGGTGGTAATTGCAGTGACCGACCGCGCCGCCAAGACCCACGGACTTTCCGCCTTCATCGTTGAGAAAGGTACGAAGGGATTTCGTCCCGGCAAGAAAGAGAACAAGCTGGGTTTGCGTGCCAGCGACACGGCAGAAATGATTTTTGAAGATTGCGTAATCCCGGCGGAGAATTTACTTGGTAAAGAAGGCGATGGTTTCATCGACGCGATGCGCGTGCTCGATGGCGGCCGCATCTCGATTGCGGCTCTTTCGCTTGGCATGGCGCAGGGTGCATACGAGGCCGCGCTGAACTACTCGAAGGAGCGCAAGCAATTTGGTAAGGCGATCGGCGAATTCCAGGCCATCCAATGGAAACTGGCTGACATGGCCACCGAGATTGACGCTGCCCGCCTGCTCACCATGCGCGCGGCATCGATGAAAGATGCCGGCATGAAGACGACGCTGGAGTCATCGATGGCAAAACTTTATGCCAGCGAAGTCGCCGTGAAGTGCGCCAACGAAGGCGTGCAGATTCACGGCGGCTACGGCTTCATCAAAGATTATCCCGCCGAGAAGTATTACCGTGACGTAAAGCTGTGCACGATCGGCGAGGGCACCAGCGAGATTCAGCGGTTGGTGATTGCGCGGCAGTTGCTCAAAGATTGAAGGCCCTGATCATAAGTTCTGTTCGCAACGAGGTACTTCCCCTACAGTTACTTTCGATTTGCACTCCGCGTTTAGCGCTATCGTTGCCGCTCGCGCAGGCGCAGAATTTTCCCAGCATGAATTTCAGCGCCTACTCTCGCCTTGCGGCCGTGCTGGTGCTCGGCACCGTGACTGCCGCGGTGTCGAAGCGGCCTGACTGGCACGTCAATAGTCTGAAGGCAACGATCGTGGTCAATCCGGACTCGTCATTGCTGGTGGACGAGACTCAGGTCATCCCCGAAAACGACCGCAACTTCGGCTTACGCTGCGACATTCCGATCGGTGACGAAGACCGTTGGGACCGTAACCACAACCCCGGTCACACCGACGATAACGGCCTCCGCGTGAAAGTGCAAAAGGTCACGGTTAACGGACAACCGGTTGCGTTCCACATCGACCATTACCGTCACACCTTCTATCAGGTCATCGTGGATAGGAACAACCAGCTGTACTCCGATGAGCCCGGCCAGCATGTATTGAATGTGGTTTATCGGGTGACGGGAGCGATCCGTTCTGTGGGCGCCGCCGACGAACTTTATTGGAACGTCGCGGGACAGAAGTTGTCGATAAGGTATGACTCTCAGAGCGTGCGCGTGGTTTTGCCTGCCGGCGTTCCAGTGGAGTCAGTGCAGGCGTCGTCCTACGCAGGGGGTTTCAATTCGCCGGTCGGGACGGAGAAGTTTTCCGACGGTGTAGAGTTCAGCATTGACAACGCCCTCCCTCACCAGAGTTTGTCGATCACAATGCGCTGGCCGCAAGGGTATATTCACCGGGACAATTTCGAGGGGCGATATGGCCCGCCTTACTTTCTGGCGCCACTGCTGCTACTGGCCATCTACGTCTCAGCCCGGTTTTACCTGCGCCGGAATTTCGAACCATGCTCGACGGCCCCGCAATACGAGCCTCCCGCGGGGCTTTCGCCAGCCGCGTTGCGATATGTGATGCATGGAATAATCGACGGTACGTCCGTCGCTGCTTGTTTGGCGGACTTGACCGTGCGGGGCTACATCGAAGCGCAGGCCAAGGGCGCATCGTTTTCTTTCTGGCGCACGTCGAAGTGCGACACCGATCTCGGCAAGTTGCCTTCGGAAGAGGCGGCGATCGCGGAGTTGCTCTTCGACCCGAGTGCGAATGTCGTGGACCCCGCTTGCGGCCCAGTGAACGACTACCAGGATCTTTCGGCGCTGAATCGGAATCCGCCGATCTCTAACAGGCAATTGGAGAGAGTCGTCGCCTTCGGGCCAGCCGACCCTCGCGTCAACGTGCTAATCGGAGCGATACGCACGCGAATGAAGCCCGAACTCGACGGCAAGTACTTTACCTGGAATTCCTGGATCGCATTTCTGGGTATGGCGGCCACTTTCATCTTTGGCTTGGCAGTCGTCCTCAGCACCGGCCAGAAAAGCAGCTCGCTCTTTCTTGCAATATGGAGTTTTTTCTTCTTCCAGTGCTTCTGTTCGGTCGTGGGTATGGCCTTGTTTGGCAGACAAATAAATCCGTTAAGAATGGTGCTATTCGCGCTTGTTTTTACCGGTGTCGTATCTTTGGTTGCGCGCGAACTGGCCCGAGACATTTCCTGGGTTGCCGTCACTTCTTATATTGCGATGATGGTGGTGAACGGCCTCTTCATTCCTCTGTTACGTACGCCCACAGGCGAAGGCTGCAAGCTGCTGTTCCAGATTCGCGGATACAAACTTTTTCTCGCGGAGACCGAACTGGATCGTCTGAAGGCGTTAGGCCAGTCGCCCGCGTCGATGCCGAAGATCGCATCCCTGCCCTACGCCATCGCTCTCGACTTAAGAGAGCCCTGGGGCGACGCCATGTCCAATACCTTCGCTTCGGCGGCGGCATCAGTGTAGCGGGTGGATTTCTTCTTCTTCATCCACTGCTTTACACTGACTGTTTGAACCTACCCGCCCACACATGGATCGACCAGCTTCGCTCCGGCGACGTCCGCACCTTGGCTCGCGCTATTTCTATGGTCGAGAACCGCGCGCCGGGATGGTCCGAATTGCTGAAAGCATTATTTCCGCACAGCGGGAAAGCACGCGTCCTCGGGTTGACCGGGCCACCGGGAGCGGGGAAGAGCACGCTGGTCGATCAGCTTGCGCGCTTCTATCGCAAAAAAAATCACACGGTAGGGATTGTCGCCGTCGATCCGACCAGCCCTTATACCGGCGGAGCGATTCTGGGCGACCGCATCCGCATGCAGGAACATTTCTCCGATCCAGGGATTTATATTCGCAGCATGGCGACGCGCGGATCGCTCGGCGGACTGGCGCGGACCACGGCAGATGTAACCACAGTACTGGATGCTTCCGGCCGCGACCTTATCATGATTGAGACTGTGGGCGTGGGCCAGGATGAAGTAGACATCGTGCGGCTCGCCGACGTCACGATTGTGATTTTGGTTCCGGGCATGGGCGACGATGTGCAGACCATCAAAGCCGGCATCATGGAGATCGCCGATATTTTTGTGATCAACAAGAGCGACCGAGACGGTGCCGAGCATGTGGAGCGCGAAATCCGCACGCTGCAGTCGCTGGCCATGCGCCACGATGGCTGGACGCCGCCGATCGTGAAAACGATCGCCAGCGAAGGAATTGGCGTGAAGGAGTTGGCCGAGGCAGTTACGAATTATGAAACATACTTGCAGAAAGAAAATCTGACGCTGAATAAGCGCGTCGAAAATTGGCAGGAGCGGCTGGTCGAAATGCTGCGCGATCTCATGCTGGAAAAAGCGCAGGCACAATTCGGTGATGGCAATCTGGCGCGGCTGGCGGCGGAAGTGGCGGAGCATAAACGCGATCCCTATACGCTGGTTGAAGAGATCGCCGGCAATGTAGGGAAAAGCGGCGCGGGGAAACGCTGATGGCTGAGATCGATCACATCGGAATCGCAGTCAAGTCGCTGGCAGCGGCGAAATCGATTTACGAAAAACTGGGCCTGAGTGTCTCTTCGGAAGAGACGGTGGAGCAGGAGCAGGTTCGAGTGGTGATGGTTCCCGTGGGCGAGAGCCGGTTGGAACTGCTGGAGGCGACTTCGGAAAACTCGACGATTGCAAAATTTATTGCCAAGTGCGGCGAAGGTCTGCATCATGTTTGTCTGCGGGTTTCCGACTTGCCTGCGGTCGTCGCGCGGCTGAAAAAAGATGGCATGCGCCTGGTCTCGGAGGAGATCAAAATTGGCGCAGGTGGCCACAGATACGTGTTCGTGCATCCTGCGAGCGCGGGAGGCGTGCTGCTGGAACTTGTGGAGTCCGAGGATCCGCAGCGATGAAGCCGAGAGCAGAGATTGAAAGAGAGATTGCCGAGATCGTGAATCGAGAGACCAGGGCCTGGGATACGAAGGACGTCGATCTGCTAATCACGGTTTTTCATCCAGACATGGTTTGGCCATGGCCCCCCGCCGGCTACGTTCACGATCCGGTGAACTGGGTGTTCGTTTTAGGGCGGTTTGACGCCCAGCGCTGGAAGAAGGTGTGGCAGGAACTATTTGATAATCATGCCCTCGTCCACAACCGCCGCCATATAAAGAAAATCGAAGTTTCCGAGCAGGGCGATGGCGCCTTCGCAGTCGTGGACGTCGACACTTTGTGGCGCGACCAGAACGGCAAGGACTTCCACTGGAAAGGGCGAGCGTGCAAGGTATACAGCCGTGTGGGCTCGGAGTGGAAAATGACAATGCATACCGGTCTTCTTGAATACTGATCGGCTTGAATATTAGAGCTGCGGCGCCTTCATGCTTCTTCTCGCTATCGATACTTCCGGCAAGCAGGGCAGCATCGCGCTGGCGCGAGCCGGGGAGCCCACTGCCGATGGCGGCGACTTTGAGGTTATCGAAATTGTGCCCCTCGCCGGCGGGACTTTTTCCGCCCAGCTGATTCCTCAGATCGCAGAGTTGCTCTCGATCAACGGTTTCATGAAGACCGCCATCGGCGCTTTTGCTGTGGCTTCGGGGCCGGGATCGTTCACCGGTCTGCGGATTGGCCTGGCGGCGGTGAAGGCTCTGGCCGAGGTATTGAACAAGCCGATCGCAGCGGTGTCGCTGCTGGAGGTTTGTGTCTCTGTCAGCGGTGTGCAAGGAAAGGTCATGGCCGCGCTGGATGCGGGCCGGGGCGATGTCTACGTTGGGGAGTACAGGATTCCGACGCAAGCCATTTCGCCTCCACGCGAGCATATGTTGAGCAGGACCGAATTTCTTGTCCAGGCGGAAGGATGGATGGTGGTGACACCAGATTCCGCTCTTGCCGAAACGGCGGGTGCAGCCGGATTGTCGATTAGAACTCTCTCACCGCCATCGGCCGCCGAGGTTGCGAATTTAGGGTGGCGCAAGATTCAATCTGGCCTGACGGTCACGCCCGAGCAGTTGGAGGCCAACTACATTCGTCGCACCGACGCCGAAATGCTCGAAAGAATCGGGTCTTAGCGTGCTCGTACGAATGGCTACCCCCGCCGATGCCACCATTATGGCGGAACTTGAGCGCGGGGACCCGAACTCCGCCAACTGGCCTCACAAGCATTACGAGGCCCTTTACAGAGCCACGGTTCCCGAACGGGTCGGGTACGTTATACTCGTGGCCGAAGACGCGTCCGCTGCGGATAGTCCGGCTTCTTCCGCTCTGCCCAGACCAATTGTCGGGTATGTGGCCGCACACCGTGTCGATAGCGAATGGGAACTGCAGTACTTGGTTGTCGCGAAAGAACTCCAGGGCCGGGGTATAGCAACGTATCTCGTCAATAAGTTCGTTGACCTTGTTCGAGCAAACGGCGGAAGCTGCATACGGCTCGAAGTCCGCGAATCGAACAAGAGCGCACGGGCCCTCTATCGAAAGCTGGGTTTCGAAGAGGCGGGATTGCGCAAGGGGTACTATGCGAATCCCCCTGACGATGCAATCCTTTGCCGCCTAAGCCTTTAGTCTTTTTAGGTTTTTCTCATAACGAGACTGCACCAGAAATTGGCATTGAACCGATTTTGGGGCTGTGGTAGTTTGAGGCTAGAAAATCCCCTATTGGAGGTCTGCCTGGATGCTGACTTCGAATGACGCTCTTCTGACCAATCATGATGAATTTCGCAAGCTGGCTCAGGAGCACATGCAATATTCAACCCGTCTTGATTCTCTCACCCAAAAGCGCTACCTCAGCGAAGATGAAAAGCTGGAGGAAGTCCGGCTCAAAAAGCTGAAGCTTCGACTTAAAGATCAAATGCAAACGATCGAGCGGCAGTATCGGCAGCAATACGGAACTCACGTAGCATAGTTTTTTGACCATCGAACCGCAGCCATCGCAACTACGGTCTTTTTGTATCCATCCCCGTACTCTCGTCAGCGCCTTTCTTTATTTGCACTTACACAATTTCTAACCAAGCGTGAGCCTGTGTCGCTCAACTCTGCACTATAATGAGTTTCTGCTCCCATGGTTCGCGACGGCTACTTCTACGCGCTCGGTCTGATTGTTGCAGCGGTCCTGGTTGGCTGGTTCACGCAACCTGCCTGGGCTGTGGTCCCGCTGTTGCTTGCCATATTTTTTCTCTGGTTCTTTCGCGATCCGGAGCGCGCCATTCCCGACACTGCAGGCGCCGTGGTTTCTCCCGGCGATGGAAAAGTTACGGATGTCTCGTTTGTCACGGTGGGTAGCGAAAAGTTCGCCCGCATCAGCATCTTTCTGAGTGTCTTCGATGTCCACGTCAACCGTTCCCCAATCGCTGGCGTAGTCAGCGATGTGCGCTATCAGCGTGGCAAGTTTCTGAATGCGATGAATCAAGCGTCGGCGGAGCAGAACGAGCAAAATATTGTGAGCGTGGAAGGCGACGGTCAAGTCGTGGTCTTTAAGCAAATTTCCGGTTTGCTGGCGCGTAGAATTGTTTTCCATCCCAAGGTCGGTGATCGACTGGAGCGTGGCCAGCGTGTGGGGCTCATCAAATTTGGTTCTCGCGTGGATGTGTTGCTCAATGCTGAAGCTATGCTCCAGGTAAAAATTGGCGATCGGGTTCGTGGAGGAGCGAGTATCCTGGCCTACCTGCAGCCGAAAGGCGAACTGGCAAGCGCTGGTTATTCTGGCCACGAAGATAAAGAGGCGCGCTGATGGATCTTCCCATTCCAAGACGCCGGCGGGATGAGCAGCGCCCACGCCGCATGCGCAAAGGAATGTACATTCTCCCTTCGCTGTTTACCACGGGAAATATGGCGGCCGGCTTCTACGCCATTCTTGAAGTTGTACACGCGAGCGCCTTGAGCTCCTGGCATTTGGATAACGCCGCGAAAGCGATTGGCTTTGCCGTTCTGTTCGATGGCCTCGATGGCCGCGTCGCCCGTATGACTGGGACCAGCAGCGATTTCGGTAAAGAACTCGATTCACTGGCGGATGTGATCACCTTCGGTGTAGCTCCGGCGATGCTGGCCTGGACTTGGGGATTTCATCTGATGTCTCCCGTCGCGCTGACGGATTGGAACATCAAGCTCACGCAATTAGGCGCGATTGCCGCATTTTTATTCCTGATGGCTGGGGCCAGTCGTTTGGCACGCTTCAACATCACAACCAACCCTCAGCCCTCGAATCCCGGGCATCCGGGAAAAAAATATTTTGTCGGCATGCCGATTCCGGCGGGCGCGGGCGTGATTGCGGCTGTGGTTCACTTTCAGGCGGGCGTGCCGCTCGAGTCGTGGTACACGGCGATTACCTGGCTCGCTATGGTGTCCGCCGTCGGTTATCTCATGGTGAGCACTTGGCGTTTCTACAGTTTCAAAGATATTGATTTCCGTTCGCGCCATCCCTTTCGTCTCATCATTTTTATCGCTTTCCTGATCGCCATGGTCTGGCAGTTCTCGCGGCCGACGCTTTTCTGTGTCGCACTGCTCTATATGTTCTCCGGCGTCTTCTGGCGCCTGCAGTGGATTTTCCGCCGTCGCGGCCAGACCCCGCCGCCCACCTATAAGGAGGCTTCACAGACGTCATGAGTAGTCCTTCGAAAATCTCGGCATCGTCTCCTTCTACTTCCACCCGCGGACAACTTTTCCACGCGGCCATCGTGGGTGCGGCCACGCTCAAGGGGAAAGAAGTCGCCGAAATGCTTAACGAGCGTAACTTTCCCGCGGTGGATGTGCGCCTCCTCGATGATGACGAATCGATTGGCCAACTGGAAGCGACGGGTGACGAAATTAATTTTATTCAGAGCGTCCGGGCCGAGCAGTTTACGCACATGGACTTCACATTTTTCGCGGCCGATGCGGAGTGCACCTGCCAGAATTGGAAACGTGCCCGTGATGCCGGCAGCGCCATCATCGATCTCTCCGGTGCATTAGAAGAGGAACCCGGAGCTACTGTGCGCTCCCTCTGGCTGGAACGCGAGCGCGGCGAAATGTGGCAGCCGGAGTTGCAGCCGGCTCCGTGCATCGTGGCTCATCCTACCGCTATAGCGCTGGCTTTGCTGTTGCTACGAGCGCGCAAGGCAGGCGCCATCCGGAGCGCAGTGGCCACGGTTTTTGAGCCAGCGTCGGAGCAGGGACAGAAAGGCATGGACGAGTTGCACCAGCAGACCGTCAATCTTCTCTCGTTTCAGCCTCTGCCGAAGGATGTATTCGATGAGCAGGTGGCGTTCAACATGGTTGCGCGCTATGGGCAGAAGTCGCAACTGTCGCTGGCTTTGCTGGAAGCGCGCATACTCCGCCACTATCAAAAAATTGCCGGAGCGGGCGTGCTCCAGCCTTCGTTGATGGTTCTTCAGGCTCCAGTTTTTCACGGCCATGCGCTCGCAATTTTCCTCGAGATGGAGCACGCGGTCGATTCGGAAAGGTTGTCGCAGGCGCTTGCTGGAGATCACGTCACGTTGTCCGGTGCCGAAGATGAGGCGCAACCCAGTAATGTAAATACGGCGGGTCAACCGAATATTTTGGTTTCGTTCAAGAGCGATGCAGTGCGCCCCAATGGAATCTGGCTGTGGGCTGCTCGCTGATAACCTGCGAATCGCTGCCATGACCGCGGTGGAGTGCGCCGAGAGCATGATCCCAACCCGCCCGCTGGGAAAAATCCAATGAAAGCTGGCCGTCTCGTGTGGCTGGCACTGCTATGCCTAACTCAGTTAGCGGCCAGCGCCGGTTGCGGATATCACACGGCGGGCCATGCGGTGCAGCTTCCAGAAAACGTAAAGACGATCGCTGTTCCAGCTTTCGTAAACGACACCAATACCTACCGCATCGAACAGTTACTCACTGCCTCCGTGGTGCGCGAGTTCACCACGCGCACGCATTATCACATTCTCAACAGTCCCGGCGAAGCGGCCGATGCCACGCTGCGCGGTATCGTCGTTTCTGCCTCGTCGACGCCGCTTACTTATAATTCCGCAACCGGACAAGCGGCCAGCGTCTTGGTGGTGGTAAGCATGCGGGTTGAGCTCACCGACCGCCAGGGCAAGGTGCTCTACCAGAATCCTTCGTATCTATTTCGCGAGCAATACGAAGTCTCGCAAGACCTGGCTAGCTTTTTCGAGGAAGACTCGCCCGCCTTCCGTCGCTTGTCGCAAGATTTCGCTCGTACCCTGGTCTCTAACATTCTGGAGGGCTTCTAGATGCTAGAGTTTAAAAAGGTCGTTAGTCGTTGGTCGTCAGTCGTTAGCCAATCGTTCAGTCGTCAATTATTAGTTAGTTAACGACCAACGACGCAGTGAGGAGAGTTTCTGATGAGGGCGTTTGCCCAGGCCGAGCGTTTTGTCAGCGAGCTTGAGTCGCGCAAGCTGCGTGCGGCCTATGTGTTCGTCGGCGATGAAGCTTTTTTCCGCAAGCGCTTTCGCGATGCCATCATCGAGCACCTAGTCTCGCCTGATCTCCGCGACTTCAGCCTGTTTGAGTTCGACCTCGCGGAAAATGATCTCGCCGAAGTTCTCGACCGCGCCCGCACGCCCTCGCTGATGGCGCCATTTCAGGTGTTCTTCGTACGCGGAGTCAAAACACTTTTCGGCCGCGGCTCCAATGAGGAAAAGCTCGCTGCGATTGAGGACTATTGCAAGAACCCGAATCCCGATGCGCTGATTGTTTTCGTTGCCGACCACATCAGCATTCCCGCCGACGTCCGCCGCATTGAGATGCAGGATAAAGAGCGTTACCAGCGCATCCGCGAAACCATGGGGCCGTTCTGCGGCATCGTTGAACTAGCGCGCGTGGAAGAAGGCGAAGCCGTCCGCTGGATTTCCGATTACTGTACCAGCCGCGAAGTTCCAGTGAAAATCGATCCCGATGGCGCGCGTGAGTTGGTCGATGCCCTCGGCGGCGACATGATGATGATCTCCAACGAATTGGAGAAGCTCATGCTCTACGTCGGCGCCCGCAATCGCATTACGCTCGGCGACGTAGAAACCATGGTGCTTGCCGCCAAGCAGCGCTCTCTGTACGAACTCACCGACGCGATCTCGGCCAAAGACCGCGTGCGCGCTCTCGAAGTGCTCGACGCGATCCTCTCGTCCGGCGACGGCGAGGAAGCCGCCATCGGACACATCTACATGCTGGCGAAAACCTTCCGCCAGATGCTGGTCATCCTCGAGCGCAACGTCCGCGACCAGCGCATGCTTTGGGCCGCACTGTGGCAGGGCTTCCGCGTTCCACCTTTTGCCGCCGATGACATCATTAAGCAAGCCCGCCGCTATAAATCTCGCCGCGATCTGACCCGCGCAATCCGCCTGGTAGCCAAGGCCGATCTCGCTCTACGCTCGAACCCCGTGAGCAAACGCATGGTGCTGGAACGTCTAGTGATGGATCTGACCACAGAGCCCAAGCTGGAAACACCGGGATGGATGCAGGAACAGTTGCCGGTGTGAGAAGCATCTCGCAGCTGTCGGGTATCTGATGCCCAATATTCTGCAGTCGAAGAAAAGCTATGATCTGGAAATACCTCATTGAAGGCCCCTGGATTGTTTTCATGGCGTATTGGGTGATTGCCGCGTTGAAGACGCAGCGCACTCAGCGAAAAGAATCTTTCGGCTGGCGCTATGGGATCATGCTCGTCGAAATTTTCGGCTTCGTTCTGGTCTTCGACAACGACGCCGATATAGGAGTCCTCGGGCGCAAGGTGTTCCCTCGTAATTACGATATTGCCGTCGTCGGCATCATCCTCGTCTGGACCGGAATCGCGCTGGCAATCTGGGCACGGTGGCATCTCGGCCAATACTGGAGTGGACGCATCACGATCAAAGAGGATCACAAACTGATCCGCACCGGACCTTATGCTGGCCTTCGCCATCCGATTTATTCTGGACTCGATTTGGCCGTGATCGGCTCGGCGCTCGCGATCGACCATTGGCGCTGCGTGGCCGGAGTCTGCGTGATTATGCTTGGTTTTTGGGTGAAAGCGAAAAGAGAGGAAGCCATGCTAAGCGCGCAGTTCGGAGAAGATTTTGAGGAGCACCGCCGGCAAACGGGATTCTTGTTTCCGAGGTTGTAGTAAGAAAAGTCGAATGGCAGGCTCTTTGCGAACCTGCCATTCCATATTTCAAGCTAGGCGCTTAAAAACCCAAAACTACTTCATCGCATTAACGCGCACGCCCAGCCGCGACTTATACCGTGCCGCTGTATTCTCGTGCAAGGTGCCCTTCTGGATCGCCTTGTCGAGCGCAGAGACAGTCGCGCGGTAGGTCTGCTCGGCGGCTTTCTTGTCGCCCTTTTCGATCGTCTCGCGCAGAGTACGCAGCGTGGTGCGCAGGCGGGAGGTATTGGTGCGGTTGGTGGCCGTGCGCTTTACAGTTTGACGGGCGCGTTTAAGCGCCGATTGATGATTAGCCATATATGCTTCGTTGCCCTTATTTGTCCAGCGAGATATTCCGGTGAGTGCCGAATACATAATTCTACGGGACTAACTCTCGACCGGTCAAACGCTTGGGCGGTCCGAATACGAAAAGAGCGGCATTGACTCCCACTCTGCCGCGGGGTACGCTTTAAGTAATGGTAGTGACCTGCCCTCTGGGCATGAGCATCCCGCTTGGTCCCGTCTCGAAGCATAATCCTGTTTTGTCTGTGAAGCGGCTGAGGCAGTATTTCTGCATCTATCCATTTTTTGCGTCGAGCAAAGAGATTGAATGAAGAAAAGCATCGGGATTAGTCCCAACATCGAAACCCTGTTTGGCACGCGCGATGAGAATGTGCGTGTCCTCGAAGATGGCCTGAACGTCACCATTGACCTGCGTTCGAACGCCATCGAACTGGAAGGTGCCACGCGCGACGTGGCTCGCGCCGAGCAGGTGTTTGCCGATTACGAAAGCCTGCAGCGCTCCGGCTATAGCTTCAACAACGGTGACCTCAATAGCATGCTCCGCGTGCTCACCGCCGATTCCACGGCCACGTTGCGCGGACTTGCCGACGCCGGCCGCCAGCGCTCGCTCGGACGGCGCATGGTGCAACCGAAGAGCGTGAATCAGCGATGCTATGTCGAGGCGATCGAGAAGCACGACATGGTGTTCGGCGTCGGACCTGCGGGAACCGGCAAAACGTATCTCGCCGTGGCCATGGCGATTTCCGCGCTGCTGGCCAAGCGCGTGAACCGTATTATCTTGGCGCGTCCAGCGGTGGAAGCGGGTGAGCGTTTAGGATTCTTGCCGGGCACGTTGCAGGACAAAATCGATCCTTACCTGCGGCCCCTGTACGACGCGCTCTATGACATGCTTGATCCGGAAAAGGTCGACCGCTATCTGGAAAAAAATGTCATCGAGATTGCACCCATCGCTTTCATGCGCGGCCGTACGTTGAACGATTCTTTTGTGATTCTCGACGAGGCACAGAACACAACTTCGGAACAGATGAAAATGTTCGTCACCCGCCTTGGATTCAATTCCAAAGCGGTGATCACCGGAGACGTCACTCAGATCGATTTACCGAACGCGCGCCGCAGCGGCCTTCTGGAAGCCATCGATATCCTGAAGCGGGTGGAGGGTTTGACGTTCGTTCACTTCGACGAATCCGATGTGGTGCGGCATCACTTGGTGCAGCGCATCATCCGCGCCTACGATGAGCACCGGACACACGTTGCAGAACAGCAGATGCTATTGCTCGCAGGTGGGAAAAGCGTGGACGCCAAAAGCCCCGAGGCGTCTAACTCAAACGACAGGCCCAGAGAAGCTTCGGGAGAATAAAATCGCGGTCAGGCGGGGAGGGCTGAAACCAGGCCCTCCTGTTTATTTTGCGAAATGTTTCGTTGCTGAATTTTGACTAGTTAAAGACCGACTGGGAAGATCGATTAGGAAGATCGACTGGGAGCAGGTTGGTTATTCTCTCAAAAAGAATAGCGGGGCTGAGCTCGTCAACCCTCGAGCGTTTTGTCTTGCGGGCGCGGCGGGCGGTTCATTTGCGAGGCACGGTGAACGTGTTAGTAACGAACAGTTCCGAGTTGCGCTCTCTCAACTGGCGATTTCGAAAAAAAGACAAGCCTACGGACGTATTGTCGTTTCCATCGCCGCAGGCTGCGCGCGGCGAAGTGACACGTACTGCCGGGGACGTGGCGATTTCCTTCGACATTGCGCGAGAGAACGCGAAAAAACTCGGGCATTCCGTTTCGGACGAGGTGAAAATTCTGGTGCTGCACGGCATCTTGCATCTGGCGGGCTTCGATCATGAGCGCGATAATGGCGAGATGGCGCGCCAGGAAAGCCGGCTGCGGCGACAGTTGAAATTAGCTTCAGGTCTGATCGAGCGGGTAGAGACCCGTCCTCGTAGCTCGGCCGCTAAAACGCGCGGAAATCGCACACTCAGTGCGAGGCGGAGAACGCCATGAATTGGGCGCTTGCACTCGCACTGTGTCCGCTCCTGGCTTTATTGGCGCTAGCTTCTTACGTCGACCGCGTCTATCAGGAGATGGGCAAATTTCTTTCGCGCGACTTCCAGGACAACATCGACGTCTTCGAGCAAAAGGTTGAGCCCAGCCTGCGCGTCTGCCGCGCCCGGGCATCGCTCTCAATGGCCGTGCTCAAGCAATTGACCACTGCAACCATAGCCCTGCTTGTGGGCTACGCCGTTTTCGGCGATCAGTTGTGGAGCGTGTACGAAATTCTGCAAGCCGCCATCAGCCTCATTTTGATCATCATCGTATTCAACCAGTTTCTGCCGTTTGTGTTCTTCTCGCGCACCAACGGCGCGTGGCTCATCCGCTGGACGTGGTTGCTGACCGGTCTGATTTACCTCGTGCTGCCTGTCACCATCGTTCTCGGCTTCCTGCAGTCGGTCGCATCGCTCACTCGCCAGAATACCAGCGAGCAGCCGGAAAGCGCAGCCGAGGCCGTGGATGCGTTGATTGAAGCTGGACAGGAAGAAGGCATCATCCAGGAGGGCGACCGCGACCTGATTCAATCGGTGGTGGAGTTCAGCGGCAAGACGGTGCGCGAAGCCATGAAGCCGCGTCCCGATATGTTTGCCGTACCCGTGGAAACCACGGTGGAGCGCTTCATCCAGATGCTCGGCGAGAAGCACTACTCCCGCGTGCCGGTGTATGAAGACAGCATCCACAACATCAAAGGCATCGTCTACGCGCAGGACGTGCTGCAGGTGCCGGACAGCGAAGCCTCTACACGCACGCTCGCAACCCTGATGCGGCGCGACGTATATTTCGTGCCCGAGAGCAAACTGGGCAGCGATCTTCTGCGCGAGATGCAGAAAAACAATATCCGCATGGCAATTGTGGTCGATGAATATGGTGGCGTGGCCGGCCTGGTGACGATTGAAGATCTGGTCGAAGAAATCGTCGGCGAAATCCGGGACGAGCGCGAGAAGCCGGAAATCGTCAGGGAGAACGATCAATCTTTCATTGTCTCCGGAGGGATGGATGTGGATCGTCTCGCCGAACTATTCGGGACCAAACCGGAGGGCAGAGAATCCGCGACTGTGGCGGGTTTGGTCAGCGAACTGGCAGGCCACATTCCGCGGAGAGGCGAAACCGTGAGTGACGACGGGCTACGCTTTGAAGTCCTGGAATCGACTGACCGCAGGGTCGAGCGCGTGAGGATCACCGCAGTGCAGCCACGGCAGTTGAAACTGATTTAAAGCCGGGCTTCGGGCTTCAGCTTTCAGGCTTCAGCCAATCCAACACCCTGATATAGTCGGGATGCGGCTTTAGGCTGTAAGTTATGGGTTTCGTCTTTGCCGAAGCCTGATAGCTGAAGCCCGAAGCCCGACCTTATGCCTTTCCGCTCCGGTTTTGTCTGTATCCTCGGCCGTCCTAACGCGGGCAAGTCCACGTTGCTCAATGCTCTTGTGGGCGAAAAGCTCGCGATCATCTCACCCAAGCCGCAGACCACGCGCAACCGAATTCAAGGTGTCATTAACCTGCCTAAAGCAAAAGGCCAGAGCGGCGCACAGATCGTTCTGATCGACACGCCCGGCGTGCATAAACCCGACAGCTCTCTCGGCCGCAAGATGATGGTCGAAGTACGCGAAGCTCTGGAAGGCTGCGATCTCGTACTGCTAATCATGGATGCAACCCGCAAACTCGATCAGCGCGACGAGTTCGCGATCCAGATGCTGAAGCACTCTCCGGCCAAAGTCAGCCTCGTTCTCAACAAAGTTGATCTGTTGCGAGGCGGAAAGAGCAAACTGCTGCCGTTGATCGAGGAATATAAGAAGCTGCACTCATTCCACGACATCATTCCAATTTCCGCATTGAAGCGCGATGGACTTGACATCCTGCTCAAGCAAGTGACGGGGGCTTTACCCGCGGGTCCGCCTTATTTTCCTCCTGATCATGTCACCGATCAACCGGCGCGATTCATGGCTGCGGAAATTATTCGCGAGCGAGTGCTGATGGAAACCGAGGAAGAACTGCCCTACGCAACTACGGTGATCGTTGAGAGCTTCGAAGAAGGTTCCAAACTTACGCGCATTTCCGCCACGATCTACTGTGAGCGCGAAGGCCAGAAGGGCATTCTCATCGGCAAAAAAGGACAGATGCTGAAGCGCATTGGAACTTCGGCGCGCCTGCAGATCGAGCGCATGCTGGGAATGAAAGTCTTTCTCGAGCTTTACGTTAAAGTACACGCCAACTGGCGCGAATCGCGAGGGTTTGTGGAAGAACTTGATTGGAGAAGACAGTTAGAGCATCTTACCGGCGGGCACGTCGAATCTGAAAAAGCGCTGCCCGGAAAACGAAGCGGTGGAGATATTCCATAGAAACTGCGTGCGATCCAGTCCGCGAAGTTTGTCGTTCCGCGGGTTACCAGCTAGAATCAATTCACCACGACCTTGCGTGGCAATCGACGAGTCTAAAATGCCAGCTGCGGATTCTCCCGACCAGCCTCTTCCCGAGAAAGATTTTGATCCCGATAAGCTGAATTTGCTTTTGCGGGTAACCCTTTCTGCCGATCGCAAGGCAGTGGATCCAGTGGTACAAGAAGTGATGACCGTCGTCCGTCAGATGAAGGGCGTTGACGGCAAGGAAGATGCGATCGAGCTATCGCTGCAGGAAGCGCTTGCCAATGCCGTAATCCACGGCGCCAAAGAGGATCCCACCAAGACAGTCGAATGCCTGGTGAGCAACGACGATGAACGCGGCGTGCTGATTATAGTGCGGGATCCAGGTACTGGTTTTACGCCCGCTGCCATTCCGAGTTGCACGGTCGGAGAGAACGTCTATTCCAATCACGGGCGCGGAATTTTTCTCATCAATCAGCTTATGGATAGCGTGGAGTTCAGAAAAAACGGCACGGAAATCCACATGGTGAAACGGTAGAGCGTACCGCTTCTTTTGTGGTTACTCCTTTGCCGCGATTCCCAGCGCTTTCATCTTGCGGTAAAGGTGGCTGCGCTCCAGCCCCAGCACCTCGGCGGCGCGGGTCACGTTGCCATGGTTCTCGTCGAGTTTCTTGAGAATAAAATCCCGTTCATAGGCGTCCCGCGCCTGTTGCAGCGTCGAGAACTCCTTTCGCGCGGTGCGCCGATGTCCGTCTCGATAAACCAGAGGAGGCAGATGTTTGCGATCAAGCCGTGCGGTCATGGGATTCATAATCACAATCCGCTCGATTACATTGCGCAGTTCGCGCACATTTCCGGGCCACGAATAGCGCATGAGGGCATCGATCGCATCGTCCGTGATCTCGCGCGGACGGCGTCCATAGGTCGCTGCCAGGTCTTTTAGAAAGTGCCGCGCAAACAGCGGAATGTCTTCTTTCCGGTCGCGCAGCGGCGGCACGAAGAAGGGGATCACGTTGAGCCGGTAAAACAGGTCTTCGCGAAAATTTCCTCGCGAGATTTCCTCTTCCAGATCCTTGTTGGTCGAAGCGATGATGCGTGCATCCACCGAGATGGTTTCATCTCCGCCGAGCGGCGCAACCCGCTGCTCCTCGAGTGTGCGCAGCACCTTCGATTGCGTCTTCAGGCTCATGTCGCCGACTTCATCGAGGAACAGCGTTCCGCCGCTCGCCTTCTGAAACTTTCCTTCTTTGTGAACGGCTGCTCCCGGGAAAGATCCCTTGTAATGGCCGAACAGCTCGCTCTCGATCAAGTCTTCGGGAATCGCCGCGCAGTTGACCTCAACAAAAGTCTCATCCTTGCGCAGACTTTGCGCATGGATCGCGTGGGCTACCAATTCCTTTCCCGTCCCCGATTCGCCATAGATCAGCACGCGGCCGTTGGTGGGCGCCATCAATCCAATCTGCTGGCGCAGCGCCTTCATGGGAATGCTGTCGCCAACAATTGCACTCTTAGCGTGGAGCTGCTTCCTCAGGTCGACATTCTCATGCCGCAGCTTTTTGGATTCGATTGCGTTCTTCACCACGATCAGCGTCCTGTCGATGGAGAGCGGCTTTTCCAGGAAGTCAAAGGCGCCGAGCTTGGTGGCCCGCACCGCGGTTTCAATCGTGCCATGGCCAGAGATCATGATTACTTCCGGCGGGTTGTCGAGTTCGCGGATTCTTTCGAGCGTCTCCAGGCCATCGATGCCGGGCAGCCAGATATCGAGCAGTACTACTTCGTAGCTGTGCTCGCGACGCAGAAGCTTGAGGCATTCTTCTCCGCTCTCGACCGTCGCGGTTTCGTACTCTTCGTCCGTCAGCACTCCCTGCAACGATTCGCGAATGCCGGTTTCGTCGTCGACGATGAGAATTTTATGCATGCTGAACCGTCGCGGCGGCTAATACGGGTTCGGATACCACAGGAAGTTCCACAATGAATCGCGACCCCACCGGTTGATTTTCTTCCACGCGAATGGATCCATGATGCTCTTCAATTACCCGGCTCACAATGGCGAGGCCCAGCCCGGTTCCGCGCTTTCTGGTAGAAAAATATGGGAGAAAGAGCCGCTCCTTCAATTCGCGCGTTACGCCATGCCCCGTATCCGCAATCGTAATTTCAACCGCATCGCGGCTGGCCACGAGCGTGGTTGAAATCTGTATCTCGCGCACCAGTGAATCCTGCATTGCCTCGGCCGCATTGTCCACGAGATTGGCGACCGCTCGTTTAATGGCCTCCGCATCCGCCATCACTTTCGGCAGGTCTGGAGACAATGATTTGTGCAGGCCAATGCCGTCCAATCTTCCATTGAACATAGAAAGCGCGTTCTCGATGACCTCGTTGATATCGGCCGGATGAGGGTGAGATGCGGGGAACCGCGCCAGTGTGGAGAAATCATCCACCAGTCGACGCACGGTTTCGACCGCGCTCGCGATCGTCTCGGCACAGGAACGAAAAACTTCCAAGGATGCTTTATCCGGAGGCGTAGCCCGCTCTAAATGACGCTGAATCCGCTCCGCGGAGAGCGCAATCGGCGTGAGCGGGTTCTTGATTTCATGTGCCACGCGGCGTGCCACCTCGCGCCATGCGGCCTGCTTTTGCGCTTTCAGAAGATCGGAGAGATCTTCGAACACCACCACATATCCCGATCGCTGGCCCTGATGCCGCAAAGTTGCCACCGTGACTGCAACGTTCAACGATGCGCGCTGCAGCGGCATTTCCATTTGGCTGGTAGTCATGCCCATGCGGTCGGCGCGGCGCAGCAGCGGTTCCAGATCCTCCAGCACTTCCGGCGGAAACACCTCCGCCAGCCGCGCCCCACGCAGCACGTGCTGCCCTTCCGCGTAGCCCTCTGGATGGAACATGCGCAGGAGGGCATGATTGGCATGAGTCACGCAACGGTCGCCGTCGAGCGACAGCACGCCGGTTGGAATGCTTTCGAGGATAGTCTCCATCTGGCGCCGGCGCTGGTCGAGTTCTGCGTTGGCGGCGCTGGCATCGCGGCTGGAGGCTTCAATCTGCCGCCGGCTGGTTTCCAGTTCCTCCGCCATGCGATTGAATGAGCGAACCAGATCCCCGATTTCATCTGCGGCGCTCACATCAATCCGGTAGTCGAAACGTCCACGCGAGATTTCCTGCGTTGCCTCGGCCAATGCTGCCAGCGGACGAGTGACCGCTTTCGAAAGAAACAACGCCAGCCAAGTGCTCACAAACAGCACCATCATCGTGAGCAACAGAAGCAGGCCCATGTATGTCTGCCGCACGTGTTTGCGTTCGAGGCTGAGCTGAAGATAGCGCTGTTGGCTGGCTTCGATCTGCCGGACCGTCTTTGAAAACTCTGGAGGCAGCGGCATTGCCACCAGAATCACACCGTGCTGCCCAACGGCAGCGCTACCCAGCGTGTATTCGGTCTGCTCCCAGGTGAAAGTGGCGGGCTGCCCTGCGGCAGCCTGCACTATCGGCAGCTTCTCTTTCAGTACCGGCCACGGCGCAGGCACACCAAGGCTGGCCTCGGCAATTCCGTTTTCTATCGCTAGAACAAATCCTCCTTGCAAGGTGGTTTCGTGTTCACGAAACTCTTCGACCGCAGCAGAGAATCCATGACCTTCAAAAGCGCGCTGTGTCTCCGGCGCTGTGGCGATGGCGGCGGCCTCCGAGCGCGCATTTTGTGCGGCATAGCTGGCCAGCAGAGAAGCCATGGCATCCGTATCCGCGCGAACTTCCTCTACCGGCGTCGAGAACCATTTATCGATCGAGCGGTTCATCAATCCGTAAGCAAACCAATACATCACCATCACCGGAACGAACGACAGGAGCAGTGCTCCCACCACCATGCGCGTACGAAACTTCGAACCCAGCACGCCCAAGCGGCGCTCGGCGAGCAGCTTGAGCAGATTGCGCGCCAGCACAAAAGTCAGCGCGACAAAGAGAAGGGAAATCAGCAGTGAAAGCGCGTAAAAAACCACCGTCTGCTGGTTGGTGCCGGGGCGCAATATGGTTTCGTTAAACGCGGTCTGCGAAACCAGAATCGCAAGCAACAGAAAAACCGCCACCGTCAATAGGATAATCGCCCGCTTGCGATTGGAGGTTTTAGGCGCTCGGGTTGGGAGGGTCTGCGTCACGCGAATCGACGGTCCAGCCCGGCAGTTCAGTTGCAGCCTGCAAGGCTCGGATGGGCCGGCAGTCATTATAGATGCAGATCTGCCAGCGACGCCTCAAAGCTCCCGGCGGATATTCCTAAGGCAGATCAATGAGCTGCGGGCCTTCCCGCCGATAACTCTTCAAATATCGCGTGCCAAGCTGGTTTTGGCTGATATGTTCGATCGAAAGGAAGCGCTTGTCCACGAGTGCCGCGTGAGTGCGATCCAATCCACGAGTACTTGTCTGTAAATCCCCATGTTTGGATCGCCGTGCATCCGGGATTATCAAGACACGCCCGCAGGATGCCGCGATACACTTCGGCTTGCCGGTTCAAATTGTCGAGCCGAAGCTGATCATCGACTTCTACCGAGAGAGAAACGTCCAACTCCGTGATGTGAACCTGCACGCCCAGCGCCGTGAGCCGCGCAATATTCTCGGCGATTGCCGGCACATCTGCATCGAGCTTGGGAATGTGCAGCTGCAGCCCAACTCCATCGATGGGAATACCGCGGCGCTTGAAATCCTCAACCATGGCATAGATCGCATTCGACTTGCGATTCATCGCTTCGCCTTCGGCCTCGTTGTAAAACAGCAGCGCCTTTGGATCTGCCTTATGCGCCCAGCGAAATACTTGCTCGATATAAGCCGTTCCCCGCCGCGAGAGCCCGATGCCGGGCTGGTTGTACCACAGAGAATCCCGAACGTTTCCATTTTCATCCAGAGCCTCGTTGACTACATCCCACGCAAACACCTCGCCCGCAAAGTGCTTCATCACCCGGTTAATGTGTTCATGCAAAAGCCGCGACAACTGTCGCGCGGTGAACTGGCCCTGTGTTAACCAATGCGGGTTATCACGGCCCCAGACCAGGCAATGCCCGCGGACCTTCATCTGATGGCTCTGCGCGAAGCGCACCAGTTCATCGGCCTGATGAAAATCGTAAGTGTTTTTGTCAGGCCGCAGCACCCACCACTTCATCGCATCTTCCGCTTCCACCATGTTGAATTCGCGTGCCAGGGTAGAGGCATATGCGGACTCCGTGAGTTGTGAGGGACGAACGGCCGTGCCGATCAGCAAGCCTGCGTTGTCCGCCTCCTCCCGCAGCGATTGAGCGCTGCAGAAAGAAGTCATCACGAGCACGAAAATTGCGAACCACCACAAATGTTTGGACAAGGAGCCGTCCTTGGAAAGTTATTCGACGAATGCAATCAGCCAGGCCCGAGACCTAAGACCCGTTCTTAGTCCCCGGCAGGAAGGTCTGTAAAGGGCATTCGTCACACTGTGCCTGTGACTTTCTGCAGTAATTCTTACCCACGCCCACAATAAGCCCGTGCATCTCGTTGTAAACCTGTGTCAAAGATGTGCGCTTCGCTGTGCTCACTCGTGAAGGCTGATGGGCGGCGCCGGAAAATCCCGTCGCCAATGGCTGATCCTCAATCTTGCCCGTCCCGTCGATGGACTCTACTACTGGCGCCAGTGCCGTCTCGAACAGTTTCCGAATCTCCTCGTAAGAGGTCTTTTCCGGCAGAATTTCATGGCGACCCAGAATGCGCCGCGTATAAGCATCCACCACAAACACCGGACGACTCCCAGCGTAGAGCAAGATGGAATCCGCCGTTTCTGGGCCGATCCCGTTTAGATTGAGAAGCTCTTCTCGAAGTTCATCTGTGGGCCGCGCCAGCAATTTAGTCATAGACCCGCTGTATCGCCGATCCAGATAGGTGACAAAAACTTTCAGCCGCTTTGCCTTCTGTCGGAAATACCCTGCGGGACGAATCAGCTGCTCAAGATCAATCAGAGGTACTCGACGAATCCCCGCCACGCTTAGCAATCCCGCCTTGCGAAGATTCACCAGCGCTTTCTCCACATTCGTCCACGTTGTATTCTGCGTCAGGTAAGCTCCCACGATCATCTCGAAGCGCGACGCTGCTGGCCACCAATGCTGCGGTCCCCAGCTACGAAATAGCGCATGGTAGTAGCTTCGAATCTGCTCTTGTTGTGAATCGACCAGCAAAGTAACCACTCCTCACCGACGAGTCTACGCCGCCCGCAACCCGCGAAGCAGTGGTAGTCCGCGTCATCCTCAGAGCTTACCGAGGTGCATGTACCTCCAGCCTGCCATTAGCGTTTTGCTGAAAGAAAAGCGCATCTGGCGCGGGTTCTGAAAGACCGCGAGCTATGTGCTTGGAACTACGGCAGGTCCAAGTACCACGGTAACTGGTCAGGTAATCGACTTGCTGTGACAATTTGTGTCACCACAAAGACATTGCTCTTCTCCCAAAACAAAAGCAGTGCTTTGTGCGAAATGCCGTGGCATTGTCCGGCATCGTTCCACTCAGTGGATAGGAGATCGACGTATGTCTCAACGGCTGGGTGACCTTCTTGTTAAAGAGAAGATCATTACCCCAGAGCAGTTGGAACAAGCGACTAAGGCGCAGAAGGAGCAGAACAGCCGCCTGGGTTCTGCCTTGGTGAAGCTCGGCTTCCTCACGGATGAGGACGTCACCAATTTTCTCTCTCGCCAGTATGGCGTTCCCGCCATCAACCTTTCTTATTTTGAAATTGACCCTGCAGTTGTCAAACTAATTCCATTCGAAACCGCAAAGCGCTACCAGATTCTTCCTCTCAGCCGCGTAGGCGCGTCTCTCACCATTGCGATGGTGGACCCCACCAACGTTTTCGCGATGGACGATATCAAGTTTATGACCGGCTTTAACATCGAGCCGGTAGTCGCTTCCGAAAGTTCCATTCTGGCGGGCATCGATAAAGCTTACGGCGCGACAAAAGAAAAAGAAGAAGATCTGGAAACGGTGATGCAGTCGATGTCGGAGTTGAACGACTCCGATGTCGAAGTTCAGGCGGAAGCGCAGGAGATGGAACTCGCGCAGTTGGAAAAAGCTGCCGACGAAGCTCCCGTGGTCAAGCTGGTGAACCTGATTCTTACTGATGCGGTTAAGCGGGGCGCCAGCGATATTCACATCGAGCCCTACGAAAAAGAGTTCCGCGTGCGCTTTCGTATTGACGGCGTGCTGCAAGCGATCATGTCGCCGCCGCTCAAACTCAAGGACGCGATCACCTCCCGCCTGAAAATCATGTCGAAGTTAGACATCAGCGAGAAGCGCCTGCCGCAGGACGGCCGCATCATGCTGAAGATGAACATTGGCGGCAGCAAAAAACAACTCGACTTCCGCGTCAGCACCTTGCCCGTGTTGTGGGGCGAAAAGATCGTGCTCCGCTTGCTGGACAAAGAAAATCTGCGCCTCGATATGACCAAGCTGGGCTTCGAAGCCGAGTCTCTGGTCAAGTTTGAGAAAGCCATTCTTAAACCGTACGGCATGGTTCTGGTCACGGGCCCCACGGGATCAGGAAAAACTAACACTCTGTATTCATCGATTTCACGCTTGAACCAGCCCGATACCAACATCATGACGGCCGAAGATCCGGTCGAATTTCAGTTGGGTGGTGTTAACCAGGTGCAGATGAAAGAGCAGATCGGTTTGAATTTCGCCGCTGCGCTGCGATCTTTCCTGCGTCAAGATCCCAACATCATTCTGGTCGGCGAAATCCGCGATTTCGAAACCGCGGAAATCGCCATCAAAGCCGCGCTCACCGGCCACTTGGTGCTTTCCACCCTGCATACGAACGGTGCGCCTGAAACTATTACCCGTTTGATGAACATGGGTATTGAGCCTTTCCTGGTGGCCACCTCAGTCCACCTGATCTGCGCTCAGCGTCTGATCCGTCGCATCTGCAAAGACTGCACAGAGGTCGTCGAAGTTCCGGTCCAGACATTGATCGAAGAAGGGTTTTCACCGGAAGAAGCCAAGACCGTCAAGATCCAAAAAGGCAAGGGATGCGGCGTTTGTAACAACACTGGCTACAAGGGCCGCTGCGGTTTGTATGAAGTTATGGAAGTCGATGACGAAATCAGGGAACTGGTTCTGGTGGGCGCATCGGCAGTTGAACTGAAAAAGAAAGCGATTGAGCGCGGCATGATCACTCTGCGTCGCAGCGGTTTGATCAAGGTTGCGGCGGGCATGACCGCACTCGAGGAAGTTGCCCGCGAAACAATTCACTGATTGCGAGTGAACCGATTAGCGAGTTAGGGGAAGAAAAATATGGGTTTGTCCTTAAGCGATTTGCTCAAACGGATGCTGGAGATGAACGGCAGCGATCTCCATATCACCACCAATTCGCCTCCACAGATTCGCGTGCACGGACACCTCGTGCCGCTCGATCTGCCGCAGATGACGCCGGCCGAGACCAAGCAACTGGCCTACAGCGTTATGACGGACTCGCAGAAGCATCGCTTCGAAGAAAGCCTGGAGCTGGATTTCTCTTTTGGCTTGAAAGGTCTGGCCCGCTTCCGCGCCAACGTTTTCAACCAACGCGGCGCCAGCGCGGCCGTCTTTCGTCTGATTCCTTTTGAGATCAAGTCTTTCAACCAGCTCGGCCTGCCCGCTGTGGTCAGCAAACTCTGCGACAAGCCACGCGGTCTGGTGCTGGTCACGGGACCGACCGGCTCCGGCAAATCGACAACGCTCGCAGCCATGATCGACAAGATCAACAGCGAACGCCACGATCACATTCTCACCATTGAGGACCCGATCGAGTTCGTGCACATGAATAAGAACTGCCTTGTCAACCAGCGCGAACTGCACGCCGATACCAAGAGCTTTACTGACGCGCTGCGTGCCGCGCTTCGCGAAGATCCCGACGTTGTGCTCATCGGCGAAATGCGTGACCTGGAAACCATCGAATCGGCTCTGCGTATCGCCGAAACCGGTCACTTGACCTTCGGCACGCTGCACACCAACTCGGCGACTTCCACGATCAACCGCATCATCGACGTCTTTCCGGCGCACCAGCAGCCCCAGATTCGCGCCCAGCTTTCGATGGTGCTCGAGGGCGTCATGTGCCAAACCCTGCTGCCAACCATAAACGGCAAGGGCCGCGCCATGATCATGGAAATTCTTGTTCCCAATCCCGCGGTTCGCAACCTGATCCGCGAGGACAAGATTCACCAGGTCTATTCGGCCATGCAATCAGGGCAAGACAAGTACGGGATGCAAACCTTCAACCAGGCATTAGCCACGGCTTACATCGGGAAGCAGGTTACTTTGGAAACGGCCCTGCAACGTTCCAGCAATCCCGAAGAGCTTCAGGAAATGATCAACCGCGGCGCTACATTAACTAACCGCGGCGGATCGCCGATGGCGCGAGGTGCAGCGCCATCGAAAGGCTAGAGCACAGCAAAGCCCAAAAGTTGGGCGGCAAGATTTAGAAATCAGCGACGACCAGTTGAGGAGAAATTAAAACCATGCCAGTCTTCACATTTTCCGGCAAGGACGCAGACGGACAGAAGATTTCCGGGGAACGCAACGCGACCAACAAGCAGGCTCTCGGAGCACAATTGCGGCGCGAGCGTATCACCCCCGGCTCAATCCGCGAAAAGGGCAAGGAATTTGTCATGCCCACCTTCGGAACGACCAAGGTCAAGGTCAAGGACATCGCGATTTTCTTCCGCCAGTTCTCGGTCATGATCGATGCCGGACTGCCGTTGGTGCAGTGTCTGGAAATTCTGGCAGCCAATCAGGAAAACCAGACCTTCCAGAAGACGCTTACCGGCGTCCGCACGACGGTAGAAGGCGGCGCGACGCTGGCCAATGCCATGCGCCAGTACCCCGCGGTCTTCGACGACCTCACCACCAACATGATCGAAGCGGGTGAAACCGGCGGTATTCTCGACGTCATTCTCCAGCGTCTTGCGATCTACGTAGAAAAGGCAGTTCGTCTGAAGGCTGCCGTCAAATCGGCGTTGATCTATCCCGTCTCGGTCATCAGCCTGGCTACGCTGATTGTTGGAGCCCTGCTCAAGTGGGTTGTGCCCATCTTCTCCAACCTATTTTCTGGACTGGGCGTTGCCCTGCCTCTCCCCACTCGTATCGTCATGGGATTGAGCGGTTTCGTGCAGAGTTTCTGGTGGGTCGTAATCGGCGGCGTAGTTGGTCTGGTTTTCGGCATCAAGCAGATCAATAAGCATCCGCGAGGTAAGTATTACTTCGATAAGATGCTGCTCAATTTGCCTATTATCGGCAGCTTGTTGCGCAAGATCGCTGTGGGCCGCTTTACCCGGACGCTCGGCACTCTGATCACTTCCGGTGTGCCGATCCTCGAAGGCTTGGCAATTACCGCTAAGACTTCTGGCAACGCAGTGCTGGAAGAGGCGCTGATGAAAGTGCGCAAGGCCATCGAAGAAGGCCGCACCATCGTCGACCCACTCCGGGAATGCGGAGTATTTCCCAACATGGTGACTCAGATGATCGGCGTCGGCGAAGCCACCGGCGCGATGGACAGCATGTTGCAGAAGATCGCCGACTTCTACGAAGAAGAAGTGGACGCGGCTACCAAGGACATGTTGGCCATGTTGGAGCCGGCCATCATCGGCCTGCTCGGCGTAACGGTCGGTGGCATCGTGATCTCGCTCTACATGCCGCTGTTCGCCATGATCGCCAAGCTGGCTGGTTAAAGAAATAAGCTGACTGGTTACAAAGTAAGTTTGGACGGTTAAAAAATGATCCGGTCGGGAGGCAACGCCTTTTCAGCGTAGTTCCCACCTAGTATGAAAAACCCGCCTGCGCCGGCGGGTGGAGATTCGGTCGGGCAGCCCTGGGCTTGGTCCGAACGTTTTCTTCCGGAACATCGGGACCTAAATGCAATCCACGTTTGACGAGCGAAATTGGCTGGCCTGGCTGGTCAAAGTCCGGATCCTGATCCTGACTTTCCTGCTCGTGATTCAGTTGTCTGTGGCGCGCCTCACGCCTTCGCTGCTGCCGGTCCGCTTTTTCATCGGTACGATGTTGTTGTGGTACGCCCTTTCGCTCTTCTATACATTCCTGCTGACCGTCTGGCAGGAGCATCGCCTGCAGGCATCCCTGCAAGTCCTTACCGATTTGGTGCTCGTCAGCCTGGTGGTGCATCAGACCGGAGGCTGGGACAGCTCTCTAAACTTTCTCTATCCGCTGGCGATTATCGTGGCCGGCATTCTGCTTCCGCGGGTGTGGGCACATCTGTTTGCCGCTCTCGCTTTCATTCTTTACGGAATCGTTCTTGAACTTAACTACTACGGAGTCGTCAAGTCTTATTGCACAACGCACCCTGACTTGAAGACGCTGCAGGGAATCATCTTCATAAACCTCTTTGCTTTCCTGGCGGTCGCTTATCTTGCCGGCCAACTTGTCGCCAAGTTACGCCAGGCCCGCGTGCAACTGAAACACGCCAGCGGTGCGCTCGAGGATCTCCAGATCCTGCACGAGAACATCATTCAATCCATCAGCAGTGGCTTGATCACTACTGGTCTCGATGGGCGCATTACTCTAGTCAACAGCGCGGCGCAGAAACTCTTGGAGCGTGCGCCCGGCGATCTGTTGGGAAAACCTGTCACCGGTTTATTTCTCGACGCGCTGCCTAACGCCGAGTCGCAGACCCACGCAGAAGTCCGCTTCGATACTACGGGAACCTTCCGGAAAACAGTTCGAGTAAGAGTGGCCGCGTTGAACGTACCTGAGCGCGGGGCGCTCGGGTATGTCTATGCCTTGGACGATCTCACTGAGATCCGGCGTTTGGAGCGCGAGGTCCGTATGCAGGACCGGCTCGCGGCTGTGGGCCGACTTGCGGCAGCCATCGCTCACGAAATCCGCAATCCCCTTACCTCTATCGCCGGCTCGGTCAGCATGCTCTCGGGTATTCCCGAGATGAGCGAAGAGCACCGGCGCCTTCTTGATATCGTCACCCGCGAATCACAGCGCCTGAATGGGATTATCACCGACTTCCTCGCTTACTCCCGCGGCAAGCAGTACCGCTTCAACAGGGTCGATTTGGTGCCCTTGCTGGAGGACACGCTGACGCTCGTGCGGCACCGCATGACTGCGGAAAATACCGGCATCACCGTTGAGAGCCGCTTTGCCGTCCGGGACGCGTGGGTACTTGCCGATGGCGACAGAATCAAACAGGTTTTCTGGAACTTCGCCGAGAATGCTGTCCGTGCCATGCAGAACGGCGGCACGCTCAACGTGTCGATCGAACGTCATGCCGACGATTGGCAGGTAAGCTTTGCCGACACTGGCACTGGGATGACCCCGCAACAAACCGAAAAGATCTTCGAGCCCTTCCAATCGAATTTTGAAGGCGGCACGGGTCTTGGTTTGGCGGTTGTCTACCAGATCGTACAGGCGCATGAAGGCAAGGTGTGGGCCCGCTCAAAGCCCGGACAGGGAACTACTTTCGTTATGAGGCTGCGCCGGCTCGATGCGGAACGGCAGTCGACCGGTGATATCGCGGCAAAAGATCAAAATGTTGCCAGCCCCGCGCAGCCTGCTCAGCCTGCTCAGCTTGCTGCGGCTGCGGCGGAAGGGAGGCAACGTGGCTAACATTCTGGTTTGCGACGATGAGCGCTCCATCTGCGAAATGCTCGACATCGCTCTGCGCCGCGACGGGCACCGAGTCGAAACTGTGCAATCCGGCCAGGCCGCAAAGAACAAGATCGACGGCAATCTTTACGATCTCATCATTACTGATATCAAGATGCCAAATATCGACGGCATCGAAGTTCTGCGCCACGCGCACCGTGTTTCGCCCGATTCTCCCGTCATCCTGATCACCGCAGTAGATGACTACGAAGCCGCCGTGGAAGCAGTAAAAGCCGGAGGCGCGTCCGATTACATTCGCAAGAGCCCTGGCCTAGTCGACGAAATCAAGCTCGCCATCAACCGCGTTCTTGAAAAGCTTTCTCTGAGCAAACAGAACTTTGCCCTTCGCCGCGACGCAGCCTCGCACAACTCGCTCGATAACATCATCGGCTCAAGTTCTGCCATGGAGCGGCTAAAACAAACCGTGCGCACCGTCGCTTCCACCGCCAGCACCGTTCTGATTCACGGCGAAAGCGGCACTGGAAAGGAGCTCGTAGCCCGCGCCGTCCACATTTGTTCGCCTCGCGCCACCGATCCCTTCGTTTCGGTGAACTGCGGGGCTTTCCCGGAAACGCTGCTGGAAAGCGAACTCTTCGGCTATTTAAAAGGGGCTTTCACTGGCGCCAATCAGAACAAGCGAGGACTATTCGAAGTCGCAGGTGGAGGCACCATCTTCCTCGACGAAATCAGCGAGATGACTTTGGCCATGCAGGTAAAGCTGCTGCGCGTATTGCAGGAGCGCACCGTCCGCCCGGTCGGCAGCACCACTGAGATTTCCATCGACGTGCGCGTCATCGCCGCCACCAACCGCGATCTAGACAAGGCCGTCGCCGAGAATATGTTCCGCGAAGATCTTTACTATCGTCTTAACGTCATCCCCATCCGCGTGCCTGACCTGCGCGAGCGCCGCGAAGATATCCCCCTGCTGGCCAATCATTTTCTGAAGAAGTACGCAGCCGCTGCGAATCGCAGTATCCTGCGCGTCAATCAAAAGTCGCTCGACGATCTCTGCGGCTATGAATGGCCCGGCAACGTCCGTCAGTTGGAAAACACCATCGAGCGAGCCGTTGCTCTGGAGATGACGAACGAATTGCACGTCGAACTGCCGGCCGAACGCCCCAAAGTCCGCGCCGCCGCCGTAGGTGGAGGCATGACCGAGATAGAGCCCGGTGCGGTGCTTCCTCAAGGTGTGGGCATGGAAGTTTACGTCGCTAACATCGAGCGCACGCTGTTGCAAAGCGCTCTCGACCGCTCCAACGGTGTGCAAACCAAAGCCGCCGACCTGCTCGGAATCTCCTACCGCTCATTCCGGCACTTGATGAAGAAGTATGAGCTTTAGCTGTCGCCATGGATAGTTCGTGGTTTCGTCTGGTCGATGTGATAAAAGCAGATCTAAGGCAAATATGAATCAGTAAGCTATTTGATCTGGCCGTCTAAAATGAGAGTACGCTTTGCGATTTCCATTTTGTGGACTGGCGCTACCTTACTGGCCGCAGGAATGTGGGCCCAATCTTCGCAAAATCAACAATACACACCCGCAGAATTTATTAAAATCTGCAGCGAAAAAAACTCGCAACCCTGCGCTACGCCCCCGCGTGTAATTGACTCGCCTATGCCTGAATACTCAGAGCAAGCGCGCAAGGGGGGCCTTCAAGGTACTTGTACACTCTTGGTGGTTGTGGAGGCCGACGGCCACGCCAGCCATATCAGGGTGATAAAAAGCCTTGGAATGGGGCTAGATGAAAAGGCAATTGAAGCGGTGAAACGCTGGAAGTTCAAACCGGCTCTGAAAGATGGAAATCCAGTGCCTGTACAAATCGCTATCGCAGTAGCTTTTCATCTTCATAGCTAATAGCTAGCCCTTCTTCAACTGCTGTTTCCACCCCAGCACCCGCGCCTTTGCCCCTTCGGCTTCAGCCTCCGGAATCATTCCTTTTTTCTGATAAAGCACTGACAAACTGGTGTGTGCCAGCACATCGTCCGAATCTAATTCCGTAATTCGCTGCGCCACAGCGATCGCCTCATCGTAACGCTGCAAGTCCTGCAGCGCGCGGGCCAGTCCGTGCATGGCCTCGGTAAAGGTAGGTTCGACAGCCAGCGATTCCCGGTAAGCCGCTACTGCCTCTTCCAACTTCCCATCCCCCATCAAATCAAGCCCAGCATAGTAGCGGTCTTCGGCCTTCTGGCGAGTGTCTGTATCGGACATGAAAGGAAATCCCTGGCGGAGACAGGATTTTAACATGCTTCGCTAGCGGCAATCGTCGTTCGCCCTGTCATACCGAGCAACGCGAGGGATCTTGGTTCTCGCTTGAGCCGCCTATATCGCGGCACAAGGCGAAAACCAAGGTTCCTCGCATTGCTCGGAATGACAACGGTCTAATAGTCGAAAAGCGCCGCTTGTGGTTATTATGCTTGCATGCGCCACTCGCTCCGCTTTCTCTGGAACGCGACCAAAGGCCATCGCCTGGCTCCGTGGCGCAGCCCATACCTGCTGTGGCGCATCGAGACCTACTGCGGCGTCAAGATGACGCAGATTGGCTTTCTAGAATTTTGGGAATTTCTGTGGCGGGAAAGAACCAGCTTGTGGCGTTTTCTTAAGTGGACGGGCGAAATGGAGCGCTATGCCCACCCCAAGCCGAAAAACTAGTAAGAAGGTTTCAACGTTTCAAGGTTTCAGAGTTTCAAAGTATGTGAGCTGCGCAAGAGTGTTGGAGAAACCTCGAAACTCTGAACCTTGAAACCTGTTTTCTAAGCCCCTTTGCCAGCCGCAACGCCCTCGCCCAGAATCACGGACACATCGGTCCCTTTGCTCGCTCCGGTTAGCTGTGCCGCGGCTCCGCGGTTAGCGGCAATCTCCAGGAAGCCCATACTTCCGAGAATTCCGATCACTTCTCCCGGAGCTCCCTCGGCATAGGCGTTGCGGATTTCGGTGATCTCGCGGCTGCCCACAACAATCTTGAACCCTTTAGCTCCAGCACCGAAAATCGAGGGCACATCCTGCGGAGTGATGTTGGTAATCAGGTTTCCAAACCGGTCAACTTTCAGCACCACACCGCGCAGTCGGTTTCCATCGGAGGCTTTGGGCTTGGGCGCCGAAAATTTCACGTAGTCTTCCACTTCGTCCCCAAACTTTAGCGCATCCACTTCTTTAGCCAGGTATGCGGCCACCGGAGCAAAAATATCGCGCGCATGGAAGGTCTTGCTCACCGGCTGCAGAAAATAATGGTCGGCCGTGATGTGGCGCACGTGCATGCGCGATTCGCGCGCATATACCAGCGAGAGCACGCCATTGTCCGGAGCAACGAAATGATATTTGTCGCAGGAGGCGACAATCGGTCGCCGCGCCGTTCCGACCCCGGGATCGACGATCACCATGTGCACGGTGCGGTTAGGGAAGTAGGAATACGCCTGCGAAATAGTCAGCGCGCCATCCAGCACATCGTAAGGCCTGCACGGAGTGGCAGATGTCGACGATCTGCGCCTCCGGGACGATATCCAGAATAACGCCCTTCAAAACTCCCACAAAATGGTCATTGCTGCCAAAGTCGGTGGTCAGAGTAATAATCGGATGCTGCGCCAAAGGCTCCCTCGCGGATGGAAGACGAACTAATCCCAGATGGTTGAAAGTAATTGCTGGGTAACGCGCGCGTCAAGGCACGGAGGTAATAGGCGGTGCCTTAAATGGCGAGTTAAGACATTACGTAATGTGAAAAGTGATTAGTGTCCAGTGATCAGTGCCCAGTAAAACCTAGTCGCATCTTCAGCGCTTGAGTTACTGGCCACTAATCACTGACCACTGCTAGTCGATGTGAATATCGCCCGAGCCCGTGCGCACCGTCAGTAGCGACCCTCCGCCGCGTACTTTTCCAACGATCTGCTTGCGTGTCTCCTGCACCCGGCCCTGCACGGTCATCGTGATCGCAGGAGTCACATCCATGCTCCCGGAGCTGGTGGAAAGATTTGCGTCGAAGGCCGCGTCCTCGGGAAAATGCACGTGCACATTGCCCGACCCGGTGCGAATCTCCCACGCGCCTGTCTGCTTGCCTTCGCCGGTAATATCACCGCTGCCAGCCTCAGCACGAAATTCCCCTTGAATGCCGCGCGCCGTAAGGTTTCCGGAGCCGGTGCGCAAATCAACATCGCCGGATCCCACTTCTTCCACCTCGATGTTCCCGCTGCCCGTTCCTCCATGCATCGCACCGGAGATTTCTCTCGCCCGCACGTCGCCCGATCCAGTCTGCAGCCGAATCTCTCCCGTAAGCCGCGAGAGTTTCACGTCTCCCGATCCGCTCTGCAACTCGATGTTCCCATGAGTACCTTCGATAGTCTGATCGCCCGATCCAGTGTGGGTGCGGATCGTTGCGTCGGTGGGTACTACGATTTCATAATCAACAGAAATGTCGCGGACGTTCACGTAGTCAATGCGAATATTGTTCCCGTCCTGCCGCAGCGGAGGATTCTGCTCGATGCCGGATACGTCGGTATGCCGGCTCCCGAGCAACCAGTGATCTCCCACGTATATCTTGCCGTGAATGGAAACCGACCCCGCCGGGCCGCTCCGCACGATAATGTCGCCCGAGTGAGTCTGCACTTCCAGATCTACCGGCCCGCTCACCTGAAACGTTTTCTCGAACGTTCCCTGCGGCGTGGAGGCCACGGCCAATGTCGAAGCCAGCAGCAGCGCAATCGCCAGGAATGAATATCGAATCGGAATACGAGAGATGTTATTCATGTCTTTGTGACTCCATAGGGTTATTGCAGCACCACCTGATCGCCTTCCTTCAGCCCGCTCAGCACTTCCGTCTTTGCGCCGTTTGAAATGCCAATGTTGACCGCAATCTTATCCTTGCCGTCCTTGCCCTTCGGGTCAGGAATTTCGACCGACGCCTTCTTATCTTTGTCGTAAAGAATCGCGCCTTCCGGAATCTGCAACACGTTCTTGTGTTCTTCGAGGATAATCTCAGCGTTCGCGGTCATCTCGGCCTTCAACTCGCCGCCCGGATTCTGAATCGAAACCCGCACTTCAAAGGTGGTCACGTTATCCTTCTCCACACCCATCGGAGAAATCTTCGTCACCTTGCCGGTAAAAGTTTTGTCCTTGAACGATTCCACCTTGATGCGCGCCGGCTGTCCCAAATAAACCTTGCCGATGTCGCTCTCGTCCACTTTTCCCTTTACATAGACTTCGCTGGTATCGCCCAGCGTCATCACCAGCGTGGCCGATGAACCCAGCACCAGGATCGAGCTCACCGCGTCGCCCATTTCCACATCGCGCGAGAGCACAATGCCATCGATCGGCGAAACAATATCGGTATAGCTGAGCTGCTCTTCGAGCTGCTTAAGGTTCGCCTGATCCTCCGCCACTACCGCCCTGGACTGCGCGATCTTCGCCTTCAGCACCGTCACCTGTGCCTTGGCCACGTTCTGTTTATTCAGAGACATTTCATAATTCTTCTCGGCATCGTCGAGCGCCGAGGCTGATACCACGCCATCCTTCGCCATACCTTCAGCGCGGTCATAAGCCCGCTTCAGCAGCGGCACATCCGGACCTTCCGCATCCACCTTGGCGCGCTCGAAGTCGGCCGCAGAGCTGCTCAGGTTCGCCTCGGCTGCATCCAACGACGCCCGCGATTGCGCCACCTGCGCCTCGATCTCTACCTTATCGAGCTGCGCCAGCAATTGGCCTTTCTTCACATTGTCGCCGTAATCCACCAGCAACTTTTTCACAATACCGCTGGCCTTCGACTTCACCTCAACCTTGGTAATGGGCGTGACCTTGCCGGTTGCCACCACACTCTTCGCCAAGTCGCCTTTTTCTACCTTCGCCAGCTTTGTCGGATCAATCTTGGTGCCGCCGCGCGTCGCGGCAAACACACCGATCGTAATCAGCAGCACAATCGCCAGCCCAATGCCACCCCAGATAAACAGCTTGCGACGCTTCTTCTTATGATTTCCGTTTCCGTTCACAACCGCCTCCTGAATGCTTACTGGGAATTTTGCTGGAATTGACCTTCTGGACTGTTATACGGAACCCAAACGGCCTTTGTTCCCGAGATTGTGAGACGAAATTGAATAGTTAAAGCAACGCAAGCGGCTAGCCTCCTTCCACTTAGACCATTCTCACGTAAGAAAGGTTAGCCCAGCAAAGCCAAAAGTTTTTACCCCGTGTTCCCCTGTGACCCCTGTGGTTAAAGGTTTTGACGTGCCTCAATCGATCCTCGCCCCATCCCAGCTCCTTTGGAATGTTAGAATTACCCATCAGAATCAACTCTCAATGATCGCTTTCGTGCTGCTCCGCGTGCTCCTGATCCTTCTCCTGGTGGCAGCGAATGCATTTTTCGCCGCCGCGGAGTTCGCCCTGGTCAGCGTCCGCGATACCCGCATTCAGCAGCTCATCGAGTCCGGCCGCACCGGAGCCCGCATCGTCCAGCGCCTCCACCAGCACCTCGACGAAGTCGTCAACGGCGTCCAACTCGGCATCACCATCGTCAGCCTCACGCTCGGCTGGATCGGCGAACCCATGGTTGCTCAGCTTGTAGGCTCACTTCGCTTCGTCCACGAGATCCCGCACGCTGCCGTCTACGCCCACGGCATCGCCATCGTCATCGCCTTCAGTCTCATCACCTACCTCCACGTTCTGCTCGGCGAACTCGTCCCCAAAACTCTCGCCCTGCAGCGCTCCGAGCAAATCGCGCTAGCCGTGGCCGCTCCGATGGAGGCATTTCTCACCCTTACCCGCCCCATACTTTTTTTCATGCGCCGCTCCGGTGGCCTCGTCCTGCGCCTCTTCGGCGCCCGTGACGCCCGCCGCGGTGGCCCCGTCCACTCGCCCGACGAACTCAAGCTCATCGTCACCGCCAGCCGCCAGTTCGGTCAGATTCCCGAATCGCAAGAGGAGATGATCCACAACGCCATCGAACTCGATAGCATTACCGTCCGCGAGGTCATGGTCGCCCGCCCAGATATTTTTTCCTTACCCTCGGATCTTCTACTCGACGAAGCCCTCAACCGAGTAGTCGAAGGCCAGCACTCGCGCATCCCCGTCTACGACCCGCAGCGCGGCCCCGAGCACATCGTCGGCGTCCTTTATTACAAGGAGTTGGTTCGCTGGGTCCGTCTTCGCCTCGTCAATCTCGGCCAGCCTCTGGCCTCGCGCATCGCCCGCACTCAGATCGGTCAGATCATGCACGACGTTCTCGTCGTTCCCGAAACCAAAGTCCTCGCCGAACTCCTCGACGAATTCAAACACCGCCGCCGTCATCTCGCCGTCGTAGTCGACGAATTCGGTTCCACCGCCGGCGTGATCACAGTCGAAGACATTCTCGAACAGTTAGTCGGCGACATCGAAGACGAATTTGATGTCTCTCCACCGGAACCTGAGTTGCAAGATGAATCTGTCCTGAGCCTCGAAGGCGCAGTCAATATCCGCGACCTCGAAACCCAGCACGGCCTGCAACTGCCCCGCGATGCCGGATTCGAAACCCTGGCCGGATTTGTCCTGGCCCGTCTGCAGCGCATCCCGTATTTGGGTGAATCGTTCGAATACGAAGGCCATCGCTATACCGTTGAAGAAATGGAAGGCCATCGCATCGCGAGAGTGAAGATCGAAAAAGTGGAAAACGTGGAGAGCACAACCGAATCCGCAAAGCACGCGGGAGATTGAAGATGCAAAGCCCTTTCATCCTAAGCGCAGCGAAGAACCCCGTATCAGCTTGTAGTAGTACGAACTTCACAAGGAGTTTCGATTACGCACTCGCGAGTAGAACTGGCAACTGATAACCGAGAACTACCAACTGAAACTCCTCCTCCAACGCGTGCTCTACACCCTCCCAGTAATCTGGCTGGTAGTCAGCCTCGTCTTTCTCCTAATCCACCTCGTCCCCGGAGACCCCATCCAGCAAATGCTGGGCGAAGGTGCACCGCCCGCCGACATCGCCGCCACCCGCCACGCCTATGGCCTCGACGCCCCACTAGGCGAGCAATACCTCCACTACTGGCGCGGCGTCCTCCACGGCGATCTCGGTCCCTCGTTCCGCTACCACCAAAGCGTGACTCGCCTGCTAACCCAGCGCTATCCCTACACGCTGCAACTCACGCTGGCGTCGCTCTTCGTAGCCATCATCCTGTCGATCCCCGCTGGTGTGCGCTCCGCCCAGCGCCGCAACCGCTGGGACGACCGCCTGCTCGGCGTAATCAGCCTCTTCGGCCTGTCATTCCCGAACTTCGCGCTCGGCCCCATCCTGATTCTTCTCTTCGCCATCAAGCTGGGATGGCTCCCCGTCTCCGGCGCCGGCTCCTTCGCCAACCTGATTCTCCCCGCCATCACCATGGGCGGAGCGCTGGCCGCCATCCTCACTCGAATGGTTCGCACCTCCATGCTCGAAGAACTCAGCCAGGACTACATCCGCACCGCCCGTGCCAAAGGCCTGCCCGAGCGCACGGTAGTCTACCGCCACGCCCTGCGCAACGCCATGATTCCCATTATCACAGTCCTAGGCCTACAATTCGGCGCATTGCTGGCAGGAGCAATCGTGACCGAGACGATCTTCTCCTGGCCCGGCATCGGCCGCCTCACCATCCAAGCCATCTCGAACCGCGACTACTATCTGGTGCAAGGCTGCATTCTCGCAATCGGTTTGACGTATGTGGCTGTGAATTTCCTGACGGATGTGCTGTATTCGGTTGCGAACCCGAGGATTAGACAGTAGTTGAAGTCAGCGCATCGCCCGTGGTCGACCTCTGTGGTGCTCCAACCTGCATAGGTCCTTCGCGCAAAGAACGCGCTCAGTATGACAAGATGTTAAAGCGGACGCAGTTTTTCCACCGTCGCAAAGTTTATCGATCACAGACATTTCACACTAGATTTGTCATCCTGAGCCCCGCATGCTTCAGCGCTGCTGCAAGTCACCACGCGAAGGACCTATGTATTTTGTCTACGTTATGACGAACCGCTCAATGACCCTCTACACCGGCATTACCAATAATCTCATGCGAAGGGTGCGCGAACACAAAACAGGAATCGGTTCGGAATTCACAACGAAATACAAACTCGACCGGCTGGTTTATTTCGAACGTTTTCAGGATGTTCATAACGCAATCGAACGCGAGAAACGCATCAAGAGCTGGCTACGAATCAAGAAAATTGCCCTGATCGTCCCAATGAATCCATCTTGGAAAGATTTAAGCGAGGAGTGGTACGAGCGCCATCAATACCAACCGCAAAGCGTAGGAGCAGAGAACAATCCAAAATTGAAAGGCGGAACATCACTGTCCCGCCTTCCGTGCAAAACTACGCCGCCTGCATCATCTTCTTCATCCGCTCTTTCATATCCTGCGGCGACACATCTTCCACGTGTGTAGCGATGCCCCACAGATGTCCGAACGGATCCCGAATGAAGCCGTTGCGGTCTCCATAGAACTGATCCTGCACCGGCTTGAGGATTTTCGCACCCTCGTTCACTGCCCGCTTCACGACGCTATCGACGTCGGGGAAGTATACATACAGGCTCACCGGGCTCCCACCAACCGTGGTCGCGCTCGTGTGTCCCTCCCCCATGCTCGGATTCTCGTCGGCCAGCATGATGTGCGAATTACCGATTTTCAGTTCGGCGTGACCGATCTTGCCGTCCGGGCCGTTCATGCGAACGGTTTCCGTGGCGCCGAAAACCTTCTTGTAGTATTCAATGGCTTGGGCGGCTCCGTTGATAACTAAGTAGGGAGTGACTGAGTTGTAGTCTTTGGGGATATACGAAACTTTGCTCATGATTTTCCTCCTTGGAATGTAGGCCAGAGGTGGAGGTTTACGGCGCGCATGCAGACCGGCGAGGCGCTTCCGGCCCTCTTTATATGAGAACATAATTTGCCAGCCGTCTCAAGGCCTGTAAGCGATTTACTATTTTTCATGTCCACCACCGCTATCTCGTTCCGTCGCTCGATAGCAGTAACCGCCAGCCACAATCCGCTGGCCGCCACCGGTGCGGTGCTGGTGCTCATCTTCGTGATCTTCGCCCTCTTCGCTCCCTGGATCGCGCCGCAAGATCCCGCAGCCATCAACCTTCCCGCGCGCCTCGATGCTCCATCTCATGCCCATTGGTTTGGGACCGACGAACTCGGCCGCGATATTCTCTCCCGCATCATCTTCGGCGCGCGCATCTCCATGCTCGTCGGCAGTTCTGTCGTCGTTACTTCGCTCGCCCTAGGCCTCATCATCGGCTCCATCGCCGGCTACTACGGAGGAGTCGTCGACCGCTTCGTCAATGTCGTTCTGATGAACGCGTTTCTCTCGTTTCCCGGAATTCTTCTTGCGATCGCATTCGTCGCATTCCGTGGCCCCGGCATCTTCAATCTGGTTCTCGCGCTCTCACTCGGTGGTTGGGTCGGTTACGCCCGCCTGGTCCGCGGACAAGTCCTCGCCGCGCGCGAACGCGAATTTGTCGAAGCCGCACGCGCACTCGGTGCCAGCGACCTGCGCATCATCGTCCGCCACATTCTGCCCAATATTATTCAGCCAGTAATAGTGCAAGCCGCGATCGGCATGGCCGGAGCCATCCTCGCCGAAGCCACCATGAGCTTTCTGGGTCTCGGCGTGCCGCCGCCGACCGCGAGTTGGGGCACCATGCTGAACGACGGTCGCGCCCACCTATTCGATGCGCCGCACCTTGTGCTCTTTCCCGCGCTTGCCGTGATGCTGGCCGTGCTCTCGTTCAACTTTATCGGCGACGCGCTGCGCGACTATCTCGACCCGCGCTCACGCATCGAAGCCGGGATTTAGCTCTCCCAACCCTCACAAAACAAGCCAAATCGCGTTCTTGACTAACATCGCATATTGCAATATAACTATTGTGATCTGGAATATGAAACTGGGAGAGAAAATTCGTTACCTGCGCGAGGTGGAAGGCTCGTTGCGCGGCCTTGGCCGTCCCATTACCCAGCAGGAAATGGTGAAGGCGATCCGCCAGGATCTGCACAAGAGCATCAGCCAGTCGTACTTGTCACAGATCGAGAGCGGTGCGCGCCCGCACATGACGCAGTCTTCGCGCGCCCTGCTGGCGAAGTTCTTCCAGGTGCATCCCGGTTTTCTGGTGGATGACCCCGAGGGCTATCACACCGAGCTGACCTCGGATCTGCGCACGACCGAAGGCCAACTCGACGTATGGCTGCTGCAAGGTTCCGAACGTTTCATCAGCGATCCGGAAGTGAGTGACGTTCTGATCAAGGCCGCGCGCGAAAAGGATACGCGGCGTTGTTTACTGCTGTTGGGGGCAATTCTCGACACGCCCGGCTTGGCTGACCGGTTGCTGGAGGCGCTGAGGCCGGAGTTGACGGCGCGCGCGAATGACCGCCGCGAAAATCAGCGCTCCGGCAATGGTCGCGCTGCGAGCGCAGAGAGGAGAAGAATCCGATGAATCACACAATGACATGGGCGGACTTCTACTTGATCTGTTTTGCGGTGGGCTTCTGTCTTAGTTTCTTTTCGTTCGTCTTCGGCGGAGCGCGCGGCGGCAGGCTGCACTTGCCGCATTTTCACGGTCACGTCGGCGGAGCGCATCTGCCGTCAGCCGGCGCTCCGGGTGCGCATGCGCCGGTTTCGGCAGGCCACGCTGGGGCCGCGACTTGTACAAGCCAAACCGCAAGCGATTCCGGCCTGCATGCGGCACAGAGTGGCGGCGTTTCGCCCTTCAACTTCGTCACGCTCACGGCGTTTCTGGCCTGGTTTGGCGGCACGGGGTATTTGCTTACGCGTTACTCGGGCGTTTGGGTTGGCTTCGGCTTGCTGGCTTCGATCACCAGCGGCCTGGTGGGAGGAGGCATCGTGTTCCTCTTCCTGAGCAAGGTGCTGATTTCCGAGGAAGAGAATATGGATCCCGCGGACTACGAAATGGTGGGAGTGCTGGGTCGGGTTTCCAGTTCGATACGCGAAGGAGGCACCGGCGAAATCGTCTACGCGCAAATGGGAACGCGCCGCGTCTGCGGCGCGCGCAGCGATGACGCCAGCGCTATTGCGAAGGGAACAGAAGTGGTGGTCACGCGCTACGAAAAGGGAATTGCCTACGTGCGCTTGTGGAGCGAGATGTCCGGAGGAGCAGTAGGCTGCGCGTTCTGTTTAAATAGACTCCCGGAGGAACCTCATGAATCGAGACTGGTACAAAACGGCGATCTGGCTGGCATGGCTGGCGCTGCCCATCACCGGACTGAATTATTGGCTGGCCTGGGATCGATTGCCCACGCGCATGGTCGTGCACTTCGATGCCAACTGGCAACCAAACGGCTGGACCACCAGGGAAGGTTCGTTGTACTTCGCTCTCAGCGTCATCACTTTCATGCTGGTCCTGTGCACGGTCATGTCATATATCGTGCGGGCGCGGAAGCCGCAATCTTCATGGCCGGTGCTGATCTCGTTCTACGTGGCGCTGGGTTTCTGCTGCTTACGGCGATAACGCGATCGTGGAGTGCAACCTGCACCGCGTGCAGCAGTCGCAGCATATCGGCGCATATGCGCCCGCAGTTTCGCGTGGATAACTATTCGGGAAACTTCAACGATTTTCAACTGCATTTGTAACAGGAGGCGTTATGCCAGAGATGTCACGGATGGTCGAGATTTGGATTTTTGCCGGGCTGGGAGTGATGGTCCTTCTGTTCCTGATGAGCGGAATGGCCAGGCTATATCGCAAAGCGGGGCCGCACGAGGCACTCATCGTGTACGGTTTGGGCGGAACACGGGTTGTGCAGGGCCACGGCACGCTGGTGCTGCCCATGGTGCAGGTCTGCAAGGATCTGTCACTCGAACTGATGTCGTTCGATGTGGCGCCGCAACAAGATTTGTATACCAAACAAGGCGTCGCAGTGACGGTCGAAGCGGTCGCGCAGATCAAGGTCAAGTCTGACCGCGAGTCTGTGCTGACGGCTGCTGAACAGTTCCTTACTAAGAGCGACCAGGAACGCGAAGGCCTGATCCGGCTGGTGATGGAAGGCCATCTGCGCGGCATTATTGGCCAGCTCACGGTGGAAGAAATCGTGAAGCAGCCGGAGATGGTTTCCGACCGCATGCGCGGAACCTGCGCCGAAGATATGAACAAGATGGGTCTGGAAGTCATCTCGTTCACCATCAAAGAAGTTCGCGACAAGAACGAATACATCACCAACATGGGCAAGCCCGATGTGGCCCGCATCAAGCGCGACGCCGACGTGGCCACGGCGGAAGCTGACCGCGATACCGCCATCAAGCGCGCGCTGGCGCAGCGGGAATCGGCCGTAGCCAAGGCGCAGGCCGATCAGGAGCGTGTGCTGGCTGAAACGTTGTCGCTAGCCAAGCAAGCAGAATCGCAGCGCGACCTCGAAGTGAAGAAAGCGCAGTTCCTGGAAGTCACCAAACGTCAACAGGCGCAGGCCGATAAAGCCTATGACATTCAGACCAACATCATGCAGCAGCAGGTTGTTGCTGAGCAGGTGAAGGTGCAGCAAATCGAGAAAGAGCAGCAAGTGAAGGTGCAGGAAGCGGAAATCAATCGCCGCGAAAAAGAACTGATCGCGACCGTGCTGAAGCAGGCCGAGATCGAGCGTCAGCGAATCGAAACTCTGGCTGCCGCAGAAAAGCAGCGCCTGATTTCCGAAGCTGAAGGCCACGCGTCATCGATACGCGCGCAGGGCGAAGCCGAAGCGGAAATCATTTTCAAGAAAGGCGAGTCCGAAGCCAAAGCCATGAACGTGAAAGCCGAGGCCTATCAGGAATACAACCAGGCCGCGGTGATCGATCGCCTGTTTACTGCCATGCCGGAGGTGGTAAGGGCGCTGGCCAGCCCGCTGGCCAACGTCGATAAGATCACCATCGTTTCCACCGGCAATGGCGATGCCTCCGGCATGAACAAGATCACCGGCGACATCGCCAAGATGGCGGCGCAGGTGCCCGCATTGTTCGAAACACTCTCCGGCATGCCGTTGTCAGAACTGTTGGGTAAAGTGCGTCAGCTAGGCGATAAAACGCCGAAGCCGCCAGCCACGCCGGTAGTAGGAGCAACGAAGTAGTGATTGCAACCGCAACTGCTCATGTGGGGACAGCCGCCTCGGCTGTCCCGCCGAGCGAAGCGAGGCGCAGGGAGGCAGTAATCGGAGTCGAATATGAACAGCAAATCGAAAGGAATGGGTTTAGGAATCGCGTTGGGCGCAGCCCTGGGCATGATCCTGGGAGTAATGGCAGGCCATATCGGCCTGTGGCTGGGAATCGGCGTAGCGATAGGCATCGCCATCGGCAGCACCTTGCGGCACAATACGTGTCCCAACTGTGAAGCCGCAAATCGAAATCAAGAGCTAAGAGCAAAAAGTTAGAAGCTGAGAGCTGAAAGCTGAGAGCTAAAAAAAGGAGTCCATCATGTCACTACTAGAGCGTGTTTCCACATTAGTTCGGGCCAACCTCAACGACCTCATCGATAAAGCTGAAGAACCGGAAAAGATGATCAAGCAGGTAATTATCGACATGCAGAACCAGCTTCTGCAGGTGAAGACGCAGGTCGCTATCGCCATCGCCGACCAGCATCTGCTCGAGAAAAAACAGAAAGAAAACGAAGACAAAGTAGCCGAGTGGATGCGTAAGGCCGAACTCTCGGTCGATAAAAAGCAGGACGACCTGGCCCGCGCCTCTCTGCAGCGCGTAGAGAGTTATCGCGATCTTAGCCAGAGCTTCGCGCAGCAGGTCGCCGACCAGAGGGCGCAAGTTGAGAATCTGAAATCGGCCCTCCGCCAGTTGGAGCAGAAGCTGACCGAAGCGCAAGCCAAGGCCGATGTGCTGATCGCGCAGCATCGCCGTGCCCGCGCCGTAGGTAAGGCCAGCGACGCGCGCCTCGCCATGGGTGATGGCTCCAAAGCCGCAGCCTTCGACCGCATGAAGCGCAAGGTGGCGCACTCGGAAGCGCTGGGCCAAGCCAAGTCGGAAATCGCCGGAGACAATATGGAAGACCGCCTCGCCGCTCTGGAGAAGGAAGATCGCATCGAGCAGTTGCTGGCCGAGTTGAAGACGAAGCGCGGAGCGTAGTTGAGTGCAAGCCGGATTCTCCGTTCTCGTCGGTGAGTGAGGAGTAGTGTATGCCTTGGACAAGTGAGTTTTGGTTGAAGACGCTTTAAGAACCCAGCAACCTATGGGCTATGCTAACGGCGCTTACTACGGTCGCGCTTGCATGGGTAGCCTATAAGCAGCTGAGCGACCTGGCACGAACGAGCAAATCGGATTTCCTCTACAAACTCAAGAAAGATTTTTTCACCGAAGAGACTCGGCGTCTCATTTTCTTGATCGAGAATGAACTTCTTGAGTTCCGGTCGACCTCGATTCCTTATTTTCAAGTAGTCCAGCCTAAGGATGCGGACACTCAGAGTCGGATGCGAGAACTCGGAATTACCGGCTCCACTGTGAACACTTGTCTTATCGATGACGTTCTGCTGGGTCCGCTCGAGGACGTGGGTGTTCTCTTGAGCCGCAATTTGGTGTCTTTGGATGAGGCATATGAGCAGTTCGATTCGTACGTCCAGATCTGCGCTGAGGACAAGGCAATTGGCCAGTACCTGTCTTGGTCAAGGGAGGGGGAAGACGACGAAGACGTGTTCGATCATTTTCAGATGTTGTACGAAAAGCTGAAAGAGCACGGACCGAGGATCAGGGCCGAAAAGAGGAGCAAGGCTAAGTAACAAAGTGGCTACTCGCAAGGACGACAGATATGTGCCACAAATCCCCACCACCCTTGCATCCATTGACCGCCCAGCCCGCATCTCTGTAGTCTTACGGGATCATCTCGCGTTAAAATCTTTGCACCAGATTTCAGGCTCAAAAGGAATACATGAAGGAAGTTGCCATCCTGCTGTCGCTCGTGCTCATGCTTAGCGGTTGCGGTGATACCAATTCGGTGCAGGCCGGGGTTGGCGGCATCTGGTCCGCGTCGCTGACCGGTGGAGATGGTGAGGCATCGGGCTTCAGTTTCGTCGCCCAGTTTACTCTGAGCGGGAGCTCGTTAAGTTTCTCCAGCCTTCAGTTCATCAATTACAACCAAAGCGACAACCAGCAAGCCTCGTGTTTTCCGCTTAGTCCGCCCACCTCAAGCGACACCGGCACGTCCCAACTCAGCGCCAATTCCGCCGGTCAGGTGACCGGCACTATGTCGATTATCGTGACCTCCGGAGGCAACATCCTTACCCTTACCAGCACTACGGTGAGTGGGACCATCAACACGAACACCAATGTGCTCAGCAACGGCGTGGTTACGGGCACCTGGACGATAACTGGCACCACCGCTTGCAGTGGGAGTGGAACGTTTACCATGACCCAGACGGCTTCCAACGTCTAAGTTCAGAACCATTCGCTGCGGTAGGCGATCCACCACGAGATGTAAATAATGGGAATGGTCGCGGCCAGCGCCCACCATAGCGGCAGCAGGAAGTCTGCCAGCAGACCGAGCACGGTGAAGGCCATCCAAAAGACTTTCCGTTCCATGCAGAGATTGTAGTTTCTCGCGAGCGGAATCTGGTAATGCCGAAGGTCATACGGCTTGTAGTATTCTCGCCTTATCGATATTCTGTTGCACGCGGCACGCCACTGACTCCACAACCCATGAACCTTAAACTCATCTCTTCATTCGGACTGTGTTTGTTGCTTTCGAGCGTAACAGCTCGCGGTCAGTTGGCGATGGCTCAGGTGGGCCCGCAATATTCGGCGCAGGGAGCGCCCGCTGGATCTCCCCAGGGCGGCCCGGTTTCTTATGCCTCAGTAACGCAACTGAATGGGTTGCTGGCGCAGTTGGATGCCACCTCAAAGACGACTCAGGTCGACTTGGCGAAGCTGCGCATTGAGCGCTGGAAGACCGACGCCAACTCAAAAAAGCAAGCGCTCGGCAATGTGGATTCTATCCAGCGCAATCTGCAGAATGCGTTGCCGGAGATGCTTTCCCAATTGCGCAATGCCCCCGAAGACCTGCCCGCGACCTTCAAGCTCTACCGGAATCTCGATGCGCTATACGACGTAGTGGGAAGCGTGGTGGAATCGACGGGAGCCTTCGGATCGAAAGACGATTTCCAAGCGCTGTCGAATGATTTGAACAGCTTCGAGGGAACACGCAAGCAGTTGGCGGAACGCCTTGAAACCCTGGCTGCAGCGAAAGAGCAGGAAATTGTACGCCTGCGAACCGACCTCAAGACGGCGCAGGCCGCGATCCCGGCCTCACCTCCCAAGAAAACTGTGGTCGACGATAACGAGCCGGCGAAGAAGCCGGCGGTAAAGAAAAAGCCGCCAGTAAAAAAGCCCGCGAGCACAACACCCGCGACGACTGCGCCTGCGCAGACTGCACCAGCACAAGCTAAACCGCAGTAGCCGGGCCTCGTATGTCGGCCTTTGGTGATTGAGCTTCGCCGAATCTGTTACCCTTCCTTGCACATTAAGATTGCGACTGAGACCGGCATGAGTCACATCCACATTTCCGCGATTATCTTCGGCTGCGTCATCATCGGCGTTGTGCTGCTGGATGCGTTTGAGACCGTGGTGCTGCCGCGGCGAGTCACGCGGCACTTCAGGCTCACGGCATGGTTCTACCGGCGCACGTGGATTCCATGGAAGGAAATTGCGGGTCATATCAAAACGCCGGTGCGGCAGCAAAGTTTTCTGGGATATTTCGGACCGCTGTCGTTGATCTGGTTGCTGGCGTTTTGGGCCGCGACCCTGATTTTTGGTTTTGCCCTGGTGCAGTACGGCATCGGGGGTCACGAACAACTCAGTGGTGAGCCCATCACCTTCGGGAAGATCATCTATCAGAGCGGGCAGACTTTTTTCACGCTGGGTTATGGTGACATTCTGCCCACGTCGAGCCTGGCGCGTGCCCTTTCTGTAGTTGAGGCCGGCATGGGCTTCGCCTTTCTCGGCGTGGTAATCGGCTATCTGCCGGTGGTATACGGTTCGTTTTCGCGGCGAGAGATTCAGATCTCCATGCTCGACGCGCGCGCCGGGTCGCCGCCCACGGCAACCGAGTTGCTCGTGCGCCTGGCGGGAAGTTCGGAGAATCCAGCGGTCGAACAGATTGTGCTCGACGAAGTGTTGCGCGATTGGGAGCGCTGGGCCGGCGAGTTGCTGGAGAGCGGCCTTTCTTATCCGGTATTGAGCTTCTTTCGTTCACAACACAGCAACCAGTCATGGCTGGGAACGCTGATGACGATGCTCGACGTGACATCGCTGTTAATCACCGGCATCGAAGGGATTCATCCCGGCCAGGCGCGGTTGACTTTCGCCATGGCGCGCCATGCGGCCGTGGATCTGGCGCAGGTGGTGAATGCGCGCTACGATCCCCAGGCGCCGGACCGGCTGCCCGACGCCGAATTCGATACGCTGCAAGCAGCGTTAGCGGCCGCAGGGCTGAAATTGCGAAGCGGCGACGAAGCAAGATTGAAATTGAACAAGTTGCGCTCCATGTATGAACCCTACTTACACTCGACCGCCAAAAATCTGATGGTGGCGCTGCCGCCGTGGCAGCATCCGGCAAAGTTGCGGGATAACTGGCAGGCCGGGCCCTGGGACCGGATAATCCAGGCCAAGGGATTAGCCGTGCTGGGACAGAAGCCGGTTACGCTGCGGGCCAGTGACGACCACTTCTAAGGAATTTTGTAATTTAGCAATTTAGTATTTTTGCAATTTGAAACCAGGAAGTCCACACAGTTTAAGATCGCATCTTCATGAAGCATGTCGGCGAAAACGTAGTGCGCATCGAAGCGGAAGCGCTGCGCGCGCTCGCGGACCGTATCGGAGGCCCAATGGCGTCCGCTTTTCAGCGAGCGGTCGATTTGATGTTTGCCTGCGCCGGGCGCGTGGTTGTGACAGGAATGGGCAAGAGCGGTCTGATTGCACGCAAGATCGCCGCCACGCTGAGTTCGACGGGCACTCCCGCTTTGTACCTGCATCCGGTGGAAGCGCTGCACGGGGATTTGGGAATGGTGGTGCGCGGCGATGTTGTGCTTGCACTCTCTGCGTCGGGCGAGACGGAAGAAATTCTGGCGCTGCTCGCGACGATCAAGCGGCTGCAGGTGCCGTTGATTGCGATGACCGGGGATGAACTGAGTGATGTGGCGCGGGCGCCCTCGCCCGCGAAGGCCGAAAGCCGAGAAAGTGCCAGCCGTGTCACCAATGCCTCGACTCTGGCCGCCGCCGCCGACGTGGCTCTCGATTGCTCCATCGCCGAGGAAGCCTGCAACCTCGGCTTGGCCCCTACAGCTTCGACAACGACCATGCTGGCCCTGGGCGACGCACTCGCAGTGACGCTAAGCGAGAAGCGCGGCTTCAAGGAAGAAGATTTCGCCAACCTGCATCCGGGAGGAAAGCTGGGCAAACGCCTGGCGCGAGTGGAATCGCTGATGCACTCAGGCGATGCGCTGCCGCGTGTCGGTCCCCACACGAAGATGCCAGACGTGATTTATGAAATGTCGCGCAAAAAGCTCGGAGTGACGGCCGTAGTTGAGAACGAGCGACTGGCGGGCATCATCAGCGACGGAGACCTGAGGCGCTTGCTGGAAAAACGCGGCAAAGACGTGCTCGATCTCACCGCGGGCCGAAGCCATGACCAAGAATCCGCGGACGATCGCCGCTGGTGAATTCGCCGCAACCGCGCTGGCGCTAATGGAAGAAAAGAAGATTACGTCCTTAATGGTGGTGGATGGAAGCGGCAAGCTGGAAGGGATTGTGCACCTGCACGATCTGTGGAGCACCGAATTAGTGTAGCGCCGGCTATCGCGCGGGAGCGCCGCGCGCAGGAGTGACCTCAGAGAATTTCCCGATAGCCGCGCTACAATACTTGCATGTATCACTACGACCCGAACATCGCGCTGGAAGAATTAACCGAAGATGCAACCCTGCCGAACCCAGTGCACGTGCGCGACATGATCCTGCGCAAGCATCCTTCGACGGACAAGGCATTGGAACTTAACCGACTATTCGTTGAATATCAAAAGTTTTTTGCAGAGACGCAGAAGCTGGGGAAAGAAATTCTGAAGCAGTTGACTTCCTAGCTAGTACCGAGTATCTAGTATCAAACTAAGACGAAGTTGGAAGTGGCTCCTTGTGTTTCTTGAGGCTCTCGACGTAGCCGCCAATCGCGTCATTCGCCATCTCTCTGGCTTCTGCTAGTGTACGCCCGTAAACAACGCAGCCAGACAAGGCGGGCGCGAGAGCCGTGTAGCCGCCTTCAGGTTCGGGACGCAGGATGATGTTGTAATGGGTAGCGAGCTCTGACCATACCATTATCAGTGATCCTATCTGCGCGAACGAGCCGAGTTAAAACCGGTCTAATGCGGGTTGAGAAACAGACCTGCGATTTCGCGAGAGGCCTGAAGGAAGCAACGCAGCCCCGCGGGCGCACAAAGCTTGTCGTTTCAGGTAGACAAGTAGCCATCCTCCACTCTTTTCCACGTACCAAGCCGCGCGCGGATCGGTGGTAGATAAGCGGTCGATGAAGGTGTCGGTGAATAGCGCGCGAATTGCAATCTCGTCACTTGCGCGGAGCCAATATTTCTTCCCGAACTCGGGGCGCGATTCGAATTGGATGGCTTGCAAGCCGAGCTTGGAAGCAACGCGTTCGAGAGCTGTTGCCGGGGTTAGTTGGAAATCCGGCAGGCTGGATAGGCGCGCGGAGAATGCGGCGACGCTTTGGTAATATTTTCGGCTGGCAACGAACCTTAATCCGAATCGGTAGCTGAAATCGAAAAACAGGGTTGACGGTACTTCCTCGTTGTCGACAAACACGTTGATCCATTTCCCGCCATAACCGCGCGAGAACAGATTGAATCCCTTTTTCTCTTCGGCGCTGAAGGGGTCGGGGTCCAGGAGGGGATTGAGACCGAGCTGCGCTGCTGCGGAGCTGAGACCGGAGCGTCGAGTCCGGGCCGCGTAGACCGCGAGGCCGATCAAGAGCGCAAGCCCGAACCCGAGGACTAGCAACCACCAGGGACCTGACCAATCCATGCCGGGCAGTATAACTTGTGCAGTAGATCCAGCAATTGTGTTCCTCTGTCATTTACAATAATCAATTCCTCTAAGGGATGAGCGAGTCCCCTTCATTCTGTACTCGCAACTCGCTACACGGTACTAAAACTCTATGCATCGTTGGTCAGAGCTCTTCATTCCCACCCTTCGCGAGGCCCCGGCGGACGCCGAAGTGGCCAGTCACAAGTTTCTTGTCCGCGCTGGCTACATTCGCCAGCTCGCGGCCGGACTTTACTCCTATCTTTTTCTCGGTAACCGATCGTTCAACAAGATCGTGGGTATCGTGCGCCAGGAGATGGATAGGATCGGGCAGGAGTTTTTGCTTCCCGTGCTGCATCCGGCTGAGCTTTGGGAAGCCAGTGGGCGCCTGGCTTTGGTGGGTGACAACATATTTCGGCTGAAAGACCGCAAGGGTGCCGACCTTGTGCTGGGCATGACGGAGGAAGAAGTGATGACCTCGATTGCCCAAAAAGAACTGCGCAGCTACAAGCAATTGCCGCAGATCTGGTACCAGATTGCTCCCAAGTTTCGCGACGAGCCGCGGCCGAAGTCCGGGCTGCTGCGCATTCGCCAGTTCATGATGAAGGACGCGTACTCGTTCGACATCGACGCGGCCGGGCTGGATGTTTCTTACAAAAAGCATTACGAAACGTATCGCCGCATCTTTGACCGCTGCGGATTGAAATACATGGTGGTCGAAGCGGATTCGGGAGCGATGGGCGGAAAAGAGTCGCACGAGTTCATGGTGCGGACGCCTGCGGGCGAAGATCAGATCGTGAGCTGCGATGGCTGCGACTACGCGGCGAATGTCGAGAAGGCCACATCCAGGCTGGAGGTGGTGGAAGACCTATGGCCCCAGGAGGACGGCAAGCCGCTAGAGGTGCACACTCCAGGACAGAAGACGATTGAAGATGTAGCGCGGTTTCTTGGCGTGTCGCCGAAGAACAAGATTAAGACTCTGGCTCTGATGGCGGAAGAGAAAGATCAGAAGACTGGCAAGATTAAGTTGCGTGCCATAGTAGTGCTGATGCGTGGCGATCATCAATTGAACGAAGCCAAGCTCAATGCCACGGTGGCTGTCGCGACACGTCCCATGGACGAAGCCGAGATCAAGGCGCTGTTCAAATCTCCTGCGGGATATCTAGGCCCGATGGGAATCGAGTGGGCGAAGAATTTCAAGAAAAATGCGGACCGCCCCGCGCTGCTGGTCGATAAGGCTCTCGAAGGCCGAACGAACCTGATCGCGGGTGCGAATAAAGAGGACTATCACCTCAAGAATCTGACGCCGGGAAAAGATTTTTATCCCACGGCCTATGCCGATCTGCGCGCGGTCACTGCGGGCGAGCTTTGTCCGAATTGCGGCAAGCCGCTGCGTATTGATACCGCAGTCGAGATCGGCCACATTTTCAAACTTGGCTACCGCTATTCGGACTTGATGGGCGTTCGTGTGCTCGACAAGAACGGCAAAGAAGTTACGCCGGTCATGGGCTGCTACGGCATCGGTATCGAACGCATTCTCACAGCCGCGATCGAGCAGGGCAATGACGAGAATGGTTTCTGGCTGCCCTCGTCGATTGCTCCGTTTGAAATCGTGATCACTCCTGTCAACGTGAAGGATGAGGCCCTGCTCCGTGCGGCTATCGACATCGGAACCCGCCTGGAATCGGCGGGCTTCGATGTGATTCTCGATGATCGCGACGAACGCCCCGGAGTCAAGTTCAAGGACGCCAACTTAGTCGGTATCCCCTTTAGAATCACAGTAGGAAAGAAGGTTACCGAAGGTACCGTGGAAGTAGTTCTACGCTCGACTCGCGAAGTACGCGATGTTAGCATCGCGTCAATAGTGGAACATTTTCAAGGAGTGCTGCAAGCCAAGGGCTGAAGTTGCGCCGGCGTTGCGGCGCAGGATTCAGACTATGATCAAGGCAATTGTAGGTTTTATCGCGATAGGCGCGGTTGTCGTCGCACTGTTTCAGATAGCGCCGCCCATGCTTGCCAATTACAGCTTTCAGGATGACCTTAAAACCGTCGCGATGATGGACGGCCCCAATGCGCAAAAGACCGACGATGACGTCCGCACCGATGTCCTCAGGAAAGCCAAAGAACACGAGCTGCCGCTCGAGGGCAAGCAGATAACGGTGCAGCGCATCAATAGTCCCGGCATTGCTGCAGTTTATATTGCAGCCGACTATTCGGTCACCATCAGCTTGCCCGGCTATTCCTTCGACATGCACTTTACCCCGTCCAGCGGAAATAAAGGCTTTTAAAGTCAGGTAGAGCGACTGCCTGGAGTGACCGTCGATTTGACCTGAAGTCGTTCGACTCTCGCTTCAACCTTATTAAGATACGCCGTATCACTGCCCCTAAGCCCAAGGGCGTTTGTGCTGTCGTTGTTCGATGGCCAAGCTTATTGGTGCTTAATCGGTTCGATCTACCAGCGATATTCACGAGTTAACCGGAATAGTTGGTTGCCACTTCGCTGGACCTCGCAGGAGACTTAAAGGCATGTTGACCATCCTCATAAATAAACGCAAAAGAAATGAGGACGGGGCGGCATAGGCAAAAACTATAACATTGGCCCGTGGATTGACGATGGACAAGCGAGGCTGCAAGCGTGCTCGGTTCTTACGATTTACGCCGCGGGCAGGATGCTTCAGTACCGATTTAAGGCAACGATGAAGAAGACGCTTCTATTGCAGAAAGACGGCGCAGCGGCCAACCAGCTTCAACGAAACCGAACGACGTAAGTGGAATAAGAGTTAAAGGCGGCTTCAGCCGAGGAAGAGTCTGCGGGGGAGCAGACGCAAGTGCGAAGAGTGCTACTCAGTTAGCCGGACCGCAGCCGCCGCTGAGAGAAGAGCTGTCGACCTCCGAGCCCACGCCGACACCGATCGGCGGTGACGCCATGCCCCGGTAGTTGGCCACCACGTTGTAATTTCCAGTTAAAACCCAGACCGGGGGCGCGGTTGCTGATGTGGCTGTGTTCTGCCATGTGCACAAGTACTCTACGGCCGTCATCAAACCGGTGGTGTTGATGGGCACGGTGGTTGGGCCATAGGGCGGCAGCGCATTGCCGCTGTTTGCATCGACGCCTTGGGTCGTAACCGTGTATGTGACACCGTTTGTAACGTTGACGGACTTGCCGCTGTGATAGTTTGCGCTTACCTGTAGCTGAAGCGTCGCGTCGACGCCCGGTAGATTGTAAGTGCCTCCGGGGGTTGCGCCGGCAGCTGAGATCGTCACTGACTCCAGATAGTCAGTAGTGCCGCATCCAGTCGAGATGAGCGCCAGGGCAACAAGGAATGCGGTGAGAATGCTTGTTCGTTTCACTTGAGAGATCCTCCGCGTGAATTCAATTCGAATCTTGTCAGCTTCTAATATTGGAGGCAAGGGAAATGTGTGGTTACTATGCAATCGATCGGTCACGTCCAATGGTCACAACGCGATTCTTAACTGCACATTGCGCGCGAAAAGTTATCTTTAGACTAAGTGCGACTGCATGCGGTCGCATATTTACCATGCGCATAGATAACAGATGTCGATGCCGCGAAATCGCCGCGTTCCACGACCCTTTGAGTGAACCGCAACGCAACCCCGCGCATGTAAATTCGTGCGAGTCACTCTGCGAGAAACAGCTCCATCAGTGATCTGATCAGCCGCACCGGGTAGTAATCAATCTAAGGCGGCGCATCGACTACTTCTGTCGAGCACACTTAATTAGTACTTGCTCACTCGAAGGCCAGTGACATTCGTAACGTTGCCACCACGTTACCTTCCACCTAGTATCGCGATTGGATAAGAATTTCTTCACGCCTTCGAAGCTATGCTCTCGAAGTAGAAAGTAGCGTGGCGGAGATCCAGATTCGCGATTCGTTTCCTGTGGCAGCAGCAGGAGCGTTCGCAAACAGTAAGCCTGAGGTGGAGGCAGTTTATGACGATAAAAGCCCGATTGTTACTCTGTGCGATGGCCGTGCTGGCAACCATGTCGATGGTCGATTGCAATGAGTACTCATGCGGCGGTTTCGGCGCTTTGCCCTGCACCGCGGGGGGCGGGACTGGTAGCGGTAGTTTCGGCGGTGGCGGCGGGGGTGGGAGTACCACCGCGACAGCATTCGCTTTTGCCGTGGACCAGGGCGGTACTGTAGATGGCTACACCCTTACCTCCAGCACATTTGCGGCAACCACCAACTTCGTCGCTCCGCAAACCACAATAACGGGCAATCCCGGTGCTGGCATGGTTGTGGTGCAGCAATCCGGGCAGCAGCCATTTGTGTACGCCGTGTTCGGCCCGCCAAACGATGAACTTTTCGGCTGGTCTGTGAGTACCAGCGGCGCCCTCACGCTAGTGAGTGGCCTTCCCGCACCGTTGTCGTTTATTCCGGATGTTTCGATTCCTTTCAACCAATACAACATCGCAACCAACCCCGCGGGCACGCTTCTGTTTATTGCAGATAGTTTTGAAAATCAGATTTTTGTCTTTCAAATCGCGACCACCGGCGCTTTGACGGCGGTCACCGGCTCTCCTTTTCCGACGCCGGCAGGGGGCAGCCCCGGAAATCTAACTACGGATGGCCTCGGCAATTATCTTTATGTGACCGAGACCTTGCTCGACCATACAGGTGCTGGTGTGCTCGGCTACTCCATTGGAAACGGGACAAGCGGCACCACCGTTGGGGCGCTGACGGAACTTTCGAGCAGCCCCTTCGCATTCAACATGTGGCAACTGCAGGGCGATGCCAGCGGCAACTATCTGGTCGGCACAACCGGAAACTCAGCCGCGCCCGGATTCGGCTTCAGTGGCACGGATGACAACAATCTATACGTATTCAACATTCAGCAGACCGCCACTACGACTCCGGCTGGCACGCTTACTCAGGTAACAGGATCTCCTTTTAGCACCACCTACTCACCGCTCAACATTGCGATGCAACCGCCTTCGAGCGGAGGAGAATTTGTCTATTCATTCAGCATCAACGACTCAGGGGCTGCCTACAATCCCATCGAAGGCTACCAACTAACCATCAGCGGGACGCAAGCCGGGACGCTCGCCCCGATCAGCAGTTTCCCAACCTCTGGCATTGCGACGGGACACTGGGGACAGTTCGATCAAAGCGGAGCGAACCTGTTGGTCTACAACAGTGTTTCGAACGGTACAACCGTCACTTCGCAATTAGGAGCGCTCAGCATCGACTCCAGCGGCATTGCCACGGAGCCGACTTCGCCGGTGACCCTGGTCACGCCGGGCTATTGGGTGGTGACCGATCCGCAGTAATCGATTTCGGGCGGTTGAGTTGACGAAATTAGTGTTCGAATGCCTGTTAACAGCTTAGAGACCCGCATGAACTGCGGGTCTCTTTTTGTTTGTGTGCCGAGCGTTACAATGAATGACACGGCATCCTACAAAAGCGGCCTCGTGATTTGGCTCGGGAAGGGCACGGTTTAAAGCCGTGCCACCCGTGCGCCAATAAAATAGAAGGGCTTTAGTCTCTGAGGTATTTGCAAGGGAGCCGTAAATGGTGTGCGGTCAAACCTTTTGCCGCATCCCAACGTCTGACCAGTAGGCGGTTTTTAGTGCGGGTGTAAGAGTTCAAACGTGGCCATTAAGATCAAGATCCCAAAAACCGGAGACAAGGACGGCAAAAAATGGCGCGGGCTCCCCCGCGATCCCGTTATTCGGGCTGCGCTGATCATTTTTCTGGTCGTGGCCATCGGCGTTTGCGGATTCCTCAGCTACTTCTACATCAAGTACGACCGCATCATTCAGCAGCGCTTCCGCTCGCCAGTATTCAGCAACTCTGCCAAAATTTACGCCCTGCCTCGCACCCTGCACGACGGCGACAAACTGGATGCCAAGGAGATCGCCGGCTTCCTGCGCCGTGCCGGGTATTCCGATAAAGACGGCCAGTCGCCGCTCGGCAGCTTTCACCTGGTCAGCGACGGCATCGAGATCACGCCCGGGCCCGAAAGCTATCACAGCCCGGAATCGGCGCACATCGCAATTCACGACGGTGAGATCGAGCGCATCACCAGCAAGGGCAATGAGCTTTCCGCCTACGAACTTGAGCCTCAACTCGTAACCGCGTTATTCGATTACGAGCAGCGCTCCAAGCGCCAGGTGGTCAAGTACGCCGACATTCCTAAGGTGATGGTCGACGCTGTGATGGCCATCGAAGATCGGCGTTTCTTCGAGCACAGCGGTGTGAACTTTACGCGCATGTTTGAAGCGGTGTGGATCGACGTAATGCGGCAGCGCCACGAGCAGGGCGGGTCGACCATTACCATGCAGCTCTCCCGCGGTTTTTTCCTGACGCCGGAAAAAACCGTACGCCGCAAGCTCACCGAAATGCTGATCGCCGAAGAACTGGAGCAGAAATTCAGCAAGCAGCAGATTTTCGAGTTCTATGGCAACTGGGTAAACCTGGGCCAGCGCGGATCATTCGCCATCAGCGGCTTCGCCGAAGCCTCGCAGGCATACTTCAATAAAGATCTGAAAGACATCACGCTGCCAGAAGCTGCACTGCTCGCGGGCATTATTCAGGGACCGAGCCGCCTGTCGCCCTATCGCCATCCCGAACGCGCCCTCGAGCGGCGCAATCTCGTGCTCGATTCCATGGTCGACACTCACGCCATCACGCGCGAGCAAGCAGAGAAAGCCAAGGCCGCGCCTCTGAAGCTGGCGCCGCCGAACGTGGAAGCCAGCGATGCGCCGTATTTTGTCGATATGGTGCGCGACTCGCTGCTGCAAAAGTTCACCGAACATGATCTCAACGACCAGTCTTATCGAATCTACACCACGCTCGATCCCGACCTGCAGAAGGCAGCGGCGCAATCCGTCGAGGTGGGAATGAAGCTGGTCGACGAGCAGGTCAAGAAGATGCGCACCAAGCGCAAGAAGGTCGGCAAGAAAATAGAGACCGAGGTTCTCCCCGGCCCGCAGGCGCAGGTTGCGATGGTTGTGCTCGATCCGCACACCGGCGCAATTCTCGCTCTCGTCGGCGGACGCGATTACGGGTTCAGCCAGTTGAATCACGCCTTGTCAAAGCGGCCCACCGGCTCGATTTTCAAACCGTTCGTCTATGCCACGGCCATGAACTCCGCGATCGATGGTTCGCAGACTGTGATCACACCCGCTTCGACCGTCACTGATGCGCCTTCCAGCTTCGCCTACGGCGACCAGATATATGAGCCGCGTAATTACAAAGAGGAATACCACGGCGACGTGAGCCTGCGCTACGCGCTGGCCATGTCGTTGAACAATGCCACGGTGAAAGTTGCCGAAGAAGTTGGTTACGACAAAGTCGCAGACTTGGCGAAGTTGGCGGGCATCGCTTCGGTGAAGGCCACGCCGGCCATGGCGCTCGGCTCCTACGACGCTACGCCGCTCGACATGGCTGGAGCCTACACTTCGTTTTCTAACAACGGCACCCGTCTCTCCCCGATTCTCGTGAACTCCGTGCGCAACGCCAAAGGCGACGTGGTTTCGAATTTCAAAACTGACCAGCGTCAGGTGCTCGATCCCCGCATCGCCTACGTGATGACCAACATGATGGAAGGCGTCATCAACAACGGCCTCGGTTACACCGCGGTTCGCCTGCGCGGCTTCACTCTACCGGCAGCGGGAAAGACCGGCAGTTCGCACGATGGCTGGTTTGCCGGCTACACTTCGAATTTGCTGTGCATCGTCTGGGTCGGCTACGACGACTACAGTGATCTGCGCCTCAGCGGTGCGATGACGGCCGCGCCCATCTGGACCGAGTTCATGAAGAAGGCCTCGGCGCTGCCGCAGTATGCCGACATGAAGGAATTCACCCAGCCCGCTGGCGTGGTGGACGTGCAACTGGACAAAGCTACCAACCGCCTTGCGACCTCGACCTGCCCCGACGATTACACTTCAGCTTTCGTGGCCGGGACCGAGCCGCGCGAGACCTGCGATCAGCAGAATGCAGTGGCTGGATTCTTTTCCCGCGTCTTCGGAGGAGGAACACCAAAAGTATTGCCGCCTCCGCCGAACTCGAACTCTACCAACGCGCAAGATCCGCAGAATTCCGATCCGCAAAAGAAGAAAGGTTTCTTCGGCAAGATAGCCGGTATCTTCAAAGACGACAAATCCTCAACTCCACCACCCCAACCGCAAACTCCCGCGCCAGCACCGCCGCCGCAGTAGCTGGACACTTCCACGATGTGATCGATGAGAAGGTAATCGCGAATGCCTGCGCAACCGTGGAAGAGCGGCGCTTCAGCGCCGCGTAAGATGCCAAAAAGATATGGGCTTCAGCCCCTGAGAAGCTACTGCTTCAACGTCCCCGTCCAATTCAAAATAACTTCCTGCGGCAAAGACTGCCCTCCGCTCAACGCCTTCAACGCGGGAAAACGTTCGCCGGGGCCCACCGGTCCTACGGCAGCAAATTCATTCATGTGGAGAGGCAACTGGGTCGGCGCCCCGAACTCGAACTTATCCATATTCGAAATCGTCACCATCATCAGCTTATCCCCGGCGGTATAGTAAAGCTGCTTGCCATCTGCACTCCACGAAGGAAAACCACCGCCGCCACTGGAGACCTGCGACTTTCCTCCCGGCTCGGGGAATGCCGTCACATAAACTTCATACTTTCCGGATTCGTCCGATTGGTAGGCCAGCCACTTGCCGTTCGGCGAAAGAACAGCGCCCGAATCGTTGGCGGGCGATTGAATGAACGGCTTCAGCTTCTTATCGCCGTTAAGGTCGATGTAGTAGACATCCTGGCGCGTGGCACTGTTCTGCACCATAAAGAAAAGATAGCGCCCGTTGGGAGACCAACTGGTAACGGTGCCAAAGTTGATGGGCGTGTCCAGCTTTTCTTGTGTACTGGAGCCGTTGATGGGCTGGATCCAAAATCCGGCCGAGTCTTTGCCAGAAATGGTCGAGACCGTGATTCTCTTGGCATCGGGAGAAAACGCGAAGGACATGGTGGATGCATCCACGAATGTGCTGCGTGACGTGGAGTTGCGGCTCGGGTCAATGATCCAAACATCTCCCCTACCAGTATCTGCGTCGGGACGCACAAACCCGACCAGAGATCCATCCGGGGACGAGCGCGGTTGTAAATAAAGGCCGGGATCGCCAAAGCGCCCTACCTCCTTTCCGGTGCGGTCCACCCACATGGGTTGCGTCTTCTGCAACGATCCGTGGCGATAGACGAGCGTGCCGTGCGCGGCGGTGAAGGCGACGATGTCGCGTGCGTTCCAATAGTCGAGTTTTTCCGCGACCGGCGTGGGGTCGCCGCTGAACTTGAGCGACGTGGGATCGAAGCGCTGCGCCACCAGCACGGTTTCGCGCAAGTACAACAGATATCCATCGGAATACTGAACATTCGAGGCGCTGGCCAATATCTGGCGCGGCTTCTCGCCCGAAAGCGACGCTCCGTACAGCGCTCCCGTGCCAGCAGTTGAAGTTAGCGCCCCAGCGACATCGCGATAAGTAAACAGGAAGTGATTGCCGTCCGGCAGAAAATAAGGGTTGCGCTGAGTCCAGCCTGGTTGGGAGTCGGTGAGCTTTTCGGCCACGCCGCCGCCCTCGGGCACTTTGTACAAGGGCTCACGAATGTTGGGAGTGAAGATGATTACGCCGCGCGGACTCCACGATCCACCGCGGCCCTCGGGAGCATCGCAGAGCACCTGCACCGGTCCACCGGCGAGGGCAACCTTCTTCAGCTTGCCCCCCGAAAAAAATCCGAGGTACTTGCCATCCGGCGACCAGAAGGGAAATGTTGGCCTCTCAACTTCGATCGGCTGCACCGCGCCGGTGTTTACGTCTCGTACCCACAACTTGGGTTCTGAAGCGTCACCGGTGAGGAACGCCAGCTTCGAACCATCCGGCGAAAGCGCCGGAGCGCCAACCACAACACTGGTAAATTGTGTATCGGCGGGCGCCAACCATGAGGCTGTCATCGGCCGTCGCGCCTCTTCCAACTGCCCGCGGCTCAACAGAAAAATAATCACAGCCGCAACCGCAACAACCCAGCCCACGCCAGCGGCAATCATCAACGTGCGCTTCTGCACCGCGCGCCGCGCCCGCACCTGTGCCGGAAGAGCAAGCCGGCTCGATGAAGCTTCCGCAATCCAGCGCAACTGCAGCTTCAAATCGTGTACCGTCTGGAAGCGGTCTTCCGGGTCTTTGGCCAGGCAGGTTTTCACGACCTGCTCCAGCGCCGGCGGAGACATCGGCTGCACCACTGAAATCGGTGTCGGCTCCGAAGCCAGAATCGCCGCCACAATGCTAGCCTGGCTCTTTCCCGTAAACGCCCGCTTGCCCGTCGTCATCTCATACAACATCGAGCCCAGCGCAAAAATGTCGGAGCGCACATCCGCCTCTTTGCCTTCCGCCTGCTCCGGCGACATGTATTGGAACGTCCCCACAATGGTGCCCTGTGCCGTAAGCGGCTGATCAGCCGATGGCATCGTCATCGTCAAACTGGAAGCGAGTGACGCGCTGTTAGGCGTGGCTTTTGCCAAGCCGAAATCCATCAGCTTCGCGCCGGTCTTCGTGAGCATCACGTTTCCCGGCTTCAGGTCGCGATGCACCACGCCGCTCTTGTGCGCCCGCTCCAGTCCTTCGCAAATCTCGATTCCAATTTTCAACACCTGCTCAGTCGGCAGCGGACCTTTGCGCAACCGGTCCGCCAGCGTCTCGCCCTCCAGGAACTCCATCACCAGGAAGTCGATTCCATCCTGATGTCCCACATCATGCAGCGTGCAAATGTTCGGATGGTTCAACGAAGAGATCGCGCGCGCCTCGCGGTCAAAGCGCTGCTTGGCTTCTGGATTGTCCGAGAGATGACTGGGTAGAATCTTCACCGCGACCGTGCGATCCAGCCGCGTATCCTTGGCGCGATAAACCTCGCCCATCCCGCCCGCGCCGATCGGCGATTGAACTTCATACGGCCCGAACCGCGTACCTGCTGTAAGTGTCATAAGTCCGCGCCATTATATGGTATGGCAGTCTTTGGGTGGCGCAGCGCTTCAGCGCTGCGGTAAAGGATCGACTTGGCCTTGAAAGGGCGCGGCTTCAGCCGCGCCGCAAACTCGTCATCCTGAGGCCCGCGTATTTTGCAGGCCGAAGGACCTATGGATTCGTCGGCAGCGCCGGTGATGCCTGCGAGGGACCACCACTTTCGAGTTCTTGGTCACAGGCAGCAGGATATACTCCTGCGAGAAAGGATGAGCCAACCACCTGTGTCCATCGAGAGAAGTGACCTGCCCGATCTTTTGTACCAAGTGGAATGTTAGTGTAACGCCTCTTTGGACCTTTGTCCGTAGTCGTCGTCGGGGGTGTGGGGATGTGGGAAACGCGAAGCGTTTTCCACATCCCCATGCCCCGGTTGATTCGGCAGGATGGCTTGCGGCGCCGGCGGCCTGTAGCCCAGCGCCGAGTGCGGCCGTTCCGTGTTGTATTCCACGCGCCACCTCTCCGTCAGAATCTGTGCCTCCTTCAGCGAGTAGAAAATCTCGCCATTCAAGAACTCATCGCGCAGCTTTCCGTTGAAACTTTCACAGTACCCGTTTTCCCATGGACTTCCAGGCTCGATGTACAACGTCCTCGTGCCCACTTTCCCCAGCCACTTCCTCAACTCCTCGGCAATGAACTCCGGCCCGTTGTCCGAACGAATGTGCTCCGGGATCCCGCGCACCAGCATCACATCCGCCAACGTCTCGAGCACCTGCAAACTCCCCAAGCGCCGTGCCACCCGTAACGCCAGGCACTCGCGCGTATACTCGTCGATCACCACCAGAATGCGCAGTGCTCGTCCATCATGCGTCATCGCCTTCACAAAATCGTAGCTCCACACATGATTCGCCCGCTCCGGTCGCAGCCGGATACACGAACCATCGCCCAGCCACAATCGCCCTCGTGGCCGCTGTTTCTGCGGTACCGTCAGCCCTTCGCGTCGCCAGATCCGCTGCACTCGATCCTTGCCCACCGGCCACCCCGCATGCTGCAACAATGCCGTGATGCGCCGATAGCCGTACCGCCCATACTTCACGCCCAGGGCCAGGATCGCCTGCGTCAGCTCATCTTCGTCCGTGCGCCGCAGCGGCTGATAGCGCTGTGTTCCTCGCCATTGCCTCACCACTCGGCACGCCCGCCGCTCACTCACTTCATACTCCTGGCGGGCATGCTCCACGGCGCACCGACGTCGCTCCGGGCTTAGAAGTTTCCCTCCGCAATGTCCTTCAGGATCTGTTTGTCCAACGCCAGCTCTGCCACCAGCCGTTTCAACTTGCCGTTCTCCTTTTCCAGTTCCTTCATCCGCTTCGCCTGGTCCATCTTCAAACCGCCGTATTCCTTCCGCCAGCGGTAGAACGTCTGGATGGTGATCTCGGCTTCTTTGCAGGCTTGTGGGGTGGTTTTTCCGTTCGCGATGCCGACTTCAATCTGTCGCAGCATCGTCACGATTTGCTCTGGCTTGTACCTCTTGATTGGCATGACCCGCTTTTCCTCCAAGTGGATTCTCTCTCATTCCACTTGGCACAAATTTCGCCGGTCAGGTCAGGGGCTTCTCATCGAAGCAGCCCTTTTTTACCGCTATGGCATAAAAACGTTCACAGACTAGCGTGCCGAAAAATTAACACCCTCCACTGTGACATCCAACCTTGTCCCACAATCCAAACTGGGCGATCATGGTCAAAGCCGTGACGGTTCGGGAGAATCCAACTCACAGACCCCTAAGCCCTTTGTTTCACGGATTTTAGTACCTAAGTTCTTTAGAAGACGTATTTTACGGACATTTTCGCGCCAAGTTGATGATTCCAACATACCGAGGGGGTGGGGGGTGGGGGTACCCAGGTTTTCCGGGCTGCAAACCCTGAACGAATGGGATGCTCCCAGCGCCGCGCCGACTTTATTTTCAGCTGGTAATCCACCGTGGTTACTGGCTCACGCCAAATTTCTTCGCCGCGCCCAGCCAAAACTGTGGCAAAATAGCGGCGTTGGAATTGGTTGTCCTTGGGGGGTGCGTATGTCCTACCCGAAAGCCTGCCTGCTTCTTCTTGTGATTTCTTCCACAGCCGCACTAGCTCAAATTTCTCACTCGGAGCAAGTGCAAATCGCGCCGCCGCTGGTGCGCGCCATCGATCCTCCGTCAGCGAATGCAACCGCCGCCGACTTGGAGCACCAGGCCGATCTGCTGCGCGAAGACAAAATGTATCTCGATGCTCTCGATTATTACGAGGCAGCGCTGAACAAGAAACCAAATGACGCGCGGCTTCTGAACAAGATCGGCATCACCGATCTGATGATGCAACACTATAAAGAGGCGCGAAAGTCCTTCGAGCGCTCCATCCGTGCGAATCACGAGTTCGCCGATGCCTATAACAATCTGGGTGTGATTCTCTACGAGGGCAAGAAATACGGAGCCGCGATCAAGGAGTATCAGCGGGCAATTACGAAAGACAACGATTCGGCGTCGTTCTACAGCAATCTGGGCGCGGCCTATTTCTCCAAGCGCGAGTTCGAGCCCGCCGTGGCTGCCTATCAGCATGCGCTGGAACTCGATCCCGATGTGTTTGTGCGCTCTTCGCGCAGTGGAGTGCAGGCGCAATTGCCCAGCCCCGAGGATCGCGCCCGCTACGATTACACTGTGGCGAAGCTCTACGCCAAGATGGGCCTCTCCGAACAATCACTTGAGTATCTGAGGAAGGCGATGGAAGACGGCTATAAAGATCTGAAGAATGTGTACAAAGATGTAGAGTTTGCCCAGCTGCGCAAGAACCCACGCTTCAGCGAACTCATGGCCTCAACCGCACCACCTGTGATTTCGAATTAGAGAAGAAAGAAACACGAACGCGAAGACAGATAGATTGCGGATAATCTGCCGCACTACTATCAGAATGTGTTGATTTGTTTGCATGAAAATTACAAAGTTTTACAAAATTAGACGGAACTTAGCTGAGTTCTGAGGTTTAATAATTGCAAATACTCCTGAAAACAACAGGGTGAGTAAGGAGAAACGGTAGCCCATCGGATGCTGACCCGAGCACGCCCCAAGCAAGCATCCGGTGGGTTTTTTCATTCTTACAGTGCGCGACGAGTATTCGATAAGGAATGGTATTCGTCGCAAGCCTAATTCGCAACACTCTACTTTGATTTCATCGAAGCTTCCAAATCGTCGGCGGCTTTGTTAATTCCCGCCGCGACATTCTCAATCACTTGCGCGACCATCGGAATCTGCGCGTCCGCCTGCTGCCATTTTTTCTCGTCCATATATTCGCGCACGGCTGCGATGGGCTTCGCGCCATAACCCGTGTATGCGCCCGGAGCATAAATCTGATTCTTAAACCACGGACGCTCCGGCAATCCTTTTTCGTTGAGGAACATACGCGAGATGGCAAGAAGATCGGCGTTCACGATATCGAGAGATATGTCAAGAGTTTGTTGGGGCGCTGTCGAGCCTTTCTCTTTAAACCGTGCCAATACTTTGGAATAACGATCGGCGCTTTTCTTCAACTGTTCGAGCGAGTTCTTCATCGGCGCAAAGTTCATGAAAGGTGGCACGGTTTCTACCGGCGGCGGCACAGATGTTTTGTGCGGATCGGCGATGGCGGTGAAAACACCCTCCTGCAGCTCGAGGTTGCGTTCTGTGAATTCATCCTGCTTATCCTTCAGAAGTTTTTCCAGTTCGGTCTCATATTTGGCGATCGCTTCGGATTGCGCGGCGTAATCATAGGGGAGCAAATCGGCATCAGCCATGCGCATCATGGCAGTTCCTGCGGTTTGAGCGAGAGCGCGTCCGTAGGAAAAATCGGTATCGTCGAAATGCGTGTACCAGTAAAAATCGTCGTAGATGGAATGATATTGATCGCCTTCATCTTCTCCGCCAAAGCTGAAATCGACGGTAGGAATTCCGGCGTAATCTTGGAACGCGGTGTAGTCGGATCCATCGCCGAGCGCTTCAACGCGAAGGTCTGTATTTTTTCGAAGTTGACTGCGTTCGTCCGCATCTTTGGCGCGCGAAATAGCCCGAAGATGAGCGCGTTCGAATACGGATATATTTTTCTCTGGATCCTTAATATCGCGCGCGACTGCGCTGGCCATCGCTTGCAAATCCTGCGTGCCGCTGGCTTCGAAAAATCCGCGCTCATTGCCATCGCTGTTGAGATACAGGACCGCACGCTTCTGCAAATCTTCGCGATGGGTTTCCACCCATTCGACCGATCCCAATAATCCCGGCTCTTCGCCGTCCCATGCGCAATAAATGATAGTGCGCTTCGGGGCCCAGCCTTGCTTGTGCATTTCGCCCAACATGCGCGCTTCTTCGAGCTCAGGGCCCATGCCGGCAATGGGATCATCCGCGCCATTTACCCACGCGTCGTGATGGTTGCCGCGAATCACCCATTGATCCGGCGAAGAGCCCGCCAAGGTTGCGATGACGTCATAGATTGGTTTGATTGCCCAGTCGGAAGCCATGACGAGGTGCACGCGCGCCGGACCAGGACCAATGTGATAGGTGATAGGAAGCGCGCCGCGCCACGGCTCGGGAGCAACTTGCCCTTGAAGCGCGGATAGAAGCGGCTGAGCATCTCCATAAGAAATGGGGAGAACGGGAATCTTTGTAATGGTCTTCGCGTCTTTGATGTCGAGGCGCTTCGCGCCGGGAACTGCGCCAACTCCGGGAGTCAGAGGATCGCCGGGATAGTCGGTATCCATCACGCTGCCGCGTTGTACGCCGTCGCGCGGCCGCCAACCGCCAGCCGGATAATCGTCGCCGCGAAAGTAGCCATCTCCCTTGGGATCGGAATAGATGATGCACCCGATAGCGCCGTGCTCACCCGCAACTTTTGGCTTCACGCCGCGCCATCCCGCACCGTAGCGCGCGATCACAATTGCTCCCTTAACGGAAACGCCTATGCGATCAAGCTGCTCGTAGTCCTCGCGATCGCCGTAGTTCACATAAACCAGCGGCGCGGTGACGTCTCCATCGGCGGAGTAAGCGTTATAGGTGGGCAGTTGCTCGGAAGTCTGGCTGGAAGTGGGATCGATGGCCAGCACGGGTTCTTGCAGTTTGGCGCGGAATTTTGTAGGCGCAACCAGCTCCAGCAAACGTTGCTTCGGGGTGGGGAAGAGCACATCAAAAGTTTCTATGTGCGCGTCGAATCCCCACTCTTTAAATCGCGCCAGCATCCACTCGGCGTTGTCCTTGTCATAAGGAGATCCCACATGATGCGGGCGGGCGCTGAGCCGCCGCACATTCTCGCGGACGTTTGCCGCCACAATGCCATCTTGAAATTTCTTTTCCCAATCGCGCTCAGTGGATGATGTTTTGGCGGTATAGCCGAAGAGTTGTCCCGGAGCAGAAGCCGGCGATCCGGTATTTTGCTCCGGAGGAGTCTGTGCTACAGCAAATTGGGTGAAGGCGAAAAGCAGGATGTAGCACGTCAGCGAGCGAAGGGTGTTCAAAGAGTTCTCCTGGGGATTCGAAGCGCCCCAAATTCTAACATCGAAGAGAGCGGCGCGAGTGCGCGCATGCTAGCGGACGAGCTAACAAAACAATTAACATTCTTTATGTTTAAGCGAATGAATAGCGAAAATGGCTTTTCTGGACTACAATAAAAAAATGTCTGTTCCTGCCTCGCTAGCGTGGGCTCACCCTCTAGTTGCGGAGTGGTTCGTGCAGCGCTTCGGCACGCCTACCGAGCCGCAGGAGCAAGGCTGGCCGCACATTCTCGCCTGCCGCACCACGCTGATTTCCGCGCCCACCGGCTCCGGCAAAACGTTGGCTGCGTTTCTTGCCTGCATCGACCGGCTGGTGCGCAAGGCGCTGGCTGGCGATCTCGCGGACCGCACCGAGGTTCTTTATGTCTCGCCACTAAAGGCGCTGGGTAACGATATCCAGAAAAACCTGGAAGTACCGCTGGGAGAGATCCTCGCGCTGGCCGGCGAGCGCGGATTGCTCATGCCGCAGATTCGCACCGCGGTTCGCACCGGCGATACATTGATGCCCGAACGCCGCGCCATGCTGAAGCGGCCTCCGCATATTCTGGTGACCACGCCTGAATCGCTCTACATACTTCTCACCGCGGATAAGAGCCGTGCGATTCTGCGCGATATCGAGACCGTGATCGTCGACGAAATCCACGCCGTCGCCGATGACAAACGTGGCGCACATCTAACGCTTTCGCTGGAACGGCTGGAAGCGCTGACGCATAAGCCACCGGTGCGGATTGGGCTCTCCGCTACGCAGAAGCCGATTGAAGAAGTCGCGCACTTTCTCACCGGCCATTCTCACTCTCCAAACTCTCGGCCTGATCCCGTCATCGTCAATATTGGTCACAAGCGCAAGCTCGATCTCGCCGTCGAAGTCCCTCCCATGCCGCTGGGGCCGGTGGCTTCGAACGAAATGTGGGATGAAGTCTACAACCGGCTGGTGACGTTGACCGAGCAGCACCGATCGACGCTGGTCTTCGTGAACACGCGGCGCATGGCCGAACGCATTGCGCACAATCTTGGCGAGCGGATCGGCGAAGAAAATGTTGCGGCGCATCACGGCAGTCTTTCGCGCAAGCTGCGCCTGGCGGCGGAGAAAAAGTTGAAAGAAAGCCAGGTGCGGGTGCTGGTGGCGACGGCGTCACTCGAACTGGGAATCGATGTGGGGACGGTGGATTTGGTCGTGCAGATCAACTCACCACGAGCGATTGCAGTGACGTTGCAGCGGGTAGGCCGCTCCGGACACTGGCGCGGAGCGGTGCCTAAGGGACGATTGTTTGCGACGACCCGCGATGATTTGCTGGAGTGCGCCTCGCTGGTGCGGGCGATCCGGCAGGGCGATCTGGATCGGCTGATGATTCCAGAATCTCCGCTGGACGTGCTGGCGCAGCAGATAGTGGCGGCCTGCTCCGCCGAAGAGTGGAGCGAGGACGAAATGTTTGCGCTGGTGCGGCGCGCCTATCCGTATCGCAATCTGACTCGCGAAACTTTCGATTCGATTTTGGAAATGCTCGCCGAGGGTATTGCCGCAAAGCGTGGGCGTTACGGCGCGTATCTGCACCGGGATCGAGTGAACGGCAAGCTGCGGGCGCGCCGCGGTGCGCGACTGGCGGCAATCACCAGCGGTGGCGCGATTCCGGATAACTCGCTTTACGCGGTGGTTGCAGAACCGGACAGCATCGTGGTGGGCACGGTGGATGAAGATTTTGCCGTGGAAAGTAACCGCGGCGACATCATGCTGCTAGGTAATACTTCGTGGATGATTCGCCGCATTGAAACGAATGCGGGACGCATGTTGGTGCAGGATGCGCACGGTGCTCCGCCGAGCGTTCCATTCTGGCGCGGCGAAGCCCCGGCGCGTACCCAGGAACTTTCTGAGCACATTGGAAAGCTGCGGGAGAAAATCAGCGAGATGCTGCCGCATACTTCGCCTGTAGGTTTTTCGGCGACGCAGCCGGAGGTTGCGCAAGCCGTAGGCTGGTTGAAGCAGGAATGCGGTGTGGATGATTCCGGCGCGGAGCAGGCGATCGAATACATTCTGCAAGGGCGCGCCGTGTTGGGAGCGGTTCCGACGCAGACGACTGTGATTGCTGAGCGCTTCTTCGATGAAGGCGGCGGTATGCAGTTGGTGATCCATGCGCCCTTCGGAGGTCGCATCAACAAAGCCTGGGGATTGGCTCTGCGCAAGCGCTTCTGTGTGGGGTTTAACTTCGAGTTGCAGGCTGCGGCCACAGACAATGGATTGAACATTGCGCTGGCCGAGCAGCATAGTTTTCCGTTGGGAGACGTTTTTAACTTCCTGCAGGCGGCGACGGTGCAACCGATTCTGGAACAAGCTGCGCTGGATTCTCCCATCTTCGCCACGCGCTGGCGCTGGGATGCGAATCGAGCGCTCGCTCTGTTGCGCTTTCAGAACGGAAAGAAAGTTCCGGCGCAGATTCAGCGCATGCGTTCCGATGATCTGCTGGCTTCCGTTTTTCCCGATGCGGCGGCGTGCTTCGAGAACATTCAGGGCGAGCGCCAGATTCCCGATCATCCGTTGGTGGGCGAGGTGATGAAAGATGTGCTCACCGAAGCGATGGATATTGACGGACTGAAACACGTGCTAAGCGGGCTGGCGGATGGAAGCATACGCTGTCTCGCGGTCGACACGCCGGTTCCGTCGCAGTTTTCGCACGAGATCCTGAATGCCAATCCGTATGCGTTTCTCGACGATGCACCGCTTGAGGAGCGGCGGGCGCGCGCGGTGCAGATGCGGCGCATGCTGCCGGAGTCGGTGCTTGAAGAAGTGGGAGGGCTCGATCCGGTGGCGATTGCCCAGGTGCAAGTTGAAGTATGGCCAGATGTGCGTGATGCGGATGAAATGCACGATGTATTACATACCCTAGTGGCATTCCCGGAGGGCTGTCGTGCTTCTCTAGATTTGAGAGGAGAGTGGTTAGATTATCTGGAACAGCTTGTGGCAGAGCGCCGAGCGACGAGAGCTTCGGGAAATGGATGGATGTTCTGGGTAGCTTCAGAGCGCGCCGGAATCTTTGCCGCCATTTTCCCTGATGCAGAATTTTATCCCGAGCCCCCTGAAATAGAGGCCGAGGATGCTTCCCGGGATGATGCTCTACTCACAACAATTATGGGATGGATGTCACATCTTGGTCCAGTAACTCCAGAACATATCTTCTTGACACTTGGAATTCCCATATTCGATATAGAAAAAACATTGTTACGTCTCGAAGCGATTGGTGTTGTTCTTCGTGGCAAGTTCACTGATCCTAAGACCGAAGAAACCGAGTGGTGCGAGCGCAGACTGCTGGCACGCATTCACCGGCTGACGGTGGCGACGCTGCGCAAGCAGATCGAGCCGGTGACGGCTGCGCACTTCATGCAATGGCTGCTGAACTGGCAGCATGTGGCTCCGGGCACGCAAGTTTCGGGCGAGCGCGGCACACTCGAGGTACTGCGACAACTGCAAGGTTTTGAGATTCCTGCCAATGCGTGGGAGCGGCAGGTGCTGGCTCGCCGCATTGTGGACTATGACCCCAAATGGCTTGATCAGCTCTGCCTGACAGGAGCGGTGGGTTGGGGAAGGTTGTCGCCGCATCCCGCGACGCTGGACTCGAACGTAAGCCGCGGAACGGAGACGAGCGCGGCTCCGCGCCAGCGGCGCGTGATTCCGACCAGCGTTGCGCCGATTACATTCTTTGTAAGAGAAGATGCAGACTGGATGACGCCGCGGCATCCCGGCGCTGAAGAGGGAGCGAATAGTGGCCTAAGCCACGGAGCGCGGATCGTCCTCGATTTCTTGCGACAGCGGGGCGCGTCGTTCTTTGCCGATATCGTGCGCGGCACAGAAAAGCTGAAGGCGGAAATCGAAACCGCGCTTTGGGAGCTGGTAGCCGCGGGCCTGGTGACTGCCGACGGCTTCGATAACCTGCGATCGCTCATCGATCCCAAGCGGCGGGCCGGGCAGGGAAGCGGGCGCACAATGCGTCCGCGGCATAACGCTGGACGCTGGGCTCTCCTGCACACCGATGAAGTTGTCGAGCGGCCTCGCGCCGTGGAAGCCGCATGCTGGATGCTGTTGCGGCGCTACGGCATTGTCGTGCGCGATGTTCTGGCTCGGGAGGCGAACCTGCCGCCATGGCGCGAACTGCTGGCGGGCTTCCGCCGGCTGGAGGATCGCGGAGAGATTCGCGGCGGCCGCTTCGTGGATGGATTTCTGGGCGAACAGTTTGCCTTGCCGGTCGCGGTGGAGTCAGTGCGGGCGATGCGCAAGCTCGATTCCGCTTCGACAACGATCACGCTATCGGCTGCCGATCCGCTGAACCTGGTAGGAATTCTGGTGCCGGGCGAGCGAGTGCCCGCGATTTCCGGGAACAGCGTCAGTTATCGGGATGGGGCGGCAGTTCAGCTGCCAATCCTCGGATCTTCGGCCACAGAAGCGGTAGCTGGTTAATTCCAATTTTATAAACAGACTTGCGGTTACTTCGTTTCTCCAGAGGCTACTTTGATTACGTTATGATGTCGAGCGATGGATACCGCCGGCAAGAAAATATTTCGCTTCGGGGTTTTTGAAGCGGACACGAGCAGCGGTGAATTGCGCAAGGCAGGCGTGCGATTGCGTTTGCAAGAGCAGCCCTTTCAAGTCCTGATTCTTTTCCTCGAACGTCCAGGACAGGTTATTACACGGGAAGAGATCCGGCAAAAGCTTTGGCCTTCCGGCACATTTGTAGATTTCGATCACAGCCTAAACACGATTATTAACAAGATTCGTGAAGCGCTTGGCGACTCTGCTGCAAATCCAAGGTTTGTAGAAACACTGGCGAAGCGCGGGTACCGCTTCATGGTTCCCGTCAGTTCGACTTCTCAATCCAAACTTGATGAGAGTATTGAGCAACCCAGGGTAATCTCTTTCCGCAACAGTCAGTTCCTGCATCCGAAGTAACTCTTACGCGTCTCGAAGATTTGCCGGTTGTGCAAAGCGGCTACCTTCGAATCTTATTTATTCTCATCCAAATAATGTTTCTAGTTTTTTACATTGTGGCTCTGGGGCGAGTCGCAGATTTACAGGATGTCATTGATCGTATTTTCGGGGGATATCCGACGATTGTAATTGCGGCGATTCTATCGGCGAGCATCGGTATTCCTGTCCGTCTCTTCTTACTCTCAGCCGCGTGGTTTGATATAAAAGACTTGAGCCAGAAGTTCGCCAGGCTCTTTCCTCTTATCGTAATTCTTGATGCACTCTGGGCGCTTTCTCCGTTCCTGCTGGTTCGCAAACTCGGATCTGGTCTGGCGCTCGGCATTACGGCGGCGTTGCTATATGTTCCCTTTGCACAGCGTACGCTGGCGTTAATGCTGGAGCGGACGAAACGCTCAAGACAAACGGAACACCCAACGATCGCCAGCTAGAAAGTTTGCCACGTAACATATCGCGATGCTGACGGTGTTGGCCTGCAGCAAGCCGAGTTTTGAATTTCTCGTAAGCATCCACATCAGCAGAAGATTCCCGACTAGTGAGATCAAACCATTGCTGAGGTGAAAACGAATCAAAGAACTACGAAAATTGCCAACGCGTTGCGGCCTGCGATCAGACCATGTAAAGTGCCGATGCCATAGAAAGTTTTGCAGCACGGCGCATTCAACCGCTAGCGCAGTCGCTGGCAAAAAATTAAAAGCCATTACTCTAAACAGCGCCAGCATGCCAAGTTGAACTCCCACTCCGATTCCGCCTACTACGGAAAACTTTAGCAGCCGGAACAGGCCTGTCCGGCTCATGAAATCCTCTCTTCGTTGTAAAGCTTGCGGATATGGTGTGTCGCCGAAAGGATTAGGAATAGGCTCATTCCTGCGATCGCGATTACGCCCCCAACATCGAACAACAGGAATTGCCGATGTAAGAGTGTGATCCTTGAGCATTTCAGTAGCGCTATATTTCCGATCGCAAGCAAAATGCGAATTTCCGTAGGGCCAAATTTGTAATAAGAAAGTTGAAATTGGCCCAAGGTGTAGGTCGCAAGATAGGCCTCGATGGAAAGCATTAGAAATGCAATCAACATGCCGAAGCTGATAGCGGGATGAACATATCCCGAAATAGCTAACCCGCCCATGAGAAAAAATGCCGCCACGGTATCGGCGAGGTGGTCCACATAAAATCCATATCGTGGACGCTGCTGGTTTCGAACACGCGCCAGCGTGCCGTCCAAGCTATCTCCCAGCCAGTTCAGCGCAAGGCAGATAATGCCCGCCAACAACATGTCGGGATTCAATCGGGACAAGGCATAGCAATAACCAACCAGGCATTGCGATGTAAACCCGAGCAGAGTCAGATGGTCGGAATGAATCCATCCAGGAGTATGTTCTGCCAGCCAGACAAGAGTGTGCTTTTCTGCATTCGCGACCAAACTACGCTGGATACGTTCGGCTGGGGTAAAAGTGTTTGCATGGCTTCCGTGCGAACTACTGATGCTCGTCATGAAATGTCTCCTTCCGGAGGCAAATCTGCCGTAAATCAAATTCGACCGCCATGCACCCCGAGTCAAATTGACATCAAGAAAAGATCATCCGTTAAGTCTGTGCAAAACCAATAGCATGAAGATCTGAGCTCGGGTATCTTTGGATGGAAAAGCGTTTAATTTTCTATTTGGTTGGAAATTTACCGAACTGGAGAGCGATGGGATAGCAGTGGAGGCGAGCGGGTGCCGGCAATTTCGGGTATTTAGCTATCGGGATGGGGCGGCGGTCCCGCTGGCTGCGCTGACTGCGATGACCGCGTCACCCACCAACCAATCCGTAGCCAGCTAGCTCTGTCTTTTAACTAAAAAAATCAGGGAACCGATGAGGGGGCCCCTCGGAATCCCTGATTGGCCAGCCCAGCAAGAACTGATTCAAAAAGCGCTTCCCCCATCGCTTTTTGCCGAGCAGTGGCGCAATTCACATAGTGCATGCGGTATGCCAGTCAGACCACTATTTCGTAGAAAAATGCTATGCCCCGCCAACTGGTTCTTGGGAAAGCATTTACAGGCAGCCGCGAAGAGCGCCGGAAGAGTGCCGAATTAGTGTCGTTCGGCATCGACACTAATTTCGCTATCTGATCAGATAGCAAACTCTATCTGTTCGGATAATGGAACGGTTTCGTTTCGGAAATGAATTTGGGCCCAAACTGTGATAAGAAGGGGCACGAGGTGATGTGTGCGTCCCAGACTCCTGGTGCTTTCCGGGCCTTTGAAAGATTCGACGATTCCTCTTTCTGAAGCGGAGATAACCATTGGTCGAGAAGCGTCGAACGGAATAGCAGTTTCAGACCCATCAGTTTCGCGAAGGCATTGCTTGATTTCCGGCCAGGCCGGAAGGTTCCAGGTACGTGATCTGGATAGCCGCAATGGAACGCTGGTGAACGGCGCTGGGGTCGAAGAGCAGTGGCTGCAACATGGAGACGCAATCTCAGCCGGTGACTCCTCCTTTTTGTTCCTGCTCGAGGAAGAAAATATCTTACCCGCCGAGGGCCAGGTGGAATTTGAGGACGCGCGGGGAACGGTTGAAACCACCATCATCCATCCCAGGGATGTGGTCTACCTGCACCCGGACCGGTTGCAGCGTGAGTTACCCGCGACCTCCCAGGTGGCCCGTAACCTGAACGCGCTGCTTAAGATCAGCCGGATCGTGCACGCGATTCGTGATCTCGATGACCTGCAAGGCCAATTGCTCGACTTGATTTTTGAGGTGGTGCCTGCCGGACGCGGCGCCATTCTGCTGGCCGACCGGGAGGGGCAGCAATTCAATTCCACGTTTGTACGAATGCGCGAATCAGGGCAAGTCCAGTTGGTTAAGGTGAGCCGCACAGTAGCACGCCAGGTGTTGGAACAGGGGATCTCGATACTGGGTACGGATGTTGCCAGCAGCGGGGATTTGCGCGAGGTCGAGAGCCTGGCGGCATCGGAAGTGCGCTCTTTATTGTGTGTGCCCTTGACCGTATTTCAGCGCGTGATCGGGTGTATTTATCTCGACAGCAGTAGTATCGGCGCTTTGCTGCGCGAAGAAGACCTGCAACTGGTGACCGCGATTGCTGGCATCTCGGCGGTTGCGCTCGAGAATGCCCGTCGCTTGCAATGGTTGGAGCAAGAGAACGAGCGCCTGACGGTGGAGATCAGTCAGGAGCGGAGCTTGGTGGGCGAAGGGGCGCGCATGAAGGAGGTCTACCAATTTCTCAAGCGTGTAGCTCCAACGGAGTCGACGGTGTTGATCGAAGGCGAGAGTGGAACCGGCAAGGAGTTGGCAGCGCGGGCGTTGCACCGCAACAGTCCGCGGGCCGCGAAGCCGTTTGTAGCCATTAATTGCGCGGCGATTCCGGAGACGTTGCTGGAGAGCGATTTGTTCGGTCACGAGCGAGGAGCATTTACAGGAGCGGGCAGCCTGAAGAAAGGCCGGCTCGAAGTCGCCGATGGAGGAGTGGTATTTCTTGACGAGATCGGCGAGTTGGCTCCCGCTCTACAAGTGAAATTGTTGCGCGTTTTGCAAGAGCGCGAGTTCGAACGTGTTGGCGGGACGCAGACGATCAAGGTCGACGTCCGGCTGATTGCGGCTACCAATTGCAAGCTGGAACAGGCCGTGCGCGATGGGAAATTTCGCCAGGACCTGTATTACAGGCTAGCGGTCTTGAAGATTACCATGCCCGCGCTGCGGGATCGGCGGGAAGATATTCCCATGCTGGCGCGCCATTTCGTGCAGAAGCACGCGAAACGCTGCAAAGTGAAGCCCCGTCCGATCTCGCGCGAAGCGCTGTCTCGCATGGTGAATTACGATTGGCCGGGCAACGTGCGTGAACTGGAAAATGCCGTCGAGCATGCGCTGGTGTTGGGATCTTCCGACATGATTCTGCCGGAGGATTTGCCAGAGTCGTTGCTGGAGCGCACTCCAGTGCCGGAGATGACGGAGGCGAAATACCACGCGGCGGTAAAAGAACTGAAGAAGCAGCTCATTCTCGATGCGGTCGAGCAAACGCAAGGTAGTTACGCCGATGCGGCCCGCATTCTCGGAGTGCATCCAAACTATCTGCACCGCCTGATCCGCAATCTGGAGTTGAAAGAAACTCTAAAGGACGCGCTTGAGGATCTTTCCTCGCGAGGATTAAGTCGGCTTTCGGGCGGGAATGCATGAGGATATCAGCAAATAGCAATTTGCAGTTAGCCATTACGGATATAAGAGTTGGATGGTGACGGTTGTTGGCTAACTGCTAATTGCCAGCTGCCAACTGCGGAAGGCGTAAACGTATCAGTTGTGCAGGGTCGAGATAAGTCCCCTGCCATCGTACTGCGACGTGGAGGTGAGGGCCCGTGGCCCGGCCCGTGCCGCCGCTAAGGCCGATTATCTGGCCGCGTTTTACCTGATCACCCTCCTTCACCTTGAACTCGGAAAGATGCAAGTAAAGTGTGAGCAGACCCTGGCCGTGATCCAGCACGACGAAGTTGCCTTCGAAATAGAGCGGACGCGCCAGCAGCACTGTACCGTCATTCATAGCGGCGACTGGAGTTCCGCTAGGCATGCGAAAATCTAAGCCCAGGTGGGGACTGGAAGTTCTGCCGTTAAAGATGCGCTCGGAACCGAAAACGTCAGAAATCGCAGCGTCAGCAGGCGCGGCGAATTGCCCTGACCACTCGCGCTCTGGCGTGACCCGGCTCAAATAATCTTTCTTGATTTGAACGCCTTCGGCAATTTGTTTCTGCTGTTCGGGGTCGGGCTCGGTGAACTTGCCTTCCACGCTGAGCTTGGCGGCAATCTTGGGATATTTACCGCGGGCAACGGTAAACTTTTGGCTGAACGAAAGACTTTTGTTTGCCGACTTTCCTGCCTCTGTTTCTCCGGTGAGCTCAAGCGAGTAGGTTCCTGGCGTTGTTTCCAGGCTGACGCCTGCTAACGCGAACCACATCTTGGTAGAGGCATCGAAGCTGAAGGAGATTTCGTGTCCGAGCCAGCTTCCACTTAGAGATTTTAGTCGCGTTGGAGGTTTCATCTCGAATAAAACCGGAGCACCATTCACTAATCGCATAGGCTGTGCGCGCACGCTCCAGGTGGCGGCGGAAGCTGAGCCTGTAACGTGGAAGATCATCAACACCAGAAGTGGGACTGCAATGCAGTTGCAGGGACGCGAGTGTGGCTGCCAGGTCACCTTACCAGCCTAGCATTTCTCTTCGGAAGCCTCAGCTATAATTCGCGGCTGCGCACCGGAGCGTTTACATCGATGGCGCTGAACTTTGGTCTATGCCTGCGCGTCGTAATCGGCGCGGAGGACCGTCGAGCTAGCAGATTCGCCGTGGTCGTCCTTAAACAATCACCGGAAGCACCGACTCCCTCCGCCAAGGCAAAGTGATCAAATCTTTTACGTTCGCCCACGGGGTGCCCTGCTTTGGGGATGTCTCCCAAAACCAGCCCGCCGAAACTTCAAGGAGTGGTCGTGCTCAACAAGATGGTCAGACTGGCTAAACCCATGACCACAACATCCGGTTTCCCATCCAGGTTGAAATCGGCGACATTCAAGACGCTCGGATAACTCCCTCCCAAGAAGCTAAGAGACTTCTGAAACGTGCCATCGCCGTTACCCAGCACTACGGCAAATCCCCCTCCTGCTGTGGTAAATGCAAGATCAATATTCCCGTCTCCGTTTACATCAAGGGCGGCCAGCTGCAAGGCTCGCGTGCTAATGTTCGTGCCACGATCAAAGCTTCCATCGCCGTTCCCGAGCAAGACCGCCAGCGAGTCCTTGTTGGTAACGACGAGATCCGGAATGCCATCATTATTCAGATCAGCCGAGATCAAATCCCCGGCGAACTTAACATAATAGTTTTTCGCGGCGTGAAAGGTTCCATCACCCTTGCCCAGCAAGACACTTACGTTCGAGCTGCCGGCATTGCTAACTGCAAGATCCAGCGCACCATCGCCGTTGAAGTCTCCTGAAATAATCCACATCGGGTCGAACCCGACGGCGAAGGTACGTCCCAGTCGGAACGTTCCGTCCCCGTTGCCAAGCACAATGGCTACAGAATCAGAACCTACCAACGCCAGGTCTTGTTCGCCGTCGTGGTTAAAATCGCCAATAGAAACTGCTTGCGTGCCGGTTAAGCCGCTTGCGGAAACGATCGGCGCACCGAATGTTCCGTCGCCATTTCCCAAGGCGACGGATACGTTGGGGGAGGCGATACTGGTGATAACCATATCGAGCTTCCCATCGTTGTTAAAGTCGTCCAGCGCTATCGCCGACGAATAATCCCCACCGATTTTGATCTGTCTAGGGCTTGGATCCAGAACACCACCACTTCGACCGAGGTAGATCCATACTGTGCCCTGTCCGTCATTAATCAGAACATCGGGGATTCCGTCGCCATTGACATCCCCGACTACCATGGCGGCTGCGTTGCCCGTGGTGGTATACAGTGGGGCCCCGACAAACGTCCCATTACCTTTACCTAGATAGAGAGCAAGATTGTTGCTGGCTGCGTTTGGGATAATCGCGTCGATCCTGCCATCGCCGTCGAAATCCGCCAGCACACCTGCTCCGGGTTCTGAACCAGCGGCATAACTCACGGCCGTGCCAAATTTTCCTGAGCCCTTTCCTGGAATGAAGCTGATACCGGCGGTGGTAGTCAGCGCTACATCCAGTTTGCCATCTCCATTGAAATCGGCAATCGCAAGGCCAGTTCCCTGCGGAGCCGCGTGAGTATAAGGTTGCTGAAAAGTTCCGTCGTCGTTACCTAGTAAAATCTGCAGCCCGTTGCTGTCCGGAACCAGAAGGTCCAAACTCCCGTCGTCGTTCACATCGGCCAACTCCACGGATCGCGGTCCTGAGGCCGTGTCGTAGATCACCGACGGTTTAAATGTCCCATCCCCTTGACCGATGGATACTGAAACCGTGCCGCAAATAAGACACTGAATAGCGATATCCAAATGTCCGTCGTGATTAAAATCGCCTACTGCGACGGCCGAAGGTTGATACTGCGAGAAACTGGATTTCAGCGTGAAGGCGCCGGTCCCATCCCCGGTAAGGAAGTTAACAGTACCGTTCTGGGTATCTGTCACAATCAGGTCTAGGAAACCATCGCCATTGAAGTCACCCACTCCGAGGCCATTTGGAAGCGGGTTCAGCGGTTGATTGGGTGGGGTAGCTGGGTACGTCTGCGCGGCAGAGAATTTTCCATTCGGTCCACCGAGCAGGATTGAGACGCCCTGGCTGTCGGTCACAGCAATGTCCGCAAACCCATCGTGATTGAAATCGGCAATGCTCACGGATAATGGATTGTTTGGGATCGGATATTCAAGAACAGAGAAATGCGCGCCACCAAGGTTTAACAAGACGCTTATAGTAGGGCTCGAATAACCCCCATTCACCACGATCAAATCTGGTTTCCCATCCCCGTTCAAGTCTGCTGTCGCTACCGATATTGGAGATTTGCCACCATTCAGCGCATACGCATCCTTAAACTTGACGCCTGCAAACGTGGCTTTATTCCAAGAAAGGAGAAAGAGTGAAACGAAACAGATGAAAAACGCTGACCGACATATGGGCATAAATCGTCCTTCGAGAATGGCCCAAAGCTTGTCAGTTTAGGAGAGATAAGTCAACCTTCGGCGTGGTTAAGGGAAACGACGCCAAGCGTCCGACACAGCCGTGACTGTACCCACGACCTGCGCGAATTCGCCCGTCTAAGTTTTCGAGAAATTTGGTGCACCTGGTCGGAATCGAATTTGAGAGCGCTCAGCAGGCGTGAAGGTCCCCATGAAATTAACTATTGCCATACAAGCATCTTGAGTAGGATGAGATCGTGCTTGTCGAACTGCATGCGTGGGGAAATGGTGTTCAGTCCGCAGCATACGTGGGTCAGCCTGAAAAACATCGGCAACTCGGATTCGAAGTCATTTGCGTTGCGAATCGGTCCTGACCCGGCGAAAAGCTGACAACAATCTCCCGTGCCGAAGAGATTGAATGCGACCGCTTGGGCCACTTCGTCTATCGCGACTGTGGAGACCGGGAGAAAAAGACCCGACAAATGAAAGGGCTTGCGATCAATTCGCGGCCCTCCCTGAGGGCCCTTGCAGCACGAAGCTAAACCATTTGGAGACTTGGTGGACCTGGTCGGGATCGAACCGACGACCTCTTCCATGCCATGGAAGCGCGCTCCCAGCTGCGCCACAGGCCCACTGTTTGATCACACTACGGGTTGCCCGTTGGGATGACCTCAAGTATTCTCGCTGACCTCGTTCAGATAGTCAACGTGCAGATAGTCTACGCACAGCGACTAGAGAGCGCGAGGAGTCCCCACTTCTCGCGCAAAGAGTGCACAAGAGATGGACAACCGAGTATTTTTTTTGCCCAGGTGCATGCGACCGCACGTGAGAGTATTGTAGAAACAGCAGAGGACAACATGAAATACCGGATTTCAATTTGGGCGATGGTGGGCTTTCTGGTAGCGGGCGGCTGGGCACTTTACGCTCTGGCATTGAGACCTGAACCGATGACATTTTCGGACCCGATTATGCCTCTTGTCCGCCTGACTTGCCCGATTGCGATTCTCGGTCGTTCTTATCCAATTAGTCTTGCTTGGGTTCTTGTGGCGAATGCTGCTACCTACGCGCTGGCCGGCCTGATCGTCGAAACAGTGCGGCAGCGGCTTCATCACGCCAGATAATCAAAACCGTCAGCATCGCAATTCTTCTATTTCTTTCCACAGGCACGTTCTGGCATAATTGATCGTGCACCCCACCTGCACCAATTTTCAAACAAAATTTAAAGCGAGGAAGAGATGCCAGCGAAGTACATCTTTGTAACGGGCGGAGTTGTGTCTTCCCTAGGCAAGGGATTGGCTGCGGCTTCCATCGGCTGCCTGCTGGAGAGCCGGGGACTGAAAGTCAATCTGATGAAGTTTGATCCTTATCTCAACGTCGATCCGGGGACGATGTCGCCGTTTCAACACGGCGAAGTTTTCGTGACCGACGATGGCGCCGAGACCGATCTCGATCTTGGCCACTACGAGCGCTTCACCCATGCCAAACTTTCTCGCGATAACAACTGGACTACGGGTCGCCTTTACGAGCAGATCATCGCCAAAGAACGTCGTGGCGATTATCTCGGTAAAACGGTGCAGGTGATTCCGCACGTTACCAATGAAATCAAAGCGGCGATGAAGAAGGTCGCGCAGGACGTCGACGTGGCCATCATCGAAATCGGTGGCACCGTCGGTGACATCGAATCGCTGCCGTTTATGGAAGCGATCCGCCAGATGCGCCAGGAGCTGGGGCGCGAGGATACATTGTTTGTCCACGTGACGCTGGTACCGTTCATCGCCGCGGCACAGGAACTGAAGACCAAGCCCACGCAGCACTCGGTAAAAGAGTTGCTCAGCATTGGAATTCAACCAGACATTCTGCTCTGCCGTACGGACCGCTTCCTCGCCAAAGATTTGAAATCGAAGATTGCGCTCTTCTGCAATGTGCAGGAAGAAGCGGTAATCACGGCCAAAGATGTGGCTTCAGTCTATGAAGTGCCGCTCGTGTTTGCCAATGAAGGCGTCGATACGCTCGTCCTGAAATACTTGCACATGAAAGCGAAGGACCGCGATCTTTCCAAGTGGGAAGACATTGTGCATCGCGTCTACAACCCAAAGGATACGGTTACGATCGGGATTGTCGGCAAGTACGTGGAGTATGAGGACTCTTACAAGTCGCTGAAAGAGGCGCTGGTGCACGGCGCGCTCGCGCACAACTTGAAACTGCAATTGAACTGGATTGAGGCGGAAGGCCTGGAAACAGCTGACCAGAGTGAAGTTGCGGCGCAGTTGGAAGGCTATGACGGCTTGCTTGTTCCGGGAGGATTTGGCAAGCGCGGTATCGAGGGCATGCTGATTGCGATTCGATACGCGCGCGAGAATAAAATTCCGTACTTTGGAATTTGTTTGGGAATGCAGACAGCTTGTGTGGAGTTTGCCCGCAATGTGGTTGGATTGGCGGATGCAAATTCGAGCGAGTTCGATCCGGCGACGCCGCATCGTGTGATCTACAAGCTGCGTGAGTTGCGGGGCGTGGAAGAACTTGGCGGCACCATGCGTTTGGGCGCCTGGACGTGCAAGATCGAACCCAACACTCTGGCCTCCAAGATCTACGGCAAACTCGAGATCAGTGAGCGTCACCGTCATCGCTACGAATTCAATCGCGAATACGAAGAGCCGATGGTAGCGGCTGGGCTTCGCATTTCGGGCTCAACTCCGGACGGAACTTATGTGGAGATGATAGAGCTACCGGACCATCCGCATTTCATCGGATGCCAGTTTCATCCCGAGTTCAAGTCGAAGCCGCTGGAACCGCATCCTTTATTCAGCACGTTCATTGCAGCGGCGTATGAACACGGCACGAAGCGGCGGGCTGTGAAAGAGAGCGCCGCAGTAGAAATGTTTCATCGTCCAGAGAAGGTAACGCGGCGGTAGCATCTGAAAAACCAAGTTCACCACAGAGGCACAGAGACACGGAGAAAGCCAACAATTAAGAATTGAAATTCTTTGTGCCTCTGTGTCTCTGGTGAAATGATTTTGTTTGGATTTCGATTGGCAAAGCCCTTGATTTCCTCCTTCCAAATCGGCGATGTCCGTATCGGTTCGGGAGATCTCTTCCTGATTGCCGGGCCGTGCGTGATTGAGAGCGAAGAGCACGCCATTCGCATGGCCGAGATCATCAAGGGCGTGACCAAGGCGCTCGGCTTCCCGTTCATCTTCAAAGCCAGCTACGACAAAGCCAACCGCACTTCGATCCGCAGCTTTCGCGGGCCCGGAATCAAGGAAGGCCTGCGCATTCTGAAAAGAATTAAAGACGAACTTCAGCTTCCGGTGCTGACCGATGTCCACGAAGCGGCGGATGTCGCCAAGGTTGCGGAAGTTGTTGACGTGCTGCAGATCCCCGCGTTTCTGTGCCGCCAGACGGATTTAGTGGTCGCCGCGGCCCTAAGCGGTCGGCCAGTCAACATCAAGAAAGGACAATTCGTTTCGCCCTGGGACATGCGGCACGCGGTAGAGAAATGCCGCGAGGCGGGTAACACGCAAGTCTTTCTGACAGAGCGCGGCACTAGTTTCGGCTACAACAATCTCGTTGTAGATATGCGCTCGCTATCGACCATGCGTAAGTTCTCGCCGGTCGTTTTCGACGCGACCCATTCCGTGCAACTGCCTTCGGCGCAAGCCGACGATCGCGGGCCCGCGGTTAGCGGAGGGCAACCCGAGTTTATTCCCGTGTTGGCGCGTGCGGCGGTCGCGGCCGGTGTGGATGGTGTATTTCTCGAAGTGCACGATAATCCCAAAATTGCGAAATCCGATGGAGCCAATGCACTTGAGTCTACCAAGCTGCGTGAAGTGTTGAAGGAATTGCTGGCAGTGAGGAAAGCGCTGGATGTGGCGCGCGCCACGCCGTAGCCTTCCGTTCTCTGTGTCCTCGCCTCTCCGTGGTAAATTTGAATCTCCGCATGAAGCAAATTGCCAACTGGGCTTTGAATGTGGCTACGATGCGCGGCGCGAGCTATGCCGATGCGCGCATCGTCAGCCAGCGAAGCCGCGCGCTCACCACGAAGAACGGCAAAGTTGGCAGCGCCTCCGATGCTGAGTCCGTTGGGATGAGCGTTCGCGTGATCGTGGATGGTGCTTGGGGATTTGCGGCATCTGAAGACCTGTCTCGTGCTGGAGTTGAAGCCACGGCTGCCCGCGCTGTCGAAATCGCTCGCGCATCGGCAGGAGTGAAGCAGGAAGACGTTCGACTCGCTCCGGAGAAGCCGGTGACTGCTGAGTGGACCACGCCCCATGTCATCGATCCGTTCTCGATCTCGGTTGAGCACAGCATTGCTTTGCTGCTGAGCATCGATTCCGAGCTGCGCTCCGTTGCAGGCATAACCCTTGCCGAAAGCAACCTCAACTTCAATCGCGAAGAGCAGTGGTTCGTTTCGTCGGAAGGATCCGACATTCATCAGACGAAGTATTCCGCCGGTGCGGGTTACACCGCGTATGCGTTCGCCGGCAAAGAGATTCAGAAACGTTCGTATCCTAATTCTTTCGGTGGCCAGTGGCAGAACAAGGGATACGAATTGATTGACGAGTTGAAACTAGTCGAGAACGCCCGCCGCATCGCGGAAGAAGCGGTTGCCCTGCATTCTGCCGAGCAATGTCCGGAAGGCACGTTCGACATCATTCTCGACAGTTCTCAGCTGGGATTGCAGATTCACGAATCCATCGGGCATCCCATCGAACTCGATCGCGTGCTGGGCATGGAAGCGAATTTTGCCGGCACGTCGTTTCTCACTCTCGATAAGCTGCGCACGCTGCGCTACGGCAGTGAGATGGTCAATGTCGTTGCCGACGCACGCCAGGAGCATGGGCCAGGGCTCGGAACGTTCGGCTTTGATGACGAAGGCGTTCCCGCACAGTGTACTCCGATCATCACCAACGGATTATTTACCGGCTATCTCAGCTCGCGCGAGACCGCCCATACCATCGGCGAAAATCGCTCCGGCGGAACGCTGCGCGCCGAGGGCTGGAACCGCCTGCCCATGATTCGCATGACCAATATCAGCCTGCTACCTGGAACGAGTCTGCTGAGCCTGGAGCAACTGATTGCCTCCACCGATCACGGCATTCTGATGCAGACCAACCGCTCCTGGTCGATCGACGACCGTCGATATAACTTTCAATTCGGCTGCGAGATCGGCTGGGAGATCAAGCACGGCAAGCGCGTGCGCATGGTGAAGAATCCCTCATATTCCGGCACCACGACTGAGTTCTGGAATTCTCTGGATGCGATCTGCTCGCGCGATGAGTGGACGCTTTGGGGCACGCCAAACTGCGGCAAAGGCCAGCCGCAACAGGTCATGGGCACGGGGCACGGAGCGGCTCCGTCGCGGTTTCGGCAGATTAAGGTCGGAAGTGCATATAAGGGAAGCTAGCTCACCACAGAGACACAGAGTCACAGAGAAATTCAAGAACAACGAACGCTAACAGACTAATGCTGACCAGGGACCGAGCTAGCGAAATCTTTGACCGCATAAAGAAAATCTCGTCTGCGGACGAGATCGAAGTTCTTTTTTCCGGCGGGGACTTTGCTCTCAGCCGCTTTGCAAACAATACGATTCATCAGAATGTTGCCGATGAAAACCACATCGTCTCAGTTCGCACTGTCTTCGGCGGGCGAACGGCTCGCGCTTTTACCAACAAGTTTGATGACGATGGATTGCGCAGGGTCGTCGCATCTTCGGAGGCCCTGGCCAGAGTGCAGCATCCTGATCCGGATCTGTTGCCCGTGCCCGACTCTATCGAAGCTGCAGGCAACTCGGATAAGAATGTTCGAGCCATACAAGTTCCATCCCGCCACTTTTCCGAGACCGCCGCGATTACTCCTCAACTTCGCGCCGACGGCGTAAAGAAAATTGTCGACGTTGCGCAGAAACATAAGTTGACCACGGCCGGAATCTTTTCCAGTTCCGAAAACGTAGAAGGCATTTTCAACTCGCGCGGCCTGAGCAACTGGCATACTCAAACTCTTGCCGAAGTTTCCATCACCATGCTGGGTGCCGATTCCTCTGGCTGGCAGAAAGCAAACTCGCCTAACGTCACCGATCTCGATCCGCTCCATCTGGCTGAGATCGCTGCGAAGAAGACGCTCGACTCGGCGCATCCGGCTGAGATTCCAGCAGGGAAGTACACCGTGATCCTGGAGCCGGCGGCGGTGCTCGACCTGGTTGGCTTCATGTTCTGGGATTATTCCGGCATGGCGATCCTCGACCAGCGGTCATTTTTGAATGGCCGCATCGGCAGCAAGCTTTTTGGTGAGAACATCACCATTTGGGATGATGTTGCTCACCCATTGCAAACTGGTTCGCCCTTTGATGGCGAAGGCATGCGACGGCTTCGTGTGCCGCTCGTAGAGAAAGGTGTGGTCAAGCGAGTCGTCTATGCGCGGGCCACGGCTGAACGCATGAAGCGGTCCGAACATCGAGATCAGGCTGGGCCCATCGAAGCCACAGGCCATGGCTTTGCCCTACCCAACGAAATGGGCGAGATGCCTATTAGCATAGTTTTTGCCGCTCCGCAGAATCCTCAGACTTTGGCTCAGATGATCGAGTCCACTGAGCGCGGCGTACTGGTCACGCGGCTGTGGTATATCCGCGAGGTTGAGCCCTACGAAAAAATGCTAACCGGAATGACTCGCGACGGCACATTCCTAGTGGAAAATGGACGGGTGCAGCAAGGTATTCGCAACTTCCGTTTCAACGAGAGCCTCATCCACATGCTCTCGAACGTCGAGGCCATGAGTGCGCCCCTGCGAGCGAGTGGCGAGGAGTCGTTCGATATGGTCGTACCTGCCATGAAAGTTCGAGATTTTAACTTCACAGAAGTGACTAAGTTCTGAGAGTCTGCATCGTATAATTGCGCTCTTAATTGCGGGCTGTTCGGGCTTCTATCACGCCCTTGTAAGTTCCCTCTAATTCACTCATCCATAAGCAGTTAACACCCTTCCGTTCCATGACTTCGGTAACTTTGCATGCTTGGTTCGTGGGTGTACGCTGCCCTTTAGGTCGGCAAAAATCCGGTGCGCGCAGAGGCATATGCACTGGAGGGAAGGTTCGTCAGAACGGTGTCAGGCGAAGCGACAAGGGAGCAACGCACGGTGGACGCTCAGGCGCAGACTGCGATCAAGCACTATGCCGAAATGCAGAGTGCTCCGCGGTTTCCGCTGCATTTGCCCGTGGAAATGAAGTCGCAGAGCGGAACCTGTTCCGCCGAGACGCAAAACATCTCCGCGAACGGCGTGCTGTTCGCGATGGATCGCGATGTACCTGTGGGGTCGCTGGTGGAGTTCACGATTCTACTTCCGGGAGACGTCGTGGGTTCGCGACGTGATGTGCAGATCGACTGCCATGGCCGTGTGGTTCGTAGCTTTGAAGACCAGGGCCGTCGCGGCGTTGGCGTAGTGATTGATGAATACCATTTCGAACGAGTTTAGAGCGGAAAGAAATTAAATGGCCACTTCGGTCAGCGTGGGAGAAAATCACGGCGTTCACGGGACAGTCGGCACCGGCCAGTTGATCCGTGTGATTCTGGCCGATACCCAGGCCATCTTCCGAGCTGGGCTGCGCAAGATCTTCGCGTTGGAAGACGATATCCGCGTGGTCGGGCAGGCCGAGACGCTGCCTCAGACGCAATCGGCGGTCACAAAATTTACCGCAGACATTCTGATCTTCGAGTCTGCGCTGGCCCCGAACCCTGTCGAAGTAGTTACGGACCTTCTGAACCAAGCACCGCAACTGAAGATTGTCGTGGTCACGCCCACCTCGGACGAACAGCTGACGCTCGATCTTTTCCGCCGCGGAGCCCATGGCATTCTCTCGCGCGAAGTTGAGCCGGAGGTGCTGGTCGATTGCCTCCGTAAAGTAGCCGCCGGCGAACCGTGGCTTGAGAATCAAGCGGTTCATTGGGTGATGGAAGCTTTCCGCGGACACACTCTGCGTCCTTCCGGAGCGCGTCCGAAGGTTCAACTTACGCCCAAGGAAACGTTGATTGTTTCCTGCGTTACGCAGGGCATGAAGAATAAGGAAATCGCGGTTCGCGTGGGTACGACTGAGCAGGTTGTAAAAAATTATCTACGCAAGGTGTATGACAAGCTGGGCGTTGCCGACCGGCTCGAACTCGCACTTTATTGCTTGAGCCATCACGTGGTCGATGGCGTCAAACCGCCGCCGGTTCCCGCAACTACTCCTGCAGCGGCTAGTGCACACAGCGCCGCAGCTGCAGGCGCATCGTCAGGCGCATCGCCATCGAGCGCCCTGGCTGATTCCACTTCAGTAGTGTCCAATTCAGTGCCTCCCGAAGAGCTCGACTAATCCCTCTCTCTCTCTTGTGTGAGGAAATAAGAATTCATCGTCTCATAGACGTCCTTATTTCAGGGTCTCCCGGATTTGCACTTGCGCACAGCTGCCCATAGAATGAAACGAAGCTGAGTCGGCTCTTCGTGAAGACTTGGTGATTTGACGATAGCTTCAGGCATGTAAGTATCGTATTCCAGGGTCTTGTCGGAGAGATGGCCGAGTGGCTGAAGGCGCACGCTTGGAAAGCGTGTTTAGGGGAAACTCTAACGTGGGTTCGAATCCCACTCTCTCCGCCATTTTATACAGTAACCTATTTGTTTTCAATTAGTTAGCTTAAATTTAATATCGTCATCCATACCCTAAAACCATTCCACGCATCTGGCCCGCCACGAATCCGTCTCGAATCTTAATTTCAGGGTTGGCCGTCACTCGGGAGGAATATGCCGTCGACCTATTGCGGCGAAAGCGCTTCTCGAAGGGTTTTGATGTTCTGTTCAAGACTTCGATTAGCAGTGTCGACCACAATACGCTCGCGGTCCCACGGATGATACTCGCGAGAGATTACCTGTTCCCAACTTGGCAGCCTCAATCCGAAATATCTGGTTTGCGGGTTTCCACCCGGGCGCGGTGCTCACGCGAATCGGAACATATGGCCTCAATTTCCATAGTGATCGCCTGAGCGCGTCGACCGACTTCGAGCCACGCATCGCGCGTAATCTGCAGTGGATTGACCGAATCGGCGACTACTGTCCGCCCAACGCGAAGGTTATTTTCAGCGACCGCATAGGCGACCCGATAGCCTGCCTCATCAGCCCTACGGTGTCAGGGGAGCAATCTCGGATCGCTTGCTCAATCAAGTCGATCCACAAATGTATCGCGCCAATTCGACGAGCTAGCTCACGAGCAATAGTTGTCTTCCCGGTCCCTGGCAGGCCCGCCGCGATGCCGGCCTGTTCCGTATTCTCCGCTGCACCTGATTCGAAATTCCTATTGCCTATTGGCTGCCAGCGCTTGCTGCACGCGGCTATGCCTTCTGCCGTATCCAAAGTAGACGATCATCCCCAGGACCAACCAGATGATAAGACGCAACCACGTAATGCCGGGCAGGTTATACATCCAGTAGGCGGAGACCACGATCCCCATGATGGGAACGAATGGCACCCACGGCGTTTTGAACGGACGCGTCAGATGAGGATTACGACGGCGGATTACCCAAACGCCGGCGCAAACAATCACAAACGCGAGTAAGGTACCAATATTCACCATATCACCCAGCTGGTTAATGGGCAGAGATGCCGCCAAAAACGCTACAAACAAACCAACGGTGAGCGTAGAAATCCAGGGCGTGCGGAAGCGGGGATGGATCACATTGAACAACCTGGGCAACAGCCCATCCCGGGACATGGAAAAGAAGACCCGAGACTGTCCCAGCAGCATAACCACAATCGTGCTAGTCAGGCCCATCAAGGCGCCAAGTTTTACCAGGAAGCTACCAAAGCGATTCCCGGTAGCGTCAATTCCGATGGCCAGCGGATCCGGAACGTTCAACGACTTATAGTTGACCAATCCGGTAAGAACACCCGCCGCTAGAATATACAGGACAGTACAGATGATCAGAGATCCGAGGATGCCTATGGGCATGTCACGCGCAGGATTCTTCGCCTCCTGCGCTGCAGTGGACACGGCATCGAAGCCGATATAGGCGAAGAAGATAATGGCAGCCCCATGGCTGATTCCCGCCCATCCAAACTCTCCGCCTGTGCTGGGCGGAATAAAAGGATGCCAGTTGGCCGCCGTCAACTGCGGATGCCGTAGCAAGTACTGGGTACCGAGTCCGATAAACACCAGCAATACACCCACTTTGATAAGCACAATCGTACTGTTGAAATTGGCCGACTCCTTAATGCCAATGACTAGTACCAGAGTACAAAACACAATCGCGAGAAAGCCGAGAAGATTAAAGACGCCGTGCGCGCGCTGCAACGTCGATGGGTCAATGCCGAGAACCTTCAACTTGGGGCCGATTCTGGAAAGGTTCTCCCAATGGTTGTTGTAGTAGACAAACTCGTCCCAATGGGTCCCAGCGAGAGCCGACGGCAATTTGATCCCGAAGTCACCAAGCAAGCTGATGAAATAACCGCTCCACCCGGACGCCACTGTGGCAGCGCCAAAGGCATATTCCAAAACCAGGTCCCAGCCGATGACCCAGGCAAAGATCTCGCCCAGAGTCGCATAACCATAGGTGTAGGCCGAGCCGGCTACTGGAATCATGGAGGCGAACTCGGCGTAGCACAGTCCGGCAAACACACAGGTCAGGCCCACCAACGCAAATGAAACTACGATCGCAGGGCCGGCGTGCAACGCAGTAGCAGTTCCGGTCAGGACAAAGATGCCAGTTCCAATAATGGCCCCAATACCCAACGTGATCAGGTTGGTAGGGCCGAGTGCGCGGCGAAGACTGTGCTCGCCCGTTTCTCTGGATTCGTCCAGAATCGTTTTCAACGGCTTGGTTGCCAGCAGGTTTCCCATCCAGAACCTCTCATTGGCTTTCGGCTCGGGCTGTCCAAACGCGGTCTAAAGCGGCAACAAGGTAAGTTTGATCCTCATGAGATCCTCGCCTGAGAACAGTGCGTAAGCTGGCATCTCCTTGTTGACTTCAGAAACGGTGTCTATTCTATGCCCATCTCGCCTGTTCGCAACGTTGCTAAAATGACGTTCATCCGGAGCGCCCTCATCCGTTTGCATCCTTACCAGGAGAATCTATGTATGATCCGCAAAATGATTTCCGGCCTCACGCTACTGCTTGTCTGCACACTGTGTAAAGCTCAAACTTCTACTTCTACCGCGATTGGCAGCGGGTACGTTGACGTGGGTGACTCGAAGATCTGGTACGAGGAGTGTGGATCGAGCACACCCAAGCCTGCAGTCGTTCTGCTCCATGACGGCTTGATGCACTCCATCACCTGGGATGACGTCTGGGCGCCGCTGTGTTCCAAATATCACGTTCTGCGGTATGACCGCAGGGGATACGGCCGGTCGGAGCCAGCGAAGACTCCGTTCATCCCCGAAGACGACCTCCCACGGTCATGCATCGGGTGCATATGGACCGCGCCGTGATCGTTGGAAACTCTTCTGGAGGAGGTCTGGCAGTAGATTTTGCTCTGGCGAATCCGAAAATGGTCGAGGCTCTGTTTTTGATCGGGCCGGTCGTCCACGGCATGCCGAGCTCGGACTATTTCAACGAGCGCGGCAGCCAAAACAGTGCACCCTTGGCTCATGGCGATGTGAAGGCCACTGCGGAGAACTGGTCGAGGGACCGCTTCCTGATCGCAGGCGACGACCCGCGGGCACGTGGCCGTTAAGGGACTCGAATAGTCTCGTATGCCCGACCCAGGGGTTTCAGCCCTTTTCACTAACAACAATTGTCCTTGTTTGTACGGACGCGGCTCCTGTGTTGTCGGCAACCCGCACGTTAGCGGATTGCGGAAGGGTAACCCGTTCTTCGACGCACTGTCGGATCAGGGAAGCCAATAATGTGCTGGCAGCGGAAAAACGATGGATCGCATACTCCTGATTTACGAGTTCGCTACACCCGCAGCACTTCGGCCTCACGCAGAGCGCGTTCGGCCTCTACAGCTCCCTGGACCTGGAAGGCGGTCATCCCAACTCTCTTTGCCACTGCAACGTTAAGCTGGCTGTCGTCCAAAAACAACGTCTCGGGACCCTCGCATTCGAGCCTAGCCAGAACGTGTTGGAACGCTTCCTCATCAGGCTTGATCTTGCCAGTCAGGTGCGAAGCGAAATGATGATCAAATGCTCCAAACAGGTCGGGTTGCTCTATCAGGCGCGGCCACTGCAATGCGTTGGTATTGCACAGAGTAGCGCGCACGTAATAAGGAGGAACACGTCTCACCAGCTCGACTGCACCCGGCAGTATTCGTTGACTCCGCGTGTAGAGCTCAGCTAAAAACTGCTCATTGCCAACCTCCAGGCCCAGTTCGCTGATCATCTGCTCGGCAAAAGCTGCGGGTTGCATCTTTCCAGTCTCGAATGATCTCACTGTGGGTGATGTAAGCCAGAGCTTGCGGATCTGCTCAGCGCTGAAGCGATGCCCGAGCCACGAGAGCAGCACGGCTAGCCCGGAGAGTTCGACCAGCACACCTCCAACATCAAATAAGACGACACGAATCTTGTTTCGCTGAAAGCTCATCCCTTATTTCCAGCCGATCACAGCAATTTTGTACACCAGCAGAACGGGTACGTTCGCTAGCGTGATCCAGGCCGATAGCGTATAGCGTCGGAAGAAATAGAAGGTCACGCCCGCCCAGCAGGAAGAAGCCGCGATCCAAGCGCCGCCGACATAAAGCGCAGCCACAGCGGTCGAGAAGTTCGTGCCATGAACGTGCCTGAGCCGGAAGAACTCACCGAGAGTCCTGATGAGGATAAGAAATTCCGTCGTGATTCCTATCTGAGCCCAACGTTCTTTAGTCACGCGGGAAATTGTACCTAGGGCAGGACTTGACGACAAACAGCCTCCGATAGAACCATGGTTGACATTCCAAGACCAGGTCCGCTTGCCAAGTTTCAAGACTCGATTGGCGTCGTCACCACCAAAAGATGAACCCACGGAAAGGGCAGACAAGCCAGAGCAAAACCCGTCGAGCGAAATCGATGGGCTCTTACAGGCCGTGGGCTGGATCTCGAGACAAAAATCTTCTCGATTCCGGTCGAGGGAGAACTTTTTCGTTGACATCCCTTTTTATAGAACTCATTGACCTGGCATTAAGCACGCGGCTGCGATAGCCAAGCTCACTCAGGGTATTTGCACTAAATCGGTCTCGGCTACGAGAGCGTTAACTCCCGAGTGGTCGGCAAACCTTACCGTGCCGGATTAGGGAAGGGTAGCCAGTTGAGTCGGAATTCCAGTAGCATTAATGTTCTGTGAAGCGAGCCCGCGCGATACACCCGAACATCTTCGGCCCAGCCCGTACTCTACTTTTCTCATTTATGTGCCACTCTGCCGTGCTCATGGCAGTTGTCGCGCAGGGTCCTGCTGGAATTCGTGTCCAGGGCCCGGGATCTTCTCCTGAAATTGGCTTTGCCTGTTGCGACAAAGGTGTCGAGGAGATGCAGTCCCTGTTTGCCGATCGTAACTTGTTCGTTTCGCTGAACGAGCTGCACGCAGAAGTCGCCGTTGCTATTCTCGACTTCGCGCCAGAACGAAGCGCCTTAGTACGTCGCTTGAATCAGGCTGGGATTCGTGTCACACCATGGATAATGCTGCCAAAAGAGGAGGGATATTACCTCAATGCGGATAATTTTCCTGCGGCAATGGCTCGCATAGCTGCCTTCGAGGAGTGGACTACCGAAAATGGTCTGAAATGGGCTGCGGTCGGGCTGGACATCGAACCGAACTTTGCTGAACTCGCGGCTCTCAAGACCCATCGGTGGCAACTGATCACCACGTTGATTCGACGGAGCATGGATGGCCAGCGAATTGAGCGCGCACGCACGGAATACTCGCGACTGATCACAGAGCTTCAATCGCGAGGATATGTGGTTCAGACCTACCAAATGCCATATCTTCCCGCTGAACGCAGTGTCCACTCCACGCTCTTGGATCGGCTTTTCGGCACCATAGATGTCCGCGGAAACGAAGAATATCTGATGCTCTATACGAATGTTGCCCGCCCGATAGGTGCGGCGATGATCTGGTCATTAGGTCGTGGAGCTCAAGGCATCTCGGTGGGCAGTACCGATAGCGAAACCCCTCCGGGCGTCGGATCGGGGCCGCTTGACTGGGATGAATTCTCTCGCGACTTGATCGTAGCAAGTCACTACTCCGGGCAACTCGGTGTCTATGACCTTGAAGGCTGTGTGCGCCAGGGTTTTTTGCCTCGCTTAAAAACAATGGATTGGAGCAAAGCCGTAGTCATTCCTGCGGAATCCGTTAGAAGAGCCGAGCGTCTCGGTCTGATTCTCCGTACCATTCTCTGGACTAGTTCGCACATTCTGTATCTCATCAGTGGGACTCTAGCCTTTGTGCTTGGCTCGTATGGCGCCGGCGCATTCGCAAGAAGAAAAAGATTATCGCGTGATCCGCACTACGAACTTCGTCGGAACGACCTTCGAACCTACCCTCGCAGAGAATCGATTCCGGTTAGTCGGCAAACCTTACTTTACCTGATTATGGACGGGTAGACCGTCAACCGGGAGCAATCGCGATCACTTCCTACAAGCTGACATGAACTAAGCCGCTTTGCGGCGGACGCATTCGCGTGTTGCTGAGCCAACGGTCGAGGTGATCTGAGCTAGGTTGTCGCAGAGGAGGAAATCTTTGTGACACACTTACGCCAGATCATGCTGGAGGAGTTGCGACGCCGTAACTTCGCCACGACCACGATTGAGTCATATATCCACGGAGTTGAGCACTTCAGCCAGTACTTCCATCGTCCGCCCGATCAGCTCGGTCCCGAACACATCCGCCAGTACCAGGCGATGCTTTTCACGGAGTTGAAGCTCAGCCCGAACACCGTGATCGTGCGCTTGGCCGCCTTACGCTTCTTCTATATTCACGTGTTAAAGAGAAACTGGAGCATTGCGGAGACGCCTTACCCGAAGAAGGAGCTGCACTTGCCGCAGGTGCTGAGCCAGGAAGAAGTCGCACGTCTGATCGACGCGGCAGAGTTTCCCTTTCATCGCATCCTGTTGATGACGCTGTATGCCACCGGCGCACGTCGCGCAGAAGTGGCGCACCTGAAGATCAGCGATATCGACAGTCGGCGCATGGTCATTCATATTCGGGGAGGCAAGGGCCGCAAGGACCGCGATGTCATGCTCAGCCCGAAGCTGCTCGATGCTCTGCGCATCTACTGGCGCGGGCTGAAACGCAAGCCCACCGATTGGCTGTTTCCCGGCAACCGATCGCATACGGCGAGTCATCCGGTCTCCACCAAGGTTCTCTGGAACGCCTGTCAGCAGGCCGCCGAAGGCGCCGGTCTTGAGCACAAGCGGATCCATCCCCATACTCTGCGCCACTGCTTTGCCACGCACCTGCTCGAAGCCGGTGCTGACCTGAGAACCATCCAGATGCTGCTGGGGCATCGCGATCTGGAGGAAACGACGATCTATCTGCATCTGTCCCGGCGCCATCTCAGTGCCACCGGCAGTCCGCTGGATGCACTCACGATCCGAGGAGAAGGAGAGCAGACGCAGAACGCATGAAGCGGCCACCTCTGGAGGTGGCCGACATCGTTCGCTGTGCAGGACAGTCCTTCATTGAACGCAGTCGCAAGTGGATTAACGGCCAACACGAAAAGGTGTTGCTCGCCATCACACGCTGCCGTACCGCAGCGCTGGGTGGACATCGCGATCAGTGCTCAGATTGCGGACATACTGCCATCTCGTACAACTCGTGTCGCAACCGGCATTGTCCACGATGCCAGGGCAACGCCCGCCAGCGCTGGCTGCAGGCGCGGCAATGGGAGTTGCTGCCCGCCAGCTACGTGCACGTCGTCTTCACCCTGCCACGGGAACTGGCTCCGCTGGCATTGCAGAATAAACGCCTGATCTACAACCTGCTGTTTCACACCAGCGCTGCAACTCTGCAGGAGATCGCTCGCGATCCCCGGCACCTTGGAGCAGAGATTGGCTTCTTCAGTGTGCTCCACACCTGGGACCAGCGACTGCAGCATCATCCCCATGTTCACTGTGTGCTGGCCGCTGGCGGCCTCGCCCCGAATCACTCCCGCTGGATATCCACGCGCCGTTCCTTCTTCCTGCCCGTCAAAGTGCTCAGCCGTGTCTTTCGCGGCAAGTTTGTTGCCGGACTCAAGACCGCCTTTCAGACCGGCGCACTCCAGTTCCACGGACATCTCTTACCGCTTGCGGAACCCGGCGCCTTTGCCTCGTGGCTGCGGGTACTGTTCCGTCACGACTGGGTTGTCTATTCCAAACGGCCTTTGGGCGGGCCAGAACATGTGTTGCGCTATCTTGGCGCTTACACCCATCGCGTCGCCATTTCCAACAGCAGGTTGGTTGCTTTCTCCGAGGGCAACGTCACCTTCCGTTGGCGAGACTCCGCTCATGGCAACAAAAAGCGACTGATGACTCTGCCCGTCGATGAGTTCCTACGCCGCTTCCTCCTGCACCTGCTGCCGCGCGGCTTCATGCGCATCCGCAACTTCGGCTTCCTCGCCAACCGGCGGCGAGCAGAACTCCTTCCGCTTTGTTTCCGATTGCTCCAGCCATCCGATCAGCCGACAGTATGTGCCGCTTCGCCGACCACGCTCCCCGCTCACTCAACATGGAACTGTCCGCTCTGCGGCGGAGCCATGCAGGTTGTCGAGCGCCTCTCCGCCGCTCAACTCCTCCTGCGATCTCCGCCTCATCTCATCCGGTGCGCCGCTTGAATCAACATCTCCGGCCTCGAATCTCACTCGTGCTTCAGCGCGCACACTGGTTCTGTGTCTCGCATTTGTCAGAATGCAGTATGGTGGTGCGCTCCAGACTCTCCGATGCGCCGCCCCATGACCATTCTCTCTGCCATCAGCAACTGAAACCAAAGCGCACCGACAGCAACGTCAACCTCGCCAACCATCAAGACCAGCTCATTCAGATACAAACCCCATAGTCCCCCGGGGGCGGCTTCCTTCAAGTCGCTGTATCTGAAGCGCCCCTTCACAGCCCATCGGAACGATAGATCTTCACTCGGGGGCGCTTCAGATACAGCACTAAGACATCTCGGTACTAATCCGAATCTGGATGTTGACGAGTCTGTGATGGCGGCCCCAGACTGAGAACGGTCGATGTACATAGATTACCAGGATGGCAGTGCCTTGACCTAAGTTGCATCAATGTTGAATGCTTGTCTGCCCAATCCCATACTGTATTGCTGCTTTGAGAACATCGACTTTTATGTCTGCTAACGTTTTGAATTTGATGGAGTACCCTGTCACGCTTGCTTTGCCGAGATCCCGCCCAAATGTCTGGACCAGATACTTCTTATCCTCTAATCCCATAATGTAGACGGAAATGCCTGTTGTATTAGCACTGACGCCGATTTGATAGAACTCCCTGGGTTTTTTATTTGCATATTCAATCGTTTGGGATCCATATCCAATATTTGGGTTGGAAACGAGTTTTCCCTTCTCATCTTTTCCATCTAAGAACCACAACTTACAAGCTGGCATCAACGCCAAAATCATGCCATGCAGCTCTTGCATTTCACTACGTTTTGGCTCCGGTTGAGCAGCAAGGTATTCCTTGATCTGTTTCTGCACCGTCATGTTGATCTCCTCGGCCTAGCGGTAATCCAGTGCCCAGGGAACACCGAATTGGACTGGCTTGGTAAGCAGTGTCAATCGATGAAAATAATAGCGGAGCATTGCCGCCAATACGAAATCCGCCTGAAGTTTCAGGCCAAAGCGCACGTTGACCTACCGTTGGCGGCGACGCGGATTAGTCCCGATAAACGCGCAAGCATCCAGGATTGTGTCTCCAGCATGGCCGACTTATGAGGACGAATCGCGTCGAGAACCCGCGCAGCCCACTAGCGGGGGCGCGAAGCCTCCACAGGTTCCGACCAGTGCACATCCCGGAACCGCCAGTGCCCATCTCGAAACTCGGCGAGTCCGGTAAAGAATCCAGTTGTCTCAGTGCGATGTCGGGCAGCATCCACCTGTATCTCGCGCCATGGGGCAGCGACCAGGGCAAGCTCCTGCGTGAGAGGATCCACGCGTAAATCACTTCCCCACTCCAACTCGATTTGCTTGATGGTGAGTGCAGCTTTCTGAATACCTTCGTCTGCCGCGGCGCTATTCGGAAACGCCAGATGGCCGTTCACGGCCATGAAAAACGCGGGATCGGTCTCGAAGTACCTGCGCCAGGCTGAAGGTCCCTCTGCGGTGACATCATGGGCCACGGTCCGCGCAAACTCCTTTACCGCCTGCTGCATATCGTTCGCGCGATCACGCGCCGAAGCGTGCGCATCGCTGGACTGTTGAATCTGTCTCTCGCCGCTCCATTCGAGGTAGGATTTCCATTCGCTCTGCCCGGGCACGCGTATCTGAAACTTGCCTGACATCACTTCACCGTTCAACTGATAAACGAGTTGGTACTGAGGCCCCGGCTGAGAACGGTCCGAAAGAAAGACAGCGGTCGTCGGGTTTGGAGCAGAGACATCGTATTGAATCACGTGCCCCTCATTGTCAAAGTAGATCGCTTTGAGCGGCTGCCCGGGCATCTCCTGGTAAATGTAAAGAAGGTCACCATGGGCGCAGTCGAAGGTTGCGGGCCCCTTGCATGCCTCGACGCTGACGATGTGCCGTGAGAGGATGTGATTTCCAAGCTCCGGGGTGAAGCTGTAGGTTCCGGTCGCTTTACCGCCGGAGTAGCCTGCGGCAGCGGTGGAACTTGTCCAGGCACCCTCCAGAAACGCGACCGCCTGCCAGGGCTCTGGTGCAGCCGACTGAGCGCTTTGCGCGGGAAGTGGCAACGCAAGAAACATCAAGACAAGTGGACCCAATGTCTTCATCGGTCTTGTCCTTTCATCCCGGCTGCGGTTTCGCGTAGCCGAAGTTCGATTTGTTCAGGCGTCAGCACTTCCTGAACGCAGCAAAGCGCCCAGACATGCCCGAAGGGATCGCGAACCCAACCGTACCTGTCGCCCCAAAACATATCGGTCGGGGGCAGCACGGGAACGGCGCCATGATCGACGGCGCGCCCGAAGGCGGAATCCACGTCTGGAACGGCGATTTGAAAGACGCACGTTGTGGCGGAGAGTGTTTCCGGAGAAGCGAGCAAGGCGCCCTCCGCCTTTTCGTGCCGCTGAGCGGGCTCTTCCGTAGAGATCTGAACAAGCGAGTTCCACATCCTGATGTGGATATGCTCACCTGCTCCGCTCGGAGACGGAGAACGATAGAGAGTGTTGGCTGAAAATGCCTGAGCGTAGAACGTCAGAGCTTCCGCAGCGTTGCGAACAACAAGATGAGGCACAATCACGCCCGGTGCCGGAACGGAGCCCTTAACGGCCATTGCGCGGCCTCCTTGTGCTTTGCGGCTGTGTACCCAGTGGTACCAGCCTCCATGCATGGCCGGAAATGTCAATTAAGGTCCGATACTTCTCCGACCATTCCACAACATATCGCAGGGGAACGGGTGTGAGGCGGTAGCGTTGCTCGAGACCTACGCGATCGGATGCAACGAGATCGGCGTCCTTGAGTTCGCGGAGATGCTGTGAAATGGCTGGTTGTGACATCTCGAATTCAGATGTCAACTCCTTCACCGAGCGAGGCGCGGCCGCGAGCAAGGAAAGGATTTCTCTCCGCGCAGGGTGCGCAATCGCCTTGAAGACCGCGTCCGCCAACTCCATAAAGAATTCCTTATGGACACACTACATAAGGAATATCTTATTAGCAAGCAATTTAAGAACGTTTCTGAAGCAGTAGCGAGGTCTCCATCCGGCGTCAGAAGCAGCCCACCGGATTTGGCCTCTCGGAAGTAATCGAAAGCAGGCAGTTCTAGAATAGAGGCAGCAGGACAATGCACGCGTTTAAGCAGAAGCTGCGAGAGCTGGCCCGGGCGAGAAACGCGCTTCCGTTGACCGAAGAGCTCGTCACACTCAAGCAGCGCGTTGGCTTGTCAGCGTAAACTAGCAAATTGTGCGAAAACCGCTTGGCGGAGCTTTGCCAGCTTTTCGAGACCTACACGGGGCGGGCGCGTACCCCAAATATTCGCCCGCAAAGTTGAGAATGCAAATAGCGCCCGGTCTGGCATGAGAGTGGTCATGTTCCATGGCTATACGCCGTTCCACATTGCCAATATCCTTGTGCACATAATGGCGGGTGTCGTTGCGGTCGTGTGCGGGACCACCGCAATCGTCAGCGCGAAGGGTGGACGGGTCCACGTTAGGGCCGGGAAGTTCTTCATGTACGCGTATAGCGCGTTAGTCATCACAGCAGTAGTTGGTGTGGTTGTTTTTGAATTCCGTTCGTTCCTAGCGGTCGCAACCATTGCAAGTTCGTACGATGTCTTCGCCGGCTTCCGTGCCCTTCAACTGCGGGGACGCCGTCCACAACCCATCGACATCATTCTGAGCGTCATCGCGCTAATGGCTCCCGTAGCCTTTGCGTTGGCGATTCGCGCATTGCACAAGCCCTGGTCTCCGCCGCTTACATGGTCGATCCTCGGAGGACTGATGGCCCTTGCTACATATGACCTTTTCCGAATTGTGCTGCCGCAATCCTGGCTTCGACGCGTGTGGCTTCGGGAACATCTGTACAAGATGTTTGCCGCTTATATTGCGGCGGTTGCAACCGCCGGGGCGACTATCTTCCCGCGCCTCGCCCCATGGTCTGCCCTCGCCCCTGTGATCGCTGGAGAGCTTCTTATGCTGTATTTCTTGTTTGCATGGCGGTCACCAACAGTGGTACGCGGACTCCCCGATCCAACTGTCTGACCTTGTGTCGTTTTCATCTTCACCGCCTGAGGGATGCCACATCCTGAGAAACGCGCTACTGGTTAGAAGATCGGGGACAGGATCATGCTTTTCGCCGCGGCAGTGGAGGCCGCGCGCAGTCGGCATCGTCATTCTGGACCTGGTTGACCCGAGCGCTCACCGGATACCGACGCATCGGACCCGTGTACGGCAATAGCAGCCGCAATTCGCTTTACGTATTTTCTGCCGTGGAATTGAGCCGGAGATCGTAACCTTCCAGCCGCAGGATTGCAGGCATTCGATCACGGATGTCGGTTATGTGGAATTGAAAATTTGTGTCAAGAACACCAAGGTTGGAGCACTCTTTTTGGCTGTGCCGGTGTTTAACACTATTTGGCCCGACTCCGGCCGCTGTGGGTGTTGCCAATTCTAAGAGGATCTGAAATACCGCAGGGGGGTTGTACACACTGGCAGAGATGGACGCGCCTCGGCTGGGCCAAAGCCCCGAAGCTTTCATTCGAGACAATCCCAGGTTTCAACCGCTGTTCGCAGATGAGCCGAGGATCCTTGGGAATTGCATCTCGCGACTCCAGTTACTGGGTTAGTAGCTGGTCGCAGTTACACCTTTGTGCTCTTCTCTACAGAGGCTTGCGTGGCAGAATCAGCACGTCGGGGCTTCGGAGTTACCTTTACATCTATGTTCAGCAAACTGCTTGCGGAGACTCTCTTGCGCGTCAGAAGTTCTCTTGAGTAAATCGAGCGGAACTTTGAATGTGCCATCACAAAGTATGCAGACAGCTACAGCGGGTACACTGCCGAGCCATTTGGTGACGCGAAGATTGCGGTTTTGCACACTACATTTTCCCACAGGTGGTGGGAACAGACCAGTCGCTCCAGGGCTAGGCAACAAACTCGCGTTGAGGGGGTTCTGAAATCACACTATTTAGGGGGACGATGGCTTGCAGCAGTGTGCCATTGGAATCAGACTGCAGTCGCAACTCCCCGCCTAGATCAGTGACACGCTCGCGCATTCCCGCCAGACCGATTCCCGCAGTACCTGACTCCCGAAATTGTTGCAGGACGTAAACTGGGATGCCCCGTCCCGCATCTCGGACGGACAGACTAACGACCTTGGCATCAACTTCCAGTTCCACCTCGACGGTTGGACTTCCAGAATGGCGGTGGACGTTTGTAAGACTCTCCTGCAAGATGCGGAAAAGCACGACCTCTACGGATCTCGGCAACCGATCCATTTTCTCGGGAAATTTCAGTGTCGCCTCAATCCCCCCGCGTTCGGCAAATCCATCGACATACCATCGGGCGGCAGACTCGAAACCAGCTTCGTCGAGCAACGGCGGGTGCAACAAGTAGGAAATCGTTCGAGTCTCTTTTAGGCATCCGTTAACAGCATCGAGGCATTGCGAAAGTAGCTCTGGTCTTTTCACGTCGCTCTCGCCCGTTCCATTCATTACGTCGAGATTCATCTTTATGATTGTAAGGTACTGGCCAACGCTGTCATGAAGGTCCCGTCCAAATCTGCGCCGCTCTTCATCTTGGGATTCCAGCAAGGTGATTGACAGCCTCCGCAATGCGCCAGTTCTTTTCTCGATCACGTCTTGGAGCCTACTATTGCTCACTCTCAGCGAAGCCTCTGCCTTCTCGCGAAGGGACATTTCTGATCTGAGAGCGTCCAGCGATGTCAGAATCTGATACGCGGATGTAGCAAATTTTCCCAGGGACAGCAACAACCGTTCATCTTCCGCGTCGAACCTGCGCTGCGGATCGTGGGCGACTGCCCAGATCGTTCCTACTGCTTTGCCTTCGACGTAAAACGGAACCAGAAGCGCCTCTTCGACTGCAGGTATAACAGGTTGGAAATACGTGTACCGACGTGCGACATTTCCGAATAACAAGGGAGTGTTGCGATCAAGGACATCGCCACAAGGTCCGAAATTCCGTGGTGTCCCGCCTCCGATGTGCGGTTTCCACATCCCCGCTATCGCGGGCCAACGGAAGCATGCGCCACCGTCGTCGGTGGTCAAAAGGCTAATGCCAGCCGAGCCGCTATGGCAGACTTCGAGAATCGTATCGGCTAGAGTCTGAAGAATCGTACGGGGAGAATCGGCGAGGGCGTCGGATAGAGCGACCAGAGCGCCGTTTTCTTTTTGGTAGTCTGGTGGACGTGAGGGGCGGCTGCGTAATTCTTCCGTGCAGAGAATGGCTTCCAGAGGAACAGCCCCAGCATCAATGCTCTTCGGTGATTCGAGAGATTGCGGGGAATTTCCGTTCGTCACATAAGCCTAGTTTCCTTACAGCGCCGAGTGTATCACCGATACGTGCGGTAGCGGAAGGAAACCAGTTACACGCCCAGAAGTGCCCTGGCCTGAACGAGTAATTGCTCGGGAGAATCGGACTTAGAGACTACGGCGATGCCTGCTGCTCTCGCCTCCTTCTCTAAGATCGCGCCCAAAGTGTTTGTAAACATTAACAACGGGAGAGATGGCATCAAAGCTTTCAACCTGCGTGCTGCTTCCAGTCCATTCATTACAGGCATCGCGAGGTCCAAGACCACTAAATCTGGAATTAACTCCTGAGCCTTTCTTACCGCTTGCGCACCGTCTTCAGCGTAGGAGACGTCAAAGCCTTGGGCTGTAAACATGGAGCACACCATCTTCCGAACCATCTCGTGATCGTCTACGATGAGCACCCGTTTCTCCATCCAGCACCCTGAGGGAGTTTGTGCTTTGTGAGGCTGATAAACAATCAGGTGTGTCCGGTAGGAGAAGTATCGTCTAGTCCTGATATCCGCGAATCGTACGTCCCCTGCCGTCTGTCTAGGCCCGACTTTTCTTGATTCCGCGAGGTAAGATGTTTATCCCAATGAATACCGAGGAAAAGTGGTTCGCGTTGTACTTTATCCGGAAGACGCACATCTTGGTGTAGTTGCGCCTGAAATTGGTTGGTGGCTTGTTTGACCTGCGCTACAGCTCGACCAATGCTTTGGGCGATCTCGATTGTCTTCTTGGGGCCAAATACGATCAGTCCAAGGAAGAGGAGGAAAACCACTGCTGTAATCATGAGTCTTTCTTCGCTTCCTTAGGTTTGTCTGTGTCGCTTGGTTTCTCTTCGCCGCTCATGGCGGCTTTGAAGCCTCGAATCCCATCTCCAAGGCCTTTCCCAAGTTCAGGCAGTTTCTTGGGACCGAAAATGAGGAGTGCGATTCCGGCGATGATCAACAAGTGCATCGGTTGAAACAATCCTTCTATCATTTGAGTTCTCCTGCTCGTTCGAATGTGACAAAAAGGGAAAACAGAGTAGGCTGGCGGAGAAGAAGTATCGCCGCCAGCCCATCTATAGAACATCATCGCTGTTGATCCGTCCGGACGGGCTCGCGCTACTGACATTTCGCAACGATCGTTTTGCGACTTGCTTCTATTTGAAGCCGTTGGGGCCTGCATTCATTCCCGCAGGGAAAAACACTCCCGTGGCAGGGCTGACTTGGGTGGTACCGTTGACCGCGCCGCCGCCGGTGACGATGTTCAACACTTGCGTGGTGTTGCGGGCGAACGCGATAACGTTGGTTGCATCCGCATCAGTGAGGCGCGTTGCCGTTACGTTCGCACCACCTCCGAGCGAAACCCCGAAGGTCGCTAAGCCAAAGTCGTCGGGATTTGTGTCGTACGAGCTGGGCGCCACACCGAGCAGACCGGCCTGTGAGAGCGCTGCACGGAGCGTTGAAATCAGGTTGGTGTACATGCCAATGCTCGTGCCGGTTGGATCGATATAGTTGATGGTCGTGCGGATGAGACCGGCATGATAGGCCTCGACCGCAAGGATACCGGCCGCTGTCATGAGGTTTGCGGACATTGTGAGCAACGAGGCCGCCCCATGGTAGGCGGTGACGCCCACATCCTCGAATACGTAGGCTCCAACGAGAAAATCATCATCGCTGGCATACGGGCTGAAGGCCGCCCCTCCAGGGATGCCCGCAGCCATAGCGAGCGTCTGAAAGGACGTGCCCAGGTTGATGGCAGGCTGGGCAACGGCAGAACTGCCGAGCGCAGTCAGCAGCAATTGGACGTGCTTGCCCTCTTCAACTGCCGTCTCAATCGCATAGGACGCGACAGGGATCGTGGTGAAGGGGACTTGGCTGCCGCCCGAGACGGTGCCCGGAGTACCTACGGTTCCTGAGAGCGTGATTTGGGGAGCGCCCGCTGCCATCGATGCCGCGTTTGCAACATCGATAGTGGTGCCGAAGGCCGCCAGGTAGTAAAAGTTTGCCTCCAGATACTCGAGATTGAGGGCGAAGTTAAGAATGTCTGAGTCTGTATAGGATGCTGCAGCTTTCGCGAGGGGAACGCCCAGGCCTGCCACCGCCAGGCCAGCGAGCGACGCTACGCCGAGAGTCAGCATCTTACGCCGGTTCGTGGCGATGATCTCATCCAGTAGTTGAGTCTCTTGATTTGCCATAGAAGTTTGCCGTCCTTTCGTGTGAATGGGTCCTGTTTAAGCCGTGGTGGTCGCGAAGATGCTGTTCATGCCGCTGGGAAAGAACCCGCCGCTCTTGACGCCGACCGTCGGCGAACCGTAAACGATGTGAAGGACCTGGTTCACGGTGCGTGCGAAACCGACGGCATTGGAGGCACCGGCGGCAACGATGGAACTGGGTGTGGTCAGGCTGGTGGGCAAAGTGAGCAGAGTTTCAACCGATCCTGTCGTGGAAGGGGCCGCGCTGTCTCCGACGGTGAGCATCGCGCGCAGATCCTCCACCAGATTGGCAGCGCCGAGGTACGGATAAGCGGCCTCTGAGCCCGCCGCGATGGCTCGTCCTGTGAGGGACGTGCGGATGTAGCCAGCGTGGTAGGCCTCGACGGCGAGGATGCCTGCGGCCGCAGTGAGATAACCGGCTGCGACGCCTGCGGGGCTGATCAGCGGAGCCGCGCCGGAGTAGGCGGTTACACCTACATCCTCGAAGATGAAGCCACCGACTAGAAAGTAGTCAAAGCTGGAAAAGGGATTGAAGGAGCCTGCCCCGGTGGCGGCTGTGGTGATCGTCGCGGCAACGGCTAGGGGACCGAAAAACGAGAGGTCGATGTCTGGCATGGGAACTGCGGCCGAACCCAGCGCGCTGCGAAGGAACCGAACGTGCTCCTGCTCCTCGTAGGCAATCTCGTTCAAAATCTCCTGCTGTGCAGGTGTAAGGCCTGGCACCGCGGCAGCGTCGCCCAAGGTAACCGTCCCCACGGTCTGGTAGGGCGAAGCGGAACCCGCGGTAGTATCGGAGGCTTCGAGCCCTGAACCCGTCGCGGCGTAAAGGTAGAACTGTGCCTCCAGATACTCGAGGTTGAGGGCAAAGTTCAGAACGTCAGCATCCGTGGGTCCGGACGGGGGAGTGGTCGTCTTGGCTGGACTGCTGCTGCCGCATCCGGCAAGGTTCAGTGTCGCAACCGCTCCTGCGCCGACTCCAACTCCGGCAAGGAACTTGCGGCGCGACAGGGGGCTGTCGATGAGTGTGCTCAACTTGTCCACCTTTTTCTCTCCTTAATGCTCGTGTTGGGCTTGCTGCTTCACCCACGGTTTCTGTACGTACCGGATGGCCGCTTTGGATTTGTGCCGCCAGAAAAAAATTTCTCTTACCCGGATCCGCGTCTCAACGTCGCCGCCGTTCCCTGATTCTGGTTTGCCGCAAAGAGTAATCGTCCGACCGTTGTCGGGCTTACGAGCGTAATCTGTTCAATCCCTTCGCTCAGATTGAAAATAATGCTGTACCGAGTGGACACATCGAGCAGGCATGGCAAACATCGAATTCGAGAACTCAATCCGCCTTTCAGACGTGATCTCGGCGCTCTCGGTCGCCTTGGATCTGACCGAAGGCCAACCCATGGGCCATGCCATCCGTAGCTGTATTCTGGGTATGCGAATTGCCAAAGACCTTGGGCTCTCCGCTGAAGATAGCTCCGCTCTCTACTATGCCCTGCTGCTCAAAGACTCCGGTTGCAGCACCAATTCGGCTCGCCTGCACCAAATCCTAGGCTCTGACGAAATCACCGCGAAACGAGAAGTTAAGTTGGAAGACTGGACTAAGCTCTCACTCTCTGGAGCGCGTTACCTATGGCGCAACGTTCTGCCCGGCGCCTCACCGGGCAAACGTCTCAACCGCATTTTGCAAGTCGCCTTACATCAAAAAAGCAACAATGCCGAACTCATCAGCGCTCGCTGTGAACGCGGCGCGGAAATTGCCCGCAAGGTTGGTCTTGGCGAAACAACAGCGGAAGCGATTCGCAGCCTCGATGAGCACTGGGATGGTGGAGGCTACCCGGAAGGCCGTGAGCGCGACCAAATTCCTCACCTGGCGCGAATCATGAACGTGAGTCAGACGGTGGAGGTCTACGTCGCCCAACTGGGAACCGAGGCGGCGCTCAAGGTGGTTATCGAACGCAGCGGAAGCTGGTTCGACCCGCAAATTGCTCGTGTGGTTCAGGCTCTAAAAGGGGATTCCGAGTTGTGGCAACGGATCACGGCACCGAATGCACGAGAATTCGTACTTGAAATGGAGCCGGGCGCAGCGATCCCCGCCTCACCCGAAAGGATTGACAGCCTGTGCCAAGCCTTCGCCCAGGTCATCGACGCCAAGTCGCCTTATACGTTCAATCATTCCATCGGTGTAGCCGATGCGGCGGTTGAAATCGCGGAAACAATGGCTTTAGCTCCCGGTGTAGTTGCCCTGATTCGTCGGGCTGCCTTATTGCACGACATCGGCAAATTGAGCGTGTCCAACGCAATTTTGGAAAAGCCCGGCAAGCTGACCGACCAGGAGTGGAAGATCATGAAGATGCATCCAGTCTACAGCCGCTTGATCCTGTCCAGTATCTCCGGTTTCGAGCATCTCGCCTTCATCGCCGCCGCACATCATGAACGACTGGATGGCAAGGGTTACCCGGACGGTCTCACGGAAACTCAAATGCCCTTGCCGGCGCGCATTATCGCGGTTGCGGACGTATATCAGGCGCTAATCGAAAAGCGGCCTTACCGCGACGGCCTTCCTCTCGATGTCGTCTTTGGCATGATGGACGAGGATGTACCGAGCCGATTGGACCGCGATTGTGTCGCGGCCCTCAAAAGAAGAAGACTCGCCAGTCCGGTTCGCACTAAGGACAATGCTCAGGCTGCCGGAGTCTGACGGAGTGGAGTAATTGTGACGGTTCCTCAGCGTGTCTTTTTCAAACCTTGGGCATTTACTGAAGTCACCGTTTTTCCGAAGCCGAACGAATCCAAACTGTTGCGCCTAGCGTACCTAAGAAGAACCACGAAAAAGTCCGATGTCTGACATCTCTAAATCCGACCTGCGGTTCGATGTCGAAATATATATTCGCAACTCAAAGAAGGTCGACACCAGCGATATCGACTTCTCCCAGGCCTCGCGCTATCCGGTCACCAGCGAAGAGCTTCATGCCCTGACCTACATGTGCGATATCGAGTCGCACACCGTCGTCTACCTTCGCGCGATTCTGAATACGTGCGCCATAGAAGATCCGCAGACGACAGCGTTTCTGAGCTGTTGGGCCTATGAAGAATTCTTCCACGGTCATACTCTGCGCCTGTTCCTCGATGCGATTGGCGCCCCTCTTTCCAGCTCGCGTATCTTGGAAGTGCAGCAAGCTTCGTCGTTTACCGAATGGTTGAAAGAATTGGGATCGTCCATCCTTTGCCAGTTCTCGCGCCACTTTCACGCTGCCTATCTCACGTATGGAGCGATTTCCGAACTCTCGACGCTGGAAGGGTATGGTGTGCTGGCTCGCCGTACTCGAAACCCGATTCTTGCCGAAGTGCTGCGGCGCCTTGCAAAAGACGAGCGCCGTCACTTCGCTTTCTACTACAACAAAGCTCGACTCCAGTTGCAGCCGCGCAACGCCCAGCGACTGACCAGTTTCATCATCCGCCACTTCTGGCTGCCCGTGGGCGGCGGGGTGAAGTCCGACAGCGAGGTGAACTGGATACTGTCATTTATCCTTGGCGATCCAGAAGGCGTCGAAATCGCGCAGCGAATCGACTCGATCATCGCGAAGCTCCCTGGATTGCAGTGGTTCGATCGTCTCAGCCAAAGCCGCGAAGAAGCGCTGCGCTGTCTTGGAGGAGGAAGCCCACAAGTCGACGATTCGTGCCGCGTCGGGTTGAAGGACGATAGAGCCGTCCTAACCATTTAGTACGCCTTGCGTGATCGATGTGTGCAACACAACCGTAGGGACATTTCTTAGGCTAGCGATCGAAGCAATCCAACGCGTTTGTGGAGCGCTGCGCACCTCCTGCTAGACTGACATTGCTGTAAGGGAGGAATGGTGGGAAAGCGCACGGCAACAAATGGTTGGCTCTGATCGGCGTTTCGTGGTTCGAAAAAGGGTCACCTCGAATTTCGAATGAGCGCGCCCAGATTGCGATGATATGCGAGATCGGACTGAGACATTAGAAATCGGATCGCGGGCTCCGGAGTTCGCCTTGGAATCTGCGAACCGGGAGCGTCTGTTCCTCACGCTTTCAGGATTCCTCCGACGCGGCACCGTGGTTCTGGAATTCTTGCGCGGTACCTGGTGACCAAACTGCGCACAGCGCTTGGCTCAGTTTGAGCCGATGAGAGAGCGGATCGAACAGGCTGGTGCAGAGCTGGCCTATGTTGCGGCAGAAAAGCGCGAAGGCGTGTTCCGACCCGACAAGTTTATCGAGAAGCATCCAATTTCTTTCCCTTTTTTGCTGGATGAAGATCGCACGGTAACCAAAGCCTACGGTCTGTACCATCGATTCGGGGTTGACGCTTTGAACATTGCCCATCCGGCGACCATCATCGTCGACCGTCAGCGTATTGTGCGATTCATATACCGGGGTGAAGGGCAAGCTGATCGTGCACCGCTCGAAACCGTCTTTGAAGAACTGCAGCGGGTCTCAACGAATACTCAAGTCTTATAGCGGTGAGGGATGCTTCACAGAGACGATTTGGCACGTTATCGGCGCCAGTCGCAAAAGTTAGACATTTACCGAATCTGGGATCTGCTAGATACGTGGGAAGCTCTACTCCCCGGCACCAATCATAAGGATCGGCATCGTCGGTACGGACCCGTTCTCGTCGCCCGAACTGATCGCCGACAACATCGCAGTGTCGGTTAGACCTCGTTTCAGCTCAGTGCCGGACAAGCAGTTGATCTCTTTTCCAATTGAAGTACGGATTGGCCACCTAGGGTGGATTGCTGGCAACTCCAGCAGGCCGCATCCGCTTTCCTTCCTGCTACTCACTTCGGAACAGAAAGACCCTATAAGCGAACCACGAAACCATAACAGCACTGTCAGTCTCCGACAAGAGGCTGCGAAATCTTGGATGGCCTCATAATTTCGTACACTGCCCAATCCAAAATGGCGACATGGGTCGTACCGGGAGTGTGAGTTCAATATGGTTTGGAAAGGACGGAACGCAATGAAGTCACATTTTGCATTTGGTATGTCCACATTGGTTTTGATTGCCGTCTCTGCGCTCGCCGCTCAAAACAATCCGATGGTCGGGGGTTCGGCGATGTATCCCACCAAGAACATCGTCGAAAACGCGGTGAATTCCGCCGACCACACAACCCTTGTGGCGGCTGTCAAAGCCGCGGGTCTGGTTGACACGCTGCAGGGCGCCGGACCATTCACGGTTTTTGCCCCCACTAATGAGGCGTTCGCAAAGCTTCCGGCAGGCACCGTCGATAATCTATTAAAGCCCGAAAACAAGGCCATGCTAACAAAAATTCTCACCTACCACGTGGTTTCAGGGAAACTCAGCACACAGGACATCAAGAAGATGATCAAAGCCGGTCACGGCAAAGCCGAGATGAAAACGGTCAGCGGAGGAACGCTGTGGGCGATGAGCGATGGCGGTCATATCGTCCTTAAAGATGAGAAAGGCGGCACGGCCACCATTACCATTCCCAACGTCTACCAATCGAACGGGGTGATACAAGTAATCGACTCGGTCCCTGCTTCCGAATTAATCGAGTCCTGTCTTTTAGGGCCTGGACGGCAAGGTAGATTCTGCCGCCCAGCCCACCGACGGTTGTAAGGGGGTCGGTGGGACTTGAACCCTCCTAAGTTGATTGTTGAGGACTGCCCGGTCCAGTGAGTACTGGGTTTAGGCTCGTAAAAAGCAGCCCGAGGGTTCGTCACTGGTTGTGGCGTAGGTCTTGACAAACATGGGCTTCTCGTCGCTTGGCCTCCAGATTGTCCGGAAACCTTACCTTGGGATTACTTCCTGGTTGCCCGTCATCTGTCATCTTCGCCATCGGCGGTGCGTTCACCCCTGTGCGCGTATTGGAGTTCTCAGTTCTGATTCCAACTGCCAAGGGCTGGAACGCACGCAGGCACCAAGGCAACCTGTCGTGCATAATGCTTTTCAGTGGCTTGGATAGGGCAAATTCCGACGCAGCGCACCATCCGCGCCATTCAACGAATTCAGACGATCGATTGTGTGGATGAGTGTCGACCTTACGAATGTTAAGTGGCAATCGCGCCACGTTGCACCGTGCCAGAATGTCTCTCCGGCCCCGTAGACCACTTCGCAACCGCCAAACACGCAATTGATGAAAGACTTGCCGTCAAGTTCAACGGTCTCACCCGGACCGAAGCAACGATTTGTGATTGTTTCCAATTCCATGAGGGCACCTTCGGATGTACGAAAATGAAAATGGAACGGGCATTCCAAAAAGTCTATACGCCGGGTTGAAGCGACCTTTGCAACATATTACCTGCTTTAGTATAGGATGAGGAAAGTTTGCCGACTACGTTTGGTGCTGGATCTGCATTTTCATTCTCTCAGATCCGTAGTCGACTTATCTGTAGAAGGCCAGATTGTTCTTTGCGTACCGTCGGCGAAAATGTCGATTCGCATCGCGTTTCTTGCACCACATCATGTTTTGCTTTCGGAGTCAGTTTTGTCTGGAAGACGCCCATTTCGTGGAGTTGCGCCTGAAATTGACCCACGCCTTGTTTGAGTCGCGCTAGGACTCGACCAAACGACACGTCCTTGAGTTAGCAGGTTCCGGTTCCTCCACACAGGTAAGAAATCTGCCGTGGTTGGATGCAGCAGTTGCTGGCCTCTAGTCTGTGATACCAGTGATACTTAAAAATTCGAAAAATGGGGATTCAGGAGCAACAGATGCAACAGAAATGAAAGGATGCAATGTGCAATAACGGTTGTCGGCAGCCGAACGCTACCCGAAGCAATCAGCCGAATTGAACACCTTACACTCAGAGCAGGCACGAACCATCTTGGCCAGCCTGACACCAGCGCGTGCACGATAGGCGGTAAGACCCCTTGTGGGTTGTGGTGCCCTGCGAATTCTGCTGCTTCGTTGTTGTTGGATGAAGAGAATTTCTCATGGGCCATTTGAGCCGCATCAGCGTTGCCATTGGCTCGGAACTTTTAGAGCAGTTCGACCTTCTCATCGCTGGCCAGGGTTATGAAAATCGCTCTGAGGCGTCTCGGGATCTGATCCGCGAACGACTCGTATCTCAAGGCAGTTGCTGCGCCCGACCTGGACAGTCGCGGGAACCGTCACTCTGGTCTACGATCACCACGTCCGTCTTCTGTCTGAGAAGTTGACCGATATTCAGCATCATCACCACGCGATCATCATTTCGACGGTTCATTCTCGTCTTGACCACGACACGTGTTTGGAAGTCGTCGTGGTGAAGGGCAAGTCCCATCAGGTGCAAAGACTCACCGATGTACTTATCAGTTGCAAGGGCGTGCGTCACGGCGGGCTGGTGTTAAGCGCTCCCTCCTTCAGTCGCCCGTCGGGGAACCCCGTACTCACAAATAGGGGATGCCCGAGTTGATCTCGGGCAGTCAAATTCTAACAATCATTTCGCTCGTAGCACCTCCATAATATAAGTAACACTTCCGCGCGTTCTTTCTTTTGAGCAGGGATAGAGGATCGAGGGAGTCAGCGGATTATGAAATCCCTTTATGTCCCTCTTCAGTATTGATGAAGAAAGCCTGAGGAATTTGAGAAAACAACACGGAAAGGGTGCGGCTATGTGTCTTGGTAGTACGACATGATGAAAAATAATATACCGTTTGGCATTCCGGTCTTGCGGTTGATCCTCTTCGTTTTTCTACCCCTTTCCATGTTCGCACAAGTGGGTATTCTGAAAGGTCGCGTCACCGATCCTCAGGGCGATGTTCTCCCGAATGCATCGGTGCAGCTAGTCGGCCATGATTCTTCAGAGAAGGATCAACTTTTAACGCAAACCACTTCCAGACCCGACGGACGATTCGAACTGAAAGTGGATTCGGTTGGAAGTTTCGACATCAAGGTGTCGGCGGAAGGGTTCCGGCCACTGACCCGCCAGGTGACAGTCCGCTCCGGAAACAATCCAGAGATCGTCATCAGCATGAGTCAGCTCTCAACTCGGACGGAGTACGTTAGAGTCACCACAGACATCAATGAGACCGATGTGATCTCTCCTGACCCGGGAGAGAAAGTCTTTGTGCGCCAAGACTTGCTGGATGCGAACCCCGGCCGTCCCGGCGCACCCGTTTCCATTCCTGGATACCCCATCGAAACCGCATCGAGCGGAATCAAGGCGCCACAGTACTTTGCCCCGGGAGTGGCCGGAGATCATGGCGAGCCTATTGTGCAATACATTGCGGTGGGCAGCTATCTAGTGCCTAACAATTTGTCGGCCAACGCCCACGGCAATGGCTACTCCGACCCCAACATCTTTCTTCCGGAGGTTCTCGAAAGTGTTCAGGTTGATGGCGGAGCGTTCAACGTTCGGGAAGGAAATCATTCTGTCAATCTCGCGGCAACCTACGGACTTCGGTCTCGCCTCGATCCGTTCATCACCCTCACCGGAGATTATCGCGACATCGATGTGGTAGCAGGGCTAAGTCCCAGCCCTGAATCGTGGATGGCCTTCGCAGCCTCTTATGGGAATGGATTCCTGGATCGGCTGGAACATCGGCAACAGTACAAATTCAATGGTGAGCGAGTGTTTCACGTGGGCCAGCACCGGCTCACTCTGTTTGGCGTCGGGTATTACGGATTTTCCTATGTTCCGGGACTGATTCCGATCTTCGCTGAAAATCAATACGACAACAACTTTCCGAATTACGGCGACACCATCGATCCGCGTCAGAAAGACCAGACCCATACCGCACTCGTAGCCTTGAACGATATCTGGCAACTCAGTGAGAATCAGCAACTGCAGCTCTCTGGATTGTTTCGCACCTACAATCTCTCTTTATTTTCAGATTTTGGACAGGCCCTAATCCGGCAAAGCGAGTTCCGTACGGTTGCTGGGGGCAGCGCGAACTATGTGAATAAGATTGCCGAGTATTTGTCTTTGTTGGCAGGCTTTGATTACGCGCGCGAAGCGCCGCGGCAGGATGATCTCGATCAATACGGGTTCTTCAATCCCAGCGACCCTGCCTATTACGGCCTGTTTACTCCGGTGGATGGAAACAACGTCACCATCGGATCGCTAACACCCTACATCGCCGCCGAAGGCGCACTGTCTCACTATTTTCGCTGCTACCTCGGCTGGCGCCGCGATGAAATTGATGTTGATAACGACGATCTGTTGCACTCGCAGAATTCGTTTCAGAAATGGGTGGGAGTAAATTCGCCAAAAGCGACTGTGTCTTTTCTGCCCAAGGAATCGTGGTATGTTCCCCTTATCTCTCTCAGCTTTGGGCAATCGTTCTTTACGGAAGACCCGCGCATCGGTTTGGGAACCGCCGCTGGCTCCTCGGCCACCGCAGGCACTCCGGTGGCCACATCGCATTCGTATCAGCTCGTCGCCAGCAAGACCATTCATAAGACGGATGTGAAGCTTACTCTCGGCCACGTCACCAGCAGCGCGCAGCTGGCGAAGATTGATCCTGATACCGGGCTCCAGATAAACGAGGGACCCAGCCGCCTTCGATTTATGACATTCGCAGTGCGTCGAAACTTCAACCAGGGGTCGCTATTGGCAACTTTCTCCAAAGCAGACGCACGAGATCTCGACACCGGAGAGCCCACACCGGAAGCGCCGAGGACAATCTTTGATTTATTGGGGACAATTCAGAAGCTTCCGTTTCGTCTACGAGCGCGAGGGGAATTCGAATATGTGGGCACGAAGCCTTTGGGGACAGGGTGCAACCCTGCGAACCTGAACTCTGAGTGCACCGGAACTCCAGTGAAGGAGTTCCGCGGTGCAATGGTTCGACCCTTTTTGAATGGCCGGGTGGATGCCGGGGTGAATTTCCTTGTTGCCAGCGGTTATAGCGGCCAGACAACGGAGAACTTTTATCCTTCCGAGATCCAAGAGGTGGTCGGAGTTCGCATACCATCCTATGCCAGCGTGACTCTTACTTATAGGTTTGGACGAACCCCCGCACCCCAGAACACATCTCACAAGTAGACGGCGACGTGTTCTTAAGATGACTTGTGTCTTTCAAGCCTCCAATGCTCTCCGAGGACTCGTGGCGACCAGTCGGGGGATTCGACTCCTGTCTCACATCCTGCTGATCCTAACGTAGCGGCCCACGTCTGGAATTGCTTTGAGAAACACATATCCCGCGAAAAGCAACGTTGCTATCCCAATGCCACTAGTGATTGTTAACAATGTTTTCACAAGGTCTCCCGCCAGTAATCTTACGCTTGGATGTCTTTCTCGGAGAAAGAGAAGCCCACAAAACACCATAAGCCGGAGAAATGCATGTTCTGCCTTGGTTCTGGCCGATCAAGGATCAGGTGTTGTTATCGCCTTCATGCTGTCTGCCGACTTCTGTAGAGCGAGAACGAGAGAGAATCCGCTAAAATATGCCAGATTAGCAGGGCGCACTCCAACGTGTGGTACTTTACCCGCTCAGCCTTCGGTCGAGAATTCTTCAGCTCGATCGAGTTGCGAGGAAAGAATCGGAACGGAGTCTTTGGCGTGCTCCAAGGAGAAGCCGAAATGGTGGAGGCCGAGATTCGGCGGGGAACTCAGAGTCCCATCCCTGAACTCGATGTTCTCTGGATTACTGCCGGCCTTGGATGTGACGGGGACACCATCGCCATGACGGCCGCCACCCAGCCCAGTATTGAAGATATCCTTCTCGGGCAAATTCCCTGGATTCCAAAAGTGACCCTGCACAATCCCTTCCTTGCGCTGGCCAATGGCGACGACTTCATGAAGGCCTTTCATCAAGCTGCTGAAGGGAAGATGGAAAATTTCATTCTGGTGGTCGAAGGGTCCATCCCGAATGAACACAATAAGGAAGAAGGCTATTGGGCCTCCATGGGCACGGACCCGAAGACCGGGCAGCCGATCACCACATGTGAATGGATCGATCGTCTCGCTCCCCAAGCGTGGGCGGTCGTGGCGGCGGGAACCTGCGCCACCTACGGCGGCATTCATGCCATGGAAGGCAATCCCACGGGATGTATGGGACTTCCCGACTACCTGGGATGGAAATGGAAGTCGAAAGCGGAGATTCCCATTGTGTGCGTGCCGGGATGTCCGGTGCAGCCCGATAATTTCATGGAGACGCTTCTGTATTTGCTCTACATGGCATCAGGCCGCGCGCCCATGATTCCGCTCGATGAGGCGTTGCGGCCAACCTGGCTTTTTGGAAACACAGTGCACGAAGGTTGTGACCGCGGCGGCTTCTACGAGCAGGCGCAGTTTGCCGAAGAATACGGATCTCCGCTCTGCATTGTGAAGCTGGGATGTTGGGGGCCGGTGGTTCAGTGCAACGTTGGAAAGCGTGGATGGATGGGCGGGATTGGCGGATGTCCCGAATGTCGGCGGCATCTGCATCGGATGTACCATGCCGGGCTTTCCCGACAAGTTCATGCCGTTTATGAATCAGCCGCCGGGTTCTCTTTTGTCGTCGGCTGCGGTTCAAACTTATGGACGCGCTATTCACGCCTTGCGCCGCTTCACGCAGTCGTCGCTGAACAAGGAGCCCAGCTGGCGCAAGCCAACGCGTGGCAAGGCGCAAGAAAGCCCAAGAAAATAGGCCGAAGCTGGGCTTGCGCGTGGTCATGATGTTCGCTGTCGCTTGAGGGTGAGCATGGTTTCGTTTTCTTGGCCGAATAATGCGAACGGCACGCCCAAGGACGAGTCTCTTCTGCGGTTGCCGAGCCGGACCTGAATCCCTCCGAGGCTGAGGAAATTCTCCAGGGCTTGGCCGGAGTCTTCAGCCGCCACCACAATCCCGCAACTGCAAGACGCGTCGTGTATCCGCCGAACGGCCAGACCAGGGATGGTCGCAGGATGACGATGCGCAGCTTCCGAATCTCGAAGCCAGATATCGAGCGCTGGTCGAGCAGATTCCCGGCGGTAGTGTTCATGGCTTATCTCGATCGTGGGATCGGCGAGGCCTACGTCAGCCCTCAGATTGAAGCCGCGCTGGGTTTTTCGCAGGAAGAGTGGCTGGAAGATCCGGTCCGCTGGTACAGCCACATCCATCCGGACGACAAGCAGCGCTGGAGCACCGAAGCGGCCGAGATGTTTCTTACCGGCAATCCGCTGCGTTCGGCATATCGTGTGGTTTCACGCGATGGCCGCGTCATCTGGTTTCATTGCGAAGCCAAGATGATCCGCAAGGAGGACGGCGAGCCCTGGTTCATTCACGGCGTGGGCTTTGATATCACCGATCTGAAGCGGACCGAAGAAGCGTTGCAGGAAGAGCGCAATGTGGTCTCCGCCATCCTCCATACCGTGGGAGCTTTGGTGGTGGTGCTGGATTCGGAAGGCAGCATCATTCGCTTCAACCGGGCTTGTGAACAAACCAGTGGATATTCCTTCGCTGAGGTTGCCGGCCAGAAGATTTGGGACTTGTTCATGGTTCCGGAAGAGGTGGACCGTTTCAAGTCAGTCTTTCAGCAACTCTGTTCGGACCAGTTGCCCAGCGACTATGAGGGCTACCTGGTAAAGCGGGACGGCGCTCGCCGCCTGATCGCATGGTCAAGCACGGTGCTTCCCGGCAACGATGGGACGCCTACGTATATCATCGCCACCGGAATCGACATCACCGAGCGCAAACATCTGGAGAAAACAATTCTGGAGATCAGCGCCCGGGAGCAGCGCCGCATTGGGCAGGACCTGCATGATGGCTTGGGCCAGCATCTCACTGGCATCGCCTTCATGAGCAAGGTGCAGGAACAAAAGCTGATGGAAAAAGGCCTGCCCGAGGCCGGCGACGCCGCCAAGATCGTGAACCTGGTGAATGAGGCCATCAACAAGACGCGCGAATTGGCGCGCGGATTACTTCCGGTTGTGTCTGACGCGCAGGGGTTGATGTCAGCCTTGCAGCAATGGGCGGGCGAAGTGGAAGATTTATTTGCGGTCAGCTGCCGGTTCCAGTGTTTTACTCCCGTACTGATCCATGACGACACAGTGGCCACGCATCTCTACTACATTGCCCGGGAAGCGGTGAACAACGCGATCAAGCACGGTCACGCCCGCCAGATCGTCATTCGCCTGGCCGCCGACCAGCACCAGGGAGCGCTTACAATCCAGGATGACGGCTACGGCATCGGCAGCATTATTCCCGGCAACAAAGGAATGGGACTTCATCTGATGAACTACCGGGCCAAGATGGTCGGAGGTTCGCTCGAAGTGCAGCGCGTCCCTACTGGCGGAACCGTGGTGACCTGTTTGTTTCCGTCAGTCGGGGGACGAAGGAATGCAGTGAAACATGAGCGTGACTTACAAATCGCAGAACCATACCGCGCAGAACCAGGCTGTCACCAAGAAAAGAATCCTGGTGGTCGATGACCATCCCATCGTGCGCCAGGGTTTGGCGCTGCTGATCAATCGGGAGCCCGATCTGGTGGTCTGCGGCGAAGCTGAAGAAGCGACGGGCGCGATGCACGTGCTGGCCTCGGCCCGGCCCGATGTTCTCATCGTGGACATTTCTCTGAATGGCCCTGATGGCCTCGATCTGCTGAAGAACATTCGCACCACTCATCCCACCCTGCCGGTGCTGATCCTCTCGATGCACGATGAGTCGATCTACGCCGAACGAGCGTTGCGCGCCGGTGCGAATGGTTACATCATGAAGCAGGAAGCCACCGAGAAAGTGCTGGTCGCCGTGCGCCGCATTCTGAACGGTGAGATTTACGTCAGCGACCGCATTGCCAATAAGATGCTCAAGCACTACATCACCGGCTCCGGTACTCTGCGAAACTCTTCCATCGCCGATCTCAGCGACCGCGAACTGGAAGTCTTCCGCTTGATTGGGGAGGGTCACGGAACTCGGCAGATTGCCGAAGAATTGCACCTCAGCGTAAAGACCGTTGAATCCTACCAGGCGCACATCAAGGAAAAGCTGTCGCTGCGCAGCGCCCGCGAGCTCATGCAGCACGCCATTCAGTGGAATATGAATGAAAAAACCGCCTAGAAGTGTCCAGTAGACGTGTCGGTGCGTCGCGCTAACCCGAACTCGCCGCAAATTCCGCTCGGTTCCCCTCTGGTTCCCGCACAGATGTACTCCCTAGTCATCAGGGAATCCCCGATAGAAAAAATAGTGATACCACGAAACTGAAAAAGTGATCCTCCCGCTTGTGGCCATTCTAGAGAAGGGTTGATTCTAAGGGCGTTTTGTTAGGTCCTGTTCTGGAAGACTACAAAGAAGAGTTGCTCCTGGATCGAGCGCTAGAGATATTCGCGACATCCTAAACGAGAACTTCGGCAACCAAGACCTTACTGAACAGCTTGGATGGGATAAGGAGAGTCCAGTTATGGCAACGGAAACAGTTCCGTACGGTCGGGTCACGCAAAAACCATCGCCTGTCGCCGAGGTACACATACTCTGGATCACCGCCGGTCTGGGCTGTGACGGAGATTCGGTCTCAGTGACCGCAGCTACTCAACCCAGCATTGAAGATGTTCTGTTGGGAGCGATCCCCGGACTTCCCAAGGTGCACCTGCACAATCCCGTCCTTGCTTATGAGAACGGGGACGAGTTCATGAAATTTTGGTATATGGCAGAAAAAGACCAGCTCGATCCCTTTGTCCTGGTTGTGGAAGGCTCGATCCCGAACGAGAAGATAAAGAAGGAAGGCTATTGGGCTGGGCTCGGAACTGATCCAAAAACCGGCCAGCCGATTACCACGAACGAATGGATTGACCGTCTGGCTCCCAAAGCGCTGGCGGTCGTAGCCTGCGGCACCTGCGCCACCTACGGCGGAATTCACGCTATGGAAGGCAATCCCACGGGCGCTATGGGTCTCGCGGATTACCTGGGTTGGGACTGGAAGTCCAAAGCCGGTCTGCCCATCGTCAACGTTCCCGGATGCCCGGTCCAGCCCGACAACTTCATGGAAACCGTGCTCTACCTGCTCTACCAGGTGGCTGGTTTGGCGCCCATGATTCCGCTCGACGATCAATTGCGTCCCACGTGGCTGTTCGGCAAGACAGTGCATGAAGGCTGTGATCGAGCTGGTTACTACGAGCAGGGTGACTTCGCGGAAGTGTACGGCTCCCCCAAGTGCATCGTGAAGTTAGGGTGTTGGGGGCCCGTAGTGAACTGCAACGTGCCCAAACGCGGATGGATGGCCGGAATCGGCGGCTGCCCCAATGTGGGCGGCATTTGCATCGGCTGCACCATGCCCGGCTTCCCCGACAAGTTCATGCCGTTCATGGATGAGCCACCGGGAGCCAAGGTCTCCAGCGCGGCCGTCGGTGCCTATGGCCGAGCGATTCGTGCCCTTCGTTCGATGACTCAGAACACCGTCAACAAGGAACCGAAGTGGCGTCATCCTCGCGCCGAGCTCACCACCGGATACCATCCACGATCTTATTGAGATTACCCACAGAGAGATCCACTAAGAAGCCAAAGGAGCGATCGAATGAGCACCATAACCGCACCGACCAAGGACATTCCCAGCAAAAAGGGAAATCTGGTGGAAATGAACTGGGACCCGATCACTCGCATCGTGGGCAGCCTGGGCATCTTTACCAAGATCGACTTTGAGAAACGCCACGTGGTCGAGTGCCACAGCACCTCGTCCATCTTTCGCGGGTACAGCATCTTCATGAAGGGCAAGGACCCGCGCGACGCTCACTTCATCACCAGCCGCATCTGCGGCATTTGCGGCGACAACCACGCCACCTGCGCCACCTACGCACAGAACATGGCGTTCGGTGTGAAGCCGCCTCCGATTGCTGAGTGGATCGTCAATCTCGGCGAGGCTGCCGAGTACATGTTCGATCACAATATTTTCCAGGACAATCTGGTTGGCGTGGACTTCTGCGAGCAGATGGTGAAGGAGACCAACCCTAAGGTCTGGGCTAAAGCCCAATCCACTGCGGCGCCTCATGCCGGTATCCACGGCTACCGGAACATCTCCGATATCATGACCGCTCTCAACCCGTTTACTGGCGCGTTCTATCGCGAGGCCCTGGTCATGAGCCGCATGACGCGGGAAATGTTCTGCCTGATGGAAGGGCGTCACGTTCATCCCTCTACTCTTTATCCCGGCGGGGTCGGGACTGTGCCCACCATCCAACTCTTCACCGACTATCTGGTCCGCCTGATGAAGTACGTCGAGTTCATGAAGAAAGTCGTTCCTTTGCACGACGACCTGTTCGATTTTTTCTATGACGCACTGCCCGGGTACGAGGAAGTTGGCCGGCGGCGTGTCTTGCTAGCCTGCTGGGGATCGTTCAACGATCCCGATCATTGCGATTATACCTATAAGAATATGACGAACTGGGGCCGCTCCATGTTCGTTACTCCGGGTATCGTGATCGACGGGAAGCTGGTGACCACGGATCTGGTCGACATCAACCTGAACATCCGCATTCTGCTCGGCAGCTCTTATTACGACGAATGGAAGAACTCGCAGGTTTTCGTCAAGACTGATCCTCTCGGAAATCCGGTGGACAAGAACCATCCCTGGAACCAAACCACGATTCCCCGGCCCCAGAAGCGCGATTTTGGTGGCAAGTACACCTGGGTGATGTCGCCGCGCTGGCTCGACAAGCGGACGGGCGATCATCTGGCGATGGACACCGGAGGCGGCCCTATCGCTCGCCTCTGGGCAACCGCGCTGGCGGGCCTGGTCGACATTGGATACATCAAGTCCACCGGCCACAGTGTGAAGATGTACCTGCCCAAGACCACCTCGCTGCCTGAGGTCGAGTTCGAATGGAAGATTCCAAAGTGGAGCAATGCCATCGAACGCGACCGCGCCCGGACCTACTTCCAGGTTTATGCCGCTTGCGCGGCATTGCACTTCATGGAGAAGGCGTTGGCGGAGTTGCACGCCGGTCACACCAAAACCTGGACGGAGTTCAAGGTGCCCGAGGAAGCCATCGGCTGCGGCTTCCACGAAGCGGTTCGCGGCGTGCTCTCGCACCATGTGGTGATCAAAGAGGGCAAGATCGCGAACTACCATCCTTATCCTCCGACTCCCTGGAACGCCAATCCGCGCGACATTTACGGCACTCCAGGTCCGTATGAGGACGCGGTGCAAAACACGCCGATCTTCGAAGAAAACGGGCCGGACAAGTTCAAGGGAATTGATATCATGCGCGCGGTACGAAGCTTCGATCCTTGTTTGCCGTGCGGTGTCCACATGTACCTGGGAAATGGAAAAGTGTTGGAGACGCATCACTCCCCAATGTTTGGTCTTCAACCCTGAACCTGTCCGACGGGTAACGAAGGAGTGAGGGTGATAGTTGTTAGGAATCGCCAGGTACGGTCTTAGCGACGCACTTGGCATCTCAAAACTGCGCTCTCCCTGCCAATTTTGTTTAGCGTCTGAGGGGCGTTGCTTGGAAGCGAACGTCTGAACAGGAGAATTGTGGCTGACGGCAGAGATTTTCGGGAAGACATGCAGCGGATCGGCGGGCTCGTTCAGGAAATGGAATCGATCGCCGACCCCGCGGTTCGCGCGGCCACCAAGGGCCTGGTGCAGTCGCTGATGGACTTGCACGGCGCGGCCCTGGAGAAGGCGCTCGACATCGTCGCCGAAGCCGGCGAACCGGGAATGAGCATCATTGACCGGCTGGGCCGCGACTCGCTGGTCAGCAGTGTTCTAATTCTTTACGGCCTCCACCCCGAAGACCTCGAAAGCCGCGTGGTGAGAGCAGTGGAGCGGGTGCTGGCCGCAGTTGCGGAAACAGGGCTGCGAAGTTGAATTGCTTAGCGTGAACGATGGTGCAATCCGCTTGCGAGTGGAGACCGGTTCGCATACCTGTGGCTCAACCGCGAAAACCGTGCAGGCTACTTTGGAGGGGACTATGTACGACGCCGCCCCGGATTTGACCTCCCTGGTAATTGAAGGTCTTGAAGAGAAGCCCGCCTCCGGATTTGTGGCTCTGGACAGGTTGGTGGGATGCCGCGCAGGATCGCCGGTAGCTCTGGGACCGCAGGGTGCGGATTAGCAGGTTTGAAATCATGAGTTCGGGACAGTTTACAGAATCAGCCGATGGTTTTGGGACGCTGCGCCAGTTTGCGCGCCGAGAGCGGCCGCTCGAACGCTGCGAGTTGTGCAGCATGGGCCTGCGGCCCGATCATCCGCACTTGATCGAGGTGGCTCAGCGAAAGCTGCTCTGTACTTGCGACGCGTGCGCAATTCTGTTCAGTGGTCAAGGAGTGAAGTTCAAGCGCGTGCCACGGCGGGTGCGATCTATTCCAGGCTTTAATCTTAGCGACACCGAGTGGAACGGCCTGATGGTCCCCATTAACATGGCCTTCTTTTTCAAGAGCAGCCTTGAGAATCGGGTCATCGCGCTTTATCCGAGTCCCGCGGGTGCGATCGAATCTCTGCTGGCGCTGGAATCGTGGAACGACATTGTGGCGCGCAACCCGATTCTGAACGAAATGGAATCGGATGTGGAAGGGCTGCTGGTCAACCGGTTGGGGTATTCCCGTGGATATTCCGCGGCGGAGTACTACCTGCTTCCCATCGACGAATGCTACAAGCTGGTGGGCCTGATTCGCATGCATTGGAAAGGTCTCTCGGGTGGGACGGAAGTGTGGCAGGAACTGGGCGAGTTCTTCACAAGTTTGAAAGCGCGATCAGTCGACGTTCGCGTCGACGTCCCCGTCGAGGTCAAAGAGGTGTCCAGGGTGGAAGAGCAATCGCATGCCTGACCTGAGCTTTCAAGTCGAGGGAGCCGAGGTTGTCGCTAATGCGGCCACGGCTCTGCTGGCCTTCAAACTCCGCCTGACGGACGCCAATCCGGAACAGACGATTCACACGGTCGCGTTGCGCTGCCAGATCCAGCTCGAAGTCACCCGCCGCAAATACACGCCTGAGGATCAGGAGCGGTTGCTCGATCTGTTTGGCGAGCCCAGCCGCTGGGGCCAAACCCTGCGCAATCTTTTGTGGACCCACGCCAATCTCGTCGTGCCTTCGTTCAAGGGAACCACTCTGATTGATCTTCCCGTGCCCTGCACATTTGATTTCAATGTGGCTGCCACGAAATACTTCGACGGTCTGGCCAATGGAGAAGTTCCGATTTGCCTGCAGTTCAGTGGGACGATTTTCTACGCGAGTGCGGAAGGCGGATTGCAGGTCGCGCCGATTTCCTGGGACAAGGAAGCTCGCTTCAAGCTCCCGGTAAAAATCTGGCGCGACATGATGGAATCCTACTATCCCAACAGCGCCTGGCTCTGCTTGCACAAGGACGCCTTTGACCGCTTGTATCAATACAAAGTCCGGCACGGAATTCCCACCTGGGAAGAGACGCTGGAGAGGATCATTCCGCTTGAAGAGACCGAAGAAAAGGTAATGGGATGAATCTCAGGGCGGTAGAGCAGATCGCAAAGGCGGTCTTGTACGAGGGGTACATGCTCTATCCTTACCGCCCATCGTCGGTGAAGAATCAGCAGCGCTGGAATTTCGGTGTGCTCTGTCCGCGGTCTTACAGCGAGGCGCAGAACGGCAGCGAGGCCTGGACCATGCAGACCGAATGTCTGATCGAAGGCAGCTTGCTGACCGGACTTGAAGTTCGAGTGCGATTTCTGCAGTTGATAGCACGTTCTGTCGGCGAGCTGACTACGCCGCTAAGCGATTTGTTGCCGGTCGAAACACCCGAATTTCGTCAGGTGGACAAACTCGCGGTAAATGACCGCGTCTATCAGCCCTGGCAGGAAGCGGTGGAGCGGGAAATCAGCGTGCCATTATGCAACGTGGAATCGCTGGGCCGCAGTCCGATAACGCAAGCCTTCAGTTTTGCCGCGGAGAAGCAGTTTGAGTCCTTGCGCGAGTCCGACGGCAAGTTAGGGGGCGAGTCACGAGGCGAGTCAGAAGGAATGATCGTCGGCATTCTTGTACGCGAGCGAAATGCCATTTGTGGCGAAGTGGAAGTTATTGGGTCCCGGCAGGACAATGGTGCCTTCAAAGTAAGCGTGTGCATCCGCAACACCACACCTTTTGAAATCTCGAACGAGACCAATCGCGAAGAAGCCTTGTTAGGGGCCTTGGTATCGGCTCACACAGTTCTCGGCGTGCAGGATGGCAGGTTCGTCTCGCTGCTCGCGCCTCCGGAGCAAATGAGCGAACAGGCCGCGAGTTGCAAGAACGTAGGAACTTGGCCTGTCCTCGTCGGTGAAGAAGGACAATGTGACACCGTACTCTCGTCGCCGATCATTCTCTATGACTATCCCCAGATTGCTCCCGAGAGTGCTGGAGACCTATTTGACGGGACCGAGATTGACGAGATTCTTTCGCTGCGCATCATGACATTGACCGACGACGAGAAGCGCGAGATGAGCCAGTCGGACGAGCGCGCCCGCCAGATGCTGGAGCGCACCGAGACAATGCCGGTCGAACAGTTCATGAAGCTGCATGGAGTGCTCCGTGGACTGCGGCCGCTCAAGCCTTGTCCACCCCAGGAGGAGACCCAGTGAACGAGTGGGAATGGCAACTCCTCGAGGAAAAGGTCCCGGTCGATCATCTGGAGATTTCAGGGATCGAGGTCCGGACCGGAAGCCGCGTGCGTCTGAGTCCCCGTAAGGGTGGTGATGTGATGGATATCGCACTCGCGGGCCAGATTGCAACCATCGAATGCATTGAACAGGACTACGAGGGCAAGAGCCACGTCTGCGTAGTTCTGGATGAAGATCCAGGAAGAGACATGGGTTTGCTTCGTCAACCAGGTCATCGCTTCTTTTTCGATGCGGAAGAAGTTGAACCACTCTCTGAAGAAGAAGCCACGCACATCCACTCATCGGAGAAGCCAACCGTCTTGATAGCCGGCATCGGCAACATCTTTCTCGGCGATGACGCGTTCGGCGTGGAAGTTGTCCGCCGCATGGCAGGCCTGCAGCTGCCGGAAAGCGTGCGCGTGGCCGATTTTGGCATTCGCGGTTTCGATCTGGCTTACGCTCTGCAGGATGGTTACGAAACCACCATCCTAGTGGACGCTTCTCCGCACGGCGAAGCTCCGGGCACTCTCTACGTCATCGAACCCGATCTGAAGGCCTTGGACGATTCGGAGGCTCCGCAGGCGGCTGTGGAAGCTCACGCCATGAATCCCGTGAGCGTGCTGCGCATGGCGCGGGCGATGAATATCGAAATAAAGAACGTGCTGCTGGTCGGCTGCGAGCCGGAAACCCTCGGAGGCGAAGAAGGGCAAATGGGGCTAAGTGCCGCGGTTGAGGCGGCTGTGGATCGCGCGGTCAAACTGGTCGAATCGGTCGTCAACAAAATACTCATTGGGGACGGGTTCGATTCCAATTTACGTTCGGGGCTGTAAATATCTGCACAAAAGGAGACTGCCGTGGCAATGGAAAATGGTGACGGGAGCTTCAACGACAAGGACACTTTGTTCATGCTGAGTGGAGTGGCTCTGGTGGTTTTCGGCGCAGGGCTGATTCTTTCCAATCCCATCGCGCGGCGTTATCTCGGCCAGTTTGGGGTGGGAAATCTGGCTCAGGCCGCTTTGCCGGATCTGGATCGATATTTGAAATTGCGCAACATGTAAAGGATATAACTCACGACTAACTCAAAGGGAGGGAACAATTCGCTTTTACTCGGAGGGGGCAAAGCCGATTGTAACTGCGTACTTATGCTATCTTAGCGGCGTGGTACCAAGGAGTTACTTCGATGGCCATAAGCTCTGCGGCGTCAGGTCGTTCTGGGGTTCATTACTTGGTTGATACGCGAACCAGTCAGTTCACAGTACAAGCGTTTGCCAGCGGTTTGATTTCGGCAATCGCTCATAGTCCAAAGATTGCGATTCGAGATTGGACCGGAGTAGCCCAAATGGCTTCCGACAAGCTCGAGAGTCCTTCCCTTGAGGTTCGGGTGAACTCCAGTTCACTTGAAGTTCTAGATGAGTTACCGGATCGTGATCGCCGGGAGTTACATCGCGTGATGAACAACGAGGTGCTGGAGACACCAAAGTTCCCGGAGATTGCGTATGACAGTACGGAAATATCGGTTGAGAAACTGAAGGAGGATTTATACCGCCTCAACGTGAGTGGAAGGCTGACTCTTCACGGCATTTCCAACGATCTGGATTTTGTGGCTCAAGGATCTGTCGGAGTTGACAGCGTTCGTGCTCATGGCAGCTTTATGCTGCTGCAGAGTGACTACAACATTCGTATTGCATCGATCGCCGGAGGCACCTTAAAACTTCAGGACGAATTGAAGTTCAGTTTTTATGTGGTGGCTCGCAAGGAGAAATAACACGGGAAAGGTTAGAAGGAAGATTTTGTCAGGGAGGTTTACTTAGTGCATTACGCCATAGAGCCAGCAGGAATACCGGAGGCCGCCACGGTTCACTACATCATTGAAACCAAGGGGAGCACCTTTACCGCCAAGGCATTTGCCACGGGCCTGCTATCGGCGTTGGGCCATAACCCCACGATTGCGCTTCCCGAGTTTGAAGGTGAAATCTTCCTGAATCCTGACGCAGTGGAACTGAGTTCTCTGCACATGGTGATTCCTTCGGCTTCTCTAACCGACACCGACGACATCAGCGAAAAAGATCGCCAGGAAATCAATCGCAGAATGCACGAGGAAGCCCTTGAATCTGATTCCTTTTCAGACATTGTGTACGAGTGCTCTCGCGGGTCCGCCAGCAAGACAGGGGAAGGGCAATATTGGGTGGGTTTGAACGGAGATCTAACTCTACACGGAGTTAAGCGCAATCAGCCTGTATCGGCGCGGGTTTCGGTGAACGGTTCCACGCTCCAGGCGATGGGAGAGTTCTCCGTCCGGCTTAGCGATTACGAGATTCGGCCGGTTTCCGCGCTGGGCGGAACCGTCAGACTTAAGGATGAGATCAAGCTCTCGTTTAATATCTCAGCTCGCAAGCAGGAGTAATAATTCAGGGGCGCGAGTTTTTCGAAGATGAATCCGGATGGAGCCAATCATGAAGCCGCGGGAGGGTGTCGCATGTGTCTAGCCATACCAGGGAAAATCATCGAGATCTCTTCCGGCAACCATGATTCCGCCATTGTGGATGTGGTCGGCGTACGGCGCAGGATTGACTTGGGTTTGCTGCAGGACGACAAACCAGCGCCCGGCGACTGGGTACTGATTCATGTGGGTTTTGCCATGAGCAGAATCAGCGAGCAGGATGCAGCCGACCAGATGAGCACGCTCCGGATGCTGGGAGAGATCGATGGTGCGATGCAGGAAGTTCAGGGCTACGGACTGGAGGATGTGAATTGATTTCGCTCTCGTCCAGTCCGCAGGGGAGGAATCCGCATGAGATTCGTCGATGAGTTTCGCGACCCCGAACTGATTTCGAAGACGGCCGAAGAAATTCGCCGCCTCGCCGCTACGGAACGCCACTACCGCATGATGGAAGTCTGCGGCGGACATACTCATGCCATCTATCGCTTTGGCCTGAAAGATATACTTCCAGAAAATATCGAATTGATCCACGGCCCTGGGTGCCCGGTTTGCGTGCTTCCCATGGGAAGAATCGATGATGGGCTTTCCATCGCGCACGAGCCAGATGTTATTTTCGCCGCCTTTGGCGACATGATGCGCGTTCCTGGAACGCAAGGCAGCCCGCTCGAACATAAGGCTCGTGGCATGGATGTCCGCATCGTGTATTCACCTTCCGATGCTCTGAAACTGGCCCGGCTCAATCCTGACAAGCACGTCATGTTTTTCGCCATCGGATTTGAAACCACGGCGCCGTCAACCGCGCTTACGATGATGCGTGCCAAAGCCGAAGGCATACGCAATTTCTCTGTCTTCTGCAACCACGTCACCATCATCCCGGCGATTCGTGCCATCCTCGACTCTCCCGACATGCGGCTCGACGCCTTCATCGGTCCCGGCCATGTTTCGACCGTCATCGGTTGCCGTCCTTATGAGTGGATCGCTCATAACGAACGCAAACCCATCGTGGTCTCGGGCTTCGAGCCGCTGGACATGCTGCAATCCATTGTCATGCTCCTGCGCCAGTTGAAGGCGGGCGAGGCCAAGGTCGAGAATCAATACAAGCGCGTTGTTCCCTGGGAAGGCAACCGAGCCGCGCTTCGGGCTATGGCTGAAGTTTTTCAGTTGCGTCCTTACTTTGAGTGGCGCGGTCTAGGATTCATCTCGCAGTCGGCACTGCGCATCAACGACAAGTACGCCGAATGGGACGCGGAACAACGCTTCGCGGTTCCAGGCATTCGAGTGACCGATCCTAAAGCGGCGCAATGCGGAGAGGTGCTGAAGGGCGTGCTGAAGCCGCATCAGTGTAAACTTTTTGGCCGGGAGTGCACGCCAGAGCATCCTATCGGCGCACTCATGGTGTCATCGGAAGGATCATGCGCCGCCTATCACAACTACGAGTACCGCAAGGCAGCAATGGTAAGTCTGAGCTCGATCGCCTGAGCGCTCCGGCCGCCGCAGTTGCCGAATCCGCACCCGTCCGGTTCCGCGATCCGCAAATCGAGATGGCGCACGGTGCCGGAGGCAAAGCTAGCCGTAAGCTTGTCGAAGGCCTTTTTTCTCCCCTGCTTTTTGGCATGGCGCCCGGACCACTCGGAGATGCCGCGCAGGTTGACATCGACGGCACAAAAGTTGCGATCACTACCGACAGTTTTGTGGTCAAGCCGCTGACCTTTCCCGGCGGTTCCATTGGTGAACTTGCGGTGAACGGTACGGTGAACGACCTCGCGGTTTCGGGCGCCAGGGCAGAAGCCCTCGTAGTCAGCTATGTTCTCGAAGCCGGGCTGCCTACGCAAATTCTCGAAGCCGAAGTTCGAGCCATGGCAAAGGCCGCGCGGGACGCCGGTGTGCGGATCGCTGCCGGGGACACCAAGGTCGTCGAGCACGGCAAAGCGGACCAGATGTACGTCACTACGACCGGCATTGGCCGCCTGCTTCATGGAGTGATCATCGATCCTCGCTCAGTGCGCGTGGGGGACAGGATTCTGCTCTCTGGGCCCATCGGCGATCACGGCATCACCATCCTGCTGGCGCGCGGAGAGCTTGATCTCGAAGCCGATCTTCGTTCTGACACCCGCTCTGTGCTCCCCCTGGTCGAAGCTCTTATTCGCGCCGCCGGCCCGGGCATCCGCTGGATGCGCGATCCAACTCGCGGGGGCGCCGCGACATCTCTAAATGAGTTGGCGCGCGATTGCGGACTGGGGATGGTTCTCTTTGAAGATCAGATTCCGGTGCGCGACACCGTGCGCGGAGCTTGTGAATTACTGGGGCTGGATCCGCTGCACATTGCGAATGAGGGGCAGTTTCTTGCGGTTGTCTCTCCCGAGTACGCCGACGCCGCAGTCAATGCCTTGAGCCTGGCGCCCGGCGGAAGTGAAGCTCAAGTGATCGGCGAAGTTCGCGAACAGCCTGCCGGCACCGTGCTCGTGACAACCCTTTACGGGGGCAGCCGAATCGTAGATATGCTGGTCGGCGATCCATTGCCGAGAATTTGCTAATACAGACGCTATGGCAACTGCATTTAAGCTCGCCAGCCAAATCGAAGAGCGCCTACTGGAGCGGAACCAATTGTTTGAAAACTTCTTCTCGCGCGAGGCGCCACGCATGGCGGAAGCGTGCCGCGAGATGTCCGCACGATTTCTCCGCGGAGGGCGATTGCTCGCTTTTGGGCGCGGACCCTATGCCACGGATGCCCAGCATGTATCGGTGGAGTTCGTTCATCCCGTGATCGTGGGCAAGCGTGCGTTGCCCGCGCTGGATCTATCGGTTCTCTTTCGACCGTGGCTCGAAGCTATCCTTCGCCCTGAAGATATCGTCATGGGATTCGGTCCCCCGGAGGGCGATCCTGAAGTTTGGGCGACGATTCAGGAAGCTCGCCTAAGAGATGCGATGACCTTTGCTCTGCCTGGTGTTGAAGGTTCCTATGCCGTGGATGCTGCTACCCAAGACCCGTTCATGCACCAGGAGATGATCGAGGTCCTCTATCACATGCTCTGGGAGACGGTACACGTTTTTTTCGAGCACCGCGAACTGGGCTTTGAGGTGGGCGACTCCGGATTCCTTTATCCATTTCTCGGTACTGAAAAGCAGGGAACCAGCGATGTTGTGGCCGAAGTAACATCTTCCATCTTGATGAAGGTTCACGATGATGCCAAGCTGCGCGCGCAGGTCGCGCGGGAAGAAGCCGAGCAAATCGGTAACACCACGCAAGCGATTCATGAGCGTCTACGCCGCGGGGGCAAGCTCATTCTCTTCGGCAATGGCGGGTCTGCGACCGACGCCAACGATTTCGCTATCGATTGCGTGCTCCCGCCACCTGGCTATCAATCTATCCCCGCGATCTCACTCTCCCTGGAGCCTGCGAATATCACAGCCGTTGCCAACGACATCGGCACAGATGCAATTTTCCTTCGCCAATTGATCGCGCAGGCCCGTCCGGAAGATGTTGCGATCGGCATTTCCACCAGCGGCGGATCGCGAAACATCATCATGGCGCTGGAAGAAGCGCGGAAGCGAAATATGTTGACCGTGGCGCTGCTCGGCTACGATGGAGGCGAGATCAAGCGCAAGCGCCTGGCTGACTTTCCCGTGGTAGTGGATTGCGACTATATCCCTCGCATTCAGGAAGTGCAGGCTTCCATCTACCACGTCATCCGGGAATCATTGGAGGCGCTGAGCCATGGCCAAGCTTGAGCTCTATGGAACTGCTCGCTGCCCGCACACCGGCGAAATGCGCGAGTGGCTAGAGTGGAAGCGCAGTGAGTTTGTGGAGTACGACGTGGAAGACGATCCCGTAGCACGCGGACGCATGCGCGAGATCGCGCGTGGACAGCGCACGGTGCCCATCCTGGTCGAAGACGGCAAGGTAGTCCAAGTGGGGTGGCAAGGTCACGGCTGCATCGTGGACGAGTAAGGCGGACGATTGGACAACGTAAGCAACATTATGGCCAGCGCTTGTTCGATCCGAGTTCGGGGCGTAGTGCAGGGTGTTGGATTCCGTCCATTTGTCTATCGCCTGGCCTGTGCCAACACCTTGAATGGATGGGTGCTGAATGCTGAAGAAGGAGTTGAGATCCATCTCGAAGGCGCTGAGACTGGGCTGGAAGCTTTTGTTCGGGACTTGAAATCTCAGCCGCCACCCGCCGCCTGTATCGCGGAAATCGACGTGCGGCCTGCAAAGGCAACTGGTTTGCACGAATTCACCATCCGGACTAGCCAACGCCGGAAGCGCCCGACAGCTCGCGTTTCACCGGACCTGCCGGTTTGTGATGAGTGCCTGAAAGAACTCTTCGACCCGGCCGACCCGCGTTACCTGTATCCCTACATTAACTGCACCAATTGCGGGCCACGTTACAGCGTCGTGCTGGCACTCCCTTATGACCGTCCGAACACCACCATGAAAGATTGGCTGCTCGACGACTACTGTACCGCGGAATACTCCAACCCTGGCAATCGTCGTTTTCACGCGCAGCCCGTGGCTTGTCCAGCTTGCGGTCCCGGCTACTATCTTCACCCGCAGGTTCAACCGAACAACGATGAAACCACGGGTGGAAGTGAAGGCGGCATCCGCCGGGCGGCCGAGATTCTTCGTGACGGCGGGATTCTCGCGGTGAAAGGACTCGGCGGGTACCACCTGGCATGCGATGCCCGGAATCCCGCAACCGTCGCGGCTCTGCGGGATCGCAAGTACCGGAAGGAAAAGCCCTTTGCCCTGATGGTGCGGGATGTCGAGATGGCCCGCACTCTGGTCGAGCTTTCTTCTGAAGTGGAAACGCTGCTCACCTCGGTCGCGCGTCCCATCGTACTCGCGCCGGCAAGAATGGAACTCAGCGCGGTCGCTCCGGAGAATATCGAACTCGGTGTAATGTTACCTTACACCCCTTTGCACCACTTGCTATTCGCGGCCGGCGCTCCGGAAATACTGGTCATGACCAGCGCGAATCGGTCGAGTGAGCCGATCGCTTACGAGGACGAAGACGCATTGCAGCGTCTCGCGGGAATCGCGGACTCGTTTCTGATAGGGCAGAGGCCGATCGCGCGCCGAATGGACGACTCTGTGGCGCGAGCCGGGGCTTTCGGTCCCGTAGTCCTGCGGCGCGCCCGTGGTTACTCTCCGGGCGCGGTTGCGGCACTTCCTGCCGAGGGCCCTGTCCTCGCGCTGGGCGCCGACCTGAAAAACACGATCACGCTGGTTGTGGCCGGCCAGGCCTTTGTTAGCCAGCACATTGGAGACTTGGATCATTACCAGTCGCTTGATGCATTTCAACAGATCATCGAGGACATGGTCTCGATGTACGAAGTCCGCTTCGACGAACTGCTTCTGGTACACGATCTTCATCCGCAATATCTCTCAACAGCTCACGCCGCAACCCTCGGAGTTTCACAAAGCCACGCGGTGCAGCACCATCGCGCACACGTGGCATCGGTGCTTGCTGAACGGGGAGAGTGGACGAAACGAGTCGTAGGCGTAAGCTTTGACGGCACCGGATACGGAGACGATGGATCGATCTGGGGCGGCGAGATCTTCGTGGGCAGCGTGCAAGAGGGTTTTGAGCGTGTGGCTCATTTGCGCCGCGCAGCCCTTGCAGGCGGCGACGCTGCTGCGCACTACCCAGTCCAGGCGGCGGCTGGATTCCTTGCCCAGGTAGATAGCTTGCCAGACGTGCTTGCCGGTCCGTTCGCTTTTCCCGAGCGATACCAGAACGCGATGGAGTTGGTACGCAAAGACGTGCGCACATTTGCTACGACCTCTGTGGGGCGTCTGTTTGACGCCGCTGCAGCGCTTCTCGGGTTTACCCGTGAGGTGACTTTTGAAGGACAGGCCGCGATGTGGCTCGAGCAACTCGCCCGCAGCGCGTCCTTGACGGAGGCCTATCCCTTCCCCTTCATTGGCAGGGAGCTCGATTTTCGACCGCTGCTCCAGGCCGTGGCCGAAGACCGGGTTCGTGGGCGGGACATTAGGGAAATCGCGCGATCCTTCCAGCTGGGCATCGCTCAGGGTTTGTGCGATGCCCTGAACGTCATCTCTCGCAGACACATACTGGATACGGTCGTTCTCTCCGGAGGAGTCTTCCAGAATGAGTTGTTGCTGGAAGATTTGAAGTCTCTGCTGGCAAACGGACCGCTGCAGGTGTGGACGAATCACGCAGTCCCGCCCAACGACGGAGGCATCAGCCTGGGCCAGGCAACATTGGCGGCATTCGGTCGGTTCGACACAATTCGGCGGTCCGGCGAACACGCCGGCGAGTCAACCTATGCATGAGCTTTCCATTGCGATGAGCATCGTCGAACTGGCCGTGGAGGAGGCCGAGCGTCGCGGCGTTCAGATTGATGCCGTGCACATAAAGCTGGGAGCTCTTTCCGGCGTGGTGAAAGAGGCGCTCGTCTCTTGTTATGAAATGGCCTGCGAGAATACTCCACTGCAAGGCTCTCGCCTGGTCATTGAAGAGGTTCCCGTTGTGATCTTTTGTCCCACTTGCCAGACGCAACGCCCACTCAGCTCTATCCAATTATTTTGTTGTCCGGAATGCGGCACTCCATGCTCTCAGATCGTACAGGGCAGGGAACTCGAAGTAGTTGCATTGGAGATACAGGAATGCGCCCTGAACCCCGTTTGATCGAAGTCCGGAAGAATGTTCTGAAGCAGAACGATGTAGTGGCCCGCGCGCTTCGTGATCGCTTTCGCGCCGCCGGAGTTTTCGTCGTGAGTCTGGTCTCCAGCCCCGGCTCTGGTAAGACCGCGTTCCTCGAAAAAACGCTCACTCTTCTTCGTCCAAACCACCGCGTAGCCGCTTTGGTCGGCGACCTTGCCACGGAAAATGATGCGCTTCGTTTGGCGCGAAGCGAAGCTCCAGTCAAGCAAATTACAACTGGCACTCTCTGTCACCTCGAGGCGGCCATGGTCCAAGGCGCGCTGGAAGGGTGGGATCTCAACCAGTTGGATTTCCTCTTTATCGAAAACGTCGGGAACCTGGTGTGTCCTTCTTCTTACGATTTAGGCGAGGATCTCCGTCTCGTACTTATTTCGGTAACCGAGGGCGAGGACAAACCGCTCAAGTACCCGACCATCTTCAACAGCGCGGATGTGGCAGTTGTCACTAAGGTTGATTTGGGGGTCGCGGTTGAATTCGACTGGAAGACCGCATACGACAACATTCAGGCTGTACGCCCGGGCATGCCTGTCCTTAAAGTTTCAGCTAAGACCGGCGAGGGCATGGAAAAGTATTTGAGCTTTCTTGCGGCGCGCCTGATCGAACTGCGCCAGGCAGCGGTAGTCTAATCAATCCAGGCGCCAGTGGCTCCTTTTCTTGCCGAGATGAGCGGAATCTGCTTTCAGGGCAGCACTGCCTGTAGCTAAGGAGAGTCTCCGTTTTCCCTTGGCAATCGTTCTTCCTTTATTCGTCGAAGACGCTTGTCGCCCGCCGATGACATACTCGATTTCGGTATCGGCCCCCTCCTAGGGGCACTGGGAGGTGATACCAGTGATACCGAAAATCACGAAAAACTGGCATTCAGGAGCAACGGATGCAACAGGTGTTAAAAGGTGCAATATCCAATAACCTAATTTATCTATAATAGTTTGCGATTGATGTGCTTGAGAGGACGAGACATAGCGGATTTCGCGAAATTCGAGTCCCACTCTCTCCGCCAGTTCTTTTAGTCTCAATCACATAGAAACGGCTACCGAAAAACGGTGACCGTAATCCCTGATCCTCAATCAACACCGTCAAAAATCCAGCTCTATGATTCCCCTAAACAGAGAAATCTTTGGCTTTCTGACTGCCTGCTAGGCGCGCAGCCACATACAGAACTCAAATCAGGCTGCCCGATGCTTTGCAAAGTGACCATTTCTGCACAGAATCGCCTGATGTTCGCCTTGTTGGTTCGAATGGGCGAATCGAAAGCGGACCGATTGCAAAGGCTCGGGGTCGGGGTTGGAGTGAATTCTCGATTATGCCAAAGCGGTCTGGCTTGAGAGCTTGCTGCCGGCTCGTTTGGAAGAAAAGGCCAGCAAGGGACGCAGTTCCTCCGGATGGCTGCGAACATAGCCGAGTAGCCGGCGCTTTTTCTCTATCCCTCTTCTTCCCCCCTTAAAACAATCATCGGGTAACAGCTCCGGCATCCGCAAGCTGACTCTCGTATAAATCGATTGCCAACACTTCTTGAGGCCGGAGCTTGAGATGGTCGACTCGCTAGTGATGTCGTCGTCAGTTTGCCCCTCCAAGGCGCAAAGAAGAAGTCGTTGTTCGGCGGGTGCGAAGAAAATGCGTGGCTCACGGTAGTCGAACAGGGTGCTTGTCCAACATCCCGGGACCTTGCGGGCGAGTTCGCGAGTTAACCCCAGAATAAATGGGGCACCAGCGGTTTCGATCGCCTCCGGTTGGGGGAGTGGAGCGTAGTCTCCGTTCCCATCCTGGATTAACCAGCCGCCAACTTGAAATCCCGCGCGCATGACCGGCCCGAACGGATGCTGCGCCATTACTTCCTTTATCTTAAATCCCGCGTGGTACTCGAAAAATGATTTTGAGAGGTCCGTGGCGACCGCAAGAAATTTATTTTCTGGCATCGGACGAATATCAACTTCCCAGACAAATAAGTTCAGCCCGTCACTCGAGTTCGCCTGCCGGATCGCAGTCAAGCCCAGAATCGGTGACTCATCTTCTTCGATACGGCGGATCAATTCGGGCCCGATCCAAAACAGGGGAGAGGTTTTTGCTTGGCGAGCAAATTCATCTGTAACGAAGACCGCAAGCCCCAAGGCTTGCAGGCCATTCGTCTTAGGTGCGTCCAAATCTTCAACAACGGCGGAAATGGCTTGCCCCTTCGACAACAACGAGGCCCAAATGCCAGGCAACTGTCCGAACAACGACCCATAGCGGCTTCGGACAGTTGAATACGGCAGCCAATTTTTGAAGTCGGTCGCAGTCGATGGCCGGCAACGCAGTCGCATTGTTCCCCCGGATAGCGTGGCCCTTTTGCAGGAACTAGCCTTTTAGGCCAGTTCGCGTGGTCCAAAACACTATTACACTCCTCCGCCAGCGTCAAGAAGGCGGCTGGAAATTGCCGGAACTTTAATAGAGCTAAGAATTATTCTCTCGACGAACAGCTCAGAGGTGTCGGTTCGGTAACTCGCGTTTAAATCAGCCAGAGGACTAGCCATGAAGCTTCGTATTGCCGTGTTACTCGTAGTGGCGCTTGCTTGTCTCACTCTTCCATCCAGCGGGCAGACCGTCGGCGCAAATTCCGTTTCTGTTCCGCCGGTAATTCAGTTCTCTAATCTAGCTACCGACGCGACCGGAACGCCAATCACCGGCACGGTCAGCATCACCTTCTCACTCTATAACGGTTCGCAAGGTGGGCAGCCGCTGTGGACGGAGACACAGATTGTGCAACTCGGCGACGCCGGGCACTATTCGGTCTATCTCGGTCTCACGCAGGCCAACGGGTTGCCGGCGAATCTCTTCGTCAGCGGCCAGGCGCAGTGGCTGGGAGTCAGGATTGCCGGCGAAGCCGAGCAGCAGCGAGTCTTTCTGGTAAGCGTGCCGTACGCGATGAAGGCGGGGGATGCGGCCACACTTGGGGGATTGCCGCCTTCCGCTTTTGTAATGGCGGCAACTTCTTCGGGCCCGAGTACGGCTGCGGGAAGCACTGAAGGAAACGTAGCGTCGGGCCTCACTCCTTCCACGAACGGCGATGTTACCGGCTTGGGCATGGTCGGCCACATCCCCATCTGGGATTCCAGTTCTGACATCATCAGCTCGGTGCTCTATCAGTCAGGCAGCGGGAGTACGGCGCTGGTCGGCATTAACACCACGACGCCGGCGACCACGCTGGATGTGAAGGGAACGGGAACGATTCGCGGCACGCTATCGGTTTTAGGCACACTCTCGCTGCCGGCAACGGGCACGGGCACAGCAACGGCGGGCAAGGACTCGGAGCCACTCAAACAAGCGGCCTCAGCCTACAACAGCAGCACGGGCACGTCTGTGAATCAGACGTTTGAATGGCAGGCCGAGCCAGCGAACAACGACACGAGCACGGCCAGCGGAACGCTGAACTTGCTGTTTGGCCAAGGGACATCGAAACCAGCCGAAACCGGACTGCACATTTTGAGCAATGGGCAGATCACGTTCGCCACGGGGCAGACTTTTCCTGGCACGGGCAGCGGTGACGGCACCATCACCGGCGTCACTGCGGGCGCGGGGCTTACCGGAGGCGGTACAAGCGGAAGCGTCAGCCTCGGTGTGAGCAGCGCTGGCATAACCAATGGAATGCTGCAAAATCCATCGTTGATGGTGAGCGCCGGCACCGCACTTACTGGCGGCGGCACAGTCGCGCTCGGCGGGAGCACGACGCTCAACTTGGACACAACCAAAGTTCCACTACTGGCAGCCGCCAATACCTTTACCGGCAATCAGACGGTAAACGGAAACGTGAGCGCGACGGGCGTAGTGACTGGCAGCGGATTCCAGATTGGGAGCAATCTCTTCGCATTTGGCTCGTACGCGAACAACAATGCATTTCTCGGGTTCTCCGGTAACACCACTAGCGCGGGCGGTCAGGAAACCGCCACAGGCGTCAGGGCACTGGAATCCGGCACCACCGGCAACAACAACACTGCGAATGGCTATGCCGCACTAGCCACAAATACTACAGGCAGTGGCAACACTGCTATCGGCGACCAAACGCTCTTTGAGAGCGGGACGGGTTCCTACAATACAGCCATCGGCTTCGAGACGCTCACCAAAAACTCCACTGGTTCCAACAATACCGCTGGCGGTACCGGTGCGTTGGGCGCCAACACGACTGGCAGTGACAATACCGCTTTGGGATATGGAGCGGGCCCGGATTCCACTGCTCCGGCTCTGACAAATTCCACCGCTATCGGCGCTTTTGCCGACGTCACGCAAAGTAACTCGATGGTGCTGGGCGGCATCAGCGGAGTGAACGGTTGTACGGCGGCCAATAACTGTGCAGGCGTTAACGTAGGTATCGGCACAACTGCGCCCGCCTATTCGCTCGATGTGCACGGCACTGGCAACTTTACCGGCCTGGTCAAGTTCGCTTCGGGGCAGACTTTTCCGGGCACGGTCACGGCTGTGAATGCGGGCACGGATCTCACGATGACTAGCAGCGGGAGCACCGTTACCCTCAATATGAACACGACTAGGGTCCCGCAGCTTGCGGCCACCAATACGTTCACAGGCACCCAGAGCTTTAGCTCCTCCACGGGCAATGCGGTTTCAGCCACGACATCTGCAGCTGGGGATTCGGGAGTGTTCGCTAGCAACACCGCTTCCAGTGGCAGCTCATATGGTGTTTTTGGCAGCGACTCTAGTCCTTCAGGAACCGCGGTGGCGGCAATAAATTACGCAGGGAGCGGCAATGCCTATGGTGTATACGGACAAAGCAACAGCTCGACGGGAACTGGAGTGTTTGGCACTGGCGCTATTGGGGTATCGGGCTCCGGTGCTGTTGGGGTCAGCGGCTCATCGTCCAACACGTCAGGAAATGGGATTTCGGGCACGAATACCGCTACGTCTGGGACTGCGAACGGAGTCTACGGCACTACCACCAGCCCCAGTGGCGGGGGCATAGTGGGGGCGAATCTTAGTGCCGGCTACCAGGCTGCAGGTGTGTCGGGTGCGTCTGAGCAGGGCATTGGCGTTTACGGTTACACTTTGGCTGCCGATAGTGGCGCAGGTATCGGCGTGTCGGGATACAGCCCGTCCGCGGGGGGCATTGGAGTTCTTGGCACCGCCTATGGTGCAAGCGTAACCGGTTCCGGGTACCACTCAACCCCAAACACCTACGAGAACGGTATCGGCGTCTGGGGCGATACAAAGTCCAGCGACGGCGCTTACGGAGACCCCCCAATTGGAGTTCTGGCAACGGCCGATAACGCGTTTGCGTTATTGGCAGCCAATAATGCGCCCGCCAGCACGGAAGACTACCCTCCTTCGATCTCTACGATCTACGCGTACAATTCTTCGGTAGCGCCATTCGGCATCGACATTATGGCTGCAAGCGCGGCGTTGGTGAATGGCACTCAGAATCTCTTCTGCGAAATGGACAATGGCGGCGACCTTAGCTGTACAGGCGATCTCGCCACAACTGTTCCCGTGAATGGAGAAGCCCGCAATGTCTCGCTCTATTCCATGCAATCGACTGAACATTGGTTTGAAGATTTTGGCTCGGGGCAGCTGGAAAATGGCGCCGCCACCGTCAGGTTTGACGTCACTTTTTCCCAGACCGTCAACACCGGGGTGGAGTATCACGTATTTTTGACCCCTCGTGGCGAATGCGAGGGTCTGTATGTTACCGCGGAAAAGGCCGACGGCTTCGAGATTCGGGAGCTTCACCACGGCACGTCAAACATCCAATTTGATTACCGCATCGTCGCTAAGCGGAAGGGGTATGAGAACATGCGGCTGGAAGACAGGACGGAACTATTCCAAAGGCTTAGCGAGCAAATGAGACGTGCGATGAAGGGGGCTCAAAAGGTATCCAAATCGAACAGAGGAATGCCAGGAACAGCACCAGCGAATTTAGTACGTCCGGAATAATGCCGTACCTTGTGTTCGGAGCCTGGCCTCCGTTCTCGCCAGGCTCCGCGTAGACGATCCGGAACCTCCAGCATCTGGTTTTAAAGATCACTTTAGTTGTTCTGACCCGTCACGAAAATTCGCTACTCTACCTGGACAGGCATCAGACTGCCGTACACTGAAAGAGTCGCCTCCTCGATACGGGACAAATCGCGCGCCCATTCTGTCATGAAATAGTAATTGGGTGCACGATCAGATCGGGTCACTTCGGAGCATGGTGGATCAAATCGACCGACTTGTCGCCCGTGAAACGAAGAGTAGAGTAGAAAATTTTCATAACCGTTCAGAACCCTCTTGTGTGTTGCTAAACCGTTGCACGGGCTAACACCTGTACCGAGGGTTCGAATCCTTCCCTTCCGCCAACCAGTCTTAACTGCAGAGAAGTTCCGAACCTTCCTTACCCCGAAATACCCGAAAGATGCCCATTTTTCGCGATTATTCCTCCGCAAACCGGACTGCAGAGGGCGGACTACTCGGCTAAGAGGGGGCACTGGCGCACTGGCGGCCCTCGCCAAATCCGTTTTGCAATACATCCCTGATCGCCAAATAAATTCCCTGATAACTCCCTGTCAATTCTCTGATAGGCCCCTGTTCCGATTCGAGTTGAACACGCCACTTTCCCCAGCAGAATGGGCAGATTAGAGAAGGTTGTGTGCATTTTCGAGAGCAAAATAACGCAAATTCCCTGTAGTTTTCCCTGTTAGCAGGAAATTCAGGTGGAGAAGAGTTAGCGCGAGACTGCGCGCTCCGCCATACATTCCGAAAACCCATCAACACTGGCTAAACTACTGCCCTCAAAAGACCTCCCGAAAACAGGCCCCAGAAATTACCAGTTAGACTGGCATTGCTAATATAGCCCTGCGGTAGCCGGATCGGTAGCCGCACGCCCGTTAGGCGTGCTACACGGACGGTGGCGGCTGTCAGGAACTCCGTCAGCTTGTTGATGAGGTCCTGAGCGTCTTCAATGCCAACCACGAAACTGTTTCCTTCTTTGCTCATCAGCACGTCCTTGCCATCCCAGCACCAGCGAGCTTGAGCCGCTACATGTCGATCAATTTCTCTGCGGATTTAAGAGCGGCCAACTGTGCTTCAAGAGCTTTGCTTTTTTCAGAAATCGCATTCATTGCAACAGACAAGCAAACTGTGTGGACAATAAAGTCTGGATATTGTATACGATAGTTGTTTCGCAACCATGACGCATCAGTTTGAAATTTAGAGCCACCACTATGAGCTGGCCCCACCGCTTCGCATGTCCTCACTTCTTTCTCTCTTTCGTAATTTTTTCTCTCTTGCTCGCGTCGGCCGCAGCCCAAAGTTCGTCTTCTATTCAGCCAGCCCAAGCTCAGTCGACTGGCCAGACGTCCGCGCCGCAGGCTGAACCGACTCCTACGCGCGATGATGTTTTACGCGGTGGTTGGGGACCGTACCGCGCCAACAACAAGCTGCTCTACTACCAGCTCGATGTGCGGGTCGATCCCGATAAGAAGTTCCTGAGCGGCAAGAACACCATTCGCTTCCGCATGCTCAAGGACAGTACGCGCATCCAGATCGACCTCAATCAGCGACTCAACGTCGACAAAATTCTGCTGGGCTCCGCCCCGCTGAAGTATGAGCACGAAGAGAATTCGGTGTTCATTGATTTTCCAGAGACTCTTCGCGCGGGGCGCGTCTACTCAATTGATTTCTATTACTCCGGCTATCCCGTTCCAATCGGCAGATTCGGCAGCTTCACATTCGGCAAAGATCCCGCTGGCCGCCCCTGGGTTTACACCGCGTGCGAAGAAGTCGGAGCGAGCATGTGGTGGCCGAACAAGGATCAGTGGCATGAAGAAGTACAGAACATGCGGATCAGTGTGTCGATCCCGAACAATCTCGTCGATGTCTCAAACGGAAAGTTCATGGGTAAAACCGACCTGGGCGATGGCTACACTCGCTGGGACTGGTTTGTGCACTATCCCATCAACAATTACGACGTTTCGTTGAATGTGGGCAATTATGTGCACTTCAGCGATCACTATAAAAAGTTGCCGCTCGATTTCTACGTGCTGCCGGAAGATCTGGAAAAAGCCAAAAAGCAATTTGTGCAAGCCAGGGGCATGATTGAGGCGTACACGCATTATTTTGGTGAGTACCCGTTCAAGAAAGATGGTTACAAATTAATCGAGGTGCCCTATTCCGGCATGGAGCACCAGACCGCAGTCACCTACGGCAACGGTTTTGCCAACGGATATCTAGGGCGTGGGAATGAAATAGGCCAGAGGTTCGACTTCATCATCATCCACGAAAGCGGCCACGAATGGTTCGGCAATGCCGTCAGCGCCGCCGATCGATCCGATATGTGGATTCACGAGGGTTGGACGAACTACCTTGAATCCTTGTACGTGGAATATAACTGGGGCAAGGCCGATGCGCTGAAGTACATCAATGCCTCGAAGCCGCATATTAAGAATGAGCGGCCTATCATTTCGCCACACGATGTCTATGCCACTCCTCCTGGGGACCAATACCCCAAGAGTTCGCTTTTTCTCAACACGCTGCGCAGCGTGATCAACGACGACCCAGAGTGGTTCAAGCTGATCCACGATTACTTCCAACAGTTCAAATATAAAAACATCATGACTGAGGACGTCGTGCAATTTTTTAACCAGCGCACGGGAACTGACCTTACACCGATCTTCAACCAATATCTTCGCCATCCCGCGATTCCGGTTCTGCAGCTAAAGTTTGACGCGGGAAAAGGAACTGTCTCTTACCGCTGGAAGGTGGATGAACCGGCCTTTGCCATGCCGGTGCGTGTGGGCCAGAAAGATAACTGGCAGATCATTCGGCCTACTACGGAATGGCAGACAATGCCGACATCGCTGAAGAAGGACGATTTCGACGTGGCCACCAATCTCTATTACGTCAACGTCGATAAACAATGAAGCATCAGGAGCCTGCGAACTCATGCGACATACATGCTTTATAAAGCTGTGAATTTTTTGTGCTAGTACAGGCTCATCCACAAGCGAGGTGGGTATTGAACAGGACTATCAATCTCTTGTTTTGTAGCGGGCTCCTTATTTGCGGACTTCTCCTTGGGCCTAACGGAATGCAAGCCCAAGAGGGCGCGCCTGGTCATTCGATTGGAAAGGTCTCGACGCAGGGATATCTGGTCGTAATGGAGCTGGATAAGGGCGTTCTCGGAAAAGCAAATCTGTTCAATCTAGCCGGACGGACGCTGCGCTTCACCTCGGAGTCCTCACGCTATCGCGTGGAGAACATCGCATTGCAGTGGGATCCAGAATTCGGCCCAGAACTCCCCGCAGCCGAGGTGACGCTGCACAATTTCACATTTCCCTTTTCGGCCAAGAGTTGGAATTCGTTCTCGGTGGGAATGAATGGGTCGATCCGCTTCGGCGTCGAGGACGCTAACGGTGGGGCTGGGTCCGGTGGTCGTGTTGTATCCGGCGGCGGAGTCTTGATCGGCCGATTCGACCAGCTCGCAACTGCGGCGAGTTCATTGATCGACACGGTCCCGGCAATCAGTGTGTTCTTGAAACCGCGAATGTCCGGGCATCGCTACGTGAAGGAACTGACCGATCGCGTGGTCGTTACCTGGGACCTCACTGAGCCGTTCGGTAACATCCAGGATTTCGCGTGGGTCAAAACCGTGAACCGCTTTCAGGCTGTACTGCATCGCAGCGGCATGATCGAGATGTCCTACGATCAACTGGCGGCGAAGGATGCAATCGTCGGCATCTATCCAACCCTTTCAAGTGCAGTGGAAAGACCGCTGGCCAGCATCTCCGGCGAACCGCACCCCTCTGTTGCGGCGCACCTTGATGTCCGGAATGTAAGGCTTTCGGTGGTTGACGGGATTCTTCTGAAGGTCACATTCGAGACCCGTGGACCAGTGCCGCTGGAAGGGAACGAGGCGCTCGGAGGTGTTGGCTATCGAATATTCTTTGATCCGCCTCTAGGGCCCCGCGGAAAAGCACCTTCCGAAACTGTGGTCTGGACAGTACGTGGATTCGCCCGAAGCGGCCGTCCAGCGCGATACTTCGGATTCGGCAACGGTGTGTCGCGAAGAGTCCAGGTCAGCGGTAACACAATTACTTTGCAGGGAGTCCTGCCTGCCGTGCTGCAAGGCGCCGGGCAAGTTACGGTGCACGCGGAGGTCATTGGGCCTGGGGATTCCGAGCCGATAGTTGAGAAATTGCCGCCTCATAACGTGAGCCTCTCTGGAGTGCGCAATCCAGAGGTCCACTTGTCCTCGCTCACGGGCAAAGATGGCCCGTTTACGGTCATCTACGAATCCTTCCACTACCTGGCTTTGCCGGAGGCGGAGGACCTGGCCTGCACCGTCATCAAAACCCTCGGCGACAAGTTCGACTTTCTCGCTTATTACTCGGATTTTCGCATCGACAACCAGGAAGCGGGCACCCCAAGCAACGGGCCGCGGGGCGGCAACGTGACCGGCATTGGCGAGACTCAACACGATCTCGATGGCTACTGCACCGCAGGCCGCTTTCAATGGGGATTTGTGCAGCCAGTTTACGTCGGCTCCAACCAAATGCAGGAACAGCCGCCGGAAGGCGCACCAGTCGGCAGCGATCGCGATATAACTTATTATGCCCATCAACTTGGCGAACGCTCGCCGGATGGCAAGATGCTTTCCTACAACTACGCAATGTCGCAGATTGGGCACGAACTTGGACATCGCTGGGGAGCATCAGCTTCCGCGAAGGTCAATGGCGAAACTTTTTCCTTAGGTCCGGTTCACTGGGCCCGCGGTCTACAAGCGCCAGTGGCATTTCCGTACCAACGTCCAATCGAGGCCTCGGCGATGGGCGGAGGCCTCTGGCAGGACAACTTCGATGGAACTTATACTCAACTCGATGATGACTACTACGTGCCCGCGACCGGGTATTCCTATCTTGACTTGTACTTGATGGGATTGATCTCTGCCGCCGAAGTGCCGGACTTCTTCCTGCTGAAGAATCTTGTCCAAGTGGGAAAAGACGCGAACGATCACCTGATATTCAAAGCGGACCGAACCAAGGTGACAATTCAGGATGTGATCGCTGTCGAGGGGCCGCGCTTACCGGATGTGGACCACTCGCAAAAGAGGTTCAACACCGGCATCGTCGTGGTTGTAGAGCACGGGAAAATTCCGAGCCCCGAACTCATCGAGCGGGCGAATGGCATTCGTCAGCAGTGGGTCGACTATTGGGTGACCACAACCGGCCACCGCGCTTCCATGACCACGAATCCAAGGTGAGTATCGTATGTCATTCGGCTTAAGAGTGATGCCAGCCGAACCGGAGGGGGCCTGACATGGGCAGCGTACCTTGCATAACAGCCGTTAGTAGTATCCCTGAGTGTCCCGCCTTACGCTGACTTTTCCCATATAGCGTCGCGAAATGAAGACGAAATATACGATCGCCAGAGCAAAACCCACCGGCCACCAAATGGATGCGATACGCAAGGAGTTTTCGCTGGCAGCGACAGAATAGGCAGTCAGCGAATTCTCTGGCGCCAGAGTGGAATAGAGCATCACGGGGAAAATAGCTGCACCGCCAGTTGTCAATAAGCCTACCAAAATCAAATTCGACGCCTAGAAAAGCCCGCAGTTCACGGCGGGCCGAGAAGCCGGAAATCAAAACGCCGGTCGCGATCAAGATCATGATTAATCCCAGCCAGCAAAACTGATTATGAATCGCATGCCCAACAACATTGGGACGAACCACCTGAGATTCAACCGAGATCGCCAGGAAGAGCGGAACAGTCGCAGCCCAGAGATACTTTGCATATTTCGAGCTCCGATCATGCACCGGGCCTTCCGTCTTCAGAGTGAGATAAGTCGCACCGTGAGCTGCGAGGATGGTAGCTGCGAAGATGGCAATGGATATCGTGTACCAGTCGAGCAGCCCGACCCGGCCGCGCACGGAAAAATTCGTGAAAAATGGCATCGAGAAATTTCCATCGGCATCGAGCGGAACACCCCGCGCAACGTTGCCCGCCGCCGCACCAAAAAGGATAGCAAGGAGAAAATTCGAAAACACGAAAACGAAATCCCAAAACCCCTGCCAAAGCCGATCGTTGATGTGCCCACCGACTTCAAGGGAAATGCCACGCAGAATCAGATTCCACAAAATCAAAAAGAGCGCGAGATAGTAACCTGCAAAAGCCGAAGCCATGAGGCGTGGAAATACTGCCAGCAATGTGCCGCCAAAACCTACAAGCCACACTTCATGCCATGACCAAAGAGGTCCTATCGCGGCAACCACCTGACGGCGTTCCTCTGGCGTCCTGGCGACAAGCCAGTGAAGCATTCCAGCGCCAAAATTGCGCCCGTCCAAGAGCCACATAGATGATCAGCATGAAGCTGACAATGGCGTACCACGCCGCGATCATATGAATTGCTCCTTCACTAGGGATGACCGCTTCGTCCTCGGTGGACCATGCACGATCTCACGTCCGACCAGATATAGAAAGAGCAGACCGAACACAAAGTAAAGACCGACGAAGCCAATTAACGTGAAGATCGTGTCGCCGCTGCTCACCACTTTGCTGTAGCCGTCACGTGTATGAAAAAGTCCGTAGATCAACCAGGGTTGACGTCCCAGCTCTGCCGTCATCCATCCCAGTGTGTTGGCGATGTAGGGGAAGGGAAACGCCAGCATCAAAACCCACAGCAGCCAAGTGTTGGATTCCAATCGGCAGCGCCAATTCTCAAAGCTCGCGTAGGCCATAAGAACGATAAAAATCGAGCCCAGAGTGATCATTATATGAAATGAGTAATACAAAAGTTCGATGTTGTCAGGCCATACATTCGGAGGATATTCCTCCAGCCCATGCACGTAACTTCAAAAGTGGCCGTAAGCGAGAAAGCTGAGCGCGCCGGGCATCTCGATAGGATTATCGAGCCGTCGAGCCGCGATGTTGGGTTGCCCAATAACCGAGACACCAGCGTCGGGTCCGCCGACGAATTTACCTTCCATTGCAGCGAGCGTTACTGGTTGGTGCCTGCCGACCATCTTGGCCTGCTGGTCACCTGTTGGAAAGGCAACAAGAAGGGACGCAATGAGCCCGGTAAACGTCCCAGCGCGCAAATAGATCTGCGCCTGGATTCGGGTGAACTTGCCGCAGCGCATAGTATGCCCCGATCGACTGACACTACAAATGAGCCAGTCACGAGTGCGGCGATTTGATTGTGAGAGAACTGGATCAATGCCCACGGATTCAGCAGGTAGGCACTGAGACTTCCGATGCCAAGTAATCCTCGAGAATCGACTTGGTAGCCCACCGGATGCTGCATGAAAGCGTTCGTGACCAAAATGAAGTAGCCGGAAAGCCAGCTTCCGAGCGCAACCGCCACGGTCGCCAGAAAGTGGTACCGCGGACCCAATCTCTTTTCGCCCCAGATAAGCGCGCCGACAAAAGCGCTTTCCAGAAAGAAAGCGAACATCCCTTCCATCGCCAATGTCTGTCCGATCGTGCCACCGGCATATCGAGAAAAGCCGGCCCAGTTCGTTCCGAACTGAAATTCCATGGGAATGCCAGTAACAACACCGACGGCAAAATTGAGCCCAAAAATCTTGGCCCAAAATCTGACCGCTCGATTGTATTTTTCATCTCGCGTTTTCAGGGCACGCCATTTCCAATACACCAGGAACCAGCCCAACCCCATAGTGAGTTGAGGAAAAAGGTAGTGATAGGTGAGCGTGAAGCCAAACTGCAAACGGCTCCAAAATTCTGCATCGGAAAGATTCATCGCTACACCTCTTAATATTTATATCTTCTTTCTGCGCACCAACCGTCGTAAATTCCAACGCCCGGCCAACGAGCCGCAATCAAAAAAGTGAAGGCCGTTATACCATGGGGTGTGGACCTTCCAGTAAATCCGCCGATCCTGCCGATGCTCGCCAAGCGAGTGGATGAATTGCCGACAGAGGGCGATTGGATTTTCGAGCCCAAGTGGGATGGTTTTCGCACCCTGGTGTTTCGCGATGGAGATGAGATTTTTATCCAAAGCCGCGACGAAAAACCACTCAATCGTTACTTTCCTGAGTTGCTGGATCCTTTGCGCGGCGCGCTGCCCACGCGTTGTGTGCTCGATGGAGAGATGGTCATCGTCAAAAATGATGGTCTTGATTTTGATGCACTGCAATTGCGTTTGCACCCCGCTGCGTCGCGCGTAAAACTTTTATCCGGTCAGATCCCCGCGTCATTTGTATTCTTTGATCTGCTTTGCGTTGGAGATCGCGATCTCCGCGGCGAGGCGTTTCAAAAGCGGCGGAGCGAACTGGAATTGCTGTTATCTTCGGCGAAGCCGCCGATTCATCTAACACCTGCAACCAGAGATCGGAGTATTGCCGCCGATTGGTTTCGTCGCTTTGAAGGCGCAGGCTTGGATGGTGTGATGGCCAAAGATCCCGCGGGTGCTTACGAGCCGAACAAGCGCGTGATGCTTAAAGTGAAACACGAACGTGACTGCGATTGCGTAGTGGCTGGATTTCGTTGGCACAAAAAAGGCGAGCGCACGATGGTCGGCTCGCTGCTGCTGGGTTTGTACGACGATGCCGGCGCCTTGCAACACGTCGGAGTCTGCGCGAGTTTCAGCACCGCGAAACGAAAAGAACTGGTTGAATTTATCGCGCCTTATCGAAAAGACGCTCTAGTGAACCATCCGTGGAAGGCTTGGGCTGAGTCCGCGGCCGAGAACGATGAAGGTATCAAGCGAATGCCAGGCGGACAGAGTCGCTGGAGCCAAGGCAAAGATTTGTCGTGGGAGCCGTTGCGGCCTGAATTAATTGTAGAAGTTGCTTACGATCACATGCAGAGAGATCGCTTCCGGCACACGGCGCAATTCCGCAGATGGCGAATGGACAAAAAGCCCAGCGATTGCACTTACGCGCAACTTGAGGTTGTCCCTCCGCAGGAACTGGCGGCAATCTTTCCGCGGGGAAGGTGAGTCTTACTCATTTTGCCCTTTTCTTCTTCCAACGCTCCCGCCATTCGCGTGTGGGATCGTCATCCGGGTCTGGAGTTTCTTGCAGCGGCCGTTGTTCTTCAGGCACGTGGCGCAGGTTGATGCGGATGCGAGTCCACGTGGATGAGCGGCCTCGCATCGAGTCGACTAGTACATCGTCTATGGCGAGCAAACTTGCGATATCCGCATGTTTGGCTTTCCATCGCTCTAGACCCGCCAGCGCGGCTGCTTTATCGGGCGAATTTGCGACCGTAATCAGCGGCATCTTCACGCGTGGCTTCTTTACTGCTGTTTTGTTAGCGGCAGATTTTGCGCGGGAGGGCATTACGCGCGCAGCCTCGCCTTCCATCTTGCGGAAGTGCGGAGGCCAGGGCGCATCAGCGATGCCGGACGCTTCATCCTTATCGGCTAATTCCAGCAATTTTTCCAGCGAGCCAGGGGATGCATCCATCCCCGCGTGCGGATTGCCGATCTTCGCGAAGCGCTCAGGAACGGTGAAGATGGTAAAGTCCGACGGATCGCAATCGGGCACTTCTTTCCAATCAAGAGGAGTCGAAACGCGAGCATCTGGGAGCGGACGCACGGAATAGGCAGAGCATGTCGTGCGATCCTTCGCATTCTGGTTGTAGTCGAGGAAGACGCCATGACGCTCTTCCTTCCACCATTTCGAACTGGCCAAAGTCGGCGTTCGCCGCTCGACCGCACGCGATAAGGCAACCGCCGCGCGGCGAACTTGCGTGAACGTCCAGCGTGGCTCTATGCGCACATTCACGTGCATGCCGCGCGAGCCACTGGTTTTCGGCCAGCCGCGAAGGCCGACCTCATTGAGAAAGCTCTGAACTTCGAGTGCGACACGGCGAACATCATCCCAACTGACGCCGGGAATCGGATCCAGATCGATGCGCAGTTCGTCAGGATGATCGAGATCGCCGGAGCGCACGGGATGCGGGTGCAACTCGATGCAGCCAAGGTTCACGATCCAGGCCAGTCCGGCTGCATCGTCGACTACGATTTCTTCGGCAGTTCGGCCGGAAGGGAAGGACAATGTGACCGTACGCAGCCAGGCTGGCCGCTTCTCTGGTGCTCTCTTTTGATAAAATGCCTCGGCCTCGGCGCCGTTGACGAACCGTTTCAGAACGATTGGTCGATCTTGAATCCCCGCCAGCGCACCCGGAGCGACGGAGAGATAATACTGAACGAGTTCAAGCTTGGTGACTTTTATTTGCGAAGAAAAATACAACTTCTCCGGGTTTGAGATCTGGACTTCCCGCCCGTCGATCGGCAGAATTTTGTTGTCTGATTCCTTTGCCACAAGACAAGGCTACCACCGATAATCATTATCTTAGAGGATACAAATCTCTGGCCATGAATCAATCATCATTCAGCCCCACCATCGACGAATATCTTCGCAAGCGGCTGATGCCGGTCGAAGGCGCGATCCCGCAACTGGCGGGCATCGATATGTATGGCGACTCCATTCCCGCGGGGACGGTTGGCGGCGACCTCTTTGAGTACATCAACTTTCAGCAGCGTTACGACATCGACGGCCGCATCGCCCGCGCGCTCAAACTTGCCAAGCTTTATCTCGATCCTTTGCCGGCTGGGCAACCGGCGCGCAACATGGTGGATGACCATGTGTGCTGGCTGGAAAATCGGCCAGACCATGAACCATCGACGGCTCTTGAATACAGAAAAGCAAAAAGCTCCGAGCAGTTGCGCATTGCGGAAGATCTTCCGGAGTTGAAGACCACAGCAGGCGTGCTGCTGGTCGATGCGCAGGGCCACGGCCTTATCTCGGCCAAAATTGCATCGACCGTCCACGATACCTTTCATGCATTAATGCTGGTGGAACTCGATCGCTATGGTAAAACCACACCGGGATTTTTTGAAAAGATCAATCTCCGGCTGGCGCAATCGGTCACAGCACGCAACGCGCTCGGGCGCAATCCCAAAGACAGTGCGCGCGAAATCGCCACCATGCTCTATGGCGAAATGCGTCCCGAAGGACTTTTTCGTTTTGTGAATTTTGGCCATCCGCCGCCGCTGGTTTTCTCGAATGAGTTCGGCAAGTTTATGGAGATCGGCGAGGCGCGAATGGTGCAGTTTCCGCCGCTAGGCCTGGAAATTCCCGAAGATCATCCCGACCGGAACAAATATTTCTCGATCAGCCTACGAAAACGGCAGGTGAACTCTTCCGATGTGGCGGAGATCACGCTGATGAGTCCCGGCGACATACTCTTTCTCTATACCGACGGAATCTACGACGGCACCGACGACGAGGAACGATCCCAGCTCGAGCGCGTGATGCGCAACCACAAAGACCAGCCAGCCCGCGAAATTTGTAACGCGTTGCTGGATTATGCCGTGAAGCGCGACGAACGCTTACAGCACATCGGTGAAGACGACGTCATTGACGACAAGACGGTATTCATCATCAAGCGCAGGTAGCGGAGCCCGCGATTTTGTTCTTTATCTTGAAATGCGGATGAAGGATATCGAAGAAGCTATTTCAGGAGTCATCCAACCGGCGACCGAAAGAACGCAACTAATCCCAGAAGTATGCGGCAAGCCGATAACGGTTTATAGGAGGAATACCGGGCAACGGAAAGCACGCGCAAAATCTGGAGCAGAGCAGCCTAAACCGGTTTCCTCAGGAGATAACAATGGCAAGCATTGTGGTGGGGTAATAGCCGCTATGCCGGATCGCAAACCTGCATCTGCAGGCTTTCCGTTTGAATTGATCAGCCAGTTCGTTTGAATCAGGGCAAGGCAAGCGGCAAGGCCGACGAGCAGATTGGTGCGGAGACCTGCCGGCCTCGAAGGCCTGGAACCCCTATTTTGATATTCGTGACCCGAAAACCATTTAGGAGCGAGCCAATGCGGAAATTCCTTTGGACAAAGTGACTGAAGGATGGGCTGTGGGAACCGATCCGGAAGTCCACGTACATTCCGGCCAACACGATCAGAGAAGAGTGATCGAGTTCTAGGGCAAGGAAGTCCTGCCTCGTCTGCGAAAAATTACGGCCAAGGCAGCGTGAATTCGATCTCTTTCATCTCAAAATCCCAACCTTGGGGCGACGGATGGCAATCCGCTTGATTTGTCTTGCGCCCTCACGTGTTGACCCCCTACGGTGAGCTGCGGGCGCAAATTGTTTGAAGAAGCCGATCGGGGAGTCGTCCCGCGACATCAGATGTATTAGCCGACAACTGCTCTGAAATCAATCGCATCTTACTATCTCCCGTTTTGCTTGTGAGAAGCGCTTCCGTGAGGCCCGTCGGCAAGGATTCAGTTCGGGATTCTTTTATGCGGCTGTTCATCCTTGCAGTATTTTCGTGTATCAGCGCAGCAGCTCTGGCCCAGCTTGCTCCTCAGGAAATGCAGGGTGCTTATGAGGGTCAAAACGTAAGCGCTGTTTCACTCATCGCAAATCCGCACCGAAATTTGTCTTCGCTTTATCCGTTAGTCGAACAAAAAGCCGGCTCGCCTTACTCGCAGCAAAAGATCGAAGCCAGCGCGCAAGTCCTGCAGAAAACAGGCGGCTTCGAGCAGGTTCACGTCACCGTCGTGCCCGAAGTCAAAGGTCTGCGGCTGAATTTTTTATTAGAACCGGCCTACTATGTTGGCGTAGTGGAATTTACAAATGCGACAAAGTATTTTTCATACACACGCTTGCTAGCAGTGGTGAATCTTTCCGACGAGGATCCCTATGATGCGTCACGTATTCCCGAGGCAGAAAACGGATTGAAGAAGTTCTTGCAAAACAACGGCTTCTTTCAGGCCAGCGTTCATAGTGCGTTGGCGATTGACGATGCACGACAATTGGTAAACGTGACCTTTGCCGTAGAGATGGGTGAACGAGCTCGAATCTCGGCAATTAAGATTGATGGATCGGGTAATGCCGAGAGCGCACGATTGATGCATGCGGTCGAGTCGCTCCGAGCAAGGTTTTATGGCGGGCTGATGAAGCCCGGAAAACCCTACTCCCATGAACGCATCGAGCATGCAACGGCTCTCATCAAGGCCGCACTCACCAAACAACATTACCTTGCCAGCAGCGTTCACGAGAACCCTCCTGAATATGACGCTCAGACCAATCGTGTCAGCGTTTCGTTCAGTGTGAAAGCAGGACCACTCGTCAATATTCGCACCGTCGGCGCCAAACTGACCGTCATTCCCTTTTTGAAGGGAAGGGTGATGAAGCAGTTGATTCCGATCTATTCGGAAGGGACAGTCGATCAGGAACTCGTTAACGAGGGGCAGCGCAATCTCAGCGACTATTTCCAAAAAAAGGGATATTACGACGTCAGGGTCACGGCAAATTATCAGAACCAGCCGGACCAAATCCTCGTTGTCTACACGATTGATCGCGGTAAAAAGCACAAAGTCGATCACATCGAGTTCCAGGGAAATCGGGCTATCCCTGCAAAGGAATTGCTGGATCAGGTGCTGGTTAAACGACCGCACATCTGGACGCATGGCGATGTAAGCCAGAAGATTCTGAAGCAAAGCGCGGACAACATCGAAGCTTTATATCGCGATCAAGGCTATGAAGATGTCAAAGTTACTCCTCATGAGATAGATCGGGAACCCAAAGTGGATGTCATGTTCGAGATTGCGGAAGGACCGCAGAGCATCGTCGAAAATGTCAACGTGACTGGAAACGAGAACGTAGCTCACGATCAGCTCGCTGCACCCAAAGGCTTTGAATTAGCCGCCGGCAAACCTTTTTCGCCGCGAAAGATGACGGATGATCGCAATCGCATTTCGGCAAACTACCTCAATCGTGGGTATCTGAACATCGAAGTGAAAGCCACGGCGACGAAAAGCGCGAACAATCCGCATGGCGTTAATGTTGCGTACGCCATCACCGAGCACCAGATCGTGAGAATGAGTGAAGTGGTTTATCTCGGCCAACAACATACGCGAATGTCGCTGATCACGAAAACTGCCAAAATCAAGGCAGAAACGCCAATGCAGCGCCAGCAACTGTTGGAGGCTGAAAGCCGACTGTACGAGCTCAACATTTTCGACTGGTCGAGCGTAGGTCCACGCAAGCCGATAACCGATCAAACCGAAGAAATGGCTTTAGTGAAAGTTCACGAAGCGAAACGCAACGAAGTGACTTATGGATTCGGATTCGAAGTGTCGCACCGCGGCGGCAACATACCTACGGGTACAGTCGCATTGCCCGGAGGTGGTGGAAGCATCGGACTAAATGGATACCAGATCGCACCCAGCCAGGAAACATTCGCCAGCCCAAGGGGCGTGGTGGAATTCACAAGGCGCAATATGCGCGGGCTGGGTGAAACCATCGGCACTTCATTGCTTCTGTCACGGCTCGACCAGAAATTTCTGTCCACCTACGGCCAGCCTCATTTTGCAGGCACCCAGTGGCAATCCCTCAGCAGCTTTTCGTTGGAACGCACCAGCGAAAATCCGCTATTTACGGCCAGCCTCGGCGACCTCGCCTTTCAGCTGGAAAAACTTCTCAGTCACAAGAGCAATACGCGCCTACAACTCCGTTACGACTTCAACAAAACCGTTCTGTCGCACGTGATCGTCCCAGAACTGGTCCTCCCGCAAGACATGAACGTACGCCTGTCCACTTTTTCTGGAACGCTCATTCACGACACGCGCGATAAACCGCTGGATGCTCATCGCGGCAGTTTTGCTACCGTGAATCTGGGCATCACGCCCACTGCTCTGGGATCGAGTGCCAATTTCGCCAAGCTCTTCGGGCAATATGCGTTTTACAAACCGTTTCATTCTGTAGTGTTCGCCAACAGCCTTCGCATCGGCCTGGCGTCGCCTTTCGTAGGAAGCTTCGTGCCCACAAGCCAGTTGTTTTTTTCCGGAGGTGGCACATCGCTGCGCGGATTTCCCATCGACGAAGCCGGCCCCCAGCGGCTCGTGCCTTTCTGCAATGTGTTGCAAGGGCAAAGCGGATGCGTCGATGTTACCGTTCCAGTCGGCGGTAAGCAGCTCTTCATTCTTAATTCGGAGGCACGTTTTCCTCTCGGCATTATGAAGGCTCTGGGCGGCGTGATTTTCTACGACGGAGGCAATGTCGACAGTGCGATCAACCTGCACAACTTCGTCAATAACTATACCAACACGGTAGGTATAGGCCTGCGTTATGCCACACCGATTGGGCCAGTTCGCATTGATGTTGGGCGAAATTTAAATCCGGTGCCCGGCATCAATCCGACGCAATACTACATCACAATTGGACAGGCGTTTTAGCGTATGAGGAAATGGACGCAAACCATCGGTTGGGTACTGGCAAGTTTGCTGGCGCTGTTGCTGATTGCCATTGCCACCGGATACTTCGTTCTTAAAAGTAACGGTTTCCGGCAATACGCGCTCCACAAGATCGTCACTGAAGCTCAACTGGCGACCGGCGCTAAAACTGAAATTGGCGGATTGGATTTCAATCTCTCGACGCTTACCGCGCATTTGTACGACATCACAATACACGGGACTGAAAGCCCCAATCAACCGCCGTTACTGCATGCCGATAAACTCACGGTAAGTGTAAAGATCGTATCCGCACTGCGGCGACAGGTTTCTTTGAGCGAACTTCTGATCGATCATCCGGTTGTTTATCTGCAAGTCTCCAGGAATGGGAAAAATAATCTGCCCGCGCCTCCGGCTAGCCAGAGTAGCAACCACACGAATGTTTTCGATCTAGCCGTCCGGCATGCGCAGATCACACAAGGTGAAATCACCTATAACGACCGAAAGACACTCCTCGAAGCCGATCTGTATGACCTAGCGGCCGATATTCGTTTTGCAATGCTTTCGCGCCGCTATGACGGCAATATTTCGTACCAGGACGGCCACGTGCAATATGCGGAATACAAGCCCATGGCGCACAATCTCAGTCTGAAGTTCAGTGCGACTCCCGAGCGGTTCGATTTGCAATCCGCCACAATGAATGTGGGATTGTCCAATGTCACACTCAAGGGCCAAGTGAATAATTATGCGACTCCCGTGGCGGACGGGACGTACACGATTCGAATTGAAGCCCAGGATTTGAATCAGCTATCGCCCGCGATGGTCGCTGCGGGACAGATTTCTCTTACCGGTAAGCTGCACTATCAGTTCGTTGCCGACGAACCTTTCGTTCGTGGCATTTCGGTAGATGGCCGCGTGGCGAGTGAAATGCTTAGCGCGATTGCTGACGGGCATCGCGTGGCACTGCAGAAACTGGAGGGTGCATATCAGCTTGCCGGCGGCAACTTGCGGCTTACTGATTTGAAACTCGAAACACTGGGCGGGCACATTGCCGCGGATGCCGTAATCGCTCATCTCGATGCGACGCCCGATGCCGATATCAAGACATCGCTATCAAACATTTCGCTTAAATCCCTGCAACAAGTGTTGGGCGCACAGCAATCCGGAGGAGCAACGGTTGCTGGCACGATTGGTGGGCGGGCGATAATTTCATGGAAGGGCAGCATCGACAATCTTCAGGCCTACTCTGATTTGAACTTGCAGGCCCGCGCGGCCAGCAGATCAAATCCCTTGGGGACGGAAATTCCTGTCAATGGGGCGATTCACGCGTCTTATGACGCGCGGAGCCAGACCATCGAATTGCGCAACACCTCCGTGGCAATTCCTTCAGCCTCGATGACGGCGAAGGGGACAGTGAGCCAAAAATCAAATCTCCAAATTCAGATTGTCGCGAACGACGTGCATCAAGTCGCTTCACTGGCGTCATCGTTCGGACCGCCACGCGCTGTTCCTGCAATTTCCGGCTCGGCATCGGTCAGCGCCGAGATCCATGGATCGCTAAAAAAACCTACGATCAGTGCCCAGTTGAAAGGACAGAATCTTCATGTTGAAGGTAGCGAATGGCCAAGTGTCCAGCTTGCATTGCTTGCAAATCCGTCACAAATTACTGTTCAACGTGGGTCGCTTGTCGATGGGCAGCACGGGCAGGTGAATTTCAACGGCAGCGTTGTTTTGCGGGATTGGGTTTACGACCCGGCGGGTTCGATCAAAGCAAATCTTGACGTGAAACACATGAAAATTGCCGAGCTCTTGCAATTGGCAAATCAGTCCTACCCGGTGGCTGGAGACTTATCCGCAAAGCTGCATTTCGACGGTTCGCAATTGAATCCGAATGGTTCGGGATCAGCGCAGATTGCAGATGCGCAAGCCTACGGTGAGCCGGTCCAGAATCTGACCGCCAGCTTCCAGACGCATAATGGCTCGATCGATTCGACGCTGAATGCAACCGCCAAAGCGGGGGCAATTGACGTTAACTTATCCTATATTCCGAAAACGAAAAGCTACAACGTTCGGCTCAATGCACCCTCGATAGTTTTGCAGAAATTGAAAACTGTTCAAGAAAGAAACATAGATCTCTCTGGCACGGTAGCAGCTTCGGTCAGCGGCGCAGGCACACTCGATGATCCTCAATTGGTCGCGACTATCCAACTTCCCAATCTTCAGATGCGACAGAATTCAATTGGAGACGTGAAAGCAGAATTGCACGTGCAACAACACGCCGCCGATCTAAAGTTTGATTCCGTGGTTGCTCAGGTCCCAGTTTATGCCCACGGACATATGGCACTCAATGGCAACTACGACACTGATGCGGCGATTGATACCGGGACTATACCGCTTGATGTGCTGGCTGCGACTTACGCCTCGGGAGTGCCTCAAGGCTTTCAAGGGCAGGCGGAACTACACGGCACAATCAAAGGCCCGCTGAAAGACAAATCGAAGATTGAGGCGCACGTTTCAATTCCAACGCTCAAAGCCAGCTATCAGTCGTTGGAGATTGGAATCGAACAACCCATACGCTTGGATTATGCAAATTCCGTCGTGACCCTGCAGCCGGCCGAACTGAAAGGAACAGATTCGTCTTTGCGTGTGCAAGGCCGTATACCACTTGACGGTGCCAGTTCGCCGACATTGTTTGCGCAGGGATCGATCGATCTGCGCGTACTTAAAATTCTTGCTCCAGACATAAACAGCTCCGGCACGGTGGGGGTAGATCTTCATGCCACAGGCTCAGCCGCGCATCCCGCGGTACAAGGACAAGTGCAACTCAAAGATGCGGCATTAAGCGGAGAGAGTTTGCCGGTCAGCATTGCGAAATTAAATGGCACGCTCGATGTGGATAACAACCGTTTGCACTTTACGACAATGACTGGAGAGCTTGGTGGCGGCGAGTTCTCCATCGGCGGCTCTATTGCATATCAACCCAGCGTGCAATTCAATCTGGCGCTGCAGACGAAATCGGTCCGGCTTCTTTATCCCGATGGGTTGCGTTCGTCGCTGGAAGCGAATCTTGCCTACGGTGGTACGCTGCAGAATTCGGCATTGAACGGGAGTGTCATTGTCAGCCGGATCTCATTCACTCCAGATTTCGACTTGTCAAAGTTTGCCGATCAATTCAGCACTAGCAGCGCGATTTCGCAGCCTGGATTTGCAGATACGGTCAAGCTTGCGATCGCCGTACAATCCCAGGATCTTAACGCAAACAGCTCACAAATCAGCCTTGCCCGGCAGCGCTTTGCTTCGAGTCAGCGGAACTGCGGCCAATCCTGTGATCACGGGCCGTACGACGTTGACTTCGGGGGAACTCTTCTATCGCAATGTTCGCTACCAGTTACAAAACGGAGCGATTACATTTGATAATCCAACTGAGACGCATCCGGTGATGAATGTTTCCGCCACAACCATCATCGAACAATACAATCTGACGCTAAGTCTCCGCGGTCCCCTCGACAAGCTCACCACTTCCTACACTTCCGATCCTCCGCTGGCCACAGCCGATATTATCAACCTCGTCGCGCGCGGTAAAACTACGCAAGAGTCTGCCGCGCAGAGCCAGAGCACGGATTCCATGATCGCGTCGCAGGCTGCAAGTCAAGTAAGTGGGGGATTGCAAAAACTCGCTGGTATTTCAAGTTTGCAGATTGATCCGACAATCGGAGGGAACGGCCAAAGTCCCTCGACGCAAATTGCGATTCAACAGCGGGTAACCAAGAATCTGCTATTTACATTCTCGACCGATGTATCACAGCCTGGCAGTGAAATCATTCAGGGCGAATACCAAGTTAATAAACGATGGTCCGTGAGTGCGGAGCGGGACCAACTAGGTGGGTTTTCGCTTGATGGGCGCTATCACAAGCGATTTTGAGCTGGGCGATGAAGCTTCCGAACTTCGTTTTAAGCCGCATGGTCAATTTCACTGGGGATAATCTTTCGAGGCGATGAGTGCGGAGGCACTGGCTCGATAGAGTTCTTTGCAGATTCTCTCGCGAGCTCGGCATTCAGCTCAGCGCCCACCAGCAAAACAAAAGACGTCCAGCAGAGCCAAGTCAAGAGTGCGATGAATCCACCCAGGGTTCCATAGGTGCGGTTGTAATTCGCAAAATGCCGGAAATAAATTCCCAGCAAGTAAGAAAGACCGATCCACACCCCCACAGAGAGAATTGCACCCGGGAGCGTCGCGACGAATTTCTGCTTTACGTTCGGAGCCACGAAATAAATCAATTCGACAGCGAGTACGGTGAAGCTGACCGCAATCGTCCAATGAATGGTTGGCCAGATCATCGCGAATGCGCTCGAAACTGCCAGATGAGCGGCGAGCCAGTCTCCAAAGCGCGGCCCAAGCATCATGACCGCCAACGCCATTAGAAGTAGCCCTCCGCTCATAGCAGCTAGGCCGACAGCCAGAAGGCGTGTCTTCCAGTATGGCCGGTCGTCGTTGGCGTCATAAACAATGTCCAGAGCCTCGATGATGGCGTCAAATGCAGAGGATCCCATCCATACAGTGCCGACCATGCCTAACGAAAGCCATCTCACACGATGCGCAGAAAGCACATCCTGCAATACGGAATTAACGGACCGCATCGTATCCGGAGGGAGCAGGCGCGCCATGAGGCTCAAAACGTGATTAAACAGTTCGGGAAGGGGGATAAAACCGATGATTGCCGAAAGAAGGATAAGGGCAGGGAAGGCCGATAGAGAAAAGTAGTAGGAAAGGGCAGCCGCAACCTGCAAGGTATGATGTCGCGCTATGTCCGCATAGGTTCGTGAGATTGCCCGTTGAATCTGGCTGATTTGCACTGCGTTGCCGCTAATATGAGTGAATTTTGAGTTTGCGGCTATCCGGCATGGGCTCTAGAGATCGACGGGGGATCACGTATGCGCTCAGAACGCAATGACCCTAAAAACGAATCTACTGTCCAGAGGATATGCCTTCAAGTTCTCGGATGGCCGGCAAGAGATCACTACCGAGTCGTGCCTTGTCCACAGAACCGTCAGCACCGGCTTCCTGAGAGCGTAGAAGCATCTGTTTGGGATCATGCTGGCTGATAATGAGAATTCTGGTTTGCGGCAATTCCTCTTTCAAAATACGCGCTGTCTCGAGGCCGTTTGTTCCCGGCATACTCACATCCAGGAGAATCAGATCGGGATGGTGCTCGCACGCCTTTCGAATCGCATCTGCAGAATCCTCAGCTTCCGCGCAGACCTCACGCGGCAGCCTGCCGAATTCTTGCGAGATATCCAGTTTAATTTCTAAACTGCTGCGCTCGCCAAGACCTTGTATGTACCAACACGTTCAGACCTTCGACCGTTAACAAGAATGCGGCAAAGCCGAATTCCGGGATATAAGGTCTTTTCTGTATTGACGTACTGCTTTAAAAAAAGCAGGTTCGCGCCTTCGAATGGTGCATAGGCCAATGCTGCGGACGTTTACAGCCGTATCGATCAGTGAGTTAAAATTTGACTTATGCAGGTGCGAATGCGTGCGCGGCAGATCGCGAGAATCTGTGCAATATGGCCACTGATTACGCATTGTGTGGCGGCTCAGACGCAAGTGTCGCCCAACGTCCAGCCGCCGAATGCCGAAGAGATACAGCTACATACCTACCTTGATCATGCTGCGGAATCAATGCATAAAGGCGACAACGATGCCGCAGCGGAAGATCTTCGGCACGCATTGAAAATCGATCCGCATTCAATCGCGGCGCTCAATAATCTCGGAATTGTGCTGTCCCGGATGGGTCGACCCGCCGAGGCAATCTCGTTGTACGAAGACGCACTGAAGGTGCGCCCTGACGACCTTCCAACAAAACGCAATCTGGCCATCGCTTACTTTAAATCTCAACACTACTCGCCGGCGTGGCGGTTGCTGCAGTCGATGGCGGCAAAATATCCCACCGATTTTCAGATTCTCGATTTGGCTGGTCTTTCACTCTTTGCTCTCGATCGTTATCCGGAGGCAGCCGCGTACCTGGAGCGCGCAAATCACGCAGAGCCCTCCGATCTGGAGACGCTCGACATGCTGGGCAAGGCGTACCTGCGGATGAAAGATTACAAGGCGCTGACTGACGTCTTCGCTCGAATCCTGCAGGTGAATCCGGACTCGGCGTCCGCTCACACCATGATGGGTACGGCTTATGACCAGATGGCAAATCGCCCCGAGGCCATCAAAGAGTATCAAGCGGCAATCGCGGCAGACCCGAACTTTATGGGTGCGCACTCCGGCCTGGGCTTCGAGTATTGGCGGGAGGGTGAGAACGAACTTGCGGAAAAAGAGTACCGGACGGAATTGCAGCATTTTCCGAACGATCCGGTTTCGAATTGCATTCTGGGACAAATCCTTCTGGATAAGTCCCGACCCGTAGAGGCCGCGCCTCTTTTTCGCTCAGCCCTGGTAGCAAATCCGCATTATGCCGAGGCGCTGTTTGGTCTGGGGAAGGCGGAGTTGGCGCTGGATCATCCTCAGGCGGCAGTTGAGCCACTTCGCAAAGCTATCCAGATCAATCCTGATTATTTCGAGGCCCACTTTGTGCTGGGCAGTGTGTTAAGGCAGCTTGGCCGGACCGCCGAAGCCGCGAACGAACAAAAGATCGCGCTCGCTATCCAGGAGAAAAGCAGGGAGGCGGCGATTAAACGGAACGAGAGCCGGTAAAGATCATGACCAGAAAGTCTTGATTCTCATCTCAAATGCTCAAGAATGAAAAAGCGCACGCCGTAAGGCGTGCGCTTCATCAGATGGCTAACACTGGTTAGAAGTTAATCTTTGCTCCGATTTGCATTTCGCGTGGAATGTGATACGCCGTGACCACGCCGAAGGCTGGCGTGCCCACGATGCAGGTGGCTGTACCACCGTCGTTGCAAATCTGGGAGGGACTGCCGTGATTGAATGTGTTGAACGTCTCCAACCGAAGTTGCAAAGCGGCTCGTTCGCCGAAACGTATGTTCTTAAACAGCGAGGTGTCCCAGCGTTGGAAGCCCGGTCCCATTACCGCTCCTGGACGCGAACTGCCGAACGTTCCCACTGATTGTGAAAACGCGGCGGTATTAAAGAATTCGTTGATGGATTTTCGCCCATTAGGGCTGCCGCTTTGATTGGCCAGGTTCGTTGCGTCCCCTTGCAGAAAACCTATTCCCCGGTTTCCGTTGACCGCAAATGGGTCGGCACTTTGCGTTACGGTGATGGATTGCCCGGTCTGAACGTTGACAATACCGGAAATTTCCCAACCTCCCAACACCGAACCCAGCCCATGCTGATCCCTGAAGAAGGGCTCCTGATACAGATAGCTGAGGACGAATATCTGCGGGGTGTTTATTGTCGATGGCCCGTAGTCTTGCCTCAAGTTATAAGTATTCGTAGCTCCCCAAGCTCGGTCAACCGGATTAGTCGTAAGTAACCTGGACCAAGTGTACGAAACTCCAAGGGTAAGCCCATGGCTTACTCGTCGATTGAGCGCAGCCTGGAGCGAATTGTAGTTGCTGGTAAAAACCGTAGAGCGATCGCCGAAGGCGCCGTAACCGGCAAACGGCCGTATCGCGTTCACGTCCACCGCTTCATTTGCTAAGCGCGCTGCCACTGTGGGCTGATTGAGATCGATATCGCCCAGCAGATGCGTTCCTTTCGTGCCTACATAACCGAGTTCAAAAATGGTGCTCGGCAGAACTTCGCGTTGTATGGACACGTTATAGTCCTGGTAGATTGGAGCTTTGAAAACCACCCCACTTGCCGTTGGCGTTCCCGTCATCACTGGATTGATGGGCGAGAGAGATGGCCCGGGCTTGGCTCCTTGGGAGGAATTATCGAACAGGTTGACATTTTCGGAGGGGCTGATAGTGGCGGCAGTTTGAACCAATGGAGGGTCGGCATTAAACGGGTAGGTTCCGAATTCGTTCTGTTCCCAGATGCCGTTGAGCGAGCGGTCATAGAACATGCCATATCCTGCGCGAACCGCTGTCTTGCCGTTGCCTTGCGGATCCCAAGCGATGCCGAACCTTGGTCCCCAGTTGTTGTTCTGGTCAGCATTGACCCTGCTGCCGTATGGTGAGCAAACCGCCGTGGGATAAATTGCCTGCGCTGCGGAACAGGTTTGCCCAGTGGGAAAGATCATGCCATTGGCATATGTGGCCGAATTGGCTGCCGGCCCCGGGGTCATGTTTCCAGAGGCGCCTATCGTAATCACGCCGGGGGTGAAAGCGGCAGGATCAAAGTTGACGAGAAGATGGTTGCTGTCGCTGGGGGACGGGAAGTAGCTATAGCGGATGCCAATATTCAAAGTCAGGCGCGAGGTCACTTTCCAGTCGTCCTGTACATAAGCTTCGAAATTGGTGTAGTGGAGATCTGGGATCGTGTCTTTGTCGGCCTGCCCGTAATTGGCCGCCTGTCCCAGCAGGAAATTCGCAAACGCGTCGTTCCCATTCGCAGTGTCGAAGGCAAATGTAGCCAGACCGCCGTCTCCATTTTCCGTCTTTGTCATCCACATCGCGGTAGCGCCCAGGCGGATGGTGTGGTTTCCATGTTGGAGGGAGAGATTGTCGAATACATTGTGGTCAATGTTCCTCTCAAAATAAGGCCCATTTCCATTGTTTAAGCCGGTATAAGGCGCGCTGTTAAAAACGACATTGGGAGCACGCCCGTAAGGATCCTGATATTGCGTTTTTCCGGTGAGCTGACTGGTGAAGGCGGGCGAAACGGCGGTGCCACTCAGCGCTGCGTTGATCGCTCCCCAGGAATCGGCGTATTCCACTTCGTTGACCACTTTCGGGGAGATGTTGGCGGTGAGATTCCCAACTACGTTGCGGCCCGGAGCGTTCAGCGCGATCGGGTCTGCGCCGGGATAATTCGCCGTGCCCCAGAGTCCAAAAGGGAAGTTCTCGGGAACGCTATCCTGCATGAATCGGCCAAACACGCGCACCCGGTCACCGATATTTTGGTCGAAGCGGACAATATCCTGACGGAAATTGTTTAACTGACTGAAACTCTCGATCAACTGATTGCTGCCGGAATTAGCCGGAAACGGTGCAATAATCGTCTTTAGGTAAGCTGCTGCGTTCGTGCTGTAGCACGACGGATTGAGCGTCCAGGTTTCGGTCGAACCCGATCCGCCGGGGTCACACATCCAGTCGGGGCTGTGGGAATCGGGCTAGTTTGGCCCGTTTGAATCTGAGCGCTGGTGAATACGCCATTAAGCTGCCCATTAGTAGGCACAGGAATTTCCGTGCTCCCCGGAGTACTCGCCTTACGCCACTCTTCCGACCAGAAGAAGAAGGTTTTGTTTTTGACTGGGTGGTAAAGTTTGGGGATTTCAAGCAGGCCGCCGACTGTGAAGCCGAAATCGTTGTAGCGTTCGATCGGCGTTCCATTTCCCCCCGCACCAGAGATGTAGCCTGCCTGATCGATCGCTTGCCTGTTCTCAAATGTGTTGGCATTATAAAAGTTATTGCGATTGAACTCGTAGCCGGTGCCGTGGATCTGATTGGTGCCGGATCTGGTTGCGACCACCACTTGCCCGCCGCCGCTGCGCCCGAAGGACGCATCATAGTTGCTGCGCTCCAGGGTGAATTCCTGGATGGCGTCGATGCTGGGTGTGTTCAGCAAAGTTCCGTTGGAGCCGCTGTCGTTGATGTCGGCGCCGTCGACCGTCCAGTTGTTGGCCCCGGTGCGCGCCCCATTGACCGAAATCGAGGTATTGCTGGACAGCCCAAATCCAGGTTCATCGCCTAGTTGGTTCGACACGCCCGGCTGCAGCAGCACGAGTTGCTCGAAATTGCGATTATTCAGCGCCAGCCCTCGCACCTGGTCGCCGGTGACGGTGCCGGATTGTTCCGCCGTCGTGGTTTGAATGGGCGTGTTCTCCGCCGTCACTTCGACGGTTTCGCTCGCCTTGCCGGGTTTCAATTGCACATCGAGAGTGTGCTTCTCGGCCACGTTGAGAATGACATCTTTCGCCACGATAGGTATCAAACCCGCTGTTCTTGACCGTCACCGTATAGTGCCCGGCAGGGAGGTTCGTAATATTGAAACTGCCGCTGCTGCTGGTGTTGAGAGAGCGGACGTCCGCGCCGGTTTCTTCGCTGTGAACAACGACAGTCGCACCCGCCAACAACGGCGCCGCTGGAATCCGTCACCGTGCCGGTGAGCGTCGCCGCCAACTCCTGTCCCAGACCTGCTGCCGACAGACTTAGGACGACTACGCAAACCGCCAGCCATGAAAAGCGCTTCGGTACAACTCCGGAATTATCCTTGGTGGAGTTTCTACGCCTTCCGCACGTCAATTTCGTCATCGCGCTCCTCCTCAAACCGACCTCCCAAAACTCGGAATTACAAACGCCCTGCTAATGCAAACGCACTATGCTATATAGCACGCGATAGTTCGTAGTCAAGAAGAAAAAAGCAATCGACCAGAGAAAATTGTTCGATACACAGCGGGGCTCCAACCTCCTTCATCAGCAAGGGGCGGAACTCGAAGGTGCAAGTCAGAACCAGCCCCGGAGCGGAAATGGATGCGCCAGTCGGCTGCAAAATCTGGCGCTCAGCCTCTTGATCCCCATAGGCAACACGCCTTTCGGGTCTGCATTTCGCCGCCAGAATGGAACCGCAAAGGACCCATCAACGCCAATCTTTATCGAGAATTGAGCTTTACATCAAACTCACAATACGCTATATAGCATACGGCGAGCAAGAAGCCGTACCGGTACTTGGTGTACTCTGCGGTCTTGCTTAGCAGGGACCGCCGTACCGGAGCGTCTGCCAACAAATTATGTCTGGAAATCATCGCAAGAGGACCCCCGCCTACAGGAAAATCCAAGGCGAGATCCGTGACCGCATCGCTACCGCCACTCTGAAGCCGGGGGACGCGGTTGCGTCGGAGCGGGAGTTGGCCAAGACCCATAAGGTTAGCCTCATGACGGCTCGCCACGCCCTGGCTGGACTGGAACACGAAGGAATCGTCGAACGCCGGCTTGGGGCCGGTACCTTTGTCGCCGTGCCCAAGATTCATTTTAACAAGTTGATGAGCTACACCGAGCAAATGTCGAGCCGAGGTTTGGCTCCGCGCTCGCGAGTATTGCTCTCGAAAGCGATTGACGGCGAACCGGAAGTTGCGGCCAGACTCGGCCTGCCCGCAGCCAGCCGCGTACTAAAAATCCAACGTCTGCGGCTCACGGGAGAAGAACCGTTTGCACTGGAAACCTGTTACCTGCCCGCGGCCGATTTTCCCGACCTGGCATCGGCTGCTCTGGCAAGGAATTCTCTGTTTGCGATTCTCGAGCATGATTATGCTACGAAGTTGGCATACGCAGACGAAGAAGTCGATGCTACATCGGCAGATTCCAATATTGCGGAGTTGCTCGGCGTGCCTCGCGGCGCCTCAGTGCTGCGCATTCGGCAGATTATCTATTCAACCAAGGGCAAAGCTACAATTTACGGGGTTGGTTTCTACCGCTCGGAACGGCACACTCTGTTTATCCGGCGCATGCGCTAACGCAGCCAAGCCAGCGGCCCGCGAAAAAGAGGCCATGATGCAGCGAATCATCCTAATAATTCTGGGAAGTCTTGTAGCCTTGACTGGTGCATCTGGTCGGGAAATGCGTCCAAGCCCGCCTTCCGAATTCGTCAACACTCTGATGCCGCAGCCGGCGCATCTTGCTGCGCAGGAAGGGCGGCTTATACTTACGCCGTCCTTTACTGCCGTTTCCGACCACTATCGAGACACGCGCCTCGACGCGGCCATCGCGCGCAGCCTTGATCGTCTTAGAATTCGGACTGGAATCTCATTTCAAGTGCCTTCGCCAACCTCTGGCGCATCAGGCGCGCTGATTATTAGTGTCGATGGATCTGGAGAAGCCATCCAGTCGGTCGATGAAGATGAGTCCTACTCGCTTGAAGTAACTTCGTCCGGTGCCCACCTTCACGCCGCTACCGTGGTCGGAGCCATGCACGGGCTGGAAACTCTGCAACAACTGGTGCAGTCTGATGCATCGGGGTATTTTCTTCCCACTGTGTCGATTCACGACACTCCTCGTTTTCGCTGGCGTGGCCTGATGATCGATTGCGGACGGCACTTCATGCCGGTCGACGTTCTCCTGCGCACGCTCGACGGCATGGCCGCGGTTAAGCTGAATGTTTTCCACTGGCACCTCAGTGAAGATCAGGGGTTTCGCCTCGAGAGCCGAGCCTTCCCCAAACTTACGGGGCTGGGTTCAGACGGACTTTTCTACACGCAGGAGCAAGCTCGCGAAATTGTCTGCTTATGCGCGCGACCGCGGCATACGGGTTGTGCCCGAGTTCGACATGCCAGGCCATACTAGCGCATGGTTCGTGGGATATCCCGATCTTGCCAGCGCGCCCGGTCCTTTCAGCATAGAGCGCGAGTTTGGCGTCTTCGATCCGGTGATGGATCCTACGCGTGAAAGCACCTATAAATTCCTCGACACTTTCATCGCAGAGATGGCAGCCATTTTCCCCGACCACTTCATGCACATCGGAGGCGATGAGAACAACGGGGTAGAGTGGAAGGCGAACCCGCGCATCCAGACTTTCATGCGCGAACACAATCTGCAGGATACGGCTGCGCTGCAAAATTATTTCAACCAGCGTCTATTGAAAATTCTAGAGAAGCACGGCAAGCACATGGTCGGCTGGGACGAGATTCTCACCCCCGATCTGCCCAAGGATATTGTCGTTCAAAGTTGGCGGGGTTTTGATTCACTCGCCGCCGGAGCCAAGAACGGATACAACAGCATTCTGTCGGCTGGTTATTACTTGAATCTTATGAGCAGCGCCGCCGAGCACTATCTGGTGGATCCGTTGCCCCAGGCGAACAGCCTGAGCCCTGAACAGCAGGCGCGCATTCTCGGCGGAGAAGCCTGCATGTGGGATGAGCAGACTACCTCGCAAGATATCGATTCCCGTATCTGGCCGCGTGCTGCGGTCATCGCCGAGCGGTTGTGGTCGCCGCGCGACGTAAACGATGTCGACGATATGTACCGCCGGCTTGCGACCGAATCGCTGCGATTGGAAGCTCTAGGTCTTACGCACATCTCTCAAGAGGACGTGAGTCTGCGCCAGATGGCGGGTACAGAAGAAATTGATTCCCTGCGCGTCCTGGCCTCCGTTCTCGAGCCGGTGACTTTCCATGACCGCGCGCATCAGCAACACCCGAATCAACTCACGGTACTGAATCAACTGGTCGACGCACTTCGTCCCGACCCACCATCACGCCACAATTTTGAGCTGCTCGTACGCGATTATCTGAAGGATCCCGCAACTCGATTGCAGGAAGAAACCGAACTCAGTACTAACTTCAAAGCCTGGGTCGCAGCAGAACCTGGAATTCTGCGCTTGATGGCTGGCTCGCCAACGCTCGCGTTGGCAGAGTTGCGAGCTCAGCAGCTCACCGTGCTGGGAGCAACGGGCCGCCAAGCGGTTTCGTATCTCTCATCCGGACTGCCTGCAGCCGCGGGTTGGAAAGCGCAGCAACTGGCTTTACTGAATGAAGCCGAGAAGCCGCAAGCGCTGGTTCGCTTCACCGTGATCAAACCCTTGCGCGATCTAATCAATGCGGTTCCCGAAGTGACTAACAAGTAAGCGCCCTCTACCAAAAGTAAAGCAGGCTGACTTTTTCAAGCCAGCCTGCCGTGTTGATTTCGTTCAGTCTACATTCTCTCGCTAGCGGCCGAGACCTGCAGCCATGGTTTTCACCATGGTTCCGTTTGCGTCATCGTCTTTCACTGCCCACACATAAGCTCCACCCAGGCCGCCCGGAACCTTGAAGTTGATATAGATCATCTTCAGAGCGGTCGTGACGGGATCGTCATAGGTATAGAAAGTCCCTCCGGTTGAATCGTAGAGCGATACCGCGATTCTCCGCGGATCGTAGTACTTGCTGTAGCCATTGGATGTGAGCGTGGACAAAGTTGAATAGGTCAGGAGTCCGGGTGTCAGCAGTGTGTCGCAACCTGGCGTATTACCGCTGAGATCCGTACATACTCCTGTTCCATTCGCCAACAGAACCGGCGAGGGGCCAGTTGAGTTCTGATACAAGCCGTGGTTCACATTGGGAGCGCCCGTCCAGCCGGCAGCGTACAACGGCAATCCCATGGTGTACTTGTAGGGCGGTACCCCGGCCTTGAGATAGGCGTTTACGGTGTCATCGATGTCGAGATCCTGGCCATACAGTGGGTCCTGCCGGGAATCGAATAGCGGCGACGCTTCATTGGTCTGCGTGACCCATGAGCCGGAATAGTTGTAGCCATCAATGGTAATGAAATCAACCTGCGCAGCGGCCTTGGCAAGATCGATGTTGACATAGTTCTGCGACCCAGCAGGTCCGTCGAACGACAAGGTATATTGCTTCCCCGTGGTTTTGCTCAAAACGTCCAACTGGGTGCGGAACTCTTTGAGCAGAGCCGTGAAGTGTTGCGTGTCGGTCGCTGTGGGAAATTCCCAATCGATATTGAAACCGTCAAACAAGCCGGGTGCGGTAACGCCTGCGGCGATGTTGCCGTTGATGAACATGTCGATGCAGGAAGCGGCAAGGGCTTGGCGTCCAGCAGTGGTGCTGGCGGCTGTGACAAAGGCCGCGGTGTTCGTAGCCGATGCTCCACCCAGCGACATCAACACCTTCAGGTGGGGATGAAGTCCCTTGAGTTGTTGGATGGCCGCAAAATTTCCGTAGAGCGGGCCCGGGTAGGCAGTACCGTTCACGCTGGGCAAGTATGGAGATTGATAGTCCGCCCAGGTATCGGCAATAGCGCATGCTGGCGCCGGTGTCGTCGTGATGTTGCCAAAGGCGTAGAGGAGGTGCGTCAGTTTATTGGCCACACCGTTTTGTTGCAGGTTCGCAATGTTGTAGCCAGCGTAGTAGATACTCCACTCTTCGAAGTATCCTCCCAGGATTTTTTCATGGTTATGGTTTTGGGCAAATGAGGGTGAGATGCATGCAATGAGGGCCAACAGAGTCAGCAAAAATCCTCGGAGCAGGCGGGATAGGGAATCGGTAGACATGGCAAACGCCTCCAGAAATTAGTAAAGTACGAACCGCCGGAGTATAGAGCTATATAGCGGAATATTGCAAGGCCCTTGCTTTTTGGCAGGATATTTTGACGATTCGCCAGCCCCGGCCACTGGCGCTTCGTCCAAATCAAACGCAAAGCAAAATTAAAGGCAGGCCGACTTACAAGTCGGCCCGCCTTTGCGGTTATTCCTGGCTCCAATCCCTACGGATTTAGATCGCCAGCGATGGCCTTGGTCAGGTCACTATTCGAGTCGTCGTCTTTCAACGCCCAAACGTAGCCTCCGCCGAAGCCCATACTCTTGATGAAGTTCACCTTGCATTGCACCGACGTAGCATTGTCGTAGCTGAATGCGGTGGACGTGGTTGAGTTGAACATACGGGCCGCGCAGCGAGTGGAATCGTAGCTGGGCGTGAATCCGTTGCTCAACAGATTGACGATGGTCCCATAGGTGGCCAGGCCGTCGGTCAACAGGTAGTCGCAACCTGTTGTCGGACTGGACTGGTTATCACCCGTCGGGCAATTTCCCACACCGTTGGCATTGGGAACCGGAGAAGTTCCATTTGGAGTGAGAGCTCCGGTCGGATCCGTAACTCCGGTTGCGTTCTGGTACATTCCGCCGTTCGTTGAGGTCAGACCTCCGGCCCAACCTGCACCATAGAGCGGGAAGCCCATGGTGTACTTGGCCGCCGGCGCACCTTGCGACATGTAGTACTGCACGGTCGCATCGATATCGTCAGCTGGTTTTCCATACATCGGATTGGCGGTTTCGTCGTACAACGCCGAGGCGTCATTCGTGGCGTTAGACCAGTCTCCGGCATAGTTGTAGCCGTCGACATTCATATAATTCAACTCCGCGGCAACCGCCGAGATGTTGATCGTGTCATAACCGCCATCGTTGCCCGAATCCGCGGCCGCGCCCGGGGTTGATGGGCCGGCAGCCAAATCGGCCAATAACTGATAAGTTCTGCCGGTGGTTCCCGTCAGTGTATTCAGTTCGGTGCGGAATTCGGTCAACAACGCCGTGAAGTTGGCCGTGTCGTTTGCGTTGGGGAACTCCCAGTCGAGATCGATGCCATCGAAGAGAGTGCCGGTGGAAACACCCGAGGCAATATTGCCCTGGATGAACATGTTAATGCAGGAGCCGACAAAGGCCTGCCTTTGAGCAGTCGTGCTAGCTGCCTGGTCGAAAAGCGTGTTGTAGGTGGGGGGATTCCATCCGCCAATCGAAATCAACACTTTCAGGTTGGGATTGAGCTGCTTGAGTTGTACGAGCGCGCCGAAGTTGCCCTGCAGCGGAGCCGTGGCTGGAGTAGCGCCAGTCACCTGCGGGACGACTTTCTGGTAATCGGCATATGTATCGGCGAGCGCGCAATTTACGTTGCTGCCGTTTGCGACCGGTTTGGCAAAAGCGTAAATGATGTGGGTAAGGACGCCGGCTACGCCATTCGACTGCAATTGCGCAACGTTATAGTTGGCGTAGTAAGTGCCCCACTCTTCATACCATCCACCCATGAACAGATTGGTAAGCGCGGTTGTCGTCACGTTGACGGCCGAACTGGCGCCAGACGTGCCGGCATAGTCGCTCGCCTCAACTGTAAAGCTGTAGCTGGTTGAAGGTGAAAGGTTTACCGGTGTGTAGGACGTGGTGGTTGTAGTTCCGACCGAAGTCCCGTTCTGTAGCACCGTGTAGTTGGTGATGGTGCAGCCGCTGGGAGGAGTGACCGCCGTCCAGCTCAGGTTTGTGCTGGAATCGGTTGTGCCCGAAGCCGCCAATCCAGTTGGAGCGCTCGGTTTGGTGGTGCATGAACTGGCCAGTGTCGTCACATTCACCGCCGAACTCGCGGCTGATGTTCCGGCTGCATCCGTTGCCTCAACCGTGAAGCTATAAGTGGTCGAAGGCGTTAGGCCAGTTACTGCATCGGAGGTTGTGGTTGGGGACGCGATCGTAGCTCCGTTCTGCAGGACCTTGTAACTGACGCTGCATCCTGCCGGCGGAGTAACCGCGTTCCAAGCCAGGTTTGTGCTGGATTGCGTCGTACCAGAGGCCGCCAATCCGCTCGGAACGGGTGGCGCGGACGAGCAAGTCGAACAAGCTCCGGTTGCGGTCCAGGGTTCGCCACTGCCAGCTCCGCCGCTGTTGGTCGCCGGACTCTGGTTCTGCGTCCAGAAATTGGCGACGTAGTTTTCACCGTTCAGGCTCGCCGTCATGCCTTGGGTGTAAACCTGAGTAGCACTCCACGCCGTGGCGCATGATCCACCACCGCCTGCCGTAGTTGTTACATTCACGGCCGTGCTCGCTGGGGAAGTACCGGCTGCATCCGTTGCTTCAACCGTAAAGCTGTACGAAGTCGATGCCGCAAGTCCGCTCACGGTGAAGGATGTGCCGGTTGCAGTTCCAATTGAAGTTCCGTTCTGCACTACCGTGTAGCTGCTAATCGTGCAGTTCGCGGGTGCAGTATCCGCTGTCCAACTCAGGTTTGTGCCGGAGCTGGTTGTGCCGGAAGCCGCCAATCCGGTCGGGGCGCTGGGCTTGGTGGTGCAGGAGTTCGCCATCGTGGTCACATTCACAGCTGAACTTGCTGCCGATGTGCCGTTAGCGTCCGTTGCTTCAACCGTGAAGCTGTATGACGTCGATGCCGTTAGACCGGTCACGGCGAACGTTGTGCCGGTTGCGGTTCCAATCGAAGTTCCATTCTTCAAAATCGTGTAACTGCTGATGGTGCAGTTTGTGGGTGGAGTAACTGCCGTCCAACTCAAGTTCGTGGTGGTGCTGGTTGTGCCGGATGCTCCCAACCCAGTGGGCGCACTGGGCGAGGTCGTACAACTGCTTCCGCCGCTTCCACCAGTTCCACTAAGAGCAGCCGTCTGAGTGCCGCTGTCTACCACGCTCAATGTGCCGCTGGCCGCGCCTGACGCGGTTGGGGCGAAATACACATAGATGGGACACGAACCGTTGGCGGCCACCGAGGGTCCGCAATTGCTGGATACGACGAACGGGCCGCTGACGGTCACGCTGCTGATGCTCACGGCAGAGCTGCCGCTGTTGGCGAGCGTGAAGGTTTCCCACGCGGTGCCTGTGCCGACCGGGGTGCTGCCAAAGTTGTAGCTCGAGGGGCTTAGAGTAACTGTTGCTTGCGCCAACAGCGAAACTGAGACAAAGACGCAGAGCAGGAGGGGGAAAAGTAAAGCTCGCTTCATTGATAGCTCCTTGATTTCGGGGGACGTGCCGGAGCGATCCGCCCGCGGTTGGGTGATTGGGGGAAGGGTCCGGCTGCGGTGGCATCGGACCCCGCGTCGTGAGAGTTTAGCTATATTCGGCAGTCATTTACGGCGCTCGTATTCAGTACTCGTGAAAGATTCACGCTTTCAAACTGCTCTATAGCACTAATAGCGATGGAGCGTACTCCGCTCGAAGCAGCCGGGTCAAGGATTTTTTTTAGTTTTGCGGAATCCGAACTACAACTTAATTCGGTGAGGTGCTAACCACTAGAAGACGTGGGGCGTGCAAGTGGCGAGGGAGTATTTTTTCGGAGTGTGGAAAAAGGGCGGCTCTGGAGCGATCTTGTTACGAAAGCCGAACTTGATTACTTCAAGCCAGCGGCAATCGCCTTAGTCAGGGATGCGCTCGCATCATCATCGTTCAGCGCCCACACATAGGCGCCGCCAAGCTTGTGCTTCTTGATATAGGCCGTTTTCGCCTTGACCGCAGCAGGGTTATCGTAGGTATAGAAGGTCTCGGAAGCCGGATTGTAGAGCGTTGCACCGATTCTGGCCGAATCGTACCAGGTGATGTAACCGTCTTGATGCATAAGGTTCTCGATGGTCGAGTAAGTAGCGAACCCAGCGGTCAGTATGGTGTCGCATCCAGGCGAAGGATTAGCTTTGTCGGGTTTCGTGCATAGATCCGATCCATCGGCCAACAGAACTGGAGAAGCGCCGGTTGCACTCTGGTACAAGCCATGGTTCGCGTTGGGCACACCCGTCCAGCCAACTGCATAGAGCGGCAACCCCATGGTGTACTTGGCTGCGGGCACGCCAGCTTTGAGATAGGCTTTTACCGTCGCATCGATGTAGCGCTCGTCGGCATAGACTGGGTCGGCGGCACTGTCATACAGCGAAGATGATTCATTCGTCTGCTTCTCGTCTGCGCTGGCGTAGTCGTACCCATCGATGGTGAGGAAATCCACATACGCGGCGGCGGCCTTGAGATCGATGTTGATATATTTCTTCGGGTTCGCCGGCGAATCGAACGTCAAGACATATTGTTTGCCAGTGGTTTTCGACAAAGCGTTGAGTTGTGCGCGGAACTCTTTCAGCAGGGCGGTGAAGTTCTGCTTGTCGGCGGGGCCGGGAAATTCCCAATCGATATTAAAGCCATCAAACAAGCCCGGAGCTGTAACGCCGGGCGCAATGTTTCCCTTCACAAACATATAAATGCACGAAGAGGCAAGCGCAGCGCGGGCTGCGGCGGTAGCTGAGCCGGTTACGAAGCCTGCAACATTACCAGCCTGTCCGCCCAATGAAATCAAAACTTTCAGATTGGGATGCAGTTGTTTGAGTTGTTGGATCGCGCCAAAAGTTCCATAGAGTGGCGCGGTGTAGGGCTTGCCGTTCACACTGGGAAGGTTAGAATTCCGGTAAGCGGCCACAGGATCGGCAATCGCGCATGCCGGTGGAGAAGTCGGAGTCACGTTGCCGAAGGCATAGATCAGGTGTGTCAGCTCATCGGCCACGCCATTCTTTTGCAAATCCGCAATGTTGTAAGCAGCGTAATTGACGCCCCACTCTTCGAAGTAGCCGCCGAAGACTTTGTCATGACGGCGTGCCTGCGCCAGCGATTGATAGCAAGGAGCGAGGGCTAACGAGATCATCAGAATCGCTCGGAACACGCGCGGCAAAAGTCGTGGCATAGTTAAATATCTCCAGATTTCGTAAAGCAGCTTTCGTAACAAGATTAAGCCGTGGAGTATAAAAACTATACAGCCATAGCTGCTTGGCGCTGCACGATGAGCAATATTCTGAGGAACTGCGGATGTGGTCCGAGAGCAGCTCCACTCTGGAGCTTAGGAGGATTGAAAAGCAAAGTAACTGTCTTATTTCTAAAATCCTTGTCAATTCTCGGACAGCCCATACCTTCATGTTCTACACTTCCGAGCCATGGTTCACAATCTGCGGTAGTTATCTGCATCAGCGCATCTGGCACTAATCGTGCTTCCGTCCAGTAAGGACGGGGATAGATCCGGGAGGCTCGGATGCTCGGGTGGCGACGAGGAGCGGATTGCCAATTTCCCAGGCTTTCACGGCGTTGGTGTTTGACGTACTTCTTCCAGAGGATGGTGTTATGAAAGAACATGTTCAGCTCGACGGACTTCTGTTCACCAGCGACGTGCAGGTTTTGAACGTCATGAATCAAATTCTGGAGACCTTTGTCATCGAAACGCACGTCTGCAGTGAACTGGACTCTGCTCTGGATGCGGTTACGCACCGCAGGCTTGACACGGTAATTGTGGACTGGGACTGCGCGTTTGATCCTACGCGCATTGTGAGAGCCACGCGCAAGTCATCGCCTAACAGCAACTCGACCATAGTAGCCATGGTCAGCGGACAATCGGAAATGCACGCGCTGATGGTCGGAGCCAACTTCATGATCCACAAGCCCGCGAGCATGGATGATGCCAGGCGATGCATGCGGGCCGCCTACGGGACTATGCTGCAAAATCGCAGACGCGCAGCTCGCGTGCCTGTAGACGTTGCGCTGGTGGCGAGAGTCGTGGGGCTTGGAGAGATCAAGGCCAGAATCAGCGACCTCAGTGTAGGAGGGTTGGCACTGCAGTGTGGGCAACTACTGCCAATCAATCAGGAGGTGTTGGTGCAATTCTCACTTCCGGGCATCAAGAGTGTGATTCATGCAACAGGCAGCGTGGTAAACGCCAATAGGAAAGGGCGGGCTGGAGTGCGCTTTTCATTTGTGCCCGAGGAAGACCGCAACTTGCTGGAACGTTGGTTGGCAGTCGAACTGGCCAAATTGGAGAGTGCTGAGATGCCTACTGACAACACGCAAATGGTAGGAAACTAAAGAATAAAAGAGCCTCTTCCCGGCACCCCGAGTTACCTGCCAGTAAAGGGGCGCATGAAATCTATATAGTACGCTTTATTAATTATCTTCCAGCAGCCGCTCCGAAGCTGCGGCCCAGCACCTCGCGTATCCGTCTACCCAGAACGGTCAACCGAAAAGGTTTTTGCAGGAGTGTGTGCTTGGGGTCCAGAACCTGCTGGTTCGAAAGCAAGTTATTCGAATACCCCGACATAAATAAAACGCGGACTTCCGGACAAATAGTTGCTATCTTCTCCGACAGTTCGCGCCCGCTCATTACCGGCATGATTAAGTCTGTTAGTAGTAGATGGATAGGCTTGTTATAACGTTCTGCTATCTGGAGAGCTTCGGGACCTCCCTTGGCCGTCAACACGGTGTAACCGTTCTCGCGGAGATATTCCGCCGCAGAGTCACGGACTCCGTCTTCATCTTCGGCGAGAAGAATCGTTTCTGCCCCAGTTATCGGCTGCTGGCGCTCTTCTGCCTCTTGAATCTGCACCTCTGCCCCGACAGAGGGAAAATAGATTCTGAAAGTTGTCCCTATATTAGGTTCGCTATGGACAAAGATCTGGCCTCCGCTTTGCTTTACGATGCCGAACACAATGGCGAGCCCAAGTCCGGTGCCTTTGCCCTGCTCCTTAGTCGTGAAGAAGGGTTCAAAGATATGAGACTTAGTCTCTGCGCTCATGCCGCAACCGTTGTCACTTACCGAAACCATGACGTATTTTCCCGGCTGCACTTGATCAGTAAGGGTATGGCCGGCGTCAAGCTCAGCATTGCCGGTCTCGATCGCAAGTTGTCCGCCGTTCGACATAGCGTCTCGGGCATTGATAATTAAGTTCATGAGCACTTGCTGTACCTGACTCGGATCTGCTTTCACGCGGCCAATATCGCCTGCGACGAACCGCAGCTCGATATTCTCCGGAATCAAGCGAGTCAGCATTTTGATCTGTTCCGAAATCAGAGTGTTTAAGTCGAGTATTTTTGGGGAAACCACTTGCTTGCGGCTGACTGTCAGCAAGCCCTCCGTCAGTGAAGAACCTCGATCTGCTGCTTTTACGATTTCGTTGGCATATCGGCGCGTGGCATCATCCGTTAGCTTCTTATCGAGCAGTTCGGCATAGCTGCTGATTGCCATCAGGATGTTATTGAAGTCGTGCGCTACGCCGCCGGCAAGGCGGCCGATGGCTTCAATTTTCTGCATCTGCCGTAGTTGCTCTTCCAGTTCGCGGTGATGCGTAATGTCTTCAACCGTCCCGTCGAAGTGGAGAATCCGGCCCTCCGGGTCGCATACGACACGGGCATTTTCTGAAACCCAGATGATTTTTCCATCCTTGCGATAGGCTTGGTATTCAAAATTTTGCACAAGGCCGTGCTTTTCCATGGTCTCGGTAAATTCGGCGCGCATCTCGGGCTTCACGTATTCCTGGGTCGCTATATCTTTGCGAGCGCCGATTAGTTCTTCCGGAGAATCAAAGCCGAGCATGCGGGCGAGAGCCGGATTGGCCGATAGGTATCTGCCATCCGATGTGGTTTGATAGATTCCCTCTACGGCATTTTCAAAGATCGTCCGATACTTCTCCTCCGCCTGCTTCAATGCCTCTTCCGAGCGTTTTCGTTCGGTGATGTCGGCAAGAAATCCGATAATTCCTTTGACCTTGCGGCTTGCATCCCGGATCGGCGCCGCCGACAAGCTGACTGTCACTAAAGAGCCGTCCCGTTTTCGACGGAGCACCTCGACCCCCCGCAATGTTTCCCCCGAGAGCAATCGGGAGTGAAGTGCAGCAGATTCAGCTCGTACATCGTCAGGGAGAATGGGATTCGATTTGCCGACGAGTTCTTCTTCACTCCAACCAAATAGCGCTTCCGCCGCAGGATTCCACATGGTTACGTGGCTTTCGGTATCGGCGGCAATGATGGGCACGGGAGAGGCGTAAATGCTGGTTTCGTTGGCCTTACGGAGAGCTTCTTCCGCAAGTTTCTCTGCTGTAATATCACGCGCAATTGTTGATATGCCAGTAATGGTTCCGTCCGAATCTAGAACTGGCGATGCGGTCAGGGCTACATGGATAAGCTTGCCACTCTTGGCCATCCACACAGTCTCGAAATTCCTGATCGGGCCGGCCGGCTTTCAACTCCTCAACAATCCTGCGCATTTCTTGGGAGCGGCCTGCAGGGGCGAGAATAGAGATGTCCTGGCCAACTGCCTCATTGGCGGAATAGCCATACATCAGCTCGGCGCCCATGTTCCAACTGGTAATCCTACAAGTCAGATCCTTGCCGATAATTGCGTCCTGCGAGGATTCGACAATCGCCGCCAGGCGCACTACCATCTCCTCTGCACGCCGACGCGCTGTAATGTCGCGAACGTATACGGTATAAGAGATCTGTTTCTCAAGAATGATTTGGGTAATTGTAATCTCGGCGGGAAATTCGCTGCCGTCGGCTCGCGAGCATCTGGTTTCGAGGCGGTTGCCGATGATGTCAACGTCGCCCGATGCGACAGGAGCAAAAAATTCGCGCCGCAAACGATCCCGCAGCGCAGGATGCATGATCGTCTGAATCACATCCTTGCCCAGAGTGTCGGATCGGGAGATCCGAAAGGTTCTCTCTGCTGCCGGATTGAAATCCGTGATCTTGGCCTCTGCATCGGCGCAGATGATGCAATCCAAAGCAAAATCCAGAAGAGTCTGCCGGCGAGCCTCACTCTCATGGAGAGCTTGCTGAGCTCGCAAAAGATCACGAGAGATTGGTTTGGATTTTGTAGCCGACTTCTTCTTAGTCGGTGGGTCGGGGGGAGCCTTTGTCCGGCTTTTTCGGCGATTCATCCGTCAGGTCTCTACTCCCCAAGCAACTCGTGAATCCTATCCTTCAGTGTCTCCAGGCGGAAAGGCTTGCGCAGCATGGCGTTCCCCGGAGGACGATTCGCACGTGTGCGGTGCGCTTCATCGGTATCTCCCGACATATAGAGGATTTTGAGGTCGGGATTGAGCTCGAGCAGCTTCTCGGCAACTTGGAGTCCAGACATCTTGGGCATCACGATGTCCGTGATCAAGACATCGAGGCTAGAACGATTCTGTTGTACGACGTGAACAGCTTCATCGCCCGTCCTTGCCTGCAAGACCTTAAAGCCTTCCATTTTCAGAAATTCCGAAGTTGGTATCCGCACTGCATCATCATCTTCGACAACCAGAATTGTCCGGGAGACAGGCACATTTCGCGGAGAACTGCGCTTCGAATCTTCCCGTGTATCTTGTTTCGAGGGCGGAAAATAAATGTTGAAGCTGTTGCCTTTTCCCGGTTCACTACTGAGCCTGACAAATCCGCCGGCATTCTTTACGATTCCGCGAACTGCCGCCAGCGACAAGTTGATCCGGGTATCCTGATCGTGGCTGCTAACAAGCTCCGCGGTGCGGTCATGGCCAGTGTCATTGATCGAGAGCATCACATATTCACCGGTCTGCTCGGCGTCGCCGATACCTATGGAATTCTTGTTCACATCCATCAACTTGGTGCTTACTGTAAGCTTTCCACCCTTGGCCATTGCATTGCGCGCATTTACCACAAGACTCAACACCATGTGTTCAATCTCAGCGGGGTCAGCATCTATCTTGGGGATGGTCGGATCGAAGTCGTATACAACTGAAATGGATTCGCCGGCTAATTGTTCGAGAAGCTCTCTGATTCCCGTTAGTATGATGTTCAGATCGAGTGGTTGAGGTGAACTGGCCTGAGTACGGCTTATTGCCAGAAGCTTTTGGACTAGAGCGGTTGCCCGGTTAGCGTTGCTCAGGACTTGCTCAAGGCTCCGTCGTTGCGACGCTGAAGCTTGCTTCATCTCCAGTTCAGCATAGCTGGTGATCGCCATCATGATGTTATTAAATTGGTTGGCGGTTGCCCGCGTAATCTCGCTGATCAGCTCAGTCTTCTGCGCACGCAAGAGAGTCCGCAGGTGCGCCTGTAACTCGGGTGGTGAGCTGCTTTTCAGTTTGCTGCTCAAGAGGTCTGACATCGGAGCACACTTCCCACTTTGGTTATTCTTCGGACGGTTCCCATTACGATACTTAGTCTGCTAGCGCATTCACAAATTACTCAGGTAATCGATCGCAAAAGTTACGGCTAATTTTGGGCAGGAGATAGCACATTAGAAGAGGTAATAGGGGAAACACCGTGAGCTCGAGGATCGCTTGGATGTCGTAGGCCTGTCCCCGCGCCATCGCCTCTGTTCATTTTCTGGAACTTGTGAACTCATTGTTGAACAATTACGAGCCCACTATAGCAATACTGTCTGTTATCAATGCGTTAGAGTTTTGAGGCTTTGGCGGCCAGCGTGCCTATATACCAGCATGGCAGACAGAGTTCTTATTATCGACGATGACGACGCAGTTAATAGATGCTTACCGGGACTATCTCTCGGAAAGTGGGTATCAGGTAGATTGCGCTCAGGAGCTGGAAGAAGCGCAAACGCTGCTCGCCCATTTCTCATATTCTGTTGTGATCACAGATCTCCGGCTCAGCAAACTCGCATTCGGCGGATTAGATCTATTAAATACGTCCGCGAAGGTTCTCTGCAAACGCGCATCATTGTGCTAACCGCCTATGGCTGGCCGGAACTTAAGGCGGAGGCATCGGCTGCCGGAGCAGATGTATTCCTTCGAAAGCCGCTGCGTTTGAAAGAGTTGGGAAAGACGGTCGTTGAGTTGGCAGGAGCGAGCGCATGAAGAAATCCATTCTCGAAACTATTCTCGATCCCCATGAGTTGTCTGTTCGCTTCCAGCCCATTTTCCAGATTCAGGGCGAAGCGAAGCGCGTCGATAGTGTCGAAGCCTTAATTCGCGGACCTCGGGGAACAAATTTTGAAAGGGCGGACATTCTGTTCGATTATGTCCGGCGCAAGAAGGCGGAAGCAGCCGTCGATCAAAGTTGCCTGGCCGCAATCTGCGATGCGGCCACAGGCTTGCCTTCCAAGGTACGGATCAACGTGAATGTGCATGCCTCGACGCTCGGCCACAATTCCGGATTCATTGATTGTTTTCGACGGCAGATAGACAAACAGTCTCTGCCACCGGAGCGGTTCACGCTGGAGACTCGTAGAACATGCTCCTACCTGCAACATCCCCGAACTAACGAATAACATTGCGAAGTTACGAAGCTGGGGCGTGCGTATCGCGCTCGATGACGTTGGATTGGGGCAATCCAACTATCGCATGATGCTGGATTGCGATCCCGAGTACTTCAAGCTGGACGCCTACTTTGTGCAGGGTTTGAGCACAGACCCGAAACGGCGAGCAGTAGTGGAGTCGCTAGTCGCACTGGCGAAAGCTCTGGAAAGCTCGGTGGTAGCGGAAGCTGTGGCCTCGAACGAGGCCTCCTCCAATTAAAAGAGATCGGAGTCGATTTTGCCCAGGCGAACCTTTTGTGTCCGGCCATTTCATTAGACGAATTGCTGGCCACCCATTTCCTGGACGACCCGGCCTTCGGTAAAGCCAATCCGGAGCGCAAGACCAGAAAATGCAACAGCCGCCCGGCCAGCCGGACGCGACTGTGAGCGTGGCGGTGGTCAATCCCTCTATACATAGGACAGCCTCCGCATTCGTGGCCGCGTATGGTGCGTTAACTCGTGGGGGCTCAGGAAGAGCGTCTGCTAGTTGTGAACGCGGATGGTCGTGATCCCGAAAGTCTTCATTTTGTTGTAGAGGGTACTTCGAGTCAGCCCCAGTCGAACCGCGGCGCTTGCGACGTTGCCATGCTCAGCGTCGAGCGCTTTTTGAATATGCAGGCGCTGAATTTCACGGAACGTGAGTTGGGAATCTTCCGTCTCCATCAACTGCTACTTCGCTCTTGAACTCCAAATGAAGGTCTTTGGGCCGGATGGTTTCGCCGGTGGCTAGCAACACCGCTCTCTCGATCACATTCTTCAGTTCGCGGATGTTTCCGGGCCATGAATATGTGGTCATTGTTTCGATGGTCTGATCGGAAAGCGTAAGATGCAACCGTCCCAGATCGATGGCGACACGCTCGAAGAAATGCCGCGCCAGGATTGGGATATCTCCAAGTCTTTCCCGAAGCGGAGGCACGCGAATGACGACTGTGCTCACGCGAAAGTATAGATCGCTGCGGAATTTCTTCTGCCGAACCAGATGTGCCAGATCCTCGTGACTGGCGGCAATCAACCGCACATCCAGTTGGCGCTCCTGCACGTCGCCTAAGCGCCGGAAACGTTTCTCTTCGAGAATCTTTAGCAACTTGGGCTGGATTTGCAGGTCCATGTCTCCGATTTCATCGAGAAATACAGTTCCCCGCTGCGCAACCTCCAACAAGCCCATCTTACGTTGAACCGCTCCTGTAAACGCTCCCGCTTCGTGGCCGAAGAGCTCTGTCTCAAGAAGTTCCCGTCCGAAGCCGGCGCAGTTCAGATCGACAAAAGCCTCTTCGGATCTCGGACTGTGATCGTGTATCCATTTGGCTAATACACCCTTGCCAGAACCGGTTTCTCCGGCAATCAGGACTGGACAGTGGCTTAGGCACACTCTATCCGCCTGTTCCGCTACCTCAGAGATTGCGGGGCTCGTGCCCAGAAAGGGATCAACGCTCTCCCTTTTATCTCGCGCTTTTCCTGCAAGCTGCTTCTGGAGGTTGCGTTGATTTTTCAGCGCCCGCTCCAGAACGACTGCAATCGCAGCCATTTCCACCGGTTTGGTCAGGAATTGCTCGGCGCCTTCCTTGATTGCTTGTACGGCGAGTGGGACGCTGCCGTTCCCGGTGAGCAAAATCAGCGGAACAGAGGGGTGAGACTGTTTCAGCTGCGGCAACAGATCCATTGCAGTCCCGTCAGGCAATGAGTAATCCAGGATGGCCGCGTCAGGAGATGAGTTTCCGGAAGCACTTCTCTGATGCCTGCACAATTCGTGGCTGGAATAACCTCGTAGTCGAGCGATTCTAGAAATTCGCTGAGCGCGCCGCGAATGGCCTGATCATCCTCGCCGACAACAATACTTTTCTTGGCCATGATCGATCGTATTCGTAGCTAGTAGCGTCTTCCATCCATCGCAGGACGCGAGCGGCCCAGATGCATTGAAGCGTGGTGAATCCTTGGAGAAATCTAACTTAGATGGTAACTACATTACAGATAACGTTAGTAATCGAAATGTCTCGGGCAATGTGACGTAATCAATTCCTGCCTTAGGGAATCTTCACTTCTGTAACTAGCCCTTCGTTCCACTTCGTGTAACGCTTGCACTTAATCTCGCATAAACAGTTGGTGGAGTATGTCGTACCAGTCAAGCCAGCCCGCAACCGGAACGGTTCTGGTTGCGGACGATCAAGCTTCCAATCGGGAGCTGATGGAAGAGCTATTGTCTGGCGAGGGCTTTGAAGTAATTACCGCACCGGACGGCGTGGCCGCCTTGCAGGTGTTGAGCCGAGTGCAGGTTGACCTGGTCATCTCGGACGTGCTGATGCCCCGGATGAGCGGGCTTGAAGTTTGCGAAAGAATTAAGGCAAGTCCAGAGACGTATCTCATTCCAGTGATTCTGGTTACATCGCTTTCTGACAAACAGGATCGAATCAACGGCATCAAAGTGGGTGCAGATGACTTCCTCACCCGGCCCGTGGATCGAACCGAACTGCTAGCCCGTGTGCGGTCATTGTTAAAGCTCAAGTTGCGAACCGACGAACTGGAGCGCGCTGAGCTCGTTCTCTTTACGCTTGCACGAAGCATTGAAGGTAAAGACCCCTATACCCACGGCCATTGCGAACGCCTCGCTGACTACTCCGCCCGGTTAGGCGAGCAACTTGGGCTTCCCGAGGAACAGCTGACCGCTCTGCGGAGGGGTGGCGTCGTGCATGACATTGGGAAGATCGCGGTGCCGGATTCAATTCTCTTGAAGCCCAGCAAACTTTCGGAAGAAGAATGGAGGCTGATGCGCGAGCATCCTCTGGTCGGCGAACGTATCTGCGCTCCGTTGAAGTCGTTTCGCTCTGTACTTCCGATCATTCGGCATCATCACGAGAAATTCGATGGCTCCGGGTATCCGGATGGACTGCGCGGCCAGTCAATCCCCATCACGGCCAGAGTATTGCAAATTGTCGATGTCTATGACGCTCTAACTACGGAAAGGCCGTACAAGCGCGCGTTTTCCTCCACCGAGGCCCTGCAGACAATGAAGGAAGAGGTGGCAAAAGGCTGGTGGGATCCGGAAATCTTTGAGCAGTTTGAGAGGTTGATCGCGAACTGTGGTGCGACAGTTTTATCTCGCGGCGTGGCTGCAGCGCACTAGAGAACCCTCGCAGGCACGCGAGAAAAAATTCTGTTTCGGACACGCCGTGTGTGCGTGCGATTAAGCGAGCAAGCTTAGGGGGCCAGGTGAAAGTACTTACCAATGTTGGCAAGTGGGTGTCGAAAGGCCGGTGGCGGCTCCATCTCCTTTTTCTGTTGCTGTTGATAGTGCCAATCGCTCTTTTCGCGTATTCCATGGGCGCGGTACTGAAGCGCCAAGCTGAAGTGCAAGCCGCTACCGAGGGCACGCAGATTGCGCATGTCTCGGCTAACCTGGTGGAAGATCACTTTCAGCAGAGTATAGCCTTCCTTGAATCGATTGCCGCACGCCGCACTTTTGCCCCAGCCTGTGCAAGAGGAGATCTTGATCTGGTTGCATGGCACCTGCAAAGTGCCAAGTCGCTACGTCCGGACTTCTCCTTTGTTGGCTTCTACGATCTTGACGGCCGCATGCGCGCCATCTATCCACCGCAACCAGCATTGATCGGACAGAAATTCGCGTACCGTGACTGGTACAAAGGGGTGACGCAGCGATGGGAATCCCACATTTCAGAGGTCTATCAGACTGCTCTTCCTCCGCACGAACTCGTCGTCGCCATTGCCATTCCAGTGACTGATGCCACCGGGAAACCGATCGGTATTCTCATGGGAGCAGATGCGCTGGACACGATCAGCCAGCGATTGGGAACCAAGCTGGAAGGCGGATGGAAAATTCTGCTAGTCGACCAAAGCGGACACGTCGCGACCCATCGAGGCGGCGATCCCCAGATGCCCGTTGACTTAAGTCTCTACGAGCCCGTGCGCCGCTTGCAGGCTGGACAGTCGGGGAGCGGAAGCTTCGTGCGCGGCGGCGAGGCTATCTTTGCTGGATACGAACCAGCAGGAAAATCTGGCTGGGGCGTCGTGGTAGAGCAGCCGTCGGTATTGCTGCAACAAGGCGTCTGGACCGTGGAACGGCGAGTGTGGTTTCTCGGTTTTGTGTTCCTGCTGGTCGGGCTGGGGCTTAGCACATTCATGGGGTCGCTCTACTCCCGGCTTGAAACGGGCAATCGTTTTATCGATCTCTCGGTCGATATGTTCTGCATCCTTGGCTTCGACGGCTACTTCAAGAATCTCAATCCCAGTTGGGAGAGAGTGCTTGGCTTTACCGTCGCAGAATTATCCGAGAGGCCCCGCACCGAATTCATTCATCCTGCGGATCGTGAGGCGACTGCACGGGAAATTGCGCGGCTCGAGCATGGGGAAGTCACTCTGGCTTTCGAAAACCGCTACCTCTGCAAGGATGGTTCGTATAAGTGGTTGCTGTGGAATGCGGTTTCCGCTCCTGGAGAACGCGTCGTTTATGCGGTCGCTCGCGACATCACGGAACGAAAACATGCGGAAGCCAAATTGCGAGAAAGCGAAGATCGATACCGGAAGTTGTTCGAGCTGAATCCCCAGCCCACCTGGATTTACGATCGTGAAACATTCCAGTTCTTAGCCGTGAATCAAGCCGCTTTGCAGAAGTACGGTTATACGGAAGAAGAATTCCTTTCGATGACAATTCAGGAAATCCGGCCACCGGAAGAAGTTCCGGCGCTGCTGAAAAGTGTGGCGGCACTCCATGACGGACAGCAACGATACGGAGTTTGGCGCCATCAGAAGAAAGACGGCGGTATTATCTCCGCTGAGATCACTTCCTATTCGTTCCTGTTCGATGGACGTCCGGCAGACTTCGTGATCGCTGACGACATCACGGATCGGCTACACGCTGAACAGGAACGGCAGAAATTTACCGAGAGCCTGGAGACTGCAAACCAAGAGCTTGAACTTCGGAACCGCGAGGTGGAGCGGGCGACGCGAATGAAGAGTAAGTTCCTTGCCAGCATGAGTCATGAGTTGCGGACTCCATTAAATGCAATCGTTGGCTTTTCAGACTTGCTGGCTGAGGGTACGCCGGGAGATCTGAATGTAAAGCAGAAACGTTTTGTAAATCACATCAAGCAAGGCTCAATTCATCTGTTGCAGCTGATCAACGACATTCTCGATCTTTCCAAGATCGAGGCCGGCCAACTGGAACTTCACTGCGAGGATTTTCTGATCGTTGATGCCGTACCTGAAGTTCTTTCTACCATCCGCCCAATTGCGATGTCGAAAAACATTGAAGTAAAGCAGAAACTGGCAAGTGAACGGCCGATCTATGCCGATCGCGTTCGTTTTAAGCAGGTTCTGTATAACCTGCTTAGCAACGCCGTCAAGTTCACACCGAAGGATGGCAATATCGAACTTAGTTCCTATGATGATGGGACCTCGGTATGCCTGTCGGTGACCGATACCGGCATCGGCATACGGGCCGAGGATCACGCGATGGTCTTCGAAGAATTTCGGCAGGTTGAAGGAACTTCGAGAACACACGAAGGAACAGGGTTGGGACTCGCCATCACAAAGCGCCTTGTTGAGCAGCAAGGAGGAAGAATTTGGTTGGAGAGCGAACCCGGGAAGGGAAGCCGATTTAGCTTCACTCTTCCTCAAGGGGCCACTGCGGCTCAGACCAACTCTAGTCTTACCCACGCGATCGCCGCCGGCAAAACGGCGGAACCCGCGCGCAAGCCGCTTATCTTGATTGTCGATGACGAAGTTCCGGCGCGCGAACTCATGGCAAGTTATCTGGAGTCCGACTATTGCATCGCCTTGGCCCAATCAGGGGCGGAAGCTGTTGCGAAGGCGCAGCAACTGCTGCCAGATGCAATCACTCTCGACATTCTGATGCCAGGCGGGAGCGGGTTCGAGACCCTCGTAGCGCTCAGACGAACGCCTGAAACTGCGAATATCCCAATCATCATTGTTTCTATCGTTGACCAGAAAAAAGTGGGGTTTGCGCTGGGAGCGACGGACTATCTCATCAAGCCGATCCAAAAGCCAGCGCTTTTGGAGAGTATCCGTAAATATGTTCCCGTTCAAACGGACGACGATGCCGCCATCCTTCTCGTCGACGATGATTCCCGAAACCTCGAGTTAGTATCGGAGACTCTTCGCGCAGCAGGCTATGAGACGCAGAGTGTGGAGAGCGGTGCCAGAGCCCTGGAAGTATTGTCGTCCAAACTTGTCGGAGCCGTCTTGCTCGATTTGCTAATGCCGGGAATGGATGGTTTTCAAGTGATCCGTCACGTCCGTCAGGAACCAACGTTGAAGGAATTGCCCATTCTTGTGATGACTGCTAAGAATCTCACCCAGGAAGAAATAGGTCTTCTTAGTCGGGAAACTCAGGGTCTGTTACAGAAGAAAGGATCGTGGCAGCAGCAGCTCATTGCCGAGGTGGGAAGAGTAGTTGGAGGCGGCAGACTGACCAAAGCTGCCGGAAGATCATGATAAAAGTTCTGATCGCGGAAGATAATCCTGTCAATCGAGAGCTGTTACGTGAGCTACTCGAAGGGCGCGGCTACGAAGTGGAAGAATCCTGCGACGGCGAGGAAGCGCTGGCGATGATCGAGCGCACCCATCCAAATGTTGTGCTGCTGGACCTGGGCATGCCCAAGTTGGACGGTTATGGCACAATCCAGAAAATCCGTGAAGATCCGAAACTGGTTGATCTGCCCGTGATGGCAGTAACCGCGTACGCGATGAGAGGAGATCGGGAAAAGATTCTGGATGCAGGGTTCAATGCATACTTATCGAAACCCATCAATGCGGCTCTACTGGCCGAGGAGCTCGATAAGCTTCTCAACAATTCGAAGTGCAAAGCTTAGTTAATATCTAATTGTGCATTTGCAGAGCTAGTCCGACTTTTCTACATCTGTAATGAATTGTCGTATCGACTCTGCGTTTTGCGCACTCATCTTCGTAAACTGAATTCCTTGCCGGCTTTCAGTGGCCCAGACAACTACCCCGAACGTGTCAATCCGCGCAGAAGACGTGGGCAATCGGAATAATAGGCGTACCATATCTCCCGGCTTCAGGCTGCCGATGTCGACCTGCATCCCTCCTCGACTGAGATTCCAACTCAGGCCCCGCAGGCTTCGGGAGGCTACTTCGCAAATTACGTCGGTTTGCAACGGGACGCGCGCTTGCTTCCGCCGATTTTCTGCCAGTGATCCATGCACAGTCCGAAACAAAGTGCTAAGCTTTTGCCGGTCGACAGGCTTTTGCAGGAAGAAGGTCGCTCCCTTGGCAAATGCCTGTTGCATCGTGGTTCTATCATCGCGTCCGGTCACGATCACAATCGGGGTTGATTTGTTCCAGGAAGATTCCCGGATGCGGCGTGCCAGGTCGAAGCCATGCATGTGCGGCATTTCGAGATCTAAGAAAATCCCGTCGTACCTTTCCTGGTTAACCAGATCGGCCGCTTTGTCACCATCGCTGATGGGGTGAACGTCTGCTTTGAGAGACGTGAAAACTTCGTCCATCAGTTCCAGGCTCGGCAAGTCATCTTCTACAACAAGAAGCTTCAGTGACGACATCGGTATATTCCTCCGTTTTGACGGCCTGGCGCTTTTAGGAACTTTGGACCCGGCGGAAACGAGGGTAACCACCGGGCCCTTTTGATAACTGAGCGAATTCAATCATCGCATCGTGAGGCTGCGTTTTGAACGCTGCTCAACACCTGCAATCCGGCCAGTAGATCGCGGTATTCTCGATCAAGCCGATCTCAGCTATATGAACCCTTGAATGGTCGAGGCAGCAGCCGGAGCCACCAACCCCATGCGTGGTGAATCCATTTTTGATTGTTCACGCATTATTCTCCGACATGCTGAAATCAAGGGGGAGGGCATTTCTTCGGCCCCGGCTTCTGCCCAGCTTCGACGCGTTCCGGTGAAAGGCGCCTCGTTGGCGGCCCGCTTTTCTCCCAGAACTTGCCAGATCGGAAGGAAGCTGTCGATCGAGAACCTGGGACACATTCAGCAGAGCCCGGGAACCGCAGGCATGGCAATTTGTATCCGCGGTCGTTATCGTTTCGCAGTCAAGGCAAAGACTGGCTTGCCGGAGTGGAACCAGGCTAAGGTTAAAAGGGTTCACTTCCGATTCCCTGCTTGAGCCCTTCGAATTAGTTGCCCTTTTGCGTTCGGAGCATGCATCGAGGAACGAGATAATGCCGCAACCAACCAGGATTGAGCCGACTCGGGCTCGCAGGTTCTCTAAGTTCTGGGGTAGTTCCAGAACGCAACGGTTATAGCTGGCATCCTGTAACGACTCAACACGATCAACTTCAGGAGATAGTAATGAATTCCGCATGTCCTGATATAAGCAATTGGCGAGCCACGACCTTGGGCTGAGTATTCACAGGTAGTTAGGGGCGTGCGATAAGGCAAGCGTCTGGGAGGTGTGTTCTGATTTTGGAAATTGAACACTGGCGTTGCCACGGCATCAGTAGAATCCTGTATTACGCTGGTACTCTTGAGGCCTAACTATTTTCACCTATCCTTATCAGACGAAGGCTACCGCTGAGAGTCCCGGTAACCGAGTTCGCCGGCTACAGCAGTCCGGGCAAGAGAAACCGACCGGGTGTCCCATGGGAGTACCAGTCGCAAATGTAGCAACCGCTGCAGTTAATCCGACCTGCTACTCACCGACCCGAGATCTCCTCCGAGTCCGGGATCTAACTGTCCATTTTTCTCAGGAAGGCCGCGAATTCACCGCCGTCAACCACGTAAGCTTCGATATTGCTTCCGGAGAAATTGTCGGTTTGTTGGGTGAGTCCGGCTGTGGCAAGACGACCCTGGGTCTCTCTCTGCTAGGACTTCTGCCCAACGCCGCACGAGTATCCTGCAATTATATTTTCTTTCGTGGGCGTGATCTTAGTTTGCTCGATGAAGCCGAGCTCCGTGAAGTTCGGGGTGCGGAAGTAGCCATCATCTACCAGGATTCCAGCGTGCTAAACCCGGTCATCCGAGTCGGCAACCAGGTTTGCGAAGTACTCCGCGCTCACCGCAGGTGTACTAAGCGCCAAGCATGTGAGGAAGCTCAAACAGTATTTACTGCGCTCGGCCTACGCGACTTTGACCGCATCTACAACGCCTACCCGCACCAGTTAAGTGGGGGGCAGCGTCAACGGATTGCCATCGCACAGGCTCTGATTTGCAAGCCTCACCTTGTGATAGCCGACGAGCCCACCGCATCAGTGGACCGAAATACTGCCCATGAAATTCTAGATTTCATAAAGCAGATGAAGAAGTCCTCCGGTACATCCTTCTTATTTATCAGTCATGATCCAGCCACTCTTGCTGCAGTCGCCGATCGCATCATCGTAATGTACGCCGGTCAAATTGTAGAGAGCAGCCCGCTCGGCGACTTGTACTCACAGCCCTTGCATCCTTATACAGACGCATTATTGCAATGCATGCCGGGGCGATTTATGCCCAAAGATTCCGGCCAAGAAAAAAGCCGCCTGCCTTGCATCCCCGGTAAGGCGCCCGATCCGCTGGCAGTGGTGCCCGGATGTTCTTTCTCGAGCAGATGCAAAGACCGGATGGAGGTTTGCGACCTGCGAAGGCCGGTGCTGATCGAGGTCTCCTCTTGCAGATTCGTTCGCTGTTTCAAATACGAGGTCGGATAGAACCATGCTGCTCACAACACCGCCGCTGCTCGAAGTTCAAGGCCTGTGCAAGACTCATACCCAGGCGCGCTGGTGGCAACACCGGTTCTGCGTTTGTGCGCTCGATTATGTAAATCTCGTTGTGAAGGCTGGCAGCACATTGGCATTGGTCGGCGAATCAGGTTCCGGAAAAACAACGCTGGCCATGTGCGTCGTTGGTCTTGAGCAGCCCGATGCTGGGGACATTCGATTTGAGGGAAAGAGCTTGCTGAGCATGAGCAGAACCGAGCGCATTGCCGCTCGTCGAGATATCCAACTTATTTTTCAGGATTCAGCGGGAGCGTTGAGTCCACGTATGTCAGTAGCAGAGATCATCGAAGAACCTTTGCTCATACGAGGGCAGTGGAGCAGCAAAGAGCGCATCGAGCACGTCTTCGAGGCAATGGAACAAGTGGAGCTCTCAGTCTCTTGGAAAGATCGCAGGCCGAATGAGTTGAGTGGCGGACAGAGGCAGAGAGTGGCAATTGCTCGAGCCTTGGTTCTGAAACCTAAATTGCTGATATTGGATGAAGCGCTCGCAGGTCTGGATCTTTCCATCCAGGGACAAATCGCAAATCTGCTTTTGGATCTGCAGACTTCCCAAGGGTTGAGTTACATATTTATTTCTCACAATCATGATCTCGTGTTTCGGATCGCGGATGAGGTCGCGATTATCAATGACGGCAGAGTAATTGAGCAGGTAAAGCCATTAGAAATACTCGCACAAACAGAGAGTCTTTATGTGCAAGAACTATGGCCACCCACACTAAGGAAAGAGCTCGCGTTGGATGCCCATGCCGGGCTTAGGAATTTGCCATGAGATATCTCGGACACCGTATTCTTCAGAGCTTATTTTTGCTCTTTGGTGTCTCCGTACTTTCTTTTGCTTTTGTCGAGTTCGCACCCGGTAGTTTCTTCGACGAAATCAGACTGAACCCACAGATTTCGAGTGAGACATTAGCAAATTTGCAAAGGCAATACGGAATGAACCAGCCGCTGCCCATCCGGTATTTCCGCTGGTTGAACTCGGCGGCGAAAGGGGAATTCGGATTCTCGTTCGCCTATAACTCCCCTGTGGCTCCTCTTCTTTGGTCGAGAGCGCGCAATACGCTGTTGCTAACAGTATCAGCGACGCTGCTGGCTTGGCTTGTGGCATTGCCTTTGGGAATTCTAAGCGCCGAGAAGCGCAGGGGATGGGTCGACCGCTTTGGTGGACTGCTAACGTCGGCATTGTTAGCCACTCCGGATTTGCTCCTTGCTTTGGGCGTGTTGTTGTTAGCTCTCCGCACTCATTGGCTTCCAGTCGGAGGAATGTTATCGATGGAGACTGTAGGTCATAGTGAATGGGAAAATTTGAGGAGCATAGGGTTCCATTTACTAGGCCCAGTAGGCGTGCTCGTGCTAGTAAGCCTGCCAACGCTAACTCGGCATATCCGAGCAGCCATGAGCGAGGCATTGGACTCACCTTACATTCATGCGGCGCGGGCACATGGAATTTCCCGTTGGCGGATTGTGCTGGGGCATGCGCTGCCGGTGGCGGCAAATCCTCTGATCTCCCTCTTTGGACTCTCTTTGGGATCGCTTCTGAGCGCATCGTTGTTAACGGAAGTCGTCATGAGCTGGCCTGGACTCGGACCTTTGTTATTGGAGGCGATTCTCGGGCGCGACCTATATGTGGTGATTGGCGCAGTGATGTGCGCCTCTTTGTTTTTTGTGTGCGGCACGCTGATCGGTGATTTGCTACTCTTCGCCGCTGATCCCCGCATTCGCGCGGAAAGGCTGCCATGAGAGGAACAAAGACAATTTCTGTCTTGCTGTTTTGTTTAGGAGTCTTGCACTTGGTGGCATTCTTCGCTGGATTCTTCTCCCCTTATGACTTTGCACAGCAAAATCGCGACATTCCGTATGCTCCCCCCTCCCGGCTTCATTTTCGGGATGCTCAAGGAGCAATGCATTGGCGGCCTTCAGTCTGCCTTCTTGTCGAACGCCCGGGAGCTTTTGGAGTTTATGGCGAAGATTTACAGAAATGCTTTACTCTGCGCTTCATAGTGCGAGGATCGAAATACAAATCTCTGGGTTTGTTCAAGTCAACATGGCATTTGTTTGGAGTTAGCGCCCCGGCGAGGGTATTGCTGATGGGCACGGACAACTACGGAAGGGATGTGTTTTCCCGTCTTCTTTACGGCAGTCAAGTCTCACTGCTCGCAGGGTTGCTGGCCACGGCGTTATCTCTGGGCATCGGTGTACTACTGGGGATAATAGCTGGTTACTACGGCGGATGGATCGACGTTGTGGTTATGCGCTGTGGAGAACTCTTTCTCGCATTGCCTTGGCTGTACTTATTGTTTGCGCTCCGGGCTTTCCTCCCGCTCCACATCAATTCAGGCCAGGCATTTCTGCTGGTTATCGCAGTTATCGGGACAGTCGGCTGGGCGCGCCCAGCTCGGCTTATTAGGGGCGTAGTGCTCAGCGGGAAGGAATGCCACTATGTGCTTGCCGCACGGTTATTCGGCGGGTCCGACTTATACGTGATGCGTCGCCACATCCTACCGCAGACTCGTAGCATTCTTCTTACGCAGGCCACTCTCCTTATTCCCCAATATATTCTCGCCGAGGTGACGTTATCTTTCTTGGGTCTGGGGATAGGAGAGCCGGCACCAAGTTGGGGTAATATGCTTGCATCGCTTCAACAGTACTCTGTGCTGGTTTCATATTGGTGGATGTGGGCTCCGGGATTAGCGGTAATCCCGGTGTTTCTCGGTTATCTGCTTCTGGCAAACGCATTGCAGGCAAAGGGCGGGCTGCATCGCGTGTAGAGTCTGGGTGTGTATATGGTAGTCCTTAGCCTCAAGCGTGCCCTTATTATTGTCATTAGCCTCCACGCATTTATTGCGGGCGATGAAGCTTACCCGCAGCATTCGAGCGAAGAAGTCGCCATCAGCGAAAACCAGGTCGGACACCCGGGCGGTCGTTTGATTGTATCTCTGCGCTCCGAGCCAAAGACGCTTAACCCTGTTACCTCTACTGATATCTCCTCCCGGGAAGTTATCGCACAACTGATGGGCGATCTGGTTCACATTAACCGGTTTTCTCAACAGACCGAGCCTGCCTTGGCGAAAACATGGCACGTATCTCCCGATGGACTTCGATACACCCTGCAATTGCGCCGCGGACTGCATTTTTCCGACGGTCATCCAGTTGACGCGGATGATGTAATCTTCAGCTTCAAGGTGTATCTGGACGAGAGTGTCCATTCTCCACAGCGCGACTTGTTAGTCATCAAGGGCAAGCCAATCGGCATCGAGCGCGTTGATGCCTACAGCGTGGTTTTCACATTGGCGCAGCCCTACGCGCCAACTGAGCGATTGTTTGACAGCATCGCTATCCTTCCCAAACACTTGCTGGAAGAAGCCTATAAAAGCGGAAAACTTTCGCAAGCTTGGGGGCTGGGAACCTCGCCCCAAGGAATTGCGGGGCTTGGTCCTTTTCGGCTTAAGGAGTACGTTACCGGGCAGCGAATTACGCTCGAACGCAATCCTTACTATTGGAAAGTAGATCGCAATGGGACGCGGCTTCCTTATCTTGATCAAATTACTTTCTTGTTTGTTGCGAACGCAGACGCGGAAGTAATCCGCTTCCAGGCTGGCGATACAGACATCATTAATCGAATCAGCGCTGAGGATTACTCGGTTTTGGAGAAAGAGCAAGGTTCCCGCGCCTTTCATCTGTTCGATGTTGGCCCCAGCCTCGAATTCAACTTTCTCTTCTTTAATATGAACACGGTTGTGCCGGCTCAGTCTTCCGAACTTATCCGGAGACAAGTTTGGTTTCGAGACGTCAAATTCCGGCAGGCAATCTCACTCGGCATCGACCGGGAAGCAATTGCCAGAATTGTGTATCGAGGACGCGGAACTCCTCTGTGGACGCCAGTCACCGCTGCCAGCAGCTTCTGGGTGAATGCGGCAATTCCTCATCCTCCACGATCCGTTGAGGGCGCCAGGAAAATACTCGCGTCAGCACGGTTTTCCTGGAAGGATGATGGCACCCTAGTGGACGCAAGTGGTTCCCCTGTGGCGTTTTCGATCATTACCAGTGCTTCGAATCTACAGCGTACCCAGATGGCAACGATGATTCAGGCGGACCTGAAGGATCTGGGAATCCAAGTTCAGGTTGTCCCACTGGATTTCCACGCTGTTCTGGATCGCATCTTTCAGACTCACGACTATGAAGCAGCTGTCCTCGGCTTGGGCGCAGGAGACGTTGATCCGACCTCAGAGATGAATGTCTGGCTATCGTCAGGAAATGATCATGTTTGGGATATTGGTGAGCCTCATCCTGCAACGAGTTGGGAATTAGAGATCGACCAACTCATGGAAAAGCAACTTTCCACCATGAAACCGAGTAGCCGCAAGTTACTGTATGACCGCGTGCAAGAAATTCTGGCCGACGATGTTCCTTTAATCTGTCTTGCAAGTCCCGATATCTTGGTGGGAGCGAAAGATCAGGTGGCTAATTTCAAACCTGCAACTCTCGATCCTCATGCCCTTTGGAATTCTCAAGAGTTGTTTCTGCGTGGAAACGGGAATACGGGAGCGCGATGACGACGGCCCCTCGGCAAGCCAAGACTGGGTCCTCGAAACAGTTCTCCGATGCTCGCCTTGTTCAAGATTGTCTTAAAGGGAGCGAAGCGGCGTGGGCGACTCTTATTGATAAATATAAGAATCTGATCTTTTCGATTCCCATACGGTACGGCTTTTCTGAGGAAGATTCCGCCGACATTTTTCAAGCGGTCTGCATGGATCTATTAACTGAATTGCCCCGTCTTCGCGAGCCGAATGCACTCGCTGGATGGCTGATTCAAGTTGCGCGAAACAAGTGCTTTCATCGAAAACAGGCGCAACAGCGCCATCCTGTACAGGAAACCGATGATCTCAGCTCCTATGCATCGCGGGATGAGCTAGAAGGCGTGATTGCGCAAGTCGAAGAGGAGCAAGTGCTGCGCGAAGCCTTGGTAGCTCTGTCGCCACGCTGCCGCCAGCTTGTGCAAATGTTGTTTTTTGAAACGCCGGTGCGTCCTTATGAGGAAGTTGCGAAGGAACTGAGTCTTGCCTCCGGTTCAATCGGTTTTATCCGGAGACGCTGTTCTGGATAAGTTACGGCAGCGGTTGGAGGAGTTAGGTTTCCACGCACTGTGACAGCCACCGCCGCAATCACCGATACTACGCGAAATGAGTTGCTGGCCCATCTGCCACAACTCAAGGACAAGCGTGCGCAAGCAAGATTTTTGGCTGAACGCCCGGAACTTGTGCAGCCGGAAGTAGTTTCATGGCTTACGGATTCGGTTCGTGAACAAGCAAAGGTCGATGCAGGACGAGCCATTGCGCTGGCTGAACTGGGTGTAACGATTGCACGCAAGTTAGGTGATCAGAGTGCGATGGCGCATAGTCTGCGAGCCATGGGGAATGCGCTCTACCTTTCGGGTGAGAACAGAGCTGCAGTAAAGAGTCACGAAAGGGCTCGCAAAATCTTCGTCAAACTGGGCAATGAGACGGAGTGTGCGCGCACCTTAAGCGCCTCAATTCAACCTCTAATTCTTACTGGACAGTACCGCCGCGCTTTCTCTGCGGCAGAACAAGCGCGCCAAATTTTCCTGGCCGAAGGCAATGAATGGCGGCTGGCGCGACTGGAATTGAACGCCGGTAATATTTTTCAGCGTCAGGGCCGATTTACCGAGGCCCTCGAATGCTATCAACGAGCGCAGCGTTATTTCTTGCCCAACCAGGAGAAAGATCCAGAAGCATTTGGAGTAGCGCTGCACAATATTGCGACGTGTCTGGTATGCCTGAACGACCTTCCTCGCGCTCTTGCAACCTACGAAGATGCCCGGGCGTTCGCTTCGAAACATGGCATGCACGTTCTTGTGGCACAGCTAGATTACAACATTGCGTTGCTTTACTATTTCCGAGGCGAGTACAGCGTAGCGGTCGATCGATTGCGCGCGACTCTCGAGACTTCCCGTCGAGACAATGATCGGTATCACATTGCACTATGTTGTCTGGATTTGTCAGAAATCTATCTTGGCGTAAACCGGAGTGAGCAGGCCGAAGAGATGGCTCAGCATGCGGCCGAGGATTTTCAGCAGCTGGAAATGGGTTTCGAAGCCGGCAAGTCTCTGGCGAATCTTGCCCTGGCCATGTGGCAACAAGGCAAAGTTGGGCCTGCCTTGGAGCTATTCGCAAAAGCCCGGACAACATTCGTTAAAGAAGAAAATCGTATATGGCCGTCCCGGATCGATCTCCATCAGGCGATCATCTTCGTCGAGCAAGGCCGGTATGCTGAAGCGCGTCGCCTCTGCCTCGCAGCTCTAAAGGTATTTCAAGCATCGAAAGTTCCGCATAACGTTATCCTGTGCCGTCTGCTGCTGGCTCAATTGTGTTTACGGACGGGTAAACTGGATTCTGCGCGCCTGCATTGTAGTGCCGCTCTGAAGCAGCTGCGCGCTTTCGAAGTTCCTGCCCTAAGTTGTGAAACGCACCATTTGATGGGCCGGATTCAAGTAGCAGCCACCCGCCCGAGAGAAGCCTACAACAGCTATCAGCAGGCCCGTCAGATTCTGGAAGCGCTGCGCAGCGGTCTTAATCGGGAAGAACTCAAGATTTCCTTCATGAGGAACAGGTTGGAAATCTATGAGGGATTGGTAGAGCTATGTTTGGCTCGAGGGCCAAGCCAACGGGGACTGGAGGAAGCGTTTGAATACATCGAGCAATCGAAGTCGCGAAGTTTGCGGGACTTGATGTTCAAATCAGGCTCTGAGTTTCGTCTGGCTCCCAATCTGGATGATGAGCATCGACGCAAGGTGCAAGACCTCCGCGCCGAGATTCATTGGTACTCTCACAGTTACGAGACTGAGCAGTTTCGTGGTGCCAAGAGTTCTCCGCAGAAGTTAATGCAAATTCAGGCCGAGATACGCAAGCGAGAGGCCGAACTCCTGAGCGTTGTCCGTGAAATGCCAGTTTCCATGGCTGAATCGGCAGGGTTGGTGTCCCCCACAGCTGTCACTGTCGAAGAAATGCGTACGAAGATGTCTCCGGATTCCATGCTTCTGGAGTACTTCCAGATTCATGATCGCTTTGTGGCGGTCCTGCTTACGCACGACTCAATGGAAGTTGTCCCGGTAGCCGAAGTTTCTCGAGTGAACGATTTGCTTGCGCACCTCCAGTTTCAATTTTCGAAGTTCCGGCTAACCCCCGAATACACCAGCGCCTTCGGCGACTCTTTATTGGAGACCACACGGCGACATCTAAAAGATCTTTACGACGAACTGATTGGTCCGGTCAAGGAGAAACTCACGGGAAAACATCTGCTCGTCGTTCCTCACGGCAGTCTCCATACTCTTCCTTTTCAAGCTCTTTTTGACGGCGAGCGTTACCTCATTGACTCATTCAGCATCTCGTACGCGCCGAGCGCCACCATTTTTAGTCTCTGTCATGACCGGTCCTCGAACCGGGCCGAAGCTGCGCTTGTTCTGGGAGTTCCTGACGCGGCAGCGCCTGTAGTTCTAGACGAAGCCAAGGCGGTTGCGGCTGCTATACCAGCATCCGAATTATTTCTTGGTGAGAGCGCGACGGCCGGCGTGCTACAGGAAAAGGGACAACAAAGCCGGTTCATCCACATTGCCACGCACGGCTACTTTCGACAGGATGACCCAATGTTTTCAGGAATCCGCCTGGGCGATGGCATATTGAGTCTTTATGATCTCTATCAACTACGCCTCCCGGCCGAACTCATTACGCTCAGTGGGTGCGCAACGGGCCTTAGCGTAGTGGCCGACGGGGACGAGTTGCTGGGACTCGTTCGGGGGCTTATCTATGCCGGGGCTCAGTCGGCCCTTCTGACTCTCTGGGACGTCCAAGACCGCAGCACGGCGCAGTTTATGAGTGCTTTTTACGGTCATTTGGCTGATTGCAAAGATAAGGCCATCGCATTACAACGAGCTGCCCTAGACATTCGGGAAGTCTATCCCCATCCTTATTACTGGGCCCCTTTTGTGCTGTTGGGGAAGGTAACCTCCTAGGTAGTTACCATTGTCTGATTATCATTAGAAGTCCTATATTTTTCAGCCAACCCTCTACCCTTATTAGCTAGATGCAACCACTCCCCCATTTAACTGTGAGAGGCTATGAAACACTTTTCGATAGATGATTGGATCGACTTTGCCCGACAAGTCGAGGGCAGAGGTCAAAAGCCAGAGATGCAGCAGCACTTAAACGACGGATGTCCCAAGTGTCAGAAAATTGTTGAGACATGGAGGCATGTTATGGATATCGCCAAGGTTCAGAATGCTTTAGAACCCCCAGCATGGGCGGTCGAGGCAGTAAACAGCAGCTTTGCTCTGCGCAAGGTTGTTCCAATGACGGCCGGCAAGCTGGAGCTGGCAAGACTGCTCTTCGACAGTGCTTTGCAACCCATAACTGTGGGAGTGCGTGGTAGCTCCCCGGTGGTCAGGCAACTACTCTACAAATCCAGCAGCGTCTGTATCGACATGCGCATGCAGCCAAAACCCGGTTCGGATTCAGTGGTCATCATGGGGCAACTCCTCGACTCCGCCAAGCCTGATCATGGGGTTAGTGGAATCCCAGTAAGCCTGCTTTGTCAGGGGGATACTGTATCCCGAGCGAGAACTAATGACGTAGGTGAGTTTGACTTCGGCATTACAGCGCTCGACCACCTGCAGCTTGTCTTTGGAATCGGGGACAGCAGAACGATTGTTGTGCCGGTACCCAACGGGGAAAGCGCGCGGAGTCTGGTTTAGACATGACCTGGTTGGTCATGACCTAGGTAACCGCCAGGATTAGAAATTCGTAATCTTGAGATGGCACTTAGGTGGTGTTGGAATCGTTAGCAAGAGGAGACCGGTAGGGTAAGTGGAGCCGGAAGATGTAAGTCGACGTTGGAGGGCCCAATGAAGTGCTACCGCTGGATCATGTTCTTGACTCTACTCGTGGCTGCAGTGCAGCCGGCGTCCGCACAGCAACGATTGCCATGGCAACAATTGCCCCAGCAACAATTGCCCCAGCTGCGATTGATCGTGCGCGATAATTTAGGGCAGAGCGGACTCAAGATCACATGCGCTATTTTGAATTGCAACGTAGGGGCTAATCTCGGCGATCCGGCCGGCCAGCTTTTTCTGATTACAGTAAACACTTCTGTAAACCTAAATTCCTTTCTGACGGGTTTGTTGAATCAGGTTGGAATTGTCGATGCAGAAGTGGATCAGCAGCTTTTCCTGGTGGAGGGAACAGTCGGACCAGTCCCAGAATCGTTGATCGATAGCACTCCACTGACCTACTACGGCGCTCCTGTGTGGAATGGTTATGTAAATCAGCCTGCGGCTGTGATTGTCCGCGTACTTCCTGCGCAGAGCAGCTTCAATGTTACAGGCGCGGGCAGCATGGTGGCCATGATCGATACCGGGGTGGACACTCAGCACCCGGCGCTGGTTCCAGTTTTGGTGCCTGGCTACAACTTCATCAATAACACTCCGAGCGGGAGTGAAATGGGCGACGTGAATGAATCGACCGCCGCAGTGCTGGATGGTGGTGGATCTCCTGCGCCGGCGGTCGTGAATTCATCCACGATTGCAGTCGTCAATGAGTCGACGGCTGCGGTGTTGGATGGCGGACCAAACGGTGACTTTGGCCACGGCACCATGACTGCCGGAATCGTTCATCTGGTCGCACCTCAGGCACAAATTATGCCGCTCAAGGCGTTCGCTGCCGATGGAAGCGGCTATGTCTCGAACATTATCCGGGCCACCTACTACGCGGTTCAAAATGGCGCCAACGTACTCAGCATGAGTTTCAGCTTTAGTCCCTCCTCCAACGAGATGGGAACGGCGATTAATTATGCCAATAGTCAAGGCGTGATATGCGTTGCCTCGGCGGGAAACAGTGGTGCAGATGTGCAGGTATATCCTGCCGCTCTGCCGAATGTTATGGCAGTTGCTTCCGTCTCCGACTACGGCACTCCGTCCAGCTTCAGCAACTATGGATCGGACGTTTGGGTGGCTGCTCCTGGAGAGGGTATTATCTCAACCTATCCTTACGGCACTTATTCAGCGGGCTGGGGTACTTCCTTCAGCGCGCCATTTGTGTCGGGTACGGCGGCGTTGTTGGTGAATGTTTCGGCAACGGTAAATCAACAGAGTGCGGCGGCGGCGATCGCGAATACGCAGCCGGTCTCCGGCAACGGCATGGGGAACGGGGAACTCGATGTATACCAGTCCGTGCAGGCCTGGGTTACGACAGCGAATCAGCAATGAAATGCTGAGACGGCTTGTAGTTTTGCATCGTGTGGAAATACTGCTGCCCAGGTCGAAAAGTGTGCTGGTAGGATTTGTAATTAGCAAACACATTTGAGACTTAAGGCGCAGAAGCAGCGAGGCAGGCCTGTCTGCAAGACTAGAGCCTGCCCGGGTCAAACTTTTGGTGGTTCTCCCCCCTTGCTTAATTCAAGATACGAATAGGCTGTGCTCAATTGAATAAACAGCTTCTACCTGCGGGTGATACAGAGCCCACTCTCCTTCGCATGCGGCAGGTTGAGGGCCGGGAGTGGTGGCTTTGGGGTTTCGCCGTTGCCGTCACTCTGGTTCTGACCTTCGGTATTCTTTCCTTAACCTTCCCTGGCTTCCACATAGGCGCCAACAGGGAATATTGGCTGAGCCTGAGGGAGTGGGTTCGCGGGCTGGCCGCTCTGGTCTTGTTGTTCGACATCTATACTGTTTATCAACATCTGCAGCTGCAACGTACTCGTCGCCAATTGGCCGAGCGTGATCGACTCTTTCAACTCATCAGCGAGAACGCCGCCGACATGATCGCGGTAGTCGATAGAGACGGACATCGTCTTTACAACAGCCCTTCCTATCAGAAGATACTTGGTTATTGCCAGGACGAGCTAAGCACCACGTCCCCGGTAGAACAGATCCATCCCGACGACCGAACCCGGGTGTTTGAGGCCGCGCAAAAAGCCCGCCTCACCGGTCGCGGAGAACGTCTCGAATACCGCATCCGCCACAAAGATGGTTCATGGCGCGTTCTGGAATCGACTGCCAGCGCAATTCGCGGCGCAGACGGGGAGACCGATGGTCTAGTGATCGTCAACCGCGACATCACCGAGCGCAAGCGGGCCGAGGAAATGCTGGCGCATAACGCCTTCCACGACAGCTTGACGCACCTTCCCAACCGCGTTCTTTTCCTGGATCGCCTGGACCGGGCGCTGGCCGTCTCGCGACGCCACACCGATTTCAAGTTCGCCGTCTTGTTCATCGATGTAGACGAGTTCAAGGTAGTCAACGATAGTCTGGGACATGCGGCCGGCGATACCTTGCTCATTCAGATCGCTCAGCGCTTGACAACCTGCCTCCGCGAGGCCGACACCGTTTTATCCCCGCTATTGGAAAGGAAGGTCGCAGAGCCCACTGAGGGCAATAGCACGCTGGCTCGGCCGGGCGGTGACGAGTTTGCCGTGCTAATAGAGGAACTGCACGACCCGAGCGACGCAGTGCGGGTAGCGGAGCGCCTGCAGAAGCGGCTCGCTATTCCTTTCGACCTCGACGGTCACGAGATCGTCATCATGGCAAGCATAGGTATCGCTTTCAGCAGCAGTGCAGGCGCAGAAGCCCAAGACGTTCTCCGTGACGCGGAGATCGCCATGTATCGCGCGAAGCACTCTGGCAAAGCGCGATGCGAGGTGTTCGACAACGGTATGCATGTCGATGCGCTCAAACGTTTGCAACTTGAGGCGGACCTTCGCAAAGCTTTGGAATTGGGGGAATTTCGGGTTTACTACCAATCGGTCGTGTCTCTACGCAATAACCAGATCGTCGGGTTCGAAACGTTAAGCCGCTGGCAGCGTCCCACAGGCATCGTGATGCCAGGTGAGTTCATCGCCGTGGCGGATGAGACTGGCATTATTTTGCCCATGAATCGCCAACTGCTTCAGGAAGCCTGCCAGCAGTTGCACGTGTGGCATGAACTCTTTCCTTCCGATCCGCCACTGACCATCGCCGTAAATATCACGCCAAAGCAGTTCGCCCAGCCCGACTTGGCCGCGCAGATCGGAGAGATCCTTCAGCAAACCGGCATAAATCCCAGCTGCCTCGATCTGGAGATCACCGAGACCATCGCGATGGCGGACGTCAGCCATTCTTCGGTTGCGCTCGCCCAGTTAAAAGCCCTTGGCGCTCGTCTTAGCATCGACGATTTCGGTACTGGCTATTCTTCCCTAAGCCGCCTGCAGAGATTCCCCGTAGATACCCTGAAGATCGACCGGGCCTTCATCTCCCGAATGGATAGCGATCTGGAAACTTACGAAATCGTTCGCATCATCGTGATGCTGGCTCATAGTCTTGGTTTGAAGGTTGTTGCAGAAGGTGTCGAAACCCAACAACAAGTTGAGATGCTGAAGCAGATTGGTTGTGAACTGGCCCAGGGCTACCTATACTCCAAGCCTGTTAACCATCAGGCAGCTCAGCAATTGCTTAGCTGCAACTCAGCTCCAAATGAGCGTATTTTCTCGAAGGCTGGTGCGGCACCTCTAACTGAACCGAACTTCGAGCGACTGCAAACTGGCCGCATCAGTTAATTCCTTCCGTATTCGGTTTCAAAAACAGCGGATCACCCCGTCACGCGTTTTGCTCCCTTGGTAACAAAATTGGTCTAAAACAATCTGCATCACTGGTACAGAGATGACTAACGTCACTCCACGCGGTTGTGTGTAGAGCAATAGAAACTCTCGACATCCAATCTTAGATAACTTGTCCAATCCCCGGACAAAGAGTTTGAAACACAAACAGACGGTAATCTCAAGGAATCTCTACGGCTGCATCACCAGTCCTGTAACTAACTCATTCAAATTAGCTTACTAGAAGTTGCAATGCCACTTAGTTCGGCACATACCGTGCTTATCTCTTTAGTGTAGACGGCTGTTGGTCAATCCCCCAATTCGACCCGCCGATAGAAGGGATTTTCAAATGCGATTGGATGCTCTGGCTCGAACGCTTCTTGCGATACTCTTGGGGAATATGTTGTCCTCTGTGCAGCCGCAAGCTGCTGCACAAACTCCTCAACAGGCGAACACCCAGCAGGGAATGCAGGCCACTGCGAACTACAGCAAGTTGCCCCTAACTTTTGAGGCCAATCAGGGTCAAACCGGCGCAAAGGTCAAATTCCTATCTCGCGGCAAGGGGTACACAGCTTTTCTGACTGCGGGCGGGATCGCGCTTTCTCTGCGCCCGAACCAGCCGGTACCGGTTCAGCAGACAGGCAACATCGTTGCTTCGAACCAATCTCATCCCTTAAATACCACACTGCAATTCAAGCTCATGGGAGCAGCTCAGAATGCATCCGTCATCGGAGAGAGCCGGCAGCCTGGCGTCGTGAATTATTTCATTGGCAAAGATCCGACGAAATGGCTGACCAAGGTGCCGACCTATGCCCGGGTCCGCTACAAGAGCGTGTACCCGGGAATCGATCTCGTTTACTACGGAAACCATCAGCAATTGGAATATGACTTTGCAGTTTCGCCGGGAGCTGACCCGAGCCAGATCCAATTCGAAATCACGGGCGCCAATCAGATCGATCTGGATGAGGAAGGCAACCTGATTTTGCAGACCGTCAGCGGAGAACTCCGTTTCCAGAGTCCCGTCATCTATCAGGAGTCCAGCGGAATGCGCATACCCGTGTCAGGTGCTTACGTTGTGAACGATCCGACTCATGTCTCATTTCATGTCGCGCAATATGATGTGAATAAGCCGCTCGTGATCGATCCAGTACTGCTGTACGGAACGTACCTGGGTGGAACTGGGTCTGATCAACCCTCCGGAATCGCGGTCGACAGTACCGGCAGCGTTTACATTACGGGCTATACCGACTCCGCCGACTTTTCGCTCACAACCTTCGGTTCCCCTGCAGCAAGTTCGAATCACGTTTTTGTAACCAAGCTTGATCCGACCGGATCGACGTTGGTATATGCCGACTATCTTGGCGGCGACAGCGATGATTATGCCATTGGGCTTGCGCTGGACGGCTCAAACAATGTGTACGTAACTGGCAGCACCACCTCGACCAATTTTCCGACGGTGAATCCCTATCAGTCGACCGCGTTAGGACCGTACACCGGCTTTGTCAGCAAGATTTCGGCCGACGGCTCTACTCTGGTCTATTCAACCTATCTTGGAGGAAGCGGTTTCGACGAGCCCGCCAGCATCGCCGTGGATACTTTGGGCGAGGCTTACATCGCGGGCACGACCACGTCGCAAGACTTTCCGGTGTCCAATGCTTATCAGTCCGCTGCACTGGCCAACCAGGGAGGAGCCTATGGGAACTACGGTTTCCTCACCAAGTTCACCGCCAACGGTTCTTCCCTAAATTACTCTACGTACTTTGCGGGCAACACGAATGTCGCGAATTGCGGGAGTTCTTGTTATCCCACCCCATACAGCGCGATTTCCGCCGTGGCGCTGGATGCCAACAACAATGCTTACGTGGCTGGAACCACGAATACATCGAACTTCCCATATACATCGGGCGCATACGTAACCAGCAATTCGCCGGTAGCTGACGCGGCCATCGGATTCGTCAGTAAGTTTGAGAGTGCGGGAACCCTTGACTATTCCACCTACTTCTACGGCTCCAGCGGGAATCCAGTGGGAATCGGAGCGGTCGCCGTCGATGGATCCGGTTCTGCTTATATCACTGGCACGGTTTCGAGCGACACAACCTTCCCTACTACTTCCACCAGCATCTGTAACCCCAGCGTTTCCGGAGTTGGATGCAGCTATGCATTCGTGAGCAAGTTCGATCCCACGGCAGCGACCTTGTTGTACTCGACCTTTCTTGGGCTTAACAATTACGCGAGCCCAGAATCGATTGTGCTCGATTCCAGTAACAATGCCTACGTGGTGGCGAATACCGACAGTGCAGCGTTTGGAACCAGCAACGCCATCGAGGGTTATACAAACGAGAATGACATTTTATTGGTTGAGATTGACGCTTCGGCAACTACAGAACTGTTTGCCACCTACCTGGGCGGGAGTGGTAACGACTTCGCCAACGGTATCACCCTCGATGCAAACGGGAATATCTATGTCGTGGGCTCCACAAACTCGTCCGACTTTCCGGTCACCCAGGGGGCTTTCCAGAATGTTCTCGGCGGAGGCACTGATGCTTTCGTAGTTAAAATCGGACCAAACTCAGCGCCGGCTGTCGCATTGAGTCCCAGCGTGCTGCAGTTTGCTGAGCAGTCCGCGGGGTCCACCAGCGCAGCGCAGACCGCTATGTTGCGCAACATGGGCAGCGCGACGCTTTCGATTTCCTCAATCGCCAGCAGCGGAGACTTCGCAGTAGCCAATAATAATTGTGGAACTGATGTAGCTGGCCGCCAGCAACTGCACATTGTCAGTGACTTTTACCCCGACCGCTTCAGGGCTACGCTCCGGACAAATTGCGATTCAAGATGGAGCCGCGGGATCGCCCCATGTCATCAGCTTGAGCGGCATCGGCTCCAGTGCGGTTGTTGCTCTGGCTCCCACAAGCCTCACCTTCTCCGCGCAGCAGCTGGGAACTTCGAGTGCGGCGCAAACGGTGACCCTCACCAACAGCGGTAATGCGGCCCTGAGTATCAGCAGTATTCAGGCCACCGGCGACTATTCGCAGACCAACAACTGTCCGTCTACGCTGTCGGCAGGCTCCAATTGCACCTTCAACATTACGTTCACTCCGACCGTGGCCGGCACTCGCAGCGGGTCGGTCAGCATTTCAGACAATTTATCCAACAGTCCACAAACCGTCGCATTGACAGGAAATGCCTACGTCACTGCAATAACGGCAGCGCCTGCGAGCTTGACCTTCGGCAACCAAATGCTGAATACACCCAGCGCTGCTCAAGTTGTGACCGTCACGAACGCCAGCGCGAACGCGGTAACGGTTTCCGGCGTGGTGGCAGCAGGTGACTTCACACAAACCAACAACTGCAGCACGATCGCACCCAATGGTGGTACCTGCAGCATCAGCGTCACGTTCACCCCGACGTCTACTGGAATCCGCACCGGGACTGTGACCATCACCGACAACGCAACGGGCAGCCCTCAAACTGTCAGCCTAGCCGGAACTGGTTCGGCTACTTCTGCTCCAATTGCTACTCTGTCCCCCACCAGCTTAACCTTCGCTGCTCAACAAGTGGGAACCTCCAGTGCGACACAGTCTGTTTCCCTCACCAACAGTGGCACTGGGGCATTGACTATAAGCGGCATTGTGGTCACAGGAAATTATTCACAAATCAACAATTGCCCCTCCTCGTTAGCAGCGGGCTCCGCTTGCGCTATCAATGTCACGTTTGCCCCGACAGCTGCAGGCACCCACACCGGAACATTGACCATCAGCGATAACGCAACAGGCAGCCCGCAAATTGTGAGCCTTACCGGCAGCGGATCGGATTTCAGCCTTGCCAGTTCCACCGGCAGCGATACCGTTAAGGCTGGCTCGGCAGCGACTTACAACTTGACCATCACCCCATTGGGCGGATCTTTTGCTTACGCGGTCAAACTAGCTTGCAGTGGGCTGCCGGCAGACGCGTCCTGTACGTTTTCCCCTGCCACGGTGACTCCGGGTGGAAGTGCGGCGAACTCCACATTGTCAATTACTACAACCGCATCCACAGCGGAGGCGCTTCCGAATCGCCAATCACGCCATGCATCGGTTTATGCGGTTTGGATCCAGTTGCAAGGGATCGGCTTCTTTGGGTTGGTCCTGGCAGGGCGCAAACGCTCGGCTAAAAAAATGCGTGTGCTCGCTTTGCTGGTTCTGTTGATTGTGGGCTTGATCGCAATGACCGGTTGTGCTGGCGGAACTGGTATTGCACCGGTGCAGCAGACTGGAACCGCCACTGGGAGCTACACCATCACAGTCACAGGAACATCGGGTAGTTTGCAGCACTCCATCCCTGTGACGCTCACGGTTCAGTAGAACTTCAAAGTGCTAGTTGCACTCGATCATGTTCTGGGTCACGCCTTCCAGACTCACGATTGAGGTAGCGACGAAGGGCGCAGCCCAGAAACGGCTGTGATGCTTACGCAGATAGTAACTGGCAAAGATGGCACTAACACTTTTAACGGATGCGACAGCGTAGGCGCGCGCAACGGTCGGGCGAGTGCCATACAGGTAGGCTGATTGAACTTCAATGTTACAGACGCCCTGTTTGTGGGCTAGCCAATTCTGGCGGGCAAACAGTGTGGTGTACGAGTCAGAAAAAGTGCTGGCGGTTGAGATGAAAGCTAGGCTCAGAAACTTCTTGTCGATGGTGTTAACTTCCACAAGTCTTGGCGTTGAAACCATCGCCGAAGTTTCGGTCGCGGAAGTGGAGCGCGTTGTGGTTGTGGCTCGCATCATGCTGCTGCTGGGCGCTTCAGGAAGCTCGCCTGCTGGCGAGATTCCAGCCAGCGTCATAACAGCCAGCGCGATGAACAGAGTCGACTTTAGAAGGGCTTTTGCCTGGAACGCTTTGGCTCCGCGTCCGTTGGCTAGCAAGTTTTTATGAGTACGGTAGTTCATGTCCTGAAGATTACGCGGCTAGGCAAACGTGCACAATTGCAAGACTGTAATGGTAAGTAATGGCAGCTAGTAACCGGAGGTAATTACCCATTCAGGTCATGGGTGGTGAATAAGCATGAATGATCCGAAAGATCACATAAGAGCTGGCGGACGCAAACATCTCGTTCGATTTGCGGATTTCAGCTCTCAGCTTTGGCTACACGCGAAATCGAACTATTCAGAATTCTCTGTATGACGATTGTTTCTTCAAGCATGGTGAAACTCAGCCAATACGAAGAGAAGGAGACTGGGCGGACCGGTGCGCAGTTGAGATATTTTTCCATTCAAAATAGGAAACCGATCATTCGGTATTTCGTTCTTTCTCTCTCGTTTCTCCTTGTCTACCTCTTACTCAACCTGCCTCAGACAATATTTATTTCCCATCTCGGGTCTACAGCCTGGTACCCGGCAAATGGACTGGCCTTGGCCCTCATGCTTAGCATCAGCCCCTGGTACGCATTGCTTGTTGCCTTTTCCGATGCGCTGGCGGGTTCCCTGATTTATCACCAGCCGATTAGGTCCTTTGGCGAGACCCTGGGTGCGATTGGACTCGCAGGTTGGTATGGGCTGGCGGCCTATATCTTGCGGGGTATCTTGCCGATTGACCAGCGTCTGGATCGAGGCCGTGATGTGGTCCGTTATGTGTTTGTCGCTACTGCGGCCGCCCTGGGATCAACAGTCACCGGCGTGGCGTGCCTGATCGCTGATCATACGATTGCTCCACATGACTTCTGGCCAACAATCCCCAACTGGTTTATTGGTGATGAGATTGGATTAGTAGGGCTCACGCCATTTCTACTCATTCATGTGTTCCCGTGGGTGCGAGATAAGATTTCACAACCGAGAGGTGAATCTCAGCCTCAAAGAGAGAAGCGCAGGCGAACACAGATCGAGATCAACATTGGCACATTACTGGAGGCGCTTGGTCAGGCCCTTTCAGTGTTCGCCGTGTTGTGGATCATGTTTGAACCTCGTTGGGTGCATCTGGAGCTGCTTTATTTGAGTTTCGTCCCCATACTTTGGATGGCCATGCGGCGTGGTATTCGGCAAGTGGTAACCGGAATTCTTGCACTCAACTTTGGCATCGTCGTCGCCATGCACCTGTTTCCGCCGCCCCCAGCCTTGCTCGCCAAAATCGGACTGCTCATGCTCGTAGTGTCCGCTACGGGGCTTATTGTGGGTTCCACCGTTACAGAACGTCACCAGACAGGGGTCGATCTTCGCGAACGAACTGCTTACCTGGATTCCCTCATTGAGAACAGCCCGTATGGAATTGTCGTCCTCGACCAGGAAGGCCGCGTTGAGTTGGTCAATGCAGCTTTCACGAAGCTGTTTCTGTACGAGCAAAGCGAACTCGTAGGCAGTAACCTGGATTCGCTGTTATTGTTGAGCGACGATTCTTCCGGCGCGGCTATCCCGTGGTCTGGACCGGTGATTGCCGGACGGGCCGTGCAGCGCACCATGCGCAGAGAACGCAGGGACGGAAAGACTATTGACCTGGAATTGCAAGCTGTTCCCTTAGTGGTCGATGGTCACGTACGAGGCGCGTACACCATTTGCAGAGATATTTCCGAACAGGTCCGGGCGTCAGTTGCAGAACGTGAACACGCCGAGGCGCTCAATCGACTGGTGAAGGAATTGGAACTCCAGACCGATCAAATGACGCTGCTCAACGAAATGGTTGGCTTGCTGGAGTGTTGCGGGACAAGTAAGGAAGCATTTACTGTAGTCGACCGAAGCGCCCGCGCGCTCTTCCCGGAAGCCAAGTCAGGAAACTTGTATACGTTCCGGGCCTCACGCAACCTGGTGGAGACGGCAGCATCATGGGGAAATTCTGGTGGGTTGCAGCCGCTATTCGAGCCCGAGGCATGCTGGGCTTTGCGCCGCGGTCAACCTCATTGGAGCGACGCTGAGAGTGGTCTTGTTTGCCCACACCTGAGCGAAATGCCAGAGGGCAAACACCTGTGTATTCCGATGGTCGGCCAGGGAGAGACCCTTGGTGTTCTTCATCTTGAGTTTCCTTGCGCCAATGAAGAATCGCCAAACTTGCGCTATGCTCGACAGCGTTTGGGAGTCACGGTGGCGGGCCAAATCGCTCTTTCACTCGCCAGCCTCCAGTTACGCGAGAAGCTGCATGACCAATCGATTCGTGACCCGCTCACCGGATTATTCAACCGGCGCTTCATGGAGGAGTCTCTCAGTAGAGAACTCGTGCGGGCCAAACGTAAAGGCCATCCTCTTTCAGTCCTCTTCCTTGATATCGACCACTTCAAGCGATTTAACGACACGTTTGGTCATGACGCCGGTGATTTTGTTCTTGAGTCGGTTGCAGATCTGCTGCGCGGTTTTTTCCGTGGAGACGATGTCCCTTGCCGCTGTGGAGGGGAAGAGTTCGCTATTATCCTGCCGGAATCACTCGCGCAACATGCTGTCATTCGGGCGAATTCGCTGCGAGCTGAAGTTAAGAAACTCGGGTTGCAACATCGCGGGGTAAGCCTGGCTGCGGTCACGCTCTCAGTCGGGGTTGCCACCTTCCCCGAACACGGCGCAAATTCCGATGATCTGCTCAGAATGGCAGATCAGGCCCTCTATCAATCAAAATCGGCTGGGCGGGATTGCGTGACGCTTGCCAATTCGCGTTAATTTTTCGTACCAGTTTGCAATTCGTCAGCAGATCACAAGCTTGATGACTCTTTCCAAATATCAATCCCGCCTTCTGTGGCGTATCGGTCGATCTCGCGGAGTTCGTCATCGCTGAATGCAAGGTTCGCGAGACTCTTGAGCGAATCCGCCAATTGATCGACAGTACGCGCTCCAATCAGTGCGGACGTCACACGCGGGTCGCGCAATACCCATGCGATCGCCATTTGCGCCAAGGTCTGTCCCCGCCTTTCAGCGATGGCGTTGAGTTCTCGGATGCGACGGAGATTTTCCTCGGTAATCATGTCCTTGGTGAGTGAGTCAGCCTTCACAGCGCGGGCATCGGCCGGGATGCCAGACAGATATTTCTTGGTCAGCATGCCCTGCGCCAGCGCCGAAAATGCGATGCAGCCAACACCGAGATCCGCCAGGGTCTGAAGCAGATCTTCTTCGATCCAGCGGTTGAGCATGGAATACGCCGGTTGGTGGATCAACAGCGGAACCTGATACGACTTGAGTATCTCCGCAGCTCGCGCTGTGAGACGAGGAGAATAGGACGAAATGCCGACATAGAGCGCCTTGCCTTGCTGGTGCAGGGTCGCGAGCGCACCCATGGTTTCTTCCAAGGGAGTTTCGGGGTCCACGCGGTGCGAATAAAAAATGTCTACGTATTCGACTCCCATGCGCTTCAAACTCTGATCGCAGGATGCAATCAGGTATTTGCGCGAGCCACCAACATCCCCATAGGGGCCAGGCCACATATCCCAACCCGCCTTGGTCGAGATGACGAGCTCGTCCCGGTGAGCTTTGAAATCGCTCGCCATAACCCGTCCAAAATTCTCTTCCGCCGAGCCATACGGAGGTCCGTAATTGTTGGCGAGATCGAAATGGGTGATGCCGTGATCGAATGCGTAATGCAAGATGGAGCGCCCGGTTTCAAAAACGTCGTCGCCACCGAAATTCTGCCACAGGCCGAGCGAGATGGCAGGCAGTTTGAGCCCCGACCGGCCGCACCGGCGATAAGGCATGGATTCGTAGCGCGAAGATGCCGCAGTGTAGGGAATGGCAAAGGTCATGTCTTGCTCCAACTTGTCAGAATAGCGAAAGCGCGAGAAATAAAAAAGGCGGCCTCGTAAGAGGCCGCCTTTAGATTGCTGACAACTGCTAGAAGGTGATCCTTCCGTGAACCTGGATCAACCTGCCCTCCACGCCAGCACCCTGGAAGGCGCCGTACGGAGTGGTGGGCTGGACTGCCAAGGCATTGCACCCAAATGCCGTGCCGCTAGAACACATTTGGCCAAACGCCTCGAAGGTATACTCGTTGGGCAAACCAAAGTTCGGATGGTTGAGAATGTTGAAGAAGCTCCCACCCAATTCGAACTTCACGCGTTCTGTGACAGGGAAGACCTTGTTGACGTTGAGGTCCGTGTCAAAGTAACCAAGACCACGGAAGCTGTTACGGGAAACGTTGGAGAAGCCGGGCTGAGTTATACCACCGGTCCCGGTAAACTGGGACGCCTGCACGCAAGGTGTCGGATTGCTGAGCGGGCCCGGCCTGCTCGCTTGGCAGTTGGTCGGTACGCTCCCGATCGTTTCAGCAGGTATTGCAGGGATCCCGAAGGGGCCGTTGAGGAAGTCGATATCTCCCTGAATTCCCTGCGGGGTGTAAGGCAGGCCACTGTGGGCAAAAAACGTGCCAGCAATCGTCCATCCCCCGGCAGCCTCGTTCAAGAGCCGGTTCTGTGACTTGAAAGGCAGCGTCCAAACATAGTTGGCAGTCAGGTTGTGGCGCACATCCGAGTCTGTGTTGCCATAGTTGAAGCAACTCAGGCAGTTGGGATTGGTCTGGTACACCACGCTATTGAAGAGGTTGAACGGTGTTCCAGGGTTAGTTGAGGTCAGATCATCCATCGCATGTGACCAAGTCCAGTTCACGCTGCCCTGAAAGCCATGGCTGAACCTCCGAGTGAAGGTGGTTACCAGTCCGTCGTAGTTTGAAATGCCGACACTTTGAAGCTCTCGAACTGCCCCAAAGCGGGCATCAATACCAGACAACGGAATGCCGCTGGCAGTCACCGAGCCCTGAGGCAATTGTCCAAACGGCGTGTATGGGTCAGGGCCAAATGCGGCGATCCCGCTCATATTGGCCGCGTTCAGGTTACCGTTCTGAATCAAGCCGTCGTAGCCGTGGGTCCCTACATAATCGACGTTCAGAGACATTTTCGAGCCGATGGCCTGCTGGATTTCGAAGTTCCATTCCAGGTATTTCGGGTTATTGATCTGGTTAGCGATGGAGGTGTAGCCGGGCGGCGTGAAGAACGGGTTGCTCGCCAAAATTGAACCGAGAGTCCCGCCGCTGCTAAACGAATTCAAGAATGAAGTGTTGGAACCTGCCCCCAATTGCGCCACGCTGCCAGCCACAGTGGGCGCCAAAGCAGCGCCCGAACCTGGCTTGACTTGGAAAGTATTGGTGCGCGGCGAATTCTGGACCAACTCGTCCATCAGGATGCCCTGATAGAGGTCCGAGAATATACCGATGCCGCCACGGAGGACGGTGTTGGTATGTCCCAGCGGGCTCCAGGTAAAGCCCAAGCGTGGCTGAAAAGCGACCTTTTCGACGGCGGGAAAAGCACTATGCGTGCCAGCATCGATGACCGCGTTGTAGGGAGTGTTGATGTCGTGGGTCAATGTGGAAAACGGAGTGTTCAAACGCGAGAAGCAATTCGTCGCGCAGATGGGGTTGGAGTTGCGGTCGCCCCGTATCGCCATGGTCAGTTTCAGGTTAGGAGTTACACGGTATTCATCCTGAAAATACAGGCCGAGGCTGTAGAAGCCGATTCGCACATCGCCATTCGTGGTGTAAGCCTGAGTAAGGCTGTCGCTGTTGCCCGCCAGGAGCACGCCATTGGTGAAGTCCGCCAGAGATCCAAATTGCACCTGGCCACCGGTGTTGCTCTGGGCGTCTAGGTCAGTAAGGTCGTCGCGCCGGAAGTTAATTCCGACCTTGAAAGTATGAGCACCCCGTGTGATCGACAAATCGTCCGTCAGTTGCCCCATCGTTGAGTTGCGGCCTTGGGGGAAGCTAAAGTCGCCGCTGACAGTGCCACCGAGAGTGGACAGCGTGTTGTCATTGAATTGAATGGTGCTGTACCCATTGGCTGCCAGCACCGCAGCCTGGCCGCTGTCCGGCAGGAAAATCGCTGTGTACCAGAGGCCAGAAAGAATCGCATTGTTGACTATGTTTGCCGAAAACACGTGAGTCTCATTAATCTGGCCTTCGTACTCCGGCTGGGTGCTCTGAGTACTGAAGATCGCCGGATTAATAAGGTCAGTTGAGGTGGGCTGGTGCCCGTGATCGGCCTTGAAGCGGCCGAAGATTTTGTCTGAATTGCTGATGTTGTAATCGACGCGTTCGGTGAGCAACCACTCCTTATTATGATTCACACCAGAGGCGGTGCCGCTCATGGTGCAGGGCGACGTGGCGGCGGAAAACCCTGGGAGGGTCGTCACATCGCCGCAACCTGTTCCTGCTGTTTCTGCCGACAAGCCAGCAAGAGCAGCGTTATACACGGGAGAGCCCGCATAGAGTTTCATTTCCTGGGTGTAGAACGGCAACTGCGCGGGTGACACGGTGGCGATGTTGGATAGGATTGCTGCGCTGAACGCCGGAGTAGGCAGATTCACCGTCTGAACGCTCGGCAGAGCATAGTACAAGCCTTCCTGGTCTACAAAAAAGAAAAGCTTGTTCTTAATGATGGGGCCACCAATGGAACCCGCCCACTCATGGTTGACGGCGAACGGTTGTTGGTTGGGCGTTCCCCCCGCAATCTCGGCTTGCTTTTGGAACCAGTCATTGGCATTGAAGCCGCTGCTGTTGTACCAGAAGGTCGCATTGCCGTGGAAGTCATTGCTTCCGGACTTGGTGGTGTAATCAACCTGCACGCCCGCCTGACGACCGTATTGAGCGGTGTAACCATTGCTCACCACTGCTACTTCCTGAACTTCATTCTGCCCGAGCAACAGATTACTAGATCCAGAGTTGTTCAGGTTCAAGAAAGGATCGTTCTGGTCGTTGCCGTTTTCGGTAAACAGGTTCGAAGTTGCAGGCAATCCAAAAGCGCTAAAGTTGCCATAAGCGCCGCCCGTATTCATCAATATGCCGGGAGCGGTCTGCGCGTAACTCGTGATGTCGCCGCCCGGAGCGGGGAGCTGGGAGATTTGGGCTTGGCTGAATGTTGTGCTGATGTTGGCATCTTCTGTTTGCAACAGGGGCGCCTGGCTCGATACTTCGACTGTCTCTGAGGCATTACCAACAAGCAACTTCAAATTGGCGGTGATAACTTGCCCCAACTGCACTTCCACGGTTTCATCGATGGAGCGGAATCCGGTCTGGCTGATCGTTACGGAATAGGATCCCGGCTTTAACAGCGGGAAATTGAACAGACCAGTCGAGGTTGTAACGGTGGTCTGAGTCTCGCCTGTCGTGTTGCTCTTCAGACTAACTTTTGCGTTGGGCACGATCGCGCCAGTAGGGTCGGTTACAGTGCCGGAAATGCCGCCCGTTACAATATTCTGGGCCAGCGAAACGCTGGCAAGAACAAATACAACCGTAAACAGCGTTACGGCCGATATACGTAGAGATCTAAATCGCATAGAATTCTTCTCCGCTTCTTGATCTCGAAAAAATTAAATTCTTCGAGAAGCTTCAAACAGGTCTCAGTAGCTACGAAACAGCATTTGTTGGTTCATCAAGACCGCTACTGAAACACTCGCCTGAACACTTTGTTATGACCAATGGTTATGCACATAGATTGCCAGTCAATGTTTCATCGCAATCACTTGACTAGGAAGGAGTTTTTAAAGCGTATAGGAAAGTTTACAGTACAGTTTCCTGTAGATGGGTTTAGCCTTCTCCAATAAATCGTACGCAAACTCAACAAAATACAAATGTGTGTTATCGCTTAGTGACATATGTTTGTACATGCGACAGGATCACTATTCCTCTGGTAGGCTGCTTAGATTATGCGCTCCTTCAAAACCGTGTTTCTCGTCGTTGCCATCGCCGCATCGCTCTTCGGCCAGGACTCCAAGCCCGTTACGGACCGCCTCGCCGCGCAGAATGCTCTTTTCGACGAGCAGTACGAATCCGATCTCCGCAGCTTTCCGGAGCGAGCCACAGCTTTCGGCGACTACCGCTACAACGACCGGCTTGCGGAGTATTCGCTCGCAGCTATTGTGCAGCGCAATAAAACGAATGCGCGCTTCCTCGCCGGGCTTCACGCCATCTCAACTGCGGGCTTCTCCGACCAGGACAAACTTTCCCACGATCTTCTCGTGCGTGTCCTCGAGCAGCGCATCGCTGATTTCGATCTCAAAGAATACGAGATGCCAATCAATCAGCAGAATGGCATCCACACTAGCCTCGCGGATTTGCCGCTGTCAGTTCCGCTCGATTCGGTCAAGCACTACGAAGACTACATCGCACGTTTGCATCAGATTCCGCGTGTTCTCAGCCAAACCACCGAAGTGCTTCGCGCGGGCATGAAGGACAAACTCATGCCCGTCCGCTTTCTGATTGAGAAGCTGCCCGTGCAATGCCAGGGAATCATCGACGCCGATCCTTTTCTGTTCCCGACCAAAAAATATCCCGCCGATATTTCCGCGGAAGACCAGAAGCGATTGACTCGAGAGATTACCGACGCGATCAACAGCGACGTGATCCCCGCTTATAAGACTTTCGCCATGTTCCTGCGCACGGAATACGCACCCCAAGGCCGCACCGCACTTTCGATTACTTCTCTGCCGGACGGCGAGAAGCGCTACGAAAATGACATCTATGCGCGCACCACTACGCACATGACGCCGGACGAGATTCACCAACTTGGTTTGCGCGAGATCGATCGCATCGAGACCGAGATGACCGCAATCGCCAAGAAGGCAGGATTCGCCGATCTCGCTTCATTCCGCGCGTCGCTCAAAACGAATCCCAAATACATTCCCACTTCAGCCGATCAGATCCTCGACGACTTCCGGCGCTACATCGCGCAGATGGAGCCAAAACTTCCGCAACTCTTTACTCTGCTTCCCAAATCGCCGGTCACGGTGGAAGCTATACCTGCCTTCCAGGCCGCCGCTGCAACGCACTACGTCACCGGTACGCCGGATGGAAAGCGCCCCTGCCGCGTCGTCGTTGCAACTTCTAACTTTGCGGAGCGTTCGCTGATTGATGATGAATCGACCGCTTACCACGAAGGCATTCCGGGACATCACATGCAGCTCTCGGTGCAGCAGCAACTCACTGGGCTGCCGAAGTTCCGGCTGCACAGTCTGGGCTTCAATGCATATATAGAAGGTTGGGCTCTGTACGCAGAGCAACTGGGCAAGGAAGTTGGTTTCTATCAGGATCCGGTTTCGGATTACGGTCGGCTCTCTTCCGAATTGTTTCGCGCGGTTCGTCTGGTTGTCGACACGGGAATCCACTCGAAGGGATGGACGCGCGATCAGGTCGTCGACTTCTTCCGCAAATCAGGCGCGGTTGACGAACCTACAATCCAGTCCGAAACCGACCGTTACATTGCATGGCCCGCGCAAGCCCTGAGTTACAAGCTGGGCCAGCTCAAATTCCGCGAGTTGCGCGAACGCGCCCAGAAAGAATTGGGCCCCAAGTTTGACATCCGCACCTTCCACGACGAGATGCTCAACGGCGGAACCCTCCCGCTCGATCTCCTCGATGCCCGTACCAATGAATGGATCGCAGAGCAGAAATCAAAGTGATGCCACTGACGGTAGCGGCTTCAATCCTTGAGACCTGCCACCTTTCCGCGCAAGATAGTAATTGAGGCTTTCGGCAAAGTGAACGCAGTGTCCGGACCCGCAGCTAGAGTAGTCGCGACCGGCGGGTGATCCGGGTCCGCATGACTGGTTGGGCCGTCGTTGATCCAGACATACTGCTCGCTTCCGAAAGTCACGAAGGTGACCGGTCCGGAAAATGACGAGTTCTGTTTGTTTTTGGAATCCTCAAATTGCACATGCACGGTGTGCGAATTGTCCTGGTCGCGATTGACCAGCATGATCGACCAATTCCCATCGGGTCGATGCAACGCGTACGACGTAACCAGAATATTTCCTTCGGCATCCTTGATATCTGTGGAGGAAGGGAACATGTAATGCACGCCGGCGCGGTGCTGCGCCCACTCCAGGTTGATCATGTGAGCCGCGTAGTAAGGCGAAGTGTAGCCCTTGATGTTGTAGTTCTGATCCGAAACAAAATTCGACCATGAGGACCAGCCGAGGCAACTGTTTTGAATGCCCTGCGGCTGGATCGGCGAATGATAGAAAGCAGCGCCGCCGCCCTCGAAGAAAGAGCCAACATTGTCGGCAAGCCACAATGCCGCAAAGATCGTGGTCATGGGTCCAGTGAGTTCGGCAGCCAGATGATTCTCCGTCACCATCAGCGGCACATCTTTGGGGACGCCATCATCTCTCCACACCTGCAGGATATGTTTCATCAACTGAGGCTCAGAGTACAAAGTTTTCCACGTGATGGTGCAGGGCTCGAACGGATAGTGCTCGAAGGAAACAAAAGCAAGATCGGAGATGCGACCGTGCATCTTCAGGTAGTCTACAAAACGCCCCATCCATGAGGTTCGTCCCTCGGCATCAGGCCAGACGCGAATATCTTCGTTGACTCCTTCGAAGACCGGCCCGCCCAGCTTGAGCTTGGCATCGACCTTATGAATGGCCGCGGCCCATTGAATGTAGAGGGCTGCGTAGTCTTCGGGCATGGCATGCTTGCCGTCCGGCTCCTCGCCCATTTCGATGTATGCGATGCGATAGCCGTGCTTTTCAATATAGGCAATTTGGGCGGCAGCATCGTCCGGTGTGCCGTAAAGCATGGTGACCGGAATCATTGCCGGAAGGTTGTTGGTGAGTCCACTCGTGAAGAAGAGATCGAAGCCGCTGTGCTGATATCCGCCGGTGGCGTTTACGTCAGCTGCCGAGTGCCAGGGATCAATCGATGAAGTGCAATAGGTGGTTGGTTTGTCGCCGAGATTTCTTTGGATTTCGGCGAAGGCTCCAGTGGAATCGACCACGCCGACGCGAATTTCCTGAATGGCGTATCCCACACAATTGCGGACGTCTTCGGCTCCATGCAGATCGCATGTGTTCGACGATTCCGTCATCAGGACGCGCACGTACTGCGTGGCGATGGGCGCGTCAGCAAGCTTCAGATTCACCGTCCCGCCCTGAGCGTTCTTGATTACGCCCGATGCAAAAGTTTTCCATTCACCATCAGGACCTGCATCGAAATCGAGGGCGCGTTTTCCCGCCCAATACTCAACTTGATAGGTCGTAGCATACGGACTCGCCCATGCGATGCGGATCGCGTTCACCGGCTTTTCGGCATTCAGATCCATGACGATCCATTGCGGGTGCAGGGCGTTGCTTTCGCCCGTGAACTTGCTGGTGAGATACGGATTGCTCTTCCAATAGCTGGGATTGGGGCTTTGCAGCGGCCGGTCTCCGCTGGTTGAGAAACCGCGGTGCGGCAGCGCGTAGGAAAGAATGTAGCGCAGCGGTTCTTTGAGATCACTGCTCCCGGTGAAGTATCCGCTCTTATGCACCGGATCACTCCAGCTTCCGTTCTCAGTCCAGTGCCATGCGGCCATGCGAAGTTCGGAATTGTTGCGGTAAGTGATTGGCCCCCAGCCGGCAGAGAGCGATTCCTGAATAATGTGCGGGGTGTAAACCTTATCGATATCGTCATGGGAAAGGACATCGATCGAACTGCCCAGAGCACTGTCGGGGTCGAAGGAGTTAATGGCATGACCGGGTGTGGAATCGATGTGAACGATCGCCGGATGAGGTTCCGAAGTGGAGGCTGATTGGGCCGGTGCAGTGGCGCTGTTCACGACCACCGCGAGTATCGCGAGCGCAAAAGCAATCCCGCTCCGCACCTTTCCGGACCAAAGCAGGTCGAACACCTTTTTGAAGCAGCTATTCCGCATAGAGTTCATTTCTTCTGCTTTTGATTTGACGGTCGAGATTTGACGGTCTTTGTTTGACAGTCCAGGCTTGACAGCCAGTTCAAGACGGAGCAGTATTTATCCCTGTATTAAACGCATTTAATATACCATTCCAGTAGCAAAGAGGAAGCCATGTTATCTTCCAGCCTCCGACTTTCAAGCGCGCCTCGACTGATTTCATTTGCAGGCATCTTCCTAGCGCTGCTTGCGTGGACGCCGAACGCCATTGCCCAGTCGGCTTACGTGCGCGTCAGCCAGGTTGGCTATGAAGCCGGCGCCACACCATTTCGTGCATATTTAATGTCCGGGCCGGCGGGCAGCAGGGCGAGCTTCAAGGTGATCGGCTCAAAAGGAGCGACCGCATATTCGGGACACGCCGGCGCATTGCTCGGTACCTGGAGTCATAGCGCGAAAGTAAGCTACAACGTCTACCCGCTGGACTTCACGGTTCCCGAAGGCGACATCTATACCATTTCAGTGTCTGGACCGGTGGCGGCTGAGTCGCCGCAATTTGCCGTGGATGGTGCGAATACGCTTTATTCCGGCTTGCTCTTGAACACTTTATTTTTTTACGAATCGGAACGCGATGGAGCCAACTTCATCCCCAATGTACTGCGCACAAAGCCGGGGCACTTGAACGATAAAAATGCTGAGGTTTACGAGACGCCTCGGCTCGATAGTAACGACTTCATCGATAACAAGCCGCCGGCTGCGCCGCTAGTGTCCGCCAACCTGCCGAATATCGACGCTTCGGGAGGATGGTGGGACGCCGGCGACTACATGAAATATGTCGAAACAGTCAGCTATACGGCGGCGCTGATGCAGATTGGAATTCGTGATTTTCCCCACCAGATGGGTGCAGGCGCTCGAATGTATCCTCCAGCGCCGCCAAGTTCGGTTTCTTATGCGGGAAATAGCGGCCCGGGAGCACCGCAGTCATCCGACTTTCGCGATGAAGCGAAGTTCGGAGTCAACTGGCTGATGAAGATGTGGGATGATCGGACGCGAACTTTGTACTACCAGGTGGATAACAGCCAAGATTGGGATTATTACGGCGAAGGCGATCCGAGTTCGGCCTCGGGCAACTGCGGCGGCAGTTATACCACGCCATACTGCCTGATCACCGAATACGACATCTGGACTCTGCCACAAGCCGCCGATACTTTCCGCCAAGCTGGAGATCCAGAACCTTGCGACCCGTACACAACGTTTTTTATCTGCGATCGCCCAGTGTTCGTGGCCGGTCCTGCGGGGTCGCCGATCAGTCCGAATCTGGCGGGCCGTCTGGCGGCGGACTTCGCATTGTGCTATCAACTTAACCGCAGCACCGACCCGTCTCGTGCGAATCAGTGCCTGAAGAACGCGGAAGATATTTTTGCGCTTGCTGATACCTCACATACGGATCCTGCGCCCGGTGTAGGTTCGGGCTCATGCGTCGGTTGTCTGCTTACCATTTCTCCCTTCGACGGCTATCCCGAGAATGTTTGGGAAGATGACATGGAATTCGGCGCAACGGAATTATATTTCGCTCTACAAGCGGCTTCGCAATCCGACGGTGACAATGTGAACCTGCAATCCGGATTGCCGCAGACGGATCCAATGTATTACCTGCGGCAGGCAGCGAAGTTTGCCAAAGGTTACATCACAAACGTCTATAACGCAGGAGACACAGATACGCTGAATCTCTACGACGTTAGCGGGCTTGCTCACTTCGAACTGTACCGGGCATTGGAAGTGGCGGGAAATCCCAGCGGCCTGGCGGTGTCGAAAGCGGGCGTTCGCAAACAATTTCTCCGCCAAGTAGATGATGCGATTACGCAAGCCAGCGGCGACGCCTGGGGCTTCGGCTACGGTTGGAGCTACGGTGATACTACTTCGCACGGGGCCGGCTTGTCGGTGATGGCCAGTGAAGCGTACTACTTGACTCAATCCAAGAACTACGACACTTATTCGCAGAGATGGCTGGCCAACATTCTGGGCACGAACGCCTGGGGATCGTCGTTCATCGTGGGCGATGGAAGTACGTTTCCGAACTGCATTCAGCACCAGGTTGCGAATCTCGCGGGCGCGCTCGATGGAACTTCCGGAGGTACGCCAGTGCTATGGGGCGCCGCTACTGAGGGTCCGGACGGCTATGCCAGTTCAGGATTGCTCGGCGGAATGATTCTGTGTCCAGCGAACGGGATTGATTCGTTTAAGAAATTCAATGGAAACGACGGTGCGTTCGAAGCATCGCAAGTCGCGGTTTACAAGGATAATATGCAGTCCTATAGCACCACCGAACCCGGCATCGACCTCACATCGACGTCGTTTCTGATGTGGTCCTGGAGAATGGCTGGGCATCCCAGCTTCTGATGATTAATGGCTGAGTAATTTAGCTGGTCTTCGCGTTGGGGTCGGAGATGCGAATCGAGAAGTTGACTGTGATTCTGGCTTTGGTCTCGACTAGCCGTCCGTTCTGAAGATAGGGTTTGAAGCGCCACTCGCGTACTGCTTGCTGCGCCGCGGTGGTCAGTACCGCGGGTCCGCTGAGCACGCGCAGATTTTCGATGATGCCGTCCGGGCCCACCACTGCCTGCAACACCACCGATCCCTGCACCCGCATGTGCTGTCCGAGCAGAGGATAGCTTGCATCAATGGTCTGGGTCTGGTGCACTTCTGGAACATTTGGAGAAACCGGCTCACGCTCGGCAGCGTTCGTCGGCAGATTAGCCACCGATGCATTGACTTCTGAAGCATGATTCGAATCGCCTGGGATTTGCACCTTTGCCACGTTGCTTCCGGCATAAACCGTGCGATGCGTATCGCCTGCCACCACTTCAACATCCATCGGCGGTAGGACGGTCCGGGTGACAACCGTGGGTGGAACTGCGCTGCTAGCATTGCTCGGAACCGGCGCTGCCGAAGCGGATTCGGTAGAAATCTTCGAAGTGCGGTGATTCTTGGCGACCGCGACCTTTGATGCCGGTACGGCGCTGGTTTTGGCTGGCAAAACCGCCGAGGCTTTCACCGCATTTTGCGAAGCCGTAGCGTCCGTTTCAATCGCTTCTTCCGAGCCAAACCAGAAATCGCGATCCTTTATTAAGAGAGCGGCGAGTGTAACCAGCAGTAAAACCAGCGCAATCTGCAGCCGGAATACTTGCTTGTGCGCGAGGCGAGCCTGAGGCGTGGCATGTTCTGCCCTCGCACTCAGTTCCAACATCTCGCGCCTCTGAATTCCCGCCATACGAACTAGCCCTTAATAAAGATGCCGATTATCAGGCACCAACAGGGTGAGGCCAGCGGCTTGCGATGACAATGGCACGATCTGGGAAGGAGTTAGCACGAGAGTGCTATAAGGTGGGTTCTGGAGCGAGGGCTCGAGGCAGCGTATTGGCGCAACCCGACCGCTCACGGAGTAATGCTCGTTGCCCAATAGCTGGTTCTCGACAGAATGGTTATTCCAGGTGAAGGTTGTTTCAAGCGCACCTGAATCTGATGCAACCCCGGGTGGGGGTTTTGCGGTGCAAAGCTCAAGACATAGCGGCTATGTAAGTGATTGCTGAAATCAACCATGCGACCCTCGAAGGCTTTTCGAGATGTAAACAACTCGTACTCGCCTCCGGTCATGGCTGCAATTGTTTTGGTGATGTTTTTTTTCATCGCATTTCTGGCCATCAGAAGAGTTCCGATTATGTCGGGAGGCGCATCCCAATAGGCCTCGTCTCTGTTGCTTCCTCGTTCAGTGTCCAGCACCTGTGAAAGCGATGGTGAGAATGACAGCGCATAGACGACGGTGTTGCTGTTTCCAATAGCAGCCACGACATCGTCAGTTTTGGTGACATGACTTCCATGATCGCGGTTTTCGCAGATCAGGAGAAGCACGCGCTGGCGCTCGGCTGGTTCTTTTTCAAGCAATCGAACCGAGAAATCTATGGCATCGCGGATGGCCGCGCCGTTGTCGCCCGGTTGCAGATTCTTAAGATCGTTGTAAATCGATGTTTCATCCTCACTGAAGTTCTCGACCAGATTGACATGGCTATCAAACTCAACTAAGGCGACTCGCGATCGAAGTTGCTCGAAAACCGGGGTCAGCATTGGGCCGACGCCGTGCATTCTGGAATATTCCCGCCAGGCCCTCCTACCCGTCTGAATTGCCACGACAACTGACGCGGGTTCAGATTCTGCGGATTCGTCTAAATGAACGGACTGTTCTCTGCCATCGTCGTCGATCGTAAAATCGTTTTGGGTTAATCCGTAGACGACATGACCTGCTGCATCTTTCACCAGAGCAGGCACCAATACGACATTCGACTGAATTCGGAGATTGGAGTCCTGCTGCGCGACAGCTTCACAGGCGAGCAACAGAATTAAAAGAAAAATTCGGGCGCACATTGGAATGTTGGAAAGATGATGGTGAAATAAGGTTGCCCCGCGCGCCGCGGTCAATCCGATTTGTTGTGCTTACTCGACAGCAGGAATTGCATTCCGAAATAGCCTAGGAAATAAGTCTGATTATTTCGCGCCGGTTCAAGGCTACGTCCGGCCATGACGAGAAGGATAAGGGACGGGCGGATCTTGTAGCGGCCACCGAAGTCTATCGTGGGCTGGACTTCCGAAGGACGAAAAGTTCCCTGGCAATAAAACTCGACGTCTCCTTCGAGCTTAGGAGTGAAATCGTGGCCGACCACGAGGCCAGTGAGCCAGGCGTCCGGGCCTTTATGAACAAACGCATAACCGAGTTCGTAATCCACGTCGACCGGCCCAAGTTTCTTGGAGAATTCGACCGGCAGAAGGAAAGTATCGCTCGCAGGCGTGATTCCACGATGAACGGCATCGTTGGGATTGTTAACGAAGAGCTGCGGAAAGACCGAAATGTTGAGGCCGGATTCTCCCGCGTCGTAGAAGCGCCATTTGACGCCGGGATTGGATTGACCGACGCCGAACTCAGTTGGGGCTCCCGGATTATGAACGCGCAACCAAGCATTTTCGTAAGTGAGTTGGATGCGTTCACCCACGCCGAAATTGAGGTCGACGTCAGGAGTGTGAGAGACGGACTGATCGCTGTACAAAAACGGCATGTAGCCGATGTTGATCTCCCAATTGAGAGGGCCGGGCGTGCCGGGATCATTCGTGTAATAAGGAGGCCCACCCTGTGCGGATGCAGTGGAGGCAACAAACAAGAGGCCGAGGGACAAAATCAGGGTACGCAGCATACTATGGCAGGAATTCTCCTGGGCGGGAAATGGCCTCGGCAAGATCGTTCATGAACATGGCGGCGCGGGCGCCGTCTGCGGCACGGTGATCCGCGGATAAAGTCAGCGTCATCATCGGCCGAACTGCAGGTTTGCTTTCGATGGCGACCACGCGATCACCAATGCCTCCCATTGCTAGGATCGCCGCTTGTGGGGGGATGATGATGGCGGTGAATTGATCTACGTGATACATGCCAAGGTTGCTGATCGTGAACGTGGCATCGGCAATGTCGGTGGGACGCAGCTTGCCGGCGCGTGCGCGCTCGGCTACGTCGCGACGCTGCCGCGCGATTTCCGCGAGGTTTGCGGTGTGTGCGTTGGGGATTACGGCAGCAACCACGCCATCGTTCACCGCAATGGCGACGCCCATGTTCACGTGATCGTGAAGACGAATACCTTCCGGGGTCCAGCTCGAATTCAATCGCGGATGTTTGAGCAGCACTCGCGCCACCAGTGCGACCAGTAAATCCGTATGCGTGATGCGAATTTTGTGTGTGCGCTCGATCTCGCCGACCAACTTTTCCCGATATTCGTTGAGCGCTCTGGCGTCGATTTCGCGCGTAACGAAGAAGTGGGGAACTGTAGTCCAGCTTTGCGTGGTGCGTTCAGCCATTAGGCGGCCGAGAGTGCTGGGGACTTCGATGTTGTTGGCCTTCTGCTTGGGAGACGCAGCATCCGATTTGTTTGGCGAAGCAGCCGCGGTTTGCACATCCGATGCGAGAATCTCGCCGCCGGGTCCGGAGCCAGCCACAGTAGCGATGTCCACGCCTAATTCTTTTGCGAGACGCCGCGCTTTCGGAGAAATCCTCGCTGCAGAAACGGCAGAAGTCTCGCTGGTGCTTGCCGCTATTGGTGCGGCGTGTGATTCCGTCTTCCCCTGCGATCCAGCTCGCGCCGTCGGTGCGCTCATTGCGGATTGATTCTCCGTGGGAGGCTTTTCTCCTGGTGCGACGATCCACGCAATCGTCTGCCCCACAGGAATGTCGGTTCCGGCCACTGCGGTAATTCCGGCAAGAATGCCGTCCGCAGGCGCTTCCACTTCGAGTACGGCTTTATCGGTTTCCACTTCGAGAAGCGGTTCGCCTTTGGTAACTCGGTCGCCTTCCTGCTTTCGCCAGGCGATGAGCTTGCCGGTCTCCTGCGCCATCTCGAGGGCGGGCATAACCACACTGAAGGCCATAGTTTTTTATCGGGGGAAGGGCTCTGCTATGGCCTTCAGTCCGAAACTCCTACCCGCTCAGTTTTCGCACTGGCTTCAATCATATCCAGCACGCGCGCGCTGAGCGGAGCTTCAGTCTCTCTCGTCGTGGGGAGGGGCCCGTTGACCGTGTGATAGTGCGCACCCGCTACCATCAACTCTTCCGCCGGGAAGCGCGTGATCACCTCGTGTCCAGTCGGCGTGACAACGATCTCTTCTTCAATGCGAGCGGCGCTCCAGCCGTCAGTCGAAGGCCAAAAAGTTTCCAGCGCGAACACCATGCCGGGCTCAAGCGTCTGCGGATGGTCGAGTGAAACCAGACGTGAGATTACCGGCTTCTCCCAAATCGCTAGTCCGATCCCGTGGCCATATTGCAAGGCGAAGGCGGCCTCTTCATTCGGAAAACCAAAATCCTGCGCCTTGGGCCACACGGCCGCAATTTCCGCCGTGTTGCGTCCAGGACGAATCAGTTCGATGGCGGCATCCAGGTAATCGCGGCAGCGTTTATAAGCATCCACCATGGCGTGCGAACCGTAGCCGATGGTGAAGGTGCGGTAATAGCAGGTGCGATATCCCATGTAGGAATGCAGAATGTCGTAGTAAACCGGGTCGCCGGGACGCAGTACGCGGTCGGAAAAAACATGAGGATGCGGATTGCAGCGTTCTCCGGAGATGGCATTCACCGCTTCCACATACTCCGAGCCGAGATCGTAGAGCACCTTACTCACCAACCCAACCGCTTCGTTCTCGCGCATCCCCGGTTTCATGGCGCGATAAAGTTCGTCATAGGCGGCATCGACCATCATCGCGGAAGTATTCAGCAGTGAAATTTCATCCGGCGTTTTAATGACCCGGGCGTTGGACATGAGTTCCTGGCCATCGACAACCTTAATGCCTTCGCGTTGCAGCGCAAAAAGTACGGGAAGCTCAATGATGTCGATGCCCACTGGCTCTTTGAGCAGGCCGCGCATTTCGAGCTCAATGCGAATTTTCTTAGCGACGTCTTCGGCTCGTCCATGCTCCGGCGACATCGTGCCGCGCAGCATGGAAATTCCTGGCCGTGAGCGTTCGCCTAGCCACGGGCAATTCAGCTGATGATGCTTGGCGGCGGATCCGAAGTCCCAAAGAATCGGTTCGTCATTTTGCGGCAGCAGTGTGAAGCGGTTGGCCTTGTCCTGCGCCCACGTGCCGATGTGCGTCGAAGTTAGGTAGCGCACGTTGTTCATGTCGAAACAGAGCAGCGCGCCCATATCGGATTTCGCCAGCAAATCTTTTGCGCGTTGCAGGCGCTCGCGGCGCAAGCGGTCGAAATCGATTCGCTGTTCCCAATCGACCGCCATGGTTCCATGAGTTTTGAGTGCCATAAAACCTCCAGTACTTAGTAGCACCGCCGTCTCGGCGGCTTGCGGGCCGGACGCCAACGCTACTCTTTACCGCACAACTGTCTCGCCGCATCAAATACCGTTTGCTCTGTTGGAACCGTTTCGTCCTCTAACGGCGGAGAGAAGGGAATCGGCACGTGCATTGCGCCCATTCGCTTCACCGGTGCGTCCAGATCGTAGAACGCGCCTTCGGCGATCACAGCCGCAAGTTCCGCGGTGACTCCGTAACGGCCGTAGCCTTCATCCAGCACAATCACGCGCGAGGTTTTCTTCGCTGAATCGATCAAAGTCTTTTCATCCAGAGGCCATGTCGTGCGCGGATCGACCACCTCTGCGCTGATGCCTTCTTTTTCCAGAAGAATCGCCGCTCCCAGCGCAACTTGCACCATGCTACTGGTAGCGACCAGAGTGATGTCATCGCCGGCACGCTTCACATCGGCAACGCCCAATGGAATCGTGTAATCATCTTCCGGAACCGGACCCTTCAGCTTGTACATCATCTTGTCTTCGAAAAAAACCACCGGATTCTCATCGCGGATGGCCGTCTTCAGCAGGCCTTTCGCATCGTAGGGTGTCGAAGGTAAAACCACTTTCAATCCCGGTACATGGCTGAACCAGGCATGCAGCGACTGCGAGTGCTGCGCCGCCGAGCGCCGCGTCGCGCCGAGCGTGGTGCGCATCACCATAGGCACTCTCCAGTGTCCGCCCGACATGTAATGCACTTTCGCCGCCTGATTCACCATCTGATCCATCGTCAGGGTGATGAAGTCGCCAAACATTATGTCGACCACGGGCCGCATTCCGGTCATGGCCGCGCCCACTGCTACTCCGGTAAAGCCGGCTTCCGAAATCGGAGTATCCACTACGCGCTGCGCGCCGAACTCTTCGACCAATCCGGAAAGAACTTTGAACGGTGTGCCCGCTTCAGCCACGTCCTCGCCGAAGATGCAGACGTGCGAGTCGCGCCGCATCTCCTCGGCCAGCGCCTCGCGGACCGCCTGGGCAAATGTGAGTTCGCGCTCAGGCATAAACGTGCTTCTCCACTTCATCGACGCTGGGATATGGCGCCGCAATGGCAAACCTCACCGCCGCTTCCATTGTGGTACGAATTTCGGAAGTAATTCGATCAACAGATGCGGAATCCGCATAGCCCTGCTCGAACAGCCATTTCGATAAGACTTTAATGGGATCACGATCGGTCTTCCAGAGCTGTTCTTCCTGCTTGGAGCGGTAGTATTCGCGATTGATGTCTCCAACGTGATGCCCGCTGTAACGATAGGTATCGCACTGCAAGAATGCAGGACCGCTACCAGCGCGTGCGCGTTTTACCAACTGCGTCGCGATTGCATTCACGGCACGGACATCCTGGCCATCGACTCTCGCAGCTTCCAGGCCAAACGCAGTGGCACGACCAAGAATTGTACCGGCCGTGGTTTCCTGGTAGTGCGTGTACTCGTTGTATTGATTGTTCTCGCAGACGTAGATGACGGGTAGCTTCCACAACTGCGCCAGGTTCATCACTTCGTAGAGCGACCCTTGTCCCAGAGCACCTTCTCCGAAGAAGCAAACTGCTACGCGATCCGTGCCCAGCGCTTTGGAGGAGAACGCCGCACCTGTCGCGATACCCACGCTGCCGCCGACGATGGCGTTTGCGCCGAGGTTGCCGGTTGCAGGGTCGGCAATGTGCATCGATCCGCCTTTGCCTCGGCAATAGCCCGCTTCTTTTCCTAATAACTCGGCGAACATTCGATCCGGCGCTGCACCTTTGGCCAAGCAGTGCCCGTGGCCACGGTGCGTGCTCGTGATGTAGTCGTCGATGCGCAACGCCTCACAGATTCCCACTGCCACAGCCTCTTCGCCGCTGTACAAGTGGGCAAGTCCTGGCATCAGCGCGCGCGTGTAGACCTCGTTCACCTGCTCTTCAAAGAGGCGAATGCTTACCATCTGGCGATAGGCACGCAGCCACTTTTCTTTTTCGGTGGCAGTATCGTGGCCAGTTTCTGCCTTGGATGTAACGGTCGTCATTTCTTTGGACCTCCCGCGGTGACCGGCGTGCTCACGCCTGACATCGCGGCCAGTACATCGAACATGCAGGCGAAATCATATTTCGTCCAGCCCATGCCGCGGGCCGCCGTCAGAATCTCGTTGCTCACCGCGGTCGTCGGCAGAGGCACGTCGAGTTGCCGTCCCAAATCCATCGCGAGGACCATATCCTTCTGCATCATGTTTACGTCGAACCAGGCTTCTTCCGGTTGCTGCAGCACAAAGGGGCCACGGTATTGAATCATCGGAGATGCAACGGCGCTGTGAGTGAGCACATCGACCGCGGTTTCGCGCGCGATGCCACTTTTCTCGGCCAGCAGCACGCCTTCGGAAAACGCGAGCATCTGCACCGCGAGACTCAGGTTGATCGCAATTTTCATCGAAAGCGCCAGGCCGTTGTCGCCGACATGCGTAACCTTGGGACCAATATCGAGCAACAGCGGCTTTACTTTTTCAAATGTCTCGCGACGGCCGCCGACCATCACCGACAACTTTCCTTCCTGCAGCGTGATCACGCTGCCGGAGACGGGAGAGTCAACCATGTCCGCGCCTTTTTCCCGCACCTTCGCCGCCAATGCTCGGCTCACAGTTGGACTCACCGTGCTCATATCGATAAAAGTCTTGCCCGCGCTCAATCCGGCCAGCATTCCATCGGGACCCTCGGTGATAGAAGTAATGGCGGCGGAGTTGGTCACCATGGCAAAGATGAAGTCGGAAGCGCTTGCGACCGCGCGCGGTGAGTCGGCCCACAGCATACCCTTTTCAACCAACCACTGTGCCTTGGAGCGTGTGCGGTTATAGCCGGTGACAGTGTGACCCTTGCTGAGCAGGCGGTTGACCATCTGGCTGCCCATGATTCCTAAACCGATGAATCCAAGTTTTGCCATCCGTCCGCGAACCTCCGAAATCTACTACGGCAAATTGTTCCGCAGTGAACGTTACGCAGTAATCTTGGAACCGGCCAGTGCTTGCTTTGTAGAAGACTTACCGCCGGAAGAAGCTTGCGAATCCTGCCGCACCTGCTCGAGATGAGAACGCATCGCACTCTGAGCCATCTCGGGATCGTGCCGCTCCACGGCTTCAAGAATGCGCTTGTGATGAATCTGTCCGCGCTGCGGTCCGCCATCGACGTTAAAAATTTTTATCCGTTGTTCACGCAGCAATCCGACGATGGAATCGATGAGCGAAAGAATCAGCGGATTGGCAACGGCCTCAGCCAGGGCGAGATGAAAGTCGAGATCGGCTTCAATGTATGCCCCGGGATCTTTCTGCGCGCGGTCCATCACGGCAACGGCCTCCCGCATGGCGACGAGCTCCGGTTCTTGAATTCGTGTCGCGGCCAGCGCAGCAATCCCCGGTTCCAGAATCAAGCGCAGCTCCGCCAGATGCGGAGCGCCTTCCTGCTGGCCAATCTTTATCATGAGGTCAAAAGATTGACGCGCGGCCTGCGAAGTTCCGTCCGTAATAAAAGTGCCGCGGCCCGAGTAAGCCTCGACCAAACCTTTTTCACGAAGCGCCTTGACCGCCTCGCGCACTGCAGTCCGGCTCACGCCAAGACGCTGCGCCAAATCTCTTTCGGCCGGAAGCTGATCTCCGGGTTTGAGGGAACCATTAAGGACGGAATCTTCAATCTGCTGGACGATCTGCTCGTATAAGCGCGAGGTTCGCACTACTTTGTACACAGAGTTATCTCCCGCACGAAGCGCTGGATTGGGGGAACCAACGATGGTCTGGCTACTATACCGCAGGCCCAGCAGCTGCGTCGGAGGTTCCGCGGATTGAGTGTGCGCGAAAGGCATTTAAGGTCTTTTGGTATGGTGGTATGACACCTAGGACGATACTCCTGCGGCCCGCCGAATGCAAGCCTTCTTCCGGGGACCACTCTCCATGCCGTATTTGCTAACAAATTCTTGTCTCGCAGACCTTTACCAACTAAGCCCTCGCAGTCCTTCGAAGAAGCTGAAAGCGGAGAATTAACTTGACTTCATTCGTCCAGCAATGGTATGGCTGTCGGACCAGAAAAACGGAGGAGTTTCGATGACATTCCGAACCGCCATGTCCGCGGGTCAAAGGACGAAGGCAGCCATCCTTATAATTGTTGTTGCCTTGAGTCTTACCGCTCTGCCCGGCGCTGGCCCAGTCCACTGCCGGGCGCATGCTGGGCAGCGTCACCGATCAGAGCGGAGCCTCCGTTGCCGGCGCAACCGTAGTGGTTACCGACACGGAGCGGGGTACTACTCGAACCCTCACCACCGACGCCTCCGGCGATTACGTGGCCGCCGACCTGGTACCCGGAATTTATAAGATTCACGTCGAAGGCAAGGGCTTCAAATCCGTAGAGCGGCTTAGCGTTGGCGTCGAGGTCGCGACCGACGTTCGTGTAGATTTCACTCTACAGCCGGGGAACGTCTCCGAAGTTGTTACTGTCTCCGAAGAGGTTCCTTTAATCAACACAACCTCCGCGACCTTGGGAGGCACACTAAGCAATGCTGAGATCAACGACCTGCCACTGAACGGCCGGAATTATGAAAATCTGTTGCAGCTCCGGCCTGGAGTTGTGCGATATCCCGGCGGCGGATTTTCCACCACCAGCGCCAACGGCTTGCGTGCGGAAGACAATGCCTACTTCGTGGAAGGCTTATTCAACAGTGAACCTTATTCCGGACAGGCAATTATTAATGGATCAGGAATTGCCGGAGACTCAGCGACCATTCTGCCCATCGATGCGATCCAGGAATTCAATCTGCAGCAAAATCCCCCGGCTGAGTACGGCTGGAAACCGGGAGCGGTCGTTAACGTTGGCCTGAAATCCGGCACCAACAAGGTGCATGGGACCGCGTTTGGTTTTGGCCGCGACGGAGCTATGGACGCGCGCAACTATTTCAATGATGCCCCAAATCCAAAATTGACTCGCACCCTCGAACAGTTTGGTGGCAGTCTGGGCGGGGCGTTCATCAAGGACAAGGCGTTTTTCTTTGGCGCTTACGAGGGCCAGCGTTATAACGTGGGCAACTCGTACGGCGGGGTCACGAGTCCCTCGATGGTGCACATGGCGCCGAATGGAACCTGTTCGTTCGGTTTTGCCGGCGACTGTGCCGACAGCATTCCGGATGTGATCGCTGATATCACGGAACCGGCTGCAGTGTCATCTGGAGTAATCGTCAGCCCGGCGAGCCTGCTCATTGCAGGATGCTCGGCAGCTGGCGCCTCGGTAACCTGCAACGGCAAGGGATTTCCCACGAACAACGCGCAGAACATCAATATTACGAACGGGTTTAATAACATCGTCCACGTCGACAACGTTGTCTCCAAGGTGGACTACAAGTTGAACGAAAATAACAACATCAGCGGGACTTACTTCTTCGGAAATAACTCCGGCACGGTCGAAGACTTTCCCGAGCTACAGCAGAAATGGCTCTCCGATATTCATACGCGAGCGCAGGTCATCGGCGGCAGTTGGATTTGGACTCCTAGTGCCCGCGTGGTGAACGAGGCTCGCTTTGGATACAACCGGTTGTACCAACCGACTTTGCCCGGCGATCTCGACACTCCCGCTTCCGCGTACGGTTTGGATACGGGTGTGAGTGGACCTGAAACAGGCGGTCTGCCGCGTATCGGTTTTGGCGGCTACTTTTTCCCGGGGCTCGGTGGGTTCAAGTGGCCAAAATTTCAAGGCCCAGATTCGATTACGCAGTTTGTGGATCACATCGACTACACGGTCGGCAAACACGCTCTAAAATTCGGCGGCGAACTCCACTACAACGATGTGAGGAACGCGGCTTACGGCAACGCCCGCGGCAGCATCACATTCCTGGGTGGTGTTGCCAGTCCCGGTCCCCCTCCTGCCAATGCGCCTCCGCCTTCAACCCCGCTGGAAGACTTCTTTGCGGGTGCGCCCTTCAAGTCGTCAGTAACGGTGGGAAATCCGACCTTGCAGTTGCACAACTGGGCCTACGCAGGATTCCTTGAGGATGATTGGCGGGCCACAAGAAATCTGACGATCAATTTCGGCGTTCGCTATGAGTTCAGCAGCGTGCCGCAAGAAGCTCACGATCTGCTGGGCAACTTCGATCCAAACGTAGGCTTGGTGCAGGTCGGCCATCAGATCAGCAGCCTCTACAACCCGGATCATAAGAACTTCGGTCCCCGCTTTGGCTTCGCTTGGGATGTCGCCGGCAACGGGCGGACGGTGCTGCGTGGCGGTGGCGGCTTGATTTACGAGACCGTGAACTGGCAGTCGTTCGTCGCCTTCAACAACGCTTTTGGTCCCGGTAGTGTTCCGACGGGAGCTCCGATCGATGCTGCGGGAGATACATCCGGCGGCACGATTACCACGGGCAACGTCACCATTAAGAATTTCCTGAACTATCCCACGACTTGGGACGCAGCGAACGGACCGCTCTACGGTAGCAGCGCGATCAATTGCTACAAGAGTCCGTGTCCCATCATGACCGTGGACCGCGGCCTCACAACGCCCTACGTCTGGAACTGGACGCTGAACATACAGCATGCCTTCACTTCCAATCTCTCCATCGAAGCCGCTTACGTGGGCAATCACGGTTCGAACCTGACGGGAATTCGCGATATCAACCAGCCGCCGGTGGGTTCGGGATGGGGCACAGGGCCAACGGGGGAGCTCACTCTCTGCCTCGCCAGCGCTCCTCTCTATAACAACTGTGTTGTCGACAACAATAACGGTGAGCAGACCAATCAACCGTACTTCTCGAAGTTCCCTTATCTGGCCAACATCTTCCAGATGGGCAACGTCTACCGGTCGAATTACGACGGATTGCAAGTCACGCTGAACGCGCGCAACTATCACGGTCTGAGCATGGTTGCGGGCTACACGTATGCGCACGCGCTCGATGATGTGGGCGCTAATTGGGACTTCGGCTATGGCTCGGGTCTGCCGCAGAACGCTCACAATCCTGCGGCTGAATATGCCAATAGCGACTTCGACATGCGGCATCGGCTGACGGTTTCACTCACCTACGCGATCCCGGGTCGGAAAGGTTTCGGGCAGATGCGGGAAGGCTGGGAATTAAACTCGATCATCACCGTGGAGAGCCCGCAGTACTGGGGCCCAATGGATGAGGGAACCGACGCAGCCGGCGTCGGCCCACTGCCGGTCAGCCCGCCCGCCAACAGCCCGATACGTTGGAGCTTTTACGGCAAGACCTCGGATTTCAAAGCTCAGAAGGGCGTTGGAATTCCGGAGTTTCCTGGAGTGTCGAACCCCGTCTGCGCAGCCAAGGCGTTAGCTGTAGATGGAGGAACCGCAGGAGCTTCGACAGCATCTTTGAATCTGTTTGGGTGCTATGCCAACGGAAACTCCGTCATGCTTCCTCCGCCGCTCGGGCAGTTTGGAAACATGAGCCGAAACATGTTCGAGGATACCGGCTTCCGAAATCTCGATTTCTCCCTGGCCAAGAATTTCCACTTTGGAGAAACCATGCGGCTCCAGGCCCGCGCTGAGTTCTTCAACATCTTCAACCACCCGAATTTCGCCAATCCGTATGGCGGACAGAACGGGTACGGCCTAAACGATCCTTCGGCAGCAAGCTTCGGGTGTGGTTGCGCTACGCCGGATATCGCCGCCGCCAACCCTGCTGTCGGTTCCGGTGGGCCACGCTCCGTCCAGTTGGGATTGAAGTTTACGTTCTAGATATGCGTCATAATTATTCGGATCGAACAAAAAGCCGGACGTAATTCCGTCCGGCCTTTTGTTTTTCGGATGTCTGCGTCGTTTCGAAACTGAAGAGAAAAGGGCCAAGTTATGAAAATAGGAAATAAGCTTTATTCTGCAGCTTTACCGTTGTTATTCATCGCATTCATTTCTGCAAACTCTTTTTCGCAAAACGAACCGCGCCGCGAGCGCACGATCGACGAGATAAGGGTCGAAGCCATTCACCGCGCCGAAGTCGGCCAGTATCCGCTGATCGGCCTTGATCCTGGCGATGTAAAGGAAGCGTTCGAGAGTATCCACACCGCCGACAAAGACGAGTGGGCTGCGGGATTCATGCACGTGGCCGATCGCTACTTCAACGAAGCAAAGTCGCTGGAGAAATCGGATCCCACCAAGGCCAACGCCGATTACATCCGCGCGTGGAGGCTTTATTCATTTGGACGCTGGCCCATTCCGGCGTCTCCAGGCAAGCAGCGCTCTTACGAGAAAGCCATCGAAGCCTTCCTCGCGCATGCGCGTTTCTTCGATCCACCGCTCGAAGTTGTACACATTCCTTTCGAAGGCAAAGAGATCATCGGTTACCTTCGCCTGCCGAAAAATGCCAAGGGACCGGTGCCAGTGGTGATCGCGGTGAACGGCCTCGACAGCCGCAAGGAAGACCTGACCGAAAGCTTCGGTGCAATTCTTCCTTTTGGAATTGCAGTTCTCGCCGTCGATGGTCCCGGCACCGGACAGAATCCGGTCAAGGTGAGTGAAACCGCGGATCGCATGTTGTCGAAGGTGATCGACTACGCGCAATCGAGGCCGGAGATCGACAAAAACCGCATCGCAATGCACGGCGTAAGCTGGGGAGCGTACTGGGCGGCGAAGATGGCAATCATCGAGCACTCGCGTCTGCGAGGCTGCAGCGCGCAATCTCCGCCGGTGGACAAGTTCTTCCAGAAAGAATTTCTGATGAACTCACTGATGGGCAATCGCGAATATTTGTTTGATCAGGTGCCCGCGCTCATGAGTATTCTCGACAACGTACATACGCTGGATGAGTTGGGCGATTTCCTGCCGAGGCTCTCCCTGGTGAAACAAGGACTGCTTGGCCAGCCGATGGCGCCCATGCTAATTCTCGCGGGAGTTCTCGACACGCAGGTTCCCATCGATGACGAATATTTGCTACTGAGCAAAGGCGACGTGCCAAAAGAAGCCTGGATCAATCCTCATGGCGGGCACCTAGGCCGGCAGGTTGGCGTCTGGCCCGATCCACGGATTTTCAAGGAAGTGATTATTCCGTGGCTGGTGAAAACGCTGCAGGCTCCGGCGAACTAGATTCGTGAGAGCCCGCGCGGATAGACGATGTTGAAATGCCAGCTCGTCTAAGCCGGCACCGGAGGATTTTTCCGCCCCTGCTTCACCTTCACCGGATCGAGGAAGGGCATCATGCTGCGCAAGCGTTCGCCCACGCGTTCGATGGTGTGTTCCTGCTCGCGCTGACGGGTAGCTTCAAACCACTCGCGCCCCGACTCGTTTTCGGCGATCCAGTTCCGAGCGAAAGTTCCATCCTGAATTTCTCTCAGCATTTGCCGCATCACTTTCTTAGTCTCATCCGTGACGATGCGTGGACCGCCGGTGTAGTCTCCGTGCTCGGCGGTGTCGCTGATGGAATAGCGCATGTAGTTGAGACCGCCACGGTACATCAGGTCCACAATCAGCTTCAATTCGTGCAGGCATTCGAAATAAGCAATCTCGGGCTGGTAGCCCGCTTCCACCAGCGTTTCAAAGCCCGCCTTCACCAGTGCACTGGCTCCGCCACATAACACAGCCTGCTCACCAAACAGATCGGTTTCAGTTTCCTCGGTGAATGTGGTCTCGATCACGCCGGCGCGCGTCCCGCCAATTGCCTTGGCGTAAGAGAGTGCAAGTTTTTTCGCATTTCCGCTAGCATCCTGGTGCACGGCCAGGAGCGCAGGAGTGCCGCCGCCTTCGACGAACACCTCGCGTACGCGATGTCCGGGCGCCTTCGGCGCGACCATGGAAACATCGATGTCAGCAGGAGGAGTAATGGTCCCGAAACGAATGTTGAAGCCGTGGGCAAACATCAGCGTCTTCCCCTTCGACAAATGGGGCGCAATGTCCCGCTTGTAGACGGCAGACTGCGCCGTGTCGGGTACGAGAATCATGATGACGTCGGCCCAGGCAGCAGCATCAGCGACAGAATTTACGGTCAGCCCCGCAGCTTGCGCCTTTGCCCGCGACTCGCTCGTCGGAGGAAGCCCAATCCGCACCTCCACACCGCTATCTTTCAGGTTGAGAGCGTGAGCGTGCCCCTGCGAGCCGTAGCCGATAATCGCGACTTTCTTCGCGCGAATCAGTGACAGATCAGCCGCGTCTTGGTGATACATGGTAGCCATGAGTATTCCTTTCGAATAAGAACTGGATTAAGTTTTATACCGACTGCGAGAGATCGTCGTCCGCAACAGTCTGCTCCGGCGCTTCCGACGAGGACAATGCCGCGAAGGCTTTATTTCCACGCCGCATCGCGACGATTCCGGTACGCACCATTTCGAGAACTCCGTACGGACGAAGCACTTCCAGCAGGCCGTCGATCTTGTCTTCATCGCCCGTGATTTCGATAATCAGAGACTCGGGTGCAACATCCACCACGCGCGCGCGAAAAACACTGGCTAGTTCCAACACATGCGAACGGGCTCCATGCGTGGCTGAGACCTTAATCATTGCCAGGTCGCGCACAATCGCCGGCACGGTTGTAATGTTTTCGACTAGGAGTACATTCACCAGTTTGTACAGGTTGGCTTCGATGCGGCGGGCCTGGTCATGATCGGCATCAACAGTGATGGTCATGCGCGACACTTCCGGCTTCTCTGTGCGCCCCACGGTGAGCGAGTCGATATTGAAAGCGCGGCGTCGGAACAGCGACGCCACGCGGGTCAGCACGCCTGGTTTGTTTTCGACGTACACCACGAATGTGTTCAGCATATTGGGTTTGTTATTAGGCTATTCGTCGGCCGCGGTCTCCACAATCGGACTTGGACGCCGAATCATCTCATGTAACGCCGCGCCTGCCGCAACCATCGGATAGACAGTATCTTCCTGCTCAACCTGAAAATTAATCAGCACTGGTCCATCGTGCTGGCGAGCCGATTGCACCGCCGGAACGACATGCGAACGTTCGGTGACGGTCGCATTTCGAATGCCGTAGGCCGCTGCAACTTTGGCAAAGTCTGGATTCAGCAACGGCGTAGCTTGGTAGTTGCGCTCATAAAAGAATTCCTGCCACTGCCGCACCATTCCCAAAAAGCCGTTGTTGATAATCGCAATGTTAATTTTCAGATTTTCCTGCACAATAGTCGCGAGTTCGCACATGGTCATCTGAAAACCACCATCCCCCACAATGGCCCAAACCTCGGCCTCAGGCCGCGCGACTTTTGCGCCAATCGCCGCGGGCAATGCGAATCCCATCGTTCCCAAGCCTCCGGAGGTGATCAGCGAACGCGGTTCCTCGTGCTTGTAATATTGCGCCTCCCACATCTGGTGCTGGCCAACGTCGGTCACCACCACGGCATTACCTCCCCGCGTCTGGTGCCAGAGATCGTTAATGACGTGCGCGGCGTAGAGATGGCCGCTATCCGGCAGGTTCTGAATATCGCGGACTGCGGAATCGCCTTTTAGCCCATCGATAAGATCCAGCCACTCACTGCGATCGATGGATTCGATCTTTGGCAACATCGCATTCAAGACCTCGCGCAGGTCGCCAACCAGTGCGACATCCACCTTCACATTCTTATTGATCTCGCAGGGATCGATCTCCACGTGAATCTTCTTGGCGTTGGGCGCGTAGGTTTTCAGCGTGCCGGTGACGCGGTCGTCAAAGCGCATGCCCAGTGCGATGAGCAGGTCGGCTTCCTGAATGGTGTGGTTGACCCAAGCCTCCCCATGCATCCCCATCATGCCCAAGTTGAGTGGATGCGAAGCGGGCAACGCGCCCAGGCCGAGCAGAGTAAGCGCCACAGGGATGCCGGCGCGCTCCGCCAAATCTCGAACCTCGCGGATTGCTCCGGAAACGATAGCGCCGTGCCCTAACAAAATTACGGGCCGCTTGGAGTTGTGAATCAACTCCAGCGCCTTTTCATATTCCTTCGGAGCAGGAGAGAGATCGGGACGATACCCCGGCAGTTGTGGCTTCGCCGCTTCCCAATCGAACTCGCACGAAGCCTGTTGTGCGTCTTTCGTAATGTCGACAAGAACTGGCCCGGGACGGCCTGAGCGGGCAACATAAAACGCCTCTCTCATCGTCTGCGCCAGTTCATCGGCCCGCGTCACCAAATAATTATGCTTCGTGATAGGCAGAGTAATCCCGGTGATGTCGGTTTCCTGAAAGGCATCAGAGCCGATCAACTTGCTGCCCACCTGGCCGGTAACGCAAACAATTGGAGAGGAATCCATCATCGCGGTGGCAATGCCGGTCACCATATTCGTAGCGCCCGGTCCGGAGGTCGCCACGGCCACTCCCACTCGTCCGCTGGCGCGTGCGTAGCCATCCGCCATGTGCGTAGCGCCCTGCTCGTGCCGCACCAACACGTGATGGATCTTGCTGTACTTCAGGGCATCGTATGCGGGCAGGATGGCGCCGCCGGGATATCCGAAGACGTGGGTCACGCCTTCGTGCTCGATGCATTCCCAAAGAATCTGCGCTCCAGTTTTCGTCATAGTTCCAAGTCCTCGGACTGAATGCTGATTGCTGCACCAAGTCTAACTTGTCTCGGCAGGCAGGCGGTTAACCTTTTCGCTATCAACGGAGTGGTGATTAGAGATTGTATCCATACCAACCCCGCGAGATTTCAATGCTGTGCATCAGTTTTTTGAATACGATTCGACATAAGCCGCGACGTTCGGCCTGTTTCATCTTTCGGCCTCGGAGCGGAGAGAACTTCCCACAGCGTATAATCGCCCCGGAATTAATAAGATACGAGCCCGATGACAAAGCCGAAACTCTGGAAGTCCGACGACGAACTCTTCGCCATCGTGCAGCGCGAACTCTTTACCTGCGTGGTGGGCGATGTCATGGACAAGCTGGACTTGCAGCACCAGTTCTTGCCGCCGCAGATTCAGCCTCTGCGGCAGGATATGGTGGTGATCGGACGGGCCATGCCAGTGCTCGCTGTGGATGTATTTACCGAAAAGATTGCCGGTACGGCCAACAAGCTGATGGATAAGCCATTCGGCCTGATGCTCGAAGCGCTCGACGACCTTCGCCTCAATGAGATCTATGTCAATACCGGCTCTTCACCGCGTAATGCGCTTTGGGGAGAGCTCATGAGCACGCGGGCCCGCAAACTCGGCAGCCGTGGCGCGGTGCTGAACGGCTACGTTCGAGATACAAAAGCCATTCTGCAGATGGGTTTCCCGACCTTCGGTTTCGGTTCTTACGGGCAAGACTCAGCCCCGCGGTACAAAGTGGTCGACTTCCGTATTCCGGTTGAGATTGGAGCGGTGCGCGTCCGTCCAGGAGACATTATTTTCGGCGATATCGATGGCGTTTTGTTGGTTCCTGCCGAAGCCGAAGTTGAAGTTTTTGCGCGCGCTCTCGAAAAGGCTCGCGGCGAAAAGCTGGTACGCAAGGCGATTGAAGGAGGCTGTAGCGCGGTCGAAGCGTTTGAGAAGTACGGAATCATGTGAAAATGGGGACCCGATCGTGAGTGCATGCCTTGTGAATCCGCCATCTCGCGCACAGCAGATACGCAGTTTTCTCCAGAAAAATAATTTGCAGGCCTGGATTGCGTGGCGGCCCGACGAACTTCTGATGCTCTCCGGGTATTTTCCTTTTTGGGGAGCTTCGCTGCTGATTTATTTCGCGGATGCCGAGCCCATTCTCTTTATTCCACAGATTGAACCCACAGATCACATTCCTGCGGGATTGCGGGTACAGGAATATCCCTGGGGCGATCTCAAGTGTGCGGACCCGTATTCTGCTCTGGTGTCCGCTGTTGAGAGTGAACTGGTCAAGGCCAAGATCAAAGTCGAAAATGTTGGAATCAATCCCAGTGCGGCGCGAACGTCGCTGCCGATTCAAGCCGCCGAACAAATTCCCATGCCAGAAGATTTTGCTGGGCTGCTATCGACGCTTGCCGCAAAGTCAAATGCCGCTGCGCAAGCGGGCTTTGCTGATCTCTATTTAAGAAAAACTCTGGAGGAAATCGCGGCAATCCGGCTGGCAAACCGAGTTGCAATTATTGGCCTGCAAGCTTTCTTTGAGAATTTGCAGCCGGGAATTTCGGAAGCCGAAGTAGCCGCAGGGGTGGAGTCGGCTATCTACCGGCAGATCGGCCGCGATGGCATATTTCATTCCCGAGGCTGGGCCATGGTGCAGTCAGGCCCGAATAGCGCCTGTGCGGGACGATTCAATCGCTCAACCGGTCGGCGACTGGAAAGCGGCGATCTGGTTTTGATCGAACTGGCCACCTGCGTCAACGGATATTGGAGCGATCTGACACGCACCGCTTCCGTGGGTTCTCTCAAGCCAGCTGTCGAGTCGATACTTGCCCTTGCCGTGAACGCCCAACAAACCGCGATCGATGGCATCCATCCCGGCGTTTCCGCGGGAGATATCGATGCGTTAGCAAGAGATAAAATCGCAGCCGAAGGACTCTCATCTTATTTCATGCATCACACCGGCCACCAGGTTGGCTTCCGCTATCATGATCCGGGATTTCTAATTCTCCCCGGAGAATCTTCGATACTTGAGCCGGGAATAGTGGTTACGATTGAGCCGGGAGTATACATTCCCGAACGCGGCGGTGGCGCGCGGATCGAGGACAATGTGCTGGTCACGGAATCCGGGCACGAAGTGCTATCCCGAATCGCAGAGAGCGAGCTCTCATGATCAGCATCGATCTTTTCGGCAAGACGATTCTCATCACTGGAGCTTTGGGCGCGATCGCCGAACACATGGTACGGAGGCTGGCGGCAAGCGGCGCAACGTTAGTGCTCACGGACATTAAAGGTGAGGAACAGGCGCGGCGGATACTCGACGATTGGCAGATTCCGCCTTCGTCGTATCTTTATTTTCCCGCCGATATTACAGCATCCAGCCAGGTCGATCACGTTGTGAACTCAGCCTTCGGAAAATTTCCCGCCATGGATACTGTGCTCGGTCACGCAGGCGGCTGTGGGCTGCATCCCTTTGCCAGCACCTCGGAAGCCGACTACGAACACATCTTCCGCTTCAACTATTTTGCGCAAACTTATCTGGCGCGTGCAGTGCTGGCGCAATGGATGCAACGAAAGATTGCCGGTCACCTTATCTTCACATCTTCTTATGTAGCTCGCATGCCGCATACGCAAATCCCCGCATACTCTTCGGCCAAAGCCGCGCTCGAAAATTTTGCCCGCAGTCTTGCCCTTGAATACGCGCTCACCGGCATTCGCGTGAATGTGGTTTCGCCTGGAAACGTTGCCGCCGGCAGTTCGTTGAAGGTTTTCGAAGAAAATCCTGCCTACCGGGAATTTGTCCTGCGAGTTTCGCTGGGTAGAAGAAACAGTCCCGAATCGATTGCGGATACATTTGTTTTTCTGTGCTCGCCGCTGGCCGCCGAGATCAATGGACAAATTATTAGCCCTGATTACGGTGCAGGCATTGGGAATCGCCTATGAAGATTGGCCTCGGCCTGTATCGCCACATGCTCACACGCGACTACTACGACTTCGTGCGCCAGGCGGGTTGCACTCACGTCGTGGTTCACCTGGTCGATTACTTCAATCAGGGCCCCTCGAATCCACGCGACAATCAGCCCACCGGTTCAAAATACGAACCCTGGGGAGTTGCTGGCGATCCCAATCAGCTTTGGACAGTAGCGGAACTGAAGACGCTGCGCGCGCAAATTGAAGACGCCGGACTAACCCTCGCGGCGATCGAGAACCTTGATCCCGCGCACTGGCATGACATTCTGCTCGATGGTCCGCAGCGTTCGCAACAGATCGAAAAAGTGAAGACCATTATTCGCCGTATGGGTGAGTCTGGCATTCCGGTGCTCGGCTACAACTTCAGTCTGGCCGGTGTTTGCGGCCGCGTGACCGCTTCTCTCGGTCGCGGCCACGCGATTACCGTAGGAATGGATGGCCCCGCCGAGGACGTGCCGATTCCAAATGGCATGATCTGGAATATGGTCTACGATCGCAACGCGCCCGCTGGCGTCCAGCCGTCGATTTCACACGAAGAACTCTGGCGCCGCCTGCAACGATTTCTGGAGGAAGTGATTCCCGTGGCCGAGCAGTCGGGCGTGCGGCTCGCGGCTCATCCCGACGATCCTCCCATGCCCACGATGCGGCAGCAGCCGCGGCTGGTCTACCAGCCTCACATGTATCAAACGCTGATTGATCTTGCTCCGAGCCGCAGTAATGCTCTTGAGCTCTGCGTCGGAACACTTGCCGAAATGACCGAAGGCAATATTTACGATGCGGTCGATCAATACAGCAAACAAGGAAGGATCGCCTACATTCATCTTCGGAATGTCGTCGGCAAGGTGCCGCACTATCGCGAAACTTTTATCGATGAAGGCGACGTGGACATGATTCGCATTCTCGCGATCCTGCATCGCAATCGTTTTGATGGTGTCGTCATTCCCGACCACACTCCGCAGATGACCTGTTCCGCGCCGTGGCACGCCGGCATGGCGCACACGCTTGGTTTTATGCTGGCGGCAAAGGCCGTACTCGAATCTTCTCAGAAGTGCAGTGCGGAGCTATCTGCTAGTCACGGAGATAAGTAACTGAACCCTTCATCTTCATCTGGTGCAACCCATTCGCGTGCTCCTCTCGTCATTGCAGCCAGTGTCTCCACTCTTGGCGGTCTGTTATTCGGATACGACAACATTGTCATCAGCGGCGCGATCGGCTTCCTGAGCCGGTTGTTTCATCTGGATGCGGCCGGAATCGGCTGGGCGGCAGGGTGTGCCCTGGTCGGGTGCATCGCCGGATGCGCCGCAGCGGGAACCGTTGCAGATTATCTGGGAAAGAAAAAAGGCCTCGCTCTCTGTGCCTTATGCTTCGCGCTCTCTTCGGTTGGCATGCTTTTCGCCGCGAATCTCCACCAGTTTGTTTTTTGGCGGCTGATCGGCGGAGTAGGCATTGGCGCGGCGTCGGTAATTTCTCCGAACTACATCGCCGAGATTGCTCCCACGCGCGTGCGTGGACGCTGCGTAACGCTTTACCAACTCGGCATTGTGGTTGGAATTCTCGCCGCTGTCTTCATCAACATGCTCATCCAGCGCATGGGCGACGAAGCGTGGAACATCTCGACCGGCTGGCGCTGGATGTTTTTTGCCGGCGTTGTGCCGGCAATTCTCTTTGGAGTGATGATTCTCCCTGCGGTGGAGAGCCCGCGCTGGCTAATGAAGATGGGTCGGCGGGAGCAGGCCATCGACGTACTCGCAAAAATCAACGGCGCAGATGCCGCTCGGAGCGAAGCAGCGGAAATCGAAAGCTCGCTCGCCCACGAAGAAGGCCACATCTCGGAGCTTTTCACCACCTTCCGCCGCCCGCTACTGCTCGGCATCATGCTGGCGGGGTTGCAGCAGATCAGCGGTATCACTCCGCTCTTTTCTTTTTTGCCTGAGATTTTTCGCAGCGCTGGAACTGCGACCAGCAGCGCATTTTCTCAGTCCGTTCTGGTGAGCCTGGTTAATCTTTTGTTTACTCTTTTCGCCCTTTGGCTGGTAGACCGTGCCGGGCGTAAGACTCTGATCCTCGCCGGAACCACCGTGCAATTCATCTCGTTCGCGCTGGTCGGCTGGTTTTATCATATTCACGGCAGCGGTTTGGCGGTCCTGATTCTGGTGATGAGCTTCGTCGCCGGACACGCTTTCGGCAATGGTGTAGCCTGCTGGGTCATCATCTCGGAGATTTACCCCACCAAAGTTCGCGGACGCGGCATGTCGATCGCCACCACTGCGCTCTGGCTGGTGGGATACCTGGGCAACCAGATGTTTCCTCTCATGCAAAAGCATTTAGGCTCGGACGGAACTTTCTGGTGTTTCAGTGCTGGAGCGTTGCTAACCATTATTCTGGTCGGTTGGTTGGTTCCCGAAACTAAAGGCCGCTCACTCGAAGAGATCACGAATTTGTGGACGGAAGGTAAGATCGAGGCATGAAAGAGACTTGGCGATGGTTCGGCCCGAGCGATCCGGTTCCTTTAGATCACATCAAGCAAGCCGGGGCCACCGGAATTGTCTCTGCCCTGCACCATCTCTACCGCGGCGAAGCGTGGCCGTTGGACGAGGTAATCAAGCGCAGAGACGAAATTCTCGCGGCGGGATTTGTCTGGTCTGTGGTGGAAAGCATTCCGATCCACAATTCCATCAAGCTTCGATCTGCATCGCATGGTCACTTTATCGAAGCGTGGAAGGATACACTCGCCGCGGTTGCCAAGGCGGGCGTGGAAGTTGTCTGCTATAACTTCATGCCCGTTGTGGACTGGACGCGTACGGACCTGCAGTGGCGTCTGCCGACTACAGGTTACGCTCTGCGCTTTGATGCGGTAGATTTTGTGGCGTACGACCTCTTTATTCTCGAACGCAAAGGCGCCGAGGCCGACTATTTCGAAGAGCGTGCTAATGCAGCGCACAATCGCTTCCAGTCCATGCCGCAATCGCGCCGCGATGATTTGGAGCAAACAATCATCGCGGGACTCCCCGGCGCCGAGGCGTCATACAATCGCGAGACGATTCGCGGTCTAATTGCTGAATATCAAGGCGTAACCGCTGCAGAATTGCGAAGCAACCTTGTCGCATTCCTGCGGGAAGTTGTCCCGGTAGCGCGGCAGGTCGGAGTTCGCCTCGCCATACATCCAGACGATCCACCGTGGTCGCTGTTCGGCCTACCTCGAGTCGTTTCAACGGCCGAAGATGTGAGGGCAATTCTCGGTGCTTGTGACGCGCTGGCCAACGGTCTCACCTTTTGCGTTGGCTCCTTCGGCGCGAGAGCCGATAACGATTTGCTAGCCATGGCGCGCGAATTCGGTGCTCGAATTCACTTCCTGCACCTGCGGCAGGTAAAAAGAGAGCCAGACGGATCGTTTCACGAAGCCGAGCACCTGGCCGGCAGCTCCGACATGGTCGGCGTGATCCGCGCCATGCTGGAAGAAGAATCGCAGCGCCGGCACGCGGGCCGGCCCGACCATGAGATCCCTATGCGCCCCGACCATGGTCACCTGCTCGCTGACGACATCGGCAAAAAAGTAAATCCCGGCTATTCGTTGGTGGGCAGATTAAAAGGGCTCGCCGAACTGCGCGGCGTCATTCATGGCTTGAAGCATGCGATTCCTGAGTTAGCCGAATAAAACGCCAATGCTAGCTATCTTCGTTAAACAGCAATTATTATGGCTTGCAAATTGAGGGTGCGACTCGTATGAAAGAGTTTGCCGGGCGCGTGGCTCTTGTTACAGGCACCACAGGAATTGGGTGCGCGATTGCAGTGCGCTTTGCCGAAGGCGGAGCCCAGGTCGTGGCATGCGGCATTGAAACCGCCGGAAACGAAGAACTGGCGCGCGATGCGAAAAAACTCAATCTGACATTGCACGTGGAAACTTGCGATGTGACTGCTCTCAACCAGGTTCGTGCGGTAATTACAAAAACCGTCAGCCAGTTTGGGGGCCTCGACATTATCGTCAACGCAGCCGCGATTCATCCCTTCGGCACGGTCCTGCAAACGGATCTCGAAACCTGGAATCGTTGCATGATGGTGAACGTTGGCAGCATTTATTTGCTCGCACACCTTGGTATTCCGGAGATGAAGAAGCGCGGCGGCGGATCCATTCTCAATCTGGCGTCGGTTCAAGGTTACGCATGCCAGCGAGGCGTGGCGGCGTATGCCACGTCCAAAGGCGCAATTCACAGCTTGACTCGCGCACTGGCCCTCGATCACGCTGCCGATAACATCCGCGTCAACTCAATCAGCCCCGGCTCGATTCGCACACCAATGCTGGCGCGCTCCGCGAGCAACTTCTCGCCCGATGCGCCGGTCGAAGAGGCTTTCGCACGCTTTGGCGCGGCCCATCCACTCGGGCGCATCGGCACACCCGAGGAGGTTGCGGAACTCGCGGCATTTCTGGCATCCGACAAAGCGGGATTCTGCACCGGCGGCGATTACATCGTCGACGGTGGACTGCTCGCCGGCATCGGCGTGCAATAGTCGTCATTGCTGTACATTGTTGCAGTCCAACGTTGCGGCCCAAAGCACATTGTCTAATTAACGCCATCTAACATTCCGGAGCGCGCTTGCCACAAGAAATTTCCCTTAGTTTGAGCGTACCGCGCAGACGATGGCGAATCGCTTTCCTGCTTGCTCTGGGAGTATTGGTCAACTTCTTCGACCGGATTAACCTGTCGGTCTCGCGCGATGCGCTGCATGACTCGTTTGGCTTATCGTTGGTTGCTTTCGGCTATCTTTCCAGCGCCTTCAGTTGGACTTATGCCTTCATGCAAATGCCCTGCGGAGTATTCCTCGATCGATGGGGCGTGCGCCGCGTCGGACGAATCAGCGCGTTGTTGTGGAGCATTTCTTCATTCGCCGCTGCTCTTGCTCCCGGCCTCGGGTGGTTCTTCGGGGCGCGCTTCCTTTTAGGCGCGAGCGAATCGCCGACGTTTCCCGCGAATGCCAAGGCTTTGGGCTACTGGTTTACGCAAGAAGAGCGAAGCCTGGCGACGGCGATCACTGATGCCGCGGCAAAATTATCCAGCGCAATCGGAGTGCCGTTGATCGGTCTGCTGCTCCTGTATTTTGGCTGGCGCTGGAGCTTCGCCGCCACGGGATTGATCAGCTTTCTCTATTTCATCCTGTTTTACCTGATCTACCGCAATCCCAGCGAAGACAAAGGACTGTCAGCGGACGAACTTCAATTCATTCTGCGCGGTGGAGCTCAAACGGAAGATCAGGCAAGAGCCCGAAGTGGCAGTTCACTCGGGTATCTGCTCAGCCAGCGTAAAGTCTACGGGCTCGCGCTGGGCTGGGGCGCCTACAACTACACTTTTTTTCTTTTGCTGACGTGGCTGCCCAGCTATCTTTCCGTTTCCCTGCATGTCGATCTGTTCCACTCCATTTTCTATACCAGCGTGCCGTGGCTGTTTGCTACCTTCACCGATCTCCTGATTGGAGGATGGCTGGTGGATGCGCTGATCCAGCGTGGCTGGAATGCAAACCGCGTTCGCCAATCCGTGCTGGTGGCGGGGATGGCTTTCGGCTTAGCGATTTTCGGAGCAGCGGGCGCCCACACTTCGGCGGCTGCACTGGTCTGGATTAGCCTAGCCCTGGGCGGGCTGGCCGCTGGCCGCGCCCGTGGCTTGGACCGTTCCATCTCTCATTGCACCGCGGGAAAGCGTTGGCACACTTGCGGGCGCGGTGAATCTCTGCGGCCAGATTGCGGCAATTTCTGCGCCCATCGTTACCGGCTACATCGTCTCCGCAACGCATTCGTTCGCAGCCGCGTTCGTGACTGCAACCATAATCTTGCTGCTAGGAATCGTAGGCTACGTTTTCTTACTCGGACGTATCGAGCCGATCCCCGAGCCGGAGGCAAGCATCGCGCAAGGTTAGCGAACTACCTGCCGCAAGGCTGCACTATGTCCCTTCGTAACAGCAGGGCGGACCGGAATGCGGAAATAAACTGCATCTCTCGCATTTCATTTCTAAAGTTTCTTCATACCTCGCCGATCTGGCCCTTTGATAGCAAGGGATTCTGGAAGAGTTCCTTGCAAGCAGACGATTCTGAGGAGAGACTTATGTCAACATCAGCCATTTCAACAAGTGTGTTGAACCAGGAGTACTTTCACAGCCGGCAGAACGATCTGGGGCAACTTGGGCAGGCGCTTAGCTCTGGCGACTTGTCCGGCGCTCAGACTGCCTTTAACAACATTACAGCGCTTGGCCAAACCGGCCCGTTCGCTGGTGGCGTTCCATTCGCCCTCAACAATCGCGAGCAGGATTTCACCGCCATCGGAACGGCTCTGCAATCGGGGGACTTAGGTGCCGCGCAACAAGCCTATGCCAATCTAAAGGCCACCTTTCAGCAAGGGTCAGTGCAAAATCCGATTGCCACTCCCACCGATCCGACTAACCCCGCTGCCCCAACTTCTCCCGCGTCCACTACGGGCCCGGAGATCGTGCTCAACCTAACCAACACAGGCAGCGCTACCAATCCCGAGCAGATCACCATCGACATCAATCAAACCAGCGGCGGCGGCGAACAGGTCGGAATCAGCTTTGGTCAACAAGGGTCTTCAAGCCCGGAGGAGCTTACGTTCAATCTGGCTCCCAATAGCAACGAACAGATAGTCCTGAACCTGTTAAGCGCGTCCTCTTCAGGCGCCGGTTCCACCAGCAGTGCTTCCTCGAACACCGGCCTTAGCGTTACGGCTTGAAAGCGGCAAGGCGGCTGGTGCAGCAGCAGTAACTCCCTCACGCGCTGCCTGCATCGGCCTCCTTGATCCAAACCTCCGCTGGGATTTTACGCAGACCAGAAAATTCCTACTGAACCGGTGCATTCAGCGCCGCTGCTAACTCCACAAAACTAGTCGCATTCACTGCTTGATCTACCGCTTCTCTGTGGCTGAACAATTCACTGGCGTCTCCCAGCAAATCGTGTTGTGACTGGCTGTCTCCGGTAAGGATCATAATAATCAGCCGCGCCGGCTTGCCATCGCGCGCATTGAAGTCGATTCCCGTTGTTTTCGCAACCACCACGAGCGGCTTAGCCAGTCCGTTCACGCGCGCATAAGGCACCGCCAATTCATTCTCCCAACCGCTGGCAAGTATGCGTTCCCGCTCCGATATCAGACGGAATAATCTCTCCGGTGCATTGCCCACCGCTTCCGCCGCCACTTCACACATTTCCTTCAATGCACCCAGACGGGTCTTCGCTGCGAGACTGGGCAGGAATAGTTTTGCGGTGACGGTGTTTTTCAAAGTCAGAGATCGCCTACGGCGTACCAGAAAATGAATCAGCGGCGCCGAGAGAAGAGAAGTGAACAGCGCCATCACCACCAGCGCTACAAACATCGATTCGCGGATCAACCCCGCCTGCAACGCGAGAATCCCAAGAATAATTTCCATGGCTCCGCGCGCATTCATCGCTAATCCGACCACCAACGACGATGTTCGATCCATGCCACCCAGGCGCGCGCCCCAACCAGCTCCAATCAGTTTTCCCACGCAGGCCACGCCGATCACGGTTGCGGTTAGCCCGAGGTGAAAATTCGCCGCAAAGTCTGTCCGCAATCCGATGCTGGCAAAGAAAAAGGGTGCGAACACGTTGGTCACAATCTCGTGAATGTGTTCCGATGTCCGCTTGCGCAGATGTCCCGACTCTCCAATCGCGATGCCAATCACAAATGCGCCGAACACCGCATGAATGCCGGCATACTCTGTGAATGCCGCTCCCGCCAGCGTGAGCGTGAAGATAAAGGCAAGCACACCGCCCGGCCACGAAGTGTGCGCCTGCAAAAACGGCAGTATCTTGTCAAAGAGCCAACGTCCGACCGAAAGTGTGAGGCCCACGAAAAGCACAACCAAAATGATGGTGTGCTTCACTCCATCGGCAACGCTGCCGCCTGCCGGCGGGTGCATCATTCCCAGCACGAACGAGAACAGAATCCATCCCACCAGATCATCGAACATTGCCGATGAAATGATGACCGTGCCCACCTCGGTGCGCAGAAGATTCAAGTCCATCAGAATTTTCGCAATCACCGGCAGCGCTGAAATCGCCAGCGCTGTGCCCACGAAAAACGGAAAAATCAGCGGATCCGACCCCGTTTCCGCGCCCAGATAGTGAGGAGAAATGGTACCCGCGAGGAAGCCGGCCACGAAGGGAAAGGCGACACCGAAGAAACTCACCAGCAAGGCGCTCTTGCCTTGCCTGAAGATGCTGCGCAGGTCGATCTCCAGCCCGGCCGTCAGCAGAAAAAACACAACACCCAGCGTGGTTACCGTGTCCAGCACGATCGGCATCGGCCCGGTCGTGGGAAAAAGCGTTTGATACAAATGCGGCCGGTAGTGTCCGAGGACGGTTGGCCCAAGGAGTATCCCGACGGATATCTCTCCGAGAATTGAGGGCTGGCCGATTTTCTGCATCAACTCCGCTGCCAGCTTGGCGCAGCCCAGCAGCACGGCCAGCGCCATGAACATTGTCATCACGTCGTGCGGACTCAAATGCTGCATGGCCGAACCTCGTCACAAAGCTGACGAAAAGATAAATCTCCCACCACCTTCCCGTCGCCATCTAATTCTGAAGTGGTTATAAGAGTCTCATTTGTGCCACAAAAAGCGGACTACCGCAAACACTGTAGGACCTGCGACCGCTCCTCGGGAGTAATCTGACTCGTTCTCAAGTGTGCATCTTTGAGTAAGGAGAATATTGTTATGAAGCGCAAATTTTCACTTGTTGTCGTTACGCTATTTTCGCTCGCGATGCTCGGCTTCGCTCAGGATCGCGATCAGCCCTCGGCCAGAGCGCAAGAGCGCATCACCAAAGAGGTTCGCCATGAACTTCTCATGCTCCCCTATTTTGGCGTGTTCGACAACATTGCCTACAAAGTGGATGGCGGTACGGTCGCGTTGTTCGGACAAGTCACGCGACCCTCGCTCAAGTCCGACGCGGAAAACGCGGTGAAGCACATCGAAGGCGTCGAGAGAGTCGATAACCAGATTGAGGTTCTTCCGCCCTCGCCCATGGACGATGGCTTGCGTCTGCGCTTATACCGCGAGATCTACGGGTATCCAGCGCTCGAGAAGTACGCCTTGGGCGTGCAGAAGCCGATCCGCATCATCGTGAAGAATGGCCGCGTGACTCTGGAAGGCGTTGTGGATAACGATTCGGATAAGAATGTGGCCGGCCTTCGCGCCAACAGCGTCCCCGGCATCTTCGCGGTGACCAACAATTTGCAGGTGGTACCGTCGAAGTAGATTTTCAAGCTTTACCGAACGGATCTTCCAGCGACGGGCTCTGCGGCGTGAATAGCTCTGCGCCATTTTCCGTGATGTGCATATCGTCTTCGAGGCGAATGCCGAATTCCCCCGGAATGTAAATACCGGGCTCGTTGCTGGTAGTGATGTTAGGGACAAGCTTGGTGGTGTTGCCGCGAACCAGGTAGGGCCACTCGTGCTCGTCCATGCCCATACCATGGCCTAGGCGGTGCGAAAAATATTTGTAATCGGGACCGTATCCGGCCTCTGTAATCACTTTGCGCGCCGCAGCGTCCACCGCACCACATTCCATGCCCGGTCGCGCCGTGGCCAGCGCCGCCGATTGCGCGCGATGCACGATGTCGAATACTTTGTTCATCTTGTCGCCGGTTTCTTTCGACGCTTTGCCCAGCACAAATGTGCGCGTGATATCGGATTGATATCCTTCCACCGTGCAGCCGTCATCGATCATGACAATCGTGCCCTCGCGAATGACCTGCGGCGTGCTCGATCCGTGAGGAAGCGCAGAGTATTCACCAACCTGTACACTAGCCTCGCCCGGGAAACCGAGTTGTCCGTAAGCTGCGGCAATCAAATCCTCCACCTGCTCCTGCGTCATGCCTTCGCGCAACGCGTGATACACGGCCTCATACGCGGTCAGCGTCACCTGACAAGCCAGGTGCATGAGCGCGATCTCGTGCACACTCTTGACCATGCGGCAACCGGCGGTAACTGGTGTTGCACTCATCAGCGTAGCCTGTGGAGCAACATGGGCAATTCCGTCGGCGAAGACGAAGTGCACAGTTTCTTCAATCCCCAGCTTGCGGTTGCTGATGCCGCGTTCTTTCAGTCCCTCGGCAACCCGTTGGTACGGGCTCTCGTTTTCCTGCCATGTGCGCAGATCGGGATGGTCGCCGTCAGGCGCGCCTGCGATCTGTTCGTGCGCACGCCCTTCCTCAAACGCCGGACAAACATAAAACGCCGCTCCTTTTACCGGCAGCACTAACGCGAACAGGCGCTCGCCGCCCCACCAGCGAATACCGGTGAAATATCTCAGCGATGTGCCTTCCATCAGCACGATGGCGTCGAGCGCGTTCTCGCTCATCAGCTTGCGGGCGTGCTCCTGTCGTTCGTGCCGCTCCTCGCGAGTGATGGGAGTAGCTTTACTCTTTCGCGACTTCAACTGTGCAAGTGACAGGGGCAGGGAAGAGTCGTCCACTTTTTGGGAAGCAGCGGCCGCCATCAGCGGACGTGAAGCCGTAGCAACTCCAGCCACAACACTCGCTTCGAGAAACCGCCGTCGCGAAATCATGGAACCTCCAAGTTTTTAAAATGAGAGCGCGGCTATTATAGGGCAGTTGAAACTTCAGGAATTTCCGCCTATCCATATGCGGGTCGTGTGAGGGCTGCGACACATAATTGCCTTTATGGAAGCTGGCTTCCAGTGCGCAGGCTGCGGAGAGTGGAACGCCACCAGCGTCGACGAATCTGCGGGACGCCACCAAAGCTACATCGAAGACTGCCAAATCTGCTGCAAGCCAAATGTGCTGCGCGTTGAGTACGATCTGTCGTCGCAGGAGTTCTTTATTGCGGCAGCGCTGGAGTAACAGCTTCCGGCGCAGGCGGTTGATACTCGTACGCACCCAGGCCGATGGTGCCGTCAACCATGCGAGGATTGCCCGCGAGATCGAGCGCGGAAAGATCGGGGGCCAAACTGTCCCCAACATTGACGGCCGGAGAATCTGCCTTGAGCTGGAAACTCGACGTAACAAACATGGGCCTGGCAGAAATATTGCCGTTCGTGTTGCCCTGCGCCGAGCAAGCTCCCTGCAGACCGCTGCCGTTGACACTGTATGCGTCGTTGTTGGTGACGGTTGGCGGCGTCGCGTCGTAAGTGGAATCACAGAAGACTGCATTCGTTCCGCTGGCCCCGATCATCAGGTTGTTGTAGAACTGCACCTGATCGTAGTAACCCTCGGCGTAAACGGCAGACCCCTGCAGTGAAGAACTGGAACCCATGATGGTGTTGTTGACGAGTAAAGGACCGCGGTATCCTTCAGGCACAAGTAAATAGATTCCCGCCCCCTGACTGGAAGTGCCATAAGTCAAGCTATTGTTGTAAATCAAATTCTGGACCAGGAGTACATCCGAGTAATTTACGATATACATCCCGCCGCCCTGTTCATAACCGGTATTTGCTCGGATGATATTGTTCTTAAGAATCGGTGTTCCAGCGCCCCATAGCGTCATACCACCCCCGTTCGCCGAAGCGCTGTTATTCTCGACGACGTTGCTGACAATTTGGGCCCCGCCCGCGCCGCCGACTTCGATTCCAGCCCCGCCGATGCCGGCGGAATAGTTGTTAGAAACCTCATTTTCCTGCACAAGAGCAGAGGAGAACTCGACGCTGATACCACCTCCCCCAATCCCCGGCTCTATTCCCGGAAACGATATTTGCCACGACGGTTGGCGATGCGCTGTCAATATATACGCCGCCGCCAAAGTCGGCCGCGTTTCCATTTTGAATCGTGAAACCGTGCAGAACCGAGGTCAATCCCTCCCCGCTATCGAAAGTCACCACACTGCCAGCTTGGCCACCGTCAATGATCGTAGCTTTGGCTCCGCCCGAGCTCTTCACCGTGATGGCCTTGCCTGAGAAGTTTATGTTCTCCGTGTACGTGCCGGGAGCGACCAGCACGGTGTCGCCGTTCTCCGCTGCGTTGATACCGGCCTGAATCGTTGGTTGGTCGGCGGGTATGTGAATGATCTTGGCGTAGCTGAAAGCCGTGGCACAAAACAGCAGGCACAAAACGGAGACTCTCTTCATAGGAGACCTCACTGAAACTGGGCAGGTGGTAAGGGAAGGAACGCCTGACTTCGCACTGTTTATACCGTAAGGCGACGTGCAATCCAAGGAAATATTTTGTTAAAGATCAAAGACTGCGGCTCGGTGTCGATGACCGGAAGTCGCTCGCCTTGCCCCTGTCGCGCTATAGTTAGGGGGCTTGAGACGCTCGGTAGTCAACCGATTTCAGAAGGGAAGGAACGACGATGGCACCTACCTACACTGGCGGCGGTCGCATGGTGGCGCACAACATGGTCACGACGCAGTTTGAGCTCGACGGTTTTCGTGTGACCCGCACGCTGGGAGTGGTGCGTGGCATTGTCGTGCGGTCACGCTCCATCTTCGGCACAATCGGCGCCGGACTGCAGACGCTGGTCGGCGGCAACATCACACTGCTGACCAATCTCTGCGAGAAGACGCGCGCTGAATCTTTCGACTTGATGCTGCAGCATGCCGCCGAACTTGGCGGCAACGCGGTGGTTGGCGCACGTTATGATGCGACGGAAGTGATGCAGGGGGTCACCGAGGTGCTGGCCTACGGCACCGCAGTATTCGTCGAACCGGTGAAATAAGTTTGCGCGATAGAGTGGCCGTGTTCGGCTAAGGTTTAAGTAGTTCGTCAGAGAGCAAGCGAGCTTTCATCGCCAGATTGCGGCCACGCTCCACATTTCCAGCGGCAACGGCCGCTTTTGATTGTTCCATGAAATGGTTGATCTGAGTTACCGTCTCCTTCTGGCTCGGCGTGAGTTGGAGTTCTTTGATCTTATTGAGGTTCTCGCTGGTTTCCTTCACAAGCTGTTCCGTCGTAGCCCGTTCATACGATGTCTCCGCGGTACTGCCCCCTTTCAATTCCACGGTAGGCTCGTCCGATCCTCCGTTTTTCACAACCACCTTCGGAGGCGGGCAAGGCTTCTGTGCTGGTGAGCCGGGATTACTCGAAACAGTACCGCTCGAACCGGCATTGTTTAACGCCATATCAGTCGAACTAGCGGGATTCCCGGTCCTTGTATTCAGGGCAGTTGGAGCAGTTGAGCAATCGGGCGTGCTTGTCTTCTTGCGACGTCGGCGTGGTTTAGCTGCAGGCGGCTTTGCCGGAGGATTCTCTGTCTTGCTGGACGCGGGTGCTTGAGGTGTTGCGGAGTCAGAACTTTGCGGGGCTGGGGTTTGTTGGGATGGTGGCGTGCCCTCCTGACCCAAAGCCATTGTGTTCGAGGCCGTCGCTGTTGCCGCAGGCAGGCGCGAGGCTGCAGACTGCGCCGCGATTCCGAGCATCGAGCATCCCAAACTCAGACAGAAAACAAGGACTGAGGCCAGAGTCATATTCAATCCGGGCGCGAAAAGACTGTTCTGAATTTTACGCCTTGCGGCTTTAAGGAGCGAACTTCAGTTTCTGGGTTTCGACATCAAAGTTTCGAGGTGAGCCGAAGTCTCTGGCTCCGCGTCCAATGCCGAGGCAGCCAGGGGAATTCGAAAACGAAACGTCGTCCCTTCCCCTGCCGCCGATTCAAATTCCACCGATCCGTAATGCCACTGCAGGATTTGGTAAGTCTGCGCCAAACCGATGCCATTGCCATCCTTCTTGGTAGTGAAGTAAAGCTCAAACACCTTCTCATGCGAATCTTCTGCAATGCCAACTCCGTGGTCGCGCACTTCGGCCACCGCCGCATTGCCTTCACGATGCGCCGAGATGGTAAGCGGACCTCCATCTGGCATTGCCTGCACTCCGTTAAGCACCACGTTGAGCAGCGCTTGTTTCATCAAATCGAGATCGGCTTTGATGGGCAGGCGTTCTTCATCCATGGCCAGGTTGATTCTCACGCCGTGACGCTCTGCATCCGGCGAAGCGAGCAGCACGACGTCCTCGAGTAAGCGGCGCATGTCTACTTCTTCAAGGTGCAACTCGCGGGCGCGCATAAAGTCCACCAGAGTTTGCACCACGCGGTCGAGCCTCTGAATCTCGCTGCCGATAATGTCCATGTGCCTGCGCGTGTCGGGGTCCGGTTGCGCCAGCTTATTCTGCAGAAGTTGCAAGTGGAGCACGATCGCGTTGATGGGGTTCTTGACCTCATGCGCAACGCCGCCCGTAACCCGTCCGCTGGCCGAGAGACGCCGCGACATTTCAATTTCGTCGCCAATGCGCTGGACAGATTCGGCGTCGCGCATAATCAGCAGGGCCCCAATCTGCGTGCCTTTCTCCTGCACAAAATCCAGAGAAACCTGCACCCGCCTGCCACCGGCGGCGACAAACTCACGCTGCAAGAGAGGACGCTTACGCTCGAAAGCGTCCAGTACCATCGTCCCCAGATGAGAATCGCGGGAAAATATTTCCCGCGCCGTTCTGCCCAGCATCTCTCCCCGGGGCCTGCCGACAAAGCGTTCCACGGGTGCGCTCACCAGCACCACTCTGGAATCGCGCGTGAAAAGCATCAAGCCATCCTGCAATTTCGACATCAACTGGTCCACATTGTCTTTCAACGCGGAAAATATTTCCTTGGTGTCGCGCATCTGCCGGCCTAGGTTCGCGATCTTCAGCGTGACCAGTCCGAATTCATCGTGTTCCGACTCGTTACCGGAGAGCGCCTCGCTCGATCCCGAACTCACGCTATCCAGATTGAGGCTGATTTTCCTCAATGGCCCGAGCGCCACATTCGATACCAATGCCGCGAGTAGCAGGGAAGCAAAAATCGACGCTACTGAGAAATACAGCGCATGCATGAGCCGCGGCGTGATTTCGCTCTGCAGAAGAACGGTGGAAACACCGATGCGGATGGTGCCGAACGGTTCTCCATTCAACTGCAGCGGATAACTTACGTCATAAACAGCCGCGGGTTTATACACCAAACGGAGTTGCCGGAAAAACCGTGAACTCTTCACTCCCAGGAAATCCGGCCGTTCCGGGGCATGTTTGCCGACGAGTTTTGTATTCGAATGCAGCAGGGCTTTGCCATTCGCATCTACGACCGAGGCGTCATAAATATAGGGCCACAAATCCACTTCCGATTCGAGATTGTTCAAAAGATTTGTATCCATCGGAAGATATTCGGCGAGCGCTCGCCTTACCGCGGCAGGATCGTTAGTGTCGACGCGTGTGCTGGTCAGATCGGGCAAATCATTCTCGGCGAAGTAGGCTAGCTGCTTGGTCAGGCGGTCGGCGCTTTCATAAGTGTTGTCAATGCGCTGGCGAAGAATCTGCGAGATATAGAGATACGAGAAGGCAGCAACCATCACAGTTACCATGAAGGTGATGGCGAGCACGATGATGGTTTTACGTCGCATGAGAATAAGTGGTCAGTGGCCAGTGAGCAGTGGCCAGTCAAACCTGACGAAGCGACAAAAGCGACGAAGCGAAGGGCCCTTCACTGGCGACTGATCACCGGGGCCACTGGTCACAGCGCCGGTTCCTCCTTAACAGCGTCCGCGTCCGGCGTGCTGCTACCGTACTCCTTGAGCTTATTATGCAGGGTCTTCAGGCTGATGCCCAGAATTTCCGCCGCCCGGGTTTTGTTATTGCTGGTGGATTCAAGCGTCTTGAGGATCAGCATTTTTTCCGCCTCGCCCACCGTCGTGCCCACCCCCAGACGAATCGCATCCGGATCATGCGCTGTCGTACGCAGCATGGTGTGGCCGAATCCGGGAGGCAGATGTTTGGTCTCAATCATCCCGCCATCGCACACGATCACTGCGCGTTCAATTGTGTTGCGCAACTCGCGTACATTCCCCGGCCACGTATAGTTGTTGAACAAATTCTGCACCGCTTCACTGACGGCAACAGTCTTTCGGTTATGCTTCGAACTCATTTCCGAAAGCAGCAGCTCCACCAGATCCGGAATATCCTCTTTGTGCTCGCGCAACGGAGGCATGTGTATGTTGAAGACGTTGAGCCGGTAATAGAGATCGCTGCGCAGTTCACCGGCCGCAACCGCGTCGTCCGGAACTTTGTTGGTGGCGGCGAGCACGCGCACATCCACCGTTGTCTCCACTTTACTGCCCAGCCGGCGTAGCTTGTGGTCCTCCAGCACGCGCAGCAGCTTCGCCTGCGTTCCCACCGGCATTTCGCCGATCTCGTCGAGCAGAATCGTGCCGCCTTCAGCCAACTCGAAGCATCCCGTACGCCGCTCGAGCGCTCCGGTAAAGGCGCCTTTTTCATGGCCAAAGATTTCGCTTTCAATCAGCGTTTCCGGAATAGCCGCGCAGTTGATGGCCACGAATGGCCGCTCGCGCCGAGGACTGAGTTGATGAATGGTACGAGCCACCAACTCCTTGCCCGTCCCGCTGGCTCCGGTAATCAGCACCGATGCCGTGCTGGGAGCCACTAACTCGATGAGCCGGAAAATCTCCTGCATCTTGCGGGATGTCCCGCGAAGCTGGCCAAGAGAACCGGAATCCCGCAGCCTGCGGCGCGTGGTTTCCAGTTCGACGCGCGTACCCAGCAGCGCGGATGCATTTTGCAGCATGGCTCGCAATCGTTGGGTGTCGATGGGCTTGGTGATGTAGTCGTACGCGCCCATCCGCATAGCCTGCACCGCGCTATCGATCGTGCCCTGCGCCGTTACCAGGATCACCGCCATGGCTTGCGTCTGCTCTGCCAGCCGCTCGAGCAGTTCGATGCCTCCCATACGCGGCATCTTGAGGTCAGTAATCACGATCGCAGGCGTCCATTGCGTCGCTTTTTCCAGACCCTCTGAACCATCCCGAGCGGTTTCAGTGCGATAACCCCAGGAAGACACCAACTCTGCCAAGCCCGTGCGTTCGTTTTCTTCGTCCTCAACAATCAGTACTTTCTCGTGGCTCATCCCGTGGTTATCGTCCGCCCTTTCGATGTCAGCTCCAGCAGTCTGCGCTGCCGGGATACCAAGATTACAACCATACGCGGCCAGCTTCCTGTGGGGCAAGAGTCCGAGAGAAGCCACTTCGCAGGTGATTTGGGCTCTACGCTGGGCCCGGGTATGCCCCGGGTATAGCGATTGCCATGTCAATTTGAGACGCAGCATATCACTGTTTGTGATATATGCCTCGGAATCGCATCGGTGCCCCTTGAAAGATGGCCATCCGCTGTAGTATTTGTACGTCTTTCCTATTAACCAGTTCAGGCGCACGATGTCTCGGAACGCGAGAGTTTGATCCATGCAATTTCAAACACTATCTTCCACTCGCTGTGATTGTTTTGAATTCACCGATACTGTGGGTTAGAATTGCGAGTTCCAAAACGGACCTAGTTTCAAGATGTACTGTAGCGGTTGCAACGCGGCGGCGCATGGAAGCGCTGCCGTAGTCGCGTATCTATTTGGAGGACGGAATGTCACCTAGTTCGAGTTTTAGCCGTGGCCGTTTAGCTGTTGGCCTCTTAGCAATTCTGGCACTATCACTTATTACGAGCCCTGCGTTCGCGCAGAGTGACGCGAACCCAAAGTGGGACGTGTTTGTGGGATATCAGTGGCTGCATCCGGGTGCTACAGTACCCGCGCCCTTTGGAGATTTCAACAATCCTGTTGGCTACAATGTCCCAGATATGTCCAAAGGATTCGGCAGCGCTCTTACCTACAACTTCGATCCGCACTGGGGGCTGGAAGCGGACTTTGGTCATAACTGGGGGAACGGCAACTACGAGGCCACCGGATCTGTTGGCCCGCGCTTCATTTGGCGTACCGACACCGCGAATTACTTCCTGCACACTATGGTGAGTTTGAACCGGGTGGCGGTAAATGGTCTCAATGCCCAGAACGGAATCGGAGCCATCCTGGGCGGTGGTATGGATTTGCCGATTAAGAAGTGGTTCGCGTTCCGCCTTTTTGAAGCTGATTATGTCTGGGCCAAGCACAACTATTCTCAGTTTGCGGCTCCACTGGACCCGGACAATTTGACGCGTCCTGAATTTGAAGGGATTCGGTTGCGGACTGGCGTCGTTTTCAGTTGGGGTGGAGCGCCTGAGCTTACTCCGGCCGCGGCCTGCTCCGTGCAGCCCACGGAAGTCATGGTGGGTGAGCCCATCACGGCAACCGTCACCGCCAGCAACTTCAATCCCAAGCACACAGTTACATATGCCTGGACCGGCAATGGAGGTCAGGTTACCGGGAAAGACACGACGGCGCAAATCGACACCGCCAACACGGCTCCCGGCAGCTACACCGTTACCGCCCATGTGACCGATCCAAAAGCAAAGAACAACAATGAAGCGAGTTGCTCGGCCACTTACACGGTGAAGCCGTTGCCGCCCAAGAACCCGCCAACCATGAGTTGCTCGGCCAGTCCTTCGAGCATTCAAGCGGGGGCCAGTGTAACGGTAACGTGCAGTTGCACCAGTCCCGATGGCGTTCCGGTTTCCGTAGCCAGTTGGACGGCTAGTAGCGGATCGGTCTCCGGCAGCGGCAACACAGCAACTCTCACCACAAACGGAGTAGCTCCCGGAACCATTACTGTCGGTGCTACTTGCACCGATTCGCGTGGCCTGACCGGCCAAGGCACGACGCAAGTGATGGTCGAGAATCCTCCTCCTCCGCCACCGAAGGCGTCCAAGCTGAGCCAGTGTGACTTCCCCAACGAGAAGAAGCCCTGGCGCGTCGACAACACCTGCAAGGCCATCTTGGATGACGTAGCCAAGAACCTGCAGCAAAACCCAGACAACAAGCTGGTTATCGTCGGCAACGCCGAGCCTGCTGAGAAACGAAAGAATCTGGCAGCAGAACGTGCTGTCAATTCCAAGTTCTATCTGACGCAAGGCGAAGCACAACAGCAGATTGACCCCAGCCGCATCGAAGTGCGCACCGGCAGCGGTGGCACCAAGACGGCTGAGTACTGGATCGTGCCTTCAGGCGCGACCTTCGACTCAACCGGTACTGAGCCTGTGGATGAATCCAAAGTTCCAAATGTTCCAGATCATCCCAAGCCGGCGGCCAAGAAAAAAGCTGCCATGAAAATGAACTAACTTCGGCGGCTAGTCCAAGGGCCGGTCGGCGATGTCGACCGGCCCCTTTTGTTGCGTGTCCTTCAGTAACTTGCTGCCGCTAAGTTACGCTGTCAGGCTAGGTGCGCATCCAACTTTCTCCGCTCGGGGACGAAACTGCTTATGAAATATGCTTCGGTTAAATTACTGATGATGTTGATGTTAGCTTCAGCTGCCGCTTTTGCGGGAACACACCAGTGGGCTGTGCTGGGTCCGGATGGAGGCGACGTCCGCAGCCTGGCTTATGATCCGCACGATCCAAATCGCGTTTTCCTGGGTACCAGCACAGGTGTGATTTTTGTTTCCGAGGATGGCGGCCATAACTGGTCCAGATTTGCTAAACTCGGCGCCGGTGACGATTATGTGCTCGATCACATCGCCATCGATCCCCAGAATTCGAAGATCATTTTTGTTTCCGCCTGGAGCGTCCAGGATCAGAGTGCTGGAGATATTTTCCGCACTCACAACGGCGGTAAAGATTGGGAAGTTCTGCCCGCCATGCATGGCAAGTCAGTTCGCGCCATGGCTCTTTCGGCCTCCGACTCCAAAGTTGTAGTAGCCGGTGCATTGGATGGCGTCTACCGCAGTACGAACGGCGGCAATGACTGGCAGCGGATTTCTCCCAATGACGGCATCGTCAAGAACATCGAGTCCATCGCCGTCGATCCCAAAGATTCGAACACCATCTATGCTGGTACCTGGCATCTGGCGTGGAAGACCACCGATGCTGCTACCTGGCAACACATCAACAAGGGCATGATCGACGACTCAGATGTCTTCTCGATCATCGTCAGCTCCGCCAATCCTTCGGAAGTTTTTGCCAGCGCCTGCTCGGGTATTTATAAGAGCGTTAGCGGCGGCGATCTCTTCGAAAAAGCTAAAGGCATTCCATTCACTGCTCGCCGCACTCGTGTGCTCAAGCAGGATCCCAGCAATCCCGCCATCGTCTACGCCGGAACCACAGAAGGATTGTGGAAGACCGCCGACGAAGGCAAGAACTGGAAGCTCGTGAGCAGTCCTGAGGTTGTAGTCAACGATGTGCTCATCGATCCGCGCAACTCGCAGCGCGTGCTGCTCGCAACCGACCGCAGCGGCGTACTCGCTAGCGATGATGCCGCGGCTACCTTTACCGCTTCGAACCACGGTTACACCCATCGTTACGTTAGCGCCATTCTCGCCGATAACGCGGAAGCCAGCACGCTCTACATCGGCGTGGTCAACGACCGCGAATTCGGCGGCGTATTCTCGAGCCACGACACGGGACAAACTTGGCAGCAGAAGAGCTCGGGCCTGAACGGGAAGGATGTCTTCACGTTAAAGCAAGCCGGCAACGGAACCCTGATCGCGGGAACCAACCACGGTCTGTTCGAACTCGCCAAGGGCAGCACGGCATGGCATCCGATCAACACCATCGTGCTGGAGAAGACCGTATCGCGAACCGTGACCTTGAAGAGTGGCAAGAAAAAAGTTGTCAACTCCATCGCCAGCACTCACTCTGTGCTGGAAGGCAAAGTCAACGACACCGACCTCGGATCGAGCCGCTGGTTTGCGGCGACCTCCGCCGGATTGTTCAGCAGCAAGGATGAAGGCAAAGTCTGGATGGGCGGCCCGGTAGCCGGCGAGAAGGACTTTGTTGCGGTGCAGGCCCAGGGCAGCCTGGTGGTGGCCGCAAGCCACTCCAGCGTGCTGGTTTCTCAGGATGCTGGAAAGGTCTGGCAGCCTGCGGCACTGGCTTCCTATCCGATTAATATTCGCAGCGTGACTGTAGCGCCCGAAGGCACGATCTTCGTGGCGACCCGCGAAGGCGCCTTCCGCAGCGTGGATTCCGGCCAGAGCTGGAGCCATGTGGTGGCAGGTTTGCCCGATAAAGACATCACCTCAGTGGCCTATGACGCGAGCCGCAAACGTCTGCTCGCGACCAGCGGCCAGGTCGGCGTTGTCTTCGAGAGCACCGATGGTGGCAGCACCTGGCAGCGTGGTCCGGACTCCGGCTTCCCGCTGCGCCACATCAGCGTCGTGCATGGGCATTTCGTAGCGGCGACTCCGTTTGACGGCGTAATTGCGCAGCCGGAAAACGAGTCGCAGAGCGCTAATGCTGGTGGTTCGAAATAGCTCCGTTTTCTTACCAAACCCTTCGCGGAGAGCGTTGACGCTCTCCGCGATTTGTTTTTACTCTGAACCGTTTGTTTTCTTTTCCGTGTGATATCTTACGGGCCCGCTGTCATGGTGCGCTCCCACGCGACTTTCGAAAGCTCGTAGAACAGGATCACGCGGCCGCTTACCGCAATCTCTTCCCGGCTCACATACTTGAATCCAAATTTCTGCAAAATGCGTTCCGATGCAGCGTGTTCCTGCTGCACGTCCGCCAAGAGGCGGACCAATCCTAAGCGCGTAAATGAGAGATCGATGAAAGCCTTGCAAGCCTCTGAGGCGACGCCCCGCCCCCAGTGTGCCTGGGCAATATAGTAGCCAAGATGTGCCGCCTTCTCATCCCGCAGCGCGCAAGCCACAACAGCCGATATACCTGCCTTCCTCCTTCAGAATTGTCGCCCACAGTCCGTAAGTCTCTGTTGGTTGACCGAGATACTGATTCCGAAAGCGATACAGTGCTTTCTCCAAAGACCAGCCTTGCCCGCCCACGTAACGCCGGACCTCAGAGTCGGTCTGCATGCGAACAAAGTCGGCTTCGTCCGCCGCTTCATGTGATCGAAAGAGCAATCGTTCTGTCTCGAGAAAGGTCACCATGCTGCCCCGAACTGTACACCTCTAAGAAGTCTCTTGGGACCCGCGGTTCATCGATTCCGTGAACATATCGGTCGCAAACACGCAACTTCTACATGGGACGGGTTGGCTATGACTTTGTATGTGCTTGATTCCCTTAACTCCAAAGTGGTACTTCATTTGCCACTTACTTCTTAACGGAAAATCGGGCGACCATGCCTACGATGTCAATCCTGCAAAGAATTGGGCTCGGGTTAGCGTGTGCGGCGCTTTGTCTCGCGATAGCTCTGACCCAGGGATGCGGTCGGCCCAATGCTATCCATGGCACGGAGACGGGCGCCGGTTCGCCGCCTGACAACGCCGATCAGAATCTCCCATTCCAGCAAAACCCTGACCACGCATCGGATGCCGACAGCGCACGGCCTGCAGTTCCGCCTGACGGCCAGCGGGACAGCGGCACGCCCTTCCACTCCCCGACGCGGGGTCGTAGCCTGCCCGCCGGGACGCTCATCACCGTACAAATGGAGAGCTCACTCGCTATCGCACAAGTTAGTACAGGGGATTCATTTACCGCGTCAGTGGCCGGCCCGCTTAGGATTGATGGGAATACTCTGATCGACCGCGGCGCACCGGTCAGCGGGCGCGTCGAGTCTACCCAACCCCCTGCGGATCGGCCCGGCCAGAGCCCCGACCCAGGATACGTCCAGCTAACTTTGAACACCATTACCGTGGATGGCCGGCCATTCGCGCTCCAGACCTCCAGCTTGTTTGCCCGGGGAACACCACAGATGACCGGTTCATCGAAGAACCCGGGGCCAAATTACGCAAGCGGCTTTCAGGTGCAAAAAGGACGACGCCTGACCTTTCGGCTGACCGCTCCAGTGATGCTAGCCGATCCGAACTCAATTGCCCGTCAATATCCCAGTCTTTCCACCGAATAACGCACCTTCTATCTCTCCTCAAATCTTCGCCACCGCGAGTTTTTCGACGTTAGTGTTTGTCCCTATATTGAACAATTCAAGACTTTTCCCGAGTTTTCCACAGGGCCAGTTCCGACTTGAGTGACATCTGCCCTTCGCAGTTTCAGATTGGGCCTCCTATAGTGGAACCGCAACAAATCAAGAGTAGTGGATTCGAGAAAAGAGCGCGGATTGTTTTTATACCGTTGATCCGGATTCCTCCCATTTCGGGAACACCGAAGTATCAGACGGTCCATTCCAGTGTTCCTTTCGGGACTTCTCCCACAGCACAGTATCAATATGAGCGCCGCCACACCATTTCCGGTTTCAGAGCTCTCGGGTGTACGCAGCCCAAGAACGGACTTTTGTTCCATGTTCGAACACGCTCCTATTGCTGCAGCCTGCTGTGACTCCCAGGGCGTGATTGTCGAGATGAATCCCGCATTCAAGCATGCGCTTCGGGCCCGCCTGGGCGAGAAGCGTTTGTTGCGACTGTTCGATTTGATCCCTCCTCAAGATTACAGCGCACTTGAGCCGCTGATGCGCGACCTGCTTGATGCTTCGCGGGATAGCATCCGTCTTCAGATAAAAAACGCCGCACATGGACTGGCAAACACAAACTGTACCGTATGGCGTTTTGCCGGAGCCGCTGCACATACATTGCTCATCGCGGAGCCAAGCGCCGAAAACGCTCCCGCTGAGGAAAGCCTGATCCAGGCTCAGAGATGGGAGGCAGTCGGTCGCCTGGCAGGCGGGGTGGTACATGACTTTAACAATCTGCTCACTGGAGTCATGCTGTATTGCGATCTGCTGCTTTCAGGCTTGGATCTGCGGGACCGGAGGCGCAGGTATGCCGACGAGATTCGCGCCGCCATTGTACAGGGTGGCGGTCTGGTGCAGCAGTTGCTCGTCTTCGCCCGGCCACAAGCCACCGAGGCCCGCGCTCTCGGTCTCAACCAGATCGCCGTCGCTATGCAGGATCTGCTGACCCGCCTCATCGGCGAGAACATCTCACTTGATCTACTTCTCGATCCAGATTTGGGTCTTGTCAAGATTGATCAGGCCCAGGCGCAACAGATCTTACTTAACCTTGTCCTTAACGCCCGTGACGCCCTGCCGGATGGCGGTCGCATCGTAGTCGAGACCAGAAACTGTGAATTTCAAACCGTCCCCCGATCGTTGCCGGGGGAGCGCGGTGTCGCTTTTCCTTGCGTCCTGCTCGTAGTCAGCGACAACGGTCACGGCATGGATGCGAAAACACGCCAGCGTCTCTTCGAACCCTTCTTTACCACCAAGAGCTCAGGCAAGGGCACTGGTTTGGGATTAACCACAGTGCGCAGCATCGTCACCACCAATCGCGGGCTAATCCACATTGAAAGCGATCCCGGCAGCGGGACGCGAGTCATGATCTTGCTTCCCCGTGCCTCGCAGCACGCCGATCCAGAATTTCTAGACCCGACCGGCCAAAATCCGGAACCTTTGCAAACGCCACTCCAAGAAACAAAGAAGGAATCACTCTTATGACTTCAATTGCAGTAGCTCCCACGATGCCCACTCCTCAAATTCTGGCCGCCAATTTTCTGAACATCCTCATCGTCGACGACGAGCGATCGATCCGCGACGCATGCCGCGAGGTCGCTTCGTCCCTTGGTTTCATGGCCCACGTCGCTGATTCTGCCGAGCACGCCTATCGCCTCCTGCAAACTCAAACCATCGATGCCGTCCTGCTCGATCTGCGTTTGCCTGGAGCAGGAGGTCTCGAGGCTCTCCGCCGCATCAAGGCCCAGCATCCCGACGCGCTCGTAATCGTTGTCACCGGCTACGGCACCGTGCAGTCGGCGGTGCAGGCCATGAAGCATGGCGCTTACGAATACGTCACCAAGCCTTTTAGCGCCGATGAACTCAGGCTCCTGCTGGAGCGTGTCTCGAACCACCTCAAGCTGAAAACCGAAAACCGCATGCTGCGCGAGAAGCTCAAGTCCAAGCAGGGTTATGGCGGCCTGGTCGGCCGCGCTCCGGAAATGGAAAAGCTCTATCGCATCATTGCCAAAGCCGCCAACAGCTCCCACCCCGTGTTGATTCTCGGCGAAAGCGGCACCGGCAAGGAAATGGTTGCGCGCTCCATCCACTACTCTGGACCATTCCGCGACAAGCCCTTCATTCCCGTCGATTGCGGTTCGCTCGTGCCCACACTAATCGAGAGCGAGCTCTTTGGCTATGTTCGGGGAGCCTTCACCGGCGCCAATCAAGCGAAGGACGGGCTGCTAGCCATCGCCGACGGCGGAACTGTTTTTCTCGACGAAGTAGGCGAGCTTCCCGTCGATCTCCAATCCAAACTTCTGCGGGCGATTCAGGAGAAGGAGATTCGTCCCGTCGGCAGCACCCGCCGCATTCCCATTAACGTCCGGATCCTTGCCGCCACAAACCGTGATTTGGAACAGGCCGTCACCGAAGGCGCTTTCCGCCGCGACCTCTATTTCCGCCTCAACGTCCTGAGTCTGCGCATTCCTCCGCTGCGCGAACGGCGCGAAGATATTCCTCTGCTCCTCGCCCATTTTATGGAGCGTTCCTCGCGCGCTTCGGGTCAGGAAAAAACTCTTACCGACGAAGCCATCAAAGCCATGCTGGCTTATGACTGGCCGGGCAACGTGCGCGAACTGGAAAACTGTCTGGAGCGCACATGTGCCTTTACCAGCGGCCCGCTGATTCACGTAGCCGACTTGCCTCCCGCCATTGCCGGCGCGCAGGGCGCGATTCCAGCCAATGGCAACGGACACAGCCAGAACAAGATCGTCCCTATGGCCGAACTAGAAAAACAAACCATTCTCAGTGCTATTGCGGAACTCCACGGTGATAAGCTGCAGGCCGCTCGCCTGCTCGGCATCGGCAAGACAACTCTGTACCGCAAGCTAAAGGACTACGCGGCGCAAATCTGAGTGCAGTTCTCAGTTCTCGGTTCGCAGTTCTCAGTAAAAGCGTGCGAAGACCATCTTCTTTTCTGAGAACTGGGAAACTGAGAACTACTCCCGTTTCACAACGGGAACGATACTTGTTCAATCGCTCTCTAAGCCTTGTCTTTTCATCCCGCTGTTATGGCCCGATGCGTGCAATGAAGAGAGTTATGATTCTACTCATCACACCATCGGCTCGCGGCCAAGAGTGTGCCGCCAGCCTGAAAGCCGAGACCGGTTATGAAACTTACTGGTCGGAAAATCTGCAGCAGGCCGTAGCCCAACTCCGCGAACAGTCTTACACCGCGGTAGTCCTCGATCAATTTCTATTGGAGAACGAACCCAGCGAAAGCGATCAGGTGCTCGAGCATCTGGGCACAGCGTTTCCCGTGTACCTCAACTTTGCAGTCAGTGGCATGGAGCGGTTGCTCCGCGAAGTACGCTCCGCGCTGCATCGCCGTAAGCGTGAGGAAGTCCAGGCTCGCCGTTCGGTCGAACAGCAGTTTCGCAGCGAAATGTGCGAATCACTCACTGCCATGCTTCTCTCCTGCGAGTTGGCCATGTCCGTGCCCGAAGTTCCGGCTCCCGCCGCGGAAAAAATACGCCTCATCGACAATCTCGCTCGCGACATGCGCCAGAGGCTGGGCGTGAATTGATCCGCCGCAGCTACAAAATCCGCAACCTCTAAGGCTCCACGCGCGTCCACTCTCTTGTCTCTTCGTCCCCGCCCAGCGGGTCCGGTGCAATCTTTGCAACTGCCTCATCCCAAAAAAACTCCCATGCTTTGGCCCATTAGCCTAGAATAGGCCGACGCGCCTGGCCCGCGTCCAAAGCGGTATTCCATGTCCAACGAGGAGAGGTTCTGTGCACGTTCTCGTCACCGCCGATACCATGTCCGGCTCTTGGACCTACACCCGTGAACTGGTCACGGGCCTGGTTACGCGCGGCGTCCGGGTCACGTTGGTCAGCTTCGGCGAAATTCCCTTGCCAGACCAGACGGCTTGGATGGACCATCTGCACGGCCTCGAGTATCGCCCCACCGCGTTTCGTCTCGAATGGATGGACGATGCGCCACGCGACCTGCCCGAATCTTCCGAATTCCTTGCCAGCCTGGCTTGTGAAGTTCGTCCTGACCTGCTTCACCTTCATCAGTTCTGCCACGCTGATCTACCTGTCGATATCCCCCGCGTAGTGATGGCTCATGGCAACCTCGTCAGCTGGACCGAAGCTGTGCAAGGCCGAGCCCCGCGCTCCACGCCGTGGCTGCGGTGGTATCGCGAAACTCTCATCCGTGGCATTGCCGCTGCCGACGCCGTAGTTGCCCCCTCGGCTTGCATGCTTAACACTCTTATCTCTACGTATGAGCGCCCGTGCCGCGCCGCCATAATTTACCCTGGACGCAATCCCATCTTCTTCAATCCATACGTCGCCAAAGACGATTCCGTCCTCTCTGTCGGCCGCCTGCTCGATGCCGGCAAGCAGGTCTTCCTCCTGACACAACATACTCAGCCATTCGCGGTGTGCATCGTCGGCGCCGAGCAAACCGTGCCCGTGCCGCGTATTCCCATTCGCGCTGATGTGAAGGTCGCCACCGCCCAGAGCTGTGTTGCCATTCGCGGCCCACAAACCGAAGCTCAACTGCGCGCTCTTTACAGTCGCGCGGCCGTCTACGCCGCCACGGCCCGCTACGAACCGCTCGGCATCGCGTCTCTGGATGCAGCATTTTCCCGTTGCGCGATCGTAGCCAACGATATCCCGAATTTTCGCGAGGTGTGGGGGGACGCCGCCCTCTACTTCCGCACCAACGACGCCCACAGTCTTGCCGAAACTCTTCGCCGCCTTGAGGCCGACCGCTCCCTGCGCCGCGCCTATGCCGAACTGGCCTACACCCGCGCCCGCGAACGCTACACTGCCAAGCGCATGATTGACGACTACCTCGATCTCTACCGTAGCTTGCTCTCAGCGGATTCCGTGGCCGCCTAAACCCTGGACCGTGTGGGGACAGCCGCCTCGGCTATCAGCCGAGCAAAGCGAGGCCGACCAAGCATGAAGCTGGCGATCTTAAGGGTAAGGACTGCCACGCGACACCCGCCCTTTCCTAGTGATATCTTTTAGCTTTACTAGAAACTCACAAGGTTGGAGAAATCAAACTCATGGCTCAAGTAAAAATCACAATCCGCCCCAATGGCCCATTCCGCGTGGAAGCTCCCGAAGGTGCGATTGAACTCGTCGATGCCAACGGAACGCCGTACGACCTCACCGGCAAGCCTGCATTCTCTCTCTGCCGCTGTGGCGGCTCAGTGAACAAGCCCTTCTGCGACGGCACCCACAGCCGTATCGGATTCCAAGGCGCAGAACTGGCAGTCAAAAAGGCCGACGGCTAGAAACTGCCTGATAAAGTTTTAGGGGACGGCACAGCTTTAAAGCCGCAGAAAATTAATTTTCGCAACAACCGGGAACGGCACGGTTTCAGTCATGCCTCCGCAATTTGATATTCATCGATCCGCTTCGCGATCCTTCAATTGCGTTGCTTTACTCTTCGCTTCCTGCGCCTGCTTGGAGAGCCCCTTAGCTTGGTAAGCATCGGCTAGAGCGGTCTCGATTTCATAATCATCCCCGTCCCGTTGCTGCTCTTTGAGGAATGCGGCGATGGCGTCGTCGTACTGCTTGAGTCTCGCGTAGGAGACGCCAAGGTTGTAATTCACTCCGCCAAAATGCGGGTCGATCCGAACTACGTTTTTATACTCTTCGATGGCAGCTTGATCGTTCTGTTCCGCGGCCAAGGCGAGGCCAAGGCCGTAGTGGGCATCGGGGCTATTCGGTTCCTGGGTTAGCAACTGCGTGAAAGTGTCTTTCGCGTCCTTTGGACGATTCTCATTGAGATACACCATCCCTAACACCGTGCGGGCGCCAGCATGTTGCGGCTGAAGTTTAAGCACCCGCTTGAGTTCATCTTCCGCCTGCGTGTACTCAGCCTGATTGAAATAGCCCTGTGCCAGAGCAAAACGTGCCGGAACATAATCGGGACGCTGCTGCACGATGTTCTGGAGGTGTGCAATCGCCTGCGCTGGGTCTCCTCCAGGGGAGTCGTTGGCCTGTCCCAGGTGAACTCGCCCAAAGCGCAGGGGAAAGCCCCTGTAATGCGCTGCCCCAACCGCAATGCCAGCAAGCGCGAGAATCATTACAAGAAAAACGGCAATTCGGCGCAGCGGCCGGTCTTGGTACGGTGCGACCACGGCAATCAGCGCGCCCACGATTAATCCCGTGATCAAGCCTCCAATATGCGCGGTGTTGTCGATACCCGGAAGCGCAAATCCGAAAATGAGGTTATAAACAACAAACGCCCCCAGGCTGCGTAACGTCCCCGAGAGCGCGGCGCGCGGCACGGAAAACTCGCCCAGCTTGAAACCCGCGATGAGCGCCCCAGCCAGACCGAAGATCGCTCCCGAAGCGCCAACACTTGGCCGGTAAGGATTCCACGCCGCGCTGGCCAGACTTGCTCCCACCCCACAGATGAGATACACACTGGCGTAGGTCCACCGTCCATACAACGATTCGCAGAGCTGCCCCAGATACCACAAGCACCACATATTGAAACCGATGTGAAGCAGGCCGCCGTGAACGAAAACGTTAGTGAGCAGCCGCCACCACTCTCCCGAAAACGTAAGTGCGCCAGCGTTTGCGCCCCAAAGGAGAGTCTCTTGAGTCGAGAACTCTTGCATTGGATTGCCGAAGCTGGCCGGATTACCAGAGGCGAGCACCATGCCGAGGAATACCGCAACGTTGATGCCGAAGATGATCTGGGTCAGACCGATCGTGGGTTCACTGCGGCGAACCCAGGGCGTACGCATCACCGGTTGCCGCGCGTCGTCCGCAAGTTCGCCGCGCTGCGCGGCCTCGTGTTGCACACACCACTGGCAGATCTTCTTGCCGAAGGTAAGCCCGGGAAGCTGTCGTCCACATCGAATGCAATTTGCCATGGATTCTTAAAAAGAGTTCTTAAAAGAGTATCAGCAGTGTGGTGCATGCGGCGAGGAGTGAAAGGAAGAGGACCGAAAGGAAAGTGGATTGAGCCGCCACTCCGTGGGAATAAGAGTAATTCGGGCGCATGCCAACTCACAGATTTCGTGTCAGCGAATCCAGTTCATCGGAAGGCAACTGCACAAAGGCCGCTGCAGCCGCCGTTTTTAACGCGCCGTAAGTTCGTAGACCGTCGATCTCGCCCGCGATCCGTAGGTTCGCTAGAGTAGGCACAAAGTTCAAGATATCCGCCCGAAGCAACAACCAAAAGCGAAGCCTGATTCCGGCCAGCGTGGAATAAAGGCGGACTTCAATTGCCCGCTCCTGCAAAATAGAAGCCAGGTCAGCGCGGCGAGGGTCGCTGCTGTTTTTTTCCGCATCGGCGAACTGAACCAAAACTTTTGCGTTATGAGCCATACGGCGAGTTAGCTCGAGATACAAACGCATGCGCTTCCGTTGCGCGTTGCGAAACTGCAGCGGGCCAAGCTTCCAACGAAATCCAAATTCTGCAGCCGGATCGAGGAGCGATTCGGCAAGCGAAATGTCTACCGGGTAGAGAAAGGGAATGACGTCATCGACATCAATGTCGCGCTTGGGAAAGCGTGTCCACGCACAGCGCAGCATGTAGATGCACGATAGAGCGCCCCACGCAATGATCAGCCAGGTAGAAATAATAGAGAACATAACCTAGCGCATCCTCCGTAACGCGTCCTTATATTGTTCTAGATCACCGGGGGAAGAGGCCGATAGTTCCGAATTCAGGGTCTGTCTCTTTTGGGGCACGCTAAAAAACCATATCCAGATCAACACGGCAACAGAGTATGCCACAAGTGAGGTCACCCCCCACAAGAATTTGAATTTTGTTCCAAAATCCGAAAACTTGGTCGTAGTCAGCAGCATTACCGTGGCATACAACCCAAACCCTGTGGCTATGCCAAATGGATACTGTCGCCAGCGCAGACCCACAACTGGGACCAGTGTGACCAATCCAGCGAACACGAATACCTGCACGAAGCGGACAGCAATTTCGCCGACCGCAATGTAGAAGAGGATACCGCTAAGGCGCGACGGAACAACGCTCGCGCGCGCTACGCTCATACCTATACCCGCAGTAAGGACAGCGGGAAAGATGAGACGGGTCCACCAGGCGCGAGTAAGACTTCCGAAAACCGTTTGCAGCACTTCGTACATCACGAGGATTCCCAGCAGGTCATAGCCGGCCTCAGTGATCCAATAAGTCAGGTAGTAAGCTTCCCGATGACCGTGAACTGCGAAGCGCGCCGTATCCGCTCCGACCGCGAATGTGGCATAGGTAAAGAAATACGGAAGAGCAGCATAAACACGCCTGCGAACCAGCAGCCAAAGGAGCACTACCAACAGGCAGGACGGAATAAACTCCGCGATGTTCATTGAAGCCGGGAACAGCTTACCTTAACTGTTCCCGGTCTTCGAGTGTTCATTTCTGCTACACGACAAATTCAGGGCGGGGCGGCTTATTAGCGCTGGTAGGCGGCATTCCGCCTCCGTCGGCCAATTGGACAACCGCCGGCTTAGGCGGCTTGGTCGCTGACCCGGTAGGCGGCATACCACCTCCGTCGGCCAAGGCTACCGAAGTGAACGACAGGAGCAACAGTGTAACTGCGAAGGCGCGTTTCATAAGCGATTCTCCTTATCAATGGGGGATTCCCCAGGGAGACAGTTTAGTCGGGGACGCAAGGGGCCGGAATTCTAGGCGAAGAACAAGCAAAAGCCGAACAAGGGGTGGTCTGGCCGCAATACGACTCTTGCTTCTTAGTGAATGGTCTTAGTCTTTCGCGACATGTAATCCATCAGCAGATATTGCCCCAGCGTGTAGGGCGTGGTGAAGTAGGCTTTCCCGCGGCACATCTCCGTGACTTTCTGCACGAACTTAACCAACCCATAATCCGACGCAAGCATGAAGGTATTAATGAGAACGCCAGCGCGCTTGCACTTGGATACCTCTTCCAAAGTCTGGCTCACGACGAGAGGATCGAGACCGAATGCGTTTTTATAAATACGTCCGTCTTCAAGCGTGAGGGCGGAGGGTTTGCCGTCCGTAATCATGACGATCTGCTTCATGTCTTTTCTTTGGCGCTGCAATATTCTTTGCGCCATACGCAGGCCTTCGCGCGTGTTGGTGTAGTACGGACCAACTTTGACCCGCGCGAGTTGCGACAGGGGAACTTCCTCGGCCGAATCATGAAAGAGCACAAGTGAGAGCGAATCGCCCGGATATTGTGTGCGGATCAGATGCGAAAGCGCCATGGCAACTTTTTTCGCCGGAGTGAAGCGGTCTTCGCCGTAAAGAATCATCGAGTGCGAACAATCGAGCATCAGCACTGTGGCGCAGGAAGATTGGTATTCACACTGGTGGACTTGTAGGTCAGAGTATTCGATGTTGAGCGGCAGGCTGAGCCCTTCGCGCTGAATGGCGCTGGAAAGCGTCGCCGTAATGTCAAGGTTCAGCGTGTCGCCAAATTCGTAGGTCCGCGACGCCCCGCTGGCTTCGATGCCCGTCGCCAAATCTCGCGTATCGTGGCGCCCGAAGCTGGATTTGCCGAGCGACCCCAGCAGGTTCCGCAGAGATTTGAAGCCAAGGAAGTCAAGGCTCTTGTCGGTGATCTCGAATTTCGCCTGCTGTTGATTTTCGCCCACTTGTCCGCCCGTGCTGGAAGGCCGCGACGGATCCGGAGATTGGTCGATAGAAATGTAGTCTTCCTGCTGCATGCGCTCGATCAGCTTTTCGATAAGCTCGTCGAGTTCGCCATCGGCCGCCATCTGCTGCAAACGCTCGCGCATGTCTTCGTCGAACTGGTCGCCATCCATCAGCGCCTGTTCGATGGCGCGGCGCAGATCATCGAGGGTCTGCTCGCCCTCCGGCATCTCGTACCACATGTCGCTCTGGAATCCGCTTTGCAGTAGATAATCGGAGAGCGCGCCGAGCAGGTCCTCCATACTCATTTCGCCGGCAGGATCGGGCACGTATTTGGAGTAGCGAATGCGCTTCATAAATGGGCCTCAAGCTTCGGCTTTCGGGCTTCACCAAAGCCTCTTAATTTCCCATGGCTGTCGGGTTGGCCGAAGCCCGAAAGCTGAAAGCAGAAGCCTAATTAAACTGTCTCCTCTGCCGGTAAGGCGGTTCTTCCTTCTCGAAATTCTTCTCGCGCTGCGGCTCTGATTTTTTCTCGCCAGCCTTGAAAACTCGCTCTTCGTTGCGTCCGATGCGCTTATGCGCGTGCAGTCCTTCGAGAATGAATTCCGCCGCCGAGACCTGCTGCTCGGGGCTCTCTTTCTGCGAAACGCCGAGCGGTCCCAGTTTGTCGATCAATCCTTGAATCCCTTTCAGATTTTCAAGGGCTTCGAGAGCCGAAACGGAATCGGACAATTGAATCTCGCCGCCCAGGTCGAACCACTGCACAATCTGCTGCACGTTCGCGCCGGTGAAGTATTCGTCGTAGGTTTTCGCAATCGCAGAGCGGATCAGTTCCTGGCCAACGAAGTCAGCGCCTTTCATCTCGCCTTCATATTCCAGTTCCAGTTTGCCGGTAATCGCGGGCAATGCGGCGTAAATATCGCTTACACGGGGCACAACAATTTTTTCGTCATTACGAATGGCGCGCCGTTCAGCGTTCGAAATAACATTCTCCATCGCCGAGATCGGAAGCCTCTGGCTCACGCCGCTGCGCTTGTCGATTTTCTTGTCCTCGCGTGCGGTAAACGCAATGCGTTCGATCACCTCTGAAATGTAGTTGGGCAGGTGTAAAGCCTGACCTTTGCGGCGGGTCCAGGCTTCCTGCGCAGTGATCGCAATACCTTCCTCAACGGTCGCCGGATAGTGCGTGCGAATCTCAGAGCCGATACGGTCCTTAAGCGGCGTAATAATTTTTCCGCGCGCCGTGTAGTCCTCCGGATTCGCGCTGAAGACGATCGCAACATCGAGCGGCAACCGGATGGGATACCCCTTAATCTGCACATCGCCTTCCTGCATGATGTTGAACAATCCGACCTGAATTTTCCCGGCGAGGTCAGGAAGTTCGTTGATGGCAAAGATGCCGCGATTGGCCCGAGGCAGCAGCCCGTAGTGAACCGTGAACTCACTGGACAATTCATGTCCGCCGCGAGCAGCCTTGATCGGATCGATATCGCCGATCAGATCGGCGATGGTGACATCGGGTGTGGCAAGTTTTTCTACGTAGCGCTCGTCGGGTGTGAGATAAGAAACGGGAGTAGCATCGCCGAGCCGCGCGACTTCTTCGCGGCATCGGCGGCAGATGGGAGCGTAGGGATTGTCGCGAATCTCACATCCTGTCACGTAGGGCATGTGTGGATCGAGCAGCGTCGTCAAAGCGCGCAGGATGCGGCTTTTCGCCTGACCACGCAAACCGAGCAGAATAAAATTGTGCCGCGACAGAACGGCATTGACGATCTGGGGAACAACGGTGTCGTCATAGCCGACGATGCCGGGGAAGATGCTGCTGTCCTTGTTATTACGCAAGCGGACAACTAGGTTATCGCGGAGTTCGTCTTTCACGCGGCGGTTGCGCAGACGTTCTTCGGAAAAACTACTGGAGCGCAACTCGCCGAGCGTGCGCGGAAGACTCATGAGGGAACCCCCAACTACTTTTCTGGATTATACGCGGAAGAGCGGGCTTCGGGCTTCAGTGCACGTGCCCGTTGCCTCCCGCCTTCTCGCGTGTCTTTGCGGTCCGGCGAACGTTGGGGATAATCGTCTTGAGATAGCTGATGAGTAATGAAAGACGTTCCGGTTCGGAGCGCGGCGAGAGCAGCTTCTGCTTGAAATCCAGATCGAGAGGCAGAGAGCCGGCAAGGTGGAAAGAAAGTAACAGCCGGTCCGCAGCCGAGAGATCCTGCTTCACTCCAGCGATGGCCGCAAGTTCGGAATGCAACTCGATCGCTCGCGAGATCTCTTCTCCCGGCGAAGTTCCTGGGTCATCATCAATCATCAGAACTTCTGCCTGCAGAAAAGAACGTTCCTGGTTGATGCGCAGAAGTTCAAAGCGCTTGCGTCCTACGGCTACAAGGTCGAGCCGCCCATCGGGGTACTCTTTCACCACCGTAACAATTTCAGCGGTACATCCCACTTCAGCCAAACCTTGATCGAGGGCGCGCACGACTCCGAAGTGGCGACGGTGGGCACGGCATTCGCCAATCATTTCTTTGTAACGCGGCTCGAAAATGTGCAAGGGCAGGGCGGTACCGGGGAACAGGACGACATCGAGAGGGAACAGCGGCAGAAGCGCGTCCAAGCAAGTCTCCGGTTTCAAGCGCGGGACGAGCACAAACACCGCGCGCTGGCTGATTGTATCGCAGGATGTAGCGGAGGATGCCCCGCAGCACTTGACTTCACCAGTTGCAGGCGATAAAAGCGCGTATGGAACTTGCTGGCAAAATTGTGGTGGTCACAGGCGCTTCCATGGGCATCGGGGAAGCAATTGCGAAAATTTTCGCCGATCAGGGCGCGAGCGTAATCCTCCTCTCGCGCGACGCGGGTAGAGTTGAGGCGGCGCGCATGCGTGTCGGGCACACCGAGCGCACCCTAGCCATGGCATGCGATGTGCGTCATCGGGAGGACATCGACCGCGCCATTGGCTTGACCCTCCATCACTTTCAGAGGATCGACATCTGGGTAAACAACGCCGGGCACGGTCTGCTGGATTCCGTGGCGCAAATGGATATGGCGGCGTGCCACGAAATGTTCGACACAAATTTCTTCGGATCCGTGGCCGCGATGCAGGCCGTTATTCCAGTGATGCGGCAGCAAGGTGGTGGGACGATTATCAACATCTCCAGCGTGGCTGGGCACATTCCCGTCGCGTTCCATTCGGCATACAGCGCGACCAAGTTTGCTTTGAACGCGATCGGTAAAGGCGCGAGCATCGAACTAAAGAAAGAAGGAATTCATGTATTGACGGTTTGTCCCGGATACGTGCGGACCGCATTTGGCGAGAATGCGCTTCGCGGCGAAGAGCTGAAGAGGGTGCGTCCGGCGTCGGTAAAGGGGATTACCGCCGAACGTGTCGCGCGAGCCACGCTGCGGGGGTATTTGAAGCGGAAGCGGGAAGTGATTGTGCCCTGGTCGATGTACGTGCCGCAGAAGATTTATCAGTTATTCCCAAGCGTCGTGGAGTGGGCGATGGGACGCATGGCCGGGTGATTCATCGTCGATTTAATGCCTATCCCAACTCAGCCAGCATGGCTTCCATTTCACCCAAGGCATGCAGGTTTCCGGTGCGTTGCGCGGAGGCGATGCCGTCAGTGAGCATCGTCTTAGCTTCGGCGACGCGGTCGGCGCGAGCTAGCGTTTGCGCTGCCATAAAGTAACCCGGCGTGTATTCGGGATTTGCCTTCAGTAGAATCGAAAACTCGGCCAGCGCGCGATCGAAGTCACCCTGATTGGAATATTCCATCGCCAGACCGTAGCGGGCGAAGGTGTCGTTTGGGTTCTGCGTGAGAATGTCGTTAAGTGCGGCGATCCGGTCCATAAACAGTTCTCAGTTCTCGGTTTTCAGTTATCACTGAGAGGTTACTACAAACCGCGCCTTCACTTTTTGGATCGCGGTGGATTCGGGCCTCTGGCTTGCCTTTGTCGAGATGAGTAGAATGAGCAGTCCTTAACATTTCATTGCCCCTGAAAGGAATGCGGTGGCCTGTCCATTTTTCATGCCGATAGAAAAATTAGATGGAAGCTGGTTGCATGCAGAGCGGCTTCCGCTGGGCTGTGGATGGAGTGGTCACTGCACCGCCCCCGGACACGAGGATGAAGCTCCGTCCCAGGAAGAATTGCGCGAGTTCTGCAACCTTGGCTACGCCGAAGGTTGTGGCCGATTGCCGCGCGAGCGAGCGTGGGATTCGGTGCGCTTTGCCGCGCGAACCGCTGGCAGCGATGGCAAGAACGGAAGCGCCATGCGCATTCAGATCCATTACGTATGCGAGCGTGGGCATCGTCCTTCGGATCACGGGATGCTGCAATTCGATGCGGTCGCGGCGCGGTGGGTAGAACCACATCCCGACCTTCGAGTGCAGCGCATGGCGGAATGTTTTCTGGAATCTTATCTGCAGAAAAGAAAAAGACCGGAAGTGATTCGCGCGGCTTCAAGTTAATTGCCTGTTAAACAACCGAACGAGGAAAGACAATGAACGAAGAGATACTGATACCCCGGCCGGTGCGGGATTCGCAATCCGAGATGACGGAACTGGTTCTGCCCAACGATGCCAACCCGCTGGGCGCGCTGCTCGGCGGGCGATTGATGCATTGGATCGATCTCGCCGGCGCATTGGCCATTCACCGCCACGCGCGCAGTTACGCGGTAACGGCTTCGGTGGATCACATCGATTTTCTCGTGCCGGTGCAGGTCGGAGACATGGTGGTTCTGAAGTCATCGGTAAACCGGGTCTTTCAAACCTCGGCCGAAGTCGGCGTGAAAGTTTTCGTGGAGAACTACATTGCCGACACAGTGCAGCATGTGGCCTCGGCGCACCTCACGTTTGTCGTCGTGGACGCTAAGGGCAATCGCCTGAAAGTGCCCGCGGTGATTCCGGAGACCGAAGAGCAGAAGAGACGTTACGACGATGCCGGACGCCGCCGCGAGATGCGGCGCACGGAGGTGGAGCGGCGCCGAAAGGCGAAAGCGTAATCCATAAATCGTCCGATCCGTCCATCGGCAATTGCATCACCTCCGCCTGTATAATCAAGTTTGGGTTCTGCCTCATCATTACGATTCATCCCTTGGAGTGTGATCCCTTGAACGCACATATGCCCCATCCCGGTCAGCCCACGCAAGGTCCGCAGCCGTTGCCCGGAGTCGATGCCATCATCGCCGTTGGTTCGGGCAAGGGAGGCGTCGGCAAGACTACGTTGTCGGTAAACCTGGCCGTCGCTCTGGCCAAGATGGGATACAAAGTTGGCCTGCTGGATGCCGATGTGTATGGGCCGAATGTTCCGCTGATGCTGGGCGTGAGCGGACAGCCGAAGGTGGGTGCGGAAAACCGCATTGACCCGCTGCAGGCGCATGGGCTGAAAGTAATTTCGGTAGGTTTTCTTAATCCAGGGGACAAACCCATCATCTGGCGCGGTCCCATGCTGCACCAGATCGTGAAGCAGTTTCTCGGGCAGGTGGACTGGGGACATCTGGATTACATGGTCATCGACCTGCCGCCGGGCACCGGCGATATCGCGTTGTCGCTGGTGCAGTCGGTGCCGCTGACGGGTGCGGTGGTGGTTTCGACTCCCTCCGACGTTTCGCTGCAGGATGCGCGCAAAGCCATCGAAATGTTCCGGCAGATGAAGGTGGATCTGGTAGGCGTGGTCGAAAACATGAGCTATTTTGTGTGTCCGCACTGCAACCGCGAGATCGATATCTTCTCGCGCGGTGGTGCGGAAAATATGGCGCAGCATTTCGGCGTGCCGTTTCTGGGCAGCATTGAGCTTGACCCGGAGGTGCGCAAGTCCGGGGATGGCGGGAAGCCGATCGTGCTGGAAGGCGAGAATTCGCCGCACGCCAAGTCGATCTTTTCGTTTGCGCGGAAGGTTGTGGCGCGTGTGGGAGAGATTAAGGCGGGCGAATCGGCTAGCGTGATTTCGATTCAGTAAATCAACGGCTTAACCACAGGTGGCACGGGGAACACAGGGTAAAGCATTCTGTGTTTGGAGCCTGCCCGGAGCGAAGTCGAAGGGTGTTTAAGCTCTTGACGTTTTCTGTCGTTTCGAGAACCTTGAAATCCGCCAAACGGCATCTGCCTCGCCATCTTTCACAATCAACTCGGCCATCAACTCCCCCAGCGCCGGTCCATGCTTGAACCCGTGTCCGGAGCCGCCGCCGAGCAGCCAGACGTTTTCCATGCGAGGATGTCGATCCACAATGAAATTGCTGTCCGGCGTCTGCTCGTACTGACAAACCCGCGTTTCGATCAGTGGAGCATCCTTCATCGCGGGAAAGCGGAAAGCAAGATACTCGCGCACGCGCTTCAGCGTGGCCTGGCTAACCATGCGCTCACCGGACGTGGGATCGAACGCGCTGCCGCGCGTATCATCGGCCACTTTGAAGCCGCGCCGGTCGCTGCCCGGGATGCCGTAGAAAAAACGCTTGCCGTGATCGCCCCATACTGGAAGATGTGCGTCGGTGAAACGCAGGTCCCCGGCGGGCGCTCCGAAGAAGAAGATGCCCTGCTTGGTTGGTTGAATGAGTCGACCAAGAGTTTCAGGAAAAAGTTTGCCCAGCCATGGTCCGCAAGCAAAAAGGTAGCAATCGGCTTTGAGCCGCGACCCATCGGAAAGAGTCAGGCTGCGAAGAGGCGCGTGCTCTAACTGGTCGGATAGGACCGCGATCTGACGATAGCTTCCACCTGCTGCAATGAACGCATCGACCACGGCCTGACAACTAGCGCGTGCGTCAAGGTATCCGCACTCAGGTTCGTAGATTCCCCAGTGCACGTCTGAGAAGTTAATCTGCGGCCAGCGCTTTTTCATCTCAGGAGTGGAGAATTCCTGAAACTTAATTCCGGCTTCGCGAAGCATCGCAAGTGACTCGCGCTCATAAGCGTCGTCGCGGCTGCTCACCATCCAGAGAACACCGGTGCGATGCAGGAATTGCCGTTTCCAGCGCCGTTCATATTTCTGCCACAGCTTCAAAGCCCGCGCCGCAAGTCCTGTGTAGGGCTGGTCGGGACCGTAGGTCCCGCGCATGATGCGAGTCTCGCCACCTGAAGAGGCGCGCGAGTTGCCCGGACCCCAGGCATCTAGCAGGGTGACGCGAGCTCCGCGCTCGAGCAGTTGAAGCGCAGCCCAGCCGCCGAAGGCTCCGGCTCCGACCACGGCGACGTGCAGTTTGGATTTCATAGAAAGTGTTTTCGCATCGTGAAGGTTGAGGATACGCGGAGACGGCTGAGCAGGGAAGATGCGAGCCCGGATTCCGGTCGGGTATACTCCTCCAGCCATGAATTTACGACCCGACTCGTTCCGTCTGCGCCGCCGAATGGTTTATGCCATCGCATCCGTATTTTTCTCCTCTTCTCTTTTTCTTTTCGCGCAGGGCCAAGCTGGTGCGTCGCGCGCCGCTAGCGTTTTGGACTCCCTGCCGCATGCCAAGAGAATCGCTGAGGTTGCACTCTCTCCCGACGGTAGCCAGGTCGCCTATATCGTCGACGATAGAATCACGGTAACTTCTGTGGGTGGCGGCTCATCGCATGCGATCGCGGTGGAAGGAAACCTTGCGCTGCGCGATGTGGCGTGGTCCGCGGACAGCAAGCGCATCGCATTCATTGCTGATCTTCCCGGTGACGGTCCCTCCGCTCAGCTTTGGACTGCCGGGGCCGATGGTTCCACTCTCGCGAAACATGCAGACCTCAAAGGCTACGCTCAGGCTCCACGCTTCTCTCCCGACGGATCAAAGCTCGCTCTCCTATTCATCGAGGGTATGCCGCGCGCGGCGGGCCCGTTGCAGCCCATGACGCCGCTTGCGGGAGTCATCGGCCAGGAAATCTTCGAGCAGCGTATCGCCACCGTCGACTTAAGCACAGATCACCTCACGCAAGTCACGCCCGCCGATTTCTACGTCCATGAATATGATTGGACTCCTGATGGACAAGGCTGGGTGATAACGGCCGCGCCCGGCTCCGGGGATACGAACTGGTATGTCGCGCGTCTCTATCTGGCGAATGCAACCACGGGTAAGCTGAAGGAAATCTACAAGCCGAAGCTGCAAATCGCCGACCCGCGCATCTCTCCCGATGGAAAGAGTGTTGCATTCATTGAAGGACTGATGAGTGACGAAGGTTCCACCGGCGGCGACATCCGGTTGGTCTCGATCACTGGAGGTACTGCGCGAAATCTAACCCCCGGCATTAAGTCGTCTCCGTACGCGCTGGCGTGGACTGGGCCCGATCGCATTACCTTCGCGCAAAACGTGGATGGAAACGCCGGCTTTGCGACTGTCAGTGCGAAGGCCGCCGCCAAGTCGCTGTGGACTGGCGAAGAATGGGCCTATCCAACCGGCCTTGCCTGGACCTCGATCGCATCATCAACGGGCGATGGCCTGATCACGGCCATCGTGCGGCAATCGGGAAGTACGCCGCCGGAAGTTTGGGCAGGTCCAATTGGAAGCTGGAAACGAGTCACGAATCTGAACGCCGACCTTAAGCCCGCATGGGGCGAAATGCGAAATGTAAATTGGATGAACGGCACCACACGGGTGCAAGGATGGTTGATGCTGCCCAAGGATTTTTCCCCGGGAAAAAAATATCCGCTGGTAGTGACGGTTCACGGAGGGCCATCCGCGGCGTGCGTTTCGCAGTGGGGCGAGCGGAGCATGGGATCGCTTTCAGCGATGGGATACTTTGCTCTTTGCCCCAATCCGCGCGGCAGCTTTGGACAAGGCGAAGCGTTCACGCAGGGCAACGTAAAAGATTTTGGCGGCGGCGATTATCGCGACATCATGGCCGGAATAGATGCGCTTTCCAAAGAATATCCCATCGATACCAAGCGCATCGGCATTCGCGGCCACAGCTATGGTGGATATATGACCATGTGGGCCGAGACTCAGACGCCGCGTTTTGCGGCGGCAGTCGCGGGCGCTGGCCTCTCTGATTGGCTGAGCTATTATGGTCTGAACGATATCGACGAATGGATGATTCCATTCTTCGGCGCATCGGTCTATGACGATCCGGCGGTGTATGCGAAAAGCGATCCTATGCATTTCGTGAAAGCAGTGAAGACGCCCACGCTTATCATCGTCGGCGACCGCGATGGCGAAGTGCCGATGGAGCAATCGGTCGAGTGGTGGCATGCGCTTGAGGATCTGCACGTCCCGACCAGGCTGGTGGTTTATCCGAACGAAGGGCATGCGTTTATAAAACCCGCCGACGCGCGGGACTATACTCTTCGCACTCTCGAATGGTTCGAGGAGTGGTTTGCGAAAGTGCCGTAGGCATTCTCAGCTTTTAGATGTGAAAACTACAGTTTGTCCTCTCGTCGTTGATTGCGCGAAATCCACCACTGCCTGGCTGAAATCAACCGCCTAAGTTCATCAAAAGAACGGAACTCTTCCCCATTCCCCGTGTTCAATCTAGTAACAGGAGTTCTGGGGGACATATGAAAACCAAATTATCTAGAACACTTCTTACGTCGGTATTAGCGGGAGCAATGGCGCTTGGGACCGGCACTGCCTTGTGGGCGCAGGGTCCGTCGATGGACAAACCCTCAGCGGGAATCAGCGCGCAGGTAGATCAGGCACCGCCGCAAGAGCAGCCCGCGCCGCAATACAATGCGCCGGATCAGAGTGCGCCTCAGGATGTCGCGCCACCGCCACCACAAGATCAAGGCCCATACCAAGACCAGGCGCAGGCGCCTCCGCCTCCAACGGGGCCGGCTCAACGGCAATACACAGCGTTGCCTCCGGAGCAGTTGCATAAGCTGGTAGCTCCAATTGCGCTGTATCCCGATTCGCTGGTGGCGCAGATATTGGCCGCGTCAGAGTATCCGACGCAAATTGTCGAGGCGAACCGGATGGTGCAGGCGAACCCGAATTTGAAGGGACGAGATCTGGCTGCCCAAGCGGACCAGCAGGATTGGGATCCGAGCGTGAAGGCTCTTGTTGAGTTTCCCACAGTGCTGGCGAACCTGGACCGGGATTTGTCGTGGACCTCCGAACTGGGCCAGGTCTATCAGAACCAGCAGGATGACGTGATGCAGGCGGTCCAGTACATGCGTCACAAGGCTTACGACGCGGGCAATCTGCGGACTACGCCTCAACAGCGCGTCTATGAGCAGGGGTCGGATGTGGACATCCAGCCGGCTGATCCGGATGTGGTGTATGTGCCCACTTACAACCCGGCGTATGTGTACGGGTATCCGGTAGGCGTGTGGCCCGGGTTCTATCCGTGGTGGGGAGTTGGATTCGGCGGCCCGTATATTTCGTTCGGCTTGGGTTTCCCACTCTGGCCGTTCTTAGGTTTCGGTTGGGGATGGCATGGATGGGGAATCGGCTGGGGCTTCCACGGTGGAGTCTTCTTTGGCGGCCATCCTTGGGCCTATCGCGGAGGAGCGTTCTATAACCATGCCGCTTTTGTGCACGGAAATTATCGAGGATTCTCTGCCGGTCATGGTGGATTCGGAGCGCGCGGGTTTGCGGATCGCGGTGGACGCGGGTTTGGCACCGCAGGCCGCGGATATGCGGGCGCATCTCGAGGCTATGCCGGGGCATCGCATGGCTTCGCTGGCAGCAATCGCGGGACAGCCGTTAACCGGGGTGCTGAAGGGAACCGAGCCTACGCTGGCAACCGAGGATTCTCCGGCGGCGACCGAGGTTTCGCTGGACGCCAATCAGGCGCGTCGCGCTCTGGCGGTTTCAGCGGCAGCCGCGGCGGCCAGTCGCACGGATCCTCTTCGCACGGAGGCTTCGCCGGTTCGCACGGTGGCGGACACTCTGGCGGCGGACACGCCAGCAGTGGACACAGCGGCGGTGGAGGTCACGGTGGCGGAGGCCACGGCGGCAGGCGCTAAGTCTTTCGTGCAGTTTTCACCGTTCCAGCCCAAATCGAAAACCCCGCTCTCACGAGCGGGGTTTTCTTGCTCGGCCAAAGTCTGGGCATGTTATCCCGCGCCAACTGCCTGATTTGCCGCATATGAGGATTTCGATCCGGAAGATACTGGTTTCTTCCCTGAGCTTTCGGTCTTGGCCTCACTCTTCGAGAAAATCTTCGCCGTGATTAACATTGCGGTGATGGTCGCGCTCAAAAGTGCGAATTGGCGCCATCCACTCAGCATTGACGCATTGCCCAGCAGCGTGAGACCTGCGAAGCAAAACAGAAGATGTACGCAAAAGACCTGCAGCGAAGATTGTCCCAACAGCACCAAAGGCTTTACCGCTGCGGGCTTGGTAACTGGTTGCGAAAGGATCAGCAACGCTGACACTGCCGCGAAGTCGAGCATCCTTATTGGTCCGAGGTGCCACTTGTCAAAGAGAAATTCAAAAGCGCCCAGTTCCAAACCGTGAGCGAGTATTCGCCGCATGATGAAACAAAAAACAGCGATTACCAAAGCTGGAACGAGCGCGCGCTTGGCCCACGTTTCAATCTCCAAATTGCCCTGGGCCCAACGCACTCCCAGCCACACACCCACGAACCAGAGAAATTGCCAGGCCCAGAGGTCGAATGAGCCCATCTCGTTCAACGGGATTCGCGTGGGAATGTATCGCATCATGAATGTGTGTTCAGCGTTGCGGAATCCAAACTGAGCGAGTACCCAGAAAGAAAAAGATGTCCACAAGATTGGTTTCCATCCGATGCGCCGCGCCAGCGGAATTGCAATCAACGTGAACAACAGAAAGATGATGTACATCGGCAGGATATCGAGCAGCGGCGGACGATAAATCAACAGGATGGCCTCGAGTGACCGCTTGCTTGGCCCAGCCATGAAGTAAAAATCCAGAAGGTTGTGAAGCCCAGGCCGATTGCCACGGGAGGCGATGGGGACCGCGACCAAGAACGTAAAAGCCAGCAAGGCGCATGGTAGACATACAAGCGCAGCGTGCGCGCCCACAGCTTCCGCCCATTGCCGGATAGCCCTCGCGAGCCGCGATACGGAAGTAGATCCGTCCCGTGAACAGGGCCGAAAGAAAAATAAAGCCCTCTGCGGCTCCGACGAAACCGAAAGGTTGATTTACCCATGCACTCGCAGCCGTGGGCAAATGGGTCAGGGCGATCCATACCAGCATCACTCCCCGCATCGCATCCAGTTCTAATCGGCGTCCCGTGCTCACCACTCACTTAGACGCTATCTGGCAGCCAACCGTCACTCGAATTTCGACATCGAATACAAAAGCGCAACGCGGCTTTACGCAAAATTACATGCTAAAGTCTGGCGGCGGAGGGACTTGGTGGCTGTTTTCTGGAGAGCCGTTTTTCATAAGGGCACTGCTCGCATTTTTGGCTTCTAGCGCCTGCTAGCTCCCACGGCCAGCTCAAGCAAAAAAGCATGACACAGGGTTTCTCGACCGCACTGCAACCATCCAAGACGTTCATATAAATATCAGGTATTCGTTCCGGAAGATTGGACGCCCCACCGGAGATGGCCTGTGATTCTTGCTCTTCATGGCGCTGGCGAGCGCGGCAGCGATGGCTTGCTGCAGACCGCCGTGGGCATCGGCCCCGCCATCCGTTCCAACCGCGGGGCGATCGAAGCAATCGTGGTTATGCCGCAATGCTCCAAAAATCATTGGTGGACTTTGCCGCCCTTCGACGACCTGGCGATGGCCGCTCTCGCGGAAGCCACCAAAGAATTCCATGGCGACACTCATCGCATCTATCTCACGGGCCTATCCATGGGCGGCTTTGGCGCGTGGCATCTTGCCGAGAAATATCCTGGAAGATTCGCGGCTCTGGTGGTGATCTGCGGAGGGATTCGTCCGCCGGCAGCGGCACTGAAGCGCCATTCCCGATCTTGCCAAAGTTACGCCGCCGGATTCACCGGATTCATATTTGGCCGCAGCCCAGCGGTCGGCAGAAGTTCCAGTCTGGATATTTCATGGCGCCGACGACGACATCGTTCCGGTCACCGAATCTCAACGCATGGCGGAAGCCATGAAGCAGATCGGCGCGGAAGTCCACTACACCGAATATCCAGGCGTCGGACACGCCTGCTGGAATAAGGCCTACGACGAGCCAAAGCTATTTCCGTGGCTCTTCTCTAAATCTCTTCCAAATTAGCGTTTACCGACAGTAGGCCAAATCCTTCAGTCGTCCGGGTGTTATCCTTCTTCCGTTATGGAAGCCAAAGGTCTGACTCCGATATTGAACGTGTCCGACATCGCCAGCACGGTCGCGTGGTTTGAGAAGTGGGGATGGAAGAAATTGTGGGACTGGGGAACACCTCCGACGTTTGGCGCGGTTGGATCGGGCAAGGAAGTTTGCATCTTTCTTTGTCAGGGGGCACAAGGAGGCCGCGGTCGCGGCGCCAACACCACTACGTTTCAGCAGGACGGAGACGAAGCGGGCGACAAGGGCGTCTGGATGTCGGTCTGGGTGGACGACGTGGACGAGATGCATAAGCATTGCGTCGCCGCCGGGCTGGAGGTCACATTTCCGCCTACCGATATGCCGTGGAACGTTCGCGAGATGCACCTTCGCCATCCGGATGGGCATGTGTTCCGCGTGGGACGCGGATTCGAGCCCAAAAAATAAGAACCAAATTTGTGTGCGGCCATCGTCTCATTCTTTTCTGCTCTAGTTTTAAGCATCAAGGTGCATAACGAGTAAAGACAAGGTTGGTCGCTTTGGTCTTCTCGTGGCAGGGGAAGCAACTTTTCATGAATGCCGCGTCGCCAGGTTTGCCGTCTGCGAAGTGAGCGAATCCCCAGCCGCCGGTTGCGGCGTACTTTTTTGAGTCCTTGACCATGAACTGAATGTTCGTGGGAGCCCCGGGAACGAAAGATTGGACTTGACCAAAGACTTTGTTGTTTTCATCCGATGGGACGTTACGGTAATGCAGAGCAGCAAGAATCGTGCCATCCGGGAACGGAAGCTTGCCTTCACGGTACGCCTTGATCGCGACATCGTTGCCCAGGACGGCGCCTAAACTGTTGAGGTTGCCTGCTTCATGGGCCGAGGAGATCCACTGCCAGTCGCGGTACCCGTGAGGGATTTCGGTAACGAAGGGGGCGGATCCCCCATCCGCGTGTCCCGGTGCAGGGGCGATGAGGGCGACAAGGCCGGCCATTGTTGTAACTGCAATCAGGAAGAATGTGAGATGTTTCATAAGGGTTCCTCCATCCAATATGCTTTCGCGAAAAATGCTCGGACGAGCTGCGAAACCTAGCCTAAAGACTCACGTCGCCAACACAGTATTGTCCTTACCCGTGAGTTCCGCCAAGGCTACAGGAACCCTGAATTGCTGTAAATAAGCAATTCCACATCATTTATTTGAGATCGGCCGACGTAGCGATGCTTGTCCGCTGGACGATTACGCTTGACCTTCAACAACCTCGCCGGATGCAGTCTCGTTTGGATAGTTGAAGAAGAGTTGATTGCCGTCGGGATCATCGACCACCAGAAGTCGGTAGCCCCATGAACCATCCTTGACCGGAACACCCTTGGCCTCGAATTCGGCACGTAGCGCGTCCAACGCGGCGACTGCGGCCTCACGCGTAGCCGGTTCGACGTTCAGGGAAATGAACATTAGTCCCTTGCCAATCTTCTCCGGCCACGTGTCGGCCAAAATAAGTGCGCAGCCCTGTCGATCGACCTGGGCGACATACGCTCTGCCGTCATCCTCGTAGCGCCAGGGGCTCGTGAAGCCGAGCCGGTCAATGTAAAAGCGGAGCGAAGCCTCAACGTCGGTCACGTGTAGCACAGGGCGCGCGAACCATTCCGTCATAAGCAATGTATATCCTTCGAATGAAAACTACTTCTTCCAGGATCAGGCTCAAAGCGAGATGTTACTCTTCTGACTTGGGTAGCGCTTTGAACTGCGCAGTCAGCCAATCTCCGGCAGCAGCTCTAATTCGACTTCGACGAAGTGATAAATCCTCGGAATGAACCTACATATCGCGCAAGTATCGCATAGGCTGTCAATTGTTAAGAACAACTTGGCGGGCACCATACGCGTCCTTGACAGGACGCAGATGCGTTCCTAGAATCCAAGCAGGAAGCGCGCTTTGCGCCTAAAGCTAAGTTTCTGCATCTAATACAGTTAGTAGAAAATGCTAAGTTGGACGCCCGAACTGTTATGAGACGGGTGTTTTGTCGGTAGCGAGCGCAAAACAGGCGTGTAGTTTAAATGCCATCAGATCCAAATATCGGTAAGCGGGAACGCGAAGTTCTAACTGCGATTGTGGAGACGTTCATTTCTACAGGCGAACCAGTGGGCTCGCTTACACTGTCGCGTTCGAACCGCGAGGGATTGAGTCCCGCGACGATTCGCAATGTGATGGCGGATTTGTCGGAGGCTGGGTTTCTGGAGCAGACGCATACATCCTCAGGGCGCGTGCCGACCACCGATGCCTACCGTTATTATGTCGAGCAAATCACGGGTACGGCGAAGTTAGCGCCGCAGGAAGAAAGCATGATCTCCGATTCGCTGGCGGGCATCAGCGATGTGCAGGAGTTCATGGAGCGTACCTCGCATGTGCTGTCGCTGATTTCACGGAACGTGGGTATAACCGTCGCCACCAGCGGTGCTAAAAACGCGTTGGAGCACGTGTACTTCTCGCGCCTGGGCGATCAGAAAGTGCTGGCGGTATTGGTGACGCGTTCGGGGCTGGTGCGTGACCGTGTGTTGCGACTCGATCTGCCGCAGGCGGAGCTGGATCTCGCGGCGCGCTATATCAACGAGAATTTCCGCGGCTGGACGATGGAGTCCATGCGCGCCGAACTGGCACGAAGAATCGAGCAGGAACGCAGCGAGTACGACCGTCTGATGAATTCGATCGAGCAACTCTATAAACAGGGCGCTTTGACTTCTGAGACGGGCACGCAGGTGGTGTTTGTGGAAGGCGCGGCCAACCTGGTAACGGGGCAGGAGGATCGCAAGCGTTTGCAGGAATTGTTGCAGACTCTGGGCGAGAAAGAAAAAGTCGCGAAACTCCTTGGAGCCTACCTCGATGTAAAGCAGGAGGCGGTGAGGGTCGTGATTGGGCTGGATGATGCGTTGCCTTCCATGCAGAACTTCGTGCTGATCGGAGCGCCGGCGCGGTCGGGAAGCGATATGGTTGGATCGCTGGCGGTGATCGGGCCCACGCGCATGGATTATCAGCATACGATGACGGCGGTTTCCTATATCGCGCGCCTCTTTGACAAAATTCTGAATGAATCGGAGCAATGATAGTGGTTATGAGTAAAACGAACGGCAAGTCAGAAGCGAATGCAGGACTGGATTTGGAGCACGAACTGCCGGCAGCGTCGGATGATAGGAATGAGACCACTGCAAAGACGGTGAGCGGAGAATCGACTGGCGCGGAGACGGAGTTGCAGAAGCTGAAGGCAGAACGGGATTCGCTGCTTGACCGGCTGGCGCGGGCGCAGGCTGAGTTTGAAAATGCGCGACGGCGCTCAGCAAAGGAACAGCAGGAATCTCGCGACTATGCGGTTGCGGATGCGATCAAATCTTTGTTGCCGGTGGTGGACAGCCTGGATCTCGCGTTGCGGGCAAAATCGGATGCCACGGAGCTGCGCAGCGGAGTGGAATTGATTTACAAGCAACTGCAGGCTGCGCTGGGCAAGCTTTCGGTGAACGCGATTGTGGCGAAAGGCGAGCCGTTCGATCCTCATTATCACGAGGCTATCGAGATGGTGGAAACCACTAACGCACCGGATCACCAGGTGATCGAAGAACTGCAGCGCGGCTATAAATACAAAGACCGGCTGCTGCGGCCCGCGATGGTGAAGGTCGCGAAGAATCCGGGGAGATAGTTAAGACGTAAGTTCCTACCCATTGTTTTCACAAAGTTTCTGATCGAAGAAAGGCATTTGTTCTGGCTACAAACGCAAAACGCGATTATTACGAAGTGCTCGGCGTGAGCCGCACGGTCACGGAAGTCGAACTGAAGAGCGCTTATCGCAAGCTTGCCATGCAGCACCACCCCGACCGGAATCCCAACAACCCTGACGCCGAAGAACGCTTCAAGGAAGTCACCGAGGCCTATGCCATTCTCGCCGACACGGATAAGCGATCGCTCTATGACCGCTACGGCCACGCTGGCGTGGGGAATGCGGCCGAGCCGGCGGAGGCTTCGATGGCACGCCGTTCCAGGATATAAGCGAGATTTTTGGCGAGTTCTTCGGTTTTGGTGACGCTTTCGGTGGCGGCAGCGGCCGCCGCCGGGGCCGGGTTCAGCGTGGCGCTGATCTGCGCGAAGATTTGAGCATCGAGTTTGAAGAGGCCGCCTTCGGCACGGAAACGAAAGTGATGGTCCGCCGTCACGAAGCCTGCGAAGAGTGTCGCGGCTCGGGCGCGGCGGCCGGTAAAGGCCCCACTACCTGCCGCGCTTGCTCCGGCCGCGGGCAAGTGCGCTATCAGCAAGGCTTCTTCAGCATCGCGCGAACGTGCCCTTCGTGTCAGGGAACCGGCAGCGTAATTACCGATCCCTGCCCCAAATGCAAAGGCGAAGGCCGGATTCTTCGTCAGCGCTCCGTGGATGCGAAAATTCCCGCGGGCGTGGAAGATGGCACGCGCATACGCTTTACTGGCGGAGGCGAAACTGGCCCCGGCGGCGGCCCCGCGGGCGACCTCTACATTGTGTTGCATGTGAAGGAGCATCCGTTTTTTGTACGAGAAGGGAACGATCTGCACTGCGTCGTCCCGCTGTCGGTAACGCAGGCGGCGATGGGCGCTGAAATTCGCGTACCCACTCTGGAAGGCGAGCACAATCTTAAAGTTCCCGAGGGAACGCAGCCCGGCAGCACATTCCGCGTCCGCAACAAAGGCGTGCCGGTGCTGAATGGACACGGCAAGGGCGATCTCTACGTGGAAGTGCGAGTGCAGATTCCAAGCAAGCTCAGTAAGCGCCAGAAAGAGTTGTTGCAGGAATTGGAGACGACGGCGAAAGTTGATAATCAGCCGATGATGCTGTCGCTACTCGGCAAGATGAAGGACATGTTCGGGTAGGAAAGAAGTAGAGATTTGCATTCAAGGTTTGTGTTGCAAGTCTGTTTGAAGATTCGCATACGAATTTTTATTCAAGATTCGTATTCGAGATTCGTATCAGGGCATGCCTTCAGGCATGCCGTAAGCGCCCAATCATCGATCGCGCCTTCAGGCGCTGCCAACCCTCTACTACCATGACGCGCCGCCGATTCATAGCCAACGAAGTCTCGAATAACGCCGCCGCCCTCGTGGGGGAGCATGCGGACCACTTAGTACGCGTGCTGCGAGTTCGCGTGGGGCAGGACTTCGATATCGCCATCGGCGCAACCGTGCGCCGCGGCCGGATCACCTCGGTCGGCGACGCTCGCGTCGAGTTCGAGCTAGCCGAAGAAATCTCCGCAGCGAACTTGCCTGAGATCACTCTGGTTCTCGCAGTGTTCAAATTCGACAGAATGGAATGGGCAATCGAAAAATGCACGGAACTAGGCGTTTCGCAGATCGTACCTGTGATCGCGCGCCGAACCGACTCCCATCTGGCTGCGGCCTCGGCAAAACGAGTGGAACGCTGGCAGAGGATTGCTCGTCAAGCAGCCGAACAATCGCGCCGCGCCGTCCCGCCGGAGATCACTGCACCGGTCAAGTTTGCAGAAGCATTGAACGTTCCGGCAGCTCTGAGAATTGTTTTGGCTGAATCAGAAGAGCAAACTCTGCTGTCCGACGTTGTAAAGCCCGATGCAGCAGACGATGGGATTGTTCTGGCCGTTGGTCCCGAGGGTGGCTGGACCGACGGCGAATTGGAATCGTTTCAACAAGCCGGATGGATTTCCGCCTCAATGGGCAACACCATTCTTCGAGCCGAAACCGCAGCTATGGCCGCCGTGGCGGTCGTCGCCTCTATGCTCAACTCGCTCTGAGCTCCTATTACTTTCTTTAGCTTCTCTTGCTTCCCGCGCGCCGCTCCGCGGAGTGGTATTCTGAGCCGCAATGGTTGTCTCCAAGCCACAATCTGCTCCGTTTGTTCCCGACGATCGGCAGTGCGAAGCGATCGAACACGTTCACGGACCCATGCTGGTTGTCGCGGGCGCGGGCACCGGAAAAACTTCGGTCCTCATCAACCGGATTGCGCGCCTTGTCCAGCAGGAGCAAGCGCAGCCGGAGCAAGTGCTCGCGCTCACCTATACCGTGGCTGCGGCGGGAGAGATGCGTGATCGTGTGCGCGCGCTTCTCGGCAAACAGATTCATTCCGCCACGTTCCATGATTATTGCCTCGAGTTGCTCAAGCGGGCTGGCAAAGATTTTGGCGTGCTCGACGATAAGGATCTTTGGATTTACCTGCGCAAGCGAGTTCACGAACTGCGTCTGGAGCACTACGTCCGGGCGGCAAATGTCGGGCAGTTTCTCAACGATCTGCTGGGCTTCCTCAGCCGCTGCCACGATGAACTTGTAACGCCGGAAAACTATGCCGGGTATGTGCAACGGCTGGAGCGCGGCGAATTGCCGGTTCCCCGAGTGGTGAAGTCAAAGGAGCAGTTGAGCGATGCCGAAGTGATCGCACGCTGCCAGGAAATTGCCCGCGTGTTCGCCACCACCGAACGCTGGCTGCGCGAAGAAAATTACGGAACATTTGGGCACATGATTACGCGGGCTCATGAATTACTTGCAAACGACCAAAATGTTCTGGCCGCAGAGCGTGCCCGCGCCCGCTTCATCCTCGTCGACGAATTCCAGGATGCCAACTTCGCGCAGATCAAAATACTGGCCGCGCTGGCGGGCGACGAAGCGAACGTTTTCGCCGTCGGAGACCCGGATCAGGCGATCTACCGCTTTCGTGGCGCATCCAGCGCGGCGTTTCATCTCTTCCGTCGGCATTTTCCGCAGACCAAGTTGGTGGTGCTGGGCAAGAACCGACGCTCGACTTCTCCAATTCTGCAGTGCGCTTTTGCGGTAGTCGACAAGAACCCTCCGGTGTTTGCGCCGAACGACCCGCTTGCCTACCGGCGCACGCCCCTGCAGTCTGCGCGCGAAGAGGAAGCAACAAGAGCAGGAAAAGCCTTGCCCACCTTCTCGGTGGAAGCGATTGCCTTCGCCGGCAAGGATGCTGAGGCTCCGGACGTAGCAAGCATCATCGAGGAGACAAAGTGGCGCACGCGTTGCAAGTGGAAAGACTTCGGCGTCCTCTACCGCTCGCATATTCACCGCGATGATGTGGCGCAACAGCTCGCCGAGCGCGGCATTCCTTTCTCCATCGAAAACATGGACGTGAGCGATACGCCCGAGGTGCGGGATTTGTTTGCCTGCGTTGCGGTTGTCGTGGACTTGGGCTCCGATGCCAGCCTTTTTCGCGTGGCTGCTTTGCCACAGTTCGATGTGAATCCGGAGCAACTTCGTTCTACTTTGCGCGCCATCGCGAAGGATTCGAAGGAGGGAGTGGTAGTGCAGCTCTCTTCGGTCCTCAACAGCGTCGCCGGGGGCCGCGCCGTGCTCGAGTGTGTGCGCCAGGCGCGCGATGAAGTTAGCCGAAAGAAGGCGATGACGCGAGCAGCCTTGCAACTCATCGGAAAACATTTTGGCCTCGACCTCAACTCTGCCATCCTGCGAGCCGCGCTAAAGTTTGCCGCTGATTGGGAGCGGAAAAAAACCACCAAGACCAAAGAACTCGGCGAGTGGATCGAATACCTGGATTATTTTCGGCAGGCGGGTGGCGTAATTCCAATGGCGTCCAATGACAATGAAGATGCGGTTCGCCTGATGACCGCGCATGGGGCCAAAGGCCTGGAGTTTCCTCACGTCTTCATCCTGCGCGCGACCCGGGGCTCGTTTCCCGCCAGTTATCGCGAGACGCTTGTGGAGTTTCCACGCGAGCTGCGCGATCCCGATTCCGCCGCCGCGGGTGATGACAAGACGCTTTACGATCAGGAAGAGCGTCGCCTCTTCTATGTCGCGATGACGCGCGCCAGGGATTCGCTGCACATCTATGGAAAGCAGGGAATCGGCCGCGACAAAACGCCAGCCGGACTGATGCGCGAACTCATCTGCACCCCCGGCTTGCAACCGTGGCTGCGTTCGCGGCCAGCGCTGCCTTCGCAGCCGGAATTGATCGAGATCGCCGCCGCCGCGGACGGAGATCATCCGGAAGGCTCTCGCTTGGCAGCATGGCTCGAACTCCCGGCCATTGAAGGGCTGGATGCGCGTTTGAGCGCCTCGGCAGTGGAGACCTACGAGACCTGCCCTTTGCAGTTTAAGTTCGAACGGGAGTGGAAGCTGGCGCGGCAGGTCCACGCAGCCCTCCATTATGGAGCAGCCATGCACCGCGTGTTGCGGACCTACTATGATTCCGTGCGGCTTGGCCGCACCAAAACCGACGATGAGTTGTTGCAACTGTTTCGCGATGATCCCGGCGTATCTGGAATTCAGGATGAATATCAGCGGCACTTGTACCTGGAACAGGGAATCGCACAGTTAAAGGACTTTTTGGCTGGGACCCGTGCGGTCCCCGCTCCGGAGGTTCTGCACACCGAAGAATGGTTCGATATGCAGATCGCCGGGACGAAAGTTGCTGGGCGAATCGATCGCATAGATCGTACCGCAGATGGAAGCATTGCGATCGTGGACTACAAAACCGGCAAGGCTCGATCGCAGGAAGATGCGGACGAAAGTCTTCAGCTTTCCATCTATGCCATGGCCGCGTACGAGAAGTGGGGATACCGCGTGGGTGCGCTGGTGTTTCACAATCTTGAAGGCAACGTTCCCGTTATTTCGAAGCGCACCGAGTTTCAACTGGGAGAAGCGCGGGAGCGAGTGCTGGCTGTCGCGCGCGGAATTGCCGAAGGGAACTTCGATCCCAAGCCTGATTTTCACTGTAGTTTTTGTGCCTTCCGTGGATTGTGTCCGGCGAGAGAAAAGCGCATTCCGAATCTTGCAAGGAGCGCTGCGAAACTGCTGGATTGATCGACGCACTACGCATACTTCCATACAAAAACTTAGGGGACGCTTTCGGCGTCCCCTTTGCTTTGACATCGTACTAACTTCTTAATGCTTCTTTTTCTTTTTTGCCTTTTTCTTGGTTGCCATTGGTTTCTATTCTCCCTTTCCATTGTTCATGGAAAAATCTGCAACGATCATTTGTTGCAACTATCTGAAGTATTCAGTTATTGAAAAATGAAGTCAAGAAAAAAATGCATGATGTGCGGCGTGCGTCGGTGTACCAAAGTCACTGCGAGGTGAGGGTGAAGAAGAAGATCTCAACGTCTCGTTATAAAAAACGCGTTGCAAGATGCCGTCGCAGGGAATAAATCGTAGTGATGATTTGATCGTGGGTGCTTCCATTCGTTCGCGAGTGCGTTGCCGAGCTGCTCAGCGGCTGTCCGTACAGGTTGATCGTTTTAAATCATTTTCGACGACGGCGCATCTATAATGAAGTTGCGAAATCTTCGCGGGAGCATGATCAATGGCGGCTTTCGATGATGTTGTCATTATTTCCGGTTGTCGTACAGCGGTGGGAAAATTTCAGGGAAGCCTCGCCGATTTGAGCGCTCCACAACTCGGCGCAGTCGTAGTTCGCGAGGCCGTGAAGCGGGCCGGCTTGAATCCCGATCAGATCGATGAGTGCATCATGGGCAACGTGCTTCCCGCTGGGCTTGGACAAAATCCTGCGCGACAGGCTGCAATCTTCGGGGGACTGTCACCGGCGACAGGTGCCATGACAATCAACAAAGTTTGTGGCTCGGGATTGAAAGCGGTGGCTCTTGCGGCGCAGGCGGTGCAAACCGGAAACAGTTCCATCGTCGTTGCGGGCGGCATGGAGTCGATGACCAACGCTCCTTATCTTCTTCCGCAAGCGCGCAAAGGTTATCGACTCGGCAACGGAAAAGTGATCGATTCCATGGTGCACGACGGACTGTGGGACATTTACAACGATTACCACATGGGCATCACCGGCGAGAACGTGGCCGAGAAGTACGGCATCACCCGCGAAGAGCAGGATGAGTTCGCGGTCAATTCGCACCGCAAGGCCGTAGCTGCGATGAAGGAGTGCAGATTCAAATCACAGATTGTTCCGGTGGAGATTCCTGCGAAGAAGAAAGGCGAAGCCCCGGTGCTCTTCGAAAAAGATGAGAGCCCGCGCGAGGATACGACCATCGAAGTACTTCGCTCATTGAAACCAGCATTCAAGAAAGACGGCACCGTGACTGCCGGCAATGCTCCGGGAGTGAACGACGGGGCTGCAGCGGTAGTAGTGACCAGCGCAACGCGGGCGAAAGAACTCGGTGTACAGCCGATCGTGCGAATCGTGGCGCAAGCCACCAGCGGAGTCGAACCCAAATGGGTGATGATGGCCCCCGTCGATGCGGTGAAAAAAATCTGGGAGAAGACGGGATGGAAGAAAAACGACGTCGATCTCTACGAACTCAACGAGGCTTTCTCGGTGCAGGCGCTGGGTGTGATGCGGGAGCTTGGGCTCGATCCCAACAAAGTCAACGTGAATGGCGGCTCAGTCGCCATTGGGCACCCTATTGGCGCCAGCGGCGCGCGCGTTCTTGTTACCTTGATCTATGAAATGACGCGGCGTGGTGCGAAGCGCGGGATTGCCGCTCTCTGTCTCGGTGGAGGCAACGCGGTTGCGATGGCTGTGGAGAGAGACTAACTGCCGCTGGATTGCGGTGCCGCAGGCAACGTTACCGTGAACACCGCTCCGCCTCCCGGAGCGTTGGCCGCTTCAATGGTGCCGTTGTGTTCTTTCATCACCGACTTGCAGATGCTGAGGCCCAGGCCAGTTCCTCGTCCCGGACGCTTCGTGGTGTAAAAGGGATCAAAGATACTCGCCAGGATGTCAGGCGGAATACCGGGACCGTCGTCGAGGAAGCTCGCCCAAACTGACTCTCCGGTTTTTCCCAGGCGGATGCGCAGAGTTCCGCGGTCGCGAGCTTCGCGGATAGCCTGTTCCGCGTTCAATATCAAATTCAGAAACACCTGCATCATCTGGTGCGGGTCGCCTTGCACATTAGGCAGCCCGGGCTCGCGAAGAAAGTCCACGGTGATGTTATTTTTCCGCAGCGAGTAAGCGTGCAGGTTGAGCGTACGCTCGACGACCTCCGCCAAATTCACGCGAGACTGGCCGGGCGTCGGTGGCCGCGAGAAGTAAGTCAGGTTGTGAACGATCTCTGCGGCGCGACGGGCCTGCTGCTGCAATATGGCAATTTGCTTCTGCGCCGCGTCGGTCGTCTGACTATCCTGCAGCAGTTCACTCACGCCCAGAATGCTTGTGAGGGGATTGTTGAGTTCATGTGCGACTCCGCCGATCATCGCGCCCATGGCAGCGAGTCGCTCGCTCTGAACAATCTGTTGCTCGAATTTCTTTTCCGTGGTTATGTCATGAACGGAAATGATCACGCCCGCCAGTTTGGAATCCGCGTCAAAAAACTGGCTGGCGGAAGCTCGCATGGTGCGGCCGCTGCCGTCGCGATGCCGGGTGCCATACTCCGCGGATCCAAAACTCCGGTTACTCGATGCGACGTCATGGTAGAGCGCAACCAGTTCAGGGTCGTGACCCTGAATCTCCGATATCTTCTTGCCCAAAAGATCCTCAGGTTGGTAACCGAGCAGGTCGCGCACACGCGCGCTTACGAATGTATAGCGCTCCTGCAGATCGACCACGACAATAAGATCCGGGAAGCTCTCCAGCAATCGCCTGCGAAATTCTTCCTGTTGCAGCAGTTGCCGCTCCAGCTTGCGCCTTTCCGTGACGTCGACCAGCGTGCCCTGGTATCGAATCAGTTTGCCTGAGGCATCCCAAACCGCCCGTGAGGATTCAAGAAATACCGCGGACGTCCCATCTTTTTTACGCAGCATGATCTCACGCGCTCGCACTCCCCCGCGATCGTCTGGGGCGCGGCCCAGGACAGGCTCTTCCGCAGGGTCGACGTTTAATTTTGCGGGTTCGAGCAGGAGCAGTTCATCCTTGGTTGCATAACCTAAAATCCGCACCAACGCGGGATTGGCGTCGAGTAGCGCGCCCTGTGGCGTGCTGAAATATGCGCCTTCCTGCAAAGTCTCGAACAACTCTGTGAAGCGGAGTTCCTTTTCGTGCTGTCCGGTTACATCGCGTCCCAGCACGCTGACCCCAACCACCTCATCGCTTTTGACGATCGCATTCAGTACGCAATCGAAGAACAGCGGCCGGGCATTATTCTTGAGACGCAAACGAACCGTACCTGCCCAATGCCGCTTCTCCAAAAAGCGGCTGAGATTAACCTCCAGGTTCTCGCGGTTTGGTTCCTCGAGAAACTCAAAAAATTTGTGTCCCACAATCGCGGTATAAGGCAGCCCTACAAGTTCGCTGACACTCTTATTGACGGTGCGCAAGGTCCCATCCAGAGACACGGCGCAGGCGGCGTCTTCGAAGGAGTCAATCAGCTCCTTGAAGCTGCGCTGCGAGCGCGCAATCAACTCATTCAGCTGATCAAGTTGCTCTTCTGATGGAGCCGCGCCCACATGCTCCTGCAAGCCCTGCAGCAGAATCTTGAGTTCCACCACTTCCTTACGCCGGCCATAGGCATACATTGCCAGAAGCACGGACAGCAGCAGTACGCCCAACGCGGCGGGGCCTAAATGGTAGGGCAGGCTCTCCAGCCGCTCCCACGCCATGTAGGCAAAGCCTGCGGCCAGCAACACCATGAATAGGAGAATCCATCGCCAAAGCTGGGATTCTTCGCGTTCCAGATTCTGCGGGGGACGCGAACGCCGAGGAGTACCGGGAGAGGCCTCTGTCATGGGGAAATTATCCGGTCTCGCGTTCGCGGAAGACGAAACGACAAAACCTTAAACTGTTCAAACCATCGTACTTATACGGACGCGGTGGGACAACCGTTGTTTGTTGGAGAACTTGGTACATCGCGATCCGTTGGGCCATGACCTCCAGTGCGATGACTGCCTACGCGTCCCTTCACGTTCCTTTTCGCACCTTTCCACAGCCCAACCCTGTGACATCCATCACAGCGTAGTCCCACACCGCCGAGTACCTTAGCTAGATTCCGGAATCAGGCCTTGGTGTGCCACTGGGCACGAAGGAGTCTCGCCCGGAGCACACCCATGCTCTACAAGACCCTAAGCGCCGCGGTCTACGGCATTGATGCCAACATTATTCAGGTAGAGGTCGACTGCTCGGGGATCAAAACCGACCAGGACCACTTTCACACCGTCGGTCTGCCCGACGCGGCCGTCCGCGAAAGCCGCGACCGCGTTCGCGCCGCGCTTAAGAACTGCGGCTACGATATTCCTCCTACGCACATCACCATCAACCTAGCGCCGGCGGACATAAAGAAGGAAGGTTCAGGCTTCGACCTGCCCATGGCGCTGGGAATCGTCGGCGCGTACGGCGGACTCACCAAGAAGGAGATCGATGACTGCCTGTTCGTCGGCGAATTGGGTCTGGATGGCGGGGTGCGCGGCATTCGCGGAACGCTGCCCATTGCACTGGAAGCTCGCGGCCGAAAAATCTCGCGTCTTGTGGTTCCCGAGGCCAACGCCCGCGAAGCCGCCATGGTCGGCGGAGTCGATGTCTACCCTGTGCGCTCGCTGCTGGACGTAATCCACTTCGTAAACTCTGGCAACGGGATCGTTCCGCTGAAAGCCGATGGTGATGCGCTGCTGCGCGAATCGCAAGAGTTCCTGGTCGACTTCAGAGATGTCCGTGGCCAGCAGACCGCCAAGCGCGCCATCGAGATCTCTTGCGCCGGAGGTCACAACATTCTCATGATCGGGCCGCCGGGCTCCGGCAAAACTATGCTGGCCAAGCGCATGCCGACCATCCTGCCGCCGCTCACCTTTGAAGAAGCCCTTGAGACTACCAAGATTCACAGCGTGGCCGGAGTGCTCGACCCCGGCAGCGGCCTGGTAGGCAAGCGTCCCTATCGCTCGCCCCACCACACCATTTCCGATGCCGGATTGATCGGCGGGGGGATGATCCCGCGGCCGGGCGAGGTCTCGCTCTCCCATAACGGCCTGCTGTTTCTCGATGAACTGCCAGAGTTTCCGCGCAACGTCCTCGAAGTCCTACGCCAGCCGCTGGAAGATGGCTCAGTCACCATAGCCCGCGCTGCTATGGCGCTCACATTCCCCGCGCGCTTTATGCTCGCCGCCGCCATGAATCCCTGTCCCTGCGGCTTCCGCAACGACCGCACCCGCGAGTGCCAGTGCACTACGCCCATGATCCAGCGCTACATCTCAAAAATCTCCGGCCCGCTCATGGACCGCATCGACATTCACATCGACGTGCCCGCCGTGAACTATAAAGAGATGCGCTCAACCAACGAACCAGAGGATTCCGCGAAGATTCGCGAACGCGTCATGCGCACGCGGCAAAGGCAGCTTGACCGCTTTGCCGGCTCCCGCGAAAAGATTTACTGCAACGCGCAGATGTCATCGCGCCACATCCGCACATTCTGCGAACTCTCAGCCGATTGTGAGCGCCTGCTCGAACGCGCCATGACCCAGCAGGGCCTAAGCGCCCGCGCCCACGACCGCATCCTGAAAGTGGCGCGCACCATCGCCGACATGGAAGAGACCGCTTCCGTCGAACCTAAGCACATCGCCGAGGCCATCCAGTACCGATCGCTGGACCGGACCTACTGGACGTAGTAGAAGCCTGGACCGCTCACCCCACCGATGTGCGATTGACCCCCGTCATCACAAAATGTTATAAATGCCCGTTTTGCACTCGACCTCTCGGAGCAGAGTTCTAATCTCCGACCGGCCCGGGCGCAAACTCCGACGCGGCCAAGCTCCAACACTCCGTTGAGGTCTTGCGGTGGAAGCGTGTTCGGAATTCCGGTGATTGAAGCTCCCGTATGGTGCACAAGGGCGTGCTCGAACACGGGGTATTTCGCCGGAAGGCGGTATCTAAAACACAATATTAAATTCCTGATAATCGACTCATTTTTGGAGGACTCATTATGCGCACCTGGCTCGCCACTGCTGCGTTCCAAGGCCGCTGCCTGGCAACTAGCTTTCTGAAAAAGACTCTGGCGCTGGCCGCGCTGCTTACCGTCGGCGCCGTTTCGGCTCTGGCTCAACCTGCTGAAGCCGGCGGGGAAGCGGCGCTCAAACTCCCTGACCTTTCCTCGGTCAGCTTCCTGAACGGCGCCATCGATGGCCATCGCCTGCTTCTTATCGGCATCCTTTTCTGCATCTTCGGGCTCGGCTTCGGCATGGTGATCTATATGCGCCTCAAAGACCTGCCGGTTCATCGCTCCATGCGCGAAATTTCCGAACTCATTTATGAGACCTGCAAAACATATCTCGTCACGCAGGGCAAATTCATTCTCCTGCTATGGGTTTTTATCGCCGTCATCATCCTGCTTTACTTCGGCGTGCTCGAGCACATGGAAGCCGCGCGCGTCGCCATCATCCTGGCTTTTAGTCTGGTCGGCATCGCGGGCAGCTACGGCGTGGCCTGGTTCGGCATTCGCGTTAATACCTTCGCCAACTCGCGGACTGCATTCGCCTCGCTCCCCGGCAAGCCGTTCCCCGTCTATCAGATTCCACTCGAAGCCGGCATGAGCATTGGCATGATGCTGATTAGCGTCGAACTGCTGATCATGCTCATCATCCTTCTCTTCATTCCCGGCGATTACGCCGGCCCCTGTTTTATCGGATTTGCTATCGGTGAATCCCTGGGCGCGGCCGCGCTGCGTATCGCCGGCGGTATCTTCACCAAGATCGCCGACATCGGCTCCGACCTGATGAAGATCGTTTTCAAGATTAAAGAAGACGATGCCCGCAACCCCGGCGTCATCGCCGATTGCACCGGCGACAATGCCGGCGACTCCGTCGGGCCCTCTGCCGACGGCTTTGAAACCTACGGCGTAACCGGCGTCGCCCTGATCACCTTTATTCTCCTCGGCGTGAAGAACCCTGAAGTGCAAGTGCAATTGCTGGTATGGATCTTCGTCATGCGCGTCATGATGCTGATCGCCAGCTCTCTGTCTTACTTCCTCAACGCCGTTATCGCCAAGGCTCGCTTCGGCAATGCCGACGAAATGAATTTCGAAACGCCGCTGACCTCGTTGGTGTGGCTAACGTCGATCGTCTCCATCGCGCTCACCTTCCTGGTGTCCTACTTCATCATTCCCGAACTCGGGGGCGACGTTTCGCAGTGGTGGAAGCTCGCTGTGATCATCTCCTGCGGAACTCTCGCCGGAGCGTTAATCCCTGAGTTGGTGAAGTCGTTCACCTCGACCGAATCGCGTCACGTAAAAGAGGTTGTTACCTCCGCGGAAGAAGGTGGCGCGTCGCTCGGCATACTCTCTGGGTTTGTCGCGGGAAATTTCTCCGGCTACTACCTGGGCTTGTCGATGGTCTTGCTGATGTCGATCGCGTACTACTTCAGCACCATGGGCTTGGCAGGGGCTGCAACCATGCTGGCTCCGGCTGTATTCGCTTTCGGACTCGTCGCCTTCGGCTTCCTGGGCATGGGCCCGGTCACCATCGCCGTCGATTCCTACGGCCCGGTCACCGATAATGCTCAATCCGTCTACGAACTCTCTCTCATAGAGACGGTCCCGAACATCGAAGCGGAACTCAAGAAAGATTTCAATCTCTCCGTCAACTTTGACCGCGCCAAATATCTGCTCGAAGCCAACGACGGCGCGGGCAATACCTTCAAGGCCACAGCCAAGCCCGTGCTGATCGGCACAGCCGTCGTCGGAGCCACCACCATGATCTTCTCCATCATCATGGCGCTCACCAGCGGGCTGACCCAAAACGTCGATAAGCTTTCGCTGCTGCACGCCCCGTTCTTCCTCGGCTTGATCACCGGCGGTGCGATGATTTACTGGTTCACCGGCGCATCCACGCAGGCCGTGACCACGGGTGCCTATCGCGCTGTTGAGTTCATCAAAGCCAACATTAAGCTGGATGGCGTGGTGAAGGCCTCGGTCGCCGACAGCAAGAAAGTCGTCGAGATCTGCACCAAGTATGCGCAGAAAGGCATGCTAAACATCTTCATCGCAGTTTTCTTCGGCACGCTGGCCTTTGCCTTCGTCGAACCGTTCTTCTTCGTTGGCTATCTTATTTCCATCGCCATCTTCGGCCTTTACCAGGCAATTTTCATGGCCAATGCCGGCGCTGCCTGGGACAATGCCAAGAAGATCGTCGAAGTCGAAATGAAGCAGAAGGGAACTCCTCTGCACGACGCGACCGTAGTCGGCGACACCGTCGGCGATCCTTTCAAGGACACTTCGTCGGTTGCTTTGAATCCGGTCATCAAGTTCACCACGCTCTTCGGCCTATTGGCAGTCGAGCTGGCCGTGACCTTGTCCCGCGATCAGGGCACGACCATCACGAATATTCTGGCGCTGGTCTTTTTTCTTGTTTCCTTCTTCTTCGTCTACCGTTCTTTCTACAGTATGCGAATCCGAAGCGGCGCTTAATCGATCAAGCGGCCTCCTCGCCAATGGCAAACGCCATCCGGCTAACCCGGATGGCGTTCTTAATTTCCTCACACCTCGCCTGGCCAAATCACAGATCCTAGTTTGGCCCCTTCATTTTGTCCTTCACACTATGGGCGAGCTTCTCGATTTCCTCCGCCTTTCGCACTACATCAAGCGACAGAACATTCTCATTCGTTTTGTCCACATAATCCTTCAGCTCTCCCGCCAATTTAACCAGTTTGTCCGTATCGGCCTTGAGGGCAGCTTGCCGCTCCTCATTGGCTTTCTTGGCCATATCGCGGGCAATCTGAGTGCGAGCATCATCACCATCCGCAGGTGCTACCGTTCCATCGACTCTCGGCGGCGGTGTCTGCCTCTGCGCGTTGCTGGGAAGCGCGAACAGGAAGAGAAGTGAAAGCATCCAAGCTATTCGTCTGGGTCGCACGGTATCCTCGAAAACGGGCGCAAATCTTTCCCGTTCCCAAAAGTATGACACTTTTTACAGGAAGGACAATGGGAAAGAGGATGGACCAGAAACCAGCAAGCCCCCAGCACGGGCTGGAGGCTTGCCATCAACTATTTTCATCCGGATGCTATAGCGCGCTCATGTTCGACAAAAACTCGCCGTTCGCCTTGGTCTTGCTGAGCTTGTCGATCAGCAATTCCATCGCTTCCACCGGCGACAGCGGGTTCAGCACCTTGCGTAGCACCCAGATCCGCGACAGATCTTCCCGCGGAATCAGCAACTCTTCCTTACGCGTGCCCGAGCGTTGAATATCGATCGCCGGAAACACGCGCTTATCCACCAGCTTGCGCTCCAGAATAATTTCGGAGTTGCCGGTGCCCTTGAATTCCTCAAAGATCACATCGTCCATGCGCGATCCAGTATCGATCAAGGCGGTTGCAATAATGGTTAACGATCCGCCTTCTTCAATATTGCGCGCCGATCCAAAGAAGCGCTTCGGCCGCTGCAGCGCATTGGAATCCACGCCGCCTGAAAGTACTTTGCCCGAAGGTGGAACGATCGTGTTGTAAGCTCGCGCCAGGCGCGTAATCGAATCCAGCAGAATCACGACATCGCGCTTGTGCTCGACCAGACGCTTCGCCTTTTCGATTACCATTTCGGCGACTTGCACGTGCCGCGCCGCAGGTTCGTCAAAGGTCGAAGAAATCACCTCGCCTTTCACTGACCGCTGCATATCCGTAACTTCTTCCGGGCGCTCATCGATCAGCAGCACCATCAACACCACTTCCGGATGGTTCGTGGTAATCGAGTTCGCCACATTCTGCAGCAGCATGGTTTTGCCGGCGCGCGGCGGAGAAACAATCAACCCACGCTGTCCCTTGCCAAGAGGCGTCAGCAAATCCATCACGCGCGCGCTGGCGTTCTCGCGAGTAGTTTCCAGCTTCAGCCGCTCCTGTGGATATAGCGGCGTCAGGTTGTCGAACAGAATCTTGTTGCGCGCTTCGTCGGGCGATTCAAAGTTCACTGCCTCGATCTTCACCAGCGCGAAATACTTCTCGCCTTCATGCGGAGGCCGCACCTGGCCGCTGATGGTGTCGCCAGTTTTCAAATCAAATTTGCGGATTTGCGACGGCGACACATAAATATCGTCCGGTCCCGGCAGGTAGTTGTAATCCGGCGACCGCAGAAAGCCGTAGCCATCAGGCAAAATTTCCAGCACACCTTCGGCGAAAATGTGGCCTTCTTTTTCGCTCTGCGCCTGCAGGATTTTGAAGATGAGATCCTGCTTGCGCAGTCCGCTGGCACCGGGCAGCTCCAAAGTCCTTGCGATCTTGGTCAGCTCGGTGATGTTCTTTTCTTTTAATTCAGCAATGGTCATGATTCACCTAAACCCGTTCACTGAAACGCTATTCGTTTCTGCGTTGTCGGGAGATTTTCAAAGGAGGGTATTCAGGGAAAGACAAAAACTACAGCAGGCAGGCGGACAGGGCTGCTTTTACGCAGCCCGCCGTTGTGCCTCAGCAAAATTCTCCGGCTCCGACAGAACTTCCTGTCGCTCCTTACCTGCGATCCGGTCTAGCACACCATTCATTGTTTCCTGGATTCTGGTGCTGGGCCGATGGAACTTCCGCGTGGCCTTGGAGGCGAGCTGGCAAAGCATATAACGGTTCCGCAATGTTTGTAAAGCATCAAACACACGATCAGAGCGCATATGTGAACTACTCCTTCCTTATGTATGTACGGGCATCTCGCTTTCGCCCTTATCCCTGGGAAATCAGCCAGAACCCTTAGGTTGTTCCAACCCACTGATTCCACTAGGATTTTGAGGAGTTAGCGCAATTCCTAACTAGAATAGATGCGCGACTGGACTCCGAAGATGCTCATTTTCCCGATGTGGGCTCACAGGCTTGGGAAGCTTTATAACTGGCCTGGAGACTCCAGATGTCCTTCGGAACAACATACTCTAGACGGAAAGCAAAAGCAGGTCAACATATTTCTGGCGGCTTTACGTATCTTTACCTGCTGTCGGGTGTCATTCTAGGTCCTCCTAGGTCTTCTTCCGCAAGTGGGCAGAACATAAGCACTTCTTGAGTCGGAGGAATGTTTTTGCACAGCTGCGGGTGAGTCCAAACAAAACAAACGTGAGTTGCGGAACTCACTGACGCCCGCCCGCAACTCACGAATTCACTCACTTAGAGCGCCGCGATGCCGTTATAGCCGGCGTCCTCGGAAAGGCCTCCCACGTCGCCTAGGCTGGTAAGCGTTCCATCCTGATTGATCCCGAAAACACTCACGCTTCCTGTGCCCGAATCCAGCGTGTAAAGGTATTTGCCATCCGAACTGACAGCAATATCCAGGTTCGTACTACCACTCGGATTCGTTCCCACGATGGTCCCCGAGATCGGCGTCAATGCACCGGTCGAGCCGATCGCAAACCCGGAGATCGTGGACGTTCCTGCGTTCGACGTATAAACAAACTTGCCGTTCGGAGTGACCACATGCCAGCACGTGGCCGCGCCCAAAGTCGGAACGTTGGCGCTAACCGCGGTGAGAATTCCATTCGGAAGCAAGGTGTAAGAGGAAATTGCCGAGGCATTGGTTCCTCCGGCTGGACCAGTTTCAGATACAAGCACGGTTCCGCTCGGTGCGAACAAAACCGAAAACGCTCCCGGCCCCGCGCTCGGGTTCACCGCAATCGGTCCCAGAGTCCCATTGATCTGAACATGAAAAGCATCAATGTTATTGGTCAGTTTCTCGGTCACCAGCAGGAACTGCCCATCCGGACTGAACGACAGCGACGATGCTCCCGAATTTCCCGTGCTCAAGTAAGCGATCGAATCCGCGATTGCTTTTAATCTACCGTCAGCTCCGAGCCGAAAACCCACCACACTGCTCGCCCCGCCGGCGTTCAATACATAAACCAGGTTTTCATGCTGGGCCACGGCAACCGGCTCGCTGCCCCCGCACGGTACTCGATCCAGCAGCGACAGGCTCGCGCCTTGTACCCGGAACACCGAGATGCTTCCGCTGCCCGCATTCACTGCGAAAAGCAGGGACTGGTCGGCGCTCAGCGTAAGTGATCCCTGCGATCCCAACGGATCGGTGACCCCACCGCTGCCGCGGCCTCCGGTGGCAAACTTTTTGCCTTCCTGCAATGAGCCATCGGCGCTTCGTTTGTAAGCCACAATTTCATTTTTGTCGGCCGCATTCGTCATCACGAACACCGCTCCAGAGTTAGTCGTTTGCGCTTTACTACGGGTTGGCAACACTGCGCTCATTGCCAACACAGCCGTCAACAGAAGATGGGACGTCCTCAACATGGAAAGCTCCTTAAGGTTTGAACAAATTTAGATTTTGAACAAGTTTGGATTCGAACGAGTTTGAATTCGACAAGTTTCAACACGGGCGCGATTACGCAACCATGGGAAGCGCCCCGAGCGGCGGCGGTCCTCCCGCGGTTACGAGCCGCGCTCTGGTGAGAGCAGCGGGCGCAGGAGAAGTTTCAAGAGCCAGCAGAATAGTTTGTAAATTTTTCGGAGAGATGATGATGCGCCGCGTCGATCCAACCGGGATGCCCATCCCTCGCGTCCTTTGCGATCAGTTGGATTCGTTATTCATTTGCGCCTACGTGGGAAGAGGCGCTTCACCGACCTGCCTTAAAGAAGCCGGAATGGGCGGGCAAGGCTAATCCAATTTCACTAACACTGCCGCATCGAAACCCGAATAATATTTCTTAACATCACTGGCTCCATACTTCTCCCGAAATTCCTCGACCACAGATTGCACTGCCTTCGCGCCGGTTACCGGCACAGCCTGAAACTCTGCTTCCACGCCACGCGCATCAATACCGATTGACGGATTCTTGCGCACGTTCTTGTACCACTGTGACTTCGTACCGGCGACAGGCAGCAGGTGGAGTTCATCGCCTTCCAGCACAAACCACACTGGAATCGAAATCTTCCGCCCAGATTTCCTGCCAACTATGGTGATCTTAATCTCCCGGTATCGTGCAAGCCGGTCTTTAAGGGTTTCTTTCGAAGTCGCCATTTGAAGCCTCCTTTCGGAAGCCATTCTACGTCCATAAGGCAACAGCAGCGCAATGCTTGGAATCGTATACAAACCACTCTCGATGGCAACTATAAAGTTTCCTCCTGATTGGACGTATTCGAGGTGACCGAAAATGGATGAACAAATAGTGCAGCAAATATTCGACGAACTGCTTTCCTCGCTCGAACCCCTCGACATGCAGAATGCCGCCCTTTTGCAATTTCTAAAAGCCAAAGGAATCGCCACAGACAAGGAGCTTGCTCCCTTCCTCGAACAGGCGGGAAACGCGAGTAACGTGAGATGGCTTGGCGCCCGCGTCAGGATACGCAGTCTGATCGCTTCTGCGATGAAGCCCGCTGAGCAGCAGACTGAAACTGAGAGCGCGAGAAGTGCCTCTAAGAGTCGGGATAAGAGTCCCGAGCCGGCCGCCGAAACTAGTGAGGAACCCGCTGAGGCGAAAAAAACGAAAAGCAACGTTCAATCCAACCAGGCAGGCGGCGATAACGAAAAACCTGAAAAGAACGTCCCGGTTGCGGAGACGGACGAGAGCAAGAAAGAAAGTAAAAACACCAACCCCGAGAAGGAGACAGAGAAAACAAAAGCAACCAATGAAGATGAGAAAGAAAATGCGGCCTAAGCATGGTTTCCGCTAAATTTCTACTACTTCATCCCCAGCTGCCAAAACAGAAACGAATAAATATCCGTATACTCTTCAATCTGCTTGGCCACCGGTTTCCCCGCGCCATGCCCTGCCTTGGTTTCAATCCGCAATAAAATCGGACGCGTGCTGCTCTTCCCATTCTTCGCCTCAGCTTGCATGAGAGCTGTCATCTTCCTCGCGTGCATGGGATCGACGCGCGTATCCGTATCCGCCGTCATAAACAAAATCGCAGGATACTCCTCGCCCGACTTGACGTGGTGATACGGCGAGTAAGCATAAAGCCACTTGAACTGGTCGGGATTGTAGGCGCTGCCGTACTCGGGAATCCAAAGCTTCGCGATCTGAAAATTCTGATAGCGCAGCATATCAAGCAGCGGAACCTGACACACCACCGCGCGAAACAAATCAGGACGCTGCGTAATCATCGCGCCCATCAGCAGCCCGCCATTCGACCCTCCCTGGATGGCGAGATGATCCGTGTCGGTATATTTTTCGGCGATCAAATGTTCGGCGGCCGCGATCATGTCGTCGAAAACATTCTGCTTCTTATCAAGCATCCCGGCGCGGTGCCAGTCTTCTCCAAACTCGGCTCCGCCGCGCAGGTTGGCGACGGCGAATACACCGCCGTGCTCCATCCACAAATAGTTTTCGCTATCGAACTCCGGCGTGAGGCTGACGTTAAAGCCGCCATACCCGGTCAGCAGCGTGGGATTGTGCCCATCTTTCTTCAACCCCTTCTTGTTGACGATGAACATCGGCACGCGCGTGCCATCTTTCGAGTGGAACCACTCTTGATTTACTTCGTAAGCAGACGAATCGATCGAAGGCGCATCCACCTTCGCCCACAACGAAGTGGAACCGTTATTCAGGTCGTAACGATAAACCGACGGCGCAACCGTAAACGATTCGAAGCCGTAGAAAATCTCATCGCGATCCCATTTTCCCTCCGCTTCAAACACCTTACCCAGCGCGGGAAGCAGAATCTCGCCGACCAGCTTTCCTCCAAGATCAAATACCTTTAACTGTGAAGCCGCATTCTGCTCGTACTGCGTAAAAAGCTTGTCGCCCCAGACGCCCACGCTCTGCAAAACCGAACCCGTCTGCGGAATCAGCTCTTTCCAGTCGTCGCGATCGTACTCGCCGGCTTCGGCCATGAATACGCGATAACGCGGCGCATCCTCATTGGTTGTAATGTAAAGGCGTCCGTTATATACCGACGCGCGATAGAGAAAATTCTTCCCGGTCGTGATGCGAGTCGGCGGTGTGCCTTTTTTCATATCCATCAGGAACAGCTCACTCTTGGTCCACCCCTGCTCCACTGTGATCAACAGAAAGCGGCCGTCGTTATCGATGCTCAAGCTCGGCCAGTCCTCCGGGTCACGCCCTTCGCCGAAAATCAGCGGATCGATTGCCGGATCGGTTCCCAGTTCGTGATAGAAAACGTGCCGGTTGTACATTTCCTGCCCAGCGGGCACGTCGCCTTTCTTTGGATATCGTGTGTAATAGAACGCCGAGTTGTCGGGCATCCACGCAATGCTCGCCGCGCGCGTGCGCTCAATCGTATCCGGCAGCAGCTTGCCGGTTTTAGTTTCCACAATGTGCAGAGTGCTCATCTCCGAACCGCCCGGCGATGTTCCGTAAACCAAATACCTCCCATTCTCCGAAGGCTGGAACCAATCGAGCGCGATGGTGCCATCAGCCGCTAGCTGGTTGGCGTCAACGAGCACGCGATCTTTTCCAGCAACTCCCTCCCGCACATAAAGCACCGGCTGGTTCTGCATGCCCTCACGCCGCGTGTAGAAATAATATTTCCCGCCGATTCGCGGCGCGCTGATGCTTCCGATGCCCAGCAGTTCGGTTAGCCGCTTGTGGATTGCCTCGCGCCCGGGCAGCGGATCGAGCAGCGCCCGCGTGTACCCCATTTCTCCTTCCACCCACTTCTGCGTGTCGGGATTCTTTCCATCCTCCAGCCAGCGATAGTTGTCGATAATCTTCGTGCCGTAAAAATCCTCATTCAGCGGACGCTTCTCCGCGATAGGAGGAGCGGGCTTGGCATCGTCCGCCGCGCACACAGCAGCCGCCAAAACAAACAGAGAAGCGATCATGTAGACCAACCGCATACCATCAAACATAAACACCTCAGAAGCCGCACCGCAGCCGCTCTCCACGCGTTCACAGCGCACAGAGCGCACTCAGGCAACCACTTAGGCTACCAAAAACGTAGATGGAACGAGCTATGTGCGGTGTCTAGCTGTTTTGCGTGATTGGAAAGCTGTTCAGGGTTCTATGCTCGCAGCGCCTGTACTGATCGAAATTCTGTCTGTTACAATTCAATCTCCGGGCAGGGACAGCTGCTCTGGTGTCTGGCGCAAAGCGTAATTAAGTGGGGACGTAGTTCAGTTGGTTAGAACGCTGCCCTGTCACGGCAGAGGCCGCGGGTTCGAGTCCCGTCGTCCCCGCCATTCTTTTCAGGCACTTGCAATCCTAGCAATCGGTATCTCACTAGCGCCGTCGCGCTCGCCTGGACGGCCTCAGACGTGTCCTCCCCGTTAGGTCTGGGGGATCTTCTTTCAGAGTCGAGTTGATCGTGTCGGCTGTAGTGTGAACAGGCCTGAGCGCGCGTCGATGGCACGCTCCGCGGCAATGCACTGGAGACATGTAACCGAGCATTCCCAGTAGCACGCCGATTCACCAAATGTGGATCGCCCTGACACGAGGGGCGCCGGAACGGCCCTGGATCACCTGGGTCTCGAGCACGAGCTCTATGTTTTTCGTCTGCCAATCCTGGGGAGCGTGCGCCAATATTTCTTGCATCCGATGCTCGTCGACGACAAATTCACCTGCCGCCACTGTTCCCCCGCGACCGATTCCCGCTACAACCACCGCATACTGATCTGTATCCGGCGGAACGAAGCGGGCAACAATGGCGTAGTCTTTGTAGTCTTCTGTCTTCTGCACGGAACGGTCGAGCAGCCATTCCCGCTTCTCGGGTTGCTCGCGATCTTCAATCCAAAGGTTTGACATCGAGGAATCATTCACGAAATGGAAGCGCAGCGCTGAGGTTAGCCGCAAGGTCCACGTGTTATCGAAGGCGCCGATGAAAATGGAAGGGTTGCGGCGAAGGTCCGTGAGGTTAGTGGTGGATTCCCCGAGCACGCGATAGTTCTTGCCGTAAGAGCGCAAGGTTCCGGCGATGTTCACCAGAGGATTCAGATCATCAATGATCACGGTGACCATGGTGTCGGGAAGAGTGATCTCTTTTTGGGGGTCGCCCGCGTCCCGCAGGCGAATATTCGCATACTGCACCTGGTCGGCGATACAGAACAGGGCAGGCTCGGGGGACTTCACAAACGGTGCCCAGAACTCTTGCAACATTGTCGGCCGGGATCCTCGCCACCAGATGCCAGCCGCGGAAATCAGCACCAATAACACAAGCACTGGAATGAGCACTTTTGCAGAGATCCATTGATGCGAGACAGGCGTGGCCTTCTCGGATTCCACAGCACGGTGAGGAGTTACAGCGGACCCGTTCGCTGCAGGGGTGGGTACGGCAAGACCGTTCGGGTAGCCGGGCCAGGAGAAGTGTGGAGCATACGAACCTGACGGCAGGAAGAGCCGAATTTCCTGGGCGTGCTTGGGATCGTGATAGTACTGCTCAATGCGTTTACGGATTTCCGCCGCGGTGACGCGAACGATCGGATCAATATTAGTATCGTAATCCGGCGGACGATCAAAGACTTCAATGCCGAGGATCCGTTCCTTTAGGTCATGCCCCCGGCCCTCTAGTGTGCGCCCGACTACGAACCTCAAGAACTGGGCATAGCGCTTGCTGGAATGGAAAAGAGAGGAGGCCAGCAGCCGTTCCAGCTGTTGCTGAACTGCTTCTTTTTCTAGTTCGCTGGACGGAGTCCAGCTCTCAATGACGGGCTCTGGTATCAATCGACTCCGGCCTTCCGAGGTGCCCCTACGTTGCGACCAAACAGGATTCTATCGCGAGCGAACTCCGTGTTCGGGATACTACTGCGGCTCACCAAGGGAGTTCAACCCTAAAAACACACACAGCGAAGCGTCTTTTCTCCCTTTTCTTATCGGTTTCGGAAACATGTGAAATCAAAGGAGAAAACCATCCACTCCATCGATTATCCTTCTTATCCCTGCGTCTTTACCTGTAAACGCTTGCTACTTTGCTAAGGGCATGGTCCACTGTCGCGGCTTTAGTTTTCGTATTTGCCATTCCGGATGAACTCAAGGGCGGTCCTGTCCGGTTACGCTCCACCACAACCGTCTTGGCCAAGATGCACAGGAGGGTATGAATGTTGAGTAAAGCGCGTTGGCAGGCATGCTTCGTATTAGCGGTTCTCGCTTCATTCTTGGGTGGTACCAACCTTAAGGCTCAAAATCAGCAGGTAGCAGCGACTGTGAGCGGCGAGATTACTGACCCCACCGGCCTGGCATTGAAAGATGCCCAGGTAACTCTTACCAGCGCGCAAAACGGGATCAGCCGCCACTATGTCACACAAGAGGACGGTCTGTATTCATTCACCCTGCTTCCGGCCGCCACTTACACCCTGGAAGTCAATGTTTCTGGCTTCAAGGACTACAAGCAGCGTGGCCTTTCGCTGGAAGCCGGTCAAACCGCACGCCAGGATGTGCGGCTGGCAGTAGGATCGAGGTCCGAAACCATCGAAGTTACTGCTGAAGCTCCGCTTCTTAATACGGACAACGCGAACATCTCCTCAGACATTTCCGCCAGGCAGTTGGTGGAAACGCCGTTGAACCTGCGCAACATCATAAGTCTCGCCGAGTTGAATTCCTCGGTGAGCAATACCGCCGAGGTGCAGGTCGTGGGAGCTCCAGGCATTTCGGGGAGCGCTGACCAGGATGTTTCGTTTCTCAACTTTGGCGGCACATTCTTTGGCACCGCGCAATATCTGCTCGATGGCACCTGGGACACGCGATTGGACTGGGGCGGCGTGCTTTACGTCCCCTCGATCGATGATGTGCAGGAATTCAAAATTCAGACCAATGCTTTCACCGCCCAATATGGATTCAGCAGCGGCAACGTTGTTAATGTGGTCACCAAGTCAGGGACGAATCAGATCCACGGCGACGCGTGGGAGTTTTACCGGAACAGCGCCTATGACGCCCGGTACTATTTCAACGATTCCGGCCAACCGCCCTTCCACCGAAACCAGTTCGGGGGCACGTTAGGCGGCGCCATCATCAAAAACAAGCTGTATTTTTTTGCCTACTATGAAGGTCTGAGGCAGGCGACACCCGCTACTTTCGGCCCGGTCACCATGCCCACAAAGAACGAAAGAGCGGGCATCTTTACCGCTTCGCTGGGTGCGCAGACCGGCACGGATTATCTGGGACGGCCGATCTATGGCGGCGAAATTTACAACCCGTTCAGCACTCGGCTGGTCACCTGCGGAGGCACCGACAGCGTAACCGGTGATACGGTCACTTGTCCCGCGGGAGCGACGAGCGAGTACATCCGCGATCCAGTTTCCGGAAATGTCGTAACCGGTTTGGGCGTCACCAATGTGATCCCCGCCAACCTGACGGATTCGATTGCCAGCAAGATTGCGAACGGCAGTTACTGGCCGACCCCGACCACGAACGCCCTCATCAACAACTTCACTTCGGCTTCCTCTGCCGCGGCGCACTCGAACGAGTACTCGGGCCGTATCGACTACAACTTGTCTATTAATGACCGCTTGTTCGGACGCTGGTCGCAGAAGTACGAGCAGAAAATCAACTACCCCACGTACTACGGAGCTTCCGATCCAGGAGGGCCGGGCGTGGTTGCTCCCAACAACCGTTACAGTGTGGATGTCGGATACACACACCTTTTCAGCCCGACACTGACGATGAACGCGAATCTGGGCGTGAACCGCCATGTCGAGCAATCAGTGACACAGAGTTTTGGGTACAAGTCTTCAACTCTGGGCTTACCGTCGTTCATAGACGGAATTGCGCCGAGCTTCCCTGAAGTCCAGCCCCAGAGCTATGCGTATCTAGGCGCACAGGCCGGACTCGACAACTACATGGTTCCCCAAACTTTGTGGACCGGCTCTGTGGATTTCACCAAGGTCCACGGCAAACACCAACTGTCATTCGGATTCATGGATGTTTGGGCCCGCATCGACGGCGGCCACTACGCGAACACGGTTCTGCAGTTCCAGACCACGTCAACCGCCGGACCGGATCCCCAAAATGCAACGGCCGGAACGGGCGACGGGTTTGCTTCCTTCCTGCTGGGTGTAGGCAGTGGAACCGATCAGACCGGTTACAACAAATTTCCCGCGACCGACAAGAATCTATTTGGCTGGTATCTACAGGATGACTGGAAGATCGATCCGAAGCTCACGATCAACCTCGGTCTGCGCTATGAAATCCAGACTGCCCCAACGGAAAGGACGAATGCGCAGGAATACTTCGACTTCAACGCGGTAAATCCGATCAGCTCCACGGTAGGGACAAACTATCCGGGCGAGCTTGTGTTCAACAGCAGCGGCAACCGCAGACTCTACGATACGCAGCACAAGAACTTTGCCCCAAGAATCGGTGCGGCTTACAAGCTTCGTGACAAGCTGGTAGTGCGCGTCGGATATGGCGTCTTTTTCGTGCCCAACTACTACGGTCAAGGTCCCAACATCGGCTACTCGCAGGGGACACCATGGGTCACAAGTCTTAACAGTGGACTCAATCCATTTACCACTCTTAGCGGAAGCCCGACCGTGAACTGCAGCAATGGTTCGACGTCCGCGGCTTGCCAAAGTGCGTTCCCGAACGGGGAAGTTGCGCCAACGGGGAATACACAAGGAGGATTGACCGACGTTGGTTTCGGATTGAATCCGGTCGTGAATAATGTCCGCCCCTCCGCCTATGTGCAGCAATGGATGACGGGTGCTCAATACTCGCTTACGAACAACGACCTCGTCGACATCAGTTACGTTGGAAACCACGGCGTGCACGTATTGTCACAATATCTGGAGTGGGATGAGATTCCCGCGTCCGATCTTAGCCTCGGCAGTCAGTTGCTCAGCCCGGTTACAAATCCGTTCTTCGGACACATAACCTCCAGCGGCTGCGGCCTGGATCAGCCCACGGTCCCTATGGGCCAGTTGCTGCGCCGCTTCCCTGAATACTGCAGCGTGACCGAGGCGCCCCCAGCCGTGGGCGGTTCGACTTATAACGCACTGCAGGCCACTTACACCCACCGTTGGCATTCGGGGCTGGATCTGAATGTTTCCTACACCTACTCCAAATTTATGGACGACGTGCAGGGCGCCGCCGGATGGGCTTTCCCGGGCAGCGGAAGCTCGGTGCGAAACTCGTATAACCTGGCTGCAGAGCACTCGGTGGACGTGACCGACACCCCGCATAGCCTGGTGGTCAACTACAACTACGAACTCCCATTCGGTAACGGCAAATTGCTCGGCGACCATTGGAACCGGCCGACGAATGCGGTCCTGGGTGGATGGCAATGGAGCGGAATTCTAACCGCAAAATCGGGATTGCCGATCTCTATTAATCCCGCGACAAACAACACAGGCGGATTCGGATTCAATCAGAGACCCAACCTGGTTGCAGGAGTCAATCCGGTTCCGGCGAATCAGTCACTCAACGATTGGATCAATCCAGCGGCGTTTGCCCAGCCTGCGGCTTACACATTTGGCGATGCTCCGCGGTTTTTGTCGAATCTGAGAGCGCCCAAATTCTTCGACTACGACATGGGCATCGGAAAATGGTGGGGCTTCGGCGAGGCGATGAAGCTGCAGTTCCGCGTCGAAATGTTCAATGTGTTCAATCATCCGAGCTTCTTCGAGCCAGACTCCAATCTGGGCGACAGCAATTTTGGAACAATCACTGCGGCCTATCCCGCAAGGAGCATCCAGTTCGGCGGAAAATTCTACTGGTAGCTCCGGTTGTAAGGCAGCCCAACCATTCAGCAATGCCTGGCGGGTTCGAAGCCGCCAGGCACTCTGAACCGACATGGTAGATCGTCCCTTCGACCCCAGGTATCAATGCAAATGAGAAATCTACTCCGCGGCATTTCCTCGCTCAGATTCATGTGTCTCTTGTTCATGTGTATCCTGGGCGTCTTCCTGCAGACTGCACTGGTGAATGCGGCAGTCGCCCCCAATAGCTACGATCCTGTTGCCGATCCTCGCGCGGTGGTACTAGCGGGTTCGGCGCGATTCACGGTTCTTACCCCTCAGCTCATCCGCATGGAGTGGGCGAATGACGGGAAGTTTGAAGATCATGCATCTTTCGCCTTCGTGAATCGCGCACTTCCGGTTCCGCAATTCACGCGGCAGATCGGCCCCGGCCACCGCGTAGTACTGCAGACCAGTGCATTGAAGCTGGTGTACGACCCTGCGGATACCGACGGCAAATTCACCGCCGACGACCTGACGGTCTCGTTCAGCCTGAACGGGAAAGAAGTCGTGTGGAAACCGGGGATCGAAGACGCCGGCAATCTGCTAGGCACCGCGCGTACGCTTGATACTGCCCGCGGTGGAGTGAAACTGGAACCCGGGCTGATCTCGCGCGACGGCTGGACGCTGGTGGACGACAGCACGCGGCCGCTCTTTGATTCGGCCGATTTCAGCTTTCGTTCGGGTGAGCAAAGCGCATGGCCCTGGGTGATGCTGCGTCCCGCGGGGGAGCGGCAGGACTGGTATTTCTTCGGCTACGGGCACGATTACAAAGGCGCCCTTCGCGACTTCACTCGGGTCGCAGGCAAGATCCCACTGCCGCCACGATTTGCCTTCGGCGCCTGGTGGTCACGCTACTGGTCCTACAGCGATCAGGAATTCGAACAGCTGCTGCAACAATTCCAAACGCATGAAATTCCCCTGAACGTGCTGGTGATCGACATCGACTGGCATCCCACCTTCAACCAAGTCGTTGGCAACAACAAAGTGGATGCGTCCGGTCACCGGCTGGGCTGGACTGGCTATTCCTGGAACAAACTCCTGTTCCCCGACCCGGCAGGTTTTCTGGCGAGTGTTCACGATCAAGGGCTGAAGACCACGCTCAATATTCATCCGGCGTCGGGCATTCAACCTTGGGAGGACAGCTATCCTGCGATGGCAAGCTCGATGGGAATCGACCCCGCAAGCAAACAATATGTGCCCTTTGACATCACCGACAAGAAGTTCGCGGACAATTATTTGAAGTATGTGATCCATCCGCTTGAGCGGCAGGGGATCGATTTCTTCTGGCTCGATTGGCAGCAGGAGGACGCGACAAAACTTCCCGGCGTGAACCCTACTTTTTGGTTGAACTATGTGTTCTTCACCGACAAGGAGCGCGAGCAGAAACGCGCGCTGCTGTTCCATCGTTGGGGTGGGCTGGGCAATCATCGCTACCAGATCGGCTTTTCGGGTGACACGATTTCCGTCTGGGACTCGCTCGCATTTCAACCGTATTTCACGGCAACGGCGGCGAACGTCGGATACACGTATTGGAGCCATGACATTGGCGGCCACATGCCGGGTGCGATTGAACCCGAGCTTTATTTGCGCTGGATTCAGTGGGGAATTTTCAGCCCAATCCTGCGAACTCATACCACGAAGAATCCCGAAGCGGAGAGGCGCATCTGGGCATATCCCGAACCCTACTCTGACCTGATGCGGCAAGGTTTCGTGCGCCGCAATGCGATGCAGCCCTACATCTACACCGAAGCCAGAAAAACTCACGATACGGGTGTTGGATTCCTGCGGCCGCTCTACTATGACTGGCCGGAAGCCACAGAGGCGTACGACGCAAAGAACGAATACATGTTCGGCGACAACATCCTCGCCGATCCGATAACGCAACCGGTGGCAAAGGGTTCCCAGCTCGCCCAAACGACCGTCTGGCTCCCTCCCGGAGACTGGTTCGAGTGGGATACCGGAGCACATCTACAAGGCCCTGCAACACTGGAGCGAAGTTTCTCTCTAAGCCAGATTCCCGTGTACGTGAAGGCGGGAAGCATCATTCCGATGCAGCCCGCAGCGCATCTTCCAAACACATCGACAGAGCCGTTGATCCTGAGCGTATTCCCGATGAACGATGGACAGGTCTCGACGTATCGTTTCTACGAGGACGCGGGGGACACGCCAGGATACGAACACGGAGATAGCGCATGGACCCCGATTCGCGCGTCGTTGAATGGCGATGGGACCTTATTGAACGTCAGCGTTGCGCCCGTCGAAGGCCACTACCCGGGAATGCCAACCGAGCGCGCTTATGAAGTGAGGCTGCCGGGAAGCTGGCCTCCCTCGGCAGTGAGCGTAAACGGTGAGCCGTTGCGTTTTGAAAAGCAAAAGGGCACAATCGGGTGGCGCTTTGAGGGCGATACTCTGACGACGATTGTGACGACTCCGCGCGTTTCCGTGAATAGCACGCTTAAAATTTCGCTGCGCTATGAGCCAGAAATGGCGCACAATCGCGCGCTGCTCGATGGATTCGCCGGCAAGCTGGCACGGCTACGAGAAACGTATGATCTGCTGAACGCGAATTGGCCGATGGCGTGGTCTCCAGACGGGCTGGTGAGCGCTATGCAGACCGGCGACCGCATCGGTTATTTTCCAAAGAGCGCGCTGGACGAAGTCGGTAGGTTACAAAAGAAACTCGCGGCTTTGCCAGAGTTGATCGAGGCGCTGCACGCAACGGAGTCTTCCCCTGCGTTCGCAATAACAAGCGAATCCGGCTCGGACCATCGACAAGATAAGCTCGTACACTACAACTCGGTAATTGACGCTGCGCTCGCGCATATTGCGGGCCTCAATGAAACGCAGCCACGGGCAAGTACCGAAGTGAGGACGGCGGCGGAGCCGTAGCCTGCGTGCGAAGCGTTTTTCGCAAACCCGGTATTCTGCTCGTGCTGGCAGTTCTTCCTGTGTTTGCCCAACTTGTAAGTCGCGACCCCCAATTCCAACTCACGCCATTCCACGGCGTCGATTTCGTCCTGCGCAATTCGCCGACACCGCGCAAGTACTTGATTGAGACCATGCCCGGCGGAGTGGCCCTGCTCGATTACAACAATGACGGCCTGCTCGATATTTTTCTGGTGAATGCAGGCCACGTGCCAGACCCGCTACGCAGTCCGGTTCACTTCGAGCGGGACAATCCTAAATACTGGAATCGCCTCTACCGTCAAAACAAAGACGGCACGTTCACTGACGTCACTGAGCAAGCCGGCCTGCAGCACGCCGGGGAAACTAACTACGGAATGGGAGTAGCCGTCGGGGACTACGACAACGATGGTTTTCCCGACATTTACGTTACCAACTTCGGGAAGAACATTCTTTACCACAACAATGGCGACGGCACTTTCACCGATGTTACGGCGAAGGCGGGAGTGGCGGCGGGGGGATGGTCGGCATCGGCAGGATTCTTTGACTACGACAACGATGGAAAGCTGGACCTGTTTGTGACCCGCTACCTCGACTGGACTCCGGAAACGAGCAAGACCTGCGGCCGGGTCGAAGAGCCGATGTATTGCCCACCGGGCGAATTCGGTTCTACAACGAACATTCTTTACCACAACCGCGGGGACGGCACGTTTGAGGATGTAAGTGCGGCTTCCGGAATCGCTGCAAGAAAAGGGCATGGATTGGGAGTCGCCTTTGCCGACTATGATGGAGACGGCTTTACGGATATTTTTGTAGCCAACGATGCGACCGAGCAGTTCCTTTTTCACAACAACGGGAACGGGAAATTCAGTGAAGTTGCGCTTGATTCAGGTGCGGCTCTGAACAACTCCGGCAAAATGCCCTCGGGAATGGGCGTCGTTTTCCAGGACTACAATAACGACGGCCTTCCTGACCTTCTTATCACGCAATTGCCCCACGAGCCGTACGTGTTGTTTCACAATGACGGAAACAAATCATTTAGCGCGCAGGAACTGGAGACCGGATTCGGTGCGCTCTCTGGGACCTCATCGGGGTGGGGAGTTGGTCTGGAGGATTTTGATAACGATGGGTGGAAAGATGCGTTCATAGTGCAGGGTCACGTTTTCGATAACGTACACTCGTACGACAACTATCTCCGGTATCGTGATGTTCCTTTACTGGCTTTGAACAAGCGAGGTCACTTCGAAAGAGGGAATGTTGGGCCTAGCCCAGCCGTAGCCGGCCGCGGCGCCGCTTTCGGCGATCTGAATAATGATGGGTGGATGGATGCAGTTACGACCTCACTCGGGGACGGGCCGCAATTCTATTTGAATCGCGGCGGCAAATCGCACTGGCTGACGATTACGCTTCGTGGGACGAGTAGCAACCGTGACGGATATGGGGCTCGCGTCCAGGTTAACGGTCAGGTGAGATTCGCAACCGCCGCGGGAAGTTATCTTTCCTCGAGCGACAAGCGATTGCATTTCGGCTTGGGAGATAATAAGAAAGCTGAAATTGAAGTCCGGTGGCCGTCAGGAATTCGCCAGACCTTGCGAGATATTCAAGCAGATCAATTTCTTACCGTGAAGGAGCCTGAGCGGAAATGATCCAGGCACTCCTGTTCCTGCATTTGTTTCTTCAGCCACAGGCCGTCGCGCCTCAAGCGGTGGATCAGGCGAAAGCGTTGGTCCAGTCGGGCATCGATGCCGAAAATCGACATGACCTCGACCATGCCTTGATCGACTTTCGCAAGGCTGCTGAATTGGATCCATCTTCGTCTGAAGTTCTTCTCCGCTTGGGCGACGCCTACATGAAGAAACATGACGCTGCCGAGGCAATTGCACCTCTGAAGCACGCCGCCGCGCTGAGTCCCGACTCCGTTCCCATTCACCAGTTGCTAGGTTACGCACTGCTGGCGCAGGGCTATGCCGCTGAGGCGATTCCGCATCTCGAGATTGCTCGTGATCCCGCTGCCTTGGGTATCGCACAGCTGGAGAACGACGAGCCTGCCAAGGCGATGGTCAACCTGCAGTCCGCGTTGGAAAACGATCCCGACAATCTTGATCTTCTTTTTTATGTGAGCCGCGCTGCAACCGCTCTGGGTTCGCAATCAACCGACAAGCTGCTTGCGGCGTTTCCCAGCTCGGCGCGAGCGCACCAGACGCGTGGCCAGGGTTACTACCAGAGGAAGATGATTCCTGAGGCGGTGAAGGAGTACGAGCGGGCAATCGCCATCAGCCCGGACGTGCCCGGCCTGCACCTCGAACTTGGGGAAATCTATGCTGGGCGTGCCAATTGGCCGCAGGCGGAGGAGCAATTTCGCGCCGAGACGACATTGCAGCCAGGCAGCGCAGAGGCTGCGTTTCGACTGGGCGACGCGCTCCTGCAGGAAGGAAAAATGAAAGAGGCCGCTGATGAACTGCGGCGATCCGATTCGCTCCATCCTAATATGCCGGAAACACTCTATGCGATGGGGCGTGCACTGGCCGCCGCGGATGCGAGCGGAGCCGAGCAGGCGCTCTGCGGCGTGCTTAAGATCGAACAAAATACCTCGCTGGCTGCACAGGCCGACCTGCTTCTCGCCACCATCCATAGAAAACAAGGTAAGTCCGCGCTGGCGAGCCGCGAAATGGAGGACTATCGTCGAATCCAAGGCTTGAGAGGCCAGTAAATTCGTCGCTCGTCGCACCGATTGCAAGCACCTGCGGTCTACTGAATTCGATAGAATTCGATAAGCGCCAGAATCTTGGGGCTGGTGGAGAGTTGTCGTCATTGTGCATCTCCCGCGGTGAAGGACGACCGGGCCCTCCATAAGATAAGAGTCCCAACGAATAGCGCACAAGTGAAGGCGGTGCTGAGCGGGAGGCCAAGATGAAGGCCATTACTCAACCCCGGTTCCTCCCGGAAAGCCAGCCAATCGCCCGCCGTCGTCCCTGCCGACCGCACAGCGATAATCGCGAGCCAGTAACTGACTTTGGTCGTCCACCGCGACCGGATTCTCAATGCGAGGATGATCGCGAAGATTGCGCCGAGCACGAGTGTTCCGCCTCCCGTGCCAAGATGGAGATCTTCCGCCGCCCAATCGCCGATGGCTGTGCCCAGAGCACCCGCAGTCAATAAAGACGTCCAATACCAGCCGTCCGTCGCGGGCCGTCCAGTTCGACCATTTCCAGACTGAAAGAGTCGGGGCAGAACTGGCAATATGACCAGGCCCTGTATCACGGCCAAGCCTAGAATGACCCACGGGTAAGGCCATTCGAATGTATGCGTGGCGAGGTCAGCGATATTCGTTGCAGCCGTTCGCAACACAATGACGACGGCCCAGTACCACGCCTCTGTGGTGCGCACGGAGTGGCGTTCGCAGACGATAAGAGCGGCGAAGATTATTGCCAAAGGGAAGAGACCGAGCCAGTGCCCCCAACGCAGGTAGAGCGAAACGAAATCTCCCATGTTGCACCCAAAAACGCTTGCCAGGGATATGGCGGTCCAGTATCGCGCGTCAACTGTGGGCACGTTTGCGTACCGCATTGGCCGAACAATTGACCACCAACTCAAACGCGCTGCTGGTCTATTCATAACTTGTTCATTGACAATTTGCTCATTCATATTTGTTCACGCATAACTTGATCTTCATAAAAATCGCTTCGGATCGGATTAGTAGACTGTGCGCTCATCGTGTCGCAGCAGCCCACGCCATTCCGTCCACACTCTCACCCGCCTCGATCACGCTCTTCACCGACCAATCGGAAAGGTTGATCGCAGCAACTTTTTTGGTGCGAATGCAGGAAACGTATGCAGTTTTGTCGTCGGGCGAAATTACGATTTCGTGGGGTACTCTAGGTACGGGAATCGTGCGAACGACTTGCAGCGTCTTCAGATCGACAACGCTCACCTGGGATGCATCGGGCACGCAAACCAGCAGCCATCGTCCGTCGAGGGTACCCGCCGTGCCGTATCCCAGAGCGGCAATCGGAATCCATGTCTTTACCCTATTAGTAGCGGTATCGATCACGGCTAGCTGCGGTTTTGCCTGATCAGCCGTGAATACCCATTTGTCATCGGTGGAAGTCGAAATCCTTTGCACCTTCGTAGAGATAGGTATGACGGTTATCAACTTGCGTGCCGGAATATCCAGCACAGATACCGTGCCCGCCGATACATTTGCTGTGTAGCCAAACCGTCCATCATGAGAAATGACGAGCATGTGAGATTGTTCTTGCCCCGTTGGGATCACTCCCACGACCTGCAATTTGTTGGGATCGATGATGGTCACCGTTTGGTCGAGCTCCGTCGTTACGTACAGCAACCCGTCTTTAGGGTTCATCACCGCGCAATGCGGACGTACCCCGTGTCCAAAATCAAGATGGCCAACGACCTTGCGAGACGCGATGTCGATTGCCACCATATCTCGACCATCCGTTCCCGCTTCTCCCACGCTGGAGTCGCCGTAAATCGGAACGTATGCAGTTTTTCCATCTAAAGAAACTGCCACCTCATGACCAGTGGTGCCGCCTTCCACAATCCTCTCTACTTGTTTGGCGCTGCTCGGGTCGACAATACCCAGATCGGCGTCGCCCTGGTTCACAACCAGCAAGACCCCCGTGGATGTGCCCGCTGCGCCCAACTCCAAAGCGGTTGTCTTGCCTTGGAACTCGATGCCCGCGAGAGTATTGGCTTTACCTGCATTTTCCTGCTCAATTGCTTCACTCTTTTCGGCTGGCGCCTTCAGTTCCACAAGGTGTGCCATCACCTTCGCTTTCAAATGCGTTCCCTGCAGAATGCTGAGTTCAACGCTGGGCCCGTTGCCGTCCCATGCAACTGTGTAGTTTCCGGGTTTCAAAACTGTTTCGTTAACAATGACTGGGTTATTGAGTTGCAAATTGCTCTTTGTGGATGCGGAGGCACTTGATGCCATAATCAGTGCCAGGACCAGCGCGAGGCTCAATGCAATGCCTTTCAAAAATGTTATGAACTTCATAATTTTTCTCCTCTTCGTGAACTGCGATGAAATGAAACTATCCGGACTGGCTGAAGATTTGCTGAATGCGCAGAAGACGATTTTCGTTTCGAACTCTGAGGATTGAATTACTCTTTGAATTCGAGGTGGTGCTGCGTGCGCGTGCTAATCGTGGAAGACAAGAAAAGTCTGGCTCTGATGCTCAAGAAAGGATTGGAGGAGACGAATGATTCGGCCGTTGTTGCGTTCGATGGCCGCACCGGTCTAATGCACGCAGAGGCGGAGCAATTTGACGCAATCGTTCTCGACCTGATGCTTCCCGGAATCGACGGATTCGGAATCGTTCGGCGGCTGAGATCCGCAAAAAATCGCGTACCGGTGCTGGTTCTCACGGCGCGCGACACTGTCCACGACATCGTCACAACTCTCGACCTCGGCGTCGACGACTATCTCACCAAGCCCTTCGCGATGGCTGAGTTCAGGGCACGTTTGCGAGCTGTGGTGCGCCGGGGTCCCGCAATACAAGGTGTGCGCCTGGAAGTCGCAGACCTGGTTCTCGACCCCGCGACCGGCGAAGTTACACGTGGAGGAACGCTGATCGCGCTCACTCGCACGGAATACATGCTTCTCGAATATCTGATGCGCCGCGCCAACCACGTGTTGAGCCGGGATGCGATTATCGAACGTGTCTGGGGAAACGATGCAGACATCGAAGAAAACACTCTTGAAGCCTTTATCAAAAGTCTGCGGGCAAAGATCGACAATAACCGCGAAACAAAACTGATCCAGACAGTTCGCGGCGTCGGCTATCGTCTGAAAGCCGGAGTTGCAGAGTCTGGGGTTGCAGAGTCTGGAGATGGAGAGTGAAGCCGCTTCCGATACGTATTCGTCTCACTGGATGGTATCTGGCGGTTATCTGCTTCACGTTTGTGTTGTCTTCGTTTGGCATGTACTTGGGCATGCGGAGAGCGATTCAAAGTTCTGTAGACCGTCAGCTGGTCCAGCGAACGGAAGACATGCGGCAATTCCTGTGGCGACATCGTTCACGCAGCCTATCTGAGATGCCGGGAGAATTTCGCAAGAGCTCAGGAGTCCAACCGGGCGAAGAGTTGTATCAGGTTATGGACTCTTCAGGAAACTGGCTGTACCAAGCTCCCTCGATGCTACAAATGAATATTCCGGGGGAGGCCGCCGACCCCAATCACCCTCCTCAGTACATCACCATTTCCCGGCGGTATACGAATATCAGAGTTTTATCTTCGACTGTGGAAGTCTCTGGCCAGTATTACATGGTTCAAGTCGCTACTGTTCTCAGCCCAATCTATGCGGCTCTAAGGGACTTTAGAGCTGCCGCCCTTCTGACCCTTCCATTTGTATTGCTGGTGGCAGGGGCCGGCGGCTATTGGCTGAGCGGACGTGCGATGAAGCCAGTGCATGATATTGTCAGCGCTGCTCTCGGAATTTCCGAGCAGAATCTTTCGCAACGGCTGGAAATTCCTGCCGCGAATGACGAGTTGCGTCAGCTTTCAGAAACCTTGAATGAAATGTTGACGCGCCTGGAAGCGGCCTTTACTCGAATCACGCAATTCACGGCTGACGCTTCTCATGAACTGAGAACGCCGGTTGCCGCTATTCGCACCACGGCAGAGGTCATTCTCGAACGTCATCGGTCAGTGGAAGAATATGAGGAGATGGTCCGCCAGATACTCGCTGAGTCGGAATTTACAAGCGAGTTGATTGAAAATCTGTTGACCTTGGCGAGAGCTGACGCAAATCCGGCCGGACTGGAACTATCGCCGGTTGACGCGCGCAGTGTCGTGCAAGAAATCATTCCTGGAAACGAAATTCTCGCAACCCATCATGGTCTCGAATGGTCGGTTTCGATCCCATCTAAAGAGATCATCGTCCTCGCCGAGAAGCAGTCTCTCAAGCGCATGCTTCTCATCCTCGTTGACAACGCCATCAAATATACACCGCGAGGCGGTACAGTGCGGCTTGCGCTTCATTCAACAACGAGTCAGGCTGTGTTCGAACTCACGGACTCAGGGATCGGCATCGCGCCAAACGATATTCCTCACATCTTCAAGCGGTTTTACCGAGCCTCAAATGCCCGTTATATTCACCCGGACGGCTCAGGCCTCGGCTTGGCAATCGCTCAGTGGATTGCCGCTGCACATCATGGCACGCTCGAAGCATTAAGCCCGACAGGCGAAGGGACAACGTTTCGGCTAACTCTTCCGCTGCAGTTCAAACCAGCCTTCAGCCATGCTTAAGGTGCATTTCATTGCGGCTGGCGCGTATCAAGTCCCGGATTTCGATATCAATTACGGTTTGGGCGATCGGATTCAGTTGAAATATGAGATCCTGATCGCCATTGAGGAGACGCGCCTCAGCCCGCGACAGCGACCGACCGGCAGTCCAGGGCCATGTGATTGGTGGCCTTGGCGAAAGCCTGCTGGGGATTAAGTGGCGTTTTTCTTCAATGATTAAACTCTCATGAAACTCGAATCACCGATCAGCCGCGAGGCCTTTCCGCGGAATTGCCGGGTAGTCAGTGAACGCCTGTGCCTGCGGCAGATCCAAAAGCCCGGATGCAGGCTGCAAAGGAAGTTCGATGAGAAATGTCGATCCATTGCCGACCGAGCTTTGAACTGCGATCGATCCATGGTGCTGCTGCACAATCCAATCGGCAATCGCCAGGCCGATGCCTGCTCCGCCAAGTTCACGGCTTCTTGCCCTGTCTACACGGTAAAAACGTTCGAAGATTCTGGTTTGATCCGACTCGGCAATTCCGATTCCTGAATCGCGCACAGTAATAACGGCTTTATCGCCGCGCGCCTCCAATCCAAGTTCGATAACACCGGACGCGGGGGTGTACTTGACGGCATTGTCGAGCAGGATGGCCAGCAAGCGTTGCAAGGCGCTGCGGTCGGCCAATACCGGAAACTCGCGATCCGCGAACTGCTGTGTGAAGTGCAGGTTCCGGGCCTCGATCAGGTGTCTCCATTCATCCGTGATTTCGGTGACAGCCGCGCGCAGGTCGACGAAAGTAAGGTGCAAGTTTTCGCGGCCGGAATCAGCACGTGCGAGCGATAACAGTTCTTCAACCAGGGACGAAGTTCGTTCCGCCTCTAATAGAATGTGGCGTAATGCTTCGCGATATTCCGCATCTCCCCTAGTCTTTCGTAGGGCGATTTCAGCTTCGGTGCGAATGAGAGAAATAGGTGTTCGTAGTTCGTGCGAAGCATCCGCGGTGAATTGGGTCACGCGGAGAAAAGCGCTTTCTATGCGCGCCAGCATTTCGTTCAATGTGTCCGACAACCGCTGGAGTTCATCGCCAGTGGAAAGCTTTTCCAGTCGTTCGCCTAAATTGTTGCCGCTGATGCTGCGCGCAGTTCGAGTGAGCGCATCGACGGGTGATAAAGCTTTGCGGCTGAGCCAGTACCCTCCGGAGGCGACGACGAGCAGCAGCAGCGGGGCAAACATCACAAGATAGCGCCTGAACAAAGACAGCGTGGCAACGATCTGATCGGCCGGAACTCCCGTTTGCACCGTGTAGAAGCGGCCATTCACTTCGATTCTTTGCGTGATGAAACGAAAAGGTCTATTCGCCAGCAGCACATTCTGAAATGAGCGGCCCTTGATGGCCACTGGCTGCTGCCGGCGTGAATTCGTTCTTCTCCAGTGAAGGAGCGCGGAAGAGCCAGTTTCCATCCTGGTCGTAAACTTGCAAATAGTCGCCGGAGTGCTCCAGATCGTAAGCTTCGGAGGCCTCTTCCCGAAGCTTGTTTACGGTCATATTTTTTTTCTTCTGTGATTTCAGGAAGTTCGTGAGATCTTCGACCTGAGCTTTCAATGCATGGTCGGCGACACTATAAAGTTCTTGTCGCAGGGCAACCCACATAGTCACGCCAAACAAAAGCTGCGCCGTGGCAAAGATTGCCAGGTACCAAAAGGTGAGCCGGGAGCCGATGGAGAGTTTTTTCACGATTGCCAGTCCGAACTGATAACGTAGCCGACACCGCGCACGGTATGAATCAGCTTTCGCCGATGATCGCAGTCGATTTTGTTTCGCAACAGCCGCACGAAAGCGTCCAAAGAATTGTTCCCCATTTCTCGCCCAAAAGACGCAATCAGCGTCTCTCGCGCAACGACTTCCCCGGCGTGGAGCATGAGCCGTTCCAATAGCTGGTATTCGGTGCGCGTCAGACTGATGCGTGTTCCTTCGCGACTAACCTGGCGGGTGGAGACATTTAACAACAAATCGCCGACCTGAAGCTGAGTTTTCCGCGGAGCACCAGCGGCTCGATGCACCGCGCGTAGACGCAGGAGCAATTCGTCGAAGGAGAACGGCTTGGTCATGTAGTCATCGGCGCCGAGATCGAGCCCATGCACAACATCGTGAACGGAATCTCTCGCCGTAAGCATCAATATAGGAGTGAAATTATTCTCTACCCGCATGCGCCTGGCCAGTTCAAATCCGTTTATCTTCGGCATCATCACATCGAGAATCACCACATCGAAATTGTGATCCCGCAGCTCCTGCAGTCCTTCGCAGCCGTTAGCGGCGCACGAAACGGTGTGCCCTTCTTCACTCAACCCTTGGTGAAGCAATTCCAGCATTCGGCGCTCATCTTCTATCACCAGCAGGTTCATCGAAGACCTATGAGTTTTGATGTTTCGCAAGAACAGGCATAAGCCTAAACCGCAAATGCTAAGCGCGAAATGAATCTGAAAAAAAATTTACCGTCCTTTAATAAAGGCGTCACACCCTCAACTTACGATCGCTCTTCACCTCAATGGACTGGAATAGCCGTTTGGCGAGCGCAGATTCCGATCGGGGCGCATTCCAACCGGAAGAGCCTTTCTTCCAGTCTTGAACAGCGAAAGTTTAAAAGGGACTAAATCATGAAGCCAAAGCAATCATTCCAGACTTCTTCTTTCACCTTGAGAATCCCGATCTTGCTGGCACTGTGCGTCGTATTGGCTCAATCGGTCTTCGCTCAGACGGGGAAAGGCAGCCTCGTTGGCCATGCCGCCGATACCGTCGGGGCGGTGCTGCCGGGCGCGAAGGTGCAAGTAGCGCCGGGCGATATTTCTGTTGTGACGAACCAGGTGGGCGAGTTCACCGTGATCAACCTTGCGCCAGGCGATTACAAAGTCACAATTTCTTACGTTGGTTTTCTTACCTACACCACAGATGTGAAGGTGGTTGCCGGACAAGCCGCTCGCGTGGATGCCGTGCTTAAGGTCGGGGCCAAAGGAGAACAAGTTACAGTTGTCGCTGACGCGCTCGGCGTTGCTGAGGACATCAACGTCCAGCGCACCTCCGACAATATCCTTGACGTGATGTCGGAAGGCGTCATCCAGAGCCTGCCGAACGAAAACATAGCCGATGTCGTTGGCCGGATGCCGGGCGTAAGCCTGGAACGCGACGAAGGCGAAGGCAAATACGTGCAAATCCGCGGCACAGAACCTCGGCTCAACAACACGACAGTCGATGGCGTCGAACTTCCCGCTCCTGAAGACAACGTGCGCCAGTTCAAACTGGACACTATTCCTTCGGATATCGTCGAGTCAGTCGAAGTGAACAAAACCCTAGCCGCTAATCAGGACGCCGATGCCATCGGTGGAACTGTCAATCTCGTGACCAAAAAAGCTGGCGATCTACCAACCCTGAAATTCGAGGGAATCGGCGGATTTACTCCCATCGTGAACACCCGTTACATCGGCTTGGTAATGGGCACGGTCGGGAAGCGCTTCGGACATAAGAAGAAGTTCGGCGCGCTGTTTTCCGGAAGCTATGATTACAACGGCCGCGGCATCGACGACATCGAGCCGCAACCCGACGCAAACTTTGCCACTCCCTATTACGACAGCATGGACATCAGGGAGTATAGGTACCAACGAAAACGCTATGGCTTTGGCGGTTCGCTTGATTACAAGCTCGCGGAAGGCTCAGGACTGTACCTTCACTACTTCGATTCCGATTTCAAAGACTACGGCAACAAGTGGGTTTATACGTTGAATGACGGAGGCGCGCCTCAGTTCTCAACTTCCAGTCGTGTGCCTGATTACGGAGCTGCGAGTCTGGCGATTGGCGGCAAGCATGTCTTCAGCGATTCATGGTTGAGCTGGGAGCTTTCGGCAGCGCGTTCACGTGAATTGGGCGCGGCAGGCAATCCCGGGGCGACCTTCACTTTCAACCCCAACAGCTCTTTTGTCTGTAATTACGATCAAGCTGCCACCACCAATTTCCACCTGCCCCAATTCAATTCCGCCTGCCTCGCTCCCGGTTCTCCCACCTTTGATCCAAGCCAATATCAGCTGACCGAGTTCGACGGCACACAGGGGATAACCTCGCAGGTAAATTTGCAAGGCGCTCTGTCGGTCGCGAGGAACTACCATCTGGGTTCGCACTTCTCCACATTTGAGTTCGGTTTCAAGATGCGCAACGCGCACAAAGGGCAGGACGCCTATTCGCCCACCTATGACCAGGCCTTCCTGCCCAATCCATCTACGGCACTCATGCCTCAATTCCTGAGCGGGTTCACCAACTCCAACTACTACTTCAAAGCCTACCCGTACGGACCGGTCACTAGCTATAACAAGATCGCGGGCGACCTGAACAATCTCATCAACAACGGAGTCCTTTCGCTGGATGAGCCCTCCACAATCTTCGGCTCCGATCTGAGCAACTTCGATTTGACCGAACGTGTTTCGGCCGGCTATGCCATGAACACAATCGAGTTCGGCAAATTTCGCCTGCAGACTGGCCTGCGCATTGAAGCCACGCAGTTGAATATTCTTGGCTTCTCGATAACCCAAAACGCGACCCAGACTGCCGAAACTGTTGTGCCACAACCGGCGAACTCATGGTATTGGGATCCCTTGCCAAGCGTTCAGTTGCGCTACGCAATTACTCCAGATTCCGATATTCGCGCTGTCTATGCACGCGCAATATCGCGTCCCAATCCCTACGATATGGTGCCGTATGTAACGCTGGATAACAGCAGCAACCCGCTTAGCGTTGCCGTCGGAAACCCGAACCTGAAGCCGGAACACGCCAACGACTATGATGTTCTCTACGAGCATTACCTCAAGCCGTATGGCCTGCTCCAGGGCGGCTTCTTCTACAAACAGTTGAGCCAGCCCATTTATTATCTTGCCGATCCCAACTACCAGGGAACGCAATATCCCCAGTATGCGGGTGACATATTTGATTACATCGCGAACGGAGTTAACGCCAAGCTTTATGGCGTAGAGTTCGCCTACACCCAGCGCCTCGCATTCCTCCCCGGCCCTTTGAGCGGTTTTGGCATCATCGCCAACTTCAGCAAGACCGGATCGAGCGCCGGCACGCTGCCGCTTCGAACCGATACGCCGGCCTTGCAGCGGCAGACACCGACCATGTGGAATCTCAGTCCCAGCTACGACCGGGGCCGTTTCTCGGCCCGTCTCGGAGCCACTTATAACAGTGCGAGTATTTATCAGTATCAGTGGGAGCATTGCACTGCATCTGCCAACGCAGGCGGAGGTTGCGAAGATCCCGCCAACCTTGGTCCAAAGGGACCGGTGGGAGACAACTACCTCTACGCGCACCTGCAGGTCGATGCCCAGGCCAGCTTCCGCGTGCAGCGTACTCTGACCGTGCTCTGGCAGGGCCTGAACCTGACCGATCAGGTATTCGGCTTCTACAACGGCAGCCCGTGGTACATAACGCAGCGCGAATACTACCGGCCGACCTATTCCTTCGGCCTGCGCTGGGAGCCGCGAAGAGAAAACTGAAATAGCGTCTCACTCCCGGCCGATTTTCTTCCGATGACCGGAAGGCCGTTTTTTGATTAGGTCCTTGCGAACTGGAACGCCCTAATTCTTTATGCGCGTATTCAGGGAACTTTAAGGTGTGCTGCGTAGGATGTGCATGAACTTGTGAGAGGTCGTCTGAATGAATAGGCACTGCGAAGTTGTTGCGGTTGTTGTTCTCGCGTTGAGCTCAATAGCCAGCGCTTCCGGCGGGCAAAAAGAATCCGCAAGTAAGAAATCCGGTGAAAAAGCCGGAGAAGTGAAGACCTCTGACCCGGTGCTGGTGGGAGCGGGTGATATCTCTAGCTGTGATGATCTTGCTGGTGCAGAGGCAACCGCCGAGCTGATCGATAAGATTCCGGGCACGGTTTTCGCCGTAGGAGATTTGGCGTACCCTGACGGTTCCGACGAGCAGTTCGCAAAATGTTATGCCCCTACCTGGGGCCGCTTTAAAGATCGCACACGGCCTGTGCCAGGAAATCATGAATATCACAGCGACGGTGCATCAGGGTACGCGCGTTATTTCGGCGCTGCAGCCGGTGACCCAAAGAAGGGATATTACAGCTACGATTTGGGCGCGTGGCACATCATCGCCCTGAACAGCGAGTGCGATCAGGTGGGAGGGTGTGGCGCCGGATCGCCGGAGGGCGAGTGGTTGCGTCAGGATCTCGCGCAGCATCCCACAACATGCACTCTTGCCTATTTTCACAAGCCGCTCTTCAGTTCCGGCAAGGCCCATGGTAATGACGCCGACATGAAACCGCTTTGGCAGGCGCTCTACGCGGCTAATGCGGATGTTGTTATCAACGGTCATGATCACGACTACGAGCGCTTTGCGCCCCAGGACCCGGAGGGCAACGCAGACCAGAAGCGTGGGATTCGCGAATTCGTGGCCGGTACGGGCGGAAAAAACTCACACCGGACATTCGCGACGATAAGGGCGAATAGCGAAGTGCACCAGGCAGATACGTTCGGCGTGCTCAAGCTCACGCTGCACGCGTCTGGTTATGACTGGGAGTTCGTGCCGGAAGCAGGAAAAAATTTCCACGATTCGGGCAGCGGCTCATGCCACTGATATTCACCTCAGGAGGAACACTTTGAAGCGAGCAGCCATTTTTCTATTCGTGTGTCTCGTTGCATCAGCCACGGCCGTGGATTATCAGATCACCAAAAAGATCCCCATTCCCGGCAAAGGTAGCTGGGATTATCTCGTAGTCGATGAGGGCGGGCGCCGTTTGTACGTATCCCACGGGACCCAAGTAGAAGTGCTCGATGTCGATTCGGGCGCGATTGTGGGTAAGGTCGAGAATACTCCCGGCGTGCATGGCATCGCTATTGCTCCAGAACTGGGCCGGGGATTTGTGAGCAACGGACAATCTTCGACCGTCACGATCTTTGACTTGAAAACTCTAAAGACAATCGCGGAAGTGCCGGTCGGCAAGAAGCCTGACGCCATCATTTACGATCCCACCACATCGAGAGTCTTCGCCTTCAATGGAGATAGCAATAGCGCCTCTGCGATTGATGCTGCAAATAGCAAAGTCGCTGGAACGGTTGATCTCGGCGGCGGTCCCGAATATGCCGTATCTGATGGCTCCGGCTACATCTACAACAATCTTGAGGATGCGAGCGTGGTCCTCAAAATCAACGCCCGTTCTCTGAAAGTCGAGCAGCGCTGGCCAACTGCTCCTTGCGCTTCGCCCTCTAGCATTGCAATGGACCGTCCGAATCGTCGTTTATTCATCGGTTGCCGAAACAAACTCATGGCCGTCGTGAATGCGGATACAGGGCAAGTGATCGCAACACTGCCCATCGGCGACCACGTGGACGCGACTGCTTTCGACCCCGCATCCAACCTCATCTTTAATTCCAATGGCGAAGGTACGATCACTGTGGTTCACCAGGATAGCCCGCACAAATATTCCGTTGTCGAAAATGTGAAAACATTGCCCAAGGCAAAGACTATGGCGCTCGATCCTAAAACTCATCAACTTTTCCTATCCACGGCGGAAGCGGGACAGTTTGAAGTGCTGGTCGTGGGAAAATAGGCTAGTCTGCACGATTTCTCAGCCCGCCAGTTCCAGCGCGGCAACGCGAAAACGATTCCACAGGTCGAAGTTCCACTTTTCTGCCCTTCTATTTTCCTGATCCTCCTAGGAAAGCCTGCTGCGTGCTGTGCTGGGCATTGTCAGTCACTACCAGGTAAGCATTACGTGCACCGGTGGCAGTCGGTGCGAACGTCACCGAGATGGTGCAACCATCCCCTGGAGCCAGCGAACTCGGGCAAGCATTGGATTGCATAAAGTCGCCCTGATCCGCGCCGGTGATCGCAATGCTGTCGATGTTCAGCGTCGTTGTCCCCGTGTTGATGAAGATAGTACTGAGGGTGCTGTTCTTGCCGACCTTGATGGGCCCATAAAAGAGGCTGGCTGGGTTGAAGCTACCTTCGGGATTTATTACCGTCGCCGAAATACCGACTTCTTGCGGACTCCCCGCAGCATTGTCGGCAATGTTGAGTGTAGCGGTTAGCGTTCCGGAGTCGTGGGCGGAGAGCATTACTTCGATCGCGCAACTCGTCCCTGCTCTCAGCGCTGATGGACAATGGTTATTGAAGCTAAAATCGCCCGTGTTGGTGCCGGGGCCAAGCGTTAGGGATACATCGTTGATGGTGAGCGGCGCGTCTCCGATATTCTTCACGGTTACACTCTGCATCCTTGAAGCGTTGAGGTAAACCTGCCCAAAGGCGATGCTGGTTGGAGTCAGTGTGACCTTCGGGACGGCTGCGAAGTTTGCCGTCACGCTCTCGGGTGCATTCATTGTGATGCTGGTGCTGGCAGAGGTCGGGCTGGCTACCGAGCCCGGAGCCGAAGTCCAGTTGACGAATGCATGACCCGCAGCCGGGGTCGCCTGCAGCGGCACGGCTGTGCCTGCGTTGTAGAAACCACCGGAGGTCGGACTCACGCTACCGCCGGTCGACGGACTGGCTGCGGTTGTCAGCTGATATTGCGTGCCGAAGCTCGCGGTGTAAGTGGTTGCAGTTGACGGTACCGTGATGCTGTGCGAAATAGCTCCGCTGTCAGACCAGTTACTCCACACATACTGCACGCCGGTGCCGCCGGACTGCGGTGAGGTGGTCGCAATGGTATGCGACGATCCGATGACCCAGTTTTCGACCAGCGGGGCTGCCGTGGTAGCGCCGCCATCTACCGAAACCAGGAGGTTGGCCGGGGTGGTGGTGATGGTGATTTGCACCGACGCATTGCTGAAGTTACCGGTCACCGTGGCCGGCGCGGCGGGCATGTGGAAGTTGGTGCTGGCGGAGGTGGTCGAGTCAAACGTGCCTCCGGTCGAGGTCCAACTGCTGAACGTGAAGCCCGCGTTGGCGGTCGCGGTTACGGCACGGATACACTCCCGGCGTCTGGTTGGCTAAGAATTAAACTGAGTTCGAGGGAGTAGAGCGTTTAGCGCTGGCATATACCCGCGCTTAACGCGGTTCGAATCGTCTCCGATTCGTGGGGACCTGTCAAGTTGAAATGTCTTGCACGTGAGCACACTGCAATGGCTGTCATGGCTTGGAACCGTCTTGTTTTCCCAGGTTTCGCTGAGACTCGTCCTGATCTTTGGGATGCAGTCCGATTTTCCGTGATTCCGCCTTTTTCACCGGCAGGGAGCGCCTGGCGTTTTCGATACTATCGTTGGAGCGTGCCGATCCCAAGGTTTTTCTCCGCGGGTTGAAAACGAGCCGAATTCGATGCAGACGATCTCTCGCTGGTTGAGGCGGAGGAAGGCGTCGCCATCGTACCTGCATCCATAAGCAATCTCCGGTCGCCCGGAACAAGTTATAGCACTCTCGGCGGCTAGTGACTCCGTCTCCCGCCGAGGAACGGAAGCGCATCGAAAAGGAGAATCTGGCAATTACGACTCGCCATCGGGTCTTGGCTACGATCCTCCAGCACGTCTCAGGTCCGTTAAAGAAGGCGGACTTGCTGGCGGTCGCTCACCACCTGATCGGCCATCTTTCCTAAAGCCAGGTCCCCGCTCTTGGCGAAGCGGCACAAGCTAGAGGCGAAGAAAGACTCCGCGTCCGCACAGGAGCTTCTGGCCAAGCAAGCGGGCACCTATGACAAGGTTGAACTTTGCAAGCTCCTCCTCGAAATCAGTCTGCTGGACTCGGCGGTAGCGTGGCGAGAAGTTACGGTCGATGGGAGCGCTTGGATCGTTGGCTCTACCAGGGGCCTCACGATTTCGATTTTCCCTGGCTTTATCGTCACAGACCTTTTTGGGATGTAGTCGTCATTTTTTGTCTTTGCGGGGGAGTTTGGCAGTCCTTAACCAGCATCATCATTGCCCTAAGACGAGTTCGAGAGAGCTCGAATGCCGGTCGAGTCGACTCGGGCCTCCATTGACCTATGCACTTGCCAAACGATATCTTCAAAGCATCTGGTGTTCGGGAAGGCGGTGCGATTCCGCCACTACCCCGTAACTGTGAACGCTGAGAGATCGGTACTTGGTTTGAAGCCACTGAGGCAATTTGCTTCGGGAAGGCTATCCGATTCTCGATGAAGCGCAAGTCAGGAGACCGGCCAGATGCCAATCTGGGCTTATTCAACTTCGATGGGAGAGTTGAAGAGCATGACCACGGATTCAGACTACGCATTCGGACTGCGCATTCACACTGAAGACTACGTGGTAACTGCCTGAAATCCACTTCCCGCTTATCTTTAATATCCTTGAATCTTTGAGCGTTTGCTTTGCTGAATAGTCGCCTCGTTAAAAGCAGGAGAAGCGCATGCATCAAAATTCGACTCGGGATGTCACGCTTGTCCTGGGCGGTGTTCGTAGCGGAAAGAGCCGATACGCGCTCGAAGTGGCCGCGCGTGCGCAACGCGTCACGTTTCTCGCAACCGCCGAGCGACGCGCGGACGAAGAGATGCAACGCAAGATCGAGAGGCATCGCGCTGAACGGCCGCAACATTGGGTGACAATCGAGGAACCGCTTAACCTGGCCGCCGCAATCGCATCGGCAAGCAGTTGCGATCTGCTTCTGATCGACTGTCTCACGCTCTTTGCGGGGAAACTGCTCGAGGTTCATGGTGAAGATCTGCCTGCCGTCGCTTCAGCTGTCGATGCACTATGTGCTGCACTGACGGCATCGTCGTGCTCGGTGGTTCTGGTTTCGAATGAAGTCGGGAGCGGAGTTGTTCCGGCATTCGAAATGGGACGGCGATACCGCGACCTGCTCGGCGAAATCAACCAGCGCGTGGCGTCGATCGCCGATCGTGTTGTTCTTATGGTGGCCGGACTACCGCTCACGCTAAAAAGTCCTCTCAGCACGGAGGTTCGCACATGAAAAGTTTTATTCTTCGCGCGCCACCGTGAGTTGTTGTCAACAGCTGAAACCAATCCATCACAAACCTTAACTAGCAGGGTGTCGGGAAGCGCGGTGCAATTCCGCCACTACCCCGTAACTGTAAGCGCAGAGAGACGTGCAGGAAGTTCAACGCCACTGGAGCCTGGCTCTGGGAAGGCAGCACGGGCTTGATGATGCGCAAGTCAGGAGACCGGCCCGGCTGTAGCTTTATCCCGGAGGGGGAATATGTCTATTTTTTTTCTACGTCGACTGTCAGCTTGTTTTTCTCTCACCATTCTTCTTTTATTGTCGCCATTAACAAAACCGCTTCACGCACAGCAGGCCGGAAAGCTTCATGGAACGGTACACGATCCTCTGGGCGCAGTTGTAACGAACGCATCGGTCGATCTCGTCCATAACGACCACGTCATGGCCAGCACAAAAACCAACGATGAAGGCGCATTTAGTTTCGAGATCGCGGCTTCGGGCCGATATGAAGTCCGGGCTTCGGCTGCTACATTTCAGCAGAGTGCAAGCCCGCTCATTTATGTCTCGGCAACGGGTGAGGCAGAACTGAATGTCACACTCGGAACTCCAACTCTCACGCAACAGGTGACTGTTACCGCGACAGGGGCGCCGACGCCAGAAGCACAGACGGGCGCTTCTGTGACGGTGATTCCTGCGGAAGATTTCCGTTATTCAACAGAGGTGCAGAACCCGCTCCGTCTGGCACCAGGGCTCCAGATGACACAGGCCGGACAAATGGGCGGCACCACTGGGCTGAATATCCGCGGAGGTGCGACCGACGCAAACAAAGTGCTGATTGATGGCATTCCTGCTAACGCAATCGGAGGAGCGGTGGAATTCGCCAACGTTGCCAGTGTCGGTATTCAATCTGTCGAGGTTCTGCGGGAGCCGAACAGCGCGCTTTACGGCTCTGACGCACTGGCCGGCGTAGTCAGCATTACCACGGCAAAGGGCACGACTCCGCTTCCTCTCGTCACCTATGCTGGAGATGCGGGAAACTTCGGCACATATCGAAACGAGGTGACCGCCGGCATGGGCTTCCGGCAGTTCGATCTTTATTCGGCATTCGCTCGTTTGGATACCGATAACAGTCTTCCCAACAGCGAATTCCATAATGCTACCTATGCCGGCAATTTTGGTTGGACTCCGAATTCGACAAACGATCTACGGTTCACCGTGCGTCACGTTATCGTCTCGGGCGGCCAGCCCAACTCGATTGCACTATATGGCATTCCCGACGATGGGCAGCAAAAAGAGCAGGATGACTATTACGGCGTCGCGTGGAACAGTCAGACCATGGACAAGTGGCACAACCAGATTCGTTATAGCGGCCTCCGCCAGAACTCTGAGTTCAACGAGTTTGGCGCAACCGGCATCTACGATCCAGCTATCGGATACTGGCTGGGCGCTCCGGTCACCATCACGGGTGCGAATGGTTACTCGGTGACAGGTCAGGCGGTCTTCCAGTACAGCAACCAGTATTCGCAGTACCTGTCTCCATCGAGCCGCGATTTCGTATACGCGCAGAGCGATTACCAAGTCACGCCGCATTTTCTGGCCTTGGGAGCGTTCAAGTTCGAGCATGAACATGGCTCGGCCGGATACACGGGTGGCACGGCTAGCAATATCGATCGCGACAATTACAGCTACACGCTGCAGTTCGCTGGTGACATACGGAACCAGCTCTTCTGGAACCTGGGCACTGGTCTTGAGGATAACGGCCTCTTCGGTTTTGCCGCAACGCCGCGGGCTTCGCTGGCCTACTATCTGGTGCGGCCTTCGAGCAGCGGCTTTTTCACGGGGACGAAGCTGCACGGGAGTTTCGGCGAAGGGATCAAGGAGCCCAGCGTCTACCAGCAGGCGAACTCTCTCTATGGACTGCTTGCCCCGCTATCCAACGGCTCGGAATTGACGAAACAGTACAACGTCTCACCCCTTGGAGCGGAAGATTCAAGAACATTCGATGGGGGCGTCGATCAACAAATACTCAAGGGGCGCGGGCTTCTCGGCCTCACTTACTTCCACAACGAGTTCAGCAATGGAGTCGAATATGTGCCGCAGGCCGGGCTCATCGAATTGGGCATCCCCGCCGCGAATCTGCCGCCATTCGCTTATGGAGGAGCGTACCTCAATTCACTCGCATTCCGTTCCCAGGGGGCAGAGTTCGAGATGCAGTTCCAGATTGCCAATCATCTGTTTGCCCGGGGCGGTTACACCTACACCGACGCTATCGTGCAGCACTCCTTCTCTAGCGACAATCTAGCACCCAGCTTCAATACCGCGTTCAACTTCGGCAACATCGCAATTGGAGCGGATTCTCCCTTGGTGGGATCGCGGCCATTCCGGATTGCGCCGCACACCGGATACTTCGCACTCAGCTACACGAAATCGAAGTTTTACGCGACCTTTACAGGAACGCTCGTGGGCCGCCGTGACGACAGCGATTATCTTGTGGACCCGAACTTCGGCACGAGCCTGCTGCTTCCAAATCGCAATCTACTGGGCGCGTATCAACGGCTTGGTCTTGGCGGCGGCTACCAGGTCACACCGCGAGTGAATATCTATACTAACGTTGAGAACCTGCTCAGCGAGCACTATTTCGAGGCCTTTGGATACCCCGCGCTTCCGTTAACCTTCCGCTCGGGAATCAAGCTGAATTTTGGAGGGGAATCATGGAAACTAAGGTGAGCTTAAATACCATTGACGAAGTTGTTCACGACATTCAGCCACCGAGCGAGGAGTGGCGGCAGAGAGCACGCCAGCGCCTTGATACTCTGACCAAACCACTTGGGAGCCTTGGGCGTCTGGAAGATATCGCCGCCCAGGTTGCTGCGATTCGCGGGGAGCAACTCAGCGATTCCATGAGCAAAGCGGTGTACGTCTTTGCTGCCGATCATGGAGTCACGGAAGAAGGAGTTAGTGCTTATCCACGCGAAGTCACCCGGCAGATGGTGCTCAACTTTCTTGCCGAAGGTGCCGCCATCAATGTGCTGGCACGGAAGCACGGCGCGGCGCTGCATGTGGTCGATGTGGGAGTTGACGCGAATTTTGATTCGATACCCGGTTTGCTGCACCACAAGGCGAGACGCGGCACGCGTAACATGCTGCGCGAGCCGGCAATGAGCGAGGAGGAGGTTGGCAAGGCGTTGAGCATTGGTTTTCAGCTAGGATCTGAGGCCGCGGCAGCCGGCCATGCGATCATTGCCATCGGCGAAATGGGAATTGGCAACACGACTGCAGCCAGCGCTATCACCTGCGCATTGACTGGCGCAACGGCCCTACTTGCCACAGGACGCGGTACTGGAGTCGAGCCTTCAGCATTCGCGAATAAGGTGCGAGTGGTTGAGGCAGCTGTCGCGAAACATTGCCGCGCCGCCGCAGCCGTTCAGCCGATGGAAGTCCTTCGCTGCGTCGGTGGCCTCGAGATCGCTGCCATGGTTGGAATGGTGTTGGCTGGCGCAAGACACCGCGTTGTGGTCGTGTTGGATGGCTTCATCTCTACCGCAGCGGCAGCACTCGCGGTCGGGATGGCGCCCAATGCCCTCGGCTATCTCATCGCAGGCCATTGCTCGGAGGAGCCCGGACACAAGCTACTTCTCGATCATCTCCAATTGACGCCTGTGCTTTCTCTTGGAATGCGTCTTGGTGAGGGGACCGGAGCTGTCCTTGCGATGCCCGTCGTTGAGTCGGCTATCGCTCTATACCACCAGATGGCAACCTTCACCTCGGCCGGAGTGAGCGAAGCCGCACGATGAAGCTGCTGATCCAAATCCGGCGACTATGGTTTGACTGGCTCATGGCCTTGCAGTTCCTTACCCGTCTGCGCGTTCCGTCCGTTCCTTACGAGCAGGATTCGCTGGCACGTGCTGTAAAGTTTTTCCCGATCGTGGGATTACTGATTGGCTTAGGCAGCCTGCTTCTGTATAGATTGCTAGCTCCGCATTTGCCGTTGACGATCGTCGCGCTGCTGGTCGTGGTTTACCTTGTCGCAATCACAGGTTGCCTTCATGAAGATGGCCTCGCGGATTCCGTTGACGGCTTCGGTGGCGGCTGGGAACGCGAAAGCGTACTTGCAATTATGCGCGATAGTCACATCGGCACGTACGGCGCGGCAGCGCTCGCGTTGAGTCTGCTTGCTCGCGTACTTCTGATCGCTTCGCTCCCTCGCGTTCAGGTTGCGAGTTACCTGATCGTCGCCCCCGTTCTGAGTCGCTGGACAACTTTGCCGCTTAGTTTTTTCCTGCCTCCAGCGCGGGAACGCAGCGAGGACCATGTCGATGGGCAAGGCGCGCGGATTGCCGATCTCACAACCCCCGGCAGCCTGATCGTTGGGAGCCTGTTCACTTTCGTGATCGCATTTGCATTGCTACGGATTCGTGCGTTTGTCCCACTTTCGGTCAGTATGGGAGTCACGCTGGTGACGGCGCTTTATTACAAACATCGGATTGGCGGTGTCACCGGCGATTGCTTCGGAGCAACGAACCAGCTGACCGAAATCGCCGTGTATCTCTGTGGGGTATGGGCATGATCGAGACCTTGCTCTTCATTCGGCACGCCGAGACCGACTTTGCCGGACGATTCTGCGGACACTTGGACCCGCCGGTGAACAATCGCGGCCTTCGTCAGATTGAGGAGTTAATAGAAACGGTAAGAACCGAATCCATCGGTGCTATGTCAATCGATGCCGTCTATTCAAGTGACTTGTCACGTTCGCTGACCACGGCGGATGCGATCGGTAAAGCATTCGGATTATCTCCAATCAAGGTTCCGGAGCTTCGCGAGATCGGCTTTGGAGAGTGGGAGGGGCTCAGCTGGCAGGAGATCGAATCTCGCGATCAGGTTTATGCCCGTCGATGGTTGGAAGCATATCCAGAGCTGCCCGCGCCTGGCGGAGAGCTTTTCGAAGCATTCCAATCCAGAGTCCTAACCGAAGTAAAGCGACTGCTCGCGATCAAGTTACATAGATGTGCAGCCATAGTCACGCACGCCGGCGTCATGCGGGTCGTGCTAAGTTCGCTCTGTGGACTTGAGGAGCAAGAGGCCTGGGAGCGGACGAAAGTGTACTGCGGGTTCTTCCGCTATCAACCAAGCCCGACGCTTCGCATGACGGTAGAGGAGACCTATACCTTTGGAGGAAAAAACCTATGAGCATTGCAACCAAGCGTGGCGACGGGGGACAGACCGGGCTAGCCGGTGGCATCCGGGTTTCAAAAGCCGATCTTCGCGTTGAATCCTATGGCTCAGTCGATGAACTAAATGCATCTCTCGGTTTTGCCCGCAGCATCTGCCAAAACAAAGAGATCGCAGCATGGACCGAGGAGATCCAGAAAACATTGTTCCGCGTCGGGTCCGCTCTGGCGACACCGGCGGAGAGTAAAAAGAAACCGCCTGCAATCTCCACCGAAGATGTGGACAAGCTAACCGATCTCGTTCACAAGATCGAGGCAACAGAAGGCATCCTCGCGGACTGGTCGCTTCCTGGAGGGCACACGGAGTCGGCGGCCTATGAGGTGGCGCGCACCGTCTGCCGCCGAGCCGAACGCAGCGCGGTTCGCTTTGTGGAGAGTGGCGGAGTAGTGCTGCCGGAGGTGCTGGCCTATCTGAATCGTCTCTCGGATGTGATCTGGCTCTTTGGCCGTTTGATCGAACATAATGCGGGTGTAAATAGCAGGCTTCGTGATGGGAGCCACACCGGTCCCAAATTCTCGAGAGCGTGGTGAGTCATCCAATGCGGCACCCTTCGTTCAACGAGGCAGAGCGTGAAGCGGTTTACAGAGTCATCGCGGAGCGGCGCGATGTACGCCGGGGCTTTCTCAACGCGCCTCTACCGGATGAATTGATCGGCCGTCTGCTTGCAGCGGCGCACAGCGCGCCATCCGTGGGATTGATGCAGCCAACCCGGTTCATCGTCGTTCGCGATCATGCTATTCGCAAGACTGTCCACCAGATCTTCGAGGCGGCCAACAAACGAGCTGCTGACAGCTATAGCGGCGAGCAGGCGGAACGATATTCCGGGCTCAAATTGGAAGGAATCCTGGAAGCCCCGCAAAACCTGTGTGTTCTTTGCGATCGGGAGAACGAGCGCGGCCATGGACTGGGACGGCAGACCATGCCGGAGACCGTGGTCTATTCGACGGTCTGCGCGATTCAGAATTTCTGGCTTGCCGCACGCAGCGAAGGCGTCGGTGTGGGATGGGTTAGCATTCTCGATCCTGCAAAGCTCTGCAATGTTCTCAACATTCCGGCTCATCTGACGCTGGTGGCGTATCTCTGCTTCGGTTACGTTGCAGGCTTCGCTTCCGAACCGGATCTCGAACGGCTCGGCTGGGAAAGACGCGTTGATCTTAAAACCGTCGTCTCCTACGACCGCTACTCCGAGGACTGCACAGGATGACAGGCACATTATGACAGCTCGCGCCGTCATGGTGCTTGGAACGAGCTCACATGCCGGAAAGTCTCTGCTGACTGCGGCACTTTGCCGCATCTTTGCCCAGCAAGGTCATCGGGTCGCACCCTTCAAGTCGCAGAACATGTCTCTCAACTCTGCGGCAACCATCGAGGGGCTTGAGATCGGACGCGCCCAGGCATTGCAGGCCGAGGCTGCCGGGGTCGCACCGTCGGTACACATGAATCCCATTCTGCTCAAACCCGCGGGCAAGATGACTTCGCAGGTGATTGTCCACGGCAAGATCTGGGGACGGCTCTCCGCTGCGGAGTACCACCAGCGGCGAGTCGAAGAGCTGTTGCCCTTTGTTCGCGAAAGTTATCGAAAGCTCGCTGCAGAAAACGATGTGATTGTTCTTGAGGGCGCGGGCTCACCGGCCGAGATAAATCTGAAGCAGCACGATATGGTGAATATGCGCATGGCAGAGATGGCAGATGCCTCGTGTCTGCTTGTCGGCGATATCGATCGCGGAGGCGTCTTTGCTTCATTGCTGGGAACCGTCGAGCTGCTGGAGCCTCAGGAGCGGGCTCGCATTCGTGGCTTCGTCATCAACAAGTTTCGTGGCGATGTTTCACTGCTCTCGCCCGGCATCCGCGAGATGGAGGATCGCATCAAGAAGCCGTGTCTCGGCGTTGTGCCGTATATCGAGGGTCTTTCACTCGACGAAGAGGACAGCCTGGGATTACCTGGCTTCGATTCGGTTCATGAAGCGCGTTGGTCTATTGCGAGCGGTGGTGCCAGCGCTGACAGGCCTTTGCGTGTCGCGGTAATTGCATTTCCCTCGCTTGCGAACTTCACGGATTTTGACGCGTTGCGATCGGAAGCGTCAGCAGCAATTCGATTCTGCCGCAACCCAGAACAACTGCAAGGGGCCGACGTCGTTATTCTCCCCGGAAGCAAGCAGACAGTTGACGATCTTCTCTGGATGCGGAGCGAAGGGCTGGACAAAGAGGTGATTGAGCACAGCAAGACTGGCCTGATCACAGGCATCTGCGGAGGCATGCAGATGCTGGGAGAGATGATTCTCGATCCCGAAGGAATCGAGGGACCGGAATCGATTCAGGGTCTGTGCCTGCTTCCAATCAACACGACTATGCGGACGGCGAAGATTACTTTGACCGGCACCGGGATGTTGGTAGCGAGGTCGCTTTTCGGCCAACCCATGGGGAACGTGCCATTGAATGGATACGAGATCCATGTCGGCGAGACATCTTATGTTGGGCCAACCCAGCCCTTTGCTCAACTCATACGCCGAACAAGGGAGTCGCAAGAGTCAGTTGTGGATGGATGTGTCGGCGCGGACTCGCGAATCTTTGGCACGTACCTTCATGGCCTCTTTGATGGGGACGACTTCCGCCACGCGTTTATCCATGCGGCGCGCAAGTTCTGCAACCTGGCGCCGCTTACTGAATTCAGTGATTGGGGAGCGAAGCGGAGGGAATCCTTTGATCGGCTGGCAAGCGTGGTCAGCGAATCACTCGATCTACCGAGGATCTTCGGGTGGGTAGGACTCAGATATCAGCGTTCCGCAGTGCGAGCTGTGTCGGAGCAAGTGGGATGATTCGATCTTTTCTGGTTCGTTCTTCCCTGCTTCCTGCGGTTTATCTCGCAGATCAGATCGCGGGCGATCCTGAGTCGCTTCCGCACCCCGTCCGGCTTATGGGATGGGCCATCACAAATGGCGAGGCGCTTTTGAGAAGGCCCAATCAGAGACGCGAGAGCGAACTGGTCGCTGGTGCGGCACTCACCGCAATGGTGGTGATGACGAGCTACATTTTGACGCGGCGGATCATTGCTGAAGCGTATCGCCGCTCGAAGTTGTTGGGTTGGATCACGGAGATCGTTCTTGGATGGACCTGCCTCGCGGCCCGTAACCTTCACGATGAAGCTTCTATTGTCCTGGATGCGCTCGATGTGGAGGATATTTCAATGGCACGCCGGCGTCTTGCGCGGATTGTTGGGCGAGATACCGAGCGCCTCGATGCTAGCGAGATCGGCCGTGCAGTCATAGAGACCGTAGCTGAGAGCGCGTGCGATGGCGTGGTTGCGCCGCTCTTTTATATGAGTGTGGGCGGTATTCCGCTGGCGATGGCTTACAAGGCCGTCAACACGCTCGACTCCATGATCGGTCACGCCGATGATCGCTACTTCTATTTCGGCAAGGCCGCCGCGCGTCTGGATGATGCCGCCAACTTTATTCCGGCGAGACTGACAGCGCTTGCGATTGTAGTTGCCTCCGGATTGTCGAAAGCCAATACGCGCGATGCAGCAAAGGTTTGGTTCCGCGATGGAAACAGGCATAAGAGTCCGAATGCCGGGCAGCCCGAAAGCGCTATGGCAGGAGCGCTTGGAGTTCGGCTTGGAGGAGGAAATTTCTATCACGGCGAGTTCGTTCCTGCTGAGCCGATAGGCGAGGAGTTTCCGTCACCGCAGCCTCGCCATGCTCGCAAAGCCATTCGCATCGTATCCGCGGTTGCGCTGTTAGGCCTTGGCGCTGGCGTACTGGTGAGTGTTTTGCTTCGATCGGGGAGAAGCATATGATGGAGTTCCGCCCGCTACGCCCGTTGCATGGCGGGCAACTCCATCAGATTGCGGAGCGCTTCAGGATTCCTCTCTCTGAACTTGTTGACTTCAGCGCGAACATCAATCCGGAAGCTGCGCCGGCATCCGTTCTTTCTTGTATCCGAGCGTCGCTCGACAACCCGTCGATCATCGCCAATTATCCAGATCTCGACGAATTGGAACTCAGGCGGGCTCTTGCTGTCTATGTCGGTATTCGGGCAGAGAACGTTGCGGTCGCCAACGGATTTGTTCCATTGCTTGATGCGACGCTCCGAATCCTGCCCATTCGACGTTGCCTTGTGCCGGTGCCGGCATTTGTTGAATACCGCAGGACACTGGAACGATCCCGAGTCGAGATAGTCCCTCACATTCTTGAGGCCGATTCCGGCTTCAGTTGTGATGTCGATAATCTGTTTAGCAAAGATCACTTCAGCGAATCCTGCGACGCGATTTTGCTTGCGAATCCTCAGAACCCGTCGGGCATCTTGTTCTCTCGCGAGGCGCTGCTTCGGATCGTTGAAACAGCCTCGCAGCGGAATATCTTTGTTCTTCTCGATGAAGCATTCATCGATTATTGTCCGGAAACTTCCCTCGCACGCGAGATTGATCGCTTCCCGAATCTGATTGTGTTTCGTTCGGTCACGAAGTTCTTCGGCATGGCCGGGATGCGCGTTGCCTATGCAGTTGCTAATCCAGAACTCTGTAAACGGCTCCAGGAATCGATAGCGCCATGGTCTGTAACTTCTCTGGCTTCTCTTGCGGCCGGCGTCGCAGTCCGGGATGAGGCTTATGCACGCGAGACGATCGCGCTCAACCGCGTGCGACGAGAGCAGATGCATGCAGCCATTGCGGCGCTCGGTATCCATATCTATCCATCCGCGGCCAATTTTCTTCTTCTGCGCTTACCCAGTTCAATGAATTGCCAGCAACTATGGGAGCGACTGATTCGCGAACACCGCGTTGTCCTGCGCAACTGCTCCAACTACGAGGGGCTCGGTGAGGGGCATCTGCGAGCAGCGGTTCGCACCGAAGCCGAGAACGAACGGCTTATCGCCGCTCTTAAGCATGAAATTAAAAGCGGGCAATGACGCGCTGGGAAAAAGCGCGATGAATCGACTTCAGAATGAGTATTTCAACGCAAGCTGGACCAGCCTGGGGGCCCGAGCATTTTCGATTTGCCCGAAGGCGAAGTCCTCGATTTGACCATCCACTGCGGCGGAACCATAAAACTGCAGCGTGATTGAATACGTTGAACGCCTCAAAGCGCAACACCACCAGCTGCGACTCGGTAAAATGAACGTCTTTCTCCAGCAGTCATATCGAAGTTCTCGATGCCGGGGCCGTGAAACATCCGCCTCTTCGCGTTGCCGAGCTGTCCCAGCGTCTCCTCTGAAAACAATGCTGTGTTGAATGCGGGCTTGCCGTTGCGGCCATTGGTATTGATGTGCAGACGGCCGGGTTGAAATGCGGGCGTATCGAGCAGGTAGTTGTTCACGCCGTTGCCCAGCGTGCCCAGCAGCGAATTGTCGGAATTGTCGAAAAACGTTACCGGGAATCCAGTGGCGAGTCGAGTGGCTCCAGAAAGGCTCCAGCCCGTGGTTAGACGGTTGCTCTGGTGCAAGAGCGCCGCGAATGGTATCGCCCACGTATAGCTGGCTTCAAAGCTGTGCTTCTGGTCCAGGCCGAGATGGCGCGTGTATCGCGCGGGTCGTTCGGACCGAGTTGCTCGCCGAGGTTTGAACCCTGATCGATGGACTTCGCGTAAGCGTAGCTCAGCAGAAATTGCGATCCGTTGTGCCGATAGCGAAGCGTCGTTTCGAGAGCGTTGTAATTGGAGTTGGCGATGGAGCTGTCCGCTGTGTTCTCTCCATAGTTTTCGCTGGAAGAGGTGATTCGAGCACCTGTGTTCTGCCCGGTTCGGGTTCCGTAGACGGTTTGTCCGCTGTTGGTGCGCCGTTCCGCCAAACTGGTTCTGCCGGAAAACGGAGCGCGTAGGGTCGAAGTAGCCGCGCGCATCCAGATCAGTATTACGCAAGAACTCGAAGATAAAAGTAAGTCGAGATGCGCTCATGGGATCACCGGGGCTTGACACCTAAGATTGAGAGCCATAAGGTTACATTAGTCTTTGAAATGAAGCGAAGAAGCCGGTGCAATTCCGGCGCGGTCGCGCCACTGTGATTCCAAGCCAGACCTTCTTTTCATTTCTCAAACGAACTTTGCTGTGGGACGCACGATCCCGGAGGTTCTCGAATGGCTCTATCAGTAGCCGGCACGCTCGCTCCTCAACCTGTCTTCATCCCCCCAATTCCGCTCGGTGAAATTCTGCCCTGGGCGGTTTTCGGTGGCCTCTTGATGCTGCTGGCAATTTACTTTGTCGGCGCCGAACAGGGAGCGACTTCGTTTATTCATGGACGCGCCGTGCATGAGTTCGTGCACGACGGCCGTCATCTTCTCGGATTTCCCTGCCATTAAAGAGGACTCGATGACTCGCATCCTGCTCGTGCGCGGGATGCTTGCGGGAGTCGTTGCGGGCCTTCTTGTGTTCGTGCTGGCCCGATGGATCGGCGAACCGCAGGAAGAACGCGCCATTGCATTTGAAACCAGCATGGATCAGGCGAAGGGCGAAGCGCCGGAGCCTGAGGTCGTCAGCCGCAAAATCCAAAGCACTCTTGGATTGCTGACGGCAACCGTCGTGGACGGCACAGCCGTCGGTGGACTTTTCGCGCTGGTCTTTGCTTTCGCGTATGGCAGGATGCCGGTGACGAGTCCGCGCGCACTCTCCGCAGTGCTCGCAGGTTTGGGATTCGTGGTGATTGCAGTCATTCCAGCGCTAAAGTACCCGGCCAATCCGCCGTCGGTCGGCAATCCAGAGACGATCGGAGTGCGAACCACTGCATTCTTTCTGCTGATCATTATTTCTGCCGTGGCCATGCTCCTGGCGGTGCAGATCGAACGGCGCTTTCATAGCCGTTTAGGAGTATGGAATGCGTTGTTGATCGCGGCTGCATTTTTTGTAATCGCCATTGCCACGACATTCCATTTCCTGCCAAATTTTGACGAGGTTCCAGTGGGATTTCCGGTGACATTGATGTGGAAATTTCGCATCGCCGCTCTGGAGATGCAGCTTCTGCCATGGAGCATTCTTGGATTTTTCTTTGGATGGCTCGCCGACAGGGATATTACGGCACGGCAATTGCGCGCCTGAGAACACAGAGACTATGCGCCCTCTTCATAAATCCCGGCGTTCAGACACGTGTCAGCCATTCCTTCCTACAAGGCGGCTAAGACTCTGGAGGATTCTGTTTCCTCAATTTTCTTTAGCTACAGTTCTTCTGCTCGCCTGCGCTGCAGCAACCGCACAGACGAAACCCCAACGCATCGTGTCAACGGCCCCGAACATCACTGAAACACTCTTTGCGCTGGGGATCGGTGATAGGGTCGTCGGTGTTTCACAATTCTGCAATTATCCGGCTGAGGTGAAGAAGCTCCCGAAAGTCGGCAGCTACATCAAGCCCGATGCCGAGGCCATCGCGCGGCTCGCGCCCGATCTCGTTGTTCTAGAGCGGAATTCCAGCGAACTGACCGAGCGGCTGAAGGCGCTGCATATTGCATTCATTGAAGTGCCGCATAGCACGCTTGAAGATATTTTTACTGAGATTCAGATCATCGGCAACGCGGCGGGAGTTCCGGATCGATCCGCTAGTTTAGTGATGCAGATTAAAGGCTCTCTCGACACGATTCAATCCAAGGCGAAGGCCATGGCGTCTCCGCGCACGCTCGTGATTGTCGATCGCCAACAAGGTACTCTAAACAACCTCATCGCGGTCGGCCCCGACAACTACGTGAATCAGATCCTTGAGATCGCGGGTGGAACCAATGTTCTGGCGAAACCTAGTCTGCCGCAATACCCCCATATTTCGCTCGAGACGGTTCTGCGTGAAGACCCTGACGTGATCATTGATTTGAGCGGCACCCAGGAAACGGACGTGGCGCGCAGGGCTTCACGGATCGCGACTCTGGCTTTGTGGGGTCGGTATCGCGAATTGACCGCCGTGCGGAATGGCCATGTCTATGCTGGAACCACTGATTCACTGGTCGTTCCGGGGCCGCGAACTCCGATTGCGACTCAGCGGCTCTTCGACTTCGTGCACGGGATCGGAGGCTCGGATTGAGCAACTTGCTTGCAGTCGAAGGTGTGAGCTTCTCCTATGGAAGCCGATCGGTGCTCGATTCCGTGAGGTTTCTCGCTGAGGGAGGCGAGTTCCTTGCGCTGCTCGGAATTAACGGCTCCGGAAAGAGCACCCTACTCGACATTATTTCCGGCTTTCGTAAGCCACAAACCGGTTCGATCACGATCAACGAACGCAGCCAAGGCGAATGGAAACGCCGGGAGATGGCGCAGCAGGTAAGTCATCTTCCACAATCGATTCACGCAGATCTCCCCTTTACGGCGGAGCAACTGGTTGGCATGGGAAGGTATCCACACACCGACAGCTGGTTTGAGTCTGAGGAGGATCAACGACATATTCGTGCGGCCATGGAACGCACGTCATGCTGGCCGCAGCGTCATCGCGCCTTCGGTTCGTTGAGCGGCGGCGAACGACAGCGTGTGCTGGTGGCCGCGTGCCTTGCGCAGAATGCCGCCACGCTGCTTCTGGACGAGCCCTCCACCTTTCTCGACATCGAGCAACAACTGCATTGTTTCAGCGTGCTTCGCGACGAAGCGCAGGCGGGCAAGCTCTGCATTGCGGCAACGCATGATCTGAATTTGGCGCTGACCTACTGCACCCGTCTTCTCGTACTTGCGAACGGCGTCATCGCGCATGACATTCGCACAGTCGAAGTGCAAGACAACAAGGAATGGCTGCACCTGTTCTCGAAGCGCCTGAACATGGGCACGACCCCATCCGGCTCGCCGTGGGTATGGTACCAATGAGCGCCCCAGAAGCGACTGCCACGCAGCAGCTCTCATTCATGGCGCGATACAGCCCTGCGCTTTCGCTTGCTGTGTTTCTCGTGGCAGCACTCCTATTGCCCTGGGTCGGTGCGGGTCCTATCAGCCTCGCGCGTGTGTTGCGGCATCAGTCTCCGGATTACGAGATCCTGCTCCAGCTCCGTTTGTCCCGCACGCTTCTTGCGCTGGTTGCGGGCGGCGCATTGTCGCTGGCGGGAACGCTCTTTCAGGCGATGCTGCGCGATGCGCTGGCAACTCCCTACACACTGGGCATCTCCGCGGGCGCTTCGCTCGGGGCGGTAGCCGTCATTGCGATTGGATGGGAGACGTTCCTTGGAATTCCAATGACCTGGATCGGAGCTCTGGCCGGCGCATTCGGGGTTCTCGTTCTCGTCATCGGCGGAGCCTTCAGGCAGCGCCAGGTATCCGCTTTCAGCCTGCTGCTCACGGGAATCGCACTTAACAGCATCTGCGCGGCTCTCATTATGATCCTAAGCAGTTTTGCTGGTATGTCGCGGTCGTTTTCGATTGTGCGATGGCTGATCGGAAGCATTGATGCGACGAGCTACACCTCGCTGGCTGTTCTGGCCATCGTCGTGTTCCTGGTTTCGGCAATGATCTTTTCGCAGGCGCGCAGTTGGAACCTGCTCGCCGTCGGAGAGCGTTGGGCAGCGTCACGAGGGGTGAATGTTGGAGCGTTGCTGGCGCAGGGATACATCCTTGGCTCGATCCTTGTGGCCGGCGCCATTGCTCTTACCGGCCCGATCGGCTTCGTCGGACTGATTGTGCCGCACCTTGTGCGTTCGCGCATCAGCCCGGATCATCGACTTCTGATGCCCTGCGCCTTTCTGCTTGGTGGTACGCTGCTCGCTCTCTGTGACGCGATTGGACGCATCGTGATGCCGCCCGCAGAGCTTCCTGCGGGGGCTGCTCTTGCTTTAATCGGCGGGCCTTATCTGGTCTGGATTATTCGCCAGAGAACACCGATGGAGGAAATATGACCTCATATCGGCAGCGCGTGATTCGTGCGAACGATTGTGTAAACAATAATGTAAATCTACTATTGAACCTTTCTTTCCAGCCGTGGGATGATTCTACCCTTCGCTTAGAAAGTCCCAAGTGAGGGCGGGATTCCTATGACAGCCAGTCGCACCATGCCTCACGTTGCCACAGCCTCTGCTGCCGGTGAGAGCTTTCTACAAAAACTAAACTCCAAATGGCACGAACGCGCGCTTCAGTTATTCATGGTGATCGTGCTCGGCCACTGGGCGGAACACCTTGTTCAGGCTTATCAGATTTATGTGATGGGGTGGCCGCGGCCGATGGCCAACGGTCTGCTCGGCCTGTGGTACCCGTGGCTGATCAAATCGGAGATCCTGCACTATGGTTACGCTCTGGTGATGCTTATTGGCATCTGGTTCTTGCGGAAGGGTTTTACCGGAGTTTCGTACACTTGGTGGATGGTGGCATTCTGGATTCAGTTCTGGCACCACATCGAGCATTTCCTTTTGATTTACCAGGCGACCATGCACCACAATTTCTGGGGAAGGCCCGTTCCTTGCAGCGTTTTACAATTGATCTTTCCCAGGGTTGAGCTCCACCTGTTCTACAACTCGATCGTGTTCATCCCCATGGTGATCGCAATGTACTACCACATGTTTCCGCCCGTCCATGAAAAGGAGAGGGCAAGGTGCGCTTGCGCCTGGCACGAGGATGAATTGCCCAGCGCAGCCTGATCTGTGTCGATGGGGATCAAGTCGATGGGGGTCAATTTGTGAGGCGCTGCCGCCTCATCTGGGTGGTCGTCGCGTTTGTTATCGGGATTGGTTGTCACCGGACGCCCAATACCTCAAGCGGTGTGATAGTCGAGTTTCAGATCAAGCCAATGCCGGTGCAGGTCGGTCCTGTCGTTGTCAGCCTCACATTGACCGATGCAGCGAATCATCCAGTGAACGGGGCTCAAATTACGGTTGAAGCTGATATGTCACACGCCGGCATGAGTCCCGTATTTGCGCAAGCTACTGAAGTGCAGCCGGCACGTTATGAGTCCCATCTTTCCCTCGGGATGGCTGGAGACTGGGTCATCCTGTTGCACGGTACGCTGCCCAATCGAGAAAAGCTGGAACGGCAATTCGATGTGAGAGATGTCCGGCCCAACGATGTCCGGCGGAACTAGGCGAGTTGTGAATCACGCATCCATCCCGTCCGAAGATAATCTCGACTCGCCGCCTTTTGATCTGATGCAGGTTCCGGTGTTGGGTCCTCTATTCCGGTGGCGCTATGCGCGGCCATTCCTTCAGATTCCTCTGCTCCTTATTAGTGTGGCCATGATCCTGCACGGATTGTTCGGCCCATCTTTAGCTCCCAAGAACCTCGCCACAACCTTGAGCTGGTTGCACTTTCGGGGCGTTCTCGTGCTGGTCTTGTTGTGCGCCGGGAATTTTTTCTGTCTGGCTTGTCCGTTCATGCTGGTGCGCCAAGTGGCACGCCGCTTCTTTAGGCCCAGGTTCACCTGGCCGCGGGCGCTGCGAAACAAATGGCTTTCGGTCGCATTGTTCGTCCTCATCCTGTTCACCTACGAACTGTTCGACCTCTGGTCTTCGCCGTGGTGGACGGCATGGCTCATCATCGGCTACTTCCTGAGCGTGCTCCTGGTGGATGGACTCTTCAAGCACGCCTCTTTCTGCAAATTCGTTTGCCCGATCGGCCAGTTCAATTTCGTCGCCTCCACTCTTTCTCCATTCGAAGTCAAGGTAAGGGATCAGGATGTCTGCACGCGATGCGTCACCAAAGACTGCATTCGCGGCAGGCACGATGCAACTTCCGACCTGGTTGTGATCCGCGGATGCGAACTGGCCTTATTTCAGCCGCGCAAAGTCGGCAATACGGATTGCACCTTTTGCCTCGATTGCATCCATGCTTGCCCGCATGACAACGTTGGGATATTGAGCCGCTTGCCGGGAAGTGAATTGCTGGGTGATTCGTTGCGTTCGGGGATCGGTTATTTCTCCCGCCGCAAGGATCTCGCCGTGCTGGCGGTGGTCTTTACCTTTGGTGCGCTTTTGAACGCTTTCGGCATGGTCAGTCCGGTATACGCAGTCGAAAACTGGCTCGGTAAGATGTTGCACGCGCGCCACGAGGCACCAGTGCTTGGGTTGATCTTCGCGGTCTTTCTAATTTTGGAGCCTGTGTTGCTCCTGGGTAGCGCCGCCTGGTTGACGCGAGCCTGGGGTCGCGTTCAGCGCGCGTTCGTGCCGCTCGTCGTTCGTTATTCCTACGGGCTTGTTCCGATGGGTTTTGGCATGTGGCTCGCGCACTACGGTTTTCACTTTCTGACCGGACTCTATACCATCATTCCCGTGACGCAGAATTTTTTTGCAGGTCTGGGGTGGCCTTTTCTTGGGGAACCCCGTTGGACACTGACCGGCTTGCCCGCGAATGCCGTGCAAGTCATTGAGATCGGGTTCCTCGTGCTGGGCTTTGCTGGATCTTTAACAGTGACTCACGGTTTGGCCGAAGAGGATTCTCCCGCTAGACCGCTCCAAGCATTCATTCCCTGGGCAATAGTTTGTGCTCTACTCTTCGGTGCGTCACTTTGGCTGATCTTTCAGCCCATGGAAATGCGCGCCACGCTGATGAGCGGTTAGCGCGTGTTCTTCAAATGCCGAATCATTCCATCTCGATTGCAGGATTGCTAGTTGTGGCCACACTGGCGTTGGCGTTTGCGTTGCCCGCAGAAGCGCACAATGGGCCACCGTTCCCGATCATCGAGAATCGCAAGATGGCAGGATGTGTCATCTCCCTTTGGACCCATCCGGACATTGGCACTGGAACGTTCTTTGTTCTCGTCGATCCGGTTCGGGGCGGCGAAATCCCCGGCGACTTGAAGGTGGAAATTGGCATTCAACCGGAAAATGAACGCCTCGCCGAAGTACTGTACCCAGCGATTCGGCAAGATAGCCGCGGGCAGGTAGAATACAACGCTTCGGCTCAGTTTGATCGGGACGAGTTCTATCGCGTGCGACTCGTCCTGCGCAGTTCGCAAGGTACGGAGGAAGCGCTTTCACGCGTCGAAGCGACTCCCCCTGGATACGGGCGGTGGGATCTTTTGCTCTATCTCTTACCGTTTCTAGCTGTCGCTTTCTTGTGGTTTCGGGGCATGTCGCGGCGTCGCCGCTACAACAAAGACAGGAGATTTCAGGCCGCATGATGTCTGCGCGCCGCTTCTACCCATGCGCTTAAGTCGATGGACAGGTTTTCAAAACGCAATTCTTTTTCTCCTCGCGGGAGCGTTAATCGTGCTCTCTCCGGGGTGCCATTCGGCGCCGAAATTTCCCGAGAAGAATTCAAAGGCCTATGCAAACGTGGTGTCGGCATTTTATGTCGGGCTCTCGGCATTACAAGTAGGGGACGACGTCCACGCAGAAAGCAAGTTGTCGGAAGTTACGCGCCTTGTGCCGGGTGAGCCTGCCGGATGGGCCAACTGGGGCATCCTCGCCCTGCGTCAGAGAAACTATGATGCGGCGGCGCAACGATTTCAGCAGGCTCGCGATCTGGTTCCGAAGAACGACCAGATTTACAACCTCATGGGATTGCTCGAGAGCCAGCGCGGCAATTCGTCCCAGGCGCTCGCCGATTTGCGGCAGGCCGTCGTGCTGAATCCGCAAAATTTGCGCGCCCTTTATCAGCTTGCCGAAGAAACCGAGCGTGAGGGAGCGGGGAACAGCGAAGCAGAATTTCAGCAGTTCGTGCAAAAGATCCTTGCGGCTCAGCCAAACAATCTCGCCGCATTGCTCGAGTTGAGCCGCATCGCCGCGAAACGAGGCGATGCCGCCACAGTAAAATCGGCAGTTGCGCAAATCAGCGCGCAGTCTTCGAACTGGCCTCCTGAAGTGCAGCGCCAATTGGCAGCCGTCGAGACAGCAGTTTCCGGTGGCGATCTTCGCTCTGCCGCGACGCAGACAACTTTTCTTCGCAACGTCCTCATGCGGGTGCCGGATTACCGTCTCAGCTTGAGGGCTATTAAAGCCGCGCCTGGCGAAGAGGCCGAGCCCTTCACTCACTTTCTGTTGCTTGCAACTCCGGTCTTCCGGCCTGCGCCGCCAGATCTCGCGCTCACGTTCAATGAGCAGTCGTTGCCGAATTCCGATCGCGCTCATTGGAATTGGATCGGAGCCATCCCGCTTGGAAGCGCAGGTGTCCCGGTCGTTGCAGAGGCCAACGGGCACGTGGTGCAGTTATCGAGCGGCGCGAAATTTCCGTTTCCCGGAGGCCCGTCCGCCGCCCCACCACAACCCGATGCAGTCGTGCCCGTTGATTTCAACTACGATTTCAAAACTGATTTGGTGCTCGCCGGGGCAGGTGGCGTGCGCTTGATGCGCCAGGACAGCCCGGTCGCTTTTACCGATGTGACAGCGCAAAGCAAGCTGCCGAAGTCCGTGACCGACACCGCTTACACAGGGGCCTGGGCCGTTGACATTGAAGCAGACGGCGACCTCGACATCGTGCTCGGATCCAAAAATGGTGTTCCGACCGTCCTGCGAAACGATGGCGACGACACGTTCCTCGCGATCCATCCCTTCACTGGGATCTCCGGTCTGAGCGGCTTCGCCTGGGCCGATTTTGATGGCGATGGTAATCCCGATGCAGCCATCATCGACGGCACGGGCCATCTTCACATTTTTATGAATGAACGCCAGGGACAGTTTCGTGAACGGGCGTTGCCAACGAGCATTTCCCCCGTGAAAGCGGTCGCCGTAGCGGACGCGAACAACGACGGCATTCTCGATCTGCTGGCTGTCGAGGCGGATGGCACTATCCTGCGAATCTCTGACAAGAACGAAGGCGAAAGCTGGGACACAGCAGAAATCGCAAAAGTTCCCGACGTTGCCAGAAATCTTGCGGGTGCTGTTCGACTGAACATCGCCGATGTCGACAATAACGGCGCGCTCGATCTCATCCTTTCATCCACAAGCGGCGTCGGCTACGGAGCGCTCATTTGGCTCGGCGACGAAAAGGGAAGTTTCGTGCTACTCAGCAATCCTGCCGGACCCGCGTTGGTCTTCACGGCGGCGGATCTTCGCGGCAACGGACACCTCGACTTGCTCGGCCTCACTGCTGACGGCCAGCCCGTGCAGGAAGTGAATCAAAGTTCTAAGAACTATCACTGGCAGGTAGTGCGGCCGCACGCGGTGCAAGCGGTTGGAGATCAGCGCATCAATCCCTTCGGCGTCGGCGGAGAAATCGAAGTCCGCTCCGGTTTGCTGGTGCAGAAGCAGCCGATCACCGGTCCTCAACTCCATTTCGGTTTAGGCGAACAGACCGAAGCGGAGGTCGTGCGCGTGGTGTGGCCGAACGGCACGGTTCGCGCCGAGTTTGGCGTGAAGGCGGACCAGGACATCGTGACCGAACAGCGGCTCAAAGCCTCCTGCCCATTCTTATTTGCATACAACGGAAAGCAAATGGAGTTCGTGAAAGATGCGGTTCCGTGGGGTTCCGCTATTGGTCTGCGCATAAACACGATCGGCTCCGCGCAAATCGCGGCCACGGGAGAGTGGTACAAAATCGGCCGCGAGCAACTCGTGCCGCACGATGGCTACTACGATATCCGCGTTACAGCGGAGCTTTGGGAAGTCTATTACTACGACTATCTGGCGCTCACTGCTATCGATCATCCCGCGGGCACGGAGATTTTCGTCGACGAGCGCTTTGTGATTCCGCCTGCCAAACTCGGCGTCACCGTAGTCTCAACTCCACATGACATCGCCCACGCCACTGACGACACCGGCCAGGACGTAACCGAACTGCTGCGTAATCTGGATGGAAAAGCGGTGAGCAGTTTCGGCAAAGGCCAGTTCCAGGGCGTGACGCGCGATCATTATCTGGAACTCGATCTCGGCGACGATGCGCCCAAGAGCGGCCCACTCTACTTGATTGCGCAAGGTTCTATTCACGACACGGAATCGTCGGTGAACGTCGCCATCACACAGGGCAGTCGCTGGCGTGCCCACGGACTGAGCGTTGAAGTGCCGGATGGCCGCGGCGGCTGGGTGACTGCGCAAGATAATCTCGGTTTTCCTGCCGGTCGCAAGAAGACGGTTCTCTTCAATCTCACAAATGTTTTCCGTCCTGGAACGCCGCATCGCGTGCGCCTGCGCACGAATCTCGAAATCTACTGGGACGCGATCCATTGGGCGCAAGGCGCGCCAGACACGCCTCTTAAAGAAGTCACGCTGGATCCAACCATGGCCGACCTGCACTACCGCGGCTATTCGGTGATGCATATGCCTGTGGGAGCGGGCGCTCCTGAAGTCCCCGACTACAACGTAATCGAGGGAACCAAGCAGCGCTGGCGTGATCTGATTGGTTATTACACTCGCTACGGCGATGTCCGCGAGCTGTTGAAGACCATCGACGACCGCTACGTTATCGTGAACTCCGGCGACGAACTTTCCATGCGTTTTACCGAGCAGCCGCCTCCGCCGGCGGGATGGGTGCGCGATTTTGTCATCAAAGGCGATGGCTGGATCAAAGACGGCGATTACAACTCAACATTCTCCAAAACCGTGCTGCCGTTGCCCTACCACGCGAAGAACGAATACACCGTGCGTCCCGGCGCTCTCGAAGACGAATGGGTGTATCGTCAACATCCCGAAGACTGGAAAAACTACCATACGCGATATGTGACGCCCGAAGTCTTCAAGAACGCCTTGCGCGACCGCAGTTCGGGCGAGCCCGCCGGGAGCGGGCAGGTCCAATGACGATGCCTGGCAATCGCATTGCAAGACTTCTTCTCACAATTTTTTTCCTTGGTCTGCTCGTTACACCGCTGGTGATCAAGCGCATTTCAGCGCAACGCAATCTTAACCGGTCTGCGGGCACCGATGCCGCGACGGCCCTGGCTCGTCACGGCTTCTACTTGCAGGAAGTCTCTCGCGCAGCCGGAATTAATTTTGTACACCAAGCTCCGGCGCTTGATCCGAAGCTCGAACCCATCATGCCGGAAGTTGCTTCGATGGGCGCTTCCGTGTCGATCGTCGATTTCGATCGCGACGGCTGGCCCGATATCTACGTCGTCAACAGCGCCATCGGCAGCAAGAACGCACTTTACCGGAATATGCACGACGGCACGTTTAAAGATGTGGCGGGCGAGCTCGGCATTGCCGATGTCAACCAGCCCGGCACCGGCGTCTCCACCGGCGCTGTGTGGGGAGATTATGACAACGACGGATACGAAGACTTGTTCCTAATTAAATGGGGACGCCCCGAGCTTTATCACAACGATCGGGGTCACGGGTTCACGCGCGTCACCGAACAAGCCGGACTACCTCGCTGGATGAACGCCAATACCGCGATATGGTTTGACTACGATGGCGATGGTCTCCTCGATCTCTTCGTCGGTGGCTACTACTCCGAAGACATCGACCTCTGGCATCTGACCACCACGCGCATCATGCCCGATAGTTTCGAGTACGCCAAGAACGGCGGCCGGAAATATTTGTTTCACAATCTCGGTAATGGAAAGTTTGAGGAAGTTAGCGCCAGGGTTGGCATCGACAGCCATCGTTGGGCGCTGGCTGCTTCCGCTGCAGACCTGCGCGGCACGGGGCATCCCGACCTATTTGTCGCCAACGATTACGGAGTCTCGGAACTTTATTTCAACGACGGCAAACAATTCCACGAAGTCGGCAAGCAGACTGGTATTGGGTTCGCACCCAAGAGCGGGATGAACGCTGCTTTCGGCGATATTCTGAATCAGGGCCAATATGCCGTGTACGTTTCGAATATTTCCGAAGACGGTATTCTCATTCAGGGCAACAATTTGTGGGTGCCGAAGCCTGGAACTTCCGGCGACGCGATTCAATATGAAAATTTAGCGCGCGACTTCGGCGTGGAACTTGGCGGTTGGAGCTTCGGGGCACAATTTGGCGACTTGAACAACGACGGAACCCTCGATCTCTATTTAGCAAACGGCTACATCTCACTCGACCGCAACCGCAGCTACTGGTATGACTTCTCCAAGGTAGCCGGTGGCAATAGCACGATCATCGGAGACGCCAGGAACTGGCCAGCATTCGATGGCCGCAGCTTGTCGGGATATCAAAACAAACGCGTCTGGCTGAACGACGGTGCCGGTAAGTTCATCGACGTCGCCCAGGCCGTGGGCGTCACCGACACCTACGATGGTCGTGCCGTGGCGATGGCCGACCTGTGGAATCGCGGAATGCTCGACGTGGTCGTTGCCAATCAGAAAGGACCGCTGCTGGTTTACAAGAATACGGTTGCGCCCGAGAACGACTGGATCGAGTTTCAACTGGAAGGAACGGTCAGCAATCGAAGCGCGATCGGCGCGAAGGCCACCCTTTACTGGAATGGCCAGATGCAGGTACAGGAAGTTTCCGGAGGCACCGGTTTTGCCGCACAAAACGATCGCCGTCTGCATTTCGGGCTCGGCAAGAATCCGAAGATCGAAAAAGCGATTATCCGCTGGCCCTCCGGCAAAGTTCAAACGATCGACCAGCCTGCTCCGAACGTGCTGCATAAAATCAAGGAGCCGGCATGAGCCTGACCACCGAAACCATCGCGTCAGCTAATGCGCCGGTTCCAAAGAAGCCGCTGTTCAGTCTTGACAATCGCTACATCGCGCCGGCATTCATCACTTGCATCCTGCTTGTGGGACATTTGTCGTTCGGGATTCTTGAAAGCTATCCGAAAACGTTGCTCGCGATCGTCACCAGCATCGCGCTGGAGATGACTCTCGGACGGATTTTCCTGCACAAGTGGTTGCATCCTGCCAGCGCCTACATTTCTGGCATCAGCGTCGGCATTCTAGTTCGCTCGCCTGCTTATTGGCCTTATGCTCTCTGTGCTGCGATCTCAATCACGTCGAAGTACGTGCTGCGTGTGAAAGGCCGCCACATCTGGAATCCCTCAAACTTTGGCATCTCTGTGATGTTGTTCCTCGCTGCTGATACGGTAGCGAGTCTGAGCATTCAATGGGGCAACTACCTGTTGCCCATGCTGGTCATCTGGGTTCTGGGCTCGGTTATCATCGCGCGCCTTCATCGCTTTCACATTACGGGCATCTACGTGGCGTCTTTTCTGGCGTTCGCATTTCTGCGCAGTTGGATGACCGGCAGCCCGTGGCAGTCAGAGATTGCGCCCATCACCGGGCCGATGTATCAGCTGTTCATTTTTTTCATGATCACCGATCCCAAAACCACCGTTCGATCCAAGCGCGGACAATGCATTGTGGTGTTCATGGTGGCCTTGCTGGAAATGGTGCTGCGCCTGCGGCAAGTTGTCTATGCCCCGTTCTATGCGCTTTTCATTGTTGGGCCAGCGGCCATGCTGGTTGAGATTTGGTTGGATTCACGCCGCAGGAATTCGGCAAAGGCGGTTACCGCGTAGTGAGCGCCGGTTACTTCAATAGAAATCTCGGAGCTACACGCTTCTGGGCGCTGTGGTTGATTGCGGGCATTTCGCTGCTGGCAGGATGCAGGAAGTCACCTTCGATTGAGTCTACGGCAGTCGCGCCGAGCGGCGACCACCGAGCGGCTCCGCATTCGGGGTCCACGCCTGCTATTCCATTACCAGTTGCACCCAATGCAAATGCCGTTGCTTCGGCGCGCCCGTCCGGCCCCATCGAGTTCACTGACATTACTGCTCAAGCCGGTATTCGTTTCAAGCACAACTCCGGCGCCTTCGGAAAGAAATATCTGCCTGAAACGATGGGTAGCGGTGTCTGCTTCATCGATTACGATAACGACGGCTGGCAGGACATTCTTCTTATCAATTCCATGGATTGGCCTGGACATAAATCCACCAATTCGTATCCCGCCCTCTACCACAATAATAAAGACGGCACATTTACTGACGTGACGCGTCAGGCCGGACTCGCGGTCGAGATGTACGGACTCGGCTGCGCTGTCGGCGATTATGACAATGACGGGTACGACGACATCTATATCACCACAGTCGGTTCGAATCACCTGTTTCGTAACCTTCACAATGGCAAGTTTGCCGATGTGACCGCCAAAGCCGGTGTTGCCGACCCTGGATTCTCCGCCAGCGCGGTTTGGTTCGACTATGATAACGACGGCAAGCTTGATCTCTTCGTTACCCATTACGTCGAGTGGTCCATCGATACTGATCAATATTGCTCGCTTGACAACAAGAACAAGTCCTACTGCACGCCACAGAGATTTAAGGGACAAAGCTCCACGCTGTTCCACAACAAAGGCGATGGAACGTTCGAGAATGTAACGAAGAAAGCAGGCCTCTACGATCCGACCAGCAAAGCACTTGGGGTCGCCCTGCTCGATTACGACAACGACGGGTGGCTCGATTTGTTCGTATCCAACGACACCGAACCCAACAAGCTCTACCACAACAACCACAATGGCACCTTCACCGACGTTGGGGTCGCTGCGGGGCTGGCCTATGGCGAAGCCGGAACGGCTCGCGCCGGCATGGGCACTGACGCCGCCGACTACGATAATTCCGGATGGCAAAGCCTGGTCCTCGGCAACTTCACGAACGAGAGCATGTCTCTCTATCACAATGATGGCTCCGGGCTCTTCACCGATGAAGCGCCAAGAACGGGCATCGCAACCATGTCGAACAAGTCGCTCACCTTCGGTACATTTTTCTTTGATTACGACCTCGACGGACTTCCGGACATTCTCGCGGTGAACGGCCACGTTTCCGACGACATCAGCGTCGTGCAACCGAACGTAAAGTACGCGCAGCCGCCGCATCTGTTTCGAAATCTGGGTGGGGAGAAATTTGAGGAAGTGACGACAAAGGTGGGAACGGCGTTGCCGCGTCCAATCGTCGGCCGGGGCGCAGCCTATGCTGATGTCGACAACGACGGCGATCTCGACCTCGTGATCACCGCCAATAACGGCCCCGCTCGATTGCTGCGCAATGACAACGGAAATAAGAATGACATGCTTCGCGTGAAGACCATTGGCACGCGCTCGAATCGCGATGGTATCGGCGCCAAAGTCACGGTGAAGACCGCTAACGGTACCCGCCTCTTCGCCATGGTGAAAACGGGATCGAGCTACTTATCGCAAAGCGAACTTCCGTTGACCTTCGGCCTGGGCAAGCCGGAAGCCGGCAAGATGGTAAGTGTGGAAATTGTCTGGCCAAGCGGCCACAGAGACTTCATCTCCAATGTCACAGCGAACCAATACATCACTGTTCGGGAAGGTAAAGGGATTGTCGCGGCCCGGCCTCTGCCATTCCCGCACTGACGCTCGCTACTGCAAGATGCGAAGTGGTCACGGTTCGGATCCATACTTACTATTAACGCCGACCCATAGCCACGTTCGCAACTGTTGTTGATTAATCCCGTCGCAGACTTCTCCGTAGGTTACCAGCCGTCGTAACACGACAGCCAACGCTATCTTGGGGTGCTTTTGTCGCGCCATAATCTCAGGGTTCATCTTTTGTATCCGACAACAGATCTCGTTCGTTGTGAGGGGTTGAAGTGATTCCATCAGTATTTGCCGGCACACTTCTGTCAGGCCGGGGGAGGTACGAAGTTTGTGTCCTGGAGGGGGCGGCGGTGAGGGTAACGCTGACGGTTCTGCGTTGACATGAGATCCAAAAACGTCTCTGAGTCCAGCCAGAGTACTCCGTAAAGTGATTATTCGCTGCGCAATTGCTGCCTGCTTGAGTAAGAGTAAGTCCAATTCCTGCCGGGCCCATCTGGCTATGCGATCAACAGGGTCGGTAGGTTCGTCCTCGGGCAATCGGTTCGCTTGAGACAGGATATTTTCGTCCGTTAATAGTTGTGAAATTAACAAGTTCTTAGCAAGAGATTATGAATTCACTCTTGCGGTGCTGAAAGTCTGTTGGTATGAGCTGTCTCGAATCGGTGGCTAGTACCCTATTGAACGGGATGAACTCGGTGTGAGACCCAATTGCCGCTGGCTATTGCCTGTGCTGTGGCACCCAAATGGGATTAGTATCGGCTCGTCCGCGATTTCCAATCATTCATCCCTCGGCCGTAGATAATTTCCGGAAGATGTGGCGATAATCGGCAAACGTCTGCAAATGTTAGTGAGGACGCCTTGCCGAATCAACAACCCACACAGTCCGTTGACCAACTGACGAAACTCTTGCAAAACGAACTGTATGATCTATCTCAACAGGATGATGCTTTGAGGAGGGTTGCCCGCGGCCTTAGCCATCTGCTCCGAACTTTGCCGAAGGACGGCAGCGTAGGGGTTTTAGGAACTCGGGTGAGGGAATCTCTTACTCCTCTAATGCAAACTCCAGAGCGGTCCAGGCGTGAAGTCAACAACTTTCCTGCGCGTGGTTCCAAGATGAGCGCATCGAAAAGCAGGATGCGCCGCGCTTGCCGTATTGCACTCATGGAAACGGACGAGCCGGCAACCGTTGATGAGATTTATTTGCGCATTGCGCAGAGAGAATCTTTTTCTTTTGCGAATGCTTATCAGGCTACGGCGGCAATCCGCCAAACCTTGAATTTAATGACTGCACAGGGAGAAGCCTTGATTGTGGATACCAATCCCCGTCCGCGATGGAAGCGAGTTAACGACGAAGACTCAGATTAAGATGAGTTTGCTGTGTCAATTTCTACCTTCGCCGGCTTGGCTTTAGCAGCTTCCATCAATACAAGATATTTTCCTGGTCCTACACTTCTGCGCGACTTACACAACAAGCATTGCCGAATGTCTTCTCCTGCGACTCAACAGAGTTGAATCAATTCCGTTTCTCATATCAGAAATAAGCGCAATTCCGATTTAAGTAGTTGCAATAGCCCGAAGATTCCTAAGAAGAATCAACCTACACGCTGCTCTGGAATCCATATCTCATCCATTCTGACCCGAATACAAACTATTCGTCCCATTTACAGAGCAGTACAAATTTGTGGTCGAATGCGTGCACTCTGCTCTCCGTTCTCAATTGTCGAGCCGCACAATTTTAGACAGGTCGAAGGAGAATCAATGAAATCCGTATTGAAGAAAATAGCAATTTGCCCTGATGCGCGACACGTAAAATCGGAACAAACAATCGTTATTCGTGTTGTTATTTTACTTTGGGCAATGTTCCTTGCTTCTCATTTCGTCCTTGGCCAAGGTATTGTCACAGGTTCTATTTCCGGCACGCTGACGGACCCGCAAGGTGCTCTAATTGCGGCCGCGAATGTAAGAGCGACTCAGACAGAAACCAACCGCACATTTGTTACCACGACTTCTAATGCGGGAGTGCTTCAGCTTCCATCGTTGCCTCCCGGTACCTATAACGTAATGATTGAGGCGAAGGGGTTTGCCGTCTACACAGCACAAGGCGTCATTGTTGTGGTAGGCAAGGACAGTAGCCTTGGCGAAATTAAACTTCGAGTCGGGAATACCGCAGAAACCGTGGAAGTCGCAGGCACGGCCCCTCTAGTCGAGAACACGACCGATCAGCTTTCACAGACTTTCGACAGCAAAGAAGTCGCCAGTGTTCCTTTGGGAAATACCTACGATTCGTTTGTGTTGTTCAGCCCCGGCGTGGTCACCGCGGGCAGCGGAGCCTTCAGCAACAATAACGGCGCCGAGCTTTCCATCAACGGACAGCGGGCACGTTCGAATAATTACCAGTTAGATGGCCAGAGCAACAACGACAACACTATCGGCGGCCCTTCGATCTTTTTCGGCAATCAGGATACTATCGCGGAGCTGCAAGTCGTAACCAACTTCGACGCGGAATATGGGCGCAATCTTGGCGGCGTGGTCAATTACATCACCAAGGGTGGGACCAACCAGTTCCACGGCACGGGGTTTGAATTCTGGCAGGGCGACCGTTTCGATTCCCTCCAGAACCAGGAGAAAAACCCTCTGTTTGGTTTCTGCCCGCCGGGAGTGAGCCCTTCCACAGGATGCTCGCAACCAGTGGTGCCTCAGTTCGTGCAGAACCAGTTCGGCGGCACGGTCGGCGGACCCATTAAGCGCGATAAAGTCTGGTTTTTCGGTTCTACTAACTTTGAGCGCTTGCGTTCTGCCGGATCTCCATTTTCCTCATCTGCTTCGCTGACTCCGACCATGACCGGAATCCAACAACTGCAGGCCGCCTTTCCGAACAATCCGGGAGTTGCTGCTTTGGCGCAGTTCGGCCCGGCGGAGGTCACCATCGGAAATCCGGTTTTCAGCAATCTTCAGAGTGTTCCAGTATCGGCGAACGGAACCAGCGCCAATATTCAGATGGGAACCATTACTCGATTTCTCTCAACTCCGTTCAACGATTACGAGGCTACTGGACGTGTGGACGTTCAGCTCACGCAAAAGGATCGCTTCTTTGGCCGCTATATCTTCCAGCAGACAGCAACCGACAATGTGCCGGTAAGTACAGATCCGGCAGATGCCCAAGGTCAAATCATCAATATTCCAGGCCGCAGCCAGCAGGTCGGACTTGACCTTACTCACACTTTCAATCCATCTTTGTTGAACCAGGTCCGATTCAGTTATTCTCGCTCGATCTCGGCATTTGAGGGCGGCGCGTTCCCGAACTGCCTGTTAGCCAGCTCCGGCTTGTGCCCGCCGCAGATCAGCATCGAGAATGCCGGCTTCCTCGGTGCGGGGCAAAGCATTGGCTTTCCGCAAGGCCGCCTTATCAACATTTACGAGTTGCAGGACAACGCGTCCATGGTGCACGGCAAGCACGTAATGAAGTGGGGAGGTGAGTACGACCGGCAGCGTTCCCCCAATTATGGTCTGTTCGAAGAGAATGGCGAAGTTAACTACACAGATTTCAACTCATTCCTGGCGAATACGCCCATCCTGACTCAAGTGGCGTATGGGCAGCCCGTTCTGCGCTTCAAAGAAAATGACGTTGCCCTGTACTTTCAAGACGACTGGCGAGTCAAGGACAATCTCACGCTGAATCTCGGCTTGCGATGGGAGTTCTACCAGCAGGCGAGCAATCTGTTGCACGATGAGAGCGTGGCACAGCAAACCGGACCAAATCATCTTTGGACGCAGAGTCTGCCTCTAAATTTGACGACTGTGCCGAAGCTTCCCGATCACTACCGCAACTATGGCCCGGTGCTCGGTTTTGCCTGGACGCCGCACATACTCGAGCCACTGCTTGGCCACGACCAGACCGTTGTTCGCGGCGGATTCCGCATCGCTTACGATTTTGCCTATTACAACCTCGCCACCAACGTCGAAGGCAGCTCACCGTTCACAAATCTGGCCACCATTCCAAACGCATCCGGAACCGGCTTTGCGGGCCTGCCAAACGTCGGTACGCTTAACGGCACCACGCTCGCGGCCGCTCTTTTCCCGCTGGCGCCAAAGGGAAATCCCGGAGTCGCCACCGAACTACAGTTTGGCCCCAACTTCCGCAATCCCTATTCGGAGCAGTGGAATCTTGGCATCCAGCGGCAGATCAACGCAAAAATGGCTGCGGAGGTTCGCTACGTAGGCAATCACGATCTCGCGCAGTACCAGGAGCTCAACGGAAATCCTGATCTCCTGCCTTTGATCAATAATGGGTTTGGCAATGTGATTCCATCGGGCATGACACCATGCACCACTCCGGGACAGCCGGGATCAACCGGAACTGATCAGTTCGGAAACCCGGTCGGCTACGCCAACTGCAATTACAGCCGCGTGATCGAATATGCGAACAGCGCCTACTCGATTTATAACGGCCTGCAAAGCCAATTGCGAATTCAGAACTGGCATGGCTTTACCGGCTCGGCCTCCTACACGTACAGCAAAACTATCGACAATACGTCGGAAGCTTTTTCGACCTCTGCGGGAACCTTCTTCGCGCTTGCACAAAATCCCTTCAATATCAGCAATGCCGAGCGCTCAAACAGCAACTACGATTTTCCCAACGATTTTTCTTTGTTGTGGGTTTATAACTTGCCAAATCTACATTCGCAGTCCGGATTGCTGGGTCATCTGCTCGGAGGCTGGCAGATCAATGGAACTTACCGCTATAACAGCGGCCAGCCTTGGACCGTTGAACAAAATGCTGGACAGGGATTATGCGATCCTACGAATTACACGGGAGGCGGGCTCGACACTTGCCGGCCGTTCCCCGGTAGCGCCAGCGCGCCCTTTAGTCTCATCGGCCAATACTGCGATGGGACTCTGGGAACCTGCCCGAATTCTGCCACGGGAACCGGAGCTTTTCCGGTGGGAACCCTGGTCAGCTTGAACGCAGGGTGCGTCGGCAGCGGCGGGAGCTCAGGCCAGTGCCCGGTTACTCCCATTTCCGCAGCACACTTCATCGTCAACACGCCCGCGGCGGAAAAAATATTCGGAACGCCTTTCTCGCCGCTGGGCCGCAACACGCAGTGGGGCCAGCCTATCAGCACGGTCAACATGGCCGTATTTAAGGATACGCGCGTAACCGAGCGTCTCACCATCGAGTTTCAGGCGGAGGCGTTCAATCTGTTTAACCATCAGTGGCTTGGAATTCCAATCCAAAATGTGAATGCTGCCGTAAACACCGTCGATGGCGTCAACCAGTTCGGCAGCAACGCATTCAACTTCAACGGGGGTGACACTTTTGCCGGCAACATCATTACCGATGGCATTGGCCGCCGCCGCTTGCAGTTCGGGGCGAAAATTATCTTCTAACTTCGAGTCGCATAGGTAGTGGCTCAGTTTGAAAACTGAGCCACTACCGAAAAACTCCCGCGCAGTCTTCACTCCCTCGCTCGTAAACTCCATCGAAAGCGCATCGAATCTCCCAAATGTAATATCGTCAAGAAAGCTTTGTTACGTATTGCTGTAGCTCAACCCCTTTCTCCAGAACGATCACGCCAAAGATTTTTCGTTTTACCTGTGTGGTCAAACTTGATATCCCACGGTTAGAACTCGATCCACGTAGGTCCATCCCTGCCTGATGGTTGTCTCTGATTCTGGTGTTCGACATGCTTAGTAGAGCTCAGCGATGCCATGGGCTTTCTCTGTGAATGAGTTCAAGAGAAGAGCTCAAGCCGCAATCGAAGAGGAGACAACGATGGCGAATTCCCGTTTGACACTTAACTGTTGGTTCTTGACACTTTGTACGTCCGTTCTACTCGCTTCGATGAGTTTGTTTGCGCAAACGACTATTTCCACCGGCAGCATCCAGGGCACTGTCAGCGATGCATCTGGCGCAGTTGTAGGCGGCGCTAGAGTCACGATTACAAACAAAGAGACGGGACAATCGAGTGCCACTACGACTAGCTCCTCGGGCACTTACGCATCTGGCGCTCTCACTCCGGCCGAGTATCAGTTGCAGATCGAGGCCAAGGGATTCAAGACTGTTCAAGTGTCCATAACGGTGCAGGTGAACACAACTGCATCGGGCAACGTGACCCTGCCGGTCGGACAGGCAGCCGAGACGGTTCAAGTGGAAGGTTCTGCCTTGAGCGTGAATACGGAACAAGCCACGGTTCAGGGCGTGCTCACGGCGCAACAGATCGAGAATCTTCCGATCAATGGGCGAAACTTCCTCGACCTCGCGCAGCTCGAGCCTGGCGTTCAGATACAGGACGGCGGTACTTTCGATCCCACAAAAAACGGTTTCTCTTCCATTTCGTTCGGCGGCCGATTCGGACGAAGCGCCCGCATCGAGGTTGACGGGATCGATATTAGCGATGAGAACGTCGGCACCACCACGCAAAATCTTCCGATTGGCGCAATCCAGGAATCCGCACTGCAGCAATCTTCTCTTGACCTCTCGACCGAGTTAACTTCATCGGGGTCGGTGAACATCACGACCAAATCCGGAACCAACGCACTGCACGGCGAAACTTTTTATTTCTTCCGCGATCAGAGTATGAACGCAGCCCTCCCCGGCGATTCCACGAATCCCTTCCAAAGAAATCAGTTTGGCGGCAACATTGGTGGGCCAATTATTAAGAACAAGCTATTCTTTTTTGTTGATGCGGAGCGGACCAAGCAGGACCTTATTGATCCCGTGATACCGGGGGCCGCATTCTCAAGCCTTACTGGAAACTTCAACTCACCTTTCCGAGAGACTGAGACCATCGGCCGTATAGACTGGCAAGCCAGCCGATACAAAGCTTTTTATCGTTTTACATTCAACCAGAACAAGAGCGTGCTTCCTTTCATCCCGAACTCCTTTCAGCCGTTTGCGAACGATAATCATGCACGCGACCACGTTGTCGGTCTGGACTTCAATAGTGGCACTCTGACGAACAGCATCCGTTTTGGCTATACGAAATTTCGAAAACGGAATTAAGGACGCTGTAACCGGCTCCAGCATTTTCGATCCGGCTCCCGGCATCGAGTTAGCGATCGGCAGCGATCCCTTCTGCCTTACCGCGGGTGCGGACCCCTACTGCTCGGGCATCAACTTCTTGGCTCCGCAGACTACTGTGCAGTCCGATCACCAGATCAAGTATGACGGGAGCAAGCTCTACAAGAATCATATCTTCCGGTTTGGAGCCGGATATAACCACATTCGCGGCGGTGGACTTGCCGCATTCCTCGGATTGGCGCCGGCGGTGAATGCTCCGGTGAATGCCACGGCCTTCAACGTTTTCCCAGGAGGAGCTGCTAACCCGCTGAACTATCCGGCCGACAACGTAACGTTGGGCAATGGACAAGGATTCTCGTCCGCGCAATCTGCATTCGGCTTCGCGGGAGGCGGATTGGGGCCCGATAACCGGCTCTCCTTTTATTTTGGAGATTCATGGAAAGTTAAGCCCAACTTTACAGTGACCGCGGGCCTGCGCTATGTGCGCGACACCGGGCGCACCGACAGCAACCTCGGCCCGCTCCCTGCATTGGATCAATTCGATAATCAGTTTTATTCGAATCTAGGCGCCAGGGGTGAACCAGCCAAATCGCAACTTTGCCCCGCAGCTCGGTATTGCCTGGGACCCGACATAGGAACGGCAAGACCGTGATTCGCGCCGGTATCGGATTGTTCTATGAGAACTCCATTTGGAACAACGTTCTGTTTGATACTCCGGGGCGACTGCAAAAAGGACTCTTCCTGGGCTTCGCGGGAGCTTGCGCAAGTGGAGGCGCAACGCCGGTCACTTTCCCTGACGGAAGCGTGCACACGCCCACTTTCTGCGGACAACCAATCGGAAGCGTGGTCCCTGAGATTACACAATTTCAGCAGCAGTACCAGGCTGCCGTTCTGAGTGCCGCTGGCCGGCGACCAACGGCACTTATATCGGCAACATCCTTGCAGACAATTTCAATACGAGCACGGCCCTCCTCGCTCCCAACTACGTCTCGCCACGCTCCGTGCAGATGAACTTAGGCATGCAGCATGAGATTCGGCGAGGAATGGTGGCGAGTGTGGATTATCTCCGCAACGTATCCACCCATAACTTTCTTATTCTCGATACAAACCACACTGGCGATGCGCGTTTCTTCAACAAAGCCGCAGCGCAGGCTGCGATCAGCACCACCAATGCGCAATTCGGCTGCGCCGACGTTACTTGCGACATTGCTGCCGGCGCGCACATCACTGATTTCGCCAGCAACGGCCTCGATTCAGGCTTCGTCCTGTGCAATGGTGCCCCCTGCCCAGCGGCGGCTTTTCCCGGTATCAATACTGCAGTGGGTTCCAATGAGATGCTGTTCCCCATTGGACGTTCGGTATACAACGCGCTGCAGGCTACTGTGAAGGAGGATGTTGCTCGGCCTCTTCCTGGGATCAAGCACGTGAACCTGCAGGTTTCCTATTCATTCTCTCGATATATCGCTACTGCGAGAGACAACGATTTCAGCACTGCCGCTACCGACTTCGCCAACCCTAACCGCTATATCGGTCCCAACTGCTCTCGACCGCACTCACCAGATTTCCTTTGGTGGGTATGTGGATTTGCCTGCGGGTTTCCAAGTTGGATTGACTGCTCATTTCGACAGTCCGCTGCCCTCAAATGTGCTTCTGCCAGTGAGCGGCTTGCCCGGCGGGATCTTCCAGACTGACATCACTGGAGACGGCACCGGCGACGGGTCCAGCGCGAGCAACCGCGGGTTGGGTGATCTTCTTCCGGGAACAAATATTGGAGGCTTCGGTCGCTCTTTTGGCACGAACGGCCTTAACAAGTTGATCACAAACTACAATACCAACCTCGTTGGCCAACCAACTCCCGCCGGCCAGGTGCTGATAAACAACGGGTTGTTCACAGCGGCACAGCTGCAAGCCTTAGGTGGTGTGATCGGGGGGAGTACTCCTACGGCCACATTGCCATACGGACCTTTGCAACTGGCGCCGCCGGGCGCAATCGAGCAGGCGTGGCTGAGGACGTTCGACATGAACATGAGCTGGACTTACAAAATAAAGGAAAGATTCGAGATCAAGCCCGGAGTTTCCTTCTTCAATGTGTTCAATTTTTCTAACTTCGATGGCCCTGCCGCCCCCTTCAGCCCCATACTGAACGGGCAGATAGGTTCGCCCAACGGTACCACCAGTGCACTTGAGCATGGCGTCGCTGGAAACTTCCTTCGCCTTGGGTTGGGCTCGGGCGTAAATGCGCTCGGCGCACCGCGATCCATAGAGTGGGAATTGAAGCTGAGTTTTTAGCATAGGACGATTCTGTGGGTTTGAATCAAGACTGGCTACCTCGCCGTAGCCAGCCTTTTATTCCGCTAACCGAAGCAAGATTAAAACGAAACGTGACTTGCAGTCTAAGCCTTTCTTTTTCCGGCTTCGTTCGTCTAACGTTACAACTCGAATGCTTACTCGACGAAAAGCAGTCCGCCTTTTGAGTTCGGCCTCAGTCGGTGCGTGGGTGTCTGCGCAGATTGGTTTTAATTTTTCGATCACACCGAACGCCTTTGCTGCCCGTAACGATTCCACGCCTGCGCTCGCGCCTGGAGCACCAACGTCGCCGGAGCGGATGGCTTTGATTGAAGCGTTCAAGCAGCAGTCCGAGGGATTGCAGGATAAATTCGAAGCGCGCACGTACAAAGGCGAGTGGGAGATGCCCTACCGCTTATTCCCGCCGGCTACGAAGCAAAAGCTGCCATTGGTTATGTACCTGCATGGCAGCGGCGGATTGGGCGACGACAACCTGAAACAGCTAAAGTTCGGCAACATTTTCGGTACGCGCCTTTGGCTGCTTCCAGAGAATCAGAAAAATTTTCCCTGTTATGTGGTCGCACCGCAGACTGACCGGGGATGGATCCGGTACGATTTTTCGCAACAGCCGGCAAAGGAACTCCCAGGCTTCGGGGAGGGAGCGCAAATGGCGCTGAAGATCGTCGATGCGCTGCGCCGCGAGTTCGCGATCGATAGCAGGCGTATTTACATTGCGGGAAACTCGATGGGAGGTGCGGGAGTTTGGAATATGCTCGCGAATCGTCCAAACTTCTTTGCCGCTGCGGTGATCTGTTGCGGAGGCGAATCTCCCGATAATGGCACTGGTTCGATTGACACTCCGCTTTGGGACTTCCATGGAGATGCCAACGAAGTCGTTCCTGTGTCCTCATCTCGCGAACGTATTGCGGCAAGACGGAAAGCGGGCGGCCATCCCATCTACACCGAGTACCGTGGAGTAAGTCACGATGACGCCACCAAATTGGCTTTTACCGAACCAGCGCTACCGAAGTGGGTGTTTTCTCAACGTCGCAGTTGACTTCTATACGTGATGAGAGTTTGACTCATTCACTACGTGGACATCATTTGACGATGCTCGTATACGCCGATCCGCCGGGCAAAGTTGAATGAATCGTCCCAGACTCGACCGACAGCGTGTAGGAAACGCCAACGCCGCTCGACCATTGCAGCACATTGAACTGCTCGTTGGTGTGTAAGCTTCGCACCGCTACTCCCCGGAATGTAAGAGGAGTATTCGCTTTGCATATTTCTGGAGCTTGAGTGGCCGCCAGGAAATAGGCCGCACCCGCTCCGACGACCGTTGCGATTCCGTCCGGTTCAAGAAGAACTGCTGTGCGTTGGTCGACGGCAATATCACGGATCCGATGCGCCCGGCCATCCTGCAGAATTCTGGCCATGAACACCAGTGTCCGGCCCATTCGATCGCGTGCTGAAAAATGCGTGTCGGTAATCACATCTTTCAAAAGTGCATTATCAAGGAAGGCATGCACGATAGTGACACGCGGATTGAGCGGATTGGTCAACGTCTCCGCCGAGCTTAGGTCGGGGCCATCCGGAAGATCGCCCTGCGACGAATACACAAATTCGCCCTGCACCGCCAAACCCGCGCTCGTTCCCCCCATCGGAATGTTGCGGGCAATGGCATCATTCAGGGCCTGTTGCACCGGCGTTCCCATCCAGAAGTTGATGTAGTTTGCCTGGTCGCCGCCGGCAATAAATACGGCGCTGGCTTTGCGAATGGCCGCAGCCACAAATGGATCAGAGGCAGCAGCGCGGTCCGGAATCACGAGGGTTGCTACTGAGTTGACGTGACACAGCTCTTGAACATAGGGATTGTAAGCATCGTCGCCGGTCGCGCGAAGCACAAGAAAATCGCCGCCGCCGGAACGCTCGCACATCCACTTAAAAGCTTGATCGAGATCTTTTCCTCCACCCATCAAGGCGAAGCCCGCTTGAGTTTTCGTTTGTACGTCTGCGGAATTTCCGATACGAAAATATTTGTAGTGCGGGCTATCTGCAAAAGCGGGGCATAGCAATAGGCATAGCTGAATCACCAGCCCAATTGGCAGCTTATAAACGGGAATGCCGAAACGCTTCATTTGAACTCCGAAAAAATCTGAACTCTTTGCTCTTATCTGGTCACTCCCACGAGGCCACTCCTACCAGATCACTTTCGCGCCCAGTTGAATGTGACGAGAGCCGCCGGTCCCGAGCACTGGATTCGAAGCTGAGCCCAGGTCGGGTGTAAAGATTGCGGTCCCCACGGAGCTGGACTCAGAAAGATCGTTGTTCAACGAGAACGTGTCGAAATTGGGATGGTTCAGAATGTTGAAGAATTCGCCGCGAAATTGCATTTTAACCCGGTCGCTGAATTTCCAGATCTTCGCAATGGAGAAATCCCATTCGTGGAATTCGGGCCCACGAAAAATGTTGCGTCCCGAATTGCCGAAAGCTCCGGGTGCGGGAGCCGTGAGGGAAGTGTTGCCGGAAACATAGCATCCACCGCTGGTACTGGGAAAGCCCGCTTCTGCGTCACTCGCGAAGTTAGGATTTCCGTTGAGCTGATTCGCAGCGGCCTGCCCGCCCGCGGCCAGGGCTGCGGTTACGCATTGTTGCGCTTGAGGCGTGGTTCCACTGATCACGTTCTGATTGGCGTCGGCGTTGAATGCTGTGTAGGGAATGTAGTTGATAGGAGTGGTAGGCGACCAGTGAATGTTGCCCGGCGATCCGGAGATATTCCATCGATCCTCGAATTCGCCTGTGAGACTCACATCATCGCCGTAATCGTAAAGCGTGTAAGGCTCGCTCCCCTCAAGGGTTACGATGCTCGCTACCTGCCAGCCTTGCAACATCTGCAATGGAGATTTTCTCGATGGCAAGTCATACGAAAGCGAGAGCGTCAAACGATTGCGAATGTCGAAATCAGAATTGCCGCGTTCGGCCGCATAGTCCAGGCTGTTTTGCGGAGTATTCGAAGGAGTGTTGCTGGTCGCGGTATCGATGGCATGAGCATAGGTGTATCCCGCGAGAAAATACAATCCATGCGAATAACGTTTGGTGAACGTGACCTGCAGAGAGTTATAAATCGAGTTGCTCAGATTGCCGAGTTGATCGAGAAAACCCATGTAAGGAAAACATGGCCCGCCTGTGCCTAAGCCACCGTTGGCCACCGAACAGTTCGTGTTGAGCGGTCGACCGACGGATTCACAGTGGTCGCAATTGTTGGGATTTTCCAGTGGCGAATTCGGGTTTACCTGATTGATATCCCGAACGCTGTAGAGGTCGACCCCATGATTTGCGACATACGCCACCTGTAACATCGCGGTCGACGAAAGCGCCTGCTGAATATTGAAATTCCAGTTCTCTACGTATGGCGTTTTGAGATTTGGAGTAGTGGCGAAGACGTTGCACTGGTTATCGATGCTGCAGCCCTCGGTTGTAACGTCAGGGAATACCGGGCCGGGACCCGCGCCCCAGTTGATCTGGCTTGTATCGGTAGATTCGACCAGAAATGCATTGATCGAACCATTTCCAGGAGTGACGCCCAGCCCCGCAGTGGTGGGGTTCAGATTCAGCCCGCCGCCGCTAAACATGAAAGTGCGAATCGAGGGCTGCACAAAGATGATCCCGCCGCCAGCCCGCACCACGGTTTTGCCGGTGCCGAACACATCATAGGCAAAACCAAGGCGGGGAGAAAAGTTGTTGAACCGCGTCGGGTAAGGAGAGCTGATGCCGTCGCCCACCTGAACCACGCCCCCCGGATCGCCATTAGATAAGGTCGGCTCATAGTTTGCCAAAAGGTTATGCGAATCTTTGATAGGGAAGACCACGCCATAGCGGAGACCAAAATTCAGCGTCAGGCGCTTCGTCGCCCGGTAGCCATCCTGAACGAACAGGCCAAATGATTTCATGCTCACGTTGCGCTGTGGGTTGCCGTAGAGGCGCTCCCAGCGGTGCGGCGTTCCGGCGACAAAGTCTGTGAGATCGCTGAAGTCTACGCGTCCACGGCCTTCGGTGGCTCGAAAATAATCCACATCCCCGTACATGAACTGCCCGCCGAAACGGAGCACATGCTTTCCAGCCGTGTAGGAAACCGTATCGGACCAGTTCTGGGTCCTGCTGGGCGTAGTCTCTAACGGCCAGCCGGAATTGCCACCCATGTAATTGAATTCGTCCGTCCCCGGGTTGATGCGCGGGAAGCCAAAGAGCGCCGGATCGGTAACGCCGGTGTCGATTCCGTAAGAAGTGGGATTCACGTTGTGATCGAGCGGGAAGATGCCTTCACTGAAGCTGTCAAAGCTGTAGCGCGCCTCGTTGACCCACGTCGAGTTCGGAGTCCAAACCCAGTTCACACCGAAGATCTGAGTTGTTGGGGTGGTTGTGGAGAGCCACTCGGGGCGAAGCGGGATGGTGTCCATTTCGACGAGATCGCTATTGCCATAGAAATATCGAGCGCTTACTACGTGATGGTCATTCAGGTGATAATCGGTTTTTACGATGAGGTTATCGCCCCGGTTGGTGTTGTTGAAATCAAAATCAATGGCCCCCGGATCGGATTGCTTGAGCGAGAAACCCGGGTTGGGCAGGAATAGCTTGGACAAAGACATGCTCAGGGGATTTGGCGTGCACGGGCCGTTGATTCCCTGAGTGCAATATGCGATCGCATCGGGAAGGCTATATGTCGCCGATAGCGGGTCACCCTGCGAATCGGCGATTCCACCGAACTGACTCGCCAGCGATACGGTTACCGGGCTGTCATAAACACCGGGGTTCCCAACCTTATCGCGAATACCTTCGTAATTTACGAAATAGAACCACTTATCCTTTTTAATGGGTCCGCCAATGGAGACACCGAACTCGTGCATGATGAGTGCGGATGCTTTTTGTGGCGCCGGATCGAAATAATTCCGGGCATCGAAGGCGCTGTTGCGGGTGAAATAGTAAGCGCTTCCGTGGATGTCATTGGTGCCAGACTTGAGACCGAGGTTCATGACCACACCGGGTTTGTCGCCGTATTCCGCCGAAGGGCTCTCCTGCGTATTAAATTCCTGGATAGCGTCGAGGGGAAGAAAGCTGGCGGGCGTGCCTTGAATTCCGGCTTCGTTCACAACGGATTCGCCGTAATAAACGTCGTTGTCAGTGGCGCCATCGATGAAAAAATTGTTTTCGTCGGGACGATTACCGTTGGAGGTAATCGATTGGAAGCCGCCTCCGGGCGTTCGCTGTACTCCGGGATGAAGCGGCAACAGATTTTGAAAGTCGCGGCCTTCCAGCGGCAATTCGTTGATCGCTTTGTTTCCCACCACTCCGTTGAGCGTGCTGTCCGTGGTGTCGAGCAGCGCTTCATCCGCGGATACCTCGACCGTCTCGCTCACCGCTCCCGGCTGAAGGCGCAAATTTACTTGCGCATCGCGAGCGACTTCGAGAATCACCGAATTGCTTCGCGTCTTCTTGAACCCCGGCGCTTCCGCCGATACTGTGTAGGTTCCGGGATCGAGATCGGGCGCGGTATATTCGCCGGCGCTGTTCGTGATCAGCGTTCGAAAAGCGTTGGTTGCGACGTTGGTGACTGTAACCTTCGCGTTGGCAACGACTGCCCCGGAGGAATCGGTGACCGTGCCCAGAATCCGGCCCTGATAGGTCTGTGCGGAAAGCAAAGCAATGCTGGTCAGAATGGCAAATAAAACTTTGACGGCCGTGCCGGATCTCATGTGTGGCCCCCTGGGAAAGTTGCTTTAGAGCAGAATTGCGTCCCGTTTGCGTGGCCTGCGGGACGCAACGCTCTTTAATCTTTAAATCTATCGGCCAACCGTAATTCCACTCCACTGTATAAACCGTCGAATAGCACTGTCAAGAAAAATGTCTCATTTTGCAACGTTTGTTGCGAATACTATCCACACTAAAATATCCGATAAACCTTGACGAGATCGCCTTTCTCGGCGATGCTCTGCGATAACAATGAAAGCATCCCCCCGAACGAACAGAAAAGCTCCAGCCCGGTTTCAGATTGACATAGAGCGCCTCAGCCGCAAGCGGCGCGAGACTATTCGGCCTGTTCTGGAGAATCCTCAGGACTTCGTTCTGCTCAGTGCACGCGCGCTAGGGAAGCGTTTGGGAATTGATGCGGCAACCGTTGTGCGCATTGCCCAGAAGATTGGTTTTGCAACGTACCGCGATTTTCAACGTTACCTGCATGGCATTTCGATCGCACATGCAACTTCGCTCGACGCGATGATGGCGAGCGTACCTCCCAATGGCGGTATTATCGGCCTGATTCGAGATTCCCTGGATCGTGATTCCGCGAACCTGAATGGCTTGCGGCACAGTCTCAATTTAGAATCGCTGGCTGCGCTCGCCGCAAGATTTTACAAGTCATCACGCATTCTCATCTTCGCCGGAGACCTCGCGGCTACTCTGGCCGCATACCTCGAGCACCAGCTCACCATCCTGTCTTTTCCCGTTGTAAGTGCTACGTCATGGGGGCGAATCATGCATCTTTCCAGAAGTGCGAGCAGGAAAGATCTGGTCATTGCGATCAGCTTTCGTAAGGGACTGAGACAGACAGTTGAAGGTTTGCAGCAGGCACACAGCAGGGGAGCATATTGCGTCGGCCTTACCGATACTTACGTGTCACCCATAGCCCAATCCTGCGATCAGGTCTTCCTGGCTTCCATTGAGGCTCCGCCGTTTGGGGCTTCCTACATTGCTCCCATGGCAGTGCTTAACGCAATGCTGGTTGCGTGCGCCAATCATCGAAGGTCTCGCACTCTCTCACTCTTACGGGCGGCAGATAGAGAAGAAAGGCACGGCTCGCGCTGGTACCAGATGTAATCCGCGTTACCGGACCATCATGCGCACACCGACGCCATAACTCTTTCATCCCTCTTTTGTTGTACTGCCAGCTATAATGCAACAAACGTTGCATCTACAAGGACTGCCTTGTGAAGATCGAATCCATCACTGCCCGCGAATTACGGATGCACCTCAAAGAGCCTTTCGAAACGAGTTCCTCGATTACTCGTGAGCGTCGTATTCTCCTGCTTGAGGTTCGATCAAGCGGACTCTCGGGCTGGGGCGAGATCACCGTCGATGAAGAACCCTATTACAACAGTGAAACAACTGACACCGCATGGCATATCCTGCGTGATTTTATTGTACCTCTGGCGCTGGGGAAAACTGTTGAGACAGCCCAGGAAACCGGCGCTCTAATGCATCGAATTCGTGGCCATGAAATGGCTCGCGCCGGGCTGGAAAATGCACTCTGGGATATCGAATCCCAACAGAAAGGAATACCGCTCCACAGGTTGTTGGGAGGGACTCAGACGGAGATTCCTTGCGGTGTCTCCCTTGGCATTCAACCCGTCGTGGGGTTGGTGATCGCGAAAATTGAGCATGAACTGGCAGCCGGGTACCAGCGTATCAAGCTCAAGATCAAGCCCGGCAACGATGTCAGAATGGTCAAAGAGGTAAGGAAGATTTTTCCGGATGTGAAATTAATCGTGGATGCAAACTCCGCATACACCCTTGAGGATGCTGATTTGCTCAGGGAATTTGATAGCTGCAATCTGCTGATGATCGAACAACCTCTTGCCTGGGACGAGGTTTACCAGCATGCAAAATTGCAGGCGCAGATTCAAACTCCGATCTGCCTGGATGAATGCATTCACAACGCGCGCCATGCCTGCGCAGCAATCGAGCTCGGAGCGTGCAAAGTGATCAACGTGAAGCTGGGGCGCGTTGGCGGGCACTCAGAAGCGAAACGCGTGCACGATGTTTGCCGCGAACGCGCGATTCCCGTATGGTGCGGTGGAATGCTTGAGTCGGGGGTTGGCCGAGTTCACAACATTGCAATGTCTACGCTGCCTGGGTTTACTCTTCCTGGAGATGTTTCAGCGAGCAAGCGCTACTGGGATGAGGACATTATTGAACCCGAGGTAGAGGTCACTCCACGGGGAACAATAAAAGCGCCGGAATCGCCTGGATTGGGTTACTCCGTTCGCCGCGACCGCATTGAGCGGCTCACCGTGCGCTCCGAAACATGGCAAGCTTGATGAATAACTCTTAATCTGAAACGTTCTTGACCTGAAAGAAAGCTTCAACACAACCTTCTAAGCATGAGTGTGAAGCAGGGAGTTAAGCCAGACTTAAGCAAGCTTTGAGACAATACTCTCAGGTTGCCACGTCATGCGCGTACTCCTGGTCGAAGACGAGCAGCGGCTTGCGGAGAACATTGTTGCTGCCTTGCGTGAGACCGGACTGGCGGTGGATCACGCCGCTGACGGAGAAGCCGGTTCGTTCCTCGCCGAGCAGGGCGTGTACGACGCAATCGTGCTCGACCTGATGCTTCCCGGCAAGAGCGGTCAGCGTGTGCTCCAGGATCTGCGCCGAGGAAAACTTCACACCCCAGTCCTCATTCTTACCGCGCAGGAAAGCAAAGAATCGGTTGTAAATCTGCTGAATGCCGGCGCGGATGACTATCTCAGCAAACCGTTTGACCTGGGAGAACTTCTGGCTCGGATCAAAGCTCTAATCCGGCGCGCAAAAGGCATCTCAACACCGGTCTTAGCGGTGATGGATCTGGAATTGAACACCGTGCAGCAAACGGTTCGCCGTCGAGGTCAGTTTCTCGATCTATCGCCAACGGAATACCGGATTCTCGAATACCTCATTCATCGGCCTCGCGCAGTAGTTTCACAGCAAGAGTTGCTGGAGCACCTGTACGATTTTGATTGGGAACATCATTCCAACGTGATCGAAGCTCACATATCGAACCTGCGAAGAAAGCTGAACATCGCGGGTACGGAACCTTTGATCGAAACGTTGCGGCATCGCGGATACCGCCTCCGGGAAGAGAGCATTTCGAAATGAAAGGCTCCGTCTCCATTACACGCCGGCTCGTCGTGACGGTGCTCATTCTTGAACTGTTATCTGCGATCGCCCTGATTGGGGCCATCACGTTTCACGAGTGGAGCGTGCAGTTGAAAGTTTTCGATGCGTCTCTTGTGGCAACCGCCGAGTCATTGATGGGCGCGGTTCAGGACGCAGAAGATGAAGGCGACAACGTCATGCTCGACATGCGTGGGGTGCGGATAGCCAAGGATGCTGCCTTTCGCGTTGAGGATGAGCGAGGCAAAGTGCTCGGTTCCGCAGGTGGACCGCTGCCTCCGGAGGCGGCCACATCCGGACCGCCGCTTTTTCGCAACATGACCGTAAGCGGTCGTGGTTATCGATTTCTTGTTTTTAACGGCATTCGAATCGTTGATCCGGGTAAATCGAACGGGGGAGTTCGCCACAGCATCACGATCGTTTACGGAACCCCCTTACGCCACGTCTGGCATGAGGTCCTTGAGGCGATTCGCTCCCTTGCGATTGCCACCGCTTTTCTTCTGGGTATTACCGCCGCCATTATGGTGTGGCTGGTGCGGAAGGAACTGTCGCCCGTTCATGAACTCGCTCGTGAAGCGGAGCACATCGGTCGGGACAATTGGCACTTCCATGCGCCCGCTAGCGCGAAAGAGACTGTAGAGTTGCGGCCTCTTGCCGCAGCTCTGGAAGCCGCGCTCGCCCGTCTGCAACGTTCGTTTGAGCAGCAGAGGCGATTCACCAACGATGCGGCACACGAACTGAAGACGGATGTGGCAATCGTCAAGTCTTCGTTGCAACTGCTTTCGATGAGGAAGCGCACTCTCGACGAATATGGTCAAGGGTTGGCCCTGAGTCTCGAAGACATCAGCCGGCTCGAATCCACGGTGGAGAAGATGCTGACCCTGGCGCGGCTTGAACAACCAATGGAGAGTTACAATTCATCGACGGCGTCTCAGTTTTGTTCTCTGCGCGATGTGATCGAGGAGGCGGTGCATCAAAGCAAGCCTTTTGCACAGTTGAAATCCATCGAAGTTGCGGTCGACCTCAATGCTGATGTCAGGCTGCCGATCGACAGCAGGGACGCGCTTTTATTGTGTTCGAACATTTTGTTGAACGCTCTGCAGCACAGTCCCGACGGCGGGACCGTGCGAGTTGCCGTGTCCGCAGACGAGCAAACGGCTAGGATGATTGTTCGCGACCAGGGAGAAGGCATCCCGGATAAAGACCGCGATTCTGTCTTCGAGCCATTCTATCGGGGTGACCCGTCGCGCAGCCGAAAGAGTGGGGGCACTGGCCTTGGGCTTTCTATTTGCAAGGCAATCTGCGAGCGTGCAGGAGGGTCGATTGAGATCGCTAACGATCCTGCAGGCGGCGCTTTGGTTACCGTGACGCTTCCGGCGAGAACCGCAGCATCTGGTTCCACACTTTCAGCTTCGCTTAAGGCGGAGTAGCGATACTCAGAAAGTCGGCAGCAATGCCGAATCTCTCCATCAGGAGTTCACCATGCACTTTTATCGAGGAGTAGTTGCGGCGGCCGTTCTCTCGCTTGCAACGGTCTGCGCCGCACAGAATTATCACGTTGCCGAACACTGGAAAGTTGGGGGGCAGGGCGGCTGGGACTACCTGCTCAGTGACGATACAGCGCATCGTCTTTACATCACGCACAACTCGCGAGTCGAGGTTGTGGATACCACGACTGGGAAGCCCGTGGGCGCCATCACAGGACTGAAGAGCACGCACGGCATCGCGCTGAACACGGATGGAAAGACCGGGTACATCAGCGACGGAGCAGGGAACGCGATCGTTGTATTCAATCGCGCAGATTTGTCCGTTCAGGCAACCGTGCCTGCCGGCACGAATCCCGACGGCATTGCATTCGAGCCGATGACGAAGACCGTTTGGGCTTTCAACGGGCGCAGCAACAATATCTCGATATTGGACACCGTTTCCAACTCGATCGTCGCCACGGTGCCGCTGCCCGGCAAGCCGGAATTTCCGCAGGCCGATGGACAGGGATCGGTATTCGTGAACATCGAGGACAAGAACGAGATTATGAAACTGGATGCAGCTGGCCGGAAAGCCGTAGCCACATGGCCGCTGGCAGGCTGCGAATCTCCTTCCGGGATGGCCATCGACCGCGCCAAGCATCGTCTTTTCTCGGTCTGTGATGGAGGAAAGATGGCCGTCGTCGATTACGATTCCGGCAAGGTGCTGGGCCTGGCTGCCATCGGTGACTCGCCCGATGCCGCTGGCTTTGATCCGAAGCACGGATTGGCATTCTCCTCGAATGGTGGCGATGGGACACTCACCGTTGTGAATTCCCGGAAGCCCGGCTTTCCAGTGCTCCAGACAGTGACGACGGAAAAAGGCGCGCGCACAATGGCGTTCGACGCCTCCACAGGACGTGTCTATCTGGTGACGGCGCAGTTCGGACCGCCGCTGCCACCAACCGACGCCAACCCGCACTCGCGCCGGAGTGTGGTGCCAGATAGCTTCGAAATTATTGTTGTGGAACCGTAGTTGTTCGCTCTCTGAAACGAAGATCAACGGAGAAAGTGCACAGGGTAGGCGTGTAGCGCTGCCTCATGCTCGGTGATCGCCTTGGCCATATCTTTGGCCTGGGAAGCATTTGACACATCCCTCATTCGTTTTATAATCATTCTTATCCGATAATCATGCGCCTCACCCATGAACAGTTCCGTGAGCTGGCCGCGAAGCACGGTTTGGCGGTCACGCATCAGCGTCAGGTGGTCTATGAAGCCGTCGTCGCTTCCCACGGGCACTATTCTCCGGAAGATATTTACGCCGCAGTCCGGCGCCGTATTCCATCCATTTCTCTCGCCACCGTCTACAACAATCTTAGGCTGTTCATCGAGTGCGGGTTGCTGCGGGAGGTCAGTCCGCACGCGGCCACGTTGCGCGTGGATGGCAATCTTAAACCTCATCACCATCTGGTTTGCTCGCGCTGCAAATCAGTGCAGGATATTGAAGGGGAGTTCATCGATTTCAAACGGCTATTTCGGCATCTGCCGGATGGCTTTGATCTGACGCAGCCGCTGGTCGAGGTCTTCGGCCTCTGCCGCCGCTGCAGCGCCAAAAAATGATTTTGTTTCACCCAGTGCTCAATCGCAGTATTCAACCAAAGATTGGAAGGACAAAATATTATGGAAAATACGCTCGCGAATTCATCAGGAAGTGTTTCTCCCGAGACTAAAAACAAAAGCACCTTACCTGAGGCGAAGTGCCCGTTTAACCATGCTGATTACGTGCCCACAAACCGCGACTGGTGGCCGAATCAGGTGAACGTTCAGGTGCTGCACCAGCACTCCCCGCTGTCCGATCCGATGGGCAAGGAATTTAATTATGCGGAAGAGTTCAAGGCGCTTGACCTGAATGCTGTGGTCAAGGATCTGCATACCTTGATGACGGACTCGCAGCCGTGGTGGCCTGCCGACTTTGGACACTACGGCCCGCTCTTCATTCGGATGGCATGGCACAGCGCAGGTACGTACCGCATCGGCGACGGCCGCGGCGGAGCTGGAGACGGACAGCAACGTTTCGCGCCGCTCAACAGTTGGCCGGACAATGTGAACCTGGATAAAGCACGCCGGTTGCTTTGGCCGATCAAACAGAAGTATGGACGGAAAATTTCATGGGCCGATCTCATGATTCTCGCCGGCAACGTCGCCCTGGAATCGATGGGCTTTAAGACGTTCGGTTTTGGCGGCGGCCGCGAGGACGTGTGGGAGCCCGAAGAGGTGAACTGGGGCCCTGAAGGTACCTGGCTTGCCGACGAACGTTACAGTGGTGATCGCAGTCTTCAGGGCCATCTCGGCGCGGTGCAGATGGGGCTGATCTATGTGAATCCGGAAGGGCCGAACGGAAAGCCGGATCCGATTGCCTCGGCACGCGATATCCGCGAGACTTTTGCCCGTATGGCGATGAATGACGAAGAGACTGTTGCACTCATCGCTGGCGGTCACACCTTCGGTAAAACGCACGGTGCTGGCGTTCCCGCTCAATATGTTGGGAACGAACCGGAAGGCGCCAACATCGAGGATCAAGGCTTCGGATGGAAAAATAAACTCGGCAAAGGTCATAGTGGTGACACGATCGGTAGCGGACTGGAAGTAATTTGGACCACGACGCCGACTAAATGGAGCAATAACTTCTTCACCAACCTGTTCAGCTACGAGTGGGAGCTGACGAAGAGTCCAGCGGATGCTCATCAGTGGACTCCGAAAAATGGCGGGGGCAAGGGCACGGTGCCGGATGCGCACGATCCATCAAAGCACCACGCGCCGTCGATGCTGACCACAGACCTCGCTTTGCGGTTTGATCCTGCTTACGAAAAAATCTCGCGGCGCTTCTACGAGCATCCGGATCAGTTCGCAGACGCGTTTGCGCGGGCTTGGTTCAAGCTGACGCATCGCGATATGGGCCCGGTCACTCGCTACCTCGGGCCGCTGGTTCCGAAGGAAGTCTTGGTATGGCAAGACCCGGTTCCCGCAGTGGATCATAAATTGATCGGAGAGCCGGACGTTGCTGCGCTCAAGGCGAAGATCCTCAAATCTGGACTGTCGATCTCCCAACTGGTCACGACTGCCTGGGCATCGGCAGCATCGTTCCGCGGCTCTGACAAGCGCGGCGGAGCGAACGGGGCACGCATTCGCCTCACACCGCAAAAAGATTGGGAAGTGAATCAGCCGGCAGAATTGGCGAAGGTTCTGCCGAAGCTGGAAGCGATCCAAAAGGAATTCAACGGCTCGCAGTCCAATGGGAACAAAGGCAAGAAGGTTTCGCTGGCTGACCTGATCATTCTCAGCGGCAACGCGGCGGTCGAAGAAGCCGCGAAGAAGGCTGGGTACGAGGTGAAGATTCCTTTTACGCCGGGACGCACGGATGCTTCGCAGGAGCAGACCGACGTTCACTCATTCGCTGTAATGGAGCCAGTTGCAGATGGGTTCCGCAACTATCTCCGCAGCGGGCAGGTTCAATCGGCTGAGGAGTTTTTGGTGGATCGAGCGCAGTTGTTGAGACTGACCGGCCCCGAGATGACCGCACTCATCGGCGGTCTGCGCGTCTTGAAGGCGAACTTCGGGCAGACGAAACACGGTGTCTTCACCAACCGGCCCGAGACGCTGACGAATGATTTCTTTGTCAACCTCCTCGACATGAATACCAAGTGGGAATCCTCCTTTACTGAAGGCGTGTATGAGGGGCGCGATCGGGCGACGAGCAAAGCTAAATGGACCGGCACGCGCGTCGATTTGGTATTCGGTTCGCACTCCCAACTCCGGGCATTCGCGGAAGTCTATGCAAGCAACGACTCGAAAGAGGCGTTTGTGAAGGACTTCGCGGCTGCGTGGAACAAGGTCATGAACCTTGATCGCTACGACGTTGCGTGAGGTCGGCGAAAAAGGAAGCTGTAGACTTGGTACGAACCTCGGTGGTGAGCCGCTTTAATTCAAAGTGGCCCACTACGCTAACCGAGTCCCTGCTGCTTGGATCTACAGAACCACGCCAAGCATTTATACTTAATCCCCGGAGATCATAATGCCTATTAGCGAATTGCTGCTGCCTGAACTGGATGAAGAAATGAAGAAGACGCGCACGACACTGGAGCGCGTTCCTGCCGACAAGATGGAATTTGCACCTCACGCCAAGTCGATGCCGCTGGGCAAGCTGGCGCCTCACGTGGCGCAGCTTACCAGCTTCGGGGTGACGATCCTGACTACGCCCGAACTGGACTTTTCCAAGGGCAGTATCGCGCGGCTGCCGTTCGAGTCCACCGCGCAATTGGTGCAGGCGTTCGATGATGGGGCGGCCAAGGTTCGCGCCGCGCTGCAGGCTACGCCAGATGCAGCCTGGAAAGAAAACTGGAAGCTGAGCTTTCAGGGCAAGACCATTTTCGAGGGAGAGCGATTTCTGGCTTACCGGGAAATGTTTCTGAATCATCTGGTTCATCACCGGGCGCAGCTTGGTGTTTATCTGCGATTGAACGATAAACCTGTGCCCGCGACCTATGGGCCGTCGGCGGATGACACGATGGGGTTTTGAAGTGAGTGGCTAATAGGCTCGCGTCTCAAGCAGAAAAGGCCAGAAAAGATGCTGCGCCAGTTGACTGCAGCGGCTGAAGCCTGCAAATGAGTCTGTGACTTCACGGCATCGCTGAAGCAATGCCCTGATACGAGTCGCCTGTGTTCAGCAGTCTGCTAAGTAACCGGCGAGCATCATTTCTGCGGAGCGTCGGTCTTCTCTTCAGCGCGCTTGAGCGACGCCTCCACCTCCGCCTGAATCCGCGGATATACCGCGCGCATAGTCTCCGCGGTCACCGCGGGCATCTCGTGGAGAAATTTCTGCCCCGGCGGCGAAGAATAAAATGTTACGAGCGCGTCGATATCGGACTTAGTGAAGTGCCGCTGGTAGACCGGGACCATGTCGCTCAGCATTGCATCGAGAGGGAAGTTCTTGATCACATCCTCCGACTGGCGATCGAAGCGGGCAAGTTCCGCTTCGGTGATATCCGGGCGCCGTTTCTTCATTTCATCGCGGTTTAGACTTTGCATCTGCGCAAACACTTGCCGCATCATTTTGTCCATCTGATCGCGGCTGGCCATCACATCGAATAATTTTTTGACGTCTTCTTTAGATGGCGCGTCCGGTGCGATGGAGACGGTTGTCTGTGCACCAGCACACAGGGACAAGGTGAGAAGACACGCGCACAGCAACGATTTAAACGTCATAGAACCTCCGCCGATGCAAATGGCTATTATTCAGCCCTTGTAGTTCAACGCCTTCAGTCCCAGGAATCTTGCCGAATCTCCCAACTCTTGCTCGATCCGCAGCAGTTGATTGTACTTGGCGATGCGGTCGGTGCGGGATGCTGATCCTGTTTTGATTTGCCCTGCTCCGGTGGCAACAGCCAAGTCTGCGATGAAAGTGTCTTCGGTTTCGCCGGAGCGATGCGAGATCACCGAGGTATATGCATTTCTCCGCGCCAGGTCGATCGCATCCAAAGTTTCGCTCACGGTGCCGATCTGATTCACCTTCACCAGAATCGAGTTGGCGACATGCTTGTCGATTCCTTCCTGCAAAAATTCAACGTTGGTGACGAATAAATCATCGCCTACAAGTTGAATTTTGCCGCCCAGTTCTCTAGTCAGGTTTTCCCAGCCCTCCCAATCGTTTTCGGCAAGGCCATCTTCCAGCGAGACGATGGGATAGTCGTTCACCCACTTCGACCAGAACTTCACCATGTCATCCGAACTTTTCGCAGACTTATCCGACTTCTTAAAGACGTATTTGCCATCCTGATAGAACTCGCTGGCTGCAGGGTCGAGCGCGATCGCGATTTCTTCTCCCGGCTTGTAACCGGCTTTCTCAATGGCTTCCAGCACGACTTCGATGCCTTCGACATTCGACTTGACCGAAGGCGCGAATCCGCCTTCATCGCCGACCGCTGTGTTGTAGCCGCGCTTCTTCAGCACTCCTTTAAGCGTATGGAAAACTTCGACACCCCAGCGCAGAGCCTCGGAAAACGAAGGCGCGCCTACCGGCATCACCATGAATTCCTGGAAGTCTACGTTGTTATCAGCGTGGGCTCCGCCGTTGAGGATGTTCATCATGGGTGTGGGCAAAGTGTTTGCCCCTGCGCCGCCGAGATAACGGTAGAGCGGCAGGCCATATTCCGCGGCAGCGGCGCGCGCAGCGGCCATGGAAACCGCGAGAATCGCATTCGCCCCCAACCTGCCCTTATTCTCCGTGCCATCCAAATCAATCATCTTTTGATCGAGCGCGCGCTGATCGGCGGCGTCGAAGTTCGCCAGCGCCTCGGCGATTTCGCCGTTCACATTCTCGACCGCTTTGAGAACCCCCTTGCCGAGAAACCGCGCATTGTCGCCGTCGCGCAGTTCAACCGCTTCATGTTCGCCGGTCGATGCACCGCTGGGAACAATGGCCCGTCCGACCGCTCCGCTGGCCAGTTGGATTTCTGCCTCTACAGTGGGATTACCGCGCGAATCCAGCACTTCGCGCGCAATGATAGATGAAATATTGGTCATGAAGTCTTTCCGTCCTTTTTATCGTGTATGAGTTTTGAATTGTCATCGACCGCCCACTCTGAGTCCGCGAAAACAATATCAGCGTGCCGGCAACGATAGCCGGGCCACAGCACATGATTTTTCCCAGGAATGGGTTTGAAACTCACGATTATAACGGATGGAAGATCACACTAGTGTGAGAGCACTCACTTCCGCAGGATCATTTGGGCGTATGCACAATCGCCGCACCGTTCCTACCACTTCCGCGCACCCGCTTTACAGCCTTTTGCCGATACTCCTCGATTCACCCTCTACGTATAAACGACATGTAATCGACGCTTCGGTATGACGTCAAGGAGCGTTTAGGAGCCGAAAATGCGATTTGGACCCTTTCTCGTGATTTCTCTGCTGCTGATCATCTTGTGGGCTGGCGGCTTTCTGATGTTCCATGTGGCGAGTGGACTGATACATCTCCTGCTACTTTTCGCCGTGATTTCTTTCGTGGCGCACTTGCTTATGGGAAGCAGGACTGCCTAAAGATTTACCGAGGCTGGAGGGCGGGAGCTAACCGGCTCCGTCGCCAGCCTCGGCTTGTTTCGATGAGTCGTCTGCTTACTGCAGGAGAATCTGAAAAATTAAGTTATACGGAAGAGGAAATTATGAAGGATGCAAAGAAAGACAAATGTGCTCACGAGGTTTGCAGTTGTCCTGCCGCCGCCGACAGCAAATATTGCAGCCCCTATTGCGAAGGTGCAAAGGGAACCACTGAAATCGCATGCGGCTGCGAACACTCGGGTTGCGCGGGCAAAGTATCGTAGGTACAGGTATAGCGGCCTTTGAGTCGCTCCGAAGAAGTAGCTCAGGTTGAACTGGAGTCACACTTTGGTCCGCTCCAAAGATCTCGCAACCTTTTCAAAATCATCGATGCTCATCGCTTTTGTGCTGGCGATGGCGGCATTGTATTTCGGGCGCCAGATCTTCATTCCGCTAGCATTAGCGGTAGTATTCAGTTTTTTGCTCACGCCATTTGTAAGCCTGTTGGAGAAGTGCCGCTTCCGCCGCGTTCCAGCGGTGCTCACCGTGCTCGTCCTCTCGTTCATGCTGGCCGGAGTTGTGGGCTGGGGGGTAGCGGGCCAATTGGTAGACATCATGGTTCACGTTCCGGATTACAAGGACAATCTGGATACGAAAATCCAATCACTTCATGCTGCCAAGGACGGAAACCTAGGCAAAGCTACTGCCACTGTGCAAGAGTTGAATCGGGAATTGTCCGGAGTTCCGGCCCGGATCTCTTCCGGACAGGGTGGTGACAAGGGATCGGGTGCGGCACGCCCTGTCCGCCCGATTCCCGTACAAGTTGCTGCACCGTCATCGAACATAGTCCAGGATCTTCGCGTTCTGTTGGGGCCGCTCGCGGGTCCCATTGAAACCACAGCCATTGTTCTAATTTTCACGGTGTTCATGCTGGTCAAGCGCGAAGACTTGCGTAATCGGGCGATCCGGTTAGCGGGGCGCGGTCAGCTGAATTTAATGACGCAGGCTCTCGACGACGCCGGCCGCCGGCTGAGCCGCTATCTTTTGCTGCAATTCCTGGTCAATGCAGGTTACGGCTTGTTGTTCGGCGTGGCGCTGTATTTCATCGGAGTGCCGCACGCCCTGCTTTGGGGAGTCTTTGCATCTCTCCTGCGCTTCATTCCTTACATTGGTACGCTCATCGCGGCAGCTCTTCCCGTAGCTCTCGCGATAGCTGTTTTCCCCGGCTGGCGCCAGGCTGGCTTGGCATTTGCGGCGTTTTTGGTCATAGAGTTGACGGTTTCTAATATTATCGAGCCGCTTCTCTACGGCGCGCATACCGGGATTTCGTCGCTGGCGATTCTGGTGGCTGCGGTTTTTTGGGCAACGTTGTGGGGACCCGTAGGGCTGATTTTGTCGACTCCCCTCACCGTATGTCTGATGGTTTTGGGGCGTTACGTTCCGCATCTGAACTTTCTCGAAATTGTGTTGGGCGACGAGCCTGTGCTGCCCCCGGAGCAGCAATTTTATCAACGTCTGCTGGCCATGGATCCGGAAGAAGCCAGAACTATTGCTGAACGTCATCTCAAAGAAAATCCCGTGGAAAGCCTCTACGAATCAGTCTTCATTCCAGCTCTACGGCTGGCGGAACAGGACCACCAAATTAACGGACTGGATGACGACGCAAGAAGATTCCTGTTGCGAAGTACCAGAGAATTGATTGAAGACTTTGGTGACCGACTCGCGGACGACCATCTTGCGGCGACTTCCGATGATGATGCCTGTCGCCAAGGCAGGTTCGCGGGATCAAACGCAACGATTGCGTGCATTCCGGCCAGGAATGGTCCGGATGAACTGGTTGCAATAATGTTGGCACAATTGCTTCGGCACGCAGGTTTTCACGCTCATGAGTTGAAGGCAGGAAGCATGGAAGAGATGCTCGCGGCAGTTTCGCAGCACCAGTACAACATTGTTTGTGTTTCCTCTCTTCCGCCATTCGCCATAGGACAGACCCGAGCGCTATGCAAGAGATTGCAGGCCAGCATTCTCGGGGTGCAGGTCATTGTTGGCTTGTGGAACCTGGAAGGCGGCGTTTCCGCGGCTCGGGAACGGCTTGGAGCAGGTTGTTCTAACGTGGTAACGACTTCTCTGACGGACACGCTGGAACAGGTTCGAAAAATCACGAATCCTATGGTTGCGGCGGAGGCACTTGCCGGAGCCGAGGAGATCCCCGCACCAACCCAAATTTGATGGTTTGACCAACAACCAGCGCTATCACGATTACTTCCGTGACCCTACCCGCCAAGGGCTTGGACCTTTTGCCAATCGCTATAATCTAATGGAGATGCGGTTTGGGGCGGAAGTGTGGCAAAAAAGCCTGGTTTGAAACCTAGGCTGCCCCTAATCCATTAGAAATATGACGAAAGCTCACCAGCATCCTTTGGAGAAGATCTTCGAGAACCGCATCGCCATCATCGATGGAGCGATGGGCACGACCATCCGCACCTATGGCATGAAGGAAGCTGACATCCGCGGGGAGCGCTTCAAGGACGCGAAGAAAGATCTGCTGAACAATGGAGATCTTTTTACGCTGACCCAGCCGAAGATGATTGGCGACATCCATCGCCGCTTTCTGGAAGCGGGCGCGGACATCATCGAGACGAATACCTTCGGTGCGACCAGCATCACACAGAGCGAATTTTTCGTGGACGATCCGCGTGAGCAAGGCGGACGGAAAGATCCCGGGTTCTACCAAAAGGTCATCGATGATTCGTTTCTCAATGATCTGGCTTGGGATATCAATGAGCAATCGGCGCGACAATGCCGTGAATGGGCTGATCGCGTCGGAAGCGCAACTTCGCGTCAGCGGTTCGTGGCTGGAGCGATTGGGCCGCTGACTGTGTCACTCTCGAACTCGCCTGATGCCGATGATCCAGGTTTTCGCGTGGTCACATTCGATCAGGTTAAGACCGCCTACGCTCACCAGGTGCGTGCGCTCATGGCTGGGGGCTCGGATATGCTTTTGGTCGAGACAATTTTTGATTCACTGAACGCCAAGGCAGCGCTGGTTGCCATCCGTGAGGTATTCGACAAAGACGGTAAGGAGTTGCCGGTAATGATCTCGGCGGCCGTGGGACGCGGCGGTGAGACGTTGATCTCCGCGCAGACCACGGAAGCGTTTTGGAATGCGGTGCGGCACGTGAAGCCGCTGTCGGTAGGACTTAACTGCTCTCTTGGCCCCGATCTCATGTATCCCTTCCTCGAGGAACTCTCGGAGAAGGCGAATGTGGCGATTTCGTGTTATCCGAATGCCGGGTTGCCGAATCCATTATCCGAAACCGGGTTTGATCTTGGACCGCAAGATATGGCCCGCTATCTTGGCAACTTTGCCCAGGCAGGGCTGATCAATATTGCCGGCGGATGCTGTGGCAACACGCCCGAGCACATCGCGGCTATCGCCAAAGCGCTCGAAGGCCAGCCTCCGCGAAAAGTCGGGACGGTCCACGCTGAAGAATCTTACGTCGGCCAGATCGAGAGTCGAGCGTGAGCGTTTCCGAAAACATAAGTGTGCCCGCGAGCGTGACTGCGCACACTCCCATCAAACCCAAGCCGCTCCGCCTGTCAGGGTCGCAGCCCTTCACCCAGCAGCCTGGCGTCTACATAATGATCGGGGAGCGGACCAATGTTGCCGGTTCGCCTAAATTCGCCCGGCTCATCAAAGACGGCAAATATGAAGAAGCGGTAAGTGTAGCCCGGCAGCAGGTCGAGAACGGAGCCAATTTTCTCGACATCTGCATGGATGAAGGCATGATCGACGGCGTCACGGCGATGACGCGCTTCCTGCAATTACTTGGAAGCGAGCCGGAAGTCGCCAAGGTGCCTTTCATGGTGGACTCCTCGAAGTGGGAGGTCATCGAAGCCGGCCTGAAATGCTTGCAGGGCAAAGGCATTGTCAATTCAATTTCGCTGAAAGAAGGCGAAGAAAAGTTTCGCCAGAATGCGGCGAAAGTTCTGAAATATGGTGCGGCGGTGGTGGTGATGGCCTTCGATGAACGAGGCCAGGCCGCGACTTACGAGGATAAGATCCGAATATGCGAGCGCGCCTACCGCATTCTGGTCGACGAGGTCGGCTTTCCTCCCGAAGACATAATCTTCGATCCCAACATTCTCACTGTCGCTACAGGCATGGAGGAGCACAACAACTACGCGGTCGATTACATCAACGCCACGCGTTGGATCAAAGCGAACCTGCCGCACGCGAAGGTGAGCGGCGGCGTCTCGAACATCTCGTTCAGTTTTCGCGGCAATAACAAGGTTCGCGAAGCGATACACTCCGCATTTCTTTATCACGCCATCGCGGCGGGCATGGACATGGGCATCGTGAATGCCGGCATGCTCGAGGTTTACGAGGAGATTGAGCCCGAGTTGAAGGTGATGGTCGAGGACGTATTGCTGAACCGCCGTCCCGACGCGACCGAGCGGCTGGTTGAGTATGGCGAGTCGCTCAAGCACGTGGGCGCGGTAGTCACTGAGAAAAAAGCCGAAGAATGGCGCAACGGCAAGGTCGAGGAGCGCCTTTCTCATGCGCTGGTGAAGGGCATCGATACATACATTGAGATCGATGCCGAGGAAGCCCGCGTCAAACTCGGCCGCCCTCTATTAGTGATCGAAGGCCCGCTGATGGCGGGCATGAGCGTGGTGGGTGATCTGTTCGGCGCCGGCAAAATGTTTCTGCCGCAGGTGGTCAAGTCTGCGCGCGTGATGAAGAAGGCTGTCGCGCATCTCACGCCGTTCATGGAAGCTGAGAAGGAAGCCAGAGTTGCGGCGGGGGAAGTGGTCAAGGCGCAGGGAAAAATCATAATGGCCACCGTCAAAGGTGACGTTCACGATATTGGCAAAAATATCGTCGGCGTCGTCCTCGCCTGCAATAACTACGAAGTCATCGACATGGGAGTGATGGTCCCCTGCGAAAAAATCCTCGAACGCGCCAAGACGGAGAAGGCGGACATGATCGGCCTCAGCGGCTTGATCACACCGTCTCTCGACGAGATGGTGCACGTGGCGCGCGAGATGGAGCGGCAGGGCTTCAAATTGCCGCTGCTCATCGGCGGAGCAACCACCAGCCGCGCACACACCGCCGTTAAGATTGCGCCGCATTACAGTGAACCCGTGGTCCATATTCTAGATGCGAGCCGCGCTGTGCCGGTGACGACCAGCCTTCTGAGTGAAGAGGGGAAGCCAGCCTTTGTGGCGCAGCATCGCGCCGATTACGAGGCGCTCCGCAAAAACCACTCCGCGCCGAAGCTGACGGTCGTCTCGCTTGAGGCCGCACGAAAAAGACGGACTCCTATCGACTGGCGTCCTGAAGATCTTCCTACGCCCGCATTTACCGGCGTGCGCGTTTTGGATAATTTTCCTCTGGCCACGCTGCGCGAATTCATCGACTGGTCGCCGTTCTTCCACACCTGGGAATTGAAGGGCGTTTATCCGCGCATTTTTGAGCACCCGGAATACGGCGCTCAAGCGCGGCAAATCTTTGACGAAGCCAATGCTCTTCTGGACACCATCATTGAGAAGAATCTGATCACGGCGCGTGGCGTCTACGGCTTCTTTCCCGCGAGCGCGGTGGGCGATGATGTTGAGCTTTACACGGACGGCACACGTAAGACGCAACTCGAGCGGTTTCACTTTCTCCGCCAGCAATCAAACAAAGAGGGCAGCGAGCCTTGCCGATCGCTCGCCGACTTCATCGCGCCAAAGGAAACAGGGTTGGCCGATCACATCGGCGCTTTCGCAGTGACCAGCGGCATCGGTCTGAAAGAACTGTGCGATGGCTTCCGGGCGATGCACGATGACTACAACGCGATCATGGCAGAAGCCATTGCCGATCGCCTGGCTGAAGCTTTCGCGGAATGTCTGCACAAGCGAGTGCGGTGCGAATGGGGATACGGCCGCAATGAAAATTTGAGTAATGCGGATATCATCCAGGAAAAGTATCGCGGGATCAGGCCGGCTCCGGGTTATCCGGCGTCCCCGGACCATACGGAAAAGGGCCAGCTCTGGCGTTTGCTCGATGTGCAGGCGAATACCGGAATGCTGATCACGGAGTCGTATGCGATGTGGCCGGGATCGAGTGTGAGCGGACTCTACTTTGCCCATCCGGAATCGAGATATTTCAGCCTCGGCAAAATCGATCGTGACCAGGTTGCCGATTACAGCGAACGCAAGGACATGTGCGTGGCAGAGGTCGAGCGATGGCTGGGGCCGAACCTGAACTACGATCCTGAGGAATAGCGGCCGCCGGACGACTCATGCAAAAAGCGCTACTGATTCTTCTGGTGCTGTTCGTGAGTGCCTGCGCGATTCCCACCCGCGCGGGTGCTGCGGATTCAACCCTGGTTTTCATCCACGTCAACATCATCGACGCCACAGGCGCGCCGGTTCAGCCCGACATGACCGTAATCGTCCGCGGACAACGCATTGTGGAAATTGCAAAGAGCGGACAGACGAAAATTCCCGCAGATGCAAAAGTCGTGGATGCTAGCGGGAAATACCTGATTCCCGGTCTGTGGGATATGCATGTGCATACCGTATTCGGTGATTGGCTGCCGAGGGACGAAAAAATCACACTGCCTTTGTTTGTCGCCAACGGAATCACCGGTATCCGCGACATGGGCGGAGATCTGGATGTGCTGAAAGTATGGCGATCGGAAATTGCTGCTGGAAAACTTCTCGGGCCGCGCATGGTGATCGCCGGTCCCATGCTTGACGGGCCCGTGCCCCGCTTCCCCAGTTCCGCACCGGTGGCCAACGCTGCGGACGGACGCAGAGTGGTCGATGATCTTACCCAGCAGGGCGTCGATTTCATTAAGATTCAATCTCTGATTCCGCGCGACGGATATTTTGCAGCCGCAAATGAGGCGAAGAAGTTGGGCATAACATTCGTCGGACATGTGCCCGACGCGGTGCGCGCTTCCGAAGCATCGAACGCCGGACAGAAAAGTATCGAGCACTTCACCGGCATTTTCGAAGGCTGCTCCACTATCGAAGACGAATTGCTTAAGGGACCCAAAAGCCTCGGTCGCAATGTGGCCACCTATGACCCTGCTCGAGCCGAGACTCTGATCGCCCTGATGGCTAAGAATCAAACCTGGCAAGTGCCCACGCTGGTGTGGGAGCGCGGTCAGTGGCTGGTGGATGACATTGACCTAAGCCATGATCCGCTCACGAAATATGCCCCGGCGGCATGGAAGGATCGGACCTGGCCGATGTTCACGCGCGACATTTTGAAGGACATGGATACCGACCCATTGCCGGTGCGCAAACGATTTGTGCAGATGGAACTCGAAATGACGCTGGCGATGCATCGCGCTGGTGTGCCGTTCTTGGCGGGTACGGATACCGCAGCCGGAGTGCATATCTTCCCGGGGTTCAGCTTGCACCAGGAGTTGGGGTTGTTTGTGCAGGCAGGATTCACCCCTATGGAAGCCCTGCAAACCGCCACGCGCAATCCGGCACAGTTTCTTGGCAAGCTCTCCGACATGGGGACGGTAAAGACCGGAAAAATTGCCGACCTTGTGCTGCTGGATGCTAGTCCACTCGACGACATTCACAACACGCGAAAAATTCGCGCTGTGGTGCTAAACGGCCGGTATCTGTCACGTGGCGAGTTGGACGAGATGCTTCATCAAGTGGAAATAGCTGCCGCCGCCTCCAAATAGTTTCAGCACGAATAGCAAACTAATGTTGATCCCGGGTCTTGTATGCGTGCTGGCTGGCGCTGGCCGCGCGCAGGGCCATTTCGCGTGCAGCGCGTAACTGTGTAACCGGATCGCCGCTGGGGTGGAACTCCATTGCAACCACTCCGGTGTAATTCAGCTCGGCTAATTTGCGAAAAATGTTTGCGTAGTTGATCTCGCCCGTTCCCGGTTCGTGGCGGCCAGGAACATCCGCAACGTGTACGAGCCCCAGATGCGGGAGGCTTTTCTCCAACTTCTCGATGAGATTTCCTGCGGCGATCTGCTCATGGTAAAGGTCGTAGAGTAAACGTACCTGAGGATGGCCGGTTACCTGCACAACCTCCAGCGCTTCGGAGATTTGCGTCAGGAAGTATTGTGGGTTTTCTTCAGGATCGATCGTTTCCAGCAACAACCGCACCGGCTCGCCGTTGATCGATTTATCCTGCACAAGATCCGCAGCAGCTTTCAGCGTGTCGATACAACATTGATGCTGCATTTCGCGGGGCATTTCCGGCGCACGGTTGCCAGAGAGCAAAATCAGGTTTGGGCAATTGATTTGCTCCATGATCGGCAGCACATCGCGCAGTTCGTCGAGCAGAGGCTGCCGATGCTCCGGGATGCTCACGCCGTGTTTCAGCCCGGCCGTACAATCGAAGTTGATGCCGAGTTCTTTGCGTTTAGCGTTGGCTCGCTTAAAGTCCGCCTCTGTCCACGTGTCGTATTCACCCACCAATTCCACATTCGTGTAGCCAGCTTCCGCCACTTTTTCCAGGCGCTGTTCGAAAGGCAGGTCAGTGAAAACTGTCCAGAGCATGACCGAGAACTTGAAAGACGCTCCGGCCTCTTCGCTCTTGTTTGCCGCCAGTATCGGCGCTTCGCAGGCCAGGTTGGAAATGCAACTCATTCCATAGGCTCCAGCTACGGTTCCAGCAAGAGTTTGAGCAAAGGCTCGTCGATTCATCATTTACCTTAGAGGGAAGGAATCCACTCGATTTAGGTTGCGACTGCGTGAAGTTAACACAACTCGCATTCAATCGGAGACTGATCGAATAAACTTCAACACTCATCCTTATGGAGGATGCGGAAGCAGCTCCGTTCCACTTAAAATTGCTGATTTGTTTGCGCAACTGACGGGCTAGGCGAAAATTCGAGGTTGGCTGCAATCATGGAAAGACGACAATTCATAAAAACAACCGGCGCTCTGGTGGCCGGAATGCTGGCGGGGAACACGTTCGCTGATACTTCGAGTTCTTCTGGTCAGCCCGCGGCGGGCGGACGACTGGTCCTTCCGATCAACCGGAACTGGTTGTTCAGCCGCTCGGTGGTTGAAGGGGCGCGCAAAAAAGTCTTTGACGATTCCAAGTTTGAGCGCGTGGTGATTCCTCATGCCAATGTCCGTGTGCCGTGGCACAGCTTTGACGACAAAGACTACGAATTTGTGTCAGTCTATCGCCGACACTTCAAGCTACCTCCAGAGACGCGCGGCCGGCATGTCTTTGTTGACTTCGAAGGAGTGATGACCGCCTCAACGGTTTGGCTGAACGGAACTCGCCTGGGCGATTACAAGGGAGGATACACACCTTTTTCTTTTGAGCTGACACCACATCTCGACTTTGAAGCCGACAACGTACTCACCGTTGAAGTGGACTCCACCGAGCGCACGGACATTCCGCCTTTCGGAAACCAGATCGACTATCTCACCTTCGGCGGCATCTACCGCGAAGTTGCACTGCGCATCCTTCCCTCAACTTTCATCGAAAACATCTTTGCGAAAACAAAAGATGTACTCACTGCAAATCCCAGCCTAGATGTGGAGTGCTTCCTCCAGCATCTTGAACCATCACGCGACGCGCTTTCGCTTGAAGTCACGTTGAACGATGGAGATCGTATGCTCGCAACCGGTACGCGGCGAGTTGTGCCGGCTTCGGCCTCAAGTGATCCTGTACCGTACTCCGTACGTCTGGAAAATCTAGGGCCTGTCATGCTCTGGAATCTGGCGCAGCCAAAGCTATATTCAGTGCATGTTCGACTGCTGAATGGATCGCGCGTGATCGATGAGGATTCCCGCACGATTGGTTTTCGCGAAGCGCGGTTTACCGAACACGGCTTCGAACTTAACGGCAAGGTAATCAAGCTGCGCGGGCTCGACCGTCATCAGACCTTCCCCTTTGTGGGGCAAGCCATGCCGGGTCGCGTGCAGCGGCGCGACGCGCAAATCCTACGCAACAATTTCAAATGCAACATCGTGCGTACCTCGCACTATCCGCAATCGCGGCATTTTTTGGATGCTTGCGATGAACTCGGCCTTCTGGTGCTGGAAGAAATTCCGGGTTGGCAGCACATCGGTGACGCAGGTTGGAAAGATCTTTCCGTAGACAACGTGCGCCGCATGATTCGGCGCGATTGGAATCATCCCTCAATTATTCTCTGGGGAGTACGCATCAACGAATCCCGCGACGACCACGACTTCTACACTCGTACCAACGCGCTGGCCCATCAACTCGATCCGACGCGGCAAACAGGAGGTATCCGGAATTTTGAGAACTCGGAGCTCCTCGAGGACGTGTTTACCATCAACGATTTCGGATTCCCACTCCGAGCGCCGAACCATCCCCTGTACCTGAATACGGAATTCATTGGTCATACCTATCCCACCAAGAGCTTCGACAACACAGAACGGCTTACGGAACACACTTTACGCCACGCCCGTGTCCACAACCAGCTCGCGTCGAATCCACAGTACGCCGGCGGGATTGGGTGGTGCGCCTTCGACTACAACACGCACTTTGATTTCGGATCCGGCGATCGGATTTGTTACCACGGCGTGGCCGACATTTTCCGTGAGCCCAAACCTGCCGCAGGTTTCTATAAATCGCAGTGCGATCCGGAGGAGGAAATTGTTCTTGAGCCTGCCTTCCGCTGGGCGCGCGGCGATGAATCGATCGGATTCAGCGACGCGGTAATCTGCTCCAACTGCGACCATCTCAAGTTTTATATCGATGACAAGCTGGTTGCGGAGATCGATCCCGACCGGAGCGAGTTTGGCAACCTTCGTTATCCACCCTTCCTTCTTCACACGCGCCCGTTCCGCGAGGTTTGGGGCGATCTGCGGATCGAGGGCTACATTCGCGGCAAGCAAGTGATCGAGAAGCGTTGCTCAGGCAAGGGAATTGACCAGCAGTTTTCGATTTTGCCCGATGACACAAAGCTGCTCGCCGACGGCGCGGACACAACGCGAATTGTGCTGCGCGTCACCGATGAATTTGGAGCGATCCGCTCGTTTGCCAATGACGCCATTCAGTTGACCGTCGAAGGTCCTGCGGAAATCATCGGTGACAACCCCTTTGCGCTCGTCGGCGGGACTGGTGCCGTGTGGCTGCGAGCGAAGGAACAAGCGGGAAGAGTGAGGCTTACGGCAGTGCATCCGGTGCTGGGCAAGCGGCAGGTCGAGTTTGAGATCACTGCTGCGCCGCCGGAATCTGTGTAGGTTTTTTGTCGTAACAAGAATATCCCGATGAAATTTCACTGCCACGTTTATTTTCTCGCTGCATCGTTGTTGCTTTTTCCATCTCGAATGCCCGCTCAGGCAGACCTTGCTCTGCAGCCGTTCACTATCGACCATCGTAAAGCACAACTCGCACACTCGCCGGTAGACGTTTCGTTTCTTCTCGATGCTCCGGCGGGCAAGCATGGATTTGTCCGAGCCCAAGGCGCTCATCTTGTAACCGGCGACGGAAAGCGCATTCGTTTCTGGGGAGTGAACATCACCGACTGGAGCAAAGGTTCGGTGATGATTCCATCCAAGGAGGACGCTCCATTGTGGGCGGCGACGCTGGCCCGGTTTGGAGTGAACTGCGTTCGCCTGCAATTTCTCGATCTGCCTACGCCACGTGGACTGATTGACGGAAAACGCGACGACACACGCGCGCTCGATCCGGAGGCGCTTGACCGCGAAGATTTCTTCCTCGCTGAACTAGAGAAACGGGGCATCTACATTAATTTCAACTTACTGGTCGGCCGCCCCTACAAAGCTGGCGACGGCGTGCAGGACTATCAGAAAATACGCGAGGGCGCGAAGGGAATCAGTTTGTACGATCCGCGCATCATCGAACTGCAAAAGGAGTACGCGAAGGAACTGCTGGGTCATTACAATCCCTACACCAAAATCGAATACCGCGATGACCCCGCAGTCGCGATGGTAGAGATCAACAACGAAAACGCACTCTGGGTGGGCGCTCACGGCCCCACCCCTTATTACGATCACGAACTTGCCGATCTCTACAATACGTGGCTCCAAAAAAATCTCAACGCGGAAGATCTGAAGACGTTAAAGGAAATCGCTGGAGTGGCCGGTAATGACCCCGTCCCTCTGCTGCAAGGCAGGAAAGAGATCGAGACCGCTCCGAAGCCGCGATTCTATGCGGAGTCCCGTTTCTTCCTCGACGCCCAGCGCACCTACTGGGAAGAGATGCGCGACTATCTAACAAAAACTCTCGGCGTGAAGTCGCTGATCATGACCACTGCAGATCACGGTCACACCAGCAGCGGATATCCTTTGCTGCTCGCAACTTCATCATTCGACACCAACGACGGCCACACCTACTGGCAACATGACTGGGAAAACAAAATTAAAGCGCCGATGGTGAACGATCCATTCAATTCCACCGTGGTCGAGTTGTCGCGCACTCCGGTTGCGGGCAAACCTTATACCGTCAGCGAAGTGAACAATCCATTTCCCAACGATTGGGCGAGCGAAGGGATTCCAATTATCGCCGCGTATGGCGATTTCCAGGATTGGGATGCCATCATTTGGTACACCTTTGAACCCAAGGCATCCCCCGATTGGAAACCTTACATAGGAGACGCGTTTGACATTTCACTCGATCCCGTCAAAATGCCGCAGTTAGCCGCGGGAGCATTGATGTTTTTACGGACCGATGTGAGCCCCGCAAAGTCGATCGTTGAACGCTCTTACACGCGCAATCAGGTTTTTGACAGTGCGTTGTTGTTGCCCGCAACGGACCGCCCTTATTTCACACATGGGTTCCCGTTGGCTGTGCCACTGCAGCATAGTTCGCGCATTTTCTCGCTCGACGGTGCTGCGGCGGAGCCGGTCGCAGCACCGAACGTCTCGAACCCGATCGTCTCCGACACCAACCAATTGGCTTGGTATAACTCATCCACAATGACCGGGCTGGTGACCGTGGATACGCCGCGGTCTCAAGCTTTGATTGGTTTCGTCAAGGCAAACGGAAAGTCTGTCACAAATTTGTCGGCGGATGTAGAAAACCGATTCTGTACGGTTTGGCTTACGTCGCTCGATGTCGAGCCGATTGCTCGCTCATCAAAATTGCTGTTGACACTCGGATCGCGTGTCGAGAACGATGGTATGCGCTGGAACGACCGGCGCAGCAATTTGTCGGAGTGGGGTGGGTCGCCAACGCTGATTGAGCCGGTTGTCGGACGGATCACGCTGCGCGCTTTGGATCACGCCAAGACTGTTTCCGCTCAACCTCTCGATGGCTCAGCTCAGCCGATGGGAGAACCGATTCGCGCTGAGAAAACGTCCGAAGGATGGAATATCCCAGTAGGTAAGCCGGTTACAACCTGGTATGAGGTGACGGTCACGCGCTAACGTAATTCCGCAGACCTCGACGATTTCGCTGATGGACTCAGCCGCAGATCCGTGACGATCGAGTTCACAATGCTGTCAACCGATTGGCTGATATCGATCACAAGCGCTTCGGAAGAACCCGGCTCTTCCAAAGCAGCGAATTGACTTTTCAAAAGCGATTCCGGCATGAAGTGTCCCGCACGAGCGCGGAGTCGGCCGTCGATCTCTTCGTATGTGCCCTTGAGATATACAAAGCGCACAGACTCGCGATCGGCGACTCCTTCGAGTAGCGCTTTACGATACTCTTCACGCAGCGCGGAACAGGCTAAGACCACATCGCGTTTATCAGCGATCCATTTCCGGATTGCACGATTCAGGGCCTGAAGCCAGGGTTCACGGTCCGCGTCGGTAAGCGCCTCGCCGCGGTGCATCTTTTCAACGTTCGCCGTTGAATGCCAGTTGTCGGCGTCTTCAAACAACCGGTTCAAGCGGACGGCGAGTGCCTCTCCTATAAGCGTCTTGCCCGAACCGGATACTCCCATGACCACGATGACCATAGACTCTGCATCATATTATCTTGTCCCGACATCTTGTTTCGACCGAGGATCGGGCCAATCTTCGTCATCGCCTTTTATCCCCCTTGGAGATGATCCGGCGCTATAATGCACATCGCGAAGGGCAGGGAATCTCACATGGACGCGCGGGGCTTAGGTTTAACGTTAAGTTTATGCGTCCTCTCCGCATGTGCCTGCGCTCTCAGCGACGCGCCGATCAACTACACTTCGCGCACCTGGCAGATGCAGGATGGTCTTCCCGAGGAGACCGTTCAATCCTTCGCGCAAACTAAAGACAGATATCTTTGGATCGGGACCACCGGCGGCTTGCTCCGTTTTGATGGCGAGCGCCTGGTTTTGTTTGATCGCGATAACACCTCCGCTTTTACCGACAATAATATTTTCAACCTAACTGTCACCACCGATAACGCCCTTTGGATTGCGACCGAAGGCGGTGGGCTCATCCGCTATAAAGACGGTGTGTTCCGTCACTTCTCCGGAAAAGATGGCCTTCTGAACGACTTTGTGCGGGCGGTTTACCAGGACCGTACGGGACTGATATGGATCGGAACCGATAACGGATTATTTCGAGTCGTGGGAGATCGGATCGAACGCGTCGACAACGCCAATGGCATTCCTCCGATCGCCGTGCACGCTATTCACGAAGACAATCAAGGTCGACTCTGGGCCGGTGGTTCGAAGTTGTTCTGTCTCACCGGAACCACTTATCGGGAATACCGGCTGGCTGAAGAGGGAAGTCAGAATCGTGTTAAATCCATAACACAAACTCGAGATGGCACCATGTGGGTTGGCACCATCGGCGGCCTGTATAGCAAAGCCTCGGGGTTGGATTCTTTTCATAGGGTACAAGAGACAAGCGGCACCGTACGTTTTCTTCAGGAAACCTCCGACGGCACTCTCTGGATTGGCACGATCGGCCACGGAATTTATAAATATTGGAAACACTCATTTTCCCAGATGACAGCGCCAGGAAGTTTGCCCAGCAACACGGCCTTGAGCCTGTTCGAAGATATCGAGAACAACATCTGGGTGGGAACGCAGGCGGGAATGATGCGCCTGAGCAAGACGCCGATCCGAACCGTCGTTCTGCCCGATGCCGGTGACTACGATGCCGAAACGGTCTACGAAGACCGCAATGACGATCTTTGGATCGCGGCCGCGAATCTTTTTCGATTCCACAACGGCCAGGCCACGCGAGTGGATTTTCCTGGAATTTCCGGTGTGCGCGTCCGCAACGTGTTTCAGGACAGTCAAGGCGCGTTTTGGATCGGAACCGAAGGCAGGGGTGTCTTCCGGCAGAGTGATGGCAAGTTGGACCACTACATGGTCAAGGATGGTCTGGTAAACAATTTTGTTCGAGCCTTTCTGCAGGGCCGTGACGGCAGTATATGGATTGCCACCGATGAAGGAGTGAGCCGCTGGCACGACGGTCAATTTACCAACTACCAGGAGCGCGATGGGCTTTGTTATTTCAGCACACGAACATTGGCGGAAGATCGCAATGGAGACATCTGGATCGGGACCGACCGCGGAGTAAGCCATTTGCAAGGCGCTAGCTTCGCTAAAGACGCGGTTACCGAGGGGCTTCGGCACGAAAAAATCTGGGCGATTCGTGAAGACTCAGACGGCGGCCTGTGGTTCGGAACCAGAACTGGCGGGCTCTATCGCTGGCGTTTTGGAAAGCTCACGCACTTTACAACTGCGCAGGGGCTTGCCAGCAACAGTATTTATGAACTGCTGGAAGACCGACGGGGAAATTTTTGGATCAGCGGTCCCAATGGCATATCTGTAATCAGCCGGCGAGAACTAGATGTCATCGCCGAGGATCCATCGCATCCACTTTCTCTAACTCTGTATGGCATTTCCGACGGTTTGGAAACAACCCAGATGTACGGAGCAGAAAAGCCCGGCGGTGTTGTTACGTCACTGGGCGAAGTCTGGTTCGCGAGCAACAAAGGTCCGGTCCGCGTCTCTTTGAATCCAACTCCGCCGGTGGGTCCGGCGCCGGTGGTAATTGACTTTGTGCTGGCCGACGGCATCCAGGCGCAGGATTTGCGGAAGATTTCTCTCACTCCCGGACAACGCCAAAATCGAAATGCATTACAGCGTCATCCAACTTCGCTCGCAAGAGCAGGTTCGTTTCCGATACATGTTGGAGGGCTTTGACAAGAACTGGACCGATGCATCTTCACGCCGCGTGGCTTACTACACAAATCTTCCGCCGGGTCAGTTATCAATTCCGCGTGGCTGCATTTGAGATGAGCGACCCACAGCAGATCGCGGAAACTTCCGTTGAAATTGTTCAGAAGCCGCATTTCTATCGCACTGCATGGTTCATGGGCTGTTGTTTGTTATCTCTTTGGGCCAGTGTGTGGGGAGGCTACAAATTCCGCATGCGCCAGGTACATTCTCGTTTTAAGGCTGTGTTGAACGAACGCAACCGGCTGGCACGGGAGATGCACGACACTCTCATTCAAGGTTGTGCCGGCGTTTCCGCGCTGCTCGAGGCCACTCCAGTCTCGGCGAGAGCGAAGCCTCCGCCAAAGATGATTTATTGAGCTGCGTGCGCACTCAGTTGCGCACCACTATCAACGAAGCTCGCGAAGCCGTTTGGGATCTCCGCCACGCCGATGGTTCCGCTACCGCGATCGGCCCCATACTCGGCGATATGACTCAGCAAGTCAGCCACGAGTTTGGAGTACCCGTGGAATATCGCATCTCGGGAAGGCCCTTCGACCTCGATCAATCGACCGCACACGAACTGCTCATGGTTGTGCGAGAAGCTTTGCATAATGCGATTCGTCACGGCCAGCCGAAAACCGTACACGTAGACATCGGCTTCGAGAATAGGGAATTCAAAGTGCAAGTGCGCGATGACGGATGCGGGTTCGATCCGGAAGCGGCGTCGTCGCAGTCGAACGGCCACTACGGCTTGGTTGGAATTCAGGAGCGCGCTAAGCGGATTGGTGGAATACTCGTTTTGAATAGCTGGCCCGGAGCCGGTACGGAGTTGACGCTCTACGTCCCGCGCAAGGCCTCGACCGCAGAAGAGGAAGTCCCGAGCATATGAATACGGTCAACAGCGAAAAAATAAAAGTAATGGTTGTGGATGATCATCCACTGATGCGCGTCGGCGTGGCTTCAATCGTGAATGCGCGCGTTGACATGACGGTCGTGGCCCAGGCCGGTACCGGAGAAGAAGCAGTCACACTTTTTTTCAAGCACAAACCGGACGTGACACTCATGGATTTGCGGCTACCAGGGATGAGCGGAGTAGATTCCATTCGCTCTATTCGTGGAACGCACCCTCACGCCCGCTTTGTGGTACTCACAACCTACGAGGGCGATGCCGATATCCACCGCGCTTTGGAGGCGGGCGCACAGGGCTATGTCATAAAAGGTATGCCCTACCAAACCTTGGTGGAGGCGCTGCAGCGCGTGCACAAAGGTGGACGCTTTCTGCCGCCGCCAGTTGCCCGCGCCCTGGCCTCGCGCATGCCTGACTCCGAACTCAGCGCGAGAGAGCAAGAAGTGCTCTCTCTGCTTGCCAGCGGAAAGAGCAATAAAGACATCGCCGCCAGTTTGCACATCACCGAGGCCACCGTGAAGTGCCACGTCAGTGCGATTCTGCTGCGGCTGAACGTCAGCGACCGGACTGAAGCCGTAGTCACGGCCCTGCAGCGCGGCCTGGTCCACCTGGAGTAAACCCCATCCACGACTCATATCCCTGTTGTCAAGATAAATACTTATTTTCTACTATCCAACTTTTGGCGGATTCGCGGATCGTCGCGTCATCATAGGATTCCTCGTCGGTGGATGTAGGCATAGTTTCAAACTCCTGTGTCGACGGTGGTCGTGCGCCCGATGTTCCATGACGACTTCGGACGCACTGGCGGGCAGAGTTAACTCTAGGAGGCTCCGCGATGAGGCTTGGGATGGTTCGCCACTTTGTGCATATTTGTGTGCTGTTGGTCGCAGGCTTGACAGCTACGTTTGCTTTTGGACAGAACGCGAACACTGGAGAAATCAAAGGCACTGGTTCAGGACTCGACGGGCGCCGTCGTGCAAGGCGTCAAAGTCACAATCACGAACGTGCAAACCGGCGTGAGCATCGTCTCAGTCACGACATTCGGCCGGCATTTATGATGTGCCTTCCGTTCCAACCGGCCTGTATACGGTCAGCTTCTCGAAGGCTGGGTTCAAGGAATTTGTCCGCAAAGGCGTCACTCTGGAAATCCAGACCATCGCGGTGGATGGCACGCTGCAAGTAGGCTCCATCAATGAACAGATCGTTGTGACCGCCGAGACTCCGTTGGTGGAAACCGAAACCTCCGACCAGCGCGTGAATATTAGTACCGCGGCGATTGAAGCCGCGCCCATCGTCGGCACGGACTGGCGCGCCGAGATGATTCAGCTTATCCCCGGCGTGAATACCGGCGGAGGAGCAGGCGAAGCCAACGGCCAGGCAGTCGGAGTCAACGGCACGCAATCCTACAACGTCATGTTTCTGTCGGACGGCGGCCCGGCCACCGCTCCCAGAGATTTCAACGGCAGCAATTACTACATGCCGGTTGATGCCATTGGCGAGGTAAGCATCAATTCAGCCAACGCGCCCTCCGCAGTACGGCGGCGGTCTCACTTCCGTTAACGTGATCACGAAGAGCGGGACGAACCAATGGCACGGCAGCGGGTACGAATACATTCAGAACACCGCCTTCAACTCCAGAAGTTTCTTCATCCCGCACCCGACGTGAAGTCCGTGGAGCACTGGAACACCTACGGCGGCAGCGTGGGCGGCCCGATCATAAAGAACAAGCTGTTCTTCTTTTTCCTGTACCAGCGCAACCCTTCGTCTTCTCCAACCTCCGGACTCTACAGCTACCCGACCGCTGCCATGGAAGCGGGGGATTTTTTTGGGGTCAGCGGGTGCAACACGGACCCGGCTTTTCAACCCCACCACTGGCGCGCTGCTGGCGCCTATTGATCCGGTGGCCTCAAAGCTTCAGACCTATTTCCCCGCCGCAACGGCCAAGGGATGGCTTGCGGGATGCCCCGGCCCGGTGAACGTATCGGCAAGCACTCCACAAACCTGCCCCATCGATTAACAATTTTGTGTTTAACGGGAGCAGTCCGAACACAGATACTTGGTATACGGGCAAGGCCGATTACAATCTTTCCGTCCAAACAAAGACTCTCGTTTAGTTTCAACTATTTCCCCACTACGACGTCTTATGTCCCCGCTGATCCTCTGTTTCCCAACGACGCTACGGCGTATGAGCAAGGAAAGACCGACAATCTGACCGGGCAAATCTCGCATGTCTATACCATTAGCCCGACCATGCTGAATGAGTTTCGTGTGGGCGCAAGCCGCGAACTCGATAAGTACACGCCGCCGTCCCTGGGCAAGAACGATCCAACGACGCTTGGCCTTGAGCCAGCCTACGGCACGCAATGCTCCGGCCAATGTGTTTCCCCATATCGCGTATTGATCAAGGAGCGGGCGCTGGACGAATGAACTTGGGAGCTGGAATCTGCGGCTGCAACGGCAATATCGATGCCACTCTGGGCGAGGGAATCTACAGCGTCTCCGATGTCCTTACGCTCATTCGCGGCAAGCACACCATCAAGGTTGGCGGCGAGTTCGACAAGCTTTACCAGAACTACACCAGCTGGGGAGATATCGACTCCGGTCATTTCGAGTTCAACGGAAGCGTCACCGGGATTCCCTACGCCGACTTCCTCGCCGGGAACGTTTATGGTTGGTACGTTTTCGAGGCCGACCCCACCAGCGCTCACATGAAGGGCGGCGCTTGTTCGCCAGCGACGACTTCAAGGTCTCCCCGCACCTGACGCTAAACCTGGGCCTGCGCTGGCAGATGCAGTCCGGCTGGGCTGTGAGCAACAACCTGTTCGGCAATTACGATCCAGTGATCCCTGATCCGACCAGTATGGCGGCGCATACCCCGGCGGCATTCTGTTTGGCGGGCAGAGCGACAAGGCCTTCTGGAGGGACGATCGGCAATCTGTCGACCATCCAAAACGGCGATTATAAGGAATTCGCGCCGCGAATCGGCGTTGCCTGGTCACCGCGCGACAAGTGGGTCGTCCGCGGAAGCTTCGGCATTTTTGACGCGCCGCGCGATGCCGAGAATTACACCGATGGCGCGCTCGGCCTGGGCTTTAATCCCCACAACCAGGGCGGCGGAGGCTACGCCAACGGCAGTTCTCGCATTGCAACTGGCGACTGGGACCGCCGCCGGGCACTGTCATCTTTCCGACGCTGCAAACTCTTTCGTCGACCTTCGCGAACTTTAGCGGCGCGGAATACTACCCGCGGAGCATGCCGACTGTCTACGTTGAGCAGTTCCTCCTGGGGGTTCAGCGCGAATTCGGGCGCGGCCTCTTGTTGGACACAAGCTATGTTTACACCCGCGGCAGGAACCTGAACTTTGCCACCGATATCAATCAGGCAACGATGCCGGTTCGACCGCGGTCGGCGGCTTCGATGCACCAGCTTCTACCACTGCGGCAATCCCAACCCCGTGTTCAACAGCATCTCGGCCCAAATCTACGACGGATATTCGAATTACAACGCGCTGCAATTGCGCCTGCAGAAAAGAATGTCGTATGGCGTGAGCTTCCAGGTCAATTACGCCTGGTCGAAATCGCTCGATACCGGCACCGGAAACGGTCACGGATCAGGCATCGATATCTACCAGAACGCTTATAGCCCTCGGCCAATTATGGTCTGTCGGACTTCAACTGCCGCGAATACCCTGGTCGGCCAGATCATCTACGAACTGCCGTTCGGTCATGGGCGCCAGTTTGCCCTTCACGGACCGCTCGACCAGATCGCGGGCGGCTGGCGCGTCTCCAGTCTCTTCCAGTGGCACGGGGGAGTTCCGTTCACCCCGGTGATCCAGAGTTCGGTTGCCGGAGGTATCGATCCGGACTGACCCCAGCCTTCAACGCTGGCTCCACGCTGTACCCCGACAGGTTGGCGACCCCAACGTGTCGAATCGTTCTCACGCCATGTGGTTTAACCCTGCGGCCTTCGCCAACCCGGCGGATGGCACCTTTGGCAATGCTCATCGCAACACCCTGATTGGGCCGGGTTTCGCGAACGTCAACCTCAGTCTCGCAAAAGAGTTTCCTCTTCACGAAGCGATGCACTCGAAATCAGGGCCTGACATGTTTAACGTGTTCAATCATATTAACTGGGCCAACCCGGACGCGAACGTTGGCTACAGTGGCGGCACATTAGCTGATTCCACAGCCGGCCAGGTCACGACACCCATCAATTTCGGGACGATGCACGCATCATTCAACTCGGCGCTCACTTAGATTCTGAGCCCGTCGGATTTTGACCCGCAGCACTATCGCTGAGGAGTGCGGAAGCAGCTTCCGCTTCCGCACCTTCAGTGATTAGTGCCTCGCCGAAGCAACGGATTTCGCGGTATCGTTCCTTCATGAAACAGTCTTGCCCCAACAAGCTTCACGAATCCGCATTTCTCCTTGGCATGCTTTCTGGCTCGAACAGGCCAGCCGTTCTCAGCTGGTTGCTTCTGACGCGCTTCTGACGAGCTGCTGCTGGCTGCGCAAACCGGAACTTCCCTTGCCGCAGAAATTCACGATCACCTACGAAAGGCGGCGGAGTATCTCAAGGCGAAGGATCCGAACTCCGCAGTTAAGGAGTTCGATGCGGTCCTCGCGCTCGATCCCAAGAATGCCGAAGCCTACGCGAACTTAGGCGTGGTTGCATTCTTCCAGCGCGACTATCAGAAGCGCTTCCGCAATATTTGCGCAAGGCTCGTCGCGATTGATCCCGTCTCTGGTGAAATCGCAAGCTCTTCTGGGAATCTGCGAAAAAAGATTGGGAGATCCGTCCGCCCGCGCTTTGTTGGAAAAGCTCCTTTCCTAAGCTTGAAAGACAAATCGTTGCGCCTGCAGGTCGGTCTGGAATTGGCGTCACTCTACGAACAGCAAGGCGATCCTGGCGCCACGGCCTCCGTGATGCGATCGCTCGTGGATCTCGATCCTGACAACGTGGATGTTCTGTTCATGGCACAACGCGTTTACTCCGAGTTGGCCGATGACACGCTGAATAAGCTTGCCGTACTCGCTCCCGGCTCGGCCCGCATGCAACAAGTGATCGCCGAGCATCTGGTCAACGGCGGAGACCTTCCACGCGCAATCGAGCATTACAAAAAAGCTTTCCAGATCGACCCCCATCTGCCGGGCGTTCACTTTGAATTGGGTGAAGCCATCCTGCAGTCATCCCCTCACGATTCCGAGACGCAGATGGAAGCAGAAAAAGAGTTCGAAGCCGCCGAGGCGATTGACGGCGACGTCGCCAAAGCCGAGTGTGGACTGGGTGCAATTGCATTGTCGCAGATCGGCCCTGGATCACGCGTTTACCCACTACCAGCGAGCCTACAAACTTAACCCCAACGAAGTAGAAGCCCAGCTAGGCTTGGCAAGACTCCTGATGATGCAGCAAAAACCACAAGAGGCCATCAAGTACCTGGAGGCCGCAATCCAGATCGATCCGCTGAACAGCGAAGCGCATTACCGTCTTGCTTCCGCCTACAAGCGTCTGCAAATGGACGATCAGGCGCAGAAAGAGATGCATCTTTTTCAGGAGATCAAGAAAACCAAGGACCAAGTCGAAGACTTATATCGCCAGATGAACATCAAGCCAAAGGTGCAAGACGATGAAGTGCCGGACAGTGACCAACAATAAGAAGGAGGGCCAGGGATCGCTCGAAGTTCTGGATGAAAGCGCATTCGGTATCTCTGTCTATTGCAATAGCTCTGAGCTTACTTGGGACCACGGCCTGCGGTGGTGGCTCATCCGCATCCGGCAATCCACCTCCTCAAACGCAAACTGCCGCCGACAATCGCAAAAGCCTTTGGAGCTGGCGAGCGTGGCCCTGAACGGCAGCACATCACTGACCTTCAACTTGTCAAATCCAAATACCGCGAGTTCTCTGAGCGGCATCGGCTTTACCGACACTTTGCCCTCAGGTCAAGTAGTCAGTACCCCGAATGGTTTGACCGGCAACTGCGGCGGCGGAACGATCACGGCGTCCGCAGGTTCGAACAGCGTCAGCCTTTCCGGCGCGACCCTCGCCGCAAGCGCCTCATGCACTTTTGCAGTAAATGTGACCGGCACAGCCTCCGGCACGCAAAAGAACACGACCAGTGCTGTGACTTCCACCGAAGCCGGAAGTGGAGCAACCGCATCCGCCAGCCTCATCGTTGCCGGACCAAGCCAACAACCTCCGCAACCCGCCGACATCACTCCGATTAGCGGCCAGTCTTACTACGTTCTCGAATCAACTCAGCGGATTGCAGGTGGACCTCAACAACAATTCCACGACCGCTGGCGCGAACCTCGTCCAACAACCGCGCACGTTCACGAACACGAGCCAGCGATGGACCTTCACCGCAGGGCCAGGAAGCTTCTGGCAAATTAGCAACGTTCAGAACGGCCTGTGCTTCGACAGCGCAAATATTTCCGGAGTGATTTACGTAGTGCAGAATCCTTGCAGCAGTGCCTCCACGCAGCAATGGATTCTAACGCCACAACCAATGGCTACTGCACGATTTCAAATAACAGCACCGGCCTGTTGATGGATGTGCCTTCATCTCCAGTGGCGCGTTTCTCGTTCAGACTGCTTTATCCGGAAGCGCAACGCAAAGCCAGCAGTGGCTGCTTCGCCCGGCATTTTTCCGCGGCGTGGATAACGCCCTCCTGGAAAAGCAGGAAGCTGCGCGCATTGCAACAGGACTTGCGTGGTGGAAAGACGCTCCGGCGTTCAAACCGACGTTCTTCAAATTTTGAAAAATCACGGCGTCAACCTGGTGCGGGTTAGGCCCAGCTCGGCGCCTCCTTATTCCGACTCGTCGCAAACCGGATGTACCGGCAACGCCTGTTTTGCTGAAACCGACACGCAGGATCTCGACTTGGCGAAACGAACGAAGAATCTCGGCATGAGCCTGGAATTAACTTTGCTCTTCGATGGCGGTGGTTCGTCCAGCGTCCCGCCCGCATGGACCGGCCAGACTCTCGCTCAATTGCAAACTGATGTCTACAACTACGTGAAAGCCGAGATCATGTCATATCGTCAAGCCGGTACCATACCCGATCTCGTGTCGATCGGCAACGAGGTAGATACTGGATTCCTCGGCCCCACCGGCAGCCCCACGGGATCTGGAACTGGCTTCACCGGGTTTACGGCCTTGCAAATTCAGGCCATGCAGGCCGTAGCTGATGCCGCTTCCGATACTTCCATCGGCCCCGCGATTCCCGCACCGCTCACTTGCATCCACATCACTCCCGCATGGAATCTCACTCAGTTCTTCACGCTGGCCAATCAAAACGACATTCCCTATGACGCCATCTGCCAGAGTTACTATCCTTTCTTTCACGGTCCCTTGACCGACGCGCAAGCCGCTCAGCCAATCCCAGCAACCAACCCGTCGAGCAGGACGTGCTCGTGGCTGCCGCCAACAGCATCGGCAAACCCATCTTCATCATCGAGGCGGCGGAGCACTACGAAAATGGATTCGACTCCAATGATCCCTGGTACAGCCCGCCCAACTACAATCGACGCAGGCGCAATTTCTGACGGATCTTCAGACCGTGCAGCAGAGCCTGCCCAACAACTTAGGAATGGGTATCGCATATTGGGATCGCCGAGGGCGTAAACATACCGAGACTGAACGGCGGTTGATTTCAACGGCGGCACCAATCTGCCCGATGCAATCTACGTATGGAATGGCCTGACGATCTTTGACAATGCCGATACATCCGGCACGACCAACGTGAACGATCCGAATTATTCCATGCCGCTTCCGGCGCTGGACGCGCTCGGTGGACATGACTGGTCTTTCTGTATTTAAGACATACGCTTCTTTCCCGCTGCGAGGAGCAGACGATGAAAAAGGACGCGGCCGTAGGGTGGTGCAGAGAGTGGTCCAGAGCTCCCTGAGCCGCCGCCAACTGCTCAAGGGAGCGGTCAGCACGGCTGCAGTTGTTTCCGCGTCCTCCTTCATCGGCTCCGAGCTACGCGCAGTCTGGGTCCGAAGTGGTTGCGCCCAAGAGTTCGTGAGAGTTTTGACCTTCGGCTGGAAGTTTCATCAAGGGCGATTCTTCCTGGCGCTGAAGCATGCCGGAGTTTTCGGACGCAGACTGGAGAACCCTGGATCTACCACATGATTGGAGCATCGAAGGCACCTTCTGACGCGAAAGCGCCTTCCAGTTTTTGCGGCGCGTATCTTCCGACTGGCATTGGCTGGTATCGCAAGCAATTCCACCTGCCCGATTTCTCCCAACCCTACAGAGATAAGAAGCTTACCATCGAGTTCGACGGCGTTTACCAGAATCAGCGAAGTGTGGATCAACGGCCAGTATCTCGGCAAACGTCCTTACGGATACGTTCCGTTTTTCTACGACCTCACGCCGCACGTCAACTTCGGCGGCGAGAATGTGATTGCCGTTAGAGTCGACAACTCACACCAGACCAATTGCCGCTGGTATTCGGGCTCGGGCATCTATCGCCACACCTGGCTGTCTGTCTACGAACAAAATTCACATTGCCCACTGGGGCACGTTTGTCAGCTCGTCGCAGATATCGAAGGAAGCGGCAACACTTCAGCGTTAACACGAAGTTCAGCAACGAAAGCGAAAGATGCCGCTCGCTGCACTCTCGTCAGCACAGCTTGATCGACCATGACGGAAATGCAATCCAGAACGCCGAGGCGACGCAGGATGATCGCGCCCGGCACAGAATTCGAATTCCTGCAGCAGATAAAAGTGAACCTATCCGCGCCTTTGGTCGGTTGCCGATCCATATCTGTATAAAGTTCACAGCAAAGTGCAGGCGCGAACGCGCACATGTGGATGAATACGATACTCCGTTGCGGCATTCGCGAGGTCGGTCTTCGATGCCGACCGGGGATTCCTGTTGAACGGCGAACGCGTGAAGCTCAACGGAGTCTTGCCTCCACCATGATGGCGGCGCTGTGGGCGCCGCGGTACCAGAGAGAGTTTGGGAGCGGCGGCTGGAAATCCTGAAGGAGATGGGCTGCAACGCCATCCGCACCAGCCACAACCCATTACGCGGCGGAGTTTCTGGATCTATGCGACCGCATGGGTTTCCTTGTCATGAACGAGGCGTTCGACGAATGGAAAGTGCCGAAAGGCCAGATCGGTCCCAACGGCTACGCCAAATATTTCGATGAATGGTACGAGCGCGACGTGCAAAACTTTGTCCGCGCGCGATCGCAATCATCCCTCGTAGTGTTGTGGAGCGCGGGTAACGAAATTGGCGATCAGGGCAGCCCGCAGGGTCCGGAAACGCTGCAGAAATTGCTCCAGGTTTTTCACGCGGAGGACCCCTACGCGGCCGGTGACCGCTGGTTGCGATCATATTCACTCCGAGCCTGCTTCGAAGCCGCGACGCCGGAGTTTCTTGCTCTGCTTGATGTCGTCGGCTACAACTATGTGGATCGCTGGCGCGACCGAAGAGAAAAATATTACAGCATCGACCGCCATGCATTTCCGCGCACGGCGCTTCGTTGGAACGGAGAGCGACGCGATGGGCGGCATTCGGGGCGATTATCCCGACCTGTTCCCCGCGAACGATCCCGGCGACCGGAGGCCTCTTCCAATTCTTGCGCGGAAGAAACGTCGATGTGGAGCAGCTATGGAAGTTTGTCAGCACCTATGACTATGTTGCCGGAGATTTCATGTGGACCGGCATCGATTATCTGGGCGAAGTCGCGATGGCCGATGAAGGCATTCGTCTTCCGGCGTCATCGATACCTGCGGCTTCAAGAAAGACGGTTTCTATTTCTATCAAAGCCAGTGGATCGACAAGCCAGTGCTGCATCTATTTCCTCATTGGAACTGGAAGGGAAAAGAAGGGCAGGTCATCCCGGTCACCTGTTTCACGAATTGCGACACCGTTGAGTTGTTTCTCAACGGACAATCGCTTGGAGTGAAAGGCTACGAGTTTCCTCGCATGGGCATGGAGGGCAGCTGGGGCAACCTGCCGACGCGCGCGAAAGTGCTGCGCACTACGGCGGACCTGCACTTGTCCTGGGACGTGCTCTATGAACCCGGCACTCTAAAAGCGGTCGGGACGAAGGACCGGCAAGATCGTGGCAACGGCCGAGATTTCCACCACCGGGCAGCCGGCTGCCATCGACTTGTCTTCTGATCGCGAACTCGATTATGACGGATCGCCACGATGTCGCTCACCTTACGGTTCGTATCCTGGATGATCAGGGCCGTGCCTTGCCTGATGCGGACAATGAGATTACTTTTGAGATCGAAGGTGAGGGATTGCTTCTTGCCACGGACAATGGCGATCCCGCCAACCACGCGGATTACAAATCCAATCGTCGAAAGGCCTTCAACGGGATGTGCCTTGCCATCGTGAAATCGAATGGCAAAGCAGGCGGATTCAGGTCACTGCTGTTTCGCCCGGGCTTCCAACCGCTCGCGTGACTATAGCGACAACGGCGTGAGCGTAAACCGGCTTGGCGAAATGTTGATACCATTCGGTGTGATCAAAGTGGCATCATGCTGGTTCGCTGCTCGTAGAAAGTTTGCATCTTCTATATTGAGCGCCCACACCGTATGTGAGCCAAGATGAGTGTCCCCCTACTCAACACACAGTCGACCGCCGACGCGCTGATCGCCCGCTTTCGCGAAATCTTCGGAGCGACCCCGCGTATTTTTCGCGCGCCCGGGCGCGTGAACGTTATCGGCGAGCACACCGACTACAATGACGGCTACGTTATGCCCACGGCTATCCAGTTCTATACCTGGGTAGCGGCGGCAAAACGCGACGACCGGGTTCTGGAAGCCTATTCGGATCGTTTCGACGAAAAGATAACTCTCTCTCTCGACGCCCTAGCAGGCCCGCCGCGCAAACACTGGAGCGACTTCATTCGTGGCATCGCGGCCGTTTTGCAAAATGCGGGTTACAGGCTGTCAGGGGGCAACCTGGTTATTCACGGTGAAGTTCCGCTCGGAGCCGGGCTCAGTTCTTCGGCTTCCTTGGAAGTCGCGACTGCGCTCGCCCTGATCTCGCTTTCCGCAATCGATGTTCCTCGTCTGGAGTTGGTGAAACTTTGCCAGAGGGCGGAGCACGAATATGTTGGCACGCTCTGCGGCATCATGGATCAGTTCATCGCAGTTTTCGGCGTCGCCGGGCACGCTCTCATGCTCGATTGCCGCTCCCTCGAATATCAACTGCTCTCCATACCGCAAAACGTTCGCCTGGTCGTATGCAACAGCATGGTGCGGCACGAACTGGCTTCGGGAGAATACAACCGCCGCCGCGCCGATTGCGAGGAGGGAGTGAGACTTTTGCAACCTCATCTGCCCGGAATCCGCGTCCTGCGCGATGTTTCAATCAGCAATCTCGAAGCCTGGAAGCAAGTGCTGCCGGAAAGGGTTTATCGCCGCTGCCGTCACATTGTCACGGAAAATCAACGCGTACTGGCAGCTGCAAAAGCGCTACAGTCCGGCGATACCGCCAAGTTTGGTCAACTGATGTACCAGTCTCACGCCAGCATGCGCGACGACTATGAAATAAGTTGCCAGGAACTGGATCTGCTGGTCGATCTCGCCTCATCCCGCCCCGGAGTCTTCGGCGCGCGCATGACGGGTGGCGGTTTCGGCGGCTGCACTGTCAATCTGTTGCGCGCAGATCATTCCGCCGCTTTCAAGGAAGACATTGCGCGGGCCTATCTCGATGCAACCGGTATCATTCCTGAGATTTATATTTGTGAACCCGCCCAGGGAGCGCAAGCGTGGCCGTAAAAGGCTGGTGAATATTTCGAGTACGGATCGGGAAGGGCACGAATTTATTCGTGCCGTTAAGTCGTTGAAAATGTACCCGCGCTTCAGCGCCTGAGGTGCGCTTCCTGGATATGCAGCGAGTCTTCGCAACCTGCTGTATGAGAGTGACTAAATTTTAAAATCGTAATTTCGAATGTTAAGGGTAGATTAAATGGAATTGCGGAATCTCTATCAAGACCCTCATCGCCGTTTCAATCCGCTCACGCGCGATTGGGTCCTGGTGTCACCGCATCGTGCCGAGCGTCCTTGGCAAGGCCACGTGGAGTCTGCCTCATCTGCCCCAGCGCTCGCCTACGATCCCACTTGCTATCTCTGTCCCGGCAACGAACGCGCCGGTGGAGCGCGAAATCCGAATTATCAAACAACATTTGTCTTCACCAACGATTTCGCAGCGTTAAAACCCCAGGTGGAAGGGGCAGAGTTCAGCCCACAACCCAAGATGTATCCAAGCGCGGCTTACTGCTTTCGGAATCCGAAGCCGGTATCTGCAAGGTAATGTGCTTTTCACCGCGCCACGATCTCACCCTCGCGCGCATGACGGTTCCCGAAATCACCAGCGTAGTCGACATGTGGGCCGAGCAGTATGCCGAGATCGGTGCACTGCCTTACATCAACTACGTTCAAATTTTCGAAAATCGTGGCGAGATCATGGGATGCAGCAATCCCCATTCCCACGGCCAGGTCTGGGCCAACCAGACCATTCCCAACGAGCCTCGCAAAGAGCAGGAGTCGCAGAAAGCATATTTAGACAGCAATCACGCATGCCTGCTGTGTGACTACTTGAAATTGGAAACCCAGCAGAGCGCTCGCATGGTCATCGAGAACGATCACTTCACGGCCCTCGTGCCTTTCTGGGCAGTATGGCCCTTTGAAGTGTTGCTGCTCTCCAAGCACCACACGGGCGATCTGCAATCACTCAATCCCGCCATGCGCAATGCCCTCGCCGACATCTTCAAACAGCTCACCACGCGTTACGACAATCTCTTTGAGATTTCATTTCCTTATTCGATGGGCTTCCATCAATCCCCGACCGATGGTGAAGCTCACCCGGAATGGCATCTCCACGCGCACTTCTATCCGCCGCTATTGCGCTCGGCCACGGTTCGCAAATTCATGGTCGGCTACGAATTGCTGGCTGGCCCGCAGCGCGATATCACCCCCGAAGCCGCAGCCGCCACTCTCAGAAGCCTAAGCCCGATTCATTACGCTGAGCGTGTGTGAATAAATGGCCGGTGGTCGGGTTTTAAGAAATGGCTCCTCATGTAGGATTCGAATCCGCGTGAAAATGTAACTACAACGACTTAGATCGCGGCAGATAGCATCTTACGCGGCTAATTCAGTGAGTGGGCCAAGAACAGGAAGCGCAAGGGCTAGAATGCGCACTTCCGTAGTTCGCTATGCTTCCCGCGTGGAGTCGTCGCTATCCGTTTCAGGCTGCAAAGTCTGATCCGCTTCCGGCGCGATATTCTTCCTTCCTTTCCACGCTACTTTCGCGAAGTAACAGTCACCGTGAACGGGAAGCCCACATTCATCCACTTTGCAATCTTCCAACGCAATAGTCCTGCCACATATCCAGCACACATTCGAGGGGCTGTCGTTCATAACTCTTCCCTCCCTAGCGCCGAACTGAATGAAGTTGCAATTGTGGAACCAAATGCCCTTCTGTCGTCTAACTACTCCGTATTCAGCCGCTTGGACAAATAGTTCGCGTGGTCCGTTCGGAAAGTGCTATTGGGTAAAATTTGCCGCAGACTGCCAAAGCCACGTGGTAGGCGCACTGCATACGAGGTTTTCTGTATTGCCTACTGTCAGAGTTTTGGCTTAACTGTAACGGTCTTCTCCTATTCGGCGGTCGTGAGTCCGAAGGTCAGGGCGGGAAACTTGATTCTGCAATCCCACGACCACCATTAAATCAGTCTGCCCATTTTGCAGGTTCTAGGATGGCCGGGTCTTGTGCTCGGGATGAATTCGTTCGTGCTTGGCATCTAGCAGTTCGTTCAACTCCCGCACTAAAGAGTCAAATGTTGTGGGGTCTTTCTCGTCCTGAATCCTCTGGCACAGGAAGTTCATACGTTCACGTTCATCGGGTGTCATGGCAATGGCGAGTCTAGCAAAACGTTTTCGGATGGCGTGTCAGGGATTCCCCTCTTTTAGTTCGCCGCTGTTAACCCGTACACTTCCGGCTCATGGCGGAAACTATTCCAGAATTAAAAGCTGAACTAGCCTTTCTCGAAAAGCCATGTCCAAGATTGTGCAACATCCAGAAGTGGCGCATACCGTAGTGGATTACGCAAATCAGATTGCAGCGCTTCGTGAAAAGATCAAAAAGTTAGAGGGCGATAACCCGTGAAGGTCATGGGCGTTGCTAGACGTTCTCGGGTTTGGCGGGAGAATCTGGGGGTAAGAAAAATGCCAGCTTCCCTTCGGGAGTCATTTCCCGGCCTATGATCTTCTCAAACCGAAGTAAGATTCCTTCGTGAGTCAGGGATTCTTCGTTGTCGAATGCGGTACCCATTACCGCGAATTATACGCCAGTAGTCTTTCATCTGTCCGGCAGCGATCATAGCATTTTGAAGTTTCAATGGTCCGCCGCTGCCGCACCTTGTGTCTGTCGAATTGCTCTTGGAGGTAGGCTTGAGCCTCTGATGTTCTTATCAGTCGCGTCAGGGGCACTTTGAACTGTGTGTTGCACAATTCGCAGACCGCAATAGCCGGAGTGCTACCCAACCACCTCACGACCTTGAGCTTCTGTCTCGGCATTGAAAATTAGTTTACCGAGAGTGCGAGTTGGGTTGCTAGTTATGCTTCGCCCGGTTCCCCGGAAGGCTTATCTACCCTGTGGATCATCTTACATGGTCAGCAAAAAGGAAGAGCAGGGTGTACCGGGAACAGAGGATATGCGCGAAGCACACACAAAGGCTGTGAGACTCGCGTTGCAAAAGAGGGCTAACGGCACGGGAAATGGCACGGATGGAGTCCTAAGCCATTGAAAGAATGGCTCCTCAGGTAGGATTCGAACCTACAACCCTTCGGTTAACAGCCGAATGCTCTGCCATTGAGCTACTGAGGAGTGTTGGAAGCGCGACAAGAGAAGCGGCGCCTGCTGAAACATCATAGCATTTCGCCGCAGGCTCTGAAAACTGAGAGTTTCGGTTGTGATTGAGGAGATTAGGTAAGACGGGAGGCGTTACAGCGGAATCGCCGAGCGCCCGGCAGGAAACTTAAGCGCGGGAAGAATTCCGCCTTGCCTTCTTCTTGTCTTTGAATGCCGCACCGCTGAAGCACCATAATCCTGCCAGCGATCCGCCAGCGAATACCGACCACAGCACCAGAGTGATCAGCGATGAATATACATCCAGATTCTCAACCGGCAAGTCCCACATCGTCAGCGGCCATACGATGATCACATACACGCCTACCAGCACCATGAGCGCCATCATCAACACCAGCAGCGCCATCACGCCGGCGGAGAGGCTTTCAAATACCAGCATGCCCCAGTGCTGGTCAGCGCTGTTGCCGTTAGCGTTCTGAGCCGTCGCCGCTCGTTTTTGCACATGCGTCCTTTGGACGAGCGGAGACATTAGTCCTCCAGTCAGGTATTTCGCCCCAGCCGCCCCGCCGGACGCGATCTTGCAAGGTACAGAATAAAGACCATCTACCCGCGCTCCCAAGTTACTTTGGACATATCAGCCCTTCTGCAGGTATCTTCTATGATGTAGGCTGAGTAGTTCACCACGGTGAAGGAGTTCACCGCTAACCGCTGTCCCAACGCTTAAGCCGGAACAGCTGATGACTCCTGACAAGCGGATCACCCTTGTCGGCGGAGTCATGGCACCGGCAAGATCAAAGATCAAGGATCAAAGATCCGCAGAATTGATATCCAAGACTGCTGGGGAAAACTCTGGCTGCATGACGTTTGCGCGTTGGTGGTAATAGAAAGGAGCCGAGCGCATTGCTGAAATACTTGATGGTCGGAATCGGAGGCGGTCTGGGGTCGATTTTGCGCTTCTGGTTGGGAACTTATATCGGCAGCAAGATGGGGACTCGTTTTCCCTACGGAACGTTTGTGATTAATATCACGGGTTCGTTTCTGATTGGCCTGGTTTTTGCGTTGCTGACGGTAAGAACCCATTGGAGCGTCAACTGGCGATATCTGATCCCAATTGGCTTTATTGGAGGCTATACAACTTTTTCCAGCTTCGAGTTTGAGGCGCTGCGAACGCTGCAGGATGGGCAGATTGGAATTGGTGTGCTTTACGTGTTAGCAAGTGTGGTGGTTGGGCTGGTTGCCGTTTGGGGTGGCATGATAGCAGGGAGAGCGATCTTATAAGGCTCTTATCGCAGGAGGGACACGGTGCTCACAGCAGGACCGGGTAAGAAGGTAGGCATTTACATCGCGGAAGACCAGCAGTACCACGGGACCGCGGCCTATGCGGCGATTTTGGATTTTCTCTTTTTCCGTGGCGTGTCAGGTGCGACGGTGACGCGTGGTATCGCGGGATTTGGTGCGGACCATCATCTGCACACGGATCGTCTGGTGGACCTTGCGACCCGTCTACCGGTCAAGATCGAATTCGTCGAGATGGCCGAGAAGGTGGAAGGACTGTTGCCCAAACTGCAGGAAATGGCAGGTAGCGGGCTGATTGAGATGCAGGACACGATGATCGTCAAGCCTGCCGGTAAAGAACAAGAGCATGCGAGCGCCGAAAAACCGGCTTTAAAGCACGAGGGCAAGGCCAAGATGATGCGGATCTACGTCGGAGAAAATGACAAGTGGAACGGCAAGCCCCTGTATGAAGCCATCGTCAACGGACTGCGATCGAACGACATTGCCGGAGTAACGGTTTACCGCGGTATTCTCGGCTACGGAGCCAATCGGAGAATTCACAAAGACGCTGCGCTTAGTCTTTCCCATGATCGCCCTATTCTGCTTTCGGTTGTGGATACGGAAGAAAAGCTCAAGGCATTTATGCCGATTCTTGAGCAGATGGTACAGCAGGGACTGGTCGTGCTATCGGATGCGGATGTGATCAAGTACACGCATGACTATCAGGGTGCCGAGCGGCGGCAGGAGAAACGGCAATGAAGCTCGAGGGGAAAGCAAAGATGTTACGCATCCATTTTGGCGAGGATGACAAGTGGGAAGGTAAGCCGCTGTATGAAGCAATCGTCGCCAAGTGCCGGGAACTCGATATTGCGGGCGCCACGGTATTCCGCGGAATCGAAGGTTATGGAGCGAGCACGCTGATTCACAAGGCTCATCTGCTGCGTTCCTCGGATCGTCCGATCATGGTTTCTGTGATCGACACCGATGACAATATCAAGAGGCTGCTTCCGGCGCTGGATGCGATGGTGCATGAAGGGTTGATCGCAATGTCCGAAGTGGAGGTGATTCGCTATGTGCACCAGGACGGGCTGCGCTCTCCGGCTTCGTAGGAAAGGATGGAGAGCGACCAGGAAGGGTAACCTCAGCGTGTTCCAGCAAGTTCGGTCTTCTCCGCGCTATTGTGTGGCTTGATCTTCCATCCGGCGCCGGCGGCCTGAGCGATTCTCAGGTCATAATCATTCTGCAGGTTGAGCCAGAACTGTGCGGGCAGATTAAAATATTTTCCCAACCGAATAGCCGTATCGGCGCTAATTGCACGGTCTCCACGTACCACTTCATAGATGCCGGGAAAGTTCAGCGCCTTGGCCAGTTGATAGGCGCTTAGGCCCATAGGCTCCATGAATTCGGTCTTCAGAATCTCTCCGGGATGAATTGCGAAAACTTTATTTGATTTGGCCATTGCGATTACTCCGTTGTACTAGTGAAGCTTAGTTATCTTTCTTCTCCGTTTCCTTCGGCAGCGCCTTTTCTATCGGCTTGCGGGGCAGCATCTGGTCGCGCATAGCCGCATCGTAAACAAAACTAGCGACGATGACGCTGATCTGTTTGAGATCTTCCGGCTGCAGGCGGTCGTACACGTCCATGTTGGAATGATGTGTACGCGTCTCGTATTCGATGGGGTCCTGGATGAACTGGAATCCCGGGATACCGACCGCATCGAATGACAGATGGTCGGTGCCGCCGGTGTTGCGCATGGTGAGAGTATTCATGCCGAGGTCTTTGAACGGCTTCATCCAGGCTTCAAAAATGGGAGCTACCGCTTCGTTCTCCTGCAGGTACACGCCGCGAATCTTGCCGGTGCCATTGTCCACGTTGAAGTAGGCCGAAACCTTCGCCTGCTCAGGCTTTACCGTCATATCCCCGGCTTCGCGACGCAGCAGAGTCGGCATGTCTTTCATTCCCGGCTCATCCATGTGCGGACGCGAGCCGAAGTGATGCTCCACGTAGCCCTGAGAGCCGAGCAGGCCTTCTTCCTCGCCGCTCCACAGGCCGATGCGAATGGTGCGGCGGGGCTTGATGTCGAGCGCTTTCAAAATTCGAACCGCTTCCATCATCACAATAGTTCCAGCACCGTTATCGGTGGCTCCCGTGCCCGCGTGCCATGAATCCAGGTGCGCGCCCAGCATCACGACTTCATCTTTCTTATCAGTGCCGGGAATTTCGGCGATCGTGTCGTATTGCATGGGATCATCGTCATAGAAGGTGTTCGTGACATTCAGTTCGAGCGACACATCTTTCTTCTGTTGCAGCAACCGTGCGATGCGGGTCCAGTGTTCAATCGCCATAACGAGCTGAGGAACCGTCGTAGTCTCTCCCGGCTTGTACGATCCGCCCGATTGCACAAACACGGTTCCACCGCCAGAAGTTCCCCGGTAGCGGTCGACGACAGCCAGAACTTTTTCGTCGGCGAAAAACTGATTAAGGTCTTTGGTGAATTGCTGGCGCTTTATAAAATCGGCCATACGAAACGCAGGCTGCTCCCCAGGAATCTGGTAGTCGGCAATCTTTGCGAGATCGTCATCGCTCAGCCGTTTGTAAGGAGCTTCGGTGATCGGTTTCACTTCAGGGTCAGCCCCGAGGATCACAATCATGCCCGCGAGTTTGCCTCTGTATTTATCGAAATCTTTTTTGTCGTCGATGATCACGCGAACGCATTTACCCTGCACCACTCCGTTCGTGCCCGGAGTCCAGGCCTTGGCATAGACGAGCATCGGGGCCACATCGGGCGAGGTCATCCGCACATTAACGTATTGGTTGGCCCAACCGCGTCCGAACGGTCCCCATGCTTCGAGATGGGCATTGGAAAGACCCATCGCGGCGAGTTGATCGCGCGTCCATTCGTTGGCGCGCTTCATGTTAGGAGAGCCGGTGAGCCGCTCGCCAATCGAGTCCATCAATCCCGTGGCAAACTCCATCACATGGGAATCGCGGAAGCCTTCGTAGCGAATTCGTCCAATGGTTTCCAGATCCACTTTTTCCTGGGACCACGCAGGGATCACAGAGGACATCACGAACAGAAGGCACAGCAGCCGGACGAAGTTCTTCATCAACCAATCTCCTGAGGGAAAGTCAAACCGGGGATTATACAGCCAGGTTTGGTAAATTGAGCGCAGCGATTTGTAAAGTTGTTTAAATGCAGGCGGGCTCAGATTCGTAGCGGATTAATTTTTCCGCTCTTGCTTATTCCTTCTTGTCGGGATGCTCCGGCGTGGGAGCCGCACTTTTTCCCTCTGGCTTCTTCTCCTCGACTCCGGCTGAGGGCTTTGCAGAAGCCTTTTCCTCTGGTTTATTTTCTTCAGGCTTTTTGTCATCACCGGCAGCGGAGGGCTTTGCATCTTTCACGTCATCGACGGTTTTCGGGACGTATTGCACGATCAGTGAGATGCGGCGGTTGGAAGAGTCGAGCGGGTTGTCGGGTTTCCGCAGACGTTGATCGGCAAAGCCACGCACCTGGCTGATCTGGCTGGTCCCAACTCCGTTGGCTTGCATCAGGCGACGGGCGGCGTTGGCGCGGTCTGTGGAAAGCTCCCAGTTACTGTAGTTGCCGGATGTGGCATAGGGCTTGGAATCGGTATGGCCTTCGATCGAAATTTTGTTCGGCAGTTTGCCAAGTTGTGTGGCGAGCGTGACCAGCAAATCGCGGCCATCGATGTTCAGTTTTGAACTTCCACTATCGAAGAAAGTTCCGGATGCGGACTCCATCAGTTCAATGCGCAAACCCTCGGAGGTGACGGTCATCTCGATGTGGCTTTTGAGTTTCTCGAAATCGTTCATCTCCTGAATTTTTTGTTCGAGCTGATCCTTGAGCTTGGGCATGTTGTCTTTGGTGAGAGTGAAGTTCTCACCCGCGCCTTCCATGGTGGATCCTTTTTTGTCGGCCATGCCGCTAGGATCTCGAAAGTAGCCGCCCACCGCTACCTGAATCGGCTTGCTGCTGCTGAGCAGCCATAAGACGATAAACAGGGACATCATGGCCGTCACGAAATCGGCATAAGCCACCTTCCACGCGCCCCCGTGATGGCCGCCGTGGCCGCCTTTTTTCTTGAGAATGATGATGGGGCGAGTCTTGTCCATAAAGTATTCGGACGCAATAAGACTATGCGGATGCGGAAGCCGTTGCGGCCGCGCCTCCGCTGCGACAGGCTGCTTCGAGTTCCTTAAAGGATGGCCGCACGTGGCCTGGTACCGCGCGCCTCGCCACTTCCACTGCCATGATGGGCGCCGTGCCTTTTAGAAAAGAGACGATCAGAACGCGCAGCACATAAAGATAGGCATGTTCGTCGTCCGCGACTTTGACCATATTGGCGGCAATGGGACCGACCAAGCCGTAGCAAAGAAGAATTCCCAGGAAGGTTCCAACCAGCGCGGCAGCAACTTTTTTTCCAATTTCTTCCGGAGGGCCGCCCAACGCGCCCATGGTGATCACGATGCCCAGCACCGCTGCAACAATCCCTAGGCCCGGCAGGGAATCCGCCATGCTGGTGAGAGCGGCAGTAGGCAGAGCGGCCTGATTGTGATGCACCTCCAAATCCAGGTCCAGCATCTGATCCAGATCGAAGGCGTCGACGCCAGTGATTGCCATGCGAAGCGAATCGCAAACGAAATCGAGCGCATGATGACTCTTGAGCGCGGCCGGAGCTTTCGCGAAAATAGCACTCTTGTCCGGCTCTTCCACGTCGGCTTCAAGCGCCATCAAGCCATCTTTGCGGGCCTTGTTTAAAAGTTCGTAGAGCGTCTTGAGCGAATCGAGATAGGCCTGTTTGGTGTACTTGGAGCCGCCGAAGACGCCGCCGATCCCGCCCGCAATCTGCTTGAGGATGTACAGTGGATTGGCGATCAGAACGGTGCCGATAGCCGCCCCGCCGATGGTGACAAGTTCCGCCGGCTGAATGAGGACGCGGAGATTTCCATGCTCCATCAGATAGCCGGCCACTACACAGCCAAAAACCACGACGATGCCGATGATCGCAAACATAAGTCAGCTCAGTTGCTCAGCTCCGTGGTGATTGATTGCCAGAGGCTGCTGTGGCGCGAACCGACAACGCGACTTGCTCGTCGCTGAACGCAGGCTGCGCTCGCTGCAGAAGCGATCCGACGGTATCGCCGACCTGGGCGCTGGCGCTGCCAACAGAAACCCCCGCGGATAGCTCTTTTCCCCACCACCGAATGGTCGCGCTGGACAATGTCTTCAACGCTCGCTGGCTCGCAGCCTGCAGCGCTTCCTCGCTGCATCCCATCAGGATCACCAGAAACCGACCATCGCTCCAGGAGCCCACAAAGTCAGTGGGGCAAACTGTATTTCTCAAAGTGCGAGCCAGCACCTGCAATAGGGATCTGGCCGCGCCCTGCCCGTAACTAGAGCGAAATTGGCCGAGATCGTGGACCTGCAGACAAAGCACACCAAAAGGAATATGAACCTCCGTAAAAGTGCCCAATGTTTCTCGCAGGTGAGAGTGCATCACGGCTTGGTTCGGCAGCCCCGTTACTTCGTCGAGCAAGCCCTGTTCTTTCATGCCGCGGTTATTCGCGTCTGCGCCAGCCGCGGCCAACTCGCTGTCGAATGTCTGGATGATGCCGATGATTGATCCGTGCTTATCGCGCAGGGGAATGGCCCAGCTGTGCACAGCAATCCGATGTCCTGACTTGTGGTGTACAAAGCTGAAGGCTTCCACCGGCCTGGCATCATGTAGCGCGGTTGCCATGGGGCACTTTTCCGTGCACGACTCACAACTGTGTTGGTCGCAATGCAGCAAAATGTTTTCCGTGCAGGGGTGGCCGAGCACATCGATGCGGGCGTAGCCTGTGAGTTGTTCCGCGCCGTCGCTCCAGAAGATGATCTTTTTCTGCAAATCGATCACGCTCACCCCGATTTGCAGCCCATCGAGGATGTCGCGATAAGTTTCGGGATCTTGAAATGGCATGGTTTCGCTTCCGAATAAATATTTGCTGAGTTGTTTATCGGCAGGCAAGCGGGTTGACTTCAGAAAGACAGTAAGGCAGCCGGTTGGGAGCAACCCGCAGAAGACGGGCAAAGCGCTGTTTTTCACGACCCTGGGTCACATGGCACTTCAGGGGTAGTCCTCTAGCACGGTAGTGCCATATGCAGAATCCCATCCAGAGTTTAGCTTCGTTGGTGAGCAGTTCTGGGGGAGGGCTGCCCGGGCGCCCTGATCTCGAAAGAGATCAGGGCGTTCGTTATTTTGGGCCGAACTTAATCAGTTGGTAGAAATGGTGAAGTTGACCGTGATCTTGGCCTGGGTCTCAACCGCTTCGCTGCCTTGGTAGTGCGGCTTGAAGTGCCATTGCCGAACAGCATCCTCGGCAGCAGAGGCGAGAATGCGCGGGCCGCTCACCAGGCGCAGGTTCTGGATGATGCCATCTCGGCCAATCAGCGCTTGCAGAATTACCGACCCCTGCACCTTCATTTGCCGCGCCAGCAGCGGATAGTTCGGTCGCACCGGGGCGGTCACGATCTCCGAGGCATCAGCCGACATCTGCACGCGCTCGGCGGCGTTGCTGGTGACATTTGCAGCTGTTTGCGCATCACCGGCAGTAGCCGCTTCTATAGCCGGTTGCGAAGACGTGCCCGGCTGCAAGTCCACCCGCACCGAACTGCTTCCCGGCCGGATGGTGCGATGCGAATCGCCGACGACTACCTCGACTTCCAGAGGAGGTAGGGCGGTTCGGCTAGTTGCTACGACTGGCGGTACCGGAGCTTCTGAGGCAGGAGCGTTCGCCGTCGGCGCTGTTTCTTTGTCAGCCTTCAGCGGGACTCTGTGTTTCAGCTTCGCAACTGACGCTGGCGTCGCTATCGCTGGTTCCTGTATCGGCGCGGCTTTCGCGGAAGGCGCACTCTCGACCGGCTGCTCGGATTCCGCTTCCTGAGCATCGGGGAACCAGAAATCACGGTCATGCCAAAGCACGATGCCCAAAGCCAGCAGAAGCAAACAGAGCGCCCCCAGCATGAGCCCGCGCTGCCGCGGATCTTCGTGCGGGCTTGCGGTCTCATGCTTTCGCGGGCGTGACGCCAAATCGTGATCGGTTTTGGGCACGATTGTCTTTAAATTAGACATGCAGGAACTTCGGTTTCCGTATCTGAGCTGATCGGAATTGTTGAACCGGGCCGCTCCCGGCGGATGTTAGTTCTCCCGCTAGTATGCATCGAAACCGGTCCAAAGGCTAGTAGAAGGTACCGCTCGAAAGGACGTCCCCGCGCTATGATTCTAAAAGGCTGGGCGAAACTTTGCTGCGTTTGGGGAATCTCATGGTTGCGGACTGCAATAAGCTCGTTGCCGGTAGCTAGTTTCCAGTCAAGCTGAGGGTGGCAACGGCGACGTTTGGGGATCAATTCATGAACGATGATCAAGAAATCGATGATCACAAAACAGAAGATTGCGAAGCGGACGATCAAAAAATAAACGATCGCAAGATAAACGGTCGCCAAATCGATGAAAAGAAGTTCCGCCAAAACAGCCGGCGCGAACTGCTCAAGCTGACGCCTTTGCTGGCGCTGGGCGCGTTCGCCGTCCCCAGCCTGCAGGAGGGCTTGCTCAAGAAGGGCTTGAGCTTCAGCGATTGGGCTTCGGCGCGGCTTTTCCGGACCAGCCATCTGGCGACAACCTTCGAAAATTCTGAACTGACTCCTCCCTCGAAATTTCCTATCAATGGCTATGATGTCGACGATCCCGGGGTGAACTTTGAAAGCTGGACGCTGACCGTCAGCGGCGCGGTGCAGAAGCCGGGAGAATATACGCTGGCACAGGTGCAGGCCCTGCCGCGCTATCGGCAAAACACTCGCCACATCTGCGTGGAAGGTTGGGATGTAATTGGACGGTTCGGTGGTGCGCGCCTTTCTGATTTCCTGAAACTTATCGGCGCCGATCTCACCGCCCGCTACCTCACCGTGAACTGCGCCGACGACTATTATGAGTCTCTGGATATGGCGACCGCGCTGCATCCGCAGACGCTGCTCTGTTATGAGATGTATGAGCAGCCACTGACACGCCAGCACGGCGCGCCATTGCGGCTCACCATTCCTACCAAGATAGGCTACAAGCAGGCCAAGTACCTGACGGATTTAAAAGTCACAAACGTACTGGACCGAGTAGGGTATTGGGAAGATCAGGGGTATGCATGGTTCTATGGGTTGTGAATTATTCGCCTCCTTCTATGAGGCTCTTGTTTCAGAAGTGGTTGGGAAGGGCACGGCTTCAGCCGTGCCGCCCCGGTTACGCGAGATGCCGGCTTTACCCGCTGGGGTTAGATTTTAGGAGGTCCGAGCATGAGCGGTAGCGTCATCGAAATCATTCAAGCCAAAGGTAAGAACACGGAGGTCGAAGAAGAACCGCCCGTGGTCGTGGCTCGCGCTGTCTACGAGCATCCGTTTGTGGTACGCCTGTGCCACTGGCTGAATACAGTCTCGCTGTTTGTAATGATCGGCAGCGGCCTGCAAATTTTCCGAGCCTTCCCCAGCTTCGGTGCCAAAATCCCGCAGAAGGACCTGCTGCACTGGCCGCGAGCTTTTGCCATCGGCGGCTGGCTGGGCGGGGGTTTGCAGTGGCATCTCACCTTTATGTGGTTTTACATCGCGACTGGCCTCTTTTATCTCGGCTACCAGATCTTCAGCGGAAACTTTCGTCAGGTCTTATTCACACCTCGTGATATTCCGGGTGTATGGCCAATGGTGAAGCACTATTTCTTTTTCGGACCGAAACCTCCGATGCGCGAGGCCTACAACTCACTCCAGAAGCAGGCTTACACAACCGCGATCATGCTTGGGGTTCTTTCCGTTCTCACTGGTCTCGTAGTCTGGAAGCCGATTCAGTTTTCCTGGCTCGCCTGGATGATGGGAGGCTTTCACTATGCTCGCATCTGGCACTTCGCAGTCATGTGGGCGATTTTGTTTTTTATCTTTGGGCATCTGGTAATGGTGATCCTGCACGGCTGGAACAATTTCGTTTCCATGCTGACGGGTTGGAAGAAGAATCCAGAATACTGAAAAGGCGCGGCCACCGTAAGCCGGTTTTTGGGTGGCGCAGCGCTTAAGCGCTGCGATTAAAGTGAGTTTAAGGAGCCGGCTTTAGCCGCCGAGAGAATTGGACACGCGATGAAACGAGGAACCGCACGCTAGATGTCCGAACCAATCATGGTGTTGAACAACCCGGAGCAGACCGGTACGCGCGAGCGAGACCTGATTTCGAGCGTGCAGAGCGGGCAGCACGAATTGTTCTACGAACTGGTCCGGCCCTATGAACGGCGGGTGTACGCCGCGGCACTGGCAATTCTGCGGAATGAGCAGGATGCCGAGGACGCGGCACAGGAAGCGATGCTTAAGGCATTCGCGAACATCCGGCAGTTTCGAGCCGAGGCTCGCTTCAGCACATGGCTGATCCAGATCACGGTGAATGAGGCTCTGATGCGCCGAAGAAGGGAGCGAACTGTGCCTATGGAGGGCATCGACGGTCATCGCTCTGGAAAGGGCGAAGAAGAAAGTGATTATGCACCGCGCGACTTCGCCGACTGGCGCGAGATTCCCTCGGAAGCGTTGGAGCGCAAAGAAGTGCGCCTGCGCCTCGCCGAGGCTCTGGGGACGCTCGATCGCAAGTATCGCGAAGTTTTTGTGCTACGCGATATGGAGCACTTGAATATTCAGGAGACGGCCGAAGCCCTTGGAATTTCGGTGGCTTCGGTGAAGACGCGGTTGTTGCGGGCGCGGCTGATGCTGCGCGATCTGCTGGCCGCCGGATGGGAGCAGGGCTGGTTCAGCCGGCTGCCATTCGAGAAGGGAACCAAACCATGGTGAACCACGAAGCGGTGAACTGCGAGCAAGTGTGGAAGGAGATTTCGAATTACGTCGATGGAGATATCGATGCTGCCCTGCGCTCTACGATGGACGAGCACTTCCGCACCTGCAAAAAGTGTGCCTCGGTGCTGGCGGGAACGCGGAATGTGGTCCAGCTTTATGGCAATGAGCGCATGCTGGAGGTGCCCGCCGGTTTCGGCCGCAGGCTCGAGAAGCGGCTGGCAAAAAATACGGCGGTGAGCGGGCGGCAATGGTCGAGTTGGGCGGCGTGGCTGGTGCCGGCGGCGGCGATGGCGCTGATCGCCGGAGGCTTGTGGTTGGCGAAAGTCCCTGCCGTCAGGAATTTCGTCCGATCGCAACACGCTGAGCCGGGGAACAACATTCCTCCCGACTTGGTGGTGGTGGTTTCGGACGGCGCCAAGCTCTTTCATGTGCCGGGATGCCCTTTCATTCACGACAAAGCCACCGAGCGCACGATGACGGCGAAAGAAGCGATCAAGGAAGGCTATTTTCCCTGCACGCGCTGCCTACGGAAATATCTGACGTCGTTGGTAATCGGGCATCCCGGTGCGGATGATGGGGAGCGAGAGGAAGAGGCGGAGGAAGCTAGTACGGCGGGACGGTAAGGAGAAAGAGCGCGGACCGGACGGCCCGCGCCTGCATTCCTTTTGTCATCCCGAGCGAAGCGAGGGACCTTGGTGTTTGCCGGCGGATACGCTAGTGCCGGCTGAAAACCAAGGTCCCTCGCTTCGCTCGGGATGACAAGTCGTTGGCAGACGACTAGTTCTGCTTCATCTGATCGTTCTTCATGCTGTCGTCTTTCTTCATATCGTCTTTTTTCATGCTGTCGTCCTTCTTCATCGAGTCTTTCTTCGCAGCCTTGGACTTCTTGGAAGTCTTCTTGGTGTCGTCCTTTTTCATCGAATCGTTTTTCATCGAATCGTCTTTTTTCATCGTGTCCTGGGTTGAGCTGTCCTGCTTCATTGAGTCCTGAGCGAAGCCAGCCAGAGGAGTGGCCAACATGCAGGCCAGCAGCAAACTGCCGAAAATCTTCTTCATAGTTTTCTCCTTGGAGGTGAGTATCGAGTTCGGTCGTCCGGCAGGTTTACACCTGCAGGCTGAGATGGGATGAGCCGCACGCTGGAAAGTTACAGACCCGGTACTTGGGGCATCGATCTTACGAATGTTTTCGGGAAGGGCACGGCTTCAGCCGTGCCGCTCGGAGCCGCTATAGACACGGGCTTTAGCCCCTGAGGATTCCAGACCGGTGATGTCCTAGCAGGCTAGTTGATCGCGCGAGATTTTCAACCCGCTCAAATTGCCCAACGCCGTCACAGCAACGGATTCCGTCTTGAAGAATTCCTGCGCTAAAGTTTGCAGGTCTTCAGCGGTGACGGCTTCAATCTTCTCGATGAGTTCATCCAGATCCTGGAAGTGGTCGAAGTACATTTCCTGCCGAGCAAGATTCGACATGCGGGCCGTGCTCGATTCGAGCGAGAGCATCAAGCTGCCCTTGAGCTGATCTTTTGATCGGCGCAATTCTTCTTCGGGCACTGGCTGATTTTTCAGATTGCGGAATTCGCTGACCACGGCCTTCACCACCTTGCTCGCCGACGCGAGCGATGTTCCGGCGTAGACGGCCATGCAGCCGGTATCACGATAGGGGTTGAGGTCACTGTAAATCGAATACGCCAAACCCTGGCGCTCGCGGATATTCTGGAACAGGCGTGAACTCATGCCTCCGCCAAGCAGCGTGTTGAGAATGTAGCCAGCATGACGTTTCGCATGTGCGATGGGATATGCCGGAACGCCGATGCAAAGCTGCACCTGTTCGAGTGCCTTCTTATTGCGTAGTACGATGCGGGGAACGATTTTCGGTTCGGCGGAGTGGAAGCCATTCTGCGCCGGCTTCAGGTGCTCGAAGTGCTTCACCACGAGGTCCACAAACTGATCGTGATTGAGATGCCCGGCAGCGGCTACGATAATATTGCCGGGCGCGAAGCGGTGAGAATAGGTATCGAGCACAGTCTGCCGCTCGAATTTCTTTACCGTCTCTTTAGTGCCGAGGATGGGCTTGCCCAGCGGATGATCCTTCCAGAAATTCTGGGTAAAAATTTCGTGGACGAGGTAGTCGGGATTGTCCTCGTCCATCTTGATCTCTTCGAGAATCACGCCGCGCTCGCGGGCAATGTCCTCGGCTGTGAATGTGGGGTGCAGGACGAGGTCGGTAAGAATCTCAAGCGCGATGGGAACGTTTTCGTCGAGCACCTTGACGTTGAAGCAGATACATTCCTTGGAGGTGAAGGCGTCCATGCCGCCGCCGATGGAATCAACCTGCCGGGCGATCTCCTCGGCGGTACGGTGCTTGGTCCCTTTGAAGACCATGTGTTCGATAAAATGGGAGATGCCGTTCGCTTGCGGCGTCTCGTCGCGCGATCCGGTCTCGAGCCAAATTCCGATGGAGGCGGAGCGGATATGTTCCATTTGCTCCGTGATGACGGTGAGGCCGTGGGGGAGAACTTGGCGACGAATGTTGCGAACTTCTTTTACCATGATGTATTAGGACGGATGCTTCAAGTTTGATTCCTGGGACTTGCCAGCGGTGCTTTACTATTCTTACATATCTGGCTGGGTTGGATGGGGCATGCAACAACAAGAAGTTTAGTTATTTAGAATCAATAGATTGCGTGGAATTTCGCAAGAACTTCTGATGCTAGCCGAAAGCGACAATGTGCTGGGTTTAATCATGACTGAACCTTTTATATCGCTGCTGGGGATGGACCGCGAGGACCTCGCCGCCTTGGTCAGCGAAGCGGCTGAGCCCGTCTATCGCGCCAAGCAGATCATGGATGCCGTGTACCGGCAGCGAGTGGAAACTCTAGGGGAGATTTCCACATTGCCCCAAGCGTTTCGCGAGCGACTGGAGCAGAGCGGAGTTACGGTTGGGGCGGCGCGGACTGAGCAGAAGTTTGTGTCGGTGGATGGCACGGTGCGGTATCTGATCGCTTTTGCCGATGGGCAGAGCGTTGAGACCGTGTGGATGCCGGAAGGGGACGGCGGGGAAGCCGGGGATGGGAGTGAGGCGGGGGTGGAAGCTAATTGCGCAGGAAGCACTCAGACGCGCGCATCCGGCCGCTCGACCATCTGCATCTCCAGCCAAGTGGGCTGCGCCGTCGATTGCCAGTTCTGCCTGACCGCGTTGCTGGGAGTGAAGCGCAATCTGACGGCCGGTGAGATTGTTGGTCAGGTTTGCGCGGTGCTCAAAGATCAGCAAGTTTCGCCGCCCGAGGATCGCATCAATCTGGTCTTCATGGGCATGGGCGAGCCGTTTCTGAACTACGAAAATTTCATGAAAGCGGCGCGGCTGCTGGTCGAAGGTGTAGGGATCGCCGAGCGGCGGATGACGGTGTCTACGGCGGGAATCGTGCCGCGCATCCATGACTTTGGTGCTGAGAAGATCCGGCCAAAGCTGGCGATTTCTCTGAACGCATCGAACGATGAACTGCGCACACGGCTGATGCCGCTGAATAAGAAGTGGAATCTGGAAATGCTCATGGCGGCAGCGCGAGATTTCCCGTTACGCACGCGCGAATGGATCACCTTCGAATACGTCCTGCTCGGCGGAGTGAACGATACACCGGAAAATGCGAAGGAAGTTGCCGAATTACTGCGCGGGCTGCGCTGTAAGGTGAATCTGATCGCGCTGAACCCGGGGCCGGGAATTGACTTTACCACCCCAACCGCAGAGCAAGTGATCACATTTCAAAACGATCTTGAGAGATGCAGGTATCCCAGCATTTGTGAGGCGTCCGCGGGGCCGCGACATCTACGCCGCGTGCGGCCAGCTCAAGCGAACGGTTGAGGTTGCCACATCACCGGAGCCCCATCGTCGACTCGATTTCCCCTGCACCCGCGCAATGACCGGGAGTTCGACGCGAATCGCGGTTCCCGAATCTCAATCTTGCTTGCAGATGATTCGTCCATGATGCTGCTGCAATATGCCCTGACACGCGCTCAAGCCCAAGCCGGAGAGAGCTCGATCGAGGTCGGGATTGCGTCTTTTTCGAGCGCGGGGTTGTGCTGTCGGAGGCACTCGGACTCGGAAATCTCGATGATGGCAACGCCATCTTTGTGTTCGTGCGGTGATGGTTAGAGTTCGGGCAGTACGTCGATCCGCTGAGTGCAGCGCATTATTGAGGATTTGCACGCAAACCTGAAGCAATTGGTTGGAGTCTCCCAGGACGCGCGGCAGGTTCGGGTTGCAGTATCAGCGTGCACTTCGATTTTAAGCGTCTGCCACTGAGGTTGCGATGAGTTTGACGGCCGTTCGCAGCATCGTGTTGAGGTCCACCGGAGCCATAGTAGCCGGGCCTTGCTTGGCAAAACTGAGGAGGCTCGCGACCAGCGATTTGGTGCGGCGAACATGCTGCCCGATTTTTGCCGCCAAGTCGTGTTGCTCTGGGTTCAGAGCCGGTATCCGGAGCAGATCGGAATATCCCATCATGGCGGCAATGGGATTGTTCAGTTCATGAGCCGCGCCGCCCACCAATTGGCCGATGGAGGCCAGCTTTTCGGATTCGGTGATCTGCGCCTGCAGACGCTTCAGATTGACTAAGGACTCTCGCGACTGATTGAGCAGGCGGAGCAATTCGCGATCGAGCAGACGCTGGCGCACGAAGACCATCGACGCCCATGAAAAGGCCGCTCCCAGAGTCAGAGACCAGGCGGAACGAACGGATGCGGGCGGGATCGTCCGGTTCCAGCAGAGCCCACGCGGCGAACAGCGGGAGGGAAAAGACCGTGATCATTCCTAATCGGGCCAGCCAGACGCCATGCGAGGTAGAGCTCGAGCGGGCGGTAGGCTGTGGGTCGTCGGCGCGCGACCACAGGCCGATCACGGTGATCCACGCCATGGAAGCGGTTAGCGGAATATCGTAAAGGCTTCCGCTGTAATAGGCGTGACGGCCAAGGGCCCAGTTGGCGAAATAGGAACTGGCGGCGTAGGTGAGGCTGGCGCCGAACAAGTTGGCATAGAGTGTTTTCCAGCCGCCTTTGCTGTTCATCCAGGCCACGACAAGGCGCTCAGAAACGCAAGTTTCTCTATCAAATAAAGCAATTCAGATTGCCATTGTAGGCAGTCGATATTGGGGACGACGTATTGCCAGGCCATTACGGCGAAGACGTAAAGATACATCCACCAGACCATCATCAGGGCAAAATCGAGCCGGCGCAGGCGCGGGGAATATTCCTCCTGGGGAGCATGGGGACGGAGCGCCAGGGCTGCCATCAGGGGAACGATGTGGAGAAAAAGAACGATGTCGCCGGCGAACAAATCAGGGACGTCTTGTGCGCAGCCAGACTTCGAAGTAGGTCCACATCAGCTGGTAGGAAAACCAGAATGCCATGCCGGTGGCCAGCAGCGCCCAGAACAGGCGCATGCGTCCGCTGCGACCGCACCGCGTTGGGATGAGGGAAAGCGCCGCAGACAGCAGCAAGATGCACTGAATCCAATCGCTGAAGGCAGTGAGGCGAAACGAGCGGCGGAGGATAAGCGCAGCCAGGATCAAAGCCGCCAGACAGGCCGCGACGGCCGCAGTCCAGATTTTGGAATAAGCGCGCAACAAAACAATCCTCGCTGCCATTTTAGACTGGGATTAGATAGAACTCAGGTTACTGAAGTAATCTGTGGCGCTGGCTAACAGATTGAGTCCAGGATCGGGCGAAGCGTCGAATGGCACGGCGGAAAGTTTTACTTGATCCTCGCCTTTCTTATCAATACTATGCGAGACAATCCCGTTAACTGATAGAATCCGCACCGCCGTGGTGAGCAACTGACTCGATTGCGCAATGACGCTAATCACCGTTTTTTGGGCAGGCCACAGGCTTCCGCCGACCCCAGCGAGGTTCGCCGGACGGAGCGTTGGCTGGCGACGGCGCGCGTATTTCTGGCGGTTTCTGCTTTGGTCGCGATCCGCATGGACCCGACGCAATTGGGCCATTCCCCTGCGGCCTATGGTCTGTTTGTCTTTTACCTGGCAAATGGAATTCTGGTGATGATGCTGTTGCGGCGGCGGCAGGAGTCGACGTCATCGTTTCGGATTCTGGTGCATGCGGCCGATATTGTGTGGCCGGCTTTCATCTCGATCTTTGCGGAGGGGCCGCGAAGTCCGTTCTTTTTGTTTTTTGTTTTCGTGCTGACGGCGGCGGCTTACCGCTGGGGTTTGTGGGAGACCTTGAGTACGGCTGCGGCAGAAGTGGTTTTGCTGTGGGCGGAAAGTCTTGCTCTTGCTGCATGTTTGGCCATGCGCGGAGGAACCCTGCCCTGGCATGTTTTCTCCGGCCTGCAGATCAACACCACCGAGTTCGAGCCCAAGCGGCTGTTCATGTTGTCGGTTTATCTGCTGGTGATGGGATTACTGCTGGGCTATCTGGCGGAGCAACAAAAACATTTGCGAGCGGAAAAGGCGGAGTGACTCGCATGTTGCCAAGGTGCGAGTGGAATGCGGGCCTGACCGGAACGCTGCAGCAAATCAGCCGGGAAGTTGTCAGCATGTATGGAGCGGCGCGGATGGTGATTGCCGCGCAGGAGATTCAGAGCCAGCGAAAATTTTTTGGGCGAGCTACGCAATGCTCAACGGAGAACTTTCCGATTTCACCTGGCTGGATTCCCGCCCGCGCGATGCGAAAATTTATCTTGAGGATTTTCCGGGCGAGGTTTGCTACGCGTCTACATGAGGGAAAGCGCTGGTCGGTGGTCGCGTTGAATGAAGAAGGCAATGCAGGTGCCTGCGCCGAGCACCGAAGCACTGCGTTGGAGTTGAACCAGCGGCAATCCATTCCGCTCGTTGATTTCGATTTCTTTTGTCTTCGGCGAGCGAATGGCGGGGACGAGTCTTTATATTCGAACCGTCGTGGCGCGGGGACACGCACGAAGAATTGCGTTTTCTGCTGGACCTGGTTCACCAGGTGGGGCCGGCAGTGTACAACGTCTATCTGCTGCACCGGCTGCGGCGCCGGGCGGGAGCGGCCGAGCGCGCGCGCTTTGCCAGAGAACTGCACGATGGCGCGGTGCAATCGCTGATTGCGGTGGAGATGCAGGTGGATGTTCTGCGGCGTCAGGCGGAGAACTACGCCAGCCGTGGTCAGCGGCGAACTGGGCCGCATCCAGGGACTGCTGCGCGAGGAAGTGCTGAAGCTGCGGGAATTGATGCAGCAGATGAAGTCGATCGACGTGGACTCGCGAAGATTTTTGAGTGTCGTGACCGATACGGTGGAGCGCTTTGAAAGAGAGACCGGAATTTCCGCGCGTTTTGTCACCGACATTGAAAAGCTCGATATGCCGGACAAGGTTTGCCGGGAACTGTTGCGCATCGTGCAGGAGGGTCTGGTCAACGTCCGCAAGCATAGCCGCGCGCGCCATGCGCTGGTGCGGTTGGGCTCGAATGCCGAGCCAGTGGAGCCTGACGCTGGAGGATGACGGCAAGGGATTTCCGTTTTCCGGGCGCGTGACGCAGGACGAACTGGACCAGATGGGCAAGGGTCCGATGATCATCAAGGAACGCGTCCGTTTAATTGCGGGTACACTCACGGTAGAATCAAATCCCGGCACGGGGACGCGCCTGGAGATCAAAGTTCCGAAGGGTGGAGAAGTTTCGCGATGAATTTTAAGAAGTCACAGCCCATTCGCATTGTGATTGCCGACGACCATCCTATTTTCCGGGATGGTTTGCGGCGGCTGCTGGAAGCCGAGCCCAATCTGAAGGTGCTGGGCGAAGCCTCCGACGGGGCAGAAGCCGTGAAAATGGCGCGGCAGTTAAAGCCCGACATTCTGTTACTGGATCTGGCGATGCCCAAGCATCCGGGTCTGGAAGCTTTGCGGGATCTGAGCGTGGGAGGCGAATTCCACCCCGGTGCGAGTGATTCTGCTGACGGCGGCCGCGGAAAAGAGCCAGATTGTGGAGGCTCTTGCAGTTAGGTGCGCGCGGCGTGGTGCTGAAGGATTCCGCCACGCAACTACTGCTGAAAGCCATCCAGACCGTGATGGCGGGCGAATACTGGGTGGGCCGCGAAAGCGTCTCAAACCTGGTGCAATACTTGCGGACGCTGGTGCAGTCTTCCAGCGATGAAGCGCGGCAGAAAAAATTCGGCCTGACTCCGCGGGAATTGGAGATTGTGGCCGCAGTGGTGGCCGGATATTCCAATAAAGAGATTGCGGAATACTTCAAAATCAGCGAAGACACGGTTAAACATCATCTCAGCAATATTTTCGACAAGCTGGGGGTATCGACCCGCCTGGAGCTGGCGCTGTTTGCGGTAAACCAGTCCCTGCCGTTGAAAAGCATTGTGTGAGAGTTAAGGACTTAGACATTTTCCAGAACGGTAACTGCGCATGGCACTTACGGGCCATTGGCGGTGTTTGTCGCCTCCACCTATGATTTCTTCAAGACCAGCCTCGGGATAACAATTGATCCGGTCGCAGATGGAATGATGTTTATTCTCTCGTGCAGGTAGTAGCGTACGTTTTAAACGAAGTTTTGCAGTTAAGGAGACGGAGCCCGTGGCAAGAATTTTACGAAACGTTTGGCAAAATTTTGGCAGAATTTATGGAAAGATGAGAGCGGTCAGGATATCGCGGAGTATGCGGTAATGCTGGCGGTCATTTTGGTGATCGTGGTGGGCACGGTCCGGCTCATCGGATCCAACGCTAACAACGTGTTCTCTCAACGTTGGCAGCTCCATCCAGTAATTGCTAACTGGCGAACGATTGAGATCGAAACTTCTGCAAGGCGCGCCGCCCGGCGTGCTGTTGCTGCCCAGCGCATTTTTCAGCCGAAAAAAAATCCGTTTTCGCTGCCTAACGAAGGAAGAATGACTGCCTTGCCATTCACTTCGGGGCGGGCGCAGTCAGCGCGACCTTCTCGCTGCCCGGAGTCGATATTCGGGTCAGGTAGGGGAAGAACGGCGTGATCGCGAATGGCATCTTCTCGCGGGCTGAAGTCAAAGCGACGGGCTTTGCCTTCGCCAATTCCACCTGGTCGTCCAGGGATCGAGCTTGATGCGGCCACCAAGCGGAAGCGCTGCGATCTGATCGGTGCGTTGTGGCTCCAGTTGCCGGTGCGGAGGCCAGAAGCGCCGACATGCGGATACTCTTGTTGCTTGCCAGACTGTCACCCAGGTGCGGGCGAATCAGGTTCGGCAGCTCGGGAGCACTCTGCTGCAGCGCCTTCAAGAACAAGCCTGCACTTCCCAGCTTGTCTTTGTAGGGAGAATTCTTCAGCAACTCCAGAGCTTTGGCGTCGGCGGCTTCTTCGTCGCTGAGCTGGCGTTTGAAATCCAGGCGCTGGAACGAATCTTCATCGGGGAAAAACATGCGGTCGTTGAAAGCGAGTTTGGTATCGAACTTGTGCCCAAGAACGATGTGACTCAGTTCGTGGGCCAGGACCATGGCGAGCGAGGCTTCGTCGGGAAGAACATCGAGCAAGCCGCGGCTGATGACGATCGTGTGACCGATGGTGAAAGACTCCAGCGGAGAAGTGAGCAGGACGCGGCAACGAACGTCCGACCGCAGATCGATGTTATTGGTGACTAACAGATTGTTGACTACGGTTAGCAAGACTTTGTCGACTTCGCCGGGAGGCGCGAGCAAGCCGATCTTCTGCAGGCGTTCCACCGCATTGTCTTCAGCCTGTCGCTCCCACATTCGCTCGGCGACCACGGGAGTTCGCGTCCGCCGCAACGTCGCTCTGATCTTTTACTGATTGCGGAGAGTCCACCAGAATCTGCGTGAACTCTGCATTCTTGTTCAGGGCTTTTAAGTCGTATCCCCATAGACGGGTCTGAGCGCGGAAGTGGAGAGTCCGGCCATAGCCGTCTTCATGTCCGACTCTTCGCTGTAGATATACGCCGGCAACCACGTGCCGGGGCGCATGTTGAAGCGCCAGCTATCGAAATGCAGGTAGAAGTTCGTCTTGGGATGAGGATAGTAAGTGCCATTGAAGCGAACCACGTTGTAATCCTGATCTTCAACCCAGATGCGGCCCAGAAACGTCCCGGCCGGCGCATTCTCTTTAGGCTGAACATCGATCACCAGGCAGCGGACTTCCCCCAGAAACTCGCGGCGCACAAAAGTGAAGTTGTAATATTTCTTTTGAAAATCGGTATCGAGCACCACCATCTGCGCGAAGCCCAGCGGCAGGAAGTGCATGGAATACAGGCCGGTGAGACGGTTCAGCCATGCGGTGGCCGAAGCCGGGTTGGCCCACGAATGACGTGTCTTCCGGACCATCGCTCATGTCGAGGCGTCCGAGAAAATATTCATCCTTGACGGGCTACGCGTTTCCATTGCTGTCGGACTTAAGATCCTGCAGATAGGTCTCGACCATGGGACGCAGGTGGCGCATCTGGGCGAGGAAGAGGTGCTCTCTCTGGATCACGCGATCCATCACGTCGTTGAAAGAGGCGGGGGTGGAGGAGCAAGCGTGTTTTGTCCTGCAGCCGAGGGCGCATCGCTCGTTATGGCTTGAGGGTGGAAGATGTGGAGTCCTGCGATAGCGCCGGGAACAGACGACCCCAACAGCAACAAAACAACGGAAGTAAACCTAACTGCAGAATGCGCATAAAAACCTTCTAGAAACTTACGCCAACTGAAAAATAATATGCAAGACGACAGTGGAATCGGCCGGTTGGCCATCCTTCGTCGCCGGCTTAAAACGAATCTGCTCGGCGGCCTTGACCGCATTGTCGTCAAGACCGTGACCCAGTCCGCGCACTACGCGTACCACATGCAGATTGCCGGACGCCTGCAGAACCACTTCCAGAAGAACCTCGCCCTGAATCCTCAGACTGCGAGCTTCTTGAGTATAGACGGGAGTCGGTTTGGAAATGATTTCCGCAGGCACCATCCGGAGCGGCGAGCTTCCGCGGGATGAGACCGCACCGATGGCGGAGCCGGCACGTCCGCATCTCCGAAGCCGCTTTGCTGAACCGCTGCCACGGCACGCGGACGGTTATCGCCAGTGGCCGTGCCATTGCCAAATCCTGTGCTTGCGACCACGCCGGCCACCCTTTGGTTCCACCTCTGCCGTTGCCATATCCGCCGCCGGATGGAGATCGAACGATCCGAGCGGCGCGATATTGACGGCTTTCCTCTGATTCGCTTTAGCGGGAATTCCGTTCGGATCGCCGAAGCCTCCGGTCTGCACCTGCGAGCGGAGCGCGTGAATCGTAGGCGTGGCCGAACTGCCGGTGGAGAATACGTTCGTCTTCACCACTTTTTGGGAATTACAGGCGCGGAGTTAATTGGCAGTGGATCCAGCTTTCTGGGGCGTAATGCTGACCTTGGGCGCGGGAACTTCTTCCAGTTTCACGAAGCCTTTGGCTGCGGAGCGGGAAGGCGCAAGGCGTTCGGTAGGCGGATCCAGTTTCGCAACGAACACCGGTTTGGCTGCGGGCGGTTGCGGCTGATGATTAACCGGAACCGGCGTGCTTACCAACTCGACCGATCGAAAACGATGCTCCGGAGGCGAAACCATTTCTGGATGTAACATGCGAACCCACATTACGAACGCAACCGCGCAGGCCTGCGCTCCGGTGCTGAAAACGAATTCACGTCCAGGGAGTTCTCGTCTTCGGCAGGAACGAGAACAGAGAGCCTTGAAAGCAGAAGATCCCATAACCGTATCTACTCGCCAGTTGTTTGGGGTCAAAGTTTCTCAAACCGGCAGCTTAAGGGACCTTGGGACTGCAGAAGTCGAGAAGTTTAGTTGACTACCCAAGTAAAACCTGCACGGCAAAGGCCATTTTGCCGGCAACTTGGGAACGTCTATTCCCTAATCTTTCAATTACTTGCGCTGACAGTGCCTGCTACTGGCCCAGCCTGTGCAAGAATGAGCAAAATATTTCATCATGCACGAGAGTGTTTTACTTCCGACACGGCCTCCCGACGAAAAGCAAGCAATCACCCCGCCACTCTCGCCCTAGCCTGCACTACTCACTAACACCGCGCATTTAACAGCGCACCACCTTGGGACTATCGATTCCCTTGGTTGCATTGCGCGTATCCACCACGAGCTGCGCCTCGCCGACAATCTTCCGGTAGTCGTAGTCGGAGTGGTCGGTGACGATCACGACGCAATCGTACTCGCCCAGTTTCTCCAGTTCCGACCGCTTCATCTGCAAGTCGTACTTGCGCCCTTTTCCGATGAAAGGGAAGTAGGGATCGTTGTAGCTGACCTGAGCGCCCTCTTTTTGCAGCAACTCGATGATGGTCAGAGCCGGCGACTCGCGCAGATCGTCGATGTCCTTCTTGTAAGCCACGCCCAGGATCAGGATGCGAGATCCATTCATCGATTTCTTATGGCCGTTCAGCGCGCCGCCAATGGAGGCAAGCACGTGATAGGGCATGTTGGTGTTGATCTCTCCCGCCAGCTCGATGAAGCGGGTACGGAAGTCCCATTCCTTGGCCTTCCATGAGAGATAAAAGGGGTCGACCGGAATGCAGTGTCCGCCCAGGCCGGGCCCGGGATAGAAGGGATGAAAGCCGAAGGGCTTGGTGGAAGCGGCTTCGATCACCTCCCAGATGTCGAGGCCCATGCGCAGGCAGAGCAGCTTTAGTTCGTTGACCAAAGCGATGTTGACGCAGCGATAGATATTTTCCAGCAGCTTCGTCATCTCGGCCGCGGCCGGCGAGGAGACGGGAACGGTACGCTGGAAAATCGATCCGTACAAGCGCGCCGGCCAAGTTCGGAAGCCTGCGGGTTCACTCCGCCAACCACCTTCGGGATATCGCGGCGGGCCACGGTGGTATTGCCGGGATCTTCGCGCTCCGGCGAGAAGGCCACAAAGAATTCTTTTTCGGCGTCGGACACTCGTTGCCGCGTGCGGCCTTCAAGCCCGATCTTATTCTCCTTCTCGAGAATCGGCACCATCACTTCTTCCGTGGTGCCCGGGTAAGTTGTACTCTCGAGTACCACCAACTGTCCGGGCTGCAAATGCGGAGCGATCGCGTGCGTGGTGTCGGTGATATAGCTGAGGTCCGGCTCGTGATATTGATTGAGCGGCGTGGGCACGCAAATGATGATCGCGTCCATCTCTTCGATGTGGGCGTAATCGGAGGTAGCGGAAAAGCCCTGCGCCTTCGCCGTCTTGATTTCCTCGGTGCTGATGCGGTAGATGTAGGATCCGCCCTTGGCGAGGGTGTCGACCTTACGCTGATCGATGTCGAAGCCGGTGACGGCAAATTTCTGGTCGGTGAACAGCAATGCCAGCGGCAGTCCTACATAGCCCAAGGCCGATGATTCCAACGCGGGCCTGGCGTTGCTTGATCTTCTTCTTCAGTTGAATCGACAGTACGATTTGCGGCAGAGTGATTCGTCATCGTCGCAACAGGATAGTCTCTTCTGGATGTAAGTGAGTTTCAACTTCGATTTTAGCATCTCGCCGGTGATGCACGCGGCGCCGGAGCGCGACGAAGTGCTGCCGAATTTGAGTCTGCCTTCCGCGCTAGGGAACTGATGACAGAGCTAGCGACAGGGTTAATAAAATGACAGGATCGGGCATGGGCAAATATGTGTGGTTTGTGGCCCTCGCATTACTCGTTGGGTTATCCGGAGGACTGGCGGCAAGAGCAGGCAGTTTCTTTTGGTGGATGCACCTCAGCGCTCAGATGTGATTTTGGTGCTGGCCGGGGAAACAGACCGGCGTCCGGTACGCGCTCTGGAACTACTGGCGCAAGGATACGGACGGAAGGTCATTATTAATGTCCCCGCTGGTGCGAAGGTTTACGGATCTAATGAGGTGGAGTTGGCGCAGCAATACTTCAAGAGTTTGCCCCAGGCCGCGGCGATCAGCGTCTGCCCGATTGAAGGACTATCGACGAAAGAAGAGGCAAAAGATGCGGAGAAGTGCCTGCAGCGTGTGGGGGCCAAGAGCGTGCTGATCGTCACCTCGGATTTCCATACCCGCCGCGCACGGACATTTTTCGCCGTGAATTGCCGGGGCTGGAATTCTCTATTGCCGCCGCGCGTGACGATTCATATTTGGAACGCGTTGGTGGACAGCATCGCCAATGGGCGAAAACCTTCGTGGACGAATGGCTGCGACTGATCTGGTGGAAAGTCGTCGACCAATGGCGTTAAGAGAGCCCTTAAAGGCTTTTCACCACAGAGACACAGAGGCACAGAGAAAACGGAACGAAAAAGACCAGCCAGAGATTTTCTCCGTGTCTCTGTGCCTCTGTGGTGAAAAGTTTTGGTTCTCAACAGCGGCTAGCTCCAACTCCTGCACGATCATTAAAAAGTTTTCCACCGTTAACTTCATTTGCAAGCACAAAAGGCATTGACTGACAAGAACTTTGGAGGGTACGATGCGTTAACAGTCATCAATTTAGTTATTAACGGAGCGTGGGATGGGCATGTCTGCTTTCCGAAGAGATGGTGAGTTGCGTGCTGCTTTCGGCATTTCCTGGTTCGGTATTGGCAGCCGATTCTGGTGCGGCCATGCTTTATGCCCATGGAGCGGCCTGGGTGAACGGCGCCCACGTCCCTGCCTCTTCGGCCATTTTTAGCCGGCGATCTGGTGCAAACCCGTTCGGATTCCGCAGCCAATATCAATGCCCCGGGTTCAAGCATTACCGTTCTCGGCGATTCCCTGGTGCAGTTCGAAGGCTCGTCTTTGAAAGTGGAGCACGGTGGCGTATCCGTGGCCACGTCGAAGGGCGTGGCGACCACTGCCGGGGAAGTGCGTGTGGCGCCTGTATCCAGTGCCTGGACGGAATTTAACGTTACCGATACCGATGGCACGGTGAAGATCGCCGCACTCAAGGGCGACCTGAGCATCACCGACGATAGCGGCACTGTCACGCTAGCCGCAGGGCCAGCAAACCACGCGCGATGAGCAATCATCCGATCAATCCTCGACGGACAACGGCAACAATAAAGACAAAAAGAAAAACAAGAAGCGGGCCGACGGTGCCGCTCCGGCAGCTGGAGGCGGCATTCTCAACTCTCCCGTTGCGATAGGTGTTGGAGTGGCCGCGATCGCAGGAGTCACCGCCTGGGTTCTCATCCAGAGTAATAACCCGGTGAGTCCGTCCCAGCCTCAATAGTCCCTCGTCTTAACCGCGATCATCGTCATTCTGAGCGCAGCCGTTTTTCAGGCGGAGCGTGGAGCCTGACCTACGCGCAAGAAGTGATCGCGTGCGAACAACGGTGCACTCCGCAAAGCTTCAAACCTCGGGTAGTTCACAGGCAATTTCAGAAATTTGTGGCAGGCTGCTGCAAGGACTCCGACTCCGACGGGGGTATCGTGTCTTCTTCCGTTTCCGCGGCTTTAGTCCGCACCGCGCGGCGTTTGCGCGCCGGCTTGGCGAATGGTTCTGACGGCCGCCATCGTGCATAGCACGTAAAACAGCGCGGCATTGGCGGGAATCTGCAAGTTGAAGTCGACCGCGCTGTGGACAAGAATTCCGCTCACGCCGAGCAAACAGGCCAAAGTCATCGCCCCGCTCATTTCCCCAGGCCAGTTCCCGATCTTCTTGATGCGCCGCGTGTAGAGCGTCACAACAAACCACACCATCGTGGCGAAGCCCAGCAAACCCATTTCCACCAGCAACTGCAGGTAATCGTTGTGGGCTTCGTTCACGAAGAAATTGGTGTAGAAAGTGCGGAACTCGCGGATAGACGATCGGGAAAGGTTCCCAGACCCCAACCCAGGATTGGCTTTTTCAGGAACATGCGCAGGCCATCGCGATTGATATAAGTGCGAATGTCGCTGGAGAGTTCGGAATGTCCGGGGCCGGCGGTTGCGATGCGCTGGCTGAGTTCGCTGCCGCCGATCCAGACCAGCAATCCGACGACGATAGCGAGAAAAACGCCGATGCCGATGGCGGTGCGCACGTCCGCGCTTCTGCTTGACCAGTAATGACGCCAGGATGACAAGTTCCACCACAATCGCCAGCATGCCGCCGCGCGATCCGGAGAGAAAAATCGTCCCGACCATCACGGCCGCCGCCGCTGCCGCCACTGCGCGTACCTTGGGCGGAGCCAGTCGCGTCAGGGAAACGATCAGCGGAATCGGAACGAGCATCTCCATGAGCCCGGCGTAATGGTTATGGTTCACGTAGGGACCATAAATCCAGCCGCCGCATGCGCGGTTGCCGAATCCAATACAGCTTGCCATTCGCCGAGATTCCTTGCAGCAATGCAAAGCCTGCGACCGCGGCCCCGTATACCGAGAAAACTAGCGTGAGCTTGCGGGCTTGGGCGCCGCGCAACACAGTTTGCCCAGCAAGAAAGCACAGCATCGCATAGGCGAAGTATTGCAACGCGATTGACACGGTGTCATGTGGATACGCAGTCACGCGGAACACAAGCTGCGAAATGATGAGCACGCCGAAAACTCCCATCGGAAGGAACAGGGGATTCCAGCGAACCTTCATTTCGCCGTCCACCACCTGTTTTCCGATCCAGAGCAGAAACAAGGCGGCGGAGCCCGCCTCCATCACGAAGATCGACCATGGTTCCACCGCACCGAAGGCGAGCGGTCCAAACAGGAGCAGGCCGAAGATGCCGTACAGCAAAACCTTCTCGGCTTGCGCCGAGCGTTCGCGGCTATCAATGGCGGTAATGCGGGCGGCGATGCTGGGCAGTGCTCATGAGAGTGAATTCATTCGGTTCGAGGAATTACTGCCGCTTCGGCATGAGGCGGAAATCGTCGACCCAGAGCTTACCACGGATCGGACTGCCTTCCGGCAGCCGCCGAACATGCAACACCACAAGCTTGGTATCGGCTCCGGTGGTGAATTCGCCGGTCGCGGATTTCCAGAATCCCGGCTCTTTCAATTCGTCGCTGTCGTACAAGACCTCACGAGTATAGGCATCCTGAATGGTAAGATGCGGGCCGCCGGCGCCCTCGATCTCCCCACTTTTGTAATACGCGGAAAAATCGTAGAGCGTATCAGGCTGGACCGCGATGAACTGACGAATGCCGGCATCGGTTACCCCCGGCCCGTCAAAAGCAATCAACAATGAACGGTGGCCGCCGTGAAAATCGCTGGGATCCAGAGTGAGCGTCACGCTCTGCTGTTTCTCATATTGCCAGTCGAAGCCCCCGTTCAGTACATCCAGGCTGAAATCTCCATTGACAATCAAATTGCGTCCCGAGGGCACGTAAGCAGAAAGGCCGAAACGCGGGGCAGCTTGCTGCCAAACCAGCCGGGCCTGATCGACATCTTTATGGTTCAACAGATATTGGAGGTACTCGTTGACGTAGCGGAGTTCGAAGGTCTGCTGGGTTGCCATCATAGCCGCCCAAACCTTGGCTGTGCCGGCGTTTCCTGTTTTCTGCATCAGCAGGTTAAGAAACGCGATGTAGGCCTCGGAGCGGGCGGGAACGACGTCGCGCAAGAAGCGCATCCACGTCCGGATTGATGCGCCAGCAGAACTGGATGGCGGGATCAGCCAGCGTCGGCTCGTTCTGCAGAACAACGCGAAATTCGCGGAGAGCCTTCGCCTCATCCCCCTGAACCAGATAAAAATTAGCCGCCTCCCAGGCCACATCCGGCGTGGTGGGATCCGCCTGAATGGCGTGCTCCAGCGCCAGCGGTCTGATTGGAAACGTCTCCCAACACCTGGTATGCAGAGGCCAGATCAAACCAGTAGCGGGCAGCGTGCGGATCGAGCTGCACGGCGGCCCGGTAAGGCTCGATCGCTGCGGCCGGATCACGTGCGACCAGTGCGTAATAGCGGCCCAGATGATTGCGGTAGTCCGCATTCCAGGGATCAAGACGAACCGCTCGTTGCAGGCTTGCGAGTTCCGGCTTCTCGCTGAAGAACGATGCAACAAAAAGTCGCCCCGCCAGCAGAACGTAGACGAAACAGAGCGCCGCGGCAGCGCCGATGACGAGCTCTTTTCCGCCAAGCAGAATTGAGGGGTATTTCCATGTTCGCGTCCAGGAATCGCTGCAAAGAAGCCAAGATTTCGTACTACGCGCTGTTGGGCGAAGCCTCGGCGCTCTCCTCGGTCACCGTCGTCATCCTCATCATCGTGAGATGCGTCGTCGTGATAGTAGCGGGCGTACTTGCCCTGATATTCGTAGTAGTAATAGTAATCGGGCGAACTCAGATCGACGGCATTCAACAGGACGCCGGAAACTTTCGCGTTGACCTGCATCAGAATGTCGCGGGAGCGGCGCAACGCCTGCTTGGTGGTTTGCCCGGAACGAATGACCAGCACGATGGCATCGGCTCGCGGCGACAGCACGACCGCGTCGGTCACCGAAAGCGTGGGAGGCGTATCTACCACGATGTGATCATACTGCCCGCGCAGTTCCTGCAATACGTCACGCATGTTCGTGGAAGCCAGCAACTCGGCGGGATTCGGCGGAGGCGTTCCCGCGGGCAGTACATCAAGATTGGGCAGGATCGGAGAATGCGTGATCGCGCTCTCCAGACGTGGCGCTTCCGGTCAGAACATTGCTGAGGCCGCTGCGCGGGCCCATGCCGAGAGTCTTGTGGATGCTGGGCCGGCGAAGGTCGGCGTCGATGAGCAGAACGCGAATTCCTTTCTGCGCCAGAACCACCGCGCAGTTGATGCTGGTGGTCGTCTTGCCTTCCTGGGGAAGCGCGCTGGTCACCATAATCACCTTGCGGCGGCGCACCGAGGTTGGAAAGCAGCAGCGAGGTTCGCAGTGCGCGGTAAGACTCGGCCATTTGCGATTGCGGCCTGACCTGAGTGATGAGCTCGACCGCTTCTTTGGAGCTGGCGATCACCAGGCGCTTTGCTGTTTGCGCCTTCGCGCGCCGTCCTCGAACCCAGAGGAATCATGCCCAGAGGCGGCAAGCCGGAAATCATTTGCGCCTGTTCGGTGGTGCGAACCGTGTTGTCCAATCCTTCCAGCAGGAAGGCAAGTCCTACTCCGGAGGTCAGGCCCAGCATGAAGGCGAAAGAAAGATTGCGCGGGATATTCGGTTCGATGGGCGCCAGTAGGCACGCGGGCCACGTCGACGATGCGGAAGTTGTTCGAACGGAGTCCGGCCGAAACTCCCGCCTCTTTCAGTTTTTCCAGCAATCCTTCATAGAGCTGGCGGTTGGTGTCGAGGTCGCGCTTGAGCAGGCTGTACTCGATGGCGCTCTCGTTGAGCTTGTTGGCTTCCTGCTTCTGCTTTTCCAGAGCGTCATGCAGCATGTCTTCGCGCTGCAGGGCAGCCATGTACTGCCCCTTGATCTTGCCGCTGAGCTTTCTTGGTTTCGGCCAGTAGCTGAGCGTTGATTTCTTTGAGCTGGTTATTGATTTGCGCCAGCTTTGGGTAAGACGGGGCCGAATTGCGTGTTCAGTTCGGCAGCTTGAATCTTCAGATCGGCTTCTTTGGCTGCGGAGGGCTTCCAGCAGCGCCCGGCCGATTGGGATTCAACTCCGGCGGAGTCCAGAACGCTGGCAGCTGAGGCGATGGTATCGGTGTCGCCTGCCTGGACCAGGCGGTAGATGGATTCCTTGTCCATGCGCTCGGATTCCGCGGAAGTCAATTCTTTATTGAGTTCGTCGAGCTTGGCGGTGGTGATGTTTTGCTTGTCGTCGATACCCAGGATTTCATGTTCTTTCTGGTAGTGAACCAGCTTTTCCTGGGAGGTTTCCACTTTCATCTGCAAATCCACCAGTTGCTTGGAGAGCCAATCGGAGGCTTGCATGGTGGAGTCGAAGCGCGACTTGAAATTGTTTTCCGTGTAGGTGGTCATCAAGGTATTGACCACGTTTGCAGCCAAATCCTTGTCAGGACTTCGATAGTGCACTTTGATGATGTGGGTGTTGGGAGCCAGCGCTACCTTCAAATTTCAGCGGAAGGACGAGAGCAAGGGAAGTGGTGCGCCCGCTATCGGCCTGCAAGGGGTCGGGAGCAAGATCGAGCGAAGAAGGAAGAGGCGGCAGTTTTTCCGCCGAATTCCGGACGGCGATCGAGACCCAGCTCTTTCACCACCTGCAGCGCGAGAAGATCGCTCTGCAGAATTTTCACTTCAGTTTCCATCTCGGTCGGATCGTAGTAGTCGACGTTGAAGGTGGGAGAGTTGCTGAAGTTGACCAGGCCGGAATCCGGTTTGTTGATGGCGATGCTGCCGCTGGCCTCGTAGATCGGAGTCATCTTGAGGCTGGCGATGGCGACCACGGAAAAAATCGTGACCAGGCAAGCCAGAACCGTCCACTTGCGCTTCATCAAAACGCGGACGTACTCGCCGAGTGCCGACTCCTGAGAAAGAAGTTCGGGATAAACGCGCGGACCAGTGATTTCCCGAAATCGCGCTCGGACGGCTGCATTTCGCGAATCATCGGGGTATTGGCCTGCACCAGCGGTCCGGATTCCATGCTACTTCTCCTCAAAATCAGGTTCGATTTCGCTTAAGGGACCAGCGGGAGCAATCCCACGCACCCGAAAATTCGGCCGACTCGATGGCTGGTTCATCGCCCGCGAATTCTTTCAGAATGTTAATGTTGGTTTCGCGATATTCTAGCATTGCTTTCGCCGAATACAACCGGCGAATCTGGGCAGCGCAGTGTCAACTATTCTGAACATGAAGGACGCGAGCGCACTCGTGCAGAATTTTCGCTATCTTCGCCGCAAGAGAAAAAAGAATGCGATTTCACTTGCGCGGTTCCGTCCAGACGCAACTCCGCTATACTACCTTGCAATCATCAGCCCACAGGTGACAACGCTGGCACGTGAATGGCACGGCAAGCAGGAATAGATTACACATGTCTGAGGCAGGCGCGATGAACTGGTCGGAGCAGGAAGTACTGGTCACCGGGGGCACGGGCTCGTTCGGGAAGAAATTCGTGGAGATCATGCTGCGGGAATATCACCCGAAGCGGTTGGTGATTCTCAGCCGTGATGAACTGAAGCAGCACGACATGCGGACCGCCGGCTTCGATCACTCCAGCCTGCGCTATTTTATCGGCGATGTGCGGGATCCGGCCCGGCTGCTGCGCGCCTTCTCGGGCATTACAGTTGTGGTCCATGCGGCGGCGCTGAAACAGGTTCCGGCGTGTGAATACAATCCCTTCGAGGCGATTCAGACCAACATCATGGGCGGCCGCAATGTGATCGACGCGGCCATCGACCGTGGCGTACAGCGCGTGCTGGCTCTCAGCACCGACAAAGCGGTGAATCCGGTCAACCTCTACGGCGCCACGAAACTCTGTGCGCGGAAAAAGTTTTTGTGCAGGCGAACGCTTATGCCGGTGCGCAGGAGACGCGGTTCAGTTGCGCGCGATATGGCAATGTTGTGGGAAGCCGCGGCAGCGTGATTCCCGTGTTCTGCTGGAGCAGCGCAAGCGCGGCAAGATCACCATCACCGATCCGCGCATGACCCGCTTCTGGCTGACTTTCGAACACGGCGTGCGGTTTGTGATTCGCGCCATCGAGCAAATGTATGGCGGAGAAATCTTTGTGCCGAAGATTCCCAGCATGCGTCTGGTGGATCTGGCCGAGGCGATCGCTCCCGGGATGCGACGTGGAATATATCGGCATTCGGCCGGGGAAAAATTGCACGAAGTGCTGCTCTCAGAGGATGAAGCGCGCAACTGCCGTGGAACTGGATGACATGTACGTTGATCCAGCCCATCGCATCCGTGGTGGAAACAAGGGCAACTGGGTTCACGCCCGGGAATTGCCGCAAGGTTTTCGCTACACCAGCGACACCAATGCGGAGTGGCTTACGAACGAGCAACTTCAGGAACTGATTGAGCCCGGGAGCCGCCTTCAAAGCAGCGAATACCGGCGTAGTTGCCATGCTAAATTTTCGGTATCATTCACGATCGCCGCGATGCCAATGTCAGTGACCATCCACCAGACACCGAAGCTGCTTGCCATCGACGGAGGAACCCCTGTGCGGAAAACTTTCTTCCGTACGGACGCCAGTCGATTGGAGAAGATGATATCCAGGCCGTCGTCGATGTGCTGCGCTCCGACTGGCTCACTACGGACCCAAGGTCGCGGAATTCGAAGAAGCATTCGCGGCTTGGGTGGGGCCAAATACGCGGTGAGCTTCAGTTCCGGACAGCGGCGTTGCACGGCGCGGCTTTCGCGGCCGGGTCTGAAGCCGGGTGACGAAGCCATTACTACTCCGCATGACTTTTGCGGCTACGGCGAACTGTGTCCTGTATCAGGGAGCGACGCCGGTTTTTGCCGACGTGAGCGCCGATACGCTCAATCTCGATCCGGAAAAAATCGCAGCACGAATTACTCCGCACACGCGAGCCGTCCTTCCGGTGGATTACGCGGGTCATCCGGCAGACCTGGATGCGATTTTGGATATTGCGGCACGGCACGGACTGATTGTGATCGAAGATGCCTCCCACGCGCTCGGCGCCGAATACCGGCAGACGCCGCACCGGCAGCATCGCCCACATGACCGTTTTCAGTTTTCATCCAGTGAAGCACCTGGCCACCGGCGAAGGCGGCATGGTAACCACGGACCGAGCCGATTTGCCGAGACGCTGCGGCGATTTCGCAATCATGGCATCTCAAGCGATGCCCGCCAGCGCCAGAGCGACGGCCAGTGGTACTACGAGATGGTGATGCTCGGCTTCAACTACCGGCTTACTGACATTGCCTGTGCGCTTGGGTTATCGCAGTTGAAAAAGCTGGAAGCAAATTTGTCACGCAGGCGTGAGATCGCAGCGCGATATTCCGTCGCATTTAGTAGTCTTGCCGAAGTCACTCCGCCTGCAGTTCGGGCCGATGCGAACCCAGCATGGCATCTGTATCCCATCCGGCTCAATCTCGAAAAGTTGACGGTGGATCGACGCAAGATTTTCCGCGCCCTGCGTGCGGAAAATATCGGGGTTAATGTCCACTACATTCCCGTGCACCGCCATCCTTATTACCGCGATCGCTTCGGCTATCGCGGAGGAGAATATCCCATCGCCGGGAATGCGTACGAGCGGCTGATCAGCCTTCCGATGTTTCACGGCATGAGTGATCAAGACATAGAAGATGTCATCGCGGCCGTAAAAAAGATTACGGCGGCATTTGCCGTATGAGCTCCACGTCCGTCCCTTTTGCGCAATACTCGGTGCTGGTGGCAGGCGCAGGGTCGATTGGGCGCCGTCACATGGGTAATCTCCGACAGTTGGGGATTCGAAAGCTCGCTGTCACCGACCCCGACGCCACTCGCCTCCAACCCGTGGTGCATGATCTCGCCGTTGAGCCCTTCGCGGACCTGGATGAAGCGCTCCACACTTTTAAGCCGGATGTGGTTTTCATTTGTACGCCTCCCGTCTGTCATGTGGATCACGCGCTGCGCGCCCTGCGAAGCGGTGCCGATGTCTTCATCGAAAAACCGCTCAGCAATCGGATAGATGGAGTGAGCGCGCTGAGAGCCGAAGCAGCCAAGCTTAAGCGCGTGGTGCAAGTTGGATATAATCTGCGCTTCAATCCCGGAATACAGATGCTCAAACGATTCATTGAGGAAGGCGTTGCCGGTCGCATTCTGTGGGCCCGCGCTGAAGTTGCGCAATTCCTGCCCGACTGGCGTCCCTGGCAGGATTATCGCCAGAGCTATACCGCACGCCGCGAACTGGGCGGCGGAATCATTCTGGATGCGTCGCATGAGATCGATTACATGCTGTGGCTGCTTGGCCCACCGCGTGAGCTCACTTGCATGGCGGGACAGGTGAGCGGGTTGGAAACGAACGTCGAAGATTGTGCCACTATCCTGCTTCGCTTGCATTCCGGCGCACAGGCCGATATCCACATGGATTTTGCCCAGAGAACGTCATCCCGTTCCTGCATAGTGGCGGGAGACCGCGCCCGGCTCGAGTGGAATCACCCTCAGAATCAAGTAAAAATAATTCGACCGGGGTGTGAAGCTGAGGTCATCGAGTACGACTTCGAAGCCAATCAGATGTATATCGCAGAAGTAGAAGAGTTTTTTTCCTGCGTGCATAACCGCGTGATTTCGAACCATGGTTTGGTCGCAGCGGAATTAACTTTGCAAGTCGCACTGGCCGCACTGACCGCATCTTCAGAGCGAAAGTGGGTGAGCTTTGAGCAGTAATCTCATTGCCATTATCCCCGCCCGCGGCGGATCGAAGCGGCTTCCGGGAAAAAATGTGCGCCCATTTTTCGGCCATCCCATGCTGGCCTATTCGGTTTCGGCGGCTTTGAACAGCGGACTCTTTGCCAAAGTCATTGTCTCATCCGACGATCCCGCGATCGGCCGCATCGCCGAATGGTACGGCGCGGCTTTTATAATGCGTCCTCCAGAGCTCGCGAATGATACAGCGCAACTCGTCGATGTAGCTCGCCACGTTCTCAATGTCCTTAGCAGCCGGGGAATCGAGCCCGAAGCCATCTGCCAGTGCATGCCGAACTGCCCGCTGGTGTGCAGCAAAGATATCGTCGCGCATTGGCGTATGTTCAACGACAACGACAAAGAACGTCTCTTTCAGATTTCTGTGATCCCGTATCGAGGCGTGTATCCACAGTGGGCGGTGATTTCTGATGAGCAGCGAATTGGCCGCTGGCTCTTCGGTGAACGGAGCCTTGTGCGGAGCCAGGACTTGCCGTCAACATTCTGCCCGACCGGTGCGATCTGGTGGGCGCGTACTAAGGATTTCTTAGAGCAAAATGCTTTCTACGGTTCTCCCTTTCACCTGGCGCCGATAGATGCAAACCGTGGAATCGACATCGACGACGAAGAAGATCTCAAACTAGCGGAATTGCTGGTGCATGGATTGACCGCGCGAGATGGCATATCTCCGTTGGAGCCAACCAATCACGATGCGTATGCCCTGGGGAGCTTGAGTGCCTGAAAAAATGCTATGCACCATTCCGGCGCGCGCAGGCAGCAAGCGACTTCCCGGTAAGAATCTGCGGACTCTGGCCGGCAAGCCGCTAATCGCCTACACCATCGAAGTTGCGCGGCAGAGCGGCCTTTTTGAAACTGTGTATGTGTGCACCGAAGACGAAGAAATCGCAGATGTCGCCCGTTCTTGTGGCGCAAGCGTGCCAATTCTTATGCCACAAGAGCTATGCGGCGATCTCGTCGCCTCGCATATCCCGTGCCAGCACCTGGCTTCGCATCTCGCCGCGCTCGGGCAATCGACAGATACGTTAGTCTGCCTTCAGCCAACATCTCCGCTGCGCAATGTCGAGGACTTAACCTTGGCTGTGAACAAATTTCAAAACGGCGACTTCGACTTCCTCGTAAGCGTGACGCCGGTAGACCCGCATGACTTCCACTGGGCGGTGGTGCCGGACCATGACGAATACTGGCATATGTATTTCGGCAGCAAGTATTTAATGGAACGTCCTCTGTTGCCGCCAGTATTTCGCCCTAACGGATCCATCAAGATCGCCCGCCTGCCGGCCTTGGCGCAGGTCGGCCACTTTTTTGGAGAGCGCATGGGCGTAGTGGAGACGCCGCCGGAGCGCTCGGTACATGTGGCCTTGAAATTCGATCTCAAACTCTGTGAACTAATTCTCGCGGAGCGAACGGTATGAAGGGATTGCAAAATCGTGTTGCCCTCGTCACCGGAGCCACCGGCCTTCTAGGCAGTGCGATCGCGAAACGCCTGGCGGCGGAGCAAGCCACGGTCATCATTGCCTCTCGCGACTTGTCGAAAGCCAAACAGTGGGTCGAGCGGCAGGAGAAAACAAGCGGCAGATACATTCCCGTGCAACTCGACTTAACCGACGAGCAAAGCATTCGCAACTTCCTCGACAGCGTCGTCGATCAGGCCGGCGTACCAACAATCGTTGTCGCAAACGCCTCCTTGCGCGAAGGTGTGGGTGCGCCGTTTGAGGAGCTCACGCATGATTCCTTCAAGAATCTGTTTGCAGTCGATATTGCCGGACACGTTTTGCTACTGCGCCACACCGTGGATCGCCTTGCGGGCCAGCCTGCAAACATAATTTTTCTATCCTCAATCTACGCGCAGGTTGGAGTAGACCACCGCATTTATCCGGAAGGAATGATGCCGACGCCGGTACAGTACGCGGCGGTGAAAGCCGCGGCCGAAGGCGCAACCCGCTGGCTGGCCGCCAAATGGGGCGTGCGGGGAGTGCGCGTAAACTGTCTCGTGCCCGGCGGAATCGCCTCGCCCCAGCGGCAGTCTGAAGAATTTGTAAAGCGGTACTCTGAAAAAACCATGCTTCGTCGAATGGCCACGGCGGAAGAAGTCGCAAGCGCTGCCGCATTCCTCGCCTCCGACGAAGCTTCTTATATCACCGGTCAATGCCTGCTGGTGGATGGTGGATTGACCGCCTGGTGAATTCCATGAGAGTCCTTCTAATCGATCCTCTCGATACCGCAGATGCGGGCGCCTGGGCCGGGCAGCGCTGGGACCGGATCGTAGACCTTGGAATGGGCGGAAAGAATACCTATGAGCGTTGGACCCGCCAGTTTCAATGTCCAGTGACAACGCTGAATTCTTTGCGTAATGGGTTCGACGATTTCCGGCGAGTGCGCGAACTTTTGGGTTTAGGGTGCGGGCAGATGATCGACGAACATGGTCTGGACTGGTGGGAGATCATATCGATTCTGCTACATGGGGAATTGGAGAATCTGATCCTGCTACAACGCTTGTTGCAAACAGTCGGGTCGAGCGATGAATTGTATGTTTCGCGTCCCGGTCTTCACGCTAGTCTCCTCCAGTGTCTGCTCCCGACACGCGTGAATGTTTTTCCTTTGCGTCGGACAGCGCAGAAAGGCGGATTGGCGCACTATATCCGCGTTTTCAACAAACTTTCCGCTTCGCAGATGATCGACGTTTTCTGGGACAAATACGACTTAGGCTACCAATTCCGCCAACGCCTCGCGCGAAAGCGCGGGCCTTCGACCCGGCCTGTAGTCATACTTCCCACCGCTTACATAAATGTCTCGCGCACCGCCGTTGCTTATGCCAACACCTTTCCAGAGGAAAACTTTCTTTTGGTTGCAACCCGGCGCAGTGGCTGGATAAAAGATCTTCCGCAAAATGTAACGCCCGCGTGGTTATCTTCGTATGCCTCGGTGCGCGACCGAAAGTACGAGAATGCTGGGATGGAGAGCCGGTGGCACTCTCTGCGAACGAAGTTAGAAGAAGTGCCGGAGTTTGAGATTCTGAATCGTCTGCGCTATTTGGACACTTTTCCAGGACACTTCCGTCACGGACTTGAAGTTCGCGACGCTTGGCGAAATGTTCTCGACACCGAGCCAACGCAGGCGGTGCTTTGCGCCGACGACAGCAATCCCTATACGCGCATCCCGTTGCTTTTGGCACGTGCCCGTGGGTTGCCGAATATTGCCTGCCATCATGGAGCCCTCGATGGCCGCTACGTGTTTAAGCGCACTCACGCAGATGTCATTTGGGCCAAGGGAAAAATGGAGCAAGACTATCTGGTGCGGCAGTGTGGTGTGCCGCAGGAGAGAGTCGAGATTGGTGCCCCGGCTATGCCAGCAACTTGGAACGGGCTAGAGCAGGCGAACCGTCAGGCCCATCGGCCATACATACTCTTCATCTCGGAAGCTTCTGATGTCTCCGGCGGCCGTCCGGAGGAGTTTTATCGGGATGTTTTACCTCCATTAGCTGATCTGGCGCTGGCCAGCGGTCGCGAACTGATTGTTAAGCTGCATCCCGCGGAAAGCGAACGACAACGTGCCGACACCCTCGCCCGGATACTTTCTGCCCGACAAAAAAGTATCATGCGCATCGTGACCGGCCCACTCACCGAAGATCTTCTCGCAAAAGCATGGTTCGGCATTACGATACTTTCCACCGTGGCAATCGAATGCGCAGTTCGCGGGATTCCATGTTTCTTGTGCAAGTGGCTTGAGTTTTGGCCTTATGGATATGTCGAGCAATTTATTCGCTTCGGCGCGGGCGTCGGTCTCAATGAGCCGAGCGAAATCGAAAGGATTCCGGAGTACCTGCAGCAGCATCCGCCCGCAGCCGACGTTCATCAGAATTGCTGGCAGCCGGTGGCAGCCGGACGCCTGCGGGAGTTGCTTTCCTCATCGCCAAAAAAGTGCGCAACAATGGCGCATTGAATGAGTGCGGAAACTTCGGTGGAGCAACATTTGTGGGTGCAGGAACACTTCTAATTCGGGCTGATGCCGGCGTGAGCATGGGAACAGGGCACGCCATGCGATGCGTGGCCCTGGCGCAAGCGTGGCAGGATTCTGGTGGCCGCTGTATTTTCTTGATGGCAAACTCTACTTCAGCCGTGGAGCGGCGGCTGAAAGCAGAGGGAATCGAAGTCGAAACTCTGGCAGTTGGCGCGGGCAGCGCCGAAGATGCAAAACAAACAGCCAAGATTGCTGGCGACCACAATGTGGATTGGATTGTGGTAGACGGCTACCAGTTCGAGTCGGCTTATCTATCGGCAGTCAGAGCGGCCGGATTCAAATTGTTGTTGATAGACGATAATTTCCAAGCGGGACCTTATCACGCCGACATCCTATTGAACCAAAACACACACGCCAGATCGGGCTCCTATGCCAATTGTGATTCTTCAACCCAGCTCCTGCTGGGGTCGCGATACGTTCTGCTGCGAAAAGAGTTTCGCCCATGGCGCCACTGGCAACGCGAGATTTCCGCGAGCGGGCGAAGGATTCTGATCACCATGGGAGGCAGCGATCCGAGTAATTTGACTGCAAAAGCGCTGGATGCAATTCGAGAACTCTCAATCCCGAACCTTGAGACGACCATCCTCGTGGGAGGCAGCAATCCGCATTTATGCTCGCTAGAGAAGTCGATGCAAAACGACTCCACGCGTGTAATCATCGATGCGGCCAATGTCCCCGAGTTCATGGCATGGGCGGATGTGGCGGTTTCCGGTGCCGGCACCACGCTCTGGGAGATGTGTTTTCTTGGATTGCCTGGCATTCTTTTGGTTCTCGCGGAAAATCAGGTGGAAGTGGCCGCTACCGCTGGCAAAATGGGAACCGCCTGGAGCTTAGGCAACGCCGCGGATGTTGGCGTATCCACCCTCGCGGAAAAGCTGGCGGCATTATTAGAGTCGAAATCCAGCAGAATGGGCCAGTCCGAACAGGGCCGGAAACTCGTAGATGGCCGGGGTGCGGAACGAGTGGTTGCATTCATCTCAGGACTGGATCTGCGTCGCACGACGGATTCCGATTGCCAGGTTTTCTGGGAGTGGGCGAACGACGCAGAGGCAAGGGCTGCTTCTTTCAACGGAAAGATGATCTCCTGGGAAGACCATGCGAAATGGTTTCGAGCCAGGCTGGACGATCCGAAAGCGATGTTTTACACCGCGACAAACAGAGATGGGGTGCCGATTGGGCAGATTCGCTATCAGCTCAACGGCCCGCGCGCTGTGCTGTCGATCACCTTGGACGCAAGGTTTAGAGGAAACGGGTGGGGCCAGAAGATCCTCGCAGTTGGCACGGAGAGAATTTTCCGGGACACCGGAGTCGAATTCATCGATGCTTATGTCAAGCCGACTAACCTGGTCTCATTAAAGTTGTTTGCAGGTGCGGGTTTTCAGCAATTTCCGTCGGAAATAATCGATGGGCAGGAAGGCATCCACTTTGTGTTGGAAAGAACTGCATTTCCCTGAGTGACTCTCGATAAATCGAGGGTCGAAAAGTGAAAACGTTTTTTCGGTGTGATCTGAGTCCGAATTTGTGCCGCAGGAGATAAGCAAGCGTTTATAAGCTGACGTAACCGAAAAATAAGTGAAGATTGCGATTTCACAGCCGGGGTATCTTCCGTGGACAGGGTTCTTTGACCTGATTGACCAGGTGGATCAATTTGTCCTGCTCGATGATGCGCAATTCGTGAAACAGTCGTGGCACCAACGCAATCGCATCAAATCTCCAATTGGATTGCAATGGCTAACTGTACCGGTCGTTTTTCGGGGACGTCTGGGACAGCAGCTTCGCAATGTCGAAATCCGCGAACCGCGTTTCTGGCAGAAACATTTGCGCAGCATTCAGGCAAACTACGGAAGGGCACGATACTTTCGGGATTATTTTCCGCGCCTTATAGAAATTCTGGAGAAGCACGGTCCGGAAAAAAAGTTAATCGATCTTAATCTGGCCCTAGTGCAGTGGCTTGCCAGCGAGCTTTCCGTCAAGACTCCGATGGTGCGATCTTCGACTTTGCACCTGGAAGGGAATCGGTCTGGGCATCTGGTGGCGACGTGTGAACGGCTGGGGGCGACGAATTATATTTCGCCGCGCTCGTCATCCTATTTGCTTGATGATTTGAGTATGTTCGACGAAGAGGGCATTGCAGTGTACTTCCAAAATTACAGCTGCTACGAATACGAACAACGGTTTCCGCCGTTCTTGCCGTACACGTCGGTTGTGGATTTGCTCTTCAACGAGGGTCCGCAAGCAGGGGACATCATGCGCAGCGGTCGCGGGGTGCCGTTCACTCCCAATCAAGTCCGCGTTCTCGCCGAAGATATGGAATTTAATCGGGAGGTCCGGCGGATATGAAAATCGGCCGACGTAGCATTGGTCCGGAACATCCCGTATATGTGGTGGCGGAGCTCTCGGCCAATCACAATCAGAATTTCGATCAGGCCGTGCGCATTATCCGTGCCGCCAAAGAAGCCGGCGCCGATGCCATCAAGCTGCAAACCTACACGCCAGATACGATGACCCTCGCCAGCAATCGAGACGAATTTATCATCGGCGGCGGCACCATCTGGGATGGACGCAATCTCCACGATCTTTATGGCGAAGCCTACACGCCCTGGGAATGGCAGCCGAAGCTGAAACAGGCCGCAGAAGAACTGGGAATGGATTGCTTCTCAAGTGCCTTTGATTCGACGGCAGTGGATTTTCTGGAAAACATGGATGTCCCGGCGCACAAGATCGCTTCCTTCGAACTGGTCGACATTCCTCTGATTCAGAAAATTGCCCGCACCGGCAAGCCACTAATCATGTCGACGGGTATGGCCACAGTCGAGGAGATCGAGGAAGCGCTACGGAGCGCTCGCGGTGCGGGCGCGTCACAGATTGCGTTGTTGAAGTGCACCAGCGCTTATCCGGCGCCTGTGCAGGACATGAATCTCCGCACAATTCCGGAGATGGCTCGGCGGTTCGGAGTCCCCGTGGGATTGTCCGACCACACTATGGGAATCGCCGCACCCGTCGCCGCGGTTGCCCTGGGCGCGTGCATCATCGAGAAGCATCTGACGCTGTCGCGCTCAACCCCGGGCCCGGACAGCGTATTCTCGCTTGAACCGCAGGAATTCAAAGCGATGGTGGATGCAGTAAGAACTGCCGAAAAAGCTCTCGGCAAAATCCACTTTGGCCTGAGCACGAAAGAAGAAGCCAGCCGCATCTTTCGCCGCTCTTTGTTTGTGGTAGAGGATGTGCAGCAAGGCGACGCATTTACGCCGGCAAATGTGCGCTCGATTCGCCCAGCCCACGGCCTCCACCCGCGGTATCTGCCGGAAGTGTTGGGCAAGCGTGCATCACGGAAGATCAAACGAGGCACACCCCTAAGCTGGGAGTTTGTTGTCCGATCATGAGATGCTTGTCGTATCACTACCCAGAAGCCGACATCTGAATCGGATCTTGACTCGCAATGCCAAATACGAAGTCAGAAGCGAACATTCTCGCCTACAACGCGCCGGCGGTTGCGGAGTACTATGCGAGGCTCGATTACCTAACGCCCTGCGAACGCTTGTTGTTCCAGCAGTATCTCTACTCCGGCATGGCGATCCTTGATCTTGGCGTGGGAGGGGGGCGCACCACCCCGTACCTTTCGTCGATTGCCGACCGCTACGTTGGTGTTGACTATGCACCGGAAATGATTACAACTTGCCGGAAAAAGTTTCCCCAACTTGAGTTTGAAGTCGCAAATGCTGCCGATCTTTCGATGTTTAAGTCGGCGAGCTTCGATGCCGCCGTGATGGCTTTCAACGGTATTGATTATCTGCCGGACGAAACCCGTCTCAGCGCGCTGCAGGAAATTCGACGCCTGCTCAAGCCCGATGGAATTCTGATTTTCTCCTCTCACAATCCGCGTTCGATCTGGGTGCGGTCGTCGTGGAATCCGCAGCGGGTGCGAGGAATCGCGCAGAAGATCGTGAGGAACGACTCGGTCGCCTTTCCACCTTTGCTATGGTCCTTAACCGCAGTAAGGATAGTGCTCGCCGGGGTACAGGCCGTGCTGCGCTCGCTAGGTCGGGCCGCGCGGAGAATTCCAACACGAACATTCTGGCAAGGGCAAGGCTATTGGATGGATCCGGCACACGGCGGCCTGATGACTCATCTGGCGATTCCAGAGAGAGTCGAACGCGAACTCAACAGCATGGGGTATCGTATGCTGCGAGTGCTGGGAGATGACTACCCGCGCGCGAGCCGGCCTTACATTACTGATTGGTATTACTATGTGTTCTCAAAAACCGGGGCTACTGGAGAGAAGTGAGTTTGCGCATTGTTCTGCACAGGGAAATTCCCGATGACCCCAAGCTGCGGCGCGAGTGGAATGAAGTCGCGTTGCAGGTGGAACGACCGGAAGTGTTTTATACCTGCGAGTGGGCGCTTGCCGTGCAATCCGCCTACCGCGCTTCCCTGAAGCCTTTACTGCTCTTAGGTTATGAGGAAGACGACCTCGTTGGCGTAGCGTCGCTGGCCACGGACCCCGCACAGCGCAACATGAGTTTCCTTGCTGCTAATACAGCGGACTATTGCGAATTTTTGAGCGCACCGCAAAGACGAGAAGATTTTGTCGCCGCCGTTTTCGGCGAGCTGCGCAAGTTGGGGAAAACAGAGATGACACTCGCAAATCTTCCCGCCGACTCCAAAATGCCGGATGCTCTCCGCTCCGCAGCCAAAAATTACGGCTTCTATGTTTACATGCGACCCGCATACTTGTGCGCCCAGGTCGAATTAGGTTCTGGAAACCAGCGCCAGGAGTTAAAAGCTTCTCTCGTGGGCAAGAAAAAACTCCGCCGCTATCTGCGCGAAATGGAGCGTGAAGGTCCGGTGACTTTCGTCCACCTTCAATCTCTCGACCAAATTCAGGCGGCCTTTCCAGCTTTCGCCGACGCCCACGTAGCGCGCTTCCACGCCACAGGGCGCGTCAGCAGTCTCGCAACCGTCGAACGCCGAAACTTCCTGGAGGAACTTGCAAAACAATTTTCTGGCACTTCCGTAGTAACGCTAAGCTTGCTCATGATTGGAAGCCAACCGGTGGCGTGGAACTACGGCTTTCAATTCCATGGAAGCTGGTTCTGGTATCAGCCTACATTCGATAGCCGTCAGGAAGAAAATTCCCCCGGCCATTGTCTGCTTTCAAGAATCGTGATCGAAGCCTGTGACATGGATGGAATGAGCGTGGTTGATCTCGGTCTCGGCGCGGAAGGCTACAAGGAACGCTTTGGAAATAGCGCGCGCCAAACGTTATATGTCACGGTGACGAGCTCGCGGCTGCGCTACTTGCGCGAAGTTGCGAGGTATCGGACTGCCAGCATCTTGAAACAGTCGCCAGAGGCCGAGTCGTTTGTCCGAGGTGCGCTGAGCAAGTTGCTTCCGAAGAGGAGCGATACACCGGTGCCGAAAAAGCGTTTAGACTGATAAATCACAATTTTGGTTCTCGGGGACGTAAGTTCGAAAGCTTCGGAAAAATGATGCCAGGTCAGTCATGAGCGAACTGCGCGAAATCCGTCTTCCATCTGACTTGTGCGCTGCCGCTGAACGGAGGTTTGGCAGCAAGTTCGGTAGCGTGGATGAACTCGTCACCTTCTTGTTACGAGAGTTGATGCGCGAAGACACATTCGACATGGATCAGGCTGATCAGGCAGCCGTGGAGCAGCGACTCAGAGACTTGGGATACCTTTGATCGGCTGCTGATTGGAATGGATATCCGACCGGTTACGGAATGCAAAACTCCCCCACTTTAAATGAAGTAATGCGGCAGAGCCGGGAGCGGCTTTTTCCCTCGCTCACCAATCCCAACTGGCTTGTTTTAAGGGAGCGTCGCAGGATTTTCGATCGCTGGCTCGCGCAACTTCCGTCGCGTGAACTCGACGTCCTTGATGTTGGCGGACGCCTTCAACCGTATCGCCCACTAATCGCTGACCGCCTGCGCCGATATGTCGCGGTCGACCTGAAGCTTACTCCACTTGTGAATGTGTTGGCGCGCGGGGAGCAACTGCCGCTGGCTAGCGATCGGTTCGACCTTGTGATTTGCACTCAGATGCTCGAATACCCTCCTCAGCCGTCGCTGGTAGTTGACGAAATTTATCGCGTTCTGAAGCCGGGAGGCAGGTTTTTGCTGAGCGTGCCGAGCGCCGCTCCGGTCGCAGGTGTGGAGAGCTGGAGGATGCTGCCCACTGGACTACGCAGCTTGCTTGCCCGCTTTCAGCAAATTGAAATCGTTCCGGAAGGCAGCAGTGTGGCGGGGCTATTCCGCACAGTGAACGCCTGCTTTGACATTTTTGTGCGATATCCGACTGCGCGATTCGTTTATCGACGCAGCCTTTGCCCCCTTTTGAATCTGGCCGGAGCCTTGCTGGAGAATTTGTCCGGCAGTCATAACGAGCAGTTCACCGCAAATTACAGCGTGCTGGCACAAAAGTGAGCACTCGATTCAAGTCGGGCTTTCAAGGCCGCTCTGTGCAAAGTATCTTGCGTAAGGTGTGGCGGCGCGGGCGTTCGCATTTCCCCGTGCAAGGCTTCGCCTTCGGCCGCCCGCTGGTTGTCTTGCAGAGCGACGACTGGGGACGAGCCGGCATACGCGACCGCGAAGCGTGGGAAGAGTTGCGAAGCGCAGGGTTGAACCTTGGCGAACGCAGCTACGATTTCTATAGTCTCGAAACCGCAGAAGATGTTGAGGCCATCGCTTCACTGCTTAGTCGCCATCGCGATTCGGTCGGACGTCCACCTTGTTTGGTGATGAACTTTATCATCGCCAACGTCGATTTCGAAAAAGTCGTCGCTGACAACTTTCGCCAGATATATCTTCGCGCCTTGACCGATGGCCTTCCCGACGGCTGGAAGCGTCCCGGCCTGTTCGAAGCCTACCGGGCGGGGATCTCAGCGAACGTATTTGCGCCAGCTCTGCACGGGACAACGCATTTCTGTCGGCCAGCGCTCGAACGCCATCTGAGCGATCCCGGCCAGCGAGGAGCGCTACTGAGAACTCTGTGGAAGGCAGGAGTCCCGTATATCCATTGGCGCATGCCATGGATTGGATTTGAATATTCAGATCCCGGAAAACACGAGCGGGAAGAATTTCTGAGTTCAGAGGTTCAAGAAACTTTGATCAACGATGCAGTCAAAACTTTTACGCAATTGTTCTCGAAGGCTCCGCGCTCGGCTTGCGCGCCAGGCTACCGCGCCAACGAAAGTACTCACGCTGCATGGGCGAAGCACGGCGTCCAGGTGGCTCAGAACGGGCCCGGCAGCGCAATGCCACCACACTTCGACAAGCAGGGAATCTTGCATTTATATCGCTCGATGGATTTCGAACCGGCTGCGGACCAGGCACTTTCCATCGAAGCCTGTTTACGAACGGCAGAGAATTGTTTTGTCCGCGGTCTGCCCGCAATCGTTTCGGTTCACTCCATCAACTTCCACTCCACGCTGAAGGACTTTCGCAGCCGCACTCTCAGCCTGCTCGATGAATTTCTGGCAGCGCTCGAATCGAAATACCCAGATCTTTTGTATGTTCGCGATGAGGATATTTACGACTTGGTGGATAAAGGATCATTTCAGTCGACGCAATCCACGGTGCAGGTTCCCGTGACCAAACGAACATTTTCTGCGAGCACGGTTTCTTCAGGGGCGGGAGCGTAGATGCCGCCTAGAAAATCTCTCGTGCTCGTCACCGTGGACTGCTTGCGCGCCGATCATTGCGGCTTCATGGGCTATCGCCGTCCCACGACGCCTTTTCTCGATGGCCTGGCCAGCGAGAGTTTTATTTTTCCCACGGCAATCGTGGCAGGCGTTCCCACGCCTTATTCGTTTCCGGCTATCCTGGCGTCGCGTTATCCCCTTGATCTTGGGCGCGAGGTGCTGGGCCTCGCCGTCGAAGAAACCTGTCTGGCTTCGGTTCTGAAGGACGATGGATATGTAACCGCATTTTTCGGCGCGGCCAATCCCTATCTATCGGCGCAGTTCGGCTACGATTTTGGCTTCGATACATTCCACGATTTTCTGGATGCCGATCTCACTCCACTATCTACGTCCAATAACACTTCGCTCGATCGCGATAGCTGGAAGAGCAAATTAAATCGTACTTTGGAAATGCTCGGCCATAAAATTCCGGGCATGGGCGCAGCCTACGATGAACTTTACTTTCGGTATAGCCAGCGCTTGGCGACACGCGTACCCATGTCGTTCGATATGCTGCGGCGCTTCCCGGCAGCCGATGTGATCGTGGATGAGGCGCAAACCTGGTTGGCCTCGGTGGGCGAGAATCCTTTCTTTCTATGGCTTCACTTCATGGATCCTCATGCGCCTTATTATCCGACGGAGCAAGGTTTGGAAATGCTCGGAGAGAATCCGTTGACAGCGTCCCAAGCGCGCTATCTGAACGCATATTGGAATCGCCCTGACATCGGAACAAAAAGGCTGCGCCGTCATCGCGATGAAATCGTCGCCCTGTATGATTCCGGAATTCGTTGGGTCGATACTCAGCTTGCGCGATTGATCGAGACACTGCGTGAGTCCAAGCTTTGGGAGAATTGTGTTTTCGCCTTCACTGCCGATCACGGTGAAGAATTTCTGGAACACGGAGGCCGCTTTCACGACCCGTCATTGGTGGAAGAGTTAATCCATGTTCCATTTCTCCTGCGTGTGCCCGGAGCCGAAAAAAATCCCGTCTGCAGCAATCCCTTTAGCTTTCTCCATCTCGCGCCGACTCTGCTCGCGGCTGCCGGGTCGCCAATCCCTTCTGAATTTCAAGGCCAAAGTCATTGGACGCACATCCACGATGGAGCAGAATGGAGAGAGCCCGCCATTGCGGAATGTGCTGCCGGCCCCAGAAGCCGCTTCCATCCCGATCATCCAGGTGCAACTCGCCTGCTCGCGGTTCGCGATCGCGTTACAAGCTGGTGCTGAACTTTGACGTCCACACCGACAACTTGTTTGATCTTGCCGCAGATCCAGGAGAGCAGAATCCTTTGCCCAACGCGGAAAAAAAACCGGAGCGGCGACGTCTACTTGAGAGTGCGCTCGCGCACTTGAAGAGGTCTGCCGGCCAACGGAGTTCGCAACCTTATCTGCGAGCCCGTATGCGCGATATCGCCACAAATCTAATCAGTTCCGCACCGAATGCTGGGGCGCGTGCGGTTGGCTAACCGAATGAAGCCGGTCAAAATATTGGTGGATTCTTTTGCGGACGAGGGCCTTACCAATGCCCAGATGATCAACGCACGGGAGATCGTCAGCCGCCTGGACCCTGACCAATTTTCCGTAACTATGTTTGTGGAAGGGAAACCTGCCCCTCAAATCAGCGCAAGGCCGAACACCCGTCTGATTCAGCTTCCAGGGCGGCTGCAAACCATTCCATTGTTAGCCCGATTCCTGTTCGGGCCGTCAGGATATTTTGTTTTATCTGAAGGCGTCGCCCGCCAGTCGGTGGTATTTGAAGTTGCGGTCTCGTAGGCATGCACGCTGCATGACCGTGGGAACAATCGAATCGCAAACCGACTGGCGTGATGAGACGATTACTCCGCAGGCAATTCGTCTTCTTGAGGAGACCATCCTTCGTTGTGATTATTTGTTCAGTAACTCCGCCATGGTGAAGCGAAGTCTGGAAAAGAACTACGGCCTGCACGAGCGAAATCGTTTCTACTGGCGTTGATACCGAGTTCTTCACTCCCAACTGGGATAGGCCGGCAAATTTGAAGCCGCGAGTGCTTTTTGTAGGCGCGCTCCGTGCTTTCAAAGGACCGCAAATAATTCTCGAAGCGGCCCATCACTATCCTGACGCAGATTTTGTTGTAGTGGGCGATGGAGTGATGCGGCAGCGAACTGCGCGCCCGCGCCAAATCTTTGGCAAACGTCGAGATGCGCGGTTCACTGGGACGCGCCGCGATTCGTGAAGAATATCGCCGAGCAGATATTTTTATGTTTCCCTCCCGACTGGGAAGGTTCGCCTAGAGTTTTATGGAAGCGGCGGCCAGCGGCCTGCCGGTGATTGCGCGCAAAGATTACGAGCCGGAATCCGTGATCGATGGCATGACTGGCTTCCTGGTAGGCGGATGATGATGAGATGATGCTGCGTCTGGCTCCGCTACTCGCCGATTCCGGGTTTGCGTCGTAAGCTCGGAGAAGCTGGGCGCGCTCACGTGGCTCGCTTCAGTTGGGATGTGATCACTCGCCAGTGGGAAACAATTTTCGTGCGCGTCGCGCTCCAGCAGCGTAAAGTTGCGCCGGAATCGGTGTGATCCCGAAGCTGGTCATCATCACCGAGATCATTGCGCCCTACCGCATTCCCGTTCTTAACGCGCTAGCGCAGCGGGCGGAAATCGATCTGTGCGTGATATTTCTTTCCGAGAACGATCCTTCTCTGCGGCAGTGGCGAGTCTATAAAAACGAAATCAAATTTCACTATGACGTGCTTCCATCGTGGAGGCGTCGCCTTTTGGAAGATACAACGTACTCATCAATCGCGGAGTGCACTCCGCCCTAACCGCATTAAGCCGAATGTTGTATTGTGCGGCGGATATAACTATCTCGCTTCCTGGCAACCGCCCGCTGGGCAAAAGCCCATCGTGCGCCTCTGCTGTTGTGGTCGGAGAGTACAGCTTTCGACCGAGCGGCGCGGATATCCGCTTGTGGAATTTATGAAGATGCGCTTTCTGAATCTTTGCACCGCATTCGTTGTGTCCGGCAAGTCCTCTTCGAACTATCTAGTGGATCTTGGGATGGCGGAGGAGAAAATCTTTACCGCGCCCGATGCAGTCGACGTCGCTCTGTTTCTCAGTTAGCCGAAATTGCGCGCCAGAACGGAATCCCAGACCGCAGCCGGTCGTCTCCCTTCGCGATATTTCCTTTATGTAGGCCGGTTGATAAAAGAGAAGGGAGTATTCGATCTTCTGGAAGCCTACGCTCAACTCGACCCGGAAGTCCGTTCACAAATCGGTTTAGTATTTGCTGGCGATGGTTCCGAACATGAGGCTCTTAAGGAACGAGCCTCGAAAATCACACGCGGAACCATCCAATTCCTGGGTTTCGTACATCGGGAGGAATTGCCTGAGCTCTACGCGCTGGCAGATGGTTTCGTTTTTCCAACTCACAGTGACCCCTGGGGTCTGGTTGTGAACGAAGCGATGGCGTGCGCGTTGCCAATCATTGTCACAAACGTAGCCGGATGTGCCCTCGATCTGGTCCAGGATGGCTGGAACGGATTTGTGGTTCCTCCTCGCGATCCCTCTCGGCTGGCCGCAGCCATGGCTCAGTTGGCTGAAAATTCCGGATTGCGCGCGACAATGGCAGCCAATAGCCAGAAGCGGATCGAGGCATTCTCACCGGCAGCATGGGCCGATGGAATGGTCAAGGCAGTCATCAGCGCGAGAACGTAATATACTGACTCCATCGAAATCAATCGAACACTCACTTTCTTGCAGCGTTTTGGAGAACTCGGAATGGCGGAGCCAGTAGCGCCCAAAAAATGGTGCCGCAAAAAGATGATGGGAACGCTCAATCGCTCTCCGGCCGTCAGGTGGAGATCATGGAGTGCACGCTACGCGATGGAAGCTATGCCGTCGATTTCAAATTCACCGAGAACGACACGGCGATGCTGGCAGGCGTTCTGGGGCGGCTGGGTTTTCGCTGGATCGAAATCGGTCACGGCGTGGGATTGGGCGCAGCCAAGGCCGGCAAGGGTACGATGCCCACCTCGGATGAACGCCTGATAGAAGCTGCTAAGCGTGCCGCACCCAACGCCCAGATCGGTTGTTTTTTTATTCCCGGCATTGGCACGGCTGACCAATTGAAATCAGCCCGTGCCGCTGGCCTGGACTTTGTCCGCATTGGCTACAACGCCCCGGAAATCGAAGACTCTTTTCCTTACCTGACTCTGGCCAGGGAATTAGGCCTGAAGCCTTGCCTGAATTTCATGAAGACCTACGGTATCTCGCCCCAGGCTTTCGCCGAGAAGGCCAGAGCTGGTGCAGCCGCCGGTGCCGATATTGTGTACTGCGTCGACTCCGCCGGCAGCATGTTCCCGGAAGACGTGCGCAAATACTTCAGCGCCGCCCGCGACCGCTGCGAGTGCGAATTAGGCTTCCACGGTCACAGCAACCTGCAGTTTGCGGTAGCTAATAGCGTGGAAGCGGTTCGCTGTGGCGCGAGTTTTATCGACACCACACTCTACGGATTGGGACGGAGTGCAGGCAACGTTCCCACTGAAGTTGCCGTCGCGGTCTTCAATAATCTCGGCATTCAAACCGGAATCGATCTCTTCGACGTAATGGATGCCGCCGAAGAATTCATGGGCCCGCTGATGTCGCAGATGCAACTCTACGACATGATGTCGGTCGCGATGGGCTGCAGCCAGTTTCATTCTTCGTTCCTGCCCAAGGTCGCCGCCGCTGCGCGCAAGCATGGCGTCGAGTTGCGCAGGCTGATAGTTGCCATGGGCAAACTTGACCCCGTCAATCTCGATGATGACAACCTGAATCGCGTGGCCAGCAGCTTGCCCAAAGCCACTCCGGGCAGAGCGCGCGAGATGCTGACATCTTTCTCGGTGCCCGGCATTTCCGCCCACAGCATCAGCACTTCGCTCGCGGCCGTGCAGTCGTTAGTCGATGGCATGACCGTCACCTGTGCCAAACGCCGCGCTCGTCCTGTCCTCGAGTTGGTTGCTTCCGAATCGCCTTCTCCAGAGCTGGTTCTGGCGGACCTGGTGCTCGCCGAAGGTCCAGTCGTGCTCGGCCGAGTTGTCTACGGTTCTTTCGAAACGCTGGAGCAGATTTTGCGTATGACTGGCGCGAGCGTGCCGTTATACCTGAGCGACAAAGATGGAGGCGCGTGGGCCGCTGAGTGGCCTATCTCCGTGCGAGAGATTGTAGGTGCAGAGAGAATTCTTGCCGATACGCTCAAAACGCCTGTTCGCCAGTTACATGGAAGAAGTCATACTGGCGACGGCGCAGCGCTACGGCGGATTCTGCATGATGATTTACGGAAGCCCAAGCCGCGCTCTGTTGCAAAATTGTTGCGAGATCTTCACTAACGTTGTCGTGCACGGGGAGTTGCCACTGGAACCGCCGGCAAATTGTTGGCAGCTGACAGATTTTTCCGACCGCATGCATTTCGATCTGGGCGTCGGTGTGGCGCTGCTTCTCTGTCCGCCGAGCGGCTCAGACTCGACTTCAATCGATCAGTTGTTATCGCCGGAAGGCGTTGTAATCACAGCTGGCCACTTTCCTCGCTTCGAGCTGGACATCCCGGGCCGCGCCATTCTGCGTCTCGATGCCAACCAAGCCTACCGCGGGCAAATCGACAGATGGGTCGCCATCACGAATCTCATGAAAACAGCGCAACCTAGTCCCTTGGCGATGCAATGACGATTCGCGAAATGATCACCAGCGTTGTCGAGCGCCGCCGGGACCACGTCTTCCTGGTAGACGCCGCAACCGGCCGTGAAATCACCTACGGCGAATTTCACCGCCAGGCCTGCGCCTTGGCTGCGGAACTCGGCCAGCCGCGGTGCGCGCAAGGGCGACCGTATCGCCGTCATGCTTCCGAATAGCTGCGAGCTGGCAATCCTATATTTCGCATGCATTTATCTGGGAGCAATCCTCGTCCCCACAAATCCTTCGCTCACCCGAAGCGACGTTCAATTCATCCTCGAAAGCTGCAAGCCCGCGCTCATTGTGGCTAGCTCAACGAGCGCCGACGCAATCAAAAGCCTCCACACGAATGCGCTGACACTGATGACGGCTCAAGATGCTATCAAAGACACGCAGAGCTCCGACCAACTTAAAGACCAGATCAGAATCGATGGTCTTGTCGAGGCGAAAGAGTTTGTTCCCCTCGAAACTGCCGACGCTGAAGACCTGATTGTGATCATGTACACCTCAGGCACATCCGCCAAGCCCAAAGGCTTGGCCCACAGGCTGGGGCACATGTTCCGCAATGCGCTGGCTTTCGCAAGCGCCCAGCATATCGACCAGGAATCGCGCTTTTATCTCACACTTTCGATGGCGTACATGGGCGGTTTCTACAATCTGCTCGTTCTACCGTTTCTCTGCGGAGCGAGTGTTGTGGTCGATCATGTTTTCGATGCGCGGTCGAGCCTAACTTTCTGGGACAAGGCGAAGAACAACCACGTCAATACGCTCTGGCTTGCTCCCACCGTATTATCGATCCTGTTGCGAATGGATCGCGGCCGCACCGGCGAAGAATTTTGCCGCAGCTTCGTGCGCCACGCATTTGTGGGCTTCGCTCCACTTCCATTAAAAGTGAAGAACGAGTTCGAAGCCCGATACGGCGTGCATCTTATCGAGAATTACGGTCTATCGGAAACTCTGTTCGTCACCGCCCGCTCACGAGCCGACTTGGGCGCCGGTGGTTACGTTGGAGAAGCTCTGCCGGGGGTTGAACTTAGAATCGCAGATGATAATCATAATAATAACGATCAGCAAGAATCACTCCCGTCCGGCGCAGATGGAGAAGTGCAAATCCTTACGCCCGACCTCATGGCCGGTTACCTAAACGCCGACGGCGCGTTATCAAAGATAGATGCGGCCACCTGGTTTCCGACTGGTGACGTCGGCCATCTCGACGAACGCGGATCGCTCTTCATCACCGGCCGCAAGAAAGATCATCATCATTCGTGGGGGTGTAAACATCAGCCCCGCGGCCATTGAAGAATCTCTCATGCACATCCCCGGCGTCACGGAAGTGGCCGTGGTCAGCATTCCTCACGAGCTTTACGGCGAAGACGTTGTAGCCGTCTTGAAACTCGATGCCGGCGTGGAACTCGAATCGATTCTGGATTCGGTGGTCGCGTACGCGAAACGCAATCTGGCGCAGCATCAGCAACCCGCCCGCTACATATCGATTGATGAACTTCCCAGAACGGCGAACGGAAAGGTGCAGAAGTCTCGTATTCGCGAACTGGTGGCGCAGAAGCTGCAAGTGGGTTCCACCGCGGCCCCTCGAATTCAGACCACGGAAAGCGCAGGGTTAATCCGCTGATTTCTCCGAACCGGAGACCCGCACTTCGATATCGGGAAAATAAACGCAATCGGGAAATAAAAGCATGAAGATTATCGACCTTTCCTTACCCATCGAAGAAGGCATGATGACCTTCCCCACGCCCTGGCATCCCGTGGTAGAAATCACCATTCTCGGCCGCCACGGAATCGAAGGTCGCGAGACGCGGAAGCTCGTCCTGGGAACGCACATCGGCACACACGCGGATGCTCCGCGTCACTTTATTCCCAACGGCGGCACCATCGATGAAGTTCCGCTGGACGTGCTAATCGGACCGGCCACGGTTGTGGACTTTACTGGCTGCCGTCCCTTGCAGGAAATTGACATCCCCGACCTCAAGCAAAAGCTCGGCGGCAAAGTGCCGGCACGCTTGATTCTGCGCACTGGTTGGTCCGAGTATTTTGGCAACATGAAGTTTTATAACGAATATCCGTTTCTTACCGAAAATGCCGCACAGTGGCTGGTCGACAACGGAGCGCGGCTCATTGCCATGGACACGCCATCGCCCGATAATCCAGCCCATTCGCGCGGAACTCCCAAGGACTCTCCCAACCACAAAATATTGCTGGGAGCCGGAGTCGTGTTGGTGGAGTATCTCGCCAACCTGAAAGCGGTGAGCGCGCCGGAAGTCGAACTGATTGTAATGCCGCTGAAGTTGAAAGGTTGTGACGGCTCACCGGCACGCTGTGTGGCAATCGAGAGATGACAAGAAGTAACGGTAGTAATTAATGAAGAGAGGGAAGAGTTGAAGGCACAGGTCCAGGAGTGGCTTACAGACTGGTTTTTGAACCGTACGAAGGTCGGCAAACAACCGCGCGAAGCTCTTCTCAGCGTCGACTACTTCGAGGCGGGCTGGCTTACATCGATGGAAGTTGTCGAGTTTATCACCGAGATCGAGCGGCATTTCAATGTGCAGTTTTCCGATCGAGACATGCAGGATGCGCGCTTCGTCAGCATCGCAGGTCTCACGGAACTTATTCTGGAGCGCTCGGCGGAGACCAGCGAAAGCCGCTAGTTCGCACATTACACATCAGCCGCAACTCGAACGTCTCAACTCGAACCGGAATATAGTGGAGAAAGTCATACCCGCGAAGCTGCATGTCCTGACGCTCACACCCTTTTATCCCTCCGATGGGGATGAAGTCAGTGGTTGCTTTATCGCAGAAAGTCTCCGAGAACTTGGCGTCCACGGTGTCGCGTCGTCGGTCATCGCAGTCGATTCCATTTATCATGCCCGCCGCAGGCCGTCACGAAATTCTCCCGCCGAATGGATTCGCTATCCGCAACTGCCCGGAAACTTTGGTCTTTCAAGCGCAGGCAAATTTTTGGGCAGAATTCTTCTCAGTCGAATCCGCCAGCTTCATCGGCAGTCGCCGATCGATGTCATCCACGCCCACGCCGCGCTGCCCTGTGGGCAAGCTGCGGCATTTGTTTCGCGCCGCTTGGGCATTCCATTTGTTGTTACCATTCATGGTCTGGATGTCTTCAACCGTTGTTTCGAAGATGGGATTGCCGCACGCTGGCGAAGGGCGGCTTCCGCGGACGTCTACGCGAGGGCAAGTAAGGTGATTTGTATCAGCGACAAAGTACGGGGACTGCTCATAGATGGGATGGATTCGCGCGTCGCCTCCGAGCTCGTCTACAACGGCACTGACCCAGACTTGTTTACCCCAGCCTCTGCACCAGAACAGACTCCAACAATATTGATCGTAGGAAATCTCTTGGCGGGAAAAGGGCATGAGCTCGTACTCCGCGCCTTCGCCCGAATCAAGGATTCGCATCCCGGACTGCAATGCCGCATGATCGGCGAAGGAGCAGATCGAGAGCGCTTTGCCGCTCTGGCGCGAGATCTGGCCATCAGCGAGCAGGTTCATTTTCTAGGCCGGCAAAGCCGCGCCGATGTGGCTGACGCCATGCGCAACTGCACGATTTTTGTTTTGCCCAGCCGCTACGAAGGTCTCGGATGCGTTTATCTGGAAGCAATGGCGAGCGGCAAGCCGGCGATCGCGTGCTGGGGGCAAGGCATCGACGAAGTCATCGATCACGCGAAAAATAGCTGGCTCATCCCAATCGATGGCCTCGAAGAACTCGTGCAAGGATTGCAAATCCTGCTGGGAGACTTAGATCTGCGCGGACGAATCGGCAGCGCCGCTCGGCAGACAATCCTCGATAAGCTGACCTTGTCCCATCAGGCGCAAAACCTAATGAGAATTTATGAGGCAGCCGCGCAATGACGACGCCAATGCCCATGCCACTGCAAACTGCGCCTGCGCAACTCGCTGTCATCGAAGAAAAAGATATAGCCGCGGTCGCAAGTTTTATTGCTGCACAGTCGGGCCGAACCAGAGAATCGGTAGAGGCGCACCTTCGCTGGTTTCTGCTCGAAAACCCAGCACGCCAGCTGCAAAGTCCTTTAGGCTTCGGCCTCCGCTCCGCCGATCAACTCGTGGGCTGCATCCTGTGTAGCCCGCAAGCCTTTCGCTTCGAGAACAAAAAAATTCTTCTCATGGGTTCAAGTTCGTTCTACGTAGACGATCGCCATCGTGGTCAAGGAGGCCGCATCTTTCTTCAATACTGCCGCCTCGCCAGGCAGTGGCCCTTGTTTGGAACTTCAGCCAACCCTGAGGCCGCAGCTTTGTGGAAGGCGGCGGGCGCAAGTCCAATGCCGTATTCCGATAGCGAATTATTCGCCGTCCTACGCTGGCCGCCTGTGGTCGAGGAGTTTGTTTATCGCCGAAGTTCGAATCGCGTGCTCACGCGTCTTGCCGGAAGCCCAATCTCCCAGCTTGCGGCTCTCGTTCGCCCGCTCCAAATCGATACGGTTCCACCCGATGCCCTTCAACTTCTTACTTCGGCAGAGCAGGTGAACGATCTGCGAGTTCACTATCCCTCCGTGAAACTAACTTCGCTGCGCGACTTAGCCTACATTCGCTGGCGATATTTCTCGCGAAGGGATGCAACCACAGCGGCGTTCGCATTTCGCAGCCACAGTCCCGACCAGGAAATCCTGGTAACCGTGAATCAACGCACTCGGGGATATCGCGATCAGATCAAAACACTCAACGTGCTCGATGTTTATCCAGAAGTTCCACCGGAAGAGTGGCTCCGCATGGTCGGCGCACTCGCCGCTCACTATCAAAAGACCGTCGACGCAATCGTCCTGCGCAACCAAGGCCCAGACAGACAGCAGGCACTGCGCCAAAGAGGTTTTCAACGTCGCCAATTCGATGCGCCGATAGGCTGGCTTCTCGACAAAGCAAATCTACTACCAACAAAAGATTGGTATCCCGTGCCCGCCGATGGCGACGGACTGATTTAGCAGGCCGAAAACAAACTTAGCCCTAAGAACAATGGCCGTCAGAGAACGTAAGAAGAGCACTACCGCGAAAGCAAATGCAGTAACGTGGGAGCAAGCGGTAACGTGGAAGAGCGGCGCTTCAGCGCCGCGTAAAGTGCAAGTGTGAGGTGGGGCTTTAGCCCCTGTGGTTGTTTTTTGTCAAACACCGGTTTGTCCGCAGCCCGTTAAACAACTGCGGCACACCAATAAACACGCAATGAACCTCAGGACCGAAGCTCGAGCCTTGCTGATTCGAACTGCGACTCTGGCTCGTCTCGACGAATTAGCTCTGCGCGTGCAAAAGTTGAAGGCCAGCGGACTGGTTGTCGGCGTACATGAAACACCAGATTCCTTGGAGTCGAAGTTCCGCGATCAACTGAAGTGGGCCTCCCAACACTTTACAATCACCACTCTGGAAATGTTCGCCAAGCTATGGGACGATCCACCATTGCAAATCAACTCGAAGCCCCTGCTGCTATTTACCTTTGATGACGGAAGAGAGAGCAACTACGCCGTGGCTGCGCCGTTGCTCGAATCCTTCGGCGGCCGGGGAGTATTTTTTGTTGTGCCCGCCTTTGCCGAATGCGCTGCTGGCCAGGCGCTCTCGTTCTACCGTACGAATATCAATCCTGACTCCAGACCCGGCGACGAACAATGGGAAGACTGGAAACCGATGAACCCCGCACAGATTGCGGACCTCGCAGCCCGAGGCCACGCCATCGGGAACCACACGCTTACGCATCAACGGCTGGTGGGATTATCGCCGGATAAGTTGGAGCAGGAAATCGGCGACAGCGCGCGCAAGCTAGCCTTATGGACGCAAAAGCCGATCGACGCCTTCGCCTGGACATTCGGCTGGAATGCGGTGGATGCGAATGCATGGGAAGTGATACGGCGCTACCATCGTTTCTGTTTCGCTCCTTGCGCAGGCATCATCGACCGCCGATATGACAGCCTATCTCTGCTGTGGCGCCGCGAGGTCGAAGTGAAGTACTCCGCGCCCGAGTATCGTTTTCTTTATTCCGGCCTGGTTGATCCGTGGTGGAGCACTCGCAGAAAACGCCTCCGCAAAATGTTGCGGCTCTCATGACTGATTTGTAGTGATGATCGATTCGTGCTGGCTATGGATTCGTACCTGAAAACTGACCTGCCCGTATGATCCACTTCTTTATCAACGCGCTGGCGGCCAGTGCCGGCGGAGGTCTCACCTACATCCGCAACGTATTGCCGCGCCTTGCGCTTCGAGACGATGTGCGTACAACGCTCCTGGTGAACGGACAACTGCGTAACGAGATTTCAGATTCTACTCGCATTACGCTTCTGCAAGCCGATTGCCTCTCCAATTCCGCCACACGATTCTGGTACGAACAACGCAATCTTCCGGGCATGATTCACCGCTCCAGCGCCCACGTCCTGTTGTCGACAGGAAACTTTGCGCTCTACCGCTCGCCCGTGCCACAAATCCTTTTAAGCCGGAATGCGCTCTACACATCGTCCGACTTTCGGCGCGATCTGCGGGACCGTGGCGACTATCGTCTATGGCTCGACAATGAAGCAAAGTCCGCGCTTGCCCGATGGTCCGTACGCGCAGCCGACTGCACGGTCGCCCCGAGTGAAGCCTTTGCCAGCAACCTTCGGCGCTGGACAGGGAAGGATGTCATCTGTATCCACCACGGTTTTAATCACGAAGCCTTCTTCCGGGACCAATCGCCGTTGCCGCCAGAAGTGCAGGAACGGCTTGCTGCGACGAAGAATTCACTCCGTCTGCTTTTCGTCAGCCACTACAACTATTATCGAAATTTTGAAACCTTGATCCGCGGCGTTGCGCTTCTGAAGAAAAATCTGCACCCTCGCACCGTCCGCTTAATCCTCACTTGCAAATTAAATTCCAGGGACAATCCGGGGAACTACCGCGCGAACACAGCGGCGGAATTGGTCCGCCAACTTCAGCTTGGCGAGGAAGTGGTTGAGCTAGGCGCAGTCCCATACTCTCTGCTGCATCACCTCAATCGAGCTTGCAATTTCTATGTGACTCCCGCCTACGCTGAAACATTCGCTCACCCGCTGGTCGAAGCGATGGCCAGCGGCCTTCCCGTTATCGCGTCGGATCTGGCGGTGCATCGCGAAATCTGCGGGGAAGCTGCGTTGTATTTTCCACGTTTCTCTCCAGAACTTCTCGCTGAACGGGTCATGCAAGCATCTCGATCAGAGGCGCAGGCCGCGTCCATGCGTGAAAAGGGAATCGTGCGGTCGCGAGATTTCAGTTGGGACAATCACGTCAACGAATTGCTTGGAGTGGCTCGGCGTCTTGCCGAAGCACGAATTCGCGCATTGAAGCGGAGTGAATAACCTGCGGCAAACCCGTGCTCATCACTGGACGCCCAGCGCTTCACGTAAGATGAGCTACAAAGCCCTTAAGGAGTGATGGTTTCGGATGTGTGGAATTTTCGGCATCATTGGCCACAACGTGCGAGTGCCCGCAGAATTGCTGGAGCGCGCGACCCTGTTCTCTGGCTCATCGGGGGCCGGACGATGGCGGCACAATAATCCTGCATGATTCCGCATCGGAAGCCGTCGAAATAGGGTTGGGAAATCGCCGCCTGGCGATCCTCGATCTGTCTCCTCAAGGGCATCAGCCCATGAACGATCCCGCAACCGGCAACTGGATCGTATACAACGGAGAACTCTACAACTTTCGCGAAGTTCGCGCGAAATTGGAGCGAGAGGGCCTTCACTTCAACAGTCACTCCGACACTGAAGTGATCCTCAAAGCTTATGGCCGTTGGGCCGAAAAGTGCTTGCATGAATTCCGCGGCATGTTTGCCTTCGCAATATGGGATGCACAGCAACATCGTCTGTTTGTCGCCCGCGATTCCATGGGCATCAAGCCGCTTTACTTCTGGCAATCGGATCGCTATTTTTTATTTTCTTCCGAAGTCCGGACCCTCCTTGGAACTGGTCTGGTTCCGCGGCGCATTGATTCTGCCGGCCTCATGAACTATCTGACCTTTGGATCGCTCTATGATCCGAATACATTGCTCGAAGGAGTGAACGCGCTCCTGCCCGGCCACTATCTGACTTGGGAAAACGGAAAGGTAGAGCAAGTGGAGTACTGGGACCTAGTGGGGCCAAATCCCGGAGACGCGGAGCTGACTGATTGCCGTCAGAGTTGTGACGGCAATGAAGAAAAGCGAAGCGAAAGCGAAGCCCAGATCGCCGAACTGCTCGACGAATCGATGCGCATGCAAATGGTAAGCGATGTTCCGGTAGGCGTATTTCTTTCCGGCGGCATCGACTCCAGCAGCCTCGTCGCCATATTAAGCCGAAGTGGCATTCGACCGAGCACATTCTCCATCGTATTTCGAGAGGCTGACTATTCCGAGGCGGAGTACTCCCGCGCCATCGCGCAACAGTTTCGCACCGATCATCACGAGATCACCGTTTCCCAATCAGATATTTTCGCTGCGATTGCCCCCGCTATCAACGCAATGGATCTGCCCACCATCGATGGCATCAACACCTACTTCGTATCGGAGCGAACCCGGGCAGCCGGTGTAAAGGTTGCTCTGTCGGGGTTGGGGGGCGATGAAATGTTTGCCGGCTACTCCAGTTTCCACACCGTGCCTCGCATGGAACGATTTGCGAACGCATGGGGGCGCATACCGAAAGCAATCCGTAATCCGTCAACAAGTATTTTTGCCGCACTCGCTCCTTCCAGCGATCAGAATCGTAAGTTAACTGCTCTTAGCCGCAATGGCGGAGGCACTGCTCATCCTTATTTTCTTTCGCGCATGTTGTTCACCCCGGACCAGCGGCAAAAATTATTACTGCCGCCAGCGGGGAAGATAGGACCTGTGTGCTCGGACAAATCCATGATCGCGACCCTGAGCCGCGCTCAGCGCCTAGACCCAATCAACCGTGTTTCCTATCTCGAAGCACGTTGTTATATGCTCAACACACTGTTACGGGACTCCGACTTCATGAGCATGGCGCACGGCCTGGAGGTGCGCGTACCGTTGATTGACCATCAACTGGCGCGCCGTGTCCTCGCGCTGCCGGGAGCGTGGAAGCTCGATGCCACGACGCCGAAGCCTTTGCTGGTGAGAGCGCTCAGAGGCGAACTTCCGGATAAAATCGTCCATCGACGGAAACGAGGCTTTACGCTGCCATTCGAGCACTGGCTGCGCGATGCGTTGCGCCCGGTGGTTGAAGAATCGTTGAGCAAGATCGGCGATGGTGCGCTGGGTACTTTTATCAACCAAGCGGCGGCCCGCAACGTGTGGCATGATTTTCTGGAGGGTCGCACGTCCTGGTCTCGCCCGTGGTCGTTGTATGTGCTGCAAAGCTGGTGTGAGCGGCACCTTTCGAATTGAGAAATCGCCGCAATGGAAAAAATTGAAGAAGGCCGGAAACCCACGATCGCCGCTCCCGCCGGCTTTCTCCCGGTTAGCGTCATCATTGCAGCGCGCAACGAAGGGAAAAATCTGCCGCGATGTTTGCAGGCGCTGAAGGCCGTTGGTGAAGTTTACGTAATTGACTCGCAAAGCACGGACGATACCGTCGAGATCGCTCGATCCCACGGCGCACAGGTCGTGCAGTTTCATTATCAGGGTGGATGGCCCAAGAAGCGGCAATGGGCCATGGACACGCTTCCAATCGCTTACGATTGGATTCTTTTGCTCGATGCCGACGAGCTGATCACCCCAGAACTTGCAGAAGAAATTCGTCCGGCAATTCAAAATCCGGCGGTCAATGGATATTTCATCCAGTTACGCACGCAGTTTCTCGGCCGAGTTTTGCAGCATGGAGACGTTGGCCTGTGGAAACTTTCATTGTTTCGCCGCGGCCGAGGACGCTATGAATGCCGCCTGAAAGATCAGGATCCTTCCATGGCTGACATGGAAGTGCATGAGCACGTTGTCGCCGACGGCGCCACTGCAAAGTTGCGGAATCCTCTGATTCATCACAATGTGGAATCGCTTTCGCGTTACATTCAGAAACATGATGAGTATTCCAACTGGGAGTCGCGTGTGTTGCTGGAGGGAGATGACAAAGAACTTCCCCCATCGCTCGCAGGCACGCAGGCCCAGCGTCGCCGCTGGCTGAAGCGCAAACTCTTTGCGCTTCCCGGTTCTCCTGTGTTGCTTTTCCTGTATCGTTATGTGTTGCGATTTGGTTTTCTGGATGGCGTGCCCGGCCTTATCTACTGTGGCTTTCAGGCGGTGCAGATGTTTCACACCAAGGCCAAGATTTACGAACTGAAACGCAAGCGAACTGAATAAATTAAAACGCAAGTGAACTAGTAAAGAAGAAAGGAATCAGGCGCACTATGTGCGGCATCGCCGGACTCGCCAACTGCGGAGACAGGGAAGTGCTCGGCCGGATGACGCATGTCCAGGCGCACCGCGGTCCCGACGACTCCGGCCTGTGGGAGAAAAGATTTTCCGATGGTTCTTACGTTGGCCTGGGCAGTCGCCGCCTCGCCATTCTCGATCTTTCAGCCGACGGCCACATGCCGATGTGCAACGAGGATCGCACAGTCTGGATCACCTACAACGGCGAAATTTATAACTTCGCCGAGCTTCGCCGCGAGCTGCAAAGCAAAGGCCACCGCTTTGCCTCCAACACCGACACGGAAGTCATAATCCACTTGTACGAGCAGGAAGGTGCAGATTGCGTTCATCGCCTCAAAGGCATGTTCGCATTTGCCATCTGCGATCTTCGTTCAGGCACTCCAGAGTTGTTTTTGGCGCGCGATCATTTCGGAGTGAAGCCCTTTTATTATTCGCACCGCGGCAGAAAGCTCGCCTTTGCTTCCGAAGTGAAAGCCCTGCTCCACGTGCCCGAAATCGATGCCCAGCTTGATCTGGAGTCGCTGCATCAGTATCTGACGTTCTTGTGGGTTTCAGATCCCAAGACCATGTTTCGCGGCATCTACAAACTTCCCGCCGGACACTGCGCGACCTTCCGCAACGGTGAATTGAAAATCCGTCAATACTGGGACCTGACTTTTCCCCACGCCGACGCGCCGTATCCGCGATCCGAAGCCGATCTTGCCGATGAAGTTCGCGAACGCTTTCGGCATTCCGTGCAACAGCAGATGGTGAGCGACGTTCCCATCGGAGCATTTCTCAGTGCCGGGTTGGATTCATCGAGCATCGTGGCCATGATGTCCGGAACGACGAAGTGCGGAACGACAAAACAGCCCGTCCGTACTTACACGATTACCTTTCCTCACAAGTATCGCATCGGCGAAACCGCGCTCGATGATCCCAATGTGCCTGCGCGCCTTGCGGCGCAGTTAGGTTGTGAGAACCAGCAGATCGTAGTTGAGCCCGACGTCACCGATCTGCTCCCTCGTCTCACGTGGCACATGGATGAGCCCACCGCGGATCCGGCGATCATCGCCGCCTATCTGGTATGCCGCGAAGCGCGTAAGCAGGCCACCGTTATGCTTTCCGGCGTTGGAGGAGACGAATTGTTCGCTGGATATCGCAAGCATGCAGCGCATCGCTGGGCGAGCGCCTATCGAAGAATTCCCAGTGCGTTTCGTCGGGGAATCGAATCCGGTATTGACGCACTCCCCAGTCTGCGCGGTACGGCGATGAAAGGAAGCGTGCGCCTCGCTAAGAAGATGGCACGCAGTGCCTCGCTCGCGCCCGAAGACCGCTTCATCCGCAACTGCACCTATCTCGACTCTGAGCAGAAGACGAGTTTGTATGCGCCTGAGATTCAGGATCAGCTTCGCGCTTCCGATCCAGCGATTCGCCACCATGCTCGCTTCAACGAAGTGCGCGACGCCGACTTTCTCAATCAGATGCTTTATCTCGATACCAAGATATTCATGACGAGCCTGAACCTGAATTACAACGATAAGATGAGCATGGCGTCATCAGTTGAAGTGCGCGTACCCTTTCTCGATCGTGAGCTAGCTGAATTTGCTGCTTGGAATATTCCGCCAAATCTCAAACTCAAGGGATTTTTTCGTCCGACAACCAAGCACATTTTGCGCAAGGCAATGCAAGATATTCTTCCCACCGAAGTATTGCGCCAGCCGAAAGCCGGCTTTGCTGCGCCAGTCGATTACTGGCTGGCTAACGATTTGCGCGAGATGGTCGATGATCTGCTTTCTGAAACCAATATTCGCAACCGCGGCCTGTTTCGCCCGGAAGCGGTGCGCCGCTTCATCGATGAACAACGCAGTGGCACTGAAGATTGGTCGATGCAAATCTGGCAATTCCTGACCCTGGAAAACTGGATGCAGATTTTTCTCGATGCCAGCGTGCAGCAGAGGACGGAAGAGTTCGGTCACACACACGAGGCGGCCACTGCGTGAATAGCGGCAACCACAGCGCCACCACCGGTCGTACTGCCAAAGCGCTGGTCGAAGTAACTGGCTTGCTGCGCCAGCCGCAGCGCGTGTTTCCGCTTGCCCAGAAACTCATGGCGGACAAACTGCGGGTCTCGTTTGAGCAGCGGCATCTCTATTCTTATTCAACCACTAAGCGCGCCAGCGTGGAGATGCTAAACGCATTACTGCGCTGGATTCTCGATGCGCAACGCCCCGACGGCGGCATTGCTGCCTACTACAGCCTGCTCACTGGTTATTCGGCATCCTATCCCGAGGTCACCGGCTACATTATTCCGACGCTCTACAACTTTGCCTGCGCCACCGGAGATCAAGAGCCACTTGCCGTCGCCCAGCGTGCCACGCAGTGGTTGCTCTCACTACAGCTGCCGACCGGCGCATTTCCCGGCGGATTGCACAATGACGAAGCGCAACCGTCGGTATTCAATACCGGCCAGATCCTGCAAGGTTTGGTTCGCGCTCACGCGGAAACAAACTGTTCGGAGATTTGGCAATCGGCCACCACCGCGGGCGATTGGCTGATTAAAATGCAGCAGGCCGATGGATCGTGGTCAGGTCTAGGCGCGTATCAAGGTGCGGCTCATACTTACTACAGCATGGTCGCATGGTCGCTGGCTGAGCTATCTGCGCAGACCGAGAATTATCGCGGCGCGGATAATCATGATCACAGCGATAACGTTCACCCTTCGGATTACGGTCCTTCGGCTGAGAAAAATCTCGATTGGGTTTTGTCACACTTCCGACCCAGCGGCTGGATCGATGGCATCAACCTGCAAGACCATCCCAACTATCTGCACTTCATCGCCTACGTGCTGCAGGGTGTTTTGGAATGCGCCATTCTGCGGCATAGGAGCGATGCCATCGAAACTGTCGCAAAGTCAGCGTGGGTGCTGCTGCGGAAATTCGAAACCAATAAATATTTATCCGGCGCCTACGAGCAAGATTTCAAAGCCGGCCAGCGCTTCACGTGCCTGACCGGAAACGCGCAGATGTCATGCGTTTGGCTACGACTGTTTGAGGTGACAGACGACCTGCGTTATCTCAACGCCGGCCTAAAGATGAACGAGATGCTGAAGCAATTGATTCCATCCCGCGGGCCACGGGGAGTTGTGGGCGGAGTGAGCGGCTCTTGCCCGATCTGGGGCAGTTATCAACCACTGCGCTACATCAGTTGGGGATGCAAATTCTACGCGGATGCACTCCTGCTGGAACAGCGCCTCAAGCAATCATTTGAAGCATCCGCTGCCGAGACTTTACCATGCGCATCGTAATTTTGTGCTCGAGTGTATACAGCGAATCCGCCTGTGCCATGGCCGTGCAGATCGCCAAGTCAGGGCATGTTCCGGTTGGCGCTCTTGCGCTTTCGACTCTGGATCGCGGAACTTTGCTGCGCAAGCTCGGACAGTGGGGAGCGCGAGATGTTGCGCGCTACGCGCTCTCTAAATTGATTCCACAAAAAACCGATAGGCCATTGCAACTTCGGAATTCTTATCTTCATCCTCTTCTCAAACACGAAGATAAATTCTTTAGCAACCTGCGGGAAGTAGGTGCGGCTTACCGCTTTCCGATTGTTATCTGCAACGATCAGAATGCACCGAAATCGATCGCCCATCTCAAAGAATGGTCGCCCGATCTGATCATCTTCACCGGCGGCAACATCTTGCGAAAGCCTCTCCTCGATGTCCCGCGTCTTGGGGTTCTTAACGTGCACCTGGGCTTGCTGCCAGAAATTCGAGGTATGAGCAGCCCCGAGTGGTCGCTACTCAAGCATGTTCCAGTCGGCGTCACTATCCACTACATGGATGCCGGAATCGATACCGGCCCGATCCTTCAGCGCTACGAATTTCCTGGCGCGGCCCAGTGCGAATCGCTGAGCGACTTGCGCGACCGGTTCATCGCTTTTGGCATTGAAAAGGCTGCCGAAGTAGTTGCCTCTCTTGATCGCGGCACGATCTCGCCGAAGCCACAATCCGATCTCGACTCCGATGCGGACAAGGATAATCAATTCTTCGTTATGCATGAATGGCTGCAGGCGAGGGCGGCGGAGCGCCTCACGAATCGGCGTTTCGCGTCCGCACCGGGAATGGCGAATGGGTGAGCCGATGAGTAGGCCGAATGAGTAAGATTGGCGCTATGCTGCAAATCGGCCGCACCTTCGGCGTGCGCGACGGCATGCTGCGCCTCGAATACGAACTCCAACGCGGCAGCGGCCTGATGTCCTGGCGGATGCGCTCCGTACAAGGTTGGGATTCCTGGGACCTCAAGCGGATTGCTCCTGGTGTTCGAGCCGAAGAAATACGATCTACGCGGCACGACGGCACAAGGAAATTTTTCTTTACCGACGCGCAAAGCCTCGGTCCGAGCATTAGAGAAATCACCGGGATCGGTGGAGAAGCATCGGTCGTTACCGAAGCGGAGTCAATTCTCGCCGGCAATCTGCCGTTCTTCGGCCAACTGTCTTTCCCATGCGAGTTCCCGCCGCAATGGCTTCGGAATCCGGCTACAGGGCAGAGCGTTTCACCGCAACAGCAGTGGACGCAGATGCGTTTTGCCTCGCCCGCATACGGCGATCTCAAATTTATCCTCGAGCCCTCCCGGTTCTTGTTTGTCTACCCGGTGGTTCGAGCTTACGCTCTCAGCGGTGATGAGCGCTTTCCGCGAGCCTTCTGGAACGCGATCGAAGACTGGGCTCGCCACAGTCCGCCCATGGCCGGCCCACTTTGGGTTTGCGGTCAGGAGTGTTCGTTGCGAATCCTTGCATGGTCATTCGCGCTGCACGCTTTCGCCCATTCACCTTCTACCACCGATGAGCGCGTCGCCTTACTGGTTTCCATGATCGCGGCTCACGCCTGGCGCACGGCGCAGACCCTCGGCTATGCTCGCTCCCAACGCAGCAATCATTTGATCAGCGAGGCCGTCGGCCTGTGGACCGCAGGCACGCTTTATCCAGAATTACGAGAGGCTCAGATTTGGCAGAACCTTGGCGCCCATCTTTTGCAGGAGGCGGTGATTGATCAGATCACGCCCGAAGGCGTTTCGCAGCAGCATTCCTTTAATTACCAGCGCATGATCCTGCATCTGCTGCTGTGGACACTACGTCTTGCGGAGATTCACCAGACTCCGCTCCCCGAGGAAGTTCGCAAGCGCGCGCGAGCCGCATTTGAATTTATGCGCGCCTGGGTAGATCCGGAAAGCGGCCTTGCACCGAACTACGGTTCCGACGATGGCAGCATGATTTTTCCCCTCGCGCTATCTGCATATCGTGACTTTCGCCCGTTGCTGCAGTTAGGCGCTGCAGTTCTCGATCGTCCCACGCTACCGCCGGGGCCCTGGGATGAAGCTGCACTCTGGTTTGGGACAAAATTCGGAACAAAGCCCGAAGCAAAGCCTGCGGTTGCAGAAAAAACTGCTTCAATTTCATGTGCATCTGCCGAAACCGGATACTTCCGCCTCGGCGATTCACATTCCTGGGCGCTGATTCGCGCCGGCCACTACACGCGCCGCCCTTTTCAAGCCGATCAACTGCACGTCGATTTGTGGTGGCGCGGTATTAACCTCGCACGCGATGCCGGAACGTATCTCTACAACGGCCCTCCGCCGTGGAATAATGGCCTTGCGAGGACTGCCGTTCATAACACCGTTACTATCGATCATCACGACCAGATGCGGCGCGCTGGCCGGTTTCTTTGGGTTGACTGGGCGCAAGGGTCGGGTCGTTCGTATACTTCGCACGGTCAGGCTTGCGCCGATCGCTTTGAGGGTGAGCACGACGGCTACAAACGTTTTGGCGTGAAGCATCGCCGTGCTGTTCGGTGGCTGACTGGCTCGGGTTGGGTCATCATCGATGACATAGAAGGAACCGGGGTACACGACGTGCGCTTACACTGGCTAGCAGCCGATCTTCCGTATGAGATTTTCGACGCGCCTTTTCAAGTTGAGTTCGCATCGGACAAATCGCGGATTCGCTGGAATATTTTTGCCAGCGTCCCAGGCAGTGCGGCGGTCATTCGTGCCGGGAACCAAGTCTTGACGCGGGCATGGGACGACTCGGAGACCGAGATCGCGGACACGCAACTGCTCGGCTGGGAGTCGCCCACCTATGGCGATCTACAACCGGCAGTTTCTCTGCTTTACGAAACTCGATCACAACTGCCAGTGCGTTTCGTGACTGCGGTTCTCACGGACGAACAATGCAAGGTTGAATCAGTGGACGGCCAGGTAATCATTGTTCGCGATGAAACCGAGATTTATCGAGTGAATCTTACGGAGAAACGGACGCCTCCGGCGAAAGCGCGCTTGGCCGCGATGAGTGTAGACGAAGCATGAAGCAAGTTTTTCAGGATTCACGCACCGCCGAAATTACCGTCACGGACGTGCCCACCCCCAAATTGCTGGCGGGATACGTGCTAGTGCGCACCGCCGCCTCCGTAGTTTCCGCTGGCACGGAGCGAGCTTCCTCCGATTTTGCCAGCAAAAGCTTGCTGCAGAAGGCGAGAATGCGCCCGGATCTTGTGCGCGAAGTTCTGAGCAAGATCAATCGCGATGGTTTGCTCGCGACCGTGTCTACGGTCCGCAGCCGTCTCGATCAACCCAGTGCCTTGGGTTACAGCAGCGCCGGAACCGTTGTCGCTGTGGGCGAAGGCATTGCCGATATCAATCCCGGAGACCGCGTGGCATGCGCCGGCGCAGGCCACGCCGTGCATGCCGAATTTGCGTGTGTTCCCCGCCTGCTCATCGCGCGGATTCCTTCTGACACTGTGAGCTTCGACGAAGCTGCTTTCACCACGCTCGGAGCAGTCGCGCTTCACGGAGTGCGGAACGCCGAAGCCAAACTGGGCGACGTCGTAGCCGTGATCGGTCTCGGGTTGCTTGGTCAATTGACGGTGCAAATCCTTAAAGCCGCCGGCTGTTGCGTGCTCGGAATGGATATCTCCACCGAGCGTGCGGACTTGGCTCTGCGCCTCGGAGCCGATGCGGTGAGTACTTCCGCTTTCGGTTTTCAAGATTTATGTCTGCAGCACTCAGCTGGACGCGGTGCTGACGCGGTTCTCATTGCCGCGCAAACCGCAAGCAATGATCCCGTGAACCTCGCGGGAGCAGTAGCGCGACATCGCGCTGTGGTCGTGGCTGTCGGAACGGTGGCGATGAACATCCCGCGGAGATCTTTTTATGAAAAGGAGCTCGACTTCCGTGTCTCCCGCTCCTACGGTCCCGGCCGCTATGACCCCGCCTATGAAGAGAAGGGAATCGACTACCCGATTGGCTACGTACGGTGGACCGAAACGCGAAACATGGAAGCTTTTCTAAAGCTTCTCGCCGATCACAAACTTAATTTGCAGCCGCTGATCACTCATCGCTACCCCGTCGCCCGCGCGCAATCCGCATACGATTTGATCACAGGCAAAACGCAGGAGCCGTTCCTGGGAGTATTGATCGCATATCCGGAAGGCGCAAACGACAGCTGTACCATAACTCTGTCTGCCCCTGATCGACGCGTTGCGACTCACAAGTCCATTCAGATCGGTCTTCTTGGAGCAGGCAGTTTTGCCACGAGCACACTTCTTCCTGCGATCAAGCGTGTTGCTGGTGTGGAAATGGTCATAGCCAGCGCCGCGAGCGGATCGCACGCCCGGTATGCCGCCCAGAAATTCGGATTTCGTTCCTGCACCACCGATGAGAGGGAGATTCTTAGCCATACAACGGTCAATACCGTCGTCATCACTACACGCCATCATCTGCACGTCAGCCAGATAATCGCGGCGCTTGGTTCAGGCAAACATGTCTTCTGCGAAAAACCTTTGTGCCTCAACGAAGCCGAGCTAAATAGAATTGTCGAGGTGCACGATGATCTCGGCTCCGCGCATCCGCTTCTCATGGTTGGTTTCAACCGTCGCTTCGCCCCGCTGGCAATTCGAATGAAGAATTTTCTAAGGGAAGTCGGTGAGCCCCTGGCGCTTCACTATCGCGTCAACGCAGGCTTCATTCCAGCAGATCACTGGCTGAATGATCCCGAGCAGGGCGGCGGACGCATTGTGGGAGAAGTCTGCCACTTTGTGGATTTCCTGAGCTTTCTGACAGCCTCGTCCCCTGTAGAAGTCGAAACGCGCAGCCTGACCAACCCGGGTCGATACAGCAACGACAACGTTGTATGTTCGCTGCGCTTCGGGGACGGCTCGCAGGGAACCATCAGCTACTTCGCGAACGGGGATAAGTCTTATTCCAAAGAACGAATCGAAGTTTTTGGTGGCGGTAACGTCGCAGTGCTCGAAGACTTTCGGCGGCTGGAACTTGTACGAAGTGGAAAGAAACACGTGTTTCGCTCACTTCTGCGCCAGGACAAAGGGCATCGTGGTGAGTGGCAGTCTTTCGTCAATGCAATTCAAACCGGAGCCCAGTCGCCAATTCCATTTCATGAAATTGCGAACACGATGCGAGCAACGTTTGCACTCGAAGAGTCGCGCTGTTTGGGACAACCGATTGCTGTGCCCGTCGCTGCAAAAGACCTTCGCCGCAACGATGACGCTCCAGGCGTAGGCGGCATGAATCGGGCTTCGTGAATTTCTCATGAAGATTCTCTACGTCTCGCAATACTTTCCACCCGAGATGGGCGCACCGGCCGCGCGAGCGGTCGAGTTGTCACGGCATTGGGTCGCTGCGGGGCACGAAGTCACCGTGCTCACGGGGTTTCCTAATCATCCCACGGGGGTAGTTCCTCGCGAGTATCGCGATAAATTCCGGCGCCTGCTATATCGCGAGCAAATAGACGGCGTAAATGTGGTCCGCTCCTGGCTGCTTCCTTTTCCTAATCGCAAAGCGTATGAGCGGATATTGAATTACAGTTCGTTTTGCGCATCGGCGGCCAGCACAGGTCTTTTCCTGTCTCGTCCCGACGTTGTGATTGCAACTTCACCGCAATTGCTGGTCGGACTTTCGGGCTGGTGGCTGGCTCGCTGCAAACGCGTACCTTTTATCTTCGAAGTGCGCGACCTCTGGCCCGAATCCCTGGCCGCTGTTGGTATGGGGAATGGAAATTCCCTACTTCACCGCACTCTGGCGAGAATCGCAGGCTTCTTGTATCGCCGTTCAGACCGCATCGTAGTGGTCACGCCCGCGTTTGAAGATTATCTGATCGAACACTGGCGTGTCCCTCGTGAAAAGATTTCAGTGATTGAGAATGGTGTGGAGACCGATCTATTCTCTCCACCCGCATTTACTACAAACCCGGCAACCAGTCTGAGAGGGCAGCTGGGATTTGAGAAAAAATTTGTTGTCTCCTATATCGGCACGATGGGAATGGCTCACGGATTGGAAACGATCATTTCCGCTGCCATGCAATTGCAGGGGACCAATCCGGAGATTGCATTTCTCCTGCTGGGAGAAGGCGCGGAAAAAGAGCGCATCGTTACGCTGGCACGCGAGCGCGGCCTGAGCAATCTGCGGTTCATCGATCAGCAGCCTCGCGAAAAAATTCCCGCCTACATTTCCGCATCGGACGTTTGTCTCGTCCTGCTCAAGAAGGCCGACGTATTCAAGACGGTAATTCCTACCAAGATGCTGGAATTCATGTCGTGCGCGCGCCCTGTAATTCTTGGAGTCGACGGGCAAGCGCGCAGTATTTTAGAGGAAGCTCGCGGCGGCCTTGTAATCGAACCGGAAAACGCGGAAGCTTTGGCCAACGCGATTCGCTATCTGGCCACGAATCGCGAATTGGCACGCGAGCTGGGGCACAACGGCAGGGAACACATTGTCCGCAAGTTTTCCCGGTGTCAGACAGCGGAAAAGTATATTCGCGTCCTCGAACGCGTGCTGAACCTTCCGGAACGTAGCGAAACAGAAATCGCCGCCTAATCAGCGTCGCAGTTCCCGCCTCGGATGTGGAGTCTAATGTGCGGCGATGATTGCCAGCCCAGCTGCCGCCGATATTGCCGCGTTAAGGCCTGTTCCGGCAGCAGATCGTACGCCGCTGAGGGGCACAAAAAGTATGTCATCGGCTTGAAGGGTTAGATCAGGAGCCTTTGCTTCCAACATCTTTTTCAGCGGGACTGGGGTTTCGGTCATCCCCGTCGGGCCCTTGCGGATGATGCGGACCCCGCCCATCTTTGCCGTGTGATTTGTCCCGCCCGCCAGCGCCAATGCTTGCAACACAGTTAGGCTGCCGTTATCCACCAGCAATCCGGCTGGATGCCCCACATCCCCAACCACGTAGATGATCGGTGCCCGCGGTATCGTAATCGTATCCCCAGGCTCAATCACAACATTGTCTTGCAGATCGTCAGCCAAATTCCTCGGCAAGTTTACCGTGATCGGTTCGGCTTGGCTGTGTTGCCGGATGATGCTCACCTTCCGTCCCGCCGAAGCTGTGAAGCCTCCCGCCGCCGAAATCATATCGTAGAGCCTGCGGTCTCCAAGAGCCGGGTAGATGCCGGGTTTGGTCACTTCGCCCAGGACCGTCACTCCCTGGGCCGCAGATTCGTCGATGAAGATCGTAACGTGAGCGTTGCGGACAAAGCCGCCCTCATCCAGCCGCTTCTCGATCAAAGCCTGCGCCTCTTCCACTGTGAGGTCGGCCACATGCACGTAGTCGATGAGCGGCAGATAAACATCTCCTGAATTTCCCACCCTTGCTTTCGTGGTCAGTTCCGGCACGTTATAGATGCTCACCTCAAGCAAGTCACCGGAGCTCAACCTCAGCTGAGAAGAATTTTCGGTCGCGGGTGCAACCTGGCTAGCTGAAGCTCCATTTGCGGCGGCGTTCTGAGTCTCACTCTGCTTGGCCGCGCTTCCAATCGCAGCTTGAGAGATCGGCACCGCTGCAGGCAGCACGGGAGCTGCCGCCGGTGAAGATGCTGGCGCTTGCTGTGCCGAAGCTTCGAACTCCGAACCACAAAACAAAACGAGAGCGAACGTAAGCAGGCAGCGGGTGCAGGCAAAACTGAATCTGCCGAACTCCATTAACGGGCCTCTGGTGGAAGAAGGATCGCTAAAAAGTCTAGCACAGCGAGGTCTGTGCCGATCACATCGCTTTATTGACGCATGTGGCACGCAACGCTGTTTTCCACAGATTTTTCACCGATGGCAATTGAAAACCGTCCTCTGAGACTGCTAGATTCCGAACAACCCTCAAACGCAGATGGAACCTGTTCGCTTACTTTCACGCAGCACCAGCTGATGCCATACTTCGAGTATCAGAAGCAAGGTGGCGCTCGCCAACGTTTTTGTAACTAGTCAGCCGATGGAGGGCAGTTGACAGTAGTTTTCTTTGCGATTTTCTTCCTGTCGCTGTTGTTTTCGTTCGTCCTCACGCGCTATGTGCGGGACGTTGCGTCCCGGCGCGGATGGGTGGCTGTGCCTTCGCATGAACGGCATCTGCACTCTAATCCGCTGCCACGCCTGGGGGGCGTGGCCATTTTCATTTCCTTCTCGTTAAGCATGGTGGCAGCTGCGGTAATGGGCGCTTATCTGCCTCACCTGCACTCCGCCCTTTCACTGAAAACCCTGCTGACCATCCTGGCGCCCGCCTCGTTGGTTTTCCTGCTGGGAGTTTATGACGATCTGTACACCGTCGGCCCCTATATCAAGTTTGCCGTGCAAGGTCTTGCCGCCACCATGTTATTCATGGGCGGTCTTCGCATTCTTAACATCCCGGTATTGTTCGGCCAGCATCAGCTGCCGTGGTTTGTGGGGTTGCCGCTCACGATTCTGTGGGTATTGGCCATCACGAACGCCTTCAACCTCATCGACGGCCTAGACGGCTTGGCTGCGGGCTCGGCATTATTCTCCACCCTGGTGGCGTTCGTAGTCGCTCTGCTGAACGGATCTTCGCTGGTCACGGTGATGACCATCGCTCTGGCCGGAGCGATCCTCGGCTTTCTGCGCTACAACTTCAATCCCGCGACCATCTTTCTTGGAGACTCGGGCAGTCTCTTCATCGGTTTCCTGCTCAGCGCGCTCGCTCTGGAAGGTGCGGAAAAAGCTCCCACGATCGTCGCGGTCGCCATCCCCGTGGTTTCCTTCGGCTTGCCGATACTGGAAACCTCTCTCTCGATTCTTCGACGATTGATCAGCGGGCGTCCCGTATTCACCGCTGATCGGGAGCACATTCATCACAAACTGCTGCAGCACGGGCTCACCCACCGTCAGGTGGTGATTGTGCTCTACGGGGTTTCCGCCGTCTTCGCACTGCTAAGTTTATTTCTGCTTTGGCCCACCGGCAGTTCTTTGGGCCTGGTTCTCGCGGTGCTTGGAACTGGCATCTGGATCGGGGTTCAGCGCCTCGGCTATCTTGAATTGGGTGAACTTGCCCGCGTAGCGCAGCGCACCTTCGAACAGCGCCAGATCGTCATCAACAACCTTGCGATCCGGCGCGCCACAGAGGAGCTCAAAGCCGCCCGGGACTATGAACAAGTCTGCTGCGTTCTCGAAGCTGCGTTCAGTTCCAATGACTTCGATGGCTTCGATGTACGCTTCAAGCTTTTTCCCAGCGAAGCCTATCCCTTCCGCGCAGGCGAGACCGGCGCACAGTCCAGGCGGGGAGAAGTTTTTTTTCAAGGGGGCAAGAGCAGGAGATCGAGATCTCTCGACGGCTTGGCAGCCTGGACTCTATCGCTCGATCTGGTGAGCTCCTCTAATCGCCATCGCGGAGCGTTAGTCGTTCACCGTTTGTATTCGCAGCGGCACCTGCAGCTTGATATCAATCTTCTCACCATGGATTTTCCCACAGCTCTCGCCGATGCTCTGGATCGTACTCTGCAGCACAGTGTGCAAGTGATTCCGCACCCCGGTCAGGATGACCAAGGCTTCGTAGCCGCCCAAGCCGGCTAGAAGAACCAGATTTTAGCCGCGAAGCGGCGAAAGAATGCAGCCCACAGCGCAAGCCGTGGGTCAAATGTTTAGGGAAGGGAACAAGCCCCGAAAGGGCGAAAGAGAAGGCCGCCAACACACATCCCTGCGTGTGGCTTATCAAGTAGAGATCAGGGAGGGCTGACGGTTATAGCTTGGCGCTGGCGTAGGAGTTGATTTCGCAATTCAGGCAAACTTCTTCAAAAGCGGGTGCTGTCCACTGCATGATAATCCCCCGGTATCAAGGCATTTGCTGCCTCGACATGACATAAGTTTAAGCCAGCGCTCTAGCCAAATCAAGAGGTCAAAGAAAAAAATCTGTCCCTCCCCCGCGTCTATTATCAGCAATGCTTTGGCCCGAGTGAGTTGCGATTGCAAGTTCTTGCATAGTGCATCAAAGCCTGCCTCCGAACACGGCTTCCATTGAAAAACATCAATGTTTTCCACAGCCGGAACCAACGCGGCTACTTCTTCATCCCTACATCCCTATTTACCTTGGGACACCAGATTTCTTGAGCGGGGATTCGCAAGCATGTTTAGTAAGACCGTTTACGGCACTACTTTCAAGGACGTACATTTTGTTCCGCTGCAGACCGCCACATTTTGCATCCAGTGCGAACTGATCAGCACCAACAGCCGCCCCTATTGCCTCGCCTGCGGCAACACGTCGCTGCTCAGCCTCTCACGCGTCTTGGGTGGAACACTTCGCAACCAGCAGACCGCTCACCTGATCACCGATTCCGAACTCGATAGTCTTGTGCGCGACTTGTTGCGCACTGTCCCCGATCCTCATGTTCGAGATCGAGAATTCCTGGAAGTTGCCGACCATCACGCCCGCGTGCCTTCAATCGCCCTTCGCAGCCAGCTTCGCGTAGCCAACGCTGCGCACCCGGTTTCCGGTTTTCGTGCCGTGCACGCCGGAGAAGAAGTTGATATCCACGCCGCGGAGTTGGATCTTGAACCGGCCATCAGCGCCATTACTGAACGCGCCCAGCATCTCACCGGAGCCACCGGCGCTGCCATCGCGCTGCGTGCTGGCGATGAGATCGTCTGCCGCGCCCGCGCCGGCCGCACCGCTCCCGACCTCGGAATTCGCCTGCAAACCGATACCGGTATCTCCGCCGAAGCCGTGCGCACCGGCGAAGTCATGCTCTGCCACGATGCCGAGCGCAACCCGCGTGTCGATCTCGCCAGTTGCCGCCGCCTCGGAGTTCGCTCCATCCTCGTCTCTCCGCTTCGCTACTATCGCCGCACTCTTGGCGTCTTCGAGGTGCTCTCTTCATCTCCCAGCGCCTTCGACGAAAAAGATGTCGCCACTATGCAATTGCTTTCCAGCATGATGGTCGCAGCCATCTCCCGCATCTCCAGCCTGCACCAATCGCGCATGGCCATGAAATAAGTTTTTATTTTTCCGCGATGAAGTGTTTAGTATGCCCAGTAACCATTGGGGTAGGTCGCGTTTTGCAGGCCCGTATACAAATTGCGGCCAAAGAAGAAGGGAAGCCCCAAATCAAAATAATATGGAGCCGAACTCCCGGATATTCCTCCTAGATCGCTGTAGGCGGAATCATTCGAATTGAAAAGAGTGTCAGCATTCTCAATGCTGAAAGTAAAGGCGCCGGTGCTGCCGTTCACGCCTTGATTAGTAGCAGAAATATTCACCGTGCTCGAAGGGCAATAGAAGCCCGCTTCATCGCCGCTGCACTCAGAGATTCCACTAAGACTTGAGTCCAGAAAGTAGTATCCATTCGAACCGCTGTCAATAAAGCTGTCAGGATATGCCGTGCCGTTGTAAGTGGTGGTGAAGTTTCCATAGGAGTCGGCGGTATAGACGGTCGCACCGCCCAGCGCATTGTTCGACTCCGTTCCAATGCCAAATATCAGAGATCCACTCACGCTCGCTTCCGATCCGGAAACCGCTGGCAGTTCAAGAAGCACTCCATTGTTATCGGTGGCGAAGAATGAAACCGGGTTTTGCACTTGCTGGGCCGCAGCCTCAGTGATCGGTGTGCAAGTGCTCGCCGAAGGGCAAGCATAGTACACGTCATACGATGCGAGGCACGCGGACGCATTGCAATCCTGCGCAAACAATCCCACCCCAAGAATTCCGTTCGCGCCCAAACTATTAACGTCATCCTGGGGCGAGGAGCAAACCGTCGCAGAGTTGAAAGCCGAATCACCGATCACTTGAATCGGTACAGAACTGGCCTTCTCGCCGGCAATTTCCACGTCCGCAGTTTGCACCGGGCCCCACGTATTTCCACTCACAAACGGAAAGCATTCCACCACCGGGCTGCCGCCTGACGTCTGCTGCGTCAGCGGAAGCGTCATGACGGACGACAAAACTCTTAGCCCCGAACTCCCCGTGTCCACCAATACGTTGTCAATAGTTTGGCAATTGCTGCTTCCAGGAACGCAAACCGTGACGCTAACGAACGCTGCATCGGCGTAGTTGCCCACCGGTCCGCCATTCACTGAAATCGATGCGACGTTATTTCCAGATGATGTGATAGTTTGCGTTGGAGTAGTGGAAGTACTACTACTGCTGCTTCCTCCGCCGCAAGCAACCGAAAAAGCAAACCCCAGGCAAATTGCAAACACCTGCACCAGTCGCAGCCCCTTCATCGGATGTCCTCTGCACTGACGCCTGAAGGTAGTTGCGCGGGAAGATACGCTCTTCCGAAAAACGACCGAGGATGTCCTCGCATCTCCATCACAAATCCCGGCTGTTCGATCGCCAGTGGCCTGCGTCCGATCCGCGCCGTGCTCTGCGCCTTTGCTACCGCAACGTATTGATCGAAGTAATTTCCCAAAAGCTGCTGCATGTCCGGTGGCCACGGTCCTTGCCAAGCCACGGCGAATACTTTGCCCACCGACTCCCCGACCGTAGCCACATATTCCCTCACCACAATTCCCGATGCCGATTGGATCTCATGCACGGTATAGGAGGCGGTCGCAGTCTTTCGCAGAGTTCCCTGCATGTGGATTTGATCCGCCTGCACTGTGGCAACGCTTCCGCCCAGAGCCGCCCACGCTGGAAACGCAGACAGGAACATCGCCAACGCTACAGCGGTTAGCAATATGATCGATTCGCGGGAACGAGCGCGGCGCCCAATCAGTGAGGTATTCAACGTCATCATTTTCGGCTGGTGGTAAGAATTTAGACTCATGTTTTCGGGTGCAGGTTGTTCCAAAGGTGCCGGAAGCCGGTTCTGCCAGTCCCAGAAAGCGCGTCCAGAATAATGCGCGGGGGCCGCGAAGCGCCTTAATTCTCATCACTTTGCAACCACCTGCCCTAATGAATTTTTCTTCCTGCTACTTTTCCACAATCTCGGGTTAATATGTACACACAAGACTCGGGTCTGTCCGCATGGCCGCCATCGTCGAAGCCACACGACTTGCTCCACCCAACCGCCGTCGTCGCGTGCGCCACAAAGTGCATGTGCCCGCCTATGCCACTTTCAGCGGCGCTGCTCCAGGCGCGCTGCTCGATCTGCACGAGATCCTCAATGTCAGCGAGGTCGGAGTAGCCGTGCAGTGTTCGGCACCGATGGAGATCAATCGTCCGGTGGAGCTATGCCTCGAGCTGGCCGAGGCCGGCGAACAGATTTTCGTGACCGCTCAGGTAATCTGGTCCGACGCGAACGGACGCGCCGGCTTTAGTCTTTCCAACCCGCCAAGTTCGGTTTCGCGTCGTCTGCGAGAGTGGCTGTTTCTCAATGCCATGGCTGCATCCGCTAATGCGGCGGCGCTCAATGCGAATTCGTCCGATTCGACGAGCGAACCAATCCGTCACGACTATACCGACATACTCACCGCCGCATCAGCCGTACAGCGGCAAGTTGAATCCCTCGGCGCGGATCTTGAAGCGGTTCTTTCGTTGATCGCTTCCCGTTCGCAATCTCTGTTGCGAGCCTCCGGTGCGGCTATTGCGCTCCTTGGAAAAGAGGACGGCACCATGACGTGCCGCGCCAGTGCCGGCTCCAGCGCGCCTCCAGTGGGCGCAAGTTTGCAAGTGGGTTCGGGTTTTTCCGGCGAATGTGTGCGCACCGGAAGATTGTTGCGTTGTGATGATGCCGAAACCGATGCGCGAGTGGATAGCCAAAGTTGCCGCGCTCTCGGCCTGCGCTCCATGCTCGCCGCGCCGGTACGCCTCGGCGACAAAGTGATTGGCCTGATCGAAGTATTTTCAGCGTATCCCGGCGCGTTCGGTGAGAACGACGGCATTGTCCTGCAGCGTTTCGCGGATACGATTCTGGCTGCAATCAATCGCGCCGCGCGTGCCCACGATGTTGCTCCGCCCCCGTCTACTCCCAAGCCTTTTACTCCGGCTCCCGGCAGCGTTCTCTTCGCTTCCATCCCCGATGCCGAAACAGAAAAGAAAGACGATACCGCCGACAAGGACAAAGTCGGCGGTATCAATCTGCCTCGCGCCCACCTTTATCTGCTCATCACTTGCCTCGCTGCCATCGCAATGGTGCTGGGTTACATCCTCGCCCCATGGATTCAGGAAAAGCTCAACTCCCGCGAAAATAATGGCGAGCAAACCGTGCTGGCTTCATCGCGTCCTCCAGCTGAGGCCACGAATCCCCCCAGTCCTATGCTATCCGCGGATTCCGCCAACCCCGATCAACTCCGCGAGATGGCGAGCCATGGCGACCCCGCAGCCGAAAACGCTCTTGGTCTCCTCTACGCGCAAGGCGATGCCAAGCAATCCATCAAGCAGGATGAAAACGAAGCCTCGCGTTGGTTCGCCAAGGCTGCGGAAGGCGGCAGCGTTCCGGCGCAATCGAAATTAGGCTCGCTCTATTTGAGCGGCCGCGGCGTCCCGCCAGATCCCAATCGCGCTTACTTCTGGACCGTCCTGGCCCGCGCCAGCGGCGACCAAGCCAGCAAAGTCCTGGCCCCATTCATCGCAACCCGCCTAACCCCCGCCCAACGCGCCACCATCGAGCGGCAAGCCGAAATGTGGCTGGAACGCCGCGAATCCTCCACCAAAAAACCATCCCCCGCCCGCTAAATCATCTCTTTGCATCCTGTCATCCTGAGCGGAGTTGTCGTTCGCGATCAGCGAACGGCAACGCAGTCGAAGGATCCCTACCTACATGCACTACGCTTGACCTAGCAAGGCATTTCTAAATTAGTGCCTTTGTGTCGCGTACAGTTTGTCTGGACTGGCGAACCGCACTCTAATGTCCCAAGCGTTAAAATAACCCAGAGGTTCCCTTTGCCCACCCTCCGCGCCGTTCTCGACGAGCGAGTCCGCGAAGCCGATCCCGCTCTCTACGAAAAACTCGAGAACAACCGCGTCCGCTGCTTCGCCTGCGGACACTGCTGTCCCATCCCCGAAGGCCAGCCCGGAGTCTGCAAAGTCCGCTACAACCGCGGCGGCACGCTCTTCGTTCCCTGGGGATACACCGCTGGAACCCAGTGTGATCCCGTCGAAAAGAAACCATTCTTCCACGCGCATCCCGGCGCGCTAGCCTACAGCTTCGGCATGCTCGGCTGCGATCTTCACTGCGCGTATTGTCAGAACTGGGTCACGTCGCAAGCTCTGCGCGATCCCAGCGCCGTCTCGCCTCCGCACCAAGCCTCACCCGAAGTGTTAGTGCGTGACGCCATCGCGCAAGGCGCAAAGATTCTGGTCAGCACCTATAACGAACCACTCATCACCAGCGAGTGGGCCGTAGCCGTTTTCAAAGAAGCCAAAGCCGCCGGACTCGTCACCGGCTACGTCTCCAATGGCAATGGCACTCCGCAAGTTCTCGAATACATTCGCCCTTGGCTCGATCTCTACAAAGTCGATCTCAAAAGTTTCGACGACCGCCACTACCACGAGCTCGGCGGACGCATCGGCCCTATCCTCGAAAGCATTCGTCGCATTCACCAGATGGGCCTGTGGCTGGAAATCGTCACGCTCCTGATTCCCGGCTTCAACGATTCTCCCGACGAACTCCGCCGCCTAACCGAATTCCTCGCCGGCATCTCGCCCGACATCCCGTGGCACGTAACCGCCTTCCACGGCGACTACAAAATGACCAGTCCCCGCAACACCAATGCAGAAGACTTATTGCGCGCGGTGGAAATCGGACGCGAGGCCGGTCTTCGCTACATCTACGCCGGCAATCTACCTGGCAGAGTCGGCGAATGGGAAAACACGCGCTGCCCGCACTGCAGCCAAACTTTAATCGAACGTTACGGCTACCTGATCAGAAACTACCGTCTCACCGGTGATGGCCACTGCCCCGACTGCGCAACGGCAATCCCCGGCCGCTGGTCCACTCATTTCGAAGGCCAGATCGCCGCCCATCCATTCTTACCGCGCAATCGCGATCAGCTGTTTACAATCCGATAAGAATTTAATTCGCTGTCAGCAGATGCGCCCGGGAAGGGCACGACTTTAGTCGTGCCGTCCAGAGCCATTAAAAAGGGGCTTTAGCCGCTGAGGGGCCTCGGTCGACACAAAACGGTTACAATCCAAAATGATTGATCTGACGCCCTGTTCATGCGGAAACCATCCACCCTCGTCCTCTGCATCGCCTGCGCAATCCTTCTCTCCTCCTGCTCCCCCCGCGACTTCCTAACCCGCCGCCTCGCCACCGATCTAATCGCAAGCTCGAACACCTTCCGCGCCCCGCAGCAATTTCAGCTCCGCACCGGCGTAGTCTCCAACAAGGACTACCTCTCACCCGACTATCTAGCTCTGCAGCATCATGGCTGGATTTCCGGCACCAACGCCCCATGCCCGCCAGCTCTAGCCCCGCCGCCCTGCTGGGAGATCACGCTCACGCCCGCAGGCGTGGATACGTTTCAAAATCTGATCGCTCCCGGCGACACCGAGAAACAATCCTTCAACATCCCAGCCGCGCGCCGCGAACTGGTTGCCATCACCGGCATCGCCAAGCAGGGAAGCGCCGCCGATGTCGAATTCACCTGGCGCTGGATTCCTCTGAACGAAGTAGGCGCCGCCATCTACTCCAGCGAACTCCACTACCGCACCACCGCACTCTTTCGCGACTATGACGACGGCTGGCGCCTTGTGGAAAGCACGACCCGTCCCGGCCAGCCTCTGGACGAAGCCCTGAAAAATGCCGAACCAGCGCAGTGAAACGCCAACCCTTACCCCGTGGTACCGAGCCTGCCCTGAGCGCAGCCGAAGGGTGTCCTCTGTGTTAAAGATTTAGGCCGCTACCAACAGCTTGCCTACTACAAACCCACCGTTGTATAAACCTAATTCCCCGACAAGGGCCTATGAAACTCTCAAAACAACTTTTATGCTTAGCCGTAATTCTCTGTTCCACACTGCTAGCCATCGCCGACGGCAAACCCAAACTCACCCTCGACGAATTCTTCAACTCGGTAGACTACCCTGACATAGCCATCTCTCCCGACGGTAGCTCCGTCGTGATCGCCACCGAGCGCGCCGACTGGGACCAGCAAATCTTCCGCAAAGATCTCTGGCTCTACCGCGACAACGGCAACGCTGCGCTGATCCAACTCACGCAATCCGGCCACGATACCGATCCCAAGTGGTCGCCCGACGGCCGCTGGATCGCATTCCTCTCCGATCGCAAACTCTCTTCAGAAAAAGACTCCGACTCCGACGACGACAAAGCCGGCAAGAATCCGAATAACGGCAAGAAAGACAAAGACGATAAAGGAGAAGTCAGCCAGATTTATCTAATCTCTCCCTCCGGCGGCGAGGCCATCGCGCTCACCCAAGGCGAGGAGGAAGTCCACACATTTTCCTGGTCCGCCGATTCGCGCACGCTCTACTTCGCCACGCGCAACCCCTGGACCAAAGCCCAGAAAGACGGCTACAAGAAGCAATGGAAAGACGTCGTGCAATATCGCACCGCCGAGCGCGGCGACACCATCTTCACCCTCGACGTTGCCGACGCGCTAGCCCGCCACGTCGTGCAGGCCACAAAAGTAGAATCCGAAGCCGAAAAAGATTCCGATCTCAACCCCGGCGCACGCGCCATCGCAACCTCGCCGCTGCGCGTCGACAACCTGATCACTTCACCCGATGGAACCAAGCTAGCCTTCGCCACCAACTCCATCAACCAGCGCCAGGAAAAACCCGAAGACGTAGAAATCTACGAACTAGATGTGGCGCGGGCGCCCTCGCCCGCGACTGCCGGCAGTAACACGAATGCAGGCGCCAACCTGAATCCCCCCGCCCAGCCCCGCCAGCTAACCCACAACACCGCCCTCGAAGAAAAACTTCACTGGGCCAACGACAATCGCCACATCTTCTTCACCGTCGAAGTCGGCGACGTAGCCGGCCCCTACCGCGACCTTCAGCCGCACCTCTACTGGGTAGACAGTGAAATGCCTGATAGCGAAAAGCCAGCCAGCGAAATCGGCTCCGAACCCGCTCCCATCGAGCAGTGGAGCAAAGATTTCATCGGCGCAATCGACCACTATACTCTCTCCGCCGACACCGTCCTCACCTCAGCCCGCCTGGGAACCGAAGTTCCCATCTATTCCGTAGCTCAGCCCGCCAAGCCGCTGCAAAAACTGAACGGCTGGCAAGGTACTTATGCGGTCCTAGCCGCAGCCACGCACTCCCCGCGCGTAGCCTTCGTCTATTCCTCGTTGCAAAAACCGGCAGAAGTCTACCTGGCCGAAAGCCCCGACAAACTCGACCAGGCCCGCCCCATCACGTCGCTCAACCACCTCTTCACCGAGCGCGATCTTCCTCAAGGCAAGCCCTACCGCTGGAAGGCCGACGACGGCACCACCATCGAAGGCATGCTGATTTACCCTCCCGGCAAATTCGAGCAAAATAATCTGCCCATGCTCACCTTCATCCACGGAGGTCCCGCCGATGCCGACGGCAACCACTTCGAAGCCGATTGGTACGAGTGGTCGCGTCTCGCCGCCACCAACGGATGGCTGGTTTTCGAGCCCAACTACCGTGGCTCCACCGGATACGGCGACAAGTTCCTCGAGCAAATTGTTCCCCAAATCGTCTCCCGCCCCGGCAAAGATATTCTCGAAGGCGTCGACGCACTGGTCAAAGCCGGCATTGCCGACCCCGACCATCTCGTCATCGGCGGCTACAGCTACGGCGGCTACATGACCAACTGGCTCATCACTCAAACCACGCGCTTCAAAGCCGCCGTCACCGGCGCCGGCGCGGTCGAACACATCGGCAACTGGGGCAACGACGACACCACCATGGACGACGCCTACTTCCTCGGCGGCCGTCCCTGGGAAGCCCCGCAGCGCTATCACGACGAAGCCGCCATCTTCCAAATCAACAAAGTCCGCACGCCCACGCACATGGTAGCCGGCGCCGACGACATCCGCGTAGCCGTGCTCGAAGACTACCTGTTAGAACACGCTCTCTATGCCCTTGGTATTCCGAACGCGCTGCTGATCTTCCCCGGCGAAGGCCACAGCCTCGACAAAAATCCTTGGCACGGAAAAATAAAAGTGCGCGAAGAACTAAAGTGGCTGCAAAAATACGGCGGCGTCCCGCCCGCAAACTGACTGCATTCTCAAATAAGACCTGTCATCCAGAGGAGGGCGTTCTCCGCCCGACGAAGGATCCCATGCCAGCACGCAGAGGAGCATGGAAAATGGCAACGGAGCCCGACAAACACGAGAAGGTCGCTGGGCAGCCGATAAATTGGGAATTCGAATACGACTGGATTTACTTCTGGACCTCGCAATACGTTCATGCCACGGTCGCCTGCATGGATAGCCATTCGCTGCTTCCCAAGGAAGCCTTCTCAATCAATATCGCGCCGGAGAGAGGTGAGCATACAGCTGGGTTGGCCGTATTTAATGTTGCTCTTTATCTCCACTAGTTATGGCATTCCGTGCCATCAAATATGAGCCCCCAGAAGAACTGCTTAAGCCGCTAGCGGATCTAATAAACGACATGGGAAACGAGAAACGGCCCATTAAGTAAGACTCATGCGCATCCCAGCTGTATGCCTACGCCGGCGCCGAAAGCGGACCAACGGTGGTACACTCTCCGCCGTATGGTGAAGAGAAACAGAGATGGTCAGACGGTCTTTGCGTGCCCGAGATGTGATGACCACCATGCGATCACTGGAAGATGGAGTTTCCGCGAGCACCTCCGACGCGTTCACGGCATGAGCAAAATGGCCGCAACCGAGCTACGCAACAAGATGATGAGGAAGGAGGGTAGAGCTCGCAGCCCGAAAGCACGCAAGCTAAAGGTTCGGACTCCTAAACAAGCACTTCTAACTTTAATTCGAAGCCGCCAGTGGACAGACAAGATGGTCTACATTTTGGTGGCCAACAAGTCCTACAAGTATAAGAATGGAAGATCACGAATCCTCTACATCGGCACAACGAAGAAGGGGGCCGATAGACCAGCCGCCTCAGCGGTGAATAAAGCGAGCGAGGCCTTCTACAACCTGCACGGGGTCAAAACAATTGATGTTCACATCGTGACGTGTGCGCCGCGCAAAGCAATGCAAACCTGGAAGCAACTGGAATCGGCGCTCTTGGAGGTTTTTCGGAATAAATATTTCCAGCTTCCAAAGTACAACAAAGTCAGACCGACCCCGCGGCAAGGGCTATTTAGCCCAAAGGCGTTAGAAAAAATCATAAGCAAATTTGGTGTTGAATAAGTGTAAGCCTTTTTTTTTCGCCCCATCTTGTGACATCTAACCTTGCCTTCCACAGCCCCGTTCCATAATAATTCTTAAAGCTATGTACAAACACATAGAAAATAGCTAAATAATTGTAAGTCCTGTGTTTCACGGATTTTGATATCTAACTCCTTCCCCATGCGGATTTTGCGGCGATTTTCCGCTAAGTCCCGTGTTTTCAAGGATCACGTTGGGGGGAGGGTACCACAAAGGCAGAACTGGGGGAGGATGGAAATGGGTCTCGAAAATGTTCCACGCTGTCAGCACATAAAGTCAACGGGGTGCAGTGCGGCTCACCAGCGTTGCGTCGCAAAGCTTACTGCTATTTTCACGAGCGCGTTCAATACGAGCGCAAACTGGCCGCCGAAAATAAGTCCGCGCCGCGTAATTTCGGTTTTCCCCTGCTCGAAGACGCGAACTCGATTCAAGTCGCGCTCATGAAGATCGTCCAAATGCTTGGTGCTGGCTGTCTCGACATCAAAACCGCCGGCCTCATGCTCTACGCCCTGCAAACTGCAAGCGCGAATTTACGCCATGCCAAATTTGAGCCCGAACAGCTCACCGATGTAATCATTGACGAGGATACAGTCGACCTCACCCGCCTGAGCGGCCCGCAGTGGGCCAGTCACAACTTTGCCGGGAAAGAAAATGGAAAACAGGAACATGAAAAAGATGCACAGCTTCCCCCGGACGAAAATCCCGCCTCGGGCATGGTCGTGAATCAGAGCGTTGCCGACATTGCAAAAAGGCGGGAAGAGAAGCGCAAGCTTGCTCCTAACTCTCAGGATGGGCCGGAGAATGAATCGCAACATTCTCTCGCAACGTATCTTTTGGATCGTATGTTTCCAGGCTGGCAGGAACAAAAAGCCGAAACAGAAGCGACCGGCGCTACCGCGACGCCATCTTGACTCCGTGCAAAGTAGCCGCATAGTGCGCGATGCCCTTATAAAGCGCTTCGGCAATCTCTTCGCGGTAGCCATCGCTGCGCAGCTTCTGCTCGTCGGTAGGGCTGCTGACGAAGGAAACTTCCGCCAGGATTCCGGGCATCGCGGTCTCGGTGAGAACCACGTAGGAAGCTTCTTTCACTCCGCGGTCGCGCAGACCGGGATTCTGCGCGGCCAAAGTTCCATACAGCGAGCGCTGCACGCTGGCCGCAAGATGCCGCGACTGCTCAATCTTTTCATGCAGGTCGGCGGGCGAGAGTGCCACTGCGGTTGCATTCTGACTGTTCCCGCCGGACCGCGTTTCTACGTCTTTCGCATTCGGTGCGGAAAAGAAGTTGGTGTAATAAGTTTCCACGCCCCGCGCCGAAGGCAGGTCGCTATAGTTTGCATGAACGGAAATAAAGAGATCCGCTTGCGACTGATTCGCCACGCCAGCGCGTTCATCGAGCGGAATGTAATTGTCGTCGTTGCGAGTGAGAATCACGTCCGCGCCCAGGCGGCTTTCGAGCAGCTTGCCCAGTCGCTGCGCGATCTCAAGCACCAGATCTTTCTCCAGCAATCCGCGCCGGCCGACCGTTCCCAAGTCCCAACCACCGTGGCCCGCATCCACAACGATGCGCATCTTCGGCACTCGCGCCCGCAATTGCAAATCTTCATGCGTGGGCGGAGGAATCACAATCGCCAGCTTTCCGCGCTCAGCCTCGGAATCTCCCGGGAAAAGCTTCGCCTGAGGCTTGGGATTTGCTCCGAGCCTTCGCACTTGCACGACAAGGCGATAAGGATTCGGCTCCAGGCTGACGGAGAAATCAGAGTTACCTCTCGTTTCGAGCACCACGCGAGTCAAACCGGTGACCGGCTGAGCCACGCGGATGCGCGCCAGCAGCGAGTCTCCGACTTCGATGGTCTTGCCTGCAAACTCAGCAAACAACGTCGTGTCGTGAAGATCGAAATAGATACGATCAGGATGCGCCAGACGATGCGCCTCATATTGCACCTGATCTTCAAGGTCAAGAACAACCGTGCTCGAATCCGCGGAAGACCAATGGCGAATTCCGGTGATGCGCGCCAGCTTTCCAGCTTCCTGCGGAGTCGCGCTTCCAGCAGCGGGTTCAGCCGTATCTTCATCAGTCGAAGCAGAATCCGCTGGTGCGTTTTGGCCAGCGATCGATGGAGCGGTCGAAGGTTGTGCCAAAGGCGAAGCAGCAGTTTGCGCGGGTTGTTTGGCGACAGGCTTTTCGATTTTCTGTTCCGGTCGAATGACCATCTCGCCGAGCTGTGCATTCTTCAGCTTCCACCACAAACCTCCGCCGAGTAGCGCACACACGACGACCAGCACTAATATCAAAACGATTCCGGGATGATGCGCGGTAATGGGCTCAGTTTCGAGCGCAAGTGATTCTTCGGGAACGCGTTCTGGTTCGGCGTTGACTTCTGCTGCTGGAACGGCGAGCGGCGGTTCGCTCTCCGCAGGCGTTGCGATGTCGAGCGTAAGTTCGGTTACTTCTGGTTTGGTTTCAACTTGCGGTAAAGGGACAGCCAGCGCAGCGATTGGTTCAGAAGGAGTTTTCTCAACTGGCAGAGCCACTGCGGCCGGAATCGCAGGCGCAGCCAATTCGGCTTCTGCTACTCTCGCCGATTCTGCGAAGCGATCTTCGTCTTCAGGCTTGAGCGCTCCGAGAATTAACTCTGCGAGAAGTTCAAGGCTGCTTAGGTCGCTGTCGTTGAAGCCAAATGGTTCGGCTGAGAATGCTTCCAGCAAGCCAATCACGCGCCGGCGGCCGCATAGCGGCACGGCCACGATGGAGCGCGCGCCCAACTGCCGGCAAGCAGCGAGGTTTACGCGATCATCAGTTTCGGTATCATCGCAGCGGATGATTTGCGCGGTGCGGAAACATGCTCCGGAAAAGGCTGAGTCGCGCTGGATGCGCGCACCTAGATCGGGCTTGATTGTGCCGGCTGAGGCGCGCAAAACGATTTCATTATTCTCAGCGAGAGCAATTCCTAATCCATCTGCGCCAGTGATGGTGATGGCGCGTTCCGCAACCAATTGCAGCACTTCGTCGAGAACAAATTGCTCTCCCGCTTCAAACTCAATGGCACGCGCAATTGTCTCAAAGCCTTTGTGCTTGGCCGCTAGTGCGCGCCGCTGCCGCACCTGCTGATGAAGCGCTGAAAATGCCAGAAGAGCTTGCAAGGCATCACGGCCCGATGGCTGCGCTTCGCGAATGTGATGCGCTCCTTCATAAGGATTGTTTTGTCCGGCGCTACCCTGCAACGGCCATGAAGGCAGGCGCGCATCGGCCGAACCCGCGCCAACTGCGATCGCCGATTTTGTGAGAGTGGTTGTCATTACAAAGGTCGGCAGGCTCTGTTCCTCGTTGCGAGTGTGGCCATCGAGCCAAGCCATTGTCAATTACCCACTTTGAGTAGCCCGCCGTCTTGCCCCACCCGCTCCGGATGCGGTTCCGCGCCATTCCGGTTTTTGCCGGGTTTAACTGTAAGTTAGCCCGGTTTTGCCCCGGTTGCAATGATGTGGACCTGCCCCTTTGGCCATGGTCTTTGGTAAGCGCAAGCCGCTGACTCCTTATCTGGCCTTCTGTTCACGCGACAATTCGTCGTCGGAAGGAATAAAATCCGCGCTCGGCAGTTTAATATCATGCGTGTGGCGCGTCTGGACGCTCAATCCGATTCGTTCGAAGAACTGGCAATGCCGCTCTTCGACCAGCTCTACAACTTTGCGCATTGGCTGACGCAGAATCGCGAGGAGGCGGAAGACTTGGTGCAGGAGACCTATGCTAAGGCGTTGAAAGGATTTTCATCGTTTCAGTTGGGCACGAATTTCCGGGCATGGATGTATCGAATCTTGCGCAATACGTTCCTGACGTCGCGTACGGGTTTGCGGGCGACGATGACTGTGCCAATTAATTCTGAGGAGGATGGGCCTGAGTTGGCGGTTGAGGGCACCACGCCGGAAACGCTTTTGATTGATCGCTCAAGCGAGGAGTTGATGCAGCGGGCGATCGAGGGATTACCGGTGCACTTTCGCGAGATATTACTTCTGTGCGATGTGGAGGAGATGTCGTATCAGGAGATTGCGGAGACGCTTTCGATTCCGGTCGGGACGGTGATGTCGCGTTTGTCGCGTGCCAGAAAAGGATTACGGAGCCGATTGCAAGAGCAGTTACAGACGAGATAAACCATGGTGTGTGAGAGTTGGAAAGGAAAACTCGACCTCTATCTCGACGGAGAGATGAAGTCCGACGAGATGTACGCCTTTGATGCGCATGTGCGCAGCTGTCCGTCATGTGCGGCCGATGTTCTGGCGGGTGTGCAGATGAAGCGGGCGATTCAGATTGCGGGGAAGCGGTTTGCTCCCAGCGCCGAGTTTCGTCAACGGATGCAACGAAGCGCGGAGGCGAAACGCCGACGTGCCGGCGGATTTTCATGGATGACTGCGAGTGCGGTCGTCGCCATTTTTATTGTAGTTGGCTTGACTGCAGCTTATATCGCACGGGAGCGAATCCGCTCACAGCAGGTGTACAGCGAGGTTGCGGATCTGCATGTGGCGACGTTGGCCAGTTCGTCGCCGGTAGATGTGGTTTCCTCGGATCGACACACGGTAAAGCCGTGGTTTCAGGGAAAAATTCCATTCACCTTCGATTTGCCGGAGCTGCAGAACTCCGAGTTTTCGTTGCTGGGTGGGCGGATGACTTATCTTGAGCAAACACCTGGCGCGCATTTGATTTACGAATTGCGTAAGCATCGAATTTCTGTATTCATTTTTCCAGAAGAAGGGTTGAGAGCGAGATTTGGGAATTCTTCTGTGACCAAGAAGTTGTCATTCAGTGTGGAGACCTGGAGCCGGGGCGGGTTGCGGTATTTTGCGATCGGGGATGCGGGGGGTGGGGATATTGATCGGTTGGCGAAGTTGTTCAAGGCGGCGAATCCATAGCAGTTCCGTGGAGAGAAAGATGGACTGCCGATATCCACAGGGGCTAAAGCCCGTTATTAGCAGACGCATTACGCGGCGCTGAAGCGCCGCTCTTCCACGTTACTGCATGCATCTCTCGATCTTCCCCGCGTTCCCGTCTTTACGTCGCATGAATAGGTGAATTGCATTCCCTTCGCGCTGGCTGTATGAATGGGGGTTTCGGCGTGATTCTGAACCTGTATTACGGGAGAGCGGCGATGGCGATTCACAGTAAAGAAGAGATTTTTTCCAGCCTGGATGACGAGGTGTTTGGTACGGGCTTCCTGCCGCATCCTTTGCCCAAATACAAATTGCCGAAACACGAAACCGATCCGACGGCTGCTTATCAGCTGGTGCATGACGAATTGTTGCTTGACGGGAATTCGCGGCAGAACGTTGCGACATTTTGCCAAACCTGGGTCGAGCCTGAAGTTCGCAAGCTCATGGACGAATGCCTGGACAAGAACATGATCGACAAGGACGAGTATCCGCAGATGGCGGAGCTCGAAGCGCGCTGCGTGCACATGCTGGCGGATTTGTGGAATTCGCCGAATGCGGCCAACGCCATGGGTTGTTCGACTACCGGATCGAGTGAAGCGGCGATGCTGGGCGGGCTGGCGCTGAAATGGCGATGGCGCAAGAAGCGTGAGCAAGCTGGTAAGTCCACGGAGAAGCCCAACCTAGTCTGCGGTCCGGTACAGATTTGTTGGCACAAGTTTGCGCGGTATTTTGATGTGGAGTTGCGGCAGATTCCTTGCGAAGGGCGGCGGTTGCTGATGTCGCCCAAGGAGGTAGTTGCGCGCTGCGACGAAAACACAATTGGAGTTGTTCCGACTCTGGGTGTGACCTACACGCTGCAGTATGAGCCGGTGGAAGAGGTCGCGACGGCGCTAGATGATTTGGAAGAGGAGCGCGGACTGGATATTCCGATCCACGTGGATGCGGCGAGTGGAGGGTTCATTGCGCCGTTTATACATCCCTCGGTAGTTTGGGATTTTCGAATCGAGCGGGTGAAATCGATTAACACTTCTGGGCACAAGTTTGGGTTGGCGCCTCTGGGTTGTGGGTGGGCGATTTGGCGGGAGGCGGAGGATCTTCCGGAGGATTTGATTTTTCGGGTGAAATATCTGGGCGGAAACATGCCGACCTTCGCGCTCAACTTTTCGCGGCCAGGGGGGCAGATTGCATCGCAGTATTACAACCTGGTTCGTTTGGGACGGGAAGGGTATACAAAAATCACAAAGGGATGCGCGGATGTTGGAATGTGGTTTGCCGATCAAATCAAGAAGCTGGACTTGTTCGATCTGGTGTATGACGGTCGCGGCGGGATTCCGGGGTGTACGTGGACGATTCGGAAAGGTGAAGAACCTGGGTTCACTTTGTACGACCTTGCTGATCGGTTACGCGTGAAGGGATGGCAGGTTCCGGCATATCCCATGCCGGCGAATCGGAGTGATCTGGTGGTGCAGCGGGTGCTCGCTCGGCTGGGGTTGAGCCGCGATTTGGCGGGTTTGTTGTTTGAAGATCTGGAGCGGGCAGTGAAGCATTTTGAAAAACATCCGGCGGATAAGTCGCTTACGCGGAAGAGTGCGGGCGGGTATCATCATAATTGAGGGCCTTCCGGGGCTAAAGCCCTTCAATTTAGGCGCTTGACGCGGCGCGGAAGCGCCGCTCTTCCACGTCACTAACTGCGTTCTCGTTGCTTTCCCATTCAACACTACTGGCCTCGTTTGCATTCCTGTCCCGTGATGCCATGTACTCCTGTCGCACATTCGAGCGAACCGACTTCAGCGAACTCAAAGCGGGTCACAACAAGATGTGACTAGACGCGTTGATGTGATCGTTCTAATCTCGGTCCCGTCGTCACCAACACAAGGAGGTCAGGACAATGGCGGACCAAGAGAGCGAACTGGAATTGGAACTCGAAGACGAGTTTCACGAGGGCGAACTCGAAGGCGAAGATGAGGCAGGCTTGGAGGGCGAAGGCTGGCTCGGCGCCCTGGGCAACATTGCTGGCAGCCTGCTCGGTGAAAGCGAAGACGAGCTCGAAGCTGAGGACGAGTTCGAAGATGAAGGCGAATTTGAGGACGAAGGCGAGGGCGAAGGCTGGCTGGGCGCGCTGGGCAATATTGCCGGCAGCCTGCTCGGCGAGAGCGAAGACGAGTTCGAAGCCGAAGATGAATTCGAAGACGAGACCGAACAGTTCTCTTTCGGAAGCTTTTTCAAAAAAGCCCTTCCAGTTCTCAAGCAGGTCGCCAAAGTTGCAGCCCCGATTGTGGGCACGGCGATTGGCGGACCGCTCGGTGGCAAGTTGGGATCGCTGGCTGCCGGCGCTCTGGGCGAAGGCGAATTTGAAGACGGAATGTGAGGACGAGTACGAGGACGAGGCGGAATCGGAAACCGCCAACGAGATTGCGACTCACCGAACTGACGCACAATGAGGCCGTCGCCGAAATGATGGCGGAAGCCGCATCGAACGAGGCGCATGAGGGCGAAGCCGAAGCCATGGCTGGAGCCGCGGTTGCAACCGTGATCTCGCCCAGGGACCGGAGAGCGCTGCGACGCATTCTGCCGCATCTTACGCGCGGCACAGCGATCCTGACTCGCATTCTCCGGCGCCGCCGCAGCACGCGGGCTGGCGTCCGCGCAGTGCCAACCATCATGCGCCGCACGGTCAAGAGCCTGAAGCGGCAAGCCGCCAAAGGACGACGCATCACGCGCAAACGCGCGGGCCGCACTGCAGCCAAACAGATTCGTAGTGTGCTGGGCAATCCGAAGGCTGCCGCTACGGCGATCCGGCGCAACCGGAAAATCAGCCGGGCCTACAAGCGCCCACGGCATCTGCGTCAGCGTTTTTCGGCGCGCCGCCGTCGCAGCGCGTGATCAGCAAACCGTCAGTAAACCGGCATGCTGCCGGGCTTAGTAGTTCGACCCACTTTTCGCAGGAGGATTCATCATGGCATACGAAAGTGAATTGGAAGCCGAGCTCGAAGACGAGTTCGAAGCGGAACTCGAGGACGAGTCGGAAGACGAATGAAGATGGAAGACGAGGCCGGTCTGGAAGGCGAAGGCTGGCTGGGCACCCTCGGCAACATCGCGGGCAGCCTGCTCGGCGAGAGCGAAGACGAAGTACGAGGCCGAAGATGAATACGAAGGCGAAGACGAGTACGAGGAAGAGCTCAGCCCCATCCGCAAAATCTATCCAGACGCCATGATGGAGCACCTGGGCGAACTCGCAGCCGAAGCCGAGAGCGAAGACGAGGCTGCGGAACATTTCCTGCCGCTGATCGGCATGGCCGCCAGCAAATTGCTGCCGGTGGTGGCCAAGGCGGTCGCTCCGATGGCGAAGCGGGCGCTGCCCAAGATTGCCCGGGCGCTGACCAAGGCCACGCCGCAGCTTGACGCAGGGAATCGGGAAGGTCGCGAAGGCGCTGCACCGCAATCCGCAGACGCGGCATCTGCTGCGGGCGGTGCCCGGCGATCGCCCGACGAACGGTGGGGCAGCATCGCTCACAAGGCGGCGCGAGGCGGCCACGTAACGCCGCGCACCGCGGTGCGAACGCTGGCGCAACAGACGCGGCGCGTGCTGGGCACGCCGCGGTCATCGGGCGCACGCGCTCCGCCGCCACAACCATCTGGAGCGCAAGTTCCACGGACGCGTTGGACGCGGCTGGATCGCGTCCGCATGACGTTAGGACGTGCAGGCGCATGGCACGGCGCTACGGTCGAGCGTGGCTGTGGCGTGCTGCCGATGGCAATGGCCGCCAGGTATGGTTCGCGCGGTTCGCGCGGAGTTGTCGGGCCACGCGCTGCGGCGGCCGAGCTGGTGTCTCGATCTGGGCGTGCCGTCGGCGGTCAGCGTAGCGTGCCCGACCTGTGCGGCAGAGCGATCGGTGGGCTGCCAGTGTCGCGGCGTACTGCGCGAGTGTCGCTGGGCAGGTGATTCGACTAACGCTGGCGTGTTGCTGACAAGCTGAACTGGTGAGGTGAAGGACCATGGCCACGCTGGCCGAAACGTTGCCGGAAACAACGATGCGGAAAGAGCCGCCTCCGCGCAAGCGACCTCGAGCCGTGAGCGGAGCGGCTCCCGTATTGTTGCCTTGGTTGCGGGCGCAATCGATCAATGTAACGCGCCACGCCGCCGCACTGCGGCCCTTCAAGCGCGAGGAGTTCGGCACCGGGCAGCGAGCGCCCTCGGAAGGTCACATTCAAGTCGGTCAACAGCTGATCACGAAGTTGCGCCGGGGCTGCTGAAGATGTCGGAGAATGTTCACGACGCGATTGCGATCGCCAGCGAAAAGCCCACCTCACCGCGGCTGCAGCGAGTGGTGGCGCGCAAGGATCAGGCCCATCGCTGGGTGCAGGGAATCGAGAAGATCTGGGATTTCTATTTCGAGCTCTTCGGCCAGCGGCAGGGCAAGTACGGAGATTGGCTGCTGAGTTGCGATCGCATCGCGATGGATTGTTATCAGGCCGCGTATACCGGCTTGGGCACGGCAAGGTCGGTGCCGGCCCCCCCGCCGTTCTGTTATATGAAGACGGGCTTTGCGCCGGCGACGATCCGGCGGGGCATTCCGATGCGGAGATTGGGCAAAGCAATTCAATCCGTTTCCGCTGGTGCAGTTGCCCTATCATCGGCTGGTCAATCCTTGGACGCTGGGCGCGGTGATGCACGAGGTCAGCCACAATCTGCAGAGCGATCTGGGGCTGAATAAAGATATGCCGCGCCAGGTTGGATTGCGGTTGCTGGATGCGGGCCTGGGACGTTCAGTTTCGTCGGTATGGGTGCGGTGGAATCGCGAGATGTTCGCCGACATGAGCGCGCTGCTGCTGGGTGGGCCGGAGGTGGTCGGTTCGCTGATGGATGTGATCGGGCGCGCGCCGGCGGCGGTGTTCGGTTTCAGACCCGAGGGGGCCGCACCCTACCCCTTACTTGCGGTTGCTGATCAGCGCGGAGATGTTGCGGCGCATGGGGTTTGAGCAGGAAGCGGAACAATATGCGCGGGCGTGGACGCGAATCTATCCCAACCCGCGGGCCGGGACGATTCCGAAGAGAGTGCTGGCGACTTTTCCGAAAGCGTGCGCGCTGGCGGTTGACACTATGTGCTACCGGCCTTATCCGTCACTGGGAAACAAGAGTTTGTCGCAAGTGATTCGGTTTGAGAAAAAAGATCAGAAGATGATTGAAGAAGTCGGCGCAGCGGATGGCGGCGGGAGTCGATCCGGGAATTATTCCCGAGCGGTTTCTGATCGGCGCGGCGCGGATTGCGCTGAACCGCCGCCTGGCGCGGCCGGGAGTGATCACCGAGAATTTTTACAAGGAACTGGTCAGGAGATAGCTGTGGCATTGGAAGCGACATTTCGCGAACTGCCGGTTTGCCTGCATCAGCTGCACGACGCGGTGAACGAGCTTCAGGTCACGCTGGGAGACAAGCCACCGGAAGATGAATCGGCGATGGCGGATGGCGTGGAGACGGCAGTGCTCGATTTGATGGGGATATTGCACGAGGCGCGGCGAGCTGCGCTGGAAGCGCGAAAGGCCGTAGGGCATCCACCGGACCTTGACCGGGCGCGGCGGGAGTTGACGCTATGCAACGAGCGCTTTCATCGTATCGAACAGCAGTATGCATCGGAGCTGGTTTCGTACGAGAAGCTGAGGGAGTTGGCGCGACTGGGCAAGGAGCGGCGAGTGTGGCTGCCATGGGTGACCGCTGTGAAGCAGGGAATCGAGCAATGTCGTCCCCCGCTCGAACTAACCAGCACCGCTCTGGCCTTGTGCTGGCAGGAGCTGGCGGAGCGGCTGGGGATGATGAATATCTCGATGCAGGCGACGAATGTGGGGCAGCAGATTACGCTGCCGCGATCGAGGATTGAGGATTTGGAAGCGGAAGGCGTTACTTGAACAGCCGCAGTTTTGGGCGTCAAATTGGCGTATCGGGCAACCGGCGCCTTGTATCAACCGCAGACCGGAACAGAGAATGACCGTGGCGGAAGGAGACATATCATGCCTCTCACAGTGACAGATGTCAACGTAACTAATACCCAGATCACGATCACGTTCTCTGATCCCGTGTTCACCGAGGAGCAAATTACAAAGCCGAGTGTAACCGGCCAGGTGTGGAATGATCCGGTCTCAGCACTTCCGACACCGCTACCTTCCGGTCCAGCGAGAGCGCAGCTATTGAAGACGTACCACAGCGCGCTCAACGCGGCCAACTACTCGATCTTCGATCCGGATTCGGCCGATTTCACGGCTCCTACGCGGCTCGGGTCAACTGGCAGCACCTTTCACACCGGCAATGCCGTGCCCACCATCATTTCGGACCGAATCATCGAGATTAAGTTCTCAAAGGTCCCGCCCCCACCGAAATGGAAGGAATTCAACGACGGTGACTGGGTGAATATAGTCCTCAAGCATATCCACGGGCTTTCCGAGCCCGGCGATCCAGCACCGGCATTTGAGGGCGACTTTGTGATGATCGCTCGTCAAGTGGCTGGCAGAGGAAAGACCGCCCGCATCACGAAGGACGTGGAGGACGCGATCTCCTATCCCATTCTTACGGAAGAGGTGGGATATCCGCCGGCGGTGACCTCACGGCCGGGGCCGGGAGCGGGGTTTGGCTCTGGAGGTGGTGGTGGGAATCAGGGCTTGGGACAGATCGCTGCACGAGCGATCGGCGATGCGCTGGGATGGAAGCCGAACTCGACCGATGCGAAGGGATTTGTCGGCGCGCTGACGCAGTCGTTCAGCCTGACAGAAGTCGAAGGCCACATCGAATCGAAATGGAATCAACGCACCTATACGGTGCAGTCCGACCTGGCAGGAGCAATCTCAGGCGCTCAGGCCAGCCTTTATGCTCGGGCCAAAGTGGCGATGGACAATTGCCTTCCACTGATCGATGGTTTGTATCCGCTCGATCCCACGGCTGATCCGGAGTTCGTGAGGGCCTTGAAGGAAATGGCGAAGAGCCAGATCGCCGAGATCATCAAGCAATTTGGCGTGGTCCCGCCTTCGATCCTGAGAGTGAATACCTATTTCAAGATTTTGATGGGAGTGCCAAGCTTCCGGTTTAATGATGATCCTCGCGTCGAAGCCGATCCGGACAAAATCAAAGGTACGCTGGGCTCGCTCCGGGATACTTACGGAATCTATTTCCAACGCAGGGGAAGAGACAACGAGTTCAACAATTCGGTGCAGGACGAAACGGACATCACCAATTTCCGGATGGTCTCCGATTACATGACTGGCCTGCTGCAGAGCTGGCTGGCCAACGGCAAGTACTTCCTGTTGAATACGTCGCGCCTGCCGGCCTTCCTGGGAACGCAGTTGGTGCTGATCTCACGACAGCTGGGTGTGATCGCTGAGACCGTGAACGAACTGCGCTTTGCGCTCGACTCTGTGTTCATCGGGCCCAACGAGCGCCAGACGTTGCTGCTCGAGTTCGATGACCAGTGGGAGTTGCCTGCGATGTATCTGGAGGACGTACTGACGGAGATCGAAGACTCATGCACGGACGAACTGCCACGGCTGATTAAAGATGGTGGGCGGATCGCCATTACCAACAATCTGCTGCCAGTGGTGCAAACGCTGATGAATATGGTGCAAGCGGCGCATGATCCGCAGAATATCGATGCGTTGCCGGATGGCTACAGCACGGCTCGCGTGAGGCACGCGCTGGACGATCTGAGCGACCAATTAACGCAGCTATTCACGCAGGGCCAGCAGGTTGGCATGCAGATTCCGGAGCCACTGGAGTTAGAAGTGGAGTTCCCCAAGAGAGGCAAGACTGTTTCGCATTAGCACTGGGAGCAGTATCGCAGTAGAAGCGCAGAACGGGTGAGGAGCGCTCTGAACGAGGAGGGTCATCAATGTCTACGTCAAAAGATTATCAGGGCTTATATGACCGCATAGCGGCACTGCGGGAGCAAGTAGCCAGCCGGCTATCGGCTGATCTGATCTCGAACCCGCAGCTCGCGGACGCGCTCACCAAACAGATCGATGACATGCTCGCGTCGGTCGTGGACTCGGATTCCAAAGTTCCACCACCGCCAGATAAAGGCCTCGCGTCCCTGATCGGAATTGGTCCCGAGGCGTCGCGCGAATTTGGCACGACACGGATGCCACCCGGCGTAGAGCCGTACGATGAGACCATCACGTCGGAACGCATCGTCGCGGTCGGAGACATGTACTACCTCTGGCAGCATGAAAAGATCGGCGTCTTCCGCGCGGTGCAGAAGCTGCAGGAACTGTTCAAGGCAGGCACGGTGCGGCTTTCGGGCGGTCCGGGCGCGTTTGCTCTTTATCAGTTTGATCGCCGGGACGTGCTGCGTTATACCAAGCGCGATCGACTGTCAGCCTACAAGCGAATCTTTGGATACGGTGGAGCACCGGTGCCGACGGGCTCGCGCGCGAATACCGATTTTCACAAGCTGTTTTCTCACTTCGTGCACCAGGTGACTTTGTTCTGGCGCGATAAACGCATTTCCGATGTGATCCGCGAACGGGCGTACGATCCGAGCTTTGGTTCGATTGCGATTGTGCGGCGGGCCGGACTCGATCTGAGAAACAATCTCAAGTGGTTATCGTTCGGCCATCTGAATGTGCTGCGGGTGGAAGTCATGCAACTGCTCGAAGAGTCGTTCAAGATTCTCGATTCGGAAGACGTCAAACGCTTGTTTGGCGCCGACAATGCCTGGGACGTGGTGGAAGAAGTTTTGATTCGCTACTACAACGAGCGCCTGGTCACTTCGCCGCGGCAGCGCATGGGAGTTACGGGGCGCGAGGTCATGCGATGGCTGGGGCAACCGCATATTTTGCAGTCGACGCGGGCACAATTCGAGACCCTGTTGCTCGAAATTGCCGAACAATCAGAAGAATGGCTGACCAGCGCGCAGGCCATGGGTCTCAGCAAGCGGACGGGGTCGCATCGCGTGTTGCCGTGGGACCAGTCTCAACCGACACCGATCAAGGCAAATGGCCATGCACGGCAGAAGGCGGGAGTTTCTCCGCGACGAGAGCCGACGCGAGAGTTCGAACTTGAAATCTGACCGGGACATGCTGTTCCAGCGCGAGCCGCGAGCCTTGCGCTGAGACGGCGGCGAGGCAAGGCCGGTTCGATCGAGTGCGAAGCGAACACATCGAGTTAACTTCGGCTCATCTGCCGATACATTAGAAAGCGAGGTAACACTTGGCTCTTCCCATACATGAAGGACCGTTTCCGAAGACCGTGAGTGGTGTCTACTCGGGTAAAGGTTCTGCCGGTGGCGGTGGCGGTTCCTCTGCTGGCAGCGGCGGTTCTCCAGGTTCCTCCAAAGGCGCCTTCAATGACCGGCAACGTCGAGCCGACTACAACTCGTGGAGGCGCAGCGGAAATTGTTTTGCACTCGATGTTTCCAACATCATGCTTTGGGATGTGGAACTCGCGCTGCAAGACGAAGACGAATGTCTGTACTGAAGAGAAGTATGACTCGCGGGATATATGACTACCGACGGAATGGCGTGGCGGCAATTGGAGCAGAATTTCGATCGTCTCCTGGAACAAGAAGAGGAGATGGAAGCGGAGACCATCGCCCCGCCTCGTAACCGTCCCCAGCGTGCGAGCACGAGTAAAGGTAACGACCAGGTCCGGTGGCTGCAGAAGGCCTTAAATCGAGTCACGCGATTCGGCCTCGCGGAGAACGGCGTTCCTTCCATCCAAACCAGAAAAGCGCTGCAGAAATTTCAGGCAGAGCGAGGCTTGCGGCCGACCGGAACACTTGGACCTAAAACGCGTGCGGCGCTGATCCGGCTCAGCGGAATTCCGGCGCCACGACGGGTGGAACGAGATGACGACGACACCTTGTACGAAGTGGAACGATTTGTCGACACTTGCCCGGTCGATAATCCCCACGTGATTCGAGGATTCGGCCGGTACAGCGACGATCTCGCGTTGCTCCCACCGGATCAGCGGGGCAAACTCGCCGCGATCGCCGACGAAATCATACGGAGCCGGTCCGGTACTCCGGGAGTCACCCCGGTTGGCCAAGTAATCGTCGTGGGGCACGACGACATGGATGCCGCACGTGAAAAACGCGAACCAGGCTTCCTGCAATTTATGAGTGAAAAACGAGCGGCAGCGGTGGCGCTCGATCTGGCTTGCCGCGCGGGAGCCGGCGGCGTGCTCGCGTCCGGTCGTGGCGCCCGGGCTTTGGCCGTGGCCGCCCCACGAACGGAAGTGGAACGCGCTTGTAACCGGCGCGTAGAAGTCATATTTGTGAACACCGCTGAGTCGCTTCCGCACCTCGATCAAGACCCAGCTACGGCTTTCCTGGCGAACACTGCTCAACAAAACCTCAGGGACTTTTATGAGACTGCCCTGCAAGGGACTTCAGGTCAGTACCTGCCCCCGGTAGCGGAAAAGATGGCAGCGGACATCGCCGAGAAGGCCATGCCCCTTCATAAGAAGCTCACTGCAATCTCCTGCGCCAGCGGCACCGGCTCGAAGCTTAACAATATTTGGGACGTTTATCTGGCGTCGTTTTTCAAAGATGCACTGCAGGGCACCGCTCAGAAGTATCCCACCCCGGATATGGTAGTTAGCCAGGCCTACGAAATAGCGAAACACTCAGTCCTTGTCTTGCGGCAGGCACAGCAAAGATTGGATTGGGCGAGCGCGACCCTGCCGCAACCCATGGCGCGCGATTGCGAGCCTGTGCTGGGAAAGGTGGCAGGGCCTGCCAATCACGTTCTGTGTGAAACCCACGGCCACATTCTCGACACCAGCGCGAAGATGGTCATCGCGCATGACCTCGACGAATACAAGAAGCAGTTTCGGAGGTGATTTCAATCGCAAGAGCTAGGGATGGAACGCCTGGGCAGCGGATGTACACCGAGAAATGCGCCACGAGAACTCTTTGAGGACTTGCGATGCGTAACGCCGATTTTGAACTCGAAGCTGAACTGGAAGAGCTTGCGAGAACTCTTTCCGAAAGCGACCTCGAATCCGAATATGGGTGGGAGGGGGACGCGCCGCGTAACGTTCCTGCGGGACGATGCACGCCCATCGGAAAGCGGGTTGGCAACTTCGTTTGCTCTCCCCTGGATTTAGGCAGGATCGCAGGCTCTCTCGGCGTGGCCGTCTCCCCCGCGACCCTGAGGAGCGCAGTGGAAGCCGCAGCGGCCTGGGCGGTTTCACTAGCCAGCACAGCGGCTCTCTTGTTGGATGCGCCCAATCGGACAGGCGCCTCGCGGGTAGCATTCTGTGCCGCTTTCGGAGTCCCGCCGAGCTTCGTGCCCCCTTGGCGAAAGGCGGGCAATTCCTGGCGGGATCTCGGTGACCTAATCGCCATCAGGCTTCGAAAGGCCGCAAAACTTCTTGATGGCGGATGCCTCCAGTATTTTGCTTTAGGAAATAGCGGCTATTGCGCGGATTGCAAGGGTGCTTTCTCTGATCCGTCGACGTATTTTGCTTGCAGCAGTTTTCACAACGTCTATCAAATCTGTCTCGGTTTCCCGTTCTGGCGAGCGTGGCAGGCCCCCGACCCGGTCACTACCGCATTGATCCTTGTGCATGAGCCGCTGCACATTTACTTCGGTGAAAAAGCTGTTCGGGATGTGGGCCACAGCACCAATGCGTGGTGTTATATGAGCTATGTCGCCCGCGTTAACGGCCTGTCCGTACCTGCTGCGGTTACAAGTTTCTGCCCCACCAATGCGTGCGCGCCGGTTCTGCAGCCCGTTATTGATAACTTCGTGGTGGATCACTCGGAGCTGCAGCCATTTCATGCCGAACCAATCAAGCAAATTGCCCGGACGGTTGTCGCAAGCTGGAAGACGACCAGCCCGGTTCTAATCGTCCAGTTGATGGGCTACGCGGACATTACGGGACCTGCCCCGCACAATTTCGATTTGGGGCAACGGCGCGCAATTGCTGTTCGGGACGCGATTGCCGCCGCTGTCGGGACCCTGGATCCGGCAGTCGCGGCGAAAGTGACTTACGTCCCGCTAAGCGGCGGCGCGCAAGGACCAATTGCGCCCAACGATACGGTTGCCGGGCGGGCAAGAAACCGACGGGTGGAAGTTGCGTTACTGCCAAGTTAGTGATCGTGGCAACCGCATGGTCTGTTTCGGACCCGAGCAAAGTGATCTATGAATCCGCAGCGCGCGCTCAACTACGCCCACCAGCAGCGGGCGATGTTTGTGTCGGAGCTAAAGCAGTTCCTCCGCTTTCCCAGCGTCAGTTCGCAGCCTGCGCGAGCGGAGGATTTGAAGAAGTGTGCCCACTGGCTGGCCCAGCATTTGCAGCGAATCGGCCTGGATCGAGTGCGCATCATTTCTACTCGCGGCAATCCCATCGTGTATGCGTCGTGGCAGCGTGCCCCGGGCCGACCCACTCTCATTGTTTACGGCCACTATGACGTTCTACCGGGAGAGCCGCTACGCGAATGGCATACGCCGCCCTTCACTCCGACGCTTAAGAAGGATGATCTTTACGCTCGCGGGGCGGCTGATGACAAAGGCCAACTTTTTTCCCATGTGAAAGCGATTGAATCCTACTTGAAGGCCGAGCGGGCTCTGCCGGTCAACGTGAAATGCATCTTCGAAGGCGAAGAGGAGATCGGAAGTCCACATTTGACGGCATTCATCGAGCGGAACAAGCGTGCGCTGCGGGCTGATGCAGCGGTTATCTCCGATACTCGCATGCTTGCTCCGGATCAACCGGCAATCAGTTATGCGCAGCGGGGAGGCTTGCGTGCAGAGGTAGAGGTCAAAGGGCCGCCGCATGAGCTGCATTCGGGGAATTTTGGCGGCGCGGTGCATAATCCCCTGCAAGCTTTGTGCGAGATGATTGCGCGCCTCCACGACGCTCATGGGCGTGTAGCGATTCCTGGCTTCTACGATGATGTGCGGGTTTGGGGCGAGAAAGAGCGCGCTTTCATGGCCCGCATGGGGCCCGGCGACGAAGAGATTCTGCAGGATGCGGGAGTTGAACGGGAATGGGGAGAATCCGGATTCAGTCTCTATGAGCGTACGACTATTGGCCGGCGTTAACTCTGAATGGCATGGCGGGCGGGCACTATGGGCGCGGCGCAAAAGGTATCATCCCGGCGAGCGCTATAGCGAAGCTGAGTTTTCGGCTGGTACCGGACCAGCACCCGGAGCGAGTTGCGCAGCTCTTTCGCGAATACATCGAGCGCATTACTCCGCCAGCGGTGTGCTCTTCGGTGCGGACATTCTCTGCGATAGAACCGGCTTTGGTAGAACGTAGTCATCCGGCGGTGCGCGCAGCGTCGGCCGCCTACAAGAAAGGTTTTGGAGCGGCGCCGGTTTTTATTCGTTCCGGTGGCTCCATTCCGGTGGTTAACACATTTCAGAAGATACTCGGGATTCCCGCGGTGCTTATGGGGTTTGGCCTGCCAGATGACCACATTCATGGTCCCAACGAAAAATTTCATTTGCCGAATTTCTACAAGGCGATTGCCACCAGCATTTGGTACTTGGCGTTAGCAGCGAAGTTGCGGGGCGCAGGAAGAACGCAGGAACACGCGGAGTGGCAAAAATTATGATCGGAAAATCTATGATCATCGATTGCCACTGCCACGCCGGAACCGGGGACCGCATGACCGCGCCGTGGAACACGATTGCGTCCATCGAGCCCTACCTGCGCCGGGCGCGGGCCGCGGGGATCTCGAAGACTGTCGTTGTGTCTGTATTCCACAGCGACTACAACAAAGCCAATGTCGAACTGGCTGGCATCATCGCAAAGCATCCTGGCCGCCTGATTGGGTTTGTCTTTGTCCACGCCACTCGTGATGCCGGGCACATCTTTCGGATGGTCGAGCGTGCGGTGCGCAAGTGGCGTTTTCGCGGTATTAAGATTCACGGTTTCGACGCCATGCCCACGCGCGAAGTGTGTGAAGCAGCACGCGCCTTTCGCCTGCCTATTTTCGTCAACGTCGTCAGCCGCCCTGAAGTGATTGATATGCTTGCGCCGCAATATCCTGACGTCAACTTCATCGTCGCGCATCTCGGCAGCTATACCGACGATTGGCGCGCGCACCAGCAGGTGGTCTATCAGATGGCACGCTATCCGAATGTCTACGGCGACACGTCAACCGTTCGCCGTTTCGACTACATCGTGGAGGCCATCAAGCGGGCCGGGCCACGCAAGCTCATCTTTGGTTCGGACGGCCCTTGGATTCATCCCGGTGTGGAACTGCACAAGGTACGGCTGTTAGGTCTCAGGAAGGATCAGGAAACCCTGGTGTTGGGTGGGAATATATTGCGCCTGATGCGGCAGGCACGCGTGGGCGAAGCTGCGGTGCGAGTGGTGCGGCGTAATGAGAATCGTGGGGAAGTTGAAGCAGAGTCCCACTCGAATTCTTCAGTTGGGGCACAGTCTTCTGATCCCGGTAGCCAACTGACTGCGGGCGATCTCAGCGAGTACCGGCTCTAGCCAACGATTAGCTATATTAAGGACGAGAATCACCCCTACAGCAATCTCACTTCATGCCTGCGGCTACACGATGGTCGGACGCAAGAACTCCTACCTCAAGAAGTTGGGCCACCATGGCCGCACGCGATCCCACGCCTAACTTGGCAAAGATACGCCGCAGATGCGTACACACGGTCCATGAGCTGATGTTGAGGACATCCGCGATCACTTTGTTGGGGTGTCCCTTGGCTACCATGCGCACGATCTCCTGCTCTCGCGGGCTCAGCTGAACTCGATTGCTGCCCAGACGCCGCATACGCACAAGAAGATAACGGAAGCCATCTACTTCGGTATCAACCAATACTTCTTCAGTGGGACTCCCGGAGGGTTCATTTGCAGATCGGCCGCGACTTACCGATTCGATTAGTCCCGTCAGCGTGCGAATGACCTCTTCGACGCTATGATCGGCTTCCAAACTATGATCCGCAGCTTCTGCGGGCGGTTCCATGGCGATTAGGGTTGGGCTGGTGCGCATGGTTATCCTCCGGCCGAACAACACGGTAGTCGGCCAGCGACGGCGCCAGAACCCGCGCGGAGGTAGTAGATCCGCGAGAGCAAGTGGCGCTGAACCTATTCGGTTCTCTGCTAAAAATCGTTTTCGGACAAGTACCCGAGACCTTGAGAAGCAAGCAAGTTGGGGAAAAGATACGACGCGTGCTAGCTCAAAGCTAGTCACATTTTCGAGCGACCCGTAACATGCGAATCAGTTGCTGCTGCGGTCCGCTTCGCAGGGAGATTGCTTATATTTGCTAAATATGCCGGGGGGCATTTTGGTTGACAATATCACAAGAGCAATCCAAAAGGTCAATAATTTTCTGAGTTTTTGTTAAAAAGGGACAATTCCCACCTTGGCACGCTACTAACACTGCTAGTTGTGCCCTTTAGGTTTGTTACTCATAAGTCAGACACTCTTACTTCGCTTTAGCCCATTTAGTCGTTTGGGCCGATTAATTCTTAATAACCCGCTATAGCAGTAGCAATTTAAGCCGAACTAATGATTAGGAACAGCAGTTTGGAGAAGCGGATCTAGTTACCCCAAGACTAATGTCGAATCTGCCGATGGGAGGAATAGTCGCGGACGATGACTATGATCGACAGAAAAACAATGCGATCGCTGCTTGAGGGGATGGAACGCGCAGCCGAGGAAACTTTGCAAGAGCATTCCATTTTCTACGAAGTGTTGCAATCGCTCAAGTCTGAGATCGATAACGATCCGATAGTTCGGTCGATGGTTAGCGAATTGCGGAGTGCTGGCCGCAACGTATTCAACTCCTTTGTGCCCCGCATTAGAATCCGCGTGAGAACTGAAAAAGGCGTTTTTGCGTTGCCCCGGCCGGCTGGGGTCGGGCAGGCGCCTGCGATTGAGCAAATCGTCAGACAAACGCAAGACCTAAGGAATGCTGCCAGTGCAGTGATCAAGAAGAGCCGCTATTACCATCAACTCGACAACATCATAAATGAGGCAATTGAGTCGAGCGACCGCTTTGAAGGAATTGCTGCCCGGGTGGAGAATGCGGGGTATCAAGTGCTCATTTGTCTCGATCTCTCCGCTTATGCGCAGATTCACACGCCGCCGCAGAAACGCCAGGCTTTGAAGGGGGTTGCGAGTACGGACGATACTTGCCCTGTTGATATTCGACTCACCGCCGGGGACCGAAAGTTTCTCACCGCTTTAAAGATAAGGATTGACCCAAGTTAGGTGATTGGTTCTCGTCTGTTGTGCAAGCCCCTCGATTGACAATTCACTTCCGCGCCCCTTACCTTTCCGTGAGTAGCCGGAGCGCTCGTCTATGCGGATTGGGGTTTTCACGCCGTTACTGTCGCAGCTTTCCCTGGCGGCCGTTCTCAAAAAAATCAAAGCGCTTCGTATTGATACCGTCGAACTGGGAACGGGCAATTATCCGGGGGACGCGCATTGCAAGCTTGAAATGCTGGAAGATGCGGCAGCGCTTAGCGAGTTTCAGAAAACTCTGGCCGATCACGGAGCGAGCATCAGCGCTCTGAGTTGCCATGGAAACCCGCTACACCCAGATAAGACGCGTGCCGAGCGGGATCGTGAAGTGAGCCGCAAGACGATTCTGCTTGCCGAAAAGCTGGGTATCTCCGTGGTGATCGATTTTTCCGGATGCCCCGGTGATTCGCCACACGCCACGGCTCCGAACTGGGTAACCTGCCCATGGCCTCCTGACTACCTGAAAGTTCTCGATTGGCAGTGGAATGAAGTGGCCGCACCTTATTGGAGTGAGCGCGCGAAGTTTGCCGGCGATCATGGGGTGAAGATCGCCATTGAGATGCATCCAGGGTTTGTGGTCTATAGTCCGGAGACGATGCTGAAGCTGCGGTCGATCGCGGGACCGAACGTAGGTTGCAACTTCGATCCGAGCCATCTTTTCTGGCAGAGCATCGATCCCATCGCGGCCGTACGTGTGCTCGAAGGTGCGATCTTTCATGTCCACGCCAAAGACACGCAGATCTATCCAGCTAACCTGCCGCGTGCGGGTGTGCTCGATACCAAGCTGTATACAGAAGAGCGCTCGCGCAGCTGGATCTTCCGTACCTGCGGATATGGTCATGGAGCGGAGTGGTGGAGTGAATTTATTTCCACGCTGCGCATGTTCGGCTATGATTCGGTACTCTCCATCGAACATGAAGACAGCTTGATGTCGCCCGAGGAAGGGTTGACCAAAGCAGCCAATTTTCTCAACAGCATTGTGATCCGCGAACAGCCTGGAACGCCGTGGTGGGTTTGATATGGGGCAAGTTGGACACAGATTCGGTGCGCGAAAAACAAAATGAAGACCATCAAAACGGCAGTTATTGGAACGGGTTTTATGGGACGCGTGCATATAGAAGCGGTGCGGCGACTGGAGTTTGTTGAAGCGGTTGCGATCGCCGGGAGAAACGTTGAGGCGGCGCGACGGCTGGGCGCGGGATTTTCCGTTCCGGCCATTACTGCCGACTACCGCGAGGTTCTGCGCAACGCAGAGATCGCGGCAGTACACATCTGTACGCCTAACGCGCAACACTTTCCCATGGCAAAGGATGCCCTCGAGGCAGGGAAGCACGTGGTTTGCGAAAAGCCGCTGGCCACGAGCGTTGAAGAGGGTGAAGAACTCGTCTCGCTTGCCACAAAGCGGGGACTACGCAACTGCGTCTGCCACAATTTGCGATATTACCCGATGGTGCAGCAGATGAGGAGAATGCGCGAAGCCGGAGACCTGGGTGAAGTTCTTGTGGTTCAGGGTACGTATTCCCAGGACTGGCTGCTTTACGATACGGACTGGAACTGGCGCGTGGATGCCAACGCCGGCGGGCCGTCGCGCTGCATGGCCGATATTGGCTCGCACTGGTTCGATATGGCTGAGCATGTTACCGGGCTGCGCGTCACTTCGCTGTGTGCCGATCTTCAGGCTTTCCATCCCACGCGGAAGCTGGCGAAACATTCGGTAGAGACTTTCGCCAACAAATTGCTTAGCGCGGAAGATTATGTCGAAACGGCTGTCGACACGGAAGACTTTGGCGCTGTCATCTTTCGCATGGGCGCGCGAGCACGCGGCAGCGTTACTGCCAGCCAAGTTTCGGCGGGACGCAAGAATCGGCTTAGCATTGAAATCTATGGAACACGATCATCGGTCGCATGGGATCAGGAACGTCCCGACGAGCTCTGGGCTGGTCACCGCGATACCGCAAATCAGACCTTCGTGAAAGATCCGGCACTGCTCAAGCCTGAGGCGCGCAGCTATGCCGATCTACCCGGCGGTCATAGCGAAGGTTACGACGATACATTCAAACAAGTGTTCCGGCGTTTTTACGCTTCGATCGGCGAGACGGGACAATCCCCCGAGTATCCGCAGTTCGTCGATGGATTGCGGCAACTCACCATTCTCAACGCTGCGCTCGAGAGCAATCGAACGCGGCGCTGGATCGATGTTCCGGCACTTGCTTCTTAAACGTAAACCGGCAATTGAAAGGAACACCGCCGCATGTTGATGTTCTCCGCCATCATCGCGTTTTTCCTCTACGGATTGATTGCCGCCATGTTGGGCACGATTTTGCCCGAGCTCTCAGAGCGTTTCCATCTTTCGCCTAGCCAGAACGGCACTATCGCTCTTTCGCAGGCGCTGGGGTTGATCGTGGCATCTCTTGCCGCCGGCCCGCTGATCGACGATGAAGGGAAAAAGGTTGGTCTCATCCTTGGCCTGGCTCTGATTTCAGCGGCATTGCTCTGGCTGCCCCGCGTGGGCGGTTTCCGCGGCATTCTGATTCTATTGTTTGCGTTGGGAATAGGTAGCGGCACCATTGTGACTGCCGCGAATTCGTTGGTGAGTGATGCTGGCGAAGCGCATCGCGGCATCGCGCTGAACCTGACTAATCTCTTCTTCGGCCTCGGCGGGCTGGCTACGCCTTTCATCTCGGCAAATCTTTTCAAGCGAAACTGGGTGCGGTTGTGCTACACCATCGCTTCGGTCACGATGCTCACGGTGGTGGTTGAGGGGCTCACCAAAATGCCCGGGCCGACGGGCACGGGGCGATTCATACTGGCGGATGCGGCGCCGGTGTTGGGACGGCCGCTGCTGTTCTTGGTTGGACTCTTCCTCTTTCTCTATATCACTTGCGAGGTAGGCGTGTGGAACTGGTTGCCGCGCCACCTTATTGCGCAGGGCATTCCAGAATCGAGTGCGCTCAACATTCTGTCACTGGGATTTGCACTCGGACTGTTGCTTGGCCGCCTCGGAGTTTCGCCGATTCTCATCCGCGTACCGCCGGTGACGGTGACCTTGTTTGCGTCGATCGCCATGGCGGTTACGACATTTCTGATGCTGCGAACCAACCGAGCTGCGACCGCGTTTGTGCTCGTTTTTCTTGCCGGAATATCGATGGCCCCTGTCTTTCCCACAACGTTGGCCATTGTGGGCGATGCTTTTCCGCGCATGAGCGGAACCGCCATCGGGTTTGTGATTACATGCGGTTGGACTGGGCTTGCTGTGAGTTCGCGGATCATCGGGGCCATTGCCGGAGGCGATCCGCGGCGGCTGAAGAAGGCATTGCTGGTGATCCCCGGTTCCGCCGTGCTTATGGTCGGTTTGGATTTGATGATCCGGAGTGCGCTGAGATAGAAGTGAGAAACGCGCGCGCAGTTGCCGGCGGGACGCCGGCGCTACACCGAGAAGGCGTGCATGTAATCTGCGTCGATCTTCAGCGCTTCCATCATGGGCATGTCGAACTCCTCTTGCTCGACAAAAGCGTGTTTAATGTTGGCCTTCTTGGCTGCTTCGAAAATGGGATGATAGTCGATCGCGCCGTGTCCCATTTCAGTTGAAGGCGGCACGGGTAGTGGGACTACGCCGTGTCCCATTTTGAAGTCCTTCACGTGCAGCATGGAAATTCGAGTTGAGTAGTGCGTGAGCAAGTCGGCCGGATTTCTGCCAGCGACCGCAGCCCATCCGCAATCGAGTTCCATCGTCACTTTTGCTGGATCGGTGAGGCGCATCAGTTCGTCATAGAACATGACGCCGTTTTCTGCCCGGAACTCCGGCGTGTGATTGTGGTAAGCGAAGCGCATTCCGGCTGCATTGACGCGCTCGCCGATGCGATTGAATTGCTCCGCATTCCAGCGCCAGTCGTCGAGCGTCATCGATTCGCGTGCCGCGCTGGAGTTGGGGTCCTTTACGCGTGATGGATCCTTCAACATGGGCGCGGCGCAGACGATGTATTGGAGCCCTAGATCCTTGCCGAACTGAATGGTTTCATCCACCTTTGGCAACAGATCTTTCAGGGAATAATGCGCGCTCATGCAACGAAGCCCTGCGTGATCCATTGCTTGCTTCACTTCGGCGGGAGTGTGGCCGAAAAATCCTGCAGCTTCGACTTCGCGATAGCCCATCGCGCCTAGCTGCTTCAGAGTTCCTTCATAATCTTTGGGCAGAACGGTGCGTACGGAGTACAGTTGCAATCCGAGTGGAAGGCCGAGAGGATTAGCCATCAGCCAAGGTGCGCTGTTCCATAATGCCGCGCAAGCAGCTGAGGCGGATGCAGTCTTCAAAAAACTTCTTCTGAAAATCCGGCGCATTTGTTAAGTCCTCACTCTTTGAAGCATCTTCGATTGAAAGCGATATCAAGAAAATCTACCCGCGAATTGTTTTCGCCGGTGCATCCCAGGTTGCAATTGCATTTTTGAAATAAGCGTAGTTGGCGAGATGGCAGCCAATCGCCGCGTTATTGCCGAACTCTTCGTTCTCAACCGTGGGCTTGCGGGTTCGGACCGCATTGAAAAAATTGGCTTCGTGGGCCGAAATGTCGCTGTAGTCCGGCGGAGCCGTGAAAGTCTCTGCCTCGGTCGCCTGATAATCGAGCGGACCGGGCTGCGGATGCGCCGCGACCCACTGCTCCAGATACTCCTTGCGCAGGCGAGCCGGCCAGCCTTTTGTCGAATATGTTTCCGGCTTCGGGCTAATGTCCTGCGGAATAAGCGTAAGAGTTTGTCCGATGATTTCCATGGTGCCTTTGGTGCCATGAAATTTAATCGGCTCGCCGCCTGCATTATTTAGATTGCAGCGCAGCACGACGCGGAATTTCGGATAGTCAAAGAGCGTCTCGATGAGATCGGGGAAGTCGCGGCCATCTTTCCAGCGAAACAGTCCGCCACTCGATTGCGCGCGCGTCGGCGCCTCGTTGGTTCCGGAGATGAAATAGATCCCAGAGAGGAGATGAACGAAGAGATCGCCAGCCAGACCCTCGCCGTAATCCGAGAAGCAGCGCCAGCGGAAGAAGCGGGCGGCATCAAACGGGCGCTTGGGTGCGCCGACCAGGAATTCATTCCAGTCGATGGTTTGCTCGCTGGCGTCAGGCGGGATGGGATAGACCCAGGCGCCGCTGGCGGAGTTGCGATCCGACGAGCCTTCGATGAAGAATACTTCGCCGAGAGCTCCGGCTGCGAAAAGTTCGCGTGCCTTTTCATAGACGATGGAACTGACACGCTGGCTTCCCACCTGCAGGATGCGATTGTTCTTACGCACCGCTTCCACCATGGCGAAGCCATCTTCTACCGAGTGCGACATCGGTTTTTCGCAGTACACATCCTTGCCGGCAGCACAGGCGTCGACCACGATACGGCGATGCTGATGGTCGGGGACGGCGACGATCACGGCGTCAACATCTTTGCGGTCTAGAATTTCGTGATAGCGACGCGTCGCCGAGACCTGCTTTTGCACAGCCTCTTGCGCCGCTTCGTGACGGCTGTCGTAGAGATCGCACACTGCGACGCATTCAATGCCGGGCACGGCGAGCGACGCTTGCAGGAGTTCGCATCCGCGCGTGCCGGTGCCGATCGAAGCAAAGCGGACCCGATCGCTCGGCGCTACCGCGCGGCCTGCGCCCCATAATGCGGCTGGTTGTAACAGAGTGGTCTTCACTGCGGCTCCGGCCGCCACGGTGCCCGCGCCGATGCGCATGAAATCTCGACGTGTCAAAGAGTGCATTCAGTTCCTCCGCTCCCAATGTTCAATTGTGCAGCGCAACCTGCATTCGCCGAACGACGAAAGAGTTGAGTATGCTCCGCAAATGTCACAACCGCAACGTCCGCGCCCCTGGAAACAATCGTTTACAGCAGCCACGCTCGCACATGAGAGTTAATTCATCTTTTTTTCTACAGCAAATACCTTATAGGGCATCTACCTTCTGACTGGCTAACATGAGCGGACCCTGGCAAGCAGATGAGTGCCAGCTTATGGGTTAAAAAGATCGGTCTCCGGCCTGTCAATCCTCGAAACCCGCAGCTGTAGAGCATTACCGGGAAAGCGAAGGATGAATGGGCGAGAGGAAAACAAAATGCATATTCATTCAACCATCCGTCGGGTGATGGTTCACACGTTGGCGTTCGCCGCGGTGTTGTTAGCCATGTCGACGGCATCCTTCGCGCAGTTCAGAGTAGCGATCACGGTTGGTCCACCGGCGCTGCCGGTGTACGAGCAACCGCTTTGCCCAGGCGATGGCTATATGTGGACGCCTGGATATTGGTATTGGGATGACGATATTTCCGATTACTACTGGGTGCCGGGCACGTGGGTGATGGCCCCCGAGGTTGGTTTCCTCTGGACGCCCGGTTGGTGGGGCTGGGGCGGCGAAGCATTCATGTGGCATGAAGGCTACTGGGGGCCGACAATAGGATTTTATGGCGGGATCAATTACGGCTTCGGATACTTCGGCGTAGGCTTTGCCGGAGGGCGTTGGGACAATGGACACTTCTTTTATAACCGCGCCGTGATGAACGTGAACGTCACGAATATTCACAACGTTTACAACACCACGGTGGTCAACAATACCACGATCAATCGAGTGAGCTACAACGGAGGCAATGGAGGAGCCACTGCGCGTCCAACGCCTCAAGAAGAAGCGGCGGAACATGATCGGCACACGCCGCCTTCGGCTGCCCAAACTCAGCATGTGCAAGCTGCGCGCGGCAACCCCGAGTTGCGGGCGTCGGCAAACCATGGAAAACCGCCGATCGCCGCTACCGAGAAGCCTGGTGAATTTACCGGCCACGGAGTCGTAGAAGCAAAAGATGCAGGGGCTCCTTACAAAGCGGATGAGAATCACGCTGGGGCTGAACCTCACGCTGCAGTGCCCGCTCACCCGGCAGTCCATCCCAATGATCTTCCGGCTGCCGAGCGTCCCACCCCGCCAAATTCGGGGAATGCCAAAGCGGACAGAAAATACCAACAACAGCAGGACAAGTTATATGCCAAGCAAACCCAGGAACGGCAGAAGCTCCAGCAGAAGCAAGACCAGGACCATCAGCGCCTGGCCCAGCAGAAGGCTAGCGATGCCAAGACGCAGCAATTAGAACAAAAGCACGCGCAGCAAACACAACAGTTGCAGCAGAGGCATGCGGCGCAGCAGCAGAGCTTGCAATCGCATCAGGCTCCCGCTCCAGCGGCGAAGCCGAGGTAGTAACGATTATCCCTTGCGGGATTGTTCATTGTCAGTTGAGGTTCTTTTGGCCGGGTGGTGTTTACCACTCGGCCTTTTTTGCTTAGCGAACGGGTTGTCGGACGCTCCTTCAGAATTTGCCGGGACCACTGTATAGACTCCTATCGCATATGGCTCATCTAATGATCAAATGGCCACAGTGCATCTCCTGCCTAAACAAGCTCCGAAGAAGAAAAGCCATGCGCGGCTATGGAAATGGATCGGCATATTCGCTCTTATCCTCTTAGTCGCTGCCGTGGTGGCTGTGAAGTTGGCCATCGATCGAGCTGAACCGATTGTCCGGGCTCGGGTGATTGAGACCCTGTTCGAACCGCTTCCACAGCAAGGTAGAACTGGCCGGTTTTCATGTTTCCGTGGCTAACGGGATCGCAGTTTCGGGCGATGGCCTGAAGATTTTTGGTGCGACGGATCCCAATCCTTATGAACCGGGAGTGCAAGCGCTGATCGCGGTTCAGCAATTCCGCTTTCAAACCGCACTGGCCAGCTTGTTTCGTTCTCCGATGCATGTCGATACGGTATATGTGAAAGGTCTTGAGCTGAACATCCCGCCTAAGGGAAATCGCGGGGAAATGACGCACATGGGCTCAGGAACCGGCAGGATAAAGATCTTCGTCGACAAGTTTGTTTGCGAAGACACAAAGCTTTTGATCAATACTTCGAAGCCGGGGAAACCGCCGCTGGAGTTCGCCATAGGCGACCTGAGAATGAAGGATATTGGCCCCGGCCAGCCGATGAAGTTTGATGCGACGTTAGTTAATCCGAAGCCGGTCGGAGATATTCAGTCGACTGGTCTTTTTGGGCCGTTGCAGCTGGACGATCCGCGGGATACGCCGGTGCGGGGAACCTATTCGTTCAGCAATGCCGATCTGAGCACGATCAAAGGTATCGGAGGAATGCTTTCGTCTACCGGGGAATACTCGGGAACTTTAAGCAATATTGTCGTGCAGGGAAAAACCGATACTCCCGATTTTCGAATTGCGACCAGCGGACATCCGGTCCCGCTGCACACGGAGTTTCATGCCGTTGTTGACGGCACCAGCGGGGACACATATCTCAAGCCGGTGAATGCAAAATTTCTGCATACTTCCTTTACCGCAACTGGTTCCGTGGTGCGCGTGACCACGCCGCACGGGCACGACATAGAACTCGATGTTGTCCTGAAGGGCGCACGGATTGAAGACCTGCTGGAACTGGGTGTGCACACCGATCCGCCGGTCATGACGGGGCCGGTTGAAATGAAGACCAGGATGAGCCTCGCTCCCAGCGACGCGAGTGTGGCCGACCGACTGAAGTTGGCGGGTGACTTTCACGTGCTCCAAGCGCACTTCAGCAATGAGAAGGTGCAGGGAAAGCTCGATTCGTTGAGTCTGCGCAGCCAGGGCAAACCAAAGGAGGCGAAGGAACACACCGACGAAGATGTACCCGTCGATTTGCAGGGTGTGTTTACCCTCAAAGATGGAGTACTGGCATTTTCGTTGCTTCATTTTTTAATTCCGGGAACGCATGTCGATATGACAGGCGATTACAGCCTGGACGGACAGACTTTCGATTTTCGCGGCACGGCGCGGCTGGACGCGAAGGTTTCGCAAATGACTACCGGATGGAAGTCGATCCTGCTCAAGCCTGTGGATCCGTTCTTCAGCAAACATGGAGCGGGCACGGAAGTTCCTATCAGCATCACTGGCACAAAATCGGAGCCACATTTCGGTCTGGATTTCGGTCACAAGGACGAGCATGAGAATGCTGGGAAGAGCAAGGATACGGGAGCGAAGCAAGACTAGCCGCGGATTAGCGACGGGGTGATTGTCCGTGGGCTCTTCGCCTGATAAACTCGAAGATTCATGAGCGAAAAGCCAAGTACCACTTTGCCTGCGACGGTCGAGAAGATCATCGAGTCTTCTCATCCGAGCGTGCCCGAGAAAGTGCAGATCGCCGTTGAAGGGGCTGATCATCTCTATCGGGAGATTCGCATCGAGAATACACTGACCGACGAGAACGGCGACAAGGTGCGGCTCAAGCCGGGCGCCGATGTGGAAGTTACCATCGAAGCCGACTCGGCGGCGACGATCGCTATAAGCGACGATAAGACTCCAGCGGCATAAATGTTTGGAGGGCGTTTCCGGCCTTTTTATTTCGATTTGATCTAGTGCGCTTGATCGCTTCCCAAGTTTCCCGAGTAATAACCGGCGCGGGTGGCCACGCGCAGCGGAGCCGGTCCGCCGAGAGCCTGAACCCGAATCGTGTGATAGACGCCGGTCGTGTGCGGGTTCGAAGAGCGGTAGCCGATTACGTACTGACTCCGAATATCTTGCGCAATCGCACTCGCGATTGATTGGACCTCATCCAGACTGGACGGAAAGAACGCCGTGCCTCCGGTTTGCTCGCAGAGAGTAATTAAGGACTGACGATCGCCGTCGCGTTCATTCTGTTCGAGAGCGATGGTGTAAAGCACGGGGCCGTTCTTCGATTGCAGCTTGTGGAGAACGTCCTGAAAAGTCGCGCGGCTGGCGTTGTCCCGGCCATCGGTGACAACCAGCAGAACTTTCTTCTGCAATGGGGAAGTCTGGTTCAGATGGTCGACGGCTGCGATGATCGCGTCGTAGAGAGCGGTGCTGCCCTTAGTTTCAACTCGCTCCAGAGCGGCTCTTAGTTTGCTGACGTCCTGCGTATAGTCCTGGTCGAGAAAGGCATCGTCGCCGAAGTTAACGACGAACACGCGGTCCTCCTGCTGGCTTGCGTCCACGAGTTGCAACGCCGCCTCGTTAACCTTAGCCCGCTTCGGCAACATTGAGCCTGAGTTGTCGATCAGAATTCCCAGCGCGACCGGCACACGCTCCTTGCGGAAAGAAGTCAGATCCTGGCGTTTTCCATCTTCAAACACTTCAAACTTGTCGCGGGTCAAACCGGTAATGAGGTGATTCTGGTCATCCACCACAGTCGCATGCAAAACAACTTCCTCTATTTCTTTCTTGAAGACGAACCCGCCGCCGGAATCATCCTCTTGGGCTGGGGTACCTTGCGTTGGGGTAGCGGCTGGCGATTGTGCGCTGGTCGCGGCCGGTGGGGCAGTTGGCGTCTCAGAGGGAGGGGGAGAGCTCTGCGCTAAACCCACGCCGGCAAGGGTCAGCAAACACACTAAGAATCCGGAGACCCCGGCCAGGCCAATGCCGAATCGACCCTCTGCCATCGAAAACTCCTCCCTGGTGTGGTTTAACGGAATGCCGCAGGCACCCTTGCAGGGTCCCCCGAGAAATAGATGAACTCCAGCGACCAAGGGTTGGTAGGAGAGTGATGGGGAAGTCTTCGAAGGAGCGGGTCTAAGTATTGGAATCACAACAGAGAAAAAGCGCGGCTCCCTTCAATTAAGGGAGCCGCGCTGGGGTCAGGGCTGCGATGGTCTCACTCGTAGCTGAAGTTCAGCTTATCGAGCCAGATCGAATAGGGAGCCTGCTCGGAGTTGCCATCCTGTTGATAGTTAACCGTCACGCCATACCACGTGGTTGTCGTGGGATTCTCGTAGTAGTTGAGAGTAGAAGTCACTCCGTTGAGAGTGATCGATTGGAACAGGAGTTGATTGTCAGAGGTGCGTTGGACCTGGATCACGAGATGGTTCCAGGAATTCGACACCGGGTTGCAAGCGATCCCGGTGGGATGCCACTTCTTACCGGGATTGTCCCAGATATCCCACTCATTGCCACCAGCGATGCGGCATTCATGCCCCCAAATGAAGGAGTAGCCGTTGACGAACTGGTTGATATCGAACTCCAGCGCCTGTGAGACGCTGACATCGTCAGCGTAGAAATACACATCGTAGGTGAAGCTGTGAAGGCTGGGGACGATAGTGTGGTTGGGGTCAGGCAGACCTTGCGAGGAAAAGTCGCCAATCAGATGGTTATTCCAGAGAATATCGGCATAATCCGTTTCTCCGCCGATCTTCATGAGCGATGAATCTCCGCTGAGCGAAGGCGATGAAACCCCCTGAGTCATTGACCAGGTGGCCTGCGGGCCTGAAGGTTTGCAGGAAGAGCAGATACTGTATGCCGAAGGCAGCAGGGCGTAGCCAGTCCAGCCGGGCCCTTTTTGAAGGCTGCTGAAGACACTACCACCACCACCGGAACCCGAACCGCTTCCCACCGTGATCGCGATCGGAGTCACCGCAGATCCGCCGCAGTTATCCCATTCCTGCACCACCGTGTGGTAGAGGCCGGAAGCGAGGGTGAGCGATGTATTGAGACTGGCGCCTGACGTCTTGTACGCAAGCACTCCGGGAGCGGTATAGATTCCCATGGCGGAAACGCCCTTGGCGCAAGAGGTAGTTGCGGTTGCCACGTATTGCACTGTGGAGCTCACGGTGGTGTTGGTTTGCGGGGCGCTTACATTTACTTGTCCACCGCTACTGGAACTGCCGACGTCAACGGTAACTGGGGTGGAAGCGCTGCCTCCGCAGTTATCCCACTCCTGCACGACCGAATGGTAAGTTCCGGGGTTCAACGTGAGGGTGGTATTCAGATTCGAGCCAGCATTTTGGTAGGCCAACACGCCAGGCGAGGTGTAGATACCCATTGCGGAAACGCCTTTGGCACAAGTGGTTGAGGACGTCGCTACATATTGAACTTGTGAAGCTACGGTGGTGTTGTTTTTCGGGGCTGAGACCTGCACTTCGGCAGCGCCTCCAGAGACGTTAATAGTCACCGGCGTGCTGCTGGCGCCGCCGCAATTATCCCACTCTTGCACCACAGTCTGGTACTTGCCCGGGCTAAAGGTCAACGTGGTATTGAGGCTGCTTCCATTGGCGGTATAAGCGAGGGCGCCGGGGGCTGTGTAGATTCCGATCGCTGAGACTCCCTTGTCGCAGCTCGTGCTGGCGCTCGCAACGTACTGCACCGAAGTGCTTACATTGGCTCCGTTGGCTGGGGCCGAAACCGTGACGCCGGCTAAGGCAAGAGTTCCCGAACATAGTAATAGGAGGAGGGCTAATTTTTTCATCAATAATGCTCCGATTGCAGGGACAGGGAGCGGCTGCACCTACAGGGTTTTTAGGTTGGATTTCCTGCATTCTACGGAGACCGAAGGCCAGGCTCAAGCACATTTGTCACGAAAAATTAATCAGAGGTACATGGGGCGCTGGCATCTAAGATTTGCCGAGGGGTCTGAACCCCGCTTAAATCTAAGGGGTTTCACCGATATATCGGTCCGCGATACTGCATTTTCATTTACTTAGCATCTTTCCGGTCCAACTTTTTCATCTCACGCATACCTCAATTTGTCGGGGAATCAAAGCCCGGCGAGATGCGTTGAGGGATTTCGGTTGGCGATCCTGGAAAGGAACTAATCACGTGGAGATGGGCGCAGTTGTAATGGTTCCAGAGGGGCTGGACCTCACGACAGTTAATAAGGCTCATTTTAATGCCCCAGCAACTTTCGAAAATTCGCGGCCGCATTATTCCTCGCGGATGCCGATATTGGGTAACGATGTCTTGCAGTCGTGGATGGATCGCGTCCGCAAGCTAGGAGTGCAGAGCCTATGGCTTGCGTCCGGGCCGCGCGACGGCACGGTAGCCCGTTCTGAGCTGGCTCGGCTGGCGCGCCAGGGGGTGGAGCGGCTGCTCGTGATCAAGCTCAAGTCGTATGCGGAGATGGATCTGGCCGATTTACTTCGCTTCCATTGCCAGAAGCGAAATCCAGTGACCGAAGCCCACGATGCGCGCGGTCAACTTGGAGTTTCTTTACTGGATCGTCTCGCGTTGCGAGCAATCGAAGAGAAACAGGAGTTTTCTTGCGATTCAACCGAACAAAAGCGCCCCGCCTATAAATTTAACGGATATGCCAAGCGAATTTTTTCGGCGAGCGAGAGACAGGAGTTGGTTGGAGACGCACTGACCGGGGCCTGCGCAATGCGGCCATTAGGGACTGAAATTCGCGAGGACGTATGGGTGGGAGAAGGAGCGAGTCTCGCGGATTCCGCACGGGTTATCGGTCCAACCTATATCGGAGCGCGAACCATTGTCCGCGCTGGCGCTACTATCGGCCGGTTTGCGTCGGTGGAGCACGACTGTGTTGTCGATTGCGGAACTACGGTCGAGCGCTCCACAGTGCTTCCGTATACCTACCTGGCTCCGGGCCTTCTCATCCGGCAGGGACTGGTGGACGGCGGATATTTGGAAAATCTGGAATGGGGAACTGTGGTGGATATGCAGCCCGCGGGCTTGGGTAGCAGAATTCAGCGGCGTGAAACGCGCAAACCAGCATTTAACAAGACTTCGGCCGATGATCTCCCGCGAGCGGAAAATACATTCCCATGGCAGTTCGCTCCGTCTTCCTCGGCTCCTCAACCATGGCTTCAGGTGCGTTTGTGAATGCGGATAGGACGATCCTTCCATTTCCCTGCGCACCGACCTCCGCCGGGCGGCGAATGCTACGGAAAGACTTGCTCAACGCTTTGCGCGTTTCCGGGTCTCCGGTGATTGTGGATCTATCGGGCTGTTCAACCTTGAACCATGAAGATATCGACTTGCTACTGGAATGCATTGCGCAAGTTGCGGGACGGGATACGCAGCTACTCGTTGTCGCGGGCACTCGCGGCAACCGAGTTCTGCTGGAAGTGACCCGGATCGCGTCACTGGTTCCCATCTTTAACTCAGTAAAAGAAGCTCTTGCCTATCCCCAGAATGCATCAGAGAACGACACTGAAGATCAGCGTACGAACCAATCTCAAACAGTTGGGAGTGCGTAAATGAATAGAACAGGCCGCAGGTATTCAAACTGCTTCTCCGTTGCCCTGTTAACAACCGCATTTCTGATCGCGAGCGAGACGCCTCTTTTGGCAGACCCTCCGCAATCGAGCCAATCTAATTCTGCCAGCCAGAAGCAGGACGATGCGTTGCCGGATGCGCCGCAGGTTCAGCTTGCGCAAAACCAGCCCGCGCAAAATCAGCCGGCGCAGACTCAACCTGCGCAAACGCAGACTGATCAAACCCAACAACCTGCTTCCGTTCCGGCAGGTGCTGCTGGCGCGCAGGCTGCGAACGCGAAAGGCGCTCCAGTGGCCCAGCCCGCGGGTGCGGCGGTCGCGCCGGTCCGCCAGCACGGTCATCGATCACTGCTGATCAAAGTGGGTTTGGTGGCGGCGGGCGCAATCGCAGTCGGTGCTGTCGTCGCTTTATCCAAGAGCAGTCCATCGCGACCGCCGGGCGCTGCGGAAGCAATTCGCCCATAAATCTTTCATTGATTGAAACAAGCATCGATTGAATCGGAGTTTTCCGCCAAATGGCCGCCAAAAAAAGTGACAGTCACGTTGCCACCCGCCCCTTCCTGATTACATTCTCGGGAATCGACGGAGCGGGGAAGAGCACGCAGATCGAGCTGCTCTCGTCACGCCTGCAGAAACAGGCCTTGCGCGTGCTGCACCTCTGTTTCTGGGACGACGTTGCAGCGTTGTCGGAGATGCGCGCCGGAGCTGGCTACCGCGCCATGGGGTCGTCTGATTCGGACCCGGTGAACGAACCTTCACTCGCTCCAAGAAACAATAAACACGTGCGGAAGTGGTATTTAACCGCGGCACGATCTGCATTCTATGTGCTGGATGTTGCCCGATTGCACCGGATACTCGCCAGTCCACGCGTAAGAAACTGTGACGTCGTAATTCTTGACCGCTATGTCTACGACCAAATCGCGAACATTTATTCGCAATCCCACGTCGGTCGCAGCTACGCGAAGCTTCTTTTGAGTCTGACGCCTGTTCCCGACTTGGCTTTCATCATAGACGCGTCGCCTGCCGCAGCTTTCGCGCGGAAGCCTGAATACCCGCTCGAATTTGTTCATCGGAATCGGCAGACTTTTTTGTCGCTCCGCGAACTCGCTCCGCAACTGACCGTCATTTCTGAGGGGCTAGCGGAGGATGTCAGCAATGAAATTTATTTCCACATCAGCCAGTCGCGGCTCGCAGAGCGGGCTTCAACCAAGGGAAAGCCTGACGTTGCTGCGGTGAGTGCCGTAGTCCTCCAACAGAGTTCCTGTAGCCTGCAAAATGAACCAACGGCTGGGGTTTAAGCGCCATCCAAGGCTTGCGCGTTAACTGAAAGTCGCGAGGCCTTTAATGATACCCGGAGCCCCTGAAAACAGTTTTGCCCTGGTCGTACCCACGCTCAACGAAGCGGGAAATATAGACAAGGTGCTTGGTGAAATCACCGACGCGTTGAGCGCCACACAATACGACTACGAAATCGTGGTGGTCGACGATGGCAGCACCGACGGAACTGTGGAAAAGGTCCGCGAGTGGACAAAACGAGATGCGCGAATCAGCGTGCTATCGCGTGCGGGAGAGCGAGGCTTGGCAGGGGCGGTGTTGTATGGCTGGAGTCAATCGCGAGCGAACCTGCTCGGCGTAATTGATGCTGACCTGCAACATCCCCCTGAGTTGCTGCCGGAACTGTTGAAGGCGGTTGAGGAATCTGATATCGCCATCGCCAGCCGCTACGCGCAAAACCACGACGGAACAAAAGGGTGGAATCCACTGCGCGCCGCCGTTTCCCGGCTGAGCACGCTCGCGGCCACGCCCCTGATTTGCCAGAAGAATCTGAAGGTCACGGACCCAATGTCGGGTTTTTTCATCATTCACCGCCGCTGCATTGAAGGACTGACCTTCCAGACCACCGGCTTCAAGCTCCTACTTGAAATCCTGGTCCGAGGACGAATCAAGAAGGCAAGGGAAATTCCTTACTACTTCGGTCTTCGCCATGCGGGCAGAAGCAAGGCCAATGCGTCTGTGGCCTTTCACTATTTGCATTTGCTGGGACGACTTTCGCGGGATCTGGTGTTGCGCTCGAGCGAGCAATGAAGATTGCGCTGATCACTTCGTTCCCTCCAAGCCGCCACGCGCTCAACGAATATGGTTTCCACGTCGCGGAGCAGCTCCGGCAGGAGCAGTGTGTTGATCTGACGGTGCTGGGCGATTATCTAACCGAACCCGCTGACGAATTGCCGGGCTTCAAGGTCACACGCTGTTGGGGCTTCGGTAAGAACCGCAATCTGGCTAGCCTGGTAAGCGCCATCCGCAAAGTAAAGCCTGATGTGGCCTGGTTCAATCTGGGTTTCGCCAGCTTTGGCGATAAGCCGCTTTCGGCTGTGCTCGGGCTGGTAGCGCCGGCCGCAGCACGGCTGAACGGGGTGTACTCGCACATCACGCTGCACCAATTGTTCGAGACCGTCGATCTCGAAGATGCCGCCGTTAGCTCGCCTCGACTGTACCGCGCGGGAGGCTGGCTGGCTACGCATCTGCTCTTGAGCGCGAACTCGCTTTCTGTACTGATGCCCGCGTATCGCCGAACTTTGGATGAGAAATATCGGCGAGGCCGCGTGAGTGTGCGATCGCACGGCATCTTCGCCGGCGAACCGGACCCTCCGGACTTTTCTCGACGCGGAAATCCAACACACCGCATTCTTGCCTTTGGAAAGTGGGGAACATATAAGCGTCTCGAGTTGTTGATCGAAGCATTCAATCGGGTGGCGGAAAAGTTCCCCGATGTAAAGCTGGTCATCGGTGGCGGCGATCATCCGAAAACTGCAGGCTATGTGCACTCGATGGCGCAGCGCTATGCCAGTGACCGCATTGAATTTCTGGGCTACGTACCCGAGGGGGCGATTGCCGACCTGTTTCGCGATGCCAGCCTCGCTGTGATGCCTTATACGTCATCGGCCGGCTCCAGCGGTGTGGCGCATCTGGCGGCGCAGTATGGAGTGCCGGTCATCGCCTCCGGAATTCAGGACTTTCGGGATCTCGCGGAGCATGAGGGGATCGCCATGCGGTTCTTCACGCCGGGTGATGCGGGCAGCCTGGTCGAGCAAATGCTGCTGGCCTTGAATTCACCGGAAGAGCTGAAGGAAATGGCCTGGCAGAGTTATGCCGCCGGTGTGGCCATGAGCATGCCGCAGGTGGTGCGCGAGTATATTCGAAATTTCCGCCAGCACGAACGCGTCAAGACCCTGCAACTGGCAGCCGAACTGCGCCGCGCCGGACAGTTCCAAAGAGAAGATGGGCTGGCGCGTACGGTGGGTGAGAAAATCCAAAAATGGCAGGATGAAGACGAGATCGCCAGACCGTCAGCTTAATCCCGCGCTAAATTAAGAAGAAGCAGTAAAGGCAGGCCGTTTCACTCCACACTTAGTTTCTAATTCTGATTTGGATTCTGCGGCTGCGGGTTCTGCACAGGTAAGGATTGATCTGATTCTGGGTTCGGGGGCGGCAGGGATGGCATCGCAGGCGGTTGCACCGTTAGCGGCGGTACAGGCGTCGCATCGGGTTCATTGCTCACCGGCGTTCCGTCACGCCGCTTCAGTTCAATGGGTCTTTGTTCGCGGCGCTTGGTCTCTTGCACTGCTTTTAGCGTAGCATCGACATCCGTCTGGTTATTATCGGCAAGGGTGTCGATCTTCTGTCCCTCGGCGTCGCGACGCGTGGAATAGCTCACCTTGGCTTTCGCATCTTTTCCGGAGCGCGCTGCGTCGTAATACATTTCCGCGCTCTCACGGTCACCGGCCAACTCGGAGACGTAGCCGAGATTATTCAAGGTGAACGCATTCTGTGCGTCCTTCTGATAGGCCTGCATGAAAAACTCTTTCGCTGCCGCTGGGTGATTGTCGTTCAGAGCAGCTACTCCACGCAGGTTAAGGCGAGCGGCGGTTGCCTCAACGCCTTCGCCCTTGGCGATCTGCTCGCTGACTGCGGCCGCGTTTTTCGCGGCTACTTCGCTGATCGGCCGGCCGCGCCACTTGGCTCGCGGAGTCACCACCACTTTTTGCGTCGAATGAAGGCTGGCTGCCGCGGAGTAAGCGCGCAGCGCGCCATCGATATCGCCCACGGTCTCCATCGCATAGCCGAGATTGTTGAGGAGGAACGGATCCTGTGGATAGTGCGGCTGCTCGGACTGCAGCAGGTTCCGGGCTTCAAAGACGTGTCCCTCCTGCAGCATCACAATCGCGCGCTCGTTGATCCGGTTGATCGCCTGATTCGAACCTTGAACCTGGCGAAACGCTTCATCCAAAGGCTTGCCCTTGAGGTCCGCTTCGCTGGATTGGTCGATCACGGCATTGGTGCGATCCCGCGCTGCCAGCGCATAGTAGCGCAGAGCGCGATCGGCATCGCCTTCCAGTTCGGAGACATAGCCGAGATTGTTCAGAGTGAATGGGTCATCCGGATCCAGCAGATAAGCTCTATAGAAAAGTTTCTTAGCTTTTTCCTGATGCCCGTGTTTCAGTTGGGCAACGCCCTCGCGGTTCAGCTTCTGGCTGGGCGTGGAAACGCCTTTCCGCGGAATCGGAATCTTCAAGTCGCCGGCGAAGCTCTGGCTTGTGCCAACGAGAAGCTGCATCGCCAGCAAACTCGGAATTCCGACGACACTCCCTAACCTGCGCAAGTTCATTCTGTTCATTCGTTCGCTTCAAGGTGGCGCCGATTAAGTGCCGCTACTATGATGTCTTAAATCCCTGATTTGTTGGCTACAGTAAATACCCTATGCGACTGCGGCAGCGCTGCTTTTAGCATCAAAAAGCGATGACAAAGCTGCTCTTCTCCGCGACATTCTCCGCGATCTTAGTAATCGGTTACGCACAGGCGCAGGTTACTGCTACCCCTTCTGCCACATCACCGGGTGATGCCAGTCCGCAGACAACGACTTCCACTGCAGATGTTCCGCCGCCGGGTGGACCTCGCGCCAAGGTGGGGCTGGTGCGCGGGGTATTGAAGCGGATGGACCCGATCCACGACCAGCTTTTGATTCACTCTTTCGGAGGCAAAGATATTCGGATTGCTTTCGATGGGCGGACTCAAGTTTTTCCTGAAGCTGCGCACGCACATTTAACCGCAGTTCCCACCGGTTCTGTAGTCTCAGTGGACACGGTGATCGATGGCGGAAAGTTGTTTGCGCGCTCGGTACGAACCGGGCCGTCCAATGCGGCCGAGCTGGATGGGCAAGTTTTGCGTTATGACGCAGCTAAATCCCAACTTACGTTGCGCGATCCAATAAGTCCGGAAGGTATTTCACTGCACATTGCTCCCAGCGCAACGGTGGTGAATCAGGGCCAGCCTGCTTCGCCGCAGATTTTGTCTGCGGGCATGCTGGTGCGAGTGTGGCTCTCTCCCACGGAAAATGCGGCAAATAAGGTTGAAATTTTCGCCACTCGCGGGAATTCTTTTACCTTTGAAGGTCGAATCGTTGCCGTGGATCTGCGTGCGGGTGTTGTAGCCCTGTCCAACAACTCCGACCAAAGCGTTCGCGAACTTTCCATCGGTTCGCTTGATGCAAGCACTCTGGCGCTTTTGCGGGAAGGCGCGAACGTCAATATCCAGGCGGAGTTCGACGGCGACCGTTACAACGTGCGGACGGTCACGCTCGCGGCACGTAATCCGTAAGGTTGACGCCTGCCAGGGACTGTGAAGCAGGAAAGGGTTCAGCTTCAGCTCGTTCGAAAAAAAGCGGTATCGTCACGACCACCAGCAATCCACACATCACAAACAGCTGTACCATGATTACCTGCGAGAGCGAGTGGTGATAACGCCAGATCGCTGCGGTGAGCAGCACGCTCGCTCCGAATTGCATCCACGCCGCGGTGCCGATGCGCCGAGAGATCTCGTACATCATGAAGACCACCGCAATGCAATAAACGCCGGTCATGACCGCATACTTCGTCAGCAGCACGGAGAACTCTGCCGTACCCAGTAGGAAAGTTTTTCCCAGCAGCAATGTCCAGAGCGCTTCCGGCGCCAATGCTACTGCCGCTACGGACGCCGATATGAGAACTCCTACAAGCAGCAATGCGGTGTAGAGCACCGAGTGCCCCGCTTTGGATTGCGAACGACTGGCCGACACGGGAAACATGCTGCTTACTACTGCCCACGACACCATGAAGACTACGCGCCCTACCAGAGCCACAGCCGCGTAGATACCCGCTTCCGGTGGCGGAAAGAAATGTTTCACCAGCAGAATGTCGAGGTTGCTGAGAATGACCTGGCCGATGAAATAAATGATGGCCTGCATGCCCTCGCCGAAAGGAGCGATCTTGATCGGCCCCGCCTTCGCACGGTATTCGGCGCCCGGTTCGCCGGCAATATATGCGGCGATGATGGAGAGCAAAACTGCTACCATCACACCCGTCACGCCCCATCCGAAATGAAGGAAGAGCAGAGCCCCGCCGAACTTAACCGCAACCTCCACCACAACGTTGATGGCAAGACCGCGAAAGTGATAGGTGCCCTGCATCCTTCCGCGCTGCACGCCCACCGGTATATACACTCCAGCGGCGAGCGCCAGCAATATCAGGTCACGCTGCGCCGGCAGGTTGAAATAGGACTTCAGGTAGGCGCTGCCCGCGGCGAGCAGCACTGCAATTCCCAAGCCCACCTGCCAGGCGCGGCGCAACATGCTTGCGTAAATTTGTGCTCGGACGAGGACCTCTGAAGTTCGCGCGGTAAATTTTGAAGTCACGATCTGGAATGACAAAGTGACCGCTGTTACCAGCATCAGCAATGTGTATAGAGCGGAGGCGTGGCCGAAGCTGGAAGCGCCTAGCATGCGCGCGAGGAGGATGTTGTAGAGCAGATTGGTGGCTGCAACCAATCCCGTGCTCACTAACAGGATGGCGCTGCCTCGCACGATGCGGCCGCGCAGGATTCCGGGTTGCTCCGGGCTTGTCGTCACTTGCGTTTCCGGAGGCGTCGTCATAACGAGTCTGCTTATCTGGGAGGCCAGCTCAGTTCGAAACTCATTTCTTAAAAAGTGAACTGCGCCGCCGGAATGACTTGCGTGCGTCCTTGTCCGGGGAAATCGTAGAAGCTTTGCTGCTGGACGCCGAAAGAAAATCGCATGGGGTAGGCGACAGATGCCGTCTCAGCGCCGATGCTCTTGTTCCAATTGTGTTCGCGCGTGTAGGAGACCATGACGCTCGATGTGACATTGTTGTAGGCGTGGAAGCCGCGTCCCGTGGACCATGTACTGGAGGCGGTGAGCGACCAGTGGTCGTTGATCCGGTCATCCAACCCAAAGCGCGGACGCAGGGTTTGCGCGATTGCATAGTCGGCGGCTTGAACGCGCCAGGAGCGTAGGAATTCCGCTACAGCCGATGCGCGGATGCGGGTGCCGAACTTGCGTTCCAGACCTGCATAGGCGACCGTCTGATAGTACTCATATACCTTTGGCTCGAAAAAAGGTCGCGTCCGCTGTAGCCGGTTAGCAGCGCGGTCTTGCCCCAAGGTCGGCCTACGCGAAAATCGACGGTGGCCGAAAGATCCCGCGAATGGAGATCTTGGTCTGTGAATGGGCCTGCTTCCCGAATCAAATTGCCGGAGAACGAAAACCAATTGCCGATGGGACTGCTGGCCACATAGAGAAACTGGCGGAAGAGATTCTGATTCATAAACTGCGGAGAAAGTGTGTCCCGCCGGACTGTGTACTGTATTCCGGGCAGGAAGTTCAGCTTTACATTGCCCAGTCGCACGATCGGCGCCACGGAAACATTAAAAATGGTATCGAAGGTATCGCGATTCTGAATCAGAAGCTGGCTTGGAAATGAGAGTGAGCCTTGGGCGTTGCGCTCGGCGACAAAGCCTTGAATCGGAGGGAATGAATCGGGGCGGTATTGAAAGCGTGAATCGACGAAGGTTTCGATGGTCCGCCGCGGAGGTGGCAGCAACGTTCCGCTATTTTGCACGCCGAGCAGGCGAGCGTCTTCCTGATAGATGTTTTCATCTTCAAACACTGCGCCGACGCGCACGTCGGAGCCCATGCCGAGGCGGTCGGTGATGGGGCGGCCTTCGGCTGCAGCTAATTCCATTTCCGTGGTGCGCGTGTCCGGGTCCTCCGGATCCAGTTCGCTGGCGCGGACGAAACTTGCAAGAGCGCGATCATCCTCGCCGCGCTGGCGGTAGACGTTGCCCTGCGCGACTTGGAATTCATAATTGTTCTTACGCTCGGGATCGTCGGGCAGGCTGGATAATTGCAACTCCGCGTTACGCGTGTCACCCAGAGCCAATGACGCATTCGCCATACCGATCGCGACGGCAGTGTCGTCGGCGCCCAACGCTTGAGCGCGACCCAGCATGCGCTCCGCCAGCGGATACTCGTGGATGTTCATCAGAATGTCCGCTGCGTTCAGGTAGTCTTCCGCGGAAGTTACATCGACGGGTGCGACTCTTGCTTCGGCGAAGCCGAGCGCGATTTGTTGCTGCGCGTCCGCTGTTTTGCCTTCTTCGGCAAACAGCCGGCCCAGAGCCAAACGCACCTGCAATCGATCTTCGTCGGAACTTTCCAGCGCTCGAGTGTAGCTGGCCATGGCGCGATCGCGATGGCCCAGTATGCGCAGCGCATCCGCAGTTATCAATAAAACTTTGTAGTCTTTTCCGCCGGTGCGCTCCGCAGTGTCGATTGCTTGCAGGGCTTCGGTAGGGCGGTGAAGCTTGGCATACGATCTTCCAAGGTCCGCCGAAATCATCGCATTGTCTGGCGCAACAGCTAGCCCATTGCGCAAAGTTTCAGCCGAGGCTGCATATTGATGCCCCCGGTACTGCGCGTCGGCTAGAGCGAGATAGGTAGTCGCAGAGCTGGGATTCATCTTCAGCGCCAGCCGGTACTCGGCTTCTGCGGCAGTCAGCATGGCCCGCTGGCGGTAGCCCTCAGCCTTGACGAGATGCAGACTCTCGGACTCGGGAAGTAGACGGCTTGCTATTTCAGCTTCCTTCAGGGCGGCTGCCGAACGCCGCAACTGAAGCAGCGCGTAAGCAAGTCCAAGATGCGCATCGCCGTATTGCGGATTGATCGACAGGGCCTTGCGGAAATCCTGTTCCGCCTTTGTAGCCAGGCGCATGTCGTTATAGACATAACCGCGATTCATATAGCCGACCGCAATTGTAGGGTCGATCTCGAGGGCGTGAGTGAAGCTATCGACCGCGTTTTGTAATTGATGGTTGGCGGCGTACACGTATCCCTGAATCAAAGACAGATCGCGATCGTGATCGAGAATGGGTTGATAGTGGTCGGCGATCTTCATCGCCTCATCGAGGCGCTTGAGAAAAAGAAGATCGTAGGCAAGATAATCGACCGCTTCACGATCGTTGGGCAGCTTCTGGATTACCTGATAGCCGAGATCCGCTGATTCGGCGTAGTTCCCGGTTATGGTCAGATAGCGCTCATGTTCGCGCATGACTTGCGGATTTTGTTTTTCTTCCGCAGAGGCGCGCGCGAGCCACTGTTTGGCTTCATCCGGGTGGTGGGCCTCAAGAGATGCATTCACCGCGCCAGAGATGATGAGTGGATTGCTGGGCGACAGTTTGAAGGCATGCTCGTAACTCTCCTGCGCCTCGGGAAATTGCCGGGTAAAACTGTACAAGTCGCCGAGAGCCAGATAGGCGACATAATTGTCGGGATGCTTTTTCGCGAGTTCGAGGAAGTACTTGCGGGCTGAGTCGGAATCATCCATTTCACGCGACAGAAAGCCTAGCGAGCCCAGCGCCCCGGAATTCGAAGGATCGATGGCCAGAGCCTCGAGGTAAATCTTCTTGGCTTCTTCTTTGCGATCCGTCTTCCAGAGAAGGTTGGCATAATTGAGAAGCAATATGCTGTTGTGAGGTTCGAGCTGCAGAGCTTCTTTTAAATCTTTTTCGGCGGCATCGGCGTTACCTGCGGCCACTTCAGTTGCGGCACGCACCCGCAAGAATTCAGGCCGGGCAGGACCGGTCAAATCGATGTTGCTGATTGCGGCGCCTGCTTCCTTACTCACGCGGTCCGCATTTGCGGTGTCTCCGGCATCGCGGTAGACATCGGCGAGATCAACGCGCAACGAGATGGGATAAAGAACACCCTCCGGCACACCTTCGGGCAGGTGCTGCAGCGCAGCCTCGTATTCGCGGATCGCATCTTGATTCTTATGCTCATCTGCATCGAGTCTTCCGCGCAGGGCATATACGCGGTAGTGCTCGGGATTCAGCGTAGCGGCGTGGTCCAGAGTGGACTTGGCTTTATCAAACTCGCCGGCATTGAGCATGGCTTGCGCGGCATTGAGTTGGATCTCAATATCGCGCGGCGCGCGGTTTGCGGCCTCGGCATAGACACGAGCCGATGCGCGGGGGTTGCCGGCCAGTGCGTATGTATATCCCAGTTCGGCGAGCGTGTTCGCATCTTTCGCGTGCAAGTCCTCCAGGGTGCGAATGGCATCGTCATAGTGGCCGGTGTCGCGGTAGTATGAGGCAACCGCTCGAAGCACCTCGGGATTGGTGGGCGCCGAGCGGCGGGCTTTATCCAGCATTTTGTGTGCTGAATCGCTATCCCCGGTTCGTTCATAGGCGCGGGCGAGCAGCAACTCGGTACGCGCCGACGCCTTAGCGGCTTCCGAGCGTTGCAGATATTCAAGAGCTTGTTTAGGGTCGGTAGTGAGCACGAGTTCCCCGGCGAGCTGAAGATCCAGATCACTTCTGGGATTCGCGGCCAAAACTTGTTCCAGGGCTTGCTGAGCATCGGCAGTGCGGCCCATACGGGCGTAGGTTTGCGCGAGGCCGGAGAGACCCTCGATGGAAGAGGGCCTGAGCGCAAGACCACGGCGATAGGCATCAACAGAGAGAGAATTCTTCCCGCTCAACCGGGCTGCGTAGGCCAGCGTAAACCAGAGGTCAGCATTTTGCGGCGCGGAATTCACTGCGCGCTGGGCATGCGCGGTTGCGCCAGCAGCGTCGCCGTGCTCGAGGGCGCTTTGGGCGGCGCGGGCCTCGCGCGCTACCTCAATGCTTGCGCCCCATCCCATGCCGGTTTCTTTATTCCCCGTTTCTTTATTAGAAGACCCTTTTTTCGCAGGCGTGGGTGACGCTGTAGAAGAAGAGGTCTGGCCGTTTACATCAAAGGTTTGGGCGGCGGCGGCAGTGGCCGCAAGCAGAACTGCAAGCCATACCGACCCCCTGAGCGGAAATTGCACGTTCTTTCTCCTCAACCTCCTGATTGACAAATCCGGATGGCAGGGTAGAGATACACGCCTAGCCTTCCGTCGTGGCTTCAGATGCCAGAAACTCCCGTAGCGGTTGCGAACCATTGTGGGGATGAAGGCACGGTGCCCAAAATAGCTGCCAACCTTGCCCGAATCCCAGGAATCAAATGCTGCGAATTCGAGTACCGCTATTTACTCAATGAGAGACAGCCAAGAAACAACCTACGTACTCCCAGCCAGGACCAGCTTTTGGCAGCGCCCAATTCCGGTCGCCGCCATCATTTTGCTGGCGCTTGCGATTCATGGGCCGTTGCTGGTTATGGAGTTGCCTGCAACAACTTCTTATGACGCAAATTTGCACATCTTTTTTGCGTCCCACTATGCTCACCACTGGTTCAACCCCTGGAATGAAAAGTGGTTTGGCGGCTTTTCCCAAACCACCTACCCTCCGCTGACCCACCAATGGATTGCACTGCTGTCGTATATCGTCGGCCTTACTGAAGCTTTTATGCTGGTGCAGTTGGCTGCAGTGGTTTTGCTGGCGGTAGGCGCCTACCGGTTTGCGCAGCTTTGGGTGAATGACCGCGCAGCCAGTTACGCGGGAGTGCTGGCTGTATTTGCTGGCAGCATCGCATTTCTTGTCTATTCGGCGGGGCAGTTACCCACAACGATGTCCGCGCCTTTGTATTTTCTGGCGCTGCCTTATTTCTACTCGTGGTGCAAAACGGCAAGCTGGCGTTCGTTGTTGAAGGGAATTGCTCTTACGCTGGCCGCCGCATCGGCGCATCACGTCACGCTGATCTTTGGTTCTGTGCTTTTCGCCTTGCCGGTTTTGTGGCTGGCTTGGCACGACGGCCGCGAGAATGAACAATCCGGCACCCCGATCATTGGGCGCGGTCTTGTCTTCGCCGCGATTGCCGCAGTGGGGGTTGGCGTAGTCTTGTTGCCCTACTGGATCGCGATCATCCGCCATCCCATTGAGCAGATGCCCATTCCGCACGCGAGCCGGTCGAACTTTCTTATGAACTGGACCTACGGAATGAATTACTTCATCGTTCCGTATGGCGCATTGTTGCTGGCGCTGCCGTTCATTGTGATCAAAGGCGCGTCGAACCCCCGCCTGCGAGTGTTGTTGCTTGCGTTCTGGGCGACGTTCCTGATTGCTCTAGGTGGGACGACGCCGGTTCCGCGGTGGATCTTCGGCCGGGCTTTTGAAATTCTCACCTACGAACGCTTTACGCTGTGGGCGACGGTGCTGGCGCTGCCGATTGTGGGATTGCTAGTCGAGAGGATCATCGACCGTGCTCCACGCTGGGGCACGATTGGAGTAAGTCTCGCGGCCGTGGCCAGCCTCGCGTTTGCGTTCGGGTGGTTAACGTGGAGTCCTTTTCGAACCAACAGTTCGCTCAATGTCGATTCCGTGGTTTCCTTCCTGAACCGCGATGGCCACGACCAATATCGCTATCTCACGCTGGGTTTCGGCAATGCGCTCTCTAAGGTCGGGACCTACGCCAACGCGAACAGCATTGATGGAGAGTACAACTCAGCCCGTCTGTTGCCTGAGATGACGCAGCATGGATCGGCGCAGTTGACTAGCGCGAAGTACTTTGGAACAGCCGGTATGGATTCGCTCCGCGCCATGCTGCAGCACGCCAATCACTATGGCTTGAAATTCATTTTTGTGCACGATCCGTTCTATGAGCCGCTGTTAGTGTTCGGCGGCTGGCGGAAGATTGAAAGCTATGACACGGGCGCCATCACGGTGTGGTCCAAGGATGACGCAGTGCCCGCGCGCACGATTCCAACCGATGCAGTGCCGGCTCCGTGGGAAGGTTTGATATGGGGGATCTTGCCTATCGGAAGCAGCATCCTCGCAATGCTTTTTGTGTGGTTGCTGGGTGAGCCGCGCCGCGTGCAGCAAGGAATCACGTTTCCCCGGGAGGCGCCGGAAAGTATCTACGCCAGTGGGGTGCGCTCATGAAATGGGGACTGGCTGCATTTATTACCATTGCTACGGTGATCCTCGTCGGAATTGCATGGCTGCAATCTGGCGGGTTGCAGCATCATGAGATGTTGGCCGCAGCGACGCCTGAGGAAGCGGTGCGGGCTCTGATGAGCCAGATTCAATCTCACGAGTTTCAGCAGGCTTTCGCTTCGCTCGACCCGAGCAGCGATACGGATCTCGCGTCCTTCACTCGCGATATGGCGGGAAGTGACGGGAGCTTGCGCACGTACTCTTCGCTGCAAAGCGCGGATGTTTCGCCACGGCATGCTGATCGCGACCAGGCGCTGGTTCGGGTTCGCATGAACTGGTCGAGCGCGCTGGGCTCGATCGATGATGTGAGGGATTTGCGCGTACGCCGTGACGGCTCGGTGTGGCGCGTGGTCTGGCCGAAGCCGGCGTTTTCTACCGTGCCTCCGCAAGTGGTCGCGGTGAACTATCTGCAGTGGAACGTGATCGGCCGCAACATGTCGCAGAACTGGGGCGCGCAGGACGTGGACTCACCGAAAGTGCGCATCACGTCGATGAATGCAATCTCGCGGCCGGGACGTGTGGTGATTCTCGGAGAAGTCGAGAACGAAGATACTGTTCCCGCGTACTTGAATGTGAATGCGACTCTGTTAAAAGCTGACGGCTCTCCCCTTGAGGAAGAAGGCAGCTTCGATTTGATTTCGCACGTGCTGCTTCCGAAACAAGTTTCTCCTTATCGCATTGATTTTCCTGGCGTGCGCATGGATGCGGTGAAGAGCGTGCGCATGGACGCGCGCGCGCTCCTGGTGCCGGCCAGCGCTGACCCGGTGATTGCGGTAAGCGACCAGGCGCTGAGCAAAGATGGATTGAATCGAAATGTACTGAAGGGCGAACTGGTGAATGAAAGTGGACGGCCAGTAAACATCGCGCAGGTATTAGCGGCTTACTACGACGACTTGGGAAAAGTAATCTGGGTTTCGGATGGTTATGTCGATCAGGCGCTCATGCCGCAGGTGCCTGTGCCATTTGCTGTCGATATTCCGGATGACATTGCCGGGCGGTTAAAGAATTATCGCGTGACTGTCAATCACTATTCGCAGGTGAGCAACTAGCATGACGCGCGCTCTCCGCAGCGGTGTTGCATCAGTCCGATGTCTCATCATCGTGGCTGTGTTATGCGCGTTGCCCGGTTTGGCGCGGGCTGCTGATCTGCACTTGCCTTCTGTCGTTGACGCAGGCCAAGCTTTCACGGTTTCTCTCGAAGGCTCTGGACAAGGCACCTTCTATCTTCTGGGACCTGATCATGTGGTGAAACGCACAGTGAGCCTCGGAAGCGATCTGCAGATTCTATCCAAAGATGTGCGCACTGCGGGGAGCTACCAGGCCATTCTCTGCGGCTCGTCGTCATCTTGCAGTTCGGCGACATTTGAAGTGAAGGCTGCGCAGCCGGAACAGTTGAGCTTTTTTCTGCACCCTTCGCGCGTGCCCGTCTCCACTCGTGATTCGATCGATGCGACAGCATTTGTATTTGACCAATACTTCAATCTGGTCTTGACGCCAGCCGCGGTGGATTTCCAGGTTACTCCGGCGAATGGGGCTGGCTTTTCACGGCAAGTTTCCGCGCAGCACGGCGTAGCCTGGATGCGCATGGATTCAACGCCGCATGAGGGGCGAGTGCAGGTGGCTGCGGTCATGGGCAAAGTAGAAGAAGCGCGAGTGATTCAGCAGGTCGCGGCGGAGGCTTGCGGTTTGCGCATGAAAGCCATGCCCAACGGAAATATGGTGACGCTTGAAACCGATCCTGTGCGCGATTGCAGCGGCAATGCGCTTCCCGACGGTACGGTTGTTTCCTTCACCAAGGTCGATAAAGAAGGGAAGAGCACCGTGGATACGCCGATCAAGAAGGGTGTAGCACGAGTGCAATTCAGCCTCCATGGGCCGGCGCAGATCAGCGTTGCGTGCGGCGTGGTGCTGGGCAACGAAGTTGCCGTCAGTGGAAAACTATGAAGCGCATGGGTGATTGGATGCTGGCGGGCAAAAAGATCGCGCCTCGGTTGGCTATGGCTGCGGGCTTGCTGATTGCCGCTTGTGCTTTCGTGACCGCCCAATCCTCCGTGCAGATGCAACTCCCTGAAGTCCATCTGGATGCTGCTGGACTGGCGCCACGCCCGATCGAAGAGCTCACAGGCACCACTATTGCGCGTTACTACGCGTTGGCATGGCGCGATATGGCTGTCGCCTTGGAATCGGGCAGAGCCGGCGGACTTGGCGACGAGTTCGTTGGATTTGCCAAAGATCGGCTGACGCGAAGAGTCGCGGAGCAGAATCATGCGGGCGTGCATGTTCGGATAGTGGATCATGGCCACCATCTGAAAGCCGTCTTTTATTCGACCGACGGTGCTGCCATGCAGCTTCGCGATCAGGTTGAATTGGAAATCCAAACATTCGATGGCGACAAGTTGATCGATACGCAGAATGCGCCCCGCGAGTACATGGTTCTCATGACTCCCGGCGCAGATCGCTGGTATGTTCGCGATCTCGAGGAAGTATCTGCCAAATCCTTTTAAGTTTGGGTTGCGAATACCTGCGTCTGAGCCAACTCTTGGCGGGATGGTCTCATCGTAATCCATGGGAAAGTCCGGATGAAACTTTATCAGTATGCTTTTGTGGCATATGTCGTGATCGCGAGTTCGATCACGAGCGCGTGCACTCACGCGAAGCCGCCGAATATCGCGCTCAAAGATATTCCCAGCTCTCCGGGCAGCCCCAAGGTTTTGGCGGATTACCAGCCCTGGTTCGGGGACCCCAACCACATCAATGTTGGCTATAACAGCCTGGATCCGGACGTACTGCGTAAGCAGATCGAGAACGCGCGCAATATGGGCATCTATGCCTTTGCGGTGGATTGGTATGGCTCCCGGCAGCCTTTTCTTGAACGCTGTACTGCGCTGCTTGCGCGGATCGCCAGCGAACAGCACTTCCACATCGCCCTGATGTACGACGAAACTCAGGATGACAATGGACATGCGACCGACGATGCCATGGAGGCGATGGATCTGGCCTACAAGAAATACATCGGGCCCAGCGCGCCGGGCCGCAGCGCGTACCTGACGTATCAAGGGCGGCCTGTTATTTTTGTGTTCCCGAAGCGAGGCCATACGGATTGGAACCAGGTGCGCCAGCAAGTGAATCTTTGGGAATCGCCGCCGATCTTGATCTATCAGGATGATCCGCCAGCGCAGTATGCCAAGGATTTCGATGGCGAGTATGCGTGGGTGTATCCCGGACGCAAGGGATGGACTTCGGACGGCCAGGCGTGGGGCGAGGACTACCTGGATAAGTTTTACGACAAGATGCGATCGAAACATCCTGATGAGGTCACGGTGGGCGGAGTGTGGCCGGGCTTCAACGATGCAAAAGCATCATGGAGTTTAAATCGGCACATCGATGCACGGTGCGGACAGACATTCGAAGACACCCTGCGCTTGTTCCACGAGAATGACGAACCTTCGCACCCGATTCCGTTTGTTTTGATTGCTACATGGAACGATTACGAAGAAGGAACGGCGATCGAGCGCGGAATACCGCACTGTGATGAAACGAAGGCCGATAACACGCATGGAGGGCATTTATGAAGAAGAGCGGACGCGCACCTGAGATGTTTGAGATGCTCGCGGTTTTACATCTCCATGAACTCGCATCGCAGGGGCAGGGAAGCGAAACCAGCCCGCAGGTTGAACGGGTGCTATCAGAATTGCAGCGGATGCCCAGGGCTGAGCGTTCCGAATTTCTGAACTTTGCGCTGCTGCAGCGCGTGTACCTTCGCACACTGCAACTCCTGGAGAAGTGGTATGTGGCTGATGCAAGTGCGCCGCAGTTCGAGGGCTTTGAGGAAATGCAGCGAGCCGAACAGCGGCAGATTGATGCTGCGCTAATGACTTTGAGCAAGATCGTGCAGGCCCTCGACCTGACGGGGCACACCCCTGTGGTGATCAAAACCCTCGATCACTGGCCCGATATCGGCAGCGATCTGGATCTCTTTATCGGCGCTACCGAAGCCGATACCGTGCGCGTGATGCGGAGCGAACTGCAAGCCGAGGTGCAGCCGCAGAGTTGGGGCGACCGCCTGGCGCACAAATGGAATTTCAAAATTCCAGGGCTGCCGCAATTGGTTGAGATTCACGTGGGTTGCCTTGGACAAACCGGCGAGCATGATGCGTTGCCGAAGCAATTGCAAGAAACCAGCGTGCCGCGTGATATTGGTGGCAATCGCTTTCACGTGCCGGCTCCAGAGGAACAGGTCGCGCTGGCGACTTTGCAAAGAATGTACCGGCATTTCTACATCCGGCTTACTGACCTGGTGAACCTTACAGGACTCGTGCGGAGTGGACGGCTGGATTTCACGCGGCTGCGAACATCCTCGGAGCGCTGGTTGATATGGCCTGGAGTTGCGACCTTACTGAAAATTACCTCCGACTACAACGAGCGCGTGGGCGTTGGCCCGCTCCCGCTGCCGGAGTTTGTGGTGCGCTCGGCGCGTTTTGGAGCTGAGGTTACGTATGTAGGAAAACAGTTCCTGCGCGTGCCTATGATGCCGCAGGGTTCGCAACTGTTCCTGCAGCAACTCATCGGGACAGGAGCGGCGCACCGTTTTCGTGCCGCTGCACGACTCTCTCTATTGCCCGCGCTGGCTGCCGCTGCATTTGTAAACCTGCGGATTACAGGGGACGACAAGGGAATCTGGTAGTCGCGGCGACGCTTGAGAATACAGGAGCGAGGTACCTACGCTACATGAAACGCAGCATTGCTGCTCGCGTACAGATGACGCGAAGATTAAGAGCAGAAATTTCGCGCATGACCTACCCATGATTTATCTCCCCCACGGTCGTGACCCAATTGAAAGCAAAAGAAGGGAAGACTTGGTAGACCATTGCGGCGCTAACTTCTGCTCTTGGGAACCGAGTCGTCAATCGGGATGGTATTGGCAGTGAGGGAAAAGTCTCTGAGAGTGTCGTCACGCAACTTGCGCGCGAAAGTCCTGAGCGGCAGCATGATCATGCTGGTCAGCTCGGGATTGGTGGGGTTTCTAAACCTCCTATACAACCTGGGGATCGCGCATGTATTGGGCGCCGGCAGTTTTGGCCAGGCCAGCGCCGTCTATACGGTGCTGATGCTGCTCTCCTCCGTCCACTTATCTTTTCAGCTTTTATGTTCGAAGTTCGTTGCCCGGGCTGATTCGCGTCCAGAAAAAATTGCCATCTACCGTTCGCTGCATCGCCGGGCGTGGCTCTATGGCCTAGGAGTAGGGTTAGCGCTGTTCTTTAGCCGCTCGGTAATTTCCAATTATCTGAACCTGCCGACGCCTAACTACATCATCATGCTGGCGGTGGCCACAGTCTTCTTTATTCCGCTGGGTGTCCGGCGGGGCTTGATGCAGGGTTTGTATGACTTTCGCTATCTCGCCGCGAATTTTGTTCTCGAAGCGGTTGTAAAAGTCGGCGGTGCCTTTCTGTTCATGGCCAAGGGATGGGGAGTAGGCGGAGTCATTGCGGCGGTTGTCACCTCGATTGTTCTCGCCTATGTCTTCTCCCGGCCTCATGCGGCCTTGATGAGCGATACAGGCTCTCATTTATCTGTTCCGGCGGCGGTGGGCGAAGGTGTGCAAGCCTCGCTGTTTTTCGTCGGGCAAGTCATCATCAACAACCTGGACATTATCCTGGTAAAACATTTCTTCCCTGCCACTGAGGCAGGTGTGTACGCCGCAGTGGCGCTCGTGGGGCGTGTGGTTTATATGCTTTCGTGGTCGGTGGTGAGCAGCATGTTCCCATTCTCGGCGGGTATTCGCTCCGAGGAACGAGACGGCCGCGCGGTTCTAGGGACCGGATTAACTCTGGTGATTTTAATTTCCGGCTTGTTCACGATGGCTGTATGGGGTGCGCCGGCGCATGTATGGCACTTTCTTCTGGGCAGTGGATTCCCTTTGAACCAAGGTGGCTCCTACCGGGCTCTGTTGGTGCTATACGCCGCCACCACTGGAATTTACTCGCTCGGCGTGGTTTTGATGAGTTATGAGATTTCGCGCAAGATTGGAAACGTCAGTTGGGTGCAACTCGGTTTCAGCGGAGCCATCATCGCGGGCATTTACCTGATCCACGGCACGCTGCATGACGTCATCATGGTGCAAACGGTTTTGATGATGGCGCTTTTGGTGTGGGTGTCCGTTCCTTTCCTGCGGGCCGAACTCTACAAGCGGCCCGGATTGTTGGCAACTCCGGAGATACAACGCAGTCTTGCCAGGGTGCGTCGTGTTACCGAGGACGAAGCCATTGCAGAGTTTCTGAAAGGTGAATTTTATCAACCGGAATTCGACCGCTATCGCGAGCCGTTTCGTGACATCGTAACTCATCCGGATCTTAACAACGAGGCTGACAACCGGCTGCGGCGCGCCCTTTTGTACCGGCGCAGGGGCAGACTCTGGCGCGAAATTCCGTCTGATACGGAGTGGTGGGAAGTTGAACTCCGACCCAGCGATCTGCGACGTATTCGGGTGTTTCCGCGAGATCAATGGCGGAGACACTCGGACCACAGTTACTATTTGCTGCAAACCGCCGAACGCATCGGGAGCAGGGTTTCCGGTTCGCCCGACGCCTTTATCGCCAAGCTCCGCTCGCTCAGCGCCGAGCTGGCGCAGGCGCACGCCACCGAACACGGTGGACGAAGCACAGTTTTGTTAATCGGTTTGGACGAAGTCAGTCCGTTGACCATCATCGAAGGTAATCACCGCATGACTGCGGCAGCCTTGGTATCGGCACAAGATGCCCATCTGCGTTTTCGTTTTCTATGCGGCTTCTCGCCTCACATGATGAATTGCTGCTGGTACCAGACTGACTTTTCGACACTCCTGCGTTATGCGAAAAACTCAGTCACTTGGTTGTTTGATAATTGCCAAATCGTGATTGACCAGGCGCTGCAGAACAAGCTTGACCACGCCAATTCAGTCCCGCCAAGCGTTCCCTTCGCTTGAATTGGCACGCTAGGACGACGGCAACCCTCCGTTCCTCGTATTCATCAAAGTTCGGACTCTGCGAGGAGCAGCTCGCCTATGAAGTCTCGATATACATTTTGGTTGGCCCCGGTATCCGCGCTGTCGACCCTGATGTTGGCGGGTTGCGTAGGGCTCAGGCCGGTCCCGCCCGGCTCCGCCCAGTTTCACGATGGCTGTGACCATGGCCGGAACGGGGACAGGCACCATTACCAGCAGTCCCGCTGGAATTAACTGTCCGACTATGTGTTCCGCGACTTTCCCGCAGAACACCAAAGTTACGCTGAGCGAAACGCCAGGGACGAATAGCGCTTTTACCAGCTGGTCGGGCGCATGTACAGGAGCGGCAAGCTGTAGCGTGACGGTGACGGCCGCGGAATCAGTGACTGCGACCTTCAGCCCTGCTGTCACTTACGCACTAACTGTGACTGAAGCGGGCGCGGGCGCGGGAACCGTCACCAGCACGCCAGCGGGGATTAACTGTCCTACCACATGTTCCGGGAATTTTACCCAGAATACCCAGGTTACGCTGACCGAAACTCCTGGAACGAATAGCGCATTTGCTGGCTGGTCAGGCGCGTGTACAGGAATGACAACCTGCAGCGTCACGGTGGCAGCCGCAGAATCGGTGACTGCGACTTTTAGCCCCGCCGTCGCACTAACCGTGACGGAGACCGGCACAGGCACGGGAACCGTCACTAGCACTCCGGCGGGGATCAATTGCCCGACTACATGTTCTGCGAATTTTCCGCAGAATACCCAAGTCACGTTGAGTGAGACTCCCGCAGCCAATAGTACTTTTGTGAGCTGGTCGGGCGCGTGTACAGGAACGACAACTTGCAGCTTCACGGTGACCGCGGCGGAAGCCGTGACTGCGACCTTTAATCTCAGTAACATTTACGGCGCCTTCAATCACATCATTCTTTTCGCCCAGGAGAATCGTTCTTTAGACCACTATTTCGGCGCAATGCTGGGGTACTGGGCGGCGAATGGATACGGCACCAGCGGGCAGACCTTCAATGGTTTGCCGCAGTTTAATCCGCCGGTGAATGGTGTAACGCCAGCGCCGCCGACGAATCCAGGCTGCGATCCGAATGTTACCGATGGCACGAGCTGTAGTCCGAGTGCCAGCAATCCCATTAGCTCGTTCCATTTTGCATCGATGTGCCAGGAAGAGCAGAGCCCCTTCTGGGATGAAGCCCACAATGATTGGGATTACACCAACCAAGGCGACCAACCCGCCGAGAATCCTCCTCCGCTGAATGGATTTGTTTTCACTGCCGCGTACGATGCCTATTCGCAATCGCCTCCGTTGATGGATATCAACGGAGTGCGAGCCATGGGCTATTTTGACTGGACGGACCTGAATTACTACTACTTCATGGCCTCCAATTTTGGGACGTCGGACACCTGGTTTGCTCCGGTGATGGATCGAACTCAGGTCAACCGCATGTACTTGCTCGCTGCAACGTCTCAGGGCCACGCCTATCCCATCGGCCAAGGGAACAACAACGGGCAGAAGCTCACGGCAACCACTATTTTTCAGGCGCTGCAGAATGCAGGCATAACGTGGAAGATTTATGTCAACTCTGAGGATGTCGTCAACCCGCAGACTGGGGCTGCATGTAACAACGATCTGACGGATGAGAACGCTGAGTGCCTGATCCAAAGCTCTTACATGAACATGTTCGCTTACGAAAATACCATCATCAATAGCGCTGGCCAGAGCCCCGATTTGCTGCAAAACATAGTTCCGGTAACGCAATTTGCGGTCGACGCGGCGAATGGAACACTGCCGCAATTCGCGCTGATTGAGCCGGCCTCTGCCGCATCGCTTGATGAGCATCCGAATGATATCGACACTGGTAACCCGGCTGATGTGCAGGCAGGAGCTAACTACGCATCCGGTCTGATCAATGCCTTGATGTCCAGCCCCAGCTGGACGGACACGGCTATGATTTTCACCTACGACGAATGGGGCGGCTTTTATGATCACGTACCGCCTCAACCGGCGACGGCTCCGGGCGACGAGCTATCACCCACCGATTTGGTGCCCGGCGACATTTGCGATAAAACAGGACAGTCTCTCGGGATAGGAACCTGTGATTTCGCGTGGACCGGGTTCCGGGTGCCGATGATCGTGATCTCTCCGTATACGAAGAAAAACTTCGTCTCGCATACCGTGCGCGACACTACTGCGGTACTCAACATGGTGGAGACTCGCTTTGGGGTCTCTCCACTCACGCAGCGCGACGGCTCTCAGGCGGACATGACCGAATTCTTTGATTTTGTGAACAAGCCCTGGGCCACTCCTCCGTCTCCACCTGCTCAGGTAACGAACGGTGAGTGCAGCCTGGTCCCGCCTGCCAGTTGGAACGATCCGCCCGCGTTGGTAGTCGTATTCTCGGGCGCTGTTGGCTCCGGAACGGTTGCGGGCAGCCCCGGCAACATCACGGAGTGCAAGTCCGGCGGGGATGGGTGTTTTGGTACCTTTGCCTATGGCACCGACGTTACGCTCACCGCAACTCCCGACACCGGATACGCTTTTTCGGGATGGAGTGGAGCGGGTTGCAGCGGTACTTCGACTTGCTCGATTACGGTTACTGCCAACACATCTGTAACCGCGACATTTACGCCGACGCCAGCGCCGGCAAATCTCACTGACGTGACGCATTAAAGGTAAGTATTAACAGGCCGTGCTGGCTCAATGGCATAATGGGCTCGTGAAAATCCAGCGGGCGTTGGTGCTGTGGTGTGTATTCTTTTCGGTTTCCTCCTGCATGGCGGCGACGCGGCACTATTACATCGCTGCCGAAGACGTCACCTGGAACTATGCGCCTAGTGGCCACGATCTGCTCACGGCCGGCGCCAATTCGGCCGCCATGGCAGAAGCTGCAGTGGCCGAAGACTCGTTTCATCGAATACACAGACAGTACCTTCACCGTTCCAAAGCCGCAACCCGAATGGTTGGGGATTCTTGGTCCTGTGATTCGCGCCGAAGTTGGCGATGAAGTGATTGTGGATTTTCTGAATCGCAGCCGCCGCGGCCACGATATCCATCCCCACGGCCTGCGTTATGACAAGATCAACGAAGGTTCCTTATATCTGCCGGTGGCGAAAGGAGGCTTCGTCGCACCCGGTGCCAGATATACCTATCACTGGTTTGCCAATGAGGCGAGCGGGCCGGGACCGGGGCAGCCCAGTTCGATTGTGTGGTGGTATCACGCGCACGTGGACGCCGCCGTCGAGATCAACGCCGGACTGCTTGGGCCGATCATCGTTACAGCTAAAGGCAAAGCAAATCCGGATGGATCTCCCAAAGATGTTGACCGCGAATTTGTTGCCTCCTTCATGATCTTCGACGAGATGGGCGGCAAACCTGCCGGTCAGTTTTATGCCATCAACGGTTTTATATTCGGCAACCTCCCCGGCTTGATGATGAAGCAGGGAGAGAAAGTGCGCTGGTATTTGCTGGGAATGGGAAATGAGATCGACCTGCACACTCCGCACTGGCACGGAGAAACCGTTACCGAGGGGGGGAAGAACACGGACGTAATCGAACTACTTCCTGGAAGCATGAAGACGGTGGATATGATTGCGGACAATCCCGGTACCTGGATGTTTCATTGCCATGTGGAAGACCACATGGAGAACGGAATGATGGCAGTTTACACCATAGCCGCGCCGCCTACGCGGGCTTGCCCAGTTTCGTTTGTTGGCGGAGATTTCTGGAAGGATCCAGAAAAGTTCACGTTGACGGTGAAGAACACGAGCAGCAAAACTATTACAGGTTTGCGGATTATGCCCGAGATGTTCCTTGCGCCTCAGGATTTGCGAAGGCCGTTCAACGCGGAGTGGTCATCGTCCAAGCCCATCCTGCCGGGCCAGGAGCAGACACTCGAAAAGCCGGGCATTCACGCCGACAGCGCCCAAGCCGTGCTGGGCTGGGTCTTTTTTCCTTCTTCGGTGAAGTATGAAGATGGATCCACCTGGCGCGCTCAAAGCGAAGGGGAGTGTTTTAAGGTGATATGGCGAGATGAGCAACATCCCGATCTGCCGGCTTTACCAGCCCGGCAGATCGAAATGAATCCAGATTAGGCAAGAGTCCCAAAAAGCGGACCGATTCAACCGCGATCAGAAACACTGGAAGTTGACGTTGACCTGTCCAGCCATCAACTGGTTGGACGTGGATATATTCGACAACACCCAGACGGCCGCAAGGTCTTTGTTTCCCTTGGTCGCATTGATGTAATAGCGCCAGCGTACCCATCCATAGCTGTGCTTGACCTTGTCGATAGGATTTACAGTTGTATCCAAGGCATATTCAAAGACTTCGCGAAACTTGCACGAGTTTATGTTCCCGCCAACGCTGCAGCTGTAATTGTATTGCAGGGGCATGGTTGTGACGGAGAACGTTTCCGGCGGATTGGCGCGGTGGTCGGTGATAGTCAGGGTGCTTGTGGGTTCCAATAGGAGCTGAGAATAGGCAAGATTCTGTTCCTTGGTTTGCAGCTCCTGATCAACGTAGGTCAGGTAGTTCGTATTGTTGGGCTGGGTGGTTGGTGGTGGATTCCAGATAGAACTGTTGGCTCCCCCCGGCGCAGCACACCGAGCTGCCCAGCGCATGGAAAGATCAGACGTGCTGTTCTGGCTTGCGTTGTTGAATTTCTTGCAGCTCCTGGGATCGTTCCAGTGGTTCGCACCATCCCACGAATCCAGTTCCGTGACCCATTGGTAGATGTAGTTGGAGTCGTAGAGATTGATGTCCCACGGATTACCTTGCGGATTCTTCGTGTAGTACAGCTTGGACTGACTTGGATCCCATTGGGTATAAATGTAAGACGACGGCAGGCCCGCCGCGTTAATGCCCTCCATGTGGTAATCGGAGGCGAGGCTCGGATCCATCATCATTACGCTCAGTACGTCCCAGTAGCTGTGTCCTGCGGGACAAGAGATGGTCGATTTAATTTGGCCGAAAGCGCTGGGAGTCAGCGGCAAAAATGCGGCGGTTAGCAGAGCGAAGACAAGAACATATCTGCATATTCTCATCTCGCTTGCAGTTTTTGCGGCGGTAGGCGTAGCCGCCGCGCACGAAGTGCGCAGGGAGTGCATGAGTTGAATCCTTCCTGAGATGTGGGGTTGGGGCGTGCTGCTACAACATACTTCAACAGGCGTCAATACGGTAGATCACGGAAGTTCATACAGGAAATCCTGTAGATCAAAATGGGATTTGCCGGAGGAAGATGATTCTATAAATTTCTCATCGCAGCCGAATGCAGTCAATGTCACAAAGGGGCTGACCCGCACGACGGTCACGACGTCATAATTATTTTGAGAAAAAATGGTAGCTGCCTGAAGCAGATATCAGGCGAGAGTACAGTGAGTTTCTAACTTACTTAGCATGCCGTCATCAAGCAGATGCAGCGGAAATGGTTGCCTCCGACGAGCATAACAGCTGAACTTAGTGCGGGATAGGTTGCACTCGTGAATGTTTTTCTTCATTACGCGCGGGAGCTACTTTCCTCCATTCGCCAGCAAGATTCGAATTAGCAGCAGCCATCGCCGGACGTTCGTCGTCATCAGGAAGTTTTCCTTCACGTGCTCGCGCCCATTTTCGCCGAGTTGCTTGGCAAAATCCGGATGGGTCAGCAGATATCGCATCTGGTAGGCGCACCCCTCCACGGAATGAACTAAAGCTCCGGTTAGCTTGTGAATGATCTGATTCGGAATACCTCCCACGGCTCCCGCGATGGTTGGTTTTCCCTTTCCAGAGAGCTTCCGTTACGGTTAACCCAAAGCCTTCCCGGATCGATTTCTGAACAATGATTGTCGAGGCGCGCTGCAGGGCATTGATTTCGAGAGCGCACCAAGGAGGCAGGTCGAGAATAATAATGTCGGGATCTTCCCCGGCAGCTTCCTTGACTTCTTTGAGCACCGCGGAGCCTTCGGGATCGTCGCTGGCTCCTCCGCCGGCCAGTACCAGTTGGCAATCCACGTACTTCCGGGCCTGTTTGAACGCCTGGACTACTCCCACTGGATCTTTCGCGCGGTCGAAACGGGAGACTTGGGTCACGATAGGCCGCGAGCGATCGATACCGAACTCGTCGCATACCTGCTGGACATAAGCTATCGTCGAGATCTTTATTTTTTTCCGACAACGGATCGATGCACGGATAGAACAAGTACTGAGGAATCGCCAATTGCCGTGAAAATGACGGCGAAGAAAAAATGGCCGCGTCGTATTGTTCAATGAACGGCCGGAGAAAGCCCCATACCTCGGGGTTGGGACTGGATAAATCGATGTGGCAGCGCCATATCCAGCGCCGCGAAGAGGGCTGGCGGTCTCGAATGAGCGCGGCGGGTTGCGGGTCGTGAATTACGACAACGTCCTCGGAAAACTGGATTCGCTGGCGATTTTGCTCGTTGTGCATCAGGAAAATATCGCGAGCATGTTGCGTGAGAGTGTAATCGCTGCCCTGAAGCGCATTGTGGAAAGCCTTGGTCACTTCGAAGAAGTCGTTGCCTCCGGTGATGACTTCCCAATTGGTCTTGACCTCAACCTCATTGAGCAGCGGGACCAGTTGATTGAGCATCTCGGCGACTCCGCCACCCACGGCGGTGGAATTTACCATCTTCACCGTTTTGCCCTTCAACTCACTGGCGAGGAATCTCAATTCATCGATGTCTGCTGCGCCAACAATACTTCTGTAGTCGTCCAAAAGCGGGGCAGGAACGGGCGCGGGAGGTGTCTCCCACGTACGCCTAGGGTTGCTTTCGCCGCTCCTCACGCGCAGGTGCCGCGGGAGTAGAGGATGCGGTCGTGTCTGGTTGAGCTTTCTTGTGCAGCCACTTCACTTCGCGATTTGCGTTTCCATTGGTTCCATATATGTATGCCTAGATCAGCGCTCGCTCCACGATTCGGATTATCTGCTCGCGAACGTCGTCCAGCGTTACGGTGTAAATATCGAGACGGTTTAACTGGCGAGCTGTTTCGGTCAATCCCATATCCTCGTATAACCATTGGGAGAAGTCGTTCGACATGAGTTTGAGTCGGAGGCGAGCCTCGATGAAATGATGATGAACGGAGTGCACGCTTACACCACGCAGCCCTCCCGCAAACTCGTGCAGCGTCCGGGCGACGAAGCTGGTAGGAATCACGACGGTGTCCGAAGCGCAAAAATAAAAAGTCTCTTTTGCAAATCGCGTTCCCGCCGCCGAGCTCCTCTGCAGGAAGTTGTCCATAATCTGGATGAATCGTCCTCGCAACTCCATGATCGAGGTAAACTCACGAACATCCACGCTGGCTAAACTTTCAGCCAGACTGGGCTCGTTGCAGGCCGATAATGCCCAATGTGCAAAGTCATTGGAGAAGCCTTCTCGAATAAAGTGATGCTCCTGCAAAGTTCGAAAACTGTGCTGGAAGATCGAGCCGTCAGGACATTCGCGGAGCGCCTCCAGAAACTCGGCGAGCGTATTCGCTTTCTGCCGGGTAATCCGCATAAGGTGCGCCGAGGTGTTGAAGTAAAAAGGTTTCACTGGAGTACGATTTGGAGTTGTTGCAATTGCGCTGCTCATACATTCACCGCCAAAGTTGTATTCGCATCTGAAGCACCGCTCTCAAGGCACGTCTCCAGCCAACGCTCGAGGAGTTCGAGGACCTCGTCGGGTGGTCTGAGCCACAGCTGAGCGGTTGTCTGCCGCCACCGTGGACGCACTAATATGCTTACGCCGCGGCCATTCATTGCCCGGAATGCGTGCTCGTCGGTAATGTCATCGCCCAAATAAGCTGCGGGCGTTTGCGGATTCATTTCTCCGAGGATGGTGCGGACCGCATCCCCTTTGTTTGCTCCCGCGGGGCGAATCTCGAGACCGCCATCGAACTCCAGCAGGTCCAAGCCCGCGCGTTTGGCAATCAGCGTCCAGCCCAGCAATACTCGCGCCCGGACCATCTCCACCTCGCATTCATCCAGAGCCCGCCAATGAACCGCGATACTTCCGGTTTTAAATTCGGCGGTGTGCTGAAGGTTCTGATAGAACAACCAGCTGTCCGCCGCCGCTAATCCCTCCATTGTAAGTTCGTCGAGTGGCGGGAGGTGCGTCGTCCCCGTGGGGTTCCAGTCGTTGCAGTCCGTGTAGTCCCCAGACCTCGGGATGGGGATCAATGTCCAGCAAGGGAATTACGTCCTGAGCATCTCTCCCAGAGATGATAACCACTCGCGTTTTACCGATACGAACGATCTCCTGAAGAATCTGCGAAATGCCGGGATAAGGAAAGGCGTGATCGCGATCCTTTCGGAATGGCGCGAGCGTGCCGTCGTAATCGAGCATGAGCAGCGATTGAGATGCTCCTGCAACGCTGTGCAGAAGCGATTCAATTTGGAACTTGGCCTCCGGTGTCAACATTTCCTCCTTGTCTTGGCGCCGTGGCGATTACGCGGCAGTCACACTCCCGCGAAATTTCTCTTGAGCCCGATCCGCATCGAGACGTAGCTCACAAAGCTCAGTGATCAGACTTCCCGCCCACTGATAGATGTTGCGCTCTCGCACGGTTCTGCGCATGCGGTGCATCCGCATCTGTTTTTCTTCCGGTTCCATCTCCACCGCAGCACGGATGGCTTCGGCAGTCTGATCGATGTCGTAGGGGTTCACCAGCAAGGCGTCGCGGAGTTCGCGTGCCGCTCCGGTGAACTGGCTCAAAATCAATACGCCGCGTTCATCACGCCGGGCCGCGATAAATTCCTTGGCAACCAGGTTCATGCCGTCGTGCAGCGACGTCACCATACAAAGATCGGCGGCGCAGTAGTAGCGGTCGATTTCCTCGTGGCTGTGTTGCTGCTTCAGAAATACGATGGGTTTCCATTTGCCGGTCTGAAAGCGCCAATTGATCCGTTCCGCTTCGGCTTCGACTTCCGCCATAAGATCGTGGTAGCGCTTAATGTGAGTGCGGCTGGGCGCTCCAATTTGCACGAAGGCGAACTTGTTCAGATACTTAGGGTATTTTTCCAGAAAGCGCTCGATCGCCCGAAAGCGCTCCGGGATTCCTTTGGTGTAATCCACCCGGTCGACGCCGATCCCGATAATTGCCGCCTCCACGCCCACGCTATGCATCAAGGCCAGACGATCGATGTACTTGGTTTCATACGCATCGAGCTCGACGGGATCATCAACTGCAAGATCCACCTCGGTAAGATCAACGCTGATGGGGAAAGGGCGGACGATTGTGCGGTGACTCTGGCGCAACACGGAAAAGTGTTCCCAATCCACGCGTGATTCCACAACCCGGTCCACGGTCTGCAGAAAATTGTTGCAGTGTGACTGGATGTGAAATCCAATGAGATCCGCTCCCAACAGGCCGTCCACCAGTTGGCGCTGCCATGGGCAGATACCGAAGGCCTCCGGGTTGGGCCAAGGGATGTGCCAGAAAATAGCAACACGGGCATCCGGACGCTTTTCCTTTAGCAGTCGTGGCAACAATGCAAAGTGGTAGTCCTGGACCAGCACCACGGGTTTGGGCGTGTCTTTAATTTCTTCGAGAACGGCTGCGGCGAACTTGCGATTCACATCCTGATAATGCTGCCAATCCTGTGCGCGAAAAATTGGACGCGTGTGAGCGATGTGGCAAAGAGGCCAAAGTCCTTCATTGGCAAATCCGTAGTAATAACCTTCTTCCTCTTCTTTGGTCAGCCACAGCCGGCGCAGCGTGTAGCGAGGATTATCAGGAGGGACGCGCAGCCGATCGTGTGCGTCGACGACTTCGGCGTCGGCGTCTCCGCTGCCGTGCGCGATCCATGTGCCATCGCAGGCGTTGAGTATCGGCTCCAGAGCGGTTACCAATCCGCTTGGTGGCACGATTACTTCGAGCGTCTTGCCATCGCGCTGATGCATATAAGGTTCGCGATTTGAAACTACAAAGAGACGGCTGCCGTTCAGTCGAGTCTGGACCTGTACTGCTAGCCGGTCCGCCGTCCACATGGATTCGGAGGCCTCACGCAGGCGAGCCTCATTTTCCGCGGCGGTGCGAGCCTGGCTCAGACTTTCCGCAAGCGTGACCACTTCCCGCGCCAGCGGCCTGAAAAGATCCAGATCGGGCATTTGCTGGCGTGAGGTAACTCTGCCCAGGCGAAGGGCGCGAATCCACTGGGCGGCCTGCGCGATTGGGCCGGTAATGCTCCAGCGCACGATCAATAGCGTAATCAACGCTATAAGGAATACCTGAATGAGGACTCTGAGAAAGGCTGCGCGCCAGGTGCTAAGACTTTGAGCACGAATGTAATTGGCGTCGTGCACAATTGCTAATCCGCCGATGGTCTGATCTTGGCGGTGCAGCGGCAATGCAAAAATGTGCACCGGGTCATTTCCGAAGCGGGTGAAGACACTTTCGCCATGACCCTGCGCTATAGCCTCGGTCACTTGTTGCGGCAGCTCTTGCGGAAGCGCGGTGAGAACGTCAGCCAACTCGGAAGTAATAGCGACTACCTTGCCCTGCCGGTCGTAAACAGCGACGCCAAGGATGCGCTCACGGTTTGCAAAGCGCTGCACCAGCCGCTGTAATCCCCGCTCAGAGCCACCTTCCCACGACTTTTCCACATTGGCGGCGACACTTTCGCCAAGCACTTCGGCGCGACGTTCCAAGTCGCTGCGCAGAGCGCGCTTCTCTCCCACGACCTCGTAGTATGAGAAACCTAGAGAGACCAGCGTGATCCCGACAATGAGGGAAATAATGAGCCGGAGGCTCAGCAATCGCATGAGTAAGCTTAATAACCCCTGATGTGACAGGAACATCGGGGAATCACCCTAGTGTCGGCAGGAAGCTAGGATTGCGAGGAAAATTGCTTTGATAATTGAAACGAGGAACAGGCGTATGCTGCGCTTGTTCCTTTGAATTATTAGACGAACGCTTGAAGAAACATCGGGGCGACAGGCCGAAATACTCAGAAGGGCAATTCACTCAATTATGTTCACAAAAATAGTGTGGTTGAATAAGTCTCAATTGAATCAGTTTCATACAGTAAAGACCCTAGAGTCATGCGGCATTTCCCTGTGTTACGAATTACTGTCAGCCTGGTGAATTCCTCCCAGGTTCATATCAAAACAAGATGGGTTGGATTATCCCTGATTTCGGTGGTTCAGCCGCTTCCAGGAGAGGGATATGAAGAGAAATACCCAAGATTCGGCGACCGCCGTAGTGGACGGCGCCTTAGAAGGGCAGAAAAACGACGGGCCGAAGAATGACGGGTCGAAAAACTCCGAGGGCCCCAAGAATAAGAACAACGGGAAGGCCGCTTCCAACAATGGGAAGTCGGCTCCTGTCGCCCAGCCTGCTTCCGACGATCTCGGCATAGTCCTGGCTAGCCTCCAAACCATGAGGAACGGCGACTTTTCGGTGCGGTTACCTGGCTCCTGGACAGGATTACCAGGGAAAATTGCTGACACTTTTAATTCCATCGTTGCCGCTAACCAACAGATGGCAGAGGAATTGAAGCGCGTCGGGCAGGTCGTGGGCAAAGAGGGAAGAACGCGTGAGCGCACTCGCTTCCATGAATCAAGAGGGGCGTGGGGCGAGATGGAAGTGTCGATCAATACTCTGGTTGAAGATCTGCTGCGGCCAACGGAAGGTGTAACTCGAGCCATTGCCGCAGTCGCCCAAGGGAACCTGACCCAAACCGTGCGCCTAGATGTGGATGGACGGCCACTGGAAGGCGAGTTCCTGCGCTCGGCGAACATTGTTAACACGATGATTCAGCAGCTTGGCGTTTTCACCGCCGAAGTGACGCGCGTGGCGCGCGAAGTCGGCACGGACGGCAAACTGGGCGGTCAGGCGCAGGTGCCGGGCGTGGCCGGTACGTGGAAGGATCTCACCGACTCCGTCAACTCGATGGCCAGTAACCTTACCGGCCAGGTGCGTAACATCGCTGAAGTCGCTACGGCAGTGGCCAGCGGCGATCTCTCCCGCAAGATCACCGTCGATGTGCGCGGCGAAATTCTCCAGCTCAAAGAAGCTATCAATACCATGGTGGATCAGTTGCGCTCGTTTGCCTCCGAAGTGACGCGCGTGGCGCGTGAAGTGGGTACGGATGGCAAGCTTGGCGGACAAGCTGTGGTGGTCGGCGTGGCTGGTACCTGGAAAGATCTTACGGACTCGGTTAACGCCATGGCCGGCAACTTAACGGCCCAGGTTCGAAATATTGCCGAAGTGACCACGGCCGTGGCGCGAGGCGATTTATCGCGCAAAATCACGGTCGATGTGAAGGGTGAAATTCTTGAGCTGAAAGACACCATCAACACGATGGTGGATCAGCTGAACGCATTCGCCGGCGAAGTTACGCGCGTCGCGCGCGAGGTCGGCACGGAAGGCAAGCTGGGCGGGCAGGCGCAGGTGCCCGGCGTAGGCGGCACATGGAAAGATCTCACCGACAACGTGAACTTCATGGCCAGCAACCTCACCGGCCAGGTACGAAACATTGCTGAAGTCGCAACGGCCATCGCGAATGGCGATCTTTCACGCAAGATCACGGTCGATGTGCGCGGCGAGATCTTGCAGCTGAAAGAGACGCTGAACACGATGGTGGATCAGCTCAACCGCTTCGCAGGCGAAGTAACGCGCGTGGCCCGTGAAGTGGGTACTGAAGGGCGTTTGGGAGGACAAGCGAACGTGCCGGGCGTTGCCGGTACGTGGAAGGATCTTACCGACTCCGTTAATTCGATGGGCGGAAACTTAACGGGCCAGGTGCGTAACATCGCGGAGGTCACGACCGCAGTGGCTCGCGGCGATTTGTCGCGCAAGATCACGGTGGATGTGAAAGGCGAAATTCTCGAGCTCAAAAACACGATTAATACGATGGTGGACCAGCTGAATGGGTTCGCCGGTGAAGTGACCCGCGTGGCTCGCGAAGTGGGTACGGAAGGGAAGCTAGGTGGACAGGCGCAGGTGCCCGGAGTCGCCGGAACCTGGAAAGATCTCACGGATAACGTCAACTTCATGGCCAGCAATCTGACGGGCCAGGTCCGAAATATCGCTGAAGTTGCAACGGCTGTGGCCCGCGGCGATTTGTCGCGCAAGATCACGGTCGACGTCAAAGGCGAAATTCTCGAACTCAAAGACACTCTGAACACGATGGTGGATCAGTTGCGCGCGTTCGCCTCTGAAGTGACACGCGTGGCCCGCGAAGTGGGAACTGATGGCAAACTCGGCGGCCAAGCGCAGGTAGGCGGCGTTGCCGGAACGTGGAAGGATCTTACCGACTCCGTAAACTCCATGGCGAGCAACCTGACTGGGCAGGTGCGAAACATTGCCGAAGTTGCGACCGCGATCGCCAGCGGCGACTTATCGAAGAAGATCACGGTGAACGTGAGCGGCGAAATCTTACTACTCAAGGAAACCATCAACACGATGGTGGATCAGCTGAACGCGTTCGCCGGCGAAGTGACGCGCGTGGCTCGTGAAGTGGGTACTGAAGGCCGTTTGGGAGGACAAGCGAATGTACCTGGGGTCGCCGGAACATGGAAAGATCTGACCGACTCGGTTAACTCGATGGCCGGAAACCTCACTGGCCAGGTGCGAAATATTGCCGAGGTGACCACAGCTGTGGCGCGCGGCGATTTGTCACGTAAGATCACCGTCGACGTGAAAGGTGAAATTCTTGAGCTCAAGAACACCATCAACACGATGGTGGACCAACTCAATGCATTTGCCGGCGAAGTAACGCGCGTGGCCCGCGAAGTGGGAACCGACGGAAAGCTAGGCGGACAGGCGCAGGTGCCCGGAGTCGCCGGAACCTGGAAGGATCTCACGGACAACGTCAACTTCATGGCCAGCAACCTGACCGGCCAGGTGCGAAATATTGCTGAAGTAGCAACGGCCATTGCGAACGGCGATCTTTCAAAGAAGATCACCGTGGACGTGCGCGGCGAAATCTTGCAGTTGAAAGAGACGCTGAACACGATGGTCGAACAGCTGCGCTCGTTTGCCGCCGAAGTAACGCGCGTTGCTCGAGAAGTCGGTTCGGAAGGCCGGCTTGGTGGACAGGCTAACGTTTCCGGTGTGGCGGGAACGTGGAAGGATCTTACCGATTCCGTCAACGCCATGGCCGGGAACCTTACCGGTCAGGTGCGTAATATTGCTGAGGTCACAACGGCCGTTGCTCGCGGCGATTTGTCGCGCAAGATCACGGTCGATGTGAAAGGTGAAATTCTCGAACTCAAAAACACCATTAACACGATGGTAGATCAGCTCAACGCCTTCGCCGCCGAAGTCACACGCGTGGCGCGTGAAGTAGGTACGGAAGGCAAGCTGGGCGGGCAGGCGCAGGTGCCGGGCGTGGCCGGAACCTGGAAGGATCTCACGGACAATGTGAACGTGATGGCCGCCAACCTGACGGAGCAAGTGCGCGGCATCGTGAAAGTGGTGACGGCCGTTGCTAACGGCGAACTAACTCAGAAGCTCACTGTAAATGCGAAGGGTGAAGTCGCCGCACTGGCCGAAACCATCAACAACATGACCGACACGCTAGCCACGTTTGCCGACCAGGTTACGACGGTCGCCCGCGAAGTGGGCGTGGAAGGCCGGCTCGGCGGCCAGGCCAACGTGCCCGGCGCTGCAGGAACGTGGAAGGATCTCACGGGCAACGTCAACCTGCTGGCCGACAATTTGACCAATCAGGTGCGCGCTATTGCCGAGGTTGCGACCGCCGTCACCAAAGGCGACCTCACGCGCTCCATTCAGGTGGAAGCCAGCGGCGAAGTTGCTGACCTGAAAGACAACCTCAATACGATGATCGACAACCTCCGGCTCACCACCGACCGGAATACTGAGCAGGACTGGCTCAAAACCAATCTCGCGCGCTTCACCGGCATGTTGCAGGGTCAGCGCGATCTGACGACAGTAGGACGGATGCTTCTCTCGGAGCTGACGCCGCTGGTGAACGCGCAACAAGGTGTGATTTACCAGATGGGGTCGGAAGAATCGGCGGAGATGGTGCTGCTTTCGGCATTCGCCGGCGATGGCGAGGATGGACATTTGCGGCGGTTGAAAATCGGCGAGGGGCTGGTCGGACAATGCGCTTCAGAGAAGCGCCGGATGCTCATCTCCGAATTGCCGCCCAACACAATTTCCATCCGGTCGGGTCTATTCGAAGCAGTTCCACGGAACGTGATCGTGCTTCCGGTGCTGTTTGAAGACCGGGTCAAAGCTGTAATCGAGCTGGCCTCGCTCAGTAATTTCACCACTTCTCAATTGGCATTCCTTGAACAACTGACGGCTAGCATCGGCATCGTGCTCAACAGTATTGAGGCGACGATGCAGACGGAAGGATTGTTGAAGCAGTCCCAGCAGTTGGCTACTGAACTGCAGATGCAGCAAAAAGAGTTGCAGCAGACGAACGAGCAGCTGGCGCAAAAGGCGCAACAGTTGGCCGAGCAGAACGTCGAGGTCGAACGCAAGAACCAGGAAATCGAACAAGCCCGCCGTGCCTTGGAAGAAAAGGCCAAGGAGTTGGCGCTGACTTCGAAATATAAATCGGAATTCCTGGCCAACATGTCGCACGAGTTGCGGACGCCGCTCAACAGCATCCTGGTACTCGGCCAACAACTCAGCGACAACCCTGACGGCAACCTGACGCCGAAACAGGTTGAGTTCTCGCGCACGATTCATGGCGCAGGAACCGACCTGCTGAACCTGATTACCGACATCCTTGATCTGTCGAAGATCGAATCCGGAACGGTTTCGGTCGAGGCGGAAGAAGTCTTCTTTGCCAGCATGCTGGATGCGGTGGAACGCCCGTTCCGCCACGAAGCGGAAAATCGGCGCCTTACCTTCGAAGTGCAGACCGATCCGCACCTCGCTCGTAGCGTGGTGACGGATTCGAAGCGCTTGCAGCAGGTATTGAAGAACCTGCTTTCGAATGCCTTTAAGTTCACCGAACTCGGAGGCGTGCGGCTTTCCGTTTCTCTGGCCAGAAGCGGATGGACTGAGGGTCACCCGATCTTATCGAATGCGGCATCTGTGGTGTCCTTTGAAGTTGCCGATACAGGCATTGGCATTCCGTTCGAAAAGCAAAGAATTATCTTTGAGGCCTTCCAGCAGGCAGACGCCGGCACGAGCCGCAAGTACGGCGGAACAGGATTGGGGCTGGCGATCAGCCGCGAACTGGCCAGCCTGCTCGGCGGAGAAATCCAGTTGCGCAGCGCTCCGGGCAAGGGCAGCACGTTCATACTCTATTTGCCGCAAACTTATGTGGGGCCTTCAACTTCGCTCGCTGCCGCCGGCGACGCAAGATCCCGCACATCGGTTTCGCCGGTGCAGTTGTCTGTCGTTACCGAGCATCCGGTCGAAAAGATCGCCGATGATCGGGACAATCTGCTGCCCGATGATGCCATCTTACTGATCGTCGAGGATGACGTGCACTATGCCCGCGTCCTGCTTGATCTCGCACGGGACAAGGGATTCAAAGTTCTTGTCGCCACGCGGGGCGCGGAAGCGCTTGCGCTGGCACATGAGTATCATCCAACGGCGGTGAGCCTGGATGTATTCCTGCCCGACATGCTGGGTTGGACCGTCCTGAATCACCTGAAACAGGATCCAGCAACGCGGCACATTCCAGTCCAGATGCTGACGCTGGATGAAGACCGTCACCACGGCCTGGCTCGCGGTGCATTTGCATTTGTTACTAAGCCGACCACGCCTGAGGGTTTGGAGACGGCGCTGGCTCGCATTAAAGAATATTCCGCTCCGCGGCGGAAGCGCTTGCTGGTAGTGGAAGACAATCCGGCCGAGCAGCTCAGTATCAAGGAGTTGCTGGGGTACGACGACATTGACGTCACCGTCGTCGCAACGGGCGCAGAAGCCATCGAGGCGGTCAGTGAGCAATCTTTCGACTGTGCGGTGCTCGATCTGCGTCTTCCCGATATATCGGGCTTCGACGTATTGGAGCGCTTCCGTGACACTCCGGCACTGGGCGACTTGCCCGTCATTGTCTTTACCGGGAAGGAACTTTCTCCGGAAGAAGATGCGCGACTGCATTCGCTGGCGCGCAGCGTAGTGGTAAAGGGAGTGGAATCGCCTGAACGGCTGCTGGATGAGACGGCGCTCTTCCTGCATCGCGTGGTCGCCGATCTTCCGGTGGAAAAACAGCGGCTGCTGGATCGGTTGCATCACTCTGACGATGCACTTGTGGGTAAAAAAGTGCTGGTCGTCGACGATGACGTGCGCAACATCTTCGCCCTGAGCAGTGTTATCGAACGCCGGGGCATGACGGTGATCACCGCCGGAACCGGCAGGGAAGCGATCGCCAAACTGGAATCGACGCCGGATATTGCGATCGTTTTGATGGACATCATGATGCCTGAGATGGATGGGTATGAGACGATGCAGGTGATTCGGCAGAACGCTTTGTTCCGGCGTCTGCCCATCATCGCCCTCACCGCGAAAGCGATGAAGGGAGACCGCGAGAAATGTCTGGAAGCGGGAGCGTCCGAATACCTGGCCAAACCCGTGAATACCGAGCAACTGCTCTCGTCGTTGCGGATGTGGCTGCACCGGTAGAAGCTGGCGACGGTACGTGTTAACCTCTTGATTTGAGAGGCGAGGACTAAACGGATCGATGGGCACGAACGAGAAAGTCAATATTCTCATGGTGGATGATCAGCCGGCCAAGCTGCTCAGCTATGAGGTCATGCTCGGCGGACTGGGCGAGAACCTGATCAAAGCCACATTCGCGAAAGCAGGCGCTCGAAATTCTGTTGAAGACTGACGTTGCGGTGGTGCTGATGGATGTAAGCATGCCGGAGCTCGACGGCTTTCAACTGGCGGCCATGATCCGCCAGCATCCGCGTTTTCAGAGAACCGCGATCATTTTTGTCTCGGCCGTACACCTTACCGATCTTGATCAGCTTAAGGGATACGAACACGGAGCAGTGGATTACATTTCTGTCCCCGTGGTGCCGGAGCTGTTGCGCGCAAAAGTTAGAGTATTTGCCGATCTGCACCGCAAGACGCGGCAGCTCGAAACCTTGAATCGCGAACTGGAGCAGCGCGTACTGGAGCGCACTGAGGAGTTGGCCCGCAAAGCGGAGTTGCTGCTGCAGCTCAACACCGAGCTCGTGGGTAAAAATCAAGAGCTCGATGCCATTGTCCACACCGCTCCGGATATCATCTTCAGCCGCCAGGCGGATGGGTCGCGGGACTATATCAGCGATCGATTTTATGACTTCACCGGCGCTCCTGCCGGTTCGGCCAACGGTTTCGGATGGCTGGACTATGTGCATGCCGGATGATAAAGATAAGGCGATGGCGGACTGGATGCTCTGCGTTGAATCCGGGGCAAATTACGAAGCCGAGTATCGCATGCGGTCTGAGGATGGCGACTTTCGCTGGTTCCGAGCCCGCGCCGTGCCGATTCGAGACGATGAGGGCAATATCCTGAAATGGTACGGAACCTGTTCCGATATTCACGACAGCAAACTGCTGGAGCAGTCGATTCGCAACAGCGCCGCCGAACTGGAGAAGATGGTCGACCGCAGGACGGACGAATTGCGGCGTCTTTCGATTCGCCTGATGACCATGCAGGATCAAGAGCGCCGCCGCATTGCGCGCGATCTGCACGACGGATTGGGACAAGAACTTGCAGTGGCCAAGATGGTGCTGGACAAAATGCTGCTGCAAAAATCCTACTCAACCTCCGGACGATGCATGGACGCAGGCCAGCAACATTGTCGATCGCGCTATTCAGCAAGTCCGCACCATGTCTCATCTTTTGCATCCGCCGTTGCTGGATGAAGTGGGATTGCTCTCGGCGCTTTCCTGGTATGTGGAGGGCTTACCAAGCGCAGCGGCATTGAAACGTCTCTCGAGGTCGCAACCCACGGAATTTCCTAGGCTCTCCACCGGACGTGGAAACCGCAGTCTTTCGTATCGTGCAAGAGGCATTGACCAATGTTTTCCGGCATTCCGGAGCGCAACCAAAGTCTGGATCACTTTGACTCAAAAAGACGGGGTGATCGTGGTTGCGGTGCGAGACGACGGCAAGGGAATCGGCAAGAGCATTGCCGAGTTGCGCCCGGATAGCGTTGGGGTTGGCATTGGAGGCATGAGGCAGCGCGCCAAAGAATTTGGCGGAGAACTGCGGCTGACGAATGCTAAACCAGGCACTCTTGTTGAACTCATGATTCCCAACAGTTCGGTGTTAAGAGAACCAACGGAGGTTTAAAATCCAAGTACTATGTCAGCGCGATATTGACTGTCCATCCAGGACAGCGCTCTTTGCCTGTAATTTGTTCCCTCCAAATTTTCCCTCTAGGATTGGCTAGTCGCTGACTGGGCTTTAGAGCCTTCCGCCTGAAGACCCTAAAAACTGCCCGCAAGAGTCTTGAATTTCAGCAATCAATACGGGCAACACCGTAGTTAAAAAAATTATTTCCCTTACACCTCATCAAATCACTGCCTATATCACCGTGATACTCCGGCTGCATTTGGTGGAGTTTACAGCTTGGACCGGATGGAATGGATGCTATCGAGGAGCTAACTTAATGTCGCAGGGAAGAATTCAACAGTTGCTCTCCTCGAGCACGGAAGAGGTTCAATTTTATGACAAAGATGAGCTCTAAGCTGCCGAGACGTCTCCTGGTGCTCGGTACTGGTTTTCTACTTCTCGCTGGAATGGCGTGGTCTGCAGATGATAAGGACGCATCGGATATCGACAAACGCCTTGACGCATCAGCGAAGGTTCTAAACGAAATTATGGCTACTCCCGATAAAGCAATTCCGGACAAGGTGATGAGCGATGCGAAATGCGTCGCAGTGATCCCCTCCATGGTCAAAATTGCTGTTGGCTTTGGCGGCAGCCACGGCAAAGGTGTCGCCACCTGCCGTACGGAAAGTGGCAAGTGGAGCGCGCCAGCACCGATCACCATCACTGGCGGAAGCTGGGGATTGCAACTCGGTGGACAGGCGGTCGACATGGTAATGATTGTGACTAATGAAAACGGCATGCAGCACCTGTTGTCGAGCAAATTCAAGCTCGGCGCGGATGCTTCGGCGGCTGCGGGTCCGGTGGGACGCGATGCCGCCGCCGATACAGACGTGAAGATGAGAGCTGAAGTGCTGACCTACTCGCGAGCCCGCGGCATTTTTGCGGGAATCGACTTGAACGGTTCTGCTATCACGCAAGACAAGGACGAGACGCGAATTCTCTATGGGGACATGATTCCGTTCTCCGACATTCTGGACGGAAAAGTTCGTCCTCGGGAATCAAGTGCAACATTCCTTACTGCGGTAAGGAAGTATTCGGGTCAGGCAGCAGAGCACGGTCAACTTAAACCCTCGGCGGGCACGGTTACGACCACTGCCAGCCGGTAAGCAGTCAGTAGACGGTCTGGTTTGTTCGACAAGCCAGACCGCCATTTTCACTCAGTACTTTTACAACGAAGATCTACAACGAATGATCGGAGGATCTCATGTCGCTGATTCTACTTGTCGTGCTTGTGGTGCTGTTGCTGGGTGCTCTGCCGGCTTGGCCCTATAGCAGAGGATGGGGCTATTACCCGAGCGGAGGGCTGGGTCTGGTGGTCGTGGTCCTACTCGTGCTGCTTCTGGCCGGGCGGCTTTAAAGAATTATGAGGCCTCGGGCACTCTCGCCGGGGCCTTTCGCAAATTTTTGTGGATGCCGGAAAGGCTCCAACCATCATCTTAAGATCCTGGAATTTGATTCGGGAAATGCGGCTGCAAATTGAGCTGCAGTTCTATTAGGAGCGCCAATGTCGAACCAGCAAAGTCCCCGTTTCGCCGCTGACACAATGTATCCAGTTTCTTCGTCTGCAGTTCTTGACAATCTTTATGCAGGCCGTCAACGCAGCGCGCGGCCGGAGAATGTGACTTTGCGGCGGGCGCCGCAGAATCTCGCTCCAGAAGCGATTTGGGGGCAGTTCAATAATTATCGGTCTAACGGGCTTGTAGGATCCGCTATCGCACACGTCATAATTTTGGGACTGATTCTGGCCAGCGCTTTATTCGGCCATCAAGTTGTGCAGAAAGTTGAGCAGCACGAGACTGTAACTTTGATTGCACCTTCTCCGGATTCTTATGCGCTGCCGGTGGCGAAAAAAGTGGTAAGCGGTGGCGGTGGTGGTGGCGATCACGACCAAATTGCAAGCGCCGAAAGGGCAGACTGCCCAAACGGCCATGCAACAGATCACCCCTCCGCAGATCGTTCTTCATAACGAGCATCCCAAGCTTGCGGTTGCAGCCAACTGTGGTTGTTCCTCCGCAGGTACGGTCTGGCTGAAAATCATATGCCGACTCTGGGCAATCCATCAGCTGCGCTCATGCCTTCCGCTCCGCCTTCGAATGGAACTGGCTCTGGTGGCGGAATTGGCTCCGGGTCTGGTGGCGGCGTCGGTGTGGGTCACGGGCCGGGCGTCGGCGCTGGAAGTGGTGGTGGCATTGGCGGGGGCGTGTTTAAAGTTGGCGGAGGGATTTCAGCTCCGCAAGCTATTTCCACGCCGGATCCGGAATATACCGAAGAAGCGCGCAATGCAAAGACTCAGGGAACCTGCATGCTCTCGGCTGATCGTCGATGAGCAGGGACATCCGCGTGACATTCGTGTAGTTCGCGGCCTGGGATTTGGATCTCGACGCGAAAGCGATTGAAGCCGTCAAACAGTGGCGCTTCCAGCCCGCCGAAGAAAGATGGCCAGCCAGTTAATGTACAGATCAGCGTGCGAAGTGGGATTCCGCCTTTACTAATGTGGTGCAGGAAACTAGCTGGCGATTGCTGAAGTGCGGTGCAAACGGAGCATTCGCTGTTGCAGTGGTTACCTAAACGAGCCTGTTCTCTGCTTCCGACAGCGGTGAGTTAACGTCATTCGCCTTAACCGCCTTTCTCGTGCTTAACTTCTCTCCGTACGAAGAAATTCCGTCTCACATTAAAAATATACTTCTCAGCATTTTACCTTCACGCGTGCCGGTACAGCAAGTCCAACTAATCAATTACAGGAGCATCCTGATGGGCTCCGAGAAGCGCGTTGTCGCTAGTCTCATTTTGGAAGTTGAATGCTCCGGGAAGTCATTGAGAGCAAATCGACAAGCACCCTAGTTCGATAAGGAGGAGACTACAGTGGCGACTTGCGTGATTTCCGCGACAGCAAAATGTGATTCCTGCCCAGCAGGAAACCAACCGAGATGATTCCGAACGCAGCCTGGTGCAGCGCGCGCAGAGCGGCGACGAGCAAGCCTTTGCCACGCTCTTCCAGCCCCACAAGAAGCGCGTCTATTCTGTTTGCCTGCTTGATGACCAAAGATATCGCCGAGGCAGAAGACCTGACCCAGGAAGCTTTCCTGCAGGTGTTTCGCAGCGTGGGTTCGTTCCGGGGCGACTCCGCTTTTTCCACCTGGCTCTATCGGGTTGCAGTGAATACGGTGTTGATGAAGCTCCGCCGCCGCAAGAGCCGCCGCCGCTATTGTCTCTGGATGAGCCGGTATCGCAGGAATCGCCGTCTCTGCGGCGCGATATTGGAGAGGCGGACCCTCGGCTTTCGTGGTGCGATTGATCGTATTGCGCTGCGCCGCGCCATGCAGGAACTTCCCGAAGGCTGCCGGCAAGATTTTCGCTCTTCACGAGGTTGAGGGATACCAGCATCACGAGATCGCCAAAATGTTGGACTGCTCGGTTGGCAATTCGAAATCGCAACTGCACAAGGCCAAGATGAAGATGCGCGACTTATTGTTTCCGAAGCGGAGAATTGCGCGGCGACAGGCCGCTGCTAACTCTATCGCTGAATTACCCGTCTCGGAACGAAACGATGAGCGGACTCGGCTAGCGATCGCGGTTTAAGTGCGGGCGGGAAGTGGAATGAAAGACACCGCACCGTTGAGAGAAATGGGCAGGCTCAGGGATGCACGGTATTGCGCACTGAGAACGTAAGTTTCTATGCTTGGGGAAAAATAAAGTTGAATTTGTTAAGGATGCGCAGTACGCGAAGGAAGAAATCTTCGCGGTGTGAGTGCCGGGAACGGCGAGCGTAGGAATAATCAAGGGTGTGCGTTCGGGGCGTTACGGTGACCGAGCGAAGGAGGAATAACCGCTTGGTCCGAATTCTTGTAGTAGATGACAATCCTTCGGTCCGGCATTATCTGCGGAGTCTGCTTGAGCAACAGAGTATGTGGCAGGTCTGCGACGAAGCTCGGACTGGGAAAGAAGCGCTTCAACGAATCGAAAAAAATCCGCCCGACATGATCCTGCTGGACTTCCAGATGCCGGATTTGAATGGGCTCGATGTTGCCCGCCAGGTCACCAAACTTTTTCCTGCCATTCCGATCTTAATGGTTACCATCCATCTGTCGAAACAGCTGGCCGAGGAAGCCCGTAAGGCTGGGATTCGCGGAGCCTGTGCGAAATCAGATGTCGGATCGATCGTTGAAGCCGTGGATGCGCTGTTGCACCACAAGACTTACTTTCCCACCACCGCGAGCTCCGTCAGTAACTAAGAATCCGTTCTGAAACGCAAAAATACAGGATTCCCTGTATTCGGAGCCCAGTATTACAATGGTAATTTGCTAGGTGATCTACTGGGTATTGCGTTTCCGTCTGGTACGCGTGGAACTCCTGCGGCAGGAGTGGGATACACGCGAAGCCAGAGCCAGCCGGGGATCGAGTAATACGTGAGGGCTGCCTCAGAGAGCCAAAAAACTATGGCGGTCCGCATACTGCTGGTAGATGATCATCCCATCGTGAGACAAGGCCTGCGAACTCTTCTGGAGGGCCGCTCCGGTTGGGAAGTAGTGGGTGAGGCCGCAGATGGACTGGAAGCCTTGGACAAAGTGGACAGTTTGCGACCCGATATTGTAGTGCTCGATGTCACGATGCCTCGAATGAATGGTCTGGAGGCATGCCGGTTAATTCAGCAACAGAAACAGAAAACTTCGGGTCTTGAGGTTTTGTTCGTTACTCAACATGATTCGCCACAGATGATGCGTGAGGCGCTGGACGCTGGCGCCCGCGGGTATGTCGTGAAATCGAATGCCGCCCGGGATTTGTTGGAGGCCGTAGAGGCCGTGAGTCAACACCGCGTTTTTACAGCCTTGGCGCGGAGTCCACAGGCTTCATGTTGAGTTCTCGATTCAAGTTTGTCCATGTCTGGGCTTGTACCTGGAGGATGCCATGAAACTCCGTATCTTGTTAGCTGATGATCACGAAATCGTGCGCCGCGGGCTATGTGCGCTTCTGCAAAAGCACGAGGGGTGGGAAGTGTGCGGAGAGGCGTCCGATGGCCGCGAGGCTGTCGAAATGGCCAAACAGTTGAAGCCAGACGTCGTGATCGTAGACATTGGCATGCCGAACCTCAATGGCCTGGACACCACGCGGCAGTTGCTGCAGCATGATCCCCAATTTAAAGTGATCGTTCTCACGATTACCGATTCCGATCAGGTGATTCGCGAAGCTCTCGATGCGGGCGCGCGCGGGTTTGTGCTCAAGTCGGATGCGGCTCGCGATCTAGTGGCCGCTGTTGAAGCTTTGCAGAGCAAGAGAATGTTCTTCACCCCGCGTGTGAATGATCTCGTGTTGGCGGGATTTCTGGAGAAGGGACATGCCATATCCCGGAACGAGCCTCCGAATTTGCCGACACTTACTGTAAGGGAGCGTGAGGTCACGCAGCTGCTTGCAGAAGGAAAAAGCTCCAAGGAAGTGGCGTCGCTATTGAACCTCAGCACCAAGACCGTGGAAACGCATCGCAGCAACATTATGCGGAAGCTTAGCCTGCATTCGATTCGCGATCTGGTAGTGTATGCGATCAAGAACAATATTATCCAGGTGCAGATGCCACCGCAGTTCCGCAATACGACAGAAAATACGATAGCCTGAAATTAAAATTGAGATTTACTCCAGGGCGGATGGCACTGGGCATTCGCCACCGTTCTCTGGACTGTTTGCCGTAAACATGGGCGGTGATAATTTCCCTTCTTCAAACCTACTCTCAGGTTAGCCGAAATCTTGCTGCCAGAAGACTGCCGGTCGCGACAGATCTGGCGTAATTCCGACAGCGAGTGATGACTCACTTGCGAAAAACTTACATTGATTGCCTGACCCCCTCTTAGTAAGACATTGAAATTCAATCAACTGCAGATTTGGCAGCATCCGTGCTTGTGATTCAGCGTTCACTGTAACGTTGAGCGCGATCAAGTGGCTGGCGTTGCTTTTTACTGGCAACCTGTGCCGGTCGTGTGTGCAACTATTCTCAGGCATGGAGTTTGTCCTCGGCTGGAAACTCATTGGGCCGTCTTTCCTTGTCCTGTTCTGAGAGGTGAAGCTTGAGCGTCCTTCGAATTCTGATCGCGGACGACCACGAAGTGGCAAGGAAAGGTATTCGCTCTTTGCTTGAAGATCACGCCGGATGGGAAGTTTGTGGAGAGGCATGCGATGGGCGTGAAGCGGTCGGATTTGCCGGCACGTTAAAGCCCGATGTTTTCTTGCTGGATATCGGCATGCCGAACTTGAATGGGCTGGATGCGACTCGGCAGATCCTTGCAACGTCGCCTGAAGCGCGCGTCCTGATCCTGACCATCCACGATTCGGAACAGGTAGTGCGGGAAGTTCTGGCCGCTGGAGCAAGCGGCTTCCTGCTTAAGTCGGACGCGGGCCGGGATCTTGTGGCGGCGGTGGAAGCTCTACAAAACCGGCGCACCTTCTTCACCTCGAAAGTGGCGCAGATGATGCTCGATGGTTATCTGCGTCCGCATAGCGATACGGAAGCTACCAATCCGGGCGTGCTCACTCCGCGGGAAAGAGAAGTGATCCAGCTCGTCGCCGAGGGAAAGACCACCAAGGAAATTGCCACAGCTCTGAGCCTCAGCGTAAAGACGGCGGAAACTCACCGCACTAACCTCATGCGCAAACTCGACTTGCATTCGGTCGCTGATCTCACCCTCTACGCGGTGCGGAACGGGATCGTCCACGTTTATTGAGCACAATGTTTCGAGCCGGTCGTACCGGGGACGCCGACGTTTTTTCACTCCACACACTAAAGCGAGATCGCGTGTCAAATAGGGACTTTACAGGATACCTGCCGCAAGATAGCCCGCATAGACTCTGATCCAGTTGCAGCTGGAACAGGTCGCTTCCAGGAAAGGAGTTCCGATGCTGTGGACTATAGCCGTACTGCTCTTGATCCTCTGGCTGTTGGGCATGGTCAGTTCATACACGCTGGGTGGATTTATTCACATCCTACTCGTGCTGGCGGTGGTTGCGATTTTGATCCGCCTGATTCAAGGCCGAAGCCCGGTTGTCTGAGTCAACCAATCTCTGTTGTGTAGCTAAGTAATGTTCAAATCACTCTTGAGAAAGCTCAAGAGATGAGTTCAGGAGGCAAGGTACTTATGAATAAAGATCAAGTGCAAGGCAAAATTAAAGATGTGGCTGGCCGTGTTGAGCGCCAAGCTGGCGAATGGACTGGAGACCAAGAAAAGCAAGTCCACGGTGCGGCGAAACAGGTAGAAGGAAAAGTGCAAAACGCCTGGGGCAATGTAAAAGAAGCCGGAAAAAAGGCAGCGGACAACGCCCAGAAGACGAATGCACCTGCCGACGTATCCGATGAATCGATTGAAGTGGAAGATGAAAATGAGACTCGCTCCCGCCGTAAGGTGAGCTAGCTTCTTTTCTTTTCCGGGGGTGCGCTGTCGGGATAAGCGCGCCCCCAAAGTGTTTTACGACTTCCGTGGTTTCTCCGCTTGAGCCAGCAAATAATATCAAGTAGTGAAAAGGAAACAGTGCAATGTATACCGCCCTTAATAGGCTCAGGAAACCTTACATGCTGATCGTCGCAGAAAATCAGGAAATTATAGGCAACCAGCAGGGGCTACACAGTATTGCCGGAAAACGGATGTAATCTTACAGTGTCTGAAGAGTTGGAAGGTTGAGATCTTCTCCCATGGCATACCGGATTATAGGACATAGCATTGAAGCGCAGCCCTCGCCCTCGCCAGAAAATCTGAGGAGGGTTTTCGAGACAGCTGTATGCGAAATTCACCATGCCGATCGCGCTGCTCAGAAACGGCTGCAACACCAAACGCCGATCGTTTCACGCGCAAGGATTTTAGGTCTTTCTAAAGCTGGCGCAGAGAAGCAAGCACTCACGGATGCCGCTCGAGCGCTTGCTCAGCTCTGGAAGGTCTAGAAGTTCCCGATTCGTATTCGTGAAGGAAAAAAGCCTGGAGACTAGCTAGGCTGCTGCGCGGAATTTCAGGCAACCTTGGAGTGCCTGCAAAGCATATAGGGCATCATCCAAAGCTTGGTCTTCTTCAATAGTGTCAACCCCAGCCGAAAAAAGTTCACGCGCGCGAACAATGATTGCTTGTCTGGCAACAGCGATTCGCTCCGAAATCCTGTTCGCGTCGGTCTCGAAGAGAGCCGTATTATAGAGCTCTCTCCAGTTCTGCTTTGTTGGTGCAGGATGGGTTTGGTTAGTCATAAATCACCCAAAAATGGAATGTAAATTTAATTAATTACGGTTTCTATGAAAATAGTCCATGATGTCCCGAGAGGCTATACGGTGGATACCGTAGTATTTGAGAAGGGTGGGGAGTGCGAATACAATCGACTAGCTGTTTTGTGGCAGATAAAACGCGGCTTACCGGGGCCGTGCACCGGACTTGCGGCTGCTTCGAGATAAGTTGCTTCTGCGCGGTTTCTGCTTCTTGCCAGTTTTAGCGAGATCTTTCTTAACCGCTGTCGCCGACGCGGCGCGACGAATCCTTTTCTTGGGGCGACGGGGTTGACGGGAATGCTTTGCGGGAGTGGCCGCATTTGCCAGGTCTTGCATTTTGGCCGTGACAGCCTCAGGAAGCTCTGACAAATTCTCCGTAAACTCCTGCGTCACTTTGGTGAGCGTCCCGGCAGCATGGCCAAGTTTGCGGGCGACGGCATTTAGAAGAGGTTCCTGTTTTGCGGATACTTTCTTTGCGGCCATTTAGGTTTCTCCCTTAAGAACTTTGCCGCGCTTCCGGGGCGGCGGCCCTCGTAGCTCGAAAAATGAAGTCCCGGCGGTGAAGGCCGGGACTTCCAGGTAAATCAGTAACGAAAAGCGATACTACGAAGCGCGACGCTGACTGTCGCGGTTCTGTTCGTTTTCCTCATTCTCGTTCTGACCGTGACCACCCTTCTTTTGCTGGTTTTGACCAGGTTGACCCTGTTGGCTCTGTCCTTGCTGTCCAGATTGGCCACCCTGCTGGGTTTGACCGCTCTTTTGGCCTTGCCCGATTTGGTTACCCTGGTCCTGCCCCTTCTTCTCCATGTCGTTTGCCATAAGGTATTTCTCCTAAAAAAGCACAAACTCGCCGCGCTTTTTGAAAATTTAATCGCAACCTAAGAAGTTAGTTGCTGCAGAAGAATGCAAGGTTGGGACGGAATTTTGCATTCGATTCAGGCTGGGGATTGATAGGTTTGAATGGTTGCCAGGCAGGCCGCGAACGATGGCGATGGCAGAGTGGCCTTCCGCCCTACGGATCCTATCCGAGGAAAGGAGGGCCCTTCTGCCATCATACCGGCGAATTACATCACGACAACAATCGCGACGCGAACGCCGGGGTGAAGCAAGTCGAAGAGAAAGTACTCACCATCTACATAGTCGATGTAGCACTGATCGGTGTATGCCCAACCCACTGGCCAGGCATCCACAATATTGAACGAATAGCCGCCGTACTGAAAGCGCGGCTGACCTTCAACGATCACAGGCCGGTTGATAACGACTGTATGCGAGCGCCCGAAGTTCGCCCGGAATTTGTCATCGGGAATGTGGCCGCCACGCTGGGCGCCAGCTTGCTGTACATGCTCGGACTTCTCCTGATGCTCAGTCTGCGTGGAGGATTTGGTATCCATCCGATTTTCGGGTTTCGCGTCGTTTTGCGCAGGCTTCATATCTTCCGGTTTCGAAGGCTTGGCATCTTGCGGTTTGGCATCGTCGTGAGCCGGCTTGGTTGCTTCCGGGCGGGGTTCTTGCGGTTTGGCGTCGTCGTGCTGGTCCTGCGCATAAATCATCGCGGTGGTGCCCAAAAGCGAAACCAGCAGTGATGTCCTGATCAATCCTGTAAGTTTCATAGTTTGTGTCTCCTTTTACGACTGGATGTGCACTAGCTCGGCCCAACATCTTTCGTTCCCGCTGCTAGATACTGCTGCCTCGCCGCGAGAGATGGGTAACAAGTGAAATCAAAAAGAGCACGAGAAAAACGACAAACAACAACTTGGCTATGCCCGCAGCTGCAATCGCTACACCAGTAAAGCCCAGGACCCCGGCGATCAGAGCTATCACGAGGAACATTAGCGTCCAATAAAGCATTGATCCCTCCATACCGCTCGATTGCGTCAGTGGCGACAATACCCGCAGAGGATGCCCCGACAAATCCCGTTCAACATGTATTTTGCGATTTCGGAAGCTGTACTGATCCGCAGATGTGTTGAGAAAGGGAGCAGGTGCCTGCTCTCCCTGAAGAGCGGGCACCTGCTCGATGGGGGGCTGTCGAGTAGGGTTTCAGATTAACGAAATGCACGCACCGCTACCCATACGGTAAAACTTGTATTTTTACGAAAACAATACTTTGCTCGTGTTTCAACCTTCGGCCGGGCCGGGATGTTTTATGCCGCCACTATGGAAGCTACGGTAGTGTTACAGGAAACGACGTATGGACGACAGAGACCTCAGGAGATAAAAAGGTAAATACGAGTGCTTGGCAGCCGCTTTGTCTTTCGGAGGTACGTTATGAAACGAGAGACCGGTCTTTTAAGTTTGGGATTGGCGGTCGCACTGACGTTTTTGTTAGTGATCGCTCCACTTTGCGCTCAGAATAAACAAAAGCATACCGATCCCGTTCTTCCTCCTGACATTATAGGGCCGCAATTGATCGCATGGTCGCAACTTCAGTCACCACAGCCACTGCAACAGGCTCAAACCACTCCGCAAAATGAACCGACTTCGCAAACTTTCACTGGCATGGTCATGAGAGATGGCGGTACATACGTTCTAAAGGTATCAACCAGCACGGCGTATCCACTTGCTGAGCCACAGAAGGCGAAGCCGTACGAAGGTAAACAAGTGAGAATCAGCGGAATTCTGGATGCGAACGGCGAAAGCCTCCATATCCTCAGCATCGAGCCAGTCTCTTAAATGCTCAACCAACGAGTGGGCAAAGTTCCCGTAGCAATAGCTTGCGTTTGGGCGGTTGTGATTGCAACTTTGGGAGCTGTTGCTATCGCGGAGCAATCAGTTCAGCCCCAGCAGACGTACGAGGGTGTGGTGACCGACACTCACTGCGGAGCCAAACATTCTGCCGCCATCGGCAAAACGGCGGCTGATTGTGCGCGGGCCTGTGTGCACAGTGGAGAGCAATTCGCTCTCGTCGACAGTGACAAAATCTACCGGCTCGAGGGGGACCAGATGTTATTGAAGCGACTGGCTGGACAGCGGGTCAGAATTGTCGGCACTCTCAACGGAGACAGATTAACGGTGACATCTGTCGCGGCCATTTAACCATTCATTACGGGAAGAAAGAAGTCTCGACCGTGCGTTGTGTGAGTTGTGCTTAGTGCTCATGTTCCCGGTGAGAATGCCTGTGAACGTGAGCATGTGAGTGAACAACGTCGCCATGAGAATGACGATGGGCGTGAATCAGATTGGCTCTGAGAAGCAAGGCGGAATTTGACAGAATTTCCGATGGTGTTCCTTCAGCAATCACCACGCCCGCTTCAAGTACTAAAACGCGATCGGCAATGTCTTCGACGATCTCCAATTGATGAGTAGCGGTGATGACGGTTCTTGCCGTACCTTTCCACTGTTGAATGAGGTCTACAACCTGGCTCTGGCTCTTCGGATCGAGCGTCGCAGTGGGTTCATCGAGCAGTAAGACTTCAGGATCAAGAACCAAGACGGACGCCAAGGCGACTCGTTTTTTCTCGCCGCCTGAGAGGCGGTAAGGCGGGCGGTCTTCCAAGTGCGAAATCGACATGAAATTGAGCATTTCATCCACGCGCCTCAACACTTCCTCCTTGCTCCATTGCATTTGCAAAGGGCCATAAGCGACTTCATCGAATACAGTGGGATTGAAGAGTTGCGCATCCGGATTCTGAAAGACCAGCGCGACGCGCCGGCGAAAATTTAGAAAGAACTCGTCCTGCTGTAGGCGTTCTTGAGTAAGAGCGTCTCCCTTGAATGCGACGGATCCCGCCGAGGGAAAATATAACGCATCCAAAATTCGCAACAGCGTGGACTTGCCGGAGCCGTTGGCGCCCAGCAGCGCAATCCGATCACCTTCTTCGATGCGGAAAGTGAGCCCGCGAATCGCCGGGATCGATTCGTAGGAGAAACTAACGTCTTGCACTTCGAAAGTCGCGGGCAAAATCTTGCTTACCTCCCAATCCATGCAGCGAGACAACTCGTAGCGACGAATCCAGCCAGTCCAGCGTAATCGCGTGGTCTTAGCCGAAAATCGGTTAAGAGACGAACTTCTCCGCGGAAGCCGCGCGACAACATGGCGAGGTACACCTCATGGCTGAGTTCAACGCTCTTGCTCAACAGCACTCCAGCAGTTCGCACCGTCATTTTGCGACGTTCAGAACCGCTCAGTATACCGACCGTGCGGCTCTGCCTGGATTCGAACATCTGGTTGGCCGTTTCGATCAGCAGGAAAACATAGCGATGCGTCATGGCCAACATGGTCACAATCTCGGCTGGGAGGTGAAGCGAACGCAGTGCCTTCAAGATATGAGTCCAAAGGGTCGAGAGCACCAAAATGGTCGTGAGCGTAGCAGTCGTTTCAGCCCGCAATATCAGCAAGGCGGCCGCGCGCGCGCCTTGCATTGTAATGGCAACGCGTAACGCCGGCGCGGCGAAGAGCGTTTCTCCGGGAGTAAGGAATAACGCGGGCAGCGCGATCACACCCGAGAAGCCTAGAACCACCAACCAGACTCGTTTTACGAGTGACCTGAGGCTCACCCTCGACGCGAGCGCGAGTGCAATTGCAATGAGGAAGATAGCTGCAATCGCCTCGAGCCGCCGGCACAGGATCACGGAAACAACCAATGCAAATATTCCAACGACGCGGACGCGCGGATCGAGTCCCTGCAATAATCCCGGTTGGGTTGCGGCATGTTCTGCTTGAAGGGCCTTCGATAACGCACGGGCGAAGCCACGAAGCGTCGAGTCGAGGAAAGAATGCCGGCTCATGCTCGTAGCGTCCGCGCCGGCGATTTTCTGGCGATCATTCTCGTCAGTAGCGAAACCAGCACAAGGATGCCCACTCCGAACATTGCGGATAGCAAATAGCCGAGTATCGGACTCTTCACGAACTTCGGCGCATAGCCGGGGAATGGCGCAGTCCACAAGCTGGACAGTTTTTGGATCCCTGCAGGAACGGAAGATGGAAGCGCATGGTATCCCGATGCGGCGCCGATTTGCTCTCGCGTTTTCGGATTCATCAAATCGACCGAGGACCATTCACCCCAGGCCGTGCCTGCCGCCAGGATGCCCAGAGGCGTGAATAACATAAGAAGAGCTACCGCCCACCATAATCGTCTCGGAGAACATCTCGCGCCAGCGATAATTGGCGCTGGCGTCTGGGTTAAGCCACTGACTCCTCGCAGCAAACCTATATCAGCCCGCTGAAGATAAGAAACCATTCCCGCGGATATCACGGCCTCGGCTAGTCCCGCAAAAGTTAGGTGGCCAATCATCATTGCCGGAATCGTCACATGCAAGGAATACGGTGCGTAGAGTGGCGTGCCGCTGGCGTCATGAAAAAGCATGGGCTGAATGCCGAGCTCAACGGCTGTAACCAAGGCAGAGGCGTTGATGGCAACATAACCGGCAATCGCGGTGGCTAGCACCCTGCGGCGCGAGCTTAGATCCGATTTCGCCGCGATCAACTTGTATGATGCGTAGGCAACGAACGATCCAACGATTGCCATGTTGAAGCAATTTGCTCCCAGCGTGGTAATTCCCCCATCGCCGAAGAACAGCGCCTGAATTGCGATCGCGATTGAAACCGCAAGAATCGAACCCCAGGGGCCAAGCACGATGGCTGCGATACCAACCCCAACCGCATGACCGGTAGTTCCCCCGGGCAATGGAACATTGAACATCATGACCACAAAACAGAATGCCGCAAACACTGAGATCAGCGAGATGGCGCGCGTGGCAAGAAGCCGCTTGATGCGTTTCAGCGCCGCGTACCAGCCCAACGCCGCGCCCAGATATAGGGTCGCACAGGTGGACGGGCTAAGATAACCATCAGGAATGTGCATGATCGTCTTCTACGGAGTTTCGTGACCGGATATAACGATTCCGATTACTGCTCGATTTCCGTCTCCGGCTTGGGCGGTTTCTGCGTCACCTGATGCGTGTCCGGCAGTTGCGAACGATCCCACCCGCCGCCCAGGGCTTCTACCAATGCGACGGCGGAAGTCATCTGTTGTACCTGAAGGGCATTCAGAGTCTGCTGGTCCGCCAGCACCGTGGTCTGGGCGATGAGCACGTCGATATAGGGATCGATGCCGGTGTCATAACGGCCCTGTTCGAGCTTCAGGAAGGTTTGCGCGGAATCGACTGCTTGCTGTTCCTGCTGGATTTCCTTCGAGAGAATGCGAACTTCGGCGAGAGAGTCTTCCACGTTTTGAAACGCGGCCAGCACCGTTTGACGATAGCTGGCGAGGTCGGCATTGTAGGTAGCTACATATTGTTGGACGGTGGCGCGGCGCAGGCCGGCGTCGAATAGCGTTTCCGAGAGCGATGAACCGACCGACCAGAATCGGCTTGGCCAGTCAAGCCAACGCTTGAAAAATGAACTTTCAAAGCCGCCATCCGCACTCAGAGTCAGGTTCGGATAATAGGCGGCGTAAGCGATGCCAATCTGCGCGTTGGCTTCGGCCATGGTGCGTTCGGCAGCGGCTACATCCGGCCGGCGCTCCAGCAATTCCGAGGGCACGCCTACTGGAATTGGCGGCGGAGCAATGGTCATCGGCTTTATGGGGATGGAGAAATTGGTAGCGGTCTGGCCAATGAGTACGGCGATGGCGTGTTCGAATTGTGCTCGCGCTACACCCACGTTGGTTGCGCCTGCCTGCGCGCTTCGCAGCGTGGTCTCGGCTTCGACGACGGAGATTTGATCGTCGATCCCAGCATCATAAAGCGAACGGGTCAGGTCGTACGCTTTCTGGTCGGCATTCACTGTCGCATCAAAGATTTGCTGCAGCTTGTCCTGGCCGCGAATCTCGAAAAAATATTCAGCCAGGCTAGCCTGCTCGGTTAGCCTTTCGTTCTCAAGATCGGCTGCGCTGACTTGCGCGGCGTACTGGGCTTGACGCACGGTGTTGCGAACCTTGCCCCAAAGGTCAGGCTCCCAGGATGCTTCGAGTGGCAGCGAATACAGAGTGCTTTGCAGTTGCGGGGTAGTGGTCGTGGTTGTGGTGCCCGTCGTGCTTGTCGAGGCCGCGCCCACATTTGCCGAAGATCGCGAATGGGTGATCGAAGGTGCAGCGGTAAGCGTGGGAAAGTATTGCGAACGAGCCTCCCGCACGATGGCGCGAGCCTCCATAAAATTTTCAAAGTATTGCTTGATGTTCTGGTTGTTGATATCCAGCTGTTCTTCGAGGGAGTTCAATGCGGCATCGTTGAAGATTTCCCACCACTTGCCGCGCAGTTTGGCATCGGCGGGTTGCGCGACCGTCCAATCTCCAGTTTCCTTGACGGTCGGCGATTCTTTATAGACTGCGGCAGGCGCCTGCGGCGGAGCGGGTGGATGGTACTTCGGCCCAACCACGCAGCCCGATGAAGCCAGCAGCAAGACAGCAGCCGCACTCAGCCAGAATCTTCCGCGCGCCGATTTCTTTTGCAAAATAATCATAGCGTTCCTGCTTGGCCGATTTCGTTCCATCATCTCACTCCGCCGTACTGGCTGGGTTAAGCCCCGGCATAGCGTCGTGCCGTTTTCCTGCAAACCGCAGCCGCAGCCGGTCGAATTCCAAATAAACAACCGGCGTTGTATAGAGCGTCAGCAACTGACTCAGAATCAATCCTCCTACGATCGTGATGCCGAGAGGCCGGCGAAGTTCGTACCCCGTACCTGTCCCCAGCGCCAACGGCAGCGCGCCTAATAAAGCAGCCATCGTCGTCATCAGAATTGGACGGAAGCGCAACATGCAAGCCTCAAAAATCGAGTCGAATGGCCTCTTTCCCTCCTGACGCTCTACCTGAAGAGCAAAATCGATCATCATGATGGCATTCTTTTTTACGATGCCGATCAGCAATACGATGCCGATGATCGAGATAATGTTCAGATCCTGTTTGAACATCATTAATGCGAGCATCGCGCCCACGCTCGCCGACGGCAGTGTCGAGATGATGGTGAGAGGATGGACTAGACTCTCATACAAAATTCCCAGAACGATATACACGGCTAGCAGCGCAGTCACAACCAGAATAGGTTCGGTACCGAGAGACTGCTGATAGGCTTGCAGCGTACCGGCAAAAAAACCTTGCATCGTGGAAGGCACACCCAACCGTTTTTCCATCTGATCGATGCTAGCCGTCGCCTGGCTCAATGATACGTTGGGGGCCAGGTTGAAGGACACGGTTACCGAGGGAAACAAACCCGTGTGGTTAATAGCCAGCGGTGTGGTGTTGGCGTGGCCGTCCGCAACCGCGAGCAGCGGAATGTTTCCGCTGCCGGAGGTATGCAAATAGATGTCCTTCAGTCCTTCCGGGCTTTGCCAATACTGGGGAGCAACTTCCAGCACTACGTAATACTGATTTAACTGCGTATAGATAATGGAGACTTCCGACTGGCCGAATGCGCCGTATAGGGCCGAGTCCAGAGACTGCGCGGTCAGGCCGAGCTTTGCCGCAGTCACACGGTCATAGTTCATCAGTTCGTCAAGACCGCCATTCTGCTGATCTGAGCTCACATCCTGCAGACCGTGGACGTGCTGCATCTGGCTAAGTATGATTGGCCCCCATTTGAAAAGATCCTGCACATTGTCGGACTCGAGGGTGTATTGATACATCGCGTTGCTGGAGCGACCGCCGATGCGCAAATCCTGCGCCGCCTGCAGAAACGCGGAAGCCACTGGCAGGCGGTTCAGTTGAGGGCGAAGGCGGTTGATGATCTCGGAAGCACTACTCTTGCGCTGGTTGAGTGGTTTAAGCGCGAGGTAGAGAAAGCCGGTGTTCGTGGCTCCGTTGCCACCGGTAAACGCAATCACATTTTGGACCGCACGGTCGCTCTTAATTACGCCGCCTATCTGCCGAACGGAATTGTCCATCGCCGGAAACGATGAATCCTGCGGTCCTCGCACACTTCCGGTAATCGCTCCCGTGTCTTCCACCGGGAAAAATCCCTTGGGTATCTTGACGATCAGCACTACGTTCAGCACGATGGTGACTAAGAGCACGAGAAGAGTGGGAGTCGGATGTTCAAGCACCCAATGCAGGCTGCTTCGATATAACGACAGCACCCAGTCGAAAAATTTCTCGCTGGCCATGTAGATGCGGCCATGTTTTTCTGTGCGTTCACTTTTCAGCAGGTAAGCGCACATCATCGGGGTCGTAGTAAGAGAGATGATCATCGACACGAAAACGGAAGTCGAAAGTGTTACGGCAAACTCGCGAAACAAACGGCCAACGATCCCACCCATCAACAGAAGAGGAATAAAGACCGCGATCAGAGAAATGCTGATGGTGAAGACAGTGAAACCGATTTCTTCCGCACCCTTGAGCGCGGCGGCAAACGGCTTCATGCCATCTTCCAGATGGCGTGCGATATTTTCCATCACCACGATGGCATCATCGACGACGAAGCCGGTTGCAATGGTCATCGCCATCAGAGATAGGTTATCGAGGCTGTACCCGAACAAATACATCACGGCGAACGTGCCAACCAGCGAGACCGGGACGGCGACTGCTGGAATGAGCGTGGCGCGGCCGTTGCGCAGAAAAACAAATACCACGCCGATGACCAGGCCAATGGAGATGACCAGCGTCCTCTCCACATCACTCACCGATGCGCGAATGGTCGTCGTGCGATCAAGGACGATCGTAGTATCGATGCCGAAGGGAATGGATGCCTGAACATACGGGAGTTGCGCGCGTATACGGTCGACGGTGTTGATGATGTTCGCGCCGGGCTGGCGGAAGATGATGACGGTAATTGCGCGCTTACCATTCAAGTAGCCGGCCGCGCGGATATTCTGCACCGAGTCCGTCACCTGAGCGACGTCGGAGAGATGGATGGCCGCTCCCTTGCTATACCCAACCACGAGCGGCTTGTAGTCAACGGCGTGCGAGATTTGATCGTTGGCTACGATGTCCGCGGTCACATTGCCGTCGGTGATTTGTCCTTTGGCTAGGTCAGCGTTCTGCAGACTCAATACAGATTGCAAATTCGCAAGGGTAAGTCCGTAGGCGGCCAATTGTGTGGGATTGGCATCCACGCGAACGGAGGGTAAGGCGCCGCCTCCGACCGTGACCTGTCCTACGCCCTGAATCTGCGACAACTTTTGTTCCAGGACCGTTGAAGCTTCATCGTAGAGTTTGTCCGGACCGTATTTGTCCGAGGTGAGGCCGAGGATCATGATCGGCGAATCGGCGGGGTTAACCTTGCGATAGGTTGGATTGCCTGGCAGATTGGCGGGCAGATACGTTCTAGCGGCATTGATAGCAGCTTCGACATCACGCGCCGCGCCGTCGATATCACGGCTGAGGTCGAACTGAATTGTGATCGATGTACTGCCGAGCGAACTGGCCGAGGTCATCTCCGTGACGCCGGCAATATGACCGAACTGCCGCTCCAGCGGCGTCGCCACGGACGACGCCATAATTTCGGCGCTGCCTCCCGGCAAGCTTGCGCCCACTGAAATAGTCGGAAAGTCGACTTCTGGCAGGGGCGCGACGGGTAACACCTCAAACGCGATCGCACCGGCAAGCGCAACCGCCACAGTCAGAAGAGTGGTGGCTACGGGCCGATGAATGAATGGCGCAGAGATGTTCATGCCGGTCCTGCGTCTTCTGCCTCTTCGGCTTCCGCATGATTCGTCTTGCCCGCAAAACGCTGCCCCAGATTATCGAAGAAGATATAGATGACGGGCGTGGTGTAGAGCGTGAGCGCCTGGCTTAGCAGCAGGCCGCCAACCATGGCAATACCAAGTGGCCGGCGCAATTCAGAACCGAAGCCTGTGCCTAGCGCTAGCGGCAATCCTCCCAGCAGCGCCGCCATCGTGGTCATCATGATGGGACGGAAGCGAAGCAGACAGGCCTCGTAAATTGCATCCGTGGCGTTTTTGCCGTGCTGCCGCTCTGCTTCGAGCGCGAAGTCAACCATCATGATGCCGTTCTTTTTAACGATGCCGATGAGCAGAACGATACCAATGATGGCCACCACGCTTAAATCCTGGTGGAAGAGAATTAATGCGAGGAATGCTCCCACGCCCGCCGAGGGCAGCGTCGACAAAATCGTGATGGGGTGGATGAAGCTTTCGTATAAAACCCCAAGCACGATGTACACCGTGACCAGCGCGGCCAGAATCAATATTGGCTCATTGGATAGCGAATTCGTAAACGACGCCGCAGTGCCTTGAAATCCAGCCTGCAGGCTGGCAGGCATGTGCATGTCTTTCTGTACTTTATCGACCGCCGTAATGGCCTCGCCCAGCGCTGCATTCGGAGCGAGATTGAACGACACGGTAATCGCCGGAAATTGTCCCTGATGGCTGATGGAGAGCGCCTCAGTAGTGGGTTCAAAGTGCGAGAAAGCGCTCAACGGCACCGCATTACTCAAGGCGGAACTGGGCGTACCTGCGGAGTTGGCTCCGTTATTCGAGGTCGCCGAGGTAGTCGGCGAAAGCGCGTTCGAGAGAGTTGCAAGAGTATTGGCCGACGGAGTGTAGAGCGCAGAACCTGTTACCGCATTTGACCCCGCGGAAGATGATCCCGAAGCGGCGAATGATGTTGAAGCTCCGGTGCCACTCGCTCCCGACGACGCATTGGATTGGATGTAGAGATGGTTTAGCTTGTTGGGGTCCAGTTGAAACTGTGGCAGGCTCTCGAGCACAACGTGGTACTGATTTACTTGCGTATACATTGTACTGATCTGACGCTGGCCGAAGGCGTCATACAGAGTGTTATCGATGGTGGTCGGAGCAATGCCGAGGCGTGATGCGGTTACGCGGTCGATCACCAGAGAAACAGCCAGCCCTCCGGTTTGCTGATCCGTGGCCACATCTTCCAGTTCCGGCAGTTGCTTCAGTCGATTGACGAAGCGGTTGGTCCAGTCATCCAGTTCGTCGGCGTTGGGATCTTCCAGTGTGTACTGATATTGCGTGCGGCTCACGCGATCATCAACCGAGATGTTCTGCACCGGCTGCATGAACAGCTGTATGCCCTGAACCTGGTCGAGTTTGGAAGTGAGCCGGCGGATTACATCGGACGCGCTCATCTTGCGCTGATCGAGCGGCTTTAGATTGATCGACATTCTGCCGCTGTTCGTCGTGGTGTTGGTTCCATCGGCGCCAATGAACGACGATAGGCTTTCAACCGCCGGATCCTGCAGAATGACCTTCGCCAATTCCTGCTGCTTTGCAGCCATGGCCTTGGAGCCAATCGTCTGCGGCGCCTGCGAAATGCCCTGGATTACGCCGGTATCCTGCACCGGGAAAAATCCCTTGGGGATGATGATGTAAAGGAAGACGGTGAGCATCAGCGTCGCCAGCGCGACCAGCAGTGTGATCGTCTGGAATTTAAGCACGTACTTCAATGTGCGGCCGTAGAACGCGATCATCGATTCGAACGCATGCTCCGTGGCGCGATAGATGCGACCCTGCTGCTCTTTCGGCTGGTGGCGCAGGATTCGCGCGCTCATCATGGGCGTCAACGTAAGAGAGACTACTGCCGAAACGACGATCGTTACTGCAAGCGTAACGGCAAACTCGCGGAACAAGCGACCTACTACATCACCCATGAACAACAACGGAATCAGCACCGCGATGAGCGATACGGTCAGGGAGAGAATCGTGAACCCAATCTGCTCTGCACCTTTAAGCGCCGCCTCCATCGGCGGATCGCCTTCCTCGATGTAGCGCGAGATGTTTTCGATCATCACGATGGCATCGTCCACCACAAAACCGGTAGATATGGTCAGCGCCATCAGCGATAAATTATCCAGGCTGTACCCAAGCGCGTACATCGCTGCGAAGGTGCCGACCAGCGAGAGCGGTACCGCGACGCTCGGAATAATGGTCGCGTATAGGCTCCGCAAGAAGAGGAAGATAACCAGCACGACCAGTCCGACCGTCAACAGCAATTCAAATTCAACGTCGGAAACTGAGGCTTCGATGGCGGTTGTGAGGTCGGTGAGTGTGGTCACCTGAATGCCCGTGGGCAGATTGGCCTGCAGTTGCGGCAAGAGTTGCTTGATGCTTTTGACCACGCTGATGGTGTTGGCCCCGGGCTGGCGTTGCACATTCAGAATCACGGCGGGGGTCTGATTCATCCACGCCGCCTGGTTGTTGTTCTCTACGCCGTTCACCACCTGCGCTACGTCGGTCAGCATGACAGGCGCACCGTTGCGGTAGGCAACTACAACGTTTTTGTAATCGTCGCTGGTGACCAGCTGATCGTTGGCGTCGATCTGGTAATCCTGGCGGGGTCCATCGAAGTTGCCTTTGGCAGCGTTCACGCTGGCCGCAGTCAACGCGGTGCGCAGGTCTTCCATGTTGATGCCGTAGGATGACAACGCCGTGGGGTTGGCCTGAATGCGGACTGCAGGTTTTTGGCCGCCGCTGATGGTTACCAAACCAACCCCGCTAAGCTGCGAAATCTTGGGCGCAAGCCGCGTGTCGACTAGGTCCTCGACCTGGGAAAGCGGCATCGAGCTCGAAGTGATCGCCAGTGTGAGTACCGGCGCGTCAGCTGGGTTGGTCTTGCTGTAGATCGGCGGCGCGGGAAGAATCGACGGCAGAAGACTCTGCGACGCGTTGATGGCGGACTGCACTTCTTCCTCAGCCACGTCAATATTCAGCGCGAGATTGAACTGCAGCACGATGACGGACGTGCCTCCCGAACTAGTTGAGGTCATCTGGCTCAAGCCTTGCAATTCGCCGAATTGACGTTCGAGGGGCGCCGTGACGGTCGTCGCCATTACCGTCGGGCTGGCTCCTGGATAAAACGTGAGCACCTGAATGGTGGGATAGTCGACCTCGGGAAGCGCAGAGACCGGCAGTTGGGTATAGCCAACAATACCCACCAGGAGGATTGCAGCCATCAGCAAAGCGGTCGCAACCGGCCGCAGAATAAACGGGCGGGATGGACTCACGGGGCGCTGCTCCCGGTAGTGTTGGCTGCAGCAGGCTTGCTGGAACTCTTGTTCGAGACCGCGACTGCCGTACCCTCCTGCAATTTATCGAAGCTGCTGTTGGCGACAACGTCCCCGGGATTGATGCCGTCAACCTGCGTCAGCCCTCCATCCGTGACTCCGGGTTTAACGCTGCGCATGTGAGCAACGTCGTTTTGAATCACATACACGAATGATGCTTGGCCATTCTGTTGGATGGCTGATGCTGGAACTACCGTCACTCCCTGCAATGTATTTACCAGCAACCGCGCATTCACAAATTGGTTGGGGAAGAGCGCATCATTTTTGTTATCGAAGATAGATCGTGCTCTTACTGTTCCCGTTGCAGTATCGATTTGATTGTCGAGCGTCAACAACTTTCCGCTTGCAATCTTTGTCTGTGCAGTGCGGTCAAACGCATCGACGGGGAGCTTGGCGTTCTTCCGCAGCCGGTCGGCAACCGGGCCCAGACTATCTTCCGGTATGGTGAAAATTACGGTGATGGGTTCCACCTGCGTAATGACTGCCAGGGTTAAGGTTCCGGCGGACTGCACCACATTGCCGGGATCGACCAGCCGCAAACCTACGCGGCCAGAGATGGGTGCGGTGATGTGGCAGAAATCTAGTTGAACCTGGTCAAACTGCACCGTTCCCCGATCGTTCTTTACCGTGCCCTCGTCCTGCAATACGATTTTTTCCTGATCGTCCAACAATTGCTTTTGGATGGCGTTGCGCGCCCACGCCGCGCGGTAGCGATCAAGATCCATCTGCGCTTGCGCCAGGATGTTCTCGTCCCGTTCGAGCGCTCCCTGCGCCTGCAAAAGTGTCGCGCGAAACGGTCGCGGATCGATATCAACCAGTGGATCGCCCTTACGAACGATCTGCCCCTCTGTGTAATGAACGGCCACGATGAGGCCTGTTACTTCGCTGGTAATCGAATCGGTATAGACCGGAGTGACGGTGCCGATTTCGTCGAGGTAAACGCCAATGTTTCCTTTTTGAGCCGTCGCGGTTGTGATGGTAACTTTCGCGGGAGGATGTGTGACTTTTTTCTTACCCTCTTCGTGCCACCATAGCAGGACAGCGACAAGCAGCAATACCAGCACAATCGCGATAACGATCCACCACAAGGTTCCACCGCGAGATGGCGGAGCGGGGAGTTGATGGCCAGGATCGACGATAGGGCGTTCAGTTGTGTCAACGGTCAAAAGGAATCTCCTTTTGCGGTTCGGAAGTGCTCCGAATTATAGCCCAGCAGTACGGAGTAAATGCATGAGCGCGCTGCTCCTGCTTCTGGGGTGAGCACGGGGTCTTGGATGCTGATTTCTATGCCTTGGCTGACAGAAGAAACGTCAAAATATGTCAAGAAATGCCCGTTACCCGAAAGCGGACTTACCGCAAATGACGGAACGAAGCTCCCGAGGCACTTGCCAGACCCATGACCAAAGTGTGACCGTCGACTCGTTGCTCTCGTTATAGTGTTGTCAAACTAGTTAAATCCTGTGCTATAATGCTTTCAACGCTACTGCCACGGTTTGCTCGTGACGCGGTGATCCTGTTGGATCAAGATTCATCTCCGCTTTTCCTGCCCGCCGTTTATTCAGCGTCAAATCAAAAACATAAGAGCGGCATGGCACCTCACGATACGTGTATCGAAATGCGATCAGGCCCCTCCAGAAAGAACAATTACGAATGACAAGCTTTACAGAGTTACCGCTTTCCTCTGCTTTGCAGCAGAGGCTGGCGACTGCTGATTTTATTACCCCTACGCCGATTCAGGCGCAGGCTATCCCGTGCGCCCTTGAAGGCAAAGACGTGCTGGCGACCGCGCAGACCGGCACCGGCAAGACGCTGGCATTTCTGATCCCGGTGATCGAAATGCTTCAGCGCGAACCTTCGCAGAAAGTCCGCGTGCTGGTTCTACTGCCTACGCGCGAGTTGGCAATTCAGGTTAACGAAGAATACGAAAAACTGCGCGGCAGGGGACTATCCAAGGCCGCGCTGGTAATCGGCGGCGTCTCCGAGAAGACACAAATCCAGGCCGTGCGTGGCGGCTCCAGCCTGGTGGTCGCAACTCCCGGGCGCTTGCAGGATTTTATCTCGCGCAAGTTAATTGACCTGCGCGACATCAAAATCCTGGTGCTCGATGAAGCCGACCGCATGCTGGATATGGGCTTCCTGCCCGCACTCCGGCGCATTCTTGCGGTGCTGCCGCAACACCGGCAGACGCTGTGCTTCTCGGCGACTTTGGAGCAATCGGTCGCGGGACTGGTCAACGATTCCATGCGTGATCCAGTGCGCGTAGCGATTGGTTCAGTGCTTAAGCCGGTCGAGAGCGTTCGTCTACAGGCCTATGAAGTGCGTCCTGCCGAGAAACCGGATGTGTTGCGCCAGTTGCTCTATGCCGAGAAAGGGCAGACGCTGATCTTTGCCCGCACCAAGCGCGGTACGGAACGACTGGCGAAGGAACTCGCGCGCGAAGGTTTCTCCGCGGCGATGATCCACGGAGATCGCTCGCAATCGCAGCGCAATGGAGCCCTCAGCGGATTTCAGCAGGGCCGCTTCCAGGTGCTCGTCGCCACCGATGTAGCCGCACGCGGTTTGCACATCGACGATGTGGCGCACGTAATCAACTACGACCTGCCTAAAATGGCTGAGGATTTCATTCATCGCGTAGGCCGTACCGGCCGCGCCGGATCACAGGGGCTGGCTTCCAGTTTAGTATCTGGCGGCGAGGTCATCGAACTGCGGAACATCGAACGTGCCTTGAAATTGCGCATCGAACGCAAGCAGATCGATTGGGCGAATGCCGGACGCTCAGAGCATGTCGTACAAAATACTCTGGCCAGCCGGACGCTGACCAAGATGCCTGGTGAGGTTTTCGCGTAACCTCAGAAGGGAATCGTCGAGCAAGTAAAGGGGCGCGTCTGAAGACGCGCCCCAACTTTCAGATGGCTTATTGACTGACTTATCTGAACCGAACTGCTACGGCTCAGACTTCTCCGGACTGCGTTCGCGAGGCATGCTGGAAATATCGCCGTCGTCGGCACCCATTTGGAATAATGCGGCTTGCTCGGCGGCGTGCCTCTGCAATTCGTCCAGATCCAATTCACTCGAATCGCTCGACGTTACCGACGGTTCGTCCTTGCGTTGGATACGGCGTTCGGCTTTGTCGCGCTGTTTTTGCTGGCGCGTGTGTTCTTTCTGGCGTTTGGTAAAACTTGATCAACCTCGTCCTGGCATCCCAATCTCCAATCGTCAAATGTTTGGCAATAGCGGCTGGTGCTGTTCGCCATATTTCAAAATGTGTCGGAACCCAAGCAGCGACTGGGCAACCTGCTCCGGCGAATCGTCAGTCGGTATGCGTGAGCTCATTCGTGCAGGCGGTACGCTTCTACCAGCGAGGTTCCCGGGGCTGCCGTGCGTGACCTTGATAGTCGTCGCGGCTGCCGCCACCGCCGCCAAAGCGCTTTCCTCCACCGCCGCCTCCGCCGCGCGGCGAATCGGTCTTTGGCTTAGCCTCATTGATCTTCAACGCGCGCCCCCCGAGCGAACTTCCGTTCAGCGCCGCGACCGCTTTTTCGGCTTCCCCGGCATTGGTCATTTCAACAAAAGCGAAGCCTCGCGCGCGTCCGGTTTCGCGGTCTGTGACGATGCTAACCTTCTCAACCGCGCCATGCGCTTCAAATAAACCGCGCAGCTCTGGCTCCGTGGTGCTGTGAGGCAAGTTACCGACGTAAAGATTCTTCATAAGAGTTCTTCTCTTTCTGGTGCAAATGAGGCTGGTGTGAATGAGGGTTGAACTGGTTCGGTTACAAATAACGGTCGAGGGTTGGCTTCGGATGCGGAGTGTTGCTCGATGGCCTCCGCCCAGCGGGAGGGTCTTGGGGTTTCCCGTATCGCGCGCGAACGAGCTTCGCTGACCGAGCGCACCGAAGAAATCCGTTTGCAAGCCTCCAATATTCCCCACCGCTGACGCGATGAGTCCCCCGAGGCCTGAGCCAGCAACGCAGCGACCATCTCCTTATGAAGTGCGTCGGCATCGGCCTCCGCAGGCGCTGCGTCGGAATGCGGTGCAGCGGCCAGATATTCGGGCCCTCCCACAAAAAAAGCAATTCTCTGCGGAGGAATCGCACTTCGCATGTCCGTGCAAAACTTGTCGCGGCTGTCGGCCTCTCCAGCCACGTTGATCAACACCAGATTGTACAGATCCGCTCGCCACCAGCATCGCGCCTCCAGAACATCGGCCGCGCAATCAACCTCAATGCCGAGTTTCCTCATCACGTCGGCCCGCAGGTCGCGTTTGGTCTGCGAAGTGTCTAGCAGAAGCACGCGTTTTTTCTTCACGGGATTGCCATCCGGATTTGAAAGCGGCAATGCCAGGCCGGGCGTGCTCATGCCACCTTCTCTTTAAGATTGGCGGGCGCGGCTGGCGGTACCAGATTCTTCTCCGCCAAGGCCTTCAACATTTTTTCGTTGCTTAGACGGCGGCTGATCTTCTGCCTGCGCCGCCGGTTAAATCTAGCTTTGTCGCCGTTGACTCCGGACATTTTCGTCTCCTAAGTTTTTCGTGCTGGCTACCGCAAGCCGCCGATCCCAAAGTCTATGCTGCGCACAGACCTGCGAATACGCGCAAACGCGCACCGTGTGCCTGAAGTCGATGGCTTGGGATCGAAAAAGCCTTCTGAAGCTCCCAGGTTCGACACGTCACTCGCCTTTCAGGGAATTTCTCAATCGCGAAGGCGCAACGTGCTGTTAGGGTGTCTTCGAGGTCAAGATCTACATTATACGCTATACGCTCAATCAAAGATCCTGCTCGCGTTTGCGTGAGAATTCGCAGAAAAAATAATGCCCGACTCGATAGAGGCTTACGGTTTAGTGGGACTGACGCTACTGGAATTCGAGCTCCTGCAGAGAAGCAGGCAAAGAACTAAAACTCCCGCCCCTGCGCCGCCGCCGATCTCGAGCCACTTTGTATTCACGGGGTTACCAGTCCCTTTGGGCTGGGCAGCGCCACAGGCAGACGATTCGTCGCGAGCTGCCCGGTGTCCCTCATGCACGGTTCCGGATTCGGATGAATCATCCTTCGCGGCCGCTTTTCGAAGAGCGCCGCCTTCAGTGATCTTCACATCATCCTTGTTGGCTGCCACCTCCACTTTCCCGCTCACGTCTGTCACATCGTATTGCGTGCGGTCGTTCGAAATGGGCTCGACTTTCAGGCAGTTCACATGAACGATCATTTCCGTGGAGGTGCTCACAGAGACGCTGCCGTGCTCGAGGGTTAGGGAGTTTGTCTCAAACTTCACAATCGATTCCCCTTGAATCAGGACGGACGAACCTTCGGCATCGAGATTGGCTACGAAGCCAGGCTTGGTTTCAAGCACGTCGCCGGGGAAGATGACGGTGGAGTCTGCCACCTCAGCGCCGTTTACCCACACTCCGCCCTTGTTATGCACGATGGCGGAGCCCGTGTCCGCCGCCGCGAGCGACAGAGGACACAGAATGACCATCACCCAGCAAGTAAAATTGCGTAGAGCGGACACACTCATACCTAGGCTTAATTTCCGCAACACCTAGAAAGATCGTAGTGGCAGGGACCAAGATCGTCTATTAGCTCTCTGGGTGCCAGGATCGTGGAACATTTTCGGGGGCAATGCAGAAGAGCCTGAATCGCGAAGAATCAGTATGGCGATATTTTTGGGATGCGGTTGGATGAGTTGTGCAGATGCTTTATTCAATCCTTGGTCAGCCATGCCAAAGCTTCTTCACGAGTCTCAAAAACAGGAAATTCGCGACGGGCGAAGTGCCCAAGCTCCCCAGTGACATTTTCGGAGACCACCTGAGGGTCTCTTGATTTTCCCGTCCATGCGGATTTCTTCACATAGGCCTTGTCAAAAACGGCGGTTTCTTTCATGACTCGGATCGCATCCTCACTAAAGGAGGCTCCCGTAAAATCTGAGAGTATCAAGACTGAACCGCGGGGTTGCGTGGTCACAAAGTCAGGAACTGACCGGAAAATATTTTCTACTCCATCCGCCGAACAGTTTGACACATTTATTAGCAGAATCTTCTTATCCTGATGGGTGATGAACCGAACGCGATCGGTCATGGGAAAGCCTACGTCGTGCCTGCGAAGATAAAAGTTTCCACCATACTAATCGAAAGTCAATATTCGGCTATGAGGATAATCGGCCGATTTTCGAATCTACTTCAAATTTAGGAAACTATCTGCTTTGACCCATTTGGTCTGTTCCGCCACCTTGGGTTTGGGAACTCCGGTATGCTTGGCGAATGCGTTTTTGATCCGATATGGAATCAAGTGCCGCTAATATTCCGGTAATCGAATTCCGCGATGTAGCCTATACGCTACCCAATGGCCAGAGATTGCTCGAAGGCCTGAACCTGAAGGTTCAAGGCGGCGAGACTCTGGTTCTACTGGGACGCAGCGGATCGGGGAAAACCACCACATTAAAACTGATTAACCGGTTGTTGACACCGAGCGGCGGGGAAGTGCGAGTGAATGGAGTCCCCAATGCTTCCACCGATGTCATACGTTTGCGGCGCAGCGTCGGCTATGTCATCCAGGACGTTGGGTTGTTCCCACATTTCACGATCGAGAGAAATATTGGTTTGGTCCCGCGAATCGAAGGCTGGCCTGCCGAGCGTATTCATCAACGCGTCGAGGAATTGCTGCAGATGGTCGGGCTCGGTGCACAGCTGGCTTCGCGTTATCCGCACCAACTTTCGGGTGGACAGCGGCAACGTGTGGGCGTTGCTCGCGCGCTCGCTGCCGATCCTGCGATTCTGCTGATGGACGAGCCCTTCGGCGCGCTCGACGCGCTCACCCGCGACCAACTGCAGCGAGAGTTTCTCGCACTGCAGCAGCGGCTGGGTAAGACGGTCATCTTTGTCACCCACGATCTACGCGAGGCGTTGCGCCTCGGTTCGCGTATTGCACTGATGGAGGCCGGTAAGCTGGTGACGGTTCTTTCTCCCGAGGATTTTCTGCGATCAACCGATCCGTTGGCTGCCGCGTACGTTAAGGCCTTCGGAGATGGGCCTGAGCTGGTAGCAAATCGAGGCGTGTCATGAACGTCTTTCAGTTTTTCGTGCAGAATCACGAACAGATTTTGGAGCTTACACTCGAGCATCTTTGGCTGGTCGGCATCTCCACCCTATTTGCGGTGCTGATCGGCATTCCGCTCGGCATCGTGAGCGCGCACTGGCCGACGTGGAACAGACCAGTGCTCGGGGCTGCGAATATCATTCAGACAATTCCAAGCCTCGCCTTGTTTGGATTCCTGCTGCCGGTGCCCTGGCTTGGCGACCGCGCCGATCGCCTGGCAATTCTCGCACTCACTCTTTACGCGCTTCTGCCTGTAATTCGTAATACCTACACCGGAATTCGCGGAGTCGATCCGGCAGTGATCGAAGCTGGGCGCGGCATGGGACTCACCGCTAGCCAACTTCTGTTACAGGTCGAGTTGCCGTTGGCGATGAGCGTGATTCTCTCTGGCGTTCGTGTGGCCGTTGTCGTTTCAGTGGGACTCGCGACCATCGCCGCTGCGATTGGCGCGGGAGGCCTCGGCGAGTTCATCTTTCGCGGTCTCGCCATGGTGAACAATCAGCTTATTCTTGCCGGAGCAATTCCCGCCGCGGTTCTGGCGTTGTCGGCGGATTTCGGCTTGGGATGGCTGGAGAAGCGTTTGCGGCCGCAATGAAATGCCCACGACACAGACGGAGTCGCGGCGCGTTGCAAATGCGGTTCGGAATATTTGCCTGCTTTGTTTCAATAGCCCTGCTTCTGCCAGCGTGCGCGCCGTCACGCTCTGACCGGATTGTGGTTGGCTCCAAGAATTTTACCGAGTCGCTGGTCCTCGGCGAAATGCTGGCGCAGCAAATTGAATCGCACACGCATCTGAAAGTGGAGCGCCGCTTCTATCTGGCTGGAACCTATATCTGCCAACAGGCGATCCTATCTGGCCGCATCGATATTTATCCGGAATACACAGGCACCGCTTTGACCGCCATACTTAAGCAAAAAGTTGGAGGCGACAGTGCGGAGGTGTATCAGCGAGTTAAAAGCGAATACGAAACGCGCCTCGGCCTCACCCTGAGCCGGCCGTTCGGTTTCAATAACACTTTTGCGATGGAAATTCGCGGTGAGGATGCGCGTCGTCTGAATCTCAAAACCTTATCGCAGGCTGCTGCCTTTGCTCCGCAATGGCGAGCGGGATTTGGCTATGAGTTCATGGAGCGCCCGGATGGCTATGCCGGACTGGCCGTCGCTTATGGCCTGCATTTTGCCGCCCTGCCCCGCATTATGGACTTGGGCCTGCTCGCCCCAGCTCTAAAAAATCACGAGATTGATTTGGCTGCGGGCAGCGCCACGGACGGGTTGATTCCGGCGCTTGATCTGTTTGTGCTCGAAGATGACCGGCACTATTTCCCTCCCTACGAAGCGGTCGCCGTGATTCGCCAGCAAACCGCGCAGCAGCATCCCGAAGTTGCTCAGGCCATTGCCGAGTTAGGAGGCAAAATTTCCGACCACGAGATGCGGCAGTTGAATTACGCTCTCGACGGCCAGCATCGCGATGTGAAGGATGTAGCACACGAATTCCTACGGAGTAAAGGACTGGCTAAGTAAATTTGCCTTGCATGTGTTCGATTTTGGGTGGCGCAGCGCTTCAAGCGCTGCAATCAGAAAGTTCATGCGGCAGGGCTTCAGCCCTGAGGGCATAAAGAGAACAGCTCGCCAAGTCAGATCAGCAACTCTCCCCGCAACATAAGCACAGCATTTCCTTTAAGAATCACGCGATCCCCTTTAACTTCGCACCACATTTCTCCACCACGCTCCGAGACCTGACGCGCGTGCAACTTATTATTTCCCAGCCGCTGCGCCCAATACGGCGCCAGCGAGCAGTGTGTGAACCGGTCACCGGATCTTCCTGAATGCCGTAGCTGGGGGCGAAGTAGCGGGAGACAAAATCGGCATCATTACCCGGAGCCGTGATCGCGACGCCCGCGGGATGGAGCTTCTCCAGCAAGCCAAAATTGGGACGAATGCGCCGGATGTCTTCTTCGCGTTCGTACACGGCAAAATAGTTATCCTCGATTTGCATTACCGAAGTGGGGTGCGCTCCCAAACCTTCTACTAGCGCCGTCGGAGGAGCTATGCAGGGCCAGGGTACGAGCGCGGGAAAATCCATGGCAAACAAATCGCCGTCACGGGTGACAGTGAGCGCACCGCTGAAACGTGTCTCGAAGCGCACCGAATCACCTTTCGCTCCAAGAACTTGCAGCAGGACGAATGCAGAAGCCAGCGTGGCATGCCCGCACAGCTTCACCTCGCAACGCGGTGTAAACCAGCGCAGTTCATGATAGTTTCCCCGAGGCACCAAATAGGCTGTTTCGGAAAGATTATTTTCGGCTGCGACCATGCGCAGCAGCTCGTCATCTAACCACTCTGCAAGCGGGCATACGGCGGCTGGATTGCCTGCGAATGGCTTGGCCGTGAAGGCGTCAACCTGAAATACCTGTAGGGGCATTACCCTATACTACTCGGCTGGCGCGGCGGATAAAATTCAAGCCGCTGATCGACTCTTTTAAGTTTGGCCTGTAGAATTTCCGCCCACGGCCAAAGAGGTCAGGAGATTCCGGAATGCTCGCGACAGCAAACGACTCGATCCCTCGTCATCAGCTGCTCGACCAACTCACGCTGGCCCGCAAGCAAACCGACGACCTTTTCGCGCTGGTCAAGCCCGATTCACTCTACGAACGGCCCATAGCTGAACGCCATCGCATCGTTTTTTATATCGGACATCTTGAGGCTTTTGATTGGAACCTCTTTCACGAACGTGTTCTTGGACTGAAGAGTTTCCATCCCGAGTTTGATCGGTTATTTGCGTTTGGAATCGACCCGGTTGGCGGCGGACTTCCCACGGATCAGCCTTCCGAGTGGCCTTCGATTGAGGCGGTGAGAGAGTATGTTAGAAAAATCCGTTCCGCTCTCGACGAGAAACTCGAAGACACTCTTGCCGACGCGCACGCCACTGGCGATGGGTTTCCGCTCAGCACGCTGCTGAATGTGGCCATTGAGCACCGGCTGATGCATGCCGAAACGCTGGCTTACATGCTGCATCAGTTGCCGCTGAGTCACAAAGTGCATCAGACCGAATCTCTCGATGTCAATTCCACTCCCATCGTTCATCGCAGTATTGAAATCCCCGCAGGCAGGGTTACGCTCGGGCTCTCGCGTGGTAGCGCTTTTGGATGGGACAATGAGTTTGAAGCCCACACCGTCAGCGTGCCCGCATTCGCCATCGATCAATTTATGGTGACGAACCAGCAGTATCTCGAATTCGTCAATCCCGGCGGCTACGAAACGCGTGCATTTTGGGAAGATGGCAAGGATGACAAGAATAACGACTGGAACTGGAAATCCCAGCAGGGAATTTCGCATCCGGCATTCTGGAGGATTGAGGGTAATCGATGGCTGTATCGCACGATGTTTGAAGACGTGCCACTGCCGCTGAATTGGCCGGTCTATGTGAGCCAGGCGGAGGCGAAAGCCTACGCCAACTGGGCAGGGAAGCGTTTGCCCACCGAAGCGGAATGGCAGCGCGCTGCATACGGTACTCCGCACGGCAACGAGCGGGCTTATCCATGGGGCGGGGAAGCACGGGGCGGAGAAGCGTTAGGAAGCGAAACATCCCTAGCCGGATTTGGTGATTTTGATTTTACCCGGTGGAGTCCTGCCCCAGTGAATGCGTTTCCCGAAGGACGAAGTGCTTTCGCCGTTGACGGCATGCTGGGTAACGGATGGGAGTGGACCTCCACCGAGTTCGCGCCATTTTCAGGGTTCGAGCCGTTTCCTTTCTACCGCGGCTATTCTGCGGATTTCTTTGACGGCAAACATTTCGTTATGAAAGGCGGATCAGCGCGCACTGCGGCATGCATGCTGCGGCGCACATTCCGCAACTGGTTCCAGCCGCACTATCAATTTATCTATACGGGATTTCGCTGTGTGAGTTGATGAGTGTGAGTCAATAGCATCGCTTCGTCGCGGTTTACGTTCTGGTCACTATGTCTAAGAGCGTTAAAGAGGAATCACCATTATGCTGGTTCATACCATCACTCCGAACACGACTTATGAATTCGTCGCCGAGGTCCATGCCGGACTCACCAAGCCAGGTCAGAAAGAACTCCCGTCAAAGTATTTATACGACGATGTGGGCTCCGCGCTGTTCGAAGTCATCAGCCATCTTCCTGAATACGGCCTCACGCGCGCCGATGAACGCCTGCTCCGGCGGCATGCACAAGAAATAGTAGAGCGCCTTGCAACTCCGGTTGCGGTTGCCGAACTCGGCAGCGGTAGCGGGCGGAAGACCCGCCATCTTCTCGAAGCTCTTTGCCGCCGCCAGCGGACTGCCTATTATCCCATCGAAATTTCTCCCTCGGCTCTTGCCATGTGTGAGCGCGAGCTCAGCGACATCGATTCCATCAGCATTCTGGGTTTCGAACGCGAGTATCTCGACGGATTGCTCGAAGTGGCAGCGCAGCGGCGCCACGGCCAGCATCTTTGCGTGTTGTTTCTCGGAAGTACCATCGGGAACTTCGATCGACTTGCGGGCATCAAGTTTTTGGCCGAAGTCCGGCACATTCTTGAGCCCGGAGATTCTCTTCTGCTGGGAACTGACCTGGAGAAATCGAGCGCCCAACTCCTGGCTGCCTACGACGACGAACTGGGCGTGACGGCTGCCTTCAACCTGAACCTGCTGGCCCGCATCAATCGCGATCTTGACGCCGATTTCGATCTTGCGCACTTCGAGCACGTGGCAAGAATCAATCACAACTTCCGCAGCGTGGAAATGCATCTGCGCTCTCTTCGCAATCAGACCGTGCATATTCCGGCTGCAGAACTTTCCGTTCAGTTCCTTGAAGGCGAAACCATCTGGACCGAAAGCAGCCACAAATATTCCCCCGAAGAAGTGTTGCAGATGGCTGCGGCCACCGGTTTCCGCTGCGAAGCGCAATGGATTGACGAACAATGGCCCTTCGCGGAAAACCTGCTGATTGCAGAATAATTGCGGTAGCGTACACTCGGCTGTTTCCTACCCGCCACTGACGGTTGTTTCGCGTTTGTTAAAACTCGTTCACTCTGAAGTAAAACTTTGTAAATCCTGCGATTTGGGGCGGTGCGGCAATGTAGATTATTAGTAGCCACTCCAACAGGTTTTACGAAAGGCGCATGAGCGCAAATAGAAAGAGAAACCGTTTTCTGACGATCCGTTTTCTAACGATCGCACTTTGTGCCGCAAGCGCGGTCGCTATCGCTATGGTGCCTCGCTGTTTTGCCGCAGGATCAGACCAACAAACTCAACCCGCCGCAGGCGCCGCCAACCGTCGCGTAGGCGCCGTAAAAGCTATCAATGGGATGGCGATTACGCTCACCCCGGATTCCGGTCCGGACGTCAATATCACGGTCCAACCTACCGCCCGCATTCTCCGCATCGCTCCCGGCGAGAAAGATCTAAAGAACGCCACACCCATCCAGTTGCTGGATCTCCAGGTTGGCGATCGCATCCTGGTGGCCGGTAAACCTTCCGACGACAACCTTTCACTCTCTGCCTCCACCATCGTGGTGATGAAGCATTCCGACCTCGAAGCGCAGCATCAGAAAGATCTGCAGGATTGGCAGAAGCGAGGTGTGGGCGGATTGGTGACCGCGGTGGATGCAGGCGCTGGAACGGTAACCGTTTCCGTGGGTAGCTTCGCCGCTAAGAAAAGCATTGTGATTCATACGTCCGGCACCACGGTGATTAGCCGCTACGCGCCGGACTCCGTGAAGTTTGACGACGCCAAACCCGGCACGTTGCAGGAAATTCATCCCGGCGATCAGCTGCGCGCGCGCGGCGATCGCAGCGCCGATGGAAGTGAACTCACGGCCCAGGAAATTGTTTCCGGTTCGTTTCGCAATATTGCCGGCACAGTAACCTCTGTCGATGCAAGTTCGTCAACCATCAACGTTCAGGATTTGTTGTCGAAAAAATCGGTGGTTGTCAAAGTGACGGCAGATTCGCAGCTTCGGCGACTTCCCCCGGAGATGGCGCAGCGGGTCGCATCGCGCCTGAAGGCAGCGGCTTTGGGAGAGGTTCCCGGGACTGCGTCCAGCGCGGGCTCCGGAGCAAGTGCAGCGCCTTCAGCGGGTATTTCTGGCGGAGCTGGCCCTGGAGGAAACGCTGCTGGACATTCCGGCGCCCCGGATTTTCAGCAGATGCTCAGCCGTCTGCCCGTCGTCGCCGTAACTGATCTGCATAAAGGCGACGCGATCATAATTCTCGCGACCGAGGGCACAGGGGGTGTAGGCACTGTGATAACGCTAGTCGGCGGCGTGGAGCCGATGCTACAAGCCGCGCCCAGCGCCAGCAGCGCTGCGATGCTTGCTCCCTGGTCCATGGGCGCGCCATCCGGCGACAGTGGCGGTCCATAGCGTTCGCTCTCCACACAACCGAATTGCTCAACAGGAAAGTGTAAGACTCTTGTCACAGAACGGAATATTGATGACGGTGCGGAAGTATTTCTATTTCATACTCATTATTGTTTTGTTGCAATTGTGTGCGACGCTCGCGGTAGCGCAAGCTCCCGCGCAGACGACTCCTCCGGCGACGGCAGGCATTTTGCGCGGTCAGGTGACCGACCCTTCCGGCGCCGCCATTGCCAGCGCCAATGTAGTACTTGTGCCGGCTGCCGCTCCGTCGACTCCGATCAAAACACAAACCAACGGACAGGGCCTGTATGAACTCAACGGATTAGCCGCGGGCCAGTACACGCTGAACGTCGTTGCCGAGGGATTCTCCCTTTACGAAAATGACAATGTTGTCATCACGGCGAGCCAGCAGCTGCGTCTCAACGTTGCAATGGCAATTGAAGTTGAGCAGATGAAGATTCAGGTCTCTGACACTGCTCCGACCGTGGATGTCAATCCCTCGAACAACGCCGGCGCAATCACAATATCAGGCAAGGAATTGGAAGCCCTGCCCGATGATCCGGACGAATTGCTCACCGACCTGGAGGCACTGGCCGGGCCTTCCGCCGGGCCTAATGGTGGCCAGCTCTACATCGATGGTTTCACCGCAGGGCAGCTTCCTCCCAAGGAATCGATTCGCGAGATTCGGGTCAATTCAAACCCGTTTTCCTCGGAGTACGACAAGCTGGGCTACGGCCGCATCGAGGTCTTCACCAAGCCCGGCACTGACAAGTTTCACGGGCAAATGATGATCGACGGGAACGATTCCGCTTTCAATACGCCAAACCCGTTCGGCGGGGACAACCAACCCAATTACGATTCCACGCTCGTCACCGCCAACATCGGCGGACCAATTAACAAGAACGCTTCGTTTTTCCTCGATGCTCAGCGCCGGAACATCAACGATCTCTCTGCCGTCAATGCTTTCACGCTCGATCCCACTACTCTTGCTGAGGTCCCGATCATCGAATCGGTGCCGTTTCCGCGGCATCGAACCAACATCACTCCGCGGATCGACTACGCGCTTAGCAAGAACAATACCCTGACCGCGCGCTATCAGTTCTTTCGCGATATTGAAGATAACGACAGCATCGGCCAATTCACTCTGGCTTCGCAGGGCGACAACACCGGTTCCGCAGAGCACACATTTCAAATCAGCGACACCCAGATTATTGGCGCAAAGATTGTCAACGAAACCCGCTTCCAATATCTGCGCGAGATCGATAATCAGTACGCGCTGAACACCCAGCCGACGCTCAATGTCCTGGGCGCCTTCGGTGGCGGAGGCAATAATCAGGGCACGATCCTCGACCATCAGGACCACTACGAACTGCAGAATTACACTTCCATCATTCACGGTAATCACACCGTGAAGTTTGGTGCGCGGCTGCGTGGTATTCGCGACGCCAACAGCCAGACCTCAGGCTTCAACGGAGAATTTACGTTTTCGTCGCTTCTCACCACGCCGCAGGAAACCGCTTGCGTGCCGACTGCGGGTCAGGCGCCGTGTCCCGTCTCCTACGAAACTGCGATTCAGAACGCGGGGAATACCACCGTCCCAATCGCCACGCAACTCAATTACACGATAGGTAGTCCGCCCCTGGTGGTGGGGAATTTCGACGCCGGACTCTACTACCAGGATGATTGGAAGGTGCGCTCCAATATCACTCTCAGCTACGGCCTGCGCTTCGAATCCCAAACCGGCATTCAGGATCACGACGACTGGGCGCCACGCTTCGGGTTTGCCTGGGGAGTCGGAGGTAAGAGCGCTCCGCCCAAAGTCGTGCTGCGTGGCGGATTTGGAATTTTTTATGATCGCTTTCAGGAAGCCCAGATTTTGGAAGCCGAGCGCCTGAACGGCATCACGCAGGAACAATTCGTCATCAACAATCCTCAATGCCCATCACTGACGGATATCACTGCCTGCACTGGCGCGGTGATCCCTGCAACTCCGGCGATCTACCAGATCAGCCCGCACCTGCACGCGCCTTACACGTTGCAGTCTGCAATCAGCGTGGAGCGGCAACTCACCAAGTCCGCGACCTTGAACGTAACGTATCTGAGCTCCCGCGGCTTTGACCAACTGCTTACTATCAACGCCGATGCTCCTTTTCCCGGAACCCCCTGCAGCCCCACATGCGTGACTCCCGCCGAGAATCTTTACCGCTACGTTTCCGAGGCTGTCTTCAGGCAGAATCAATTGATCGCTAACACCAACGTGCGCGTTGGCTCGAAGGCTCAGCTCTTCGGTTACTACGTGCTCAACTATGCCAACAGCGATACGTCGGGCGTTTCCAGTTTTCCCTCGAACTCCTACAACATCAGCGCCGACTACGGGCGCGCCTCCTTCGATACGCGCAACCGGCTTTTTTTCGGCGGCACATTCGGGTTCCCCTACAACGTCCGCTTGAGCCCGTTCCTGATCGCGAGTTCGGGCTCTCCCTTCAACATCACGACAACCAACGATCTCAATAACGATTCCATCTTTAACGATCGCCCAGGGCTCGCACCGGGTGCGAGTTGTACAGCCGCGAACATATATTGCACGCCGCTGGGAACATTCGATGCCAACCCGGCCAGCCCCGCGGTTGCCGGCGAAAAGATTGCTCCCATCAATTTCGGCACCGGGCCATCGCATGTGACGATGAATCTGCGGCTCACCAAGACTTTCGGTTTTGGCCCCAAGATCGCCCGTGGTGCGGGCAATCAAGGTGACGGTGGCGGTGGTGGCCATGGGCGGCGCGGCGGGCCACTCTTCGGTGGCGGCCCGACCGGATTGCCCAGTGGCTCCGACCGCCGCTACAACCTGACGCTCGGTGTCTCCGGCAGAAATATCTTCAACAAGGTGAACGTGGGAGATCCGAGCGGTATTTTGGGTTCACGTTTTTTCGATACACCAAACGGGCTTCAAGGCGGACCGTTCTCCACGGGTGCGGCCGTTCGCCGCGTCGATCTGGTGGCGACGTTTAGTTTCTGATCGCTCTGAATGTGTATTTGGTAACGCGAATGAGCCTGCACCGAATCCCTCCATTCGGTTATTCTGGAAGTGCGGACCCAATGCCTGAAATGCAGAGTAGTTTCGTTTGTCCTTGACGCCCACTACAAGACGGCAGTTTCTGCTCTGGGCAGCCTCTGCAGGTATCGTTGCGCTCGCCGCGGATTCCGTCCTACTGGAGCCGAATCGGCCGCGCATCGTCCGCAAGGATTTCTTTCTGCCCCGCTGGCCGGAGCGATTGAACGGCCTCACCATCGCGCTGCTCAGCGATTTCCACTACGACCCGTGGTTTTCTGTCCATCCGCTGCGTGCCGCAATCGGCATGGTCAACAGTCTGCGCCCAGACCTGATTGCTCTCGCCGGAGATTTTGTTTCCGTACCTCTGATTGGAAGCCGCAGAAAAGCGGCGCTTGCGTCTGAACCATGTGCGCGCCTACTGCGCCAGCTGACGGCGCCCCTCGGCCTATGGGCCATCATGGGAAACCACGATGTCGATACCGACCGCAAACATATTACGCGCGTACTCCAAGCCGAGAGTATTCAGGTGCTGGTGAACCAATCCCAGGCCATCGAGCGTGATGGCGCTCGTTTCTGGCTCGCGGGCATAAACGATGCCCTCACCAAGTCGGCAGACTTGTCAAAGACGTTGCACAGTGTCCCTGCCGACGAAGCCGTCATTCTGCTCGCGCATGAGCCTGATTTCGCCGATGAAGCCTCACGATTTTCGATTGACTTGCAGCTCTCGGGACACTCTCACGGAGGCCAGATCAGATTCCCGCTGCTGCCTCCGCTTTACCTGCCCCAACTGGCGAAAAAGTATGTGCTGGGCACCTACCAGGTAGGTCCGCTGCCCCTCTACACGACCGCTGGGGTGGGAACGATCGGAGTTCCGGCGCGTCTGAATTGTCCGCCGGAGGTTACGTTCCTGACCTTGCGGCGCGCCATAGGCAGATGACAATCCCGATTCGCGACCAAATGTGCAACCGCCTTCACATTTATAATCTACCACCGTTAAAGATGGGACCTAACCATCTGATAACAAATGCGTTGACTAGGTGATGGCCTGGCCCCCCAGTTGCCAATAGAGAGCTATAAGGGAACAACCCCCCGCTCTTGGGAGGGTTTCACTACATGCTTCGTCGTTTCTGGCCTTGTTTGTTGCTGTTGTTCGTACTTCCAGCCGCCGCCTCGGTGCAGGCTGCCGCGCCACAGCTGCGCGGGGCAGTTTTGGCGGAGCGCGAACATCAAGTTTGGAAGACTCCTGCTCGCGCCTCCGAGTTCAGCGATGTGCCGCATGTGAGCGCGCGGTCGCGTTGCGAAGATACTCAACCTCCCGAAGCTTTGACCACGCCTGATCCGCTGATGGTTCCGGCGCTTGCCGGGATAAAGGTCAAAGTCAGCTTTATCATTGGTGCTGACGGGCGCGTGCATAGCCCGTTGATTCTACAGAGCGTCGGCGCGGTGGGCGATCACAACGTTCTGCAAACGGTACGCGGATGGCGGTATCGCCCCGCAACCTGCAACGGAGTTCCTACCGAAGCGGAAGGAAAGATCGAGTTTTCTCAGCGTTGAGATTCGGTTGGCTTGGGCTAGAATAAAAGGCAAGCCCACTCCCAGCACACGTGATTTGAACTGTGGATAGAGACAAGAAATTCGCCAAGCCTTCCGGCGCCGCTTCGGCGCAGGATTCCGAAGACGCGCCGATCATAGGCCCGCATAACCCGGCCTTGGGCGAGATTTACCAACGCCTGTATCCGGAAATGCAGACGGCCCAAGCCGAACCAGGAAGCCATTGCCGCGGCCCTGCAAGCCATGCAGCGCCTTACCATGGAAGCAGATTCTGAAAACGCCGCGGAGGATGTCGCACCGGATACGGCTCACAGCGCTTCCACCGCATGCCGGATCTGCGGACATCACAATCGCGAAGGTAACAAGTTCTGCGGCATGTGCGGACTTTCCATAGAAGCTGCGGCCGATCGATCTGCGGAGCTTGCATCACCGGCTCTCGATTCACCACGTCTCGAATCGCCCAGTTTCGAATCTTCCGCTCTTGAGCTGCCGGATTTTGCCCGGGGACTGACGCAAACACCGCGACGAGAAGCCGATCCGGCGTCTGAGGTTCACCCGTCGACTGGCGCTCCTGCCGGCGCGCATCACTATCACCACCATTATCATCACCATTATTTCCAGGGCGGACAGGAATGCCCCGCACTCGCGCCTCGAGCCAACGCTCCTGAAAGCGCGCGGGAAGCCGATCGCTTGCGGGTTGCCGCCGCCGCCAAGGGCGAACCCATGAGCCGTGGCGAGGCTGCGGTGCGCCGTCTCACGCAGGAATGGGTGTTGGCTTGCAACACTCGTCAGCTCGATGAATTGATCGAACTCTACGCCGCCGATGCGCTCGTGCTGCGTTCGAATCTTCCTCCCATTCGCGGCGCGGCAGCCGTGCGCGAATTCTTCTTCTCCGCGCTCGAATCCGGTCTGGGAGAAGTTGCAGTTGAGCCACTCCGCGTGGAAGTGGTCGGCGATCTGGCTCACGAAGTAGGACGCTACAGCGCGCTGGTTCCTGGAACGGCAGGCAAGCGCCGCGAAGAGCGTGGCAAATATCTTTGGGTTTTCGCCAAGCAGAGCGAGCGGAGACTGGAAGCTGGTCTCGGAATGCTGGTCGAGCGACCTTACGCTTTCAGGCGCTGAATCCGACGTGCCTAAACCTGTGATCCAGTCAGCCAAGCCGCAGCCGCGAAAGGGCTGAAGTTGATTGTCATCCTGAGCAAGCGTTCTTTGCGCCGCGAAGGATCTGAGCGAGCCGCGCGGTGTGTCGCGTTCTTTGCGACACAATAACGCGCGTTTGGCTCGCTTCCTTATCGCTCCTTACCCCCAACTTCTCCAATTCTTCTCGCAATTGTTCCATCGTCTGCATCTGAATCGTTTGCATGCCGAGCTTGGCTGCGCATTCCAGATTCTGTGCGCGATCGTCGATGAAGCAACACTCTTCCGGATTGAACTGCGTGATCTCAATCGCCAGACGATAAATGCCGCTCTCCGGCTTGCGCAGGCCGACGAAGCAGGAGCTGACAAACAGCCGGAAGATTTCCCGCAAGCCGAACTTCTCGATGCGGTGCAAGTTCAACTCGCGCGACTCGTTGTTGATCGTGCCCATGAAGTATTTGCCGGAATCGGCCAGGGCGCGCGCGAAGGCCAGCACGTCCGGACATCGGCCGCGACAAAGAGAACATGTAATCGCGAAACTCATCGCGGGTGAAGGAGCGTTTGTCGTAAAAGACAGTGCGATCCAGATATTCATCGAGCGTGATCTCGCCGCGCTCAAACGATGAAACGATCTTCTCGTGCCGCGAATGAAACTCCTCTTTGTCGAGATGAAAGTGTTCGAGAGCCGCAGCGCGTTCATTGTGATCCCAGGCATCAGTGAGGAGAACTCCTCCAATGTCCCAAAAGATGGCGTGAATTTCAGACACGAATGAATCCTCCTCTTGATCACGAGTGTAGATCAATTCGCGCTAATGTTTGTAGATCGTGGTGTCGGTGATGGTAGTTGCGCCAGTCGAACCAATAGTCTTTCAACGCGGGGATGCGCGCGAGGCATTTCCCTTGCGCGGGACCGGAGATAGCGCAGCCCTGAAAATTCCACTGGCTGGCGGTTGTCGAGTCGATCAGGGCCCATTGCTTGGCGTCAGCGCCCAAAGTGGTCTGGAGAAAAAATTCAGCGTCGCCGCCATCGATGCGGCTTACGAAGACGCGGAAGGATTTGCCGTCGGGGCCGAGTACGAGAAGCAGCGGCGTGCCGTTGACGCGATCGAGAACGGGAGACTGTTTTGCAAATGTTTCCCAGGGATAAGCGCGGGCCGCTCCATCAATGGTGAGTCCGATGACGACGTCGCGCGACTTGAGTTCGGTGCCGGGAAAGCTGACGACGACGGGAAGTTTGGCTACGTCGGGCTCCCAGTTGGGGTCGTACTCCTTCGTATATTTGGCGACCGGCGCAAGCACCTGGCCGGAGGGAGATTCGGTTCTCCACTCGCCGAAAGTAAGTTCATCGCTGAGGACGAGTTCGAGCGTTGCGCCTTGTAACGGGCCATAGATGGCTTTGCCGGTGATCTGCTGCCACCAGGTCCCGGTTTCTTTATCGCGCATCAGGAAGTTCTGATTGTTAATGCCAGCCAGATAAAAATGCAGGGCTCTCCCGTTTACCGTTCGCGTCCACACCAGACCGGTGTGACAGAGCGTTCAATAAGTGACGGCGATCGGTACGCCGCCGACCACGTCATTGAGAACGTGATGGTAGGCCATCTGGCTGATGGGATAGGCACGGGCATCTGCGCCAAAGTTGACGGCCATGACCATTTCCTTGGCGTCGAGCTTGCTCTTGGATTGAGGGAGGAAGTGTGCGCCGGCGATGGGATGAAACATCCATTCGAAATAATTGAGGCGCGTCATAACCGCGGAGAAGGTGACGACGAGCATCGTCAATGCAAGAAGAATTTTACGCCAGAGGCCGACGGTTCTCCACAGAACCAAACCGAAGAGGAGGCATGCGAGAGTCGCAATTAGAGCGGGGAGAGGAGCGCGCTGACGCAACGCCATGGCAAGCAAGAGCGCTCGCGGAGCCTGGTGACGGAAGGGACGGATGATGAAGGCTGGGATAAAGAAGAGTCCGACGGTGACGAGCGCGCAGATTGTGAACGCAGCCCAGAGCCAGCGCGATGAGCGATGTGTTAGGCGACCTATCTCCTGTGGCTGCTGATCCTGCTGCGTCGCTGACGAAGATGCGCTCATGTTTTGAAATCGAAATGCTCGAACAATTCCAGCTCGTGACTCTAACCGAAGAAATGTTGTGACAGGGAATAGTATAAAAAAATGAAAAGCCCCGGTCCATGAAGGACCGGGGCTTAGTAATGACTTTACGAATTTATTGTGGTGTGAAGTTTTGGTGGAAGCCCAAACTCACCACGTCCTGGAACATAGGCGTTCCGGGAGGCAGGTCGCTTGGGTTCAGGAATTGCGTGTCGAAGAAATAGTTACGTTTCCCAGGTGCGCCGTAAACCGAGGTGCAGCATTTGAAGTTGCCGGTCGCATACTGCGAGTAGTACATGCTGACCATTGACCCGGCATAGTTGACGGCGGCGCCGCCTGCTCCGCGGTTTTCTAGATAGCGGAGGAAGTTGTGCATACCCCCGTCCGTACCAAAGTCCACCTCGGTTGACCAGGCAGGGTTCGGGAATGGAATGCTCTTTCCCGCGATGATCGCCATCCGGTAGTAGCTGTCGTTGCCCGGACGGTTACCGATAATCGCCGGCGACGCAAAGGTTTCGTAATCCGTGCAGCCGACGTTGGGAGCCGAACTTAAATTTTGAGTGGTGTTGTTCGCCGGAGGGTTCGACAGCAACGTAACCGCATCCGCGATGATGGATGCCGCCGAGTGCGGTGTGGTGAGTGTGTTTTCGCTCGGCCAGAACGGATCGGCGGGGCCGGTGTTGTAGTTGCCCAAGACGTAAACGGGCTCCTCCGAGGTGACGGTGAGGCCGTTACCGTTGACCGCCGGGTTTCCGTTTGTGGGCGGAACGAAACTATTGCCCGCACTATCCATACCGCCATCGACAAGACGTAGGACATGGCGTGGTCCGGTCACCATGTTCCACTCCGCCGAGGCTACCGCCGGCGCGTTAGCCGGAGTAAATGTGCCCGACTTGTACCCCAGGCATTGAACCGCGCTTGCCGTGACCGACCCGAAAATGTAATAAGGCAAGGCCATGTTTGCAGCTGTGATGCCGAAGCCGGCGCCCAGGTACGTCTCCCCCCACCTGTCGACGTTTCCTCCATTCACCGCTGCACCCTTTACCGCCGTATCTTCCGGCGAATAACCAACGGGGATGGCGGGAGGATTGGTTGCGTAATAGGTGATTCCCTCAAGTTTTCCGTCGGGCACACCGACGGCGGAGCCGCTATTGACAATGTCGTTCAAGCCGGACATTCCAGAGAAGCCGTTATTGAATACGGTCAATGGATACAGATCCGGCAACATGCCGCGGTGGTCAGCGAAGTACAGAATGTAGCCGTTGTAGGTCAAGGCGTTCACCTTCGTGCCGCTGCCGCCCGAATATGGTCCCGATCCCTGCAGCCACAGCCACAGGTTGCCGGTGTCGAGTTCCACCGCGTTCATGATTCCAACCGGACTGCAGGTGGTGTCGGGATCTCCGGCAGGCCGGGCGTCGCGCGGCTCGCCTTCGCGTGCGTCATAGAAATTTAGCGGCAGCCAGTTGTAGGACGTTCCCGCGCCCATAGCGCTGCTCGTTGCCATGGTCTCCTGTAGTTGCTGCAGAATCAGAATGGCTGGACTGATGCCGTTCTGGCACTGAGCCAACGGATAAGTCGGATAGTTCGCGCAAAGTGGAGCCGTGGCGGTGGATTTGTTGTAGGGATGCGTTGGCGGCTGGTCGTAGTTGCGCGCGAAGCCAAAACTGAGCCATTCCGTTGTGATACCAACCCATGAAGCCGGGCTGGTCCCGCAACTGCCGGCGGTCGCGGGGCAATACTCCACCCGAAGCCACGTGCCCTGGCATTGTTTTCCAGAGACGGTCACTTGACTAAACAGCGGCCAGTTCGGCCACGTTCCCGCAGCCGCTGTCGCGCTCGTGCAATTTGTAGGAGCAGCCGTGGTCCAGTTGTTGGTGCCGCCGACTTGTGGCTTGGCCATAGCAAAGTACATATTTCCGGCGCTGTTCACTCCAGTGGCGGCTGACACTGCCACATACGATCCGTTGCTTGAGTTGGTAAACGGGCTTCCGATCTGGATATCTTGTGTGGCGCTGTCAGCACGGGTTTCGCCGGGATAGAGGTCGCCCTCGGTATCGGCCAACAAGATGCGGATCGAAGCCTCGTTATAAAGCCGCGAGGATGACAACTGTGTGGAGTCGCCGGGTGCGGGTTTGCGAATAATGTCGATCGCACCCACCTTCGAACTGTTCACGAAGGGCAGCTGCAACTTGGTGGCGCCGGTGGATCCGCTCTCAACGAATCCTTTAAAGGTTCCCTGGGAAATTCCGGGCCAGGTCGAAGTATTTGCCGTGCCGGTCGGAGGGTAACCGCCACTCCAGCTTCCAGTGCTGAGAACAAGGCAGTTCCCGCCTGTTCCTGGCCCAGCGCGCCGGAGCCGCAGGACAACCACCCGAAGCATTTGGTATGTAAACCGAGCCGTTGTACGAGCCGGCGCTGGGGCCGGCTGCGGTGCCATTCTCCAGTTGCGAGATAATAACCTGACCGGCCGCGGTAATTTTGTCGGTGAAGGTCAAAGGACCACCGTTGGCAGACAGGAACAAGTTGCCATTGGCGTGAACGCGGCCACCGAAGTTGAATGGCGGGCCAGCGAAATAGTCGCAATCGCCGTCGCAAAAGACACCGAATTCGAAGGCTGGAAGCAGAGCCACTTCCACCGTGCGGGTCAGGTTGACGGAAGCCCCGGTGGGAGTTATGGCGTTGTTGGTGGTAGCCTCCCCTGCGGTGGAAGCACGGGTGGCAATTACCTGTAGATTGAAAGGAATGACCGTGGCCACCATGCCTTGGTCGGGCCCGGAACCGACGATATCCCACGAGCCGGTCGGGTTTGTGGAAGGTGCGGTGCCCCCATTTGCACAGGTTTGGTTATTCCAGCTAATGATCTCGGAATAATTCATGTTGGTGATGTTCGAGCCCGTCACGTTGGTCGGCCAATTAATAGCAGCGGTAAGAGCACAAATGGAAGTGGGAGTCGGCGACTGCGAGGACTGGTACAACTGAGAGAGCTGGGCAGTCAGATTTTCGACGCCGGACTCCGCGCCATAATAGGCGAGATTGCCCTCCAGGTCGTTGCCTCCCATTTTTTGTTCGTTGTTGACGAGGTACATCAGGCCTACGGCCACGGCCGACAATAAGACCGTCAACAAAAGTGCAGCGATGAGAGTGAAGCCTCGCGAATCTCGTTTACTCTTCCCCATGTTTTCCCCTCCAACGTCAAAGCGAAACCTTGCACAGCTAGACTTCCGATTGCCAATCATTGGCAAGTGGTGGTGCTGCTGCTATACGAATTGCAAAAACTCATGTTGCGGGCGCTGACCGAACTTGCCAGGTACATGCTTTGGGATCGGTTTCCTGACTGGACCACACTCTGTCCCAACATCCACATATTGACCTTCTGAATCAGCGCGGGGGAATCTCCAGCCGCAATCGGATTGGATTGATTTGCATTCATAAGGCCGCTGGTGGAACTGATCACGTCGTAGCTGAATTGCAGGTTGATGATGTTATCGGCGACCGGGACGGCTGTAAGTCCGTTAACTTGGCGCATTAAGCGCGGAGTTCCGGTGGCAGGAACTTGTAGAAAATAGGTGACGGCATTGAGCCGGCAGACGGTGACGTTATTGCCGGCGCCTAAGCCGGAACCCAGGTTGGTAATCGTATAAGCAAGACTGTTGGCGGCGGTCGCAGCCTGGTTGAAATTGAGCGCGTCACCAGTGGCGAAGTCGATCGTGGCGCTGCTAGGTATGCCCGTGATTTCCGCCACCACCGCGGCGGTTTGCGCTGAGCTGGTGCCCTGGTTGCCGCTGGCCGTACCTTTGCCCGGGGTGGTCACCTGGATCAGCAACAGATCACCCACGTTGAGGCCGCCTGGGGCGAGGATGTTGGTGGGCAGGGTCGCAGTAGGAGTGGCCACCAAGGCTACGCTGGCCGTGGTTGTGGAAGGAAAGCTAAACGTGAAATTTGTCAATGGAAAGTTGTAGTCGCAATAGATCGAGGTGATGCTGTCATTCACGGCGCCGGATGCGCTGGTAATGGTGGCGGCGCTTTCTACTCCGTTACCGAACCCCGGAAGAATGCCGTACATGAAATTGCCGGTTGGGTAGGTATCGGCAGGAACATAGCAAACGCCTGACTGATTGCAGGCGACTTTAGTGTTGCCGCCGCCGGTGGCCAACTGGAGGCCGCCTGAGGGCAAACCTGCACCTGCAAGGCTGATGTCCCTGGTCATCAATTCGATGGCGGCGCGCATGTTCTGCTGGGTCTCGGCACGCTGGGTGACGGTAAAGGTGGCATTCATGCCCATGCGGAACATTTGGGTCATCGCCAGGACGGCGATGACGCCGATGGCGGAGGCGACCATCAGTTCCAGAAGGCTGAAGCCGCGTTGCGATTTTGTGATAGGCATCTTCATGGTTTTGGCCAGGTCTTCAGTGGTAGCTTGAGATCAGAGCATCCACGCTGTAGCTGCGCGCGGGCCAGCCGGGTTTGATATAGGAAACGGTGACCGTTACGGCGATGAGATTCGGGTTGGGTCCACCGCCCTGAGCAGCGGGCAAGGACACCGCATTGAAGGCGATGGTGCGTGTGAAGTTGGCCAAACTTTGGGTAACGTCGTCGGCGGTGCCCAGGGTGCCATCGGGGCCAGGCAGAACGAGGCACTCGATTCCTCCGGGGCAAGCCGCACCAGTGTCAGGAGCGGTGCAGCCAACGTCGTCGGCAGTGCCGACGATGCCATCGGGTCCGGCGCAGAGCAGCGGCTGGGCTCCGCTCTTGAAGACTCCGCCGTTGGCGATATTTTGGATCGAGGAGAATGGAAGCTGCTGACTGTTGCGAGCCGTATAGATACTTTCCATGGCATCGAGCGCCTTGTGGCGCGCGACTAGATCCTCTTGCGCCGACTCGGTGGCGGCGATGGCGCTGGCGAAGCTGGCCATCACGGCCAATATCCCAATGGTCATGACTACGATCGCAATCATGACTTCGAGAATCGTAAAGCCGTACTCTGATTGCCGTTTCTGCGTGGATTTGTTTTCTCGTGTCATTGTTGTACCCAAGTGCTCGTGCTATTAAGCGTCCAACCCCGGATTCTGCCGGTCGCGCCCCATACACTGATCGCCTTCGAACCGTTGGCTGGGCTGCCGAGGCGGGTAATGTAAGCGATGCCATTGACGTAGTTGCCCAGGTTGTCCCGCGCCGAGCCGTCGGGATAGAACACGAGGTAGGCAGGACTCAACGCAACGCCGGGCGTGGATTCGAAGTCAAGGGCACCGCCCGCAGTAACAAGGGGCGGAGGTGAGTCCGGCGCAGTGGCCGGGAATGTTCCCTGTGTGGCGAAGCTGACATCCGTTGGGATGGAGTAGGTGATCACTTGCTGGATCGGCTGTGCTACTCCTGCGGAATTGAAAGGCTGCACTTCGACCTGAATGGTGCCGGCGGGAAAACCACCCGGATTGAAATTGACGTAGTACTGGTTACTCTGCGCGATCGCCAGATTGCGGGTGGTGCGCAGGGCCATCAAGGTGGTGTCGTATGCCGTGTTTACGTGGTTCTGATTCAGCGCGGGCTGCAAAGTTACGAATGTGACCGCGATCAGAATCATGGCAATGCTGAGTGTGATCATCATCTCCAGCAGAGAGAACCCGTTCTGGTTTCGCGATGCCATAAGTTCATTCCGGCGGTAAGCCATGTTTCGTCTGGTATTAATCAAACCAACCTCATCCCCTTGAATTTCCAAGAGCCTGACCGCATATAGGGAAACTGCATCCGTTGGGGAGTAAGCCACCCGGCGTGTTACGGTGTGGCAGTTTTCATCGTATGAAGGCGGGGTGATAGCGTCAAAGCACTACAGTGCAACGAAAGACTATTGGTCTTTTGTAATGCTGAGGGTGACTCAGGTCACCTGATTGACCGCACTGGGGTTAAGCGAGTTACCCCGGAAGACCGGGGTAATCGGGATGACTGCGGTAACTTGTCGGGCGAACTGCCGTGATCCTAGGATGGTCGCAGGTATGACTCTCTCATCTCTGCTCGTGTGCGCGGATGAAGCTTCGGTGCAGGTGCTGAAGCGCGTACTGGAAGAACTCGGTATTCAAGTAGAGCTGTGCCCGGATGCTATACGCGCCGCCGTGAGGGTAGCGCAAGAGCGTTTTGACCTGCTCATTCTTGACTGTGAAACCCAGGCGGATGTGGTTGGCTTATTGGGCGAGAGCCGTTCTTCACGTCTCAATGATTCAACGCTTGCCGTGGCCGTGGTTTCTGGGCAGGAGAACATTCGCGAGATATTTTCGCTTGGGGTGAACTTTGTTCTGTACAAGCCGGTCTCCTATGACCGGGCATTGAGCAGTCTGCGGGCTGCACAAAGTGTTCTGCACCGCGATAAACGGCGCAAGTCTCGCGCGCCCGTTCATACTCACGCGACCATCGACTACGCGGGCGTGCAGCAGGCGAGAGCGACGCTGGTGGATTTGGCAGAAGATGGCATGGCAGTAAACTTCGGCAAGAAATTGCCACCGACTTGCAAAGTGTATTTTCAGTTCCAGTTGCCGGGACAAACCGCGAGCGTGCGGCTCTCGGGTCAGGTGGTGTGGCAGGATTGGAACGGGCGAGCCGGCATCCAGTTCGTGGATGTGCCGAAATCATCGCGAAAGGTTTTGCAGGAGTGGATGAAGTTGAACACCGTCGAGACGCGAAAACCAGAGTCGCACCCGGCGGATACCGTGGAAGTGGAGCACTCCATCGCGCCGATGGACGATCGGTTTGCGTCGGGCCGCCACAATAAAACGGTAAACGAGAACAAAACGGAACAAGAGAACAAAACACATCAAGAGAGTAAAACGCAGCAACAAGAGAAATCCGAAGGCAGCCACCACAAAGAAGCCGCAGCGCGTTTTCGCACGGAGTCGAGCAATCGCCGGGGTCAAACCCGATATACCTGCCGCCTGGGAGCCGAGGTTTACCAGAAGGGAAGCTCGGTGCGGAACTACTGTCATCTAAGCGACCTGGGCCCGGGTGGATGCTACCTCGAGATGCCCCTCGCCTTCGCCGCAGGGTCAGCTGTTGAGATTGTGGTGCGCACGCACGAGATGAAATTGCGGATAAGCGGTGAAGTGAGGGCGTCGCATCCCGGCTACGGAATGGGCGTCTCCTTCAGACTGAATACCAAGGATGAACGTGACGGAGTGCAGCAGTTGATTGACTTCGTTGCGGCCGCAGCCGAAAGTTCTTAGCAGGTCTGCGGTTTCCTTTTCTTAGTTTCCTGTTTTCGTCTCGCCGTTCTCGGTTGTGAATTTCCCCGTCAATTAATTTCTCGGACTCGCCGCACCGGTAGAGAGTTATCCTGATTAATTACTTTACGTTCTGCCACTTCTTGTAGTTTGCGTCCGTGGGATCTGGCGCGAAACATTGCGGACAGGTCTGGGGAGTCTGACCCTGCGCGGTCGCGATCCTGCGCCGAATGTCTGAAGGTTTCATCTCGTCGTAGTTCTGCCAGTTGGTAAAGACAGCGGGGTCAGGCTCGGTTGCCGCGATCGCAGTAAGCCGGTTCCCCAAGGTTGTCTTCCATTCCTCGGTTGTACTGGCGCGCTTTTTGAGTGAAAGACTGAGCTACGACGCAATTAAAATCCGGCAGCCTCCAGGCAACGACCCGTGAGAGGCCAGCGTCCTGCTCCGCCCTATTCTTGCCGGTGAACTGAGAAATACGAACTGCCGCATAACCGAGAAGAGTATCGGTTCCCTCGATGGTTTCCCTCGCTCCTTCCTTGGAGGCGCAATCAGGGCCTGTACGGTCAAAGAAAGTCGCGGCGAGCTGGCGGGCCACATCGGCTTGCGGCTTACGGCCCGTACTTTTCGCGTGGACCGCATCAGAGATGAGGGCCGTCGTGCCATCCGGCAAATCAACTCTTCTGAAGGTGAAGTCCGGTGGGCCGTAATGTGTGCCGATATAGTACAGCGCCCCATCGTGTCGGCGCGATTCGGTTGTACGGCCAATAATTTTCTCAATACCGTCGTGAACCGCGATGGCATCATAGTTCATCACGTATGGCCGAACGTTGATCGTACCCTGTGCATACACGTGGACGAATAACAGCTTTCCGCCCCAGTAACCGGTGGCTGCCAGTATCGCCAACAGGGCAGCCGCTCGAGCAAACTTTGTGTTGATTATTGTTTTCATGTTTTAGCTCCCTTCAACGGTGCCGCCCCCGCCGCACTGTGCTGCGGCGCAAGCGACGACGTAGATACAGACGACGCCCACGATAAGCACTCTGAATTGTTTCATTTCTCTAACTCCTTCCTCTTTCATTTCGACTGTTTGACACCGAGCCCGGCAACTTTTTTAACCGTCTGGTAGCACGTACACACCAATGCATCGCGCCAACGCTGGCGACAGTCCAAGTAAGTTCCAAAAGGGGAAGCAGCGATCAGGCTGATTGGAAACTGGAATTCGTCGCCCCCGACGAACGCCTATTCGCTGATTGAAGGCCACTATACGCGGGAAGTCTCAGACATCACGAAATTATTTCATCCTGTTCGGAGTTTGTAACAAGGCGGCTTATCGTGCGCACGCAACTTTGCAGCGTCTGCGAGAACTGGTGCGCAAGGAATCAATGAATGTAGGGGTGGACGCGTTGTTCCCGCGTCCACAGGCCGTTCTCTGCAATAGGATTGCATTTTCGCGGTCCTTCGGACCGCAAAATGCGGTCCGGAGGAGGATAGAGTAGCGGCGACGATTTCCCTACCAGTATTACTTCGTCTTGGAATTCTCGCTCTTGAGGATAAAGGCCGCCACATTGTCGTGGATCGCTTTCAGCGACGCCTCGTGCGCGTAGACCATGTGCCCGGATTCGTAAAACTGGAATTCGATATTCTTTTGCAAATTCGCCGGAATTGGCAGATGGTGCATTTCATAAACGCCTTCGTAGAACGGCGTGGCCAGATCGAAATAACCGGCATTCAGAAGAACCTTGAGCGTCGGGTTATATTTCATGGCAGTGGCGAGATCGAGCATGACGTTCGTAGCCCCCGGAAAGGCAAAGGGAACGCCCGGCGCCTGGTGCGCAAAACTCCACCATTTAAAGACGTCAGTCTCCGGCTTGTATTCCCGGTTCTCGCCGAACTTCAGATCCTTGCGCACGTAATCGTTGAATGCAGAAACGTAAGCGGAGGAGATGGCCGCCGATTGGGGATCGTAATCGGCTTCTTTGCTGAGCGGATCGATTGAGGGTCCGGAAAAGCGAGTGTCGAGCCGGCCGGTAGTTAAGTCGTTATCGTCCTGCAGATTTTTCTCGAACTCTCCGCCATTAATGCGCAGGTCGGCTTTCTCGATATATGCAACCGGAAGTCCGGTGTATTGATGGAGCTTGGCCACGATCGCACTCCGTTGCTCGGGAGCGAGCGCGGAACCGGCTGCAAGAGCCAGCGCATAATCGTTCATGGCAAAGTGCTCAACCTCGGCCAGCAGCGGCGCCAGTTCCGGACGCGGCTCGGGCAGCTTGTGGTGATACCACGCGGTCGCGGCATAAGTCGGTAAATTGAGCTGGTATGCCAAATCGACGCCGGGATTGATCTCGGGAGCGTCCGAATCAAGAGAGAAGTTCAATATTTGCGAAAGCAGAATGATACCGTTGAAGTCGACATCCCGCTCGGTTTCCAGAATGTTCGCCAGCACAGCGGAGCGCGTGGTGCCGTAGCTTTCGCCGAATAAATACTTGGGCGAATTCCAGCGTCCATACTTCGCGAGAAATTGCGAAATGAAATCAGAGAAGGCCCACGCATCCTGGTCGACGCCATAGAACGCCTTCTCTTTGTCTTTACCGCTGAGGCGGCTGAAGCCGGTTCCGGGCGCATCCACAAACACGAGGTCGCTCACGTCGAGCAGGCTGTATTCGTTATTGACCACCGGATAAGGGGCGGCTGGAGTGTGGGCATCGTCGAGGGTGACGACGCGCTTCGGTCCAAAGGCCCCCATGTGGAGCCACACGGTTGAGGAACCGGGGCCGCCGTTATAGAGGAAGGTCAACGGACGCGGAGCGCCTTTGTTGTCGGATTTGATGTAGGCAACATAGAACATGCTCGCTTCCGCGGGCTTGTTCTTGGGATCCGGATCGGCGTTTTGCGGAACATCGTCCCAACCTTTGGGATGCACGACGAGCGTGCCGGCATATGCGTCGTAATTAATGACGTTTCCGCCAATCGTGACCGAGCCCTTGCTCGCCTGTTGTTCAGGTTTGAATTGATCGGACTTTGCTGTGTCGGTCTTGGTGGCTTCTACCTTGACGGTTGAGGTTTCCTCTTTCGCCTGCGCATGCAGCATGAGTGGAAAGGTGAGGACGGCGATTGTGAGTGTGACAACTTTCAGTTTGCTCATTCGTGAGACGAGAGTTCGCATTTTTGAGAGATTCTCCGTTTTAAACAGACGGGATGTTTGTGCCTTGGTTAGCGAAGGGACAATTTATCACGTTGAGGCCGGGGATGGCTCGTTGCGCAAAAGGCTGGGCCATGGAGACTGCTCAAGCGAAGCTTGAATGGGATACCCAGCGCAGTTATTTTCGGAACTACCTTGCGGTGGTAGTTTCCTGTGTGACAGCTTTTTGGAAGTATTCGAGAGACCGCCGCAGGCCTTCTTCCAACTGAATCTTCGGCTCCCAGCCAAGGAGATGTTCGAGCTTTGGTGATGTCGGGGCGGCGCTGTTTGGGATCGTCCTGCAGGCAGAGGTTCGTAGGCGATTTTGCTTTTTGATCCCGTCACCTTGATTACATGCTGCGCGCATTCGAGAATGGTGAACTCGTTCGGATTGCCGATGTTTACCGGCAGATGTTCATCCGACTTCGCTAAACGCAGGAAGCCATCGATTTCGTCGCTGACGTAGCAGAAGCTGCGGGTCTGGTTGCCGTTGCCGTAGACGGTGAGAGGCTCGCCGCGCAGAGCCTGCTTCATGAAAGTTCGAGACCACGCGGCCGTCATTCAATTGCAGGCGAGGGCCGTAGGTGTTGAAGATGCGGACGATGCGCGTATCCACTTTGTGATAGCGGTGGTAGGCCATGGTGACGGCTTCGGTGAATCGTTTGGCTTCGTCGTAGACGCGAGCGTGGGCCGATGGAATTTACGTTGCCCCAGTAAGTTTCTTTCTGCGGATGCTCGAGCGGATCGCCGTAGCATTCTGAAGTAGATGAGACCAGATACTTCGCCTTATATTTGAGCGCGATATCGAGGGCGTGAAAAGTTCCCGAGCGACCCGACCTTCAGCGTGGGAATGCCGTGAATCGGTGTAATCGACAGGGCTAGCGGGGCTGGCGAAGTGAAAGACGAAATCCACTTTGCCGACGTCGAAGGGCTCGCAAATGTCTTTTTCTACAAACTCAAAGCGCGAATCATTCTGCAGATGAGCGAGATTGGCGCGGCGGCCGGTAAGCAGGTTGTCGACGACAACCACATTCCAGCCTTCGCCGAGCAGGGCATCGCAGAGATGGGATCCGAGGAAACCGGCGCCGCCGGTGACCAGCGCGCGTTGTGAGCTCATGCTTTCTTGGCGCCGTTCTTCATCGGCCATTTTTAGGGCGGCGGGAACGCCTTCGGGATGAGAGGCCGCACGTCCCACGCTGTAATAAGTGAAGCCTTGCGCCGCCATCACTTCGGGATCATACAGGTTGCGGCCGTCGATCACGATGGGGTATTTGAGTTCCTGGTTGAGGCGGCTCAGATCGAGGTTGGCGAACTCTTCCCACTCGGTGAGGATCAGCAGGGCATCGGCGCCATGCGCCGCCTCGTAGGCGGAGTTGGCGTACTTCAGACTGGAGTTCATCGCTTCCTGAGTGCGTTCCATGGCGGCGGGATCGTAGGCCGTGATCTTGCAGCCTTCCTGCAGAAGAGCCTGCACCAGGAAAAGAGCGGGCGATTCGCGAATGTCATCGGTGCCGCCTTTGAAGGCTAGGCCGAGGACGCCGAGGTGCTTGCCGCGGAGGGTCCAAAGCGCGCTGCGCACTTTGCGCAGGAAGCGATCGCGCTGGTCTTCGTTGATGCGCATGACTTCATCGAGCAGGCGGAAGTCATAACCGCATTCGCGGGCGACGGCGCGGAAGGCCATCACATCTTTGGGGAAGCAGGAACCGCCGTAGCCGATTCCGGGATTCAGAAATCGCGGGCCGATGCGGGAGTCGGTGCCGATGCCGTGGCAGACCTGATTCACATTTGCGCCCACCGATTCGCAGATGGAAGCGACCGCGTTGATGAAGGAAATCTTCATGGCAAGAAATGCGTTGGAAGCGTGCTTGATCAATTCCGCACTCTTGGTGGTGGTAACGATGATGGGAGCGGGAATGGAAGCGCGGTCGGGCTGCGGGATGGCATCGGCGCGTTCGTAATAGGTGCCATCTGGTGAGTGGTGCGTAAACTTGGCGGAGAACTTCGGCGGCGCGCTCAGTGTCGCAGCCGATGACGATGCGGTCGGGGAAAAGAAAGTCAGTGACGGCGGTGCCTTCGCGCAGGAACTCAGGGTTGGAAGCGACATCGAAGGATTCGGGATCAGCGCCGTTGCGCAAAATGATTTTGCGAACCCACTCGCTGGTATAGACCGGGACCGTGCTCTTCTCGACGATGACTTTGTATCCGTTGATGGCGCCGGAGATTTCGCGGGCGACGGACTCGACGTAAGAAAGATCGGCCTCGCCGCGTTCGGTTGGCGGAGTGCCGACGGCGACGAAAATGGCGGAGCTGGCGCGCACGGCTTCCTGCAGATCGTCAGAGAAAGTAAGGCGCTGGCCGCGGTGACGGCTCAACAGTTCGGGCAGAAAATTTTCGTGGATAGGGACTTGCCCATTTTTTAGGGCAGCCAACTTGCGCTCGTCGTTGTCGACGAGAATGACATCATGACCGAGGTCGGCAAAGCAGGCGCCAGCCACCAATCCTACGTATCCGGAACCAACCACAGCGATCCGCATGTTTCAAACTCCCCGAGTTAAAGATGAAACGGCCCTTGTTTTGAGGTATGGCGAAAGAAAAACAACTGGGAGGAGGCAAACGAAACAAGCTTGGAGAAGCATTGTACCTAGCCCCAAGATTAAGTGATCTTAGCATTTTTGCAGATAGGAGAGAACACAAAAAACTCTGGCACGGTGAACTGGGAGTCTTTATTCTTAGCCATTTTGGGACCGCTAGGTGCCGCAGCAGGTGGATGAATGTATATTGACAACCCTCTGCTTTGGGGCGAAACTCCGCTACAGACCCAGATATTCCCGTTCGACTGTTCTTCTTTAGTATGGCGCACCATCCCATATACGGACGTAATCCCGCAAAACCACCTTTGTCCGCTGAGAAGAATGCTGAAGGTGGAACTGCGTCGCTCGCGGGTGCGGGAAGGGAATCGGATTTGGCGGAGCTGGCGGCTAAGTTTGCCGCCCATGGTGGACGAGGGATGTCGCCGGAACTCTCAGCAGGGCTGGCATTGGATGTTGTGCTCAACGAAATTGTGGAGCAGGCATGCCTGGCGACAGCGGCAACCGGGGCGGCGATCATTCTGGAGCGCGACGGAGAAATGGTGTGCCGGGCCAGCAGCGGGGTGAATGCTCCGGAGTTAGGCGCGCGGTTGAGCAACGAACCGGGTTTGACGGCGGAATGTATCAAAACGAGGCAGGTGCAGCGTTGCGACGACGCGCAGGCCGATCCGCGGGCTGATATCGAGGCTTCACGTAGCTTGGGAGTGCGCTCGGTAATGATCTTGCCTTTGCTCAGAAACGGCGAGTTGACTGGCGTGCTGGAAGTTTTTTCTTCGCGGCCAAGTGCGTTTAAAGAACGCGATCAACTTACTCTTGAAGCGCTGGCCACCCGCATATTGAAAAATTTGGAACGAGGCAGCGAGCCGCTCGTTATTGTGCCTCAGAATGTTGCGCCGCAGAGTGGCTCAACTCCGGTTGCGCCGATTACGGCAACCGCCCCAGAAGATTCACAGCCAGAATCAGCGAATCCGAAAGAAGAAGATAATGAGGCCGGTTTTGACGTTCCAGGACGGAGCTCGGGCACTAGATTTGACTTTGTGACGGTCGCGCTGAGCCTGGTGGTTTTAACTTGCGCGGTGATGATTGGAACTCTCACAGTATTTCGCCTGGGTTGGATAAAGAATGGGGATGGGCGGAGCCCGGTGAAAAAATCTTCTGGACCGCAGGCGCTAACGGTAAAAGAGGCTGGCGGCATGGGTTCCGCGCCTGCATCCGCCGCGACGGGGAACTCGGCACTTATCGGCGGAAAGAAAACTGTGCCACTTGGCACGAAGGATTCTTCTCCTCCGGAAGGTAGTCTACTGGTTTACGAGAATGGGAAAGAAGTCTTTCGGGCACCACCGGTAGTATCCGACGGGAATCAGGCTGGGATCATCGAGGTGCCGCCGGAGTTAGCGGAAGGCAGCTTGCTGCATCGCGTTGAACCGGACTATCCGGAGGAAGCCCGGCAGCAGCGGATCGAAGGGCCGGTGGTATTGGATGTGCGCACCCGCGAGGATGGCTCGATAGAAGAGGTGAAGCTGGTCAGTGGCCAGCCTGCATTAGCCGACGCCGCAATAGCCGCTGTTAAGCAGTGGCGATTCCGACTACTAATGGTAAAAGGACAGCCGGTAGCTATGCAAACCCAGGTCACGCTGAACTTCAGGCTGCCCCATTGACAACGCAGGCGGAGAGCATACCTTAGGCGCTAAAGCGCGGGTTGCCATCTTTGATGACTTATCGGCACGAGTAAAACTCGTGCCCTTCCCGTTCGTCGTAAGGAGATTAAGTGCCGGTCTTACGGATTGGAACTCGGCTGATCGCTCGCGGTGAATTGCCTGCCCGCGAGAGCCCGCGAGGAGAGTGGTTGGCGGATGCGCTTCCATTGCGGAAAGCGTAGAGCACGACCTCAACGCGGCTGGAAACCCCCAGCTTGTCGAAAATGCGAAAGAGATAGTTCTTGACGGTGTGCTCCGTCAGTTTTAAACGTTGCGCGATCTCGCGATTGGTAAGGCCTTCGGCCACGCAGCGCACCACATCGGTTTCGCGGGCCGAAAGCAATCCCCCATTAATGTTCAGGCAGCCGGCGAGGGGAGGCTGGGCGAGAGCCTCGAGCACGTATTGTAATTCCGCGCTGCTGGCCCAAACCTGCCCGCTATCGACGCAGTGAATACACTTCGCCAACAGACGTAGAGGCTCGGTGCGACAGAAAACCCCTTGAGCGCCCGCACGAAACGCCTCAATGACCGCGCCCCGCTCGGAGGAATCGAGCAACACGATTACGCGGGTGCCGGGTGACTGGAGGCGAATTTCGCGAACCAGGTCGAAGCCCGCCATGCCCGGTTCGCCAAACTTGGCACTGATTACTGCAATTTGCGGCTTCTCCTTCTTTACGAAAGCCAGCAGGGCAGGAGCGGTGGAGGGCGACTCAATCATGTGGAATTGAGTATCGCGCCCCAGAGCATCCACGAGCAGTTGAGTAGCCATGGACGTATTATCCGCAGCTAAAACGGTGGACCGAACGGGACTTGGAATAGGAGTTAGATAGGCCATAGGGACTTTGGAATACGCGAACGAAGCTCTGCCCGATATTGAACGGGGAGATGCCCAGAAGCCGGGCTAAAGAGATATAGCATAGGGGAAATTAGACTCCATGTAAATGGCACGACCGGGTAGTATGACCGGGCCCGGAGTGGGCCCACAAAGTCTATCAATTTAGTCGTGTAACTTACAGAACAGAAAGAGCTTAGGGACTTTATTCTCTTAACTTCCTACCTCTTGCACGATTTTGCGATGCCTTGTAATCTCAGGCCACTGAAGTAGCTGTTTCTGACCGGCAGTCCCCCCCAAGACCGTTAATAAAGCTAATGACTCCAACGCACTATTAACCGACTTTTAAAGAGCTTTTTGTTTTTGCTGCGCTATTTTTGTTTTTGTTGGGCATTGGCTGGTGGTTTCGTCGGTTGGGAGTCGCGAAATGTGACTCAGAGGGCGGAGCTGTATCATCTGCTGCCTGTAATCGTATAACGATCCGCACAAACAATTTCTGAACTATTTTTCCTAGGAGAACGTCCATGAAGTTTGTTCAAACCGCTACTCGAAATCTCAAAACCGCCGGCGAGTTATTTTCCTTCTTTGGCGGCAGGCGCTGGTGGATCCTGCCCATCATTGTGACCCTGTTCTTGCTCGGAGCCTTCATTGTCGTTGCCCAAAGCTCCTCTCTGGCTCCTTTCATATACACAATGTTTTAAGCTGCCGCGTTTTAGTACGCCGCAAATTACGAGTGGAGTTTTTCTGGCATGAGCACGACCCCTACAAAGTTGAATACAACGCCGACGAAGCACAGATTCTTGAAGTCGGTGATGTTGTTTATCGTCCTGTGCCTGCTTTTCGAAGGCACACTGCGTCTGTTCGGTTACGGGCACTATACGATTTATCGGCCGGACCAGAAGCTGTTATGGGTTCCGGAGCCAGGCCGGACTGTGACGGTGGTCAATCATCTGCCGATCACCATCAACGATCAGGGTTTTCGGTACCCCGTCGATCTGACCGCAAAACAGAGCAATCAATTTCGCGTCATCGCTTTTGGAGATTCCTCAACGCAAGGCTGGGGAGTTGACGACGATTCGCACTATAGCGCAATCGCGGAAAAGGCGCTGAACCACGGCAGCTGCACGCGGGAGCACTTTCAGGTGGTGTCGGCGGGGGTAAATGCATACCCCAATTCGCTGGTCGCCGAAAAGTTGAAGGAAGTGGTGGAAAACGACGCCACGCGCCCCGACGTGGCCGTTTTTGCCTACAGCTACAACAGCAACTTCGAAAAGCTCACCAAGTTGCAGGGAGAAGACCGGCAGAAGTTTTTACGCCGGGTGGAGTGGAAGTCCATTGCCCGTCGTAGCGCTATCTATAACTTTCTGATCGAAGACCTGCTGCGCAAGTTTGCCTATTATCAGTTACGCCACGTCATCATGGCGGGCACGCTCGATACGCTGCAGGGCATGGAGAATCTGGACATGAACCAGTTCAATCAGAACCTGGAGCAGAGTCTGGAACTGTGCCGATCACACCACGTGGAGCTGGTGTTCCTGCTCCTGAGTTCTGATGGTCAAACGCCGGAGACGCCCATGCATCCGTTCCAGAAGGCGATGCTGGATTTTGCGGTCAGGGAGCATGTGCCGATTGTGAATATGATGTCGGTGCTTAGCGCTCGAGACCAGAAGTTGATGTTTATGGATCCGGTGCATCCTACCGCGGCGGGACATCAAATTATCGCGGGCGAATTAGTCAAAGCCATTTCAACTCTGCCGGCTTACGAGAACGCTTGCAGCGCTCCTGCAACGCAGGTGAATTCGGCCCAGGCAGTCTCCCCACAAGCTGCGACACCAGTTTCATCTCGCTGATTTGGCGGGCGAGCAACTCGATTCTCAAAGATCTCTCTCAGGAAAAGGAAGTCTGCAAACTATGAAAGCACTAAAACGAGCGTGGGAAGCATGGAAGGTGCTGGCACACAAGATCGGGAACTTTCAAGCCCGCGTCTTCCTGTCGGTGTTCTACGCGATTCTGGTTCCCTTTGGAGTAGGAACCCGCCTGTTTTCCGATCCCCTACGCATTAAACGTCTGCCAACTCAATGGCTGGACCATCCTGATGACGCCGGCGACTTAGAGCTGGCGAAGAGGCAATAATCGTGTATATCCTGGGCGTTTCCTGCTATTTCCATGATGCGGCCGCAGTGCTGTTGAAAGACGGCGCCTTAGTTGCCGCTGCTGAAGAAGAGCGCTTCACGCGCATCAAGCACGACTTTGATTTCCCCAAGAAAGCCATCAAGTTCTGTCTGGATCAGGAAGGCTTGAAGGGCGAAGACCTCGACTACGTGGTCTTCTTCGAGAAGCCGTTCCGCAAGCTCGACCGCATCCTGATGATGACGCTGCAGACCTATCCGCAATCATATAAGGTCTTTCGCGAGTCGATGATCACCTGGATGACGGACAAGCTCTGGGTAGGCACGAAGCTGCAGACTGAGATCGGAATCCCCAAAGAAAAGATTCTGTTCTCCGAGCACCATCTGTCACACGCCGCCAGCGCTTATTTCTGCTCGCCGTTCGAGGAATCCGCCATTCTCACGGTGGATGGCGTGGGCGAGTGGGTGACCACGACGTATGGAATAGGCCGGGGCAACGAGATCAAACTGCAGAAGCAGATTGAATTTCCGCACTCGCTGGGCTTGTTGTATAGCGCCTTCACCGCGTTTCTGGGTTTTGAAGTGAACGAGGGCGAATACAAAGTGATGGGCATGGCACCCTATGGAGTACCGCGCTATGTCGACAAAGTGTGGAAGCTGATCCAGCAGAACCAGGACGGCTCTTTTGCCCTGGACATGGATTACTTCTGCTTCCATCACTCGACGCACAAGACCTACAGCAGTAAGTTCGAGGCGCTCTTCGGCGCGCCCCGGCAGCCGAAGAGCTTGTTCTTCACCGAGGGCACCGGCTTCCCGAAATATTTCGGCACGGCTCCAGGAAACTATCAGGAACTCTCCAAGCTGAACCAGCACTATGCTGACATTGCTGCCAGCATTCAGAAGGTCACCGAAGAGATGCTGCTGAATATGGCCAAGCATCTGCGGAAGACCACAGGGATGACGCGGCTGTGCATGGCCGGTGGTGTCGCTCTGAACAGCGTTGCCAACACGCGAATTCTGAACGAATCAGGCTTCGATGAACTGTACATACAGCCAGCTGCCGGAGACGGCGGCGGGGCGCTGGGCGCGGCTTTGTGGGCCTATAACACGCTGCTCGGCAAGCCGCGGAACTTCACCATGCAGCATGCCTACTGGGGACGCGAGAACTCGGATGGCGAGATCAGCGATTTCCTGACGCAGAACAACATTCCTCACGAGCGCTTCGGAAACGAAGACCAATTGCTCGACCGCGTAGTGGAGCGGTTGACCGGCGCACAAGTGGTGGGATGGTCGCAGGGACGCTTCGAGTGGGGGCCGCGCGCTCTCGGCAATCGCAGCATCATCGCCGACCCGCGCAATCCGGAGATGAAGGAGATCGTGAACGCGAAGATCAAGTTCCGCGAGCCTTATCGTCCGTTTGCGCCTTCGGTACTCGCCGAATCCGCGGAGAAGTATTTCGAACTGCCCAATGCAACGAGTCACTGTCCGGCGCGATACATGCAATATGTTGTGCCGGTAAAAGAGGGCGAGAAGGCCACACTGCCGGCGATCACCCACGTGGATGGCACCGGACGTCTGCAAACTGTGTTCAAGGCTGAGAGTCCGCGTTATTACAAGCTGATCGAACGCTTTGGCCAGGCAACGGGAGTACCGGTGATTCTGAATACCTCGTTCAACTTGAAGGGCGAGCCCATCGTGAACACTCCTGCAAACGCTTTCAATACGTTTTCCAAGAGCGAGATGGACGCTCTGGTTCTAGGGAATTTCATCATTGAGAAGCAGGTCGCATAGGACTAGAAGTAACCCTCCCAAGTCGTTATAAGGACTCCACTATGATTCCAGAAGCACCGTTGGTAATAGCCCGTTCTTCCTATTGCAAGAACGTGCATGCCCGCTTAGCCTGTGTTCATAGTTGGTTGCTGCAAATTCACTGCATTTTCCCCTCAACAATCACAGGTTCTCTTTCTCGCACAACACGACGTCAGTTAACTCCGGCACGGGTACGTGTCCCGGGCACCAGTCAGGGTATGTGACTGAGAGGGCGAAGCTATGAGCAGCGTTGGTTTGCCGGTGGGGGGCTACGGAGCGGTGATTGAGTCATTAACCTCACTCGATGAAATCCGTTGGTACGCCATCCGGACGCGCTCACGGCACGAGAAAATAGCCACCGAGCAACTCGACAAGCGCGGCATCGAAACATTTCTTCCCCTGATCAATCAGCTTCGTCAATGGAGCGATCGCAAAAAAGAAGTCGATGTTCCGTTGTTTTCCGGATACTGCTTTGTTCGCTTGAACTATGCCGTCGGAGAACAACGCTTGACCGTGCTGCAGACCCACGGAGTAGTCAGTTTCGTGGGAGTGCAACGCACCGGGGTACCGATTCCCAATGCTCAAATCGATGATCTCCGCACTGTGCTCGCCAATAAGGTTCCAGTAAAAGAGCACAATTTCCTGCGCATTGGCCAGCGGGTACGAGTACGGGGAGGGGCTTTGAATGGGGTTGAAGGCATCCTCGCCTCCCAAAGCAAGGAACGCAGCCTGGTGATCTCCATCGAATCCATACAGCGCTCAGTTTCCATCCGTGTCGAGGGCTACGACGTAGAGCCTGTTTAACCATCTCAACGAAAAACGCGCGATGAGTTGCTCACCCCGGATCGCGCACAGCTGTTGCCAGAAAAAATCAATTCAAGATCATACGAGGTACGCTATGAATGACATCGAATCGAAAGCCCGGGATACTCGGGAAACGGGCGATTTGCGTGGGAAGAGCCAGGACCAATCCAGCACAGAGCGTGGTGTGGCGCTGGCGAGCCCGGTGACCTTCTCCCTGCGCGTGCTGCGGGCCGAGGCGGAAAGTAATGCCATCACCCATGCCTTGCGGCAAACCGGAGGGAACCGGAAACGGGCGGCTCAACTGTTGCGCATCAGCTATCGAGGGCTGCTCTATAAGATGCAGCGCTTCAACATCGTGCCGGACGCGCTGCCAGGGTGCAGAGTGGTTCCGGTTTCAGGAAAACCAGCGAAAATAGATGACTTTTCAGGCATGTAGGGTAAATAATAGGGGCCCGGCGCCCGCGAGAGGTTTAGGTGTCGAGATGGAAAAGATGAGAACATCAGCGGTGAAAATTCTAATCGCAGTTTTCGTAGTCACGACTTTGTGCTGGGCGCAGGATGGCGCCAAGCAGATGGCTTCCGCGAGCACGCAACCCGCGCCAGCAGCGGACACGAATTCGAGCACGCCAAATCCGCAACTCCAGCAGCGGTATCCCCGCTACAAAATTCGCGCCGGCGACCAGTTCGACGTGAACTTCGATCTCAGTCCTGAGTTTAATCAGACCGTCACCGTGCAGCCCGATGGCTATGTCACGCTGCGGGGCGTCGGCGATGTGCATGTGCAGGACGAGACGGTTCCGCAATTGACCGAGACCGTGCACACTGCCTATGCCAAGATCCTGCGTGATCCCATCATCGCGATTGTGCTCAAGGATTTTGAGAAGCCGTATTTTATCGCCGACGGACAGGTCGGCAAGCCGGGCAAGTACGATCTGCGCGGTGACACCACCCTGACGCAGGCCATCGCCATCGCCGGCGGATTTACGGAAGCGTCCAAGCACTCACAAGTGCTGTTATTCCGGCGGGTCTCCGACCAATGGACGGAAGCCAAGATTATCGATGTGAAAAAGATGGAAAAAGCGGGTTTGTTGAACGAGGATCCCTTTCTTCATCCCGGCGACATGCTGTTTGTACCGAAAAACGTAATGTCCAAGATCGAGCATTTCATTCCCAATGCCAACATGGGGACGTACCTGGGTAGATCGTTCTAGGCAAGATCGTTTCTAGAAAAGATCGTTCTAGACGTGGGTAGATCGTTCTAAAAGTTTCGTTCGAGAGAAGTTCTGTGGAGGCAATATGAATCTAAACTCTCCTAACACTGCAAGCCGGCCCCTGTCGTTCACGCTGAAAGATTTTGTGGCCATCGGTTTTCGCCACAAACGGGTGATGGCCCTGTGCTTTCTGGGCGTTTTCGCGGGCGCGCTTTTGCCCGGTCTGCTCCTGCACTCCACCTATCGCGCCGAGACCAAGCTGCTGGTGAAAAAAGAGCGCCTCGATCCCGTGGTCACTCCGGAGCAGAGCGCTCCCATGATGTTCAAAGACACGATCAGCGAGGAAGAGCTGAATTCCGAAGCCGAACTGGTCGGCAGCGAAGATGTGCTGCGCAAGGTCGTGCTGGACTGCGGCTTGGACCAAAAGAAATCGTTATTGGCTATCTTCGGCGTCCACCAGTCGGATGATCTGAGAATTGCGAAAGCCGTACGCCGGCTTCGATCAGAGCTGGGGATCGACCCGATCAAGAAGAGCAACATGATCGACGTGAGCTACGAATCGGAGAATCCGCAACTGGCGGCAAAGGTGCTCCAGACGCTGAATGCCGTTTACATCCAGAAGCACCTGGAAGTGCATCATCCGGTGGGACAGGCCAAGTTCTTCGAGCAGGAAACGGAGCGCTACCGGAAGGCTCTGGAAGAGACGGAAAATAATCTCAAGCAATTCGACAGCGAGCAGGGCGGCGTCGCTCCCGCACAGATGCGCGATCTGACTTTGCAAAAGTTGACTGAGTTCAATAGCACGCTGGAGTCTACGCGGGCTGAAATCAAGGCAACCGAGACACGCATTAAGGAGCTCCAAGCACAGGAGACATCGACGCCCTCGCGGCTCACCACGCAGATGAGGAAGGGTGACGACCCGCAAGTTCTGCAACAGTTGAAGGGAATGCTCGCGACCCTGGAATTGAAACGAACGGAATTGCTCACGAAGTATCAATCCGACTATCCGCTGGTGGTTGAAGTGGACAAGGAAGTCGCCGAGACCCGTGCCACTCTGGCCAAAGAAGAGGCAACGCCGTTGAGCGATGAAACCACTGACCAGAATCCGACCTACGCATGGATCAACGGGGAGTTGGCGAAGGCGAAAGCCGATCTTAGCGGGCTGCAGGCGCGCGAAACCGCGACCCAGGCCATTGTGAATCTTTATTCGGCCAACGCCCGTCAACTCGACGAAAAAGGCATCACGCAACAGGATTTGCTGCGCACGCAAAAGGCTAACGAAGCAAACTATCTCCTCTACCTGAAGAAGGGCGAGGAAGCGCGCATCGCCGATGCACTCGATCAGAACAACATCCTGAACGTTGCGGTAGCGCAGCCGCCTTCGGTTCCGGCGCTGCCCACCCGTTCACCCTGGCTGTTTGTGGTGTTGGGACTTATTTTGGCTCCGGTGGTCAGCATGGGCCTGGCGCTTACGCTCGATTACATGGATCAATCCTTCCGGACGCCGACCGAAGTTACTGCTGAGCTCGGCATCCCAGTGTTGGCCGCAGTTCCACGCCGCGCCTATAACGACAGCATGAACGGCAACGGTCATCGGAATGGTAACGGCCACGGCCGGTCGCTCGATGAAGACACAGATATCCGGCCTGCGCATCTCGCCTAAGTGACCTTATGTTTCAAGGATTTTTTGGACTTCGTGAACAACCCTTCGGCGTAACTCCGGACCCCAGGTATCTTTACCTGGGACCGGGGCACCGCGAGGCGCTGGCTTCTCTCTTCTACGGAATTGAAGCCAACCGCGGCTTTCTTGCGCTCATTGCCAAGCCGGGCATGGGTAAGACCACGCTGTTGTTCCACCTGCTGGAAAAGTTCCGTAATCGCGCGCGCACCGCGTTTTTGTTTCAGACGCAATGCAGTTCGCGCGAGTTCATGCGCTTCCTGCTGGCGGAAGTCGGCATCGATGGCGACGGCAAGGATTTCGTGCAGATGCACGAAGAATTCAACCGCTGCCTGCTGCAAGAGGCGCGCGCCGGAAATCGTTTCATCATCGTGATCGACGAAGCCCAGAATCTCGATCCGGCGGTTCTCGAAACGGTTCGTCTGCTTTCGGATTTTGAAACTCCACGGGCCAAGTTGCTGCAGATCATTCTTTCCGGCCAGCCGGAGTTGGCGGAGAAGCTGGCGCATCCGGGATTGAACCAGTTGCACCAGCGCATCGCCAGTTTCATTGGGCTAACTCCGTTAGGCGCAGAGGAGACGGCGCGGTTTATTGACCACCGTCTGCGGGTTGCCGGATATCAGGGGATTTCACTTTTCACTCCTTCGGCCATTGCGATGATCGCCGAGTTCAGTGGCGGCATTCCGCGTAACATCAACAACCTTTGCTTCCACTCGCTCTCACTGGCCTTCGCTCTGCAGAAGAAGACGGTGGATTTGCCGGTGGTGCAGGAAGTTGCCGAAGATCTGGATGTACGGCGCTTGCTTGCCAATTGGGACACGACGTCCGAGCCCGCCCGTTCGAAGCCGCATTTTGGTTTGAATCTCGACTATCGCCAGGAGTGGGATGAAGAAAAATCCTGGTGGAAAAACACCGCGCAGACATCTGGCAAACGAAATGGAACAAATGGCGGGGAAATGCACGAAGGTTCTTTTGGCGCTCGAACCGCCAACTCCGCGGCGAAATCGGAGGCCAGAAAGCCCCTGGGCCCCGACGAAGCCCGTATCCACATGCAGAACGTCACTCGAATGCTGAAAGACTGGCGCGTCGAACCTGGCAATTCCGATTCCACGCCTGTGCTGCCGGACGAACTTCCGTAAGTCCGGATTGGATTCGACAATAGCTCCCCCTAGCGAGCATTGATTACCGGGAAATACACTAGGAGTCTATGAGCCGAAACTTCGAATTATTGCAGAACCTCGGGAAAGAGCACGACATGTTCCAAGCCGACCTCGAGCCCATCCTCGAGCCTGCCCCGGCTCCGGCCCCGCAGTCCTCACCTTTGCCAGAGTTGGAGCCTGTGCCTTTGCGGCTAAACATGGAAGAAGGGCAGAGGGACGAATTGACCCGGGTGGTGCAGCGTCTGTTTCTGGTTCCCGGAGCGGAAGCGACGCGCGCGGTTGTGCTGGCAGGTTCGGAAACCGGCAGCGGATGCAGTTGGGTATGTGCCCGCATGGCGGAGATACTGGCATCTCAGGTTTCGGCATCAGTGTGCGTGGTCGACGCAAATTTCGCCGCGCCGGGTTTGCATCAGCAGTTCGGGACCGAAAATCACACGGGACTTTCCGATGCCTTGCGGGAGCAGGGAAATATTCGCAAGTTCGCCCGGCAGGTGGGCAGGGAAAATCTGTGGCTGCTCAGTTGCGGCGCAGACAGCACCCAATGGCAGTCTCTAATCAGCTCGGATCGCATGCGGGCGCGCGTGGCGGAATTGCGATCGGAGTTTCACTATGTTCTGATCGACGGCCCCGCGCTGAACACGGTCAACGATAGCGTGGTCCTGGGGCGTGCCGCTGAGGGTGCAGTGGTGGTGATCAAGGCGAATTCCTCGCGCCGTGAAACCGCGCGGAAGGCGGTGCGGGAACTGGAAAGCGCCAAGGTGCGCGTGTTGGGCGCAATATTGAATCAGCGTACGTTCCCCATCCCGCAGGGAATCTACAACAAGCTGTAACCGCAAGAAATTCTTCCAATCTGTTGTTCCTACAAAACCGATCCTTCGTAACTGCTCCATATTACTGCTCCACGTTGGGTGACCCTAATCATGTCCAATGCTCGCCGCCAGATTCTGCTGAATGCCTTCAAACTGTGGGACGTCGGGCTCATGCTGCTGGCATACCTCGGAGCCTCTGCAGCTGTTCTCAGCCAAAGCCATGCCGTCACGCTGGAGGAGTTCTTCTCCATGCGAGTGAAGATCCAGAACTTTGTGATCTTCTCGATCTTCCTGCTGGCTTGGCACTTCATCTTTAATCTCTGCGGGCTCTATGCCTCCCGCCGGTTGGCGAAACGGTTCAGCGAAGTTGTCGATGTAGTGAAGGCAACATCGCTGTGTACGCTAATCATTCTGATCGGTTCCATGCTGTTTCGCGTTCGGATGGCGACGCTAAGATTCCTCATCGTCTTCTGGCTGGTGAGCACGATTTCAGCAATCTGCAGCCGCCTGATGATGCGAATGGTGCTGGCATACTTTCGAAAACATGGCCGCAACCTGCGCGACGTTCTGGTAGTCGGAACGAACAACCGGGCGGTTTCGTTCGCTCAGAAAATTCTCTCCCGCCCCGGAGCCGGTTACCGGGTGATCGGGTTTGTCGATCAGGAATGGCATGGGCTGGATATGTTCCGTAGCAGCGGTTTCGCGCTCGCCTGCGATTTCGACGGGGTTCCGCAGTTCCTGCGCAACAGCGTGGTCGATGAAGTTGTGATGGCATTGCCGATGCGTTCCCTGCACTACCAAGCCTCGCGAATCGCCGCGCTGTGCGAGGAGCAGGGAATCAAGTTCCGGCTGTTGAGCAACATCTTCGATCTAAAACTGGCGCGCTCTTCCGCTGAAGAATGGGAAGGCGATCCGCTGATCACGCACAGCACGGGATCGGGCGAAGGCTCAAGTTTTGTGGCGAAGCGCGTACTCGATATCGTCGCTTCAGGGATACTGCTTCTGCTTCTGCTTCCAGTTTTCCTGGTTGCGATGATCCTGATCAAGCTGACCTCTCACGGGCCGGTTCTGTTCGTGCAGAAAAGATTGGGACTGAACAAGCGTCGCTTCAATATTTACAAATTCCGCACCATGGTCATCGATGCGGAGAAGAAGATGCAGGAAATCGCGCATCTGAACGAAGTGAGCGGACCGGTGTTTAAGATCAAACATGATCCTCGAATCACTCCGGTGGGACGCTTGTTGCGCCGAACCAGCATCGACGAACTGCCGCAGTTGCTCAACGTTTTCAAAGGAGATATGAGCCTGGTTGGTCCGCGTCCGCTGCCGGTGCGCGACTACGAAGGCTTCAACGAAGACTGGCAGCGCCGCCGCTTCAGCGTAAAGCCTGGCATAACCTGTTTGTGGCAGATCATGGGCCGAAGTTCAATTCCCTTCGAGCAATGGATGGAATTGGATCTGCAATACATCGATAAGTGGTCGCTGTGGCTTGATCTCAAAATTCTGGTGCAAACGATTCCGGCCGTCCTGAGAGGATCGGGAGCCGCATGAGAGCCGTCAGCCAGCCGCAAATTGCATCAGAGCTCGAGCATTTTGTGGTAAAAAAGTCGAAAGGTAGTAACGGGACCGAGTCTGGGAAGGGCCAAATCGCCGCACAGAACGAGGCCGAAACCATGTCTGCATTAACTCCCTTAATCCAATCCACAGAAACCACCCTGACCCCGAACCGGGTGGCCGAACAGGCCCGCTTACGGCCCACTGTACCGGCCCTCATTGCCGGTTCCACAACGTTGACCTATAGCGAACTGGATCGCCGCGCCAATCAACTCGCGCACTACTTGCAATCCTTGGGCGTGGGTCCGGAAAAGCTCGTCGGCCTCTGCCTGGAGCGTTCTCCAGAAATGGTGGTGGCTGCGCTTGCGGTTCTGAAAACCGGCGGCGCCTATGTGCCGCTGGACCCAATCCTCCCGGCCGAGCGCCTCGCGCACATGGTCGCCAGTGCGGATCTTTGTGTGCTCGTCACAAAGAAGAGCTTCGAGGCTCGCTTAGGCTCGGTCAATTATCCGGTGGTGGATTTGGAAAAAGATGCGGCGGCGATTGCCGCAGCTTCCACCGAACCGCTGGTTGTTCCCGTCGCCGCCCATAATCTGGCGTACGTGATCTACACCTCAGGATCGACAGGTCAACCCAAGGGCGTGGAACTCACACACGGCGGACTGCAGAACCTGATCGCATGGCACCTGCGGGCTTTCGAAGTAACCGCCGCAGACCGCGCCAGTCATCAGGCCTGCATTGGCTTCGATGCGGCGGTTTGGGAAGTTTGGCCCTATCTTGCTGCGGGCGCGAGTATTTACTTCCCCGATGAATCTGTCCGGAATAGTCCCGAGGCATTCCGTGAGTGGTTGCTGGCGCATGGAATTACGATCACATTTCTGGCCACGGTTTTAGCCGAGCGCTTGTTGACGCTGCAATGGCCGACGCAAACTCCGCTGCGCATTTTGCTCACCGGCGCGGACACGCTTCACCACCGGCCTTCAGCAAATCTTCCCTTCAAGCTGGTCAATAACTACGGCCCCACAGAGGCCACGGTTGTAGCCACATCGGGAGTGGTCGCATCCGCAGAACACGGAAATAGCAAGCCTTCGATCGGGAGGCCCGTCGACAATACTCAAGCCTACATCCTGGATGAGGAGCGCAGGCCGGTCGCGCAAGGTGAAGTTGGGGAACTATATATTGCCGGCGCGAGTCTGGCGCGCGGGTATCGCAATCGTCCCGACCTGACGGCAGAAAGGTTCGTGTCGAATCCTTTCGTTTCTGATCCGCAAGCGCGCATGTATCGCACGGGAGATCTGGCGAGCTTTCGTCCCGACGGGCAAATCGATTTTCTGGGACGCGCCGACGAGCAGATCAAGATTCGCGGTTACCGGATCGAGCCAGGCGAGATTGTAGCCACGCTGAATGACTGCCCTGGAATCGTAACCAGCGCGGTCGTCGTTGACGATAGCAAGGCCGAAAAGCGGCTCGCGGCTTACGTCGTACTAAACGCAAAAGCTAATCTCACCGCCGGCGCGGTGCGGGAGTTCCTGCGGGAGCGGCTCCCGGACTACATGATTCCCTCAGTATTCGTGAAGGTGGATACGCTTCCCCTCACAGCCCACGACAAGCTCGACCGCACGGCGCTGCCCGCTCCCGGCGAGGACAATACTCTTAGCGACGTGGCTTACGTCGCTCCGCAGGGAATTGTCGAAGAGCGTCTGGCAGAGATCATCGCGCGCCTGCTGCATGTCGACCATGTGGGCGCCAACGAAAATTTCTTTTTATTGGGCGGACACTCGTTGCTGGGCACGCAGTTGATCGCCAAGGTCAACGAGTCCTTCGGGGTCGAATTATCTCTGTTGAATCTTTTCGACCATCCCACGCTGGCGGAAATGGCAGCCGAGATTGAAAAGCTGGTGCGCGCCAAGATCGACGCCATGAGCGCCGATGAAGTGCTGGAAGCGCTGTCTCACACCGAAATGGAGCGCAGCCGCTAATGGCATCGAGCACCACACAGTGGTCGAGAGGTGAAGGGCCGGACTCTGCCCTCAGCCTCTACCACCTTCTCGATCAGCAGGTGCTGGCGAATCCGTATCCTCTATTCCACCGTTTGCGGAGAGAGGATCCGGTGCACTGGGATCCGTTTCTGCATTCGTGGGTGGTCACGCGCTACGCGGACGTAATGGAAGTGCTCCTTAGCTTCTCCGCGGATCGCACACCTACGCCGGAGCAGCTCACCACCATGGGATTGTCGCGGTTGAGTCCCATCGCGCAGCTGATGGTGAAGCAGATGCTGTTCATGGATGCGCCGGCGCATACGCGTCTGCGCGGGCTGGCTTCAAAAGCTTTTACCCCGGCCCGGGTGGAGCAGTTGCGCGGTCACATTCAGGAGATCGTCAACCGCCTGCTGGATGAGGTTCAGGGGAAGCGTGGCATGGAAGTGATGGCGGACTTAGCAGAGCCGCTTCCGGCGATCGTTACCGCAGAGATGTTAGGCGTTCCGGTCGCAGATCGGAGTCAACTGAAGAACGTGGTCGGCGAATTTCGCGGAGATGCTGGGAAACTTCCAGCACAATCCTGATCACGCCAGCTTGATGCTGCAAACAGTTCAGGACATGACCGCATACTTCCGCGACGTGGTCCATGAAATCAAGTTGCATCCGCGGGAAGGACTGATCCATTCGTTGCTGACGGCGGAAGTGGATGGCGACCGGCTCACCGAAGAGGAAGTGGTGGCCAACTCCATCGTGACCATGGTCGGCGGACAGGAAACTACGACCAACCTGATTGGAACGGAGTGCTCACGCTGCTGCGCAATCCCGAACAGATGCAGCAACTGCGCAATGATCTCTCGCTGATTCCATCGGCTGTCGAGGAAATGCTGCGCTATGAAAGTCCCAGCCAGCACACGGCGCGGCTTGCGCCCGCGGACAGGGAACTGGGCGGTAAGCAGATTAAGAAACGGCAAGCGGTGATTGCAGTGATGGCCGCGGCCAATCGCGATCCAGAAAGATTCCCCGATCCCGATCGATTCGATGTTCAACGCAAAGATAATCGGCACCTGGCTTTCGGCTACGCCGCGCACTTCTGCTTTGGAGCGCCGTTGGCGCGAGTGGAAGCGCAGATTGCATTCCGCACCATGTTGGAACGCTTTCCCAGTATTCGTTTGGAGCCGCAGGAGTTGGTCTGGCGCACGAATCTTGGACTGCGCTGCCTGAACGCGCTGAACGTTTCTTTTGGAGATTCAGGATCGACCGCGGATGACAATCAGGGGAAACGCAATGGTGCGGTCACTGGAGTTGGAAACTCTGTCCCAGGAAAATCCACTGGCACCAAGGATGCTCGGAACAGCCTCCTGGAGCGCTATCTTTCCGGCGGCATTCCGCAGACGAGGATTCGCAAGCGCGCCAACTCCGGTCCGGTTCCTTTATCTTCCGCGCAGGAGCAAATCTGGCTGCACTGCCAGATCGCTCCCGAGTCTCCGCTCTACAACGAGCCGGTGATCTTATCGCGCAGTGGTTCGCTGGATGTAGCGGTTCTCGAACGCAGCTTCACTGAGATCATCCGGCGGCACGAGGCCTGGCGGACGAACTTCGATGTCATCGATGGACGCCCTGTGCAGGTCATTCGTCCGGCGAGCAAATTTAAATTGTTGGTGATCGATCTTCGCCATGAGCCGGAAGCCGAGCGAAAAAAACACGCCGATCTACTTGCTACCGAACAGGGCAAAAAGCCATTCGACCTGAAGCAGGAATCGTTGGTGCGAGCCACAGTCGTACGCCTCGGAGACACGGAATATCAGATCAACCTGACGCTGCACCACATTATTTTCGACGGGCTTTCCATCTATCGCGTCTTCCTGCCCGAACTTCTCGCGTGTTACCGGGCGTTCTCTAAAAGTGAGAGCCCGCTGTTGCCGGAGTTGCCGATTCAGTATGCCGATTTCGCGGCGTCGCGCAATCAGTCGTTGCCGGAAAGCGCGTATGCCCAGCAAATCGAATACTGGCGGAAGCATCTTGTGGGGACGGTTCCGGTCCTGCAACTGCCTACCGACCGGCCTCGTCCGGCGGTGCAGCGTTTTCGCGGAGCCATGCATTCGTTCCGCTTGTCGGCAGAGTTGAGCGTCGCTCTTCGCGGCCTCAGCCGCAGCGAAGGCGCAACGCTGTTCATGATATTGTTGTCGGCATTCACCGTGCTGTTGCATCGTTACAGCGGGCAAGACGATTTTGTCGTCGGCACGGTGAGCGCTGGGCGAAAGCAGCCGGGGCTGGAAGGACTGCTGGGTTGCTTCCAGAACCCGCTGGCGCTGCGCATGGATCTCGCCCATAACCCCACGTTTCGTGAGCTGTTGCACCGGGCTAAGGAAGTAACCTTGGGCGCGCTTTCCCACGACGATGTGCCTTTCGGAGTCCTGGTCAACGAACTCCATCCCGACCGCGATTTCAGCCGCAATCCACTCTTGCAGGTTTTAATCTCACTGGCGCCCTCCGTCCCCATGACCGAACCCGGCTGGGACATCACGCAGATGGGAATCGATGTCGGCGCGGCCAAGTTCGATCTCGATCTTGAACTGGACGACCGGCCGAGCGGCATCCGCGGACGATTCGTCTACAACACGGATTTGTTTGATGGCGCGACTATCGCGCGTACGGTCGGCCACTGGGAGACGCTGCTGCGCAGCGTAGTGGCGCATCCGGAGCAACGCATCTCCGCGCTGCCCTTGCTGACCGATGCTGAAAAAATGCAATTCGCAGAGTGGAATCGCACGCAAGTCGAATATCCGCGCGAACAATGCATTCATCAACTCATCGAGGCGCAGGTGGAGCGCGCTCCCGGCGCTGCGGCCGTGCAACAGGAAAAGCGGACGCTCACTTATCGCGAGCTGAATGCGCGAGCCAATCAGCTGGCGCATTATTTGCGGAAGCGCGGAGTGGGACCGGAAGTGCGCGTGGGAATTTGCCTGGAGAGTTCGCCAGAAATGACGGTCGCGCTTCTGGGCGTTCTGAAGGCTGGCGGCGCATGCGTGCCGCTTGATCCGAACTATCCGCAGGAGCGGCTTGCGTACATGCTGGAAGATGCGCAAGCCCAGGCCGTGATTGCGCGGCAGAATGCGTTGCCGGTAGCCAGCGGCATAACGGAATGGATCGATCCCACAGCCGACTGGCAGGAGATCGCGAAAGAAAGCGAGCGCAATCCCGAGAACCTGACCACGCCGGAGAATCTGAGCTACGTGATCTACACCTCGGGCTCAACCGGCAAGCCGCGCGGAGTTCTGCTGACGCATCGCGGACTGGTGAATCACAACACGGCCGCGATCAAACTTTACGGATTAACTCCGGCCGATCGCGTGCTGCAGTTTTCTTCAGTCAGCTTCGATATCGCAGTGGAAGAAATCCTTCCGACGTGGATGAGCGGCGCCACGCTGGTTTTGAAGACTGCCGATATGCCGCTGACGGCGGCCAGCTTCACCGCATGGATCCGCAAACGGCGGATTACGGTGCTTGACTTGCCCACGGCGTATTGGCATGAGCTGGTGCATCAACTTTCCGGAGCGCAGAAAGAATTGCCCCAAGATTTGCGGCTGATCATTGTAGGCGGCGAAAAAGCATCGGCCAGCGCGCTGCAGGAGTGGCGCAAACTCGCAGCTGGTCGTGTGCGCTGGATTAATACTTACGGTCCGACCGAAGCGAGCGTGATTGTCGCCTCCTACGAACCCAACGGCCACGGCATACCCACGCCGCTGCCCATCGGACGGCCGGTCGCGAACATGCGGATTCACATTCTCGATTCCCATCTGCAACAGGTGCCGGTGGGTGTAGGCGGTGAGTTGCACGTCGGAGGCCCGGGCGTGGCGCGCGGCTATCTCAATCGTCCCGAACAGACCGAACAAAAATTTATTGCTGATCCGTTCAGTGCGGAACCGAAAGAGCGCCTGTACAAGACCGGCGATAACGCGCGTTTCCTGCTCAATGGAGATATCGAGTTCCTCGGCCGCACCGACGATCAGGTGAAGATCCACGGTTTTCGCGTCGAGATGGGCGAAGTGGAAGCGATCCTCGGCCAGCATCCCAGCGTGCATGAGCCTGTCGTTATCGCAAGAGAAGACGAGCGTGGTGAAAAAGTTCTGAGCGCCTATTTCGTGGCCGCAGAACCGGGGCCGACAGCTGCGGAGTTGCGCAGCTTCCTGAAAGACAAACTGCCGGAGTACATGGTGCCATCGGCGTTCGTCCGGCTTGCAGCGATGCCGCTCACGCCCAATGGAAAAGTAGACCGCCGCGCGTTGCCTGCGCCACAGCCCACCGACTCGCTCGCCGCAAGCGGCGCATTCACCGCTCCCAAAGACGAGGTCGAGGCCCGGATGGTGAAGGTTTGGGAATCGACTCTGGGCGTGCAACCGATTGGGACACAGCAGAACTTTTTTGAACTGGGCGGACATTCTCTGATGGCGGTGCGGCTGATGCACCGCATCGAGCAGATCTTTGGCAAGCGCATGCCGATCACGACCTTATTCCAAGCGCCCACCATCGAACAACTCGCTGAACTCGTGCGCCACGAAGGATGGTCGCCTTCCTGGTCTTCTCTGGTACCCATTCAGACCGGTGGTGCGAAGCCTCCTTTTTTCTGTGTTCACGGCGCGGGCGGCATGGTGATTATCTATCGCGATCTGGCGCAAGCGCTGGGATCGGATCAGCCGGTCTACGGTCTGCAAGCGCAGGGTCTCGATGACAAGCAGCCCTGTTTGATTCGGGTGGAAGATATGGCAGCCCACTACCTGAAAGAGATTCGTACGGTCCAACCCACCGGCCCATATTTTCTCGGCGGATTGTCTTTCGGTGGAACGGTTGCATGGGAGATGGCGCAGCAACTGCAAGCGGCCGGAGAAGAAGTAGGTCTGCTGGCTTTATTTGATACATTTCCGGGACGCTACGAATCGAATCGCGAACTTCTGCTCAAGCTGTGGCAGCGCCCGCTCTCCGAGAAGGTTGTCTATATTAGCCGGAAGATGGGCCAGTATGGCAAAACATTCTGGCGCCGCCTTACCCGCGGCATGCTGCCTGAGGCTCTCAAGAAAGTGCGGCGCGGCATTCATCAGGCTGGCGCGCATTACGTAACGCAGTCATATTCCGGGCCCGTGGTTCTGTTCCGCGCCAGCAAGAAATCCTTGCGCGGGGTCGATGATCCTTACGCTGGGTGGAAGGATCTGGCGGTCGGTGGTCTCGAAATCTACGAAATCATGGGAGACCACGTTGGCATCGTGACTGGACCGCGAGCGCGCATTCTGGCTCAGCATCTCAAAGAGCGCCTGGAAGAATCCCAGACCGTACATCCCCAAGAGCAACTCTGCGCAGACTAGCAAGCCATCCCACGAAATTGTGAAGCCCAGAAATCGCAAAGCCCAAGGATTCCGAATCATGAGTGAGTTGCAGGAACAAGAAATCGCACCGGAAGCTCAGGCCGAAGTTGGCGGCGAAGTGCGCAGCGCCGGACTTGGGGCGAAGATTTGGCGCGCCTTGCCGTGGGCGACCAAAGGCGGACTCGCAATCGTCGATCAAGGGCTGATTTCCGGATCGAATTTTCTGTTGGGAATCCTGCTGGCCCGCTGGCTCGCGCCGGAACAATATGGAGCGTATGCGCTGGCCTTCTCCGCGTTTCTGCTGCTGACGTTTCTCTATCAAGCTTTGTTGCTGGAGCCGATGGCAGTCTTCAGCGGTGCGGCATATCGCAAGTCGCTGCGTGGATATCTTGGTGCTCTGTTGTGGATTCATGTTGTGCTCAGCGTAGTTGTGGTGGTGGTGCTCGGGGCCGCCACTGCGATTGCGTACCATTGGGGAGGCGGTGGTGCGTTGCCCGCTGCTCTGTTTGGTGTGGCGCTGGCATCGCCGTGTATTTTGTTGTTTTGGCTGGCGCGGCGCTCTTTCTACATGGAATTGGCTCCCGCGCAGGCGGTTGTAGGAGCGCTGATCTACTGCACGTCGGTGATTACCGGTTTGTTTGTCGTTAATCGGCAGGGATGGATGTCACCGTTCGTGGCCTTCGTGCTGATGGCGATCGCCGGGCTGATCACTTCAACGTACCTTTTGTTCCGTGTGCGTTCGACTTTGAGCGCGGAAATTCCGGGGCCGACCCTGGGCCAGACCTGGCATCGTCATTGGGTATACGGCCGGTGGGCACTGGCCACCGCGGCGCTGACCTGGATTCCGTACTACATGTACTATCCGCTGCTTGGCGCACTCAAAGGCGGGTTGGTGGCAGCCGGTCAACTACGGGCGTTGATGAATTTAGCCCTGCCTCTGGAGCAAAGCTTCACCGCGCTGGCCTGTCTGTTTCTTCCGTATGCGGCGAGGGTGCATGGCGAAGAGGGTGCCGTGAGCGTTGGATTTTTGACGCGCCGCATTGCGCTTCTCTATGTAGGCGGAGCGGCTGTTTACTGGCTCGCCGTTATTCCTTTCAAATCGCAGGCCTTTCACTTCCTCTACGGCGGCAAGTACATGGAAGTGTCGTACCTGATTCCATACGTGGCTGCCGAGACGATTCTGTGGAGCGCGGCTTTCGGGCCGACGATTGTTCTGCGGGCCATGGAATCTCCGATTTCAGTCTTTTATGCGCGATGTGCCGCCAGCGTGCTGTCCGTAGCCATCGGTGTTCCACTCACTGTTATTTACGGTTTGTGGGGATGCGTGCTGGGCATCGTGCTCTCGCAAGGCGCCGCTCTGCTATTTGCGGTGTACATTCTTCGCCGCAAGGTCGCGGTTGGAAATCCGTTGCCCGAAGCACAAGCCGCGTAAATTGAAACTCAGGATCGAAATGGCAAAGAAGATTAAGATTCTCGCCGCGTTCGCAGCGCTTGTGGTAGTGGCGGGCCTCGCCTCCGGCCAGAAAACTCAGGGCGGAAACGACAACGAAACCCTGCGGTACTACGCCGACAAAATGGGATTCGGAATTGGCACCCTCATCCAGCCGCGTTACTGGAGGCAGGATCCTGAACATCAGGTAATCATGGCGCGGGAGTTCAACCACGCGGCTGTGATGGCGATGAAGATTCAGAATGAGCGCGGACACTACGACTTCGACCTGATGGATAAGGAAATGAAATTTGCCAAAGAGCACAACATGAAGCTCTTCGGCGCAGGCCTTATCTATCGCAATAATTCTTCTCCGGAATGGCTGCACTTCGAAGGACGAGGGCGCTGCGGCGGTTGGTCTGCGAAAGAACTGGATGAAATTATCAAGGACGACGTGCAGACCATCGTCCGTCACGGCGGCGACACTTTCTATACCTGGGAAGTGGTGAACGAGCCGGTCACTGCTCCGCAGCATAACGGCTGCTGGGGATCGATTCTAGGGCAGGATCAAATGATCGCCAGTGCATCGAAGTATGTCTACGAAGCCAACCCCAACGTCCCCATCATGGTGAATGAGCAGTTTGGCCAGGCGGGCGTTGATAGGGTCAAGGCCGATGAATTTTTCGATCTGATCCGGCGGGTGAAGGCTCTGGGCGGCCACATCGATGTTGTTGGCTGCGAGATGCACCTGGAGGCGCAGCAGCTTCACTCCACCTATGTTGACGAGTTCAAATACTACCTGGATCAGGCGCGCAAGCTCGGCGTTCAGGTGCAAGTTACCGAGATGGATGTCTACCAGGGTCCGGCGGGAGCGATTGCGGATCCATACGAGAATCAGAAACAGATTTTCTACAACATTGCGCATACCTGCTTGAAAGACTCGAACTGCACCAGCTTCGCGGTGTGGGGATTGGCTGACCAGTACAGCTGGTTACGCACAGCCAAAGACCTGACGGATGCGAACCCGGTATTGTTCGACGAACACTACCAGAAAAAACCCGCGTACTACGGCGTACTGCAAGCTCTCAAAGAAGGCCGATAAGTAAAGACCCAGAAGCAAAGGCGATAAGCAAGCCGCATCGCAAACTGTCACCCAATGAATACCGCAACTGAAAAGATGAACATCGAGAGCGCGCAGCCGGGGCTGGCGAATAGCCGGAACCTGAAAGTGCTGTTGGGGTTTGCCGTGCTCGGGGTGATGCTCAGCTTCGGCGTGTACTTTGTTTCGGCCGACTTTGAACGCATTGGCATTGTGCCCATGGTGCTGCTGATCGTTCTCATTGCGCCACTCACGATCGTGGCAGTGATGGGGCTGAGGCAAGGAGTTAAGCATTTCGCTAGTTTGCGGGCAGCATGGACGTGGTGGCATTGGCCGCTCGCATTGCTCGTTATCAGTACGTTGGTATTTCGCGTTCGTGATAATCAAGAGGTAGCTTCCACTCCGGTCGATGCCTGGGCTCTGTTGCGTCTTGGTCCGGAATTTATCGTTGCGGCGGTATTGGGATGGCGCCTGCTGAATCGGGAGACTTCTTGGCGCGACAGCTTGTTCAAAGGGATCGTGAGCTGGCTGGCCATTTATGGCATCGTCTGCGTGATCTCTTCGACCTGGTCGGTTTACTGGTCGTGGACACTCTATAAGTCGCTCGAATTTCTGCTTGATGTTGCCACGCTGGCGGCAATCCTGGCGACCGTGTTGTCGATGGAAGAAATTCGACGAATGGGGAATTGGGTTTGGATGCTGTACGGTTTCGATTTGGTGATGAGCTGGATTGGCGCGGCCCTGTGGCCTACGGAAGCGCTCGATGAGCTAGGCCGGTTGTCTTGTCCGTGGCCGGTGATTTCTTACAATAGTCTGGGCGCTTCAAGCGCGCTGGTGGGCATTGTGGCGATCGCGCGGCTGTTTCGCAAGCCGGAGAAAAGTGAGCGCGCGTGGTACAGCATACTTCTGGTCTTCGGCATCGTTACCCTGATAGCTTCGCAAACCCGCAACGCGATGATGGGATTTGTGGTCGGGGTGTTCCTGGTACTTGTATTCGAACGCAAGGCTTGGATCGGCATTGGCCTCGGATTAGCCGCCGGTCTTGCGCGCGTGTTCTACCTGCTATTCACTCTCGCTTCGTTGCCGAGTTTGTCGGAGCTGCCGGCTACGCTGCTCGGCCCTCGGGTCATTCAGTTCCTGGCCCGCGATCAGACCGATGCTCAAATCTCAGGCCTCAGCGGACGCGGCGACTGGTGGAGCTTTGCCTGGCATCAACTGATGCAGCGGCGCGCTCACCGGCTTCGGCGCTTATGCTGGCGGCAGGTTTGCGGTCCTCGGCAAGCTCGGCATTGTTACCTCGCAGATTCATAGCGACTGGCTGGAAGTTCTCACCGACACCAGCTTCTGGGGATTGATCCCATTCGTAGTGGCTTTCATAGCTTGCTGGTGGATCGTAATCCGCAGTTACTGGGACCGCTCTCTCGCTCCCGACGAGCGTGAATGGCTACCGGAAATTGCGGGCCTGCTCGGAGTTATCACGGTTCGCTCCTTCTTCAATATCGAGATGAGTTGGCACGCGCCCCTGTTCTACTTCACGATCATCGCGTACGCTGAATTCCTGCGCCGCAAGCGGCAAGCCGCGAAACAAATTCTGACTGATCCTTCTTACCCTGATCTTTCTTACCCTGACCCTTCTTACAATGACCGAACTAATCGATAACAAAAGCAGCATCAAAAACGGCGGGAAGCAAGCTTCACAGAAAGCGTACTCGGGCCCTTTGTTTGTGGTCGGAATGTGGCGTTCCGGTACGTCTTTGCTGTATGCCCTGCTCAATCAGCACTCCCAGGTTGCCTTGATGTATGAAGGCGACTTGCCGCTGTTGCGGCCTTTGTTTCGTGGGGGTAAGTCCAGAACCGATTGGCTCCAGAGGTGGGAGTTCTGGAATGGCGCCCTGACCCGCCATCAACTCAACGGCGCGAGGCTCGCCTCCGAGGTTTCGAGTTTGCCGATGGCCATGGAGTTGGCTTATCGGCAATATGCTGGCGAAGCAATTTGGGGATGCAAATCTCCGAACTACCATGACTCGATGACACAGCTGGCGCGCGAGTTCCCCAAAGCGCGATTCGTAGTGATCTGCCGCAATCCTGCTGACGTTTGCCGCAGCATTGCCCGGGCGAGCGGCAAAGATTCCTGGTTCTCCCGTCCCGGCATGTCCTTGCGCGCTCTGCTCGGCTGTAGGGCGTTGAAGAAGGAAATCGATGGCCTCGTAAGCGCCGGAGTTCCAGTGCATGTATTGCAGTACGAGGAACTGGTTCGCGATCCCGAAGGGGCGTTGCGTGGGATTTGCGAATTCCTCCAGATTCCGTTCGATGCCCGGATGCTTTTGCTTGAGAATGCACCCCGCTCTGCAATTTATGACCGCGAGCACCATGACATGGTGAAGGGGAAGCAAATTCGCGCATCCGGCCCCCGCGAAGAAGTTCTGCCCTCGGCGCTCAAGAAGAAGATCCATCGCTATACCAATCTCTGGCGCGAAGAGTACAGGGGGACCTGGCCGGTTTATTGCGATCTGGATGCTTCTGATGTGGGCAAGCCAAGTTGGTTGGAGAGACAGACCGATGCGCTCTTGTACAGTGCTTACCGAGCGCTTGATCGTGCGGTAATATACGCTTATTGCATTGCTCCTTTGAGCTGGTTGCGGCTGTATCGCGGTATGAGAGGCCAGGACCTGGGAGTGGTTACACAGGAAGAAAGGGTTCCGGTAACCGGAGATTGATTGCACTCAGGTACCAGCAAAACCAGCCGTTGCATGAGGTGTTTATGAGCCTTGACTGCCTACGATGTCACAGTTCGTTGGAAGAATACCTGTTCACGCGTCTGAGCTTTCTGCCGCCAGATGTAGCGCATAAGCATGTCATGCTGGAATGTCCAAAGTGCGGGCACGTCGAGTTTCTCTCTCGTACGAGTCCCTTGATCGAGCAGATGCGAGCCATGCCGACATTTGCCGGCGACGGCGACTGAATTAAGGACTTCGAAATAGTTATTGCGGCACTAAGAACATCCCCCGGTAGTTTTGTACATCTGCAACTCTTAAAGCGTTCCGCCCCCACAGACAGAGCATTCTCCGCTTATGCGAATCCTCGGATTATCATCGTTCCGGCACGACACGGCCGCGGCCCTACTCGAAGACGGCAGGATCGTTGCCGCCATCGAAGACAGCAAGTTGACGCGCGTCCGCACCCGCGGTTTGCCTGAGGCAGCCATGAAATTTTGCCTGGAGAAGGCAGGCGCTACCTGGCATGACCTGGATGCAATCGCGGTGGCAACGCGTCCCTTCCAGGGCTGGGCTCGGCGCTCCTGGGGAGCGGCGCGTACGTCGCCGTTTTCACCGGTGGCAGGCGCGTACTACGAGGCCAACGAACTCGGCGGTTTGGCTCGCGACCTGAGCAGCCTTCGAGCGTTGAAGCACAAGAATGGCACGTCGCCCTGTAAGTTTCTTACCTTTGAGCATCATTTTTGTCACGCCGCCAGCGCGTTCTACCTGTCACCGTTCGATCGAGCATTGATCCTGACCATGGACGAGGATGGCGACGGACGTACCGGAATGATCGCCCTCGGAGAAGGAACAAAAATCGGGATGATCGAGAGCATTCCGTGCCCGGATTCGCTGGCAATGGTTTATTCGCGTGTCACGGAACTTCTGGGCTTCGTGCCGCAGAAAGAAGAACACAAGACGCAATGGCTGAGCGTGCAAGGCGAACCGCTATTCAAGAAACAATTCCTCAACATGCTTCGCGGCTCGCGCGGCATTTTGCCTCGGCTGAATTCGGCTTTTCTGAATCACGAAGTAACCGGACGCTTTGCGCTCTCGACCAAACTTTATCGCGATATCGGCCTTGCCAACGGCAACGTCGAGCTTGATGACGATCAGCGTCGCGCCCTGGCCAGCAGCCTGCAAGCGGCTTGCACAGAAATCGTGGGCGATCTGCTCGAGCACTACTGCAAGAAGGAAGGCGTGAACCAGATTTGCCTGGCCGGCGGTCTGTTCCAGAACGCGTTGCTGGTTTCCGACCTGGAAACCCGGCTGGGCATTGATCGGATCTTCGTTCCTGCAGCGCCGGGCAACTCGGGTTGCGCTGTGGGCGCGGCAACGATGGCATGGCACCATGAGCAGGGCCAGCCGCGGCGCGAGCCGGAAATCGGCAGCTACTGGGGACCATCCTTTGGCCGGCACGCAATCAAAGACGTTCTGGACAACTCCAAATCACGCTATACGGTTCCGAACACGGGCGACCGAAAAATGGATTCGACCGTGCACCTGCTCGAAGCCGGAAAGATCGTGGGCTGGTTTCAGGGAGCGACCGAGTTTGGACCCCGTGCGCTCGGCAATAGAAGTTTGCTAGCTTCGCCGTGGGCTCCCTATGTGCGGGAAAATCTCAACGATTACATCAAGCACCGCGACTGGTTTTGTCCCTTTGCGGTCTCAGTACCGGAAGAAGATTGCGGCCGCTACTTTGAGTATTCCACGCTGTGCCGCTCCATGAATTCTCTGGCGAAAGTCCGTCCGGATGCCGATGCCGTGCCGCAGGAATTCTGCCTGCCCGGAAACAGGATCCGCTTGCACGCGGTGAATCGAGCCAGCAATCCTTTATTTTGGAATCTGCTCAAGCGCTTTGGCGAGCACGCACCCGCACCCATGCTCTTGAATACGTCTTTTAATATCGCCGGAGAGCCTCTGGTGGCTCGGCCACAAGATGCGGTGCGGAGTTATTTTTGTTCCGGAGTAGATGCCCTGGTTATTGAAAATTTTGTATTGTCCAAAACCCCCGTCCATATGGGTGCAACAACAGTACGGGCTTCGTAACAATCTGTCGGGATGATCAAACGTTGGTTCTGGTTCGAGAGGTCCCCCGCTAAATTTTTTCAAGCTGTTTAAGCAATTCGGTACGATTCGCTACACAATTTTCTCAGGAGAAACTGGAATGAGCACACAAAAACGGATACTGGTAACAGGTGCGGGTGGATTTATCGGGCATCATTTGGTTCGTCGTCTTAAGAAGGACGGGCACTGGGTACGGGGCGTCGATATCAAGTACCCGGAATACGAAAAGAGCGCTGCCGATGAGTTCGAAATTCTGGACTTGCGCAAGGCCGATATGTGTCTGCTGGCCACGCGCGGCGGCATCGATCAGGCGTATAACCTGGCCGCCGACATGGGCGGAATCGGCTACATCACCGCCAACCACGCTGACATCAGCCGCAACAATATCCTCATCAACGCTCACATGCTCGAGGCTGCCAAGCAGAACGGCGTGAAGCGTTTCTTGTTCTCGTCCTCGGCTTGCGTATATGCACAAGGCAAGCAGAAAAATCCTGAAGTCACGCCTCTCCGTGAAGAGGATGCCTTTCCGGCGGATCCCGAGCCCGGTTACGGTTGGGAGAAGCTGTTCGCCGAGGAGCTCTGCCGCTACTACTGGAAGGACTATGCTTTCGAAACCCGCATCGTCCGCTTCCATAATGTCTACGGTCCTCTCGGCACCTACGACGGTGGCAAGGAAAAAGCTCCCGCGGCAATCTCCCGCAAAGTTGCACTCTGCGGAGAGACCGGCGAGATCGAAGTCTGGGGCGACGGCGACCAGACCCGCTCCTTCATGTACGTGGATGATTGCGTGGAAGGCCTGATCCGCATTATGGCTTCCGACTATCGCGATGCCTTGAATCTGGGAACCGACGAATTGGTCAGCATCAACCAGCTGGTTGACATGGTCGCCAATGCCGCCGGAAAGCGCATCGACAAGCGGCACAATCTCACGGGTCCGCAGGGCGTGCGTGGCCGCAACAGCGACAACTCGCGCCTGCAGGATGTGCTAGGATGGCAGCCGTCGATCCTGCTGGAACAGGGTTTGGCCATCACCTACAAGTGGATTGAGTCCGAAGTTCGCAAGTCACCGAAATATGCCAGCCAGCGTGTCGAGGAGATGACGCCGGCTCGCTAACCAAATCCCTCCCCCAACCCCCCAAATTTCAATAGCACTGAAAGTGTGTCTAGTTACCGCGTTCCTATGTCGACAGAACTGGGTTTGCCAAGCCGGTCGTATCAACAAGAGCAGGTTTCCCCGGAGCCCCCGGAAACCGCGACGTTCAAAGTGCTCGGCATTCGCGTGGACGCCGTGCAGATTCCGGACGTCATCGCGAAGGTTGAGCGTTGGATCGAGGAGCGTGGGTCAAGCCGTTACATCGCCGTCACCGGAATGCACGGGATCACGGAATCGCGTCGCGATCGCAAGTTCCGCAGCATTCTGGGCGCGGCAGATCTTGTGGTCGCGGATGGAATGCCTTTGGTTTGGCTCGGCCGCTGGCATGGCCATGCGATGGCTCGGCGAGTGTACGGGCCGGAGCTTACGGAGACTTTCTGCAATGTCACCGGAAACAAGTACCGCCACTTTTTCTATGGCGGTGCACCGGGAGTAGCGGACGATCTGGCTCGTACTCTTCAGCAGCGCCACGGTATACGCATTGCGGGAACATACTGTCCTCCATTCCGACCGCTCACTGAGAGTGAAGACAGGGAATTAGTAGAGCTCATACAAGCCGCAAACCCAGATGTCCTGTGGGTGGGGTTAAGCACTCCCAAGCAGGAGACCTGGATGTATGAGCACCGCGACAAACTCAGCGTTCCAGCAATGTTCGGCGTGGGGGCCGCTTTTGACCTCAACACCGGCAGGCTGAAGCAGGCGCCGCGCTGGATGCGGGAGCACGGGCTCGAATGGCTGTACCGGCTGATTGCAGAACCACGCAGGCTGTGGCGGCGCTATGTGGTGTTCGGATCGATTTTTGTTTGGAACGTAACCATGGAACTACTTGGTTTGAAAGTTTTTGATTAGAGTTTCTCCCCTAACAACCAAAGCAGACGAGCTGTACGAGTAAGGTCACTTCGGATTTCGCCTGGCAACCTCCTCCCCCTTCGTCGTTGGGCCATGAATTTGAATACCAGAAAGCAATCGGAACGAGACCGATCGGGACGGACCACCACGGTCAATCTGAAAAATTTTGGAGACTAACTTTTATGAACACTGCTAAGAAGATGAATGCAACTACTCCTCCCCGGCTCACCTTGGGCTCGCGCCGGACACTGGCTCACACCGCGCTGCTTTTATGTTTTCTAGTAGCGCTGGCATCGGCTCAACTGCTGGCGCAAAGCGCTATTCCTCTCGTGAACCAACCGTTCGTACCTGACACTGCCATTCCGGGCGGAGCTGCATTTACTCTGACTATCAACGGGACAGGCTTTGCCTCGGGCGCCGTAGTCAATTGGAACGGGAGCGCTCGCGCCACGACATTTATCAGCAGCACGCAGGTGACGGCGGCGATTCTTGCCACCGATATCGCGACCGCCAGCACTGCGGAGGTGAGTGTAACCAATCCGGCTCCTGGCGGAGGTACTTCCGAAGTCGTGCTATTTCCCGTGAACAAGTCGACTACGGGCGCCCCCATGACCCGGAACGACATCACGGCGAACACTTCTGCTGCGGCCGTAGCCACCGGTGATTTCCGGAACGACGGCAACACGGACATGGCGGTTGCGAATTCATCGAATAGCGTCGATGTCTTCCTCGGCAATGGCAACGGCACATTCCAGACGGCGGTGAACTATCCTCTGGGTTCTGGGTTCCCAGTCGCCATTATCGCCGGGGACTTCAACGGCGACGGCAGACTGGATCTTGCGGTTCTGCTCGGGCACACCAAGAAAGTCGCGATCCTGGAAGGAAATGGTGACGGCACCTTCACTCTGCTTGCGCAGGAGCCTTCCACAGGCAACGGCCCAATCGCTCTTGCCGCAGCTGACGTCAACAATGATGGCAGCCTCGACCTGGTGGTTGCAAATTACACAGACAACACTGTGTCGGTCCTTCTTGGCAATGGCAATGGTACGTTCCAGACCCAGCAGACTTATGCGACTGGAAATGGGCCAGAGGGCGTTGCGATTGGGGATTTTAACGGTGATGGCCTGCTCGACCTGGCTGTTCCGAACAACACCGATAACACCGTCTCCATTCTCCTGGACGCGGGCAGCGGATCTTTTCCGACTCACACTGACTATGCGACGGCTTTGGCCCCCACTTGGGTGCTAACCGCTGACTTCAATGGGGACGGCATTCTTGATCTTGCCGTTTGTACTGCCTCCGCAAATATGTCGGTTCTTCTCGGGCAATCGGGCGGGACCTTTGCAGGTGCGAAAGAATACAAAATCGGCAACAATGCCCAGGCGGCGGTTGTAGGCGACTTCAACGACGACGGCCATCTGGACCTCGCAACTGTCAACTTCGCCGACAACACTGCCTCCATGTTGCTCGGACTGGGCAACGGAACATTCAAGGCGGAGGCGCTCTATCCGACAAACACGAACCCCGGTTGGCTGGCCGCTGGCGATTTCGTTGGCCTCGGCAGGCTCGGCTTGGCGGTTGTCGATTCATCCGCCGGCATGCTGACTGTTCTTACCCAGACAGCGGTTAGCGTTGCGCCGACGATTCTTTCATTTCCCGGAACAGAGGGTGGCGTTGCATCGAAGCCGTTGACATTCACGGTCACCAATGGCGGCAAGACAGCCGTTGGGATCGCCAGCATTGCAATCCAGGGAGCGGAGGCCGGCGATTACAGCCAGACCAACACCTGCGGTAGCAGCATCCCCGCCAACAAGAACTGCGTCGTCTCAGTAGTTTTTGACCCGCAAGGCGTAGGTACACGGACGGCTCAGATCGTTGTCACCACTACTACTGGCAGTTCTCTTGGTGTTGTTGCGTCAGGACTAGGAATCGTCACCCTATCCATCGGGCCGAATCCCCATACTTACCCAACCACACTGTTGAACAAGCAGAGCGCGCCGTTCACGGCAACTGTCAAGAACTCCAGCGGGCTTACGATCACATTCACCAGCGTTGGGCTCACCGGGTTCGACACGCAAGACTACGTCATAACCCAAAACAACTGCGGGGGGGCACAATCGACCCTGGCGCCGCACACAAGCTGCACAATCCTTATCGCCTTCAAGCCCACCCAAACTGGTCAAAGGACGGCTGCGATAACTGTTTTCGGAAACTTCTCTCCGGGGAACGGACAGCAGGCGATCTTGCTGAATGGCCTTGGGACGGCAGTGCTGGTGCAGCCAACCACGCTCACATTTGCGGCGCAAACAGTTGGAACCACGAGCCCGTCTCAGGTGGTTAAGGTTAGGAACGTGAACACCACGGCCCTGCCCGTTACCATCACTATCCAGGGCGCGAATCCGAAGGATTTTGCCCAGACCAACAACTGTAACGGCAGCATCCCTCCGGCAACCACTTGCACCATTACAGTCACCTTTACACCGCTGGTTACCGGACCACTGTCAGCCACGGTGAACATCGGCGATTCCGATCCCACAGGTCCACAGGTGGTAACCTTGAGCGGAACCGGACAATAAGACGAGGCCAGGTGCGCCGCTACTTTGGTGAAAACTAGGTAGCGGCGCACTTTTTCCAAAAGCTATATATTTTGGTCTTTCCCCGCGCCGGTTTTGCGCGAGGCTTTTCCGGAGCAAGAGGCTTTGCGGGATATTTTTAATCCACCAAAATGCCCTGCAACCCACTGCTCAATCGTATTGATCGTGAAGCTAAAATGTAGTATGATTTCATTACTGTGGAGCCGGAATTCCAGGCTTGTTCCACGATCCTCCCCTCAGTTAACAAGAACGATCAATAACAAGGAAACCATCCCAGGGGAACCTCGTTCATGTATAAGACTGCGTTTAGTCTGCTATTCGTCTGCTTGTTATCCGTGTGCACCCTCACCGCCTACGGTCAGACAGTTACCTCATTCGATGGTATTGACGCATCACAGCTGAAGAACCCCGAGTGGCTGGTCGACCCAAACGGCGCCGTAGGAACCAAGCAGTACATGGAGTGGGTTACCCCCTATTATCAGGCATACGACAAAGTGACTTTTGCTCCAGTCTGGTCCACGCCCCAGCTTGGAATAACGCCGTTTGTAAACAATGGAGTTACCAGCTGCAACAACTTCAATGGTGGCGATGTAATTATTTTGTTTGACCGGCTGGCCTCGCGATGGGTTCTCGCAGCCCACACTCCGGGACCCAACTATTACTACTGCGTGGCGATTTCCAATACCGACAACCTGGCTTCCAGCAGCCTCAAGTGGTACACCTACGCAATTTTTTTGAACCCTTTTCTAGGGAAAGATTCCCAGGGCAATCCGTACTACCCAGACTGGGGCAAGATCGCTACCTGGCCGGACGCTTATTATGTCGGGATCGATCTGGGAGATGTTGATGCCGGCTACATCGACGTTGGGGTGATGGCCTGCGCGCTCGACCGCACCGACATGCTGATTGGCGCTGCGGCGGATACGCCGCAGTGTTTCACCGAGCCCGACCCCGTGGGCAGCACCAATTATCTGGCGCACAGCCTGGAACCTGCCGATGTGGAGGGCACAACACCACCGCCGACGGGCACTCCCGAATACTTTGTGAGTATCGAGAACCCTAGCGGTGCTCTCAAAACATCGAGTTCTATCAATCTGTGGCAGTTCCAGGTAAATTGGACGAATCCGTCCGCCACCACCTTCACGCAGAGTTCGCTTACAGTTCCGTCCTTTATTCCCGGATGCTACAACGTGTCGAGTTCGGGCAACACAATTTGTGTTCCCGAGCCCTCTACCGCAACCACCGGTCAAAGCATCGACTCCGTCGGCGACCGCCTCATGTTCCGCTTCGCCTACCGGAACTTTGGCGACTATGACTCCTACCTGGTAAGCCACACCGTACAAGTGGCCGCCGGCAACCGCACTCCAACTGGAATCCGGTGGTACGAACTCCGCAACAGCGCCGCTCCCTATGTTCACCAGTCCGGCACGATCAGCCCCGATACCACTAATTACCGGTTCATGCCCAGCATCGCGCAAGATCAAAACGCTAATGCCGCGGTGGGTTACAGCATTTCCAGTGCTACCATGCACCCTAGCATCAGTGCTTACTATTGGAACTTAAACTCGAACCAGCTAACTCCCGCCGAGATCTCGCTCTACAGTGGAACCGGAGACGAAGAGAATGTCTACCACTGGGGTACCTACACCAGCATGACCGTCGACCCAGTGGGCGGTTGCGCCTTCTGGTACGTCAACCAGTATCTTCCGCAGAATCAGACAGGATCGGAAATCAGTTTTAACACTCGGATTTCCACTTTCAGCCTTCCCGGCTGCGGCTCCGCAACGTTGTCACCCTCAAGCCTGGCTTTTGGAGTGCAGTCCGACGGAACCACAAGCCCGACCCAGCAGATCCTATTGACCAATAGTCAGAGCGTCGCGCTCAACATTAGCAGTATCACTTTCGGTGGTGCGAATCCCGCTAGCTTTACTCAGACCAACGACTGCGGCACTAGCCTTACGCCGGGAGCTACGTGCACGATTAACGTGGCTTTCGCTCCTCTCGGCACAAGTTCCGGTCCCTTCTCGGCTAGTTTAATTGTGAGCGACGATGCGGCGAACAGCCCCCAGACCGCTACGCTCACCGGCACAGGGACCTCTTTACCCACCCTCACTGTTTCCACCACGGCCGTCAACTTCGGCAATCAGGCTTATGGCACGAGCAGCTCGACCACTCCAATTACTGTTACAAATACCGGCGGTACAACAGTCACGTTGAGTCTCGCGATAACGGGGGCCAGCTCCAACTTCCCATGGTCCAACAATTGCCCAACGAATCTGACTGCAGGCGCTGGTTGTACGATCTATGTTAGTTTTGCTCCAGCATCGGCTGGCAACTTTAGCGCGGCCATCGGGCTCACCGACAACGCTTACGGCAGCCCGCAGAGCATCAGCCTCTCCGGCACCGGTGTCGTTCCCGTCACTCTTTCCACGAGCAGTATTTTATTTGGAACGGTTATGACGGGAAGCAGCAAGGCTGCGGCGCCGATCACACTGATGAATCAAATGTCAGTTCCTCTGACCGGCATAACCTTTAACACCGTCGGGGCCGGGTTCAGTCAGAAGAACACGTGCACCACGACTCTCGCCGCCAACGCCCAGTGCACAATTACTGTTACATTCGCTCCGACGACGACCGGCACGGTGACCGGAACCGTTACGATAACCGATAATTCGCCGAACAGTCCGCAAACTATCTCACTGCAGGGCACCGCAGTGCTTCCAGTGAGTGTTACTCCTGTAGCGGGATTAGCTTTCGGCGTAGTAACAGTGGGGACCAGCAGTGCCGCAAAAACCCTGACCGTAACCAACAATCAGACAACCGCGCTGACTATTAACAGCATTACTTTCACCGGCGCTCACCCGGGAGACTATTCCCAGACCAACACATGCGGCAGCAGCCTGGCTGCAAAGGGAAAATGTACGATTGCCGTAACGTTTACCCCCACGGCGACCGGATCTCGTACGGCCTCCATCAACATCACCGACAGTGCGACCAACAGTCCGCAGATATTGCCTCTGTATGGCACTGGGCACTGATCCTTCCCCCAGCTCTTTCAAAGTAGTTTTTAGGCTGTCGGCGACTGGATGCCGGCGGTCTTTGTGTGGACGATGGTCCGCATCAGGAATTGATTCTTAAGGAGATTGGCCGGAATGAACCAACAACGTGGATTTGCAGCTGTATTTCTCCTGGTCATGATTGCAGTCGTTGCCGGTTGGATCAGCTATCTTGCGCTTCCTTTTTCAACCCAGACCATGGTTGCCGGTGGAACTTATACGCCGCAGGCCAACGCGCCCGCTGGGGAGAATCTATATTGCGGCCCTGGAAACGTTCCGGCGTTTGGAACGAACGATGGTCCGGCTACGTTGCCTCAGAGTTGTTACGATACCGATAGCTCCGTCACTCCTTCTCCCGGAGCAACCATTGTGGTTTCCGCGGGCCAAAGCATATCGGCCAAGCTTTCCAAAGTGGTCTGCGGCGATGTTGTCACGCTGGCTGCCGGAGCTTCCTTTGCACCGTTCAGTTTGCCGGCCAAGGGCTGCAACGCGAGTAACTACATCACTATAAGAACTTCTGCTCCCCTTTCGAGCCTGCCTCCTGAAGGCACGCGCATCACGCCCTGTTACGCGGGCGTCGCCTCGCTGCCGAACCGGCCCGCATATCCCTGTACGAATCCAACCAACGTTATGGCGCAGGTGAATATTTCGGTCGTAAATGGCGCCGGGATTTTCTTTGCCGCCGGGGCGGATTACTACCGGTTGATTGGCATCGAAGTGACGCGCAGCGCCGGCACCGGAACGATCAAGAGTCTTATCAATACCAACGGCGCCAACCACGTAATTTTCGATCGCATGTGGCTCCACGGTACGGACACCGACTCGACGCTTTATGGCATCACGCTCGACACTTCGAACTACGTTGCCGTCATCGATTCCTACCTCAATAATTTTCACTGCCCCAATACCGTCTCGAGTTGCGTAGACAACAAAGCGATTACCGGAGGCTCCTCAGCGACTGCGCCCGAAGGCACGTGGAAGATCGTTAACAATTTCCTCGAAGGCGCGGCTGAGAACGTCGGATTTGGGATTCCAAATACGGGCTTGGCTCTTGCTCCTACGGATATCGAGATTCGGCACAATTACTTTTACAAACCCACCTCCTGGATGCTGGGCGATCCGAATTACAACGGCCTTGCGTTCGCGGTGCGCGATCACATCGTCTTCAAGAACGGCTCTCGCGCACTGATTGAAGGCAATATTCTGCAGAATTCGTGGGCCGGTTTCGGTACGGCGTACGGCCAGGAGGTTGGGCCTGCCATTATCCTCACGCCCAGAACTGCCGGAGGCGTCGCTTCCTGCCCCGGATGTGTGGTGACCGACATCACGGTGCGATACAACTATGCTTCGCATCTTCCGCAGGCGATTGCATTTACCAGTCCCAACAACGTCACGGAAAAATATGGGTCGGGCAACAATAATTTCAGCGTCCACGACGACATATTCGACGATTTGAATTACAACGGATGCTCGGGATGCAGCACAGTGTTTACCAACGCGATCTATGGGGGCACAAACGCAGTTGTTGCGCCGCCCGACGATGTGCTTCAGAACCTCACAATTAATCACATTACCGAGGTCAGTTCCGGCACGCCGCTCGGGATGCTGAAAATGGGCGGGACGACGGCGGCTTTTCCTCCGCAGGAAAGTAACATCGTAATCACAAACTCGATTTTCTACGCGGGAACAAATGGTTTTGGCACTGCCGGGGGTGGTACCGCAAACTGCGAAGATATTTTCCCCGGGGAGCCTGAGGCGATCTTCAATAATTGTTGGAGCTCGTACACGTTTGCGGCGAACGTTGTCGTAGGCGGCAGTTTGCTCAAATATAAGAATCTAACCTGGCCCGCAACCACATTTCTACCAACCGTTCCCACCACCATTCAGTTCGTCAACCTGAACGGTGGAGTGGGTGGCAACTATCAACTCGAGCCCACCAGCCCATACTCTGGCGCAGGCACGGATGGCTTGGACATTGGAGCGAACATCAGTTCGGTGAATAGTTACACGAGCGGATCGCTTGCCGGTACTTGGTAACTTACAAGCTGTCCCTGTAAATGATTTACACAACAATTGTCATCCTGAGCGGGTGATAAAACTTTTATATCTGATTGTTTTAATTGTAGATAACATGGTAATTTGTGGCTGTGTAGGAACTGTGCAGCCAAATTGTGTAAATTTCAGCCAATTTCACTCCTACAAATCCCTTCTTGGGCACGAGGAACTGGCTCGGCCAAGCTTCGAGTTCGTCTGCGCCGAATTCTTTCGGCTGGCGTTTGGACTTGGCTTCGGTCAATCCCAAAGCATCCCGGTTGGTACGCAAAGCGATTAAGCAATAGTTCGGCATTCACTTGTCTTGCTTCTTTGGGTCGGGTTTCCGGCTAAGAGCCCACGACAACAACCAGCGTATGGCATCGCTCCTAGTCTCAAAGCGATGCTGAAATCGGAAGTCATCTAGTTGTTCAAGAATTTCCTGGTCAACGCGCAAGTGGACCATCTGAGTCGGCTTCTTTGAGGCCATGGCGTTCAATATACAAGATACTTCTGATATTGTCCTACGTTGTGTATCTTGATACCTTGTATACTTCAACAAACTATGGTCTGCGAGTCGCGCACGCGATGAGCTGACAGTCAACAACGGGGCGATGCGGTGCTACTAACACCGAAACGCCCCTAACCACAGTCGCCTACGAAGGAGGCAACGATGGCTAGTGTTGAAGGTATCCGGTCCCCCGTTCCCACGCAACCCTCCGCAGGTTCCCCTAAGCTGCGTATCTACGAAAGCTTGTTTCTGTGGAACCAAGGCGTCGATCAGGTCGTCGCGATCTTGCGCGGCATGGAGAAGCTCTCCTGTGCCGACAAGCAGTCATTGCAGTTCGCCCAAGTGGAGATCGAAGAAGTTCGCGCCGACGTGAACGCTGATTTCGTCGAAGAACTGGTCGATCTGGAACGCGTCGACGAAGGTCGTTTCTGGAAGCAGAAACGCGCCTATGAAAAAAAGTGGCGAGACCCTGACGACGTGTATATCGATGTCGAACAGCGCGAGGAAGAACGCAAGAAGCAGGGATTGCCGCCACGTATCGGCATTGTCCCCTATGCAGCAGTGGCCGACGAAGAAAAACGCATCGAGGAGGAACAAGAGCAGAATAAACAGCGCCCCAGGAAGCGCCCGAAGCCCGCTGCGAACGCCAAGAGTGCAGTCCGGGGGAAGAGCCATGACTAAAAAACGCGGGCCTAACAAACCGAAAGTCGTCTGGGTCGGGAGCACGCCCATCACTCCGATTAGCGACAAGGAAAGCAGGAAGATCGATAAACGCATCCGGAAACGCCGGGAGAAGCTTCGCCAGCGATATCCCGAGGTCCACGGCAAGGTCGTAGACTACATCAGCCATTCCATTGAGGACGGAACGCTCTTCTTCGGCGTCGCCTTCAAGGACAAGACGAACTTCTCCCTCCGCTTCACCTGCGAGATGTTCATCGTTGGAGCTGATTTTGCTGACATGCGTACCGGAGACTTGGAGATGATTCGCGAGTACATGAAGCCAATTCTGAGTTAAGGACATTCACATCGCAATCTCGTGGCCGATACTATGGGACTGATCGTGCTCTTGCTCTCGGGCTGTCTGCTGCGCGGCGACTGGTTCGATCTTCTGCGCCGCTGGCTCCTGCTCCTGGCCCGGATCGCCGTGCGCTGCGACACGTCGCGGCTCAGATCGTGCGCCAGTTCGCTTCTGTCGTTGGTGTAGATTTGCGCATCATAGCGGCCGCGCGAGACGGACACATATGCCATGCGGCTGTTCACCAGTTGCTCGCCTCGCTCGGTGTCCATGTGGATCAGCACGCGGTCGGCGGTCTGCGCCCTGGCTGCTGTGGCTGGTCACTGCGTACCCGTAATCGAGATGCGGATGCTCGCGGATATTGAACTCCACCGTCGCGGCCTGAGTCCATGCGGATTTGCACCTCGCCGGCGTCGTTGATTTTCTCGATGGTGCCCAGCTCGCGATTGGCAACGTGCAGTTCCTTGTTCGGCGCTGTAAACTGCACGCGGTCGCCTTCGCTGAGAAGCGCGCTCGTTCTCCCGGTACACCGCCACCCCTGCAAGTCGGCGCGGATCGTAGGTCTGCTGCTCGCCGCTGTCGCGCTCGATGGTGATGCAGATTTTCGCTTCGTGTCCACGCGCTCGACGCGCGCATATTCGCCTGGCTCGATACCTAGCCCCTTGCTGCCTTTGCGCGTAGCGCACCACATCGCCTTCGTCATATTGCGCGGCCCAGTGCCGATCTGCGCCCGTCATGCTCCTGGCGCGCGTCGAGCACTCTCACCGTGTGCTCTTCCGTTCCCACCACGCCGCGCTCCTGCAGTTCACGATGGATCAGCGCATTCATCTCGCGGCGCGATTCGATTGTCCGGCGAGATCACCAGCGTTCCTTGCGGGTCGCGCGCGTACTCGCGCGCCATTTCGCGCAATCGCTCCTGCCGGTCCACGATCTCATGCACGCGGCCCTGCCGGTCCAGGTTGTCAATCGCTTCTTGCACTTCGCCGCGCGCCAGTTGCTCCACGGCTTCCTTGAGCGCCGGGTCCTTCTGCCGCACGATCTCATCCAGGCGCGCGGTCTGCATTCCCGCTTCTTGCAGCTGCTGATACGGTCTGCCCGCTTCGACCGCCTCATGCTGGCGCATGTCGCCCACCAGCAGCACGCGGTCTGCTCGCCTCAATCGGTGTAAAAACTCGTTCATCTGTTTTGTGCTTGCCAAGCTCGATTCGTCGAGGACATAAAGCCGCTTCTGTCCGTCGCTCGGCTGCTCGCTCGCGCGCCAGATGCCGCTGCAGCGTGCTCGATTCGATGCCCGCTTCTGCCAGCTTCTGCGCCGCGCGCGACGTGGGCGCGAAGCCCTTCCACTCGTAGCCTTCCTGCTCGGCGGCTTCGCGGACGGCAGCTAGAGAAGTAGTTTTGCCCGCGCCTGCCACACCCTCCAGACCGGTGACCTGGTCGCGGCTGGATAAGATCTGCTCCACCGCCGCGCGCTGGCTGGTCGCTGAGATGCGGATGTTCCTCTTCGACCTCGCGCCGTGTTTCGAAGCTCACCAGCGGCTTCATGCTGGTTCTGGCCCGCTCGCATCGCGCTGATGTTCTCGCGTTCGTAGCCGAACATTTCTCCCGTGGTGAACGCGCGGCCCTGGCGATCCGCGTTTCTCACCTCGATCAACTCGCCCGACTCCACGCGCTTTTCAAACTGCGCTTCTGCACTTCGGCGAACGTGGCCTCGCCCATCGAACGCTTCAGCGCATCGCGCATCAGCTCGCGCTCATCGGCCACGGCCTCACGCTCCAGATTTGCGCTCGCGCGAGTAGGTCAGCGCCGATTCGATGTGCTGCGCTTCTGCTCCGGGTCCTGCTGCTGCTGCTCCTGCGCTCCTGCGCCGCGCGCATCACGTGCTCCGGCTGCTGGCCGAACGCTTCCGCCATCTCCTGGTGCCGCTCCCGCATTTCTTCGTGCGAGAGCGACGGCAGCTTTGTCCTCGCGCGTCTGGTGCGCGGCGATCTGCGCCGCGCCTGCGCCGCTCAAGCCCTGCTCGGCCAGATGCTCCCGGATTTGCTGGCTGCGCGGACTCGATGCCTCCAGGTATTCCCGCGTGTAGCCCTTGATCTCCGGCTGCCCGCTCCTGCCCGTGCTCGATCTCGTAACCCAGCTCCTTCAGCCGCAGCGCCAGCTCCGAGCGATACACCGCCGTCGCGTACTGCTGCGAGCGATACAGCTCGTGCGGTTGCAGGGCGCGCGTTTCACCGTCCTCGGTTTCGGTGAGATTGAAGAACACGACATGCGTGTGCAGTTGCGGCGCCGCGTAGCCATCCACTGGCCGCGCGCTGTCGTGCTCGAACTTGGCGGCTACCCATTTGCCCGTGGTCTCCGCCGGATGGTTGCCGCCGATCCGCGCCTGCACATACCGCTCCATCTCATCGAGCGCCACCCGCACGCTCTCGCGATGCGCCTCGCGCACTCGCTCGTCGCCGCCCACCAGCGCGGTCAGCGATACGCTCTTCGGTGCGGAGAACGTCGCATCCCATCCCGCGCGGTGCTCCATCGTGTGCACCGTCTCGCCGCGCTCGTTCACGTATTCGCGCGGCGTCTGGTGCCGCACCAGTTGCTCGCCCGTGATCGGATGCTGGCCTTCGCGAGGCGCGGAAGTGCTCTTCCTGCACTTCACCGCTGAGGCCCCACTCGCTCGGCGAGTTGGCCGTGCCACTCGCCGCGTATCGCTCGCCCTCGCTGTAGTAGTTCTCCTGCGCGTTGGCGAACTCCTCTTTGTGATACGCCTGCGCCTGGCCTGCACTCAGCGGCTTGGAGATGGTCAGCATATTTCTGCTCCCTGTGGTGTTGGTTTCTCGAGGACGCGCCAGAGATTTTGTGCTTGCCCATGAAACAGCCAGGATCGTTCCGGATCGGAGTCCGCTACTACGTCGAGTGCTTCAGCACATTGCTCTACGGCCCACTCAACACCCGATGCGAAGCTAACAGTGCCAGCGCATGCATCCCACTCTGCGGCGTATTTCCGTCAAGCACTTTTCGGTCGCGCAACCTTTGCAAAGATTCCGGCCACTCCGGTTTTCCAAAGGGCACTGAAGAGGGATGCACGATCTGATTGCGGATTTCGATCAGTGCCTCCAGATCTTGCCGTAGTTCATCCGTTAATGGATACAGCTTCAGCACGTCTCGTACAGGATCGACGCCTGCGAGTGTCTGGATGCTGGAGCTATCTTTCAGTAAGTGCTGGTGCTCGATCAGAAACGCCTCTACACCCGCCATGAGGACCGGCAGACCGGCATAGACCCAGCGCGATGTTTTTGTGGGATCGTCCGCAACAGCTTTGGCTGATTCGCGGAACACTAGCTCGACGGCATGAAAGTACATAGTGGAGGCCGTGCCCCAACCCCCTCCCTGACGATTGCGCAGCCGCTCCTCGCGTTGTTTTCGTTCGCTCATTCGGAACTCCTACTCAAAGTACGGCTCTTGTCCAGCAGCGATGCGTGTTGATTTCTCCGGCTCGCGCGGCCTGCTCTCCTGTGACGGCCGTTTCCCGATTTCGAGCACGCGCGCCGGGTTTTCGCGCGCAAGGAAGCTCGGCTGTTTCTGCGGCAGTTCGATGTAGGGGAAGCTCAAGGGCACCACCAGATTGCCGCTTTTCAGATAACCATGCAGATCGGGCAGGCCCGCGATTTCTGACGGCATCACCAGCGGCTCGGTCTGGCGGTCCAGCTGATAGTTGCGCGTGTTGCGGCCTTTGCGCGGAAAGTGGCCTTCTGTGCGGCTCTCGCGTAATCGCTCGATCTCCACCTCTCCGATGGTCTGGCTGATCCACTTCGCGGAGTTGGCCTCATCCGTGCGTAAAAAGATTTTCGTCGCGGGCTGCGAGAGCATCGCTTCTGCCTTGCGTCCGTACAGTTCCTCTAGCTGGCTCCGCCCTTGAAAGCCCAGCACCACGGGATTTCTTACTTTCCGACTCTCGGTGATTGCCGTGTGCAACTGCGGCAGCGCGTGCAAACTTTGCAGCTCGTCCAGAATGAACCACACCGGGCGCACTCCCGGCCTGCCCTGGTTCATCAAACGCAGCACCAGCATGTCCAGCCACATGCTGATCAGGGGCCGCAGCCTCTCGCGGAACTCGGGCGGACTGGTGACGAACAGCCATCCTTGCCGCTGCCGTGACCACTCGGCTGCCGTCCAAGCGTTTTTTGCTTCTTCCTGGTGCGGCAACAGTTTCAGCGCATTCGATACGCTGTTGAGTGTTGCGATCATGCCGCCGCGCTGCGGCCCCGCGTCGGCATAGAGGGCCGATTCGTGTCCGGTGTCCTTCAGTCTCTTCGTCAGCTCGCGCTCATCGCGCAAGATCGCCAGCAGTTCGTGCGGCGTTCGCTTCGGCTGCTCGATCAGCAGGTGCGCGAAGATTTGGCGCGGCACCATCACGAAAAATGGATTCGTGCGCGGATCGTCTTTGAACAGCGCCGCCGCTAGGCCCTCGGCTTCCGCTTCGTGCCGAACTTCGTCGCACGGCGACCAGTAGGGCATTCGCGCGTCCAGCGGATTCAGGATCACATCGCCGCGCCCCGGCTCGTAAAATTGCGGCGTGTATTCGAGCGCCGGATCGTACACGATGGCCGTTTCTCCGCGCTCTTCCACCTGCATGAGGATCTGCCGGATCAGCGACGATTTACCTGCGCCCGTGTCCCCGATCATTAGGAAGTGCGAGCTTTCCCGCTCACGCGGCACTCGCACCATCTTGCCCTCGCGCTGCAACAAAAACTCGATCAGCGTGCGCCGCTCTTTCGTGAGGAAACCGATGCCATTCGATTGCTGAGTGCGATTGAACGCCGCCGCTGTTGCCAGCTCCGGGCCTTTCGTCCTGCGCCCGTACTTCCGCATCCGCCGCCGCTGCCGGTCGCGCGGAATCGCCAACGCCAAACCCACCAGCAGCACTCCCGCTCCCACCTTCCACGTCGCCGCCCACAGCAGCAGCCACGGCGATTGCCCGCCATAGATCGCCCGCTCCAACCACTGACGCAGCTCCGCGTTGTTGTAGGTCCCGCGCTCCCATTCCAGCTTCGCCTTGCCCCGGCTCTCCTTGCCGACGCTCACCGCCGGATCGCTCAGGTCCCGGTCCACCGCCAGCCGCTTTTGTTTGCCCTCGATTCGATACGCCACCAGAGACGGCGTGGTCTTCGACCACAGCCGCACTTCGCTGCCGATGTACATCCCCAGATAGGCTTGCTGAAAGTACGTCCATTTCCGCAGGTACTCATGGGTTGCCGCCGCCAGCACTGCCACGCCCGTCAGCAGCAGCACCGTGATCGTCCACACCGGCTTGTCGCTCGGCCAGCGATAGGTTTCGTCTCGTCCCCACACCCGGCTCATGGACACACCTCCGCCTCGACTGGTCCCCTACCTATCTAGGAACCCGCGAACAGCAAAAAGGATCAAAATATTTTCAGGATTTTTCTTCCGGCTGCCCTTCCGACTTTGCCGCCTGCGCCAGCCGTTCCCGCGCCTTCTTCAGCTTGTCCGAGTCGGCCCGGTCGATCAGCCGTTGCATCTCCTCCGCCGTCGGCTTCTCCCCGTTCGCCAGCTTGAAGAGCACATTGAGCAGGATCGCCCGGAGTGCCACCAGCTCGGCCATGAGCGCGTTGTCGGCCCCGCTCGGATCGGCATTCGACGGCTGCCTGTTCGCGCTGGCTAGCATGACTTCCCGGCACCACTCGCCGAGCGTCCGTCCGCCCGCCTGCGCTGCCGTTTCCAGTTGCGCGTACTCTTGCTCGCTGACTTTGAAACCAATGGATTTCGTTCGGAGGGACGGTTTCACCATGTCTGAGCTTCCTATTGGGATTAGAAGCCGAGACTATCAGGTGGGCTATAAAAATCAACAAGTTCGCCTGCGCTAACCTGCGGTTTGCCGCGCAGCAAACCTAACGGGGATTGTTTCTCTAGGTGCTCTGGTTTCAATAAGTTCGCGCACGCTAACTCGCCGTTCGCGCGCAGCACCCTTCCGGGGGTGACGTGTCATTCCTCCACCCGCTGCGCAGCAGCGCCAAACTGCACTCCGACTTGGAAACCACGATGGCCTACCTCAAAGGGAGCGACGCAGCCAGCGAACGATCGCAGCTCAAGTGGCAAAGGCATACGAAGCATTCGTTTAGCCGCGTTCCCTCCCTCCCTCAAGCCTGCCCGCCACGGCAGGCTTTTTCTTTGGCAGGCCCGCGCGGACTCACCCCGATTTCCTTCTATAATAGTGTCGTTATGGACTCCGAAATCAGGTTGACGATTGCACCGATCGAGCAGATCGCTGTCGCGATGGAAAACACTCGCTTCAGCGCGCAGCAGATGCTCGCCACGTGTCAGGCCAAGATCGACCAGGCTGCCGCTGTGGCGCGACTCGTCGTAGATATCCAAATGGATATCGAAGAGAACATTCGAAGCAGCACCGAACGTTGGTTTGAATTGCAGCGGGATGTTGTGGTTCGGATCGCGGAGGGAATGAATTCTTCGATGGCCCACATGGCCGAAATGATGACCGCAGCAGCGGCCAGCTTTGAACGCTATTGCAAGGAAGAAGCACCGGAAACATGCACTCTGCTCTGGCAAGCAGGCTGGGTAGGGATGGATCACCATTTCTCTATCACAGAGTTGCGAGAATCGGTACTGCTGCATAAGGAAGAGGGCGAGGCGGCCATGAACGATGGCATTCTGGCCTACTTCAACGAAGACGACTGCGCTCTGCTGGAAGCAATCAGCCGGCATTGGGTCCGCATCCCATATCTCCGTGACAGGGAGCAGATCATCCGGGACGCGGTTTACGCCCATAAGAACGGATTGTTCACTTTGAGCATCCCGGCACTTCTTCCCCTTATTGATGGCCTCTCAGCCGAAATTATTGGCTTACCGAGCATGAAGGCAGTTGCACTCCTGGCGGAAGACCGCAGAGCGCACGATCGGGAAGTTTGGATGCAAGGATTTTGCGATTTCGTGGCTCACGTCTACTACAAGGGTTATGACTTCGGAAAGGAACCCGCACCTTACCTGAACCGCCACGGAATTCTGCATGGCCGTGTCTTCGATTACCCATCTGCACTGAACTCAACGCGGGTGCTCCTTCTGATCGATGCGGTCGCTCAAATCTGGCACGAAAAGGAGAACGCTCTCGCACCAGCGACGATCCAATAAACAAGCCTCAACCTATGCAGAAGCCTGCCTACCACGGAAAACGGGCTAGGACGACGGGCTAGGTTTCAGAAGGTGGGATGCGACGTTCCTACTGTTCACCCAGTGCCAATGCTCAGTGTTGAAGGGCCACTGCCGCTATGGTCACTTGAATGATAAAGAGCAAAAGCACTACGAGAGTCAAACACCCGGCAGGGGCAGGCGCATAATTCGCGTATTCGTGCGTAATCTTGACGAGCTTCCCGTCGGGGCCGAACAGCAGTGCCATGTGACAGCCCGTCGCCTGCCATTGAAGCAGTGTCATGCCATGCGCCATTGAGCTAATCGAGGTAGGCCCGACACCAACAGCAGCCGTGATTTCGGCGGCTGTCTTGCCTGTCATATCGCCAAGCGCGATGAATCGCCTATGAAGCTCCCTACCGGGAGCGGTCACGTCTGTGTACACCGATTCCGCTCCTACTATCCTAAGTGCCTGCGGAAATGTTGTCCCGGACAAGCATCTTTAGAAAGGTCATGCAGAACCTTCTCTACAGCCTCGCCAGCACCCGAGTGAACAAATCCTTCTCCAGCCTTGGTTCGGGACCAAATCAGGTCCCCGTTGGGCAGGGTTATCGTTATCGAGGTTGCCACTTTGTTAATGTCAGTGTTGGGCTTTTGTTGTTCCTTCACGTCCATAACTGCATCAGCGGTGGATTTGTTGTTTGACAGCGTTAGGCAAGTCCATGCTTCAAGATGCTGCCGAACCTTGTCTGCCGATTCATTATTGCCATCCACAAAGATCGTCTTGACTGCCTGAAGTTTGGCCAGATTCTCTTTGTCGATTGCGGGTTTGTCTTTTGCTGGCGACACGGCTCCGGCCAGCAGAATAGCTACGATCATCGCTGTTGGTCGTTTCATTTCGTAATCCCAAAGTCGAATCCTTGCGGATTCATCCCGGTCGTGATTAGGTATTCTCCCGCCTTCAGGTCTTCCGTGGGAGACACATCCCAACTGCCGTCCTCCTTCTTTACTGCGGTGGCTGTTACGGTCCTTTTTGGGTCGAAGCCACCGTGACCACCGAACATGCTCCCAGAAGCCATTCTGGATTCCCGGTGATCCGACTTTTCATCCAGTCGAACTACTATCAGGTCGTTGGGTTGGGAACTTCCCGGCTGACACAGCATCAGAAGCTGCACATTCCCATATCCGCAGACAAGACGAAAATGGGGACGGTTTGTTGACAGTTGTAGCGGAGAATGACCGCCTCGAAATGTCCAAGAGATATTCGCTTTCACGACTTTGTTCGACGACTGCGTGCCTGAATATGCCGCAGGAGTGAGTGGGGCCATTGTGCCGTCGTGCTCAATGTAGATTCCCGGCTGCTGTGCGCTCTGGCACAATACAAAACTTGTGAAAATAAGAATGACTGCTGCTGCTTTTGCCGTATGATTCGCTTTGCCTTTCGACATCTTCGGTTCTCCTAGCGATACGCGATCTGCCCGCTTATCAACACGCCTTTTTGCAGAAGCCCCACATAAGCCCAGATCAACACATCAATAATTCTCTCGTCCGTGAAGTTCTGTTCCTCTTTCGGAAACTGCTGGCGGAATGCCTGAATCGTTTGTGTAAGCAGTCCTTGATTGAGGACTCTGCCGTACTCTTTAACCAGAAACGCATGAAATGCCAGGCAAGCCGCGACTCTTCGCTGGGTGTCTGGCTCTGCAAAAAAGTAGAATGCCGCCACTCTGAGGTCATATATCGGGCTGTGACGGTCGGCCATATGCAGCAGTTTCGTCGCGAAGGAGAATTGATTTGACTGGCCTTTCTTGTTGACTGGCGTGTTGTAAAGGCTCTTTGTAAGGACGCTGAGGCTCGGAGGATTGAGGATAGATGCTTGCAGGGTTTGGAAATAGACCTTGCGATATGCCTGGTTCGGGTATTGCATTCCCCAATACTTTGCGTACTTATTCTGGAATTGTTGGGTAGCGACCTGAGGCAGGTTCTGAACCAGCCAGTAGTAGCCGCTCACGGTCTTCGGATCAATCGACTGCAATACGGTCCCACTGTTCGCATTTATGAGGTCGTACATTCTCTGGCGCTCCTCCCGCTACCGAGGCACGGTGTGTTCGCCCGACGCCTTCGACCGCGCTGCAATCAGCCGTGCTCTGAGGTCATCCGGAATCACTGCACAGACGAATTCTATCTCTGGAGGAACGCGGCCACCAGCGAACTCCTTCTCGCACTGATCGCACATGTCCCGTTCCGTGAGGATGATGACACGTCGTTTCGCTTCGACCATCGTGAGAAACAGCATGTCGGAGCGAAGCTTGAGGATTTTCCCTGATCCCTGATTCCCAGTGGAAGTCTTAGCTCCGCTGGTCGAGATCGTAGCCACGATGGAACGGTCGTCGCTCACTGCGTCAAAGTCGAACACTCCCCCTGAGCGCAGCGGGAGCCGCTCTCTTGAAAACTTCGCCCCATATTGGGTAGGCATCCAGTTGCGCCTAACCCAATCCTCGACCTCAAGCTGCATACGAGTATCTGCCATCGTTCATTACCTCTTCGCCAGATGCTGCTCGGGCACGTTGGCTGGCCACTAGAATACCCCTGCCCCGCAAACGAGCAAAACTGGGGGGTTTTTCCACAGGCAAGGAATCGAATTCACCACTCTTTCGCCTTGACTTCGCCTTGCGGAATCGTGTTAGGTTTGCCCAGAGACACGTGCCATGACTGAGGTCACGCAACTCGCGTTGAAAGTTCTCAAGATTCTTGGGATGAGGCGTACGTGGCCGCTTGTAGGAGCCGCCAAGTCAGCAATCCAAACTGAAGCCAAGTTCCTTGGCTGCACTCTTGAGGAAACAGCTGGCTCTATTATTGAAGCGGCTCGTGAGATGCAAAGATGCGGCCACTCACTTGATTTTGCCGGGTGGCGCGAGCGGAGAATGGATCGCATGAGAAGGCTGACAAACAAAGAACAACGGAAAGAGATACTCGGCCACGAGTTCGTAGAAGACTGCCCTTCTTGTGCCTGCGGCAATTTACACATTGTTCGCAAACACAACGGCGACCTTTTTGTCGGGTGCGATTGTTTTCATTCTGACTGTCCCTGCGAATACAGTTACGCTGTGCCCGAGCAACTCCCAATGCCAGAATCCGATTTAGCTGAGATGACGGAGATCGAACGTTCCAAAGCAATCATAGCCGCTGCACCTCGATGCCTAAACCACGGCGCACCAATGACTGGGCGTACTGGACCATATGGCCTATTCGCTTTCTGCACGGTCAAGGACTGCGAATACACGAAGAGTTTGAAGACAGCCTGAAAAGTAAAACTGGCGGCGATTTCAACAGCCGCGCACAACCGACGTTGGGAGTATGCTTCCGCGACAGGGAACACACCATGAAGCCACGGCGACTGTTCATCCTTCGATACTCAAGCTCACCTTACGAAGACGATCAAGAGTTTTTCTTAACCCTAGAAGAACACTTGCCCGGTGGCACTGTTGTTGAATTTGAGGCCGATGATGTCTACAGGACGTTCACGGATCCTGAATTGGACGAAAGAGCATATAGAGTTCTTGCTCTATCAGCGTAAATCAACTGTCGCTGAAACCCGTCGCCACGCCACATGGGTGCGCTATTTGAAGGCCGTTGTCCAGAGGATTGCTTCAATTCCGGCAGGCGAGGCATTCTGCCTGATTTTGAGCAGCGCGGTGCTGGTGCTCTCGTCCGGCACATCGAAGAAACGCCGACGATTGGTACGACAACAGCGTGATGTGTTCGCGGAGACGGCAGCAGCGAGGGAACAATACGAAGCCGCTCGCGAACGAAACCGCGCTGCGCGAGAAGAGAGGAGACGAAAAAGACTGAAACCTTGTGGGACACCCGCAGCGTACGCACGCGGATGTAGGTGCGACAAATGTCGCAGGGCGATGACCCGCTATTCTCGGCAACGATCGAAAGCACGAAAGAAAGGAGATTTCCGAGGTTTTGTACCCGGAGAGCCCGCTCGCGATCACATTTTGAAGATCATCGAAGCAGGCGGTAGCTTGCACGTGCTCAGCCGTCTGGTCAATCTAACCCATTCTTATCTTCATGGCATCAAAACTGGCTGGCGGAGGAACATTCGCGCTGACCGCGCAAACGCAATCCTTTTGTGGCGGATCGACACGGTGATTGGAGAAAAGAAGATACCGACAAAGCCTGTACGGGAACATGTCCAGACTTTAGCGCAACAAGGAATAACGATGTCTCGGATCGCGGAGACTGCCGGGATTGAAACGGAGAAACTTGAAGAGGCTTTGGGTCGTCAGTTCATTCCAACGTGGATGTCGAATGCGATACTTGCGCTGCCCGCACAGACCGCTTCATAGCGAGGACGAAGATGGGTGGATTCAACAAAAAGACGGGCGTATTCAGCCTTACGCAATCGAAGGCGGGTGTCTGGTGTCGTAAACCGAATCCCGACAGATTGGGTTTGATTGACCACTGTGCGAAATTATTGTGCGACGCGGGTCATAAGGTTCTGTCAGTGCACGGAAACTTCTTGGAAGTGAAAGCAATGCCCGGTCAGGTTTGGGAGGCTCTTAGCGGACAGCCATCCGATCCGAAGCGCGAGTCACTTCATCAGTGATGCCGGGGTATCCTACTTTCCCATTTTTGCTCTTCTCTTGGGAGGCTCGGGACAATATTTGAAACCGAAGCTCACGGTGTCTTTGCCAAAGTCGACACTCTGTTTGTGGGAATAATAGGTCTTACCGTCCACCACTTCAACCATTCCTGGCTTTTGGCAATGCGGGCACGTCTGCGGCTTCGGTTTAGGCTCGACCGTCACGATGATGGTGCCGAAGAAATTCTCATTGTCAGGTGTCTCGCTATATTCATGTCCAATCACTTTGTAGCCGTCTGCCCTGCACCATTCCAAGGCGTACTCATGTTGGGCACCGACGGGAAAGTTTGTGGTTACATCTGGCCTGCCCTCTTCTCTGCGTATCGCGATATAGCTGCGGCTCATTGCTGCACTCCTATCCTCTTAACTTTTGTCCTTCAGCATTTCGTCGAGTTGAGCAACAGCGGGGTCAACGGCAAATTCTAGAGTCGCATCGTCCGAATTTGCCGCCTCAAATCCTTCGTGCCAAGACTCCTTCGTTGCGTCCCTCACAATCTTCAAGATTTCTCTGGAGGCATCCCGAGGCACGGTTGCTCCCTGGACGACTGCTCGCAGCATATCCTGCCATTTCAAAGGCTCGGATGGATCGTCTGACATAGCAAACCTCGACTTATTAGTGGACTATCGCCAGCACCTACACTGCAAGTTACGAATGTAAGTTCGGCCTGAGCCCCAGAAAGTTGATGTCGCAGCCCCTCCTTCCGGGACAAGATTTGCTCCCTCCCCTACCCTGATGAGTTCCCGTCTCAAAGAGGATGGCTGCGCGGGTTTCCCCGCCCAATGTTCGGACGTATATAAGCTCCTTTTAGACGTGAGATTTTTCTGTAATCGTCGCGTGTTGAGTTGGGTTTGTCTTTTTGTCGCTGCTGCATTCTCTCAATAGTAGGCTCAAAAGACGGTGTGTCGATGACGAGGCTGATAGTGGCGGCATTTTGAGAAATGCGGGCGTGCCCCTTGTGCGCCCTATCCTTGCAATACTGACCTCGAACCTCGCCACATTCACACGATCTCATATGTGTGTGAGTGAGTCTGACAAGGCTTTTGCATTTAGTGCAGTACAATACCTTCATCTGTCTCCCACTTCATGTCAGCTTGTAGTCGCCCCTGAAATATGCAACGTTGATGGAGTGTTTCCTGAGAACTTTTCGTCAACCATGATAGACTACCCCGCGTTCGCGGGCTGGAGGCGCGGCAATGAAATTTCCGAATTCCCTAACTGGGCTGCGTTACTTGGCGATTCTGGCTATAGCTTCCGCGAACTCTACCCTTTTTATCCAAGCGCAGGTAAGGGAGCAGTGTTCGGCGGTCTCCGATTCTGCCGAATGCAGAAGCCAAGCCGTCGCTCAGATTGAATCTCAATTTAAGACTGCTCTGCCGAGTATACGGGTTGCGGCTGTGGGGCAAGCAGTCGTTTTTACCGACCCCATCTTCAGTCAGGAGGACAAACGCACTCAGTTTGAAAAGCAGGTCATTCAGGATGCCGGGCTGGAGCCTTACCTGTGCGGCTTCGGCTTTAAATCCCTGCGTGTCGAATCATCGGAACGCGCGTTGTCTACCTTCACACTGAGTTGTTCTGCGCCCGCGAGCGCAGAAAGACCAATTACGGGCGGAGAGAAAAACGAGCCTGCGGCCAGAGCCGAACGGATTGCAGCGAGCTTCGATCAAACATCTTGGTCACTGCCGCCAAAGTTCCAAGGCGACGATCCAAAGAGAATTGCGAATCGGTTTTCGAATGTCACCAAGTCTGAGTTTGAAACAACAGCACAATTTGAGCAGCGGAAACAAGCAGCCGCTCCACCTGAGGATTTGGTTTTTGTGATTCCGCCTGCACCATTTGAAACGAAGACAGGATGGGAAGCAAAGTACGATGCGGATGCCCAACAACTACACATTATCGTTCGCTTCAATGGCCACGTGGAGGACGACCACCAACGCCGCGTCGACACTTTAGAGTTGCGCTCTGAGGCACATTCCGCTGGCGAGCATCTCGCAACCAACGCATTCGGAGCGGTGACTGAAGTGAGCAGTTCCGTTGGACAGCAATATGGCATTGCGGTCTCACCTGAACACTGGCTGTTCGAAAAGCACATAATGGAGAATGGACACAAGTATGAAGCGGATAACCCATTCGACGTTCCGATCTACCGATTAAACGTCTCTATGCCAGCGGAGAAGGCTGCCGCACTAAAGCCGAACCTGTCTGTGCTGTTCGTGTGCAGGCTCACCGAGCCGAGACTAATTACGCACTTGGGCGGCCATGAAGCGACGTTGGATGCTCCCTATGAAAGCGTAATCAGCAGCGAGTATTTTCCAGTCGAAGTTAAACAAGTTTGGGTTTACGATCTCAGTTCTGGAAAGGTTTTGCTAAAGCGTGACGCGACCCAACGCTCCGGCGCACGGCTGACAGGCTCCGTGGCGCTCGGCAACCTCTCAGGTTCTTTTTCAGGAAAATCGTTCCTGATCGACACTGGTGACATAGGCGTCGGGAGCCTCAATGACCATATATCTAATATATCTGCGTGGGTATATGCTGCGCGGTCGAAAGCAAAGAAGAAGCGCGAGCAACTTGAGGCGGAGAACAGTTGCAGGGGAGTCCTAAGCAATTTTGTTAGCGATGCTAGGACTTGGTTCGGGAAGAGTGCCCATGCGTTGTCAACGAATACAGTTCAGTATGACGGACTACCGCCCGCAAGTTATCAGTTGCTCGTAGTTGGAAGGATTGGGAGCCAAGTGGGAGTTTGGAGCGGGACTGCCGTTGTCTCCGAAGATACGGAAACTAACATTGTGGCTACGCAAGCATTGTTTTGTGAAGACCCCAATGGTGAGGTCGCTTTCTAAAGCCCTTTACGTCTTGGCGGTTCAGAATTTCCTGTACTCGATGCCGAGGACATGATTCTCGTGCGGCTGGATAGGGTTTCCTAAGAAATCGAAGTTCGCTCACTTGGTTCTCCAACAAAACTCTACAGGAATCAAGCCGCGCAGGTCCCGAGGACCTGCGCGGCGGCTTTCTGGTTGAGGTAATCGGCGGCTCGTTGGGCATGGGCGGCTGCCGTGAAAATGGCGCGGTTGTCGTTCTTGAGGAGTTCCAACCATATTGCGATATAGGCGGCGTTGTCTTCGCGCGGTTCCTGATGCAATTCAAGATCGGCGCACAGGAAAGCGGAACCAAGCTCTGCAACAAGCTCCTCGCGGCTGTAACCTTCGTCGCCCCATTGCTTGCGGCCAAAGTCGCGGTCGAGGCGCTGCGGGTGTTTTGTCCAGTGGGTGACTTCATGGGCGAGAGTGGCGTAGTAGCTCTCAGCATCGCGGAAGGCTTCAAAGGGCGGCATCTGTACGTAGTCAAGTTCCTGTGCGTAGTAGGCGCGATTTCCACCGTGCTTGATGGTTGCTCCCATGCTGGCGAAAAACTTCTCCGCATGTTCAATGCGTGCCACGGGATCACGCGTTGGAGTGGCTTTCGCGTAGTAGATTTCGGGCAAGCCTTCGATCTGTTCGACGTTGAAAACCTTATAACCTTTCATGTACGGGATTTCGCGCTCGACATCCTCGCCGGTCTTGTGGTCACGCTCGGTGCGCGTGATGGCGTTGGCGTAGACCACAAGCGAGCCTTTCTCGCCTTTTCCGACATGGGCGTTTAACTCGCTGGCTTGGCGGAAGGTCATCCAGATTGGCGCGGTAAAATTCTGGGCCAAAGCGGACATCCAGAGAGACAGAATATTGATTCCGGAGTAGGGCTGGCCGTTGTGACGCAGTGGACGTGTAATCCTTCCGGCGGCGTGTTCGGCATTCCAGGGACGTACCCACGGGCGGACGCCCTTTTCTAGATGTTCGACAATCTGCGCCGTGATACGGCTGTAAACGTCTTTTCTTTCGGTGGTGTCTTGCATCGTATTCTCCTTCAAAAACAATTTTTTTCTTCGCGAAACCCGCGACGGTTCTGAAGGCGTTCAGCGGCGCGGACATGTCAAGGGCGCGGCCTCATCGCGTTCATCGCAGACCCTTGACAGGGAGCACCGCTGGAATAACGCCGGTCTTGTTAGGCGCGGGTTGAGTGGAGAAAAAAATGAAAGGAAGACGACTTCGGCCAAGAACACCGAATGGGAAAGTGTTGGGTTCAGGTTGAGCGAAGACGGAGAAGTTGGGAAAACGGAGGGGAGAGGCCAATATTAGGGGCGTGTGATGAGTGTTTGACCAGGCCGTGGAAATCGCTACAATTGGTCATGGAGAAAGGAAATCAGCCATGATGATCGAACTTCCAGAGAAGCTTGAAGCGGCCCTGAAGGTCCAGGCCAACGCACATGGCGTTTCCCCCGCCGGTTATGTTTGTGAGGTTCTTGAACGTGATCTCGCGTCCTCGCTCGAAGCCCAATCGTCGGGTGTTCCGTTCAAAACGGGGCGCGGCATGTTCGCCAAATACGGACAGGCTCCATCGGCAGAGGAAATCGACGCCAACCGCGCCGATATGTTCCAGAACTTCGGTGAACATTTTTGATGATCGCTGGCGTTGCCGATACCCATACCGCCCTTTGGCATTTATTCGACGACAAGAGATTGTCCACTGCCGCCGAAGCCTTTATTAATGAGGCGGCGACGGCAAGACGCAAGATTGCCATTTCGACCATAAGCTTGGCTGAGGTGGTCTATTTGGTCGAGAAGAACCGTCTGCCAGCATCGGCCTATGATGAGCTGACGCAAGCCCTGGCCGACCCCGAACATGTTTTTACCGAAGCCGTTTTTAGCGCCGCCATTGTCCAAGCCATGCGGCAAGTGTCGCGTGCCGAAGTCCCGGACATGCCAGACCGTATGGTGGCGGCAACTGGTGTCTATTTCGATGTGCCGGTTATCAGCCGTGACAGGCGCATCCGCGCCGCGAGCCTGAAGACGGTTTGGTAACGGGAACGAGGGCAGGATAGCCGAACATGAAGGAAGGTATGTTTCAGGAAAGTTCGGGGCATCTTGATACGGTCCAGTTATATTGGATCGGCTGCAGCGCTGCCCCTTCAAGAATCCAAGGAAGGACAACGTGTGTAGTTCCTTTGCTTGCGGTCCTCTTGTTTACTCGAATGTGATGCACGATCACGGCAATCGAATGCTGTTGATATTTCTGCCCGTGTTCGATCTCGTTCTTGGTTAATATTACTGACGCGCCTGACCCTTGAGTTCCCTTGACTTCGACGTAGTAGAGAATCCCGTCCCGCTCGCATGTGTAGTCATAGCACTTTCGCCTAGAGGTATTCACGAAGTTGTTGAACCCCAAGCCTCTAAGTTTCTTTTTTGCTCGCTTCATCGCGTACTCCTCGATTACCACACGAATCTTAGAATCCGGCTGAAACCCGGCGGCTCGTTCTTGAGCGTCGAAGCTCTCGGCCTCGGCCTCGGCCTCAGGTTTCGAGTTCAATAAGTTGGGACCTTGATAGTCGTCAATAAAGTCGATTGCCTTTTGTATCCACGGAGAGGTCTTGTGCACGCGATTCTTGTATGCGTAGCAAACATTGAATTGACCCATTTCTCCACGATGACCACTCGGGATCAAATCTTGTTCCCTCCTTCCCACCGGGAGCAGCACTGCGCCGTCTGAAATGTTAGCTTTTAGACGGTAACTGCGGAAACTGTTGTTTGATATGCCTTTGCTATCAAAATGTTTTTGGATGCGGTCCTCGACCTCGCGCGGGTATGGAACGCTCGCGCGATAGACTGTTGCATCACGGTACCATCCTACGATTCGCTGCCCGCCGTCGTAAGGAGCAACGAAAACAACAAGCACTCCGTCAACGCTCTTCGAGTCTCTCGCCAGCGTCGGATCGATATTCAGAAGGTCGATATGTTCAGTCATGATTCCAAAGGTGCCGTACAGTGTTCCTCCAAAATCAGGAAAGAAATTGAAAGCTTCGTGACCCAGACGGTTCACATTATGTTTGCCGCCCCCCTGTGGCCGTTCGTCGCCCTCTTGCGGGCCAGAGTACGAAATCATGCGGCCAACGCGCACGAACACAATCCGACTCGCTCGCTTCATTAGGTGTCACTCCTGTAATGGCTAGATATTGTACGTTGAGCGTCGCCACGCAGAGCGGATCGAACGTCACGTCGAATCAAACTTGGGTCTTTCTAGTCCAGATCGATCTTATGGAAAGCCGGAAGTCCGTTTATGATTTTGGAAACCCTCTCGGCGGAAGGGCTTTGCTCGACGGGCTTGATGACTTCAAAGACGTTATCGCGCTCGACGATTAGAAGGCCGAACCCGCCCTGTTTGAGCTTGCGATCAAGAAGCGCTGGGTCCCAATGGTTGACCGCTCTATGCTCGGCGTTGCGCTCTAAGTAATCCACGGCGAAAGCAGGCGTACAGGCAAGATAAACGGCATGGGCATACTCGGCGAAGCTACCCATCTGGTCCGGTCCACGTCGAAACTCTTCGTCGCTGTTTTTCAACTCCACGGCGGTCAATCGCGGCCCGCGCTTGTTGTACCCGAGAACGTCAATCCGGCGTCTGCCGAGCTGGATTTCCATGTATGGCTGTTCGTCGCGGCTTTGGAGCCACCGAGCAACCGGCCTGCGAAAGTATCCTCTTCTCGGGCGACATCGTAGAATTTATCCTCGATCACGCGCTGGCTCAAAATGTCGCCACGGCAACGCCATATTGATGCCGCCAAGATTTCGCGGGGAGGCACACGATACCAGAATGACGATGGATTTTGACTGTAGAAGTCGATCTGGGCCTCGATTGCCGCTTTCTTCTGCTGGTCGTTCATCAGGTTGTGGGTCGCCGGTGTTCCGGAACCTGGAGTTGCTCCATCAAGGCAGCGATCACGGTCGAGTCCGATAGTATTCGATCAGTTTGGTGGATCGAATGTAGCAGTGGCGTTCTTCGTCGCTGGCGGTGATGGTTCGGGGGGCTTGCTCTACAGGTGACGGTTGATCAACGGCGGGCGCAGAAATTGGTTGTTGGGACGGAGTACGAGGGGATCGCAACCGCGTTCGCAACGTGTCGAGAAGCCGCGAGGCGTTCGTGTCGTTGCCAATATCGATGCGCTTGGGCTTGTTGCCGCGATTGAGGGTAATCTCGATATATCCGTCGCGCTGGTTGACGGCGCTTACATGGCGGAAATAGATTTCCTCCGCTGTTGTCGCAGGGTGAGCGTACGCGTTGGCAGGAAGAACGAACTGCCGGAGAAAACCGCAAAAAATGCATCAGACATGTAGACGCACGAAACGGTGTATCGTGGCGCAGACTCAATGCCGAAAGGAGCGCGGGATTTATCCGGTATCAGCAGGGCAACCTGGTCTGAGTTTTCCAGTTCACGCCGACGCGCTGCGCTCCAGCTTTGAGGGTTGTGTTCTTGGCGAGTTCGATGACTTCCTGAGATACCGCGTTTACGATCTGGTTCGCCTTGTAAAGGACGGCAATAGGAAGGACGCCCACAGAAGTCCGAAGGGCGAATGGGTAAAAAGCGCACCGCAAACGGCAAAGTATGGCCGCGAGAATATAGAGCGGACGCCGCTTCCATGCCAAAAACCATAGCAGCCGAGCGGAAACCGGGAGACCGGCGGCGATAACCATAGGCTCCATTGCAGTAGCGACAGAGAAGTATCTCTTCCTCGAAGAATTTAGAATAGGACGATAACTTTAGACGATATGGCCGCTACAGCAACATTTTGCATACACTGTTTGCAAATTTCGCCTCGCGCTCGCAGCCCGGATTTTACACATCCGTCTCCTGCTGCGGGGGTTGCGGTGAAGCCTGACTGGTCTGGATGGCTTTCTTTCCTTCTTGTTTTTCTTGGGCCGCATGACGTTGATCGCAGCGGCGTCGAGCGAGGTCTTCCGCTCGTGCGCGGCTTGCACACGGCTTGAAACTGGATGACTTGGAACTGTCATGTCCGGTTCTTATTGGAGGGAGCGGCAGCACAGCGTTTCCTTACCAGACCCCTTCCCCGATACTTAAGAGATTGGAGCTGCACGAAGAACAGCCGCCAGCGGCGGCTCGTGCGCGGAGATTTGCCGCTAAGAACGCCCCGGCGGGGCAGCGGCAAATCAGAACAATCTCAGTGAGGAGATGTCCGGGCCGGACATTGGGACGATTACCTCCCTGCGCCAGCCTCCGCCAGCGGCTCCGGCAAAAGACGGCTTCGGGAGGTTCATGGTCAGCGCGGCCTGTGGCGCTGACCTCTTTTGGACTTTATCGTGCGTCTCTGCCGCTTTCGACGCCTTGGCCTTGGTATCGTCCGGTTGCGGCAGTTCCCATCCCGCCATGCCCTGCAACACGCGGTCGGCGTGCTTGATGGTGTTCACGTGTCCATAGTGGCTTTCAATCATGTGGACGGAAGTTCCCATCTGCTCGGCAAGGAAATACACGTCCACGCCTTCCTGCAATCGGAGCGTGGCATAGGTGTGCCGGAAGCAATAGGTCGAGCGCGGAACGCCCTGCGTGCCTTCGCGCAGATTCGCTTCGTTCAGAAGATCGGCAATCAGGGAGCTGTAAAGAGTTTTTGCGGGCTTGCCTGTGATGTTGGTAAATACTCTGTCGTCCGGTTCCGTGGCTTTGGAGATCGCGCGGATGCGTTCCAGATAATCTCCGACGCTCTTGGGAGCCACCAGCTTGCGCGACTTGCCCTTGCCCTGCACGAACAGCACAACGATCTCGCGGCCCTCGCGGTCTTTTGCGGGCATGATGTCGCGCCAGCGGAGATTCTTCATCTCCGCTGGCCTCATGCCTGTATTGCAGGCAATCAGAATCATGTTGTAGGTGACGGTGCGATACCAGACGCTTGAAGGCTTATCCGCCTCGCCAATCCACTTGCGGCCTACGGTGTGGAGTTTGCGGTATTCCTCCAGCGTGAACTCGTCACGCCGCATCGTCTTGAGCTTCGGGCGCTCGTCGAAACGCTGGCTGGCGGGAACATAGCGTTTCTTGACGGCATAATTCATCACCGCGCCGAAGATGGACATCTCGAAGCGGATGGTGGAATCGCTGATGAAAGGAACCGCCCGTTCTTCGGAAGGTTTGACTTCAATCGGCTTCAAAACCCGGATGCCCAGGGTCTGCTGAACCTTGGTGCGGCGCTCGGCTTCCTTGTCCGCGAAGGCTTGCGCCATGTCGGCGGTGACTTCCCGAACGCCGTTGCGCCGGTGGCGTCCCGCGCCGTTCTCCCGCCGCCATGCCGGATAGCCGCCCCAACGCTCATCACCGATAAGGTGGACCTGCGTGGAACCTGCATATCTGTCTAAAGTGCCTTCGATGACGGCGCGGAGTTTCTTGGGCCGCGCGGCGCTGATCTCTCCGCGCTTCGCCCGCGCCTCCTGCGTCAGCAGATACTCTCGCGCCACGTCGCGGAAGGGACGGTTGAACACAGGAACGTCATGCTTGATGCGGAACCGCATGTCTGCGTCCTGATCGAAGGCGCGTTCCCGCGCCGCCTCGATGTCGGTTGTTTTGAGCGAAACCGTCTTGTAGCGGTCGGCCTTCGGCATCTTCATGCGGCAATACCACATCCGATGATCCACGTCGCCGCGCCGGAAGAGAATCAGGCCGGGCTTCAGTTCCTCTTTCTCGGTAACGAACGCCATGTTCGCCTCCTGCTGTTTCGATTCCGTTCTGTGCAGTTTCCGTGTAGATTTTCTCGGCAAGCCATTGATTCTTCGTGGCTGTGCAGGACTTTGTATAGAACATTATAAGAAAATTATGTTGCTTTATTTATAGTTATTTATGATATAGTTCTCATCCTGAGCGGAGCCGTTTTTCAGGCGTACCGAAGATCTCCTGCTCAACCGGACTAACGCGTAAGCCAAACCGCATTACCATCAAGAAAGAAGGGCACATTTTAATGTGCCCTTTTTCTTGCCCGGAAGTTGCTGAGGAACTCTAGCTGCCCGAGCCTCACTGCGACAGGAGAATCGGCTGCAAACCAACGAGCACCGTCGAGCCGCCCAATGCAGCGCTGGTGTTTCCACCGGTGAGGGTCAAGTAGCTCGTAAAAGGGCCGTTGTAGGTGTAAGAGGTAGTAGCTGGACAGATCCCGTTCAAACAGGTCTGAGAAGAGTCCCAGACCGCGAGCGCCTGAGTCCCATCCGCTTTTTTAATGCCGCAAGTCCAAATTCCCCCTGGGGGAGTCGCCGGCCCGGAACACGGTGTCGTCACCGTATTTCCTGTCAGCCAGCTCTCAACTTGCTGGTAGGCGATTCCAGTTTCGCACAGAAAGCCGATGTTGTTCGGCGTTCCGCTACCCAGACAATCGGTCAGCGAGTCGCTCCACAGAGCCTCTTGCTCATTGATGTCCCAATCAAAGTAATAGGTTCGTGCGATGCCTTGACCAGCCTGGATCAGTAGATGCGAGGCGATGAAAGCGGAGTTCAGACCAGGATCGCCCAGACCGTTCGGGCCGTAACTGAATTCCGTATCCCACAGTGGCTTGGCCAGGTCGGTACTCGATAGAAGCGACTGCAAATTATTCACATTCGAGACTTCGGTCTCAGCCTGCGGCGGGGAACCGTCGGCATTGAACACATAGCCATGAAAATTGATGATGTCAGCGACTGAGCTTCCAGTTGTGCCATCTGACAAAGGCGAATGGTAGAGGTAATCGGCCATCTTGCCAGCTGCGCCGGAACCGGCAAATGCCAAGTCAGTATAAGAAGGGCTCAGAAACTTTGCGTTTGGATTGACCGCCAGAATGGTATTGCGCATGTCTTCCGCCATGCGCACAAGTTGCTGGTTCGTGCCCGTCCATTCTGTGGTTATGTTCACTTCATTCCAAATCTCATAATAGGCGATCTTGTTGCCCACGTGGTTCACTAGCGCAGTTAGAAAAGCAATCAGGCTAGCATCAGTCCCGGAACCATCGGCATTCACATCTGACGGAGGATCGCACGCGCCCAGAGCGGTGGCACAGGTAGCGTCGGTGGGGTTTGATGAGTGAAACGCCGGTGTACTGTAGACGGAGTAAAGCACGTCCACCCCAGCCTTCTGCGCGTCTGCAAGACGATTATCGAGCTTGGGGCTGAAGTCATATACACCCGGAGCAGTTTCGAGGTCGCTCCACAGTATGCTGCTGTCGAGGGTGCGGTAGCTCCCGAAAGGAATGGTTGGGTAAGGGAACTGCCCCGGTACGGCGCGGTTGACGTGCATGCCGAAGAAGACACTGCCCGGCGTAACTGGCGGGGTAATCGGATGAACCGCCGACGAATTCGATGTACCACCGCCGCATCCCAAGAGAATGCTACAAAGCAGGAGCAGCAACATTGCCGCGATGCAAGTAAGAGTCGAGGGACGACAGCTTAATTTATGGCGGTGTAAGTTAAAGTATGTCTGACACATCTGTTTTCCTCATCCTCGCTTTCTGTAAATCCAGACAAGTTACAGAGATGTAGCCATCCTTCGCGGAGGTCGTAAGAAAAAACCCCTCGCGCTCTGACCGTTAAGCTAATTTAGCGGGATGTGAGCAGCAAAATATATCACCGGGGTCCGAGTACCCCAGTGATCGAAGCATGTACTTTTGGTTCAGAGCTATTAGGAGGGAACCCAGGCAGCACAAAAAAGTTGCGTCCAAAAAAATTATTTTAGCGAGCCACGGGTTGAGCATCCCTCACCGGCAAGACCACCCCTCGGGAAACATCGACGATATTGAGGAAGTCCCGGGCGAACTCCAGAATGCGGGCATCGTGTACCGAACGGGAATATACCGGTGCCTGACCTTTTTGCAGGAAGCGGGTGAGAGTCAGGGCAAAATCGTCGGCGTCACCCATGCGGAAGAAATGCGAACCGGGGATATCCTGTTCAAGGTGAACAGGGAAGTCGGAGGCGATTAGCGGTTTGCCCAGTGCCCGGGCATCTTCGATAACGGTGCTCCAGCCTTCGAATTGGGAGGGTTGGCATACGGCTTCCGACGCGCGAATCAGGGCGACCTGATCGATACGCGGAATGACGCCCAGGATACGCACCTGCGATTCGATGCCGAGGTTCTTGATCTGCGCCTGCAGATTCGAAAAGTGTTCCGGTTGCCTCGGATCCTTGGTTGGTCCAGTACACACCAGGTTCACTTTCACACCTTGCTGCTTCAGCTTGGCAATTCCCTTGAACAGAGTGATGTGGTCCTTATGAACCCAGAACTGGTTGCACACGATAAAGAAAGGTGTGTCCAGTTTGTATTTGGCGACAACCGGAGCAGGATCATCGAACCATTCGGGTAGCGGCACAGTCGCAAAGTGGAGAATGTGCGTCTGGGCTCGCGGCGTTCCATAGACGCTGGTGGCATGTTCGAGCGCGCACTGGCTGCTGAAGACGACGTGCCGGTTGGCATCGCGTAGCAACTGCGAGAAACGATTGTCGCGAACCCTCCGGTTCAATTTTGTAAAATGCTCCGGGAAAGCGCAATGCTGCAGGTCCGGGATCCACGCAATCGCATTCGGCGTCAAGCGCGTGTAAGGATCGGGCACGGGGAAAATAGCATCGATCTTTTCCCGCTTCGCCGCCCGTCCCAAGGCGGGCGCCACATCGCCGAACAAGAATGCAGACGCAGAGTAATCGATTCGTTGCGCGATGCCCGCGAACTTCGTTCCTGCGAAGACCTTATCCAGCGGAGACTCAAATACCACAACGTTGTCGACCAGCGGCGTCACTTCCGTGAACATCGCAGTGTTGCGGCGGCAGAACAAAGTAATGCGTGGCCGTTCGTCCGCCGGCAGGCGCAACAGAGCCTTGATCAGGTTCTGCGTATAGATCGCGCCGCCCAGCCATTGGTCCATGCCGACCAGGCCAACATGGGGTCGAGAGTAGCTCACAATGAAACTCCTTCATAAATCAGAAGGTCGCGCAGTCCGCGGGAGAGGTCTCCGTGCGGCGCCCAGCCGATCAGCGACCGCAGCGCCTCAACATCGGCCTGCAAGTGAGCCCGCTCCACGGCTCGCACTTTATTCTGGTCGATCTCAATGCGTATCGGCTTTCCTATGATGCTGGAGATGCGCTCGACCACTTCCTGCACCGATACTGAAACTCCGGTTCCTACATTCACCGTGGTCACGCCCGGTGCAGATTTTTCCAGGACGTCGATCACCGCTCGCGCAGCGTCGGCTATCGGTACAAGGTCGCGCTTGGGCGTAATATTTCCCAACCGGAGCACCACACTGCCATTTGACCCGCGAATCTGATCAATAATCTCCGGCAAAATGTGCGGATTGGTTTCATGCGGCCCGTACAGATTGAATAATCGCCCGATCACGAAGTGGCACTGCGGGCGGATGCTGGCCTCGAGCTGTACCAACTGCTCTCCCATCCATTTGGTCACGCCATAAATGTTGAAGGGACCGATGGGGCCCGATTCGTGATGAGCTTTTTCGCTGGCCTTGTATACGTCGGCGGTGCTGGAAAACCAAAAACGTTGTACCCCGCTGTCGCGGCAGGCGCTCAGCAGAGTCTGGGTCCCGTGTACATTAAGGCTGACCGCCAGCCCGGGGTCGCGCATGGCAGCGGGAATGAAGTGCAACGCCGCCAGATGGACAACGACGGCCTGCCGCTCCTGGCGAAATAATGTAATGAGCCCGGCCTCATCGCGAATGTCCTTGCAGGCAAACTTAAACAGAGGATCGGAAGCAAACGGAGCCAAAAGCTGCCACTTCCCGCCGCCTAGGTTGTCCAGTCCGATGACCGGAATTCTGCGCTTCAGAAGCTGTTCCACGACGTGCGAGCCGAGAAATCCAGCCGCGCCTGTGACCAGCCAGGGTGAACTCGTTTGATTAGGGCCCAAGTACGAACCTCCGTCTTACAGAATTCGATCACGCGCGTGCAACACGCAAATTCCCGCCAAGAATTTTTCCGCTCCGCTCAACCTCTGCTTACTTGAAGTACATGTTAGGAGTTGTCCTGCGGGGAGAGCAAATATCGATAGCGGCATTGTAGGGGGAACGTCAGCAAATTAGTGAGCAGCTTTCTGCTGCCCGCCGCTGAAGTGTTTGCATCCCGAATCTTGATCTTACCCGTGTTGAATTTGCTGGGATTGCCCGCCAGTACATGCTGCATGTGTACCGTCGCCTCCGTGCCCTGCAGAAAATCCATCGGCAAAGGCTGGCCCACAACATCCGTAGTGATCCGCTCCAGCACTGGGCCGGGATTACGAGCGAAGTCCTCATAACGAACCCGCTGATAACTCTTAGCCCGAAACTTCAGGGCTTCAGCAAGCAGGTTGTGAGTCCACCACCAGGAGACGACCTTTCCGGGCGGGTGAACCGCGAGATACCCGTTTTTTCTGGTCCAACTGGCCACTACGCTATGTGGACTCCGGACGACATGGACCACGTGCAACTCGACGCCGGGAATCATACTCGCGAGCAGCCCGGTAGAAGGATGTTTGGAGGAATCGATGATTACTCTGCGGCCGCTCTCCCGCACGATCGTGCGATAAGTATCGCCAAGAGCGGTGAGAATCGGCTTTAGTTCAGTTGGAATGTGATGTTGTTTCGCCTCCCGGAAAAGTGCCGGAAAGTTCTGTACCCGGAGAGATTTTGCGCCCTGATCGGAGAGTCCTTTGGGGATAGCCTGCAGGATATCTTTCCAGAAAAGGCAATCCACAGCCGCGCTTCCGCATCCGCAGGGAAGGGTCTTCGGCCGCTTAAACAGATACAGCGCCGCCTCCCCTACGTTCACAAAGTTGTCAAACTCGCCGAGAAGCTGGGCCAGCAAAGTCGTTCCACTGCGGCCACAGCCCGCAATAAAAACCACCTTGATTTTCTCGTCGGCCAATGCAGGCACGGTTTGCGGAAAACTTGATGGTTTGTCTTCCTGCATCAGTCCGTTTAGTTGAGTCGCGGTCATATTTTCCCAGACAAATTACTAGTTAACGGTTTCCGTGAACACAGCTGGGGAAGCACCTGATGAAGTCGCGGCAGTGATGCTCACAACTTGGCTGTCCATTCGGCGGTTCCCCAATGAAATAGAAGACGATGTGAACTTGGTTTTGGGGGGATAAAAGTGCTCGTGACTCGCTGCGCCAGCAGCGGAACTATTGGATAAAGCCTATCTTAGAGTCATAAGGCTGTAAAGGAGACTAACTTCTCTATAGGCAAGTTCTGGCATGGAACGCCTGAAAACTGCCAAAAACCGCATGTGCTGCGAATACTATTATTTATCGTTGTGGAGCGTCGCTGCGATCGCGCAGATGAAACGGTATACTAAACTGCGTTTCGAGACTAAGGACAAGGGAATTCCGAATGCATACGGCTGCCGGGAAAGATCGAACCAAGTTGATGTCCGTTCTTCAATCTGGAATAAAAGCGTGTGGCGTCGATCGCGACGAGACTGTTCTTATTATTGGTGCCAGTAAAGACGACATCGATTTGCTTCGGGACGCCGGTTTCACTCGTATCACCGCTTCCAATATCTCCGCCGACCCCATGGATGAGTCGACCCCTCAGCTCAGCCTGAACGCTGACTCGATTGATTTGCCTGATGAGTCGTTCGATCTTGTGTTCGCGCACGCCGTCTTGCACCATTGCCGGTCGCCCCATCGCGCCGTGTGCGAAATGCTTCGTGTTGCCCGGCGGCAAGTATTCTTCTTCGAGCCGAACGATTCTTTCTTCATGCGCCTTTTAACCATGGCGAAATTCTCATTCCCCTACGAATTGCCGGCCGTCGTTGATCACGACTTCAAATCCGGTGGCGTCGACAATACCCACATACCGAACTTCATTTACAGATGGAATGGCAACGAGCTGTTTAAGACCGCATCCTCGTACCTGGCAGAGCGCGAGTTCGTCTGCCATGCTCAGCCCTACTGGGATTTCTACGTGAATGAAGAAGAACTCGCAGTCCGCAAGCAGACTCGCATCGGAGCGATCACAAGCGTCATTGGCGCGCGCAACTTTATCAGGTTGCTGGGCGTGGCACAATCCGTGATGAACGTGGCCCGGCCGCTGCGCTCGCAAGGCAACAAATTCTTCGCAGGGATCGAGAAGAAGCCCAAGCTGCGCCCGTGGCTGACTGTGGACTCCGGCGAAGTCGTATTCGATCGCGATTACGTCCGCTAAGTTTCCCGCCCCTGCCCGCCAACTCGAAACAATCCTGCCCCCGCAGTCCCGGCCCGATAGTCGTGTATTTCGCACTACCGCCCGCCCCCCCTGTCATCACCCGGCTCTTGTCATCCTGAGCGCAGCCGTTCTTCAGGCGTAGCGAAGGATCTCAGTTTTAGCCCGGTCCCGCGCGCGAACCGAACTCCCACCCGGCATCAACCCTATGGACATTTTGCTTCGGCCCCACTACAATCTACTCACGCCGCAGTCTATTGAATCGGGTCTAATCCTCGACCAAATCTAAATTCCATTATGTGTTCCGTTCCGGGATATGTGTCTTTCCCAGTCCAGAACATACAGGCGAACGATTGTACTAAAGGACAATCTGCCGCTGGAGTTTGGCGAGGCCCCATAAGCCTTCGTCGTATGTACTTGTGGGCTCTAGTAGGCCCAATTCATCTGCTCTAGATTGCAATTGTTCCTGATCGAAATTCGCTTCAGCAAGATTGAATGCGTTTCGCCACTTCACTAAAACCATCTGGCCAACAAAAATTACAGAGAGGTAATCCGTGAAACCGAGACTATCTTCTTGCTTTATATTTCTTGCGTTGTGCGCGACACAGTTCGTCTGGGCGCAGGCAACGGTAAATGAGGCTTTAGAAACTGCTTTTATATATGTCGACGTAAACAAGGGCTCCGATTCCAATCCCGGAACGCAATCAGAGCCGCTGAAAAGCATTGGCGCCGGCGCCGCCATCGCCGAGAGCAATAATCGTAAAGGCATTGGCACACGAGTCACCATCAATCCCGGCCTTTACCGTGAAAGCATCACTCTTTCTTCTGATCGGCAAGATACATCTTTGCCGATTACTCTTCAGTCCTCGGCTAGTGGAGTGGTCGTCACTGGAGCGGTTCAATATACGGGGTGGGTTGAGTACAGCGGTAATCCCGCGATCTATACCGCCTCGTGGCTCAACAATTGGGGCAACTGCGCTCTCGCAGGCGGGAATAGCCCGATTGAGCAGACGATTGTTCTCCGCCAGGAGATGATTTTCGTTAACGGTACTCCTCTCACTCAAGTTCTGTCTTTTGGGCAAATGGTGGCAGGAACCTTTTACGTAAACGAGACGAATAACCTCGCCTACATCTGGCCCGCCAACGGGACCAACATGAATACCGCGGATGTCGAAGTCGCAACCGAGCCGGTACTTCTCCAGTTGACCAGCAAACAAAACGTGGTGGTTCGCGGAATGACTTTTCAGTACGCTAACACCTGCCGCGACAACAGTGCGGTGGCGGTGAACGGCACCTCCCAGAACATTCTTTTCATCAACGATACTTTCCAATGGAATAACGCGATGGGCTTGCATTTTGCCGATCCCACCACCTACTTCACCGTGCGAAATTCCACCGCCAATCACAACGGCCAAACCGGCATGATGTCGGTACAGACCAAGTACGGCGTATGGAACAACGTAACTACTTCGTTTAACAATTGGCGCGGCGCGCAGGGCTCTTACTACTACTGGGCCTCAGCCGGCACCCACTTTTATCAGGATCACGATCACACGGTAAACGGCCTGATCACTGCCTACAACCAGACCCACGGTGTGCACTGGGACACCGACAACGCCAACATCACCGTGAACAACATGCTCGCGGCGCAAAACGTTGGAGTAGGTGGACTGGTTGAGAAAGACGAAGGACCGATCACGATCACGGGCAGCAACTTCTGCGGCAATAATCTGGGCGTGAAGCTCAACTACCAGTATCAGGCAGGATTGACGCTGCGCAATTCCGAGTTGGTCACTGTGACTGGCACCTCCTTTTACGGCAACCAGACTGCACAAATCGGCGTCATCGGACAAAAAGGCGGGATTCCGATAACTAACTGGGAAACCGGCGCGCAGTACAATCTGCGCAGCCAGAACTTTACCTCAACCGGCAACAACGTCGAGGCTGTTGGGAGCAGCCAATTGGTCTTCTCGGATAGCTATCTGGATGACAGCGATTGGACCGACTTCCAGAGCACTCTTACCTCCAACAAGAACACCTGGTGGAATGGATCTAACAGCACTTCTTTCGATGTTCCGACAAACAAGATGCATAACCTGCTGGGTTGGCAGTCCGTTACCGGTCAGGATGCGCTTTCCACCTGGGCCAGTCCGGCCAGCCTGGCATCGGCTTGCGCAGTAACCCCGGTTTCAGACTACTGGCTGCTCGTCGGCAACTCTTCTCAAACCGTTGCCCCCGGTGGCAGCACGACCTTTAACCTATCCCTGACTCCCTTCAATGGTCTCACCGGCACAGCAGCCCTTAGCTTCGACGGCGTTTCGGAAGTGAAGGGATTAAGCGGCAGCCTGTCGGTGACGTCCTCTCCTCTTACGGGAGCGTTCACTCTGGTCGTGAAGGCCGCCAGCAACACACCCGCGGGAACGTATCCCATCACGGTGATCGCCACCAGTGGGGGAGTGGCCCGTACGGTAACGACTTCGCTAGTAGTAAACTAGTTAGACGAGTATTTGTTCTTGCAAGTCCTGCGTCAGCAATGACGCAGGACTTTTCTTTTGAACCAACATCGCAGCGGGAACTCGGTTAGTTCGCGATATTCAAAGCCAACGTAGCCGTTCTCGTCATGTTGCCGCTGTGGGCAATCAGGGTAACGGGATAGTTTCCCGCTGGAGTTGACTTGGTGGTATTGACGGTGAAGGTGACTGTGCCAGAGCCGGTTAATGAGGTTTGCGACCAACTCCCGGTCGCGCCGGGAATCGAGGAAACGTCATAGGCGGTGAAGGATGTCTTTCCGTCAAAGCCATCGATTGGTATCAAAAGCATCGTGAAGACAGCTGGAACGCCTGCATCTACCGTCACCTCTCCCAGCTGATAATTGATGAACCAGAAGTCCTGCGCGTCCGCTGTTACCTGGCAGGGAATTGTGGGATCGGTGGCAGGCGCTGCAAAAGTCGAGTGCGCGTCCTGCCCGCTCACCGATAACCAGTCCGACCAATCGATCGCCGTGAAATAGTTAGGCACCGGCACCGTGAAAGGATCAGTCACAGAGGGGTTCCACCACGTGTTGCGGTCGGAACTGAACGTAGTCTGAAAATCGGTCCATGCCTGGCCGCTCTGATCAAAATCGTAAAAGAGCTGTTCATTCGCTCCGCCTTCAATCACGTTCGAATGATACGTATGGTTGGCATTCAACAGGTTGTATTGCTCTCCGGTTTCGTAGTTCGTAACCGCCACCGGAACACCTCCCTGAATGCCGATCACTTCCAGCTCGCCAATCGCATTCTGCGCCAGGTTGTTGTTGGTGAGCGTGACATAAGTGGACACGCGCAATACCAAACCTCCGTCAAAATAAGGTTGTATCGGCGCGTTAAAGCACACCGAGCTGCCGGCAATCGACACTGGACCTTCGCTCTTCTCCACCATCAGCCCGTCGCGCATGTTGTAGGCGGAGACTATTCCCTTCGCCGAAACGTTGGCATTATCTGTGTCCCAATGAATACCGTGCGTCATATTGAAGAACGTATTGAGATTGCTGACGGTGTTGTTGTGCTGCGCATAAAAATAAAACCCCGCCGCCGACCACGCGTAAATGCCGCCCTGGGAACCACGCCAATTGCTGTAATCCCCTTCATCGTTCGACCAGGCGCCATCTTTAGCCTCGAACGACTTAAAGCCCCGCTGCCCATTGTGCACGGCGGTGCTATTGTGCACGGTGAACATTGTGGCCGCATTGACCCCGAATCCGCCGGAGTTGTTCCAGTTGAAGCCGTCGCTATCGACCAGAATGTTGCTGCCGCCCGTAAACGTCACCGTATCGTTATTCCGGCAGTCGTTGCCATGTTCAAACCTGATCCCGCGCACCACGAAGTTCGACACATTGGTAGCCGCCAGAAGATTGTTGCGGGTCGCGACTTCGATTGTGGCATTGCCCACCTTGGTTCCGGCTGGTGGATAGATATAGGCAATGCCGTTGGTCTCATCCACGTAAAACGTGCCCGCAGTCATCTCGGGCTGCTCGAGCGACTTGGGTCAAATTGGTTCCATTTACAAAAATCATCTCCCGCCGCAGCACGATGTCCTGCTCGAAAGGGCTCCCAGCGGTTGTGGGGCATAAGCCCCATGCATAGGGCCAGGCGTGCGTATAAATGCTGGAGTTGCCGCTGTAAGGCTGCCAGCCCGTCCACACATCGGAGCCGGAAACCTCTACCGTGCTCTTGGTCGCAGCCTCAAGCGTAATGGGCAGGGAAGTCGACTTCGAATTGCTTTTCACCGTGATGGCCTCGCGGTAGGTCGCGGGATTGATGGTCACGCGCGTCCCAATGCCCTTTTGATTATTCGCAAGGGCCACAGTCGTTGCCTTGCCGATAGTCTGGAACGGTTCCGCCTGCGTCCCCGGATTGGAATCGGAGCCATTGACTCCGTCCACATAGAGGAATGCGGTTTCCAGACTTTCGTTGACATTGGCTTGGGCATGCGCAATTCCTGAAAAGGCGCTTCCCGAAACAACGATGGCCCAGACAATTAATCCCAGAATAAGTTTGACGGTTTTCATAACTCTCCCACTGACTTTTGTAGCTTAGCCGAGGATAATGGTTCGCTGCACTAGGGTCAAAATTGTATGGCCCCACGGAAACGTTCCGCTAGAATCGATCGTTCTCCGCGAAACTCAATGCGAGAAGGCCAGTTCCTTAGCCCGCTGCGCCGCTTTTACGACCGCCTTAATCAGCGTGACCCTTAACTTTCCTTCTTCCAGCTCCATGATGCCGTCGATCGTGCAGCCCGCCGGCGTCGTCACCGCATCCTTGAGCAGCGCGGGATGGTCGCCAGTCTCAAGAACCACCTTAGCCGCACCCATGGTGGTTTGTGCCGCCAATAGAGTTGCGATGTCGCGTGGGAGCCCCACCTTCACACCCGCTTCCGCCAGCGACTCGATAATGATGTAGATATAGGCTGGTCCGCTGGCCGAAAGCGCCGTAACCGCGTCCATGAGCTTTTCATCCACGACCACGGTTCTGCCGACGACGTTAAACAGATCGGCCGCCATCTCCATATGACCTGCGTTTGCGAATTTGCCTTTGCATAGTGCGGTAATGCCGCTTCCGACAGCGCATGGGGTATTCGGCATGGCCCGCACCACAGGCACATCCTGGGAGAGTGCCTGTTCGATCAAACTTGTGGAAACCGATGCAGACACGGATATGATTAGCTGGCTTGAAGTCAGCTCGGAGCTGATCTGCTTTATGACTTCGTCCACCACTTGCGGCTTCACACAGACCAAAATAATGTCAGCACCGCGTACCGCATAAGAATTGTCCGTTCCCACTTCCACGTTCAATTTATCCGCCAGCGCGCGTGCCTTCTCGCTGTGTTGCACCGTGGCCCGCGTCAGAGCGGGCGAGAACAAGCCGTTCTTAAGCAGCGACTGCAACAGAATTCCGCCCATCTTGCCCGCGCCGAGTACCGCCAACCGCTTATTTGAGAACCCTATTCCCATTTTATGTCCCTCTTCAACTCGCGATCTACGACTGATTGCGCTTATGCCATTGCCAGGCAGTCGAAACAATTTCTGTAAGGGATCGCTCGGCTTTCCACCCCAATACAGATTCGGCACGGCTCGGGTCGGCAACAAGAACGGGCGGATCTCCAGCCCTTCGCGGCCCAAACCGTGTTCGCACCGGCTTGCCCGCACCTGCTTCCACAGCCGTAACTACTTCTTTCACGGAATGACCGCGGCCAGTGCCCAGATTGAGCGCAATCGAACTCCCGCCGCCGATCAAATGCTCCAGCGCTTTAACGTGAGCCTCTGCCAGGTCCGTTACATGAATGTAGTCCCGGATGCAGGTCCCATCCGGAGTCGGATAATCGCTGCCGAAAACCTGTAACTCGGCACCCCCGTCCATAGCCGCGTCCAACGCCAACGGGATGAGGTGGGTTTCCGGATTGTGACATTCGCCGGTCTCGCCGCTTTCGTCCGCCCCAGCCGCATTGAAATATCGCAGGCTGGCATAGCGAATTCCGTAGGCTACGTCATAAGCCTCCAGCGCCTGCTCGAAAAACAGCTTTGAAACGCCATACGGATTCACTGGCTGTCGCGGCGCGTCTTCGCTGATCGGAACCTTCGCCGGGATACCATACACGGCACAAGTCGAAGAGAAGATTACATTGCGCATGCCATTCTCAATCGCCGTGTTCAAAAGCGCCAGCCCGCCCTCCACGTTATTGTGGAAATACTTACGCGGGTTCTTAACCGATTCGCCTACGAAGGCATGGGCTGCGAAGTGCATCACTGCCTGCGACTGTTTCATCGCCTTGGCCAGCTTGCCGGTTTCGCTTACATCACCCACCACCAGCTCAAACCCCTTGGCCAGAGCGGCATGTCCGCTGCTGAGGTTGTCATATAAGAGCACATCAAAACCGCGGGTGCGCAAAGCGCGCGCCGCGTGGCTTCCGATGTACCCTGCGCCCCCAACGACCAGCACCTTCAATCGGGTTCTCCTCTTAGCGGGTTAACAATTTAAGAGTTTGAGTGTAGCAGACCGACGAACGCGTCTTTTTCTATGCTGCGGTCACGTTAAGTCCAAAATATTTCTCGGCGGTATCAACAATTGTCCTACCAATCATCAGGGAAGCCGTAGCCGCCGGCGACGGGACATTGAGGACGTGCAGCATCTTTTCCGATGGTACAAACTTGAAATCATCCACCAGCGCACCATCGCGCGTGACTGCCTGGGCGCGCACTCCGGAACCGCCAGGGACTAAATCCCCCTCGCGCACCTCGGGAACCAGTCGCTGTAAAGCCCGTACGAATGCAGGTTTGGAGAGCGACCGGTGGAATTCATCCAATCCATTCCGCCAATTTTTCGCCGCCATCCGCCGGAATCCCGGAAATGCGAGTGCTGCCGCCAAATCGCGCAGATTGAAATCCGTGCGCCGGTAGCCTTCGCGGCGAAAGGCAAATACGGCATTGGGGCCGGCATCCACGCTGCCGCTTATACGGCGCGTGAAATGAACACCGAGAAACGGAAACCGCGGATCGGGGACAGGATAGATGAGGTTCCGCACCAGCGACGAACGTTCCGGAGTGAGGTCGTAATACTCGCCGCGAAAGGGAACAATCATGACCTGCGGGTCGTCCCCACCCATGCGCGCCACGCGGTCGCTGAACAACCCGGCACAGTTGATGAGGAAGTTAGTGGAGAACACGCCGCGCTTGGTCTCTACGACAATTTCCTCAGCGTGCCGCTTGAGCCCAGTTACCGCGGTAGAGGTATAGATAATGCCGCCCTGCGCGTAGATAAGCTCAGCATATTTCGCGCAAACTGCCGCGTAGTTGGTTATTCCAGTGGAAGGCACAACCAGCGCCCGCAGTCCGCTGACGTGCGGCTCAAAGTCGTGTAACTCATTTGCGCCGATGAGGCGAAGTCCGGTGAGTCCATTCGCCTCGCCTCGTCTCCGCAATTCTTCCAGGCCGGGCAGTTCGTCTTCGCGCGTCGCGACAATGATCTTGCCGCAAACCTCGTGTGGAATCGCGTGCTCCCGGCAAAACTCCACCATGGCCACAGCCCCGGTAACGCAGAGTCTCGCCTTCAGCGATCCCGGTTTGTAATAGACTCCGGAATGAATAACGCCGCTGTTGTGGCTGCTCTGATGCCGGCCCACGCCATCTTCCTTCTCCAGCAACAGCAGGCGAAGCCGGGGAAACCGCCGCGTAAGTTCGAGACCAACGGCCAGGCCAACAATTCCTCCACCCACGATGACGACGTCATGTCGCGAATCCATCATCGACGATCATACCGCGATGTCGCGTTAGCCAATGCAGTTTACTGCACGATGAGCGTTACAGACGATCCATTAGGTTGACTGATGCTGGCGGGGGAGCCAAGCACGGTGATCGTATAACTTATCGGCGCGCCCGTTGTAGTGACGGGGGTGGTGCCACCACTGCCATTGCTGCCGCCGCCGCACGAGGGTATGAAGAACAAAAGTGCCAACAACATTCCCAGGCGCATAGGAACACTCCAGCGACGCCTGCGTCCCGCGCTACAAACAATGACGCTGACGAAAGCGAGCCAAATCGTACAGATGGCTTTCGTGCTGGGCGGCGATAGTTGCGCGTTTGAGGTCGGTGCTGTCACCGTCATCACCACCGCTGCGGCCGTGGAATCGGTGAGCGGGGAAGTAGGGTTCGGGGAAAAGGTGCACGAGCCCGAAAAGGATGGGAAAACACTGCAACTAAGGGTGACTGAGTTGCTATATGCTGCGCCTACCGGCAACACACTGAAGTTATAGCTTGCGGATTGTCCGGCGTTAATGGTCTGAGTGGCGGGCGTGAGCGCGCTGAGAGTGAAATCCTGATTGATAGTGAGCGCAATTGGCCATGTGTGGCTGGGTGCGCCGGTCACATCTTGCGTATTGATGTTGATGTTGTAGGTGTTGGGTACGGCATTGGTCGGAACATTGATTAAGGCTTTCACGGCAATACCAGGCCCGCTCGCGAGCGTGAGGGGGTTCTCTGGACTGAGCGTACATTGCGTGCCCGATAGCGCCGTAGCGTCGCAGGTAGCGTTGACTTGACCGGCGTAAAAAGTAGAAGCAGTGAATGTAAGATTGGCCGTGACCTGCCCGCCGGGTGCGGTGGAGAGCGATTGTGTGCCAGCAATAACGTAGTCGCCGACATTGAAAGGAACCGCGAGAGAATTCGTAATCGAGCCAGAGGTGCCTACCACCGAAACCTGGTAACTGCCTGCGCTAAGGCCGGTTCCGTTGATGGTCAGCGTGGCCGTGGCGGGTAACGAACTCACCGACGTTGGAGTGATGCTGCAACTGTTCGCTCCCGTAGCCGTGCAATTCAAACTGACGGGGCTATTAAAACCATCCTGTGAAGTGATCGCGATCGCGCCGGTAGTACTACTGCTGCCAGCTTTCACGGTTGGGAAAGCAGTTGGTTCGCTCAGGATGAAATCCGGATTCAGTACAACCGAAGCCGTAAACGATGCCGTTGCCGGACCAAGCCCTCCGCTGCTGACGGCCTGCAGCGTCACGGTGTAGTTGCCGATCGGCGTCGAGGCTGGTACGGAAACAGTAGCCGTCATCGGGACCGGCGAGCTTGATGTAGGATCCACCGTGGCCTGCGGCGTGAATGCGCAGGTTGCCCCCGCAATGCTCGGGCTGAATCCGCAACCGAGTGTCACGCTTTGATTGAATGAACCCTGCACCGCAACCTGGAAACTCACCGGCGGAGAAGTCGCTCCTCGATGCTCGGTCACGGTAACGGGTAAAGGCGTGCTCAATCCGAAGCTCACCACATCCAAGGTGAGAGGGGTCGCTTGCATCGTATTATTCGGATCGGAGCCGAGTCCCTGCAAGTTGAAGTTGTAGCTGCCGACAGCGCTGGCGCCCACATTAAGTAAAAACGCCGCCCCGGTGGAAATGGGCGTCAGGACTGAAGGGCTCGGAGTACAGGGACTGGGCGGATTCGAAGAGCCTGCCGTGCAACTCAATTCAACCGTGTTGTTGTATCCGTTCACCGCTGTTACCGTGCCGTTGAAGATGGCCGTAGACCCAGCGAGCACGGTGAGCGGAGTATTGGCAACCTGAATTTCGAAATTTGGCGTTGCTAGCAGATTGAACTCCCACACGCCGCGCCCGTAGGTGGAAGCGCGTAGTAGTTTCTGTCCGCCCGAGTTGAAAAGTGCGAGCGCAGTCACGGCAACATTCGGTAGAAACCCTGTTGCGCCGCCGCCCGCGTTCGGAATTGCCCCCACTTCGGTCCAAGCAGCGCTTGACGTGGCACTCTCGAAGACGCCGACATCGGTGCCCACGTAAACCGTATGCGAGCCAGGGTCTGCCACCACCGCATTCACCGGAGAATCCGGCAGAGCATCCGCGCCTGTGCCGGTGAAATCAATCCAACTCGCCCCGGCATTTGTGGTTTGCCACACATGTCCCGGCCCTCCGGTAAAGCCCATCACCGTGACGTATGCAGTATTTCCCGTGGGGTCCGAAGTATCGATAGCAATGCTTGAAACCGGAAACTGGTTGGCGTTGATGCTGTTTCCGCCAGGGCCGTTCAGTGTGACGTTTGCGAACGTGGAAGTCGTGCCCGAGACCGCGGTAGCATTCGTGGTAACCCAGACATTCCCACCGATGGGAGAAGTAATATCGTTCGGGCCGGGGCCGTCGGTGGTGGCATAAACCACTTGCGAGCCATTTGCGTTGCTTGCTCCGCCCGCCGCCAGCGCGCGAACCACATTGACTTCGTCACCAGTGCAGGTTCCGGTGCCCAGCGTATCGAAATTCAGGCTCAACAGGGTAAACGCTCCGCCCGAGCGCGAACCGCTCCACACCCGGCAAGTCCCAACCAGCAAGGCCGTCGTTGATTGCGGATCAAGAATGTAAGGGAAATAAAACGCTCCGTCATCACCGCCTACGTTGCCGCTGTCGATGACTACATTGAACAGGCTATCGGTGCAGTTCACCCCCGACGAGCATTCCTGAATATTCAGTGTGCCCGATCCCGTGTCCGGATTCGAGGCAAACCAATTGCTGGTGTTGGGATCGATAGCGTTATATCCACCATCGCCGCTCAACACATTTCCCCAACCCATGCTGGTTGTGGCAGTCGCAGTGGCCGGAGAACCATTATCCTGTGTGCCTCCAAGCAGGATGTTTGGATTGGTGGCATGCTGCGAGAAGCTAACGAATTGCGTCATCGAACCCAGGTTCTGATTGAGATCGTCAAATGCGTTGGTGCCGGCGCATGAGCCGGTCGTGAGGCCGCTGAATCCATCCAGCGTGCGGTAAATCCCGCCATCATTCGCGAAATACATCAGGTCGGTGCCAGTTGCAGTTGGAATCGTATAGGCGAGCGCGTGCTGGTCAGGATGCACGTGAGCTGGCGCCCCAAGCGGATCGCACCCGTAGACGTGCGTGAGATTCAGGAATGGATTGGTCGCGCAGGTCGGGTTGCTGGAATTGATCGAACACTTGTAAAGATTGATAGCGCCGGCGTAGAGATCGGTAGCTGTACTTCCATTCGGAACCGCAAGAAGTTCGAGATTATAGAATCCCTGCTCAACTCCGCAGCCATTGCTGTCGCCGCAGTTGATGATGCCGCTGTCGCTGATTTCCGTCCACGACGCGCCGCTGTTCATACTCTGCCAAATGCCCTGGTCCACGGGATTGCCATTTACATCCGCCGTAACAAACCACACATACATTTCATTGCGTCCCGGCACTACGGTGATCTCGCCACGGTAGATCGGACAAGTTGTTACATAGTTTTGAGGACACGCAGTCGTGCTCAGCAATCCTGCAGCACCAGGTTGATCGGCGATGAGCGTCCAGCTCAAACCATCAGGAGACGAATAAAATCCGTGATAGCGTATCGCCGCAAAAAACAAACCAGCGGCCGCGTTATACGCCACCGAAGTTGCCGAGGTCGCCTCGCTCGCGCTGGAGAAGAGATTGTCGTAGGTCCAGGTCTGCCCAGCATCAGTGGAGGTATAGAGGCCGCGATAAGTGTTGCCAGTGAGAGCGCCGTCGGTTACGCCTTCCGTCGTCGCCGCCATGGCTGCAACCACTGTGCTGGTCTGTCCGACTGCGGTGCTGAAGGCCATGCGGGCAGCGCCCAGACCGCTGAAAAGGTATGCGCCGCTGTTGGCGGTTGGTATCAACGTCCAGGTGTTGCCGCCATCTGCGGAACGCAGAATGCCCAGGCCGAAGTAAGAATCGGTGGAATTATCAGCTTCGCCCGTGCCCGCCAGAATCACGCTCTGCGCGGGATTGGAATTTCCTGGCTGAATCGCAATCGCGCCGATCGATAGCGTTGCTTGATCGTCAGTAATCGCCGACCACGTCACGTTGTTGGTAACGCTCGCCGCCGCATTGGTGGATTTCCATACCCCACCCTGCGCTCCGCCGATGTAAATCGTGTTCCCGCTCGCATCCGCGGGATCAACTGCCACCGCGGTCGCACGCCCCGAAACCTGGTTATAGTTCTGAAATCCGTCCCCGGTAGCGTCGGAGGCCAGTGGAACCGGACCCAGCGGCGTCCATCCGCCGAATGATGTCGCCGCCTGCATATTCGGCCGCGCAGCGCGAGCGCGTGCCAGTCGAACTGCTCGCGCCTGCATCTTGGTTTCATAGGCGCGATGCCGGAGTTCAGCGGAAGATTTTCCCGGAACAACACGGCCACGCAAGAACCATTCCGAACGTTGCTCTTCATGGTCGGCGTCCGGATCAGCAATAGGCGTTTCCGGCGCGGTTGCCTTTGCGCCCTGAGCGTGCGCGGCGGAAAGCAACGAGAATAACGAAAGCGCAAGCAGGGAAGCGCGAAGCACGCGGCAGAACGTGGCTAGGGTCATAGGCGCCAAAACTATGTGGCTAGTATGGGAGCGCCCCTGAGCACGGTCAAAACAATAACGAGGAAAAAGTGCTACTGCGGACCATTACGGGAAGTAAAGGTGCGGGCAACCAGCACAAAACTAGATAGCTGTGAGCGATTTAGTGCGGGCAGCGCAGAGGAACCGCAGTCCCTGTACAATTTCGAACGGATTCTTGTATCGATTTTAACTAGATAGGCCGGAGGTGCTTCGCAATGTGGATGAGACGTGCCGTGCTCACCTTGATTGCCTCGTGGATGCTAATCTCGAGCGCATCGATCCCGTGCGCCAGAGCCGCAGACCGCGAAATTAATGTTGCCGCCGCCGCGGACTTGAGCTCCGCGTTGCAGGAGGTGGCCGCCAACTACGAGAAACGGACCGGCTTCGCTGTGAAACTTTCCTTCGGCGCTTCGGGCGCGTTAACCCAGCAAATACAGAATGGCGCGCCCTTTGACGTCTTCTTCTCCGCCGATATGGATTATCCCCGCCAATTAATCACTGGCGGCCAAGCCGAGAGTGCATCGTTATATCGCTATGCAGTGGGCCGGTTGGTGTTATGGGTGCCGAAGGATTCGCCTCTCGATGTCGAACACAAAGGCATGGATGTGTTGCTTGATCCTTCCGTGAAGAAGATTTCAATCGGCAACCCGCAACATGCCCCTTACGGGCGTGCCGCCGTCGCGGCGCTAAAGCACTACGGCCTCTATGAAAAGGTAAGCGACCGGCTGGTGCTGGGAGAAAATATTTCGCAGGCGGCGCAGTTTGTGGAGTCCGGCAATGCTCAGGTCGGGCTCGTGGCTTTGGCTCATGCCGTCGCACCCTCAATGCAGGGTAAGGGGAAATACTGGATCGTTCCGGCCGACGCATATCCTCCACTCGATCAGGGCGTAGTCGTGATTTCGCACTCACCTCACATGCAGGACGCAGCCGCATTTCTCGAGTATGTGAAGTCCGCAGAAGCTGCCGCGGTGCTGCGGCGCTATGGCTTCAGCTTGCCCGAAGCAGAAATAGGAACGCATCCGTGAAGCAGGGAACTGCGGGAGAAGATTAAATGTCCATCAACTGGCAGGCATTCCAACTCACCGTAGAGCTTGCAGTAATCGTCTCAGCCATTCTTTTTGCGATTGGCCTGCCGCTGGCTGCCTGGATCGCCTTCTCGCGCAAGCGTTGGAAGTTTCTCGTTGAAGCCTTGGTAGCCATGCCGATTGTTCTGCCGCCGACCGTGCTCGGATTTTACCTGCTCGTCGCGCTCGGCACCAAGAGCCCGCTTGGGCGCTGGTGGCAATCCATAACGGGACACACTTTAGCGTTCACGTTCACAGGACTCGCGATCGGCTCCATCCTCTACAGCCTGCCGTTTGCGGTGCAGCCCTTCGCTTCTTCTTTCTCTTCCGTCGATCGCAAACTGCTGGCTGCCTCCGCCACGCTGGGAGCTTCGCCTCTCCGTACTTTCTTTCGCGTAGTGCTTCCCCTTTCCGTACCTGGTCTGGTCACCGGGGTGGTTCTGGCGTTTGCTCACACCATGGGCGAGTTCGGAGTGGTACTGATGATCGGCGGCAATATTCCCGGAGTAACGCGCACGGTCTCCATTGATATTTATGATCAGGTGCAAGCCTCCAATTACGCCGTGGCCAATACCACGGCCCTGCTGCTGCTAATCTTCTGCTTCGTGGTGCTCACGGCGGTGTATGCGATGAACCGGAGAAAACCGTGGATGATCGGCCCGGTCAAATAAGCGAGAACCGATGCCCATACCTGCGGAGCCCAAACCCACAAATCCAATTCTGAGTGCGCGCATCCGCAAGAGCTTTCCTTCCGCAGACCGTTCGTTCTCTCTCGATGTGGATTTCAGCGCAGCTCCGGGATTCACCATCCTGTTCGGGCCCTCGGGATCTGGAAAGACCACGCTACTCGATTGTGTGGCCGGACTGACCACTCCGAATGCAGGGCGCATCGTCGTGGATAAAGATGTCCTATATGACGTCAACACCCGCACGAACATTTCCGCGGCTAAGCGCGGCGTCGGATATGTCCTGCAAGATCTCGCGCTATTTCCACATTTGACCGTCGAGCAAAACATCGAATATGGTCTGGCGCAGTTGCCACGCCCGGTGCGGAAGCAGCGCGCCCTAACGATGCTGCAGGAATTCCATATCGAACACCTGCGACAACATCGGCCAGCGCAAATCTCAGGCGGAGAACGTCAGCGCGTAGCCCTAGCGCGCGCACTTGTCACGGATCCCTGCGTTCTCCTGCTCGACGAACCGCTTATAGCTCTGGACGCAGCTACCAAGTCAAGAATCCTTGATGATTTGCGGCGCTGGAATCAGGCGCATCGCATTCCGATTCTGTATGTCACACACAGCCGCGAAGAAGTGTTCGCGCTGGGCGAACGCGTGCTGGTGCTGGATCAAGGCCGCATCATCGCGCGGGGCACGCCGCATGAGGTGTTGCGCGCTCCGCTCTACGAAACCGTGGCGCAGTTGGCGGGTTTTGAAAACATTTTCGACGCTACCGCGGAGTCCGTGCATGAAGATCGCGGCACGATGATTTGTCGGGTGGTTGGTGAAACGACAGAAGGCAGCCTTCTTCTTGAAACACCTCTGATTCGCGCCGAACCCGATGCGCCGCTGCGCGTGGGAATTCGCGCGGGAGACATTCTGTTGGCGATCGTTCCACCGGCCGGCTTGAGTGCGCGCAACGTAATTCCTGGCAGGATCGTTTCGGTGGAACAACGCGACATGATTGTTTCTGTTCAGGTGAGCTGTGGAGTGGAGATGGAAGTGCATCTGACGCTGGCCGCGAGAGACGCGCTCCATCTTATTCCAGACAAAGAAGTATGGTTGGTGATCAAAACCCATTCCTGCCACCTGATGCAGCGCTGAATCGCAGCACCCATGCACGTTTCAGCCAAAATAATTGTTTTCCTTTTTACATTCTGTTGACAAAATTCGTCCGCTTCAGCGTTATTGTCTCCATGCTCCAGGAGGAATTTCATGAGCTATCAGGCGAAGTTGGCGCAGTCCCGAGTAGCGGTTGCATGGCTGGTCAGTGTGGGCTGCCTATTCATCCCGCACTTTTCATTCGCGCAAGTCGGTACCTGGCGCACTCACTCTCACGACGCACACCACACCGCAGTCTCCTCCGTGGCCTCGCAACCGCTAAGCACGATTCATTGGAAGGCCGCGGTAGACCTCGATCCTCCGTCTGGTGAGATCCTCATTCACTACGGTTCGCCGCTGGTCACGGCAGCCAACACCGTGATCGTGCCGGTGAAGACAGGCACGAACGGCTTCCGTGTAGTGGCTCACAACGGCGCAACCGGCGTACGCCTGTGGGCGCAGAATACTGGCTGGCTGTCGCCGAGCGACGAGTTCATCCCTGGCCTTGGCCCCACGCTTTTCGACAATAAGCTTTTCGTTCCCGACATCGGCGGCACGGTGATGGTGCGAACAAATCCAGACATGGCAACCGGCGCGGTCACACATCTTTACTTCTTTGGACAGAAGAACTACGAGTCCGACCCGAAGGTCTACGATCAAAATGTTCAGATCAACACTCCGCTGACCACCGACGCGGACGGGAATCTTTTCTTCGGGTTTCTGGTACTTGGATCTACACCCGTCGGTTTGCAGAGCGGCCTGGCTCGCATCGCACCGGATGGCACTGGCGCCTGGGTTTCCGCGTCCGCGCTTAGTGGCGATTCGACGACCACAAACATCGCCATGAGCTGCGCGCCCGCGCTGTCGAACGATGAGAGCACCGTTTACGTCGGGGTCGTCGGCGAAAGCACCGGGCAGCATGGGTACCTGGTTGCCGTCAACAGCACGACGCTAGCACCCGTCAGCCACGTTCTTCTCCTCGATCCTGCTTCCGGCCAGGAGGCGACCCTCATCGACGAAAGCAGCGCTGCTCCCACTGTGGGCCCCGATGGCGACGTGTATTACGGAGTTCTGGAAAACCCTTTCCTCAGCCACAACGATCGCGGCTGGATGTTGCATTTCAACAGCGATCTTTCCAAAGAGAAAATTCCCGGCAGCTTCGGCTGGGATGACACGCCCTCGATCGTCGATGCCTCACTCGTCGGCAGCTATCAGGGAACATCGAAATATCTGCTGATGACGAAGTACAACAACTATGCCGGAGCCGGCACCGGAGACGGCCGCAATCGCATCGCGATCCTTGATCCCAACGCCACCGAGAATGATCCGGTGATTCCGACGACGAAGGTCATGAAGGAAGTGATTACGCATTTAGGTGTCACTCCCGATCCCGACTTTCCAAACCTTGCTGGGGCGGTTCGGGAATGGTGTATCAATACTGCGGTAGTCGATCCGTTCACAAAATCTGTGATGGCAAATAGTGAAGACGGAAAACTCTACCGCTGGGATCTGACCAACAACACACTTTCCCAGAGGATCAAGCTTTCCGAAGGTATCGGCGAAGCCTACACTCCAACGCTCATCGGAGCCGATGGCACAGTGTATGCCATCAACGACGCGATATTGGACGCGATAGGAAAGTAGTTTGCGTAGAACGAGCCTGAAGCTGGAATCCAGAAGATGGAGTCCCTGCATCTTCGACGCGCTCCATCTCGATCACGGCAATCCATTGTCCCTGCCGTTCTTCTGTAAACACGATGCGCCCGCCGAGAATCTGCGCCGCGGCGGCTGGCGGCAGATCGCGATGAAAGCCGAAAAAACGCGATTTCAGCGCCGTCCATGTTTTCCAGCGATCCCACCGTGCTGGCGCAGGCTCGTATTTAGTCGAGAAAATTAAGGCGACTTCATAATTCGAGCGAAAGTTGGCTGCAGCCAGAACTTCATCCAGCGAGAAGTTCTCCATGCGCACCACGCGCATGGGTCGCGTCGTATACCCAAGCCAGGGGCGGGTCACTTCGTCGGTGGCAGGCCAAGCCGTGAGAACACGAGCCATGGGATAACGAGCTTCCAGAAAGTGCTCGCCATCTTCATGCAGAACGACATAATCGCGGTAAGCAAGATTGTCCTCGGGAGAGAATCCATACGGAGGATTCCAGAACCAGCCGGCAACAAAGCTCAGCGCTACACATGCCACGGCTACGCGCCAAAAACTCAGCCTGCGCCATAGAGTCGAGACGCAAAGAATGATGACCAGAGGAACCGCTGGCAGCATATAACGAGCCAGCACCGCGCCCCCGATTAACGCCATTGCGACTACATAAGTGGCGATGATGACGTAGAAAATCATTTGCGCCGGAATACTAATCCGCGGACGTTCGCCACCAGAATCATGTTGCGCCGACAGCATCCACATCGCCAGCAGCATTGCCAAAGTCAAAACCCACAGGTGCAGATACCCGACCACTTGCCAAATCCGCATTGCCAGAGCCAAAAAAAATCGCGTCGGGCTCAACGTCGCCGCCACGTTATAGCGAAAGAACTCCGGATTGCCGAAAACGTATCCAGTACGCGCATAGTGATAGGCGTACCAAAGCATAAGCGGCAACGCCGGAATTAGAAGGGAAGTGATGCGAAGCACTGCCCTCGTATCAGAACCGGCCAGGCGAATGGGGCCAGGAAGGGCACGACTTCCAGTCGTGCCGTTAAGGTCGGGTGAAGACGCGGGCTTTAGCCCCTGAGGAATCTCATCATCCAGCCACAACTTCCACAATGAACCATTACGCACAACCAGCCCAACAACCTCCCATCCCGCCAGCGCAACGGGAGCCAGAATCGCCGTCTCCTTCGCCAGAGCCGCAAGCGAAAACCAAACTCCCGTTGCGATCAAATCACCTTCAACATAAGCCGAAAGCGCCCAAAAGATAATCCCTGCGGCGGCCAGATCGACCTGAGCGAGAGAACTCTGTGCGAAGAAGACCGGATAAAGCGCAGTGCACAGAGTAGAACCGATCGCGACCTTTGTATTTGCAACGCGTTCAGCCAGCCGGAACACACCCAGAAGTGAAAAGGCAGCGACCACCAACATGGCCGTCCGCGTCACCAGAGAAGCAAAGCCCACCATCTTCCACCACAGGGCCAGCCATGCCATCACCAGCGGCGGGTGCGCGTTCGAAACCGTGGAATGCGGAATCAGACTTCCGGTGAGCAAAATATCGCGCGCGGCCGGAACGTAGTAGCCGCCTTCATCCCAGAAGTAAGGTAGCCGCAACAGGGGCGCGTGCAGCAGAAAAACGCATACGAAGATGACCGCAAACACCAAGGCTGGGTAAGCACCCGACCACGGCGTCGGACCACTCCGGGAGTTTCTCAGAGCGTTCCCTTCTGAGCGGAGAAATGAGGCGAATGCATAACGATTTGAGTCCCGCGACGGTAACGAACCTCTGCCCGCCGCCGTGCGATCCCCCGAGAAAGCGTTACTAGTGTACTTGTCCTGCCGGGGACATCCGCGGGTCCAGTTTGATTTCGCCAAAGGCGGTCTCGTAACCAGCCACGTTCTGCTGCAGAAGTCCGAGCAGCGCTTTGGCCTGCTGCGGGCTCAGGTAGATGCCCTGAAAGTTACGAATCTCCACCTGAGTTTCGTTCTGCTGCTGCACGGTGCCAAAAACGAGGAAGAAATCCCACACATTCACTCGCATCTGCACGCTGTTGGCATAGGATTCCCTGTAATCGGCGGCATTGGACAGCTTGACGTTAGGTTGTTGCGGAGCACTCATAGACCGCCAGTGTAATGACTTTGGGGTCAGAAAGGGAAGCGCAGCCCTGGAAATCGGTTAGCCAGGAGATTATCCTATTGAAATCCCGCGGTTAGAGTGACAGAAATTGTCAGTCCGGGTACGGATTTCTGGCTTTTCGTGCTGCCGCGAAAGGACATGGACGTAAGCTACTTTGCTGAAACAAAAGGGGTTGTAGGATGTCATTACAGCCCCCACGTGGCGTTTAACGTGCGATAGTTGATGCGGTCACCAAATTGAATTTTACGAGTACCCTATGACCCATAAGCCCGAAGACGGTGCCGTTGAAGAATTCATTCTCCCTGAGAATTTGCTTCCCCTCGGGTCCGTGTTGAGTGAAGGCGTAACACCGCTCGATGTCAGCATGGTATTGGCGAAGGTGTTTCGCGTTCAGTATGCGGAAGTCGCGCTGCTGCGGCTGGAAGGCGGTTTGCTCAAATTTATTTTCCCCGAGCACCTGCGGACCACCGGAGCGATTCCGATTTCAAGCAAGGCCGTGGCCGCCCACACTGCGTTAAGCAAGAAAGCCGAGATCTTCAACAATTTTGCCCGCGTAAGCCACGCCAGCATTTTCGAAACGATCAAGCCGGTCGGAGAAGAAGCTGATTCTCCCGCGCCGCCGTCGCCCATTCAGAAGTTAATGTCGGTTCCGATTCTCGATCAGAAATCAGCGGTCATCGGTGTAATACAGATTTCGCGCAAAGGATTAGATCCACGCTTCACTCAGGATTTCAGCCGCGAAGACTTGCACGATCTGGAAGTCGCTGCCGGCCTGCTGGCCGCTTCGCCCGTGATGCATGCCAATTAAAACTGGCGCGCAGCGCATATAGACCCGCATCGCGGTTTCGCTGAAAGCAGGTCCAGAATCAAGTTTTCAGAATTCGTGCCGTAGAAGCTGTTGGTGCGAAAGGGGGGACTCGAACCCCCACGGTTTTACCCGCCAGATCCTAAGTCTGGTGCGTCTGCCAATTCCGCCACTCTCGCATGCCTTGATTATACAAAGCGGAGACGCCAGACACAGGTACACCAACGCGCTTTCGTCGACGCTTAGCCGACATTGCTGGCCTGCCGAACTGGCTTACTGTACGGCGTTCAATCCCTGGTAGATGAACATGCCGAGCAATACCAGCAGAAGCACGCCTGAACCGGCGCCGAAAACCCAGACCGGTTTTGTGAGCCGGTTAACCTTCACCAGCAATTCGGTCTGCTCTTGCTGCATGTGGGAACTTGCGGCGTCGAGATACAACGACTCTTCCTCATGCATGGTCAGCGTGCTGCGGTAGATTAGGAGGATGATCAGGCCGACGGTGAAAACGCCCCACGCGATCGCCAGTCCAAACAGTAACGGAGTCCAAGTCCATTGCATAGGCCACCTCGACGGATTGTAAGCCTGTTGGCAACTCCCCCAAATTCCAGACGCAGGCCTTCAGTCTACTATCCTCGACCTGGAGGAAGGGCTAACGCAAGCATTATAGACCCGTTGGCAAGCCTCGTTGCAGGAATCGTCGCGGCGCGTTCTTGCATCGAACAAAACAGAGGCTAACTGGCGGGGCGCGGTGTTCCGATGTACACCACTAGCTTGCTACCCTCTGTTATAATTTAGCTATCTTTAGAGCCAAGGAGATACGAAGAATGGCTACGACGACTGTCCCCGAAGTAACGACCAACACCCCCGAAGTGAAGAAGACTCCGCCGGTTACGCTAACCACCAGCGCCGTCGCAAAAGTAAAAGAGATCATGGGGCAGCAGAATCCCGTGCCCGCTGGCCTGCGCATTGGAGTAGTCGGTGGCGGCTGTTCCGGTTTCTCCTATTCCATGCAGTTTGAAAACGCTGCCGGAATGATGGACAAGACCTTCGAAATGGATGGCTTGAAGGTGTTCGTCGATGCCACTTCAGTCATGTATCTGAATGGCTGCATGGTCGACTACGTTGAAACTCTGGAAGGTGCCGGCTTCAAATTCGAGAATCCGAACGTGAAGAGCACTTGCGGCTGCGGATCTTCGTTCAGCGTATAAACTGCGGTTAGCGGTAAGCTGACGATAAAGAGTGTAGAGGGAAATGGCCTCATCTCACGATGAGGCCTTCTTTTTGCCTGCGATTTTTATCGTAGTTATTGCGGTGGATTAGAAGGCGCTTGTGGCGATGCAGGTCCATTCGAACCCGGACTATTGCCAAAGCCTGAAGACGATCCAAACGAACTGCCAGAATTGCCAAAGGAACTTCCGTTGCCGGAATTTCCGAAAGCGCTGTTATTGCCGTTAGTGCCATTGCCACCCGCCGGTTGCGCGCCCTGAATCCCGCCGCCTCCGAAATTCTGCAGCGGCTGATAGGGCGTGGTGATCAGCCCTCCGCGGTCTGCAGTCGGATCGTAGACAAACTGCCACTCGTTATACTTGCTCTTCTTATTGAAGATGCGAATCGTCTTGTCTTTGCACACGCTGGCTACGCCAACAATCGCTCCCCCGCCCAACACCTGGCCGCCTTGCCCATTCGAGTTGCCCGAGTTGCTCTGCGTGGAATTTGAATCCTGCGACCCGGAGGATCCATTCTGCGATGTATCCCCCGTCTGATTCGCTTCTGGAGTATTCGACGGCCCCGAATTGTTCTGGCTTCCTCCGAGTCCGCCGTTCGAGTTTCCAGGTCCGGATTGCGCGAACACGCCCTGACTGTTGACTCCTGAGCCGCCAAAACCGGCACTCGAACCTGACCCGCCAAAAGACGAACCACCACCAAATGATGATCCACCACCAAAGCCTGAACTGCTCGATCCAGGACCATTCAATCCCGCGGGAGAGCCGGCCGGAGTTGCCCCGGGAATCATGCCGCCGCCGAAGCCCCCGCTAAGCGATAGGCCGGGATCGCCGAAATGCAACAGTTTGAAATCCTTGTTCTTGTTTTCCGGATCCTTATAGTGCTTGCGCAGGTACCGCAGGTTATTGGTATTGTCGAGATCCTCTAGCTTGGTGGGGTAGCGCCCGAGTTTTTTGTAGTAGGCGCGAATTGCGCGCGTATATTGCACTCCGCGGTGAATCATTTCTTGTTCCCGGTCGCGCCGGATCTCAAACGAAATTTCGGAAAGCACAGCGGTCGCCGCTATGGCCATCAACGCGACCACAAGAAGCAGCGTAAGCAGAATGTACCCATCTTCACCCCGGCGAAGCCGGCGTGGTGATTGACGCGCGCTTGAGATCAAAGCCATCGGGGTTTGGTAGTTTGGCAACTTCCTAATTAGATGCTGCGGAGCAATTCGCAGGACCACAAGAATACAAATTTCCCAATTACTGAAGTCCATTTACCCTTGAGTCAAAGGGATGCTCTGGGGTGGACCGCTGCCCACTACATCTTGAATCTCCACTGCGGTTGGAGAAATTCGCACCACCTTGTAACGCCGATCCACAATCTCGCCTTCACCCGCAATGAAAACGTCCTCGCCTTTGGAAAGGAACACCTTCTTCGGTTCTCCAGGCTGATTGGCAAAGCCGAAAAACTTCAAGGGGATGGGCGGTGCCGTTGCCACCGGGGGTGGTTGGTACGGCTTCGGATCATTTGGGCCGACAACGCCTGGTGCCAAAGGCTTGGGAATCACTACCTCCGCCTGTGACACAAAAATATTTCTCCCCGAGCCTTCGTACTTGATCTGTTCGGTTGCCAGGAGTTCCTGCAGGTGAAGCGTAGGATCGAGGTTCTGCGGGGCGTGTTCTTTCTTACCTGATGCGGCTCCTGAACCGTGGTGCTTCGTGGAGGAAGTCGTGGTCTGCGATGAGACAGGCGAGTTCGTCACCGTCGCTGTCGAAGCGTTGGTCGAAGAGGAAGGCATGAACTCGTTGCCAATGACCAGGATCGCCACCAGTCCGAGCACTCCGGCCAGGATCAGGTTCCTCCGGTTTTCAAACCCCAGTTTCACGACGTGCCCGCCTTCAAATAAGTTTGGAGCTTCATGTCGAGCTTAATCGGACCATTCTGCTCGCCGCCCAGCGTGATGCTGTTGATGATAAAAAGCATGTCATCGCGTTCCAGCGCATTAATAAACTTCGCCAGTGAAACGTAGTTGCCGGAGAGGCCAGCTTCCATCTCCACCGGATACAACCGGCCGAGTTCAGCGTCATCTTCCTTATACTTGGCCTGATTGATGATGACCCCGTTGGCTGCGGCAAGCTTGCCGAATTGAGTGGCGATATCCGAGTCCTGCGCGGGAAATCGCTTCTTATAGAAGTCTGTAATCTGCTTGTTCGCGGCCGTCACTTTCTTGGGCAGATCGGTCAGGGGCTCAACTTGCAGCGTCTTGGTTCGCAGTTCGCTCGACAACTGAGTCAATTCCTGCTGCCGCGATGCAGTCGAGCCTACCAGTGGCGAGAACAACACCACCACTGCCACCACATCCACACCCACCAGCACCGCCAGGGCGGTCTTGATGCTTTTCCGAGTTTTCCGCAAGTCGGGCATTAGGGCTTGCTCCCTTTCGCGCTTACCGTCTTTTCCACCTTTTCCGCCTGCGCCACTAGTGGCTCGGGAACATAGATCGCGTTGATGTTGAATTTAACCGTGTCTCCTCCGTTGGAATTAGAGGTTTCCACGTTTTCCGTGTCGATATGAGTTTGTGTGAAGCGATGCGAATCTTCCATGCGGCGGGCCAGTTCAATCGCCTTGTCGCGCGAGTCGCCGCCCACCATCATCTTCAGCGCCAGTTGGTTGTCCTCATCCAGCTCAGGATGAATCGAAATCAGATGGACCCGCGCCGGCATCACCTTTTCCAGGTCTTCCAGCACGCGCGTCCAGGAAAACGACTTGCGCTCGATCAGTTCGTTGAGAAACTGAGACTGATCTCGCGTGTTGCGATTTTCCGGTTGATTCAGATACGCCTCGGCCTGCGCGCGGGTGCGGTCGCGCTGCGCGATCTCGGCCTCCAACTCGGAAATCTTCGCGTGGTCGCGCCGCGCCGCATACCATCCCGTAATGGTGAGCGTGACCAGGGCGAGCGTCAGAATGATCGCTCCCCCCAACGCCGTTCCCCAGCGCAGCCAGAACTCCCGCGCATCTTCATAAGGCTGGCTCGCGAGATTGATGTCAAGACGCATAAATTTGAAACTGTCATCCTGAGGCGAGCGCTTTTTGCTCACCGAAGGATCTGTTCGCGCCGCGCGAAATAATCGCGCGTTTGGCGCGCTTCCTTACAACTACGAAATCAAAGCTCCCACCACCCCGGCCATTCTCCACCGCGGCACCGAACTCCCATTGCTCGTGCCCAACTGCGAAGGAGTCACTAACTCCTGCACCTCGGCGCCGGTCTGCGCGCGCAATGCCGGCGCTGCACCGCTAATATCGGATATGCCCGGCGACAAATATTCTTTCGATATTCAAATGATACGTGTCCTGGAAGAATACGACCGAAGGGTAAACTTCCTCCGCCAACTGCTCTCCCGTGATCGTGACCCCGCGCGTATTTTCTAGGGTGCGAAAAAGCTGAAGCTGTTCCGCATTGAGGATCGCGATACTCGTAGTGCGCGCATCCACCTTCACCACCAGCGTCGGACTCTGTCCCTCCGCCGCGCCCAGCGCCGCCAGCATCGAAGGCAACACGACTCCTGGGCTGAATCCGGCATCGCGAAAGGTCGCCTCGTAATCCTCCACCACGCTGGCCAAAGCCACCGCAGCCACCACTCGAACCCCCTCACTCGATTTCTGCGCGTGGTAGGAGACTCTCGCCTTGTCCACATCGAAGGGCAGAGACTTCTTCATGCGAAAGCGCACTACGCCCGCGGCTTCTTCAGAGTCCGCCGGAAGCGTGTCAAATTCCAGCAGAACCACTCGCACCGCTGCATCCGGCACAATCGCGATCACATCATGGGAGCGCGCCCCCACACTGCCCAGAGCAGATTGCACGGCCGCGCTCACCGCCTCGCGCTGGCGCAGATTGCCCTCAACCAAGTCCGGAATCACGCTGCCCGGCGCTAGTTCGCGCGCGGCGGAGGCTTCCAGGCTGCGGCCGTCTTCGGCCAGGCGCCCCACCAGCACGCGGTCAGCAGCAATTTCGCACGCTAACTTGGGTTTTGCCGGGTTGGAACCAGAACTCATTGAGGAACTCGCTTCTCTAAACTCGCCACCTACAATTCAAACGCTCCGCCGCACGAAATGCAATAGCTGGAAGGGAACTTAGGTAAGTGGTCAGTGGCTAGTGATCAATGGTCAGTAAATTCAGAGGCCGTTACTGGTCACTGCAACTGATCACTGGCCACTGCTTTTTACCGCATGGCCTCGATGAAGGTGACCTTGTTGATCTCTTTCAGCGTGGTCAGGCCGAGCCGCACTTTGTCCAGTGCCGACTCGCGCAGAAAACGCATGCCTTCTTCCCGCGCCGCACGGCGAATTTCCGACGTCGGCCGACGCGCCAGAATCATCTCGCGGATGCGGTCGCTTAAATCCAGCAATTCGTGAATCGCAGTTCGCCCGCGGAAGCCGGTGCCCGCGCACTCGATGCATCCTGGCCCTTCATACAACGGCACCTTCGACCACTGCGTCGCATCCAGTCCGCTGGCTTCCAACACCTCAGGCGCATAATTCACCGGCGTCCGGCAGGATTCGCAAATCAACCGCACCAGCCGCTGCGCCAGAATGCAATTCAGCGCCGAAACAAAGTTATAGGGCTCGACGCCCATGTTCAGAAAGCGCCCAATCACGTCAACCACGTTGTTAGCGTGAACCGTGGTGAAAACCAGGTGGCCGGTAAGCGCCGATTGAATCGCGATCTGCGCCGTTTCCGTGTCGCGGATTTCGCCGACCATGATCTTGTCCGGATCGTGGCGCAGAATTGAGCGCAAGCCACGGGCGAAGGTCAGTCCCTTTTTTTCATTGACCGGAATCTGCGTGATGCCACGAAGCTGGTATTCCACCGGATCTTCAATCGTGATGATCTTGTCTTCGTCGGTCTTGATCTCGTTTACAGCGGCGTACAAAGTCGTCGTCTTACCCGAACCGGTCGGTCCCGTCACCAGCACCATGCCGTAAGGTTCTTTAATATAGCGGCGGAATTTCTTCAGATCGTCTTCATCAAAGCCCACCACTTCGAGTGTGAGCGACTTGAACTTCTCGCTCATCGATTCTTTATCCAGCACACGCAGCACGGCATCTTCGCCGTGAATCGAAGGCATGATGGAGACGCGGAAATCGATGGCGCGCCCGTTGTACTTCACCCGGAAGCGTCCATCTTGCGGCACGCGGCGCTCGGAAATATCCAACTCGCTCATCACCTTGATACGCGAAATTACCGTCGAATGATGCTCTTTGCCAATAGGCGGCATGGCCTGCGTCAGCACGCCGTCGATGCGAAACTTGATCTGCACCGAGTCATCTCGCGTCTCGATATGAATGTCGGAAGCCCGCCGCTGCAGCGCGGTAAAAATCGTTGTGTCGACCAGACGAATGATCGGGCTGGTATCGCCCGCCGCCGTCAGCTTGTCGATGGTCAGCGTCTCTTCGGCGCCGGTATTCTCGTCCTCGCGAATGATCTGGAAACCTTCGCTGGCTTCTTCCAGAACCCGCTGTGACTGCTCCGTCTTCGTGAGAATGTTGTCGATCTGCTTCAGCGTGGCAACTTTGGTGACGATCGGCTTCTGCAGCAGCAGGCTGATTTCGTCGATCATCATTAGCTGGCTGGGGTCGGCAATAGCGATGGCCAGCTTGCCATCCGGCGTCTCTTCAAGCGGTACGAACTTGTAACGGAACATCAGCTCCGGTGAAAACTTCTTGAACAACTCATGATGAAGCTGAAATTCGCTGAGATCGACAAACTGGCAGCGATAGCGCCGCGCCACATCCTGCGCGCGCTCCAGGTCGGTGATGGGATTTCCCGTCGTCACCATCTGCCCGCCATTTTCGCCGTGTACGAAAAGCGATTTCTTGTCCGCTGTCGCCATTTTCTAAAATCCCCGCGTTCCTCTAGTGGACTCCTAAGGTGAAGATCGGCAAATAAAGAGAAATCAACACCCCGCCCACGAAAACCGCCATCACGATTAGAATCAACGGCTCAATCAATGCCATGGCGGCGCCGAGCGCCGTCTGCACGTCTTCTTCATAAAACTCGGCCACCGAATTCAGCATCGCCGGTAAGGCTCCGGTAGACTCGCCGACCTCGAGCATCTCCACTGCCAAATCTGGGAAAATGGCCTGCTCTTCGAGGCTGCCCGCCAGCCCTTGCCCTTCGCGCACTCTCACGCTCGCCCGCATGACGCCCTTCAGAATGCGGCGGCTGCTCATCGAAGTGCCCGCCGTTTCCATCGACGGCACCAGCGGCAGGCCGCCCTGCAGCAGCGTGGCCAGCATTCGCGAGAAAGTTGCCACCTGATGCTTCAGCCGGATATCACCCAGCAACGGCAAGCTCAGGATCAACCGGTCAATCTGGTCCGCTCCCCGATCCGTCTTTCGCCATTGCCAAAACACAAATCCCGTCAGCACCAGCCCAATCGCTATAAACGGGAAGTACTTCTGCGTGTATGTGCCCACCGTCAGCATGAACAGCGTAATCGCCGGCAGTTTCGCGTCCAGGCTGTTGAACAGATCCGCAAACTTTGGCACCACATAGGTGAACAGAAACATCACCATGATGGTCACCACAGTGACCAGCATCGTCGGGTAAATCAGCGACACAAACAGCTTCTTGCGGAAGGTCATCGCCATCCGCTGAAAGTTGATGTACCGGGTCAGCACTTCGTCGATGTTTCCGCTCTTCTCGCCCGCCATCAGCGTGGTGGTATAAATCTTCGGCACCATCGCGTGCGAGGTAAAGGCATCGGATAGCAACTCGCCGCCCTTCACCCGCTCCCGCACATTCTCGAGCACCTGCCGCAGGCTGGCATCGCGCTGCCGCTTGATCAGCAAATCCAGCGAGTTCAGAATCGGCAACCCAGCCTTGAGCAATGTCAGAAACTGCTGGTTAAACACCAGGAACGAACTCTGCTTCAGCTTGCGCCCGCGGCCAATCGAAAGCCCGCCGGAAAGCAGTCCCTGCGGCTTTACCCAATAAACCAAGTACCCTTGCGAGGCGAAGCGATCGCGCACCTCCGCCACCGAGTAGCCCTGCTCCACCTGCTGGTGCAGTCGGCCTCGCTCGTCCGCGATTTTTACGACAAACTCCGCCATAGACCCGTTCTTTTTCTACCGTTTGCCGGGCGCGCTACCCTATCGGCTCAGTCTAACATTGCAACGGTTGATCCCGAACCCAGATCACCACCCCAACCCTCGCATCCAGTACCGCAAGTAACCTGACCCTAGATTAGCTCCGAACGATCCGGGCTGTTGGCTCGGGAAGGGCATGGCTCTAGCCGTGCCGCAAACCTTCCCTAGGGTGCGGCTTCAGCCGCTGGGGGCCGCCGTATGTCGATGAAATATCATTTCTAAACAGTTCTAATATCAATAACATATGGGCTGATCCTCGATTTTTAACCTCATGGTTCCAATTCCCCCTCAACCGTTTCCGTCCCCGCAGGTGGACTGAATCGGAACTGCCCTTCCGGAATGGGCACATCCTCCTTTTGTTCGCTGAACCGGTATTCGGTTTCCGACCCGTCCACGTCCTCAATAACAATCCGCGCAATCCGGTGCTCCGCAGTCACCTCCAGCAAAATCCCGCTCACCTGGTCCGACATTGCCTGCGGTACTCCCCGCAGCACCACATCCCCGGCAGCTACCGGCTCGATATCGGGAGCCAGCGAAAGCCCCTGCAACTCCTTCCCCAGCCGACTCTTTCCTAGCAAAAACGCCAGCGGAGACCGTACATCATCCAGCTTCCGCGCATCCGTCTTCCGTACCTGCCGGTCACCCGGAACGTAAAACCACGCACTGGTCCCGTCGCTCACAAAGAGCTTCTCTCTTGGAGAACGGTACTCCCATCGCATCTTGCCAGGTTTTTTCAGCCCGCCTTTTGCCAACCAAAGCGTCCCGGATTCCGTCCGCTCCGCCCCCGCCCCGCGATACTCCTCGGTAAACTCCGCCCGCAAACTGTGCAGGTGGTTGTAATGGTCATCCACCGCCTGCGCGATGGCATGGACGTCTTCCGTCACCGCGCCCGCGGGCATCGCGAGGGCAGCCAGCAACACCGCTGCGGAAAGTTTGATCATCACTACGATTCTAGCTGAGATTCCAGGCGAGACTTGAATACACGAAGTGGCTTTGCAACAACCAGCGCACAAATCCTCCGAAGCAACATCTCGCGCGTTGTCATCCTGAGGCTGCGGAGTCGCACGCGAAGCGAGCGACTCCCAACGAAGGACCTATGCATTTACGCCGCGATGACTCTCTGACGAAATCTGAATGCGCTGACGTTTTCCACAGCTGCGCGGTCACCTGTCACATCGTTGCGCGTGCCGATTCGCTAAACTAATACAAAATTTCCGCGCTCAGTGTGTGGAAATTAGCCGCTCGTTGTCATCTCAGATGGAAAAATTCAGCCACAACCCTATGCAAACAAAGATTTTCCCCATAAGTTTCTATCCGGACTCAGGAGAGCACAAATCCCGCAACCGATTGTTTCCAGAGATTTTACGCGGTCGATCTGAAATTAATTTCGATCCAGATCTACCCCGAAGCGTACACCGCATACTGATGCGTCCCGCCAATTTTTTTCAGCGCTGCGCTTTCCCCCAACACATGCTCCAGCAGTGGATTGTGATACAGCACATACACCTCCCGCGGATGTTCCCGCAAACTCCGCTCCAGTTTGCCTACCACGCGCCGCATCCCAGCCTCCGGAAACGGATTGAAAAGATAAAGCACAGTCGGTACGGAAGGAAAAGGAAATTTAGTAGCATCTCCACAGATCGACTCCATCGCAAAGCACTTCTGCGATTCGCTGAGATAGCCGCTCAGATTTTCCGTTGCTACTTCATGAAGCGCCGGCAAAAGCTCCACGCCCACGATGCGCCGGAAAGGGAAATCGGAAGCCATCAGCAATGTTCGCCCCTTACCCGCGCCGAGATCGATGAAGACAAATTCGGAAAAGTCGATGCCAGCGTGCTCGTGCAAAGCCTCGATCATTTTGTGGAATAGAGCCGATTCCGTCGGCTGATACGGCGAATGAAAAACTCCCAGCAGCCGGTCGCGCCAACCCACGGCAGCGCTCGTCGTGTTCACGCGGTGATCCCAATCGTAATCCGCGTCGCCATAGCGCTGGCGAAGCCGCTCCGGAGTTGAGTCGCGCACAAACTCCGCCATCGCACTCAGCAGCTTGCGCGTCGCCGCAACGCGGCCTTCCCGCGCAGCCAGGTCATTCCACCAATGCCACGCTGATCGCGATAAGCCGATTCGGGGTGAAACAGAAGCGGAGTTCATGCTCCGCAATCATAAGCGATGGATAGAGGATGGATCAGCGATGGGAACTTTATCAAGCAGAGGCTAAGGCTGGCCGTAGTGAAACTTCGTCACCGGCTTGTATCCCGGCGGCAGACCCTTAGTGGCAAAGGAGAAGTCGTCCGGCGAGCGCACTTCGATGTGGCCATCCGGCATCAGTTTGTAAGGATGTCCGTCGGGATCGGCAGGAATTCCCGGCAAGCCCTCCGCCGTTGCAAGTTCTGCGATGCTTGCCGGCAGGCGACCGGTACGCGCACCAAAGCGAGTCACTGCCTCCTGCAGGTGCGTGACGTCTTCATCCACGCGCAAGCCACGCAGATGCTCGATTGCGTTCTGACGAATCTGTTTGTCCTGGCTGTTCTGGTAAGTCGCGCTCCAAAGCATGCGCGCGGTATCAAAGTCTCCGGCATGCTCCGCCATCTGCGCCGCCAGAAGTCGCAGGAAGGGATGCGCGTTCGGAACCCTCGATCCCCGAGCGAAGGCATCGGATGCGTCCTTGTAGTCGTGGAGATTCATGTAATAGACAAAGCCCAGATCGTAGTAGAGCTTCCAGTCGTCGGGATTGTTCTGAATGCCGTACTCCATCAACTGAATCGCGCGCTCGGGCTGTCCGGCGCCGCTCGGCGGAGCTGGAGCCAGGAAGCTGGCGCCGAACTGATAAGCCACCACCAGGTGCGGATCGAGATGCGTCGTGATCTCCAGCAACGGTGCCAGGAGGCCGTAGCTTTGGGAATCATTGTGATGTCGCCAGCCGAAATACTGCACCGCGCGAGTCCAATAGATATCGGCAAGCAGGCCGTCATAGCCCAGGCTCGCGCGCTTCAGGACTTTAGGAGAACTCACAAACAAAACGTCTTCAAGGGTCGCTTGCGGACGAAGCTTGTCGGTGCCATGAAGCGTTACGACGCTGGCCGTCAGACAAACAACCAAACACCCGCCGGCGACAATCGAAGTTCGGCGGCGCTGCTTCATTTCAAGTTCCTGCGTTCGAAGATCAGCACCGCGCCGCTTAAAGCCATGGCGGAATAGAAGAACGCGTACAAAGTGTTGTGCCAGATAAGTTGGCCTGCGACCGGTTGTTCATGTGCGATGGACGTGATCACATTAAACGCCGAAAAATTCGGCACAAGATAGGCCGCACCCGTGGCCAGCCAGCGGGTGACTCCGTGGGCCATGCCGGCAAAGCCGCGCAGATCCTCGGCGAAGCTGCCGACGACGAAAAGAGAAAACGCAAAGACGGCGGAAAGCAGCGGCGAAGAAAATGAAGAGAACAATAAAGCTAACGAACAGATGATGAGGAATTCTAGAACGATGAAATACAAAGCAACCAGAATCAGCGCATCGGCCTGCACAAATTTGTGCGAAACGTAGAACAACGCCGCGAAAACACCGATCGCCATGAAGAACGTGTTCACAACCAGCGTTCCCGCCAGCCCAAAGTATTTTCCGACGATGAACTCCCACCGGCGAACGGGACGGGAAAGAACGGTGTAGAGCGTGCGCTTTTCGATTTCCTTGGAGACCAGACCGATACCGATGAAAATTGCGATCACGATGCCGAACAAAGAAACGGCTGTGAGCCCGAGGTTGATCACGACCAATTTTTCAATGTCGATCGAGATCTGGCCGACCAGAATGGCCGCTCCCGACAACAGAACAGCGAAGGCGATGAGGTTGTAGAGTACGCGGTCACGGACTGCTTCACGAAATGTGTTTGAGGCAATGTGTCCGATGCGCGTGTTCATGCCATCCTCCCCGCAGTGGTTTCCGCGCGTTGCAGTTTCTCGACGAAGTAAGCCTCGAGCGAAGTGCGAACGGGGACGATCGAAATCAGACGCAGGTGCTCGCGGCGCAGCGCATCGATGGCCGCATCCTGCTGGTTCTCATTGATAATCGCACGCACCGTTTCGCCGGTGACGTGGCATTCCGCGCCCAGCGGTTTCATCGAAGCCGGCACCTGCGTGCCTTGCCAGATCACTTCCACCTTGCCCTGAACGCTGGAGGTCAAATCTTCGACCGCGCCGATACCGCGAAGTTCACCTTTGTGAATAATGGCAACGCGGTCGCAAAGCGCCTCGGCGTCGGAAAGAATATGAGTCGAGAAGAACACCGTTTTGCCTTCGTGTTTGAGTTGCTCCATCAGGTCCCGCACCTCGCGCCGGCCCATGGGGTCGAGGCCGGACATGGGCTCGTCGAAGAACACAAGCTTGGGATCGTGCAGAATCGCCTGCGCGATTCCCACCCGCTGCAGCATACCCTTCGAAAACTTGCGCAACTGCACACCCTTCACGTCCCGAAGCCCGACGCGCTGCAACATCTCCTCCACGCGCCGCGAGCGCTCCTTGCCCGGAACGCCGGAGAGCTGCGCATAGTAATTCAGCAATTCGTGCGCGGTCAGGTGATCGTAGAAGTAAGGCTGCTCGGGAAGAAAGCCGATCTGCGCCTTCACCTCCGGATCAGTCCATTCCTTTCCCAGAATGCGCGCCGAGCCCGCAGTTGGGAAGACCAGTCCCATAAGCAGTTTCAGCGTGGTAGTTTTTCCGGCGCCGTTGGGACCGAGGAATCCGAAAATCTCTCCATCCTCCACCTTCAGGTGCAGAGGACTGAGCGCGCACTTCGGTCTCTTGCGCCAGAACCCGACCATATAGGTTTTTTCGAAACCAAGGATTTCAATCGCGGACATGGCACTCCAACAGAGAAAAACTAGACTACCTCGTGCAAATTATAAGCAATGAATTTGAATTTTGGGACTGGGTATTGGGTTACGACCGTCACCTGCGCGATCAACCCCTGCACGATCTACGCGCGATTACTGCATCGCCAAAAGACCTGAGCAGGCGTTATAGCCGCCAACCACGGTGATGTTGCCGGTGGGCTGGACGCGCAGCACCGCGTCCTGGATCGAGCAGTAAGAGCGCGTCCCGTACTGCCAGGTGATGGGCGCGGCGGTTGAATAGAATTGGTCGTTAATGGGGCTTGCTGCGCTCGCCGAGCCGGTGGCGTTAAAGGTGTACCCGCTCTTGCCGATTCCGCCGCCGTTCGTAGCCAGAAAGTTGTCGATCACACAGGCTGTAGCGGCGCTTGGAGTGCAAGGAGCTGCGCCGCCCAGCGGCGCCATAGTCAGCGGAAACCCCATGGATGGGAAGGCGTCGAAATAAGCAAGTTCTCCGGTGTTGATGGTCCGAATAGCAGCGGCGGCGGATGAATCGTTCGCGGACATGCGGGCGCGCATGAGATTCGGGATCGCGATAGCCGCAATGATCAGAATGATGGCTACCACGATCAACAACTCAATTAGCGAGAAACCCAGTTGTTTACGCATCGAGTGCTTCTTTCTTCCCCAAAGGCTTTGCCGGGACCAACCCCGAGAGACCGAATTCCTCGGGGACGCAAATATTGCGGCAGGTGTAGGACCAAACTAAAGCTAACTACACTTCGGTTACGATCGCGGACAACTTCAGCGTTTTCAACGGTTCGCTGGCCGCGAGCTTCGATTCTCATAGTAAGAAGCGCTTCCTGGGACCGCGCAACGGTTCGCTTTTGACAATTTGTGTCACTTTGCGAAAGAACTGGCTCGGCGCTGTCTCGGTCCGCGATTCTTAGACTGGAGGGAGTTGCTTGTGGAAGGCAGTGGAATGCTGACGGAATGATCGAGGTCGTTCTCCGCAGCAGAGGTTAACGACATGCGGCCCGACATTCGCCTCTCCAGCCAAAGCGTTATCACAATCGTCGCCACCACGAGAGTCCAGGGAATCGCCGGAGACTTGAGCGCCAACGGCACGCCAAAACGTATCGCTAGAAACCAAGCGGCGGTGAATCCGATTCCAGCAATCATCGCCGTCTGCCGCGATTCTATGGGAAGCGCATGTTTGGGGAGCGCATAGGATGCTATCGACTGCACGGCCAGCGCGAAAGGCAAGCTCACAACCAGGTCGACGAAATAGTGCTGTCCGCTTCCCATCGTAGCCACTACGGTGAGCAGAAGATAAATAACAAGCGCCGCGCGCACTCCCCGCGGAAGGCCTCTGCTATTCCAGCAGAGCAACACCGCCCATCCCACGTGCAAAGAGGGCATGGCATTGCGCGGAATGCCGGCCGGGATCGACATCTTTTCCAGCGCGAACCTGGACAAGTCTTTGTACGGAATGCTATTCCAGGGAAAGCCTTTCCCGAAGGCATAGATAGGCCCGGTGCCGGGCACAACGTTGTACAAGATCCACCCGGCCACGCCGGCCAGCAGCAACACGATCAGCACGTTCCACGATATCTTCCTCGCGGCAACCGGAATGCGCCATGCGCACACCACGGCCATGGCGAAGGGCAGTGACAGGTAGGTCAGCATCGCGCTTCGAGTCAGAACCACACTGCTGTACATGATCTTTCCCATCAGAAAACTGGGTTGAAATCCCAGGCTTCCGTCGAAGGCATACAGCCACGCGTCCTCGGTTTTGGGGCTCAAGCCGGTGGATAGCCGGAGCACATTGGCCGAGCTCATGATGAAGAGGATGAGAATCAAAGATGGCGCGAGCAGAGCGATGGCATTCTCACGGCTTTCCCGCTCTGACCACACTGCGCGGAGCCCCAGCAGCAGGAGCGCGCTGAAACCCAGCACCGCAAAAGAACTGGCGACGCGAAGCACCCAGAACGGAACCTGCGGCAGGTGAACGATCTTGACGAAGACCACCGAGATCAAAAGCCAGGCGTAGATTTCCCAACGGGATGGAGCGCCGCGCAGGAAGAAGGCAAGCCCGCCAGCAATTGCGAATGGCAGGTAGGGCTCTTCGAAATTGGTCAACCACGCTCCCGCAATCACCAGCGCTGCCCAGAGCACTGATAGAGCGACTAGAGAGACGATTGAATTCTCTCGCGAAGTAAGTTTTTCCCACGCCATGCTGATAGCGACCGCTCTCGGAAGATGAGATCGTGCTGATTTTACATCTCGGGTAACGCGAAGGCGGTGTTACCAAAGTTCGGAGTAGCGCTGGCGTCCCGCCGGCAAAGCCGCCGAGACGGCGGCGCTACCCAATAGAAAAAGGCAGCGAACTTGCGTTCGCTGCCTTTGGCTTGTACCCTCCCCCGAAAGTACTTCGCCAAATTTGTTACTAGTTCGCCAGCGGGTTCAAAGCTTGGCAAGCCGCGTAGCCGCCGACCTGCGTGATCACGCCCGTCGCCGCCTGACGAACCACACCGTCATCAAACGCGCAGAAGGACTTGGTGCCAGTCTGTGCGGTGATGGGATAGCCAGTGGTGTAGAACTCATTCGGAATCGGGCTAGCTCCGCCGGTGACCGGGGTTGAAGCGAACTTGTAACCGCTCTTGCCGTTGCCGGCGGAGTACCGTCGGTGGCCAGGTTGTTATCGATCAAGCAGCCAGAGGCGGCCAGCTGGGGTGCAAGGCGACGCACCACCGAGAGCTGCCAGGGTGCCATAACCGACCGTTGGATAAGCAGCGAAGTAGCCGATTTCGCCGGTGACGATGGTACGCTCGGAAGCAGCCGCGGACGAATCGTTGGCCGCCATACGGGCGCGCATCAGGTTAGGAATCGCGATCGCTGCAATGATCAGGATGATTGCTACTACGATCAGCAGTTCAATCAGTGAGAAGCCTTTGCTTTTGTTAACTCGATTTCGCATGTCCATGGTCCCCATTCTCCCCAGTGTCCTTCAGAAATTTATTCCTGTTTGGTCTTGATCAGGAATCGTATGACGCATTTAATCTTGCATTCCGCGTGCCAAAGACATCGGCGGAGGAAGTCCTTTCGTTTCAGGCGAGGCGGCCCTACGGGCTTCTAACCGGAACTCTGGGAACCTGATGTGGCTGAGAAACGGCATTTCGCTGACAGAAGTTGTCAAGTAGCGCCGCCGTCTGGTAGTGGTGCGGTTCGAAAAAAGATTCGTATCAGGGTTTTTGAAATAAAGGTTCGTATCAGGGCATCGCTTCAGCGATGCCTACAACGGCTAAGGCACCATCGGCTTTAGCCGCTGAGGCTTGTCTCACGGGCTCGGCGGCTGAAGCCGATTCCAGGCTTGATATTGCAACGGCATGCCTAAAGGCATGCCCTGATACGAATCTTTTTTCAGACTGCACCAATATCCAGAAAAGTAAAAGGGAGCAGCGAAGTTGCCTTCGCTGCTCCCCGGCTTGTACCCTCCAGGTACTTTGCCAGTGTGCTATTAGTTAGCCAAGGGGTTCAGAGCTTGGCAAGCCGCGTAGCCGCCGACCTGCGTGATCACGCCCGTCGCCGCCTGACGAACCACACCGTCATCAAACGCGCAAAAAGACTTGGTGCCAGTCTGTGCGGTGATGGGGTAGCCCGTGGTGTAGAACTCGTTAGGAATCGGGCTCGCTCCGCCGGTGACCGGGGTCGAAGCAAACAGGTAGCCGCTCTTGCCGTTGCCAGCCGGAGTACCGTCGGTGGCCAGGTTGTTATCGATCAAGCAGCCAGAGGCGGCAGCGGGTGTGCAAGGCGACGCACCACCGAGAGCTGCCAGGGTGCCATAACCAACCGTCGGATAAGCAGCGAAGTAACCGATTTCGCCGGTGACAATGGTACGCTCGGAAGCAGCCGCGGACGAATCGTTGGCCGCCATACGGGCGCGCATCAAGTTAGGAATCGCGATTGCTGCAATGATCAGGATGATTGCCACCACGATCAGCAGCTCAATCAGTGAGAAACCCTTCTGTTGTTTCCGCATCTCTATTTTCCCCTCGTTTTGAACTTCGTTTAGATTCATGCTGGTCATGGAATGACGCAGTCGGACTAGATGATGGCACTTGCCGGGCCAAAGCCGATAGTTACCTTGGTTCCGGGGCAAACTTTATAATCCCATTATTTTCAATCGTAGGCCAAACTCTGTTGCGATTCTAAGGCTTACCGCGCCGCCCCGTATGCCAAAATGCGTCGCAAAACGTGACAAATCATGTCAGTCTGGGAAGACCGCCCAGTCCCATTTTAGAACGTTACCGGGTTACCTTGCTTGCAGGGAAATTGCCGGGCAGGCTTGAAATCCGGGGATGCCGCGCGAGTCTGCGCCTCCGGTAGAATATCCTTCCTGCGGCAGGGGTGTATAGAACAGGAGATGTTTAAACGAAGAGATGTCTCAAAGAAATAGCACTGCGAAGGAATCGATTGCGATTGATTCCGATATAGCCCGCGCGTGGACGCTGCCGTCTCATCTTTACACCGAGCCGAATGCGTACGCCGCCGAAATGGAGAAGATCTTTCGGCGAAGCTGGCAGGTGGTGGGCCACCACGACCAGGTGGCGAATGCGGGCGACTACTTCACGACGGAGTTGGTGGGCGAGCCTTTGCTGTTCGTGCGCGGCAGTGACGGGAAGCTGCGGGGATTTTATAACGTGTGCCGGCACCGCGCTGGGCCGCCGGCCGAAGGATGCGGCTCGCGCAAGCTCTTCCGCTGCGGCTACCACGGTTGGACGTATGGCCTGGATGGATGCGCTAATCAGCGCCACCGAAATTGAGGGCGTGGAAGGATTCCGAGCAGAAGATTTTGCGCTTGCTGCCGGTGCGAATGGAGGAGTGGTTCAATCTTGTTTTTGTGAATCTTGATTCGGATGCGCCGACCTCTGCGCGATAGTCTGGGCGAGTTGCCGCAGCAGGCTGAAAAGTTTGAGTTTGCCGGGATGAAGCTATTCGAGCGCCGCACGTACGACATGAAGTGCAACTGGAAGACTTATGTCGATAACTATCTCGAAGGCTACCACCTGCCCAGCGTGCATCCGGGACTGAATCGCGAACTCGACTACAACGCTTACGTGGTCGAGCCGTCATGCGGCTTATGTGCGGCAGTTCAGTCCCATTCGAGGGGCGCAGCCGGGAGACGCGACTCCGCGGCGATACCAGGAAGCGCAGCGAGAGATCTGACGACGGATTACTTCTGGATTTTTCCGAACTGGATGCTGAACTGCTATCCCGATAATATTTCGCTGAATATTGTGCTGCCGCTCGCGCCCGAGCGCTCGATGGCCATCTTCGAGTGGTACTTGCCGGAGAAGGATCATGGCAGCGCCGTCGGCCAAAGCCTCGGTGGAATTCAGCGACCAGATCCAGATTGAAGATGTTGGCATCTGCGAAAGCGTGCAGAAGAATCTGCGGCTCGCGCAGCTATTCGCGGGGACGCTTCAGCGTGAAGCAGGAAAACGGCGTGCACGCGTTTCATCGGATGTATGCGGAAGCGATGAGAGTCGTAACGCTAGGCGACGAGACTCAGGGATCATACGGCGCGTGAGCTTCTGAGGTTTGGTTTCGACGGAGAAGTCTTCTACTCCGCTTTAACCAGCAGGCAGGTTACGTCGATCGTGCTGCGGAGTCTGAGCCGACAAAGAGATCCAGTTCTGCCATCAGGCGATTGAGCATTTCTGCGGGAGTTGTACCGGCGCCTGGCCGCGATGGCGCTGAGCAGGCGAGCCTCGCCGTATTCTTCCTGGCGGGCGTTTTCCGCTTCCACCAAGCCGTCAGTGAAGATGATGAGCCAATCGCCGGGCGCGAGCGTGACGCTCGCCGATTCATACTTTGCCTCCGCCTGAATGCCGATAGGCAATCCGCCGACGTCGAGGCGCTCGATCGATCCGTTGCTGCGGCGCAGGATGGGATTGTTGTGGCCGGCATTGATGTAAGTGAAGAACGCGCCGCGCCGCATCGTACTCCGCCAGAAAAGCGGTGGTGAAGCGCAATCCGCCCTGGCTGTTGGAGCAGGCGTACTTGTTCATATTTGCCACCAAGCTCAGGCAGCGCGACCTGGGCGGTGGAAAGCGTTTTGAGGCTGGCCTGAAAAGTGGCCATGAGCATGGCTGCGGGAATACTTTTGCCGGCGACATCGGCCACGGCGAATACCACGCGATTTTCTTCGTTGGTTTTGCCGGGACGGGGAAACACATCGTAGTAGTCGCCGGCGACGGTGTTGGCAGGGCGCGTGGTATAGGCGATCGAGATTCCGGGAATCTGCGGCGGAGCGCCGGGCAGCAGCCAGGTTTGAATTTCGCGCGCAATCTGCAAATCGCGCTTCATCACGACGCGGTCGGCAATCTCCAGCATCAGAGCAGGAGAAGCAGAAGTGCCGCCCCAGAAATGGAAGTCGAGTTCGACCGACGTGGATTTCGTGTCCAGCGTCGTGATAGCTGAAACCGCCGGTGGGAAGCACCAGCATGATCAACGCCGCCAGCAGCAGCACGCGGCGCGCCGGTGAAAGTTTTTCGAGGACGGCCCAGAAGAATTCCTTGACCACGTGCAGGCGATGGCCGCGTTTGGTAAGGCCCTCGGGGTTTTTGCGGCCACGTCGCGGGAATAGAGGCGGTAGCTGGCGCGCGCTTCGGTTTCAAACTGCGACCAGAGCTGGGTAAGCTCCATGCCTTCAGTAACGCGCTGCCAGAAGCGGTGCAGCCGTACTCCAAGAGGGATGCGCTGAGCGGAGGCCGGTGGGGGAGTGGTCGCCATGAATGCAGTGATTATAGAGGAAGAGAATCAGTGGACAGTGATTTAGAACAACGTCATCTGTTCATCCGTCGGCGCCCGCGGAATAATCATCCGCGAACGGCGCGGATCGCCTCCGATTCCATACTTCTTTCGCAGACGTTCGACAAGTTGTGAGAGCGGTTTGGCGTAAGCGTCCGGCAAGAAAGCTCGGCCTTGGTAGCGGCGCTTATAGTTCTCCACCAGGTGAGGGAATTGCTTTTCGAGGAAGGGAAGAAACACTGCCGCGGAGCAGGGCTTCAGAAACAGTGGCCCTGCGAATAAGTGATGAGCTCCGGCCTCGGCGGCGGCGCGAACGAGCGTCTCGAGATCTTTTGGAGAATCGGTAATCCCCGGCAACACGGGAGAGCCGCTCATGCCGACTCGCAGGCCGGCCTCGCTCAACTTGCGGATGGTTTCGAGACGTAGATCAGGACGGGGAGCGCGCGGCTCCAGAATTCGCGCCAGTTCTACATCCAGCGTTGTGATTGTGACGTTGACAGAAAATCGATTCTGTTGCGCCACCGCTTGCAGGACGTCGATGTCGCGCAGGATGAGATTCGACTTCGTAATGATGCCCAGGCGAAAGCCGCGATGACGGGCGAATTCTTCGAGAATTCCGCGCGTGACTTCGTAACGGCGCTCTGCCGGTTGGTAGGGATCGGTGGCCGCGCCAATGGCAATGGACTCGTCTGGTTTTACCCGGCGCAATTCCTGGCGCAGCAGTTCCGCCGTATGTTGTTTGACGTAAATCTTCCGCTCAAAATCGACGCCATCCCGCATCTCCATAAATTCGTGCGTGTAGCGCGCGTAGCAATATTTGCAGGCGAATTCACAGCCGCGGTAGGGATTGATGGTCCATTCGAAAGGCACGCCGCGACGGCTGGCGCAGCGATTCAGCACAGATTTCGCCGGGAGGGTGAAGTATTCAACATTGTGTCCCTCGCGCAGGGATTCGCCCTCTGCTGCGAGCCGGGCAATGCCAACCAGCGGGGATTTCGGCGGAAGCGCGAACAAAGGAAGAGATTGCATATTCGCCTTTTGTTCGCCTACGATAGAACTTTAGAACCACTCTGTCAAGAGGAAAGCGGACTGGAATATACGTCGGCAAAGCGCTTCGCCTGCGACGGGGTGCCGCCACATTTGCCGATTAGGCGTTGGATGCGTTCGGCGGGAAGACAATTCCCCAGAAGGTTTCCGCCCGTTCGTCCTGGTCGACAAACTCAATTGCATAAGTGGAAACGCCATCCAGCGCCACCAACTGCGCAACCACGCGGGCCGAGAGCTGTATGCCTTGCTTGTTATTAACGGAGATGACCGAGCCCACCAGAAGCTCACGACCGAGTTGAACTGCGGCGCCGTGCTTATTCAATTTTGTAGCCTTGGCCGGCATCGTGAAGGAAGATTTCTGCCGGTCCTCTCCGGATAACCCGACGGTAGCGTGGAGCGCCATGCGATTGCTTCGGCGTTTTGCAATCTGGCTGCGGCAGGCGGTTGCGTTAGTAGCCGGGTGTGGGCGGTGCGGGTGCGAGTTCGAGTTCGGGTGGGGATGTGCAGGTTTGAGGTTCATCGTGATCGTGACGGTAGAATGCGCTCTTGGTCACTTCAATGTGCCATTCGTCACCTTGCGAGGTTACCCCGTTGAACTCGTTGATTCTTCAAACTGAGAGACGCGATGCAGCGCGGCAGGAAATAGGACAGTGTCAGACCGGGCCAAAATCGCGTCGTATAAGGGCCTTCTTCTTTTTCACTAGCAAAGCAAGTTGTGATAAATCGCGATCTCACTCATCGACAGCTTCAGTGTTAGTTGGCTGGCTTTTCCGCAGGCTTCTCGAACAGCTTGGGATCAACTGTCGGATTGAACTCCAGCGTTGTATATTCTGACGTGCTTGTGTCCTGGCCGTTCTGCTTGTTGTGGCGCAGCAGCGGAATTGTCAGGCCATTGACCTGCTTCCAGTTGTCCATGTCAGTTTCGCCCTGTGCGGGCTGGCCCTGGCTGAGAGTTCGGTAAGTCTCTTTCAAAATGTGGCCGCTCTGCGGATCGACATACCACCGGATCGCGGTGCCGGCGGCATTTACATCGACGATGCGGGCTTCGATGTCGCCAACCTTCTCGCTTCCCTCGGCATGGAAAAACACATTGGGATCCTTCCAGTGCGAAGCGATAAAAATGGGATCGCGCTTGATCTGCTCCAGAGTTTCCGCTTTTTGCGACGCAGGGAAGTCACGCATGCCCTGGCCCTGCATCGCCATGAAGCCAACATCCGGCGTGACCACGATGTTCATGGTTCCATTGGGAGTTTGCATTTGCGCATGCAGATGGTCGGGGAAGACAACTACAGTTTCCATCTGCATGGGGAAGTCACCTTGCGGCGTTTTCTGGGTGAGCGTGAGCTCTGCCTTTACGGCCTTGATTGCTGCGAGTTTGGCTTCGCCACCCATTGCCGCCACCACTTTCGCCGCCAGCGCCTTGCCTTCTTCATTCGACGCATTCGGCTTGGCGTTCTCTTCTTCCTTCGCGCCTTCTTTTGCGCCGGGCGGAGGCGGAATGGTGATGTCGATTTCCTTCACCGCTCCAAGAGATGAAAGCGGCTTGTCAAATTCTTTCGTGTTGCCGACGACGAGCACGGCCAGCTGATCGCGGTGCAGATACTTCGCCGCCACACGATTTACATCCGCCGCGGTCACCTTCTGAATTTCCGTGGGATATTTGTCGAGCCAATCTGCCGGGTATCCGTAGAACTCATAGGTGGTGCGTTCGGCCAGAACTTTGTCGGGTGAGTCGAGGCGGAAGATGAATGCATTCAGGATGGCATCTTTCGCGTGCTTGATTTCTTCGTCGGTAATGGGCTGTTTTGCCGGATTGTCGATGTCCTCATCCATTGCCTGCACCGATTCGATGGTGCTCTGGCTCTTGGTGCCCATTACAAATCGCAGAACGCCGGGGTGCCCGAAGTTGGTGCCGATGCCGCCGCCCACGTTGTAGGCGAGACCGCGCTTGGTGCGAATGTCGTTGAACAGGCGCGAGGAAAAGCCGCCGCCGAAAGCTTCGTTGAAGACAGCGATGGCGTAGTAATCGGGGTTGTTGCGCGTGGTGCCCAGCGTTACCATTTCGATTGTGCTTTGATTTACGTCTTCTTTCGGAATGAGATAGTAGCCCGGCTTGGCGGGGTGGTAATCAATCTCGGTCGTGGGAAGTTCGGGACCTTTGGGCCAGGATTCAAAAGCGGCGCGCAGCTTGGCTTCCATGGCCGCGGAATCGAAATCGCCGCTGATGCCCAGGATGATGTGGTTGGGATGAACATAAGTCTTGTGCCAGTCGATCAAATCCTGGTGAGTGATGGCGGCAATAGTGGCATACTCGGGCTCGCGGGCGTAAGGATTGTCCGCGCCATAGGCGAGTTTGGCCGATTCGCGCGCCGCAATGCCGCCGACCTCGTCGTTGCGCCGGGAGATAGCGTCGTATATTTGCTTCTGGGCGAGGTCGAGTTTGTCGGCGCGGAATTCAGGATTCCTCAGCAGGTCGACGAAAACTTTGAAGACATCGTCGAAGTCACCTTTCAGGCAACTCAAGCCAACGCTCGTGGAATCAGGACCGCCACCGGTCTCGACTTTGGCGGCTCGCACTTCCAGAAAATCGTCGAGCTGATCTCCGGTTTGAGTTTTGGTGCCGCCGGTGCGCCAGACTTCGCCTAAGAGATCGACGAGACCAACTTTACCGGTGGGTTCGTTGCTCGATCCACCGCGAATGCGCGCGGAGCCATCAATCAGCGGCAGTTCGTGATCTTCCTGGAGAAAGATCACCATGCCGTTGGAGAGTTCGATGCGCTTGGGTTGCTGCGGATGGAACGCGGGCAGTGTGGGGACGGGGATTTGTTGCCAGTTCGTGGCTTGTGCGGCGGACTTCGGGAGCGGCGCGAACAGCGTGGCTGCGAGAATCATTGCGAGGGCAATCGGCTTGAAGTTCATCGCGCACCTCCCTGGTCAGCTGAACCTCGATCGGAGGCACCGCCTGCGGCACCTTGATCCTGCTCATCACCACCGCTTTGTGCGGCGCCTTTGCTGGTTTCGATCACGCCGATGGTGCGATTAGTATCGTTGAAAGTTTCATTGGCCACGCGGCGAATGTCCGCTTTGGTCACTTTGTCGATGCGGTCGACGGAGCGGAACAGCTCGCGCCAATCGCCATAGCGAGTCTCGTAGGTCGCCAACTGGGTCGCGAGTCCTTCATTATCAGCGAGGCCGCGAATCAGGTTAGCCTTGGAGCGGGTCTTGATCATCTTCAATTCGTCGTCGCTGATGTCTTCCTTCTTTAAGCGCTCAATCTCGACATGAATCGCGTCGGCCACTTCCTGCGTAGTGTGGCCGGGGAGCGGGAAGGCATAGAACGCAAAAAGATGCGGATACTTGATGCCTGGCAGCCCGGTGAATCCGGCGGAGAAAGATGCGATTTTCTTATCGCGCACCAGCGCGCGGTACAGCCGCGATGTGCGGCCTTCGGACATGAGGTCGGTTATCGCATCATAGACGGCGTCATCTTTGCTCATGAAATCGGGACGGTGGTAGCCCTCGACATAGAGCGGCTGCGTCTTCTCGACCAGCACGACCTTGCGCTCGGAATTCTGCGGAGGCTCGGTGGTGGTGGTCTCGTCAGGCTTGTGGCTCATGGGCAGGCGGCCGAAGTACTTCTCGAGAATCGACATGACCTGCGATGCCTTCACGTCGCCGGCCACAGCGACTACCATGTTTGCAGGCACGTAATATTCGTTGAAAAACTTCTTGGCGTCAGTGGCCGAAAATGAATTCAAGTCGGACATCCATCCCACGGTTGGCCGGTGGTAAGGATGGGCTTCAAAGGCCTCTGCTCCAAACTGTTCGAGCAGGCGGCCGATCGGGTTGCTGTCGGTGCGCAGGCGGCGTTCCTCGATCACGACGTTGCGCTCCTTATAGAACTCGCGCAGTACGGGGTGAAGAAAACGTTCAGACTCAAGATAGGCCCACAGCTCGAGACGGTTCACCGGAAGAGAATAATGATAAGCGGTTTCGTCGTAATCGGTGAAGGCATTCAGATCCTCACCGCCGTTCTGCTCAATGATCTTGCCAAACTGGTTGGGGACGACGAATTTATCCGCTGCGGCGGTCGCGTCCTTCCAGGCCTTTTCGAGTTCCTCTAACTTGGCTTCGTCCCGGCGCACGTTTTTGTCGCGTTCGGCAATGTAGGCGGAGTAGGCCGTCTCGACCTTTTCCAGCGCGGACTTTTCAGCAGCATAGTCGGTGGTGCCGATCTTGTCCGTGCCCTTGAAGGCCATGTGCTCGAACATGTGGGCCAGGCCGGTCTTGCCCATGGGATCTTGCGCGGAACCGGCATCGACCATGGTGAAGAAGGAAAAGACTGGCGCCTCGGGCCGCTCGCAGATCACGATGGTCAGGCCGTTCGGCAGCTTCTTGACGGTGATGCGCTTTTCAAAAGATGCGACATCCTGCGCGGCGGCGAGCGCGGCTAGAAGCAGAATGAAAATCAGAGGCTTAAGGGTGCGGTGTCTCATCGGACCTCCACTAGGTCGGCGAACATTTCGAACGGAAATTGGATAGTCATCTATGCACAACTAGGCTTAGACGAATCTATAGGGCAGAAGTTTGAAATTACGTGGCAGGCAGGGAAGTTGTCAAACCGAGCGGACGCATTTACGTGGGCGAGAAATAGGAAGAAGTGTGTATTCTGCATGGGCCGGCTTTCAGGCACAATGCCTGCTGGAGCGCACGCGCCATGGATTCGAGCATCGAGGTTCAAGGGAAGCAACTGAAGCTGTCGAATCTGGAGAAAGTCCTGTATCCCGCTGCCGGATTTACCAAGCAGCAGGTCATCGATTACTACGTTCGCATTGCGCCGGCGATGGTGCCGCATTTGGCTGAACGTCCGCTGACGCGCAAGCGCTATCCCAATGGCGTGGACGAGGAATTTTTCTACGAGAAGAATGCGCCCCAGCATCGTCCCGAGTGGGTAAAGACGATTCCCATCTGGAGCGGAAGGAACCGCCGCACCGTCCACTACATTCTGGCCGATGATTTGGCGACGCTGGTCTGGCTGGCGAACCTGGCCGCCATTGAGCTGCATCCATCGCTCGCTCTTGCCAAAGATGTTACCTGCCCGACCATGATGGTCTTTGATTTGGATCCCGGACCGCCGGCGAACATCGTGCAATGCTGCCAGGTGGGATTGTGGCTGCGGGAAATCTTCGAGCACTTCGGGTTGCAGAGTTTTCCCAAGACCTCGGGCTCGAAGGGATTGCAGATCTATGTTCCGCTCAACACTCCAACTAATTACGAATCGACGAAGACTTTCTCTCACGCTCTGGCACAACTGCTTGAGCATGAGCATCCCGAACTGGTTGTGTCAGATATGAAGAAACAGGTTCGGACAGGAAAAGTTTTTGTCGACTGGAGTCAGAACGATGAACACAAAACCACCGTGGCCGTGTATTCGCTGCGGGCTCGCGAACGCCCAACGGTTTCAACGCCGGTGACATGGGAAGAAGTGGAACGCGGGTTCAAGAAGAAGGACGCGAACCTGCTTGTGTTTGAGGCCAAGCAGGTGGTTGCGCGAGTGGAGAAGATGGGAGACCTTTTTGCTCTGGTGGAGGAATTAAAGCAACGACTACCGGACCTGAAGAGTGTTGCGGCCACCGCTGCTGCCGAAGGACAGCCGACCATATCGATTGCGGCTCAGGCGGAAGACGAGCCACAGAAACCTGCTCGCCGCGCAGCGAAAAAAGCCGGCAAGCAGTCGCGGACACGCAAAGCGGGACGCAAGGTATAATCCGCTGCGCTGCGATTGTTTTCGAGATTATTGCTATGCCTCAACTGTTTGTAGGAACTTCAGGATGGGCTTATCCAACGTGGAAGCCTGACTTTTATCCAGCCAAGCTTGCGCAAAAAAAGTTTCTTGGTCATTACGCCACGCAACTCAATACGGTCGAGGTGAATTTCACTTTCCGGCAACTGGTGAAAGAGACCACGATTCAGAACTGGATTCAGGAGACGCCCGCGCACTTTCGTTTTGGCATTAAGGCGCACCAGGTAATCACGCACATCAAGCGGCTGAAGGGCGCGGAGGATTTTGTTCCGCGCTTTCTGGCGACGATTGAGCCGCTGGCTGCGGCGGGCAAACTCGGGCCGGTACTCTTCCAGTTGCCGCCGAATTTGAAAGCAGACGGGCCGTTGCTCAAGGATTTTCTCGCGCTCTTGCCGCGTACGCTGCGGGCGGCGTTCGAATTCCGCAATGAAACTTGGTTCACGGATTCCACGTGGGAGCTGCTAAGGTCGCGCGGAGTTGCTCTGTGTGTGGCGGAGACCGAAGAACGCACCACGCCCGATGAAGTCACTGCGGCCTTCGCTTATTACCGTTTCCGCAAGCCAAATTATACAGCGGATGAGCGGAGAGCCATGGTTGCGCGCATCGGCGAACATTTTGCCGCTGGCCGCGATGTGTTTGCTTACTTCAAGCATGAAGAGACGCCGGAGGGGGCTTTGTATGCGGTGGATTTGTTGCGCGAGGCCAGTCAGGTGTAAGCAAATTACATCTCGGCGAAGGCTGCTCGCCGACCGGCATCCGTATGATCACTTTTGTTTGTGTCCGATAACGTGCACACTACCTGCATCCCTCGATGGCTGCGGAATCCAATTCAGACGTGCTTTCCGGCTTTCTCGACTATTTGAGAATCGAGAAAGGGCTGGCTCCGCTTTCGATTAGCGCTTACACCACCGACATCCTCCAGTTCTCCGAATTTCTGGAAAAACAAAAACGCCTCCTGCTCACGGCCAGCCGTACCGATGTGCGAGATTTCCTGCAGCACCTTTTTTCTCATCAAGTCGACGGCCGCAGCGTCGGGCGAAAACTTTCTGCATTGCGCCATCTTTATCGTTATCTGCTGCTGGATAAAAAAATCGAGCACGATCCCACCCTGAACATCGAGTCGCCAAGGCAATGGAAAGTTCTTCCCAAGGCGCTGGCTCGCGACGAAATGGAAAAGACCCTGGCCGCACCGCTGACCATGCGCGGCAGTTCTGCGCGCAGCGTGGAGGAGTCAGCCGCGCTGGCTTCCCGCGATCGTGCGATGCTCGAGGTCTTCTACGCAGGTGCGCTACGGGTTTCGGAAATCGTCAACGCCAAGTTGGAAGACTTGAAGCTCGAAGCGGGATACATGCTAGTGCGCGGCAAGGGCGACAAGGAACGTGTGGTGCCGCTGGGTAAATCGGCGCAGGAGGCTCTGACGAAATACTTGGCAGAATCGCGTCCGATCCTTGCTGCCGGAAAACGAAGTCTGACAACGAGCGGAACATCCAGTGGAAAATCGGCGAGCATAGCTGCCGCCAAGAATTCCCCTCGGCTGTTCATCGCGCGTGGAGGCCGCATTTTGACCCGTCAACGAGTTTGGCAGATGGTCCGGGCCGCATCGGCAGCGTCTGGTCGCGCGGCTTCTCCGCACATGCTGCGCCATTCCTGCGCCACGCATATGGTCGAGAACGGCGCCGACCTTCGGACCGTGCAGACCATCCTGGGCCATGCCGACATTTCAACCACTCAGGTCTATACGCATCTCGCACTCGATCGACTTAGGACCGTTTATCAGAAACATCATCCGAGGGCGAAAGCCAGATGAAATCCGCCGCGCACCTCCGCAGTAAGTCAGAAATTTTCACGAATCAGAGTAGGGAAGACAAGACAATCGTCGACAAGGCCGTCGCCAACTTCCTGCGCCACCTGCGTGAGCGCAACGCCTCGGTGCATACCATTAAGGCGTACAGCCGCGATCTCTCGCTGTTCGCCGCTTACGCTGGTTCGCGTGGATGGAAGCAGATCGACCACATTGCAGTGCGAGGGTTTCTTTCGCAACTTTACGAACGGGGATTGAGCAAGACTTCTGTGGCACGCGCTCTGGCTGCGGTGCGTTCTCTCTATCGCTGGCTGGCGCGGGAAGGCGTGGTGGAGCAAAATCCGGCGAAGCTGGTCTCCACGCCGAAGTTGCCCAAGAAGCTACCGCGGGTACCGACGATTGAAGAAATGAATTCCGTAATCGATGGCGGAATGCCTGAAGTGGCGGCCTTTCCCGTGCGAGACCGGCTTATGTTCGAACTGCTTTATGGTTGCGGCATCCGCAATTCAGAACTCACCGGCATCAACCTCGACGATATTCGGCTCAGCGCCGAAGCCATTCTCATTCGCGGCAAAGGAAAGAAGGAGCGCTACGTTCCTTTTGGAGATTCGGTGAAGACGGCGCTCGCAACTTATCTTCCGGAGCGGCAGAAAATTCTCGGCGCAAGTCATAAGCACTCGACCGCGTTACTCATTAACTGCCGCGACGGCGGACGGCTCACGACCCGCAGCGTAGGCCGCATCATCAAGAAAATTGCCGCGGCCAAGGGACTTTCTCCCGACGTTCATCCGCACACGCTGCGGCATGCCTTCGGCACGCACATGCTGGAAGAAGGCGCCGACTTGCGCGCGATACAGGAGCTACTTGGCCACGAGCGTCTTGCGACCACGCAGCGCTATACGCAGTTGTCGATGAAGCACGTGTTGCAGGTATATGACCAGACGCATCCGCGCGCGAAGTAGGAAGTTTTCTTTCCTTAGGAATGTTCTTTCCGCAATTCGTGCCACATCTCGACCACCCGCGCTTTCAAATCCGCAGTCAGTTTTTCGTAAGCCACTTCCGACGCTTCACTCTCAGGCGGCGGAATAATCGGATCGCCAAACATCATCTTGAGCGGCTTGAATCCTTGAAACGACTTATTTCTTGGCCAAACTTCATAGAATCCTTCGATGGCCATGGGCACAATGGGCGATTGAGTGTGAATGGACAAGATTGCAGCACCCTTCTTGAAGGTTTTCGGCGTGCCGTCGATCGAGCGCTCGCCTTCGGGAAAAAGAATGAGCGGACGCCCCTGTCGCAATCCGAATGCGCCGGCCCGCATTGCGGGAATCAAATTGGCGTCCGGATCGACGACCACAACCCTCAGCGTACGAGCCAGCCACAACATGAATCCTTTCCCGAAAATCTCGCTCGTTCCTACGGCAAACACTTTGTCAAACTGATCCGGCGGCAAAATGCTCGCCAGGATCAGCGGATCGATATAACTCTGGTGATTGGACGAAATGATGTATGGACCACTCTTCGGCAGCTTCTCGAGTCCACGTACATGCAAATCGAAGCGGTCGAGCGCGACCACCTGGGTAAGCCGCGAAACCATGTACCAGAATGCGTTGCTGATGGGCTGCGGTCGCGCAAGCGAAATTACGGCGGAAGGGTCCGGTTCTTCGGCCAAAATAGCTTTCCAGCCGGCGAAGGCTGGGCGTGTGCCGGGGCTACCAGCGCCGCTGGCCGCGCTTTGCAGAATGGCATCGACGAGGTCGCGCACGGTGTAAATTCCGGCAAGTTGCGACTCTTCAACGTTGCCGCCCAGCTGGTCTTCGATCTGGCTGAGCAATTCGACGCGTTGCATGGAGTCGAGCCCCAAGTCGAGTTCCAGATTGTGCGTGGGCCGCAGGCTGGGTGGGGTTGAGCGCGCGGCTTCGCGCACAATCTTCAATGCTCTCTGCACGTCGGGCTGATCGATCCATGCTTGCTCTTCATCGGTCAGAGGCCGTTCGGCCGGCAAGTCAGAATCATCAGCAAGTTTTCGCGCCTGATTTTCCTTTACCCGCTTCTCCACTTCGAAGCGCTTAATCTTGCGGGTTGTGGTACGCGGTAAATCTTCCTGCCAAATTTCATAGCTGCCAATGCGCTTGGTGGTAGCAATCTGCTGAGACAGACTCTCGATATCGAAGCGGATCACTTCTTTGGCGTTCACGATCTTCCTCTGGCGAAGCACGTCGAAGTTAGGCACCACGACGGCGTGCAGGCGGTCGCCACCCGCTCCCGGCTTGCCTTCCAGTCCCATCACCGCGAGTTCCTTGATGTACGGAGATTTCAGATAGTGAGCCTCAACTTCTTCGGGATAAATATTCTTCCCATTGCTGAGGACGATCAATTCTTTCTTGCGGCCGGTGAGGAATAAGTTTCCGTCGGCATCGAAGTAGCCGAGATCGCCGGTGTAGAACCAGCCATCACGCAGCACGGTCGCGGTTGCGTCCGACCGGTTCCAATAACCTTTCATTACGACCGCACCGCGCAGTGCGACTTCGCCGGTGTCGGGAGCGCCATCTTCCTGCGCCTGCGCGTCGTCTTTTGTTCTTACGATCTTGCCCTCAACGCCCTTCATGGCCTTGCCGACCGATCCAATCACGTTGTTGTTCGGAGAATTTGCAAACACGGCGGCAGTGGTTTCCGTCAGACCATAAGCTTGCAGGACGTCGATGCCGAGATCGCGAAAGTCCGTCGCAATCTCCGGATCGAAGCGCGACCCACCCGTTACCAGATAGCGCATGTTTACGCCGAGCGTCTTATGCACTTTGCCGAACAGAATCGGACCAGCGTTGATTCCAACCTTGCGCAGCCCACGATTTAAGGCCATGAGGCTTTTAAACAATTTCTGCGTGAGCGCTCCGCGCTTCGCAACCTCTTGGAATATCCGCTCGTGAATCAAGTAAAAAAATTGAGGTACCACGGCAAAAGCTGTGATGCCGCGCTCCTGCAGGGCGCGCAGAAGTTCGGTGGTGTTCAAAGTTTCCAGATAAACCACGCGCGCGCCCGTTACCAGCGGCAGAAGTAGATTCGCCATCTGCGCCAGCACATGAAACATGGGCAGCACACCCAACAGCGCGTCCGTAGGTCCGAGGTCGACCCAGTTGAGCACGGCTTCCACTTCACCCAGAAAGTTGGCATGGGTAAGCATTACACCCTTGGGGTCGGCCGTGGTTCCGGAGGTGTAAAGCAGGGAAGCGAGGTCATCTACGGTAGATGGCGCAGGCTGGAATTTTCCCGGGCCACTATCAAAAATCGCCGACAGATTTCCCAGCCAGTGCTCATGAATCGAGTGCTGGGCCATGCGGTCCGGATCTGTGAGCACGAGTCCGACGTTCAAGCTGGCAACGGCTTCCCGCGCCACCTCAGCGTGCTTCGCATCGCAGAATAGGGCAGTGCTGCCGCTATCTTTCAGCAATTTGGTAAGTTGGTCGGCGTGTAGGGCCGTGTCGAAGGGAACCACCGTGCATCCCGTGGCAATGATCCCCAGATAAGCCGCTACCCATCGTGGATGGTTGTCGGCAACGATGGCCAGCCGCGATCCGCGCACGAATCCGTTTTCAGTAACCCATCGTCCTATGGATTCTGCCATGCGGCGAAGCTCGGCGTAGGTGCAACTCTCAATGTGATCGTGGCGCTGAATTTCCAGCGCGATGTTGTTGGGCAAGCGCTCGGCACATTCGACAAATCGGTCGTAGAAAGTGGGCATGAGTCGTGGGTGAATATATACGAAAAGCGCGCTGACCGCCGAGACACTTGCATGGTACGCCGGTTTCCTCTTGTTACTGCGCTGCCTGGTCCTGCATCCAATATGCTAGGCTAAAAGAGATACGCTGGGGCGGTTCCTGCCCACATAAGGATTTCACAGTTGATTAACACTTTAATTGGCAAGGTCTTCGGGACCAAAAACGAGCGGGTCGTCAAGGGTATGACGCCGAAGGTTGCGGCCATCAATGCTCTCGAACCGCAGATGCAGAAGCTCACGGACGCCGAGTTGCGGGCCAAGACGGATGAGTTCCGGCAGCGAATCCAGGAGCGGCTGGGTCGTGTTGTTCCCGCGACACCGAGCTCTGATAGCGAAGATGAGGATGACCCAGACCGTGCGAAACAAATCGAAAAAGAGCAATACGACGCTCTGCAGGAAGCGCTGGACGAAATCCTGGTAGAGGCCTTCGCCGTGGTGCGCGAGGCCGGACGCCGCGTCCTCAACATGCGCCACTTCGATGTCCAGTTGATCGGCGGCATGGTGCAGCACAAGGGCATGATTTCGGAAATGAAAACCGGCGAAGGTAAAACCCTGGTCGCCACGCTTCCGGTCTACCTGAATGCTCTTAGCGGGCGCGGCGTGCACGTGGTCACCGTCAACGACTACCTGGCCAAGCGCGACTCCGAGTGGATGGGCAAGCTCTATCGATTTCTTGGACTGACTGTGGGTGTGATCGTTCACGATCTGGATGATGAGCAACGCCGCGCCGCTTACGCTGCCGACGTTACCTACGGCACGAATAACGAGTTCGGCTTCGACTACCTGCGCGACAACATGAAGTTCGATCTGAAGGATTGTGTGCAGCGCGGACACAACTTCGCCATCGTCGATGAGGTCGATTCCATTTTGATCGACGAGGCCCGTACCCCGCTGATCATTTCCGGCGCGAGCGAGGAATCGACGGACAAGTATTACCGCGTGAACCGCATCATCCCCAAGCTCGAAAAAGGTGAGGAGCTCGAAGTCGCACCCGGTGAACCGGCGCAACTTACCGGCGACTTCGTAGTTGACGAGAAGCACCGCAACATTACGGTCACGGACGAAGGCTGGACAAAAGTGGAAGGTCTGCTCGGCATCGGCAACATCGCCGACCCCGAAAACTGGCCACTGAAGCATCACGTCGAGACTGCCGTCAAGGCACATGCGATATATCGCCGCGATGTGGAATATGTGGTCAAGGATGGCGAAGTCATCATCGTCGACGAATTTACCGGGCGCATGATGCCGGGCCGCCGCTGGTCCGACGGATTGCATCAGGCGATTGAAGCCAAGGAAGGTGTGAAGATCGAGCGCGAGAACCAAACCCTCGCCACCATCACCTTCCAGAATTATTTCCGCATGTTCAAGAAGCTCTCCGGTATGACGGGAACGGCGGAAACGGAAGCCGCTGAGTTCGACAATATTTACAAGCTGGACGTGATGGTCGTTCCGACCAATAAGCAGATGTTGCGGCTGGAGAATCCCGATGTCGTTTTCCGCACTGAAAAAGAGAAATATTATGCGGTTGCCGACGAGATTGAGAAGCTTCATGCCGCGGGCCAGCCCGTGCTGGTTGGCACCACATCGATTGAAAAATCCGAACGCCTCTCGGAGTTGCTGAAGAAGAAAGGCCTCAAGCAACACGTTGTATTAAATGCCAAATTCCACGAGCGCGAGGCCGAATTCGTTGCCCAGGCTGGACGCAAGGGCATGGTCACCATCGCGACCAACATGGCCGGCCGCGGCACCGATATTTTGCTTGGCGGCAACCCTGAATTCATGGCGAAGCAGGAGTTGGTGAAGAAGGGAATCGCCCAGCAGCTACGCGTCGCTCAAGGCAAGATCGAAGGCCCGCAGGAAGATGGCACGACCTCGATCTTTTACTACAACGGCAACGAGTACACTGTGCCCACCGATAAGTGGACCGAAGCGTTCACTCGCTATAAAGCGCAGACTGATAAAGAGCACGACGAAGTAATCGCCGTTGGCGGCTTGCACATTCTCGGCACTGAACGCCACGAATCACGCCGTATCGACAACCAGCTTCGCGGTCGCGCCGGCCGTCAGGGTGATCCCGGCTCCTCGCGCTTCTATCTCGCTCTCGAAGATGACCTCATGCGCATCTTCGCGAAAGAGTGGGTCTCGAAACTGCTCGAGCGGCTGGGCATGGAAGAAGGCATCCCCATCGAGTCAAAGCTCATCAGTCGCCGCATTGAAACGGCGCAGAAGGCGGTCGAAGGCCAGCATTTCGAATCCCGCAAACATCTGCTCGAATACGACGACGTGATGAACAAACAGCGTGAGGCCGTATATGGCCTGCGCCGTCGGTTACTCGAAGGCATGGATCAGAAAAATCTGATCCTCGAGGATTACGTCTCAGCGATTCTTGGCGGTTTGATGGATGAGTATTGCCCGCCCAAGGCCCACGCGGACGATTGGAACATTAAAGGCTTGAAAGACGCAGTCTTCACCCGCTTCGGCGTCGATTTCATAGCCGAGGGCGTGAAGCCGGAGACGCTGAACCGGCAGGAACTCGGCGATGCGATTTTCGAGAAGCTGCAAGAACGCTACGACGCAAAAGAAAAACTCATCGGCCCTGAAGCTATGCGCCATCATGAGCGCATGATTATGCTGAGCGTGATCGATCAGCAGTGGAAGGACCACCTCCTGAGCATGGACCACCTGAAGGAGGGCATCGGCCTGCGCGGTTACGGCCAGCACGATCCGTTGGTCGAGTACAAGAGAGAATCGTTTGAGATGTTCGAGGCCATGCTGCAGCGCTTTCAGGAAGACACTGCGAAATACCTTTACCTGATGCAGATCATCGAGCGCCCGCCGGCCCCAGGCCCCGCCGGTCCGCCGGGAGGCCAAGCGGCAAGCGGCGGATCGGAATCCGGAGTGCCGTCGCAACAGGGAACTGGCGGCAATGGACATCGTCCGCCGCGCCTGGTCGCAACTTCCGCCGACGATCTGGAAGAAGCCTTCATGCGCCGCAAGCGCCGAGAGCTGGAACAAGCGCGCATGGCGGGAGCCGGCGACGTGGCGCCAGTGCAGCAGGTCGTGCGCGGGCAAGAAAAAGTGGGCCGCAACGATCCTTGCCCCTGCGGGTCAGGGAAAAAATTTAAGAAGTGCCACGGGACGTAAGCAACAACTAGCCATGTGGGGCAGCCGCCTCGACTGTCCGGCCGAGCGCAGCGAGGCGGACTCTACGAACGCCGACGCGATCGGTTTGGTCCAGCGATTGTGTTGAACGTCATCTCTTCGGCCTTACTTCCCGTCTCCGCCTTCCACTCCAGAAATAACGTCGCATAATTCTTGGTGATGTAATCCGCCCCACTTACTCCCAGCTTCTTTGCCGTCGCGTCAATCCAGCGCGGCGCACCTTCGATCTCGCAGAAATTTCCGATTGGCGTTTCATCCACTAGAACCTTCCCTTTTCCATCGGACCACTCGGCGCGAAACTTTTCGTAGCGAAATAACGGTGCATATCCCAGAGCGCGTAAGATCGCATCCAGCTTCTTACCGTCAGACACGCCCGTCTCCGTCTCAATCCTGCTACTGTGCCGCCCAACCTTTCCTTTCGCTTTTTGGGTCAGCGTCCACTCCGAGCCATATTTTCGAATTCGCAGCAGTTCCTTGCGCGCGCGTAGAACCTCCCCCGGCAAATCGTAGAGAGTATTCAACTCGTGAGTACGCGGTGTGACCAGGCGAAAGCCGGCCCCCCGCAGCTTGCGAGCGAGTATGCGCAAGTCCGCGACGCGAAATTTGATTTCGATTTCTCTGGGTGAGGCCATCCAGACAAGTATAAAAGGAACGGCGCAATGGAGAGCAATCGGCCAACGACTAACGACTAGCGACCAACGACTAACTAAACGTAGGCAATTTCACCAGATCGTCTTTCGGCACGGACTCCAGTGGTTCGCCGGCCTTGCGCCATGCGGTCAATCCGCCGACGATTACGAACGTGTTGAATCCTTTTTCCCGCAGTAGGTGCGCCACCCGGGCGCTGGTCGCTTCGCGTGCTCAAGTACAGTAAAGATAAATGTCCTTGTCCCGGGGAAGGTTCTTCATCTCCTCCTCAAGGTTGTTGGGCTCGATGCGAATCGAATTCTTGATACGCTCCGTTCCGGAGTCGTAGTAGCCGTGGCTGCGCACATCGACGATCAGCACACGGATCGCTTCGTCCGACGCCAGGCGCCGCACCAACTCTTCTACCTGAACCCGCGGCACCACGCGATACACTTTGTTCTTGCGAAACTGCACAATACGGTAGATCGCGTAGACTGCAAGTGCGGCAATGACCACCCCTTCCATCGCGCGTCCAGCCGCATGAAAGCCACTCAGGACCGCCGCCAAAAAATCACGGGAAAGATATCCGACAGAAAGATAAGTCAGCGAATAGAACAGTGCCCCGGCGAAATCCAGCTGTAAGAATTGCCCGAAGCGCATCTTCATGCTGCCAGCCAGCGGCGCGGCCATGGTGTTCACTCCGGGGATAAACTTCGCAATGACCAGCGTGATTTTGCCGCGTTTGTAGAACGACTCGGCGGAGCGCAGTATGCAGGTTTCCGGATTGATCGATACGCGGCACAAGAACCCGAGCAGCAACCACCCCATGTATCGCCCCAGCCAGAACTGCACCGTATCGCCAAGCAGCAAGGCCACGACCGCCGCTGCCAGAACATAAGGGCCCCACAACGTGTGCGCGGCTACAGCAGCCCCCGCGGCGACCAGCGCGATCGCCGCTGGGAAGGGTAGCCCAATCGCCTCGGCCAGCAGCAAACCGAAGATCCAGACATAGCCGTGGCGCGCCATCAGCAAAATTAAACTCATAGATAGTCTTGGATAAGGAAACTCAGGAAAGGGTTCAGTATAAACAAAGCCGGCCAATCGCCCCATGGACAATTGGCCAGCGAGAACTGCGGGATCTTCGTCCCGCCCTGTCAGAAAGCAAACCTAGTGGCTCATCGAGCCACCGCTCATAGCGTCAGCCTTCAGCATCTTGACGCTCATCACGTGGATTGCATTCTTATCGGCGTAGACGTGAGCGCTGAGTTGCACGTGATGACCTTCGTGCCCCTTGAGCGCTTCTGGATTCATTACGTCCCAGCTCTTGCCGTCCTTGTCGTTGACGAACGAATACTTGTCGCCGTCCGCCTTGATTGTGCCTTTCAACGTCATCAGAGGAGCTTTCGGCGCCATCTGATCGCCCTGCGCAGGCGACATGGTTTCATTTTGTAGAGCGAAGGCAGTTACGCCTATCGCAAAAGTCATAACGAGCAGACAAAGCATTTTTTTCATTAGGTATCTCCTTGAGATGTATGTTGTCGGAGCCGGCCAGATTTCTGGCGCTTCTGTTAGTACGTAACTGGGGTTGCCAACGGATTGCCTTCCCCTTCCGAAATCCTAAGCGCGGTGGTTGCAGGGAACCGAGAAGCCGTGCGAGGTACGATTGTAATTTGTTTGGTACGGACAGGTTAGCTCATGCCGCGGTCGGACGGCAATCGATTGGGCTGGCCACAATCACGGGAGTCAAGAGGAAGCCTTAGCTGCGGAAATTCAGAGCGGGTGCGGAATTGTCTCTCCTACTTACTTCTCTCGGGCCACCACAAACTCCGGCGCCCATAATAGCGCTCGCTTAATCTCTGAATCTGGGAAGGTGCAGATTGCCTGTCGTGCAGACTCGGCATACCGTTCGGCGCGATCAATCGCGGCTTCCAGCGATCCATAGCGCTGCAGGATCTCCATAATCTGCGCATGAGTTACGCGATTAAACGCGCGGTCGTGCAGAACGGCCTCAATCTTGACGCGCTCTTCAGGAGTACAGCGCTCGAGCGCATGAATTACCGCCATCGTAACCTTGCCCTCACGCAGGTCACTGGCCACGGGTTTGCCCAGAACATCTTCGGACGCGGTCAGATCGAGCACATCGTCCACGATCTGAAAAGCCATGCCGAGGTCGTGCCCGTATTGGCCCAGAGCCTTTTCCTGCGCGTCCGTAGCTCCACCCAGAATCGCTCCCAGCCGCATGCAGACCGAAAACAAGCAAGCCGTCTTGCGATAGATCAAGTCGAAATGCTCGTCCAGCGTAATCAGCTTTCCGAGCTTTTCCATCTGCAAGAGTTCCCCTTCGACCATTTGCTGCGTCAATTCAATCAGCGTGTCGAGAATGCGGAAGTTGCGCTCCTGCACCGCCACTTTGAAAGCCTGCATGTAGAGCCAGTCACCCGCCAGCACGCACTTCGAGTTGCCCCACTGTGTGTTGGCGGCAGGCCGGCCACGCCGCGTCTTGGCTTCGTCGATGATGTCATCATGCACCAGCGTGGCCGTATGAATGATCTCGACTACGGCGCCCAAGCGCACCGCACCGCGGCCCGTGTACTGGAAAAGTTTGGAAGAAAGGAAAAGAAGCGCGGGACGAATTCGCTTGCCGCCACCGTTGCGAAGATACTCCCCAATCTCGGTAATCGCCTGCACGCCCGATACGGCATCCTGGCGAAACTCGCCTTCGAGCGCAGCAAGATCATCATGCAGCAGGTCGAAGACCTCTTTCCCGTTAATCGTGGCTGGTGCGCTCAATATAGATTCCCACTGCTGTTTTCACCACGGAGACACGGAGTCACGGAGAAAATCTCAAAAACGAAATCAAATAGTCCCAACTACGATCGTCCCAATTGTTTTCTCCGAGTCTCTGTGCCTCCGTGGTGAGTTTGCCTCTAATTCGTGCGGTAATTCGTAAACTGCAAATCGATTCCGAAATCGTGCCCGCGCAGCATTGCAATGACTTCCTGCAGAGTGTCACGGTCTTTGCTGCTGATACGCACCAAATCTCCCTGGATGGAAGCCTGCGCTTTTTTCTTCGAATCCTTAACCAGCTTCACGATATCCCGTGCTTTTTCGATCGCAATGCCTTGCTGCATCGTGACTTTACGCTTGGCGGTTCCACCGGCGGCGGATTCGATCGCGCTATAAGTCAATCCCTTCAGCGAAACGCCGCGCTTCACCAGCTTTTGCTGCAGGATGTCATTCACCGCCTTCAGTTTGTACTCGTCGGCCGAATGCAGCACGATAGCGTCTTTTTCCAGTTCGATATTCGATTTCGAATCCTTCAGGTCGAAACGGGTGTGGATTTCCTTCAGCGCCTGCTGGATGGCGTTGGAAACTTCCTGCAGATCGATCTTGCTCACGATGTCAAAAGTGTTATCGGGCATCGGATTTCAATTCTTTCTGAAATGGATGGAATCTGACTCTTGAGGTTATCAGAAGATCCTTCGATAGACTGGCTAACTTGCCGAAATTTTGCTTTCAGCGATTTCAGTCAATTTGAAAAAATTGTAGAAATTGTGGGTTGTCTTCTGTCCAATCTCTTCAGCCGTCATGCCTCGCAACTCGCCGAGCTTTCGCGCGGTTTCTTTCACGAACGCCGGCTCGTTCCGTTTTCCACGATTCGGCACCGGCGCTAGGTAAGGCGAATCCGTCTCAATCAACATGCGGTCGAGGGGAACTTCGAGCGCCGCATCGCGAATCTGTTGCGCTTTTGGAAAGGTCACATTGCCCGCGAAAGAAATCAGGAATCCCATATCGAGAGCGTGCCGCGCCTGCGGCCAGGTCCCGGTGAAACAATGCAGAATTCCTCCCAGACCTTTGGCAGCCCAATGCTCCTGCATTAGCGCAAAGCAATCTTCCCAGGCGTTGTCGCTACCCTCCGATGGACGGCAATGAATTACGATGGGCAACTTTGCCACCGCCGCTAACTCCATCTGTCGCATGAAGACTTGTTTCTGCAAGTCGCGTGGCGAGTGATCGTAGAAGTAATCCAATCCAATCTCGCCCCAGGCGATTACCTTGGGATGCCGCGCTAATCGCTCCATATTCTGATAGGCGGCTTCATCCGCAAGGCTGGCTTCGTGCGGATGAATGCCCAGCGTAGCGTAGATAAAATCATATTTCTCCGCCAGTCGAATCCCGCAATCAACATCCGCGGGACCCTCGCCGTTGCCGATGGCGACCATGGCTTGTACTCCTGCGTCCCGCGCACGCGCGATTACCTGCTCGCGATCGGAATCGAACTGCTTGCCGTCAAGGTGAGCGTGTGAGTCTACAAACATTGATTGTTAATTTCTTTTTACTTCAGCCTCGCCCCGACCGGCACATCCTCAAGGAAACCGGCAAGAACCGGGCTCCCGCCTTCCAGCGAGGCCGCGACGATCATCCCGTTTGACTCCAGGCCGCGCATTTTTCTTGGAGCCAGATTGGCGACGATTACTACTTTGCGCCCAACCAAAGTTTCCGGTGCATAAGCTTCGGCAATTCCAGCGAGGACCTGACGAACTTCGGTTCCAATATCGATTTCGAGACGCAAAAGCTTGTCTGATTTAGGAACACGCTCAGCGACTTTCACCAGCCCTACGCGCAAGTCGATCTTCCCGAAGTCATCGATCGAAATCTTTTCGACCGCGGCTGGATTCGCCACGGGGAGCGCCGACGGCGTCACAGTCGCCGTCGCTTGCAGCGCGTTCGTCTGCGCCAATACCGACGCAGTCGCTACCGGAGCGTCCGCTGCTGGCGTAACTCTGTGTTCCTCTTCCATCTTCTGCATCCTTTCAATTGCGCTCTTGTCCGCGCGCGGAAACACTGGCTGCACCTCGCCGAGCTTTGTGCCCAAAGGCAGTTGCCCCCAATTCAGTTCGTTGAGAGCGAGTTTTTTAATGTCCCCCAAGCCCAGCTGCGTCCAGATTTTCGCAGTGGCATCCGGCATTACCGGATAGGCCAGCGCAGTCGCAATGCGTAGCGCTTCCGCGGCCGTGTAAAGCACGGTCGCCAAACGTGAGCGGCTATCTTCATCCTGCTTTTCACCTAGCGCCCACGGTTCGTTCTCCACAATGTACTTATCTACGGCAGCCACGAGTGCCCACGCCGCTTCCAGTGCGCGCGAAAACTGGAACTGATCGAACAATGCGCCAAATTCACGGATAGTTCGCCGCGCGGTTTCAGCGATAGCATCGTCTCCCGCGGTTTTCGATGCTCCATGCGATGGATACGGCACTTCGCCCTTGAAGTAGCGGTTGATCATGGTCAGCGTGCGGCTGGCCAGATTTCCCAGTCCATTCGCCAGATCAGAGTTGTACCGCTGTACCAGCGCATCGAAGGAAAATGATCCGTCCTGCCCGAACACAACTTCCCGCAGCAAGAAATAGCGCAGCGCGTCCGCGCCGAGCACATCGAGAATGGTCTGCGTGCGCACGATGTTGCCGCGTGACTTCGACATTTTGCTCTCTTCAAACAGCAGCCATCCGTGCGCCACAATCGCCTTCGGCACGGGTAATCCCGCCGCCATCAAAAACGCTGGCCAGTACACACAATGGAAGCGGACAATTTCTTTTCCGATCATCTGAACATCTGCCGGCCAGAATTTCTTGAAGGCCTCCTGCGCTCCCGCGTGCGAGGAGCCATAGCCAATCGCAGTGATGTAATTCGCCAGAGCGTCGAGCCACACGTAGATCACGTGCTTGGGATCATCCGGCACTGGAATGCCCCAGGTAAAAGTCGAGCGGCTGACCGACAAGTCGCGCAGCCCCGAGCGCACAAACGAGATCACTTCGTTGCGCCGCGCCTCCGGGCGAATGAACTCCGGATTTGCATACAGTGCGAGCAGCTTGTCCTGAAACTCCGAGAGCTTGAAGAAATAATTTTCTTCCTTCACCGTTTCGGTGATGCGCCCGCAAGTGGGGCAGGGATCACCTGGCTGTGCGCCATCCACATAAAGCTCATCCGACACGCAATACTGCCCGGTGTAGGTGCCTTTGTAGATGTAGCCATTGTCGCGGATCTTGCGGAAGAGTGCCTGCGCGCGCTTCTTGTGCCGGTCTTCTGTGGTGCGGATGAAATCATCATTAGAAATGCCCATCCGCTCCCACAACTGCCGAAACTCAGCAGAAATCTCATCCGCATACTGCTGTGGAGTTTTCCCCGCTGCCTGCGCCGCCCGCTCGATCTTTTGCCCGTGCTCATCCGTGCCCGTGAGAAAAAACGTTTCCGAGCCCAGCAAGCGCTGCCGCCGCGCGATCGTGTCGCACGCGAGGGTCGTATAAGCGTGCCCAATGTGCGGGTGCGCGTTTACGTAATAAATCGGAGTCGTGATGTAGAACTTCTTGCTCATAATGAGTTCGAAATTTGAAGCTAAAGATATCGCACGCTTACCCTGTGCGCATCTGTGTCCCCTGTGTTTAAAGCTTTTCGCCCGCGCCAAGATACGTCCGCGTGGCTTCCTGGATCACGGTCTTTAGCGGCACATGGTGTTCCGCCGCAATTCGCCGGCAGTCCTCATATTCCGGAGCATAGTTGGTAACGGTCCCATTCATGCTCGCGACCTTGATCCTGACGTCGCCCCAACGTGTCCCGACTTTTTCCCAGCGGCGCACCAGAGTCTGCCGCATTTCGTCGCGCCGCCTTACGCCGAGTGTGGTCGTCTCCGTAAAGATCAACTGCATCAACTTGCTCGCATCTTCGGGCTTGCACAATACGGTGAGCAGCATGCCCGGACGATTCTTCTTCATCTGCACGGGCATGCCAAAGGTATCGAGCGCGCCTTCTTCGAACAAACGATCCATCACATACCCGAACACCTGCGGATTCAAGTCATCCAGATTTGCTTCCAACACCGTGATCGTCTCAGATGCAGTGTTCGCGGCGAGACTATTGGATGCTGCTTCTCCAATTGTGATTCGCACCACGTTCGGATGTCCGGGAAAATCGCGCGATCCCGCGCCATAGCCGGATTTCTCAATCTTCATCTCCGGAAACGCGGCGAACCGCGAGGCCAGTGTCTTCACAATCGCTGCACCTGTGGGAGTAACCAGCTCCGCCTGCAAACCGGAAGAATAAACTGGCGCGTCGGCTAGCAATTCGACCGTTGCCGGAGCTGGCACTGGAAAGGTCCCGTGCGCGCACTTCACCATCCCGCCACCTACGTTCAAGGGTGAACAGATAATCTCGTCCAAACCCAGGGCCTCAGCCCCCACAGCCGCACAAACGATGTCGACCATCGCGTCCACGGCTCCAACTTCGTGGAAATGTATGCTCTCGACGGGCGTGTTGTGAATTTTGGCCTCTGCCCGACCCAGCGCTTCGAAGATGCCGATCGCGGTCTTCTTCGCGGTTTCCGAAATCGAAGCCGCAGAAATGATCTGACGAATCTCAGTCAACCCGCGACCGTGCGAGTGAGAATGCTCGTGTGGCGCGGGCGCTCCCGCCTGCGAATTCTCAGCAGCATGCGAATGCGTATGCTCAGAATGCTCATGTTCATGGGAGCTTTCGTGGGAACGCGAATGCTGGTGAGAGTGTTCAGCCTCTCGCCGCTCCCCATACCCCTCGCGCGGCACGTCTTTCTCTCCATCCACCCAAACATCCACTTTCGTGGCTGAAATTTCACTCCGCACAACTCGGGAAATCTCCAGCCGTGCCGCCACTCCCAGCGCCTTCACAGCGTCTTCCAGCACCTGCGCCGGAACTCCAGCATCCACGAGGGCGCCCAAAAACATGTCGCCACTCATGCCGGAAAAACACTCAAGGTAGGCAATGCGCATAGAAGTCAGGGACTAATTTTCATCATAGGGAACGCGCGCATCTTGCGTCAAACCAGCGTGCGACACGCGCTCTGCTAAAATCACTGTCTCCTTAAATGCTTAGAGGGAAGCCTTGTATCGTTATCTTGAAGACCGTCTAGCCCGGCGTATCGTCGAGTTCCTTCGCGGCCGATACCCGGACGCCGCTCTACCGAAAGTTGTCATTGAGCAGCCTCCGAAGGTTGAGCTCGGAGAGTTCGCCATCCCGGTTTTTCCCTTTGCCAAGCCGCTGCGGACTGCTCCACTTAAGATTGCCGAGGCCATCCGCGCCGAACTCGGCGCTACCGATGGCATTGCCGAATTACAGGTCGCGCCGCCCGGATATCTGAATGTAAAAGTCGATCGCGCCTGGATGGCCGCCGCACTGGCCGCAGACCGTAAGCCGCCCACAGATATTCCTTCGGGAAAAATTCTGGTCGAGCACACCAGCATCAATCCCAACAAGGCTGCGCATATCGGCCATCTGCGCAACGCCATTCTCGGTGACACGTTCGTCCGCTTGCTGTGTTATGCGGGCAGGGAGGTCGACGTTCAGAATTACATCGACAATACCGGCGTGCAGGTTGCCGATGTGGTTGTCGGTTTCACGCACATTGAGAAGAAGTCGCGCTCTGAAATTGAAGCTTTAACCCGCCAGCCGCGCTTCGATTACTACTGTTGGGACCTCTACGCCCGCGTCTCACAGTGGTACGAGCAAGATCCAAAGAATAAGCAAATCCGTCTGCAAACGCTCCACGCCATTGAAGACGCTACGAGCGAAACGGCAGCGATTGCCGAGTTGATCTCGACTGCTGTGCTGCGCCGGCATCTCGAAACCATGGACCGGCTCGATATCGAATACGATTTTCTTCCGCGCGAAAGCGAAATTCTCCATCTGCATTTCTGGGATGCCGCCTTCACAAAGTTGAAGGATGCCGGCGTGCTTACCTTCGAGAGCGAAGGCAAGAATAAAGGTTGTTGGGTGATGCGCCGCGCCGGAACCGGCGATGTAGCGCGGGCGCCCTCGCCCGCGACTGCTGACGCCAGGAAGAAAACAAGCGGCGATATTGACGACATCCTCGTCGAGATTCCACTGGAGCCTGGTGTCGATATACGCTCATCAGGAATCTCCGAAGACGATCAGAAGGTAATCGTCCGCTCCAATGGCACCGTCGGCTACGTCGGCAAAGACATTGCCTACCACATGTGGAAGTTCGGCCTGCTCGGACGCGATTTTTCCTATCGCAAGTTTTACCGCTATCCCAACCAGCACGATTGCTGGATTTCAACCACCCCCGACGACAAACACGCCGAGACAAATCATCCCCACTTCGGAGATGTCGCGGAAATCTACAACGTCATCGATGCACGCCAGTCCGAGGCGCAAAGCACCGTTATCGAGGCGCTGCGGGGACTCGGCCACAATGAAGCCGCCGACCACTATACGCACTTTTCCTACGAGATGGTTGCGCTCACGCCGCGCTGCGCTTCCGAACTCGGCTACACGCTCAGCGACGAGGAGAAGACGCGCTCCTATATCGAGGTCAGCGGACGGAAAGGTTTCGGCGTCAAGGCCGACGACCTGCTCGATCAACTCATCGCGTCCGCCAAGAACGAGGTCGATTCCCGCCATCCGCAATTAACCGAAGCGGAACGAGTCGCCATCGCCACGCAAATTGCAATTGGGGCTCTTCGTTACTTCATGTTGAAGTTCACCAAACAATCGGTGATTGCCTTCGACTTCAAGGAGGCCCTCAGTTTCGAAGGCGAGACCGGACCCTACGCGCAATATGCCGTAGTCCGCGCCACCAGCATTTTTAAGAAAGCTGCACTTGATCCCGATACATTCTGCAAAGAAATTGTCGACAGCATCTCTCCAGCCGACCTCACCCAATTCCTCACCGGAGAAGCTGCTGATGCAATCTGGGAACTCTGGCTTGCCGCGTCGAAAACGTCATACATCATCGGCCAGTGTATCGCTACTACCGAGCCCGCATATCTGGCCAAGCACGCCTTTCAACTGGGACAGCTGTTCAATACTTTTTATCACCGCCATCCCATCCTGAGTGAGCCGGATGAGAAGCGAAAGCAGTTTCTGCTAGCGACGGTCGCGGTTGTTCGTCGCGAACTGATTCGCACCTTGGCGGTGATGGGAATTACAGTGCCGCCGGTGATGTAGACAAGATAGACTGTGTGGCGCGGATACTGTCGTTCGCGAGAACTTGCATTAAGGACAAACGGTGAGCGGTACTTCGGCTACGACCTTACCAATCCGCAACTTGTTGCGCATCATCGTTCGAAGTTTCCTCGTCCTTGTCATCCTCCTCGCAACAGCCGGGTTCCTTTACGAAAACATCTCGGAGGCGCGCGACCGGCGCTTTAATCCCATGCCCGGTCAACTTGTCGATGTCGGCGGCTACAAAATGCACATCGATTGCACGGGGCAGGGAATTCCGACCGTTATTCTCGACTCCGGCCTCGGCGATAGCTACATCTCATGGAACAAAGTGCAGCCGCAGATCGCGCAATTCGCGCGCGTCTGCTCCTACGACCGCGCGGGCCTCGGTTACAGTGATTCCAGCCCGCGCCCCCGCACCAGCAAAGATATCGCTGAAGAGTTGCACACGCTTCTGCACAACGCCGGGAAATCCTCCGGTATTTCTCCGCCATACATCCTCGTCGGCCATTCCATGGGCGGATACGACATGCGCCTCTACGCCAGCCTCTATCGGAGCGAGGTTGCCGGTATGGTGCTGGTAGACGCTTCGCATCCCGAGCAACAGAAGCGTTTTCCGGCTGCGCTGAACGATATGGACGCGAGTTGGGTGCGAGATCAGGAATTCCTGGAATTCACCACGCCCCTTGGGATTCCCCGGCTTCTCGGATTCTGCGCCCATGAGGTTGACGCCCGTGCTGCGGAATGCAATTTCCACAGTGAGCGTGAAGGAGTTGTCGAACTGAAAGCGTTTCCAGAAAGTGCTGCCCAAACCGCCGCCACAGGCTCCCTCGGCGATTTGCCGCTGGCAGTGCTATCGCACGATCCTGACAAGCCTCAACCTGATATGCCCGAAGACCTAGTGAAGCCGATCAATGATGCCTGGCAACAGATGCAAACGGAGTTATCGCATCTCTCGACTCGTGGCACGCGCGTAGTCGCGAAGAACAGCGGACACTACATCCAACTCGATCGCCCGGAGTTGGTGATCGAAGCTGTCCGCGCGGTCGTTGGGCAGGCGCGTCGGGTGCAATCGACACCGGAATCACAACCCTAAGCAACCAGTCCTCAACACTCAGTGTTCAAACCTGCTACTGTGAATTTTTTCCCCAACCGGGCTTTGTGGGTTCCATCGGAGAGGATGAATCATGTCAGCGTTTTACTCACGCCGCGACAGTACCGCGCGGCTCCTGCTTTTCTCGGTGTTGGTTTTATTCAGTCTTCTATCCTCGGCGCAAAATCAGCCGCTCGCGCCAGCGCAAGGTCAACCGCCGGACCAGGAAACGGCGGCGTCCCGGCCTATTCATCGTCCGCGCATCGGACTCGCTCTCAGTGGTGGTGGCGCGCTCGGCCTGGCTCAAATCGGCGTGATTGAGTGGTTGGAGGAAAATCACATTCCGGTCGACCGTTTGGCTGGCACGAGTATGGGCAGCATTATTGCCGCCATGTACGCCACCGGCATGTCCCCCGCGGAGATCCGTAAATTTGCCGAAGGCGTTGACTGGAACGATGCCCTGCTTCCCGAACCCATCTACCAACAGCTTGCCTATCGCCGCAAGCAGGATCGCCGCAATTACCAGATTGAGGCTGCGCTTGGACTGAAGCACGGCCTAAGCGGTCCTAATGGGTTTGATTCCGGGCACGGTGTTGGCTTGTTGCTCGATCGCATCGCTTTTCCTGAGTCTGGCATCGCCAGCTTTGACGACTTGCCCATCCCTTTCCGTTGCGTGGCGACGGATATGCAGACCGGAGACCGCGTGGTGCTCCACGATGGATCTTTAGCTACTGCGGTGCGAGCCAGCATGGCCATCCCCGGCGTCTTCACTCCCGTGGAAATCAATGGCCGCGTGCTAGCGGATGGCGGCATGGTTGAAAATATTCCCGTTGAAGCGGTACGGGAAATGAATGCCGATGCCGTTATCGCGGTTAATCTTGAAATCCCGCTCGGCGAGCGTGAGCAACTGGAAACGCTGACCGGCGTACTCTCCCGCGCAGTCAGCGTAATGATCCTGCAGAATGAGCGGCGTTCTATGGCTCTGGCGAATGCCACGATCACCGTGGAAACAGGCAATTTTTCCACTACTGATTACGATGATCTCCCTGGACTCATTCGCCTCGGCTATCAGAGCGCGGCCAGTCATGCTAGCGCTTTGCTGCCTTATGCGATCACAGACGAAACAGAGTGGCGACAATATCTCGCCGCGCGCGCAGCCCGGCGACGTGTTGGACCCAATGAAGTGCAATCCGTGGTCGTAGAAGGAGGAGATTCCGACACGGATCAAAGAATCGCACAACGTTTGAAATCAGATACGCAAGGCCCGCTTAATCTTCCCAAACTCGAAGACCAACTGACCCATATCGCTGGAGAAGGTCAGTTCGACCGCGTGGGCTACGAAGGCTTTACGCAGAATGGCGTTCCCGCCCTGCGCGTCACCGCACATGAGAAGTCCTACGGACCACCATTTGTGGATCTGGCAGTAAATGTCGATGGATCCGGTGTGGCGGCCTTTGATTTTTCCGCCGGCGCCCGCGTTACTTTCATGGACGTCGAACATCACGGCGGCGAGTGGCGCAACGATCTACTGCTGGGGTCGAGCAACTTCGCAGCCAGCGAGTTTTACCAGCCTTTGGCCGGCACTCATTTTTTTGTTGCACCCTACATGTTCGCCTCCAAGTTGCCTCGCAACGAATTCAACGGCCAAACTCGCGTCGCCGTCTTCGGTGATGAAAGAGCAGGCGGAGGTTTCGATTTCGGCTATAACACCGGTCGCCGCAGTGAGCTTCGCTTCGGCTACGAAATTTTCAGCGGCAAGCTTGATCCTCTGATCGGCAACGCCGGATTGCTTCCAGTCAGCGGCAGCACGGGAGAATTTCGCACCCGCTACGTGTGGGATGGACAGGATAGTCCCTCGGTTCCCAGTCGCGGCACGCGCATCTTAGCGAACCTCACCCGCGTGCTGCAGAGCCCTGAGGTCGCGCATCCTATCGATCAACTGGATGTGCAGACTTCAACCTTTATCCCCACGGGCTCCAAGACTTCTCTCTTTTTTCTCGCCTCGGGTGGAACAACCTTTCATGGCACTGCAGGCCCATTTCAACTCTTTTCCCTTGGCGGACCATTTCGGCTGGGCGCATATCTTCCCTATGAATTTGTCGGCAACCACTATGCCTATTCTTCTCTGGGATTTCGCCGCGAATTTTATCGTTTGCCACAACTCGTCGGGGGAAAAATCTATTGGGGTGGATGGTATGAAGCCGGCTCTGCATTCAATGATCCGGGAACAATCGTGGTTCGCGGCACCTTCAATCTTGGCGTGATTGCCGAAACTATTGTCGGGCCCATCACGCTAGCCACCAGTGTCAGCCCCACAGGTGAATCACGAGTGAACTTTTCTATTGGGCGTGTATTTTGAGCCTGGGCTCGCGGCTCTGTGGCAAACTAGTGTTTACTCCGTGAGGAAGTCCAGATATGTGCAGAAATATCAAAACTCTCTTCAACTTTGACCCTCCTGTGAATGCCGAAGAAGTCAGGGCTGCTTCGGTACAATTCGTGCGAAAAATCACCGGGTTTAACAAACCGTCGAAGGCCAACGAAACCGCGTTCATGGCGGCTATCGATGAAATTGCCGCGATCTCGGATCGCCTTCTCCATTCGCTCGAAACCACCGCACCGCCGAAGAATCGCGAGGAAGAAGCTGCAAAAGCGAAAGCCCGCGCCGCCGAGAGATTCGGCGCTTGAGTTTGCCTTCGTTCCCCCTGTCGCTTATGGCGTGATTTCGAACACCGTCCCAGAGCTATAAAATCCGCCCCCGGCGGTTGTGCTGTAAAGATTGCCGGCGGAATCGGAGACCAAACCGGTACCGCCCTGGGGGTATTGCCCGTCCTTGCCGTGGCCGAAAACATGTAGCGTCTTGTACGTCCAGCCGCCCCCCAACTGCGATAATTCGTACACCACTCCGTAGCCAGCAGTACCATCAAGGCCGCCCGTTCCCGTGGTTCCGTACAGGTTGCCAGAGGCATCGAAAATCACGCTGGCGTAAGGCTGGATTCCCTTCCCAGCAGACTCCTCAAAGCTATAAAGGATGCTCTCAGTCCATGTACCGCCGCCCGCTGGCGCCAACTCGAACACCGTCCCATAACCCTCCGTACCGCCCTGGAGAGTCGTGCCGTATAGGCTACCCGCATTGAGGGTTAAACCGGTGTAGGGCTCAAACCCGTCCCCGTTGTTATCGAAGTTATGCAGTATCTGTTCCTTCCATGATCCGCCGTTAGCGGGCGTCAACTCAAAGACTGTGCCCACTAGCGTGGGGCCTCCTGCAGTCGTCGTGCCGTATAGGTTGCCATTGCCGTCGAAGATCAATGCGCAATGAGGCGCAATCCCGTCCGTACCATTCTCATCGAAGCTGTGCAGAAGCCGCTCCGTCCATGTTCCGCCAGCGACGGGAGATACTTCGAATACTGTGCCGTGGCCATACGTTCCACCCTCGTTCGTCGTGCCGTATAGATTGCCGGAGCCATCGAGGACCAAACTGTCATAGGGAAGGACCCCATCGGTAGGGTAGGAAAGGAAGCTATGCAGAATCTTTTCCGTCCAGAACGTGGCCGGCGCGGTCGGTGGTATTAGTTCGAATACAGTTCCGGAGCCATGAGCGCCACCGCCGGCCGTCGTGCCGAATAAGTTGCCCGCGCCATCGATGATCAAACTGGCATAGGGCTCGCTCCCATCTTTGCCGTTGAGGTCGAAGCTATGCAGAATCTTTTCCGTCCACCGCGTGGCGGGCGGAGTCGGTGGTATTAACTCGAATACGGCGCCAGAGTTGTGAGCGCCGCCAAGCTGCGTTGTGCCGTAGAGATTGCCGGAACCATCGAAGATCAGACTGGCGTAAGGGTACATTCCATCCTTGCCGTTGTCTTCGAAGCTATGCAACACGGTTTCCTGGGCGACAGCGCGCATTCCCAGCGCCGCCAACATCACCACAAAGATCAGCACACCAATGATCCGCAATACAGAAATCGGGAGTGTCACGGTTCGCCCAAACGAAAATCCCTTGCTTCTCATGAATCATTCTCCTTTAAGGCAGAACTCCTGTGAAATGTGCCGGTGTATTGAATAGCAATTCAGACTACTGGTTGAAGTGCTGAGAAGCTCTATCATTAGGAGCTTTTATCCCGGACTTAAAAGCGGGGGCCATTCTAGCATCTGCTTGCGATTTAGATCGGAAAAATTCCCGCTGTACAAGTTATTGCATCAATGTTATATAGCATGCAGCTATATAGAAGCATTTGGTCCCGGCTAATGTGCAATGCGGTTTTATTTGGCATTCGTTAAGCTGGTTGAAAGCTGCCAGTGCTGATCCTCTTGTGCTCTTTGCCGGTAATATCTTCTAGTTACAATGGAATCAATAAGGTAGGGAATTGTTCACGAACGGGCAACGTCGGCCCAAGCAGGGCCATCTAATAGACATTAAGAAGCGGCGGTCGAATTCTGATTAACGAAACGTTTACCTGTTGAATTCGTCACTGTTGTTGAACACTGGATTAGGTAATGCCTATGAAAAAGAAAACGACATCACGCGCTGTGCTTATCTGCATGCTCTTAGCGGCGACGTTTGCCATTGCGGCTCCTAAAGCATCCACGACGAGTGCTGCGCAAACTATTCCCGCATTTCCAGGCACGCTGGTGAACGCCCGTTACGTCTACGTCACTAGTTACGACGGCGATCAGTTCGATCCCAACGTGCTTCCCGAAGACCGCCAGGCCATTGCCACCGTGCAGAATGCAATGGAGAAGTGGGGAAAATTCATCGTCGTGTATGAGCCTCATCAGGCTGATATCGTGCTGATGGTAATGAGCCGTCCGACTGAAGACGTTCTCGCGGTTTATGACTCGCATCGCTGGCCCGCCAATGGTCAGTACTTGTGGCGCATGATGGGACGCAGTGGCCTGCAGGCGAGTGAGGCTCCGCTGGTCACGAATCTGGAAAAGGCGTTTGACTTAGCTACGGCAGCACGGAAGTAAATCGGTCCATTCTCATCCGACCTGCAGATGAGCAATCTGCGAAGGAACACTACCCTTTTCTCCCGGCAATCATCAGTCCCGCACCAGCAACCACTAGGACGATGCTAAGAGCTGGCGGGACTTTCTGATCATGTTCAGTAGTGATGCCGATGTGCGCGTCACCGGCCCTGAAGCCATGATGTTCGTGATGTGGAAACGGAACAAACAGCGACACAATCCCCAGCACCAGAACAATGACTCCTGCTAAAAGCAGACCTTTCATGAAGCCCTCCCCCAGCCTAGAATTTCAACGCCCGAGCCGTTGCAGCCCACATAGGATGCCGTTAGTCGAGGAAAGGTCAGCAGAAATCGCCGCAGGCCCAGTCACTCCCGTAATATGGCTGGCCGATCCGCAATGTTCCGCGGTCTGATCGATATGAAGAATTGCTACGCGAAGCTCTTCACAAACTCAATCAGGCTGCGCAGCGCGATTCCCGATGGGCCTTTGGCGATCCACGGCTTCTGATCTTCCATCCAGGCCGTACCTGCAATGTCGAGATGAATCCACGGCGTGTCATCCACGAACTCTTTCAGAAACATGGCTGCATTGATGGCGCCGCCCCAGCGTCCGCCGGAGTTCACGATATCGGCGATCGTGGATTTAATGTTGTCTTTGTATTCGTCATCCACCGGCAGCCGCCACATTTTTTCGCCGGCCTCGTCGTTGGCTTTGTGAAAGCGCTCATATATAGCGTCATCATTCGAGAAGACGCCAGCGTTGGCGTAGCCAAGAGCCACCACGACTGCACCGGTAAGAGTGGCCGCATCCACGAGATGAGTGCAGCCAAGTTGGCGCGCGTAGAAAAGACCGTCAGCGAGAACGAGTCGGCCTTCAGCGTCCGTATTGATAATTTCAATCGACTTGCCGGACATCGCAATCTGCACGTCGCCCGGCTTCTGCGCCTTGCCGGAAGGCATATTCTCCGTGGCGCAAACGATGCCGATCACTTTTACCTTCGGTTTGAGCAGTGCGATGGCGCGCATAACTCCGATCATCGTCGCGCCGCCGGCCATGTCATATTTCATCTTTTCCATACCATCGGCGGGCTTGATCGAAATACCGCCGGTGTCGAAGGTGATGCCTTTGCCCACGAGCCCTAATACCGGCTTTGCCGGCGCACCCGCGGGCTCGTAGGTCATCACAATCAGCGCAGGCGGCTCGTCGGAACCTTGCGCGACGCTCCAAAATGCACCCATCTTCAGTTCTTTAATCTTGTCGGCGCCATACACTTCACACTTCAATCCAACTTCCTGCGACATCTTTTTCGCGCGATCGCCCAGAATAGTTGGCGTCATGCGATTAGAAGGTTCATTGACCAGGTTGCGAGTGAAGTTCTGCGAGTCGCCGATAACTTGGGCTTCGTGCGCGGCTTTTTCCAGCGCCGCGTGATCCGCATTGCCGCCCGCAACGATGGTGAGCGCATCAATCTTCTGGTCCTTGCGGTCGCTGCGATAATAATCGGGGTCGAAATTGCCCACCAGTGCGCCCTCAACGATCGCTGTCACGGCTTCCTTCGCCGGAATGCTGGATGGAGCGATGAAAGCGAAGCTACGGATTCCCCGCGATTTGAGCGTGCGTACCGCCGCTCCGGCAAGCCGGCGCAGATCATAGCTGGTGAATTTTTTCGCACTTCCCCCGCCGATTATCAGCAGGCGCTTGGCCTTCAATCCCGCAGGCTTGTGCAGCAAATTGCTTTCGAACGGTTTGCCGGTAAGCTCTCCGCTTGCCAGCAGATCGGCGGCAACAGCCTGCACTGCCGCGTCGCTGGTCGCGAGTTTGAGTTGCGGCTTGTCTTTTTTGGAAGAGCCGCTCTGATCTTTTTCTGTGTGATCGAGTGCAATGGCAACGAGAGATTCGGTTTCGAGTTCAGCGGGCGTGGAGAACGAGAGCGTAGTTTTCATAGTAGTTTGTATGGTTTCAGGCAACACTCCAGTATCGTCGGCGAACGGGTATGAGCGCAAGAGCGGACTCCCTTACGCGTTACTTGCCGGGGAAGGATGCGATCGTCCAGGCGTTGGCGTTGTAGATCACCGGACCCAAGGCCAAATAGTGGCCGTCCGGCGAAGCTGCAAGCGATAATATATCCCAGCTGGATTTGAACAGAAGTTTGGGTTCGCCGGTAAAGCTGGAGTGCACAATCGAGCTCCCTCGTGAGGAAAAGCTGGCTAGGAACAGGCTCTTACCATCGGCCGCCCACGCCACGGCAACCAGTTCCGTCCAGGGCACAGCCGAAAATTTCTGAGCAGCTCCGCCGCCGAGCGGAACGATCTGAACATCTGCCGCCTTATAATCAAAGACAGCAAGCGCGACTCGGCTGCCGTCAGGAGAAAGGCCCCAGCTTGTGTGGACCGGATTCGCTGGTACCTTGACGAGTTCCGATTTTCGTCCCTGCAAAGGATCAAATGCGGTAAAGACAATCTCATTCTCGCCTTCTTCGGCAATTACGCACGCGGCGCCGGCCAGTGCCGGGCAGCGGAAGCTGGGATAGCCGCCGACGGTATCCAAAGGATCGCTGCTGGTTGAACTGCCCGGACGCCCTTTAATATCCATGACAACTTCTGCAGGACCACCGCCCAGCGGAACGCGCATCAGCTTTCCAGAGGTCGCCGCATGTCCTTCGGCAACCTTAGGCCACTGCATGTAGAGCAGCCACTTGCCGTCCGGGCTGATTTGCGGAGCCCACTTTTCTTCCGGCCCGGTGACGATGGGATCGGCATTGCGTTCGTTCACACCCTGCTTGTAAATATCGAAGCTTCCATTACGATCGGAATACAAAAACACGGTCTTGCCATCGTTCGACCATCCACCCGGCCAATCGAGCCGATCGTCCAAGGTTAGGCGCTGCGGAGTTTTCATTTCATTTCCGCCGCCGGCCAACTCTCCGAGGTAAACGTCGCTTTGTCCTTTTCTGTCCAGGAATACGAAGCGCTTGCCGTCGGCAGTCAACTCCGGATTGGTGAAGTAAAAACCAGTCCAATCCGTGAGGCGTCGCGGAGTGCCTTTCGGCGCACCTGTCACCGGGTTGAATCGCAGTTCCCACAAGTTGGAATCGTATTGGTTGGGCTGCGGCTCACTGATGGCGTAGATGAGCCGTCCGTTCTGGCCTAGATAAAAGTCGCTCAAACGCGGATTGGAAAGCAGGACGACCGGATTGCCGGAATTGAGATCGCGGCTTTCCAGGTAAACAGTGGATTCGCCATTCGTGATTTTATATTTCACATAAGCGATGCGCTTCCCGCCATCGAACCACAGGGGATAAAACAGATGGTAGCCCGGCTCCGGCTTATAAAAGAGTTTTGCTTGGCCGCCATCTGCTCCCATGGTCCAGATACCTGGACCAGTGGCATCGCGAAAAACGATTTGCGATCCATCCGGGGAGAGCGCCGCATCATGCGCGTCGTCTCGCAATTTCTTTAGCGTGGCGCCGATCACCGAGATCATCCAGACGGCCTGCTTCTCTTGCGCTACCGGTCCGCTCACCAGCAATTTGGTCCCATCCTGGGACCATTCGATGCGCGCTCAACGAAAACAGAATGAGTCTGGAATCGGGAGAGACTGTATCTCTCCGGTGCCGAGCAATCGGAGGTGCAATCCTTCGAGATCGGCGTAGAGAAGATATTTTCCATCGGGAGAAATGGAAGTGACCGCGACCGGATCTTCTGACGAGTTGACCGTGAGCTGCTGCGGCTTGAGATCAGCCTGCGTGTAAGGCTGCTGGCGGGCGAACCATCCCATGAAGTAACCAGCCACAAGAATGCCAACGACTGCGATGGCGCCGAGAGCGGCAATCAGCATCGGCCATTTACGCGATGAAGGTTGTGGGCTCGCGACCGCGACCGATCCTGAAACTGCTGCGATCTTGGACGACTGCGTGTCACGCTTGAGGCGCTGCAAATCGGCGCGGAGATCGGCAGCAGTCTGGTAGCGGAGACTGCGATCTTTCTCCAGGCACTTGCTAATCAAGGACTCGAGTTGAGCCGGCAGGTCGGAATTGAATCGAACCGCCGAAGTCGGCGGTTTATTAAGGATGGCGTCGAAGATGATGGCGGAGGTGTTGCCCGTGAACGGCTGGCGTCCTGTGGCCATCTCGTACAGAACTGCTCCGAAGGAAAACAAGTCGGTGCGCGCATCCAACTCTTCGCCGCGCGCCTGTTCTGGCGACATGTACGCCACCGTCCCCACGGTACTGCCGGGGCTGGTGAGATTGGCGTCCATCGCGGTGGGCAGCGTGCCGCCCGCCGTTTCAAACTGCGCCACCGGCCCCGTGGTCACTTTGGCCAATCCAAAGTCGAGGATCTTGGCTTGTCCGCGCTTAGTCAGGAACAGGTTCGCCGGTTTTAAATCGCGATGCACAATGCCCGCGGTATGCGCCACATCGAGCGCATCCGCAACCTGCGCAGCGAAGTCCACGAGTTGTTCCACCGGGAGGGCTTTTCCCTCGATGCGGTACTTCAGCGTCGTGCCTTCAAGGCACTCCATCACGATGTAGAGCCGGTTTTCGTATTCGCCAATGTCGTAGATGGTGCAGATGTTGGGGTGATTGAGAGCCGACGCAGCGCGCGCCTCGCGCTGAAATCGTTCTCGCGCCTGAGGATTCTGCGCTAATTCTTCGGGAAGAAATTTCAGGGCCACGCGCCGGCCCAGACGCTGGTCTTCGGCCTCATAGACCACACCCATTCCACCGCCACCCAACTTGGTCAGAATGCGGTAATGGGAGATTGTCTGGCCGATCATCTGGCAACCATGTTAGGGGCTGGGCTGAGGCAAGTCAATTCTTCTGCTGATTATTAGGGCAATCCATTTCGCCCGATACGTAACAGTAGTTGCGTTTACTTCTTCGGATGAGAAACGCTGAAGGCGGACGAAGCAACGAGAAACTTGCCCTGGTCGCTGTTGATCGGATCCAGGTCGAATGAGTAGTCGTAGCGTCCGGGAAAGATCCGCACCCGGAAGTAGTAGGTCTTTCCGACTTCAGCGTCAAAATTTGCCATGGCAAAGGCCTTCGAGCGCCACCCCAGCCGTGATTGCCAGTTCACACAAAGATGGCGTTCGCCCGGGTCGACCGGGAAAAAGAAATAAGAACTGCCTTGATTAGCTCCGACCCACGCGCCGTCCACTCCCACCTTTGTGAGCGCACAACCCGAACACTGCAGCTCACCGATGTCTTGAACCACATAGACCAAAGTCTTACCCGCGTCAGGTTGCGGCGTAGCATGCTGGGCCGGATCTTGTGAAGCGTCGAATTTGACATTCTTGGGGCCACATGCGGCTTCGGCGACGGTGAGTGCAGCTTGATCTTGTGCGAAAGCAGAGACGGCGAAAAGAATCACGACGAGGGCGGCCTTCATGGCATTCCTCCTGCTGGAAACCGCTTATTTGGCAGTGGGCCAATTGCGGACTTTTTAACAGCTAGTCCGTCGCACGGAACCAGCTATAGATAGAATACGTTAACCAAAATCCCTTGGATGCACAGATTTGTCGAGTTTTGCAAAAGTACGTCAACGCGAAAGTCGGATAATCCGCAAGAAACGCAGCGGGGTACGCCGGGCGGGCAGGGAACTCGCGCGCCGCCGGCGCCTTATCCTCGATCGTTTGGATGGCGGCATTCGATTGCCTGCGGTATGATTCCATCCCACAGTGAAAACAGAGGTTTGATACATGAAGATTCGGTGGATGATTTTGTTCTTTCCGGCGGTTTCAGTGATTGCGCTATCGCTGCTGGTGCAGCACCATGCGGCTAGAGCCGCGGCTCCGCAAGGAGCATTGGCGGCGGCCTCGGTCGCCAATGCCGCCTCGATCGCTCCCGGCCCGCTGACGATTCCCGACACCACGCTGGCCATCAATTCCGACAAGCCCATGTCGCAGCGCGTGGTGCATTACGAGATCGACGCAAAATACGATGCGGCTCAGCACACCGTCAACGCCACTGAGGTGCTCACGTATCACAATCTGACAGGTCAGCCGCTCGACCATTTTCCGTTTCATCTTTATCAAAATGCGTTTCAGCCGAACTCAACGTTTGTGCGTGAGGCCAAAGTTGCCGGCAATCGTGATACCGGATACGACAAATGGGAAGCCAAGGAATACGGGGCGGAAGACATCAAAAGCCTGGAAGTGGTGGGGCAGGGCGATCTGACTTCGCAGGTGCAGTACATTCAGCCCGACGACGGAAACAAAGACGACAAGACTGTAGTCGACGTGCATTTACCGAAGCCAGTCGCTCCGGGCGGTTACGTGCAATTCAAGATCGCATTCCAAACCAAGTTTCCCGAGACGCAGGCACGTTCGGGATGGAAGCGCGATTTTGTTCTGGGCGGTCAATGGTTTCCGAAAGTTGGAGTGTGGTGGAATGGAGCATGGAACTGCCATCAGTATCATGCAATGACCGAATTCTTTGCCGACTTCGGCGTGTACGACGTCAAGCTGACAGTGCCACAATACGAAGTGATAGGGGCAAGCGGAGTGAAAGTCGCCGAAATAAACAACGCCGACAACACGAAGACCCTCACCTATCACGGCGATGACATTCACGACTTCGCATGGACCGTGAGCCCGCGCTACAAAGTAAAAGAAGACGGGGTGTTTCAGGGACAAATGGGCCCGGTGCACATGCGCATCCTGATGCAGCCGGCGCATTGGAGCCAGGCGGAGCGCCATGAAAAAATTCTGCGCGAGTCGCTGGAACATTTTGAAAGCTGGTATGGACCCTATCCTTACAAGACGATCACTTTGGTCGATCCCGAACCGGATTCAGCGGCGGGAGGAATGGAATATCCCACATTCATAACCGGCGATTCGAGCTGGTTCATGCCGGACGGTTTGTACCTGCCGGAAATAGTGGTGGAACACGAATTCGGGCACCAGTATTGGTACGCCATGGTTGCAACCAACGAATTCGAAGATGCCTGGATGGACGAGGGCATCAACAGCTACTCGGAAGTGAAGGTGTTGGATTCGATCCTGGGTAAGAACACCTCGATTATGCGTCTGGCAGGCGCTACCGTTGGAGAACGTGAGGCGCAACGACTGGGCTACATCCGAGTTGCCGATCTCGATCCCATCGCCGAGAAAGCCTATGACTATTACAGCTACGGCTCCTACGGCGGAATCACCTACGGCAAGACGGCGTGCGTGCTGCTGACGCTGGAAAGCATCATCGGCGAAGACACCATGGCAAAGGCGATGCGCACCTACTTCATGAAGTATCGCTTTACTCATCCCACGAAAGAAGATTTCCTGAAGACGGTCGAGGAAGTTTCCGGCAAGGATTTGCGCTGGTACTTCAACCAGGCGATCTATGGCTCGCCGGTGCTGGATTACCAAGTGCGGAGGGTTGAGTCTTTTCCTGTGAATTGGTACGAAGAGAAAAAAAATGCCGGCAAGAAGGATGACAATAACAAAGATACCGTCTACCGCTCCTACGTCTGGCTGCAACGCAAAGGAGATTTTGTGATGCCGGTGGATGTGGAAGTTAAGTTCGAAAACGGCGAAAAAATTCGCGAGCACTGGGATGGCGCTAGCCGGTGGACGAAGTTTAGTTACGACAAGAAATCCAAGGTCGAGTCGGCGGAGATTGATCCGGACCACAAAATTGTGATCGACCGAAATGATTTCAACAACAGCTACACGGACGAAGCCAACGGAAAACCAGCCCGCAAGATTGAAAATTACTGGCAGTTCATGACCCAGTGGATAGGCCAGGCGCTGGCCTGGTGGGCGGTTTAAGGGGACACGATGAGTGAGAATAAAGGGTTGTTGAGTGGCGGTTGGAGCATGGTGGCGCGCAACAAGCGCTACATTTTTTGGTTCTATGTGCTGAATGTGCTGCTGGCAAGATTTGGCGCGGCCGCATTCAGCAATCAGGTTCACGAAATTCTCGATCACAGCTTGCACGCCAATCGGCTGGTGCAGGGTTTTGATGTGAGCGTTCTCATCGAGATGTTTATGCGGCCAGAGTTTGGACCGACTTCGGCCTCCGTGGGGTCGGCAGCGGTTTGTGCAGTGCTCTTCTTCTTTGCGACCGCGCTTTTTCTGCCCGGAGTTCTGCAAGGGTATGCCTCGACCTATCGGCTGCCACGCGAGGATTTCTTCCGTGCCTGTGGACGGAATTTGTGGCGGTTTGTCCGGTTGCTGATTGTGGCTGGTATCGTGATGGGAATTGCGGCTGGGGCGCTGTTCGGCATTCGCGCTGCATTGTTGAAGAAGGCTGCGGAAAGCACGAATGAGTTGTTGCCGTTCTATGTCTCGATGGCATGCCTGGCCTTGATCTTTCTGGTGATGGCGGCGCTGCGCATCTGGTTTGATCTGGCGCAAGCGGACGTGGTATTGAGTGATCAGCGGGCGGTGCGAAAGTCCATTGGTACAGCTTTCCGGCATACCTGGCAAAGCCTGGGACGCCTTCTCGCGAGTTATGTGGTGACCACGATTTTTGCGGCCATCGTGCTAGTGGCCGGGGTTCTGGTGTGGATGAAGTTTGTTCCGCCTGCCAGCGTGGTGGGCGCAGTCGTCGTCAGCCAGTTAACGCTGCTGTTGTTATTGATTCCGCGTTTCTGGCAGCGAGGCGTGGTTGTGACGTACTACCTGCAGCATATGGTTGCGCCGATCGTAGTGCAGTCATTCACGCCCGCGCCGGTTGTGCTGCCGGTGGTTAGCGAGCCGGTTCCTGCGCCAGTGGTTCCCAGCGCACCGCCGGAGCCGCAGGCGTCCTGATCACGAAAATTGTTCCGCCGATTGAAAGCTACAGCAGAACGACCGTGATTCCTCGATTGCGGCGACCGAGATCGGAATCGTTCTTAAGTTCGAGCTGTGCTTGCAGAAGCTTCCAGGCCACCTCATCTGACTTTGACCAGTTCTCGCCGAAGATGCAGGCGCGAATCTGACCGTTCTCCGCCATCTCCAGCAAACGCTTTTGCACGGCGATGCGAATGTCTCCGCCTGCGCCGGTCGAGCCGTAACCGTGGACCAGCTTTATCAGCTTTGCCTTTTCCCGGAGTGCGATCGATAGTTCGCGGTCGAGGCGCTGGAGAGCCTCGTGGATTTGAGGCATGTCCAATTTGAGGTTTACAGTTTTCACACAGTGAATTCCGACAGAGAAATAAAGTCCCTCTGGGACTTGTTCCGGGAACGACCGGCTCACCCGGGACTTACGTCCTAAGCTATTATCTGCCGCTCCTCCGGGGCTGTTACGCCTCCGCTTCTACGCGTGGGCTTCTACGTTTTCCGGTTCCTGCTGATGGCTTCTCTGGCTTCTTTGTCCGCCGTGCGGCGGCGTTCGGTTTCGCGTTTGTCCCAGAGTTGCTTGCCTTTGGCCAGGGCTAGTTCGACTTTTACTTTGCCGTTTTTGAAGTACATGCGGACGGGGATTAGCGTCAGACCTTTTTGCTGGGTCTTGCCGATCAGCTTGCGGATTTCTTCTTTGTGCATCAGCAGCTTACGGGTGCGAAGCGGGGCGTGGTTGTTCATGTTGCCGTGCTCGTAGGGGCCGATGTGGGCGTTGAGGAGCCAGAGTTCGCCGTCCTTGACCAGGCCGTAGGAATCTTTGAGGTTCGCCAGGCCGCCGCGAACCGATTTGGCCTCGGTTCCGGTAAGAACAACGCCACACTCAAATTTTTCCAGCAAGAAGTAGTTATGTGAAGCGATCCTATTAACGGCGGCATCACGCTGACCGGATGCCGTAGGTTCGCGGCGCGGAGATTTCTCCGGGCTGGGCTTGGTTTGGTGTGTGGCTTGGCGGGGCATGGTTTAGTTCGAGTTCAATCTTAGCAGCAAAGAACGGGGCTTCGGGCTTCAGCCGTCGGGCTTCGGCCAAGCTAAAGCGCAGGTCGGCCCTAGGTGCGATATTTCGAAGTCCTAGGGACGGTTTTGGCCGAAGCCCGACGGCTGAAGCCCGAAGCCCAGCCTTCCCCCGTTGGGACTAAGACCAAAGAGTGTAACTGCCATGGGTGCAATCACATGGGGAGTCAGTAATGCCGATGCTATAATCGCAGCCAAAGCACTTTTTACATGCGCCAACTGCGTCCCAGGTTCACGGGCCGAAGGCGTGAGAATGGTTTGTCCGGCGACGGACTTCCGGCGAAGATTTTTAGACGAGGAATGACGAATGAGACGTCTGATGCCTGCGGCCGTAGGGCTGCTGGTTTTTCTAACCATATTGCCTGCCATCGCCGATAAGGCCAAAGGTATCTACGAAAAGGCTCAGGATGCTGAAGCGCGGCAGAACTATGAGGGCGCTTACGAGCTCTACAAGCAGGCTTACGACCTGAAGCCGAAGGACCTGCGCTACCGAACCTCGTTCGAGCGCATGCGGTCGCGAGCCGCACAGGAGGTCGTGCATCGCGGGCAAGTGCTTCGCGAGCAGGGCCAACTGCAGGAAGCGGTAGCGGAATTTCAGAAGGCGATGCAGATCGATCCATCGCTATTTATCGCGCAGCAGGAGTTGAAGAACACCCTGCAGATGATTCACGATAAGGAGAATCCTCCGCCGCAGGCTGCAGGTCCGCCCCCGGGCCTGGAGCGGAGAATCAAAGAAGCTGGCGGCCCGGTAGAACTGGTTCCCATCTCGAATACCCCCCTCACAATCAAAGCCACGGACGACAGCAAGGTGATCTATGAAACCGTGGGCAAAATCGCCGGCATCAACGTGCTGTTTGATCCTGATTACACCTCGCGGCGTATTAAGGTTGAGCTGAACGGAGTGACGTTGGAAGAGGCGCTGGAGATTACGGCGCTGGAATCGAAAACCTTCTGGCGTCCAGTGACGGGAAATACGATTTTCGTGGCGCAGGACAATCCTGCGAAGCGCAAGGAATTGGAACAGAGCGTTCTGAAGACGTTCTACCTGACCAACCTTTCCCAGCCCACCGAGTTGCAGGATGTAGTGAACGCGATCCGCGCCGTGCTGGACGTGCAGCGGGTACAGCAGTTGCTCTCGCAGAATGCGCTGGTGGTGCGGGGAACGCCTGATCAGATCGCGCTGGCGGAGAAGTTAGTGGACGATCTGGATAAGGCGCGTCCTGAAGTTATCGTCGATATCGCGGTCTTGCAGATCAGCAAAGACCGGTCGCGCACCCTGGGATTCAGCCCGCCGACCAGCGCCACCGTCACTCTCCAGGCCAATGTAAACACCGGAACAAACTCCACTACCACGACCACCACCACATCATCTACCGGGAGTTCGTCCGGACTGGAGCTGAATACTCTCGGCAATTTGAACGCTACCGATTTTCAGGTGGCGATTGGTTCCGCCAACTTGTCGGCTGTGATGGGCGACAGCGATACCAAGATGCTGCAGAACCCGCAAGTGCGCGCGCTTGACAATCAGAAGGCCACGCTGAAGATCGGCGAACGCGTGCCAGTGGCCACGGGATCATTTCAGCCGGGAATTGGCGGCGTAGGTATTAACCCATTAGTGAATACGCAGTTCCAATATTTGGACGTTGGCGTGAACATCGATGTGACGCCGCACGTTCACGGGGACCGCGATGTCACGCTAAAGATTTCGATGGAAATTTCCTCGGTGGTCGGCCAGTCCAGCATCGGCGGCATCAGCCAGCCCATCATCGGCCAGAAGAAGGTCGAGCATGAAATTCGTCTGAGGGACGGGGAGCCGAGCATGATCGGCGGAATCCTGGATGATTCGGAAACCAGATCACTGGCCGGAATTCCGGGGCTGACTCAGATTCCAATCTTGAAATACCTCTTTGGGCAGACGACGCAAGATCATTCGCAGGACGAGACGGTGTTTGTGATCACGCCGCATGTAGTTCGCGGAAGCATGGTCAGCGAGTTGAACCAGCGGCAGCTTGATATCGGAACTGCGAATACGATCTCGCTGCGGCACATTGGCAAACCTGCGGCGGTTGTTCCTGCAACGCAGAATCCTGCAGGCCAGGCTCCTGGAATCCAGACACCGGCGAATCCTGCGACGAATCCGGTTCCGGGCCAGCAACCTTCCACTCCGGCTGCTAATCCCGGCGCGGGAGCTACTAACTTCCTGTTTGATCCGGGACAGATTACGGCAACCAAGGGAAATACGTTTGTTGTGAACCTGCTGATCTCGGGGGCACAGAACGTCTACTCGGTGCCGGTGCAGATGAACTACGACCCGAACAAGCTGCAGTTAGTGAACGTTTCCAACGGCGGCTTCCTCTCGCAGGATGGGCAGGCTGTGGCGCTGGTGCATCGCGAAGATGAGACGACAGGAACGTTGCAAGTTACGGCCACGCGGCCGCCAGGAGCGGGTGGAGTTTCCGGGCAGGGCGCCGTGGTCACGCTAACATTTCAGGCGAAGGCCAGTGGACAAACTCCTCTCACCATCACCCGGGGCGGAGCACGCGATCCCGGTCAACAGTCCATCACGGTAAACGGAGCACAGGCATCGATCACCGTGCAATAAATCACAATGCAATAAATCGACTTGCATTAAAGAATGACCGGAGCGTTCTCCGAGCATAGAAGATGAAGTTACGCAGATTCCATCACGGGCATGGAACGAGGCCCGAGCAGGGCTTTACGCTCCTGGAGTTGATTATCGCCACAGCCATCCTCGTGGTTCTCTCCACGATGGTGATTCCGACGGCACGCCTAACCATCAAGCGCGAAAAGGAACGCCAGTTGCGGTTCGATTTGTGGGAAATGCGCGACGCGATCGATCGCTACAAAGATGCGGCCGATCGGGGCGGCTTTCAAACCAAGGTGGATAGCCAGAATTATCCGCCCGATCTCGAAACGCTGGTGAAAGGTGTGGATGTGCAGGGTAAGAAGGTTCGCTTCCTGCGTAGCATTCCTACCGATCCCATGACGGGCACCACCGAATGGGGTTTGCGCTCGATGCAGGATGATCCGGATTCCGATTCATGGGGCGGGCAGAGCGTCTTTGACGTCTACACCAAGTCGGATGGCATAGGGCTGGATGGTACGAAGTATAAGGACTGGTAAATGGTAAGAAGGATCAAATCCGAGCAGAGTTTTAAGGGGCACGGTCTCACTGAGCAGAACTTTGCTCGGAAGAGTCCGGGTTATACGTTGCTCGAAATGATGATCGTGATCGTCATTATCGGCATACTTTTGTCGATTGCACTTCCCATTTACAACCAGTCGATCCTGCGCTCGCGGGAGTCCGTTCTGCACAATGATCTATTCGAGATGCGCAAGCTGATCACCCAGTACACTCTCGACAAACAAAAGGCGCCGCAGTCGCTGGATGATCTCGTGCAGGGCGGTTACATTAAAACCGTCCCCAAAGATCCGATGACCAACGAAGCGAACTGGGAAGCGCCAACCTGCGACGAACTCGAATCCGTCGATCAGCAGGATCCCGGTATCTGTGATGTGCATTCCGCATCAAATGCAATCTCCAGCGAAGGCACTGCATATTCCTCGTGGTGAGCTTGTTCCCGCCAGGCATCCATTTCTCGCTATCCTCCTAACGTTGAATACTTGCACCGTCACCGAGTAACATCTATTTATGGCCGTTGAAACGGAACTGACCCAGGCTCCTGTCTCGATTCGCGCGCCGCGCGGCAACTCCATCACCTGCAAAGGCTGGCAGCAGGAAGCCGCCATGCGCATGCTGATGAACAACCTCGATGCCGACGTCGCCGAGCGTCCGCAGGATCTTGTCGTTTACGGCGGAACAGGGCGCGCAGCGCGCAGTTGGGAGGCATTCCACGCGATTATTGCGGCGCTGAAAAAGTTGGAGAACGACGAGACGTTGCTGGTGCAGTCTGGTAAGCCCGTGGGTGTTTTTAAGACGCACGATCATGCGCCGCGTGTTTTGATCGCGAATTCGAACCTGGTGGGCCATTGGTCGAACTGGGAGAAGTTCAATGAACTGGAGCGCGCCGGTTTGATGATGTATGGGCAGATGACGGCGGGCTCGTGGATTTACATTGGCTCGCAGGGAATTGTGCAGGGGACATTTGAAACATTTTCTGCCGCAGGCGAAAAACATTTCGGCGGCGACCTGGCGGGCAAGCTGATCGTTTCGGGCGGAATGGGCGGGATGGGCGGAGCCCAGCCGCTGGCGGCAACCATGACGGGTGCGGCGTTTCTGGGGATTGACGTCGATCCGGAGCGCATCAAGAAGCGGTTGAAGACCGGCTATTGCGACTTCATGGTCACGACGCTCGATGAAGCATTGCGCATACTGAAAAATGCGCAGCACAAAAAGGAAAATGTGTCGGTTGGTCTGGTAGGAAATTGCGCGGATGTGATTCCGGAGTTGGCTGCGCGCGGCGTGGTACCGGACATTCTTACGGATCAGACTTCGGCGCACGATCCGCTGAATGGATATGTTCCGAACGGCATGACTTTTGCCAACGCCGTTGAGTTGCGGAAAAATGACCCCAAGGCGTATCAGGAGAAATCGCTCGATGCCATGGCGGCGCATGTCGAAGGCATGCTGCAGCTGCAGAAGATGGGATCGGTAACGTTCGACTACGGCAACAACATCCGCACATTTGCCTTTCAGCGTGGCGTGAAGAACGCCTATGATTTTCCCGGGTTCGTGCCGGCATATATTCGTCCACTATTCTGCGAAGGGCGTGGACCATTCCGCTGGGTCGCGCTGTCGGGCGAAGCCTCGGACATTCACGTAACCGATGAATTAGTTCTGGAATTATTTCCCGAGAACCGTATTCTGCGGCGCTGGATTGATCTGGCGCGTAAGCGCATCAAGTTTCAGGGGCTGCCGGCGCGCATCTGCTGGCTGGGCTATGGCGAGCGGGCGCAGTTCGGACTGGCAATGAATGATTTGGTGAAGAAAGGCAAGATCAAAGCGCCGATCGTGATCGGCCGAGACCATCTCGATTGCGGTTCGGTCGCGTCTCCGTTTCGCGAAACCGAAAGCATGAAAGATGGCTCGGACGCGGTTGCCGATTGGCCTCTGCTGAACGCTTTGTTGAACACTGCGGCAGGCGCGTCGTGGGTGTCGATTCATAATGGCGGTGGTGTGGGCATTGGATATTCGCTGCATGCGGGTCAGGTCACCGTTGCTGATGGCACCGATGAGATGGCGAAGCGCATCGAGCGTGTGCTGACCACCGATCCAGGAATGGGCGTGATTCGTCATGTCGATGCCGGTTATGACGAGGCGAAGGAGTTTGCGGGGAAGATAGGCGTCAAGATACCGATGGGAAAGTAGTCGTTGGTCATTGGCCAAAATGGACGAAGAGACATTAACAATGTTGCTGCAAGGTGAGCACATTAACATGCCGGATCGTGTCTCGCGTGGCTTGTGGCCGCACCCGCCGCTTGGCTTTTCTCAAGTCTTGGCCCAGCTCACAAAGTTGCTCAATCAGCACAAATGGTTCCCTCGGGAGTGGAAGCCGCACTCTGAGGACGAACCGGTTCATGAGGGCGGGACGGTCGAACGCCAAGGCCCTGACCGGTACGTGTACCGTGCAGTTCGCCAGCATCCTATTCAACCCCAGGTTTTGGCGGAGAGCACAGAGCGTGTTTTCTCCAGCGCCGAGGATGCGGCTCGATACTATCTGAAGTGGGATCTGCATCTTCCCGGCAACCTTGACGGCTGGAAGGTAAGCGAGTGAAGGCGCTCCTTCTGGCGAACATCGGCCAACTGCTCACGCTGCGATCTGCTTCCGGCAAGCCCGGTCCGCGCCGTGGTTCCGATCGCAAAGAACTCAACATCATCGAAGACGGTGCTGTGCTATGCCTTGGTGGAAAGATTGTTTCCGTCGGCAAAACCAAAGACGCGCTCCGCGATCCTTGGCTGAGAAAAAATCGGAAGAAAGTCACCGAGATCGACTGCGCCGGCAAAGTCGTCCTCCCCGGCTTCGTAGATTCCCACACCCATCCTGTCTTTGTCAGCCCGCGGCTGGTGGATTTTGAGAAACGCATCGAGGGTGCTACTTATGTACAAATCGCCGCAGCCGGAGGCGGCATTCGGTCCAGTGTAGAAGGCGTTCGTGGGGCAAGGAAGCGGTCTTTGGTGGAAAAAATTATTGCGGTGCTGCGCGACATGACTGTATATGGCACGACCACGGTTGAGGCCAAGTCAGGGTATGGGCTGACGGTTGAGGCGGAAGTGAAGTCACTGGAGGCAATCCAGGAGGCTGCTTCGTGCTGGCCGGGAACAGTGGTTGCGACTCTACTAGGTGCGCACGTAGTCCCAATAGAATTTCATGGGTGCTCACAAAAATATGTTGAGATCGTCTGTAAAGAGATGATTCCGCAGGCGGCGAGGCGGAAGCTCGCCCAGTTCGTCGATGTCTTTTGCGATAAAGGGGCGTTTACGGCGGCCGAGACTGAGCAGATTTTTGAAGCCGCCGCGCGGCACGGCTTAAGCGTGCGGGCTCACATGGGCCAGCTTTCTGAAACGCCTCTTCATTCGTTCTTGCGTTTCAATCCGGCGTCATTCGATCACATGGATCATGTTAGCGAAGACGACATTGCAGAATTGGCGAAGCATGACACGGTCGCGACGCTGGTGCCGGGAGCGAATTATTTTTTGGGGTTGAAGGAATATCCGCAGGCGCGCAAGTTGATTGAGGCAGGCGTTCCAGTGGCGCTGGCAACCGATTACAACCCCGGCACGTCACCGACTTTGAGCATGCAGATGGCAATGTCCTTGGCCTGCACGCACATGAAGATGTTGCCGGCGGAGGCGATTGCCGCTGCCACAATCAACGGGGCGTGGGCGTTGCGAATTGCTGACCGGAAGGGAACGATCGAGCCGGGAAAGGACGCCGATTTGGCCGTATTCGCAGTTGAAGACTACCGCGAAATTCCCTACTGGTTCGGCTCCAACGGGTGTTCGATGACGGTAATGAACGGGGCGGTTGTCTGCCCGCGGTGAACTTTTGCCGTGAGCGCCACGTATACACTGAGAAGCGGAGTTGCGTCTTGATGCACACGGTCAATTCTTTCATGCGATTCGTCCCTGAAGCTGGTTCTGTGACGAAATGAATCCAAATAAATCTCCGAGGAATTTTATGAAGCGAGTGCTTGCCGTAATCATTTTTGTGTTGGGAATATTTTCAGTAGCAGGGGCGCAGCGTCTGCCCGAGGTAGCCCGGCCAGAGAATTACAAGCTCACCTTCATCCCCAATCTCGAGGCAGCGACTTTCGAGGGCGATGCGACAATCTCCATCCAGGTTTTGAAGCCGACTTCGGAAATCACTTTGAACGCGGCGGAGATCGACTTCCACGATGTCAGCATCACCAGCGGCGCGAGCGTACAGAAGGCCAAGGTGACACCCGAGAAAGATAAAGAGATGGCAGTCCTTTCAGTTGAGAAGCCGCTGCCGGCAGGACCAGCAACCATTCACATCACATACGCGGGCATCCTCAACAGCGAAATGCGCGGGCTTTATCTCGGTAAAGACGATCATGGACGCAAATACGCTGCCACCCAGTTCGAGTCCACCGACGCACGGCGCGCTTTTCCGTCGTTCGATGAGCCCGATTACAAAGCCACCTTCGACATCACCGCGGTTGCCGACAAAGGTCTCGTCGCGATCTCAAACCAGAAAGTTATTTCCGATACCCTCGGCCCTGGCGACAAGCATACGGTTCGCTTTGCCACTACGGCCAAGATGTCTTCGTACTTAGCGGCGCTGATCGTGGGAAATTTTGAGTACATCGAAGGCGAGGCGGACGGTATTCCGATCCGCGTATACAGCACTCCGGGCAAGAAAGAGATGGGAAAGTTTGCTTTGGAATCGGCCGAGCACATCCTCAGTTACTACGACAAATATTTCAACATCAAATATCCGTACGGGAAACTCGACCTTATTGCCATCCCGGATTTTTCCGCGGGCGCGATGGAGAATACCGGCTGCATTACATTTCGTGAAGTGATTTTGCTGATCGACGAAAAACAGGGCGCCGTTGATTTGAAGAAGGAAATTGCCTCGGTGATTGCGCACGAAATGGCTCACCAGTGGTTCGGCGATCTGGTCACGATGAAGTGGTGGGACGATATTTGGCTCAACGAAGGGTTTGCCACATGGATGTCGACCAAGCCGGTTCAGGCCTGGAAGCCCGAATGGAATTTTAATCTGGATGACGTGAGCGAGGCGGGCGCAACAATGAGCACCGACTCGCTGGCGAACACGCGTCCCATTCATCAGGCGGCGGAAACTCCGGCGCAGATTCAGGAATTGTTCGACGGAATCGCCTACGGCAAAGCCGCCGCGGCATTGAGCATGCTGGAGTCTTACCTGGGTGAGGAGACTTTTCGCGCGGGCGTCAACGTCTATATTCAGCGGCACCAGTATGCCAACGCTACTGCGGACGATTTCTGGGAGGCGCAGGCCAAGACCTCGAAGAAACCCGTTGATCAGATCATGCCGACTTTTGTGAAACAGGCGGGCGTGCCGATTATCAATTTAAAGTCGCAATGTTCCGGTGAGTCGACTACCGTCACGCTGGATCAGCGGCGCTACTATTATGATCGCGAGAAATTTGATGCGCCGAATGATGAACTCTGGCGGGTGCCCTTGTGCATGAAGTCCGCGGGCAACGGTGCGCCGAAGTGCGAATTGCTCACCAAGAAGCAGGAAACCTTCACGCTACCCGGATGCTCATCATGGGTGTTGGGAAACGCGGGCGCCACAGGGTACTACCGCGTGGGGTATCAGCCTGATGCGGTACGAGCGCTCGCGAGTGACGCCGAGAGTAAGCTTTCTCCGGCGGAGCGGATCGCCCTGCAGACGGATATCTGGGCATCGGTGCGAGTGGGGCGGGAGCCTGTGAGTGATTATCTTGCCTTCGTTCAAGGCCTGGAAAGCGATCGCAGTCGTGCCGTATTGGAAGATGTTCTCGGTAGACTCCATTTCATCAACGAATATCTGGTAACCGATACCGACCGCGAGTCGTATCAAGTCTGGTTGCGGCAATATCTGTCACCGATTTTCAAAGACATTGGTTGGGAGTCTAAACCCGGCGAGAGCGACGAGCAGAATGCGCTGCGAGCGCGCGTCATCATTGCCTTGGGCTTCGATGCGCGCGATCCCGAGGTGCTGGCGCAAGCGCGGACGATCGCAGAAAAAGCACTGGATAATCCTGAGTCAGTGAATCGAGAAGTCGCAGCCGGAGCATTTCGGCTCGCGGCTTTGACCGGAGATCAGACGTTTTACGACCGAATGACGGCGCAGTTGAAGAACGCAAAATCTCCCGAGGAATATTATGTTGCACTGTCCACTCTGGCGCGGTTTGGAGACCCCAAGTTGCTGCAACAGACACTGGGCTATGCTGTTTCGCCGGATGTGCGCTCGCAGGATGCGCTGGGCTTGATCTCCCAAGTAATGAACAATCCAGCCGGAGAAAAACTGGCGTGGAATTTCGTTCTGACGCACTGGGATGCCGTACAGAAAGCCGGCGGAGTCTTTTCCAGCGCGGAAATAGTTGGCTCCACCGACTCATTCTGCGATGCGCATATGCGTGATGAAGTCGTGGAATTTTTTAAAGCACACAGAATCGAAGCGGGGGAACGAACGTACCGGCAGTCGATTGAACAGATCAACAACTGCATTGAACTGAAGTCCCAACAGGAACCGCAGCTCGCATCCTGGTTGGGACATCACGGCACCGCGGCTGCGGGACAATAGCCAGAGGCGGTTCGCTTCTCATTCACAAGCGCCCTGGTTCGGGTCCAGCTTCAACGGGGCTGTTCCTCACCAGCTTTTCGTTTGAGCATCGGCGCGGTTCTCCACGCCACAGGGGTCATAGCTGGTTTGTACGTGGAGCTTGAGGGAGCGTCAAGCTTTGCTATAATCAAAAACGCTGCGCGCGCATCCAGCATTGGAAGCTTTTTCTTCGATTGGCAATCCCGCAACAATCGGCGTGAAGCGAAAACTTCTCGCAGCCCGCGGTAGATAGGCGGGTTTCGAAATGTGGCCAGGTAGCTCAGGTGGTAGAGCGCAGCCCTGAAAAGGCTGGCGTCGGCGGTTCAACTCCGTCCCTGGCCACCACATTCTAAAGGGCTTTGCCCCTGTCCTGTGTTTGGCCCTAGCCCGGCGCTAGCCCGGTTGTTCAATTCACCAACTCCGGTCTGACACCCATCGCATCAAGCATTGTGCCCTGAGCCGCTAGCCGATCTGCGCTTACGCTCTGGCTGTAAAGCTGAAGCGTCGTGTGCACGTCGCTGTGCCGGAGCAGCCCTTGAACTACTTTAGGGTTTGTGCCGACACTGACAAGGAAAGAGGCCAGCGAGTGCCTCAGGTTGTGGAAGCCAAACCTGCGTTGGTCGTCAGCCGAGAGAATCCCGACCCTGACCGCTGCTGGTCTGACGTGATCCTCAACCATGATGCTGGCGCTGCGAGGCTGCTTGCCTTTGAGCCGGGAACTGGCGAAAAGCCAATCTGTTGGCTGACCATAGGGCGTCTCGTTCTTCCAGTCCTGCATGAACCCTGCAAGAAGAGGGTGCATGGGAACTGGGGCCTTCGACGCCTTACTCTTCGGCAAACCTACCCTGCTTGCTAGCCACGTGCGACGAACGAAGATTTGCTGTTTGAGAAAATCCACGTCCTGCCACCGCAACCCGAGGCACTCGGAAACTCTAAGACCAGTCGCTGCAGCCAAGAGAGTCAATGTGCGTTCGGGTTCTGGCAGAGCCATAAGCAAATCGAATGCCTGCTTCGGAGTCACAATCAACGCTTCGTATTCGCTCGTGGTTTTGCAGCGGACAAAGCGAAGCGGGTTCGATTCCTCGTCGCGAGGGATCAACCCGTACCGCATACCGCTTTTGTAGACCAGCGACATCACTCGCCGCATCTTGTCCACCGTGGGATTCTCCAGCCCCTCTTCTTTCTTTACAGCCTTCAACCATTGCTCGATTTCCAACGGCTCGATACCCAGCGCAACCCGCTTACCCCAACGAGGAATTAGGCGGTTATGCAGGATGCGCCTGTACGCGCCGATTGTGCTAGGAGACTTCGGGTCTACCGCGTCGCTCTGATCTCCGAGTTCGTGCGCAATATAGTGCTCGGCAAGATCGCTGAACTTTACGGTGACCTGACCGGCGAAATTTGTGCCAAGTGGAATGAGAGAGAATCCACTTGGAGGAAAAGCGGGTCATGCCAATCAAGAGGTACAAGCCAGAGCAAATCGTGACGATGCTGCGACAGATTGAAGTCGGCATCGCGAACGGAAAAACCACCCCACAAGCCTGCAAAGAAGCCGAGATCACCATCCAGACGTTCTACCGCTGGCGGAAGGAATACGGCGGTCTGAAGATGGACCAGGCGAAACGACTCAAGGAACTGGAGAAGGAGAACGGCAAGCTGAAGCGGTTGGTGGCGGAGCTGTCGCTGGATAAGCAGATTCTGAAGGATATTGCGGAGGGAAACTTCTAAGCCCGGAGCGACGTCGGTGCGCCGTGGAGCATGCCCGCCAGGAGTATGAAGTGAGTGAGCGGCGGGCGTGCCGAGTGGTGAGGCAATGGCGAGGAACGCAACGCTATGTGCCGCTGCGGCGCACGGACGAAGATGAGCTGACGCAGGCGATCCTGGCCCTGGGCGTGAAGTATGGGCGGTACGGCTATCGGCGCATCACGGCATTGTTGCAGCATGCGGGGTGGCCGGTGGGGAAGGATCGAGTGCAGCGCATCTGGCGACGCGAAGGGCTGAAGGTACCGCAGAAACAGCGGGGGCGAGGGCGATTGTGGCTGGGCGATGGTTCGTGTATCCGGCTGCGACCGGAGCGGGCGAATCATGTGTGGAGCTACGATTTTGTGAAGGCGATGACGCACGATGGGCGGGCACTGCGCATTCTGGTGGTGCTCGACGAGTATACGCGCGAGTGCTTGGCGTTACGGGTGGCACGGCGACTAGGGAGTTTGCAGGTGATCGAGACGTTGGCGGATGTGATGCTGCTGCGTGCAATCCCGGAGCACATTCGCTCGGACAACGGGCCGGAGTTCATTGCCGGGGAGTTGCGGAAGTGGCTGGGAAAGGTAGGCACGAAGACGTTGTACATCGAGCCGGGAAGCCCGTGGGAGAACGGGTACTGCGAAAGCTTCAACGGCAAGCTGCGCGATGAGTTTTTGAACGGCGAGATCTTTTACTCACTGAAGGAGGCGCAGATTCTGACGGAGAGGTGGCGCGTGGAATACAACACGGAACGGCCGGCACTCGGCGCTGGGCTACAGGCCGCCGGCGCCGCAAGCCATCCTGCCGAATCAACCGGGGCATGGGGATGTGGAAAACGCTTCGCGTTTCCCACATCCCCACACCCCCGACGGCGACTACGGACAAAGGTCCAAAGAGGCGTTACACTAACATTCCACTTGGTACAAAAGATCGGGCAGATCACCCCCCTTTAATTGCAGAGTTTCTTACCTTTCAGTCAACAATGTAGTCCATTGATTTTTGCGTGTCAAGGGGGTATCTTACCGTTGGTTCAGAAACCCAGAAAGACCTTATCCCATGGCAAGAATCACTGGAAATCCACCCGGCCGCCCGAGGGCCTTCAACGAAAAGGAAGCGTTGTGCGCGGCCATGGAGGTGTTTGCCGAAAAGGGATACCTGGCGACTAACTTGGACGATCTGACGACCGCCATGGGGGTCAATCGGTTTTCGATTTACTCGACCTACGGCAATAAAGAAGACCTGTACGTCAAGGCCATGACGGCCTTCAACGACGCGCGACAGCAGCGCATAGTCGAGGCGCTGGCGGCCGCGCCGGCGCGCGACAGCATCGTCCGGTTGCTCAAGGACATTGTGGAGAGATTCACCGATCCGGCGCACGGCGTCTGCTTTGTCACCCAGGCGCCGCTTGCACCCGAGGATGCCTCCGAGGCGACTCGCGAGCTGATGGCCAAGCGTCGCAGTGAGGTCGAGAAAGCGATCCGGCACCGCCTCGAGCGTGCGGCGAAGGACGGCGAATTGCATGCCGACACCAAAACCGTCGACCTGGCCCGCTACTATGCCGTCGTTATTCAGGGTCTGGCCTTGCAAGCCCAGCACGGTGGCACGCGCAAGGAATTGATGCGCGTTCTCGATGCTGTGATGGCAAGTTGGCCGGAACAAAACCCAAAAAAGGCCGACAAGTAAAGCTTTTCCGAGATTCGTCAGCATGGAATGGCTGGCTTTGGCATTCTTCAGCTATTGAGAGGCGCCGAAAAGAACCGGATTCACCATGGTTTCAATCCTGGCTGCCATCTCCTCGGCGGGGATACGATTGGAGGTCTGAAACCAGTGGCGCGCGGCTCCAAAAACGGCCCAGGCCGCGGTGGTCGCCAGCAGTGCCGCATCGATACCGGGTGCCGTCCCATGAAGGGCAACGCCTTCCTTGAACATGCCCTCGACGACAGGGATGATGGAGCCTTCGAGCGATATCCGAGCCAACTGACTGGGACAGCTTGTGGATTCAGCGAGATAGTCGCAGACGCCGAGTGCAATGGCGCGCAGTGCTCCATGGCAGTCGGTAAAGGTGATCCCGCGCCGCTCCATCAGATCGCGGAAGCGGGATTCTGTCATGGCCTGCAGCAGCGCGTTCTTGTCTGGATAGTGCAGGTAAAACGTGGCCCTGTTTAGCGTCGCCTCGTCCGTGATCTCCTGAATGGAGATATCTTCGAAAGCCTTTTTTATTAATAGCTTAGCTAGAGAATCCATGAGCATGCGGCGGCTGCGCAGAATGCGCGGATCGGTCGTTCCGGTCTCGGGTTGGAGAAGCTGAGCCATTCCTACTATTTAAGGATACTCTCACAGACTAAAACGACACTTGTTTATTTTCTGAATCTACATGTGTTGATTACTAATCAATTGTCGTGTAGGAGGAATTCTCAATGTCGACTCTGCTTCATATCGATTCCAGCCCACTCTACGGTCGGTCAGTCTCCCGCGAGCTGACCGCTACGTTCGTCACCCAATGGAAGGCTTCGCACCAGAATGGAAGAGTCATATACCGAGACCTCAACACAACAGCTATGCCGCCGGTCAATGCGGAATGGGTCGGAGCCGTCTACACGCCGGAACAAGCCCGCACTCCGCAGCAGAAGGAATTGCTTTCGCTCTCGGACTCGCTGCTCGCCGAATTGGAGCAGGCCGATGAGTACGTCATCGGAGTGCCGATGCACAACTTTGGTGTGCCTTCCGTGCTTAAGCTATGGATCGACCTGATTGCGCGTGTCGGAAGGACCTTTTCCTACGCCGACGGAAGGCCGAAAGGCTTGATTATCGGCAAGAAGGCGACCTTCATCATCGCGACCGGCGGGATCTACGACGCCCAGACGCAGATGGCCTCGTTCAATTTCGTGGAGCCGTATCTGCGGTCCGTATTTGGCTTTCTTGGCGTGACGGACGCGACCTTCCTCACCGCAGGGGGAACCGCTGCGCTGAACCAAGGGCATGACCGGAACGCGTTTCTTGCGCCGCATCTTCAGGCCGTGCAGACGCACGCGCAGACTTTCTAAAGAGGACACACACATGAAAATTACTTCAATTATTGCTCGCTACTTGCTGGGTCTGATCTTTACAGTCTTTGGGTTGAATGGATTTCTCAACTTCATCCACCAGCCGCCCCCGACGAATCCGCTCACGATTCAGTTTCTTGTCTCCGTCAGCCAGTCGCATTTTGCCACATTCTTCTTCGCTGTGCAGGTTCTTGGCGGACTGCTCTTGCTCTCCGGTTTTTTCGTGCCACTTGCGCTGACACTGCTTGCGGCGGAGCTCTATAACATCCTTGCATTTCACCTAACGCTTGATCCGGCGACCATTGCTCCGGCTCTGGTGGCCTCTGTACTGTGGGTACTGGTCTTCCTTCAGTATCGCGAAAGCTTCAAGGGCATCTTCAGCGCGAAGCCTGCGGCGTAGGATAGTTTGCTTCGTTGCAGGGGAGGACCAGTGCCTCCGCGCTGCGGAGCGTTTTCAGACTCGATACAGCACTGTTACGAAACAGGGTATTAGTACCGATAAACGCGCTTGTAGTTATCGAACTGTCGAAGTTCTTGACTGGCCAGAATCGTACACGGGATCAGTGGCGTTTTTCGGGTGGCTCGAGCACGAATAAACGTCGATTTGCGCATCGGTAGATGATTTTCTTTCGATCGCGAATGAGTAGATACGGACAGGTAGGACCCAGAGCGTGACTCGGAAGGAACTCGAATGATGTTCAGAGGGGGTATGGGGTCGCGTCTTTAACGGTCGAAGGACCTGCGACCGATTGGATGTCACGGACTATCCGGCTTTTCGCAAGACTGACGTGGGGCAGCCGACATCACCTTCTCATCATAGAAGCGTACGACGTTTTTGGCGATCGGCCCCAGTCAGTCCTCGACCGCAAAATGTCCGGAGTCCAGACGGCGGATCTCTGCCGCCGGAAGATCTTTGAGATAAGCCTCTCCACCGTCGCGTGTGGAGAAGATGTCATCCTGTCCCCAAAAGATCAGCGTTTTGGGCTGGTGATCGCGCAAGAAACTCTGCCACTTGGGATACAACCCGACATTTGTTCCGTAATCATAAAAGAGGTCCATTTGCACGCGGCGGGCGTTTGGCCGCACCATGAAGCGAAAGTCCTTGTTCCAGTTGTCGGGACTGATTAGTTCAGGATGTTTATGGCCATGCAGATACACGGCCTTGATCGTATCGAACTCCAATAACCCTGCGACGCCATTTTCGTTGTATCACTGTTCGTCGCAGGCAATGGAGCCCTCGCGTGTTCGCATGCTGTCGAGACTGGACTTAAACGAATTGCCGCAGGAACATCCAATCGTCACGAGGCGCCTTCTCGATTTCGTAACCGAGCGATTTGTAGGTGTCCTCATGGACCTCGACGCGACCTCCTTTCGCCAGCTCATTCCACGCCTGGCAAGTCTTCTACTTGAGAGGGCCGACGGCGACCTGGTGCGAAACTTGACGCACATGGAGTTGGCACAACACTTGCATGTTTATCGAGAGTCAGCTACGGCCGCCCTGGCTGAGTTGAAAAAGGCCGGGATCATTGAGACCGGCCGGAAGCGAATTCGAGTTCTCCATCGCGCGCGTTTGGAACGGGCAGCGCGCGAATGAGAACAGATTCCCGTGCTGTGCTCGTTGAGATGCGGTCACGGCGACGCTATTTCGACACCGTTTGTCTGGCGAACAGTCCAGAGGTGGTCAGTCGTTTTATTTTGTGCTGACATTGATTGGAACGTTGATTGCTTGTAAGGTTGCATCACAATAGGTCAGTTCGTCTCCAGGATTTGCTATGGCAATCATCTCTCGTGGTTTCGCCGGTCGACGCAGCGCAGCGGAGGCCAAACTCCCGCCTGGCCAGTACCTCACCAGTGATTTTCCTGTCCTGTCCGCCGGGCCAACTCCAAGCATTTCGCACGACCGCTGGGAGTTTACGATCGACGATGGCAGCAACGTCTTGCAGCGCTGGGATTGGAACTCATTTCGGGATCTGCCCACCGAGACGGTCACGGTTGATTTGCACTGCGTAACCAGATGGTCGAAACTCGGCACGTCCTGGGAAGGCGTATCGCTTGACACACTGCTTGCGAATATAAGGACGGATTTGCCTTTCGCAATGTTCCGTTCCTACGGGGACTACACGACCAACCTCCCTCTGAAGGATGTTGTGAACAAGCAGGCTTGGATCGCGTTCAAATACGACGGCAGCGATCTAGCATCTGAACATGGTGGCCCTGCCCGGCTCCTGCTTCCTCATCTTTATTTGTGGAAGAGCGCCAAATGGGTAAAAGGATTGACGTTGATGCCGCAAGATAAACCGGGCTTCTGGGAGGGCCTTGGCTATCACATGTACGGAGACCCCTGGCGGGAACAGAGGTACTCGGAACAGTGAGTTGGCGCACGGGCAAGGTCGTTGCACTGCATGATGAAACCTCGACGGCACGGACAATTACGCTCATCGTTCCGGATTGGCCGGGTCACCTCGCCGGGCAACACATCGACCTTCGCCTGACTGCGCCCGACGGCTACTCGGCCGTTCGTTCTTACTCGATTGCCTCTGCTCCAACCTCGGATCGGCACGTTGAAATCACTGTGGAAAGACTTGAGAATGGCGAAGTCTCACCGTATCTGACTCAGGAAGTCGCAATCGGCGATGAACTGGAGTTGAGGGGCCCCACTGGTCAGTGGTTCGTTTGGCGCGTCAACCAACCTGAGCCGATACAGTTAATAGCTGGGGGCTCGGGCATCGTTCCACTGATGGCCATGATTCGCTCCCGTCTCGCATTCGACAGCAATGCGCGTTTTCGATTGTTGTATTCAGTGCGTGAACCGGCCACGGCTTTCTACAAGGACGAGCTTCACGTCATCTCGAATCGAGGCGATTCCGTGGTTTTGACCTATGCGTTCACGCGAATCACGCCGAAAGATTGGCCGCGCGCGCCTGGCCGCATCGACGCAACGCTGGTTTCGGAGAGCGTTTGGCCTTTCAATCTTGCTCCAACTTGTTACGTATGTGGCCCCACATCATTTGTCGAGCACGCGAATGAGCTTCTAATCGCGGCCGGGATCAACCGGGAAAGGATCCGGACAGAACGTTTCGGTTCAACAGGAGAACGCAAATGAATGCAAATATCAGTTATCTGGACGGCAATGCCGCCGGCGGTGAACTCAGCAGAATATTTACTGCGGATCTGACCGCCGCCGAAGGACAGTGTGCGAACTGCGGAGCGAAGAGGCGCTTTGCCGATGCTCATTTGTATGTGGATTGTCCTGGACTCGTTGCGCGGTGTGCTATGTGTGACCAATGTCTTGCTTCGGCTCGTAAGCACGGGTGAGCACACTTTCCTCGATCTGCGCGGTATGACCTGCTTGAATTTCTCGGCGAAGCAGCCCACTTTGCCCGTCCGGCCTTCTCGATGACGATGAAATCGCAAATCGGTTCGACCTGCATCAGCTGGCCTTTGAGTGCCATCTATCTTGCATCAGTGATACTTTGGCCCGCCATCGCCGAAGAAGGCGGACGTCACCAGCGGTTGGCCGAGCACCCGCTTGGATCGCTCACCGCGCGAACCATCCAGGTGCACTTTTTCCATGACGGCGTTGGCAACCTGCTCTCCAATCACATTTCCGGCAATCATGTCATCGCGGAAATGGACGCCCGCCCACACCCGTGAGTTATTGACTTCCGGAATCAGATATTCATATTCCGAACGCTCATCAGGAAAGAATTCTTGTAGCACGGTAACAGCTGCGCCGACATAGGTTCCGTGCCCGGCCGGGTACGAAGGGTGCTTGGGCGTCAGAATGACGGTCGGAAGTCCCGTCTCCAGGAGCGCCGGCCGCGGACGAACGTAACGAAACTTCTCATGCCATGTCGTCAGCAGCGAGTCGTACATCGCGGCGTAAAGAATCGCCTCCGCGCGCGCGGTTGTCGGAGCATCCCATCCGTACCGGCTCATCAGCCCATCCATGATGTCGGCAGCCCAGCGACCGGGTTGTTCGTTCGCCCACTTGAAGACGATGAAGTCTGTGTAGCAGCTGCGGTTGTTCAACGCGGCAACGATCTCCTCCATCTCGTGCATGGTCCGGGCGGAACTGTTCGCCGGGGGCGGCGGAGCATGAAACAGATCGGTGCTTTCCAGAACCAGCGGCCGCCAACTGCCAGCAGTTGGGTCCACCGGCAAAGCCTGGTTCCAGGGCGGCAAGTCCCCGTACGTGACGCCCTGTCGCAGGAGAGGAGCTGTCCACTTCACCGAGTCATCGTATTCGGAATGCGCAAGTTGATAACGGGAACCGAGCCGTACCGTTTCCGGCGCGGCAGGCTGCTCCCAGGGCATTTCCTTCGCGAAGACCAGTTGCGTCGGCCGCCGGTCTTGAGCAAGTACGGATAACACTTCCTCGGCAACAACGCGCCCAAGCTGACGGCCTGCTTCGCAGTCGCTCTTCAGATAAAGCCCTGAACTTTCAAGAGCACGCATCGATTCATCTGCCAGAGCGTTGATTTGGCCGGCAGCTTCCGGCCTGATGAATAGCAAAATCCGTTCCGCGGCCCCTGTTTCTGCGGCCAAGTCGGACGGATAAGCGTACGGATACTACGGACTTAAGCTACCAACAAGAGAATGAATGCCGGAGTCGATCTCAGCCGGGTGAGGTCTGCGGTAGGCGCGTTGTCGATTCCGCGCCGCCACTTCCGCATCGGCAATTGCAATATGCAGGGCGGCATAGAGCCGAAGAGAGGAAGGAGCTCCGGCGAGATTGTGTAGCGTCAACTGATCGAGAACCTCGCGCCACACCTTTCCCTGATTCGTCACGACCCATTTGTTAACAAGACCCCGCTGGTGCGGTGTGATGGATCGCAGCGCCTCGTGGAGTTGTACAAGTTCGAGCTGGACATCTCTCGAGTCGACTGGCTGTGGTGATGGCACCTCATTAGCGCTAGCGGACTCGAGCAAGATTGGCTCCCAATCGGCAGGATCTAATTTCTTCGCGGATGTGGCAATCTGAGTTGTCGAGTGGGTGCCTTCACTGGTGGCCTGCGCTCCCACCGGGACGGCGTAACAAGCCGTCATTAGAGCGAGCGCCACTCCGAAGAAACAATTCAGCGATGATGCCATCATTTGTTTAACCTCCTATCGCTATGTAATGAAACCTCAAGCGGAGCCAATCCGGCACCAGCCCTTGCCGGATCGGCCCAATTGGGGTAACGACTCTACAGAAAGCGCCAAACGATCGGACAGTTCACAATCAGACCTGTGGATCCAAATGCGCCTCCGTTTGGCCCGGTGATAAAGCCTTTCTCGGCAAAGTCAAGGATTTGGAACTCTCCCAGCAATCTTGAGCGATAGCCTTTATCGATCGACTGCTTCGTCCACACCCCGAGATTCAAGTCCCAAAGCGGACTGTAATCTGTGGCAACTGTGGGAATGCCTCCCAATACGTTCAAAGGCGAAAGCCCATCGCTAAGGGCGCTATTTAATCCCTGACGTTGTGGATTGTCTTTTCCCGTGGGGCCATTGGCAAAAAGAAAGATTCTCTCAATTGCGCTGAAGGCCCCATCGTCGTGTCCGACGGTGATGTCCTTCAGACCAGGGGCCAGGGTCGCTCCCTCCAGCGCGGCGGGAAGCGCGTCGTTTGCTTCTAGGCTGAGGTAAAGCACAGGCCGCGCGAAGCTGAAGCCCTGCGTAAGCGCAAGAGTTACGGTCTGGGCCTTTGGACAGATGCGAACCACCTTGTCATGCACCAGAGAGTAGTCAGGATTTCCCTGGCAGAAATCGATCTGGCTGGCTTCCACGTTGAAGGCAACGATGGGCGCGTTGTAGATAGCCCCGCCGGCGTTATCAATAGATATCAGAGGAGAATAATCCTGGTCGCCGACCGAGCCTGGCTCCGCCACTTTAGGTGGAAAGTAATTCGGCGCCTCCCCAGGTACGACGCGCCTCTTCGGGGAAAAGTCTACTGTTCCACTCTCGAAGGTAAGGCTTCCGTCCTTTTCGAGAGTGGCGTGACGGGTAGCTCGGCCAACTTTGGCATAATTCAGTTTAGCGGCGTAGTTCAGGCCCAAAGCCGCGGCATTCCCCGCATCTGTAGTATCGGTAAGGACGTACCAGACCTTGCGGCCGTCTTTCATTTTCCCGAGATACAGCGGGATGGTAATGGTTTCAGCATTCAAGTCAATCTTGCCTGATTTGAGTAACTGATAGGGGCCGACGTACTCCCGCTGTACTTCGGAAGGTATTGGACCGAAGTAGGTAGCGGGCACTGTTGCACCGACAGAAGGCGGCGGTGGTGGAAATTGCGCTTGAGCCGGTGCGGCAAACGTTACGCATAGTAAAGCGTCTGCCACCAGACTCACTCCGATGCTGACTACAGCACTAATGCTCCTCATGTTTTTCTTCTCCTCGTAGTTGTTGACTATGGCGCTTGATCATGCGGCGATTCCGCTCGCATGCCGTTACCGAACTTTTGGATCATCCTGCCGTGCTAAATACTTGCGTTTTTGGTCACTCCGGCAACTCCAGATGGCAATCAACAGCCGCCACAACCTCTGGCGCGTCTTTACTTATGTAGCGAACGCGAAATGTTGTTCCCGGCAATCAACGATGGAGGCAAGAGACTCTGTTTCGCGGTGAAGCACGAGCGATGTCTCTTCGTGATCCGACATCTGCTCAGAGAGTGCAATTGCACTCTCCTTAGCAAGAGCAAGAACATAGCCAAAATGAGGCAACCGACGTCCGATGCTCTTCATGCAGCAATTTCAAGAACGAATGTGTTTCGGGAAGCTCAGTCGTATGGCGGAACTGAAGTCGCGGTGACGACCTAAAGACTCAAAGACGCTCCTGCGACAGGAACTATTTGCCCGAACTTCAGATCCGCGCCAGTCCAATTGCGAAGACCCAAAGAGCTGTGAGCAAACAAAAGAAAGAATGTGCCGACCGCCAAATGGAATCCTGCGTGCATTCATCCTGTGATCGCAGCGAAGTACATGAAGCAGATGCTTGACTGGGCCTATGGCTGTCGCTCGAAGGAGCATCGGCGGCCGACCTCATCAAATCGATGCAAGCCAGAAGTGAACCGGTGGCTGCGCCAAAAGGAAAAATCGCATGAAAGCAATGCGCGCTTATGAGGACATTTGCCGTTTTCTTCTTCTCTTGTTCCTTACTTCTTGTTGGCCAGAGCAGCAACGGTGAGTTGCGGCTCAGGGTGACGGATCCGTCGGGTCTCGCAGTGAAAACCTCGATTCAGATTGTCAGCGAAGCAAATCAATATCGGCGCGTCCTCGGCACCGATGACGAGGGCGTTTTGACCCTGCACCGCCTGCCGTTTGGTGTGTACCAGATTCAGATCCGCGAGCCGGGATTTGCGGAAATATCTCAATCCATCAATCTCCATTCGTCGATTCCGACTGACCACGCAATTCATTTGAAGTTGGCTGGAGCGAGGGAGTCCGTAACCGTAACAGCCGCCAATACCTTAATTGATCCTGATCAGGCAGGTTCGGTGAACCAGATCGGCTCAGATTCCATTCAAAATGGAGTCAGTTCCATACCGGGCCGTTCCATTCAGGACCTTGTCAACTCGCAACCGGGATGGCTCTACGAGGGCAACGCCGTCCTGCATCCGCGCGACTCTGAGTATCAGACGCAGTTTGTGGTCGATGGAATTCCTCTGACCGACAATCGATCGCCGAGCTTCGGGCCGCAGATCGAAGCGGATGATGTGGAGTCGGTCAGCATCTACACCGCCGGGTTTCCGGCCGAATACGGACGCAAAATGGGTGGCGTGGTCGAGGTCAACACGCTGCGCGACTCGCAATCTGGCTTTCACGGGCAGGTTGTGCTTTCCGGCGGCAGTTTCGATTCGGCCGCCGCTTTTGCCCAATTCCAGTACGCCTGGGGCAAGAATGTATTCGGAGCCAGCGCCAGCGGGGGCATGACGAGCCACTACCTGAATCCGGTCGTCATTCAGAACTACACCAACCGCGGAACACTCGGCGATTTTTCGACCAACTATCAGCGCGATTTGACGCCGAAGGACCGCCTCAGCCTTAGCGTGCGCCACGAACTTTCTCGTTACGAACTTCCCAACGAACAGGTGCAACAAGCGGCGGGACAACTGCAAACTGCCGACAACATCGAAACGATGGGAATCGTCTCGTACGAGCACATCTTTTCGTCCAACATGTTGGCCGATCTTCGCGGAATGGTTCGCGACAATGCGAATGACTACTATTCCAATACAAATTCGACGCCCATCGAAATTCTGCAACACAACCGCTTTCGCGAAGGGTATTTCAAAGGCAACCTCACCGTCAGCCATGGACGACACGAGATCAAGGCAGGAGTGGAATCAGACAATCTGTTCCTGAACGAAGATTTCAATTACCACATCACCGACTCGACTCAGTACGATCCGGGCACTCCAACCAACTTCAGCTTCAATGGGCAGCGCCCCGATCTTGAGCAAGCAGCCTATCTCCAAGACTTGATTCGATGGGGCAGTTGGACTATGAACGCTGGACTCCGCTGGGACCACTACCAGCTCATCCTGAACCGGCAGGCCTTGCAACCGAGACTCGCGATCTCCCGATATTTTCCTTCCGCGAAATTGATAGTTCATTTCTCATACGATCGCGTCTTCCAGACTCCCTCCTTTGAAAACCTTCTCCTTTCGAGTTCGACCGCTGCCACGACCCTGAATCCATTTTCGCTCCAATTACCGGTCGAACCATCGGAGGGGAATTATTACGAAGTGGGGCTGACAAAAATATTCTTCAATAAGGCCAGCCTTGCGGCCAACTACTTTCGGCGCGCGGTCAACAACTTTGCGGACGACGATCAGATCAACAACACCACGATCAGTTTCCCCATCGCTTTCCGGAAAGCCATTATCTACGGAGCAGAAGGCAAAATTGCTTTGCCCGAATGGAGGAAATTTTCCGGATTTCTCAGTTATTCATATGAATTGGGCAATGCCTGGAACCCGGTGACTGGCGGACTTTTTCTCGGAGCAGACGCCATTATACCGACTGCGGGCTATTTCCCGATCTCGCAGGATCAACGCAACACGGTGCGCGGCCGCCTGCGCTATCAAATTGCCCCGCGGCTGTGGGTTGCTGGAGGAGTCCAGTTCGACAGCGGATTGCCGTTTCAGTTTCAGTGCGACCCGAGCTTGACACTACCGCAGTGCATCGCAAACGAAGTGCAGACGTATGGCCAGCAGGTGGTTGATCGTGTCAACTTCGCGCAAGGTCGCATCTATCCCACCTTACAAATGAGTGCGTCAGCGGGGGCGGACCTGTACAAATCGGAGCGGCTGAATGTGCGGGTTCAGGCGGACGGCCAAAATCTCACCAATGTGGTGAATGCGATCGACTTCGGCGGTCTTTTTTCGGGGAACGCAATCGGCCCTTCACGAAGCGTTACCTTGCGTCTGACAACAAACTTCTAAGCCAACCCTTCCGAGTCTGCAACCTGGTCACAGTCATCCGCCAGATGCCCTGCCCCTGGCCGGTGCTGCACCCCAAACGAGAGGGCCGCTACACTTGTGCTTCTTGGCCGCGCGAGCCCCAGTTTCTTCATCTTTGAAACGAGGCTGGTTCTTGGCAATCCCAGTCGAGCTGCAGCCCCTTCGGGTCCACCGATCATCCAGCCCGTGTCTTCCAGTGTCCGTAAGATTATAGATCGCATGCAATCGCTCAACGTGGCTGAGGCAGAGCTCGGGATCGTCGCGTTCTGGGACCGCGCTGGCGTCGGCTCGAGTACCGGCAACGGATTGGGAAGCTCGCCATCATCCGATCGGATGACTGCCCGTTCGATCAGGTTTTGAAGTTCGCGCACGTTTCCAGGCCAGGAATAGGAAGTGAAGGCGGACATGGTTTCTGGAGATATGAACCGAATCGGCTTGCCCATGCGCCGACCGAAATTTTCCACAAAATGAGCAATCAATTGAGGAATGTCGTCAGGCCGCTTTCGCAATGGTGGCAGCTCAACGGGAAATACGTTCAGGCGGTAATACAGATCGCTCCGGAATTCTGCTCGCGCAACCATCTCGGTCAAATCTCGATGTGTAGCCGCTACCAGCCGGACATTGATGCGATGCGTCCGACCGCTCCCGAGACGTTCGAACTCCTGCTCTTGCAAAACGCGCAGAAGTTTAGGCTGCAACGCAAGCGGTAGGTCTCCGATCTCATCAAGAAAGAGAGTTCCGGTATCCGCCATTTCGAAGCGACCAATCTTTTGGGCGATTGCTCCAGTAAACGCCCCTTTCTCGTGTCCAAACAGTTCGCTCTCTAGAAGATCAAACGGTATCGCTGCACAATTCACCTTCACGAACGGGCGCACGCTTCGCGCACTTAGTTTGTGAATGGCACGGGCTATCAATTCCTTACCGGTTCCGGTTTCTCCCAGCACCAGGACGCTGGAGTCGGTAGGTGCCACTCGCTCGACTTCGGTGAGTGCAAGTTTCAGAGAGGAGCTACTGCCGATAATTTCTTTGAAGGCCTTCTCGTCTTTGACCCGTTCGTCCAATTGCACTCTGCTCCCTTCGTTTATCGGCGCGATTTCTACAGCAGCATCTTCAAACTTTTCGTATTGGAGCTGAGAATGACTACGGTTTCTGGTTGCGCTGGTCGTCCGAAAAGCTGCGGTCGCCATTAGATCCCCCTGAAAATGACAATTACTTGCACCCATCAAAGTCGAAGGAATTTATCCAGACGATGGGACCTATCCGACGTTGATAAAACGGTAAAGACCGCCACAGAAGGATGTAAGCCCAAATAGGGCGGGGCGAAGATGGCTCGTTCGAGGCCAGACTGCTCTAGCCCAATTTCGCTGGCATTGTCGGAATAATAAGCGCCGGACATCGGGAAACGACCTTCGAAATGGCTGATGCCTTCCACTGTTATTCTGAGCCGACGCATAGCTGCCCATAAACACAAGCGCAGGTGATCGCTGGCCACACCTAGAGATTGCCTGCCTCGCGTTCTCTCCTCGTCCGTTCACCCTGCTTACATTAGATGTCCTCCGATTCGCTAACAGGCTGTGCTGCCAACGCAAGGGCAGATGAGGACGTCGCGA
>CAWIPG010000001.1:0-893794 GCA_963838015.1 uncultured Acidobacteriaceae bacterium | reverse complement strand
TCCTCATGGATACGGGCGGCTTCCGCGACATGCATCGTCACCGGCGCTGCATTCAGGTGATGCAGGGATTCACCACGCAGCATGGCTACGAAATGTTGCTCGATGTGGAAGTTCCGGCATGCATCTCCGCTTCGATGCGGCCATGCGGCGTGTGCAGACGTCGGTGGAAAAGCTTGCGGCGCGCAATGCGCCCGAGGCGGAAGAAAATTCGCAATATGCGATTCCGCTCGCCTTCAAGAAGCGTGCCCTATTCAAAATGGATTTCGCCGAAGCGGTTTACATCTCCGAGCTGCGCACTACGCCGGGCCGGACATGTTTCCTACCGCAATGTGGCTTACGCGATGTATGAGGCGGTGGCGCGAAAGTATCCGGCGCTGGCCAAGTATTTTCGGGTGCACGATGTGACCGCGCCGGTGGATTTGCTGCAGAGGTGAGCTTCTGGTGACTAATCGCGCTTCTCGTCTGTCATCCTGAGGCAGCGGAGTCCTGGGCGAAGCCAAGGACTTCCAACGAAGGATCTCTGCACTTGGCTGGTGCACTACCGCTGCCGACGAATCCATAGATCCTTCGGTCCGCAAAAAGCGCGGGCCAAGGATGACAAGCTTGCTACTGATTGCCCATTTCGGAACGTTATTCACAACAATTTACAAGATTCGCCTTTTATTCGCTTCGATCTGTATGTATAATCCGGCCAGATTAGTTTTGATTTAGTTCGACGATCCTGATTCAGCGATCTTAAAGGAGCCACACTCCCATGGCGGATGAACGGGGCAAGGCAATTGAGTTGGCGGTTGCGCAGATTGAAAAGCAGTTTGGCAAAGGTTCGATCATGCGGCTGGGTTCGAAGGAAGCGATCGTCCCCATCTCGGTGATTTCGACTGGCGCGATCTCTTTTGACGCGGCTTTGGGCGTGGGCGGATTTCCGCGCGGGCGCGTGGTCGAAGTCTTCGGGCCGGAATCTTCCGGCAAGACCACCATTACTCTGCAGGTGATTGCCGAGGCGCAGAAGACCGGCGGGATGGCCGCGTTTGTGGATGCCGAGCACGCGCTCGATCCCGGCTATGCCAAGAAATTGGGCGTTGACGTGGACAATCTGCTGGTTTCGCAGCCGGACTACGGCGAGCAGGCGCTCGAAATTACCGAAGCGCTGGTGCGCTCGAACGCCATCGATGTGCTGGTGGTCGATTCGGTGGCAGCGCTGGTGCCCAAGGCCGAACTCGATGGCGAAATGGGAGACAGCCACATGGGCTTGCAGGCGCGGCTGATGTCGCAGGCGCTGCGCAAACTGACGGGAACGGTTTCGAAGTCGCGCACCTGCCTGATCTTTATCAATCAAATACGAGAGAAAATTGGCGTAATGTTTGGCAACCCGGAGACGACTACCGGCGGCCGCGCGCTGAAATTTTATTCGTCGGTGCGCGTGGATATTCGGCGCATCGCCGCCATCAAAGATGGAGATGTGGTTACCGGCTCGCGTACCCGCGTGAAAGTAGTGAAGAACAAAGTTGCGGCTCCGTTCCGCGAGGCCGAGTTCGACATTCTCTATGGCGAAGGGATTTCGCGCGAAGGCGACCTGCTCGATATTGCCGTAAACAACAACATTCTGGAAAAATCTGGATCGTGGTTCAGCTACAAGGGTGAGCGCATCGGTCAGGGCCGCGAAAACGCGCGGCAATTCCTGAAAGACAACAAAGACACGATGGCTAAGCTGGACACCGAAGTGCGCAAGTCGTTGGGATTGATTGCGACTCCGGCATCGGCGCAGCCGCCAGCGGTAATAACAGCACAAACTCCGCCGCAGGGCGCGCGGGTCACGACCATGCCAACCGGCACGGATGCTGTGAAGGCGCCGATCGTGGCGGCCCGACGCTGAGGGCAGGTCCAAAGCGAGCAGTCTCGTAAGGATTGTCATCCCGAGCGAACGAGGGACCTTGGTGTTTGCTTGCGCCAACGCTGGTTTGCGCTGCAAGCAGAAACCAAAGTCCCTGGCTTCGCTTGGGATGATAGTTTGAGGAGAAGTACGATGAGCGAAGAGAGACGGTACTTCGTGTACATCATGGCTAACGCTTCAAAGAGAATTTACACTGGCATGACCAACAGCCTTCGCCGCCGCGTTCGGGAGCACAGGCTAAAGCTGATGCCAGGATTTGCGGCGAAATACAACATCACCCGGCTCGTCTATTTCGAGAGCTTCGAGGATGTGCGGAACGCGATTGAACGCGAGAAACAAATCAAAGCGTGGGCTCGCGCCAAACGGCTCGCACTCGTGGAATCTACAAACCCGAAGTGGAATGATCTGTCGCGGGAGTGGGATCAGCGACAGACATTCAGGTTCGTGCCGAAGATCGCGTAGGGGTTGTGGTACGACTGCTCATACCTACTGTAAACCGAAACCAAGGTCCCTCGCGTTGCTCGGGATGACAATTTTCAGAGCGGTATCGACAAATCTAACTTTAGGCCCGATTGCCATCCCCGCGCTCGCCGCATAGAATCTACTATTACGCCGATTCGTTGCGTCTGTTCTGCGAGGAAGATTGAACCAAGGCATCGCCATCTATCCCGGCTCGTTTGATCCGCCAACCAACGGGCACCTCGATTTGATGGAGCGGGGAGCCAAGATTTTTGAGGAACTGGTCGTCGCGATCCTGCGCAACTCGGAGAAGAGTCCGATGTTCAGTGTGGCTGAGCGGCTGGAGATGCTGAGGGCTCTCACCGGGCACTGGGGAATGTTCGCATCGATACGTTTGACGGGCTGATGGTCGAGTATGCGAAATCCATGGGGGCGGTTTGCATCCTGCGTGGCATCCGAGCCATCAGCGACTACGAGTATGAATTGCAGATGGCGCTGATGAACCGCAAGCTCGAACCTACGCTCGAAACCGTCTTCATGATGCCCGCGGACAAGTACTCTTATGTCAGTTCCCGGCTGGTGCGGGAGGTGGCGCGGGCAGGCGGACCGGTGAAGGGGCTGGTTCCGGAAATAGTCGAGCAGAAACTACGTGAGAAACTCGACCCGGCATACAAGTTCCACGACGAGCCGCGTGAAATCGTTCCCGAAATTGCGGCTGGGCGGAGAAAAGAAAAGGAAAAGAAGAGCATGACGACGGCAACGACAGAAGCACTAAAGCTCACCGACCGAATCAACCGCATCCAGCCCTCTGCCACGATGGCGGTGGTGGCCGAGGCCGACAAGCTGCGGGCGCAGGGCATCGACGTGGTCGACTTTGGTGCGGGTGAGCCGCATTTCGCCACTCCGCAGCACATCAAAGATGCAGCGATCGCCGCCATTCAAAATAATTTTACGAAGTACACGGCGGTGCCGGGCACGCCTGAATTGCGCGATGCGATTGTGCACCGTCACGCGGCGGATTTCGATTCCGATTACCGGCGCGAAGAGGTCATCGCGTCGACCGGCGGCAAGAATGCGCTGTTCAATGCGATTCAAGTCCTCGTGGATCATGGCGACGAAGTGATTCTGCCGGTGCCTTACTGGGTTTCCTTTAAAGACATCGTGCGCTATGCCGGTGGCGAGTGCGTGCTCCTGCATTCCGATGAATCGCAAGGCTTCCGCGTTACCGCGGAGATGGTCACGAGGCTGATCACGCCGCGGACCAAGGTGATCATTCTGAATTCGCCGTCCAATCCTTCGGGCGCTGTGATGAGCGCCGAAGATCTGACTGAAGTTGTGCGCCTGGCGCATGAGCGCGGGATTTGGGTACTTTCCGACGAGTGTTACGTTTACCTGAATTACACAGGCAAGAATTTTTCCGTGGGATCGCTTCGCGAGTTCCGGGAGCATATCGTGGTGCTGGGATCGCTCTCGAAAACTTACGCGATGACCGGGTGGCGTCTTGGTTACGCGCTGGGACCGGCGGCGGTGGTGAGCGCAATGGCAAAGCTGCAGAGCCAATCGACTTCCAATCCGACTTCGATTGTGCAGAAAGCAGCGGTGGCGGCGCTGAGCGGACCACAGGAATGCGTAGAAGAAATGCGGCGGGAATATATCGAACTCCGCGACCACGTGGTGAAAGGCTTGCGCTCGATTCCCGGTGTGACCTGCACCCTACCGGAGGGCGCGTTCTATGCTTATCCGAACATTTCGGCGTTCCTGGGACGCGGCAATGTGAAGTCAGCATCGGACGTGGCGGGACGGTTGCTGCGGGAAGCGCATGTGGCAACTGTGCCGGGAGAAGGGTTCGGCACGGGCGAGCATATCCGCGTCTCCTATGCGACTACGAAGAAGGAATTGGATCGAGGATTGGAACGCATGCGGAAGTTTTTCGGCGCGTTGTAGGCCGGCTTCCGGAATTGATTTGTTAATGGGTTGATGTTTAGGTTCGGCTAAGGCCGTCCGCTCGCGAACGGCCTTTTTACTTGAATTATTTTTATGGGAAATCTTTATCCTTTGTTGATGCTTCCGGCTTTCGACCCGCGACCGTGGGGCACGCACGATCTATCGCCGATTTATCCCAATCACCCATTTGAAGAAAAGATCGGCGAAGCGTGGCTTACCGGCGACGATTGCAAGATTGCCAACGGGCCGCTCACTGGGCAAACGCTGGCACAGGTCAGCGAGAAATATCAGCGGGAGCTTGTGGGCGAAGCCGCGCGTGATGCGCGCCGGTTCCCATTGCTGCTGAAGTTTCTTTTTCCGCATGAGAAACTTTCGGTGCAGGTTCATCCCGATGACGCGCAGGCACTCCGCGTAAACCAGCCCTGGGGCAAAACCGAATGCTGGTACGTGGCTCATGCCAAGCCGGGAGCGCAGATCGGATTGGGATTGAAACCCGGCGTGACCGTCGCGCAATTGGAACAATCGATACACGACAAACGCGCTGAGGAGTTTCTGAACTGGGTGAACGTTTATACGGGAGACATGATTTACGTCGCCGGCGGCACCGTGCACACGCTGGGGCCGGGTTCGGTGATCGTCGAGACGCAACAACAATCGGACACGACGTATCGTCTGTATGATTACGGACGGCCGCGCGAACTTCATTTGAAAGAAGGCATGGCTGCGGTAAAGTTAAACGTTGCTTCCGGAAAAGTGGTGAGACCGGCGCCGGAAGAGATTTCCGGAGAGCAGCCGGCATGCGCGACTAGTGTCTGCTCCTTACTTTGCAGTAGATATGTTTGAGCTGAAGGGCGCGCAGGAACTGAGCACGCGCGACGATTCCGGCAGGAGTTCGGCGCAGATATTAGTCGCGGTGGAGGGATGCGGCGTCATCGAAGCGGATGGAGCCGAGCCGGTGACCATGGCAAAGGGCGATGCGGTGGTAGTTCCAGCGTTGGTAGATAAATTTAGGGTGCGACCACAGTGGCGGTTGGAATTTCTGAGGGCACGTGTGCCGGGCGCGCCGCTGCCTGAACCAGAAACACGAATATAGTCAGCGAGAATTTAAATATCTTGGCTAAGACTTCAAACTTCTATCCTGTGATTCTTGCCGGCGGCCGGGGCACGCGCTTCTGGCCCTTGAGCCGGAAAAAGCGCGCCAAGCAGTTGTTGGCGCTCGACGGCAAGCAGACCATGATTCAGCAGACAGTGGCGCGACTGCTGCCGCTGGCTCCGGCGAAGCAATGCTGGATTGTTACCAACGACGATCTTCGGCCTGCGATCCTGCAGCAGCTTCCAAAGCTGCCGAAGCCGCAAGTGCTGGCCGAACCTATGGGACGCAACACGGCGCCGGCGATTGGGCTGGCCGCATTTCTTTTGCTGCGCGAGCATCCCGATGCCGTGCTTGGACTATTTCCCTCCGACCATGTAATCGCTGATGAGAAAAATTATCGCGCGACCATCGAACGCGCCGTAGAGATTGCCGCCGCGGGCGAGAATATTGTGGTGCTTGGCATTCGGCCGAGCCGCGCGGAAACCGGATACGGTTACATCGAAGCCGGGAGCGCTTTCAGCGGCAACACTCTGCGCGTGCGCCGTTTCACCGAGAAGCCCGATGCGGAGAAGGCTGCCGCATTTGTGGCTGCAGGAAATTATTTCTGGAACAGCGGGATGTTTTTGTGGAGTGCGCGCACGCTCGCCAACGCGCTGCGCGAACATCTCCCGAAGACCGCTTCCCTGCTCGAAGAAATTGCGGCGACTTTCGGCACGCGCAAGTTTGCGACAACGTTCCGCAAGCTGTATCCCAAATGCGAGAACATCAGCATCGATTACGCGGTGCTGGAACCGCGGTCGGCCAAGGGTGAGCAAGCCAGCAACCTGTTTTGTCTGCCGGCAGATTTCGGCTGGAACGATCTGGGTTCGTGGACCGCGTTGCATGAACATCATGCGGCAGAAGAGCCGTCCTGCTGACGGCAACCTTGTGAACAGCGAAGGAGCATTCGTTCTGAATGCGCACGGAAATTACATTCATGCGCCGGGCAAATTCGTTGCGGCCGTGGGCGTGAGCGATCTGGTTGTGGTTGAAACCGAGGACGCGCTCTTAATCACGACCCGCCAGCGCGCGCAGGATGTGGGCAAAGTCGTCAAGCATTTGGACGAGAAGAGACTGCACAAGCTGACATAGTTTCCAGTTTCGGAACCTCAAACCATGGCTCAAGAAATAAAGTTTGGAACCGACGGTTGGCGCGGCATTATCGCCGATGACTTTACCTTCGATAACGTGCGCCGCGTCGCCGGCGCAATCGCTTCCTACGTGTTGAAGCATGAGGATTCACGGGGTGGAGTGGTCATCGGTTATGACACGCGCTTCGCCTCGCAACGCGCGGCACAAGTAACCGCAGAAGTGATCGCCGCTGCGGGCATTCGCGTGAAAATGGCTAATGATTACACGCCCACTCCAGCCGTCTCTTATGCGGTGAAAGCCGATGGCGCAGCGGGCGGAGTGATGGTTACCTCCAGCCATAATCCCTGGAACTGGAATGGAGTGAAGTTCAAAGGAAAGTTTGGCGGCTCCGCTACGCCCGCGATCATGAAGAAGGTGGAAGAAGAATTGCGCGCGGGCGCGATGCCGCAAGGCGTGAAGGCCGACATCGAAGAAGTCGACCTCAAGAAGCCGTATATCGAAGCGGTTTGCCGCTTTGCTGATATGGATCTGATCGGCAAAGCCAAGTTCAAAGTTCGCCATCGACTCCATGTACGGCTCCGGCCGCGGAATTCTTGCGGGAATCTTTCGCGAGCGCGGAGTTCAGCACGTCACGATTCGTCAGGAAGTGAATCCGCTGTTTCCTGATATCAATCCCGAGCCCATCGAACCGCACATTGCACTTCTGCAGCAAACCGTGATCCGCGAGAAATGCGATGCCGGCCTGGCCACCGACGGCGATGCCGACCGCATTGGCGCGGTCGCCGAAGACGGCAGCTTTGTGGATTCTCATAAAATTTTCTGCGTACTGCTGCGCTGGTTGCTGGAGCGCAAGAAGTGGTCCGGAGACGTGGTGCGCGCCTTCAACACCACGCGCATGCTCGATCGCATCGCAGCCAAACATGGGCGCAAACTTTACGAAACGCAGATTGGATTCAAGTACATTGCGGATTTAATGATGGAGCACGACATTCTGATCGGCGGGGAAGAGTCTGGCGGCATCGGCTACTCGCGTTTTCTGCCGGAGCGCGATGGCGTGCTGAATTGCCTGCTGCTGGCCAATGTAATGGCGGAGGAAGGCAAGCCGCTGGGCCAACTGGTTGCGGATTTGCAACGGAGTTCGGGCCGCATTATTACGGCAGGCGCGATCTGCATATTCCGGAAGAAGTGAAGCAAAGCGCGATCCAGCGAGCGCGCGCCGAAAGCACGCAGAGCCTCGGACGCTATGGAGTTGCGAAAAAAGAAAACCTGGATGGCATCAAGTTTTTTCTCGATGCGCCGACGAATGGCAACGGTGCGGATGCGTGGATCCTCTTCCGCGCTTCGGGAACGGAACCGCTGCTGCGGCTGTACTCGGAAGCAGCCTCGCCGGAGCTGGTGAGCGAAATCCTCACAGCCGCGGAAGGTTTTGTCAGGAATGGCGGAGCGGTTACCCCAGCTTGAGACTCCACATTTTTTGCGGCGGTAGTGCGATACTTCTAACTGAGCATGACTCGTCCCCGGAAGCACACCCCCGACTCCAGCGACTCGCCTGAGGCGCGGCGCTACAACCGGATCCATCGCTGGCTTGGGATCTGCCGATTTTGTCGTGGGCTCGGCGTTTTTGGTTGTTTTGCTGATCACAGGCTGGACGGGATGGTTGCGCGATCTTGCCTTGCGGCGGGGATTTCAGAACTACACTCTCGCAGTTTTCCTCTATTTATTCTTTCTGCTCTTCATTAGCAAAGCGCTGGGCTTTGGCTTTGACTATTACGGATTTCGGCTGGAGCGAAGGTTTCAACTCTCCACGCAAAAATTTCGCTCATGGCTGTGGGATGAAGCCAAGGGATTTCTGGTGGGACTGGTGCTGGCGGGGATTGTGGTGGAGTTGCTGTATTTCATGATTCGGCAATCCCCGCAGCATTGGTGGATCATCACATGGGCGATGTTCATTGGGCTGTTCATCCTTTTGGCGCAGCTCGCCCCGGTCGTATTGTTCCCTATCTTTTACAAATTTGAGCCGCTGGACAATGAAGACCTGCGGCGGCGGTTGGTGCAACTGAGCGAACATGCGGGCACGCGCGTGCGTGGAGTTTATCGCTGGAAGCTTTCGGAGAAGAGCAAGAAAGCGAATGCAGCGCTCACCGGGCTCGGTGGCACGCGGCGCATTATTCTGGCCGACACGCTGCTGGATAATTACGCTCCCGAGGAAATCGAAGCGGTGCTCGCCCATGAACTCGGCCATCACGTGCACAGACACATTCTGAAAAGCATTCTGGTGCAGGCGGGAACAACTTTGCTCGGCTTCTGGGTGGCGAACTGGGTGCTGCACTACGCGGTCGACCATCACATGTTCGAGGAGCTTTCCGATTTCGCCAACCTGCCCTTGCTGGCCCTGACGGCCACCGCGCTTTCACTTCTGTTGATGCCCGCGCTCAATGCATATTCCCGCTACAACGAGCGGCAGGCCGACCGCTATGCTTTTGAATCGATTGCCAGCGTGGAGCCATTTATTTCGTCGATGAACAAGCTGGCACAGCAGAATCTGGCAGAGCGCACGCCTTCGAAGTGGATTGAAGCCTTGTTCCATTCGCATCCTGCAATCTCGAAGCGGGTGGCGGCTGCGGAAGCGTGGGGACGCGCTCAGGGTGCGAGTCCGCAGGCGTAGCAGCGAGTAACCAGTGCCTAGTTTTAGTAGCCGGTACCGGAAAGTCAGCGCTTTCCCAGAATCTTCGCCACGCGCTGCAGATCTTCTTCCGTATCCACGCCCACCGAGTCATAAGGCGTTTCGCTAACGTAGATCGAGATTCCGTTTTCCAGAAAGCGCAGCTGTTCCAGCCGCTCGCTTTTTTCGAGTATCGATTCCGGTTGGCTCACAAAGAGATCGAGAGCCGGCTTTCGATAGGCGTACAGGCCGATATGTTTGAAGTAACGAGGGGCGGTGCCGTCGCGGTCGTAAGGAATTGTGGCGCGGGAAAAATAGAGAGCGCGTCCATCAGGTGCGGTCACAACTTTGACCGCGTTGGGGTTGAAGATTTCTTCCGGCGGGCAGGGAGTTTTCGCGGTTCCGACCTGCGCCGCCGGATCTTTCATCACATCCAGCAAGCTGGCAATTTGTTCCGGGCGGATGAGCGGTTCGTCGCCTTGCACGTTGACATAAACATCCGCGGCGATCGAGTTCGATACTTCATGCACACGCTCAGTGCCGCTGCGGTGAGCGGGTGAAGTCATCCGCACGTTCCAGCCGTGGCGGCAGCAGACCTCCAAAATTTCTTCGGAATCTGTCGCGATGATAACCTCGGCGACAAGGGACGATGAGCGCACCGCTTCATACACCCAGCCTACAAGCGGTTTGCCGGCTATCTCGCGCAACATCTTGCGCGGCAGACGGGTGGAAGCCAGGCGAGCTGGAATTATGGCAACGGCTTTCATGCGAGAACCAGTTTCCGGTTTTCGGGCGGAACTGGCAAGTGGTGCATTCGCGCACGAACTACAACTCCGCTGTTTGACACACTTTTACAGCGGCTCTTAGAATGGTGATTGGACGTGACGCGCCGCTCCGGTGTGTTGCGTTCAAGGCAGCGGGAACATTTTGTAGCGCACCTCAAGTCCCTCCCGTTGCGTTTCCCCAACTTGCTGGCGGCGTAGCTCAGGTGGCTAGAGCGACGGTCTCATAATCCGTAGGTCCGTGGTTCGAGTCCACGCGCCGCCACCAAATCAAACCGGCAACTTCAAGAGAATTCCACTCTTGCCCATGGCATCAGGCTCCCCGGTGCACTTCCACATTTAGAAACTGATCTTCAATATCTGTCCGTTATTTCCTACGAACCACCCAGCATGCGGATTCGCAAAACCAACAGCCCAATACCCGCTCACATTGGGTAGAGTGAACCACGTTTCGCCTTCATCAGGCGACCAAGCTGCCGATCCTGAGTCGAAATCCGGCTCGGTTTCTGCCGTGATTACAACTGTGCGCTCATATCGATCGCCCCAGCCCCAACCATCCCACCAATTATTGCGGCTGCCGCGTGCATAGGCCAGACAGAAAATCGCTCCCTGCAGCGGAGGAGTATTGGTCAGAGCCCAGGTTCGGCCGCCATCGTCGGACTTCGCCATATCGATGTCGGTATTGTTCGACAAATCTCCACCACCAACGACTCCATGGTCCGCATCGCGAAACGCCACCGAAACCCCTCCGCCGCTCGCCGAAACTTCGAGCGGGGTGTCATACGCATTCCACGTGTCGCCGCCATCGCGCGTCGCAAGGATTCTTGCCTCGGTCGATCCGCCAGTCGTGATCCATGCATTCCCCCATCCCTGCGTCGCGATGCATGTTCCGCTCGCTGCAAATGAAGCTTCTCCCGGCAACGCAGGAGGCATGTTGTCGGCAATCGATTCCCAAGTCACTCCGTTCGAGGTTCGGATGTCGGGAAATACTCCATTCACAGAGTCACTGTGCGCGATGCCCCGGGTCGGATCCCAGAAAGAGAAACAATCGTAGAAGGCATTCGCCAGTTCGTTGATGAACTGTATCTTCCACGTTGCGCCGCCATCTTCGGTCTTATAGATACGAAACGCCTTCGTGTAATTTCCAATTGACATCAGGTATGCGACCTTATCGCTCACCCCATACACGTCGCGGAACTGGAGTTGTTCAGCTCCGGGCACCACGCCGGCCGTCCAGGTCGCTCCGCCGTTAGTCGTGAGCACGTAGGTTCCACCTGTACCGGCTGCCCAAACCACCTGTGAGGTCACCGGACTCACCGCAATCAGCAACTGTGTCGTACCGCTCGTCTGCGGCGTTAAAGTTGGCTGATGATGGTGCCAGTCTTGCGCAAATCCCAAACTTGCTGAGGCAATCAGAAAAACAGCCAGCGATCGTTTCAACATAATGAAGTTCCCTCCCAGAACCGGCATTGATCGAGCAATTTGGATCGAGGGGTAGTATATACGGATCACAAATGCTCGGCTGCTGAGGTTCCGTAGGTCCGCGGTTCGAGTCCACGCGCTGCTACCAAATCCTTTGCACACGCTGCGCGATATCGATCCGGCATTCGCTTCCAAAACTTTCTGCCCGAAGCTAGGACTGCTGCGGATCTTTCAGCGCCGGGTGCTGTTCACGAATTTCTTCCGCCGCGATCCGCTTCGATTTTCGATAGACGTTGATAACTGCCATCGTCCAGAAAGGGACTAAATCGACTCCTGGCACGAGTTTGACAAGAAACGATGGCAGAAATTCCCAATGCCAGCCGAGAAGGTTGATCAGCAGGGCAGCGATACCGAAATCGAGTACGTCGTCCGCGGGCGATAAGGCGCCTTCGACGAATGAAGGAAAAACAAAGATTTGGAGAGCGTCCGCAATGACGGCAAGTATCATGGCGGTCTTGAAGCGCGGACCCGGCGAGATTGTGAGGATGTCGTCCGTCAAAGCAGGTACTGCCTTTGTGCTGATACCTATTTTAATCCGTTAAGGAATGTCCCGTCTGGTCATTTCTCAATGACTGGCACAGGCGTCGGAACGCAGTTCTATGGTGAAGGCTCCTCGCTACACGTCGCGGGCAGCCTTCGACTTCGCTCAGGGCAGGCTCGGGCTGCTGCCGCTACAAGGGCTATCTACACCGCTACTTCCGGCGTGGCTTCGAGCAGGCTGCGGGTGTAGGGATGCTGTGGGTGCTCGGTGATCTGCTGGGCTGATCCGATCTCGACGATCTTGCCGCGATACATCACCGCGATACGGGTTGAGAGATAGCGCACGACCGGCATGGAATGCGAGATGAAAAGATAGGTCAGACCGAAGTCGCGCTGCAGTTGCGCGAGCAGGTTGACGATCTGCGCGCCCACGCTGACATCGAGCGCGGAGACCGGTTCGTCGGCCACGATGAATTTGGGACGTAGCGCGAGAGCACGGGCGATGCCGATGCGCTGGCGCTGTCCTCCGCTGAATTCGTGGGGGAAACGGTGGAGGATCGATTCGTCGAGGCCGACGGCGCGGAGGAGTTCGACGACGCGGGCGCGGACCCCCTGTCGCAAAGAACGCGACAAGTGTGGGGCACTCTCTTCGGTTGCGCTACCGTGAATAATCAACGGCTCGGCGATGATATCTTCTACGCGGAAGCGGGGGTCGAGCGACGCGAAGGGATCCTGAAAGATGATTTGCATATCGCGGCGCAGACGGCGCATTTCGCTTGGACTAGCCGCGAGCAGGTCGCGGTCTTCGAAACGGATGCTGCCAGATGTGGGCTCGATCAGGCGCAGGATCAAACGTCCTAGAGTGCTCTTGCCTGAACCTGATTCTCCAACGAGGCCGAGAGTTTCGCCAGCGTGAATGTCGAGCGAGGCTTCATTAACCGCGCGCACTTCGCATCCTGCCGCAGCGCCGAGAACAGATGCGGCTTGAGCGTAGACCTTTGTCAGATTGCGGATTTCGAGCAGGGGCACGCTGTGATACTAGCAGTACCCAGTATCCAGTACCGAGTACCGAGTACCGAGCTAAGATCGGCCACGGATTTCCGCGGATATTCACGGATTCGAAAACCGAAGTTCTTCGATCTGTGACGATCCGCGTGATCCGTGGCCACTTTGCTTCTACCCTGCCGCGATCATGGGCACCGCAGCCAAGGCGGCCAACAGGCCAACGAATCTCCAGCGGGTGAAATGCTCTTTCAGGACCAGACGAGCCAGGAGCACGGTGATGGCGGGATAGAGCGAGGAGATGACGACGGCTTCGTCGAGGCGTCCCGTCTGGCAGGCGCGAACGAACAAAACCGTGCCGAGGGAGTCGATGCAGCCGGTGAGCACAGCCCAACGCACACCAGTGGCGGTGATGCCGCGAAAATTCCAGCCTAGCAGGACGATCGTGCCGGTGACGATGAAGCCGCCAATTCGAGTCAAAGCTGCGAACCACAGGGCCGAGCCGTCGCCGGCCTGGCGAACGCAAAGATAAAATCCGGCGAAGCCAATGCCAGCGAAAACGGCCAAGCCGATCCCTTCGGGAGTGCTGCCGTCTTCGGAGCGGGTAATGAGCCACAGTCCGGCGGCGGCGAAGATAAAGCCAAGAATGGGAATCTTGCCGGGCAGGCCCTCGGTGAACATGGAAACGACTGCTGGAATCGCAGCACTCAGGACAGCGGCTACAGGAGCGGTCAGTCCCATCCTTCCGGAAGAAAGAGCGCGATAGAAGACGGCTAACGATGCTCCTCCAGAGATACCGCCAGCCAAGACCCATGCGGCGCTGCGTGCGGAGGGAAAAGTTGCATGAGCCGCGAAGGCCAGCGCGCCCATTACAATCAGGCCTCCGATGTTTACGACAGTGGTGAACAGAAAGGCGTTGGCGCGGCGGGTAGCGTAGCCACCCAGAAAATCGCTGGTACCCCAGGCGAGCACGGCAGCTATGCCATATGCGGCGGTCGTAAATTGAGGAGCGGCGGACACGAACATCGAGCGTAACACGCTCTCTTCTGCGTGAGAGGAAATTGACTCTCTCGCTGTGGGACTCTACTATGGTGCGACTTTGCCCACGCGACCCCATATGCCCGGCCACTCATGATCGGCGAAACCATTTCTCACTATCGCATCCTGGAGAAGTTGGGTGGCGGCGGCATGGGTGTCGTATACAAGGCAGAAGACACTCGACTGCACCGCTTCGTCGCGCTCAAGTTCCTTCCCGAAAGCGTGGCTCGGGATCCGCAGGCGCTAAGCCGGTTCCAACGCGAGGCGCAAGCTGCGTCGGCGCTGAATCACCCCAACATCTGCACCATCTACGACATCGGCGAGGCTGACGGGCGCGCCTACATCGTCATGGAATATCTCGAAGGCCTGACGCTGAAGCACACCATCAACAGCGCTCCGCTCGACCTGGAGACGTTGCTGCGAATTGCATTGGACGTGACCGACGCGCTCGATGCGGCCCACACCAAGGGAATCGTTCACAGGGACATCAAGCCTGCCAATATTTTTGTGACCAGCCGCGGACACGGAAAGATTCTTGATTTCGGATTGGCAAAAGTAACCTCTGTTCCCGGAGACGCGACTCAGACCAGCCCCGGCGCGGATCAATTGACTGACGCGGGCTCAACGGTGGGCACCGTCGCGTATATGTCGCCCGAGCAGGCGCGCGGCAAGCCGCTGGATTCGCGCACCGATCTTTTTTCTTTTGGCGCAGTGCTCTATGAGATGGCCACGGGCACGCTGCCGTTTCGAGGAGACACCACGGCGCTGCTGTTTGAATCGATTCTACATAAAGCTCCGGTCGCGCCGGTGCGGCTGAACCCCGATCTGCCAGCAGAGTTGGAACGCATCATCAATAAAGGTTTGGAGAAAGATCGTGATCTGCGCTACCAGCATGCCTCCGACATGCGGGCGGATTTGAAGCGACTCAAGCGCGAGGTCAAGTCGAGCGGCGCATCGGCGGTGGCTGCGGAGGACGAGCCACGAAGCGGCTCCGCAGCGGTGGAGACGAAACCGGGGTCGAGTTCGAAAGGAGCGCCGGCGGCGACTTCAGGAACGAACGCAGCTACTAGCGCACCGCGATTGAAATTGATCTGGATGGTTGCGGCAGTTGTAGTGGTAATCGCGGCCGTAGCTGCGGGCTACTTTTACACGCATCGTCCAGCGCCCAAGCTCACCGAGAAAGACACGATTGTAGTGGGGGACTTTGCCAACTCCACTGGCGATCCGGTATTTGACGATGCTCTCAAGCAGGCTCTAAGCGTTTCGCTGCGGCAATCGCCATTCCTCAATGTCCTTTCCGACGAAAAAGTTGCCGCCACGCTCAAGTTGATGACGCGCCCGGTCAGCACTCCGCTCACTCCGGACGTCGCGGGCGAACTGTGCCAGCGCTCCGACAGCAAGGTGTACATTGCGGGCTCTATCGCCAGCCTGGGCAGTCAATATGTGTTGGGGCTGAAGGCGGTGAATTGCCTGAATGGCGACATTCTGGCCCAGGAACAGGCTACGGCGCCCGGCAAGGAGAAGGTGCTCGATGTTCTGGGCGAGGCTGCCGGTAAACTGCGCGGGCAGTTGGGAGAATCGGTGGCCTCGGTGCAGAAGTTTGACGCTCCTCTGGCGCAGGAGACCACGCCCTCGCTGGAAGCGCTCAAGGCGGCGAGCATCGGGCGGAAGCTCGAGCGCGAAAAGGGATCGGCTGCCGCTTTTCCTGCTTATCAGCATGCCATCGATCTGGATCCCAACTTCGCAAGCGCGATCGAGGGCGTAGGTATTATGTACGGCAATCTCGGCCAACCCACGCGGGGCTTGGACTATTTAAGCAAGGCGTTTGCCCTACGCGACCGGGCCAGCGAACGAGAGAAGCTGCATATCGCATCGATGTATTACCTGGTGGGCACGGGAGAACTGGATAAGGCCATCGAAACCTTCCGGGAGTGGGAGGACAACTACCCGAGAGATGACACGGCCTACGTTAACCTTAGCGCGCTGTACTCCATCGAAGGCAAGATGGAACAAGGGATGGAGCAGACCCGCGATGCCGTGCGTCTGAATCCGGATAATGTGATCGGGATCGAGGACCTGCTCGCATTCCAACTCTCACTCAATCGCTTTGATGAGGCTCGTCAGCTCTATCAACAGACGATGGCCCGCAAGCTCGATGACGATACGCTGCATCTGGTTCTCTACGCGGTCGAGTTTGACGAAAAAAATCCCAAGGGGATGGCCGAACAAGCAGCATGGTTTGAGGGAAGGCCCGAACTGCAGCATGAGATTCTGGCGGACGAATCCGATACGGAAGCTTATGCCGGTCATATGACAAAGGCGCGGGAGTTAACGCGCCGTGCCGTAGAAGCCGCTGTGCGCGCGGATAACAAGGAGTCAGCGGCCGTCTGGCAACTCTATAGCGCGTGGCGGGAGGCGCTTTTCGGCAATCTCGAGGAAGCGAAGCGGGAAGCAGCCGCGGGACTGGCTCTTGCTACCGACAGCCAGAGCGTACAGGAGCTTACGGCGCTGGTTTTTGCGCGGGCTGGCGAGACGGCGAGAGCGAACACGCTAGCCCAGGAACTCGCCAAGCGTTATCCGATCCACACGATCGTGCAGTCCTATTGGCTGCCCACAATTGCGGCGCAAATGGCATTGAGCGCCAATGATCCGACGACCGCGATCACGCAGCTAAGAAACACTGTGAATGTGGAGTACGGCTTGACCGTGGGCAACTCCATTAACTCCTGCCTCTACCCAACCTACCTTCGAGGCGAAGCTTATCTGGCCGCTGGTCAGGACGGCGCTGCGGCGGAATTTCAGAAGATCATCGACCATCCTGGCATCGTCGTGAACTGCGTCACCGGTGCGCTGGCTCATTTGGAACTGGGCCGCGCTTATGTGCTCGCTGGAGACAAGGCGAAGGCCAAGACGGCTTATCAGGATTTTCTGACGCTGTGGAAAGATGCCGACCCGGATGTCCCGGTTCTGAAAGAAGCCAAGGCGGAATTCGCGAAGCTGCAATGACGCCCGCAGTTCGGGAAAATCCGTGTTTGCAGAACGGCCCTCGATGGTAAACTTTCAAGAGGTTTCCGACCACGCGACCCCAGGGTCAACGAGACAACGGTTTGATTGAGCTGGCAGCTTCGATTCTTTCGGCGGACTTCGCCCGTCTGGGCGAGCAGGTGCGTGCCGCGGAGGACGGTGGCGCGAGCGTCATCCATGTGGATATTATGGATGGGCATTTCGTCCCGAATTTGACGATTGGGCCGCCGGGGGTGAAGTCATTGCGCAAGGTGACCGATCTTCCGCTCGACTGCCACATGATGATCGAGAATCCGGATGACTTTATCCCGGCCTTCGCCGAAGCTGGCGTGGATTGGATTTCGGTGCACCAGGAAGCTTGCCGGCATTTGAATCGCACGCTGCATCTGATCAAGAGCCACGATTGTCTGGCCGGAGTGGTGATTAATCCCGCAACACCGGTGGATACTCTGGAAGAAGTGCTCGATATTATCGATTATGTGCTGGTGATGTCGGTGAATCCGGGATTTGGGGCGCAGAAGTTCATTCCGGCTACGCTGCACAAAATGCGGCGATTAGCGGAGATTCGCAGCCAGCGCCGCCTGACCTACCGCATTGAAGTGGACGGCGGGGTAGGGCTCGATACGGTGGGCGATGTGGTGCGGGCAGGCGCAGAAATTCTGGTAGCAGGCAACGCGGTGTTCGGCAATGGTGATCCAAAGAAGAATGCCGGGGCGTTGCTGAAAGCTGCGACGGAAGCGGCTCTTCTGAAAGTCTAAGACCGCCGGTTCGGCGGGCAAGCGAAAAGTGCCGAGCTTTGCTCGGTGGACAGCCGGGTGCGGCTGTTCCCACATTCAAGTATGTTTTCTTCACGCAAAAATATCGAGGTCTTAATGTCGCGTCGAATTTCTCTGGTTGCTGTTTTGGGCGTGCTGCTGATGTTGACGGTGGCTTGCACCAACAAGAAAGCCGTCAATCCGCTGGCGAATGTGGGATCGAAGCAGCCCGATAAGGTGCTGTTCGACAAGGCCATGGACGCCATGAAGCACAACCGCTTCGACGTAGCGCGCATGACGCTGCAGACCCTGATCAATACCTATCCGGATTCGGAATTTATCGCGCGCGCGAAGCTGGCGGTGGGCGATTCCTGGTACGCGGAAGGCGGCACGGCGTCGTTGGCACAGGCGGAGCAGGAGTATCGCGATTTCGAAACGTTCTTCCCTAACATGCCGGAAGCAGCCGAGGCGCAGTTGAAGATTGCGAACATTCAATATCAGCAGATGGAGAAGTCGGACCGCGACTACACCCATGCTAAGCGTGCTGAGGATGAATACCGCAATCTGATTATGCAGTATCCGGATAACCCCAAGCTGGTGAAGGAAGGCAAGCAGCGGCTGCTGGAAGTGCAGGAGGTTTTGGCCGACCGCGAGTTCGGAATTGGAAAGTTCTACAATCTGAGAGGGTCGTATCCAGCGTCCATTGCGCGATTGAAGACCTTGGTAGAAAAATATCCGCTGTACAGCGGAGCGGATGAGGCACTGTTTCTTCTGGGCCAAGATTATGAGGGCCAGATCGCGCAGATGCGAGCCCGACCGACTTGCATCAAGACCGCCCCCCAGCGCGGCTGCGTTCCCGAGCAGGTTAAGGCCAACATGGTCGAGGAGCTCACCAAGGAAGCGTCGGCCGCATATTCGCAGATCATTACGCGGTATCCGGTGATGGATCGCGGAGATGACGCCAAGAAGCGGTTGGCGGCGCTGCATCAGCCGATCCCGCGGCCTACGAAGGCAGCGGTGGCGCAGAACAAGGCGGAAGAAGACAGCCGCCGTGACAGCACTGCCCTTGCACTCATGATGAACGTGGTTAAGAAGGGTCCTAACATGGACTTGGCCGCGCACGATGGAGAGCCAACATTGGTGGATCCGACGCCGGTCGCAGCCAATCAGGATGCGGGAGCGACCGCAATGCGAGCGATGGGTATAGCCGCTGGTGATCACGGTCTAGCGGTGGAAACAGTTAAGGGAGGAATTCCGGCGGCGAATGAGCCGGCGCCTCGCTCCGATACGCCCGCCGCCGACAACAGCCAGCCTTTTGCGCACGCGAACCCGGCAAGTGCACCTGATCCAAATGAGCTGCAGCCTACTACTGCGGCAACTGTAGCGAAGCCGAGTGGAGCGCCAGATCCGAATGAGTTGACTCCGACCGCTGATGCGACGGCAGCGAATAATCAACCGTTACCACCTCCGGTGCAGATCAACGAGATTCAGCATTCAGCAACATCAAGCGGCGCCACCGCCGCAGCTGCTAGTTCCAGCCTGGCCAGCGATAAGGATATTTCGAGCAGCAAAAAGAAGAAAAAGAAGGGGCTTAAGAAGATCATCCCGTTCTAAACCAAGCCCTGCACGCGGTAGGTGCTGACCGCTAGTAACCAGGTAACATCCCGTCTGATCATTGACTTACCTGCAAGGGCAGGTTACCTTCGCCATATCTCCCCTCATCAGAGGACTTTTCCTTGGCCCGGAAGATACTGCTTGCCGACGACAGCGTGACCGCCCAGAATATGGGGCGCAAGATACTCGCAGATGCGGGGTATGAAGTAACTGCTGTCAATAACGGCTCCGCCGCCCTGAAGAAGATCCTGGAACTGAAACCCGACCTGGTCATCCTGGATGTTTATATGCCCGGCTACAGCGGGCTAGAGGTGTGCCAGCGGCTCAAGGAATCGCAGGAAACAGCGCGGATTCCGGTGTTATTGAGCGTAGGCAAGCTGGAACCATTCAAGCCGGAAGAGTCACAACGAGTACGCGCCGACGGCTTCATCGTCAAGCCATTTGAAGCCAGCGAACTGCTGAGTGCCCTATCGAAACTGGAAGATAAAGTGGTGCCGCGCGCCGAACCCTCCAAGCCTGGACGCTTTGCGCGCGCGATGGCGGCGGCGGAGGAAGCCGACCGCGGTGGCCGCAACGCAACCGGTAATGAAGATAATGGATGGAAGAGCCGGATCGCGTTTCCGAAGCAGAAATCGCAGGCTGAGGCTGAGGAGAAAGTTGCGGACGAATCACCAATCTATAACCAGGTGAATCGCGATCTCCGCACGGTAGTGGATAAACCAGCCTCCGAGAAAGAGCCTTCGCGTGTGCCGGCTGTGGAAGCGCCGGAGGCTACCGTAGATGTGGCGGCACTCGTGCCACCCAACTTACCCAATGACGTGACGCCGGAGGAAGTTGCTGCAATTGCAGCGGCTGTGGCGCAGATGCAGATGGCAGCGGCTGCCGGACTTGATGTCGAGAAGCCGGGTTCTGAGATAAAGGCTTCTGAGAACCTGATTCCTGAAACAAAGATCTCTGAAACAAAGCCTGAAACTGAAACAAGTAATGCAGCGAATTTCGAGCCCACGCCGGGGACTTTTGAAGCCGGTATCGAGGCGAAGGCGTTAGAAGTAGAAGCGCGTAAAGATACCAGCGTTGCAACCGCGGAAGCTGCGTCTGCAACTTTCGCAGAACGAGAAAACGATGTGCCTGTAACCATAGCGGCAACTGCCGAATCAGTGGCGACGGGCGCACGTGCATCTTGCTGGACAGCAGTTCCTGTGGCTTTGGATAGCGAAGACGCTGCGATCTCGCTCGAGCAAGAGATGCAGAAAGGCTATGCAGCCGTTGCAGTCGCGGAGACAGAGCCTATCGGTTTCGCAAGCATGCCGGAGGCGCAATCCGCGCCCCCCGAAAATTCTTCCGCGCGCGCTGAGGCAGCAATAGAACTTCCTGCTGCGACGATTTCGAATCCAGAACCGGGGCCTACACCCGAAGCTGCACCTATACCCACCGGGCAATCGGAGACTTCATCTCTGGCAGCATCTCCTGTGGACACGGCGCCAGTTTCTCTTCTTGAACCCATTAGCACGTTGAGCGAGCCAGCCGTGGCTGCAGAATCCGTTCCAACAGAAGTTGCGCCGGTGCAGGCGGAGGCAGAAAAATCTACGGTGGCAGAGCTCTCACAGTCGCATTCAGAGCCGGCTCCAGTCAGCGAAATTACGAGCGTTGCCGCAGCAACGGAAGTTGTCGATTCTCCGGTAGCACAGACGGCGCAGCCTCCGGCAGAAGCCAACGCACCCACGGCGGAGTTGGCCTCAAGCGTTACTGCCGCGCCGATTATTCACGATGAAGAAGCCGCACAGGAACCCAAATTCGATTCCGAAACAGTTAAGAGCACGGCTGCGGCTTGGGCCACATGGCGGCAGAGCCGAGACTCCGGAGAAGCGAAGTCCGACGCGGCGGCAGAGACTAAACCGAGCGAGTCCGAAGTGCCTTTGTCTGTGCCTGCAGAGTCCGCTGCGATGGCGGTAGCGGCAGGCGCCGAGCAGATTTTGCGGGAAGCTTCCGCCGCTTCTGAAGACAAACCTTCCGACGTAGCCAGTATCGTGGACAGCGTACTCGCCGACCTTCGCCCCAAGCTCATGGCCGAGATTTCCCGAAAAATCTCGGAGAAAAAGTAATTCACTCCTAGCGGTTGCGCACCCTAATTAACTTGAGTACCATTCGAGACAAAGGGCCCGAAAGCCGGAGGCCTGCGCCACGATGGATCAGATTGTCTCGCATTACCGCATCCAGGCAAAGCTGGGTGAGGGCGGCATGGGTGTGGTGTACAAGGCCGAAGACATCCGCCTGGGCCGTCTGGTTGCGCTGAAATTTCTTCCAGAAAATTCGGCGGTCGACCCGCGCGCACTGGAGCGCTTTAAACGCGAGGCCCGCACCGCATCCGCGCTCGACCATCCCAACATCTGCACAATTTACGAGATCGACGAAGATAAGGGGCGTCCCTTCATCGCCATGCAACTGCTCGAAGGGCAGACTCTGCGTGACCGCATTGGGGTGCAGCCCGTTCCTCTCGGCACATTGCTGGATTGGGGATTGCAGATCAGCGACGCGTTGCAGGCGGCGCATGCCAAAGGGATCATGCACCGCGACATCAAGCCCGCGAATATTTTCATCACTACGCGGGAGCAGGCGAAGATTCTCGATTTCGGTCTGGCCAAGCTCACGCTGCCGGACCTGGGGAGTTCGAACGACCTCACTATGTCGAGGAGTGGACCGCTCACGCACACGGGTGCGGCCATCGGCACGGTCGCCTATATGTCGCCGGAACAGGCACGCGGTGAACCACTCGACGTTCGCACCGACCTATTCTCGTTCGGCGTGCTGCTCTACGAGATGGCCACGGGCAAGCAGGCTTTCTCCGGACCCACGTGGGCGGTGACGGTACATGCGATTCTGGGGCAGGCGCCGGTTTCTCTGAATGAATCGATGCCCGGACTGCCGCAGCGTTTGCAGCAGATTATCGACAAGGCGCTGGTGAAGAATCGCGACCTGCGATACCAGACCGCCGGGGAAATTCACGCCGACCTGCTCCAGCTGAAAAAGGATTATGAGTCGGGAAGGAATCTGAGGTCGACTCGCACCGCCGCCATCTGGTCTCCCAAACGCAAGCTGCAGGTTGGGTTGGCAGTATGCTGCGTGGTTTTGGTCATTGCTGGCGCGGTTTGGGGACCGCGACTGATGCATCGGATCGCATCTTCTGGCAAACTCGCAGCTTTGCAGCCGGCCGCTCTGGTTCCCGAGCATGAAAGCCTCGCCGTTTTGCCCATCGCCGCGGTCGCCGAGGATCCCAAGCTCACCGCCTTCGGCAAAGGCTTGCTTGAAGATGTGGCCGCCAAGCTTTCACAATTGAGCGCGAACCACGATATCGAAGTCATTCCAGCGCGCACGCTCGAAGATAAGAAAATCTCCACGCTGGCCGACGCGCAAAAGGAATACGGCGTCAATCTTGGTCTTGCGGTTTCGCTCAAGCAGGATGGCGATCTGGTCCGCGCTGCTTATAGCCTGATCGACGCCAAGACCGACAAAAACCTCGCCGCCGATTCGATCACCGCCCCGGTCTCCGACCTGTTCACCATCGAAGACAAACTAACCAGCGGCATCGCCGATGCGATGAAGATCAACCTGCGGACCGAGGAGCGGCAAGCTCTCGGCGCGCATTCCACGACACTGCCTGAGGCATATCAGTATTATGTCGAGGGCGTGGGTTATCTCCGGCAAAACGCCCGCCAAGAAACGCTCACCAGTGCCGAGACTGTTTTCAAACAGGCAATCAAGATCGACCCCAATTACGGTCCGGCCGAAGCCGGTCTGGGTGAAACCTATTGGTCCTTTTACTCCCTAACCAAGGAAAAGCGTTGGATCGAGCAGGCTCGGCAAGCTTGCTCCAAGGCCATCGATTTAGGCAATGCCGGTGCTGAAGGTCACATGTGCCTGGGCACACTCGAAAACGGAACCGGGCAGTTCGAGAAGGCTGCCCAGCAGTTTCAGCAGGCTGTTCAGCTCAACCCTGTCGACGTTCAGGCATATCGGCACATGGCTGAGGCATATCGAAATCTGAACCAGCTCGACAAGGCCGAGGAAAGCTACGAACGCCTGATAAGTGTTCGCCCCGATTACTGGCGCGGCTACAGCGCGCTGGGGGCGTTCTACGTCGCGCAGGCGGAGTACGGCAAAGCACAGGCGATGTTTGAGAAATCCGTGTCTCTGAAGCCGGACAGCTACAAGGATTACAGCAACCTCGGGGCTGTCCTGCTTTACGAAGGCAAAGACGAGGAGGCAACGCGAGCGTTGGACAAGTCGATCGGGATTCGACCTTCATACATGGCGTATGAGAACCTCGGTGCCGCCTACCTTCGCCTGCGAAAATTCGATCAGGCTGACCAGAATACCCAGCAGGCACTAAAGCTGGATGACAGTGATTATCAGACATGGGGAAACCTGGGCGACGCCTATTACTACGGCGGCAATCAGTCTTCGGCAATCGATTCCTATAAAAAGGCGATTTCAATGGCCGAGCAGCGCCTGAAGGTCAACCCTCGCGACACGGATGTTCTGAGCGACCTGGCCAGGTATTGGGCCATGTTGGGAGACCGCACTAAAGCTCTCGACTACCTGGATCGTTCCCTTATCGGGAAAAACGATAAAGAGTTGCTTTTTGCCGCCGCCCTGGTGTACAACCAGTTGCGCGAAACCGGGCCCGCTTTAGAGTGGTTAAGCAAGGCTCTGGCTGCGGGGTACTCAAGGTCGGTGGTCAGCGGAACCCCGGATTTCGATAACCTGCACGACAACCCCCGTTATCAGGCTTTGATGAAGCAGAAGTAAAGGCCCAAGATCGAAAAGTCAATTCTCAATCAGACTTCACAGGAGGTTCACATGGCAACGGTCAATCTAACCACTGCAAGCGTCTCAGGATCCATCATAGATGGGGAGAGTTTCGAATTTACAATCTCTTCCGCCAACCCGAATGACGTTACGATCACTGGGAGGAACGAGGTAGGGGCCGAAGATTCATGGTTCACCCCGAGCCCCGCCACGATAACCCGGGGGAACACAAGCGTCACGGTGACGGCAGCGCAAATAACCCCTACAGGACAGTATGTCACCTACATCGTTGGCGGCATGCTCACCAGCAGCGCCGCGCACATCGTGGTCGACAGCACGATGCCGGCACGCGAGCACGAGAGGAAAGCCAGCTAGGCACGAGCCAAAGGCGCGGGCTACCTGGCTGGCGCTGTTTTGCACCTTAAATAAAGGGGCGGGGTAATCTCCGCCCTTAGCAATCCCGTGAAGTGACCCCAGGTTTGATCCAGCAGAAGTGAAAGATTCAAAGGGTCAATTAGACCTAACAGGAGGTTCACATGCCAATACCATCCGTGGATGTAGTAACCGGAATTGTGACGGGCGGCCCACTCCAGGAGGGTGAACCCTTTCGCTGGACGTGCAGCGAGTTATCGGGCACCATTACCGTGACTGCACAGCCCACTGCGGATCCATGGTTTACACCCAACCCTGGTTCATTCACCGCTCCAGACAGAAGTGCCATCGTAGTTCCAATATCTTGAGCCCCGTAGAAGGGTGGAGTTGGACCGCTAGCGGCGTGCAGGTCAACGCCGGTGTGCATGTTGTCGTTGAAGAGAGCCTCTCGAAGCAATCGAAGAAGGCCAGCTAAGCTGGAGCTGTTTCGGAACGTGCGTATCTGTTTTGATTGTCATCCCTCGGTCGCTGCATCTGCGGCCGAAGGATTTACCCATTCTCTGTGGGGCCGGTTCCCAGTCACCCTCACAACAGCAAAAATGAAAGTTTGAGTTTCTCCTTGACAGGATTTCCCGGGGGGGGGTAGCCTGTCGCAACTCGATGGGATCGCAAGAGCCCTCGTGTGCTTCAACGGAGTTCGGAAGCGCCTCGTTCCCGGCGTTCCTCCGGCCTCCGCGGGCTCCTGCAGTAAATCTCGAAGTTAACTCTGTGAAGGAGAAGCCTGATGTTGAAGAAGGCAGTAAAGCTTGTGCTGTTCTCAACCATACTTGCGACCGGAATCTGCTACGCTGGTCCCGGATTGCCGGAGGTAGATGTTTCAACGGGATTGGTCACCAACGGACCGCTTGAGGTCAACCAATCGTTCGTATTCGTCAACCGAACCAACACCGCTTGCGCGGTCAGCACGCCGTCTGACCCTAACGACCAGTGGTTCACTCCAACACCTATTTCCGTGCCCGCCGCGTCCAACGGCAACACGGGAACATATACCGTAACCGCAGCCATTGCTGGAACCTGGACATACCTCTCCAGTTGCCTGCAAGGTGGCGAGGCGCATGTCACGGTAGGCAGTAGCTAGAGCGCAGTCGTAATCTTGTTTCGGGGCGGGGGCACACACCCGCCCTTCTTTATCACCCTCGCCGTTTGACCCTTCTTTTCTCGCGCCTGTAAGATCAAAAGTTCCTCCTTCTGCTGCGAAACTTCCGGGATTTCTCCCAGCGGACAGTCAGGGGCAGGTGTCCACACAAGCTACAAAAAATTCATGCCGCACGAATTGCCGAAATCCTACGAGCCGGGCGCGATTGAAACGCGCTGGGCCGAATACTGGGTCAAAGAAAAACTTTTCTCCGTGCCCACGCCGCCGGAGGGCGAGACGCGTCCAGTGTTCACGCTGCTGTTGCCGCCGCCAAATGTGACCGGGCGGCTGCACATGGGCCACATGCTCAACCAGACGCAGATGGACATCATTGTGCGCTGGCATCGCATGCGCGGATTCATCACGCTGTGGCTGCCGGGGACAGACCATGCCGGAATCGCCACGCAGATGATGGTGGAGCGCGACCTCGCAAAAGAAGGCAAGAAGCGCCGCGACTTAGGCCGCGAGAAATTTATTGAGCGCGTCTGGGAGTGGAAAAAACTCTACGGCGGCGCGATTCTCGACCAGATGAAGCGGCTGGGAGCATCGGTGGACTGGGATCGCGAATATTTCACCATGGATGAGAACCTCTCGCGCGCGGTGCGCGAAGTGTTCGTCCGGCTTTATGAAGAGGGGCTGATCTATCGCGGGAAGTACGTCGTGAACTGGTGTCCGCGCTGCGAGACAGCGATCTCCGACGTCGAGGTGAAGCATGAAGAGGTTGCCGGAAAATTGTGGGAGATTCGTTATCCGGTGGTGGGCGGCTCTACTTCAGAAAAGCCTGAGTTCATCACCGTCGCGACCACGCAGCCGGAGACCATGTTAGGTGATGTGGCAATCGCTGTTAATAAAAGCGATGAGCGCTACACGCATCTGCACGGCAAGCGGGTTCTGCTGCCGTTGATGCAACGAGAGATTCCGATCATCACCGATGATTTGGCGCAGCCGGAGTTCGGCACCGGCGCCGTAAAAATAACGCCGGCGCACGACCCGAACGATTTTCAGGCGGGAAAGCGGCACAACCTGCCGCAGATCGATGTGATGGACGAGCACGCCCACATGAACCAGAACGCGGGCGCGTATGCGGGACTCGACCGCTACGAAGCACGCAAGCGAGTGCTGGCGGATTTGCAGGAGCAGGGATTTCTCGTGGCCGAGAAGGACTACACGCTCGCCCTCGGCAAGTGCGACCGCTGCGGAACTGTGGTCGAACCGCGGCTTTCCGAGCAGTGGTTCATCAAAATTCAGCCGCTGGCGCAGAAAGCAATTAGGGCTGTTGAGAGCGGCGAGATCACGATTGTTCCCGAGAATTACAAACAGATTTACCTGAACTGGATGAACAACATCTACGACTGGTGCATTTCGCGCCAGTTGTGGTGGGGGCATCGCATTCCGGCGTGGACGTGTGAAGGTTGCGGCGAAGTAATCGTTGCACGGGAAGCTCCTGCAAAATGCAAGTGCGGCAGCGAAAAACTGGAGCAGGTTTCCGACGTGCTCGACACCTGGTTTTCGTCCGGGCTGTTGCCGTTCACAACGCTGGGCTGGCCGGAGAAAACACGCGATCTCGATGTGTTCTATCCCAACACGCTGCTCATCACTGGATTCGACATCCTCTTTTTCTGGCTGGCACGCATGATCATGTTCGGCTGCCACTTCATGCAGGGGCACGAACAGGACGCAAAGATCAAGCTTGCCAGCAGCGACAAACGTTCAGGCAATGACAGCGTGCCCTTTCGCCACGTCTACATCCACGCGCTGGTGCGAGATGCCGACCGGCAAAAGATGTCGAAGACCAAGGGCAATGTGATCGATCCGCTGGCGATCATTGAACGCTTCGGCACGGATGCAACACGGTTCACCCTGGCCGCGATGGCTGCGCCGGGAACGGATATTGCGTTCAGCGAGAGCCGCACCGAAGGGTATCGCGCCTTCGCCAATAAGATTTGGAATGCGGCGCGGTTTATGTTCATGAATGTGGATCGCGTCGAGCCGGGACTTCGTCCCGCGACAGCCGAGGGCGGCTGTCTCCACATGGGTATTGCCGGGTTTAATGTTTCTGCTCTCGAAGACCGCTGGATTCTATCTCGCTTCAATCGCGTTACCGCCGAAGTGAACGATGCGCTTGCAGCGTACCGTTTTCATGAAGCGGCGAACCGCATTTATGATTTCTTCTGGGGTGAATTTTGCGACTGGTATCTCGAACTGATTAAGCCGCGATTGAATTTTGATGAGGGAGCGGATAAGGCGCAGGCTCGCGTCGCTTGCGGGAATCTCGTTAATCTGTTCGACGCGTCGCTGCGGCTGTTGCATCCGGTGATGCCATTTATCACGGAAGAGATTTGGCAGGCGATGTATGAAGGCCAGCCGCCGCTGAAATCGATTGCGCTGGCGGGATTTCCCCAAGCGGATAACGGGCAATTCGATCTTGCTGGCGAGACGGAGATGGCGATTCTGCAGGATTTGATTGTGAACGTGCGAAACGTTCGGGCAGAGTTGAAAGTCGAGCCGAAGGTGAAGGTGCCGATCGAAGTATTTGCCCAGGAGCCCGCAATTCGCTCAATGATTGAGCAGAATCATAGTGCGGTCGAGCGCCTCGCAAACGTGGAGAAGATAACATTCGTGGAAGGCTCTCTTGCCAAACGCGCCGGTGCGCGCAGTACGGCGCGGTTTGATGTCCACGTAATCTACGAGAGAAAAATCGACGTCGCTGCCGAGTGCGAGCGCTTGAAGAAAGAACTGGAGAAGGCCGAGAAGGAGTATGCGAACAATCAGCGCCAATTGGGCAACGAGCAATTTCTGGCAAAGGCCCCGGAGACCGTGGTTGCGGGCTTGCGCCGCCGCGCAGAAGAGTTGGTTGGGCTGATTGCGAAAATTAAAAGCCAGCGCGACGAGATGCATTGCCCCGAGGCTGGCAACTGAGAACTAGCCACTGGCCACTACCTTATGGACTTTAATAGCCGACGTATCACCGCGATTCTAGAGAACGCACTGCTCGAAGACCGGGCCACACGCGATGCGACCAGCTACGCCTGCATCGATCCCAATCAGCGGGCGTCGGCAACAATTCTCGCCCGGCAGGATTGCATTCTGGCGGGGATCGGCTGCGTGGGGCGTATTCTCGACGTTTACGCGGCACTCGATGGTGCGGTGACTTCACATTACGAAGTAACCACGCATCCCGAAATTTTTGATGGCGTGCGCCTGCACAAGGGGCAATCGGTCGCGGTTATCCGGCACAACGCGCGAGTGATTCTTTCATGCGAGCGTGTGATTTTGAATTTTCTGCAACGAATGAGCGGCATCGCCACGCTGACCCGGAAGTTTGTGGATGCGGTTTCCGGCACCAAGGCGCGCATTCTCGATACGCGCAAAACCGCTCCTGGGCTGCGCGTAATCGACAAATACGCCGTGCGCTGCGGCGGAGGACAAAATCACCGCCTCGACCTCTCCGATGGAGTGCTGATCAAGAACAATCACATTGCGCTGGCGGGAGGAATCGTGCCGGCGATCGAGCGCGCGCTGCGTAACCGGCGCGGTTCCCAGATCCTTGAGGTTGAAGTGCGCACGCAGGAAGAGTTGGAGCAGGCTCTGGCGCACGGAGCGGAAGCGATTCTGTTGGATAACATGTCTCCCGAGGAAGTGCGCAGCGCGGTTGAGCGTTGTTCCAAGCTTGAGCCGCGCATTCCGTTGGAATGCTCGGGCGGGATTCGGCTGGAAAATGTTCGCGCCTATGCGGAGACCGGCGTGGATTTTATTTCGGTTGGCGTGCTGACGCATTCGCCGCAAGCCGTGGATATGAGCATGCGCGTAGCGCCGGTATAAGAACGCTGCGTTTGTGCTTTTCCGCGCGCTCCCGCATAATTCCCGCATCAAGAAGCCTGCAACAATTCGGAGCCGTCGGCCTTCGCGGTCGGGAGCATCTACATCACACGAACAGCCGACAGATATTCGCCTGGGTCGCATCGTGCGCTTGCTGATGGAGCATGCGACCGTTGTGGTGAGCGGGACGAAGATTGCGCAGGAGATTTCTTCGAACCGTTCCGAAGTCTGGCGGCTGGTTCAACAATTGCGCGGGCTGGGCGTGGATGTGGCGGGACATCCAGCAACCGGTTATCAGCTCCGGTCGGTTCCAGATTTGTTGCTGCCTCAAGTTCTGGGGCCATTGCTTCGCGGTACTCTTTTCGACTCTCGCCTTCATCACTTCTACAAGATCGGCTCGACCAACACCACAGCCATGGTAGCTGCGGCCGAAGGCGCACCGGAAGGCAGCGTGTTTGTTGCCGAAGAGCAAACCGCGGGACGCGGGCGCGGAGCTCACGTCTGGGAATCGGCGCGGTCGACGGGAATTTATTGTTCGTTGGTTCTGCGTCCGGCGCTACCGCCTTCGGATGTGTTGGTGTTGTCGCTAGCGGTTGGACTGGCGGTACATGCGGCTATCGAGCAAGTTGACTCGCGCGTGAGCCCCGACTTGAAGTGGCCCAATGACATGCTGGTCGCCGGCAAGAAAGTGTGCGGCATTCTTACCGAGATGAATGCCGAAGCTACGCGCGTGCGGTATATCGTAGTTGGAATCGGAATTAACGTGAACCAGGCGAGTTTTCCAAAAGAACTGGAAGATCAGGCGACTTCGCTGCGTCTGGCTACGGGCAGCGACTGGTCGCGGGTGGAACTAGTTGTAGCTTTGTTAAAATCACTCGAGCGAGAATATCGTTTATTAGTTGAACACGCCGATGCGCGACAATCGATTCTCCGCCGCTTTGCGGAGAAGTCTTCCTGGGTGCGCGGGAAGCAGGTTCGCGTCGAGGAAAATGGGACGCGAGTCGAAGGCATCACGGAAGGCTTGGATGAGCGCGGGTTCTTGCAGGTGCAGACCGCACAGGGATTGCGAACTATTTTGAGTGGGACGGTGAGAGAGTTAACCCAAGCAATTAGCAGCTAGCGGACGATCATGCTTTTTGTTCTTGACGTAGGCAATACGAATACGGTGCTGGGAGTCTTTGCGCAGGCTCCAAAGGCGCATCCGGATGGTGACGCAGACATCGCTCCGCACTACGAGCGTCTGGTCGCCAATTGGCGGGTTGCAACCCGGCAAGGCAGCACCGTTGACGAGTACGGCGTCTTGTTCCGCAATTTATTTTCGATGGCCAGTCTGGAGGCTTCGGAGATTAGCGGCATCGTGATTTCGTCGGTGGTGCCGCCACTCGATCCGGTGTTGCGGCAGGTTTGCGAGCGCTACTTCAATTCCAAGCCGCTTTTGATCGAGCCGGGCGTGAAGACTGGGATGCCGGTGCATTACGACAATCCGGCGGAAGTGGGTGCTGATCGCATTGTGAATGGCGTCGCTGCGTTTGAAAAGTACGGCGGGCCGTGTGTGATTGTGGACTTCGGCACCGCGACCACGTTCGATTGCGTTTCCGCAAAGGGAGAGTATCTTGGCGGCGTGATTTGCCCGGGCATTGGCATTTCGGCCGACGCGCTATTTCAGCGCGCGGCACGCCTGCCGCGGGTCGAGATTCGAAAGCCGGCGCGTGTGATTGGAACCAACACCGTGGGCAGCTTGCAGTCAGGGCTTTACTACGGGTATCTCGGACTGGTGGATGGCATTCTTGAACTCTTGCTGGAAGAACTGGGTCCCGAAACGCACGTGATCGCCACTGGCGGTCTGGGGCCGATGATTGGCACCGGATCGAAGTACATTAAGAAGGTGGACGATTTTCTAACCCTTGAGGGCCTGCGCATCATCTGGGAGCGCAACGTGGCGGCGCATGCCGGGCTCGAGCCCAAAGCCGCGCAAACTTCCGTGCGAACGAAGAACAACCGCGGTGAACGAACTCCTTCCACTTCGCGCTCCACCCGCTGAGCTACCGTGGAAGATCGAGTCAATTACTTCGACTACTTCACCGAAATCGAGGAGCAGTTTTTGCGTCGGCGTGGCGGAGGACTGCTACTAACGACTCTCGACTGGGTTCTGATTGAGACCTGGAAAGACGCTGGCGTTCCGCTGAATGCTGTGCTGCGCGGAATCGATGCCGCGTTTGATCGCTACGACCAGCGCCCCTCGAAAGCACAAAAAATAAATAGCCTGGCATATTGTTCACAAGCTGTACTGGCTGCGGCGGAAGAAATGAAAGAGGCAGCTGTGGGCAGCGCGGCCGAGCAACCAGCGGGCAAATCAACCGCGGAGCAAGGGTTTGAGCCGGATTTAATCGCCACGTTTTTACGCCGCAACGCCGATTTTCTCGATGCTGCAAAGCTACCGCGCAGTTCGGGAGTATCCGTTCAAACCGTCGCCCAAGACTGCGCGGCCACGCTGCGGAAGCAGGCGCAAGAGATTGAAACCCGGAGAGCTTCATTGAAGTTGGAGGACTTGGAACGGCATCTCACTGTGTTGGAAGAAAAACTTTTTGCCGCATTACTCACCGCGACGCCGGATGAAGAGATCGTGGCCGTGCGCGCGCAGGCGGACCGTGAACTAGCGCCCTACCGGCGAAAGATGGCATCTGCGCAGATCGAGCAATTGCAAAAACAGTATGTTCACAAGCGGCTGCTGGAAAAATACGGCTTGCCGCGCCTAAGCCTCTTTTACATGTGATTTGCTGGTTGCCGATTTCTTGGCGATTCCTGATTTTCGATTTCTGGTATTCGATTTCAATGACGCATTCCTTTGATGTGCTCATCCTTGGTGGCGGCGCAGCGGGACTCATGTGCGCCATCGAGGCCGGCAAACGCGGCCGGCGTGTCGCGGTGCTCGAACATGCTGACCGGCTGGGAAAAAAGATTCTGATCTCCGGCGGGGGACGCTGCAATTTCACTAATCTTCACTGCCAGCCGGAAAATTTTCTTTCCTCGAATCCGCACTTTGCCAAGTCGGCGTTGGCGCGCTACACGCCGGCGGATTTCATCGCTCTCGTCGAAAAACATGGCATTCCTTATCACGAGAAAACTTTGGGACAGTTGTTCTGCGACCGCTCCGCGCGGGACATTCTCGGAATGCTGGAACGAGAATGCCTTGATGCCGCAGTTAGCATTTTTCTGAATACGAAGATTCAGCAAGTCGAGCGAAGTCCGGACTTCATTGTGCATTCTTCTAACGCACAATTTAAGGCTCCTGCGTTGGTAGTCGCAACCGGAGGACTTTCGATCCCAAAGATTGGCGCGACAGCTTTTGGATACGACCTGGCGCATCAGTTCGGCCTAGCCATTCGGGAGCCATGGCCGGGGTTGGTGCCCCTGCTGATGAATGCAGAGGATTGTTCCCGCTACTGTGAGCTGGCAGGCGTTTCGGTGGAGGTGATTGCCTCGTGTGGCGGGCAGCAGTTTCGCGAGAAGATGCTGATTACGCATCGGGGCTTGAGCGGACCGGCGATTCTGCAGATTTCCTCCTATTGGAAAAAGCCGGAGTCCATTGTGATCGATCTCTCGCCGGGATGCGAGGTTACCGCCGAATTTCGTGATTCGAATATCCCCAGAAATCTGAATACTCTCCGTGCAGAGTTGCGGAAGTTTCTGCCCCATCGTCTCTCGGATCGGTGGCTAGATGCGCACGCGCCAGCCTCATGGACCAATCTCGCACTCGCGGACATGGAACGGCAGGTGCATGCCTGGACGATTTCACCGGGGGGCACAGAAGGCTATGAGAAAGCTGAGGTTACGGTTGGTGGTGTTGCTACCGACGAACTCTCGGCCAAGACCATGGAAAGCCGCAAGGTCTCGGGATTATTTTTTATTGGAGAAGTAGTGGACGTAACCGGACATCTCGGCGGCTTCAACTTTCAGTGGGCGTGGGCTTCCGGAGCAGCGGCGGGACGGGCGTTGTGAGTTCTTAGTTTGGCTCTTCATTGCAGGGCAAAGGGCGGCGGCGCCTGATTTCGCGACCAAACATTTATGGCTTCCCATTTTGGGAAATCGCGAGTCAAAGGTGCTACAGAAACAACCGTATTGGTCTTGGAAAAATACTGAGATATTCAAATTCAGAATCCACTTCGCGGAGGATCGATCGACCATGCGGTTGCCAAACGAACCAAAAGGCTGGAGAAAACTACAAAGGATGGCACAGCGGGAAAATGATCCGCAGAAACTCGCTTCTATTATCGATCGCATGAATCGCCTTCTAGATTGGCACGAGAAGAAGGCCGCGACCCAAATTCCAGATGAAGCCGCGGCGCGGAGTATGAGCTGTGATGAGCCTCCTCAGCTCAGTTTGCAGACCTGGCAACTTGAGGCCTAACGAGGCTGGGTTTCGACATCTCCGCACGCATAGAGATTCACGGCTGGCCACTTCGCCCTAACCATGCCGTAGAATCGAGTCTTGCTCCTAAACATTGAAAAGATGATCTATGGCGGCGACGGACTCGCTCGCCTTCCGGTGGGCGATCACGGACGCGGCAAGGCGGTGTTCGTTCCTTTTGTTCTTGCGGGAGAGAAGATCGAAGCGGCGCTCACGGAGGAGAAGCCGGGCTTCGCTCGGGCTCACGCCACCACAATTCTGGAACCTTCGGCGCACCGCATCCCACCGCCTTGTCCTCACTTCAGCCGCTGTGGCGGATGCAACTACCAGCACGCCAGCTACCAGCATCAACTTGCGATCAAGCAAGAAATCCTGCGCGAGAACCTGCGGCGGATCGCCAAGCTCGAACTGGATTGTGAAATTCAGGCGCACCCTTCGCCGCCCTGGAACTATCGCAATCGATCGCGTCTGCAAGTGAGGACTCGGCCGGAATTCGCGGTGGGATATTTCAAGTTCGCATCGCATGAACTGCTTCCGGTCGAGGAGTGTCCCATAAGCTCGCCGCTAATCAATCGCGCCCTTGCCGCGTTGTGGCAGGCTGGGCGCGCAGGCAAAGTTGTAGAAGGCGTGGACGAGGTTGAGTTTTTTGCGAATGACGATGACACCCAGCTATTGGTCGAGTTTTTGTGCGCTCCCGAGGCACGGCGCGCCGCAGTGCGGGCGTGGACCGAGGAGCTTTGCACTGCGATGCCTGAGATCGTGGGCGTGGTGGCGTTCCGCGAGCCGCAAAAAGGTGTGCTGACGCCGTTGGTCACGGTCGGCGCCTCAGAATTGAGCTACCGGACTGAGGCAGGAGTCTACCGCGTCAGCGCGGGCGCTTTCTTCCAAACCAACAGATTTCTCATCGATGAATTGATTGACGTCGTGACCACAGGCCGATCGGGCGAACTGGCTTTGGACCTCTATGCCGGGGTAGGATTGTTTTCCACAGCCCTGGCCTGTAACTTCCGTCACATCGTTTCGGTTGAGTCGTCACAGACCGCCGCCAATGACCTGCAATACAATCTGCCTGCTAGTGGTAAGGCTGTGCATTCCGCAACCGAGCAGTATCTAGCGGGGCTTGGAGGCACGGAGCGTGTCAAGCAGGATGCAGCCCTTCCCCAGTTAGGACATACGCTCGATCTGGTAGTTGTGGATCCGCCCCGCGGCGGTTTGGGAGATCGCGTGGCGCGTTTGCTGGCGAGAGCAGGCGCGCTCCGCGTGACCTACGTGTCGTGTGATCCGGCGACCCTTGCCCGCGATCTGGTGCCGCTACAGGCAGCGGGTTATCGCATCGAGCAAGTGCATCTGGTCGATCTGTTTCCGCAGACCTACCATATCGAAAGCATCGTACAGTTAGCGCGATAAGGCCCCTAGTTGGGCGCTCCCCCCGGCGGCTAAAGCCGCTCGTAGATTTGCGGCGCGGCTGTAAGCGCGCCCTTTCAAATATCTACCCGCGCTTAGACCATGGCACACAATGCCGACCTTGCCTCTTCCTAAGCAGCCGACTGCGCCATCCACTCCACCTGAATTCGAACCGTCGTCTCCGCGACAACCAATGTTGTGGGCTGCACTCGCTTACTCGACGGGGATTGTTGCCGGCACTTATATGAATCGTCCGCCGTTGTGGTGGGTGGTAGCGGGCGCCGCGTTTCTTGCGGCGGGGATTTATTTCGCGCGCAGAAGGAAATGGCTCGGAGCAGCTTTGGCTCTGGGCGCGTTTTTTCTGGCGGGCTCGCTGCACATGCAAATGCGCGGATCGGCAAGTCCACTTGATACCAGCCTTCAGCCTTTCGCCTACGGCGGAGCGGTCGAGATGACTGCGCATGTGACGCGAGACGGGAAAATGCGGGAGGCTGGTGCGGGTGAATTTCGACAGAGTGCCGACGTTGAAACTGAAGAAATCATTAGCGAGGACGGTGCGCACATTCCCATCCATTCCGGCGTAAGGCTCGGGCTTTACAGCGCACAAACAAACGGGTCGACATTTTCATCGGACAATACCCCGTTAACTTCCGCGACGCACGTCTTTCACTATGGCGAGCTTCACTATGGCGAGCGAATCCGGCTTCCGGTGAAGCTGAAGCTGCCGCGCAATTTCCGTAACCCCGGGGCTTTCGACTACCAGGGTTATCTCGTCGCGAGCGGCATTGCGGCGCTGGGGTCCGCCAAGGCTGAAGATGTGGAAATTCTGCCGGGCTTCGTGGGCAGCCGCATCGAACTCTGGCGAACTCGCATTCACTCCAGCATCATCGCCAAAGTGCAGGTACTCTGGGCGCCGCCTCAAGCCGCTCTGATTAGCGCGATGGTCATTGGCGAGGAGGCTTTCATCGATCGCGACACGCGGATCGATTTCCAGCGCTCGGGGACATATCACATCCTTGTCGTGTCGGGAATGAATGTGACCATTCTTGCGTTCGTCGCTTTCTGGACGCTACGTCGGCTGCGGCTCGGAGAGATTCCGGCGACTCTGTTCACGATTTTATTTTGTGTTGCTTACGCCTTTCTTACCGAAGTCGGAGCGCCAGTGTGGCGAGCGACGTTGATGTGCGCCATCTTTCTGGGTACACGGCTGCTTTACCGCGACCGTGCCATGGTCAATGCGCTGGGGGCGGCCGGCATTGGGGCTACTCGTATTCGATCCGCGGCAGCTGTTCACTGCCAGCTTCCAGATGACGTTCGTTTGCGTGCTCATCGTCGCTGCGATCGGCCTGCCGCTGGTGGAGCGAACTTCGCAGCGCTATCGCCGGGCCTTGGCGCATTGGGATTCCGATGATTATGGGCCGTCGTTGCCTCCGCGCGTCGCACAGTTTCGTTTGGACCTGCGGTTGATTGCAGGACGGCTCGCGCGTTTCCTGGGGAAAACAGGATCGTTGCAACTGGTGCGCGGCGCGGCCATCGTCGGTCTGCGCACGTTCGAATTGCTGCTGGTCTCGGCGGTGATGCAGATGGGGTTGGCTCTTCCGATGGCGTACTACTTTCACCGCGCCACCACCATCGGCCTTCCCGCTAACGTGGCTGTCGTTCCACTCACGCAACTCCTCATGCCCGCGGCGGTGCTTACGGTCGGCGTTGGATATTTGTCTCTTACGCTGGCGAAACTTCCGGCCTTGCTGACCTCATTTGCGCTGCAAGCTATCACCGGCACGGTACACGGCTTGGGAGGCCTGCGACTGGCCGATCTTCGGGTTGCGACACCGTCTGTAGTGATGATGTTGGCAGCAGCTGCCGCTCTGATTCTGGCGATGGTCCTGGCACGCCGACGCGCACTGCTTGCGGTCACGGGGTTGGCCGCGCTTCTGGCTGCGTCTCTGGCGCTGGCTTTCGTTACGCCAAATCCGCAAACGCGGACCGGATTGCTCGAAGTAACTTCCATCGATGTGGGCGAGGGCGATTCCATCCTGCTCGTGATGCCGCAGGGCCGCACTCTGCTCATCGATGCCGGCGGCCCCATATTCAGCGCTGGTTCGCAACTCGACTTTGGTGAAGATGTGGTTGCGCCTTACCTGTGGACGCGCCGCATCTCCCGTCTCGATGCGGTCGCGATTTCTCACGGCCACTCCGATCACATTGGCGGCATGCCCGCCATCCTCAAAGATTTTCGCCCGAAAGAACTATGGATCGGTTTGCTGCCTCCGAGCCGAGCGCTTGAAAATCTGATCGAGCAAGCTCACGCTCTGGGAATCAAAGTGGTGCGGCATTGGGAGGGAGACGAATTTGAGCTGGGCGGCGCGAATGTCGATGTGCTTTTTCCGCCGCGGGATTGGCCGGTGGGGCTCGAGCCTAAGAACAACGATTCCATGGTGCTGCACGTCAGCTATGGAAACACTTCGGTGCTGCTGGAGGGCGATGCCGAGAAAGCTGTCGAGCGCCGCATAGCCAGCCTATACCATCCGCGTGCGGACCTCTTGAAGGTCGGCCATCACGGCAGCGCAACATCAACCACACCAGAGATTCTGCAGTCCGTAAAGCCGAGTTTTGCCATGATCTCGGTCGGCTTTCAAAATTCTTTTGGTATCCCGAAGCCCGACGTGCTGGCGCGCCTGCAAAACGCCGGGGCACGGGTCTACCGTACCGATCTCAACGGAGCTGTCACTTTCTATCTCGACGGCCACTCCGTCACTCCGCGGCTTTCAGCTCTTCCGTAGCGTCGTCATCATCCGGCTCGTCAGCAGAGTCGCCTGCGGAAGGTTGCTGCCGGTATTCGGCAATGAGATCGCGCGCCTTCCTAGCATCTTCTTCGCGCACCAGAATGATCATTCCACCCATGCCGGGGAAAGCGTCCTGCAGAAGGCTGGCCGAGGCGAGATCGCTGTCAATATTCGCGGAATCGAGCAAGCCCTTGACCACTAGCGCCTCCGTCTCCTGCTCGCTGTCGAAGACCTTGACCAACTTTTCATTCGGATCAGGACGGCGTTCTTCCGTCGTCACCTTGGGCTGCTCTGCCATAGCGTCTCCCGTTCTCGGAATCGGCCGCGATGAAGACAGGCTCGACTCTGCGCTCCAGCGATTCTAACTCTTCTCGCGATTGAAGCGACACTCATTAACCGACATTCAGTGGATGAGCTTCTCTGTTGCAAGGTTGCGAACGGAGCTGTTTTATCGCTGACCCAGCACCTTCGGGCCGTTTGCTTTAGTGTTTGATTGGAGGAGAATTCTGGGAAACAGGCGCAACGGCGGGCAATGTCAAACATCCAAAAACTGTAGGGCAAGCAAAATGTGCAAAGAGGTCAGAATGAACACGGGAGAACCGGCGGATCACGAAAAAAATGCACTTCGAGGACAAGGCAGCGCAGACGAAGTAGAAGATGAGGCGCGAAGAATTCGGCGTCTGCAGGTGATGATGAGTATGGTGACGTCAGTGATCAGCCAGGATCCTGGCATCACGGTGGAAGAGGCCTCAGAGCTAGCCGCAGGTGCTAAGCGCGCCGCGCTAGCCATGTTTCCCGACAAAGAGTTGGCCTACGATCTTCTTTACAAACCCCGACTGCAACGCCTGATGCGAGAACGCTTTCGCTTGCAATAAGAGGGCCGCGGATTCTGGCTTCTATTCATCCAGCACAGAGTTCTGCAGCGTACCAACGCCTTCTACGCTAACCTCCACCACGTCTCCTGCCACAAGCGGTCCCACCCCTGCTGGCGTGCCGGTGGCGATCAGATCGCCCGGTAATAAAGTCATTGCTTGAGCGATGTAGCGAATGACTACGTCCAACGTAAAGATGAAATCCCGCGTATTGCCGTGCTGTTTCACCTCGCCATTAATGCGTGTCTCTACGCCAACCCCGGCCCAGGGATCGATTTCATCGGTCACCACCGGACCCACGGGACATGAGGTGTCGAAGCCTTTGGCGCGGGCCCACTGCCCGTCTTTCTTCTGCAGGTCACGCGCTGTGACGTCGTTCAGGCAGGTGTAGCCGAGAATATATTGGCGAACATCCTGATCGGGCGGCGGCTGATGACAAGTCTTGCCGATCACCACGCATAACTCGCCCTCGTAATCCACGCGCTGCGAGATTTTCGGCCTGCGGACGACACCGCCCGGCCCGAGTAGTGCGGAACTTGGTTTAAAGAACAACAATGGTTCCTGCGGAACTTCATTCCCCAGCTCCGCCGCATGATCCCGATAGTTGCGGCCTACGCATACAATCTTCGATGGCCGCACCGGCGGAAGCAGCGCAGCTTCGTCGACTGCGATCGATTCGATCCGCCGTGTTCGCAGACCTTCCACGTCGCCATCAGATTCTTCCGGAGGTGTGAGAAGAATGCGCAGGATTGCTTCGCGCCCGGCGACGGATTCGACTAGCCCGTAATGAGCCTGTCCATTCAGTTGAAAGCGACAATATTTCATCGCATCTATCTAATCATGAGACATGGAAATCCGACGAAAATTTTCTCTGAGACCACTTAGACAAAAACCCCAGATCTCCGCGCAGACTGAAAATCTTGGCCTTCCCAAAGCCTTTCGGATAGACCGTTTCCGGCAAAATTGCAACACGAATGTAACATGCAAGATTTGCGTTTGACACTGTTTGCGAGGCGTTGCTATAGTCGAAGAGTTCCCTTTGGACGCGGGTTTCTGTAAAACGTCCGGCAGCTGGGATTGTCCAAGCTCACTCGCCAGAGTGAGCCCACCACAACCAAACGACTCACTCCAGCAGTCCGCTCAGCAGGCCCCGCAACCTCCCGCACCTTGTGCGAGGTTTTAGTAGAGAGGCATGACCTTGTTCGACGATACCACCGCTCATAACTCTGGTTCCTCCACCGCCGTCGCAACCGAAGTAGAACCGACGGTACCCGAATTTATCCCGACCGAGCAGAACTTAGCCGCGCACGATCAGGCTCCAGTTCCCTCCACAACTTCAGCGCCGGCTGAGGAAGCGCCGCAGGCGGCAGCTTCCGACGATAAGCCCGCCAATGAGGATTTCGCCTCAGCGCTGGAGAACTTCACCACGGAGACCGAAGAAGCCGTGGGAGAAGACCGTGTAATTAAAGGCACGGTGCTGAAGCTGACTTCCACGCACGTAGTAGTGGATGTAGGCGCCAAGTCGGAGGGTATGCTGCCGCTCTCTGAGGTGTTGGATCATGAGGGCAAGCCCAAGGTAAAGCCCGGCGACGAGATTGAGGTGATGCGCGAGAAAGGGCACACCGAAGAAGGTTACATCAACCTTTCGCACCAGAAGGCGGCGCGCATTCACGCCTGGGATGAAGTGGAGAAAGCGCACAACGAAAAGAGGCCGATCAAGGCGGTCGTGATCGAGCGCACCAAGGGCGGTCTCACGGTCGATGTTCTGGGCGTGAGAGCTTTTCTACCGGGATCGCAAGTGGATCTGCGGCCCATCCGGAATCTTGAGGGCATGAAGGGGCAGACCCTCGAAGTTACGGTAATCAAGCTCAACAAGAAGCGCGGCAACATTGTGGTATCGCGCAAGGAATTGCTGGAAGGCGAGCAGACCGAGAAGCGCAGCAAGACGTTGGAACATCTGGAAGAAGGTTCGGTGCTGACCGGGGTGGTTAAAAACCTGACCGAGTACGGCGCATTCGTGGATTTGGGCGGACTGGATGGGCTGTTGCACATCACCGACATGTCGTGGGGAAGGCTTACGCATCCGCGCGACCTGGTGAATGTGGGTGACCAGATTCAGGTGAAGGTGCTGAAGTACGACAAAGACAAGCAGCGGGTTTCGCTGGGCTTCAAGCAGTTGACGCCCGATCCGTGGCTGGATGCGGAGCATCGCTATCCGGTGGGCGCACACGTTTCTGGACGAGTAATCAGTGTTACCGACTACGGCGCGTTCGTGGAATTGGAACAGGGCATTGAAGGCCTGGTCCATGTGAGCGAGATGACGTGGTCGAAGCGGATGAAGCACCCTTCCAAGCTAGTGAACGTGGACGACCAGGTGGAGTGTGTGGTGCTCAATGTAAATCCCACGGAGCGGCGAATCTCTCTCGGCATGCGCCAACTGGCCACGAATCCCTGGGATGCCTTGCACAATAAATATCCTGTGGGCATGACGGTCGAAGGCCGGGTCCGCAACCTGACCGATTTCGGAGCGTTCATCGAGATCGAAGATGGCATCGACGGCCTGGTGCATGTGAGCAACCTGAGCTGGACCAAGCGCGTGAAGCATCCTTCGGAAGTGCTGAAGAAGGGTGATCGGGTAAAAGCTATTGTTCTGGCGATTGAACCCGACAAGCGGAGACTCTCGCTGGGAGTGAAGCAGCTTCAGCCCGATGTTTGGGAGACGTTCTTCGAGACGCATCACACCGGCGATGTGATTCACGGCAGAGTGCTGCGGGTAGCTGCGTTTGGCGCTTTTGTGGAAATTGCGGAAGGCGTCGAAGGTCTCTGCCACAAGTCGGAAGCAGTAGATGGAAATGGACAGCCATTGCATCTTGAGCCCGGCATGGAGCACGACTTCAAGATCATCAAGATGAGCGCGGAAGAAAAGAAAGTTGGTCTCAGCATCCGAGCCGTCGGCGAAGAGGCTTCGCGCTCGGAAGTCGAAGCCTATAAGCAGCCAGTTTCCAGCACTAGTTCCACCATCGGCGAGTTGATCAACTGGAAGCGCGCCAGCAACGAAGGCAACTGATATTGGTTAGATTGCTGATTGGGCCGCCGCAAGGCGGCCTTTTCCTTTTCAGGGTCTCGCTTGGCGCGTCAGCGATGCTGGTCTAGAATCATTTGTTTGCTTTCAGACATCTGTTCATTAGTCGTGAGGAGCGCTTAATTGCCTGAAACTATTTATGACGTCGTCATTATCGGCAGCGGACCTGCTGGCTACACAGCCGCCATTCGCGCGGGCCAGTGGGGTTTGAAGACTGCACTCATTGAAAAAGACGGATTCCTCGGCGGCACCTGCCTGCACGTGGGCTGCATTCCGACCAAGGCTCTGCTGTTCAATGCCGAACTCTGGGACCACCTCAAAGACGCGAAGGAATTTGGCATCGAAGGCGTAGACGCACGCAAGCTGAACTGGGCGGCGGTGCAGGACCGCAAGTCGAAGATAGTGGCAAAGCACGCCAAAGGCCTCGAATTTCTGATGAAGAAGAACAAGGTTGAGACGGTGAAGGGTTACGGCAAACTGACCGGCCCGGCGCAGAATGGCCTATTGACCGTCGAAGTGGTGAACGATAACAAGGCCAGCCATCTGAAAGCGAAGAATGTGATTCTTGCCACTGGCTCGGAAGCTCGCTTACTGCCCAGCCTTGATGTCGGCGATCGCATTCTTACTAACATCGAGATTCTTAGTTTGAAGGAAATGCCAAAGTCGCTCGTCATCGTGGGCGCTGGGGCGGTAGGTGTGGAGTTCGCGTCGATCTATCGCTCATTCGATTGCGAAGTGACGATTGTCGAGATGCTGCCGCGGCTGGTTCCCGTGGAAGATGAGGAAGTTTCAAAGGAGTTGGCCCGCGTCTTCCGCAAACGCGGCATCAACTTCCACACCAGTGCGAAAGTAGATAAAGTTGAGAAGACGAAGTCTGGAATTGCAGTCACCATCACAGTAGACGGCAAGCAACAAAAGATTGACGCCGAGAAAATTCTGATTGCCGTGGGCCGCAAGCCGCGCACGGCGAACATCGGCCTCGAACGTACAAAGATCAAACCTGATCGCGAATTCATCAAGACTGATTCCTGGATGCAGACCGCAGAGCCCGGTGTTTATGCGGTTGGAGATATCGTGCTGGGCACGCCGCAACTGGCGCATGTAGGTGCGATGGAAGCGATCGTAGCTGTGGCGAAGATTGCAGGCAAACCGGGCAAGCCGATTAATCCCGAGCACATTCCCGGAGCGACCTACTGCCATCCGGAAATCGGCAGCGTGGGCCTAACCGAAACGAAGGCCCGCGAAGCAGGATACAACGTAAAGATCGGCAAGTTCCCTTTCACCGCAAACTCGCGCGCATCTATCGTGGGCCAACACGAAGGCTTCATCAAAATTATTTCCGACGCCGACTATGGCGAGATTCTCGGTGTGCATATTATTGGTCCGCAAGCGACGGAACTTATCGCCGAAGCCGTCACCGCAATGGAACTCGAAGCCACGGTGGAAGACTTGATGTGGACGATTCACGCGCATCCCACTCTGGCCGAAGCCATGCTGGACGCGGCAAATAGCGTTTATGGAATTGCGATTAACGCATAAAACTTCTTGGCCACGGATTGCAAATTTAATTTGATCTCTCTAGTCCAACTCGGCACCGTTGACTACGCGACCGGCCTGCGTTTGCAGCAGCAGCTTGTCGCTCTGCGCAAAGAAGAAAAGATCGGTGATGTCCTCTTACTGCTCGAACACAAACCCGTAATCACGCTAGGTCGCAACGGAAAAGCCGCGAATGTAATTGCATCGCCCGAACTTTTAGCCCAGCGCGCCGTGGAGCTTTTCGAATGCGACCGCGGCGGCGATGTTACTTTCCACGGGCCCGGCCAGATCGTCGGTTATCCAATCTTCGACCTGCGCAGCTTCGCGATGCCCGATGGCAAACGCAGGACGCTGGGTGCCGTAGAATTTGTCCGCCGCCTCGAAGAAGTCCTGATCCGCACCTGCGCGGATTTCGCAATCCCAACCAAGCGAATATCAGGCTTGACAGGCGTCTGGACTTATGCGGGAAGCGCCAATGCATATGTGGGGACAGCCGCCTCGGCTGTCCCGCGAAGCGAAGCGAGCCAGTCCGAAGAGGATCGGGAAGGATACGACTTCAGTCGTGCCGATAGCGACCAGCACAAGGAAGCGGCTTCAGCCGCTGAGGGGAGCGCGGAAGCCAAACTCGCCGCCATCGGCATCCACATCTCCCGCTTCGTCACCTCGCACGGCTTCGCCCTCAACGTAAACACCGATCTCAGCTACTTCAAACTGATCATCCCCTGCGGCATCACGGCGAAGCCAGTAACCTCGATGCAGAGAGAACTTGGCAGAGAACTCGATCTGAACGCCGTTGCCGAATCGATCTCTCGCAACTTCGGCACATTGTTTTCGAGCCAAATACTCTGGATTGACACCATCGACGCACTGCTCGGCCGCACGGTCGGAGTTCCGATGCAGCGTCCGGCTGAGCTTCAACAGATTCACAAAGAAGATGACGCGTTCTGGACTTGATAAAAATCGGACGGACTGACGGCAGACACTCGCTGGTCCAATGTGCCACTCTGCGATAGCATAAGTAGTTCCGCTTGTAGCGTGAGCCTTTACCATGGCAATCAAGAAGAAAAGTCCCAAGCACAACTCTAACGGTAATTCCCGGCGCAACGGCGCGCCTCAAGCGAAGTCTGACAGCAGCCTCCGCACCTATTCCATTCCTGACATGCGTCTGGAGCATCCCGACCTCAGCGTCCGTCAGACGATAGAAAAAGATAAAGACGGCGTTGAGCACGTCCGCTACGAAGTTACTGGCAACCTGAATGCTCCGGTTCCACCGATTCGCGATTCCAAGTATCTCGATAAAAAGCAGTGCATCGAAATCTACCGCTACATGCTGCTCAATCGCAAAATGGAAGTGGCGCTCGAAAACCTCTACAAGCAAGGCAAAGTCGTCGGCGGAGTTTATTTCGGTTTAGGCCAGGAGGCCTGCTCCTGCGCGTCGGCCTATGCGCTCGGCAAAGACGATTGGTTCGCACCCATGATCCGCAATCAGGGATCGCTCTTGGTGCGCGGCTTTCGCGCCAGCGACACCATGATGCAGTACATGGCCAAAGCCGATTCGCCCACGCACGGCCGCGACGGCACCTCGCACTTCGGTGACATCGAAAAGCGCAACATGGTCTCGCCGATCTCCATGCTGGGTGATCTCATTCCCGTGCTCTCCGGCGTCGCGCTGGGCGCGCGCCTGCAGGGACGCAACATTGCCGTCATGACCTACATCGGCGACGGCGGCCAGTCCACCGGCGTCACCTATGAAGGTATAAACTTCGCCGCCGTGCAGAATCTTGGCCTTGTGCTTTTTGTCGAGAGCAACGAATGGGCTTACTCCACGCCGTCGGAGATGCAGTATCGCTGTAAAGACCTCGCGGAGCGCGCCATCGGCTACGGCATCCCCAGCGTGATCGTCGACGGCACCGACGCCTGCCAGGTCTATGACGCCGCCCGTGACGCCGTTGAACGCGCCCATCGCGGCGAAGGCCCGACTCTGATCGAAGCCAAGATGATGCGGATGAAAGGCCACGCCATCCACGACGCCGCAGCGTACGTGCCAAAGCCAATGTTCGAATTCTGGAAAAAGCGTGATCCGATTGGGCGGTTTGAGAATTATCTCGTGAAAGAAAAGAAGTGGCTGACGGCAAAAGAAAACACTGAATTGATTTCAGAGGTAGAGCGGGTGATCGAAGCCGAGCGCGAAATCGCGGTTAATTCTCCGATGCCAACGCCGGAATCCGCCGAAGGCGGCGTTTATTGCGAAGACGGTTGCCACGAAATCAAACCAAAATACGGGATGCCGAAAGTGAAGAAAGGGAGCGGGGGATACAAAACGACTGAAGCGGCAGTGCATTTGAAGTAAGTTATGCTCCATCGCAGTCAAACCGTCGAAGAGATTTACAGCCTGATTCGCCAGGCAATTCTCGCGAAAGATATTCTAGCTGTGAGCTACCGAGGTTCGGTCCGCGAGATGTGCCCGCATGTACTGGGTAAGATAAAAGGATCGCCATATGCACTGATGTATCAATTTGCTGGCGAGAGCAGAGGCGGCTTGAAGCGAGACGGATCCCCCGAGAATTGGCGCTGCCTCCGTATCGAGGAACTCTCTGACGTGGCTATAAGAAAATCTGATGGGGAATGGCACACGGCATCAAACTATTCAGCCATGCAGAACTGCGTAGCCGAAATTGATGTCCGAGTAGAAACAAAAGTCGCGTAGCGGCAAGAAAGTTTTAGAAACTAGAACTAGGTTTATCGGTTTAAATCCGTGGCGAAAAGAGTTTTTTGACCTTATGCAACTCACCTATCTCGAAGCTATCCGCCAGGGAATCTGGGAAGAAATGGACCGCGACCCCTCTGTCTTCTGCCTCGGCGAAGATATCGGAATCTATGGTGGCGCCTTCAAAGTCACCGACGGTTTCATCGACCGCTTCGGTCCCGAGCGCGTCATCGATACGCCTATCGCCGAATCCGCCATCGTGGGCGCGGCCTTTGGAGCATCGCTCACCGGCATGCGCCCCGTCGCCGAATTTCAGTTCATGGACTTCATCGGCTGCGCCTTCAACCAGATCAGCAACATGGTTGCGAAAACGCATTACCTCTGGGGCGCGCCCGCCCCGCTAGTCTTGCGCGGACCCAGCGGCGGCTACGTCCACGGCGGCCCCTTCCACTCGCAGAATCCCGAGATGTGGTTCGTCCACAATCCCGGCCTCAAAGTAATCTGCCCGGCCACTCCTTACGACGCAAAAGGCCTGATCAAAGCCGCCATCCGCGACAACAATCCCTGCATCTTCTTCGAGCACAAATATCTTTATCGCCGCATCAAGGGCGAAGTCCCCACGGATGATTATGTCGTCCAAATCGGCAAAGCCAACATTGTCCGTGAAGGCCACGACCTAAGCATCATTACTTATGCGGCGATGGTGCATACCGCGTTAGAAGCTGCCGAGATCCTCGCGAAAGAAAATATCGATGTCGAAATCCTCGACCTGCGCACCGTCTCTCCGCTCGACCGCGAAGCCATCGCGCATACGGTAAAGAAGACGAACAAAGTAATCATTCTGCACGAGCACTCCCGCACCGGAGGCCTGGCTGGCGAAATCGCCGCTATCATTAATGAAGAGGCTTTCGACGACCTCGATGGTCCCATAGTCCGCATCGCCGGCTTGGATTCCGCGATTCCCTTCTCTCCACCGCAGGAAGAACACTATTTGCCCAAGGTAAGCGATGTGGTCCGCGAAGCAGAGCGACTGAAAAAGTATTGATTCTTGAGTACCAAGCGAGCCTTCCAACACCTGGCCACAACTAGCGCCGCACCCACTCCTTCTGCCACAATAGTCACTCCCGGAGGGGACACATGGGTAAGTTTATTCTCGGCGTTATCGTTACAGTTCTCGTAATCGTTCTCGGAGGGCTTGGTTTCGCTATGCTGGGCTTCCTCCCTACCACCGCAAACATAGCTCCGCCGCACTGGGAGTTTCGTCTTGCCAATGGCGCGGTGGATGCTTCCATGGAGCGGCACGCTCCGCACGTCACGAATCCCTTGTCTCCCAACGACCAAACTTTTGAGGATGGCATGAAGCTTTACACCATGAACTGCGCCGTCTGCCACGGCGGACTCGACCGCAAACCGGCTTCGCTCGCGAAGTCTTTGTACCCGCCGGCACCCAATCTTGTTTCGGATCCGCCCGACGACCCCGAATGGCACGTCTTCTACACCATTCGTACCGGAGTGCGCTATACAGGCATGCCCGCCTGGGACAAAACTCTCAGCGAGCAGGATATGTGGAAGATCACCAGCCTTCTGTCACACATGGAAAAACTACCGCCCGCCGTGCAGGATTACTGGAAAACCAGCTTTGGCGTGGCTGCTCCAACCGGCGATGAGGGGAAATAGGGAACCGGAGTGCGAGGACTGGCATTGGGTAACACGATAAAAGAGCAACCAATCGAGTGCTGGTCGCGGTATCTCTTCGCTGCTCCAACCCGCCTCCACGCTAGCTCCCTCAAACGCTATAATATTTAGTTTGCATCCGGCCTTTGTCCTGTACCGTGGGCCGCTTGGAAGGAAATCATGCCGACTGACATTATCATGCCCCAGATGGGGGAATCCATCGTCGAAGGCACTATTACGAAATGGCTGAAGAAGCCCGGCGACAAGGTCCAGCGCGACGAACCACTTTTCGAAATCTCCACTGACAAAGTTGACGCGGAAATCCCCGCTCCGGCCTCCGGAGTTCTGCAGGAAATCAAAGTCACCGAGGGAACGACGGTCGGCGTGAACACGGTGGTGGGTACAATCGCTGTGGATGGCGAAACCGCAGCTGCGCCGTCGAAAGCCGCCCCAACTCCAGCGCCACAAGCCAAAGAGGACAAGAAGGAAGAGAAGAAGCCCGTTACAGCTCCAACAATCGCAGCCAGCGCTCCACCAGCGCAAGAGTCGACTGAGGACGAAGAGGCCCGCTCTTCGCCGCTCGTCCGCAAGATTGCACGCGAGCACGGCGTCAGCCTCTCGCAAATCTCCGGCACCGGACTAGGCGGCCGCATTACCAAGCAGGACATAATGGCATTCATCGAGCGCCCTGCTGCGGCATCCGCCGCGCCGGCTCCTCAAACCCCAGCCGCAACTGCTCCGTCGCGGCCCGCCGCTGCGCTCACTCCCGCAGCTTATCCCGGTGACCTCGTTCCCTTAACCAACATGCGTAAGATCATCGCCCAGCGCATGATTGAGTCGCGTCGCACAAGCGCTCACGTTCACTGCATGTACGAGGTGGATTTCACCCGCATCGTCACGTTACGCGCTAAACACAAAAACGCATTCGAGCAGCGCCACGGCGTTCGCCTCACGTTCATGCCGTTCTTCGTGCGTGCCGCGATTATTGCTGTACAGCAGTGGCCAATCATCAACGCCTCTCTGGAAGGCGACAGCATTCGTTACCACCGCCAAATCAATGTCGGAATTGCCGTCGCTCTCGATTGGGGGCTCATCGTCCCCGTCCTCAAGAACGCCGGAGACCTCAACTTCCTCGGTCTGCAACGCGGCATCACCGACCTCGGCGAACGCGCCCGCAGCAAGAAACTCAAGCCCGAGGATGTCGAAGGCTCGACCTTTACCGTTACTAATCCTGGCCAGTTCGGGGCAGTCTTCGGTCTGCCCATCATTAACCAGCCTAATTCCGCGATCATGGGCGTTGGCGGGATCACGAAGCAGCCCTTAGTAATCACAGACAAAGAAGGTAATGATTCCATCGCAATCCGCTCGGTCGTTCACCTCACGCTTGGTTACGACCACCGCCTGATCGACGGCGCCGTCGCTGATCAGTTCATGGCTCTGGTTAAGAAAACGCTGGAGGGATGGAACGAGGAGATCGGCTAACCCGCGTCAGGCAGATGGTTGGCTGGTTGCTTTGGGCGATTGCTTGCACCAGGTGGAAGCATTCAGGCACTGCACGACACCGTCGATGATCATAGAAATGCCGTTCCTAAATTTCTCAGGATCGATAATTTCGCGTGCCGCCACAGCGTCCACTGTGGAAAGCGCATTTTGCAAGAATGACATCGCGGCATCTTTTTTCTCCGCCCCTGGCTTATTTCCAAAAAGCCCCTCGATGCCGTTTACCAAGGCGGGAACGAAAGCGATTCCTCTCAATAATTGAGATAGAAAATCCATAACCTTCTCCTTGAAATATTTTTAGTGGTTCATCCGGTTTGCAGCGGGAACAAAACTCTGCTGCTGATGGCATTCCTCAGCTGAGGCTGGCCAGAATGTCATTCAGCGCCGCCAGATTTGCATCAGCACTGTCAGTAGATCTGACGATCAATGTGAGGCAGACTTTCAGTTCGGCGGCCTTGACCAACGCCAGGGCAAGCATTCCTGCCATGTCAATTCCATTTGTACTCGCGCTCTTCAGGGTATTAGCTGTGGATAAAGTTACACTCTTCAAATTGGTGATGATCGTCGTGCTCGGTGTTGTGCTCATGGTCTCCTTTGAGTGTTCCGCGTTTAATTTTTTACTTCAGCCAGTATTTATGCAGGGCAATCGCAACACTAACTCCGGCGCTGATGGCTCCATTAACGATTCGGTTGTGGACACTGTTGCGTAAATCGTTGCGCTCTAGTGCCGCGACTTTGTCCTCGACGAGTTTCACTCGCCCCGGCTGCCCGTTTCCCACCAGCGTGTCCATCTTCGTTTCCAGCCGTACCAGTTTGTCTAGCACCTCGCGCTGGAACTCGATGTCGATTGCCCTCAGCGCCAACTCTCTATCGGTCACTCCCATGCCCAACCCCTTCATTACAGAAGATTGTTACAACGGATAGTCGATATGAAGCGCAGCGGAGTAGCGGGAGTATTTTGGCGGCGAAGAATTATCGTACAGTCGTAAAAAATAATCTTGAGTTGCCGCCAGTCGAGGCAAGCTAAAGGTCTGCGTGTTGAACCTTCCCAACAAATTTTGGTCGTTCGCTTGCCCCCAGCTATAATCGTTTTGCCGGACTTCAATGCCCTCCCCGTTCGCTGGCGATATACCGGCGTCCACCTGCACCGTCGTGGATGTATCTCCCGTGATCTGCGCTTCTGTCAGATTCACTTGGTAGTACTCTCCCACCTGACTCGTTTCCAGAAGCGGCGGCATTTCCTGCAAGGAAATCGTGGTCGAGCTGGCGGTATATTCGATGGCCAATGGCGCCGCCAAATCGTTCGCGAATCCGATGGTGTAAAAACCACGATCGTCTGCCGGATCCGCAATTTGAATTTCTATCTCTCGCACGATTGCAGTAAACGACGCTCCGCGGGACGGAACATTCACCGCAATCGCATCACCCGGAAAAATATCCTCTGCTGCACCCGGAAGAAAATCGCTCCACGTTTCGTAGGTCCCTGACCACGCGGTTCCTGTGGCATCGTCAAGTATCGCCAAAGCTGCATTCTCGCAATCCACATCCGTGCGCGCGCCCGGCGTCTTCGCCACACGGACTACACCCCTCGTTCCATCATCCGGACCGTTCTCCAGCGAGGCGACACTTGCTGCATTCTGAACCTGCGCGACTGCTCGTCCCGATCCCCGGTAGCTCGCTACAATCAACTGGTTCAGCGCCGGCACATACTGCGGATAAAAATCCAGCGAGGGATCGCTCGTGATCTCGCACTCCGCGCCATCTGCAAGCGCACCCACAAGCTCCGTCACGTAAGGCGCATACTCTGTCGGAGATGTCTGTATTGCAGTACGCACCTCGGCCAGCGAAATATGCGCCACGTAGGTATAAGCGATGCTGCACTGCATATTCACCGCGTTCACCAATGCATAGGTGCAGAACCCCGGCGCGTTCTCAATCACATCGTCGTACAACACCGTCGCCACGGCCACCAGCGTTTCCGGATTGCTAGGATCAATATCCTGCACCTCCAGAACAAATCGAACATTTGCCGTCACTCCCGCTCCGCCCCATCCGCTCCCTGCCGGATGCAACGAGGAGTGATAAGTCTCTCCAGCTCGGTACACCTCCATCGAATACACATAAGTAGTAAAGAAATACTGGTGGCCTGCCGTAGTGGTCAGTACGGGACCTGTCGAGACTCCACCGATCAACGCCTGAATTGCCGAACCCGCGCCGGATGGTGTGACTTGAAATCCCGCCAAACATCCCGCCGCAGAAATCTCGTCCGGATACAATCCACCGAGCACTCCCTGCGAGGCAGCCGTGAAGCTCACATCCCCGTGCTGCAACTCCAGCGCGCCGCCCAGCTCAATCTGCTCAATAAAGTTCACTGAAGTCTGCCCATCCACACCCGTCCCACCTGCAATCTGCAGCGTCTGCGCAATCACCGAAACCGCCGACGACGGATTGCTCACTACCCACGTCGTTGGATCAAGGCCGGGGCCCAAATATTCTTCGTCAATCAGTGCCGGTTTAGCCTGCGCAAATGGCTCTTGCGAAAGATAAAATTTCAGACTTTCACCATCACCCACAAAATAATCGCGGACATATGCCTGCGGCTCGTCTTGTCCAATCACCGTGAGTTCATTCACCAGCAGATTCGGACTGTCCAGCCACAACCCCTCCTGAGAGAAGTTCGAATCACTTTCATCAAGCGCATAGCTTGCTGTCCCAACCGGCCCCAAGATCAGCGCCCCGTTCATCGTGCGAAAACTTGCCCGGGCTGCGAGCGCAATCTCCGCCGCATGAAATGAAAAGTTCTTCTGTGGATTCACGGCGTAAACTGCCAGCGTATCCAGGTCCTGAACTGCGCTCGTGTCGAACCTTCCAGGTAATAAGTCCTGCGCGAGTTGCCGGAGCGCGTCACCCGCGCTCCGGTCTACGAAAGGGGATCGAGTCGGCAACGCCTTTTGGTTAAGCAGTATCTCGTCACTCTGCGCCACCACGTTATAGCGATATACCGGTCCCGGCTCTCCCCATCCTAGGTACTCATACTGCGGCGCTGAAGTCACGTACCCGCTGAACACATCACTGCCATTCGTCTTACCAAGCATCACCCGTGCGCCCATCACCGGAACTACAAACCCCGGCGTATTAGCCACCAAACTGAACTGTAATTCCGCCGGTTGATTGAGCTTTCGCTCGACCTTGGGCGGCTTTGTTCCATCCACAGCTCCGCTATAGTCTTGTGGCCCTTGCCCTTGAAGATTGTCGATGGTTAGCTTCATCTTGGTCCTGAGTTACTAAGTTCCTTTGGCAACACACTTTTGTCCGCCTGCAATATCAGTTACTGCAGATCATTAGCGTTTAGCAAACCCAGTATCTGAAAAAAGTGCAGCTTTTAGATTGGCACATTCTCGGAGTCCCGAAACTCAAGAGTTCGTACTCTCAATCGATTTTCCCGACTCGGGAGAGTTCGAATCGAGTTTCCTTCGACATGAAGCCCAGAAACGCGTTTTCCTCAATACACCGCCGCCATAGCTGCTGGGAAATAACTTCGATAACACAACACGGTCTGTCCGTCGTTTGTGTCTGTAAACGGTAACGCGATGAACGACGCATGCAGCCCGACCGACGTCAGCGGTTCTGCGAACTCCGCGAAATCTTCCCGCAAAAACTTTAGCGCCGAACTAGTTCCAATGTTCTGCTGTGTATTAGTCGTCGCATTCGTATTCGCAGCTCCTCCACTTTTCGGCGGTTTCCATCCTGCGCCGGACTTCAACCCCACTCCGCTTCGCCCCGCACCAGGATTCGGACTCAAACGCGGATAGTAGAAGCAAACCCGCCCGCCGGACTCGGGTTCCACAACAAACAACGCCGACCATTCCTGAAAGAACGATCCACCTTCTCGATCCACGAACGCTGCCACCACTTGAGCCGAAGCTCCGGATGCGGGCGCTCCTGCAAGCAGAGGTTGAGCCAGAATTACTGAGGTCGCCGTAACCTCCACTATTCGTCCCACGTTGAAGGTGACCCGGCGTACATAATTTGCATCGTTATTCACCGCAGTAGGGTTGCCAACGTACGCCGCGGAAATTCCTGACCCCACATACCCGACCTGCTGCTGGTAGTCCAGGTCTACCGCGATCAGATTTCCAACCGCAAATCCACCCACAGCACCCGCGCCAAAAACAATTTGGCTCGCAGTGGATCCCGGCAGCACCGCTACTGCCGCAATCGGCGCTCCACCCGAAGGTGCGGGGGTCGCACTGGGTGTGGTTGCCAGCACATTCATGTGCTCCGACCCGCCGGCCAGCGCCATCTGCAACTTGCCCCACTCCCGGAAATCAAACTCCACTCTCGCCTCGATCGGTCCGCGGAACTGCACCGTGGGAAATGCGTTCGTTCCCGATCTCACTACATCCGTTGGAGTATCGTAGAAACGCTCAAAGCTCTCGATCCACCCCAAATCAAGCCACGGAACCGGCGGCGAATCGAGCGGGAACGCACCGCTCGCAGCCGGATCAAAGATTGTTGGTGTCTCGGTCGTGCGATTCACCGGCGCAAAGTATCCGCGAATCTGCCGTGTCACTGGAACCATCGCTGGACGCAGTGGAGCTGTGCTCATAAAAGCGTTACCTCCGAGAAGAAAAACACTGTAAGGCTGGCCCGCCGCTCTACGCGCCCGTCCTGATACGCCTGCGTATACATCGCGCGCCGTACCGCCCGTCCCTGATAAGCCAGCGTGTTATCCTCCACCCCACTCGTCGTCGCTTCTTCAAACGTCGGCTGATTCCAGAACACGCTCGTCCCAAGGTCTGCGCTTGGCGATTTTGTGTAATCGTACTTCTCGGTATTTGTAGGCTGGCATATCCCGAGCAGTTCGTCGTCGAGTTGCCCCAACACTCGCCCGCGATCCACCATGCTCTGCACCGTTCCCAACGTGTAGTACGAGATCACGCACTCCAGGCTCATCAATGCCGAATTGCGGGCGTGTCCGCCAACGACGGAAGCATTACCCCACTCGATGTAAAAGGTATTTGGCTGCGGCTCTCCCGATGCCGGCGGCAAATTCTCCGTCACCAACACCGCCGGCAAGGTCGCTCCATTGATCGTCACCGTTCGCGCCGGATTGAGCCCTGCCAAGCGTTGCTGCAGCGCAAGAAAAAAACTGTCTTTAGCAAATTGCATGCACACCAGCTTCTGGCCGAGACCTCTTGGTCTCAGCCCGGAACAACAATCTGAATGTTGCCGTTGTATTTAGGAGTTCATGAACCGTGAGAAAACGCGACCAATTCGCCCGCACATTAGGCAAACGCCGAAACCCAAGCGCTAATGGCTAATAGCTCCTTCTCACTCCACCGCAGTCACCACATAAAAATATGCCGTCCCTGCGAAATTCTCGGTCACCACCACCTCAATGTGAAACAGATCGCCGTCATATAACAGACCTAGCGCCGAATCAAACAACTCTTCTGCCGACCCCATCCCGAGCACCGGCAGTTGCACATCAATCGCCGAGGCCGGCAACGTAAATTCGATTCTCCGTGTCGGCCCCGCATTCCCGGTCGGCAGATTGCAAGCCACAACCGGCGCGATGATGAAGCTTTGCACTCCAGGATCGACGAGGCCCAACTGGCCTCCCGCATCGCTAGCCATCGCAGTCGCCGGCAACAGCAGACTCACCTGGTCGCCTCCCAGCGCCGTCAACATCGCATTCGCAGCCCGCACCAACGCCGCCCCACAGATTCCGCTTCCCATGAGTCCCCCGTTCGCCAACGACTATCGACTAACGACCAACGACGCTTTTCTCTATGCACCCTTCTGCGACACATACGGCGCCAGTAAACTGCGCACCATGTCATCCACCAGCGTCGGGCCGAAATATTGCAGCCGCAGTTGGTTAATCTGACTCGATTGCACATTCAACCCCGGCGTGTTCTGCGCGTTCTTTACGATCTGCGCACACGCCACCTGTACCGGCGTCGGTATCGTGCTCCATCCCGCGTTGTAAACCACATCCACTTCGTTGAAGAACAATCCCAAGGCGTTCACCGGGAAAGTAAGCTCGCCGCTGTCCGCCCAAATATCAATCGTTGTCGGATCAATCGCGGTCCACATGCCTGGCAATGAAAACACCAGCGCGAACTCCATGCTCATCTCGGGGAACGGCCACTCTCCTCGTCGCGGAATCCCGTACCGCCCTTGTAGCGTCACGATCGGCGTCGGCAGCGGCGCCACCGTAACCATCGGCAGGTAGCTGACTCGAACCGTGTTCGGGTCTGGCGGCAACTTCAGCCGCTCCTCATATTGATTCACGCCCAGCGTCAGCCGTCGGCAATGAGCATCGATGATCGCCGAAGCCGCCGTGATCCACGACGGATCCGTAGTAGCATCCAGCCCGTAAGTCAGATAGTCCGTAGTAGCGAGATAATTCATAGTGAGTCCTGGTCGTCAGTTGCGATCCGCAAGTTGTAAGGCGCCAGTTGTCAGTGACCGATCTCCGTTGCCTGTCCACCGCTCCTACTCTGTGCGACTGGCAACTGGCCACTGACAACTGGCGACTGCTCTACCGCTGTATGTTCACCTGATAATGTGCGAAGTTCGCCCCCTTCACCACGGGTGCGCCAAACTTCACCACCACCATCTGCTGAGTCAACGCACTCGGCAGCCCCAGTTTGAACACCCGCGGATTCGGATCGGTCAACCAGTGATACTCGATCAAATCCTCGGTTACGATGTACGCTGGCAACACCGCCGTGCCCGAACCCGGCGTCCCCGTGTAAGGAACCGCCCAATCCGGAATCAGCGGCAGATCTCCAGCCTGCGTGCTCAACGCTTTCACCCGCAATCCACCCGTGATTTCCACGGTGTTGAGCACCACGTTGAACTCCGTCTTCATTTCCCGGTCGATCAAATCCAATAGCACCGGATTGGAGTAAATGGCCGTCGGCCGTACCGCATACGACGAATTCGACACCATCTGCGCGATCGTGCTCTTGAGGTTGTCCACGATCAGCTCACTGGTTGTGATCGTGGTCGTATTCCCGCCCGCCACAATCTGTCCGATCACGCCGAAATACTGCAATGTCGTCGGCGAGCTGAGTGACGTGTCGCTGCCGTTCCACAGCGCAACATCGTGCGTGCGCAATAGTCCGTCCACCGAATCGGCCAGATCCTTCGCCTGCAAGTAAGCAAACTGGCTTTGTTGCGCCGTCATCTCTAGATCAAACAGGTTGTAGTTGATCTGCGACACTAGCGCCTTCAGCGGCACCGCCATTTCCACTCGCGTCGGCGCTCCCACCGTAGGCGCTATATTTCGTGGATCCACAAATGCCTGCGCTGCCGAAGGGGCGTTAATCGCCGTCTCTTCAAAGAACCTTGAAGGATGCCCTGTTGCCGGCACCTGCTTGATCCTTTGTCCAAACGCTCCCCGCCGCCGTACGATGTCAAAAATCTCTGTTTGGTACCGGTCAATCTCTATTGCGCCCGGCCCAAGGTAGTCGGCCGACGCGTACAGATCTACAAATTGTCCTTGCATGTTTTCTCCTTCGTTGATTTTTCCTGCGATTGGAAATCGATTTCGCTATTTCTTAACCCAAATGAAAAAGGCACGAATAACTCGTGCCTTCGTTTGCTCGAATTGAAGTCCCAAACGTAAAGGCTTACTCGATCATCCCCGCTCGCGCCAGCTCTGACTTCACCGCAATCCGCTGCTCCACACTCAGACTCTGCAGTGTCTTGTCCAGCACGCCCTTGTCGATCTTCTCGCTGCCAGACTCATCGCAACTCTTGGCTAGGATCGCCGAAACCAGCGGTGGAAGTGTCTTCCGCCCCATTCGTGCTGCCTGCGCTTTCAAATCCGCGTTGGATTTCTCCAGTTCAGCCACTCGCTCCTGCAAATGCCGCGCCCCCTCGCCGCGCGCCGAAATTTCATATGACGGCTGCTCTTCCACCGCCGCCACAATCCGGTCCACTTTCGTGTTTAGCGCTTCTTGCTGCGCATCCAATCGCCCCAGCACACGATCCAACGATTCAGCTGCCGTCGCCAGCCGTTCCGCCGTCGTCATCAACTGCTGCACCATTTCCTCATTCATGCTCTTCTCCTTCTCGGTTATTTCACCGAAAGCTTTTTGCTTCGGCTCTAGGTACTAGGTACCGGCTACTAGGAACTAGCTACTCAATTCAATCCACGTATCTCGGTAAGCTGCCTTATCCCTTCGCAAAATCGCCGCACCCGTGAATGTCACTTTCGAGAGTGTCCACACCCGTGCCCTCGCATCCGCGATCTCTACGCCCGTCACTTCGTAGGACAAGCCAAGTCCGCCCGGGCTCGCTGCCACGCAAGTCTCCGCACGAATTGTGGGGTGAAAGGTTTCGCCGAGTTCCTGCTTGTTCACTGCGATCTTGCGCGTCGCCGCAGCCAAGCCGCGAATCCGCCCCACTGCAGCTCGCAACGAAGCTCTCAATCTCGATCCTTCCGCCCAATTCTCAAGTCCCAGCGGCTCTACTGCCGCATGGATCACCCCAGCGTTTACAAGCCTCGCCTGAAAGGAATCGATCGACCGGCTCGCGCTGCCCGGCCGCGACTTCGCAATCTCCTCCACAATCTCCGGGAAATCCCTGGCGAAAAGGTACCCACCCAATTCCAGGTTTCGTCCCACGATCTCCGCACTCGTGATCACCCCCACCTTGCGCCGCACATCGTGCCGGTCCAAAGTAGGTGAGTAATCGAGCGCCATCCCGAGCAACGAGGGCAAAGCTAATTCAGCCGCGCGCCGTGTCAGTACCACGAGATGCCCTTTCGCTCCCGAAGGCGCCCGCTCCGAAGGCACATCGACCATCGTCAATACTCCAGAAAATGCCGTCCGGTTTGGATGCCCCACCACCTCCGGCATCGCCAACGCCATGCTCTTTAAATCAATCATCTGCTGTCCTTGTTTTGCCTTGTCATTCTGAGCGAAGGTTGTGCTCCGCGATAGCGAAGCACAACCGCAGTCGAAGAATCCCTACAACCGATCGAGCCCGCTCGTTTCGGGCATGAAACTCCTTACTGATTAGCCGCACCCAAATCCGGCAACCCACGCATCCTCCTAACTTCATTCACCGTGAGCACCCCATTTTGCAAAAGAATCTGTTGAATCTGCGCCTCCTCCAACGGATCCTGCGTATCCAACTCCGCAAACACAAACTCCAGATCGTTCCATCCAAGCCTTTTCTGAATCGCATCGCGCGTTAAGTGCTCCGCCAGCAGTCGCGCCGTCGGCACGATCGCTTGCCGGAATGCCAGGTCGTTATATTCCTCTGCGGTACTGCGGTTCACATCCGCCTCCACTCCCAAATAAAACGGAGGCAAGTCAAACGCATCAGCGATCACACGCAACAAAAACTCCTGCCACTGCAATCGCAAGTCGGCATCAGTCCCTCCACCAAACCGCAAAACTTCCGGCTTGCTCTCCACCGAAAGGATCGGCACCCGCCCCGTACCTTCAATCTCATCCTGCCACCACCGAATCAGTCGCTCGTGATGTTCCGGCGTCAGATCCTGTAGCCACAACGCATACTGCACCACCGAATTCGAAGCCAGCCGCGAAGCATACCGGTGCGCACCCATGAACGCATTGATCGTCTCAAACGCAACTTCCAACCTCCCCAACCCAAATGGTGTGTGCGTTCGCGGATTCAACCGTATATAAATTAGTTCGTCATCGGCTAAAGTGATCTGGCTCTTCGGACCTGACTGATCCGTGACCTGCAAATAGCGCTGCCCTTGCGGCGACCCATCCCAGTCCAGATTCATCCGGATCGACGCTCCATCCACCGGCCACAGCAGTAACGGACGTTGCGAGTCACCCGACGTCTCCACCTCGATCGCTCCATACCCGCCGACGATAATGTCTTCCAGTACCTGCTCCGAAAACGAACGGAACGAATCGTCCGGATTCGGAGCATGGAAGTTTTCCGTCAGGATCTGCACTCGCTCTGCGCCATCAGGGATCGCCTCCAGCGCAATTCCCTGGCGTGGCTGAATCCGCCAACGCATCCCCGCGATGCGGTCCTTGATCGTGTTGATCGCCCGCCGGGGAACCGGAATCTCCGAAAACCGCCGCAGGTTATAAGCTGTGGGCTTGGGCATGATGTCGCCCGGCGGCCCGTATGAGTTGAAAATGGAAGGCAACGGCAATGTCCGCCGCTTCTTCTCCGCGTTCCCCAAAGAAGCGGCCGAAGACACTCCCGCAATCCGGCGCAAAGCGCCGCGTAACGTTTCTTTAATATTCATAGGATTGTTTCCGTAGCGTCGGCGTCACGCCGGCTGTCACGAGGGCGTTCGCCCTCGTACTTGTAATCCCCACAAAAGAAAAAGTCCCGCTATGGCGGAGCTTAATTTTTAAATCGCAATTTCATTTGCCGAAGCCCGGCTGCTGCCCCACTCTAGTCGCATCTTTCGCGACAGTCTGAAACTCAGATTCACACCTTCAACTCTCTCTGCGCCACTTCCGCAATCATCGGCATCTCCCTTAACCGTGCCACTCGAATCTTCTCATCTGCCATGAACGCTAGCACCGACTTCACCACCTTGTCCTCTTCATCGAACTGATCCTCAACAACGGCCGCGAAACTCGGCAACACTTTGTTCCTTTCCCACATCCTCGGGCCAATCTTAGCCACGCGCAACGGAAACATACGCGTCTCGGGCCCGGCCACCGCCAACGACACGGCGTGAAAAATTTTCAACTTCTCTCCAAGCGGGTACGCGAAGTCGAACACAAAGTCGTCTTCCGGATTCGTATACATTGACGCCTTAAGTGGAGTCAAAAACTTCGAGACGCCGGCTGCCACAAACGCATCGCTCATACCCGCACGAATCCATTTCCGCCCGACGTTTCGTACTTGTGTTTCCTTGGCATAGCCCCCAATCATCGGCATCTCGACCAGTTTCTGAGCCAGGTCTTTCAATTCTTCAGCAGGATTCTCCCCAACACATCGCCGTATGAGAGAGAGCTGCAAAGTGTTGGAATAGGAATCCATCATCTCGTGCAGCAACAATGCCCGCTGGTTTATATCCTTCAGTCGCCTTTCGAAATCGCGACCCAAGGCTTCCAACATCTCAACATCGATATTCGGATCGAGGCAACGCGCCCGCTGCCAGTTCGCAGTAAAGTGAATTCCCGCAAATCCGCCTCCGTCGCCTCCAGGCTCCGTCATCACCAGCCCAATATTGACAAACTCCTCCCTCGCCACGTTCGGCACATACCGCAGCAAAAAAAACTCAAGTTGTCTCTTATCAGCCAATGTCTTACCCCGTGTTCCTCCGTGCCCGGCGCCTGCCCTGAGCGAAGTCGAAGGGTGTTAAAGATTTTGATCTTAAGCCTGCTCCCTCCACTCCGGAAACGGCCGCCGTGGAGAAACTCGAAACGCCTCAATCAACTCCCGCACCCCTCCACGCCGCCCAATCAAAGTTCGCACCAGCTTCTCCAATTCATCCCACTCCCCGCCGTACCACTCCGGAGGAATCTCCCCCGCCAGCGTCCAAACAATATCCTCTTCCATTCGCTCGATGCGCGAGAGCCACGGTTCAAACGACTCCCACCCTCGCACGCCCTCATATACTTCGTTCCGCGCATACACGCCGCGCAACGGATAGTCCGGAAATGTCCACTCCCCCGCGTTGAAACAATATCCCTGGTCAATAAACGCCGCGGTATATTTCCTATCCCGCAATTTCCGCCAGAACGCCGCCTGCCGTCCATTCGCGTTCCCCGTCCATTTATCCACCACCAGCATTCCGGCAAAAGTCTCTAAATTTCGCACCAGACCAAACATCTCTGCCGGAAGATAATCGAACACCTGTCCTTCCAGCGGATTCACCGCATAGCGCGATCCAAATTGTAGTCCCGGCTGGCACCGGATAACATCATGCGCCAGTTGAATGTGCAACTCCGCCGTATGCTCCACCAGCCAGTCGCCCACCTCCACCACTTCCGTTGCCGGCACCGGCAATCCCGCCCGCTCCGCTAGTCGAGTCGCCAGCATCTCATTCGTAAGCACTCGCAGATGCTGCGGATTGTTCCTAAACTTCACCACGTAGAATTGCCCATCGGAGCAGCGCATCAAATGTCCTTGCGCGCCGCCCCGCATTCTTCTAACGTGTTGGACTGCTTCCACCAATGTAAGTGTGGCGCGGGCGCCCTCGCCCGCGAAACTCGAAAGCCGCTACTCGTACTTTTGCGGCAAAGCCCGACATCATACGCCATCATCTACCGATTTGCAGTGACGAATGAACATCCTGCGATTGCCGCAAGCAATCACCCCACCACCAGGCTTGCCATCTGCAGGCCTCGCTTCTTCACGCCCCGCCCTGCGTCTTCTCGACGCACCGTCAGAGCAATCGCCAATGCCATCACACAATCATCATGCGCCCCATCGGCTGCAGCCGTATTCCCGTCCGCGCGCCTTACGAATGTTCGGCACTCTTCCAACAATCGCGGACTGCGAAATAACTCCGGCGCCGCCATCAGCACCATTGCCATATTCTCGATCATCGCCGGACGGCTCGCCACGGACGTCAACCACCCCAATTCCCCATCCTTCGCAAAAAGATTTTCATACCCCAGGCTATTCAAGTGCGCCAGCACCGCATGCCCATGGTTATTCCTCTCCACGGCAATCAACGCACGCTCATATCTCTGCCCCAGCTCCGCCACCCGTCGTGCCAGTTCGTACGGAGGAAAGTGCCCATGCAACTCTGCGCACTGCATTCCCATGCTCCGCTCGATCACCTGCGCGCAAGCGTAGTCCCCATCCACGCCTCCGCCCGCCGTATCCACTCCCACAATGTACTGTCGTCCCTTTTGCGGCGGAAACCAGATCGTCAGCCGTTCGTTGTCTTCCGTCCCTGCACTTTCACCCGCCATTCCAGCCGCTTTCTCGATCGCTGCCAAGTCGAACACGCATTCTCCAGAAATCAAAAAGCACGAGCTCGCATCCTCGGCATACTCTTGCGCCGCCAGATTGCGCAAGAGTTTTCCATTGCTTACGCCGCCATGCGATCTGCCCTTCGCTCGAACCCGTGCTGCCTAACTAACTCGTTCTCTTCTGCCGTAAGCGGAAGTATCTCTTTCTCCCGTAACAGCCTCTCGATAGCCCTCGTCATACCACCACGGAAAAAAATGTTGCGTGTAACCAGTCTCATTCACCTTTTGCCACTCCCCGTAAAACGCGCCGCTCGCCCCGTTGGGAGTGGATTCCAGCACGATCTCGCCCTCGGGCACAACCGCCGCCCGCAGCGAGGCCAGCGTTTCCAATCCTCCGCGGGGCCAGCGGGAGACCTCCGAACAATGCAGATTATGGATGGTCATCCCCCGCCCCGCGTTTTCATCCGCCGTTTCCACTCGATACTCGCTGTCGAGCCGCGGAAATACGATCTGGCGGACATTGGAGCGCGACTTCACCAGCGCCCCCTTCTGCATCGCCTTGGGCAGGTTTTCCCAAAAGCGCTGCACGATGTTGAAAATCACCTCTGCTGATTCCTGGCTATGCGCCACCTGTACCGTCAGCGTCCCCGGCCGCGTGATCGTTTGCAAAAAATATCGCGCCGCGACATATGTCGTAATCCCCAGCTGCCTCGCCTTCAACACGATGTTCTGTTTACTGCATCTCTGGGAATATTCCCTCTGTGCCCGGTTCAATCGGAACCACTTGCTTCCGCCCTTCTTAGGGCGAATCTTTAGTAACCCCGAGATCAAGTGGTCTCGTAGCGTCTCCTCTCCGATCCGCTGATCGAGAAACGATCCGAATTGCTGTAACAAATAAAGATCAACCTCCACACTTCGCCTTTCCTTCGATACTGTCACCGGCTGACGTTGGCTAATGGTTGAGAGCCGATAGTGACAGCTTCACACCTCAGTCGAATCCTCACACCGCATGCGCGCATACTGTCGGATCCCGTCCCGCAAAATCGTGCTCCGATCCGTGAGCTGGTGAAGTCCTTGCCAATCCCGCTTCAAATCGAGATCCGGGTCATATCCCGATTGCGCCAGAAACTTCCAGCGCTGGTCATACGAACGATTCCGTTTTGCTCCGTGAAAAAGATGATTCACCTGCCCAGGCAGATACCCGACATTCCGTCGAATATATTGCTCAGCTCGCTCCTGCCACTCATGGCATCGGCGGATATAAGCCGGCGAGTATCCAGAATACAGCGACCGGTGAACTTGTCCCACCAGCGCCGATGCCATATGCCAATCCCCCGAACCCAAAATGGCATGATCGATCAGCATGCCCGTGCTTTCCAGCGCACTTCGCTTTGCCGCCCACGCAAAACCCGGATGCCAAAACTGCCCGCTGCTCACGCTGTGATAGCCATACGCCGGCTTCTGCTGCATAAAAACTCGGTTCATGCGGACTGGGACGGTCCGTCACCCATTTGTAAAGAAAACCCGGAGTCGTCGTCAGCGGCTCGTAGTTTGGCCCCATATCCTGCGCATGGCTGAACATCTGCAGCACGTCATAGTGCTGCAAAAGCTGCAGCGTCTCCTGCGCCCAATCCGGACGATTAAACTTTACGTCCGCGTCAATCCACGCAACATATTTCGCATCGGCCGGCAGCCGTTGCATCAGCAGATTGAGCGCATTCTCCTTGTGCCAGATTTCGCTCGAGGTGCGCAGTTGCAAATGCCGTGGATTGCCCGCCTGGGTCACCTCAAAATGCCGTTCCCCAAACGCCACCTCCACGGTATAAAGCAGCGCGCCCGCCGCTTCGCACTCGCGCTCGAACATCCAGTAGTTCCAGTAGCGTGACCGCCAGCGCAGCGGATTCTCCAACATCGTCACCACATGCAGCCGGTCCGGAAACACATGAATCCCCGGCCGCGTTTGCGAAGGATGATCGATACATCTCGCACATTCGCAGTGCACATGATGTTGCAACTTCCACTCGTCGCTCACAAACTAGTCCCCCGATTGGCAGTCATCTCGCAATGCTCTTGTTGCATTTCTTCGCGCCCTTAGCAGCCGCTCTTGGCGAGCTTTACTTCAAGAGTCCAACGCTAGCCCAGCGCGCAAACTTCCCGTGCAAATGAATCTTCATCCCCGCCGTCGCCTGATCCAACTCAGCCTTACCAGTCTTGGCGGTTATAGTTGCGTTATAAGAAGACACAAATTCATTCGCCGTCAGCGGTGCCTGCTTCTTTACTTGCTTCGCCGCCATGGTCGCCATCTCCGGCGAAGCGCTCGCGCTTACCAGCGGCACAATCGCCGCCACCGATTGCACTTCCGAAAGCAATATCCCGATCACCGCCGTGATCTTCGCCTGCGTGGTCGCATCCTTGATGTGCAGCGCCGGCAGAAGGCTGGCCAGAGTCGTCTGCACCCCGCTCATCGCATTCTCTATCTGATTGAGTAGCCTAGGCTGCGCGGACGCATCCGCCTTTTGATACTCTGTGATCAACGACTGCATAAGCTGCAAATCTGCGCCCGCCTGCGCTCCCGCATTCTGGATCGTCTGCACGTCAGCCGCGGAAATATTCCCACCCTGCAGTGTCGCCACCAATGTCACCAGATTGGCCGTCGCCGGAATTAAAGTCGCTACAATCTGCTCTGCCTCTCCGATCCAGGCCGTCGAGCACGATGCCAACATCATCGTGCAGCACAGCAACATCGCCACCAGAGGTTCCCTCATCCCTACTCTCTTCATGCAAATCTTCCTCCTTCAGATTTACTCTGCAAACGTAAAGGCACGGCTTTCGCCGTGCCCTGTTCACCGAATCTTTTCGCGGTCTCCTGCTTAGTCGCTCAACATCTCTCTAGTCGGACGGCAGCAGTAGCAGCACAGGTTTCGCCCCGACCGCCACACTGTTGTCTGTAATCGGCTGGGCAGCCCCGCTGCTTAAGTCCAGATATCGTGAGAACTGCCCCGGCGGAGTATAGGTTCCCGTCGTACACGTCCCCCCGCTGCACGTCTTGCTCGAATCCCACAACACCATTGCATCGTCACCGTTCGCCAGCATGAGTCTGCAACTCCATACCCCGACAGCTGGAGGCATTGGCCCCGAACAGGGTTGCGTTACCGTGTTTCCCAACAACCATGTTTCAACTTGCTGATAGGCAATTCCGGTCTCGCACAGATAGCCGCCATCGTTCGGAGTTCCCGCATTCAGGCAATTCGTGCCGAAATCAGCGCTATCACTCCACAATGCTTCTTGCTCGGGGATGTCCCAATCGAAGTAGTACGCCCGAGCGATTCCTTGACCGGCCTGAATGAGCATGTGCTTAGCGATGAATGCAGAGTTCAGATCGGGATCACCCAGACCCGAAGGTCCGTAGCTGAACTCCGTATCCCACAGTGGCTTCGCGAGGTCTGTGCTCGATAGAACTGCTTGCAGGTTATTCAGATTCACGGCTTCATTTTCAGCTTCGGCCACGGGTAGCGCAGGCGTCACCACGTAGCCGTGGAAGTTGATGATGTCGGCTGCCTGGCTGCCAGTGGAGCCGTTGAGAGAAGTAGCCAGATACGCAGCTTCCTGAGCAGCCGCACTGGCATACGTCAGGTTCGTAAAGGATGGGCTCAGAAACATCGCATTTGGGTTCACCGCCAGAATCGTGGCGCGCGCGTCCTGCGCCATACGCAACAGTTGCGCGTTGGTGCCCGTCCACTCCGTGGTGATGTTCACTTCGTTCCATATTTCGTAATACTTAATCTGGATTCCGACATCGTTCACCAGCGCGGTCAGGAAAGCGATCAGGCTGGCATCGGTGCCACTGCCATCAGGGTTCACATCTGCTGGCGGATCGCACCCTCCGGGGCCATTGTTGGGATAGGTGGCGCAAGTAGTGTCCGTAAGGTTCGAAGAGTGAAATGTGGGCGTGTTGTAAATGGTATAGACCACGTTTACCCCGGAAGCCTGCGCAGATGCAACGCGTGCATTGAGCCGAGTGAAGTCATAGTTCCCCGCGGAAGTTTCAATGTTACTCCACAGAACGCTGCTATCAAGAGTGCGGTAACTACCAAACGGAATCGTGGGGTAAGGAAACACTCCGGTCACCGCACGGTTGATGTGCATGCCGAAGAAGCTGTTTGGAATAGATGGCGGCAGCAAAGTATCGGCATAAGGTCCCGCTCCACACGGTGTCTGGCAGCTATACATATTCTGCGTCTCGGCCGAATCGATCGCCGGGATGTTTGCGCCCATTGCCGTACCGTCGGAAGCATCTTCCGATTGGCCAGCCGAGAATACGCTGTCCGAGCGCAGCTCGAAGCCGTGATAGTCGGATAGCGTGAGTGGCATCGATGTAGCGCTCATTGCGCCCGCGAATCCCACGCACGACGATGTTGAGGTCGCCCCCGTGCAATAAGGCGTAGCCGGGAAATACATAGTATTTGGTGGACTACAGCCCGCCCCATTGCATCCTGCCAAATCAGGATAGCTGGAATTGTTCCCGTACTCCGTCATCGAAGAGGCCGTCACCGTCGGCCACACAACGTGATCCATCGACAGAGACGTAGTATCGAAATTAAACTCCTCGCTCGCAGTCCCGCTCACAATCCCTGAACTGTTCTTGATCCCTCCGCCCAGGATGATGCTGTCTCGCAGCAAACTATTTCGCTGGAAGTTCGGGCCGTTAGTTACGAAATTGCTGAAGCCATTTGAGAAAGCCAGACCGAACGATGAATTTTGGATGACAGTATTGTGATCCCAAACCCAACCCTGCGGAAAGCCCTGCATGTTAGTTAGTTTGCAATAACCAGCCGTATCCGACGATCCCGAAGACGTTGTGGATGTTGGCCACGCGTACGTCGTGACCAGGCTCGCAGGATTCACTCCTGCCGAAGCCGTGGGTCCAATCCCGGAAGGCAGGTATCCAGAGCTGTACGAAACCGTTGGCTGATTAAATGACGTAACGCTGGAGCACTGATAAACCCCTACGGGATCGCCCGGCAGAATGTCCAGAACCGCGAATCCAGTCGTGGGCGCGGTCGATGATGCATTGATGGTTGCTGTTGCCGTACCGGTTGTAGGTGTGACCGTCACTGAGGTATAGCCGCTCCCTGCATTCGTAATGGTCGCCACGCATGAGGCGTTGTAACTTCCGCCTGCTTTCGAGCCCCCAATTAAATTCGGAGCGCTAAAACTCAGGCTGCCAGCACCCGTACACCCCGAGACCGCTACAGAAGCAATCTGTCCGATGCACCCAGCTTGATTCACTGAGCAATTCGCCGTGAATGTCGCCGTGCCATTGGCATTCTCGGTAAGTGTTCCCTGCCATGCCCAGCCTTGCGCGTTGATCTGAATTCCTTGATTTTCAGATCCGCCAAAGTTCGTCTCCGAGATGTTGTAGAAAAGAGAGTTGCTCGTGTTCCAGCGCCGGGTTCCAAAATCCACTCCTCCCACAGCGCCCGGATTTCTGACAGTCTCGATAGTTTCGAGACCGTTGCGCCAGATGTTAGATACATCCGTCACGTCGCTAACAATGTTTTGATAATTGCTTCCGAATCCGCAAGAGTCGTTGGCTGTCTTGACATCGCCAAGCACACCTCCTTGCCCTCCGGATGCGTCCACATTCTCCATAATGTTCCCGGTCCGGATCACATACTGTCCGGATTTCATTTCATTGGCGTTCTTGCGAACCAGACTTGCTCCCGCCCAATCGGCGTTCCCTCCCGGAATCGCACCCACTCCCAGCCATGCAAAGGGAAAAGTGAAGCGGTTCCGTCGTTCTTCTACATCCTGAAAAGGTACGTAACCAGCAATCGGCCAAGGTATGCAATTACCCCCGGTCAGCATTCCAATGCTCTGCCCTTCAAACCAATTGTGATTCACCTTGAATTGCGTCCCCTGCATCAAAACGCCGTGGCCCTCTGCCCCGGGTCTCAGATTCTGGCTCGTCTGAGAGTCCACAATGGAGCAGTACTGGCAGATCAAGTCGAAAGCATCGGAAACGGAGTTCGTTCCCGCGGTCAGACTTGTCCAATCACCGTGCGCCCAGTCTTTGCGGAAGTGGATGTGAGTGGGATATTGGCTCGTAGCCGTTTCGCTCTCGCTCCCAGGCATTGAAACAATATCCTGACCGCTAGTGTCTCCAGCCTCGATGCGAAACTCCCCATCTTCAATCAGCCAATGGTCCGGTGCCAGTGTCGTGCTACTGCACGCAGGCACAACAGACGAAAGATTTCCCCCGCCAACCGGAGCGCAAAATCGAAGCGCCGTCGGGTTGCTTCCGGATCCTTCCAATGTCCACATGTACTGCACATCGTTGTACGCCGAAGTGTTCGTCGCCTGCCCGTTGGCCAGGGTGAACGCACCCTCCGGTATCGTCGTGATAGAAGTCCCGAGCTGGTAATACATCGCATCCCCAGCGCAATCCGGATTGTCGAGTCCAATATCTATCGAGCTTGCCAGATTGTCCTGAATGCCATGCGCGCAAACGGTCCGCCCGTTCGGCAAACTCGCATCCTGCGTCGACCGGATGACAAGGAAGCTGGCGGCAAGCGTGCTGCTCGATTGCGGAATGTAAACGCCGCTGGCTCCCGTGTAGAGCGCCGGAGGAACATCGAGCACGATTCCTGCTCCAGTAGCCGTCCGGCAGTCCTCGATGTCAACCATCGCCGACTGCAACCCAGCCTGCGTCGGCGAGCCGCCCCAGTAAGGCGTGTGAAACGTGCAATCCGGCGCGGGCCCAGTTATCCAGGTGTTGGGCAACGATAACTCGAAACTGGAAAGCGACTCTGCCTCATTGTTGTTCACCCACACCTGAGGCAGCTTCGCCAAAACCGGTGAGTTCGATCCCATGCCAAGTGCAAATGTCCCCGCCCCACCGCTCTCTCCGTACACGCCATATCCCTGGTAAACGTGCGCCCCAATCTCCCACCCGCTCCCATAGCTATTCTGGTTCACTCCGTTGATGTCCAGTTCATACGCCGTCCCCAGATTTTCCCCTGCATCCACCACCGGCGAATTCTTCGTCGGACGAAAATCCAGCGCCATGCTGATCGCCGGAAACGTGTAGTAATAATTCCCGTCAGTCCCCGTCTCCTGCGTCCCGCCGAGCAGCCAGTTCACCAATCCTGTATTCGTCTGGATCGTCGCCCCGCTCGCCTTAAAATCCTGAATCAGATTCGTGATCTCCGTGCCGCCCACCGGATCGTCATCTGGTCAGCTCATTCAAATGCCAGAAGATTCCCCACGGCACTCCCCACACCGCTTCTTTCCACACCAGCGCTTGAATCTTCTGATTCAACACTGCCGGCGCGAGCCCCATCCACGATGGATTCACTCCAAAACTGGTAATGTTCTGCACGTTGAATCCGTCCGCATACGTATCCTTCACTCCCAGATCTTCTTTCAGCGCCCCGCGCGCCCCGCTGTATGGCACGCCCTCCGTGATTCCCTGCATCGCCGTCGTCTCATATCCTCCCGGATACACATACACAGGCGTCGCCGGCAGCCCCGTCAGATTTGTTGTCATCCACTGCCGCGACAATGTGATCTCATCCGTCGTCAGCCGCGTCACATCCAACTGCATGTGATAAACCGACGCTCTTTACATCCTGCCCGCTAACGTCCGCCAGATCCTGTGCCAGCAAAGCCTGCGCCGTATACGCCGAACATCCCGTCCCATAAGGTCCCTGGCACGGCGTAAGGTAGCGACAGTCGTAAATTTTCCCGTCGCCGCCAGCGCCTGCTGCAATCCCAAAATCGTTCCCTGCGGCTGCCCTTGCGTCAGGTTGTAGCTCACGCTGTCGCTCGCCCCCGTCACCGTAATCGTCAGCGTCTTATCGCTGATGCTCAACGTCGCCGCCGTTCCGCTTCCCGTGTACTGAATGTCCAGCGCATCCGTATTCGTATAGTAGGTGTGAGATATCGAATGCGACAGTCACATCCCGCCCCGCATTGATCCATCCTTGAAACTCCGGATCACCAGCGTCTGCGCCAGCGGATACCCCACCGTAATCGCCGCTCCCACCGGAACTCCCGCCGCATCCGCAACCGGCAACACCGTGCCTGCATAATATGTATCCGCGCCCGGCGTCATCCCCGCATCGTCCACCGTCAACGTCACCTCTGCCGGATACCTCTGATAGACCTGCACGGCCGGCGCAGTATCCGCCGCAATATTCCCCGCTCCCGCCGTCGGCCCGCTTCCGCTCGTGTACTCCACATCCGTCGATCCCGCCACCGCCAGACTCGAAGCATAAAAATGACAATAGGAATAAGTAACGGCCCCCGTGTTATCGACCAGCGCACCGTCCCGATTGGCATAACCCTTATCGTTCACCATCGTGATCGCCGTCGCCGTCCCATCAAAGCGAAATCCGTCGTAATTGAGGTGCGCTTCCGAGTTATAGATCTTGATGTCTCCCGGACCCGGCGCGCTTTCATTCACGTAAAATCCCAGCGGCTGCGTCCCCTGCGGAATCATCGAGTCCGCTTCCATGTTCGCGAACACCAGATGATCGCTCGTCCCCTGCACATACACGCCGTACTGATCGAACCAGTTCACCAGAAAATGCTGGAATGTCAGCCACGACTGCCCATTAACGTTGATCACCGGCACATTGCTCAACGCCATCGGCACAATCGGCTCGGTTGTAATAAGTCGCCGGTGAATTCCCACCGAGTACACATACACATACCCATTCGCAGATAAAAATCCCATTGCGCCGTCAAATTCGACGACACAGCCGCCACCTTCTGCCCCCAGATCGATCCAAATAAACAAAAATTGATCGTCGTATAAGTCGCCGGCAGCGGCGCTTTCCACGCATTTCCCGATACCATGCACCCATGCCGACGGCGGCACCGCATAATATCCAGTCAAGTTCGGCGCCGCTCCCGTCCCATACGCGTCAAACGCAATCGGATTTCCCGAACTCGCCCGAAGAAGGCGGTGCTAAACTCTCATTCCAAACATCCCCGCGCTTGAACAGAATCGAATCCCCCGGCTGAAACGATCTGCGCATTCACATGCCCAATCGTCTGCCACGGTGTCGACGACGAAGTTCCGTTATTCGCGTCGCTTCCCGCGCTCGAACTCACGTAGTAAGTCGTCGCCCAAGCGTTCGCGCACACGGATCAAGACCAGGATGACCCAAGCCCTGTCATCCTGAGCGGACCAAGGCGATCCGCGAAACGATTCGTCTTGCGGAGTCGAAGGATCCCTTGCGCCTTCGCGCTGTCAGCCGGCTTCGATAAGAATTCCACTCTCATCCTCTCCCGCTTTATTCAATGCTGAAAAAAAGGCCATCAGCTTTCGCCGATGGCCCTCATCGCTCCCGTCACCATGCGTCCATGAAATCGAGTGCCCGACATTTAGCCTTCTCGTTCCGCCTCGTCCTGCAACGTTGTCGGCACTGTCCCCGGTGTCATAGTTCTGCAGCCCCGCATTCGGCGATGGCGCTGGCCCAGGCTGCGTGTCACTCGGCTCTCCGAAGCAGCCGGAGCAGGCATCTGCCCACCTTCCGCATCCGCTCCTCCCAAATTTGTCACCGGCGGATTTCGATCACTCTGCTCAAACGCCTGTGGAATAGATGGTGTCCCGCCTCCGGATCAATCGCACTGCTCATGACTTCTCTCCTTGATAAAATCGTTCTCGTAGATCTACTAGAAGTACATGTGGGGACTGCACCCTCGGCCTGCCCTCAGCGGAGCCGAAGGGGCTGGCCATCGAGCGCAGCTCGACAGCTTTTGCTCATGGCCCTCAAGCATCAGCTGATTCAGCATCCTGAAGCCCGCCCAACAAAAAAGGCCATCGGCTTTACGCCGATGGCCCTCGAGGCCTCACCTCAACGCTAATGAATCTCCCACGCCATGATCGTCGCCTCCGTCGGATTATCCGCCGGAATCGTGATCCCATTGTTCAGCGTCCCGCCCGCCGTCACGCTCTCCGCCGTTCCGCTGCTTCCGCCCACGAACGTGAACCCAGCCGAACTCCCGCCGTAAACCTGCGCGCACGAACTCGTACAACTGCTCGTGATCGCCAGATAATACTTCCCCGGCTGCAGCGTCGCGCTTGCAGCCCAGCTCAACGTCTTCCATCCCGTGCTCGCGCGCAAACGTCGTCCCCGCCGTGCTTCCGATGTGCGCCACGACGTTCCCCGAGCTGTTCAGCACTCCAATGTCATACGTATTGCTCGTGTTGTCCGCCGTCGAAACGTCGTACGTCACCTGCGTCGTAGTCAGCGGAAACGTCAGCACCACGCCCCACAGCTCCGCCTTATTCGCCGTGCTCGAAAAACTGATCGCCGTCCCCGTCGTGTTCGTCGTAAACCACGGAATCGAATACGCCGCGCTGCGTGCTCACGTTCGATCCCGGCATGTCCGAGAAACATCTGCACCGTCGTGCTCCCCGAACTCGCCTGCAGCACCCGGCCCAGCACCTGCATCCCCGTCGGCTGCGTCGCCCCGCGTCGTGGCACAAAGGATAAAATCCGCTGCTCGCCGTGCTCGATGGCACGACATAATCCCCAACCACAGTCGCGGTCCCATCGAAGCTGCAGTAAGCCGACCCCGTCCGCGCCAGCGTCACCACTCCCGACGTTCCCGCATTCGCAATCACCACGCCGATCGCCCCGCTGGTCAACGCACTCGAAGGCTTCGCCGCGCAGCCCGCCGCTAGTCAGCACAGCCAACCCGTTCACGATCGTGCCATTCGTCGTGTCATTGCAAAGCTCATAACTCTGGTTGGCAAATCTCCCCAGCTCAAATCCGCTGCCGCTCGTGGAATTTCCCGCCACATAAACTGTCCCCGGCCTCAACCCGCTCCCACTCCCCGAACTATTGAACGATACCCACGTTGTACGTCTGGTCCGTCCAGGGCTTGAAGTTTCTGCTCGCATCCACCACCCACTTCAACCCGCTGTTGACCCAGAAATCCCAATCCCGGCGCCCCTCCCGAGGTCGAACTCTCGCTGCGCACCACCGCATAGTTGTCCGTCGCGTCATACCCCAGCGAAGTCCGCTGCCACGTCGAGCTGTTCGTATAACTCGAATACACATGCAGGTTCTGCGCCGTCGTCCCGTTATACTCGCCCAGATCGTTCGCATCTTCCTGGAAAAGATTCGAGAAGTACGAACTCGTCGCCGTCGTCGCCACCTTCTGCGGAGTCCCCGCGTTCGCCGAAATATAAAAATTTCCGTCGTTCGAGATCCCCAGCGCCGAAGTTCCCGCTCCCGCCGCCGCCATCGCCGTCCCCGGAATCGGCGAACTCACCATCCACGGCCCCGCCACCAGCAGTTGCCCGTTCACCGTCACATTCCCACTGAAGTTCCCTGCCGCAGCCGAAATCCCATTGCTGCCCGAGTAGTTCAGCGTCGAACCGCTATCCGTCAGCCCACCATCGCCACTCACTGCCGCTCCATTCGCCGGATACATCGCCAGTTGCGTCGCTGTTCCGCTGTTTACCGTTCCCGCCCTCCGCCTCCGCATCCCGTACAGATTCCCGTCACCGTCAGATTTCCGTTGATGTTTACCGGCACATTGAACGTCTTCGCCGAAGCCGTCAGCCGCTCCAGAAAACTCGCGTTATCCCCAACATTTCCTATATAAGACGAAATCGCCACCGGCGCGCCAAACGCCAGCTGCGCACTGCTTCGGCACGCTGCCGTATTGTCCAGCCCAATGTAGGTGTCGTTCGCATCGTTCGGTGGACGGAATCAATGCGTCGCCAACGTCTTCGCCGGATTCGAATCCACGAGCGTAATAATGTGATGCGGGTTGAATATCCCCGACACCCGACGTGGATATTCAAAATTCAATCTCCCTTTGGTACCGCTCCCGGTCCCACGGTTATACGGACCGTCCGTCAGAAGCTGCCTCCCACATTAGCAAAATTATCCCCGGCTGTCCCCTTCCAGACACTGCACCCACGCTCCTCCGAACAACCTCCCTGAACATTGCCGCGTCTTAACATCGTCGGACGTAAACACCTGCCGGAAATCTATTGCCATTCACCGACACAATGTCGCCCGCCTCCGTATCAAGCATCACTCGGAGGTGTGCCCGTATTCTGCGACCCATTTCCCGCTCAGCACCAGACCGCCCGGCCAGAAATGGCAATAGCGGTTGCCAATCCGGCGGGATTGCAACCGTATAACTCGGTGCTATTCGCCGAAGCTGTGTCCGTGAATGTGCATACCAATCCCGCTGCACTGCGCCAGTTCGCAGCCACGCTGCTTCCGCACGCCGTCGCACTTCCTCCCCTGCACGCCCCGTGCACCGGAAACACCGGGCCATTTGCCCCCAGCGAGGCTCGGCGTCATGCGCAGAATGTCATAGGTAATCGTCGACGTCGCCGAACTCGGCGCAACGTGCGGCCACTGCACCGTAATCGTTCCCGCTCCCGCTGCTCACCGCATATCCCGCATACAGTGGAAAGCTGTACCCTCCGCCGGAATCGTGCACCACCACGTAGTAGTTGTACTGGATGGACCTGCACCACCCGTATTCGCAAACTCCGGCATCCATGCCGTTCGGCTGTTCTCCACCCCTCACCATCAGCGGCGATCGCTCCCGGAATAAATAATTCCTGCCGCGCTGAAGTAGCATTCCCTAGATATGGATTCGGGCAAGGCCCCGCGCCTTCTTCGTTGTAAACATTGTCGAGTCTGCGTCCCCCCATAACTCCCCAGGATCGTCGAAGTATTCACCGCCCACATGCCCGAAGCCCTGGATCACGCTATCGGTGATGTGCGATCGTATTGTTCGTCATAGACAGTCACTCCATTTCCCCCGCACTGTGGGCTGATATTCAGCTTGTCCAGCCATAGCACCGGCGTCGCCGCCGTCGTTCCGCCGAATAAACGAACGAACCGCAATGGTTGGCGGTGCAGGTAAGAGCTTGGCTCCGTCACGTCGAAATTCCGGATCGTCGCCGCCTGATCATTGTCTATCACAAAAAACTGATTGAACTTCCCTCCGCCCCCCGAGGACGTACTTGATGTCTTCCATCGTTCCCGGAAGCGCATTGTCTTCGATCGCCGCATTCTGAATCGCAATCGTTCCCGGACTCGCCGGCGCAGCCAGATTCGCTCCCGTCTGGCTATAAGTGATCGAATTTCCCGAAACCGTAACCGGTCCGTGGCTCCCCCAATAGTTTGGTACGTCCGTGAAGTTGATGTTGACCCGATCCCCTGTCTGAATCGTGCTGCATCCAGACGCTACCGTGATCGTGACCACATTCGACTGTCCTCTGCGTATTCGTGATCTGGCATCCATCTGAATTCACTGTCGATGTCAAGTTCACGCCCCGCAGCGTGATCCCGCCGTAATGATTCGAATTCACCAGATCGCCCAGAACCACGCATCGATCGCGCGTCGAGCACGAAAGCAACGCCCCATTCCCTTCAATCAGCGCCCGGCTGCAGTGCGCAAAAATCGACCCATACACCGGCATCGCATTCGAGGTCGCACCCGTCGCCGGAAGAACCACGCGCGCATTCGGATTCCCACCGCTCCCGTTCGGAATCCCGCAGGCATCATTGATCGCCTCCTGAATCCCACTCGATGCGCTGCTCAGCACATATGTCGCCGAATGCGTGTTCTTCGGAGTAAACACAATCGTCCCCGACGCCGCCCCGCTCGTGCACGTCCCGCCCGTCACCATCGCCGGCTCCGGCGTCCCTTGCCCGCTGAGGTAGACGAAGTACATCGAGTTCCCGCTCGTATCCACTCCCACCGGGCAAGGCGTCAGCGTCACCGTTGCCTGCGTTCCCCCCACCAGACTTCCGCTCGGACTCACGCTCCAGTTATCCGCCCGGTGTCACATAACGAATGCCGCTCAGATTGTTCACGCTCAACTGAGTTCCCACCGGCTGCGCGATATTCTGGCTCGCGCCCGGGCCAGTGACCACTCCGCCCGCCGCCCCGCTCGGGGTCGTCGGCGCATACTGCCCCGAAGTCGACGAATACGCCAGCACCTGTCCATTCGCAGGCGCGCTCGCCGCTACCGGCACGCTCTGAATCGCAGTTGCGTTCGCGCTCGATCCGCACGGCCCCCACGTCCCATTTCCCAGCAGACAATTCAGCGCCGATAGCCGTTCCGCTCCCCAACTCGCTCGTCGGCACCAACCCGCTCACCAGATCCGCCTTCACCGCCACGCTCGAATCCACATATTGCTTTGCTGCGGCCTGGAGTGGCGCTGTCGGATTCCCACTCAACGTCAGCGGCCCCGTCATCGCCCCGCCTGCCGTCGGCAAATAAGTTCCCCGCACCTACAGTTGCCATCGACCGTATCCACGTACGACTTTGTTCGCCACGTCGCCCGTACCCACCGGCGTCGGCACATTCGGCGGCACCGAGAAACTCTTCGTCCCCGTCACCGTCTCCGTCCCCGCCAGGTGCACCACGGCGTTGTCATTCGCCTTTCGCCGCCAGCGCCGAATTCACGTACTGCATCGACACCGGCTGCGCCGCCGTTCCCGCACCCGGCGTCGTCCGCACCTGCGCCAGCGTTGCCGGAGAACTCGTCGGCACCACCCAATATTCCGTTCGCACTTCGCTCGGCTGCAATTGATACACCACCGTGTAATACACGTTCGCAGGCGTCGCCCCCGCATTCGGCGCCAGCGCCACATTCAACGCGCCATTCGTTCCCAGCGTCACATCCAAGTACCCCGGCGCCACGGCCGTCCCGTCCGCCGCCACAAACGCCGGCCACGTAATCACCAGCATGCCTTGCGCGGCGACTTCCGTTCGCCATGTAGACCGTGTCCACCACACTCGTCAACGTCGGTCCACTTTGCGGAGCGGCGAAGCCGTCGCGCGGCACAGGTTCTGCTGCCGCCGGCTTCGCCGCGGGCGACTTGCCGCCTTCTCGGCTTTTCCCGCGGAACTATCTTCCAGCGCCGAAACCCGCGTCGCTCCATGCCCCCATGATTGCCACCAGCACCAAATACAAATAAAAGAGCCGCCCCGCCGGGCGGCATGTCTGAAACATACTTCCTCCCTCACACTCATGTGGAAACTCGATTAATCTCTGCACATTTCTCGCGTTGTCATCCTGAAGCCCGCGTTTTTGGCGGGCTGAAGAACCCTTTACTCGACCGCGTCACGATAGACCTCAGACCCCGAGGCGTTTCTATTGGTGGTCTCTGCCTTTGCTCTACCGAAACCCGCTTATCCCTCGCCCGTTCAGAAAACTCTCCACGCTCCGCACATAAACCCCCGCGAAATCGGCCACCGGGCGGCGCGTCTCAATCAAATCCATCGCATCTTCTAAGGTCCACCCCATCACCCCCAGCAGCGCCAGCGCCATCATCGGCGCCCGGTGTACCCCAGCCGCGCAGTGGACGAACAGCTTCGCTTCAGTTCTTCTCCAGCGCCGCCAGCGCAAACTCCACTCCACGCGCAAACACCTCCGGAGGCTTCGGCTCAAAATCGTCGTCGATCGGATTCCAGCAAACCGCAATCCCATGTGGCTCCGCCAGCGCCGTATCGTCAAACTCGATCTGCATGTCGATGATGTGCGTGATCCCCGCGCGCGAAACCGCCGCCATGTTGTCCGCCGTCCAGATTCCACCTCCGACCGCGATCCGGTCGGTCAGCCACGTTATATCCATCCCCACCCTGCGCCGTTTGAATCCGGCATTCTTGCCCGCCCGAATATTGTCTCGCAAGCGCCGAAGATAATTTGCCTTCGCAGTTCCTGCGCTCACGAAAGGCTCGCTCCCGCGATTCAACGACGAATCATTTTCCGGCTTTCTCCTGGGCGATCCCACCCGCGGTGAAACGGACAGTGCCGCCGGTCGCTCCGCATTTCCCAGATCGCAACTCCAGAGCTTCATTCTACGGCATCCTCGGCCCGCGACTGCTCATCCTCGCAGTCGGCGCGCACTTCTTTCCGCTCCATGCTCGGCGCGACATTCTCATGGCCCATCGCTATTGCGCTGCCCGCCGCCGCTACCGGCACATCGTCATCATCAACAACCAGCGGTTCCAGCGGCAGACCCATCCGCCTGAGTAGCGTGTGCGCGAGCGAATCTTCCGCCGGTCTCTCCGCTGTTTGCCCCGTTGCCGGATACAGCCCCACCGCCTCAAACAGATACTTCGCCGAAGCCAGTTGTCCTCTCTTCGCGCCGTTAATCACTCCGGTCGCAATATCCGCCGCCGACTTCCTCACCAGATCGCTGACATTCTCTCTCGCCTGCACCATGTCCACCGGTTTCTTCTCATCGTTCCCCTCATCTTTTTCCGCCGATACCTTGGCGGGCACCTCTCTCTGTTTCGGGGTCCGCTTCTCGATCAGCTTCTTCTCCGATTTTTGCCGGGATTTGTTCGCCCTCGAACCTTTCGCTGACTTCTTTGCCGCCCCCTTGCTCTTGGCCTTCTTCTTCCCGCTCACCAAGTTTGCCTCCCCAAAAATGTCAGCAACCACCCCAAAACGCAAAAAGCGCGCTTGTCAGCGCGCCTCACAGGTTAATTTCTTTTTGCTTAACTGTATATAACCATTATATCACAAAGCATATAGCAACTGTGACATTTTTGGAAATTTATTTCCTCTCCATTTTCAATCACTTCCATAAATCCCAACCCCTCCAACCCCTTGACAACTTTTTCCACAACCCTTTCAGCGAGTCTCTAACCAGATCGCCAAAGCCCTACAAATAAAGATGTGGCGACGGCCGTCCTCGCTGTCCTGCCGGACGAAGCCCCGGCAATTGCCGGTGCGCACTCCTGACCTGCTCTTGAGCAACTTCTGTGCCCCGTGCCCCTAAAAGCAAAAGAGACGCACTCTGCAGTGCGCCTCTCACTAGTATTTCTTATTGCTTAACTTTATATAACCATTATATCACACCGCATAGCCCAACTGTGACACGTTTTGAAATTTATTCTCCCCTCATTTTCAATCACTTCCATAAATCCCACCTCTCCAAGCTCTTGACAACTTTTTCCACAGCGAAACTTGGTTCACGCCGCCGCAGATTTCCTCACAGCATCTCCCCCCCGGTCTCCGGAATCCTATCCAGTAACTCCGCCTTAAGAAAAGCCTCACTCAATTCGTCAATCAATTCCGGCAGCCTGCGCAGCAGCGTCCTGCGATTGCACTGCAAAATCCGCGCCGCCGCTTCATGGTCATACTCCTGCAGGCAAACCCGGGCGATGATCTGCCGGTCAAAATCCTGCAACCGCTCCAGGCACCGCTCCACATCATGCAGAAAGATCACACGCGCCTCAAACGTAGTCGCCGTAAAGGCCGTGATCTTCGCGCGAAACAACTCCCTGCCCAGCACCGACGGCACCCGCCCCGCCTCCAGCGACCACCGCATGTAGCGCCGCAGCAATGCCGTCGTTTTCTTTCGATAGAGCCATATATCCGGATCGCTGTCCCAAGTCCGATCCGGCGACCTTTCTATCCGTGACCCATCCGCAGGCGGCAACCGAGCCGGAAAGTTATGTACGACCAGATCTTGCCATGATTCGCCGCCGCCCACGGGCTTACTGCAATCTTCTGGCAATGAGTCTTCGACAGACTGCCGCACGATCGGCGCACCTGCGGTCGGATTCTGCCCATCCCCCTCCGCTGCGATCCACTCCACAAATTCGCTCACGCCACACCCCCGGTCGCGTCCACATCCGCCCACTCGTCTTCCCAACTGCCAAACTCGTCGCCACTACTCCATCGCGCTCCTCGCCCGCCCCTAACACTCTCCCTTTCCGTCGAAGCCGGAGGCAGTTCGGCCATCGCCCGCCCGCAAGCCGCACAATAAACTTGCCCGCCGCCCGTTGGCCGCAGCCACAACCCGCCACACCGTTCGCAGTACTTCAGTTCAAGACGCAACGCATTCGTGGAACCGTCCGCTGGACGGTTTTCTCTCACCTTCGTTTTCATCACTCCTCCTGAAGTTCCCTGCCCCGCATGGAAGCTAGGCAGCTAAAAGTGATTTTGAAAATGCCGCAGCCGAAAAAAGCCCCGCGTCGGTCGCTCCGCTTGAAGCGGAGCCCGAACGCAGGGCTCGTTTCTCTTGCGATGGCCTGCTAGGCGCTATTTAGTTGTTGGCAGAAATTTCAGCGCGGAAACGCGCTCATCCTTCTATGGTTCGCACGCACCGCCCTCTGCAAGCATGGATCCAGCTTGCCGCTGGCGAAAAAATCCCTCCTCGTAACCCGATTTCAACACCCGGCCGTTCTGCACCACCACACTGATTCGCCCGCTAAACTTCACCGACTTTACCAGGTGCTCCATGGCTGCCGAAAGCACTTCGGCCTCCCGCACCTTCCGTCGAAATTCAACAAAACCCTTCTCCTCGTTGCAGCTATCCCCACTACTCATGGCAAATCATCCTAAAAAGAAATTGAGTTATACAGTGTCGCGATCGTATAGCTGCCTTTTTTCTCAGTCAAGGTTGATATACCAATCGGGCTGTGGAAATCGATCTTAATTAGCATATTGCTATACACACCGTGCTATACTCCAGCTATGAAATTCCGAGTACTGCAGGAAAATCTGCGCGAAGCTCTTTGGGAGCGCATCGATGAAGGTGAGTTAACTGGCCTCCGTCTGGCACAGCAGACCGGTTTCAAGCAGGCTCATATCTCCAACTTCCTTAATCGCAAGCGCGGCCTCAGCCTTGAGGGCATGGACAAGGTACTCGCAGTCCAGCATCTTTCTGTGCTCGATCTCCTCGATCCCTCCGAAGTGAACAAGCGTGCTTCGATTTTGCCCCCCAGCGACGACGAGTTCCAGAACGTCCTCCTCACCGATGGCACCATCGCAGCCACCCATCCCCTCCTCACCAGTATGAACGTCAAAGAAATCCTGAAATTCAAGAAGAACTTTCTGAAGAAACTGAAGGCCGAAACCGAAGGTGATCGCGATCAATGGGAACGCTTCGTCGTCATCAAGGCGGATGCCCGCGAAGGTATGAGCATGTATCCCCGCCTTCTGCCCGGTGCTACACTCCTGATCGATCGTCACTACAACTCACTCAAGCCTTACCGTAAGGGCGAGTTCAACATGTACGCCGTTCTGAAAGACGATAATTGCACCGTAAAATATGTGGAAATGGCCGGTAGCCACCTGATCCTCCGCCCCCACAACCAGGCGTATCCCATCGAAGTCGTCACAATGGAGCAAGGCAAGTCCGCCTCCGACTACATCGTCGGCCGAGTCTGCCACGTCGGTATCGAAACCTAGACCGCACACCAGTTCGGGAAGGGCACGACTTCAGTCGTGCCATCCAGAACAATAAGGACGCGGGCTTCAGCCCCTGAGGGGGAAATACCTATCGTCGCGTAGCGCAATTACTCCGCATTCAAACTGTCAAACATCTTCCAGAGCCTGTCCGCCGTCGCGCGATAAATCACGTACCCGCTGCCCACATCCGCAGTCTCGTGAAACAGCAACTCCGCGCGTCCGTCTCCATCGGCGTCAACCGCATCAATCAACTCCAGTCGAGGGGTTACGTCCAGATGGAACTTGTCCGTAACTCCCGAATAAAGTTTGCGCAAATTGCCATAGATATCCGTCCGAGCCACCAGCGCGATACTATAGGAGTCCGGGGCTTCACCCGCTCCCGGCGCTGCCGGAAAATGAGCTTCTGCGCTCAGGACCATTACCGGTTGGTTGTTCAACCACAAATCGAATCCTCGAAATTGAACATTCTCAAACACGGGCTGCACTGGTTTTGCCGCTGCTTTGTGCGCCGTCGCAGTCTTCGTCGGCGGATTGGCCGAGATATGGTTCTTGATCAGTGCTGCCGCATATGCCTGCACCTCAGCTCCGGCCAGGGCCAGCATCTGGCCCCGGCGTTCCTCTTCTTCCCCGGCCTTCCAAAAGAACTTGTACGACTGCGGACCAGGCCCACCCGCGTCCGAAATCGCTGCCACCCACGGTACCGCCGCTACGCCACTCGCAGCCGTGGCCGCGCTCGCGCTCGCGCTCGATGACGGCGCAGGTTTTAGCGCATTCGACGCAGTCTCGTCATCCTGCGGCAAGGGCGCCGTGGGCTTGCCCCGCCGCAGCTTCGGCCGGTAGTAATTCTCCGATTCTTGTCCCGTTGTTGCCGAAGCCGGCGCGGCAGCAGCCGTCTGCTCCGCAGTTCCCGGAGCCGGCGCCTTTTGCGCATCTTGCCCCGAAGCTTTCCCCGCTGTCGAAGCGCTATCTGGTTGCGCAGGCGGGGATGACGGAGATTGCTCCGAAGCCCCCTTCGCTCCCGGCTTATCCGCTGCCGCCGGCGTCGGTGCCGTCGACGCAGCGTCTCCACTAGACCCCGCAGGCTTCGGCGACGCCTGTCGTGTCAACCGTGGCGGCGCATCGCTATCGCTATTGTCTAACCCCACAGGTACATTCTCCGCCTTATGCGTGCTCGTCGGAGCCTCTGCCCCATTCGGCAGGAACGATCCCGTCCCCACCCACGGATTCGAACTTCCCGTGTTCTTGCTGTGCAGCGCTCCGATCACCGTGAACAATCCCTGCGATTCCCCAGCCCGCTCGGCTTCATAAACCGTGCCAGACTCCAGCGCCATCGGCACCGGATCAGCCTTGTATGCGCTGGCATCGTAAAACCTGCCGTCAATCAGAATCGCTATCGGCACCAACGTCCCCTTCGCGCCGTTAATCTGTAAAACTGCAACCGCCCGCGGATCCTTCCCTTTTTTCTTTTTCTCTGGAGGTTTCTCCGGTGGAGCTTCCTCCTGCTGCTTCAACTCCGGCCTTTGCGCAAGACTCCGCGGAGCCCCAAAGGCAACCAGCGCCAGAACGACGATGACGGCGAACCCCAATTTACGATATAAGAAGTTGCTGACCATAAATCGTTCCAAATTCAACGTTGCGAACACTGGAAATGAGGCCTCATGAGTATCAATATCAATGATAAAGCCCCCGACTTTACTTTGCAGGACGCGAACGGAAATGAAATCTCGCTGAAGAGTCTTCGAGGCAAAGTGGTCGTGCTCTATTTCTATCCTCGTGCCGATACCCCAGGCTGCACCGTCGAAGCCTGCGAGTTCCGAGACACTTACAAGCAGATGCAGAAAACCGGTGCCGTGTTACTCGGCATCTCGCCCGACACGCCTAAAGCGCAAAAGAAATTTCAGGACAAATTCAAGCTGCCCTTCACCTTGCTGGCCGATGCCGATAAGAAAGTCGCGATCGCCTTCGACGTCCTGAAAGAAAAAAATATGTACGGAAAGAAAGTAATGGGAGTCGTGCGAACGACATTCATCATCGGCCCAGACGGCAAAATCCAGCACATCTTCCCCAAAGTAAAGCCTGAAGGCCACGCGGCAGAAGTGCTAGCCTACCTGAAAGAATCAGCAAAAGGCGCCGCCTAGGCGGCCGGTATGAAGTCAGAAAGTAGCGCGCCGTCCCAGTGGCTGTAATGTGGGCAGTACCGTGATCGGAGCAGCACCGAAAATGCGGGGCAGCACGCCGGACATCGACAGCACCGTGGAAGAGCGGCGCTTCAGCGCCGCGTCAAATATAGAAAAGACGTGGGCTTCAACCCCAGTGGTCGCATTTCTTCGGCCCGCCAGAAGCTTACTGGCTGATAGCGCGCGAACTAACCGTTTGAACTAATGCCCGGCCCTTTAAATCGAAGAATCCCGAAGACCGCAACCGCACACCTCAACCCGCTCCCCCGTGCCTTCTTCGCCCGCCACCCGCGCCGCGTAGCCCGCGAACTCCTGGGCAAAATCCTCGTCCGCAACTACGACCAACTCCGCCTCACCGCCCGCATCGTCGAAGTCGAAGCTTACCTCGGCGAGAACGACCCCGCCGCCCACGCCGCCGCCGGCAACACCGCTCGCACTTCGGTCCTCTTCGGACCGCCTGGCCACGCCTACGTTTACTTCATCTACGGCAACCATTACTGTCTGAACGTCTCATGCGAGCGCGAAGGCAAAGCAGGATCGGTCCTATTCCGCGCCCTTGAACCCATCTCGGGCATTGAACAAATGGCACAAAATCGAGAAGTCTCACTGCCCAGTCCCGGCAACCTTCGCTCCTCTGATCTCCGCAAACTAACCAGTGGCCCTGGCCGTTTAGCCGAAGCCTTCGCCATCACTCGCACCCGCGACAACGGCTGCGACCTGACCTCGCCCAATTCCTCCCTGTGGGTCGGAGAGGACGCCTTTAGTACCGGGAAAGTGGAAATCACCACTCGCATCGGCATCAGCAAAGCAGCCGATCAGCAGCTTCGCTATATACTCTCCGGGAATGCATTCGTTTCTGGAAGGAAAGCCAGTAGAGACTAAAGACTCGCTTCAGGATTGACACCCCAGGTGTAAACTTGCCTCGGATCAAATGCGTGAAAAGCCCTTCTGGCATGGCATTTGATCCACTGCCGACAGTTGCTGATCGATCGAATTATCATCGGCCACTGAAGTTCGCAGTAAACGTTCGGCGGATGAATCGTCCGTCTTTTGCGCATCCTCCCCACGGCACGTTTCATCTGATAAGCAGGAACACTAGGAGTTCGCGTGGGCCCCGTCACCGCATTTCGTGCCTCAATCATTAGTTCGATAGTTCTGCTTGTAAGCCTACCCGCACTCTCTCGACCCGTGGAAACTCCATCCCTTCGGCCTCAAACGGCAGCGCCTTCCAATATCGTGATCGGCTTCGTCGGTGGTTTCGTCAACCATGACAATCCTCATCACGGCCCCGTTAAACTCGCGCAGCAAATCCAGCGAACAGTTCCCAAGGACACCTACGTCCGGGTCTTTGAAAATCGTCGAAGGAAACAAGCCTACGACAGCGTCATTAAACTGCTCGACACTAATCACGACGGCGTTCTTTCCGCGGAAGAAAAAGCTCGAGCCCGCATCATCCTCTTCGGCCACAGTTGGGGAGCCTCTGCGGTTGTCGCATTAGCCCGGGACTTGCGTCGCAAGGGCGTACCGGTTTTGCTCACAGTGCAGGTGGATAGTGTTGCCAAATTGTGGCAGAACGATTCCGTCATTCCAGATAACGTCGCCGAAGCCGTGAACTTTTATCAGACCCAGGGCATCGTGCACGGCCGGCAACAAATCACCGCCGCCGATCCTGCGAAAACCGAAATCCTCGGGAATTACCGCATGGATTACAAGAAAACACCAGTCGCATGCCCCCAAGCCACTTGGGCCGACCGCTTCTTCACCCCCGGCCACATGCAGAGCGAGTGTGATCCCACTCTCTGGTTGCAGATCCAAAGCATAGTCATGCAGCGTCTCTCCCCCTCCACCACCTCCGCAGCAGTCAATTCGCAACCTTAACTTAAAAATCTTATTGTCTTTAAGAGTCCGCTTGAAAGATCCTTGCCTCCAGCTCACAAAAAGATTTGAGAATGCCGGCAGCAACTTTGAGAATGTTGGCCGTAGCTTTGAGAATGCCGGTAGTCACTTAAGAGAATGCCGATATGACTTAAATAATGCAGGGAATACCGTGGAAGAGCGACGCTTTAGCGCCGCGTAAAGCCCAACTGATGGCGGGTTCAGCCCCTGTGGTCGGGGCTTCTGTTGCAGGCTACGCCGAATGGAACTCACAATCGGAACTTAATCTACCAGAAGTTTCAAAGCACAATATTATCGATCAGCCGTGTCGTGCCCAAAAACACCGCCACTGCGACCAACGCTCCGCTGTCAACTCTTTCAACAGGATCAAGGCTGTCACGGTCCACAATCTCAAAATAATCAAGCCGCACCGCGCTTTCGCTCGCAATCTCCTCGCGACCCACAACCATCAATCTCGCCGCGTCGCGCTCCCCCGCCTCCCAGCGTTCCTTCACCCGCATCAGCGCACGATACAAGACCAGGGCCTGCCGCCTCTGCAACGGATCAAGATAAGCGTTCCGCGAACTCATGGCCAGTCCGTCAGCCTCTCGCACAATCGGACAAGCGACAATTTCGACGGGAAACTTCAGATCGCCCACCATGCGGTGAATGATCGCCACCTGTGCCGCATCCTTCTGCCCAAAAAAAGCCGCATCCGGCTCAACCACGTGAAACAATTTAGCTACGACCGTCGTCACTCCGCGAAAATGCCCCGGCCGCGAACGCCCGTCCAGTCGGTCACTAAGCCCATCCACCGTAACCCAAGTCACCGCGGCACGCGGATACATCTCCTCGACCGTTGGCGCAAAAAGCAACTCCACTCCCTCTTTTTTCAACAATTCCCGGTCGCGCTCAAAGGCCCTCGGATATTTCGCCAAATCTTCATTGGGCCCAAACTGTGTCGGATTCACAAAGATCGACGCCGCCACCACATCGCACCGATCCCGCGCCGCCCTCACCAGCGACAAATGCCCTTCATGCAGTGCTCCCATCGTAGGCACAAATCCCAATCGCCTGCCGCCGCTCCGCGCCCTGCGGCAAGCCTCTCGCATATCTTCGGCGCTGGAGCAAATCTTCATCGCATTGAAAAAACTCTTGGAAAAATCAGTTGGTGGATAAGTTTAAGATCTAGCGCTTCTATCTTTTCTGGCGTAATCCCGAAGGCCCGCGTTTTCATCAGCGGGCCGAGGGATCTCCCCTAGCACAGCTGCTCAAGTCAAGCACACACTACCTAACATCCGGCTCAAGATGCAGGAATCCACTGAATCGCGACGTGCGCGCTCTCAAGATCACCTGCAACAATGCCCCGACTCCGCCGAATCGCAATCTTGTCCGCTTCGGAAGCGCTAGCCTCCTCGTCCACCAGAATGGCGACCGCGCGCCCGTAAGGCCATGCCGATGCCGGCAGTCGTGCCAGCGCATTCAACATTTCTCCTGGCTTGAGAATCTGTTCTTCATTGGTGGCAACGTTGCTGAGCAGTCCAACGGAATCAGCGCGGATGACGAGATAAGGATTGCTCCAGTGTCGGGTCTCTTGCAGGGATGGGTATCTCGCTGGATCGGCCGCAGCGATGCGCTGTAGAAGAGTGGCCGCATCCAGCGGAGGCAGCGCGCTCTGCCGCGAGCAACTCACAAAAGAAAAGCTCACCACCAAAACCAACATCAGGCCGCATCGCGTGCCACTGCTGCAGCCTGCAAAAAAACTCACCGCACCACCACAGGAGCATCGGTCTTAACCGCCCAGACCAAAGCCACAACCCACCCGATAAACGTCCATCCCAAAAACAAGTTCAGTAACAAAATCGCGGTTATGTCCCGTTTACTGCGAACCAGAGCAATAATCGACGGTAGAAAATACATCACGAACCCAAATCCGAAAAACGGCAGAAAAAACGCAGGCAAAAGGTTCGTCATAAATCCCTCCCGGCAATAGCCTAGCATCGTCGCGGCGAATTGCGAATCATACCCAACATATCAAACTTTCGAAGTTCAACTTTGATTTTTCTCCGTGTCGGAGCCTGCCCTGAGCAAAGGCGAAGGGTGCCTCCGTGGTGAATCCTGCACCTACAGCCGCATCCCCCGCTTCCGCTCCAGCACCGTCTCCAACCCCGCCTTCGTCTCCTTCGGCAAATGATACGACTCCTCATCCGACGGGTACTGCAATGCCTTCACATCCGCGCGAAACCCCCGCACCGCATTCGTAATAAGCGCGCTCGCGTCCCCATATCGACGAACAAATTTTGCCTGCGGCCCAAACGTCAGGTTCAAAACGTCATGGATCACCATCACCTGCCCATCGCACTCCGGACCGGCGCCAATCCCAATCGTCGGCGTGCCCACCTCCGCCGTAATCATCGCCGCTACTTCCCGCGGAATGCCTTCTAGCACAATGCAAGCCACACCCGCGCGATCCAGCGCCACAGCATCGCGCATCAACTGTTCGATCCCACTCAGATTTTTCCCTTGTACCTTGTACCCGCCCATCACATTGACCGATTGCGGAGTCAGCCCAATATGCCCGGCCACCGGAATCTCCGCATCAATGATTCGGCGAATCAACTCCGCCCGTTTTTCGCCGCCCTCAATCTTCACCACCTCCGCTCCACCTTCTTTCACAAAGCGCGTAGCGTTGCGCAGCGCATCGTCCGCACCAACCTGATACGACCCATAAGGCATATCCGCCACCAACAGCGCATGCTTCACCCCGCGCCGCACCGCCTTCACATGATGCAGCATCTCGTCCATCGTGACCGAGAGCGTATTCTCATAGCCCAGCATGGCCTGCGCCAGCGAATCACCCACCAGGATGATCTCAATGCCAGCCTCATCCACCAGGCGCGCGGTGGCGTAGTCATACGCTGTAAGGCAAGTAATAGGTTCGTGTCGGAGTTTTTGTTCCCGCAGAGAAGCGGTAGTGACCTTGCGGCGGAGATCGTCCTCAGGACGCCCGCCAATCGGGGTGAGACTCATCATGTCCTCCAGTGCCCCTCCAGCTGAGCCGGATAGAGCCTGTTAAGCATCTTCGTGGATGCTGCAACTATTATAGCGGGAAGAATACCGTTAGTCGATGGGCGTTTATCGTTTGTAAGTAGTGCAGTTTGTGCTATTTCACGGTTGTCATCCTGAGCGAAGCCGTTTTTCAGGCGTAGCGAAGGGATCTCCCGCTTAACCGGCCCAACGCGTGAGCCTAGCTCTCCATCACGACCTTGCTGATCCACGTTTTGAGCGCGGCAGGTTTGCTAAACAGGTGAGTCAGCGCGCTTTCACGAAGTAAGGCCTAATTCTGCATTTTCAGAAAGCCGACGACTATCGCCACCGACGCCCTTCAAGCCCCCACCGCCTCCTGCCCGCCCAGCGGCAAGAAGTATTGCGTCCCTTTGATCGGCTCACTCACCTTGCGCAGCAACTCCTGCAAATCTTCATTGCGGTCGACAAAATCAATATCCGACGTATTCACGATCAGCAGATCCGAAGACGTGTAATGAAAAAAGAAGTGTTCGTAAGCCTTCACCACTTCTTCCAAATACTCGTCGCTAACCGCGCGCTCGCCCGGCGCATTCTTTTTTCTCAGCCGCTTCTTCAGCACCTCAGGCGTTGCCTGCAAATAAATAACCAGATCTGGCGTCGGCAGCTTTTCCCGAAAGTGGTTGTAATACCGGTTATAGGTATCGAGCTCCTGGTCCGTGAGGTTCAGGCAGGCAAACAATTTGTCCTTCTCAAAAATGTAATCCGCCACCACCGTCTTCTGCGAACGTGCTCCCAGGTCGAGCGCCTGCAATTGTTCGAACCGCCGCACCAGAAACGCAAACTGCGCCTGAAACGCCGCTCCCCGCTCACCCTCGTAAAACGCCGCGAGAAATGGATTCGTCTCCGGCTCCATCACGCGTTGCGCGTTCAGCCGCTCGCCCAGAATACGGGCCAGCGTGCTCTTACCCACTCGGATGGGACCTTCCACTGCAATGTACCGGGGAAGCTCGAAGAGATTGGCCATGGGCTCAGAACAAGTCGGAATTTGCAGGATAGCTCGGATAACGCCGAGTGGCAATTGCGGGATGAGTTAACAGGGCATTTGCTGATTCTCGATTGCTGGTTATAGATCGAAAGCTGGTTCCAATTTCACCTTCGTTGCGCTTTGACGAAATCAAAAATCAACAATCAGCAATCAACAATTTACAATCCCTGCATGCTTGGCCTAGCTCTCACCGCCGTCTCCACCGCGGCCGCAGCCGTCGCAAGTTACCAGTCGATGGCCCCCACGGCCCAAGGGTACGGCCAAACTTTCACTGGACAGCCGCGCAACTCGCGCCAAATCGCGCTTACCTACGACGACGGACCCAACGACCCGCACACTTTGCGCCTACTTGAAATCCTTGCCAAACATAACGTGCAGGCAACATTTTTCCTTATCCGCCGCTACGTTCAGCAACACCCGAAAATCGTCCGCGAAATTATCCAAGCCGGCCACATCGTCGGTAACCACACCTTCACTCATCCCCTGCTGATTTTCAAAAGCGAAACCAAAATCGGCGGCGAGCTAACCCAATGCCGCACCGCGTTGCAGGATGCCGTCGGCGAACCCAGCAATCTCTTCCGCCCGCCCTTCGGCGGGCGCCGGCCCGCCGTTCTTCATATAGCCCGCGAACTCGGCTTACAGCCAATCATGTGGAATGTAACGGGGTACGACTGGAACGCCCCGCCCGCCGCCATCATCGAGCGCAAAGTCTCAAAGCAAATCCGCGGTGGCGACGTAATCCTTCTCCACGACGGAAGCCACAAACAAATCGGCGCGGATCGTTCCCAAACCGTAATCGCCACCGATCACCTAATCACCCGCTACAAAACCGCCAGCTATGAATTCGTAACCATCCCGCAGATGATGCAGGAAGACTCTGCGGAAAAGGCGGGGCAGATCGCGAAGGACACAACTTTCAATTCTTAGCCTGCCTGAGCCCGCAGCACGCCGAAGGGTGTCGTCCAAGTGTCCGATTAGAACGCTGGATTTTAACAGTCTGTCAAAGCTGAGCTTCCGGCGGTGCGGGCTTCGGATGCGGGTTCTGTGCTTGCGAGTTGATTCAATACCGTGCGCAGTGCGCGTAAAACTTCGTCCGCTGCGGCAGCTTTCAAAACAAATTTCAACATGCCGTCGGGGGTGAACTGGGCGCCGCGCTGGGTGGAGACGAAGCGGGCTAGCTGCTCGGGGTCGACGGCGGCATTTTGCTGGAACTTTAGAGTTACGAAATCTCGCTTGCGCTCGATGGCGTTCACTCCTACTTTCATGCACAACAATTTTAGCGAGGCGTAATCGAGCAGGTTGCGGACTGCGGGTGGCGGGGGACCGTAGCGGTCTTGCAACTCGGCGGCAACGTCGGTTAACTGCGATTCAGTTTCTACTCTTGCCACGCGCTTGTACATTTGCAGGCGCTGATTTTCTTCCGGGACATAATCGGCGGGGATGCGGATGTTGAGGCCCAGATTGAGTTGGGTCTCGGCTTCGTCGGGGGCGGCTTCGCCTTTCATCTCGCGGACGGCGCGCTCGAGCATTTGAGTGTAAAGCTCGAAGCCGATGGCTTCGATGTGTCCGCTTTGCTCGCCGCCCAGCATATTGCCGGCGCCGCGAAGTTCGAGATCGAGGGCGGCGATTTTGAATCCGGCGCCGAGATCGGAAAATTCTTTTAGCGCGGCAAGACGGCGGCGGGCGATTGGCGTGAGTTCGATTTCCGGCGGGAGCATAAGATAGGCGTAGGCGCGGCGGTTGGAGCGGCCGACGCGTCCGCGGAGCTGGTAGAGCTCGGAGAGGCCGAGGCGATCGGCACGGTTGATCAGGATGGTATTGCAGAGTGGGATATCGAGACCGTTTTCGATGATGGTGGTTGAGACGAGGATATCGGCTTCGTGATGCATGAATTTCAGCATCACTTTTTCTAGTTCGCCTTCCGACATTTGTCCGTGGCCGACGATGATGCGGGCGGGCGGAACTAGGGCTTGGAGTTTGGCGGCGATTTCCCAGATGGTGTCGACGCGGTTGTGGACGAAATAAACCTGGCCGCCGCGCTCGAGTTCCTGCTCGATGGAGGATTGGATCAGTTTTTCGTCCCAGCTGGCGACTACGGTTTGGATCGCCATGCGATCTTTGGGAGGAGTTTCGATCACGCTCATGTCGCGCAGTCCGACCAGCGACATGTGGAGGGTGCGCGGGATGGGCGTGGCGGACATGGTGAGCACGTCGACTTGCTTGCGCATTTGCTTGATGCGCTCTTTGTGGCGGACGCCGAAGCGCTGTTCTTCGTCGACGATGAGGAGGCCGAGATCGGAAAATTTTATGTCTTTGGAGAGGATGCGGTGGGTGCCGATTAGGACATCGATTTTGCCGGCTTCGGTTTTTTGGAGAATTTCTTTTTGCTGCTTGGCGTTGCGGAAGCGGCTGATCATTTCGATGGTGACGGGAAATGGGGCGAAGCGCTGCTTGAAAGTTTCGAAGTGCTGAAAAGCGAGAACGGTGGTGGGAGCTAGGACGGCGACCTGCTTGTTGTCGCTGATAGCTTTGAATGCGCCACGCATGGCGACTTCGGTTTTGCCGTAGCCGACGTCGCCGCAGAGCAGGCGGTCCATGGGCTGGGAGGATTCCATGTCACGAATGACGTCTTTAATGGCCTGGCCCTGGTCTTCGGTTTCGTTGAATTCGAAGGCGTCTTCGAATTCGCGGAACCACTCGTTGGCGGGCGGAAAGGCGTGTCCGACGGCGGTTTTGCGCTCGGCGTAGAGCTTGAGGAGTTCGTCGGCCATGTCTTTCATGGCCTTCTTCACACGAGCTTTCGTCTTAGACCAAGACTGAGTGCCGAGATGACTTAGGGCGGGCTTGACGCCTTCGGAGGAGCGGTACTTTTGTACGAGATCGAGGCGGGTGAGCGGGACGTAGAGACGAGCGGCTTCGGCGAATTCGAGCAGCATGAATTCGGCGGGGCCATCGCCGTGGTTGATTTCTTTTAGGCCTTGATATTGGCCGATGCCGTGCTCGACGTGGACGACATAGTTGCCGACCTGGAGATCGCGGAAGTCGGAGAGGAAGGCGGAGACTTTGGATTTGGAGCGTTGGGGGCGCGAGGCTACGGATTCGGATTCGTCAAAGAGATCGCGGGAGCCGAAGACGGCAAGATTGGCTTCGGGGAGCAGTACGCCATCGGGAATGTAGGCGGTGGCGAGAGTGGTGGTAAAAACCTCTCCGGCAAAGTAACTGGTTTCGTCAGCGTAGCTTTCGCCGCCGCGGGTGCGGCTTCCCAGTTTGAAGGAGACGTTGTATTCGGTGAAGACGTCGGCCAGGCGCTCCACTTCGCCGATGTTGGGGACGGCGAAGAGGACGCGTTTGCCATCGGCGTTGAGTTTTTGGGCTTCTTCCAGCATGGCGGGAACCGCGCCGTGGAAGCGTGGCGAGGGCTGCGCTAGAAATTCGACGGAGGGGGCGTCGTCGATGCTGCGCGTGAGGCCAAGATGCTCGATATCCGCGCCGGAGAGGGTTGCGGTTTTTTGCCACCAATCATCCGGCGAGGTATAGAGATCCTCGGGGCGAACCAGATTGCCAACTCCGCTGCGCTCGTGGACTTCGGCAACGCGGGTCCAGAAGCGATCGAATTCCTGCTTGAGTAGATCGGGTTCGTCGAGAAGAACGGAGGCGCGAGGGATTAGATCGAAGATGGTGCTGTCGGCTCCGGCGACGGGAGAATAAAATTCCCAGCCGGGAAAAACGTTGACTCCACCGGAGCGGACGGCGGCTTCTACTATTTCTTCGTTTCCGGTAATGCGTTTGCCGCTGAGGCGGGTGTGAATTGCGGCGAGCAGGTGTTCGCTGACCGGAGTTTCGGTAAGCGGAAGGAGCAGAGCTTCATCCACTGGAGTGGAGGAGCGCTGCGAGGCGGGATCGAATTTGCGGATGGAATCGGCTTCGTCGCCGAAGAACTCAATGCGGAGGGGGCGGTCGGCTTCGGGGGAGTAGACGTCAAGGATACCGCCCCGGGAGGCGTATTGGCCAGGCATCTCGACTACATCGGTTGAGGTGTATCCGACGGTGTTGAGATGCGCGAGCAGAGATTCAAGATCGAAAGACTCGCCGCGACGGACGGTGCGGGCGAGATCGGCGTAGTAGTCCGCGGAGCGCAGTCGGATGGCGGTTGCGGCTACCGGGGAGATCACGATGGATGCCGCTCCGGTTGCAATCTTCCAGAGAGCAGTGGCGCGTTCTTCCTGGAGTTCGGGGTGCGGGGAGAGATTCTGGAATGGGAGCACGTCGCGCGCGGGGAGGGTGATGACGGAATCGGGATCGCAGGCGGCGGTGAGTTCACAGAAGCCGCGAAGAATGGGAAGGTAGTCCTCGGCGGAGCGATTGTCATTGACTACGAAGATGAGCGGACGGGCGGCGGTGCGCTGAAACAGCACGAGTAGCAAAGCTTTCGCGGTGGGAGTGAGGCCGGAGACACGAATGCGCCCCGTGCCCTCCTTGAGGTGGGAGGCTACACGCGTGAAGGCGGGAAGCTTTTCTACGTCCGTGAAGAGTTCACGGACGAAGGGAAGAAGCATGCAGGATTATTTTAGCAGGAGTGGGATGGCAACGATTCCGGTAGGTGGTGATGGTCGACTCGCTGCGCTCGGCGGAACGGCCGAGGCGCCGTTCCCACATGTACCGTTCCTAATTTCGCAGCAATGGCCTTGTCAAACAAGTCGGCCCGCCGCTGCCATTGATGCAGAGTTCGCTGCCGGGGAAGGTGCGGAGGTCGAATCCGGCTTGGCGGAGGCGGATGTTGGTTTTGTGATTTTCTTCGATTGCCAGCAGGCGATTGTTGCCTAGAGCTAGAACGTTACAAGCTAGGGTGTCGCGTTCGGAGGGATCGATTTCGATGAAGTTGAATCCGCGAGACTTTAGGAGTTCGACGGTTTCGACTGCCAGCCATGGGAGATCGACGATGGCGGTGTGTTCGTTGAGCAGACTGATCAGCGACATTAGGTGAAGGCAGGCGGATGGGCCGGGGCCGTAGGGTAGCGGGGCGGAAATGACTTCTACGCCTTTGGGTGCTAGCAGAGCGCGGATCTGGCGAATACCTTCCGCGTTGGTGCGGTAGCCTTGGCCGATCAGCAAGGTTTTTGAATCGAGCCAGACGATGTCTCCAGCTTCGGTGGTGCCGGGAGCGGTGATGTGTCCCAGGATTGGGATGTCGAGAACTTCGCAGAATGAGGAGTGACGCGGACCTTCGGGGACGCGGTTTGGTTTGCCTGGGCGCATGACGATTAATCCGTAGTCCGTGGGAAACGAGGCGTCGTGGGTGTAGGCGGCATCGAGGGAAATATCCGGCGCGGGAGGCAGTTCGATAATTTCGGCTCCCGCGATTTGTAATTCACGACAAAGGGCTTCGTGCTGGGACTGAGCTATTGCGAAGTCGGGTGCGTAGTGGAATCCCAACTCTTGCCAACGGGCCGCACGTTCGGGCTGCTTCCAACCGGCGGCACGCGGAGAACAGACCATGACGCGCTGGAGTGCGCCGACCATCGAGTGTCCGTTGGAATGCGTTTTGGTTATGGTTTCCACTTTTTCTCCGGTAGTTTCTGAAGCGCGTGGGGCTGTCAGGAATCTATATGGGCATTATGGCAAAAGCAATGTGGGAAGGTGCGGTGCTGGCGGAGAGTGATGGAACGATCGAGGTGGAGGGAAACCAGTATTTTCCTCCGGATGCGATTCGTAAGGAATATTTCAAGGCGAGCGATGCGCGCTCGGTGTGTCCGTGGAAGGGGACGGCTAGCTATTACGATGTTGAGGTTGCCGGAAAACGGAACGCAGGCGCGGCGTGGTTCTATTCGGAGCCGAAGGATGCGGCGAAGCGGATTAAAGGGTATGTGGCGTTTTGGAAGGGTGTGAAGGTTGAGAAGTAGAAGACTGCCTCAGGCACTAAAGCGCGGCACATTTTTGATGGCTTAACGGCACGACTGAAGTCGTGCCCTTCCCGAACCGTTTTGATCTCGAGTTCGTTGCTGGCTGCTAGAACTCTACGTGGGCGCGGAATGAGGGGGCTAGGACTGGGCCACGGTCGCGGTTGTAGCCGGGATTGACGATGTGCTGCAGGCCGGGCGCGAGATAGATGCCGCGCCACGCGTGGACGGTGTAATAAGACTCCACAATATTCTCCCGACCATAGTTGAGCCCGCCATCGCCGAGAAGGAAGCCGAGACCGCCGTCGGCCAGGTAGGTCTGATGATCCTTCTTGATTGCGTTTGAGATGAGGGCGATGCCGGCGCGATCCTGCTTGCGATGCCACCATGCGCCATTTGCTCCGAGACCCCAGGCAATCGTTTGATCGACTTCGGTGTAGGCGAAGGATTCGGTCTTGCCGTTATCCCAACCGACGCGGGCGAATGCGGTGAGGTTGGGCAGGAGATTCTGCTCAAAGTTAAAGCCAAAGCCGTATTTGCGCGTAATACGCCAGGGATGGTTGGTAATCTCCGGGATTAATTCGGGCGTGGGAGCGGTGTGATCTTCAAACTCCTGGACCGCCTCGCGATAGATGCCCATGTTGGCGTAGTTGGTGTAGGCGAGAAGACGGATTACGCCGGTTTTTTTGAGAATGAGGCCGTGACGTAATTCATATTCGAAATTTTCGGAGTGTACTTGCCATGGCCGATATACGAGATCGATTCCGTTCGCGACCTTGGGCATAAGGGCTTCGGCGAAGCGGAAGCCCCAGTTGCGGTCTTCGAAGTCAGCGGTGGCGCCGACGGTGTAGCCGCGAGTGTCTGCAGCGTAATCGTAGGCGCCGTTGTTGTCCGTGGTCCAGTTGATGAATTGAAGATGAGTGTCGGAGCCGACAGAATTTATGTCGAAAAAATCGGGCATGCTGAATTTGCCGAGGCGGATTTCGAGGCGGCGGCGCGGTAGTTCCTCGAAGAGCGAAAGGAAGCTGCGCTGGTTTTCAACTTTGTCCTTGCTCAAGGCAAACACCTTATGGATCATGGCCCGGCCTACATAAGGTGCTTTACTGAGAAGAGGATTTCTGACGATATCGAGATCGGTGTTGCCGGCAAGTCCCAAGCCCAGGCTCAGCGCGGATCCGCCAGCTTCTTCGATGTCGACCAGAAGCTCAATGGAATTGTTGAGGCGCGCGCCGGTATAGAGGGTGAGCACGCGGGATGTGGCTTTCTGATAGTTGGGGCTGAGGCTGTTGGTCCCGCTGTAATCGGCGTGGAACGGAGGATGCGTTTGAAAAATAAAGTTCGCCTGACCGGAGAGCCAGAAGCGGGAGTCCTTGAAGTGGGGAAACATGGCTTCGGTGCTGTCGTCGGAAGATGGATCCGGCGCGGTGGGCGTATCTCCTTGCGGCTGGGCATCAGGCCTAGTGGCGGAGGGTGAATCGGTTTGCTGTGTCAGAGCGGGGGCACTCGATGCGGCGGCGATCGTCAATAGCAAGACAAAAGTGCCGAGAATTGTGGATGCGGCAAGATTCGGGCTGGAGCTTGAGTGTGTGCTGGGCCGTGCGAGGCGCCAACCCGTTTCCAAAATTAATTTCACTTTCATAGTTACACATTGAAGACGCGGAAAATTTGGCTTGGGCCTATTGCCGCTTGGCGCCCAATGAAGCTGCATTCCCGTCAAGCAAAGCATTTAACGCAAGTATATCACATGTAGTTAACTATAGTTAACTACATGTACATTGCATTAATACGGCTGCTCGGTTTATGCCGAGTGTCGCCGATTCCCCGAGGCTACGCACAGTCGGTTAAAGGAATGTTACAAGCTGCGAGTATTGTTAGCAGTTACCGCGGGAACTGAAGGTTCTTCCTTAGATAGTCTCGGTACGGCTTAGGGCTTACTCTACGCGCGTTCCAGAAGTGTTATCGGCTCCCTTGTATTTGTGTATCATACCCCAGTATAGTATAGCCAAGTAAAAAGTTCGTAAAGGAAAAACCATGGCTCACACACTGCGGGAAAAGGAAAAACTAAAGCTGCGGGTACGGCGGATTCGCGGGCAGATTGACGCTATCGAGCGTGCGTTGGGCGAGGAAAAAGATTGCGGAGATGTTTTGCAGCTGATCACTGCGGCACGCGGTGCGATGAATGGATTAATGGCGGAATTGCTCGAGGATCACGTCCGTTTCCATGTTCTCGATCCCGCGCGCAAGCCGACCTCTGCGCAGGCGATTGCGGCGGACGAATTGATGGAGATTGTGCGTTCGTACCTGAAGTGAGATGTCGAGCGATTCTCTTGACGAAGATTCGCTGCGCGGGCGGGACTATGAAAAATCAAAAAGGACAGCCCGGAGCCCCCGAAGCCGTCCTTGAAACCCTCCCGGTTAGAAGGGCAACTTGATGACCCTACGTTACCGTGGCGATGTTGCAAAGAGATGGCAAAACCATGAATATCTGGTTAATTTGTTCCGGTAAGGCGCTGCTATAGTAGTCGGTTGCGTGCAGTCATCCTTTGACAGCTACGGCCTGAGGGGCACTGAATGCCATTGACGACATCCCGAAAAGTTGAGCAGTCACGCCGTCTGCAGCAACGTGCGGAAAAGATGATTCCTGGCGGGGTTAACTCCCCAGTGCGCGCGTTTGGGTCGGTGGGCGGCGAGCCACCATTCATTGTGCGTGGAAAAGGCTCGCACATGTGGGATGCCGATGAAAACGAGTTCATCGACTATGTGGGTTCCTGGGGACCGCTGATTTTGGGGCACGCCGCGCCGGACGTTCTGGATGCGATTGTGGGCGCTGCTTGCAATGGCACCAGCTTTGGGGCTTCGACGCCTGCCGAGGCGGACCTGGCGGAGTTGGTGCTGGCCGCGTTGCCGGCGATGCAGAAGATTCGCTTCGTGAGCTCGGGGACGGAAGCGACCATGTCGGCCATCCGGTTGGCGCGGGCTTATACGAAGCGCAAATACATTGTGAAATTCGAAGGCTGTTACCACGGACATTCCGATTCCCTTCTGGTGAAGGCGGGATCGGGGGTGGCGACACTGGGAATTCCAGGATCCGCGGGCGTTCCCGAGGAGTTCATACAGTTCACGGTGGCGTTGCCGTTCAACGACGTCAAGGCTGTGGAGTACGCCTTTCAGAAATTCAAGCATCAGATCGCATGCGTGATCGTGGAGCCAGTGGTTGGAAACATGGGATGTGTTCCGGCCGCGGACGATTTCTTGGTGGCGTTGCGCCTGATTACCGAGCGAGAGCGGTCGGTGTTGATTTTTGATGAAGTAATGACCGGGTTTCGTGTGGCTTTCGGCGGAGCGCAGGAACTCTACAATGTTCGTCCAGACTTGACGACGTTGGGCAAGATTATTGGAGGAGGGTTGCCGGTGGGCGCCTATGGTGGCGCGAGCGAGATTATGGATTTAGTTGCGCCGCTGGGACCGATGTATCAGGCGGGGACGCTTTCGGGAAATCCGCTGGCGATGGCCGCGGGATGCGCGATGCTGAAGCGGTTAAGCGATCACAAGAAGGAAATCTATGGACGGCTGGAAAAGCTGAGCGGCGAACTGGTGGAGGGGGTTGCGGCGGCGGCTAAAGATGCGGGCGTGCCGCTGTGCCACAACCGGGTGGGGTCGATGTTTACGTGGTTCTTTACGCCGGGGCCGGTGACGGATTGGGATTCGGCATCGAAGTCGGATACGGCAGCGTTTGGCAAGTTCTTTCGCGCGATGTTGGACAGCGGAGTTTATCTGCCGCCGTCGCAGTACGAGGCGGCGTTCCTGGGTGCGACGCACACGGAGGAAGATGTTCAGCAAACGATCGCGGCGACGAAGCACGCGTTTGGAGCGGTGAAGGGATAGGGATAAAGCCTGGTAGTTCTGACAATATCCATCTTTGAAGCAAGCTTCTGCGCGGCGATCACTATTTATCCTACCGCCGAGTCGCCACCCCCAAACCCCATCACGTACAATTATCCGGCAACCGGAATCCCCGAACCGGCGACTAATGACATTCCACTGAAGACCGTCCTATGCCCATGAAGCTCCGCAAAGCCGTATTCCCCGCCGCCGGCCTCGGTACCCGCTTCCTCCCTGCAACCAAAGCCCAGCCCAAAGAAATGCTTCCGCTCGTCGACAAGCCCATCATCCAGTACGGCGTCGAAGAAGCCATGGCCTCCGGCTGCAACCAGATCCTCATCATCACCGGCCGCGGCAAGCAATCCATCGAAGATCACTTCGATGTCAGCTACGAACTCGAGACCATGCTCGAGCAGCGCCACAAAACCGACCTACTCAAAATCGTCCGCTCCATCTCCGACATGATTCACGTCGCCTACGTGCGTCAGAAAGAAGCTCTCGGCCTCGGCCACGCCGTGCTCATGGCCCGCGAACTCGTAGGCAACGAGCCTTTCGCCGTCCTCCTCGCCGATGATGTCATCGACGCTAAAGTCCCCTGCCTCAAGCAAATGGTCGAGGTCTTCGACCAGACCCAGTGCTCAGTCTTAGCGACTCAAATCATCGAAGGCGAAATGATTTCTTCCTACGGTGTCCTCGACGTAACGCCCGTCAATGACAGCCGCTTCGGCGATCGCCTCTTCGAAATCAAGCACATGGTCGAGAAGCCCAAGCCCGAAGACGCGCCCTCGAATCTCGCTATCATCGGCCGCTACATTCTCACCCCTGCCATCTTCGATTGCCTCGCCAACACCCCTACCGGCGCTGGCGGAGAACTCCAACTCACCGACGGCATGCGCCTTCTCCTGCAAAAAGAAAAAATGTACGCCTACGTCTACGAAGGACGCCGCCACGATACTGGTGACAAACTAGGCTTCCTAAAAGCCACCGTAGAGTTCGCCCTAAAACGCGAAGACCTGGGCCAACCCTTCCGCGACTACCTGAAAAGCCTGAAGCTCTAAGCTGTTTGTGTATGAACAACCACGTTAAGGTCTTATGTGGGAACAGCCGCCTCCACAACAGTATGGACAAACTCCTCTTTCTTGAGTACCTTCTCCTATCCTTAGATGTAACGAAGATCAGACGTGATGGAGATTGCTCGAACGGATGGGCCGGCGCAGCCAACCCCGCAAGCCAATCGAAGTCCCGGTACGAATTTTCGGCACCGACAGTGGCGGTCAAGTTTTTTCCGAGAAAGTTCTCACCGTCAACATCAGCCATAACGGGGCCGAGCTCGCCGGAGTTCGCTCCAAACTGAGTCTCGACGAAATCGTCGGCCTAACCTACGGCGCCAATCGCGTACACTTCCGCGTCAAGTGGATCGGCGCGCCGGGCACCCCAAAAGCAGGCCACGTCGGCCTGCTCAACATCGCTCCTCAAAAACTTCTCTGGGATTTCCCGCTGCCCCCGGATGCAGTCGATGATTTTCAGTTGGCAAACGTCGAGCACCGCACCGATCCCCGCTTTCGCTGCCAGAACTCGATCGAGGTTCACGTCCAGGGAGCTTCATTCTGGGGCACGGTATCCGACCTCAGCCTCGGCGGCTGTTACGTGGAAATGCCCATCCCTCTGGAGCCGGGAACAAAACTAAAAGTCGGCATTTGGTTCGGACAAACCAAAGCCTGGGCAGATGCCCAAGTCACTCACAGAACACCTGGTCTGGGCATCGGGTTGAAGTTTATCCATATTACCGAGCCAGACCGCGATCAAATTCGCCGCTTCCTTCAATCCCTGGCCCCCTTCGCCAGAAAACCCATGCGTCGCCCTTGATTTAGCTAGCGCTGATCGATTTTGGCTCGAGCAGTTCGACTTTGGACAGAGCAGCTTGACATTGGGCAGGGGAGCTTGATTTTAGATCGCGCAATTTGATTTTGGGTGGCGCAGCGCTTCAGCGCTGCGATAAGCCACCCCTCCATCCTTAACATTGATTTTTACAGTTTCCCGAAAATCAATCTCGAAACACCCGAGAAGCACCCAACTTCAGACCCGGAGAAAGTCCCAACTGTATGCGCAACCGTGGAAGAGCGGCGCTTCAGCGCCGCGTAAAGCGCTCCAAATGATTCCGGGCTTTAGCCCCTGTGTCTCCCGTTAACTGCGATACGCGTTTTCCTCGGAACCTCGCAACCCGTGCCGCCAAAAAATCCAAAATACACCGCGCTCAGCGCCTGAGGAAAGCGACTCTAACCCGCCAACGACCCCTTCAACTTCTTCGACTTCTCCTCCACTCCCCGCGCCAGCTTCTCCTTATGCGCCTCAAGCTTCTTCGCAATCGACGCATCGGCCAACGCAATCATCTGCGCCGCCAGAATTCCCGCATTCGTAGCCCCCGGCTTCCCAATCGCCACAGTAGCCACCGGAATCCCCGCCGGCATCTGCACTGTCGCCAGCAGAGAATCCATCCCCTGCAATGAAGTCGACGGAATCGGCACGCCAATCACCGGCAAGGTAGTGTGCGCCGCAATCACCCCAGCCAAATGCGCCGCCCCACCCGCTCCCGCAATAATCACGCGGATCCCGTTCGCCGCCGCCTCACGCGCAAACTTCGCCGTCCGCTCCGGCGACCGGTGCGCCGAAGTTACATCCATCTCATAAGCGATCCCAAACTCTTCCAAAGCCTTCCCCGCCTCGCGCATAATCTCAAGGTCAGAATCACTCCCCATCACAATCGAAACCAATATTTTTCCCATGATTCCTCTTTAGCAAAAATGTGCTACCTAAAACTTGTCATCCTGAGCGAGGATTTTGCTTCGCGAAAGCGAAGCAAAACCGCAGTCGAAGGACCCCTTTTGCTCTGCACTACCAGCCGGCTCCAATAGGCATTTCGACCACTGCCATTCTGGCCACGCGCACCCGTGCAACCTACTTCGTCATCGCCCTTGCCGCAATATCCTTCCGATAATGCGCCCCATCAAATCGAATCAACCCACAAGCCTCATACGCCTTTCCGACCGCCGTCTCCAACTCCGCAGCCCGCGCCGAAACTCCCAACACCCGCCCGCCTGCAGTATAAAACGATCCATCCCGCTTCGAAGTCCCGGCGTGAAACACCTTCACACCTTCAACCGCCCCAGCCTCATCAAGCCCCGAAATCTTTTTCCCCACCTCAAACGTCCCAGGATATCCTCCCGAAGCCATCACCACGCACACCGACGCGTCCGTCGACCACTTGAAATCCCCATCGCTAACTCGCCCCGCCACGGACGCTTCCAGTGCGTCCACCAGATCGCTTTCCAGCCGCATCAGAATCGGCTGCGTCTCCGGATCACCAAACCGGCAATTGAACTCCAGCACCATCGGTCCGCGCGCCGTCATCATCAGCCCGCAATACAGCACACCCTTGTATTCCGCGCCCTCCGCCTTCATCCCATCCACCACCGGCTTCGCGATGTGATGCACCAGCCAGTCCCGCATCTTATCGTCCACAATATCCGCCGTCGAGTAAGCCCCCATCCCTCCAGTATTCAGCCCCGTGTCGCCATCGCCCACGCGCTTGTGATCCTGCGCCGCCACCAGCGGCGCAACCCGCTCGCCATCGCTCAAAACCAGGAACGATAGCTCATCGCCCTTCAAGAATTCTTCCAGCACCACGCGAGCGCCAGCCTCGCCCACCATCCTGCCGCTGAACATCTCGCTAGCCGCGCTGGCAGCCTCTTCTTTGCTGGCCGCGATCACTACACCCTTGCCCGCCGCCAATCCATCCGCCTTCACCACCACCGGAGCGTGAAAGTGCGTCAGCGCCTCCCGCACCTCCTCCACCGAATCGCAAATCGCATAAGCCGCCGTCGGAATCCGATGCCGCTGCAAAAATTCCTTCGCAAAACTCTTGCTCCATTCCAATTGCGCCGCCGCCTTGGTCGGCCCAAACACAGGCCAGCCGCGGCGTGTAAACTCATCCACCACCCCCAAAGTCAGCGCCAACTCAGGCCCCACCACCGTAAGATCCGGCTTAATCTGCTGCCCCAATGCCACAAGAGAATCCAGACTCTTCAAGTCCACCGGCAAACATTCCGCCTCGTCCGCGATCCCACCATTACCCGGCGCACAAAAAAGCTTAGAAACCCGCGACGACTGCCGCAGCTTCCACACCAGCGCGTGCTCGCGCCCGCCACTTCCAAGAACCAGAACTTTCATAAAAGAGAAACTAAAGGTTAGGGGAGAGAAAGAAAGCTGTCAAACATCTCCAATGTAGATTTACCCTGTGCCCTCTGTGGTTAAAGATCTCGCTTCCCACTTAACCACAATTAACCCAAGCAGTATAATCACCCAAATGATCACCGTCTCCAAAGAAGACTATCTAAAAGCCATCCTCGAAGCCGAAAGCGAAGGCGAATCCGTAATCTCCGCCCGCCTGGCGGACTGGCTGAAAGTCTCCGCGCCCGCAGTGACCATGGCCGTGCGCCGCTTGAAAAAAGATGGCTTGGTCCGCGTCCAAACCGACGGCCACGTCCGCCTAACCGCCGCCGGCCGCAAAATTGCCCGCAAACTAACTCTCCGCCACCATCTTATCGAACGCATGTTGTCCGAGTTATTCGGCATGGAGTGGTGGAAGGTGCACGACGAAGCCGAACGGTTAGAGCACGCCGTCTCTCCCGACTTCGAAGCCAAACTCCTCGCCAAGTTAGGCAAAGGGGGTGCCTGCCCGCACGGCAACCTCAGCGAAATGGAAAGCCCCGCCAGCCGCCGCCATCGCGGACTCCTTCTGCTCGCCGATGCCGCGCCGGGGGCCACCTACGCCGTCAGCGGAATCTACGAGCGCGACCGCCGCCTGCTCGAATTCCTCGAATCCCGCGGCATCCGTCCCGGAGCCAAACTCCGCCTTCTGGAACGCAACTACGACCAAACCCTGGCCCTATCCACCACCACCGGCAACGTCTCCCTAGGCCGCGCCGCAGCCATCCGCGTCTGGGTTTCCCCCACCGAAAACCGCCTTAAGCAGGCTCTGTCATCCTGAGCGCAGGGAAGTCGAAGGATCGCTTTCACCTCCGCGCAACCATCAGCATCGCAAGGCATTCTCTTTGGTTCTGTGTTATCTGCGTCAACTGAGTTAACTATAGTTTATTCGCTCGTGTATACTCAAGCTAATCTCTGCCGAAACAAATCCCGGATAGAGACCATCTAAACGCCCGCAAGCATTCACCCGATGAATCCCTTCACCACCGAACCCGAATCCATAACCATTACTCACGAAGACATCGATCGCGCCCACGATCGCGTCCGCGTCTCGAAAGCCCGCGCCCAGCACGGTCTGTCCTCTCGAGCTCGCCTGCTCTGGCTGCTTGTCGGCCCCGGCGTCCTCGTCATGCTCGGGGAGAACGACGGCCCCAGCATGCTCTCCTACGCCGCCACCGGCTCCAAGTTCGGCATCGGCTTCTTCCTCCCCTTCGTCGTCCTTACATTCTTGATGGCAATCATCGTCCAGGAGATGACCGTCCGCCTCGGCGCCGCCACCCATCGCGGCCACGCCGAACTCATCTTCGAGCGCTTCGGCCCCTTCTGGGGATGGTTCTCCATGCTCGACCTCGGCATTGGCAACTTCCTCACCCTCATCACCGAGTTCATCGCCATCCGCGCCGGCCTCGGCTTCTTCGGAGTTCCGCCCTGGGCAGCCGTTCTCACCGCCCTAATCGTCCTCTATGCCGCCCTCATGTCTCACCGTTATTGGACCTGGGAGCGCATCACTCTCGCCGCCGCCGTCTTCAATCTAATCTTCATCCCCGTAGCGTTAATGACTCACCCCAGTTGGCACTCAGTCGGCCACGCCCTCATCACCTGGCAACCGCTCCCCGGCTTTAACAAAGACACTCTCCTCATCGTCCTCGCCGACATCGGCGCCACCGTCACCCCGTGGATGCTCTTCTTCCAGCAAAGCGCCACCGTCGACAAAGGCATGACCACCAAAGACATTCGCTTTGGCCGCATCGACACTATCCTCGGCGCCACACTCGCCACCGCCGCCGCACTCGCCACAATTCTCGCCACCGTCCCGCTCTTTGGTCATCAGATGACCGCCGACAATTTTCAGGCCGGCGAATTCGCCCAGGCCCTCCAACCCATAATCGGCCGCTTCGGCGCATCGCTCTTCGCTCTCGGCATGGTCGAAGCCGGCATCGTCGCCGCCATCACCATCTCCACCTCCTCCGCCTACGCCTTCGGAGAAGTCACCCATAAACCGCACAGCCTCAACCTCCCCATGGGAGAAGGCAAATCCTTCTACGCCGTACTCACTCTCTGCGCCGTAGCCGCCGCCGCCATCGTCCTCATCCCCGGCCTGCCGCTTGTCTACGTTGTGCTCGTCGTAAACGTAGTTGCGGTCCTGGCAATGCCTCCAGCTCTGGTCTTCCTCTTCATGCTGGTAAATGACAAAGAAATCATGGGCAACCTCGTCAGCCCACTCTGGGCCAACATTCTTTCCACCGCGGTAGTCTTCATTCTGACCGCCGCCGGCATCCTCTTCGGCATCAGCATAATCGCCCCAAAAATCTTCGCCGCCCTGGGAGGAAACTAAGAATGAATTTCCACGGGACAGATAAGGTCCATGTGGGGACAGCCACCCTCGGCTGTCCAGTCGAGCGAAGCTCGACGCTTTCTATTCCGTCATCAATAAATTTCAACGGGAGCCAAGCCCCAACGCCATGACAGAAAAACAACCCACCCACGCCGACCAATCCTGGGTCCTATCCACCCTAGAGCCCGGCCAACTAGCCCGCGCCAAGAAGCAACCCATCCCACGCCGTCACCTGAAAGGCCGCGAACTGGCAGTCTTTTGGAGCCTTCGCATCTATCTGCTGTTCATGATAGCGGTAGTCGCCTACCAAGTCTGGCTCACGGCCCGTTAAATTGATCGGGAAGGGCCCGAATTCCATTCGTGCCGTTAACCTCCGAAAAGCCCGCGCTTCAGCGCCCGAGGTACGCCTCATGGATACACTGCGAGCTTCTCCACAATTTTCTTTCATTCGCCATATTTGAAACGACTGTTTCATTTATGCTAACCTCCATCCATGAGCCGCACCGCCAACGAAAAGCGTCCCGGCGAATTGCTCGACGCCATCGTCCAATACCTCATCCGCCACGGCGTCGTCAACCTGTCCCTCAGGCCGTTAGCCAAGGCCGTCGGCTCCAGTCCACGTGTTCTCCTTTATTACTTCGGCTCAAAAGAAAAAATGGTGATCAAAGTTCTAGCTGAGGTACGCCACCGCCAGCGCAACCTCTACCACGGCATGCAGGCAGCCACCTTCGAGCAAGCCTGCCGCGCCGTTTGGCAACACATGAGTGCGCCTGAATCCCAACCGCACTTCCGCTTCTTCTTTGAAACCTACGGACTAGCTCTCCGTCACCCGCGCCTCTACCGACATTTCCTGCACGCCACCATCAACGACTGGCTCGATTTCATTGCCGTCCCGATCCAGCGTGAAGGCATCAAGCGCCAACAGGCATACGCCCTCGCCACGATTGTTCTAGCCGGACTGCGCGGCTTCATGCTCGATTTCTGCACCACAGGCGACCGCGCTCGCCTGAATCGCGCCGTAAACCTCTGGCTCCCCACCCTGGATTCCATCTTGCTCAGTTTCAAGGAGGCTTAGCCCATGATCACGAAAAATAGCCGCGCTATTCTGACGATACTTGGACTACTGCTAGCGCTAGCACGCCCGGCTGCGTCCCAACTCGTGCCCGGCTCAATGAATGTCCACTGGAACGAGGGCGCACCCGATTGCGCCAAGTCCTCACAACCTCCAATCCAGGTCCATTCCTACAACGCGCAAACCTTCATCCTGCGCGAAAACCCCTGCTCCACCGCCGAAGCCCCGTTCATGTACTTGCTACTGGGCTCTACAAAAGCGCTTTTGATCGACACTGGCGACGTCGCCGATCCCAGGCAAATGCCATTAGCCCAAACCGTGATGGGTCTGCTTCCAGAAGTGGCTCAGGCAAAGATCCCGCTCCTCATCGTCCACACCCACGGTCACCTCGATCACCGCCTCGGCGACACACAATTCCAGTCACTCCCCAACGTCGAGATCGTTCCCACCGATCTCGCTCATGTCCAGAAATTCTTCGGCATTCCCGACTGGCCGAACGGCATCACTCAACTCGATCTCGGCAATCGCACCATCGACGCGATTCCGACCCCAGGCCATTACCAGTCCGAAGTTTCCTATTACGATCGCCAAACCGGACTATTCTTCTCCGGCGATTTCTTCCTGCCCGGTCATCTCATCATCGATGACTTCAAAGCCGATCTAGCCAGCGCCAATCGAGTAGCCAATTTCATTCAAAATCGTCCCGTCACCTACGTCCTCGGCGGCCACATCGAACTCGACGCCAACAACCAGATGCTCCCTCTCGCCTCGAACTACCATCCCAACGAGCACGTCCTCCAGCTAACCAAACAAGATCTTCTCGCCCTGCCCGCTGTCATAAGCAGCTTCAACGGCTTCTACAGCACAAACGGCATGTTCGTGCTCTACAGTCAGACACGAATTCTGCTGGCCATGGGATTTGGTTTGATTGTCGTACTGGTAGCGCTGGGAATGCTGCTGCGTAGCTATCTGCGCCGTAGAAAACGCGCCCGCGCCGCTTGAATTTGGGTGGCTCGGCACTTCAGTGCCGCGAATAGCGCGTGACCACCGGCATCAGAAGCACCGTGGAAGAGCGACACCCCAGCGCCGCACCAAAGCGCGTCACCATCGGCGCCAGAGGTACCGTGGAAGAGCGGGGCTTTCAGCGCCGCGAAAAGCGAGATAAAAACCGGGCTTTAGCCCCGGGCCCTTACTTCGTCTTCTGGCTGCCAACACTCTCACTCTGCTGCTCATCAGCCTTTTGCCAACCGGATTTGGGGTTATATTCCTTCATCGCTTTGGCGATAGCCTCGGTCTTCTTGCTAAGATCCTTCTGATACACCACTCCATCCTCGCCGACGATGAAAGTCATCACGCCCGATAACCTGTAATCTGCCGGATATGCCACAAAAGCAAACCCGCCCGTCATCTTCCCGTTTACGCTGTAACTCTTCGCTCCGCCGGGGGCATCTTTCCCCTGACGCACCAGGACGTGATAATAGTAACCGCGGTAAGGCGTGGGAGCGCTGTCTCGGCCCGTTGCATAACTCTCAGTAACCGCCGCCGCTACCAGAGGTCCCACCGGGCTCAGAGGTTCGCCAGCAGCAGCTTTCCAATAGAGCCCATTGCGCTGCCCTTCATCACTGAAGATTTTCTGCGCGTACTCGCCGTGCTGCGCGGAATATTCCTTTTCCGCCGCCGCCAGTTCCTGGCACACCCGAATGGTCGACATTTCATTGCGCCCAACTCGCCGGAATAAGATTTCTTTCGTACCCGCCGTCGTGTCGAAATACCACGAACCGCCTTTGTTCATCAGTGGTATGGGCGTAGGCCAATTCTTCGCACCGATATATAGGACTGTGCTTCCGTCCGCTTCTTTCGCGAGGCGATGCATCTCCTCATATTTCGCCACGAAATTCGCGCGGCTCTCCATATCCTCGGCCGCGTCTCCCGATGAAACAATTTGTTTCCCGTCCGCTCCCAGAATATCGACCATCGCCTTTTCGTCATTGCTTTGCGCCGCCTTGAACAGCGCCTCGCTTGCCTCTTCCGCCGATTTAAAAGTCTTCTGCCCCGCTTGTTGTGCCACCGAGCGGATGGCAAAGCACCCCATCAAAACCAGAACCACTACTCCCGCAAAATTCACCCACTGGAATTTGTCGAGGTTTAGCTTCACACGCTTCATAAGGCATCTCTCCATTTTCAAAATCCTATAGCGGTGCAGTTCAGCTACCACACGGCGATTCTCATCCTGAGCGTAGCCGTTCTTCAGGCGGAGCGAAGAATCTCCCGCTTAACCGGCCCAACGCGTAAGCCAAACCGCCGCCGCTATCCAATATCCCGCAAACTACCGGAGCGCAATGCAATCACCGCCGTCCGCCACCGCCTCCGTGACCTCCGCCCCCCCCGTGGAACCCTCCACCACCGAAGCTCGCCCTTCCGCGTGAGGAAAATCCCCGCGTCTGTCCGCCATGGTCATAACCGCTAAAGGCGCCCGAACGCACGCCACTCTGCCCGCGAGGTGCGGCGAACCCTCGAGCTGCCTGCCGGTCTCCATCGAAAGGCCTAGCCCCACCCCGTGCAAATCCGCCACGAGCATAGGCGCCCCGGTTATAAAACGTCCTGCTCCCGGAGTAGTACCTCCCGTGGTTAAACACGGCGTAATGGTTGTGCCAATCGAATCCCCAATGACCCCATCCCCATCCAAATCCGCCCCACCAACCAATTCCAAAGCCGAGCCCGAATGAGAGGTACGGTCCCCCAAACCAGATTCCGGGATACGCATACCACCCCGGCCACGCCACCACGGGATATCCGTAAACATCCCACGGATCGTAAGCCGGAACATAAACCACATCCGGATCTGCCGGCTCAATCTCAATATCCGAGTCTTGATCCTTAACCACTTGCTGCGGCGTGCTCTTCAGATTGCCCGCGTCCTGCGCTTTCTTGCGCATCACCTGCACCGCGTCCATCACAGCCTGTTGCTGGTTGTAGTAAGCGTCACCAAGCGACGACGTCCAGGAAAGATTCTTGTCCATATTTCCCAGCACAGATGGAAATGCAGTCAGCGCCTTCACGCTCGGGTCCCACGGTTGCTGGTCCACAGCATTACCCAAATCCGTGCCCTTCAAATCAGGATGCGCCTGCACCCATCGGTCAGCCTCGACCACCTGCTCCGGGAACGTAGATGCCGCTAAAACCTGCGCCACCAAAGAATCCGGATACAGCGCAATCGGCGCGACTAGCCGTTGCAACTCATCAGAAGTTTGCTGCGTATAGGGCGGAGCCGGCGCGCCCTGCGGCGGCGCGCTCTGATCAGGCGTACCTTGATCAGGCCCGGCTTGGTTCGGCGCAGCTTGATCCTGTTCCGCCCACAGATTTTGAGGCAAAGTCGCGAACACCAGAGCCAGCGACAACGCACATCCCAAAATCGCCTTGCCCCATTCAGTTCCCGAAAACCCTCTGCCACCTCTCGCAATGTTCATATCCAGCCTCATCCTCAAATCCCAATCAATTCTACAGATGATGCAGCCACGATTTAGGTTTCATATCCAGTGTAAAGTCATGTCAAGAAGAACAATTCGTATCACGACTTTACAGCCGGGTACCCCATCTTTCGCGTACTTTGCGAAAGGTGGGACTCCACTGCTGCCTCGTAACTTTGCGTTATGCACCACTCCAGCTTTTGGCTAGCGCCCCGCTCCAGCAATGCGATTAGAAACGCGTAACCCCGGTCCCCGAAAGTACCGTGGAAGAGCGGCGCTTCAGCGCCGCGTAAAGCGAATAAAAAGAACCGGGGCTTTAGCCCCCGCCCCTTTCGTGCAACCAGACCTACGCAATCCTCTCTAAAACGACTAAACTTGTAAGTTCCGTCATCTTGCATTGGGGTGCCCCACGTCTCGCTTCCTTTGCGAGACGTGGGCTTCGCGGCCCAAGAAGGAAATCATGTCCTTAAACAGCTTCAACTCCCGCTCGAATCTCAAAGTCGGCAACAAAGAATACGAAATCTACCACCTCGACGCCCTCGACAAACAAGGCATCTCGACCAAACATCTCCCCTACTCCCTCCGCATCCTGCTCGAGAACCTGCTGCGCACCGAAGACGGCCGCAACGTCAAAAAAGAAGACATCCGCTCGATGGCAGGTTGGAATAAAAATTCCAAGCCCGACAAAGAAATCGCCTTCACACCCAGCCGCGTTCTCCTCCAGGATTTCACCGGCGTCCCCTGCGTAGTCGATCTAGCCGCCATGCGTGATGCCATGAAACAACTAGGCGGCGATCCCGCTCTCATCAATCCTCTTCAACCGGTAGAATTAGTAATCGACCACTCCGTCCAGGTCGACGAATTCGGCAGCTCCAACGCCTTCGACGTAAACGCCCTGCTCGAATTCCAACGCAACAAAGAGCGTTATTCTTTTCTCCGCTGGGGCCAAACCGGATTCCACAACCTCGCCATAGTCCCTCCCGACACCGGTATAGTCCACCAAGTCAACCTCGAATACCTGGCTCGCGTAGTCTTCATACAAGAAAACACAAAAGACGCGAACAAAAAAGCAGGAGACGACGCGAAAGAAAAAATCGGAGACGTGAACGGCAACCGCCTAGCCTATCCCGACACCCTGGTAGGCACCGACAGTCACACAACAATGATCAATGGGCTTGGGGTGTTGGGATGGGGGGTTGGGGGGATTGAGGCGGAAGCTGCGATGCTTGGGCAGCCTGTGTCCATGCTGATTCCGCTGGTTGTTGGGGTGAGGCTTACTGGGCGGTTGCGTGAAGGCGCTACTGCTACTGATCTTGTTTTGACTATCACTGAGATGTTGCGCAAGCATGGGGTGGTTGGAAAATTTGTGGAGTACTTTGGTCCTGGGTTGCGCGATCTTCCGCTGGCCGATCGCGCGACCATCGCCAATATGTCTCCGGAGTACGGTGCTACTTGCGGAATTTTCCCAGTTGATAGAGAAAGTTTGAAGTACTTAAAACTCAGTGGACGAAGTGCAGAGCAGATTGCTCTCGTCGAAGCTTACTGCCGCGAGCAGGGACTTTTTCACGACGACAAAACTCCCGAAGCCGAATACTCGGAACTGCTCTCGCTCGATCTCGCGACTGTCGAACCCAGTCTTGCTGGGCCGAAGCGTCCGCAGGATCGCGTTGTGCTCTCGCAGGCTGGCGACTCGTTCAACGAGGCTTTGCCTTCGCTGATCAAACCAAAATCGTCCGCAAAGACATCTGCTCCTACGGGAGTAGAAATCCCAGGTCTCGCAAAAGATGCGAGACCTGGGGCACCCACTAGTAATACGAAGACCTGGGAAGCGGAAGGTGGCAGCCCTGCCGCGATCGGCGTGGAAGATCCCAACGTGCACGAGCATGTTGCCGCGAACGTGAAAGACTCGCTCAAGCACGGGAGCGTGGTCATCGCAGCTATTACTTCTTGCACGAATACTTCAAATCCCTCGGTTATGATCGGCGCGGGCTTGCTCGCGAAAAAAGCTGTCGAGAAAGGTCTCTCCGTTCCGCCCTGGGTCAAGACATCGCTCGCTCCAGGATCCAAAGTCGTCCGTGATTATCTGGAGAATGCCGGGCTCACTCCATATCTCGAAAAACTAAAATTTCATATCGTCGGCTACGGATGCACTACCTGCATCGGTAACTCCGGACCGCTGCCGGAAGAAGTCTCCAAGGCGATCGATGAAAAAGATCTCGTTGTCGCCAGCGTTCTTTCCGGCAATCGAAACTTCGAAGGGCGCATCAACTCTGAGGTTCGCGCCAACTATTTAATGTCGCCGCCGCTCGTCGTTGCCTTCGCGCTCGCCGGACGCATCGACACCGACCTCCGCAAAGATGCTCTCGGCAAAGGCAAAGACGGCAAGCCCGTCTACCTCGCCGACATCTGGCCGACACAGCGCGAAGTGGAAGAAGCTGTGGAGCACTCCGTAACCGCAGAAATGTTTTCGAAAAGCTACGCCGAAGTGTTTGCGGGAGACGAGCGCTGGCGTGGCCTCTCCGTTCCCAAGGGCCAGACCTACGCCTGGGAAGAAGATTCCACCTACATTCGGCGCGCTCCGTACTTCGACGACATGAAGATTCAGCCCTCGCCTGTCGCCGACATTCACTCTGCCCGCGTACTGGCGGTATTGGGAGACAGTGTTACTACCGACCACATTTCTCCGGCGGGATCGATCAAGAAAGATGGCCCCGCCGGAAAATATCTGCAAGAGCATGGCGTCAAGCCTGCCGACTTTAATTCATACGGTTCGCGGCGTGGCAATCATGAAGTGATGGTGCGTGGAACATTTGCCAACGTCCGCCTGCGCAACAAGCTGGTCTCGACCGAAGGCGGATTCACGCGGCATCTGCCCTCGAACAGCGAGATGTCGATCTTCGATGCTTCGCAGAAATATCACGCCGACGGGACGCCGCTGATTATTCTTGCCGGGAAAGAATACGGCTCCGGCTCATCGCGCGACTGGGCGGCGAAAGGTCCGCGGCTGCTCGGAGTGCAGGCCGTCATCGCCGAGAGCTACGAGCGCATTCATCGCTCAAATCTGGTGGGCATGGGAATTTTGCCGCTGCAATTTCCTGTGGGGCAGAATGCTGAGTCTCTGAAGCTGACCGGCGAGGAAGTTTTTGAGATTACCGGCATTCGCAATTTGATTGAGCATTATTCTGCCGGGCAGAAAGTTCGAGTTCGCGCTACGGGCAAAGGTGGGCCGGTCGAGTTCGACGCTTTGGTGCGCATTGATACGCCGCAGGAGGCGCTCTATTACGCTAACGGGGGGATTTTACAGTATGTGTTGCGGCAGTTGCTGGCGGGGAAACCGGAAGCGGTCGGGGTTTAGAAATTTATTTTGAAGATCGCACGATTTGAAAAGTATTACATTTTCTCGAGCAACTCGTTCTGGCGATTCGCAGAATGTTTCCGAGGGCAGTACCTGAGAGGGGCGATGAAGATCCCTTATGTTTTAGAAAACCGAACGTTCGGCACGATTTTCATGAAAGGAGTGCGTCCATCCCTTGAGCTGAAGCACAGTTTCAGCTTCGTTCTTAACGTCTCACGAATAGTCGCCAAACCTAGCAATCCCGGCCTGAGTATCGTACGAGGTCATAAGCTCATGAGTGCGAACCAACCGGAGATTGCAGCTATCAAGGATGTGCTGACCAACTATGCGGGCATAACCAGTTGGAGTGCCTGGCAGGGCGGCGAAATCATAAAAAACAAAAACAACAGCACATCGCGTTCCCCACTGCCCGAAGATCAATGGCGCTATTTTGTTATTGCTTTCAAGGGGACCAACGAAACCATCACAGAGATAGAGCGAGCGCTCTCCATCACTCCGCTAGAACTGAAGATAGGCTTCACCCTATTGCACGAAGTCTTCCCTCGAAGAACAACACCGATGCTGATATATAACGCCGGAAGGTTGTTCTCCCAAGCGCGCAGAACACAGGCAGACGAATTGCCTTTTGTCGATATCACCCCCGATGTCGTAGAGAACATAGCTTTTGTCCACAGCAGTCTAAAGTCGTGCGACCGAAAGCTGATAGATCCAAATATCCTCACCGCACAGCTATTGGAGCTTGATGCACTGCCGTCTGATTCTCCGTTGCTGTTTTTAGGCTACTTCGCAATCTTGGAGTCCCTATTGACTCATCAGCCGAAGCCAGCAGACACAATTGACTCGATCACCCGGCAGGTCAAGCGAAAGATAGTTTTGCTGGATAATCGCTGGCAGCCGCGCATCGACTACACTCGGTTTCCAAAAAACACTCCGGAAAAAGTTTGGTCCGTTATGTACTCCTACCGTAGCTGCCTTGCACACGGTGGTGATCCAGACTTTAAGAAGGAATTGCACGCCCTCGTAGACAGCGATTCCGCGCTGAGGCTCTTGAAGCAAACAGTAAAGGCCGTCTTACGGCAGGCTCTCCTCGAACCGCAGCTTATTCTTGATCTCCGCAATTGCTAGGCAGCGGTCTCGTCGTGCGGTCTTAATTGGAGCGCCGAGGCGCTGCTCCACTCAAAAATCTTTATATCGTTCCTACGGAACTTTGGTTCTAATTTTGTTTACGTCTACCCGATACTGACGTGCCGGGCTATCCTAGTGCCGTCCCTACGGGACTTGGTTCCGTCTTTTTGGCCTGACCCAGGGCTTGCGCCCTAGGCTGAATTATGCCGCCGCTTCGCGGCTGGGGTTTTGTAACTTACGCGGCGCTGTAGCGCCGCTCTTCCACGGTTGGTCTGAATCTTTCGGGTCTTCATGGTTCACAAAATCTAAGCCAAATCGCAAAAATCAAAGTCAAAGGCAGCGGACGAAGGCGTCCGCTCTACACAGGTAGCGGGTTAGCGGGGCTTGGTGCGTTCTACTAATGCTCGGCGGCTTTTGTAGAGTAAGGGCCAGGCTTCTTTGTAGGCTTCGTAGCTGTAGCGGTCTTTTTTGAGGGGTTCGACGGGGTAAAGCATGATTCCCTGCTTGCGTTCGGCACCGAGGAGCAGGGCGGCGGGGATGATGTACCAGGTTTCAACGGGGATTACGAAGGCGGCGAAGAGGTCGAGTTGGGTTAGGGTGTAGTCCTGCTTTTTGAGGTAGTGGGGCTTGAACTGGCAGAAGTATCCGGTGCCGGTGCGGCAGGTGGTGGACTTGACTTGCACGCGCAGGAAGTTGGGGCCCTGCTCGATGCCGATGTCGTAGGGGCGCGTGTCTCCCCAGGGCTTGACGACGTGGAAGCCGCGCTCGGCGGCGGAGGCCATGAAGCGGAGTTCGACCCACTCTCCGCGCTCCTTGAAGCTTTTGAATTTTTCCCAGGGATGCATAGAGCTTGATCGTTATCTCCAGACGCAAAAAGGCGCAGCTTGTGGGCTGCGCCTTAGTTATCTATGCCTTGTTATCTTAAAGTTTTAACTTATACAACTATTATATCACATTGAGATGGGTCACTGTGACATTTTTGGAGAAATATTTGCGTAGTGTTTTGAATGGGTTGAGCTCGATGGAGGGTCGCGGAGGGCTTGACAAGATTTTGGACGGAGGACATTTTTGGTCGCGTGCGGACGCAAGGCGCGTGATGAATCGCCGTCCCCAGCTTGCTGCGAAATATACCAGCGATCCTACGCACAGAACTACCAGCGCCATGCGCACATAAATTGCGGTCGATAGCGAGATCCCAATTCCGCTTCCAACCGCCAAGTACGCGGCCAAACACGCTGGACACTTTGGCAACAGCACAAGAGCAACGGCGGGAACAATCCCTCCTGTGGTGGCGGCACAGCGCCGCGCCAGCGAGGCTGGGCGAGGACCGCCGCTCGCGATCCGCGCCCCGCCCACCATCCAACGAGAACCGCGACTGGGTTCAGTCTCACAGCAAGAGTGCGATCTCACGAATTGTCCCCTCGCAGCAGGAACTGCCCGACCCCTTCGGAGCCACATACTGCGCCTTGGGATCGACAACGTAGCCTTCCGCGTATCGATCATGATGCCGGACCCATGCCATGCTGAAAGCCAATCCATCCTCATCGCGACCTTTCGGCGCGAAGTCGAGAAAGTTGTAAGCTCCCACCAGAATGTCGAGGCCGCGCGCGTAGGAAGAATAGGTGTGGAAGATCTCACCCTTCTCGTTTTTATAGAACACGCTCAATCCCGGCGCTTCTTCGCTGGGGAATTCCGTCATTTCGTAGTTGTATTCGACTTTGCCCTTCGCCATTTCCTCTTTGGTGAATGACACGTGGTAATCATGGTTAAAGTCGTTCGCGAACGATGACACCCACGGGAACTGCCAGCCCATGCGCTTCTTGAAGGCGGCGACCTCGGCCATGGGCGCGTGCGAAATCACAGCGAGGGTGACGTCGCGATTCGCGAGATGCACTAGACTGCCGCCGAAATGATCAGCCAGGTAAGAGCAACTCGGGCAACCTGCCTCCCACCCCGGCCCTAACATGAAGTGATAGATAATTAACTGGGCTTTACCGCCGAAAAGATCGGCGAGCGTCACCTTGTTATTTGGCCCATCGAACACATAGTTTTTTTCAACCTTTTCCCAGGGAAGTTCGCGGCGCTTGCGGCTCAACTCGTCGCGCAAACGGGTGAACTCCTTTTCTTTTTGCAGGAACTCTTTCCGGCTTGCGATCCATTCTTTCGGCGAAACTACTTCGTGATCTTGAATTCCCGTGCTTGTAGTCAGAGTCGTCATAAGCATTCTCCTATTTACTATTTCCTTTTAAACGCTGTGGTGCTGTTTTTATGTTGCAGGCCGTCGCTTAACGGTCTAGGTGTTTTTTTGCTTTGCGCGAACTTTTTTTGCTGCCGGTTCGTCTGATTCGGCAAGGTCTTTGATCCGGAGCAACTCGCCCGACCAAAGCTCCTGAAACGGACCGACCCAACGTTCATAAATCTGGCGGATCGGAACTACGTTCAGCGAGTTGAATCTTTTCCGACCGTCCTCGCGGGTCTGCACCAGTTGCGCCTGTCGCAATACTTCGAGATGTTTCATGACACCAAACCTGCTGAGATGTGGGAACTCTTCCACAATCTCGGTGGTGGTGCGTGGACGATCTCGCAGAAAATCCAGAATCGCGCGGCGGGTCGCATCCGAGAGCGCCTTCCATACTCCGTCGAGTTCGTCCGCGCGACCGGCGATTTCTCCCACGCTTTACTCGCAGTCCTTCTTTACGCTGTCGAGCATGTGACTCCACCCCCGGCCAACATTCTTGCGATGCTCCGGGTCGATCATTCCAAGCGCGCGATGCCGCAAAGAAACCCGGCTGCCTCCTGACACTGCTTCAACCTTCATTTCTATATGATTCGTCGCCGGGTACGACATGAACATCGGCCCGCTCAGCTCCAGCAGTGTTGGAGCTTTGATCACCTGCACGAATCCCCACAGGTGCCCGACGCCATTTCCTCGATCCCTGAACCACCGGCCGCCCGGTTTTTCCTCCAGCTGCAATTGCAGGGACTGGTTTTCGAGATTGGTGTTTCCTTTGCCCAGGCGATGCAGCACCGCTGCGAATGCCTTCTCCGGCGTAGCTTTGACGTCTACGTGTTGTTCAACTTCGAGTATCAAGTCTTCCAATTTCATTGTGTTTCTCCTTATATAAACTTCTTTAGTGAGTTAAAGGTAACGTAACTTAATGCTCACGTCAAGAGATATTTTTCTCGTAATTCTCCCGCTCGCAGTTCTGCAGAGTGGCGGTCTCATCTGCCTTCATCGCATACTTAGAGTTATGGAATCAGAGTCCCCCACGCTCTCCGGCAGGCACGTTCGCCTCGAACCGCTCGACCACAGGCATGCTGACGGCCTCGCAGCTGCATCTGCCGCTGACCCTTCCCTCTACCACTGGAGTCCCATTCCGCAAGGCAAACTTGAAGCCACTGCATATATCAACACTGCGCTCGCCTGGCGCGACGCTGGCACCGCCGTTCCTTTCACAATCGTCCGCCTAAATGATGCTAGCGTCATCGGTTCCACGCGCTTCTGGAACATCGAGCGCTGGGCGTGGCCGGCGGGCCACGCGCGGCACGGCCGCCCTCACCCCGACGCCTGCGAGATCGGCTACACGTGGTTCGCGCGCTCGGCCATCCGCACCGGCGCGAACACCGAAGCCAAATTACTCATGCTCGCCCTCGCCTTCGAAAGCTGGCAGGCGCTTCGGGTCTGCTTTCACACCGACGCGCGCAACCAGCGCTCTCGCGCCGCCCTCGAACGCATCGGCGCAAAGTTCGAAGGCATTCTACGTGCGCACCGCATGGCCGCCGACTTCATCCCCCGCGACTCGGTGCGGTATTCGATCGTTGCCGCCGAGTGGCCAGAGGTGAAGCAACAGTTAATGAGCCGACTGCGAGCGGCGTAGTAGCCTGAGCGCAGCGGACACTGCTATCCGCTGACGAATCGAACTTCCTTCACTGCTATAATCAAGGTTTGTGCCCATGTCTACGAAACGTCTGATTCGATCCACTACAGTTTTATCCATCCGCCGCAACGGCAGCGTAGTTCTTGCCGGAGACGGCCAGGTTACGCTCGGCGAGTCCGTCATTAAACATTCAGCGCGGAAGATTCGCCGCCTCTACAACGATAAAATCCTTGCCGGGTTTGCCGGGTCCACCGCCGATGCCTTCACCCTTTTCAGCCGCTTCGAATCAAAATTGGAGCAATACCACGGCAACCTTGGGCGCGGCGCCGTGGAACTTGCAAAGGATTGGCGCACCGATAAATTCCTGCGCCACCTCGAAGCTCTGCTTTTGGTGTGCGACAAAGAGCAGACTTTTCTGCTCAGCGGACAGGGCGACGTGATCGAGCCCGACGGCGGCGTAGCGGCCATCGGCAGTGGAGGCCCCTACGCGCAGGCCGCCGCGGAAGCGCTGGCTCGCCATACTGAACTCTCTGCCCGCAAAATTGCCGAAGAAGCAATGAAGATTGCGGGTAAGATGTGCATCTATACCAATGATGCGGTAACGATTGAAGAACTGTAAAAGTCGTTGATCGATAGCCGTTAGTCGCTGGCTCAAAACCACACGGCGAACGGCGAGCGACTAACGACCAACGACGAATTTATGGCCATCTATTTACCCAGCACCTCCGAAGAAGAACAACTCGCACTCGACGAACTTACGCCCCGTGAAATCGTGGTTGAGCTCGACAAACATGTCATCGGTCAGAAAGACGCGAAACGCGCCGTGGCTATCGCCTTGCGCAACCGCACGCGCCGCCAGAAGCTAACGCCTGAGCTGGCCGAAGAGATCATTCCGAAGAACATCATCATGATCGGGCCCACCGGCGTGGGCAAGACTGAGATTGCGCGCAGGCTTGCGAAGCTGGCGAATTCTCCGTTTTTGAAGGTGGAGGCTTCGAAATTTACTGAAGTCGGCTATGTGGGACGCGATGTCGAGTCGATGGTGCGCGATCTGGTGGAGATTGCGATCGACAATGTGCGCGAAGAGAAACTTGAAGACGTCGCCGACAAGGCTGAACTGAATGCGGAGGAGCGGTTGCTCGATATTCTTTTGCCGCCATCTCCACCGGCGAAGCCGAGTGAGCCTAGTACTGCGGGCGGCGTGGTGATCGACGGCAGCACAGCCTTGGCCGAATCTTCAACACGCACCCGCGAAAAGCTGCGGCAGCAATTGCGCGAAGGCAAGCTCGATGAGCGGCAGGTTGAGATCGACGTGCGCGAGCGGAATTTTCCATCTTTTGAAATTATGACCAACCAGGGTGTTGAGGAGATGGATATCAACATCAAGGACATGCTGCCGAACATCTTTGGGGCGCGCACCAAGAAGCGGAAGATGAAGGTGAACGAGGCCTTCGAATATCTTATTCAGGAAGAAGAGCAGCGGCTGATCGATATGGACCAGGTCACGCGCATGGCGATCGATCGCGTGGAAAACTCAGGAATTGTGTTTCTGGACGAGATCGATAAGATCGCGGGGCGCGAGGGCGGTCATGGTCCGGATGTTTCACGCGAGGGCGTACAGCGCGACATTTTGCCCATCGTTGAAGGAACGACAGTAAACACGCGCTATGGGATGGTGCGGACGGATCACATTCTGTTTATTGCGGCCGGCGCGTTTCACGTTTCGAAGCCGAGCGATCTGATTCCGGAGTTGCAGGGGCGGTTTCCGATTCGGGTAGAGTTGCAGTCGCTCACGATGGAAGATTTTGTCCGTATTCTTACCGAACCGAAGTCATCGCTGGTGAAGCAGTATACGGCTTTGCTTGAGACCGAAGGCGTGAAGCTGGAGTTCACTCCCGAGGCTCTGCAGGAGATTGCGCACTTTGCTTTTCGGGTGAATGAGAGCACGGAGAACATTGGAGCGCGGCGGCTGCACACGATCATGGAGCGCGTGCTGGATGAGTTGAGCTTCGATGCTCCGGAGCGAAAAGGCGAGCATGTGAACATCGACGCGGACTATGTGCGGAGAATGCTTACCGACATTGTGAAGGATCAGGATCTCAGCCGATATATCCTCTAAATCTGCACAGAAGCGGGCGACTCGTTGGTTCGGAACATGTTCGAAACATCGTCGTTCCGCGACACCGTGCTTCAATGTAATTTCGCATACTCCGTTTTGGCCTGTTTGAGCACGGGCAGATCGGGATCTGCATCCTTCCACAGAGCAAAAACATCCTGATAGGAGTGGCGTGCGCCATCCGAATTTTTCAACAAACTATAAGAACGAGCTAACTGCAAACGCGACAGCGCGCCCAGCGGAAAGTTCAAAACCAATCCCGAGTGTTCGATCAGCTTTTTAAATTCTGCGGCCGCCTTCTGGCCATCGCCCATCGCAAGGTAGGCTTGGCCGCGAACGTAGGGAGGATAAAGGCTGGCTACTGGAAAGACGGTTGCGCCCGAAAACTCCAGTTCCGTGGGAACGCCCAGATCGTTGATGGCCTTTTCAGGATGCCGCTGTTGAAGATCGATTTGGGCGCGAATCAACGGCAGCCAATATTTCTGAATAAATGTGCCTTCCGGCCATTGTTGATCTAATTCGCGACACTCCGCTTGGGCTTGAGCAATATTTCCCATTCGGGTGGCGATGAGCGCAGTAAGAATCTTTACATCACGGGCTTGTGAAAGTTTCTGTGCCCCGCTTATATATTCCCGAGTTCGCGAGAACTCTCCCACTTCAACTTCCCGAACCGCTTGTTGCATTAAATAAATTGCCGCCCACTCTTTATCGCCATTACGTTCGAGCAGGTTTTCAGCCGCACCGGCAAATTCGCGCGACTTTTCGATACGGCCATGATAGGCCTCGGTTTCAGCCTGTTCGGAAAGAATAATCGTTTGCGCTCCGCGCACGTTGGGCGATTCCTGGACGATGCGGTCCATTTCCTTTTTGTCGTCACGAAGAAACGCGGCCCAATATCCGGCCTGCAGCAGGATGTCAGTCTTGAAGCCACGCTTCGCCGCATCCGCCAGAACGGCCGACGCTTCATCGATTCGATTCAGTGATAGCAACGAAATAGCAAAATTGCCGTAAGTGCTGGCGCGTGAGGGATCGAGTTGCAGGGCGCGACGAAACACTGGAATCGCCTGATCATCGCGTCCAAGCTCCGAATATGAGATGGCAAGATGGATAGAAGCGCCTGCGGATTCGGGGTAATTTTGCACCGCGAGAGCGTAGACCTGAGTTGCCTTCTCCAAATCACCAGTCACATAAGAGTAATAGCGGGCATCGATCGTCTCGCGCTCTGGTTCGGTAACTCGATCCCGAAGCTGATACGATTTCGTCGCCGCCTCGCGCGAAAGCTCGGACTCTCCAACATTGTGATAGACAGTCGCGAGCCCTCCATACGCGACGGCAAAGTTGGAATCGAGTTCAACCGCTTTTTTGAAAATCGGCAGCGAATCCTGATCCCCTTTCTTGTCCCATGTCGCTAAAGCCAAACCATAGGTCTTGAGCGCATCGAGCGACGAAGTGGTCGCCTGTTCCAGCGGGACATCGAACTTCTGCACCGTCGCGAGCGATTCACCAAGTTCGCCACGCAATTTCGACGCGGCCTCGCCCAGCGCGTCCAAAACTTTCTCTTTGGATTTGGCCGTGACCTGTTCTTCCGCCAGCAGGTTTCCGTTCTGGCAATTCACCGCTTTCAGCGCCAGGACATATTCACTGCCTAAATTACCGATGCTTCCACCGAGATACGCTTTACTGCCGACGCGCTGGCACAATTCGCGCGCCACTGATGGCGTCAGCCTGGCATCCGGCGCAAGCGTCATTTGTCGCAGCGTTCCTGTGACGCGTGCTTCGGGAAGCACATTCAGGAATGGCGATTGCCGGAGAGAAACATTCAGCGCGGTTTTTAGTGTGTCATCGAAAATAGGATCGCCGGTGCTGTTCGCGAAATCAGCCAGAACCACCGTATCTTTCACGGTCAGGAGGCCGCTTCGATGCGAGCGATAGTAAAAGCCTCCGGCTGCCAGTGCTGCTACAAGCAGGGCGGGAATCGCAATCTTCAACACTCTCGCTACAGCCGATCCTGGGGCTGACGCGCTTGCGTTAGACGGACCGGAATGGCTGCCGCTCTCAAAGTCTCTTTTCAGGCGCTGCAAGTCAGTCCGTATATCGCCCGCGTGCTGGTAGCGTAGATTACGATCTTTCTCCAATGCTTTGGCGATGACGGTTGCTACTCCAACCGGGAGCTGAGGATTGAGTTGCGCCGGCGGCCGTGGCGCTTCATGCAAAATCGCCGCGCAAATTTCTCCAGGGCTCGAACCTTCGAACGGCGCTTTGCCCGTCGCCATTTCGTACAGAACCGTGCCGAAGGAAAATAAATCTGTGCGCGCATCCAATTCCCTGGTTCGCACCTGTTCCGGAGACATGTAGACCACGGTGCCGATCATAGCTCCCGGCAACGTCAGATCCGCTTCCCCCGATGTAATCGACATCGTTTTGGTTTCGTCGCCGGCTCTGCCCGATGAAATCTCCAGCTTCGCCAAGCCAAAATCCAGAATCTTCGCATGCCCTCGCTTGGTGACAAAAATATTCGCCGGTTTAATGTCCCGATGAATAATTCCCTCGGCGTGCGCGGCATCGAGGCCATCGGCAATATCGATGGCGATCCGCAAGAGGCTTTCCAGTTCGAGTGGACGCCCGCCGATGCGGTGCTTGAGGGTCATACCATCCAGAAACTCCATGGCGATGAAAGACTGGCCGTCCTGCTCGCCGATGTCATGAATCGTGCAAATATTGGGATGGTTCAGCGCCGATGCGGCCCGCGCTTCGCGTTCGAAGCGGGAGAGAGCTTGCGGGTCGCGGGCAATTTGTTCGGAGAGAAATTTCAGGGCGACAAAACGGTGCAGCCGCACGTCCTCGGCTTTATAGACCACACCCATCCCCCCTCCGCCGAGCTTCTCAAGGATGTGGTAGTGGGAGATGGTTTGCCCGATCAAGCTTCGCCCCGTTTTCCGCGGATTATAGCAGCCGACCGGCAAATCACCTCCACACAAGTCTGCCTATTTTTATTGTGCATTTCGTAATTCAGGCGTTTCACGGCTGATGTACCCTTGTATTTCCGCATGAAGATTCCGCTTAGGAAATTACTACCGGTCCTAGGAGCGTTGGTATGGGCAAGCGGGTGCGCTTCGATCGGGGCGCCGCTCCCGCCGTCGCTCGAGGTGCCGAAGCCGCCTACGGACCTGCACGCGGCACGTAAGGGCGACAGAGTCACGCTTACCTGGACGATTCCGGCGCGGACCACGGACAGGCAGAGCGTGCGGTATTTGGGAAAGACTCACATCTGCAGAAGCGTGGGCGCCGGCTTCAGTTCTGCTGTGTCGACTTCTTCTGCGTCGTCGAATCCTGCCGCAACGCCCGTTTCAGCGGGAACCAGTGATGCTGCAAGTCCGAAAGAATGTGGAACGCCGGTAGAAGATGTAGCGCCCCCAGCGAATTTCACGGCGTCGCGAAAATCTTCCGCGAAGAAGCCCACTGCGAGTTTTATCGATATTCTTTCTCCGGCACTCCAGCAGGCGAATGTTACGGGCTTCGCTACCTATGCAGTCGAGGTGTTGAACGAGGCCGGACGGGGTGCAGGGATCTCGAATCAGGTGCGGGTGCCGTTGGTACCAACGATTCCGCCGTTCCCTGATTTTGTGGCTCAGCCCATGGCTCCGGGGGTGCTGATCTCGTGGCAATGTCAGGAGACCTCGGGGGGGAGAACCGATGTTAAATATTTATTCCGCATCTACCGGCGTGCCGAATCGAGCTCCAATCCAGCCAACACCAACGCAACCAAGATCGCTGAAGTGGATGCGACAGAGTGCGCGGCTGGAGGGCATGACAAAGCCATCACGCGGTTTCTCGACCAGACTTTCGAATGGGAGAGCATGTACTTGTACCACGGGGCGGTCGTGAGTGTGCTCGAAGTGGCGGGAAAGCCCGCGGTGGAAGTGGAAGGCGATGACACTGCCGAAGTGAAGGTGTTCGCGCACGACGTGTTTCCTCCGGCGGTCCCATCGGGATTACAGGCGGTATTTTCCGGTCCCGGACAACAGCCGTTCATCGATCTGATCTGGGCGCCGGCCACGGACGCGGATCTGGATGGCTATAACGTTTATCGTCACGAAGAAGGCGCGGCGGCGGTGAAAGTGAATTCAGAGCTGGTGAAGTCACCTGCGTTTCGCGATACGCAGGTTGAGGCGGGGAAGAAATATTTTTATTCGGTATCCGCGGTGGATCAGCGCGGCAATGAGAGCGCGCGTTCGGAAGAAGCGAGCGAGCGCATGCCGTAGGTTTCGCCATGCTGACTCGATCTGCTAACCTGCCTGTGCTATGGATTATCTCTGGACCCCTTGGCGCTACGCCTACGTTACGAACAGCGTGCGCCCGACCTGTGTGTTTTGCGATGCGGCTAAAGGAGGCGATGACGCCAAGACGCTCATTGTTTATCGCGGGCAGCATTGCTTCGTCATCCTGAATGCATATCCGTATACGCCGGGGCACGTGATGGTTGTGCCTTATGCTCACCTCGACGAACTGCAGAAGCTGCCGCCGGAAGCGGCGAGCGAAATGATGGCGCTCTCGCAGCGAATGGAGACCGTGCTGCGCGAACTCTACCACCCGGACGGCATCAATCTTGGTATGAACATCGGCAAAGCCGCAGGCGCGGGCATCGCGGGACACATACACATGCACATCCTCCCGCGCTGGGTGGCGGATGCGAACTTTGTGTCGGTGGTTTGCGAAACGCGGATTCTGCCGGAGACTTTGGACGTGACGTGGGAGCGGATGACGAAAGCTCTGAAAGACTAACGCTCTAGCTGTCAACGATATTTTTCATTTCCTTCTCATCGATCACCTTCACTCCCAATTCCTTTGCCTTATCCAGCTTCGATCCTGCATCCGCGCCCGCGACGACATAATCCGTTTTCTTACTGACGGAGCCGGTTACTTTTCCTCCGGCATCTTCGATCATTTTTTTGGCTTCATCGCGGGTAAAGTGCGCAAGGGTTCCGGTCAGCACGAATGTCTTGCCCGCGAGCTTCGTGCCGCGTTGCTTCTTCTTGCCGGTTAACGTGAGTCCGGCATCGCGCAGACGCTCAACCAGTTTGCGATTGGCGGCGATGCTGAAGAATTCTACGATGCTTTCAGCGATACGCGGACCGACTTCGTTTACATTCTGCAGTTCTTCGGCACCGGCGGTTTCGAGCTCCTCCATCGATCCAAAATGTTCGGCGAGAAATTGTGCTGTGCGCTCGCCAACCATGCGGATTCCCAGACCGTAGATAACGCGCTCCAAAGGCAGCTTCTTCGAGTTCTCGATCTCGTCGAGAATGTTCTGCGCGGATTTTTCGCCCATGCGCTCGAGGCTTAGCAGGTCGGCTTTGGTCAGCTTGTAGATATCGGCGACGTTCTTCACCATGCCGCGATCGGTAAGCTGGGTTACCAGCGCGTCGCCCATGCCGTCGATATTCATTACGCCGCGCGAGGCAAAATGCAAAATTGTTCCGAGAAGTTTCGCCGGGCAGTCTGCGTTAACACAGCGATAGTCGACCTCGCCCTCGGTACGGACGACTTTGTTTCCGCAGACCGAGCACTTCACAGGATCCTCGATTTCCTTTTCCCCGCGCGAATGCTCTTTATCGACCTCAACTACCTTAGGAATCACATCGCCACCCCGCTCAACCCGGACCCAGTCGCCGATCCTCACACCGAGACGGCGGATTTCGTCCATGTTATGCAAGGTTGCATTACGAACGGTCGTTCCGCCGATCGGAATGGGCTCCAACACCGCGACGGGTGTCAGCTTGCCGGTGCGGCCAGTCTGCCAACGAACGTTTTCTAGTTTTGTGACCCCGCCGCGAGCAGCATATTTGAACGCGATCGCCCAACGTGGAGCTTTGCCGGTATATCCCAGTTCATCCTGCAATCCGGTCCTATCCACCTTCACCACAATGCCGTCGATCTCGTATGCCAGAGATTCTCGCTTACCTTCCCACTCTTGAATGAACGCCCAAACTTCCTCCATGTTATGAGCCAGTTTGCGATTCTGATTTACCTTGAACCCTGCAGCTACAAGCGCACCCAGTGTCTTTGAATGCCGATCAAAATGGGTACGCCCGTTCTCCAGCAAGATATAAGGGAAGTAGTCCATGCGTCGTTCCGCCGTAATATTTGCATCCAACTGCCGCACCGTACCCGCCGTAAAGTTGCGTGGATTGGCAAATGTCGCGAGCCCTCTGCGTTCCCGTTCTTCATTCACCTTCTTGAAGGCGGCCAGCGGCATGAGCAATTCGCCGCGCACTTCGAAATTTATGGGGATGCCAGCCTTCTTCAACTTTTCTTTTGGAATGGACAGCGGCACCGAGCGGACCGTGCGCACGTTAAGCGTAACGTCTTCGCCTATACTTCCGTCCCCACGAGTGATGCCGCGCATCAGCTTGCCGTCTTCATAAATCAAGGCCAGCGACATGCCGTCGAGCTTCAGCTCGCAAACGTAATCAACTTCATTGCGTCCGCTCAACTCGTGGACGCGGCGCTCCCAGTCACGCAGCTCGTCTTCGTTGTAGGTGTTGTCGAGCGACAACATTGGCGACGAGTGCGGCACTTTTACGAAGCCCTCGCGCGGCTTGCCGCCTACGCGCTGCGTGGGCGAATCCGGAGTAATCAGATCCGGATGCGCCGCTTCCAGGTCCTTTAACTGCTGCATCCGCTTGTCGAATTCGGTGTCGCTGATTTCAGGACTATCGATGACGTAATACAGGTATTCGTGGTGGCTGATCTTTTCGCGCAGAGATTCCAGCTTTTTTTCAACATCTTTGTTGGAGGAAGGCATCGGGCAAATTATAGTCGGAGACTGCGCTGCGGAAGGAATTGCAAAGAACATGGCAGGTGAGAAAACGGCTGATCCGAAACAAATCCTCGAAACGCCACGGCTCATTGTGCGCGAGTTCTGCGCTGAAGATGTAGACGCTCTTGCGCACGTCATTTCCGACCCTGAAACCATGCGCTTCTATACCGCGCCGTTTAATCGAGGCGAAGTGCAAGAGTGGATTGAGCGCAACCGGCGACGGTATTCCAAAGACGGGCATGGGCTGTGGGCCATGATTTTGAAAACGAGTGGCGGACTAATCGGCGACTGCGGCTTGGTCGTGCAGGATGTCGACGGCACAAATGAAATCGAGGTCGCCTACCACGTGCGACGCGATTTGTGGGGTCAGGGTTTGGCTACAGAAGCGGCCCGCGCTTGCCGCGATTTCGGATTCGCTCACCTTCCGGTCGAGCGGCTGATTTCGCTGATTCGTCCGGAGAACCTGGCCTCGCGGCGAGTCGCGGAAAAGAACGGCATGACTGTGTGGAAAGAGGTAGTCAGATTCGGCTTTCCGCATTTGGTTTATTCGATTCGACGAGGTCAAGCAGCCAGCCGATAGCGACGGTGCGTCAATTCACACAAAATGCACCGGCTTCAAAGTACAATCCATCTTCGACTCCTTCATGCGTAAGGCAGCCTTGTTGTACAACCCCGATTCCGGTGGCAGCCGCGCGCGGCGGCGGCAGGCCGAGTTGGAATCCGTGCTGGCGTTGCTGCGCAAGGCGGGCGTCGAGGCGCAACTTATTCTCTCCGACTCACGCGCGCACGCGGTTGAGAATGCGCAGCAAGCTGTTCTGGCTGGTTGCGACACGGTTTTCGCGTGCGGCGGCGACGGCACCATTCACAATATTATCCAAGTACTCGCGACAACTCAGGTCGCACTCGCGATTCTTCCCACGGGGACGGCCAACGCTTTGGCTCACGACTTGGGCATTCCCGCCAATCTGGAAGCGGCGGCACAAGCCGCTTTGCGGGCCGTGCCGCGGCGAGTTGCGCTGGGCCGGATAAAGTGTGTGGATCTCGAAGGCAAACCCGGCACGCGCTTCTTCATCGTCGCTGCAGGGGCGGGAGTGGACGCGCATCTTTTTTACAAGCTGCACTCCGGGCATAAGCAACGCATGGGCATGGCGGCTTACTACGCGAAAGCGTGGCAGCTTTGGTTTACGTATCCCATGACGCGCTTTGGAGTTGAGTTTGCCGAGAGCGGATCAGCGCAGCGGCAGCAAGCGGAGGTCACGGAGTTGATGGCGGTGCGCATCCGCAATTTTGGCGGGGTGTTGCAGGAACTGGCTCCGGGAGCTTCTTTGGACCGCGACGATCTGCGGCTGGTGTTGTGCCGCACCGCCAGCCGGATGGCTTATCTTCTCTACGTGACGCGTGGACTGCTGCGTCGCAGGTGGCAAGTGCCGGGCATTGAGCTGGCGTATAGCGGGGAAGTTTCGTGCGTGTATCTCTCCGCGACTTCAGTCGACGACACGAAGCATGGGCAGGCAAAAGTTTACGTTGAGGCAGACGGCGAATTGGTTGGCACTCTGCCCGCGGAAATCACCATGGCGCCGGACGCGCTCACGCTACTAGCACCCGCCAACTAGATTCAACAGTTGGCATTTGCCAGCCCAGCCAAATAGAATCCCTAGACTTCGGAAAACCAGACCTTGGAACCCATCACCCATTTCCTGACCGGCGCCTGCATGGGGCGCGCTGGCCTCAATCGCAAGACGGCCCTGGCCACGCTGACGCTCACGCTCGCCGCCGAAGCTCCCGACCTTGACGTCCTCGGCCGTTTTCGCGGACCGGCGTTCGGTTTCGCGCATCATCGCGGGTTTACGCATTCGTTTCTCGGCATTGTGCTCATGGCGGCGGTGGTTGTCGGGTTTGTGTACCTGATTTGGCTTTTGCGTGGGCGGAAGCTTAACAATCCCCACCTGCCTCCGCGATGGGGACTGCTTTTTCTCTACGCTTGCCTTGCCGGACTCAGCCACATCTTGCTCGACTTCACCAACAATTACGGCGTACGCCCGTTCTGGCCGTTCTCGGAGAAGTGGTATTCGTGGGACATCGTTTTCATCTTCGAGCCGATCATGTTTAGCTGCTTGCTGCTGGGATTGATTGCCCCATCTTTTTTTGCTTTGATCGACAAGGAAATCGGAGCGCGCCAGCGTGGGCCGCGTGGGCGCATTGCCGCTACGCTGGCTCTGATTGCGGTCGTATTTCTGTGGACGGTGCGCGACTTCGAACATCGGCGCGCCGTCAATGCACTCGCAGCCCGCACCTACCAGGGCGCCGAACCCGCAAGAGTTTCCGCTTATCCTTCGCTGACGGATCCCTTTCACTGGTACGGTGTCGTCGAAACTTCTGACTTTTTTGTCCTCGCCCCCGTGGATTCGCTACGCCCGGAAGTCGATTCCGGAGCGGCTGACGACAGCAAACTCGAAATCCGCTACAAGCCAGAGGAAACTCCCATCACGCTGGCTGCGAAGCGTTCTTATCTCGGCCGCGTGTACCTCGACTGGGCGCAGTATCCCATCACGCAAACGGAAACGCTGGGCGAAGCAGGATACATTGTGCATTTCCAGGACCTTCGCTTCGTGCAGTTACCGAGCTTATTCGGACGCCGCGGGGAACCACGGCGGGCGCTCGGAGCTGGGGTTGAGCTCGATCGCAACCTGCATATTGTTGGAGATGTTTACGGCTCGGACGAAAAGCGAGCCGTTGTGCCCGAGCCCGGGCAGCCAGACCGATAGCTTAACTCTGAGGCGATCTTTCATCTTCTCTTGACGTACACGCCTTCGCCCGCCGACAATAACATTTGCTGCTTCTGAGGTGCTGATGCTGGCCTATTTATTTGTTCTATTAGCGATCGCAGTACGCTTCCTGCCATTCATGGGGCCGCTGAATTTCCTGCCGCATGCCTGGCACTTCACGCCGGTGGCGGCATCTCTGTTGTTTTTCGGCGCTCGAGGTTCGCGACGCCAGATGTGGGTTCCCCTGGTGTTGTTCTGTGCGGCGGATGTTGTTCTGACGAAGTTCATCTACTCCTACACTCTGTCCTGGGATCAACTGGTAACCTGGGCCTGGTATGCCGCGATTCTCTGGCTGGGAACTAATCTTCGGGAGAAGACCGGCCCAGCACGCGTAGTGGCCGCCGCGCTTACCAGTTCAGTCTCGTTCTTCCTGATCAGCAATTTCGCGGTTTGGGCCGCATCGCCGGAGATGTATCCGCGAACGTTCGGCGGGCTGATGATGTCCTACACCGCCGGGCTTCCGTTCTTTCGCGGCACGGTGGAGAGCGACCTGTTTTTCTCCATCGCCATGTTTGGAACGCCGGTGTTTCTGCTGGCGCTCTCCCGCTGGATGCACAAGACCTCAGGCAGTAACGTAGCAGCTGCGTAAGCCGAGAACGATAACTACATCACCCGCTAAGCGCGTTGAGACCTTGTAGCGCCGTGGAAGCTTGCAGCGCCGTGGAAGAGCGGTGCTTCAGCGCCGCGTTAGGTTTAGAGTTGACGGGGGCTTTAGCCCCGAGGATTGTCTTTACGCCGCCACAATGCCAGCCCTACCAAAACTCCCAATATAACGACTCCCAGCACCCAATAAATATGCCGCCGGAAGAGCACCCCCATAAGCCCCACGATCTGCGGTCCAAACCACAGCGTTAGCAAAGCCAAAACCAGAAAGCGAACAAACCGTCCAGCAAAAACGGCTGCCAAAAAATCGCGGAAGCGCATCTCGAACACCGCCGCGCCCAGCACGAAAATCTTGAATGGCATGGGCGGAGGCAGCATCCCCGGAAACATCAGCGCCCAAAATTCATGCCGCTCAAATGATTGATGAATCCGCAGGAAGCGCTCTTCTGAAATGCGCTTGCGCAGAACTTTTTCGCCGCCCAGATAGCCGATGATGTAAAGCGGAATGCTTCCCAGCGCCGAACCCGCCGCCGCCATCACTACATAAAACAGCAGCCGCCGGTGATCCTGGTAGACATAGAGCGCAACGATCGCATCCACCGGCATGCCCAGCAGAGCGGAATCCGCAAACGCAATGGCGAACGCACCCCACATTCCAAGCGGCAGGAGCAGATGCAAAATCCACGCCGTGTAGCGCGCCAGAATGTGTCCGATAGTTTTCAAAGGAAATTTAGTGTACGTGATCGACAACGCGAATGCGCCCTCTGGCTGGATAAAAGCTGCCGTAGGTTCGGCAGCCGTTTATACGTGTTCGGTCTTCCCTTCCAGCAAACTCACCGCATGCGGTACCAACTCCAACACAGCCTGCAGCGACTCCACAGCTCCGCTCGGGCTCCCCGGCACATTCAAGATCAGCGTTTTGCCGCGAACCCCGCATACGCCGCGGCTCAAAGCTGCGAACGGAGTTTTCTTCAGACCTTCGCTGCGCATGCGCTCGGCCACGCCATCGATCAGGCGTTCACAAATTGCTTCGGTCGCTTCCGGGGTAACATCGCGCAGGCCAATTCCGGTTCCGCCGGTGGTGACGATGAATTGCGCTTCCAAGGCGAAGTGGACGAGGGCATTCTGAATCTGCATGGAATCGTCTTGCACGATTCGCGTAGCCACAACTCGAAAACCAGACTTCTTTAATATTTCGACAACCGCCGGCCCCGAAACGTCAACTCGTTCTCCGCGAGAGCACGAATCGCTGACCGTTATTACGGCCGCAGTGACCAGTGGCGGAGCACCTGGCTCAATTGTCGAGGAGGACATCTTCCTCCTCTTCCGTCTTGCCGCTACCGCTGGCGGTCGTAGTGCTGCTGGCGGGGGCGCTGTTTCCATCGGCACTGGCAGCGGTTTCTTCAACTGCTGGTTCCCCACCGCCGCCGTCGCGCTGCGCTTCGTCGAGCAGGCGCAGGCCTTCCATGAGCAGGCCCTGGGTATTGAGTTTCGTAGTCTCCTGATCGGTCTTGCCTTCGAAGTTCAATTCGAAGTTGCCGCCGGTCCAGCGCAGAACTTTGAAGACAGCTTCATCACCCAACAAAGTTCCGTAAGTGGCGTGCTTCACTTGGCCTTCGACGAAAAACACTTCGCACTTGTCGCCTTCGTTATTTAGCTTGAGCTGGCAACTCTTGCGCCCCATTTCGAGCGACTGCATCAGATCGATCACATTCATCTGCGAGAGGTTGCCGCGAACTACGCCGTCGGAGGGCGCAGTCTTCGCCATTTTTTCCAGCGCGATGCGGTCGACCGTGCGCTTGATGCGGCGCGTGGCTTCTTTCAGAAAGAACGGTTTGGCCAGGTAGTCATCGGCGGCATCGATCGGCGAAAGGCGTTCATCGATATCCGCGCGGCTGGCCATCAAAACAGCGGAAAAATTCGCGGTCGCGGGACGGCTCTTCAGCTTCTCCACAAGTTGCCGGCCATCCATGCCGGGCATGCGGTAGTCGCATACAACCAGCTCCGGCGGATCGTCGACTGCCTTGAGCAATGCGTCAGCCGCATCGCCGGCGGTGACCACGCGCGCGAATGGAGTCAGAGCATGCTGCAGCATCCCCAGCACCATGGGGTTGTCATCGACCAACAATAGTTTGACGTCGTTTGCCATCGATTTCACTTCACCCGCCGGTAGTCTCCGCTCTTGCCGCCACTCTTGCGCTGCAACACGATCTCGCGAATCTCAATCCCTTTATCCAACCCCTTGGTCATATCATAAATTGTGAGGGCAGAAATGGTGGCGGCGACGAGCGCTTCCATCTCGACTCCGGTCTGGGCGGTGGTGGAAACTTTGGTGGTGATGGCGACGCCATTCTCGCATAGGCTCATCTCGACATCAACGTGAGAGAGCGGCAGGGCGTGGCACATCGGGATTAGCTCGGACGTGCGCTTGGCGGCCATGATTCCGGCGATGCGAGCGACTTCGAGTGGATCACCTTTGGGATTTTTGGGGAGCGATTGCAGAACGGAAGGTTTCATGCGCACGAAGGCGCTGGCTTCGGCTTCGCGCTTGGTGGCTGATTTGCCGGAGACATCCACCATTCGGGCGTGGCCGGATGCATCGTAGTGGGAGAGCTTTTTCGCCATGCGGCAAGCTATATCTTACATGGGAGAGCGGCTTGCAGAGAGCAACTCGGCGGCTGAAGCCGCTGTTAGCTTTGTTGGGCTTTTGCAGCACGGCTGGAAGCCGCGCCCTTTCAAGGCATGTCATCGCGGCATGATGGTGACCCACTCGCCGGCGGGGATATGCTCGCGATCGGGTGGGATGACGACGTAGCAATTCGCGCGGGCTTGGGCGGCGATGTCACCGGAGCCTTGCCAGGGCACGAGCTCCACATGCGAGGCGTCGTAGGCGCCGGAAAGGATCGCGGGAAGAAAGCGGGTTAGGCCAGTCTTGGTGTGAATTTCGGATTTCAGACGGGCATGGAGGAATGAGAGTTGGCGCGGGGACATTCCGGCCAGGGCTTCGAGCATGGGGCGGGCGAAGAGTTCGAAGGTGACCATGGTGGAGACTGGGTTGCCGGGCAGGCCGAAGAAATATTTGTGCGACTGCGGGGCTTTCGCCCCTGCACGGGCGGGGGCGCCCGCGCCACACGGGACTCGGCCGAATACTACGGGACTGCCGGGCTGGATTTTTGCTCCGGTGAAGAAGAACTCGGCTTGTAGTTCGGCGAGGACCTGCTCAACTAAGTCGTAGCGTCCCATGGAAACGCCGCCGGTTATCAGGAGCAGGTCTGATTGCAGGCCTTCTTCGATTAATTGGCGAAGGCGGTGCGGTTCGTCGGGAGCGATCGGAAGAACTATGGGGCTGCCTCCGGCTTGCTGGATTTGCGCGGCTAGCGAGTAGCTATTGGAGTTGCGAATTTGCGTGGGGCCGGGTTGGGTTTCGATGTCGACGATTTCATCGCCGGTGGTGAGCACGGCAATGCTAGAGCGCGCGAAGACCTGCAACTTCGACTTGCCGACCGAAGCGGCTAATGCGATGGCGGATTCGTTTAGGCGCGTTCCGCGATCAAGTAGCAGCGTGCCGCGTTTGGCTTCTGCTCCTTGGGGGACGATGTTTTCGGCTGGGGCTACGCCTCGGGTTATTTCGACTGAATCTTCACGCTGTGAGGTGTATTCGACCATTACTACGGAGTCTGCGCCTTGCGGTATTGGGGCGCCGGTCATGATGGAGAAGGCTTCGCGCGGCTTTAGTGTGGGTGGGAATTGTAGAGGGCCGGCTTTTATTTCTCCGATTACTGTTAGCTTGGCCGGTAGTTTTGCCAGATCGGCGGCGCGCACGGCGTAGCCGTCGCGGGTGGAGCGGGGGAAGGGAGGGATGTCGCGATCGGCGGTGATAGGTTCGGCTAGAATTCTTCCGGCGGCATGGAGAAGGGCTGCCGTTTCTTCGAGAGTCGGGGTTACGAGTGCAGAGTGGGTTTCGACCGCGCGGCGGGCGGCTTCGAAGGTTAGGACCAAGGATTGGGGTGCAGCGGGCATGGGGAGATGATAGTGCAATGAGGGCCGCTCGGCGCTGGGGAACGGATGGCTCAAAGGCATCGGGGCAATGAGTGTAATCGCGATATAACGTCAATTGAGCGTTGTGTTCCTCGCCACTTCCTCATCACGCGGAAACTACAAATCAATGGCGAAGGGCGCACGTTCTCCGAAAGAGCCCTCAGATCGCTGGCGGCTCCATTAAAGAACATGGCAACCGCCTGGAAATCGTCCACTTCGTCGGCGGCGGCCGTCACCCAATCTACTGCGGCAAAGACGCGGCCACTTTCAACAACGACCTCTCACTCTGCGTCGATCCTTTCGGCACCGGATAGCCGATCGTCTGTTCCGCGGGCGCGCCAAACAGTTCGGGATGCAGGTAGCGTCCCTGTTCCTGCGGCGGTTTTTCCACTTCCACCTGAATGCGATGAGCGTCGGCGTAGGCGTCGTGGCGAACGCCGGTCACTTGCCATGACACTTTCACTCCCGGCTTGCTCGTCCGGATGGTGAAGCGATTCCCGCTGATCTCTTTGGCGACGATGGCCTGCGCAAATTTCCCAATCACCGTCAGTTGATAACGAAAGTCGCGGTTGAGAGCTTCGAAGTAGTCGGGCAAAGTTACGGTCGCTAGCCCACGCTGGTTGGTAACAATGTTCCCGTTGTAAACATTCATCATGTCGGGCGATTCAACGAAGGAGTGGTAAAGATATTTATTCGCGGGGTCGAGCGGGTGATCGATCTTAAACGAGCCACTGCCCTTACTAAGACTGCCGGTGATGACGACGTTGCCCTGAAAGTAACCGGCCTGGTCAGCGCTGCCGCTTCCGTAGTTTATCCCCACAACGGCGCTGCCTTGGCCGCTGTAGGTATCGAAGAATCCGCCGTTCCCGACGCCGGTAGTCGAGCTGCTGCTGCCAAAAACAGCGGATCCGGTCGAAGCTGGCCGTAATCGCCGAGATGGTATTGCCGCCGGAACCGTTGTCGCGCACGTCAAGAGTCGCAGCCGGCGTGGGCGTGCCAATGCCGACGCTCACGCTGGCCGTGGCGTTGTTCAGGCCATTGATACTACCCAGCACCAGCGCGTTATTTTCGGAGACCTGCGCATGGGCACCGATGGCTGTGGTGTTGCTAAGGCCGGCGGGATTTGAGCCCCCTGCATCGAAGCCAAAAGCTGAGTTTAAGTTTCCGGTGGTATTGCTAAGGAGAGAAGTCGCGCCGTAGGTGGTGTTGAAGGAGCCAGTTGTGTTGTTGGCAAGTGCATTAAAACCGAAGGCGTCATTGAAACCACCAGTTGTATTGGCCGAGAGCGCGCTGACCCCGAATGCGTCGTTTATGATGCCGGTTGTATTGCTGGAGAGCGCGCTCGCCCCGAACGCGTCGTTGAGTTCGCCACCAGTGTTGAGGGAAAACGCACCATAGCCGAAGGCTGAGTTGGAGCCTGTCCTATTTTGCCCCGCGCCCGGCATCGTCGTGTTCCCGGCGAATGCCCCCACGAACGTATTGTTATTGCCCCAATTTTGCACGAAGGGCGTGCCCCCCAAACTGATCACGCCCACGGAACTCGTTCCGAACGTCGTGTTGGGAAGATTCAAGCCACCCGCAGCATTCAGCGTCGTGCCGTTCACTGTTACTCCCGTGACCGTCCCGCTGGCGCTCACGTTCGTCGCCGTAAGAGTTCCGACGACGTTCTGACTCGCGGTGAACTTATTTTCTACTCCCAGGAAGGCCACCATAGTGGGGTCGACACTCAGTGTTCCGCTTTTTGTGATTGTCCCGCCCTTGAGTCCGTTGCCAGCCGCGACGCTGGTCACCGTACCATTTCCCGTGCCAGTGCCCGGGAAAGTCTGCCCGGGCGCAAAATTAATTTGTCCATTGCTGGCAATGTGCAAGCCGGTTTCCGCCGGCGCCGAGGTTCCCTCCGCAAACAAAAGATTGAGCGTGCCCGACGGCGTGGCGGTGTCATTGTCCGAGGGTTCAGCCTGCCAGCGAAAGGTCTGGTTTACCGCAGCGGTAGTGTTGAACGCCGAAGCCACCAGGCTCAGCGGTTGTGAGTTCTTGCCCCCCGCAGCCGTAGCGACCCCGATGGCCGGTAGATTGAGTATGCCGCGAATCGTGCCTGCGCCCTTCACGTCGAGCGTAGTGGCGGGCGCGGTGTTGTTGACGCCGATCTTCACCGATGCGCCCGTGCCCGATTGAAACAACACCGAGTTCGCGATGTTCGAGGTGGTCGTCCAGAGCGGAATGAAATTAGCAGTGCCGGTGCCGGTCACGTCTCCAGCCACCGGCGTGTCAGAAGATGCGACCGTTGATCCCATGAAAGTAGTTGCCGAAGCGGCGGAACCCATCCCCGGTGCGGCCAGCATGAACGCTGAGGGCGGCAATCCCCCAATTGTCGCCGCATCGCCAGCCTTTAAGGCATAGGGCACACTTAACAACAGCACGCGCGGTTGCTCCGTTTGCTCGGCGATCCGTATCCCCATCCACCGCGCCTCGCCTGTCGTGAATAAAGTCGTGGGGACGCCGTTCGCTTTAGTGATGCCCAGTTGCACGGAGTAGTGCCCCGTGGAATCGAGTTGAACATTGTTCTGCGTCTCTGACCACAGTGGGTCGCCGCCTTGCTGGCCGCTGTACAGCGAAAATGTGATGCTTACCACACTGCTCATGGTATTGCCGCCTTCGTCCGTCGCGACGCTCGAAAACTGGATTAACGGAGGTACCTGCGCCAAAGCGGAGCTACTGCCCGAGGTCTGAGCGGCCAGCGAAAGAGCGAACGACAGGAATCCAACTGCTGCGCAAGCGATGCGGAGCTTCATCGAAAATTTCTCCTTCAAGGGAATCAAACTGCTTTCAGGGGCCGAGTGTCGAGGTCCGAAGCTGGTACGGGAAGCAGGTTCCGGGCGGCAGGGGAAGGTGCGTATACACCCAAAACGTGCAAGAGATTATGTTCGATGGTCATTACCCTGTCAACATGCAAATACCTGCATATTGCATCGTACCTTCGACTGGGCGCGGCTTTCGGCCAGCCCCGCCAGTCTGACCGGGGACAAAATCATTCTTCAGCCATCGTACGAACTTGTTCGTCATGTCGATGTAGAAAGCTTGAACGGCGGTTTCAAAGGCTTGAATCAGCTTTGGAAAAACTCCATTGAGTCCCTGACCACCCGTTGATCGAGTTTCGATTCTCCGCGAAGTCTGCCTCGACTCGCCGGAAGGATGGGCCCAGATCACATCGGCCATCAACTGTGGTGTTGAGTCCAAGTCGCGGATTTCAATACTCAATGCAACGTTACTTGGTGCGCTCGCAAGCAGTTGTCGGGAAAACGCATTCGCTGAACTTGAGGCAAGAACGAGTGCTCAATCTGCTCAACCAATGGGTGCATTCTGGGAATTGTAAGGGATAGGTGTTGTGAACAGGCGATTACACTCACTGACCGCTTCCCATGAGCAATCCAAGCCGCTCTCCAGCGCCGCTCGCCGCACCCCGCATTTCTGACACGGGCAGTCACAAGCTGCGCATTACCTGGCGAGTTCCTGGCCCAGGATTGCGGGATTGCTGGCGAAGGAGATGCCGGTTTCCAGGTCGACTACGCGGTCGCGGACCAGTTGCGCAATTTCGCCGTCGAAGTGTTGCATGCCTTCGGCGGCGGCGGCTTTCATGGCGTCGAGCAAGGTTTTGCCATCGCGCTCGCCTTTTTCGACGCACTCGCGGGTACGTGGCGTGGCTTTCAGAATTTCGGCGACGGGAACTCGGCCGCTGCGGTCAGTCTTGGGCAAAAGGCGCTGGCAGATGATGTAGCGAAACGTTTTGGCGAAGCGCTCGCGCACGCTTTGCTGCTCGCTGGGCGCGAAGGAGCTGACGATGCGCTCGACAGTTTTGGGCGCGTCCATGGTGTTGAGGCTGGAGAGAACCAGGTGCCCGGTTTCGGCGGCTTCGAGGACGATCTCGATGGTTTCACGGTCGCGCATTTCGCCGACCAGAATTACTTTGGGGGCCTGACGCAGCGCGGATCGCAGAGCGTGCGCGAAGCTTGGCGTATCGCTATGCAGCTCGCGCTGATGGATGGTGGAGCATTTGTGGCTGTGCAGGAATTCGATGGGATCTTCGATGGTGATGATGTGGTAATACTTCTCGCGATTGATGCAGTCGAGAAGCACGGCCAGAGTGGAGGACTTGCCCGATCCGGCGGGGCCGGTGACGAGGACGATGCCGTCACGCAACTTGGCGACATCGGCTAGGTGCGCGGGCAAGCGGAGCGATACGAGATCAGGAATGGCAGTGGAGATGACGCGCATGACGACGGCGCAACTGCCGCGCTGGATAAAAATGTTGACGCGAAAGCGAGCGACGCCGGCCAGCCCGTAAGAGATATCACACGATCCGGCTTCACGCAGAGTCGCGACTGCTTGTTTGTTATCGCCGATGAGATCTGCGGCGATGTGGCGGGTATCGTCGGCGGTTAAAATCGACATCCCCGGCACCTGTACCGGAATCAGCTGGCCGTAGACCTGAACCTGCGGTGGGCGGCCGGGAGAAAAAATCAGATCGCTGACTTTTTCCGAAGCGCGCAACATCGCGGCGAGCAAAGCAGGTGTAGCTACTTTGCCGCTGCCGGAATAGCCTTCCAAAGACACGGAGATTGCAGAGATGCCGGGCGCTGCCATTTAATCCTCGATTAGGGAATTGCACGCACCACAGAAGGGGGACTGGGCCAACCGGAGCTGACCTGATACCTACACTTTACAGGGCTTAGCCAACGAAGGGTTAGGACAGTAAGTACATAGTCCTTGGTAATGTGGGGAGGGAAAAAGGGGCGGCTGAGGCGATGGATGCGTGGTACGCAGAAACGCCTTGCGGAGTCAATGGTTGCTGGGAAGGTGAAAGGGATCCTTCGACTTCGGTAGTGCTTCGCATTCGCGAAGCACTACCTTCGCTCAGGATGACAGTCGTCGCATAATGGTCAACCGCATCACTACCGTTCGAGGCCCTAATTGGACTTCTTGGCCGGCGCCTTCTTCTTGCCGAAGCCGGTTTCCACGGGAGCGCCGATGCTGGCGAGCATGGCTTTAGCTTCCTCGGAGTGTCCACCGGTGGGCACTAACTCCAGGTATTTCTGGAAGGCTTCCGCTGTGCCGGGAGCTGCGACCATCTTGTCTCCCTGGAGAGTCGCCTTACCGAGAAGGTTGACGCCTTTCTGGTAGTAGGCTTCGGCCCGGGCAGGGTCGGCGGCAATGCATTTATCGAAGGCATCGATGGCCTGATCGGCTTTGCCGGCGTTAGTGAGGACCGCTCCCATGTTGAAATAGTACTGCGCTGCCTGGGTAGGATCGGACGCAATGGCCTGCTGGTAAGTCTTTACCGCGTCATCAGTTTTGCCAGCCCTGCTGTACGCCTCGGCAAGATTGTTGTAATAAGCTGCCAGGGTTTTGGCGGCGTTGGGATCTTTATCATTGGTGACGGCCTGCTTGAGTTGCAGGGCTTTCTGGTAAGCATCGACGGCCGAGTTGAGCCGCTTTTGTTTTTCCGCAGGATCGGTCTGTTTGGGAGCCGACATGCGATAGGCGTCGCCGAGCTTGAACCAGAGGAGATCACGAGTCGCATCGATTTGATTGGCTGCGGTGAGGTCGGCAATGGCGGTATCGAAGTCGCCAGCATCGGAGGCGACTTTAGCAGCCGCCAGCTTTTCGTTCAGCTGCCCGACGGTGTTGTTTTCCTTCTTGGCTTTCTCGGCGGCTTCCTGCTGAGCCTTGAGCTGTTCCGGAGTTATACCCTGACCCTTGGCAGCGTCCACAGCTTGCTTTTTCATGTCGAAATCAAGGGTGTTTTCGTCGAGGGTGACCTGGAATTTGTTGAAGTGGAAGATCGGATTTGCATTCGCTTTGGCATCGTCGGCATTCTTGTAGAGAGTAACGGTATAGGTGCCGGCTCCGATGCCCAGCGAGAAATACTCGCCCTTCTTGTTAGTCTTGAGGGTATATTTCTGGCCATTGTCCTGGTTCGCCCAAACCAGCACTCCGTCAACAATGGGATTACCCTGGGCATCTTTGCAAACGCCCTTCACCGTTCCAGATGCACCTTGAGCGAAAACCGGAAGGGTGGACAATCCCAGCATTAAGATAACAAGAGAAAATACTGCTAAAGGCTTTTTCATTTTGGCCTCCCGGCACAAAACTACGTTGTTTTGAGTGCTGACTCCAAATTATTGACTGAGAAAAGCAGAGCTTGAAGATCTGCGTTTTTCGCTCAACAATCAGAATCACACCGTGCAGGTTGCAAACCTAATCGGCGCCAGCATACGGGATCGGATCCTCGGCCCCGGCTGCAGCGAATGCTTGCAAGCGCAACCGGCAACTATCGCACACACCGCAGGCTCGGTCCTCACGGCTATAGCATGACCAAGTTAAATCGAATGGCGCATTCAGTTCAAGGCCGAGGCGGATAATTTCCGCTTTGCGCATGGCGATGAGCGGAGTGACGATTTCGATATTGCCTTCTTTCGTCCCGGCTTTGATGACCTGGTTGAACGCTTCATAATACGCTGGACGGCAATCGGGATAGCCGGAACTGTCTTGTTCGACGGCGCCAATGTAGATTTTGGAGGCGCCGAGGACCTCGGCCCAGCTTACTGCGACGGATAGGAAATGCGCGTTGCGGAAGGGGACGTAGGTGACGGGAACGTCTTGGGGATGGCCTTGGATTGAAGCGAGCGTGTTGGGGACGGCGATGCTTTCGTCGGTGAGGGCAGAGCCACCAATGGCGCGGAGGGCCTCATTGCGGACGACGAGTTTTTCCTGAATGTTGAGGCGCTGGCAGATTGCCAGGAAGGATTCACGTTCGCGCTGCTCGGTGCGCTGACCATAACTGACGTGCAAGGCCGCGGTAGGGTAGTCGCGGACGGCGAGGGCCGCGCAGACGCAGGAATCCATTCCTCCGCTGAGCAGGACTACGGCGCGGCAGTTTGTTGGGAGAGTCATTTCGTGCAAGAGATTACCGACTGGATTGTCGACTAATGATAATTCAACGAATCGATGACTTCAGACCCCCTTCACCGCGGGATCCCAGATGAACTTGTGCAATTGCAATCCCAGGCGCGCGGGAACGTCATCAGCGAGCATCCACTCCGCTAGTTCCTGGGGATCAAGCAGGCAGTGGGAGCTATCGCGCGCTCCGGTTGCGTCTTTGCGGAAGGCGGGCGAGAACAGGACCGCGTTTACGCGCTCGGCCAGGCGATGCCGATGGGTGAAGGCGCGGGCAAATTCGTAATCCGCGCGGCTGCTCAGCACGAACTTAACTTCATCATGCGCGACCAGTGATTCGATATTTTCGATGTGAAATGTATTGGCCTCGCCGGAATCCGGGCACTTTACATCCACGATCTTGATGACTTCCGCTGGCACCTGCTGCAACGGGCGTTCGCCGCTGGTTTCGAGCAGGACCTGATATTTGGATTCCAGCAACTGCAGCATGAAAGGGACGAGTTCGCGCTCCTGCAGCATGGGCTCGCCGCCGGTAATCTCAACCAAACCTCCGCTGGGACTGAGGCGAGTTACCTCGTTCCACACTTCTTCCGAGCTCATCTTGCGGCCGCCCTGGAAGGTGTATTCGCTGTCGCACCATACGCAGCGCAGATTGCAACCTGTGAGTCGCACGAAGACGCAAGCCAGGCCAGCGTGCGTGGATTCTCCTTGCAGCGATTTGTAGATTTCGGTGACTTGCATTTGTGCGTAGCGCCGGCGTCTCGCCGGCGGTCCGGCGGCGTTACGACTCCGAATATTTCGCGGTGGTCGTGTCGGTTTCAAACACGGTTACGTCTTTCACCCGCACGCGGCCGTTGGTTACGCTTTTTAGGCGCGTGTTCGACTCATCGTAAAAATACTTCGCCAGGTTCTCGGCTGAAGGATTAATTACGGTAAAGGGCTCGATCTCGTTAATCATCTGGTGGTCGAGGCGCTCGATCACGTGCTTCATGACCTCGCGCAGATCTTTGAAATCGAGCAGAAGCCCGGCCTTGTCGAGCTCGGCTCCGGCCAGGGTTACGCGGATCTTATAGTTATGGCCATGCGGATTCTCGCACTTGCCTTTGTAGTTGCGCAGGTAATGGCCTGCGGCAAAAGTATCGTCAACCGTTACTTCGAACATGCATTCCCCAGCGGCTGCGCGTGACCACAGGCAGGCCGCGTTTGATGGCGAAACATCTTATTATACGGTGCTTCGCAGCCATTCCGCTTGACTGTCTCCGTCTCCGAAATGTAGCTTGCATATTCGGCTTTCGTCCGCCTTTATCTGCTAAAGGGAGCATCCATGCAGCGTCGCAACTTGCCTGCCGTAGTTTTGTTCACTCTGTTTTTCACCGTATTAACCTTCGCTCCGCGTCTTGACGCGCAAGCCCAGAGCAAGCCCGACGTGCCGGAGTTCGACGTCAAGGAACACTACACGAAGTATGAATACAGAATCCCGATGCGCGATGGCGTGCACTTGTTCACTTCCGTATACGTGCCCAAAGACAATTCCCGCGCCTATCCATTTTTGATCAATCGAACACCTTATAGCGTAGCGCCCTATGGAGTGGATCAATACCGCAAGCAGTTGGGGCCGTCGGCGGATTTCGACAAGGCGGGATACATTTTTGTTAATCAGGATGTGCGCGGGCGATATATGTCGGAGGGGACGTTCGTTGAGATGCGGCCGCACATCGATAATAAGAAATCCAAACAGGATGTGGACGACAGCAGCGACCTCTACGACACCATCGACTGGTTGCTGAAGAACGTGCCTAACAATAATCGGAATGCAGGAATCTGGGGCATTTCTTATCCGGGATTTTATACTTCGGCCAGCATCATCGATTCGCATCCGGCGCTGAAGGCAGCTTCGCCGCAAGCTCCCATGACCGACCTGTTTATGGGCGATGACGCTTACCATGGCGGGGCATTCATGCTTAACGCCAATTTTGGATTTTATGCTTTTTTCAAGCCGCAGGAAAATCCGCAGTTGCCGCCGAAGACGCCAATGCCCTTCGATTACGGGACGAAAGACGGTTATGAGTTTTACCTGAACGTCGGTCCGACCGGAAATCTTTCCAAGTATCTGGAAGGTAAGAGCGCTCTGTTCGATGACCAGATCCACCACGACACTTACGATGATTACTGGAAGGCGCGCAACCTTGCGCCGCACATGAAGAATATTCATTGCGCGGTGTTAACGGTTGGAGGATGGTTCGACGCGGAAGATCTGCAGGGTCCGTTCAGCACTTTCCACGCCATTGACAAGAACAATTCAGGGATATTCAATGCGCTGGTGGTTGGTCCCTGGGTGCACGGCGGATGGGCGCGGTATGACGGCGATCACCTGGGGCGGGTGGAGTTCGCTGCGAATACGGCGGACTATTATCGGAAAAACATTCTGTTTCCGTTTTTCGAGCAGCAACTCAAGGGCGGTGGGGACGCGAAACTTCCAAAGGCGTTTGTCTTCGAAACCGGGACGAATGTTTGGAGACGGTATTCCGCGTGGCCTCCGAAAGAGGCAGAGGCGAAGACGCTTTACTTCCGCGCGGGCGGCGGGCTTTCGTTTGATCCGCCGGCTTCGGACTCTACCGAGTTCGATGAATATGTGAGCGACCCGGCTAAGCCTGTGCCTTTTGTGAGCTACGCTTCGATGAACGTGCCGCAGGAATACATGTTGTCGGATCAACGCTTCGCTTCCAGTCGAACCGATGTGTTGGTTTATGAGACACCGGTGCTGCAGGAAGATGTGACCATTGCCGGACCAATTGAGCCGAAACTTTTCGTTTCGACCAGCGGAACGGATTCGGATTGGGATGTGAAGGTGATCGACGTGTATCCCACTGACTATCCCGACAGCAAGTTCGATGCGGCCAAGCCTGAAGATAAAGATAAGCCGCGAACGGACGTGCCTCCGCCAGCTTTTACCATGGCTGGATATGAGCAACTGGTGCGCGGCGAACCTTTTCGCGGGAAGTTTCGGCACAGCTTCGAGAAGCCGGAACCATTCACGCCCGGCAAGGTGGAGGAGATCGACTTCCACATGCAAGACGTGAATCATACTTTTCGGCGCGGACACCGCATCATGGTGCAGGTGCAGAGCTCGTGGTTCCCGCTCACTGATCGCAATCCGCAGACGTTCGTGGATATTCCTGACGCGAAGCCTACGGATTTTGTGAAGGCTACGGAGCGTGTGTATCACGTAAAAGGTGAGACTTCGGGAATTGTGGTGGGAGTGCTGCCGAATCCGGGGACAGCGGAAGAGCGCAAATAGCTGAATTGAATTTTGATGTGGACAAACAACTAATTCCTTACTATAATGTAAGGAATTTATAAATTGGAAAGGATTGCATGGCGGCCGCAACCATAACGTCTAAAGGGCAAATCACGATACCGGTGCGCGTCCGCACCGCGCTTGGGGTTGATGCGGGAGATCGAATCGAATTCGTCGAGGTGGGAAAAGGAGAATTCAACATCGTCGCCGCCACCCACTCAGTAAAAGAGCTGAAAGGCCTGTTTCGAGGCAGACGAAGGAAGCCTGTATCGATCGAGGAGATGAACGCGGCCATCGCGGAGGGCGCCGCTCGATCCCGGTGATCGGCCCGAAAATGACCGGCCTCGATACAAACATCCTGGTGCGTTATCTGACTGAGGATGATCCCGTCCAAACGATCGCGGCGGGGCGAGTAATCGACTCATTCTCTCGGGATTCGCCGGGCTTTATTTCCCTCATCGTCCTCGCAGAACTAGTTTGGGTGTTGGAATCCTTCTACCGTTTCACTAAAAACGAAATTGAACGGGTTTTGGAGACGCTGTTGCGCAGCGACGAATTGGTCGTTGAGCGAGCTGAAATCGTCTCGCAGGCGTTGCGAATGTTCCGTATCGGTCGCGCCGACTTCGCCGATTGCTTGATTGAGCGCTGCGGCCACGCAGCTGACTGTAAACACACAGTCACTTTCGATCAGAAGGCGGCGGCCGGGACGGGCATGCAACTGCTGCATTGAGAATGGGGGCGACTCCTTACTCTTTTACTCCGAAGAATTCCTCCACGACCCGCAGATCTGTAGTCCTCTTATAATTCGGCAGGCTCTCGATGAACACGCGGCCGTATTGTTTTTTTAGAATGCGGTTATCGAGCAGCACGAGTAAGCCGCGGTCGTGGAGCGAGCGGATCAGGCGTCCGAAACCTTGTTTCAGCGTGATCACCGCCGAGGGTACCTGGTACTGAAAGAACGCGTTGCCACCATCGGCGTCGATCGCCTTTACACGCGCGGCTACGACGGGATCGCTGGGTACGGCGAACGGCAGGCGATCGATGATGACGCAACTTAGCTGGTCGCCCTGCACGTCCACGCCTTGCCAGAAGGAAGATGTCGCAAACAGGACGGCGTTGGGCGTGAGGCGGAACTCCTCGAGCAACGCGCTCTTCGGTGCATCACCCTGGCGCAGCATAGGGTAATCCAATTCGCCGAGCAGTCGCTGGTAGACGTCATTCATCTGCGCATAGCTGGTGAAGAGGACAAACGCGCGCCCATGGGTGATCTCGAGCAGTTTGCGAATGCGCTCCGCAGCCTGCGCAGTGAACTGAGGCGCGCGGGCATCGGGAAGATCGGGCGGCACGTAAAACAGGGCTTGATTCTGGTAGTCGAAGTGCGAAGGGAGAACCGACTCGCGAGCATGCTCCAGGCCAAGACGCTGGCGAATGTATTCAAAGCCTCCACCGACGGCGAGCGTGGCGGAAGTGAGGACCGCGCATTCGAGTTTCGACCATAAGCATTCGCGCAGGATCGGGCCAACATCGATGGGAGTGGCTTGCAGGAAGACGTTTTGGCGGCCCCGGGTGTTTTCAGGGTTCTTCTCTGCGGCTCCGCGCCCGCGCGGTGAATTTCCTCTTCCGCCGCGGCGCTCGATCCAGAACACGGTGTTGCGATCTTCGGACTCCATGGCATAAGCGAGTTGAACCTGAAGTTCCTGGGTTCGTCGGACGAAGTTGAAAATTTCTTCCGGCTTCTGCGGCAGGCCTTCCAACTCGCCAGCTACGCGTGTGAGCGACTGATTGAGCGCTAAAAACTCATCCCCGTTTTCTTCCAGAAATTCGCGGCGCGATTCGAAGGCAAAGCGGCCTTCGCCCGGCGGCAACAGTGAGAAGAAGAATTGCGAACGCTCCCGCAGACTTCCCAACGCTCCGGAAAGCGATGCGGAGAGCAGGCGGTTGTGCTGAAGCGAGCTTTCGACATCGCGAGTGAGATCGTCCACGCGCAGGTTGCTCACGGAAATTCCGAAATAGTTTCCGGCCACGTCTTCCAGTTCGTGGGCTTCATCGAAAATCACCGCTGCCGCCTCGGGAAGAATTCCCGCGTCGGGCGCACCGTCGGCCTGTAGCTTGATGGCGAGATCGGCGAAGAAGAGGTGATGATTGACGATGATGATGTCGCTCTCCATCGCGCGTCGGCGCATTTCGGTGATGAAGCAGCGCTCGAACTCACTGCACTTCTGGCCGATGCAGGCGTCGGCACGCGCGTCCAGCTTGTGCCAGAGTGCGCTGGCCTCGGGAAGTTCGGCAAGTTCCGCGCGGTCTCCGGTTGAGGTCGCTTTTTCCCAGGCGGAAATTGCGCGATACTGGTCGATCTCCTGCAGGCCGCTTAGGACGGGCTGATCGGTGAGGTCGTAGAGCTTTTTGCGGCACAAATAATTGTTGCGGCCCTTCATGTAACAGACGGAAAGACTGGCCGGGGCCTGGGTTGGGCTGGGCGGCTGTTCCTCCCGGATCACCGAAGAGCGCGTGCTCTAGAAAAGGAACGTCCTTGTAGAAGAGTTGCTCCTGCAGATTCTTTGTGCCGGTGGAAATGATCACTCGCTTGCCGGAGCGGATCACTGGCATCAGATAGGCCAACGTTTTTCCCGTGCCCGTGCCAGCTTCGACGATCAGGTGCCGTTTTTCTTCGAAAGCCTGCTCGACTGCCTGCGCCATCTGCAACTGGCCGCGGCGGAATTCATAGGCGGGATGCGTGCGGGCGAGTACGCCACCGGGCGCGAAGAATTGGTAGAGAGAAGCGTCTTTTCCGCTGGGCGCGGGGCGGGGTCGCGTTGCGGGAGGGACGGGTTGGGAACTCAAAGCCACGGGAGTCTCTATAATAGCTAGTTCGGGCCTGTGCATGATTTGCACGAGATCTTGGGGCCTGACGGCCCAAGGACAGCCGAGGGCGGCTGTCGCCACATTAGGGCTTAAGACTCATTTGACCCAACCCACTTACAACTCGACCAGCACTCTCGCCACCACCGCAGCCGGCGTTCCGACGCTGGCCATCGTGGGCCGACCCAACGTGGGCAAGTCCACGCTATTCAATCGCATCGTGGGCTCACGCCGCGCGATTGTCGGCGATGAGCCGGGCATTACACGCGACCGGCTTTATGGCGATGCGGAGTGGCGCGGGCGCCACATTCGCGTCATCGATACCGGGGGCATTATTCCGGAAGACAAGGATTTTATTCCGTCGGAGATTTTTCGGCAGGCGCGGGTTGCGTTTGATGAAGCGGCCGCGATTGTGATGGTGGTTGACGGCCGCTCCGAACTTGCCGCGCCGGATATGGAGCTGGTGCGTCTGCTGCGAAAAACAGGACGGCCGCTGTTTCTTGCGGTCAACAAGGCGGACAGTGAAAAGCAGGCATCGATTGTTGATGAGTTTCATCGGTTGGGAATCAAGCAGATGTTTCCCATCTCGGCTGAGCATGGGCGCGGGATCGATGATCTGCTGGATGCGGTGTTTTCAGTCTTGCCGCCGGCTTCTCAGGAACCGAACGCAAAAGAATTAAACACGGGGGACACAGAGGACGCACAGGGTAAAGCATCTGAGCTGGGGGATGACGCGGCATCCGAGATCGCGCCTGTTTACGAAACTAAAGTTGCCATCATCGGGCATCCTAATGTGGGCAAGTCCACATTGCTGAATCGCCTTACGGCTTCGGACCGGGCGATTGTGTCGCCGATTCCTGGCACTACGCGGGATGCGGTAGACGAGATCGTGGAGCGGGATGGACGGCGATTCCGCTTCATCGACACTGCGGGCATTCGGCGCAAGGGCAAGACTCATCTGATGGCGGAAAAGCTTTCGGTGGTGATGGCGCGGAAACATCTTGACGCGGCCGACATTGCGCTGCTAGTGATCGATGCCACGGAAGGTGTGAGCCAGCTCGATGCCGCCATTGCCGGTTATGCGCATGAGAGCGGGCGTTCGATGATTATTGTGGTGAACAAATGGGACCTGATCACGAGCGGCGAGCTAAAAGCCGGGCGGCCATCGAAGGCCATGCGCATGCGCGAGAGCAAACGTCCCGGCGATCATGAGGCTTATGAGGAGCGGCTGCGATACGATCTCAAGTTTTTGAATTACGCACCCATCGTTTTTATTTCGGCCAATACTGGCAAAGGCACGGAAAGAATTTTCCCGCTGCTCGAACAGGTGGCCACCGAGCGGCGCAAGCGCATTTCTACGTCGGCTATGAACCGCTTCATCGAGACCGTGGACTTCGAACGCGCATCTGTTCCTATGCGGTCGCGGGTGAAAATTCTTTACATGACGCAGGCGTCGGTAGCTCCGCCGACGTTTGTGCTTTTTACCAACCGCGCGGTGAAGCTGCATTTTTCTTATCAGCGATTTCTGGAGAATCAGATTCGGGAGGCGTTTGGATTTTTGGGGACGCCGATTTGGATTAAGAATCGGGCGCGAAATTAGAGCGAGCCGACCCGTTACTCACCTTCTACCACCCGATCCATCGTCAGCAACCCTACGCGCTGCACGCCTGCGTGGTGCGCCAGGTCGATCACATCGGCGACGTACTGGAAGTCGACATCGGCGTCGCCGCGCACGAATACTACTTTTTCGGCGCGCTTCAGATAAATTTCCGCGAGGCGCGTTTCCAGATCTTCCCAGCGAACTTCGTCCTGATTTATTTTCACCGTGGGCGGCTGATCGTCCTTTGTCCACACTATCTGGATGACGACCGTGCGCGGTTGGGAGATATTCTGGGTTTGCTTCTGATCTGGCTGTGGAATCTGCGCAGTCTCTCCCTGCTCCTTGTCCATTGACACTACTACCATGAAGACGATGATTAGCGTCAGCAGCACATCGATCAGCGGCGTAACGTTAATCTCGGGACCACGCGCACCTTTGCCTGCCATTGAGAATGACATGGGAAGTCTCCTCGGTTCCTCGTTGGCACGCGCGTGTCTGCAGGATCAGACACCTGGGGAGTGGTCAGAGTTCCCTCGCCGCAGGCAAACAGCAGGTTCCTCGCTTCGCTCGGAATGACAAAACTTGTGCTACTACCTTCCACCCGTTGCGGGGGCAGCCTGCTCTAGTCCGCCGGTGTTCTAGCCGACTGGTTCGGGCGTGGGTGGCAATGGCGGCGGCTCATACGGAGGCGGAGAGATAGCTCCCGGAGCCTGAGGCGCGAATGGAACGGGAGGCGCGGGATAAAGTGCCGCGCTTAACGCGGGATAGCGGGCTGCGAAGAAATAAATCGAATACGCGGGAAAGAATACGATGACCGGTACCGAAATCAGCGAGATCAGATATAGGAAAATCGCCAGCAGAATGGTGCCGACCACAATTGCCAGCGTGATCGTGTAAGCGTTCCAGATGAGACCGGCGGTCTTTCCCGTGATGACGGCAAGAATGCTCAATGCGACAGTTGGGATCGCAATGAACAAGCCCAGAATCAGGGTTGCGATTCCGACCATGATGCCCGCGCCGATGGCCATTATGATTTTCATCCCGATGTAGCCAGCAAATCCGCCCTTTTCGGCCTGGAGCATCGGCCACAACCGCCGCCAGCCTTCGATTGCGCCGATCTCCTCAAACGCCATCTGCGGGATCACGAAATCCTTAGTCAACACAAAGATCACAGCCAAAACTGCTAAGACAAACAGAAAAACGAAAAATAAAACGACGCCTCCTAAAATTAATGGAAGCAGATGCTCTTTCGGTTCGTTCAGCCATCCCATGCCATAAGCAAACGCTAACGGGATCCCAATCAGAGTCGCAAGAACGCCCAAGGTAATCAACAGATAAAGCAGCTTCCATAGAAAGTACCGCCATCCGGGCCCCTGCCTGCGGCTCCAGCCATCGCGAATGTGGCACTCTTTTGCCATCACGCTATCGAACAGAATGAAGCGCATTACGCTGCTGATGTACATCAGGATGATCCCGAACACGAGTCCGGTGATTATCAGGACCGCGACCAGGCCGCCGAGGAGCGCGGGATCGATTCCTCCCCATCCCGGATCCATAAAGTGACGTGACATGCCCGGCTGGTGCGGAAACCTGAAGTTGGAGCCGTTGAATCCTCCGGAACCGAGTTCTCCCGCCAGCAGTCCGACCACGGCGAGCTTGGTCCATTGCCCGAAGCGGAAAGGCTGGAAGAGCTGTTGCTTCGTGTGTTGGAAAGCGAGAGGAATCGCGTCTACTGCGGAAATTGGCAAGGCGCACCTCTGGTTAGAAAATGACTCAGCAGCAAGGTACTGCGAACGGCGGTGGAGATCAAATCAATTCGACACCGAAATATCAGAAGTATGAAATCAGAATTTACAGTGATGCAGTTTGGCTTACGCGTTTAGCCGGTTAAGCTGGAGATCCTTCGCTTCGCCTGAAGAACGGCTACGCCCAGGATGACAAGCGTTGTGTGCCAAGCGTCGTGTAATATCGTTCTGCTTTTAGTTCTGCAATTTTTTTCTTACTTCTGAGTTTTCTTCATTCATAGCGAAGAGCCTCAACCGGATCCAGCTTCGATGCGCGAAACGCGGGAACCAGTCCGCTGATCACGCCCACCACCAGCAGTACGGCACTCGAAAGCACGACGGTCATCAGCGAAATGCGCAAGTGAATATCACCCTGGCCGGAGTCATCTTCAAACAGTGGGCCCATCATGGGCATGGTGCCGACGGCCCAGGCGATCAGGTAGGAAAGCAGCACTCCGATGGCGCCACCGAGGATCATGATCAACAAGGTCTCCGCGAGAAATTGCAGCTTGATGTGGCGCTTGCGCGCTCCCAGAGCGCGCCGCAGACCGATTTCGCGAATCCGCTCATCCACCGAGACCAGCATGATATTCATCACGCCGACGCCGCCGATCCCCAAGGTCAGCGTTCCAACGAAAGCGAGCAGCACTTGCAGGCCTATGGTCAGCGCGTCGATGACTGGGCGGAATTCGTCGCGCCCGAACATCTGGATGGCTTTCGGATCGGTCGGGGAAAAATTCTGCCGCGTAGCTAATGCGGCCAGGACCTGCGCCATGGCCTTCTTTTCAAACTGCGGCGCGATGGGCTCAAACAACAATACGGCGGCGTAACGTGTGTTCCACATATCCCCGGCGGTCGAGTATGGAATCCAGGCCGAGTCATCGTCGCTGCTGAAGTAATTACTGAGCTGAATTTTCCGGGCCATCACGCCGATTACGGTAAAACGCACACCGCCTACTTCCACCGTTTCACCGACCGCGGGGCGGCCACTGAAGAGTTGCTCCTTGACGCGGCCGCCGAGAAAGATGACGCGACGCCGTTCCAGTTCGTCGGCGGCATCGATCCAGCGACCTTCGGAGGGGACTTCGTTGCGCATCTCACCGTACTCGGGACAAACTCCGCGAACCGCCGCCGTGCCTACCAGGCGATCGCCGTAAGAAACGCCCGGCCGGTTCACAGTTTCACGGCAAACGTGCCGAACCAGTGGCGCCGTGGCTTTCACCATGTCCACGTCAGCTTGTTCGAGCACAACTTTTTTTCCTGCGCGTTGTCCACCCGGCTGCTCGCTGGTTTGCTGCGGCCAGCAAATCACCACACTCTTGCCGAAGGCATCAAAGCCGTGAACAAGGATGCTGCGGAAACTGCTGCCGTAAGCGATCAGCAACGTGACCGTCGCAATTCCCCAGACAATTCCCAGCATGGTGAGGAAGCTGCGGGTCAGGTTGCGCTTCAGCGCGATCCAGGCTTCGAGAATGATTTCAATCAGCATAGAAACAATTTAGTAATTGGGTAATCGGGTAATTTGGTAATTTAAAAACCCGCTACCCTCCGGCCTCGTACCGGAGCGCTTCGATCGGATCGATGGATGCTGCTCTGCGCGCCGGATACAGAGCGGCCGCCACGGCAATTGCTCCTAGCAGTCCGGCTGCTACCAAACCGGAGGTCAGGTCCGGAATCAATCCGGCGAAGAAATCCGGCATGGGCAGCAGGTTTACCAGTGCGCAAAAGCCGAACGCCACGCCAAGCCCAATCGCTCCGCTGAGCAAGGCAATGATCAGTGCCTCAATAAAAAACTGTTTCAGAATTGTCCCTGCAGGTGCGCCCAGCGCTTTGCGTACTCCGATTTCGCGGGTCCGCTCGCGGACCGCGACCAGCATCACGTTCATCACGCCAATGCCGCCGAGCAGGAGGGTCACAATCCCAACTGCACCCAAAAAATATTTCATGCCATCGGTCATCTGCCGGAAGGCCTTTGCTTCCTGCACCGTATCCCAGATGGGACAGGCCTCTTTATCGTTTGGATCGTAGCGGTGCATGCGCGCTAATGCGACGCGGACTTCGTGCTTGCAAGCTTCATGCTGCTCTACTGACTTTGGCGTCACCAGCAGTTGATCGAAGGTAGTTGGAGTTCCTGGAGGCTTGTCGGGAAAATCGCGACGCATCGCGGAAAATGGAATGAATACTTTGTTCACGTCCCAGCCGTCGTAACTTGAATCCTGTTTTTTCGTCTCCATCACGCCGATCACGACGAAAGGAAAATCGTTCAAGTAGACATTTTCGCCAACGGGATTGCGGCCGGGAAACAATTGTTTGGCGGCGTCAGAGCCCAGGAAGGCGACTCGGCGCGCATCGTGCATGTCGTCCCAGTCATAGAAACGTCCCAGGCCCACGCTAAGACTGCGGATGGAACTGAATGCCGGATACGATCCCGTCACCGTGAAAGAGGCGTTGTTGAAGTTGCTGTGGGCCAGCACGGTGTTCTGTTCCAGTTCGGGGATGGCATATTCACAATCGATACCCTCCGCCTGGACAACAGGCACATCCTCATCTTCCCAGTGAATCAGCCGTCCGGCGTGCGTTCCTCCGGCCTGCAGGCTGGTGCGGCCGTGGAAAACGATCATCACGTCCTTGCCCAGGGTTTTCGACTGCTCTTCCTGCCCTTTGCGCAGGCCTTCGCCGGCCGCCACCATCAGAACGATCGACACGATTCCCCAGGCAATGCCGAACATCGTCAGGAAGGCGCGGAGTTTATGCGACCATAACGTCCGCAGCACATCGGTGAAGAGATCTCGCAGAGTCATCGGGCTTCTTTGGTTGGACGCGACCGGGCGAGGAACGTAAGCCTGCCGCATAGGGTCCTGCGTCTTACTAGAAGGTACGTAATGGGACGGTTTATTGTTCGGGGAAAAATGGGACCTTACGGCGAAAAAGACCGCTAGCGCGTCTGAATTCGGCTCAACTATCTTAAGAGGAGCTTTTCCATCGTAAATAGAGGCGTGCCGAAAAGGTCGTGAAGCTCGGGGTCGATTCTCTGAAAGCCAAACCGTTCATACAAACGGATGGCTGAATCGAGGAATGGCGTGGTGCTGAGAAACAAGCGGCAATAACCTTTGTGCATGGCCCACGTCTCTACCTGTTGCAGTAGTTGCGCCCCAACTCCTGAGCCCCGGGCACGGGGCAAAACTGCCATACCGCGGATATAGACCGACTCATCCTTTACGGCAGCGGCCACCGTGCCCAGCATCGCACTTTCTCGCAGCGCCACCCAAACTGGCCCCTCCTGCATGCGCGTAACAACCTGCTCGGCGCTGAGGGCGGTCGCGGCAAAGCCACCATCTGTGTAGAGAGGCCTAAATTCTACGAACGCCTGATGAAGCACTCCCACAATGGCTGACGCATCATCGAGTTCGGCGCGCCGTACCACTATTTGGTTTGCTGGTGGCACGTCTCAGGCCCTCCGTAATTCAGGGTTTCGCGACTGTGAGCATCGTTCCGACCTGTTCCAGCCATTCGTCGAAGTGGCGTAACGCCAGTTCGCATTGCAGCCGGTGACGCTCTTTGCGATCGCGTATCTTTTTCTGCAACGCCGGCAACAGGTCGAATGTGATGTTCGCCGGTTGGAAGTACTTTGCGTCGGCGTGCGTGACATAATTTGTCAGCGATCCGAACGCGGACGCGCGCGGCGGTGGAATTAGCGGGCTTTCGAGGACCAGAGCGGCCGCGTGTATTCCCGCCATGAGGCCCGTAGCAATCGATTCGACGTAGCCCTCTACTCCGCAAATCTGTCCCGCGAAAATTACCCTGGGATGGTGCTTCATCTGCAACGTCTCTTGCAGCAGTGACGGTCCGTTGATATAGGTATTGCGATGGATCTGACCGTAGCGCAGGAAGTGGGCATTCTCGAGTCCCGGAATCAACCGCAGCACGCGCGCCTGCTCTCCGAACTTCAGATGATTCTGGAATCCGACCAGATTATAGGAATCTGCGCGCAGATTTTCCTGGCGCAGTTGAACCACGGCATAGGGCATGCGCCCGGTGCGTGGGTCTTTCAGCCCCACCGGCTTCATCGGCCCAAAGCGGAGCGTGTCGCGCCCGCGCCGCGCAATCTCTTCAATGGGCAGGCAACTCTCGAAGTAGTTCAGCTTCTCCCAATCACGCTCCTCCACCGATTGCGCCGCCAGCAGCGCATCATAAAAACGGTCGTAGTCTTCCCGCGACATTGGGCAGTTAATATAATCGGCTGAACCTTTGTCATACCGCGCGGCCATATACACGCGCGACATGTCGATCGAATCAGCCTCAACGATCGGGCTGATTGAGTCGTAGAAATACAAATGAGGATTGGGTGCGGCGGGTTCGTGCGGGACGAGGCTGCTCAACCGCGCGATCTCTGCGGCCAGCGAATCGGAAGTCAGTGGTCCGGTGGCGACGATCGTGATGCAGTTCTCGTCAGTCTCGTCGATGGAAGTGACCTCTTCGCGGCGCACCGTGATACGCGGCTCTTGCGAGATTGTCTCCGTGACCTTCGTGGCGAATGTCACTCGATCCACCGCCAGCGCGTGTCCCGCGGGAACTGCGCACTCGCGCGCAATCTGTAGGAGCAACGAGCCGGCGCGCCGCATTTCTTCTTTCAAGAGCCACGGCGCGGTATTCTCACTATCTGATTTCAACGAATTCGAGCACACCAACTCCGCGAAATCGGCGGTCTGATGCGCTGGCGTGGGGCGCACGGGACGCATTTCATACAAATCGACTTCCACGCCTCGCCGAGCACACTGCCATGCTGCTTCCGAGCCGGCCAGTCCCGCCCCGATAATACGAACGCGGCTCATACTTTCTTCTCCGCCAGGCGCTGCAAGGCGTCATCTGCCAGCAAAACCGATCGCCATTGGTCGCGAAACTCCGCTCCCAGTGATTGGTACAAATCGATCGCTTTCTTATTCCAATCGAGAACTTCCCAGCGCATGGCGCGACGATTTTCCTGCAATGCGATCCGCGCCACCTCGGCCAGCAATGCCATTCCGATTCCTTTACCGCGAAACTGCGGCCGCACAAAGACGTCCTCGAGATAAAGTCCCGCGCCCGCCCACGTCGAATAATAGCCAAAGAACACCGCGTAGCCAGCAGGCTGCCCATCCCACTCGGCAATCAGCGCACGAAATTTTGGATTTGGGCCGAAGCCGTCGCGCGCCAAATCCGCTTCTTCGATTACACAAAGATCCAGCTCATGCTCGAACTCCGCCAGTTCGCGGATCAGCGTACGCAGCAGGGTTACGTCATTCACGGTGGCGGGACGAATCAGAAGCATTCAGAAAGAAGGATATATCAGTGGCAGATCTGATGCCTGCCGGAAGAAAGCTTATTGGCCGATCTTTATTGGCCGATCAGGGTTGAATCGCTGGATACACACATCCAACTCTCGCCGTGGCGCACCCATGTGTCGGTAAAGCGCTCGCGGAGCACGTAAGGCTTACCATTTTTTTCGCCGTTTTCACGATACACTCCGGTGACCACCGCAGCGGCACCGTAGAGACGCACGCTCGCGGATTTGTTCACAACGCGCTGAGGTCGCAGCGCAGGCGACTGGACACTGGACAAATACTCCGCCTTATTCATAAGGGTGCCATCGTAATCGACGTAGACCAAGTTCCGGCATCAGCATCATTTGCAGCGCTGATATATCTTTTTGCTTTACTGCCCGCGCCCACGCATTCTCCAGCCCGAGGATTCTAGCCTGCTCGGAGTCAGGCGGCTTGGTTTGAGCAGGCAGCCTGGGCGGCACTGACAGCAACAGAGAAATGAAAAACAGTTTCCACATCACACCTCCTACCTTTCGCAAGAGCCCGGCAACAACGAACGGCAGGTTGCGATCCAGCGCGGACTCTTAGCGCAGAATCGGAGTTGTTCCAGCCGCGACGCACATCCAGTGGCCATTTATAAGCACCCAAGTATCGGTAAACCGTCCGCGGTGCAAATAGGGTTTCCCGTTCTCTACGCCTTTTTCGCGGTAACTTCCGAGCACAATCGCTGTTTCTCCAAACATTTGCACGCTCATTTGTTCCGAAATGATCTGCTGCATGTGAGTGGAGTTCGACTTTACCCGCTCCAGGTAACCCGCTTTCGTCAAAATCTGACCATCGAAGTCGACATAAACGAGAGAATTATCAAGGATCGCGGCCATGGCTTTGACGTCTCCACGCTCCTGCGCCTGGTCCCAGGCGTGCTCCAGAGCGAGGATGTTCGAGACGGCGCTTGAATCGCCGATGTTTTGGGCCGCTGCGAACGACAGCGCCGCGAAAACCAGAGCCGCGACGAAGCCTGTTGGTTTCACGATATGAACCCTCGAGCGATATATCGGCAGTCGGGTGGGTTTCCTGCAATGCGGGGCCAGCCCAGCGGAGAGCTTGCATAGTGTTGAGTGAACGATTCACTCGTCGAGCTGGCTCACATTCTTAGAAGATTCTTAGCAAACTCGTGTCATGGGAATTTCAATGCCCGATGGAGGTAGTCTGACTGGCGACGCACGCCCAGGTCCTATCCCTGTATATCCATGTATCTGTGAATCGCCCTTGCAGCAGGAACGGCTTGCCCTTCTCGATCCCCTTCATCCTGAACGTCCCAGTGACGATCGTCGCGTTTCCGTATAAGTAGGCGGTCATCTCGCTGGTCACGAATTGCTGGACGGCTGACGCTTTCACATCTGCCATCACTTGCGTCTTCGTCATCAATCGCCCCTGCAAATCGACGTAGACGAAAGTGTCGTCCAGCAGCACATCCAGCGATCGCATGTCTTTGCTCTCCGCTGCCTGGCTCCACGCGTGCTCGAGGGCGATTATTCTGGACGTCGCATGGGCATCGGGATCCTGACTCCATCCCTGCAAAGGCGAACCACACGCAACCGCCAACAGTAGAACTATCACTTTCACAGAAGCCTCTTGGGACCTATCGGCAATCCCGGGCTTTTCCTAGAGCAAGTAATCCGGCTTCGGTGGTGTGCTTTCAGAGCTGGCGCCTCGTCACGACCAACCACGGCTTCAGCTATGATGAAGAGGTTCGGAGGATTTTGAATGGCACGCATCAGCTTAATCGCCCCGGAATCTGCTTCTCCTGAAGTGCGCGAGATTTACGACACTGTGCTCCGCGGCAAACCGGGGAATGTGCAGAAAGCCCTGGCCCATCGTCCGGAAATGCTTAAGCACTTTTTAACTTTCTATGCCAGTGTGGGGCGCTCGCTTGACCGCAAGCTGTACGAACTCGTCTACCTGCGCGTTTCCTTCATGAACGGATGCCGCTACTGCACGCAACATCACGTCGCATCGTCGAAGCGCGTTGGGTTGAACGCGGACGACTATTGGGCGCTTGAGGCTGGGAACTATTCTCGCTATTCGGAAAAAGAGCGGGTGGCATTGACCTATGTCGAGAAGCTGACGCGCGCTCCGCACGAAATCACTGAAACAGATTTTGATGAACTCAAGAAACAGTTTTCCGAACCTGAGATCGTCGATCTGCACATGCTCGCCGGCCTGGCTAACCTTACCAACCGCGTGACCGACCCGTTGGGGCTGGAACTGGAATTCCCGGAAGAAAAAATCAAAGACATTGAGTGATCTGGTGATCGGGCGATTGAACTCACGATTATTTACTTGACGAAGTATAAAGAACCTGCTACTGTGTCCTTGCAACCCTCAATCCTTCCGAGACTTACCAAGGTCTAGATCGGGATGTTTCTCCTTCAATTCGCGGAGAAGCTGCTTTCGGATGGCAGCGGCCAGTTTTCGGGTCGGTATTCGATCTAGAGGGTGCTTCTCGCGTTTCGGGGGCTTATTAGCCATGACTCTCACCGATCTGACCCAGATGTTCTCGACCGACGAACAGTGCCGCGCCCTGCTCAAAAAGTTGCGGTTTCCATTCGGGGTCGAATGCGTGCGCTGCAAGAGCAAGCGCGTATTCGAGATTGAGACTCAGAAAAAATTCGAGTGCGTTGAATGCGGCTATCAGTTTAGCGTTCTGACACAGACGATCTTCCACGACACTCATCTGCCGCTGGAAACGTGGTTCATGGCTGTGCTCTTGCTCTGCGAAGCACGCAAGGGGATGAGCGCCAACCAAGTTAAACGTACTCTGGGAGTCAGCTACAAAACCGCATGGTATCTCTGCCACAGGATTCGTGCTGCCATGAAAGAGGCAGAGCGCCCGATGATGGATGGAACTGTCGAGATGGATGAAACTTACATTGGTGCAAGCGAAAAGACCTATCGCAAGCCCGGTCACGGGGATTGCAAAAAACAGATCGTTGTCGGCATCCGGCAGCGCGGCGGCGATCTTCGTTTCTTCCATGCTCAGGACGTGAAAGCCGGAACGCTGGAAAAGTACGTGCGAGAAAGCGTGAGCGAAGATGTGGAAGTCATCGTCACCGATGAATTGAACGCCTACCCGACCGCATTCCGAAACACTCCATTCGCGAAGCGTCACAAGACGATTAAGCATAAATCGAAAGTCTACGTCGATGGAGATATCCATACGAACACCGTCGAATCGGCGTTCTCCCTGCTCAAGCGCGGCATCATCGGAACGTGGCATAAGATCAGCGCAAAACATTTGGCTGCCTATCTCGCCGAGATGGAATTTCGTTTCAACCGTCGCAAAAATCCCGATCTATTCGTGGATACGCTCCGTCACATGGTCACCGCGCCCGTCTTGACTTTCGAGAAGTTGACGGCTTAGGCACTTCGATATTTTCGATCATCTGATCGAAAGTTCGGAGCGCGGCGGGTCGATTGAAGGCCTTCCGCACCCCGATCAATTGCTGCACGAGTTCTTTCACCGCTTTATCGAACCCCTCATCGTGCATCTCTAGAGCAGCATGAATGAGGGAGCGCGTGGATTGGTTCAAGCCCTCAATCGCCAGTTGCCAGTTCGCAGCCGCACCCGGCGCAAGGGTTCCATCCACGCCCTGTTTACAAAATTCGATGTGACCGCCCACGCGAGGCACATATTTTTTCACCCGCTCAAGAAGATATGAACCTAACCGTGCAGTCGCCTCCATCGTCAGATTTGCATTCTTTGCGTACTGGTCCATGAGACTAACCGCGAGAACTCTCCCAAAGCCCACAGCGACATGATCGAATGGTTTCACGCGCCGCACAAGGTTCTCGCGAATTCTAAAGACTCTGATCCATCCGTCCACTTGAATACTGGCAATGAGGTCCATGCTGGGCGCACGATCCTCAAACCCCACGCACGGTTGCACGTAATCCTTAAAAATCTGGGCAGCGTCTTTCTTTAACTCAGCCTGCCACTCCCGAACCGACTTTTTCTTTCGACGCATTCGGGATTCGATAATGTCATCGACTGCGATTTCGAGCAGGTCAGCATCCCCCGCACCAGTGAAGACATACGTCTCAGGGCCGTTGCGAATCTGTCTGATCTTCGACTGATCCCGTTTGGTGTAGGTGCTTTCTTCGCTGGTATCGGCGCAGACCACCACTCCGTCAGTGCAATAGAACGCGGCGGCAATCGTCATGCGCACCGCCGGAGATTCTTCGGGAGTAGGGTATATGTCGAATGGATCGGGTCGAGGTCGCGGGGCATCCGCTAATAAGAACATTCCTCCTTATACTTCGTCAAAGGTATAATCGTCAGTGAACTCGCCTACCCTGTGTCCGTTGCGGAGTGGGCTGCTCAATCGCAAATTGCCCAATGGCTCAATTTCTACAGAATCTCGCGCGCATTGCCCACTCGCTTGGTCACACGCTCGCGATCCAGATACTCCAGCAGCGGAATCGCGTATTTGCGGCTTACTCCAGTCAGCTCCTTGAATTTCGCTACATCGATGGCAGGTGACTTCGCCTTGTACGCTGTGAGCTCCCGCCGTAGTTGTTCGAGCGCGGTGCGATGAAAAACCAGCTCGTCGGAGACCTTGATCAGCAGCTTATCCCGTAGCAGCAGTGTTACGATTTTTTGCGCTCGCGCTTTGTCGACCTTCAGACCGGCAATCACTTCCTGTAGCGCAGGAACCTTCAGCCCGGCGGAGGCGAAAGTGTCCTCGATCTTCCTCTTCGATTCCGCCTCTTCGTCCTTCATCACCACGCCGCGCCCCGGTAGCCTTATTAAGTCTACGATCAGTTCGACCTTTTTCTCGTGAGCCAGTATGGTTGAAACTGCCTCAAAAACTTCCGCAGTCGCGTCCACCTGAGCGCGTAATTCCTCTCTCCCAATCCCACAAACCAGCGGATTCGCCTTATGGAAATTCTCTGCTGCGCTCACAATGTTCGACTTCAGCGCTTCCATTGCTGGTGTGTGCAGGAATAGATCTCCTGACCGGGCGATATCGCCTGCCTTCAATGCCTGCGCCAGTTGGCCCTCGATTACGTTTTTAGACCAGCCGGTTTCGGCAATCAGTCGGGACATCGAGATTCCTTGGTGATGCCGCCGTGCGATGCGAGCTTGCAGAATTGCCCCTGGATTTCCATCGGCCAGAGTTCGCAGGAACTCGCTCTGGCCGGGCATGCGCAGGATGGGAGCCGCATCCAGCACGACTCCGCCGCCAATCGTGATTACGGGTGAAAACTGACGGATAATGAAGCGGTCCCCAGGCAGAAGTAATGCGGCCTCAGGGAGTTTCAGGCGCGCGAACGCCTCTTGCCCGGGCTGAAGTTGCGGCCTTGCAGCCCTCGCACCCGCGGGATCCAGATCCTTAGGCCGGAATAACACTACCTCAACTACAGTTTCCATGGTGTACGAGTGAAAGTGCACACGCGCGCGGTCTTTTAGAGGATGCGGCGCCGAAGATAACAAGCGCAACTGCACATCCACTCGGCGCGTTGTTTGCAATGTCGCGGGAGGCGCTAGCGTCATTCCCCGCGCCAAGTCCTCTGTGCTCGCGCCAGCCAAGTTGAGCGCCGTGCGCTGGCCCGCAACTGCGACGTCGGAGGAGCGGCCGTGCACCTGAGTTCCACGCACGCGCACTCGTTGGCTGGTGGGAAAAACTTCGAGGTCATCTTCGCGGCGGATCGTCCCCGCTAGCAGCGTGCCGGTCACTACGGTTCCGAAACCTTTCATGGTGAATACGCGATCAATCGGCAGACGCGCAATCGCGTGAGAATCCCGAGGCTGAACTCGCATGGCCGCGCCGACCATCGCATGCTTCAGATCGTCCATTCCCGCACCCGTCAAGGAACTCACGGCAATGATCGAGTTAGGTGCATCGGAATTGGGGGCATCCGAATTGGAGTCATCCAAGAATGTGCCGCGCAGAAAGTCTTCCACTTCCAGACGCACCACTTGCAGCGTGTCCGCATCCACCGCGTCGGATTTGGTCAATACCGTGATGCCGCGCTCTACGCCCAGCAGTTGCAGAATGTCAAAATGCTCCCGCGTCTGCGGCTTAATCCCTTCATCCGCTGCAATCACGAAAAGCACCAGATCGATTCCGCCCACGCCTGCCAGCATGTTGCGCACAAAGCGCTCGTGGCCGGGAACATCGACGAAGCCGAGCCGTAGCGTTTCGCCACTCTCCGCCTCGTTGTCATTCGTCGTTTTGTAACCACCGAGCGGCAAATCCATGTACGCGAAGCCGAGATCGATGGTGATGCCGCGCCGCTTCTCCTCCTCCAGTCGGTCGGCATCGATGCCGGTCAAGGCCTTTACCAGCGCCGTTTTGCCGTGGTCGATGTGCCCGGCCGTGCCTACGATGATGGATTTAACCGGCATCCCAACCAGTATAGCCAGCGTTCGCACCCGCGAAATTCCTGGCTCAAATATTGGTCGAGATGGCCCTACCCAGCGGCGCGTCTAAATGCGACAATAGAGATTCCCCATGACCACCTCCATGACTCCTGCCTTTTCTCCGGAGACCCTCCGGCAGCACGGCCTGACTACTGACGAGTATGAAAAGATCAAGCAGCTTCTGGGGTCGCGCGAGCCGACGCTTACGGAACTCGGCATCTTCAGCGTGATGTGGAGCGAACACTGTTCCTACAAATCGTCGCGCGTGCACTTGAAGCGCCTGCCTACGCGCAGCAAGCGCGTGCTGCAGGGGCCAGGAGAAAATGCCGGAATCATCGATATCGGCGATGGTTGGGCCTGCGCGTTCAAGATCGAGTCGCACAATCATCCGTCGTTTATTGAGCCGTTTCAGGGCGCGACTACTGGCGTGGGTGGAATCCTGCGCGACATTTTTACCATGGGGGCAAGGCCGGTTGCGGTGATGGATTCGCTACGGTTTGGACCGATTCGCGCGGTCGCGGACGAATCATCCGCGCAAGCTGCACAGAAAGATATTCATCGCAATCACTCGATTCTTGAAGGTGTGGTCAGCGGGGTCGCTTCTTATGGCAACTGCTTCGGCGTGCCGAACCTGGGCGGCGAAACCAAGTTTGAGCCGTGTTATTCCGGCAACCCGCTGGTGAATGCGTTCGCCATGGGATTAGTGCGCAAGGACGAAATTTTCTACGCGCGCGCGGCTGGCGAAGGCAATCCGGTAATTTACGTGGGCGCGAAGACCGGGCGCGACGGCATTCACGGCGCGACGATGGCCAGCGAAGAGTTCAGCGAAGCCTCGGAAGCGAAGCGGCCGAATGTGCAGGTCGGCGATCCTTTTCTGGAGAAGCTTCTGCTCGAAGCATGCCTTGAGGCCATGCGGACAGGGGCAATCGTCGGCATTCAGGACATGGGCGCGGCGGGACTTACTTGCTCGACGTGTGAAATGGGCGGTCGCGGCGGCGTCGGCATCGAGATCGAACTGGACCGCGTACCGCAACGCGAAACCGGCATGAGCGCTTACGAAATCATGCTGAGCGAATCGCAGGAGCGGATGCTGCTGGTGGCGCAGAAGGGCCGCGAGCATGAAGTCTTCCGCGTTTTTGAGAAGTGGGGTCTTGATGCGGTCGAAGTCGGCAAGGTAACGACAGACAACACGTTACGTGTGCTCCACCACGGCAAAGTGGTCGCCGAGATTCCGAATCAAGCGCTGACAGATGATGCGCCTGTGTACAAACGTCCGCTGGCGCGTTGGGAACCTCCCGTGCCGCGTGAAATGCCGGAGCACGTCAAACTCGGCGACGAGCTGAATGACGACCGGGATTTTACGCAAGACCTGAAGCAGCTTTTGGCCAGCCCGAACATCTGCGGCAAGCGCTGGGTTTGGCAGCAATACGATTACATGGTGCAAACCAACACCGTGGAGGCGCCGGGAGCTGGCGATGCGGGCGTGATTCGCATTAAGAACGCGAATCCGGGGCAACCGCAGCGCGGGCTGGCAATGGCACTCGATGGCAATGGGCGCTGGTGTTATCTCGATCCTCGGCTGGGCGCGATGCATGCGGTCGCAGAGGCCGCGCGCAAAGTCGCGTGTTCGGGAGCGACGCCGGTGGGTGCGACAAATTGTCTCAACTTCGGCAATCCCGAGAAACCACACATCATGTGGCAGTTTTCGCAAACGATCGATGGCATCACCAAAGCCTGCGAGGAGCTTGAGATTCCTATCACCGGCGGCAACGTGAGCTTCTACAACGAAACGTTGGGGGAAGGTATTTACCCCACGCCAGTGCTCGGGGTTGTAGGCATTCTCGACGACGTGAGCAAGGCTGCGAAGATGCACTTTGCCGCTGCCGGACGCACGATTGTGCTATTGCGCACGGGCGAAGCTGCCGATATTACCGATGTGGAGAGTGAGTTTGGCTCGTCGGAATATGCGAAGGAAATTCTGGGCGCGCTGTGGGGATATCCTCCGGAACTCGATCTGGAAAGAGAAGCTGGGCTGCAGAAAGCAGTTGTTGAGTTGATTCAGCAGGGGCTTGTGGAATCCGTGCACGATTGCGCGGATGGCGGATTGGCTGTGACGCTAGCGGAAAAAGCATTTCCCAAGGGCGTGGGTGCGCGGGTGAATCTTGCGTCGAATCAGCTTCCGGCAGAGTTTGTGCTATTTGGGGAAGATGCGAGCCGTATCGTGATCTCATGCGACCCGGGGCACGTTGCGCGAATCCAAGAGGTAGCAAACGAATACGGCGCTGTGGCGGATGTGCTGGGAGAAACGATTTCAGAACGGCTGGAGCTTTCAATCGACGGGCAAGTGGTAGTGTCCGCGGCCGTCTCTGATTTGAACCATGCTTACGAAGCGGCGCTGGAATCGACTTTGCGCACTGATCCGGAGTTGGTGGCGGCGGATTGATAGTTTGCAAGCTAAAGGCTAATGGCTAAATGTTGACTTCCGATAAATTTCACGACGAGTGCGGAGTGGTTGCGATCTTCTCGCATCCCGAGGCGGAAACGCTTGCCTATCTGGGCTTACACGCGCTGCAACATCGCGGGCAGGAGTCGGCGGGGATCGTTACCTCCGATGGGCTGACCTTGCGCGTTCATAAGGCGATGGGATTGGTCGCCGACATATTTACGGAAGACGTGCTCTCGAAAATACGCGGCACTTTGGCTATCGGGCACACGCGCTACTCGACAGCCGGAGATTCGGCACTGTTGAATGCGCAGCCGATTCTGGTGCAGTCGAGCAAGGGATCGATTGGAGTGGCGCACAACGGCAATCTGACGAATGCACAGGAAGTTCGCAGCCGACTGGAACGGCAGGGGTCGATTTTTCAGACGAATAGCGATACGGAAGTGATCGTTCATTTGATTGCGCTCTCGCGGGAGCACACTTTGCCGGAGGCTATAGCCGATGCTTTGCGGCGCGTGGAAGGCGCATTTTCGCTGGTGGTGATGAGTCCTGACCGGATCATTGCGGCGCGCGATCCACGCGGCTTCCGACCGCTGGCGATGGGACGCATTCCGGCGCTCGAAGGGCAGAAACGCGACACCATCGTCTTCGCCTCGGAGACTTGCGCCTTCGATCTGATCGGGGCGACCTACGAACGTGACGTGAAGCCGGGCGAGTTGATTGTGGCTGGGCCGGAAGGTATCAGCTCCCGTTTTTATTCAACGGCTGCGCCGCAATCGAGTTGCATTTTCGAGCATGTGTACTTTTCGCGCCCCGATAGCATCGTGTTTGGCCGCGCCGTGCAAACCAGCCGCGAAGAATTGGGGCGTCAACTGGCGCGCGAGGCGCCGGTGGAGGCCGATCTGGTCGTTCCTGTGCCGGATTCAGGCGTAACTGCCGCTGTGGGCTACGCGGCCGAGAGCGGGCTTCCCTTCCGCTTTGGTTTGATTCGCAATCATTATGTGGGGCGCACCTTCATCGAGCCGAGCCAGAGTGTGCGCGATTTCGGCGTGAAGCTGAAGTTGAATCCGGTGCGCTCGCTTCTGGAAGGGAAACGCGTCGTGCTGATCGATGACTCGATTGTGCGCGGCACCACCAGCCGCAAAATCGTGCGCATGATTCGCAGTGCCGGGGCTAAAGAAGTGCACATGCGCATTTCTTGTCCGCCGACGATTTCGCCGTGCTATTACGGTGTGGATACGCCTTCGAAAGATCAGCTGATCGGCGCCAACAAAACCGTCGACGAGATTCGCGATTATATTCGCGTGGATTCGCTTGCCTATCTTTCGCTCGATGGGCTCAGGAAGGCTTGCGGCGACGGAGAGAAAACCTCTTATTGTTCGGCTTGCTACACGGGAAAATATCCTACGAATATTGTGGACGTGGAAGAAATCCAGCCTGCGGCTGTCCCGCGCTGATTATTTCCGCGCTTGTGCTACGCGTGGGATCGATTGAAGGTCTGGACGGATTCGAACATCTTTCCAATCCTGCAGGAGCCGCTGCACCTCTTCTGAAATTGTTCCGCTCACTTCCATTATCAGCCAGCCGCCCGGGCGAAGCGCGGCACGAGCTTGCGGAATCAGGCGCGCGATCACTTCCAGTCCCGTTGGTCCGGCAAAGACGGCATTGCGCGGCTCGAATTTGCGGACTTCGAGCTGCACCTGATCTTCCTCCGAATCGCCCACATATGGCGGGTTGGAGACGATGTAGTCGAAGGAATTGTTTCCGCATTCTGCTTCAATTCCGGCGAGCAGGTCGGCCTGGTGGAAGTGAATGCGGGATTCGAGTTCATGGCGAGCCGCGTTGATGCGGGCAACTTCAAGCGCGGCCGGTGAAATGTCGATCGCATGGATTTCCGCCTGGGGAAATTCTTTGGCTAACGCTAGGGCGATTGCTCCGGAGCCGGTTCCGACGTCGGCGATGTGGTGAGGGTTGGCGGGCGTGGGCGCCCGCCCCACACCCACACAGTCCAATACCGTTTCAATCACATGTTCGGTTTCTGGGCGTGGAATCAGCACCGCGGGCGTGACGATGAGATCCATCCCCCAGAATTCCTGATGGCCGGTGATGTACTGCGCGGGGACGCCACGGGCGCGTTCGGTGAGAGCGGCATCATAACGAGCCTGCTCATCGGGCGTGAGTTCACGCTCAGGATGTGCGAAGAGGTAGGCGCGATCGCAGTTCACGGTAAACATCAGAAGTAGCTCTGCGTTCAGGCGTGGGGATGGAATTTGCTCCGTCGTGAGACGCGCAATAGCGGAGGTAAGGGCTTGCTTCAGATGCACAAAGTCATTTCACCACAGAGATACCCTTCGACGTCGCTCAGGGCAGGCTACGACACAGAGAAAATCAAATTGTCTATATCTGTACATTTGGTTTCTGCAACTCATACCCAAGATAAATCATCTGGCCGATGTGGTGCTGGATGTGAGCGGCGCACTGCAGCACCATCTCTAGACGGTTCTTGGCATCGGCGCCGGTTCCTGAGTATTCCGTCGACCAATCCACTAGCGATTGCGCCGGGATAGTTTTGAGAACCATATCGACAGCCTGGTCGAAACGCTTCAAAGCCTCTTCCTTCGAAGGAGGATTGGGATCGTTGAATTCGCGGGGACGGTCGCGGATATAGCCGGTTTTCGCGATTTGCGCGCCGATGTAGTAATTCAGGTTGCCTGTTAGATGCAAAACCAAGTGTCCGAAACTATTGCCGAACGGGAAAGGTCTTTGCCAGAACTGCGTGTTCGTTAGGGGCGCAGCGAGTTCACGAACTCTGGCGGCATTCTTAACATAACGATCGACGAGAGCGGATGCAATTGCGTCTTCGAGTTTCGGCATGGTCTCTCCTGCATCGCGGACAAGGGGCTCACGGGAAACTACTAAACTGTCGCCGCAGCTTCCTGTTTCAGCTTCTCTGCCTGGTAGTGCGTAGTGAGCGCCTCGATCAGCGGCTGAAGTTTGCCATCCATCGCTTGTTCGAGCTGGTGGATGGTAAAGCCGATGCGGTGGTCGGTGAGGCGATTTTGCGGAAAGTTATAGGTGCGAATCTTCTCGCTGCGGTCACCGGAGCCGACCATGGCTTTGCGTTCTTTCGCCAGCGCCTGCTGCTGCTTTTCCATTTCGATTTCGTAGAGGCGGGAGCGCAGCACGCGCATTCCCTTTTCGCGGTTCTTGATCTGCGATTTTTCGTCCTGGCAACTCACCACTGTGTTGGTGGGAATGTGCGTGATGCGAACCGCTGAATAGGTGGTATTAACCGACTGGCCGCCGGGACCGGAGGAACAGAAAGTGTCGATACGAAGATCTTTGGCTTCGATTTTTACGTCCACATCTTCAGCCTCGGGCAGCACCGCGACGGTGACGGCGGAGGTGTGAACCCGGCCCTGCTGCTCGGTCGCGGGCACGCGCTGCACGCGATGCACGCCGCTTTCATACTTGAGCTGCGAAAAAACGCGATTGCCTTCGATGATGGCGATGACTTCTTTCAGACCGCCGGCCGACGACTCCGAAGACGACAGCACTTCAACCTTCCAACGCTGGCTTTCGGCGTAACGGGTGTACATACGGAAAATTTCGGCTGCAAAAAGAGTAGCTTCGTCACCGCCGGTTCCGGCGCGGATTTCAAGGATGATATTTTTTTCGTCGTTGGGATCTTTCGGCAGCAGCAGGACTTTCAATTCTTCTTCGATCGTGGTAACGCGTGGCTCCAGCTTGTTGAGTTCTTCCTGAGCATAGGCGCGCATCTCAGGATCTTTTTCATCGGCAAGCATGGCGCGACTATCGGCTATGCCTTTATTTAGGTCTTTGTACTCCCGGTACTTTTCGACGATGGAGGCAATCTCGCTGTGGGCCTTGGCAGTCTTCTGGTATTTAGAGGAGTCGTTGACAATATCGGGCGAAGCGAGGGCGCTAGTTAGTTCCTCGTAGCGGGCTTCGATTTGGTCAAGGCGTTCAAACATCAGAATCAGTTCTCAGTTCTCAGTTCTCGGTTCTCAGTTCTCAGTTCTCAGTTTACGAACGGCTCTCGTGCAGAGCGCAACTCCAAAGGAATGCCTCATCAGACAATTCATTCTATGGGTTTTCGCTGAGAACTGAGAACTAGTATCGGGGGAAGCCCCCTAGGCAATCACCAATTCGCCGCCACGCTCTTTTTCCAAAGCCATGGCTTGGTCGAGGGCTGTAATGGCGCATTGGGCCATCTCATCAGACGGTGGCTGGGTGGTGATGCGCTGCAGCCATAGACCGGGAGCGGTCATCAGGGCGAAGAGCGAGCCGCGATGCTTGGCGGCGAAGCGAATGATTTCGTACGAGACGCCGGCGATCACGGGTAGCAACGCAATGCGTGAGGCGAAGCGCGCCCAGAATGTGGTGTATGGAATCAGCATGTAGAAGCCGATCGAGATCAGCATCACTGTCATCAGAAAGCTGGTGCCGCAGCGAGGATGGAACGTGGAATATTTCTGCACAGCAACGGTCGAGAGCGGGTCGCCGTTCTCAAAGGCGAATACAGTCTTGTGCTCAGCGCCGTGATACTGGTAGACGCGGCGAATATCGGCAAATAGCGAAACGCCCCAGATGAACAGCAGGAACAGGATCAGGCGGATCGCACCATCGACCAGATTGAACGCGATCCGGCCGCCGAACGCGGGGTCAAACTTTTTGAGTTCGGTCGCGGCCACGAGCGGCAGGTACTTGTACATGAAGATGAAGAAGGCGAGTGAGATGATGACGTTGCCTGCGGCCAGCCATCCGCTGATGGTAGCGGCTTTTTCGCGAGACTTCGATTGAGAGTCTGTCGTGATAGGTTCCGCTTCGCTTCGCTTCAGCGGGACCCTCCGGCTGGACTCAGGGCAAGCTCCCGAGGCGGCCTTCTCCACATGGGCGTTGCTGGCTTCCACATTTGATTTGGCAGAGTCATCTTCCTGCATCGCTTCTTCAATTGCTACGTTGGCGGAGAAGCGCAGGGCTCGGTAGCCGAGGGACATTGCATAGCCGAGCGTCATGACTCCGCGCACGATGGGCCAAGCCATCCACTTGTGTTTTTCCGAAGGACGATCGAGCGGCTCACTCATGGTGACTACTTCGCCAGAGGGCTTACGGCAAGCGATCGCCCAGGCGTGCGGAGAGCGCATCATCACACCTTCGAGCACGGCTTGGCCGCCGACCAAGGTCTCTTCGCCACTTTCCAGTGCCGGTAGAAGCTGCACGGCGACCAGGAAACGCACGAGATTTTTGATAGAACGCACGGTGCTTAGATGCTCCAGACGATTAAAAGCGCCAAGAACTAGGTTATCACAGCGGGGGAGAGCTCTTGCACTGGGATTAAGTGCCGGTGCTATATCGCTAAATAACAGAGGCAGCGGAATTTAGCCCGAGGTATTCCCAGGGGTCAGCTCTCCCCGCGCGATTTCGTTTATCGTCTAGTCTCGGGATGTACCTTGAATAAACATGAAAAAGTTTTCCGAGACTTGCGAGGCGATCGCCGCAACTACCAAGAAACTGCGGAAGACGGCGATCGTGGCTGAGTACTTGAAGTCGCGCACCCTGGAGGAGGCCGCGATATCGGCGGTGTTTCTCTCCGGCAGGGCATTCCCGGCGTGGGAGGAGACGACCCTACAGGTGGGCGGATCCCTGCTATGGCGCGTGGTGGCGGAGCTTTCGGGCAAAGATGAAGCTGCGCTGACGGTTGCGTATCGCAAGCACGGAGACCTTGGCGCCGTCGCCGGGGAGGTGCTGGAGGAGCGCGCCGGGCAAGGATTGGGCATTCTTGAAGTTGCCGAGATATTTCGGCGGATTGCGATGGTGCGCGGGCCGGCGGCAAAGACGGCGCTGGTTCGGGATTTGCTCGCGCGGGCCACACCGCTGGAAGCGAAGTACGTTGTGAAGATCATGACGGGCGATTTGCGGATTGGGCTGAAAGAAAGTCTGGTGGAGGAGGCGATTGCCGTGGCGTTCGGAGGCGCTTCGAACAGCGGGCTCAAAGACGTGCAACGGGCGAATATGCTGCTCGGGGATATTGGAGAAACGCTGCGGCTGGCGTCGGGCGGCAAGCTCGCGGAAGCGAAGATGAGGATGTTTCATCCGCTGGGGTTCATGCTGGCAAGCCCGGTTGAGTCAACCGAAGAAGGGTTGAGTTATTTCGCCGAGGCCGCGGTGGAAGATAAGTATGACGGCATTCGAGCGCAGGCGCACATTTTGGAGGGAGAAGTTAAATTTTTTTCGCGCACGCGAGATGAGATTACTGAGTCGTTCCCTGAACTGCCCGACGCGCTGGCTGGATTGCCGCAGGATGCGATTCTGGATGGTGAGATCGTTGCGTGGGAGGATGCTCAGAACCGGGCGCGGCCTTTCAGTGTATTGCAGCAGAGGCTGGGACGGAAGAAGGTAAGCGAGAAACTGTTGCGGGAGGTTCCGGTGGCTTATCTCGCGTTCGATGTTTTGTATGTGGGCGAAGAGTTGCTGATTGATCGTTCACTTGGGGAACGGGCTGGGATTTTGGATGGGCTGCTGACGCAAGAAAACCTTAACCACAGAGGACACGGGGGAGCACGGGGTAAGGCAGGATCACAGGGGTCGTTTACATTCGATTCCGAAGAGCCGTTGGCCGGTCGTATCATTCGCGCTCCGGTGTTTCATGCTGGTTCTCCGGAGGAACTGGAAGAATTGTTCGCAGCCGCGCAGGCACGAGGCAACGAAGGCCTGATGATCAAGGATCTCAGTTCTGCTTACACGCCGGGCAAGCGCGGCAAATCGTGGCTGAAGATGAAGCGTGAGTTGGCCACGCTTGATGTTGTGGTGACCGCGGTCGAATACGGACACGGGAAGCGTGTGGGCGTGCTCAGCGATTACACATTTGCGGTGTGGGACACGAACAAAGAGAAGCTCGTGAATATTGGTAAGGCCTACTCAGGATTAACTGATGTTGAGATTGCCGAGATGACGCAGTGGTTTTTCGAGCACACGATCGAGGATCAGGGATTCCGGCGAACAGTCGAGCCGAAGATTGTGCTGGAAGTTGCGTTCAATAACATGATGCAGTCGGATCGCCACGAGAGTGGCTATGCGCTGCGCTTTCCAAGGATCGTGCGGCTGCGGCCGGATAAGTCGGCGGACGAGGCGGATACGATGGAGCGGGTACGCGAAATTTACAAGCAGCAGCTAGTGAGTGATTTCTCTCAGTGAAGCGTTGGAGTTGCTGAGGCAGCTGCGCACATCCACGAACCGTTCCGATTGATCCACGTATCCAAAAATCGATTTCGTTTTACGTAAGGCTTGCCGTTTTCAACCCCTTTCTCCCTGAAGATTCCGGTCGCAATCGCAACATCACCAAACACATGCACGGAGATTGACTCTGGCTCAGCCTGTTGCTCGTCGGACGGCTTCGCCGCATCGACGCTCGCCAGGAAGAGAGCCTTGGATTGCATGCTGCCGTCATCATTGACCAGTACCATGGAATCGTGGAGGATTTCTCCCAGCGCTTTTTTGTCGCGAAATTTATAGGCTTGATTCCAGGCCTTCTCCATCGCAATGATCTTGGATTCGATGGATGCGGCCTGCTCCTGGGCAGCCAGCGAGAGCGTCACAATAAAGACTAGAGCGCAAAAACATAGCACCTTCATTGAAAACTCGCCGGCGGAGGAGGTACAGCTTCGGGAATAACAGGTAATCACGAAGAGCAGATCGGCCTTCGTCCGAAAAGCATTAGAGGTTTATGGCAAGCCATGATCCAACGGTCACGTTGGTTGCTGGCCTGCCGCTAATGGCTGTGGTGGTGATGATGTTCTTCGCTCTCGCCCACCGGAATTACGCATCCATGCGCGACCTCGCATTCCACATGCTCGAACTGGATGGTGGTGTGGTCGATGTGGAATTCGTGATGCAGGCAGTCTTTCACATCACGCAGGATGCGCTCGCTGACTGAAGGCGGAATGTCGGCGATCGAAATATGACAGGAAAGCGCGCGACTCTCCGAGCCGATGCTCCAGCAGTGGAGATCGTGCACGTCGTTGACGCCTTCGACGGAGCGAATGGCGATCTCGACCAGTTCGAGCTTTACACCGCGTGGCGTGCCTTCGAGGAGAATATTCAGCGTCTCGCGCACGATGCCGAAGCCTGACCAGAGGATCAACGCGCCGATGCCAAACGAGAGTGCGGAGTCGATCCAGTAATCGCCTGTGGCCAGAATCGCCCAGCCTCCGGCAATCACCGCGGCAGTGGAAAGCGTGTCGCCCACTTCATGCAGGAGCGCGCTGCGGATGTTGACGTCGTTTCCAGAACCCCGGCCGGAACGGTAGAGAAGCAGGGCGATTACTCCGTTCATCACTACGCCCGCAGCGGCGACTAATATCATCACCGAGGCCTGAACGTGTTCGGGATGCTGCAGGCGCTTGAATGCTTCGTAGAAGATGAAGAACGCAACCGCAACCAGCGAGACTGCATTCACCAGCGCGGCCAGCACTCCGGCGCGATGGTAGCCGTAGGTTTTGGTGGAACTGGCTGGACGCGCCTGCAAATAGACCGCGACCAGCGAAAGCAGAAGCGCCAGAAAATCGGAGAGATTGTGTCCGGCTTCGGAAAGCAGGGCGAGCGAATGAGCGCGAATGCCCGCGACGACCAGCAGCACGATGTAGGCGAGGGTTACGCCCAGCGAGATCTTGAGCACCCGCTTGGGACTACCTGCGCCGTGGACGTGGGCGTGCATTTAACTAAGTGTACGAGCGGAAGAGGCGGGCATCAAGCAGTGGGCAGTGGTCAGTGATTCCTAGCGCTTGAAAAGATTCTGCAGGTAACGGTCGTTGTAGACCGTGGTAGAGTTCTGTACGAATTCCAGAATGCGATACATCTTATCCCGCGATTCGCGGCTCATTTCCTTGAATTGCACGGCAACGCCTGATCCGGGATGGATTCGGGCGATCGTGCCATCGGCGCTCAAGGCACCGTCATCAATGGAGAAAACCAGCCCAACATTCGAGCCGGGAGACAGAATTGCGCTGGTTTCCACATAGCAGCCGCCCAGGCTGATATCGATCAGATTGCCGAAGATCGGTCCGCCACCTTGTGGGTGCAGCTCGATTGTGAGCCGGCACTTCATACGAGTGTGTAAGCGCTGGTCTTTTTGCGAAGGCTGTTTTTGCTTCTCCACATACATGCGGCGATCGGCTTGGGTCAGCAGTTGCTCGGCATCATTGCCATCTTCCGGCGATACGGCCAAGCCTACGCTTAGTGAAAGCATGTCCTCTCCGCAAACATCGAAGCCTGCCTGCTTGGCCAGGGCACGAAGTTGCTCGGCTTTCTTAGCCGCCACTTCGACCGCCAGTCCCGGAGCGACGACGACAAATTCATCTCCGCCCATGCGAGCGACGTAGTCGTACTCACGGCAACTGTCTTTCAGCGCCTGCGCAAATAAACGCAGGACGCGATTCCCTTCCAGGTGCCCGAAGCGGTCGTTGATCTTCTTGAAGCCGTTCATGTCGCAGACCATCAGCGTCAGAGAAGTGTTATCGCGCTTGCAGCGGGCCAGTTCACGGTCGAGCTGCAGAAACAGCGATCGGGCATTGGGCAGGCCGGTCAGGTAGTCCGTGGTAGCGGAACTTTCCGCCTGTTGATATTTCAGAGCATTTTCAATGGCCAGAGCCATTTTGCCGCTTACCGCGAGAAGAATCCGCAAATGATCGGAGGTAAACGCGTCGCGCTCGGCGCGGTAGAGCGCGAGAACTCCAATCACGCCAGCCACGCCCTCAAGCGGCAAGGCCAAGGCGGAGCGCAAAGTGCTGAACTTATCGGGATCACTCGAATATCCGGGTTCCACCGAAGGATTTCCGTTCACGATGGGTTTCTTGTTCTGTGCCACCCAGCCGGAAAGGCCCTCGCCTAAAGGAATTCGCAGGGAGTTAAACAGGCGGTAGTTATCGCCGTTCACATATTCCGGAATCAGCATTGCGTCGCGCAAAACATAGATGGCGATGGCGTCGTAGGGGACCATCGGTTTGAGCTTTACCGAGAAGACCGAAAGCGTCTCACCCAGGCTGAGCGAGGCGCCCAAGTCCTGACTCAACTCGAACAAAGACTGCGCCTCCTGCCGCGCCGCTGCGATCGAGGAGAGGAACTTGGTTTCCCGCCCCGGCGCATCGGAGACAGCCGCATTTTCGAATCCCGCAGCCGGAGCCGGGCCGCGCGTAATTTTGACCTCCTGAGCCAGTCCCACGTTACCGCCGTCTTCCGCCGATTTTGCACGTGCGAGATTTTCCAGAGAACGGTAGCGCCTCTTTAGAACATCCACTACTTTGGGATCGAACGACTTGCCCGCCTCGCCAGAAATTCGCTGCATCACTTCATCCAGCGGCATGGCCCGCCGATATTGTCGATCGGAAGCCAGGGCGTCCAGGTAATCGACAGCGGAAAGAATGCGCGCCCCGATCGGGATCTCCGTGCCCTTCAATCCGTAGGGATAACCCGACCCATCCCACTTTTCATGGTGGGCACGTACGATCGGCACCACCGGATAAGGGAAGCGAACCCGCTCCAGAATTTCGGCTCCCACCACGGTGTGAATCTTCATCTTCTCAAACTCTTCCGGAGTAAGCCGGCCTGGCTTCGAGATGATGTGTTCGGGCACCGCGAGCTTGCCGATATCGTGCAGCAGTGCGGCTGCATGCAGGGCTTCCAGTTCGGCACCCTTCATGCCCAATTCTTTCGCGACCTCAATGGCGTATACGCGAACCCGCTGTAGGTGAGCGTGGGTGGTCTGGTCTTTGGCTTCAATCGCCAGCGCCAACGCCTCGATGGTTCGGAGATGCAGGTTCGCGATCTCTTCCACGTGACGCTTCTCATCCTCCAACTTACTCAAATACAAGCGATAGGAACGGAAGATGAGGTAAATCGCGGGGACAAACAGCAGAGAAGTTTCCCAGTTGAAAGCGTGATTGAACCAGGAGATCGCGCCCGCGATTCCTGCGCCCACTAAATAGTATGGGAAAGACCAAAAGTAGCACTCCACCAGAATTTTTTGCAGCGGCTTGCCTTCGCTGAATGAAATCACGACAGCGATGCATCCCGCATTCACAATGAAATAAACCGAGGCAGTTAGACACAAAAGCAGCGGGCGGCTGCCGACGAGAGCATTTAAGTAGGGGCTGTGATAGACCAGAAAAGCCAGGGCGGTCGAAAGCGTGCCCGCGCAGACGTTGAAGGTCAACTGCATGGCCGTGGGCCTGCCGGGGAACAGACTCTGGGCCAGCATGGCGATGGCGCCCAGGGTGATGGCCTCGGAGTAGCCCAGTTCCGCAATTCCCACCAGGATAAAGAGGAAGTTCACCGAAAGCGTGCCGGTAATGCCCGGAAGCGTAACCCGCAGCCTTGAGGAAAGAATACAGATGCCCAGATAGCAGATGAACTCAGCAATATTCTTGCTGCTCTGGTGGATGGCAGCCTGAAGCAGAGGCACACTGCCCGCCGCAATCACTAAACCGACAAAGACCTGAGCCCTGGCGGGCAAACTTCTCCACGAGTTTGTGCTGGTGGACATGGGTTACAGATCAGTGCTTACAAATCGGTGCGCCCCGCACCTGCTGTCGGCGCGCGAGAATCCCCCAACCCAAGGATACCCAGCTAACAGGTTTAGTAACAATGATTTGTGAGGCATGCCGCAAACTTCAGTAACGCCGCGAGGTAACTGATTCGGGAGGAGTTCCGGGCTGGTTTGCGACCTAAGTCCTAGTTCCGCGAGGCGCTCGTTGCGCCTGCTTGTCTTGCCGCTGACTCCCCGCTAGAATTCCTTCGCAATCAAACAGGAGGCCAAAAATGGCTGCCGATCCGCTCCCACCGTTGCCCGTACCCATCCCCGCGCCCGAAGCCGCACCGCTTTCCGAAGGCGCTCGTATCGTCAACACTTTCATTGCGCCGTCGAAGACCTTCACCGATCTGAGACGTAATGCGAGTTGGTGGGGACCGTGGCTGCTGATCTCCATCTTCGCTCTGATTTTCATTTACTCGATGGACCGGCAGATTGGCTTCGACCAGATCAGCAGGAACGAGATTGCGCATTCTCCACGCGCCGAGCAGTTCGACAAACTTTCACCCGATGATCAGGCAAGACAACTTCGCTTCTCCGATGTCCTGGTTCGTGATTTGTCCTACGGAATCCCAGCGACCATCCTGATCTTTCTTGCGATCACAACCGTAGTGCTGTGGGCAACATTCAATTTTGGCGCGGGCGCCGATATCTCTTTTAAGACGGCGTACGCGATCATTTTTTATGCCAGCCTGCCTGGCATCATCAGTTCGATCCTGGGCACGATCTCGATGTTCGCTGGCGTCAGTCCCGAAGGCTTCAACGTAAACAATCCTGTGGCAACAAATCCGGCGTACTTCATGGACCGCATGGAAAATAAATTTCTTTACGGTATAGCATCAGGGCTGGACATTATTGTCATTTGGACTATCGTGTTGATGGGCATCGGGTTCTCTTGCAATAGCAAGGTGAAGCGCTCGACGGCGATCACGATCGTCGCCACATGGTATGTACTCTGGAAGCTGGGTACATCGGCCTTCGCCGCCCGGTGAGATCGGGTGTGATGGGAAATCGCAACCTCTTATCGCAATTTAACGTATTTAAGGAGATACGAATGAAACACGTTTTAGCTACTGCCCTATTCGTTTCTGTGTTTGTTTGTGCTTTTGCGGGTTCTGAACAAGCGCAAACCGCAGCCCCATCTTCCTCTGCAGCTGCTATGGCGGTTCCGCAGGCTCCTGTAAAGGATCCTGTGACGACCGGTCTGCGCGCACTGCTGCCCCGCTCGCGGAACAATACCCTCGGCACCATTACCGCCATGCCCGCCGATAAATTCAGCTACAAGCCCACGCCCGACCAGATGAGCTTTGCACACCTCGTCGTGCACATCATTGGCTTCAACAACGGTTTTTGCGCCAAGGCTGCCGACGTTGCCGCACCCAAAGTCGAGGAAGCGAAGGAAAGCGATTCCAAAGACAAGCTGGTTGCCGCAGCCACTGCTTCGTATGACTTTTGTGCCGATGCGCTGGGCAAGATGGACGATTCCAAGCTGGGCGACAGCATTGAACTCTTTGGTGGACGTCAAGCTCCCCGCGCCATGGCGGACCTGATCCTGGCCAGTGGATGGGCTGACCACTACGCCGCCGCTGCGATGTATTTGCGGCTGAATGGAATTCTGCCGCCGTCGGCGCAGCCGAAGAAGTAGTGCTCAGCTAAAGCCCGGTTTTGATTATTGGACTGGAGCGGCGCGGCTGAAAGCCGCGCCCTTTCAAATCGGCTTCAGTGCTTTCAAATCGGCTTCAGTCGCGGAAAGCGTGGAAGCCTGCCTACTTGATCTGCACGAGTTCGGCTGCGGATGTTCCGGCTGGAAGCGATGGAGCGGGATGCTGCGGCGCCCTGAATGAATCAAAGATTGAAACCTGGTGCACGCATGAAACGGTGCAATGCGGCGCGCAGCCTTTTTCGATGAGGTATTCGCGGCGCATGTCGTCGCGTGTGTAGGTCGCCAGCGGCACTCCGGGATAGCCACGCTGCTGCGAGCAGTAGTGCACCAGCCCGTCCTCGCATATGTAGAGATAACGCGCCCCCGCGCGGCAGCGCCAGTCGTTGGCAAGACCCTGCGCGATGTTGTCCTGGAAGGCGTTGATGCGGGTGAAGCTGCGCTTCTCCCATGATTTCATCTCGTCGTAGATGCGGCGCTCTTCGTCGTTGAGCGGCTGCACCTGGCCGCTGCCGTCGTGAATAATTCCGATGGTCGAGCTGAAACCCAGTTCGACGGCCCGCTTGCCGATAGCCAGCGCGTCCTGCGGATTTGCCACGCCGCCACCAACGACCGAATTAATATTCACATGAAAGTCCGCATGTTCGGCAAGCCACTGCAGCTTCTTGTCCAGAACTTTCAGACTTTTCTTCGAGACTTCATCGGGATTGACGTTGTTGATAGAAATCTGCAGCCACTCGAGCCCAGCGCGGTTCAAGCGCTGAATGCGCTCCGGAACGAGAAAATATCCGTTCGTGATCAGTCCGGCGATCATCCCGTTAGAGCGAATGCGGCGGATCACGTCGTCGAGATCGGGATGCAGCAGCGGCTCTCCGCCGGAAATTGTGACGACAGCTGTACCCAGCGCGCCCAGTTTATCGATACGGTGGAACATTTCTTCCGTGGGCACGGGCTTCGAGAAATCGTCGAACTCGTTGCAGTAGGTGCAGGCCAGGTTGCAGCGGCGCACGGGAATGATGTGCGCCAGCAGGGGATGATCGGTCGAAGCCAGCGCACGCGCAGCCATGGAAGCTCCGCGCAAGTTGCGGTGCAGGGCTTTGGCGCGGCGGCGCAGGGTTGTAAGAGTTGACAGCATGTTGAAAGTTAACTTCTATTACAACACAGGCGAGAGGATTTTTGCCCTTCCGCAGCAACGGATGGCAGGATTCAAGCGGCGAACTGCAATCTTAGACAAGTCGATGGCCGGCTTTCTCCAACTCGTTTAGCGCGGCGGGAGCGAATTCTTCCTGGACGAGCACATAATCCGTGTCGAAGGTGGAGATGGCGAAGATGGGGATGCCATTGTTCGACAACGGCTCGATGAATGAGAGGAGAACTCCGGTTTGTGAAAAGGGAAACGGTCCTTCGAGCTTAAGGCAAATCCAGCGCAGACCGGGGTCGATATCCTTCGGGACCGAATCGACGGCGCAGACGATGGAGAGTTCATTGGCGGTACGAGTGATCGAAGTGAGCTCGCTGTTCGTGGCCCAGTCCGGCACTGGCGCATCCGGAAGTTGGCGCACGATGGCATAGAAACCCGGGAGCTGCCGGAATTTACGTTTTTGAGGCATGCGCGCGCTGATTTTCTAATCCTCCACAGCCTTGCGTAGAGCTGCTCTTGCCAGCAGCCGCGTTGAATCCAGCATCGGCAGCGGAGACTGCTCCTGCGTCATCACCAGCGGAATTTCGGTGCAACCCAGGACGACCGCATCGCAGCCTTCGTCTTTCAAAAAGCGAATCACTTCGGTGAGATAAGCCTGAGTGCGCGGCAGGAACTGCCCACGAACCAGCTCGTCAAAGATGATGCGGTGAATGCGCTCGCGCTGCTCCGCGCCGGGAATGCGATGCTCGATGCCGGCTACCTTCAGCTTTTCGCGGTAGACCGGTCCCTCCATCAGCGCGCGCGTACCCAGAACTCCCAGCCGCTTGTAGCCGTGACGTTTGGCTTCGTTAGCGACCTCGACTGCAATGTGCAGCCACGGGCGCGGCGAGCGATGCTCCACCAAATCGAAAGCCTGGTGAACCGTGTTGACGGGAGCAATCAGAAAGTCAGCGCCGGTCTTGGTGAGCTTTTCCGCCGACGAAAGCATGAGTTCGGCCACACCGGCCCAGTCGTTGGCATTAATGCACTTCACATAGTCGGCGAAGTTGTGGCCGTGCATGGAAATTTCAGGATGCTGGTGCGGGCCGAGCAGATCTCCGCCCTCAAGACAGATGGTGCGGTAGCAGAGCGCGGCGCCTTCCGCGCTGCAAGCGACGATGCCGATGTGGAGGGGCATTTTTCTCAGTTCTCAGAAAGGCTACGCGACGGTCACTCTGATCGCAAGAGTATCTCAAGTGGAAATACATGATCGGAGGTTGAAATTATCTCGCAGCCGCGGCGTCGAACAGGTTTAGGAACTCGAGCTTCTTTTCTGCGGGCAGAAATGAGGCCTCGAATGAGTTGCGGGCTAGTTCGCGCAGGTGTTCGTCGGTAAATCCGAAAGTTTGCTGGGCAAGTTGGTATTCGCGCGCCAGCGTGGTGCTGAACATGGCTGGGTCGTCGCTGTTGAGCGTGATCATCACGCCGTGATCGAAATAGCTCTTCGCGGGATGATCGTTGAGGTTGGGACAGAGTCCCGTGCGCAGGTTGCTGGTCAGGCAGATTTCAACCGGAACCTGCCGCTGCGCGAGCTCTTCGACCAGATCGGGATCATGAAAGGCGGTGAGGCCGTGGCCGATACGCTCGGCGCGCAAGTTAAGCGCTCCCCAGATCGATTCCGGGGGGCCAGTCTCGCCGGCGTGTGCGGTGAGCCGCATGCCATGGTCGGCAGCCCACGCGTAGGCATCGCGAAAAAGTTCAGGGGGAGCTTTTTGCTCGTCTCCGCCGATGCCGATTCCAACTACTTCACGATCGTGATACCGGACAGCGAGTTCGAAAACTTTCTGCGCTGCTTCCAAGCCGAACTGGCGGACGGCGTTGAAGATCCAGAGCAGCGAAATGCCGAAGTCGCGTGCGCCGCGGGCGCGGCCACGGTCCAGGCCTTCGAAGATGGCGGCGAAATCCTGCCTGCGCCAAAGGCAGACGCCTACCGACACATACACTTCGGCATGCAGAACATTTTCTTCCTTCAGGCGCTGCATCAGGCGGTAGGTGATGAGTTCGTAATCCTCCGGCGTGCGCAGGTGCTCGGTAATGTTTTTGAAGGCAAGCAGGAAGCCGGGAAAATCTTCGTAACGGTATAACGCGTCAATCTCGGCCCGCATGGGATGCTCGCCACGGCGCTGCCGCAGTTCGAGCAGCATGGCCGGCTCGATTGCGCCCTCGAGGTGCAGGTGCAACTCGGCCTTGGGCAGAAGGCGCAGAAAGCTATTCGGCGGCCGGTTGAGTAAGGAAGGCATTGCTTCTTGATTGTAGATTCTTGGCGGAAGTTTTGCGAGAGTGCGATTCGTCACGGAGGCACGGAGGTCAAGACTGAAGGTCGTGGTTGTAAACGCCTCTTCAGGCCGGACGCACTGGATGGTAAAAGGGGTCCTTCGACTACGCAGAGCGATTTGCTGTCGCTCATCGCTCTGCTTCGCTCAGGATGACAAGGTGGTTTAGCTGACAACTGAGAGCCGATAGCTAACAGCTCGATGCCTTGCTACTTCTTCGCGAACTCGCTTCTGTGGCGGCTGTAGAAAAAGTAAATCAGCAGGCCGAGGCCAAGCCAGATCACGAAGCGCAGCCATGTGATGACGGTGAGCCCGAACATCAGGCCGCCGCAGAAGATAATCGAGATCAGCGGAAACCACGGAACAAATGGGACTCGGAAGGCGCGCTTGCGGTCAGGCTGCCTGCGGCGCAGGATGATCACTCCCAGCGAAACCAGAACGAAGGCGAAGAGAGTTCCGATGTTGGCGAGGTCAGCGGCATCGCCGATGTCCACGAGGCCAGCCGGAATTCCTACCGCGAAACAGGCGATCCAAGTTGACCAGTGCGGAGTCTTATATTTCGGGTGCACAGCGGAGAACAACTTCGGCAGCAAGCCGTCGCGGGACATCGCGTACCAGATGCGCGCCTGCCCGTACTGAAACACAAGCAAAGAAGAGATCATGCCGGTCAGCGCTCCGATTACGATGACCGAGCGAAAGATCGGGTGCACGCCCAGATACTTCATCGCGTAGGCCACTGGAGCTTCCGCAGCTTCACCCGACACGAAAGTTGTGTACTTCATCATGCCGAGCAGCACGACGGCAACACCGACATAGAGCAGCGTGCAGACCACCAGCGACATGATGATGCCGAAGGGCAAATCTTTTTGCGGATTGCGCGATTCCTCAGCGGCGGTGGAAACGGAGTCGAATCCGATGTAGGTGAAGAAAACGATGGCCCCTCCGGTAACGATTCCGGCGAAGCCAGAAGGCGCGAAGGGCACCCAGTTTGCGGGTTTCACCAGCATTCCACCGACTACGAGGAAGGTAAGGATGGCGCCGATCTTGACCGCGACCATAATGTTGTTGGTCTCCGCTGACTCCTTTACTCCGCGCACCAGCAACAGCGTGAGAACGAAAACTATGAGGAAGCCAGGAAGATTGAAATAGGAACCCGTCCACTGACCACCAGCCCAGACCGGACTGGCAAGTTTTTCCGGCAAGTTGATTCCGAAGACGGCCAGTTGCGCTTTCGTATAGCCGGCAAAACCAACCGCGACGGCGACGTTCGAGACTACATATTCGAGGATCAGATCCCAGCCGATGATCCAGGCAAAAATTTCGCCGAGCGTCGCGTAGGAGTAAGTATAGGCGCTGCCAGCGATGGGAATCATCGAGGCCAGTTCGGCGTAGCACAATCCGGCAAAACTGCAGGCGATTGCGACCAGTAAAAACGAGATTGCAATCGATGGACCGGCGGGCGGGCGGCCAGTGCATGAGCGCTCCCGCCGTACTGCCGGTGCGCAGTAGATTGATAATGATGTCGAGCGCCTGCGCATGCAGGATGGAAGGCGCCTGGAAATATTCGCCTGCGGCCGCCGTGCCGGTAAGGATGAAAATTCCCGAGCCGATGATCGCGCCAATGCCCAGCGCCGTCAGCGACCAGGGGCCGAGGGTTTTCTGCAGCCGTTGCCCCGGAGCTTCAGATTCGGCGATCAGTTTGTCGATCGACTTGCAGCAGAAAAGCTGGCTGTCCGAGGTGCGGACCGTTGCGGCGGGTTCCGGGGACGACGACGGCGACGATTGGGACAAGAGGTGGTTGTCTCCTGACAGCGGGAGTCGGGCATGGGCCACCGGCCCATGCCCGTAATTCCTTTACTGGCGGCTTACCGCTTCGACTGGCCGCGAGCCAACTTCTTCACCTTGGGCTTTTTCGATCCGCGGGCGTAGTCGCGGGGCTTCTTTGGCTTTTCCGCTTTGCTCTTCTTGCGGGCGGCGCGTTTTGATTTCTTGCGTTCTTCTTTGGTTAGCTCTGCTGTGTTTGCCATGAATGCTGTACTTATCCTCTTCTCAATACGAATTGTTGTTTCAACTTCTGCACGTTGGTCGACTGGCGCTCACGCGCGCTCCAACTGCGCATACTTCTCCACCAGCTTCTTCAAGCCGAAGCGAGGAAATTGTACAGTAATCTTGGCTTCTTCGCCTTCTCCTTCTCGCTGATAAACCGTTCCTTCGCCATATTTGGGATGGCGAACCTTCTGGCCGGGCCGAAATCCGCGCCTTCCGTTGGGCTCTTCGACCGGCGTTTTCGGGACAGTAAATTTCTTGCCGCGGCTCGCGAAGAATTCGGCGATGTTTTCGATGGAGTTATAGGGCTTGGCCGGAGCGGTAGGCTTCTGACGGGTGGCCGCTGCGCCGCTGCGCTTCCAGTTGGCGCTTTGGTCTTCGTCTTCGTAGGAGTAGTGAGTGTCCGCTGCATCATAGGTTGCGGGGCTTCGTCCCGCCGGACGGGCAAAAGTGCCCGTCCCCGCATACGCCGTGGCGCTGCGCCGTCTGCCCAGCTCTTCGATCAACGGCGCAGGCACTTCTTCCAGAAAGCGCGACGGGACGCTGGCTTCCGGCAAATCTGTTCCGTACCTCCGGCGGTAGACGGCACGCGTAAGGATGAGTTGGTCCATGGCACGGGTCATGCCGACGTAGCAAAGACGGCGCTCTTCTTCGACGTCGTCGGGCTGGAGCATGGTGCGCGAGTGTGGGAACAATCCCTCTTCGAGGCCGCTGAGAAAAACCAAGGGAAACTCCAGGCCCTTGGCCGCGTGCAGGCTCATGAGCGTGATTTGCGAGCGCTCATCGTAATCGTCAGTATCAGCAATGAGGGCAGCATGGTCCAGGAACTGGTCGAGAGTTTCTCCGCGATCCCGCGAATCGGCGGCGGCATTGACTAATTCGCGCAGGTTCTCAATGCGGGAGAAGGCTTCGGGCGTATCTTCAGCTTCCAGCAATTTGATGTAGCCAGTGCGGTCGATTAGGAATTTCAGCAGGTCGGGGGTCGAAGGATTAAGAGCCCCGGGATCTTGCTGGCTCGATGCGACGGACGATTGTTCTACGTCTAGCGGGAGAGCCGGCGGGATGCCGGCGCTACTTTCGGGCTCGGCAATTTCTTCCTCGCTCTCTTCCTCATCTCCAATGTAGGCTCCGCCGAAATCGAAGGCTGTGTTCTCAAATTCATTGGGATCGAAGGCGGCTGCATCATCGGGAAGAGAATCGTCTGTGGCGGCTTCCAAACTCAGCGCTTCCGGCATTTGCACAGATGCCTTCGCCTCGGCACTTTCCATCAATTGCTCCGCGAACGTTCCCGACAACGTTGCTTGCGCGTCGAGAATCAGCTGCTGAAAACTCTTCAACGCCGCCAGCGCGCGTTGCGGCAACAGTTGCCGCCGTGTGGATTCTTCTAATGCGCCCCACAGCGACAGCCCGGTTTCCAGAGCCAGGCGTTCGATCACATCGATGGTTCCCTTGCCGACGCCGCGGGTAGGCGTGTTGATTACGCGCAGTAGAGAAATTGAGTCGTCGGGATTCTGGATGACTTTCAAATACGAGATCATGTCTTTGATCTCGGAGCGTTCGTAGAAGGAAAATCCGCCGACTACTTTGTATTTGAGACCGTAGCGGCGCATAGCCTCTTCAAACAGGCGCGACTGGGAGTTGGTGCGATATAGAACCGCGGCGCGCGGAGTTTCACCACCCGAGTTTTCAGCAAGGCCGGCCTCGCGCAGATATTTGGCGATGTGGTCGGCGGCGAAGAGCGCCTCGTTCTCGCCGTCGGGAGCCTCGTAGTAGCCGATTTTTGTTCCGCCTTGTCGCGAGGTCCAAAGGTTCTTGCCTTTGCGGCGAATATTGTTGGCCACCACCGTGGACGCAGCCTGCAAAATATTCTGCGTGGAGCGGTAGTTCTGCTCCAGGCAAATAATCTTAGCTTCGGGAAAATCTTTTTCGAATTCGAGAATGTTGCGGATGTCCGCGCCGCGCCAGGAATAAATCGACTGGTCCTCATCGCCCACGGCGCATACATTATGGCGTTCGCCCGCCAGCATGCGCATGAGTTCATATTGCGGACGGTTTGTATCCTGATATTCGTCGATCAGAAGATATTGGAAGCGGCGGTTGTAATACTCGCGCACTGGCGCGGAGGTTTTCAGCAGGCGCGTGGCTTCGAGCAGCAGGTCGTCGAAGTCGAGGGCGTTGGCCTTGCGTAACTCCTTGCGATATTCCTCGAACAGATGCGCGATTTTTTCTGTTTTCGGATCAGCCGATTGCAGGTAAAGCTCCTGCGGGTCGAGCATGTGATTTTTTGCCCAGGAGATGCGTGAGAGTACGGTGCGTGGCGTGAGTTGTTTGTCGTCGAGGCCGAGGCGCTTCATGATCGACTTGACGACAGACTGCATGTCGCTCTCGTCGTAGATGACAAATTTTTTGGTGTGGCCAATAGGCGGCTTGCCGGGCGTGGCCGAGGGAATCTGCAAGGCTTCAATGTCGCGGCGTAGCACGCGCACGCAGAAAGAATGGAAGGTCGAGATGACCGGCTTGGCGATGCTTAAGCCGCCAACAAGTTTTTCGACGCGTTCGCCCATTTCTGCGGCGGCCTTGTTGGTGAAGGTCATCGCCAGGATGGACTCCGGCATTACTCCCGCGTGCTCGATCAGGTAGGCGATGCGGTAGGTGATGACGCGCGTCTTCCCGCTTCCCGCGCCGGCGAGGATGAGCACCGGGCCGTCAGTAGTTTCGACGGCCTCGCGCTGCTGCGGATTGAGTTGATCGAGAAAAGACAATGCGGAAGTGGCTCCGGAGCTGATGGTTCAATTTTACAGGATTGACAGATTGCGATGCGGGAACGCATTTGCAAACGCGTCACACCCACGCTCCGATCAGATGCCCAAGCCCTCCGCGCACTAGCAGGCCATCTTTGCGGTCTTTGAAATAGCGCGCGTTGATTTGTTCGCCTTGCAGAAACTCGGTGCGGTGAAATCCCATCGCCTTCAGTTCGCCTTGCAATTTTTCGGGATCGAAGAATAGTTGAAATGGCTCTCCGGCGGCGGCCACGCGTTTTGAGAGCGCATCGAGCGCCTGCCTCTGTCCGGCATTGAGGAGAGCTGGATCCAAGGCAAAATCAAAAACCACGCCGCTCTCCTTCGGCATTTTCGCGATAAAACTCAAAGTCGACATGCAGGCTTCGTGCGTCAGATAAGGCGTCACTCCCAGCCACGAAAAAAAAGCCGCCGAGTTCGCGTTGAAACCAGACTGCCCAATCCCATCGGCAAGCGTTTGTTGCTCGAAGTCGACAGGCACAAAGGCTAAAGACGGGGGGATCGCAATGCCCGCCGCCTGCAACTGCTCGCGCTTCCACGCCTGCGTGGCCGGGTGATCCACTTCGAAGACTCGCAGGCCTGCATGAGGGTTGCGGTAAGCAAAAGTATCGAGGCCAGCGCCCAGCACCACATACTGCGTCACGCTACGCTCGACAGCGCGGGCGAGTTCGTCCTCGGCGTAACGGCTGCGCGCGGCCATGAATGCACGGAACGCGCGGGAAAACGCATGATGCTCCTTGGGATCGGATCGCAGCGCCCGTTCGGCATCGAAGCCAATGATGCGCAGGGCCAGAGGATCGTCGAGCACTCTGGGTTCGTCCAGAATCTGGTGTGCTGCCCGACGAATTGCGACTCGTTGCGCGGTCTTGCTGAATGTACCTTCCTGCATGGGATCAGATTGAAAACCGGGTCCTCAGGGGCTAAAGCCCACATCTTTGTCGGCTGTGGGCGGCACGGCTGAAGCCGTGCCCTTCCCAAATCGATTATGAGAGATTTTCTATACTTCGCCGGCCACCCGCGCCGCGCTACACTCCTCGCACGGACAAACTTCGCGCAGCAGTTTCCATGAGTAGATCCCGAGATCGTGGTCGTCGTTCCACGCGAACCGGATGGCATACTTGCCGATCGGTTCGGCGGAAACCGGCCTAGCCGCAGCTTTGAACATGGGCAGCATGCCGGGAGCCAGCTTTGCCGGCTCGCCCGGCTTGCGGCCACTCTTCTCGCGCTCTTCGTTGCACATCGCGCACGGGCAGGCGTCGCGGAGATAGACGAAATCGTAATGCGAAACGTGCCCGTCTTTCCACTCGATATCCACCCCAGTGCCCGTGGTCAGATTCACCTTCACCGACTTGGGATCGGTAGCCGCAGTGGGAGCCTGGACCGGGGTCTGCATGGTTTCAGTATCGCATAGGACTACGCGTGGGCGTCGGCAACAACTCTACTAATGCGTCGCGGAAGTGGATGTCTTAGGACTAGTCGCGACTCCGATGGCCAAGCCTCCAATAGCTCCGGCCAGAATTCCCATCAAGGCCAGGACGAGCGCGCTTTCTACCAAGGTTGCTTTCCCGCTATCAAACATCGAGTCCCTCCTGATTCCTAACCAATACTGCAAGTTTACGCTCCCACCCGCCGTGGGTAGTCGTGCAAATATGGCTTACGCGTTGGGCCAGGTAAGCGTGAGATCCTTCGCTACGCCTGAAATACGGCTACGCTCAGGATGACAGCCGTCGTCTGGGCCACTACCAAGTTTATGCTGCTCACACGCCGCTGCACGAATTGTCGGCAAGGGCCATAATCCGGTAGAATAGTAAATTCAGGTCAAGACCTCTGAAAGGAACGTAGCAGTCATGGCACAAGAGTGTGATATCTGCGGCAAGAAGCCGCAATTTGGAAACCGCATCAGCCACGCCCATAACGTCACTAAGCGGCGCTGGAATGTAAATCTGCGTCCGGTGCACGCCCGCGTAGGCGCTGCCACCAAGCGCATCCGCGTATGCACGTCCTGCCTGCGCAGTGGCAAAGTGGTGAAAGCCTAAGGCATTTCAACGCCGAGGTCGCCGCGCACGCCAAGAAGAGATTTCCCGATTGCAAATCTTCGATTAAGCATTTACTCGGGCGCTCCCTGCGTGATCGGCGGTAAATTTCCCCTACTCCACGCCCAGCAACTGCACATCAAAGATTAAAGTGGCGTTGGGCGGGATGTCCGGCGGAGAGCCTTCCGCGCCATAAGCCAGATCGGGAGGAATGCGCAACTGGCGTTTGCCTCCGACTCTCATTCCCGTAATTCCCTCTTCCCATCCTTTGATCACCTCGCCATTGCCGATGGTGAAATCGAACGGCTTCCCTGCATCAACGGAGCTGTCAAACTTCTTGCCATTCGTTAGCCAGCCGGTGTAGTGCACACGCACGTGACTGCCTTCTTTGGCGACCAAGTCTCTATTACCCACCCGGAGATCCCAATAAACGAGACCTGATGCCGTCTTCACTCCGTCGCCGGTCACTTTGCTGGGAGCATTAGTGTTAATCGCGGACTTTCTTGGTGCGCTTTGAGCCAGGGCAAACACGGCTGTCAGCGCGAGAACTGCGGCAAGCGCCGCAGGATATTTCATCATGCTAGCCTCCAACCTGAATATCTTAATCATAGGAAGCACAGAGATGCACGAAAGGTTTCCTCTGTGTTCCCCTGTGACCTCTGTGTTTAAGGTTTGGGTTTTCACTTATGCCAGCGCAATCACATCAATCTCCACCAGCACATCCTTGGGCAGACGCGCCACTTCCACGGTGGAGCGGGCTGGTGGCGCGGAACTGAAATACTTTCCATAAACCTGGTTCATGGCGGCAAAATCATCCATGTTCTTGAGGAAGACCGTGGAGCGCACAACCTTCCCCAGCCCGCTGCCTGCAGCTTCCAGGATTTCCGATAGATTGCGCAGCACACGATCGGTCTGCGCCGCCACATCTCCCGTTATGACTTGCTGCGTAGCTGGATCGATGGCGATCTGCCCCGATGTGAGTACGAATCCGTTCGCTTTGATGGCTTGCGAGTAGGGTCCAATAGCTTGCGGGGCGTCTTTAGTGGAAATAACTTCGCGCATGAAACCTCCGCTGTTAATTAACGCAGATGCGTGCAGCAAGGTCAAATCCTTATGACAACCATGCAGTCTCCATCCCGTAAACCGGGCGAGCGTAAGTAACTCAGTGAGTGGGCTAATGGGGCAATTTATTAGCAATCTATACGACAAAAAGCTAATATACGAATGCTCGCAAGTGCTCATTTGCAGGCATCAGCGCGGATTGAAAGACATGACCTGCGCATGCCGCGTAACGATATCCTGCGAGGTATTCCGGCGCGATGATAAGAAGTACACCGAATGCGCCCTTTGCCGAACGCTACCGTTCGCGCCTCACCCTGGAGCGCGTGTGCCTCACCGCTGCCGGCGCGAGTTTTCTTATCGTATTTCTTCTCTTGCTCTGGCATGGACCGCTGCCTCTCGAAGGTCTGGTACGAAGACTTGCACAAATCGACCAATGGACCGAGGGCGTGCGCCTGGCTTTTCAGCCGGGGATGGTCCGGAAGTATTACAGACTTAGCTTGATGGTCGCATCCAGCCTGGCAGGTTTCTCCGCACTACTGGTATTGGCGTGGAGCCGTCTGAATGGGTTGACGCAGGAGATGGTGCGGCGAGCCACATGGACCATGGCCAGCGCCTGCGCACTTTGCATTTACATTTTCAAAATGACCACGCCCTTGCCGGCGGCGCCGGTCGAAGTGCTTATGTCAAATCCCGCGGCACTGCCCATCTTCGGGCACCGCCTCTTATTTGTCTGGCTGGCAAAGGCCTTCCAGGCGGCCGGTACCAAGGCTTTCCCCGTGGCACTGCTTCTATGCATCGCAGGTGGTCGCGTCATTCTTGGCGATTTACGCTGTCTGGCCGCTGGTCAGCTCTGCATGTAGGTGAATCTCTAAGTTCGCTTGGAAAGGTGCTGGCTGTAATTCTGATTTCGACTTGCCTCGGCTATCGAAATTTCTACGACATCGGCATCGTGTTCTTTTTCTCCTGTGGATTGCTGGCGCTGTACCAGCGAAAGTACGCGTGGTTCGTGGTTATCGTCACCGTCGGAACTCTGAACCATGAAAATATTCTCCTGCTGATTCCGATAGCGGCCTTCCTGCTCTACGACGCGGAGCCGCGCCGGATTTGGTTGTCGCTGGTTACAACTTCGCTGGCCGGGCACATGCTCGCACGCGCCGCATTGCAATGGCTCATTCCATTCCAAAAGCATTTCGATTGGAGGATTTGGTCGAACATGACCAAGCCTTTCCTTCTTCCCGTTGACATGGCGATTTCCATCGCGGCTTTGGGTGGCTGGTACGTCCTTGGGCTTATGAGCCTGCCGGCTTGTGATAAGCGATTGCGGCGTCTCGTTATTCTGTTCCCGATGCTGTTCGGCATAACCTTTCTTTTCGGACAGTTTCACGAACCTCGCCAGTTCGATGTATTCATTCCGGTATTGATCGCGGTTCTGTTGTGCAACGTCAAGCGAATGCTCGCTCAGGAACAGAATACGGTCGGCTCGTCTTAGATTTTCTGCAGCCGTTGCACTTCATGCACGCCGGGGATTTTCCGCAGGCCGGCCATGATTTGTTCGAGGTGCTTGAGGTCTGAAATATCGAGGACGATCTCCACGCTGGCCTGGCTGTTCTCGGTGCGCGCCCCGATGTTGCGGATGTTGCTTTGCGCGTCGCCGATCACGCTAGTGATGTTCTTCAACATGCCGAAACGGTCGTCGCAGTAAACGGTGAGCTTGACCGGGTAAGCTGTGGGCGTGCTCTCGTCGCGGGCCCACTCCACGTCGATGCGTCGTTCCGGTTCGTACATCAGGTTGGTGACGTTGGGGCAACTCACCGCGTGCACTGCCACGCCCTTGCCGCGGGTGATATAGCCAACGATGCTTTCCCCGCGAATGGGATTGCAACAGCGCGCGCGGTAGACCAGCATATCTCCCTGGCCTTTCACCATGATGGCGTTGTGATCGCCAAAGACGCGGCGCACCACACTGGCGATGGCTCCTGGTTGATTGCTCAAGCCTTCGGCTTCAATGTCGCCAGCCATCGATGGCGTCGTGCCCGCCGGCAGCAGCCGAGCCAGCACCTGCCGCGCGGAATATTTTCCATAGCCGATGCCGGACATCAGGTCATCGACTTTGCCCAGGCCATAGGCGGCCGCGACTTTCAGTAGTTCGTCGTCTTTGATTTCCTTCAGCGCGATGCGATACTTGCGCGCTTCTTTTTCGATCACCTTGCGGCCAATCTCGATGGCTCGCTCACGTTGGTGGACGTTGAGCCAGTGCTTGATCTTGTTGCGCGAACGCGAAGACTTGACCAGGCCGAGCCAATCGCGGCTGGGTTTGTGTCCAGCTTGGGTGAGGATCTCGACGATGTTGCCGGAGTGCAATTTGTGGCGCAGCGGAACCATGCCGCCGTTGACTTTGGCCCCGACGCAGGTGTGGCCGACTTCGGTGTGAATCGTATAGGCGAAGTCGATTGGCGTGGCCTCACGCGGAAGCACGACGACTTTGCCTTTGGGGGTGAAGGTGTAAACCTCTTCGGGATACAGATCGACTTTCAGCGCGGTGAGGAATTCATTGGGATCGCTGACGTCCCGTTGCCACTCGACCACCTGCCGCAGCCACGCGAGGCGCTGCTCATCCTGCGCGGAGACCGGGCCGTCTTTATATTTCCAGTGGGCCGCGATGCCTTCCTCCGCCATCTTGTGCATCTCTTCGGTGCGGATCTGGATTTCGAATGGCGTCCCATCTTCTGTGATGACCGAAGTGTGCAGTGACTGGTAAAAATTCGGGCGGGGCATGGCGATGAAATCTTTAATGCGTCCCGGCACCGGACGCCAGATGTTGTGAATGATGCCGAGCACCGCGTAACAATCCTGGAGCGAACGCGTGATTACGCGCATGGCGAAGAGGTCGTAAACCTGGTCCACGGAAATGTGCTGGCGCTGGAGCTTTTTGTGAATGCTGAAGAGGCGCTTGATGCGGCTTTCCACTTTTGCCTGGATGCCGGCCTCCTTCAGCTTGTCGTTGATGATCGACTGCATCTTCGCAAGGAAAGCTTCGCCCTGTTTACGGCGGGCGTTGACGGCCTTTTCAACCTGCTCGTAACCGGCGGGATCGAGAAAAAGAAAACCCAGGTCTTCGAGTTCGCCACGAATTTTTCCCATGCCCAGACGGTGGGCGATGGGGGCGTATATCTCCAGGGTCTCTTCGGCGATCTTGCGCTGCCGCTCCGGCGCAAGATGTTCGAGCGTGCGCATGTTGTGCAAGCGGTCGGCGAGTTTGATGAGCACCACGCGGATGTCATCGACCATAGCCAGCATCATCTTGCGCAGGTTCTCGGCTTGCGCTTCCTCGCGCGTGGCGAAATCGATTTTGCTGATCTTGGTCACGCCCTCGACGATGTGCGCGACCTGCTCGCCGAATTCTTTGCGAATGTCGACGATGGTGACGGAGGTGTCTTCGACCGAATCGTGCAGGAGGCCGGCGGCAATGGCGACCGGGTCCATCTTCATATCGGCCAGCACCAACGCGACTTCGAGGGGGTGGACCAGATAAGGTTCGCCGGAGGCGCGGGTCTGACCCTCGTGGTGCTTCAGGGAATAGTCGTAGGCTTTTTTGACAATGGTCAGATCGTCTTGCGGACGGTTGTCCTGAATCCGCTTCATCAGCTCACGGAATTTAGTGAGCGTAAGAGCGGTGGTCGCGATCTGTTGGCGCAAGCTCGCCATGTACGATTATAGCCCGCGGAGAGAGCCAACAAGGATCGCGTGCGGCCGGCGACGCTGACTTGATCGCACATCTACAGACAAGCCAACTATTGATCATTCCTCTTACGGCGCGGATGCTTCGCTGCCTTCTTCTTTACTTCATCTTCCCTGCCGCCGATCAGGGTCAACGCATCCGCGGCATTGAATGGGAATCGTCGCAGCGATGACTCACCCGTGGTGCTTAGCGTAATATCCACGCGGCGATCACTGGCCAGAACAATCGTCTGCATATTTTTGAGAGCCCTTTCGCGTTCCTCGGAGCTGAGTTGCGGATCGTGCTCAATGGCATCTTTCACTGTGGCTTCCGTCAGCGCATGGAGGACGCCAAAGGCTTGCGTGTCGATATTGGCCGCGGGAATACCCTGCTCGACCAGGAAGCTCTTAACCCGTTCGGCACGGCGTTCGGAGAGCTGCTGATCGTATTTGGTGCGGCCGCGCGGGTCGGCATGACCCACCAGAAGCAAGCGGGCGTCTGGCTTGCTGGCAAGATACATCTTGAAATCGGCGGCCAGAGAAATGAGGGTTTGCTGCTGGCTGGCAACCAGGCCGGCGTTGGGATCTTCGACCGACGGCATCGAGGTTGGAAAGTAAATACTCTTCAATGCGAGGCGTGCTTCGACGGCTTTGATCTCCGGGGTAGGCACCGGTGCAGGTACGGGCGGCGGTGGAGGCGGGTTCTCGATTGTGACTTCGGTTGAAGCTTGAGCGTTCAGCCCCCGTGAGTCGGTGCAAGCGGCACTCACGGTGATCGATCCCGGCGCGGCTCCGGCGGTGTTGAGCGTAGCGGAAACGCCAGTGCCTGAAACTGTTCCCGAGACCGACTTCCAAGTTGAAATCGTAACCGGAACGCCGTCCGGGCTGGTGCAGTTGGCCGAAAGATTCACAGCCTCACCGGCTTGAACACTCCTCGGATTAGCCGCGATAGAGATCGATGGTGGATTCTTCGGCGGCACCGGCTTCACGATGAAGTCGACAGTGCAACTCGCTTCGTTATTCTTCTTCGCTTTGGCGTCGGTCACGTGGGCAGCGACGGTGTAGCTGCCGGGGGCAGCGTTGGTGGTCTCGATCTGGGCGGTCGCGTCCTTTCCGATGACCTTCCCCCCGCCGTTAATCGGGTTCCAGATATAGGCGAGCGTGTGCTTGGAATTGAAGTTATTGACCTTAACGGTTGCCGTGACCGGTTCACCTACAATGACTTCACTGGGCTGCACGGAGCAGTAGGCAGCGGGAGACGCGGAGTTGCTGCCAAGATGCGGCCATTTCTGCGCAAAGGCTCGACTCGAGAGGAACGAAACCGCCAGAATTATCGACAGCGCAGTAGCCACGCACCCCCTGTGTAGATTCGATTTGACCGGCATTTCGTCCTCCAAAGGTCTTCGCAGACTCCTTGGTTCGGTGGGACGGCGGCATGGGCGTGGACTTTGCGTTTGACCTTACCTCAGCCCGGAAAGTGGCATTGTAACTCAGGAAATGCAGCGATCTTAAGAGGACGAAACTAGCTGTGCACCTCTTTCGGTACCTTCCAGTACGAGTTTCAGTATCTTTCCCGCACGCTGTCTAGGATTTGGTTTCAGCCGGATTCTTCAGAGAATTAGATTAAATCTTTCGCCACCCCTACATTAGGGTTTGGCATTGGCGCGGTTGGCGTTTGAGGTTAGCTTGCGCATAAGAAATTCTTCTACAAGATTCGCGGCGGCCGTTGCGCCAATTCCGATTGCCGTATTTTCGAAAGTTAATGCGGCTCCGTTGCGATTTTGTGCCGGGTAGTAGAGATTTGAGATCGCTCCGGCGGCGAGGCTTCCGAGGATATTCGAGTAATTTACCTGCCAGCGTCCATTGTCGCCCTTACAAACTACTGCAAAAGCGATGGCATAAAAACTTCGTGATCGTATACTGCCTGTGCCCTTGTAGAAATAGCGAGGATCTTGTTTCAACAGCGAGGGCAGGATGGCGCTTCCAATGAACGTTCCGGCAACCAGGTTGGCATAAGTGGAACCGAAGCGCTTGGCATAGCCTTGAGCGCCTTGTCCATATCCGCTGAAATCGTTATCGGCCTGCTGAATCCCGGCAATGCCTCCCACAATAGCGAAGGTGACCGGATCGATTGAGGTCTTCCAGGCGAGCTCAAACTTTTGTTTCGAGGTAAGCGAAACTGGATGAGGGTCGTAGGTAACGTAAAAATTTGGAATGAAGCCGAACACGCGCTGCTGTTCTTCATCCTTGACCTGTGCTTCCGCCACCTCGATACGGGAAAGGCTGACCGAAACGTCTGTGATATTGGTGGCAACGGTTAGCGCGATCTGCGGGATATTGTGAATCTCTCCCGGAAGCAAGGTGCCAGCGGACGTTTGGGCTGCGAAGCCTGCCGCAGTAATACTGAGTTTGAACACGCCGGGAGCGACGTTGGCAAAGGAAAATTGTCCGTCGTCTCCGGAGGTAACCTCCCGATTCTTTGATTGGTCCTGCGATTGATCGCCGCCGGTGACAGTAAGCTTCACCTGGGCCCCGGCAACGACGGCCGTGCTTTGATCGACGATGGTTCCAATGATGGTTCCGAATGCTGGGACGGGCACTGTTGTTTGCTGGGGAGTCTGTCCCAAGCAAAGCGAGGTCCAACACAGAGTGACCAACGCAACAACTACAAATCCAGCCTTAAATCGGATAACCATGAATCAATCGTTCTTCCTCTACCCATGTCAATCTCTCATCTGCATGGATGCGCAGTAATAGTCACGGCAGGGGACCTTGCACTGAGATTACACCAACCATTCCATCAGATTGCCACGGGATGAGCCATTTGTAAGGTAGATTAAGGGTCCTTCTGGCATTTCGCCCGTTACGAAGGTTTCAAATCCGTCTCTGGTTTGTTGGGACGCGCGGCGAACTGTTAAAGTTGCATCCAGCAAGTCATGAATTCCAGAATTCTTGTCAGTGGTGTCTCCGGACCGATTGGTGCCGCTCTTCTCCCTTCGCTTAAAGCCAGTGGATGGTCCGTGGTGCGTCTTGTGCGCGGCACGACCACCGGAGAAGGACAGGTCGCGTGGGATCCTGCGGTGCCGATTGAGCCGCACGCGGTCTCCGGATTTGACGCCGTGATTCATCTCGCCGGCGAAAGCATCTTTGGGCGATGGACTGCGGCCAAGAAGGCAAAAATTCGAGAGAGCCGCGTGGTTGGCACGTTGAATCTGGCGCAGGCTCTGGCGCGGGCTGAAGAGAAGCCCAGGGTTTTTGTTTGCGGATCGGCTATCGGCTACTACGGCAACCGTGGCGATGAATTGTTATCCGAAGAGAGTGCGCCGGGCACGGGGTTTCTAGCCGAGGTCTGCCAGGAGTGGGAGGAAGCGACCATGCCCGCCATGCAAGCTGACATTCGCACCGCGCACCTTCGCACCGGAATCGTGCTTAGCCCCAAAGGCGGCGCACTCAAAGCCATGCTGCTGCCCTTCAAGCTGGGATTGGGCGGGCGCACTGGAGACGGGCGGCAATGGATGAGCTGGATTGATGTGCGGGATATGGTGGGCGCGATCCACCACATTTTGAAGAACGACCTGATCCAAGGGCCCGTGAACATGGTCGCGCCCAGGCCGGTGATGAACGCTGTGTTTGCGGCAACATTGGCTAATGTCTTGTCGCGTCCAGCTATTTTTCCCATGCCCGCCTCTGCGGCGAAGCTCATCTTTGGAGAGATGGGTAAGGAATTATTGCTGGGCAGCCAGAAGGTGGAACCGGGGAGGCTGATCTCGAGTGGGTACCCGTTTCGATATCGGGAGCTGAAGGTTTCTCTGGAAGGGCTGTTAAAGAGTACCTAGTACCCAGTTGCAGTGTGGTGCCGTTTCTAGGCACAGGGTACTAGGTACTGGTTGACTGGTCCCCTGAGCGGTTGATTTCTTCTTGCAGCTTCTGCAGAAGCTGAGTGCGCTGTTCCGTGCTCAACTCGCGCTGCAATTCTTCCAGAGCTAAAGCCACAATGTGATAGTGGTGCGCGCCGGCAAACTTGGGATCAGTTGTGATATTGAGCCAGAGCTTGTGCATGAGATCGACATCCTGCGAACGAAGACGCGGGGTGTGCGGGCCAATCATGTACTCGCGCGCGGTACCATCTGGAGCGAATACTTCCAGGCATATACGAGGACGCGGCTCAGGCATGCGCTCCCAGGCGTCGCCGGTAAGCTTAGCTTGCTCATCCGCCGTTAGCTTATTCGAGAGGCCGCAGACCACACGTACAGAATCCAGTCGCTGGGCGGTGACCATGATGGCTTCAAAGACGTCGGTTGCCGGAACCACCAGGAGAGAAATCGGCTTTCCTTCTTTTTCCGCAACGGCTACGGCAGCGGTGAAGAGTTCCTGTTCATAGTGGTCGAAAACCTGGCTGGCTTCCATCACCGAACTCCCGCTGAAGCTGTGCTCGCGATGGTAAAGGCGCGCGCTCATTACAACCACATCCTGCTTCATGGTGTTGGTGTGGGCCAGCACCTGGCGCAGGTAGTAGAGATTACGGGGATCGCGCACCGCGACCAAAATATTTCCCGACCGAACTCCCATCGCGCCGCTACCCAGTTCCTGATTGCCGTAGACGCGGAACTGGTCGAGTTGTTCCGGTTTGCCGTGGCGTTCTTTGGCAACGTGGCGCTCCGAAAGCGAGAAGATGGTGAAAAATACGGCGCTGAAAATTACTCCCGCGATCGTGGCCTGATACTTGGTAAACAAGTTCACAACAGCGGTGATCAGCAACACAGCTGAAATCGCAAACAGGCCGACAGGAATCTCGGTTTTGCCAAAGTGCAGGTTGCCGGGCACTTTCCAGGCGCGATTTCCCGGCTCGGTAAAGCGCAGCACGAGTACGGCGATGGACTTCATAGCGAAGCTCCAGATCACGCCGAACGCGTAAAGCGCAGCCAGCAAGTAAACGTTGCCGCGGCTGAGGACGATGGTGAGCACCTGCAGGCCAACGATCAAGTTGATGATGCGATAGCTGGTGCCGTAGCGGTTGTGCGGCTTCTGGAACCAACTGGTGAGCACGCCGTCTTCCGCCACGCGATTCAAAACGCCATTCGCACCCACGATGGAAGTGTTCTGCGCGCCCGCGAGAATAAGCACGCCCACCAGCACCACGAATCCGTGAAACAGCAGCTTCAGGCTGGTAGGTCCGACGAGGTACATGGCGATGCCGCCGATGAGGTTGGCGAAATAATCTGGGCGGACATTGTCCGGAATGATCATCACCGCGAAGAAGGAGACCAGCGAGGTAAACAGCAGGCTGTAAATGAAAATTACCAGCCCGGTTTTTTCCAGGTTCTTCAGCTTGGGATGCTCGATCTCGCGGTTCACCTGCGCCAGCGTTTCTTCTCCGCTCATGGCCAGCACGGAGTGGCCGAAGCCGACGAAGAGAATGATCCAGGTAATGTGCCCGAACCAGGTTCCGTTGAGCCAGCCCAGCGACTCTTTGTTCAGAGGAACTACGCCCGCATGGAGCGGGTTGGGCGGCAACTGGATGGGCGAGCGCAGAACCGTGATGACGCACCAGATCAGCAGAATCACTACCATCACCGTGGTGATGGCCATGATCTGCAGAGCTTTCTGGCTGGACTCGTGCATGCCCTGCGTATTCTTCCACCAGAAATACATCACCACGATAACAGCCAAGCCGGCGGCGAAGTGGTCGTCGGAAAAATTCAGCGGGCGGTGCAGGTACACGCCCATGTCTTTGATAAAGCCGGCCAGATATTGGCCGGCGGAGACGGCGCTGATAGGTCCGGTGAGCACATAGTCGAAGAGCAGGGCCGAGACGGAAAACTTGGCCAGGCCTCCGCCCATGGCTTCCTTGACCACGCGGTAGACGCCGCCGCGAACGAACATGCTGCTCGATTCGATATAGAGCGCCCGCACGGCGTAGCTAAACAGCATGACCCCTAGAATGAACCAGGGAGCGCTCTTGCCGATGACTTTTTCAGCGTCGCCTCCGGCGTAGTAAGCGGAGGATGCGAGGTCCGAGAGCACAATGGCGGAGGCTCGCCAGAAGGAGATGAAGGTCAGCATCACCGTGGTGGCGACGAAGACCTTTATGGCCGGTTTGGAACCTTCAACGGACGTTGCCATGCTTCAAGGGGTACAGGGATTGCGAGAGGCGAACCTCTTGAAGATAGCATAGCGGACGCGGGCAGAGGGTTGGTTTCTCCTCTGCAGGAAACCGGGAGGAATCAGAATTGTGGTTGTAAGCGCTTTCTCCTGATTGCAACAGCTATACTCGCCGTGAACGCCCAACAGGAGCGTTATGGACAAGTCGTTTCCGCTCGTGATGGTTGCGGTTATGGTCGTGATAGCGGTCGCAACGATCTGGCTCATCAAGCGGGTCATACAACCCCCAACCGCCGCAGGTAAAAAGAGACTGACTTTCTTCTTGCGCTTTATTGTCGCGCAATACGTGATTCTTACTGTTCTTGTGTTGCTTTCAGTCGAAAAGGTGTTGCAGCCTCGCTTGTTGGGGATTCTCGGGCTTGCAAATTTGGTCGGTAGTTTCTTGATTATGTGGGCAGCCCTCAAGAGAGCACCTATTTATGATCGAGACATCACGCGAGAGCAGCGGGTACGTGCCGTAAAGAGTTCTAAACTCTTAATCGCAATCTACGTATTCGCTTTGATCAATGGGCTCCTTCACGTCAGGGAGTTCCCATTCATAGCCATTGTCGTGGGGATAGCCGTTAACGTCGTCATTCTAATTGCTCTAATTACGAACCTACGCAGAAATCAAGCAAAATTGAACGACATTAAGCTAAGCAATGACGGGCGCAACATCCCGATACCACCAACGGGCTAGAACTGACTCCCCACTGGGCAGCTGGACGGCCCCTCCGTAAACTGACCGCTACCGGAACGCCGGATGCGAAAATCGGACCCAAGCCAGCGGAGTGCTCAGGCCTCAGTGCGCCGGATTTTTGGGTGGTGCTGTCTGCGCCTTCGGCGCGAGGTAGGTGTGCGTAATGCGATCGTGCCAGCAGAGCGAATCCTCGTCCAGAAAGACCCAGACGTAGCCCATACCGAGGGATGCGGCAGAGAGGAACGACGCAAGCACACGCCAGCGGCGCAAGCGGCGGCCGGCGGGGCTTCCATCGAAGCGGGCGAGTTCGAGGCGTGACGCGCGCAAGCCCGGCGTGGTGCCGGCATAGACCACGAGCAGGTATTGGTAAGCGGCCCAGAACACGATAGCGAGTCCGGCGACAAATGCGGCGATCTGCAATCGCGGCGGACGGAGCGCCGTTATTTTCCAAAAGATCGAACCAAAAAGCGCGCAGGCCACGGCGATGATCATGCCATCGACGAATGCGGATAAGACTCGCCGGCCCAGCGGCGCGCTCTGCAGTGGGATATCGATGCCGGGGCGCTTCTCCAGTTCCGGTAACTGAGCGGGCTCAATGGTGATTCCGCCCAAGGCCGGAGGCGGAGGCACAAGCTCGGGCGCCTCCAGAATGCGGGGACGGTCGCGATCGAAGACTGGCTCGGCTAATTCATCGAGTGGCGCGGGCGGAGGCGTCCAGGAGCGCGGGAATTCAAGAATTTTTGCTGTCACCGGCAGTATATTCACGACCGCGTGCGCAGGAGGCATGGGCATTGCCTGTGGCTCTTCTGGCATCTCGAATACTCTATCGAGAGCGAGAGCCTGATCGCAGGCTGGGCTCGACATGGCTGGAAAAGAAGCAGATTCAACCGCGTCGGCACTTGCGGAACGAGTTCCATCTTTCTCGTCGAATCGAAGCCGCAGCGAGGGATAGCGCGGCGGACGCGGCTTACGCCGGGAGTTGTAACGATTCAGCCGGGCCGCAACTTCCATCCGCCACGCGGAAGAATCTTCGGGAGAATCCCGCTCGACATTCTGGGGCGAAACGTTCTCGGGCGAAACGGTTTCATCCGCAGGCGGCAGAGTCGACCCGTCCATTTCCGACGACGCCAAATTTGCGAGCAGCGCGGCGTCGACCGGGCCCGATTCAACGTCGGGCAGCCAGCGCGGAGCGGAAGACTCCTCGCAAGATGAAGAGCAGCGGCAGATCTCACCACAGATCAGACAAGACATGAATCAATTCTTAAATGCAGAACTCACAGCAGACCGGATAACCGCGAAGGCCGCGCCGGAATCCAAGACAGGGAGCAGCTTTGCCTTGCAAGGCGCAGCCGTGCTAAGTTCACGACGACTGCAGCCGGTAGAGGCGTCCGAGCGCTTCTTTTAATATCTAGTATGCGCACTTCGGATGATCTCGTTCCCATGATCTTTATTTCGGCAATCTTTATTTCGGTAATCCGGTTCCGATGACTCTTCGCAACAGATTCCTTATCACGGCGGCGTTGCTTTGTCACCTGCTTCTCATCCCGCCGTTAGTTACCAGCCAGTTGCCTGCAGACCCGGGGACTGCGAAAACACACGCTGGCACGTCCGAAAATAAATCAGCGGCTCCGGCGACTCCTTGCGCCCTGGCCGCCGCGGCGCAGAAGGAGAAAGGGGAAGATATTCACACCATCTGCGCCTTGCAGCAGGAAAAAGAAGGTGATGTTTACAAGCTACATGGGGTCGTTGAAATTTATTACGGAACGTATGTACTGAAAGCGGATGATGCAACCTACAATTCCGATACAAAGGAAGCGACGGCAACCGGACATTTCGCCCTCGATGGCGGCCCCAACGATGACCACATTCGCGCTTCGCACGCCACCTACAATCTGGAGCTTGAGACCGGCCGCTTCTACGACGTCACCGGCACCACCGGCCTGCGGTTCATGGGCAACCGAGTAATCCTGACTTCGACTGCTCCCTTCGCGTTTACCGGAAGGATTGTCGATAAGACGACTCCCGAGAGTTACCTGGTCTACGATGGAACGATTACCACCTGCGAGTTGCCGCATCCCAAGTGGGAATTCGACGCACGCAAAGTAAGCGTGGATGTAGGCGGCAACGCCAAAATTTACCGCAGCACTTTTCTGCTGCACGGTATCCCGATCCTCTATTTTCCGTTTGCAACTCATCCGGTGAATAAGGAATCGCGCCAATCCGGGTTTCTGATGCCTTCGGTCGCCCGCTCTTCCACGAAGGGCAATGTCATCGGCGATGCCTTTTACTGGGCCATCAACCGGATGATGGATGCGACGCTCGGCGCCGAGTATCTTTCTCTGCGCGGCTGGTCGCAGCGGGGAGAATGGCGCTACCGCCCGAGCGAAACTTCCTATGCGGATCTGAACTATTTTGGAGTGATCGACCGGGGTATCGGCACGCCTCCGCTCAAAGAGGGCGGCGAGAACGTGAGGTTGAACTCGGTCGGAAACATTGATGGCTTTCGGGGCGTGGCCAACATCGATTACCTGAGTTCGTTCCTATTCCGGCTGGCCTTCAACGAGGTCTTCAGCCAGGCGGTCTATTCGGAAGTGAAGTCACAGACGTTTCTTTCCAAAGCGAGCGACGGTTTCAACTTCAATGGATTTCTGGAGCGCTACCAGAACTTCCTAAGCACGACCCCGGGGCAGGTGATTACCATCGCGCACGCCCCCAGCATTGAGTCTTCCACGGTTGACCGGCAGTTACCGCATACGCCGTTCTACTGGTCGTTCGACGCCTCGGCGGCTGGCTTATCACGCAGCGAACCTGAGGAGTGTTCGGGCGTGGCTTTGTTCCAATCCTGCACGCCAGCTTTTCGCACCGGAAATCTGTTACAGCGGTTTGACCTGAACCCGGAGATTTCCATGCCGTTGCAGTTCCACGGCTGGTCATTGCGCCCGGAATTGGCGCTGCATGAAACCTATTACACGGAGAGGGAGCCTGTTTCCGGCGGCGGGGTCGCGCTGCGCGATGCCCTCAATCGCAACGCCATGGAAACGGCGGTGGAATTGCGGCCACCGGCACTGGAGCGCGTATTTGATAAGGAATTTCTAGGGCGAAAGTGGAAACACGTCATCGAGCCAAAGGCTGTGTATCGCTTTGTCACCGGTGTGAATAATTTTCCAGACATTATTAAATTCGACGAGCGCGACATTCTCACCGATACCCATGAGGTCGAATATGGTTTCGTGACTCGTCTTTATGCCAAACGCACTTCGCCGAAGCCGGAGGATTGCAGCAACGTTATGTCGGCTCTGCTTGTGGGCGGCGCCACACCGCAAGCGGCGATTCCATGGCAGCATACCAATCCGCTGGCGAATCGGCCGTGTCCACCGGGGCCGCAGGTGCATGAGATTGTGACCTGGGAGCTGGCGCAGAAATATTTCCTCGATCCCACATTCGGCGGAGCATTGGTTGCCGGGCAGCGCAACGTGTTCACTACTACCGCCGACCTCACCGGAATTGCGTTCGTCACCGAACCTCGCCATCTTTCACCTCTGGTGTCGCGACTGCGCGTGGAGACCAGTTCCCGCACCGACATGGAGTGGGATATGGACTACGACTTTCAAAGCAATCAGGTCAACGCCAGCACTCTGCTGGCGAACTACCACATCGGCCAGGTGACGATTGGCGGAGGGGATGCGATCTTACAAATACCTGGGCCGAGTGCAATTCCAACGTCGGCAGAACAACCCTCCCGTTTTAACCAATTTCGCGCCGCCCTGGGTTATGGCCAGGCAACCAAGCGCGGCTTTAGCGCCGCTGGAAGTTTTGGCTTCGACGCCGAGGCCGCGCAGCTGCAGTTCGTTAGCACACAGTCGACCTACAATTGGGATTGCTGTGGCCTCACCCTGGAATATCGTAGCTATTCGATTGCCAACGTACGCAACGAGAACTTGTTCCGCTTCACCTTCACGCTGGCCAACATTGCTGGGTTTGGCAGTTTGCGGCGGCAGGAGAGTTTGTACTAGAGTCTGTCGCGCAAGCGATTTCGAGTCAGGATTGGCTGGCACAAACTTTTTCGCCTGCTAACATAATGCACATGATCGCAGCGGACACAAATCTCGACGCGAAGCGGGAATTGTTGCAGAGTCATCTGCGCAGGCAGGGACGCCTGCTCGTCGCCTATTCCGGCGGCGTCGATTCCGCCTACCTCGCGTGGGCTGCCCATCAAGCTTTGGGAAGCAACATGCTTGCGATCATCGCTGATTCTCCCAGCCTGGCGCGCACCCAACTTGCCGACGCAGTTGCCTTTGCCAGGGAGCAGTCGATTCCGCTGGAAGTGGTCGCGACATCCGAACTCGACCGTCCGGAATATGTGCGCAACGATTCCCATCGCTGCTTTTTTTGCAAAGATGAACTGTTTACCTTGATGGAAGAATTACGGCAAGCGCGCGGATTCGACGTGATCGCCTACGGAGTCAATCTGGATGACCAGGGTGACTTCCGTCCCGGCCAGAAGGCGGCGAGCAACCACCATGTTGTAGCTCCTCTGCTGGATGCAGGCCTCACCAAGGAGGAAATCCGCTCGTTGGCTCGGCAGTCCGGTCTGCGCATCTGGGACAAGCCGGCGTCCGCCTGCCTTTCGTCCCGCATTGAATATGGCCGTCCGGTTACGCGGGAGGCGCTCGATATGGTCGAAAAGGGCGAGGACGCGCTCCGCGCGCTGGGGTTTCGGCAATTCCGCGTGCGCCATCACGGGGAAATCGTCCGCATTGAAATTGCCCGCGAAGAGTTGCAGCGGGCGCTAGATCCCGCCATGGCCGCGGAGTTCAGCACAATTTTCAAAGCGCTGGGCTTTAGGTTCATCACTCTCGATCTGGAAGGCTTCCGCTCCGGATCGATGAATGCTTTGCTGCCGGCGGAGGATTTGCTGCGGCGAACCGGTTGATCCGAACTAACATTCGCCTCGCCCTCTGAGCTCCCGCTAGGTTATGACCCGAAATTTCTGATTGCTCGATAGCGTGCCGCCAGGCGTCGTCACTTGGACCTCGCCTGTGGTCGCGCCCACGGGTACGGTAGCTGTGATCTCCGAGCTCGATACAACCGTAAAGACGACCGCTGTACCGTTAAACGTGACGCTGGTTGCGCCAGTTAGATTGGTACCCAGGATCTTTACGGTTGCGCCTTCTTTACCAGTGGTGGTTTGTGTCTCGATGAACGGCCCCAAACCCACAGACAAGCTGTAAACGGTGCCGCAGCCCCCGCCGCAGATATTGCTGGTGCCACCACCCGATAAGGTTGCCCCGTAGAAGTATCCGTTGGTGTCCTGGATCAGCCCGTCGGGGGCGCTGCCGTCCGGGCAAGTACTTTCTGAGCAGAAGCTGTAAAGCGTCGTCAGCTTGCTGCCTGCCAACTTGTAGATCGTCCCTTGGTCGTAGGCGCCGCCTGCGGAGGTTGTCCCGTAGAGATCACCATCGCTAGCCTGCATCGGCACGGATGGACTATTTCCGTCTTTATCGTAGAAACTATGCAAAGTGGTCAGCACACCGCTTGCGGTGATTCGAAAGATCGTCCCACAGCCACTCGTGCAGGCGGTGCTGTTTCCGCCACTGGTGGTTGCCCCATAGAACGACCCATCGGCATCCTGAATCAATGCCGTCGGCCCGTTTCCGTCAGCGCATCCGCTCTGTGAGCAGAAGCTGTACAAGGTCGTCACGGTGCCGCTGGGGGTCATTTTGTAGACTGTGCCACAGCCACCGTTAGAAATGCAGTTGGCCCCGCCTCGCAGGGTTGTCCCGTAGAAATTCCCGTCGATGGCCTGCACCGGTGCTACTTGCGGGTTGATGCCGTCCACGCAATTGGTCTGCGCGCAAAAGCTATACAGTACTGTCAGAGTGCCGCTTGGAGTGAGAGTGAAAATTGTGCCACATCCATTGTAACTACAATTGGTCCCGCCCCACGTAGTTGTCCCGTAGAAATTGCCATTGACGGCCTGGACAAGCCCCCCGAGGGGAAAGCTACCGTCAAGGCAATATTCCCCATCCGGCCCATTGACTACGCAAAAGCTGTGCAGCAACGTAAACTCGCCATTTGGGGTGATTTTGAAAACCGTGCCAGGCTGCCCACCTTGCGCCCTATATTGAGATGTCATTCCATACAGGTTTCCGTTGGTGGCCTGAATCATTGCCGAATAGGGCTGCGCGCCATCCAGGCAATGGCCTACTGTTTCGCAAAAGTCGTGCAGGCTCGTCACCTTGCCACTTAAGGTGATTTTGAAGAGTGTGCCACAACCATTGTCGAATGGACCTTCGCAGTAGTGTCCACCGAACCGAGTTGCGCCGTAGAGGCTCCCATTGGTGGCTTGGACTAATGCCTCAGGTCCGCTGCCCGTGTAACTGATGAAGCGGTGGATCGTGGTAACAGTCTGCGCAGGCGAGGCTATTAGCGTGGCTGCGAACAGGAGAAGCAAAGCGCAGATGCTGCGTCCCCAATTGAGTTGGCCAAAGCGAGCAATGCGAAGTAGGCGCATAGCGTCCCCTTTCTAAGCTATAGGAGAGATTGGGCCCAGTGTCACGCGAATTGTGCTACCGACGGATTGAACTGTCAACGTGAAACATCTTGCACAGCCAGATGCAGCGGCAGCCTGCGTTCAATTCGTTGGCTTCTCCGACTCCGAACTTCGAAGATCAGAAGAATGATCCGGACGGATCAGCCGATCGCAGCCAACACAAACTGCACGCGTTCTTCGACTGAGGTGAGAGGAAGCGAGACGAGTTCATACTCCAATGCGGAGTAAGTTTCTCTCATAACTTCGTGAGTCGCCACGGCTTCCTCAAAAGACTGTTTCCTCTCCGCATCCAGCGCGAAGATATCCGGCCACGGCGGCGAAATAAATGCCCGGCGATGATAGCGAAATACCTGTGCGGCCTTTTCTACATGGGCAGGGATGGGCAGATTGCACAAGCGCAGGTAGCCGAGCACGTCAGGCACGCCACGATCAAAAATCACAGGGCCGCTGAGCGCGAGTGCGGCCCGATACGATCGCATTTCCCAACTCAACATCAGTTCCGCGAAAGCGCGACGATCCGACCAGGGCAAAGCCTCGCCGCCAATGGCCACTTGGTCTTGAATAATCGACCTACCGGCCTCCGGCATCGTGCAAATGCCGCGCTCCGCAAGCGCATTGATCAGCGTGCTCTTTCCTGAACCCGGTCCACCCGTGACTACGAACAGGTGCTCACAATTCCTGGTTTCCACTTCCCCTCCTTCTATCGTCCGCAACCTAATTCAAGCTCACTTATCCCATGGACGCTCCTACATCCGAGTCCCGCCCTATGAGATAATCAACATCTAACTCTCAATGTTGAGGCGGTTTTTGGTGATTCTAATTCGACGTTCTTTTCTTCTCCTGCTGGTTATTTGCGTGGGCTGCGTGGCGCAGTCAGCTTCGCCCGATTTGACCAGGAAGATCGAGCGTCAGGTACGTTCCTACTACAAGATTCCTCCCGAAGTTCACCTGCTGGTTGGCACGCTTTCGCCCAGCACTGATTTTCCCAACTACGATTCGGTCGTCATAACCATTGACAATGGAGAAAAAAAACAGGATCTCACATTCCTGATTTCCAAAGACCGCTCCTCCATGATGCGGATGACCAAGTTTGACCTGACCAAAGATCCATTTGCGCAGACGATGAGCAAAATCGACCTCAGCGGGCGGCCAACGCGCGGGGCGAAAGCGTCTAAGGTTGTGGTGGTAAATTTCGACGATTTCGAGTGCCCGTTCTGCTCGCGCATGCACAAGACGCTATTTCCGGAGATTTTCAAGGAGTATGGCGACCGGGTCACGTTTATCTACAAGGACTATCCCTTGACCGAAATTCATCCCTGGGCTGTGCACGCCGCCGTGGATGCGAATTGTTTGGCCTCACAAAACACCGATGCCTATTGGGATTTTGCCGACTACATTCATTCCAACCAGCAGGAGGTGAGCAATGAAAAGACGCCTGCGGCCCGGCTGGATGCACTCGACAAGCTCACCATTCTGCAAGGTCAGAAGCACAATCTGGATGTCGTGAAGTTGCAAGCCTGCGTCAAGGCGCAGGATGAGAGCGCGGTAAAGGCATCCATGAAAGAGGGGGACGGGATTGGTGTGGAAGCTACGCCAACGCTGTTCGTCAACGGACAGAAAATTGATGGCGCCGTACCCATCAGTGAGCTTCGCGCGGCTTTGGATAGCGCCTTGAAGGATGCGAACCTGCCCGTGCCAGACCATTCGGCAGCCGCGCCGGCGCCAGCTTCCAAATGATATCGTGGTCAGCGGCAGAAGTGCTAATTGCGCCTTTTGCGCGTGGCAGGTGTGCATTGCTGCGGCGGCGCGCCGTCGGTTTATAGGGGGAGATTCTTTTGAAAAGAACTGCGGATTTCATCCGGCTTGCGGCGGTCATAAGTGTCGCCGTTGTGCTGTCGGCATTGATCGGCTGCAAGTCCCAAGTAAGCGGCGACGTGATGGCCACGGTGGATGGCCGCAAGATCTTCCGCTCCGACGTGGACAAGTACTACGATAATCAGGTGGCTAGCGCCCAACAGGCGCCCACCGGAGAACAAGCGACCATTCTCCGCCTAAACATTCTGCGCCAGCTTATCGACGACGAAATGGTGATGCGCCGCGCCGAGAAGCTCGGCCTGCTGGCTACCGAAGAGGAAGTCGACCGCAAGCTCAACGAGATCAAGTCTCCTTATACCCAGGAGGAGTTCGATCAGCGACTGAAAGAAAAAAAGATCACGGTTGAAGATTTTAAGCGTGACATCCGCCGCTCCATCACCGTCGACAAAGTGATGAACAAGGAAGTGTCTTCCAAGATCGTTGTTACCGATCAGGACATCAACGACTATTTCGGCGCGCACAAGTCTGAATTCAATCTCATCGAGCCGCAATATCACCTGGCGCAGATCATCGTCACGCCCACTCCCAACCCTCAAGTACACAACCAGAACAATAAGGCGCAGAACGAGGCCGACGCGCGCAAAAAAATACAGATGCTGGCCAACCGGCTGGACAGCGGCGACGACTTCGCTACCCTCGCGATGACTTTTTCGGAAGACCCTGACACTTCCGGCAACGGCGGCGACCTTGGGACGGTTCCGGAATCCTCTCTGCGTAACATCGATCCGGGTACGCGCGACGCGGTGATGAAGCTCAAGCCCGGGCAATACAGTCCGATCATTACTCTGATCGATCCCGTGACCAAGCACACAGGCTTTCGCATTGTGAAGATGGTGTCGAAAGAGCCTGCGGGACAGCGCGATTTATCTGATCCCCGCGTGCAGCAGGCCATTCGTTCGCAGCTTCACGACCGGCGCGAGCAGTTGCTGAAAGCTGCTTACTACGAAGTGCTGCGCGATTCCGCGAAGGTGGAAAATTACTACGCGAAGAAAGTGCTGGATAGCAACGGGTTGGCGAACTAACCTAAAAAATAAATGCTGGTCTTAGCGCCAGAGGGTCTTTCGATCACTCAACGACCGCCAGCACGTCTCCCGCATTCACCGCCGCGCCTTCACTCACTAAAATTTTCTGGACCGTTCCCTTCTTAGGCGACTTGATCTCGTTCTGCATTTTCATCGCCTCTACCACGGCTACGCCCGCGCCCGCTTCCACCTCGTCGCCTTCGCTGGCCAGCAGGCGCACCACTTTACCCGGCATGGGAGCAACAATCTTTCTTGGGCCCTGATCGTCGCCAGCCCGGCTGCGGCCACGCAGGGAGCGAGGATCCCGAACCTCAACGGCAAAACGCCTGCTCCCAACCCAGACATACAAATCATTCGCGACCCGCTCGGACTTCACCTCATACGCCCGGTTCCCGATGCGCAGCGAGAGCACGTCCGGGCGAGCAAGAATTGGATCGACTTCGAAATCTTTTTCATCCAGACGGCAGGACCATGCTCCGTCGGCACGATTGAGATCGAGCCGGTAATGCTTGCCTTCGATGATCACGTCATAGAGCATGGAGAAAACCAGTTGTCAGTTGCCGGAAGCCAGTTGCCAGATTCTCAAATCATAGTCGGATGGCCTAATAAAGCGCCTCGGTGCGACTTGCATTCTTCCAGTTCGAAGCAGTCTTTTCCGCCAAACTGGAAGAGCCAGTGTCAGTCGCGTTGTTGCCCGCACCCGATGCCGTTGAGTTTAGGGCAGCGAATACGCCAGCAGCGATAGCCGCGATTTCCATCGCGTTTGATTCATCTGAATTTTCTTCATTTCGTTTCAACATCCGGTCAAGAAATCCAGTATCAAGCTTGGCGGCATGAAAATCCGCGTCGCGCAAAATGCGGCGAAACAATGAAATATTCGTTTTGATCCCTCCGACGAAATATTCGTCGAGCGCGCGCGTCAGCCGCGCGATGGCTTGCTCGCGATCCGTGGCGTAGCCGATCAGCTTAGCCAGCAGCGGATCGTAGTCAATCGGCACGGTCCAGCCTTCATACATTCCGCCATCCACGCGGATTCCTGGACCGGAGGGCTCCTGCAACAAAGTGATTTTGCCCGGGCTGGGAAAATAATTGTTGTCGGGATCTTCCGCGTAAATTCTGCATTCGATCGCGTGGCCGCGTATGCGCACATCGTCCTGTTTGAATGGCAGCTTTTCACCCGCGGCAATGCGAATCTGCAAGTGGACGAGGTCGAGGCCCGTGATCAATTCCGTCACCGGATGCTCCACCTGCAAGCGCGTGTTCATCTCCAGAAAATAAAAATTCTTTTGCTCATCCACCAAAAACTCGACTGTGCCCGCGTTGGTATAACTCGCCGCTTGCGCCACGCGGACCGCGACTTCGCCCATGCGACGGCGCATGTCGGCGTCCACGATCGGCGAAGGTGCTTCTTCCAGAACTTTCTGATGGCGGCGCTGCAGTGAGCACTCGCGCTCGCCCAAGTAGATGGTGTTGCCGTGTTCATCGGCCAGCACTTGCATTTCAATATGCCGCGGATTGACGATGGCTTTCTCGATGTAAACTTCGCTGTCACCGAACGAACGCTCCGCCTCGCTGCGTGCCGCGTCCAGGGAAGACTTCAGTTGATCGGAGGCGTTTACTAACCGCATGCCCTTGCCGCCGCCGCCAGCAGCGGCTTTCAGCATTACCGGATAGCCAGTTTTCGCGGCCACCTGCTCGGCTTCCTGATACGACTCCACGCCCCGCGAGGTACCGGGGACAAACGGAACGCCGGCGCGCTCCATGGCTTGACGCGCGCGCGTCTTCGAGCCCATGGCATCCATTGCCGCTGCGGTCGGCCCGATGAATTTCACTCCCGCATCGGCGCAGGCCTGGGCAAATTTCGCATTTTCAGAGAGAAAACCGTAACCGGGATGAATGGCGTCTGCACCGGAGCGCTTCGCTACGTCGAGAATCTTCCCGATGTTGAGATAGGATTCGCTAGCCGCTGCGGGGCCGATGGGATAGGCCTCGTCAGCTTTGCGCACGTGCAGCGCGGAGCGATCGACGTCAGAGTAAACCACGACCGTGGCAATGCCCATTTCATGGCACGCGCGCAGCACGCGCACCGCGATCTCCCCACGATTTGCAATCAGAATTTTCTTGAACATCTTCTATAAACCGCGGCTCAATTGACAAGACGATTGGCAAACTCAAGATTTTACCGGAGATTCGAGGGCCGTGTCGGCTTTACCGGTTTGCAGCAACAAGAACACAACAAGAATAAGAAGTTCAGGTTCAATCGGATGGCGATAGCGCGCGTGGGGAAAGACGAAATAGTAAGTCGCGGGGTAGGTGAGGATAAGTCCTGCGAAAAGCCACGCTGCATGCCGCTTTTGCCGCAACGCCCGGCCCAGGCCCCAGATCGCGAGCGCGGACGATGCCAAAAATAGTGAATTGCGAAAGTCCCAGGGAGCGCGGCTGTTGGTGTCTTTCGGCACCCCATTCCAGTAATAGAAAAATCGCTTCAGACTGACTACGGCAAAGCGTCTGGGATTTTCGCGAACCAAGTCGAAGGCCAAGCGCTTGCAGTCGGCAGCATAGGCCAGTTCGCCCATGCGCTGGAATTTTTCGAACTCCAGTTTGTTGAGATTTGGCTGGAGATATGCCATCAGCATGCCCTCCGCGCCTTTCGAATTGCCCAGGCGAAACTGAAGGCCGAAATCGTCGCGTAGAAAAACAAAGTGTCCGAAGACTTCATAATTCCGGACCAGCCACGGCGACAGCACTAAAAAAAAAACCGTCGACGACAACACCACGCCGGAAAACGAGGGCAATCCGTTCTTAAATCTCTGGCGACATATCCAGAGGCCGCAAAATGGCAGGAAGGCCAGCATGGATGGATTCGCCAACGCGCCGATGCCCCACAAACCTGCGAAGATCGCCCAGCCTCGCCAACCTTGCCACTCCTGCAGTTCAAGTGCAACCAGAAAAATCAGGCTCAGAATCAGCGGCGTGAAAGTTGTGTCCCAAATCCAATGGATCGACCAATACCAGATGTAGGGATTCAACACCCATCCCCATGCTGACCAGCGCGCGACACGTTCGTCGAATGTTTTCTGCGCGATCAGATAAATCGGAATTGTCGTGAGCGCGGCAAAGAGGCTGTTGATGCTTAGCAGAACCCATGCCGAGGCATACGTGTAAATACCGAAGAGCTTGAAGACTCCCGCCATCAGATAGGGATAGAGTGGCGGCTCCCAGGCAGTGGGACCGGTGCTGCCGCCGTAGGGATTGCTGAAGCCTTGTCCTTGCGCGATAGAGCGAGCCACGCGGCCCATTTCCCAACCGAAGGCGAAATGATCTTCCTGCGGGCGCGTCCGGTATTGATGGAATATCCCGATCATCGCGACCTGCAGAGCGAACGATACGAGAACCAGACGGAACAAAAACTTGGGAATCGGCGGCGGGAGCGGTCTTTCCATCGAGCGGAAGTGTATCAGGAGCAGTGCATCTTATTCTGGCGGCAGGCGAACGAAACTCACGGAAAACGGAGTCTGCGGTTTCGCTCCGCCGACGGGCTTCGCCCAATTTCCACGGCGGCTGAAGCGATAGCGCAATAATGTCCAGATGGCGAGCCAGCCATCGGAGTGGCGGATTTTTTTGCCTTCGCCTGCGGAGCGCGGAGTATAGGAGACCGGGACCTCGGCGATGGGTTTGCCCATGCGGCAGAGCTTGGCCGTTACTTCGGGACAGAACTCGAAGCGATGGCATTCGAGACTGATTTGCGAGAGCAACGAGCGCCGGAAAACTTTGTAACAGGTGGCTTCGTCGTGGATACCGGCGCCGTAGAGCATGTTGGTGAGATGGGTTAGCAGCTTTGCGCCCAGAAAAAATCGCAGGCCGCGTTCGGGACGATCCGGGCGAACGCCGTAGACCACATCGGCACGGCCTTGTTCGAGAGGGCGCAACAAAGCAGCATAATCCTGCGGGTCGTATTCGAGATCGGAATCCTGAATTAAAACAAACTCGCCGCGGGCATACTCAAGCGCGGTGCGGATGGCCGCGCCTTTGCCGCAGTTCTTTTCGTGGAATACAACAGTCACATCTTCGGCGAGCGGCATGGTACGGAGTTTTTCGCGGGTGCCGTCGGTGGAACCATCGTCGACGATGATGATTTCTTTCTTTACCGGCGAGGCGTGGATGGCACGGAGCAGTTCGTCGAGGTGCGCGGTCTCGTTGTAAACGGGCACCAGGACGGACACGCATCCTGCCCAACGGTCGCCCGCTGTGGCCGCGGCACAGCGCGGCGATGGCTGCAATGAGGCCACACTCATAGGAAGATTACTCGTCCAGAAAACTCGCTAAAGCCGTCTATTCTTAGCATAGTATCATCTTGAAATCCGCTTACTTGGCCCCAGATCACCCGGGTGAGACGACCAGAACAGTAGGCAGCCCGCATCCAACCAAAATATGGTTTCTTCTAAAACGGCGGTCGACGAGGACACAATCGATTCGTTGCAAAACTCCTCGGCACGGCCTGTCTGGAAACGTGTTTCTCTCTGCACTCTGGCCTTGTTGACTGTCGCCGCTACGGTATTGCGCTTCCTGTTTCTCGCACGAAAGCCATTCTGGTTTGATGAGTGCTTCAGCGCGGAGGCCTCTCGCCTGAGCTGGGGAGACTTCTGGCGGCTGATGTGGTGGCGCGAAGCAAACATGTCACTGTATTATGTGCTGCTGCGGGGATGGCTGCATTTTGGCTTCAGTCCATTCTTCATTCGCAGCTTCTCCGTGGCTGCTTCGCTGCTTGCCTTGCCTGCCATCTACTGGCTGGGCTGCTTCCTATTTGACCGGCGAGTGGCGCTAATCGCAGTCGCGTTGTTGACCTTCAACGCTTATCACATTCGTTACGCGCAGGAGGCGCGCAGCTATTCTCTGCTGGTGCTGTTGACCACTCTGTCGAGTGGATTTTTCGTTGCGATGATGCGAAATCCCTCGCGGCGTAACCGTTGGGGTTATGTGCTTACCAGCATTTTTGCGGTCTACGCCCACTTGTACGCCTTATTGCTGGTCGCAGCGCAGTGGGTCTTCGTGCATGGTTGGCAGCGCAAGCTATTCGCAGTGACGCTTCAAGGTTCGACCCTCCGATCGTGGCTTCGAAAAACGTGGGTCTGGATTGGAATCGCGGTATTGCCTTTGCTGGTATTTGCGGCCAAGACAGGAGCGGGACCGATTCACTGGATCACGCGGCCCGGCCTCCGAGACGTGCTGGAGTTCGCGGAACACCTAGCGGGGAACGACGGTCTTCCTTTACTTCTGCTCTACGTGGCCGCCTGCATAGCTGCAATCGTGCCGCGGGGAAAAATGACGTGGCTGTTTCGTCCCGGAATTACTTCGGACTTATGGGCACGACAATTTCTTATGGTTTGGCTGCTCCTCCCTGTCGTTATCACGCTTGTGCTGTCGCTGGCGCGTCCGATTTTTCTCGGGCGCTACTTCATCTTCTGCCTGCCGCCCTTGATCATTCTGGCTGCGGCAGGTCTGGCGCGGCTGCGCAGCACATGGCTGCTCGCCCTGAGCCTTGCGGCCATGCTTCTGCTTTCGATGCGTGGAACACTCCGCTACTACGACCACGACTTCGATCTGGAGCGCGATGGCTCGGGAACTGCCACAGACTACATCCTAGCGCACGCGCAACCAGGCGACACCATTCTGTTTTACATCCCGGGCGCTCGCGCTCCCTACGAGTTCTTTAAGTCGATTCGCACCTCGGCCGGTTCACAAGCTGGAGCCGTGGCAGGACCAGAGATCATCTATCCTCATCACGGCGACGGCCTTCGCTATCGTGATTTCACAGGCAAGCTCAGCGGTGACTTCCTGCGCTCGGCGCCGGGCAGCTACGCACGAGTTTGGCTGGTGCTGATGGATAACGGGATGGCCGGCCATCCCGATGCCACTTCGCTGATGATCAACGAGACTCTGGGCGAGGTCTTCCCTAGAGTCGAGCGGGAACAATTCCCGCAGGTGGAAGTCAGGCTCTATAGCAGGCCATGATTCGCTGGACATCATCCACGGGACATGATCGGCAGGATTCACAACCACTTCGCCATAAAACAACCTCCTCGGGCGGTAGACCGCGGAGGAGGTGTGATCACTACAGTGGCGCCCGACTTACTTGGGCTGGACTTATTTAGGCGGTCTTACTTAGGCTGATCCAGCGTGATGCCCTGGGTTCCAGGCTGCTTCTCGGCTTTCGCCTTCTTGGTAAGCAGAGTCTGATCAACCCAGTGGTCGGCGGTCTTCAGATCTTCCTGACGGGCTGCAAGGTCATCGCATTCTACGTCAGCCTTTTCGCGGTACATCAGGTTCAGGTAGGCCATGGCGTCGTCGTAATCAGGACGCAACTGGATCGCCTTGTTCAGACTTTCAATGCCCTCCTGAATCGCGGGTCCGTTCTTAGTCTTCAGTTCGGCGCAAACTTGTTTCTGATCTTTGTTCTTGGGGTTCAGGTTCTCGTCCGGCTTCATGCCCAGTTTCGCGCGCTCTTCCATGCGCGGCTGGTAGCAGGCCGTCCAATCGATAACGCCCACCGAATAGTATGGCTCTGGATCGTTGGGATCCAAGTCTCCAGCCATGCGGTAATACTTCTTGGCATCGTCGAACTTCTTCATGTTCAGGTACAGGTACGCGATTCCCTTGGCGGAGTTGACTTTCTGATCGCGGGCCGCCCCAGGGATTGAGAGCACACTTTGATATTGCTCGATAGCCTGCTCCGCCATTTTGTTGTTGTCGGGAGTGTCAGCGCCGGGAATATATTGCTGGGCAAAGGCGGTGGCCAAATACATTTTGGCGTTGATCAGAGTGGGGTCTAAAGCAACACTCTGTTGAAAATGGTCGATGGCTTCTTCGTACTTGGCGTTTTTGTACGCGGTGACGCCCTTGTTGAGCTGGTCACGGGCACGCAGTTTGCTGCAGCCCACGGAAGAAAAAAGCGCCAGCATGGCGGCAGCCAGCGTTAATAGCCGAATCTGTTTATTCATTGCGGTATAAGTCTCCCTTGCCACAGCATCTGCCACAGCATCCTAGGCCCAGAGACACCGGATTGACAAGTGCTGGTCGAGCGTTTTAGCGGAAGCGGCACGGGAACCTGAGGTTCCCGTGCGCGGGCTGAATGCAGGCGCGCACTTCCTCGCGCTTCTTCGTCACTAGTCTGGAGTCTTGGGCGTTTCTTCTAGCCGCCCGCTTCAATCTTTGCGGTAATCAGACCGACTTTATCCACTCCCGCAGCGTGCGCGATGTCGATCACATTGGCCACATCGGCAAAGGGAATCGCATCATCGCCCTTCACAAACATGACTTTCTCGGCGCGGGTTTTATAGATATCGGCCAGACGCCCCTGCAGATTGTCCCAGGTAGCATCTTCCTGGTTGATCTTTAGACCAGGATCCTGACCGGCGCCGCGATCGAGCAATTGCACCACGATGGTGCGGTCCGGGGTGTTGTTCTTGGGCGCGTTCGGCGGAGGCGGCTGAGGCACCAGCGCATCCAGACCTTTCGGCGTCAGAGGCGTGATCACCATGAAAATGATGAGCAGCACCAGCAGCACATCAATCAGCGGAGTGACGTTGATGTTGGCGCTTTGCCCCCCGCCACTTCCCATTGCCATACTCATTGTCGAATCTCCTCTATTGCCCAGGCGTTGGAGCGGTGGGCGGAGCGTTTGGAGTGCTCTTTCTCTGGTCGGTGAGCAGGCCCAGATCGTCTACACCGGCGGCACGTACCGCGTCCACTACCTGGACGACGTTGCCGAAGTGAGCGCGGGCATCCGCTTTAAGATAGACCTCTTTGCTGGTGCGATTGGTCAGGCGATCCTTCACCTTACCGGTCAAGCTATCGACCGCGACCTTATCGGAGCCGAAGTAGACCGTCCCATCGCGCATCACCGAAACCAGCAGCGCATCTTCCTTGTCGGCATCCTGCATCGGCGTGGGGTTGTTCACCTTGGCCATGTCGACGCTGATACCTTTCTGCAACATCGGGGTAATCACCATGAAGATGATCAGCAACACCAACATCACGTCCACCATCGGTGTGACGTTAATGTCGGAGTTGACATTCGCCCCTTCATTTCGTTTGGCTAATGACATAGCTTCTCCATAAAGCAGTTGCCGACGGCCAGTTGCCGGCTACCAGTAAAACCGCACCGCAGGGTTGGGAAGGCCGGCGCCGGGAATCATCCCAGCGCCGGACAAGCAACTCATTGCGGAGGTCCAACTCTAAAAGCCCAGCCCTAAAGACTCTTAGAAACTAGGACCGGCGAACGTCCCGCCGCTTCAGGAAATAATCGATCAGTTCGCTCGACGAATTGTCCATCTCCACATCGAACGCTTCTACGCGGCCGGTGAGGTAGTTGAACATCATGACGGCCGGAATCGCCACGAGCAGCCCGAAAGCCGTGGTAACCAGCGCTTCCGAAATGCCGCCTGCGACCGCGCCCAGACCGGTTGCCTTCTGCTCAGAAATACCTTTGAAGGCGTTCAGAATGCCCATCACCGTGCCGAACAGGCCCACGAACGGGGCTGTGGAACCGATGGTGGCCAGACCGCCCAGTCCGCGCTTCAGCTCGGCGTGGACGATGGCTTCGGTGCGCTCGAGAGCGCGCTTGGAAGCTTCAATGGTCTCGCCGGGGATAGCTCCGGGGCTATCCTGGTGGGCCTTGAATTCCATGAGGCCGGCGGTGACGACCTTGGCCAAATGGCTCTTCTTGTTACGCTCGGCAACCTTGATGGCCTCGTCGATACGGCCATCGCGTAGAGCTCCGGCAACGGCGGGTGCGAAGGCGCGAGACTGTTTGCGGGCTGCGTTATATGCCATGGCGCGATCAATCATGACGCCGATCGACCAGCCGGACATAATGAACAGGATGATGACCACGATCTTCGCGATGATACCCATCTGCTTCCATAGCGAAATCGGATCCCAAGCCACGTTGCCGCCTTCTTGCACAATCCAGGTGGCGACGTGGGGTACATGGCTGACTACCATTGTTGCTACATTAGCTAACATGAGTTGCTTTTCCCTCCTCGGAACTTCATTAGGCTTTGATGCGAAATCTGTACGCCCTGCAAAGACTTAACGGCAGAAAATCGCCGTCGATGCTTCGCGGTTCGCGTACCCGAGATGAAAGGTACGGCGGCCGCGCCCGCTCAAGGGGCTCTCCCGGCCACCGTTTTTGATGGGAAGGGGAGGGCCATTCCACTCTACGTTGCTGCGTTTCCAGCTGTCGGAGTCTAGCCGCCAGCCAGCGTGAAGTTAACCAGTACTTCCGTATCCACTTCCACCGGTTCGCCATTCAGCAGGTACGGCCTGTACTTCCACTGCTTTACCGCGTCGATGGCTGCAGGAGCCAGCATTGGATGCCCGCTCACCAGCGTAAGGTTTTCGATGGAACCATCCTTGGCGATCACAGCATGCAGCACCACCTGGCCTGAGATGCGGGCTTGCCGCGCCAAGGGCGGGTAGTTCGGGTTAACCCGGCGGACCAGAAGACCTGCCGAGACGCCCTGGGAAACCCGGATACGCTGTGGTGCGGCAACTTTAGGCACGGCCACCGGAGTCGAACTAATAATTCCGCCAATTACGCCGCCCATTTGTCCGCCGGGAATGCCGCCGGGGACGCCTCCCACGACGCCGCTCGCAGCCATCATCGGCGGAGCTTCGTCTTCTTTAATCATCTGAATTTTCTGGGGAATCTTGGTGGGGGTGCGCAGAGCGCCGTTCACGATATCGGTTTGCACCTGATGCACCACATGCACAGGAGCGGCAGCTGGAGGTGGTGGTGGCGGAGGCGGGGGTGGGGCCACCAGAAATGTCATTAACTGTTGCTTCGGCAGAGCTTCCGTAAAGATGAGGGGCATCAGAACCATGAGTCCGATCAAACCTATTTCAAGGATGATGGCAAATGTCGTGGTTCGTCCCCGCTTCGTTTTCAGCCTGCCGCCCGATTCCAGAAGGCTATCTTCAAACATGAGAATTTCCTCCTACACAGAGCCTTACGTAAACTTAGACACCGACAGCTTCCCCTTTGCTCCCAAACTCACTACATAGTCCGAACAAGACCAACTTGCGCCCGGTCCAGCCCGGCAAAGCCTTACAAACAAAGATCAAATCGCATCGATGCATAGCCTTAGTTCAGGCTTACTTCGCCCGGCCAGCCATGGCATTCGGCCGCTTGCCTTTTTCAATCCGCCAATCCTGATAGGCAACCAGGATGGGAGCGGCGATGGCGATCGACGAATACGTCCCGATTAAGATGCCAATTACGAGCGCAAGGCTGAATCCCCGCAGCACTTCTCCACCAAATAAATAGAGAGCAAGTACAGTAAGGAAGGTTAGTCCGGCTGTCAAGATGGTTCGACTCAGAGTTTGGTTGATACTCCGGTTGACGATCTCTGACAGTTTCTCCCGCCGCATGAGTTTAATGTTTTCCCGGATGCGGTCAAATACCACGATCGTGTCGTTATTAGAGTAACCAATCAAAGTGAGAATCGCGGCGATGACGGTAAGGGAAATGTCTTTGTTGAGCAGAGAGAATGCGCCGACGGTGATTAGAGTGTCGTGGAAAACCGTGACCACGGCGGCGATGCCATAGATCAATTCAAAGCGAAAACCCAAATAAATCAACATCCCGGCAAGGGAATAAGCCGTAGCCAACAGGGCCTGGCGGCGCAACTGCGCCCCGACCTGCGGCCCTACGATCTCAACGTTGCGCACACCAAAATCCGACAGGAAGAAGCCATCCGGTAGAGAAGCTGCCACGGCGGGATCGACCCCTCCCTTCAGTTGATCGAACGAACTGAGTACGCCGCCTTGCCCCTTGTCCCGGCCATCGACGACGGCTTGGGCTTGCTGAGTATATTTCTGGTCGGCATCGGAGCCCAGATGCATCGGGTCTTTATCCATCAGGTAATTCTTGATGGCCAATGAACTGGAGTTGTTCAGGTCCACCTTGCCGGTGGGAATGTTGGTTTCCAGCGTTTGAATGATTTTGTTCTTGCCGTTGTCGAGCGCCTGTTCGCTGGTTTCCTGCACATCGAGGTCGATCAACACCTCGTTGTTTGAAGGCACGTCATAGCGCTGGATCTTGGCGTTGTGCAGGCCGGCACGGTCCATGGCCGCACGCAAGGCGTTGTCGTTCGGCGTGTGCGAGAACTTCACATAGACCAGAGTGCCGCCGCGGAAGTCCACACCGTATGGAATGTGGTGCCAGAACAACATGGAAAACAGGCCCGCCACGCTGAACACGAGCGAGAAGGCGAGAAAATACCACTTCTTGCCGAGAAAATCGATGTTGGTATTGCTAAAGAACTCCACCAGTCTTACCCCTTATCAGAAATATGATTTCGTTGAAATTGAGCGATTGGGCGATTGCGTCATCGGACGATTAAAAAACCTCAATGTCCGATGCTTTTCAATAGCCCGATCACTCAATCGTTCAATGACTCAATTCCCTAGATGCTTAGCGCTTCACCACGTTCTTTGCGGCTCAAAATCCAATCGAAGATGACGCGCGAAACGAATACAGCTGTGAACAAGTTTGCCAGCAAGCCGAAGGTGAGGGTGACTGCAAAACCCTTCACCGGACCGGTTCCGAACAAGAACAGGATTGCCGCCGAGACGATGGTAGTGACGTGGGTATCCACGATGGTGATCCAGGCGTGACTGAAACCCTGATCCACGGCGGATGGCGGCGTCTTGCCGTTGCGCAGCTCTTCGCGGATGCGCTCAAAGATCAGCACATTGGAATCCACGCCCATACCGACGGTGAGGATGACCCCGGCGATCCCAGGCAGCGTGAGCACGGCGTCGAAGTACCCCATGAATCCCAGCAGAATGACGAGATTCAGCAGGAGCGCAACATCCGCGTTGATGCCAGCCGCACGGTAGTAGATCAGCATGAAGATCAGCACCGCGAGCATGCCGACCACGGCGGCGCGAACGCCGGCGCGGATTGAATCCGTGCCAAGCGACGGGCCGACTGTGCGCTCTTCCAGATACTTGATACCCGCTGGTAGCGCGCCCGAACGCAGGATCATGGACAAGTCCTTGGCCTGCTGCTGGTTCATGCTGCCGCCGCTGATGGTACCGGTGTCGCGGATGGCCTCTTTGATATTCGCAACTTCCTGAACCTTGCCATCGAGTACCACTCCCAGACTGTCGCCCACATGTGCCGAGGTAAAGGCATAGAAGCGCTGGCCGCCTTCGCCGGTTAGAGTGAAGCTCACGTCAGGCTGGCCATTCTGGTCGGTGCTGGCTTGCGCGTCGCGCAGATCTTTTCCCCGTACGGCGGAAACGCGGGACACCAGATACCAAGCCTCTTCACCAGCGGCTGCTCCGGAAGCAGCGTGCCCCGGAAGCAGCATGGCATCGGGCGGCAACACTCCGCCTTTCTCCTGCAGCGCGGCTTGTTCGCTGGGATAAGGCCCGCCTAACACCTGCTTGATCTCAAGCATGGCGGTGGACTGCATGATGCCCTTCACCCGCTCGGGATCGTCGACGCCGGGCAACTGCACAAGAATCTGATATTGACCGAGGCCGTGCTCCTGAATGGTTGGCTCACTGACGCCGAGAGAGTCGATGCGGTTGCGGATGGTCTCGATGGCCTGGGTTACAGCCTTGGTCTTGAGTTCGCTCAGCATCTGCGGCTTCATGGTGAGCGTAAAAGAATTGTCCGACCCAGAGCCCAGATCGTACTCGGGCAGGCGCTCGGAAACGATATCCAGCAGGTCTTTACGCGCTTCCGTTGGAACGCCCTTCAGCACGACGCGATCAGGAGCATTCTGAGCATCGGGTTTAGAGATATCGGCAAAGGTGATCTTGCGCTTGTTGAGCTGATCCTTGAGGACTTCGATCGCATTGTCGGAATCGATATTGATCGCGTCATTCACCTGCACCTGCAGGATGAGGTGGGTTCCGCCACGCAAATCCAGTCCAAGGTTAATGCGCTTGGTCATGGCGTCGAGCAAGCCCGCGCCTGAAAAGCTCTGCGGAATGCCGAATATCCCGAACAGGAAGACGAGTAGAACAGCGACGATGAGTGCCCATTTCCAGAGAAGATTGTTATTCATAACGACAGATCCAGATGTTTTGTGCTGCAATTATTTGGTTTTAGTTTCTTCCTCTGTGGTCGTGACCTGGGTTACTGACGCCTTGGTCACTTCCACCACAATGTTGTTGGGAGGAACGCGCAGGTGAACGGAATCATCCTTAAGCGCCATAATCGTTCCCCGCAAGCCACCGCTGGTGGTGACTTTGTCGCCCGTCTTAAGCGCATCCAGCATGGCCGTCCATTTCTTCTGGCGGCGCTGCTGGGGAAGAATCAGCAGAAAATAAAAGATTCCGAAAATGAAAAGTAGGGGGGCAACGCTCAACCACCCCATTCCGCCGCTGGCTTGTACCGCCAAGAAAGATTGCATGTTCATCAGACTAAGTAATGATCACTAAACTATATTCACCGGACTTCCAGACCAAATCTGCGAACAACCGCCCGCGCTTACATTCGCCACAGTCCTGTCATTTCACGACGGGAGTTCGAATCGATTCCGGCCGGATCGTGACTTGTCAAACCCACTTGCCCAGGCTTGAATCCGGGAAGGCGTTCGCGAGGGAGGATCACGGTTACGGTCGAGACCAGGCGCTAGGTAAAACGCGATCCTTCCCCAAGTCGAATAGAATGACGCACCCGCCGCATAGTGTCAAGGTAGAAACTCAGGTTATGCAGGGTATTTAAGACCTGAGCCAGCACTTCATTCGAAGCATAAAGATGTCGCAAATAGGCCCGCGAATAACGCTGGCAGACCCGGCAGCCGCAATTGGGGTCAAGCGGACCGGCATCCTGAGTATAGCGCGCCTGCTTGATGGAGATTTTTCCTTTGGAGGTAAACAGCAGGCCATGCCGGGCTGCGCGCGTGGGCAAGACGCAATCCATCATATCGACGCCGAGACGCGCGTATTCGACAATTTCCTCGGGCGTACCCACCCCCATCACGTAGCGTGGCTTGTCTTTGGGTAGAAATTCGAGCGTGGCTTCGATGACTTCTCGCGTGCGCTCGCGCGGTTCACCAACGCTGAGTCCGCCGATGGCGTAGCCGGGGAATCCGATCTCGATGGTGCGCTCGGCGGATTCTTTTCGAAGAGCCAGGTCCATGCCGCCTTGGACGATGCCGAAGAGGGACTGTGTGCAACCTTCTTCAACCTTGTCATTCCGACCGTTCCCGAAGGGACCGGGAGGAACCTGCTTTTTCTCGTCCATACCTCCGCGCTCGACTCGCTGAGAACTGGGAACTGAGAACTGAGAACTGTCCCACGGCACTTCCTGCTTATGCCCTTCAAAATATTTCTTGCTGCGCTCAGCCCAGCGCAGCGTCATCTCCATTGAAGCCTTAGTGCGAGAGCGGTCGGCAGGATACTCCGTGCATTCGTCGAAGGCCATGATGATGTCAGCACCCAGGCCGATCTGCACTTCCATCGATCTCTCAGGACTCAGGAAGTGCGACGAGCCATCGAGATGGGAGCGAAACGTGACACCTTCTTCAGTAACTTTGCGAAGCTCATTAAGGCTAAAAACCTGGAACCCTCCGGAATCAGTAAGGATGGCGCGCGGCCACGCCATGAATCTGTGCAGGCCCCCAAGATTGCGGATGGTTTCGACTCCAGGGCGCAGGTAAAGATGATAAGTATTGCCAAGAAGAATCTGAACACCAAGTTCTTCGAGAACATGCTGCGGCACGGTTTTGACTGTGGCAGCCGTGCCGACGGGCATGAAGACCGGGGTTTCGATTTCTCCGTGGGGAGTGAGCAAATGGCCGGCTCGCGCAGGGCCAGCCTGCGCCTCGACATGGAATTCAATGGACATGAAGTCTTGCCTTGCGATTGTAGCAACGGCGTCGTAGTCAGCGGTTAGTGGTCCGGGGCCGGCAAAGTTAGAATCTCGCCTCGGACCGTGCCATCTTGCACGATCAACTTTCCCACACTGACCGGCAATTTGAATCTGCGCGGGCCGGCGCTGCCGGGATTGAAATAGAGCACCCCATCGCGCATCTCTTGCTTGGGAACATGGCTGTGCCCGCTGATCACCGCCGAGAATCCGGCCGCTTTCGGCTTGAGATCCAACTCCGCGAGGTCGTGCAACATGTAGATTGAAACACCGCCGACTTCAAAAACTTCTGTCGTAGGGAGCCGTTTCGCCCAGTCGTCCTTATCGACGTTTCCCCGAATTGCGGTGACCGGAGCGATCGCCGCAAGCTCCTCCAGTATTCCGGCCGCGCCGACGTCGCCGGCATGAAGAATGTAATCCGAGCCGCGCAGCGCATCCAGGGCTTCGGGGCGCAACAGGCCATGGGTGTCGGAGATGACGCCGATTGAAATTGCAGACATCAACTACTCCCCTTCCGCTACCGCCCGGCGCAAATTCCGAACGTCCTCTTCCAGAACTTGAAAACGCTGATATTCGCGCTCCAGCATTGCTCCCATGGAAATTCGCGGGTTCTGGTAGAGCATCGGGCTGACGCTGGGACGCCGCAACCCCACGTGAATCTCTCTTACCCCGGTTTGTTTAATAATGCTGGCGGCATTGTGTTCAGCGATCCCTCCGCAGGCCATGATCGCGATCCGGCCACCTGCAGCCTTGACGAGCCGTTCGATCACAGGCGCCCCTTGCTCCACGGTCGATTCTCCGCCGGAAGTCAGGAGCCGGTCTGCGCCAGTTGAGCAGACATCTTCCAATGCGCGAAAAAAATCCGCGGACATGTCGAAGGCTCGGTGGAATGTAACATTCAACGGTCGCGCCAGTTCAACCAATTCGCCTGTGCGCTCAACATCGACATGGCCGTTTGCATTCAAGATTCCGAGGACAATCCCATCGACTCTCATCCTCTTCGCGACCGAAATGTCGCGCCGCATGGTCTCGAATTCTTCGTCGGTGTAGCAGAAATCGCCGCCTCGCGGGCGGATCATCACTTGCAGGCCGATGGACGTTCTAGCTCGCGCCAGTTCAATCAACCCGGCACTGGGAGTGACTCCGCCTTCGAGCAGGGCGCTGCAAAGCTCAATCCGCGCCGCGCCGCCGCGCTGGGCGGCAACTGCGGAGGCAAGGGATTCAACGCAAACTTCGATCGAGATGCGATTGTTCATGCTTTAGCTAGGCACGTTGAGGATTTCAGAAACCAGCCTCAGAAACGAAGAGCCAATAATCCCTGAAATACAAAACAGGAATTATTGGCCCAGCTCAATTTGCAAAATCAGATCAAGCCGCGAGCGAGGTGCGTGCGGTTTCGATTCCATCCAGAGCCCGCCATAACATTTTGGCCGTATTCTCAGCCGCGCTCAGCGCCGCTTCCGCTACTTTCGGATTTTGCGCGATGGAATTCTCCAACTGCTTGCGCCACACATTCGAGTGGTAGACGTCGGCGGTCGCATGCAGGGCGAAGTAGCCGCAGGTTTTGTCGTCCGCGCCATACATTTCGCGCAGCCCGCGCTCTTTCTCGGTCGCAATGCGCGGCACCTGCGATTCGTAAACGTAAAATGCGGCCAGCGCTTCTTCCGGCGTGCCTTCGCTGGCTACGTGATGGAAGTACCGCATCAGTTCCCGGATCTCGGCCATCGGCAAATGCCACTGCATGTCCCGGCGCGATCCCATGCCTTCAGCAAAGTCGAGCCAGAGTTCAGAGTGAGGGACGGAATCTTTTCCCGATCCTTTTCCCGATTCACCCGCGGCGCCCTTCTCATCACACATGTTGGCCAGCACCGCGCGCCGCAATTCGCTTTCGTCCAGGCGAACGGCGAGTTCGGCCAAATACGATGGGAACGCTTCCACATGATGGTAGTACTGGCGGGCATATTCGCTGAGATCCTCACGCCTCAACTCGCCGGCCGCCCATGCCCGATAAAACGGATGGCAGAGCAGATCATATTTCGCGATCGACGCTTCCAGTTGCTCGAAGAACTGAGTGCTATTCATGATGGCCTCCTGGTTCGGGTATGAGCAATTACTATACGGACGAGGTCCCAAGTCGGCAAGTGATCGGCAGGCGGTCGGAATTGCCTGCGTCGTCAACTTGCTAGAATGTAAGCATCAACGATGCAGTTCACAGAACAATTCGATGTAGTCGTGGTCGGGGCCGGCCATGCCGGATGCGAGGCTGCGATGGCCGCGGCGCGCATGGGGCTGAAGACCGCGCTCTACACGCTCAACGTCGACTTGATTGCGCAGATGTCGTGCAATCCCGCGATCGGTGGGATTGCCAAAGGACACCTGGTTCGTGAAGTCGACGCGCTCGGCGGCATCATGGGCGAGATCACCGACGCGGTCGGAATCCAGTTCCGTCTGCTCAACACTTCGCGCGGCCCGGCGGTGTGGTCGCCGCGGGCGCAATGCGATAAGCAGGCTTACCGGCTAAAGATGCGCGAGGTGCTGGAGTCGCAGCCGAATCTCAAGATCAAGCAAGCGGAGGTCGCGGAGCTGATTGTGGAGGGGGCTTCGGGCTCCGGGCTTCGGGCTTCGGCCAACACCGAGTTGAATGATCATCAACCGGTTTCTGCTGAAGCCCAAGAGCCGAAGCCTGAAGTCCGCGTCCTCGGCGTGCGCCTGCGCGATGGCCGCACCGTTGGCGCGCAAGCTGTGATCATCACCACCGGAACCTTTCTCAATGGCTTGATTCACTGCGGCGAGCAGCAGTATCCGGCAGGCCGCTCCGGAGAGCCAGCCGCGGTTTTGCTGGGTGAGGCGCTCAAAAAGCTGGGGCTGCGCGGCTGCCGTTTGAAGACCGGAACGCCCCCACGGCTGGATGGACGCAGCATTGATTGGTCGTGCTTCGCGGTACAGCCGGGAGACGCCGACCCTACGCCCTTCAGCTTCCGTACAAAGCGCGTCGCGCATCACGACTCGCAGGTGCCCTGCTACATCGCGTGGACGACGCGTGAAACGCAGCGCATTATCCGCGAGAATGTGCACCGCTCGCCGATGTACAGCGGGCAGATTCAGTCGATCGGGCCGCGCTACTGTCCGTCGATCGAAGACAAGATCGTTAAGTTTCCCGACAAGGAAACGCACCAGCTTTACCTCGAACCGGAAGGCCTGAACACGCACGAAATCTACGTCAATGGCATGAGCACTTCGTTGCCGGTAGAAGTCCAGCTCGCGATCTTGAAGTCGGTCCCTGGGCTGGAGAACGCCGAGATGCTGCGTCCGGGTTACGCCATTGAATACGACTCGATTGATCCCACCGAACTGCAGCGCACTCTGGAAACGAAAAAGATTGCCAGCCTTTTTCTTGCCGGCCAGATCAACGGGACATCGGGATACGAGGAGGCTGCTTGTCAGGGTCTGATGGCGGGCATTAACGCGGCATTGCAAGTGAAGGCGCAGCCACCATTGATCCTCGACCGCACCGAGGCTTACACCGCGATCCTGATCGACGACCTGATCTCCAAGGGCACGAATGAGCCTTATCGAATGTTCACGTCGCGTGCCGAATTCCGCCTGCACCTGCGCATCGACAATGCGGACCGACGGCTCACGCCCCATGGGCACCGCGTGGGATTGATCTCGGATCAAGCATGGGATGATTTTCGAGCGAAGCAGCAGCGTCTGGATCAGATCAAGAAATTGCTAGAGCATACGAGGCTAACGCCTGAAATGTTGGGAAAGATCGCATCTTGTCATTCCGAGGAGCGAAGCGACGAGGTACCTGTTGTCGCTTGCAGCGCCACGCCGGCCGGACTTGAAGCTGCCCTAGGCCAAACCTGCGCCCAACTGCTGAAGCGTCCTGAAATCGTCATCGAGCAACTAGCGCCGATCCTTCGCGAGCTCGATCCAGTTTTCTTCGTGAGAAAAAGAGAAGAAGATATCCGTGAGAACCCGCGCGAATCCGTGGTCACGCTTTCCTCCGAAGTCCGCAACGAACTCAAGTCAGTGGAAACCGAAATCAAATACGAAGGCTACCTGCTGCAACAGCAGCGCGCTATGGAGCGGATGAAGAAGTCGGAGCAGCGGTCGATCCCCGGCTGGTTCGACTATCGCTCGGTCAGCGGACTCTCGCGCGAAATGCAGGAAAAGCTCACGCATGTGCAGCCGCGCACGCTGGCCCAGGCCTCACGCATTCCCGGAGTGACGCCGGCGGCGGTGTCGCTGGTTAACGTTTTCATTGAAATCCAGGCGAAGCGACGCGAGCAAGCTGCGGCTATTTAGATCTTCCTCGTTTCGAGTTTTAGCATTCATGAGATTGGAAAACTGGAAACGGTTTCCAAATTAACACTGCGTTAACAATCAAATATTACGCACGGGTTAATATCTCGGAAATGCCGCAAGAATCGCTTCGCATTGAAGACCAGCCCGGAACACAGCTAGGACAGCGCATTCTCCGCCTCCACGGGGCGCTCGTAATGACCACCATGTTCGAATTCCAGGCGCTGGTCCGCGCCGACAAATCGCAGGCGCTGATCATCGATTTCACCAACGTTCCTTATGTGGATTCAGCGGGGAATCGGAGCGCTGGTCGGCGCCTATGTCACGCGGCAACATGGCGGACGCAGCTTAGCGCTGGTAGGCGTGTGCGATCGTGTCCACAACGCCCTCGCAGTTACGCGGGTGGAACAGTTCTTCAACTTCTTCGATTCGGTCAGCGCGGCGGAGGAAGCCACGGCCGCGTAGCCATCGCTGGGCCGCTCAAACGGCGGCCGATAAAATGAGCGAAATGGCGATCCAACAACAACTAATTAAAGAATCGCAGCACAGGGAACTGCCTCGAAGTGGTCGGTGTCTCTGATGGGTATGAGGAAGCGTCAGCCGTGCCGTCTTTGCTTGGCCGTGATCTCAGTTCCGGTGGCAACCCTTCTGTTCTGCTCAACGCTGTTCGGACAGACCACGGCTCTTGCGACACAGACTCAGACATTCCATGTCCATGGAAGGATCAGGAGCTCTAGCGGTTATGACGTGGATGGGGCCAAGGTACAGTTTCAGAGCGGAAGAGGCAGCAAGACGGTCTCCACCGACAGTAAGGGCTCCTACTCCGCCGATCTCCCTCTCGGAGATTACAGAATGACGGTGACAAGTCCCGTTTTCAGACCCATCCATCGACCGCTCTTTCGCGTAGAGTCGCCGAACAGTTATGCCTTTGATTTCACCTTACACCCGTCCCCACTAATGACCGATGTGCCCGTGCCGATCAACCCCTCGCCCGCTCTGCGGGCAACCATTCTTTACGACATTTCTCCCTACGGCGAAGACTTCTTTCCGGCACCTTCAACGGAGGGCGTGCCGTTTGTACTTTACATTCGCTATGCCAGCGAGACTCTGGCAAACCAAACGCACAATTACGTGGGCGATTTTTACCCTCCCTATGAGAATCGAATATTCGTCGATACAACCTCTTTTCCATGTGGGCGGACAAAGTCACCTACGACGAAAATAATCGGATAATCGAGGCACACGACAACGTCTGTGCCGTGAGGGAATCGGATAGTTTTGGGTGTGATTACTCGATGAAATTCAAGATCGAAAATGGTCAAGCCGTCCGCGTTCATTAGGAACAGGATGGGCTGACGAAAGCCGGGCGATCACACGCATTGGCCTCATTAGTCTCCCCCCTTTCGCCCGAGGCTCTCGCTTACTAGAAATAATAGAAACCCCGACGCCACTCTGGCGTGCTTTTTCCGCGTCTCCTCTAACCTACCTACCCCAGGAGTTTGACTGGCTTGCTCATCCCTCCTAAGATGACTTTCTCCTCACAACTCATTCATGATCGGCCAGACCATTTCGCATTACCGCATCACCGGCCAGCTTGGCAGCGGCGGGATGGGAATTGTTTATGAAGCGCAAGATCTCGACCTGCAGCGCCGCGTCGCGCTGAAGTTTCTGCCGCCGCAACTCTCCCGCGATCAAAATGCACTCGACCGTTTTCTGCTGGAGGCGCGAGCAGCATCGTCGCTGAACCATCCCAACATTTGCACTATTTATGCCGTCGAAAAAGTCGAGGGTGCAGAGGGGAATGCCCAGTCGTTCATCGCCATGGAGTTGCTGGAAGGTGAAACCCTGGACCGGCGCTTGAATCTTGGCGCGGTCCCGCTCGACCGGCTACTGGAGTGGTGCATTCAGCTTGCCGATGCGCTCGATGCCGCCCACGCCAAGAGAATCATCCACCGCGATATCAAGCCCGCAAACATATTTGTTACGCAGCGCGGGCCGGTGAAAATTCTGGATTTTGGCTTGGCCAAGCTGACGCATTCCACGATAGCTACGGAAACCATGGGAGCGACTCTGGATTCTCCGGGGCCGGTGCACCTCACCAGCCCGGGCGCGACCGTCGGCACCATCGCTTACATGTCGCCCGAGCAGGCGCGCGGGGAAGGGCTCGATGCGCGCACGGATTTATTTTCTCTTGGGGTGGTGCTCTACCAGATGGCAACCGGGCGTCTGCCGTTCTCCGGTGCGACTTCGGCCGTGATCTTCCACGCCATTCTTCAGCTTGATCCACCTTCCGTGCTGCAACTGAACGGCTCGCTTCCTCCCAAGCTCGATGAAATTATCGCGAAGGCGCTGGAAAAAGAGCGTGACCTGCGCTATCAGTCCGCAGCCGATCTTCGCGGCGATTTGAGGCGGCTGAAACGGGATACCGAATCAGGAAGAAAGCCCACTCAGGCAGCGCCAGCCGGCATTCAGCCGCTCGCCTCCGGTTCCGACTCGACCACAGCGCAGGCCTCCTCACCGCAAACCGCAACGCCTTCGTCAACGGGCAGCGCGGCCACCCTTCCATCCTCTGCAACTCAGGCAACGCCGCAACGCGCTTCGAAATTCCGGTTTCGTTTTATCGGCACCGCGATTGCATTAGTGCTGGCAGGCTTTCTGGCGTATTCGATTTTTCTCCGCAAGCCTTCCGTACCGTTCCAGAACTTTACCGTCACTAAGGTGACGGATGATGGCATGTCCGTCTCCGCCGCCATCTCGCCCGACGGAAAATATATTCTCAACCTGGCGCGCGATAACGGACTCGCCAGCCTGTGGTTGCGCAACGTCCCTACCAACAGCAACACGCAGGTGCAACCGCCCGCTGATGTCTATTACAACGGGCTGCGCTTTTCGCCCGACGGCAACTACTTCTACTTTGTGCGCAGCGATCCGGGCAATCCGGAGCTGAAATTTCTCTACCGCTCTGCGTTGCTCGGAGGCACACCGCAAAAGTTAGCCTCGGATGTCGACTCCAACATTACCTTTTCTCCCGACGGCAAGCGGCTAGCCTTCATTCGCAATGACAATCCCGAGCCAGGAAAATATCAGTTGATCGTCCGCGCAGCGGAAGGCACCAACTCACCGGAGAGCGTGCTCGCCAGCGGCGCAAACGCCGAAGGAATCTCCGCTCCCGCCTGGTCTCCCGATGGGAAGACGATTATTTGCAATGCTCTGCGGGCGGGATACCTGGAAGCCCTGGTCGCGATCGATGTGGCCAGTGGACAGAAAACTTTCCTTAACACAGGCGCCGACGAATTTTTCGTATTTCCGACCTGGATGCCCGACGGCAGCGGGGTACTCGGGCTGGTTCATGAACAAGACACCAGTTTTCATCAGATGCAAATTGGGTTTCTTTCCTATCCTCAAGGAAAAATTTCTCCAATCACGCGCGACACGAATATTTATTCCGACCTGAGCATTGCGGCGAACGGTCAGGCCGTGGCGACGATTCTGAGTGAGGAACACTGGAACCTGTTCGTGATGTCTGCTTCTGGCGAGGCCCGCGCCATAGCTCCGAGCAACCAGAACACCAATTTCACATGGACCGCTGACGAACAGCTTATCGGCGATCAGCGGACTCTGCTCAACCGGGTCGATCCGGCTACGGGCGTCAAGAGTGTGATTACGCCCGAAGAAGGCCACCCGAGCGGCAATCCTTCAGCTTGCGCGGATGGCCGCTTTATTGTCTTCGAGCTGCTGTTTCATGGAGGGCCCGGTTACGACAACATCTGGCGCATCGACCCCTCGGGCGGAAACTTGAAACAGCTCACCACCGGCAAGCGCGATCAACTTCCCGTCTGCTCGTCCGATAGCCGCTGGGTGTACTACATCGAACAAGGGGATGAGGGAAGGCTGGCGCGCGTCTCGATCGACGGCGGAGCGCCGCAGGTAATATCGGATTTGCCGATTTCCTACCGCAGTATCGACGTTTCGCCCGACGGCAAGCTCGCCGCATTTGCCACGCTCGAACACTCCGGCGAGCACAAGCAAAAATTAGCGTTGGTTGCCACAGATTCCGGACAAGCGAAGCTGATGGAATTCGAGCGTCCGTTATTTGGGTTCTTGCGCTTTGCTCACGACGGGAAAGCCGTCGTCTATACAACTCGCAGCAACGGAGTCGACAATCTCTGGCTGCAACCCCTCGACGGCTCGAAAGGCAAACAGATTACCAATTTCACTTCCGAACGGATTTACGACTTTCATTGGTCGTTCGATGGCAAGCAGTTGGCGTTAGTGCGCGGCCATACGGATTCGGATGTTGTGCTGATACGAGAGAGTCACTGAGCGATTGAGTCATTGAGTGATCGGGTCATCGGGCGATTGAGAATCGCCGAGCAGCATCCTGATTCTAAATTTCGAATTTTTGGCCGTCGGGTTTTAAATCGCCCGATGACCCGATCGCTCAATCGCTCAATAAAAAGGCGGCCATCGCTGGCCGCCCTTTTTCCATCTAACGAATTGTTAGCTGCGAAGTGGTTTATGCACCCTTCACGTTCTCGGCCTGCCAGCCCTTCGGGCCTTTGACCACGTCGAACTGCACCTGCTGGCCTTCCTGCAGGCTGCGGAAGCCGCTTGCCTGAATGGCCGAAAAGTGCACAAATACGTCCTCGCCGTTCTGGCGGCTGATAAAACCGTAGCCCTTGGCGTCGTTAAACCACTTCACTGTTCCTGTTTCCATGTGTTGCAATGTTCCTTTGTGTTGATGTAGCGCTGAAACTTTGGAAGGCTTCTTCTGCAGGCAGGTCACGCGCTGGTTGAGCGGAGAAACTGGGTACTGCGAAAGAAATCTAAAGTCAAACGCAGCTAAATTGTAAGTGAAAAATCCCCGAAAATCCACAATATTTCTCTGGTTTGACACTTAAGTGATTGTGTATCAGCACCTTACGGCGCAAGGCGGCGATGCTCTCAAACACGGCATTTGCCAGCAGGCAGGCAAAAGATACATCATCAGAGAGTCATGATTAGAAACACATATTTCGGCAAAGTTCTGGTTCTGATTGCGCTGGTCACTCCGGCGTGGGCAGGGATAGTTGAAGATGTTCGCTCGGCGCTGGCTCAAAATAATTTTTCGACGGCGGATGCTGACCTGAAGGCTTATCGAAGCCAGAATAATGTGACGCCGGAATACATCGAGGCCTATTCATGGCTGGGGCGAGCCGCACTTAGCGCTCGCGAATACGATCAGGCAGCGGCTTACGCGAAAGAAACTAGAACTCTCGCTCTGGAGCAACTCAAGCAGCGGCCTCTCGATTCTGAACCGCATCTGCCGATCGCGCTCGGTGCGGCCATCGAAGTCCAGGCGCAAACGCTGGCGGCTCAAGGCAAACGAATCCAGGCCGTCACAGTTCTGCAGAATGGATTGCACACCTATGGCAGCACATCGATCCGCGCCCGTCTGCAGAAAAATCTGAACCTGCTCTCGCTCGAAGGGAAGTCGGCGCCCGCAATCAAGGCGGATCAATTTCTTGGCTCGAAGCCGCCGGTGCTCGCTCAACTAAAAGGTTCGCCCGTGTTGCTTTTCTTCTGGGCGCACTGGTGCGGCGATTGCAAAGCGGAAGCGCCCATCATCACGCAATTGCGAACGGAGTTTGCGCCCAAAGGATTGGCCGTGGTTGGCCCCACCAAACTCTACGGCTACACCGCGCAGATTGAGCACGCATCGCCCAGCGACGAACTAGCGTACATTGACGCCGTGCGCCACCGCTTCTACGGCGGACTGCTCGACATGCCAGTGCCCATCAGCAAGTACAACTTCGATGCCTATGGCGCTTCAACCACGCCCACGCTTGTGCTGCTAGACCGTACGGGCAAGGTGGCAATGTATCATCCGGGCGCGCTGCCCTACGATCAGCTGCGGGCAGCGATTGAGAAAGTGGTGACGCGGTAGTTGGGGGAGTGAGTTATGCGGCGGGTCGACAAGCCGCTAGCATTTTAACAACGCTGGGGCATTTCAGAGCGTGGCGCAATGATTTTCAAAACGCTGGGCGACGCCGAAGATGGTGTTTGGATGTTTCGCATTATGCACCAGATCAGCCAACTCTCGCAAGGCGCAGCCTTGAGTTCTAACGACCGTGGGGAGTTCGATGCAGCGCACCAGCTACTCTTTGAGTGTATGCGGCAATGCAACGACGCGCGGCATGAGCTTCGGAGACTGACGGAACAGCATGTGAAGGATATAAGTGAAGGCAGAGCTGTGGTGGTTAGAAATTACGGCGTTATTTCGGTCCTTCAAGATTTCGAGCCAACGCTTAACCGTGCGATGAACAGCTTCTTCGTCTCCTCCCGGACTGCGCTGTATCACCTGTTTGGGCAGAAGGATGATTCATCCAAGAGACCACACGCAATGACCGTCACCGAGATTCTGACTGGGCATAGCTTGCAATTCGTTCGCTACAGCAATGATGCCAAGTTCGAGAAGGAAGCAAAGAAGTATGTTGATGCCCATCCGGGCCGTGCATCAACACACTTGATCGACATTCTACGCAGCGACCGAACAACTTGGACTCTCGGTCTGCAAGAGATTAGGGACAAGATCATTCACGATACGACCTATCAACCGCTCAAAATGCTTTACCAGGCAAGAGGCCAGAAAGTCGCAGTGGGATTTCCGCGATTGAATGGGGTCGATCTGCTGGAATTTGTTGAGATGTTTTGGACCAACTTGGTCGATGCTGTTGAGGAGATCGTATTGGCGTGCGTCGCCACGAGGCTCCCTGTTTACATGGCTATTGTTCCAACCCCTGAAGACAGACGAGACCAAGACCTTCCATATCGCTGGCAGGCGGTTATTCTGCCAGACTCTTAGAATCGGCAATGCACGAGGCCGCGCTCATTTCTCAGCGTGGACTTCCGTAAGTCGTCCCGTCTTCACGTCATAAACAAACCCCCGCACCGGAATATGCTTCGGTATCCACGGATGCGATTTCACGCGTTGAACCTGTTGCCGCAGGTTTGCTTCGAGATCGTCGAAGGCATAGAAATGGGCAGGCTCGTTGGCGATGGCGCCCATCTTATCGGTCAGATGCGCCCGTAGTTCGTACTCCTTCACCTTCAGCAATCCGCAGTCGGTGTGGTTGATGATGATGAACTCCTGCGTATCGAGCAGGTGATGCGAAACGATCAGCGAGCGCAACGCGTCTTCGGTGGCGATGCCGCCGGCGTTGCGAATCATGTGCGCGTCTCCCGGCTTCAATCCCAGGCAGCGTTCAAACAGGATTCTGGAATCCATGCAGGCCAGCACGGCTACGCGGCGGCGCGGCTTCACGGCCAGGTCTCCCAGGTTGAAGTTTTTTACAAATTGCTGATTGGCTTCAAGCAGTTCGTCGGCGACTGACAATGTTGCCCCTTTCGCTATGCCCGGCCACAAATGAAATACTTGCCTTGCCGGCCGCTGGTTGTCCTTCCAGTTTAACCGCTACAATCGCTCCGTGAATCTTGACGATACGATCGTCGCCATTGCGACCCCGCCCGGACGCGGCGGAATTGGCGTGGTGCGGGTTGCGGGGCCGCAGGCACGGGAAATCACTGGCCCGATGTTGCGCTTGAAACATGAGCTGGAGCCAGGCCGGGCAGTTTTCGGGGAGCTAATCGAACCCGCCACTGTGGGACAGCCGCCACCGCTATCCAGCCGAGCGAAGCTCGGCTCCTGTCTCTCGAATCGACGAAGTCGTAGTCACTTACTTCGCCAAACCACATTCCTACACCACCGACGACATCGTCGAGATCGCCGCGCACGGCTCTCCGGTCGTGCTCCGTCACATCGTCGAGCTATGCGCCGCCGCCGGGGCGCGCCTCGCCGAACCCGGAGAGTTCACCATGCGCGCCTTTCTTAACGGCCGCATCGATCTTACCCAGGCGGAGGCGGTTCGCGACCTGATCGATTCGCAAACGCTCTACCAGGCGAAGATCGCGGCCCAGCAGCTGGAAGGCGCTCTTTCCCGGCCGCTTGTTGCCCGTGAAACAGAAGCTGGTCGAGCTGATCGCCGTGCTCGAAGCGGGGATAGATTTCGCGGAAGATGACGTTTCTGTGTTACCCGATGCCGCCATTCTCGAACGCATTTCCGCAGTCCGCGAGCCGCTTGAAAAACTTGCCGCTACGTTCACCTATGGCAAGATCGTGCACCAGGGATTGACCCTCGCCATCGTCGGCCGGCCGAATGTTGGCAAATCCAGTCTGTTCAACCGGCTCGTCGAGCGCGAGCGCGCCATCGTCACCGCAACTCCCGGCACGACTCGTGACCTGGTCAGCGAAACCGTTGCCATCGGCGGAATTCCGATTGAGCTTGTGGACACCGCGGGAATCCGCGATGCCCTGGATGAAGCCGAATCCATCGGCATTCGCAAATCCATGGAAGCCTTGGCCGATGCTGATTTGGTGTTGGTTGTGCTCGACGCGTCACAGCCGGAAGCACAAGACAACGAACTTCTGAAACACGCGGAGGGGCGACCGACGATCGTGGTGAGAAACAAGTCGGATCTGGCATCCCGTGGTCAGTGGTCAGTGGATAGTGTCCAGTCTTCGATTATTTGCGCTTCGGCCCTGACCGGCGAGGGCATCGCCGAACTGCGCGCCGAAATTCTGCGCCACGTCGGTGGCGAGACTGGAGCGCAAGCGGAAGCCGGCTTTCTCACCAATGTTCGCCATCAAGGCCTGGTGCAGGATTCACTCGCCGCGCTCAATGCGGCCAGCGGCGCCGTTGCGGCCAAAGTCCCGCACGAAATGCTGCTGCTCGATCTCTACAATGCGCTTCGACCGCTCGACGCCGTCACCGGCGCAACTACCACCGACGACATTCTCAATCTGATTTTCAGCACGTTCTGCATCGGAAAGTAAGATCAAGGCGATGCTACGCGGTACCATTGGATATGAACACAACGCATTTGGGACGCTCCGCGTCAAAACCCGATCGGTTGGTAGCCGTCATTCTTCACCTGCAGCAAGAGCCTGAAGAAGACGAGGATGATGAAGAGGACGAAGAGCAAGACAATGAAGATCTGGACGAAGACGAAGAAGATGACGACGAGGAAGACGACGACGATAATGATGAAGATGAGGATGACGAAGGCTACTCGGAGTGAGCGTGCTCTCTCATCCTTCCGCATCAAACCCTCCGTCAAGCGGGCGCTCCGCCGCAAAAATGTGCATCGCCAGGCGTAGTGGTCTTATTCGCGGTAGTATATGTGGGCTCGCTTTTTTCGCCGGGACTGCAGGACGACGCGGATTCCACGCACGCCGAGGCCGCGCGCGAAATGTCCGTCACGCACGACTACGTGACGCTGAAGGTGAACGGCAACCGCTATCTTGAAAAAGCTCCGCTGATGTACTGGCTGGTTTCCTTTTGCTACCTCGGTTTCGGCGCGAACGAGTTCGCCACGCATCTGCCAGTTGTGCTCTCCATGCTGCTGCTAGTGCTGCTGGCCATGCGCTGGGGACGCCGTGCCTTCGGCGACCGCGCCGCCATTTACGCCGGGCTGTTCGTCGCGACGACGGCGGGCTGTTATCTCTTCACTCGCATCCTCATTCCGGAATCAATCCTTAGTTTATTTATCGCTGCGTCGTTTTATTTCTTCGTCACGGCGCTAGAAGATCGTACCCCTTGGCGCTGGTACGGCGGCTATGTCTGCATGGCGCTGGCTGTGCTCACCAAAGGCCTGCTCGCTATCGTCGTGGTTGGTTTGGCGCTGTTGCTATATGTGCTGATCAGCGGAGAGTGGCGCCGCTGGCGCGAGTTCCATCTATTCACCGGAGTGTTGCTCTTTCTGGTGATCGCTGCGCCCTGGCATTTGCTCGCCGGAATTCGCAATCCACATTTTTTCTGGTTTTATTTTGTGAACGAGCACTTCATGCGCTTCCTCGGCAAGCGCATCCCGAAGGACTACAACAAACAAACCGACTCACTCTACTGGACGCTGCACCTGGTGTGGTTGTTCCCGTGGAGTTTGTACCTGCCGGTGGCGCTGCGGCGTCCGGTCGCAAACTGGATCGCACGACGCAAGAGTGGCGGCAACAAGGCACCGCGAAAACCTCTGGACTTCCGCTCCCGAACCGAATTGATCTGCCTGGCCTGGGCCGGAGTTACGCTCGTCTTCTTCTCATTTTCCACGAATCAGGAGTACTACACCTTCCCCGCTTACCTGCCGATCCTGTTGCTGATTGCGGAAAGGCTCGCCGACGAAGAGCAGTATGGGTCGCGGAGCTGGCTGCTGTGGACTTCTGGCCTGCTCGCCGTGATCTGCATCGCGATCTCGGCGGTTTTGGCGGCGGGATTGTGGAGTTCGCGTCAACTGCCGTTCGTGCCTGACATTGGAACCGTGCTCGCGAAACCAAACCTTCAGGCCGAAACGCTATCGATGGGGCACATGCTCGATCTCACCGGAGAATCGTTCGCGGCGCTGCGCCTTCCAGCCATACTGGCTGCCATCGTTTTACTGATCGGACCGGCGCTGGCCTTCCGGCTCAGGCGGCGCGGCGCGAACTTCGCCGCGACCTGGACTACGGGCGTCACGATGGCTGTTTTCTGATCGCCGCGCACATCGCTCTTGTGCGCTTCGACCCGTATCTGGGCTCGCGCAGCATGGCGCGACAGATCGCTCCAGAACTTAAGCCGACAGACCGCGTGATGATTTACGGCGATCAGTCGTTTGGATCGTCGTTGCTGTTCTACTTGCGGCGGCCGATTGAACTGGTGAATGGGAATACGACTTCCATGTGGTGGGGATCAACCTATCCCGACGCGCCACACATTTTCCTCGATGACCAGGATCTGCAGCGCGCGTGGACTCTCGGGAGCGGGTTTTTCTTTTTGTGCCGCAGCAGAACAGGGCGAAAGTGGAAGCGTTGCTGCCGGGACCGTTGCACATTGCCAGCGAAGCGTCAGGCAAGGTGATCTTCACAAATCATCCCTAACGATGACTCGTTGCTAACTGCGGCGAGAACCTGCAGGAACTCTAAGGCGGCAAAGAGTAACCCGACTTTACCGCATCCCTGTGAAACATCTGTACGGTTTCCTGCGAGAACTCGTGCAAGTCTTTGCCTACAAGCGGAAGCTTCTTCAGAACATCAGTGGTGACCGTGATCACGTGGCAACCGATCTCATCCGCCTGGAAAACATTAAGGAGTTCACGCGGACTCGCCCAGATCAGTTGAGCGTTCACCTCATTCACCATAGCCACAGCTTCGCGCATCAGCGGCACGGGATCGCGTCCGGTATCGGCGATGCGGCCAGCAAAAACTGAAACGTAAGCGGGAACGTTGTCCTGCAATGCATCGCAAACCTTCCGCACTTGCTCCAGCGTAAGCAGTGCGGTCACGTTCAACTGAATTCCTTCACCGGAAAGATGCCGGACTAAATCGTAAGTCGGCGCACCTTTGGTATTCATCACTGGAATTTTGACAAACACGTTCTTGCCCCACGCAGCGATGTGCCGCGCCTGCTCTTCCATCTCGGGTTCTTCATCGGCGAACACTTCAAATGAAATGGGACGGTCCTGAATGGTTTCCAGCAGGTCGAGCGCGAAGGCCTGATAGTCCTTGACTCCCGTGGCTCGCATCAGCGTGGGATTTGTGGTGAAACCTTTGATGTAGGGCTGACGGTAGAGCTCCAGCATGCTGGCCTTGTCGGCCCCGTCGGCGAAGATTTGCACGCGCAGGTCGGACACAGACTTCATGATGGACTTACTCCTTTTGCCGAGGAACGGATGATCCAGTCAGCCGCTTCACGAAGCGATTTCACACGCATGTCAGGAGCATGATCAGGAGCTCGCTCCGAATAGCCGTAATCAATAAGAATAGTCTTACATCCAGCATTATAACCGGCATCGATATCGCGCCATCGGTCGCCAACCATGAAACTGGCCGCGAGATCGATGTTGTGCTTGCGAGCCGCTTCCAGAATCATTCCCGGCAGCGGCTTACGGCAGTCACATTTTTCTTGATCGGTGTGAGTGCAAACAAAAATCTCGTCGATGGGTAGACTCGCGGATAAGGACCGATGCATGGCGTCAAGCGATTCTCGAGATTGCTTTCCGCGCCCGACATCGGGCTGGTTCGTTACCACCAGCAGTTCGAAGCCGTGCTGCTTCAGGTCGCGTAACGCCTCGGGAACATCGGGCAGAATTTCCAACTCTTGCAGCGTTGGCGGGGGCAATGGCTTGCCGTCGCGGACAAAAGCCCGGTTGATAACGCCGTCGCGGTCAAGAAAAACGGCACGGCGCTTGTCGCCCGCTGCCATCGATTCCCACTTCGTCGCCTGCAACTTCACCGCGGGATGCGAAACCAAGAGATGCCAAATCACCGCCTGGAAGGCTTCCGTGTGCGGCGTGATGTGCGCCGGATTTACCACGGGAATCAAGACACATGCGTCGGCGACCGTGGCTGTGTAGCCGCCATCGCGGCCAACGATTCCAATAATCTTTGTGCCGACTGACTTCGCGTACTTCAGCGCGGCCACCAGATTCGGGCTGACGTTTTGCTCAAGATTCCCGCCACCCACCGAGAGAACAAGCAGCAAATCGTTGGCCCGCAGCCGGCTGGTACGCAACCAGCTATCGAAGACGGAACTCCAGCCTTCATCGTTGGTGCGCGCGGTTAACTCCGATACGTTGTCCGTCGGCGCATACGCTTCAATGCCGGCGATCTTGCGGAAGTCGTTCACGGCGTGAGATGCATTGGCTGCGCTTCCACCCACGCCCAAAATAAATAGACGTCCACCCGCCGATCGAGTGCTGGCCAGCAGATTCGCGGCCTTTTCAATGCTGGCCACATCCAGCTTCGCAATGATCTGGGCCGCTTCGGAGAGAAAATCCTGAGTGAACTTATCCTGATCCAATTTGCGGTCACTCATTTCTGCGCGTCCCCTGGCTGGCTCAGGAAAGCTGTCATCTCCTTCAATCCCGCGGGCGAACCTATCTCGTAAAAGCGTTCGTGCACTTCCACGGCGGCCAATTCGCCGGTCCGCAGTAGATCTGCGTAAACGTCGGCAAGATCGCTGGCGCTCGATCGAGCAAAAGCTTGCGCACGAAAAACTCCCAATCCGTAATCGATGTATTGCATGCGCGGAGTGCGATTCTTCTTGCTGTAGGCCAGAATGCGGCCGTCAGCAAACTCCACGTTGCTTGTATCCCACTGCCCGTTGTTGCGGAAAACCGTCATCAGTCCCAGCCTATTGCTTCGTAAAAATTCCCGCTCGATGGCGGGATAATCGCACGCCAGATACGAATCGCCATACATCACAAAGAAACTTTCTCCCAACTTAGGGAGTGCGGTTCGAATTGCTCCCGCCGTGCCCTGCAACGCCGCACCATCGTAGGAGTAATCGACCTTTACTCCATACGAACTGCCGTCCCCAACCGTTTTCTCAATCATTCCGCCCAGATGGCCGACGCACAGTATGACATGTTGGATGCCGTTTTTTTTCAGCAGTCGTAGCTGATGCGCCACAAAAGGTACGCCATCAATCGGGATCAGCGATTTCGGAATCGCTTCCGTCAGTGAGCCCAGGCGCGTGGCCAAGCCGCCGGCAAGTATGGCTACGGGTAGCATTGCTCTTAAGAGTGTGCCAGAACGGAAGTCCCACTGAAATCGAATTGCATCCGAACCTCGCGCAACCCGGCGCTTCGCAGGGCGGAGCGCAGGCGAGTTTTGTCTTCCGTGTAGAGCATCAGGAAACCTCCGCCGCCGGCGCCGATCAGTTTGCCGCCCAGCGCTCCATGGGCGCGCGACAACTCATACATCTCGTCAATGAAGCCGCTGCTCATTCCAGGCGAGCGCTTTTTTTTGTGCTCCCAATGAATGTGCATCAGCTCGGCAAACTTGCGCAGATCGCCGGCCAGCAGCGCGTCCCGGCTTTCGTGCCCGAGCCGCTTGGTGAGGTGCAGGTTCTCCAGCATCTCACTCGCGTTCTCGCGCGTCCGCGTATCCTGATCGCGCAGAACCTCCGCCGCTGACCGCGATGCTCCGGTAAAGAACAGCAGCAGATTGTCTTCGAGATTGGCCAAAGTTTCCGGCGCGATCTTCAGCGGCTCGGCAACCACTCGATCATCGGGAAGAAATTCAAAACAGGTGATGCCGCCAAATGCCGCGATGTACTGGTCCTGTTTGCCGATCGGCTCTTTCAATAAATCGATTTCAATATGACAGGCCTGCTCCGCCAACTCCTGCGGCGGAACAAAGTTTCGCTTCACCGTGTGCAGAGCGCGCAACAGCGCGGTGGTAAAACTTCCCGACGATCCCAGCCCCGTGCCGGCAGGAATATCCGAGAGGCTGACGATCTCGAGATACGGACCCATGACACCGGTCATGCGCAGCGCTTCGCGAATAATGGGATGTTGAATCTCCTCCCACCGCTCCACATCTTCCAGCTTGGAATATTTCAGGATGATGCGCGGACGAAACGCTTCATTGATGGTGATGTAAACGTACCGGTTGATGGCGGCAGACAACACAAAGCCACCATGCTTGCGATAGTACGAAGGAAGATCGGTGCCCCCTCCACCCAATGAGATTCGCAACGGGCTGCGTGTGATGATCAAACGATAGATTCCCTGGTGGCCGCTAAGTATAGCGTATAAAACCTTGACTTCATGACCCCGACTTCAATGCGGCAGCGTCCGCGCTGACGAATTTGATCGTAGCCAGAACCGCCTGCTTGATCGTCAATCGCGGCCGCCAGCCTAGGGCGCGGATACGTGAGCAGTCCAGAAAAATAAAAGGACTGTCTCCAACCCAGCCGCGTTCCCCGCCGGAATAGGTGAGCTTCGGACGTAGACCCAGATGTTCGCAAATCCAACCGATAGAATCGACGACCTCGCAATATTCATCGGTCCCAAGATTGAAGATGTTCACTTTGTTATCGGCTTTCTCGAGGGCAAGAAAAATGGCATCGATGCAATCCTGCACATATAAATATGATTTTCGCTGATGACCGTCGCCAAGTACATGGAGATGATCAGGGTGCTCAGATAGCTGCTGATAAAAATCGAAGACGTGTCCGTGCGAGTAACGCTCTCCCAGGATCGATACGAATCTAAAAATGTAGCCCTGCAAGCCAAAGCCTTCGCAATACGCCTGGATCAGCCCTTCCGCAGCGAGTTTGGAGGCGCCGTACAACGAAGTCTGCACCGGGAAAGGACATGTTTCCGGCGTGGGGAAGATTTCCGGCTCTCCGTAGACTGATCCCGTCGAGGAAAACACAATCCGTTTGCAGCCTTGCTCGCGCATCGCTTCCAGCACGTTCCAGGTCACGATCGTATTCTGTTCCAGATCCTTGCGGGGATGATCGGTGCCGAAGCGCACGTCGGCATTGGCGGCAAAATGAATCACCAATTCCGCGCCTTTCATCGCTTCTGCGAGACTCTTACGGTCGAGCAAGTCGGCGTCGCGAAAGCTGAATTGAGGATGAGCCATGGCGCTTTCCAAAAACCGCCGTTGCCCGGTCGACATGTTATCGAAGCCAACTACGCTGTGGCCGGCGGAAAGCAGGCGATCGACCATGTTACTGCCGATAAATCCCGCCGCACCGGTAACTAAAACCCGCAAAATAATCCTCCGCAAAAATTTAGATTCGGATTCGCACGCGAAGCCAGCAGCCCGCTATCTGCTATCTGGTGACGATTGCCGCAACGCGATTCGTGTTCCCCGCAACTCAAAGCGGCTGTCGCGCCAAACGTAGCGCAGCCTCAGATAACTGGCGAACCATACGGCGAAACCGAGCAGATCACGCAAGGGATAAAGCCACGGCGCGCGCCGCACCTGCGGATCACGAACCACCATCCAGCCTACGAGCCACGCTTCCACCAACCTGTTCAGAACAGCGATGCCCAATAAAAGTGCGCCAATTCCCCAGTGTCCCAAACCCGCAGCCGCGACGAATCCCAGCAGACCGTAGGGTATGGCAAAAATCAACCCACTTCCAAAGTGGCCTTTAGGCCGCGAATAGCGTGTGGTCTGCGCCCAGCGTAATTGGTTTTGCCACATGCGGCCGAACGACTTCTGGTTCACCACATGATCAATAATGTGAGCCGACAGGACGACGTGGTATCCCGCTTTCGCAATCAGGTTGCCGATGGCAAAGTCATAAGCAATGTAGTCGCGTAGCGCAGTGTAGCCGCCAATGCTCGCGAGCGCATCCTTGCGCACCGCGGTCGTCGGACCAAGTCCAAATTTCATACCTTCCAGCAGATTCGCCACCAGCACTCCCGCCGTCATCTCCACCGACATGCCGATGGCCGTAAGCCCGGAGAAAAATCCCGCCGCATTTTTGCCCCGGTACACACACGTGACCATTCCAACCTTCGGGTCCAGCAAGGGCGCCACGACTTCCTGCAGATAGCGCGAATCAACTTCTACGTCGCTATCGGTCGTGACTAAAATTTCGTGCGCCGCAGCTTCTGCCATGCAATGAAACGAATAGACCACCGGGTTGGGCCATGGCGTACCGGTTGTCAACACCCGCGTCCGAATGTGCGGATAGCGCGCGCACACTTCCCGCACCACACCCAGGGCGGGATCATCCGCCTCGTCGGCGGCAAAAAGGATTTCATAATCGGGATAGTCCTGGCGGAAGAAGCTCTCGATATTTTCCTTCAGCTGCGCTTCCAGACCGTGCACCGGCTTGAGAACGGAAACCGGAGGCAGATGCGCATCATCAGGAATGTAGCTGAGTTGCTGCCGCGCGTCGCGGCGAAAGCGGATTACGCCCAGCAATGCCAGGCCCAGGAACACGCCGGAAGATAGTGTTCCCAAGACTGCCACGATCAAAATGAAATATAGAATCAACCCCATCAATTTGCATTGTCCCCGGGACCAAGACCGGCCAGCATTCACGGCTGGCAAATCCGCTAATCACAAAAACGGCAACTCACACTATACATTCTCGCGTGGGGCTGGGTAAGGCGGACGAACTCCATCTATACGTCCGCACTTAAGGTTCACCTCTGATTCCATCCACCTTTTCGGCACAGGAATTGCTTCAGGAATCAGAAAGTTTCCTTGGGGCGGCAAAAAAGTCGCAGTAGGTGCGAGCGAGGAGTACAGCCATGCACATTCACCCCAGCCTAATCAATCCGAACACGCAACTCGATGCTCTTTACGCGTCCCAAAGAGCTGGCCGCCAAGCGGGAGGCTGCGAACACCAGAAAGAAGCTGCTGGAGTTCGCGGAATCGACTGGCGAATCTGATTCCGAGGAAGCCTGCGTAGTAACACTGGAAGCTCGCGAAGAGTCCCAAGGTCAGCCGAAGAAGAAACCCCAGGCCAGCCGCAAGAAAAATGACGCGAGGCAATCGGACGACGACGGTGCCGATAGTGTCATCTCGGACTGGGCATAACTTGCCCGGCTCGGCAATTACTTCGAAAGCCCGGCTAGCGCCTCGCGGAACAATGCGTCAAATGAATTACTCTTCCCGCTCTTGGCCACAGTCGCAAGAATCTTCTCCGCGCCGGCTCGCTGGTAGCCAAGGTTCACCAGCGCGGAGAGAACGTCTTCCTCCGTAGCACTCATCGCTGGAATCGTGGGCGCGGAAATTCCTGTCGCCGGAGGCAGCTTGTCACGCAACTCTAACACCATCCGCTCAGCAGTTTTTTTACCGATGCCCGGAATGCGCGTCAGCCGCGCCACGTCATTGCCGCGAATCGCACCTGCCATCTCGTCCGCGGCCATTCCGCTCAGAATCGTAATCGCCAACTTGGCGCCGATACCGCTCACCGTCATTAGCTTCTCAAACAATTGCTTCTCGGCGGGATGCAGAAACCCATAGAGCGCAAGCAAATCCTCGCGCACGTGCGTATGGATAAAAAGCGCAACTTCCGAGCCGATCGCGGGCAACTCGGAAAAAGTGGGCACGCTGATGTTTACTTCGTAGCCGACTCCGCCCGTCTCAACCACGACTTGGTTCGGATGCTTGGCCAGCAATTTTCCGCGCAGGTGGGCAATCATGCTCAGGCCATTGTAGCTGCAGGCATCTGCTCGCCGATCATATTGAAGGTAAAAAAATGTGATGACAATAAAAACGTGCAGCCAATAAAAAAACGGCAGGGCCGACCCCTCTGCCGTTTGCAATGGCTTCAAAATTCTTGCTTACTTCTTGTTGACTGCTTTCTTGAGTTCAGCCCCAGGGGAAAACTTCGCGACCTTGCGGGCAGCGATCTTAATAGTGGCGCCGGTTTGCGGATTGCGTCCGTTCCGTGCTTTTCTTTGCGAAATCGAGAAGGTGCCGAAACCGATCAGAGCCACTCGATCTCCTTTCCGCAAAGCGCCGGTGATGCTGCTCACGGCAGTGTCAATCGCAGTGGTAGCCTGCGCTTTGCTGATTTCGCAAGCGCCCGCGATCTTGTCAACCAGATCAGCTTTATTCATTAGTTTCTCCTCGCAGGTCTCTTTCATACCCAGCACACACCGGGAGGACAAATGATTGTGTCTGAGCGGGGAAACCTGACGGGTCGTATTTTCCTCTCTCTCAGCAGAATGTCAACTGTGAAAATCCGCGCCCGAAGCCTGTTTCACACCCCCGAGTCCCGGATTGGGGCTGCTGGGGCGGATTCCGGGGTGAACTGCTGGCGTTTTCCGCAGTTCTCCACAGGTCGGATCACCCCTTCACAGGTTCTACACAGGCAGCTCTCGTTTCGCACTTGCTGGAAACCACCCCTCGGTGCAAAGTCGAATAGTAGAATTCAGAAAAGATCGAATTCAGAAGCACCGAGGAAGAAGGGGTGAGGTTGATCAAGACCGCTGCGGATGTCTGCCCGCTTTGCGAGGGCACAGGATGGAAGATGCTGCCCGCCAGTTCTAGCGCGCCCAGAGATCGCCGGGTCACGCGCTGCGATTGCCAACTCCATGCACGCACTGGAGTCTTGCTGACAGCTGCGCGGATTCCGAAGAGGTACGAACATTGTGAACTCGCCAGCTACACGGCCGACTTTCCGGGGGCCCATCCCTCACTGGCATTTGCTCACCTCGCCGCTTCCAGGTTCGCGCAGGAATACGATCCGCGAGACGGCATGGGCCTACTGATCATTGGAAAGATTGGCACGGGCAAGACTCACTTGGCCGTTGGCATCACCAAGGACCTCGTGAACCGAGGCGTCCCGTGCTTGTTCTATGACTATCGCGAACTGCTGAAAGAAATCCAGAATTCCTATAACGCCACAGTCCAAACTACCGAACTCGACGTGCTTCGTCCCGTGTTTGAGAGCGATGTTTTGATTCTCGACGAATTGGGTGCAGTGAAGCCGACGGAATGGGTTTGGGACACAGTGAGTCTCATCCTGAACACGCGCTACAACAACAACCGCACCACCATTATTACGACAAATTTTGAGGACCAACCGGCGGCAGGCGCGAATGGAAGCGTTTCTCCGGCGCGAGGGGCCACGCGCGCTGAAACTCTCGGCGATCGCATCGGAGAACGCATGCGCTCCCGCCTCCATGAAATGTGCCGCGTGATTAAGATGGAAGGCGAAGACTTCCGCCAGAAATTCCGCAGCGCCAGCTTTCGGTGAACCTTCAGCACGGATTCGATAGGGAAATCTTTAACTCGATCTGCGACTTTTGACTTGGAGGCAATAGGGAATGACAACGCGCTGGTATTACTACATCTCGTACCTCTTCGGGGGAGTATTCCTTGCGAACGCCCTGCCTCATCTCGGCAATGGAATCTCGGGTCATGCCTTCCAAAGTCCATTCGCAACGCCGCCCGGCGTGGGCCTGTCCTCTTCAGTAGTTAATGTCGTTTGGGGCCTCTTCAACCTTGCCATCGGCTACCTCCTCGTCTGTCGGGTCGGCAACTTCGATCTGCGCAAAACCCTGCATGTGCTCGTTCTCGGAGCAGGCATCCTGATCATGTCGTTAAACCTCGCCCATTATTTCGGACGGTTCCACGGCGGGATGTGAAGAAGGCTATCCAAGTTATCAATTGCCAACTTTCAACGGGCCGCCGAAAATGGGGTCGTGGTCAAATTGGAAGGATTTCAATGTCATACCTGTGGGAAGTGGCACGAGGGGCTTCCGCTCGACTACGCCTATGACGCGCCATATTATTGGTCTGAGAGTTTGCTGGCTGATGCCGATTCCTTTCTCAACTCGGACTTCTGTGTAATTAAGAAAAAGGATTTCTTCGTTCGGGGCTTAATCGAGGTTCCCGTGATTGGTCACGATGAACCCTTCCGCTGGGGCGTTTGGACTTCCCTGAGCAAGAGCAACTTCGACAGGATGGTCGAACTCTGGCGCGACCCCAAATTACTTGACGAACCGCCGTACTTTGGATGGCTGAGCAGCTTGATCGATTTGTATCCCGATACTTTGAACTTGAAAACGAATGCTCACAGCAAGGACAACGGCCAGCGCCCATATCTTCTTTTGGAAGCAACGGACCATCCTCTAGCAATCGAACAACGTGCCGGAATCACGATGGAGCGAGTCCGCGAGATTGCCGAGCGCTCGCTGCATCGCTAATTTCTCCGTGCCTCTGTGCCTCCGTGGTGGATTGGTTGTTTCCGCACTAGAATAATCTCGTGCTGACCAAGCATCTGGAATTCGCGCCTGAACGCGATGCCGAAGTCTTCGCCACTGTCCCTGGCCGCGCCAGCCGTGTTCCTCCTGCGTGGCGAAGATCCCCAAGCCGAACCCTACGTCAGCAAAACAGCGAATCTACGCCGTCGTCTGCAACGCCTTCTGGGCCCGGTCGAAGAGCGCACTAAGAAACTTAACCTGCGCGACCGCGTTCGCTCAATCGAGTACGCGCCCACCGGCTCCGACTTCGAATCCGGCTTCTTGCTTTATCGAGTCCTGCGCACCACGTTTCCCAAGACCTACGCGAACCGCATGCGCTTCCGCTTCGCGCCGCTGGTCAAGCTGCATCTCGAAAACCAATATCCACGCGCCTCAATCACCACGCGGCTTGGCCGTCTCAACGGCCGCAACCTTTACTACGGCCCATTCCAATCACGCACCGCGGCCGAGAAATTCATGAACGATTCCCTCGACTTCTTCAAGATGCGCCGCTGCGTCGACGATCTGCATCCCGATCCAGCATTTCCCGGCTGCATCTATTCTGAAATGAAGATGTGCCTGGCACCCTGCTTCAAGGGTTGCAGCGACGAAGAGTATTCCGCCGAAGTGAACCGCGTGCGAGCCTACTTCGATTCCGGAGGCGAATCTTTAACTCGCGAATTTTCCGCGCAGCGCGATACAGCATCGGCCAACCTCGCATTCGAAGACGCCGCGGCGATTCATGTTCGCCTCGAAAAGCTGAAGCCAATCCTGAGCCAGTTTCCCGAGATCGCCCGGCGCCTTGACCGCCTTTCTGCGTTGGTCGTTCAACCCTGCCACCACGCAGACTCAGTCACTTTTTTTCGCACAGAAGGTGGAGCGATTTCCGGGCCCGCAGTGTTTTCGATTCAACCCGTGGAGCACGAAAAATCGCAATCCATGGAATCGCGAGTGCAGTCCGTTCTCGACGTCTTCCCGCCGGCGAAGGCGCGCTCTGCGCTTGAAACCATGGAGCATCTCGCGCTGCTTAAACGCTGGTACTATCGCGGCCGCCGCACTGGTGAAATATTTCTCGCGGATGACAAAGGCGTTCTCCCCATGCGCCGCATCGTGCGCGGCATTGGCCGAGTATTACGCGGCGAAGGGCCGGAAGAGATCAATGAAGTGCATTACACCACAGAGGCACAGAGACACGGAGAAAAACAAAATCTGCAAACATAGAATCCAAGAATTTCTCTGTGACTCTGTGCCTCTGTGGTGAAGAATTTCTGTTAGGGAGAGATGAACATGGCTATTAAAGATCCAAACGGCAAACAACTGCGCGAGCACCTGCTCTACCTCCTCGACGGTGGCGGCGCTCACGCCCGGTTTGACGACGTCGTGAAGAACATGCCGGAGAAACTACGCGGCGTGAAGCCCAACGGACTGGAGCACTCCGCCTGGATGCTGCTTGAGCACCTTCGCCTGACACAGTGGGACATTCTCGAGTTCAGCCGCAACTCGAAATACAAGACTCCGGAGTGGCCCAAGGACTATTGGCCGAAGACGGAAGTCCCGCCGAGTGCGGCGGCATGGAACAAAAGCATTCAGCAATTCCGCAACGATCTAAAGGCCATGCAAGACGTGGTTGCCAATCCAAAGACCGATCTTTACGCCCGCATCCCGTGGGGCGACTGCCAGACCATTCTGCGCGAGGCCCTGCTCCTGGCTGACCACAATGCGTATCACATTGGTCAGTTCGTCGATCTACGCCGCTTGTTGGGCGCCTGGCCGCAGTGACGCGAAGATCTTCATAACCTGAAAGTCATTCAACAAAAGAGCCGGCCCTTGCGGGCCGGCTCAATCGTTTCTGCAAACTGATCACCCCGTCAAGGCGCCACTGTAATGGTGACGGGGATCTCGTTAGTGATTGATCCGGAAGTTCCGATCAGCTCGATGGTTGTGGTTCCGGTCGGCGCGCGTCTGGTGGCGCTCCAGGTAATCGTTACCTTCGAGCTGCCATTTGCCGGAGGCGTTACGGGGTTGGCCGAGGCCGTCGCCGAAACGCCTGTGGGGAATTCATTCACGCTCAGCGTCACGGCCGAATGGAATCCGCCCGTGCTGGTGATGGTGAGAGTAGTAGATACGTTGCCGCTGTCATCGATCGTGAACGAAGAAGGCGACAAGGACAAAGTGAAGTTCTTCGTTCCCGAAGAAGCACTCACAGTGAGGGCGATGGTAGTGCTTGCCGTTAGACTCCCGGATGTGCCGGTGATGGTCACCGTCGACGTTCCGGCGGTAGCGGTGGCGCTCGCCGTCAGCGTCAACACGCTGGTTCCAGTTGTGGGGTTCGTGCCGAACGCTGCGGTTACACCGCTGGGCAGCCCGGACGCGGCCAGCGTTACGCTGCCCGTGAATCCGTTCTTATCGGTCACAGAGATAGTACTGGTGCCGCTGGTACCTTGGGTGACCGTCAGACTGCTGGGCGAAGCCGAGAGCGTAAAGCTTGGCGACGCTGCTGCACTCACGGTAAGGGCAATCGAAGTGGTTGCGGTCAGGCTACCGGAAGTTCCGGTGATCGTAACCGTTGCCGCTCCGGTAGTAGCCGTGCTGCTGGCGGTCAGCGTCAGCACGCTGGTCCCGGTTGTGGGGTTCGTGCCAAACGCCGCGGTTACGCCGCTAGGCAGACCGGAAGCAGCCAGAGTTACGCTGCCGCTAAATCCGCCGGCGTCGGTCACCGAGATCGTGCTGGTGCCGCTGCTGCCTTGCGTCACAGTCAGGCTGCTCGGCGAAGCCGAAAGCGTAAAGCTCGGCGAAGCAGACCCGGCTGCTAACAGGTTGATAATCCCGGTTGTATTCGGACTGCCCCAGCCAGTGCACAGATCGTAGCCGGTGATTCCCGAATAGGTGCCGCAACTGCCACTGGTGATGTCGTGGAAATAGGTGCCATAGCTTGAGGTCAGAGCCGCTGGGTAAATGATCGGATCGATGAATCCAATTGTGTCCCCGTTGGTTGCTGCCTGTTGATTAGCCAGAGCCAGATAGCCCGCCCACATGGGCGCCGCAAAACTGGTCCCGCCGTAGTCGTTCGCCGTGCAAGTGGTTTGGTCGGCGCAAACGTAAAAGGTGAAATTCGCGTTCGCCGCCACGTCTGGACCGTTCCGCAAGGTCGTGGATCCCTTATTGCCCGAGGTGATCACGCCGGAGAGTTTCTGCCAGGAAGGGATCGGGATGGAATCCGGGGAGATGCCGCCGCCGCTGTCTGCCCAGGCGGTTTCTGATTTCCATGGTCCCGCCGCGCTGGATGTTGTCAGGTCCGTGCCGCCGACGGACACGATATTCGCATCGTCCGCTGGCCAGGCCTCATTCGACGCCGACCAGGCCGAACTATCGCCAGCCGCGGCAAAGAAGTTCTGGCCTTGCGATGCCATCTGTTCAAAATACGGATCGAGAGTGCTGGGGTCCGCCGGTGTCCAGCCCCAAGAGCAACTAATCTGTTTGGATATTGGAGCGTCCGTGTTCGAAACCATCGCGCTGATGCAGGCAGTGTCACTGATACTCGAGGCGTTGCCGCAAACGTACATATAGAGCATTTTGGAGCCCGGAGCCATGCCCATCGCCTGCGTCATGTCGAGGGTCTGCTCGGTGTCATCGCATCCGCCGCTCTCGGTGCAACTTGTGCTATACCCACCGGTTGAGATGAGTGTGGGAGTGTAAGGTTCGGTTTGCCCCACATTTTTGTAGTACGTGGTCAAATCGGCCAAATCGGTGCCTAGGAATTCGAACAGGCCGATCGTCTGGCCGCTGCCGGTGAGCGCTGTTCCGCCGTAGTAGGCCGCCCGCATATCGCTGCCCAGGAAAGAAGCCGACGGGCCGGAGCCGGTGGTGGCATGGGACACGACCTTATCAGGATCGATTCCATGGGCCTGCGCGTAGTCGCTCTTCTTGACATACATCGGATGCGGTCTGGAATCGTTATCCAAGCCGCTGATGTGCCAAAGCTGGAAGGGGAGATCAACCGTGGGCTCGCGATCCACGGCAAAGAATGTGCAGGCCGTCGGTGAGGTCCTGGTAATTCCCGAGGGTCACATGGAAGGCCCTCTCAATGTTCGCCACCGTGCCGGTGAGCCTTAGGTCCCGACTTTCGAGGTTTCCGCTGATGATCTCAAAGCCGCTCGCTTTCGCGAACGCAATTAAGGCTTCCCAGTTTTCCTCGCTGGGTCCGAACCTCGCGGTAAATTCCTCCGGCGTCAGGAACCGGCGATAGGATGAGCTTGTAGGATCCTGGACATCCTGCACGAAGCTTTGCAATCCTGCGCGATCACTTAGTGGCAGAACAATGTCGAAGCGCAGGGTCTGAGTTGCCGGGAGTTTCCCGACCAACTGCGCCTTCCCATTGGCAACCTCTTCGCGCACATGACGCGTCAACAGAGGTTGTTGCTGGGCTTGCGTAGGGATTGTGATCAACATGAACGCGGCCGCGCAGATAAGCGCAGCCAGTCTGGGTAATAGGGGAGTGTTTTTCATGTTCTTAATCCTTTGTCCTTTCTTCTTGGACTTGCAAAGGCTCGTCAAGTTGACGCGCCTTCGGCAGACCATTAGTCGCGGCATATTAACGCACATCGGGTGTTTTGTTTAAGAGTTTTTGAGAATCGTTACGAAAACGGAACTCCAAGACGGGAAAAGACTTACGTTCTCAGGTCTAGACAGTAGCTTGGGCAGGGAAACACCTTAGGCGATCAGCGCTGGATAGAAGCTTTGCTTGGCGGAGGACCGTTTTCGGAACACGACTTTTACTCCCTCGCGCCACCGTTCGTCGATCCCAACAAATTCCCAATCGATCTCCGGCGTCAGGTAGCGCAGCAACGTGTCGGTGGCGGGATGCACATGCAACGCGGGAGCTACTAAGAGTAGTAACGGTTTTTCAGCCGACAGCTCGCATCCTTCAAAATATCCGAAGCGAGGAAATTCACCGCGCGCATGGTGCCACTCCACGCGCGACCAGTAATCCAGCCCCTGCAGCGGCAGGTGGATATCTTCATCGGCTTTCAATTCCACTACCGCGAGCCTTCCGGCTTTCGTGGTGGTAAGCACATCGATCATGGCGCGGTCGGCAGCGGAGAATGCCGGAATCTGCGAATAAAGGCAGGACGGATCGAGACGCTGGTCCACTACGCTCACATCGCCAACCACCAGCGACTCCAGCCATCGCTCCGGACGCAGCCGCCACAACGGATCGTGGCGCGGCCCATAAGGATGTCGGATATCTCGCAAACGATGTGCCAGCGAAGCGAATTCGTCGAGGTTGCGTGGTTCCAGAACCCGCTCTTCTGCACCCACTCCAAACACGATCTCCTGCGTGCTGCAAAACGATCCCGGAAGAACCCCCAGTCGCGCCCGAGCAAACTCCAGCCCGCGCCAGCGGAAAACAATTTCTGCGGCCGATAACACATTTACTTTGCCGTTCGGCAAAATCTCCTGCACCGTGGCGATTGAATCTTTGAAGCGTTCGCGCGCCGCGTTATCATCGGCGGCATGTACCAGCCGGGTCGCAACATTGCCGCGGTCCGAGCAATCGATCTCCACCAGCGCGTCGTCCCGCTCGTTTAATTCAAACAGCGACCATTTGGCGGCATCCCGGTTCAGGTTCGCCATCCGCTCCCGCACCAATGCCGATGTTCCCGCCGGGACAAACATCCTGAGGCCTTCCACCAGCACATTGTTCGGTTGCGATTGCCGGCACACATCAAGCCACAGAATGCCGAAGGTCAAAGCTGCATCAATTGAAGCCTGTGTCTCCTGCGCGTTCACTCCGAGCACCGCGAAGGCCGAGCGTCCCTGACGCACCAGCCCGCGCGCGTAGATCGGGCCAAAGGATTTCTCCAGATCCACGCCACTCGTCAACCGAATCACTTTGAATTCGGGAAAGTGCCTATCTAAGGTTCGCCGCAGCTTCTGCTCGTAGGCGGCTCGCGCTACTCGTCGAGCGGTGGGAGAGCGGCGATCACGTTCGCGGCAAATTTCGATCTTCGACGGCCGCGCGTGTCCCAGCCTCTGCACAGCCAGCCGCAACGTCCCATTCTTGATCTCCGCATCCAGCACGCGCCGCACCGAGTTTCGCTCCGCCGACCACAGATGCAGCAGGCAGCGGTTGTACTCGCCGGAAATCGAGTACTTGGATTGCGCCAGATCAAAAGCAACCGCGCCGTTCTCCAGCACTACCGCGCCCGCAGCCTCGCTGAGAAAGTCACGCACCGTTCGAGTCAGAGCCTGCGGCGTCACTGTGGCCATTCGATGTTTCCCATCTAATATCGCCCCAGGGGGATTGTTCACCGACGCCACGTCAGCCGTCTGTGACATGTGACCATCGTCACAACTCCCCTGTGGATGCTTAGTCCGCCGCCATCCACCCCGTATGGGATAATGAGTGAATCCGCCCAACTGAGTCCGCTCCAGCACGGCGGCATCTAATTCCTGTGAGTAAAAACTTGCATAAACAAGCTCTGGTAGATAAGCAACGCTTCTTCTTCGACCACTACGGCGTCACCGAAAACGACCTCGAACATTACCTCGCTGCAGCTCTTTCCGCCGGCGGCGACTACGCCGACCTTTATTTCGAATATCTATCTTCCACCTCGCTGATGGTGGATGAATCGATGGTGAAGTCGGCCTCGCAGGGCATTTCCGCTGGCTGCGGCATCCGCGTCGTCTCCGGTGAACGCACCGGATATGCCTATACCGACGATCTTTCCGCCAGCCGAATCCTGCACGCCGCGCGTACGGCAGCACTGATCGCCAGCGCTCCGGCCAAGACTCCTGTTGCTGGCTTCCAGCAAACCGCCGCTCGCAGCCTGTACCCCGTGACGCTGCCCTCAGTCGATGCCGAAATCACCGCCAAGGTTGAGCTGGTAATGCGCGCCGATAAAGCCGCACGGGCCTATGATCCGCGCATTCAGGAAGTCCGCGCCAGCTACTCCGACGAGTTGAGAAATATTCTGGTTGTCGCCTCTGACGGAACTTTCGCTGAAGATTCCCAACCGCTGGCCCGCATGAATGTGTCTTGTATCGCTAAGACTGAAAACAATTCGGCTCGCGGCGGCTCCGGCGGCGGCGGACGCGTCGCTCTAGACTTCTTCTTCGGCGACAAGAATCCCGAGTTTTTTGCCAAAGAAGCAGCCCGGCAGGCAATTCTGCAACTCGACGCACGCGAAGCTCCGGCAGGCGAGATGGAAGTGGTTCTCGGCCCGGGATGGCCCGGAGTTCTGTTGCATGAAGCCGTCGGTCACGGCCTGGAAGCCGATTTCAATCGTAAGAAAACTTCCGCCTTCGCCGGCCTGATCGGCAAGCGCGTAGCCAGCGAAGGCTGCACTGTCATTGACAACGGCACAATGCCCTGGCGCCGCGGCTCGTTGAATGTGGATGACGAAGGCAATTCCACGCAGGAAACCGTGCTAATCGAGAAGGGAATTCTCAAAGGTTATCTAAGCGATAAGCTTTCGGCCCGTCTGATGGGAATGGCCAACACCGGCAACGGACGCCGCGAGAGCTACGAGCACATCCCCATGCCGCGCATGACCAACACCTACATGCTCGCCGGCCAGGACAATCCCGAAGACATTATTCGCTCGGTCAAGCACGGCATCTACGCGGTAAATTTCGGCGGAGGCCAGGTCGACATCACCAACGGTAAATTCGTCTTCGGAGCCTCGGAAGCCTACATGATCGAAGACGGCCAGATCACCGCGCCCATCAAAGGCGCAACCCTGATCGGCAACGGCCCCGATGTTCTGACACGGGTCTCGATGGTAGGCAACGATCTGAAACTAGACGAAGGCGTCGGCACCTGCGGCAAAGACGGACAAGCCGTGCCTGTGGGCGTAGGCATTCCGACCATCAAGATCGATCGGCTGACCGTGGGCGGGACGGCTAAGAAAGATCCCGGCGGCTTCATGCAGTAGGTACTGATTCACCACGGAGACGCGGAGTTACAAAGAAATCCTGGGCACACCATAGCGGGAGACAATCAATGAGTCCGTCCGTGGTGACGATCATATCTGCGGTTGTCTCGATGCTTACCGCGTTTGGTGTCAGTGGCCTGTTAGTCGCGTTTTTTCAACATCGCTTTGAACACACGAAGCAGGTACGGGGACTTGAGCATGATCTAAAAGAAAAGCGGTATAAGGCGATTAACATATTGATTTGATGTTGACGCTGCTCGACCCTGCTGGGTCGGTGCATATCAGAGAGCACCGACCCGACCTGAGAAACCGAGATGACGTGGTGAAGGAACTTCGCACCGAAATGCTCAACAGCTTCCTCTTTGCGAGTGATGACGTTATCCGTTCTTTGACTGAATTCATCGCTCAACCAGCCCACAATCGGTATATCAAAGCGGCGGTTTCCATGAGAAAAGATCTTTGGGGGTCTAGCACATCCATTGGCGACGAAGTTCTGCAATACTTTGGGGAATGAACAACGATGGATAGTTCGAATCTATCTCACAATGCCCGCGCTTCTAACCCCAGCTCCATGAGCATCTCGACCGCCTTCTTATCGAACGAAACAAAAATCTCCGCGCCGATCCATTTACCTTCGTAAGCAATCACGCTATCCGCGAAATCGCCGCCCACGTCGAGCATCGCTAGGCCCCCTCGACCGCCGGACGATCCACTGCTACGTTGCCTGCCCCGATCAGAGCGCGAATCGCGGCTGCCACTTCTGTTGCCGAGAAGTTGTCGGGCGATTTTCAAGGCATATGCCTTCATTGTTTCGCCGCGTCTTCTAGCGCTTGTGCTCTGATTGACGCTATTGGAAACAATTTGCCGCCGAGCACCACCGCGTGGATTTTTCGGGTGTGGCTGATATCTTCGAGCGGGTTCATATCTAATAGCACCAGGTCGGCCGTGCGTCCCACCTGTATCGTTCCGAAAGTGTCTGTCTTGCCCAGGAACTTCGCCGGGTTCAGAGTAGCGGCCTGCAATGCCTCAAGCGGACTAAAGCCGGCTTCCACCAACAGAGCCAGCTCATTGTGCAGATCGACGCCCGGCACCAAGGCCCAGTCGGAGAAATCCGTACCTGCCATGATTTGCACGCCGGCTTTGTGCATCATCCCGACCAGCTCGATTTGCTTCGCTTGAACATTCATTCGCGGTTTCAGCGATTCGGGATCGTTGCTCCAGAGCACAAAACCTCGTTCATAAGCGACCAGGGTCGGCACATACCAGGTGCCATTCTTGACAAAGCGTTGAAACAGTTCTTGCCCGGCGGGGCCTAAGTTCTCATCTACCGCTTGCTCAACCGTCTTGGCGGTTGCTCCTTTGCGCCACAGAGCGCTCTCATTAATGGTTTCAATGTGCTCCAGGCTGGCTACGCCGGCGTCGGACGCCTCGGCGGAGCTCACACCCTGCGGTAAGTGGACCGCAACCGGTATGTGCTCCTTGCGAGCTTCATCCATCAGCGCAAAGAATGCAGCGCGCGGAAGCGCATTGTGGACCTTGATGAAATCCACACCCTTCGTTTTGAGAGTATGAACGGCCTGCCGAGCCTCTTCGGGGGTGCGCACGGTGAGACGATTCGTCACTCCTTGTTTGGGACCGTCCACGAAAGGACCGGCGCGAATAATGTGAGGCCCAACGCGCGCACCGTTGTTAATCTCCGATCGCCAGCGATCGATCTGGTCGAGATCTCCGCCCATGTCGCGGACGCCAGTCACCCCGTTCATAATCAGTAATGGGAAAGCGTCTGCTGTCGCGTCGGTCAGGTGACCGTGCATATCCCAGAGTCCAGGGATGAGGAACTTGCCCTTAGCGTCGATTACTTGAGCGCCTGAGGGAATTACGACGGTTTCGCTCAATCCTACCGCACTAATGAGGCCGCCCGTCACCACAACTGTGGAGTTTGGCTTGGCAGCCGCGCCCGTGCAATCGATAACAGTGACGTGAGTTATAGCAAGCGAAGTATCTTTCTGCGCAACCGCCGGGAGTGAGCACAACAGCCAATAGACCAGGAGCCATTGCCGCATAATTGGGACCTCCAACACTCGACCGTGCCTCTTAACAACGAATAGACGATATCAGGCCGCCTTTGTGAGCACTGAATCGTCGGTTATGTCTTTTGGGAAAGCATGCGGTTTGTCGGGCATAATAAAGCTATGCAATCAGCTCAAGTCGAAACCGATCTTAAGTTGCTCGCCCAGGATATTGTCGCGCGCGCCATGAACGGCGGCGCAACCGCCGCCGAATGTGTAGTCCGCGAAGGCGACGAGTTCTCCACCCTGGTCCGCCTCGGCCAGGTCGAAACTCTCAAAGAATCCGGATCGCGATCCATCGGCGTGCGCGTCTTCAACGGCCAGCGCGCCGCCAGCACCTATTCGAGCGATTTCTCGACGGCTGCCCTCGACCGTATGGTGAAGTCCGCGCTCGAGCTTTCGAAGATCACGTCCGAAGACCCGTTCGGAGGCATTCCCGACGCTTCGCAACTAGGCTCACTCACCAGCGATCTCGATCTCTACCACGAAGATGTGTATTCGCTGCCCGGCCCCGACCGAATTGACTACGCCCGCCGCGCCGAAAAAGCCGCGCTCGATTTCGACCCGCGCATCAAGAATTCCGAAGGCGGATCGTTCGACGCCGCCACCGGCCACAAAGTGCTGGCCAACTCGCACGGTTTCGTCGGCGAATACCGCCGGTCTTATTGCTCCGTCTCCGCAGTTCCCATCGCGCAAACCGAAGACGGCGCGATGCAGCGCGACTATTGGTATTCCGTCGCGCGTACCCTGAGCAAACTCGAATCGCCCGAGCAGGTTGGCAAGGTTGCTGCCGAGCGCACGCTGCGGCGCCTGGGCGCACGCAAGGCAAAAACCGCACAGGTGCCAATCATTTTCGATCCCATGGTCGCCACGTCTATCCTCGAACATATTTTCGAAGGTGTGAACGGCGACTCGGTCTATCGCGGCGCTTCGTTCCTCGCCGGCAAACTCGGACAGAAAATTGCCGGCGACAACGTCAACATCATCGACGATGGCACCATCCCCGGTGGCTTCGGCAGTAGCCCGTTCGATGGCGAAGGCGTGCCCACTCGCCGCACCGAAGTCATCAAGAACGGCGTATTGAATTCATATCTGATGAATACCTACACCGCGAAAAAGCTGGGGCTCGCAACCACCGGTAACGCCTCGCGCGGACTCGCCGGAACTCCGGGCATCGGCCCGGGCAATTATTTTCTGCAGCCCGGACCACGGACGCCGAAGCAATTGATTTCTGAAATTAAAGAAGGCCTCTACGTGACCGAATTCCTAGGCCACGGCGCGAATCTAGTGACAGGCGATTATTCTCGCGGCGCTTCGGGCCTGTGGATTTCCGGTGGAGAGTTCGCTTACCCGGTCGAAGAAATCACCGTGGCCGGAAATCTGAAAGAAATGTTCTTCAACATTTCTGAGATTGCAAGCGATCTTGAATTCCGCGGATCGGTCGCAGCACCGACGCTGCGCATCGACGGCCTCACCGTGGGCGGAGAATAGTCTCCGCCTCGTCTGCTCACTTCTGAACTAACAATTATTTGAACTCATCCGGTTCGAAACCATTAAAGATCGTTATTATGATTGGGAAATTCCACTTCGCTGGGAGTTCTATGAATCGACGATCTTTTCTGAAAACCTCAAGCGCCGCAGGGTTGGCCGCCGGACTACCTTCCGTAGCTTTCGCCGCTGCTCAACAATCCCACACAGGAACCGCTTCTCAAACACAAAGCAATCTGCACTCGCAATCCCCCGAAACACTTCTATTAAAGGACTATCGTCCCCAGTCCATCTACAAAATTCCGGTGACCGAAGTTGCGAAGGCCAAATTTCCCATCATCGACATGCACTCCCATCCCTACGCCAAAACTCCGGCTCAAATCGCCGAGTGGGTGCGGACCATGGACGAAGTTGGCGTTGAAAGAACGACCATTCTCGTCATGGCGACCGGCGCGGAGTTCGACAAAATCTATAAAGATTATTCCCAGCACGGCGACCGCTTCGAGATGTGGTGCGGGCTCGATTTCACCGGCTATCAAGAAAAAGGATTCTCTTCGTCGGTGGTAAAAGAATTGAAACGGTGCGTCCAGACGGGCGCACGCGGTGTGGGAGAGATCCACGATAAAGGGGAGGGTCTTCATTCCGGCAAGTCGAAGGCTGCGGGAATGCACCCCAACGATCCCCGCATGGATCCAGTCTTCGAGGCGTGCGCCGAACTTCGGCTTCCCTTCAGCTTGCACGTTGCCGACCCGATCTGGATGTACCAGAAAATGGACCGCACCAACGATGGGCTGATGAACGCCTATTTGTGGCGGCTCGACAACAAGCCCAACATCGTCGACCTCTCCGGCATGGTCGATATTCTCGAGCGCACCACGCAGCGTCACCCGCACACGACTTTCGTCGCCTGCCACTTGGCCAATCTCGACTACGATCTCACCCGACTGGGAGAACTGCTCGAACGCTGCCCCAACCTTCATGCCGATATTTCCGCGCGCTACGCGGAGACCGGAGCGACTCCCAGAGCCGCTTCGCAGTTCTACGCGAAATACGCAGACCGCCTCGTCTACGGCACGGACATGGGAGTCGACAAACCCATGTACCAGATTACGTTCCGCATCCTTGAGACGCTCGACGAGCACTTTTACGCAATCGACCAGTTCGATTATCACTGGTATCTGAATGGCTTCGGCTTGCCAGATAGCATTCTCCATCAGGTGTATCACGACAACGCCGCAAAGCTGCTGGCGGCAAGAGGATGAAATGAAATTCGCGAAGATCTCTTTTTGGATTGCCGGCATTTGGGGCGTGCTGGTCCTCACGCCGCTGTATTTCATCTTTGATCTGATCGGACAGAAGGACCCTCCGCCGATCACGCACCCGGCGTTTTACTACGGCTTCGTCAGCCTGGGCTTAGCCTTTCAGGCCGCGTTCTTTGTGATTGCCCGCGACCCGGTGCGCCTGCGCCCGATGATGATTCCTTCCGTGCTGGAGAAGTTCGGCTACGGCGCTGCCCTGCTCGTACTCTATTTGCAAAATCGCTTGCATCCGCAGGATCTGGCGCTCGGCGGCGTGGACGTGCTGTTCGGCATATTGTTCCTCGCTGCATTCTTCAAGACCAGCGAGTTGCAGACCAGCAGCTAGCCTGCAGAGTACAATCGTCTTGCATGGGCAGCCTGATCCAACCAACATCGGCGGTCGAAGAACCCGATTCCAGCCGTCGGACTATTGTGATCGCGATGGTGGTCGTCATAGCGATCGCGCTTGCCGCAGCCCTGCTCCTTCGCAGCCGTCCGAAGAGCGCGTCCGGACCACCTCCCTATGCTGCCAATCTCAAGCTCAGCGATTTCAAAATGAGTGCCGCGGAAAATTTCGTGGGTGCCACCGTCAGCTATGTCGATGGAACCGTGGCGAATTCAGGTAATAAAACCATCACACACGTTGTTGTCGAAGTCACATTTAAAGACGAGTTGGGGCAACTCGCCCAGCGCGAAGAAATTCCCATGCAGGTGCTGAAAACCGACGGCCCGTATCCCGAGGCCGTGGATTTCAGCGTCTCGCCACTCGCACCCGGCCAGAGCAAACCCTTTCGTTTGACGTTCGAGAGTATTTCCGCGCAATGGAACCATCAGTATCCTGAAATTCAAATCACAGACGTCGCCGTTAGGTAGCAAAATCTCACCCGCTATGAATGGCCGTGTCATCCCGAGCGAAGCGAGGGACCATGGTGTTTGCCGGTACTCTGATGGACCAAGGCAGAAACCAAGGTCCCTCGCGTCACTCGGGATGACAATCACCATCCCCCTAAGCCTCTACGCGTCCCACAACTCGGTACAATGACTCATGACCGAAACGAAGCCATTCCGCCTGACGGAGTCGGTAAAAGCTGCGGGTTGAGCTTCCAAGCTAAGTCCGGCGTCGCTGGACTCGGTGCTTGGGAAATTAGCCCGGCAACACGACCCCAATGTTCTAGTCGGCTTTGACCACGCCGACGACGCCGGAGTGTATCAAATCGCGCCTAATCAAGCGCTGGTGCAGACCGTCGATTTCTTCACGCCAGTCGTCGATGATCCCTATGTTTTCGGCCAGATCGCCGCCACCAACGCGTTGAGCGACGTCTACGCGATGGGCGGACGTCCGATTACGTCGCTGGCGTTGGTATGTTTTCCCGAGAAGGCGGATCTGGAAATTCTTGAACGCATCCTCGCCGGCGGATTATCCAAGATGGTCGAAGCCGGATGCACCGTGATCGGCGGCCACAGCATTCGCGACGAAGAAACCAAGTTCGGATATTCCGTAACCGGGCTGATTAATCCGAAAAAAGTTCTTGCCAATGCCGGCGCCAAGCCGGGCGATGCTCTCATCTTCACCAAGGCGCTGGGCACCGGCGTGATCTCCACGGCAGTAAAAAAAGGCAACGCCGAACAGGCGTGGATTGACGCCGCTGTGCAATCCATGACCACCCTGAACAAGCGTGCCGCGGAAGTAATTCAGCAGGGAGAATTCCGCATTCACTCCATGACAGACGTCACCGGCTTTGGCCTGATTGGCCATGCGCGTGAAATGGCTCTGGCTAGTAACGTAGCGTTACGATTTTTTTCACAGAATATTCCAATCTTGCCCGGCGCTCTGGAGTGCATTCGTGCCGGTTATATTCCCGGCGGCCTCAACAACAACCGCGACTTTGCCGAATGCGTCGTCGGTTATGACGATGGCGTTCCAGCAGACATGCGGTCGCTTCTCTTCGATCCGCAAACCGCCGGCGGTTTGTTGATTTCGGTCGCATCCGAAGACTCGGCGCGGCTCACGCAGTCCCTCCATGCAGCCAGCGTGCCGGCAGTACGAATTGGCGAAGTTGTGGCCCATACCAAGCCATTGATTATGATCCAGTGATCGTCGTCCACAATGCAAGCCACGCTCTCGATCGTCGCCAGGCCTATCACTTTGTATTGACGATCTCCCAAATTCGCGCCAGATGATGATCGTCGTGTTCTGCGACAAAATACAAATGATCTACCAGTCGCATCGGCGTCTTCAGACGCGGGTGCGGAATAGCCCGGTTAAATAGGGCGGCATCAACTTCGTTCGCGCGGTTCAGCAGCTTGGCTCGAGCGTTGCGAAACTCCGCCAAAATCCTTTCTAGCGACTGCGCGTTGTAATTGGCTTCGTCGGTTTTTCGATTCTGCAAGTCGGTCACGGTAAGTTGCACGCTCCCCGCCACGTAATCGCCCACTCGCGCCAGCCAAAGTGGTTCAAGGTCAAGCATGTGGCCAGCATGTTCCTGCGCCGACCATTTTTCCTGCGGCTTCCTGATAAGAATCGCGTGAGAACGTCCTCGCAGCACTTCTTCAACGCGCGCAGGAGTGCCGCGCAGACGCGCCAGCAAATTCGGATATAGCTCCGCAGGAAACGAAAACTCAAATTTACGTGCAAACCAAACCGGCACCTGGCTCATGGATCGCTCCAATTCGAAGAAAAGATCAAACAGGTGAATGATGCGCGGCTTCAGCCCAAGACTCATGAATTCTGCCATCGCAGACCAGCGTCCGCGCATCTGTTAAACAGTAGGCAACGGTTTTGCCAATTTATTTCTTGCAAGGAGCCATCATGCAATTTCGCGAACTTGGACGCAGCAGTCTCAAAGTGTCCGCCCTCGGCCTCGGCTGCATGGGCATGTCGGAGTTTTACAGCGGGCGCGATGACGACGAATCAATCGCAACCATTCATCGCGCACTCGAACTTGGCGTTAATTTTCTTGATACGGCGGATGTCTACGGCCCGCATAAGAACGAAGAACTTGTGGGCCGCGCCATCAAAGGCAAGCGCGACAAGATCGTGCTGGCCACGAAATTTGGCATCGTCCGCGATCCGGCCAATCCCAACGCCCGCAGCGTGAACGGCAAGCCCGATTACGTGCGCAAGGCCTGCGCAGCCAGCCTGCGCCGGTTGGGCGTTGAGATCATAGACCTCTATTACCAGCATCGCGTCGATCCCGATACTCCCATCGAAGAAACGGTCGGCGCCATGGCGGAACTGGTGCGAAAGGTAAGATTCGCCACATCGGCCTTTCCGAAGCCTCGCTGCAAACTCTCCGCCGCGCCGTAAAAGTCCATCCCATCACGGCCCTGCAAACCGAATATTCGCTGTGGAGCCGCGAACCCGAAGACGAACTCCTGGCCACCTGTCGTGAACTCGGCATCGCCTTCGTCGCCTACAGTCCGCTCGGTCGCGGCTTTCTCACCGGCCAGTTCAAGCGCTTCGAAGATTTTCCGGAAGACGACTACCGCCGTTTCTCTCCCCGCTTTCAAGGAGAAAACTTTCAGAGAAATCTCGACCTCGTGCGCAGAGTTGAAGAAATCGCGACGGAGAAAGGCTGCAAGCCATCACAGCTCGCGCTGGCATGGGTTCTCGCTCAGGATAAGAACATCGTCCCCATCCCCGGCACCAAGCGCCGCAAATATCTGGAAGAGAATATCGCTGCAATCGATGTGAAGCTGACTGCGGAAGACCTGCGGCGAATCGACGAAATCTTCCCCACCGGTACAGCCGCCGGCGGCCACTACCCAGAACATATGATGAATCTAGTGAACGGATAATTCTTCAGCAAAAAGATCAGGGCGGCTGCGAAGCCGCCCCAAACTGAGAACTGACTACTGAGAACTAATTTAAGCTCGCGCCGGGCTCTCTCCGCCCTTCGCGATGCCGCGTCCCGGCTCCGGCTTCAATACCTGCTGTACGCCATCATCGGGCTTGGCGGGAGACTTCATTGGAGGCAGTTCCTTGCCCTCCACCAGTAGCATCACTTCGGATGCGTCCAGCACTTCCCGCTCCAGCAAGGCCGCCGCAATCTTCTGCAGCGTGTCTCGGCTGCCCTCCAGAATGCCTTTGGCCGTTTCGTAACCCTGGTTCACCAGCTTACGGACCTCATTGTCAATCTTGATGGCGGTGTCTTCGCTGTAATCACGGTGCTGGCTAATTTCTCGGCCAAGAAAGATCTGCTCTTCCTTTTTGCCGAAAGTAAGCGGACCAAGATCGCTCATACCCCACTCGCAGACCATCTTGCGTGCCATCTCCGTGGCGCGCTCAATGTCGTTTCCAGCGCCGGTGCTCATCTGGTTGAGGAACAACTCTTCCGCCAAGCGCCCGCCCATCAGAATTGCCAGATCAGTTTTCAAGTAATCCCTGGTGTAGTTGTGACGGTCATCGACAGGTAACTGCATAGTCACGCCCAACGCCATTCCGCGGGGAATAATCGTAACTTTATGCACAGGATCGGAGCCCGGCAGTTTCGCCGCCACCAGGGCGTGCCCTGCTTCGTGGTACGCCGTGACTTTCTTCTCCTCGTCCGAGAGAATCAGCGACTTGCGCTCCACACCCATCAGAACTTTGTCCTTAGCCACTTCGAAGTCGAACATCAGCACAGCTTTGCGATTTTGCCGCGCCGCTGCCAATGCCGCTTCGTTCACCATGTTGGCCAAGTCCGCGCCAGAGAATCCTGGTGTACCGCGGGCCAGCACCTGAAGATCAACATCTTCCGCAAGAGGAATCTTTCTTGTATGTACCCGCAAAATCTCTTCGCGTCCGCGAACATCCGGACGGCTCACCACCACGCGCCGGTCAAAACGCCCCGGCCGCAGCAGCGCAGGATCGAGCACATCCGGACGGTTCGTCGCCGCCATGAGGATTACGCCCTCATTGGACTCGAACCCATCCATCTCCACCAGCAATTGATTCAGTGTTTGTTCACGCTCGTCGTGACCACCGCCCAAGCCCGCACCACGGTGCCGTCCCACAGCGTCAATTTCGTCGATGAAAATAATGCAGGGGGCATTCTTCTTGCCCTGCTCGAATAGATCGCGCACGCGGCTAGCGCCGACGCCCACGAACATCTCGACGAAGTCCGAACCCGAGATCGAAAAGAAAGGAACATTCGCCTCGCCAGCCACAGCCCGCGCCAGCAAAGTCTTACCTGTTCCCGGAGGACCTACCAGCAGAACCCCCTTGGGAATCCTGCCACCCAGCTTCTGAAACTTTTGCGCCTCGCGCAGGAATTCAATAATCTCGCGCAGCTCTTCTTTGGCCTCTTCCACGCCAGCCACGTCCTTGAACGTGACCTTCTTTTGCTGCATGGAAAGCAGCCGCGCCCGGCTCTTGCCGAACGAGAGCGCCTTATTCCCGCCGGTCTGCATCTGGCGGATCATGAAGAACCACAGCGCGCCCAGCAGAATCAGCGGGGCCCAGGTACCCAGCAACTGCAGCGGCCAGCTTCCGCTGTTGGCATCCTTGACGGAAGTCCCCACGTTCTTGTCTTTGAAGGTCTTGAACATGTCCGGGTAGTTCGCCGGTACCGTCGTATGGAAGGCAGAGCCGTCAGTAAACTTCCCCCGCACCTGCTGGCCGTCCACGGTGACTTCGCGAACCTTGCCCTGATCCACGTCACTCATGAACTGGGAGAAATTAACTTCTGCGTCTTTCTGCCCGCTCCGGCCGGCTTGAATCACCTGCCATAACAACAGCGCGGACAACCCAATCACTAGCCAGAAAGCTACGGTTTTGACTGTTGAATTCACCAAGAAACTCCTAAAGAACCCGGGGTCCGATCTAGAGCACGGAACTCCGCCACCAATTTAGATGCCGTTCGGCCAATTTCGATAGAGAAATTCCCTATAAACCTTATTCTACCTTTTCTTTCGGAAAAAGGCGCGGCGCACTTCCCATAACTTAAGTCATCGGCGGAGTGGGAGCCGCAGCTAAATAAGAGATATTGCGGTTGGTTTGCTCTACCGCACCCAATCCGTAGCCGACGAGAAACGCTTCATCCACCAGAAAGCCGAAATAATCGGGCTGTAAAGCCACGCGGCGCGCCGACTGACGGTCGAGAAGCGTGACCAGCTTAACCGATGCCGCTCCTCTGGCGCGCAGGTCACTCATCAGGAACTCGCTGGTCACGCCCGAATGCACCAATCCCTCGACCAGCAGAACGTGCTGGCCGCGAATATCCGGTTCGTGGCTGAAAAAAATTTCTGTAATCTCGCCCGTCTGGTCGCCTTGCTGTTTGCTGGTCTGTTTGCTGTATTTGGGCTTGATGAACTGGCACACCACGGGAACTTCCAAAGCCCGCACCAGGTCCGCCATAAACATGAACGCGTTCTCCAGAACAGCCAGCGCCTGGATGGTCTGCCCCTCATAGTCATCTGAAATGTGACGCGCGAGTTCCTTCACTCGCTTTTGTATCTGCTCCGCGCCAATTACCTGGCGAAGTGGCTCGACCTTCGTTGCGTTCATGAAATCTCCTCAACTACCCACGAAATCTCCCGGATCAGCACTGCTTCCTGCGCCGCCTTGGCCAGCAAAGCCGCGGGAACCGGAAAGCCGCGCATCCAAACAATCTCATCTCCGCAAACCACTACCGGCCAAAGCCTGCGCCCGGGCTGGGCCACATGCCGTTCCTGCATCAGTTCCTTGATCTTCTTGGGCGCTTTCGTGTGCGTCGGCCAAAACCGGTCTCCCGCACGCCAGTTCCGCACAATCAACCGGCCGCTTAACAGCTCTGCACCAAGAAGCTCTGCCCGGAGAAGTTGTTGCGCATTATACTCCGCAAACTGCGACTCCAGAGCCATCTCCGGAGTCACCAGCAACGCTTCGATTACTACCCCCAACTCCGGCACGAAAGCGCGTCCCGGCACAGGCAGCGGATATTCATAGTCCGGAATCCGTTCCTGCCGGCGCAAATCGGGAGTAAGAAAAACCATCGCCTCCGGCTCGCGGCGAATCTTCCACCCCAAAGGCAGCGACAACTCTTTCCCCGCTGGACCATCCTCCGCCGCGAAGCGCAAAATCTCTTCGATGTGCTTGAACTCCAGCGGAATCCTCGCCTCCTCGCCGATCGCCTTCACTACTCTTCTCTGCACAGCGCGTGGTTCAGTAAGCAGCCATGGCCTGCTCACCGAAGCGTTCATCAGCGCGGGACCAGACTGCTCAAGCCGCTGTAATAATTCAGGATTATGTACCTTGGTGTGCGACGGCCGTATCTGCACCAGTTCTTGCGAGCCCTCGAAACCCGGCAACCCGCGCGCCCACTCCGGCTGCGACCACTGCACCACCGTCCCCAGCCAACCTGAGATTTCATTCTCCCAATAATCTTCCTCGTCGCGCGCGATCTCCGCGAGTTCGGAGAAGCCTTCAACCACGGCGGGATTGAACTCGCGCTCCAGCAGCGGAAGCACCAGTTTGCGCAAACGATTACGAGTAAACCTGGAATCGGCATTCGACGAATCTTCTCGCCAAGGCTGCTTGAGATCGACCAGATACTGCTCCAGTTCGCGCCGTCGGATTCCCAACAACGGTCGAACGATCTCCCCGTAACTTTCCCCGTCCTCGTGCTCTACCACAATGCGCGGATAAATTCCTCCCAGCCCGCGCGGCCCCGTACCGCGAATCACCCGCATCAGCACGGTTTCAGCCTGATCATCAAGCGTATGCCCGGTGACGATCTTGTTCAGAATAGTTTGAGGAGCCTCAACAGATGGCTGAATAAGGATCGGGAAGGGCGCGGCTTCAGCCGTGCCGCTAAGCTCCTCGACAGGAGCGGGCTTCAGCCCCTGAGGAATGTTTTGGGATAGCGGAGCGCTTTTGGGTGGCGCAGCGCTTTCAGCGCTGCGATAATCTCCTCGAATATCTTGGGCTTCAGCCCCCGAGGTACTTGAACCTCCAACACCCTCACCCGATCCCAACAGCTCCCGGAAAAAACCATACCGCAACTCGCGCGCAGCCGCCTCAACTCCCGAATGTTCCTCGGCTGCCAACTGAGCCACATCCCCTTCAGCCGGATAAAACTCCAACCCATGCGCGCGAGCAATTCCAGCAACAAACTCCTGATCTGCGTCCGACTCGGCCCCACGCAACTTGTGGTTGAAATGAACAACGGAAACAACGATGCCGAGTTCCGAACGCAGTTCGATCAATAAGCGAAGCAGCGCAACCGAATCAATCCCGCCCGAAACCGCAACTCCAACGCGATCCCCGGCCCGCAGCGATTCCTCCCGCCGGATATGCCCCAACACGCGCTCCGCCAATTCATGCACGGGAATATGGTACAACCCGTCAGCCGACAAAACACTCTTAGGATTAAAGATCGCTAGGTGATGGGAACCCGCGTGTAGCGATCCAGTTGGTACTCAGGTTCAAAAATGTGAGGCATCGACATCACTCCACGAACAGCAAGGAAATAGGGTGCAGCACTCGCAACTACCACTATTTCGTCGCCGTTGTCTGCCTTGAGAATCACACCGGATTCAGCGCTCGTACCCGACTCATGAATGATGAGCTTGGACACTGCAATCTCGCCTTGGAACGCCGACGCAACATCTGCAATCGTTTCGTCAGGTTCAGGCTCAGAGACCTGCTCGAAATTCAGCACCCCAACTTCTCTCCGCTCCGCGACATCGTGCATTTGCGAACACAGCCTCAACCCTGTACCGTCGGATCGCCAAAGCGTTGCGAACATCGGCCCATTGTTGGGGATGTGACACTTTACCGAAACCTGTTTGATCGGCTTACTCAGCTCGGCAGCAAGCGAAGTCGGACCAGCCCATTGAAACAAAAGACTGTTCATTGCGGCCCCTGAGGTTTTCTCTGTGTCTCTGTATCTCTGTGGTGAAAAGTCTTGGGCTACAGCCCCGAACCCTTCTCCGCAATCAGCTTCCGAATCTTCTCCACAAACTCCGCCGCTGCCATGTCCTCAGTCTTCTCTTTCCCGCGAGTGCGAACGTTCACCTTGCCCGCCTCAGCCTCTTTATCTCCTACCACGAGCAAAAACGGCACCTTCTGCATGGCGTGCTCGCGAATCTTCGCATTCATCTTTTCATTGCGAGCGTCCACTTCGACGCGCACGCCAATTTCCTTGAGCTGCGCAGCAACTTTGTTTGCATACTCCGCATGCCGTTCGCTGATCGGGATCATCGCTACCTGCACTGGCGAAAGCCATACCGGGAACGCGCCTGCATAGTGCTCGATCAACACACCAAAGAAGCGCTCGATCGATCCGAACAGCGCGCGATGCACCATCACCGGCTGCTTGCGCGAGCCGTCTTCCGCCACATACTCCAGGCCGAAGCGCTGCGGCAGGTTGAAATCAACCTGCACCGTCGAGAGCTGCCACAGTCGTCCAATCGCATCCACCAGCTTGATGTCGATCTTCGGCCCGTAAAACGCCGCCTCGCCGGGAATGGTCTTGAAATCAATCTTCCGGCGTTCCAGCACTTTCTTCAGCGATTCGGTAGCGTGGACCCATTGTTCTTCACTACCCACAAAATTTTTGCGATCGTCCGGATCCCAGGTTGAAAGCTCAGTCTGGAATTGGTCGAAGCCAAAATCCTTCAGCACATCCAGGGCAAAGTCGAGGCAGCCGGTAATCTCGCCTTCGACCTGCTCCGGCGTGCAGAAAATGTGCGAGTCATCCTGTGTGAAACCCCTAACCCGCAATAACCCGTGCATCACTCCGGAACGCTCGTAGCGATAGACGGTCCCCAACTCGCCCAGTCGCACCGGCAAATCGCGGTACGACTTCAGCGAATCTTTGTAAATCAAAATATGGCCGGGACAATTCATCGGCTTCAGCCGGTACTCGGCGTCGTCCAGTTCCATCGCATCGAACATGTTCTGCGAGTAGTAGCCCTCGTGCCCCGAAGTAAAAAACAACTGCCGTCGCGCCACATGCGGCGTGTAGACCAGCGAATACCCGCGCTTCAAGTACTCCTCGCGCATCCAGTCTTCCATCTGCTTGCGGATGATGCCGCCTTTGGGATGCCAGAAAATCAGCCCCGGACCGGCCAACTCCTGAATCGAAAACAAATCAAGCTGCTGCCCCAGCACGCGATGGTCGCGCTTCTTCGCCTCTTCCACTTGCTGCAAATGCGCGTCGAGATCCTTCTTCGAGAAAAACGAAGTCCCATAAATCCGCTGCAGCTGCTGGTTCTTCTCGTCCCCGAGCCAGTACGCGCCCGCCACGTTGAACAGCTTGAACGCCTTGATCTTCCCGGTCGAAGGAATATGCGGCCCGCGGCAAAAATCAATGAACTTGCCAGTGCGGTAGATCGAAATCTTTTCATCGGGCTTGGTGAATTGCTCGATGAAATGGCACTTCATGAAGTCGCCTTCTTTTTTGAACTCCGCCAGCCCCTGGTCGCGCGGCAAAAACTCGCGCGCATAAGGCAGGTTCTGCTGCACCAGTTCCTGCATCTTCTTTTCGATCTTTTCCAAATCCTCCTGAGTGAAAGGAGTCGGCCGGTAAAAGTCGTAAAAAAATCCGCTCTCAGTCGCCGGACCATGCCCCAGCTTGGTCTCCGGAAAAAGTTCCAGCACAGCTGCAGCCAGCAAATGCGCCGACGAATGCCGATAGATTTCCAGCGCCTCCGGATCGTTCTCTTTCAGAAGACGCAGGTCGGTGTCTTTCTCAAGTGGCCGAGTTAGGTCAATAAGATCGCCGTTAGCTTTCGCAGCCAACGCCGCATCCGCCAGCCGAGGGCTGATCGACTTCGCAATATCGAGCGCGGTAGTGCCCTTGGGAACATCCTTCACGCTTCCATCCGGAAGCTTCACATGAATGCTATCTGCCATAAGAGTTGGACCCACAGAAGTACTTAATCTTTCAGTTTATTGGAGGGATTCAGGAGGGTCAAACCGCGGCCGACATAATTGAAGAAAAGAAAAGGGCGGGGCACTCACCCGCCCTCAGACATGAACGATTCGACTCCTACATCGTCACATCCTTCACATGCGTAGCCACATACCACACATTCCCAAACGAGTCCGTCACCGCGGCGTTGCGATCGCCATAAGGCTGGTCCGTAGGTTCGTGCAGCGACTTCGCTCCCGCTGCCAGCGCTCGCCGATACAGTGCATCGCAATCCGGCACGTAGAGGTAGAACATGGCGGGCATCGGCTCATACTTGCCATGCGCCTCGCCCATCTCCACCACCGAATCACCGATGCGAATCTGCGCATGGTGTACAACTCCATCCGGAGATGCATACTTCGCCACTTCCTGCGCGTCGAAGGCGCGCTTTAAAAAGCCGATCAGCGGCTCGGCGCGCAGCGGATGCAGATACGGATTCACATTGTGCAATCCCTTCGGCATATAGCTATCGCCCTTCTGCGTAGCGATATACCAGAAGTTGCCCGCCGCATCTTTCACCGTAGCCGAGCGCTCGCCATAGTCCTGATCGCGAGGCTCATCGACCAACGTCGCTCCCGCCGCCAACGCATTTTTGTAAACCGCATCCGCATCTTCCACATAAACATGCAGCGCATTGGGATGCAGCGTGGATGGAAATTTTTTCCCCGCAATCCCGCCGCCGATCATCATCATCGAATCGCCGATGCGCACTTCGCCATGCACACCGGTCGGCATGATCGCGCGTTCTTTCTCCTCGGCCCCAAACGCCTTGATCACGAAATCGATCAGCGCATTGCCATCCGCAGCCACCAGGTAAGGCGTGACCATGCGGAAGCCGCGCGGAACCGGGCTTACGCCGGTCGCAGCCTTCGCTTGCGGCATGCGTCCGCCTCCAGGCCCGACGGTGAGCTTCGCCATCCGCCGATGCATCTCTTCCACCGGCATCTCTTCCCTCACCGTATAAATTCCCCAGGTGTAGCCAAAGGGATCGGTGAGATTGGCGTCGCGATGGCCGTAGAACTGATCAGCTACCGGTCTCACGATTTTCATCCCAGCCTCGGCCGCGTGCTCGACGAACGAATCTACATCGTCGACCCGCAGCGAGAGCCATACTGGCGACTGGCCGAGAGTTTCAGCGCTAAAGCGGCCGCCCTCCGGCCATTCCTCGGACAGCATAATGGCGGAATCGCCGATCCTAATTTCGGCTGCGGGAATACCGTTTGGAGTCTCGAAGCGGAATGTTTCTTTTGCGCCGAGAGCTTTCTTGTAGAACTCGATCGCCTTGGCAACGTCCTTGAATGTCACTCGCGGAACCGCAACCGGTCGGACGGCAGCAGCAGGCTGAGCAGCAGTGGGTACAGTAAGAGTAGCCATTTTCTTTTTCCCTTCAAATTCGGATTTCAATCGTGCCTTAAAACTCGCATTCGGCAGATTGCGCAATTCCGCCGCGATGCGCACCAGTGGCTCGATTGCAGCCGCTATCTTCGGAGCCTTGCCATCCTTTCGAGCCAGCATTGAATCGACAGCCTGATTCAGCTGCTCGATCTTCTTCAGTTCGATCTTCCCAGGATCCCCGCTTCCCGGATTCAGAGAGCGCTTAGGCATCTGCACCCTCCATTCTGGCGCGTAACGTGGTCAGTCCCCGAAATTGCAGTTGCTTGACCGCGCCTTCCGTCTTACCGATCTCCCGCGCCACTTCTTTTAAGCTCTTCTCTTCCACAAATCGCAGTACCAGCACGCGTTTCTGTTCCGCTGGTAGCAACTCGACCAACCGGAATATCGTTGCCCTGCGTTCGCACGCTTCAATGTCCGCTGGACCGACCGCAACTTCGACCTCGGAACCGTCAGCAACTTCTCGTCCCGAGCGTTGCCAGCGATCCGAAATCAAATTCGCCGCAATCCGGAACAGCCACGCCGCAAACGGAATTCCCCGCCACTCAAACCGCTTCAAGTTGGCCAGCGCATGGTGAAACACCTCGGAGGTCACATCCTCGGTTTCCGCTCGATCCCCCACCCGCCGCGCCACATACGCATAGACCCGCTCAAAATTGAGCTCATAAAGCTCTGCAAAGCGCGCAGGGTCCTGCTGCGCTTCTTCGATCAGAAGCCGCTCGTCCGCTTGGCGTTCTTTGTTCCCAGCTGTCAGAGCCTTCAACCAGTTCTCCGCGCGGAGTAGTGTTACATAAGGGATAACGGCAGGGAAAAAGAAAAGTTACGGTCGGATTTTACGAAGGGCAGACTGGGCCAATCAGCAGGAATTTTGAGATACAATTCGTGCGATATGTGGGTCTTGCGGAAAATAGCGCTCGTTGGACTCTTCGTCTGTGCTGTGGCTTGGGCCCAGTCTGCAGCACCGGCCCCAAGCAATGATTCTGCCACCGCGCCCGCAGCACAATCACCTCCATCATCAATCGTCGCGCCCGAATACAAGCTTGAGCCCATGGCAGTCTCAAACGTGATTTATCCGCCACAGGCGCGCGACAAAAAGATTGAGGGCGAGGTCGTAGTGTCCATGCGGATTTCTGACGCCGGGGATGTAATTATTGTCCAAGTCCTCAAGGGCGACCCGCTCCTGGCTCACCCTGTCGAGGAGGCAGCCAAGAGGTGGAAATTCAAACCGGTGATTAGTGGCAACAAGGCAATAGCAGTCGTCGCAGGAGCTTCACTCAGATTCGTCCTCAGCGACGACAATCAGGGTATAAACGGCGTGGTACCCACGATAGGTCCCGCTCACCGACCTCAGCCGATCAGAGTATCTGAGGGCGTTTCTTCGAGCTTCCTCGTGCATAAGGTAAAACCCGTCTACCCTCCCGAGGTAAAGCAGGCGCACATTAAGGGAACGGTTTTGTTGTGAGTCCTGATTGACGAAGAGGGGCGGGTTGCCGACCTAAGGCTGGTTTCGGGTCCTAAGGAGCTTGCCCCTGCAGCCGTCGACGCAGTGCAGCAATGGCGCTATCGGCCCTACTTGCTTATGGGGAAACCGGCAGAGGTTGATACCGAAGTAAGCGTGAAATTCTAGTTTCGATTCCCTCAGAGCCGGCCTGGAAACGCCAGGCCAGTTTACGCGTGGTAGTACAAATCCTCCATCGCCTTCCGCACCTTGGCCGACACCGCCTCCATGTCGCGCATCTTCAGCCCCGTGGTCGAGATGGGCTCACCCACACGCATCTCCAGCGGACGGCACTTGAGGTGGTAGGTGTTCATCGGCAGCAATTCGTATGTGCCCACCAGCGCGATCGGAACGATATCCACCTGTGCTTTAATTGCGAGAAAAAAAGCTCCCGGTAAAAACGGCTTGATCTCGCCATCGGGCGTGCGCCCGCCTTCCGGATAAATCACCAGCGGCATACCGGCCTGCAGACTCTTCACCGCCGATCGGATCGCCGCAATCGAATTGGCCGGCTTTTGCTGGTCGATGCAAACCTGCCCCGAGCGTTTCAACTGCCAGCCCACCACCGGATATTTCAACAACTCTTTTTTGAAAACAATGCGGAATTGAAACGGCAGGTAAACGTAGAGAACCGGAATGTCCATGGCGGAAGCATGATTCACCGCATAAACATGCGGCTTCGAAGTATCGATCTTATCGAGCCCGGTCACCTTGACCGGCGACAATATCGTTTTCATGATCAGCCAGGACCAAGCCCGCGAAAACCAGTGCAGCCGCCGACCGCTGGGGTCAAACATGCCACCGGGCAGCGCAAGCAATCCCAAAACCAGCGTGTACAGCCAGATGAGCGGGTCAAGAATGAAATACGACCGCAGCCGGCTCAACCAGCCGTACTTCTTTTCGGGAATCGCGCGTGGACTTCTCCGCGGCGCAAGGGCCGGCGCAGCTTCAGCGCCGCATTCGACTTCCACTGACGATGAATTCACTTCCTGCACACTTCCATTCTAGGGGAAAACTCATGCCCCTTGTCATCCCGAGCAAGCATTCTTTGCGCTGCGAGGGATCTGGGCGGGCCGCGCGAAGCGTCGCGTTTTTGGCGACGCATTACTCGCGCGTTTGGCTCGCGTCCTTGTCAAACTTGCGCCCCAATCAGTCGCATGACTTCGCCTACCAGATAAATCGATCCGGTGATCACAACAACCTCACCCTTGCTCGCCAATGTTCTCGCTCGCTCCACGGCGCTCGCCACATCTTCCACCGACTCGATCTCGACTCCAGTTCGCGCCGCTGCCTGCTGAATTTCTTCCGGCGACGCCGCTCGCGGATTCTCCGGTCGCGTCGCGATCACTCTCTCAGCCAGCGGAAACAAAATTTCCGTCATCTCCGAGATTGCCTTATCCCGCATTGCGCCAAAAACAAAAATCAGCGGACGGCCTTCATAGCGCTCCGAAAGGCATGATCGAAGCGCCCACGCGCCCGCTGGGTTATGTGCCACATCGATCACCATCTCCGGCCATCCCGGTCGCGCGCCGATCACCTGAAAGCGTCCCGGCCAGCGAGTCTCCCGCAGGCCAGTCCCGATGCTCTTCGCTGTAATGCCACTGAATCCTTGCTGATTCAACTCCACGGCTGCCGCAATCGCCAGCGCCAAGTTACGCAACTGATGCCGCCCTACCAAAGGAGACTCGACCAAAATCTCTTCCCCCAAAACTGCAAGCGGATAGTGATAAACAAACCCAGCTTTGCTACTGGGTACCAGGTACTGGGCACTGGCAGGCGAAACCGGCGGCACATACGGAACCGCGTTCACCCCCCGCGCTCCCATATCCAATATCGTGTTCCCGATTACCTCGTTGGCCTCGGGCTGTTGCGGCAGCGTCACCACCGCGCCGCCGGGACGAATAATCCCCACCTTCTCCCGTGCAATCTCACCCACCGTATTCCCAAGAAACTTCTGATGATCCAGCGAAATGTCAGTAATCACGCTCACCCGCGGTTCAACCACATTGGTCGCATCCAGACGTCCGCCCATGCCGACTTCAAGCACCGCCAGTTCGACTTTTTCCCGGGCAAAATACTCGAACGCAATCGCCGTCATCATCTCGAAAAAACTGGGATGCCACGGCAACTCCGCTTCTTCGACAAGTTTCTCCGCGATGCGATCGATTTTTCCGTGAAGTTCCGCAAAATCGTCGTCGCCGATTTCGTTTCCGTTCACACGGATGCGCTCATTGATCCTCACTAGATGCGGCGACGTATACAGCCCCGTCTTCAATCCCGATACGCGCAGAATCGAAGCCAGCGTTGCCGCCGTCGAACCCTTACCATTCGTGCCCGCAATCAGCACACTCGGAAACCGCCGCTCGGGATGATCCATCGCAGCCAGCAGCACCCGCATGTGCGCCAGATCGAATTTGTGCGAAGGCGTCTGAGCAAGTTCGTGACCGAGCGCGAACATGCGCGTCACCGCGGTTTCGTAGGACATAGGGAAGCTCTCAGCTATCAGCCGTCAGCTTGCGTCTTTAGACTATCAAGTTGGAAGACGGGATGCTAAGTGCGACAGGGGAGGCAATGGCGATGCCGATTTTGCTGATAGCTGACGGCTGAAAGCTGACAGCTTTCTTACGCCGCCATGAAATCCAGCGCCCGCGCGATGTAAGGCTTGAGTTCCTTGCGTGGCACCACCGCGTCCAGCATTCCGTGCTCCAGCAGGAACTCGCTGCGCTGAAAACCTGCGGGCAATTTCTGCCGAATGGTTTGCTCGATTACCCGCGGCCCGGCAAACCCGATCAGTGCCCCCGGCTCTGCGATATTCAAATCGCCCAGCATGGCAAATGACGCGGTCACCCCGCCGGTGGTCGGGTCCGTCAGCACAGAAATGTAGGGGACTTTTGCTTTGTCCAGCCGCGCCAGCGCCGCGGAAATTTTCGCCAACTGCATCAGGCTGACCACGCCCTCCATCATCCGCGCTCCGCCCGAAGCCGAAACAATAATCAACGGCGTCTTCGAATCCAGCGCGCGCTCAACCGCCCGCGTAATCATTTCTCCCACCACCGCACCCATGCTGCCGCCGATAAATGCATACTCCATCACGCTGGCAACCACGGGCCGCCCCAGCAGCTTGCCCTGCGCGTTGATCACCGCATCTTTCAGCCCGGTATCGTGCTGGGCCTGCCGCAGCCGCGACGAATACGGTTTCAAATCCACAAACTTCAACGGATCGGTCGAGGACAGATTTCCGTCAAATACTTCATACTGATTCTCATCCAGCAGCAGCGCCAGTCTTTTCCGCGCGTCGATGCGGAAGTGCTTTTCGCACTTCGGGCACACATTCAAATTCTCTTCCAGATCCTTCTTCCAGATGATTTGCCGGCAGCTCTCACACTTCACCCACAACCCTTCAGTGCGCACGGTCTTCTCGCCCGTAGTGTTAAGTTCCCCGGATTCCCGCTTGAACCAAGCCATAAGTCAGTTAACAGTACCTAGTACCCGGTACCTAGTAAAAGCGCCCGCCGTAAGCACAGACGTTTGATTTTACTAGAAAGTGTAAGAAAAGTTATTTCCACGCCCATTTTCGATTTATTTTCGAAGGTGAGGATTCTTGTTGGAACTCGTGCATCCAACTTTGCGTACTCGGGTGTAAGCAGATCTCTGTCCCCTGGCAGACTGCGGAGGTCTCGTCGTGGTTAACAAATGTGCAGTGTTACTGTTTTATCTGTTGGCAGCCTTACCTGCATTTTCCGCGCAGCACGTTGCTATTCATCCCAGACCGGGCTTCGATGCCGGCGAACAGGAAACCATTCGCCTGATCGTCGACCTGGAGCGCCAGTCCAAAGAGGCTAGCCTCCGCCGCGACTCCGACTTTTCTCTGCGCATGCTCGCCGCCGATTACGTTGCGATTACGCCGCTCGGCCAGGTCACTACTAAAAATGAGACGATTTCCGCCCGGCGCAGCGGCCAACTCCGCTACGAGGCCATGAATATCACCGATATGGTCGTGCGAGTATATGGCGACACTGCGGTGGTCACCGCGCGCGCGGAGGTGAAAGGGCATCAACTTGGCGAAGATTTCAGCGGGCCTTACCGCTATACTCGCGTGTGGATTCGACGCAATGGTCAGTGGCAGGTAGTAAGTTATCAGGCAACCGTCACGCAGTAATTTCGCGGCTTTGATCTCTACGCCTTAGAAAGCGCGGAATCAAACAGCCTTGTCGTTTCCCTTGATGGATACAGGCGACGTTCTGGGTACGAGCGGATCATCCTCTGCCGTGCCCAGCAGCGGCAATGCGATTCGCAAGGCTTCGACTTGCTTCTTCACCTTCAACAACTCCTGCTCCTTCGCCCGCAACAACTCCATCACATCTCTCATGACCCTACACTCCAATAATTACGTGAGATGATTTCATTCGTGGAACCGGATGCTCACTCCACTCTATTCAGCAACTCTAAGTAGCCGCACCTGTCAAAACAATACACGAAGGTACCGGCGGTCATCCCCCTGCGCCTTTCAGTGCCCAGAATGGTAAGGATGACCTTTGAGAATGGTGAAGGCCCGGTAGACCTGCTCAAGCAAAACCACCCGCGCAAGCTCATGTGCCAGCGTTATCCTGCCCAGCGAAATGGTATGCTGCGCCGCGCCCCGCGCCGCTTCGCTGAAGCCATCCGCCGGCCCGATAGCAAAGACCAGTGGCAACGCATTGCGATCGAAGTAGTCACCGAGAAAGCGCGCCCACTCTTCTGACGACAACTGCTTACCGTCCGAATCCATCAGCACCAGTGTCGATTTCCCGGCGTTCGTACTTTTGCTCGCCTTGGCGGGATTTGCTCGCCCGCACATTCCAAGCAGCGCGGCTTCATCTCGCAGCGCCAGGCCATTGACCTGCACATAGCGCGAAAGGCGCACCAGATACTCATCTGTCAGCGATTGAATCGCCGGCTCTTTCGTCTTCCCAATCCACGCAATTTTGAGTTTCACGGCAGGGATGAATCTTACTTTCTTCCGGATGCCAGCACCACCGACGCTCCAAACGCGATGTTCTCGCCTTCAATATATTGCCCAATCGCCGCCCGCACGTCCGCGTCAATTTGCGGCCGCATGTAAGCCGGCACGCGATCCAGCATGGGGCGGAATGGCACCGAGACAGACTGCGCCTGCTCCCACACTTCTTCCGGCGTTCCCGGCCAGATCCAGGGCAGTATCTTCGTTTCTTCTTGTACTTCGCGGAAGCCGGCGCTCTGCAATACCTCCGAAAGACTTCCCGAAGCCGCAAAGCGGAACGGATCTGGACCTCCCGGCGGCAGCAATAGACCACCCACATGCCGGTGCACCACGCCCATCGTGCTCCGCCAGTAAGGTTGATCGAATGGTCCCCAGGCTAGAAAACATGCACGAGATTCCGTCCGCAGAACCCGGCGTAGTTCCCGCAAAGCAGAAACCGCATCGCGGAAGAACATCACTCCAAAGCGGCAGGTGGCAAGGTCGAAACTACTGTCGGCGAAAGGCAGTGCCTGCGCGTCAGCCTGTTTTGTAGAAAAATTATCCAGGCCACGCTCCAGCGCTCTTTTTTCTGCGATCTCAAGCAGCTCTGCACTTAGATCAAGCGCAGTAACGTGTCCCTGCGCCCCTACGCGCGAGGCCAAACTGATCGCCGGTTCGCCGGTGCCGCTCGCCAGGTCCAGCACTCGCATGCCAGGCGTCGGCTCGGCATACTCGACCAGCGCTTCGGTCACCGCCTTGCCCATCACCGCGGATTTTGTTTTCCATTTTTCGGAGGCAACCAGGCGGTAGGAAGTTCCCCAGCTCGGTTCGGCCTTGGTAGGTTCCGCATTTGAGGAAGTTGTCATACGTGATGAGCGCCGCGGAAGCACGGAAGCAAAGTTCCGCGCGGGGCGACAAAGCTACGCTTTCTTGCTGCGAAGAGTGGCCGCGGTAGACCGCTTGCGCCGGACCGGTTTTGTCTTTGAATCGGCTTTTGGCCTCGGCGTTGTCTTTGACTTTGGCCTTAATTCCGAGGGCTCCAATCGCTTCGCCGTCTTCCACAATCGTTCCAGATCGTAGAACTTGCGCGCCTTCTCGGAAAATACATGCACCACGAAATCCGTGTAGTCCACGAGAATCCATTCGCCTTGTTTGTAACCTTCAACGTGCGCCGGACGCACACCGGTCGCCTTCAGGCGCAGTTCCACTTCGTCCGCTATGGCTTGCACTTGCCGCGGATTGGTGCCGCTGCACAGCACAAAGTAGTCGGTAAATGCTCCCGACCCCTTTTCCATTTCCAGGATGCTAAGTTCTTCGGCCTTCTTGTCGAGGCAAGCCTGAATCGCTGCCGTTACCTGTTGCTTCAAATCGCTTTTTTTCATGCAGTGAGAGAGTCGGTCGTTGTTAGCTTTGTCGTTAGTCTGTGGTCGTTAGTCGTTGGCACGGCACAGTTGAGTACTCATTGTAAACGACGGCGCTTTACCACGTTTTCCACTGTGGTGCGACTGCTCACGCGGTTTTGGCGAACGACCAACGACCGTCGGCTAACGACTCTTATACAGCCCCATTTTCTTTATATAGTCCGCAACCGCTGGCTCTACGAACTTACCGAGCGGCTTGCCCGCGGCCACAGCCTCGCGAATGCTTGTGGAAGAAATCGGCTGGTAAATCTTATCCAGCAGATGGACACTCACGCCGTTCAGCACCAGATCCCCAGTTGCTGCCTGCTTTTGAAACGGACGCGTCACCTCCTGCCGCGGGCGCAGGCTCTCGGGCAGGGCGTTGGCGACATCGGCCAGAGAGTAACCCGGCCTGCTGGCCACCACAAACTCGCACTCACGAAACAGAGCCTCCGGCTGATGCCACTTGGAGATGTCCTCGAATGCATCGATGCCGATGAGCAGGAAGAGCTTGTCCGCTTTCTTGAACGACTGCTTCAGCCGCCGGACGGTATCGATGGTGTAGTTGGGTTTCGCGGGATCCGGTTTCGCCCCACGCGCCTTTTCGATGCGGGCCACGCCCGCCTCAAACTCCTCCGGCGCTTCCAGGACTGAAGGCGCAAAGTCTTTCTCCTGCGCTGTCGCCAGGGCAATCATGGCATAGCGATGCGGAAACGCCGACAGTGGCTGGCGCTGCTTATGCGGCGGAATGTTGGCGGGGACAAAGAGAATGCGGGAAAGGTTGCAGCGCTCACGTGCGGCGCGCGCCAGCGTGAGGTGCCCGCGATGGATAGGGTCGAATGTGCCGCCAAAAAGACCAATATTCATGAGCCGCTAGTGTCACGGTTTGCAGGGTCGGTTGGCAAGTCCAAGGTCAGCCAGCACTCGATTGTTATGTCTATCCGAAGTGGCACGGTCGTGGGCATGGCCAACTGTCGATTTTAACCATTGTCCGTTTGGCCCAGAGCCCGTGTTCCACAAAATACCTCTCGCGGGAATTTAGAATGAACTCCTGTAATCTCGCATGTTTCCCAATTTGGTAATAGCATCTTTATATGCGAGTAACCCTCCCCCTACTCAGCATTCAACCTGCCCGTGCGCCCATTCTGCGCTACGGTGTCGCCATCCTCAGCACGACGCTGGCGCTCATCCCGGCGCTTCTGCTTCCGAACATCACGGAAAGCCGCCTGGCCGTGTTCGCCGTCGCCGTGATGGTGAGCGCCTGGTATGGCGGCTGGAAGCCCGGACTGGTCGCGACCTCATTCGCGCTCACAGTGAGCGCCTATTTCTCATTCTCCGGCGAACACACGCCAGCCGAATTCCGCTCCACGATGCTGCGGCTAGCACTCTTCGTTGTCCTGGCCGCTCTCATCTGCTGGTTCAATGCAGCGCTGCGCGCTGCTCAGGAAGGGTTGAGGCGTTCCGAAATGAATTTTCGCTCTCTGGTGACCAACGCCCCTTACGGCATCTGCCGCTGCGACTCCTCCGGTCAGTTGTTGGATATGAATCCAGCCCTGCTGGCTGTGCTGGGATATTCCTCGGCGGAGGAGCTTGTGGGCAAGCATCTGGGAGCGCTCTACGCCGATACCCATCAGTGGTTCGAGCTGGCTGACCACTTACGCTCGGCCGCGCCGCTCAACGGCCTGATCGTCGAATGGAAGCGGAAAGATGGAACGGCCACGGTGGTTCGCGTTTCCTGGCCGTGCAGTTTCCGATGGCGACAAGGGAACGGCTTTCGAACTATTTGCCGAAGACGTCACCGAGCGGCGCGCGCTCGAGCAGCAACTACGCCAGTCGCAAAAAATGGAGGCTGTAGGGCGGCTTGCCGGCGGCATCGCCCACGATTTCAACAATCTGCTGATGGTCATTTCCGGCTACTCAGAATTTCTCCTCGACCGCCTAGGTCCGGAGCCAGCTCTGCGCGCTCCCGCGCAGGAAATTGCCAGCGCAGCGGGACGGGCCACTTCACTCACACGCCAACTCCTCGCCTTCAGCCGCAAACAAATGATGGCGCCGAAGATTCTTGATTTGAATGGCATCGTCACCGAAAACCTGAAGATGCTCACGCGCATGATCGGCGAGGATATCGATCTCGTCATGGTTCCCGCCGCTGGACTGGGCGCTGTGCGCGCCGATGCCGGCCAGATCGAGCAGGTCATCATGAATCTTGCCGTCAACGCGCGGGATGCCATGCCCTCGGGTGGCAAGCTCACTATCGAGACCTCCAACGTCTCACTCGATGAGGAATATGCCCGCTTTCACGCTCCCCTTCGGCCGGGAGACTACGTGATGCTCACCATCAGCGACACCGGTCTGGGCATGGACGCGGAGACTCAGTTGCACATCTTCGAACCCTTTTTCACGACCAAGGGGCTGAAAGGTACCGGCCTGGGACTCTCTACCGTATACGGCATCATCAAGCAGAGCGGCGGTTACATCTGGGTTTACAGCGAGCCGGACAAGGGCACCACTTTCAAAATCTATTTGCCCCGCGTTGCGGAAAGAGTTGAAAGTCTGCCGCAGTTTGTCGCTCCAGCGGACTCCGTTGCCGCCGAGCCGGGAACCGAAACCATCCTACTGGTAGAGGATGAGGCCAATCTGCGCTATCTCGCCCGGCAGTTCCTCGAAAAGCAGGGCTACCGGGTAATCGAAGCCGGCCGATGGCATCGTGGCCGTGCAGATCGCCGTCGCACATTCGGGTGTGATTCATTTGCTGTTGACCGATGTAATCATGCCGGGCATGAACGGTCGCGAACTGGCGCAGAGGATGGCGGAAATTCGCCCCAATACGAAAGTGCTTTATATGTCCGGCTACACGGAAAATGTGATCGGGCACAACGGCACTCTGGATGCGGGCGTGCGCCTACTCCAGAAACCTTTTACCTTGCGAGACCTGAAAAGCAAAGTTCGCGAAGTGCTCGATTCAAACCCAATTCCTCGGGAGGATTCCATGCCAGCTCGAATCGCTCAAGCGGCAGCGCAAGGTCTGCAACAATTGCCGTCCACGCGCGCACAACGCTTCCAGCTTCACTTGCCCTTGAAATATCGCCGGCTCGATGAGGAGAAGTGGCACGATGGCCAAACCAAAAATATCAGCCGCTCTGGCTTGTTGTTTCAGGCGGAAGATGCTTTGCAGCCGAATGTGGTGCTGGAAATTAATCTGGTGCTGCCGGCGGAGATTGCCGGCCTCTCCGCGACCGAAGTGGTTTGCCGTGGAGAAATCGTACGCACGGTGCAGTCTGTCGGAGGTGAGATGCCGCCAGCTCTAGCCGCTAGGATTCTTCAGTATCACTTCCAGCACGGGGCGCATTTGCCCCGGGCGTAATAAGTACCCAGTATCTAGTAGCCAGTACCCAGTAAAACCGCGCATTTCCAGGTACTGGGTACTAGGTACTGGATACTAACTATCGGCGGTTTCGGCCTGCTCGACCGCCGCCTTCTCACGCAATGCATCCACTTCCTTCGCCATGGCGTATTTCAGTTCTTCGATGCCTTTGCCGGTCACTGCTGAAATCTCATACAGCTTCAGCTTGTGTTTCTTGCAGTATTTCTTCAGCGCAGCGACTTTGTTCTTATTGGCCACGTCGATCTTCGACGCCACCATGATCATCGGCTTTTCTTCCAGGTGAGCGCCGAAGCTGGCGAGTTCGCCCAGAATCACTTCCGCATCTTTCACCACATCAGGACGCCCGCTTGCGTCTGATACATCGATCAGGTGAACCAGCAGACGCGTGCGCTCGATATGCCGCAGAAACTGCGTTCCCAACCCCGAGCCGGTATGCGCGCCTTCGATCAATCCTGGAATGTCGGCGACCACAAAGCTGATTTCATTGTTGGGGTCGCCCACCGCAACCACGCCGAGATTTGGTTCTAATGTAGTAAAAGGATAGTCGGCGATTTTTGGCCGCGCTGCTGAGATGCGTGAGATCAACGTGGACTTGCCAACGTTTGGATAACCGACCAGGCCTACATCGGCGAGCAACTTCAATTCGAGCCGGTAGTTATGCTCTTCGCCGGGGCGTCCAGGCTCGTGTTCCCGCGGAGCTTGATGTACCGATGTAGCAAATCGCGCATTGCCCCGCCCGCCGCGCCCGCCACGGGCAATCACCATGCTCTGATCCGGCCCTGAAAAATCGAATACCTTCTCGCCGGTCGCTTCGTCATACACGATCGTTCCGACCGGGACTTTCAAAACAATATCTTCGCCCTCGCGTCCGCTTTTGTTCGAGCCTTCGCCGTGACGTCCGCGCTCCGCTTTATACTCGGGATTGAAGCGGAAGTGCACCAGCGTATTGTGCCGCTCGCTGGATTCCATGATCACATCGCCGCCGTTCCCCCCATCGCCCCCAGATGGACCGCCACGCGGAACATATTTTTCCCGGCGGAAGGCCATGCAACCATTGCCGCCATCGCCCGCTTTGACCCGAATTTTTGTCTCATCGATAAACATGATCGTCAGTGTTGGCCAACAAAACAAAAAGCCCCGTCCCGAAGGCGAGGCTGTGTGGCGCGGGCGCCCCGCCCGCGACTGTTCGGCGGCGAACTACTCCGCGATTTCCATCGGTTCCACCATCACGAACTTGCCCATCGAGCCCTTGTTCAGGAACTTGATGCGTCCCGTGATCTTGGCAAACAGCGTGTCATCTTTGCCCCGGCCCACGTTCAGCCCCGGTTTCACACGCGTGCCGCGCTGGCGCACGATGATGGTGCCGCCGGGCACGATCTGTCCGCCGAATGCCTTGAATCCCAGCCGCTGAGCATTAGAGTCGCGGCCGTTTCGTGAAGTTCCCTGTCCTTTTTTATGTGCCATGAATCTCTCTCTATTCTAAATTCAAAAGTAGCGCCGGCGTCCGCCGGCAGTCGCAAGGACATCTTGCCCTTGCTAACTATTTCTTCTTCTTTGGTGCGGCTTTCTTAACCGCAGCTTTCTTGGGCGCAGCCTTCTTCTTAGCGTGCCCTTTAGCGGCCTTGGCTTCGTGATGGTGTTCGTGTTCTTCCGCGTGCGCCGCAACCTTCTTCACCTTGGGTTCTTTCTTCGCCAACTCCGGAGCTTTGAAACTCTGGCCGTCAAAAGCAATCTCAGTGATGCGCACCGCGGTGAATGACTGCCGGTGTCCGCGCAGCTTCTTGTACTGCTTCTTACGTTTGTAGTGGAAGACCAAAATCTTAGGGCTGCGTCCTTCTTCGACTAATTCTCCGACGACGCGCGCTTCCGATTGCGGCTTACCGATCTGTCCCGCTTCGCCGGACACAGCCAATATCTCGGGGAATTCCACCTTGCCATCGGTGCCCGTGGCCAGTTTCTCCACTCGAATTACATCCCCGGGCGCCACTCGGTACTGCTTTCCACCGGCGCGGATAACCGCGTACATACGTCTGCCTCCGTCAAAATATCTTGAAAGTCAGATCACCAAACGCAACCTGCGCGCACACCAGCGCAACCTTATTGGTTCGAATGAACTTCCTGCTGAACTTCTTGTGCTTGCTGTGTTTTCCGCCACGGCGCGTCAGCAGCCACGGCAGGCGTCCCCAGAACGGGTCGGCGAGTACAGCCAAACTCAACTATTCTAGCGTGCGCTGTGGAAATCGGTCAATGCGCAGTTTTTGCAGAAGGAAATGTCCTAACATGCGTTGCTGACTTGGTAAGAAGACACTAGCGACACAAGACGTGGCGCTGCGGGGCGACACTCTGATCTATCCGCAAACCAGCCAATAGCGTAAGCACAAGGAAGCGAAGTGCGCGCTGTATGCTAAGCATTCTGTAGCGCCACTGGAGCCGCCGCTTGAATCCTGAAAAATTCTGAATTGTTAACCCATAAAACAGTTCTCTTTCGAGATTAACGCGGGCTTGGATTTGGCCAGGAAAACCAAGTTTCTCACCCACGTCAATGACCGTCACGTGATCACCTTCGCCCACTGGACAGACATCAAGAAACATAATGTCCGTAATCGGGTTGTGATCGAATCGAAGTGTCATGGGAAAATCTGCTTCCCCTTTTTCAATTCCTCGGCCAGTCGTTCCTGTGGGCAGGAGTACCACGTGCTGATGACTCGTTTCTTCAGTCCGAACCATCTCACCTTGACCGCTATCACTAGCCATGGGTCACCCCCAACAGGGAGGTTATAGATAGAGTTTTCTGACTCGGCAGCGCGACACTCGATAACATAACTAGGCTGGCCGAAATGCTCTTTAATGCGATCAATGGCAAGGGCGGCGTCTGTGTGAAAGCGACAGATGTGATCATTGTATGTCCTGCGAAGCAAGATGACATCTCGCCCTTTCCAGTCGCGGACCGTGAAAATAACGTCTTTGTTCTTAATTTTGGCCAGCGCGCCATTTTAACCCAATTGTCAAGCCAGATTCCTTGCTATGACAGATGGTCGCTCACTTCAAAAGGTTGTGAGCACTTAATCCACAGGGGGGAGATCGGCGAACGGACTAGAACCTTTACCGCGATATTTGTTCGATGAATCGCTTTCCATCGCGTTGCAGGATGTCGTTTCCGATAGCGGAGTGGGTAATCCTGCCAACGATCAATTCTCTGTCTTCCATGATGATGCCGCATGTTACCAAAGTCAAGGGTCGGCCCGTACGAAAGTACAATGGCAGGTGTTGCAAAAACATGCACATATTCCTCTTATCTCATATTGCGCAGTGGCTCGTCTGTGACGGGCAACCAAACTCCTGTGGAAATTGATGGTTTGTAAAGGTGACAATTTTGCCTTTGGAGCAGCCCACTATTTAGGACACTACCTTTGCAGAACGCACATGCGTGTGCGAGAATTCCGCCGATCGTCGTACAAGTCTTCGGAAGAACCCAGGAGAAATCCGGCCATGAAGCGTCTTTCCACCCTTTTGGTGTGCCTGTTCGCTTTTACATTCTCCATCTTCGCCAAGCCGGCTCGCGGCAAATCCGCCCCGCCCGCGCCCGACAAGGCTTACCTGCAGAAAATCTGGGACGGCTGGTCGACTCTCGACACCGCCAACGTGGACAAATTCTATGCCAGCGGCCCGCACACCTTCTACGACATCGCCCCTTTGAAATACAACAGCTGGCAGGAATACGAAAACGGAGTGAGAGCGGAACTCGCAGACTACAAGAGCGCGAAGTTCACACTGAACGACGATGTTGCCATCCATCCTCACGGAGATTTGGTTTGGGCAACCGCAACCGTAAAAGAAGAAATGACGACGAAAGCCGGCAAGGTTGAGATGGGCAATTTTCGCTGGACCGTAGTCCTGGAAAATCAGGACGGCAAGTGGGCGATCCTTCACGAACATGTTTCCGAGCCCATACAGTAGAAGACACTCGAATTGTACACACTGCAAGGATGGTTGCTTGTCCAGAAATTTGCTGGTCGCGCTGGCCGCATTCGTGGCGCTCACGTTTTCCGCGGCCGGCATTAGCTCGGCGTTCGCGGCGCGCTCGGTTCGCACCTGGTATGTCACTCTGCGCAAGCCCGCCGGGAATCCACCCGCGTCATACTTCGGTCCAGTCTGGACTGCGCTTTATTTTCTAATGGCAGTCGCCGCATGGAATGTGTGGCGCGTTGGCGGCGGCTGGGATGGAGCTTCTCCGGCAATTACGATCTTCCTGATTCAGCTCGCGCTGAATGCAGCATGGTCCGTCATCTTCTTTGGCATCCGGTGGCCGGGCTGGGCGCTGATCGAAATTATCCTGCTCTGGGCCGCAGTCCTCTCCACTATGATTCTGTTCTGGCGCATCTCGACTTTGTCAGGCGCGCTCATCGCGCCCTACCTCGCATGGATCACTTATGCGGCATACCTGAATACCGGAATCTGGCGCTTGAATTCTCGCCGCAAAGATTAAAGATAAAGAGTTCTAGACTGACTGCGAGTTACCTCTGTAATCCCTGGTAACCCCAGTTCTCTTGCAGAAACAACTTCGCTGCGGCAGGGTTAATATGAACTGAACTGTAGGAGATTTACCATGCGCAATCGAATCGCAGTCTTTACCTCGCTCTTCCTCTTTGCCAGCGTGGCGTGGAGCCAGCAGCAACCGGCCGGCAATAACGCTGCGCCCAGCGGCCAAAGTATGCCCGGCATGGATATGTCAGGTCACGACATGTCGAATATGCAGATGAAAGACACGCCCGTGGCTGGAGATAAAGACGCCGATAAAGAGGGCGATGCCGGCGCCATGCACTCGATGGAAGGCCACATGGACATGGGCCCACACATGAAGATGACGGCCCTGCGACCGACTAAGCCCGGCGACGCCGAGCGCGCCCAGGCAGTGGTCGAAGCTGCGCGCAAAGCCTCAGAAAAATATCTCGACTATCACACCGCGCTGGCCGATGGCTACAAGATTTTCCTTCCCAATGTTCCGCAGAAGATGTACCACTTCACGAATTACGGATACGGAATGGAAGCGGCTTTTCGTTTTAATCCCGAGCATCCCACGTCGCTGCTTTATGAGAAACATGGTAACGACTACAAACTGATCGGCGTCATGTACACCGCGCCTAAGCGTTTCAATGAAGATCAACTCGACGAGCGCGTTCCCCTCAGCGTCGCGCAATGGCATGAACACGTGAACTTCTGTCTCGCGCCGCCAGATCGTCGTGGAGAAGGATTGTCGCCGCATCCCCAGTTTGGCTTGAAGGGATCGATCACCACACAGGAAGCCTGCGATGCCGCAGGCGGAACTTTTCATCCTGTAGTCTTCAACTGGATGGTGCACGTCTATCCATTCGAAAAAGATCAGGCCAGCATCTGGTCGGTAAATCGCCAGCACGGCGACGCAGATTAATACAGCACCGGCCTCTGGCCGGCTGTGCCGCAGGCGCTCTGCTCACGACGCGGCCGAGGTGGCGGCGCTACGTTACTCCCGAGCATCGCTCATAATTCCGAATCTGGATTACATTTCCATCATCAACCATTCTTAACGTGCGTTGTGCTTGCCGCAACTGTATGTTGAGTTCGGTCCATACAAGACACTGCCCCGCTGTGGCAACGAATCCATTCACATTCGTGCTAACCGAGGCGCTGTCTTTTCGTCAAAATAACCGTAACGGCAATTGAACAACGTGGAACTTTTCAAGCAGCGGGTACGTAGTGTAGGGAAGAGAACGAATGGCCGGGAATCGGGAATGAAGTCCCGCGCTGATCGTTGACCAAAAAGATTTTTTAGCGGGGTTAGGGGATTCTCTCACGTTCGGTTTGGCGGCCCAAGTGAGAAAACCCCCGTGGACAGCGCGACCAGCCTTGCGGCTTGTCTGCTGAAACCCCAGCGGCTGCATTGTAAGGCGATTCGCGGTGAAACACCAAGGTTTTCTCGCGGATGTCGTGAACCGGGCCGCCCCAACCGCTTCCTGACGTGATTCGGGAAAAAAAGGAGCAGTCATGAAGTTCGCGACAGTTTCAAAGAGTTTGGTACTGGGATTGGCTTTGCTGTTGGCCTCGAGCGCGTTTGCGGCAACAAAGGGCAGCTTGCAGCTGATCAATCCTGTGACGGTCAATGGAACCACCTTGAAGCCGGGAGATTACAAGGTTCAGTGGGAGGGCGCCGGCCCCAACGTGGAGCTCAGCATCCTGCGCGGCAAGAACGTAGTGGCAAAAGTGCCGGCGCACGTAGTTGAACTTCAAACCCCGGCGAACAACGATGCGGCCGTTACCCATGAGAATGGCAGCGGACCCAACGCACTCACCGGCGTCCGTTTCCAGGGAAAGAAAACCGCTCTGGAGCTAGGTGATGCCAGCATGAGCATGCAAGGCAATAGCTCCAGCCAGTAATTGCAGGTCAACTCGAACGAAAAACAGGGGGCACACTGTGTGCTCCCTGTTTTCTTCTTGGTTCTGCGGCTCTGTCGTTCTGGGGAGTTAAAGAAACTCATGTGGGGACAGCCGAGGCGGCTGTCCCCCGAGCGAAGCGAAGCGCCAGCAACCGCTACCCACTGCTAAGGGGTTGCAATCTTTTCCAACTCCGCGTTAAGACGAACGCTGCTCCCGCTCGTAACTTTCAGCTTTCGCTCCCAATCCTTGAATCCCGTCTTCTTCACCGTGACCGTGTGCTCACCCTCGGCGACCTGAACATCAGAAGGCGTGTTGCCGACAAAATTTCCATCGATTTCAATATCAGCACCATCGGGGACAGAAGCCACCGACAATCTTCCGGTCAAGGCAGCCGGCGCAGCAGTGGTGATCACGGCGGCAACGGGTTGTGGGACCGGCGCTGGCTTGCTCCGTTCGGCCGCTGCTGCCGCAGCAAGACGTATAGCGGCGCCGTGTTCGGCCCAGTCCTTAGTTATTGCCTCGCAAGCATCCTGAACCGACCCACCCAGCGAGAGCGTAGATTTGCTCACGACAGAGTCCCCCGAGACCCGCGCGAAAACCGCGACTTTGTTCTTGTGCCGCAACACCCCTTTGCCACCCTCGTGGTCAAGCAGCACGATGTAGTCCGCCTTCGCTTGAATGTTATTAACCATTACCTGAGAACATCGCTCCCCAAACGTCTTGATGATCTCGGCTGTTTGCGGACGAGCACCACCAGCCATACTTCCTCCGTAAGCTCCTCCAGCTCCGCCGCTTGCTCCAGCGATCGACCACGATTGACTATCGGTTATGAAGACCCTTGCTTTTTCTGAGTCGGACGCTTTTTGCTGTTCCCGCGGGAAGCACGGCGAACAGAGCCACAAGAAGGAACAAAGGCCAGTCAGCAATACACGCAGATGTATTTTCACAGCGACCCTCCGGTCACAAGATTATTCAGAAATGTTGGGGGAAACACCCGGGGAAGACGCCATTGTCCTCTTGGCGGAAGCGATGTCAATTTAAATCTGTGCTCCCTAAGCCAAAAAAAAGGGAGCGCCTCAAGCGCTCCCTCGAAAACCGGCAAACACTGCTACTGGCACTGCTCTTCAGTACTTCGGCACCTTCGGATCCACTCTCTCCGACCACGCATTAATCCCGCCGGCCAGGTTGTGTACCTTGCTGAACCCGGATTGCTGCAAGAAAGCAACGGCCTTCGCACTGCGTCCGCCCATCTTGCAATGGACAACGATTTCGCGGCTCGAATCCAATTCATTCACACGCTTCGGCAGATCGTTCAGCGGAATCAGATGCCCGCCGATGTTGCAGATCTGATATTCATGCGGCTCGCGCACGTCGAGAACGAATAAATCTTCCTTCGCGTCCAACCGCCGCTTCAGCTCTTCCACTTGAATTTCCGGAACTCCATTCGTCACTGCTTTTTCCTCCCCGCGAATGCCGCAAAACTCGTTGTAGTCTATCAGCTTCGTCACCGTGGGATGCGTGCCGCAAACCGGGCAATCCGGATTCTTGCGCAACTTGAGTTCGCGGAATTTCATGCCCAGCGCGTCAATCAGCAGCAGCCGTCCGATGAGAGGCTCGCCCACTCCCAAAATTAACTTAATCACTTCGGTGGCCTGCATCACACCGACCAATCCCGGCAGAATACCCAGCACTCCGCCCTCCGCGCAGGAAGGCACCAACCCCGGCGGAGGCGGCTCGGGATAAAGGCAGCGATAGCACGGCCCGTCTTCGGTGGCAAACACGCTGGCCTGCCCTTCAAAGCGGAAGATCGATCCGTAAACATTTGGCTTTCCGGTGAGTACGCATGCATCATTCACCAGGTAGCGCGTGGGAAAGTTATCGGTGCCATCGGCAATCACGTCGAAGTCGCGAAAGAGTTCGAGTGCATTCTCGCTGCTCAACCGGGTGTCGAAAGTTCGCATATTCACAAAAGGATTGAGAGCTGTCAGTTTATCCGCGGCAGAATCCAGTTTCTTCCGCCCCACGTCGGCAGTCGAGTGAATAATCTGCCGCTGCAAGTTCGTGTAATCCACCACATCGAAATCGACCAGCCCCAACGTACCCACTCCCGCGGCCGCCAGATACAACGCAAGCGGCGAGCCCAGTCCTCCCGTGCCGATGCACAGCACGCGCGCCGCTTTCAGCTTCTGCTGCCCCTCCATGCCTACCTCGGGCATGATCAAATGCCGCGAGTAGCGCAGTATTTCGTCTTTGTTGAGAGTCACTGGAATTTCGGTAGTGGTCGTGGCCATAAAGTCCTCGGTTGAAATTCTAAATTGCTGGGTTTCTAAATTGCTGGGTTTCCGCTTCGTCAGAAAATGAGTCGGAGTACTAACGACAGGAAGGATTCGCACAACAGCGACATGCGGCGGAAGACATCAATTCTCGATCCCGGAATATCATTCTAAATCCTGACCTCAAAATCGTTAACTGAAATCCCGAGTCAAACGCCGCCTCCGGCAATGGAAGGCACGATGGAAATATTATCACCGTCCTTCAGCGCGGTCGCTTCCTTCTGCAGATAACGGATATCTTCGTCGTTGAGGTAGAGATTGACAAAGGCGCGCAGCTTGCCATCGTCCGCATACAAATGACGCCGCAACTCAGGATGCTGCGCCAGCAAGTCGGTCATGGCCTCCGCGACGGTCGCGCCCTTTACATCCACCGTCGATTGTTTCCCAACATACTGCCGCAAAGGAGTCGGAATATGAATCTTGCTCATAAGCTCATCATAAGGGATGCTGCGGCAAGGCGGGAGGATTCACGGGGGCAAAAATGTAAGTAGTCGTAGCGGATCGATCGAACACGCGGGGTCATAACTTCGCTGTGATTAAAAGAAGCGGCTCTCTCCGCACACGACCATCCGGAGCCGCTCAGCGAATCGCCATTTAGAAATGACTCAGCAAACCGACCAGAATGATGATCGGAATCGGAACGCCTAATACGAGAAGCAATATGGAACGCATTGAGCTCTCCTCCTAAGAATCTACACGAGCGAATGAATCGGCACCTCTGATCTATATGCTTGGTTAAACTCGCAAGTGATCCCGCTGTTTGCCGCCGAGGGTCGCCGCAAAACTGGCTGCGAATGCCCCTAATAAAAGAGCGAGAAACATCCAATAAAGGGAGTGCGCCAGCGCTTTGCGGGCATTGTCCACCGCCTGCTGGTCACGCTCGAAAACGTCGGTGACTCGCCTCCCCGCTTCGGTTCGCGTCAGCCCTGTCTTTGCGGCCACGATGTCGGCGACATAGTTGGCATCGTCCGCCGACAATTCGCGCTGATGAAGAGCGTGCGCAAATACCACACCAATTTCAGAGCGCAAAGCTTCATCGGGAGTGCTGGAAGGCTGGCTTGAGCGGAACAAACTATCGATGAAATAGCGGTTTGCATCCACCGCCGGTGCCTCGGAACGCGCGGCGCCCGCAGCGCGGTTTTCTCCTCCGGCCAATGCGGTGCCAGCCGAAGTCAGGAATGCTGCAGTGATCACAAACGCTACAGCCCACACCAGAAATCCATGCGCCGTATCTCGGAAGTAAACCTCATCTGAGTGCACATCCACCCATTTTGTCCGCAGGCGTCCGGCCACATAGCCGCCGATTGCACAAGCCACGATTTCTATGACAGAAAGCCACAACAGCGCACCCATCCCCACAGCCGCGGAAGATGCGCCAGAGTTCGACCACGGTGAAAGAGAAGATAGCCCGACCCCCGCGCCCAAGGCCGAAAGGCTCAGAAGCAGCGCCGGCCGTAACAAACCCACCCGCCGCCACAGCAGCCCAGGATACGGCCGAGACAGAAGCCTCGTTCTTCACCGCGTAAGGGGTTGGGGATGGATTTTTTGCAAGAGATACCGGTAGAGCTGGTTGTGCCATGGTTTCCGCCTTCTGGCCACTGAATGCCGTGTATTGCCAGTGTCGAATGTAGACGAAGTTCGTTAGGAGGCCATCCTGTTAAACCAGTAGCGGCGGCGGGGGATTGCTTTACGATCCCATTCTTTGCGACGCTGCTACCATGACACCGTGCCTCCGCTACTCGATATCCGCCGCCTGAACATCGAATTCCCCGTCACCTCGCGTGCTGGTGGACAACTAAGCGCGGCCATCCCCAAAACCCTGCACGCCGTGCGCGACCTGAGCCTCTCCATCGACCCCGGCGAAGTTCTCGGGCTCGTCGGCGAATCGGGCTCCGGCAAATCGATTACATCTCTCGCCATCATGCGCCTGCTCCCGCCCCAGGCGCGGGTTTCCGGCGACATCCTCTTCGCGGAAAATGGCTCGGCCCGCAATCTGGCCACGCTACCTTCGGACTCCATGCGGCAACTGCGCGGCTCGTGCATCGCCATGATCTTTCAGGAGCCCATGACCGCGCTCAACCCCGTAATGCGCGTGGGCGATCAGATCGCCGAAGCTGTGCTGGCTCATGGCACTCGCTCAAAAAACGAAGCTGCGAAGCTCGCCGTTCAAGCCATGACTGACGTAGCCATCCCCGAGCCTGACCGCCGAGCCCGCGACTATCCTCACCAGCTTTCCGGCGGTATGCGGCAGCGCGTCATGATCGCCATGGCCATCGTGAACCGCCCGCAATTGCTCATCGCCGACGAACCCACGACCGCGCTCGATGTCACCATCCAGGCGCAAATCCTCGATTTGCTCGCCAAGCTGCGCGCCAAGTTTGGTCTCGCCATGCTTTTCATTTCGCACGATCTCGCCGTGGTCTCGCAGGTGGCTGCGCGCGTGGCTGTGATGTACGCGGGGAGCGTGGTCGAACTCGGCGGCAAGCAGGAAATCTTTCGCTCTCCCGCTCATCCTTATACGCGTGGGCTTTTGCACTCTGTGCCTGATCTCAACACCGATCGCACCCGCCCGCTCGAAACTATCGAAGGCACGGTGCCTCCGTTGCAAGCCATGCCGCCCGGATGTGCTTTCGAACCCCGCTGCGAATTCCGCATTCCCGAGTGCGCCCGCGTCCTGCCGCCGCTGGTAGAAGTAAGTTCAGGACATTGGGCGCGCTGCCCGGTGCTTAATTCGAAATAGCTATGGCGAAATACACTGTGCCCTGTATGCTCTTCGGTTCGCGCTCGTCTATAATCGCCATCCGTCTGGTGCTTATTGCAAATACTTCTGCTTAGCGACATTCATGCCAACCTCGAAGCCCTGGAAGCCTGCCTGGCGGCAGCTCCGCCCTTTGATCTCGTAGCCAACCTCGGCGACGTGGTCGGCTATGGAGCTTCTCCCAACGAGGTGATCGAGCGCTCGCGCGGGCTGGGGAAAATTTTCGTCCGCGGCAATCACGATAAAGCCGCAACCGGCTTGCTTGAACTCGATGACTTCAATCCCATGGCCGCCGCCGCTGCTGTCTGGACCGGAAGCCAACTCACTCCCGAGCATCATGATTGGCTGAAGGCTTTGCCGCACGGCCCAATCCCGCTCGAAAACTTCCCGCAAGTGCAACTGGTTCACGGTTCGCCCGTCGATGAAGACGCCTACATTGTTTCGCTCGGCGACGCACTCGCTCCTCTCATCACGCTGGCCATGCCATTGACCTTCTTCGGTCACACACACCTGCAAGGCGGATTCTTCGCCAACGGATCCAGCGCCGATGGCTTCCGTCCCGAATACCGCACGGTTGGGCAAGCTGAATCGGTCTCGCTGCACCTGAAGCCGGAAACGCGTTACCTGATCAATCCCGGCTCGGTCGGCCAACCACGCGATGGGGATTGGCGCGCCGCCTTCGCCCTCTTCGATACCGAAGCGCAGGTCATCCACTTCCACCGCACGCCCTACAATCTGAAATCCGCGCAAGACCGCATCTTCGCCGCCAACCTGCCCCCGCGGCTGGCGACGCGATTAGCCGCCGGCCGCTAACCGTCGTGCCCTGTGCTCCTCTGTGTCCCCTGTGTTTAAAGATTTGGAACGCCGGAAAAATTCAAGCAGGCCGCCCGTTGTAAACTCGAAGCATGGCCTACTCGCGTCCCGCCACGAAGCCGCTCTTCCCCCACCGCGAAGATTCTCCACGCGAGAACCCTCCCACCCACTACCTGATCGCTCACAGCGACGGCGGCGCGCGCGGCAACCCTGGCCCAGCTGGCTACGGAGTCGTCATTCAAGATGAGTCCGGACAAAAGGTCGCTCATCTCAGCGAGTACCTCGGCCATCAAACCAATAACTTCGCCGAGTATCAGGGTCTGATCGCCGCCCTCGAATACGCCGTCGAACACGGACCTAAAGCTCTGAAGCTGATCAGCGATTCCGAGTTGCTGGTCCGTCAGATCAAAGGCATCTACAAAGTGAAGAATTCCACGTTAAAAGATCTCCACGGCCGCGCCAAAGAATTGATCGCTGAGTTGGAATGGTTTTCGATCGGCCACGCCCTCCGCGAACACAATCAGGAAGCCGACCGCCTGGCCAACGCAGCCATGGATAAAGGGATGGGACGAGCAGCCGAAAGCTAGGAGCAAGAAGCTGGCTTACTCCGCCACCGAAGTATGGTCATGCACAATCTTCCATCCTTCGGGAAACTTGCGGAACACCAGCGTGAACAGACCATGCGGCGTCTTTCCATCCGGCATCGTCAATAGCCACGAGCCGCGCACGAACGCCGCATCCGCGCCCAGCACTTCACTGCGCAAGCCAGAAAAATCCAGCTTCCCCATCTCATGCCCCGGACTCGCATACGTCGCGCGATAGCGTTCAATCGTGGCCTGCCAGCCCTCATGCGCAGTCGCACCCGAAAAGAACGTAAGCTTCGGAGAATTCCAATAACCCTGCATGAAGCCTTCGATGTCGTGCCGGTTCCAGGCTTCCTGTTGCGTGCGCAGCACGTGCTCGATGGCAGCTTTCGCGTCGTTGTCAGAAGGAGTCGGCAGAGTCTGGCCGCTGATCAGCGACTGGCAAGCAAAAAAGAGGAAGAGAACGAAACAAGAAAAGATAAACAGGCTGCGCATCGAAACCTCCGGCTCTCAAACTAAAGTAAAGAGCGCCTCAGTTTCGCACATCTTGACACAGCAGTTCCGCACGCGGATAAAACGAGGAAAGAGATTTCAGAAAGCTGCTCGACTACGCCCGGCCTTTCTTAGCCGCAACCGCTTTGCCCGCAACTGCCTTGCCTGCTACTTCCCACGGCCGCTTCGGTCGATCGACCGGCGCCTTATCGTCATCCTTGAGGCGGTCGTAATGGTAGGAGTCGCTCACCGTACCTAGCGACTCGTTGTAAAGGCTGGGCAATCCCAACGCCACCTTCAACTCTTCGGCAAACGACTGCAGCGCCTTAAGGTGGTCCGCGGAGGCCGGCACTTCTGTCTTCGAAGTCTTCAAAAACTGCTGGTAGCCCCGGTTGACCAGCTTCGAGATCTCGCTGCCGATCAGGTATCCAGGATACGCAAAAATTTTCACGCCATCGTCAGGAGCTTTCTGAATCGCAGCCGACACATTATATTTTCTGAGGAACACACGCCCGTTCGTGCCCGGCGCGTCAAGCACATCAAAACCGTGCTCCTTCAACCAGGCCAGCGCTTCCTCGTAAGTTTTCGCTTCAATCGCTTTAGGCATTTTTCTCCACTTCAGTCTCTTAGATGCAGTCTCGGCACAAACAGTGCGTTACTCTCAAGCTGCATCGACTTGCAATCTCCGTCATCTAAAGACACCATACTACATACCGTGTTTGGCTCGTTGTTGCATATTACGATAGTCACGAGGCAATAGTTCGATCATGGGTCAGGGCTCAGCGTGGTCAGCGGCAACCTATCCGGCGCAGCACGCGCCGGAGCCCGCGAATGCGCGCCTGGGGCAGAACCTGTTCGATCGCGTAGGCAACACGCCGCTGCTTCGCTTCGATCAACTCACGTCGCACCTGCTGAACGTTACACTTTTGGGCAAGGCCGAATGGTACAACCCCGGCGGCTCCGTGAAGGACCGCGCCGCCGCCAACATCGTCGCTGAAGGTCGCCGCAGCGGCCAGTTTTCATCCGGCAAAGTTCTGCTCGACGCCACCAGCGGAAACACCGGCATCGCCTACGCCATGCTCGGAGCGGCGGAAAGATTTCCAGTCACCTTGTGCATGCCACGCAATGTTTCCAGCGAACGCAAACAGATTCTGAGCGCCTATGGCGCGGACATTGTCTATACCGATCCTGCCGATGGCTCTGACGGCGCCATTCGCAAGGCCCGCGAACTTGCGGCCAAGCATCCCGATTTATATTTCTACGCCGATCAGTATTCGAACGCCGCCAACTGGCTCGCCCACTACAACGGCACGGCTAACGAAATCTGGCAGCAGACGCAAGGATGCATCACTCACTTTCTGGCCATGCTCGGCACCAGCGGAACCTTCATGGGCGCCACGCGCCGCCTGAAGGAACTCAATCCGTCGATCCAGTGCATCTCGCTGCAGCCCGATTCCGCTTTTCACGGCATCGAAGGCGCCAAGCACATGGCCACCGCCATCGTTCCCAGAATCTACGATCCAAAGCTGGCCGATGAAAATCTCGAAGTCGCGACCGAAGACGCCTACGCCATGGCCCGCCGCCTGGCCCACGACTGCGGAGTGCTTGTTGGCATCTCCGCTGCGGCCGGAGTCTTTGCCGGCCTTAAGCTCGCCGAGCAATTGCAACTGAGGAAGGACCAGCAAGCCGTAATCGTCACCGTCCTCTGCGACTCCGGCGATAAGTATTTGAGTGAGAGATTCTGGACGGAATAAATTAACCTAATAAATCTCACCACAGAGGCAAAGAGACACAGAGAAATTCAAGCGAAGAGCAACGCTCACAACGGGTTCTCGGATGGTCCAGACTCTCAAATTAAATTTCCGATTTTGATTTCTCTGTGTCTCTGTGCCTCTGTAGTGAATCGCTTTTTATGTTAAAACTCACATCCAAAGACTACGCCGCCCTCCGCCGCCACGGCGAAGAAACCTACCCGCACGAGTGCTGCGGCGTGCTCCTCGGCCGCACCGATGATGACGGCATGCGCATCGTGACCTCAACTGCCCGTTGCGGCAACACCCGCACCGATTCGCCGCAGAACCGCTACAACATCGATCCCCGGGAACTGGTGCGCATCCAGCGCGAAGGCCGCGAGCGTGGCGAAGACATCGTCGGCTTCTACCACTCCCACCCCGACCATCCCGCCCGCTGGTCGCAAACCGATCTAACCGAAGCCCACTGGTTCGGCTGCTCCTATGTCATCACCGCCGTGGAAAAAGGAAAAGCGGCGATCACAAATTCGTTCGAACTAGCCGGCGCGGACGAAGGTGACAAGCAGCTCCTAGACGAAAAAATAGAAATAAGCTAACCGGACCTAGCCACAGCACTGCAAACAAATCCCGCACCAGAAGCCGAGTTTCCCCGTTTTTCACAAGGTAGAAAAATTCTTTCCCAACCACAACCGCGCTTCCCACAATACATGCATTCGCAAAACCCGCATCCAGCAAGCCTTCTGCGCGAATCTGTTTCACGCCCTGCACCAATTCCGGTCACCCGCCTGTGGAGAGCGTGCACTCGGCTGAAAACACTCGGGTTACAAATGCAAACTTTCCATTGACTGCAAAAATAAAAAGTGTAGAACCATAATCGTTCTTTGACAGCTTCTAGAGTTTTTCCGGTTGGTGCGGCGTCCGGGACTCAAGCAAAGTCACCCTTATCACGAAAGTGACCAGGGAGGGCGAGCAAGGGTCTATAGCAAAGCGCTGGTCGAGGAGAACAAGAAGAAACGTCGAAGGCAGGATAGAGTTCCGAGGCGTTGGGTAGGTTTTTCCGGTTGGCGGTGAGCCCGGAGCCCGAGCGAAGATCGCACGCAGTACCCCGCAAGGGAAGCCGCGTAGCAGGTTGAGCAAGGGTCTAAAAGCGAGCTACTGGCCGAGACGAATGGACCCCACACCACCTCGGAACTCTTAATTTTTTGTCCCGCCCAGACTGTAATCCGCAACAGATCCCCTCCAAAACCAATCTTGCGACATGTGAAAATCTCGCGCCTATATTGTGACAATCGTCACAGACAGCGACCAAAAGCTTAGGGCACTGTCGATAGACACAGAGGAACGAGGTGATAGCAATGCTTGTAAAGGTGTTCTACGGAAAGTGTCCGGATCAGAACTATCCCGACAGCGCCTGAATCAGCTTCTTCCGCGCTTCCCGCTGCCGGATGATCACCTCAATCAATCAGCCGTTGGCGGCACCGCCTACCATAATTATTTCTTGTTTCTGTGACATCTAACCTTGCCATCCACAGCCCTAACCACTGATCATGATCACGGGCGCGGTGCCTAAAAACAATTTGCACATGGCGAGTGCAAGCTAACTTGTTTCACGGATTTTGATATCTAAGTCTTTTAAATTTTGGATTTTGCGGCGATTTTTTGCTAACTCGATGATTCCAGAGATTCGGCTGGGGAGGGGGAGGGGGTACCTCGATTTTGGAAAAGTAGCTGTGGGCATTAACACCATGGACGGAGCGGGTAATGCCCAAGTGCGCGCAGTTTCATAGTGGAATATTCCCATGCTTCTTAGGCGGGTTCTTATCCCGCTTATTCTCCAGCATGGCCAGCGCCTGAATCAATTTCTTGCGCGTCTCGCGCGGCTGGATGATGGCATCGACAAACCCGCGATCGGCGGCCACATAGGGACTGGCAAAGCGGTCGCGGAATTCTTCGATCTTGCTCTGCCGCAATTCCTGCCGCTCCTGCGGATTCGCCGCGCCATCGAGTTCACGTTTGTAAACGATATCGACCGCGCCTTCCGGCCCCATCACGGCGATCTCGGCCGTAGGCCAGGCATAGTTCACATCGGTGCGGATGTGCTTCGAAGCCATCACGCAATACGCGCCGCCGTAGGCTTTGCGCGTGATCAACGTCACCTTCGGCACCGTGGCTTCGGCGAAGGCAAAGAGCAGCTTCGCGCCGTGCTTGATGATGCCGCCGTATTCCTGCGCGGTGCCGGGCAAAAACCCCGGCACATCTTCAAACGTCACCAGCGGAATGTTGAAACAATCGCAGAAGCGGACGAAACGCGCGCCCTTCACCGACGCATTGATGTCGAGCGTTCCCGCCAGCATCGCCGGATTGTTGGCAACAATTCCGACCGAACGCCCGTCCAACCGCGCGAATCCGACGACAATATTTTTGGCAAAGTGCTCCTGCACCTCGAAGAAGTATCCGTCATCGACCACCGCGTGAATCACATCCTTCATGTCATAAGGAAGATTCGATTGCGCGGGTACGATCTTGTCAAGCGCGGCATCAGCGCGATCAATCGAATCCGTGCAAGGTTTGCGCGGCGGATCGTCCAAATTATTCGATGGCACAAAACTCAACAGCTCGCGCACCATCGACAAGCACTCGGCATCGTCGTGCGCCAGAAAGTGCGCCACGCCTGAAGTTTCGTTGTGCGTCATCGCTCCGCCGAGCTGTTCTTTGGTGACTTCCTCGTGCGTCACCGTCTTGATCACGTCCGGCCCAGTGATGAACATGTAGGAAGTCTTATCGACCATGAGAACGAAGTCCGTAATCGCCGGCGAATATACCGCACCACCCGCGCACGGCCCCATGATCGCGGAAATCTGCGGCACCACGCCGCTGTACAACGTGTTGCGCAGAAAAATATCGGCATATCCGGCCAGCGACGCCACGCCTTCCTGAATGCGCGCGCCGCCGGAGTCATTCAAGCCAATCACTGGCGCGCCCATCTTCGCGGCCAGGTCCATAATCTTGACGATCTTCCCCGCATTCGTCTCCGAGAGCGACCCGCCAAACACGGTAAAATCCTGCGCGAAGACGTACACCAGCCGGCCTTCGATGCGTCCGTAGCCGGTGATAAAGCCATCGCCGTAGAACTTCTGCTCGGCCATGCCGAAGTCGTTGCAGCGGTGTGTGACCAGCTTGTCGGTCTCTTCGAAGGTGCCATCGTCGAGCAGGAACTCGATGCGCTCCCGCGCCGACATTTTGCCTTCTTTATGCTGGCGCTCGCGCCGCTTCTCGCCTCCACCTTCTTCGGCGAGCCGGTTGCGCTTTTTCAGTTCTGCAATTTTTTCTTCGAGATTCATAGCGGAAGGATTATAGCGGGTGCATGATGAGATGAGCTGTAAGCAGAAAATCAGCGCGCTGATTTGCGAGCAACAGCCACCAACCGCGTGGCTTCCAGATTGTAGGGCGAACCTTGCAGGTCTCCGAACAGCCGCACTTCGCCGAACCCGCAACTCAGCAAGCAATCTTTGAGTTCACGTCCTGAATAAATCGTGTGTTCGAAGCTGAAGTTGCGAGTGCGCCCATCTTTCACCAGGATCCAATCCGAGTAGACCCGGCTCCAGTCGTCGCGCAACTGAGGGCGCTGCACTATCAATGAGCCATCTGCAAGTTCGCTGCTGATTGTGTTTTGCCACGTTCGTGCCAGCCGCTCTTTGCCCACAACCTCAATCACGAGTACTCCGTTTTCTTTGAGGCTCTCATGAACGTTTCGCAGAACTTTGAGATTGTCCTGCTCGTCTTTAAAGTATCCGAACGAGGTAAAGAGATTACAGGCCAAGTCAAACGCCGCCGGACGAACGAAATTCCGCATGTCTTCCATGATCCACTCAATCGAGACACCGGCTGGAGATGCGTGCTCCCGCGCCCGTTCCAGCAGAAAAGGAGACCGGTCAATCCCTGTGACTTGAAAGCCGCTGCGTGCAAACTCTACCGCGTGCCGTCCCGGTCCACAACACAGATCAAGCAGGCTGCCTCCACTGCACTTGGTCAAAGCCACAATTCGGCTGACTTCATCTTTCGCGGCAGAAAACCGCTCCGTCGGAAACATGAAGGGATAGAACTCGCGCCAGAAATCTTCGCTTTCAAACCACTCCATAGTCGCAAAGTTTACCGCGTACATGCATAAAACAGAAACTCGGGCAGTGGATAATTCCACAGGAGGAATGGATTCGCGGCTAAGATGAGACCCGTGCCCAAAGCAATTGTTGCCATCGGAGGAGGACTGATACGAACCCGTGGCACCGTTGCGATTGATCGCGAGATAATCCGGCTTTCCGGCAAGAAAAATCCGAAACTTCTTTTTATTCCGACGGCAAGTTCGGATTCCGAGATTTATTGGAACCGCATCCGCGAATACTTCGGCAAATTTCTAAAATGTAAGACCGATGTTCTCTTCCTCATCAAAGAACGACCTTCAAAAGAGCAGATCCGCAGCAAGATCTTAGCGGCAGACATTATTTATGTTGGCGGCGGGAACACCATGATGATGATGCGACTGTGGCGTCGCCTGGGCGTCGATAAACTTCTCTTATCGGCTTATGAGAACGGAACGGTGCTCTCCGGCATTAGCGCGGGCTCAATCTGCTGGTTCGATTCCGGACACTCTGATTCCATGTCCTTCTACAATCCACGAAAGTGGAAATACATCAACGTGAAAGGTCTCGGACTCATTCACGGAATCCATTGTCCCCACTACAACGGCATGACCTTGGGAATCCCTCGAAGGAAGCACTTCCGGGACATGATTCGAAAAACCGGCGGCATGGGAATTGCAATCGAGAACAACTGCGCGATCGTTTTCGTTGACGGCGGGCTATATAAGGTCATCCGCTCGAAGAGCCATGCGCGCGCCTATAAAGTGTACAAAAGCGGTGGCGAAGTGGTTGCGGAGCAAATACGGTCCAGTTAACTGGGACTAGGAGGTTGGAGACGAACCTACTCCAAATCCGAGCCCAGGATCTGGTAACGATATTTCTTCCCGTCCCAGAAGATGACCGACGAGGTGCTTTCGCCTTCGCCCTTTTCTTCCATGTAAACCCCGAGCACGGTCCTCTTTTTCAGCACCAGCTTTTTTACGGTTAGATTTTTGAAAGGCAGATTAATCAGGAGGAACTTCGGCTTCGGTTTGTCGGAATGCCACGCCTGAGGGCCGACTCCGTGAACGATCAACAGTGAGATTCCTTTGCGCTCCGGCTCATCCGAGGCGAATGTTGAAGTTACTTTGACCTGTCCAAATCCCAGAAAGCTGTTGTATGGATCGGCCACGAGAAAACCGTTCTCGGCTTGATCGGCCAATGGATTCTTGCAGCGTGCGACGACAATAAGATCATCCACGCCGTCGCCATCCATATCTCCCACAAACTGCGGAGGCCCGGCCAGCAGCGAACAGTTATCGCCAAACTCCTTGTGCACGTACTCATCGGTCACCGCGGGCACGGGAGACTTAGCCGGCGCGGGCGGCGGAGGCGGCTGCTTCTTATCGTGAGCAAACGCAAAAGACGCGGCGGAAATCGCCAGCAAAAGCAGCAAAACTCGGGGGCGGAGAACTTGGGAGAGCGACATAATCCCTACTCTAGTACCGTTTTTCCCATGAGGGTATAGACACTGATGGTGACCCGGTGCCCAAAGTAACCTCTATTTGCGGAAGTGTTCCCACCCCTGAGGCCGAAGTTCTGACCTAACGCCCCCCTGGTTTCGCAGAAAAATCTTGCGCCCGCGCGTGATATGCCCAATGTTCGCGATGGGGATTCCGGCAATCCGCGTTGGAATCCGTTTGGAGGCAGGTGCTGTAAACAACAGTTCGTAATCTTCTCCGCCGTGCAGCGCAAACTGCAAGTCAACTTGCCGCGAAGACTTGCCCACACTGGCGCGCGGAATAACTTCTTCGTGCAGTTCCGCGCCCACGCCACTCTCTTCGCAGATATGAGCCAGATCGGTCGAAAGGCCGTCGCTGGTATCGATCATCCCCGAGATCAAGCCCCTTTCCCGCAGAATGCGTCCCAACTCGATTTGCGGCTCCGGGAAAAAATGCCGCGGATATTCCCGCAGATTAAGTTTCCGCGTAGATTTCTTCCGTAACCCCTTTTGCATCTCCCATACCGCGGCCGCCGAACCACCCAACTCTCCGCTTACATAAATGAGGTCACCCACACGCGCCCCGGAGCGCAATGCAGCCTTTCCTCTCGGCACAGTGCCGACAACAACGATATCCGCCAGAATTCCGTTGGGCGATTCGGCAGTATCGCCGCCAGCCAGAGTCACACCATATCGTTCCGCCAAGCCGATCAAGCCGCGAGCGAAGCGGTCCACCCAACTCTGCGGCAAGTCCCGCGGCAGTGCCATAGAAAGAAATACCGCCACTGGCTCTCCGCCCATTGCAGCAATGTCGCTGAGTCCCCGCGCCAAACACCGGTGCCCAACCGATTCCGCCGGATGCCACTCCCGCCGGAAATGAATGCCCTCCAGCGAGAAGTCGGTCGTAACCAGTGCGTCGGTCTGCCGGCCTCGGCTAGGCAGAAATCGCAACACGGCACAGTCATCTCCAATTCCCGTCTGGACGGCATGGTTGGTCCCCGTCTTCGCCATGCGGCGGATCTGTGCAATAAGGGCTTTCTCGGAATTCAGCACGGCAACTACTATAAGCGACGCCCTCCTGCCAATGCTGGCTTGGGGCTTCCCGGTACCGGAATCGGGAGAAGACCCATGACCAATATGGGGTGGTGCCCATCCGCTCCGGTAACCTCCGCGCGGCGTACTTCGATTACCGCCCCTTAAGTAACTTCTAAGGCCTTGCCGGGTCGTTGACAGGGGGAACCCAGTTTGCTACCTTTTACCAGTCATTCACAAACCCTACTTGCTGTAGTGCAGTTGGACGAGCTAAGTTCAACGTCTCGTTGGAATTGCAGACGAGATGATTTTCAGCTTAGTTTCCCGGTTTTAGGTAGATACCGGTTCAGGTAGATAAAGGGCACGTTACGTCATTCTCAGACGGGAAACGTAGCCCGAAAAAGGTCAGGTTGACCGAACGGGCCTTCTGAGCATCAGAACTTTGCCCGGAATTCCGGCCCTGATCATTACAAGCGTCAAGAAGGAAGGCATTTGCGAAAGCGTTTCTACATCCTTTTCGTGGCTCGCGGCGACGACGGGCAACTACGTAAGATTTCGATCCCCGTTCATTATCTTTATGTATTCGTAGTCGGCGCGGCCATTGGATTCCTGAGCCTTACCGGCATTGCCAGTTCCTATGCGCGCATGCTGCTCAAGGTTTCTCACTACAACGAACTGCGCACCGAAAAAGAGCAGCTCAAGGATCGTTATTCGCGGCTGGAAGAAGTCGCGAAAGAGAGAGATGTTCAAGTCGCCTCCTTGGGTTCGATCGCCAGTGAAGTTTCAGCTCTGTATGGACTGAAATCACAGCCCACGCTGGTCACAGCCTCGCAGCAGCAAATTCAGGATGCCGACGTTACTTCTTCCCTCGACCAGCTTGTCGCTCTGCGCACGTCCGCCCTTACCGGCGCCGCCTCGGTTGGCATCAGCCTGGGACTAACGCGCAATGCCACCACCGCCGACTGGTACCGTGCTAATTCTGCCCCTAACCTTTGGCCGGTCGAAGGCCAGGTCACCGCAAGTTTCGGAGAGCGGATCGATCCCTTCAATGGTGAAGGCGCATTTCACGGCGGCGTAGATATTGGCAGCAGCTACGGTCACGCCATCATCGCCCCCGCCGATGGCGTAATCACCTTCGCGGATTTTCTGGGCGGATACGGCAAGCTCATCATGATGGACCATGGTCACGGCATCTCTACCCGCTACGGCCATCTTTCCGGCTTCGCCGTCACCCCCGGACAGCGCGTCCATCGCGGCGACACGATCGGCTACGTCGGCCTCAGCGGACGCTCCACTGGCCCCCATCTTCACTACGAAGTCCGCATCAACGACACTCCGGTCAATCCCTACAAATATCTCCGCATCACGGTTGCCCACAGTGGCGGCTTTGATCCCGGAAGCTAGAAATAGTAGCCGGTACCCAGTTCCAGTATTTGCGCTCACGGCTCTCTCTTGTGCTCCCAGCCTTGCACTTCGATCCTTCGCTGGTCTAAGTTCTTTTGTGAACACGAAAGCCGTGTGTCACGGCCCGGGTTTACTGGCAGCTGGCAACCGGCAACTGGACTAAAATGATCAGCTTTTTCCACTCGGTGCGCGAAGATGTTGCCGCAGTCTTCGAGTCTGACCCCGCCGCCCGCTCCTACGCCGAAGTTCTCATGTTGTATCCGGGTCTGCACGCCGTATGGGCGCATCACTTGAGCCACTGGCTGTGGCGTCACGGCCTGCGCTTCCTGGCAAGATTCAATTCGCAACTGGCGCGCCTGCTCACCGGAATCGAAATTCACCCCGGCGCAGAGCTTGGACGCAGACTCTTCATCGATCACGGCATTGGCACAGTAATCGGCGAGACCGCCATCGTCGGCGACGACGTTACGCTCTATCAGGGTGTGACTCTGGGCGGGACCGGAAAGGAGAAAGGTAAGCGCCATCCTACGATCGGTAACAATGTATCGATTGGCTCCGGCGCCAAGCTGCTTGGCAACATCACCATTGGAGACAACTGCCGCGTGGGCGCAGGTTCCGTCGTGCTACGCAATGTGCCGGCTAATTCCACAATTGTCGGCGTCCCCGGACACATCGTTCTACGCGACGGCAAACGCGTCGTCATCACCGACCCCAAAGACATCCGCGACCCGCTCTCTGACATCATTATCAAGCTGGCCACGGAATTGCATGAACTGCGGGAGAAATTTCAGCAACACACGCACGAAACCCTGGGCGCTGAACCTACCTTTAGGATGGACGAAGAAACATCAACTCCAAACATCTCTCCGCAGGATTTGTTCCAGGACGATTACCAGATCTAAGTGTGGTGGCCAGTGGTCGCTGCTCTTACTGCCTCAACCCCATCCAGCTCTCCGATACCACCAGCGAATTCCCTGGATTGTGCGGGTCGTACTTCACCGAGGTAGGCAGCCCGAGCCGGCAGGAGTGCAGGTTGATCCATTGCCGCAGATAGGTGACGTCCTGCGAGCACTCATACGACACTCCCGCCACATCATATTTGTAGATCAGCAACACGGCCGCGTGGTGCCCGCTGCTGACCGGCAATTCCTGCACATCGATCACAGTCCCATCCGTGATACGTCCGATGCCGTCGAGCAAGCTACGACGTTCGCGTTCCAGCTCCACCGGCCCCTTGGGCTTGCGCCGCAACAGCGCAAAGGTTCCCACGGTGACCGCGCAGCCTGCAGCGACCAATGAATAGAGACGAAGCGAATCCATACTGAAGGGCAGCGAGTAGCAGCCGGGAGCTGCGAACCGCGTTTCGTTTATCAGAATATGACCGGGACCGCCCCGTGGGGAAGTACGTGTGAGGTTACCGAGGTGCCATCCTCTGTGGAAATCGGAGATGCCGCACTGAGTGCCGTGGAAGAGCAGTGCTTCAGCGCCGCGTAAAGCCTCATAAAAATTAACAGCGGCTTCAGCCACCTAGGGAAATCAACGACATCCAGAAATAGTTACTTCTGGCTACAAACAAACTCCCGCGCAATCCCGCCGAAATCCCCCTCAGACGCCTGCCCAAACTGATCGTCGTGCCGGGTCTTTTTGCTGACGACGAGCTTTCCGCCGTGATCGCGGGAGTATAACCACTCCGAGTTCGCCACCACGCTCGGCGCCGCGCTGGCACAATTAAACCGAACCCGCGCCCGAAGCTCCACGAACGGACCACCCTGCGGCAACTTAGTAGGTTCTTTATATTCCACACGAATCCAGGCGCTGCGCAGCCCATTCTTCGGGGCTGAGACGGCACTCACCAAAACCGCATCGCCACCGGGGGTCGCGCCCGCCTGCTGCCACCCCCCCGCAGCCAGCGCCGCCACTCCCACCAGCAGGACCGGTGCCAGCACCACAGCAATAATGATGAACAGCCCCTTATTCATTGGGGGTGGAGTTATACCCATAAGCACGCCGCACACACTTTGGGCCAAAAACCGCTTTCTGTCAACTGCCCGGGACTTGACGAGTCTAAAGGCTGAAAGGAGAAAGTCCCAGTTGCCACCGTGAACCAAGCCCCAGTTTTACCCCGTGAACCCCCGTGTACCCTGTGGTAAAGGTTTTAAGCAGGCGCCTCCGAATCGTCTACTATGGTGTCCGAGAAGAATCAGCCATGGAAATCCTGATCTGCACAACCATGCAATCGGCAATCGGCCCGCTCTTTCTGGCGGCGTCATCCAAAGGATTAGTAGCCCTGGAATTCGACGCACGCCTGCCCGGCCAGCAATCGATTCGCCCCACCCCGCGCGATCTTCGAGGAGAAAAAAAGGATTTCGCCTTCGAAGATTCGCCGCAACAGATGGAGGCTTACGTGACCGAACTGGAAGAATACTTCGCCCGCGAGCGCCGCGAATTCACCTTCCCGCTCGACCTTCGTGGCACCGATTTCCAACGAGCCTGCTGGCATGCTCTGCTCGCAATCCCTTACGGCGAGACTCGCACCTACGCTGACATCGCCCGCGCCGTCGGCAAGCCGAATGCCTTTCGCGCCGCAGGCATGGCCAACAACCGCAACCCGATCGCGATTGTCGTCCCCTGCCATCGCGTAATCGCCTCCGACGGCACACTCTGCGGCTACGGCGGCGGCCTGGACGTAAAGCGGAAATTGCTTGAACTCGAAGGCGCGCTGAGCGGTACATTGGCCGCATAGGGATTGTTGGTCTCTGATTGCTGATTAAGAACTGGGAACTTCGTAGTCTTTTTAGTCTGGTCGACGCAGAATCGACAATCAGAAATCAACAATCAACTCTTTCCTTGACGACTCAACCCAAATCCACGACGCTGCAAAAAGCCGGACTCTTCTATCTCGTCTTCGTAATGTTCTCCTACACCACCGGCGGACCATTCGGCCTCGAAGACATGGTCACGACCTCCGGTCCTGGGATGACGCTGATCTACCTGCTTGTGCTGCCATTCTTCTGGTGTATCCCAGTCTCGCTGGTGTCGGCCGAACTCACCACCGCCATGCCCGTTGAAGGCGGTTTCTACCGCTGGACCCGCGCCGCCTTCGGCGACTTCTGGGGATTCCTCGCCGGGTGGTGGAACTGGTCCGCGTCGTTCCTTCTAGGCGGAGCCTACGCGGTTCTCTTCACCGATTACCTCGTCTATTACTTCCCCGGAATCACGGGATGGAAGCACTATCTGGTCTCGATTGCGTTGATCGCGGTCATTACCTGGATCAACGTCCGCGGCATTCAAATGGTTGGAAAAGTTGCCACTGCACTCGAACTTTTTATCTTTGTTCCCGTGGCGACGATGATCGTCATCGCCTTCCTACACTGGCATCACAATCCATTCGTCCCATTGATTCCGCCGCACCAACCAACGTTCAAAATCTTCGGCGTGGGATTGGCTCTGGGGCTATGGCTGTATTCGGGATACGAACAGCTTTCAACCGTAGCCGAGGAAGTAGAAAACCCGCAACGCGCCTACCCGCGTGCGCTCGCGTTGGTGGTACCGCTGTCGATTGCAGCCTACTTTCTGCCCACGCTCGCCGGACTGGCATCAGTGGGTCATTGGGAACAATGGCATACGGGATTCTTCTCGGATGCTGCCAAGATGATAGGGGGGCCATGGCTCGGAACCTGGATGACTCTGGCAGCGATGGTCGGCAATGTCGCCCTGCTCAACAGTACCGTCCTCACCACCACACGCATGCCCTTTGCCATGGCCGAAGACGGATACCTTCCCGCCGCACTCACGCGTAAGCATTTGCGTTACGGCACGCCGTGGCTCGCGATTGTCCTGTCAGCAATTATTTATGCGCTGCTGGCTTGGCAGAGCTTGGGCCAACTCATCTCCGTCTACATCTGGCTGCGGTCGGCCACGACTGTGCTGACGGTGTTGTCAGCGTGGAAGCTACGCCGCACCCGCCCAGAGATGCCGCGGACATTCCTGATCCCCGGCGGTCGCGCAGGATTGTTCTACGTTGTGGCTGCCCCGGTAGTGATGGCTTTGGTAGCGCTCTTAGGCAGCGACCGCTTCGCAGTTATCGGGGGTGCGATTGCGATGGTACTGGGGCCGGTGGTGTACTTGGTGACAAAGAGAAGAGCGGTCGAATGATTGAAGATTCGATTCAGCCCACCCAATCCAGAAGCTTGTACCACATTCCCGCGAACGGCAGAAACCACGGCCTGCCGTTATACAAGCCGAGCGGCGCACCGGGAAACGGAATCCCGACGAAAGGATTCTCTGGCTTGTCGCCCGCGATTAACTCCGCCATCTTCTGCCCTTGATAGGTGGCCATGGCAACGCCGTGTCCCGCATAGCCAACGGAGTAATACATGCCATCGATCTGCCCCGCGTGGGGCATGATGTCAAAAGCGAAATCGAGCGTGCCGCCCCAGACGTAATCGACCTTGGCGTTACTCAGCTGGGGGTAAACATCAATCATGCCGCGGCGCAGGATTTCGGCGCTGCGGCGAATGGTCTGGTCGGTCTCAGGGAAAAACGCTGCGCGGCCTCCGAACAACATGCGATGGTCGGGTGTAAGACGATAGTAGTAAAGATAATTTTTCGAGTCGTAGATCATGCGGTTGCGCGGGCTGAGTTCGTGGGCCAGAGCTTCAGGAAGGATTTGGGTTGTAATAATGAAAGACCCGATCGGAATGATTTTCTTCTGCAGCGCGGGAGTCGCTTTGCCGGTATAGCCGCTGGTAGCGACGAAGACCTCGCGCGCCCATAGTGCCCCGCGCGAGGTAGCAATCCTCCATCCCGATTCACCCTGGCTCGATTCGCGCTGCAAACCTTCCACCCGCGTGCGCTCAAAGATTTCCGCGCCAGCTTTTATTGCAGCGCCGCCGAGGCCGGCAACATAGCGCGCAGGATTCACACCTGCACTCACTTCATCGACCATACCGCCGAAATAAATTTTCGAGCCGATTTCCGCACTCAACTCGCTTTTCTGTATGACACGCAGTTGATGATTGAACTCGCGCGCGATCACGTCTGCCTGGCGCGCATAGTCGTCGAAATGTTTCTGCTTGCAGGCAACTTCCAGATGGCCGCAACGCGAAAAGTCGCAATCGATGGCCTCTTCGCGAACAATGTGTTCCACACAATCGATGGTCGCAAGCGAAGCCGCATACATACGCTTCGTGAGCTCGCGCCCATACATGGAAATGAGCTGGTTCACGCCCAGCTTCATACCGGTCAGCACCATGCCACCGTTGCGCGAACTCGCTCCCCAGCCAATGGTTTCGGATTCGAGCACAGCCACTTTCGCCCCGCGTTTCGCTAGAGTTCGCGCCGCTGAGAGCCCGGTGAATCCGGCCCCGATCACGGCGACATCCACGCGATCCGCTAGCGGGCGGACTTCCGTCTTTGGAAAATCCGCGGTCGTGAGCCAGTAATTAAGTTCTTGTGGCGCCATGTTTGCCTTTATGGTGGAACTTCTTTCGTCCTGAGTCGGGAGCACGCCGACAAACCGTGCGGCGAAGCACATCATGCCCAGCGAGGAACGACCCAGCATTCTAGCCCACACGCGAAGGCCGGTTCTCGCACCGCGAGAATCAACCCGTAATTGCTGAGACCCGCGCGCCCCCTCCGGGTGGACATGTACTGTCGTGTATTCGGGTTGATTCGTGCCCGGAACAGCATTCCACCTCGGTAACTTGCTGCGGTTACTGCGCCTGCCTAGTCTGGAGTAGTATGCCCTTGCGCTGCCTCTTATTCTCGTCCAATGAGGAGATGGTTCAGCCGATCTGGCAGGTCCTCACCGACCTCGGGATCGAGGGAGAGTACTGCCGCAACGCGGTGGACGCGGTCGAGAGGGTCACAACCGGGCTGTTTCAGATCGTGATCACCGACTGGGAAGACCAGCCTGAGGCGGCGTTCCTGCTGAAGACCGCGCGCGATTTGAAGGCTGCACAGCGCCCCCTAACTCTCGCCATAGTGAGCGATGATGCCCGCTTGCCCGAGGCATTGCAAGCCGGAGCCAATTCAGTTCTGGTTAAGCCGATTCGTGCCGAACAGGTGCGAGACACAATGAGCACGGCATGTGAACTGCTGCGCTCAAAGATGCTGCCTTCAGCGGCGCCAGCCGCGTTGCCGGCTGCCCAACCTGCGGCCCCGGCGCCGACTGCCTTAGCCGCCGCAGCCTCAACCGGCGCGGGTTCTGCTCCGGTCTCTACACCTCAGATCTCGACGAACCAGTCTCCGGAGAAAACTTTTCGCGCGGGAGAATTCCTGCAATCCTCAACCTCAGCACCCGGGGCACAATTCGACACCGAATCCGATGTTCAGAAATCTCTTGACCACGCCGCTGCGTCAGAGGTTGACGCGTTGACGGAGCTCGAGCCCATGGCGTCCGCAGTGCAGGATGCGCCGCCGGAGCCAGCCGGACCAGCGAAGCCGCAGGAAGCACTTACTGGCTGGGCATCGCTACAAGCGCGGCTGACGAAAAATGCCCCACCGCCCGTGGAGGACGCTCCGCCTGCAAACGAAGTGCTTGCCTACGGAGAAACGCCCTCCTTTGGCGTTCCAGCAGCAAGCCCGACTGCGGAGGCAAGCAAACAGCCCGTAAAGAGCGAGCCGCATTCGGAGGCCGAAGCCGCTCTCTTCTCCTACATGGAGGGAGAAGCGAAAGAGAACACGAATCCCGCACAAGCGCCGAGCTCAAACCGCGGCAGACTCATTCTGATAGTTGCAGTAGCGATCGCGTGTGTCGTGTTAGCAGCGTTGCCGCGGACCAGGCAAAGCCTGCAAGTGATTTATCGCAACGGTCTGCGCGCCGGAAAGAATTGGTTGAATCCGCCGCCCGCCCCGCTGCCCCAGCCCGTGGCCCTGCATGACAGTTTTGGCCAGTCGGGTGACGAGTACAAACTTCCAACACCAGGGAATATTCCAGATGCGACAACCGATCCCTCACAGATTCAGGTGCTTCCCGTGATCGATCCCACGGCGAAGCCGGCCAAGGGCACGGCATCTGACGCCACGCAGGCGCAACCAGCCACAAGCGAAAACAACTCCACCGATCAAAACCAAGTTGGAACGAATCAATCCGGAACTAACCAAGCTGGAGCGAGCCAACCCGGGCAGTCTCAGGCCGGGGATGTTCAGATCAAGGGCCCGATCACGACCAGCGTAGAAGGCGCGCCGGGAAACGCCGCAAATGCGTCGCCTGCTCCGGCAGTTGCGCCCGCGCCGGTACAATCCGCTCCTGCGCAACCGAGTGCGGCTTCACCGCAAGACACACCTCAGCAACCGCCCCATCCCATTACTCAACCGGTTCAGGTCCCAGCGCCGCCGCACGTAGTTTCGCCATCAAGCACAAACATTCCCTCGAGCCTGAAGTCGCAGATCGCTTCCATGACTCCCGAGGCCAGCGGCGCTAAGCCCCCCGAAGCGGCGATGTCATCCATCGAGCCCGTGAGCTTGTCGGAGTCGATAGTTTGGGGGTTATTGGCGCAGCCGGTCGATCCCGTGTATCCGGATGCCGCAAAAGCCGGCGGGCAGAAGGGCAGCGTGGTTCTGCAAGTGCTGATCGGGCGCGACGGCGCGGTTCAGGATGCGAAGTTTCTGCAAGGATCGCTGGTATTCGCCAAGTCCGCTATCGACGCAGTTAAGCAATGGCATTTCAAGCCCTATTCCACGAACGGCAGGGCCGTATCAGTACAGAGCACGATCACCCTCAACTTTAAGCCACCAGCGTAGCAAGCTGGTGACAAACCTGAATCTGGATCGTCTTAATTCTCATGATCTTAGCTGTTCATGCAATAGCGGATAATAGGCCGATTTCCAGTACGTTACCGCCGGGGTTCTAAACACGTGCAGCCGGCAGACAAAAAGCGGCATCTACAAGATATAATGAGGAAAGTTCCTCAGGAAGCGACTCCTTTCCGGAAACGAAGAATCTGATGTCCATGAAAATTAAAGCTGCGATTCTGGTATCCTCCTTCGCCCTTTTGCTGTTTGTGGTGATCGGCTCGCTCGGGGGCGTGCATGCGTCCTCGAATGACGGCTCGTACCGGCAAATGCAGGTCTATAGCGAAGTATTGTCGCGCGTGCAAAGCGAGTACGTGGAAGATCCGAACATCCCGAAGGTCACGGACGGCGCGCTGCACGGCCTGGTGGAGTCGCTGGATGCGAACTCCAGCTACCTGACGCCTGCGGCCTACAAGGCGTTCAAGGCGCACAAGGCGGAGGCCAAAGGCGAGATCGGAGCCACGGTCTCGAAGCGTTTTGGCTATGCCGATGTGGTTTCAGTGCTGCCGGGCTCGCCTGCGGAAAAAGCCGGCATCGAGGATACAGATATCTTCGAATCCATTGAAGGCCAGAGCACGCGAGATATGTCGCTGCCGGAAATTCGCGAAGCATTGTCCGGAACGCCGGGCTCCACTGTCAATGTTTCGGTGGTACGCGCACGCAAGGCGGAACCGGAAAAAATGTCGATCGCCCGCGATATCGTGACCATTCCTCCGGTTACCGACAAAATGCTGGAAGACGGCATCGGCTATGTGAAAGTCGACGCCCTGACCAAGGGCAAGGCACAGGAGATTGCCGCGAAGATCAAGTCTCTGGAAAAATCCGGGGCGAAGAAACTGGTCCTCGATTTGCGTAATACGTCGGATGGAGAAGAGAGCGAAGGCGTGGCGACGGCGAATCTTTTCCTGAATCATGGCACGATCACTTATCTGCAAGGACAGAAGTTTCCGCGGGAAGCTTTCAATGCCGATCCAGCGAAGGCGGTGACTACGCTTCCGGTCGCCGTGCTGGTGAACAAAGGGACCGCTGGAGCGGCTGAAATTGTGGCCGCAGCGCTCCTGGAAAATGCCCGAGGCGACGTAGTAGGTGACAAGACCTTCGGCGACGGATCGGTGCAGAAGACAATCGATTTGCCGGACGGCGGAGCGTTAATTCTCTCGGTGGCGAAATATTATTCACCCAGCGGGAAAGCAATTCAGGAAACCGCGGTGACGCCCAACGTGTTGGTGGCCGACGAATCGGACAACGTAATTTCCGACGATGACGATGGAGCGGAGCCTTCTGCTGCCGAACCTGAAGCTAAACCGAAAAACACGGAAGACGATCAATTGCACAAAGCCGTAGAGGTTCTGAAGAGCCGGACGAGCTAAATCCACTTGCTCTGCTAGAAACATTCATCGCGCGCCGCAAGGCGCGCGATTTTGTTTGTGCCGGAGCTGTGATTACTTCTACCGGGTCTCATGGCGCCCTGCTATCCTGAACCCATCTCGCCATGAAGTCGCTCTACGAAGACCTTCCGCCAGTAGAAATTGGTGGGCAGAAGCTGGTGGGCCGCGTGTTGTTCGGCCTGCTGGTGCTGGTTTCCGCCCTGGTGGGAGCGACCGCCGGACTTCTGCTCGTCTACACGACGGATTTGCCTCAGGTCGAGGCGTTGGAAGCGTATCGTCCGAGTTCGATTACGGAGTTATATGACGATCACGGGCGTGTCATAGGCTCCTTTGCGCTGCAGCGCCGGGTGGTCGCCGGCTACGACGATTTTGCTCCGGTGCTGAAAGATGCGCTGATCTCCATCGAAGACAAAGACTTCTACCGGCATTCAGGAATCAATTTCTTTCGCATCATGGGCGCGGCCTACCGCGACATCGAGTCCGGCGGCAAGGTACAGGGCGCGTCGACGCTGACCATGCAACTGGCGCGCAATCTGTTTCTGTCGCCTGACCGTTCGTTTCATCGCAAAGTGCAGGAGGCGATGCTCGCAGTCCAGATCGAGCGCCGCTTTACCAAACCACAAATCTTCACGCTGTACGCCAACCAGATTTTCCTCGGACACGGAGTGTACGGCTTCGAGGCTGCGTCGGAATTTTACTTCGGCAAGCCCGCACGAAAGCTTACTCTGGCAGAAGCCGCACTGCTGGCTGGATTGCCCAAGGGCCCGGGCGTCTATTCGCCAATCAACCATCCCGACCGCGCCTTAAAACGCCGCAACCTGGTAATCAATGCCATGCTCGAGGACGGCAAGATTACTACGGCACAGGCGGCCGACGCGCGCGCATTACCGCTCGGTCTGCACCTGCAGAACGATCCAAACTCATTGGCCCCTTACTTCATCGAAGAAATACGGCGTTATCTGGAAAATAAGTACGGAGCCGACCAGGTGCATGAGGGCGGGTTGAAGGTCTACACGTCGCTCGATGTCGATCTGCAGCGAGCCGCAAACCATGCTGTCCTCGATGGCCTGGCGGCATACGAACGTCGCCACGGATGGAAAGGAAATCTGGAAAACGTAGTCGCGGAAGGAAGCGCGCTCGACAAGTTCGAGCATCCTGACTGGGAGGAAGAACCGGAAGTCAACGGATATGTCCATGCTCTGGTGACGTCATCCGGGGTCGGGATTGCGACTCTGAAATTCGGGCGTTACGCAGCAGCTTTAGGACAGGCAGATGTGGCATGGACGCAAGGCAAGATCCAGAATCTGCTGCGGCCGGGAGACATCTGCTATGTGAAAATATTGTCTCTCAGCCCCAACGGAGCGGCGCGCGTGAGCCTCGAGCAGGATTCCGGCGCACAGGGATCGTTGGTAGCGATTGACAATGCGACTGGTGGAATCAAGGCGATGGTTGGTGGCCGCGATTTTAGCGAATCGAAATTCGATCGTGCGACCCAATCGTTGCGGCAAGTGGGATCGTCATTCAAGCCCTATGTTTACACGGCGATAATCGACCGCGGTGGAAGTCCGGACGACACAATTCTAGACGAACCAGTCACTTTTGAGACCGGCTCAGGACCTTACTCGCCGCATAACTACGATGAAAAATTTGAAGGAATTATCACGCTGCGGCGTGCCCTGGCGCAGTCGCGAAATATTCCAGCGCTCAAACTCGCGAGCAAAGTCGGCATTAAGACGGTGATCGATTACGCGGAACGCTTCGGCATCACCGCCAAGCTTCCGCCTTATTTGCCGGTCGCTCTGGGCTCAGCGGAGATCACCCTGATGGAACAGACTTCGGCCTACAGCGTGTTCCCGAACGACGGTGTACGCGTCACTCCTCGTTACATCACCAAGGTGACCGATTATGAAGGACGGGTGCTGGAGGAAGATTATCCCGAGGTGAAGGATGTAGTCAGCGCCCGCACGGCGCGAATTATGACCGCAATGCTGCACGAAGTAGTACTGCACGGGACCGGAGTAGCAGCCGCGAAGCTGCCCTTTTCGACAGGTGGAAAAACGGGCACAACCAACGACTTCACCGACGCATGGTTTGTCGGCTTCTCGCCAACCATGACCTGCGGGGTGTGGATTGGATTCGACGAAAAGAAAACTTTGGGAGCCAAAGAGACAGGCGCCCATGCCGCGCTTCCAATCTGGATGAACTTCATGAGTACAGCCATGGCGGGAAAAGATCCAGGACAATTCCAGACGGCAGACTTGCCTGCGCCCGCCGCACAGAAACTGGATACGTCCGACACTTCTCCCGGCGAGGATGAAGTGCATTGAGCGCATGCCCGCTACGAGCATAATGAGCCGGTGTGGTAAGTAAGAGTTCTACCGACTATGAAACCCCTCTTCCGTTTTGCGATGCTCGCGTTAGTGTTGGTGGTTGTGGCCTTAGTGTCGGCGCTAACGGCGATGCGATTCGCGATTCACGGACAAGAGGTCGAGGTGCCTGCGATCGTCGGGCTCAGCCCGGCGGAAGCGGAGCGCTCCGTCGCCGGGCTCGGCCTGCAAATCGACATCGAGCGCCAGTATTACAGCCCGCGCATTCCTGAGGGACGGATTATGACGCAGTTGCCGCTGCCGGGAACGAAGGTGCGGCGAGGCTGGCAACTTCGCGTAGCGCAGAGCATGGGACCGCAGCGCGTCGTGATTCCGAATGTGACCAACGAAAGCGAACGCGCGGCGGAGTTAAACATTAGGCGCCGTGGATTGGATATGGCTTCCACTGCGGAAATACAACTGCCTGGAATGCCAGCCGACCAGGTTCTGGCGCAGAGTCCGCCCGCCAATGCAAGCCAGGTGTCGGCGCCTAGAACCAGCTTGCTGGTTACGGTAGCCGCCGATCCGCCCGCCTTCGTGATGCCGAATTTTGTTGGGCAACCGTTGGGCACCGCAAGCCGCACGCTGCAGGATGCGGGCTTCAAACTGGGAAATGTGAGCATTGCTCTGGTGACGAACACAACGCCGAGCGTCGCGCCCACGAACTTGTCTGCCCCACCCCAGCCAACGCCGGCCAGCATCATCGCGGTACAAATGCCGTCTGCGGGACAAAAGGTTTTTGCAGGAGCGGTCGTGAACTTCGAGGTGAAGTGAAATCAAACGACATTGTCATCCCGAGCGCGGCGAGGGATCATGGTTCCAGCCCGCACCATCACGGACTATATCTTCTCCAATATGGCCGCAAAGAAACCGTCACAAGGATGAACCCCGGGCAGAGTGCGCAGGTTAGGACCACGTGTAAGCGAAGAAGGGTCTGTAAAGATCAAATCGCCATCGCGTCGAAGCCGCTCTAATTCTGCGCCACAGTCAACGATGCGGAACGATGAATCCCCACCAAGCACGCGATCGATGACATCTTCATTTTCTTCCCGCTCCAACGAACAGGTGGAATAGATCACGCGCCCTCCGCCAACGACCTGAGCCATTGCCGATTGCAGGATTGCAAGTTGTCGAGCCTGCAAATCATCGAGGTCTTCCGGCGTAAGCCGCCACTTAATCTCTGGATTGCGAGAGAGCGTACCCGTACCGGAGCAGGGCACATCAGCAAGGGCGCGATCGAATTTTCGCACGAAAGGTAAATCCCGCGCATCGCCGGCGACGATGCGGATGAGGCCGCATCCAGAGGCCCGTGCCGAATTGGGGGCGCTCAGTAGTTTCTGCAGCAACCGTGCGCGGTGCGGATGAAGATCAACTGCAACCATCTCAGAGTCAGGGTTGCGATCGGCAATAGCCGCGCTTTTTCCTCCAGGTGCTGCACAGCAATCAAGAATGTGGGCCCCGTGTCCCACCAGAGCGGCAACCAACTGCGAAGCTTCATCCTGAATCGCGCACAAACCTTCGCCGAACGCCTTGGTTCCAGCAATGTCTCCACCCAGCACTCGCCGCGCGGAAGCAAGGAGAGCTCCGGGAGCAAGTTCGATTCCTTCAGCGCGCAGTCGCTCTTCCGCTTCCGGATGCCGGAGGCGGATCGCGGTAACAGGAATAGATTGATTGTGCCGGCAAATTCGCAGCGCGGAATCGAATCCGTAAGCTCGCATCCAGCGTTCAACAAGCCATTGCGGATGAGCGCTGCTGGCAGCGAGAGTGTCAGCCGAGTCGCCACTGATCTCGGACAAAGAAGCGCCGTGCATTGACGAAACGCCTTTGATGAGTTTGCGCAGGACGGCATTAATGAATGGAGCCGCCGATCGTTTCCTAGCCCGCTTGACGAGTTCAACACTTTCGTTAATCGCAGCGCGCGCGGGAATGCGGCTGAGCCAACCGAGTTGATAGACGGCCAGGCGGAGAGCGGTAAGAATCTCGAGATCGAGCTTATGAAGCGGCTGTGCCGAATCCTTCGCGATTCGCAAATCGATCGCGGATCGCCAGCGCAGCACGCCCATCACCAACTCGGTTGCCAGTGCATGATCGACAACCGTAAGCCGCTCATACGTCCGCGAATGCAGGAGTTCAGATGCATACGAAGATTCGCGCTCAACACGCAGCAGAATGTCGAATGCGGCAGCGCGGGCAGCGGAAACCGCATGATGTGCATGCTGGGGCTTTGATTTCACTGTCGCCAGTATGACGGAAAATCGTCCCGCTCGCGTGAAGAAGAAATTCTCGCCATCTTACGCACCCAGTTTCTCGCCAGGCTGCGGACGATAGCCGCGCAGAAAGTCGGCGGCAGAAGAACGCTTCTTGCCTTCGAGCTGCAATTCGAGAAGTTCGATTGCCGTGTTCTCGCCGCAGCCAACAAAAAAACGCTCCCCTTCCACTCTTAGTTCGGACGACGCAAGCGCACCCTTAGCAGACGCCGCTTTCCATACTTGCAGATTCTTTCCGCGAAACTTCGTGTAGGCGCCGGGCCAAGGCTGAAATCCACGCATGCGATTCAGAATTTCAGTAGCCGAACGCGAGAAATCGATGAGGCCATCTTCCTTTTTGAGAATCGGCGCGAGCGTCGCCTGGGCATGATCTTGCGGGCGCGGATGAACGCTCCCCGCCTGCAATCCACGCAATGTCGCCTCTGTAAGCTCGGCTCCCACTTCCGCAAGCTTCGGCGCAAGCGTCTCTGCTGTATCGTCCGGTGCGATAAGAAGTTTCTCTTGCAGCAGAATATCTCCGGTGTCGAGGCCCGCGTCAATCCTCATCGTAGTAACTCCGGTGGCGGTTTCGCCGAGCGCAATCGCCCACTGAATCGGCGCCGCCCCGCGATATTTCGGCAACAGCGAGGCGTGCAAGTTGATGTTCCCAAGTGGCGGCAAATCGAGCATCCATTGCGGAATGATGCCGCCGTAACCGACGACGAGAATGGCATCAGGCTTTATCCCGCGAAGTTGCGATTGAAATTCTTCGTTGCGTTTAATGTTCTCGGGTTGCACAATCGGCAATCCCAACTGCAAAGCGCGTTCTTTGACCGGAGAAGAAACCAACTCGAGACCACGCCCCTTGGGACGATCCGGCTGTGTCACCACCAGATGAACGTTAAATCCAGCCTCAAATACTTTGCTGAGAGTCGGCACGGCAAAGCGAGGCGTGCCGCAGAAAACGAGATTAAAGGAAGGGGACATTGAAACAATTTTGTAATTGAGCAATCGGGTAGTTGCGTAATTTAAAACAAAGCAGTAATCTTCACCACCGCAAAATTACTCAATTACAAAAATTACTCAATTACAAATTCTTATTGCCACTCTCCCGCTTTCACCAACTTGCGGATTTTGCGCTTAATCAAATCGCGTTTGAGAGCGCTGATGTGGCTGATGTAAAGTTTGCCATTCAGGTGATCGGTTTCGTGCTGAAAGGCCCGGGCCAGCAAGTCATCACCAGTCTTCTCAAAAACCTTCCCGGTAACGTCCTGCGCGCGGATCGTAACTTCCTTGGCACGGCTTACATTCTCGCGGAAGTCGGGAATGCTCAGGCAGCCTTCGCTCTGCGAGTGCCGGCCCTCTTTGTGAATAATTTCCGGGTTGATTAGGACGAGTTGGCCATTCGGATCTTCTTTGAAGGTCACGTCAACGACGGCAATGCGGCGCGAGATGCCAATCTGCGGCGCTGCCAGGCCAACTCCGCGGGCAGCATACATCGACTCAAACATGTCCTCGATCAGCTTCTTCAATTCTTCGTCGAAGACAGTAACTTTCTCCGCCGGCTTCTCAAGAACAGGATTTCCGAACTTAACAATGGGATAGATCATCACAATTTAGATCATCAAAACTGGATTGTCGAAATTTAGACTCGCCGAAATTTAGATCGTCAGTAGTTTTTCAGTTGTAAACAATAGCCTTGGAAGTTGCGCAATGTCTCGCCCATGGAGTCGCCGCCGAATTTTTCGAGCGCGCAGCGCGCCAGAGTGAGCGCGACCATGGCCTCAGCAGCCACTCCCGCAGCCGGAACCACACATACATCGGAGCGCTCATAGGCGGCGCTCACCGGCTCCCGCGTAGAAAAATCCACCGATTTCAGCGGACGGCGCAGCGTGGAAATCGGCTTCAGGTAGCCGCGCACCCGAATTTCTTCGCCATTTGAAACCCCGCCTTCAATTCCGCCAGCGTTATTTCGAGCGCGAGTGAAGCCCGTAAACTTCGCCGTCTCGCCGTAGCCAATTTCATCGTGCACGACGGAGCCCGGAGAAGCCGCGGCGGCAATGCCAGAGCCGATCTCAACCGCCTTCACCGCTTGCAACGACATGACCGCGCCGGCAAGCAAGCCATCCAGCCGTTCATCCCACTGGGCATAAGTCCCGAGGCCGGGCGGAACTCCGTGAGCAACCACCTCGAAAACGCCTCCCAGCGAATCACCGGTTTTATAAATCTTGTCAACTTCGTCTTTCATGCGCTGCTGGACTTCGGCGTCAGCAGAATTCAGCAAGACTTCTTCCAGCATGTAAAGCGCCTGAATCTGCTCCCAGGAAACTTCTTGCTGCATCGCCACATTGCCAACCGCAACCACGTGGCTGAGCACATCGATGCCAAGTTCGCGAAGAAAAGTTTTGGCTAGGGCGCCAATAGCGACGCGTGCTGCCGATTCGCGCGCAGACGCCCGCTCCAGCACATAGCGCGCCTCAGGAAAATTGTATTTTAGCGCCCCCGCCAGGTCGGCGTGCCCGGGCCGCGGAGAGGCCACGCGCTTATGTTGAGCCGGATCGCCTTCGCCCACGGGCAACGACTCCTGCCAGTTTTTCCAGTCCCGATTTTCCAGCTGAACCGAAATCGGCGAGCCAATCGTAATGCCATGATGCACACCGGAGAGAATGTGAGCAGTGTCGCGCTCGATCTTCATACGGCCGCCGCGGCCATAGCCCTGCTGCCGTCGCCAAAGTTCGCGGTCGAGGAACGCCTGGTCCACTTTTAGCCCTGCGGGCAGGCCCGAAAGGAAGGCAACCAGAGCTTCGCCATGAGATTCCCCAGCCGTGAAGTAGCGCAGCATAAGTGGTTGATTCTACCTGATATGACGCTGCATCGGAGTTGCCCGATGGAGAAAGATTCTTGCCATCGCGCATGCTCTCGAAAAAAACTTGCAGCCCGCGGATTTTCGCATGCATACAGATTGAATGGTTGTTACAATAGCCACTGCTATAAGAACAAGGCATACGTCTGTGTCTTCGTAGTCCGGCTTTTTTGGTGTTCCGCGTCGCTTCGCAAATTTTCTGGCCATACAGGAGGAACTGTGCCCCCCCGCACGGATCCAAAGGAAATCGTTTTCTCGGGCAGAACCATTCGATGCGTGCTCGCGCACGACCATGTTCTTCTGCGCCAGGGTATGCGAAGGTTGCTCGATGACGAGCCCGATATTGAAGTGGTCAGCGAAGCTGGAAACGCTGCCGAGTGCCTGCGCAAAGTTTATGAGTTCCGGCCGGATGTTGTAATCGCCGACACCGGTACGTTCGGGCTGGTTGTGTCTGAAGTCGAGATGCTGCTGTCGCGTGAATCTCCGCACACCAAGCTGGTGTTCCTGAGCATGCAGGAACAAACCAGTTTCGCCTGCGACGGGCGTACGGCGAATGGGCGCGCAACGGTGGAGAGCTGCGCCGCGCGCCAAACTTCGGCAGAAGAACTGATAGAGATGGTCCGCAATGCGTGCCGTCATAATACGGCCGACCAGAGCCTGTGGGACCGCAATGATACACACTATCCTGCGCTAGACCATCCTGCGCTGGATAACGAGACGCGTGGCGCATTCTTGCGACGCGACCCGCACCGCACCATCAATACCATGCCCTCACCAGAGCGCGCTCTTACGAGCCGTGAATGCGAGGTACTGAAGCTGCTGGCGGAAGGAAAGACAGTCCGCGCCGGCCGCCACAGTGCTGGGGTTGAGTAGCAAAACCGTAGATGCGCACAAATTCAATTTAATGCGAAAGCTTGGCCTGCACAACAAGGCCCAACTGGTCATGTGGGCGATTCAGAAGAAGCTCGTAAAGATTCCGGCCAACTTCTAGAAATCAAATTGCTGATTTTCAATCAAGAAATCAACAATTGATCTTCGCCGCAAGCTCAGCCAAACTGGTAACTTGCAAATCCGGATGTCCCTCCACTGCCTTAACAGCGCCGACTCCACTACGCGGCGACGGCCGGTTAACCCAAACCGTGGCCAAGCCCAACGACTGCGCAGGTATCACGTCGTGGTAAATGCTTTGTCCGACATGCAAGATACGGTGAGTTGGGACGTCGAGCCGGCTCAACGCGAGTTCAAATATCTTCAATGACGGCTTGTACGCGCCTGCCTGTTGCGCCGTGATGATCTGGTCGAACTCAACCCCAAGCTGAGGCTGCGTGGCGGCGAATAGATCGTCATCCACATTGGAAATAATAGCCAGCCGAAAACGTTGTTTTAATTCGCGAAGCGCAGCGACAGTGTCAAGCCACAGCTTCCATTCTCGCAGAGACTCTGGCAATGAACGAATTTCTTCCTCCGTGGGCGCGAAGCCAAGGTGCTCTCCGAATTGCCGCACTACAGATTGAAGAGCTTCGCGGTAACGACGATACTCGCCCAACTCCGCCTGCGCTTCGAAATCGCCGTAGAGCTGCAGAATCGTCGCATCATCCCTATCTTTACCGTGCGCTGTTAGGATGCCGTGCAGGCAGCGGAGAATTCCTTCCTCCCAATTGATGAGGGTGCCATAACAATCAAACGTGAGAATTTCAAATCGACTGAAGTCGAGCATGGTGCGATGGAAACTTTCTTACTTAAAAAAACTAGCGTTCAAAACCAGGCAGCGTTGGAGACTCTTCGTGGGATTCAACCGCTGGCTCCGCCGCGTCTTCGTGCTCAACGACAGGCTCGACGGTCGAAGCAGAATCCGCCGGAGGCGCGACTCTCGGCGCGAGAAACTTCGCGCTATTCAGCAACGGACGCCCGAGCGATGCGTTGTAGCTTGTCCAGGGACTGTCCATATCAGCTTCCCGCTCAAACTGCGCGCGCATGGCCTCCATCTTTGAATCCAGATCGTCCATGTAGTGCAACAGGAGCGCTTCAGGGAACATGGGCAGCTTGGGCGATCCAAACTCGTACTCGCCATGGTGGCTGATGATGAGGTGTTCGAGAAGCGTCTTAAGCTCCGGCGGGAAGTCAGGAACCAGCGCGAGTTTGGCCTGCAACATCTCCAGCTCAATAATCATGTGCCCGAGCAATTGGCCGCGCGTCGAGTAGGAAAACGACCGGTTGTAAGTGAGCTCGTGGATCTTGCCGATGTCATGGAGAAACACTCCGGTCAGCAGCAAATCGCGGTTCACCTGCGGATAGTTTCTGCATACCAAATCGCACGAACGAAAGAGCGAGACCACATGATCGAGCAATCCGCCGATGTAAGCGTGATGCAGCGTCTTCGCCGCAGGCGCGTTGCGATAAGCGGCAGCAATCTCCGGATCGGACATGAACGCCCGCACCAGCGACTTGAGATGAGGATTCTGGAAAGAAGAAACAAAATCCGTCAGCGTCTGCCAAAGCTCATCGATATTCTTGGTGGTTTTGGGAAGGTAGTCGGAAAAATCGATTTCCGTTTCGCCCAGCTTGCGCAGCTTGTGGATGGTGAGCTGAAAGCGGTTCTTATACTTGTTGACCAGACCTTTAATCTTGAGGAAGTCATCCTGCTCGAAGGCATTGAGCACTTCTTCCACGTTGTCCCACATTTTGGCTTCGAGCTGCCCACTACGGTCACCCAGAGTAAGGGCAATATAAGGCTCGCCGCTTTTCTTGGGTTTGATTTGTTTGCTGACCACCACAAAGTTAGCAGTGATGATCTTGTTCTCGTGGCGCACGCAGTCGCAGATGTAAAACTGTTTCATTCTCCATCAGTGTAAATCAGAAAGAGGACACAATGCGGCAGGGCGGGAGATCGATTCCCTTGCGCATCGAGCATCGCTACAGCGCCTCGCACGCTCGCCGGGACAGCCGGGGCGGCTGTCCCCACATGAAGCATCAAGCTCTCCGGCTTGCTACAGAACGCCGAGCTTCTTTTTCTTCTTAAGCTTCTTTGAGTCAGACGGCTTGGCTGTAGCAGTTTCAATCGGCTTGGTCTCATTCGGGCTGGCGCCAGAATCGACGTAGCCGTCTTTAATGTCAATGTACGCGTCCTCGCGTAGCTTGGTTAGATACGCGCGGAGCGCGGGCTGCAGCTTCTCCATATACAACGCATCCATAATTTTAGGCTCAATCTCTTTGAGCGTAGGGATGCCCGCCGTTTGATGGTCGGTTACCTTCAGGATGATGTAACCGGGTTTGGTGCGGACTACATCCGTTATTTCGCCCGCTTTCATGGCAAACGTTTTATCTTCAAGTTCCTTGGCGAGGGTGCCACGCTTAAACATGCCAAGATCGCCGCCTTGTGCCGCCGACGGACCCTCGGAATATTTCTTCGCCATGTCGTCAAAGCTGGCACCCGCGCGAATCTGCTTCAGTACATCGTTGGCCTTAGCTTCGGCCGCAGCAAGAGCCGCGGCGTCCGCGGCTTGCTTGGCTGCATCGGCTTCCGGGGTCTTTGAGCTGTCACCTGCACTGGAATCACCCGCAGCAGCCGGCGTAGCCGCAGCCTTTTGCGGAGCGATCAGTATCTCGCTGAGCCGGATCGCTTCCGGCTGCTCCATTTCGCTCTTGTGCTCATCGTAAAACTTCTGCTCTTCATCTTTCGGAATAGTGAGGTGCGAACCGACTTCTTCACCGATCACCTTCTGCGTGACGATCTGGTTCCGCATGTTCTGCTTGAAATCTTCGTAAGAGATTCCCTGGGCCGTGGCGGCCTTTTCCAGCTCCTCCATGGTTTCCAGCTTCATTTCCTTGCGCATCTGATCGAGGCGTTTGATGAGGTCGGTGTCGCCAGTAATATCGAGGTCCTTAGCCTTTTCCAGCAGGAGTTGCTGGTCGATGAGATCGCGCAGGATGTCCTTCTCGCGGTCGGCAAAAGCCTTGTCCGCGTTGTTCGGATCCTGCTGCTTGACGTCATCCTTAAGCTGGTCCTTGCTGCGCTGGAACTCGGAAAGTGTAATAATCTGGCTATTAACCCGCGCAACAATTTCTTCGACCACCTGCCCGGCGGCAAAAACGGGCAGACATGCAATAGCAATGAGTAGCAAAAAGAGCTTCTTCATAGATTTCCTGGAGGGCTGCCGCTCTGCCTGGGCTTACCGGCGCGGGCTGGCCTTCGCGATATTTTACTACGTCCTGCAACCCGAGTGGCCAGGTTTCATTGGTGTGATGCGCGGACAGATTTTCCAGGTTGTTCGGGGACGCTAGGCAGTCCGCATAAAGACCAGCGTGGTCATGTCATCGGGAACCAGGGGTTCGCAAATGAACTCACCGACGCTCTTCAAAATAGACCCCGCAACTGCCTGTGCAGTAAGCGAATGATCCGCCTGCAAGCGCTCTTTTACGCGATCCAAGCCGTATTCCAAGTCGTCTACTTTGTCCTCTTTGCACTTGCCTTCCACCACACCCCGCGAAACCAGCAGCAGAACCGCACCTTTTTCAATTCCAACCGTGGGAGCATCCGAGGTGGCATGCGAGAACAGTCCCAGCGGCAGTCCGGTAGACCCGAGTTCCGTAACGCCGCCACTATCGCGGAGAAGCCCCGGCGTGTGCCCGGCATTTGTGTAGCACAGCGTCCCGAATTTCTCGTGATAGCAACCGATGAACGCCGGGCAGGAGTGAACCCCTTCAGCGGCTTCCATCAGCCCCCGATTGAGCCGCAGGTTGAGCTCGGTCATGGCTTCCGATTCGTTGATATCCGGCTTCGAAAACAGCTCAGTTCCCACCGTGCGGAAGATATTCTGCGCAGCGGCAAGAATGATCTGGTTAGTCTCGCGGCGTCCGGCAACGTCGAGCAAACCAAACAAGATCCGTTCCGGGCTGACTCGCAGAGAATCATAGAAATCTCCCGCGGCTCGCTGTCCATAGGTGGTTGCGGCAATCTCCGCGCCGTTGATCTTTGGGAACTCGCTCGGGACGGACTCCGGAGCCGGTGGAGGCTCGGTTTCACGGGAATGAAATAGGGCGCACATTCGAGGCGAGGGCCAGAGCCGAAACTAGCACAAGCGCTGGCGGCGGGCAAATCAACTACTCGCCGTACTTGTCACCAAGATACTTCCCGACCTCGGATTCCAGTTGTCCGTAGTCCGAGTGAATCGTCGCCCGCAATGCAGCTTCGGTCGAACTGCCCTCGCTCAGACGCTGCAGAATTCGCTGGATATCGCCCATGCCGTAAGAATCGTTGATATAGGAAACTGCGGCCAGGGATTCCGCGTACGCAACATACGCTTGAGTGCCGGAGAACTGCATAAAGCTGCCTTCCAGAACATTCAGAGGGATGTTGCGCTGGGATTTAAACAGCTGGGCCAATTGATGGCCATCGCTGCCCAGCGATTTCGGCTCCATGAACTGAGCAATACCCTCGTGCAGCCAGAGCGGGCAACGCCCGGCGGAAAGCTGATTGATAAACGAATGCGTTAGCTCATGCTTTAGAATCCGCGCCAGCTCAGGTGTAAGAGAATTAAGTCCGCTGATGGGGATGCGCAACTTGCCGTCGTTGATCGCTCCCGACCACGAAGGCGCGCGTGTGACGTCGAAGAAGGCCTGCTCGGTATAAAGCGTTACCAAGATGTTGTCGCGGGGAGGCGTGCCCAGGTCGCGCGCCAGATCGTCGTAGTCGGATTCGAGCGCAGCCAGAATCTGCCCGCGAAACACTTCCGACGTTTGCTTGCCCTCATAGTGCAGAACAAAGTGGCTGCTCTCGCGCTGGGCGAAATCGCTCTCTGCGCTCTGCTCACGCTGCGCCTTTGCCAGATACTGCTGAACAGCAGGATCGGGCCGCAGCTCGAGGGAATGCTTCCACGAAGCGACAGCATCTTTGGTGCGGTCGGAGGCCTGCTGCGCATAGCCGAGCACCGTGTACGCGTCGGGCGATTGCGGCGCCGCGCTCACGGCCCGCTGCGCGTAGGTGAGCGCCTGCGAAGCTTTCCCTGTCCGCACCAGCAGGGCGGCATAATAGGTGAGGACCGTTGCATTCTCCGGCTGGTAGTGGAGCGCTCCATCAAAGTAGCGTCCGGCCTGCTCGACATTGCCGTGTTCAAATTCAAATTTCCCAGCGATAAAATCCGCCGTGGCACTCAACTCTACATTTCCTTTGCCTTCCAGCTTCGCCAGCGCATCGGGGTCAACCTTGCCATCCTTAATAAGGATCTTGGGAAGATCCCCTTCACTGGCGAGACTGTCAGCCGGGACGAAGGCGGGAAGATCGCTTCCGCCCTTGCTCGCGCTAGATGAAGAAGCAACGGGCATGCCTCCAGCTTCGATGCGCTCTACCGAACTTTTTGGAATAGCATAACTGTCGTCGCCGATGTCATATTCATAGCGGTTGCCGTTCTCGCGGACGTGATCGGCAACGATGGTGCAGGCCGTTCTTCAAATGAATCGTATCCGCCGATACAGCCACGGAGGAGGCAAGCAGCATCAAGGCTGTTATTGGGGTAGTGACACGGAAACGCATTCAAGCGCATTCTAGCAACAGTGGGCGTACCCATTTACGTGACCAAAGTACCAACCGCAGTTTGCAGATTCGGCGCCGTGCTGGCAATTTGCCTGCCAGTCTTACATTCTCCGCGCCCGTGCGCCGCGCAAGCACTTCCGCAGATAATCCCGATATCCGCAACTGCGGCACCTACGCACCAACCCGGGCCGGCAGAGTCACTTTACCTGCAATTGAGCAGGGTCGGGCTGGATCCAGCGCGCGTCTTTCGCGTCCGCGATGGTGCACTCGATCGACCGTCAATCCACATCACGCTCGAAGATGGCACCATCGCCTTCACTCAGGACGTGCTCGGCAGGATTACCGGCGCATTCTTTGAGGGCGATGGAGAAATCTTGCTGATTCCTCCCAATGAAGTGGAGAGAAGGTCAATGGGCCTGTTCACCGGGATGACAATTCTGGAAGAGCGCTTCTCTACTGCCTACTTTCGCTTCAACGACAATACTGCCGCTGAATTGCAGCCCGGTCTCAGAGCGCCGGAGGATGCGCAGGAATTCATTTCCCGCTGGGACGATGCGGCCCGCAACCTGGCTCAGACGGATGCCATGAGATTGCTTGAAACTTTCAGCGAAATGCTTCCGGTCGATGGCAGTGCAAGTGTCCAGAATTCTTCACCCAGCGCCGCCGATCGTTTCTTACACGCCCGCCTGCAGGGCAACAAGCTTGGCATCTTCGATGTACTCTACAACTCGACCGCCCAGGAACAAGTGGAAGCCGGGCAATCCCGGTCCGCTGAAAACGGAACTCTCTATTACGACGTCTGGACTTCATTCACGGTCGAGAATGCTGGACAGGCTCCGCGGCAGCAAGGAAAGAATCCAACCACACCGCCGGCAGATGCGGAAAGAGGTATGCAGCAAGATCCGATCCTCGTGCGCGATTATGTGATCAACGCGCGCGTGAGACCACCCAAGCAACTCGATGCCGAAGTTAAACTGCGTCTCGATGTGATGCATGATGCAGCTCGTTTCCTGGTCTTCGAATTGTCCCGCTTCCTGAAGATTCAAACTGTGGAGCAGGACGGGAAACCCGTCGAATTCGTTCAGAACCCGGCGGTAGAGGGAACGCAACTCGCGCGAAACGGGAACGACGAGGTAGCCGTGATTCTGCGCGAACCTCCAAAGAAAGGTCAAACCATCAACCTGCACTTTGTCTATGGCGGAGAGGTGTTGGCGGAAGCTGGAAATGGCTTGTTGTACGTGGGCGAGCGCGGTATGTGGTATCCCAATCGCGGGCTGGCCATGTCCGATTTCGATCTTACATTCCGTTATCCTCCGGGGTGGACTCTGGTAGCCACGGGCAAGCCTGTTCCTCCATCCAAATCCTCCGGATCATCCTCCTCATCCACCGCGCCAAATGTGCCGCCGAACGCCGGCGAAGAGCAGGTGACACGTTGGATGTCAGAACGGCCCATCCCCGTCGCTGGGTTCGATCTCGGCAAGTATGTCCGGGGTTCGGCGCAAGCTGGAGATGTAACCGTGGAAGCCTACGCGACCGGCAGCGTAGAACGAAACTTCCCTACGCCGACACCACAAATGGAGCCTGAGCCGACCCCTGGGCAGTTGGGGTTGGGTAAAATTCCTCCAGCGTTGATCGCGCCGCCCACCCCATCGCCGGCGCGAAACGCGACCGCAGTGGCGGAGTTCACTGCTCGGGCTATTCGTTATTATGCGGATCGCTTCGGTCCTTTCCCCTACAGCAAACTGGCTCTGACTCAGTTGCCTGGACGGGAAAGCCAAGGCTGGCCCGGATTGATTTTCCTCTCGTCTTACGCCTTCCTGACGCGTGAGGAACGCGAAGAAATTCACATGAGTGCCTCTACGATATTGCTTGACCAGCAAGTTCCGGCGCATGAAGCCGCGCATCAGTGGTGGGGCGATCTGATCACATGGAGCACCTATCGTGATCAATGGTTCTCCGAGGGATTGGCGAATTATTGTTCGCTGATGATGCTTGAAGAGAACAAGCCTGCCGGCTTCCGCGAAACCATGGAAAAATATCGGCGTGATTTGATCGCGAAAGACAAGAACGACAATCTTCCCAAAGACGCCGGACCTGTCACCCTCGGAAGCCGGCTCCTTTCCTCTCACTTTCCGGAAGGCTATCAAGCAATCATCTATGGGCGCGGAACTTGGTTGTTCCACATGCTGCGTTCCATGTTGCGGGATGCCGCCGAGATCGATCGAAAGGAATCGGCGCGCAGTGGAGTCGACGAACCTTTCGTTCGTTCGCTGCGCAAAGTTCGCGAGCGCTATGCAGGAAAAACCATCAGCACCCGTGAACTGCTGGACGTTTTTGCCGAGGATCTTCCGCCTTCGCTCCGTTATGAAGGCAAAGCCTCGCTCGACTGGTTTCTCGATGGCTGGGTGAACGGTACTTCACTGCCCCGGCTGGATTTGCAGAATGTCAAGTTCGCAGCGAAGGGCAACACTACATTCGTGACCGGAACCATACGGCAAAAAGACGCGCCGGAAGATTTGGTAACGTCGGTCCCTCTGTATGCAGTGGTCGCCGGCAAGGCTCCTGTGCTATTGGCCCGAGTGTTTGCCGAAGGAGCCGAGACTCCGTTTCACGTATCTGCTCCGGCGGGGACGCGCAAGCTCTTGCTGGATCCCCAGGGAACCATTCTCAGCGCCCCGAAATAACTAACCTGCGAAAGGTCATTGCGCTTGCTCCAGTCTCCCGCATTGGGACCAATACCTACCTATATCCCGAAACGGAAACGCGCCGTCAGAAAGATGATCCGCTAAGAAGATTGCTTGCGAAGCTAAGTGGCAGGTGTTCTCTCGCTTGCAGCGCATTGCTCTAAAAAATTGAAACGGCCACGAATCTGCTCTACAGGATTCGTACCTTGGAGGAGCAAACTTTGAATCTCCGTGTCCAATCCGAGGATGCAAGCCATGAGAGGAAAGCGTTAGATCTCCCCGGCCTCACGCCTACAGCCGCCTTCGAAGGGTTTATCGCCGCCTCTGCAGACACTCAGCAGTGGGTCGCCAAAGAGACCATTCTTCTGGCCGAAGATGAAGCCTTTGTTCGGAAGGCAACCGGCGAAGCCCTCGAGTCAGCTGGATATAGAGTTATTGTCGCCGCCAATGCGGCCCAGGCACTGGAAGCTCACCGCAACTGTGGCGAGCAGGTGGACTTGCTTCTTTCTGATCTCATCATGCCCGGAATTAGCGGCCACGAACTGGCTAACGAGCTCCTGGTTTTGTCTCCGAATGTCCGGGTTCTTTTCATGAGCGGCCACGCGGAAAAGCTCGCCCTGTGTCAGCTATCTTCTTATGAAAGAAAATACCTGGCCAAACCGTTTTCCATCCCAGTGCTTCTAAGGAGAGTGCGAGAAGTCCTGGACACCGATCCTCTGGACACCGTCCCTCTTAATTGGCCGGCTTAACCCACGCTCGTTTTCCGGTAACCCGTGGCTTGCAGAATCTCATCGGGAATTTGCGAGAGCGGCACAACCCGGTCGAGAATGCCCATTTCCGCACACACGCGTGGCATACCGTACACCGCACAGCTCATTTCATCCTGACCCACTGTTAAGCCTCCCGCTCGATGAATCGCCTCCATCCCCCGGGCTCCATCCGATCCCATTCCGGTCATGATAATTCCCATGGCGAGCGGGCCAAAGGCATCCGCCACTGATTGCATCATTACGTCGATGGAGGGAATATGGGACTGTTTCTCAGGTTTCTCTGAAAGACGGATCATGGTTCGAGAACCGGTGGAGCGCTGCACCGTGATATGAGATCCCGCTGGAGCAAGGTAGACCACTCCTGGCCGGACGCTTTCTCGATCCGATGCTTCGCGGATGGAAACTGCGCACAGCTTGTTCAATCTCTCCGCAAATGGCGCGGTGAAACCCGGCGGCATGTGCTGCACCACCACAATCGGAACCGCTAGGTCTTTCGGGAGAGTGGGGAAAATATCCTGCAGAGCTTTGGGGCCTCCGGTCGAGATTCCGATCGCAACGATAGCCGGGGCTACGCGCAAAGGCAAAGACAAAGACAGAGACTGCCGCGCCGGCAGTTGCACGGCGTGGGGCGGCTTACGTTGCTGGTTGAAATCAACCTTTGCTGTCCGCCTATCCACAGCGGCCTTGATCTTCGCTACTAAATCTTCGCGGATGTGATCTACGTCGAGCGATGTAGAGGAGAGGTGTTTCGGCACATAGTCGAATGCCCCGGCTTCCAAGGTATCGAGAGTAATTTCAGCCTCATGCACCGTGGCCGAACTCACCATAATGACCGGGCGGGGAAACTGAGCCATGATACGGCGAAGGGTCTCCAGCCCATCGATACCCGGCATCTCTACGTCGAGGGTAATCACGTCGGGGTCGAGGGACGCTACTTTCTGTAACGCTTCGATACCGCTGGCCGCCGTGTCGACGACGCAAAGACCCGCGTCGGAAGCGACCATACGGGAAAGAGCTGTGCGCATAAAGGCGCTGTCATCCACAATGAGCACCTTGATCTGCGATTTGTTGTGTTTCTGGCTCATACGCGGTAAATGCCAGACAAGCCCGTACACTCCATCCGTGTAAGCATCTATGAACTCCATCGGCGCACGGCGGGCATCCTTTAGCCGGAAGAAGTGGATCAGCGAGAACGCAGAAATCTGGGAATCAGTGCGCGGTGACTTGCGCACCCAGGATCACAATGTCAACCCGGCGGTTCTGGGCCCGTCCTTGGGCCGTGAGATTGCTGGCCACTGGGTGATACTGCGCGTAGCCCGCGGCAGAAAGCCTCTCCGGCGCAAAGCCGTGGTCTGTAATCAGAACCCGAATCAGTTCGGTGGCTCGAGCGGTGGAAAGCTCCCAATTCGACGCCATCTGGGAGGTGTGAATTGGAATGTTGTCAGTATGGCCTTCGATGCGCATCGGGCAGGTGCGAATGGCAAGGATCGACGCAATGCGATCGAGCGCCGGCACGGACTCCGGTTTAATTCGCGCCGAACCACTGTCGAAGAAACCGAATTCCTTCAAGCTTATTACCAGTCCATCGGCCTCCCGGTGCAGCGTGATCTCATGCAGCGCAATCTCATTCTTCAGCGCGTCTCTCAGTTCATTTTGCAAAGTGCTGAGATCAGTTTCATAAGAACTGGCCGCTAGAGAATCTTCCGGATGCGAAGCCACTCGTCCAACCTCGGTGTTGTGTTTCACGTTCTCGATTGCCTGTACCGTGCTGAACGGCATCGGCTCATTGTTGTCTAGCGGAATTTCCGTGGTCGAGGCCGGAAAAACTCCCATCTCCTGAAATGCAATCTGGATCGCCAGAGCAAGCTTGCCGACCTTCCGCTTATCAACCTGGGAGGAAGCGTACAAGACTACAAAGAAGGCGAACAGCAGGGTAATGAAATCGGCATAGGAAACCAGCCAGCGCTCATGGTTGGAGTGTGCCTGCGGACGCTTGCGCCGGCGGTTCACTTGAGAACCTCTTCTTTTTGCTCGGAGACCTGATCCGCTTCAACCAAAAAACCAAACAGTTTCGTTTCCAACATGCGCGGGTTCATCCCTTCCAGAATCGAGACCACTCCCTCGAGCGTCATCTCCCGCATAATTTGTTCATCGCGAATGCGCAGTTTCATCTTCCCCGCCATAGGCAGATAAAGAAGGTTGGCCGCCCCCACTCCATAGATGGTCGCCACGAACGCAACAGCGATGCCTCTGCCCACTTCGTCGATTTTGTCCAGATGCTGCATTACCTGAATCAATCCCAACACGGCCCCAATGATGCCGATCGTCGGAGAGAAGCCGCCGGCAGATTCGAATACCTGCGGAACCTGCTCTTCATACTCCGCCTGGTTGTCCAGTTCCAGTTCCATTATCGTGCGCAGTTCCTGGGGCTCCGTTCCGTCAACTGCCAGCATCAGCGAGCGCTTGAGAAAAGGATCTTCGATTGCATTCAGTTCCGCATCCAGAGAGACGATGCCCTCGCGCCGTGCCTTTTGCGCATACTCCACGAGCTGCCGGATCATCGCCTGCTGATCTCGCCGAGGAGTAACAAAGACCGAGCCCAATTGCCGGATGGCGAGCAAAAGAATAGCTAGAGGAAACTGCAGCATCACCGCTCCCAGCGTGCCGCCAAATACGATCATTGCGGCCGTAGGCTGCAAGATCTGGCCCAGATTTCCACCTTCGAGCAACAACCCCGCAAGGATTCCGCCGACAGCCAGAATGATCCCGCTGAGACTGGCTTTATCTAGGCTCACTTCCCCGTCTCCCTCTTAACAGCTTCGGAATTTCGTGGAAGTTGCACGTGCGAAGACGAACTGTCCCACGCGAAAGATAGTCCTTGTAATACCGAGCGCCGGAATTCGATCAGCCGTGCCAGCACTTCCTCCGCACTCTCCTGCACAACAATCTTCTCGCCCGTAACCAGCGTGATCAATGTGTCGGGAGACTGCTCCACAAACTTGATGAGATCGGAGTTCACAGTCAGGGGCTGATTGTTGAGACGAGTAAGCCGGATCATATTTTTCTCAGTGCGCGCTTGAGCATTTCTTGTAGCCAGAACACACAGGCCCCTAGGAAGGGTTATCGGCTAAGCATGATGGCGTCTTATGCCGCGCGACCAATGATGTCGTTACCTAGGGATTACTACTGACAGCGATTGACCCCGGGGAAGCCGCTAAAGCGAAAAGAGAGACTGCCGATGAAGACAACAGACATTCGGGTTCCGAGCACGAAAGTGGAACGGGGACTCCGCAGAGATGCATGGCTGAGGAGGCGGTTCCTAGCAGGCGGGACCAACTTTCAGAAAAGGAGAAATACAATGCCTCTCGGAATTCTCAATAACATTCCGTCCCTTCAGGCGGAAAACGAACTCACACTCACATCCAGCGCTCTGAACAACACGCTGGAGCAGCTGGCTTCAGGATCGCGCATCAACAGTGGCGCCGACGATCCCGCTGGTCTCTCGATCGCCAACGGCTTGCAGGCCAACATCAGCGCCTTGACCCAATCTGTGTCCAACGCCAATGACGGCGTCGGCCAGTTGCAACTTGCCGATGGCGCGCTCGCCCAGGTCACAAACCTGCTGAATACCGCAGTCACGCTGGCTACGGAATCGGCCACGGGCACGGTTTCCAACGGACAACGCACGGCGATTCAGGCGCAGTATGCGTCGATCCTGGCGGAAATTAATCAGATCGGCACTGCCACCACCTATAACGGACAGTCCGTGTTTCAGAGCGGCACCTCGACCAACGTGAACCAGGTTGACAGTGTTAACAGCGGAACAGCCGCTCCCTTAACGCTGGGAAGCGCTCTGACGGTTGGCGATACTACTTCGGTCACCGCCGGCGGCGTCACCTTCACTTACACGGCGGCAGCCGGAGCCTCTAACCCGAACGTACAGATCACGGCCGGCACCGCTCTTACCGCCGCCAGTGGTCTGGTTCAGACCGCTGGAACCCTTACCATCACCCGAGGCGGCGTAGCCACAACTTACACCTCGGCTGCCACTTCCACCGCAACCGTACAAACCCTGATCAATGCCATTAATACTGGCGTCACCCAAGGCACTGGCGCTGCGGCCATTACCGTTGCCGGCGGCGCCGCCACGGGCTTACAGGCCGCATTGGTCAACGGACAACTGCAAATCACAGACACCGCGGGCAACAACAACCTTGCCGTTACCGGTGAGGCTGCGACCATCGTCGCCGGTGAGACCGTCGCTGATTCGACTGCCCCAACGGTGCAAAATCTTATCAATGCCATCAACGGCAACACGACGGTCGGAGCCCAAGCGGCTCTAGTCGGCGGCCAGCTCCAGATTACTGATCCTCAGGCCCGCGCTGACCTCGCGGTCAGCACTGACGACACTGCTTTAGGCGCACCCGTCTCGGGCGCACCCACGGCTTTCACCAATACCACGACCACTGCGGCGGCAACCGTCAATACCAACGAATTGGCTGGCAATGCCGGAACCGTCGGTACTCCAATCACCGCAGCGACGGTGTTAACCACGGGAGGCGTCGACCAATATACCGCCGGAGGGAAGACTTTTACGTTTACCGCCGCTGCTGGCCAGACCGTAGGAGCTCTCATCGCCGCTATCAATAACCCGAGCGATGCTGCCGGTCTGCACGCCTATCTTGGCACCGTCGGATCCAGCACGGCGACGCAGCTTATTATCACTGACCCCAACGACAACAACGACGTTGCGATAGGTTCCGGCAACACCGAAACCGCGCTCGGAACCTACACCAACCCGACAACCACCGGTTCGACCACCACCAACATCTTCCTAAGTGACTCGACCGCTATCGGATCGGCGCAAATCGCCGTGCAGATTGGCGGCCTCTCAACGGCGGCAATCACCAACGGCAGCGGCGCCGCAGCCGTCGACCTCGCTACCACTGACTTGAGCACGCAGACTGACGCGCAAACCGCGCTCACTCTCATCAACGCTGCTATCACGAACGTGGCTAGCGTGCGCGGTACGCTGGGCGCAAGCGTCAACCGGCTCACCGCGGCCAGCAACGTCATCAACAGCCAAGTGCAAAACTTGACTTCGGCTGAAAACACGATCACCGCCGCCGACATTCCATCGGTCGTGGCTAACCTCACCAAGTACTCCATCCTGGAACAGACCGGCATCTCAGCTCTGGCCCAGGCCAATCAGCAACAGCAGCTCGTTCTAAAACTGTTGCAGTAAATCCAGTTTCGGCGGGAGGCAGGGCTAACCAACCTGTCTCCCGCTGACTCTTAACTTGCTGCTCTCAACCTGCTGCTCTTAACCTGGGTGACTCGATATGAGTGTGAGTTCCGCTCTCATATTTCCTCCTTCGACTGAAGCTCCAGTCGAACGCGGAAGTGTGCGCGTGGAAGCTCCCACTATTCCCAGCGCAGGAAGTGGTTCAAGCGGGGAAGATGCCCCCGCACAAACTGCGCCAGCCGAGGTTCCCAGTCCGGAAGATGCCGTCAAAGTGCAATGGGACACCTCGGATCAGATTGTGGTTTACCAATTCGTAAATCAGCAAGGCAGCCTGATCCTGCAAGTGCCGAGTGAGCAGATGCTCAACCTCGCCAGCCAGATCACAGAAGAATTGGCTCAAGCGAGCGCGTCCGGTGAAGTCAAGCCGGTCGGCGGCGCAGGAGGAAAAGACAATGGGAGTTAGCTTAAATCCTTCAACGATCCTCTCCGGACAAGGAATCGATGTAAGTTCGGTCGTGTCGCAGATCGTCTCCGAACAGAGTGGACAGTTGTCCGTATGGGAGGGGCAGCAATCAACTCTGGCCACCCAGGAGGGTTTGCTGGAGGGAGAAGAAAATAATCTCACCAGCCTGCAGAGTGCTGTCGCCGCACTCGCAAACCCCACCGGAGCTCTCGCGGCTCAAGCGGCAACTTCTTCCGACACTTCGGTTCTAACCGCGACCGCTCAAAGCACAGCCGTTACTGCAACCCACAACATTGTGGTCAACAGTCTGGCCACCACGGGCACTCTGTACACCGATCCTATCGCCGCCGGCGCCGATACGTCGTTCCTGGCCAGCGGACAAACCACCGGCGACGTGCAGTTGCAAGTGGGAGGGGCGAGTGGAAATACCTTCAATATCCCCATCACGCAAGGCAGCAACGACACCCTCAACACCCTGGCTGCCTATATCAATACGCAGAGCACCGCCAACAACTGGGGAGTAACCGCCAGCGTAGTAAGCGATACCAGCGGTTCCCGTCTGGCCTTATTCAGCCAGAGTTCGGGCACTGCCGGAGCGTTGTCCATTGCCAATAACAGTAATACGACCTTGACCTTCGATGCTCCAGTAGGCGGCACGAACGCTTCGTTGCTCATTGATAACGTGCCCTTCAGCAGTAGCAGCAATGTTGTGACGGGAGCGATTCAAGGAGTCACGTTGAATCTGCTCAGCCCGTCCGACGGAGATCCACTGCAGCTCACGGTGGGCCCGGATCAAAACCAGATCACCAACGCCGTCACGAACTTCGTCTCCGCTTACAATGCAGTGGTCAGCACCATCAACACGCAATACGTAGTCGACCCAACCGGCTCTATCCCGGCGCCTCCTCTCGAATCCGATCTTTCCCTCCGCTCGCTGCAATCCAGCATGCTGACCGACGCGGCCTACGCCATCGGCGGCAACAACGGTCTGGTCAACCTGGCCTCACTTGGCATCAACATGAACAACGACGGCACGCTCACCGTCGGTTCCAATGCCAGCGGCCAAACCTTTGCCGATGTGTTGGCCTCGAACCCCTCGGCTGTGGTGAACTTTTTTCAGAACGCGGGAGGCACCGGCTTTGCCAACAATTTCAACGCCGATTTAACCAACTTGACCGATCCCACGACCGGCCCGTTGAACGTGGATCTGGCGCAAGACCAGGCCGAAGGAACTGATCTCACCACCAGCATCAGTAACTTTGAGGCTAATTTGACGACCCAGACGGCAGCATTGACGGCGCAATATGATTCGGTGAATGCTTCGCTCCAATCCTATCCGCTGCTTTTGCAGGAGATAACGGAAACGCTGGGCACGCTGGGTTCGGGTACCTCCGCTTCCGGATCGCTGATCTCAAGCGAACCCACTCTCACTTCGGGGCTATAACATTTTATGGATGCCAAATCTTCCTACCGTGAAGCGGCCGTACGCGGCGCAAGCCCGATGCGGCTGGTTCTCTGTCTCTATGAGCAGGCCATCGAAGACCTGCGACGTGCCGCCGACGCGCTGGCAGATGGCGACATCGCAACCCGCACGCGGCTGATCAACCACGCGCTCATGGTGATTGGTCAATTGCAAGGCACCCTCGATATGGAGCAGGGCGGGACGGTGGCCGGAAATCTCCAGCGATTTTACGTGCTGCTGCGGGCCGGGCTGGTCGAGGCCCAGGGAAAGCAATCGCGAAACATTCTCGAACAGCAGATCTCTCAACTGACTACAGTCTACGAAGCCTGGCAGGAAGTGGAAAGACGTACGCAGGCATCTGCGCCGCAGTCTGCGGAACCAACTCAAGCTACCCCGATACCCTTCTCACCGGGAACCCCTCTGACTGAGTGGAACGCGTGATGTCATCCCTTCCGCTGCCACCATTGCAGAGCTTGCGGGACGCCAATCATCGTCTGCATTGTTGGCTCGGCCGCATGGTGGACAGTCCTGGTCAGCCCTCGTCTATCGCTCCCGAGCTCATCACCGCACTGCTTTCCGAACTGTTGCGTGTTGGCGCAGGCTTGCGAGCGCAACCTCTTCCCCTAAAAGGAAACGATCCGGAACTCGACGACGAACTCGACACCTATCGCCGCAATGTGGAACGGTTGCGCGAGCTTCTCCCTTCCATCCATACCCAGATGCTAATGGAGCGAGCGCGAATTGAGGCCCAATGGTCGCGAATCCACTCTGCCGCACAATGGGCTCGCGCCTCGCGCGAGACCCTCTGAAAAACCAGAACGTACTAGCTTTTTTCTCCGCCCTATTTCAAATAATCAAACAGATCGGTCTGCGAGGTCTGTCCCATGGCCTGCAGCGTGGCTTGCAGCGAAGTTTGCGAGGTGGTCAGATTGCTGATCACGTTGGTCAGGTCCGCTCCGCCGATGGTATTTTCCTCTTGCGCCAGTTGCGTGGTCTCGCCGCTGAGGTAAGTTTGCTGGGAGTTGAGCTCGCTCAGCGCGTTGCCATAAAAGGTGCTCTGCTCGTCGATATAGTTCATCGCGGTGCCCACGTCCGTGACTGCCGTCCCGATCGCGCTGCTGTTGCCGCTTTGCAAGCCGTTGATCAGATCCTGAATGCTCTGGAACATGTCGCTGCCGGAAGCGGAAAATAACTGCGAGCCGGGCACGTTGGTTTGCAGGCTGAACTGGCTGCCCAGAGTAACGCTGTTCACTCCCGTGTTGCCCTGATAGGTTACGCCCGAAGTCGAGGTAGGATTCAGAATGTAGGGCGTGGTCTGGGTGGCGGTGCCGGAAAAGACGAAGTTGCCCTGATAACTCAGGTTCGCCAGGCTGAGCAACTGGCTCTGGATACCCTGGACTTGTGTGGCCAGAGCCGCGCGGTCGTCGCTGTTCACCGTGCCGTTCGCGCCCTCAACTCCCAGCGTGATGGCCTGCTGCAAGGCCGTGGTGATGGAGTTCAGCGCCGAATCCGCATTCTGTATCTCACCCTGGACGCTGCCGATACTGCGCTCGAACTGGTCGGCCTGCGAGGTTTGATCCGCGTTCTGCACCAGCGATGCTGCAGCGGCGGGATCGTCGGAGGGCACATTGACGCTCTGTCCGGATGCGATCTCCCGCTCGTCGGTGTTGATCTGCTGCTGGGTCTGGGCCACGGCCACGAGCAGGTCGGGATACGGATTGGGGTTTACGCGCATATTCGATTGACCTGCATTAATTGATCCGCATCAATTTGACCCGCTTTAAACCGTCAGCGTATCCATGTTGATGACGGTGTACATCATGTCGTTGATGGTGGTAATGACCTGCGCCGACGCCTGGTAGGCGTCCTGGTACTGCACCATGTTGGCTGCCTCCTCGTCGAGTGAAACTCCCGAAACCGAGGAGAGCTGGTCGGTCAGCTGCTGTACGACCAGGCTCGATGCGCTCTGCTCCGCCGAGGCGTTGGCAGCGTCGTTACCCACATTGAAAACAATGCCGGAGTAATAATTCGAGGGACTCTGGCTGTTGATCAGAGGCTGGCTGCCGAGCGCGTACATTGCCTGCGCGTTTCCATTGCTGCCAACCGTGCCGTCAGAGCTGGCAGCGATCATGCTCGGATCGGTGATGGCAACCGAAAGACTGGCGGCCGCGCCTACTCCCGAGGCGGGCGGCGGATTGAACAGGTTGGTCCCGGCATTGCCGTTGAGGTCGAAGCCGCCCGCTTGAACGGTATTGACTGCATTGGCCAAGCCTGCGGCTAAAGTGTCCAGCTGTGACTTAATCGCTGGGATCCCCTGATCCCGGGCCGCGAGCGTTCCGCCCAGCTGGCCGGAGGTGATTTCGCCGGTAATGTCGTTGCCCTGGGAATAGATGTCGTGCAGGCCCGCGGAATTGGTCTGAGTCGTCAGCTGAAAGCTCTGCTGCCCGGTCACCAGCGGTGCGCCATTCGCAGTCGTGAGCACCAAAGTATTGCCGCTCGGAATCACCGATACGTCCACCAATGCCGAAAGCTGATTGATCGCTTGCGTACGCTGGTCCACGAAGGTTCCCGCATTCTCTCCGACATTTTGCAGGTTGCTGATCTGGGCATTGAGTCCGGCGATTTGCTGGGTGAGCTGGTTGATCTGGCCAACCGTCTGCACCACGCTCAGGTCCAGGCTCGTCTGCTGCTGGGTCAGATTGTTGGCCGTGGTATTGAAGCTGGTGGCCAGATTATCCGCTGCCGTAAGTACACCCTGGCGCAGCGACAGATCCGAAGGGTTGGTGGAGAGCTGGTTGATGCTGTCAAAGAAATTGGAAATCTCGGTGCCGATGTCGTTGCTGCTGGTGGTGAAATTAACCTGCGTCTGCTGCAGGGCCGAAGCCAGCGCGCTGTACTGGCCCTGCGCCTGCGTCTGTTGTTGAATCTGCGATCTCAGAATGGGATCGGTGATGCTCTGCACATCCTGCAGCGACACGCCCGTGCCGAAGGTCAGCGGAGCGACCACCACCGGATCGCTCGACACCAGCACCGGCACCTCGCGGGAGTAGCCCGGAGTATTCACGTTGGCGACGTTATTAGTGGTCACCTGCAGCGCGCCCTGTTCGGTCAGCAATCCGCTCAAAGCGGTGGCCAGACTGGCATTCAGGCTCGACATGGATCAGATCTCCCCGGCTCGTTTCCGCTTCCAATCAGGCTTCCATCCAAAGATTCGCGATGACGCTATCGCGTCATCCGGTGTCGACATGGGACCATAGGTCGCGCTGGGGTCCGCCAGCATGTTGACCAGCACCCGCAACTGGCGCTGCGCCCGCGCCAGCAGTGCAGCTTGCAGACGGCCTGCCGCCAACACTCGCTTTCCACTTTGCTTCAAGTCTTCTTCAAGCCCGCTCCCCGAAGGCGCGATACGTTGCTGCAAAATCGCTTCGATCTTTCCGGCTAAAACACGTTGCTCCCCGGTTTCCTGTTCGACTCTCGCCAGGTCCCGCGCCAGTAGAGCCTTGCGGCTACCACGCAGGCTGGCTTCCAGTTGGCTGAGCATTGTCAGGCAAGTCCGCACCGGCTCATCGCCGCCGTTCATGGCTTTGACGGCAGGAAGAGGGAGAAGAACAGCAGTTTCAAAGTTGGCTTCCATGACAGATCCAAAGCGGTGGCTCTCAGGCCAGACTATCGATGCGATGCGGTGGCTTATCAAGCCCATCCTGCTCCATATCTTCCTCCGCCGGCTCCGCAGACGCTGCTTCCGCAGGCGGACGGCGGCGCGGTTTCGCTTGCCCACCTTCCGGCGCAGCCTGCCCTTGCGCTGCCGGCGCTGATGCTACCGGCAAGGTTTGCTCCAAATTCAGACTGCCGGACAGGTCGGCTCGTTCCACCGCCATCCTCCCGTCCTTCCTCTTCCCGGTGATAGTCATGTCCGTCGGGGTCACGCGCGCCCGCTTCAGGCTGCCTTCACCATCATGTGCGCAAACAGCCCTTCAGCAACCTGCACCGCGCTGGGCTGGTAGCTACCTCCCAGAACGGCCTGACGCAACGCATTAACCTTCTCCTGACGAATTTCCGGAAGATGCGCTGCCTGCGCCGTCAAAGTCTGAACCTGCGCGTGAATGCCCGATAGCTGAGCCTGATCGTCGCCCAGAGGGTTGCCCGCAGAAGCGCGAGTATCACCATTGGCCGGGCTCTGCCCGCTGCTACGGCTGCTCTCCGGAAGCGCTTGTGCTGTTTGATTTGGATCGATTCTCATTTTCCTACCCCCGAACTGCCCTTGCAATTTAACTATCGGCAGACGGTTAAGAAACTTTAATCTTCCCCGAGCATTATCTGATGTCTATCCGCTCCGGAGCTTTCATCTTGTTCTATCGGCATAAGTTACAGAAACTTTAGCCGCCGGAAGCGGAATTTGAGTGGGCTGGCATCGTCCCGCCGGGCGCTACCTTCGTGCCCCCAGATGCTCGGAAATCAGCCGCGCAATACCAAACCCTCCGCCTGCCGCCAGTGCCGATGCCAGGGCTTTCGTTCCGAGATAGTTGTAGTCGTCCGAGCCTGCTACCGCGTCTTGTCCAGGAAGGGTGGCGAAGCTCTTTTCCAGAGACTCCAGGACCGTGCCGATCAGTTGCGCTTCGAATTCGCGCGCCGCCTTCTCGCCTTTGCCTAATGCTGGCGTCGCCAGCGGGAGCGACACCGTGGCAGCAGAAATTCCGGCCGATGCAAAGCCAGAATCAGAAAGACCAGAAATAGGAAGACCAGAAATCGCGCTCATCAGATAACCTCCAGCTCGGCTTCGAGAGCGCCCGCCGCTTTGATCGCCTGCAGGATCGAAACCACGTCCCGCGCCGTCGCCCCAATGGCCTGCAGACGCATCACCAAATCTTCCACGCTGGCCCCTTCGTTCAAGGCAATATTGCGCGCCGGACTCTCCGTGGCCTTGAGTTTGGTTTCGGGCAACACTTCCGTCTGCCCACCGGCCAGGGCATTCGGCTGCGACGCGGCGTAAGTCGTCGTCACCTCGATTGAAAAGCTGCCATGCAAAATCGACACCGCGCCCAGCCGCACATCTTTGCCCAGCACCACCGTGCCGGTGCGTTCGTTCACCACCACCTTGGCTCTGCGTCGCACCTGCACTTCGAGGTTTTCGATCCGCGCCAGCAGTGCGGGAATATTTCCGGCATCGGGAGCCGGAGTCTTGATCTCGACCCGCCGGCTGTCGACCACGGTAGCCGCCGGAGCTGCCAGTTCATGATTGATCACTGCGGCAACCTCTTCGACCGTAGTGAAGCTCGCATCATTCAACAACAGTGACAGATGCTGCAGCTTGGTAAGATCGAGCGAGCTGTCGCGCTCAATCAATCCTCCATTCGGAATGCGCCCGACCGTGGGATGATTCACCGACTTCGAGTTGGCCGCCGACCCCACCGCATATCCTCCCACTACCAGCGGTCCTTGCGCCGCCGCATACACTTGTCCATCGGCCGCATATAACGGCGTAAGCAGCAGCAGGCCGCCTTCAAGGCTGCGCGCATCTCCCGCCGACGAAACCAGCACGTCGAGCGGCATGCCCGGCCGCGCAAATGGAGGCAGGTTGGCCGTCACGAACACCGCCGCCACATTTTTGACCTGCACCGTCGATTGCACCACCGCTGGCGGAATCTCCACGCCCATGCGTTGCAGAATGCTGGCCAGAGTTTGAATCGTAAAAAAAGTCTGCTGCTTGTCTCCCGTGCCCTTCAGCCCCACCACCAGTCCGTAGCCGATCAGCGAATTGTTACGAATCCCCTCTACGCTGGCCACGTCGCGGATCAGCACCTTGCGGTCTTCGCTCTGCGCGCTCGCCCCAGTGGCGACCAGAACCAACGCCGCCAGCAGATAAGCCGCGAAATGGATCTTTTTTCTTTGCATCTATCTCCGCTGATTGCTCCGTTCTCCTAGAAGCCCACCACCCGCAAGATCCATTTGATCACCGGGTTCGGAGCCCGCGTGCTTTCGCTGATCACGCCCTTGCCCTTGACCTCAACTTCCATGTCGCCAACGCTGTTCGAGGCCACCGTGTTGGTCGCGTCCAGATCGCCGGGGCGGACCATGCCGCGAAGGATCACCGTCTCCCGCTGATCGTTCATCATGATCTGCCGTTCGGCTTCGACCACCAGCGTGCCCGTGGGCAACACCGCGGCCACGCGTCCAGTGAGGGTCGTGGTCAGTGCGGTGGTCGAAGTGGCCTGCGCCTTGCCGGTCAGCGCCTGCGTGGAATTCGGGGAGAACAAGTTCGCAACACCACTGGTTTTGATGTGTCCCCCAAGCGCAGTTATCCCGGAGCTGGCAGAGAACGTCCGGTTAGTGGCCACATTTCCCGTATTGGTGGACGACAAGTTCTGGTTGATGCTGATGGTCACCAGGTCACCCACACGCGAAGCCTTGTAATCGGACACCAGATTGGCCATCCGTCCGCTGTCGACCCACAAACTACCCGGCGTGGCCGGAGGCGCAACCGCCGACGCGGGCCCAGAGACGCGGTGCAGATAATCGGCCAGCGAGTCTTTCTTTGCAGCCTTGTTCTTGTCTTTGGACTGCGCTGCGGCCACAGGAGCGGCCAGTGCCATGAGCACAAAGCAGAACAGTGTTCTCTTAATTTTTAAGCTGACCATATTCAGAGTGGCCCCAGTGCTCCCAGCGTCCTAATCGTCGCGTTCACAGGCGCGCGCGCAACATTCCCTCGCCCACCACTTCGGCCTGCAGAATTCGCGGACCATTCTTCAATTGCACCCGCACCACCTGCCCCACTCCGCCCGCATCGAGACAAGTCACCGGCAACACCACGCGAATCCCCGCCTGGTCCCAGATAAGCGTGGCCGTCTGGCCGCGCCTTATCGTCAACCCACCGCTTTCGCCGATGCTCGATAGAGATAGAGAATGAGAACCGGGGGGCTCAGCAGAAAAGGCGACGCGATGCTTCTCTCCGCGATCCGCGGTCTTGGCTTCATCCAACCAAACTAGAAAGGGAACGCAATCCCCGGCGCGGGCGCAACGCAGCGAAAATTCCCAGCGCTGCAGCACGGCGTTCCATCCCGACTGAGTCAGTTCAAGCGGCGCAGCTTCAGGAATGCCGCGGGTCCCGGCGCAATCCAAATTCTGTTGCCTCCATGCGGGAGCGCCTGCGGTTTGCGCAGGAGCCGCATCTGCCACGAATCTAGCGATTTCTTCACAACTCTTAGTTCCTCCTGCACGCCGCACCACGATGCGCTCGGGAATTTCCATCCCGGAGATTTGCTGCCGGCTCAACCCCGCGCCCGTGAGCTCTTCGAGCACTCCCCGAATCCGGCGGCCATCCAGCACGCGTGTGCTTCCGGCTCGCGGCGTTGCGCCGAGACTCACCTGAGCTGCCGCTTCACGCAGCTGCCGACAGCCACCCCGCAGCAACTCCGCCAGACTCAGTTCTTTCCTCCCGGCTTCGACCGTGGAGAGCACCGTCACGGCAGTACAAACGGGCTCGGCCTCGGCTTCGAGAGATGTCCCGAGCGATGTCCCGAGCGATGTCCCGAGCGATGCAGCCGCGAATATTCCGGCGATGAGCGCAACTCGAAGCCAATTCATGGAACCTCACCTCTCATAGAGCCTCACCGCCATGCCGCTACCGTCCCAAATTGTTGATGGTCTGTAACATTTGATCCGCCGCATTGACCACTCGTGAACTGGCTTCGTACGAACGCTGGGCCACGATCATGTTCACGAATTCCGTCACTACGCTCACGTTCGACTGTTCGAGCATCCCCTGCACGATCGTCCCCAGCCCTTCGCTGCCACCGGGCGTTCCGACGATCGGATCGCCGCTTGCCGTAGTCTGCAAAAACAAATTGCTGCCCGTGCTGTTGAGTCCTCCGGGATTGTTGAACAGCGCCAGTTGCAACGAGCCCACCTGCTGCGCCGCTGTCTGTCCCGCCAGCGTCACGCTCACCGTGCCGTCGGAGCCAACCGTCACCGAGGTCGCTCCCGTGGGAATGGTGATCGAGGGTTGCACAGGATCGCCATCCTGATCCACCAGGTTGCCCTGCCCGTCGGTATGAAAGCTTCCCGCCCGCGTATAGGCAGTCTGGCCGTCGGGCAAAAGCACCTGGAAAAATCCCTGCCCTTGAATCGTCAAGTCCAGCGGATTGCCGGTCTGGCTGAAGTCGCCCTGCGTCTGGATCACCTCCGACGCCGCCGAGCGCGTTCCCAATCCAACCTGCAATCCGGCCACAACCGTGGTCTGCTGGGTCGCGGCCGCGCCCGGCATGATCAGGTTCTGGTAGATGAGATCTTCAAACTGCAAGCGCCGGCTGCGAAAGCCCGCGGTGCTCGAGTTGGCCAGATTGTTGGCGATATTATCCAGATTCAGCTCCTGGGCGGTCATGCCGCTGGCGGCGGTATACAGCGCTCGCATCATGGCGTTTTCTCTCCTTAAAATCTGATTGTCATCCTGAGCCAAGCATTCTTTGCTTGGCGAAGCCTGCCCTGAGCGAAGCCGAAGGGGAATCTGGGCGAGCCGCGCGACGCGTTGCGTTTTTTGCAACGCAACAATTCGCGCGTTCGGCTCGCCTCCTTACACCTTCGGCAAATCCTGCACCGCAACCTGATTGAGCTGCCCGTCGAGTGCGCTCAACGCGCGCGAAAGCATCTCAGCATTCCGCTGCACCGTGATCAGCTGCACCACGCCCTCAGTCGGACTCACATTCGACCCTTCGAGCATCCCCTGTCTCACCGTTGAATCCGCCGCAGCCACCGCCGAACCCTCAGGCGCACTGTAAGTAGCGTTGCCCACCGCCGTCAGATTCGTTCCCGGCGGAAACTCCGCTAACTTCAAGGTGTCCACCACCGTGCCGTTCACCGAGATGGTGCCGTCGGAGCTGATTGCGACCTCTCCATTCGGCAAAGTCACCGGCCCCTGTGCCCCGAGCACCGCATTCCCCTGGCTCGTAACCAACTGTCCCTCGGACGTAAGGTGCAGGCTGCCATCGCGGGTATAGAGAACGCCCTGCGCCGATTGCACCGTCAAAAAACCGCTGCCCGCCACCGCCACATCCAGCGGACTTCCGGTCGGCGCGAGGCTGCCCGAAGTCAGATCGAGGCGGCTGCCGCTTAAAACTCCAAAGTTGTTGATGGCGACATTCAGCGGATTCACACTCACCGCCCCGGCTCCCGTCAGCAACGAACGAAACGTCGTCTGCTGTCCGCGATAACCGGTGGTCGAGAGGTTCGCGAGATTGTGTGCGACTAATTCGAGCGCCTGGGTTTGCGCCGCAAGTCCGGCGGCACGCTGCGTAGTATCCACTGTCCATGGTGTTCGCTCCTGTGATGAGGGAATGCACGCTGCCTTCCATGCGACCGTGAAAATTACAGCGGTCCATGTGTGTCTAAGTGCTTGTAACGATGGTTGGTCGAACGAGAGAAAATGGAAGCGATTCTGTCGAAGCGCTTGTGGCGTGGTGAAGTCTTGCCTAGCTGCGGCCGCGCAGTCGGCAGAATCTTCCGTCCTAAGCACAGGACGGTTCATGCTCGCTTTAAGGAGTCATTGGCGGCTGCAGCCGTGACTTTAGATTGTGCGAGGAAGATTGCAGGCGAGCCAGCCGTTGCAGTGGGTGACGGAATGTAAGCCGGCACATCGGATGCAGCATCTCGCCGCATGCGCACGACCAAATTCACGGTTTCGCAGCGCAGCCCGTGCAGACGCGCCCAGATGTGGTCTCCGCACCTCGCCAGGCGAACTTCCTCGGCTCCAATTCTGGCGGCGTAGTTGCCGATGACGCGAGCGCATTCGCCTGCATCTTCCGTGTGATCAAAAACTACGTCGCCCGTTCCGCGCTTTTGCGCCAGCAGATGCAGTCCCCGCTGCAGCGTGCTCGGACCCACCAGACACGCCTCGGTGTGGCAGCCGAGCATCTGCTCGATCGCATAAAGCACGGTGTAATCGATGCCTTCGCCGAAAGCCATGAGAAGGGTTCCCGTGGCCTTGACCAGCTCTACTGGGATCATCTGAAAAGATTCGAGCAGAAGCGCCGGTATAGGGAGGACACGGTTTGCACCCAACTCACCCGGCAGGGTTCTGAGCACTGGGCAGGACCACTGCCGCGCCAGTCCAGCCGTGACTTGCGGCTCGGTGACAAAGCCCAGCTCCTGCAGCCATTCACCAATTTTCCCCCGGCTGGCGGCGCGTTGCGCCTCCAGGCCGCAGCGTAGCTGCTCCGCCGTAAGTTGCTGCCGTGAAAGCAGCAGCAGTCCCAGAGGTATGCGGTGCGAAGTGGTTGCATTGTGCCGCGCCGTGGGACGCGATCGGGAAAGAAATTCCGCCAGCGCCCGTTGTAAACATTCCACCCCGCAATACCACGCTCCCTGCATGTGCAAACCCTGCGGCTGGCGCCGCAGACAGCGCCATACGCTTGCAGAATCGGCGCGGCCACAGCTCCCGCACTTCACCGCGCGTTCTTCTTTTCGTTCTTCTTTCAAACGGCGCCGGGCCGCATTCCAAGATTGCAGGCTGATGCTGGCTCGATTCATCACGCCGCGCCGCCTGTTGCCCCACCGATTGCTCGATCCGGCGGACCCAGTGGCGACACATCGGTCACCCGCAGCCCATAGTTGCCGTCGATCACAACGACTTCTCCGCGCGCCACCAGCCTGCCGTCGAGCAGGAGGTCAACCGGCTCCTGCACCCTCCGGTCGAGTTCAACCACCGCCCCCGGACTCAGGTCGAGCACTTCGCGCAACCGTAGCTGCCTTGATCCGAAGCGCATGGTCATGGTCAGTTGCACATCCATCAACAGACCCAGCGCGCCGGTTTCCGCCGCTGCATCTACTGTCGGAACAGAAGCCGAGGATTCCGCCGTGGATTTCGCCGGGACGGTTTTCTCCGCGCGCAGTTCGGCCAGCAAACGAGGCGCTCAGCGCGAATTCCAGCAGCATGCTGGCCGGGCCATCTTCTCCGGCTTGCACCCACAAGCTCGCGGCCGTCGGCCAGGAGGGAGCCGCCGCGCCCAACTCCACCCGCAATTGGATCTCTCCCCAACGCGCTTTGGCGGCGCTCGCAACGATGCCCGCGACCTGCCGCAGAAGTTCGATGACAGCGTCTTTATAGTCGGCCGTAAGCTCGCCGGGAGCCGGCGGCTCGCTCATGAATATCTGTGCTAGATGCAGAGCAGTCGCCGATGTCAGGCGCACCGTCATCTCCCCGCGCAACCCGCCCGCGGCGGTGACCACCGCCCACAAATCGCTTTCGGCGGCGGGCGCAGGTGAAAGATCGGGCGGCGTCTCCGCACGCACGGCGCAGGCGACGGCTGCATCCGTGATTTGTCCCAGGACTTGGGAAAGACTGCCGGCCCAGAGCTCGACGTATTCGGCGGGCGCGGGTTCGAGAGCAGGAGTGGTTGCTTCCGTCATTTTTTTCTGGCTTCCTTAATCCGAACCTCCGCCGAAGGTGTCGACGTCTCCACCTCGAGCGCCAGCACCTGGGCGGCGCGCGTGTCTCCGGCGCGGGCGGGCAAAGCGCGGAACATCTCAACCTCACCTACCAATAGCGATGCTGGCACGGACGCACTGCGGCGCAGCGGAAGCAGTTTTCCGGGAATCATCTCGGTCAGCTCCGCTACGGTCGAGCGCAGGTCGTTGACCCCGAGCTCAACCGGAAAGGCGCACTCCAGCAGCCGGCGCTTGAGTCTCTCCTGCCACTCCGCCGGCCCCCGCGGGCGACTGTCGCTCCACTCCGCTGAAATCTTGCGCAGCAGAGCGTGCGACAGCGTCACCGGGACGGCCAGATTCAACCCTCCCCGCACCTCGCTCATGGCGACTTCAAAGCTCAGGGAAAGGATTTTCTCGTCAGGGTACATCAGACGCTGCGCGTCCACCGCATCCATCCGCTTTTCAAAACCGACTTGAAGATTCACTGCCTGCCAGGCCACGCCCAGCTCATGACATACAATGCGGGCGACGCTCTCCACCAGTTGCTCCTCAATCTCGGTGATCTCGCGCTGCGCGGCCAGGCCTTTGCCCTCGCCGCCGAGCAGCAGATCGATGATGGGAAAGGCGACTTTCAGATCCAGCTGCAGAGCCCCGTGCACCCCCATCGGCTCCAGTTTGCAGGAGGCCAGATACGTGGTCTCCGGGACACGCTGGTTAAACTCGCGGTAAGTCAGGTGTTCGGCCGAAACCAGGGTGGCGGTAAAGACCACGCGCAGGTAGGTGCCGAGCGCATGGGTCAGGCTGCGGGCAAAACCTTCGTGCAGCTGGGTTATCGATTGCAGTTGCGCCCGCCCGATCTGGCCCGGCGCGCCGCACGTCCCAGAGTTCGACCCGCGGTTCTTTCTTCTGCTTCTGCTCGGCCCCGCCCCCACTGCGGGCTTTGCGTACCATGGCATCAATTTCTTCCTGGTTCAGTTCATTCTGCATATTCCCTCTTCATTGATTGTTTCGTGCTTCTTTCAGTGCTGCCGCATGGTGGCGCTTCAGTGACTGCCGGCCTGCGCCGCCCGCGCCGCCTTGCCTGTGGTCATCAGTTCTTCCAGGCGCGACCGCAACCGCACCACCGCCAGAGAATGAATCTGCGAGACGCGCGACTCCCCAATCCCCAGAATCGCGCCCACCTCTTTCATGGTCAGTTCCTCGAAGTAATACAGCGCCAGCACCTGCTGCTCTTTTTCCGGCAGCTCGGCAATCACCCGCGCCAGAAGATCTTTCATCTCTGAACGCATGCAGCGGAAAAACGGCGTGTCCTCCGGAGCGTTTGGCAGGTAGTCGCACAGGTCTTCATCTTTGCCGTCCCACGGAGATTCCAAATGCAGGCTGCCGACTTCGAGGCCGTCCAGCTCCGTCAGCAGTTGCTGAAAATCCCTGCAGCTCAAGATTCAGCTCCGCCGCCACTTCCACTTCCGTGGGAGCGCGGCTCAACTCCAGGCTGAGCTTGCGCTGCGCCTCTTCGACCCGGCGCGCCTTGCGCCGCAACTCCCGCGGACCCCAATCCATCTCGCGCAGGCTGTCGAGAATCGCGCCGCGTATCCGGAACTTGGCATAGGAGCCGAATTGCACATGCTTCGAGTGGTCGAATTTATTCAGCGCATCGATCAGGCCGATCACTCCCGCGTGCACCAGATCTTCGAGCGGCACATGCCGCGGCAGACGCTCGTGAATGCGGCGCGCCAGGTAGCGCACCTGGGGCAACTGTTCGAGCAGGATGCGGTCCCGCTCTTCTTTATCCTGCCAGGAGGTATACGCTGCGGCCGTGTTCTTGCTCATGATCCACTTCTCGCTTTCCCGTTCAACGCAAAACTCCGAGCGACTGCACCTCGACCAGCGGAGGCACTTCGAGCGGAGAGAGCACCACAACTTTTGGTAAAAATGGTTCCAGCAGCCGCTTCAGGTAGTAGCGCGCTGGAGTGGCGCACAAGAGCACCGGAGCTCGCCAGCGCCACCTGCTCCCCGGCCAGGCGGCGCAGTCCATCGACCACCCGGCGGGCAAACGGTGGCTGCAACCCCGCACCCCCGGCTGACGCCGGGCCGCCGAAGGCGCGCCCCAGTTCCTCTTCGAGTATGCGATCGAGCGTCACCACGCGCAGGCCTCCGCCCTCCGACAGCAGCGGACGCACCAGCGACCGGCCCAGCGCCTGCCGGGCGGTCTCGACCAGCAGCACCGGATTCTTATTCGCCGGGGCCAGATCGAGCAGGGCTTCGAGAATCGTGGATAGATCGCGGATCGAAACCTGCTCGCGCAACAGCTGCTGCAAAGTTTTCTGCACTTCGCCGAGACTCAGAACCTTCGGCACTAATTCTTCCACCAGCTTGGGATGGCTCTCCGCCAGCCGGTCGAGCAAGCGCTTCGTTTCCTGCCGGGTCAGCAATTCGTAGGCGTGCTGCTTCACCACTTCGGCAAGATGCGTGGCCAGCACCGACGTTTGATCCACCACCGCGTAGCCGGAGGCCAGCGCCTGATTCTGCAACGCGGGAGGAATCCAGACCGCGGCGGCGCCAAAGGCGGGCTCCTTCGTGGCCACTCCCGGCAACGGGCGCGGGGCGCCCTCGCTGCTGATGGCGAGCAGGTTGTCTTGATTCAGCTCCCAGCGCGCCACTTCCACACCGCGCAACGCGATGGCGTACTCCTTCGGCTTCAGGCGCACGTTGTCGGTGATGTGCACCGGCGGCACGATGAAGCCGAGCTGCTGCGCCAGATTCTGACGCAGCGCCTTTACCCGCGCCAGCAACTGGCCGCCTTGATTTTGATCGACGAGCGCCACGAGCCCATAGCCCACTTCGAGGCTGAGTTCGTCGAGCTTCAGCAGATCTTCGACTGAATCTTTCGCGGGTTTCTTCTCGCCCGCTGCGGCTGTCGCCGCCGCTGCAGCTGGTTCGGCGCCGATCTTGGGCGCGCGCCAAGCCAGAAATCCGGTGACCGCAGCCAGCAGCAGAAACGAAACTTTGGGCAATCCCGGAATCGCGGCCAGCGACAGCATCACGCCCGCGGCGATGATCAGCGGCCGGCGGCGCGACAGCACCTGCCTGCCTACGTCTGCCGAAAGAGTTGCATCCGAGGATGCCCGCGTCACCACGATGCCGCCGGCCATCGAAACCAGCAGCGACGGAATCATGGTCACCAAGCCGTCGCCCACGGTGAGCACGGTGTAAGTTCGCAGAGCTTCGCGAAAGGGAATGTCGAGCTGGAAGACGCCGATCAGAAATCCGGCGATGATATTGATCGCCGTGATCAGGATGGTGGCGATGGCGTCACGCTGGTTAAAGCGCGCCGCTCCATCCATCGCTCCATAAAATTCCGCGTCGTGCGCGATTTGCTCGCGGCGGGCGCGGGCCTGGGCTTCGTTGATCAGCCCGGCATTCAAATCGGCATCGATCGCCATCTGCTTGCCGGGCATGGCGTCGAGGGTGAAGCGTGCTGTAACCTCGGCAGTGCGCACCGCGCCGTGCGCTACGACCAAATATTGAATCGCGATCAAGGCCACGAACAGCACGAAGCCGACCACGTAATTGCCGCCCACAACAAACTGGCCGAAGGCTTCAATCACATGTCCCGCGGCCGACGCGCCTTCATTGCCGTGCAGCAAAATGCGCCGGCTCGAGGCCAGATTCAGCGACAGGCGAAACAACGTCAGCAATAGCAGCAGACTCGGGAACACGGAGAACTGGCTGGGACGCAGGATTTGAATGGCCGAAAGCAGCACCAGCACGCTGATGGTCATACTCGTCGCCAACAGTATGTCGAGCAGAATGCTCGGCAGCGGCACCAGCATCACGAAGATCAAACCCACCGCCGCGATCGGCATGATCCACTCAGCGGCCATATTCTTCGGACGCGCGGTGATCGTGGCGGTCGAATTCGGAGCGGCGTTCGCAGCCATAACTTATGTCCTCGGTCCCGCCGCGGTGCGAGCGCTCTGATTTTGTGCAGCTTGCGCGGCGTACGCCTGCGCCCGCCAGATGGCCGCGAGAATTTCCGCCACCACAGTGTAGAGATTGGCCGGGATCGCCTGCCCCACTTCCACCGCCCGGTACAAGGCATGCGCCAGAGGAACGTTCTCGACCAGCGGAATGCCATTCCAGCGCGCAATCTCCTTGATTTGAGCGGCGATGAGATTTCGTCCCTTGGCGACCACCACCGGAGCGTCCATCTCGACCGTGTATTCCAAAGCCACCGCGAATTCGGTGGGGTTCGTAATCACCACCGCAGCGCGCTCGACGTCTTTGAGCATGCGGCGGCGGCGGCTCTGGCGCTGCAGGCGGCGGATACGCTGCTTGATCGCCGGGTGCCCTTCCATCTCCTTGAACTCATCTTTTTGTTCCTGCTTCGACATCTTCAATTCGCTTTCATGGCGCTGCCGCTCCAGGAAATAATCGGCGACCGCCCACACCAGCAGCACCAGCGACCCCTTCCACCCCACCTCGTACATCCGCCCCGCGGTAAAAGACACCAGGGTTCTGCGGCTGCCGTGCAGGAGCGCGGGAAAAAAGCGGAAGTCGCGCACCAGCACCTGCACCGCGAAATACACCACCACTGCGGTCGGCAGCAGCGACTTCAACAGACGGCTCAGCGCGGCCAGTGAAAACAGCTGCTCCACATGGCTCACAGGGTCGAGACGCTTCCAATTCGGCGCGAGCGACTTTGGAGCGAACACCAATCCGCCCTGCGCCAGCCCGCCCATGGTGCCGATCACCCAACTCATTCCCGCCGCCAGCGCGATGCCGCGAAACAGCGGCCAGACGTTGCGCCAGAGCGGCACCAGTTGCTCGGGATGGGTCGCCGCGATGTCGAGTTCCCGATGCAGCATGCCCCGCCACTCGCTGGCAAAGACCGGCATCTGCGCCGCCAGAAACAGCACCGCCGTCATCGCCGCGAGGCCTGCCGTCAGATCACGGCTGCGCGCAACTTGACCCTCTTCGCGCGCCTTCTGCCGCCGCCGCGGACTGGCTTGCTCGGTCTTGCTCTGATCGGCCATAAAAAAACTTTTTAGCTTTCCGCTCTCAGCTCTTAGCCCTTCACTTTTTACTTTTTACTTTTTACTTCTGCCTGCTCGTCATCGCGCCACATGCAGCAGCCCTTCTCCCACCCGAATCGCCTGCGCGAACTGTTGGCTGAACATGCGCGGCCAATACGCCATCGCTGCCAACAGCACGGTGAGGCCGACCAGATTTTTCACCGCAATGCCGATGAACAACACCGGCAGTTGCGGCGAAGCCTTGCCCAAAAATCCCAGCGCCATATCGGCGACTAGAGTTGCCACCAGCGACGGCGCCGCAATCTGCACCCCCGCCAGAAAAATTCCTCCCGCAGCATGCGCCAGTCCGCTTGCGACCGCCAGCGTCGGCAACACTCCTCCCGGCGGCAGATACGCGAAGCTGCGCACCAGCGAACGCAGCAGCCAGTGGTGCACATCGAGTTGCAAGAAAATCAGCAGCGCCGCCATCTGGTGAAACTCCGAGAGCACGGGAGTGTCGGCCTGGGTCTGCGGATCGAACACATTCGCCAGCGAGTACCCGATCTGCACCCCCAAAATCTGTCCCGCCAGCAGAGCCGCTTCAAACAGAAAATTCGCCACCAAGCCGAGCATCAGCCCGATCATCGCTTCTCCCAGCGCCACTTGCGCCCACTGCCACGAGCCCACCGCCAGCCTGCCGGCCCGTGCAGCGGGTGCACGAGAATTGTCAGCAGCAAAGTCAAACGCGGCTTTCACCGGCACCGGCACCGCATCGCTTCCAAGGAATGGACAGAACACCATCAGCCCGGAAACCCGCGCTCCGGTAAACACGGCCGCCGCTAAGCAGCGCCTCGAAATTAAGACCGCCAAGCATGTTTCAGTTCTCAGTTCTCAGTTCTTAGTTCTCGGTTCTCAACTCTTGCTGGGCACCTGCCTTCACCGCACGAACGGATGAAAATCGGAAAACAGCTGCACCGTGAACATCTCCATCCGCCGCACCATCCACGGCATCAGCACCAGCACCGCCGCCGCCACCGCTGCCAACCGAGGCACGGTCGACACCGTCATGTCCTGCAGCGAGGTCAGCACCTGTACCACGTTGATCAGCAGACCCACTACCACGGCAGCAATCAGCAGCGGTCCTCCCATCCACAAGCGGTCTCGATCGTGTGCCGCAGCAGGGCTACGATTTGATCCGATCCCATGGCACGCTCCTTTTATTCACGCTCGTCAAATGTGCGCTCGTCATTTCGAAGACTCGTCACGTAAAACTCTTCATCAGCGACCCCAGCAGCAAATTCCAGCCATCCACCATCACGAACAGCAAAATCTTCAGCGGAGTGGAAATGATCACCGGCGGCAGTTGCATCATGCCGATCGAAGTCGTCACCGCCGCCACCACCAAATCGATCACCAGAAACGGCAGAAACAGCGCCACCCCAATCTGGAATCCCAGTCTTCAGCTCCGAAAGAATGTAGGCCGGCACCACCACCCGCATGGGCACATCGTCGGGACCCGCCGGACGCGGCGCCTGCGCCAGTTCGAGAAACAGCGCCAGGTCTTTTTCCCGGGCATACTTGAGCATGAAGTGGCGCAGCGGCGGCGAGCCCAACTCGACCGGCCCATCGCGTCCACTTGTCCCGCTGATACGGCACCACGGCCGCCTGATAAATAGCCGCCGCCACCGGCTGCATCAAAAAATAAGTCAACACTAGCGAGAGCCCGATCAGCGTCTGATTGCTCGGCGCGGTCTGCGTGCCCAAGCCTGCCGCAGAAAATGAAACACGATCAGCAGCCGCGTGAAAGGAGTCAGCGCCACCAGCAGAGCGGGCATCAGGGTCAACAGGCTCAGCAGCACGACAATGTTCCACGGCACCGAACCACTCGCCCCGCCGAGGCCGGTCCAATTCAGTCCGGAGGCGTGCCGCGGACGCAGCACCCACACCGCCGCCGCACTTTCGATCCCACTCAACATGCTTGACTCCGTCCGTTCTTTTCGTCCGCTTCATGCACCTTCTTGCGAATCTTTTTGCGAATCCTCCAGCCGCGACAGCAACACCACCGAAGACGGTGTCCCGCCCACCAGAAACCGTGCCCGCTCGAACTCGACCACGGCCACAAAGCGGCGCTCACCGAGCGGCAAGCTCTCGCACAGCCGCAAATTCTTCGGAGTGCGCCGGCTAAAGCGCAGCACGCGCTCCCACAATTCCGTCCCCAATTTCATAATTCGCATGCCCACAACCCGCTTTCGCCTCACGCCAGCTCCGTCAACCGCACCGCCAGGTTTCCGGAGACCACCTCGAACTCGCTCCAGCCAATCAGCGTGGCATTCAAACGCAGCGGAACGTCCTGGCCCACGCGCCAATGCGCGTCGATCACCGACCCGGCGCGCAACTTGAGCAGGTCGCGCGATATTGAAATCCGGCAGCGCCAACTCCACTGTGACTTCACAGCGCAGGCCCGATCACCGGCTTCCACCGCTCGCGCTCCACCTCCAACTCCTCCGCAACCTTGCCCGCTTCCGCCGCAGGGTTTTCCATCGCCCGCGCCACACCCGCTTCTGCCATCCCCGCCTCACCTTCCTGTTTAACGCTGAATCAGGAACTCGGTGAAATAAACGTCCTCGACCACCAACTGCGGCACGCGCTGCTGCAGCGCCTGCAACAAGTCTTCCTTCAACTTGGCTTTACCTTTCGCCGTCAGCAGGTCGTCGACTCGGGCTTCGGAGAGCACGCTCAGAATCGTGTCGCGCACCTCCGCCACCGGCGCGCTCTCGTCTTTGCCGATTTCCCGGCCCAGGCCAAGATCGATCCCCACCCGCAAGTAAGACCTCTGCTCCGGGGTCCGCCAAATTCAAAACGAAAGTCTCAAATGCAGCGTGCTCCGCACCGGCGCAGCCGCGCCCGTTCCCGGCTCCGGGCCGGTGCATACTCCAAAACCATGCCTCCCAATGCAACCAGCACAACCACGAACGCGAAGAAAATAATTCCCACGCTGGACCCGCTCTTGGCATTTCTTTCGGAGGGCACTCGGAAGGAAAAAATGCAATCGTAGTACCGCAGAGGGGAACGAAGGTGATGGGTGAGGTCGGCCTCGTAACCCCGCGCCAACTGCCAGGCAGTTCAACCGCAGGCCATCCCCGCCCGTTCGATCAGCTCTTAGCTGAGGGAATTCTCAGAAAATTCTCGGCCGCAGGCCTGCAGAGAATCCTGCATTAGGGATCTCTCAGGCCGGTTTCACGCTCACTTCCGTCTCGCTTTTACTGTTTCAGCGCGATGGTGTCCTGCGTGATCTGGTCAAACGTCGTCACTGCTTTGGCATCCGCTTCAAAGCCGCGCTGCGCCACGATGAGATTGGAAAATTCGGTGGCGATGTCCACATTGGACAACTCCAGCGAACCGCCCGACAAAGTTCCCAGCCCTCCTGCGCCCGGAATCCCCACCACGGCGGGGCCGGAAGCGAGTGTCGGCGAATAATCGGTCGTCCCGTCGAGCTGCAATCCGTTTACGTTGGCAAAGTTCGCCAGCGCCAGTTGTCCCAGCGCCTGCGTTTTGCCGTTGGTAAACGTGCCAGTAATAGTCCCATCCGAACCGATGCTGAAATTCGACCAGCGAACCGCTGCTGCTGCCATCCTGTCCAATCGACGTGGTCGTGCTGGTCGCCGCGACCTGTGTGATGTCGGGGGAACGCTTCCGCTGAGCACATTCCAGTTAAACGTCTGGTTTGCAGCGCCGTCGGCGAAGCCGGTAATGGGAATTCCCTTGACGTTGGCAAGGCTGAGCGCCGTTGTGGGCACGGTAATGGTATCGCCGGTGGCGAACGCGGTGCTTCCGGCCGCAATCGTGAAACCGAGTTGGCCTGAGGTGAACGGACTTCCCACCGTGGCCGTCCCCATCGCGCCGGAAACTGAACCCACAACCGAAAATGTGGTTGCACTGGTCGCGGTCAAGGTAACGGTCTGCGCCACGGTTGCGGCAGTCGCGTCAACGGCGGTAATGGTTCCGTTTCCCACGTTGGCCCCGCCGCCGGTTGCTGGACCATACGTTGGAGTCCCACTCCCCCACTGGTGCCGATCAGCGCTCCGTTTCCATTAAAGGTTAGAGTGCCGGTGGCCAGAACTCCAGTGGCAGCAGCCCCACCGACCGAGTTCAGGTCGCCGGTGGAAGGTTGAGACTGTAGCTCCAGGTGTTCGGCCCGGTGTTGGTAAAGTTGTAGGTCAGGGTATGAGGCGCGCCGAGCGAGTCGTAGATAGTTACCGGCGTCGAGAATGTCGTGCCCACGCCGGAAGAGGCATTGAGATTCGAGGCGATGTCGACGTTCGCCGTCGCCGTCGGCGGACTGATCGTGCCCGCGCCCAGCTGTATCGGCACGATCCCCGCGCCGCTGTTTGACCACTCCATTGACCGCAGGATAACCGAGCACCTGTTGTCCGGACGATGTCACCAGATAATTATTGCTGTCGACGGAGAAATCGCCCGCCCGCGTGTAGTCGGTGGTGCCGTCGGTGTTCTGCACGGCGAAAAATCCGCTCCCTTGAATGGCCACGTCCGTAGGCACACCCGTGGCCTGATGCTGCCCTGGGTAAATAACGAAGGCATGACGCCGATCTCAACCCCTGCCCCCACCTGAATCGGATCTCCCGATCCCGTCGTTCCCAGATTCTGGTAGAACAAGTCGCTGAACAATACGCTCGTATCTTTGTAGCCCGTGGTGTTCTGGTTCGAAAGGTTGTTGGCGATGGCCGAAAGCGCTGTGGATTCCGGCGTCAGCCCGGATAGTGGAATGGAAAAATCAGGCATTTAGAACGCTCCTTGGATTTTGCTGGTTTGCTGGTAAGCGCCGACATAGACGGCGAGGAAAAATTGGGCACGATGCGGCTGCGCAGGTGAGATAGCCGAAGATGGAACGGCCGAAGATGAGCCGCGGCCAGCGCGGAGATCGCCGCCGGTATCGCGGCGGGTGGATGTGCCGTGCTCGCCGACCCGCTCGCTGGTACATGCTCCCGCTTGCCTCCGGGTTCCGGTCGGATCGTTCCGTCGCTTCCTGACGCCGGAACGTATGCTGCAACAATGTGTAGATCGACGTTACCTCGCTCAGTTCGCTGAATTGCGCCAGCTGTCCTACGAACTGCGATGGGTCGACAGGATCGGTCGGATCCTGATTCTGCAGTTGCGCGACCAGCAGTTGCAGAAACATGTTGTTCAGGCTCTGCCCGTGGGCAGGCCTGTGGTCGTGGTCGTCGCAGGAGTGTTGGAGTAACTGGAGGCGTGCTCATACCAAAATTCTCCTTCAAGCCAGAATGCTGAGACTGCCCGCGCCGCCGCCGAATACCGACAGCGGCAAAGTGTCGCTGAAATCGTCCCCGGCCGCTTCGGACGCTACCGAACTGGAAGATGTGGGCGCGGAACAAAAGAACGCTGCTGGGAATCACCGCCGCCCGAACCGTTGCCGGAGGATGCGAATCCCTGCATGAAACTCACACTGGTCAGCCGTAGATTCTGCTGCTGCAGGCTGTTCGTAATCGCCGGCATCTCGTTGCCAGCAACCCGCGCAAATCTCCCTTTTCGCTGCCGATCATCAGTCCCACATCATTGGCATGAACCACAGTACGCACTTCCACGCTGCCGAAAGCCGACGTGTTCACTCCGATCCGCATCTCCGCCTGCCCCACGCGGCTCACCATCCGTGCCATCTGCACCGGCCCGGTAACGGTGGCAGGTGCAGGCTCTGCCGGCGCGGGAAGTGGCGTTGCCTGGTTGCCCGCATTCGCTGCGGGCGTGGCTGATTTCGGCAAAGAATCAGTTGAGGTAGCCGCAGGCTGGGCCAGCGGCAGCGTCGCCCCAGCGGAACCCGGTGCCGTCGGACTTGGCGCAGTTGCAGCGGCCGCAGCTGCAACCGCGGGCGTTGCTGTCGAATCCGCGTGCAGTGCCTGCGCGGCGGATGAAGATGAAGACAAAGACAAACTTCCGCTCTGTCCCGCGTTCGTATCTCCAGAATTCGACGGAGCCGCATTCTGCGCAATATTGCTGGTCGACACTCCACCATGCGCGCCGCCGCTCGGCGCACTCACGCTGGACGCATCGCGCCGCGCCGATGTGACTATCGCGGATGCCAGAGCTCGTTGCCGGCAGAATCATCTTCGGCAAAGTAGCCGCCGCCGACTCCGTACCCGACACTGGACTGGAAAAGAAAATCGAGAACGGAGTCTGGCTCGCCGCCGACCCATTGCCATCTTCAGTCGTTAATGATGACGGCAGAGTTGCAGCTGGTGAAGCCGTTCCCGATGTGCGGACGCCAGTATTGGTTGCTACTGCAATTGTTCTTGCAGCCACGATTCGCGGCACGCTTCGAACCGGCGCCGACTGCGCTGCGGGATTCAAGCCCGGCAATGCCGCAACCGCTCCGCTCAGAATTCCGGAGAGACCGTTTCCCGTTCCCGTCTGCGCCGCTGGATCAATCTGATTTGCCGCTGGCGCAATCGCGCTCGAAGAGCCAGCTTGACTGATCGCAATATTCGCGTCGGCTGATCTCTGCACTCTCGCCCCCGCTCCCGCCGTGGAGTTTGCGCTCGCCAGTAGAGTCGGCTCAGTTCGCCCCGATTGCGCGATCGCCTCCGCCGTGCCATTTCCCATGCCATCCACTGAAGATCCACTCGACGGCGGGGCCGGAACAGCATCCTGCCAGCCTGAAGTTGAAAGAGGTTGTGCGTTCGCGGTCGAAAGCGCAGACGGTGGTGTGTTCTCCGACAGCAGCATGTTTTCCGCTGGCGAAGGCACAACCTCTGGTACGACATTTCCGGATACGGGCTGGGCGCTTGAACTTGCGTTTGAGCTGGCGATTGAATTGGTAAGAATCGATGGCTGTGTACCCTTCCATTGATTCCCCGGAGTTGCGCTCGCCGTCCCAGCCGCTCCACCGGAGATAGTTTCTCCCACGGTTGCCGAGAGGACAGGTGGCTGCGCAACATGAATCGGCACAGCTTCTTGCCCGTTGGCTTGGTCGCCACTCCGCACGCCTTCCGTCCCATCGGGATTAACCGGACTGGGTGCCAAGCCGGAAGCGTAACTCAAAGATGCGTTCTTCGCCGTGGCTTGGTATGTGCTTGTCTGCGGCCCGAGCTGCTGCGTTCCAGGGTGCCCTCCCGCCTGATCAATGCCACTCGCTCCGTTTGCAATCGACGGCTGTGCGGCTACGCTAGCCTGGATAACATTCGGCTGCGCAGACAACGAAATCTGATTCGCCATCGCCGGCACGAATCCCGGCACAACCGCATTCGTCCCGGCCCACGCGCTCCCCGCAAGCGGTGGACTTCCGCCCGGCAATTTCTTCGCAGGAGTATTTCCCCAAGGCATTCGCACATTCAAATTAGCTGCTGTTCCCGAACTCCCGGCCGCCGGTTCCTCAGAAGTTTCCGCCTCGCTCGCCGCAGTCTGCGATGGAACCGAGACGCCTTGCGCAGCCGCCAGCGTCGCGGCAAATCCACCCGCTGCCGGCACACCAGAACCCAACGGCGCAGGCGAGCCCACCGCAGGCAGCGCAGAAACACTATTTGAAATGGCTTCGAGTATTGCGATCACAGTGGCCACTTCCTCCAAACGTCGGAGGCTCGTCCGGTTCAATGCACTCGGGTGGCCATGAATCGCATTCCCATTCGGAACGTGGCGGCAGGATGCCAAAGGCTGTCAATTCAAGGGAATCCAGTTCCTGCCGAAGAAGAACACATAAATCGTGCAACACCCCAGCTAGGCAAACTGTGACCCGGCACCCGGCAGACTTTATCCACGCCACAAATATTCCCGCCGCAGAAGAAACAAATCGTCCTGCCTCTGCTGCTCGTGCCGCGCCGCCTTCTGCTTGTAGAGTTCGAGTTGCCGGTCGCGCACGCTTTCAAGCGTCTCCCTCCCGCGTCTGGCCAGCTGGAAAACTTTGCGCTGCTCTTCCCGCTGCTGTTGCAACCGTACCAGTTGTCCCGCAAGCCCAGCCCGATGTCGCAGCAGTTCCGCATCGCACTGCAGCTCGAAGCGCAACTCGGCCGCGGTAATGCCCCCACCCATTTGTTCGCTCTGCGCGTTGTAGAGTTCCTGGCGGCGCGCGTCCATCTGCTCGATCAAGTGCTGCACTCGCATCACTTGCTGCTGGGCGGCACGCAGACGCAGCTCCTGCTGGTGCTCGATGCTTTGCCGAAGATTCAGAACCGCCTGCAGCGCAAAATGAAACGGCATATTCTCACCCGGGCAATGCCAACAGCTTCTCCATCGTCTCCGCCAGCGGAGCCGCCTCGCCCGGCTTCTGCATCAGGAAGTGGCCGAGTTCGGGAATCAGCGTCAGCGCCTTGTCGAGCGTCGAGTCGCTGCCTTTCTGGTACGCCCCAATCCGCACCAGATCTTCCGACGCTGCATAGGCTGCCAGCAGCCGCCGCAGCATCTGCGCTTTTTGCAGGTGCGGCCCCGACGCTACCGCCGACATCAACCGGCTCACGCTATCAAGGATCGCAATCGGCGGATAGTGGCTGCGCACAGCCAACCGCCGGTCGAGCATCACGTGCCCGTCAAGCAGCGCCCGCGCCCCATCCACCAGCGGATCCTGCTCGTCGTCGCCTTCCATCAAAACCGTATAGAACGCCGTAATGCTGCCCCGGCTAAACTTTCCCGCCCGTTCGATCAAGCGCGCCAGCATGGTAAAGCAGGACGGAGTGTAGCCCTTGGCCGTCGGCGGCTCTCCCGCCGCCAGTCCGATTTCCCGCTGCGCCATCGCCAGTCGGGTCAGCGAATCGACGACCAGCAGCACTTGCTTACCCTGCCTGCAGAAATATTCGGCCACGGCCGTCGCCGCCAGCGCCGCCCGAATCCGCAGCAGCGGAGACTGATCCGAAGTCGATACCACCACGCACGCGCGCCGGCATCCTTCTTCTCCCAACGCGTTCTCAAGAAAGTCACGCACCTCGCGACCACGCTCTCCCACCAGTCCAAGCACGGTCAGATCGGCGCCGGTGTTGCGCGCCATCATGCCGATCAGCGTGCTCTTGCCTACCCCGCTGCCGCCAAAAATTCCTACGCGCTGTCCCCGCCCGCAAGTCATAAAGCCATCGATCGCCCGAATCCCGCACCCCAGCGGCTCACGAATCGAAATCCGCTCCAGCGGCAGCGGAGCCGCCGCATCCAGCACCTGGCATTCGCTCCCGCCATGCCCTCCCTTGGAATCAAGCGGCTTCCCGCTGCCATCAATCACCCGCCCCAGCAGTCCGTCTCCCACGCGAATCGTCGGGCGCTCGCCCCAAGTCGAAACCCGGTCCCCGTGACGAATCCCGCGCGGCGACTCCAGCGGCATCGAGAGCACCGTCGTACCCCGAAAGCCTACGACCTCTCCCGGCAGCGTACGCCCCTCGGAATCGGTGATCTCGCACACTTCCCCCACCGAGCAGAACGGACCCTCCGACTCCACCAGCGGACCGATCACCTGCGTCACCCGGCCCTGCCAGCGCCAAGGCGGAGAAGATTCCACCCGCGCAAAGTAAGAAGCCAGCAACTCCGCGCTCCGGGCTTGGCCTTCATTTATCATTCGTCGCCTATCATTATTTATCTAGTCCATTACTTTCCAGCCAATTGCCTGACCAGGGTCGGGAAGAGGCCGGGAAGGGCACGACTTCAGTCGTGCCGACCAGCCTCCATAACGACACGGGCTTTAGCCCCTGAGGAGGCCGGCATGAATTTTTATGCTTCCTGTATCCCATTCATTTTGCTTGCCGGCCGCGCCGCCAGCAGATCCATCAATCCCTGTTCAATTTCTTTGAGCTGCACCTCGAGCCCCAACGTGGCCGTTCCCATCGACGTGCGCAGCTCGCATTGCCCCGCTGTCAAGGCCGCATCCTCCACGATCTGCGGCATCTCTTCCGCGCCGCGGTGCGCCTTCAGATAATTCCGCCAGCCCGCCGCCTGTTGCGGATCGACTGCCAGCGCCACACCGGCCGCGCCTTCGATTCGTTCCAGCGCCACGCGCACGATGCCCATCAGCAGCGCCGGATCAACCTGTGCTTCGCGGTGCAACACCTTGCGCGCGATGCTCAGAGCCAGTTGCACCGCCTCGGCTTCGATCTTCTGATAATAGGCCGCACGCTCGCAGGCAAAATCGGCCAGCGCCTGGGCCACGGCGGAACGCTCCCGCGCCAGTTGTTCCTCGAACTTACTTCTGCACTCGAGCACTCCCTGCTGACGGCCGACTTCGTGTAGCTGCGCCTCCCGCTCCGCCCCTTGCGCCGGCCGAAGCATCCGCTCCGGAGCCCGCCAGCCGGTAATCGCTCAGCGAGAAATTGGCTTTGCCGGGTTGAACCACCGCCTGACTGTAGGGAAACGGCGACGCCTCAGGCGCGCTGGGCGCGGGTGTCGTAGCCGCCGCAGACAGCGGCGCTGGCTTAGCCGACGAACTCATCTTCCGTCTCCGGGCTAAGCGATAGCTTGCCTTCCGCCTCCAGCTTGCGCGCCACCGCGACCGTCTCCAGTTGCGCGGTGTTGATCTGCTTTGTCTTCACCGGACCCAGCACCTCCATATCTTCTTTCAGCATCTCCACCGCGCGTGACGACATCGACTTGAAGATGTAGTTCTTCAACTCCTCCGACGCGCCACGCAATGCCGTCGCCAGCGTCTTCTTGTCCATCAGACCCAGCACCTCGCGAATCCCGGCTTCCGGCACCGTCAGCAGGTCTTCAAAGGTGAACATCAGGTTGCGGATCGAAAGCGCCAGCTTGGGATCGTCGCTTTCAATCGACTCCAGAATGGTTTTTCCCACCGCCACGTCCAGCCGGTTCAGCAGATCAGCCACGCCACGCAACCCCGCATACGCCCGCCGGCTCTGCTCGCCCAGAGTCTCCAGCCGCTTGTGCAGAACTACCGCGACTCGCTGCGCCATCTCCGGGGAGAATTGCCGCAACTGCGCCAGACGCTTGATCGGCTCGGCGCGCAACTCGGGAGGCAGTTTCATCAGCACGGTCGACGCCTGCTTCGATTCCAGATGGGCCAGGATCAGGGCAATGGTCTGGGGATGCTCATTTTCGATGAACTTGGCCAATTGCTGAGGATCGGCTTTGCGCAGCGAGTCGAGCTTGGCGTCGTTCATCTCGTGCGCCCGCGCCACCTGGCGCAACAGCTCGGTCGCGCCTTGTTTGCCGAAGGCCTTGACCAGCACCTTGTTGGCATACTCCATCCCCGCCGACGTCATGTAGTCGCCGGTCAGGATCAGCTGGTCAAATTCCTCGAGCACCGCCAGCCCGGTTTCCGGTTCGACGGGACTCAGGGTCGTGATCTCCTGCGTAATCTGCTCCACTTCCGCCTGCGGCAGATGCCGGTAGATATCGCTGGCCGCGTCTTCCCCGAGCAACACCATCAGGATGGCGGCCTTGCGCAAACCGCTGGCGGAAGCAGACACTATTCGTGGCCCTCCCTTACCCACGACTCCACCAGACGGCTGGCGGCCGCCGGCTCGGCCTTCACTTTTTCCGTGAGCATCTTCTTCAACTGGGTGGCGCGCTGGGCGTCTACCGGCGGCTTCGCCACTCCCTCAACCGCACCCGCTACCCCGGAGGCAGGCAAAGGCGGCTGCGCACCGTGGAACTTGCCGGGTAACTCCCGGAAGGCGGTCATCGCCTGCTTCCTCACGGGACGCAAAATCAGGGCGTAGACCACTAGGAACAACGCCGCCAGCCCGAGGTAGCGCAGCGCCCAGCTCCAAGGCAAAAGAAGACCGCGCCAGCGTTCAACTTTCGTCGGCGGCGGCGGAACTTCGATGGGCAACTCCTGGAACGACAGGTTCTCGACCGCCAGCACATCACCGCGCTGCGCGATCCACGCCGATGGCGGCGCGGGCCAGCTCTTCAATCTCTTTCATTTCGTCGATAGTGCGTTTGCGCCGGGTGGTCGAGCGCTTGCCCGCCTCTTCCGTCACCACCATCGCATCATCCACCAGTACGGCGGCTGCGATCCGCCGTACCCGCCCGGCGGGTTCGACGCTGCGGTGCAGGCTCTTGCTGATGGCGTAAGTGGTTGAATCGGATTTCGAAGTCGACTGTTCGGTGCCAAGGGCGTAGGCGGAAATCGCAGCCGCAGGCGGAATTGCCGCTCCTGTAGCTGGTGGCGTCCCCGGCGGCGTGACGGCAGGGGGAGTGGTTGCGGCGGGCGCCGTGGCTGCCGGAACGTTGCTTGCCGTGCCGGGGATCCCCGCCGGAGCACCGCCGCTTGAACTCTCTTCCGAATGTTCCTGAGTCAGGGTCGTGGGCGTTTTTGGATCGTAGGTTTCCTGGGTGTCTTCGCTCGTGCCTAGGTCATACTCCACGTGCACGCTGGCTCGCACATGATCCGCTCCCACCACCGGTTCGAGCGTGTGTACGAGAGTCTTGGCCAGCTCCTCATCGGGAGCGAAAGCCCGTCCCCCGTCGCGCCCATGCAGGAGCGGCGAGTTGCTGTCGGCGTCGACCACGGTGACATTCTCCGGACGCAAGCCCTCGACCGCGCTCGCCACCAGTTGTGGAATGGCCAGCTGCGCCTGCTCCGACAGCCGCCCACCCCGGGTTTTTATGATCACCGCCGCCTTGGCGGCGTGCTCCTGCTCGGTGAACAGCGACTCCTGCGGCAGCACCAGATGCACCCGCACCCCTTCAACTTCGCTCAGCGTCCCCAGCGTACGCTCCAGCTCACCTTCAAGCGCCCGCTGATAGTTCACCTTCTCGGTAAAATCCGATCCCGCCCAGTTCGGCGTGTCAAACAGTTCGAAGCCCAGACGCGCGCTGCGCGGCAAACCCGCCGCCGCCGTCTCCAGACGGCTGGCGTCGAGCTTGTCTTCCGGAACCAGTAAACTCCCACCATCCGACGAAATCTGGTGCGGAATATTTTTCGCCGCCAGCCGCCCGCCCAGCGCCTGCGCCTCCTCTGGACGCAATCCTGAATAGAGCGTCACAAATTTCGGCTGCCCCAGCAACGCGACGAACAGCCACAACGTTCCGCCCACCAGGGCCACACCCGCCACCAGCAGCAGACGCTGCTGGAAGCTTAGTCCCTTATAGAACTCTCCCAGGCGATGCAGCACATCGTCGAAGGACTGCGGTTTGTTGTCGGCCATCGCCTGCCTTTACTGACCCCTAACCCCTGATCCCTGCCCCCTACTTTTAGAACTGCATCCGCGAAATCTCCTGATAGGCGGAGACGATCTTGTTGCGCACCTGCATCATCAGCTGAAAGGACAAATCGGCCTTCTCCACCGCGATCAGAGCGCTGTGCACATCGACGCCGGTGCCCTCAAGCACCCCCGCCACCTTAGTCTCCGCCTGAGAACTTAACTCTCCCATCTCATTGATCGCGCTCTTGAGCGTGTCAGCGAAGCCGCCGCCCGTCGCCGGAGATTCGGCCGCCGCGCCGCTTTCAATTTCGGCGGGCAAAATACGCAACGCGGATACGGGGCTGCTCATGATGCTTGTCCTTTAATTGCTAAGTCAGAATCTGCAGCGACTGCTGGATCATGCTCTTCGCCGCCTGCACCGCCGCTGCATTCAGCTGATACGCCCGCACCGCGCTCAGCAAATCCGCCATTTCCATCACCGGATTCACATTCGGGTACGTCACATACCCCGCCGCATCCGCATCCGGATGCCCCGGCTCGTAGCGCCGCGGCATCGGTGACATATCCGCCACAACGCGCTCCACCCGCACCCCACCATCGGGAGCCGACCGCCGCAACCCCGCCAGCAGCAGCGGAAAACGCGGCATAAGCTGCGCCCGGAACAGCAGCATCTGTCTGCGGTAGGCGCCGCCCTGCGCCGTGCGCGTAGTCTCGGCATTCGCCATGTTCGCCGCCACCACCTCCGCCCGCCAGCGCTCTGCCCCCAGCGCCGACCCGCTCACCTCAAGCATGCCAAACAAATTCATGACGACGTCCCTCCTCCGGAATTGATTGCCTGCGAAATGGTATGAAATTCATCTTTCAACAGCTGAATTCCCAGGTTGAACTTCATCTGCCCCTCGGCCAGCAGCAGGCTCTCGCGCTCCACGTTCACATTATTTCCATCAGGACGCTCGAGCAGCCCCCGCACCCGCCGCACCACCGGGACATAAGCCGGAGCATAAGACACTTCGCTCGCGTAGGAGAGAACCCCGCCTTCGCTCTCCATATTGGGTTCCAGCACCCGCGCCCGCCGCAGCTCGGCGCGAAAATCCAGATCCCGCGTCTGAAACCCGGGCGTATCGATGTTCGCCACGTTCGCCGTGATCAGCTTGTTGCGCGCCACGTCCACATCCAGAAAGCGGCTGAGTGCTTCCATCATTGGCGTGTCAATCATGCCAGGATTAATCATGGACATAACTGCTCCAACTCGGCAGCCCGTAGCTGCGAATTTTGTTACGCACCGTGCGTAGACTCACCCCCAGCAGCTCGGCCGGCGCGCGAGCGGTTTCCGCCGGTCGCATCGAGCGTCATCTCGAGCAGCTTGCGCTCCATGTTCTCGAGCGACACGCCCGCCCGCAGATGATCGTCTCTGTCAAGATCGTCACCATCATGATCATCACCGGCACGCTTCGCCGCAGCCTCATCCCATCCCGCACCCTCCAAACTCTCCGGCCCAATCTCCGCGCTCGTAGCCAGAGCCACAGCGCGCCGCACACAATTCGCCAGCTCGCGCACATTGCCCGGCCACGCATGGCCTTCGAGGCGCTCCAAAAATTCCGCCGTCAGCCGCGGACTCCTACCGGGGGCCGCATACAGGCGAGCAAAATATTCGGCCAGCTCCCGGATATCTTCCGCGCGCTCGCGCAACAGAGGCAGACTCAGCGCAATCACATTGAGCCGGTAATAAAGGTCGGCGCGAAACTTGCCCTCCCGCACCATCTCCGCCAATGTACGGTTCGTCGTCGAGATCACGCGCAGATCCACGCGCACACTCCGGGTATCGCCCAGCCGATCGAACTCGCGCTCTTGCAAGACCCGCAGCAGCTTCGGCTGTAACCCCAGCGGCATCTCGCCCACTTCGTCCAGCAACAGTGTTCCCTTATTTGCCAGCTCGAAGCGCCCCGCTTTTGGCGCCATCGCTCCGGTAAAAGCCCCGCGCGCATATCCAAACAATTCGCTTTCGAGCAGCGTCTCCGGAAACGCCGCACAGTTGATGGCGACGAATGCATGATCGCGCCGCGCACTCAACCGATGCACCAACCGCGCCACCAGCTCTTTTCCTGTCCCACTCTCAGCTTCAATAAGCACATCGGCATCACTCGCCGCCGCCTGCCGCGCCCGGTCGAGCGCCCGCAGCCACATCGGAGCGTGCCCCACCAACCCATTGCTCGCATCGGCCAGAGTCCGCGCCTGCGCCAGAATCCGCTCCGCCGCCTCTTCCAGCTGCTCAAATGACACCGGCTTCACCAGATAGTCGCAGGCGCCGCCCTTCATCGCCGCCACCGCGTCCGGCACACTGGCAAACGCCGTCAGCAGAATCACTGCTGTGTGCGGAGCCAGAGCCCGCGCCGCCCGCATCACGCTGAAGCCGTCGTCGCCCGGCATGCGAATATCCGTCACCACCAGCGCATGCTTCAGGCGGCCGAATTTTTCCAGGGCCTCGCGCGCGTTCGCCGCCGTATCCACCTGCCAGTTGCGACGCAGAAAATGCGCTTCCAGCGCCGTCCGCATACCGGCTTCGTCGTCCACCACCAGAACTCGATTCATCCCCCACCTCTTCCCTGAAAGTCGTTCCGAGCGATTTCATTTCCGGGATACTTCTTCCCCCAGCGGAAACGTCAGCGTAAAACTCGCTCCCGCTCCCACCCGGTTCGCCGCCGCAAGCGATCCCCCGTGCTGCTCCACGATCTTGCGGCACACCGCCAGTCCCAGCCCGGGACTACCCGCGTGCGTGCTGAACCCCGGCTCGAATATTTTTGCCGCCTGCTCGGGATGAATTCCCGGCCCGGTATCGCTCACGCAAATTGCCACCGCGGCCGCGTCTCCGTCATGAACTCGATGCCCAGCCACTTCCACCCATCCTCCGCCGGGCATGGCACGAAACGCATTCAGCACCAGATTCAGCAGCACCTGCTCCAGACGATGACGGTCGGCGGTGAACCACACACCCTGCAGACGGTTGCGCAGGCATAACTCCACCCGCGCCCGGTGCGCCATGGGCACCAGAAAGCCGCCCGCCCAGTCGAGCAGCCGGCCCAGGTCTATGGGCACACGCTCGGGTGCAGGCAGGCTGTGAAAGTGCAGAACGTTATTTACGGTGGCGGCCAGCGTACGCAGACCGGCCTGCACGTGCTCCACCCACTGCCCGCACTCAACCGACAGTCCGGCCTTGGCCAGCAGCCCGGCAAACAATTCCAGGCTGCCCAGCGGGTTGCGGATCTCGTGCGCCAGAATGGCCGACATCTCGGCCAGCGCCTGCTCGCGCCGTAACTTCTCCCGCTCCTGCACCATACGCTTCGCTTCACTCACATCGCGCAGGATGAAGATCGAGACGCAATTTTTTTCATGGACATCTTTGTCGTCGGCATCTTTCGTTTCGCGGTCGCGCTCCGGATCTTCTACTACCACCGCATGCCGCACGGCCAGCCAGCGCTCTCCGCCTTCACTGTCAGGAAAACACTGTTCCTGCTCGCCTGCTCCCAAACAGGCTCGATCAAAAAGGTCGCGCAACTCGGCAGGAATTACCGATAGCGATTCCAAAGCGGCCGAACCGAGCAGTCGCCGCCCCTCTGGATTCACCAGCGAAATGGCACCATTCGCCCGTGCCACCACTACGCCGCAGGGCAGCCCATCGAGAATGCGGTCCAGATGCCGCCGCATCTGCCGGTTCTCTGCGAGACTTCGCTCGAGGCCGGCATTGCTCTGCGCCAGCTCACTGTGCAGTCGCGCCACATCGGAGCGCAGACTGCCGTAAGCGCGCTCGAGTGAATCGGCGGCTTCGGCGAACGAGTGGAAGGCCTGCAGGAGGAACTGCTCATTATTCTTTTCTTTTGCTTTTCCGGTTTCTGTTTTGTCTCCTTTTTTCTTTTTATATTTTTTGCTCAGCGCCGCCTCTTGGGGCACGGCTTCCGCAAGGGCAAGATTCGCAATCGCGCTGGGCAAAGTTGTCATGGCCGCAAGGCAACATTTGCACGGTGAGGGCCAACGGGGTGGGAGAAAGGCTGAGATTCCACTTATGATTGCGCCGGCATTCTGAAGATGTAGTTTGCAAGAGAAAACTCGCAAATGCGTGGAGTACCGTGGAAGAGCGGCGCTTCAGCGCCGCGTGAGGCGACCTATATTTCAGAACCGGCTTCAGCCGCTGTGGTGAACGGAGCTCGGCGCGAACCACCGACGCTGGAAACCAATCCGCGCCAGCCGCGAAGCGGCGGAATGGGAAAGCCCGGCACGGCAGTGCCGGGAAGCCGGAGGTAGTACTAATCGAGTCCGCTTCAGCGGACGGCACGACTTTCGCAAACGGCCTCTCTTGCACCAAAGGGGAAAATCGCTAAATCGTAATCTTGTCCGCAAACCTCAACTTGCCAACCCGGCGCAAGAAATCGACCGTGTGCCCGGATGAAGCTGGGAATGTTGAAATGGAAAATAAAGATGCGCCGCCAAAACCGTGCTCCCATTCTCGACCAGAATCGAGGCCCGCTCCATGACGTGCTGCAATTCGCGCACATTGCCCCGCCAGGGATGGCCTTCGAGAATCTCGACCGCTTCCCCGCTCAGCCGCGGACACGGCATGCTCATCGCCGCAGCCATGCACGCTAGAAAATGCTCGGCGAGGGGAACGATGTCGGTACGGCGCTCACTTAGCGCAGGCAACTCCAAAGGAAATGCTGAAAGACGGTAAAACAGATCCTCACGAAATTCGCCCCGTGCCGCGCGTGCCGCGAGATCTACATTGCTGGCCGCAATCACCCGCACGTCAACCCGCGTCGGCTCGGCCGCGCCCAGCCGCTGCACTTCTTTCTGCTCCAGAAAACGCAGCAGCTTGGCCTGCATGCCCAGCGGCAGTTCGCTGACCTCATCGAGAAAAAGCGTCCCACCATGGGCCGCCGGAATGCGCCCCACCTGCGCCTGCACCGCGCCCGTGAACGCGCCGCGAGCATGGCCAAACAGCTCCGACTCCAGCAACGTTTCTGGAATAGCGGCGCAATTCACCACGATCAACGGCTTCGCCGACCGCGAACTAAGACCATGCAACGCCTGCGCCACCAGCTCCTTGCCGCTTCCCGTCGGGCCGGCGATCAGCACAGTGGTCAAGCGTGGCGCCACCAGCCGGGCCATGCGATAGACCTGCTGCATCCCCGGACTACGCCCGATCATGCCGGGCAGCGGATCGGCTTCCCCGTCGGTGGTCTTCCACGCGCATCCGTGCGTGCTCGATTCCGGGGCCGCGGCGGTCGACGAGAGGAGACGCACCTCGGGCTTCTCCGCTTTCCTCGGATCATTTCCCGCATCATCCGATGCCAAGGCCGCGTCTTCGGAGTCCAGCAGCACCACCTGAATTCCGGGAAATCTGCGCTGAATGATCGCGATCAGTTCTTCGGTATCGAGATCGGGAACCCTGCGGTCGAGAAAGAGCAGCTGCCAGTCCCCCACTTCGAGCTTGGCCAGCGCATCCGCTCCTCCCGCCACCTGCTGGACCGGGCGGCAGCGGCCGTTCAGACGGTTCAGCACCTGTTCGCGCAAGATGCTGCTCGGGCTTGCAATCAGCGCTCCGCCCGCGGTCCAGGCCAGCATCGGAAAAGTTGTCATCACACTCATTCAGGTCTCCTGCTCTTTCCGCTGTCGTCCGCAACACTGGCTAGATTTATGGTTAAAGTTTCCAAGTCTTCTGTGTGTTCACGCCGCCATTCCGCTCCCACACGTTCGAGCCCGGCCTGCACCACCAGCAGCCCCAACTCCGACCGGGAGAATGCCAAGCGTGACGCTTTCGCGCGCCATTCGATCCGAATCCGGAGATGACTCGGCGCTTGATTCAACCTACGATCGGCTTCGATCCGCAAAACTGTGCCCCACTTCGCCAGACTCAGCGCCGACTCCAGCAATCGAAACATCAACGCCGCCAAATGCGGCCGCTTCGCCCTTACCATCAGGTCAGACGCAGAAGAAGCAAGCGCGAGGTGAACACCTTTGCTCTCGGCCACGGGCGCGAGATCATCCACAATTTCATTCAGAAGAGTGCGCATCTCTGTCGTTTTCGCTTCCGAATCTCGCACGGAGTCGCGGGCGATAGGAACAACCGCGTCGACATCCGCCACTTCCCGAATGGCCTCGACCAGCGCGCGCATGCGCTCGGTCAACTCCAAACCCTCCCGCAAACCCTGCACATATTGCTCGACCGTACGGGGACAAGCCAGCGCGACCTCCATCGAACATTGCAGCCCGGTGAGCGGCTGGTTGAGCGCATGCAACAACTGCGCCAGCGAGCAGCCGCGCTTCCATCCTTTCATGCGCGTTCTCGCTCGCGCGAGTCGGCGCGGGTACGGGATGAGCTGCGGAGGAACTCATGCCAGCGCTCCCGCGTTGCTGCCCAACTCATACCCCACTCCCCGCACCGTATGAATCAACTTCCGCGGATGCCCATCATCCACCTTGCGCCGCAAATAGTTGATATAAACATCAACGACATTCGTAGTCGTATCAAAAGTTAGGTTCCAGACGTGTTCGATGATCATGGCGCGGGAGACCTGGCGGCCGGCGTTGCGCATTAGATATTCGAGGAGAGAAAATTCTTTGGTGGTGAGTTCGATGCGGCGGCAGGCGCGTTCGGCGCGGTGTTCGACGCGATCGAGTTTAAGATCTTCGACCACCAGCACGGATTCCGACGGGAGATGGCTGCGGCGGAGCAGAGCTCGAATGCGAGCTGAGAGTTCGCTGAAGGAAAATGGTTTTGGCAAAAAATCGTCGGCGCCGGTGTCGAGGCACTGCACACGGTCTTCGACGCGGCCGCGTTGCGTTAGCACCAGCACTGGCAGGCTCGGACGTTTCGAGCGCAGATGGCGCAACACGCTCACGCCATCGAGCTTGGGAAGATTGAGATCGAGAATCACCAGATCGTAATCGAACTCGCTGCCCATGGACCGCGCCTGCTCGCCATCCTCCACTACATCCACCGCGTAATGTTCGCCCTGCAAACCCTGGCGCACAAAGCCCGCCAGAGCCGTATCATCTTCTGCAATCAGAATGCGCATAAGTGGGCCTTAATCACAGAGTGATTCTAGTTAGAGAAAGCTCAGTTGAAACGGAAAGTGTTGCGCACGAAGGTGAGTGCTTCCGGGAAAGGGGCGTGGGTTCAAAAGCGGAATGTGGGTGGTCATCCGGCGCCGCTGCGGCGCTACCGGCAAACTGCATAGGTCCTTCGTTGGGAGTTCTCGGCTTTCGCCCGAGAACTCCGCTTCCTCAGGATGACAATGGATAGGGATGACAGGAAGATTAAGAGAGGTGTAATCTTCGCAGACGGAGAAAGCATCCATGTGTTTCTCAGCGGCGGCTAATTTTGTTGGCAGTGGAGTGCTTGGCGGCATCGGCGTGGTTACACTGACACGAGTGAAGCATCGTCGCGAATTGCTGTTCGCGGCGTTGCCTATCTTTTTCGCCATCCATCAGTTCATCGAAGGATTCGTCTGGCTGGGACTCGATGGAGTTCTCTCGCCCACGGTCGTACACAACATGGGCGCGGCGTTCATGCTTTATGCGCAGGGACTGCTTCCGTTTCTACTGCCGCTCAGCGTGCTGCTGTTCGAGCCCGACGCAACGAGCCGCAAACGCATGCTTCCGTTCCTCGGCATCGGGACGGCAACAACGCTTTATATTCTTTGGGCGTGTACGGCGTATTCACTGCAGGTGTATGTGAAGGGAAACAGCATTGTGTACATCAATCAGGCGACCAACAACCTGGCGGTCGCGGTGTTCTACGTGATTGCCACTTGTGGATCGTTATTTTTTTCGAAGATCAGGATGATGGTAATTTTCGGCGCTGCCAACCTCGCCATTCTTCTTGCGGTGATGGAGTACAAGCGCTACGCTTTCACTTCGTTGTGGTGCGCTTACGCTGCGGTTGTGAGCGTGATTATCCTGGTTTATTTCTGGAGAAGCCATGCGTCGCGACCGTTTTCTTATGCGTAGCCGGTACAGTTTGGCTTACGCAGTGGGCCGGTAAAGCCTGAGATCCTTCGCTCCGCCTGAAGAACGGCTCCGCTCAGGATGACAGTTTTAGATTATGGAGAAACACATGAGAACGAGACTAGTTGCGATCCTGCTGTGCAGCGTGTCAGTGCCGAGTGTTTGGGCACAGACTGCGAAGAGCGATTTTTTCAAGACTTCCGATGGCATTCGGATCCATTACCTTGAGGCGGGCCGCGGACGCCCCATTGTTTTCATACCGGGCTGGACGATGCCGGCCTGGATCTGGCAGAAGCAGATCGACGAGTTCTCGAAGCATTACCGTGTGATAGCCGTGGATCCCCGGTCGCAGGGCGAGAGCGACAAACCGACTTATGGCCATCTTCCCGAAACCCGCGCCCGCGATTACAAGGAACTCGTGGACCAACTTGGATTGAAGCACCCGGTTCTCGTCGGCTGGTCGATGGGGTGTGGGGAACTGGTGAAGTACGCCGAGCAATTCGGCACCGACAACCTTGGCGGCTTAGTGTTGGTTGACGGCCTGCTGCAAGACAAACTCAGCCCCGATCTGTTCGCTTATGTCCTGGGATGGATGAACCTATTCCAACAAGATCGCCAGAAGCAGGTCGACGGCTTTGTCCGCAGCATGTACAAGAAGCCGCAGCCGGAGGACTACCTGAAGCGCGTCATGGACGCCTCCGAGCAGGTTCCAGCCGATACCGCCGCCGTGCTTATCTACAACATGATCGCGGTAAAGGATTTCTCACCCGGCTTGGCCAGAGTGAATCGACCCATGCTCTTTATGTACCAGCCGGAAACACAATCGACCGCGGACTTCTTGAAATTGAAACTCGGCGATAAGGTTCAGCTGGAGAAATTCGACGGCGACGGCCATGCCTTGTTCGTCGATGACCCGGAGAAATTCAACCGCGTGTTAGAAGAATTCGTGAAAAGCTTACCCAAATGATCTACGCGGAGGACACTGGGCGCTTCTTCCCGCTGCGTAGAAGCTTCCAAGCTTCGCGGTAGCTCTCATACTTATAGCAATTCCTTCGCATTGGTTGTACAGGGCAGAGCATTAGATCGGAGCTTTTGGTTTTCAGGACTACCGAGGCGGGAAGTACGTACCAGACGTTTTCGGGGACGATGAAGGCGGCGAAGAAATCGACTTTGCGGCGGGCGTAGCGTTTTCTTCTCTGGTTGGGTTTGAATCCGCAGAGGTAGCCGTTGGCGAGGCGGTAGCTGGTGGACTTTACTTGCACGCGAAGATAGCGGCGGCCGTGTTCGACGCCTACGTCGTAGGAGGAGGAGTCTCCCCAGGGCTTTGAGACTTTGAAGCCGTGACGCAGGGCTCCGGCCATGAATTGCAGCTCGACCCATTCGCCGCGCTCCTTGAAGGTTTTGAAGCCCTTGCACTTAGGCATATGCGATTCCTCTTTGGCGCAAAAAGAAAAGGCGCGGCCCGGGGGCCACGCCTTGTTTTCTTAAAGTTTTAGCTTATGAATCCATTATATCACAAATGATGGGGCTACTGTGACACGTTTTGGGATTTATTTGGGTAATGGTATGAGGGAGTTAAGTGTGATCGTGTAGGTTTTGCCTATTGACAACTTTTTGGGCGGAGCGGAAACGGGCCTACCTCAGCGGCTAAAGCCGGTTGAAAATAGGCGAACTATCGCAGGGCTGAAGCGCTGCGCCACCCAAAAGCAAGCCAACGCTCAAGGACAGCCTAAAGTCAAAAGCCCGTTCTTGTCTGCGAGATCAAAGGCTTGATTGGATAAGAGCGAAGGCTCGATTCAGACCCCATGTAGTCTTTGTTTGAGGACGAAGACGCTGGGAAGAAAGGAGCCTTCGATGATGATTATAGGATGTGATTTCCATCCCAGCTGGCAGCAAGTAAGTTGGTTGGAGACGGAGACCGGGGATTGCGGGGAACGGAAGCTGGTGCATGCTTCGGGTGAGGCCAAGATGTTTTATCAGCAACTGGCGGCGCCGGTGCTGATTGGCATGGAGGCCACGGGTAACAGTCAGTGGTTCATCGAGCTGGTTGAAGATCTTGGGCACGAGGTCTGGATCGGAGATGCAGCACAGATCCGGGCCAGTTACGTGCGCAAGCAGAAGACTGACAAGCGGGACGCGGAACACATTCGCAGGCTGGTGGTGGAAGGCCGTTTTCCGCGCTTGTGGACTCCGGACCGGGAGCAGCGCGATCTGCGGCAACTGGTGCTGCATCGGCACAAGCTGGTGGAGATTCGCAGCCGGGTGAAAAACGAACTGCAACACCTTTCCCTGAATAAGGGAGTGCAACGCCAGCACAAGCTGTGGAGCCAGGCCGGGCAGAAGATGCTGCGCGAGCTTCCGTTAAAACCTTGGGCGGCGTGCCGGCGGGAAGATTTGCTGGGCCTGCTTTCGATGTTAAACCAGCAGATCGGCAAGTTGGATCACGCGGTGCAACAAGCGGCGGAAGAAAATCCGCAGGCCAGGTTGCTGATGACGCAACCGGGAGTAGGTCCGAACACGGCGCTGGCCTATATACTGACCATCGGCGATGTGAGCCGCTTTGCGCGGGGCAAGCAGGTGGCGAGCTATCTGGGACTGATTCCGCGCGAGGAAAGTTCGGGCGGACGGCAGAAGCTGGGCGCGATCAGCAAGCAAGGCAACCGCATGCTGCGCTCGTTACTGGTGGAAGCAGCGCAGACGGCGGTGCAGCACGACCCCGGATTGCGCAAGCAGTATTTGCATCGCTGTCATCAGAAGCCGAAGGGTGTGGCCAAGGTAGCAACGGCGCGCAAGTTAGCTGTACGACTCTACTGGATGCTGCGCACCAATGTGGCGTATCCAGAGATCGTTCGCATCGAGAGCAGCTCGCGGGTGGCCCTGGTCGGCGCAAGCTAGACCGCAGGATTGATTGGGCGCTCTCGCATCCCGTACAGACGGGATGTTCGCATAGAAGAATCATGGTCGATGTTTAGGCCGAATCGATGGTTGGTGGAACGATCTTCGGGAGAAGATCACTACCGTTAGGGTGATTCAGCGCGAGATTTCATATCCAGAGTCTTGGTCCTCAACCTCTCTGGCAAAAAAACGGTGCCAAAAACACCGCCAGAAATACTTTTGTCCTTGACACCGCCTTCGCTCTTATCGAGGGCCACCCGCCTCCGTTGGGTACGCCTTGAGTGTTGGCGGTGATCGACTCGCTCACCCACTTTTCAAAATAGCCGTTTTGATAAAAACCAACGTTCTGAAAACCAGCGGAGCGAAAGCTGTTGCCGATGCGCTCACCATCTCTGCCCGACACTACCATGACACTGGTTTCCTTTCGTGGCGTACTCAACAACAGATCACACGAACGTTGGTCAACGGGAAGCAGGCTATACCCAAACAGAACGATCTTGCCGGCGCGCTTCAAGGCACCAGTAGCTTGCGACCATAGGAAAGAAAAGAACTCTTCGTGCTCTCGGCCAAACGATGTCTCGTAGTAAAACTCTTTCGTTCGACCCGGCAGAATCAGACTATGAAACCCGCCACCGCCCGGAAAGGTGCCGGGCATGTCATCGTAGCCAAGGTATTTCAAATAGTCGGTTGCGACGTGCGGGTTTTGACCCAGTGCGCCATTTCCTCCAATCGCAAACGAACCTGAAGTCATTCCATCGAAAATCGACGCTAGCCAGTTCATACTTCCGTGAAGTTTCAGCATGAGAACCTGCGACGTTGTTGTCGCCTTTCCAATCTGGAAACCATAGCCTTGTGCGATGTCCCACTTGCCAACACGCTTCAGTTCTCTCTCAAGCGAGTCGTCGTAGTTGAAGGTGATGATGACGTCACCGGGCTGCACGATCTTCTCGGCAAACTGCTGGTATGCAGGGGCAGGTCTGCTGTGAATCTCGGTGAACCAGATCGGTACGGCTTCACGAACCTGCACCAAGATAGAACTGGCAATGCTTCGCCGTATTCTGTCCTCCGTTTCCGATGAGTGCTCCAAGGTCTTGACCACACCTTCAAGCTCGGTCACTACGTCTTCGATGTTGGGCGAGTCGCCGAACATCTCTCTGATGGAGTCAGCAGTGTCTTTATACTGTTCGCGCAGTGACATCCACGTGAGCATTTCCGCTCCCATCGTTGAAGCAAGTGGGTACCCGATGTGTTTCGACGCCCCTGCTCCCAGCACGTAGACGCTTCTGCTCACATCGACTCCTGATCTAAGTTTATAGCAGCAGCGAACAAAACACGAATCTATTTCTAGTCGAAACGCCCTGAAGGTGTAAGATTCATCACGATGAGCGCAGAGAGCAGTTCGGCTCAAACCTTCGGCCCAAACTGGGCTCGCGTTGTGCTCTGCTGGTCGTCGCGCTAGTGAGTTACGGCTTCGGTCAAGACTTTGACCCTGCTCGTGCGAGCGTTCCACCGTGGGCAGTAAGTGCAGTGAAAGTTACGCTGGTGGCTGTGCCTGTTGTGCTGCTTTGCTGGCTGCTGTCAGTTCGACTAACTCTTGACCCAGTTGGCGTTCGCTATAGGTCGCTTCTTGGTCAAAAAGAGATGCGATGGGATGAAGTCGATGAGTTCTACACGGGGGCGGTCACGACGCTGGTGAACGGCGTTATTCCAATGGGCACGCGACACAGCTTCAAGCTGAAGGCTGGCGTTAATACTGAGCAGCGCGTCGAGAAGGTGCGTTACGTCGCAACGGTCAAGTTCACCAGAACTGGCGTAAAGGATGGCACCGCTGCGCGGGTAGTGTCATTCGGCAGTCGGTTCTCACGAGCATGGCAAATCGGCACTTTGCTGAACGAGTTCACCTTTCCATACCTGTGGCGCAAGGTGAGCCAGCGATACAATGACGGATTTGATGTCAGGTTTGGAGACTTCACGCTTAGCGGGCAGGGTGTGAAGGTTGATCTGTTGGGGATGTTCCCAGACCTGAACAAGAAGCCTATTTCGTGGAAGGATGTGCGCTCGTATTCCGTAGAGAACGGCAAGTTCACATTGGTTTACGGCCCAACTGATGCAGCGAAGACATACAGCGCGACGAGAGACGTAGAGCGAGTTGCGAACTTCCGAGTGATGATGACGCTGCTGAACCAAGTCAAACCGGGCGTCCCTCCGGAGTCTGTGGCGTAGCTTTCTTTCGCCCCTCCAGGGCTTGTTCTCATTCCACTTTCAGCCCAGGGCTTGCGCCCTAGGCTGCATTCTTGCGGCGCTTCGCGACTGAACAGAGTCCGTCTAGTCGAGCTTTTTACGTCGCCATCAAGCTATGACACAGACTCCTCCGGTACGCGGCAGCCATTTCTTCGCCCCCGGCGCTGAACGCGCCGGACTATTCTCAGACACCCCTTCCGGGGCGAATCTTGCTGGATTCCTCAGGCGCTAAAAGCGCGGTTTATTTTTGCCGACTTTACGGCACGAGTAAAACTCGTGCCCTTCCCGATCATTGTAAAGTCACTGCGTGGCGGCGGCTACTCCAGTGCCGCTTACGGTGAAGGTGGCTGATGGGGTGGTGCCACCGCCGGCGCTGCTGGCAGGAACGGTTATGTTGCCGCTGTAGGCTTCGGCTGAGGTCGGACTGAAGGTGACGCTTAGTTTGCAGGTTCCGCCGACTGGGACGGAGGCAGTACAGGTGCCGAGACTAGCACTGAAAGCGGGATTGCTGGACACTGGAGTTCCGATGAAGGCGGAGTACAGGTCGCCCTCGTTGGCGAGAGTCACGGTTTTGGCGGCGCTAGTGGTGCCGTCGGTTACCGATCCGAAGGCCAGCGCTTTGGGCGTGGGCACGATGTAGACTCCGTAGACGAATCCGGAGAGCGCGATGGTTTGTGCCGAACCGGCGGCGTTCAGGGAGTTGGTGGTGACGGTGATGGTCCCGGTGTAGGTGCCGGCGTGCGGAGGGGTCATGGCAACGGCGATGTTGCAATACGAACCTGGCGCGATTACTTTGCCGGCGAAGCAGTTTTGGGCGGAGGCAACCTTGATGGCGAAGGCGGTAGCGCCGCTGCGGGTGATGGTCGAGACCGTGAGAGCTTCGTTACCGCCGTTGTAGATGCTGACCTCTTCTATGGAGCTTTCGACGCCAGCGTTTTGTTCGCCGAAGGCGATCGCGCCCTGGGAGCGATCTACTTTGTCGAGGTCGTAATAGTTGCCGACGTAGACGGTGCCGTCGGAGGCCACGGAATCACCCAATGGCGAAGCAGCGGGATCGAGGTTGGCGATAGAAGTTGAATAGCCCGATGCATGCAGCTCCGCCACGCCGCCTCCGGTGTAGCGTGTGGCGTAAATGGTATCGGCTGCGTCGACGGGAACACCCTCACTGGCGCCTACGGTGTTGATCTGAGTTTGGACTCCTGCGGCGGTGAGCTTGTTGATGGCGTATCCGCCGATGAAGACGTTGTTGGCGGCGTCGACGGAGATCTCGGATGGTTGAGTCATCGCGGGATCGATCGCGGTGGTGACGTAGGCTCCGTCCAGCTTGAGCTCGTAAATTTGATTGCACTCGATGTCGAGGACAAAGAGATTACCGCCTCCATCGACGGCCACGGAATACAGATATTCAAAACTTGAACAAGGAACGTATGGCGGTGCGGGCGGAATCACGGTGATTGAACCCTGCTTTCCGGCGGCAGTGTAGGTGATGATATCCGTGGCATATGCATTCTGAGCGATATAGAGGGTACCGGCACCGTCGATGGCAATGGCGTGGGGTGTGCTAAGTCCGGTGATCGGCAACTGGGTGAGAACGCCTGCCTTGGTGTAGCTGAAAACCGCATCGCTATTGTCTGAGAGAAAGAATACGGTGCCGTTCTCGTCCACCACAGATTGATAGATGTAATCGGAGGCGCCGGCGTCGGTCACGGGGCTGGTGACGATGCCGGGCTGGATGAGCGAAAGCGGAGACTGGCCGGTGCCGCCGAGAAGAACGCTGGCGAGGGTGGCAGCTCCGTCTTTGAGGAGCAGAGCGTCTTTGCGTTCGCCGGGCAGGGTGGGCTGGAAGGTCACGGACACGGTACAAGTTTCTGTGGCGCCGCTGACGGTGCAGGTGACGGTGCCGGCGGTGTAATCGTGGCCGTAATGGAATACTGCGGTCGGGGTGAACGTGCCAGTGTAGCCGCCGACATGGAAGCTGGCAGTAAGCTTTTGGGCGGAGGACGCGGCAATGCCAACGGCGGCGGGCTTGAAGCTGAGAGCGCGCGGAGTGGGGCTGGCGAAGACGGCGGACTGAATTCCCGCAGGAGATGCGTCTGCGTCGCGGTCGATCTGGGCGAGAGCGTGGCTGGAGTACAGGGTGAGTGTCAGGATGATTGCTGGCAACATTTGGAATTTGCGGGACATGAATTTGCGGGACATGGGAACTCCTCAATCGAATAGTGCTGCGAGCGGCTTGCGCGTTTCATAGTTCGCGGTTGCCGGAGTGGAATGGGCACGACGCAAACGGCACTGATCATACACCGCCCTCCGGGTTGCCGACACATGAAAGAACTTGCATGATCCACACCTATGCAAGCAAGGCTACGCCGAACCCTCCGGGCCAATTCCGCCGGGCTTATCATCCAGAGATAATCTTGAAGAAGACAAGTTGTACCTCGGGAGGCCGTCGCAACTGAGTGAAGATCATTAGGGACAGAGCCCAACTTCGATGAAGTCCCTGCTTACGCCCGGTATTTGTCTGCTGGCCGTCGCAGCGCTGCTGCACACTGGGTTGATCACGCCCAGTGCGGCGTTTGTAAGTTTTGCTTTTTATGGTGCATTGGTCGCGGGGCTGTTGCTGGCCTGGCGATTTCATTCCAGCCGCATCTTTTTCGCTTTGCTGGTTCTGTTTCTGGCCGAGCAAGCGGTCTCGTACTTTTCTGCCGGACACATCGCGCTAAGCGGACCGGGGACCAGAGCTCTGGCCGTGGTGGGACTGCTCTTGCCGCTCAATTTTGTGCTGCTCTCGCTGCGGCAGGAAAAGGGATTTGTCTTTCCCAGCATCGCACCCACGGCGTTGCTGCTGTTTGTGGAGTCTGTGATCGTGGCTGTGCTTTGCCGGCCAGATGCTGTGGCACATGCTTCGCATCACGCGCCCGCACCGGGACCGCTGCCTTTCGCCACGATGCTGGCATTCGCTGCAGCGGTGGTGGTTTTGCTGATACGGTTTCTGCTGTTTCACAAGCCGGTGGAGAACGGGCTTTTGTGGGCGATGGCGGCCTGCTTTCTGGCACTGCGGTTTGGAGGCGTGGGACGGATTCCGGCAGCTTACTTTGCCACGGCGGCATTCATTCTTGCCGCTTCTATTGTTGAGACCTCCTACCTGCTCGCCTATCACGACGAACTGACCATGTTGCCTTCGCGGCGCGCCTTCCATGATGCGTTACATCGGCTTGATCCGCCGTATTCGATTGCGATGGTCGATATCGATCACTTCAAACGATGCAATGACACCTACGGACATGACACGGGAGATCAGGTGCTGCGGATGGTGGCGTCACGGCTGGCGCGGGTTTCGGGCGGAGGGAAAGCTTACCGCTGCGGCGGGGAAGAATTTGCAATTTTGTTTCCAGGGAAAACATCCGGTGATGTGATGGAGCATCTGGAAAAACTGCGCGGCGACATTGAAGGCAGCACGCTCAAACTTCGCGGGCAAGATCGGCGGCAGGAGGCGCGCGGTCCGGACCGCCGCAGGACCGCAAGCGCAGGTGGGCGTTCGCGCACCCAGACTGGGCATGCCATTCGCCAGCTTGCACGCGGTGATTCGCCGAAGGAAATTTCGGTGACGGCCAGCATTGGGGTTGCGAGTTCGCGGCAGGAGAATTCGTCCGCTGAGGAAGTTATCCGGGAAGCCGACAAAGCGCTGTATCGCGCGAAGGCCGCAGGACGCAACCGGATCGAAACCGCTACCTCCCGGCGGCGCAGGGCCAGTACGAAATCCGCGGATATTGCCTGAAGTATCTCAATGCAGCTTTGTGTTTCGGGTGGGGAAACGTGCGGCCCGGGGCGGCACTTCAGGGCGGGAAGCATGACACCCCGGGCTCGAACGTTTTCGCAAGCACCACAGGCCGTGCGGTCAGCCTGCAGTAGAAGGTGGGATAGAGTTTTTCCGACCGCTGCCGACACAGGCCGGACACTTCAACCGGATAAATGCAATGCCCTCAGACTTGCCGCTGATATCCACCGGCTGGGCAATGTATCCGGTACCGCCGCAGCGCGGGCAGCAGTTGTTCGGATCCACTCTTCCCCCTCAGTTGTTAGGAGTTTTTCATTAAATGTTGCGGGTCGCGACAAAAAGTGAATTGTGTTACGAAACGCGAACAAGAGGCGGGGCGTTCTGGTTTGATTGGGGCGCGCCGAATTGTATTTGCTGGCAGCTTGGCGAAACTGCGACCACCGGGTCTGAAGGCCACGTTGGTTTTGAATCATTACGCGGCGCTGAAGCGACGCTCTTCCACGTTACTTCCCGCATTCGCGGCATTGTTGCGGGATTCGCGACGGATCAAATCCAGTTAGGACTTGATAAGGAGGTCGACTCCCAGCTGGGCTAACGCAGCATCTTCGGCTGACGAGAGGCCGCTTACAGCTATGGCTCCGACGACTGCGTTGTTCTTCCAGACTGGGAGGCCGCCGCCCCAACCTACGTATTGCGGATCTCCATAGTAGGAGATGTCGTGTCCTTTTTCCGGGTGCCTGATTCTTTCTCCGATTTCCCCGGTAGGCTTGCGCTCGCGGGAAGCAGTCCAGGCTTTATTCGTGGCGATGCGGATGGAGGAGACGGGTGCGCCATCCATGCGAGCGAAACAAACAAGGTCGCCGTGGGAATCGGCGACGGCGATGGAGGCGGCTTTTTTCATTTCGGTTGCTTTTTCGACGATGAGATCGAGGGCGCGTTTGGCTTCGGAGTAGTCGAGGGTTTGAATGGTTCGCATGAAAATAAGGATATGACAGGCTAAGGCGTTAGAGGTGGACTGCACAAAATAAATGCTGGCCATTTCTGGCCAGCATGCAGAACCCTGCTGTTGAAACAATTCCGGGCTGGGAGAAATTTCCCGGCCCGGAGAGTTATTTTAGAAAACAAATTTCAGAGCGAACTGCACCAACCGTTCCGGTGAGGCCACTCCGGCGCTAATGGTGGTCGAGATCGTACCGAAGCCGGCGCTATTTTGCCCTGTGTTCACGCCATTGAAACCGGTTGCTGGCACATTGAAATACGGGTGATTGAACAGATTGAAGAATTCCGTGCGGAACTCGATGCCGAGTCTTTCGTTGACCTTGGTCCGCTTGAAGACAGCGAAGTCGAAGTTGTTAATGCCAGGTCCGCGAAGAACCGGATCAACACGAGCTTCGCTTCCGAACCCCCACTGCGGAGGAGCTGCGAAGCAACTAGTGTTGAACCAATTGGCAATGTGGCCACCGCCAGCTTTCAGATCGCAACCCGAAATTACGTCGGGGCGGACATTGGCGACGCCCAGACTGGCGGACTCTAAAGAGGTGGAAGCACCTGCCCAACTGATTTTTAGTGGGAAGCCGCGTTGGAAAGTAGTGATGCCATCGACGCCCCAGCCGGAAACGACACCATTCGCTAATCCATTGAGGCTGTTGGCGAAGGCTTTTCCGCGGCCGAAGGGAAGATCGAGAACGTAGCTGATCACCAGCCTTTGAGAGATGTCTTGCGAGGAGAGGGAGCGTTCTCCCTTCAGGTTGTTCCAGTCTTGGACCGAGCCGACGCCGCCGGTGTTGCCTTCGAGCCAACTTGTCAAAGTATCGGTATTGGTCATCAGCTTAGCGTTGGTGTAAGCCACCAGCATAGTACCGCCGCCCTGGAACCTTCGGGTCACGCTGGCCTGCAGGGAGTTGTAATTGCTGCTGCAGCAGCCGTAACCATTCAGGTTCAGACCGTTATATTCGGGATAGGGCCGATCCAACTGGCCAGCAAAAATGCTGGTCGCACCCAGGGTCGTATTTGTAGAGCCTCTTAGCGGATTCGTAGTCGGTTGGTCAATCGTAACGAAGCCGTTCGCGCACTGGGTGGGATTGGCACTGGCGCTGCAGGGGCCAGCAAGGGCCGTATTGAACTGGCCTTGCGCCGTCGCAGCGAAGCTATCGGGGATCTGATCGATATTCGTCTGATATTGCTGCAGATGAACACCGTGGGAGCCAGCGTACGCGACGTCTGCAAAGAACCCAGCCGGAAGTTGCCGCTGGATGTCGAAATTCCATTGCTCGACGTATCCGTATTTTGGACCCTCACCACCATATCCGAAGTAAGGAGCGAGCCCGGGGCTGCCGTTTGCGGCTACAAAGCTCGATAGAGTCGGGGATGCATTACGTCCGGGCGGCAACAGAATTCCGGCATTGCCAAATGGACCTGACTGGGCGCAGGTAAACCCGTTAGTACCGCGCGGCGCGAACACCCCGGCGGCACCACCGAATGAGCAGTCGGCGCCGTCCAAATTGGACGCCGGAGTGATATAGCCGTCCGTGGACCCCGTGAAGTCAGTGGCGGCAAGATTGATCACATCGTTATCCGGATTGAGTGCGAACGAGACGTAGTTCGGAATGAAGAAAACACCGTAGCCGGCGCGAAGCACGGTCTTTTGGTCAAGGGAGTACACAAAGCCAAGTCGTGGAGAAAATGCCTTCTTATCGAGGGGCAAGTTGTTATCCGTCGAATTGGGTCCCGTTCCGACGTACATCGCGTCTCCGGGACAGGGCGATCCTAGCGCTCCCGAGCAGCCAGTCACGGTTGCGTTGGATGTTTTGGGGTCCCAGTAACTCAGCCGGTTGAAAGCTTCCGACCAGGTTCCGGGCAGTTCATAGCGCAGACCCAAACTTGCGGTGAACTTTGGCGTCACATGCCATGTGTCGTTGGCGTACAAGGCGCGATACGTCTGTTTGCCCTGAGTTTGCGCGGGTACCTGTGCTATGCCTTCACTCTGGTTCCCCGCGAAACTGCCCTGGTTCAGAGCTAAACCCAGCAGGAAATCGGCAAACGCGTATCCTGAGCCGTCCGTAGCGTTGGGAGATGAAGATGTCCAGTTTCCTTCGAAACCGAATGCACCGCTGGCGATGTTGGTCTGGAAATAATTATCCAGTCCAAGTTCGTATTGGCCGCCAACCTGAATGGTGTGCTTGCCGCGGATCATCGTGAGTTCGGGGCTCAGGTTGTACTGCGTGTTGTGATCTCCAATGGCGCTGTTGCCTTGGGTGTGGCCGACGTCATTCGGAAGGTTTGTTTCCGGGGTAGGTGGAGTCCGCATGACGCTGGGCGGAGTGTTATAGGTTGCTGCTGGCCAGCCGAGGGTGCTTAGATCGAAACCCCCAAGCAAAGGAGTTCTGCCATAGACAAACCGGCTGCCCGCAAAGTTCACGTCCAGGATTGTGGTTGGCGTAAAGGTGTGGTTCACGCCGATAGCGAGCAATTTACTGTGGTAGAGTTCGGCGCAGCGGTCGAGGCAGAGGCCCGTGCCTAGCGGATTTACAGCCAAATCAGTTAATCCAAAGTAGGCGAATCTTCCGAATACGTGGGTGTTGTTGCCAACATTCTGATCGCCGCGCGCCACAAATTCGTTGGTGTTGCCGCCGGCAGGCGCCGCACTCAAGTAGTTAAGAGAGGTGCCGGGCAGGTTCGCCGCCGGATAGTATTTGGCCAGCAATACTCCAGCCGCCGTGCTGAACTCGCTCGAAGGAATCTTGTCTCCCGCATAAGGCGTTCGATTTCCAGAGGCGTCGGTACTGAGAGGATCGTAAATCTGACCCGCGGGGTTGCCGCAGGTAGCAATTCCATCTACGACTGGTCCGGTAAAGCCGCCCGGACATAGCGCCGAGAAATCACCGGTCGTCATCCCTGCCGCGGGAACGCTTGTTGTGAAGGGTGAACCTGTTCTTTGGCGGTATTGCTCCCAGCTCACATAAAAGAAGGTTTTATTTTTAATAACGGGTCCACCGACTTGAAATCCGTACTGGTTCTGGGTCCACGGTGGAGGGGTGTTCTTCGCACCGGAAGCAATCTGATCCCCCTTGTTGAAGTACTCGTTCGCATTCAGCACTTTATTGCGGAAGTACTCATAGACGGAACCGTGCCAGTCGTTACTTCCGGACTTGGTGCTAAGGTTCACGACGCCGCCGGAGAACTTACCCCATTCGGCACCCTGATCGTTGTATTGCACTTTGAATTCGCCAACCGAGTCCTGAGTCGGGATAATGATAGGCAGGTTGATGTAGCCAATGTTCAGGGGTTGGCCATCAAGATACTCCGCACCTTGATTGGCGAAAGAACCGCCGACTTGGTAATTGCCCCAGCTAAAGGGGTTCTGGCCGACGGGCGAACCTCCCGATCCGCCTTGCGCAACCGCAGCCGGTGAGACCGTGATTAGGTTAAAGATGTTGCGGCCATTGAGCGGCAGTTCGTCTGCTTTGCGTTGTTCGACTACCTGGCCGAGTGCCGAAGACTCAGTTTGGAGCAGCGGCGTCTCACCCGTCACTTCAACAACCTGGCTTACCTCGCCGACTTGCAGGGCCGCGTCGACGTGGGTGTCCTGCTGCACCTGGACCGTGACATTCGCCCGAGTGAAATGCTTGAAGCCTTGCTTTTCCACGTCAACGCGGTACTGGCCGGGGAACAGATTCACGAAGGTGTAGAGTCCATCGCTGCCGCTGGATTGAGTGCGCTTCTCGGCGGTGCCCAAGTTAGTCAGGGTCACCGTGGCATCAGTGACGATTGCGCCTGAGGTATCGGTGACTGTTCCAGCAACTGAACCGTATGTGCTTTGGGCATAGAGAGAAGGCGAGGCTGAGACGACGAGGGCGAACGCGAGCAACAGGGCCCACATTATGCGGCTAGGCATAGGTGACTCTTTCCGGTGCAAAAATTTCCCCATGACTACTGAGTGAGCGGATTCTTGAATAGATCAATCACCGTTGTCAAGAAGAAAATAGTACTTTTAGCTTATGAGTAAACGTTAACTCAGTGGTATTCTTCCCCGTCATGTCTGTGACAATGATGGACATCGCGAGAGATCTGAAGGTCTCCGTGGTGACAGTATCGAAGGTGTTGCGGAATCAGGGACGGATCAGCGAAGCCACGCGCAAGCGCGTGCTGCGGCGCGCCAAGCAACTCAATTATCAGATGAACTGGGTGGCGCGTAGCCTGGTGACGCGACGTACCTACACGATCGGGTTACTGCTGCCGGAATTTACGCACTCGTTTTTCGCGGAGGTGGCGCGCACGGTGGCGGAGACGGTGCGGCCGCATGGATACCACGTGGTGATTTCTTGTTTCGAGGAAGATCCCGCACTTGAAGTGAGCGAGGCGGGCTCGATGCTGGCGCGGCAAGTGGATGGACTGATTATCGCATCGGCGCAGCCTGCGCGTTCATTAGGTTTGTTTAAACAGATTCAGGAGCGGAAGGTGCCGTATGTTTTGATCGATCGTCCAATCGCCGGAGTACGCGCGAGTTTTGTGGGAGTGGATAATTATGCGATTGGGAGGTTGGCGACGCGGCATCTTATTGATCGAGGGTGCCAGCGTGTAGCGCACTTGCATGGTCCGGAGGTGGGAATTGCGACGGAGCGACTGGGAGGATACCGTCGCGCTCTAGCTGAACGCGGAGTGCGCGGGCAGGCTTGTTACGTGGTTGCGGGCGGGCATTCCGATTGCAGCGGGTATGAGGGTATGCGGCAACTGCTGAAGATACAGCCGGCTCCGGACGGAGTTTTCTGTTACAACGATCCGGTCGCGATTGGGGCGATGAAGGCGATTCTGGAGGCAGGGTTGAAGTTGCCCGATGATATTGCAGTGGTGGGCGCGGGCAATATTCACTTTTCGGATGTGTTGGCAGTCCCGCTTACTACGGTGGATCAGGGAACTTGCAGGATGGGAGTGCTTGCCGCGGAATTGCTGCTGGAGCGAATCGCGCCGAAGCGTTCGATGCGGCCGAAAAAGATTCTGATTCCGCCTACCCTGGTGGAGCGGCAGTCGACGCGGCGATGACCGTAGAATCTTTCTGAAGGAAACTCACGTTGCTGAAGATTGTTTTGTGCGTATCTTGCCTTTTGATCATGACGCTGGAGGCGGCGGCGCCTGCGGGGCCGATTTTTGACGGTACTCTTCCGCGCGGCCTAGACTTCACGCTGCAGAATTCTCCCACGTCTCAGAAATATTTGATTGAAACCATGCCGGGGGGAGTGGCGCTCCTTGACTATAACAATGATGGATTGCCGGATATTTTTCTGGTGAACGGCGGCCAGGATTACGAGCCCGATGCAAGCACCGGAAAATTTCGACCGTCACGATCCGAAATATTGGAATCGGCTTTACCGGCAGAATAAGGATGGGAGTTTTACGGACGTGACCCAGCAGGCGGGGTTGGCCAACGTGGGCGACGGAAACTATGGGATGGGCGTCGCTGTGGGGGATTATGACAATGATGGCTATCCGGATATTTACGTTACAAATTATGGAAAAAATATTCTGTATCACAACAATGGGGATGGAACCTTTACGGATGTAACGGCGAAGGCGGGAGTGGCCGCGGGCGGGTGGTCGGCTTCGGCGGGATTTTTTGATTACGATAATGACGGCAAGCTGGATCTTTTTGTGACCCGCTACATGGGGTGGGATACGAAGCACAGTAAAGATTGCGGCGGAAGCTTTCATACTTATTGTCCGCCGGAGGAATTTCCGGCGACGACCAGCATTCTTTATCACAACAATGGCGACGGGACCTTCACGGATGTGAGCGAGAAGTCAGGCATCGCGAAGAAAAAAGGGCGCGCGTTGGGAGTAGGATTCGCGGACTATGATGGCGACGGATTCACCGATATCTTCGTGTCGAACGATGGCATGCAGCAGTACCTGTATCACAACAATGGCAACGGGACTTTCAGCGAGGTTGGATTAGAAGCGGGCGCGGCGCTTTCCGAGGATGGACGGCGCATGTCGGGTATGGGAGTGGTTTTTCAAGACTACGATAACGATGGCCGGCCTGACATTATGGTGACTCTGCTGCCGCGGGAGATTTACGGTGTGTATCACAACGACGGCGGCGGGGCTTTCACTTATCGCAGTCTCGAGACGGGCTTGGGCGCGCTCACGAGTGGGAGTTCGGGATGGAGTGTTGGTCTGGAAGATTTCGATAATGATGGATGGAAAGATTTGTTCGTCGCGCAGGCTCATGTGTTGGATAACGTGGAAAACATCGACCCCTCACTGCACTATCGTCAACTGCCGCTGGTGGCCTGGAATAATCATGGACGGTTTGAAGCTGTGGATTCGGGAAGCACTGTACCGGTCGCCGCGCGGGGGGCGGCATTTGGCGACCTAAATAATGATGGATGGCAGGATGCGGTGGTGACTACGCTGGGCGGACATCCGCAAGTGTTTATGAACCGTGGGGGCAAGGAGCACTGGCTGACGATTACACTGCGCGGCACGCGCAGCAACCGGGATGGATTTGGGGCGCGCGTGCAGGTGAATGGGCAGACACGATTTGCCACTGCGACCAGTGGTTATCTTTCGTCGAGTGACAAGCGGCTGCATTTTGGATTGGGCGCGGCGGAAAGAGCCAAGGTGGAAATCAATTGGCCTTCGGGGATTCACCAGACGTTGAATGATGTTCACGCCGACCAGTTTCTGGAAGTGCGTGAACCGGAGAAACCGTGATTCGAGGGCTCATATTATTTTGGTTCGCGTGGCAGGTTGCTTCGCCGCAAGCCGCTGAACACATGCAGGCGGGCATTGATGCCGAGAAGCAACATCAGGCCGCCGTCGCCATCAAAGAGTTTAAGCTAGTCACCGAGATTGATCCTTCGCTGGCGGATGGCTTTATCAGTCTCGGGCAGGCGTACATGGAGAATGGCGATTACGGGTCGGCGTTTGCGCCGCTGAAACATGCGCTGGAATTGAAGCCGGACTCGATGCTGGCTCACCAGTTGCTTGGATATGCGCTGCTGGCGCAGGGTTATGCGGGAGAAGCAATTCCGCACTTACAAGCTGCGCCGGACAAAACCGCGCTGGGAATCGCGCAGATGCAAAACGGACAATTGGCGGAGGCGGTGGTCAATCTGCAGGTGGCGGTAAAGGCGCATCCGAACGATCCGGATGTTCTTTATTATTTGGGACGCGCGAGTGGGTTGCTGGCGAAGCAGTCGATCGACACGTTGCTGGCGGCTTATCCGGATTCGGCGCGGGCGCACCAGGCGATGGCGGAAAATTATTTTGTGCTGCGGCGGATGCCGGATGCGGAGAAAGAGTATACCGAGGCGTTGAAGCTGCGTCCGGGGCTGCCAGAGGCTCATCTGGCGCTGGGCGAAGTTTATGCGGGCGCGTTCCAGTGGTCAAAGGCGGAAGAGCAATTTCGGATGCAGACGAAGTTGCAGCCAGGGAATGCCGAAGCTGCGTATCGTCTGGGCGACGCGCTGCTGGAGCAAGGGAAGGCGCATGAGGCGCGGGCGGAACTTTTGCGCGCCGATCGATTGTTGCCGGACATGCCGGAGACGCTTTACTCGCTGGGAAAGGCGGCTTCGCTCGAGGGCGATCCGGCCACGGCCGAGAAGTCTTGGACTAAGTTGCTCTCGATTGAGAAGCAAAGTTCTTTGGCGGCGCAGGCGCATTTCGGACTGGCGGGCATTTATCGCAAGCAGGGAAAGACGGCGGAGGCGCAGCGAGAGATGCAGGAGTTCCAGAGCTTGCAGGGTGCGAGTGGGAAGCCGGAGGCGCATTAGCGCTGGGCCGGGTGAACGAGTTGCGGGGAAGACCGTGGAGTGCAAAAAGAATGCCTCAGGCGCTAAAGCGCGAGCCCATTTTGACGGGTTTACGGCACGAGTAAACTCGTGCCCTTCCCGATCAGTTCTCGCAGCGCTTAAGCGCTGCGCCACCCAAAATCAGATAAGGAGCACTTGAAAATGGAAGTGATTCAGCGTGGAGTCCACAGCCTCGTAGCTACAATGTTTTTCTTTTTTGCATGTCTGCTCTTTTGTTCACTCGTAGTGTTGCCGATGGAAGCGGCGGAGCCTGCTTCGCGAAATCTGGAGTCGGGCTGGCAGTTTCGGGCGGTCGTTAATGCCGATCGAGCTGACGTCAAGGAATGGCATCCGGCGCAGGTTCCGGGGGTGGTGCAGACTGACTTGCTCAACAGCAAGCTCATTCCTGATCCTTTTGACCGGGATAATGAATTTCATTTGCAGTGGATCGGGCTCGCCGATTGGGAGTATCAGACTACGTTTCAGGTGGATGCGGCTGCGCTGGCGCATGAGCATGTCGATTTGGTTTTCGAGGGGCTGGATACATTTGCGGACGTCTATCTGAATGATCAGGCGATTCTGCATGCGGACAATATGTTTCGCCGCTGGCGAATTCCGGCGAAGGCGGCGATGAAGCCGGGCGCGAATACGCTGCGGATTGTGTTTCATTCGGCGGTCGAGAAGATGATTCCGTACGTGAAGACGCTGCCTTACATTTTGCCTTCGATCTCAACTCATAATTTTGGGAACGAAGAAAATATTGCGACTGCTCCCTACACGCGTAAGGCTCCTTATAACTACGGGTGGGATTGGGGGCCGCGCTTTATGACAGAGGGAATCTGGAAACCCGTGCGGCTGGAAACTTGGGACGCGCTGCGCATTGAGAATTTTCACATTCATCAGCAGAGCATCACTTCTGAGTTGGCCAATGTTACGGCGGAGCTGGATATTGAAGCTAGCCGGCCTACTACGGCTACGCTGGCGCTGGGTCACGATGAAATGGCGGGAACGCAGACTGCCGATGGGACGCAGACTTTGCAGCTCAATGCCGGCATGAATCATGTTTCGTTTCCTTTGCGGATTATGGCCCCGAAGCTTTGGTATCCGGTAGGGTATGGGGCGCAGAGTCGTTATCGGTTTTCCGCGGCGATTCGTGTTGGCAAGGATGCGGCGGCTCATGCGGAAACCAAGACTGGGTTGCGATCGGTCGAGTTGCGGCGGGTTGCGGATGAGTGGGGGAAGAGTTTTGAGTTTGTGGTGAATGGAATTGCCGTGTTTGCCAAGGGCGCAGATGTGATTCCGTTCGATAGTTTTCCCAACCGGGTGACGCCGGAGATTCATCGCAACATTCTGCAGGCGGCTCGCGATGCGCACATGAATATGGTGCGGGAGTGGGGCGGAGGATATTACGAGTCGGATGATTTTTACGACATCTGCGACGAGCTCGGGATTATGGTTTGGCAGGAATTTATGTTTGGCGGGGACATGATTCCGGGCGATGTCGCCTTTCAGGAGAATGTGCGGCAGGAAGCGATCGACCAGATCAAGCGGCTGCGTGATCATCCGAGCATTGTGGTGTGGTGTGGAAATAATGAGGTTGAGACGGGGTGGTGGCATTGGGGCGACCGGCAGGATTTTAAGGCGTCGATCTCGCCCGATCAGCGGGACCGGGTCTGGCAGGATTACGTGATCATGTTTGCCGACATTCTTAAGAGCGCGGTGGCGCAGTATGCGGATCCGACGCCTTACACGCCGAGTTCACCCAGCGCAAACTTTGAGGAAATTCCCGACAATCAGCACAACGGCGATATGCACTACTGGGCGGTTTGGCACCAGCAGGCGCCGAAGGAAGACTACACCAAGCAGTTTCCGCGATTCATGTCCGAGTATGGATTCCAATCGTTTCCGGAGATGCGGACGATCCATGCATTTGCGAATCAGCCGGGGGATTTCGATATTCGCTCGACTGTGATGCAGGCGCACCAGAAGAATAAGGGAGGGAATGAACGCATCCTCACTTATATGCTGCGCGAGTACAAGGAGCCGAAGGATTTTGCTTCATTTGTTTATCTGAGCCAGGTTCAGCAGGCAGAGATCATCAAAATCGGGGCAGAGCATTTGCGAAGGCAGCGGCGCGGACCATGGGTTCTCTCTATTGGCAGTTGAACGATTGCTGGCCGGTGGCTTCGTGGGCGAGCATTGATTATTACGGGCGGTGGAAGGCGCTGCAATATTTTGCACGCCGTTTTTATGATGACGTACTGATTTCACCGTATATGCACGACGATAAGGTGGATGTATACGTTGTGTCCGATAAGCTGCAGGCGCTTTCCGGAACGGTGCACATGAGGCTGCTCGATTTCTCAGGGAAGTCTTTGCTAGAGGAGACGAAGGATGTGCAAGTTCCTGCACAATCGAACGCGATTTATTTTAGCGTCGATACGGGGGCGCTGGCGGCGAAGGGCGACCCGCACAAGAACTTTTTAGTATTTGACTTAGATGTGGCGGGCAAGAGAGTGTCGCGGAACCTCATATTCTTTGGCGCTATGCACGACCTGGAATTGCCGGTTACGCCGAAGATTGAAACGATGCTTAGCAAGACGGGCGACGACTACACGGTTACTTTGCAATCTTCGAAGCTGGCGCGGAATGTGTATATCTCCTTTGGCGATCTGGACGTGCAAAGCTCGGATAACTACTTCGACTTGCTTCCGGGAGAGCAGACGACGATTCATCTCAAGTCTTCGGCAGGGCAGGAGCAGCTTCGGGCTGCGCTGAAAGTGATGTCCCTGACAGAGGCTTTCAGTTCGAATTAACGGCATTGGTTTAGTGCAGGAGCAGACCGCTGCGGCGTAGTTCGCGCCGTAGCGGAATTCATTCCTTATTTGTTTAGGGTGGGCGGAGTCGCCCGAACTGGGCTCCAGCAGGGCTATTCCTGTCCTCCCGGTTGGCCAAGCGCGGGAAGCCTTTCGGCCCTTGCTGGCATGTCCTTTCGAGACCTATCGTAGTTCGTACCTGCAAGGCAGACTTTAACTTCGACAGTATAGGACCGGACAGAACACAGCTTACACGACCAAACATGGGACACCTCCCCACTCGTTGGAATGCGCTCGCTGTCGTGCTTGCCCTGGCCACTATGGTTGGCTGCCAAGGACTTAGCACGGGCAAAGCTGCGTCACAAGGCACGCAGACCACTCCTGTAGGCGGGTTGACTGCTTCGGTGGCTGCAATCACCTTCGGGAATGTGCAGACCGGAACGAGCCAGAGTCAGTCGGATGTGCTCACCAATACAAGCGGATCCAACCTCACAATTTCGCAGGCGGCCATTACCGGGACGGGCTTCAGTACCACTGGTCTGAATATGCCAGTGAGCCTGGCCGCCGGGCAGAGCGTGAGCTTTAATGTGATATTTAGCCCTACCTCGGCGGGAAGCGTGACGGGAAATCTGGCTCTCACCAACGACGGCACAACCAGCCCCGTGAATATTGCGCTTTCGGCCACGGCGGTCACGGCCGGGAACCTTACAACAAATCCGACCAGCTTCAGCTTTGGCAGCGTGCATGTAGGCGCGTCGAGCCAGACACAGACTGAAACCCTGACGAATACGGGCGGCGAGAATCTCACAATTACCGCAGCGACTATAGGCGCCGGATTCAGCTACACCGGGCTGAGTTTGCCGCTGACACTGGCTCCGAACCAAAGCACAACTTTTGGCGTGGTCTTCGCACCGACGGCTGCGGGAGCGAGTAACGGAACTCTATCGATCACGATCAGTGGATCGAGCACTACGGTGGATGTTTCTATTTCTGGAACCGGAACGGTGCCGATCACTCCGGCTACGTTGACGGCATCGCCTACGAGCCTGGCTTTCACAAGCGTTCAAGAGGGCAAGACTAAGGTGCTGACTGAAACCGTTACCAATACCGGCGGCACGAGTGCGACCATCTCTCAAGGGACGGTTAGCGGCACGGGGTTCAGCATTTCCGGATTGGGCACGAATGTCAGCTTGACGCCGGGGCAAAGCGCGACTTTCAGTGTGACCTTTTCACCGCAGTCCACGGGCAATTTCAGCGGAAACATTGCTATCGCTTCGAACGCATCGAATTCGACTTTGGATATAACACTCAGCGGGTCTGCAATCGCGCCGAGTTCGGGAACTTTGAGCGCGAGCGCGGTCAATGTTGGGAGCGTGACGGTTGGGACCAGTGGAACTCAAACCGGGACACTGACCGCAACCGGCGCGAGTGTATCGGTATCCTCAGTCAGCATGGGCGGAGCCAATGCTTCTGAGTTTTCAGTGAGCGGCCTCTCGTTTCCGGTCACGGTTACGACGAGCCAGCCCGTTACTTTTACCGTGACGTTTAAACCTGGTGCGACTGGAGCGGCGTCGGCTTCAGCTTCGTTCAGCAGCAACGCCACGAACTCGCCCAGCGCATCCGCACTGACAGGTACAGGCGCGGCGGCCCCGGTACATAGCGTGAGTTTGACGTGGAAAGCCAGTGTTACTGCGGGCGTGACGAGCTACAACATCTATCGCTCGGTGTACGCGGCGAATGCCTGCGGTTCGTATGCAAATATTGGTTCGACGACGAGTTCCACCACCGCGTACACCGATAGTGTTGTAGCTGACGGCACGACTTACTGCTACGCAACTACGTCCGTAGATCCGAGTGGCGAGAGCGCATATTCCAATGTTATTCAGGCTGTAATTCCCGCTCCATAGTCATTCCTGCGGCATAACGCTGTTGCAGTTCATTGCAACCGGCATTGCAAAAATTATCAGTCTTGACAGTTCCAGCCTTCGCGCTAGAGTAAGAGCGTAGTCTTGCGCCACAGGCCCTCCCCCATCCTGTTTCATCTTTCATCTAATTGAGGAGATGTAAACGAATGAAGAAATTAATTGGAAAGTTCTCGGTAGTGGTTTTTGCCGGCCTTCTGTGTTTTGCGACGAGCGCTTTCGCTTCCGGTTTTGGTCCCGGTCAGGGGAATCGTGGCGGAGGCGGATGCAGCAACAACCAGCAGCAGAACAATGGTGGTTGGGGCTGGGGTGGCGGAGGCGGCAACGGGGGTGGCGGCTGCACGACAGTGCCTGAAGGCGGTACCACTCTGATGTACGTACTGCTGGCTGGTGTGGGTTGCGCCGGAGCCCTCGTTCTGCGATCCCGCCGAAAAGCGGCTATGCACGAAATCAAATAAGCTTCGCCTTGGGTCTGCGACCCGGACCTAGGCAAGTAGACGAATTCAAATGGCATGCCATACGGGCATGCCATTTTTCTTCGTATGGGTCGTTCCTGACTTTAATAATGACCTCGTATTAGACCCCTACCGCCGCCGTACCTAATTTCTCTTTTCTCTGTCGACAATGAAGTGATGCCTACTTGCAAGCAATGTTGCAAGTCATGGATATTATGTGCAAATTGTTGCACACAGTTGGGGGATGCAACCTTGGCTGGTGCGAGGAATGGTGACCTTCCCCCGCCAGTATCACGGACGCGTCAGTTTAAGGAAATCCCGCCTTAAGTATAGTGGCAACAATTAGTTAGACAGGATCGTCGACCATGTTCCTGCTCGAGCCCCGGAAACCCGTATTCGAGGCAGAAAATTGCTACCAGGAGCACTCGATTGTCACATTCTTGTCAATTTCGCGGGTAACCTACCTTTGGGTACTTTGTAGCGCTTGCAAGGAACTGCAATCCCATGTAAGCTCAACATCATCAGGGCAGACTGGCGATTCCAGCTAGTCTCACTTCTCCCCCAGCCCCGAAGGTTTCATGGTAAGTCCGTGCACAGTTAAGGATTGAAGCGAAGAGCCGGTTGACAGGGCACCAGCATACGCTATAATTCCTATCGTGTTAGTATTGATTAAACTGTCGCATGAACTTTTGGCAAGCGACCTGCAGGATATGGCTTGCCAGCTGAACAGGTTGACCCGGAAGCGGGACTATATTTTTGAATAGTTAAACGATCTGTTCGAGAAAATCTGAAGCAAGCAGGAAGACAGCAATCCCCCAGTTTCCTGCCCAATGAGGTATCCCCCTTGGATCTCATCGCTGAGATCTCGACAACAGCAGACTTGTAACCGATTTTGGGGTCACTGAGAGATGTGACTTAGAGGGCGAAGCTATGGCCGTAAGCACATTATCGTGGGAGTCTCCGCAGCCGGCTTCGCCGGTTGAACCGGATGCCGGAAACTGGTACGCGCTGCAAACGCGTTCCCGTCACGAGAAAATTGTGGTGCAGCGGCTGGAAGAGAGAGGCGTAACGACGTTTCTGCCGGTGATCACAGAGGTGCATCGCTGGAGTGACCGCAAGAAATCGGTAGAAGTACCGCTTTTCCATTGTTATGTGTTCGCGAAGTTCGCGCCCAACCGAACAGAACGGCTGCGGGTTCTGCGGGTGGATGGAGTGTTTGGTCTAGTCGGGGCGGGAGGCGAAGGCGCACCGATTCCGCAAGAGCAAATTGACGCAGTGCGCAGCCTGGTGGGAGGGCAAGTGCCTTGGTCGGCTCATCCTTTCCTCAGCATCGGGCAGCGAGTACGCATCCGCAGCGGGGCGCTGAATGGAGTGGAAGGCATATTAGTTTCGCGCAATGGCGACCGCACCCTGGTCATATCCGTGGATGCAATTCAGCGATCGTTGGCGGTGCGGGTGGAAGGGTATCAAGTCGAAGCGGTGTGAAGTGTTTGTAGAATAGTCATCAACCTCAGTCGCTAAAGCGCAGCGCATTTTCAACAACTCAACGGCCCGAGTAAACTCGTGCCCTTCCCGATTGTCTCGAAAATTGAGTTTTTCAGCAGAGACTAAACAATCCCAATGAGTTTCTGAAGCCGTTACAGAGAATTAGGTCTTTTCCCCTGAGGAAGGATCCACCTACCTTGAACGAAAACACGCACGAAACAATTCGTTTGCTGATTGTGAGCCGGGACCCGGCGGTGCATCGTCAGCTGTGGTCCATGGAGGAATCCAATTCCTGGCACCTCGAAACCGGGGCAAGCTGTTGGGATGCCATGGAGCGGGTGCAATCCGGCGCGGCGCCACATCTGCTGCTACTGGATCTTCCCCGCGGTGAAGCCGACGGCCTTCACTTGTTGCGCTGGCTGCGCCGGCTGCAACCCAATCTTCCCGTAATCGTGCTTTGTCACCGCGACGATGCCACCAAGGAAAAGGAAGCTACGCGGCTGGGAGCCGGCGAAATTCTGGTGCGTCCCTTCGACGAGCAGCAGCTTGAATCCATGATCCGGCGGCATCTGCACGTTGGTTCTTCTCTAAATTCTGCGGGAAATGGACACAGCGGAAACGGCAAAACGGAAATCGTAAGTGAAAATGTGGAGCAGTTGGGCGAGGACGCATTCTTTGTCAGCGCCAGCCCGATTATGCAGAAGCTGCGCGCCCAGGCGGCGCTGCTGGCGCAGACTGACGTCCCGGTGCTGATCCTGGGCGAACGTGGAACGGGGAAATACACGGTTGCGAGCCTGATTCACAAGCTTTCGGTGCGCTCCGGTTTCCGGCTGCTCAAGGTGAATTGCGCGGAGATGCCGGAGGCGCTGCTCGAGGCCGAACTGTTTGGAGAAGGCAATGGCTCGCGGCGAAGCGGTCTGGGAAGATTTGCGCCGGGCGAAAAAGGTACGATTTACCTGGACGAAATCGCAGCTATGCCGGCGGCGCTGCAATTCCGGCTGCTGCAGGTGATGCAAAACCAGAGTTCTCAGACTCAGGGCTTGCAGAATCACATTCTGCAAAATCAGGCCCTGCACAATCATGCCCTGCTGCATCAGGCTCTGCTGCATCACAGCCGACAAAATAGCGAATTCCAGCGGGCCGGCGGAGATGCGACGCCATCCGATGTGCGGATACTTGCTGCCAGCAGCACCAACCTCGAACGCGCCCTGGCGGAGAAGAAGCTGCGTGAGGACTTGTATTACCGCCTGAGCGCCTTCACCATGCAAGTACCGTCGCTGCGCCAGCGGACCGACGAAGTTGCAATCCTGCTGCGTTACCTGATGCACAAGCTGGCGCGGCACTACAATCTGCCTCCGCGAGCATTTTCGGCGGCAACGCTCGAGGCCTGCCAGAGTCATTCCTGGCCGGGAAACTTGAAGGAGCTGGAAACATACGTCAAACGCTACCTGGTCGCAGGCGAGCAGGAATTGGTTTTCGGGGAGATGAGTGCAGACACGTCGGATTTCGCCGATCACGCGGCTTTGCCACGGACTGGCCGAATGACGGCAGCTCCGTGGGAAGAGAAGGAACCCGCTCCGAAGCCGTGCAAGCCGGAGTCGCTGAAGTCGCTGATTCAGGGCATCAAGTCGGAGGCGGAACAGAATGCAATCGGGGCGGCGCTGCGCCGGACGGGCTGGAACCGCAAGGCGGCCGCGCGCTTGCTGCGGGTGAGTTATCGCTCCTTGCTGTACAAGATCGAGCAGTACAACATGCGCGCCCCCGAACCTTATCTTTCCCCGCTGCCGCTGGAAGAATTTTCGGTATACGGGGACGAGATCAAGGGTAACGGGAAGGCCAGTTGAGGAGCCAGCAGCGATTGGGCAAGGAGCAAGCTATGACAAGAAACGCAAGCACCGGGTGGAGCGGACGAGTGGCCGTACTGCTGGTCTGCGCTTTTTTCGCCGGCTCACTCTTCATTATTTCTTCCGCGTCCGCGCAAAGCGCGGCCGGGCACGATGCCGATGCAACCGCGGCCAAGCCGCACGACAACAGTTTTGTGATCGGCAACGATGACGTGCTGGCCATCAACGTGTGGAAGGAACCGGACATCTCGCGCTCGATTCCGGTGCGCTCGGATGGAAAGATTTCGCTCCCGCTGGTCGGGGAGGTGCAGGCCGCCGGACTTACCCCTGCCGCGCTCGAAAAAGACATCGCTAGCCGGCTGAAGAACTACATCTCGGAGCCGGAAGTTACGGTGATGGTGCAGACGGTCAACAGCCAGAAATTCAACATACTGGGCCAGGTAGCCAAGCCGGGGTCGTACGTGATTGCGAATTCGCCAACGGTGCTGGACGCGATTGCCTTGGCCGGCGGCTTCCGTGACTTCGCCAAGAAGAAATCCGTGTACGTGCTGCGCCAGGAGCCGGGTGGGGAGTCGCGCATCCCATTTAATTACAAGGACGTTAGTCAGGGCAAGAATATGGCGCAGAACATTAAACTGCAGCCCGGCGATACGATCATCGTTCCGTAAACACCATCTACTGATGAGAAATATTTGTTCATGAAGAGCATGGCTGCAGTGCGGTTCGGATTGGTCTTGCTGGCCAGCATTCCGGTTTGCGCGCAGGAGCAGGCGAGCGCTCCAGCGCCAGCGGTGTCGAATCCCGTCATTTCCGTTTCTGCAAGTACCAGCCCGAACAGTACCGACGGCCGCATGCTGGCGCCGCCTCCGGTGAGTGGACAAAGTTATCCGGTCGCGTTTGCCTCTGAGGAGCGAGCCAACTACCTGCGCGGCGGCGTTACGTTCAATACCGCGTACTCCGATAACGTGCTGGGAGGGGATAGCGTCACGCCAGTGAGCGATGTGAGCTATTCGGTATGGCCGACGATCTCGCTCGATGAAACCACGTCGCGGCTGCACATGGTGCTAAGCTACGCTCCGGGATTCACATTTTACCAGCGCGTCACGTCGCGCAACGAAGCGGATGAAAATCTGGCGCTGGACTTGCAGTACCGGCTGAGCCCGCACGTGACGGTCAGCGTGCGCGATTCGTTTCAAAAGTCGTCTGACGTATTCAATCAGCCAGATGAAGGTTTAGCGGGAGCGGTTTCCGGTTCTGTCCAAGACGTGAACAATTCCGTGATTGCGCCGCTGGCCGACCGGCTCAGTAATACCGGCAATGTGGGCATTACGTATCAATTCGCTGCCAATGCGATGGTCGGAGCGAGCGGGACCTTTACCAACCTGCACTATCCGAATCCGGATGAAGTGCCGGGGCTTTTCGATGCGGCTACGCGCGGGGGATCGGCCTTCTACAGCTATCGCGTGGCGCGGGAACACTACCTCGGCGTGACCTATCAGTACCAGGAACTGCTCTCCTACCCGACCGGCGGGACCAATGAGACGCAGACCGACGGAATTTTTGCTTTCTACTCGTATTATCCGGCGCGCCGATTTTCGTTTTCGCTGTTTGGCGGCCCGCAATACTACAGCGCGGGCGTGCAGTTTACGGGCACGATTCCGGCGACGGTCGCGGCCGAGCGATCCTGGTCGCCGGCGGGCGGAGCAAGCTTGAACTGGCAGGCGCAGCACTCGAGCATCGCGGCCAGCTATCTGCACAGCATCAGCGGGGCCGGCGGACTGGTTGGGGCGGTCACGCTGGACAGCGCGAATGCCTCGGTGCGGCAGCAGCTCACGCGCAACGTCAGCGCGGCGCTAGGGGGAACTTATGCGAACAACGGCGTACTAGCGCTTTCAGATCTCGGCGGACATTCGGTTTCCGGCAGCGCATCGCTGGGGCGGCAGGTAGGCGAGCATCTGAATCTAACGGCGGGATATACGCGCCTGCACCAGACTTACAGCGTATTTTCCGCAAATCCCGATACCAACCGGGAGTGGATTTCGATTTCGTATCAGTTTGCGCGGCCGTTGGGCAGATAGGCCGAAAGAAAACAGGACTTAGAAAATTAATTATGTCTGAAGAACTTGAAGAGCAAAGTCAGGGCGGGTTCGATCTGCAGCATTATCTGGGGATCGTGCGTCGCCGTCACATGCAGTTCCTGATCCCGCTGTTCGTGGGTTGGGCTCTGGTGTGGGGGGTGAGCTGGGTGTTGCCACCGCGCTACCTGTCGAACACGCTGATTCTGGTGGAGCAGCCCACCATGCCGAAGGACTACGTCACGCCCAATGTGAATGATGACCTGCAGGAGCGGATGCAAAGCATCACGCAGCAGATTCTCAGCCGCACGCGGCTTTTACACATCATCGACCAGTTCGGTCTTTATGCGAATCTTCATTCCCAGCCTTCGCCCGACCAGAAGGTGCAGTTGATGCGCAAGGATATTGGCATCGATCTGGTGCGCGATAACGGCAATCAGATTACAGCCTTCAACGTTTCCTATACCTCGCGCGATCCGCAGGTGGCACAGCGTGTAACCAGCGAGCTGACCAACCTGTTCATCAACGAAAACCTGGAAGTGCGGCAGCAGCAGTCAGAAGACACCACAAAGTTTCTCGAAGGCCAACTGGAGACGGCGCGAAAGACGCTGTCAGATCAGGAAGAAAAGATTCGCGAGTTCAAAGGGCAGCACGTTGGAGAGTTACCGACCCAGGTGGGAAGCAACCTGCAGATTCTCTCCGGCCTGCAGTCGCAGTTGCAGACGGAGGAAGATGCGCTGAATACCGCCAAGCAGCAGCGCGTCTACCTGGAAACGCTGGTGAATCAATACCGCACCTTGCAGGGATCATCGCAGGGATCGAAGAGCGAGAACGGCGGCAGCACGACGGTGGGATTGCCGGCAATCGACGAAGAACTGGACAAGCTTCGGGCGCAACTGGCCGACCTCAGTTCGCATTACACCGACCGCCATCCTGACGTGCGCAAGGTGAAAGAGCAGATCGCAAAGACGGAGAAGATGAGGGACCAACTGGTTGCCAGCTTGAAGGCCAAGGCCGCGGCGGCGCAGGCCGACCCCAGCGCGGCGGCGACGGAAGCGACGGAGTTGCACGATCCTTCGTCTCCAATGGCGCAGTTGCAGGGGCAGTTGCAGGCGAATCGTGTAGAGATTGCCAACCGCGAGCGTTCGGTCACGGACTTGAAGGCCAAGGTGGTTGACTACCAGGGGCGGCTGAATCAGGAGCCGGTGCGGGAGCAGCAGCTTGCCGACCTGACGCGCGGCTACGAACAGTCCAAAGCGAATTACGACGACCTGCTGAAGAAAAAGAACGAGTCCGCCATGGCCACCAGCATGGAACTGTTGCAGCAGGGCGAGCGCTTCCGCGTCATCGATGCTCCCAGCCTGCCCATCAAGCCTGACTTTCCCAATCGCCTGAAGTTCTGCGCCATCGGCCTGGGCATCGGACTTATGCTGGGCGTGATGGTAGCCGGCGCCTTCGAAATGATGGATGAGCGCATTTATGACGAGAAGCAGCTGCAAAAGCTGCTGCCGGTGCCGGTGATCTCGGAAATTCCGGCATTGGTGGAACCGGCGGATGTGCAGATGGAAAGCCGGCGGTTGTGGCTGGGATGGGTGACAGCAGCTTTCGTATCGGCTACGATCTTGCTGGGATCGGCCCTGAGCTACTTGCGCGGCTAGCGATAGACACCAATGTACAAAGCCTTTTACAGTCTGAAGCGCAACCCCTTTGAGATTACGCCCGACCCTTCGTTTCTGTTTGCGACGCAACGGCACAACGAAGCTTTGGCCGCGCTTTACTACGGCGTGCGGCGGCACAAAGGGTTTGTGGTTCTCACTGGAGAAGTCGGAACGGGAAAGACTCTTCTGCTGCGCTGCTTGTTGCAGTTGCTTAAGCAGAGCGACGATGTGAAGTACGCCTACGTCTTCAACGGGCGGCTGTCGCCGCTGGAATTTCTGCAATACATTACCGGCGATCTCGGATTGCCAGCTGCGGGCAAGAACAAGAGTGAATTGCTGTTGCAGCTGGCGGGTTATGTGGTGGCGCGCGGCGAGAAGAAATTGACCACGGTGCTGGTGGTCGACGAAGCGCATCATTTATCGACGGATATTCTGGAAGAGATCCGGCTGCTGACCAACCTCGAAACCGCGGATGAGAAGCTGCTGCAGATTCTTCTGGTAGGTCAGCCCGAACTGGATGCGAAGCTGGACTCGGTGGAGTTGCGCCAGTTGAAGCAGCGGATCGCTCTGCGATCACATCTGGCTTCGCTCGATCTGAACGAGACCAAGGGCTATATCGAGCGCCGTCTGCAGCTGGCGGGAAGTCCACGCGCTGCGCAGATATTTCCTCCGGAAACGGTTGCGCTCGTGCACCGCTATTCGCAGGGAATTCCGCGGCTGATCAATACCATCTGCGAGAACGCATTGATTGCGGCCTATGCGCGGCAGGCAGCCAGCGTGGCTCCGGAGATCATTGAAAGCATCGCCAAGGATTTCCGGCTCGGGGTGCAGACGCCGACGCTGCAACGGAAGAAAGCGCCCGACGAACTCGATTTCCGGAGAGCGGCGAAGACGTTGCTTGAACTGTACGCGCACCTGCAGGCGGAGCAGACGCGGGAGCGGGATGACGAGTTGGGAGCACGGCTGCCAACAGTGATTAAACAGTAGTGAATAAGCAGCGGTAAAAAGTAATACAACAAACGTAATACCTAAACATAGTTACTCAAACATAGTTACTCAAACATAATTACTCAAACAATGAGCCACATATTTGACGCGTTGCAAAGGTCGGAAGCGGAACGCTCGGGGGAGAAATCGCCTCTGGCGGAACCATCCACGTTCGCGCTCGCGACTGAATTGCTTGAGATCGCGGAACGCAAACGGCGGGGCACAACTGCGCCGAGTGTCGCAGCCGCCCAAAACCCCGCTGATGCTTTGGAACAGTTCCCCTCTTTGCCGGTTTTGATATCGCCCCACAGCCGGCTGGTTGCGATCGGGGAAGAAGAGAGTCTGGGGGCGGAAAAATTCCGTTTCCTGGCGGTGAAGTTGCGGCAGCTTCGGCAAAGCCGTCCGCTGAAAAAGATCTTGATTACCAGCACCATTCCCCAAGAGGGCAAAAGCACGGTCGCAGCCAACCTGGCTTGCACCCTGGCCCGAAGAAAGCAGCACAAAACGCTGCTGATTGAAGGTGATTTGCGCCGTCCGACCCTGGCCCAGAAATTCGGCTTGGGCAGAGTTCCGGGCTTGAGCGAATGGCTGCGGGGTGAAACCGAAACCATGAATGTTTACCGGCTGGACGCGCTGGGATTGTGGGTTCTGCCAGCGGGCAACGCACCAGAAAACCCGCTGGAGCTGATGCAGTCCGGCAAGCTATCCCCCACCATGGAGCAATTGACAGCCTGGTTTGAATGGATCATTATCGACTCTCCCCCGGTGCTGCCTTTGGCCGACACCAGCATGTGGGCTCGTCTCGCAGACGGAGTCCTGCTGGTTACGCGCAAAAGCATTACCGAAAAGCAGCAACTGAAGCGCGGCCTGGAAGCGATCGAACGCGGAAAACTTCTGGGCGCATTGGTGAACGGTTCCACCGATACAGCGCACAGTGACTACTATCAACGATACGGCCCTGGCCGCATCGTCCCCCGAGTTCCCCCATTCGAAGAAGTAATTGATCGCAGACAAGGCGTCTGACGCCTTCAGATTCTTCACAACTCCCCCAGGCAAGTAAACGAAGCCCTTTGCTTTTTCGCTGGCCCTGTTTTCCGAAAAAGCAAACCAGGCAGAGGGACACAATGAACATACGGCGCACCACTACGAAACTTCTGAGTCCATGCGCTGGCCGGACCGGCATCGGCTGCAAGCTATACAACTTTGCGGGAGGAAGACTTTCTGCGTGTGATCTGGCATGAAAGGAAGCGGGCGGAACGCTCGAACAAGCCTTCCGTGCTGATGCTGATCGAAATGGAAAACCAATTTCCTTTCGAGAAGAACGGCGAAGCCCTGAAAAAAATCCTGTCGGCGCTGGCGGCGACGACCCGAGAGACTGATGTAACGGGCTGGTATAAGGACGATTGCGTGGTGGGCGTGATGTTCACCGAAATCAGCTTCGACGAAAGAAGTTCGATTGTGACCACGGTGATGAACCGCGTGAGCGAGGCTCTGCGCAGCCGCCTGAGCGCGCGGCAATTCAACCAGGCGAGTATTTCCTTCCATGTGTTTCCCGAAGAACACGACGAGCGTACTTCGCCGATGCCGGGCACGCCAGCTCTTTATCCTGAACTGGTGGCGCGTGACGAGGCGGAGAGGCTGGTACAAGGGTGAAGGCAACCGTCCTGATTGCGACCACGTTGCGCTGGTTTCCGACGGCGCGGCTGGCGATGGCTCTGGCCCATGCGGGGTGCGCGGTGGACGCTGTTTGTCCCGCCGGGCATCCGCTCGTCAGGATGGGCGCGGTGCGCCAAACTCATCCCTACCGTGGCCTCATGCCATTGAAATCGTTCGCGGATGCAGTGGCGGCGACGAAGCCGGACTTCGTTCTTCCCGGCGATGACCTGGCCACCTGTCACCTGCACCGCCTGTACGATCAGGCGCGCCAAGGAGGGGGAGAAAACGGGAGAGCGCTGGGAATGCTGATTGAGTGTTCACTCGGCGCACCCGAAAGCTTCCCCGTTGTTTATGCCCGGACCGCATTTATAAACCTGGCGCGGAAGGCGGACGTTCGCGCTCCCAAAACTGAGGTCATCGCAAATCTGGGGGATCTCAGGAAATGGGTGGCTCAGGTTGGATTTCCGACGGTGCTGAAGGCCAATGGCACATCGGGCGGAGATGGCGTCCGGGTAGTCCACAACCTCGAAGAGGCGGAAGATGCCTTTCATGCGTTGCAATCTCCTCCGCCGTTGGCGCGGGCGGTCAAACGGGCCCTGGTGGATCAGGACAAGACGTTGATCTGGTCGGCGCTGCGGCGGCGACGGTTCGTAGTGAATGCGCAGGAATACGTGACAGGACGTGAGGCAACCAGCGCGGTCGCTGCCTGGCAGGGGAAGGTCCTGGCCAGCCTGCATTTCGAAGTGATTAATAAGCGAGATGCGGCCGGGCCTTCGAGCGTGGTGCGCCTGATCGAGAACGCGGAAATGTCCACCGCTGCCGAAACCATGGTGCGCAAGCTGAATCTCTCCGGGCTGCACGGCTTCGATTTCATGGTGGATTCGGACAACGGAAATGCGCACCTGATCGAAATCAATCCTCGCGCTACCCAGGTGGGACACCTGGCGCTGGGGCCGGGACACGACCTGCCTGCAGCTTTGTCCAGCGCTCTGTCCGGGAATCCGTTGCAAGCGGCCCCGAAGGTGACGGAGAACGACATTATTACCTTGTTCCCGCAGGAGTGGATGAGGGATCCGGCGAGCCCGTTTTTGCTGTCGGGCTATCACGATGTGCCATGGGAAGAGCCGGAGTTGATTCGGGCCTGCGTCGGAAGACGCTGGAAGCCGACGCTCCGCTCAGCCGCAAAAGATCCGGCGCAGAGTCTATCGCCGGTAAGGGCTCCACGCATATGACATCTCCTACAAATAATCGCCTCGTGCGCACTGGCCTGCAGAGCCGTCACTACTTGCAGCATCAGGCTGCTCCTTCGCAGGTTAACGGGGAAGTACGCCGCAGCCCGAGGAAACCCGTTCGAGTGATGAAGTTTGGTGGAACGTCGGTGGGCGACGCCTCCGCGATCAAAAAAGTCGTGGAAATCATTCGCAGTGCGGCTCGGGAGAGTCACGTAGTGGTGGTGGTCTCGGCCATGAGCGGCGTGACCAACAAGCTGGTGGCGGCTTCAAACCAAGCCGAGGCGGGAGATTACCAGCCGGTCGCGGCAACTTTCGCGGAGTTGCGGCGGCAGCACGACGCCGCCGCCGACGCATTGATCCATTCGGCTACGGAGCGGAGTCGCATTCGCCAAAAAGTAGAGGAGATTGTGCAGGAAGGTGACCGCCTGTGCCAGGGCACGATGCTGCTGGGCGAGTTGACGCCGCGCACCCGTGACGCCATCTCGAGCCTGGGCGAGCGGCTTTCCGCACCTCTCGTCGCCGCGGCGCTGGCTGAGTGCGGCGTTACGAGCCAGGCAATCGAAGCTACCGAATTAGTAGTCACGGATTCGTGCCACGGCTCCGCCGATCCGTTGATGGATCTGACGCGGGAGCGCTGCCAGAGCAGGCTGCACCCGCTGTTGGACCAAGGCATCGTACCAGTGGTGACCGGATTTATCGGAGCTACGACGGACGGCGTACTCACCACTCTGGGACGCGGCGGGTCGGACTATTCGGCGACCATTCTGGGCGCGGCCTTGAATGCGGATGAAGTCATTATCTGGACTGACGTGGATGGCCTGCAGACGGCTGACCCGCGCTTGGTGACCGGGGGACGAACGATCCCGGAAATTTCCTATCGCGAAGCGGCCGAGCTGGCCTACTTCGGCGCCAAGGTGCTGCATCCGAAAACGCTGCGCGCTGTAATGCAATGCGGCATTCCGCTGTGGATTCGAAACACCTTCGCCAGCGAGCTGCCCGGAACGAAGATTACGCCGGCTGGACCATCAAGCGCCGACGGAGTAAAGGCGCTTACCGCCATCAGTGACGTGGCCATGATCACCGTCGGTGGTCCCGGCTTGGCTGGTGTGCAGGATGTCCTGGGCCGCACCTTCCGCACGGCTGCGGCGGTGCGCGCCGATGTACTGCTTATCTCGCAGGCTTCCTCGCAGAACGATTTGTGCCTTGTAATTGCCTCTGCGCTCGGCAAGAGCATGGTAGAAGCGCTGCGTCACGAATTTGCGCATGATCTGGCACACGAAACTACATACGAATCAACGAAACACATTGCGCTCGATCTGGGCGTTGCCATGGTAACGGTAGTCGGGCAGAAGATGCGATCGGTTCCTGGAGTGGTGGGGCGCACCTTCGGAGCGCTGGGGCGGGAGAATGTGGACATCATCGCGATTGCGCAAGGCGCTACGGATTGCACGATTTCATTCGTGGTCGCGAAAAGGGACGTAAAGGCGGCGCTGGCTAGCATCCATCAGGAGTTCCGCCTGGGGAGCCCGCAGCGCACACAGGGGACTGACACTACCGCGGAAAACGCGATCGACGAGACGGAGAATTATTATCCGCCGTGCGCGGCGGACGAGGACGTCCGTCAGCCGGAACCCTAGATAGATGGAAGCCGTTTAAACATTTAATCGGCACGAGTGAAACTCGTGCCCTTCCCGAAACAAAACTTCTCCCCCCGCTGCACTTATTCAAAAAATGTCAAAACTAACTGGTAACTCATTCGGCGCTTCCGCGGGCGCAAGTGGAGCGGCGGTAGGGAGACAAGTTGTGAAGTTAAGCCGATCGAATATGTCTTTGCGTTCTCCGCAGGGCCGGCCGACGCCGGGGCAAACCTTCAGCGTCCTGAGCGAGGAGCCCTTTCATCGCATAATTGCGCTGGAGCGAAAGCGCACCGAACGCTCGGGAAACCCGTTCGTGCTCATGTTGCTGGACGCGGGAACCTGCCTGCCCTCCGATACAACCGGGAATGTGCTGAGCAAAATCCTGTCGGCGTTGTCGCTCGCGTCGCGGGAGACCGATGTGACCGGCTGGTACAAAAACCATTCCATCATCGGAGTGCTGTTCACGGACATCAGCGCCGAGGAGCGGGAGTCGATTGTAGGCACGATGATGAGCCGGGTGAGCGAGACCCTGCGCAACAATTTGAGCCTCGAGAAATTCAGCCAGGTCAGCATGTCCATGCACATTTTTCCGGAGACCTGGGATCACGAGGGTACGCACGGCAATCCGACGCTCTACCCTGATTTTGTACACCGCAACCGGGCGCAGAGAATCGGTCTTATGGTGAAACGAGGCATCGACATCGCGGGCAGCGCGGCGGCTCTGATCGCGTTGTCTCCGGTTTTTCTGGTGGTCGCGGTGCTTGTGAGACTCAGCTCCGCGGGGCCGATACTTTTCCGGCAGGAGCGCCTGGGGCAATTCGGGAAATCGTTCACGTTTCTGAAGTTCCGATCCATGTATGCGAACAACGACCGCAAGATCCACCAGGAGTTCATGAAGCGTGTCATCAAAGGGGATCATGATGGCCGGGCGGAGGGCGGAGGCAAGGTTTATAAGATGACCAACGACCCCCGCATCACCAGGATCGGATCGATTCTGCGGCGGACCAGTCTGGACGAATTGCCGCAATTTATTAATGTGCTGCGCGGGGATATGTCTCTGGTGGGCCCGCGACCGCCGATCGCCTACGAATGTCACGAATACGACCTCTGGCATCGCCGCCGGGTGCTCGAAGTGAAGCCCGGAATTACTGGCCTGTGGCAGGTGCGGGGACGCAGCCGGGTGCGCTTTGACGACATGGTGCGTCTGGACCTGCAATATGTACGCACCTGGTCGGTGTGGCTGGACCTGCAAATCCTGGCGCAAACTCCGGGAGCCTTGTTCAGCGACGACGCCTTTTAACCGCTCAGTCCTCGATCAGAGTTCAGTCTGATCGCCACGTCCACGCATTTTTGCTTCATACCCTTGTAGTTGTAGTTGAGGAGACGAGACCCTGACCGCGACGTCTGCAGTTGAGTGCCGGAGCCAAACAGAACCAATATCAGCGAATGATGCGCCCAAAATGGCTCATCGCATTGAGCCGTTGAAAGATCGCCGCTGGGATGAATTGGTGCGGAGGCATCCGCGAGCTTCTGTTTTCCATTCGACGGCGTGGTTAGCCGCGCTGTCGCGCACTTACGGATACCAGCCGGTCGCTTACACAACGTCGCCTGCCGGACAGCGTCTGGAAAATGCTTTGGTGTTTTGTCCGGTCGAAAGCTGGTTGACCGGACGGCGGCTGGTTTCGCTGCCCTTTTCCGATCACTGCGAACCACTGGTAGGTACCGGCGAAGAATTGCAAGTTTTGGCAGGTGCGTTGGCGCAAAAGACCAGCCGGGAGCAGTGGCGCTACCTGGAACTACGCCCGTTGCTTCCGTTTACCCTGGTTACGCCGCTCCGGCATACGGAAGTGGCCTATGCTTTTCATCAGCTCGATCTGGAGCCTGGCCTTGATACCATCTTCAGAAATTTTCACAAAGATTCAATTCAGAGGAAGATTCGGCGAGGCGAGCGCGAAGGTCTGAGGTATTGTGAAGGCGCTACTGCTGAACTGCTCGACCAATTTTATGGCCTGGTCAAAGTTACCCGGAAGCGCCACAACCTGCCACCACAATCGCGGAGATGGTTCAGTAACCTGCTGGACTGCTTTGGGAAAACCTTGAAGATTCGGGTGGCATATAAAGACGACCGGCCGGTGGCGGCGATGTTGACCCTCGAGCACAAGGACACATTGATTTATAAGTACGGCTGCTCCGATTCCCGGTTCAACAATCTGGGAAGCATGCACCTGCTGTTTTGGAGGTCCATTCAGGAGGCCAAAATTAAGGGACTGCGGTGTTTGGACTTCGGACGAACCGATGCAGGACAGCAAGGGCTGATTACCTTCAAGAACCGCTGGGGAGCGGAACAATCATTGCTCACTTATTCGCGGTTTGGAATGGCCGAGAAGTCAACTCACATTTTCGATCTGTCGGCCAGCCAGTGGAAAAGGAAGGCTACAACATTTGCGCTTTCGCACTTATCGCCCCGCGTACTCTCGTTCATAGGACAGATTGTGTACCGGCATATCGGATAACCGGTTTCGGAACCATTCCGGGAAACTTGGGGAGGTTCCCGGACCAAGTTGGGCATCCAAAAGGTCAAGCCCCTCAATGATTTCCGCATGCTCTTGGTACAGGTTCGAGATATGCCCTTGTGTGTCCTTGGCCGGAGTTTTGAGCCGGTATACCCTGTTATCACACTTGCAAAAACAAGCGTGAGATTCTTTACAGGGGACCCCCCAGCCATGAATCGTTTGATTCGACTTGCCCTTCTCATGTTGACGGTCAGCTTGGTAATCAACGGAAGCGCTTCGGCGGCGACGTACTATATTGCGGCCAATGGAAGCGATTCGAACAGCGGAACGGCAAAAACATCGCCCTGGCTGCATGCGCCCGGAATGCCGAGCTGTACTGGCGCCTGCGCGGCGGCAAGCCCGAAACCGGGCGATCAATTCATCTTCCGCGGCGGCGATACCTGGCATTACGGAACTGGATCTCCTCTGGTGGGCGGAACCTGGAGTTGGACGAAGAGCGGCAGCAGCGGCAGCCCGATCTACATTGGCGTCGACCAGAGCTGGTACTCGGGGTCGTCGTGGGCGCGTCCGATACTGAACGGCGACAACCCCTTGAGCACGTCGTTTGTTTCCAATTGCACCTACGCCCGTGCCAGCGACGTGGTGATGCTTAATGCCAGCTATATCACCTTCGATAATTTTGAAATGAAGGGCATCTGCTGGACTTCGACGGCGGCGAACATTGCTGCGATGTGGGATATTCCCGGCGGCACTAATACCAACATTATTTTTTCCAACAATTATTGCCATGGCTGGACGATGCCCAGTTCGGCGGCAGACAATTTTCCCTGCGTGATCACCTTCGGCGGCGGCAATCTGAACGACGCCTGGCAGTTTGCCTACAACGTTTTTGATGGATCGGACAGTCCGCACTTCGCAGTTGGCGATACAACGGACTGCCAGTACGCCGGGCTCAACACCGCAGGCTGTGCCAGCGGCCAGGGAATCAACGGAAGCCATTCGTGGGATATGCACGGCAATGTGTTTCGCTACCTGGGAAACGCTGTCGTTACTGGGAACTGCCACACCGTCCACGATAATCTTTGGGAGTACATCTACAACACATACTCCGGCGTGCCGAACCCGCAGCACCCGAACCTGATGAACTGCCTGGGTGGAGTCTCGGGCGATCCGCTGTATTTTTATAACAACGTCATCCGGCATACCTACATCAACGAAAACTTTTACCTGCCCGTGCGAACCAACGCTTACATCTTCAATAACGTGATGTACGACAACATGAATTCGGTGTTCGGCGTTTTAGCGGCGGGCTGCTTCCGGATCAACGCGGTTTCGAACAGCGCGGCTTCACAGAACGTTTACATCTATAACAACACGATGGGCGACGCGAGCTGCCAGTTTATCTTTGCGAATGCCAACGCTCCGCTTACCAGCTTCAACGGTACAGGCAACTTTGAGAACAATCACTTCATCGGATTTTCGACACTTCCCAGCACCTACATCATCAATTCGGGCGTAACCGCGTCCATCAAAGACAACGGAGACGAGATCTTCCAGACGACCGCGGTGGCCAATACACAAGGCTACACAGCCACCAACGAGTATTCGCCAACTTCGGCCAGCGGCGCGACGGTCGGGGCGGGAGCTGATCTGTCGACTTCGTGCACCACGTTCTCGACCGACTCCGAGCTCTGTGGCGGCACCAGCGACGGCGTGGTCATACAGGACACCGACGGCGGGGAAATATCGAACTTCCCGGCCATCACCATGATTCCGCGCCAGAGTTCATGGGATGCAGGCGCTTACCAATTTGGCGCTTCGTTGCCCACACCGCCGACGGGTCTGTCGGCGCAGGTGCAATAAAGGCTCGATTCAGCGAGCGTCCGGTTGTTCGATAGTACCGAGTATCGTTTCGAATAGTTCCGAGCATCGTTCTGATTTGTCCGCAAAACTCTCCACTGGTTAGCCACGCGCCGCCGGGTACCCCGGTCGCTTCTCAAAATTTTGAAAGTCAAGGAATGACATTGCTGCGCAACTGTCGAAAAAGTGCTTTCCGCGTGCTCCAGAGAATGGGAGTGCACGTAGTTCCGAACCATTTCTACGCGCCTGTCCCCGATACCCAAGGCATTTCGGAGGAGTATTGGAAGCATCCGTCCAGTCTGGTCGGGGTCGACTTGAACGAAGCCGGACAGCTGGCGCTGCTGGAGAGTTTTCGCGGAAAATACCAGCCGGAGTTTGGTCAGTTCTCGAATCCCCAACCTCCGTCCAACGGGTCTTCGCTGCTGAGCAAGTCCTTCAACTCGGTGGATGCGGAAATCCTCTATTGCATGATCCGGCATTTCCGGCCAAACACAGTGATCGAGATCGGCTCGGGCAATTCGACGCGCATCTCATCCACGGCCCTGCTGAGAAATGACCGCGAGACGGGCGCGCAGGCGCAGATGATCGCGATCGAGCCTTATCCGAGCGCCGAAATCGAAAGAGGATTTCCCGGGCTCACGCGCCTGATCAAATCCCCGGTGCAGTCAGTGCCGCTCGCGGAGTTTGAAAACCTGCGGGAAAACGACATCTTATTTATCGACAGCAGCCATGTTCTGAAGGAAGCAAGCGACGTCCAGTTCGAGTACCTGGAAATTGTTCCGCGCCTGAAGAAGGGCGTCATTGTCCACTTCCATGACATCTTCCTGCCCGCTCCGTACCCGAGGTCGTGGGTGGTGGAGGATCTGCGCTTCTGGAACGAACAATACATTTTGCAGGCGCTGCTGGCCTTCAATAACTCCTTTGAAGTGCTCTGGGCCGGCAGCTACATGAATAGCAAGCACCCGGAAGCCCTGGAGCGAACGTTCCCTTCCTACCGTCGCAACGAAACCGCGCCCGGAAGTTTCTGGATCAGAAGGGTCCGCTGATAATCCGCCAGCGATTTCGAGCTTACAGAAAATCAGGGTTGTAATAAAAAAGCTAGTCCGTGGAACCTGGTCACCTAAAATTCGGCGGGGGCGTGGCAGCAACAGTCCTGCACCCGGCGGTCCTCGCGCTGACGCTGGTTGCCGGCATTTTGATATGCATCTGGCCGCGCAAGAAGGCGCTGGCTGCATTTCTGACGGCCGCGATTCTGATTCCGATGGATCAGGTTTTGCTGATCGGCCCGGCACATTTTCCGATGTTGCGGCTGCTGGTTCTGTTTGCGATCGTGCGCATGGTGCGCGGGAAGGCCGGTTCGAAGTCGCGGATATTCAGCGGCGGAGTGAACAAGATCGATATCTTTACCATCCTGCTGACAATTTTTATCGCGGTCAACGGAATCTTATTGTTCCAGGCCTCCGGAGAAGTGATCAACCAACTGGGGAATGTATTTACCGTCTTCGGTTCATACTTCCTGCTGCGCTTCCTGATCCGCGACGAGGAAGATGTTCTACACGCGATGCAAACGCTGGCCTGGCTGGCGGCTTTTGTTGCCGCGGTGATGACCTACGAGGTTATGACCGGGCATAACCCGTATGCGATGCTCGGAGGCGCGAGGGCTTTTGTTTATTCGTCTCTGGCGGCGCGAGACGACCGCTTTCGCGCGCAGGGTCCGTTTGGCCATTCCATTCTGGCGGGAACATTCGGCGCGATCGTGATGCCATTGTTCGTGGCGTTGTGGTGGAAGGGCAGGAAATACCGCAAGCTGGCGGTGGTGGGAGTGATTTCGGCGACCGTGATTGTGCTGGCCTCGAACTCGAGCACGCCGGTGCTGGGGTATGCGGCCGGGGTGGTGGCTCTGGGCATGTGGCCGATTCGCCAGCGGATGCAGATGGTGCGGTGGGGGATTGTGCTGATTCTGGTCTCGCTGCACATGGTGATGAAGGCGCCGGTGTGGAACCTGATCGCGAGGATCGATATTACGGGGGGATCGTCGGGCTGGCACCGCTATATGCTGATCGACCAATGCATCCACCATTTTGGGGATTGGTGGCTGATCGGTGTAAAAGACACCAGCGCCTGGGGCTGGGACATGTGGGACACGGCCAACCAGTATGTGGCGACCTGCGATAATTCCGGACTTCTCCCTTTCATTTTCTTTGTGGCGGTCCTGGTCTACGGATTTAAGTACCTGGGACGAGCCCGGCGCGCCGCCAGCAGGGACAAGAAGAGAGCACTCTTTATTTGGGCGATGGGGGCGGCCTTGTTCGCCAATGTGGTGTCGTTCATCGGTATTTCCTATTTCGATCAAACCGAGGTGGTGTGGTATTGCTTCCTCGCCATGATTCCGGTGGTGGCGCTGGCGCAGCGAAAGAAAGAGTTGAAGCCGGTGAAACCTGAAGTTTTGCCGGAGGCAGTCAGCGTGGTTGAGACAGAGACAGAGAGGGCCTGGCCGCTGGCGGAAGAATCGGTTCGTACAAGTTCATTATGACGACTACTATCGAGAGCGCTCCGGCCAGCACTGAGCCGAAGGTGATTACGAGTTCCAGCCCGAAGCTCGCGGCCAGCATTGGAACCAATACCATCTTCGGCATCATCCTGGGAGGCACGCAGGTTTCCACCCGGCTGATCACGATTCCGATCGTGATCACTCACCTCGGCCTGGGGGGATACGGCATCTGGTCGATCATTATGACCACCTCCGCCTACATGCGCTTCGGAACGGTGGGGGTCAAGTCGGCGTTTCAAAAGTATGTGGCGGAAGCGACCGGCACCGGAGACTACACCAAAGCAAGCCAACTGCTGAGCACGGGCTGCGCGGCGATACTTACACTATCTGTTGTTGGGCTAATCCCGATCGCGTTTTTCTCGCATGCTCTGGCCCAAGCTGCCGGAGTGCCGGCGCAGTTTCTGAAAGAGACCAGCAGTTCGATTTCCGTGCTGGCTTTGATCATGGTGATGGCGAATGTGGGAGCCGTGTTTGAAGCCGTCATCATGGGCGGGCACCGCATCGATATTGCGAGACGATTTGGGATTGGGTTTGCGATTGTGGAAGCGATCGCGATTGTCGCGTTGCTGCATTTTGGCCACGGATTGCTGGCGATGGCGTCGGTGATGGGAGCTTCGGAGCTGGCCTACGTGGTGTGCTGCTTTGCCGCTTCGCGCCGGGTGGTGCCGCAGATTCACGTCGCAATGCGGAACATCAGGAAGAATGTGTTGCGCGAGCTGTTCCGGTTTGCGGGCAGTTACCAACTGGTCAGCGTGCTGCAGGTTCTCTATGCCGCGATTCTGCCCGTCACCATGCTGCATGCCTTCGGGGTGGACTTCGCCGGCATTTACGCGCTCTGTCTCCGGCTCATCAATCCGGCGCAGATGTTGCAGGATGCATTTCTGCTTTCGATTCTTTCCGGCGGTTCCATGGTTTATGCGTCGGGGGCGATCGAGCGGATGGGAAATCTGCTGCACAAGTCTTTCAAGGTAACGATGGCTTTTGCCCTGATTCCGCTCTCGCTGATCGCGTGCTTTGGCGCAACCATCATCTTCGCCTGGACCGGACAAAATGCTCCGCAGTTCAGGACGGCGTTGGCGCTGGTGGCTCTGGCGGGAGTTTTCCAGGCAGTCTCGGTGCTGGGACTGGTTCTGTATCGTATTTCAGGCAGCGCCGTGCTCGATAACCTCCGGCAGGTTTTGGTCATCGTCACTTTGCTTGCGGTCACCATGTTCGCGCATCGCATTGGATTCTACGGGGTGTTGGGTGGGCTGGCATTTGCGGAGATGCTGGGCATGCTATTCATGGTCTACGCAGTGGCCAAGACCTTCCACGTATTCCGTCCTCAGACGCTGCTTTCCGATTTCTACAAAGTGGTGATTTCGACTGCGGGAATTGTCGCGGTGGGTGTGGCGGCAAGTTATATTCCGCTGCCCGCACTTGGGCCGCGCATGTTTGCCGCAGTACATGCTGCCCTGATTTTTGGGGCTTGCGCTCTGGCTTTGTGGCCGGCGCTGCGGCTTACTGGGTTCGTGACTGCCAGCGATAGTCAGACTGTGTTGGGCGTCTTGTTGCCCCGCCGTGCGATACGCATGCGCGCTCCGAAGCCGGCCTTTGAAGCTGTCGATTAGTGCGAGCGTAGTTTCAAGCGAAAGGTGAGTAGATCCTAATGAATGTATCGAACACTCTGGTCGATCCCGAGATGGCAGTGACCGCGCAGCAAGATGCCGGCCGGCAAGCCGTGACTTGTGAGATCTGCGGCGGGGAGCAACTCGTCGATTTGCTGATGGCTCCCGACCGGTTTCATCTGCGCAAGGAGGTGTACCGGCTGGTGCGGTGCGAGTCGTGCCGCGGAGTTTCGCTTGCCGACCCGCCGAAGCCTGAAGAGATGGGACGCCACTACACCGAGGACTACCACAAGGCAATCGTCGCCGGCGGAGAATGGGCGGGCGCTCGGCGCTGGAAAGATCAGGTAAAGATGATTTCGCAGCATAAATCCGGAGGAGCCATTCTTGACATCGGATGCAGCTCCGGCGGCTTTCTGGGCGCAATGAAAGGACCGGCATGGAAGCTGTACGGAATCGAGATGGAGGAGTCAACGGCCGAGCGGGCGCGAGTAATCACGGGCGCTGAAGTTTTCGTGGGAGATGCAGTTGCGGCTCCGTTCCTGCCGGCGAGCTTTGATGTGATCACCGCCTTCGATCTTCTGGAGCACGTCTATGCTCCGCGCCAGTTTCTGGCCAAGGTGCTGGAGTGGCTGAAGCCCGGCGGCATCTTTTATGCCATGATGCCGAATATCGATTCTTGGGAGGCACGGCTGTTCGGTTCCTACTGGTATGGCCTTGAACTGCCGCGGCACTTGTCTCACTTTTCTCCGGCGTCGATTCGCTACGTCATGACCGAGCTTGGATTCGAGGAAGTCAGCGTGGGAACGCCGAAAGTTTCCTATCTGGAACGCAGCACGGGATATGTTTGCTCCAGCGTGTTGGAAAAACTTGGCTTCGAGGCGACGCCCCAGTCCAGGCCCAAACCGCGAAGCTTGCCGATGAAGGTTGTGTCCAAGGGATTCCGCGTGGCGGTGGCGGCGCCGTTGGCGCAACTTGCATCCGTGGCGGGAGAAGGACCGTGCATGGAAGTGGTTTTCAGAAAAGCGCAATGCTGATTTTTTCTTCCCGATCTTTTTCACGATCTGGCTCCGACTGAACCTCCCGAGCAACCCATGATTTCAGTCATCATTCCCGCGCACAATGAGAGTTCGGTCATCGCCCGAACTTTGAAAGCGATCCTTGAGGGCGCGGAGAAGGATGAGTTGGAGGTGATTGTCGTCTGCAACGGATGTACCGACGACACCGCATCTGTGGCCGGCGGCTTTGGAAAACGGGTTCGAGTCATTGAAACCAGCGTGGCGGGCAAGGCTCACGCGCTGAACCTGGGTGATCAAGCGGCACACGGCTTCCCGCGCATCTACGCGGATGCCAACGTGGTCATCAACGTGCAAACGATTCGAGCGTTAGCTCGGCGTTTGGAACGGGGAGACGTGCTGGCTGTGGCTCCGACTCCGACTTTCGATCTTGCGGGTTGCTCGTGGGTGGTGCGCGCCTGCTATGACGTTCGATCACTTCTGCCTTCGGCGCAGGAAGGGATCGGCGGTTCCGGCGTGTATGCGCTATCGGAAGCTGGGCGCAAGCGCTTTGGCGAGTTTCCCCGGCTGACTGCCGACGACGGTTATGTCCGCATCCACTTTCAACCGGGAGAGCGGGAGACAGTTGGTTCCGCAATGTCGACAGTGTTTCCGCCACGGACGGTGAAGGATCTGATCGCCACAAAGACGCGGGCCCATTATGGGTCGTTTGAACTGGCGAGCCGATTTCCCCAGCTCTGGCGGAACCGGGGTGAGAGCAACCATCAATCGCTGCTCCGTTTATTCCGGGAGCCGCGGTTGTGGCCCCGGCTGGCGGTCTATTGTCTGGTTACGGCTCTCGCAAAGAATCGAGCCCAGCAGCGTCTTCGTGACGGAAACATTACATGGGAGCGGGACAATACATCCCGCGCCATTGCCTAGCTATTGAATTCCTTTGAGCCCTGAACCGAGGAACTCACGATTCAAACTTAAAACTTGGCATGCTCCGGCTGCCCCCAAAGTGAATTATGAATTTAATGAAAGATCAAGAACTTAGCTCGGCGGCCACCGTGGACCTTTCGATCGTCTGCGTCAACTGGAACTCAGTCGACTATCTGCTCGAATGCATTCCAAGTATTTACGAGCACACGCGGGGAATCTCGTTTGAAATTATTGTGGTCGACAACGCGTCGCCTGCGGGCGATCCCAGCGTCCTGAAGCAGCAGTTTCCCGACATCGTTCTGATCCTGAGCAAGGAGAACCTGGGTTTTGCCGGGGCGAATAATCTGGGAGTGCGGCATGCGAAGGGAGAGTACGTCCTATTTCTGAATCCGGACACCAAGCTCGTCAGCCCGGCGCTGACGACCATGCTGAGCGCGATTCGTTCCCTTCCCGATGCCGGTGTGGTGGGATGCAAGCTGCTGAATGGAGACATGACCATCCAGACCAGCTGCATCATGCTGTACCCAACTATTTTTAGCCAGTGTTTTGAGCTTGAGTACCTGCGGCTGCGCTGGCCGAGGTTATGCGGAATCGGTCCGCTTTTTTCCGACGATCCGGCTCCGGCAAAGGTGCAGGCGATTTCAGGCGCTTGCATGCTGATGCGGCGCGAGGTGTTCCAGAGAGTCGGCATGTTCGCCGAAGACTACTTCATGTATGCCGAGGATGTTGATTTGTGCTACCAGGCGGAACGCGCCGGATTGACCAACTATTACATCGGCAGCGCAACCATCGTCCACTATGCCGGCAAGAGCAGCGCGCCGGAGTGGCAAAACGTAATGAAGATGAAGTCGGCGGTGCGATTTTGCGTGAAGAACTATGGGCGGGCGTATGGAGTGGCGTTTCGGATTGCGATGGGTTTCAATGCGGCCCTGCGCCTGCTGGTCATCGCGATTCTGTCTCCTTTCAAGAGAAGCTCGAAACAGAAAGAAGCTCTGCGATCGACGGGATCGAAATGGATCGCGACGATGAAGGCGTTGATATCACCGGCGGCTCGAGTAAGAGCCCGCGCGTGGCGTCAAAGAGCACTCCCAATCTCTACGAATCAAACGTCTAATATCTAAGGATCAAGAGCATAAACCCCCGCCCGCTGTTTTCAGTTCAAAATGAGTTGGCCGGCCATTCTGTCCGGCTGCTGTGGCCGTCATCGGGCGACGGCGTAAGAGAATTTTCTGCATCGATGGAGAGGAACTAGATCATGTTGAAGCGAGTCGTTAATTTGAGTGGAAGTTTGCTGGTCTGGGCATGGGACCGGCTACAGTCCCGTGGAGGCTGCGTCGTACTGGCCTACCATTCGGTCACATCCGAGCAGCGGGCTCAGTTCGCCGGGCAGATGGACGTGCTGGCCCGCAATACGACGCCAGTATCCGCCGCCATCGAAAGCCTGCCAGAGCAAGGCGGGCGTTATGCCGCCGTTACCTTCGATGATGGACTCGAGAACATAATCACGAATGCATTGCCCGAACTGGCGCAAAGAAAGATTCCATCGACTCTGTTTATTGTGACGGAAGCCCTCGGGACCAATCCCAAATGGGAATATTTTGGTGGAGACGATCCTTCCCAGCAACAGGTGATGACCGAGCAGCAGCTTCGACAGCTGCCGTCTGAGCTGGTAACCATCGGATCGCACACCATGACGCACCCCGTGCTGCCTAGCGTGCTGAACCATGATCAACTCCAGCAGGAGTTGGCTGGATCGCGGGCGAAGCTTGCGAACATATTAGGACGAGAGGTAAAGCTGTTCAGCTTTCCATACGGCGCGTTCAGTGACGGCGTCGTCGAGGGTTGCCGTGAAGCCTGTTATGATCGGGTTTTCACGGCGCTTCCGGAATTTGCCTTCACGCAACCGAAGGAATTTGTCAGCGGGCGCGTCGGCGTCACACCTACCGATTGGCCAATCGAGTTCCGCTTAAAGCTGGCGGGAGCCTACCGCTGGCTCCCTTACGCGTTTGCACTGAAACGCAAACTGCGGTCTTTAGTGCGGCCAGGGCGGCGCGCCGGTGCTCAGCGCTCAAACAGGAGAAAAGAGAATCGCATGATTGCCATCACCGAAAATCAGGGTCGTATCATTCAAGTGCTTACCGAGGTCTTCCAAATGAAGAGCCTCGCGGTGCCATCGCTCGATCCAGACACGGTTCTGGATCAGATCGGGCTCGAATCGCTGGATTTTGCCCAGGCGGTGATTCGCATGGAAGAGCTTACCGGGAAAGATCCGTTTGCAACCGAGACCGAGTTTCAAATCAAGACCCTTGCTGACCTTGCGGCTGTGTACGATTAATTCATGGTGTCCTAATTCAGTGTCCTAATCTAGTTTCCTAATGCTGAGCCGAATCCTTTTCGACGAAACTATACCCGAGCAGCAAGACGCCGTGGTCACGCGCGAGCGGTCAACCACGTGGGCGGAGCTGCGGGCGGAAGCGCGTGCGATTGCAGACGACCACGCGGCCGTGAAGCAGCGGCGAGTTGGATTGTCGTTCCCGCCGACCGCGGGAAGTTATGCTGCTCTGGCCGCGCTCGACATCCTGGCTTGCGACGCTTTTCTGTTCGATGCTCATCTGCCGCTCGAAGAGATGTTGCGGCTCGCCACGAATCTCAAGTTAGGAGCGCTGCTGGTTGCTTCCGGAGATGAGGATGCCTCGAGTTTTATCGCGCATGAGTTGCCGGATGAAGCCGCCTGGAGCGGGACGGGCACGGTTACGATTCTGACTTCAGGAAGCACGGGAGCACCGAAAGCAGCGAGGCATTCGTGGGAGAGCCTGAGCCGTCCGGTGCGACAGGATTCGAAACATCCCGCGCCGCGATGGCTTCTGACTTACCGTCCCAATCTCTACGCCGGCTTGCAGGTAATGTTGCAGTGCTTTGCCAATCGAGGAACATTGGCCGCGGTGGAGCCGGAGATGAATCCGCAAACGACGGCTCAATTCATGCACGATGCGAAAGTGCAATTCGTTTCTGCGACGCCTTCATTTTGGCGGCGGCTGTTGATGTTCGCAGACCGGGAGTTGCTGCGGCGCATACCGATCCTGCAAATTACGCTGGGCGGCGAGGTGGTCGATCAGCCGATTCTCGAGCAGCTTCGGCAACATTTCCCCGATGCGCGGCTGGTGCATATTTACGCGACGACCGAACTTGGACGATGTTTTGCGGTCAACGATGGTATTGCTGGGTTTCCCTCGAGCTTTCTTAATCAAGCACTGTCGGAACAGGTCGAACTCAAGGTCGAAGGTGGAGAGCTTTTCGCACGGTCTCCGAATGCAATGCGGATGTATGACCCGTACTCGTCAAACCGTCCGAGTGCGGGCGAGTGGTTTGCAACGGGCGATCTCGTGGAAGAAAAACAGGATCGCTTCTACTTTGTGGGACGGAAGTCGGACATGATCAACGTGGCGGGCAGCAAGGTATACCCCATCGAAGTGGAGCGCACGATTCGCGCCATTCCCGGCGTTTCCGACGTCAGAGTTTTCGGCAAGCATTCGTCGATTGCGGGCGAGTTGGTGGCCTGCGAAATTGTGCCGGATGCAAATCAGAATGCTGAGGCTCTGAAGGAAGCTGTTTTTCGCGTATGCCGGTCGCAGCTGGCCAGCCCCCAGCAGCCCCGGATGATCAAGCTGGTGGAACGGATTGAAATTTCGTCCGCGGGGAAGACGCTCAGGACGAAGACTTCATGATGAGCACGGCAGCGGCAGTGGATCGGCATATCATTATCAGCGGTGGCAGCCGAGGGCTCGGGAAGTCGATCGTTGGCGGGCTTTTGGAGAGCGGCTATCGCGTCAGCACATTCAGCCGGACAAAATCCGACTTTATCGATAGGCTGAGCGGAAACGATAAATTCTTTTTTGCGACCGCCGACTTATCCGATGGGCCTTCGGTGGCGGCCTTTCTTAAATCGGCGCGCACCGCGTTCGGCGATCCTTATGGTTTGATCAACTGCGCGGCGATTGCGGCCGACGGCGTGCTGGCGACGATGCCAGAGGAGACGATTCACAAACTTCTGGCGGTAAATGGAGAAGGCACGCTCCGGCTGACGAGGGCGGTGGTGCGCCGCATGCTGGTGGCGAAGGCTGGCGGAGTGATTTTGAATATTTCGTCGATCAGCTCCATCCGGGGATTTCGCGGCATGTCGGTTTATGCCTTCACCAAGGGCGGCATGGACGCGTTCACGCGCGCATTGGCGCGAGAGTTGGGAGAGCAAAATATTCGCGTGAACTCGGTGGCTCCCGGCTACTACGATACCGAGATGAGCAAAGGACTGAACGACCATCAGAAAGAACAGATCCTGCGGCGCACGCCGCTGGGCCGGCTAGGCGTTCCGGAAGATGTGGTCGGTTCGGTTTTGTTTCTTTTGTCGGACAAAGCCAGCTTTCTGACCGGGCAGGTGCTGGTGATCGATGGGGGCAGCACGATTTAGAGGGAGCGCGGGCCTTTACGGACTGCGTGTAATCGGGCAGAGAGAAGCAACAGGAAAGAGAAAGGCACCGTTCGGAAATATGGCAGGATTAAGGGCATTTGTTGCGGGCGATGTGCCGGCGGTATCGGACCTGGTGTGGAAGGTTTTGCACGAGCGGCAGGCCCCTTCGCCTGCCAGCCTGAAAACCTACTTCGAGGAATTGTTCCTGCAAAATCCCTGGCAAGACGAGGGCATTGTCTCCCGGGTCTATGAGGACGGGGAAGGAAAGGTTCGGGGATTTTTCGGCGCAGTGCCGCGGCGGATGACGTTGCAGGGGAGGCCGGTCCGCATGGCGTTCGGCAGCAACTTTGTGCTCGATCCGGAATGCAGGGCATCGATGGCGGCGATGCAACTGGTGCGGACGTTCATGAAGGGCACGCAGGATGTTTCGATCACGGATTCGGCGAACGAGAACAGCCGCCAGATGTTGCGCAGTCTTGGCTTCACCGTTGTGCCTGTGTATAGCCTGTTGTGGGCGCGCCCGTTGCGGCCGTCTCTCTATGGTGTGCATGGGGTGACGCGTCTGAAAAAAAGCAGACTTATGGCCACGATCGGGGCCGTGGCGAAACCCGTGTGCGGTCTGGCTGATGGAGCGGCGACAAGATTTCCGGGAAGTCCCTTTCGCCAGGTGCAGCCCACGGCTACCACCAGAGAAGAACTCAGCGTCGAAACGTTGCTGCAGTGCTTGCAGACCATACCCAGCAAGCAACTGCTGCTTCCGGAATACGATTTGAATTCTCTGGACTGGGTGCTGCAGTTCGTGATCAAAAGAAAAGCGCTCGGCGAGGTGCGGCGAGTTCTGGTCCGCGACAAGGACAAGAAAGCGATCGGCTGGTTTATCTACTATGTGGCGCCGGGCGCGGTCGGCGAAGTTTTGCAGATTGGATCCGACAGCCCGTCGGTCGGCAAAGTTCTCGATCATCTTTTCTATGACGCCTGGGAACAAGGCTTGGCTGGACTTCATGGCCGGCTGGAACCTCAATTCATGCAGGAGTTGACGCAGAGGTCGTGCTTTTTTCTGCGCAACGGAAGCTGGACGTTAGTGCATTCAAGCAAGCCGGAATTCCTTGGCCCGATCCAGAGTGGGGCTGCGTTTTTCTCGCGGCTGGATGGCGAATGGCCTTTTCGCGTGGATGCAAACCGGTTGGTCCGTGAATCTTAGAAGCTTCTGAACCGCTGGCAATAAAGCGCGGGTGTATTTCAGCGGCTAACGGCACGAATAGAACTCGTGCTCTTCCCGTTCGTTGGAAGTGTCCTAGCTACGAATCAAGAATGCGCAAGACAATGACTACGGCGTTGGCGGCCACGATCGGACTGGCGGGGTCGGCCGTTTATTTCTCGCCGTGGTTTTGGCGGCGCTACCGGATGAACCGGGCGCGGCAGGAAGTGGTGAGGGATCGAATTCTCGCGCTCACCTATGACGATGGTCCAAGCAGTGGGCTCACGCCGCAACTCCTCGATCTGCTTCGGAGCCGCGGCGCACGCGCCAGCTTTTTTATGCTGGGCCGCCACGCGCAGCAGCACCCGGAGGTTGTCAATCGCGTGGTTCAGGAAGGGCATGATGTGGGCTGCCATTCCGACCAGCATCTTAATGCGTGGAAGGCTCTGCCCTGGGAAGCGGTCGCCGACATCGATGCGGGATATGAACGGCTTTCCGCGTGGATGGAACCGCAGGGAATGTTTCGTCCACCATACGGGAAGATGACGCTGCCCACATATTGGTCGCTTCGCCGGCGGGGAGCTCCGGTGTGGTGGTGGACGATTGATTCCGGCGACAGCCATGCCACTCTACCCAGCACGAAACAAGTCGCAGACCGGCTGTGCAGTGAGGGTGGCGGCATTGTTCTGATGCATGATCTCGCCCGGACCAAGCCACGAGATGAGTTTGTTCTCGAATTAACCGAAACACTTCTGGATGTCGCGGAGCGCGAATCTTTCCAGATCAAGCCGTTGAGGGAGCTATGCCAGTAAGCGGACAGTTGGCGCAAACGCATAAACGCGACAAAGTGTTGGCGGTGTGCTCCAGCGGCGGGCATTGGGTGCAACTACGGCGCGTAATCCCGGCATTTGCAGATGCTGACATTGTTTATGTTACGGTGCTGAAATCGTATCGCTCGCAGGTTCCTGAAAATAAGTTTTATACGGTGAACGATGCCACGCGCTGGAACAAGCTGGCATGGGTTACGCTGACCGCGAGGCTGGCTTGGATTATGGCCAAGGAAAGGCCGGCGGTAGTCATATCGACCGGTGCTGCTCCGGGATTTTTTGCGTTAATGATCGGACGCTGGTTCGGGGCGAGAACGATCTGGATCGATAGCATCGCGAACGTCGAGGAAGTTTCCATGTCCGGATCGCGCGTCGGCCGTTACGCCGACCTCTGGCTGACGCAATGGCCGCATCTGGCGCGGAGCGGCGGGCCGCACTACGCAGGGTCAGTTTTATGATTTTTGCCACCGTAGGATCACAAGAGCCGTTTGACCGCCTGATTCGCGCCGTCGACGAATGGGCTGCGGCGCGTGGCCGGACTGACATTCTGGCGCAGATCGGCGGCTCAACGTTCCAGCCCCGGCACGTCCAGTTCACGAAGTTCATGGACCCAGCGGAATTCGGGAAAGTGATGCGTGAGGCCAGCGTGATAGTAGCTCACGCGGGGATGGGATCGATTATCTCTTCGCTCGAACTGGGGAAGCCGATTGTCGTGATGCCGCGGCGAGGAGATTTACACGAGACGCGTAATGATCACCAGGTGGCAACGGCGGAACGTTTTGGGGCGCAAGGCAGGATCATCGTCGCTAATGACGAGCGGGAATTGCCGCAGAAGCTCGATCTGGCCCTGCGCGTAGGAGAGACGGGGCGCATTGACACCCAGGCGTCACCACGTCTCATCGCCACGCTGCGGGCGTTTCTGGAGGGTGGTCCGTGCCAACTGGATTCTGGAATCGCGAGCGAGGATGACATCGAGGAAGCGAAGCATTCTGTCCACGGTCAATCGCGTGAGCGGGCCGCAGCGATTGAGAGGGAAGAGAGTCTGGCTGGTTTGGAGACCATGCATGAGTAACCGGGACCGCATGGCGGCCGACGATCCACTCTCGTGGGCTGAGCGCATCGCGAATAAGCTGCGAAGCTTGTGGCTGGTGCACACTTACCCGTTCGCCTCCGTGGGAGACCCCTTCTCAGTGCACCACTCGGTGGAAATCCAGCGATCGATGGCTGGATTCATTCGAATCGGCAATTCGGTAACGATGGGCCGGGATGTCTGGATCAATATTCCCGAGGAGGCGCCCGAGTCCGATGAACCGGTCATCATTCTGGAAGACGGCTGCAAGATTGGACGGCGCTGCGTGATTTCAGCCGGCAACCGGATTCACATCGAGCGCAATGCTGTTTTTGCTCCTTCCGTCCTGATCATGGATCACGACCATGCTTTCGAGGATGTGAATGTTCCCATCGGCGATCAGGGAATCACCAAGGGCGGAACGATTCGCATCGAAGAAGGGTGCTGGATTGGTTTTGGAGCTGCCATTCTTTGCGGCAAGAAAGAGCTCGTCATCGGAAGGAATTCGGTGATCGGCGCCAACTCTCTGGTGACCCGAAGCGTGCCACCGTATTCCGTCGTTACAGGCAATCCCGCCAGGGTGGTAAAGAGTTACGATCCCACCCGCGGAGAGTGGGTGCTGGGATCAGCGAGCGCCAGCTTGGCACTGCAGGCAAGAGAAAGATAACGGGCAGCACAAATCCGTAAACCCATCTACTGAGGACAACAAACACAATGCAGACAACAGACATCGAGCTTGAAATTCGTACCTTCCTTGTGGACAACTTCCTTTTGGGCCGCAAGGAAAAACTACAGGATGACGAACCGCTTCTGGGAAACGTGGTGGATTCAACCGGGGTGGTGGAACTGGTGGTTTTCCTACAAGAGCGCTTCGATATCAGCGTGGAAGATGACGAAGTGATTGCTGAAAATCTCGGCTCGGTAAGAAACGCCGTCGCCTTCATCGAGAAGAAGCTCGCCCAGAAAAGGTAACGCCGGTTTCTTGCAGCTTCCAGCTATGTGATTGATTGTAAGCTGCTTACGAACCCATTGACGGTCATCTGGGGCCTCTAATTCTTGGTGCATTGTGGCAAGTGGACGTGGTATTATTTCTCAGTTTCCTTCCCCTTTCTCCCCACGAAAGACCACTGGTAGTTTTACTGCCAGCTTCTTAAGATTTCGAAATCGATAGCGAGGTTTTACAACACCCATGATCAACACTGCCATCATTGGAGCAGGTCCTTACGGACTTTCAATCGCTGCGCACTTCCGGAGCCGCGGCATATCCTTTCGTATTTTTGGCCGCTTGATGGATAGCTGGCAGAAGCACATGCCGAAGGGCATGTGCCTCAAGTCTGACGGCTTCGCCTCCAGCATCTTCGATCCTGACAGCACGTTTACGCTGCGCACTTATTGCGCGCAGAAGGGGATCGAGTATGCCGACACGGGCATTCCGGTGCGTCTCGATACTTTCAGCGCCTACGGTGCGGCGTTCAAGGAACGCATGGTACCCGAACTGGAAGACAAGATGGTCACCAGCGTGGAGCGTGTACCGGGCGGATTCCGTGTGGGACTCGACAGCGGGAAAGCCTTCACTGCCCAGAAGGTCGTGATCGCGGTAGGGATCACTCACTTCGAACATGTACCTGCGAATTTGGCAAACCTGCCGGCAGAATTTCTGTCGCATAGCTTCCGCCATCACGAACTGGAAGCGTTCCGAGGCCGTAATGTAGTAGTAATCGGCGGAGGTTCTTCGGCGAGCGATCTTGCCGGGTTGCTCCACGAGATTGGCGCGGATGTACAACTGGTTTCTCGCCGAACTGAATTGAAGTTCCACGGTGCGCCGACGGGCAAGGAGGCACCCTGGTGGCAGAAAATTAAGCGTCCACAGTCAGGGATTGGGCCGGGCTGGCGGTTGCGCTTCTTTGCGGATTTGCCCATGGTGTTTTATTACCTGCCTGAGAGCCTGCGCCTGGAAGCTGTCCGCAGAGTGCTGGGCCCTTCGGGCGGATGGTTCGCCAAGGCAAAGGTCATCGGCAAGGTTCCTCTGCTGCTGGGGTACACGACGGAGCGTACTGAGGTTCGGAACGGCCGCGCAGTGCTCCATCTTCGAGCGCAGGACGGCTCTCAGCGTGAAGTGGTGACCGAACACGTGATTGCCGCGACCGGTTACAAGGTGGATATGGATCGACTGAAGTTCGTCAGTCCGGAGATTCGCTCAAGCCTCAAGCTGGTTGGAGGCTCACCTGTGCTGTCTTCCGGCTTTGAGTCATCCGTCCCCGGCCTGTATTTTGCGGGGCTCACCGCTGCCAACAGCTTTGGCCCGGTAATGCGGTTCGCCGTCGGCGCCGGCTTTGCGGCTCGCACTGTGACGCGAGCGGTGAGCAAGGCGCTGGAGCGGGAACCGGCACCACCTTCGGCTCCGGAGCGGCATGAACTTCACGAAATGAAAATGCCGCAAGCGCGCGAGAAAGCCGAGGCTGCCTCGCGCTCTTAGGATCGACGTTCACCGCAACTGTTCGCATGATACTGTCCGCACCATGAAGAAAGAGACCATCGCGATTCACGCAGGCTACGACGGCGACCCTACGACCAAGGCCGTGGCGGTGCCGATCTACCAGACAGTCGCTTTCGAGTTTGACAGCGCGGAGCACGGCGCCGCGCTGTTCAACCTGGAAGTGCAGGGGAACATCTACACTCGCATCGGCAACCCCACCAACACCGTGCTCGAAAAACGCATGGCAGCTCTCGAGGGTGGAGTTGACGGGCTTAGCGTCAGTTCGGGGATGGCGGCGATTGAATACTCTCTCATAAATATTGCGGAGGCGGGAAACAATATTGTTTCTCTGCCCCAGCTGTATGGCGCTACCTACACGCTGTTGGCGCACATCTTTCCAAAGCGGGGAATCACTGGACGGTTTGCAGTCAGCGATCGCCCTGAGGATGTTGAGAAATTAATCGATGAGAATACCCGCGCGGTTTACTGCGAGAGCGTGGGCAATCCGGCGGGAAACGTGGCCGACATCGAGGGATTGGCGCGAGTGGCACACAAGCACGGCGTGCCGTTGGTGGTGGATAACACCGTGGCTACGCCGATTTTGCTGCGACCGATCGAGTATGGCGCTGATGTGGTGGTGCACTCGATGACCAAGTTTATCGGCGGGGGCGGGACCAGCATCGGCGGAATGATCGTGGATAGCGGCAAATTTCCGTGGCGGAAATATCCGGACAAGTTTTACATGTTGAACAAGCCGGAGATCGCTTATCACGGCGTGGTTTACGTGGATCATTTCGGAGATGCGGCGTATGTGGCGCGCTGCCGGACTGTGTGCCAGCGAAATACGGGCGCCACGCTTTCTCCGTTTAACGGATTTTTATTTTTGCAAGGGATTCAGACGCTGGCGCTGCGCGTGGAACGCCACGTTGAGAATGCGCGCAAAGTGGCGGAGTTTTTGCGAGCTCATCCCATGGTTGCGTGGGTGAACTATGTTGGGTTTCCGGATAATCCGCTCTATCCGATGGCACATCGTTATTTGGGATCGAACTTCTGCTCGCTGCTGACTTTCGGAGTGAAAGGCGGCTACGAGGGCGGCAGGAGATGCTTCAACGCTTTCCGCTTGTTCAAGCGCATGGTGAATATGGGCGACGCGAAATCGCTGTCGTGCCATCCTGCCTCGACGACGCACCGGCAGCTGACGCCTGAGGAGCAGGCGAAGGTGGGAGTGACGCCGGAGATGATTCGCCTCAGCGTGGGGATTGAGCACATCGACGACATTCTTGAAGATTTAGGCCAGGCATTGGAAAGCGCAAGAGATCAGAAGTTGCCCGATCAGGCACGCGTAGCCGTGGGGAAGGTGTGACATGCCACTGATGATTGACGGCGGGCAAGTACCGCCTCGTTGGGCTCTGGAAAAAAATCGCCGCCCGTCGGTTTCCGGCAACGCTTCGCGGACCGAAGGCTTGAACCTTGCTTTCATCAACAACATGCCGGATGCCGCGCTGGAAGATACCGAGATGCAGTTCTTCGAGCTCCTCGACGACGCATCGGGTCACGTTCCCATCTATCTGAAACTTTATTCGTTGACCGGAGTGCCGCGAGGCGAACGCGGCCAGCAACATCTGAAGAGTTTTTACCACAGTTCTGACGAGCTCTGGCAGAGCCAGTTTGATGGCGTTATAATTACCGGCACAGAGCCGCGCCAGCCGAACTTGAATGACGAACCTTACTGGAAAGCCTTGACGGAAGTGTTCGATTGGGCGGAACGCAGTACGGCTTCCACCGTGCTTTCCTGCCTGGCGGCACATGCCGGGGTGCTGCACAGCGACGGCATCGGACGTCATCGTTTGCCGGACAAGCAGTTCGGCCTGGTGAAATCGCGTAAGGCATGCAATCATGCGCTGCTGCACCGCATTCCCGAGCAGGTACGATTTCCGCATTCGCGGTGGAATGAAGTGCGGGAGGATGAGCTGACTTCCGCCGGTTATGTCGTTCTCACTAAATCTCAGCACGCCGGCGTCGACGCCTTTATTAAGAAAAAACACGAGAGTTTATTCGTGCACTTCCAGGGGCATCCGGAGTATGGATCGCAGACGCTGTTCAAAGAGTATCGGCGAGACATCAAGCGATTCCTGAATCGCGAACGGGAAACCTATCCTACGATGCCGGCGGATATTTTGACGCCGCTGCAGCCGGGCTTCTGACTGCATTCCAGAAGAGCGCGATGGCCGACCAGCAGGCCGACGCCATGGCATTCTTCCCCGAACAAGCCGTCATCAGCGGATTGCAGAATGGATGGCACTCGACCGCGGCGTGCGTATATCGAAACTGGTTGCAGTATTTATTGGCGAGCCAGGCGAAGAGCTCGGTATTTGCCATGACAGCCGCCTATAGCAACTCGCTGAAGCGGACTGCGATCGGGTAAACCGCCGATTAATCCCGCCCTGATTACGATCCCAAAAGAACCTGTGATGAAAAACGAGGCAATAAAAATTCGGTGAAGGCATCCCTGCGCATTTGCGATGTGATAGAGCCTTGGTTGGTGAGTTTACCCGAGCATACGGCTCTAGTGGATGCGACCGGCCGATGGACGTATGCGCAGTTAGCGCAAGCGGTCTCGGAAACTCAGGTGTGGTTACGTGGTTACGGTGTGCGGCCGGGTGACCGGGTGATGGTGATGGGCGAGAATTGCCGGGCGTTTGCGGCGGTTCTGCTGGCACTTGCTCGGTTGGATGCGTGGTGCATTCCGGTGAATCCGCGCCTCTCGGCGCGGGAGATCGATGCGATCCGCGATCACTGCGATGCGCGGCGAGTGATCTACCTCACCGCTGCTTCGACACATGCCGAGGAGCACGCAAGCCGGTGCGGTGCGCTCATCGAAGAGGTGGGCGATCTGGGATCGGTCGGAATCGGGCCGCTGAATGGGAGCGCTCAGCCTGAGGCAATCGATGACGATGCTGCGAATCGCGTCGCCGTTTTGATTTACACCTCCGGCACAACTGGCGTTCCAAAGGGCGTGATGCTCCGCCATCGCAATCTTCTGTTCTCGGCGGGAGGGTCGGCGAAGATTCGGTCGATGACGCCGGAGGATCGCCTGTTTGGCATTCTGCCGCTGTCGCATATTGTCGGCCTTTCAGTATTGCTGGGTACGCTCGTAAGCGGCTCGACCCTTTATCTAGCGGCCCGCTTCGATCCGATGGCTGCGCGGGTGTCCCTGGAAAAAGATGGAATCACGATCATGCTGGGCGTGCCTTCAATGTTTTCGCAGTTTTTGCAGTACTCAAAGATCAGAAAACTGGAGTCGTTGAAGTTTTCGGCGCTGCGAATTATTTCCTGCTCCGGCGCGCCACTTCCCCCGGCGACCAAGTTGGCAGTTGAAAATCTTCTGGGGCTGCCGCTTCATCATGCGTACGGCATTACTGAGTGCGGTCCGACGGTTGCACAAGTTAGACCAGAAGCGCCGGTGCGGTCGGATACTTCGGTGGGGCCGATTCTGCCGGGGACTGAGATCAGGCTGGTGGGAGCCGATGGAAAAACGGTGCCGGACGGGGAAGTTGGCGAATTATGGGTGCGCAGCCCCGGTGTGATGAAGGGCTACTACCGTGCGCCTGAGGAGACGGCGGCGGCGATCAATGCTGAAGGCTGGTTCAACACGCGCGACCTCGCCCGTCTGGAAGGCGACAATCTTTTTATTGTTGGACGCACGAAGGACTTGATCATCCGGTTTGGGTTCAATGTCTATCCTGCGGAAGTCGAGGCCGTGCTGAACAGTCATCCTGCTGTCGCGCGGTCGGCGGTGATCGGCAGGATGGTTGAGGGAGACGAGGAGATCATCGCGTTCGTGCAGCCGTTGCCGGATGCGTCGTTGACCACACTCGAAGTTGCGGAATATACGGCGAAGCATCTTGCCGCTTACAAGCGGCCTTCGCACATTTTGTTGCTCGCAGAAATGCCGGTAACGGCTTTGGGAAAAATCATGAAGCCGGAGCTGGCAAAAATCGCGGCGGACCTTCCGCAGCGCGGCCAGACAAGCAGCGCGCGGCTTATAGCGGAACCTCGATCAGCGACGGACCTTCACTCTCAAAGCCCTTCCGCAACGCCTTCGCAAACTCTGCCAGCGAAGTGACTCGGGTGCCGGGCACTCCCATGCCCTGCGACAAGTGCACCCAGTCGAGATCGGGCCGGCCGATTTCGAACATCTCCGAAGCCCGCGGCCCGGGCTTACCCACACCCAAGTAAGAAAACTCACGCTTGAGCACTGCGTAATCGCGGTTCGCGAAAACCACGGTCGTAACGTGGAGACCTTCGCGAGCCATGGTCCACAGCGCCTGAAGTGTGTACATGCTGCTGCCGTCGGCGGAGAGACACAAAACTTTCGGCTGGGGGCAGGCCACTGCCGCACCTACGGCCAGCGGCATCGCGATCCCGATCGAACCTCCCGTGTTACCCAGCCAATCGTGCGGCGGACATCCCTTCGTCGCCGCCATCAGACCTCGTCCTGAGGTCATCGATTCATCCACCACAATGGCGTTCTCGGGGAGAAATGCGCCTACGACTGCGGCGAGTCCCTGCAGAGTGATGTCGCCGTCTGGCAACGCTGGTCGCTCTGCACTTTCTACGGATGGCTGAGTTTTATGCAGCGACAATGCTGAATCGAGTGCATCGAGTGCGCCGATGTAGTCTTCACCCGGACTGGCCAGCGTGTGGATCTTGCATTCTGGCGACGTGAAGGCACTGTCCTTTCCGGGATAAGCAAAATACGCGATGGGAGGTTGCGCGCCGACCAGAATGAGCTGGCGAAATTCTTTGAATTGCTCGATGCCCATTTCGAGGACGTATTGGATTCGCTCAACAGGCGCGATGCCGGCGCCACGTTCGAGGCGTGTGAGCGGGTAGGGCGCGAACAGTTTTGCACTCGTTGCCGCGGCGATGCGCCCTGCGGCCGCCAGTCCTTTGCCGTAGAGGGCATTCCCGGTGAGTGCAATGGCGGTGCGCTGGCCCGTACGCAGCATCGCGGCTGCGGCTTCGATTGTTTTCGTCGCAGGCATCGGAGGCCGGGGTAACCCGGAAAGCGCGGCGACGGTTCCGCCGTCACTCCAGGCGACATCGGCGGGAATGATCAGGGTTGCGATCTGGCCTGGAGCAGTACGAGCCGCGATGATTGCGTCGACTGCATCGTGGCCTAGAGCGGATGTGGAAGCGGACGTCCGCAACCATTTGGAATAGGGTCGCGCGATGCCTTCGATATCGGAAGTGAGCGGCGTATCGTGACGAAGATGGTAGGTGGCATGTTGGCCTACCAGATTGATGATCGGCACCTGCGCCCGGCTGGCATTGTGCAGATTGGCGAGGCCGTTTCCGAGGCCGGGACCTAGATGCAGGAGCGTGCACGCGGGTTTTTCGGCCATGCGCGCATAGCCGTCGGCGGCCCCGGTGACCACGCCTTCGAAAAGGCCGAGGACGCAGCGCATCTGCGGCATGTGGTCGAGAGCGGCGACCAGATGAATTTCGGAGGTGCCGGGATTTGCGAAGCAGACTTCAACGCCGGCGCCGAGCAGCGTGCGAATCAGACTTTCTGCACCATTCATAGATTCGGAAATTTTGCTCCTCTCTCACTTTAGTCGATGAGTGAGAGCAACGACTAGTTCGAAATGCAGCACAATTCTACGGAAGCAAACTCACAACATTTTCTGCGCACGACCATCCCGTTGAAGATATTCGCGGATGATCGCGACGATACGAGTCGCCGCTTTGCCATCCCATAGCGGAGGACATGTGTGCGCAGGTGCGGGCTTTTCGAGGATGAATCGAGCGGCGGCCAGAACTCGATCGGGATCGACGCCTACAACTTGATTTGTGCCGTGAAGGACCGTCGCAGGCCGTTCCGTGTTTTCGCGCAGGGTAAGGCACGGCACGCCGAGAACCGTGGTTTCTTCCTGTACGCCGCCGGAGTCGGTAAACACGATACGCGCGCTGTCGTTGAGTGAAAGAAAATCCAGATAACCGAGGGGATCGAGAGGAATAATCCCTGCGTGCTTTTCCCCGCTTGCGTCGGCCAGATATGAGTGCAAACCGAAACTCTCGATATTTTTTCTCGTTCGCGGATGTATGGGGAAAAAGACAGGTAGTTCGCTGGCAATAGAATTCACCGCACCGAGAATGTTTTGCAAGGTTTGTGGATTTTCCACGTTCGAAGGGCGGTGCAGCGTGAGAACCCCATAGGGACGCGCGCTGGAACCATTCTGACGAACGCCGAGTTCATCCAGAATCGGCGATTTCCTGGCCAGCTCGCGGTGCTGCAAAAGGCAATCGATCATTACATTCCCGACGAGAAATATTTGCTCCTCGGGCACACCTTCGTGCTTCAGGTTCTCGACTCCGCTCTCCTCGCTTACTAAAAGCAGAGTGGAAATCGCATCGGTGAGTTTGCGGTTTATTTCTTCGGGCATGGTCATGTCGAAACTGCGGAGCCCGGCTTCGATGTGGGCGACTTTTATTCCTAGTTTCACCGCCGTGAGCGCGGCGGCAATAGTGGAATTAACATCTCCCACCACAAGCACCATTTGCGGTTGATAATCGAGCAGAACCGGCTCCATGCGCTTCATGATTTCCGCAGTCTGCACGGCATGGCTGCCGGAGCCAACTTGAAGATTGATATCTGGTTCAGGGAGGTTCAGATCGGCGAAGAAGTTGCCGGAAAGAAGTTCGTCGTAGTGCTGCCCGGAGTGCACGAGGCAGTGTTCAACGTCAGAAAAGTTTTCCAGCTCTTCGACTATGGGGGCGATCTTCATGAAATTTGGCCGTGCCCCAACGACGCTCAGAAGTTTGATCATCGGCGATCTCCTACTACGAGATCGCCAATCTCGGGAGAATGGTGGCTGAGACGAAAGTTCGGGAGATCAGCCTGCGACGAAGAAAGTTTCATTCAGTAGCAGTGTAGAGCAGTTCCAGAAATCCCGGGTGAAGAAGCGAGTTTGTAGGTTGGGCGTGCGGGTATGTTCAAATATATTGAACGCGCCGCGAGGGTTGAGCTCGCTCGTGCCGGGTGGGCGCCGCTAGAGAAGTACAATTCATAAGGAGAATTGGTATGAAGACCGCAATTCTAGGCAGTTGGCAGCTGGTCTCCGCTTCGAGCATGACATCGGCGGGCAAGCGGGACGAAACTCCGTATGGTCCGAATCCTGTGGGTTTTCTCACCTACACTGAGGACGGCAGAGTGAGCGCCATGATCAGCCACGGCGGACGGAAACCGCTCACCATTGGCGGTGGATCGCTGGAGGAACAGGCTGAGGCGTTTAAGACATTTCTTGCCTATGCTGGGACATACACGCTCAGCGGCGACAAGGTAACTCATCATGTTGCAGTTTCATCGATTCAGAACTATGTGGATAGAGATCTGGTGCGCAACGTTAAATTTCAGGGCAATCAAATCGTATTGATCACTCCACCGACGAAAATGAACGGGAAACTCCAGACCGTTGAATTGATCTGGCAGCGCCTGGCCGTGGGCTCATAATGGTTCTTGTGCTACAGCTCGTTTCTGTAAAAATTCCCTCGTGTTAAGCTCAACATCAGTAAGAGAGCGGCTTCTGCGCGACTGTAATTTCTGATTTTTCCAACGGGAAGGTTGTCCATGGTCGATGCTCCGGGCAGAAAAACGGTTTTCAGTGACGAAGTTCTGCAGGATCCGTACCCCACATACGCCCGCTTGCACGAAGAAGGTCCGTTGCATTTTGTGGATGTTGGCAGCAAATGGGCGGTGTGGTCGATCTTCAGCTACGCCGAGTGCTCCTCGATTGCAAAAGACCCTCGCTTGTCGGCAAAGCGCGCGCAGCAGATGCTATTGCCGCTGCCGATCAGCCGGCAGGCCGAGTTCAGCGAACTAGCGCGTATGCTGGGCTTGTGGTTGATATTCATGGACGCGCCGCAACACACGCGGCTGCGCAAACTTCTAAACAAAGGATTTTCGCCGGCGGCGATCGAAGGCTTGCGACCGCAAGTGGAAGCCATGGTCGATCGCATGCTGAAGCCGCTGGAGCGCGGTTCGGAAGTTGATCTCATGCATGAATTCGCGAACCCTATGCCGGTGCGCATCATTTTGGAAATGCTAGGAATACCGCAGGAATTGAGGGACACGTTCGTAAATTGGTCGCGGGACATCGCGGTGTTTCGAGGAAGCCCCGATCGCACGGTAGAACAGGCGCAGGCCGCGCAGGATGCGCTGGTTGGGTTAACGGAGTTTTTTCGAAAGACCGTGGCGGAGCGAAGACTTAAAAAAGGAAACGACCTGATCAGCCTTCTCATCGACATCGAGGACGAAGGCGAAGTGCTGACTGAAGAAGAATTGTACGCGCAGTGTATTGCGCTGCTCTTTGCCGGGCATGAGACAACTCGAAATCTCATTGGCAACGGGATGTACACGCTACTGAAGCACCCGGAAGAAACCGCGGAGTTGAGGGAGAAACCGGAGATGATCCGCACCGCCGTGGAAGAGCTTTTGCGCTTTGAGAGCCCGGTGCAATTCACGGCTCGGGTACTGAAGGAAGATATCGAGGTTTGCGGCCAGCGCATTCCGAGGAAGTGGTCGATTCTATGCATGCTGGGCGCGGCGAACCGCGATCCGAAAAAATTCAAGGATCCGGACCGGTTAGACCTGAAGAGACTGAACAACGAACACCTGGCATTCAGCGCCGGCCCGCATTTTTGTATTGGAGCGCAGCTGGCGCGATTAGAGGGACAGATTGCGCTTTTGAATCTGGTGCAGCGCTTTCCTCAGATGAGGGTCGCCGGCCCCCGGCCGGAGTGGGCTTCTACATTTGGATTTCGGGGATTGAAGAGCCTTTCCGTAATTTTGTAAAGACGATGCCGAGTCCCGATTACTCCGCAATGCTGGAAGTCGCGATAGCGGAAGCCCGCAAAGGGCTGGCGGAGGGCGGTATTCCGATTGGCGCAGCGATTTTTGACGAGAACGGCAAGCTTATCGGCTCGGGTCACAACCGCCGGGTGCAGAACGGCGACCCATCATTACACGGCGAGACTGACGCCTTCCGCAATGCGGGACGGCAGTGCAGCTATCGCGATCTCATCATGGTTACAACACTCGCACCGTGCTGGTATTGCAGCGGGTTGGTGCGGCAATTTGGATTCCGCACGCTGATTGTGGGTGAAAGCCGCAACTTCCAGGGGGGCGTGGATTGGTTGCGGTCGTTGGGAATCAAGGTGATCGACCTCGGTTCCTCGGAGTGTGCTTCCCTGCTGGGCGAATATATTCGCGCGAATCCTGAGGTTTGGAACGAGGATATTGGGCGGGATTAGGCCGGCCGCAACGGCTAAAGCCATACTGATTCTTCGGGTTTGTGGCATCGCTGAAGCGATGCCCCGATACAAACTCACAAGTGATCAGAAACTCAGGCTCAACGACATCTGAATCTGCCTTGGGCTCCCGATGGTTTTGTTTGTGACGCCAAGGCCGCTGCCGGTTGTTGGGCAGACGTAGAGAGATCCTGTGAAGTTCGTGTTGCAGGGATTCAATGTAGCTGGTGTCCCCGCGACGGGGAAACCGTTGAAATTGATGTTCTGGCTTACATCGTCGATGGGGATATCGAAACTCGCTGTGTTCGTCAGGTTGAAGACATCGAAGGTGTACTTCAAAGATGCACGCTCGTTAATCTGAGTCATTTTTACGAGCGAAATATCCGCGCGCCGCTGCCAGGACTGGCGGAAGATATTGCGCTCGCCATGGGCGATAAAGTTTGTCTCGTACGGGTCGTTGGAAGGAATTGCGCCGTTCAAGGCGCCTGCACTCAGCAGAGGGACGCCGAAACACGCGGCGTTGAGAGCCGGCTGAGCGCCCGCCCCACTATGTCCTGTGAGCGCTTGTTTTGCGGTACAGCCGTTAAGGGGAACGATGGGATTCGTGATGCCATCGTTGTCACCATAAAATATGCTTCCGACCGCGCCCGAATAATCGACCACGCTGTAGGGCTGACCACTCTGGATGACGGTGAGCCCCGTAATCGCCCATCCATCGGCAACTTTACCTTTGAATGACGATGCAAGGAAAGGCTTGGGAAGCTCATAGGTGTAGGTGAAATTCAGCACGTGTTTGCGATCAAAGTCAGACAGGCCGTAACCGGAACGCAAATCCAGAGGATTATTGCCGTTATAAAAGAGGCCCATCGCACTTTGCTCGTCGGTCGCGTGAGAGAAGGTGTAGGAGGCGCCGACCCGCAAGCCATGACTCATGCGCTTTTCAATGTGGGCCTGCAGGGCGTTGTAAGCAGAGATGCCGGCCGCGGTGTAGGACTCCGACTCGGAGGAATAGCCAATGTAAGGAACGCGCAGGTCGACATTCCCGCCTTCAAAGGTTTGCAGATATGGCTGACCGTTGGGAAGAGCCTGCGGTCCGAAAGTGGTGGCGTTGAGTATCGAGTAACCGTATGAATAGTCCTGCTCGTTCGGGCTTCCCTTCAGGAGGGGATGGGAAGGCGAGGCAATTTGTGCCTGATTGAAAGGCAAGGGAACGATCTCATGGCGGCCCAGATTGCCGACGTATCCAATATCGATCGCGAGGTCTTTGCGGGGCTGCCACTGAATGTCCAGCGTTTGATTCATCGTGTAAGGGAGTTTGTTGGCGCGGTTGTAATCGGCGAACGAGAACAGCGGTATGCCGGTTGAGATTGCCGCCGCGTTCGGTATAACCAGATCTGCGGGATTGCCCGAGGGACCCGGACCGAGCGATGTGCCCCAGGGATTCTCAAAAGTGCTGCAGAAACTGTAGCCATAAGGGCTGCAGGACTGCTGATTTACCCAGGGAGGAGTTTGATTTACGCCAAACGGACCGCCCGCGATCACGCCGGAGGCAAAGCCCGGGGAAAGATAGGTGAAGAGTTCTCCCCGATCGTAATACAGGCCCCAACCGGAGCGAACCACAACTTTGTCGTTGAACATTCGCGGGCTCCAGGCCACGCCGAGACGTGGCGCGAGACCCCACTGCCGTCCCGTGAGAGTCGAGTTGCTGACGCCCTTGGTTGGAAAAAGCGGATTGTTCCCGGCGACGATGAAGCCGTTTGAAGTAATCGTGTCAGTGGTTGCATTGTAGTTGTAGCCTGACGGATCAAAGTTGAATAAGCGGCCGTTTTTTTCCGTCAGGCCTCCGTGATAGTCGAAGCGCAAACCAGCACTGATGCTGAGGTTGGGACGAAGTTGGAACTTATCCTGCAGATACCAGCCCGTTTCCTTCGAGCGGTAGTAACGATTGGCGTCGCCTTGCAAGTAAGTAGTGGTGACAAATCCATCTGCCTGATAGGTGATGGGTGAGCCGGTGAGAAAATTGGCGAAATCGGGGAAGGCGATCATTCCCGAGTTGGTTCTGTCGTCGCGCGCGTTGAGCTGCGTGTAGGAAAAGCTGCCGCCGAAGGTGAAGGTGTGCTTGCCACGGGTCCAGACGGCATTGATGGAAGGCATCCAGCGATTCTGGAAGATGCCAGTGAATGCTCCTTGAGAAGCGGCTGTGGAGCCGATGTTCAGGCCGGCATTGAAGGGTGGACCGCAAGCCGCAGGATCCAGATTTGGCGTGCAATTGCCTGCGTTCGCGGGAGCGTCGTTGCCCAAGTCGTCAACGATGGTAATGCCGGGAAAAACATTAGAGCCGAAGGCATTGATGCCGATCGATCCAGGGGTGAAAGGCTGGGTGATCGTGCTATAAACCTTCTCGCGAATAAAACCGAAAACCTCAGCGACACTAAAATTCGGCCTGATCGATTGAGTGTTTGTGATGGACACGACTTGACTCCCCGCGTCGAGATGTTGAGTGAAACCTTCGACAGAGGAGAATCCGAAGGGCGCGGAAGTGGGATCGTGCTGGTAGTAATACTTTAACGAAAGCGTATCTTTTGTGGTCGCCAGGTAATCGAGATCGGTCACGGCCTGATCGGTGATGAAATAAGCCGGCTGCGTTAGAAAAACATTCTCGGGAAAATTTATTGTTGGAAGAGAATTAGGGTTTGCCGATGGAAAAAGATACTGGCCGTTCGGCAACTTCGCGGTCAATAAGGTGTAGGCGACCGGGTCGATGCCACCTGCGGTTCCGACCGAGGGATTAACGACGGTCCCCCAATCGTTGAGTGCGATATTGGCTAACGCAGCAGGGCTGCGATCGTCGGTGAGCCCGAAAGGCGCTGCCGTGCGCGAAGTTCCGATTTCCAGATCGGAGGTGTGATTGTGCTGGTAGCTGGCAAAGCCAAAGAGTTTGTCTTTGATGATAGGCCCGCCGATAGTTCCGCCAACGATGTATTTGTGCAACTGCGGAACTTTTTCGTTGGCGGGAATATTGCTGTCCTGATTGTAGAAATACGGGGCGGCATTCAGCCAATCAGTTCCGCGATGCGCATAAAGAGCGCCATGAACACTGTTGGTGCCGGAGGCGGTGCTCATGTCGATGTGGGCGCCGCTGGTGGATCCCTGTTGCGCATCGTACATGGAAGTGTTCACGCGAAATTCCTGAATTGTTTCCGGCGCAGGTGTGGGCAGAGCTTCGCCAATGGCCAGATACGGCGAAGCTGAACTCTGAATGACTTCCGCGGTGGTGCTGGAAGCTCCGGCAACGCCGGTGTTGTTCACAATGCGCGCCGAAGCTACCTGGCTGGTGCTCTTGCCGTTGAATAGATTGCTGGCATCGACTCCATTCAGTAGAAATGTGTTGCTGGTATCGCGCTGGCCGTTGGCCCAGATTGGCTGATTTCCCAGACCAGCGTTTGAACCGGTACCGTTGGGCAACTCCGCATTTACTCCCGGCGAGAGAATTGCCAGACCCGTGAAACTTCCTGTGGGCAACGGGACGGAATCGATCTGCTCTTTCTCCAGAATGTAACCGTTGGTGGTGTCGACCGCATTCATCAAGGGCGCGGCTTCGACCGTGACGACGGTGCCGACCTGCCCTACTTTCAGGCCGACATTTACGGTGGCGGTGCGATCGGCCTGCACTGTAATGGAAGGAACCTTTTCGCTTTGAAAGCCGTCGTGCGTGAAAGTGAGTGTGTAGGTCCCGATGGGCAGGTTCACGAAATCGTAGCTGCCATTCGCATTGGTCTTCTGGGTGCGCGTGAGTGTTGTCTGGTCACCCACGATGGTCACAACGGTCTCGGGCAGAACACCGCCGGTTGTATCTGTAACCGTGCCGGTGATGCCGCCGAGCGTTTGTTGCGCCTGCACGCGGGGTGCAAAGGGAGACGGCACCCACAGGGCTAATGCGACGAGGAAAGCAATGAATCTAATTCTCTTACTCTTCAGGATCAGGCTCTTCAGGATCAGCGTCTTCAGGATCAGCGTCTTCAGCATTGGTCTCTTCAGCATCGAACTCCTCAGCATCAATGACCTCGTGCAAATCTGTAAGCATGATCGCGGGTAGGCGCATACACACTGGCGAGTCGAACCACCAGCGAATCGCTCAAATAACTTTCTTACCAGAGATGGTTGGTTCTGCCCGCCCGCAAAAATATCGAATGACTCTACACGAGTGCCCAGTGGAACGAAAGGGCCTTGTGAGTGAAAATTCCTTTGCCGCAGATTAGATATTTTTATCGCCGAATCGATAGAGTCTCGTGCTTAGTCAGCGGGCAGCGCAGCTGCTTTACTGCGTCCGCGAAACACGAACCAGAGTAATCCTGCTGATAAATAAGCTAAATAGATGAAGGGTAGCTTGCCATACGGGCCTTCAGGCACCGGATATAAATTCCCAACCAGCGCGAGCAGCATGGCGAGACCGGCCAACCAGGGAACGATCTGCGCTCCAGGACGAAGCATGCCGTGGTCTCGAAGGTAACGCGGCAGCGCGATGCAGACTAGCGCATAGCCGACGATGAAACCATAGGTCGCTAACGAACCCATCCAACCATAAACATCCAGGCCGCTTGAGCCGTGGGCAGCTAGCACTGCCACAGGAAACAGGGCCGCGATGCCGGTGATGACGACTGCTCGACTTGGCGTGCGATTCTGCACGTGAGTATTGCGCAGAGAGCCGTGGGCGAGCCCGTTGCGGGCCATCAGTAGCAAGACTCGCGCCGCCGCCGTGATGCACGCCAGCGTGGCGGCAAAAAGACTCACCAGCGCGCCGATATCGATCATCACTCCCAGTATGGGGACGCCGGCGACTCGGGCCAGCAAGGACATGGGAGCCTGGCTCGCGCCCAAGTCCTGGCCGACAGTATGAAAGCCCATCACTTGGGCATACGCGCAGACTGTGAAAAATGCTCCGGCAAGAACGGCGCTTTGAATGACCGCGCGCGGAATCGTCTTCAGCGGGTTGCGCGCTTCCGCCCCGAGCGTGGTCGCGCTCTCGAAGCCTACAAAGCTGAACAGTGCCAGCACCAGACCAAGACGGAGACCACTACCGGTCATGCCGCGGAGGTGGAGTTCATCCCAATCCCAGTGCCGGCCGTGGCGCACAAGCAATATCGTTACCAGAATCACGATCATCGTAACGGAGGCAGCTTCGATCCACAGCATGAGGCGCGCGGAGATCTTCACGTCGCGATAAGCAATCCAGATCGAAACGCCGGTGACGAGAGTAGCAAGGAAAACGGCAGAGTATTCATGGCCCGTGGCATCGTGCAGAAGCAGGTTGGCGTAGTGGTAGAAGCCGCCGATGACGCTCGACCCAGTGGCCACATAGGCAAGCAGAAGGCTCCACGCAACTGTCGCGCTGAGCCATGGCGGCAGGGTCAGGGAAGCGTAAGTATAGAGAGAACCCGGCGAAGCGGAAATGCGGGCATAGCGGGCGATGCACAATACAACCAGCAACACGGCCACGGTCGCGAGCACGTACGCGAGCCAGGTCCCATTGCCGGCGAGCGCACAAACGAGCGGGATGGTGGCCGCGGGCGTGGTGGTGGGCGCTATGGTTGAAACGGACTGTGCCAGAGTTTCCATCGGAGACAGAATCTCGCGACGTAACCCATAGTCCGCGCTCGGGGAGTACTCTTGTGTAGGCTGTTCCATGCAGCGCTGATATTTCCTCAAGGTGAGTGGAGTGGGATTGTACAACACACACCGCGCGGACTATGGAGTGGGAATCTGATTTGAGCCGTATTGTATTATTTTGCAACGCTCACCCGCAGCGTGGGACACGCCCTCTGGCGTAGAAAGCTGCATTCCATGAGATACGATCAGCAGTTGCTACGAAGTCTTCCAAAAGTACTTTTACACGAACATTTGGATGGCGTGTTGCGTCCGCAAACAGTTATTGAGTTAGCGAAGGATGTTCGATACTCAGGGCTTCCTACGGACGATCCAGATGCGCTCGCCCAGTGGTTCTTTCGCGGAGCGAATCAGGGAAGTCTCGCAAAATATCTAGAGGGCTTTGCGCACACGATTGCCGTGATGCAAACGGAAGAGGCGTTGCAGCGCGTGGCTTATGAACAAGCCGAGGACTTGAGCCGGGATGGAGTTGTTTATTTTGAAACGCGCTTTGCGCCGGTCTTTCACACGCAAAAAGGATTGACTCACCAGCAGATTGTTTCCGCGGTGCTGAAAGGGTTGGAGCGAGGGCGAAAAGATTTTGGAATTTCGTCCGGGCTGATTATTTGCGCGATGCGCAACATGAACGTATCACTCGAAATGGCGGAGCTTGCCGTCGATTTTCGCGCGCGGGGGGTTGTGGGCTTTGATTTGGCGGGTGAAGAAGGCGGCTATCCGCCGAAGAAGCATGTAGATGCGTTTCATTACATCCAGCGTGAGAATTTCAACATCACAATTCACGCCGGTGAAGGCTATGGCAAGGAATCGATCTGGCAGGCGATCCAATATTGCGGAGCGCACCGCATTGGCCACGGTACGCGGCTCATCGAAGATATCGCCGTCGCTGACGGCAAGGCGGTAAAGTTGGGCGACTTGGCGCAATACGTTCTGGATAAACGCATCCCGCTCGAGATTTGTCTACTGAGCAACGTGCACACCGGGGCGACGCCGAGTTTGGCGGAGCATCCGTTCAAGATTCTTTATCAAGAAAAGTTCCGCGTCACGCTGAACACGGACAACCGGTTGATGAGCCACACGACGATGAGCCAGGAATTTGAAGCGGCTGCAGAGACATTTGGACTCTTATTGGACGACTTTGAGAAGATTACGATCAATGCGATGAAGAGCGCGTTCCTGCCCTACCGAGAACGCTGCAATTTTATCTATTCTGCGATCAAACCTGGGTATGCGCGGATCCGCGAATCGGTAGGTAAACGACATCCGCCCGAAAGGGCGTAGACGTTCGAGGATTTCATGTGCGGATCTGCTGTACTCAAGAAGGTCTGAAACAATTTACTGGGACAACGCAGCCATGGTTTCGGCCAACACAAGCGTTCCTCGAGCGATATCTTCCGGAGCGGCGTACTCGTCGGGACGGTGGCTATATCCGTTGCGGCAGGGAATGAACAGCATAGCAACCGGAGCGATGCTGGAAACGAAGAGCGAGTCATGGTAAGCGCGGCTGACCATGGGAATAAAGTTTAGTGCATGCTTGCGGCACGCTTGAGAAAGCGCTTCGATGATTGCGGGAGCGCAATCTGCGGGTGCGTCAGCATTCAGCAACTCGCTGTGAACGGATACTTGCCGTTTTTCCGATGTCGTGCGGCAGGCACTCTTCAGTGCCAGCATTACGGCGTCGCGCCGCTGAAGATCCGTATCGCGGATGTCCGCGCTGAGACGGACTCGGCTGGGAATGCTATTGACCGCACCGGGAAATACATCACAGATACCGACGGTTGCAACGGTGTCAATCGCTCCGCTGGTGCGCGCCGCGTTTTCAACTGCGAGGATTATTTCGCCCGCGGCGCAAAGCGCGTCGTGGCGGTCTGGCATCAAGACGCCCCCGGCGTGTCCACCCGCGCCCTCGATCAGAATGCGCAGACTGGCGGGCGCTGCGATTTTTGTAACTATGCCAAGAGGAATTTGCTGGCGCTCCAACAGCGGGCCTTGTTCGATGTGTAGTTCGACAAATGCTTCGTAGTAACCGGTTCGCAGCTTTACTTGTTCGAGCTCGCCTGCAAGTCCTGCACTATGGCGAACTTCATCGAGAACAGTGCCATCGCCGTCTGTCAGTTTTCTCGCCGCATCCGGAGAAAGAGTGCCCGACAGCAGCCTGCTCCCGAGACAACCCACTCCAAAGCGCGTCGGCTCTTCGGACGTAAAAATGATCAACTCAATGGAATGCTTTGGCTGAAATCCGCTCAGCTGCAGCGCCCGAATTGCTTCCAAGCCTCCGAGCACGCCGACCACGCCATCGTATTTTCCTGCGTTCGGAATCGCATCGATATGTGAACCGGTGCCAATGACTCGCGCGGTAGGATCAGAACCATTCCAACGAGCGAAGGTGTTTCCAATGGCATCTTGGCGAACTGTGAGTCCGGCTTCCTCGCAACGTGCTTTCATCCACGCGCGAGCTTTGATATCCGTGGGCGTGAAAACGATTCGCGTTACCGCGGGAGCTACGGCGTCAGAGAATGACGCCAGCGTCTCGATTTCGGAGATCAGGCGATCGCGATTGATCGTGAGACTCATAACTAAACGCCTGCCAGGGGATGCCGGTTCCAGTCCTTGTAGATGAGATATTTTGCGGGGACCTTGCCGATTGCTCCAAACCACTGCGGACACCATGGTCCCATCCAGATGAAATCTCCTGTCGTCACTGGATACCAGGAATCGCCGAGCCGGTAAATTCCGCCGCCTTCGAGCATGATGAGCCCGTGCTCCATGATATGCATTTCGACCATGCCCAGCGCGGCGCCCGGTTGGTAGACCATCGTGTTCACGGCGAAATCGAAATTCATTTCGTCCGGAAGCAGGCATTTGACCTGCAAGCCGGGATCGTCTTCGAGCGGATGGGAGGAGACAGCGTCTTCGTTCGAAATGATGAATTGTGGCGGCCCAACCGATGCCAGAGCTTGATAGGGCTTTTCGATGACGGCGACGCGGCTCGCCTTCGTCGCCACCACTCGATGCTTCAATCCTTCCGGCAGAAAGGCGTAGCCTCGCACCCCGAGTTCGGTCGACTTGTCTTCAGCTTCCAGCTTCACGCCGCCGGCGATTACAAAAATGAAGCGTTGAGCAGACGTGTCGCCCAGTTCTCCGCCTGCCTCAAACTCGGCGGTGTACTCCGTGAACCTGGCGCCCAGAACGGGACTGACGTGCACAATGGCCGCACACCCTTTCATCCCCGGCAAAGTCGTGCGCACAAACGTGTCCGCGGTCAGGAGCAAATGATTTGGTTGTTGCGAACTGCGGGTTCGGCCAAGGTTATGCACGCTTCATCCTTTTATGAACTTCCGGCTTTTCTGAAATTCGGGCGAAACAGCAAGCTGATCGAGAAGATGCAATCCGCACTCGATTGCCTTCTCTATGTCCTCCGCTGCAACCGATTCCGCAGGATCATGGCTGATTCCGCCAGGGGTCCGAAGAAATATCATCCCTGCGGGAACTTTTTCTGCGAGGATCATGGCATCGTGACCCGCGCCGCTGACCATACGATGCGGATTGCATCCTGTCTTCACAATCGCACGTTCAATCTCTTCTATGAGGAACGGATCCATCGCAACTGCAGGCTGATTTAATAGCGAAGCTTCCTGTAGAGATAATCCACGGCGGGCGGCGATTCTCTGAGCTTCGCGAATGTATTCTGCCACGGCATGATTTCTAATGTCGTCTGAACTGTGCCGAACATCGAGTGAAAGCCGGGCTTCCGCTGCAATCACGTTTACGGCTCCCGGCTTGGCGTCAAACTTTCCTACGGTTGCCACCAAATCCGGCACCGCCTGGGCTGCACGTTCCACGACGCTGATCCACTCCGCCGCGCCGGCGATCGCATCGTAGCGAAGATGCATCGGCGTGGTGCCCGCATGATTGCCACGGCCACCAAATGTGAACTCCAAACGGCTCTGCCCGGCGATTGCTTCGACCGCTGCGAGCGGCTGATTCTGCGATTCGAGGACCGGCCCCTGCTCGATATGAAACTCTATGTAGCCCAGAGTATCGTTCTGCAACTCGCCCTGAGAAATCTCTTCGGAATTCAAGCCAAAGTCGCCAATCGCCTTCCGCACTGAGATTCCCTGCGCATCATAAATATTTAAAAGTTTTTCATCCAGCCTGCCGACCAAGGCGCGGCTACCAATGAACGGAGTGCCGAAACGTACGCCTTCCTCCTCGGAAAAACCTGCCACCTCGATACCGAAAGGAAGCTTGCGACCTTGCAGTTGTTCCAGCAACGTAGTCGCAAGCACAACTCCCAGAGCACCATCATAAGCACCGGCGTTCGGCACCGTATCGAGGTGTGAACCAATCAAGAGACGCGGTGCATTGGGCTCGGCGCCTGGATAAAATCCGCGGAGATTTCCGGCGGCATCGATTCGCACCTGCACATCCAGAGGCTGCAGCCAGTGGGAAATTTCGCGGTGGCAATCACGCATCGGTGGAGACAGAAACGTGCGGCACGTGCGACCGGCCTCCTCGGTAAATGATGCGAGCCTTTGGCACCGGGTGATGACCTCTGCCGCACGAGTTGTAGTTTTCGTTGCTTGCACCGGATTTAGCTTTCGATGAACGTACGCCCGTTCGACTACGATTCGCGTATAAGCTTAGCCGCGACCCAGCCGAGGAGAACCAGCGCGATCAGAATTTCCCAAGCATAGGTATTCCCGTACGTAGCGACGGGAAAGTGATTGCTGATCATGATAAAGACGACCGGAACCGCCATGAACGTGTTGTGTTTGGAGCGCAACTTGGCTGAAGCACTAAGTGACGCGCCGAATTTTTCTCCGGCAGCCGCGGCCGCAATCATTTTGCGCTGTGAAGGAAGAATTCGAAACCACACGTTGGCAGTCATGATCGTCCCGAGCACTGCTCCAACGTGAATGTATGCTGCGCGCCCGCTGAATACGTGCAGCAGCACCCAGGCGAACACGGCAATCATCAGCAAAGAGAATATCGCGAACCCGGCTTCCGATTTGCCCAGAGGCGACCGCAGCGCTAAATCGTAGACGTGCCACCCTACGGCCAACGCCGCTAGTCCGATAGCAATGCCGGCTGCTTGCGAAATGTGTGAGACGTCCGCGTCGATCAGTCCGCTGCTGGAATAGTAAACGAGGAAAAGCAGGACGATTCCGCTCAGCCACGTCATGAGAGCCTCCCAGCGGAACCAATGAACCTGCTCGGGGCCGACCTTAAGGGACTTCTGCTTATTGACCGTATAGAAGCCGCCGCTGTGCACCATCCATATGGCCGAGTTCGCGCCGTCGGCGTTCTTCGCGAGCCGGTTAAACTGGCCGTCCAGCCAGGTGAAATAATAAGTTTGGCCGACCCACATGATGGCTGCAAAAACGTGGACCCAACGCACCAGCAGATTAAGCCATTCGCGGATTGACGACGTCAATTTGGCAACTCCATCTCAGGTTCCCCGGTAGGTCGTGTATCCGTTCGGACTCAGCAGCAGCGGAATATGAAAATGCGATTCGCCTTCTCGTGCCATAAATGTAATTTCCACCGTCGGATATAGATGCGGGATTTTCTGGACTCCGAAGTAATTCTCAGTGTCGAAAAGCAAGCGATAGACTCCCGCGGACAAAACCTCGCTCTCCGGCAACAATTGGGCACACCTGCCATGATGATCGGTACGGGCCGAGGTTAGTAGCCGCCAATCGCCGGCTGCATTCTGCTTCTCCAGGCGTACGGGTACGTCGGTGGCAGGGCGGCCATGAACCAGGTCCAGAATGTGAGTGGAGATACCTTTCATATTTGAAGCCATTTCTTTAGCCGGATCTCCGTGATCCGCCGTTGCTGCTCGGCTGCTTCCTGAAGTTCAGTCTCCGCATCGTTCTTGAGGCGCCGCTGTAGAATTGCCAATATCTCGGCTGCAGACTTACCAGTGGCGCACACGATGAAGATGCAATCGAAGTGCTGTTCGTACTCCCGATTTGCTTCCGCTAGCGCGATCTTGGCAGCGGCATCTGCATCGCCAACTTTGCGTTGCTCCTGCGTCGACCATTCTACAGATTGCGCAGGCGGAAGTAGGTGTTCGAGGGGAGTCCGCGATTCCCCGATTCGCGGATGACTTTGAAATGCTTCCATCCAGTCCGAGCGAGCGAGATTGCGCCAGATATCCGTAGACAGCCCGAGGAGTGCGGGCTCGTCGATGACCGGTCTTCGAGCCACTACGCCTTGTGCCCAGGCTTTGGATCCGCAGCAGGGCAGAATTTTCTTTATCGCATCTTCAACTGGAAGCTGATTCCATTGCCTGAGTACCGTATTTGCGCTCGGTTGTTCAGAGGCTGTGTGCGCGGTATTCAATCGACTCAAGAACTCGGCCAGAAGATTACCTGCTACTGCTGCGCGGTACTTCGCGGTTGATCGAATATCATCGATCGGATGGATCTCGGATGCCGCGGCTTTTTTCGCCAAGAGTAGAAGATCGGAATCGATGGCCTTTCCCCTAACGGCTTGTTCGGTATTTGTCAGGCGAAGCGGGACCGGCGCCACGCTCCCCATCGCGATGCGGATGTCCACAATCACACCATCCGCAACGCGGCCCAGAGTGGCGATGCACACTTTGGAGATCGCTTGAGCGTTGCGGGCTCCGACCTTGCGGGCATGGTTGAAATATTTAGAGAATCGCCGCGGCAAACAGATGGCCTGAACCAACTCATCATTTGCCAACTGCGTCTTCTTGTATCCCGTATGAAAGACTCCATAGGGCAGGCGGCGCTGGCCGCGCACCGACACCAGAATTAGTTCCGCGTCGTAAACCAGCAGCGCAGGTAAAGAGTCCGCGGCCGGTGATGCGTTCACAATGTTGCCGCCTATCGTTCCTCGATTCTGGTTGGCGATTCCTCCAGTCCAGCAAGCGGCACTATGCAGGAGAGGAAACTCCCGCTCGACAATCTCGTTTCTGCGGAGATCAGTATAGGTGCAGGCTGCGCCGACGCGGATTTCGTCAGGCGTGACCTCAATGCGCCGCAACTCAGGAAGGTTCCAAATGTTGACCAGCTTTCGCGCCGCAAGTTTTCCGGCTGCATATAGCACCATCACATCCGTGCCTCCGGCAACCGGAAGCCACGCGCCCGGTTCGTTTGCCAGCAAAGCCACGGTCGTGTCCAGGCTGCCGGGCGCAAGCATTTCGTAATCGGAGGGATTCGATCTCATGTGGTCGCCCCACGGTGCGCAGCTTCCGCTACGGCTTCAACTATCTGCGTGTAGCCGGTACAGCGGCAGAGATTGCCAGAAAGTCCTTCGCGAATTTCCTCCATCGTAGGTTCCGGTTTTCGGTTCAACAAGTGGTAGGCTGCAAGAATCATTCCAGGCGTACAGATGCCGCATTGTGCGCCACCACATTTCAAAAAAGCCTCCTGCAAAGCGTGCAGCGTATTGCCATGCGCGAGGCCCTCGATCGTGACCACGCTTGAGCCTTGGGCCTGGAGGATAGGCACGAGACAGCTGTTCACAAGAATGCCGTCCACCAACACCGAGCACGAGCCGCACTCGCCTTCTCCGCAACCATCTTTTGCGCCAGTTAATTGCAATTGATGCCGCAACACGTCGAGCAGGCGCTCCATCGGGTAAGCATGCACCGATCTTGGCTCACTGTTCACTACGAATAAAATCTCCATTTTCGCGCAGTTTTTGCTGGAAGCGGTCATTGGGCGACACCTGCAGTATCAGCAATGTCATCACCCGGGCGCGAGGTCGCAGCAAGCCCATCCATCACGTCTTCTGAAAGAAGGGGAATTGAATCGAAACGCACTCCAAGTGCGTCTTCCACCGCGTTGAGTATCGCTGGAGCCGGTCCGTCCATGGGCAATTCCCCGATGCCCTTGGCGCCATAGGCTCCATAAACATTTCCCAATTCTTCGAAGAACACGCGGATCGGCGGCAGATCACTTGATGTCGGCATGATGTAATTCGTCATCTGACTATTCTGCATTCGTCCATTCTGCCAGACCACCTTTTCATAAAGGCTGAAACCAATTGCCTGCGCAACGCCGCCGATAATTTGTCCGCGCGCCAGAAGCGGATGCAGAACTTTGCCAACTTCCTGAAGGGCGACGAAGTCATCTACCGAGACGCTGTAGGTCGTGAGATCGACTGTAACTTCCGCGATGTAGATCGCCCAGGCATACGCAGCGTAAGCTTCTCCGCGATATTTTTGATCATCCCAGAAAATATCACTCGGCGCCTCGTAACGTGACCACGATTGGAACCGGCCGTGTTTAGCGACATAGCTTTGACATGCACCGCGAAATTCATCCGCGGAATAAGTTTCTCCGAGCAGATTGGACGAAATCAGAGTCTGTTTAATTCCTAGCGCCGCGGACTGCACTAATTTTCCAACTACCATTGCGGTGCGCGATGCAACCGTCGGGCCGCTGTTGGGGACTTCCAAAGTGTCCGGTTGAGCCATGCTTACGTTTTCGTATGGAAGTCCGAGAGCTTCCGCGGCAATCTGGCTGAGAACGGTTTTCGTACCCTGGCCAAACTCCGTACTCGAAACCAGCACACGTATGCTGCCATCGGCACAGCCTTCTACCCCAACAACGGAACTCAAGTAGCGCTCGCCCGAGCCCGTGAATCCCGCACCATGCAGAAACGCGGCAATACCCATGCCTTTCCGTGTGGCGGCAGACTGGTTGTGATTTACAAAGTTGTGTTTTTTTGCGTGGTAGTCCGAGACTTCCAATGCGTGGTCAAGCAACTTTCCAAGATCGATTGGCTCGCGGATAACTTGTTCTGTAGTAGTACTCTGCCCAGGTTGCAGAAAATTTAGGCGGCGGATTTCGATTGGTGAAAGGCCCACCACCTGCGCGATGCGATCCATGTGCCGCTCCATGGCAAACAGGCTCTGCGGCGCTCCGAAGCCACGAAAAGCTCCGTGCGGCGGGGCATTCGTAGCAACCGCTTTTGCATGGATACGAACGCTCGGCCAGTAGTATGGGCCGCCTGCATGAATCACTCCACGGGACAGAACTACGGATGACAATGTGGCATACGCGCCACCGTCTATCGTGAAGTCGATCTCTCCGCCCAGAATTTTGCCATCCTTGCTGACAGCGGTGCGGTGCCGTGTGCGCGAAGGATGCCGCTTGGTGGTCGCAGCCATATCTTCCATGCGGTCATAAATAATTTTCACAGGCTTGCCGGACTTCATCGCCAGCAATGCAGCGTGTGCAGCGATCATCGATGGATACTCTTCCTTTCCGCCGAAAGCACCTCCGGTTTCCATCTGCACCACGCGAACTTTTTCTGCCGGTAAACTGCACAACGCCATCAGCGCCTTGTGAATGTAATAGGGGCATTGCAGCGAGCCCCATACTGTGATTCCTTCCACGGCATCGAACGCAGCGATCATCCCATTGTTTTCGATGTAAAGCTGTTCTTGCGCACCAGTCGTGTATTCACCTTCCACGATGTAGACAGCATTTCCCCAAACACTGTCGGTGTTACCTTTTTCGATCAGATAGGTTTTGAAGATGTTGTCTTCGCCCCAAATAATTTCGGAGCGGCGTTCGCTCTCTTCGATCGTGAAGATCGAGGGCAAAGGATCGTATTCGATCGATATCGCCTCAACCGCCTTGGGGAGAAGATGGCGGTTCGGATGAGCCAGCAGCAGGATCGGCTCTTCTGGATGGTTTACGAACTCAGTCGCCAAACATGGCTGATCTTCCCCGATCAGCGCGATGCAATTTTTCCCTGGAATATCTTTTGCGGAGACAATTACAAATTCGTTCCAGGCGATTCCTGGTCCGAAGGTGATCTTCTTGATCCGGCCGCGGGAAATCCGGCTGCGAACAGTTGCTCCGAAGAGCATGTCGGGCAGGACCATATCGTCGATGTATTGCGATCTTCCGATTACCTTGTCACGGCCTTCTTTGCGCGGAACCGATTTGCCGACGCTGTGCTCGCTGTTCATAAAGCTTAACGCTATTGCTGCTGCTCACTCCTGCAGATGGGATAGTGTAAGCTAGACCGGCGCGGATAGGGAGTGGAAGTGTTGCAGGTCAAGATCGAAACTTCGTATTCGCCACTAATTCCCGACCTAAAGGCACACCGGGAAACTTTCCATCAGTAAAGATGCGATTACCTCGCAGATAGGTGGCGATTACCACGCCGCGGAGCGTCTCTCCCATGTAGGGGGAAACCGGATGACGATAATGCAATTTGTCTTTTGTTACGACGAATTCACTATCGGGATCGAACACAACGAAATCTGCATCGTGTCCGGCTGCGATTCGACCTTTGCGCATCTCGCAACCGGCCAGGCGGGCCGGCGCTGCCGCCATCCAGCGTGCAAGATCGAGCAACGTGAACCCTCGCTTGCTAGCTTCAGTCCACATCAGCGGCAGCGCTATTGAAAGGCTGGTGATCCCTCCCCATGCGGTGCGAAAATCGCCCTCGCTCAGCCGCTTCATTTCCGGCGGACACGGCGAATGGTCGGTGACTACCAGATCGATTGTCCCTTCTCTTAGACCCTGCCACAATTTATCGCGATTTTCGCGGGAGCGAATTGGCGGCGCACATTTATTCAGCGTCGCCCCATCCGCAATCGATTCCGCGAACAGATGCAGATAATGCGGACACGTCTCAACGCTCACAGGAAGTCCCTCGCTGCGTGCAGCGCGCAGTGCCGTAAGCGCCTGGCTCGTCGAAAGATGCACGATGTGCAAACGGAAACCATATTCGCGGCAGAGAGAAAGCATCAACTGGATAGCTGCCAGTTCGGCCCCGCCCGGGCGGGATTGCAGATACGTCGAATAACTAGTCCAATCGGAATTAGCCAGCGCGTCTGTTGCCTGATCGATTGGACTAGGAAGTTCTGCATGGACGAGAAGCGGCAGGCCTGTCCGTGCGACGCGTGGCAGCGCAGTTCGCAACTGCTGCTCGTTGACCATCGTGAAGCCGTCGATGCCGGGATTGATCAGAAAACATTTGAACCCCAGCACTCCCGCGGCTGCAAGAGCTTCAATGTCATTTTGGTTGTCGTGCACAACACCGCCCCACGCTGCCCAATCTACGCGGCATTTGCCTTGTGCGGCCGCACGTTTGGCTTCGAGAGCACCAACCGTCGTGGTTGCGGGAAGGCAGTTCAGGGGCATATCGACTAGCAACGTGTAACCGCCTGCCGCCGCGGCTCGGGTTGCGGTTTCGAAACCTTCCCACTCTGCGCGACCGGGATCGTTGATGTGAACGTGAGAATCGACTAGCCCCGGAAGAATGGCGGCTTCGCCAAAGTCGTGAATTTTGTAGCCCTCGGGTATTTGATCGGGAGAAACGACGGCCTGAATTCGCTCTACTTCCACGAGTATGGCCGCTGGACGGATTGCCTCGGGAGCAACTACGCGGCGAGCAAGAAAAGCTTGCAAACTCAAAACATCAACTCCTTAAATGATTCGGTGTATTGAGGCAGAGCGTAATCCGGTCGCCCGGTTTTTGCAATGCAGAGTCCGGCAATAAAACAATTTTACGAATTTCTGACTCCCGGCTTATACTCGCATCTCAGCCAAGCGGCTGCGAAAGAGTCCATGCCGACTGATTTCGAGTTTGCGGTTTGCTGCCGCCAGCAAAAACTTGACGATTGCGCATAGCTAGAGCGAATCACATGGACAATCCTTTCATGGCCCGCGCCATTCAGCTTTCCATCGACAACGTCCTCTCCGGACGCGGCGGGCCCTTCGGTGCTGTGATAGTGAAAGACGGCGCCATTGTTGCCGAGGGCGCGAATCAGGTTACTTCCACGAATGATCCGACTGCGCACGCGGAAGTGCTCGCCATTCGCGAAGCTTGCAGAAAACTCGGCGCCTTCGATCTTGAGGGCTGCGAGATCTACACCTCCTGCGAGCCTTGCCCTATGTGCTTAGGTGCAATCTACTGGGCGGGGCTCTCCCGCGTTTATTTTGGCAATGTCGATGCTGATGCTGCAAAAATCGGCTTTGACGATTCGCTGATCTACCGCGAACTCGCACAACCACATTCGCAGCGCAAGATTCCGATGATTCAGATGATGCGCGACGAGGCGTTAGCGGCCTTTCGCGCGTGGCAGGAAAAACCCAACAAGATCGAATACTGAATTCGTTTCGAGTGTCCGGCAGTTCCAGACGCGGAGGCCGATTGATCGACCGTTACTTCAAACTTGCCGAGAATCACACCTCAGTAAAACAGGAGATGCTGGGCGGTTTCACCACTTTCGTCACGATGGCCTACATCATCGTGGTGAACCCGCAGATTCTCGCACAGGCCGGGATGCCAGCCGACGGCGTTGTCTTTGCGACTTGCGCTTCCGCCGCTGTGGCGACGCTCGTGATGGGACTCTATGCCAACTATCCCATCGCGCTGGCGCCGGGAATGTCGCTGAACGCTTACTTTACCTATTCTGTTTGCATCGCGATGCATATTCCCTGGCGCACGGCGCTGGCGGTGGTGTTTTGCTCAGGCGTACTTTTTCTTCTGCTTACCGTAACGCGCGTTCGCGAGCAGATCGTGAACGGCATGCCCGACTGCCTGAAGCACTCGACCGCGGCGGGTATTGGAATGTTCATTGCGTTCGTGGGATTGCGGAATGCAAAACTTGTAGTCGCGAATTCAGCGACGTACGTCGGCTTGGGCAGCTTTGCCGACAAAGAAGTTCAGACGGCATGCTTTGGTCTGGTGTTGATGCTGGTCCTCATGTCGAGGAAGTTTTATGGGGCCATCCTGATTGGCATTTTTGGTACGGCGCTGCTGGGAATTTTGCGCGGCATCACGAGTTGGCCGGCGGCGATTTTTGCGATGCCGCATCCCTCGTCTACTTTTTTGCAGTTGGACTTTCGCGGGGCGAGCCATCTCGGCTTGCTCGAAATCCTGTTTGCGTTCCTGTTCGTCGATCTCTTCGATAACGTTGGGACTCTGGTGGGAGTGTGTGAACAGGGCGGCTTCATTAAAGATGGCAAGATTCCACGGGTTGGCCGGGTTTTGGTTGCAGACGCGGTTGGAACCATCGTTGGATCGTTAACGGGAACTTCAACGTTGACGAGTTACATCGAAAGCGCTGCAGGAGTGGCCGCCGGGGCTCGTACCGGACTTAGCAATGTGGCGGTTGCCGCGCTGTTTTTGCTGGCTACATTCTGCTCACCCCTGGCTACGGCAATTCCCGCCTATGCGACGGCTCCGGCACTGATTCTGGTGGGCGTCCTGATGACGCAATCGATTGCGCAGATCGACTGGCAGGACTTCAGCGAGGCCGTGCCGGCGTTCATCACCATTCTGGCAACTCCGCTAACTTTCAGCATCGCAACCGGCCTCAGCATGGGATTGATTTCCTTCACCGTCGTGAAAATTGCGGCCGGAAAGATTCGCGAAGTGAACGCGCTGGTTTGGATCCTCACCGTCCTGTTTATTCTGCGTTACGTGTATCTGGCCGCAGCTTAGCAATTTCCTACGTCAGAACTCAAACCGTACCCCAAACTGGAAGAAGCGCGGCAATTCCCCCGGAGCGCCGCCAGAAATCGTCCCGAAAAAGGGATTAGTCGAAGTCGAACTTCCCGCAGGTCCGCTGCCCACAGCCGAATTCGGCTGCGCAAAGCGCGGGTGATTGGTGAAGTTGAATACCTCCGCCCGCACTTCCAGCCGCATGCCTTCTTTGGGCACAAACGATTTGTAAAGATTCAAATCTGCATCGTGGATGCCGTCAACGCGCAAGCCGGAAATATAGCGTCGCGCATTGCCCGGAATCTGGTCTCCTGGATCTGCAAAGCAATTCGCATTGAAGAAGGAGGTTGGATTCGCCGCCGATCCCACATTCTCCCAGTCCAAGGCCACATTGTGCATGCTGGCCCCGCTCTTGAGCTGGGAGCAGACAATATCGGGACGCTGGCTGCCGTTGGCCAGAAGCGGGTTGTTCAGGCCGATGGCCATGGGCTGTCCCGATTGTTGGGTGAGCAGGGTTGAGACCGACCAGCCTCCGATGATTGCATCCACCGTTCGGTTCATATCTCCACCAATCCATTGTTTGCGGCCGACGGGCAGGTCTACAACCACGGCGCCCGCGAGCCGCTGTGGTGCGTCGCTGCCGCCGATGCTATGCTCTGCCTTCAGATTATCCAGCTGCTGTGGAAGGCCGAGGCCGAGCGCTCCCACCCAGTTGTTCCGGCCTGCCGAAGAATAGTCGGTTTCCTTTGATATCGTGTAGCTGCCCTCGAAGCTGATGTGGTGCGTGGTGCGCTTCTGGAAGCGAAGCTGCATCGCGTTGTACCAGGAATTCGCGCTCTCCAGCATCAGACCCTCGAAGTCGCCGGCGAATTGCGGGTACGTGGTTAACAGAGTCGACAAGGGCAGGGTCGATTGACCATAGTTGGAGTTAACTTCGTTGAAGCAAGGCTTGGAAGGGGTTGATGTGCAAGGGGTGTTGAACATGGAGTAAAACGGGTTGCCGACCAGGGTATTAAGAAAGTTGGTGACGCAACTATTGGCATCGCAGTTCCCGATGCCGTTACCTTGGGTGACGTCGTTGTTGTAACGCACAGCCTGTGAAATCTGGCCCAGCAATGACGATGGGATGAAAGCTCGGTTGTTTGTGCCAGACCAGGGCAGATGGGTGCTGCGGTTGGAAACGTAGTCGACGCCAAGCACGATCTGGCTGGGCAGCTCTCGCTGCACTCCCAGATTCCACTGGTAAATGTCGGCGTCCCGGGCCGCGGTGGTGCCCAGGTCGTTCGGGTTTTGATAGCCCCAGTTCGCAAACTGGCCGTACTGCTTACCCTGCGGACCGGTAAAGCCAGTGGGAAACGGGTTCTCCAGTGTCGCCGATTGAGTGGCAAAACCGTCGTTGGTAAAAAACAGGTTGGCCGTCTTGCGGAACGCGGAGCCGGGATACTGGAAGTTTGTGGCTGGGCTCATACCGAAATAAACGCCAGCACCCCCGCGCACCACCGTCTTCTGATCGAAGGCATAGGCAAAGCCCAGCCTCGGTCCAATGTCCTTGCGGTAGGTCGGTACCGTCCTCATGCTGGAAGTGGCGAACTGGGTCGTGCCGTACAACTCCTGCGTCGCCGGAAGGTTCAGTCCGGGGATACTCTGCATTGTCGCCTGCGCGCTCATCGCCCCCTGCGCCACAGCACCGGGCGGAAGGCTGGTGAGGTTGATGCCTACGCCAGAATCCTGTGTGAAATTGCTGAATTCGAGCTGGTTGTTGCGCGAGGTGTAGGGCGAACTCCACTCGTAGCGCAGGCCCAGATTCACCGTGAGCTTCGAATTTACTTTCCAGTCGTCCTGAATGTAAAACCCCGTCTCCAGCGACCGGTTGGCCACCGAGGGCGTCACGATCAGCTGACTTGAGGCGTTGACGTTGTTGCCGTAACCAAAAGCCAGGCTGGCCAATGGGTTGCCCGTGGTGATTTGTCCCGTTGAATCATAGTCGCTGAATGGAGTCGGGGACGTGACTTCATCCGTATAAGTCAAATCGCCGGTCGGGTTGTTCGGCTGCCAGAAATTGTTGTAGAAAATTCTTTGTTCCCCGCCCACCTTGATCAGGTGCGATCCCTTGGAAATCACCAACTGCGAGGAATAGCTCACCAGCGTGTGGCCAAATTTAGTATAGATGCAGCACTGATCGTAAAGGTCAGTCCACGGCAGATTCCCCTGCATCGTAAACGTCGGCATTTCGTCGATCCCGTTGGCCTGCTCGAATACCGAAGGCAATCCTTGAGTGCCAGCCGGCAGGGAGGCGTTGAAACCGGAAATCGTGGGGATACCCGGTAGCGATAGTTCATGCACCCGGTCGACCGCCGCGTGGTTAGTCCAGATGATCCGCGGGTTGACGGTCCAGGAATATTCGAACGAACCGTTTTGCGCCACAGTCACACCGCTCGCTATTCCGTCATTATCGAAGCCGTCGCCCAAGGTGAGCGGAGTGGTGTAGTTGCTCCAGCTTCGACTGTAGCGGCCGTTGATGCGGTTCTTGTCGTTAATCTGATGGTCTATTTTGACGTCGAACTGGTAGTCCGGCGCGTTCGTTAGCGTTGTGTAATTGTAGTTGTTGAATTCGTTCGAGTTGCTGGGCTTCGGGTAGAGATTGAGTACACCCATTCCGATAGGGTTAAGTTCGCCTGCTGGAATTACATTAAGAGGCCCGATCTGCTGGTTGGCGCAGTTAAGGCCAACCTGAGGCCTGACGACGTTCGTCGCCGTCCCGCAATTTACATTCGGGTCGTAAATGTTATTCGTAAGTCCCGAGAAGTCGCCTTGGCGTTCCGCCAACGTAGGTACGGTGACGACGCCGCTCTGCGCGCTCGAACTTCTCACCTTCTCGAAGTCAACGAAAAAGAACGTTTTGTCCTTCCTGATCGGGCCGCCCAGCGAAAAGCCACCCTGGTCGCGCTTGCTGTCTGGCTTGGGGTTGGGAATGGGATCACCCGACACGTATTTGGGATTAAAGAAATCCCGAGCGTCTATCCCCGGACGCTGCAGGAAATACCAGCCCGTGCCATGGAAGGCGTTGGTGCCGCTCTTCAGCACCATATTGACGACGGTGCCGCCGTTATTGCCGAACTCCGCCGAGAAGCTGTTGTTCTGCACTTTGAATTCCTGCACGGAATCAAGCAATGGCTCGTAATACACGTTGCTGTTTCCGCCTTCGCCCTGTTCCGGCGCGCTGATCAACGCGCCATCCAACCGGATCTCAGCGGTCGCGTTGCGCTGTCCGTTGGAAGTGAAGTTCGTTCCGGAGGGATAGTTATCCGAGGTGCCCGACCCTGCCACCTCGGTGACACCCGCTGCCAGGAACGTCAGCCCAAAGTAGTCGCGGTTCAGCAATGGGATGTCGTTTACATACTCGTGGGTGATGTCCGTGCCCAGCGTCGCGTTGTCCGTGTCCAGCAGCGGCGCGGTCGACGTGACTACGACGTTCTCGCTCACGCCGGCCGGAGTCAGAGTAAAATTGAGCGAAGCCTCCTGATCCACGGCTAACACCACGTCCGTTCGCTCGGTCGTCCGAAAGCCCTTCAGCTCAGCCTTCACCGAATATGTGGATGGCCGCAAACCCGTGAAGAAGTATTCGCCCTTGTTATCGGTGTGGGCGGTATTGGAGATATTGGTGCCCGAATCGGTGATGGTTACGGTTGCATTCGTAACCACGGCTCCCGAGGCATCGGAAACAACGCCTCGCAGCTGCGCCCGATAACTGCCCTGTGCGATTGCGAGACTCGCAAGACTTGCCACTACACCTGCCATCAAAATGCAAGAGAAAAGTCGTCCTGTCCGTCCCATGAGCATCCTCCCCTGTTTCGTGTGTAACTTGTATTTCGGCGGCGACGCATTCCATCGCAACCGACCCTTACTACCCCAAAGCTTTCTGAAAACATTTACTGCGTTGCAACCAATAAAGACTCGGCTCTAGCCGTTCAAAGGAAAGTCCTGTTTGCCAAGGGAGGCCCATTGCTCCCGCGCGAAACGAAGCAACCCTGCACGGTCGCGAAACGCTTCCGTGCCCCCCTCTTTTGTTACCGAATACGCGGCCATAATGTTGGCAAAGGCCAGACAGTCTTCCAGTTTGCCACCCCGCAAATACAGATAGAGGAAGCCCGCATCAAAAGTGTCCCCGGCCCCCACGTCATCGGCAACCTGCACACTCGGCGGCGACAGTTCCCATTGCTCATTCCCTGTGCGACAAATGGCGGGACGCGAGCCGCGCTTCATCGCAACTATCTTGACAAGGTCAGCTAGTCGTTCAGCCGCCTGCGAAGCTTCCTCCGTGCGGGCGATTTTTTTTGCTTCCCGCTCGTTAGGAAAGAACAGATCGACATACTTCAGGGTCGCGTGCAGGTCCTGACCCCACAGATCTTCCGGATCATCGTTCGTATCAAGAGATGTTGTAAGCCCCGCTTCCTTCGCCTTGCGGAATAAATCTGGAATCTGCGGCCGCAGAGCCCGGTGCAAGAAAAATGAGGAAAGATGTAGATGACGAGCCTCGAGAACGTAATCCATGTCGATATCGGAATACTGCATCTCGAACATCGTGCCGGGATACGTCAACATGTGGCGATCTCGCGCATGCGGCAACACGACCGTGAGGCCGGTGGATGTGTTGCCGGTTGCCTGTTTAACGTGACTAACGTCAACGGTCGCGGCAGACAGACGATCCATCGCCATTTTTCCGAGAGAATCTGCCCCGATTTTCGATATAAAACCAACTTTTGTGCCGAGTACGCACAAGTTGTGTGCGACGATCGCGGATGAACTTCCCAACGTGAGCGCGAGCCCGCTTGCCAACAGCTCCTGGTCGACTGGCATGTCCCGGGGCAACCCGTAGAGAATCAGGTCCAGGTTAAGCTCGCCGACAACGCAGACCTCGATCACCAAGCTCTCCTTTCGCGTCACTTAAAAGCGACTGCGCTTCCAATCAATGAATGTTGACGTGCTGTACCACCCGGCTGATGGCCCCGTTTGGACTAGGAGAGTCAGGCCGCAGTTTCCATTGCAGCGAAAAAAACAGACCCAGCAATTGCCCAAATATCACATCCACCGGCGCGCGGTAGTCGTCCCCTATATCGCTGGGCATACCCGCCGTTAAATAGTGTTCCGCAGAAGAGTCTCGGTCTGCGATTTCGCTTCCAGCAACTACAATCCGGGCTTTCACCAGCCGCTTTTTTCCTATTTCATTTAACAAATCCTGCTCATACTGCTGAATTCGTCGATTGCCTGAAAGAAAACAAACGAACAGCGTATCTCGGTCCAAAACCGCCATGGGGCCATGTCGAAGTCCTAAAGCCGATTCAGAGAACGTCATCGTCTTGCCCGCAGTCAGCTCAACAAGCTTAAGTGCGGATTCTGTCGCCACTGCCCTCAGCGGCCCGGAACCGACAAAGCACGCTTTCGTGTACGCTTCCTTTGCCAACGCAGACGCGCAATCTGCGGCGCGAGGAAGAAAATTTCTTCCCGCCTGCACCAGTTGCAATAAAACTTCCTCGTATCGGACCAGATCGTGAACGTGGGCCAAACACTGACCGGAAATCACCATGTTGGAAAAAGAGCTGGTCATGGCCAGGCCGCGATCATTTACCGCATCATCCAAGCAAATACCTAATACTTTCCCTCCGCCTGCGCTCTCGCGGATCATCCGGCCATTCGCATTACACGAAACCACAAGGTGGTAAATATCCGGATGCTTCTTGCGGGCAGCTTCGAAGACCGCGACTCCTTCCGGACTCTCACCCGAGCGCGAAAACGAAATCCAAAGATATTTTTTCCCCGGAAGCAGCAACTCATCCATGTGCGTCAGCAGATCCGTGCTCGGAACCGCGCTTACGTCGCAGCGCCAATGCCTCCGCAGAAGATTCGCCACAGCTTGCCCAACATAGTCAGAGGTTCCGGCGCCGATGAGGAACACGGTTGGCCTGGAAACTGAACCTGCTCCGAGCCCTGCAAGCGAGAGAAATTCGGCAATCTGCGCCTGCTCCCTCCGAAATATTCCGAAGGTGGAGAGCCATGTATCCGGCTGCTGCGCGATTTCGGAAGGCGTATGCGCTAACCCGCGAACGACCTTCTCTTCGTCACCAAGGCTCAACAATTCAGCCAGCGTACTCACCTGCAAAATCCTCCTCGATTCAACTTTAGCAGTATGTATTTCTTCAGATTGCGGTTTCTTCGGATCGCGCACTCGACCGTTATGGCTCGTACCAAAACACTGCACCTTTTTCAATCGCGGGAAGCTTGTAGCTTATTCCGCCGTCAATCGCGGTTCCGTTTAACGGCTGCACATCTCCGAGGAATGGCAGAAAGAATCCATGCCCACCAGTTGCGCCGGACACCATAACTTGAACATCAGTTTGCGTAGTCTGAATTGGATTTACTCCACCCTTCAGCCCCGCAAAGTTCGCAAAGAATACAGAAGTTTTCCCATTGGCCCGGGAGATCGATGTGGCGACCATAGGCGATGCCGTAACGTGAACCGGCGTCTCAGGTTTCAGGCTCTTAAGAAATTCGCGCTCACGATCCGGGCTGGTTTCTTCAAAGCTGTTTTGCAGTGCTGCGTAATAATCTTCGCCGGGACATTTGCTAAAGCGGATCACGTTCGCGGCAGGAGCGAACTGAGTCGCATCTTCTCCCGTGATTACCAGCGCGTTCTGGCCGGTCGCATATTTTCGCAGCAACGCCCTTTCATCTTCGTTCGTCACACGAACATCCGGCAGAATCAAGGTGTGACCTTGAAACTCGGCTAGCGTTCGCGGAGTGACGACCTGGAATTCCAAGTGCTTCTGCATGAGAAGGATCAGAATCCCGCGGTAGGAGGTAATAAATTCATCCGCGTAATAATTTCGCGTCCCCGGAGAAAAATAAACTCCGATGGGAGCAATCACCGTCCGCGGCTTGTAGAACGTATCTTCATGAGCCTTGATCCACGCAAAAATCCGCTTCCGCGTCTCACGATCGTTCGATCCCGCCATCGAATGTCCCGGCGCATCCCAGAAATTCGCTCCATCCATGATTTGCGACACCGCCAGATTCACCATGGCCTCGCGCTTGTCGACTTTCTTGTCGCCATCCCACGAGTAATTCAAAATCCAGGTGGGCTTACCCTGCGCAAATGCCCGAAACGTGTGCATCCCCACCTGGTAATCAAACCAGGTTAGCGGCGTCCTCTCCGACGCCATGCCGCCTTTGCCGAATGAATATTCGTGGGCAATGGCGTCGACAACTCCATACATGCTGTAAACATCAGCTCCAACTCGAACCGCTTCTTTCTCAATCCCCGGATAAATCTCCGGGATCGTCTTGATCGCCGGATTCACGCTCTTCGCGTTCCGGTCAATCTCCGCCATGAAATCAGTGAATGTCTGGATCCTGAAATCGACCCACTTGCGAAAATTCGAATCCGAAAAATCTCCCAGCCTCAGATCTTTCTTCGCATCAAGCCCGGTTTCTTTCCGGAAGACGGCGACGGTGTAGTCGTCAAAGCTCGCCCACGTGTCTTCCCAGCCATCGAAGTGAGTCATCCAGTAGGGAATGTCGACGTAGATTCCATCGATCCCTGTGCCCGCAATTTGCTTCACCCGCTCCATGTAGGTCTTGCGCCACTCCGGCGCATAAGGACTCACCCAGACATCCTCATCGCCCTTCCGTATCCAGAAAGCGGAGCCGCCTCCAAAGAGCGCCGGTTCTCCCTTGATGTTCCTCTGCACCCAGTCTGGATGTTCCTTGAACAGCGTATGCGGCGTCTGGTCCGCATTCGCCGTGATGCACTCCGTCCCGGCGATGTAAACGAACGCGTAGTTCCCCGCTGCATGCGCCTTCTCAGCCACCGCGTGAATAGCCTTCAGCTTCTCTTCCGGATGAACAAAACTCTCATACCGTCCCTCAATGTCGTTGTCGACTTCGATCCCAAACACGCCGTCTTCCTGCGCGCTGCGGACGATGCGGTCCGCATTGTCACCCTGCAATCCATAGGCGCCAATGCGCACGTAATTCGCCCAGTCCTGCTCCACGGAACCGGGACTTGCCTGCAGCAGGGGGAGAAGCGCCAAGGTTGCAATGATCGAGAATCTGTAGTTTCGTTTCATTTCGTTTGATAACTTTTACTTTCGCGCATAGCGACTGTCAAGCCTAAAATTCAACTGGCATGGACAAAAGGAGCCGATCACGGTAAAAGGGAAAGGCAAATAGTTGCAACTATGCGCGCTAAAAGAAACCATTATCGAGTCGACCTGTGCTAAACGAAGAACGGCGCCGACACATCCTGGACATTCTGAATCGCGACGGCCGCGTTCTGGTCGCCGACCTAGCCAGGCAATTTCGCACGTCCCAAGTCACCATCCGCAAGGATCTGGATGCTCTACAGGCCCACGGCCGGATTCACCGCAGCCACGGCGGGGCGCTGCCGGCGCAGGAGAGCGCGCTGGAAGACCCGACTCTGCGCGAAAAAGAAAAGCTGCATCGCAAGGAAAAACTGAAAATCGCGGCTGCCGCCGCTCGCATGGTGCAGGAAGGCCAGGTGGTAATTCTGGATTCCGGGACAACAACGACGGCGATCGCGCGGGTATTGCGCAAATTTGAGAACCTCACCATCATTACCAATGCAGTAAATATCGCCGCCGAACTTTCTGGGTCCTCCCTGGACCTGATTCTGACCGGCGGAACTCTGCGTAAGAACTCATTCTCCCTAGTAGGCCCGATCGCGGAAGAAACCCTGCACCGCTTGAACGGGGACATTCTTTTTCTCGGCGTGGATGGCTTCGACATGCAACACGGATTCACCACTCCGAATTTGCTTGAAGCGAAGGTGAATCGAGCAATGATGGATGTGGCGAGGGTTGTGGTCGCGGTGTGCGACTCCAGCAAGTTCGGCCGCCGCAGTTTATCTTCGATCGCACCGCCGTCCGGCGTGCATCATCTAATCACCGACCGCGGTATTCCCAAGGCGGATCTCGCTGCACTGAAGAAAGCTGGAATCCAGGTGACGGTGGTTTAATTCAGCCGCCTGACTTATTTCCCTCCTGCAAGCGGTGTGCGCAGCATCAGCACGGGGTGAAAATCCTTCAGCAATCGAATTCTTCTTCTCATCGGCCCGACGGCGGATTTTGTACACAAGTTGCCCCTGGGATGGCCGCAAATTAAAACTTGACAATCTCAACGAAACGAAAGTAAATGGAATCAATCGCAATTTGCTAAACGATCTCCGTTGCGGCGGGCAGATGCTGGAATTTTGGGGACGATAAAAACGGCATGGAAGTTCGATCGAAATGCTGCGACCGATCATGAGGCGCCTGCAAGCAGTCGCATTCAGTGTGGTTCTGTTCGGACTCGCGTTTGGTTGGGAGCCTCGGCAGAACGCCGCAGGCGCGCAGTCTGTCCCTGCCTCTAAAACTCCCACCGCTGATCTGACCCAGCCCCAGAGTCTTCAAAGTAAAGTCCTGCGCATCGAATTCGACCACGAACTGCGCAGCCGCGTCGTTCCGCTCTTTGCTGTTGATTCAAAAATGCCGGCGCTGATCCCTTTCTCCGCGTCAGAAACACTGGTTACAGCCGATCACAAGTTCACAGATTTCACTTTAAGTTCGAGCCAACAAGAGCAGGTGTCGGACATTTTTGGTGCTGGCCAACGCCTGACGCTCACGGGCACCTCGGGGAGTTTGCAGAAGAAAGTATCAGTCACTATCTACAATGACTTTCCGTCGATGGCGATCTTTGATGTTGAGTATACGAATCAGGGCGCAGCGCCGCTTGCTGTCCGTGGATGGGCCAACAATCAGTATCTGCTGCGGTCACTTCCTGAGAAAATCGGACCCGCTTTTTGGTCTTATCAGAGTGGATCGTATGAAAAACGGCCAGACTGGGTGCGTCCATTGTACGCAGGATTTCGTCAGGAAAATTATCTCGGCATGAATGCCAGCGATTACGGCGGAGGTACACCGGTTGTGGACGTTTGGCGCAAAGATGTGGGACTTTCCGTCGGCCACATCGAGCCCGCGCCGCGATTAATTTCGCTTCCGGTTTCTATGGTCGATGCGACTCATGCCCGGGTTGCAGTGCAATCGAACCGTGAGCAAACTTTGGCACCGGGAGAAAGCTTTCACACATTGCACACATTCGTCTCCGTGCATCAGGGGGATTATTTCCGCACACTCACCGAATACCGCCGCCTGATGATGCGGCAGGGATTTCAGATGGCTTCCGCGCCAGACAGCGCTTTCGGCCCCATCTGGTGCGCCTGGGGTTACGGACGGAACGTGCAGCTCAAACAGGTTTATGACACGCTCCCGACGGCCAAGAAGCTGGGATTTTCCTGGGTGACTCTGGACGATGGTTGGCAGAATAACTACGGCGATTGGGAGCTCGATCCCAAGAAGTTTCCTAACGGCGACGCCGACATGCGAGCTCTCGTCCAGAGAATTCACGACGAAGGATTTCGCGCGCAGCTTTGGTGGTCGCCGCTAAGCGCTGTGCCAGATTCCAAAGTGCTTCAGGATCATCCTGATTTTGCGCTGCTCAATCGCAACGGCTCCCGGCGGAAGATTTCCTGGTGGGATTCCGATTATCTCTGTCCTGCCGATCACGCCGTCGTGGAATACCATAAAGCGCTGGTGCGAAAGATTTTTGTCGATTGGGGATTCGACGGCCTCAAGCTGGATGGCCAGCACATGAACGCTGTTCCTGCTTGCTACAATCCTGCGCATCATCACAAGCGCCCCGAGGATTCCGTGGAAGCACTGCCTGATTTCTTTCGTGAGATTTACGAAACTGCCCGCAGTGTGAAGCCCGATGCTCTCGTGGAATTTTGCCCCTGCGGCACTGGGTATTCTTTCTTCACCATGCCGCACTTTAATATGTCGGTGGCTTCCGATCCGGAAAGTTCGTTCCAGGTGCGCTCCAAAGGCAAGACACTGAAAGCGCTGATGGGCGACAACGTACCCTACTTCGGCGACCACGTTGAATTGAGCGATGGCGGTAATGATTTCGCTTCCACGGTCGGCGTGGGAGGAGTTGTCGGCACTCAGTTCGTGCTTCCGAATCTGGTGAAAAAACGGAGCAAGTCAGACCTCACTCCCGAGCGCGAAGAGTACATGGCCAAGTGGGTGGGCATCTATAAAGAAAAAATGCTCTCGCGCGGCGAGTATCTCGGAGAGCTTTACGACATCGGCTTTGATCACCCTGAGGCGCACGCAATTCGCAAGAGCGGAGAAATGTATTACGCATTCTACGCACCTCATTGGGCTGGCTCCGTGGAATTGCGCGGCCTGCAGGACCGCGATTATCACGTTGCGGATTATGTGAACGGCAAGGATTACGGCACTGTGCACGGGCCGCGCGCTTCCATCGTTGCCCCATTCGAAAAGCATCTGCTCCTGGAAGCGCAACCTCAGTAGGAACTGCTGCGGCTCGCAAGAACTTGCACACTGGCGCGCCGCAAGATTCTTTAGCTTGACATCCTCTGTCCTTCAGTCTGACACTGGATCGGCCCTTCCCCGCATTACCCCACTGCCGTTGGAGGTTTCTCCGTGTCCGACAAACCACTGAGCCACACTTGCGCTCTGCTGTGCTCGATCGTCCTCATTTTCACTTTTGCCATCGCGCCGTTCGCAATCGCGCAGCAAGTGCGCCGGGGAATTTATCGCGGCATGCCGGTCACTTATGTCGTCAAGAATGGCAAAGCCATTTTTCAGGGCGACATCGTTCTCGAAAAAGTCGACGCCATCACTCCACAGTTGATTCAACCTTCCTTTGGGGTTTCCTACTCGCAATATCTCTGGCCCAAAGTCGGCAGCCAATACCAGATTCCCTACATCATCACTTCGGGCACTGGAGATCTCAAGAATCTCAACGCCGCGATTGCCCAGTTCAACAAGACGTTTACCAATATCAAGTTCGTTGCGCGCGCCGCGCAGACCGACTACATCAACTTCTACTTCGACCCTACCGACAACAGCGGCGAATGCGAAGCCACAGTCGGCCGCGCCGGAGGCGAGCAGCAAGTCGGGGGTTCTGGCGGGTCTTCCAACCCCTGCGCGCTCGGCACCATCCTCCACGAGATGGGGCATACGATCGGCCTCTGGCATGAGCAATCCAGGCCTGACCGCGACACCTACGTGTCAGTCAATTACAACAATCTGATCAAGGGTTCGATTTCCAACTTCAATCAGATTTACGACAATGCCCAGACCTCAGGAACGCTCTACGACTACGCATCGATCATGGAATATCCGGCATTCTCTTTCAGCCGCAACGGCGGTCCCGCGATTGAATCGATCCCCGCCGGAATTCCGCTCTCGAATTTCATCGGTTACACCACTACTGACATTGACGGCATCGAGCGGCTCTATGGCAGCGCGACCAAATCCGTCACCGTCACCAGCAATCCTCCGGGACTACAAGTCATCGTCGATGGGGCAACGGTCACGACGCCTCAGGTTTACAGCTGGGCTCTGAATTCCGCGCACACGCTCGACATTCCATCCGGCATTCAGACCCAATCGGGCGACATTGTAAACAGTACCGTGGCGACGACTTTTTATTACACCTACGGGCGCTGGAACGATTCGACCGAAGCCGCGCATAGCATTACCGTTCTGCCGGGCAATGGAGAACCCTCCACTCCCGCCACTTCTCCGGCCGTAACCACTTACTCGGCAAACTTTATCCAACTCGTGCCCTACGCCGCGACGGTTTATCCCGCAGGCGCAGGAACTGTTACAGCGTCGCCGCTGCCGCAAAGCTATCCCGGATCATCACTCCTCTTCTATATTGCGCGCCAGCAAGCCACGCTCACCGCCGCCGCGAACTCAGGCCAGAATTTCTATGAATTCAACAACGCGAATTTCTGGCTTCCCGGCGGCCTCGGAGCGAATCCTAAAACGTACTATGTTCCTGACACAGGACTTGCCGTCAACACCACCGCGGAGTTTTCTCCCGACGCCGTTTACACGGTGAACACCGTGCCTGATGCATTCAGCTCAGGCCTCTACCTTTATGTCGATGGCGACTTTTGGTCTATGCCCAAGAATTTTTCTCCGTACTACGATTCCACCTGGACCTCCGGCAGCACGCATACACTGAGCACCTACAGCCCCATTTATCCTTATAGTTCGAACAGCCGCTTCGCCTTCAACAGTTGGAGCGATGGCACCACAAACACCACCGACAGTGTGGTAGTCCCGGCCACCAGCGCCAGCTATACCGCCAACCTTACTCCACAGTTCTACGTCACCGATTACGCAAACGAATCCTGTGGCGGTTCTATCGACGTGACTCCCAGTTCGCCCACCAATGATGGGTTCTATCCCACCGGCAGCGCGCTGACGTTCACCGAGGTTCCCAATTCCGGCTGGCTTTTTACCGGGTGGCAGTACGACCTCACCGGAACCTCAGCGTCGCAACCACTCACGGTCACCGACGAAGTTCTAGTGACCGCCGACTACAACACCATCGCAATGCCTCTGACTCTCACCAGCCTGAGCCCGTCCGCGGTCGTTCCCGGCTCGCCCGCTTTTACACTGACGCTGAATGGCACGGGATTCACTCCGAACGTATTTGTCTCCGTGAACGGAACGTTTCCAACGGTGAAATTTATCAGCAGCACTCAACTGAGCGTGAGCGTGACCGCCGCGCAGATTACGAAACCCGGAGCATTTCAGGTATGGGTCGATGGCTTTCCCAGCGGAGCGAGTTGCGCCGCCTTCGTCGCGCTCCCGTTCACTGTGGCCAATCGGCCTATCGTCTCGCCGACGCCGGCCAGCTTGGGCTTCGGGGCGGGAATTATGGGAACGACGAGCGCCTCGAAAACCGTTACGCTCAAGAACACCAGCACCGTGAGCGTAAACGTGAATTCGATCACGGCATCGGGAAATTTCGCGATTACGGCCAATACTTGCGGATCGTCGCTGGGCGCAAGCGCATCTTGCACCGTCAACGTGGCCTTCGCTCCTGAAGTTGCTGGCGCGCTGAACGGATCGCTCGCCATCAGCGACAGCGCACCCGATTCTCCTCAGACCATTTCGCTCTCGGGCACCGGAGATCTACCCTTGACTATTCTCCCTCCGGCACTCGCCTTCGGCGCCGAAACCGTGGGCAGCACTACTGCCGCTAAGATAGCGACGTTAACCAACAACACGCCGAGCACGCTGAGTTTTTCGTTTGCCGCCAGCGGCAACTACGCCATCAACTCCTCCGGCACGACCTGCGGCGCATCGCTGGCCTCGCTGGCCAAATGCAACATCGCAGTAACGTTTACGCCCAGTGCAAACGCCAGCATCAACGGCGCGGTTACTATTACGGACGCTTCTGGATTCTCTCCTCAGCTCATCGCGCTCTCCGGCACCGGCTCCGGCGGAAGCACTGCGCCGCTCACCTTCACCCCTGCAACGCTATTCTTCGCTACACAAGCCGTGGGCACGAGCAGCACGGCAAAAAACGTGACCATCAAGAACGCGAGCACAAGTTCAGTGACGCTGAGCAGCATCGCAACCAGTGGAGATTTTTCCGCGATCGGTAGCGGAGCGAAACCGTGTAAACCGAGTCTCAATCTGATTGCAGCAGGTACATGCACACTCAGTGTCACGTTTTCACCGGCATTCGGTGCCAGCGGCGTCCTCAGTGGCGCCATCGCCATCACAGACAATGCCGCAGTGAGTCAGCAAATATTCGACGCCAAAGGCACCGCCGCTCTGCCGCTGACGTTTGCGCCGGCCTCGCTCACGTTCGCGCCGCAGACCGTAGCGACCACCAGCCCCGCTCAAACCGTCACAATCACGAACAACCTCGCCACATCTATCAGCCCAAGCATCTCCGGCAGCGGCGATTACGCGGCAATTCCGGGCGGCATAACCCCGTGCGCGTCCACATTGGCTGCAAATGCGCAGTGCACTTTCACGGTAACTTTTACGCCCAGCGCCGTCGGCACGCGCGCGGCGGCAATCACCGCGACGGATTCTGGGAATCCGGCTTTTCAAATCGTAAGCGCGACCGGAGTCGGTCAATAGCGAAGAGATCAAGAGAACACTTGAGAGAGACGATAATTCGACTATTGATGGTGGCTTTCAAAGATAGCTGTGATGTGCCGATTTCATGCGGAAATGCGGCCTGAATACAGGGCCATTCCAACAACAGCATCCATTCCAAGCGCATTTAGACTGTCGATTTCCTGCTGTGTTGTGATACCGCCAGCGACCACCAGCCGTCGCGAAGTAGCTTGACGAATTGCAATCACGGTTTCAATTGGAATTCCGCCCAGCAACCCTTCCGTATCGATGTGCGTGTAGAGAAAGGTTTCGCAGAATGGTTCGAGCGCTCGAATCATATCGAAAGGCGTGACGGTAGTAGCTTTTCGCCAACCATCGACTGAGACTCGACCGCCTCGAGAGTCGAGGGCAAACACCAGCGCCTCGGTACCGAGTGCACTTGCGAGTGCAGCAGCGTATTGCGCATTGATCCCGCCATCTTTCAGCAGTGCCGAACCCAAGATCACCTTGTGCGCACCTGCCTCTAAAATTTCTTTTGCTTTTTCGAGGCTGCGAATTCCGCCGCCGACCTGGCAGTTAAGCCTGCGCACGATCTGATTCAAGAGGTGCGCATTATTCCCGGCGTCCCGCGCTGCGTCGAGATCGATCACTTGCACCAGCGGGTATTTCGAGAAGCGTTCGATCCAATCATCGATGTTGTCGAACTCCAAAACCTTCTTGTCCCCTTGCACCAACTGCACAATTTTGCCGCCCATCAGGTCGATCGACGGAATCAGCATGGCCACCTCACCGGTATGCTGGCATCGCGCAATTCACGTTTCAGGTCTGCGATATTCTCGATGCCGAAATGAAAGATAGATGCAGCCAGAGCTGCATCCGCGTGGCCCTCACGAAAAACCTCAATAAAGTCGCGCGCCGAACCAGCCCCGCCGGATGCAATCACAGGAATCGAAACCGCCTCCGCCACGACGCGCACTAGCTCGCAGTCAAATCCGGATTTAGTTCCGTCGCGGTCCATTGACGTCAGAAGAATCTCTCCCGCTCCGCAGGCAGCCGCTTCCCGCGCCCATTGGATTGCATCCCGGCCCGTGGGCTGGCGTCCTCCGGCGACGAAGACTTCGAAGCTTCCGTTTACTTTTCTGGCATCAATGGCGACCACAACTGCCTGCGAACCGAAATGGCCTGCAATCTTGCCGATCAATGTGGGATCGCATACCGCGGCGGAGTTGATGGCGATCTTATCCGCGCCCGCCTCGAATACCGCCGCCGCGTCTTCGAGTTGCCGGATTCCCCCTCCCACCGTAAAGGGAACGAACAGCGAGCGTGCCGTGACGGAAACCGCGTCCAGCAGCGTGCGGCGGTTTCCGCTGGTCGCCGTAATATCGAGTAACACGATTTCATCCGCGCCGTTGCGAGCGTGTGCTGAAGCACATTCCGCCGGATCGCCGGCGTCGCGCAGATTCTTGAACTTTACGCCCTTCACGACTCGGCCGCCGTCCATGTCAAGGCAAGCGATGATGCGTTTGGTCAACAAAATTAGATCTCACAAAAATTCTTCAGGATCGCAAGCCCCACGTTTCCCGATTTTTCCGGATGGAACTGCACTCCGAACACGTTGCCGCGCTCAACTGCGGCGGCAAACTGCAATCCGTATTCGCTGATTGCCGTAATCATGGCATCCGTAGACGCGTGGAAGGAGTGGGTGTAGTAGACAAATGAATTCTGCTCGATGCCTCGCAGCAACCGCGAGCCTTCCTGAATAGTTAGCGAATTCCAGCCGACGTGTGGGGACTTCACGGACGAGGGGAACTGCCGGCACTTGCCTGGGAAGATGGCTGCTCCTGCGAGATCGGTGCACTCCTCGCTTCCTTCAAAAAGCCACTGCATTCCGAGGCAGATTCCGAGAAACGGCTTACCGGCGGAAGCGGCCTGCAACAAGGTATCTCGCAAGCCAGTGCGCTCCAAAGCTCGCAGAGAAGAAAAGTGTCCTACTCCCGGCAATACAATCTTGTCCGTCCCTGCAACAGTCGCTGGCTGGTTCGTCACGACAACTTCAGCACCAAGATAATCGAGCGCCTTCTTTACCGAATTCAGATTGCCCGCGCCGTAATCCACAATCGCGATCATAGAAGTCCCTTGGTACTCGGCAGCATGCGGCCCAAGCGACGATCACGCGAGCATGCGACGCGCAACGCACGTGCAAAAGCCTTGAAAAGTGCTTCGATTTTGTGATGGCTCGAGCGTCCATAGAGCACGCGCGCGTGAACATTGGCACGCGCGCCGCGTGCAAAGCCTCCGAAGAAATCACTGACCAGTTCCACCTGCAGATCGCCGACTCGCGTGGCGCGAACTTTAGTTTCGACCGCGGCAGCAGCCCGACCACCGAAATCCACGGCTGCCAACCCGAGAGTTTCATCCATAGGCATCACAAAGTAACCGGCGCGTAGAATGCCGCGACGATTTCCCAATGCTGCGTCGAAGGCCTCGCCGAGAGCGATCCCCACATCTTCCACCGTGTGGTGCTGGTCTACATCCAAATCGCCGACGGCCGCGAGTTTCAAATCGAATGCGCCGTGCCGCGCGAAGAGCTCCAACATGTGATCAAGAAAGCGGATTCCGGTGGCAACTTCATACTTTCCACGGCCTTCAATTGTGAGCGCGATTCGAATCTCCGTTTCCGCCGTTTTGCGATGCAGCTTGGCTTTTCTCACGCTTTCACCTCGCGGTGCAATCCAAGTTTTTCTGCTACGTCGCGCAGCGCCGTAATCAAAGTCCGCGTATGTTCGGTCGATCCCACGGTGAGGCGAACGCAGCCTTCACATCCTGGATCGGTATTTCTGTCACGCACGAGGATTCCGTGCGCGCGCAATGCTTGAATGAATTCCGCGTGAGCTGGGCCAACCCGCACCAGAACAAAGTTGCCGCGACTCGGCCAGTAGTGCAGGCCAAGAGCTCTCAGTTCTTGTTCCAACACACCGCGACTGCGCTGGACCTCGGCGACGTAACGCTCGACATATTCCTGATCGCGAAGCGCCTCGGGCAACACGGCCAGCGCAACCGCGTTCACGTTATAAGGTGACGCGAGGCGACGCACCATCGCCATTTGTTCCGCATCTCCGGCTAGGATGCCGATGCGCAGACCGGCCAATCCGTAGGCCTTGGAAAATGTTCGGGCCACAAAGAGATTTGCGGGCCGCGCATTATGGCTAAGAATCGTCTCCCCGTGAAACTCGAAGTAGGCTTCGTCTACCAGAACCGCGGCCTGGGGCGCTGCTCGCGCGACTTGCAGCAGGATTTCGCAGTCGGTGGCCGCGCCCGTCGGATTATTCGGATTGGCCACTGCAATCAGCCGCGTACGTTGACCGATTCGCGTGAGCAGGTCTTCTAAGGGGAATGCGAAACTCTTCCTCGCGAAAACCTGAACCAGGTTCGCGCCATCCGCCTGTGCGAAGATCGCATACATGGCGAACGTCGGCACTACGATGATCGCTTCATCGCCCGGCTCAAGATAGGTCGAGCACAGCAGATGAATCGCCTCATCCACTCCATTGGTGAGCAGAACCTGCTTCGCCTCGAGCCCGAGAAAATCAGCCACCACGCCTTCCACTGGCTCGCGTTCGGGATAGCGGGCCAGTGCTTCCGCATCCAGCGAATGTAGGCGCGCCAGCACGCGCGGCGAACAACCGATCGTGCTTTCGTTGAAATCAAGGCGCAGACCTTGGCGGCCGGCTAGCGGCGGCCGGTAGGCGTGCAAATTCTGTACAGCTGCGCGAGCCTCAAGCATGAGAACACCTCACCCGTAACGATTCGGCGTGGCCGCGCAGACCCTCTGCTTCGGCCAGCGCAATGGCAGCCAACGCGATTCGACGAATTCCCGCACGCGTAATCTGCTGACATGAGATGAGGCGAACGTAATCGTGCACGCTCAAGCCGCCACGCACACGCGCCATCGCCCCTGTGGGCAAAACGTGGCTCGGTCCGGAGATGTAATCTCCCGCAGACTGGGGCGTGAACTCATCGAGAAAAATCGAGCCCGCGTTTTGAACCGCTGATGCAAGGGCTGCAGGCAGGGTGAGATGCTCGGGCGCTATATGGTTTGCAATCTCGACGGCCTGATCGAGAGAAGCGACCAGAAAGATCGCACCGTTACGCGAAAGCGATTCAGAGGCTATTGGATTATTACGGGTGCGCTGCTGAAGTTCTGCCTGCATAGTCTTCGCCAATTCTCGCGAAGGCGTAATTAAGATACACAGCGCGTCGGGGTCATGCTCCGCCTGCGCGATTAAATCACACGCGATGAAAACTGCATTGCCCTTCTCGCTGATGAACACCGCTTCGGTGGGGCCAGCTAGAAACTCGATAGCGCAATCAAACGCTACCAGTTTCTTGGCTGCGGTAACGTAGCGGTTGCCAGGGCCGACAATTTTGTTCACGCGCGGAATGCTCTCCGTTCCATAGGCAAGGGCTGCAACGGCCTGGGCGCCACCCACGCGATAGAATTCGCGCACGCCGAGAAATGCGGCGACCGCCAGTGTCGTCTGAGCCGGGCGGGGCGAGGCCACGCGAATCTGCGGCACTCCCGCCACCTGAGCCGGGATCACCGCCATGAGCATAGTGGATGGCAGCGGATAACGTCCTCCCGGCACATAGCAGCCCACCGATTCCAGAGGACGGACCAACTGTCCTACGCAGACTCCGGGCTGAATTTCGCGCCGCCACTCTTCGGGCTTTTGCCACTCGCAATAGCGGCGAATGTTGGTCGCCGCCTGAGTGATGGCGTCTCGCAATTCTAAGGGAGTTTTCTGCCAGGCCTCATGTAATTCAGTTTCGGGCACGCGCACAGATTCGTTTTTGTCCAACCCATCCCATCGCATCGCATAACGATGCAGCGCCCGATCGCCGTTGCGCCGGACATCGTTCACAATGCGCCGCACCGCCGGCTCGACCTCGGCCAGATCGTTCGCGCCGCGCTGCTCCAGAGCGCGCACATAGCGATCTCTTTTAGCTCCATCAAGAATGCGAATGCGCATCACATCACCACCTTGTTCAGCGGATACTCTACGATGCCTTGCGCATTCGCTTGCTTCAACTTCGGAATCAACGTCCACGCGGTTTGCTCTTCGATGATGGTGTTCACGGCAACCCATTCACCATCCGCCAACGGGGCTACGGTTGGATTTTTCAACGCGGGGAGCAGGCCGAGAACCGTGGCCAGGTCCGGCTTGCGCACATTGAGCATCAAGCCGACTCTTCCATGCGCCGCCATGGCTCCGCAGAGCATCACAGCCAGGTTTTCGATTTTGCGCCGCCGCTCGGGATCGGCCCACGCCGCCTTGTTCGCCACCAGTTGCGTGTTCGACTCTAGTACAGTTTCGATAATCCTCAGATGATTCGCGCGCAGTGAACTTCCAGTCTCGGTGACTTCGACAATCGCATCGGCCAGTAAGGGCGGCTTCACTTCAGTCGCACCCCAGGAGAACTCAACCCGCACCGGGACATTGCGGCTAGCGAAATAATTTCGCGTGAAGCTTACCAACTCAGTGGCCACGATCCGACCCTCGAGATCTTCTGGTTTCTGAAAATCCGAATCCTCCGGCACGGCCAGCACCCACTTCACTTTTCCCATGCTCTGTTTGGCATAGATTAGGTCGGTGATGCTGACCACTTCGAGGCCGCTTTCGAGCACCCAGTCGAGGCCGGTCAGGCCCGCATCCAGCGCGCCGTGTTCTACGTAGCGCGCCATCTCCTGTGCGCGAATGAGCAGGCATTCGATCTCCGGGTCATCGGTGGCTGCAAAGTAGGAACGAGCATTGGTATAAACGCGCAAGCCGGCGCGAGTGAACAAATTTAGCGTCGCTTCCTGCAAACTTCCTTTGGGAATGCCCAAACGCAGTTTCATCGCCGCGTCTCCTCTTGCAAGATCTGTGCCGCCGGGCCGAGTTGCAATTCCTGTGTAAAGCAGGATTTCGATCCGGTATGGCAGACGACGCCCGCGCCCAGTACGTTGACACGTAGCAGCACGGTGTCGCGGTCGCAGTCCGTCCATACGGCGACCACCTCAAGACGATTGCCGGAGGTTTCTCCTTTCGCCCACAACTTCTGTCGAGTGCGGCTGTAGAAGGTCACAAAACCCGTCTGCAAAGTCGTTTCCAGTGCTTCCCGGTTCATAAACCCCACCATCAGCAATTCGCCGCCAGCTGCATCCTGAACCACTGCGGGCACCAAGCCCTGCATTTTGTCGAAGTCGATCTCCATCGCAACCTCTCTTTTCCGATTCCACCCTGTCCTTGCACTGCGCAAGCACTCAATAGAAACAAAAAGCCCGCTGGTGCGTAATTCGCATCAGCGGGCTTGGATTTCCTATTAGTGCTCTTAGGCCGTTATCCGAAGTGCTCCGCCGACACGCTCATCGCATGGTGATGATGATGGTGACGGTGGTGGATCGGCAAAGTCATGACAATCGCATATTATGACGCAAGCAGACTCCAGTCAATCGATTTCCACGTCGTTTTAGCCGCAGAATTCAGGGTTCTCTGCCGTCGTTCGGGCGCGCTCCAGACCATACATCGATCTGCAACAGCTAGGTGCAATCAGGCAAAGAAGTTAGGAGTTACGCGCATAGTCGTGAGCCCGAGATAAATCAATAAATTAAATGTTACACATCACTTTTTTGCAGATGGATTCCCATGCAGGACCAGCACTTCCGAAGAACTGCTGGACTCCAAACTAAGTTCGTGCGACACAACGTGCTCGAGCAGACACGAACACAAAAACAAATTGTGCTCTAAAGTTTTTGAACAGAACTGCCGATGGAGGAGGTAAGTGCGAGTGGGCTGAGGTCTTCGCACGAGAGGAGCAGAACAATGTCTGTTGCTTCGATTTCGGCCGCAGGGCTCAGCCAGTATGTTCTCTCGTCCAGCAATTCCACTCAGGTGCAGCAGACATTGCAGACTCTGGAAAACAGTCTTGCATCCGGCGATCTGAATGGCGCTTTGTCAGCTTTCCAGACTCTACAGACTCTTTTCCAAAATTCCGCGGCGGCCAGCGGAAGCGGTACTTCGACCAATTCTCAACTCTCTACCGATTTAACATCGCTCGGCAGCGCACTAAGTTCAGACGATTTGTCGACGGCCCAATCGGCCTTTACTGCCGTTCAGAACGATCTGAAAGGCTCTTCGCCTACTGAGACCAGCGAGATCAATGCCGCAGATCAATCCATCCAGTTAGTTGACTCTCTGCTCAGCACGCTGCCTCTGAATACCGCCGCTTCCAATGGCCCCGATCTCACGACTTCCCTGCTTGAAAGCGTGTATGGAAATCAGAGTGGGCTAAACGTTTTTGGCTAGAGCTCAAGAGACCCAATCTCGAATCCCGCCCCGTAGCACATCCCTGTGAAGCATTTTGCATCATGCGAGCGCCTGCATAATTTGCGTGCTCGAGGTTCCCGTTCGTGGCACAATGTTTTCAACTATCCGTGGCCGCTGGAGCACAGCCTGCAAGGTCCCCCCGCTGGTGCTCTAACGGCATTCTCAAGAATTCTTAAGTGCGGCTAAATCTATGAATTCCAAAGGACCTGTGGGCGAAATTGCCGAGACTTCCGGCCGTCTGTGGCGCTTTGGCGATTACGAATTTGATGAGCTGGCGCGGGAGTTGCGGATCAAAGGCAGGCTGGTCGAGTTGGAATCCAAACCTCTGGACATCCTACTGCAGCTTCTTCTGCACGCCGGCGAAGTTGTAACCAAGGAAGAGTTGCTGGAATCCGTTTGGCCGAACGTGATTGTCGTGGAAGGTTCTCTGGCCACGGCGGTTTCCAAGCTGCGGAAGGCCATGGGGGACGAAGCCCATCCGGTGATTATTACCGTGCCTCGTGTTGGCTACCGCTTGGCCGTGCCGGTTCATTGCAAGACCGTCGCTGCAGCAGCCGGCCCTGAACTTGGATTCAAAGCGGGTGAAACAGTTCCGGGACGCGAGCAGTGGCGCTTCGTTCGTCCCATGGACATTTCCGGATCGAGCGAGGTCTGGCTGGCGGAGAATCCCAAGACTCACGAGCAACGCGTATTCAAGTTTGCAGCCGACGGCGCTCGGTTGAAAGGCCTGAAGCGCGAGATCACCGTCTCACGTTTTCTGCGGGAATCTTTGGGCGACCGGCCTGAGTTTGTCCGCATCCTGGAGTGGAATTTTGAGACTGCTCCCTTTTTTCTCGAAAGCGAATATGCCGGAACGAGCCTGGCGGAATGGGCGGAATCGCAGGGCGGAATCCCCAAAATTTCGTTTGATACTCGCCTGCAGTTGCTGGTTGACGTGGCACGCGCCGTAGGAGCTGCGCACGACATCGGAGTGCTGCACAAAGATTTGAAGCCGGCCAACATTCTGGTTGTACCCAACGGCGCCGGGGCCTGGCAGATTAAAGTGGCGGATTTTGGCAGCGCGTCATTGTTCGATCCCTCGCGGCTTCATGCGCTAGGCATCACCAATCTGGGGTTTACTCAGACCGCTTCGCTCGACGCCGCGCCATTGACCGGAACGTTGATGTACATGGCTCCAGAAGTTCTGGCTGGGCAATCTCCCAGCGCAGGCGCCGATGTTTATGCTTTGGGCGTCATGCTCTACCAGTTAACGATTGGCGACTTCCGCAAGCCGCTTGCGCCCGGTTGGGAGGCCGAGATCAAAGATCCTCTGTTGGGAGAAGACATCGCGGACGCTGCCTGCGGCGATCCGGCCAAGCGGCTGAATAGCGCGGCAGATTTGGTCGAGCGCTTGCTCACTTTGGAACAGCGCCGTGTGAAGCGCGATGAACTGGAAGCTGCCAAGCTGCGGGCGCAAGTTGCTGAACGCAAATTGGCTGAGACGCGCGCGCGACAGCCCTGGGTTGTGTTTGCGGTGGTTGCGCTGGCTGCAGGATTAGCCGTCAGCTTCGCTCTTTACCGCCGAGCTGCTCACGAGCGCGACAACGCCAACCGCCAGACTGCGATCGCGAGCTCCATCAACCGCTTTCTTGCTGATGATCTGCTGGGGCGCGGCAATCCCTTTGTGAGCGGCAGATCGAGCGAGTCGCTCATGGACGCGATCAAGCAAGCCTCGCCCGGCATCGATCGACAATTCAAAGATGAACCTCTGGTCGCCGCGCGACTACACCAAACTATTGCGCGGGCTCTTGATAATCGAACCGATTATCCGGATGCGCGGCAGGAGTATGACCGAGCCGCAGCACTTTTCAAGCAGGTCGATGGAGAGCTGTCGCAGGATGCAATCGTCGTGCAGTTGCAACGAGTCACGCTGGAAGCACGCAGTTATGAGAAAGACTCGCTTCCGCTGGCCAAGTCGATTCTCGATGAGCAGAAAGTTTTGATTGCGAAGCTCGCGAATCCGCGGCGGATCTTCCGGTCTGGCTATTTTCCGCGCAGGGCATGATCGCATTGATTGAAAACAACGCGAAGTCGGCGGCGGAAAATTTTCAGGCCGCGCTCGACAAGGCTGAGCTCCTTCCGGAATTTGATGAGAGCGCACGCCTGACATTCAAGCAACGTCTCGGATTCTCCTACATCCGTATGGGTGAAGGAGCCAAAGCTGAGCAGACGTTTCGCGATCTCATTGTTGCCTTCACGCAAGTGGTTGGGCCGAATAGTCCCCATGTGTTGCGGGTTCGGCTGAATCTGGCGCAGGCTTTTATGATTCAGAATAAACACGAGGAAGCAGTGAAGGAAGCCAACGCCATCTATCCGGAATTTATTGCCCGACTGGGCCCCGACCATGAACTCACCATGCAACTTTTGAGCACGCGAGCGCAGTCAGAAGGCAGTCTCGAGCTTTGGGATGATGCTATCCGCGACGATTTGGCGATCCACGAACTCGCCGTTCGCAAGCAGGGACCGCTCTCGTTCTTTGCGATTGCCACCCTATCAGATGCTGCTCTGGCCCAGTGCCGCTCGGGGCGATACGGCGAGGGCGAATCGAATGCACGTAAAGCCTATGATTCCTCGGCCAAAGCATTCGGCGCGCGCGCTGGGTTAACCGGAGCTACCGCCTACACGGAAGCAATTTGCCTGATCGGCTTACGTCGATTGGATGAAGCGGCCTCGCTCTTGCAGCCAATCGATGTGCAGCCGGTCGCGCAGCTGACTGGTGATCCCGATTGGGGTGCAGGAGTTACGCTGGCTCTGGCAGAAATTGCTTATCGACGCGGCAACTATGATGCGGCGCGAACGCAGGTGCAGGCTGTCGCTCCCGTCTTCACCCGCAAAGATACAGAGCCCTATCAGAAGCATGCCTTCGAAACTTTGAAAGCGGCGCTGGACAAAGCTCCGCCGCGGAACTGAGTACGCTTATCTATTTCGCTTAGGCCCGCCGCGCTTTCAACTCGCTGATTGCCCGATAAGCTTGATCGATTGCGCAATCGGTATAGGCGGAGGCTCCGGCATCGGAGTTTGCAATCGCAATCTGCCCGAACGGCTTTCTGCCGACCACCCAAGGCTTCTCATCTTCTGCCCAATCTGGATCGAATAACGGATTGTGGCCGTATGCGTATCCGTGCGCCCATCGGTTCACGGTGAGGCCATCGATATCGCGCGCTGGATCGAAGCCTCCGTCGCCGAGCATCCGCACTAGTTGGTCGCGCACGTTGCGTTCAAATGTAGAGAACGGTGTGCGCATCAACTCTGCCCGGCCCGCGCGATGTTGATCGCGCATCGGCAACCCCGGCTTGCACGGAGTACGCAGCATAAAGAGCACCATCGGTTCTTCCGGCTTGCTGGGAAATTCGTAACTGCCCAGACTCACGGGAAAATCCAGCGCAGTGTAAACGTGATAACTTCCCGGCGACTCGATATGCCGCACTCCCAATTTGTCGAATGCCGTCCAGTTGCGGATAGCGACGTGCGTGTATACCAGTGGCGCCTTCACCAGGTAGGCCAAAGCTTCCCGCTGCTTCTCCGGCAGTTCAGGACATAAATAAGGAATCATGGTGTTGTAACAGGCAAGCACGCACTGCTTCGCCCTCACCGATTGCAACTTCTTTCCCCGTACGTACGCCACCTCAACTTCTTTCGCGGCTCCTGCACTCGTGTGCTTTACATTCACAACCGTGCTGTTCAGCCGGATGCGCACGGGGGACGCATCCCGATCCAGTCGGCTGTAGTCGGCGCGCGCCGTCACCACGTCTTCCATCGTGCTTCCGGGGACCGCACCCGGAATCAGCGTGCGCACCAGCAGGCGCGCGATCGACGCGTTGCCATCTGGAAAGTGAAAGATATACGGTTCTTCTCTCTTGTCCTCGCCGAGGCCCATGCTTTGGAAGCCAGCGTAGGTGATTCCGCCATAGTCGTCGCCCTCGAAGTAACACGCCATCGCCGGCACCGCATCGATCCCGACGGTAAAAAGATCGTGAGTGTAGCTCTGGAAAAATTTCAAACCGTCGGGATTCATCTTGCAGATCTTGGTGAGAAAGTCGGCATAGCTGATCTTCGATAACTTTGCGATCTTCTCTTCGCGCGAGAGACCCGGAAGGTAATCAACTTTCTCTGTGTACACGCGCGCGATGTCGCGTTTTACATCGTCGCTCAGCGGTGTCTTGGCGAGCCACTCAGGCCACGGCGTCGACCCTAAACCCGCGACCAGCCGGTCTTCGCCGAAGGTTTCTTTATCGAAGAAACAACCCGTGTTCAGCTTCCGCGACGAATACAGCTTTTGATCGTAGGCTTTGAAAAACTTCTGCGTATCGATTCCCAACTCGACCAATAATCCCCTCGCTTCGGCGCTATACTTTCCCGGACTCTCGATCGACTGCGTGCCTCCGTAGCCAAGCAGCATCCGGCCACCGGAATGAAACTCGTTGCGCTTGGCGTGTCCGCCGAAGTCGTCGTGGTTGTCGATCACCAGCACACGCGCTTTTTCGCCTGCGCTCTTGCGGAAAAAATATGCCGCCGCCAGGCCGCTGATTCCTCCTCCGACCACGATCAGGTCGTAGGTTTCACCGGTCGACTGCGCCGCGCCGTCGGAATCCCATGCCTCGCCATCGCGCAAGCGGTGCGCATAAGTAAATGTTCCATCGTGATTGCCGCGCATGCCGGTGAGAGCCGGGGGGTAGTAGTCAGGGGCCTTCTCGGGCGTGAAGGAAGCATCGCTCTGCTGAGAAAATTCCGCCGGCGCCAGCGCCGCAAGCGCGCTGTGACTCGCCAGAATTCCGCCGATTCCTACTGCCGCACCGTTCAGAAAATCCCGCCGCGAAATCGGGCATCCCATGCCCAATTCGCGGTCCCGCTTTTCATTAGCCATTCGCGAACCGCCTCCCGGAAACGGAGCGATTATAGAAGAAAAATGCCCGGCCGCTGTGGGACAAGCGGGCGCAGCGGGACTTCGCCGCTAATGCTCGTGGCAGAATAGCGCATGCCCATTCCTCAGCCTCTATCCGTTCCCAACTTTATTTACGGCACGGCCTGGAAGGAAGACCGCACCCCAGCCCTCGTTGAACTGGCTCTCCGTGCGGGTTTTCGCGGCATCGACACGGCGAATCAACGGCGGCATTATTTTGAAGCTGGTGTCGGTGAAGGATTGGCCGCTGCCTATCGCGCGGGAGTCGCAACGCGCGACGACCTTTTTCTGCAGACCAAGTTCACTTATCGACCCGGTCAGGATCATCGTCTTCCCTACGATCCTACGGCCAATCTTCTGTTCAAGTCGCCCAATCGATGGCTAGTTCGCTCGAACATCTCGGCACCGATCACGTTGATAGCTACGTGCTGCACGGTCCCGCCTCAGGCTACGGTTGGACTGACACGGACGCAGAGGTCTGGGAAGCGATGATGAAAGAGCGCGATGCCGGCCGCACTCGCCTGCTCGGGGTAAGCAATGTTTCTTTGCAGCACCTGAAACAGATGGCCTCCGTCCACTCCGAAACTCCGGCATTCGTGCAAAACCGCTGTTATGCTCGCCTCGGGTGGGACCGTGAAGTGCGTTTATTCTGCCGCGAGCACAAGATTACTTATCAGGGATTTTCTCTACTTACGGCGAATGCGGAGGTGCTCCACCATCCGCTAGTTGTTAACCTCGCCACCAGCGCGAACGCAACTCCGGCCCAGATTATTTTCGCTTTCGCCCGTACGGTCGAATTGCTGCCACTGACCGGCACTTCCAACGCAGAACACATGCAGCAGGACCTTGCGAGCTCTAGTCTTGTGCTACCGCTCGATGCGGTGCAAGCCATTGAGTCTCTCGCCGGCTGAGATGCGAAAGCCCTTCGCTCCCCGCCTTCGTTGACTTGCCCGTTTCATCAACGTAGGATTTTGCACAGTGATTGGGCAAACCATCTCGCATTATCGCGTTGTCGAAAAGCTCGGGCACGGCGGGATGGGCGTTGTCTATAAGGCCGAAGACATCCGGCTACATCGTTTTGTGGCGCTCAAATTTCTGCCCCAAGCGGTTGCCCGAAACCCTCAGTCCCTGGCTCGTTTTCAGGTGGAAGCCCAGGCTGCCTCGGCTTTGAATCACCCCAATATTTGCACCGTTTATGATATCGGCGAACAGGATGGCGAAGCCTTCATCGCCATGGAGTTTTTGGATGGCCTGCCTCTAAAGCATCGCATTGCAGGCCGTCCCGTAGAAATCGGAACGCTGCTGGCGCTGGGAATCGAGATCGCGGACGCCCTCGATGCAGCACACAACCACGGCATTATTCACCGTGACATTAATCCGACAAACATTTTCGTCACGAAGCGCGGAAACGCCAAGATTCTCGACTTCGGTCTGGCCAAGCTTGCCGCAGCCGATGAAGCTCACGTCAGCGGCAACACCTTCGGCGGCGTCACACAATCGCCTGATGACCTGGCGCGCCCGGGCTCCGCCCTGGGAACCATCCCTTACATGTCGCCTGAACAGGCGCTGGGCCGCGCTCTTGACTCCCGCACCGACCTTTTTTCTTTTGGCGTCGTGCTCTACGAGATGGCGACGGGAGTTTTGCCTTTTCAGGGACAAACTACCGCCGCGTTTTTTGACTCGCTCATTCACAGCGTGCCCGAGTGGCCCTTGCGCTTCAATTCGGCCACCCCGCCGGAGCTTGAACGCATCGTCAGAAAAACTCTTGAGAAAGATCCGGCGCAACGCTATCAAAGCGCCGCCGAGATGCGCGTCGATTTGCAGCGCCTGCGCAAGGAAATTGAATCAGGTCAAGTCTCAGCTGCTGGAACCACCCCAAAGCCGGCGCCGGATTCTAAAGAGAGAATCCGCGCTCTGTTCGCCACCGCCTTCCATAACGTTCCCACTCAACCCAAAAGAAAGTTTGTACCGTGGGTCCTGGCCGGTTTAGTGGCCATCGCAGCATTGGTTGCGGCCATCCTATTTGTAAGATCACCCGCCCGCCCACCGACCGTTGTTGCCTCGCAACAAATTACCAACGACGGCACCTCCAAGCGCTCGCTCGTCACTGACGGCACTCGCCTGTACTTTTCTGAACATCTGAACGGTCACTCGGTCCTTATGCAGGTTTCAACTGCAGGTGGAGATACTGCGCCCGTACCAACCTCACTGCCGAGCGCCGACGTCTATGATTTTTATCCGGGCCGCTCCGAATTGCTGGTGGAAGGTGTAGCCGAAGGTTCGGAGACGGAGTGGCCGGTTTGGATAATGCCGGTCCCCGCAGGATCGCCGCGGCCTGTGGGAAACATCCTTGCCCACGCTGCCGCATGGACGCCCGACGGCCAACACATTGTCTACGCGAGGCAATCCATTTTGTATCTTTGCAATGAGGACGGAGGCGATTCGCGCGAGCTCATCACAGTGCCAGGGGTTCCCTTTGCGCTTCGATTTTCCCCCGATGGCCACCGCCTGCGCTTTACCATCCACAACACGGATCAGCGCACGTCTTCCTTGTGGGAGGTTTCTGCCGACGGGAAAGATTTACATCCGCTATTGCCCGACTGGAACAAACCGGCGCAAGAATCTCACGGAACCTGGACGCCGCAGGGCGACTACTTCCTGTTCGATTCGATTCGCGATCGAGCCGAGAATATCTGGGCGCTGCGCGAGAGTACTTCCCTTTTTCACAAGGCGGACACTGAACCGACACAGCTCACCATCGGTCCGCTGATGTCCAGCAATCCGACACCAAACCAAGATGGAAAAAAATTGTATGTGATCGGCCAGCAGCGCCGCTTCGATTTAATCGGGCTAGATCACAAATCGCAGTTCACCATGTACCTTCCCGGCGTGTCGGCAGGCGAGGCCGATATCACGTCCAAAGGCGAGTGGATCACCTACGTGGCGCATCCGGAACTTACATTGTGGCGCAGCAAACTGGATGGAAGTTCCCGCACTCAGCTCACCTATGCGCCCATGCAGGCCCATATTCCGCGCTGGTCTCCGGATGGAACTCAGATCGTATTTATGGCATCGCGACCGGGAAAGCCCTGGAAGATATTCGTTGTGCCAGCCGAGGGCGGCACGCCGCGAGAAGTGATGCCGGGAGATCACAATCAGGGCGATCCCACATGGATGCCCAACGGGGATTCCATTGTGTTTGCGGGAGTTCCATGGTTAGAGTATGGGACTGCGAAAGGTCCCAACATTCATATCGTTGACTTGAAGACTTCGCAAGTTTCCGACGTGCCGGACTCGGAAAATCTTTTCAGTCCCCGCTGCTCGCCCGATGGACGCTACATTGCCGCTCTTTCCTCGGACTCCACCAAGTTGATGCTCTACGATTTCGAGAAGAAGAATTGGAGCCAGCTCGCGGTGTCGCGTTTCGGCTACGAGAATTGGTCGCATGATGCCAGGTATCTCTATGCTGAAGATTATCCCGACAAAGCCGATGACATAGTGCGGGTGAGTGTGCCCGGCGGCAAAATAGAACGGCTTCTCAGCCTGAAGGACATTCCTCGCGGCTTCGATCCCTGGGAGTTCTGGGTCGGGTTGGCGCCCGACGACTCTCCGCTGCTGATGCGGGACCGCAGCACACAGGAAATTTATAGCCTGGATGTGCACTTTCCGTAGCGCTCAAAGCGATTGCGTACGTTAGGATCGTCGGCTATTTCCGCACGTCGACCAGCGCAAGCGCCTGATCTGTGCTGATAAATTTCGTTCCGCGCGCCTGCAGCTCTGCTACGGTCCGTTGTCCATCTTCAGCTTTCAAAGTTTCAATCGCATCCTGCACTAAAGAAACGCGCCGGCCACGCTCCAGCAATCCCTTCGCCGCGAAGCGCACGCAGTATTCTGTCACCACGCCAAAAACGACAAACTCTGTATCGGCCTCAAAGCGCTTCAGCAGTTCCTCTGCGTGGCTGCTCTCGAAAATGTCGAGCGTTTGTTTTTCCAGGAGAATTTGTTGGTAGTTCCCGGAAAGAAGATCCTGCGGCAACGCTGCTGTCGGCTCATTCGGCACGATCACAACTTTTTCTGTCAACGCTTCAGGGACAAACGCCGAGCCTGGGGTGCCTTTGATGCAGTGCGGGGGAAACGTCTTGAATTCGGGATCGTCCTTCGTGTGGTAACAGCCGTGTGATACCAGAAAGACACGGCCTTGCCGGACGGCATCGGTAAGCCTGCGAATCTTAGGGAGCAATCGTTGGGCGCCGGGCACGTAGAGCTTGCCCCCGGGCAGCATGAAATCCGCCTGCGTATCGACTTCCCAGAAAACAATATCGCGCGAACGCACTACCATACTATTTCGGCATCACTACGACTTCATCCTTCGGCATGGCATCGAGTGTAGCCTTATCAATGCCCAAATGGGCCAGCACGAGTTCCGGCGGTGTATGCGTAAGCCATTCTGAGAGCGCAAGATCCTGATAAACGTTGCTCTTGAACATCTCCAGAAATTTCAGATCGGTGTCACCCGTATTCTGAATGTAGTGTGGCAGCGTCTTCTGAACATAGCCAACATCTCCAGCCTGGAAGTCCATGGTGCGGGCTCGGCCTCCGGTGGCGAACACGGTCATTCTTCCTGTACCGCTGATGTAATACTGCCACTCGTCGGCGTTGGGATGCCAGTGCAGTTCGCGTATCCCTCCCGGATGGACAGTCACAATGGCCGCAGCAATTGTTGTGGAGACTTTGAACTTGCTCGAATCAATAATCCGCACCTCACCTCCCTTGGTGCGCTTCGTAACCGGTTGCTGGGAAGTTCGAAAAGCGAATTCTTGCGGCGACATGCCGAGCATCCCCGCAGCCACTTTCTGATCTTCTGCCAAGGGACCGGGAACCGCAGCCTGGAAAATAAACTTTTCCTTGCGCGGCATTTTCTCCATTGCCTCTTCACTTACGCCGAAGTTTTTCGAGAGCACATCGTGGGGCGTGTGTGCCATCCAGTCGGTAAGCAGCACGGTTTCGTATTCCGAGAAGTTGCCATCGTCGAATACCAGCAGAAACTCGCAGCCGTCGGGCCCCAGGCCTTGAATGGAATGTGGAATCCCCGTGGGAAAATACCAGAGATCACCTTCCGCTACGTCGGCGACGAAGCTTTTCCCGTCCAAATCAATCGCCGTAATCCTCGCCTTTCCATAAAGCATGATGGACCACTCAGCAGCCGTGTGCCAATGCAGCTCGCGAATGCCACCGGCGGTTAATCTCATATCTACGCCGGCAATCGATTTGGAAACCGCAAGCTCGCGGATCGTGACCTCGCGCGACCATCCACCCTCTTGCATCCGTTTGTGAGAGAGCGCAAAAGGATATTTGAAGGTCTGCACGCCGCCGGCGTCGGAGGGCGGGGGCAAGAAGGAATCGGGATTTTGTGCATCCAGCGGAGGATTACCGGGGCCGGGAGCGCTGGCGCTGCGATCGTTCTTTATCGGATATGGTTTCTGCTCCTGGCTAGCGGCGTCCGTCGATAACATTCCGGCAGCCGCGATCGCCGCCGACCCCATTCCCAGGAATCCGCGCCGCGAAAATGCGTCCTTCTTAGTACCGTCACTCATAGAGGTTCGCCTTTCGAAAAGATAAAAAATTAGACAGACTTAGGATTCGCTTCCTAATTTCACAATTTATGCAATCTTAGATCAAAACAACCATGGCGAGCCAGATTGGATTCACCCTAATGTTTAACCTAGATGGTATCTGTCAGGGACATGCTCCGCCTAGTACCACCTCACACAGCCGGTCGACAAAATCAGGTGTTAGCTGGTCATGCCGAATAAGAAATCGCATATAGATAGGTCCGTAGAGTGAATCGAGGAGCAGGTCCATGTCGACATCCTTGCGCAGTTCGCCGCGCGCAATCCCGCGGCGAAGCGTAGCGTAAGCTTCCCGGCGACGGGGCTTCAGGAAGCGCTCTCGGAAGGCTGCAATCACAGCCCGGTCGCTTTGACCCGCGGCAAGAATCGCGGAAACAATGCGGCCGCGCCGACTTAGAAAAATCTTAATGAGCTGACGCATCTGCTGGCTCATGTCGGTGCGAACGGAGCCCGTATCGGGAAAGTGGAGATTTTGGATCGTGCTGCTAGCGAAAGCATCCGCGACAAGGGCGGCTTTGTTGGGCCACCAACGATAAACGGTTGCCTTGCCGACATCGGCATGTTCGGCCACGCCCTCCATCGTCAGATCGGAGAAGCCGCTTTTCCCAAGTAGTTTCAGCGTGCTGCGGAGGATGGACAGGCGGGCCTGCTCGCTGCGTGGGCGGCCTGGAGCGCGCTTTGCGCGACTTCTTTCGGCCCCCCGTTGAGCGCGAGACTTCTGGCGCATGGTCCTACCCTACCATATAATCGAGAAAGTCTTTAGAATCCAATACGCAGTGTATCGAATCTAAATTTGCGTCTGCGGTTTTATCTTCGCACCGTGCCGTGCAGCCCTTTTGATTCGTCAATAACCCTGGAGTGGTGCTGACCGATGTGGATTGTTGCATTAGCTCTCAGACGCCCCTACACATTCATAGTGATGGCGATTGTCATCATTATCATGTTTGTGGTCACGGTCTTCCGCACCCCGACAGATATCTTCCCGGATATCAACATTCCAGTCGTCTCTGTAGTTTGGTCTTATACCGGCATGTCGCCGCAGGATATCGCCGACCGCATCGTGGTCAATTCCGAACGCGGCATCAACGTCACCGTCAACGACATTGAGCACATGGAGTCGCAGTCGGTAAACGGCTTGGGCGTCATAAAAGTTTTTTTTCGCCCAGGCACCAATGTGCAGGGCGCGATCGCAGAGATCACTGCCATTTGCCAGACTTCATTACGCAGCCTTCCACCCGGTACGGTGCCACCTCTGGTCATCTCCTACAGCGCGTCCACTACACCGATCATTCAACTTGGACTGAGTAGCAAGACCTTGTCTGAGCAGGAATTGTTCGATCTTGGCCAGAACTTTCTGCGTAGTTTTTTGGCCACTGTGCAGGGAGCGGCTACGCCCTATCCCTATGGCGGCAAGATTCGCCAGGTTCAGGTGGACCTGGATTTGCCGAAACTACAGGCCTACGGGCTCGCACCTAACGACATTGTCAATGCCGTCAACGCGCAGAATTTGATTCTCCCCGGCGGCACCATCAAGCTTGGCCCGCTGGAATACAACGTTGAGATGAACGGAACGCCGGCAACGATTGCGGAACTGAACGACTTGCCGGTGAAAACCGCCAATGGCGCCACGCTTTACATGCGCGATGTTGCGCACATACGCGACGGCTTCGCACCGCAGACGAATATCGTGCGCCAGGATGGAAACCGCGGGGCGCTGATGTCGATCTACAAGACGGGGAACGCCTCCACCCTGCAAATTGTCTCTGGAATTAAGAATATTGTGGTGCTGGCGGCGCAGGCCTTGCCGCCGGAACTGAAGGTCTCTGCACTCTTTGACCAGTCTCTTTTTGTGCGGGCTTCCGTGTATGGCGTGATACGCGAGGCGGGGATTGCTGCGGTGCTTACCGCTCTCATGATCCTCCTGTTCCTTGGTGACTGGCGTCCCACTATCGTCATTTCTATTTCCATTCCGCTCTCCATTTTTTGCTCCATCATTCTGCTGGGTGCGATCGGCGAAACCATCAACATCATGACTCTGGGAGGACTGGCGCTTGCCGTCGGCATCCTCGTTGATGATGCGACGGTTGAAATCGAAAATATCGAGCGGAACCTTGCCATGGGCAAGGAGATGAGGCAGGCCATTCTCGATGGCGCACAGCAGATCGCCGTTCCGGCTTTCGTCTCGACTCTGAGCATCTGCATCGTATTTGTGCCCATGTTCTTTCTGGCGGGTGTGGCGAAGTTCCTGTTTGTGCCGCTGGCGGAGGCCGTCAGCTTCGCTATGCTGGCCAGTTATCTGCTCTCACGAACCCTCATCCCTACGCTCGTCATGTTCATCATGCGCGGACACGAGCATCGCGCGGAGGCGCCCAAATCGTACCTCGGCCGCTTCCAGCGCGGCTTTGAGCGCAAGTTTGAAGATTTCCGCCGAAGCTATGAGCAATTGCTGGAAACGACCCTCGAGCATCGTGGCGTCTTCGTAGCTTTTTTTCTGATTTTTTGTGTGCTGTCGCTCGGACTGTTCATGTTTCTAGGCCAGGACTTCTTCCCGCAAGTTGATGCCGGCCAGCTTCGTCTGCATGTGCGCGGAAGACCCGGCCTGCGTGTAGAAGAAACAGCACGGCTCTGCGATGAAGTCGAAACTGTGCTGCGCCAGGAGATCCCGAAGCAGGAATTGCAGACCATTCTCGACAACATTGGGCTGCCCAACTCCGGTATTAACCAGTCCTACAGCTCCAACGGAACCATTGGTTCCAGCGATGCAGAGATCCTGATTGCGCTCGATCCTGAGCATCATCATCCCACGGCGGGTTACATACGCCATCTGCGCGAAATTTTGCCGCGGCGCTTTCCGGGAGTGGAGTTTTTCTTCCAGCCCGCGGATATCGTTTCGCAAATTTTGAACTTCGGTTTGCCTGCGCCCATTGATGTGCAGGTTGTAGGCGCGGATATGGCCAGCAATTATGCTATCGCGCAGCAGATCGCCAACAAGATGCGCCACATTCCGGGAGCCGCCGATGTACACGTGCAGCAGTTGCTTGCGTTGCCCACGCTACGCATGGATATGGATCGCACGCGCATAACCCAGGTTGGGCTCACAGCGCACGATGTGGCGCAGAGCGTGCTGGTTTCATTGAGCGGCAGCTTCCAGACTGCGCCAAACTTCTGGCTGAACCCGAAGAACGAAGTTTCTTACCAGATGGCGGTGCAGTCTCCGCAATACCGCATGACCACAATGCAGGATCTATTGGGTATCCCTGTGACCTCGCAGCAGGGCGCACAGTTGCTGGGCAATCTTGTGCAGGTGAATCCGGTGGCAAGGCCGGCCACAGTGAACCACTATAATGTGCAGCCTGTGATTGACGTTTACGCCAGCACGCAGGATCGCGATCTGGGCGCGGTCGCCGTGGATACAAACAAGGTGCTCAAGACGTTTGAGGGCCATTTGCCGCGCGGGACTCGTATTGTGGTACGTGGGCAGGTGGTGACCATGCGTTCTTCGTTCATCGGATTAGGGGTCGGGCTGATCGGAGCGATCCTTCTCGTCTACCTGCTGATCGTTATCAACTTCCAATCGTGGCTTGATCCATTCATCATCATCGCGGCCCTGCCGGGAGCACTGGCGGGAATCTGCTGGTTTCTGCTGTTGACCCGCACCACGTTGAGCGTGCCGTCGCTCACGGGAGCTGTGATGTGCATGGGCGTGGCGACAGCGAATTCTATTTTGATGGTCAGTTTTGCGCGAGAACAACTGGATGAGGGGATTCCTGCCGTACAAGCCGCGGTAGCAGCCGGCTACACCCGTGTGCGGCCCGTGTTGATGACCGCGTTGGCCATGATCATCGGAATGGTGCCGATGGCGCTCGGTTTTGGCGAAGGCGGCGAGCAAAATGCGCCGCTGGGCCGCGCCGTCATCGGCGGGCTGCTATTTGCCACTGTAGCCACTTTGTTTTTTGTGCCGAGCGTGTTCGCCATCTTCCACGGACGCAGGGAAGCCAAAAGAGCGCGTCAAGGTTAGGACGTAAGAGACGCAGCGTAATCAGTTCTTGCAAGAATCGGAGTCGAGCATGACCGTAGAGAACGAACCTAACCCAACTTCGGGGAATGCGCAGCAGTCTGGGCAGGGCAATGGGGCGCATTCGCCGCAGCAGAGTAATAGCAATAACGAACAGTCTCATCCGCTGAGCGCTCAGGCTCAGCGCGACCTGGAGATTGAGGAGATCCAAAAGAACTCCAAGCATCAAGCTGTCGGAATCCAGAAGCCGCCGGACCTTCCACCGGCGCCGCCTCGCACAGCTCTGACGATTGTCGGCGTCCTGTTGTTGCTGCTCTTGCTTGCGGGCGGACTCACTTTATGGAGCCACATGAGCCACGAACGCGCTCTGGCCAAAGAGACTGAGATTGAAACCGTTCCGACGGTTGCCGTGGTTAGCCCGGTATCGGAAAAACCCGATGAAGATCTGATACTGCCGGGTTCGCTGCTCGCCTACGAAGAGTCCCCGATTTATGCCCGTACGAATGGATATCTTGTTCGCTGGTACAAAGATATCGGCAGCCGAGTTACAAAAAGCGAGTTGCTGGCCAAGATCGATACGCCGGAAGTTGATCAGGAATTGGACCAGGCTCGATCTGCGCGGCTGCAGATTGTCGCGCAAATGGAGCTGGCAAAGATCAGTGCCGACCGCTGGGAAAATCTGCGCAAGACCGATTCCGTCTCCGCCCAGGAAGCGGATCAGCAAACCAGCGGATACAAACAGAGCCAGGCGAACCTCGCCGCCTCCGACGCCAATGTGCGCCGTCTTGAGCAGTTGGAAGGCTTCAAGAACGTCTACGCGCCATTCTCCGGAGTGCTCACGAAGCGCACCGTCGATCCAGGCGCGCTCATCAATGCGGGCGCGGGTGCTGCCGGACGCGAATTGTTTGACATTGCGCGCGTCGATCCACTGCGGGTTTACACCAGCGTGCCGCAGGCCTACGCACCTTACATAAAAGTGGGCGCTAAGACTGCGGTGATCTTACAGGAATTTCCCGGGCAGAAGTTTTACGGAACGGTGGTGCGCACCGCGGAAGCGATCGATCCCGGTACTCGCACCCTGCTCACAGAGGTCGACGTGCCTAACAAAGACGGGCGCTTGTTGCCCGGCTCATTTGGTGAGGTACATTTCGCGGTCGGCGCTAACGTAAACAAGGTCACTGTTCCCGTGAACGCGATGCTTTTCCGTGCGCAGGGCGCGCAAGTTGCGGTGGTCGGCTCGGACAGCAAGGTGGAGTTGCGATCCATCAATATTGGACGCGACTACGGCACTTTGTTGGAGGTTCTCGGCGGCATATCGCCCACCGATAAGGTTGTCATCAATCCAGCGGACTCGCTCGAAAACGGGCAACAGGTAAATGTGGCGCAGCCGCAGAAGCAGCAGAAAGGCAGCGGATCGTGAGGGGAGTCGCAATCTTGTTTGCCGTGGCGCTGCTCGGTCTGGCCGCGGGGTGCACCGTTGGGCCGCGATACAGCCGGCCTGCGGCTCCCACGCCTGCGCCCGATGCTTGGAAAACACAGCCGCCCTGGGAACCTGCCGCGCCCAAGGATGCGATTCCGAAGGGTGCTTGGTGGCAGGTTTTTCACGATCCCGAACTGGACGCCTACGAGCAACAGTTGCTGCAGGCCAACCAGTCTCTGATAGCCGCGCGCGATCATCTGGACCAGGCACGCTCGCTGGCGCGCGTCGCTACTGCGGACATGTTTCCGCAGCTTTCAGCGGATCCCAGCGCCCTGCGCGAGCGCGGCTCTGCCAATCGCCCGTTAAATGGCGCAGGTCCGTCCATCGTCAGTGTCCCAGGTTTGGCGCAGCCCATCACTGTTACTTCGCCGGATACTGCTTACACGCAGAGCGTCTATACGATTCCGTTTTCGCTCAGCTACGAGGTCGATCTTTTCGGACGGGTGCGGCACAACGTAGAAGCGGCCAATGCTTCTCTACAGTCGACGGCAGCCGATCTTCAAAATGTGCAGTTAGTTCTCACCGCCGAGCTCGCCGCCGATTACTTCACCTTGCGCGAGCTTGATGCTGAATACGGCGTTGTGCAGGAATCCGTAGGCTACCAGCGTAAGGGCCTCGATCTGGTGAACAGCCGCCACAACGGCGGCATTGCCAGCGGACTCGAAGTGGCGCAGCAGGCGGCGCTGCTCGACTCCACTTTATCGCAGCTGGCTTTGGTGCAGCAGACGCGCGCTCAGTATGAGCATGCGATTGCCGTGCTGCTCGGTCAGGCAGCTTCCAATCTCGACGTGCCAGTCGCGCCGTTGAAATCCACTCCGCCTCCCGTCCCGCTCGGAGTGCCATCTGACATGCTGGAGCGTCGACCCGATGTTTCGACAGCCGAACGCATGATGGCTTATCAAAATGCACAGGTCGGCATTGCGCGGTCGGCGTTTTATCCGCACATCACGCTCAGCGGTTCCGGCGGATGGCAGAGCCGTGACATAGGGTCATTGCTCAACGCTCCCAGCCTCTTCTGGTCGATTGGCGCCGATGCATTGCAACCCATCTTCGAGGGTGGACGCAACCGCGCGAATCTCGCCGCCGCGCAAGCCGCCTACGATCAATCGGTGGCTAACTACCGCCAGTCCGTGCTCACTGCGTTCCAGCAGGTAGAAGATGGCATTAGCAATCTGAGCACTTTATCGCAGGCTCTCTCCACACAGGGCGCGGCTGTGGAAGACGCGCGCCGCGCGCTGACGATTGCCAACAACCGTTATATCGGCGGAGTCACCAGTTACCTCGATGTCATCACTGCGCAAACCGTTCTACTCACCAGCGAACGGCTGCAGACACAGTTGCTCGGCCAGCAGATGGTCAGCTCTGTCTATCTGGTAAAGGCCCTCGGCGGCGGCTGGGATGCGAGCGAAATCAAGGATCAGCAGGTTCATCCGCAAGCTGGCCAGATTTTGCAACAGTGAGCGTGACTTGAGGTCGGGAAGCCCCCGGTTGTTCGCGTAAGACTCCGCATTAAATCGTTGTGCAACCTCCTGCACATTGACAACAGCGGTAAATCAGCTTACTATCTTAACTAAGTAGATATCTTTTCTTGTCCACAGGTTCGTAAATAAGTTAGCCCATCTTAAGGTTTTTCCAGTTCAGTTCTAAGGGAGCATCGCGTACAAGACGCTGTGTCGCGCGGTGAGCTTTGGGTCGGTTTCCAGGTTGAAACGTCCGTATCTACACGTCTCGTGTCCGGAGAAAAAACATGAAAAATACCAAATTTCTGGTAAAAGTGAACCGCGGCGGGGCCCGTGCTGCCGAATACGTCCTACGCATCGACCGCAGCCCCATTCAGACCACAACCAACAAAAAGCTGGCTCTCGCCATGGGACGATTCACTGCCGAAGATGCGGTCAAATTGATGCAGAACTCCCGCTGCGCTCCGGAACTGATTTCCGTGCAGGTCTAACTTCCCTATCCTGTCTGCGTTTTGATCTCTAAGACGAATTCTTGAGAGTGCTCCGGGCCTAGTCCACCTAGGTCCGGGCGCGTTCGCTATTGGGCTTGGAACCGCTTACCGCGAAATACAGGATGTAGAGATAGCAAATCACGGGAAGAAAGAAGGCGTGGTGAATTCCGATCTTATCGGCAATCGCGCCTTGCGCTAGTGGGATCAGAGCTCCACCAACAATCGCCATGATCATGAATCCGGAGCCATCTCCCGTGAGCGGGCCCAGCTCCGCTACGCCTAGAGTGAAAATGCTGGGGAACATGATGGAATTAAAGAACCCGACGAGGATGATGCTCCACATGGCGAAGTGCCCTGTGCTCAACATGGAGATCGCGACGAGCACAGCGGCGCAGACTGAGCAGATCGCAAGAAGTTGCCCGGTCTTCATTTTTTGTAAAAGCCCCGACCCAATGAAACGCCCGACCATCGCTCCGCCCCAGTAAAAAGCAACAAAGCTGGCTGCAACTTTTTCAGTCAGGCCGCCGATCTCAGGCTGGCTAAAGTAGTTCACCAGGAAGCTCCCGATCGAAACCTCGGCCCCAACGTAAACAAAAATGCCGATCGCACCAAAAATAAGGTTCGGATGATTCCAGATGGAGTCGTTTACTTTCTCGCCGACCTTGTGCTGCGCGTGGGGAATTTTCGGCAACTTGAAACTGCCGATTGCGATTGCCAGCAACACCAGGGCAATACCCAACCCCACATAGGGAGTCTTGACCGTTGCTGCTTCGTGCAAACGATAGGCTTGCAGCGCATCGGGCGCCAGGGCTCGTATCTCTTCCATGGATTTAGGCGCGGCAGTCAGAATAAAGAGGCCGCCGAAGAACGGAGCCAGGAAAGTCCCGAGCGAGTTGAATGCCTGCGTAAGGTTCAGGCGGCTCGATGCCGTCTCAGGTTTGCCCAGCACGGTTACGTAGGGATTAGCCGCGACCTGCAGGCACGTAATCCCAGCAGCGAGGACAATCAGTGCGACAAGAAATAACGGAAACGAGGGAACGCTTGCCGCCGGCACAAACAAAAATGCACCCGCGCCCATGATCAGCAAACCCAGCACCATCGAGCGCTGATAGCCCATCCAGTCGATGATCTTCGCCGAAGGTATGGAGAAAAGAAAATAGGCTCCGAAGAAGGCGAACTGAATCAGCATGATCTCGGCATAATTCAGATCGAAGATAGGCTTCAGGTGAGGGACAAGAATATCGTTAAGACAAGTGAGAAATCCCCACATGAAAAATAGCGTCGTAACAACCGCCAGTGGGCCTGTAGAAGAAGACGACTCAGGAGAAACTACGGTGGAAGAGCTCGGGGTAGAGATGGCCATAGTGATAGCTTCCGCTCGGAATAATAGCACCGGCAGCTAGAGATGTGGATTTCTCTCGACAGGAAGCTAGTCGATCTTTTGCAGACGATCTCTTTACTGACGATCAGCGGGGTAGCTCACTAGCATGAGAAACTATGCGCGATCACACCGCGTTACCAGCGAGATCCTGCAATTTCACCAGCCAGTTCGCGGGCTCGGGAAGTATCGCAAAGGTGGGCAGCTTGCCCCGCACCATGGCAACTTCGTCGCACTGATGAAATCTAGGGCAGACGTGGCAATCTTTGTAAATCTTGTCGGGAAGATCTTCGCGCTGCGCCATCTGAAATCCCTGGCGCGCGAAAAATTCCGGGGCGCGCGTGAAAAGGCAGATGCAGTCCACGCGATGCCGCCTCGCTTCAGCCATCAAGGCCTTCATCAGCCGGCTGCCTCCGCCCTTGCCCTGCACGTTGGGTCCAACGGTGATCGAACGAATCTCGGCCAGATGCGTGCCGTAAAGATGCAGCGCGCCGCATCCGATGATGCGGCCTTCGTCTTCCAGCACCACAAAGTCTCTAACGTTCTCGCAAATCTCCGCCAGCGTGCGCGGCAGTAAAGTGCCGTCGCCCGAATATGCACCGATCAGAGCGTGGATGTGCTCGGCATCCGGCAAAATAGCTTTACGCGTGCGCATGTAAATTAACCTCCTCGCGCAGGGATTCGATTTTCTTTTTCGCCGCCACAATCCCCTGCCGAACCCGGCTCGGCGCGGTGCCGCCAACAACATCATGGATCGCCAATACCGCAGCCGGTTTCAGGCAGTCGTGAAACTTCTCGTCGAATGCGGGGCTGAGAGCGAGCAGCTCATCCAGCGTCAGATTCGGCAGCTCACATTGTTTTTCGAGGCATAGCTTTACGGCTTTGCCGATCTGTTCATGTGCAAGCCGCGATGGAACTCCGCGGTTGACCAGGTAAGTGGCTGCCGCCCACGCGTTCATGAATCCCGACTGCGCTGCCTGGTTCATGCGTTCGTGATCGAACTCGACCGCTTTCATCCACCCGGCAACCAGCGGCAACAGCGCAAGTGCCGTATCCGTCGCATCGAATAGCGGCTCCTGCGTTTCTTGCAAATCTTTGTTGTACGCAAGAGGCAGGCCTTTCATAGTCACCGTCAGAGCGGTCGCGCTGGCGATGATGCGTCCCGCTTTGCCCCGCACCAACTCCAAAAGGTCTGGATTCTTCTTTTGCGGCATGGCGCTGCTGCCCGTTGAATAAGCTTCAGGCAACTGCACAAAGCCGAACTCCTGCGAAGAGAAGATGATCATCTCCTCCGCCCAGCGACTTAGGTGCAATCCGAGAAGCGCAAGAACATTGACGTACTCCAGAACAAAATCGCGGTCGCTCGTCGCGTCGATGCTATTCCCCGTCGGGCCGGAGAAATCGAGTTCCTCCGCCATGAACACGCGATCGAGCGGCAGAGTCGCACCAGCCACTGCACCCGAGCCCAGCGGACAAACGTTCAACCGCTTGCGGCAATCGGCAAGGCGATCCGCATCCCGCAAAAACATTTCTACATAAGCAAGCAACCAATGCCCGACGAGCGCCGGTTCCGCGTGCTGCAAATGCGTGTAAGCGGGCATGGCAGAGTTGCCGGCCTGTTCGGCGCGCTCGGTGAAACTCGCGCAGACGTCGGCCAGCTGCTTTCGTAGTTCGTCGATTGCGGCCCGTACATAAAGGCGCAGGTCGGTCGCGATCTGCTCGTTGCGGCTGCGTCCGCTGTGCAGTTTGTAACCAACATCGCCGATCCGCGCTACCAACTGCTTTTCGACAAAATGGTGCACGTCCTCAGCTTCATCATCTTCAACCGGAGTTTTCGAAGCAGCAGCCATTTCGCCAATCTGCTGCAAGCCTTCCAGAATGCTGATGAGCTCACCGGCGGAAAGAACACCTGCATTTTTAAGGGCGCGAGCGTGCGCCCCGCTCGCTGCAATTTCGTAGCGCAGCAACCGGCGATCGAAATCAAACGACCGCTGCCAGCGCTCGAATTGCGCGTCCAGCGGCCGCCGGAACCGGCCCGACCACATCTTCATCGCGTAACCTCCACGCGAGCCCGCGCGCGCGTGCGCGAAGGCAGCCCGAGGATACGAATAAATCCAGCGGCATCTTTCTGATCGTAACTATCGCCCATGGTGAATGAAGAAAGATCGGTGCGATAGAGCGAGTGCTCAGATTGGCGGCTCACCACCGAGACATTTCCCTTATATAAGGAGAGTGTCACGCTGCCGGTCATATCCGTCTGCGTGCTGGCGACGAAAGCGTCGAGCGCTTCACGCAGCGGTGTAAACCACAATCCGAAATAGACGAGTTCTGCATACTTGAGCGCTACATGCTGTTTGAAGTGCGCGACTTCGCGCTCCAGACATAGCGCTTCCAGCTCGCGATGCGCCGCGATCAGCAGAGTACCGCCGGGAGTTTCATAGCACCCGCGCGATTTCATCCCCACGAAACGATTCTCCACCACATCTACGCGGCCGATAGCATTACGCGCGCCGACTTCGTTCAACAGCTCGACCAGTGAAACGGGATCGAGCTTCATTCCGTTGACTTTGACCGGAATCCCCTTTTCGAATTCGATGGTCACCTGCTCGTCCTTATCCGGAGCTTCTTGTGGTGAGCGCGTCATCTGCCACGTTGACGCCAGTGGCGCGTTCGCGGCATCTTCCAATTCTCCGCCTTCGTGGCTCAGGTGCCACAGGTTGCGGTCTCGGCTATGAATTTTTTCGCGGCTCGCCGCAACTGGAATGCCGTGCTGCTCGGCATAATCCAGGCAGTCTTCGCGCGATTTCAACGACCACTCCCGCCACGGCGCAATCACTTTCAGTTCAGGCGCGAGCGCCTGATAGGTCAACTCGAAACGTACCTGATCGTTTCCCTTTCCAGTGCAGCCATGGGCAACGGCCGTCGCGCCTTCGCGCAGAGCAACTTCGACTTGATGTTTTGCGATTACGGGTCGCGCCAGCGAGGTGCCCAGCAAATACTTATGCTCGTACACCGCACCCGCTTGCAGCGCGGGAAAAACATATCCTGTCAGAAATTCCTCGCGAAGATCCTCGACAACAACTTTGCTTGCGCCTGTGGCATAAGCCTTCTCGACCACGGCCTCGATGTCGTCACCCTGGCCCACGTCGCCCACCATCGCGATCACGCTGTAATCGTAGTTTTCCTTGAGCCACGGAATAATGATGGAGGTATCGAGCCCTCCAGAGTAAGCAAGTACAACTTTTTCAGGCATGAGCACTCCTTGCGGGCAGACGATCGCCGCCGCCCAGCAGCAAATAAAGAATCGCCTTTTGTACGTGCAGGCGGTTTTCTGCCTGCTCAAAAATCAGAGACTGTTCCGAATCCATGACCGCATCCGTTACTTCTAATCCGCGATGCGCCGGCAGGCAGTGCATGAACACCGCGTGGGGCGCGGCTTCGGCCATCATATCTTCGTTGACTTGATACGGCGGAAAAATCTTCGCCCGCTCGTTCTCCTCGCGCTCCTGCCCCATGCTCGTCCAGGCATCAGTGTAAATCGCATCGACCCCGGCAACCGCTTCGTGCGCATCGGTCAGCAAACAAATTTCCGCTCGGGTCTCCTCGGCAATTTCCCGCGCCGCAGCGACAATTTCCGGATTGGGCGCGTAGGCCGGCGGAGTCGCGACGCGAATGGACGACCCCAGGCACGCGCACGTAAGCAGCAGCGAGTGCGCCACGTTATTGCCGTCGCCTACGTAGGCGAGGCAGCGGTTCTTCAGATCTCCAAAGCGCTCCGCCAGCGTGAGATAGTCGGCCAGCGCCTGGCAGGGATGCTCCAAATCGCTGAGCGCGTTGATCACGGGTATCGAAGCATGATACGCCATGCCATCGATGGTTCGCTGTGAGTAGGTGCGGAGAACGATCAGGTCCACCCAGCGTTCGAGGTTATGCGCCACGTCGCTTAATTTTTCGCGAGCGTCTAGCCGTTCGTGAGTCTGATCCACGAACATCGCCGCACCGCCCAGGCTCACCATTCCCGCCTCAAACGTCAGCCGGGTTCGCAATGAGGGCTTCTCGAAAAACATCACCATCTGCCGGCCAGCGAGCGTATTCCGAAAATCTGCTGGCCGCGCTTTCATAATCCCGGCCAGGCGCAAAACTGCCTCGACACCAGAGGGTCCGAGGTCGCGGGTTGAAACTAGGTCGGGACACCAAAATTCTTGCGGCACTCTCGTGGGAGCGTTCGCCAAAACTTGCACGTGATTATTCAACTGTAACTCCTTGGTTCTGGACTTTGCACGCGCCGATTGCGTTGCATACCGGCGGCGACTGACTGACTCATGAATGCGTGACCTCCGTGCCACACGACAACTTTGTGATATAGAACTGCGGCAATATCTCCGCCTCGTTGGCGGGAAAAATTCTCACACGACCAACACCTTGTTTCAACGCCTGCCCGCAAGCTTGCAACTTGGGCAACATGCCCCCACTGATAATCGAACCGGCGGCCAGTTCAGCCGCCTGCTTCGTGCTCAGCCACGGCATTACGCTGCCGCTTGCATCTTTTACGCCGGGCACGTCGGTGAGGAAGATCAATGCATCCGCATGGCAGGCTGCGGCGCAGGATGCCGCCATTTCATCGGCGTTCACGTTGTAATATTCGCCGTCGGCGCCCAACGCCAACGAAGCAAGTACGGGAATTCCTCCCTGTTGCCACAGCGCTTCAATCCAACACGGTTCGGCGAAGCAGATCTCCCCGACAAATCCCAGATCGCGACCGTGAACATACTTTTTCCGCGCGCGAAATGTCATCCCATCGCCACCGCAGAATCCAATCGCCGGCATGCCCGCCGCCTGAATCGCCGCCACCAGCTTTTTGTTTACGATCCCGCCCAATACCATAAGCGCCGCATCCCGAGTTTCGGCATCGGTTACGCGTAGACCGTCGACAAACTCGCTCTTCTTTCCCAGTCGTTCCAGCATGCGCGTCAGCGCGCTGCCTCCGCCATGCACCACGGCGACTCGATGACCGTCCTGCGCCAACTCAGCGATCGATTGCGCGCACTTGCGCAGCGTCGCCGCATCTTCAATCGCCGTTCCGCCAATCTTCACCACAATCGTCACTGCAGGCCCTCCCGCTCTTCCCATCCATACATCAAATTCATGTTCTGCACCGCTTGTCCGGCCGCGCCTTTCAGCAGATTGTCTACACAGGAAACCAGTACCAAACGCCGGCCATCTTCGGCCAAGCAAAATCCGAGATCGCAGTAGTTCGTATGCAGCGAAAACTGAAGCTCCGGCAGTTTCGGCGCCGCAAATACTCGCACCCAGTGTTTGCCTGAGTAAAAATCACGCAAACAGGATTCGACTTCCGCCGGCTTCATCGCCCGGTTCAGATGCACGTAGATCGTCGACAAAATCCCGCGCGGGATTGGCAGCAAATGCGGCGTGAAAGTCAGCTCTGCGTCGCTCAGCCCCAACTGCTCCACCATCTCTCCCAGATGCCGGTGATTGAATACCGAATAAGCCGAAAAATTATCCGCTACCGAAACAAAATGGGTTCGCGACGTGGGTGCTTTGCCGGCGCCCGACACACCGGACTTCGAGTCCGAAATGATTCCACGTTCGCGATCGACGAGTCCTGCTTTGAGCAGCGGTGCCAAAGCCAGAATCACCGAGGTCGCATAGCAGCCCGGATTCGCGACCAACTGAGCGGCCGCGATGCAGTCACCATTCAACTCCGGCATGCCATACACTGCCTTCGACGTGAGTTCCGCGGCGGTGACGGCATCCACATCCTCGAACGAATAAATCGCGCGATGTTGCGCCTGTTTCAGCCTCCAGGCACCACTCAGGTCGATCACACGTAAACCTTGCGCAACGGCCTCCGGCACCAAAGCACGCGACGCTTCATGCGGCGTGGCCAGGAAAAGTAACTGCACGCCCTGACGTTTTAGCTCCGGCCATGAGAGCGGATGCAGCGGATAACCGCCGTTGCCGAATAACTCCGGGAAGATCTCCGCTAAATCTGTCGCACGATCACCGCCGTTCTCACGCCGCAGCAGCAGTGGCTTTTCCAGGCGCGGATGGCGGTTGAGAATGCGCGCCAACTCGAGCCCTGAATAACCGCTTGCTCCCAGCACCGCGGTTTTGAGTTTGGCGGACACTGACATCAGCCGAGCATCTCCTCGATCCGAGCCGCAACTTTCCTACCCGCGTCATTGTCAGGACAAACAATCAGGATCGTGTCGTCACCGGCAATCGTCCCCAAAACCCCCTCCCATTCCTGCTCATCGAGCGCAGCCGCCACGGGCTGAGCGCTGCCAATAATGGTCTTCACCACCAGTAAATTCTGGGCGGGCCGCACATCCAGGACAAACTCTCGAACCAGCCGCTGCACCGGCGGTAAAGCCAATCCTGCCGCGCCTTCACCTTGAGGCAGCGCGTAGCCGGTACCCGTCTTGCTTAAATTCAGCTCGCGAATGTCCCGCGACAGCGTTGCCTGCCCCACCTTGAAGCCTCGCTTGCGCAACGCCCTCTGCAAATCTTCCTGATTGGCTACGGGACCATGCTTTAGCGTTTCCAAAACCGCTCTATGCCGTAAGGCTTTATTCATTATGAATATTTATTCATCATTATGAATAAATATTCTTCTATCTTACAGACCACGCCCTCTCTGTCAAGGAAAAATCACAAAAAACATTACTTACTCTTGCGCCTTTAAGAACTTTCTCGGAAAGATCAACTGGGTGAGTGCGGAGCCAAACCCTCAATTCTTGCTAGACTGTTCGCGGCCTAGAAGAGCAGATCGCTCGGGCCAGAGCAGGAGCAGTCTGCATGGAGAAGAAGTCGATTTTGGCAGCCGAGCTGATTGCCGAGTTCCTCGGAACTTTCGTCTTGATGCTCTTCGGTACGGGCGTCGTTGCCATGGTCGTTCTGTTTCCCTCAAATGTTCCGGGCACCACGGTTCACGGCGGCTACACCAACATCACACTGGGTTGGGGATTGGCCGTAACCATGGGCATTTACATTGCGGGTAAAGTTTCCGGAGGTCATCTCAACCCCGCAGTCACACTCACCCTTGCGGTGTTCCGCGGTTTTCCCTGGAGCAAGGTTGTGCCTTATTCCATTGCGCAAACGGTAGGCGCATTCCTAGCAGCTGCTCTGGTCTATCGAAACTATTTGCCGGCATTTCATCAGTTCGATCCTCAACTGGAAAAGACCGCCGGCGTATTTACAACCTTCCCCGCATTTCCGGCGTTGCCACAGGCGGGATTTCTGGATCAAGTAATCGGCACAGCTCTGCTACTGCTCATGGTGCTGGCCATTACTGACGAGTTCAACGTTCCTCCCGGAGCTAACCTCGCGCCAGCGATGATTGGACTTGTCGTTGTAGCCATCGGGATGAGCTTCGGGGGCATGCACGGATATGCGATTAATCCGGCGCGCGATTTCGGCCCTCGTCTTTTCACGGCAGTGGCTGGATTCCGCAACAACGGGCTGACCGACGGTTCGCGGGTGTGGTGGGTGCCGGTGGCGGGACCACTGCTTGGCGGACTGATAGGCGCTGCGGTTTACGATTTTGGCATTCGCCGCTTTCTCCGCGCGCAGTCTTCGAAGCAAACGCCCTAATCGACGTTCGCGCAAAAAAGCACGAAGAAAATAGGAGGCCTATTGCGTTACATTCTCGCTCTCGATCAAGGCACCACCAGCTCTCGAGCCCTCCTGTTCGATGAACGCGGCGCCGTCCGGTCCGTGGCTCAGCGCGAGTTCGCGCAGATCTTTCCTGAACCCGGATGGGTTGAGCACGATCCCGAAGAGATTGCATCATCCCAGATTGCCGTTGCCCTAGAAGCTTTGGCTCAAGCCCACGCACAGCCCAGCGACGTAGCTGCCATCGGCATTACCAATCAACGCGAAACCGCCATCGTGTGGGATCGCGCAACCGGCAAGCCCATCTACAATGCCATCGTCTGGCAGGATCGCCGGACGGCTGCTTTTTGCAATCAGCTCAAGGTGCAAGGCCACGAGACTCTTATTCAGCAACACACGGGCTTATTGATCGACGCTTACTTCTCGGCCAGCAAAATTTGCTGGATTCTCGAACATTTGCCAAAAGTGCGAGAGCGCGCTGAAACGGGCCGCCTTGCATTTGGCACCGTCGACAGCTGGCTGCTTTGGAAGCTAACAGGCGGCCGCGTGCACATCACGGATGCAAGCAATGCCTCCCGCACCATGCTTTTCAATCTTCATTCCGGCCGCTGGGATAACGACCTTCTCAATCTCTTTCGAATCCCTAAGTCAATGTTGCCAGAGGTGTGGCCCTCAAGCGAAGTTTACGGAGAGGTGAGCGGCGTGCCGGGTCTTAACGGTATTCCCATCGCGGGGATCGCCGGCGATCAGCAAGCCGCACTTTTCGGGCAAAGATGCACGACTCCCGGTCTCACCAAGAATACTTACGGCACGGGCTGCTTCATGTTGCAGAGCACGGGCAATCGCGCCGTCGCATCCACTCATCGTTTACTCACAACTGTGGCGTGGAGAATCGACGACACGACCGACTATGCACTCGAAGGCAGCGTGTTTGTGGGCGGCGCTGTGGTTCAGTGGCTGCGCGATGGCTTGGGAATTATTCGTACCTCATCGGAGGTGGAAGCTCTGGCGAATTCAGTTCCCGATAATGGCGGAGTCTACTTCGTTCCAGCTTTTGTAGGCCTCGGCGCTCCGCATTGGGACTCCTCGGCTCGCGGCGCACTTTTCGGGCTCACGCGGGGCAGCAATCGAGGGCACATCGCGCGCGCGGCCCTGGAGAGCATTGCCTACCAGGTTGCAGATCTGATGGATGCGATGCAAACCGACACCCGCACTCCTCTCCAGGAGTTGCGCGTGGATGGCGGCGCTTCCACCAACGACAGCCTGATGCAATTTCAGGCGGATATTCTCGGTGTGCCTGTCGTGCGCCCTACAATGACCGAATCAACTGCGCTCGGTGCTGCATATCTCGCTGGCCTAGGCGCGGGCTTCTGGAAGGAAGTACAGACTATTTCCGATTTGCCGCGCGACGAACGCAGGTTTGAACCGCGCATGCCGCGCTCTCAAGCACGCGAAATGCGAGAGCGATGGAATGAAGCCATCTCCCGCACCAAATCATGGGAGCAACTCAGGGAGAGATAGAATCTGTTTTTGCATTGATTCGCACAAATTTATCGGGAAGACCGCGGCATCCGAAGCCGGACAAAAATGGCTGACCAAGAACGCATAGTCGTGGGCCTGGGCGAGTTGCTATGGGATCTTCTCCCCTCTGGCAAACAACTAGGCGGAGCACCGGCGAACTTCGCCTACATTACATCTCTACTCGGTGATCGCGGAATTCCAGCCAGCCGATTAGGCGAAGATGCACTCGGTGCGGAAGCGATTCACCGCCTCAACCAACTCGCGCTCTCTACTGAATTTATTCAGAACGATACGGATCGTCCCACTGGAACGGTAAAGGTTGAAGTGGACGCGAGCGGCCAGCCGTGTTTTGAAATCTCCGAGGCCGCTGCGTGGGATTTTCTGGAGTGGACACCACCGTGGCAGAAGCTTGCTGAACAGTCTGATGCCGTGTGCTTTGGATCGCTGGCCCAGCGATCGGAGCGCAGCCGCTCCACTATTCGTAATTTCCTCGTGGCTTCACACAATGCTGTGCGAGTTTTCGACGTCAATTTCAGACAACATTTCTATACCGCAGAAGTCTTCGCCGAATCCCTGAAGCTGGCGACAGTGGTCAAGCTGAACCATGAAGAACTGCCAAGAATCATGCGTGTGTTCGGACTTGACCATCGCGGCGAAGAAGATGCGGCCCGCTGTTTGCTCTCGAGGTATGAGCTCAAGCTGATCTGCGTCACCCGCGGTGATAACGGCAGCCTCCTCGCATCCGTCGATGAGTTCGATGAACATCCTGGCTTTAAAGTGAAGGTCGCTGATACCGTCGGGGCGGGCGACGCATTCACCGCGGCCATGGTACATGGATATTTGCGTGGAACATCGCTCCCAGAAGTCAACGAAACCGCCAACCGCGTCGGGGCATGGGTCGCCAGCCAGCCCGGCGCAATGCCTGTCTTGAAGCCGGGCGGCTTGGCGCAAACCTTGGCCAATATCGGATAGAACTCGCTCCCCACGGGGGCGCTTGGATGTACAGTTCAGCTCCGCCCCGTCACGGTGATTTTAGTTTATGCTGCTTAGTTTGATGTTTTACGTTTGAGGGGGCCCAGTGATCTCTTCCCAGGCAATCGTTCGTCTGCTCGTTTGCGTTTCGGTTTTTCTGTCCGCAGGCTCAGGCACTGCACAGCAAGTTCCCGAGAATACATATCAGGAGCTGCATTGGCGGATGATCGGCCCGTTTCGTGGTGGCCGCACCCGCGCCATCAGTGGCGTTCCCAGCCAGCCGAACGTTTTCTATATGGGCCAGGTCAATGGCGGAGTATGGAAGTCCGTCGACTACGGCCGAACTTGGGCGCCCATCTTCGATCACGAATCCTCGCAGTCGATTGGCGCCATCGCCGTAGCTCCATCGGATCCCAACGTTATTTATGTGGGCAGCGGCGAAGGTCTGCATCGCCCCGACCTATCGGTTGGCAACGGAATCTATAAGTCCACCGACGCCGGAAAAACCTGGTCTCATCTCGGCCTGCGCGATGGCTTCCAGATCCCTGCACTTGCAATCGATCCCCGCGATCCCAATCGAGTCTTCGCCGCCGTGCTCGGTCATCCTTATGGCCCGAATGAAGAACGCGGACTTTTTCAAACTACTGACGGCGGCCAGAGTTGGAAAAAAGTCATTTATAAGGATGAGAACACCGGAGCCTCGGACGTTGAGATCGATCCGTCCAATCCCGACGTGATTTATGCCTCCATGTGGGAAGTGCGCGAGGGCCCCTGGGAAGACGGCAACGAAGTGAATGGAACTGGCGGTGGATTGTTTAAGTCCACCGACGGCGGAGGTACTTGGCGACCTTTGAAGAACGGTCTGCCGAAAGATCTTTCTCAACTTTACGTGGCCGTTGCGCCCACAGATTCAAAGCGTCTCTACGCCACAGTCGGCAGCGCATCGGGTGCTCTCGGCGTTTACCGCTCCGGCGATGCCGGAGAAAGCTGGTCGAAGATAACGGACGATCCGCGTCCCTCCGGACGCATCGGCGGCGGGGATCTTTCAATTCCTCGCGTGGATTCCAAAAATGCCGACATCGTCTACTGCGTCAGCACTGTAACGATGAAATCTATCGACGGCGGCAAGACATGGTTCGGTTTCCGCGGCGCGCCCGGCGGCGACGATTACCAGAACCTCTGGATCAACCCCAATAATCCGAACATTATTCTTCTAGTCAGCGATCAGGGTGCGCTCGTAACCGTTAACGGAGGAGCATCCTGGAGTTCCTGGTACAACCAACCAACCGCGCAGATCTATCACGTCGCGGTAACCAATACTTTTCCTTACCGCGTGTGCGGAGGACAGCAGGAGAGCGGTTCGGTCTGCATCTCCAGCCGCGGCAACGACGGTGCCGTTACGTATCGCGAATGGCATCCCGTAGGCGTGATCGAGTATGGCTATGTCGCTCCTGATCCGCTCGACCCAGACATTATCTATGGCGGCGGTAGAACTGAAGTCTCAAAGTTTCACTGGTCGACCGGCCAAGTGCAGAATGTCACACCGATCCAGGGTCGCAACGGGAAATTCCGCACGGATCGGACCGAGCCCACGATGTTCTCGCCCCTCGATCCGCATGTGCTTTATTTCGCCAGCAATGTGCTCTTCAAAACTACTGATGGCGGAAATTCCTGGCAAACCATCAGCGACGATCTCACCCGCGAGAATCCCGGAATTCCGGCCAGCGTAGGGAGCCTCGTTCCCAAAGACGCTGAGAAGAAACGCGGGGTTATCTACGCGCTCGCGCCTTCGTTCAAGAATATCAATACGCTCTGGTCTGGCACGGACGATGGTCTGATCTGGCTGACACGCGACGGCGGCAAGAAGTGGAACAACATAACTCCACCGGAGTTGACTCCGTGGAGCAAGGTCACGCAAATCAGCGCCTCGCATTTCGACGACAACACGGCCTATGCTTCAGTGAGCCGCTTCCGCATTGACGACGAAAAGCCTTACATCTACCGGACTCACGATGGCGGCAATTCTTGGAAACTGATCACCGCGGGCCTACCCGACAGTCCCGCAGACACGGTTCGTGAAGATCCTGTGCGTAAGGGCCTCCTATTTGCCGGCACCGAGAATTCCGTTTGGGTCTCCTTCGATGACGGCGATCACTGGCAATCGCTGCAACTGAATCTGCCGCACACTTCCATGCGCGATCTCTGGATTCACGATGACGATCTGATTGTTGGCACGCACGGCCGCTCGTTTTGGATTCTGGATGATATCGCCCCGCTGCGCGAAGCCGCCAATCTTGCAGCCAACACTGAAATTCATCTCTTCACTCCAGCATCCACCTATCGCATTCAGCGCGATACCTACACCGACACACCGCTTCCACCCGACGAGCCCTTTGCCGCGAACCCGCCCGATGGCGCAGTCATCGATTACTACCTCGCGCACGCATCTTCTGGTCCGATCACTCTGGAAATTCTCGACGCTCACGGCCAACTCGTTCGCAGATTCTCCAGCGCCGACAAGCCCGACGCCACCGAAGAGGAATTAAAGAAGCAACTTATCCCGCTCTACTGGCTGCGCCCCTTCCACTCTCTGTCGACCGATGCGGGCATGCACCGCTGGGTTTGGGACCTGCACTATCCCGCGCCTGATTCCACCCGGCACGAGTACCCTATCTCCGCAATGCCTGGAGACACACCTCGTTATCCGCTCGGCCCTAACGCTTTGCCTGGCTCCTACACAGCGCGACTCACCGCGAATGGCAAGAGCTATACCGCGTCTTTCACCGTGAAGATCGACCCTCGCGTGAAGTTCTCGGCAGCCGGCCTCGAGAAGAAATTCCGCTTGGAGATGAGCCTCGCGAAGCTTTTCAGTGAGACTTCCGAAGCCGTATTGCAAGCAGGATCGATGAACGAGCCCCTGCAGAAGCTGAGTGAGAAAGCCACCGGCGCAACCCGCGAGTCCGTTGTGACTTTTCAAAACAAACTCGCAGCCGTTCTTGGCGCGCAGTCCCCATCTACCTCGGATGTCACCTTGACCCGCATTAACGGTCAAGTCGCTACCTTATATAGCCAAGTGTGGCAGGCCGATGCGGAACCGACTTCATCTCAATCGGAAGCCATTGCGGTTACTGAACACGACGAACTGGAAGTGATGAATCGTTGGCATGCGCTCCAGACTGACGACCTCCCGGCGCTCAATCGCGTTCTCAGCGAAGCAAACTTACCGCAGGTGCGGATAGAATCTGGCGAGCACAAAGAAGAAGTGGTGATGGATGAAGAGTAGGCACAGGCGATTTCTTCTGTCGTAGAGAGTTTGTCCTGTCGACGATAGTTCGCAATCTCATCTGCTCGATGGCAGTGGTGCGCAAAATCTTGCATCTCACACACGTTCCAGATATGCAAATTATTCGCCGAAATCTACTTCCGTTGGATCGGAATCCCTCACACCGAGTTATAATCTGGCGGCTTCGAGATTCCGCACAGAACTCAAGCTAAACACCCGTCTTCGCGGTGTTGCACTGTGGAAACACCGCATGAGCAGATCAGGAAAAATGAGGGGAAGTAAATGAAAGTTTTTCGTACATTCGCAATCGGACTTTTGACTCTACTAGCGTGGCCAGGGATCGCCAGCTCACAGGAACCATTTGTAGCCGGCACATGGCAAGGAGTGGCAACCGCACCTCCATCCGCTGTCGCTCACATGCTTCTGCTCACTGACGGTTCCGTCCTGGTGAACAGCTTCTTTTTTGAAAAGCACGCGGACGTATGGTACCGGCTGATTCCGGACAGCACCGGCAGCTACGTCAACGGCGCCTGGGTGAGTGCTGGCACCTTGCCGAGCGGATATAACCCGCTCTATTTTGCTTCCGCAGTTCTGCCGAGCGGCCTGGTAGTAATGTTCGGCGGTGAATACAACAATGGCGGCGATTTTTTCCAGCCCGAAGGGGCGCTGTACAGCCCGGTCACCAACAAGTGGTCGTCGCTGGCACCACCCCCAGGCTGGACTACAATTGGTGATGCCTCAAGCGTAGTGCTGCCCGACGGAAAATTCATGCTGGCGAATTGTTGCACCACGCAGCAAGCCATCCTGACCAGTCTCAACCCGGTAACCTGGGCCGCTACCGGCAAAGGCAAGTTCGACGAAAACGACGAGGAAGGTTGGAGCTTACTTCCCAGCGGCAACGTGCTCACCGTCGATGCCTACGTTGGTTCTTACAACAAGGCGGGACTAAACTCTGAAATCTATAACACCAGTACCGGCGCGTGGGCCAGCGCCGGAAGCACCGTCGAACAACTCTGGGATTCTGCCGCGCTTTGCGGCGGATCAGCGGATGCCTCGTATGAAGTAGGTCCGGCAGTCCTTCGACCCGATGGGACCGTCTTCGCTACCGGAGCGAACAGTTGCTCCGCCGGCCACACCGCGATCTACAATACGGCCACTGCAATTTGGTCCGCTGGTCCAAACTTCCCGAACATTCTTGATATCGCCGACGGTCCTGCAGCATTGCTGCCTGATGGCAACGTGCTGCTCAATGCCAGCCCGGGAGTCTACGCCAACGGCAGCAAGTTCTTCGAGTGGGACGGCACAAAGCTCAACGTCACCACGGCCCCGCCGAACGCGTCCATCGATAGCTCCTATGTTGGAAACATGGTCTGCCTTCCTACTGGCCAGATTATGTTCACCGATTTCTCATCGGACGTTGAGATCTACACTCCCAGCGGCACCTACAACGCCGAATGGCAACCCAGGATCACCTACGTAGCGAAAACTCTCACGCATGGCAGCACCAACAACATTATCCGGGGCACTCAGTTAAATGGCTTGTCGCAGTGCGCCGCCTATGGTGATGACAACCAGAGCGCCACAAACTTTCCACTAGTGCGAATCACCAACAACTCGAGTGGAGCGGTTGTTTACGCCAAGACGCATACTTTCAGCACGATGGGCGTGGCCACTGGAACGGCTGGAGTGCATGCCCAGTTCGATATTCCAGCAACCATCGGAACCGGTGCGAGCACGCTTGAAGTGGTTGCGAATGGCATTCCATCGGCTGCGGTCGCGGTTACGATTGAATAGCTTCTGATCGCTGCAGGACTAGATAGGAGCCGGGATTTGCAATCGAATCCCGGCGTTCTTTTTTGTTCTCTATCAGAAATTGGAACGCTATAACGCTTCGACCACGCGTTGCAGATCGCGCGCGATCTGCTCCGGATCGCTGTCTCGAGAAAACTTCATGGGCTGACCAATACGCACAGTAATCTTTCCAGGTCGCGCGAATTTCTTGCCTGTCTGCTTCACTTCATATAACCCGACAATCTGCATCGGAAGGACTGGAATGTCCAGATTATTTGCCAGCAACCCAATCCCCGCACGAAATGGATTCATCTTGCCATCTACCGTATGCCGGCCTTCGGGAAATACGAGCACGCTGTACCCGCGATCCGCGGCCTCACCCGCGTAAGCGAAACTCTGCCGAAAGCCAGCCGCACGCGGCAGCGGAAACAGATTGAGCAGCGAAACCCCAAGCGCCCACTGCATGCGCGCGTAGATTTTCACAAAGAAGTTTGTCCCCGGAGCGGGCGAGTGTAACGCTTCCAATGCTTCTCCACCGGTCGCGGTTGCAATCCGGTTCCGTAGTCGCGCTGGTAAAGCTGTCTGCACGAATCCCACGTCGATATCAGAAATGTGATTGCAGACCACCAGCAGAGGTCCACTCCATCCTCGAAGATTCCCTCTGCCTTCGATCCGCGGCCAACCTAGCAGAAACATCGCCGGTCTCATCAGTAAATAGTGGGCCAGCCATCGCAACCACGTCACCGGCCAACGCAAAGCCCATCGCGGATAGTGATACTCCGCGCGCTGCCGCGTTTCACCACTCAGCATCTTCTCAACGTCGCGAACAGTACGCGCAGCGCTAAAACGCGTTTCGCTCAGATCCACCTGGTATCGATCTTCCAGCGCGCTGATCAATTCCACGCGATCCAGCGAACTTAATCCAAGATCGGCGTCGAGAACGGCTTCGCCTTGCAATCCGGCAACACTTCGTCCCGTGATCCGTCCAATCAGCTCCATCACAGGACTTTCACTCGCACCTTCTTTTTCTCCCGATTGCAGAATTTGTCTCGTCGCAAATTCCGCAATCATGTTCCGCCGTGGCTTTTGTGTGCTTGTCCTGGGAAAATCTTCCTCGGGCCACCGCACCCACATTCGCATGCGTTGAAATTCCGCCAGCACCTGATTCGCACGTTCCACTACTTCATGTGCGCGCGTTTCGTCACGCAGAATCAACACAGCACACGGTTCCGCATTTCCTCCACGCTCAATCCCTACCACCACGCAATCTTTCACTTCCGGTTGCCGCCGCAGCGCCGCCTCCAAATCCTCGGGATAAATATTCAGACCGCCCGGTGTCACAATCACTTCTTTCTTGCGCCCCTTGAAATAAAGATTCCCAGCTTCATCGAGCGTGCCCACGTCTCCGGTGCGATACCAGCCGTCTTCATCTGCAACCCCATCCGTAACCTCGCCAGCCGCTCGCTGCTGTCCGTCCTTATCCCAATAGCCTGCCGCAACTCCGCCGCCGCGGATCAAAATCTCCCCATCTTCGGCCAGTTTCAGCTCGCGTCCCGGCAATACCTTCCCGATCGACCCTCTTCCCAACTTGAAGGGATGGTTCACGCTGATTAGCGACGTAGTCTCCGTGAGCCCGTAACCCTGAATCGCCGCGTAGCCTAGCCGGTGCCAAAATTCTTCCGTCGCGGAATCCAGCGCTGCGCCTCCGCAAATAAATGCCCAAAACTTCCAACCGAACTGGCGGCGAATGTCGCGGAAGATCCACCAGCGCCGCAGGAAATGTTTCTTTTCCGATTCGCGGAGCCGCCGTTGAAATTTCTCTAACCTTCCGCTGTCTTCCAGATCGCGCTCGATCTTCTGCTTCAACGATTGCAAAACTCGAGGCACACTCACCAGCACCGACACACGCTCCCGCCGAATGGTGCTGACAATTTCCGAAGGCTTCAACTCCTCCTGAAAAATCACCGTCCCGCCCAGCAGCGGCGGCAGAAACATTCCGAGAAATTGCCCAAATACGTGGCTCAATGGAAGCAAATTCAGAAACCGCATCGGATGGACCCAGCGCTCATATTTCAAATACCGCTGCATCTCTTTTTCCAACGGCGCGATATTGGCAAGAACATTGCCATGTGTAATGACGACGCCCTTGGGCTCAGCGGTAGTGCCCGAGGTAAATACGATTTGGAGGGTGTCATTGCGACCGACGGCCACATCTGAACTCGACAGTAGCGCCGGCGTCCCGCCGGCTATCTGCGATAAGTCTTCCAGAATCACGTAAGGCACCACGCTCACACTGGCATGCCGCCTCGAGCAAACCCAGAGCTTCGCCTCAACCTGCTGCGAAACCCGCGCGGCAAACTCCGCCGACGCGCCATCATCCATCGGAACCACCACAACCCCGCGCAAAGCGCATCCAAAGAACGCCGCAACCCACTGCGCGCAGTTCTCGCCCCACAGCATCACCCGGTCGCCCTTGCCGATTCCCCGCGCCTCCAGTTCCCGGCAGAACTGAAATGCCATCTCCAGAACATGTCCGTAAGTGAACCACTCCATGCGGTATCCACGACGCTGCCCGTAGGCGCGCTCATCGCGGTGCGCCTGAAAGTTCGCCAGGAAAAACTCTGTTATAGAGTCAGCCATGGAATGACGAGTGGAGCGGCAGGAAAATAAAAACCTAGCCCCGTCTCTAGGGAAGTTTAGCCCCGGAAAGGCTGGCTTGGGGGCGTCGGTGCCTTGCTGTGTAATCCTCGGGATGCACTAGCTTAAGGTGCTCTTCAAACTCGCGTTGCAACACTTCTGCATACCGATCGCCATCAGGTGGCGCATGTGGAGGGATTCCGCCGTGGCAACCCCATTCTGAGCGCTTGTCATATTCGATCTTAAACTGCGCGTCAGAACATGCCGTGCATTCCGCTTCGAAGGGTATGCGTGGCCCGGCCGTCTGTACTCTGCGCAGCCATCGAGTAATTCGTAGCGTAGGTTTGAGAGTCCGCACGTAGCTGATTGTACTCTTGGTCAAACCTCGGAAAACCAACCGACGGGGGCCACTGGACCATGATTGGGCTGATGATTGCCCTCACTCTCTTCCCACTCCCAGGGCATCCGCCACCCGATTAATATAGTTGAACCACGACGCAATCAGCGTGATCTGCAATATCCCGCGATCGTCAAACCCCGCGGCTCTCAGCCCTTCAATATCATCCTTCCAAACTTTGGTCGCATCCTTGGTCAACTTGACCACATAGTCCACCATCACCCGCTCCTGCGGCGTGATGGGCGCGGTCGTGTAATCCTTTTCCAGTGCCTCCACCAGCTCTTTATCCAGCGTTACCCTGCGCAGAAACTCTGCGTGCGATTCGATTCAATACACGCACCGGTTGGTCACTGAGACCATGGTTGCGATCATTTCATGCTGCCTCCGGCTGAGCGGCAACTCCGGCGACATCAGCGCGCCAAAGGTTCCGAACGCGTGATAGAGCGCCTCCGGAATCAGCGAGTGCGACCCGACAATCGTCGACCCGCCCGACTCATCCGGATGCACCGGCGTGGCATACTCCACCGGATACAGCGCCCGCTGGCCCTCCATCGCACTGCGCAGCTTTTCATCTACTTCTGTCAGCGGTACGGTTTTAATCCAGGTCATAACATCGTCTCCCTTAAAGCGCAGCCGGAAGATTACACGGGCCACGGCTCTCGCCACATAGCGATTTTGTACTACTCCGACCCCGCATCGTTGCTAAACCGAAAAGCCAATCGGCTCCCTCAGGGGCTAAAGCCCTCGCCTTTATTGGTTCCGGACGGCGCGACTGAAGTCGTGCCGTCCCAAACCATCCACGAGATAGTGTGTAAAGTGGCTACACCCACTCGTTCCCCGCGCTGATTCCCAAGGTAACCCGTTCGTACACTCCCTTTCGGTAACCCTTGGTAACCATGCGATTCCACCCTCCCAGCCGTACAATTGCCCTTGTCCGACCGGTCATGTCTCCCACGGGAGTTTGGCCACGTGGCGTTCCCCCGGGCAACACTTCCCAGGAGCCGTCATAGGTTTATCGATTCAGGATTCATCGGTGTAGGCTCCATCGCTGTAAACCAGGGTCTGGAGTTCGTACTCTTATGGCGTTCGGTTTCGGGTTCAACAAACAAAAAGTCCTCAGCGCTGCGGAGAAGTATGTCCAGCAGGGCAAGATGCAAAATGCCATCGCTGAGTACGAAAAGGTTCTCAAGGCCGATCCCAAGGATCTCACGGTCACCAACACGGTGGGTGACCTCTACTCCCGCCTCGGCGATGCCGAAAAAGCCACCGAAGCTTTCAAGATTGTAGGCGATGCCTATGCCAGCCAGGGCTTCACGGTCAAGGCCATCGCGATGTACAAAAAAATCAGCAAGCTCAAGCCTTCGCTTGAGAGCGTGCTGAAGCTGGCTGAACTCTACACCCAGCAAGGGCTCTTCAACGATGCCCGCGCGCAGTACCTGCAGGTCGCTGAAGAATTCCTGAAATCCGGGGAGTTGGAAAACGCCGTCCGCATCTTTCAGAAAATTCTGGAGATGGATCCGGAAAACACCAGCATGCGTGTCCGCTTGGCGGAGGTGTACGTTCGCCTGGGCAAGAAAACCGACGCCTGGCAAATTTTTTCATCCGCCGCCGAGACCCTGCGCTCCAAGGGATCTACCAGCGGCGCCGAAGAAGTTCTGCAGCGGATGCTTACGCTCGATCCCGGCAACGGCTATGCGTTGCTCATGCAGGGCCGCAATCAGCTGGAGGCCGGCGACGCCGACGCCGCCATCGAGTCGCTGCAGAAAGTCTCCGATCTCGATTCCAACCCTGACGGCCTTCGCGATCTGCTCAAGGCTTATTTGAAAACGGGCCGTCTCTCGGATGCTGGAACTCTGGCCAGCAAGCTCCTCACTGTCCACAATGACCTGGCATCGATCTCCGTTTTCGCCGATGCTCTGATGCAGGCTGGGCAGTACGAAAATGCATTGCAGGTCTACGATCAACACGCCGACCGCCTGCTCGCAGAAAATTCCGATAACGTTCTAAAGAACCTGCACTCCATCATCGGGCATGTGCGGGACAATCCCGCATCACTCGAGAAGCTTCTCGATCTCTTTCAAAAAGCCGGCGAGTCCACGCATCTCACGGAAGTCACGGAATTACTGGCTCACGCTTCGGTGCAGTCCGGCGACCTGCCCCGCGCTCGCGACCTCTATCAAAAGCTTGCGACCGTCGAGCCCGGCAATCCACTGCATCTGAACAACTATCAGCAGGTGGTCAGCCAGCTCGGAGGCCCCGCTGCTACGCGGCTCATTTCCGTCGAAGAAGCGGCGGTGATGATCGACGAGCTCGAAGCGACCGCTCCTTCGATCCACCAGCACTATTCTGACGCAGTCGCCCTCTCGGTTCGCTCCGCACTCACCGACGCTGAACTTTTCATTTCCTATAACATGCCTGCCAAGGCTCTGGGGCCGCTTATGGCGGCCCTGCCACAGGCGCCTACCGATCTTCGCCTCAACCAGCGGCTGGCCGCGCTGCACACACGCGCGGAACGTTTCGCCGAAGCTGGAGTCTGCTGCCGCACTTTGCAGAGCGTTTATTCCGACGCGGACCATCCGGAGGAAGCGACTCGTTACGGTGAGTTGGCCGAACGTTACGAACAGCGCGCGACGGTTCCTGCCGTATCCGACTCTGCTGTTGACGAGCCCATTTCAGCGGAGCCAGTTTTCGAAGAACCAGCTTTGCCGGAGATTCCAGTTGAGGCGGAAGCCGCTGCTCCTTGGCCCGCCGCCGCCCCCGAGCCCACGGCAGACACGGAATTCGCCATCGTCAGCGAAGCGGAACAGGCTCCAGCGCAGGAAGCGGAGCCGGAGCAGACTGAACTTCCCGTTGTTGCGGCGCAGGCAGAGGCGGCGGAAATCGATCTCTCCTCCGAATGGGATGACTCGCTCACCGTCGAAGGCGACGCTGCGACCGCCGAAACCGCAATCTCGGACGCCGTAGGCGATCATGCCATACCTTCTGCGGTCGATCGGGAAGCGCCAGCGGCAGAAGCTGTCGATCCTGAGAAACTGAAAGAAACCATCGAAGAGGTCCGGTTCTACCTCGAGCATGGCATGCCCGAGCAGGCCTCCGCTGCATACGAAAAATTGCAGGCTCTCACCAGCGACGAGTCGACTCTGGAAACGGTCCGTGCCGAGATCGAAGCTGCTTCGCAGCAGCCTGCTCCGGTGGAAGCGGAAGAAGTTTCCGCCGTCGAAAACATCACGGAATTTGCTGCTGAAGAACCAGCTGCGGAATTGACCATCGCAGAGGAGCCCGTTGCTGAACTGACCATCGACGAGATTCCGGCTGCGCCGGAACCGGAGCCTGTTGTCGAAGAAATTTCTCTGGAACCGCAGCCCGTGGCAGAGACACACGCCGCTCCTGTGGCTTACGTCGAGCCGCCCGCACCCGAGCCTGTGATTGAAGCTCCGGTGGTCGAGCCTGCTTTGGAGCCGACAGCAGCGCCCGGCGTTCTTCAGGAATTCGTTTCCGATCTCGAGTCTTCTCTCGGCGACAGCTTCCTGCCCGGAACGATTTCGCACGAAGTCCAGACTACCGAGCATGCTTCAGCCATCCCTAGCTCGGAGTTTGAACTTCAATCGGACGAGCGTCCTCGTGGCCACGTCCCTGAGCTTGAGCCTGTCGGCGAGGCCGCACCCACTTCCTTCGGCGTTCCACAAGCCGAGGTCATGGGCGAGTTTGTCGCTGACCTCGAAGCTTCTCTTGGAGACGATTTTCTCAAAGGCGCCCCGGTCGCTGAAGTTCAACCCGCGACGCAAGCCCCACACGCCCAAGCTCCAGCCACCTCGGCCCCAATCGCTTCAGCTCCGCCGCAGCATGCTGCTCCTACGCCTCCGCCCGCATCGCCAGTCAGTGCTCCAGTAGTTGCGAGCGCTGCGGCCGCTTCGGCATCCTCCGGTGCGCCCGCAGTTTCGTCGCGAACGACTGCCCCCGCACCGCAGCAATCTGCCGTACAGCCTGCCGTACCCGGGCCTATCAAGCCGCAGGTTGCTCCAGTCATTCCCAGCGCAGCGCCCGCACCTGCCGCCAAGTCTTCTCCGTTTGGCGAAGACGCTGGCGTGGATCTCGCCGAAATGTTCGGCGAGCTGAAACAAGATCTCGAATCCGGCGTTTCCACCACGGAAGAGGATCCCGAAACCCATTACAATCTCGGCATCGCCTTCCGTGAAATGGGTCTTCTCGATGAAGCCATTGGCGAACTGCAGAAGACCTGCCAGGCCGTCGATCGAGGACATCCTTTCCCGCAAGTCATGCAGACGTATACCTGGCTTGCCCAATGTTTCCTCGACAAAGGTGTCCCCGAAGCTGCCATTCGCTGGTATCAAAAAGCTCTCACGGCACCGGGCATCGACGAAGAGACCCGCACCGCTCTCCACTATGAACTCGCTGCCGCCTACGAATCCGCCGGCGACAAAGCTTCCGCGATCAAGCACTTCATGGAAGTCTACGGCCGCAACATCGATTACCGCGATGTGGCCGAGCGCATCAAGGCCCTGAAGTCGTAGAATAGCCCGATGGGTTTTGTCCCTCAAACATTATTTCCCGGTCGCGCTTGCTACCCCGGACAACCTTGTCATCCCGAGCGAAGCGAGGGACCATGGTTCTCGCTTGCGCAACCAACACTGCAGCGGAGCGCCCTGTGACGGTCGATCCTAAATTGCCTGAAACCGGTGCCGCCTCGCCCGCTCAGTCCGCGCAAACCGCCGCCGTACTAGATCCCCCCGTGGTCGTCCCGCCCCAGCGGCATACCGGCTTGCAACTTTTGCTGCATCGCACGTCCGTCTTTCTTTTTGTGCTAATTAGCGCCATCGCCGGCGTCCTGCTCGTGATTCTTCCCTGGACTCCGGAGTGGACTGACAACTACCTGCTACTTTCCTATCCCTGGCTTCGTACGCTAATCTCCACCGGATTTTTTCGTGGCCTTTGCACCGGCCTGGGATTACTCGATATCTGGATTGGCTTCTGGGAAGCACTCCACTATCACGATCATCAATAGGTGTAATGTAGCCGCCGTGATACACGGTTGCTGATTTTGACAGTACTGGATTAAAGAACATTAGTTTGAAGAACGTGAGTCTTCTACATGGTCGATAAGCTCAACCCCGCACCTCTCGCCTACGAAAATCAACCCTTCATCAACAGTCCGGATGGACGCATTCTGCGTATCCTCGCGGAGTACCAGGAACCTCTGTCGCGCTTTCGCCGCGAACAGATTCAGGATACGGTCGTCTTCTTTGGTTCGGCCCGCTTTCAAGGCGAGGATGCAGCTAAGAAAAATCTCGCCGCCGCCGAAAAAAATGACGGGCGTCTTGCCGCTGCCGAACAGAAAGAAAGTTTGAAGCGAGCTCATGCCGCCGTCGACATGGCACGTTACTACGAAGACGCGCGCCGCTTAGCCCACATGCTTACCGAGTGGTCGATTCAGATTCCCGCACGACGCCGCCGCTTCGTCGTCACCACCGGTGGCGGTCCCGGCATCATGGAAGCCGCGAACCTCGGCGCTCACGAGGCCGGCGGCAAAAGCATCGGCCTCAACATCCATCTACCTTTCGAGCAGTATCCGAACCCCTACATCACGCCCGCGCTCAACTTCGAGTTCCATTACTTCTTCATGCGTAAATTCTGGTTCGCTTATCTCGCCAAGGCGCTGGTAATTTTCCCCGGAGGCTTCGGCACCATTGACGAGCTTTTCGAAATTCTTACGCTCGCGCAAACCGATAAGCTGGCCAAGAAAATTCTCGTGGTCATTTACGGCAGCGAATACTGGCACCGCATCATGAACTTCCAGGCCTTCGTCGACGCCGGCACGGTTTCTCCTCAGGACCTCAACCTGTTCAAGTTCGTCGAGACCCCCGAAGACGCCTTCACTTTCCTGCGCGACGGCCTCACCGAATATCACCTCGGCGGACCGCCCAAGAAAGAAAAAGAGCAGGAAGTCCTCCCTGAAATCGCAAAGACGAGGCCGTAGCAGAGACACGAAAGCCGCGAGTTCTACTCTGTGAACCCCTGTGTCCCTCTGTGTTTAAGATCTAAGGAAACTGTGCGTGCCCCAAGCGCGATCCCTTTGCTCTAAACTGAAAATCGATGTCTGAAAGCTGCCTCCTCTATTACATTACCGATCGCAGCGCCTTCCCGGGCGACGAATCTAGCCGTCGGCGCCATCTCCTTAAAAAAATCGCCGAGGCTGCGCGCGCCGGTGTCAATTACATTCAGCTTCGCGAAAAAGATTTGCTTACTCGCGAACTCGAATCGCTAGCCGTCGAAGCGATGCGGATCATTCAACAACTGAGAACAGAGAACCGGGGACTGAGAACCGATTTGCTAATCAACTCCCGCACCGATGTAGCTCTGGCCGCGACGACAGACGGCGTTCACCTCCCATCCAACGACGTTTCGCCCGTGGAAATTCGCACAGTATGGAAGCGTGGAGCCTGTGGCGCGGGCACTCTTGCCGGCGAATTCTCACCACGAGAACCGTTGATCGCAGTCTCCTGTCACTCCACGCAAGAAGTGGCTCAGGCCGCGGCGAGCGCTGCCACATTCACCGTCTTCGGTCCCGTCTTCGAGAAAAAAAACGCGCTCGACGTCCGTGCAACCGGGCTCGATCTTCTGCGTCAAGCGTGTGCCGCCAAAATCCCCGTGCTCGCACTTGGAGGAGTAACTCTTCATAACGCCGAATCCTGCCTTCATGCAGGCGCTGCTGGCATCGCCGCCATCCGTCTCTTTCAGGAAAATGACGTCGCCGCAATCGTCCGCAGACTGTCTCAGCAGTAAAGAATGTTTATCCTGTCCACTTCACACCCGTCTTCAGAATCTGTATAACTTTGGCGAGCCGTCGCGCCCGCGTCTCTTCTTGCTTCGCTCCTGCAATACAAATTGCCATCTCTTTCTTATGCGTAAACGAGAGCTTGTCCCGGTTCTCTTGCGCCGTTTTGCTCTTCGCAAGTTCTCTCTTCAACAACGGCGGCGCATCGACCGCGCGCTCTTCTTCATCCCGTTCCATCACAACATCGACTGTGTCTCCGGGTTTCACACCGGCGCCTTTGCATAGGGCGCTGTTCAGCGGCATCATGTGGCGGCACCCATCGGCATTAACGACGATCGAAACGGATATCCGTTGATCGTCCCTCGTATCGGCACCCGTGCACGCGTGCTAAAAAACTCGGGCACATCCACCGGCGGAGTGATCGCCGCAACCATGCCCGCTTCTTTCCCATCGATCTTCACGGTGAACTTCAACTGCCGCTTTGCCATTGGCCGGTCCTCCATGACTTGCCTGCTGTTAAACTTTATCTCGGCTCGGAACACGCGACAACGGCCCAGACCAGTGGCGGCTCTTCCTAATTCCCAACCCGGCCCTGAGGCGCCAATCGAACCGCGCCTCATCTCCATTCCAGAAGGATGGTTCCTCATGGGCTCGGCTTCTGGTCAGGATTGCGAACGGCCCATCCATCGCGTCTGGATCGATACTTTTTTTCTCGCCGCCACACAAATCACCAACGCCGAATACGAACGCTTTCTGAACTCGACCGCATCTGATCCGCCGCCGTTTTGGCAGGATCAGAATTTCAATCATCCTCAGCAGCCCGTCACAGGCGTCTCCTGGTTCGACGCTCATCACTATTGCGAGTGGCTGACTTCACAAACCGGACGCACTTACCGCCTTCCCACCGAAGCCGAATGGGAGCGCGCTGCTCGGGGCAATCTCAAGCAGAATGATTTTCCCTGGGGCAACGAACCGCCGCAATCGCTGCCTGACTATGCAACAAGATGGCAAAGCGGACCCGAAGCCGTCTCCCATTACACGCCGAATTTTTTCAGCCTTCACAATATGTGCGACAACGTCCACGAATGGTGCAGCGATTGGTACGACCCCAACTACTACGCTGCTTCACCTGAGCGCAATCCGCAAGGCCCCGAACCTCACTCAGGACTCGTCCAGCGCAAAGCTTCCCGCGGCGGATCGTGGCGTCATCACGTCAAAGTTTCGCGCTGCTCCGCCCGCTCCAGCATCCCTCCTGGCTTTCACTACGCCGACTATGGCTTCCGCGTCGCGAGCGACTTCCAAGCCGTCGTATCCGCAATCGCGGGGACATCCGGTCCGCCATCAACTCTCATATAATCTGTCATTCCGAACCAGGCGCAAGCCCGGAGTGGAACCTGCTGTTGCTGGCATCGCTTCAGAATCGGAGTCATGCACTCATGTTTTGCGACGATCTTCTCCTTAATAAACGCATCCTCATCACCGGCGGCGGCACCGGGCTCGGCAAAGCGATGGCTCACCGCTTCCTGCAGCTAGGCGCGACCGTTTATATCTGTGGCCGTCGCGAAGAAGTCCTGAAAGAAACCGCCGCGGAGCTGTCCACATACGGCCCGATTCACGTCCTCGCGTGCGACGTCCGCAATCTCGACTTTGTTGAGGCTATGATCGATTCCATCTGGAAATCCGGTCCGCTTGATATTCTCGTCAACAACGCCGCTGGAAATTTTATTGCGCGCACCGAAGAACTTTCTCCACGCGCATTCGAATCGGTGATCGGCATCGTGCTGCTCGGAACTTTGCACGCCACCATGGCTTGCGGACGCCGCTGGCTCAAAGCCAATCACAAAGGTACCGTGCTCAGCATCTCCGCCACTTATGCTCCGGTTGGCTCGGCTTACGTTGTTCCTTCCGCCATCTCGAAAGCCGGAGTCGAAGCTCTCACCCGCAGTCTTGCGGTGGAATGGGGCAATCGCGGAATCCGCATGAATGCCATTGCCCCCGGGCCTATTCCAACGCAAGGTGCTTTCTCACGCGTGCTGCCACGTCCTGAACTCGAGGCGCTCGCGCTCGATCGCAATCCCATGCATCGCTTCGGTACTGTGGAAGAGTTGGCAAATCTCGCCGCCTTCCTGGTAAGTGACGGCTCCGGCTACATCAATGGAGAGGTCGTTCGCATGGACGGTGGAGAATTTCTGCAAGGCGCGGGAGAATTCAGCAATCTGGGCCGCGCCCTCACCAACGCAGACTGGGAGGCCCTCAAGCCCGCGAAGAAAACTAATAAGTAGGCGCAACGCGTCGTCTGCGCCCTCAGTCACTAGGGACTAGCTGCGCTCTCCCGATGGCCGCACCATCCACTTGAGTAGCATGTTCACCAGACTCAACACAATCGCTCCCACGAACGCCGCGATAAATCCGTGTACCTGAAATCCCGGAGCCAGCAATACTGAGGCGAGCTCAAGCATCAGCGCATTGATCACCAGCCAGAATAGTCCGAGCGTGACCAGTGTCAAGGGAAACGTCAGAATTTTAAGCACCACTCCAACTGTTGCATTGATGAAGCCGATCACCAGCGCTGCAATCAATGCCGCGACCGGACCGCTTACAGAAATTCCCGGCACTACTCGCGAAACGATCCACACCGCCAACGCACTTAGAACCCAGCTCAGCAGCATCCTCATATTCGCTCCTCGCGTCCCTCACCTCTTGAAGAACAAACTGTTGCTCGCAAGACTATACCAAGCCTGCCATCCCCTGTCCCCGGGTCACAGCTTGCAAATAATTAACGTGGCATGCACCGTCACTCCGGTCGTCTGCTGTAAACTACACCATTCATCTCGCCCCAGAAAAAAGGAGAAACTCCTCATGCCTGATTCCGCTCTGAGCGGTTCCGAATTCAAGAAGCAATTACACCAGGGAATTCCCAAGGTTGGTTTGTTCGTCAACTCCCACAGCCCCACCGTGGTCGAGCAATTGGCCCATAGCGGATACGACTGGCTCCTCGTCGATACTCAGCACGGCCCCATGCAGAATGAAAAACTTTCGGCGATGCTGAGCGGCATTTCCAACGGCGGCGCCAAGTCGCTGGTGCGGATTGGTTCTTATAACGACCGTCCCGGTATTCAGCAGGCGCTCGATCTCGGCGCTGACGGCGTTCTTGTTCCTTATATCAATACCGCCGAAGAAGCCCGCCAGGCCGTCAGTTGCACCAAGTATCCCACCGTCGGTACGCGCTCCGTCTATTTTCCGCAGCGTAGCATGAACAAGGCCGGACTCCTTGGCTACGCCGGCACTTTCAACAATGAGGGCATCGTCGCGCTGCAGGTCGAAACCGCTTCCTGTATCGAAAACATCGCCGAAATCGCCGCAGTTCCGGGCGTTGATATTCTCTTTCTTGGGCAAAACGATCTCTGCATGTCGATGGGACTCTACAACAAGTACGAGTTCCCCCACATGTACACTTCGCCCGAACTCGATGCCGCCACGAAAAAACTAATCGAGCATGCAAACAAAAATAAAGTGATCCTCGGCCTATTTCTGTTCGGCACTCCGCGCGTAGGCGAATTCCTCGACAAAGGTTTCACCTTCTTCAGCCTAGGCAACGACCTGCACCACCTTCTCACTCAAGTTGGCGCCTACGTCAACGACGTAGAGAAAGTGTCACAAGAAAAAGGCAAACCCTGGAAGAGACGCTCTACTGCGCTGTTCTAGATCGTATGGGTCATCTCTTGCTGAGATTGCTGGGGCGGACATTACCTGTCCGCCCATTAGCAGCGTTACAATCACTCTCAGTCTCGTGGAAAATCCTGATTCATGAATCTTTTACTCACCGAAATCGAAGTTCGCGTGCTCGGCTCCCTGATCGAAAAAGATATTACGACCCCCGATTATTATCCTTTGTCGCTCAACGCTTTGGTGAACGCCTGCAACCAGAAAAATAACCGCGAACCTGTGATGGCCATCGATGAAGCTTCAGTGAGCAACGCGCTCGCCACCTTGCAGGAAAAGCGTCTCGCAGGACCGGCCAGCGGCGCGGACAGCCGCGTTACCAAATATGAACATCGACTGCAGGAAGTTTTCAACTTCGATCGCCGCGAGATTGCGATCCTTTGCGTGCTTCTACTCCGCGGCCCGCAAACTCCCGGAGAACTTCGCGGCCGCACCGAGCGCATGTATCGTTTCGAGGCACTCGACGACGTAATTTCCACGCTTGATCGCCTCTGTCAGCGCAAGCCTCCGCTGGCGGCCGTTCTTCCGCGCCAGCCCGGCACAAAAGAGTCGCGCTACATGCATCTCTTCTCAGGCGATGTCCCTCCGACGGAAGTGATGCAGGCGCGGGCGCCGACCAGTAGCATGCAAAATACGGATCGCCTCGCCCATCTCGAAAACGAAGTTCTGGAACTAAGAAAAGAAGTCGCCGAGATGCAGCAGCAGCTGGCCGCCTTTCGGAAACAGTTCGAATAATTTCCTACTTCTCCGCCCTCCGCGTGTCCAACGCCCTACATAGTGTTCGCCGCACCACAGCCCCGCACAATTCACCTTACCCTAACCCCAATAAAATCAGCGCCCGCACATCTGGTCCACCCCGTGCACTCTTCCAGTGCGCTGCTCAGCAGCAGGAGGTGACCAACCATGAACCGTATCAATCTGTTCCGCACCAAGCCGTCTCGCACCGCCCCATCAACTCTCAATTCCGTCGCCTGGGGTAAAACCAATAATGACAAAACCAATCACGCGAATGCCAACTTTGATAGCACCGCAAGCACCCTGATTTTCGCCTCTCTTCTGATCGCCTGCTCTCTGGCCGTCGGATGCTCGAGCGAAAAATCCAAACCTGTAAGCACCACCAGCCAGTCCCCAATCGCTCAGCCAATCACACCCATTCCCGCGCCCAGCCCGGCAGCGCCGGTGCTGCAAGCCGTCGCCAAACCGCCGCATAGGAAAATTGTTCGCAAAGTTCCCCCAACCGTGACATACACCGACAAAACTTTCGGGGTCTCCTTTGAATACCCGCGCAAGTACGGACTTGAGACCGGCGACGCAGCCGCTAAACTCGCCTCCTCTGGCTCCATTCCAATGGACTTCATACAGCCGGGCGGAATCGCGCTCGCAGCCGTCACGCTTCCTGAGTCCACATATGCCAACTCTGATCTGGCCTCGGCCTTCTTCAACGTCAGCGTGAACAAGACCCTAACTGCCGACCAGTGCAGCGAATTCTCTGTCCCGCAGCCGAATCCCGCGGCCCCGGCAGATCCGACTGTTCAGGCGAAAGCGCAGCTCTCAACACCACCCCTTTCCAAATTAATGATCGGCGACATGGAGCTTGAGTCGTCTGAAACAAGCGCAACGCAGGAAAGCCGCGAGGAAGTGTCGAAGTACTATCACGTCTTCGAAAACAGTGCCTGCTACGAGTTCGCGCTGAAGGTCGCAACCACCAAGACCGATACCGCGCCCGAGGTCGCAACTACTAAACACGTCAATCGCGATGAGGTCTTCCAGCGGCTGGAGAAAATCCTGGCCACGGTCAAGATGATTCCCCCCACTCCTGAAGTCAATGCCGAGGTCAAACCGAACGCCTCACCCGTGCTCGCTGGAACTCCCGCTCAGTAAATGCAAAAGGGCGCCGGTCATAATCTCATGACCGGCGCCTCATGTGGGACGGATGTTCTTGTCCGTCCCTTTTGCTTTTGAATCTGTCCTGCGTTAAACACCGGGCAAAACGGAGAATTCCATCGCGCTCAAATCCTTCCTTAGCTGTTCCACAGACCGAAACTGCACCGCATGAATCCCAAGATCTCGCGCACCTTTGACATTGATCTCCCGATCATCCACAAAGAGCGTCTCTTCCGCTTTGGCTCCGAGTCCCTGCAAAGTGTGCTGGTAAATAGCCGCATCCGGCTTGATCAACTGCACTTCCGCCGAGAACGTTATGAAGTCGAATAAATTCAGCCAATCAAAATTCTCACGCAGATGCGCAATCATCGCGGGATGCATATTCGATAGCAGCCCGGTTTTGATTCCAGCCTGCTGAAGTTGCCGCACCCAGTTCACCATCTGTGCGTTCGCATTCGCCCACATCTCAATATCCCACTGATACACTTGCTCCAAGTGCTCACCATCGATGCCTGCGCCAGCATCCTTGGCCAAGGCCGTCCAATAAGCTTCCGCCGTAAGATCTCCACGGTCGTACGCGCCCCGGTTTTTCTCCCAGAGCGCCCGAAATGAGGTCTTCTCCACACCGAACATCTTCGCCATGCGATTGAATTCCTCATCTGATGCCCGATGACAAAGAACCTCACCGTAGTCCAGTATCACAGCCTTGATCTTCACTTCACACCCGCTTCCGATGGCCCGGCATAACCCGCGCCGATGTTGAATCTCGTCATTTGCAATTTATCACGCACGCGTGCGATCGGAGGTCGTTGGAAATCACCACACCCGCGTGAGAGAAAGCGGGGGGAGGAAATTTGTCCGAGTCAGTTCTTCCGCTGCGTCTGAAGGCTTGCATCGCTAGTCGGCGCGCTCTCGGGCAGAGACTTCAGCTCGTGCCGCATCCATTCCAGGTTTGTGCTGTTGGGGAAGGCCGCCTTGAACTCTTGCAACGAGTTGTAGATGACTACGGTTGTTGCAGCCGGCACCGCCGCGCGCAGCTTCTCTTTGATGGGCTTGGGCGTATCGGTCTCAAACATCGTCTGCTGAAAGCGGAATTTCTTCGCTTGAATTTTGGGCATCCAGTCGAGCATTTCGAGCGTGGCCGCTTTCTTAAGGAAATCCGGTTTCACATAGGCCGCTCGTTCATCCTCCGGCACAAAAGGAGAGGTCGCCATCCAGGCCGGCCAATCGCCCCATGGATCCAGCACATCCAGCACCTTAATACGCGGATCGACTGCCGAAGCGAGAATTGCGATGCTCGCTCCCGACCCTTGTCCGAACATGCCGACCCGGCTCATATCGAGATCGCCGCGCGAGGCAAGATAGTTCAAAATCATCTGCACGTCGTGCGCTGAAGCCGCCAGACACTCCTGCAATTCACTGATGAACCATTCCTTCATCGGCCGGTCGTGATAGCGATGTCCGGTTAGCGCAGAAACAAAGCCCACGGCCGCGAAGCCGTCCTTAGTGAGAGCAGCCTGAAAGACTTCGTTCTTGTACGCATCGGTGTCTGCGGGATAACCGTACAGATGCAGGATCACAGGTGGCTTCTTAACGCCCTTGGGTTTCATTACATAAACGTCGATCGGATCTCCCCATCGCCACTGTAGCTGGAGCAGTTCAACCGTGTATCCCGGATGTTCATCGACAAACTTGACGGGAGCGATAGGCATCAGGTGGCTGCTGCTCAACGTCGGCGTCGTCCAGTCTTCCGTCACGCCCTCAAAACGATGATCGTTAGGATTGGCGATAGGCGGAGAAGCAGGCAGTAACTGGGCGAGAGCGCCCTGCGCTGCAAACGAGAGTGCGATCCCGAGGAGGAACGTTCTAACGAATATTGGTTGCAAAAGATTGGATATCATTCTTCTCCCTGTTCCATGGAAATCTTGATGTTCTCCGGTGCCATGCGATCAAGGCCGGTCGAATCAAAGAAGAAGGGCGGGCCCGGTAAAGCGGTCCGCCCTCTCAGTCAAACAGATTACATCCGCCAGGTCCATCTTACGGTCTTTCGACCGGACCCAGGTTGCTGTTCTCTGAATTGGCATTCTGAACCAGCTGCGTCTGCGCGGCAGTCGTCGTGCCGATCAGGGTCGGGATAATGAAGCCGCCCATGTCGCCACCCTTTTCCGGACTGTTAGCCGCAACTGATCCAATAGCGACCCCCGATCCACTCTTCTGTTGGTAGTGCGAGTGAACCAGTTTGAGACCAAGATCGGTCGTCCCAGTAACCGCCGTGGCTGGCACGTAGTCAGGAATATCGTTGACCACATAAACATTCGAGGCCTTGACCAGCGCTGAGGCGTTGGTTCCAGCCGTACCGGTGGCTACCAGACGCTGTGCCGACCATGCGCGATAGGTTCCATTGCGGAGGTTCGGGAAAGAGAACCCGTTCTTCCAGATGTCGTGTTCCGAGCAAGGGAACGAACCAGCCCCACCAGCGCAAGTCGCAGGCAGGTTTGCGGCTCCCGGCAACGTGCCGGCAGTCGTGGGCTGCCCAGGATCGAGCGTCGAACCGTAGGTCTGGAAAATCGGATCGACACCGTTCAGGGTGATGTAGCCGTAAGCGGTGTTGTTGGCGATCGAGCTCACGTTCCCGTAGCTGAAGAAGGTATAACCGATGCCATCATGGCCGTAGTTGGCGCCGGATTCCTGGACTGACTTCACTTCTTCACCGGTACCAATTGCGCGGTAGCGTGCGCCGAGGCCAGCCAAGCAAGCTGCTGCCTGCCCCTTCAATGGGTTGTTGACCGGACCGTCCACATTGGCTTCCTGGCTCACCCCGAGAACTGCGCCGGGATAAACAGTGGGCCGGCGGAAAACACTGGCTTCCGTGGTGTTCATGGTGCCGGAGAGAGGTTCACGCAGGTTGATGGAGATGGCGCCGGACGGTAGACCGAGTGCGCTGGCATCACATTCAGTGCCCGAGAACACCTCTTGCAGTTGGTGCTCGGTGGCGTTCTGTAAATTGGTGAGTTGACCCTTGTCGCGTTCGATGATGAACACGATTGGCGCTGCGCCCACGGGAATAACGGTATAGGTGGGAATCAGAGTGTTGGTGAAGGGATCATGCCCGGCGATGTTGAAAGCGAGAACGTTCGCCGCGCTCGTGCTGCCGGGGTAGCCACTGAGGACTGGACTTCCCAAACCCTTGCCGGTGGTCCCAATCGGATATGCCGGGCAAACGCCTGCGGCGTTCTTTGCGTTGTAGCCGAGTCCGTCAAGTTTGTCACTGGCGGTTCCACCCGCTGTTCCAGCTCCGAGGGCAGAGTTTACACGACAAATGACGAATGCGGCATCTTCCGGACGGATGTCCGTCGCCGCTACGCTAACAAGAGTCGTACCGGACGTGAACAGAGCCTGGATGCTTGCTGGCAGGTTCGTATCTGCGCCCCACAAGGCCGAGGATACTTGTCCCGCACCCGCAGCCGCCATAGTGGCAGCAGAAGCGTTCACACTGCAGTGAGGTTGAGCAAAGAAGCAGCGGTTTCCAACTACGGAGTCAACTTTGTCGAACACCCAGACGTTCGGTGTAGCAGCGCTATCCCAGACGATCCAGATCGTGCCGGCATCATTATTGACGGGCGAAGGCCTCGAGTCCGTCAGGTTGACTGAGTTGGAAGCGCTGGTCCAATGGAATGTGGCGCCGCCGCCGCTCACAATGCTCGTTCCGCCGTTGTATGCGCCCAGGGCCAGGGAATTGAACAAAGCAGAAGAGCCTGCAATGACTACTTCAAGATTTTGAGCTTGTACCCGAGGTACAACGCCCACGATCACGGCCAGCACCAGCGCCGCGACAAAAGATTTTCTACTCGACATGGTTATTTCCTTTCTCATGGTTTTCGACCATCACTGAGTAACGTGCGGATTACGCCGCACGCAGGGAAAAATTTTCTTTCGCGATTTCGCGGCACTTACGCGAGTTCATTCAATCGCCGTGCTGCAGAGCCACCTACGACAACTCCCCAAGAAGAAGCGGTAGTCAGGGCGGAGTGTATGCGCTCATTGTTAAGGGTCTGTGACAAGTAAGTGAAAAGTTCTTAACAACCCCGGCACCAAAAGCGCCTGCGTGGTGCCTTTTCCGCCGAACCTGCCATTGGGTAGGTCTTTAAGTCTCTGTTTTGATCTTGGTGTCGATCTCACCGGCAAACTTACCCGTGGAGACCCGGGTCGATTTACGTGTGGGATTTAGTTTGTGCGTTCGGTGATGAAGTGGTGTGAGCAGTTTTATTTGTCATAAATATGATCAACTTACTTGACATTATTCGGAAAAGTCCTTTAATCTCCCGCAGTGCGTGGCGGTACAAGTTAGGGCCGGGGCTGAACGGCAGATGAAATTTCACATGCCGTTAACCTTGGAACAGTAACCCGCCTATAGAATCCCCCTTTCGTCGCACAGCCTTCAATCGAATCTTGCCCGGAGCAATGAGTGTGAAATTCTCTGCGCCTTGTGGTTTGTCGCGCCTAATCTGCGTCCTGACGCTCGTGTTTATTGGGCTGTCGCCGAGTCTCGCTCAGGAGCAACCCAAGGCGCCGGCACCGATGGGCACCATCAACGGGACGGTAACCGATCAAACACAAGCCGTAGTGACTGGTGCAAAAGCGGCACTGACGAATAGTGCGGGGGAGAAAGTTGAAACCCAAGTTAATGACAAGGGCGTGTATTCCTTCACAGGACTTAACCCGGGCACTTACACCCTGACAATCATGGCTCCTAACTTCTCCGTGAAGACCTTTGACTACATCACAGTGACTGCGGGCCAGGAACTTACGCTCGACGCCACCCTGGAACCGGCCGGCGAGAAAACGGAAGTCAACGTAGAGTCCGGCAATGTAGGTCAAGTCGAAACTGAGAGCGCCTCTGTTTCCGGCACCATTACGCAGAAAGAAGTTGTGTCCATCGGACTCAACGGCCGTAATTTTACTCAGCTGATCGCCCTTGCTCCCGGTGTGAGTAACCAGACGGGGCAGGACGAGGCAAAGGTCGGAGTCGTTGGCAGCGTGAAATACAGTGTGAACGGAGGCCGTGTCGAATACAACACCTTCGAAGTCGACGGCAGCGACGTGCTCAACACCGGACTAAACGGCGCTTCCAGCACGCTGATGGTTTATCCCAGCCTGGATGCGATTCAAGAAGTAAAGGTACTCACTTCTAACTACGGAGCACAGTTTGGGCGTACCGCATCCGGAACTGTTCAGGTAACTACTAAGTCAGGAGCCGCGAAGTTTCACGGGAATCTTTACGAATTTGTCCGCAACGAAGCTTTTAACTCGCGCAATTATTTCGATATCGAATACACGACCCCACCCCCTCTTGGGCAAACCTCTGGTGGACAAACTTTTGGGACGAAGGCTCCGCTGTATCGCCGGCAGGATTTCGGAGGCACAATCGGCGGCCCTATTACCATTCCCGGTGTTTACAACCAGAAGAGGGATAAGACTTTTTTCTTTTTCTCCGAGGAATTCCGCCTGGAGAAAACCCCCACGGAATATAACCAGGCGGTTCCTGGCCTCAAAGAGCGCGGTCTCATCCTGACGCAACAAGGCGTCCAGAAAAACCTGCAGACATCGACCAACGGGGTGGTTTATCAGGACTTCGATTTCAGCGATGTGTGCCCGATCGGCGGAGGGAACTTCGCCCGCGCACAATTCCCAGACTGCCCGTCTCTACCTGCGCAAGGCGAACCCGGCGTTCTGCAGGCGCTCAATCATCTGCAAATGCCAGCAGACCCCGTGGGTACTGAAGCCAATACCACAGTGGATAAGAACGCTTTGGCAATTTTGAACTCGAACCTGATTCCACTGCCCAACGCACCCTACGGCTGCAACTTCAGCCTGCCGAATCTCAATTCCGCTCTTAGCAATCTTGACCCGAACGATCCTAACCATTGTTACAACACAGCGGTATCGCCCTCTACTTACTGGCGCGAAGAGCTCTTTCGCATCGATCATGCGCTGACTAATAACATCAAGGTGTCGTTTCGTTACATTCACGACGCCTGGAATACGACGGTGCTGACTCCGCAGTGGGGTGTTGTACGCAACACGTTCCCAACCGTGCAGAACAGCTTTGACGGGCCGGGCACAAGCTTGGTGGCGCGCTTCACGCATACGATAACGCCGACACTGCTGAACAGTTTTGAAGTCAGTTACGTCAATTCGAATATTACTTTGGCAGATAAGAATGGGCCGGGTGGCGCTGAATTCCAGCGCAATCCCACGCTGAACCAGCCACTGGTTAACTACCCATCCGCGCCGGGACAGTGCAATCCCGCTCTCAGCATCGACCCTGTAACTGGTTTCCCGCAATGCGCCATGGGTTACATCTTCAATAACGGATTTGGCGGGAAGATGCCGGGAGTCAACTTTCTTGGCACCAATGCGGCTTACGGCGGTGAGGGCTTTGCCGTCGATCGCTTCCTACATGCCCTGGAGCCACACCAATCCGACTTATTCCTGGCGCGACGACGTGGGTAAAGCTGTCGGCAAACACACGCTGCAGTTTGGGGCGCAATATGTATACTCCCAACGCAATCAAGCTAACAATGCGATCGGCGCAGCTTCCGGTGACTTGCAGGGACTGTTGACCTTTAGCAACCTCGCCCACAGTACCGGAAATGCATTCGCCGACTTTCTAGTTGAGTCCTCCCAGAATTCGACCCGAACTCCGACCGGATTCATTCAGAGCTTTACCCAGGATTCCGAACAGCGTCGTTACTATCAGCGCTATCAGGTTGCTGAACCTTATTTTCAGGATGACTGGAAAGTCACCCAGCCGCCTTACTGTGAACCTCGGCCTGCGAATCAGCCTCTTTGGCACTTATAGCGAGAAGAACGAAAACGCATGGAACTGGGAAGCGTCGCGATTCGATGCAACGCGATTCGCGGTCGACCCGGTGTATGGCGTGCTTCTCGATAAAACCGCCGGATCTGCGCCAGTATCATTTAATCCTCGGCACATTTGCCCTGAGATCCCGATGTGGTCAGCGACCTGGGCCTGGTGCAGTGCGGCAAGAACGGCACCCCCGCAAGCTGCATGAAGGGGCATCTGTTCAACCCGGCTCCACGAGTCGGTTTTGCCTGGGACCCGTGGGGCAACGGCAAAACGTCAATCCGCGCCGGTTACGGCATCTTTTTCGAGCACGGCACTGGCAACGAAGCCAACACCGGCTCTCTCGAGGCCAGTGCGCCGCTCGTGCTGAGCATGACGCAACCACTTCCTCTCAATTATCACTTGCATCGGGAATGTTGGGTATGGCTCAGCCTTTGATCCGTCAAATGCGGCTTGCGCGAATCCACTGAGTTCCGTCGACTTCGGTGTCCGCTGCGGGTTCCGTTTTTCCTCTCGATGTCACATCGATTCCGACCAAGGCCGTCTGGCCCAATGCGCAGCAGTGGAGCTTCGGAATTCAACGAGAGCTGAGCGCAACGTTCAGTAGTTACCCTCGCATACGTGGGAAGCAAGGGAACCCATCTAACCGTCGAGCGTCAACTCAACCAGTTGCATGCCGCTGCCTGCGAGCGAAAATCCTTTCGGTCCGAACGAACCTCTAACCATCAACGATTGCACTGTCCCTGCCCCGGGCACGGTCGGGAACCCAGGAGACGGCACCACTCCGTTTCTGCTTCAGAATGGGACCCAGGTGACGCCACAAAATCCCGCCTACATGTACTTGCAGGCGGCATGCACCAACCCGTACATTCCGAACGTGAATTCCCTACCCGGTCGCCCTACCCAGGCTTGGGAAAAGTGCTCTCATTGCAGAATGTCGCGGATTCGACGCTATCACGCACTTCAGGCTACGCTGCGGCACACCAGTGGACCGCTGACAGCTGGAATCTCGTACTCTTACAGCCACTCGATCGATGATGCTTCCGACCGAAGCGACCCGGTTCTGGTCAATTCTTATGACCTGCGTGAAAATCGGGCGAGTTCGAATTTCGACGAACGCCATCTCCTCAATATTAGCTACGTGTATCGCATGCCAAGAGACTTGTATGCGCGGCTCGGCGAACGCGCAATGACCAAAGACGACGCCCCGCCCTCGGGTCATTGTTGTTCGGGATTCGCGAATGTACTGCTGGAGGGCTGGGAGCTTTCGGGGGTCACGCTTGTTCAATCCGGCACACCCTTCACCGTGATCAATAGTGCCGGCAACACCGGCATTTCTCTAACGGATAATGCGGGCGTATCCAGTGGGCTCGGCATCGCAGCCTCCTATCCCTGACGTTGTAAAAGGATTGCCTTCGCCCGGCGGCAATGCCCAAAGCTTCGGCCCACTCATCGGAAATCCATCGCAGTTCGTGGCTCCGCGCGGGCTGACCTTTGGCGACGCCGGCCGGAATTTTTTGAATAATCCAGGGCGCAGTGAATTTCGATTTCGCGGTGCTGAAGCATTTCAAGATTAGAGAATCCAGCGACCTTGAGTTCCGTGCTGAGGCTTTCAACGTTTTCAATCACACTCAGTTCCGGATCTACGATCCCGATAATCCGGGCAGCAGCGGAAATAACGTCGTCAGTTGCTATGCCGGCCCGCAGTATTCCGCCGGGTTTGCCGGTAGCGGAGCTAATTGCGTCGATGGCGCTTCCTTTCTGCACCCGCTGGATGCGCACCGGCCCCGCACCTTGCAGTTTGGTCTCAAGTGGGCCTTCTAGAACGTGAAAATGTCATGGAGATAATTAGATGTACAGCCCTTTGGTCCAATCACGGAACACTTTCCTCTTTCGCGGAGGGAATGTGAAGAGTCTTTGGACTTTGCTGCTGGCCGGCACCTTGATGCTTTCCGCATGCGGCGGCAGCAACTCCTCGAGTGGATCGCAGAGCAATGGGGTGCTTGCGGGCAACTGGCAATTTACCGTCGCGAGTCCGTCCGATCAGTCCTTCATCGGCGGCGTACAGGGCGGGTTTCTGCTGCAAAACAATTCCACGGTGAACGGGCAAGTGGTGTACTCCGTCTTGTTCCCGCCGGCTCAGGCGGGCGGAATCGCGACAGTCTGCAACAGCGGATCGGCTCCCATCACCGGAACGATTAGCGGCAAAGGCGTAACTCTCACTGTAACAACCGGCACACAGAACTTTAGCTTCACCGGGACGCTGAGCGCGGATGGCACGACGATGACGGGCACCTACTCGTCAACCGCCGGTTCAATGGTGAATGGCGCGCCTTGCGGAACGGTTCAGTCGGGACTGCAATGGAGCGCAGTCTCGGTGCCGCCGCTCACTGGAGCAATTACAGGAAGCTTTCACAGCACGGGCGGCCCCGCAGGTTTGTCCAATCAAGACTTCGTGCTCACAGGATCGCTTGCCCAAGGACCAAATATCGGGGCCAGCAACGCGACCATCACAGGAAATCTGAACTTCACGAACCCAAGCACAAACATAAGCAGTTACCCTTGTTTCGGTAACGCATTGGTTAACGGCCAAATCAGTGGAAATACCGTAATTCTGCAGATCATTGGGACGAATGGATCCGCTGTTGGGCAGATCGGGGGAGTGCTCGGCTCAGGTCTTAACACAGTCACTTTCAACTCAACGCCGAATGGAACCGTTCTGCACTCCGCCGTTGCCCCGGCGTATGCAGTAAACACCAAATCCTGTAGCGGCTCCAGCCTCAACAATCCCGGAGACTCCGGAAGCTTGTGCCTGGCGGTGGGCAATTCAACTGCCTGCCAGCAACCGATCACTCTATCTCCGGCTGTGCTGGCTTTCCCGATGCAATTGGTCGGCGGCAGTTCGACGACGCCACCGACGCCGCCGACACCGCCGCAACTGCTCGGCTCGGCTCCAACTTCGCAGACCATCACGCTATCAAATGCCGATCTTGCTGGCGATACGCTGAATGGCCTGACATTGAGTTTGGCGGCAGGTACCGGCGTTTTCGACAATAACGCTCCCAGCGATTTCAACGGGCTGCCCAATTTTGCCGAGCAGGACACCTGCGCTTCTCCCGCTGGCTCGAGTTTCTCCCTCGCCCCAGGACAATCGTGCGTTATCACGATCACCTTTGCGCCACAGGAAAGCTGCCCCTGGCTGCCCTTGGGATCTCCAGCCTCCATGGCAGGTGCTCCTCCGGCCGACTGTCCAATTCCACTGACCGCGACCTTGACCGTAAATAGTCCTGTGAGTGCGGACACCAATACGGCGTTCGCCGTGCCCATTACAGGTCTCGGGGCGAGCGCAATCGAGCCCTCCGTTCCTGAAATCGATTTCGGTGCGGAAGCACTCACGGAATCGAGCCTTCCTCATGCGCTTACTTTCACTAATTTCAGCGCAAATCCGGTTCAGATTCTCGATTTCGCTCCGTGCCTTAACCCCCCAGCCAGTGTCAGCGGTAATGTGCCACACCTCACTCTGCCGCACCCGTTGCAGGAAACCAGCGCGGTGGGCGGTCTTCAGGTTGTGGGCAATGGTCCCGGCAGTTACAGCAGCGTTACCCCGGATGTCAGCACCATCACTTACAACTGCGATGACGATCCGACCAGCTTACAGCCAAATTTCCAGATCTCTTCGGAAACCTGCATGGGACTCCTGCTCGCTCCACAAGCTTCTTGCAGCTTACAGGTAACATATGCCCCGCAGCCTTACACGGTGGCTAATTTCGCCAACAACGGACTTGATTTTTTCCTGCAGCTGAACACGCTGCAATGCAGTTCGACCGATGGAGTGGCCTCCGACTGCGAAATTGATAGCGGACGTTTTCCGGTGGAGTTGAAAGCGAATCCGGCGAGCCCGCTGAGAATGTCCCCCAGCGCGGGCCTCGATTTTGGCACCGTTGTGATATCGCTGGGAGTGCCTCCCCCCCCGCAGACCATTACGCTCACGAACGATGGAACCATAGCATCTCCGCTGAGCGTGTTCTTTATCGGCAAGGTTGTAGTCAAGGGCAACTACACCGAGACGGACAACTGTCCTTTTAGCCTTGCGCCCGGCAGCAGTTGCGTTCTGACCCTGACCTTTAATCCGTCGGCCGCGGGATTCAGTGCGGGAAGCGTCACTATTAATTACACGCAGGGAACCAGCGAGTCATCCGCAACCCTCGGCAATATCCAAACGATATATCTGCGAGGTACGGGACAATGACCTGCGATGCGGCCTTTAGGTTCGAGTTGGCAGGTGAGTTCGGGAGTTAATCAAGTGGCACTTATGCGCACGCTATTCAACTCAAGGAGGTTGGCAGTGGCAACCAGACAACGGATTTATCTTCTTCTGCCAGCCGCAATGCTTTTGCTAATGGCCGGATGCAGCAGCAGCGGTAGCACGAGTGTACAAAACCAAACGGCCCCGGCCGCGACGCCCGTCACCATCGCTTTTAAGCCCGCGCCACCAGCCTCGGTTGCCATCAACGCCACTGCGGCTCTTACCGCGGTTGTAACCAATGACTCCAGCAATAGCGGAGTGGATTGGTCTTTGGAGTGCGCGCTTCCGGCCGCCGGCACGAGCAGTCCCTGCGGCTCACTCAGCGCGCCGCACACTGCAAGCGGCACAGCCGTCACCTACACGCCGCCAACAACTTTTCCCGGAAGCAGCCTGCCCGTCACGATTTTGGCTTTCGCGACCGCGGCTCACACTCAAAATGTCGTCGCGGGACTTGTCGTCACTGGTTTTACCGCCATGCTGAAAGGAACCTATGTTTTGCAAGCACAGGGAATGGATTCGGGGTTCAACCCTTACCAATTTGCCGGAGTAGTTCTCCTCGACGGCAAAGGCAACATCGCCTCCGGAGAGCAAATTCTAAACTTCTTCGATCCCAATGTTGGAACTTCTGGCGCATATCTATCCAAGCCGGACGCGATAACCGGAGGCAGTTATTTCCTTGGGATCGATGGACGAGGCACGCTCAACATCAACACACCCGACCAGGATCTTGGCGCGAACGGCACGGAGCTATTCACCTTCGTATTTCTCTCCAGTTCGCAGACCCTGATCACCGCCCTGCCAACGTCAACTTTATCGATTGCCGCAACCGGGACCATGGATTTGCAGACCAGCAGCGTTACCGCACCCACGGCCGGCTACGCTTTCGTAATGAGCGGCACTGATCTTTTTTCGGGGGCGCCCACAGCCTTCGGCGGCATCTTTAATATTGATTCGCCTAATGTCATCTCCGGAAACGGCAGCGTCGGCGACCAGAACCTCGCCGGAACAGTGGTCGACTCCTCCACGGTTACGGGCACCGTATCGAATCCCGATCCGTACGGCGCGGTCACAATCAGTCTGAACGCGCCCCTGTTTTCTGCGGGTGTCTATACGCTCACGGGCTACATTGTCGATGCGACTCACATCAAATTGATTGAGAGCGACACGGGCGGTATTGGTTCGACCATCGGACTGGCCATCGGTCAGGGATCTGCCACCGGCACTTTCACCGACGACACATCGTTTTCGGGAACATATGTGTTCGGTGTACCCGGCCAAGACCTCACTTTCGGCACTTATTTTCCAGCCAGCGCAACTTCGGTGGGAGTTTTCACCGCCGACGGCGCCGGCAATTTCACCAGCGGGATTACCGACACATTCCTCCAGGCAAACACGGTGGAAGGCACAGCCGGCGCGCAGATCAGCGCTTCATTTGCTGGAATCTATTCCGTCACCCATCCTGGAGACGGCCATGTGCGCGCAGCTTTCAATCAGTTCGTTCCTGAACCAATCGGGAATTTTACCCCTCTATTCTTCTTCTTCCTCACCGGCAACGGAAATCCGGCACTGGTCCTCGCCTCCGGAGACATCAACTACGGATTTCTTGGCGCCGGAATCGCATACCCGCAAGCTGCCGCGCCGCTCACCTTCGGCGGCACCTACGGGGTTGATATAGTCCAGCAGAATGGACTTCTGTTAAATGCAGGCGAAGGCCCGATGACTGCGACGGCGTTGGCTGGCACTTTATCCGGACTTCTGGATTTCGACGCTAATTTCCTGCCCTCACTCGATACCCCGTTTACAGGCACGTTTGCTGCCGCGCCTGACGCCAATGGCCGCTCCGCGGGCTCTTTCACCGGACCGTTCGTTTTCTCGCCGTTCGCGGCGGAATATTACGCCATCGATTCGGGCCACGGATTCTTTGTGGAAACGGACTTAACGAATGTAATCGCTCCTACGGGTACGGTGTCTTTGGGCTACTACACGCCGCGAACGCCGGCATGCAGCGGATGTCAGTAGTTCGCCATCCCATGGAACTTTCATCGAAGCTCTCGGCGCGGGCCGAGAGTTTCATATTCTGGAACAATTTCAGAAGCTGAAGCGCGCCGTGAGCCCAACTACGCGTCCCGCAAGCGCGCCTGTAATCGTGCCGAAGTTCGAGTTGCTAATGTTATTCGAGATACTGTTCGGGTTTAAATTCAAATTGTTGAACACGTTGTAAGCATCAATGCGGAGCTCAAGCCTGGCGTTTTCGCCGAGTGCTCGCGAATTTGGCAGGCCAAAACTCTTTGCCACCGTCAGGTCCACGTCTCTGTATCCAGGAAGATTGAGCGAGTTGCGATGAACCCCGGGAGGTTGAGGCAGCGCGGTTCCGTAGCAAGTATTGCAGTCGTATGGAGTATAAGTTGGCGTGGAGAAATAAGCAGAGGCATTCCCCTGGCTCGCAGTCAAAGGAAAGTTCGAGCTATTCGGCCCCTTGAATGCATTGTTACTGGTGCTGGTCCCTGCACCACCTAAAGCGGCAGCGGGAAATAGCGTCGAATAACCGCATTCTCCGCAATAAAGGTTTCCGCCCACAACATTCACTTCAGGGCTCCAAGGGAATCCAGAATGAAGATTGAAGATGCCGCTAAGCGACCAGCCACCGGCGATCTTTTCAACCCAATTATTGCTTCCGTGGAAGAAGACCGGCTGCCACATGCCAAAGATCTTGAACGCCTTGCCAACGTTGTAGTCGGAGCGCCCGTAATCGAGGTTAAGGTCATACGGGTAGGGCTGCTCCGAGTACGGTGCGGAGCTGGTGTCCATGCTCTTGGACCAGGTGAACTGAGCGTCAGCCATGAACTCGTGCGAGAATTGATGCTTCAACTCAGTGAGCATGGCGTTGTAGTTGGCGCGCCCGCCAACACCCCAATAATCTCCGCCATTGATCTGTGGGTTAAGCGTGAAGCCGCTGGTTGCGGGAACAGCGTTTGGATTCTCGTGGAAGTAGATGTTACGCGACAGACTTCCCTGATATCCCAACGTCATCACGAAGTCTCGGCCCAACTCATATTGAGTGTCCAGCGAGTAGTGGTGAACCATTGTGGTCGGAAGGGTATTGGGAAAGATTTCGACGCCAACCGTACCAGTTGTGGGCAACCCATTTGCGCCAAAGGGCGAGATGGCGTTGGGGTTGGAAGGATAACCGTAGAGATCATGCGCACCGGATGAAATGGCGTAAAAAATCCCTGGATTCGGCGAGGTTGGTGTGGGCATGTCAAAGTCCGGCGCCACCGCCAGCCCGGGATTATTCACGATGTTCGACGAAATAGAGATCTCTATCTGGTTGTAGCTCAAGCCGTAGCCACCGCGCACCACGAGTTTATTGTTGTACGCACCCGGGCTCCAAGCGAACCCAACTTGCGGTCCGAAGTTATCTTTCTGCGCGTTCCACGAATTCCCCTTGTGGACGACCAATCCCGTCATGTAATTCGCCCCCGCGCCTGGGGTGGCCTCCAGCATGTTGTTCTCTTTGGAAGAGAGTGGACTGAAGTAAGACCAGCGCAGGCCGAGATTGAGCGTGAGGTTCGGTTTTACTTTGAAATCGTCCTGAGCAAAAAAGCCCAGGATGTTTGTGCGATCATCCTGCCGCTCGGTCGTAGGTTCCCCGGTGGTAGGACTGAAGTTCCCTGTCTCGTTATGGGGCGCATCATTGAGAAAATCCCACATGTTGAAGAAAAAGTAGGCGGGCACGCCGTTACCGTTAGAGACATTGTTCTGCAGGTAGAAAAGGCGCGTAGCCTCACCGCCAAACTTAATGGTGTGACGCCCCAGAACCTTCGTGGCCACATCCTTGTAGGTATAAGTCCACTGATTCTGGATGCTACCAACAGGGGGTCCGAATTGATTTGGCGTGATGCTGCCGATCTGGCCAATGTTGTCCACGGGAAGTCCGACCGGCGATTGCGGATTGTCGGAAATTTCATTCCAGCGCCATCCGGCTGCGTTGACGCGAGCTTCATTCAAAAATGACGCGGAGATCGTGTGATTCCAGATCGCGGAGAATGCGTCATTGATTTGCGAGTGATGGAAAAGATCGTAGGCACGGTTGCCGTTGTAATCGGTCTTCGATAGCGGGACCCAGTAGATGGCAGCGCCGATTCGGTCTTTGCTGGTAACATCCGCATCGACACGGCCGTTGTATTGGACGGCGGTAAAGGTGGTCGGGTTCGAGGTTATGTAATTCGCAAGATCGGCCACAGTGCCCAGACCGCTGGGGCAGCCAGTGCCGTCACCTCCGCAACCGGGGTTGCTAACGCTGGTCCAGCCCAGATCCTGGTTCCGCAAACCAGTTGTCAAAGGCGTACCGACATTGATTCCCTGGCCGGGAATCGTTACGCAGTCAACTCCTTCGTGCAGGCCTGCAGCGGTGCAATTGCTCTGGGAACTGATGCCACGATTGATGACGCCATTGCCGGGAAATTGGAGATACGTGGCGGCGATGCTTCCGGCGGGCGCTAGGGCGTCGAAAGCCTGAGTGTCGTACCATCCGTTGCCGGTAAGGTTCGAGTTGGGCTCGCGCACCGTCTCATAGTTAAAAAAGAAGAAGATCTTATTTTTCCAGATCGGGCCGCCGATGCTGCCGCCGAACTGATTGAACTGATTGTCATCTCTCAACGTGGGATTGCCATAGCCGTTGTATGGCTGATAGGCATTGAGATTCGGTTGGTGAGCGGTGAAGAAGAGGCTGCCGTGAAAGTTATTAGTCCCGCTCTTGGAAGTGATCTTAAGCTGGGCGCCGGCAAAGCGGCCATCCTCGGCGTCATAGCTGTTCGAAACTATTTTTACGTTATCAACGGAATCCTCTGACGGAGTGATGACGGTTGCGCCACCCCAGACAGCGCTGGTGGTGCTGATACCGTCAATCGAAATGCCGTTGTTCTTCGACTGGTTGCCATTGGAAATAATCTGCGCGCCATTCTCGGTCTTGAAGATGCCATCGTTGCCGCCGGAAGCGCCTCCATTCGTCTGAGTACCCGGAAGATTGTAGTTGTCCGTGCCGGCAGCCTGCGAACCATCCCCAAAAGAGCCGGGGGCCAGTTGCGCGAGTTTAGTAACATCCCGCCCAAATGACGGCATGTGCTGTATCTGGTTGCTGGTGACGGTTCCACTCACGGTCGCTGTCTCCGTGTCGAGCGGCTGGGCTGTATCCGATACTGTTACAGTCTGCTGAACCTGGCCCAGATCAAGTTGCAAGTCGAGTCCATTCGGCTGCTCGGGGATAATGACGACATGCTCCAACACCTTCTTCGTAAATCCCTCGTGTTCCACAATGATTCGGTAGGGAGCCGGCGGGAGTGCATTGAAGTTGTAAATGCCATTCGCGTCGGTGACAGACGTCATTGTGTTGTTCGTGCCCGTATTTATCAAAGTCACGGTCGCACCGGAGATAACCGCGCCCTGAGAATCTTTTACTGTGCCCCGCAGTGAAGCTCGATATTGAGCCTGCACCGACGCGGCAGTTACTAACATGCAAACTATCAACAGTGCGACGTGGACTGCCAACCTCGACCGATACATATAATTCTCCTTCTACTGAATCGCGCGTGCCAAAATGCAGGCAACATATTGCTCCGTTTAACGGCACACGCCCGCCTACCGGATCGTTTGATCAGCGTACGGTAATTGCATTTGCCCGCCATGTTCCTACAAAGTTGGCGGCCATGCTCTCAGAAAGGGCGGCGCAGTGGGATGCATTGGAAAAAGAGAAGGGTTGCTGAAAATCGATTCGGGAAATGGGCTTCTATCACAGCATCGAGAAATTAATGCGTAGTGGCCGACGCGCTCGCTGCCTTATCCGGCTGGAAACCGATCTTATCCAGCATGGGTTGAATCTCCGGGTTGGACATAAACATTTTCCAGACCAAGCCGCTGCGATAGTTTTCCACCATAACTACAATCGGCGCCTGATCGAGGCCCATGTAAATAGGAGAGAACCAGTTCCGGGAAAGATTGAATGCGTCGCGCGGTCCGTAAACTCCCCACAACCGGTCTCCAAGCTCGCGATAAAAAAACTTTAGCGCAGCCATGGAGGCCTCAGGTGTATAGGGGAACGATGAGAGAGCGCCCGTCGGCGTGATCGTGCCATCGTCATTCCCTGGGTCCGGAGAATGACCGAGATAACCTAACTGATCGTCACTCGCCGTCAAACCCCAATCGTTGGCGCCATAACCTTGAAAGTGGCTGGGGTTCGCTTCGCAGTAGGCCAGATTGATGAGCGCGATGTTGCGGTTATTCTCAAAATAATCCGTGAACTTGTCGTGAATGCCGCGGGGATTGAAGCCCATGTACGAATATTGCGTGAAGAATAGCGGTCCGCCCGTGCCCACCCCCACATCGAGCTTGATACCGTAGTACGTATGGTCGTTCCGGTAATGATCTCCTTCGGTTGAGCCCGACCATCCACTTCGATAGGCAACTGCGGCAGGCGACTGGCCCGCCCATCCCGTGTAATAGAAGTCAGCTGGAACGCCATGTGTGGGCGATGCAATGGCCAGCAGGTAAGTGATCATGGTTTCGTTAAAGCCGGTCAGCCGATGATCGATATACCACGACCACTGCGGAGACCAGTGCCACAACAAAGCTCTATCTTGTGGCGACCGCCGGTACCAGTCCCACTCGACCGTCTCCCAGAGGTGAGTAATTCTCTGGTACACGCTTTGCTCAGCGTCGCTGGCTCCCTTGAAGTACTGGCGCGCCGCCAACAATCCTTCCATCAGAAATGACGTCTCCACGAGATCACCGCCGTTATCAAACATGCCAAAAACCAACATGCTCTGAGCCGTGTAGCCATTCAGAAAGTGCGGCCATACGCCGTGGTAGCGAGGCGCTTTCTCGAGGAAGTCTAGGATTTTCGAGAGCCGTTCAATTCCCTGATCGCGAGTGATGAATCCACGATCGACGCCGACAATCAGAGCCATGATGCCAAAGCCTGTAGCGCCGGTCGCCACGATGCGATCGTCCCCCGGAATATTTTCCAGCGTCGTTCCAGCATCCGGATGCGCCCCTTCCCAGTAATAACGGAAGCAGGCCTCCTGCAACATGTCGAGCAATTCATCGTCGGATAATTCCCGGGTTGATGCCGTCGCTATCTCGGACATTGCAGACTGCCGGTAGGAGCGGTCGACCGCCTTCACGCGGTAAGTGGCTTTAACGCCCGGACGCCCTACAAAGTCGGTGTAGCGATTAATGCCCTCACTCTGAATTCCGATCGGCTCAAATTTGTGTCCCCCGAGAGACCGGTAAATCGCATAGCTTTGCAGCTCCTCGGTCTCACTTGCATCCCAACTGATGTCGATGTGCCGGTCGTAGCCTTTCGCGCGCACGTTCTGCGGCGCTCGCGGAACACTCCGGACTTCAGGCGCAACCGGCGATGCCACACTCTTATCGTCGATTTTGATTTCATCGATGATTAAGGTGTGCGGCATGTTATCGGCTTCGCTCTGGCCGAAGTGAACGCTGTGCAGGGTGTGCGGCTGAAAAGGATGAATGGAAGCGGTTTCAAACTCGCTCAACGGCAGCCGGATCTGAACCCAATGTTTGGCGGGCATATCGCCGGCAATGCCATCTAGTTTGAGCGGCGCCGTAAAGTCATGCTGCTCATCCTCCAGTTGAATAAATGGCAAGTCGGCCGCTGGAATCCCTTCCGGCGAATAACACCATAAGTAAAGTGTGTCGCCACGAAAGTCGGTCGGTCGATTGCGCATACTGACCACACGCACCTCCGCCTCCCAGCTGCCCCCGGCTGTGGACTGCCACTGCAAGCGCAGCGCATTCGGAGCCGTGAAAAAATTCTTTTTTTCAACCGGCAAAGCTCCCGATAGCAACTGCACGGTGCTTGGACTCACCGATCTGCCGCTGCTGTAGTAGTAGTAATCGGGCGTGATGCTGTTATCGAACACCACATGGTTGTAGTAGTCCGTAGGTGAAACCGCGCAACAAGGAATCACAATCAGGAAGAAAATACAGAAAAGCCAGCAAGCCAGACGCACGTGCACTCCCCCCTCTTGGCAGCTGGAGAGGATGAATTAAACCCAAAAATGCAGTTTAGCACACGTTATCGCGTCGATGAGGCGGTTAGCGCTTCGTAGAAGCCTTCAACAGAATCATGGGACCAACAGCGGATTCGTTTACATGAGTACACAAAAACACAGCTTAAACAGTGGAGACTATTGTCTACCTGCCTCGTCTATTACCCGGCATTTCTCTGAGGAGGATCGGCTATGAAAAACTTTGGCTGGGCATTCGTGTGCATTGCGTTGATTATGAGTGCGGGACTGGTTCTTGCTTCGGCACAAAACCCGCCTGCGGCAGCTTCAGACTCCACTGCCCCCAGTTACGACATGAAACCGCAATCGCTGCTTGATCTGGAAACCGTACAGAAGAAGTTCAGCGATCTTGCGAAAGCGATTCCCGCAGATAAATTCAACTGGCGTCCTTCTGCTGATTCGCGTTCTTTCGCGGAATTGTTCCTCCACGTCGCCGGTGAGCGCTACGGAATACTCGCCATGATGGGAGCACCGAAGCCGGAAGGCTTCGATGGAAAGACATTCGAGAAATCCACCACCGATAAAACTCAGATCATCGCCGAGCTGGACAAATCCTGGGAGTTCGCACAGAAGGCGATCAACGGCATGAGCAACGCCAATTTCGCAAAGCTGCTGCCGAAGCTGGGTCCGCAGGCGAACGCCGGCGATGTGGTCTATATTCTGGTCGCCGATGCCCACGAGCACCTTGGCCAGGCCGTCGCTTATGCGCGTGAAAACGGTATTGTTCCACCCTGGACGGTGGAGGTGCAGAAGAAAGCCGCGGAACAGAAAGCAGGTGGGCACAAGTAGCTCGTTTTCTTCGCCGTGCGCTAGTGAATATCGAGAAAGCTTTTTATCGATTTCGTTTATAGAAGCGGGCAAAAGGAAGAAGCTAGCGCCTGCACCGATAAATTTCGAATAAATATCTATTCGGAAAAAGGTGACTCCGCAATCCGGTCGCAGATGTTCGCGGGGCGAAAACCGGGAACGCGGCGTTCTCCGATGTCACGCATAAAACTGCGGGACGCTCCCCGCGGGTGTTTGCGAACCACGTCGGCGCAGGTGTCGACAAAAGCAACCTTAAAGCCCAGCCTCGGAAACGCCTTGACGACTTCATCGACATCGGCCTTTTTTATCTCGGAGAGATCGGGGCCGAGGACGTCAGCGCCTGCCCCTTCGCCGACCAGAGCAATCTCAGGCTGCTTGAATTGGCCAATGGCAAGCGGGTGCATCGCGATTCCATCCCACACGATCTGAATTTTGTTTTCGGAATAGCTGTTCTCCTGCAGGAACTGCCGGGCGGCTTGCGCACCTTGAATCTCGAAGGGCAAATCTCCCTGATAACGATCGGTCAATCCAAGATCATGCAGGATGCATGCGAGCAAGAGGATCTCTCCATCGAAATGCTGACCGCGGGCGCGGCCAACCAGCGCACCGAGAAGAAACGTGCGGAGAGAGTGGTTCAATAAATAAGGAGGGCACGCATTCTGCGCGAGTCGCATTGCTTTCTGCACGATGGTCGAATCGGGTAGCCAAACGCCGGCGACGACGGCTGGAAGTGCAGTCGAGTCTTCGGGCACATGTGCAGCTGCTTGGTTTTTCATAGGAGATGCGCTCTGCTGGCTTCCGCGCGTCAGTCTGCCAACACCTAGAACTCCCAGCCCGGTTATCAACTCGCGCCGGTTCATTTTTTTGCTCCGATATACTTTCAGGAATTTTTATCGATCAGGCTCTGCAAGGCCGCGCGGTGGCCGCGGCTGCAGGATAGCTCTTTGCCGTTTCTGAGCACGACGATGTACTCGCCGCTGTTTACCGGAATCAGCTCTTTTATTTTTCGCACATCGACGATCGTTGAGCGATGAATGCGAACGAAGTGATTGGGGTCCAGGCGTTCGGCAATTTTGCCGATGGTCTCGCGGACGAGATGAGATTCCTTGCCCACATTCAGCCGAACATAATTCGCGGATGCGTCGATCCAATCGATCTGATCCAGATTCAAAAATACGATTCGGCCTTTTTCTCGGATCACCAGGCGGCTTTCACCCGGAGCCGGAACAGGCATTCCAGGAACGATTTGCGCCAGCAGATCAAGGATGCGGCGCGTGATCTCACGGTTCTGAGAGCCGCTTAAATGCAGCCTGGCTTTTTCGATGGCATTGTGTAGACGTTCCTGATCGAAGGGCTTCAGCAGATAGTCAAGCGCGTTCGCTTCGAAAGCACGCAGCGCATATTGGTCGTATGCCGTGGCAAAGATGACCACGGGCATTTCGTCGGCGGAAAATTGGCTTAAGACCTGAAAGCCGTCCATGCCCGGCATTTGCACGTCGAGGATCGCCAGGTCAGCTTGATGTGTTCGAATCGCCGAGACAGCCTGTGCGCCATCGCCGCATTCGGCAACGATCTCGATTCCGGGTTCCGAGGCAAGCAGAAGCCGAAGTTTTTCACGGGCAAGCCGCTCGTCATCGGCAAGCACAACGCGGATCGCTTTTTGTAGTGGCACTATTGCAGAAGGTGAAGCACCGGCGTGACTAGATGGGATGGCGTTTTCCATGGCTCCGCAGAATACTTTTTGGACGAGCGAAGTCGAGAGTTGTCACCATCTCACCAATGTCCACCGTTCGTCCCTGCCAGATGGCAACTGATCCCATGGCTTGCGGCAAAAATGCGAACTTATGCACAAGACGTGATTGAATAGTTCTGTGAAGATTAGCAATAGCCGCTTGTGGGCACTCAGCTTCGGGGCATGGACGTTCGTATCACTCGCGGCCACAGCCACAATCTACCAACTTTATCGCCCGCTCCACGATGGCATGGGCCTTAGAACCGTCGCGGGAATGGAATTCAGCCAGATTCTTACGTATGCCCCGCTGACTCCGTTTGCTTACGTCCTCGCAATGCGATTTCCTATTCAACGGGGAAATTGGATCCACCGTGCATTATTGCATCTTGGTTTCGGTCTGGTGTTTACGGTGGGGCACATCCTCCTGAAGGCCGTCACACCTTATGGCTACTGGGATCCCAGCGTGCACGATTGGACTGCGGCCCTCTGGAATCCGCAGACTCATGCCTTCCGCGCTTCATGGCATGTGTTCCAGAGTATGTTTTTGGGCAACGTCGTCGACGATGTATTCAGCGCTTATTTATCGATTATGTTGGTTGCACTTGCGATTTCTTATTATCAGCGGTCGCAGCAGGGGGAAGTTCGTGCTGCGCAGCTTGAGTCGCAATTAGCCATGGCGCGATTGCAAACACTCAAGAGCCAACTTCAGCCGCACTTTCTTTTTAATACCTTGCATTCGATTTCGGCGCTGATGTTGACCGATGTGCAAGCCGCCGACCACATGATTTGCCGCTTGAGCGATCTTCTGCGTTTGAGTCTTGAGACTGCCGGCACCCAGATTACGACTGTTCGGCGAGAGCTGGAATTTATGAATTGCTACCTTGAAATCGAGAAAGTCAGGTTTGAAGAGCGGCTGAGAGTGGTGCACAACATTGCTCCTGAAACGCTGGATGCCGAGATCCCACATCTTTTACTGCAGCCAATCGTGGACAATGCCGTCAAGCATGGCATCTCAAAGTTGCTTGAAGGCGGCGAGATCCGCATCAGTTCTAGCCGGCACGAAGGAAAACTTCGGATTGAGATAACAAATTCCGGCCTCGAACCGCAACTCACGCCAGGTGGGGGAAATGGAATCGGCCTTAGAATTACGAGGGAACGGTTGGAATCGCTTTACGGCTCGGACCAAACTCTCGAACTACTCCACTCGCCAGACGGGATGATCGTCGCACGGGTGTGCATTCCCTTCGCAATGCATTTCAGCCAAGCGACCGAGGGTCAACCAAATTCGGGGTGAAGGACTGTAGACTTATGCCTATCTCTGCCGTCCCCAGTATGTGCCGAAGCGATTATCTAACCTTCAAGTTCGAAAAATATGCCTCAGTATCCGAGCCGGTCCAGAGCGCGACCTGACCGTGAGTTTCGCCTAATTTCAGATCATTCACAATCAAGCAGGGCTGTTGAGAGCCGTTCACATAGAGTTGGGCCTTGGTGCCGGACACTACGATCTTCATCTTGGTCCATGTACCTGCCACCAGATCGACGTAAGATTCGTACACTCCGGGGTTTTCCTCCCGCAACCGGTTCCAAGGGAAGTCCGGATGGGAGACATATTGAGCCGAATGGTTGCGCTGCAATTGGTCCGCCGCGCGGCCGTTGGTCATGCGTAAGTAGAACGCTTCAAACCGAGCCCCATGATCCTGCACCCGGAATGCAAGGCCGATAAATCCACGGGTGCCCGGCTTGGCTCCCTGACGCGGAAGGCCCGCAACTTCCGCCTCGATCGTGCCGTCCTTGAAGTCCGACGTTTTGACGATTGCGAGAACCTGGCCGTTACTCGCCGTTCCCGCGGGGCCGTCATTATTGATTATCCGCACTGCTCGGCGTCCACGATAGCTGGCAACATTCGCCTCGATCTTTACTGGGTCAGTGCCAGCGTTAGTGATGCCCTGTACCTCCAGGCCATTTATCGAATCCAATGGAAGCGTCGAACCCTGCGCCGTGTCTTTGTGATCCCTAACATTTCTGGCACCGGATGCCAGGAGGCACGCAAACAGCGGGAGAACCACGAACGGCTGCTTCAATGTGCTCATGTTTCTTTGCCTCCCAAGTTTCGTGCCGAACTCGCGCGCACTGGCCACGGCGTTAAGAGAATCTCCACTTCGGTAGAGATGTCCGGATGAGATTGCGGGAGTGTACAGCGGGTCGTGTTGCGCTAAATGACTGTGTGTCCCTAATGAGGATGCATTCATCCCTATGCTGCGTCCGCTGGGCCTAACACTGTGACTCCCGCACCAAATAACTGCTACTTCTATAGTTAGCAATCGTCAAGAACACGCCTCCAACTTTCTGAACCCGGGAGACTCTTAAATGCTGAAAACACTCGCACCGGCTGCTGTGCTGGTTTTCTTTCTACTCTTTTCTCCCGCTCCCGCCCAGACGCCGTCAACCTTATCTCTTGAAGATGAGGTCCACGCCGGGAATGCTTTGGTCGCCTCTTTTCTGAAGTTGAACGATGTCGGCGAAACACCAGAAAGCAAAAGGATCGAAGAATACCTGCAAAAAGTCGGGGATAAGGTTGCGCAAAACAGCTCGCGCAAATTGACCTACAAGTTTCACCTTGATCCTCATCCGGGTTTTCGCAGTGCCGTAGCTTATCCGGGCGGCCAGATTATTGTCGGTGGAGGTGTTCTGGCTTTGATGGAACACGAGGATGAACTCGCCGTTGTCTTAGGACACGAAATTGCACACGTCGATCTCAAACAGTGTGCCCAGCGTGTGATCGGGGCGATGCAGAGGGACCATCTGACTCGAGAACAATTCGACAAGTTATCCATCGACGACTTCGGTAAGCCTTATGGAAAAGACGGCGAACTTGCCGCAGACCGCGAAGGTCTAAAGATGGCTGTGGCAGCCGGATATTCTCCACATGCCGCGATCGAATTGTTGGAGGTGTTTCAATTTCTTGCACGCGATACAAAACCGGCTCCGCCTCGAACGGATGCACCATCGCTAGAAGAACGCATCCAACAGGCGCAGAACGAAATCAAAAGCCAAGGTTGGGATGGTTCCAAGGCCGAACTACCGTTGGACCTTCCATAACCATCCGAGTGGTTCGCTGAAAGCGCCGAGCTGCGACGCAACTACAAGGGCACTCCCCTTTTCCGTCCAACCGAGTAAGATTTTAAGGTCCCCGCACAGCGGGCTGCGCCATGAAGATCCCCTCTGCGCAATCGAAAACGCCGCTTGTTGAGCAGATCAATGGCTGTCTGCGTTCGGGCGACTACTCTCGCGCACTGGAATTGTTGCGAGCCTCTGCCGCCGAATTCCCCAATAACAATGATGCGGAGTTGTCCGAGTTGGAAAAGCTGGCCCAGGACGGAGTCAAGCGTAACGCTGAAGCCCAACGTCTTATCACCGAAAGCCAGGAACTGTTCGCGCAGCAGAAGTCCACCGAAGCGATTCAATTGTTGCGCGAAGCCTACGAGCTGGATAAAAACAATTCTCTCGCCCGCTCCATCCTGGCCAACGCTCTGGTAGAGCACGCGCAGTCCGTTGTAGAAACGGATTGGCTGGAAGCCGAGACGCTGACCAATCAGGCGCTCAAGTTGAACCCCGCGCATCCCACGGCCAAAACGATCCACAGCCTGATCGTAGACCAGAAAACAACAAGCTCCGTGGAGGATTGGGTTGCCCGAGCGCACAAACTGCAGTCCTCCGGCGATCCATTCGCTGCCCTGGCTTGGGTTGCAGAGGGATTGGCAGTGCACCCGGGCAATCCCAAGTTGCTTCAGATTCACGAGGCAATCCAGCGCGACCAGGCGGCCCGGCGGCGTCAGGCCCGCCGCGGTGACTTGGAAGACTTACGGCGCATGCAGCTGGAAATCGGTCGAGCCACCGACGTTGCTGCAAAACAGGCTTTAGCTGTGCGCATACAAGCGTTGGCCGCCAAGCATTGGACGGATGGCGAAATCTTGTCCATCGCCAACGCCCTGCTCCTCCGTTTGGGATTAGTCTCTCAAGAGAGTTCCAGCACCTCGCCGCGCGGCAAAGGCGGGACCGTAATTCTTCACGTCCCGCGGCCCAGCGCTCCGGAGGCCTCACGCGCCGATAGCGGCCAAGTTCCGCCAAGCCATACCACGCCAAGCCCCGTACCGGAAAACCCGGTTCCAACGATCAAGATTCCTGAAATCCCGGTTCTACCCGAGAACGTTCCGACCGCCATTGGTGCGTCCAGCGAAGTTCCGCCCAACAAAGTTCCACCGAGCGAAGTTCGTGCGCGCAAGGTTCTGCCTAGTATTGCGCCGGTACGCTTAGTCCCAACTACTCCGTCGGAGCCGCAACTTGCTGCGCCACAATCTGCCGCTGTTCCTGCCGCCGAGCCTTCCGCATCGGTGGCGAACGTCATATCCACATCATCTCGACCAAAACAGCCGACGAAGTCGAACTCCACAACCCTGATCCTCGTCTCCGTCACCGCGATAATCCTGGTAGCAGCAACCTTCTTCCTGACGCGAAAGCATTACGCTTCGCCAATCACGAAGACTCCCGCAGCCGCACCTGTCATCTCTGCGCCGGTCGCCTCTGCTCCGACCGCTTCCGCTCCGGTCTCAGTTCCCAGCGTCTCTGCTTCCGCTGTCGCCGCGCCCGCACAAACAACTCCCGAGCCATCTCCACTCGCGCCGGGCGTTTCTTCCGACACTGCCGTCAGAAAAGTTCCGGTCGATGATCTGTCGCGGAATGATCTGCCGCGGAACGATCAGCCGCGTGCGGAGCCCGGCCGCAACTTGGGCACGCTCCTTGTCGTTGCCGGTCAAGACGGCGCGCAAGTTTTTCTCAACGGAAAACGTCAACCGCAACTCACGCAAGCAGGCCAGCTACGCCTACCGAATCTCGAACTCAAGGACTACGTTGTACAAGTATCAAAGAGCGGCTTTCAGGATCCTCCACTGCAGAAGATCCGCATTCGCAAGGGCGAACAGGCCAGGCTTGTCTTCAACCTGCAACCTCAGAATCTCCAACCGCAGCCTCGCGTGGCTTCGTTGACCATCCAGGGCGGCGCTCCCGAAACCACGGTTCTAGTCGATCAAGCTCTCGTCGGCACCATTCAGCGCGATGGCACGCTCTCCGTCTCCACCGTCAATCCAGGCGACCATACCGTCGAATTGCGCAAGGAGGGATTCAAACCCCGGCAGTTTAAGAAACACTTCGCCGTGGGTGGAACCACATCTCTTGTTGCTGCGGATGCCGCGCTGGAAGCTGCTCCCGGCGAATTGAAAATTACCTTCGCGCCCGCCGATGCCACGGTTGCGATTGCGAAAGGCGAACTTCTGAAAATAGTAAGTAGTGGTGTCCCGCTCAATCTTGCCGCTGGTTCCTACACTCTTACTGCGCGAACCGCCGAAAGGTTCACGCGCTCGTCTACGCTCGAAGTCATAGCCGGTCAATCCAAGGCTTTTGATTTGTCTCTCGCCCCGAGCGGCATGTCGAAGTGGGATGACCCCGGCGCCTGGAAACACGAAGGAGATTCTTTCATTCGCAAAGGCGGGGACTTCGTCCTATACGGAGCCGCTCCTGCATCGGGCACATTTCTTCTTTCCGCGATGATCACCAAGGGCCGCCTCCTGCAATGGGTGCTCAACTACAGCGACCCCAAAAACTACGTACTCTTCCAAATGGACGACAAGAACTTCTACCGCACCGTCATTCTCAATGGGGAGAAAACGGACGAGATCATCGTTCCCGATAGGGGCGACAAGAAAACCTTTCGCACGCTTCAAATCCGCGTCAGCCCCGCGGAACTCGTCCACCAAACCAAGCACGGTGATCATTGGGTCGTTCTGGATCGCTGGGCGCAGCCCGGCGTCAATCTCAGTCTGGGCAAGTTCGGCTTCTACATACCCGGCAGCGATCAAGTAGCGATCTCCAGCTTTGCCCACTACGCTGACCTGAACATCCGCTAGTAGCTACGGAAGGTCGGCTGTGGCCGGAATCGTTTCTTGCCGCGGCAATTGATCGCGCCGCCGGATCTGCTCTTGTAATTTGCTCTCCCGCCGCTGATCGCGGTCCGTCTTCATTTTACGAAAAGCGGCCAGCGCCTCGCCGGCTTCCTGCGTGCGGCGGAGGTTGCGATACAGCATTGCGAGTTGATACCACGACATGATTCGGAGTTCCTCGGTCCCTTGCGGATTGGTTGCGAGCTTGAAATGCTCGATGGCCAAGTCGTTCTTGCCCAACTCCACATCGCCTCTTCCCAGATAGTAGTGCGCATCGCTGATTGTCGGGTCGAGAGCGAGTGCCCGCTCCAGCAGCGGGACGCCGCCGGCCGCGTCATTGCGGGTTACGCGCAGACTACCCAGTTTATATAGGGCAATGGCATTGGCGGGGTCAATCTTGATCTCTTCGGAATAAGCATCGTCAGCATCTTGCAACTTATCCGCCGTCCAACAAGCATCTCCCAATTCTTCGTTCAGGCCCGGTTCATGCGGCGCCGCACGCAGTGCGAGGCGGAACTCGCTGATCGCGTCGTCAGTGCGAAACGCTTCGGCATCTGCCTGCCCAAGCACTTCATGAACTCGCCAGGAGTCGGGGCTAAGCTTGAACATCGCCGCGTAGCTTGCCTTGGAAATCAATAAGTGAGCTCTGGCACGATGGTAAAGAATGTCCAGGTTGTTGGGATCGAGCACAGCCGCTTTGTCGAGCGCAGCTGCGGCGGCATCTGGGTGATTCTGAGCTAACTCGACTACGCCAAGCCACATCCATCCGGCTGCGTTCTTGGGCTCAAGCCGCGTCTCACTCACGAGGTTGTCGTGTGCAGCGGAGAGATGGTTCAGCTTGTAATTCACGATGCCAGTGAACAGCCGGACGCCGTGCAAGCCGGGTTGCAGAGACGCCGCCTTGCGTAGCGCGGTGAGCGACTCATCCAATTGTCCGGCAGACTGCAACGCTAGGCCCAGGTTGAAGTAGCCTTCTGCCGAGCCGGGCTGAAGCCGGAGAAACTCCTTAAAATCGCGAACAGCATCGGCAGCATTGCCTTTTCGGAGAGCATTGTTTCCCTGCTCGAACCAGGCTTTCGCATCGCCATCCTGCGCAATTCCGGGCTGGCAACAAAGATGCAAGACTAAGACCAACGCGATTGTCACGGATCGCAATGAAAGACGGAACACATCCGTAAGCATAGCCGATCCGGAATAAGGAAAGCAGGAAATGGCGCAGCACATTACCTTGTGATGACGGGCAGAATTCTTGAAGCGATTCGCCCGGCAGACCGTACTCGGCCTGCCGGGCGAGTGTCCCTGTCCGGAGGCATAGCCTCTCGGGACCCCCTCTCGGACACACATCTCCCTAGAAGTTAATTCGCAGCACGAACTGGCCGTTTCTCGGTCCAAGAAGCGTACTGCCGACCTGGCCGAAGTTCGTATCCTGAACGCCGGAATCTGGTTTGTTGAACACGTGCCGGTTGAATGCGTTGAAGAACTCTGCGCGGAACTCTGCCTTCACCCGTTCCGTGATTCCGAAGGTCTTGGCCAGGCTGAGATCTTCGTCGTAGAAGGGGAACGAACGAATGTCGGAAGAGTTACGCGGCATATTTCCGAAGACGTAGGGAACGTTGAGCCCGGGATTAGGGTTAGGATCCGTAATAAAGCCACAGTTCCAATATCCGGTGGTGCATGCTCCCGAAGTCGGGTCGTATCCGGTGGTGCCGGTATTGCTGAACAAGAAGGGGTTGAATGAGCCCTGGCGGCGCACGGCTTGACCCGGCACACGGTTCGGACGGATGCCATTGTCGAAGCCTGGAATCCCTCTCGCGCCAAAAAAGCTGATTGGCTGTCCGCTAAGATACCGATTTACGCCGCTGATTCTCCAGCCGCCGATGATCGCGTTTACCGGTCTGGAGGTGCCCGCAAGGAACCGCTTTCCCCGGCCAACCGGCAGCTCATAAATATAGCTCGCGACAAAGTTGCTGGGAACGTCTTGATTGCTCACTGCCTTTTCGGCTCTGAGGTCAAAAGGATTCTGGGTTCCACCCTGACTTTGCAGCGTGCTGTAGAAAGGTTGAATGCTGTCTGCGTCAGTGATCGTCTTTGAGAAGGTGTAGGAGACAAGCACATTCAGACCATTGTGGAAGCGCCGTTCCAGCTTGGCTTCCAATGCGTCGTAACTGGACTGCCCGACGTTCTGCAGGTAGCTATCCTCATTGATGTAACCTACCTGCGGGAACGGACGCAGTGCTTGCTCCACTGGCTCGCTGATTCCATAGGTGCAGCCAGATGCGCAGGAGAAGCCCGGATAGGGCTGAATCGGTGGCGAACTGAAGCCGTTGGGACAGGGTGCGACGGCCCACCAGTTCAGACACTCACCCATACTCAGATATTTCTCCGGCATGTCGTTCGGATAGTTTAGTAATCCATGCAGACGCGTGGCATGGTTGCCGATGTATCCGAGCGAGAAGTAGAGATCGGGTCTGAGCTGGACCTGGTTTTCCAGGTTCCATGATCCCACCATCGCCGGACGCCCGAAGGTCGGCGCGACGTAGTCCACTCCCTGGCCGTTTGATTGGGTGGGATCGAGGTCTGGAGTCGTCGGCAGCGCAGGCAGCCCCGCATCAACCTGCGGACCATTGAGGGGATCTCCCGTAAACAGAGTTTGGTTCGCCGTGAATCCTTGCAGCGTTCCCTGGCCGAAATCGGCATAGACCAGCGGCCCGTAATAAAAACCTGCACTGCCGCGAAGGACATAGTTGTGCATGGATGAGGGCGACCAGGCAAATCCAACGCGGGGCTCGAAGTCCTTGTAATAAGTTTGGGCCCAGGTTTCCCCGACGTTGCCGTTGCGCCCGGCTCCCTTTCCAGCGAAGACCAATGCACCCGGGAAGCCGTCCGCTCCCGGATTGGGCGTAGTTGGGCTGAAGATGGCTGTGTCCCCGTCCGCTTCGTGGCGGGGCGTGTCATAACTCCAGCGCAGTCCAAGATTGAGGGTGAAGTTGGTTTTCACCTTCCAGTTGTCTTGTACAAAAAGCGCCGCGGTGTGAGTAATCCAGCGCGGCGCATGAATCTGATTCAGGGCATTCGCGGTACCCGATTGACCCAGGAGGAACGCGGCGAACGCGTTGCCGTCGCTACCCTCGTCCGGGATATCAGATGCCGTTTGGTTGGGCCAGAAAGTGAAGCATCCGGACGTACCACTGCAGGTGCCTCCAATCTTGCTGACGAACGAATATTGGTGATACTGCACCTCACCACCGAAGTCGAGGCTGTGTGCGCCACGCTGCCAGTGAATGATGTCGTTCAGCGCGATGGTGTTGTCCACATCCTGGGCGTCGTCGTTCTCGCCGAAACTCGGATAGGGGCTGCTGACGAACACAAATCCAGGAAAGACCGGACCGGAGCCATTGGCAATTCCCAGCGTGCTGTCCCAATCTTTTCCCTCGCGCGCCGCTGCCGACAGGTTGTAATTGTTGGAGCGGTTGCTGCCGAACGTCAAAGAATTAACCACCGCCGGCGTTATAACCCAATCCCATCCTGCGCGGGCCAGCTTGCCATATTGATCCGTTCCGCCACCGCCGACCGAGGTAAGTGGTGGAGGAAGATTGGCGCCGACGCCGTGGTCAGCATTTTCTCGGTCACTGAAGAATCCCCAAATCTTGTGCTTCTGCCCGAGGTTTTGATCGATGCGCACACTGAGAACCGTCTGCGCGATGCTGTCGGTCGTGCTGTAGACAAAATTGTTAGTCCCGCCAACCAGATTCGGCGTGGGCATGTATTGCAGCACGTTCTTCGCCACCGTGCTCTCGCGTCCGATCGGGATATGGTTGTCGGGGAAGGCCACGCTATTGCAACTGTTGGCTTCGTGAGCGGGATCGAAGATCTCGCCGAAATACAGTGGTACCGTGTTGCCGCACCCGCCATAAACTTGGTTTCCGTTGCTGTCGAGGATCGGGCCACCGAGAGTAGACGAGAAATCGAAGTATTGCCCGTTGCTGCCGAGTTCGGACGGCGTGGGAATATTCGAGGTAACGGAAGCGCCGGTGTGATAGAGCAATTGCTCGAAGCTGAACAGGAAGAAGGTCTTGTCGTGGCCATCGTACACACCCGGTATCCGCAATGGGCCGCCCAAAGAAACGCCCCAATTATTTTTGGTGTCGGGCGGGCGTTTGAGCAACTCACTTTCCGTGGGATTGAGCGCTATGTAGCCGTTGTTAAACCAGTTGTTGCCGTCCAGCACGGCATTCTTGTAGTAGTCGAAGGCCGTTCCGTGATAGGCGTTGGTTCCGGAGCGCGTTTTGTAATTCGCCAGCCCGCCGGTGGTCCTGCCGAATTCCGTGGACATCCCGGAGATGTCAACGTGAAACTCCTGAATCGATTCCACCGAGGGAGCAACGATGTCAAACGAGCCCGACCCGTTCTCCTGCCGGTTGGTGGTGATGCCATCCACCAAGTAGTCCGTTCCTTCGGTCTGACCGCCGGCAATCTTTGTCATTTGGAAGCCGGACCCCCCGGCAGATGTTCCCGGACCGACTGCGCCCGGTACCAAAAACTCCAGCGTGGAAATCGAACGCAGGTTGCCCGTCACCGCCAAGGGAAGATCGTAGACTTGCTCCTTAGTAATATTGGTGTCAATCTCCGAGCTCTCTGTCTCCAGCGTCAACGTATCGGCCGTCACGCTGACTGTCTCGCTCACCGCACCCACCGCAAGCCTGATGTCCCGGCCAACGTGCGAGGCCACCGTCACGACGACACCTGAGTAAATCTCAGTCTTGAAACCCGAGAACTCCGCTCTCACTTCATAGGTGCCGGTACGAACAGAAGGAAACACGTAATATCCGGTAGCGGAGCTGACCGTCTTATACGTGCTACCCGTGCCGGTTTCCTTCGCGGTAATCACCACGTCCTTGACCGCACCGCCGGAAGAATCGGTGACGGTGCCGCTGATCGACCCCGTATCCAGTTGGGCGAGGGCAGGCAGCGCAGTGAGTAGGAGAGCGAATAGCGCCAATGCCGCGGCGCGGACCGACGAACCCCGGCTCGACGAACCACGGACTGACCACCGAAGAAGTCTACGAATGTACGGCTGCGCCTCATGCGTCATAAAGTCTCCCTAAAGCCTCTAGCATCAAGATGCCGGGCTGATTTCGATCACTTCGATTCCATCAACAATCTTTTCTTCGTCGCTTCCGAACTGGCCACGGTCGAATTTCCAATCACCGGCCAATCGTTCGCCCAGGTCAGCGACCTCACAAACAAAAAGTCCAGCCCGTTCTGCGAAAGCTGCAGCGCATGAAACAAGATCAGATCGCCGTCTGTGGGATCGATGTATGCCGTTTGCCCGCCCGGCCCGGCCCACGTCGCATTGCCCTGCAATAGGATCGTTCCACCACCCGTGATCATATCGACTCCGCTTTCGTCGAGGAACGGTCCATTGGGACTGGTGCCGCGGCCCACTACGATCTTGTAGTCGCTCTGCGATGGATCCGTCTCGCAGCAGTAGTCCCACGAAACGAATAAATAGTAGAAGCCGTTGGCGTAAACCATCGACGAACCTTCGATCGGATCGTTGGGAACATCCGAGGCGCGCTCGGCCAAATGGTTAATCGCTGAGCCGGACTGGATCTGTCCCGTTGTCGGGTCGATCTGTTGCTGGTAGATTCCGGTCCAAAAACTTCCATAGTTCAACCAGACCGAACCGCCCGCATCAATCAGAATATTGGGATCAATGGCGTTGAAATTGTCGGCAGAGTTGGACTGCAAAATAAGGCCCTGGTCTACCCAGTTGTAACTCGGGTCGGTCGAATCCAGCGTGGTGTTGGTCACAAGCCCTATCGCGGAGGTATTCGATCCAAAAGAAGAAACGGCGTAATACACGTGATAAGAGCTGTCGAAGTAGGAGACATCCGGAGCCCATATATCGGTTGCCTGCGGAACCGCCGTGGAAATCCACGCCGGCAAGGTGCTGAACACATAACCACAGGCGCTCCAGGCGATTTTGTCGGCGGAGCAGCGGATGGGAATGAAGCCGCCTTGAGTGGAGGAAGCATCGGTGGAGAAGACGTAGTACGTCGATCCCTGGCGAATGATGCTCGGATCGTGCACCGGCGAGGTGTCGCCGGTGAATTCGTAATTGCTCAGCGGACCTGCGACCGCTATGACAACGCTGAGACTGGCGTTGGCTGTAGCCCCCGAAGAATCCGTGACTGTGACCGTAAAATCAAAGGTTCCTGCCGTGGTTGGGGTGCCTGCTAAAATTCCGCCACTTGCGAGAGTGAGACCTCCCGGCAGAGTTCCGGCAGATATCGTCCAGGCATACCCAGTCCCGGTTCCCCCCGTTGCGGTCAACGTCGTAGAGTACGACACATTGACCGTTCCACCCGCCAGAGACGTTGCCGTGATTTTCAAAGGAGATGGGCTGGAAGAAGAGGTTCCCCCGCCGCCGCAACTTTGAAGCAGAGAGAGAGCCACTGTACAACGAAGCACAAACCAACAATTCTGGAGCAGGGTGCCCACGAAACGGCTACGGCGAATGTGGACTACGGGGAACTGGCCAGTGTGCATGAGGTGCTCGGGTTCGGACGGGGGACTCCGAGTAAACGTTTGCTTCCGACCGCGGACCGACTATGATGCTCTCTGATCCTTATTTTCGAGTAACACACGGTATACATACGGTATGTTACTGTGCGCTCGGCTAATCTAAACCCTTTACTTGTAGCGACATAGGTTTGTCGGGAACAGACCTAAGAAGGCGAGCAACGGAGAAATTAGAGATAGGCGGGAAGGTTCAATCTCTCGCGTTATGGGCAACCTACCAGAAGTAAGCAGCCACAACATGCGGCGGGCTGGCGCCGGCATCGATCACCGATGTCTGCACCACGACTTGCATGTTTTTCTTTTCCCATCCGGCAGGCGCTGTCCGTGCTAGCTCGGATAAATATTCAGGGGCAGATACAAACTGCGCCGCGGCGTCGGTGCCAGGCGCGGTAATTCCCGCCACGCTGACCACCGAGTGGCCGGTCTTGGAGTCCAGCAACCGGGTCACAACTCCGAAGTCCGTGACCACTTCCCCGTGCAGCCCCAAACGGCAGAACCATTTCTTATCCGGAGAGGTTCGGTCGTGGATCCACAGGACGCCGTCCCTCTCCTCAAAGACGTAACGCAGATCGGATGTCATCTCCATCGTCCACCGATTGCTATACCCCCCAATCAGCACTGCGGGAGAACCACGAAGCTCGTCAAATGACGATTCGTTGCCAATCCGAATCTGGCTTGGCTTGCCGATTCGGCCTAATGCCTCGGAAATTCGAAAGCCAGCGTACACATCGCCTGAGACCAGACCGAAATCCGGGTAAGTGACCATGTCTCCCCACAGGATTTTTTGATCTGGAGCCAAAGGAATGGGTTGGTTAAACCTCTCGACTTGTGTCTGAAAGGTGCCGGGATGGGCCTTGGCATAATTGTCGTATAGCGAGGGTGCAGGGCGATAGAAAATAGGCTTGGGAAGACAGACGAGCACAGGTTGCGAAGTAGAAAAGACGGGAGCCCAGAATTGCTGCAAGGCCGAAGGTCGCGCTATTTTGCGCAGGATACCGGGACCGACCAGGGCCACAATTAATAGCAGGTTGATGGCAAGCGCAGTCCAGGCCAGGAGTTTCCAGTTCCTACTGGATTCACTAACCGAGACCGGGAACGGCTGAGGTAAAGCCTCGACCGGCAACACGACAGGCATGTGGTGAAATTCGGGAACATAGGTACCCACGGGAAGGTCGATGCGTACGTCGGAAGCCTTGGAAAATTCATGGTAATACTGTTCGAGCCGCCTCCGTACCTCGCCAGCCTGCACCCGAACCACCGGGTCGTCTCCGGTCGCATAATCGGCGGGACGGTGGAACAAATCGGCGCCGATACTACGTTCCTTTAATAGTTCGTCATGCCCATCTAGCCTGTGTTGGACCACGTAGGAGAGAAATTGCTTGCTGCGGCTGCTGTTCCGAAAGGGTGGGCTTGCCAGGATGTTATCCAGTTCCTGGAGAATCGTGGATTTGTCCATTTCTTCGGCGATGGGCGGGCGTCTTTTTTGGAGGTCCGAACTCGCCACCGACTCGGATGGTACCGCCATCAATCCACCTCTACTTAGTACATGCTTGGTCTATCACGACGGCGCGCGATTGTCACCACAAGAAGCTCACTTGCTCTTCTCACGAGCAGCGATGCCGGGCAGCTCAACGAAAGCACATCTATGTCGTTGTATGTAAAGCCAATTTACTGTAAGACACCGTGTGCTACTCGTTTTTGAGTGCGGGAAAATCATAGACAGACTGATGGAGATTAGCAAATGTTTGCTGCGACTCCCCGTTCCGCTCTGAGAGGAGAATATGGATCTCCGGGAAATCGCGAGGCGCGCACGAGTTTCGACGGCCACGGCATCGCGCGCCATCAATCGCGTGCCCACCGTGGATCCTCAATTGTCCCGGCGCGTCCTGAAAGTAGTCGATGAGCTGGGCTACTACCCGAATACCCAGGCACGAGCGCTGGTCTCCGGAAGAAGCAGAATCTTCGGCCTGATCGTCTCCGAAATCACCAATCCATTTTTCCCTGAAATCGTTCAAGCTTTCGAGAAGATTGCCGTTGAGCATGGATACGAGATTCTCCTCACCTCGACTGTCCACGACCCCAGGCTGATGGCGAGTTCCGTCCGACGCATGATTGAGCGCCGCGTCGATGGCGTGGCCGTAATGACCTTCGGGATGGAGGAGTTGCTGCTTGAAGATCTGAAATCGCGCCGGGTTCCGCTGGTCTTCATCGATGTCGGACCTGCCCTTCCCCGCATCAGCAATATTCGCATCGACTACTTGCATGGAATTCGTCAGGCAGTGCAGCATCTGGCGGCTTTGCGTCACAAGCGAATCGCTTTCGTTGCCGGCCCGCTGAGCCTGAAGTCGGCCATCGCGCGCAGGAATGCCTTTATGCAGTCGATGCAGGAAATCGGGCTCCCGTGCGACCCTCTCTTGATCGTGGAGGGAAATCACACGACCGAAGGAGGTATGGCCGCAGCCGCACAAATCTTGAACTCTCCGAATAAACCCACGGCAATTCTCTGCTCGAACGACCTGACCGCCATTGGAGTAATGAAGAGGAGCTATGAGGAGGGTGTGGTCATTCCGCGGGACTTATCGCTGGTCGGCTTTGACGACGTGCGGCTGGCGCAATACATGTTGCCTCCTCTGACTACGATACAGATGTCACAAACCGATCTGGCCATGCTGGCGTTCAAGGCGCTGCTCGCCGAAGTGGGGCGAGAGGAACCACTTTCGAACGGGAGCGAATTCATGTTACAGACGAACTTACTACTTAGGAAATCAACCGCCCTGTCGCCGAACTGAGCGACCTCGTAGTCAGCTGAAAAAACGGCATCACACTTCCAGGAGGAAGTCGACCTTGAAAACGGGAACAGCAGTTTGGTTTGTCCTTATAACAATGCTCGCGGCCATATTCTCCGCTCCCGCTGTTTACGCCCAACAATCAATCCCAACCGCGCCGCAGGTCATAAGCGTCACCGGTGATGTCGAAGGAACGCACGACCCATCGATCATCAAAGACGGCAGCACCTGGTATGTATTCGGCACCGCGACCGAGAAGATGCGGGATGGCGAACTGCCGGTTCGTTGCTCCCAGGACTTACACCACTGGAGCAGATGCGGGTATGTCTTGCCGGGCATTCCCCAATGGATTCAGAAGGAAAGTCCCGAAACAAAGGAACTTTGGGCGCCCGACATTTCTTATTTCGACGGCCAATATCATCTTTATTATGCCTTCTCCGCATTCGGCAAGAACACCTCGGGCATTGCGCTGCTAACCAATAAGACTTTGGACCCAAAAGACCCACAATTCCATTGGGTTGATCAGGGACTGGTGCTGCAATCCAACATGGGCGACGATTTCAATGCTATTGATCCGAACCTGATCCTGGATGAAAGTGGGCAGGCGTGGCTGGCGTTTGGCAGTTTCTGGGGCGGGATCAAGATGCGGAAGCTTAATCGCAAAACCGGCAAGCTATCTATGGAAGATACTCGTCTTTATTCTTTGGCGAGCCGGGAACGTCCCGCAAGCGCTCCTCCTGCGCCCCTGGGTTTGCCGCCGAATTGGCAAGCCATTGAGGCTCCCTTTATCGTTCAGCATGGTGACAACTACTATCTTTTCGTTTCCTTCGATCTATGTTGCCGTGGAACCAAGAGCACCTACAAGACCATGGTGGGCCGTTCGCGTAGCGTGACCGGACCTTACCTGGATAAGAACGGCAAATCAATGATGGAGGGCGGAGGAAGCCCGCTGCTTGTGGGCAACAGTCGCTGGTTGGGACCGGGTGGGGAGTCGATCCTAATGCAGAAGGATGGAGACATCATTGTTTTTCACGCTTATGATGCCGCGACGGGGCGGCCCTCCCTACAGATTTCTACGCTGACCTGGAATGACGGATGGCCATCTGCGGCGCTGGGCAGAAATTAGGAATCGGATGCTACACAACTATGAATCATCACTCGACTTTGATACTTGCCATCGCGGGAAATGAAAAGGCGTGATTAAACGTGGTGGGATGAGGCCAGAGCATCTGCGATGCCCTCGATATTGTTGCCTGTTCCCAGCGACCACTCGTCAAGCAATAACGTGACAAATTTACCTTCTTAGTTGAATGGCATTCCGAGAAGTATATTAGATCATCAACCCACGCTGTATTTGCCCTGCAGGGGAATCGCAACCCGATTGTGCCGTATCTTCAGAACAAAGTCTCCACATCTGTACAAACTACTCTCCGCCAAAATTACTGTATCTGCCCTATGGCTTCGTTGGCTGAATCACAGTACCGTCTGCCCGTAACGCTCCAACACGCGCTCATGGATTGACGTTGCTGGCTGCAACCTTCGATCCTCACGACCGCAGTGGGCTGGCAGTCTTACGGAAGGATCCTCTCCGATGAAATCACGCTGTGAAGCTCTAGCGATTTTCTCGTTCCTCGTCCTAACTTGTTTAGTCTCCGCGCAATCGAATCCTCCAAGTCCTAACAGCACGAATACAACTTCTGCCTGTGATCCCTCCACGCTTGTGAATGGTTGTTACGGTCACTTTAATGGCCTTACCGATCACGCCAGCCAGACCGACTACATACCCCCTGGACCTCCAGGAAGCCCGCCAGCCTCTAATACCAACACGGTCGAAACGGTTCCGCCAGCATTCAATGTATCTTGGGTACCTTTCAGTGCGACTCTGTATCCGAGTTATTCAGGTGCAGTCTCCACGAAGATTGATTGTCACTTCCAGGGTTGGTTTGGCAGTGGCTCGAACAGTGCCGGTACCAGTCATATTGCTATTGGAATGGATTAGAGTCAGGCCGCAGTAGTAACCTCCCAGATTAACAATGCTATCGCGAGAGGCTGCAACTATGTCGACTTCGACTGGTATGGGGAGTCCAATACATTCATCAATTCGGTAACTAAGGCATGGCTTGGCCAACTAGACACGCTTTGTTCTGATAATGGCGGCGTTTGTCCCCTGCAGATGGCGCTGATGGAGGATGCAGGTACAAACTCCGGGGACACTCTTAGTGGATTTGAGACCGATGTGAGTTACGCCTATTCAAACTACATGACCCATCCTTCTTATTGGAAGATAAATGTTGGAAGCTGTACGAATCGGCCGGTCATGCTGGCGTTTGGGTGGGGATCTTCGGATACACTTTGGCAGCCTTTACAAGAGTATGTCGAGGCGAACGTCGCGAACTGTAACACTCAACCGCTGATTGTTGCCGATGGAACATATGGCTTAACAGACACCTATCTTGATGGTGCCTACAACTGGATCGGCGTTGACCCCTATTGCAACACGGCCGATTCTGCAATCGATTGCCCCGGGCCCGGAACGGTCACAACTGACGGCGTGAGTGGGACCGTACAGTTCGACACTCACTTCGAAACTAGCTCAAGCTACAGCGTGGCTAGTTGGTACCAAGCCGCTTCAACGTCAACCAAACCAGTACGAATTGGTTCCATCTATGCGGGTTTCAATGATACAAATGCAAGCTGGGGGTTCGCCTCAGCCCATCCTTATGGAAGAAAGATGTCGCGGCAGTGTGGCCTGGTCTGGCTTAACTCTTTCAACCAATTAACAAGCACTGGCTATTTTTCTTCCAGTAAGCAACTCCCATTTATGGGAATTCCCACTTGGGACGACTATGAGGAAGGGACCGCGATTGAGCCCGGCATCGATAACTGCCTGACTGAATCATCTTTTACTGCCAGCCTGAATGGTTCTACCATCCAATGGTCATTTTCTTTCGGCAGCACGAGTTATGCGGACATTCCGGGCAACGTATCAACTATTCACCATTACGCCCTGTGGGACGGCACAAATGGCACATGGGCACAAGTCAGCGCGAATAATGTCGGCATAACCGGGGCCAGTTGTTCGGGCACGCAAAACGTTTCGTGCAGTGCATCGCTCTCGGGCTATATGTGGTCGCCCGGCGTTCATAGCTTGTACGTGCAAGCCGTCGGCCTGCCCTCCATTGCGAATCATCTTTCGCCTTCTGTCCAATTCAACGCTGAGCCCGTAGCGAGTGTGTCTCCAAGCAGCATCAGCTTTCCTAACACTTCGGTTGGAACCACGAGTTCTGCGTCGGTCACAGTGTCCAACACCGGCAATGCCGCCTTGGTGATCCCGCAAAATGGCGCCACAGTCACCTCCGGCAGCGGTATCTTTAATCCAAGTCCGAATCCATTTCCCGGATGCACCGTTCAACCCCAAGGGACTCCCTGCACCATCACCGTCACATTCGCTCCGACCGCATGCACGGCTTATTCCGGAACACTGAGTATCACGGACAACGCCAGCGGCAGCCCACAGCAGGTATCGCTCAGTGGAACCGGCACCGGGTCAAGCGGGTGCTCAACAGGTAGTTCCAGCATTACACCTGCCAGTTATAACTTCGGAAATGTTAGTGCTGGCACTCAAAGCAGCACCGTCAATTTCACTTTTCTAAACGAAACTGGGGCAACCCTCACCCCAGCTCTGGTAGCCCCGAGCGGCTACGGAATCGTGAGCAATACCTGTTCCAACGTATCCAATGGATCCACTTGCAACATTGGGGTAGTCTGTTCGCCCGCTACAGCCGGAAGCTATAACGGATCGCTGACGGCCTCAAGCAGCGGAACGGTGATTGCATCTTCACAGCTTTCCTGTACCGGAACGACTGTCAACCAGGGAACTGTTCTTTACAGCCAGATACAAAACACGAGCGGTTGGTCCTACTGTACGGATGGCTCTGGTAGTTGTGGGGGAGGAAATGGCACTGCGACTGCGAGTTGGACTCCAAACCTCTCAAGCCCATCCGAGCCAAATGTATTGGATCCGTCGGAAACCGCTGACACCGCTGACTTCGCATTGGGTGGTACCGGAAGCTATTCGAATGCAAGATTCTATATCCAGTTGCCGGCGCAGGACTCCGTCACGCAATTCACCTATAACGTAGACCTCTACATTGACAATCCAAACGCACCGCAAGCAATTGTCTTTTCTTTGGGACAAGCGGTGAGCAACGTTTACTATCCCTTTCAGTTCCAGTGCGACTTTAAAGGAACGAAGTTGTGGAACGTCTACAACCCTTCGGCTAACAGCTGGAACAGTACCGGTGTGACCTGCTCAGCTTTTGTGGCCAACACTTGGATTCACCTTTCATTTTCTATGAACACAAACGGCGGTAAGCTCAATTACACGAGCTTTAGCGTAGCGGGATCGAATCACACTCTGAGTGACCTGACCGGCGAAATTTGTGCCAAGTGGAATGAGAGAGAATCCACTTGGAGGAAAAGCGGGTCATGCCAATCAAGAGGTACAAGCCAGAGCAAATCGTGACGATGCTGCGACAGATTGAAGTCGGCATCGCGAACGGAAAAACCACCCCACAAGCCTGCAAAGAAGCCGAGATCACCATCCAGACGTTCTACCGCTGGCGGAAGGAATACGGCGGTTTGAAGATGGACCAGGCGAAGCGGATGAAGGAACTGGAAAAGGAGAACGGCAAGTTGAAACGGCTGGTGGCAGAGCTGGCGTTGGACAAACAGATCCTGAAGGACATTGCGGAGGGAAACTTCTAAGCCCGGAGCGACGTCGGTGCGCCGTGGAGCATGCCCGCCAGGAGTATGAAGTGAGTGAGCGGCGGGCGTGCCGAGTGGTGAGGCAATGGCGAGGAACACAGCGCTATCAGCCGCTGCGGCGCACGGACGAAGATGAGCTGACGCAGGCGATCCTGGCCCTGGGCGTGAAGTATGGGCGGTACGGCTATCGGCGCATCACGGCATTGTTGCAGCATGCGGGGTGGCCGGTGGGCAAGGATCGAGTGCAGCGGATCTGGCGACGCGAAGGGCTGACGGTACCGCAGAAACAGCGGCCACGAGGGCGATTGTGGCTGGGCGATGGTTCGTGTATCCGGCTGCGACCGGAGCGGGCGAATCATGTGTGGAGCTACGATTTTGTGAAGGCGATGACGCATGATGGACGAGCACTGCGCATTCTGGTGGTGATCGACGAGTATACGCGCGAGTGCCTGGCGTTACGGGTGGCACGGCGCTTGGGGAGTTTGCAGGTGATCGAGACGTTGGCGGATGTGATGCTGCTGCGTGCAATCCCGGAGCACATTCGCTCGGACAACGGGCCGGAGTTCATTGCCGGGGAGTTGCGGAAGTGGCTGGGAAAGGTAGGCACGAAGACGTTGTACATCGAGCCGGGAAGCCCGTGGGAGAACGGGTACTGCGAAAGCTTCAACGGCAAGCTGCGCGATGAGTTTTTGAACGGCGAGATCTTTTACTCACTGAAGGAGGCGCAGATTCTGACGGAGAGGTGGCGCGTGGAATACAACACGGAACGGCCGCACTCGGCGCTGGGCTACAGGCCGCCGGCGCCGCAAGCCATCCTGCCGAATCAACCGGGGCATGGGGATGTGGAAAACGCTTCGCGTTTCCCACATCCCCACACCCCCGACGACGACTACGGACAAAGGTCCAAAGAGGCGTTACACTAACATTCCACTTGGTACAAAAGATCGGGCAGGTCAGTTAACGGTCGCTGCGGCCAGCAACCTTACTCTCAGATTCTTCGCCATTTGCTCTCTCCTCTACAGCAATACTGTGATCCGAGAAGAGAGTCTCGCAAATTGTAAAGGCTAGTTGTAAAGAAACTGGGTAAGCCCTGTAGATTGTGGGACTGGCGGAGAGGGAGGGATTCGAACCCTCGGTACAGGTGTTAGCCCGTACAACGGTTTAGCAAACCGCCGCATTCGGCCACTCTGCCACCTCTCCGGCCTTGTTGAGCAACATCTTTAGATACTGATACGGGCTACCAACGAGTCGTGACATGAACATTGCATAGCTGCTTTGCACTATTGAGCACAGCAGGCTATCAACTGGGGGCATGTCACGTCGTCGAATTAACACCGGGTCAATCAGGTTGATCTTACACCACGGACGTAGTCGACGGCCAGCCTGAGTGGGTGCGCGAAAGCGGCCGTTTGCTCCCGAGCGACAAGAAACAACTTCATTGAAATGCCTGCCGATTCTGTCATTTACAGCGACATGAGGCAGATCACCTCTCCGCATACAGCGGGCACCCGATGTTTCTAATTACCGCGCGACATCTATGGTTAAGGGCTGGCTTCAATCGCATTGCTGGCTACGTAGCTAGCGATAGACCGGCCCGGTCGCCCGTTCTCGGCCTCTTAACAGTCTTGTCGTCAAGGAAGCGTTATATAAATGTCCCCACAACCTCAACCGATTGTTTGGCCGGGCCGGCCTTACCCTTTGGGGGCAACCTGGGACGGCGAGGGGGTTAATTTTGCCCTCTATTCTGAGCATGCCGAAAAGGTTGAGTTGTGCCTCTTCGACAATTCCGGCAAGCGCGAAATCCAACGCATTCCCTTGGCCGAGCAAACCGACATGGTTTGGCACAGCTACCTGCCCGAAGTTCGACCCGGTCAATTATATGGATACCGGGTATTTGGCCCGTACGCCCCGGAAGAAGGTCATCGTTTTAACCATCACAAACTTCTTCTCGATCCCTACGGCAAACAGATTCAAGGCTCCATCCGTTGGAGCGATTCTCACTTCGGATACCGCGTCGGGAACAAGCAGGAGGACTTGTCTTTTGATCGCCGCGACGATGCGGCCGGGATGCCGAAGAACCAAGTCATTGATTCCGCGTTCACGTGGGGAGCTGATGCTCCGCCACGCATTCCCTGGCACGAAACCATAATTTACGAGCTGCACGTAAAAGGTTTCACCATGTGTCATCCCGACGTTCCTGCCCACTTGCGCGGAACGTATGCGGGCCTGGCCACCGCTCCGGTGATCGACTATCTCACTCACCTCGGCGTGACCTCGATTGAACTCATGCCCGTGCACAGCTTTGTAGATGACCGGCAGTTGGTGGAGCGCGGTCTGCGCAACTATTGGGGCTACAACACCGTCGGATTTCTTGCCCTAGAACCTCGCTACTTGGCGACCAACTCCGTCAATGAGTTCAAGACCATGGTCAAGACTCTGCATTCCGCAGGGCTGGAGGTGATTCTCGATGTGGTCTACAACCACACTGCCGAAGGCAACCATCTGGGACCAACGCTCTCGCTGAAGGGCATCGACAACACCGCTTATTACCGCCTTGTGCCCGAAAATCGCCGCTATTACAAGGACTATACCGGCACAGGAAACACGCTCAACATGCAACATCCGCGCGTGCTTCAGCTGATCATGGATAGCCTGCGCTATTGGGTTCTCGAGATGCACGTGGATGGCTTCCGCTTCGATCTTGCCGCCACTCTGGCGCGCGAACTGCATGCCGTCAATCGCCTGGGTGCATTCCTCGACATCATCCATCAAGATCCGCTGCTATCGCAGGTCAAACTGATTGCCGAGCCTTGGGATCTTGGTGAAGGAGGTTACCAGGTCGGAAATTTTCCCGTGGGTTGGGCGGAATGGAATGATCGCTATCGCGACACCGTGCGCTCCTACTGGAAGGGCGACAGCGGTGTCGTCAGCGATCTCGCTTATCGTATTACCGGCTCCAGCGATCTTTACGCGCACAGCGGACGTCGTCCGTACGCCAGCGTTAATTTCGTCACCGCGCACGATGGCTTCACGCTGCAGGATCTGGTGAGCTACAACGAAAAGCACAACGAAGCCAACGGCGAGAACAATCGCGACGGAACCGACAATAACCGCAGCTGGAATTGCGGCGCCGAAGGTCCGACCGACAATGCCGACATTCAGGCGCTGCGTGCCAAGCAGAAGCGAAATCTGCTGGCCACATTGTTTCTCTCGCAAGGCGTACCCATGATCTACGCGGGAGACGCCATGGGTCATACACAGATGGGAAACAACAACGCCTATTGCCAGGACAATCCCATTAGCTGGCTGAACTGGACTCTGCAAGCCGAAGATCGCGACCTGCTCGCGTTCGTGCAACGCATGATCAATCTGCGGAAGCGGCATCCCGTATTCCGCCGGCGCCGTTTTTTTCAGGGCCGTCCGATCAAAGGTGCAAACGTAAAAGATATTTTGTGGCTCAATCCCAAGGGTAATGAAATGAGCGAGGACGAATGGCGAGACGCGTCGATTCGCTGTCTGGGAATGTTTTTGTCAGGTCAGGGACTCGACGAGAACGATGAGCGAGGACGAAAGCTTAGCGACGAGAATTTTTTTATGCTGTTCAACGCTCACCATGAAGATGTGGCCTTCACGCTCCCTGCGTTTCGTCCCGGCTCGCGCTGGGGCGCGTGGATGGACACATCTCGCGAAGGAGGTTTGCGCACGGTCGAGACTTATGATGGCGGCGCAGTCTATCCCCTACAGGCTCGCTCCATGGTGGTATTGATGGAGCGCCGTAACGGCAAGAAGGAAGAAGCGAAAGAAGAAACGAATGAATCGCCGTCATAACATGCCGTTCGGCGCGGAGTGTCGCGAAGATGGATCCGTTCGTTTTCGCCTGTGGGCTCCCGCCGCGCATCGCGTGGAACTTTGTTTAGTCGGTGCAGACGCACCTAAGCAACTTGCCCTTAACCGGAGCGATGACGGCTGGTTCGAGCTGACCACGAGTGAGGCCAAACCTGGGTCTCAATATTTTTTCCGCATCGATGATGCCCAGCAGGTTCCCGACCCCGCGTCCCGTTTTCAACCCCAAGATGTGCACGGACCCAGCGAGGTAATCGATCCCGCCACTTTCGATTGGAAAGATGACGATTGGCGTGGTCGTCCCTGGGAAGAAGCTGTCATCTACGAACTCCACGTCGGAACCTTCACTCCGTCCGGAACTTTCTCCTCGATATGCGAACTCCTCGACTACCTCGCCGATCTCGGTATCACAGCTTTGGAATTGATGCCGGTGTCTGATTTCCCGGGCCAGCGTAACTGGGGATATGACGGCGTCTACCCCTTTGCACCTGATAGCGTTTACGGCCGCCCGGAAGACCTGAAGGAACTGGTGCAGAGCGCTCATGATCGCGGAATCATGGTGCTGATGGATGTGGTCTACAACCATTTTGGTCCCGAAGGAAATTACCTTAATTCCTATGCGCCGCAGTTCTTCACCAATCGCCACCACACTCCGTGGGGCAGCGCCATCAACTTCGATGGTGCCGAAAGTCGTACCGTACGCGACTTCTTCATCCACAACGCGCTCTACTGGCTTACCGAATACCACCTCGACGGACTTCGCCTCGACGCAGTCCACGCGATTATTGACGACTCCACTCCGCACATCCTCATAGAATTAGTGGACGCAGTTCGAGATGCCATCGACCCGGATCGCCACGTCCACCTGATCCTGGAAAACGACAATAACCAATCGCGCTACCTTCAACGCGACAGCAACTGCCAGCCCAAGACATACACTGCGCAGTGGAATGACGATATCCATCACGCGTTGCATGTGCTGATCACTGGCGAACGGGATGGCTATTATGTCGACTATTCCAACCGTCCACTCGACCTGCTGGGCCGCTGCCTGGTCAGAGGATTTGCTTATCAGGGCGGAGCCTCACTGCACAGAAATGGCCAGGCGCGCGGCGAGCCCACCACTGGTCTGCCGCCCGCGGCGTTTATCTCTTTCTTGCAGAATCACGATCAGATCGGCAATCGCGCCTTCGGAGAACGGATCGCTACAATCGCAGATCCAACCGCCCTTCGCGCTGGAGTGGCGATTCTTTTGCTTGCGCCTTTCCCACCCATGCTTTTCATGGGCGAGGAGTTCGGCTCGAAAACACCATTCCTCTTCTTCTGCGATTTCGAGAAAAGTTTGGCGGAAGCCGTTACTGCGGGCCGTCGCAATGAGTTCGCTCGCTTCTCCCGCTTCAATGATCCATCTGCCCGCGCAGGAATACCCGATCCCAGTGCTGCGGCGGCCTTCGAGGCCTCGCGTCTCGACTGGGGAGTGATTGCGCAATCCGATCATCGGGAGTGGCTGCGCTTCTATCGCCAACTCCTGAAGCTGAGATGCCAACACATCGTGTCTCATCTTTATGCAGGATGCACTCTCACCGCAGATTACAAAATCATCGGCGATGCTGGCCTTACCGCGCATTGGGAGTTTGCCGACCGCTCGAAACTTTCCTTACTCGCAAACCTCGGCACAACATCTCTATCCGGCCTGGCTCACCCTTCTGGACAAATTATCTATGCGAGCGAAGACACCCACGATGCACTAAAAGAGGGAACGCTACCCGCTTGGTCTGTAGTCTGGTCCCTTGAGCTATGAAGCGACCCATGCCCATCCCGCTCTCGACCTATCGCCTGCAGCTTAATCGCGAATTCACTTTCGCGCAGGCTACAGAGATTGTCCCGTATCTTTCCGCCCTCGGCATAAGTCACTGCTACATCTCTCCCATCCTGAAAGCCGGCCCCGGCAGCATGCACGGCTACGACATCGTGGATCACAACTCCTTCAATCCTGAAATCGGCAGCCCCGAGGAGTTCGATCAATTCGTGTCCACGCTCCACGGTCACAACATGGGATTGATACTCGACATTGTTCCCAATCACATGGGCGTGATGGGCAGCGACGATGCATGGTGGCTGGATGTTCTCGAAAACGGTGAGGCCTCAATCTATGCCTGCTTTTTCGATATCGATTGGCGGCCGCTGAAAGAAGAACTACACGGAAAAGTGCTGCTTCCCGTATTGCATGATCATTACGGCGCAGTCCTCGAAAGTGGGGAATTAAAGCTCACTTTCCACCCGGAGTGCGGCGAATTTAATATTGCCTACTACGATCATCGCTTCCCGGTGAACCCTCGAGAGTACCCGCGAATCCTGCAGCGCGGTGCGGGCAATCTTGCAGCGAAGCTGGGCGAACAGAATCCGGACCTGCTGGAGTTTCAGAGTCTGATCACGGCTTTCAGTCACTTACCGGCAAGGCAGGAGGTAAGCAGCGAGAGTGTCGCCGAGCGCAATCGCGACAAGGAAATCAACAAGCGCCGGCTGGCCGAGCTATGCGCGCGATCGCCGGAAATTGCGGGTGCCATTAAAGCCGCGGTGAATGCGATCAATGGAAATCCTTCCGACCCTTCAAGCTTCGATGAATTGCATGAGCTCATCAAAGTACAAGCCTACCGCCTTGCCAACTGGAGGGTCGCCTCCGACGACATCAACTACCGGCGTTTCTTCGATACCAACGATCTCGCCGCCCTTTGCATGGAACATGAAAATGTTTTCCAGGCAACGCACCGTCTCGTTCTCCAGTTGATTGCGGAAGGCAAAGTGGACGGCCTGCGCATCGACCATCCCGATGGACTGTACGATCCTGCCCAATATTTCGAACGCTTGAAACAAAGCGTCGATACTGCCCGTAACGAGTCTGAATCTAACGCCTACGGATCACAATATGTGATCATCGAGAAAATTCTCACCGGCTCAGAACGGCTGCCCACCGAATGGCCCGTTTGTGGCACCACCGGCTATGACTTCGCGAATCTCGTAAATGGCTTATTTGTAGATGCGGCCGCAGCCACACGAATCGAAGGCATTTACCGAAGATTCATCGGCGATGAGATCGATTTCGACCGCCTCGCCTACCGCTGCCGCAAGTTAATTATTCGTGTCGCTCTAGCCAGCGAACTGAATGTGCTGGCAAATCGGCTCACGCAAATTGCACTTTCCAGGCGCAAAACCTGCGACTTCACCCTCAACAGCCTGAGCGATGCGCTTACGGAAGTGGTAGCCAGTTTTCCCGTGTACCGCACCTATATCGGCCCCTCCGGCGTTTCGGAAGACGACGCACGGTACATTCAAATCGCTGTCTCCTTGGCAAAACAGAGAAGCCCGGCCGCCGATATTAGCATCTTCGATTTCATCAGCGAAGTCCTTCAAACCAGAGTTGCGGAAGGCCAAGATACTTCTTACCGAAATGCGGTAACAACCTTCGCCATGAAATTTCAGCAATTCACGAGCCCTGTTATGGCGAAAGGCCTGGAAGATACCGCTTTTTACCGCTATAACCTTCTGGTCTCATTGAATGAGGTCGGCGGCGATCTTCACCGCTTCGGCACCACCGTGCGTGAGTTTCACGCTGCGAATCAACAGCGCCTGCGCGACTGGCCTCACACCATGCTGGCCAGCAGCACGCACGATTCCAAGCGCTCCGAGGATGTACGCGCCCGCATCAACGTTCTCTCGGAGATATCACCGATGTGGAACCTACGAGCGCGCGAGTGGAAGCGATTCAATCATCGCCACAAAGCTACAGTCAATGATGGCCTCGCCCCTTCTTCCAACGATGAGTACCTGCTTTATCAGACGCTGATTGGCGCGTGGCCTTCGGAACCTTTTCGCGACAAACATGACGAGGAAATTTTCTGCGAGCGAATCGAAAACTACATACTGAAAGCGATTCGTGAAGCCAAGCAGAATACCAGCTGGATCAATCGCAACACTGAGTATGAAACCGCAGTCACATCTTTTGTAAAAGCGATTCTCAATGAGGGAACCGATAACCGTTTCCTCAATGACTTTGGGCCCTTCCAGCGCCGCATCGCCCGCATCGGCTTGTGGAACAGTCTCTCGCAGACGCTTCTGAAGTTAACGTGTCCGGGAGTGCCCGATATCTACCAGGGTAATGAGTTGTGGAATCTCAGCCTGGTTGATCCAGACAATCGGCGTGCGGTTGACTATGGCCGCAGTCAGGAATTGTTCGCATGCGTTCGAACGCGAGGAGATACTCCCGACAGTTCTCTCATCGAGTGCTTGATGAAAAATCCTGAAGACGGCCGGGTTAAGCAGTACCTAATCTGGCGAACTCTACGGCTTCGCCAGCAGCAATCAGAACTATTCCAGCAGGGCGAATATCTGCCGTTGGCGGTTGCAGGCGTGAAGGCTAATCATGTTGTCGCCTTTGCCAGAAAATTTGAAAACACTAGCGCCGTCGTAATCGTTCCGCGTCTGATTTCCACTTTGCTCAACGACTTCGACGTTCCTCCCATCGGGCCGCAAATCTGGCAGGACACGCAGGTTGTGTTTCCGTCCGATGATTCCGGCAAACAGTATCGCAATGTATTCACCGGAGAAGTTTTGGAGCCGAAAGCAAGAGTTAATGTCTCGCAGGTCTTGTCCGAATTCCCCGTTGCACTTTGCCTGCTGAGTTGACTAGGCTAACTCACTTGCTCGCCGCTTCCACGGCATGCTTGCCCCGAAGATCCTCCTCGGCCTGCGCCAAGGTCAAATTGTCAGGAACCCGTTGAAAGTTGGTCTGGGTCTCGTCCTGCTGCACTCCAATCGTTTTGAAGAACAGAACTTTGCCATGCATGTTGACGTGCAACAGCGTGATTTCCCAATGCCCCGGCCCAACTTCGGATTGCTTAACGTGAAACTCACCACCCTTATCCAGATGCCCGAACAGGCCGCCGCCAAACTTGATCGTCTCCATCAGGTGCCCTTCAATTTCCGCCAGCCGGTTCTCCCGCGTGTTGATCCAGATTCGGCCTTCCATACCGTGAAACACCGCCGCCTCGTGCGACGGAGGATGGAACTTTGGGTTCGGCGTAAAAAGTATTTCCACCAGGTCTCCCTGGCGGCTTCCATAACGAGCCGCCATCGCATCGGGAAGCATTTTGAACAAACGCTCAGTGTTTTGCCCGTCTTCTGCCTTCGCACGTCGCAGCTTACGTTGCTCACGCCGGTTGTGTATCAGGTTGTCGATGCGCTGATCTTCCTGTTTTTCCTGTTCCGGCGTGAGTGGCTTTCCGTTCTCTGCGCGCAATCGTTCCAGATCGCCTTCGTGCGTTTCGATCACCGTCTTCACTTGATCTTTGCCATCGTCGCGGACTCTGGTCTGGTACATCCATTCCGAGTGATCGGCGGCCTGAGCCTTCAACTCTCCGTCGACGGCCCGGCGCAACAGTTCGCCGGCAGGCACGTTGTCGTTACCCGACTGCGCATAAGCCGTAATGCAAAACAGCACCGCAAGCACACAGAAACCGGCGCATGCTTCCCTCAGCCTGACACCGGCCCCTGGTATTCGCGCTGCCTGCTGCTTGTTTCTCTTGTGCATCGCGATGTGCTTTCGCAATTCGCTCGTCACGGCTTAACCGAAATGCCGCCTATTGGTTCACCTTCAACAGCATTAGCGTGCCGCTCTCCACCTTCACATTGTTTTTTTCGGAGCTAACCACAGACCCATCTGTGGCATTCGCCGCCTTCGCCAGTTGCACATCAGAAATTCCCACAACTCCTTGTGTGCTCCCAGTGATCGCTGGCCGCGCGGCGCCTGAGCTCTGCGACGCAGGCACGTCGGGCATCGACGTCGTTGCTGTTCCCTGTGCTGGTGCCCCGCCGCCCATCCCCGCCCGCCCGCCGCTAGGCGTCGCCCCGCTTCCACTCGGCATAGACGATGCCTGGGGCGCGCCGGCATTGCCATTGTTATTGGAACTCGGAGGCGCAATAATTGCCTGTATCGACATCGGCAAGTTCACGTCGGTCCCATTTTTCATGACGACATGATTGAAGGCGATGCCGACTTGCGATTCTTTCTGCTCCTTGCTCCGGGCTTGCACTTCCGTGATGTGGCCCATCACTTTCGTATCCTTGGGCAGCACCACTTCGCCATCATTCGATTTCAAGTCTTGCGTGATTTTTGCCTCGACTTCGTCTCCAGTCTTCACTTTCTTGGCGTCGATGGTTTTTCTCAGCTCAACCGGAATAACGCTGCCGGGCGCAATCCGTGGCGTACTCGCCTGCGTCTGGTTGGACTCCACCGGTTGCGGCGCAAGGCTCTGTCCGGTCTGTGGATTTGTCGCGTTGCCTGGCGGCACGGTCGTCTGTGCCGAAGACCACCCGCATAGCGCCGCCCCTACTAGAAGTGTGGGAAGAAGCATTTTCATAGTATTTCTCCTTTCAATCGAACTTTTCGCGGCGCGCACAAAACAATTTCTAACAATTTTTAGATGTCATTTCCGTCGCAAACGTAGAGTGGCCGAAGAGGATTTTTCTCCCCGTAGCCGATCGTGTCCTTAATGTAAACGCGCGTCTTAATGGGCGTTTACGCAGGAGGGTATCCGAGGAGTCCCTGAAGATTCGCCATAAATGCGCCCCCCCCCCCCCGGCAATACATCTGCCCACAATGCCTCTTATATGTGAGCGGTTTTGTACATACAAACCTCTCAAGAAAGCATAGGCTTGGGTCAGTCTCTTCTAGCAGAGTACCGCTGCTCTGTCGACCAAGAACGGTTCCTTGCGAAATCAGACAGCGTTCACGCTGTGTGAGGAGCCCTTCTATGGCTAAGAATGGTGGCGTTCGTGTCTTGAAGTCCTTCAGTCCTTCCCGACAAGATGGCGATGGTAAGGAAGTAAGCAATCTCATTTTGCGCAGTATCCCGCAGAATGAATACGCTCTCCTTTTTTCATCCATGGAATTTGTACGTCTTAAGCTGCATCAGGTGCTGCATGAGACGGGGGAGACGATTCGGTCGGTCTATTTTCTGAACGATGGATTGGCTTCGGTGCTCACGGTTCAACCGGACGGCAAGAGCGTTGAAGTAGGATTGATCGGTAAGGAGGGCTTCGTCGGTCTTCCGGTCATCTTCGGATTCAAGACCAGTGGGCTCAGAGTTGTGACGCAAGGAGACGGAACGGGTTACCGCCTGGATGTGCAGTTCCTTCTGAGAATCCTGCCACAGTGCCCTGAACTACAAAAGCTGCTTCAGCGTTTTTCGCTGATTCTTGGTATGCAATCCACACAGCTTGCTGCCTGCAACCGCCTCCATGAAGTGGAGGAACGATTAGCCAGATGGTTGCTCATGAGCCAGGACCGGATTGGCGGGAGGAGTCTTCCTCTTACTCAGGAGTTTCTGGGCCAGATGCTCGGCACCCGCAGGGCCAGCGTGAGTGAAGCCGCCAGCAGCCTGCAAAGAGCCGGCATGATTTCCTACACCCGGGGGAACGTGACGGTCTTGAGCCGGAGCAAGCTGGAAAAGACTGCCTGCGACTGCTACGAAATTATTCAGGGGCAGAAAATAAGATGGCAGGCTGAGACAGAATAGACCGGAGCAAAACCACTACTTTCTATGCGAGATAGAACCTCTGTTCTAACCTCCATTGCAAGCGCTTCTCAGCACAGAGAGTAGATGGCCGGGGTTGCTTGCGGATTTTGAGACGACTTCCTTGATCCCGGCGGCACGGGCGGCCTTTACCAATTGCTCGGAGCTGTGCATGGTGAACATCACCATTGTGATGTGAGGCGCAAGGAGTGCAATTTCCCGGCCCGCCTCCAGCCCATTCATGACCGGCATTTCCAGATCCAATATCACTATATCGGGACGCAACTCTTTGACCTTCTCAACGGCTGCCTTGCCGTTCTCTGCTTCGCCGCATATCTTCCAATTCTCATCCTGCTCAATCCAGGAGCGGAGCGCATAGCGAAGCGGAGCGCTGTCATCGACAATAAGGATGGAGTACGCCATAACGATTCCTCCGCGGCCCTTGGCTGGCGGCTGGCCGCGAAATCGTTCCGGTCCTAAAACGGACGGCGTCGAGGAAAGGGTGTAACTCAACGCTAATCCCTTGGGCCACACGGGCCAATAGGGTGAATACTGTACGACAACGTATATTTGTAAATCATATATCGTACATATAACTAAAGACTATTCGCGGTGCAAGAGCGACGCTCAATCCTTGATCGCGCGAAACATTCCCAATTTCCTCCTCTCTCTATCGCGAGATTCCCAATTTGGAACTGTTGGCCGTTCGGCCAATGGGTATATGTACTGCCGGAATCTACTCTGGTCGCCAAAGGGATTTCATACTTCAGGGCATGAGACTCCCCCAGTCCATCCTCCAACCTCTTTCCATTCGTATCGACCATTTTCTAACCACTGGCTTGGCAATCTTATTACTCGGCTTGCTGCCTCTGAGTGCCGCAGCGTCTCCGCAACTTGCGTCCAATCTAAACGGCGTGCGCTTTGGTGGCGTTATTGTCGGTCAGACCGAGACCTTGCTGGTCACGCTCACAAATAGTGGGGCGGCGACCATGACAATCGCCTCCATGAAAGGGACGAATTCAGATTTCACCACCTCCGCATTGAGCCTTCCCATGTCCCTGGCTCCCGGACAGAGTTTCAATCTGAGTATCAGCTTTACCCCCGCTAAACAGGGATGGGAGAGCGGAACGATCCTATTCTCCAGCACTACATACCCTGCTTTTTCGCTTCTGGTTGAGGGCTCGGGCGTAAGCAGCGAGGCGTTGACCGCCAGTCCGTCAGCGGCATCGTTTGGCAACGTAACCGTAGGAAGCAGCGCTACCGTTCCTGTCACGTTCAAAAATGATCGTTCCTGGCCGGTGCCGGTCTCCGCGATCACAACAATCGGAAGCCAGTTCGCAGTAAGCGGGCCCAGCCTGCCTTTGACTTTGGCGGCCAGGGCAAAGTGTTACTTTCAATGTCACGTTCACGCCGCAATCGCCCGGCACGGTGGGTGGAACTTTGTTTGTGGCTAGTCCCGCCCTCATCGTCCCGCTCTCGGGCGCAGGAATTACATCAGGCCAGTTAGTTGTAGCTCCGGCGCCGCTGAACTTCGGCAGCGTGACCATTGGAAAAACGGAGACGGAACCCATCACTATGAGCGCCGTCGGCGCGAGTGTGACCGTTTCTTCCGCCAGCAGCAGCAGCTCCCAATTTTCCCTGAACGGAGTTTCTCTCCCGTTGACAATCCCTGCCGGCCAGAGCGAGTCATTCAACGTGGTCTTCACCCCACAGAGCAGCGGGACCGTCTCTGGCTCGCTCACCTTTGGCAGCAACGCATCCACGTCACAGACGACGGAAGCAATGAGTGGTGTTGGTACAGCACCTGTCTACAGCGTCAATCTTTATTGGAATTCCAGCACAGACGTAGTGGGCTACAACGTTTATCGCAGCACCGCCGCGAACGGCAATTATTCCAAGATCAATCCCTCTCTGCAGCCCAGCACTACCTATACGGATAACTCAGTCGCCTCCGGTCAGACGTATTACTACGCAGCCACTTCGGTAAACTCCGCTGGACAAGAAAGCGGCCGCTCGACTCCGCCAGTGCAGGCTGCGATCCCGTAGCGTCAGGGAAACGGAACCACCGCTTTGATCTCGAGCGAAGAACCGCTCTGCTTTCCACCTTCCGTAACCGCTCGAACCACATAAAAATATGTAGCCCGGGCTTCGACGTTGCTATCGACACAGCGGGTTCCCTTCACAGGAGTTTCACTAATCCTGTTGCTCTCACCATAGGTCTCCGACGTCAGGCTTCGATACACGTAATAGCCCTTGATTGCATCTCGTCGCGACTTCGAGACGGGAACAGCCGCATTCCACGAGAGCGTCACATAATGTGGATGCGGGTTGGCCTGCGAAGGCGCGCGTCCAGCACTCAAATCCGATCCGTCACAGGCGGGGATATCCACGGGCGGAGGTACCGCCTTGGCTTCTGCCGCGCTCGAAGTTTGCTTGTCACGGTTACAAGCCTGCCCAATACTGCTCAACGCCAGGATCACCACGGTTTTCAGAACCGCACGTGAGACCTTGGGCATCAATAAACTTCTCATCGTTATCCTCAATCCTTATCCGACGCAGCACCGAACAGTTTCTACATCAACCGAAAGAACGGAGCATTCTACCCGATCCAGAAATGCTCATTCGGAATTGCTAACCGATCGTGTGGGGACAGCCCTGGCTGTCCGTCGAGCGGAGCTGCCCCGGCAAGCACCGACTCCAGAACCGAACCCCGCGAGGTCCCAATCGTTCCCCAACGAAAGCCCTTTGTGCGCAATAACTTGCACTCCCCGAAGTGACCTCGGTACCCTTCATTACGTACAAGGTAATCATTCTAAACGCCTTAGTGGCACGTAAGGGCCATTCTCCCTGGACCTGCACATGCGTTAGTACTAGTACAGGTGGGCGATACGCGGCACTCACTAAAGTTTATGCAGACAAACTGGCTTAGCGGCATTCATAAATACTGGGCAATCCTTCTGCTGGCTGCGGTGGGTTCTTGCCGGCCAATGCTGGCACAACAGCTCTCGCTTGCAACGCTCAATACCGAGACCGTTGAACCTGCTCCGGCCATTCAGCCTGCGCCCATGGTGCAATCAACCCAACCCGTACCGCTGCAGGAAGGCATGAATCATCGTTTCTGGGACCGCGAGAATACCATCCTCTTCGCCGCCAGCGCAGCCTTCAGCGCCGCCGATTTCGTCGTAACCAAAGACAACTTGCACGCCGGCGGTCAGGAGCTAAACCCGGTGACGCGTGTATTCACTGCCAACACCGCCACACTCGCCTTGAACTTCGCGGGCGAAACCGCGGGCGTCGTCGGCCTCAGCTACTTCTTCCACAAAACCGGACATCACAAAATGGAGCGCTACATCTCCATGCTGAACATCGGCTCCTCCGGCGCAGCCGTCACGTACGATCTAGTCCATCGGTAGCGAAATGCCGACAGTGACGTGAAAGAGCGGCGCTTCAGCGCCGCGTAAGCGCTCATACTCGGAAAGGGCTTCAGCCCCTGTGGTCGCCTTGTTTCGCGGTCGCAATTTTGTTCGTGGACTGCGCCCCTTCGCCCCGCCGCAAAAACCAAATAATCAAAAAGATCACCGCCAGCGCGATCAGCAGAAAGATAACCCCGCCCTGCCGATGCAGTCTCCCGGTGAGAAAACTCACATCCACACGAGTCGCCAGCATTCCGATCACAAAGATTCGCAGCCCGTTCTTCGCCACTGAAAGTGGAATCGCAACCGCAACCACCAGAATCTTTCGCCAAGTCGACCGCAACAGAAGCTGCGCCACAACCATAGTCGTGACCAATAAAATCAAGCTCGAACGAATGCTGCTGCATTCCGGAGCAACCTCCAGCGTCAAATCCGGAATGTGCAACAGCATGCCACGCTGCTCCACTGGAACCCGCGCCGCCACGAAAAGCCAATGCGCCGATGCAGCCGACCCACGCTGAAGAAATCCAACAATCGGGTCCAACAAGAACGTAGGAAAAGGAACGAGCCACAACAAAAACAAAAGTGGAAAACGTACATTCCGAAAAGCGCCAGTACCGAAACACAAAATAAAAGCCCCAATCCACCACAACACAAACGCCAGCATGTTCTCCGAAAGTTGCACGTCGGCATGTAGCGCAATCGCTTTCCATCTCACGATGAATGCAAGTACGGCAGCACTGACCAGAAACAACGAGCCAATACTCACACTCAATCGGGAAGATGGTTGAGGCGCCTTCCAATCCAGCACGATCAAACCCACGCTGATAGGAACAATCAGCAGAATGTGGGTGTATTGCTGGTCGCTCAATGCCAGAGCGAAGGTAGACACGAGCGGTCTCCACCAGATCACAAGCGAAATCACGCCGAGCATGGAAAACACGAGCGGCGACAATTTGGAGATCGATTTCGGGCTCAAGCTATCCTGCACAATGCACCCAATACCTCGCGCTACCTGACGAGCTCCCGTTTCACCTTAACACCACCAGCTTCCCTGGAGAAAAACCGTGGTCCAAAGACTTTCGAAAGCCACCATGCAAACTCGCGGTAACATGAATGTAGACCGTTAACCGGGAAGCAGTCCGCACTCATCTCGCACCACCGATCGGGGACACACAAATGAAGAACTGCCGCCAGTTCTATATTGATGGAAAATGGGTCGATCCCGCCAAAGCCCACGACTTCGAAGTCATCAATCCCGCCACCGAAGCCCCCATCGCAACGATCTCGCTCGGAACCGCATCCGATGTCGACAAGGCTGTAGCCGCGGCCAAGCGCGCCTTTGAGTCGTACTCGGAGATCACAGTCGAAGCGCGCCTGACATTGCTACGCGCAATCATCGAGGTCTACAAAGCCAAGTCCGAAGAAATGGCGGCGACCATCTCGCAGGAAATGGGATGCACGCTCTCGCTCGCGCAATCGGCGCAGGCCCCGGCGGGACTGGGACATTTATTCGAGGTCGTCAAGGTGCTGGAGCAGTTCAAGTTCGAGGATCTCAAAGGCACTACGCTCATGCGGAAAGAACCCATCGGCGTCTGCGGACTCATCACTCCCTGGAATTGGCCCATGAACCAGATCGCCGCCAAAGTTGCGCCCGCACTGGCCGCGGGATGCGCCATGGTCCTTAAGCCCAGCGAAATTGCGCCTCTATCCGCTTATCTGTTCGCACAAATTCTTCATGAAGCCGGAACTCCGCCCGGCGTCTTTAATTTAGTCAATGGCGAGGGCCCCACCGTAGGTGCCACAATCTCCTCGCATCCCGATGTGGCTATGGTCTCCTTCACCGGTTCCACACGCGCCGGCATAGCCGTGGCGCTGGCCGCCGCTCCCACCGTGAAGCGTGTCACTCAGGAACTCGGCGGAAAATCCGCCTACATTATTCTCGATGACGCCGATCTTGCCACTGCCGTCAAAGACGGCGTGCAGTCCTGTTTTCGCAACACCGGCCAATCCTGCAACGCACCTACCCGCATGCTGGTTCCGCAATCCAAAATGGCGGCGGCGATAGCGGTCGCCACTGCAGCCGCGGAAGCTACCCATGTCGGCGACCCTTCTTCAGAAGACACCCACATCGGCCCGCTCGCCAGCAAAGCGCAATTCGAAAAGGTGCAGCGCCTGATCAAGCAAGGCATCGACGAAGGTGCAAAGCTGATTGCCGGAGGCCTCGGGCGTCCCGAAGGTATCGACAAAGGTTATTTCGTCAAGCCGACTGTTTTCGCCGACGTCCGAAACGACATGACCATCGCCCGCGAAGAAATCTTCGGCCCCGTTCTTTGCATCATCCCTTATACAGATGAAGACGACGCCGTCCGCATCGCCAATGAAACGCCCTACGGCCTGTCAGGCTTTGTAAGCTCCGGAGACCTCGAACATGCACGCCGTGTCGCCAAGAGAGTTCGCTCCGGCAACGTGCACATCAACAACGCTCGCGTCGACTTCGCTGGCTGCTTTGGCGGTTACAAACAATCGGGAAACGGCCGCGAATGGGGCGAAGCCGGACTGGAAGAATTCCTCGAACTAAAGTCCATCTTTGGTTACGCCCCACGCCAGAAATGAGCGCAGTAGACTACAAATTCGTGACATAAAGTAATGTAGTGTAGCGTACGATCATCGGAACGGTGGGGAGAAAAGCGATGGGACTCGGAACTGGCTGGTCCAAGACCTGGACCTACTTCGAGGGAGAATGGCACGAAGGCAACGTCCCTATCATGGGACCGCGCACTCATGCCGCGTGGCTCTGTTCCATTGTTTTCGACGGCGCCCGCGCCTTTGAAGGCGTCACCCCCGACCTCGATCTCCATTGCGCGCGCGTCAACGATTCCGCAAAAAAACTCTACCTGAAGCCAACGGTCTCGACCGAAGAATGGATCCGCCACGCGCGCGAAGGCATAGCCCGCTTCGACAAAGATGCCGCGCTCTACATTCGACCGATGTACTGGGCGGAAAAAGAAGGCCCATGGGTACAAGCTCACGATCCCGAGTCCACTCGTTGGTGTCTCTCCATTTACGAAGCACCGATGCGAACTCCCAAAGGATTTTCTCTCACGTTGTCGCCCTTTCGCCGCCCTACCATTGAGAGCATGCCGGTCGATGCCAAAGCTGGATGCCTTTATCCCAACAATTCGCGCGCGCTTTTCGAGGCCCAGGCACGCGGCTTCGACAATGCAATTGTCTGCGACATGCTGGGCAACGTCGCAGAGCTAGCTACTTCCAATGTTTTCATGGCTAAAGATGGCGTGGTTTTTACTCCGATTCCAAACGGAACCTTCCTCGCTGGTATTACCCGGCAAAGGGTCATCGGGCTCTTGCGGCAGGCGGGCGTGAAAGTTGTCGAAACAACTCTTACTTACCGGGACTTCGAAAAGGCGGATGAGATTTTCGCAACTGGAAACTACTCCAAGGTAGTGCCGGTAACTCGCATTGGTGACCGGACGCTGCCATTCGGTCCCCTCTATACCAAAGCGCGCGAACTCTATTGGGCGTTCGCGCATTCATGATCGCGGAGTCCTGCATAACGTGGAGTTAAAATCAGTTTCAGTGGACGCTGGACCCACTTCCGCGACGGTCGACGTGCTCACGCAGATTTGGCAGCGTGTTCTGCAGCGCTCACCCATCGGTCCCGAAGAAAAATTCTATCAACTCGGAGGCACCGACGAGTTGGCCGACAGCGTCTTTGCCGAAATCGCTCAGGTGTTTGGTAGGGAAATGCCGAGCGCCACCATCTGCTACGCTCCAACAATAGCCTCTCTGGCTGCTCTGTTGGATCAGCCGGCGCTTCCACGCTTCTCACCCTTCGTCCCGCTGAAGCCGGGCAGTGTGAATCCGCCCATCCTCATCACTCACGGAGTCGGAGGCCGCGCAAGTTTCTCGGAACTCGCCCGGCACATGCAAACCGAGCATCCCATCTACGGCATTCAGGCCCAGGGCGTCGACGGACTGGAGCCACCGCTCCATCGCATAGAAGATATGGCTGAGTACTATCTGGACGCGCTCAACCAGTTGCAGCCGCAAGGTTCCTGCGCGCTGATCGGGTATTCATTCGGAGGTCTGGTCGCTTTCGAAATGGCGCGGCGATTGTCCGAGGCCGGGAAGAATGTCGCGTTGCTCGTCTTGGTGGATACTTACCCGCATCCACGCTATTTGCCGACAGGTCCGCGCCTGCGGCTATTTTCGAAGCGAGTGCTGGGCCACATCCACAGCATGACGCAGATGCCCATCCGCCGCGCCTTGTCGTACCTTACCGACGGCGTTGAGCGCCGCTTGCACATCGCTGAAGCTCACCGCCTACGCACACTGCCTCCGGAAACTTCCCGCTTATCATTCGCCCGCACTACGGCGCGCAATCGAGACAGTGACTTCGAAGCGATGCGACACTATCGCCCTCAGTTTTATCCCGGCAAAATAAAATTTGTGCGACCGGAGAGCAATTCTTACCTCCCGACGGACCCCATTGCGGTTTGGAAAAACCTGGCAGCCGAGCTCGAGGTTGAAACCGTCCCCGGCGATCACTTGGGAATGATCGGCACACACTTTGACAGTCTGGCCGCTGTGCTTACCCGTTGCGTGAGGGAAGCATTCTCAGAGTAACGCGGCATTCCTCTGGCGTACTCGCCGCAATTTCAGCTACTTTGTCGTCCGTCGCGTGAGCCTAGCTCGTCGTAGTGTCGGAAATCCCCAGATAGCTGTTCACGGCGCTCACCGTCAGGCTAAGATTCGCTGCAATCTGTGAAATCCTCTGCCCCTGGTTATAGAGCTGATAGACCTGTTGTGACTCCGAGAGCCTTACTGTGTCCGCTTGAGGTTGTGTTTGTTGAGTTGGTTGAGCGGCCGCCGACAGGGCGGAAGAGTTCGTGGCCGCAACCGCTGCGGCCGGCAACGAGCTAGAGATGGAAATAGTCATAACAGCCCCTTTCCCTCTTACCAAGGAGAGATCGGCAAGCTGGCTCGATTGCATGAGTCGAATTGCACCAAAGTTTTCGGGAATTTTCCATGGTTCCCAGAATGGAACTCGAGGGGGAAGCCCCGGTCCATGATAGGTGAAAGAAGTTTGCAGGAGAACCGCTGAATACTGCCCATAACCCGAAGAGCGCCGAAGTCTTTCCCCTTGACTCCGGCGATCTGAAGGACCCCAGCTCCCCCCGGCTACTGTGGGTTCTTCCTTGTCGGGATATGAGTCTATGGCAAGCCGCGTGTTAGGCGGCCTGTTTCTGCTCAATGCCATATAGTGCGAAGAGCTCGCACATCGTTTCAGAAATTTCTAAGAAAAAGTTTTTCAGCCGATTACAGGATTACTGAGCCCCATGCCGGTTGTAATTCGGATACTGCTCCGGCTTATGCGGCTCCGGCGCAGGATGTTTCGCGAGTTCGTCCAGCGCCAGACTTACAGCTTTCTCAAGCTGCGCATCGTGCCCGTCGCGGACCTGTTTCGGTTCCATATCCACTTCATAATCCGGCTGCACACCATGATTCTCCACATCCCATTGCCCCTGCGGATTGAAAAATCCAAAGCTGGGTGAGGTGACATGCCCACCGTCCATCAGCACCGGAATGCCTCCGATTCCGACGAGGCCGCCCCACGTGCGCTTGCCCACCAGCGGACCCAGTTGCGCTTCGCGGAAGTACCAGGGCATGGCATCGCCACCCGAGCCGGAAAATTCATTGGTGATCATCACCTTGGGTCCAAGAATTGAGGCCTGCGGAGTGCGGTAGATCGCTCCGTAGCGTGGAGCCCACCAGCTCATGAGAGTACGCTGCATGGCGTGAATGATGTAATCCGCCGCCTGCCCGCCGCTGTTGAATCGCTCATCAATCACGGCCCCGTGCTTGTCGAGCTGCGCAAAATAGTAGCGATTGAAATTCGTCAGACCGCCCATCGCGGTGTCCGGCAGATAGACGTAAGCCAGCTTTCCAAAACTCAGCTCCTGTACCTTGCGCCGGTTGGCCTCGATCCACGCCAGATTGCGCAAACCTAGATCGTCGGGGACCGGCGTTACCGTAACTTCATGCGCATCTTTGCCACTCGCGTCCGCGGCAATCTTAAGCACAACCTGCGTTCCCGCCGTGCCCTCCAGCAAACGCTGAATGTCATCGGAGCCGCTCAGCTCCTGACCGCCGATGGCAAGAATGAAATCTCCCTCTTTGACTTTCACTCCCGGCTCTGCCAGCGGAGCGTGCGCCTGCGGATTCCAATGCTCGCCCGTGTAAATGTGTTCAATACGATACCGTCCGTCGACGATTTCGTAGTCCGCGCCCAGCAGGCCCCCAGCCACGTGATGGGGATGAGGAATGGTTCCTCCATTGCCACGCAGATGGCCAATCGAAAAATCGCCCAGCATTTCCTGAAAGAGATAATTCAGATCGCTGCGCGCCCCAACCTCGGCCAGATACGGTTTGTATTTCGCCTCTGCCGCTACCGTGTCCACGCCGTGGTAATGCGGATCGTAGAAGAAGGTACGCTCGATCTGCCATACCTCGTGAAACATCTGCTGCCATTCCGCGCGCGGATCCACGCGCACTTCCATCTTGGAGAGTTCCAGCTTGCCTTCACCAGGCTTTACGGGCGCGTCAGCAGGAACGATGAAAAAATTCGGTGCCGGACCCTCGGCCGCCTGTGGGCCTTCCGGCTCTTCGTGCGCCATCTCCAGCAGCATCTTGTTTCCGTCGAATGAGAGATCGAATCCCGCGATGTGATCGGCCAACTTCTCAGGCTTCCTGGTCTTCAGCACGAAGCGCGTCAGAGTCTGCCCATGTTCCCCCCGGAATCTTCCTCCGCTTTCCAGCAGATAAAAAATGCCTTCCTTGCCCGCGGTCAGGCTGGTGTAATCCCGCGGAGGCAGCGGCAGCGCGACCGCGCGATCCTGCAGGTGTTCGAGGTCGATCTTGACCGGCTTCGGCTTCTCAGTCTTCTCCGCTTTCTCCGGCTTATCGGCGTCACCCGATTTTCTCGCGTCATCTTTCTTTGCGTCGTCTTTCGTCGCATCGCTCGACTTGCCTTTATCAGCACGCTCATCGCCGGAATCTTTTTTATCCTTCGCGTCTTTCTCCCTCGCGTCAGGCGTTTTCTCGTCTTCACTCTCCGGCGCAACCGGAGAAGCCGTATCCGCCGCGAGCGCCAGCCCGTAAACGCTGCGCGTCACGTCGAAGGCATCGCTGCTCATATCCAGGCCGCTGGTAGAGGTTCCGTAATTCGTGCTTTCCGTGAAGTAAATATACTTTCCGCCGCGGTCGAACGCGGGCGAGCGCACATCGCTCATGCCATCGGTGATTTGCGTGCTTTTGCCGGAAGCAATCGAGTGCAGAAACAGCGCGTGGAAGCGGTTCTCGACCGACTGTGTGTAAGCAAGCCACTTCGAGTCCGGCGACCACGCAGCATCGTAGTCTGAATCGTCATTAACGGCCTTGTCGACGACTGCGGCCCTGCCCGTCGCAATATCCAGCAGCCAGATCTCCATCTTATTGTCGTGAAATGCGATCAGCTTGGAATCCGGCGACCAGACCGGTTTGAAATAGTAGGTCGCATCGTTGGCCAGAGGAAATGTCTTCACCTCACCCGCGCCGGTCTGTTTGCTGATATGCAGGGCATACTGGCCCGACTCATCCGAGAAGTACGCGATGCTCTGCCCATCGGGAGACCAAGCCGGCTCGCGCTCCATTACGCCCGGCGTACCGGTGATATCACGCGTAGTGCTTTCTTTTTTCGCGGGAACAGTCAGGATGTCGCCGTGTGCTTCAAAAACCGCACGCAGGCCCGTAGGCGAGATAGCGTAGTTCTGGATCTCACGATCCGCCGGCGAAATCCGTGCGCGCACATCGGGCAAGTCCGCGCTCACGTCCACACTGATCTGATGTGTCTGGCCGCTCTGCGTGTCATACAAAAAGAGCTCGCCAAATCGGTCGTAAACGATGCCACCCGGCCCCGCGCTCGCCGAACGAATATCCGCACCATCATTTTTCACCACTTCTGTTACAGCTTTCGTCGCCGGATCGAAGCGAAACAACGATATCGGCCCGTTGCGATCGGAAAGAAAATACACTTGCTTATCTACCCACACCGGACTGAAATCATTCGACCGTTCCCGCGGAACTTTCACTACATCCAATGTCGCCATGTCGGCGATCCATACCGAGCTTGCCAGGCCGCCGCGATAATTTCTCCACGCCACATAAGAGGAATAATTGAACGGCGATGCGCCGCCGACGGGCGAATAAGCAAAGTACTTACCATCAGCGGAGAACCGGCCAGAGAAGGCCATAGGCAGCGCCAGTGCCTTTGCAAGACCACCGTTCACCGAAACCTTGAACAGCTTGGTATAGCGCGGGCTGTCGCTTTCGCGGGCGGAGCGGAAGATCACATACTTTCCATCCGGCGTCCACGCCACGGCGGCATCCGGCGCTGGATGATAGGTCAAGCGTTTCGGAACTCCGCCAGTTGACGGAACGACAAAAACATCCGTGTTGCCGTCATACTCGCCGGTGAATGCAATCATGCTGCCGTCGGGCGAAAACACCGGGTCGGTCTCAATGCCGGTGCCCGTGGTGAGACGAGAGGCGTGGCCTCCGTTGCGGTCCACGGTCCACAAATCGCCGGCGTAGGAAAAGACAATCAATGTTCCGTTAAACGCCGGGCGCTGCAGCAAAGGGTGCGAAGCCTGGGCGGCGGCAACGAGGGAACAAAGTGCGGCAAAGATAACGGCAAGCAACGTTTTGATCACTTTCATTTCTTCTGCTCCGAAACGCATACAGTATCAGCTCAACGCGAGGGCTAACATAATACGACCTCAGGCGGAACTTAGAAAGACCGGACTTAATAAGGACCGGCCTAAAAAAGGGAATTGGAGATGCGGAAGGACAGGACGACCCTCGCCTCACAAACGGCTACGTATCGTGCAATCTTATCGAGCCTGTATCGCAAATGCTGCCTTCTTTACGCGATCCAGCAGATTAGTCGCATTCATTCGCCGGCAGCATTCCTCGAAGTTCGCGAGCGGCCCCTTCCAGCGAAGGTCCTCAACCGTCTCGAAAACCGGCACATCCAGTCGCAGAGTTGCAAGCGTGCGAAACAACACGGCATCGTTCCACGCACCGAACAGCAATTCGGATAGCACTCGCGCCTTCCGAATCGAAGGATGCCATTCCCGCCAATCTTTCGGGATGTCTTCAAGGTGCGGATACTGGCATAAAACCAGAGCGGCAGCTTTCGCACCCCATCCCGCAATACCTGGAAAGCCATCCGCACTGTCGCCAACCACCGCGAGATAATCCGGAATCGATTGCGGTTTCACCCCAAACTTCGCTACAACGCCCGTTTCATCGCGCAATGCATCGCGTCTGCGATCCAGCTGAACGACTCGTGTGCCCACTACGCATTGACTGAGATCCTTATCCGGCGTGCAGATCAGCACGCGGCTCACGCGTTCATCCAGCGCAGCTTTTGCAGCCGCGGATGCGAGCGCATCATCCGCCTCAAAGTAGATCATGGGCCAAACCACTACTCCCATCGTCTCCAGGGCCTGCTCGAGCACCGGGAACTGCGAGAGCAACTCCGGCGCCACACCTTCGCTGGTTTTGTATCCGGGATACAGGTCGTTGCGGAACGACTCAACTACATGATCGGTCGCAACTCCAAGGTGGGTCGCGCCCTTCTCGATCATCGACAAAACAGAACCCAGAACGCCCCGCACTGCGCCGATCTCCTGCCCATTCACATCTGCGGCAGCAGGCACAGCAAAAAAATGTCGGAACAATTCATAGGTTCCGTCGATCAGGTACACATCCATGCGGATCGGATCTCGAATCTCGCGCTTCACTCGCCGGCGATCGCTCGAACCGTCGCCTTAAAGAAGTCCGCCAGTCTGCACCGCCAAAATATTCAAAGCCATTTCCAGTTTCGTAATGGCCGCGCCGAGTTCTGGATGCTCTCCAATCTTTTTTTGCAGTACCTGCAGAATCTGGTGCGCACTGGCAACGTGCGTTGCAGCCTGGACTGAATCTTGTTCGGAGTTGCTCCCCCTCTGTGATTCCATAATCTGCCCCTCTGCGTCTCGGAATCTTTTCAACATCTGCCGATTATTCTACGCATTTCGCGGGGTCAGGAGCACGGTAACGAAATAATCTGGACGCAAAAACTCGCAGGCGAGAGCAAGGGTCAATGCTCGCTTTGCTCGCGGTTTCGCCGTTTTTAGTAAGGAGATGTGACCACCGCATCTTCGGGATAACCCAGCATCCCGAACTCGGGAACGTCGAGGCCTTCTTCTTCCACCTCCGGCGCCACTCGCATGCTCCTCACTTTGTTAACCACCCAGAAGACACCGTAGGTTGCACCGAAAGCCCACGCAGCATACAAAGTTGCTCCCATCAGCTGGCATAAAAACTGTCTCGTATCGCCGTGAATTAAGCCCGTCACTCCCTGGCCTGCGCGCCCTAGGTACGAGGTCGCGCCCACGCCATTCCATCCGGCGCCATAAGCGCCGTCGGCAAAGATACCCACGCACACACCGCCGAGCCACCCGCAGTAGCCATGCACCGAAATCGCGCCGCAGGGATCATCGATCTTGAGAACCCGGTCGTTGAAGAGAACGCCAACACAAACCAGAACTCCGGCCAGCACGCCGATGATCGTCGCCGAAGTTGGAGACACAAAAGCGCAAGGAGCGGTTATTGCTACCAATCCCGCCAGCATTCCGTTGCAGGCCATGGTGATGTCAGGTTTGCCAAACACACAGTACCAAAGCAGCATCGCAGTCGCCGCGCCGGCAACCGCTGCCAGGTTGGTGTTCACCGCGACTACGGAGATGCGAAGGTCCGTCGCTCCCAGCGTGGAGCCAGGATTGAATCCCATCCATCCAAAGAGCAGGATGAACGTACCGGAGACGACATACACAATGTTATGCGCAGGAAAAACGCGGATCTTTCCGCCAGGCCCATATTTTCCCAACCGCGGACCTAAAATAATTGCGAGCGCCATGGCACAGAAACCGCCCACGGCATGGACTACCGTCGATCCGGCAAAGTCGACATAACCGTGCCCCAGGTTCAATGTCGATCCGACTTGCGAGAGCCATCCTCCACCCCAAGTCCAACAGCCGGAGATGGGGTAAAGGATCGCGCCAATAAAAAGTTCGCAAAGCAGAAACGCCCAGAAGGTAATCCGCTCGCACACCGCGCCAACAATAATGTAACCGGCCGTTTCCATGAACACGACTTCGAACAGCGTTAAACAATTGCTGGCGCTGTCATAGGCCGGTCCGGTAAGAAAGAATCCTCTTCCGCCCACAAATCCCCACTGCCCATGTCCAATCAGAAAGTGGTTTAGCGTGGGAATACCACCAAGATTAGTCGGCGCCGCATTAATGGCGACGGCCCCAAATTGAAATGCATATCCGACCGCGTAGTAAGCAAGGAAGGCAAACACATAGGCCGCGAAATTCAGCATCATCAAGTGAGCTGCATTTTTCTTTCGCACCAGCCCGCAGGTAAGCAGCGCAAAGCCCGCCTGCATGAACAGCACGAGGTAGCCAGTATTCAACGTCCAGGCAAAATTTGTGGCGACGCGAACGTGCCCCACGCTATCCGCCAACTTTACCGCGAGCGGCTCTTTCGCAGCCTGCGCTTGATAGTCGTCGAATGCCTTCTTGTTCGTGGCATAGTCCGGCGCGCTCTTATCGGTGGGTTCGGTAACCACAAAAGAATTTCCGCCGGCGTCCACGGCAGCATTCTTATCGCCGGTTGCAATGCCGGATGGATCAGGTTTCGGTCCATCATCGGCAAAGCAGGGCGTTGGCAGCCCGGCGAACAATCCGGCGGCTAGAAGAATGGCGGCTACAGCCGAGACCAACCACAGGCGCAGAGAGTGCCTGTCGGCTCGTTTTGTCATGTTTGCTCGCTCCTGTTTTATGGCGTGGATAATTCGTGGTGATCGTACGCCTGCTGGAAAAATATCTGCAAATGGCGAAACCACCACATTCGCGAAATCCTGGAGGGAAGGGCTGACCTGGGAAAGAGCTGACCAGGAAAGAGCCGACCTCGATGAGCGCTGTTTGCGCTCAATCGCAGTCCTCTCCCTAATCCGCAGACGATAAAGGGATGGATCAACTGAGTCCAATTCAAATTTCTTATAGCGTGGATCAGTCGCTTCAATAAGCCGGGCGGGACGCCTACAGAATTCTTTCGTGCGCATAGCCGGCGGCAGACAACGCAGCAAGTAACTCGGCAATGTGAGCCGGCCCTCTGGTTTCCATGGTGATGTCAATCGCCGTATCGCCCAGATTTACCCCGTGATAAGCCCGGTCGTAAGCGGTTTCAACGATATTGGCGCGAAGCTCAGCCAGAATTCCCGTGAGCCGGTGCAGAGCACCCGGATAATCCGGCAAGTGGACGCGCAACCGCACCAGCCTGCCGTCTTTCACCAGGCCGCGCTCGATGATCCGCGCAAGCAGCGTAACATCGATATTCCCACCGCACACCAGCACCGCAACTTTTTTACCTATGAGCGGAAGTTTGTGATTCAGCACAGCGGCAATCGAAGCCGCACCCGCGCCTTCCGCCAAAGTCTTCTCCCGCTCCAGCAGCAGCAGAATCGCATTCGCAATCTCTTCCTCTTCGACGGTGACGATGTCGTCGACATATTTTTGAACCAGCGGAAATGTGCGCTCACCGGCTCGTCGTACTGCGATTCCATCGGCGATCGTCGCCGCAGGTTTAATAGTCACCGGGCTTCCATGCTCGATCGCGGCCTTCATGGAAGGCAGCTTGACCGGTTGCACTCCAAAAACTTGAACTGCTGGGTTCTTCTCTTTCGCCGCGCAAGCTATGCCGCCGATCAGTCCGCCCCCGCCAATCGGCGCCACAATCACCTCGACATCCGGTTGCTGCTCCAGAATTTCCAATCCCAACGTCCCCTGCCCGGCAATCACGGCGTCATCGTCGAAGGCGTGAATCAAAGTCAGATGGCGCTCCCGGCTCTGTTTCACCGCCTCTTCGTAAGCCTCGTCATAATTCGTGCCGTGCAAAACCACCTCAGCCCCGTACGCGCGCGTGGCCGAAACTTTTGTAAGCGGCGTAGGTAAAGGCATGTAAATGCTGGCCCTAATTCCTTGCCGCCCCGCGTGATAAGCCACGCCCTGCGCATGATTCCCAGCGGATGCTGCAATCACGCCATGGGCTCGCTCCTCGGCCGTGAGAGTGAGCAATTTATTCAGCGCGCCGCGCTCTTTGAAAGCACCCGTGCGCTGCTGATTGTCGAGCTTAAGAAAAATCGTATTGTTGGTCAGCGCCGAAAAAGCTTCCGAATACGTGCAGGGAGAAACGCGAATGGCTTCGCGAATCCGTCCCATTGCAGTTTGAATGTCCTGGATCCCGATCATGGCGTGCGCGCACTCATCATAGCGTGGGATCGTCGGAGGCTGGTCACGATTATTAGGCGATTTGTTGTCCGGCGGAAACCAGAGGAACTTTACGCACAGCCGCGGCTTTAAGATAGGTATCGACTGCGGCTGCGGCTTTTCTTCCCTCGGAAATGGCCCACACCACAAGCGACTGCCCGCGCCGCATGTCGCCCGCCGCAAAGACGCCCTCCACTGAGGACATGTAATTATTATCGGTCGCCACATTGCCGCGCTGATCGAGCACGACTCCAAGTTGCTCAATCATTCCATTGCGAACCGGCCCCATAAAACCCATCGCGATGAGCACCAGGTCCGCCTCGATGATGAACTCTGTTCCAGTTAAAGGCTCGAATTTCGGTGCAGGGCCAACGCGCACGGCATGCAACTGTTTTACGCTTCCAGCTTCTCCGGTAAATTTCGTGGTGGCAATGCTCCAGTCGCGAATGCCGCCTTCCTCGTGCGCCGCCTCCGTTCGCAGTTGCATTGGCCACAATGGCCAGGGAGTCTGCGGTGACCGTTCATCCGGAGGCTTGGGCATAATTTCGAACTGATGCACCGAGAGCGGCTTCTGCCGATGGCTAGTTCCCAGGCAGTCCGCGCCCGTGTCGCCGCCTCCTATAATTACAACTCGCTTCCCGGTAGCTAGAATCTCGGTTTCAGCTTCGACTGTGTCGCCATGGCAGCGCTTGTTCTGCTGCGGCAGATATTCCATCGCAAAATGGATTCCCTTCAGCTCACGCCCGGGAATCTTGAGATCGCGCGGATGCTCGGCTCCGCCCGCGAGCACAATGGCGTCGAAGTCGCGGCGCAGATCTTCGACGGAAACATTCTTGCCAACTTCCGCACTGGTAACGAACTTCACGCCTTCCGCCGACATCTGGTCCAGCCGGCGATCGATGATGTGCTTCTCCAGCTTGAACTGAGGAATTCCGTAGCGCAGTAATCCGCCGATGCGGTCGGCCTTTTCGTAAACCACGACCGCATGGCCGGCGCGGCAGAGCTGCTGAGCCGCCGCCAATCCGGCTGGCCCAGAGCCCACAACCGCAACTTTTTTCCCGCTGCGAACCTTCGGTGGCTCCGGCCGAATCCAGCCTTCCTGAAATCCGCGCTCGACAATGTTTTTTTCGTTCTGCTTGATTGTGACCGCGGGCTGATTAATGCCGAGAACGCACGACGCTTCACACGGCGCGGGGCAAATGCGGCCGGTGAATTCCGGAAAATTATTGGTCGCATGCAACTGCCGCACCGCATCCTTCCAGCGACCGCGATACACCAGATCATTCCAGTCGGGGATGAGGTTGTTCACGGGACACCCCGTCTGACAAAACGGTACGCCGCAATCCATGCAGCGCGCGCCCTGTTTCTTGAGCGTCTCTTCCGGAAGATCGAGATAAATTTCGAACCAGTCATTCACCCGCTGCGTGACTGGACGGCGCGGGGCAAGTTCGCGCGAGTATTCCATGAAACCTGTGGTCTTACCCATGCTGCACCTGCCGATTCTGCACTTGCTGCTGCGGCACGCGTTCCGCGGCCAGAACACCCAACCGCTGGCCCGGAATATAAGCCTGCCGGTTGCGGTCGACTCCCAGCACCCGCTTGAATTCGTGCGGAAAAATTTTGATAAAGCGCGACCGCATCGCCGGCCAGTTATCCAGAATCCACTTTGCGCGCGGGCTGGCAGTCAATTCCAGATGACGGGCAACCAGCCCTCGTACGATCTCCGCATCCTGCGCTTCGACCACGGGCTCAAGATCGACCGAGTCAAGATTGCAGCGCTCCTCCGTAAAGTTCAAGTGCTCGTCAAAGACATACGCGATGCCGCCGCTCATGCCGGCAGCGAAATTTCTCCCGCACGATCCCAGCACCAGCACCAGCCCTTTCGTCATGTACTCACAACCGTGATCGCCAACGCCCTCGACAACCGCGGTCGCTCCAGAGTTGCGAACCGCAAATCGCTCTCCCGCAACTCCATTGAAAAAAGCTTCTCCGCTGGTCGCGCCATAAAGCGCAACATTTCCAATCAGGATGTTTTCTTCCGGAGCGAATCCGGAAGCTCGGGGCGGATACACGACGATGCGCCCGCCGGACAAGCCTTTGCCGACATAATCATTCGCTTCCCCTTCAAGGGTCAGCGCCACTCCATTCGCCAGAAATGCGCCCAGGCTTTGCCCCGCCGATCCCGTCAACTGAATCCGAATCGTGTCGTCGGGCAATCCCGTCGATCCATACTTGCGCGCGATTTCTCCGCTCAGCATCGTGCCCACCGAACGATGTACATTCCGCACCGGCAAGTTGATCTCGATGGGAACAAGGGTATCGATGGCGGCACGCGCTGCCGCAAGGATTTTGTGATCAAGCGCTTCTTCGAGGCCATGGTCCTGCCCCTGCACGCATCGCCGCGCCACACGCGATGGCATCGGCGGATTATAGAGAATTGCAGAAAAGTCGAGGCCGCGCGCCTTCCAGTGATCGATTGCGGGCTCAACATCGAGCATGTCCACCCGACCCACCATCTCATCGAAGGTGCGGAATCCCAGCTCCGCCATGTATTGCCGCACTTGTTCGGCGAGATAGAAGAAGAAATTGATCACGTGCTCCGGCTGTCCCTGGAACTGTTTTCGAAGCACCGGATCCTGCGTGGCAATTCCCACCGAGCAGGTATTGAGATGACACTTGCGCATCATCACGCAGCCCATCGCAATCAACGGCGTCGTGGCAAAACCAAATTCTTCCGCGCCCAACAGCGCTGCAATCACCACATCCCGGCCGGTCTGCAATTTGCCGTCAGTCTGCACGCGAATGCGGCTGCGCAGGTCGTTAAGCAGCAGCACTTGCTGCGTCTCCGCCAATCCCAATTCCCACGGAATGCCCGCATGCTTGATCGAACTCAGTGGCGAAGCCCCCGTTCCGCCGCTGTCCCCGCTAATTAAAACCACGTCGGCATGCGCCTTCGCCACGCCCGCCGCGACCGTCCCAACGCCAGACTCAGCCACCAACTTCACCGCGATGCGAGCTTGCGGGTTCACGTTCTTCAGGTCGTAGATCAATTGCGCCAGATCTTCGATGGAGTAAATGTCGTGATGCGGCGGCGGCGAAATCAATCCCACACCCGCAATCGAGTGCCGCAAGCGCGCGATCACGTCATCAACTTTATGTCCCGGAAGTTGGCCGCCCTCGCCGGGTTTCGCGCCCTGCGCCATCTTGATCTGCAATTCGTCCGCATTAACCAGATAATTCGCTGTCACTCCGAAACGCGCGGAAGCAACCTGCTTTACGGAGCTGCGCCGCAGATCTCCGTTCGCATCCGGCGTGAAGCGCTCTTCGTCTTCTCCGCCCTCGCCCGTATTCGATTTTCCTCCGATACGGTTCATCGCGACCGCAAGCGTCTCATGCGCTTCTTTGCTGATCGATCCAAATGACATCGCACCTGTATTGAAGCGTTTTACAATTTCTTTCGCGGACTCTACTTCTTCAACTCGAACCGGCTTGTCGCTCTTCTTGAACTTCATCAAGCCGCGCAGCGTGCACAAGTTCGTGCTCTGCTTATCCACAAGGTCGGTATATTCCTGAAATGTCTGGAAGCTTTCTTGCCGTACCGCTTGCTGCAATTTGCCGATGGTCAGCGGATTCAATAGGTGGTATTCGCCATCCACCCGCTGGTGATAGTTCCCACCCACCGCAAGTTCGGTCTCGAATTCGGTCACCGGACGCAGCGAATGTTCATGCTTGCGCTGCGCTTCGCGAGCCAGAACGTCGAGTCCCAAACCTTCCAGACGCGACGTTGTGCCCGCGAAATATGCCTCCACCAATTCTTTATTCAATCCGATCGCTTCAAAAACCTGGGCGCCCTGATAACTCTGCAAAGTTGAAATGCCCATCTTCGCAAAGGTCTTCAACAAACCCTTCTTCACCGACTTCATGAAATTCTTGACTGCGATCTCGGGCGCAATGCCATCCGGCAACTCGCCCCGCCACGCAAGGTTCTCCACCGTCTCCAGCGCGAGATAAGGATTGATCGCACTCGCCCCGTATCCGCTGAGCAAAGCGAAATGCATCACTTCGCGCGGCTCACCGGATTCCGTAATGAGAGCTACCTGCGTCCGCGTCTCTTCCCGAACCAGCAGATTATGTACGGCCGCGAGAGCCAGCAAGCACGGGATAGGCGCGTAATCTTTATCGACGCCGCGATCGGAAAGAATCAGCAAAGAGTATCCCGCTCTCACCGCCAACGACGCTCTCTGGCACAACTCATCGAGCGCCCGCTTCAGCCCGGCTTCTCCTTCACTTGCGCGGAACAGCGCCGGCAAAGTAGTCGCCAGCAGATCGCGATGCGACACGCGGCGCAGCTTTTCCAATTCGCGATTGGTCAGCAGCGGATGCTCCAGCTTCAACATGTGGCAATTTTCCGGAGCTTCTTCGAGAATGTTGCGTTCGCTGCCGATATAGCTGATCAGCGACATCACCATCTCTTCGCGAATGGGATCGATCGGCGGATTCGTAACCTGCGCGAACAACTGCTTGAAGTAATTGAACAGCGGTTGCGGCCGGTCCGAAAGGCAAGCCAGCGGCGTATCCGTCCCCATCGAACCAATCGGTTCTTCCCCGACCGAAGCCATGGGCCCGAGAATCATTCGTAAATCTTCGTCCGTGTAACCGAAGGCGCGCTGCCGGCGAAGAAGCGTCTCCGGGTTCGGTGGATGCGTCCGCGTGGGCTCGGGCAGTTGGTTCATCGTGATCTGGTTTTCAGTCAGCCATTGCGCATAAGGCTGCTGTGAGGCCAATCGTTGCTTAGTTTCCCGATCGGCAACGATGCGTCCTTCGACCGTATCCACCAAAAACATTTTCCCCGGTTGCAACCGACCCTTTGTTTTTACCTGCTCCGGAGCTACATCCAGCACACCGGCCTCCGAGGCCATGACCACGACATCGTCATGAGTCACCACATATCTTCCCGGCCGCAGACCGTTGCGATCGAGCGTGGCGCCAATCACGCGACCATCGGTGAAAGCGACTGCCGCCGGCCCATCCCACGGCTCCATCAGGCAAGCGTGGTATTCATAAAAAGCCCGCTTCTCCGGCTTCATGTGGCGATTGCCGGCCCACGCCTCCGGAATCAGCATGGCCATCGCATGCGGCAAGCTGCGTCCGGCCTGCAGTAAGAGTTCGAGCGCATTGTCGAAGTTCGCCGAGTCGCTCCCGTCCGGCTCGATGATGGGAAACAGTTTTTTCAAATCGTCGCTAAACAACGGCGACGCCAGCAGCGACTGCCTAGCATGCATCCAGTTCACGTTTCCACGGAGCGTATTGATTTCGCCGTTATGCGCGATGTAACGATAAGGATGCGCACGCTGCCAACTGGGAAACGTGTTCGTCGAAAAACGCTGATGCACAAGACAAAGCGCAGTCGTCACATCCGGATCGGAAAGCTCGCGATAGAAACTCGTCAGCTGCGAAGCCAGCACCAGTCCTTTGTAGACAACCGTCCGGCAGGAAAGCGAAGGACTATAAAACATTCCGGCATCTTCAATGCCTGATTCGCGGATTTCATTCTCCGCACGCTTGCGCACAACGTACAGCTTGCGCTCGAACGCCGCTTCATCAAGGCCCGGAGCACAGCCGATAAAAATCTGCTGAATGTATGGCTGCGAAGCTCGTGCCACGCGCCCAATCGCCGAGGCATAGACCGGCATGTCTCTCCAGCCCAGCACCGACAATCCCTCTTCGCGAACAATGCGTTCCAGAATTCCTTCGCACTGCAGCCGCGGATGTTTCTCCACCGGCAGAAACGTCATGCCCACGCCGTAGGAACCGGGTAGAGGCAATTCGAATCCCAGCTTGGCGCATTCGCGCGCGTAAAATTTGTGTGGAATCTGAATCAGCACGCCAGCACCGTCGCCAGTCTCCGCGTCACAGCCACACGCGCCGCGGTGCGCCAGATTCAGCAGCACCTGGATCCCCTTCAGAAGAATGTCGTGGCTCTTCTCACCCCGAACGCTCGCCACAAACCCGATCCCGCAGGCATCGTGCTCCTGCGCAGGATCGTACAGACCTTGCGCCGGCGGCACGCCATCCTTAGACTTTATGCGGGACATTCCAACATCTCCTGGGGAAAAACTACGCCCACGAATCGGGCTGTTTCTGGACTCGAGCCAAAGGCTGCGGGCGCAGCCCACACCTCACTCCAAGCCTATATCGTCAATTCTGTGATAAGCCCTCATGGCTGGCAAGTACAACGCAGAATTTCGATGCAGTGTATGCGAATTTCAGAATTGTTAACGGTCCGTTAATATCAGGTCGACGCGATGACCGCGAGTGGTGAAATGAGCGCTGAAAAAAGATCGTAAATGCAAATTTAGACTCCACCGGGCCGGCGCCGCGCGCAACTGCGAATGGTGTAGCCTAGGAACATGACGCCGACCCCGCGCCCGCCCCGCTGGTATGCCATTCCAGTGCGCGTCGTGTTGATGACATTCATCGGCACCCTCCTCACTTTCGCCGTGAGCCTGCTCTTGGGAATTGTCGGGATCGTGGTCGTATCATTTGTGCGCCATGCGCAGCCCAACATGACCGTGGCCTACCGCCTCATCGCCCTGCCCACGGCGCTAAGCGCAGGAATCATTGTTTTCGTGCTTGCGCTTATCATGGAAGTCCGCCACTACCGCCAATCCAAGACCTTGGCCGCGATCGCCAGGGTGAGCTGAATGAAGACGAACTGACTGAGGACGAGCTGAATGCCAACCAACTCCACACCCCGCATCGCCATCCCCATGCCGCACTCGAGTGACCGTGAATATGCCGAACGTGCGATTCCGCAATATGAGCGTGCCATCGAACTAGCTGGAGGCGAAGCAGTTCGCATTCCACTCGGCCTACCTCCATCCGAAGTCATGAAGATTATCGAGAGCTGCGACGGCGTGCTCCTGCCCGGCAGTGGGGCCGACGTCGATCCCTCTAGGTTCGGTGCTGCTCGCTCCACGCACACCGCCCCCCCAGACTCAGGCCGTGAAGCCGTTGACGAACTTCTGCTGCAACATGCTTACGACACGCGCAAGCCGGTCCTCGGCATCTGCTACGGCCTGCAAAGCCTCAACGTCTACCGCGCCGGATCGCTAATCCAGCACATCCCGGATTTTCTGCCGGAAGACTTGCGCGCGAGCGTGAACCATGAAGCGGGAAAGAAAGTTGCGGTAGCGCACACGGTCAAGATTGAAAAAGATTCAAAGCTGGAGAAAATCGTGAACGGGAAAGACTGGGAAGGGCAAGGCTTAAGCCGTGCCAATACGACTGCGGAGAAAAGTGGAGCTTTAGCCACTGAGGGAAATACTTTTGCCGTACCCGTGAACTCTTCGCATCACCAGTCCGCCGACGGAATCGGCGAAGGCCTGCGCATCGTCGCGCGCTGTCCCGACGACGGCATCATCGAGGCAATGGAAGGAACTGATCCCGATCACTTCATAATCGCCGTGCAATGGCATCCGGAGCGCTCAGTCGATGACGACGAGCCCTCGCGCGCAATCTTCCGCGCCCTGATCGAAGCAGCCGAAACAAGGCACAAGTAACTCAACTCTTCCTGGTCTTCTTTATTTTTTCCCGCGTTTTCTTCCGCGCTCTCTTCAGATCGCTGCGCTTCTCCAGCAACACCACCACGTGCGCGATCGCTGCATTTTCCAGGTTGAGTCCTTCCGGCGTCTTCGCTTTCAACCCAACACAATCGGCGCGAACGCCCAACAACTCCGCCATACGCACGCGGATCGCCGCCGCGTGCGGACCAATCTTCGGAGCAGCCAGGATCAGGCTGACATCGATATTCGCAATGCCGTATCCCGCATCGCCCACGTGCTTCAACGCCTCGCGCAAGAAAACAGCCGAATCCGCGCCCTTCCACTTTGCTTCGGACGGCGGAAAGAGCGTGCCAATATCGGGCGCAGCCACTGCACCAAGCAACGCATCGGTGACGGCATGCAGCAGCACATCGCCGTCCGAGTGCCCGCCCAATCCCTTGTCATGCGCCAGCGCAATGCCGCCAATCTTCAGCGGAATGCCAGGTTTAAATTCATGGGAGTCGAAGCCGTAGCCGATGCGAGTCGTAGGTTGTCTGTCGTTGGTCGTTGGCATTCTTGGTCAGCGCCGATCTGCGCTCTTTAAATAAAACTCCGCCAGTTCCATATCTGCTGGAGCCGTGATTTTTATATTTCGTGGCGATCCCATCACAACCGCAACAGCGTGACCCGATCTTTCCACTAGCGATGCTTCATCAGTGCCGAGAAATCCATCTCTGGACGCTTCGTCGAACGCCTTCTTGATTACGCCGTAGCGAAAGCCTTGCGGCGTTTGCGCCATCACAATACCCGCGCGTGGAATCGTAGCTTTGATCAGTGCACCTTCCGCCGTGCGCTCGACCTGCTTCACCGTGTCGATGGCGGGCAGCCCGGCAATTGCCGCGCCATATTTCTGTGCCGCTTCAATTACTTCCTGAATAATTTCGGTGGTCACAAACGGGCGCACCGCATCGTGCACAAGAACGATATCATCCGCAGCCGCCGCTACCGAGTTCAGCGCATTCTCCACCGACTGCTGTCGGTGTTCTCCGCCGACAACCAGTTCGACTTTTTTCTTAAACAGGTCTTTTAGGGCGTCGCGTGCTTCGCTCTCCAGCCGCAAGCTAAAGCCCTCAATCTCATTCTCTCGCAGAGCAATCCAGATCTCGCTCACCGCCTCGACAGCGGCAAACTTTCGCAGGGTGTGGATGAGAATCGGCGTACCGCCCAGTTCGGTGAACTGCTTCGAGGGCGGAGCCTTCTTTTGTTTGCCTTTGGCGCCAACGGGAACTGGAGCCATGCGGGTTCCAAGCCCCGCAGCCGGAATAATTACGAAAACCTTCATCGCGTTCTTAAGACTGCGTGGGCTTGGTCTCCACTAGCCCGGCAGGCACCGTGGCACCCGGCACGCCGGCAATCTGAATCGCCGGCACTGCGGGCACGGCAGGTGAACTTGTCCGCGCAAAAGCCCGTTCATCCCACTTGCCGAAGATCATCTTTCCCGCGGTGGTCTGCAGCACCGACGTGACCGATACGTCGATGGTCTTGCCGATCATTTTCCGCGCGTTATCTACGACAACCATGGTGCCGTCATCGAGGTAAGCGACCCCCTGGTTGTACTCCTTGCCTTCTTTCAGAATGAACACCTTCATGATCTCGCCCGGCAGCACGATCGGCTTAAGCGAGTTCGCCAGCTCGTTGATGTTCAGCACTTCGACGCCCTGCAGCTGCGCGACTTTATTCAGGTTGAAGTCATTGGTGATGATCTTGCCCTCGTAGACCTTGGCCAGTTCGATCAGCTTCAGATCGACCTCGCGGACGGCGGGGAAATCGTCTTCCACAATTTGAATTTGCAACGTGGCCATTTTTTGCAGGCGCTGCAGCACGTCGAGCCCGCGGCGTCCGCGGTTGCGCTTGAGCGAGTCGGCTGAATCCGCCACAAGCTGCAATTCACGCAACACGAACTGCGGGGTAACGATGATGCCGTCGAGAAAGCCGGTCTCGGCAATATCGGCAATGCGGCCATCGATGATGACGCTAGTGTCGAGAATCTTGTAACTTTTCTTGCCCTGCTTCTCGCCGCCAAAGATCCCGCCCAAAGCCGCCAAGTTCAGCAAGTCACCCTTGCTCGCGCCCACTACCAGGCCCACGTAGGCCATCAGCAACATGACCAGGATTTGCAGAAAGCTCTGCGTGCTGCCGGAAGGCACACTGCTGCGAATCACCAGCGCGAACAAGTAGGCGCCGCAGATACCGAGGATGCTCCCGATGCCCGCGCCGATCAGCCGCTTCAGGCTGACGGTACGCAGCTTCCATTCGAACAGAACAATCCCCGCTCCAACCAGTGCGCCGATGCCGGCATCCAGGTTGCGAGGCAGTCCGAACGGAGCGAGCACATAACAGGTAAGTGAAACTACAATGACAAGAAGAAGACGTACAGAAATCAGATCCACAATAAAACCTCCCCCGGATGCGACTCTTGCCCAGCTTGGCGCATGCACCGGTGCCTTCTTCCTTGCCGCCTCCAGGCAGGAATAGGCAAATCGATATGCGGGGCGCGCAAAGTATTAGGGGGATGAATGTACGCCCCGTCCCGGTCCGTGGAGGCAGGCCGGGAGGACCTCAGTAAACCAACGCCAAGAGTATATACCTGCCGGCGAATAACCGGGTATTAACCGGGATCACCGAGTAATCCCGCCCTGCTAAACTTCCTCCATGAGAGCCTTGATGATCACCAGCCTCTCCGGTCCGGACGGGCTTGCCATCCAGGACGCTCCCGACCCGGTTCTCAAGCCCGGACAAACGCTGGTTCGCGTCGCCGCGGGAGGCCTGAATTTTGCCGACTTCATGACCGCGCAAGGCGGCTATCCGGGAACGCCTCCGCCTCCACTCATCGCTGGACGTGAGTTTGCCGGGATCGAAGAAAATAGCGGAGGCCGCGTGATGGGCTACACGCAGTGGGCCGCCTTCGCCGAAAAAACTGCCGCCTACTCGCACATGCTATGGGGCGTTCCCGGCCATTGGACCGATGAACAAGCCGCCGCCTTCCCGGTCAACTACTTCACCGCCTATCTCGCCTACTGGCAGGCGGGTATGACGCAGCCGTCCGCAGGTCGAACTCATCGGGTCTTGATCCACGCAGTTGCCGGAGGCGTGGGCACGGCAGCCGTTCAGATCGGACGCATTCTCGGAGTCGAAATGTACGGCACGTCGTCGTCCGACGAAAAGCTCGCCCGCGTCAAAGAACTCGGCCTGCAACACGGCATCAACTACAAGCAAGACGATTACGAGGAAGTCGTAAAGAATCTCACCCACGGCGAAGGCGTGGACGCAGTTTTCGAAATGCTGGGCGGCGAGCACACCGCGAAAAGCCTGCGCTGCCTGCGCGATTTCGGACGCGTCATCCAATACGGCACCGCGACCGGCAAGCCGCCGCAACTCGATGTGCGGGCCATGTATGCGAAGTCGGCCAGTCTCCAGGGTTTGTGGCTCACCTACCTATCCCAGAAACGAGAAATCATGGAACCCGCATGGTTGCAGCTCTCCGAATGGATCGCGCAACGCAAGCTGACTCCGGTGATCGGCGAAGTCTTCCCACTCGACCGCGCCGTCGAAGCCTACAAGCTGTTGCAGGAGGGAAAGAATTACGGCAAGCTCGTACTCAAGATCTGACTTGGTTGCTGCCCGAAGCGTGTAAACTGATCCGCGGCTAATCATTTCATTCGCGTCGCCCGTTCTTTTGACGACGCATCTCGCCTGCCAGAGGTTTCCATGTCGAAGCTCTCTCGATTCTTGTTGTGCGCATTTCTCCTCACTCTCTCAGTTCTTCCGTCTCGGGTCGCTTTCGCACAGGCCGCAGTTCCGACGAGCCCTGAGATCGACCGTAGAGTCGAGTCCATCCTCAGCAAGATGACGCTCGAAGAAAAACTTGCTTACATCGGCGGTACCGGCTTTGCCGTGCGGGCGCTGCCGCGGCTCAACCTGCCCGCGCTTGAAATGTCCGATGGGCCGCTCGGCGTGCGCAGCAACGCGAAGTTCCCTTCCACCACTTATGCCGCTGGCATCGGCCTCGCAGCTTCCTGGGATCCGCAACTGGCAGAGCGCGTTGGCGCAGGCATCGGCAAGGATGCCCGTGCGCGCGGCATTCACTTCATGCTCGGACCCGGCGTCAACATTTACCGCGCCCCCATGAACGGCCGCAACTTCGAATACTTCGGAGAAGATCCCTTCCTCGCCGGTTCCATCGCCGTGGGTTACATCGCGGGCATGCAGAAACAGGGCGTCAGCTCCACAGTGAAACATTTTCTCGCTAACAACTCCGAGTTTCTGCGGCACGACAGTGATTCCATCATCGACGAGCGCACCGCCCGCGAGATCTACTTGCCGGCGTTCGAATCCGCGGTAAAGACCGCGCACGTCGGCGCGATCATGGATTCCTACAATTTCGTCAACGGCCTGCATTCTACTCAGAACGGATACTTCAACACCGACGTTGTCAGGAAGCAGTGGGGATTTCCCGGCATCATGATGTCGGATTGGGTTTCAACCTATGACGGCATCGGCGCGGCCAACGGCGGTCTCGACCTGGAGATGCCGAAGGGCGAACACATGAATCAAGAAACGCTGCTGCCGGCCATTCGCGATGGCCGCGTGAAAGAAGCAACGATCGACGAAAAAGTGCGCCGCATTTTGACTACTGCGGCTCGCTTTGGCTGGCTCGATCGCGAGCAGACCGATCTCTCGCTCTCAAAGTACAACGAAGAAAATCACCTTGTCGCCCTCGATGTCGCGCGCGAAGGCACAGTATTACTCAAAAACGAAGGCTTTCTTCTTCCTCTTGATAAGCAAAAGATCAAAAGCATTCTCGTCGTCGGCCCCGACGCCTATCCCGCGCAAGCCGTTGCCGGCGGCAGCGGGCGCGCGATTCCGTTTTCTACCGTAAGTATTCTGGAAGGCGTCGCGAATTACCTCGGAACATCGGCCAAAGTCTATTACGAGCGCGGCCTGCCCAAGATGATGGAGCTCGCCACTTCCACGAAATTTTCCACCGCCGCGCACGATGGCAAGCCCGGCCTCACCCTGGAAACTTTTTCGAATGCGGACCTGTCCGGCGCTCCATCCTCCACCGAAGTTGTGAAGCACCTGGATTTTGTGGGAGTAGCGTGGGAAGACTTCTCTGATTTCGACGAAGTGATCGATTTGTTCACCTCGAAGAAGCCCATGTCCCGGCGCTGGACCGGTTTCTACATTGCACCCGAAACTTCTTCCTACGAGATCGCGGCTGAATTTTTCGGCGAGGGCAACGGCTACCGCCTTCTGGTCGATGACAAGCCGGTCTTCGATGAATGGAAATTCGCCACGGCTCTACAGAACTGCACAACCTTAACGCTCTCGGCCGGACCGCACAAGATTGTCGCCGAGGCTTTTCAGACTTCTCCTTTGGGGGGGCGCATGCTCGTCGGCATCGCCGACCAACGCAAGATCGTCTCTGCCACCGCGAAAACCTTAGCCGCCAAAGCCGACGTCGTGATCATCGCCGCCGGCTTCGACGCGAATAGCGAATCGGAGGGATCCGACCGCACTTTCAGTCTCCCGTTCGGTCAGGATGAACTCATCCGCGAACTCGCCGCGATCAACAAAAACACGATCGTCGCCGTCACGTCCGGAGGGAATGTCGACTCAGAAGGCTGGCTCGATCGCGTTCCCGCGTATCTCGAACTCTGGTATCCGGGCGAGCGCGGCGGTACCGCGTTCGCGGATATTCTCTTCGGCGCCGTCAATCCCTCAGGACATCTTCCCATCACGCTCGAAAAGCGCTGGGCCGACAATCCGGTTCACGGTAGCTATTACGCCGAGCCGGGAACCATTCGTGTGGTTTATAAAGAAGGTGTCTTCGTCGGCTATCGCGGCTACGAACACAATCACGTGAAGCCACTGTACCCCTTCGGCTATGGTTTGTCTTATACGACCTTCAAATACAGCCATCTGGAAGTGAAACCGTCGGGAGCATCGTCAGCCGCTGGAAACTATGAAATTTCGTTTGATGTGACCAACACCGGCTCTCGTGCCGGCGCGGACGTAGCGCAGGTCTACGTTGCTGAAGCGGAGCCGACAGTGCCGCGCCCGCCCAAAGAGCTTAAAGGCTTTTCCCGTGTCGAACTGGCTGCAGGCGAAACCAAGCATGTAACTGTGCCACTCAACTCCCGCGCTTTCGCTTTCTACGACGTCGCCGCAAAACACTGGCACGCGGATGCGGGGAAATATTCCATCGAGGTCGGCCACTCATCGGAGGAGTTGCCTCTGCATTCCAACGTCACACTTTCCGGTGCCTACGATGTTGAGAATGACAAATAGAAGCATGAAGTACCGCATATCAGTGCACCGCTACTGACGGGATTTCCACACCTCTTGTTACACTCCCTTGATGGCACCGGTCGGCGAGAAAGTTCAGGCCCCACGTTCGCAGCTTCCTGCCTACATCCTTCTCGCTGTGGCCGTATTCGCTTGCCTGCTCCCGTTTTCTGGAAAAGCTTTCAACATCGATGACACGTTGTTCCTTTATGTAGCGCGCCAGATCACGCAGCACCCGCTTGATCCCTTCGGATTCAAAGTGAATTGGTTCCTCGATGCCGTACCCATGGCGTACGAAACCAAGAATCCTCCCTTTGCGGCGTACTACATCGCCGCGGCCAGCAACGATCGTAGGCTGGTCAGAGCGGGCATTACATCTTGCATTTCTTCTTCCGGCACTAGGAGTGGTGTTGGGCACATATCGTCTAGCGCAGAGATTCACAAAGTCGCCGCTGCTAGCCGCCGCAGCCACACTTCTCACCCCGGCGTTTCTCGTATCGGCAAACAGCGTAATGTGCGACACCATGATGGTTGCATTTTGGCTGTGGGCGATCATTTTCTGGATAGAAGGACTGGAGCCGCAGAAGCCCGGATATCTGGCACTGTCTGCCGTGCTGATAACGCTGAGCGCTCTAACAAAATACTTTGGCGCAGCTCTGATTCTGCTGCTCGCCGCATATTCTTTGGCACGGCTGCGCCGTTTCGGAAGCTGGGCCTGGTATCTACTCGCGCCCATCCTGGTACTGACCGGATATCAGCATTGGACGAAAGCTGTCTACGGGGTGCGCATGATTACCAGCGCGGCCCATCTCTCCGTCGGAATGCGGCAAGCAAGGCAGGCTTCGACGCTGGCCAAAACATTAGTCGATCTCAGCTTTGTGGGCGGTTGCGCACTTCCCGCTCTGACCCTGGCTCCCCTCATCTGGAAGCGCGCAAGCATCTTCGCCGTCTGCTTCGCGAGCGGAATCGCAGGATTCCTCATCAGCACCGGCCGCCTGTCCCTCGGTGCCACGCTCTGGCCGTTCGATTTCTATCAACACTGGTTTGTGGTCGGCATTCAGTTGACACTCTTCATTGCGGCTGGCCTCTCCGTGCTGGCACTGGCGGTTACGGATGCGGCGGAACGCAGAGGTGCCGACTCTTTGTTGCTGCTGCTCTGGATTTTCGGAACCTTCATTTTCACCGGCTTCGTCAACTGGATGATCAACGTCCGCTCCGTGCTCCCACTGATTCCAGCCGCCGGCATTCTTCTCGCGCGGCGTATAGATAAGATGGAGACGCTGCGGCCACGCTCCAAGCGCTGGCACACGGCAAAATTGATGACGATCGCACTAGCCGCGACCGGAGCGGTATCGCTCTGGCTGACCTGGGCTGATACGGAGATGGCAAACTCCGGCCACACCGCAGCAACCCTGCTCGAGGCAGAAGACCCGGAACCAGTCAGGAACGGTCTGGTTCATGGGCCATTGGGGATTTCAGTACTACATGGAATCCTCCGGCGCACATGCCGTAGTTGTTGATGATCCTCCGCGCCATGCCGGAGATTTCCTCGCCGTTGCCGCTCGCGACAAGCTCTTCGAAATACGACCAGGGTTCGTGGCATCGTGCGAAGTCATCCGAATTCCAATGAACCTCGGCATCACCACAGCCCAACGCGAGCTCGGCACAGGTTTTTACGGTGCGGATTGGGGTCCTTTACCCTTCGCCATCGGGCCAGTCCCGCCCGAGCGCTACACTCTGATTCGCCTGCGGTCCAGCCCCGCTTCCACGAGCGCCGCGCAAAAGAACTCCTTCCAGTGTCAATAAAGGAACCATCCAGCTCCGATTCGCGCGATAAACTCCATCGGCGATACGAGCCTCTGGTAGGCTTTGAAGGAAATTGGCATTCGCGCACAGGCAACGAACATTCGGCCTTGCCAGCGTAGATCTGTAGCCCTGTTTCTCGACAATCATGACCAGACTTCTGCGCTTCTTCCGGCCGTCCCATCAGCACTCCGCGTTCTCAGCCACTTTACTGCTGATGTCGGCGCGTGATGCTCTCGCGCGTGGTCGGCTACATTCGCGAAGCCTATATCGCGTACGCTTTCGGCGCGGGCCAACGGACGGACGCCTTCGTCGCCGCTTTCACCTTACCCGACTGGCTCAACTACATCGTGGCCGGGGGCGCGGCCTCCATTACATTCATTTCGATCTATACCCGGTTCCTCGCGGAAAAACGCGAGACCGATGCGGAGAAGACTTTTTCCATCGTAGTTACGGTCATGACCGTCGGTGATGATCGCGGCACGATCGTCACCGAAATCTTCACGCCCCAGTTTGTGGGCTGGATGTTTGGCCCTCGGCATTTTTCGCCGAGCAAATCGAGCTCTGTGTTCACCTCACGCGCATCCTTCTGCCGGCACAGATTTTCTTCTATGTTGGAGGAGTGGTTTCCGCCGTGCTGCTATCGCACCGTCTGTTTCTGTTTCCGGCGTTTGGCCCGCTGTTTACAACGTTTTCATTATTGTGGGAGGAGTGCTGGGCGGGCGCCATTTTGGCATTGCGTCACTGGCCTATGGCGCACTGGCCGGAGCTATCGCCGGACCATTTCTTGCCAGCGTGATCGGCGCAGCCCGGATCGGGACCGGCTACAAGCCATCGTTCGACGTTACAAATCCCGCGTTCCGCGAATGGGTGAAGCTTTCAGTTCCGCTGATGCTCGGCGTTTCGCTGGTTACGGCTGACGACTGGATCCTCCGACACTACGCCGTCAGCGGGCGTCGGCGAATTGCGCGCCTCAACTACGCCAAGCGACTGTTCGCCGTACCTATCGCGGTGTTCGGACAGGCTACCGGGCAGGCCTCTCTGCCATTCTTCGCGCGGCTGTTCAACGAAAAGCGCCTGAAGGAATTTGCCACCACGGTGAACGACTCGGTCTACCGCGTCTCCGCCGCATCATTTCTTGCCACCGGATGGATGATGGCCGCCGCCCTCCCGCTGATCGATCTGGTCTACCGCCGCGGACAATTTCTGCTTTCCGACACGCAGACCACGGCCGTTTATTTTTTCTGGTTCTCGTTGTCCCTAGCTCTCTGGTCGGCCCAGGGACTCTACGCTCGCGCCTTCTATGCCGCAGGCAACACGCTCACTCCCATGATCGCGGTCACCGTAATCACAGCCACTTCATTGCCGATCTATTCTTTGCTGTTCCACAGCTATGGAGTCGTCGGCCTGGCCTGGCCTCCGATATCGGTATCGGCGTGAACCTACTCGCGCTGGCTTGGCTGCTGCACTACCGCAAGCTGGTTTCGTTGGCACGCTGCGCTGGGCTGAGTTAGGAAAATCCGCGTTGACCGCCATCGCAGCGGGAGTAATCAGCTTGGAAGTCGCAAAAATCGTGCCGCTGCCCGCCTACGGCCACGGCAGCCGTATCACCGATACCCTTCAACTGGCGCTAATCTCTGTAACCTGGGCAGCCGCAACCGCCGCAGGTCTATGGCTGCTGAACTCGCAGTTGCCCAACGATCTGCGACGCCGCAAAGCTACCGCATATCCTGCCGTGGCGCAGGGTGAAGGCAAAGAGATTTTGGGAGCGGGAACTCAACCCTAACTGTTTCGTCGTATGAGTTTTGGTTACGGCGTCAGGCCGAGCTTGCGCATCAGTTCGACGTAGCGGGCATCGGAGCGAAGGGGATCCAGAGCGGGGTCGCGAATGATGAACGTGAGTTCATTGTCGCCATCCTCATACGCCTTGTTGAGATACTCAAACGCCATGTCCTTTTGTCCAGCACGCACCGCGGCACCAGCGACGGCGGCGGAGCGGTCCGTGCCATCCAAAGTCATCATGAGTTGAAGATAGCCCTTTGCGTCCGGACTAACAGGAGCCTGCTTCACAAAAAAAGACTTGGAAAGCGCGCTGACTGCTTCTGGAAAACGGCCCATATCGGCGTACAGTTGCGACATTTTAAAATACGCCGGCTGGAAACTTGGATCTCGTTCGAGAACTTTCTGAAATTGCGCCTGCGCTTCAGGATAATGCCTGGCTTCCATGAGTATCAGCGCGTAGTTGGTGTTGACGATCGAAGATAATGGGTCCATCGACAGTGTGGTGCGTAATTCGTCCAGCGCCTGATCGAGATGATTGGTTGGGCTGAGATAGGCGATCGCATAGAAATAGTGGGCGGCGGAATAGTTCGGGTTCAACTCAATGGCCCGCTTGAACTCCGGTTCAGCCTCGCTGAACTTGAATGCATTGGCCAGCGCCATACCCCGCGTGGCATGCACCTCGGCGAGCGAGCTATCCAACTGAAGAGCTTTACGGCTGGCTTCATCCGCCAGTGCCAGGCCCTGCTTCGAGGAGATGCCGATTCCGTAGCTGGGAGCGACGTTGTAAGTATCGGCCAGCCCGGCATAGGCGAGCGCGTAGTTGGGGTCCGCGGCAATGAGCCTGCTGGAAGAGATCGATACTTTTCTTCAACCCCGCCGGCGTGCGCCCATACCAGAGCTGGCGGCCTTCCAAATAAAGGCGGTACGCCTCGGGATTGGTGGTTCCTGCCTGCCCCAGCCGCTGTTGCTGGCTTCCGCTCACTTGAATTTTCAAGCGCGTGGAAAGATCGCGAGTAATCTCGCCCTGCACCTGCGTGATATCGGCTAGTTTGCTCTCGTAATGCGCTCCCCACAGCTCGCTGCCATCCGCCGCGCTCACCAGGTCGGCTTGCACGCCAATGTTGTCCGCATGCTGTGTAATGCGCCCCATCAACAGAGCGCTCACCTGCAGCGTCTCGCCGATCTTTTGCGGATCATCTTCTTTTCCCTTGAATTTGAAGACCGTGCTGCGCGCCATCACTTTCATGTCGGGCAGTTGGGAAAGCGCGCTGATCAGGCTTTCCGTCAAGCCGTCGCTTAGGTATTCGTTGTTGGAATCCGCGGTCGCGTTGACAAAAGGAAGCACCGCGATCGAACTAACCTTGCCGGCATCCGGCTTTCCACGTAAGAAATAGATGCCGGCCGTGGCCGCAATCACGAGAAGCCCAACCACACCCGCGACTATGTATTTTCGCGACCTACTATTGGATGTGGGTATCGCGGCAGCACTCGGAACGGCGGACGAACTCGCAGGCACTACCGAAGCTGCCGACACAGCGCTGGGCGAACGGCCGGAGTCATAGTCGCGCTTGAGGCGCGTAAGATCGGACCGCAAGTCGGCGGCGCTTTGATAGCGCAACTCGCGGTCTTTTTCCAAAGCTTTGTTGATGATGCGTTCCAGCTCCGCCGGGCATATCTGGATTCAGGCGAAGCGCCAGGGGCGGCGCTTCATCCAGAATGGATTTGAAGATTTCCGCGGAACTGTTACCGCGAAAGGGCAGCATGCCGGTGGTCATTTCGTAGAGCACCGCGCCGAAAGAAAACAGATCGCTGCGCGCGTCCAGTTCCCGGGCGCGGGCCTGCTCGGGAGACATATAGGCGATGGTGCCGAGCGTGGAACCGGGGCTGGTAAGATGCTGATCGATCGCCGCCGTCATCGTGTTCTCCGATGCCGCCTGGCTCGAAGAACTGGCTACGGTAGCGACCTTGGCCAGTCCGAAATCCAACACTTTCGCGTGGCCGCGCTTGGTGACAAAAATATTCGCCGGTTTAATGTCCCGGTGGACGATGCCCTGCGCATGCGCCGCGTCCAATCCATCCGCTATTTCAATGGCCAGTGATAAAACGGTTTCGTTTTCGAGCGGCTTGCCAGAGATGAGGTGCTTGAGCGTCACCCCATCCAGAAATTCCATGGCGATAAATGATTGTTCGCCATGCTTCCCAATTTCATAAATCGTGCAGATACTCGGATGATTCAACGCGGACGCCGCCCGCGCCTCGCGCCGAAAACGTTCCAGCGCCTGCGGATCGCGCGACATTTCATCAGGCAGGAATTTCAGCGCAACAAAACGGCCAAGCTCCGTGTCCTCGGCCTTATAAACCACGCCCATGCCGCCGCCACCGAGCTTCTCAACAATGTGGTAATGAGAGATGGTTTGCCCGATCATTTTTAGTCGAATCCGCGCTGGAAGATGCGCAGCGAGAGACGCTTCATCTTACGGACTCGGACTGTGCCAGTCAACGAGCTGCCGAATGGCAGTATGCGGTCGAAAACTAGTTCATTGGGGCGATGACGGCGGAAAAACAAAACGGCGGACATTCGCATTCGCTGCGAACTCCGCCGCTAATCTTCTGTGAAGCCGCTACCGCAAACCTACGCTCGCGCGCCGACCGCCGCTGGCTCGGACACCGAAACGCTCTCGTCCTTGCCATTGGGCTTGCTCTGCGTGGGCTGGCCGCCCTTGCGGATGTCGATACCGCCCTTGAAGTAAGCGCCGTCTTCAATGGAGATGCGGGCCGCGACTACGTTGCCGGTGAGCGAGCCATCGCTGCGGATATCCACCCGGTCGCTGGCGGTGAGGTTGCCGCGCACTTTCCCCAGCACCACAATTTCGCGGGCATTGATGTTGGCTGCCACCACTCCATTCCGTCCAATGGTGACGCGGTTGCCAGCCAGGCTGATCGAACCCTCGACCCGGCCATCAATATAGAGCGATTCCGATCCAGTAACCTCGCCCTTGATCACCAGCGATTTGCCGATGGTCGCCTGGTCCGCGGTTGTAGTGGTGGTGCCGGCCGGGCGCGGCGCAGCAGCAGGTTCATTCGCCATGCTAACTGCTGGCGCATTCGGGGTAGACATAGTTGGACGCTCCGGTTCTGTTGGCCGCCCTAGGGTCTGAGGCTGATTTGTCGGCTTCCACATGGATACAAAGTTCCTTTCCTTGTTGGGATTAAGGGATCACGGGCCGCACTTACGTGACCAAATCGAATTGTACTCCCCAGTCTCAATATGAGCGCTGTGGAAAACCCTTTATTTTCAACAGAGTTTCCTACCTTGGTACTCGCCTGCGCACCCAGCCAGCCGTCCTCCCCCACGTCTCACGCCCCGCCATTTTGAGACTCTACCGTGTAAGGATTCCCAAAAAAGACTTCGCCCGTCTAACATTCCACAGCCCCTGGGAGTATGCTTCTGGGGTCGAAGATTTATCGAAGGTGCAATCCAGCCACGAAGGAGCCAGTCATGTCAGAATCTGCCGTCGTTACTCCTCCAACCTTCACCGTCAGCCGGCCTCAACCCGGCGAATACGCGCAATACTATGACCGCTACATTTCCCTGGTTCCGGGCGATGACATTCTCAACACCCTCGACCAACAGCGCCGCGAGACAATGTTGCTGCTCTCCTGTCGAGACGAGGAAGATGGCAACTTCCGTTACGCGCCAGAGAAATGGAGCGCCAAAGAAGTTCTCGGCCACGTCTGCGATACCGAGCGCGTCTTTGCCTACCGCGCTCTACGCATCGCGCGCGCCGACGCCACGCCTCTCGAAGGCTTCGAGCAGGATGACTACGTCCGCAACGGCCCGTTCGCAAATCGTCCGCTGTCGGATTTAGTCGAAGACTTCATCGCCGTGCGCCGCGCCACACTTTCGCTGTTGCGCGATCTCGACGAGGCAGCCTGGATGCGGCGCGGCGTCGCCAACAAGAATGAGGTCACCGTGCGCGCTCTGGCCTATACCATCGCAGGACATGAATTGCACCACCGCAGGATTCTGAAAGAGAAATACTTCGCCGAACGGTGATGTGAGCGGCGACATTTCTCATCCGGTCGTCACACCGTGTGAAGCGATAAGGTTTGTCATCCCGAACACTCAGCTTGTCATCCCGAGCGAAGCGAGGGATCTTGGTTTCTGCCTGCAGCAACTCAGATCTGATCTTCCTATGTCACGCGTACTAATAGAACTGCTCCACGGCAAAGGCTCCCATGCCGACCCCATCGCCAGCGTCGAAGATCTTTCCTCCGAACTGGCCGTGCGCCACATCGAAGGCTTTCCGCACTCCATTGCACAACTCGTCTTTCACATGAATTACTGGATGGACTATGAACTCCGCCGCATTCGCGGTGAGAAGCCGGCCTATCCGCAGCACAACTCGGAGAGCTTCCCACCGCTATCTCCAACCGATTTGCAAAACGACAAGCCGGACTGGGATCGCCTGCGCGAGCGCTTCGCCGATCTGCTCGCTGATTTCGCAAGCCTGGCAAATTCCGCTCCACAAGGAATGCAGCGTCAGATCGAGACTGTTCACGAAGCTGATAAAAAGATCGCGGGAACGCTCGAAGCCGTGCTCTGGCAGATGGTCGCGCACAACAGCTACCATGTAGGCCAGATCGCAATGATCCGCCGTATGCTAGGTGCGTGGCCGCCACGCGGCGGCGGGGATTCGTGGTGAAGACACGTGGTGAGATGCAGACTAAGAATCCCGCATTGCATCTGGGTTATGCTGAAAGCTGACGGCTGATAGCTGACAGCTCCGCCCATGCTTTCCGACTCCACCATCCTGAAGCACATCGCCCGCCAGCCCAAGCGCGCTGCTGGATTCAAGCAGCTCGTACGCGAACTCGGCCTGCACGGCGAAGCTCGCGAAGATCTCGATGCTCATCTCCAAAAGCTGGTCGCCGCGGGAGAATTAGTTCAGCTCAATTCCGATCGCTACGCTCTACCGCAACCCGCCGCCCACAAAAATGACAAAAACCTGGTCGTGGGCCGCCTCACCATGCACCGCGATGGCTTCGGTTTCGTCATCCCCGACGCCAGTTCGCTGAGTCCGTCTCTCAAGTCGCGCCTCGTCGGCGACATCTTCATCGCGCCTCACGCCATCGGCAACGCCATGCACGGCGATCGCGTGTTGGTCGACGTCGTCGCCACTCGCCTCGATGGCCGCGCCGAAGGCCGCATCGTGCGTCCGGTGGTGCGCGCGCATCCCACCGTCGTCGGAATTTTCCACTACGGCGCCCGCCACAACTCCGTAAAGCCAATCGACAGCAAGATCACGATGGATGTAGTAATTCCGCCCGGCGCAGAGAATGTAGCGCCGCCGTCCCCGGTACCCGCCAGCGAGACGCCGGCGCCACGAAAATCAGTCGACCGCGTGCTCGGCAGCGAAGCCGCACGCCGCGTCAACTCGGACGATCTCGAAGGGGTAGTAGTCGATGTCGAAATCACCGACTGGCCCACGCCCACACAAAATCCGCGCGGACGAGTCATTGAAATTCTCGGCCGCCCTGACGACTTCGGCGTCGACGTCGAAATTACTATCCGCAAATTTCACCTGCCTCATCACTTTCCCGCAGCCACACTCGAAGAAGCGCAGAACATTCCCGCCACCATCCCGGCGCAGGAACTCTGCCACCGGCGCGACTTTCGCACCGTGCCCATCGTTACCATCGACGGCGAAACCGCGCGCGACTTCGACGACGCCGTCACCGTGTGCAGTCTCCCCGGTGGCAATTTCGAGTTGCAGGTCCACATCGCCGACGTGGCCCAATATGTCACGCCCGATTCCGCGCTCGATCAGGAAGCGCGCATGCGCGGTACCAGCGTCTACTTCCCCGACCGCGCCGTGCCCATGCTGCCCCTCGAACTATCCACGGATATCTGCAGCCTGCGTCCGCACCTCGACCGCTTGGTCCTGTCGTGCATCATGCAAATCGATCCTCGCGGCGAGATCGTCAGCTACGAGCTGTGCGAGGGCGTCATCCGTTCGGCTGAAAGAATGACCTACAATGCGGTTAACGCCGTCCTCGAAGGCGACGCTCCCCTGCGAGAGCGTTACGCGAATCTTGTGCCCACCTTCGAGCTCATGCGCGACCTCGCGCTCATTCTCAACCGCAAACGCCAGCGCCGCGGCTCGATCGATTTCGACCTGCCCGAGCCGGTCATCGAGTTCGACGAATTCGGCTTGATGAAAAGCATCACGCGCTCCGAGCGCAACATCGCGCATCGCGTGATCGAAGAGTTCATGCTTTCGGCCAACGAGTGCGTCGCGCAGTATCTCGCATCGAAACACATCGCGTCCTTATATCGAATCCACGAAAAGCCGGACGCCAAACGCGTCTACGACTTCGAAACGATCGCCGCAACCCTCGGATATTCTCTCGGCGTAGGTGCGTTGCCCATTCACCGTGTGCAATTCAAAACCGACCGCCGCGCCGCGCGTCGCACAGGCAAGCAGGCGCGCACTGTCGAGATCCCCAAAGACGTTCACATCACTCCACGCATGTACCAGAAGCTAGCCGCCAAAATCGCAGGCAAGCCGGAAGAGCGCATCCTGAGTTACCTGATACTTCGCTCACTCAAGCAAGCGCGCTATTCGGAAGAGAATCACGGCCACTTCGCGTTAGCGGCCACAAATTACACGCACTTCACGTCACCGATCCGCCGCTATCCCGACCTGATCGTACACCGCGTTTTGAAAGAAGTTTTGCGCGATTCCCCAGAGCGTCGCGACGGTGACGTACCTTTGGGAATATTCCCTGCCACATCTGATACCGGCGCGTCCAATACCGTGGAAGAGCGGCGCTTTAGCGCCGCGTCAAGAGATCTGGAGAATAGGGCTTTAGCCCCTGAGGTGGACGCCCCATCGCCTTGGTCGAAGCGCCGCGACCATGCCGCCCACGAATCTCACGAGCCCTTGGGCGGACCCATCTCGCTCGAAGAACTCCACGAAATCGCCGAAGAGTCCAGTCAATCCGAGCGCCGCGCCGACGATGCTGAGCGCGAGCTTATGGAATGGAAGAAGGCCAGGTTCATGCAGGACCGCATAGGCGAAGACTTCGACGGTCTGATCACCAGCATCACCAAGTTCGGCTTCTTCGTCGAGCTAACCGACCTGTTCGTCGAAGGCCTGGTCCCGCTGAATACGCTCACCGACGACTATTACAGCTACCACGAGAACACGCGCCAAATCATCGGCCAACGCTCGCGCAAAACCTACAGCCTCGGACAAAGAATTCGCGTGATTGTCGACCGCATCGATCCCGTAGAGAAAAAGATCCAGTTCGCCGTCCTGGAAGAAAAGCCGCTTCCTAAGCGCAAACGAAAGAAGCACTGAGCGAATCTATGCCGGAGTGGAATCGCCGTCGGAGGTTGCTGGCCGGATTGATGCTTCTGTGCGCAATCGCTCCGGTCGCTGCGCAGGCGCAATCGGCTATGGCATGCCAATACGTATCTTTTAAGGTGGCTCTTAATGCTGGCGATGATTTCGAACGGGAGTTGGGTGGCGGGTTGCTGTTCCGGGTAAGGAGCCAAAAAGAGCAGGGTTGGTTCCTGGATATCGTGCCTGCGGAAGCGAACACGAAGGATTACATTTATCCCGTGAACCTTCCTCTGCGCTTCAACGCAAACCAAACGCTGGGGCCCGGGTATGGCGAGACCGTCAAGTCCTCGTTAGCTCATCCCCATGAGATGAAATTCCTACTGAGCCGAGAAGATTACGACCGGGTCTTCGGCCTGATCGGGAATGTCCTCTGGTCTTATAAAACTCCGGACCCGGATAAAGCGCTCTCAGACTACACCGAAGCAGTGGACGAGGCGCGCAAAGGATCACTCCTTGTTCATATTTCTTCCTACAAAACGGATCCGAAGACGGATGCACTGACCCGCATCAAACTGCGAGTAGAGATCACAACCCCCGCGAGTTTCCAGTTTGCTCCTCACTTAAATCCGTTTCCCTGGCCCTGCCATCCTTAGAGAAATTTCGAGCAAGACAAAATCGAGTGCAGACGCACCAAACCACTCAGCTGATGATAAAATCCTCTAGTTAACCCCATCCGCCGCAAACGCAAAGCAGCGGGTTTCCTTCCTAGTCGGGACGTGGCTCAGCCTGGTAGAGCACTCGCTTGGGGTGCGAGGGGTCGGCAGTTCAAATCTGCCCGTCCCGACCAATACTCAGATCAAGCTGTTACGCGCTTTTCATTCCGGGCCTGAGTTGTAAGGCTAAGAATTTTATCGACTGCGGTCTACTTTCATGGACAAACCAAAAATTAGAAAGGCGCGTGTCACGAAGAAGAGGGAAGTCAGAATCCACGCAGAGCTGTGGCATACAGCTAACTGCCTGCTTGACGCGGGTCAGAAGGACGTCAAAGGTTCAGCGCACCAGTTCAGGGCTAGTCTGGTTTTCCGAGCGTTCTACCTCGAAGCCTTTTTGAATTGGCTAGGGCAACGCATTGTTCCGCACTGGAGCTATCTGGAGCGGTTGAAGCCTAAAGAAAAATTGGATTTGCTGAATGGTCTAATCGACTTGACACCTGATTATGGTTCGCACCCGTGGCAGATCGTGAAAGACCTTTTCACTTTCAGAAATTATCTTGCTCACGGGAAAACTGAAATCCTGCAGACGGAAAGCGAAGAGAATGTGGACGAAATCCTAGATGGAAGGTTGGCCAAATAGCCCTGGCCGAATGGGAGAAATTCGGCACGGAAGAAAATGCCGTTAGAGCACGGGAAGATATTGAGAAGATAGCTACTCTTCTCTACGAGAAAGCGCAGGTGCAGCACGAAGGCCTGCGAGGTCCATTTTCGTTTGGATTTCAAATTCACTCCGCAGCGTTGTGAATCATTTAGGGTGCGCGGGTCGGCAGTCGACCAATTCATCCACTTACTTCAGGTCGTTCACCAGATACAAATCGGAAAGTGTGCGGCCATACTCGTAGACGTAATTGTTGCCGTCGGGAGTGATGAGGATCGAGCTGATATCGGTGACGCCCGAGACATCGGGTGGAACCAATTTTTTCCATAGCTGCTTGCGGCCGGTGGCGAGGTCCAGCCGGTTCACCGTGCTGGGAACTTCGCCGAGCTTGTAGACAAATAGTGAGCGGCCGTCGCCAGACCACGCAATCGGCGCTTCTCCAGAGTCCAGCCCCGCAATAGGATGAATTTCGCCGCTTTCAACCGTGAGCATGGCGGGTTTCTGATCCGCTCCCACCATCGCGATCTGTTTGCCGTCCGGAGAAATGGCAATCATGCTTCCGTTCACACCTTCGCCGGAAATCGCTTTCGGCGGATTGCCGTTCACATCTTGTATATAAAGTCGCACGCCCTTACCGGGTTCGTCGGCCGAAAACAGAATTCGCTTGCCATCTGGAAACCACCGTGCCCACAGGCGATTGATCTCGTCATGTGTGATCTGCCGCGCTTCCCCCGCGCCCGTCGGTGCAAGGCCGAACTGCACCGGCGGCTTGGGCAGACCGGTCAGCACCCATTTTTCATCGGGAGAGAGCGCGAAGCTCAGTCCGTCTCCCAGCCGAACTGCTGGCGATCCGTCGGTGCCCCGAATGTAGGTGGAATAATTCTCGCCGCCAGCCTCACCCGATTCAGTAAACAAAAGCTGCTTCCCATCAGCGGACAGATCCTTGGGCGCGGACCAGTCGAGCCAGGAAAGGTCGCGCTCCTTACTTGCACCGGCAATCATGCCGACCATGCCCACGCGGGGCACATCGCGAGTAATCAGCACGCGCCCGTCTTTAGCAACATCTTGCAAAGTCAGCGTGCCGGGCTCGCGCGCCAGAAGCCGCTCCTTGCCGGAGAGAGTTACCGCGGAAAGATATCGCCCGTAGCCAAGCCGCGTGCTGGAAAACCAGATCTCGTTCCCATTTGGAGACCAGCCCAGTCCCCAGGCAGTTTCCCATCCGGTGGATAAAGTTTTCTTTTTACCCGCGAGATCCACAACACCAATCGTGCCCGCATCGTCGCGCCGGACCGGATGTTCGATGAAGGCCACCATGTCTCCCTTGGGACTAACGCGAGCGTGGCTGAGCCATCCTCCAGTTTGATACAACACTTTCCCGATGGGATATTCAATCCGGCTCAGGCCGCCGAACTCGCGTACCACGGCGAAGTTCTGCCCATCCGGCGACCAGTCCGCCCATTGCACATTCTCCAGCACCTCACGCGGCGCGCCGCCGCCAAGTGGCACTCGGCCCAATGTTCCAACGTTAATGTAGGGGTCGATGTTGTGACTGTTCAGCAGAACCGCCATCTCACCCTCGGCTGAAATCGAGAGCACTTCAGCCTTCGACAATCCAAACGGGCGCGATTCCGGGCTGTCCGGACGCGTGATCAACAACTCGAACGGATTCCCTTCCCAAGCCGCGCTGTACACGATATTTTTTCCGTCAGGCGCAAAACGCGCCATGCGGATGGTGCCGCCTCGGAAAGTCAATTGATGATAAGTCGGCGGCGAGATGCTGGAAGCCTGGCCTTCGCGTTTTCCAAAAACGTAAGCCCCCGCGATTAAGGCAAGCGCAACGATTCCGGACGCCAGCGCAACCAGCGGCCACCGCCTGAAGCCAGAGGCTGGCGCAACAACCGCCACCTGAGCGCGGGGAGTAACTCCGGACGTCGAGCTGCCATGCGACTCCGACTCACGCTTCAACCGCTGCAGGTCTACGCGGAAATCCGAGGCCGTCTGATAACGCAGCTTTAGATCTTTTTCCAGCGCCTTATCCAGAATCTCCGCAATCCTCGGCGGCAGTTGAGGATTTAATTCCAGAGGTGGAACCGGCCCGCGATTCAGAATTCCGTCGAAGACCGCCGCGCTGGTGTTCCCGGGAAATGCCTGCCGCCCCGTGACCATTTCGTACAAAACGATGCCCAGCGAAAAAAGATCGGTACGCCGGTCGAGCTCCTCGCCCATGGCCTGCTCCGGCGACATATACGCGATCGTTCCAATGGTCGAGCCCGGACTGGTCAGCAGATTGGCTTCCGCGGTCGGCATGGAACTGGTTCCAGCGGCACCATTCGTGTGGGCTTCGGCGGTGTATTTCGCCAAACCGAAATCGAGCACCTTCGCCTGCCCGCTGCGCGTGATAAAGATATTCGCGGGTTTGATATCGCGATGGACAATGCCCTGAGCGTGCGCCGCATCCAAAGCGTCGGCCACCTGCACCGCGATCTCCAACACTTCGCTCAACCGCATCGGCTTGCCCTCGATGCGGTGCTTCAGCGTCTGCCCGTCAATGAATTCCATGACGATGTAGGCGACGCCGCCTTCTTCGCCAATGTCATAGATCGTGCAGATATTCGAATGGTTGAGCCCGGAAGCCGCCTGCGCCTCACGACGGAAGCGTTCCAGCGCTGCCGGGTCTTTGGCGGAGTCTTCCGCAAGAAATTTTAAAGCTACGGTGCGGTGCAGGCGCGAATCCTCGGCCTTGTAAACAACACCCATGCCCCCGCCCCCAAGCTTGGCTGTGATCTGGTAGTGGGAGATAGTTTGGCCGATCATGCGGAACCGCAATCTTAGGCTGGACCGCTTTTCCCGTCAATCCGCCTGCTGAGGTCCCTCATTATAGTTTCATGCCCTTCCGAATCCGCGCGAACCAAGAAAAGCACTTTGAAGCCGCGTATGGCTCGCTCACAATCGGAGAAAGTTCCACACGCGCTTTGCGCGCGCCTCTCGTCTGTTCTTTACTAACTGCTCTGCAGTCAGATCACGCTGAAGGGAGTTCTTATGTCCGGGCAAGTCATTCTATATTTCGAGGATCAGGCCGATGCGCTGCGCTTCGCTTTGGCCGCAGGTTCAGTGATGGCGGGCGACAGCGACAAAGTCGCCGATGATCTGATTCAGGAAACGACCCGCGTAAGCCGCATCCGCCTGGACGCCGCGAACGCAGGAAAGACGAAGAAGGTAACTCCGGAACAAGCGGCGTGAAGAAGAAAGCAGGTCTTAGGTCTTGGGAATCTAAACCCTACCCTCCTAATCCTTGGCCCCTAACTATCCCGTCCTGCGCGTCGAAAGCAAATTCAAAATCTCCCGCAGCCCCTGCCGGATGTGCTGGATTTCTGCGGACGATTGCGCCGGGAATGGAATGGCAGCCTGCCCCCTATCGGGTTTCGCTTCCGCGCGCAGTTGTTGCCGCGCGCCTACGATCGTGAACCCCTGCTCGTACAAAAGCTGCTTGATGCGCAGTATGCTTTCCACATCGCGTCTGCGGTACATACGCTGGCCGGTGCTGCTCTTCACCGGCTTGAGCTGCGGAAACTCGCTCTCCCAGAAGCGCAGCACGTAAGCCGGCAGCCGGCACAGCGTCGCCACTTCGCCGATGCGGAAATAAAGCTTGTCGGGGATGAAGATTTCATCCGCCTTATTCTTGCCCGCGCTCTTTTTTTTCGGACTCATGCATGCCCCATGGCTCAAGGCCGGTAGTGTCTGATCATTGTGCCACACATGAAGAATTTGCTAAGGAGAATTTAGATTGCGGAGACAACTTTGGCAATGAGCAGTTAGTGCCACACATGCCAAGCGCGCCAATTGCCAACTGCTGCTTGCTAATTGCCAGCCCAAAAAGGTAACGCCTCTCAAGAGGTGCTTCTCCTGAGAGGCAGGTTAAATTCTCGGCCCTTGCGAAGTATCGTTTCGCAATCAGTTAGTGTTTCTTCTTTTTTGCTTTCTTCTTCGTTGCCATTGAAGGTTCCTCCGTGAACGATTTTCCCTTGCGACTTCGGGGACCCGAATGCAAAAAGCCACCCAACTCATGGTACAGGTAGCGTCCTTAACACAAGATATTGCGGCAGTATGAACGCAGTGTCAACACAATTTTGCACAAAGTGCAAGATTTTTCTCCATGCTGAGTCATTCATTGTGCGCGATTCAGCGTCAGAAACGTCGCGCTGTTCGACAACGGCCACCGACCGACGACTAACGACCAGCGACTAGCAACCGCCTCTTCCGGTAAACTGCGCCTCATGCGACGCGATCCCATCGAGCTGGAAATCTTCAAAAATCTTTATCACTCGATCGCCGAAGAGATGGGCGCTGCGCTACGCCGCACGGCATTTTCTCCCAACATCAAGGAGCGCCGCGACTACTCCTGCGCCGTATTTGACAGCGACGGAGAAGTGATCGCGATGGGCGACCACATGCCTGTGCACCTGGGCTCGATGCCAATGTCGGTGCAAGCCGCAATAGCGGCCTGCGAGATGGCGCCGGGCGATGTGGTCATACTGAACGACCCCTTCCGCGGAGGCACGCACCTGCCCGACATCACGCTGGTAGCGCCAGTGCACATTGTGTGGAGCGGACGCCCCCGCCCGCTAAAAGACGGCAATCATCCCGACTTCTACGTGGCATCCCGCGCCCACCACGCCGATGTAGGCGGAGCGTACCCAGGATCCATGGGCCCATGCCGCGAGATCTATCAAGAAGGCTTCCGCATTCCTCCCGTGAAGATCATGCGTGCAGGGAAAATAGTGCCCGATGTGCTGGCACTGCTGCTCAACAACGTGCGTACCCCTGAGGAGCGCGAGGGCGATTTGGGCGCGCAGATTGCAGCCTGCCACACCGGAGCCGAGCGCCTGAGCGAAGTCTGCGCCCGCTACGGAATCGATCGCGCCCAGCACGCCGCGCGGGAGCTGATGAACTATTCCGAAGTACTGATGCGCGCGTTCCTGCTGCAAGTGCCGCCCGGCACATATCGCGCCGAAGATTTTCTGGACAACGACGGCGCCGACGACAAGCCGATAAAGATCGCAGTAACGCTAAAATTTAATCCGAGTGCCTCGTCAGGAACTGCCGTCACAGTCGATTTCGCAGGCAGCGATCCTCAGGTCGCAGGCAGCGTGAACGCCGTCGAAGCTATCACCTACTCCGCGTGCTTCTACGTTTTTCGTTGTCTGCTGGCAGATGATGTTCCAGCCGCTGCGGGCCTAATGCGCCCCCTCCAGGTGATCGCGCCCGAAGGAACAATCGTGAACGCGAAGCCGCCAGCCGCGGTGGCTGGTGGAAACGTCGAAACTTCCCAGCGCATCGTCGATGTTCTACTGCGCGCGCTGGCACAAGCGATTCCTGATCGGATCCCCGCCGCCGCATCCGGCACCATGAACAACCTAACCATCGGCGGCATCGATCCCCGCACCGGCAAGCCCTTCGCTTACTACGAAACCATCGCCGGCGGTATGGGAGCACGGCCCACCAAGCGTGGCGTCTCCGGCGTGCACACGCACATGACAAATTCGCTGAACACTCCAGCCGAGGCATTGGAATACGCGTATCCGCTGCGTGTTCGGCAATACTCGCTTCGACCGGCGAGCGGGGGCGCAGGAAAGCATCAAGGCGGCGACGGCATCATCCGCGAGATTGAAGTGCTCACCGATTGCGAAGTAACCATGCTCTCAGACCGCCGCACGCGCGGCCCGTGGGGATTGAACGGCGGCTCCAATGGCGCACCGGGTAAGACAAGCGTAATCCGCAAAGACGGCTCGACCGAAACGATGCCAGGAAAATTCAGCACGCGCCTGTACTCCGGCGAGCGCATTAGAATCGAGTCGCCCGGTGGCGGTGGCTGGGGTTAAACTTGCCACGTTCATAAATGATCGCGCATTTTGCCGAACATTATCAGGAGGGTTTTCATGCACGTCGTCAAGTCAGTCGGAGTGCTCTCAGTAGCCAAGATTATGGGATTGATCTATGGCTGTATGGGCCTGATTTTCGCTCCATTCGTTCTCCTGATCGGAGCCATGGGATCCGCCTTAGGACAACACAACAGTCCCTTGGCTGGGGTTTTCGGCATCGGCTTTGCCGTTCTCATGCCGCTGATCTATGGTGCGATGGGTTTTGTAGCGGGCGCGATTGGCGCGCTAATTTATAACTTGTTCGCGAAATGGGTCGGGGGCATCGAACTGGAAATCGAATTGCGCTCCGAGACTTTGACCGCGCCCTACCCGATCATCCCGCCAGGTACCGCGCCTAATTCGTAAGCATCCAATTAAGAGATTCAGATTTATGCCCGATATCGCGACCCAATATCTCGACGAAGCCCATCGCCAGATGCGCGGGCACAAGCGCCTGGCTGAGAGCGCAATGGCGCAACTCAAGGACCATGAGCTTTTCCTCACTCTCGATCCCGAATCGAATTCCATCGCCATCATCGTGAAACACATGGCAGGGAACATGCGCTCCCGCTTCACTGACTTCCTCACCACCGACGGTGAAAAGCCCGACCGCAAACGCGACCAGGAATTCGAGGTCAACTCCTCGACCACCCGCGCCGATCTCACCACTTTGTGGGAGAATGGCTGGGCGCGCGTCTTTGCCGCAATCGAATCCCTCAAGCCCGAAGACGTTACGCGCACAGTCACCATCCGTAGTGAACCCCACACCGTGCTGCAGGCCATTAACCGCCAGATCGCGCATTATGGTTATCACACCGGCCAGATCGTATTCCTGGCCAAGCACATCCGCTCCAACAAGTGGGAGACGCTGAGCATTCCTCGCGGAAAGTCCGAGGGCTTCAAGACAGTCGCCAAACCTTATAAGCCTCAGGGTGGTGCCTCAGTTTGAAATCTCAATGCCCAGCAAGACGGCTAGTCTGAGCGATCACGTTTTGCAGTCTTGAGGAAATCATCCTCATGGCGGACAATTACATGCCGAAACCTAGCAAGCGCGAGCCGGACGATGAAGAGAGCAGCATGAAACTGGAGGATGTATCGCTCCGCCAAGTAGCCGCATGGATTCCAGCCCTAGCGCTCGCCTATTGGGCCGCGCTTCAGTTTGCGATCTTTCCGCATATCTCAGAAGATCGACGCAGGCATATATATTCTGGATTTGGAACGCCATATTTACGCGCGGTTAGTTTGATCTTCATGGCATTCGCGGTTTGGTTTGTTTTTCGCTATCAGGGACGGTTCGCAACGCACGGTCGAAAGATTGTCGTATTTGCGCTGGCTCTAGGATCGTTCTGTGGAATGATCCTAGAATTTACGATTCGCGCCTATTGGCACATCTAAATTTCAAACTCAGGCACTACAAGTCTCAGAGCTAGCAGCCAGACTTCTCTCCCGGTGCTAGAATCAAATGTTTTGTGTCTGAGTCCGAATTCATAAGGTAGCCGTCATGCCGTCCACGATGTCCGCTGTCGTAAAACCGGAGGCCGCACCGGGCGCGGAAATCCGCGAAGTCAAAATTCCCACCTTCGGTCCCACCGAAGTCCTGGTCAAGGTCGAGGTCGCATCAATATGCGGCACCGACCTGCACATCTACAATTGGGACCGCTGGGCGCAGAACCGCATCCATCCTCCGCTAATCCCCGGCCACGAATTCTGCGGCAAGGTCGCCGCTTTCGGCAGCGAAGTCACCAGCGTGAAAGAAGGGGACTTCGTCTCCGCCGAAATGCACGTGGCGTGCGGCAAGTGCCTGCAATGCCGCACCGGAGAAGCGCACATCTGCCAGAACGTGAAGATCATCGGCGTAGACGCCAACGGCGCCTTCGCCGAATACGTCGTAATTCCAGAATCGAACATCTGGAAGCTCGATCCCGCCATTCCCCAGGAGTACGCCTCAATTCTCGATCCGCTCGGGAATGCCGTCCACACCGTGCTCGCGGGCGAGATCGCCGCAAAAACTGTAGCCATCACCGGATGCGGCCCCATCGGCCTGTTCGCCATCGCCGTGGCCAGGGCCGTCGGCGCAACCACGGTATTTGCCATCGAAGTAAACGAACACCGCCGCAAGATCGCGCGCGAGATGAAAGCCGACTACGTGATCGATCCCTCGAAAGAAAACGCCAGCGCCAGCGTGATGGAAAAAACCGGCGGCCTGGGCGTGGACGTCGTTCTCGAAATGGCTGGCCATCCCGATTCGATTCGCACGGCGTTCGACATCGTACGCCGCGGTGGAAGAATTTCCCTCCTCGGCCTCACCTCCAAGCCCGTCTCCCTGAACTTCTCCGAAGACATAATTTTCAAAGGCATCACCGTGCAGGGCATCAACGGCCGCCGCATGTACCAGACCTGGTATCAGATGACCGCGCTGCTGAAAGCCGGCAAGCTCGACCTGCATCCCGCCATCACCGACCGCATCCCCATGAAAGATTTCTCCAAAGCCATGGAGCGCCTCAAAACCGGCGAAGCCAGTAAAATACTGGTGTACCCGAACGGCGTTAAGTAGCGCCAGCGTCTCGCCGGCAATCGCAGCGAGCGAAACGCAATAGAAAGACAGATCGAGGCAATCACCATGAGCCTAGATGCATTCGTACGTTGCACCTGCATTCGCGACGGCAAAGCCAAGCCGCATCCGCTCCCCGATCGCCTCGCCTTCGACGACTCCGGCGAGCCCATGCTCACCGGCGACCCGACAGACGACGAGTGGGAAGCTCACGACCAATGGATGACTGATTCCTGCGAGCACGGCGGATATCTTCTCTCCGTGTTTCTCGGCAACATCACGCGGGTCGGAAACCTGCGCAGCTTCCTACGTGCTCTGCAGGGAAGTCCCGGACCAAAATTCCCCATTCTGCTGGAAGAAGTTCTTTACGACGGCACTCACACCGGCGATTGGATCCCCATCAAAAAATCACCGGCGTTGCTAAAAGAAGTGGATACCGTCCTCCACTCCAGCGACATTCTGGCCGAATCCGAGAAAGAATTTTTTGGAAACATGAAGGAACTCTGCGAAGCCAGCATCGCGACCGGAAATCCGATTATGTTTTAGGTTTGGTCCTGCGGAAACCATATGGAAGCCGTTCCTAAAGAGCTGGCCGAACTCGATACATGCGCAAGCCTCTATCTTCGGGAGATTTCGGAGCCAAGGCAAAATAGCCTGCGCCTTCTGATCGAAGAAGCCGAGGTGATGCCTGAGGAAGTTGCGATTAGGATCGCCGGGACGGACTTGGGAACCGGCCATCTCGTCAGATCCACAGCAAGCAGTCGCCTATTCGAGATTGTTTGGGATAACTATGTGGCTTACCTTGTGACGAACGAAAGTTATGCGATGCCCAGTGAATCGGAGAAATTCTCGGGAAGGCTTGCCCGCCATTACTCCACGTCGCCTTTCCTAGACCATATCTCTCACGCGACGGTTGCGTGCAACGAATACCCCGGTCCGCTGCGGCACATCGGCATCGTCTCCGAGTGCCATATCATTGACGTTGTTTCGACGGGCCTTCCTCGAATTACGCACATGAGACCGAGGCCAGCCTTACAGTAGTAGACGGCTCCCGATGTTCCGTTCCTCGCTCCAAGCTATACACTAATCAAGCTCTATCGTTGTTGATCCGTGAAAATCCGTGGCAAAGAGTTTGAGGCGATGATGACCACCACAACCCGCACCAACCCGCTCTCCTATCTCACCGACCAGCTCAACGACCTGAAAGCCAAAGGCACGCACTTCAAGCTGCGCGTACTCGACGACGAGCAAGCCCCGGTCTGCACCTTCGACGGCAAAAAAGTCATCAACCTCGCCTCGAACAATTACCTGGGACTAACGACGCACCCCAAGCTGCGCGAGGCCGCGCTGGAAGCCACACGCAAATACGGAGTAGGCTCTGGGGCAGTGCGCACCATCGCCGGCACCATGAAGATTCACATAGAGCTGGAAGAAAAGATTGCGCGCTTCAAAAACGTGGAAGCCTGCGTGGTTTTCCAGTCCGGCTTTGCGGCAAATGCCGGCACGGTGTCGGCGGTGTTGGGCAAGGAAGATTTCATCATCTCTGACGCTCTGAATCACGCCTCCATCATCGATGGCGCACGCCTGTCGCGCGCGAAGATTCTGGTCGTCCGCCACAAAGACGTCGCCCACGCCGAAGAGCAACTGGCCAGCATCAAAGATGAGCCCGGCAAAAAGCTGCTGATCACCGACGGCGTCTTCTCCATGGATGGCGACATCGGCCCGCTGCCCGGCCTCTGTGACGTTGCTGAAAAATACGGCGCCATCATGATGGTCGACGACGCCCACGCCTCCGGAGTCCTCGGCCGCAATGGCCGCGGCACCATCGATCATTTCAAAGTGCACGGCCGCGTCGATATCCAGGTCGGAACGCTATCGAAAGCCATCGGCGCCCTTGGCGGCTATGTCTGCGGCACCCGCGACCTGATCGATTTCCTCTACCACCGCGCGCGCCCATTTTTATTCTCCACGTCGCATCCGCCGTCAGTAGCAGCAACCTGCATCGCCGCGTTCGATGTTCTGGAAAACGAACCCGAGCGCATGGAAAAACTCTGGGAGAACACGCGCTTCTGGAAAAAAGAACTCGCCCTGCTCGGCTTTGACATCGGCGGCCGCGCCACGCCAGCCAGCGAAACTCCCATCACGCCCATCATCATCGGCGACGGCAAACTCACCATGGACTTCTCCCGCGAACTCTTCAAAGAAGGCGTCCTAGGCACCGGCATCGCATTCCCAACAGTGCCAGAAGGCAAAGCCCGCATCCGCACCATCATGACCGCCACGCACACGAAAGAAGAGTTGCAGCAGGCGCTAGAGGTGCTGGGAAGAGTGGGAAAGAGGATGGGAATTGTAAGTTGATAGTCGGCTCTTCCCGTATGAGGAATCCCGTCAGGGATTTGTGAGGCAACACCGAAGTTTTCGGCCCCAAGGCCTTAATCTAAGAACAATCGGTGACTCATAGAAGCCGACGCAAGAGTCCCCGGAAGGGGACGAAATTCATTAGCCCCGCACGTAAGTGCGGGGAGACAGGCGTCCCGCTACAAAGTCCCTTCAGGGACGACACCCATGTCACACACATACGTCGCCAATTTCGTGCATTGCGTCTTCAGCACAAAAGAGTGCGGTGATCTGATTCCACGTAAATTGCAAGAACGGCTTTATGCGTACATGATCGGCATTGCGCACAACCTGCATTTCAAGATTCTTGCTGCCGGCGGCACCTCCAACCATGTTCATCTCCTCATTGCGTTGCCATCTGCGATGACTTTAGCTGAGGCTATGCAAAAACTGAAAACCAATTCCTCACGCTGGCTCGGAGAAAACGGTGTTCGATTTGAGTGGCAGAAAGGATATGCAGCTTTCAGCGTAAGCCCATCCTTACTGCCAGCGGTTCAGAACTACATTCGTAACCAGGAAGAACATCACAAGAGGAGAAGCTTTGAGGAAGAATTCTTGGTGCTCTTAAAAAAATCTGGAGTAGTCTGCGACGCTGGACGGCTCTTTGCAGCCTGAGTAGCGTCGCTAACGCGACTCGATTCTCTTTTAACCTTTCCCCGCACTTACGTGCGGGGCTAATGAATGTCGTCGCTTCGCGACTCTACTAGCTCGCTACTCCGCCCGATAAACAACCCTCCCACCCACCACCGTCGCCACAACTCTCCCCGCAAACTGGTAACCATCAAACGGCGTATTGTGCGACAACGACCGCGACTTAGCCGCCTCAAACGTCCACCGCTTCTTAGGATCGAAAATGGTCACATCGGCAAAGCTGCCGCGCACCAGCGATCCGCGGCCGGGAAAATCAAAAACGCGTGCAGGTCCGGCGGTAAAAAGTTCAACGATGCGCGTCAGCGGAATTTTGTGATCGCGATGGAGCTTCGTGATGGCCAGAGCAAGCGCGGTTTCAAGTCCAGTAATGCCGAACGACGCCCTCTCGAACTCGACTTGCTTTTCGTGCGTCGCATGCGGAGCGTGATCCGTGGCGATAGCTTCTACCGTGCCGTCGGCGAGCGCGGCCAGAATGGCCTCACGATCGGCCGCCGAACGCAACGGCGGGTTCATCTTGAAATTCGTGTTGTACTCGCCCACATCTTCGTCGAGCAGAGCGAAGTGGTGCGGCGTAACTTCGCAGGTCACGCGGCAGGCGATGTGGGCATTATGACCGCTGCGCTTTCCGCGCCGCACCGCCTTAAGAGCATCAGCAGTGGAAAGATGCGCGACATGCAGACGTGATCCGCGAATCTGCTGCGCCAGGTTGACGTCGCGGTCCACAACATTCGCCTCAGCGGCAGCCGGCATGCCGCGCAGGCCCAGTCTAAAGCTGGTAGGGCCTTCGTGCATGGAACAGCTCTCGGTGAGCCGCGTATCTTCGGCATGCTGCACCACGGGAAGATTCAACTCCGCGCCAGCCCGCAACGCAGCGCGCATAATCTCGTTATCGAGGATCGGCTTGCCGTCGTCGGTAACCGCCACCGCGCCAGCCCTCTGCAGCGCGGCAAAGTCAGTCAGCGCGGCGCCGCGCGAACTGCGAGTCGCGGCCGCAATCGGGAAGACGTTAACCACAGCCCCACGCTCCGGATTCCGCAGCCACGCCACCCACTCGGCAGTATCGACCACCGGCGCGGTGTTCGGCATGGTGCAAACCGAAGTGAAACCACCGGCAGCAGCAGCAGCCGTACCGCTGGCAATCGTCTCTTTGTAGCTCTGCCCCGGCTCACGCAGGTGAACATGCAGATCGATGAATCCCGGAGCAACGATCAGACCACGCGCATCAAATTTTTCGTCCGCGCTGCCGCGCACCTTATTCGGCAAGGCAACCTCAGCCACGCGCCCATCGCGCAGCAGAACGTCCATCGGCGCGTTGATCTTCGCCGCCGGGTCAATCAAGTGGCCGCCTTTAATCAGAAGAGATCCCGGTTTGGCCTTGTCCTTAGTCATTCGTATCCGTGTTGATTCGTGAAAAGCCAATCCGTGAAAATCCGTGGCTCATTTCGCCTTGCCTAACGCTCGCGCCAAAATCGCCATGCGTGTCGGAACCCCATTATGAACTTCGTCAATAATCGTCGATTGCGGACCGTCCGCGACTTCCGCAGTCAGCTCCAGGCCGCGAATGATCGGCCCCGGATGCATCACAATCGCATCCCGCCGGGCCAGCTTTAACCGCGCCGCCGTCATCTGGTAGCGCGCAATGTAGTCCTGCAGGCGTATCTTCTGCCCGGCCAGTCGCTCTTTTTGCAGGCGCAACAGCATGATCACATCCGCCCCACGCAATGCTTCTTCAATATGTCGTGTAATGCGCAAACCGGGAGCGAGCGTCGTCGAAACTTCCGGCACAAACTCCGGAGGCCCGCAGAGCGTAATCTTCACGCCGAACTTGGTTAACAAATGGCAATTGGAGCGCGTCACGCGGCTGTGAAAAATGTCGCCAATGATCGCAACCTGCAGGCCCTTGAATGATTTCTTGTGTTTCAGGATCGTAAACGCATCGAGCAACGCCTGCGAAGGATGCTCGTGCATGCCGTCGCCCGCGTTGATGATTGGAATATCAAGATGCTTCGCCATCAGATGCGGCGCGCCCGCCGCCGGATGGCGAATCACGATGGCGTCAAAGCCCACCGCGCGCAAGGTATAGCCGGTATCAAGCAAAGACTCGCCCTTCTCAATGCTCGATCCCGAAGACTGCACCAGCGTGGTAGTCGCACCCAGCGACTTGGCGGCGATTTCGAACGAAGATCGCGTGCGCGTGGAAGCTTCGTAAAACAGCAGCACGACGCGCTTGTTCCGCAACAACGCACGCGCCTTGAGCGGATTCATCCGGCGGGCCAGCTTCAGCAGGCCCAGGATTTCCTTATCCTCCAGGTGCTCGATGCCGAGCAGTGAACCGCGCGCCGGTTTGTTCATCGCGTGAGAAGGCAAACGGTGCATCATACGCGGCCAGCGCGGCCCACGGCAAGACCAAGCCGAAATTCAGTCCGGAAGTCGCCGATTTCACGATCGGTTGCGGCGGCCCAGAAACGCTCCAGTCAGTGCTCCGGCAATGCTGCTGGCAGCAATAGAGAGCAGGAAGAAACCTATCATGGCCAGCGCAAACTTCATCAGTCCATCTGGCGTTTTCAGAAGGTCGAGCACGTCTTGTATTTGCCGGCTGTTCGAGCCCGCAGCGGTCTGCTGGAGGCGCTCGATCACCTCGTCGTGAAGCGGCCCCCCAGATCGCAGCACCGCCATCACAACAGCAAAGCACACGCCCGTCACCGCGGAAATGAATAAGCCAGTAACGGCGCCGACTTGTGCTCCCACGCGGACACTCAGTAGCCGGACCGAGTTCCGGCGGTAGTAAAGTACAACTGCCAAAGATCCCGCCCCCAAAGCCGCCAACAACGGAAACACCAGCTGAAGAGACATTACTACGATGGAAATCGCAGCGGCGATCGCAGAAGCCCGAAGAGCGCGGCGCCACTCCACCTGGCCGGAAAGCGTTTGGAGATTCAGAGGCTCGGAAACAGACGATGAAACTAGAGAGAAATCGTGGAGTTGATCGGACGATACACTTCCGGCAGCAGCGGGCGCCAACACTTCCGGCATGGCGACCCGAATCTGCGGCGCGCCGCACTGTGCGCAAAATGGCTTGCCGTCATCAACGCTGTGCCCGCACTTGTAGCAGGAATGATCCATCAGGGGTTAAAGCCGGTCTGGATTGAAGGTATCCCACGATGAACGGCGGGCGCAAGGAACGCGACGCAATAATCACGCATTTGGCTCGCTTTCTAATCAGATTGCACCACCACGAACGATTCGTGTGTGAGCGTGTTCGCCTTAAATGTCGCCTTCCTTGCCTCGGGTATGCACGTAGACCAGGTTAAAGGTTGAGCCGCCGCCATCATGCGGTTTTATAGCGACCACGTGCTGCTTATTTTCCGTTCCTACTTTCAGCTCGGTGACCGGCCCCTTGTTGTCGCCTTCACATTTAAGCTCTTTGGCAGGGTGCTCATCGTCGTCATCGACGTCGGCGTGCGCATCGCCGCCATGTTCCCTGGTGTGGCACTCGAGCACCTTGCCGTATTTCTTCAAGCGCTCGCGGTAATACTCAATCACTTTGCCGGGCGCATCGTCGGACTCGTATTTCGCCATCACCAGCTTCACTCCAAATGCCTGGGTGAAGAGGCTGAGATTCGCCGCGCCCGAGTTCTCATCATCGTGCCGAAGCCGCGCTCCGGGATACAGAGGCAGTCCCGCTTTTCGAGCGTCGGCATCGTTGCCCACATGCAGATCGCCCGCCGAACTTTGTATGTCCAGATGCTTGTCCTGATCGCCGTCTTGTTTTTGAGCATCGGCAAATGTCGCAGCAGCTACGACCGCTACAACGAGAACCAAACGAGACGCACTCGATTGGAATTGCTCTAATCGAAACATGGCTGGACGAAACATAACTCCCTCCTCGGATGTCCTAAAAAACGAGGTCTTAAGAAAACAGTGCCCGATGCAGAGCTGTCGATTTGCTAAATATCCGCCTCTTTGCCGTGCGCGCGCACATAAACCAGCGAGAAGCTCGTTCCCTTACCTTCATGCTCGACCGCCACAATGTGCTGATCGTCCTTCTTGCCAACCTTGAGTTCGATGTCGTTGCCGCCGCTGCCTTCGCAGGTCAACTCATTCGAACCATTCTTTCCCATGTTCACGTTCCAGTTCCCCTTGGATGTGTGGCATTCAAGCACGTCGCCATATTTCTTCAGCTGATTCCTGTAGAAGGTAAGCACCTTGTCGGACGCATCATCGGACTCGTATTCGACCGCAACCACCTTCAACCCATATCCAAAGCCCGAGATATTAACGTTCGCGCTCTTGTCGCCGTCGTTGGAATCTTTCTCCTTCGGTCGAGCCCCCGGATAAACCGGCAAGCCCACATCAGCCACATCAGCCTGCCCGCTCACGTGCACGCCGCCGAGCAGTGTTTTGATATCTACCTGCTTGTCTTCTCCGTTAGCATCCTTCTTCACATTGATGCTGCACGCCGGTAGCACAGCAGGCAGTAACGCAACCAAGACGCCTGCAGCCATCACCAACGCGGAAAGTTTATTTCTGCGCATGTTCAGATGCTCCACTGGCAACCTGCACCGGACGCTCCATTCCCGTGCCCCGCTGGGCTACATTGGGAATGCTCACGGGAAGATGCCCATGCACCGCGATTTCTCCAAACAACGCCTTCACTGCAGCAATCTCCGATACGCTCGCATTGGAAAAAGTGCACATGTAATTCTCAATCTTCGGGAAATCCGACGCCAGATAAGGATTCCCCATCGCAACCACGGCGGTCTTTTCCGCCGCGCGATCCAGCACTTGCTGCAAAAGCGCGCCGGTCGCATCCGCCATCGCCATCGTATTTCCCACCTTGCCCGCCGTCGGAATCACATAGACAGCGGCTACCACGGTCTTAGCATCGTTCACGGCCTTCAGCACTTCGTCGCTCATCCCGGCCGCAATGCGCGGATCGACATAAATCACGCGCGCATCCGGGACGCGCGCCCTAAATTCCCGCCCGAAGACGCGCCCAAACTCCGTCCGCACGTCGTCAGAAAAGAGCACCGCAACCGTCTGGTTGTGTGTCTCCTCTTGTGTTGTATACGGAAGTGCGCCCTTCGCGGTTCCCTGGTTTTTGAGAGGAGATTTAAGCGGCAAAACCTTGCCATTGTCGCGCACCAGCGTGATCGCACTATCCGCCACCTGCTGGCCGAAGGCCACATTCTCCGGTTTAGCCACCGCCGCGGAAATGGCATTCACATCTACCAAGCGCGCATCCTGCAGCCCCAAAGACGCCTTTGCCTTCAATATTTTCAGAACCGAGTGGTCGAGCCGCTCCTGCGAAATCTCGCCCGACCGCACCGCCTGCACCATCGCGTTATACGAAGCTGGAAAATCAGCGGGGATGATCAGCAAGTCATTACCCGCCTTGAAAGCCTCAACCGCGGCTCGGCCAATGTTGTTGGCAAACAGATGAGTAAGCCCAGCCATGTCGAGCGCGTCGGTAACCACAATTCCTTTGAAGCCAAGTTGTGTCTCCAACAGATCCGAAACGATCGCCGGAGAGATCGTGGCCACATGGTTGGGATCGGGGTCAAGCGCAGGCACAGTAACATGCGCCACCATCACCGAATCCACTCCCGCGGCAATAGCCTCGCGAAATGGCGGCAGCTCAATCGAATCAAGATGCGCCCGGTCCACGTTGACGCTCGCGACGCCGAGATGCGAATCCGTAGCCGTGTCTCCATGCCCGGGAAAATGTTTGACCGTAGTCAGCATTCCGCCTTCATGCGCGCCCTTGATATAGGCCGCAACCAGGTCGCCAACCTGCTTGGGATCTTCCCCGAACGATCGCGTGTTGATGATGGGATTGACCGGGTTCGAATTGACGTCGGCGTCCGGAAAAAAATTCCAGTGAATGCCGATGGCGCGCGACTCTTCCGCAGTGATGCGGCCAAAAGCCTCGGCATCTTCGATCTTGCCATCTCCCCCAAATGCCATGGCATGCGGAAAGACCGTAGTCCCGATCAATCGCATCGAAACGCCGCGCTCAAAATCAGCGGCGAAAATCAGCGGCAACTTCGAATCACTTTGCAAACGGTTGAGCAGCTCCGCCGCCTCGTAAGGCTCACTGCGCAGCAGAAACGGTCCATCCACATGCACCGTCATCGCGAACGACCCTACGTGATACTTCTCAATAGCCTCGCGCAATTGCAGGTATTCTGGATTCTCCACGTTGAGAAAGCCGGCGCGGCACCAGATCATAAACACCTGTCCGACCTTGTCTTCGACCGTCAGCTTGCGCAGCGTCTTCTCCGCCCACTTATCGCCGGCGGAGGTCGAATGAATGGGACCAGGACGCTGAAACTTGTCTTTGTCCTTTGCAGTTGCGGCAGCGGTTAAAGCGAGGGTAAGCAAGAGGAACGCGAGTTTGCGATACATGCACAGAACGATAGCAGAAATGGCAGCATGAGGCGTCGCGTTATTTCATCCGCGTTTATCCGCAGAAATCCGTGGCAATGGAAGTCTGGGTCTTAGGTCTCGAGCTTCCCAATCTGCTGAAACTCAATTTACGAAACGCAAGGGAAGGGCACGACTTCAGTCGTGCCGTTAAGTTATCGAAAATTAGCCGCGCTTTAGCACCTGAGGTAACTCTTCTATCATTTAAGAAGCCGAGAGACCCAGCCTGCGGATGTCTCCTGAATCTCCGCCTCATCCCCAATCCCGCGCAACCACTGCACATCCTGCTCGCGCCGAAACCAAGTCATCTGCCGCTTGGCATAGTTGCGATGAGCCTGTTGAGCCGCCTGCAGCGCCTGCTCGCGCGTAAATTCCCCGCGAATCAACTGCACTGCCTGTTTGTAGCCGAGAGACGCCAATGGCCCGGCGACATCGCCGTACTTCTCACCGAGCCGTTGCGCTTCTTCGATTAAACCGGATTCAAACATCCGCTCCGCGCGCTTGTTAATCCGATCATAAAGCGCCGCACGATCCGGATCGAGCCCGATCCGCAGAATGCGAAAGCCGCGCAGCGGCTCGCGCCCACGCTGCCAGAGCTCCGTCATCTTCTTCCGTGATGCCAGGCAAACTTCGATGGCGCGAATAATCTTGGGAATATCGTTAGCGTGAATCTTCTCTGCCGCCGCACAATCAAGCCGCCGCAGCACGCGGTGAAGATATCCGTCACTACGGCCAGCCGCGCGCTCGCGCAATCGCTCACGCAATTCTTCCGACCGTTGCGGGCCGGGAAAAAGTCCATCGATCAGCGCACGCAAGTAGAGTCCAGTGCCACCCACGACGATCGGCAAATGCCCGCGATCCTTAATCTCGCCAAGCACCTGCCGCGCCAACCGCGCATACTCGCCCGCAGTAATGTGGCCGGTAGGCGCCACGCAATCGAACAAATGATGCGGCGCACGCCCTCGCTCCAAAGCCGTCGGCTTCGCCGTCCCAATATCAAACTCACGGTACATGGCGACGGAATCGCAATTCACGATCTCGCCGCGAAAGCGCTCCGCCAGCGCCAGAGAAAGCGCCGTCTTTCCGCTGGCCGTCGGCCCCAACACAACCACCAGCAGCGGCTCAGGCTGCAACGAAGGCACCGTCAGCGCACGCTCCAGTGAATTACGTGCCAATAGCGAACAACGATCAGGACGAGTAACAGGAAGGCAATCACTAGCAAACCGGAAGTCTCCGTGGCATAAATCCGCTGATGCTTGTGGGCGGAGTCATTCTGGCGTCGAACATTACGCACGAAAGCATTGTACGCCGGGCCCGAAGGCACGCACCGGCTCGGCCTGACTACCCATCGTCGGTCCGCAAGTTGCGAAACATTGGCTTTTTGGGAACCAACCTCACCAATCCCGCGTAACCTCGTCTAAGAAGCGAGGCGGCAGTGTGCCCGCCCGTGGAGGACTCTCATGAAACGAACAGATATCGAACGCTGGTTGCTCATGGTTCTGATGGTTGGCGTTGTTTGCTCCTGGGCAGCTCTGCCCGCGCGCGCCGACGAATGGTCGAAAACCTACACCCTCACCGGCAAGCCCGATCTGCGCGTCGACACCTCCGACGCGAACATTCACGTCACCACCTGGGACCAGAACACCATCGAAGCCCGGGTAACGACCGTGCGTTACAAAATCGGCGACGACGGCATCCGCATCGATGAACACCAGAGCGGCGATTCGGTCGAGCTCGATGTGCGCTACCCGCACAACCACGGCTTCGGTATCACCATCAACGGCGGCAATCATCGCGTGGATATCGAGATCCACATGCCACGCGAAGGCCGCGTGGACCTGCACACGGGCGATGGCAAGATTGACCTCGCAAACTTCAAGGGCGACATGGACCTGAGCAGCGGCGATGGCTCACAGGAGATCGACAGCGTGGACGGCAAGCTTCGCGCCAAGACCGGCGATGGTCACATCCGCGCCAACGGCCGCTTCGACGAGCTAGAACTGAAAACCGGCGATGGCCATGTCGAGGCACGAGCAACGGCCGGGTCGGCGCTGGCCGCCGGCTGGAGGCTCGTAAGCGGAGACGGCACAGTGACGCTGGAAGTCCCGGAAAATCTGGCCGCCGACGTGGATCTTCACACCGGCGATGGCCATATCGATCTGGACGTGCCGGTCACAACCGAAGGCAAAATTCGCGAAGGCGAAGTCCACGGCAAGCTAAACGGCGGCGGAAACCTGCTGGTAATTCACACCGGAGATGGATCGATCCGGCTGCGCAAGGCTTAGAGTAGTTTCCTAATTTCACCGCGAAGGCGCACGAAAGAATATCGTCGTATTGGACTTTGTGTACCTTCGTGTCCTTCGTGGTTGATGAATTTTCGCATTCTTCCGGAGACATCGTTCTGTTGCTGGAAATTTCGGTAGTGATGTAGTTTGCTATTACACGAGGATTGTTCATCCTGAGCGAAGCCGTTTTTCAGGCGTAGCGAAGGATCTCCCACTTAACCGGTCTCACGCGTAAGCCAAACTGCACCACTACCGAGACTGCGCACGAATTTGCCAGGACGCATATACTTTTCGGTCGCAGCGATTTTGCTTTCAATTGAGAAGGGGATCCTCCTATGCAACTCATGCGTATTTGCACGATTACTCTAGCCTGTGCATCTCTCCTTTCTATAGCCAATGCTCAACAGCCCACGTCGAAGCCCGAACCGGCCCTCGACGTAACCTCAATGGATCGCACCGTCGACCCCTGTGTGGACTTCTTCCAATATTCCTGCGGCGGATGGATCAAGCAGAACCCGATTCCTCCCGACCAATCTTCTTGGGACACGTATTCCAAAATGCAGGACGAAAATCGCGGCCGCCTGCATGAAATTCTCGAAGCCGCGGCGGCTCCCGACCCCAAGCGTGATGCGGCCACACAAAAGATCGGCGACTACTATTCCTCCTGCACCGACGAAAAAGCAATCGAGTCCAAAGGCGACGAACCGCTCAAACCGGAGCTCGATCACATTGCCCATCTCGCTTCCAAGAAAGAACTCGCCGATGAAGCTGCCGCCATGGTTGATGACAACGTGCTCTTTCGTTTCAACTCGACTCAGGATTTCAGAGACGCCGATCAAGTAATCGCCGAAGCGGACCAGGGCGGCCTCGGCCTGCCCGACCGCGATTACTACCTCAAAGAAGATAAAAAGTCAGTCGATTTGCGCCTGGCCTACGTCGCCCACGTAGAAAAAATGTTCGAACTGCTCGGCGACAAGCCTGCCCTAGCCGCAACCGAAGCGCAAACCGTAATGCGCATCGAAACCGCACTGGCCAAGGGTTCCATGTCGCGCGTAGAGCGTCGCGAACCAAAGAACCTGGATCATAAGATGACCAGCGCCGAGTTTGAAAAGATCGCTCCTGATTTTCAGTGGCAGGTTTACTTCAGCAAAGTCGGGCTGCCTTCGGTACCTTCGCTGAATGTAGCGTCCCCCGGCTTCTTCAAGGCTTTGAACGCGGAAATCGGAAAAGAAAGTCTGGCCGATTGGAAGATCTATCTGCGGTGGCACCTGGTGCACGCATATGCTCCGTTCCTTTCCTCCACCTTTCTGAATGAGAACTTTGCTTTCTACGGAAAAACTCTGCAAGGCCAGCAGGAATTGCAACCTCGTTGGAAGCGCTGCACGGAATATGTTGACGATGACTTAGGAGAAGCTCTCGGCCAGGTCTACGTGGAAAAGTATTTCAGTCCTGAAGCCAAGCAAGAAGCGCTGAAAATGGTGCATGAAATCGACGCCGCTATGGCACAGGATATCGACTCGCTCTCCTGGATGTCCGCAACAACGAAGCAACAGGCTCTGGTAAAACTGCGCGGCATGGCCAACAAAATCGGCTATCCCGACAAATGGCGCGACTACAGCAAGTTGGAGATCGTTCGCGGAGACGAACTCGGCAACGTTGAGCGCGCGCGGCAATTCGAGTTCGCCCGGCAACTCGCCAAGATCGGCAAGCCGCTCGATCGCGGCGAGTGGGACATGACTCCGCCCACCGTGAATGCTTACTACAACCCGCAGATGAACGACATCAACTTCCCCGCGGGAGTTCTTCAGCCCCCCGCCTTCGATCCCAACTCCGACGCGGCTCCAAACTACGGCGACACCGGCGGCACTATCGGCCACGAACTCACCCACGGCTTCGACGACGAAGGCCGCCAGTTCGACGCCCACGGCAACCTGCGCGACTGGTGGACCGCGGAAGATGGCAAGGAGTTTGTCCAGCGCGCCAGTTGCATCTCAACCCAGTATTCTACTTACACGATCATCGATGACATCAAGATCAACGGCAAACTCACGCTGGGCGAAGATGTCGCCGATCTCGGCGGATTGATTCTCGCGTACATGGCGTGGAAGGAAGATACCAAGGGACAAAATCTGCAGCCCATCGACGATCTCACGCCCGATCAGAGATTCTTCGTGGGCTACGGTCAAAGCTGGTGCGGCCAAACCCGCGACGAAACCAAGCGCCTGCGTGCCACCGTCGACCCCCATTCTCCAGAGAAATACCGGACAAATGGCGTGGTCTCAAACATGCCCGAATTTCAGGAAGCCTTCCACTGCAAAGCGGGAGCTCCCATGGTGAATCAAAACCGCTGCAGAGTCTGGTAGCGGCTTGCATTAGCCGAGAATCGACGGTACCAAACATTTGTGGGACAGGGTTTTCAGCCGCGAAGCGGCGTCAGAATGCAGCCCAGGGCGCAAGCCCTGGGATATGGAAGTAGAGATGAACCAGCCCCGAAGGGGCGAAAGAAAATACTTCTCCCGCGCGTGTTAAAACCCGACAATTATTCCAGATCTTCTTTAGAAGGGTTGTAAAAAAAGCGGAAGCGCAGCGCCAGATACTGCCCACCAAATTCGCTTGGCAGCGGAGGAAACGGGTCTGACGCGGTAATACCAGCCCAAGCCGCGCGATCCAGCGGAGTATCTCCAGAACTGGCCACCAGCCTCATACCCATAACTTTTCCATCCTTGCCAATCGCAAACTCGATGGCAAGTTTTCCTTTTTTGTCCTGCGCCGATACCGGAATCGCGTTATACCAATTCTGCCGTACGTCCTCAAGTATTCTCTTGAGATATGGACCAAAGTCCACGCCCATGGTGTCGCTGAGAACCTCGAGGTTACCCAGTTGGCGCCCATGCGCTCCCGTGCCTAATCCGAAATCGCCGCCTTCGCCCTGCTGGCCGCCGCCGCGTCCGGCCGCGACCGCACGAGCCGCGTCCTGAACCGCGGAACCCGCCGACATGGTACCCCCGTACTTCTTGAACTCGTTAGCCACGTTCGGCGTCACCGGCGATTGCAATTGCGCAGTCTGCGGATTGGGCGGCTGTTGCGCCTGCGGCGGTGCCTGATTTTGCGCAAGTCCGGCCGAAGACTGCGGCGGAGGCGCCATCTGCGGCGCGCTCGATCCCGGTGCTCCCGGCGGTGGTGTCGCCAAAATCTTGCGCAGCTCTTTCACGTTCAGCTCAGGATGCCGCGTCATCGCAATGCGGTCTTTATCGGAAGCGATGTTCGTGTTCGGCTTGTGCGGCGCCTTCTGCAGGTCAGACGGAAGCTCGAGGTATGTAAGATCTTTTCCGTTCGTCTGATTTTTCACCACCACAGCCGAATGCCACGGCAGATACTTTTCGAACCATTCAATTTTGACGATGAGGATAATGAGAATCAGGTGAACGATAATCGAAATCCACGCCGCCTCGCGCCTCCGCGAGCGCGCCAGATCGTCCTGCAACTGAATCAGCAGGTGCGGCACGCGCGCGGCATCGTCGTCCAATTCGCGGTAAGCCGTCTCCCATCCCTGGGCATCGTAAAGCCCCATCTGCTCCGGCTGAGGCTTTTCCGGCGGGGCCACCGGATCCTGGAATGGAATTTGTGTGATGGGCATGAACTAAGTTTGCCAAACTTGTCCGGCTAGGGTCTGTCCGTTAGACACGGATTCCCCTCGCTACGTTGCATCCGTCCTTTTCAGGACGCGCCAACGTACCAGCGCAGAGCAAGCTGGTCTCATTTTCGCATCTTTCAAGGGATTCTGCTCACTCCCAAACGGGGCGGGACTTGCGTGTGTAAACATTTGTAAAAAAGCCGACTCAGCAGATTCAAAATGCGACTTGATCGGGAAGGGCACGACTTTAGTCGTGCCGTAAGGCGGCAAATTGAGGTCGTCTTCAGCCGCTGGGGTACGCTTTTTTCTGACCAACTTTCTCCGAAGTCTCCATCGAATCGCGCCGTCGCACGAACCCTAGCTATTCTTCCGATAAAGCAAATCGCGCATCGCCCGTCTCCGCGCCTCAGCCAGACTTTTGCGCTCATCCGCATCCATGCCCGGCTTCGCTTTAGCATCAGCGTCTTCAGGCTCGCTGCAAGCCGGACAGCGGTTGGCAAAGCCAGGCTTATCCGGCTTCAGCTCAAACTCCTCAGAACAAACTGCGCAAACTCGAATCGGAAATGACATGCACCTACTATGTTACAACCCAAAATCCTAAGGATAGTTTCAGATCGCTTCTAGCTCTTCACCCCGGCCAACCCAGCCAGCCCCACCTTTGTCCCATGCGCCCGAATCGCGCCCACAATCTCGAGCGCCAACGCCAGTGCGCGCCGCCCATCCGCAATCGGCACCACCGGAGTCGAACGCTCCCGCACTGCATGCAGAAACGATCGCAACTCCGCGTGGAGTGGTTCTTCCGACGTCACCGCCGGCTTGCCCACCTTAATCTGCGGATTAACACTGGGAGTGCTCGCGACCACCCCATCTTCTCCCACGGTAAAAACGAGCACCTCTTGTCGCCCGTAATCGACCGAAACATACTGCCGCGGCTGAAAGAAACGCAGCTTGCGCACGCGCTCAGTGGAGACGCGGCTGGCCGTGAGGTTGGCCACGCAGCCAGATTCAAACTCCAACCGCACATTCGCAATATCAACTTTGCCGGAAAGAATCGGCAGTCCGACGGCACGCAATTCCTTCACCGAAGAGTCGGCAAACGAAAGCACGATGTCCAAATCATGAATCATCAAATCGAGCACCACGTCCACATCAAGCGAACGCGGCGTGAAGACACTAAGCCGGTGGACTTCAAAAAACATCGGCTGCGTGAGGATTGGGATCGTAGCGCGCACCGCCGGATTAAAGCGCTCAAGATGCCCAACCTGCGCAATCCGTTGGTGCGTCGCAGCCAGCTGCACCAACTCGTCCGCTTCCGCCAGCGACGCCACCAGCGGCTTTTCGATCAGCACGTCAACCCCGGCTTCCATCAACGCCCGCGCCACTTCCATATGATGAACCGTGGGTGCCGCCACCGACGCTGCGCGGATTTCGCTGTGCGTGGTCAGCATCTGCTCGACCGAGCCGAAAGCGCGGCAGCCAAACTCTCGCGCTACGGCATCCGCGCGATCCAGATCGGGATCGACCACCCCAACCAGCCGAACCGGTTCACCCTGATGCTCGAGTTCACGGTAAACCCGGGCATGGTTGCGTCCAAACACACCCACTCCCACCACCGCCACGGAAATCGGATTGTCAGCTTGCAGGAGGAAACTCTCGCCTGGCTGGTTGCCAGCAGGAACAACAAATTGTAAACGCAAAGCCCGGAAAGAGCACCTTCGAATAGATTAAGTGATTTTGTAATTGGGAAATCGGAGCAAAGGGTTTTTAATCCAGATGACTCGATCATAAGATAGTCGGATTCGAAGAAGTTTAGTGTCTGAAAGGATCCTCCCCGATGCGAACCATCGCTCTGCTAACCGTCTCCAACATCTTCATGACCTTCGCCTGGTACGGCCACCTGAAATACCGCGAGGTACCGCTATTCAAGGTAATCGTGATCAGTTGGATGATTGCCTTCTTCGAATATTGCTTCCAGGTTCCAGCCAACCGCATCGGCTCCTACGAGTTCAGCGTGGCGCAACTCAAAACCATTCAGGAAGTAATTACACTGCTGGTCTTCTCCGTGTTTTCCGTGCTCTACCTGAAGCAACCAGTACGCTGGAACCACGCAGTAGGATTCGTCATGATTGTCGCCGCTGTGGCCGTGATCTTCAAGCAATGGTGAATGGAAAATGCATGTAATACCGTGGAAGAGCGGCGCTTCAGCGCCGCGTCAAGCGTCCAAATAAATGAGGGCTTTAGCCCCGTGGACGCTTTTTTTCAAAATCGCAATCTGCCCCGCATGATAAAGCTCATGCTGCGCCACTCCGTGCAGCAAATGATAGAAATCGTACTTCTTCCCCGGAACCCGCTCACGCAATCGAGACTCAGGCAGCCCCTCAACCGTCTTCACCAATACATCATGCGCGCGCTTCGCCTCGGCCACAGCCTTGCGCCACGCCGCCTCAGTAGGTTTAGGAACAGCAGGAAAATTGTCAGTCCCTTCCGGCTGGCATACCTCTCCTGCTAGCCGGCGGCAAGTGGCATCATCCCACGCAGCAATATGCAGCACAAGTTCCCAGATGCTGTGAACGTCCGGGACAGACTTAGCCGCAGCCATCGCAGCATCAACATCGTCGAGCAACTCAAGCAATGCCGGACCATGCCAGGCATCGCCCTCAAAAGCGCGGTGAAGCTGGTCGGCAATCAGAGTACACTCGGAGCGTGGCGAATTCATATTCGATAGCTTCCTTTCTGAAGACGCATTAAATCGAAGGGTTCTCCTCAATTACAACGCCCACCTATACGACATCCGCCACAACCGCAATCCCCGCCACATTCGCCGCCTCAAGAATCTTCTCTCCATCCAGCAGCAAACATTTCCCGGAATCCAGCGCCAGGCAGGACGCGCCCGCTGCCCGCATCACATCGATAGTCTTCACGCCAATCACCGGAACATCGAAGCGCATATCCTGATTCGGCTTCGCGATTTTCACCACCGTAAGCGCGCGGCTCAGCGTTGAAGCATCACCGTGCAGCGACCCCATGATGTGCCCGGCACGTTCGATGGCAGCATCCGTCCCTTCCATAGCTTCGACCGCCACACAAGCTGTTTCTGCAATCACCACGGTCTGTCCAATGTCATACGCCGCCAACTGCCGGGCCACGGCTCGTCCGTACTCGATATTCTTGCGCTCCTGCTCGGTAGGTGCTCGGCGCGTCAGCACTCCAGACTTCACCAGCAACGGTTCGAGCAGCGATGTGGAATTCTCCAGCGTGATGCCTTCGTCCGCCAGAACCTTGGCAACGGCGCCGAGCAGGCTGTCGGTATTGCGAGTGGTAAGCGAAAGCAGAAGTTTGGCCAGCCGCCAGTCCGGCCGGATGGCGGAAAAAATCTGTTTATGCTTTACCTGGCCCGCCATAATCGCACGCCGCACGCCTTCCCGCTGGAAAGTCTCGATCAACTTCGAAAGCTCACCCAAAGACAGCCAATGCACCGACGCCGCACCATGCGATTCGATCTCCGGAGACGCTTCCTCCTTGATCGCGACCACAACAACGTCGAATCCCGCCGCCCGCGCCGCATCCAGCACGAGAAGCGGAAACTTGCCATTGCCCGCGATGAGGCCAATGCGCAAGATCTTCCCGTTCATGAGGAGACCCAGTATCGTTTCAGCCGCCGCACGCCCCAAATTACGAGCGAGTAAAAACCCCAGTTCGAGAGCACGATCACCACGCAGTCAAACAGGGTGAGATCCTCGTGGTGTGTCAGCAAAGCCATCCAAACTGCAATAATAAATCCGGGCAAATTGATCCCCATCGCCCAGAATGCGGGAGTCGAGTGCCAGCCATAGAAGTGGCCAGCCGCAGCGAATGCTGCAGCCAGTATCCCTGCCAGCACCAATGCGATGACATAAGGCCGCGCCAAGAAAACTCCGGTCCAGCTTTATTTGATGATTCCGCGCTCAGCCCCTTCAATAAACCGAATCAGCATATCCACATCCTCCCCGCGCTCCGGCTCCGCCTTCAACTTCTCCAGCGCCTGCGATGTGTTCATCTTCGAAGCCAGCAGAGTTTTATAAGCATGGTGAATCTTGCCGATGCGCTCCTTCGAAAAACCGCGTCGCTCCAACCCGACCTTATTCATCCCGTACGCATGCGTGTCGCGCGCAGCAGATGTCATCGAAAACGGCAGCACGTCCTGCGTGATCGTAGTGCCCCCGCCAATGTAGGAGTGCGCACCGATGCGCACAAACTGATGCACCGGACAAAGCGCGCCCACCACCGCCCATTCTTCCACGGTTACGTGCCCGGCCAGCGTCGCCCCATTAACCAGCATGCAATGGTCGCCGATCACGGTATCGTGCCCAATGTGCGCGTAAGCCATGATCAGCGTGTGGCTACCCACTCGCGTCACTCCACCACCCTTCGCCGTACCGCGGCTGATGGTGACGCACTCGCGAATCTCGTTATGGTCACCGATCTCCAGGCTCGTCGGCTCGCCTTTGTAGGTGGTATCCTGCGGCGCCATGCCGATCGCGCAAAACGGAAAGAACGCATTCTCCGCGCCAATTTTCGTCGGCCCTTCAATCGCCACGTGCGACACCAGACGACAACCTTCGCCAACTTCGACCTCGGCGCCGATTACACAGTAGGGCCCGATCTTGCACGACGCTGGAACTTTGGCTCGGGGATCGATGATAGCGGTAGGATGAACATTCATGGGTGAGTCATCGAATCATATTGAATGATCAGGAAGGCCGGGTGCCCTATCTTTCGCGTACTTTGCGAAAGGTGGGATTCCAGTGCTGCCTTAAGACTTTGGATCGTGCAACCCTCCAGCCTTTTGAGCAGCAGCCTACCCTCCGCCGTCGCCGGGCCCATCACCGCTGTCCCCGCGTCCGCGCGAGCTATCGATAAGCTGGCAGGACACCGTCGCCTCCGCCACGCGTTTGCCGTCAACATACGCTATGCCATGCATCTTCGCCGCGATCATGCGCGGAATAGCCCGCCAGCCCATCACTTTCACTTCTATCCGTAACTGGTCGCCCGGGCTCACAGGACGGCGGAACTTCGCCCGCTCAATGCCGGTGAACACCATTACCTTGTCGGTGCGGTCTTCAACTTCGGTAAGCAGCAGCGCACCGCCGGCCTGCGCAATCGCTTCCACAATCAACACTCCCGGCATGATCGGCAATCCCGGAAAATGGCCGTTGAAAAACGGCTCGTTAATCGTGACATTCTTGATGGCCACGATGCTCTCTTTGCGTTTCAACTCCAGCACGCGGTCGATCAGCAGAAGAGGATAGCGGTGCGGCAGAATCTTCAGAATGTCGTGAATGTCGAGTGCCGTCTTTGATGCGGCGGCCGCGTCGGGCAAGGTGCTTTCCGTCATGATTCGCTTGGTTAATTCGTTACAGTGAGTCCGTCGCAATCGGCCTGAAGATTATACTGTACCGTCGAGAGAAGCTCGACAGCGTTCTCAACCGTACGAGCTGCACTTTGACGCCTACGAGGCGCAAGCCATGAGCTGAAGCATCCCAGCCCCGGAGGGGCGACATATAATAGCCCGGCACGGAAGTGCCGGTACATGTACATAAAGGCGGACAAGTCCCGTAGGAACGGCATAGCACATTACGGGTCAGCAAGAGGAAAGTTTTGCGCGATAAGCACACGAAAGAATCAGCGGCAGTAGCCGCCCCGCCCGCCTGGACCGATCGCCTTAGCTACTTCTCCCAACGCCAGGACCGCATCGTCCAAACCATTCGCGAGCTGGTCGAAATCGAATCCCCCAGCGATAACAAACCCGCGGTAGATCGCATCGCCGCATTCCTCGCAACAAAATTTCAAGCCCTCGGCGGACGCACCCAACTCCACCGCTGCAACGATTTCGGCGACAGCCTGCAGATCGACTTCGCTTCCATCTCGTCGAATCGCAAGCCGGTCCTGCTGCTCGGCCACTCCGACACCGTCTATCCCTTAGGCACGCTGGCCAACATGCCGTGCAAAATCGAGAACGGCCGCCTGCACGGCCCCGGCGTGCTCGATATGAAGTCAGGAATCGCGCTCATGCTTCACGCCATCGAAGCACTGCAAACATGGCATGGCAAACTTCCGCGTCCGGTCACCGTTTTTCTCGTCTCCGATGAAGAAGTGGGCAGCCGTTCTTCGCGAAAAATCACAGAAGCATTGGCGAAAAAGTCCGCCGGAGTGTTAGTGCTTGAACCCGCCGCAGGACTACGCGGCGCCGTCAAGACCGCGCGCAAGGGCGTCGGCGAATACAGCCTCCACGTAAAAGGTCTGGCAGCGCATGCCGGACTCGATCCCGGCAAAGGCCACAGCGCAATTCTTGAACTCGCACGCCAGATCGCGGTAATCGCCAAACTAAATAATCTCAAGCAAGAACTATCAGTCAACCCCGGCGTGATTCACGGCGGCACGCGCACCAACGTCATCGCGGCCGAGGCTGTCGCGGGGATCGATGTACGCATCAAAAGCGCGAAGCAAGCTTCAACCATCGACTGCAAACTGCGCTCTCTGAAACCGTTCGACAAACACTGCCAACTCGAAATAATCGGCGGCATCAACCGCCTCCCCATGGAGCGAACCGCCGGAGTGGCTGCGCTATACAAAAAAGCTCAGGAGATCGCCAGCCACCTTAAATGGAAAATCGAGGAAGCCGCCGTAGGTGGCGGCTCCGACGGCAACTTCACCGCCGGCATGGGCATTCCCACGCTCGACGGCATGGGCGGCGTAGGCGAAGGCGCCCACGCCGTGCACGAATACATCGTCATCTCCGAATTGCCGCGTCGAGGTTTGCTCCTCGCGGGAATGATCGAGAGTGTTTGAAAATTATTTCCGGAACCAGCACCAGAAAGTAGTCCATTTTGTCGCCCTTCACAAAATCGTACTGCTTGAGCAAACGATAGCCGGCCTTGAGCAGTCTCAGTCAGAACAACGTCGCGGCCTACGCCGTGATCCTCGCCGTTCCCGTTGCGATCGATGATTCCAATTTTCGCGTCGGCCCGAAGCGACGCGTGCAGTTTTCTAAACAGGGCCACGGGATCGGCAATTTCGTGATACGTCTTCAGAAGCAGAACCGCATCGACGGCATCTTTCGGAAGAAGCGGATCGTCTGCCTTCCCAAGGATCGTCTTTACGTTGCGCAACTTCTCTTTCTGCGTCCGGTCGTCGATGTAGCGGATCGCCTCCGGATTGATGTCGACCGCGTACACCGCGCCGGTTTCGCCCACTCGCCGCGCCGCCCGAACCGTGAACCAACCCGACCCGGCTCCAATGTCAGCAACCGTCTTTCCCGGCGTGATACCCAAAATATCCATCACCCGATTGATCTGCAAACGTTCATCACGTCCCGGAGATTCGAAGATCGAGAGATCGCCGGTGTATGGTTCGCTTGTCTTGCGATGCTCGCCGGGCGTGCCTGCTGAAGGATTTTGGGCGTTAATCGATGAATAGGAAGGCCCTACTGCTATTGCCAACACAGCCACTAGAATAAATTGACTCTTATGAATCACGGCCGACCTCCTCAAATATCTATCAAGGATAGACTTTGAATTGCCCGTCTGGTAAGCGCCCCACGCTCTCTTTGACTCTGAAGTTGGCATGGCCTAGACTTTGACAAGCATTCCCGTCCCCTAGCCGCAGGCGACGGAAAAGCTGGGAGGAGTTATGGGTGAATTCTCGCCCCTGCATTGGATTCTGGTGATTGCGATCGCCCTTCTGCTCTTCGGCACCGGCAAGTTCGTGGCTGTCGGCAAAGGCATCGGCGAAGGCATCCGCAATTTCAAGTCTGCAATGAAACCCGAAGAAGAAAAGCCGGAAAAGAAAGAAGAAGAAAAGAAGTCCTAGCCGCCAAGCCGCTCGTGCAGTTTTCTTCTTACCATTCCCGCTCTAGTAATCGACCGGCAGTTCACACCAGCCCACATTGACGCAGCATCGCATAAACCCGCGCCACCGGAAGTCCCACCACATTGCTGTAGTCCCCGTCAATCCGCGGAATCCAGCGCGACGCGATCCCCTGAATCGCATAAGCGCCCGCCTTGTCCATAGGCTCGCCAGTAGCAACGTAATCCCGAATCTCATCCTCAGAAAGCTCGCCCATCGTAACCAGCGTGCTCTCGGAAGCAGTCTTAGGATTTTCAGTTTTACTGGCCTCTAGCCCCTGACCCCTAGCCCGCGGCCCCATCAAACAGACTCCCGTAATCACCGCATGCGTTCGCCCCGACAGCAATCGCAACATGCGCGCCGCATCCTCTGCATCCCGAGGCTTGCCCAGCATGACCTCATCGACGACAACAATCGTATCCGCGCCCAGCACATAACTCTCCGGTTCACTCCGAAAAATCGCGAGCGCCTTCTCCCGCGCCAACCGCTCCGCACAATCTCTCGGAGATTCGCCTGCCAGCGGCGCTTCATCAATGTCAGCGGGCTTCACTGTAAAAGAAATCCCCGCGTTGCGCAGTAACTCCTGCCGCCGAGGCGATGCCGAAGCAAGAATGAACATGCGACCAGATTCTAACGGAAAGAATGCCGCACGCCGCATGACCAACTCCGGCGTAGGTTTTGATAACTAGGTACTGGGTACTAGGTACTAGCCACTACCGACTCCCGACCACCCCACGCACCGACTCAATCAACTTCGCCGAATCGTACCCAACTCCGTCTTTAAACACAGTCTCCACATTCTCGATATCATCAATCTGCTTCGACGGATCTCCCTTAATCACCACCAAATCCGCCTGCTTCCCGGCAGCGATCGTGCCAATACGATCCAACTCTCCCAAAAACTGCGCCCCGTTTGCCGTAGCAATGTGAATCGCCTCCAGCGGCGTGAACCCCGCTTCCACCAGCAACTCCACTTCACGCTGATCGCCGAATCCCGCGATCACTCCGCCCATGCCAGTCGGGTCCAGCCCCGCGAGCAACAAACCGCCGGCCTGCACAAAAGCATGCTCGAATTCCAATTCTTTCTGAAACGCGGCCGGCCAGGGAGAAACGTCCGTTCCATACACCTTACGCAATCCGCTGGCATCGCTCGACCGCACTCGATTCCACAATATCGCGCTGCGCGCATCGGGAGAAAGCGCATCGAGCACGCGCTTCTCCAGCGTTGGCCGACCCGCGAAGCTCCCCATCTCAAACACCGGCAGCGTTGAGGTCACCGCCACATGCCGTTGTACCAGATCGACAATCATGTCGTGCAGTGGCCCCGTCTTCACGTCGAGCTTGGCCATAATCTCAGGATTCTCCGACGACGCCGGACACTCCCCCGGTTTCTTCGTTGGAACGAATTCCGTATCCACGAACAATCCGTGCTCAAGATCATCGATCCCAATCGCCGCCGCCTCACGAAATCCGATCGAGCAAAGATGCCCCGTAACTTTCGCGCCGCGCTTATGCGCCGCAGCCACGGCCGCCGATAGCTCCGCCGGAGTAATGAACATGTACGCTTTAAAACTGTCCACGCCTTGATCCAGCCAGAAATTTACCGTCTTCGTCGCATCGTCCGGCCCAGTGAGTTGGTGCATCTGCAGCGCCCAACTCCCGGCCCCTTCCAGATAAGGCCCGGTCACGTGCATCTTCGGCCCCGGCGTTTCACCCTTATCAATCTGCTTCTTCAACTCAAGATCGGTGTAAGGCTCAAGCGCGCCGGTTGTGCGGATCGTCGTCACCCCTCCGGCAAGATACAAACGCGGAAAGCTGTACGCCATCTCGCCGAAAATTCCATTCCCCATGGGATAAAACATGTGGTCGTGCATGCCCACGAGGCCTGGGATCACGCTGTAACCATGCAGGTCAAGCACTTGGGCATCCTTCGGGACCATAGCCGATGCAGCATCGGAAATAGATTGAATCTTTCCCCGGCTCACGATGACTGTTTGATCTTCCCGCGCCGCCGCACCCGTGCCATCAATCACCCGCACATGAGTGAGAGCAACAACAGGCGCGTCCACCTTCACAAATCCACGCACCTGCGGCGACAAAGTCTGCCCCACGACAGCGGCAGAATAAGCAACGATGAAGAGGGTGGCAGCAATCCACTTGCGCATGTTTCTTCCTTTCAATTACTACAGAGCAGGATTCTACTGAAGAAAATATAAATTTGCGCGGAGATGCTCAAGGCACACGTCTTCGGACGCCAACCGAGAACTGCGGGCAGTGGTGCTTGTATATGCATAAAGCCTTAGTGAGCGCTTATAATTTAGGACTATGGGCAAAAGCTACAATCAGAGGCAGCGCCGAAACTGCTTTGGGCGCATTCAGTATGCCAATGGCTGTATCGTTAGGGGGAGATTGATGGGGGCGCAGCGCGTATTAGAAGGGGCTGAGCTTCTTATGGAAGTAAACCGTGCGGTGCGTAATGACCCTGCCGTTCGCAAAGCCTATCGAGAAGTAAGCGAAGAGCTTAGGATGAACATGAGCACACAATGGCCCTATCAGGACCACGAACCGAGAACTGCTAACTGCTCCCCGCCTGCTAAAATCAAAGATTAACCGCAGCCTCTCAAAAACAGTCGCCGGAAGCCGGCACCAGCAGATTCTTACTGGCAGCTGGCAACCGGCAACTGGCAACTGACTCTATGGACGCCGCTTTCCTCCGCAACTTCGCGATCATCGCGCATATCGACCACGGTAAATCCACGCTGGCGGACCGCCTGCTCGAGTTGACCGGCTCGCTCACCGCGCGCGAGATGCAAGCACAGGTCCTCGACTCCATGGACCTCGAACGCGAGCGCGGCATCACCATCAAGGCCCACGCCGTCCGCATGATGTACACCGCGCAGGACGGCCAAACTTATCAGCTCAATCTCATCGACACTCCCGGCCACGTCGATTTCTCTTACGAAGTTTCGCGCTCGCTCGCCTCCTGCGAAGGCGCGCTGCTTGTCGTCGACGCCTCGCAGGGAGTGGAAGCGCAAACCCTCGCGAATGCCTACCTGGCGATCAACAATGGCCTCGAAATTATTCCCGTCATCAACAAGATCGATCTCCAAAGCGCCGATATCCCGCGCACCAAAGAGATGATCGAAAGTGCCGTCGGCCTCGACGCCTCCGACGCTGTCCTCATCAGCGCCAAAACCGGCCAGGGTGTTCCCGATGTGCTGGAAGCCATCGTGAAGCGCGTGCCGCCGCCGAAAGGTGATCCGAACAATCGTTTGCAGGCTCTTATCTTCGACTCCTGGTTCGACGCTTATCGCGGCGTAATCGTGCTCACGCGCGTTTTTCAAGGCACGCTGCGCAAAGGCCAAAGAATTCGCCTCTGGTCTAACGGCACCACTTTCGACGCTGAAACCCTCGGCGTGCAAAGCCCCAAGCCGGTGGAGATCGATGAACTCAAAGCCGGCGAAGTCGGCTTCCTCATCGCCAATATCAAGAACGTCGCTGACACGAAAATCGGCGACACCATTACCGACGACGCCAACCCCGCCTTCGACGCGCTTCCCGGCTTCGAAGAGATCAAGCCCATGGTCTTCGCCGGCCTCTACACCGTGGATGCTCACGAGCACACCCGCCTGCGCGAGGCCCTCGAAAAACTTCGCCTGAACGATTCTTCATTTTTCTTCGAGCCGGAAAGTTCCGTAGCCCTCGGCTTCGGCTTCCGCTGCGGCTTTCTCGGCCTGCTGCACATGGAAATTATTCAGGAGCGCCTGGAGCGCGAGTTCGCCCTCGAACTCATCACCACCGCCCCCGGCGTGCGCTACAAAATCTACAAAACCGATGGCGTAATGATCGAAGTCGATAATCCCTCGCGTTGGCCCGATCCCAGCGAAATCGCAAAGATAGAAGAACCGGTGATCCTCGCCACAATCCTCACCAACGAAGAATATGTCGGCGGAATTCTGAAGCTGGTCGAAGACAAGCGCGGCAAGCAAAAAACTTTTGAGTACGTCAGCTCCTCACGCGTGATGTTGCACTATGAGTTACCACTGAACGAAATCGTGCTCGATTTCTACGACCGCCTGAAGTCAGTCTCCCGCGGCTACGCTTCGCTCGACTATCACCTCGCCGATTATTGGGAGTCGCCCATGGTCAAGCTCGATATTCTGGTAGCCGGCGAACCAGTCGACGCGCTCTCCATCATCGTGCATCGCGATTTTGCCTACGACCGCGGCAAAGCGCTGGTTTCGAAAATGAGGGAACTCATCCCCCGGCAGATGTTCGAAGTTGCGATCCAGGCCTCGATCGGCGCGAAGATCATCGCCCGCGAAACCGTCTCCGCCATTCGCAAAAACGTTATCGCCAAGTGCTACGGCGGCGACATTTCGCGCAAACGTAAACTCCTCGAAAAACAGAAGGAAGGCAAAAAACGAATGAAGCGCATCGGTCGCGTCGATATCCCCCAGGAAGCTTTCCTGGCTGTGTTGAAGGTCGGCGAAGACAGCAATTGAGCCGCGGTAAAGCGAGTCTTTGAGCGGGCGAAAATTTGGGAAAATGCGTGCAGTAACGTGGAGGAGCGGCGCTTTAGCGCCGCGTAAAGCCCGATAGTAGATCCGGGGCTTTAGCCCCCGTGGAACTTGAAATCAAAAAGGTTGCAACCCCAAAATGTGCAAATCCGCAAAGCGGAATTCACTCACCCGTCCACCGAGCCCGACGATGTTAATGCCGAGTGAATTGTCTAACTGATTACTATTCAGGACCTTACGAGCTGGAAAACATCCCGGAGTCATGTCACTCACCAACTATCGCTGCCAGTCATTCTCGTGCTCGCCAGCAATTCCACAAGCTTTTCCACAGCCCGCCTCCACGCCCGCAACCTATGCCGCATAAGGCACTTACCGGGAAAAAATACAGCGATTCCTGTACTCCAACCTCAATCCTCCGGGGGCAGCCCACCCTCAACCATTGTCTCGAATCTGGTGCAATTCTTCAGGAACGCCAGATGCACTTTCCCGGTCGGCCCGTTGCGTTGCTTGCCAATAATGATCTCGGCCTTCCCCTGCAAATCCGGATCGTCCTGCTTGTACACCTCTTCGCGAAAAATAAACATCACAATATCCGCGTCCTGTTCAATCGATCCCGACTCACGCAAATCCGCCAGCTGCGGACGATGATCCCCACCCCGGCTTTCCGGAGCGCGGCTCAACTGCGAAAGTGCAATCACCGGTACGCCGAGTTCCTTGGCCAGCGCCTTCAACCCACGCGAAATTGCCGACACTTCCTGCGTCCGGTTTTCATACCGCTTGCTTCCGCCCGACATAAGCTGCAAGTAATCCACGATAATTAAATCAAGTTTCCCCTGCGCCTGTTTCAAACGCCGCGCCTTCGCCCGCATCTCGCTCAACGAAATGCCCGGCGTGTCATCGATAAAAATCGGCGCATGCGCCAGCTGCTCCATGGCGCGTACCACCTTACGCGTGTCGTCCTGCCACAGCGACCCGGTGCGCATCTTGTGCGCGTCCACTCTTGCCTGCGAACACAGCAAGCGCAACAGCAGAGCCTCGCGCGACATTTCCAGCGAAAACACTCCCACCACCTGCTGATCTTCCACCGCCGCGTTCTCCGCGATGTTCATAGCGAACGCCGTCTTGCCCATTGAAGGCCGTGCCGCAATAATCACCAGATCGGATTTCTGCAGTCCACTCGTCATCTCGTCAAGATCGGTATAGTGCGTGGCCAGTCCGGTAATGCGCTGGCCGCGTTGCAGCAGCGCATCCACCGATCCAAACGACTCTCGCACGATCTCCTGCACGCCCATGAAGCCGCGCCCAATGCGCTTCTCCGAGAGCTGGAAGATCGCAGCCTCGGCGTCGCTGAGCACGTCCTCGGCCGCATCGGATTGATCCGCCGCCCGCGCAATCGCCGTATTCGCCGCGTGAATCAGCCCGCGCAGCAGCGCCTTGTCGCGCACAATCTTGACGTAATGCTCAATGCTCGGCCGGTCCGGAACGCCGTCCAGCAGGCTCGACACATAGCCCACATCGCCAATCGCCTGCAGATCCTTATGCCGATCCAGCTCCTCGATCAGCGTGATCATATCGATCGGTCGCGACGATTCCGCCAGATCGACCATGCGCGAATAAATCCGCCGGTGCGAATCGAGCATGAAGTCTTCGATCCGCAAATGTTCGGCAGCCTGGTTATACGCAAAGTTGTCCAGCAGGATCGCGCCCAGAATCGATTTCTCGGCTTCTACGTTCGCAGGAAGAGTGCTGATGTTGTAGTCAGTGGTCGCCAAAGTATTTATGTTTCCCCAAGTTTTAGAAACGCCCACGGAACACTAACCGTACGCGCCTTGTGAATGCGAGGCGCACCCTCTGGAAAACCAGTTCGAATTGCAGAAAGTTTTCCCGACGAATTACTTCGCACAATCGCAACTAATTAGCGAATCAGATTGTAGGAGAACAAACAGCGAAATAGAAGTCAAGCACGGAAGAGTGATCTATCGTGAAAAACAAATGCGGCCCGGACCAGCCATCCGAGCCGCACCGTTCGTGGATCTCTCGTCTTGCCTTCCCGCCGCTAGGAGCGGCGAGACGACGGTACTGGTCCGACAGCACTCACACTTGCATGGAGCGCCACTTTTACCAGCACTGGCTGCAGAATATGATTCGGAGAACCATCGCTCTACAACCCCTGCGGCGGCCAGCGACCCAACTCACTCAAAGAGCAAGCTGTAGAGGAGGCCGCAATGCCCGGGCAACCGGTACGCGCTCACGCGCGCTTCCAATTTTCCCCCGGCAATTCACCCTCGAGAATTGCCAGTCTGCCACCGGCTTCGCCAACATTCATCATTCGGCAAGCCGCGAGAATTACCACGTATTCGCTGAACCCACTCTGAAGCAGAATGTTGCGGCCCGCAATCGAAAAACATTTCGCGCTTGTGCAGAAACTGTGGACGATAGGACTTGCTTGTGGAAGCCTGAGGAAAAGCCCGCACCAATCGCGGCCAAAAATTGAGCGTTCAGATTTTTCAATAACTTAGACGTTGTGAAGAAATAATCCGCCGAAACCAATTACCGAAAGGCTTACCCAGGGCTCGCGCACTGGGCTGTCTTATACCGCCCCTTCGGAGCTGGGGCTTGCCGGGAGCGTTTTGCCTTTTCATTTCGGGAATGCCTAAATGGCTTTCTGCGTATTGTGATATCCATCACATCTTCCCCGCAATGATCGTGTCCACAATCGGTTAGCCGCGAAGCGGCGGCAGATTGCAGCCCAGGGCGCAAGCCCCGGGCACGGGCACGATCCGGGAGCGAGCCCTGAAAGGGCGAAAGAAACATGGCGCAGACCTGCGGCAATGTCGTTGTGCACCTGATCTTCAGCACCAAGCTACGTAAACCTTCGATCACGCCAGAAATTCGTTCCGACCTTTTCGCATATCTGGGTGGCATTGCCCGAAAACTGCACGGTACGGCACTAATCGTTAATGGCACCTGCGATCACGTGCACATGCTCATACGCATTCGTCCCTCTCGGTCGATTGCCGAGATCGCACGCATCGCCAAAGCGAATTCGTCAGGATGGATTCGAAAGAAAGGGCACAAGGAATTTGCGTGGCAGGCTGGATATGGAGTGTTCAGTGTTAGCGAATCGAATGTTCCGGCGGTCACCGAATACATCGCGACGCAAGAGGAACATCACAAGAAGCGATCATTTCAGGAGGAATTTTTTGGCGTTTCTTAAGAAAAACAAAGTTGCGTATGACGAGCGTTACATTTGGAATTGATCGTCTTGCGCCCTTTCAGGGCTTGTTATCGCTTGAAAGAAAACCCAGGGCTTGCGCCCTGGGCTGCATTCTTTTGCCGCTCCGCGGCTGGAAAAGCTAAAGAGACCATCGATGCCATTTTAGCTTGCCACGAAACGCAGGTTCCTCATCAAGCCTTCGGCTCAATTCGGAATGACAGCATAGATGGGTTTCGAGCGACATCAGAGGGTGAAGGAACCCTTAGTTACTGAAACCACTCGAACGCGATGACCAGGCGTTCATCTAGTACCCACTGGCACCATCCTCCAAACGACCCTGTTGCGTAGTCGATTGTATTTGGTGCTTAAACCTATTACACCCCCACAGATGAAATATTTTGATACGGCATTCCGTCTTGGGAAAGAAAAAGGCACAACCGAAGTCGCGCCTTTCCCCCATGGTTTTCTCTGTGTCTCTGTGTCTCTGTGTCTCTGTGGTAAAGGCTTCTTAGTCCCGCACCCCATCCATAAACGCCCGCAACTTCCGCGACCGCGAGGGATGCCTCAGCTTACGCAGCGCCTTGGCTTCGATCTGGCGGATGCGTTCGCGGGTTACGGCGAACGACTGGCCGACTTCTTCCAGCGTGTGCTCGCTGCCGTCTTCGAGGCCGAAGCGCATCTTGATTACTTTTTCTTCGCGCGGGGTCAGCGTGCGCAGGACCTGTCCGGTCTGGTCCTTGAGGTTCACGTTGATCACGGCTTCGGCCGGCGAGACTACGGCGCGGTCCTCGATGAAGTCGCCGAGATGCGAATCTTCCTCTTCTCCGATCGGGGTTTCGAGCGAGATCGGCTCTTGCGCGATCTTCAAAACTTTTCGCACTTTCGCGACGGGAATATCCATTCTCTTGGCGATTTCTTCCGACGTAGGTTCGCGTCCCAGTTCCTGCACCAGCTGCCGCGAGGTGCGGATCAGCTTGTTGATGGTTTCGATCATGTGCACCGGGATGCGGATGGTGCGCGCCTGGTCGGCGATGGCACGGGTGATAGCCTGCCGGATCCACCACGTGGCGTAGGTGGAAAATTTGTAGCCACGGCGATATTCGAATTTGTCGACGGCCTTCATCAGGCCGATGTTGCCTTCCTGAATTAAGTCAAGGAACTGCAGGCCGCGATTGGTGTACTTTTTCGCGATTGAAACTACGAGACGCAGGTTGGCCTCGATCAGCTCGCGCTTGGCCTGCTCCGCATCCATGTCTCCCTGGATGATTTCGCGCTGCGTGCGCTTGATCTCTTGGAACAGGAGGCCGGCTTCGACTTCAAGCTTTTCAATCTCGGTTCTTACGGCGCGGGACTGGCGGCGATATTCTTTTTTTTGCTCTTCGCTGCGGGTGGCGTCGGCCTTGCGGTCCAGGTTCTGGGCCTGGCGGTCGAGCGAACGCATGCTGTCGACGGTTTTGTTGACACGGTTGATCAGGCGCTTGCGCTCGGCGTTGGTGAATCCCAGCTTGCGCACCGCGATGGAAACCCGCACGATGGCGCGGGCAAAGTTGCGGCGGGCGCGGCGATGGTCCTTAGGACGCTTCTTCTGCGAAACCGCAACGTATTTTTCCTGCACCACGGCGACTTTCTTGTAAAGCTTGGCCATGTTGTCGATCTTGCCGGTGAATTCGTTCAGGCGGTTCTGCAGAATCTCGTCGGTGATTTCTTCCTCATCGAAGGTGACAACTTCTTTGATCGAGCGCACACCTTTCTTGAGGTCTTCGCCCATGGCGAGCAATTCGTGGATGACGATGGGCGAGCGTGAAAGCGCCTTGAGCACGCGGATTTGGCCGCGCTCGATGCGCTTGGCGATTTCAACCTCGCCTTCGCGCGTGAGCAGGGGGACGGTGCCCATCTCGCGCAGGTACATGCGGACGGGGTCGTTGGTTTTTTCGAGAGCGCCGGGAGTGAGGTCGAGTTCAACGTCCTCGCCTTCTTCGCCTTCTTCGAACTTCTTATCGAGCGCGGCGGAAGGCAGCTTCGGACCTTCGAGCACGTCGATGCCCTGCGTGCCGATCGTGGTGAGCAGATCGTCCAGGTCTTCGGGACTCACCACATCCTGCGGTATTAACTCGTTTACCTGGTCGTATGTTAGATAGCCTTTTTCTTTACCGGCATCGACCAGCTTTTTAATATCGTCGTACTTGTCTTCAAGAGCCAAAAGGTTTCCTCAAATCCGTTCAATTCGCTCACGCCGAGCGTGTGGTAATGTCTTTACAGGTGGGAATCTGGGGCAGTGCGGAGTTGTGCACCTAGCACAAACTTTGGAGTTTAGCACATAAGTGCTGCTCCGTCTATTACTTGCCTCGCAAATTGTCCTGTTCGCCGCCGCTATCCCTAACTCTGCTAAATACTTAGATGGTTCTAACTGCTATTTTGTTTCAAGCACTTTTCTGGTTTCCGAGAGCATTTCTTAACCCGTCTTCCGCCAAGCTGGGATCGCGCAGCGCGCGGCTCAATCGATCCTTTTCGAGTAGCAGTTCATTCCTGAGCGTTTTATCCTCGCCAACTCCGGGTTTGCTTAGCTCGCGCTGCACTTGCTCCAGCCGGCGCCGCAGGTGAATGCGGCGCAGAGCCCGCACTGCACCCTCCACGCGCTCGGCGGTAAGTTCTTCGTCCTCCTTTAAGAGGATGGAAGCCAGCATCCGGCGCTCACTTTCGGAGCATGGCGTCTCCATTACATCGGCAATCTCGGCTGCGGTGTTGAGCAAAGCATCGATTAGGGACTCCGTCGCCAGGCCGCGATGTAAGGCTTCGGCTTGCAGCACATATTGCGCCTGGCGCGCGGGATCGAATTCTTCGTCTTTAACAATGTCACGGCCGCCATCGCGAGCGGAAATGTGCTCTGCTCCGGGCTGGATCTGCCGCGCCGAAGCCAGCGCGCGGATGAGAATCCGCTCAGCATCGGTTGCTTGCGCCTCGGGAGTTGACTTCACAGCAGCAGCGGAGCGTTCTGAAGCTACATGCCGCAACTCTTGCCGCAGAACCGTTGAATCGATACCGATTTTTTGCGCAATTTCCTGGCTGAGTTCGTCGCGCACAATACGGCTGGGAACGCGCTGAATGTGCGGCAGCAGGTAGTTCACCGCTTTCTGTTTTGCTTCGGGATTGCGGGCTGAAAAAAGACTGCGAGCGCGGTCGATCAGATAATCGAAATATTTTTGTGAATGCCGCAGGGCTTCACTGTAGCGATCTTTGCCTTTGCGCCGGATGAATAGGTCGGGATCGAATCCTTGTTCCAGTGTCAGAACTTTGATCTGAAAATCTTCTTCCACCAGCAAGCCGAGCGTTCGTTCGGTGGCTTTCGCTCCAGCAGTATCGGGATCGAAGTTGACGACTACGTTCTTGCTGAAGCGCCCCAACAGCTTCGCCTGAATCTCGGTAAACGCCGTGCCTGAGCTGGCGATCACATTGTGAAATCCGGCGGCGTAGACGGAGATGCAATCCATTTGACCTTCGACCAGGATCGCGTAGTCCAGTTTGCGGATCGCTTCTTTGGCGTGATCCAGGTTGAACAGCACGCGGCCCTTGGAATAAATTCCGGTCTCCGGGGAGTTCAAATACTTTGGACCGGCTTTCTCGTCGGTGGCCAAGGTGCGACCTGTGAAGGCGATGATTTTTCCCGCATCGTTGGCGATGGGAAACGTTACGCGGTTGCGGAATTTGGAATAGATTGCGGATGCGGGCTTCGGGCTTCGGCTATCGGGCTTCGGCGAATCTTCTTCCGACTCAGAACTGTCTGGCCGAAGCCCGGAGCCTGAGGCCCGAAGCCCGTCTTCCTGCTTCCACGAAAATAGCCCGCTCTCCCGCAGCACCTCTTCGCTGAACTCACCTGCCAGCCGGTCGCGCAGCAGGAAGCCGGAATCCGGCGCGTAGCCGATGCGGAAGTGCGCAATCGTTTCTGCGTCCAGCCCGCGCCCCGCCAGATATTCTCTCGCCCGCGCGCCTTCAGGGCGCTTCAGGCATTCCTGAAAAAATGCAGCGGCACGCTCCTGCGCATCGAGCAACTGCGCGCGCAACTTGGCGTCTCGCGCCTCGCCTGGACTCGAGTACGTAGCCTTGGGCAACGGAATTCCCAGCTTCTGCGCCACCAGGCGGACAGCCTCGGGGAAGGTGATGTTCTCGATCTTCTGCACAAACTTGAAAACATCGCCTTTCTCATGGCAGCCGAAGCAATAATAAAATTGCTTTGTGGCGTGCACGGAGAACGACGGCGTCTTCTCCGCGTGAAACGGACAAAGCCCGGCGTAATTCGATGCCCCGGCTTTCTTCAGCTTGATGTAGTCGCCGATGATGCGGACAATATCCGCCTGCTGCTTGACGACTTCTTTGAAATCTTCCGTGGGCATGGGTGGATTAAGACTTTGTGGCCGACACTGCTCCCCTTTGGAATTGTGAGCTAGCGGGGCACTGATGGGAATATAACAGCCGCGTTCGTCTGTGGAAAAGCTGTGGGATACGTTGCTATCCGGTTGAAGGCCTAGGAAAAGCTGCTGTTACTGCCGCACCTTCCCATTTGTCTTCCTGCTCTCTGCATGACAAAGCCTACACTCTCAACTCCACCACCGTCGCCCCACCCCCGCCCTCATTCTGCGGGGGCTCGGCTACGGATTCAACGTGCGGATGCTGCTGCAGTGCTTGCCGCAGGGCTTTGCGCAGGATGCCCATGCCGCTGCCGTGGACTACGCGCACGCGCGGCAATCCGGCTAAGAAGGCGTGATCGACAAATTTTTCTACGGCGCGCGTGGCGTCGTCCACGGTATAGCCGATCACATTGATTTCAGAAGCTGCGTTCCCGCTTTCATTTTCTAGCGAGACGGAAATTCCGCGCGCACGCACTGCTTTCACCGGAGAATCCGCCGAGCGAGCACTTGCAAACACTTCGGCGATGTCGTCGCGCGCAATCTTCATCTTCATCGCGCCCATCGCTACTTCAAAGTGGGAATCATCCAGTTTGCGCAAGACTGTCGCCGCGCGGCCGGTCGACTTCAGCTTGACGTTATCACCTTCGGAAACGTGCTTCACCACCTGCGGCTGGGCGTGAGGATCGTCCTGATCGGCTCCGCTGGCGTGCGCTACCACGGTGGAATCGAACTGCTCGCGAAACTCCCGGCGCATCTTGGCGATGCGCCGCTCGGCATCTTTCGAGAGCTTCTGTGCCGCGGCCTTGTCCTGGATGGCATTCACGGCCTCGCGCGCGTGGTATTCGAAGTCGCGGAGGACGCTCTCGAGCTTCTTCTCTATCTCGCGAATCTTGGCTTGCTGGTCTCTTTTTTCTTCAACCGCCAAGCGTTTTTGTTCGCGTTCGAGATCTTGCTGGCCCTTTTGCAGCCGCAGGCGCTCGCTTTCCATCTCGCGCAAGCTGGCGTGCAGCTTATCGAGAAACTTTCCCACATCGCGGGCCTGCGTGCCGAGCCGGGCCCGCGCCGCTTCGATGATTGCTGGATTTAATCCCAAACACTGCGCGATGTTGATTCCCGCGGAAGCACCCGGCACTCCAATTTTCAGTTCGTAAGTTGGCTGCAGCGTGCTCTCCTTGAAACCCACTGATGCGTTGATCACGCCGGGAGTGTTCGCACCATAGACTTTCAGCGATGTGTGGTGCGTGGAAATCACCGTCATGCAGCCGATGCGGCCAAAATGCCCGGCAATGGCGACGGCGAGAGCCGCGCCTTCTTCGGGATCAGTGGCGGAACCCAATTCGTCGAGCAGCACCAGCGACTGCGCGGTTGCCGTGCGCGAGATGAAATCGATGTTGGTGACGTGTGCGGAGAACGTAGAAAGATTCTGCTCGATCGATTGATAGTCGCCGATATCGGCGAGCACGGCATCGAACACCGGCATTTGCGCGCGATCGGCGGGAACCGGAATTCCGGATTGCGCCATCAATGCCAGCAGGCCCACAGTTTTGAGCGTTACCGTTTTGCCGCCGGTGTTGGGACCGGTGATCACTAGCTGACGGCGTTCGAGTTCGAGTTCGACCGTGATTGGAATTACGGCGGCGTTTTTGAGCTTTAGATTACGTTCCAGTAGAGGGTGGCGGGCGTTGTGCAGAAGCAAGCTCGTTGCGCTCGCTGGACTCTTCGCGATTCCGCTCAGGGCAGGCTCTCCGGGCCGACTGTCTCCGCATGGTTCTTGCTGATCTCCGCTCAGCTTAACTGCTACACAGTTGTAGTCTTCGGCGAAGCGGGCTTTGGCGAACTGTAGCTCTAGCTCTGCTAGCACTTCGGTCGAGGCCAGGATCGATTCCGCCTCTTTGCCGATGCGGCACGTCATCTCCAAGAGAATTCGGTGAATCTCCGCCTGCTCTTCGTCGAGCAAGCGAACTAGCTCGTTATTCTGCTCGATGGTTTCGAGCGGCTCGACAAAGACAGTCTGGCCGCTCGAACTTGCGCCGTGCACCACGCCCTGCACACGCCGCTTCTGCTCGATCTTCACCGGAATGACAAAGCGTTCGCCGCGGATAGTGATCAGTTCTTCCTGCACCGCGCCACCTTCGGCCAGCTTTCGCAGATACCCGCGCAGCGAGTCCTGAATGCCGCGCCGTTGTTTTTCAATCTCGCGGCGAATGCGCGACAGCTCCGGCGAAGCGCCGTCTTCCAGAGTTCCGTCGGGCTGGATTTTGTTGCGGAAGGCACGCAGGAATTCCGTGAAGTCGGGCACGGCTTCGGAAAGTATATGGATTCGCCGCCACTCCGCACGCATGCTTGCGGGAGGATGAAAGGCAATCTCACGCCACTCCGCGGCGCGGTCCACAAGGAGCAGGACATCGCGGATCTCTGTGGTCTCGATCACAGCGCCTGCGATCCGGGATTTTTTTACCAACTCCGTAACGTCGAGCAGGCCCGAAAATTCGAAGCGTCCACCGCTACGGCGGAACTCGCGTACTTCTCCGGTCAGCTCTTGCTGCTCCTCGATCCAGGAGGAATCGATGGAAGGCACAAGGGCTGCAATCTTCGCCTGGCCGAGCGGCGAAGAGGCATAGCCGCGCAACAGTTCGCGCAGAGCGTCAAACTCCAGCACACGCGCAGAGTTGTGAATGAGCGGCTGAGACATCGATTTCATGTTACAGGATTGGCGGGAGGCGAATGGCGGTTGGCAATTAGCAACAAGCAGTTAGCAACCGGGAGTCGCGATTACGACTGGGCGACGGCCAGCGCACCCGAGGCTTTCTCGCTGGCCACGGGCAACACGAGCACGAACAGAGCGCCGCCCTCCGCTTTGTTCTGGCAGGTGATCAGGCCCTTGTGATCCTGCACCACGCCGTACACGGCGCTCAATCCCAAGCCAGTGCCTTTGCCGATGGGCTTCGTGGTATAGAAAGGGTCGAATACTCGATCCGGCTCTTTTATACCAGGCCCGTTATCAGAAAACTGCACCACTACTTGTTCTCCCTGACGGCCGGCAGTGACCCGAAGCAACCCGCCACCGGCCTCTTCGAGCGCGTCCAGTGCGTTTTCAACGATCTGAACGAATGTTTGAAAGAGCTGATGGCCGTCGCCCCACACTTTTGGCAGGTTCGGTTCCAGCGAGGTTTCGATGTGAATTTTCTGATCGTGCAGTTCCAGTTCGCGCATTTGCACGCTGCGCTGCAGAAGCATGCACAAATCTACCATTGCCTTTTCTCCGGAACTCTGCTGCGCGAAACTCAGAAGGCTCGATATCAATTCGCGGGTTCGCTGCGATTGGTGGACAATCTTGCGTACCAACGTGTCCTGCTCGCTGGTCAACCTCTGGTTGGACCACAGCTTCTCCGAATACCTCATGATCGCCGTCAAAGGGTGCCCGATTTCGTTTGCAGCTCCGGCAACCAGTTGGCCGAGAGAAGCCAATTTCTCTCTTTGCACCAGATGGGTCTGTAATCGTTGCTCGGTCTCGAAGCTGCGGCGCGACTCTTCGAGCACGCGGATCAACGCCCGGTCCTGGATATGCTGACGCAGGAAGACGAACGCGCCCAGCACAAGCATCGCCGCGAGTACGGTGAACATGCGGAAGGTCCGCGCCGGCGCCGGCGAACTATCCCATTGGTAGGTCCACAGGCCCAGCACGGGCAAAGAAAGAATCGCCAGAATCGCCAACCGCAGCGCCATCGCGCCCCATTTGTTGTCGTCCCCGGGCGCGGCGGTTTCCGGCTGCCACTGGCGTGCTGTAAGCGCTGTGGCCGCCATCCAGCACACTGCGCCCAGAAGCGGAACGTCGTAGAGACTTCCGGTGTAGTACCCTCCGTGCACCAGCGCCAGGTTTACCCACTGCGAGGCCAGCGCATAAAGTGCGCTGGCGGCCATTAGGTTCAGATAGATCATTTTCCATCCAGCAGCCGCTCTCCATGCAGCGATGCCCAGCACCAATACCAGCACCCCGCTTTCGACCAGGTAGAGTGGACTGAAGGTCCTGTCGTATTCCGCCACATTCAGCGACACGTATTGCCACGGGAAGACAACGAAGGCATATAGAAACACCCACCAAACCAGCAGCATTAGAAAATCCAGCGTGCCCACGCGGAACTTTTGCTCACCTTCGCTCCGATGTGGACGCAATCCAACGGCGGCGATCATCGGAACCAGGTGGACGAACAAGAACACATCCATGATCGAAGGATCAGGGAAAGTGGTGTGACGGAAGGCCTCAAAATATACCCAGGCCGCCTGATTGCACGCCCAGAGAATGCAGCCCGAGCCCATCAGCGCCCAGAACCGCCGGTTAGCTCCTTGCGCCGATCGTGCATTGGCCAGCATCACTCCGCCCGTACCGAGCGTGAGCACCAGATACGCAATGTCAGCCATCGCTGTCAGTACCGGACCGCGCGACGCGGTCACCGACACTGCGGCGAAGGCCAGCGTCACCCCGCCCGCGAGCAGAAACCAGCGATAGCGTCCAGACAGACTCATCCGTCTCCATTTTATGGAAGAAACCAGGGATTCCCAGACCGCTTTCGGGGTTCAGCGGGTTACTTTCGTCACCCCACTTGCACGACAAATACCATGAACACTGCGGGTGGGACTTAATCCCAGCGAGGCCTTTCGTCCCATCACCCTGCTAGAATTGGCTTGGGTGTGGAGCGGCCGCGCCTAGTTCCACACTCAGAAATCTAAGGTGCCTATGACCTTTCCCGTTACCCGGCTTCGCCGTCTCCGCCGCACTGACCAGCTTCGCAACCTGGTGCGCGAGACCCGGCTCACTCCCGACGCCTTTGTCTATCCCATGTTTGTTTGCCCCGGCGAAGGCATCCGCAAGGAAGTTCGCTCCATGCCCGGCGTGTTCAACCTCTCGGTGGATGAGGCCGTGAAAGAGGCGCAGCAAGTTTACTCCCTGGGCGTGCCCGCAGTGATTCTTTTCGGTCTTCCGGAAAAAAAAGATGACGTGGCCACCGGCGCCTGGGCCGATGACGGCATCGTGCAGCAAGCAGCACGCGCCTTGAAACGCGTTGTGCCTGAGCTGATCCTGATGGGGGACGTGTGCCTATGCGAATACATGTCGCATGGACATTGTGGAATCGTAAAGCCGGGCACTACGCCGCAATCTTTGGGCGCGGCGGCAAGAGACGCTTTGCATACTGCCCGTCGAGGAACGGTCGCCGTCAAAAATCAGGATGAGAAAGAAAAAGTCATTGAAGAGCTGGCATCGATGGTGGCCGGTGCGGTTTCCAAATTCGAAATTGATAACGACGCCAGTCTCGAACTCCTGGCGCGCACCTCGGTTTCGCTCACCCGGGCCGGCATCGACATCATCGCTCCCTCCGACATGATGGATGGCCGGGTCGCTGCCATCCGTCGCGCGCTCGACGATGCCAGCTTCATCAACACGCCGATTCTCTCTTACGCTGCGAAGTTCGCGTCGGGATTCTACGGTCCATTCCGCGAAGCCGCCGACTCGGCGCCGCAATTTGGCGACCGCCGCTCTTATCAGATGGATGGCGCGAACCTGCGCGAAGCCATGCGCGAAATCGAACTCGACATCGAAGAGGGCGCCGACATGATCATGGTCAAGCCCGCTATGCCCTATCTCGATGTAATTGCCGCCGCCCACCTCCGGTTCGACCTGCCGCTGGCCGCCTATCAGGTCTCCGGCGAATACGCCATGATTGAAGCTGCCGCTCGCAACGGATGGATCGAGCGCGATCGCGTGATGATGGAATCGCTACAGAGCATTCGCCGCGCAGGGGCAAGCATTATCCTCACGTATTACGCCAAAGAAGCCGCAAAACTGCTGGCGTGATCGTGTGGAGCGGACACTCCTTCGGCAAGCTCAGGGCAGGCGATCTAGGTGAATAGATCAGGGCCCGGGCGCCAGGTACCGTCGGCGGTTCCATAAGGGCTGGCGATCACGACGGTCCAGCCATCCGGGTCGCGCATCCAACACTCCCAATGGTTGGGGCCGCCGTCGTCATCATCGGGAGGGTTGCGATGGCGAGGCCGCGCGATCTCGACACCCATTTCAACGGCACGCTGCATTACCGCGTCGAAGTCATCCACCTCGAACCAGAGAAGCACACCATTGCCGTAGGGTCTGTCGGCGCGATTGCCGATGGGGCCGTGATGATGTTCGACTTCGAAGCTGTGCAATTGCAGGATCAGCCGGCCATCCATCACCAGTTGCTCATATTGCTTGCCGCCGTGAGTCCCGCGGCAGCCCAGCAGTCGCTGATACCACCGGCTGCTGGCTTCGACATCCGTGACACAGATGAGGGGCTGGGGACGCATGGCTCCTACGCTAACAGAACTCCTGGTTTGGCGAGCAGAAGAAACTTCAAGAACGCAATCCACGAAAGAATTCTATGATCCCGCCGCACCATGGAACTTTACCTCGACCAGCTTACGATCTTCATCGGACACTTTGAAGAAAGCACGCGGTTTCAGTTCCATGAAGCTGGCCACAAATACTTCGGGGATCTGGCCGATGCGGGTGTTGTAAGTGTTGACGTCGTCATTGAAGAATTCGCGGCGGTCGGCAATGCGTTCTTCCAGTTCGCTGATGCGCGCTTGCAGCTTGAGAAAGTTTTCGTTGGCTTTGAGCTGCGGGTAATTTTCCGCCACCGCGAACAGCCCGCGCAGCGCTACCGTCATGGTCAATTCGGCCGTAGCTTTCTGGGTGATGCTGGCTGCGTTCATCGAAGCGGCCCGCGCCTGGGTCACGGCCAGCAGCGTCTGCTGCTCGTGCTGCATGTATCCCTTTACTGTCTCAACCAGGTTGGGGATTTCATCGTGGCGCTGCTTGAGCAGCACGTCAATGTTGGCCCATGCGCGGTCGTTATCGTTGCGCAGGCGCACCAGTTCGTTGTAGAGGATGACGATATAGACCAGTACTCCCACCACAAACAGCAGGAACGCCGCGCCAGTGATTACGTTGCTGCCCATCTTGATTCGGTCCTCGCCTGCAGGTCACCGCAAAGTCTCGGTTGCAGGACTGACTTCAATCAAACAGCAGATGCAGCAGCCGCGCAAGTAACTGACGGGGCGGCGCCAAGGTCACGCATTAACAAGCGGTACTTAGTACCTAGTAGCCAGTAAGAGAGACGGCACGAATTTTGCCTGGAAACAAAACGGGCTGAGCCCGCAGCAGGCTCAGCCCTTCATGGCGCGCAAACGACAAATTCTACTCACGGCTTATGCGGAGTGATATCGCAAGAGTGTCTCACTTCGTCGAGATTCAGCCCGGCGGGTGAGAACTCTGCGATCGCGTAACCGGTCCTGGTCTTCACTTCCACATTGAAGACCTCGGCCCCAATCGCCCCGCGTATTGTGCCCTTATCCATGGAGAGGAAGCGGTCGCGCTCCCAATTCCAGCCTTTATGGTCGTGGCTACCGTCAATGCGGACCAGAACCTCCATCTTCGGCTGGCCCCAGAAGCCGGGATAATCCGGCCGGCCCAAACGGGCGCCGGGGTTGAAAGAGGCGTGATCGTATTTGCCGTTGGTGCACACGAGTTCGACACGCGGCTTATAGTCCGGGTCTTCCCGCAGAAAATTGTTCGAGAGCAGTTCAAACCGGACTTTTTTCGCGCCGGTCATCTTATCTTCCGAACGGAACTCCATCCACTTGCCGCCGGCGGTGACGCCATCGCCTTCACCCTGATAAGGGCTCATGGCCCCGCCTTGTGCAACGGCCCAAACAGCGGTCAAAATCAAGCTGGCAAATAATGTTGTAGTAGCCACGGCGCGACGATTCTTATTGTGAAATAAGCGCGATACTTTCAAGGTTCTCCTCCCACATGAACATCCTTAACTATTGAACCCTCGCGGCGGCAAAAAGTTGCATGGAGGCCAACCACTTTTCATGTACCGGTGGCGGTCTTGGCGCGTATCGATCTTAACGCGTATCAATCTTAAGATCGATATAGACCTGGGATCGGTCGTCGAACTGGCTCACGGATTTGGTGTCGCTCTTGCCCTTGTTGTGCTGGGCATAGACCTCATAGTCCACAGTGGCCGAGAGCGCTGGGAAACGGTAGGTGCCATCCTGGCCGACGATATAGCTCTTCACGGCGTGGGTGCGCGTGTTCGTCAGGTAAACAATGGCGCCAACCACGGGATTGTCCTGCTGGTCGAGCACTTTGCCGAAGAGCAGTTTGCCCTGTGACTTATCTTTGTCGCCAGCGTGGGCAGTTACTGACAAGACGATGAGAAGCGAACAGGCGATGAGGAAAATTTTTTTAATCGATGCTCTAGCGGTCATGATTATGTGGTCGGGCAATCGTGCTACGGCTTTTCCTCTTCCCTGCTGAATCTTCGTTTACTTTTCTTTACTTTTCCAGAGCGAGGTGTAAGCCGATATCCACGCGTTCATCATACTCTACGTGGACCGGAACCTCTTCCACCAGATGCAAGCGATGGCCATCGGTAGTCTTGACGCCCTTGAGATCGGCTCCGACGATGTAGTCGTTCTTGCCGGCGGCGACGCGCTGGGCGAATTCGCCGGAGTGGTCGGAATAGAGCTGCCACTTGGGCTTTTTGTCGGTCACGCGGCGAATATTCACTTTCACGCCGTAGATGGGGCGAGCATCGGGTCCCCAGACGGTGCCAAAGATGAGCGCATAGGGATCCGTCGGTTTTAAATTCTTATCCGCGGGAGCGGCATTCGCCTCCGGCAGGACACGAGGATTCAGAGCTGAAAAGACAAACGCGAGCAAGAGGCAAAAGAAGGGTCGCCGTGCAGAGATTCGTGCGGAGAAATGAGCGCCACGTGCGCTACGCGTCGTCACCGTCTTCGGTCTCCACTTCCTCTTCCTCTTCCACGTAGCCTTCCTCGACTGCCTTCAGCTCAAGCGGACTAGTGGTCACTACCTCGAAGTCTGTACCACACTCGGGGCAAGAAACAATTTCGCCCTCATCGACCTCTTCTTCTTCCACATCAAGATCGGTTTCACATTCAGGACAAAGAACCATGACTCCTCCACGGGCCCATTCGATACCATCCTTAGATACCACTGATAATATTTAGATTCTTCCCCGCCGGAGGTCAAGGGGCGGGGACTGTAGATGATGAAATTTTTCATCCGGCGGGAACCGCTGCCGGCCTTGACATTTCTTGCGATGGAGGGGACGTGATTTCTACGCTCAGGGGAAGATCGTGGTTTTTCGCCGTTATGGTCGCGTTGATTCTCGGTGCGGGAGCGCTCGCTCAGAGTCCTGCGGAATCGAATCCGCGTAACGCCAGCATCGAGCCCATGGCTGAAGATGTGCGAATTGCGGCCGCGCTGCAGCAGATTTCGGCGGAACGCATTCGGGCGAATATTGAGAAGCTGGTGAGCTTCGGAACACGGCTTACGATCTCCGCTCAGGACCCTGAGTCGATCGCTGCCGGACACGGAGTTGGTGCGGCGAGGGAGTGGATCAAATCAGAATTTGAGCGCTACTCCAAAGATTGCGGCGGCTGCCTGGAGGTAAAGACCGACAGCTTCACTGAACCTGCTGCCGACCGGATTCCTCAGCCCACCGTAATCACCAATGTTTACGCGGTGTTGAAGGGTACGGATGCGGAGAACGCGAAGCGGATCGTTCTGGTGACCGGGCACTACGACTCACGTCCCAGCAATGATCTTGATGTGAAGACCGACGCTCCGGGGGCCAATGACGATGGCAGCGGAACCGCCGTCAGCCTGGAATGCGCGCGAGTCCTGAGCAAACTCAAATTTCCGGCGACAATTATTTTTCTGACGGTCGCGGGCGAGGAGCAGGGATTGAACGGCAGCAGCCACTTCGCCAAGATGGTCAAAGAAAAGATGGCAAAAGAGCAGGGCTGGAATTTGGAGGCCGTGCTGAATAACGACATTGTGGGTGGCGACAAGAGCGCGGAGCAGGATCACTCCGTGGTGCGCGTATTTTCCGAGGGATTGCCCGCCGCGGCAACGGAACAGGAGATTCGCCGGATTCGCGGGCTGGGTGGGGAGAATGACTCCGGATCGCGGCAACTGGCGCGCTATATCGCCGATGTGGGACAGGCCTATAAGAACGATGTAGGCGTGAAGCCGCTGCTCGTTTTCCGGCTGGATCGTTATCTGCGCGGCGGCGATCACTATTCTTTCAACCAGCAGGGATTCGCGGCGGTGCGCTTCACCGAGTTTCGCGAGGACTTCCATCATCAGCACCAGAACGTGCGGGTTGAGAACGGCATCCAATATGGCGACCTGGAGAAATTCGTCGATTTCGATTACGTAGCGCATGTGGCGCGGCTGAATGCGGCCACGCTGGCGTCGTTGGCAGCGGCGCCGGCACCACCGGCCAACGTGCATCTGCTGGCAAAGGATCTGGAGAATGATTCGACGCTCACTTGGGAGGCGTCCCCGGGAGGATTAGCGACGGGATACGAAGTCCTATGGCGGGCCACGACCAGTCCGGAATGGGAGCACGTCCAAAAGGTTGGCACCGTTATGCGTATTACGCTGCAACTTTCGAAAGATAATGTCATCTTTGCGGTGAGGGCCGTGGATGCCCAGGGACACCAGAGCCTGCCAGTGGTGCCCTTGCCGGAACGTTGAGTTTGGGTATCTACTGCTAAGGGGAGCGTGCAATCTTGCGCAGTCGCGGTCGAGAAATGACGTTAAGCTTCCCGCCCTTCACTCGGGCGGTGATTTGGCTGCTGGCAATCAATACCGCGGTCTTTCTTGGGCTGACTGCGTTCGGTTCGCGAGGGGTCATCGAGTGGGTGTATGCCAATCTCGGCCTTGTGCCCCGGACCGTGGTATTCCACTTCGCGATCTGGCAGCTCGTCACTTACAGCTTTATCCATGTGGGTTTCTGGCATTGGTTCGGGAACATGCTCGGCATCTGGATGTTCGGCTCGACTTTCGAAGCAGCTTGGGGCATGCGGCGGTTTCTGGAGCTTTTTTTCGTCGGAGTGATCGGGGCCGCACTCACCACCATCGTTCTGGCTTTTGCCCACATCCTCATCACTCCTGACGGCGGGACGGTCGGCGCTTCCGGCGGCGTCTTCGCCATTCTGATGGCTTTCGGCATGGTGTTTGGCGAGAACGAAATCATGATGATTCCGTTCCCCTTTCTGATCAAGGCAAAATATTTTGTGCTGATCCTGATCGTAGTGACGGTGGCTTTCGCCATCAGCGGCGGAGGCGGCACGGCCTACATGGCTCATCTGGGCGGTCTGTTCTTTGGATATTTGTATGTGAAGTTTGCGCCCGCGCGCGGCATGTCAGGACGGTTCTCGCTTTCAGAGTGGTATTACGGAATGAATAATTCTTATTACCGATGGAAGCGGCGGAAGGCGGCAAAGAAGTTCGAAGTCTACATGCGCAAGCATGATCGCGACGTCCACTTCGACGAGCACGGCAATTACATTCCTCCGGATGACGATCCGCGCAAAGGCAACGGCGGGTCGAAGTCGGGGTGGGTGAATTAGGGTCTCGACACGGGTTTTATTTAGCCACGGATTTTCGCGGATTTACACGGATCACAAACCAAAATCAATCTTTGAAAAACGTTTTAAATTCTTCCAATACCTTTCCCGTCAATTCTCCCCGCTTGGCTTTTCCTTTGAATCCCAAATCGTGACCCGCGCCTTCGACGGTCAGCAGCTTCGTCTTCGCGAGAATCAGTTTTAGAGCTTGCTCGATTTCCGCGATCGAGCCGAAGGGATCGCGTGTGCCGTGGACAAACAAAGCCGGAGTCTGCAGATGGAAGAAATGCTGCGTGCGAAGCTGTTCGGGTTTGCGTGGCGGGTGCAGAGGATAAGACAGCAGAAGCAGACCGGCAGCCAGCTTCTGAAATTCTTCGGCTGATTTTTCAGAAGCTGCTTTTTCAGAAAGTTCCGCGCACAGCATGCTGGCCTGGCGTCCTCCGTAGGAATGGCCGCCGAGAAATATCCGACCTCTCACAATATTGCTGAGCACTGCTGCAGCATTCTTCAGTCCGGCGCGATCGCGCTTGGCGTCGCCCGGCCCCGGCGGACCGAAAGATCGATCCTGACGGTAGGGAAGATCGCAGCGCAGCACGGTGAAGCCTGCGTCGGCGAAAGTGTCCGCCAGTGCAACCAGCAGTGGGGCTTGGCAATTCGATCCCGCGCCGTGAGTCAGAACCAGTCCGTTGCCGTTGGGAGTGATGGGACGATGCAGGAGTCCGCGCACGAACGGGTCTGCGGAGACGTCAGTGAAAACCTGCGGGCTGGATTCCGAGGACATGATGGACTTTCTACAGCCCGACTTCTTCCAGCTTGTCGTAGACCTTCAGAATTTGAATCTCATTCGCCAACCTTGCCCAGCAGCGCAGCAAGTCCGCATCTTCCAGGGCTGTGCGGCGGGCCTCCTCGGAATTCCAGTAACGAAGCAGCATGTAGTGAGGCTCAGCGCTGCGGTAGAGAAGATCGCGGCCATATCCTTTGCGGGAGACGATAGCGTTGAGTTCGCGGATAGTCGCGAGCGCTGGCTCCTCCATGTTCGGCAGAGGCTCCCAGATCGCCACGGAAAGGTGTTCCTGCGACATACTCCGCGATTATAGCTTTTCGCGGGTAGGCGCGCGCTTGCGAGTGGAGCGAGCAGCCGCGCCCACCTCTTCCGGCGTAACCGTGTGCAGGCGCATGAAGTTGGTGGAACCGGAAGCCTGGCGCGTGCCCGCGACTACTCCCAACACGTCGCCGGGCTTAAGCGAGCGGCGGGTCAGCAATTCTTTTTCGGCGACATCCACCATGTTTTCAGTGGAGAGCGCCTGCGCGCATTTTATGGGATGCACACCCCAGTAAAGATGCGTGCGCTGCGCCACGGCCGGATTGTGAGTGAAGGCGTAGATCGCGGCTAGCGGACGGTATTTCGAAATCATGCGCGCGGTGTTGCCGGTCTCAGTGAAAACGGCAATCGCGCCCATGGGCAGGTCTTCCGCCGCATGCGCGATGGATTCGCAAATGGTTTCGGCAACGGAGAGACCGTGACGGTCACGGCGGCGGCGCGTGTGCGTAAAGTCTCCCATGTTGCTCTCGGCCTCGACCACAATGCGCGCCATCATGGCGACCGCCTCGCGGGGATAGCGGCCGCTGGCGGTTTCGGCGGAAAGCATGACGGAATCGGAACCATCGAAGATGGCGTTGGCCACGTCGCTGGCTTCGGCGCGCGTGGGGCGTGGATTTTCAATCATCGATTCGAGCATCTGCGTAGCCGTGATGACCGGCTTGCGCCACACCGCGGCGCGGCGGATCACGTGCTTCTGAATGACGGGGACTTTTTCCGGCGCCATTTCCACGCCGAGATCGCCGCGCGCCACCATGATGCCGTCGGACGCTTCCAGGATCTCTTCGATGTTGTCGATGGCCTGCGGCTTTTCCAGCTTCGAGATCAGGGGAGTATCGCAGCCCAGACCGGCGACAATCTGCCGGACCATATTTACATCGGCCGCGGTGCGCACGAAGGAAAGCGCGACTGCGTCCACGCCGTGCTTCAGGCCAAACTCCAGATCTTTGCGATCTTTTTCGGTTAACGCGGGAATCGACAACGCGGTACCGGGCAGGTTGATGCCCTGATGCTCTCCCAAGCTGCCGCCGTTCAACACATCACAGATTACGTCTTTGCCACGCAGCGTTCTCACTCGCAATTCGATGAGTCCATCGCGCAGTAGAATGCGTGCACCCACGCTAACTTCGCCGGCAAGATCCTGAAACGTGGTGGAAATGCGCGTCGCTGTTCCAGCGATATCCCGTGGCGTAATCAATAGGGTCGAACCGCTCTTCACCACGACGGGCTCGTGGCGCTCCAGGCGTCCAGTGCGGATTTTGGGGCCTTGTAGATCCTGCAGGATGCAGACCGTACGATTTTCTTTTTCGGCAGCTTGGCGCAGGCGCTCGATGTTGCGCGCGTGGTCTTCGTGCGTGCCGTGAGAAAAGTTCAGGCGCGCAACATCCATGCCGAGGCGCAGCAAGTCGCGCATTGCTGCTTCAGAGTGGCAGGCCGGACCGATGGTGCAGATGATCTTGGCACGGCGGCCGGCGGGAACTCCACCGGGCGCGCGGGATAGAGGGGCAGCATCTCCGAGGGAAGCTTCTATCGAGTGTTTTGGCTTGCTAAGTTTCATTCGTTCCAGACTGAGATCCTATGCAATTAAAGTTTCGTTGAGTTCCGTGTTCTGAAATATCTAGAACACTATTGTAATTTGTTTGAGAGCTCCAAGCCGCACGAATGCCAACGAAACAATGCGATGGCAGTCACTTGAAATTTGTCCCACGATAAATGAGTGAATACTAAATAGAAGATCGGCGGATTCCGGTTTTTCTGCAGGGCCCTTAGTTCGCCTGCCGTGCTTCGACCTTGACGTGATTGATCGCGGTCAGCTCTTTTCCCAGCATGGCCCGCGGAAATAGCATGGCGTTGAATTCTGCGCCCACCAGGATGACGAGCGAAACCATATACATCCAGACCAGCAGGGCAATGGCGGCTCCGAGCGACCCGTAGATAAGGCTGTAATCGGCATAGTGCTGCAGGTAGAAGCCAAACAGCAGGGTCGAAGAAAACCACATCGCTGTGGCCAGTGTTGCGCCCGGGATCACGCTGTGCCAGGGCTGCGTGCGCGGAACTGCGTGGTGATAAATGAGCGCGATCACGGCAATGCTGGTCAGAGTAGCTATCAGCCAGCGCAGGCAGGTCCACATCAACAGGATATAGGCGCTGAATTCGTGGGCCGTGTAAAACAGGATGGTGGTTTCGATCTTGCTGCCGAAGGCCACCAGCAGCGTGGAAAAAGTCATTGGAACAAGGGCGAAAATAACCAGCAGAAACGAAATCATTCGCTCTTGCACCAAGCCCCAGATTTTCGGCAGTTCATAACAACGGCGAAAGCCTTCCATCCACGAGATCATCACGCCGGAACCGGTCCACAGAGTCAGCAGCGATGCCGTAACGAGGAGGCTCACTGGCCGTTGGGACGCTCCCCGCAGAAAATTCATTGCCGTGTTGCTGCCCGCCGGCAAAATGCGGGACAAAGCATAGGAGACTTCCCGCAGGTAGGGCGCGCCTTTGCGCGAAGTGGCCAGCACCGATCCCACAACCAGCAGCGCGGGAAAGAAAGTAAGAATCGAGGAATAGGCGGAGGCTTTGGCGATAGAAAAGGCATCGTGCTGAAAAGCACGCCAGAAAGCCAGCCGCAGTAGGCGCAGGAAGCGAAGCATCGCTGGCCATAGCTTAGGGCTTGAAGGGGCAGGACGCAAACAAGGAAGTTCGGCAGGTTCCTCGAAGTGCAATCGCTCTGGGTTTGCGTGCATCGGTAAGTTAGTAGCCAAAAACGGGTTCGGGGGCGAACGGTTTGTCCAACTAAGTTCGCCCCCGAAGTTTACTGTAGGTTGGTTACTCGGCTGCCAGTTCCTCGGTTTCGCCCTCGTGGCGCATCATTTCGAGAGCGCGCTCGGCCTCTTCGTATGCCGCCGAGACTTCCGCCTGTACCTTGGCCGCGGCCTCCTCCATCTCTGGCGAGAGGCGCACGTTGCGGTAATACTCCATGCCGGTTCCGGCAGGGATCAAGCGGCCGACGATAACGTTCTCCTTGAGGCCGCGCAGGTGATCGACCGCGCCTTGAATCGAGGCTTCGGTGAGCACGCGCGTAGTCTCCTGGAAGGACGCCGCGGAGATGAACGAATCGGTCGAGAGCGAAGCCTTCGTGATGCCGAGGAGCAGCGGGCGTCCGGTAGCCGGCTTGCCGCCTTCCTTGATCACGCGCTCGTTCTCTTCGCGGAAGCGGAACTTATCCAGTTGCTGCTCCAGCAGGAACGTGGTGTCGCCCACGTCCTCGACCTTCACCCAGCGCATCATCTGGCGGACAATTACTTCGATGTGCTTGTCCGAGATGTTAACGCCCTGCAAGCGGTAGACTTCTTGGATTTCGTTCACCAGGTAAGACTGCAGCTCCTTTTCGCCGAGTACGGCCAGAATGTCGTGCGGGTTGAGCGGGCCGTCCATCAGCGGTTCGCCCGCCTTGACGCGCTCGCCTTCCTGCACGTTGATGTGAACGCCGCGCGGTACGGAATATTCTTTTTCCGTGCCGTTATCGGCCTGCACATACAGTTTGCGCTGACCCTTAGAGACTTCGCCGAATTTCACCGTGCCATCGATTTCGCTGATGACCGCGGTTTCGTGCGGCTTGCGGGCTTCGAACAACTCGACCACACGGGGCAGACCACCGGTGATGTCCTTGGTCTTCGTGGTCTCGCGCGGGATCTTGGCCAGCACGTCGCCTGGGTGAACCGTGTCGCCGTCCTGCACCATAAGGTGAGCGCGCGAGGGCATGAGGTAACGCTTGCTGCTCTTGCCCTTCACCACTACGGCTGGTTGCCGCTTCTCGTCGGGCGAATCGCCCACCACGTGACGCGACAGGCCGGTGACTTCGTCCACTTCTTCGTGCAGCGTGACGCCTTCCTGCAAGTCCTTGAACTGCGCCGTGCCGCCGATTTCAGTGAGGATGGCGAAGGTGTAAGGATCCCACTCGACCATCACCTTGCCCTGCTCGACGCGATCGCCGTCGTTGACCTTCAGCTTGGCGCCGTAGATCACCGAGTAGCGCTCACGCTCGCGGTTCTTGTCGTCGACAATTGCGATCGAGCCCTGGCGATTCATGACTACGAAATCGCCAGACTTCGACTTCACCGTCTGCAGACCGATGAAGCGCACGGTGCCGTTGTTCTTGGCATCGAGGCGCGACTGTTCGGATACTCGCGATGCCGTTCCACCGATGTGGAAGGTACGCATCGTGAGCTGTGTTCCGGGCTCGCCGATCGACTGCGCGGCAATGACTCCCGTGGCTTCGCCCAGTTCGACGAGGCGGCCAGAAGCGAGGTTACGTCCGTAGCACATGACGCAGACGCCGCGCTTCGATTCGCAGGTGAGCACCGAACGAATCTTCACCCGCTCGATTCCGGCGGCCTGAATGGAGACCGCGAGTTCTTCGGTGATTTCGTTGTTGATGTCGACGATCACGTTGCCGTCGTAGTCTTTGATCTTCTCGAGCGAAACGCGGCCCACAATGCGGTCGCGCAAGGGTTCGATAATCTCGCCAGCTTCGACGATGCCCTGGACGTAAATGCCGTCCACGGTCCCGCAATCGTATTCACTGATGATAACGTCCTGCGCCACATCGACAAGACGCCGCGTGAGGTAGCCGGAATCCGCCGTCTTGAGCGCGGTATCGGCCAGACCCTTGCGGGCACCGTGCGTCGAGACGAAGTATTCGAGCACCGTCAACCCTTCGCGGAAGTTGGCCGTGATTGGCGACTCGATAATTTCGCCGGAAGGCTTGGCCATCAAACCGCGCATGCCGGAGAGCTGGCGAATCTGCTGTTTCGATCCGCGAGCACCGGAATCGGCCATGACGTAAATCGGATTGATGAAGCCTTCCTTATCGGCGCGCTGCATCTGTCCGAACATCTCGTCGGCAACTTTTTCCGTGATGCCCGACCAGATTTCGATGACCTTGTTATAACGCTCACCGTTGGTGATCGCTCCATCGAGGTATTGCTGCTGAACGGCAACCACTTGCCTTTCGGCATCCTTGACCAGGGTCTTCTTGCTATCCGGAATGACCATGTTGTCGATGCCGATGGAAAGGCCGGCTCGGGTTGCGTACTTGAAGCCGAACTCCTTTACCTCGTCGAGCATCTTGACCGTCGTCTCGAGTCCGAAGCGCAGGTAACCGTAGTTCACCAGCGCGCCGATGCCCTTTTTCTTGAGCAAGCCGTTGATGTAAGGCATACCCTCGGGCAGGTGATCGTTCAGAATCGCGCGGCCCACCGTGGTGTTGATGAAAGCGCGCTCCACGTGAATGGGTTCCGTATGAATGATGTCCTGATCGTCGTAAGCGGTGGTCAGGTCGATCAGTTCGCCAGTGTAGCGCAGGCGAATTGGCGAAAGAGTTTCGACCGCTCCGGTTTCGAGCGCCAGCAGAACTTCTTCGATGTTGGCGAAGACGCGGCCTTCACCCTTCGCGCCGGGCTTGCCTTTGGTCAGGTAATAGAGACCGAGAACCATGTCTTGCGTAGGCACAGTGATGGGCTGGCCGGATGCCGGCGAAAGAATGTTGTGCGAGGCCAGCATCAACACGCTGGCTTCAACCTGCGCTTCCGGAGACAGCGGAATGTGCACAGCCATCTGATCGCCGTCGAAATCGGCGTTGAACGCCGTGCAGACGAGCGGGTGAATTCGAATGGCTTTGCCTTCCACCAGTACCGGCTCAAACGCCTGAATGCCCAGGCGATGCAGCGTGGGAGCGCGGTTCAGCAGCACGGGGTGGTCCTTGATGACTTCTTCCAGGATGTCCCAAACGATCGGCTCCTGCTGCTCCACCATTTCTTTGGCTTGCTTGATGGTGGTGACGTTGCCGGTCTGCTCCAGCCGGTGATAGATGAACGGCTTGAACAGTTCGAGCGCCATCTTCTTCGGCAACCCGCACTGATGCAGCTTGAGTTCGGGGCCGACCACGATGACGGAACGTCCCGAGTAGTCGACGCGCTTGCCGAGCAGGTTCTGGCGGAAGCGTCCCTGTTTGCCTTTGAGCGTATCGGACAAAGACTTGAGCGGACGGTTGTTTGCGCCACGCAGCACGCGGCCACGGCGACCGTTGTCGAACAATGCGTCGACGGCTTCCTGCAGCATGCGCTTTTCATTTCTGACGATGACTTCGGGCGCGTGCAGGTCCATCAGCTTCTTCAACCGGTTGTTGCGGTTGATGACGCGGCGGTAAAGATCGTTCAAATCGGAGGTGGCGAAGCGGCCGCCATCGAGTGGAACCAGCGGACGCAGCTCCGGCGGAATGACCGGAATCACATCGAGAATCATCCAGCTCGGCTTGTTACCGCTGCGGCGGAAGGCCTCGACCACTTTCAAACGCTTGGTGTACTTGAGCCGCTTCTGCAGCGAGCTCTCGTTCTTCATCTTCTCGCGCAGTTCAATCGAGAGACCATCGGTGTCGATGCGCTTGAGCAGTTCCTTGATCGCCTCGGCGCCCATCATGGCCTTGAAGCCCGCGGGACGGTATTGCTGGTCGAGTTCGCGGAACTTGGCTTCGTCCTTGATGACCTCGCGCTCTTTCACGGGAGCGTCTCCGGGCTCGACGACTACGTAGGCCTCGAAGTAAAGAACGGACTCGAGGTCACGCAGAGAAATATCGAGCAGGTGGCCGATGCGGCTGGGCAGGCCCTTGAAGAACCACACATGCGAGCAGGGTGAAGCCAGCTCGATGTGTCCCAGGCGTTCGCGGCGGACTTTGGACAGAGTGACTTCCACGCCGCACTTGTCGCAGATCACGCCGCGGTGCTTCATGCGCTTGTACTTGCCGCAGAGGCACTCCCAATCGGTTACCGGGCCGAAGATGCGGGCGCAGAACAGGCCGTCCCGCTCCGGCTTGAAGGTGCGGTAGTTGATGGTCTCCGGCTTGGTGACTTCGCCATGCGACCAGCTCCGGATCTTTTCGGGAGAGGCAAGGCTGATGCGAATGGCATCGAAGTCAGCAATCGTGTTTTGCATTTCGAATGGGCTCGAACGAAACAAGGTGTTCCTCCGCTTCCTGCTCTCGGAAAGCAGTACCCAGTACCCAGTTGCCAGTACTTAGTACCTGAAGTTTATGTTTCGCGAAGATCCAAGAGCGCTTATCACGCGAAACGTTTCTTATCAAAACTTGATGTCATCCAGTTCCCCGTCCAGCACCCAGTGGACAGCTACACACTGGGTACCAGGTACTGGGTACTGTCTTTAATCTGCTGCCGCGCTGGCCGTGGGCTTTTTCTCCCCGGTCTTGATCAGCTCCACATCCAGGCAGAGCGATTGCAATTCGCGGATCAGCACGTTGAACGATTCCGGCACGCCCGGCTCCATGGCGGCTTCGCCTTTGACGATGGCCTCGTAAATCTTGGTGCGGCCGTATACGTCGTCGGACTTCGCCGTCAGCAGTTCCTGCAGAATGAACGCCGCGCCGTAAGCTTCGAGCGCCCAGACTTCCATTTCTCCGAAGCGCTGGCCGCCGAACTGGGCTTTTCCACCCAAAGGCTGTTGCGTAATCAGCGAGTACGGTCCGATGGAACGCGCGTGAATCTTGTCGTCCACCAGATGCGAGAGCTTCAGCATGTAGATGTAGCCCACGCACACCGGCTGTTCGAACTGGTCTCCGGTCATGCCGTCGTGCAGAGTGGTCTTACCCGACGTGGGCAGGCCAGCATGCTCGAGCAGCGCCTTAATTTCTTCTTCTTTCGCGCCGTCAAACACGGGCGAACCCATGTAGACGCCGCGAGCTAGTGTCGGAGCCAAAGCTTCGAGTTCCTCGTCGCCCATCTCGCCGATGGTGTCGGCAAGCTTCGAGTCTTTGAACAGGGCCTTCAACTCGCGGCGGACCGCGTCCGTGCGAGTGTTCTCTTTGAGCATGTTGCCGATTTTCTCGCCCAGAACATGGCCCGCCCAGCCCAAGTGGGTTTCAAGAATCTGGCCCACGTTCATACGGGAAGGTACGCCGAGAGGATTGAGCACGATCTCGACCGGCGTTCCGTCTTCGAGGTAAGGCATGTCCTCTTCCGGCAGAATGCGGGCGATCACGCCCTTGTTGCCGTGACGGCCGGCCATCTTGTCGCCAACGCTCAGCTTGCGCTTCATCGCGATGTAGACCTTGACCAGCTTGATCACGCCTGGCGGCAGTTCGTCACCCTTGGTGAGTTTCTCTTTCTTCTCGTTGACGATCTTCTTGAGCACATCGATCTGGCGAGATGTCATTTCCTCGATCTCGTCGATCTGCTCATTCACTCGCGGGTCTTTATCGTTGTACTTAATACGCTTCAGGTTACGGGTGGAGATACGCTCGATCGCGTCGCGGTCAAGGATGTTGCCCTTGGTCAGCAGACGCTTGTTGGTGCGCTCATCGTGCAGGTCGGCCTGTACTTCCTTGCCGCCGAGAATGTTCTCCAGGCGCTTGAGGCGCTCGTCGGTGAGAATGCGGATTTCGTCGGAGAGATTTTTCTCCAGCTTGCCGATCTGCGTGCCTTCGATGAACTTGGCGCGCTCGTCTTTTTCCTGGCCCTTGCGGGAGAAAATCTTAACATCGACGATTACGCCTTCGATTCCAGGCGGGCAGTAGAGCGATGCGTCGCGGACGTCGCCGGCCTTTTCGCCGAAGATCGCGCGCAGCAGTTTTTCTTCCGGCGTGAGTTGGGTTTCGCCCTTGGGCGTAACCTTTCCGACCAGAATGTCGCCCTGCTTAATCGAGGCGCCGATGCGGATCACGCCTGCCTCGTCCAGATTTCGCAGCATCGATTCGCTAACGTTTGGAATATCGCGCGTGACTTCTTCCGGACCGAGCTTGGTGTCGCGCGCTTCGATCTCGTATTCCTCGATGTGCAGTGAAGTGTAGTAGTCGTCCTTCACCATCTTCTCGGAGACGAGAATCGCGTCTTCAAAGTTGTAGCCGCGCCACGGCATGAAGGCGACAAGAACGTTGCGGCCGAGCGCCAACTCGCCGTGATCCGTGCAAGGACCGTCGGCGATGACCTCGCCCTTAATCACGCGCTGTCCCTTTTTGACGACTGGCTTCTGATTGATGCAGGTGTTTTGGTTGGAGCGCTTGAACTTGGTGAGCTGATAAATGTCGGAACCCACTTCACGCGAAAGCTGCGTGGGATGGTGTTCACCTTCCACGCGCACGATGATGCGGTCGGAATCGACCGAATCCACGATACCGTTGCGGCGGGCGAGAACCACTGCGCCCGAGTCGCGAGCGGTGACGCCTTCCATTCCAGTGCCGACGATCGGCGCTTGCGCGCGCAGCAGCGGCACGGACTGGCGTTGCATGTTCGCGCCCATCAGCGCACGATTAGCGTCGTCGTGCTCGAGGAACGGTACGAGCGAAGCGGCGACAGAAACCAGTTGCTTGGGGCTGACGTCGACGTAATCGACTTCGTCGCGGCTCACCAGCACAAAGTTGCCAGCCTTGCGGGCATTGACCAACTCGGCGACAATTTTGCCCTTGTCATCGAGCTCGACATTCGCCTGCGCGATGGTGTGCCGGTCTTCTTCCCATGCGGAAAGATAGAAGGAGAACGGTTCGATCTGCGCCGGCTTCTTGCGCTTCTCTTTCAATTCATTGTTGATCTTTTCGATCTCATGCTTCTCCATGTGATCGCCGACCTTGTGGTCGCTGTCGCCGGTGTTGACTACGCTGACGTAATCGATCACGCGTCCGCCCTTGATCTTGCGATAGGGCGATTCGATGAAGCCGTAGTCGTTGATGCGCGCGTAGCAGCTCAGCGATGAAATCAGTCCAATGTTCGGACCTTCCGGCGTCTCAATCGGGCAGATGCGGCCGTAGTGCGTGGGGTGAACGTCGCGGACTTCGAATCCGGCGCGCTCACGCGACAGACCACCCGGCCCAAGCGCCGAGAGACGCCGCTTGTGCGTGATCTCGGAGAGCGGGTTGGTCTGATCCATGAACTGTGAGAGCTGCGACGATCCAAAGAATTCGCGGATCGCGGCCATCACCGGCTTGGCGTTGACCAGGTTGTGCGGCATCGCCGTCGACATTTCCTGGTAAACGGACATTTTTTCTTTAATCGCCCGCTCCATGCGGACCAAGCCGATGCGGAACTGGTTCTCCATCAACTCGCCGACCGCGCGCACGCGGCGGTTGCCAAGGTGATCGATGTCATCCACCGATCCGATGCTCTTGCGCAACTTCAGCAGGTAGCCGATGGTCGCGTAGAAATCGTCGGGATCGAGGGTGCGCTTGTCGAGCGAGGTTGCGTCCTGGTTCTCGAAGAGCTTGATGTTGAACTTCAGGCGGCCGACCTTTGAAAAGTCGTATTTGCGCGGGTCGAAGAACATGCCGTGGAACAAGGCCGTGGCCGTATCCAGCGTCGGCGGATCGCCGGGACGCAGCTTGCGGTAGATCTCGATCAGCGCTTCCTGCGGAGTCTTCACCGAATCGCGTTTCAGCGTCTGGCTGATGACCGTGCCCACGTCGTCGCGCTCGGGGAAGAACAGATTCATCTCCACTACGCCGGAGTCGAGAATCTTCGAGACTTTGTCGGCATTCAGTTCGGTGTTGGCTTCGAGCAGCACTTCGCCGGTGGTCGTATCGACCACATCGGCAGCGGCCCATGCGCCTTCGAGATCGGTAACATCGACTTCGATCTCGGAGATCTTCGCCTTCTGAATGTCTTTCAGGGTTGCCGCGTTCAGCTTGCGGCCGGAGTGCGCAATTTCGTCGCCGGACTTGTTCTTGATGCTGTGCGCGAGCTTCATGCCCAGCAGGTTCGTGGGCTTTTCGCTGGCCGGATCGAGCGTCCAGAAGAGCTTCTTATCCTTGATCGCAATGCGATCGACGGTGTAGAACGAGCGGAGAATGTCTTCGCCCGAACGCAGGCCGAGAGCGCGCAGGAAAATCGTTCCCAGGAACTTGCGCTTGCGGTCGATGCGGACGTAGAGCACGTTTTTCTGGTCGTATTCGAATTCCACCCACGAGCCACGGTAGGGAATGATCTTGCCCAGGAAGTAGGTGCGGTTGTTGGCGGTCTCGAAGAAGACGCCGGGCGAGCGGTGCAACTGGCTGACGATTACGCGCTCGGTACCATTAATAATGAAGGTGCCGTTCTGCGTCATCAGCGGTACGTCGCCGAAGAACACTTCCTGCTCTTTAATGTCGCGGATGGAACGGTTGCCGGTCTCGGCGTCCTTGTCGAAAATGGTCAGACGCATGGTGACTTTGAGCGGTGCGGAGTAAGTCATGCCGCGCTCCTCGCACTCAGCCACGTCGTACTTCAGTTGCAACCCAACGGGGTCGCCGCACTTGTTGCAGAAGTCTGGAGTATTCGCGTTATAGGTGCCGCACTTCTGGCAAAGCACGTCGCCGGGATGGAACGGGTCGGTGATGACCGTATTGCCGCAATTCTTACAAGTGGTACGCAGATGGTGTAGTCCCTTTAGGTGACCACATTTGCACTCCCAGTTACCAATGGCGTAATCCACAAACTCAAGTTGTGATACGTTGCGGAAGTCGGTGATCGGGAAGACGGACTGGAACACCGCCTGCAATCCGCCGTCTTCGCGTTCACTGGGCAGCTTGTCCATCTGCAGAAAGCGGTCGTAGGAACGCTTCTGAACCTCGATCAGGTTCGGGATCTGGATGGTTGCTGGAATTTTTGAAAAATCAAAGCGTTTACGGAAGGCATTAGTCTTCATCGTTAAGAACTCCCAAATGTCAGGCGCAGCCGTGCGCTGCGATTACCCGCGGAATGTGGGGCGCCCATCGCGCCGCGCTGTTATGACCTAAGACGTTGTTGCGAACCTGTTTATGCCGGAAAACACGACGGGGCGCCTGCAGGGACAAGACATCCCGCAGACGCCATGCAAGGCGTTTCGCCAATCTTGATTTGTATCTTTCGCGCCAGTTTCCTTCGGCCGTTTCCGTTCCGCCTGCCCACGGAACAGTGCCCAAGCTTCCCTGCGGGTCTCGCCCGCGTTTGAGTGAGGCCAGGGGAAGCGGTGTTGTATAGATGCTAACACCACCGCCCCGGCTTCACAACCAGAACGTAAATAATTTTCTGACTTGCACCGGTTGAAGTGCGCTCCGCTCCGGCGGCATTCCGGATGGCAGAGATCCCTCGCAAAGAGCGCTCGGGATAGCGGCGCGCGGCTCAGTTCCTAGCCTGCCCTGAGCAACTTCGCGAAAGCGAAGTTGTCGAATGGGCCGCGCAAACGCCGCTACTTCACTTCGACGACGGCGCCAGCCTCGGTGAACTTCTTCTTGATGGTCTCGGCTTCGTCCTTAGAAACGCCTTCCTTGATGCTCTTGGGCGCTCCATCCACCAACTCCTTGGCTTCCTTCAAGCCCAGGCTGGTGACTTCGCGGACGGCCTTGATCACGTTGATCTTGTTGGCACCGACTTCCTTGAGGACGACGGTGAACTCCGTCTTCTCCTCGGCCGGAGCCGCTGCACCGCCCGCTGCCGCGCCGCCCGCCACCATTACTGGGGCTGCTGCCGCTGCCGACACGCCGAGGCGCGCTTCGAGCTTCTTTACCAGCTGTGCCGCATCCAGCAGCGACAAAGCTACGATTGAATCTTCGATCTGTTGTAAATCTGCCATGTTAGTTCTCCACTCTTCGAGTTATGAATTTGCTTGCTTTCGTTATCCTTGGCCGGGTTTCCAGTGCGTCAGGCTCATCTCCCGGCGCCAGACAACGCCTGGATCAAAACCGCGCAACCCCTGACCTCGTGATAACCAAATCTTTGTGTAGCGCGGGCGCCCTCGCCCGCGTCTACCGAAATCAGCTAAGCTTCAGCAGGCGCCTCGCCAGCGAACTTGCCCTTCTCCACGCCCTGGCCGAGGACCACCGCAACATCGCGTCCCACGGCATTCATCACCGTCACCAGCCGTTGCGCCGGAGCATTAATCAGGAACAGCAGCTTGGAATAAAGTTCTTCCTTCGACGGCATGCTGGCCAGCGCTTCGATCTCCTTGATCGAAATCACGCGGCCTTCGACCACGCCCACCTTGAAGGTGAACTCCGGCGTATCTTTGGCGTACTTGGTGAGCGCCTTGGCCATGGCCACGGGATCGCCCGTGGTGTAGGCGATCGAAGTGACGCCGGTGAGGCCCTTCAGGCCTTCCTCGACCTTGGTACCCTTGGCCGCGAGCTCGGCCAGCGTGTTCTTCACGACCTGATACTTCGCACCCGCACCGCGCAAAGCCTTGCGCAACTCGTAATCCTGAGCCACGGTTAGCTTGCTGTAGGTGGCGACAACGGCATTCGAAACGTTCTGCAGGTCCGCGCTCAGCTTCTCGACCTGCTCCTTCTTTCGTGCTCTAGTAACTGGCATTGCTTATTCCTCGTATGATTTCGTGTGGGGACAGCCGCCCTCGGCTGTCCGCCGGGCGCAGCCCGGCAATTGCTTTACGCTTTAGCCGCAGTCTCAATCGGAGCCGTATCCAGCAGAATTCCCGGTCCCATGGTCGAGCTCAGCGTGCAGCCCTTGATGTACTTGCCCTTCGCGACCGACGGCTTGGCCTTGATCACGCTGGTGATCAGCACCGTCGCATTCTCGATCAGCTTGTCGGGCGAAAACGAAATCTTTCCCACCGGAACATGTACCAGCGCCGTCTTGTCGGTACGGAATTCAACCTTACCGGCCTTCACTTCCTGCACGGCCTTCGCTACGTCCACAGTCACCGTGCCGGTCTTCGGGTTCGGCATCAAGCCCTTGGGCCCGAGAACCTTACCGAGTCGTCCGACGGATTTCATCACGTCGGGAGTCGCGATGAGCGCATCGAAGTCGGTCCAGTTTTCCTTGGTGATCTTCTCGACCAGCTCCTCGCCGCCGAAGAAATCGGCTCCCGCGGCTTCGGCTTCCCGGATCTTGTCGCCGCTGGCGATGACCAGAACTTTTTTCGACTTGCCCAGTCCATGCGGCAAAACGACGGTGCCGCGCACCATCTGGTCGGCGTGCTTGGGATCGACCCCCAACCGCAATGTGATCTCGACGGTCTCGTCAAACTTTGCGAATTTGACTTTTTGCAGAAGCGGAACCGCATCCTGCAGCGTGTAAGGACGCTTCTCAACTGAAGCGTGCGCTTTAGCGATATTCTTTCCTTCTTTTTTCATTGTGCTTTCCCCGTCTCCCACCGCCCACCGTTATCCTGGTAAGCCGTAGTATTTTCGACTGCGAACTTGTAGCGCCGCCGTCCCGGCGGCACATGGCCGCCCAGAGGCCAGCGCTAGCCAACTACCTCAATGCCCATCGACCGTGCCGTGCCGCGAATGCTCTTGATCGCAGTGTCAATCGATGCGGCGTTCAAGTCGGGCATCTTCTGCTTCGCGATGTCTTCCACCTGCTTCACCGTCACCTTGCCAACTTTATCTTTGTTAGGCGTGCCCGATCCCTTGGCGATGCCGGCGGCGCGCTTCAACAAAATCGAAGCCGGCGGAGTCTTGGTGATGAAGGTGAACGACCGGTCGCTGTAAACCGAAACCACAACCGGAATGATGAGCCCTTCCATTTCCTTCTGGTTCGTGCGGGCGTTGAACTGCTTGCAGAACTCCATGATGTTGATCTGCGCCTGGCCAAGTGCCGGACCCACCGGAGGAGCTGGGGTCGCCTTGCCCGCCGCGATCTGCAACTTTACGAAACCTGTTACTTTCTTTGCCATGATGCCTTTTCCGTCAGCAGTGAGAGTCTAGGATTTTCGGCTCAACATCTGCGAACTCAATAATTCGAAACGCAATTCAATTCCCCTCAGGGGCTGAAGCCCAGTTTCGTGCGGGCTTCTGAGCGGCCCGACTGAAGTCAGGCCCTTCCCAAAACACTACGCTACTTTTTCCACCTGGTTAAACTCCAACTCCACCGGAGTTGAGCGGCCGAAAATCGTTACCATGACTTTCAGCGTTTCGCGATCCTCGTTCACTTCGTCCACCAATCCCGTGAAGGTTGCGAACGGCCCTTCCGAAATTCGTACGGTTTCGTTCTTCTCAAACTTCACCTTCAGCTTGGGCTTCTCGCGGCTGTCGGCTACCTTGTAGACGATGTGCTGCACTTCTTCGTCGGAAAGCGGCGTCGGCTGCTGGCCCGTGCCCACAAAACCAGTTACGCGCGGCGTGGACTTCACCACATGCCAGACGTGATCGTCCATGTCCATTTCCACCAGCACGTAGCCGGGATAGAACATGCGCTCCGACGTGTACTTCTTGCCGCCTCGCACTTCGGTGACCGACTCGGTCGGGATCAGCACTTTGCCAATCTTTTCCTGCAAGCCGAAAGCCGCGACGCGCGACTCCAGCGACTCTTTCACCTTGCGCTCGAAGCCGGAATAAGAGTGGATGATGTACCACTTCATGTTCGGGTTGCGGGGCGCCTCGCCGGTTGCGGCAACGCCTTCCGCGCCGGGTGACTGCTCCCCGCCCGCGGCAGCTTCGTTCTTTTCTTCGTCCTGCATGATCAAGTTAAACTCCGATTGCCGCTCTATTGCCCGACTTGGGGCCTTACTTGAAATAGCTGTACAACGCACCGACCGCCTTGGTAATTACTCCATCAATAATGTAGAAGTACACTCCGAAAAGGGCCACGGTGACCACCACCACCGCAGTGGTAGCCTGCACTTCCTTCCACGACGGCGCGGTAACCTTGCGCATCTCGGTGCGCACATCGTTGTAAAACGTTTTTGCCCGCTCCGGCCAGGACTTGATCTGTTCTCCGAAACTACCACCGGCGGCTGTGATTGAGTTTGCCATCTTCTTCGTTTCCACTCCCATACTGTTCCTATCCTGACCGCTTCCCAGCATCCTTCCAAAATTCTGGCAGGGGCGGAGGGATTCGAACCCCCAAGTTCGGTTTTGGAGACCGACAGTTTAACCGTTGAGCTTACGCCCCTGTAAAGCAGTACCCAGCTGCCAGTACCGAGTTGCCAGTCAATTTCGATCTGGGTACTGGGTACCAGGTACTGGCTACTTCACTTCTTTATGCGGCGTATGCTTACGGCAACGGCCACAGAACTTCTTGAACTCCAGCCGTTCTGTCGTCGTCTTCCGGTTCTTGGTCGTCGAATAATTCCGCTCTTTGCAATCACCGCACTGCAACGTAACAATTTCTCGGGGCATTTCAAAACTCCCGCTTTCAGCTCTCGGCTGTCAGCTTTCAATTAAATCTTTGTCATCCTGAGGCGACGTTTTTTGTCGCCGAAGGACCTCTGCATTATTTGCCTGCACAACCTCCGCTCTGAGCCGCTTTTGGCTGACGGCTCAAAGCTGATGGCTGACAACTTCCTTACTGCACAATCTCCGAAATCGTTCCGGCGCCTACCGTGTGTCCGCCTTCACGAATCGCAAAGCGCAAACCCTTCTCCATCGCGACCGGCGTGATCAACTCAATCACCAGGGAAACGTTGTCCCCAGGCATCACCATCTCCGTGCCCGCCGGAAGTTCGGCCACACCCGTCACATCCGTCGTGCGCAAATAAAACTGCGGACGGTATCCCTTGAAGAACGGCGTATGCCGTCCACCTTCTTCTTTGGTCAGAATGTAAACTTCCGCTTTGAACTTGGTGTGCGGCGTGATCGATCCCGTCTTCGCCAGCACCATGCCGCGCTCCACGTCTTCTTTCGCAATGCCGCGCAGCAGCAAGCCCGCGTTGTCGCCCGCCATGCCTTCGTCCAATTGCTTCTTAAACATTTCCACGCCGGTCACGACCGTCTTTCTGGTGTCGCGGAAGCCGACGATTTCCACTTCTTCGCCAACCTTCACCTTGCCGCGCTCGATTCTTCCCGTCACCACTGTGCCGCGGCCCTGAATCGAAAAGATATCTTCGATCGGCATCAGAAACGGCTTGTCCAGCTCGCGCGCCGGCTGCGGAATGTACTTATCCACCGCCGCCATCAACTCATCAACCTGCGCCTCCGCCTTCGCTTCCCCGTTCAGTGCGCCCAGTGCCGAAACCCGCACCACCGGTACGTCGTCGCCCGGAAACTTGTAGCTCTTCAGCAGCTCGCGCACTTCCAGTTCGACCAGTTCGAGCAACTCGGGATCGTCCACCGCATCAACCTTGTTCAACGCGACCACCAGATACGGCACGCCTACCTGCCGCGCCAGCAGCACGTGCTCGCGCGTCTGCGGCATTGGACCGTCGGTTGCAGCGACCACCAGAATTCCGCCATCCATCTGCGCCGCGCCCGTGATCATATTCTTGATGTAGTCGGCGTGGCCCGGACAATCCACATGCGCGTAGTGCCGGTTCGCCGTCTCATACTCGACGTGCGCCGTCGCGATCGTGATTCCGCGCGCCTTCTCTTCCGGCGCGTTATCAATCGAATCAAACGAACGGAACACGATCTTCGGATTGTGCTTCGACAAAACCTTCGTGATCGCCGCCGTCAACGTCGTCTTGCCATGGTCAATGTGACCAATCGTCCCTACGTTGCAGTGCGGCTTTGTTCGGTCAAATTTCTCTTTCGCCATAACAGCTTCTAGCTCCTAAGCTTTTAGCTTCTAAACCCGTGTGGCGCGGGCACCCTTGCCCGCGTGCTCAGTAATACTGATACAACTTCTTGAACTTGTGCCGCAGCACGACGTCGATGCCTTCCAGCTTCGACAGATAAAATTCGCGCATCTGCGCCTGATCCGAAACCGGCAGCGACTGATATAGCTGCGCAGCGTCTACCTTTGCGCCCAGGCTCTCCAAAACCCTCTTCGCCAGAACTCCGTCGAAATCCCGCACTCGGACGCCCTTGCGCTCCATCTGTTTCAAGAACTGCTCTGCTGCCTGAGGCTGAAACGCCTGTTCGATAGCGCCTTGCAGCGCACTGAACTCCTGCTGCTTCTCAATCTTGATCGTCGCCTGCTCGAAGCCCACTGTCATCTCGCTTTAGAACCGCACCTTCATTAGATCCATGGAGCGGGAGACGGGAATCGAACCCGCGACCAACAGCTTGGAAGGCTGTGACTCTACCACTGAGTTACTCCCGCGAAACCCAGCTGTCAGCCATTAGCTGTCAGCAAACCTCAGCGGCTAAAGCCGCTTTCCATTCCCACTCTTGCGGCACGACTAAAGTCGTGCCCTTTCAAATCTTCAACCCTTCAAATCTCTGGAGCCGATGACCAGGATTGAACTGGTGACCTCTCCCTTACCAAGGGAGTGCTCTACCAACTGAGCTACATCGGCCTGTAACCAGCTGTCAGCTCTCAGCTTTCAGCCAAAATTCGTCAATCCGATTCGCTTTTGCTATTCGGGTGCAGCACTTCTTTCCGGCGCACCCAGCTTTTAAAAGCGAACAGTCCAAGAATCAGCAGCGTCAGCGCACGGATCCGGAAATCGCTCAACGTCGCAAAAGCCAGCGCACCCAAAACCGCGTACGCAATCAACGCCATGGCCAAGCGACTCATAATCCCGCCGCGACAAACTCAGTGCCGCTCAATCAAACTCAATCATGGTGCACAGGGAAGGATTCGAACCTTCGTACCTCGCTAGGAGGGACAGATTTACAGTCTGTTGGCTTTAACCACTCACCCACCTGTGCAAAAACTCGCCGGGTGCAGCCACCGCTTTATCCAGCAGGCAATCCCGCGAACTGGACCGAAGCAGCACACTTCTACTTCCGGTCCGGCAATCATTTTCGCTAACCAGACTTCGGAAATCAGACTTCGCTACCCAGTCTTTCGCAAATCAGGGAAACCAAGAATCGCGCTTACGGCTTACCGCGCGAAGATCACTACACGCCGGAATGGTTCCGAATGGAGTGCGTTGGAAAAACCTGTTGCGCCGCCACTTGCCGAGTCCTGCTGTCTGCCGGAAATTCGCTACTTGAATTTCGTTTCCGGACTTTGATACGCATATGCTGGAGCTGGCGAAGGGATTTGAACCCCTGACCCCCTGATTACAAATCAGGTGCTCTACCGCCTGAGCTACGCCAGCATGCTGGGACAAGCACCCTTTCGGGCACAAGTAGACCCTTGATCCCTTCCACATGTCCGGGACAATTAGTTAAGTTATCACAACGGGTAAATTTCGCGCAACCGGCATGCGGAGAACAATTCAGCCGTAGCACCCATCGACGAGTGTAACCGCGTTTTAACAACAGTAGGGGCAGGAATGATGGTATGCTCCTTCCCGTTTTCCCCGAGAAGGAGATCTAGGTTATGAAGGTTTTCTGGGCCTGCCTGTTCATTTGGGTCTCGGCGTCGGCTCACTCCCAGGCCATGCCCAAGGCCGCCGACACAGCGCCGTCGCACCTCTCAGTTGCTGATTTCGGGCTCGTCTACCCGCTTTCGAACGATTGGATCCGCGCAACGAAGATGGTACGGAAGAGGGTTGAATCCTCCGATCCTGCGCCGAATTTTGACCTTCTGCTGGCAGCGGTATATGTTCCCAAATCGAATCTGTCGGAGGCCAGCCCTTTCTTCACACTCACCGCGTTCCGGCAGCCAGCGACCAATTGCAAGAAAAGCCTCGAAGCTATGATTGCCCGCTCTCAAGATAAGAAGGACCAGCCAGAGGGCGGTGTCGAAGAGTTCTCGGCAGCGGGCCGCGACTACTTCCGTGTCAATTTGGCTCGCGGTGTTGGTGGGCGTCATCAGTGCATTATCTGCACTACAGCCAACGGGCCGTTTGTTGGTCTGGCGTGCAGGCGCCGCTAAGGAGAAAGGACTGGACGCGATTGTGGCGACTCTCGACTCGATCACGCCTTTGCCTCAGCAGGGTGCGACGGCACCTGCGCAATCGACCGGGCCGAAAGACGGCGCCGCCGAAGGGGCGCCATCAAATCCGGATGCAGCACAGCCACAGCGAGTGAAGGTTGCAAATGGAGTCACGGCAGGCCTGTTGATTAAGAGGGTTAATCCCGTCTATCCCGCCGATGCCCGTTCCGCATACATTCAGGGCACGGTTGTGCTGCAAGCAGAGATCAGCAAGAGCGGCGACATTACGGATCTTGAGCTCATAGACGGCCCAATCGAATTGGCTGGTTCTGCGGTGGCCGCGGTGCGTCAATGGAAATACAAACCTTACTTGCTAATGGGAGAACCTGTCATTGTCGACACACAGGTACTGGTCAACTATCAGCTTTCGCGGTGAAGCTTCATCTACTGAGCCGGCAGGATGCCCACCCGTGGCGGTTTCACGAGTGGGCTGCTGCGACACTCTTCACGGAATGATCTCAAACAGAACGCCCTGGTTCTCACTTCCGCCTTCATCGGTTGTGCCGAAAATATATCCATCAATATCCACGGCCAGGCTGCCGTAAGGCTGCACGCCGTCGCTGCCGCCCGCAAAGTCGTGGAGGTCGGTAAAGGTCCACCCGCCATTTGCCGGAGTTAACTTGAATACCGATCCGAAGCCATTCGCACCTTCCGCTTCGGTAGCGCCGTAAAGGATCCCATTGACGAGCGTGAGTTTGTTGTAGGGTCCGCCATAACCGCCGGTAAAGCTGTAAAGCGTGGTGAAGCTCCAGCCTTCGTCGGAAGGCGACAATTCGTATACCGTGCCGCCGCCGTTATCGCCGCCGTCGAAGGTAGTGCCGTAGACATTGCCGGCTTTGTCCACGACCACGCCTCCAACTGGATTTTGGCCGTCACTCAGACCCTGGAAAGTGTATACGACGGTCAGTTTCCAGCCCGAAGCGATGGGCGAAAGTTCATACACCACGCCATCGCCATTGGCGCCACCGAGAGAGGACGTACCGAAAATGTTGCCGTGACCATCTAGAGTCACGGTCGCCGGCGGATTCTCGCCATCGTCACCACCTGTGAAGTTGTAGATCGTTTTCTCGGTCCACGTGCCGCCAGCGAGCTTCTCTACAAAGACAGTGCCATACCCATAGGCGCCTACCTCGCTGGTAGTCCCATAAAGATTGCCTGCTGTATCGAGCACCACCCCGCCAATCGGCTGCCCTCCGTCCTTTCCGATGCCAAACCGGTGGATCTGAACTTCCCCACCCTGGGAGGCGGAGATTTCAAAGTCGGTACCGAAATATCCTCCTCCCTCGGTAGTTCCGAACAGATTGCCGTCAGGGCTCAGCGCCAAAGTACCGAAAGCCGGGCCCACGCCGTCCAGTCCGGCCTTAAAGCTGTACAACGAGGTGTATTTCCAGGAGAAGAAGCTGGGCGAAAGCCGGTAGACACTTCCACTGCCATAAATCCCTCCGGTATACGTCGTGCCGTAAAGATTTCCCTCGTGATCGAGGACTGGCCCTCCAAAAGGAGTCGCCCCATCGCTGCCTTTGTTCGTAAAGTTGTGAATGATCTTGTAGGTTTGAGACTGCGCCGGTTGAGACCCGCTTGCAAGAAACACAAATAATGCCACAAGAATAAAAGGAACCAAGGTAGCTCGACGCACCCAAACACGACGGCCAGTTTTACGTTGCATCATTACTCCCCCTTGTTCGTCGGCCGCTTGATGTACCGCCAAAACAAATGGTGTATATTATGCACGAAATACATTCGCATTGCTCACGATTTACCTCCAAAAGGCGCACTGGACGAGCGTTTCTATCGATATGCCTGATTCGTTTTCTTGGCTGAATGCCCCACCCGTGGCAGTTTCACGGATGGGCCGTTATAAGCACCGTCTGCGTCTCCCCTTCTCTGCGCACGCTGCGCTCGCGATCTCTGGCCGGTCTCTGATTTTGCCCACGCTATAATTGCCCGACCCATGGCCCTCACCGCCGGCACTAAACTCGGTCCCTACGAAATCCTCGCGCCCCTCGGCGCGGGCGGCATGGGAGAGGTCTATCGCGCCAAGGACACGCGCCTCGACCGCACCGTTGCCATCAAGGTTTTGCCGGCGCATCTTTCCTCTGACCCGGAATTGAAGCAGCGCATGGAGCGCGAAGCCAAAGCCATTTCCGCGCTGCAGCATGCGAATATCTGCACGCTTTACGATATCGGCACGCAGGATGGCACCAACTTCCTGGTCATGGAGTATCTCGAAGGCCAGACTCTCGCCGAGCGCCTGGCGAAAGGCCCGTTGCCCATCGAGCAGGTTCTGAAGATTGGAACGGAAATCGCGCAAGCTCTGGAGAAGGCGCATCAACACGGCATTATCCATCGCGATCTGAAGCCAGCGAACATCATGCTGACCAAGGCGGGCGCCAAGCTGATGGACTTTGGCTTGGCGAAGCCGAAAATCTCCATCGCATCGAAAGCCGTCGAAGCGTTCACTCCGTCCACTCCGACAATGAATCTTGCATCGCTGACGGCAGCTGTGTCCCCGCTCACGCAGAAGGGTTCGATCGTCGGAACTTTTCAGTACATGGCGCCCGAACTTCTGCAAGGAGCGGAAGCCGATGCGCGCAGCGACCTCTTCAGCTTCGGCTGCGTTCTCTATGAAATGATCACCGGACGCCGCGCCTTCGAAGGCAAATCGCAACTCAGCGTCTTCAGCTCCATTCTGGAAAAAGATCCGGAGCCGATCAGCGCGATCCAGTCGCTGGCTCCGCCCATGCTCGATCGCGTGGTGCGTGCGTGCCTGGCCAAAGATCCGGCCGAGCGCATGCAATCCGCGCACGATCTCGCGATGGACTTACGCTGGGTTGCGGAGTCGACGATTGCTGAGGCGTCGAGCGAAACGGAGAAAGAATCTTCGCAGTTCAAGAAATCGTGGGCAGTCGCGGGCGCTGCGCTTCTGCTGGCACTCTTCGCGCTCGCCGGATTCGCGGGATACCGCTGGGCGAAATCTTCCGCAGACTCTATTTCTCTTCACGCCGAAATCCCGCCGCCGGATAAATTTTCCCTGGACACCACCGGCGACGCCGGCGGCATGCCCGTGCTTTCTCCGCAGGGCGACAAGTTGGCGTTCGTCGCCCGGAATCGGCATCTCGTTCGACGCCTCCGCCGACGGCAAGCGCCTGCTCATCAACCACGCCGAACAAGAGGCCCAGGCGCCGCTCCAGTTACTCACAAACTGGCCGGCGGAGTTGAAGAAGTAAGTTCTAGCTTCTGACACACCCCGCGCACAGTGTTATGATTTCAGCCCTGACCGCATTCCATGCGAATTAGGCGCACCCTCCCCATCGCCCTCCTGGTGGTAGTCATAGCCGCCGCAGTAATTCTTGCCGTCCAGCTTCGCAAGCATGCTCCGCCTGAGCCCGCCCGATTGCTACCGGGTGCCGACGCATTCTTTTATCTCGATCTCAGCTGGGCGCGGCACGTGAACGCAGGCAAAGAACTTCCCGCCGTCAGCCACGATCCGGAATACGAGCGCTTCATCCGCGAGACCGGCTTTCAGTTCGAGCGCGATCTCGATGAGGCCGCCTTCGCCATCCACTACCCGGCCAAGTGGCCCGGCGGTGGAACCGGCGGCTCCGCTCCCGAGCCGCGCTTCTCCGAAGTGCTGGTGGGAAAATTTCACGGCGAACGCCTTACCGACTACCTGCGGCAAATCGCCAAATCAGTCGAGAATCATCACGGCGTCGACATTTTCACGGTTCTGGTGGAAAACAGATCACTGCGCGTGGCTGTACTCAACGCGGATTCAGTGGCCGCTTCCAATCATGACGATCCCGCAGTGATTGAAGGCATTGTCGACCGCTCCAAGCGGCTGGCTTCTCCCTTCGGAGGCCCGGCACTGTTGCGCCAGTATTACAAGCACGTTCAGCTTGCCAGCCTGGCCTGGCTGGTTGCGCGCATTGAGCCTTCTACTTCCGAACCAACCGGCGCCTGGGGCACACTCTTCGGCACGCCTGCCACTATCGTTGCTTCCGGAAGTTTTCTCAGCCCGCTTCATCTCCGGCCGGATTCGGTTCACTTGCGCGCCGAGGCCTTCACCGACTCTCCCGACGCCGCTCGCGCCCTCGTCGACAAGGTAAGTGTTTTCATCGCTCTCACCCACGCAGCCGAAACTTCCATTGGCACCCAAGGCCCAGATGCCGACGTGAAGGCCTTTTTCGATAGCGTGCAGGTGAAGCAGGAGGGCGAACGCGCCCTCCTCAACGCCACCGTTTCGCCCGGCTTCCTGCGTAAAGCCCTGGCCGAAGCGGCGCCGGAAGCCACGCCAGCGGAACCCACTCCCGCGCCCGCCAAAAAGTAAACCCGTTCAGACTCGAGCTTCAACTCGGTCTTTATCTCGAGCTAAGGAACCGCGAAATAGTAAACGTAGGAGTTATCACTGCCTGCGGCAATCGCACTCCCATCGGCTGAGATCTGCATCGGCCAGCTCATGTTATTTGTCTGCATTTTGCCCATCGAGGTGCCGCTTGCGGAAAAAAGGTAGAAGTCTCCCGGAGTTTGATCGGGATAGCCATCCGCCACGGTCACGTACTTCCCCGCGGTATCGAGCGACGTGCTATTTGGATTTCTCTTGGTGGCCTGCGACCAAAGCTGCTTCCCTGACGATCCCAGATCAGCGAAGAGAAAAATCTTTCCCGTGCTACCGATGTTGCCAGCTGCTGAAACCATGGAACCGTCGTCACACACAGCAACCGCGCGGCAGCTCGAGCAACCAGTCAGTGCGGCGTTCCATGCCGGCAGCTTCGTTCCTCCGAAGGTGGAAGTTTTGAAGCAGTAAACGCTCGCTCCGCTGGGCGCAGCCGTAAAGGTTGAGCCATCGGCCGACATCGCGACCCAGTGAATCGTCCCCTTCATTTTCCAGGAAGTGGGAGCACCGAAACTCCCCGCAGTATTTTTCACGAGGACGACCGAACCCAGGAAAGTTCCCGCGACGATCCACTGTCCATCCGCTGACATAGCAACCGCGATCACGCTGTCACCAGAGGCGGATGGCAGTACTTTTGGCGCGCCCCATGTGGACCCGCTGCGTGTGAACAAGTAGGTGTCATCAGCCCCAGCTACCAGGTACGAGCCGTTGCTGGAGAACGCAACCATATTGACCCGCACCTTGGTGTTGTACGTGGCGACGCGCGCACCCGAGGAAACATTGTAGATATAGACAAATCCTTGCCCCGGCGCGGATAGCCCCGCTGCAGCCGCCCATTGCCCATCGCGCGATAGTGCCACCCAATACACGCCTTCTGTGGCCTGAAACTTATCCTGCCAAAGCGCTTTGCCCTTCGCATTCCAGGCAAAGGTACCCACGGTGATTGGAGTTGTATCAGCATTTGTGTGCTTGGCCCCTGCTCCGTAAGGAAAATAAAACGTGCCCGCAACCACGGTGCTGCCGTCCTGTGAAATGGCCACAGAGTTGATGTATTCCTGCGGCGTTGAGATCGGCGAGTTCTTCCAACTGGGACTCAATGACGCGGCGCTAGATTTAGTTTTGGGTTTGCTTTTTGCTTTTTTCTTTTTTGACGTGGGCATAGACTTCCTCCTTTATTGCGGGGCATTGTAGCCCTGCGGCGTGGCACGGATAAGTCGCACGTTTGGGTGTTCCAAAAAACGGACAGCGGCTCACGAAGCCGTACATCGCAGGGAAGCTTTCAGGGCCGCGAAACTAATTCCTGCGCCGAGCGTCTTATCAAATGGTGCAATCCGCAAAGTGCCTGATCGCAATAAGACAAACGAGAAGAAGACAACCAGGAAGAACGGGACAGGTACAATAAAGAACACATGACGAGCCTCCCACTGCCGCTAGCCGCTTTTTTCGCCGGGCTCATTTCGTTTCTCTCGCCGTGCGTACTGCCTCTGGTGCCGGGGTATCTTTCTCTGATCTCCGGCGCAGGCCTCGAGGAGCTCAAGGCGCCGCAAGCGCACCTGATGCGGCGGGTGATGGTGAATTCGATCGGATTCATCCTGGGCTTCACCATAGTTTTCATCGTGCTGGGAGCGGCCGCGACTGAGGTAGGCCAGCTGCTCGGTATCTACAAACACACACTGGCCCGGATAGCGGGCGTCGTAATTATTCTCTTTGGTTTACATTTAACCGGCATTTTCAAGATCAAAGCCCTCTACACGGATGCTCGCTTGCATAGCGTAAAGGGAAGTAGCACTCCGATCGGCGCATTCGTGATTGGTTTTGCATTCGCTTTCGGCTGGACTCCGTGTCTTGGTCCCATCCTCGCTACGATCCTGACGATTGCCGGCGAACAAGATACGCTGGTGAAAGGCATATTGCTGCTTGCAGTCTATTCGCTCGGGCTGGCCGTGCCGTTTCTCTTGACGTCGCTGTTGATGGAACGCTTTTTGAAGTTCTACAGCCGCTTCCGCTCGCACATGCACGCGCTGGAAGTCGCGTCAGGAGCATTGCTAATCGGTCTCGGAATCTTGCTGGTGATTGGCCGCTTTACTCTGATTTCCAACTGGCTTTCATTCCTGAACCGCTTTGCGTTGTAGTTTAGTGGGCAAGTTTAGTGGGAAAATAGATAAGGCAGTTTGTTATCCGATTTGGTGCACTAATTAGGAGTTGCAAATGGAACCGTTACAAGGAACTACTGAACACGTACAGAATTCGGAAGAGTTTTCGACCGCCCAGCCGTCGGCCTCGGGAAGCATTCCTCCGAACGCTGACCCACCGAAATCTTCCAGCGGAGGCACCCGCAGTCCGCTCGCGCTTGTGGTGGTGGCGCTCGTGGTGGCGCTCATGCTGTATTTCGGTTATCACCAGGTGCGGCATCCCGGCGCCGCTTCGGCGGCTCACATGAGTGGAACAACTCTTGCTCCGGATTTCTCTCTGGAGTCGCTTGACGGCTCAACCATGCGTCTCTCCGACCTGCGCGGCAAAGCCGTGCTGCTTAACTTCTGGGCGACCTGGTGTGGTCCCTGCAAAATCGAGATGCCCTGGTTTGTCGACTTCCAGAGCCAGTACGCCTCTCAAGGACTGCAGATCGTCGGCGTCGCCATGGACGATGCCAGCAAGGAGGACATCAGCAAGTTCGCCAAGGATATGGGTGTGAATTACCCCATTCTGATTGGCAAGGATTCGGTCGGCGATCAATACGGAGGCGTTCCCGCGTTGCCGGAAACCTTCGTAATTACTCGCGACGGCAAAATCATGGATAAGATTATCGGACTAAGAGGTAAAGCTGAAATCGAGGACGCAATTAAGAAGGCGCTCGAAACCCGGCCCGCGACAAGCCAAGCCTCGATCGTAGAAACTTCGGTTTTGGGAAAAAACTTATCTACGCGATGATCGACCACCAAACCAATCCGCGAAATTTCCGCACTCACAACTTGGGGCGGTTGTGGGGTGGGTCCAAGCTTGTTCTCTCGACTATCTCTTTTCTGGCAATCGCTCTTCTAACAGCCACTTATCCTTTATCCTCGCAGACTCTGGGCAAAGCTCCATCTCTCACCTTCGGCGCGGTGCCGCTGACCACGGCGCAGCGCGCTCAGCAGACCATGGTAGATCTGAATTTTCGCATCCCTGCGGGCTACCATATCAACTCAAACACACCCAAGTCTGAATTTCTGATTCCGACCGCGCTAAAGATGGAGCTGCCGACGGACATCGTCCTGGGAAAGATCGCATATCCCGCCGGCGAAGATGCGAGCTTTCCTTTTTCGCCGGATGAAAAACTAAGCGTCTATAGCGGAGATTTCACCATTGCGGTTGCGGTGCATCCGCTGCACTCGGTCGTTCCCGGAAAATACGAAATGCACGGCGTGCTGCGCTACCAGGCCTGCGACAATGCCGCCTGCTATCCGCCGAAAACCGTCCCTGTAAAGTTTGAAATCAAGGTCGTGAAGGAACCGCCCGAGCACCACGCCAACCCCGCGCAGAGCCCGCACGTGCATAACTAACGGCATTCGAATTCCAGTTACCCAACTTTCAGGCTGAGTTCGGTGCCGTTCTTGATCGGGAGAGTCATGGAAATAAAGCCGTTGGCGGGATCGCGAATATAGTCGAGAAAATCCGGTTCGGCGTTGTCGTTCATCACATACCCTCCTTTGCGAATCTGCGGGGCTACGATTTCGATTACCTGACGTGCCAGCGATGAGGCTTCATCATTCGGCCAGCCGTCGATCAGAACGAAGTCTACCGGGCCTCCGAGTTCGCGGAGAGTCTGTCGGGCGTCGCCTTCGCGAATTTCCACATAGTCCGCGAGGCCAGCCTCGGTGAGGTTGCTCCTGGCGGCTGCGATTTTCTCCGGGACCAGTTCCGAACCGATCACCTTCCCACCATTATCCCGCATGGCCGCTGCAAAATAAAGCGTCGACATGCCGACCGAAGTCGCAAACTCAACAACCCGCACCGCTCGCATTCCGCGGCAAAGCAGGTAGATGAGATTGCCTTGCTCCGGGTGAATGGAAAATCCATACTCGGCATAGTCGTAAGGATTTCGGCTTTCGGCCGCATTGGTGCGCGGACCGCCGCCACTTGGACGGCGCCGCTCGGCTTCGAGCCGTTCGATCACGGCTAGAACACGCGCATCCCGGATCGGACTTTGGACCGGACTTTGGAAACTTTCATTCTGCATAAACGCACCTCACTTTTGGTTGGGAGCGCGACCAAGAATATCGGCCGTGGCGCGATCGAGAATCTTGGCGATCCGCCGGGCTTCGTCGGGGCCGCAGCCGTGTTTGGTCCGCAGCGCATGTTTGAGAGCATGGCGCGCGCGGTGCACCTCATCCGACGCACCGCCGTCGGAATCGTCGACCCCGGCGAAGGCCTCGCGCACCTGATCCATCCGGCCGCCAATGCGGGTCAGAGCTTCCAACATCGCATCGGCAGTTTCGCGATTTGCAGCGAGATGGGCCTGGCCCTCGGCCGTGATGCTGTAAAGCTTCCTGGAACCTTCCTGTTGCACGCCTGCGTGCCCGATCTCGTCAAGGAAGGTGAGAGCCGGATAAATCATTCCAGGACTGGGGGCGTAGAAACCACCCGAACGCTCCTCAAGCGTTTTGATGAGCTCATAGCCGTGTGCGGGGCGCTCGGCGAGGAGCGCCAGGATTAAGAGTTGAAGGTCGGGAGAGCCAAGCCTGCGCCCTCCGGGAAAGTCGCGACCGCCGCGGCCTCCCATAAAACCGCCATGGCGAAATCCACGGCGTTCCTGGCGGAATTCGTGCCGTTCGTGGTGGCAATGACCTTGCGCGCGAGCGTGAACGCTTGCGCGATTTTCGAAGTAGTCTTCATATAGGTTAAACATATCTTACATTATATCGTAAGATATATCTTAGTGCAACATAAAAATAGAGATCTGGTATCTGTTTTGGAATCTTTATTTTAGCGGTTACTGCTGGGAACGGTTCCGTCAGGTTTAGAGAAACATGCTGATAAGCCTAACCTCGTAACATCTGGGTGCCGGCATTTTAATCGGTGCGTGGCGTCGCGCTGGCGAGTGCAAGAATCGTTCCGGCGTAGAGGAGCGTGTCGAAAAAGTAATTGAGCCCCTCGACCTTAACGTCCGTGCTCGGGTTCAAAAGCGACGTAATCAGAATCGGCCCATAAACAAAGATGACCAGCAGAAAAATCCAGGTGCCGAGATAAGTTGCCGCCATTCGTGTCTTCTTGGCCAGCAGAATGCTCACTCCCGCAATCAGCAGAATTACGCCAGTCAGGTAAGCGATGAGCCTCGGACCTGGAATCCAGGCGGGCATAAATTTTTCGAGAGGAACGCCGGGAACATTGACTGGATGCAGAAAGTGCTCGACGCCATAAAATATCGCGCCGATGCCGATCACGATGCGGCCGATCGTAATGAGCTTGCTTGCCAGGCCGTCCTTTCTGGCCATTGCACCTCCGGCAAGAACCCAGCCGCCAGCGCCGAACGACAGCTCGCGCAACAGAAGCACCCAGTTAATCCGGTTGTGAGGTTCAGCCAGTGTTCCCGGCAGGTCCATCATTGCCACGAAGAGAAACATCATGGAGCCAAATAGCAGCCCGGACCAGCGCACCTGAATCTTCGTGGCAATGCTCAAAGACGCGGCGACCAACGCGACGCCCACAAAATAGGCCCAGAACAAATGCCAAGGCATAAACTTGGGCACTCCCTGCGAGATGCCCGCGGCGGCGGAGAAATGCTCCGCGCCGAAGACGGCGAGAGGAAGCGCGAAACACAGGTTGCTCAAGGCGACAACCTTGTCGAGGCCTCGCTCCTGCGCAAGGTCCGACCTCACGGCCCACAAAGCAATTGGAAAAAGCACGATGCTCGCGAGGCTCATGGAGAATGCGGTGCGTGAGAACTCGAAGAGCAGGACTCCAACAGGAATCATCGTATGCAGGTTCATGCGAAACCCTCAGATACCGCAACCCGGACGAGACATCATAATGCGGTTTGGACTGCGCGGGGCGGGAAATGTTAGGAAGCTTCGGTCGGCTTCTCTCGGTTGCTGTCATTCAGAGCGAAGCGAAGAATCTCTCGGGGATGCTTTTCAAGTAACCTAGCTTCTGGTTTTTGGCTGCCGATAATGACTGTAAAGCTGACAGGCTTACGCCCCGAGTTGAGGCACGCTCGGGGTTGACTTTTTGTAGGGCCTAGCGTCGTTAGCCTTTACCCTGCTTCTTCTCCACCTTCGCCCAAGTATCTTTCAGTGCCACCGTACGATTGAAAACCGGCTTGCCCGGCTTCGAATCTGGATCGACGCAAAAATATCCCAGCCGCTCAAACTGATACCGGCTGCCCGCAGCGGCCTTGGCCAGCGATGGTTCGAGCTTCGCGTCCGTGATTACTTCGAGCGAATTCGGATTGAGATTCGCCGTGAACATCCTCCCCCTCTTCCACCTCGTTCGGATTCTCTTTGCTGAACAAGTTCTCGTAAATCCGCACCTCGGCATCGACGGCATTCGCGGCCGAGACCCAGTGAATCGTCGATTTCACCTTGCGGCCATCGGGAGAATTGCCGCCGCGCGTGGCAGGATCGTAGGTGCAATGCACTTCGACCACTTCGCCTTTGTCGTTCTTCACCACGCTCGTGCAGGTGACGAAGTATCCATAGCGCAGGCGCACTTCGCGGCCCGGCGAGAGCCGGAAATATCCTTTGGGCGGATCTTCGCGGAAATCATCCTGCTCGATATAGAGCACGCGCGAGAACGGCACCTTCCGCGTGCCTGCGCTCGCGTCTTCGGGATTGTTCACCGCGTCCATCTCTTCGACCTGATTCTCCGGATAGTTGTCGATCACAACTTTCAGCGGACGCAGCACCGCCATCACCCGCGGCGAGCGCTTGTTCAGATCTTCGCGGACGAAGTGTTCGAGCATGGCCAGCTCGATCGAGCCGTTCGTCTTCGACACGCCGATCGCGCCGACAAAATTGCGCACCGCCTCAGGCGTATAGCCGCGGCGGCGAATGCCGCCGAGCGTGGGCATGCGCGGATCGTCCCATCCGCTCACGCGGCCTTCCTGCACCAACTGCAGCAGCTTGCGCTTGCTCAACAGCGTGTAGGTAAGATTCAGGCGGTCAAACTCGATCTGCCGCGACGGAAAAATCCCCAGTTGCTCGATGAACCAGTTGTAGAGCGGGCGATGATCTTCGAACTCGAGCGTGCACAGCGAATGCGTGACCCGCTCGATGGAATCCGACTGCCCATGCGCATAGTCGTACATCGGATAGATGCACCACTTGTTGCCGGTGCGGTGATGCTCGGCATGCAGAATGCGGTACATCACCGGATCGCGAAAGTTAAGATTCGGCGAAGCCATGTCGATCTTCGCCCGCAGACACGCGCGAGCCATCGGGAAATTCGCCGGCCCGCATGCGCTCAAATAAATCCAGATTCTCTTCGACGGACCGGTTGCGATAAGGGCTGTCCTTGCCCGGCTCGGTCAGCGTGCCGCGATGCTTGCGAATCTCCTCGGCCGTCAGATCGTCGACGTAAGCCTTGCCATCCTTGATAAGTTTGATCGCCCATTCGTAGAGCTGGTCGAAATAATCGGAGGCATAGAAAAGCCCGTCCCACTGGAAGCCGAGCCACTTGACGTCCGCCTTGATCGACTCGACGTATTCAGTCTCTTCCTTCTCGGGATTGGTGTCGTCGAAGCGAAGATTGGTATGCCCGCCAAATTCGTCGGCCAGTCCGAAGTCGATGCAGATCGCCTTGGCATGTCCGATGTGCAGATGGCCGTTCGGCTCGGGAGGAAAGCGCGTCTGCACGCGGCCATTGTGCTTGTTGGTCTTGAGGTCTTCGAGAATAATGTCGCGGACAAAATTCGACGGAGCGGGCGACGGCGAGGCAGCCACAGCTTTTTCTCCAGCTTCGGTAGGCGGATGAGATGAATTCATTACTCTTTGATCTTATCGCAGGGATCGCATCGCTGCGAGAGAGTTCACGACTCCGACGGCACCCGCTCTTCTGGATCGCCTGCTCAATCCGCGCCAGCGCCGTCTCCCTCCCCAGCACTTCCAGCGTCTCAAACAGCGGCGGCGCATTCTTGCGTCCGCAAACGGCGACGCGGATCGGCTGGAACATCTGCCCCGCCTTCACTCCCAATTCCTGCGCGGCGGCGCGCAGAGCCTGATCCAGCGGATCATGTTTGAATTCGACATTGCGCCAGCACCTCGCGCGCTCGCGTGAGAACTTTCAGCGCCATGGCCGCGTCTCCCTTTTGCGGGATGAGTTCAGCCGGGTCGTAGGGCGGCAGTTGGTCGACGAAGAAGAAGTCGGCAGCGGTGAGTACGTCGCGCAGCAGCTTGATGCGCTCGCGGATCAGCGGCGTGATGCGCAGCATTTTCTCGGCATGCGACCTCGAATCCGGCGCCGCGCACGATCGGCAGCAGGCGGGCACTCAACTCCTCCACCGGCAAGCCGCGAATGTGCTCGGCATTCAGCCACACTGCTTTCGGATCGAATGTTTCCTCCGGAGTTGCAGCCGGCTCCTTGAAGTTCACCACCGCATTCGAACGGTTGATGCCTTCGAGCGAGAAGATGCATCGGTGAGTTCCTGCAGCGACATATTCTCGCGATCATTCTTGGGCGACCAGCCGAGCAGGCAAAGAAAATTGATGAAGGCTTCGGACAGAAATCCGGCGTCGCGGTAAGTGGTAACGCTGACCACCGGACCGTGGCGGCGCTTGGAAAGCTTGGTGCCGTCAGGCGCGACCAGCAACGGCAAATGCGCGAACTGCGGCGGCGTGACAGCCGGCAGCTTCGAAGATAAGCACGTGCTTGAAAGTGTTCGAGAGATGGTCCTGCCCGCGAATGATGTGGGAGATGCGCAGGTCGGCATCGTCGGCACAGGATGCGAGATGGTAAGTCGGCATGCCATCGGAGCGCAGCAGCGCGAAGTCTTCGATGTCGGCGGCGGCCTTCACCTGCTCGCCGTAAACCGCATCGGTAAATCGCACCGACCTGCCCGCCTTCGCGCGGCACGCGAAAACGCAACGCAAACGGCTCTCCCGCAGCAGCGCGGCGATCACTTTCGCTCGCGAGAAGTTCGCGCGCGCCGGGATTGAACAGCCAGGTTCCTTGCGCGCCAGATTTTTCAGCTTCCCCGGTGTGGGCAGGCGTGAAGTCGCGGTAGGCCAGGCCTTTCTCGAAAATCGTCCACGCCGTCTTGCGGTGCAGTTCGATGCGCTCGGATTGCTTGTACTCTTCGTCCCAGCTCACCAAGTTCAGCCACTTCAATCCATCAAAAATGGAATCCACTGAGGCCTGTGTGTTGCGCTCGACATCGGTGTCGTCGAGGCGAAGAATCATGGTGCCGCCGTTGTGGCGGGCATAGAGCCAATTGAAGATGAAAGTGCGGGCGCTGCCCTACGTGCAGAAACCCGGTGGGCGAAGGCGCAAAGCGGACGCGCGGCTTGGACGATTGGACTGCAGTGGATTCAAGCATAGTGGCTGACGAAGTCAGTCTGATGGTATGGGGACGAGAAAAGTATCGTCAAGCCAATCCAGGAAAGCGATTTCTGAAGTAAGTGGTTGATTCTAAGTATTCTAGGGTCGGGACAGTGTACTTAAATCCTGTTGTGTTCACACCCCCGGCTGTGAAAACATTCAGCTTATTAGACTTCTTCCGAGCGCTGCTGACCTAATCTACGCGAAAGTCTTCGCCGGGACTCATGAATAGCATTGCCACCAGTATCGTTATCATTCCAGGTGTCGTCGCCTTGTTGCTGTGCCTGCTGTTCACCTATCTCTACCAGCAGAGCCGGCAGCCGTACTTCCGTGCCTGGCAAGTTGCGTGGGCCTGCTATTCCATCCACTACGCACTGGATGCGTTCCGCTATTACCACCCGCCAGCACACGTTGCGTTCTTTCTCAGTTCTTTGTTCTCGGTCGCGATGGCGATGTGCATCTTTGTCTCGACGCGGCTGATGCGCGGGCCTTTCCGGCTTGCGCTGGTATGACGTGGCCCTGGCCTCGGCAGGACGTTGCGGCATGCTGCGTCGATTTGCGGTTTCATCTACTGGCCCACGGAGCTCACACGGGAGACCGCGCCGCTGAGCCTGACGCTGTTTTTCCTGAGCGCGGTGCTGCTGTATTGTTCGGCGGCTTTCTACTTGTACGCTCATCGCAGAGGCTCAGCCAGCATTCAAGCTGCTGGCGATTTCTCTGGCGTTGTGGGCGGTGTTGTTGGGCTCCATTCAATCCAGCAATCCGTGGATGGAGATGTTTGGCAGCGTTGGCCATGTGCTTGGTCCGGTGCCGCAGATGTTGCTGGGCATCGCGATGGTGATGGTGCTCTTTGAGAATGAGCGCAACGCGGTGCAGGAGAATACGCTGGCGTCTATCGACGTTGGGCGCCGATCCGCGGCGGCTTGCTCTCAGCTGACGATTTGCTACCCAGCATGCAGTCGGCTCTGGAGCGCCTGGCCGGCGCTTTATCGGCGCGGCGGGCCGTCATCTACATCTCAGAACGCTGGCGCGGTATGGTGCCTTCGGTGGAGCGTGGATTTTCCCCGGAATTTCTCGATACCTTAACTCAGAGCGGCGCAGGCGAGTATCTCTGCGAACTGGCCTACCGGCACGGCGGGCTCTTTACCGTGCATGACGTGGCTCACATGACGGAGCCACCATTGCCCATGGGATCTGCCGGTACCTTTGCCGATCTCAAGCGAGGTTCTCAAGGAAGCGCGAAATTCGCAATCTGACCGCCGTGAGTCTGCAAACCCGCGATCACGCCTTCGGTGTAATTCTTTTTCCTCACGCGCAACGCCGAGCCTTCGGGACCTCCGGTCCGCGCCTTATGGTCGGGCTCGCATTGCAACTCGGACTCACCATCGATAACTACGTGATCGCGCACGACGCACATCGCCGCACTCAAGAGTACGAACTGCTCACCGAGATCGGGCAGGCCATCAGCTCCCGGCTCGATCAGGATGAAGTGCTGCGCACCATCCACGACTGAGCTTGGGCAGATTTTCAATACCAGCAATTTCTACATTGCTTTTCAGGAAGGCGATGAAATCCGCTTCGAACTGGAAGTTGAAGACGATCTCATCCTGCCCAAGCGGTCACGTAAACTGGAGAATGCTTTTACTGAGTATGTGATCCGGACGGGGCAGCCACTGCTGATACGGTCTGACCTTGAGAAGACGCGGGCGCGCCTGGGCATCACTTACCGCCCGGAACAGTCCTGCCAAGTGCCTGTGCGTCGCGCCCATCCTGCTCGGCAACAAGCCCGCGGGAGTGATGGTCGCGATGAGCACGGAAAAAGAATTCGTGTTCGAACAGCGCGATCTTGACGTTCTCGTGACCGCGGCCGGCCAGGTATCGGTTGCGGTGGAAAATGCGCGGCTATTTGCCGAGGAGCAACGGCGCTCGCGGCAATTGGCGTTTCTCAATAATATTTCTCGCACTGCCATTTCGAGCGACGATCCCGTGCACATGCTGGGGCAGATCGTGGGAGAAATCCAGAAGAACTTCAGCTTCGATCACATCGGCATCGGTCTTGCTCGATTACGGAACGAAGGAGATCGAAATCAAGGCCGAAGCCGGTGCTACCGCGCACTCCATGGGCAAACGAGTCCCACTGGGCATGGGGATTCTTGGTCGCGTGGCGCGAACCGGCGAGCGGGCGTTGGTGCACAACGGCGTGGAAGGCCAGATCGGCGCGATTCTGCCTGAGTCGCGGTCGGTGCTATGCATTCCGATCACCTACGGCGAGACCCTGCTGGGCGCGCTGAACATCGAAAGCCGCAACGACAAGGCGTTCTCTCCACAGGATGTTCTCATTCTCAATACGCTGGCCGACCTGCTGGCCACGGCTCTGCACAACGCTTTCGTCTTCCAGAAGCTGCAACAGCAATCCATCACCGATGGCCTCACGGGAATTAAGACCCGGCGTTTCTTCTGGGAAGCGCTCTCGGCGGAATGGAAGCGCGCTTCGCGCTCGGGACGCCCGTTCTCGGTGGTGCTGATCGATCTCGACAAGTTTAAAGAAGTGAATGACACCATGGGTCACTTCGAAGGCGACCTCGTGCTCGCGCGCGTAGGGCGGCTGCTCGAGCAAAAGTCACGGCAATCGAATGTGGTGGCACGCTACGGCGGAGATGAGTTCATCATCCTGATGCCTGAAACTGGGCGCGAGCAGGCCGAGGTGCTGGCGGAACGCTTGCGCCAGTGGATGACGGGCGATCCGATGCTCAGCGAACACCACATTACGGGCAGCTTCGGCGTGGCCAGTTTTCCAACTCACGGTTTCTCGGTGGAAGATATTATTCGCGTGGCCGACGCGGGTATGTATGTTTCGAAACGTTCAGGCGGCAATCGCGTTTCCGCGGCGGAGGAATTCGCGGCGGGCGAGGAGTTTGCTCCGCAGCGGCAGCAAATTTCCTCCTACATCGAAGGCTTTCTCCAGCGCGAGCACAACGGGCCGGAGCATCTGGAAGAGCTGACTTCGATGTTGGTGAAGTTGTGCGGCGGCGAGGAAGACTGCAACGTTCCGCTGCTCAAGGAATCGATTGAAGTCCTCAGCCGGGCCGCAGAATCTCGGGAACTGCGCACCGGCGGCCACGGCGATTTGGTGGCGCGCTATACCGACGTAATTGCGCGGGCGCTCCACTTGCCTCCGGAGGAAACCTCCGATCTGGTCTATGCCGCGCGCATTCACGACGTGGGCAAAATCTTTGTGCCGGAGCGCATTCTGAACAAGCCGGGCCCGCTCACCGACGACGAATTCTTCCTGGTGCGGATGCACGCGCGCGTAGGCGCAGAAATCGCCGCCATTCTGCCGCATAGCGCCATGATGCGGCAAGCAATTGAACATCATCACCAGCGCTTCGACGGCAGCGGCTATCCCGACGGCGCGAAGGGTGAACAGATTCCGTTGTGGGCGCGCATCGTCGCCCTCGCCGATGCTTATGCCAACATGCTGACCGAGCAATCGATCGCAGCCGCGCGCACTCCGGATCAGGCTCTCGAAGAACTCGCCAAAATGAGCGGCACCCGCTTCGACGGAATGCTGGTGCGTTTGCTATTGCGCGAGTTGAAGCCGGAGCGGACTTCGTCGGCGAAGGATGGTTTCTGAGAAGTTGAAGCCATGCGCGAGCAGAACGGCGGGGCCTATGGCGTTATTTGGGCAAGCTTGCGGGTTTGAGCTTCACTAATTTGAGAGCCTTGCCTTCAGGATCAGCCATTACGAACGTGAATTCGTCTCCGTCGACACAGGCCAATCCGAAGCCGAGGTCTCTGGGAAAGAAAAACTCCCTGAGCGGAGCGCCGGTCTCCGGATCGAAGGCATAAGTAGCAAATTCGTCTCCAGTGCCATCATCCAGATGATGTGTTAGCTCGGCGATCCAACTACCTTGCGTCGCCTTGATCGTGAATAACCTATAGTCGCCTTTGACCTTCAGCTTATGAGATCGCACTTCGCCTGATGGGGAGATGGAAAATACGGGCCCGTTCATCGGACGAAATAAGAGTAGGTCTGGCCCGTCCCTGACGATCTTGGACCGATACAGGACATCCATATACGATCTCTCGGGGTCTACATCGGATGGAACGCGCGGCAATGCGGTCGGATCATTCCCCTGTTTTCCTAGTGTTTCGGATTCGTCTTGTGCGTGGACGTCCCCACTTAGCTCGACGAACCGCCGGAATTGTCCGTTAGACCCAACGATCGCCACACGCGGCCTATCCTTGTCGGCTCCCGCAACGAGAAAGTCGCCGTCGCCAAACACGCCCAGTTGCATGGGTTTGAAAGGCAGGTCTAGTGGAACTGCGCCCTCGTACGTGCCGTCGCGCTGGAAGCGGGTAACGAACGAACTGCTCTTCGCGGCTTGCTGGCTGTATGTTCCTCCCGTCGGCATCTTCCATTTCTCTTCGTAACCCAGCGGCACACTGCCATTCGTCAGCATGTACACATCCGAGTCGCTGATGAACACGTTGTACGACATAGGCCGCGGGACATCATTAACCTTTTCCCTGGCATAGCGGGTAACAGTCTTGCCATCGTTGGAAACCGATACTGGGTCCTGTATGCCAGCCTCCGTGGACACGAGTCGCACGACTAGGGTGCCGTCCGGAAAACAGAGTACGGGTGTCACAATGCTTTCTGCCGCCAAAGACGGTACCTGAACTGTTGAGGCATCCGCGAGGGAGACCTTTTCCGGTGCCCCAGCGGTTTGCGAAGAATGTGGAAGTTGCTGCGCGGAAGACCAGGCCCCCGCTAGAGCGAAGAAAGCTAGGGCCCAGACGATCCTATAGGCCGCCATTGTCCGTCCACCTAGCCTGCCTAAACGCGAGCCGAGCGGGGACGTAGGCGCCGCCACAGGTGGGAACCAGGATCTCGGTGTCCCTTGCGAGTTCGAGGATGCGGGCTCTGACGTGCGGGTCCTTCATCTCCGTGATCAGGCAAGTTCCTCCCACTACGTAGGTCCCACCTTTTCCGCAGCAGGTTGAAATCGGGATCAGCATATCGCACTCATTACTTCCGTCGCACATCACCGTATCTAGGGTCGAGTATGTTGCATGGCATCCTAGAAAGGACAGGTTATGCCCGACAGAGAACCAGTGACGCTGGCGCATGCGCCCGCGTCCGGCCCACGTTCACGCTGAGCAGAGGCAATGCCTGCCGAAAAAGTCACGAACAACAAAACCAACCAAATTCTTTCATTTTTACCTCCTACGGAAGATCTGGACCGACATTAAAGTCGCATCCTTGATTGAAGCGCGGGATGTGATGATACTCAACTTTCCATCCGAATCACCAATTTTTCCCCCTTTTGTTACGAAATTCGAACGCAGCTTTGTTTTCTTCCACATCCAGACTTACTTCAACGCAGGCGGAGCACCACGCTGGCCCTGGTCGCACCCTAAGTTTATGCAAGTAATGCTTAGTAGATTGCGAGATGCGTTCAAATCTCGAATTCTCCCGGGCTGTCCGACTTGCAACTGGCACCTAGAAACTGGACACTATTCTCCATGTCCATTCCTCTTTCTCTCTCCGGTAAAGTTGCTTTGATCACCGGTGGTTCCCGTGGCATCGGTGCGGCCACAGTGCGCATGTTCGCCGCAGCGGGCGCGAAGGTTGTGTTCAGCTATCAGAGGGCGCGGTCGCAAGCTGAGGCGCTAGCCAAAGAATGTGGCGAGGCGAACTGCCACGCGGTCCCGAGCAACCTCACCAGCGCCGATTCCGCTCGCGGGCTGGTTGCGGAAACCGTCAAGCATTTCGGCCGCATCGACATTCTCGTTGCCAACCACGGCGTTTGGCCCGCCGAAGACGTTGCCATCGAAAAGATGACGGAGGAGCAGTGGCGCTCCACGCTTTCCGTCAACCTGGATGCGGTGTTTGGGCTGGTTAAACACACGGTCGCGCAGATGAAGGCGCAGCCGCGAAACGGTTCTGCCGCCGGGCACATCGTGCTCATCAGCTCCACCAGCGGCCAGCGCGGCGAGGCCTTCCATTGCGATTACTCCGCCAGCAAGGGCGCGATCATCAGTATGACGAAAAGTCTTTCCACGGAGCTGGCATCGGCGGGAATTTATGTGAACTCAGTCGCGCCCGGATGGGTTGATACCGACATGTCCAAGCCCGCGCTCGATGACCCGCAAAGCGGAGAAATCATTCGGCGCACCATTCCTCTGGGCCGCGCGGGCACGCCCGAGGAGATTGCCGCTCCGGTGCTGTTTTTATGCACTCCATATGCGAGCTTTATCACCGGCGAGATTTTCAATGTGAATGGTGGAGCCGTGCTGGTCGGCTAACTCGCGAGGAATTTCAGCTGGGCGTGACTCCGAAGATTATTTCGGCATCCAAGAATACACCGGCCTTTTGGCGCTGCATGCAAGCGGGCGAGGGCGCCCGCTCCACACAAAAGCAGCTACAATTCTTGTTCGGGCCTCGTAATCACCGGTTTGCATGAAATATTTGTTTCTCATAGTTGCGTTGGCATCTGCGCTGGCCATGTGCGGGGGGAGCCGAGCCTCGGCTGCGGCCCAAGCGGCCGCACAAACTCCGTCGCAGCCAACCGCAAATCCCTCCTCAGGCCAAGGGACGCCAACCCAAGGCCCCATGGGAAACGATCAGGAAAATGCCCATAAAGCGCATGCGGTGTTGGAAGAGGCGATTAAAGCGCTGGGCGGGCAGGCTTACTTCGATATTCACGACACGCAGGAGCAGGGTCGCACTTACACCTTTTACCATGGGCGGCCCACAAGCAACGGCGTTTTCTACTGGCGCTTTGTGGAGCTTCCCGATAAAGAGCGCATCGAGCTCACTCCGCAGCGCGATGTCGCCTACGTTTACGCGGCGGATAAAGGCTACGAAATTACTTACAAGGGCGCGCGCGACGTCGAGAAAAAAGATCTCGACGACTACCTTCGCCACCGCCGGTTGTCATTAGATGCGATGTTGCGCGTCTGGATGAATGATCCGACCGTAGCGTTGTTCTTCGACGGCAATGCTCTCGCCGGCAACGTAGAGGCGCAGAAGGTCACGCTGATCAACTCGAAAGACGAGGCGGTGAGCCTCTTTTTCGACGCCGATACGCATCTGCCCATCAAGAAGAGCCATACCTGGCGCGACCCGATCGATAAACAGCGCAACATCGAGGAAGAGACCTACGACAATTACCGCCCCGTTCAAGGCATCATGACGCCCTACGGATTTACCCGCTACTTCAACGGAGATATGCAAACCGAACGCTTCGTGAACTCAGTCTCCTTCAACAAAGGACTGGACGAAGCCATGTTCAACCCGAATTCTGGCTACAATCCCAACAAACCTACGGGTAAGCATCAGAAGTAAGTGACGCCGCGAAAGGCGCTTTCGCCCGCGCCTGACCCTAAGCCGCCTCCGGTCTAACATACTGATATGCCAATGTTTAGAACCTTCTCATCATCCCCGGCAAGCCAGTGACCAACTCGGTTCGCGATTGACGTTACTTTACGTACTGTGGCTTTTTTACCACAGTCAGAATTTAGGCTCCGGCTGTAATGTATTCATTCACCGAGACATACATAGATAGCGTTTGACCCCGCAGCAAACAATTCGCTCAGCCGTGGAATGCAGTGGAGTGGGGCTGCACAGCGGCGCACCCGTCTCGATGCGAATTCTCCCCGCCCCGCCTGCCACCGGCATCGTCTTCCGCCGCATCGACCTCGATGGTTTTGAAATTGAAGCCGTCAGCCGCAACGTAGCCCGCGTCAGCTACGCCACCAGCCTCATGAAGAAGGGCGTTTTGATTTCCACCACCGAACATCTGCTCTCGGCATTCATCGGCTTGGGTGTGGACAACGCCATCGTGGAACTCGACAACCTCGAACTTCCCATCCTGGATGGCAGCGCGCTTCCGTTTGTGGAGCTCATCCAGAAGGCCGGCATTCGCAAGCAGCGCCGCCCGCGCAAGTATTTGAAGATTCTTCGGGAAGTGGAGATGCGCGAGGGCAACAAATTTATCTCGGTCCGTCCCGCGGATAGTTATTCCGTTTCGTACTCGATCAATTTTCCTCACCCGCTGATCGGGAAAGAAACTTTGCAGGTCGAGCTGGCTAATGGCAGTTATCTGCGGCACATCGCCGCCGCTCGCACTTTCGGTTCGCGTGCCGACGAGAAAGCCATGCGCAACATGGGATTGATCCGCGGCGCATCGCGCGAGAACTGCATCGTGCTCACGCGCGATGGAATCGAAAACGGCCCACTCCGCTTTCCCGACGAATTCGTGCGCCACAAAGTTCTGGATCTGGTTGGCGATCTCGCGTTGCTGGGTAAGCCGATCCTAGGCAAAATCGTCGCCGACCGCGCCGGCCACGCGATGCACACGGCTCTGGTGTCGCGCATCCTGCGCGATAAAACGCTGTGGGAAGAAGTAACGCAATCCGAAGCGGAGCACGACCACGCAAGCTCTCACAACGCTCACGCGGCTGTGGGATCATCGCTCTAAATCAGTCCCTGAATCTATCGAATCATCCTGAGCGGAAGTTGAAGGATCCCTGCCATCCTAACTTCTGCTCGCCGGCAACCTAGCATTTCCCGCGCAGCTAAGGAGTGATCTCGAACACCGTGCCTCCGCCAAAGGCGCCGCCGTTGTAAGTTGTGCCGTAGAGGTTGCCGGAGGTGTCGAAGATAAGGCTGGCAAGGGGGCTGGCGTCATCTACGAAGCTGTGCAGCACGGTCAGAGTCCAGCTACCATCCCCTGCCGGCTTCAACTCGAATGCCGTACCACCGGGCTCGTGGTAGGCTGCGCCACCCGCGCTCGTCGTGCCGTAGAGATTTCCGGCGGCATCGAAGATCACGCCGTCCCGGGGAATGGTCCCGTCCGTGCAGTCGTTTTTCGAACAAAACGTGTAAAGTATCCGTTCGGTCCAAGTGCCGCTCGCCGTGGGCGACAACTCAAATACCGTCCCCTTGCCGGCCGCGACGCTGCTGCCGATAGTTGTACCATAGAGATTACCTGCGGCATCGAAGATCACGCCGGTGTCGGGGTTGATCCCATCTGGTCTCTCGAAGCCGAAGGCATACAGTACCGTCTCCGTCCAGCTCCCACCCGCTGTAGGTGTCAGTTCAAATACGGTTCCGCTACCATAAGCGCCGCCCCAGGAAGTTGTGCTGTAGAGATTTCCAGCGGTATCGAAGATCAGTCCGGCTAGGGGGTCGGACCCGCCCGTGCCTTTATTGGTGAAACTATGCAGAATCTTCTCGGCCAAGCCACCGCTGGAAGTGTGCTCCACCTCGAACACCGCACCGGTGCCGAAAAAGCCTCCCGCGGAAGTAGTGCCGTAGATGTTGCCGGCGGCGTCCAAAATCACGCCGGCGCATGGAGCCCGGCCGTCGCTCGCATTTTTTCCAAAGCTGTGCAGAATCTTCTCGGCAAAGCCGCCGGCCTCGGTTCGCTCCAATTCGAACACCGTGCCGTAGCCATAAGCGCCTCCGCCCAACGTAGTGCCGTAGAGATTGCCGGCGCCATCGAAGATCACACCGGCTGCAGGATTGACCCCATCTTGGCCGTTAAAGTTAAAGTTATGCAGCACCGTCTCAGCCCAGCCTCCGCCGGCTTTGGGCGTCAGCTTGAAGACCGTACCGCAGCCGGCGTCTGCGGCACATTCGGTGCCGCCAGCAATGGTCGTGCCATAGAGATTACCAGCGCCATCGAAGATCAGCCCAGCATCGGGCTCCAAACCCCCTACGAGTTTGTCGTTTCTGTTGAAGTTAATCAGTACTGTTTCCGTCTGGGCCGCCGCGTGTGTGCTCGCCATAATCGTACCCATGACGAACAGGGCCAACACAACATTCAGTCCGATGGAAAGTTTCTTGCCTCGCATTGGAGTTCTCCTCTTAAATTTCACATGACGAGTAGATTGCGACCAGGCCCGGTTTTCTTAACGGCGCGAAAATGCTGACTCAAAGAAGCTGAGACGCAAGAGAAAATCTCGCGCGCGGGGAGGAGACGAAAATCTAGTCCAGCGGCTTTTCCGTGTCAAGCATGCCAATATTAATTTCGATTCGCTCGCCGCTAGGGCGTAATCTCAAACACCGTCCCGTTGTTATAAGTACCCCCCATCCATGTCGTGCCGTAGAGGTTTCCGACAGCGTCAAAGATCAGGCCCATGGCAGGACCGCCGCTGGTAGGATCGTCGAACCTGTGCAGCACGGTTTCCGTCCAAGTCCCATCCAAGTTGGGCGTTAGCTTGTATACAAGCTGGCCGCCGGACTCGCCGCCGCTTCCACCGCCGAGATAAGATCCGGGGCCAAAAGTTTCTCCATAGAGATTGCCCTCGGCATCGGCAATCACGCCGCCGCTGGGAGAAATTCCATCGCTGCCATCGAAGCTGTGCAGTACTTTCTCTGTCCACGTGCCGTCGCCGGTTGGACTCAACTCATACACCGTGCCCTTGCCGTACTGGCCCCCGTTATGCGTACCTCCATACAGATTGCCATCTGCATCGAAGATCAGACGGCCCTGCGCGGAAGGATTGGCTCCGTCATTCCCGCCAGTAAAGTTGTAAAGCGTTGTCTCCGTCCAACTCCCGTCGCTCTGCGGCGAAAGCTCCCATACCGTGCCGGCCCCAAGGGCGCCGCCGCAATCCGGAGTCAACTCCCACGACCTAACCGCTGCGGAAGATCCACCGCACAGTGCGGTGCCATAGAGATTGCCACTGGCATCGATAGCCACGCTGCTCTGGAGCGCAACTCCATCGGTGCCATCAAAGGAGTGGAGCACTTGGAAAGTCCAGCCGCCACCTGCCGTGGGGGACAGCTCAAACACAGAGCCTTTACCATCAACGCCACCTCCCCACGCCGTACCGTAAAGATTGCCGCTGCTGTCGCGGACCAGCGCAGACTCGGGATACAAACCTTCGTCACAGGAAAGACTGTGAAGAATGGTCTCGTCCCAGTGCCCGGCCGCATTGAGCGACAACTCGAACACTGAGCCGCAGCTATCGTCGGGGCCAAGTTCTGTCGAGCCGTAGAGGTTCCCTTCCGCATCGAAGATTACTGGATTGGGATAGATCCCCTCGCGGCTGAAGCCAAAAACCTTTGTTTCCCGCCAGCCGCCGGCTGGATCAGGCGTTAACTCATAGACCGTACCGTCGGAGCCGTTAGGACCACCCAGGATGGTTATTCCGTAGATATTGCCGTCTGCGCCGAGGATGACGCCGGAGGGATGACTGCCCTGATTGTCGTTGAAGTTGTGCAGGACCCTGAAGCCTGTGGCCCACGCCGGCACTGCCAACAGGCTCAGCGTGAAAATCACCAGGGTTGCTTTCAATCCGATGGAAGGGGCCTTGCTTCCCATAAACTTATCCTCCTCAGAAAATTAAGATAGAACTCCCGAAAAAATAGCTGACGTGCGAATAGGGTTACGTAGGGTAGCCACAGCAGATCCCCTACGGAGTAATCTCAAACACCGTCCCGTTGTTATAAGTGCCGCCAACCGCGGTTGTGCCGTAGAGATTGCCAACGGCGTCAAAAATCAGGCCCATGGAGGGACCACTGCTGGCGGGATTGTCGAACCTATGCAGCACCGTCTCCGACCAGGTCCCATCTAAGTTGGGTGTCAGCTCGTATACAAGCTGGCCACCGGTCTCGCCGCCGCCTCCACCACCCATATAATTTCCGGGACCAAAAGTTTCTCCATAGAGATTGCCAGCGGCATCGAAGATCAAGCCGCCGCTTGGAGCGATACCATCTTTGCCGTCGAAGGTGTGCAGTAGCGTCTCCGTCCAAGTGCCGTCGGCGGACGGACTTAATTCAAACACCGTTCCGTAGCCGTACTTGCCGCCGTTGTTGGTGCCTCCGTAGAGATTGCCGGCCGCATCGAAGGTCAAGCGCCCCTGCGTGGAAGGATTTGCGCCGTCGTCCCCGCCCATGAAGCTGTAAAGCGTTGTCTCCTTCCAGCTCCCGTCGCTTTGGGGCGAGAGCTCCCATACAGTGCCGTCACCGGTGGCACCACCGCAATCCGGAGTTACCTCCCATGACCTAACCGCCGTGGAGGATCCGCCACAAAGTGCGGTGCCATAAACATTGCCGCTGGCATCGATGACCACAGCGTCCTGAATAGCCACCCCATCCGGACCAGAAAACGAATGGATCACTTGAAAAGTCCAGCCGCCTGCTGCCGTGGGAGATAACTCAAACACGGAACCTTTGCCATAAGCACCGCCTCCCCACGCCGTGCCGTAAAGATTGCCGGCGCTGTCGCGGACAAGAGCAGACTCGGGATACAAGCCTTCGTCGCAGGAAAGACTGTGAAGAATAGTCTCCTCCCAGTGCCCGGCCGCATTGAGAGACAATTCAAATACTGAGCCGCAGCTATCGTCGGGACCAATTTCCGTTGTGCCGTAGATGTTTCCGGCCGCGTCAAAGGTCGGGGGATTCGGATAGATCCCCTCTCGGCTGAAGCCAAAAACCTTTGTTTCCCTCCAGCCGCCGGCCGGGTCAGGCGTCAACTCGTAGATCGTACCGTCAGAGTTATTGGGCCCACCGAGGATGGTCACGCCGTAAATATTGCCATCAGCGCCAAAAATGACGGTCTGGGGATGAAGGCCCTGATCATCTCTAAAGTTGTGCAATATCCGAAACCCTGAGGCCAACGCTGGCACTGCGAGCAGGCTCAGCGTGAAAATCACCAGGGTTGCTTTCAATCCGATGGAAGGGGCCTTGGTTCCCATAAACTTATCCTCCTCAGAAAAATTTAAAGATAGAACTCCCGAAAAAATAGCTGACTTGCGAATAGGGTTACGGCGGGGCCCGGGGGGAAATGCAGGGTTCAGCAGGAGCCTTGCGTGTGCGGCTGCCCAACCCCAGAAACGGCACAACTATACACCCGATTTGCTTTTTGTGTAGGGCGAGACGAAGAAATTTACACTACTTTACTTTTCTGGACTCTTCTGGGAATCTCCGTCAGTCGGCGCTGCAAGGCGTTCTCCCCGCTGCGTGTGCGCGACGAAACATCCTGGCAGCCGCAGCAACGCCGCTACGGCGTAATCTCAAACACCGTCCCGTTGTTATAAGTACCGCCCAACCAAGTTGTTCCGTAGAGGTTTCCGACAGCGTCAAAAATCAGGCCCATGGCAGGACCGCCGCCGGTAGGATCGGCGAACCTGTGCAACACCGTCTCTGACCAGGTCCCATCCGAGTTGGGGGTCAGCTTGTATACAAGCTGGCCGCCGGTCCCGCTTCCTGTTCCGTTGTAACCTCCGGGGCCAAAGGCCTCTCCGTAGAGATTGCCGGCGGCATCGGCAATCACGCCGCCGCTGGGACAAATTCCGTCACTGCCATCGAAGCTGTGCAGTTGTTTCTCTGTCCACGTACCGTCGCCGGCTGGACTCAACTCATACACCGTGCCCTTACCGTACTGTCCGCCATTATGAGTACCTCCATACAGATTGCCCGCCGCATCGAAGATAAGGCGGCCATTCGCGGAAGGATTGGCTCCATCATCACCACCGGTGAAGTCGTAAAGCGTTGCCTCCTTCCAACTCCCATCGCTCTGAGGCGACAGCTCCCATACCACCCCGGGCCCAGGAGCGCTATCGAAGCAATTCGGAGGCATTTCCGGTGATGTAAGCGGCGTGCCAGATCCACCGCACAGCGTGGTGCCATAGAGATTGCCGCTGGTATCGATTGCCACTCTGCTCTGGGCAAAGGACCCATCCGGACCAGAAAAAGAGTAGAGCAGCTGGAAAGTCCAGCCGCTTACCGTGGGAGATAATTCAAACACGGATCCGTTATTATTAGCGCCGCCGATCGACGCCGTACCATAAAGATTTCCGCTGCTGTCGCCAACCAGGCCAGACTCGGGATACAAGCCCTCGTCGCAGGAAAGACTGTGAAGAACCGTGTCGTCCCAGTGCCCGGCTGCATTGAGAGACAACTCAAATACTGAGCCGCAGCTATCGTCGGGACCAAGTTCCGTGGTGCCGTAGAGATTGCCTTCCGCATCGGAGATTACTAGGTTGGGGTAGACCCCATCTCGGCTTCCTTGGCTGAAGCCAAAAACCTTTGTTTCCCGCCAGCCGCCGGCTGGATCAGGCGTTAATTCATAGATCGTGCCAGCGGAGCCGTTAGGACCACCGATGTCGGTCACACCGTAGATATTGCCGTCCGCGCCGAGAAAGACGCTGGCGGGATGAAGGCCCTGATTGTCGTCAAAGTTGTGCAGGACCCTGAAGCCTGTGGCCCACGCCGGCATTGCCAGCAGAGTCAGCGTGAAAATCGCCAGGGTTGCTTTCAATCCGATGGAAGGGGCCTTGGTTCCCATAAACTTATCCTCCTCAGAAAAATTTAAAGATAGAACTCCCGAAAAAATAGCTGACTTGCGAATAGGGTTACGGCGGGGCCCGGGGGGAAATGCAGGGTTCAGCAGGAGCCTTGCGTGTGCGGCTGCCCAACCCCAGAAACAGCACAACTATACACCCGATTTGCTTTTTGTGTAGGGCGAGACGAGGGAATTTACACTACTTTACTTTTCTGGGAAAGCGCCGTCAGTCGGCAGGTTCGCAAGGAAGTCCGCTGACTTCAACGCCGGCCTCAGGCTGTTCCTCGAGCAGTCGATCCAGCTCCGCCCGGGTCTGACGAATCAGCGCGGCGGCGAACTGCTTGGCGGAGCGCTGGCGTTCGGCAGACAAATCTTTCACGCGCATGTTCAGCAAAGGGATATCTTGCTCAAACCAGCGCAGAGTTTTCTGTACGCGATCGATACGGTAAGTGGTCGGTAGCATGGCAATGGTTCTCCGGTATCCCTCCAGATTGCCACGTACGATGGAGGGCGCAAGTTATAAAGTGAATACCCTGAGTTGCAGCGCTAAAGATCGAAGCGGTAACGATCGAAGTGATAATGATTGAAGCGGCGGGACGAATTGCTTTATTGAATGCCTCTGAAGCCTAAAGCTCCTGGCTTTTCATCGGACCCCGGAAGCTGTTTTTCCAACTGCTGGTTAAGCCATCCTTCAAGCAGCTCCACGGAACTCTGCGGCACGTTGAGAAAGCGCAATCCCACCCGTCCTTTGAGGTCAGCCCATGCTAGCTCGGTTTCTACATCCAGCGTCAGCCTAGTATCAGGCAGGGTGAATTGCAAACGTGGCGTGGCGGCCTTGGGCAGCGACTGGCGCAACATAAGGGCGATGCCGCCTTCGCTAATATCCGTACTCGTAGCTTGCAATTCTTTTTCGCCCAGAACCATACGGACCGGCATCTTAACCGGCTGCCGGAAATAACGGCGCCGCTCACGCTCCATGAAGTTCAGTGCCGCGTGGAAGCACCGCGATGCGTTCAGTGTATTCACCGGCTTTTGTAGAACAAAGTTCACGCCCATGCCGAAAGCTTCCTGCGTCGTCGTCTTTTTTCCGTTCAGCAGGGCAAAAGCTACGGAACTTCTATTGCTCGGCGTAGCTCGCAGGCCTTGAAGTACCTCGACCCCACCGGGCAGGTCATCGCAGTCGATAATTATGGCGTCGAATTTTTCCGAAATCAGAATCTCGCTGGCTTTTTTCGCCTCCTGGCAGACCTCGACGGCAATGGCGAGCTTATCCAGGGTAGGACGAAGTATGCGGAGCACTTCCTCATCCCGGCTCAAAAGTAGCGACTCCAATGTCATGATCTAATTCTAAGGATTGGCCGCTACAACTGAAAGTGACCAAGGTATCGCAGACGGTTTGCATCAAGGCAAGCGGGTTGACTGTAAGTATCTGAAAGAAGGCTAGAACCGTGGGTCGCTTCGGAATTCGGCTCGACGGCCGGGAAAGGTCTTAGTGACAATCGACGGGGTGAAGCCTGATACCGGCCCTATGGTAAGCGTGGTTTATCTCTCTCTCGGATCGAATGTTGGCGACCGCGAGGGACAGCTGCGCGACGCTATGTCCCGGCTGTGCGTGGCCGGACGCGTGATTGCAGCGTCGTCTTTCTACGAAACTGAGCCAGTGGAGTTTACCCAGCAACCGTGGTTTTTGAATTGTGCGATAGCACTCGAAATCAGCCAGACGCCAGGACAGTTGATGGCCTCGATTCTCCGTATCGAAGAAGAAATGGGCCGGAGGCGCGTACAGAAAAAAGGTCCGCGGACAATTGACATCGACATTCTGCTGTTCGGTGACAGCATCATCGATTCTCCGGAACTCACAATTCCGCATTCTGCGATGCACCAGCGCCGCTTCGTCCTGGAACCGCTGGCGGAGATTGCGCCCGACGTGCAACACCCGGTGTTCAGGAAAACAATTCGCGAATTGCTCGATGCGCTGCCGATGGGGCAGGATGTGAGAAAGAAAACCTAAGCTGCGGATTCTCTACGGAACAATGATGCGGCTGCCGGCTTCCTGCGGCGTGACGACGGCAGACTCTTTCTCGGGAAACTGCGCTAGCAAAAAATCGATGAAGGCCCGCGACTTTGGCCGGCCCGACGTGCGTCCTTGGCCCAAGCGGACCATAAACACCAGAGCTTTCAGCACGTCGGAATCGCGCAGAGTAGAGTATCCCAACTGTTTTTGCTCGACCTCACGAAACTCTTTTAACATCATTTCCACCTGCGCTGCGACTGCATGCTGCGCGGCGCTCGTCAATGGCTGCTCGTAGTGCAGCCCGGAATTTGCAAGCCGCTCATAACTCGTGCACATCGCCGAGAGTGCCGCGATCAGATCACGATCGTTGAGGCTGCGGTCAGCTTGGGCCGCTTTATCCAACGCGTAGCTCAAGCCCATCAGCAGATGCTCGCGCTCGTAGGTGAACTGCTCTGAAATTTCAATGTGCAGGAATAACGACGCGCTATCGAACCCATCCGCCGAGCGCGGCTTTTCATGCGCGCGCGCCTGCTGCAGATAAGGACAATCGCTGGGACAATCGAGCGTCACTTCACGCTGCTCGCCGCAACACTGCGGACAAATGCGGCCGTGGACAGCTGGACAGAAGCGTTTCTCTTTGCGAATTTCGCAGATCGCACAGCTCAAATCGGGGTTCTCCTCTTTCAGCATTATGGCACCGGACGAGTCAACCATCGCACCGCGGAACCAAAACGTTCTGCGAATGTGAGAGGCCGACTCGGTTTGCCTCGCTGGCAGTAACTGCTCTGGTACGCGTGTTTGGGCCATTTCGGGATGCCTCCTTGCAAATAGGCATGTAAAAATGGCCCTTCCTGCGTGCTATCTGTGCGGAACCCGCGTAGAATAAGGGTGTTTTCCACAGGGCAGTGGTATAAGATCAAGCCCGCTGGAATTAAAATTCAAATCTTTCCCATTAGGAGGAAGCATGGCATCAGGTTTGACCAAGACTCAACTCGTCCGTCATCTGGCCGAGAAAGTTGAACTACCCAATAAGACTGTGGCGTTGTTTCTGGAGCAGTTGGCCGACGTCGCTGTGAAAGAAACCAAGAAGAACGGCGTATTCGTAGTGCCCGGCCTGGGCCGGTTGGTGAAGGCGCACCGCAAGGCCCGCGTAGGACGCAATCCGCAGACCGGCGAGCCGATTCAGATCAAGGCCAAGACCGTGGTGAAGTTCCGCGTCGCCAAGGCCGCCAAGGACGCGATCGCTCCCAAGGGCAAGTAGTGTATTGCTGAAGATTGATGGCGAAGGCCGGCTTAGGCCGGCCTTTGAATTTCTGCAAGATAGCGACTAAACCGTGCCACCGTACTTTTCCCGCCTATGCTGAACTGGATCGTAATCGGAATTGGCGATATCACAACTCGCCGCGTCATTCCCGCGATTCAGGCTGAGCCCAGAAGCCGCTTGTATGGCCTGGTTACGCGCGATGCTGCGAAAGCCGCGCCATACAACGTAAAGGCGTGGGCCACGCTCGACGAAGCGCTTACAGATTCTGAAGTTCATGCGGTTTACGTCGGTACTCCCGTTTTTCTTCACGCACCGCAAACTATTCAGTCGCTTCGCGCGGGCAAGCATGTGATGTGCGAGAAGCCGATGGCCATGAACGAGGCCGAGGCACGCTCCATGGTGCAGACTGCGGAGGAGACTGGACGCACCTTCGGCGTCGCTTACTATCGTCGCGCCTACCCCAAGGTGCAACGCGCGAAACAGCTGATCGCCGCAGGAGCGATTGGCAAGCCCATGCTCGCCGAACTCACTTGCCACGGATGGCGCGAGGAAAAGGGAAGCCATCGCAGTTGGCTGATCGATCCCGCGCAAGCTGGAGGCGGACCGCTCTACGACATCGCCTCGCACCGCATCGATGTCGCTGAACTTTTTATTCGGCCAGCCCAAGCGTGCTACCGGCTACCTTTCGAATGCAGTGCATGCTTACGCCGTGGAAGACAATGCGACCGTGCTGATCGACTACGCGGATGGCGTACGCTGCGTCGTGGACGTGCGCTGGCATTCGAAGGTGAAGCGGGATCAATGCCGAATCCTTGGCACTGAAGGCGAAATGGAGTTGAGTCCGCTGAACGGTCCCGAGCTGATTTATCCCGGCGGTCGCGAGAATCTGCCAGTCCACGCTAACGTACATACTCCCTTGATCGAAAACTTTGTGGACGCGGTGGAAGGCAAAGCTGCGCTCCTGGCCAGCGGAGCTGATTCGTTCTGGACGGACTGGATCACGGAGCGGACACAGAAAAACGTCGCGATCTGAGATAGGTGTTTTCAGGCGGGTTCGTATCAGGGCACGCCTTCAGGCGTGCCGCAGGAGCCTTTTCGAAAGGCGTCTTCAGGCGCTGCCAGGGCTAAAGCCTAATATATTTTCAACTCGCCCTTTGGCATGGCTAAAGCCATGCCCTGATACGAATCCATTCTTAGACCAATCACTTCCCGTATTCGTTCCTCACCACGTCTCCGCCCTTCATCACAAACTTCACCCGCTCCAGCGTGGTCACATCCTGTAGCGGATTGCCATCGACCGCCACAATGTCGGCCCACGCCCCCGGATCGAGGCTTCCCACTTTTCCCGGCCATCCCAGCAGATCCGCGGCATTCACCGTGGCCGCCTGAATGGCTTGCAGAGGCGTCAATCCAAGTTTGACCATGACCGCGAACTCGTGCGCGTTGAGCCCGTGCGGATAAACCGCGGCATCGGTGCCGAAGGCCACCTTCACTCCGCTGGCGAAGGCGTGGGCAATATTCTTGCGCGCGATTGGCATGACGGCTTTGGCCTTGGCCAGATAAAAATCGGGCACATGGTTTTTCTCGGCATTCTCCAGAAACCAATCGCCCAGGTAAAGCGTGGGCACAAGATAAGTGCCGTTCTTCTTCATCTCCGCAATACCGGCATCGTCAATGTAGGAGCCATGCTCGATCGAATCCACCCCGGCCTCCGTCGCCCAGAGAATGCCCTGCGCTCCGTGCGCGTGAGCGGCAACTTTTCTGCCGAGGCGATGGGCATCGGCGACGATCGCCTTCATCTCTTCCAGCGTATATTGCGAAGCTTGCGGATCATCGCCTTTGGAGAGCACACCGCCGGTCGCGCAAATCTTGATTAGGTCGGCGCCGTATTTAATGTTCTCGCGCACCTTGTGCTGCACGGCGGCAATGCCATCGGCCACTCCATCGCCGACGGCGTGATACTCGTAGGGCAGCAGATTGTTGTCGCAGTGTCCGCCGGTGATGCCTAACAGAGGCCCGCTTACCAGCATTCTCGGCCCGGGCACATCGCCGGCATTGATGGAGTCGCGCAAGGCCACGTCGGTGAAACCGTTCGCGCCCACGTTGCGCACGGTGGTGAATCCCGCATTGAGCGTGATCCGCGCATTCTTGGCGCCAATCAATGCCTCGCGGGGGACGGAAATGCCGAGCTCCTCGTATCCGAACTTGGGATCGCTGGTCAGGTGCGTGTGTGCATCGATTAATCCCGGCAGGACTGTCGCGTTGGGCAGTTCGATGTGAAGAGCATTTGCCGGCGCCTTCGCCGCAGCCGAATCTCCGACGCTTACAATTTTTCCGTCTTCGATGACGAGCGTTTGATCAGACAGTAGCTTGCCGGTTTTTACATCGAGCACATGCCCAGCGCGGAGGACAACACTTTTGCTCGCTTGCTGGCCGGCGAGTTGCACAGCCATCATGAGCAGAGCGAACACAAGCATCGTGGAACCGTGAAGTTTCTTCACAGAGGATCTCCTGTCTTCAAATAATGATGTTTACTTTGTGCAGCGATTCTGAGAACCGGCAGAAGCGGTCACACACCAGTAGGCTTTTACCACGGCGATCAAAAGTTCGCCATCAATTTGGAAAATGAAAAGCGGGCCGAGAACTCGCAGCTTAGCCTCCGGGCCCATCATTCGAAACATACTGCTCGAGCGATTCCAGTTCGCGGCTGAGGTCGTCGACGCGCCACTCCAGCAGGTTGCGGATGGAGAGAATGCCCAGCAGCTTGCCGTTATCGTCGGCTACCGGCAGATGACGGAAATGGCGCTCCAGCATGGTGGTAAGCGCCTCGCCGGGCCCGGTGCGCCGCGTTGCCATTTCCACCGGCGTGGTCATCAGTTCCCGGACTGATGTGGTCTTCGGGTCCGCGCGGGTTAGCGCCATCTTGCGAAGAACATCGCGTTCCGTGAAAATTCCGGCGACCCGGTATTCGGAGTCGACCACGGCCACGGCGCCTACGTGGTGGTCGAGCATTTTATTGACGGCGTCGGCTACGCTGGCATCGAGCGGAACCGCCGCGATTTCCCGGTCACAAAGTTCCAGTACGCTCATTAGCACCCCCTCCGGCTCTCCGCATGCCTCGAGCCGAATGCAATCCGAACCAGAAAACAAGAAGATGAATTATGCTCCCGGCGTAGCTGTTGTCAAGCGAATTGAAGTGATTTTGTGAATCTTTATTTTCGTCCGGAGGGAACCGGGAATCTCACCCCTTGAATGTCTTTCGCGGCTTTATTACGAACTGCACATTTTCCAATAACTTTAATATCGTGTAGAAGATCGCCCGGCGAGAGGAGGGACTTGTGCTGATAAGAATCGCGGTGCCGCTGGAAGCGAAAGCCATTACGAACGTGATCAATGCCGCCTTCCACCGAGCGGAAGATTTCTTTATCGAACACGATCGCATCACCGTGGAGCAGGTGCAATCACAGCTGAGCACGGGAGAGTTCCTCGTTTCCGAAGATGACGGTACGATCACGGGCTGCGTGTATGTGGAAATGAAGGGCGACCGGTCCTATCTAGGTTTGCTCGCCATTGATCCCAGAGCGCAGAAGTCAGGTCTGGGGTCGAAGTTAATGACGGCTGCGGAGGATCATTGCCGGAAGGCAGGCAGCCGGTTCATGGATATCCAGACTGTCAATCTGCGGAAGGAATTGCCGGACTTCTATCATCGTCGCGGCTACGTTGAGACCGGCACCGCGCCGTTTACCGCTGGAATAGAAACAAAGCTACCCTGCCACTTCGTGAAAATGTCGAAGCCACTCGCGTAGCCCTAAAGACGTAGCGCTGAAGATAAGAATTTCTCATTCCGGCAACACCGCCTCGGCCTCGATCTCCACCAGGATCTCCGGAGAGATCAAAGCGCTCACCTGAACCATCGAAGTCGCGGGACGAATCTCGCCAAAAAATTCTCCATGCGCCTTGCCGATTTTCTCCCACTCGGCAATGTTGATTACAAATATGCGAGTGCGGACCACGTCCTTCATGCCGGCCCCGGCCTTGCGCAAAGCGCTCTCGATGTTTTTCAGAATCTGCACGGCCTGGGCATAGGAATCTCCGACGCCAACAATCTTGCCGTCGGGTCCAGTCGCCGTTGTGCCTGAAACGTGCACGTAAGACCCAACTTTCACTGCACGCGAGTAACCCACGATGGGTTCCCATTGCGTGCCGCTGGAGATGTTCATTCTTTCCATTTCAGTTGATTCCTCCGCTTCAGGTCATTCTATCCGCCGATCCGCCGCTAAGCTGTTGAAATTAGCAGCAGGCCCGCTCATCTGCTAACAAAAAACTGGCCACAACCTTGCGAGCACCTGCGCACTTCTAATGATTTGTGAAAGTGATGCGCAGGATAAACAAAAGTCACTTGCTTTCGTTGTGGAGCTGGGGTAACTAGTTACTTATGCATTGAAAAGCCCGCGAGCAACGCGGCTTTCAGGAGCCCAAGAGGCCATGATTCCGGAATCTCATCCGCTGCGGCAGCTGTTCGAGGAATTAGTTGGACGCCACTATGCCGAGGAGATCGGCATCCGCGATCCGCAAGTTGTTGCCTACGTTTCCCACCTGCTGGCCGAGTTCTGCGAGGCCGATCAGCTATTCAAGGTTCATAACGAAACCGACCGTCCCCTCTCCGACCTGGGTGAGATGCTGCTCGAATCCGATCCCATCTACGGCCCTGCGCCTTCATTCGACCGCGAACGCCAGGTGCGCAAGCACATTGGTGACTACGCATTATTTTTCGCCGGGATGTTTCCCGAGAGCATCAACCACTTCCGGCTGCGTCGCCATCGCCTGGAAAACTTTGTGGAATGGATGAAGGCGGGAAAAGAAAGTTACTACATTGTGTCGAAGTTCGAACACTTCGAGTATGCCAAGGTGGCTCCGCTGTTCGCGCATCTCTCGCGCGAGTTCGAGGGCTGCGTCTACGGCCTGAACATGGTGAAGAACGATCTGCAGGAGATGCAGCACCCGATTATGCGCCGCAGCGGCGAACTGCTTATGTAGTTTTATTCATGTCGGGACGCCCGCCGATACGATAGAAACTGAGAGCGTTGTTGCCCTGCACCAGTTTGCGTATTCTCCGCAGTGACCCAAATTCCCCGCCCGGATCGAACTTCTTCTCATGCTCCGCGATCACCAGCGTCATCGCCCACACCAGCGAAGATTCCGCCAGCGCCGTAAGAGTCTCTTCGTAGGCGTACTGCAGGCGATAAGGGGGATCGAGGAAGACCACGTCGGCGGCAACGTGTTCTCGCTGCAGCCGCCAGAGAATTCCTGAAAGATCGTCACGCAGAATTTTATATCCGTCTAAAATTCCCAGGCTCTTCAGGTTTTGCTCAATCACCTTCACCGCCGGAGGCGAGTTCTCCACAAAATAAACTTGCGTGGCCCCGCGGCTGAGTGCTTCAATTCCCACCGCACCAGTGCCGGCAAACAAATCTAACCACACACTGCCGGCAAGCGCTTCAGGATTACCGGCGGTGAGAACGTTGAATAATGTCTCGCGCAGACGGTCGGAAGTAGGACGAATGTCCATCCCACTCGATGAACGTAGCGGACGCCCCCGGTACTTGCCGGCAACTACGCGCATGGCTCTAAACCTTCGATTCCAACCTTCGATTCAGGAGCCAATATATCTGACCATGTAAAATAACTGTAGTAGCCGAGGTTTCATGAGAAGTTTCTCCATTCACGTCGGGCGCCTGTTCGGAGTCGAGGTGCGCCTTCACCTGACATTCCTGATCCTGTTTTTGTTTATTTTCTGGACCGAATATAATGCCCACCCCACGGTGAACGGACCGCGGGACCTAGCACTCGTGGGCATTGTGCTGGCTTGCGTAGCGGCACACGAAGCCGGACACATGCTGGTGGCCCGGCGCTTCGGACTCATTCCCAAAGCGGTAATTCTTTTGCCACTCGGCGGCGTGACTGTTTTCGATGAATCGCGCGCGGAGCAACCCGAGGCGCCCGAGGCGGCCTGGAAGCGGGAAGTCACCATCGCGCTTACGGGACCGCTGGTGAATCTTGCCTTTGCGATTATTGCGGCGGGCGTGATTCTCGCCGCCATTCCAGGTGTGCATCTGTGGGAGTGGCCTTGGTTGCAGCCGGGCAATCTGCCACGCAGCCTGGTGTGGGCCAATCTTTACATCGCCGGCTTGAATCTTCTGCCGGCCTATCCTCTGGATGGAGGCCGCGTTCTGCGGGCTTTCTTCGTCCGCAGCATCGATCCCGCCGCGGCCACCCGCCGCGCCGTTTCCATCAGCCACGCGCTGTCTATGGTTTTAATGGTTGCTGGTTTATTCAGTAATACCTGGCTGACCATGGTGGGCATCATTATTTTTTCGGCGGCGCAGTTGGAGGAACGGGCGGTCATCTTCCAATCCGTATTGGATAACGTCCGGCTGGAAGAAGTGATGCTGACCGACTTCGCGACGCTATCCCCGGCGGATACGCTTGAAGACGCGCTGGAAAAAGCAGTGCATTCGCTACAGGATGATTTTCCAGTCGTCCGCGGCAGTGACATGGTCGGAGTGATTTCCCGCCAGCGCATTCTGGAAGCCCTGCGCGTGGAAGGCAACGGCTACGTGCAGGCCGTGATGAACAAGATTTTCGAAGTCTCGATGCGGCAGGAGTCGCTCGCTTCCGCCTTCCGCAAACTCACTGCCCGCAATCTCAGCATCATTCCAGTGGTCGAGGACCAGCGCCTAGTGGGCATTGTCACGCTGCAGAACTTAATGCACTCGATGGCTCTGCTGGCGGAGAGTCGCAAGCTGAGGCGGGATGGGGCGGGATCGTAGGGGCGCCTAGCATGCGAGCAGAAACCTCGCGGCATCTGTAGTTCGATTGGCTCCGGGAGAGTCATTCGAGGATAACCGTGCCGATTGAGTCGCCAACCCGCAACGTTCTTCGCTTCTTCGGAATCGCACTGGTGACCTCGGTCGTCATTGCTTTTCCCATGGAGCAAGTCGCCCATAATTTCTTTTCACCCGGCACATATTGGCTCCTCCATTCGTGCAACGTCGCAAGGATTGGGCTTGATCTAGGCAACATTATCCAGGCGATTTTGACTACGCTTTTAGTCTTTCTCCTGCCAGGACCGGGTTCCATCTTGCGAAGAAAGGCTGTTCGGTCATCTTCGCGGGGTCCCTCGCGAGCGCACGCCGCTTTATTTATTGGTACGGGCTGGTTGTGCGGCGCGGCGATCCCTATCGCATGGTGGCATGGGCTTCGACAGTACGCGGGAGTGCACGCCCTATGTGCGGATCTCTTCGACTTGGGCCGCCCGGTCGATCCTTTTCACGTGGATTTCGTATCAGACTGTTCTCGTTACTTCGTCTCCGTGAGCATTTTCGCGGCATTCTGGGTGGGCATCACGGCTGGCGGCCTTCGTTTGCAGTCCGCCCGGGCGGCAACAGGCGATTCTTCTGGCAACGAATTGCGTCAGTTCCAGAGTTTCTTTTGGCTCTATCTGCTCGGTTGGGCGGTTCAGTATCGTCTCAGCCAGTGGTTTGCGCTCGTATTGCTCCGCACGAATCAGGAATGGCCGCTCCTCGCCGGCCTGCATTTTGTTTTTCTAACCGTAAGCTCCCTCTGGGCATTGGTCTTCATTCGTTACCTGTGGAGGCAGCGACCGTGGACGCGGCAAGCATCAGTGACCGTGTTATTTTGCGGGACATTCCTGATCTACATGTTCACGGCGCTGACATTCTTATGGTTGATGACGTTGGCAGGGGGCGTCCTCGAACCGATCGCGACGCTGAACATATTCGGTTTAGGATGGGCCCTGATCGTGGGCACCTGGTTGGCCTTGCCAGCACAACCCGTGGGAGCGGGCACGTATACGACGGGTCAGATCGGTTTCCACGAAACCGGGGCATCCGTCTTCTCCTTGCGAACAGTCGAGATCGTGGCTGGGGTCACTGCCGTTCTGCTGATCGTCGGCACCGCAATCATGGTCTTTCTCTGGGTCTTCGTGGTCTACAAGGGCGCTCCGCATCCGTAGACTATGTTTTTAAGATTCGACTCCTCAGGTTACGTGCTGTCCGTGAAAATCCAATCTAGAATAGTCTCACTGCTCTGCTGGCGGAGAGCAAGAAGCTGCGGCGCGATGGGGCGAATTCTTAAGCCGTACCAACCCAGGAACTGGAAAAATCAATTCAGCTGTAGTCCGATGACCTAGGGAGAACTTTTTGAGAGCAATCGGACCCGGCGACACGCGGTACTGGACTCCGTTGTGCTGCCTTGGGTTCGCATTAACGATCTCAGTCATCCTGGCGTTTCCTATCGAACGAATTGCTCATGATTTTTCATGGCTCGGATCGTATGGTGTCTTCCGTTCGTGCGAAGAGGCAACAAACGACCTCAATCTAGGCAGTATTCTCCAGGCAATCCTTACTCCAATTTTTGTTTTCCTTCTGCCGGGAGCGGGATCAATTTTTTACAAGAAGAGTGTTTTATCGTCACATGCCTCGCTCGCAGGCGCGTCTGCTACTAAAATACCGGCGATTTCCCGGAATGTAATTGGCAAACCACGTCCACCCGTGGCAATTCCCGTGGTTCTTCTCGTCTTAGGCTTAGGGCTGTCATTGGGAAGCGGCTTATTCCTAAAGACTTGGATTGTTGATCACTCTAATGCATTTTCCTCTCTGCGCTTCACTCTTATCAGCGCAGCCATGATTGCATTTTTCATCGTTCGGCTCGCCCTGGGCCTGATAGCTATCGGCGCGGCGATTTATCTTCTGCGCCGGCGTATATCGTGCGAACCGGATTCATTGTTCATAGGCTCGGGCTGGTTGTGCGCAACAGTCGTTGCCGTCGCGTGGTGGTATGGGCTGCGAGAGTACGCGGGACTTCGTGGGATTTGCCCCGAACTGTTCGACCTGAGCCGGTCAAAGCCGTTTCATGTGGACTACTTATCGGACTACTCTCATTACTTCATCTATACAAGCGTGTTTTCCGCTTTCTGGACCGGCATTACCGCTGGCGGGCTCCGGTTGCAATCAGCTCGTGCACCCGAAGGAGGATCTGCTGGCGATGAATTGCGTCAATACCGAGGTTTTTATTGGGTCTGCTTCCTCGGTTGGGTGGTTCAATATCGCATCGGCCAGTGGTTTGCGTTGGCAAACCCCCATGGCCAGGAATGGCCTTTGTTCGCGCTCTTTAATTTCCTCTTTGTTACCGCGAGCTCTTTCTGGGTATTGGCCTTCATCCAATCCTTGTGGAAGAAGAAGCCACGGACCTGGCTACGCTCGGTCCTTCAGGCATTTTGGAAAAGCGTCGTGATCCTCTTGCTTAGCTTACTGACGTTCTTCTGGTTATTCACGTATGCCTTCGGTGTAGTAATACCCACGATCGTGACATGGAACGTTTTTGGTTTGGCGTGGGCCCTGCTTGTAGGCAGTTGGCGATGGGGTGCGTTGCAGAAAGAGCGCCTCGTGCCCGCCATACCGCAGACTTAAGAAACGACAGGCTGCACGGTAATCCAATCTAAAACAGCCGTACCGCCTTAGCCTGCCGCACCGCTGGAATCTTCTCCAGCTTCCCCAGCACATCGTCCGGCACATGGCCATCCACGTGGACCACAGCGATCGCCTCGCGCGACTCTGAAGATGTTTCCACACTGCGCCGTCCTAAAGAGAAATCGGCGATGTTGATCTCGCTCTCGCCCAGGATCGTTCCCACCTTTCCAATTACGCCCGGGACGTCGTTGTTTCGAAGATAAATGAGATCGCGTCCCAGCGGCGCTTCTACGTCGATGTCGTCGATGTGCAGCAACCTCGGCGTACTGCCGTGCAACACCGCGCCTTTTACCATGTGCTCTTCCGTTGAACTCTTCAGAAAGACCGACAGCACGCTCCCGGCGCCGCCGGTCGAGGCCTTCGCCTTATGCACTTCGTGGACGCGTAGTCCGCGCAGATCCGCCAGCGACGCGGCATTCACTAGGTTGGCTTTCTCCTCCAGCGTCTGATTGAGTATGCCCTTGATCGCCGCGTTGCGAATGAGCTCGGTTTTCCACTCCGCGATGTGTCCGCTGTAGCGCAGTGAAATTTCCTCGATCGATCCCGCGGAAATCTGCGCGAGAAATGCTCCCATGCGCTCCGCCAGAACGATGTAAGGCTGCATCTCGGCATATTCTTCAGCGGAAACTGAAGGCACGTTCACCGCGTTCTGAATCACGCCGTGCTTCAGATATTCCCGCACCTGCTGCGCAATCTGCACACCCACGGCTTCCTGCGCCTCGAAAGTCTGCCCGCCAATGTGCGGCGTCAGGATGACATTTTCCATCGTCTGCAGCGGAGAGTTCTTCAGCGGCTCCTCGTTAAAAACGTCCAGCGCCGCCGCGCCCACGTGACCTTGCTTCAGCGCCTGCACCAGATCGGCCTCGACCACCAATTCTCCGCGCGCGCAATTCACCAGCCGCACGCCCTTCTTCATCTTCTTAATGGCGGATTCGTTGATCATCCCGGCAGTCTGCGGCGTGAGGCCCACGTGCAGCGTGATGTAATCCGCCGCCGCAAAAAGCTCATCCAGACTCGCCAGCCGGATGCCTTGCTCCTTGGCCACGGGGACTGAAACAAACGGATCGTGTCCAACGATCTCCATGCCGAATGCCCGCGCTCGGCGCGCCACTTCCATTCCAATCCGGCCAAGCCCGGCGATGCCCAGCGTCTTGCCCCGCAGCTCCGTGCCCTGCAGCGATTTCTTTTCCCACTTGCCCGCATGCATCAGCGCGTCGGCGCGGCAAAGATGCCGAGCCATGGACAGCATCACGCCCAGCGTTTGTTCCGCCACAGCCACAGCATTTGCGCCCGGCGTATTCATCACCGCAATGCCCTGGCGCGTGGCCGCATCCAGGTCGATGTTGTCGACGCCCACGCCGGCCCGGCCGATCACGCGCAGCTTCTTGGCGTGCGCCAGCAGCGCCGCATCCGCCTGCACCGCCGAACGCACGATCAACGCGTCAGCCGCTTCCAGTTGCCCCACAAGATTGCCATCCAGCTGATCGGCAGTGAGTACGGTCCAGTTTGGCTCTCGAAGTTGATCCACCGCGGACGCGGAGATTTTTTCCGCTATAACAATTTTCACAGATGCACTCATCCCTTTCTTGGGGAACCACGTAGGAAAACGTAATGGAAGAACCATCGCACGGACGCACGACAAGAAATGAAAGCTGCCGCGGCCTTAAGCTCCCACCAGTTGCCGCTTGGATAAGGCGCGGGCATACACTTCCTGCGCCGCACTCACCGCCGCACCGTACTCAACCGGCTTTCCCGTGACATGCGTCAGCACATGCTCCAGCGCTCCCAGAATGCCGATCGTATCCAGATAATCGTAGTAGCCAATGTGCGCAATGCGGAAGAGCTGGCCTTTCATTTCACCCTGCCCGTTAGCAACAACCGCACCGAAGGTCTCGCGGAACTCCTTGACGATCTTTCCTGAATCGTTTCCCTCCGGCGAACAGATCGCGGTGAGCGCAGCCGCCGGCGAAGCCGCATATAATTTAAGGCCAAGCGCTTCCGCCCCTGCGCGCGTCATCTCCGCGCAGAGTTGGGCATTGTCGACCAGCGCTTCACGGCCTTTAGACAAGTCGCCATTTCCCATTCCGCGCACAAACTCCAATGCCGCTCCCAGCGCCGCAAACAGTGATGTCGCCGGCGTGTAAGCCGTTTCGCCCTTCGCCGCGGACTTTCTTTCTTTGCGCAAGTCGAAGTAGAAGCGCGGAGAAGTAGTCGTATCCATTCGCCGCCACGCGCGCTCGCTCACAGCGCAGTAGGCGAGGCCGGGCGGCATCATCAACGCCTTTTGTGATCCGCCGATGATGAAATCCACGCCCCAGCCATCTACATCGAGATGCGTTGTGCCTAATCCGGTGATCGCGTCCACAACCAATAGAGTATCGTCACCGTTATCCCGCACGAGCTTTGCAATGCCGCGCACATCGTGGCGCGCGCCCGTGGAGCTTTCCGTCGCCTGCACGAACACGGCGCGCACATCAGGAGTGACCTTCGCGCGAATGTCGTTTAATGAAAATGTTTCGCCGTACGGCGCAGAAATCACTTCCGGCTTGCAACCAAATGCCTTGGTCAACCCAGTCCAGCGCTCGCCGAACTTTCCTGCAGTGAGCACCAGAACCTTATCGCCCGGCGAGGTAAGGTTTGACACCGACGCTTCCATCACGCCCGTGCCCGAGCAGGCCAGCACCAGCACATCGTTCTTTGTGCCGATGAATTCTTTCATGTCGCCCAGCACACGCTGAAACAGCGCTTTAAAATCCGCGGTGCGGTGGTGCGCCGTGAATGCTGCCATAGCCGTTTGCGCCGCCGGCAAAAGCGGGGTCGGCCCGGGAGTAAAAAGACGGTTCTTGCGTAACATTTCGATAGTGTCCTGAAGAGCGGAAATATGCTTCTTCAGTAGTCTATCGGAACTGGGCAGGTTCTGAAATCCCGCGCCAGAGGCCTGAAGGCGAACGCGGCAGGGCGCGCACGCTATCAGGCTTTGGAAGATTTCACAGCAAGAACTTCCGGCTTGGCAATCTCCGGCGGTTTGGAAAAAAAATCCTGCGCTTTGGCGAAGAGCGCCTTGGCAATTTCACCGTTCAGGTGAGCATTGCTGGCGGCTTCGTCGGCAAAAGTATCGAAGATGCCGTATTTTTCCGGACCCAATTTAATGGCGTACCAGCTCAGTGTGGCCGGTTCGCGCTCGGCCAGCGGCTGCGCCGACTTCAAAAATTCTTCCACCTCTTTTTCTTTTCCTGGCTTCGCTTCCAGTTGTGCCCAAATCGCGACTCTGCTCATGGTTGTTTCCTCCTGAGCATCAGATGCGCGCCAAATCGTTTGGTATCGGATTTGATCGAAGAATCTTACGAATCGAAGGCCCGCCGCCCCTCCGCTATAATTGCCTGCTATGAGCCTGATCGAGCAGATTCAGCAAGACATCACCGCCGCCATGAAGGCGCGCGAGGAGCAGCGCCTCTCCACCCTGCGCATGGTCAAAAGCGCGCTTCAGAATCGTCAGATCGAAAAGATGGCGCCGCTCGATGAGAAAGAGTCGCAAGCCGTCCTCACCACGCTGATCAAACAGCGCAAAGAATCCGTCGAGCAGTTCACCAAAGGTGGACGCCAGGAGATGGCCGACAAAGAAGCCGCCGAAATTGTGCTGATCGAAGCCTATCTCCCGAAAGCAACAGGCGAGGCCGAGATCGTCGCCGGTGTGAAAGCCGTGATCGCCGAGATGGGTTCGCCCACGATGAAAGACATGGGCACGGTGATGAAGAACACCATGGCACGTTTTTCGGGCGCGGGCATGCGCGTCGATGGGAAAGTGGTTAGTGAGGCGGTGAAGCGGGAGTTGGCAGGGAAGTAGTTTGCGCGTGTCACTTGCTCCTTTGCAGCTCCCGATACGCCTCGCTCTTCGAAATTCCACGCTCCTTCGCAACTTTCTTCAGCGCGGCTTTCTCGTCAAGGTTCTCTTCCTGCATAACCTGCTGAACTCTCTGCCGCACACCAAGTGCCGACTCGACTGCGAGACGGCCTTCCGTTTCTTCAGCCTTCCCAATCAGCAACGTAATCTCGCCCTTCACCCCATCGCGCGACTTCAACGTCTCCAGCACTTCACCTGCCCGCCCACGCAAAAATTCTTCGTGCAGCTTGGTCACTTCGCGCGCGACCACAACATGCCGAGCATTTCCGAGAACCTCGACCACGTTTGCGAGCGTTTCGACAACACGGTGCGGGGCTTCGTAGAAAACCTGCGTACGCGGGGAAGTCCTGATCGCTTCCAGAGCCGCCCGCCGCTCACCGCGCTTCGCCGGAAGAAATCCGCTGAAGCGGAATGAGTCCGTGGGCAATCCGCTGGCCACCAACGCGGCCAGAAATGCCGCCGCGCCCGGAATCGGTACCACCGGCACCTGATGCCGGATGGCCAGCGAAATCAGCCGGAAGCCGGGATCGGAAATTCCCGGCATGCCCGCATCCGTCACCAGCGCAACGCTCGCGCCCTCCTGCATCTCTTTCACAAGTTCCGCCGCGCGCGTCAGCTCATTGTGTTCGTGGTAGCTAATGGTGCGGGTTGTGATGCCGTAGTGATTGAGCAATTTCTGCGTCTGCCGCGTGTCTTCGCAAGCGATGACATCCACTTCCTTCAGCACTCGCACCGCGCGCAGCGTAATGTCTTCAAGGTTGCCGATGGGCGTGCCGACCAGATAAAGCGCCGGACCCGCCGCCGAAGCAGTCGCCTCGGCTCCTGGCTTCGCAGACTCGCTATCTTTTTGTCCAGCATCCTTCATGGCGGGAGTCTACCACCGCAGCGGCCGGGCCTCTCAGCCGTATAGCGAGTTGTACTATGGTTGCAAGTTCTATCCGTGGAGACCGCGCCATGACCGCCAATGACTTTCGCCGCCTGGCTCTTGCTCTTCCTGAAACTGCAGAACAGGCTCACATGGATCATCCGGATTTTCGCGTTGGCGGAAAGATATTTGCCACGCTCGGCTATCCCCAAAAATGCTGGGGGATGGTCAAGCTCACTCCAGAGCAGCAGCACTATTTCTCGAAAGCCGATCCCGCCGCTTTCGTTCCGGCAAAGGGAGCGTGGGGACGCCGGGGAGCGACTACGGTGCATCTCAAGAACGTCGGAAAGGAGGCGCTGCGAAAAGCGCTTTCCGCAGCTTGGCGCAACACTGCCCCAAAGCGGCTCGCGCAACAATTTCCGGAAGATGTTTCAGCGTAAATATCGGGGCTTGCACCGCGTCAACCATCTGCAGCTGAATTGACGCCATCGAACTCCCGCCCCTAGAATCAATATGAAAGCAAGTTTTCCTCACAGTCGTCTCAGAATCCATGCCTCTTTACGAATATAAATGCGAGAAGTGCGGTCACCGCTTTGAGAAAATCCAGAAGTTCTCCGACAAGATGGTGAAAAAGTGTCCGGAGTGCGGCGGCAAAGTTGAGCAGATGATTTCCGCGCCCGCCGTGCAGTTCAAAGGATCGGGGTGGTACGTCACCGACTACGCGAATAAATCCCATGCTCCCGCATCCGATGGCGGTAGCTCGGACTCCAAGAAGGACGACTCGAAGAAAGAAGAAAAGTCCAAGTCGGAAGATTCTTCGAAAGAGAGTTCCAAGGAAGCATCGTCGAAGAGCTCCTCGAAAGAGGGTTCCGGCAAATCCAGTTCGACCAAAGAAAGTTCTTCGCGGAAATCCGACAAGAGCAAATAGCCGTTTGAACTTCTACCCCTCGTTCTGCTCCTATTTCAGCTCCCGCTCAAAGTGATCTTCAATCATGTGGAACAGGTGATCGCGTGCGTCGCTGCCCGCAATACTGTGGGTTTTATTGGGATAGATCATCAGCCGGAATTGTTTGCCCGCCTTGATCAGCGCATCGATCATCTGGACGCTGTTCTGGAAGTGCACGTTGTCGTCGCCAGTTCCGTGCACCAGCAAAAGCTCACCGTGCAGGTTGGCCGCGCCCTTCGTTACATCAGACTGCTCATAACCCGCCTGATCTTCTTTCAGCAGGCCCATATAACGCTCGGTATAAATGGTGTCGTAGTTAACCTGGTCGGTTACGGGGGCGACCGCAACTCCGGCGCGGAAGCGATCGGAGTGCGTCATGGCATAGAGCGTCATCGAACCGCCATTCGACCATCCCCAAATTGCCATACGGTTTTGATCCAGTTGCGGATACTGCGCAAAAAGCTGATCGAGCGCAGTCATCTGATCTTTCAATTCGATGGCGCCGAATTCGTGACGAATCGCGGTCTGAAATTTGCGGTCGCGGCCCGGCGTTCCGCGATTATCCACGGAAAAAATCGCGAAGCCTTTGCGCGACAGGATTTCATCAAACGGGCTCGGCGGAATTTTCAGCACCGTCTGCGCGGCTGGGCCGCCGTAGATGTTTACGATCAGAGGAATCTTGCCGCTCGCGGGCGCGTCTGCCGGAAGCAGCAATCGTCCATAAAGCATCGTGCCATCTTCTGCCTTGAACTCCAAAAACTTCGGAGACCGCAATCCATATTCCGCAACTTCATCACGCGCCTGCCATACCGGCGCGCAAGCGCCGCCCACGGTGCACAGCGACATGCGCGGCGAAGTCGTCGGCCCTAAGAATGTTTGCTCGTAGTGCTTGCCATCGTCGGAAAACTTCGCCGAGTAAATTCCTTCGTCATGCGTAAGCTGCTGCAATCCAGTTCCATCCAGTTTGATCGAGAAAAGCTGGCGCTGCCTGGGATCGTCTTTGTTGGAGGAAAAGAACACAGTGCCCGCAGCCTCATCTACGCCATCGACTCCCGTCACCTCGTAGTCGCCCTGCGTGAGTTGCCGCTCCAATTTCGCCTCGGCGGCAAGCGGGTTATTGTTTGTCAAAGCTGTAAAGGTACAAATGTGTGTGGCCGTCACGCCAGCTCGACCATAGAAAACGGTCGCCCGACTTCAACACCTGGAAATCGTCGTTCACATTAATCCACGCGCCGGGCGTGGTCTCGGAGAGAACTTTCGTTGACTTGCCCGACTTCGCATCCACAAAATACAAATCCATTTTGTCCTGCGTGCGATTGAGAACCTCCGCCCAGATCACGCCGTCGCGGACCCACCCAAAACGCGGGATATAAGTCTCGGGATCATCGGTCAGCGAAATCCAGCGGACCTTGCCCTTGTCAGCATCCGCCACGCCCAGCTTCACCACAGGATTCGCGTCGCCGACTTTGGGATATTTTTCGTTATCCACCGTCGGGTGCGTCGGAATCAAGTTGGCGATGGGATAGGTGGGAACCTTGCTTTCGTCCATGTGCAGGAAGACGATCTCTTTGCTGTTGGGCGACCAGAAATAATTGCTGCGCACCGCCAGCTCTTCGGCGTAGACCCAATCGATATCGCCGTTGAACAGGTCGTCCTCGGTGTCTTTGGTGAGTTGCTTTTCGTCCTTGCCGTTCAGCCGGCCGCACGAAAAGGTTGTGCTTACGCACGTAGGAAACATGGCTGCCATCCGGAGAGAACTTGGGGTCGACATTAGGATCGGGCGCCGAAGTAAATTGCACCGCCGTGTTGCTGACCAAATCGAACAGCCAGAGCTGTCCTTGCGAATCGAAAATCAGGTGCTTCGAATCCGCAGCCCAAAGATAGGCTGCAACGTGGTAACGGGTGAGCCGCTCCTTCTCGCGCTCGTCTTTCACCTTGTTATCGTCGGGCGCAAGCGAGGCCAGCTTGGAGGCGCTGACCAGAACTTTTTTCTCGCCGGTCGCGGCATCCACATACCAGAGTTCGCCATTTTCACCCTTGTCGTCGCGTTGCACAAACGAGAGCTTGCGTTCCATCGGGACTCCACTCCATGGTTTCCGGGCCACGCCCGCCGAGGCCGCCGGGAGCGAAGATCGCCTCAATAGTGAGGGGCTTCTGCTGCATGGGAGTGGACGACTGCGCCCATAGCGGCGCAGGCAGGCTGGATAGAAAAGTGAGAACAGCGACGAAGGCGGAGACGACGATGTTTATTTTCATGCAAAACGTTTTCACGTAAAACCTCAGGAACGAGAAGTGAGGGAAAGACAGAACGGAAGAGTTTACACCCGGAACGGCCTACCGTGGGCGGTTTGGCACGCACGCCCGCGGAACACTCGCGTTTTCGCATGGTAGAATCAGAGCCGAGCCTTTCTCGGATGCTTCCTGAAATAGAAAACCTGATGCGCCTGCAAGAAGCGGATAAGGAAATACGCCGCCTGCAGGATGAAGTCGCCGAACTGCCCAAGCGCGTTGCCGCCATCGAACGCAAGCTTGCCAACACACAAGGCTCAACTGGAAAAAGCTCAGGCCGCCGTTAAAGCCGACGAAGCCGCCCGCCGCAAATTCGAAACTTCCATCGCCGATATCCGCGGCAAAATTTCCAAATACCGCGATCAATCACTCGACGTTAAAACCAACGAGCAATACAAGGCTCTGCTGCACGAGATTCAGTTTGCGGAAAAAGAGATTGCCGCAACTGAAGACAAGATTCTTGAGTTGATGGTGAACGCGGACGCGCGCGACAAGGAAGTAAAAGCCGCCCAAGCCGAATTAAAAGCGGAAACAGCCGAGATCGAAAAAGAGAAGATTGAAGCCCGCCAGCGCACCGCAGAAGACGAAAAACAGCTTACAGAGTGGCGCACGAAGCGTGATCAGATGCGGGCCGGCGTCAACGAAGACCTGCTGCGGCACTACGAGCGCGTGTCCAAGTTTCGCGGCAGCGGCATCTCCGAGGTGCGCGATCATAAATGCATGGCGTGCCAGGTCATGCTGCGACCGCAGATCTACAACGATGTCCGCACCGGCCAACAAACTGTAATCTGCGATTCCTGCCAGCGCATTCTTTACTTCAATCCTGCCAACGAAATGCAGGCTCTCGAGCCCGAGCATAAACGCTCACGCCGCCATCATCCTAAAATCGATGCGCCCCAGGCCTGGTATTACCGCTCTGAGTTTGCCGATGCCGGAGAAGTATTTCTGTGCATGCACAACGCCGGCGGCCAAGCCAGCCGCCACGTTTTCGATATGGGCACTGGACGTCTGATCGGCGACGTCCTCAGTCGCGAAGGCGATTTTCGCCAGGCCTTCCCCGAAGACATTACCGACGCCATCCGCCTGAATGGAAGCTGGAGCGAAAAAGAAATGGACACCTGGGGCACCGAGATGCCCATGACCGCTCTTGATTCACTCCACGCCGACCTCGAAGCCGCCCGCTATGAAATGAGCGCCCGCACCGCGGCCAAGCCCGAAAAGCCGGCGGCAGTTCCTACCGAGCAAGCCGCCAGCTAGCCGCTGCGTTTAAGATTGCAGGATGCAGATGTCGACGTCCGCTACGCTTTCTGCCCCTGTCGTCAAGGTCTCTCCTCGCGGCGCCACTCGCCTGAAAGATGGCCACGTCTGGGTCTATCGCTCCGATATCGTTTCGGCTGAGGGCGTTGCTCCAGGGTCGCTGATCGCTGTGATGGATCATCGAGGGCAGGTCCTCGGCAGCGCGCTCTATTCCAGCTCTTCCCAGATCGCCATCCGTTTGATCTCGCGCGAACCGGTCGCCGACTTTCCTGCGCTGCTTCGCCAGCGCGTTGCCGAAGCGGTCGCCTATCGCGAGCGGATGGTTCGCGACACCAACGCCTACCGTGTGATCTTCAGCGAAGCTGACTTCTTGCCGGGTCTTATCGTTGATCGATATAACGACATTCTCTCAGTGCAAATCCTCACGCAGGCCATGGACGCTGAAATCGTGCGCGAAACACTGCTTACAGAGCTGACGGAGAGGCTTCATCCTGTCTCCATTGTCGAGCGCGTGGACCCACGCGTTCGCCAGCTCGAGGAGCTGCCCCAGCGCTCATCCGGCCTGCTGCAAGGAAATAAGACCTCGACGGTCTTCACCATGAACGGCATCCAGTTTCATTTCGACGCGCTCGAAGGCCAGAAGACCGGAGCGTTCCTCGACCAGCGCGAGAACTACTCTGCCGCCGCTGCATATGCTCACGGCGAAGCCCTCGACGTTTTCTGCTATCAGGGAGGGTTTGCCCTGCATTTGGCCCGAGGCTGCCCACGCGTCACCGGCGTCGACAGCTCCCGTCCCGCGCTCGAAGTTGCCGATCAGAACGCCGCCCTGAACCACGACCAGCTCCACGACCAAGGCAAAGAAATCGAATGGATCGAAGCCAACGCCTTCGACCTGCTCAAGGACTACTCCACCTCCGGCCAGCGCTACGACACCATCGTTCTCGATCCCCCAGCCTTCGCCAAGAGCAAACGCGACCTCGATGCCGCCCTGCGCGGTTACAAGGAACTCAACCTGCGTGCGCTGAAAATGCTGCGTCCCGAAGGAATCCTGGTGACCTGCTCCTGTTCCTATCACGTCACCCAGCCCGACTTCCTGGAAATGCTCACCGATGCCGCCCGCGACGCCCACCGTACCCTGCGGTTGATTGAGGTTCGGGGGCAGTCCAAAGACCATCCCGTTCTGTTAAATATCCCCGAAACTGCCTATCTAAAGTGCGTCATAGCCAGCGTAAGTCAATGAAAATAATAAACAAATGTAAATTGACAATGATGCACTCATATTTTATGCTTCCTTCATGATAACTGGAGCATCGAATGAAGTGACTGGAGCTCAATCCTGTGTATAGATGGGCTTCTGCACAAGTTCCAACCCAAATTTCTGAAGGAGGATTTACCATGACCGTTCTTACCCGTTTCGAGCCCTTCCGCGAATTCGCCACCCTGCAGGACCGCATCAACCGCGTCTTCCGCGATTCCTACGGACGCAGCGAAGGCGACGAGTCGCTCACCACCTCCAGCTTTGCCCCAGCCGTCAGACGTCTACGAAGACGAGCACACCGTCACTTTGAAGATCGAGGTTCCGGGCATTGACGAGAAAGATATTGACGTCCGCCTGGAGAACAACACCCTCACCGTGCACGGCGAGCGCAAGATCGAGAAGGAAGAGAAAGAAGAGAACTACCGCCGCGTGGAGCGCCAGTACGGCAGCTTCACCCGCACCTTCACTCTGCCCACCACCGTGGATGCCGAAAAAGTTTCGGCAAACTACGACAAAGGCGTGTTGAAAGTGACTCTGCCCAAGAAGGCCGAAGCCAAGCCCAAGCAGATCAAGGTCAACGTCGGCAGCGCAACAAGCACCGACAAGACCCTGGAAGCCAAAGGCCCCAGCAAAGCCGCGTAAGGGTAATTAGCGTTTATGTGGGACAGCCCTCGGCTGTCCGCCGGGCGAAGCCCGGTCGTAAACTGAGCGGGAGGCGGCAGAAATTGGCTGCCTCCCGTGATTTTGTAATGTGGCAACTTGCACCCTGGCGCACTGCACGCCCTTAGGTTTTCCAGTTGCCAAATTACAAAATTATCAATTACGAAATAACCAGGAGTTTCCCATGCCCATCCGTTGGGACAAATTTACCGTAAAGGCGCAGGAAGCCGTTCAGCGCGCCAACAACCTTGCCTCCGAGCACGGCAACCCCGAGCTTCTGCCCATCCATCTTCTCGCCGCGTTGCTCGAAGATAAAGAAGGAATCGTATCGCCGGTGCTTGAAAAAATCGGCATCGGTCCGCAAGCCGTACTCAGCGATCTATATCGCGAAATCGAAAAGCTTCCCAAGGTTTCCGGAGAAGCGGCGCAGGCCGCGCTCTCGAATGCCGCCAATAAGCTGCTGGAACAGGCTTTCAAAGAAGCGGCCAACTTTAAAGACGAATACGTTTCCACCGAGCACCTGCTGCTTGCGATCACGCACCTCAAGCAGGACGCGGCGCAGCAGATTCTCGCCCGCCACGGCGCAACTTATGATGCGATTCTGAAGGCGCTAACGGCCGTCCGCGGCTCGCAGAAAGTGACGGACCAGAATCCCGAAGCCAAGTATCAGGCGCTCGAACGTTACGCCCGCGATTTAACCGAGCAAGCCCGGCGCGGCAAGCTCGATCCGGTCATCGGCCGTGACGAAGAAATCCGCCGCGTGGTCCAGGTTCTTTCGCGGCGCACCAAAAATAATCCCGTGCTCATCGGCGAGCCCGGCGTAGGCAAAACCGCCATCGTCGAAAGCCTCGCCCAGCGCATCATTTCCGGCGACGTGCCCGAGGTCCTCAAGAACAAGCGCGTAGTCGCGCTCGATCTTGGCGCCATGCTGGCCGGAGCAAAATATCGCGGCGAATTTGAAGACCGCCTTAAGGCGGTCTTGAAAGAAATCGAAGACTCCGCGGGACAGGTGATTCTCTTCATCGACGAACTGCACACCCTGGTCGGCGCCGGAGCTGCCGAAGGCGCAATCGACGCCTCCAACATGCTCAAGCCGGCGCTGGCTCGCGGCGAGTTGCGCGCCATCGGCGCAACCACGCTGAACGAATATCGCAAGTACATCGAAAAAGACGCTGCCCTCGAACGCCGCTTCCAAATTGTTTTCGTCGGCGAACCGAATGTCGAAGACACTATCGCAATTCTCCGCGGATTGAAAGAGCGCTACGAAGTGCATCACGGTGTGCGCATCAAGGACTCGGCCATCGTCGCCGCCGCCACGCTCTCGCATCGCTACATCTCAGACCGCTTTCTGCCCGACAAGGCCATCGACCTTGTCGACGAAGCCGCCGCCTCGATTCGCATCCAGATCGATTCGCTTCCGACCGATATCGACCAACTCGAACGCCGGGCCACGCAACTCGAAATCGAGAAGCAGGCGCTGAAGAAAGAAGATGATGCAAACTCCCGCGAGCGTCTCTCCATCATCGAGAAAGAACTCGCCGAAATCCGCGAAAAATCCAATGCCCTCAAAGCCAATTGGAAGAAGGAAAAAGATTTAATCGCCCGCGCCCGGGAGCTAAAAGAAAAAATTGAGAAGCTGAAGACCGACGAACAGGCCGAAGAGCGCAACAGCAATTTGCAGCGCGTCGCCGAAATCCGCTACAGCCTGCTTCCACAGGCAGAAGAAGAGTTGAAAAAGCTTACTGAAAAAACGCCCGGCGGCAAAGTCCGCATGCTCAAAGAAGAAGTGGATGAGGAAGACATCGCCCGCATCGTCTCCAAGTGGACCGGCATTCCTATCTCGAAAATGCTCGAAGGCGAAGTGAAGAAGCTGGTCACCATGGAAGATCGTCTGCGCCAGCGCGTAGTCGGCCAGGACCAAGCGCTCGAGCGCGTGGCCAACGCCATCCGCCGCTCCCGCGCCGGGCTCAGCGACCCCAAGCGCCCCATTGGCTCATTCATTTTTCTTGGCCCGACGGGTGTCGGAAAGACTGAACTCGCTCGTGCACTCGCCGAATTCTTGTTCGACGACGAGCGTGCTCTGCTCCGCATCGACATGTCCGAATACATGGAAAAGCATTCGGTCGCGCGCCTAATCGGCGCGCCTCCCGGCTACGTCGGCTATGAAGAAGGTGGACAGCTCACCGAGCAGGTGCGCCGCCGTCCCTACGCGGTCGTGCTCTTCGACGAAATCGAGAAAGCGCATCCGGATGTCTTTAACGTCATGCTGCAGATCATGGACGATGGCCGCCTCACCGACGGCAAAGGCCGCGTCGTCGATTTCAAGAACACGATTCTGATTATGACCTCGAATCTCGGCTCCAGCTACTTACAAGCCGAGAACCTGCGCACTCCGGAAGATTTCGAAAAGGCCAGCGAGCAAGTAATGACCGCGTTGCACGGCCACTTCCGGCCTGAGTTCCTGAACCGCGTCGACGACATCATCGTCTTTAGTCCGCTCGGCAAAGCGCAACTGGTGAAGATCGTCGAGCTGCGCCTCGAAGATGTGCGCCGTCTGTTAGCCGACCGAAAAATTTCGATCGAGCTCACCGACGCCGCGAAAGAACTGCTCTTCACCCAAGGTTACGACGCCAACTTCGGAGCGCGTCCGCTGAAGCGCGCGATTCAGAAGCTGGTGCAGGATCCTCTCGCCATGAAAATTCTCGACGGAGAAATTCTGCACGGCGATCACATCGTCGTAGATGCCGATAAGAAAGCCGGCAAGATGAAGTTCGAAGTCAGCAAGCGGGTAGGAGAGAAAGAGCCAGCGAAGGCGAAACGCTGACAGAAATAAAACCCGATTGTCATCCCGAGCGAAGCGAGGGACCTTGGTGTTTGCTTGCGCCGGCGTTGCTGGTGCGAGCAGAAACCAGGATCCCTCGCTTCGCTCGGAATGACAAATCCTTTTAGCGTGGTGGCCCTACGCGCCTTCGCCTCTAGACTTTCGCACAAAAGCCTCCACCACCTCGGGCGACGCAGCCAGATACCAAGCAATCACAACCCGCACCACGATCTGGAAGCCGTAAAAGAAAAAACGCCAGGTAATATCCCTCGCCGCCGCGGACACCGCCGGCACCGACCCCGCCACTCCAATCACCATCAAGGCCATCGCGCACCAGCGTGCCCAATTGTGCAGCCGGTAAAGGCCCCAGCCAATCAGCGCCCATCCTGCGCCGACAGATAACGCCGTCTGTGGCCCGTCTAGCTCTCTCCCATACGTGACACCTGCTCCCAAAGTCAGCGAAAGCGTGCCTGGCGCCACCAACTCAATAATTCCAATTGCCACCAGATATGCCGCGACCAGAAAAAACAGCGCTGAAATCACCGTGACGCTGGCCGGGCGTTTCATGGATATGAGAGTACCTCACTATTGCAGAGGAAATGCCGATTCGCGTGTGGCAAACTAACTACATGCCCAGCCTCACTCTCGGCGACTTCGAACTCAGCATTTTTTCTGATGGCACTTACCCGCTCGATGGCGGCGCGTTTTTTGGCGTGATTCCTAAAACCATGTGGTCGCGCAAGGTCGCGGCTGACGAAAAAAATCGCGTTACCTCCGGACTCAACTCGCTACTTATCCACACCGGCAAGCAAAACGTGCTGGTGGAAACCGGCATGGGCAACAAGCTTTCCGAGCGCATGGTCAAGTTCTACGGCCAGCCCGCGCAGTTGCTGGCGAATCTCGCCGCAGGTGGGATCGCGCCTGAAGATATCGATATCGTCATCAACACGCATTTGCATTTCGACCACTGCGGTTGGAACACCATCCGCAAAGACGGCGAGATCGTGCCAACCTTTCCGCGCGCGAAATACTATGCGCCAGAAGGCGAATGGCAGTACGCCCGCAAACCAAGCGAGCGCGATGCCATCAGCTACATTCCCGACAACTACGATCCACTCGTCGCCAGTGGCCAAATGACGCTGCTCAAAGGCGGCGAAGAAATTGTCCCCGGGATTTCGGTAAAAACTTTTCCTGGACATACGGCGCACATGCAGGCTGTGATCGTGAACGGGCATCCGAGAACTGAGATCGGGAAGGGCACGACTTCAGTCGTGCCGGCGGCGGCCACAGATAAGAGCGAGGCTTCAGCCCCTGCGGTCGCCTGCTATATCTCCGACCTCATCCCCACCAGCGCGCATATCGACATCGCCTGGGGCATGGGCTTCGATCTCTACCCGCTGCAAACCATCGAGAGCAAGAAGCAGTATTACGCGAAGGCGGTTCCTGAGAAGTGGCTGACCGCCTTCACCCACGGCGTAGACGTGCCTTGGGCTTTTGTGGAGAAGGATGAATCGGGAAAGATGGTGGCGCGGGGAGTTTAGCGCTTCCGGTTGTCTTGTCTCGGCTCTTTCGGGGATTGTTGATAACAGCATTCATCGTTATCTTCCAGCCCATCCAAATAGAGAACGGGCAAAGGATAGCTAGATACAGATCTAAGTTAGCAAAGCTCCACGATCGCAGAGCGGCGACCCACTGCGCCAAACAGACGCAGCCAAATGCGAGCGTAAGGAACCCCATTATCAAGGCCCCGACGCGTTGCACGCCGTTGAGTCGTTGGCTGCCATTGATTAGCGTGCCTTGGAACAAGGCGCCGTTTGGAATTCGTCTGATCGGATCGATGTTGTCCTGCCGTCGGGCGATTTCTTCTAGCCATTCCTCTCTGGATTTCATACGTTGACTCTAGAGCGAAACTATTCCCTGTTGCGAGTGGGCGAAAGATATCCGAGGTGATAGAACCGACGGGGAGCTGATTACTCCCACCTTTCACGGGCAAGAGTGCCCCGCCACACAATCCCTACTTCAGCCCATCCACCACATACAAATCCGACAATTGCCGGCCGATCGAATAGGCATACGATTTGCCGTCCGCGCTGAATTTTATGGAAGGAATGCTCTGCGCTCCGGCGGGATCGGCGGGATTGATTTCTTTGAACGGTTCGCGCTTTCCGGTCGCCAGGTCGACGCGAGTGATCTCCAAAGGCAGGGCGCGGGTGCGCAGCAAGAGGCTCTTGCCGTTATCGAAAAAACTCAAAACATTTTCATTAGGACGAATGTCAAGATTCAGCTTTTGTGGCTCACCTCCGGCAATCGGGTAGAGCCAGCGTTGTCGGTGTGCGTCGGTGGCAAGGATCCATTTCCCGTCGGGCGTAACCAAGCTGCCGGATATGCCTTCGGGCGTCACCGGCCGCGCGGCGCTGCCGGAGGAATCGATATCCTGTACATAAGTGCGGCGATTATGGCCCGGTGCGGCGGTGAAAATAACAGACTTGCCGTCAGGCACCCAGTCGGCAAAGTAGCGCGGGGTGTTATCGCCGATCTGCCGCGGCTCGCCGACGCCGGTCGGCACCAGCATCAGATGCGCCGACTTGCCATTCTCCACCAGCGCCCACTTTCCGTCGGGTGAAAGCCGGCTAAAATCTCCATCAAAGAGACGCACGGCGGGGGAACCATCGGTATGGCGGAGAAAAACGCCGTCGTTGTTGCTTTCGCCGCTTTCGGAAAAGAGCACAGTCTTGCCGTCGGGGGATAAATCGTTGAGCAGCGACCAGTCGAACCACGAGAGGCTGCGTTCGCGGCTTTCACCCGGAGCCAGGGCAAACAAACCCAGGCGAGTTTTATCGGTAGTGAGCAGCACTTCGCCGGAGCGGCTGATGTCGTGAATCGTCACGCCGCCGGGTGCGCGGTAAATCAGGCGCTCTTTGCCGGAAAAATCCAAAGCGTAGAGCGAGCGGGCAGCGCCAGTGGGAACCGCGGAAAACCATACTTCCTTGCCGTCGGGACTCCAGGCCAAGCCCTGCACGCTGGAATAAAACGAAGAGCTGGCTTTTCGGTTGCCGTGCTGGCCGATGATGACGATGCGCCCATCGTCGCCGCTTTGAATGTGATCGGCGAACGCAAGAAACTCACCGTTCGGCGAAAAGCGAACGTGGCTGACCCAGGCCGCAGGCGCGTAGATTACGGTGCCGATCGGATATTCGAGGGAATTGCCATTGCCTCCGTTCGGACGAATCACGGCCAGCGATTGGCCGTCTGCCGACCAATCGGCCCACATCACCTGGTCGAGGACCTCGCGCGGAGCGCCGCCGGCCAGCGACACTCGCGCCATGGTGCCAGTTTGAGTGAAGGCGCTATACACCGCGGGGTGAAGGCTGACTGCCATCTCACCCTTGGAAGAGATCGCCAGAATTTGCGCCGAGGGCAATCCAACGGGACGCGAATCGGTGCTGTCGAAGCGCGTGGAGAAAAGTTCCTGCGGGGCGCCTTCCCAGGTTGCGCCATAAATAATGGTCTGGCCGTCCGGGGCAAAGCGCGCATCCCAAATGGTGCCGTTGCGGAAGGTGATTTCGTGGAAAGTAGGATTCGCCACCGCGCCGCGATGAGCGAAGCGATAAATACCCGCCCACGAAGCAAAAAGCAGCAACGCGCCGAGAACTGGCAGCAACCACCGCCGCTTGGCTGGCTCATCTTCCATCTGCAGAGCGCGCACACCACCGCGGTTTGAAGTGGAAACGTCAGTGAGAGCTTCCAGGTTGAAGGCGACGTCGCGCGCCGATTGAAAACGCTCCGCAGGATTTTTTTCCAGGCAGTGACGAACGATTCGCTCGAGCGCCGGAGAAACATTGCGATTCGTCTCCGTGAGATCGGGAGGCTCCTCCTTGAGAATCGCGCTCATGACCTCAACGGCAGAATCGCCATGGAAAGCACGTTTGCCGGAGAGCATTTCGTAAAGAATCGCGCCGAAGGCAAAAATATCGGAGCGCGGGTCGGCGGGCTTGCCGCGCACCTGCTCAGGCGCCATATAACCGACCGTGCCCATCACGGTCCCAGCGTCTGTGGCAATTTGCTGCGTGGGCGCGTCACCGGAAGCATCGGCTTCAGGACGGGTAAGTTTGGCCAGGCCGAAGTCGAGAATTTTTGCGCGGCCGTCGTTGGTGATGAAAAGATTTTCCGGCTTCAGGTCGCGATGGACGATGCCCTTGTCGTGCGCTGCAGCCAAGCCGCTGGCGATTTGCCGAGCATAATCGATGGCCTTGCGCGAAGGCAGCGGACCTTCGCGCAGGCGGTCGCGCAGCGTTTCGCCTTCCAGCAGTTCGGAGACTACATACGGCGCACCCTGGACATCACCAATATCGAAGATCGAAAGAATGTTGGGGTGGTTCAGAGCCGCGGCGGCGCGGCATTCGAGCGCGAAGCGTTGCAGCCGATCGGCATCGGCGGAAAAAGACGCGGGCAGAATCTTGACGGCAACATCGCGATTCAGCCGGGCGTCACGGGCGCGGTACACCTCGCCCATTCCGCCCGCGCCCAGGGGCGATTGAATTTCGTAAGGTCCAAGTTTCGTGCCAGAGGTCAGTGCCATGCGTGGGCACGATTATATTCCAAAGGCCAAGCGAGGACCTGTGTTGGATTCCCGCGGTGCCGCGGCTTAGGCGATGGGGAGCGCAGCAGTTTCGCGTGCAGAAGCTTGCACTGAGCTGGTCGAAGAAGTACCAGCGGCGCATAATCTGGCTTCGAAGAATTCCTCCACTTGCCCGAGAATCTCCACTGCGCTTCTCGATTCGTAGATTGCTTTGCGCAGCCCCGCTCCGCCGGGCACACCGTGCGTGAACCATGAGGCAAACTGCTTCATCTTGCCGACAGCATCAGGGAGTTCCTCTTCAATTAGCATCCGGAAATAAGTGCGGATCATCTGATAGCGATCAGTTTCGGAAGGCTCATCGTAAAGGCGAACTGAATTGCCGGTTGTCGGCACGCTCGGGAAGGGCACGGCTTCAGCCGTGCCGTTTCGCTCGTCCGAAATGTCGAGGGCTTCAGCCCCTGAGGGCCAGCCGTCAGAAGCAAAACGATCCACAGCGGCTAAAGCCGGATTCAATGATGCTCTCTTATCGGCACGACTAAAGTCGTGCCCTTCCCGATCTCCTGCGCGAGAGGATTCCATCCCCGCGCAATATTGCTGAATCTGCCGAAAAATCCACGGATTCGACGGCGCCATGCGCCCTATCATCACCGCATCACAGCCGGTTTGCGCAACCATAGCGCAAGCATCTTCGGGCGTGCGGATGTCGCCATTGCCAATCACTGGAATCTTCACTGCATCTTTCACCGCGGCAATCCACTCCCAGCGCGCCTGGCCGCTATAGCCCTGCTCCCGCGTACGCGCGTGCAACGCAACTGCCGCGAGTCCGCAGGATTCCGCCATCCGCGCCAGTTCCACGCAGACAATTTCGTCATCACTCCATCCGGCGCGAAACTTCACCGTAAAGGGAACTTTCACGGCGGCGCGTACAGCCTCAAAGATGCGGCCGATGGCCGGAAGATCACGCAACAGACCGGAGCCTCCGTTGCACTTCACAACCTTCTTCGCCGGACAACCGAGGTTCAAATCCACGATGTCGAAGCCGAGATCTTCCACCATGCGCGCAGCCTCGGCCATCACCTGCGGATCGCTGCCAAAAAGCTGCGCGGAGATGGGATGCTCGTCTTCATAGAAATGAAGATAGCGCTTGGCCTTTTGATCCTTCTTGCGTAGCACGCCATCGGCCGAGGTGAACTCGGTCATAATCAGCCCACAGCCGCCCAGGTTGCGAATGAAGCGGCGGAAGACGGTATCCGTAACGCCAGCCATGGGAGCCAGCACAGTCGCCGGGGCAATTTCGATTCCGCCGATGGTAAGGCGAGCGGGAACCGGCTTCAGTGGCGCTGCCCGGCGGACAATAGTGTCCACCCCACACGAATTGTCCCAGGACTTGCGCACAGATCTATTCTACCTAGCCCCCTCAACCTAGCCTCGCAAAACGAAAGCCCCCGCCGAAGCGAGGGCTCGATTTCACGCCTTCCGCGGACAACCGTACGAAGAACCTAGTTCTTGGACGCCTTCGCGGGCTCGGGCGTGTTCTTTGCGTACTTGCGGCGGAAACGCTCCACGCGGCCTGCGGTATCGAGCATCTTCTGCTTGCCGGTAAAGAACGGATGGCAGGCCGCGCAGATTTCGACGCTGATGTCGCCTTTGTGGGTGGACCGGGTAACAAACGCATTGCCGCACGCGCAATGTACGCGCACTTCGTTATAAGCGGGATGAATAGCAGCTTTCATTAGGGTTCAGACCTCGATACGAATCCTTAGATTCTACCGGAATGCCCCAGGATTCAGCAATCCCAGGCTTCTCAGGGTACTGAGCCATACATGACGATTGTCATCCTGAGCGAAGCCGTTCTTCAGGCGGAGCGAAGGATCTCAGGCTCAACCGGCCGCGCGCGTAAGCCAACCTGCAACTATCCTCCTGAGCTCGCACGCCACTCAAAACCGGAACTGATACGACACCTTCACGAAAAACTGCCGGCTGTCGTTCATATAGCCCTTCGCCGTGTACAAACCCGCCAGGCCCGCTGGATCCGGCATGAGGCCGTGGTCCAGGTTTTGCAGGTCGCTGTTGTACCCCACATAAATTGCCGTACCCGGATGGACTAAATACGTCAGCAGGAAATCGGCGTTGAACTCTTTTTCCGTCGGCAGGTACGTATACGGATAAACCGTATTCCCCGGCGTGTTCGCCAGAACCGAGTTGTACTGCATAATCAGCCGGAGCGAGAGTTGCGGCGTGAACTGCCAGTTCCACTTGCTGCGTACGATGTGGTTGTCGAAAATTCCTTTGCCGATGGGGACGCCGGGCATCGCCTGCGCAATCTCCGAAAGAGTAAGTGCGTATTCGTTCTCGGTCGCTCGCAAGCGCTCGAATAAATAGGTATTTTCAATCTTCAACGGCTTGACCGGGCGAAACGTGAGCGTGCCCGTCGCCGTATCCAGCCTGCCCAGAAGAGATTGCGGAAGCGCGTTCCCAGCAGGCACAAAGTTAATTCCATCTCCCCAGTAGTAGCTCGCCCCCACTGTAACTTTCTTAAAGTAGCCCGTCTGGAACGAGGCCCCGCTGCGGTGTTCGTGGTAGTCATGGTTCTGGCTCACGGATAAACCAAGAAAATAGAAATCCTGCGGCCGCAACCGCTCTCTTAATTCTTCGTAAGGAAACAGATAGAAGAAAGTCTGCCCCCGTCCCTGAACTGCCAGATACGGCTGATAATCCGTATCCAGCCGGTTGCCTTCGTGATCAAAGACGTAGCGCTGGTTCAGCGACGGCCCCCAATCGACGATCCAACCTTTTTTCGGGCGAAAACGATAGTCGATCGTGTGGTAGAGCCCGCGAATATCCACGCGGTTCACGAATCCCGGCACACTCACAAACCCGGGGCTGATGTCGTCGTAAACTCCCTCGTAAGAAAAGTGCAGCCCTTCGCGCTTCAGATCCAGTTTGTCCGCCGGGCCCGCATAATAGTTGCCACTGCCGTTGCCCACATTGCCGGCGCTGAACGGGTACAATCCGTACTCACAGGTAGTCTCAAGATTGCCGGTATTCAGCCCCTGCAGATTGCTCGAACTCACTACCGCCTGACCTTCCAGAGTCCAATTGGCATTGAACTTTAAGTGCGTATCCACTCCGCCCACGCGGTTGGACTCGCCGGTCGCCGGGCACTCCCAGTCGGTATAAATCAGTCCCACGCTCGACTGCTGGAAGATATCGCGACTTGCACGCGCAATTGTGAAGTACGCTCGATCGCCATAGAGGCTGTCAGAACAAATGGAAGGCGGCTCGGTTGGAGGACAAAAGCTGGGCACTGCAAGTCCGGGTGCGCGATCATCGGTGGCCATCAGCCCAACCGAATACGGACCCTCCTTTCCCGTCAAGCGGATTCCGGCCGAGGGGTCTTGAATATTACGCGTGAAAAACAAATCGAATGGCGTGCGGAAGTAATCTTCGTTCTCCAGAAAGAATGGACGCTTCTCGGGAAAATACACTTCGAATCTCTGGTTCACCGTAATCTGTGGATCCTCCGACTCGACCTGGCTGAAATCCGGATTCGCCGTCAGATCCAGCACAAAGTGATCGTGGATCACGAACTTCGCATCCATACCCGCTTGCCCTTGCGCGGTCGCATTTTGAAAATACGGATTGTAGGGATCGCGCTGGTCGAGCGCCCGGAAGCCGCGCATGATCCCGTAGGGAATCAGCTCGATGCTGCGCCCCGGCGAGATCCCTTCCAGCCCATAGAGCGTTGCCGCCTGCCCCAGCCGCCCCGCCACTTTGTAGGAAACTTGCGGCCAGAATGCATCTTCGTTCTTGCGTACGATTCCCCGATACAGAATGATTCCCCAGGTCTGATCTTTCGTCGCCGGAAAACGCAGGCTCTTGAATGGAATCGCCATCCACACCACAAAGCCGCGGCCGGTCACCTTGCCGCGCGTATCCCATACCGTGTCGAACGACGTATCGAAATTCCCATTCACCTCCTCGCGCGACGCTTCGGTCCAGATCGCATCCCACTGCACGCCCAGCGGCGTGGTCTGGAAGGCATAGGCCCGCCGCCGGTCGTGAAAAGTATCGAGCATCACCTCGACCTGGTCATCATCGTAAATATCCTCGCGCACCGACATGCGCGCCCGCACTTTCTTAGGGTCGTCGTAGCAAACGAACACGATGTAGAGATTTTTCTGGTCGTAGCCCAGGTATGCTTCCGTCTGCTCTGAAACTTTCTCGCCGTCGTGCGGATTCCGCTGTACAAAACCGGTGACCTTCGCCATCTGCAGCGCTGTTTCACTCTGTGGCTTCATGGTGAGGAAGTCTTCGAGTGCGGGCGCGCGCGTCAGCCGCGGAATGGTAAGGGCCGGGGGCGCAATCGCCGGCGTCTGCGCCGGTTTTACTTCCGGCTGTTTGATGGCCGGTTCCGGCAACTGGGCCGAAGGCGCTGGAACCTGCTGCGACGGCTTAGGATTCTGTCCGGGAGGAAGTGGATTTGTTCCTGAAGGAGGCGGAGGATTCTGCGGAGTCGTCTGGGAATTTTGTGGCGCAGAGCCCTGCTGCCCCGGAGCCGCTGCCTGCGCGGTGGCAGTGGAATTTTGCACCAGAGTCGCCTGGGGCGCTGGCATTCCCCAGCTAGCCCCTACGAGTGCACGGAGAGTGATCGCACCCGCCAGCGCGAATCTTGCGACCTTTTGGAATGGACACCGCGCTTCGCCCCGACGCAATGCACCCTCACGTCTCTCCATCCACCTACGGAGAAGAATTTAGCAAGATACACCATGAGGGCGTGCGCATAACAACAAATCGTTGTTTGTTAGGTTTGCCGAACAGTCAGGAAAGGATTGCCACACGGAATTTCACAGTGAAGTAACGGGAGGGATCAAAATAACGAACTCTGCCGTCGCGTCGGCGTAATCCCGAAATGCTCATACGCCAACTGCGTCGCCACGCGCCCGCGTGGAGTGCGGTTCAAAAACCCAATCTGCATCAGGAACGGCTCGTAAATCTCTTCAATGGCATCCGGCTCCTCGGCCAACACTGCCGCCAAAGTATTCACGCCCACCGGCCCACCCTGATATTTCTCGATGATCGTCAACAGCAGCTTCCGATCCATTTCATCGAATCCGTATTTATCGACTTCCAGCATCTGCAGCGCGGCCTGTGCCGTAGGCAAATCGATCTTGCCCGCCCCACGCACCTGCGCATAGTCACGCACCCGCCGCAGCAGCCGGTTGGCGATTCGCGGAGTCCCACGCGACCGGCTGGCAATTTCGATCGCTCCAGCCTTGTCAACTTCAACTCCCAGGATCTCGGCCGACCGCTCCACGATGACGCGCAAATCCTCCGGAGTATAAAACTCAAGCCGCAGCACGATCCCAAACCGCGACCGCAGCGGGGCGGAAACCAAGCCCGCCCGCGTAGTCGCGCCTACAAACGTAAACGGTTTCACTTCCAGCGTATGCGTGCGCGCCGAAGGCCCTTGTCCAATGATGATGTCGAGTTTGTAATCTTCCAGCGCCGAATACAGCAACTCTTCCAACACCGGCTGCAGCCGGTGAATTTCATCGATGAACAGGACTTGCTTGTCCTGCATGTTGGTGATGATCGCCGTCAAGTCGCCCTTGATCTGCAACAGCGGCGCCGCAGTCGGCTGAAAGTGCACGCCCAATTCATTGGCGATGATGTTCGCCAGCGTAGTCTTCCCCAGTCCCGGCGGCCCGTACAGCAGCACGTGGTCCATCGCCTCGCCACGCGACCGCGCCGCCTCAATTGCCACCGCCAGATTTTCTTTGACCTTGGCCTGCCCGATAAACTCGCCGAGCCGTTGCGGCCGCAGCTTCAACTCAAACGTAGAATCGTCTTCGACCGCCGCCGCCGACACCAGCCGGTCAGGACTGTAATTCAGATTAGGATTGTTTCTCGCAGTAGCCACTCGCCGGATATTACCACGCCCCATGCACAAATCATGTGGGGACAGCCGCCTCGAGAGCCTGCCCTGAGCGAAGCCGAAGGGTCCAGCCAAGCGCAGCGAGGCTTGTCCTGAGCAAACCCTACTTCGGATACCACTCCAGCAGCCGCACCTCAATCCCAGTCCCTTCCAATCCCTTCTTAAACACGGCCAGATCAGACCCGCGATAGTGATACGGAATAACAATCTTCGGGTGGAAAGCCTTCACCGCGTCGGCAGCCTCTTCCGGTGGCATCGTGTAAGGCAAGTTCATGCACACGAACGCCACATCGATATTCTTCAGCGCCCGCATCTCCGGAGTACCTTCAGTATCGCCGGAAAAATAGAAGCGCTTGCCGCCGTAGGTGAGAACGTAACCATTGCCACGTCCTTTATCGTGATAGAACTTTCCCGGAGCCGGCCCGCGCTTCAGGTTGTAAGCGGGTATCGCCTCAATCGTCCATCCCTGCCAGCTCTTCGTCTCTCCATTGGCGATCGGCTTGGCGCGGGTAACGGTGACGACCACGGCAGGCGCCGCAAAAATCTCGGTTTCAGCCTTGCTGATTTCCTTGATCGAATCCGGATCCATGTGATCGCCATGAATATCGGTAATCAGAATGAGGTCCGCTTTCGGAAGGCCTGTGAGCTTCGCAGGCTTCGCGGGATCCAGGTAGATGATCTTCCCTCCCGCCTCAATCAGCGTGCTGGCGTGGTAGAGAGGCGTGATCTTAACCGGCCCGCCCGATGTAGCAAAGACTTGAGTTTCGTCGGCCCGCGCAAGCGTAGCAGCAATAGCAAAGCAGATAAGAATAGATGTAAGTTTCAATGCTTGACCTCGCGTCCCACTCGCCGGATGTTACCACGAACCAAGTGGGGACAACCGCCCTCGGCTGTCCGGCCTGGGCGAATCCCGGCCGCACGGACTGCACAGCTATAATCAGAGGTGTGGCGAGACAGATGCGATGAAGAAGAACTCCAAAATGCAGAATGCCGAACGCGCGAAGGGCGAAACCAGGACTGCAAACGATACCCCGTCCGCCGTCAAATACCCCGACTTTGCCGCTCGTATGAAGAAGATATTCGGCAACCGTGTTCTGGACGCTGGTGACGATTTCCTCAAATACCGCCACCGCGAGTGGGAGCTGGCAATAGAAACGGACGCGCCTTTACCGAAGAAAACTCGGCCTACGCAAGGTCGACGATCCGCACGTCCCAAGCACGGTTGAACTGGACCGAACGATTCTGGACGTTCGATTAGCGCCAGAGAGAAAGCTGGCCAAGTCTGCGGGCCTGAAGACCTCCTAAGGACGGGACCTCTCGGGATTCAGACTGCTTGTGAATTCCCCCGAACACGTTCTTTTCATAAGCTCACCTGACAGCCCAAAAAGTTGTCAGGTGAGCTTGTTACAATACTTCCGTGTTATTAGGCGAGTTTTTATGGGAAGACGCAGAGTAAATATCACCCATGAAACCGAACATAAGGCGGCAGGCTTGCTTCTTTCTTTGCTCCCGAAGGACGGAAAGAGCGTTGGTAATACTACACTCGCGGAACGGTTTCTGGAACAGGCCAAGAAGCGGCTCGGCGAAAACTTCGGTTACGAAGTTTATTGGCAGGTTAGAAATGGCCTTATCGAGAAAGGCAAGTTGGAAAGAGGTCGCGGCAAGGGAGGCAGTGTCCGACTGATCGGGGATGCGGTTCAGGTTTCGAAAGCAAAGTCGCACAAATATCTAAAAGAATCTCATCTTTACCAGGCCTTCCACCAGACAATTGAAACGGGGTGGATTGAGGAAAATGACATCACAGATTACGTCTCGGAAATATCCGCACACAAAGGTAGAAAGGCGACAGGGGGTAAGTGGACTCGGCCTGATGTCACTTTGGTATCAGTTGGCAACTATCCGTTTATTCCCGGGAAGAGCGTTGAGGTTATCACGTTCGAAATCAAACCCGCAGACGCACATGGACTAGAAGGAGTTTACGAGACAGCGTCTCATTCCGCATTCGCAAATAAGAGTTATTTGGCGTTGCATCTACCTGAAGGCAACCAACAAGAGCCGGAAGACTATCTGGAACGACTGGAAAAAGAGTCAGTGCGCTTCGGTGTAGGACTAGTCACTTTTGAAGATCCCGCCAAGTGGGACACGTTCGACGTTATCGTGGAGGCCCAACACAAAACCCCCAGTCCCCGCGATACGAATGAGTTCCTGACGCGACTGCGGGACGACGTCAAAGAAAAGCTTCAAAAGCTCCTGAAATAAAAGCGCGAAACAAGATTGGCTTTCCCTACTCTTCCTCTTCCTTAACCTCACCCCGCGCCGCCTTAGCCTTCTCAACAATCTTTTCCTGCAACGCTCCCGGCACCGCGTCGTAGTGGTGCATTTCCATGTTGAAGCTACCGCGCCCTTGCGTCATCGACGTCAAGTCCACACCGTACGTCAGCATCTCCGCCATGGGCACTTCGGCTTTCACCACCGTGTTGCCGCCTTTGTTGTCCATACCCTGGATGCGGCCTCGTCGGCTGTTCAAATCGCCCATAATCGAGCCCGCAAAATCGTCCGGCACCGTGATCTCGACATGCATCACGGGTTCAAGCAGCGTCGGCTTGGCCTGCTCCATTGCTTTTCTGAATGCGATGCGGCCCGCCATCTGGAACGACATGTCGTTCGAATCCACATCGTGATACGACCCGTCATACAGGATCACGCGGAAATCCACCACCGGATATCCCGCCAGATACCCGCGCGCCGCCGCATCCTTGATTCCCTTTTCAATGGCGGGAATATAGTTCTTAGGAATTGCCCCACCGAAAATATCGTTGACGAATTCAAACTGCCCACCGCGCGGCATCGGCTCCATCTTGATCTTGCAGTCGCCATACTGCCCGTGTCCGCCAGTCTGCTTTTTATGCCGCCCCTGCACATCAGCCTTTCCGCGAATTGTTTCGCGATACGGTACCTTCGGCGCTTTCAAAACCACTTCCGTGTGGTAGCGCTTCTTCAGCTTTGCCACCACCACTTCGATATGCTGCTGTCCAGTTCCAGCGATCAAAAACTCCTGCGTCTGCGCATCGCGAAAGAAGCGCAACATGGCATCCTCTTCCATCAGCTTGTGAATGCCCGGCCCCAACTTGTCTTCATCCGCGCGGCTCTTCGGCTCAATGGCAAACGTAATCGCTGGCTCAGGCAACTTCACCCGCGGATACTGAATGGGCGCGGCCTTGTCTCCCAGCGTATCGCCGGTGAGCGTGTCTTTAAGTTTCGCGACCGCGCCAATATCTCCCGCATGCAACTCCGTCACCGGCACCGCGGTCTTGCCTTGCATAATGGAAATATGCGAAAGCTTCTCCGCCGACCCGCGCGAGAAGTTCTGCACCGTGGCTTCGTTCTTCAGCACGCCGGAAAAAACTTTGAAGTACGAAATCCTTCCCGCGAATGCGTCCGACACGGTTTTAAACACATACAGTGAAACCGGCTCCGCGTCCGTTTCATGCCGCTTGGGCGCGTCCCCGTTGCCTGAAGCTGCCGGTTCACCTTGCACCCACTCATGCTCGGAAGGTGCCGGAGTGTAATCCACGATAAAATCCATCACCCGGTCCGCGCCAATATTGCCGAGCCCCGAACTAAAGATCACCGGAAAAAGTTTGTCCTCGCGAATCGCATTGTGCAGCGCCGGAATTAAGTCCTCCTCGGGAATGGTCCCCTTCTCGAAGAATTCCTCCATTAACTTATCGTCGCCCTCGGCCACCAGCTCCACCAGCTGCTCGTGCGATTCCTGTACCTGCGCCCGCATGTTGGCCGGGATCTCCGTCTCTTTCCCCTTGCCATTCCCGCCCAGCTCGTAGGTGTAAGCCTTCATGCGCACCAGGTCGACCACGCCGGTTAAATTCTTTTCGCTCCCGATGGGCAACTCGATCGGAATCACATTTCGCCCAAACGCATTGATCAGCGATTCCAGCACGCGCTCCGCATTTGCCCGGTCGCGGTCCATGCGGTTCACCACAATCAGCCGCGGTGTTTTGTACTCTTCGCAGTCCTTCCACACCCGCTGCGTCACTACTTCCACGCCGGCCACACCGTCCACCACCACAATCGCCGCATCCACCACCGGCAACACCATTCGCGCCTCGTGGACAAACATGTTGAACCCGGGCGTATCGATCACATTGATCTTCGTTTTGCCCCACTCCACGTATGCCGCCGCAGCCGCAATCGACATCTTGCGCGCAATCTCTTCTTCGTCGTAATCGGTCGTCGCCGATCCATCGTCCACCCGCCCCAGCCGCGGCGTCGCGCCTGCGGTATAAAGCATGGCCGAGAGCAGCGTGGTCTTCCCCGCGTGCCCGTGCCCTACAATCGCAACATTACGAATGTTTTCTCCGGTATAAATTTTCACGAGTAGGCTCCTTCGCCAGGCGTGGAAAGAGAGAAGGCCCAGATAGAGAATCAGTGCAGTAGACAGGCCAGCCCAACATCACCCGCCAAAGCCTAGGATGCTACCACGCGGCAAGCGGGGGCCTCAACCCGGTGAAGCCCGTGCAGGACAAGACCGCTCGGTGTATCATCCCTTCGCCATGCTAGGCAACCGCACCAGCGAGCAGTGGATCTCCCAATACGCCTCCAGCCATCAGAATCGCGTGAACCGCGTCTGCCACACTCTAGGTATCCCGACCATCCTGCTCTCGATCCCGGTTTTTATCGCCAGCATCTTCGTTCATCGTCTTTGGGCCTACGCACTGGCCCTGTTTCTGCTCGGATGGGTTTTCCAATTCATCGGCCACGCCTTCGAAGGCAAGCCGCCCGAATTTTTCAGCGACTGGCGTTTCCTATTCGTAGGCGTCCGCTGGTGGTGGACCAAGATTCACGGCAAAGCCTGATCTGGAAAAGTCCGGCTTTTAATCGTTGAAACACTAGGTTGTACGAAAACAGAAGCCAGCACGACCCCAAAAGTCCGCACGACCGTGGAAGAGCGGCGCTTCAGCGCCGCGTAAACTGCCCCCAAATTCTGGGCTTCAGCCCCCGGTGGTCGCGCTTGCGCCATGAGCACCCCTGTTCTATGCTAGCCCCACCACTTGGTTTCGGCTTCACAGAACAAGATGCATCGCCTGACCGCCAGACTATTGTTGTTTTTCGCCCTAGTGGGAAACCTCGCCCCGCTGGCGCTAGCGGCCGTTCCAGCCCCGTTACATGCCTGCTGCCTCCGCAAGGGAGTTCACCACTGCCACGATTCGCTGAGCGCGGAATCGGAACAGCTTGTCATCAGCGATAGCAGTTGCTGCAATCACGATTGCTGCGGAGCGACAATTTCCGCCCAGTGGGCTCATCCCGAATCGCAGGCGGCATCCTTTTTATTGCAGCCCATCCATGCCCGCGTAGCTGGCTCCAACCACAATTCTCCAACCTCAATCCTCGCTCAGTTCCAATCCAGCCGCGCCCCGCCTGCTTACTGAAGTTCATCTCCCGCTTAAGTTAATTCCGTTCGCTTAACGCGATCTTCTCTGGAATGTGTTGCCGTGTGTCGTGCTGACGCTGCGGCGACCGTTCCCACTGACAGCGCTGCTCCTATCGCCCGCGTGAATAGGCACGTAGCTAGCTAAGGTCCTTGAGAATGGAGATTTCTATGAAGCAGGTTGCGTGTTTGACATCGATTGTTCTTTTCTTGGGTGTCACTGCATTTGCCACAATCTTCGGTTCCGTTCGCGGCATCGTTCACGATCCTCAGCACCGTCCTGTTCAAGGCGCCATGGTCATGCTGAAATCCCAAACCTCAGACTGGACACACTCCCTGGACTCTGACGACAAGGGAGAATTTGAATTTAGCTCTGTGCCCATCGGGAGTTACACCGTCACAGTTTCGGCGAACGGCTTTCAGCAAACGCAACAGAGCGTCACCGTTCAGTCGGACACAAGCCCGGTGCTGCATTACCAGTTGGCGGTTGCAGGTGCGAAGGAAACAGTGGCCGTCTCAGAGATTCCCGTCGAAGCCACGACCCAAAGCGTCACGCCTACCGTCATGCTCAACCGCATCGACATCCAGGAGACTCCAGGAGCCGACCGCACCAACGGCATGGAAATGATCACCGACTTCATCCCCGCCGCCTACGTCGTGCATGACATGCTCCACATGCGCGGAGGCCATCAGGTCGAGTGGCTCATCGACGGCGTTCCCATCCCCAATACCAACATCGCCAACAATCTCGGACCTCAGATCGATCCCAAAGACATCGACTATCTAGAAGTCCAGCGCGGCAGCTACGACGCCGACTACGGCGACCGCACTTACGGCATCTTCAACATCGTGCCCCGCACCGGCTTCGAGCGCGATCGTGAATGCGATTTCGTCATTACCGCCGGCAATTTCTACCAGACCAACGACCAGATCAGTTGCGGAAGCCACACCGCCCGCTCCGCTTATTACGCAAGCCTCAACGGCAACCGCAGCCAGTACGGTCTGCAGACGCCCATTCCGCAGACCGTCAACGATGCCGCCAACGGCTTTGGCGGATTCGCCTCATTCATCTTCAACCCCGATCCAAAGAATCAATACCGCGTCGTAGGCTCTCTCCGTCGCGACTACTATCAGATTCCCATCGACCCCAACCCCAACTCCTTCACCAACGGTCCCGACGGATTTCCCAGTTACGGCCTGCATGACGCTGAGGTCGAGCCCGATGGTTACGCCACCTTCTCGTGGGTTCATACCTTTGATCCAAATACTCTGCTGACCGTTTCTCCCTTCTATCACTACAACGGAGCCGACTATCACGGCGGACCCAACGACTTTCCTGTCATCTCCACCGTGACCCAGACCGCACAATACGGGGGAGCGCAGGTAGCGCTCAATGCCAACGTGAAGCGCAATGATATTCAGGCCGGCGTTTATGGATTCGCCCAGCACCAATACAACTACTTTTTCAACGATTACACCGACGGCACGCCCAACGTCTCCCCCTCTTCGATCGGAGTCAATGGAGGCGTAGCCGCCTTCTTTATCAACGACAAATTCAAAGTCACGCCGTGGCTCACCTTGATCGCGGGCCTACGCGAAACGGCATTCAGCTCCACCATTTCCGAGAACGCGACCGATCCTCGTCTTGGCGCCGCTATCCGGATTCCGCGCCTCAATTGGGTCTTCCGCGGCTTTTACGGCTACTTCTACCAGGCTCCGCCGCTTTCAACCGCCACCAGCCAACTGCAAACTTTGGCCAGCGGTCAGGGCTTCGCCTTCGCTCCGCTGCACGGTGAGCGCGACATCGAGTGGCAATTCGGCGTGACCATCCCTTATCACGGCTGGACTCTGGACGCCGACAACTTCGAAACCCGCGCCAAAAACTGGCTCGATCACAACAATATCGGTGAGTCGAATATCTTCTGGCCCATCACTTGGGACTACGCCCTGATTCAGGGCTGGGAAGTCACACTGCGCTCGCCCGACATCAAGCATCACGGCCAGTTCCATCTCGCTTATTCGAATCAGATCGCGCAAGCCACTGCGCCCATCACAGGCGGTCTCGTCTGCCCGCAGCCGATCACTCCATCCTGTGGCCTCGATATCCCCTATGGTCTTTCTCCCGTGGACCACGATCAGCGCAATACGCTCAACGTCGGTTTCAACGCAAGCCTGCCGGGGCATGCCTACGTCTCCACCAACGTGTATTACGGCTCCGGGTTCAGCAACGGGTTACCCGGCGAGCAATACCCTGGCAACTATCTGCCCAGCCACAGCGCTGTGGATCTTTCGCTGGGCAAGACTTTCGCCGAGAAGTATACGGTTTCCGTGACAGCCATTAATGTCGCGAACCGCCGCGTACAGCTCGACAACAGCCTCACCTTCGGCGGATTCCACTGGGACGAACCGCGTCAGATTTACGGAGAGTTCCGCTACCGCTTCAATTTTTGAAGCCGAAAGCGCAACGGTATGATTGGCATGCAGGGAGAGCTGCCATCGACTGTCCCGCTGGGCCCAGCGAGTGGATCTGGCCATCGCAGCGTGATCGGCCGATACAGATGATAGAACAGAACTAAAGGAAATTAAATATGATCGACATCGGTGGTAAAGCAATTCTGTTAGCCGGAAAACGGTGGTCTATCCATTTCGTCCAGGCGATAGAAGGAAACGTCTTCGACTGAATCCGGTGGGTAAGCATGAAAAGTCCCCAATAATTACGAGCCGAGAGTGATGAAATCATGAGGTCAAGATGGGCATGGGCAATTATTCTGGCGATCGCGGCAATCGTTGCGGGAATCGGCATGTATAGCGCCCGCTTGATCGGGCATGGATTGAGCGCGCGCGACAAGCCGACTTTCGTGGAGAGTCTTCTGGCGAGCAAGCTTCGCCGCGCAGGTATTCCCGCAAGCGCGAAGGCTCTCAGGAATCCAGTGGCCGCTGCCGCCGAGGTGCTTATCCAGGGCCGGAATCACTGGGCAGACCATTGTGCGGCTTGCCACGCCAACAACGGCAGTGGAGAAACAGAGATGGGCAGGAATCTCTACCCGAAAGCGCCGGATATGCGCCAGCCGCGAACGCAGTCTCTGAGCGACGGTGAACTGTACTACATCATTCGTAATGGCGTACCGATGACGGGAATGCCCGCTTGGGGCGATCCTCAACTTGGAGATTCTGATTCAGAAAGCTGGAAGTTGGTGTTGTTTGTCCGTCATCTGCCCGATCTCACGACTGACGAGGAACGATCCATGGAAAAGTTCAATCCCAAGAGCGATGCAGAACGGGAGGAAGAAAAACAAGAAGAAGAGTTTCTGAACGGAAAAATAAAATAAGGAGATTTCTCATGGACACTAGGAATGGAATCAACACGCGCATTATTCTGATCGCAGGTACGGTCCTTTTTTCGACGCTCATGTTTGCTCACGGAAACGAGCAGCATGTCATGGGCACAGTCGCGAAGATTGAAGCAGGATCGGTCACGGTAAAGACCACAAGCGGCGAGATGAAAACCGTAATGATTCTCGCATCCACAAAGTTTGTTAGAGGTACGTCTTCGGCAACGCAGCAGGATTTAAAAGTTGGAGATCGGGTCGTTATTCACGCCAAACCCGAGGGGGACACGCTGCGCGCAACGGAGGTCAAGATTGCCGGCCCTATGCAGGGCACGGCTAATTCACATTAACGTACACAGTCGAAGCCGACTGATGGCCGTCATCGGCGATAAATGGTACTAACCGAATATGATTTCGAAAATCGAAACCAAACCTTGTGATCTCAGCCGGAACGGAGCGAAAGCGAGCGCAGCGGAGGGGCCTGCTTTTCTCTATATACAGTCAGGCAGACCTCGTCACTTGTCCCTGCGGCATCTTGCATTGCTCTGTTTTTTAACTTTGGTCACTTTCTCGGCAGCGTGCAATCGCGAAAAGTCGCAAACCTCATCCACTGGCATTCCCGCCGGCGCAAAGCGCTACGTCCTCAAGGGAAAAGTGATTTCGATCGACAAAAGCGCGGGTACTGCCAGTGTCAACAACGAGCCTATCGCCGGATTCATGGACGCGATGATCATGCCGTACCCCGTCAAACCACGCGCGGCGCTCGATCAACTTCACCCTGGCGACTCCATCACCGCCGATGTCGTCGTGGCCGACCCAGGAAACTATTGGCTCGAAAATGTTAAAGTCACAGCGCACGCGCCCATCTCAACCGGCACACCCACGGCAACTCTGCACATACCCGTTCCCGGCGATGTAGTGCCCGATTTCAAACTCGTGAATCAGAACGGCGGGAGCATTTCGCTCCAGCAATACCGCGGCGAGACCTTGCTTCTTACCCTTATTTATACCCGCTGCCCGTTCACCGATTTCTGCCCGCGCGTCAGCCACGAATTCGCCACCATCGATCACGAACTCCGCGCCGATCCTGCTCGCTACGGCAAAACTCACCTGCTAAGCATCAGCTTCGACCCGGTGCACGACACGCCGAAGGTTCTGCGCGCCTACGGCTTCTCCTGCGCCGGAAGTAAAGATCCAGCGCTCTTCACGCATTGGGAATTTTCAGCGATTCCTGCAGAAGAGTTGCCCGACTTCGCCAATTACTTCGCGCTGACCTACAAAGAAGAAGGCGGCCTGATCACTCATTCGTTAAGCACCGCCGTCATCTCGCCAGACGGGAAAATATTCAAGTGGTATCACGGCGCAGACTGGCAAGCCTCCGACCTGCTGCAAGACATCGCCGTGGCTGCACATCCGATCAGTTGATCGTAGGAAAACGAAGGGGAAGAAAATTGTTGATTTCTGATTGTTGATCGTTGATTGCCAACCCCGACGCGCAGATTTTAATCAACAATCAGAAATCAACAATCATCAATTTAAAGAGGGATTACAAATGAAGTACGTTCTCATCATACTAGCCGCCCTGGGAATCGTCGCCTCAGCTCTGGCTCTCCGCGAGCATTACCGCACCGAAGGCGACTCGCCCTGCAGTATCAACGAGCGCTGGGATTGCGGCATCGTCAATCACAGCCCCTACGCTGTGCTGGCAGGCATTCCCGTTGCCGTCCTCGGGATCGCCGGATATTTTCTCATGGGCGCTCTCGCCCTGCGCCGCGCCTACCGTCTTCTGCTAGGAGTCGTGCTCGTCGGACTAGCCTTCTCGCTCTACCTGGCCCGCATCGAAGCTCATGTACTTGGAGTCTGGTGTATCTATTGCGCCATTTCGCTCGGCGATATCTCGCTCATGACGTTGCTGACAATCGGACCGGCGGTCGCTTCGCAGTTGAAAGGCGCAAAATAAAAGGCGGCTCGAAGGCCGCCGAATATTTTTTATTGTTCGATCCGTGTGAATCCGCGAAAATCCGTGGCTAAGAATTTAGATATCCAAATTCTTCACATCCAGCGCATTCTCTTCGATAAATTTCCGCCGCGCTTCCACGTCTTCGCCCATGAGCGTGGTGAAGATGGTCTCGCACTCGGCAATGTCTTCCAGCTTCACTGATAGCAGAGTCCGCCGCTCCGGATCCATGGTCGTCTCCCACAGCTGCGGAGCGGTCATCTCACCCAGACCTTTATAGCGCTGGATGATGAAACCTTTCTTGCCTTGTTCCAGCACGTAATCGAAAAGCTCGCGCAGAGAAGCGTTATCAAACGCATTCTCGCCAGTATTCAAAAAATCCTTCGGCGAGGGCTGCTCCGTCTGCTCCTCTTCTTCATCGGCCGCAGGCTCAGCGGCGCCCTTCTTCGCCTGTGGCTTGGCCTCGACCACATACGGCGGTTCCATGTATTGCTCGATCAGCTTGAACTTCGCCGTGAGCTGCCTGCATTCCGGAGTCGATGCCAGCTCCCAGTTCACAATATGCTCTGCGCCCTGAGAGTCGACATAGCGCACTTCCCACAAATTGTGGTCTTCATCAAACCGACTCTCGACTTCTTTCAGAGCGCGCCGCGAACCGTGCTCACCATCCAGCCGTCCAAGCACCGCTGTAGCTTTCTGATCTTTCTGCAGCTTCTTCAGTTCTTTTTCGAGCCGCTCAATTTTCTTTGATGGCGTTTTCTTATCACCCTCAAAATCTGCGTGCTTCGAGAAATCGAGACGAGGCAACAGTTCGGTAATCCGCTCGTCGCGCAGCCGCTTGTTCACTTTGTCGAAGAAGTTGAGATACTCTTTCAGCACGCTCATGAAGCGGGTCAGGTTCGCACCCTCGATCTTGGCCGCACCCTCGCCATAGCGAACCACCAGCCCATCGGCCGCGCGCTTCAGCATAACTTTGTCGAAGGCATCGTCATCTTTGATGTACTGCATCGACTTGCCCTTCTTGATGGAATACAGCGGCGGCTGCGCAATGTAAACATTGTTGCGCTTGATCAATTCCTGCATGTGTCGAAAGAAGAAAGTCAGCAGCAGCGTGCGGATGTGCGAACCGTCGACGTCGGCATCGGTCATCAGAATGATTTTTCCGTACCGAACCTTGGTCGGATCGAAATCATCTTTCGCAATGCCCGTGCCCAGCGCCGTAATCATGGCGCGAATTTCTTCGTGAGCCAGCATCTTGTCATAGCGGGCTTTTTCGACGTTAAGAATTTTTCCCTTCAATGGCAGGATCGCCTGAAAGCGCCGGTCGCGGCCCTGTTTCGCCGTACCGCCTGCCGACTCGCCCTCCACCAAAAACAATTCACACCGGTTCGGGTCGCGCTCCGAACAATCCGCCAGCTTGCCCGGCAAGCCACCGGAATCCAGCGCGCCTTTGCGCCGCGTCAAATCCCGAGCTTTTCTCGCCGCCTCGCGCGCCCGCGCCGCATCAACCGCCTTGTTGATGATTTTTTTTGCCACGGTTGCATTCTGCTCGAAGAACGCGCCCAGGCGCTCGTTGATAAACGCCTGCACCACTCCGGCGATATCGGAATTCAGTTTGCCCTTGGTCTGTCCTTCAAACTGGGGCTGCGACAGCTTCACGCTGATCACCGCCACCAGACCTTCGCGCACATCATCGCCGGTCAGGTTTTCTTTTACATCCTTGAACAGGCCCATCTGCTGCCCGGCATAATTAATCGTGCGCGTCAGCGCCATGCGGAAGCCGGAAAGATGCGTACCACCATCGACGGTATTAATATTGTTCGCGAAGCTGAACACCGACTCCGAATAGCCGTCGTTGTATTGCAGCCCAATCTCCATGGCCACGCCGCTTCGCTCGGCTTCCATGTAGATCGGTTTGTCGTGCAGCACCTGTTTGCCGCGGTTCAGATGCTTAATAAATTCCGCGATGCCGCCGTTGTACTTGAAGTCGGCATGCTTGGCCTCGCCAGTTTTCGCGTCGGTGGAGCGCTCATCGGTCAGCGTAATGATGAGACCTTTATTCAAAAACGCCAGCTCGCGCAGCCGCTGCGCCAGCGTGTCGTAGTTGTATTCCGTCGCTGTGAAAATGCTGCGGTCGGGCAGGAAGTGAACTTTCGTTCCGCGCCGCTTGGCTGCGCCCGCCTTTTTCATCTTGCTGGTGGGGTCGCCCTTGGAGTAAGTCTGCTCCCAGGTCGCGCCATCGCGCCAGATTTCCAGATCCAACTCTTCGCTCAGCGCGTTCACGCAGGAAACGCCGACGCCATGCAGTCCGCCAGAAACTTTATAGGTGGACGAATCGAATTTTCCTCCTGCATGCAGCGTGGTCATCACCACCTGCGCGGCGGAAACTTTTTCCCCGTCAATCACCATGTCGTCCACAGGAATGCCGCGCCCATCATCGATCACCGTGATCGAATTATCGATATGGATCGTGACTTCAATCTTGGTTGCAAACCCAGCCAGCGCTTCGTCAACGGAGTTGTCAACCACTTCATAAACCAGATGATGCAATCCAAGCTCGCCGGTCGAGCCGATGTACATCGCCGGACGTTTGCGCACCGCCTCCATACCGCCGAGGACTTTGATGGAGTCGGCGTTATAGTCGCCATTGCCTCCACCATTCGCAGCGGTGATCGGCGTCACAATTCCGTTTTTTGTTTTGGTTTCGACGATGGGAGTATTAATCTCTTTGGTGGCCATTCATCTCCGCGGGAGAATGCCCCGACTTTCTTCAAGAAACTAGGTCCAGAAACTGAGTCGCTGGCACCTCGAAAAGTGACCGTGAAAAAACTCTCCCAACCCAGCTCGGATCGCCCCCTGCAAACTCACTTCAAGTTATTGAAATGTCTTATACTTAGGTTCGCCTAGCGACTATTGAAAGTATACCACGAAAGCGCCCTTTTTTCGACTCCGGCACAACCCCGAATCGGCCCAGTAAACGTCCCATTTTGAAGCGTTTCTGAAGCAGGGTTGAGGGCTTTGTGCGGCAAGAATTAGAAGTCTCACCTTGCGCGAAGCATTGGTTTCATTTCTGGCACCCTCCCCTGTTCCCTCACCATCTAATCACCTGCCCCTGATAAAATACCGGTAGGAGTCACCAACCAAGAATGGCTGTTCCCCTTTCACAGATGTGGACTGTTACGTCCTACGTCCTGCGCCAGAAGCTCGCCGGGCGCAAGCAGTATCCGCTCGTGCTCATGCTCGAGCCCCTGTTCCGCTGCAACCTGGCGTGCGCCGGATGCGGCAAGATCCAATACCCGGCCCACGTCCTTAAAACCGATCTCACTCCCGAGGAGTGTTTCCGCGCCGTCGAAGAATGCGGCGCGCCCATGGTCTCCATCCCCGGCGGTGAGCCGCTCATGCACCCGCAGATCGGCGAGATCATCGAAGGCATCGTCGCGCGCAAGAAATATATCTATCTCTGCACCAACGCCTTGCTGCTGAAAGAAAAGATTCATCTCTTCAAGCCGAGCAAGTATCTGACCTTCAGCGTTCACCTCGATGGCCAGCGCGAAGAGCACGACCTAGCTGTCTGCCGCGAGGGCGGATACGACATCGCGGTCGATGGTATCAAGGAAGCCCTCAGCCGCGGCTTCCGCGTCACGACTAACACCACGCTCTTCGACGGCGCCGATCCAAAAAGTGTTCGGGCCTTCTTCGACGACATGATGGAACTCGGCCTCGAAGGCATGATGCTCTCGCCCGGCTACTCCTACGACAAGGCGCCTGACCAAAAGCATTTTCTCGGCCGCGCCCGCACCCGTCGCATGTTCCGCGCGATTCTGTCGAATCGCAAAAAGAGTTGGAAATTTAATCTCTCGCCGCTCTTTCTGGAATTTCTGATGGGCAAGCGCACCTACCCCTGCACCCCGTGGGGCATGCCAACTTACAACATTTTCGGATGGCAGAAGCCCTGCTATCTGCTACAAGATGGTTACGCCGAAACTTTCGCCGAGCTGCTAGAAACCACGAACTGGAGCAACTACGGCACCGAGTCCGGCAACCCGGCCTGCGCGAATTGCATGGTGCACAGCGGCTACGAGGCCTCGGCGGTGAATGCGACTTTCAGCTCGCTGAGCGGATTTCTGGCCACGGCGAAGGCGACTCTGTTCTCAACCTACAGTGACAAAGAAGCGCTGCGCCTGTTAGACGAACCGCAAGCCCCAGTTCACCCGCTGGTGCAGATCGCGCCGACTAGCGACTCTCTGCAACAAACCCGCGCTTGACCCACCGCACCAAAAAGAGAACCAGGTACGTAAGACCCCACGCGAACGGCACCGGCACAAGAGCTATGACAATCGCCTCTATCCATTCGCCCCGCCAAGCGCTCACGATATAATCTGTACTTCGTGTTGAACATGTGTCCGGGTGTTTGGCCTCGAACTCCTCCATGCACTTGTTGAACACCGTAGTGGAGTCAATCATGGGTGCGCGTGCGCCCTGATGCCCGCAGTATTCGCGCCGATCCTGATTTGTTGTATCGCGGATGTCCACGCACTGACGATATATGAACTCAGCGGTACCCAGGTCCGCGTCACGTGTAACCTTGAGCGTATAAAGGCCCGCGCCTATCATCCACAATACTGATGCGATGACGCCGATCCGTTTCCACCCGTTGATTTTCATTTCCACTCGCTGAGGATGCTAAGTATACAATTCCCCAAGAAGCTTTATGACGGGCAAAGAATCCGGCCACATCGATCACGAAGCTGCGCAAGCCGTGCCCCACGCCAATCCCGACGCCCTTGAAGTCGCTCCCGGCACCGCCCACGAAAATCTCGAAGGCTGGATTCCGCAACTAGCCACCGAAGAAGAAATCCGCACAGCGTTAGAAAAAGCCTTCGACTACCGCGGCGACGTAACCATCACCCGCAAAGACGGATCAAAGATAGAAGGCTATCTCTTCGACCGCCGCACCGCGCCAACGCTGAAAGACTCTGTGGTGCGCCTGCTCCCGAAAAACACCCACCAGAAAGTCTCCATCTCCTACGCCGACATCGCCGCGCTCGCCTTCACCGGACGCGACACCGCCGCCGGCAAAAGCTGGGAGGCCTGGATGAAAAAGTACGCGCAGAAAAAAGCCGCGGGCGAAACCAATATCGCCATCGAGCCGGAATCGCTGAACGAAGACTGATTTTTACCGCTCCCACGGCAGAGGCACTTTCACCGAAGCCATCCCCGCCGCCTTCGCAGCCTGAATGCCCAAGTCCGCATCTTCGAAAACCAGACAGTCTTCCGGCGCCGCACCCAGCCGGGCCGCCGCTAGCAGTAGCGCTTCCGGGTCAGGCTTACCCTTCGTATATTCTCCCGCGCAAACCATCGTCTCGAATCGATCAAGCAAATTCAGCGTCACCAAAGACGCCGGTCACCGATTCCCGAGTGCTTCCCGACACAACGGCAAACGGAATTCCGCCCGGCTTGGCCTCGATGTGTTCCAAAACACCCGGCACAGCCTTAAGCTCCGGCAGCAGCTCGTAATAAAGATCTTCCTTCCGTCGCCCCACAGCGTCAATCGGCATATTCAGCCCGCTGTGTTCATTCAACATCGCGATAATCTTCGCAACCGGCATGCCGCCCCACGAATAAAAAAGCTTTTCTTCAAATTCGCAATTCCGATTCCCCAAGCGCCTGCCTCCACGCGCGGTAATGCAGCGGCATCGAATCGGCAATCGTACCGTCGCAGTCGAACAAATAAGCCTTAAACGAACCTTCAGGTAATTTAAGTTTCATGCGCGAACAAAAGTCCTTCCTAATCACCGACGTCGTTGGATGTTCCAGACTCTAGAGCTTCCGTTGCGCGCCGGAGGCGCGCCCGACAATAGCCCAGCGCGTTCAGCGCCGGGCAAGCAGCAAACAAAAAAGAACCGCGTCCCGTAGGCACGCCTGAAATACTCACCCGCGCTCCCGAAACGCCGCCTCTAATGAGGCCGCGCCTTCGCTCCCGCACCAAAGCTCAATCCCTGCACCAACTCCTCCATTTCATCTTCCGTCCCGCCGATAAACGTAAACGACAACGCATACCCGCGCGCTAGCACCACCAGCGTCGACTGCCGCATCACCCGTGTCCCCACATTTTTCTGGAAATCTCCCCGCACCACGGTTCTGGCGCCCAATACAAATTCATACGGCTCGTTCACGATTTTGAATCCCTGAGCTTCCGCAATCTCCGTCACCGGACCAAAATACTGCGCCGCCTCCTTCAACCCCGGATATGCCGCTGCACTCTCCGCCGCAATCAAAATCGACGAATTCACATCCTCCGCTCTCGCCTCCGGAGGCCGCGAAAACGCGGACAGCAGCACGCGCCCAGCTTTTCCCGCATCCGGCGCTGGCGTGCCTGCATTCGCATTTGCGGCATCATCTTCCTTCGTATTCATCTCCTCAGTCCGCAACACCCAAGCTTCAGGAATCTTGCACGTGAACCCAAAACCCTGGTTGCGATAAATGCCATTACTCACCGATCCCACATCCAGCCGCGAAGCTGCCCCGGACGCAGCTTTCCCGACATGCTGCGCGGAAGAAGAGTTGCCGGAAGAACTGGAGGAATTCGATTGCGCGGGAGAAGTTTGTTGCGCCAAGCTAAACGGAACAAGCAGAACCGCAGCTACCAGAACTTGCAGAAAAGAACTGAGGCGGGAATCCATCTCTTCAATGTTACAGCTCTACGACAGCGTCCGCCGCGCGGGCCTTCCACCGTCGGTCTTATAGTCCGCGGGATAAAGCACCACACATCGATCGCGCCCTTCGCCATCGCTCTCGGTGCGCAGGTCAGCTTCGTCGCGCAACGCCAGATGGACCATCCTCCGTTCGCGCGATGACATCGGCGCAAAGTGAAAGGGTGATCCTGTCTGCCGAACTTTCGTGGCAGCAACGCTGGCCGCCATGCGCAGTTCCTGTAATCGCAACGAACGTTGATTCTTGCAGTCGAAAGCGATCTTCTCGTGCTCGCCTGCGGGCACACGCAAAATTTCAAACGCCAACAATTCCAGCGCCCGCAGCAGCTCGCCGCCGCGATCGAGCAGCAGCGCGGAGTCTGGTCCGGAGAAATCCACAAAAATCTCCGGAGTCTCCCAGTCATTCAGCGCCGGAGGATCGACGACAATGCGGTACTTGAGGTGAAGACCGCCGTGAGAAACCACGGCCTGCAGGAATTCGTTGATCTTATTGGCGGCAGCAAGTTTGTCCATAAGTCGCTCTCAGCTATCAGCTACTTCTCTTTCTTCCGCGCGCGCTTCTCCATCATCTCGCGCATTTCGCGCCCGAGCTTGGTGCGGTTCATCACAGCCTGCTGCGCGATCGAAATCAGGTTGCTCTCGGTGTAATACAAATTCAATCCCGCAGCCAACCGGAAGAAGATGAAGCCCATGAACAGCGGCATCATCACGGTCATCATTTTCTGCTGCGCCGGGTCCATGCCCGCCTGCGGCGTCATGCGCTGCATCACCACCATGCTCACCACCATCAAAATCGGCAGCACCCAGTCGGCAGACGATAAATCGGTAATCCACAACCAGTGCGCATGGCGCAGCTCAAGCGCGTCGCGCAGCATGCTGTAATACGCCCACAGGAACGGCATCTGGATCAGCAGTGGCAAACATCCGCCCGCCGGATTCACGCCCTCTTTCTTATAGAGCGCGGCAATTTCCTCGTTCATCGCCGCCTTGCGCGGATCGCGCAGCGTGTACTTCTTATATTTCTCCTGGATCGACTTGATCTGCGGCGCGACCCTCTGCATCTTCAGCATCGACTTCATCTGCGTGATCCGCAGCGGCAGCAGCGCGAGCGTAATGATGAGCGTTTGAATCACGATCGCCCATCCCCAGTTCGCCACGATGTGGTTGTAAGTCCACTTCAGCCACAAGAAAAGCGGGCGAGCAAGAATTTCCAGCTTCCCGAAATCCACGATGCTGCGCAGATCCGCATCGCCATTCTTAATGGTCGGAACGTGAACGGCATCGAGCGCAGCCAGCTCTTTCGGGCCCACGTACATTCGTTCCGTCGTCGCCCCGCGCAGGTTGCCGACCGCCGCGCCGAGCACGTCAACGTTCGCAGTATCTTTGGAGCCGGCGCCGATTGGATTGAGACCGGGCTTCTGCGCGATCTCCAAAGAATTGCGCAGCGTGATCATCGCAGCGTCGGCAGGATCGTCAGGAATAAAGATGGCGGTGAAATATTGGTCTCCATTAGCAGCCCACTCGAATGGTCCCTTCAAAGTATTGCCGCTGCTAATGCTCTTAATGGCCAGGCGCGAAACAAAGCTTGGAAAAACGAAGAGGCTGCGCTCGGTCGAAGCATCATTGTGGTAATCGATGCGAGCGACGGCGTAGGCAGCCGGCGTCATCTGATCGCCGAATCCGGCAGGCCATGCGGGCGCGGCAAAAATTTCAGCTCCCTTGTAGACAACCGAAGTTTCTACATTCAGGACGTAAGTGTGATCAAAGCTGAAAGTCTTGCGGACCACCAAATCCTGGTCGGCGTACTCGAACGTGATTGTGGCCGGGGCGGAGAGCTGACCTTCTTTCGAAACCACATACAGCACCAAGTTCAATTTGTTACGCAGTGTCTCATCGCCCGTGGGAGACGGGTAAGTCCACAGCGAGAGCGGATAACCATATTTCGCCGCCGCCGTTGGGTTTACCAGGTCCAGCCGCCCGTTCTGCGTCTCGTTATCGAACTTTTTCAGAATCCAGGATTTCACCTGCGCGCCGCGATTCGTGAAAGTGATTTTATAGAGATCGTTCTCAATCACGGTTTCAGTTTCAGCCGAGCCTTGCTTGCTCACCGTGACGGACGGCGCTTTCTTAGCCTTAGCTGCAATCGGCGCAGCTGGGGCTGGCGCTGCAGGCGTCGGCGCGGCCGGCTCTGTCACCGCCTGCCTCTGCGGCGGAGCCGCGGGCGGCTGCGGCATATATTTCTTCTGTATAAACTGATAGGCAATCAATGCCACGAACGTCACAAGGAAGACGAGTAAGAGGCGTTGCTCCGAGCCGGGTTCCTGTTGAGGATTTTTGAATTCAGCCAAAGTTTGGTTTCCGTATCAAATTCTTGGCGCGGATAGCGTGGCACACTTCTCCGCCGAGCGCATTTCCCCAGCCGTTCGCGTCACTGGATCATAGCCGCTCCTCGCAAACGGATGACAACGCAACAATCGGGCCAGCGCCATCCATCCCCCGCGCACGGCGCCGTAGCGCTCCACCGCCTCCATCGCATATTCGGAGCAGGTCGGCACGTAGCGGCAGGAGGGTGGAAACATCGGCGAGATGGCCCACTTATATGCCCGCAAAATCTGCAGCGTGACGAATTTGGCGAATTGCTTCAAGAGCGCTTTCCGGCATCCGGTTTCCGGCTGCCAGCTTTTGTGTTTCCAGTTTTTCTGTTTAACGACGCTTCAGCAGACGAAGTCTCCAGCGGCACCTTCGACAACTTCTGCTCGATCACTTCAAACGCGCGCTTCACTTCATTCAGCACGTTGGCGAAGTCAGCCGTCAGCAGCGACTTCTTCGGATTGATCACCACATCCGCCGCCACGCCCGCCACCGGCGACTGCAAAGAAAATGACGGTGATAATGACAACGACAAACGCACCGCCTCGCGCAAACGCCGCTTCATCCGGTTGCGCTGCACCGCTCCGCCCAGCGCCCGCCCCACAGTAAATCCCACACGCAACCCGTGTGGCGCGGACGCCCCCGTCCGCGTTTCTTCGTGCGTCGCCGAAGTTGCTCCGACCCGCGGCCAATAAAACACCGTCATCGAAGCGGAAAAATGCCGCCGTCCCTGCTTGTAGACGCGTTCGAAATCCGCGTGGCGCAAAAGCCGTGCCGTGCGCGGAAATCGTGCTCGATTTTGCGGCATCACGAAATTCGGTTGAGTTCCCAGCGCGGCTTCAGCCAGGATGCCCTCATGCTGCAACGGGCAGCTTAGCGTCTCGACTGTGAAAGTTAGCGGCACCGGAAAAACGCTACTCGCGGAATCCGGGTTTCACGGAAACCCGCTTCCGTCCCTTGGCGCGGCGCCGGGATATCACCTTCTGGCCGCCCTGGGTCTTCATGCGCGTGAGAAAGCCATGCTTCTTGCTTCGCCTGCGCCGGTTAGGTTGGAATGTACGCTTGGGCATGAAAAATAACGACTCCTGGTTCCGTAGACAGTGTTAGGGCAAACGATGAGTATAAATGACCAAGTGCCGTAAGGGCAAAGGGCACGTACTGGTGGGTTTGAAAAATCCGGCGGCGGCATCCTTAAATCCTGCGTCATCCCGAAGGCCCGTGTATTCACCAGCGGCCCGAGGAATCTCCTCCGCCACACTCTCTCCTCGCGACCGCAGTGCACCCTAACCCTACGACACATCACATTTCATTTTCCCGAAGGCAAAATTTCTTCGCGCATTGTTTGCACCGCGCACGTTGCAGTTATATCCTCGACACTTGACAGGCGCGCCGCTTCGGGTTCCGAATACTCGTTCGCGAAAAAAATGTGCGTGAAGATTTCCGTGCGACGAAAAAAATTTGTGCTACTATGCCGCACTGTTGACTTTCAAAAATTCTCTTTCACCATGGCAACCGCGCACACTACAACGGGCGCATTCCGCAGTACACTAGGAGTTCCATCGGTAGTTCAGTAAACGGCATTTTTTAACAGGCGCCCTCAGCCAGCCGCCGGGACGCCACGGCGGGTATTCATAATTATGTCAGGTACTAGCACAACGCTTTCTCCCAATCCGTGGACGCGCATCCTTGATGCGCTGGAAAAAAAGATCAACCGGCATTCCTACGACACCTGGTTAAAGCCCACGCGTTACAGCCACGCCAGCGGCGGAATTTTATTCGTACGCGTACCCACCGTCGAGTTCCGCCACGCCGGTGACAAGTACGCCGACCTCATCCAGGAAGCCATCGACAACCTCGGCCTTGAGTTCAATGACGTAAAGTTCGTCACGCCGGAGGATGATCCCGCGGCGACTGCGGTCCGCCACAATGGCGGGCTCTCGGCACCCGTGGCTGCAACGGCTCCGGCGCAGGCTCGCTTCGATTGGGATGGCGCGGCGCAATTGAATCCGCGCTACACCTTCGACGCCTTCGTCATCGGCTCCGGCAACCAGTTCGCCCACGCGGCGTGCCAGGCCGTTGCCGAGCGCCCCTCGAAAGCCTACAACCCGCTCTTCTTGTACGGCGGCGTGGGCATGGGCAAGACTCACTTGATGCAGGCCATCGGCCACGAGATCAAGCGCCGCCAGCCGCAGTCCGCCATCTGCTACGTCTCCAGCGAGAAGTTCACCAATGACATGATTAACTCGCTGCGCTACGACAAGATGACTTCCTTCCGCGACAAGTTTCGCGGCGTCGACGTTCTGCTCGTCGATGATATTCAGTTCCTCGCTGGCAAAGAGCGCACCCAGGAAGAGTTCTTCCACACTTTCAACGCCCTACATGACACCATGCGGCAGATCGTGATCGCCAGCGACCGTTCACCAAAAGAACTCGCCGAGATCGAAGACCGCCTGCGCAGCCGCTTCGAGTGGGGACTGATCGCCGACATTCAGCCGCCGGATCTCGAAACTAAAGTCGCCATTCTTCAGAAGAAGGCCGAGCAGGAAAAAGTTACTCTGCCCAGCGATGTAGCCATGTACGTGGCGCAGAACATCCGCTCCAATGTTCGCGAACTCGAGGGCGCACTCATCCGCCTGGTAGCGCATTCGTCGCTCATCGGCGCCGAGATCACTCTGCCCTACGCGCAGCAGGTCCTGAAGAATTTCATCGATTCGCAAGCCCGCAAGGTCACCATCGAATCCATTCAGAAGATGGTTGCCGAGCAATTCGGTCTGCGCCTGGTTGAAATTAAGGCCAAGGATAATTCACGCGCCATCGTTTATCCCCGCCAGATCGCGATGTATCTGGCTAAGCATATGACTGAGGCATCGCTACCCGAAATCGGCCGCCAGTTCGGCGGCAAGCATCACACCACCGTTCTGCACTCCGTTGAGAAAATTGAAACGGTCCGCAAGAACGACAAAGATTTAAACAGGTTGCTCAACAAGCTGACCGAGCAATTAGGCGGATAAATCGCAGAGTTTTCGAGTTTTGCACCAAGCAGCATAGTCTTCCTTTCTCAGGACTGTGAATGAGATGTGGAAACTGTGCAACGCTCAGGCGAAACCAGAGTAGCGGAAATCTTCTCGTAGGGTCTCCGCTAGCTTCGGGACCGATTTCTCACACGAAGGGTCGATCCCCAAAGTGGTGACACTAGACCGGTTGGCTAAGTTTTCCACTTCTCCGCCGTGCCTACTGTTACTGCTGGTTTAATAGGTTTTGTATTTGATATAACGAAGTAATATAAGTAGCGCGCTACACGGGGGATGAAGTCTATGCCGGTGGAAGCGGCCATCGCCGTCGGAACCATGGAGATCACAGTCAGCAAAATTGAATTGCTGCGGGAATTGACCGCCACGCAAGGCGTGGTCGAGCGCAAGACCACAATTCCAATTCTTTCCAACTATTTATTCGAGGCCGAGGGAGGCGAGCTGCGGCTCACCGCGACCGATCTCGATCTCAGCCTCCGCACCTCGTGCAGCGCCAAAGTAAAAAAAGACGGCTCCTGCACCATCCCGGCGCGCAAGTTATATGACTACGTAAAGCTGCTGCCTGATGCTGATATCACCATCAAGCTGCTGGAGAATCACTGGGTCAGCATCCGCTGCGGCCGTTCGAACACAAAGATGGTCGGTATGGCTAAATCAAATTTCCCCAGCCTGCCTGTGTTTCCAACCGCAGGAGTCGTTAAAATTCCCGGCGCAGTATTGCGCGGATTGATCGCCCGCACCGGCTTTGCCATCTCCAGCGAAGAATCGCGCTACACCCTGAACGGCGCGCTAATGCTGCTGAAGCCCGAATCGATCACGATGGTCGCCACCGATGGCCATCGTTTAGCCCATTGCGAGCGCAGCGGAGAAAAGTTTGAAGGCGTCTCCGGCGAGATGAAAACGTTGGTCCCGAAAAAAGCGATGGACGAACTCAAGTCCCTGCTCGATTCCACCGACGCCGAAACCGTCGAATTCGCCAAAGACGAATCCACACTCTTTTTCCGCATCGGCTCGCGCTTGCTAACTTCGCGTCAGCTCACCGGACAATTCCCCAACTTCGAAGCCGTACTGCCCAAGGACAACAACAAGAGCATCGCTCTGAACAGCGACAATCTAAACGCGGCAATCCTTCGCGTAGCCCAGTTCGCCGACGAGCGCTCGCGCGCCGTCCGCCTCAAGCTGGAAAAAGGCGAAGTAAAACTTTCCGCATCCTCCACCGAAGCCGGCGAGTCCGAGGATTCCATCGAAGCTCCCTACGACGGCGAAACCTTAACCATCGGCTTCAACGCCCAATACCTGGTCGATTTCCTCAAAGCCTCCGGTACCGACGAAGTCCGCCTCGAACTGAAAGATTCCCAATCCGCCGGCCAGCTGCGCCCCGCCGAAGGCGACGACTACAAGTACCGCTACATTGTGATGCCGATGCGGATTTGACAGACCGCCGGTACTAACGCGAAAGCGTCTTCAGCCGCGAAGCGGCGAAAAGAATGCAGCCCACGGCGTAAGCCGTGGGTAATCAATCTGTAAGAATAAAAAGCCCCGAAGGGGGGCGAAAGAACTCTCGCCCTCGCCCTTGACCTTCCGCCCCTCCTGTCATAAATTGGCGCAACCCTGATTTGAAGGAGTTCTCTCATGCTCGACGGTTTTAAAAAATTCATCCTGCGCGGAAATGTTGTGGATATGGCGGTCGGCGTCGTCATCGGTGCGGCCTTCGGGGCCGTGGTCACAGAGCTCACCAAAGCATTCCTGACGCCGCTGATCGCCCTTATCGTCGGTAAGCCCGACTATTCCAATCTCAAATTCATCGTCCGTACCACGACCTTTCCTGTAGGCGATTTCATCAACGCCTGTATCTCTTTCGTGCTGATCGCCGCCGCTGTATATTTCTTCGTGGTCGTTCCCATCAACTGGCTCATCGCGCGCATGCACAAAGGCGACAAGCCCGCCGATCCCACGACTAAGAAGTGTCCCGAATGTCTCAGCGAGATTCCCATCGACGCCCGCCGGTGCTCGCACTGCACCCAGCCGGTCCTGGGTCGAGCCGCATAAAGCGCGGAGCGAAAGCTCGCTATATCTTAAGTATGTGGGGACAGCCGCCCTCGGCTGTCCAGGAGCGAAGCTCCGCGGACGCAGTCCCACTAATCCCGCGTTCGATTACGTTCTGTGCCCACTCAAAGCCGAGCCCCCGCGCCGAAACGCCCCGCCCACTCCACTATTACCAACCAGATTCCTCCATCATTCCGACACAGCCCAACTTTCAAACTCCCACTTCGATCGCATCCGGACCACTGAGCCGTGCTATAGTCTCCTGATAACCTAGTTTTCTTCCACCTATTAACCACCCGGATTCTTACCAAACCCAGCTCTACCCTGTGCGCCCCCGTGTCCTCTGTGGTTAAGGTTTTCTTACAAAGCTTCCCGAAGAACCTGCGCTATACTTCTCAAAGAACTACCCATGCCCACGACGGCCAAACAAATCGCGATTCAAGATTTCGTAACCCAACTCCGCAAATTCCCCGAAGCCGACTTTCAACCCACGGAGCCTATCCGCCGCTTTCTCCAGGACAATCCCATCAATCCCGACTCCCTCACCCCCTATCTGACATGGGACCGCCAGCACTACACCCGCAACCTCATCGACAAAACTCCGCTCTACGAATTAATCGCCATCTGTTGGGAAGTCGGCCAGGCCAGCTCCGTTCACAACCACCGTGACCAGAATTGCTGGATGGCCGTCCCCACCGGCCGTCTCCTGGTCGAAAACTTTCACGTCGTGCATCAGGACATCGCTCTTGGCAAGTGCGCCATCGAGGTCACTGAAACCGTTGAGATGAATCCGGCGCACCCCTGCGCCGTTGATCCGCTCGAGCCCGTGCATCGCGTCATCAACCCGCGCGATTTCAACCAGCGCGCCGTCAGCGTCCACGTTTATTCCCGTCCCTTCGATACCTGCGTCGTCTACTCCGCCGAACAAGGCACCTGCGGCGAGATCCAGCTGCACTACACCACCGAGTACGGAAAACCAACGTAACTTCCGAAACTGCAAAAACTATTGGTCCCCAGCCCATCCCAGAGCTAAGTTGAGCAGGGGTTGGTACGCCGTATGAAAACGCTATTTGTGTTCTTGCTGCTGGCTGCCATTGCCTGGGGCGGCTTCACTTATTACCGAAATCGCTCTTCCCAACCGAAGGTGCAGGCCGCCGAGGAACCTCAACCATCCCCAGAAGCCGAAGCCCAGCCACAGCAGCAAGACCCGATCCAGGCGCCCGTAGTTGTGAGTCCCCTCCAAAGCTTCATGCAGAAGGCCAACCCGTTTCACAAGACGCCTGAACCGGCGCCGCCGCGCGAGCCGAGTCCCAGCGACCACATTGCGCCATCCCCCGTAGGCACCAGCGCCGCCATCGTGCGCAAAACTTTTTCTGTGATATCAGCCGCCAAATTTCCCTTTGAAGTTCCGCCTCACGCGGCGAGTCCTCAACTCAAAGGATCCTATCGCTCCTTCGTGCAGCAGTCCGGCGGTGAGTCAAGCGACGAAGGCGCGGATATGGACCTGCTCCTGATGAATGATCAGCAATACGCTGACTTCCTCCACGGCGGTACTCCCGACGTGATTTATTCGGTCGACTCTTCCCACGATCAGGACGTAAGCTTCGGCCTGCCCGGCAACCATGAACCAGCCCGCACAGTACTATCTGGTCTTCCGCACCAGCTCCCACCGCCCCGGAAAGACAGAAGTGCAAGCCGACTTCCGAGTAGATTTCTAAAATACTCATGTGGAGACAGCCGCCTCGGCCGTCCAGCCGAGCAAAGCGAGGCGCTCATCACGCCTCGGAGGGGCGATTGACGATAGCCCAGCGTTTTCAACGCCGGGCAAATGCAGAGGAGGGGAAGCGCGCCCCGGAGGGACGCTGGAAGTAGCTTCCCGGGCAAAACGCTTTAGCCCACCATCGCACCCGTTTTCCGCCCAGCTCCGGCTGCTAAACTAACTCCTTGTCCCCGCGAACAAAATCTCCGGAACCGAAGCCCGCTAACACCACCTCCGCGCCTTCCTCCGACCCCAACCGCATCTTCCTGATCGACACCATGTCCTTCATCTTCCGCGCCTACCACGCCATGGCGCGCCAGCGCTCGGGGATGTCGACCAAGTCCGGAATCCCGACTGCTGCGGTCCTGGTCTTCGTCAACATGCTGCGCAAACTCCGCGACGATTTCTCTCCCGTCCTACTCGCCGCCGTCTTCGACGTAGCCGCCAAAACTTTCCGCGCCACGCAAGCCGAAGCCATCACCACCATCCGCAAGTTCGACATCAAAACTCAAACCTTTACCGAGATCGAATACAAAGGCTACAAGGCCAACCGCAAAGCCATGCCCGAGGATTTAGCGCAGCAGATCCCATACATCCGCCGCGCCCTAGAAGCCTACCGCATCCCGATCCTCGAACTCGCCGGCTTCGAGGCCGATGATGTAATCGGCACCCTCGCCCGCAAAGCCGCAGCCGCCAGGCATCCCGTCTACGTCGTCTCCAGCGACAAAGACATGATGCAGCTCGTCAACGACGATGTTCTGATCCTCAATCCTCCAAAAGACAATCTGATCTGCGACGCCGCGAAGGTCGAAGAAATTCTAGGAGTGCCACCCGAGCGCGTCATCGACATCATGGCCCTCCGCGGCGATTCGGTCGATAACATTCCCGGCGCACCCGGCATCGGCGACAAAGGCTCGGTCGAAATCATTAAACGCTTCGACACCGTCGAGCAGGCGCTCGACCGCGCCAACGAAGTCGAAAAGAAAACTTATCGTGAATCCCTGCAGAACAATCGCGACACCATTCTCTTCAGCAAAAGCATGGCCACCATCGATACCAACGTTCCCGTCGAGTTGAACATCGAGGCCATGCGCGCCGGCGAGCCCGATCGCGATCTCCTCCGCCAGCTCTTCACCGAACTGGAATTCACTTCGCTGCTGAAAGAGTTGCTGCCGGAAGTTCAAGTCACCGAAACTCACTACACCGAAGCCGAATCCGTTGCGGATGTCGACAATATTCTCCGCTCTCTCATATCAGAAGGCGCTCTCGCCATCGCGGTTGAACAAGCAGAAGCGCTTCCAGAGATCGAAGAAGAAGTAGTCGAGGAAGAACCGCAGTCAGGAATGCTCGCGCTCACCGACGACTCGTCGCCAACATCACCTTCGTCCCCCGAGCCCGCCGCCCGCCGCATCGCCATCTCCGCTTCCGCAGGCTCAGCCGCGACGATCAAACTGGATTCGAGCAGCGCCGCAGAAAAGCTGCGCTCCATCCTTACCACCGCGACCACGCCGAAATCGATTCACGATTACAAAGCCGCAATCCACGCGCTCGACTCCCTGGGCATCCCTCTGCAAGGCGTGCAGCACGATCCCATGCTTTACTCCTACTTGCTCGATCCGACGTACTCGTCGCATCGCCTCGCGGACGTCGCTCTCCGCCGCTTCAATCTCAAACTTAGTGGCGACCTCGCCGAAGCCGCCGACATCACAGGCAGGCTAACGAGCGCTCTCCGTGGCGATGTGCAGCAAGCCGGACTCACCCAGCTCTACGACGAAATCGATCTCCCGCTGGTTCCAGTCCTCGCCCGCATGGAGCAAGCCGGAGTAAAAATCGACACCACCGCGCTCGCGAAAATGTCGACCGATCTCGAACGCGAGATCGCAATCCAGGCCAAAGATATCTGCGAGCTCGCCGGATGCGAATTCAACATCGGCTCTCCCAAACAACTCGGCGACGTTCTCTTCAACCGCCTCAATCTTCCCAAGCCCGTGAAATACGGCAAGGGACGCACTATATCGACCGCCGTCGATGTACTGGAAACTCTGGCCGAAGAATATCCCATTGCCAGAAAAGTTCTCGACTACCGCCAACTCACCAAGCTGAAATCCACCTACGTCGATACGCTGCCCGCACTAATCAATCCAGCCACTGGACGCCTGCACACAACGTTCTATCAAGCGGGCACAGCCACGGGCCGTCTCTCATCCGCCAATCCCAATCTACAAAACATTCCCATCCGCACCGAACTCGGACGCGGCATTCGCGCCGCCTTCATCGCCGAACCCGGCCACGTTCTTCTCACCGCCGACTATTCGCAAATCGAACTCCGCCTGCTCGCTCACTTCTCGCGCGATCCGCTTCTGGTCGAAGCCTACCGACGCGGCGACGACATCCACACCCTAACCGCCTCACAAGTCTTCGGAGTCCCGCCGCTAATGGTCACGTCCGACCACCGCCGCCAGGCCAAAGTAGTCAACTTCGGCATCGTCTACGGCCTCTCGCCCTTCGGCCTGTCGCAGCAACTCGGCATCGAGCCCGCCGAAGCCAAACAATTCATCGCCAACTATTTCGAAAAATACAAAGGCGTCCGCGCCTTTATCGACAAGACATTAGAAGAAGCCCGCCGCGACCTGAAAGTAAAAACCCTCCACGGCCGCATCCGCCCCATCCCCGACATCAACAGCAAGAACGCGAACCAGCGCGGTTTTGCCGAACGCACTGCAGTCAACACCCCGCTCCAAGGCACAGCCGCGGATCTAATCAAAGTAGCCATGATCCGCATCGACGCTGCGTTGCAGGAACGCAAACTAAAATCAAGAATGACTCTCCAAGTTCACGACGAACTGGTTTTCGAAGTTCCGGAAAAAGAAGTAGACGCGATACAATCGCTAGTCCGCGAACGAATGGAGAAAGTTCACGCGTTGGCGGTGCCGCTCCTAGTGGAGATGGGCACAGGCCCCAACTGGCGCGACCTGGATTAGCTAGGGGCAAGACCCATGTGGGGACAGCCGCCTCGGCTGTCCGCCGAGCGAAGCGAGGCCAGTCTGCAAATCCTCTTCGCGTGATTCCGCCCAGCGCCCACGAAACCTCAGATTCCCATTGCTCTCAGCCGCAGGTTGCGCGACACTCCTACAACGATTATCCGCAACAAAGGGGCGTGCGTAATGACCAGCAAGTTTTTCCTGGCAGGTGCCGTCGTGTTCTTCAGTGCTGCAATCGCTCCAGCGCAACAAGCCCAGTACGAGCAGAACGGTCCGGCTCTGCTGCCCGACCCTTCAGTCACAAAAGGCGCGCTGCGGCTAAACAGTAAGGGAAAAGTTTGCGCGATCAAATGGGGAAAGGACGAACGCCACGTCACGCAGCAAATGAAAGACGATGCCTACGCACAGTATGGCACCGCGCCAGGCAAGGGCGTCTGCGCCTTAAAAACTCATACCGGCACGAAGGGCCAGTCTGTGACCGAGGGCTGCGAAGTTGACCACCTGATTAGCCGTGACCTCGGAGGCGCCGATACTCTCGAGAACCTCTGGCCCGAACCCTTCACGCAGCACCCCGGTGCGCACGAAAAAGACTGGCTGGAAACGGAACTCAATAAAGAGGTGTGCTCAGGGAAAATCACGCTCAAGAACGCGCAGGAAGAAATCAAAACCGACTGGTACGCCGCCTACCTGAAGCGGAAACCACCGAACTAGACAGGTTCCATCAGGCTTGAATCCCCAGCGCCCTCTGTATCTCCCCCGCAATCCCCGCCGTAAGCGCCTGCATCTTCTCTTCTGACTCCGCCTCCACCATCACGCGCGCCAAAGCCTCAGTCCCTGAATACCGCACCACCACGCGCCCATTGCCATCCAGCTCGCGCTCAGCCGCATCGATCGCCCGCTGCACCTCCGGCACCTGCGCAAACGGAATCTTCTCCCGCACCCGCACATTCTGAATTTTCTGGGGAAACACTTTTAGATCGCTCACTAACTCCGCCAGTGTCTTCCCCGAACGCACGATCACATCCATCACCCGCAGCGCAGTCAGCAAACCGTCGCCGGTAGTTGCATCGCCATCGCGAAAAATAATGTGTCCCGATTGCTCCCCGCCCAAAGTCGCAGCCGTCTTGAGCATCTCTTCGAGAACATATTTATCGCCCACATTCGCCCGCAACATTCGAATGCTCGATTTCTTCAGAGCAATCTCCACTCCCATATTCGACATCGTCGTCGCCACCACGGTAGACCCATTCAATTTCCCCTGAGCCTGCAAATCCCGCGCCGTCAGCAGCAAAACGCCATCTCCATTCACCACTCGCCCCGCGCCATCGCAAAACAAAGCCCGGTCGGCGTCGCCGTCAAAGGTCACGCCCAAATCAAACTTTCCGCCTGCAGCAGCCACGGTCTTACCTAAAGTCTCAGGATGCAGCGCCCCACATCCTTCATTAATATTTTTCCCGTCGGGCGTCACGTGCGTGAACGTTGCCTGCACGCGCAAGCTGCGAAACAATTCCGGAGCCTCCGCCGTCGCCGCGCCATTGGCGCAATCCACCAGCACCCGCAACCCGCTCAAATCAGACGAAACACTCACCGCCAGCGATTCGATGTACGCCTTGCGCAGCACAGCTTCTCCCGGCAGCGACGGCCCGGCAACTTTTAGTGCAGTATCGTCTACCGCTCCTGGCCTCTCCAGCAATGCAAAAATATCTTTCTCAATCGCGAGTTCCCGCGCATCCGTCAGCTTGAATCCATCACCGGAAAAAACTTTGATCCCGTTATCCGTCCACGGATTGTGCGACGCCGAAATCACCACCCCCGCAGCAAACCCGCGCGACCGCGCTAGGTACGCGACTCCAGGTGTCGTGATCACGCCCGCGCTATGCACCTCCACGCCCACCGCGGCCAGCCCCGCTGCCACCCGGTCCGCAATCCATCCACTCGAGTCGCGCGTATCCTGCCCCATCAGCGCCTGCGGCTTCCGCGTCCCGCGCATCAAATCGTGTCCCAGCGCGCGTCCAATCAAGTACGTGCTGTCTTCCGTAAGCGGAAAGTCACCGGCCACGCCACGTATCCCGTCCGTGCCAAACAATTGCCTGTTCTGATTGCTCATAAATCATGCGAATTCCGAAAGCACCGGATGCCACGCCGCCCGCGACCACTCGCCGTCGCGCGAGCCGCGAAAGCTTGCCGCAACGCCGGCCGCCATCACCAGCCGCGATAGATTCGTATCAGGGTATGCCTTCAGGCATACCGAAAGTGTCATAAACGATTCGCGCCTTCAGGCGCTGCGGCCAAAACACTTTCGCTGCCTCAATGCCCGCTCCCCGGCGCGCTCTTTTCCATAATCACCGTAACTCGCACCGGCGTTGGTTGCACCACCTGCACCAGTGGGTCCGAAACGTACACACTGGTCGTAAATGTCGCGGTCGTTCTTGTCCCCGAAGCATCTACCAGATCGGTCGTCGCCGCATCCACATTTTCCACGTGTTGCTTTGGTCCCGTAATCGTGATTCGTTCCGGATCGACCAGCACCTTCGCGATCTGCTCTCCCGCCAAAAAATTTCCAGTCACTCGCGCATGAATCTCCACCTCGCGCGTCAGCCGCGTATCAAAAACCAGATGCACTTGCCCCGGCACGACTTGCACAATGTGCAGGTCCTGCTGGTGACGTACCTGCTGCGCCGTCAGGTCAAATGTTCGCTCGCCGGGCTTCGCGTCTCCCAACTCAAGCTCAGCGTGGATGTCCGTGGATCGCAGCTCCCGGATCAACCGCTGCGGACCCCGCACCCGAATCTGCGCTTCCGGTATGGTTACCGAACTGATCTCCAAATGCGGGGGAACGTGTTCAAACTCAATCGGCACCCGCACCGCGACTTCTGCGGTTTCCTCATCCGGCGAAATCGCCATCCATAGCCCGGTCGCCAGCAGCAGAGACAAGATCTTCAGCCAGAAGTTGTGCAGCACCCAGCGCCGTAAAAAAGCCATCATAGCGGCCGCTCCGTTTCCGCGTCCGCATCTTCGTCCGCGCCCATCTGCACCCCCGCCCGCAGCGGCGCTTCAGTCCCGGCATCCGTTTCCTCGGTCTGCGCTACCGCCGTGGGCAACGCTACCGGCGACATGTACCGCCGCAGCTCCATGCTCAACAACTCGCGCAAGTGCTCCACCGACAGATCGCGATCGATCTTTCCTCCCACCGCCACACTGATCGCACCCGTTTCTTCCGACACGATCACCGCGATCGCGTCCGTCTCCTCTGTAATTCCGATGCCCGCACGATGCCGCGTTCCCATTTGCGTCGAGAGCACCGGATTCATCGACAGCGGCAGAAAACACGCCGCCGCCGCCAACCGATCTTTCTGGATGATCACCGCTCCGTCATGCAGCGGCGCACTCGGCCGGAAGATCGTAGCCAGCAAATCGTAGGAGAGCTTCGCATCCATCGCGACCCCGCTCTCGATGTAAGTCCGCAATCCAATCTCGCGCTCAATTACCATCAGCGCGCCCGTCTGGTGCTGCGAAAATAAATTCGCGGCCAGCACAATATCGTCGTACGAATCCCCCTCCGCCGCCGACCCGCGCAGAAAGCTCACCCGCCGCCCCACGTCCGACAACATGTGCCGGATCTCGGACTGGAACACCACGATCAGCGCGAACACCACGTAAGGCAGCAAGTGGCTCACCAGCCAGTTCAACGTGACCAGCTCGCCGATCCGCGCCAGGTAAAACGCGACCGCGACCGCCGCCAGCCCCGCCAGCATCGGCGCTGCGCGCGTCCCGCGGATCATCACCAGCACTTCGTAGATGATCAACGCCACCAGTAGAATGTCGAGCACCGTAAACGACACTCTCAACCAGGGCGCCATCAGTTGCGTCACCGGATATCTCTCCACCCGCGAAAATTGCGGCCCGTAAGAACCCTACATTCTAATGCCTGTATAACACCTCTGCGGGCCCCTTTAGGACTTGTCATCCTGAGCGCAGGACGTGCTTCACGAAGTGAAGCGCCTCCGAAGTCGAAGGGTCCCTTTCACTTGGTTGCTGCTACTGGCTTCGCAAGGCGTTTTCATCACCTCCCCTTCTTGCGGCTATCCTCAGGCCTTACAGCAGCCTTCACCGTAGCCTGAATCTCCCCTCGTGCCAGCCGCGCCCGAATCTCCTCCCCCGGCTTCACCTGCGCCGCATCCTTCACCAACTGTCCCTCACCATCAAACACCAAAGCATATCCCCGCTCCAAAATCGCGAGTGGAGAAAGAATCTCCAACGCCCGCCCCATGCGCTCCATGCGAACCTTGTTCTGCAAAAGCTGATTTCGCATTGCTGACGTCGCCGCCGCCGAAACCCGCTCCAGTTCCGTGCGCATTCCCGCCAGCACTCGCCGCACATCATAGTGCCGCACCGCCGCGGCCACCGTTTCCCATCTGCGCCGCATCTGCTCCAGCGTCTGCCGCTCTCCGCGCTCCAGCCGGTAAGTCAGATCGTCCAGCTTCTGTTGCCGTTGCCGGATCAAATCCATCATGCGCGCGAACGCTCCATGCCGCGCCCGCTCCATCAGCGCATGGCGCGCCTCCAGCAGACGCCGCTCCATTGCGCGCACCAGCCGCACCCGCACCATCTCCGCCTGATTCTCAATTTCCACGCGTGAGCGGATCACCAACTCCGCAGCAGCCGAAGGTGTTGCAGCCCGGAGGTCCGCCACAAAATCCACAATCGTGAAATCCGTCTCGTGCCCCACCGCGGAAATCACCGGAATCTTCGACGCAGCCACCACCCGCGACAGCCCTTCATCATTGAATGCTGCCAAATCCTCCGCCGACCCTCCACCGCGCCCCACAATAATCACTTCCACGCTGCGGCCAGCTTCAACACGGTTCGCATTGAAATACCGCACCCCGCTTGCCACTTCGCCAGCCGCCGCGTCGCCCTGCACCTGCGCCGGATAAATCACCACATTCGCCGAGTGATGCCGCCTCTGCAAAATATTCAGAATGTCACGCAGCGCCGCCGCCTGCGGCGAGGTCACAATTCCAATCCGCGCCGGCAATGCCGGAATAGCCTTCTTCCGCTCTGCCGCAAACAATCCTTCCGCTTCCAACTTCGCCTTCAGTTGCTCAAACCCAAGCTGCAATCCTCCCGCGCCTTTCGGCTCAATGTACTCCGCCGCAATCTGCAACTCACCGCGATCTTCATAAATCGTGACCCGCCCGCGCACCACCACCTGCATCCCATCCGCCGGACGAAAGCGCAGCAGGCGCGCCTTCGAACTAAACATCACCACCCGAAGCTGCGCATTCCCATCTTTCAACGTGAAATAAAGATGCCCGGAATCGGGCGCCCGAAAATTCGAGATCTCCCCCTCAACCCACGCGTCGGAATACTCCCGCTCCACGTGCGCCCGCACCGCCGCGACAAGCCCGCCGACAGTCCACACCCGTCGCTCCGGCGGAGCGAATCTCAAACCTAGTTGGTCCCTGAGCACCATCGAATATTAGGAGTCTAGAACAGAATGTGCTCATGTGGGGACAGCCGCCCTCGGCTGTCCGCCGGGCGCAGCCCAGCACGCGAGTGTGGAGCGGGCGCCCCGCCCGCTGCTTTTGACCCTGTATTTGCCCTTGATTTTGGGTGGGCGCAGCGCTTCAAGCGCTGCGAGCAATGACCTTTTTTGAAGCCGGCGTCAGCTCTATGGTTTGTCCCCCGACCCCGCCAGCAATCCAAACACCCCCACCCCCGTGGTCGTCCCCACATAAACCTTGCCATGAATAATCATCGGAGTGATGAACTTATTCCCCGCGCCGAACTGATCGCGCCCATTCGCCGCCTGGTTGCTGTTGTATATCTCCGCCAGCGTTAGCGCGTTATAAGCGTGCAAAACCGCCGGATTCGTATTCTCAGCAGCCCACACAATCGCATTCTTACCGCCATTCGATGAAATGCTGGGCGTGGCTCCGGGGTAGCCGAAGCTGTTGCTGGTCTGCGCCACCGGCGCGCTCGAAAGCCTGGCATCCGTGAATTCAAACTCCATAATCGGCTGGCCCACCGGACCAAAATATAACCGCCCGCCAATGAACGCCGGCATCGACCAGATTCCTCCCGGCAGTGCTCCCGCCAGCTCCTGATACATCTTGTTGCTGTTGGCGTTAAACTTTCCCATGGAGTTGCGATTCACCACGTAGAGATTCGTATCTTTCCCCGCTCCCGCCGCCAGCTCAAAGCTTGTCCCCGCCGCATTCGTCATCGCCGGGAACAAAATTGCCCCTCCGGACCCGAGATCCGTATCGCTATTGCTCTCCTCGACTCCATTGTCCATCTCAAAATAATCCGCGACGGCCAACCCGCCACTCGTAGTGAGCCGGATAAATGCGTTTCCATAATCGCCGCTGCTGGGCAGCCCGCCCGAAGTCAGCGTCGTATCGAAGGTCCCGTTCGCATCCAGAAAAAAGATGTTGCCCGAAGTATCCGCCGTAAGTCCCCCGCCCGCGCCCCAAATCGCACCTTCGTTTCCATTGGGAGTCACATTGATCACCGCAGTCTGCTTCAGCGTTGTCGCGCTGTACCCCATCACCCACCCCGTATACGGACGAATGTCGCAATGCGAAGCCCACGTCAGATAAATCACGCCATCCAGCAGCAACAATCCCGAGCGCTCTTTGTATTGCGCCGGATCGAACACCACATATCCGCCCGAGCTGTTATCGCCAGTGCCGGGATATTTCGCCGTAATTGCAACTGGCCCCTTATACATTTCCTTACCCGTCGTGGCGTCGAGCGCATGCAGCCGCTGGAAATAATCCCCCGACGAATTCTTCGACATCGCCACCACGTAAATCACTCCATTCGATCCCGCCGGCCGCCGGATCACCGGAGTCGACGTGATCCCAATCTCCGGCGAGACCTGGCTGCAACTGCGATCATCCGACACAGTCTCGCCGGAGCCCAGAGTGCTCATGTGCCAAATCTTCGCGCCCGTGTCAGCGTCGAAGGCGTAAACCGAATCATTCTCGGTGGCCACAATCAAAAGGTTATGAGTCCCGCTGCCTGAGATCGGCACCGCCGACAGGTACAGCGGCTCGGCATCCACCAGCCCATCCACTGTCAAAGTGAACAGCTTCCCAAACGTAGTCGAATTCACGTTGCCAAGGGTCAGCGTAGTCTCGGCGGAATTCAGCCCCGTCCGCGCATTGTTGTTGTGATAGGTGAGAACGTCTTGCGCCCACGCGCGCGAAACACCACCGGCAAACAAGCACGCCACAATGGAAGCAAGCAGCAGGGAGCAAAGAACTGAAACCTTGGGGGATGCCATGTCGAAACCTCCTGGGGGATGGTCGACCTTCAGCGCAAGGCCGGCCTGGAGCAGACGAAGAGTAGAAGTGGGTTAGTTGCCGAATCAAGAGCAAGCGGTGAGGAAAACTTCATGATCGAAAACGCGATCGCAAGATGTCTTGCAATCACGGTGCCGACCCTTAATTCGTTAGCGATTGTTGCAGAACGCAGCCCGCCGCCACAAAATCATTGGTACATACGTGTCCGAGTTGGTTTCATGTGAGGACAGCCGTCCTCGGCTGTCCGTCGAGCGCAGCTCGACAAGCTTGTGTGGAGCGGACACTTTTGTCCGCTGCCTTTGAATTTGTCCGGACTCCCAGGAGCGGGAAGCTGGATGTGAAAGAACCCGAGTCCGCTTCAGCGGACGACACAACCTCACCCTCACCCGACGGATTCACGTTCCTAGCGCCGCCACCGGCTCAGCAGATACAACAAGATCGAAAGCACCACACTCACCACCAACGAAGTCGCCAGCGGAAAGTACACCGTCGTATTCTTCCCGCGATACAAAAAGTCTCCCGGCAGCCGTCCCAAAGGAAAGTTCATCCGCCCTAGCAGCATCACGGCCAGCCCGGCAACAACCAGCGCAATCCCAATAAAAACCAGTAGTTTGCCAATCTCCATTACCGCCCCCTGATGCTCTCCGCTAGAGTATTTCGATCCGCCTCGACTGTCCCGTTGAGAAAGCTGAAAAGCCCGATTTGCAATTTCGCTTTGAAAGGGCGCGGCTTCTAGCCGCGCCGTAAATGCCGCAAAATCAATAGCGGCTTTAGCCGCTTAGTTAGCAACCTAGCGCGGCAACCGGATTTCCCCAGCCCATCCCGGTGCTACAATTCGCCGCATGAAACGCCCCGCGTTCTACCTGTGCCTAGCCGCAACTTTGCTAGCCGCGCAAGCGGCCGCCCCCGAAGTCGAAATCACCGCCGAGCCCCACCACCACCTCACCTTCGAAAACAAATCCGTCCGTGTCTTCAACGTCGAAGTTCTTCCTGACACCGCAACTCTCATGCACTGGCACCGCCATGACTACATCTACGTCACCCTCGGCGACGTCGAGATCGCCAACCAAGTCAAAGACAAGCCTCCCGTCACCGTCAACCTCAAAGACGGCCAAACCGCCTTCACCCCCGCCACTTTCGCCCATCTCGTCCGCGATTCCTCCGATCAACCCTTCCGCAACGTCACCATCGAGATACTGGAAGACGAATCTCTCCGCAAATCCACCCCTCACTGGGACGAAGACCGCGGCCTCGACATCCTCGCCAACGGCACCAAACAAATTCTTTTCGTCAAAGACGGCATCCGCGTAACCGAATTCGAACTCCAGCCCGGCGCAGTAGTCCCGAAGCACCACTACGCTGGCCCACATCTCCTCGTAGCCATCAACGATTTAGATCTCCGAGCAAATGACCTTCGCAGCCACTTCAAATCCGGCGATTCTAAATGGCTCCCCCGCAACGACAACACCATCCTAACCAACACCGGCACCAAGCCCGCCAAGTTCGTAACCCTGGAATTCCCATGATCAGAAAGTATTTTGAGGATGAGCCTCTGTGAGAAGTTCTAGGTTTTATGTCGGGACAGCCGCCTCCGGCTGTCCGTCGAGCGCAGCTCGACAAAACGTGTGGGGCGGACACTCTTGTCCGCTGCCTTTGACTTTGCTTTTGAATTTTCCGAACTCACTAGGCTCTGGTTTTGAATGGGAACACTTTCGCAGTACCTAAATGGGCCAGAGTGCGAGTTCACGTGAGAACTTAATTTTGGGCAAAGGATGTAGTACGGACCTACGGCATTCCAGTCCCGATAGGGACGGCATGTACTAGCCCCGCACGTAAGTGCGGGGAGAAGTGGAGGGCTGGAGCGAGTCCCGTAGGGAGGGCACCAATTCTTAGCCGCTAGCTCCCAGCCACGCGAGATTCCCTACCCTGCTTCCCCGTCTCCACTTTCTTCTTAACCGGCTTCCTCGCCGCCTCAGCTCGCTTCCGCTCCTGATGCCGCCGATCATGAAACTGCTGGTCAGACAATTGTTTCTTCATCCTCCCAGCTTAGCACTCGTGTGCTCCTTCTAGACCTGCGTTGAAAATGCAGTGCCCGCCGTCTACAATCTTGCGTCTCATGCAACCCTCCCGCATCGCCGACCTGCTCCAACCCTTTCTAAATCCTTGTCATTCCGAACTGGGCCAAAGGCCCGGTGAGGAACCTGCTGTCCTGTCCCCCGCTCAACTCCAAAGTATATCGATATACATCGATCTACTCTTGCGCTGGAACGCCCGCATCAACCTTACCGCCATCCGCAACAAAGAAGAAATAGTCACCCGCCACTTCGGCGAATCCCTATTCGCCGCCCGTCACCTCTTCCCGCCTTACACTGTGCCTTCCTCTGTGTCCCTTGTGCCCTCTGTGGTAAAAGATTTTGACGTTGACGTTGCCAACGTTCGCGTAGCAGATTTAGGCTCCGGCGCCGGCTTCCCCGGACTCCCCATCAAACTCTGGGTCCCGAACATAGCCCTAACGCTAATCGAATCCAACCACAAGAAAGCCGCCTTCCTGCGCGAACTAACCCGCACTCTTACATTGACGGACATCAATATAAGAAATGCCCGCGCCGAAACCCTTCCCCCGGCAACTTTCGACGTAGTAACTCTTCGCGCGGTCGAGCGCTTCTCCAGCATCCTTCCAACCGCAGCCAGCCTCTTGGCCCCCTCGGGTCGTCTTGCCCTCCTGATCGCCTCCTCGCAACTTGCCGAAGCCCGATCAACCCTCCCTAACCTAACTTGGCACACCGCTACTCCCATCCCAGAATCAAGATCCCGCATTCTCCTGATCGGCAGCACCCGAACCACGGCGGTAAATAAGTGGGAATAAATCGCCGTAATTAGGATCGATCTGCCAATTGAAACGCACATCAGCAGCCAATAGTGGTCAAGTCTCAAATTGATACAAAACAGGTCCTGAATATGTTTCCAGTGTTCCAACTGGAACATTAGGAAGTATGTTCCGGTTCAGTTGAGACATTAGAATTTGGTTCTAATGTTCCGGTTGGAACACTTGCAATTAGGAATCGTCCGGCCATCCAATCGGGGCAAGTCTTCCTAATGTTCCAACTGGAACATCAATCCAGTAGCGCTTCAACTCCCCCGACCAATGTTCCGACCGGAACACTGGGACTGCTTTTGCACAAATATTCTGAAAATGCACAACATCTAACCTTGCATTCGAATCTCGTATCGCACTATTCTGCCAACAGCTCTGCGCTCCTCGACAACTTATGGGACACGTCATCGCTGTTGCCAATCAGAAGGGCGGCGTGGGGAAGACTACGACTGCCATCAACCTAGCCGCATCCATCGCCGCGGCCGAAGTGAACACGCTCCTCATCGATTGCGATCCGCAATCAAATGCCTCAAGCGGCTTGGGCCTGGTAAAAGATCCGGAACGCATCTCGACCTATCACCTGCTAATGGGCGCAGCTTCCGGCGAAGAAGCGCTGGCCACTACTGAGCTCGAGCAACTCTGGATCATTCCTTCTCACAAGAATCTAATCGGAGCAAACATAGAGCTCGTCGAAGCTGAGCGGCGCGAGTATCGCTTGCGCGATGCGATCATGCCACTACGCGAGCGCTTTCAGTACATCGTTCTGGATTGCCCACCAGCGCTCGACTTGCTGACGCTGAACGCGCTCGTCGCGTCCGATTCAGTTCTGATTCCTATGCAAGCGGAATACTTTGCGCTCGAAGGTATCAGCGAGCTGATGGACACAGTGGAACGCATCCGCATGGTGCTGAATCCAGCGCTTGAGATTGAAGGCGTGGTGCTGACCATGCTGGATGAGCGAACCAACCTGGCGCAGCAGGTGACTGCTGAACTGCGAAAATTCTTCGGCGCGAAGGTGTGCACCGCAACCATACCGCGGAACATCCGGTTGGCTGAAGCGCCAAGCCATGGGCAGCCGGCGCTGATATACGATCCGCGATCGAAGGGTGCGGAGAGTTACATCCGGCTGGCCAAGGAGATTCTGGGGAAGCAGTTAGCAGCTGCTGGCTCGGAGCCTTCGGCGGGTGAGATGGATAAGACGGCTTGATTTTACATTGATATACGTCGATATATAAATTGATAATAATCAATATGTATTTGCCCGTACACCGCTTGGATGGCGGGAGTTGAGATCAATAATCAAAAACACTAAACACAGAGGGCACAGGAGTTCACAGAGGACACATATTCATGACTATTACAGCGGCTACTAATTTGGCGAGTAGCGAGAAGAAGGACGAGAAGGTGGAGAAGCGGCGGGCTTTGGGGCGCGGGTTGGAGTCGTTGCTGCCGGGGCCGCGGGTGGTTAGTCCCGAGTCGCGGGTTCCTACGGCTGAGCCGCGCCCACCCTTCGCAAAGGACGCGAAGGATGAGGCACCCGCTGCTAGTGCTGGTTTCGGCGAGACCAGGGTTCCTCACTTCGTTCGGAATGACAAGAACACAGCGGGCGGTGGTGTTGGTGACAATGGCGTGGACACTAGTGTTCTTGTGGCTTCTGAGCAGACCGACGCTGGGCGGACGGGGGCGTCCGCCCCAAACGAGCCCGAGATTATCTCGATTCAGGCTGTGGCGGTGTCGGGCAATACCGTTACTAATCTGGCGATTGAGTTGATCGACAAAAATCCTTACCAGACGCGGTATGTGTTTGATGAGGAGATGTTGATCGAGTTGAGAGATTCGATCAAGGAGCATGGGGTGGTGCAGCCGGTGGTGGTGCGGCGGCGGAGGAGGCTGGGCGCTACATCCTGGTGCTGGGCGAGCGGCGGTTGCGGGCATCGAAGATGGCTGGGAAGGATACCGTGCCGGCGCTGGTGCGGAGGCTCTCGCCACAGCAGGCGGCGGAGATGACGGTGCTCGAGAACATGGTGCGGGAGGACTTGAATCCCATCGAGCAGGCGGAGGCATTTCGGGTGCTGAGCAAGGAGTTCAAGCTGACGCAGGCGCAGATTGCCGACCGGATTGGCGTGTCGCGCGAGACGGTGTCGAATTACATGCGGTTGCTGCGGCTTCCTCAGAAGGTGATGGACTACATGCTGGAGGATCGGCTGAGCTTCAGCGATGCGCGGGAGCTTTTGCGGCTGGAGAATGAGGAATATATCGAGAAGGTGGCGGAAGAAGTAGTGACCCACAAATTAAAGTGGGACCAGATTGAAGACCGGGTGATGCGGATCAACGGGTCGCTGCCGATGATGCCGGGGCAGCTCATGCCGGGAGCGAAACGAGAAGCGCGCGGTGCGCGATGGATGGATCCGAATGTGCGCGCGGCGCAGACGGATATGGAGCGAACGCTGGGGATGCGGGTGAGGATTAAGGATCGAAGCGGGAAGGGAAAGATTGTGATTGAGTACGCCTCCGTAGATGACTATGAGCGGGTGGTTGAGATGCTGCGGGGGAAGAAGAAGTAGGGCGTCGGGGCGTTATTTCTGCGCATGATAGAATTTTTCGTTTAATTCGGCGGGGGCCATAGATGAATAAAATCTTTGTTACTGTTTCCGGTGGTTGTGCCTATGTGGTCGAAGGAACAGTGCCTCCTGGTTTTGTGGTTGAGGTGATCGACCTGGACAACATCGGGGCAGGTGATAGTTTTCCATCGAACGAAGCACGGGATTATTACGCCGCGAATAAGTTGTATGTTCCTCAATAAACAGTGCGCCAATGAATCTGCAGTGCAAGCTTGAGCTTGGCCGCGCCTACAAGGCGGGTTCCCAAGTCGCTAGAGTGGTTAGCGAAGACTGGTGCAGCCGAGAGCTTTATTGTGCGGCATGCGATTCTGCCAGACTTTCGCATTTGAGGGCAAATACTCCGGCCGTCGATTTTGTATGTCCTAAGTGTGGGCAGTACTTCCAGCTAAAGGGCTTCAAAAGTTGGAATCAGAAAAAGATCGTCGATGCTGGCTACGAGTCGATGATTCGTGCGATACGGTCGGATCGAGTTCCGAACCTGCTCGTTTTGCAATATTCTTCCGAATGGTTGATCAGAAACCTCCTCTTAATCCCTAGCGTTTTCTTCTCTGAGACTGTTATTGAAAGACGCCCTCCGCTTGGCCCCAGGGCCCGCCGAGCGGGCTGGGTGGAGTGTAACATTCTGTTGGACAGAATTCCTCAGGATGGCAAAATTGTTCTCGTTTCAGACAGTACCTGTGTCGCAGAACAGCAAGTCAGAGCGGAATTCTCACGTGTGAGGAAGCTCGCTGAGGTGCCGCCGGCGGTCAGGGGCTGGGCGCTAGACGTCCTTGCCACAATACGCAAACTGCGGAAGCCCCGCTTTTCGCTTCGAGAGCTTTATGAATTTGAGCCATACTTGCAGCGCATTCATCCCCCCAATCAAAACGTGCGCCCGAAGATGCGTCAGCAACTCCAGGTGCTTCGAGATTTAGGCCTGATCGAGTTCGTTAGCCCAGGAAATTATGCTGTTCGTACGTAATGCCCCCGCCCCTTCCTAACCGATTTAACATTTCTCCCTCGATAGGACAGCCCATGTTCGCCTTTGATGGCCTAGATGACGCTGGCAGGAATCAAGATGGTAAGAGTGGAATGAAGCGCTTGCGCTCACGTGCATCCGAGGGATATTTGTATCGTGGGGTGGGTTGGGCGGGTAGTAAGTGGGAAGCTAAACACCCGCTGCTTGGCGGCGGGCCATCGGACCGAGGCATACGCGGTTGCGGCCGGCTTGCTTGGCGGCGTAGAGAGCGGAGTCTGCTGCTCTTACTAGTTCATCGCGAGTTGTACCGTGTTGAGGAAAGGCAGCTGCTCCGGCGCTGATGGTTACGGTACGGGGCACGCCTGGGAATGACCACCCCTCTACCATCTTCCGCAGTTTTTCCGCTATGGTCAGCGCCTGCTCTGGGTTGACTTGCGTCAGCAGAATCCCGAATTCCTCGCCGCCGTAGCGGCATACCACGTCGATCTTGCGCAACTGCTGGTGGAACAGAGATGAAACCTGGCGGAGCACTTCGTCGCCGAGCACGTGCCCGAACTCATCATTCAGGCGCTTGAACTGATCGATATCGGCCATGATTACGGCCATGCCCAGACCGCCGCGGCGGGCGCGCTCGATTTCTTCCATGATGCGCAGCTCGAAAAAGCGGCGATTGAAAATTCCGGTTAAGCCGTCGAGATAGGCGAGCTGTTTCACGCGGTCAACGTAGTGCGCATTCTGAATGGCTGTGGCGCAGATATCGGCCACCGATTCCAGCGACTGCTGGTCGCCGTCGCGAAAGGCATCGGTCTTGGCGCTATCGAGAGCGAGCACTCCCAGCGTCTGCCCAAACGACACCAGGGGAATGCACATGCGCGAGGCCGATTCCGCAAAGAACTTCGCCGCCGAGGTCTGGTTCAAATCTCTTTCCATCGCCGTGCGGCTATCGGACAGGATGCCGGCCCAGGGCTCGTCGGTGGCGGCGAAGCGGCCGCCTTCGGGAATGCGAGGGGTGAGAGTTCCGTGATGTGCCCGGAGGACGAGGTCATGATCTTCGCGCAGGAGAAGCGAGACATGCGAAACGCGGAATGCGTCCTGAATCAATTGGCAAACTCTACGCAGCAACTCTTCCAACTCGAGCACCGCCGTGGTTTGCTGGGCGATGGCATTGATGGCTTGCAGTTGCCGCGCCCGTTGCTGCTCCAGCGAATATAGGCGGGCGTTTTGCAGAGCGATTGACGCCTGAGTGGAGAAAAGCGTGAGCAGATCGATGGTTTCCGAATCGAAATGGTCGACGTTGTCGCTCTGGCAATCGAGCACGCCGACCACCTCATCGCGCACCATTAAAGGGATGGCCAGCTCGGAACGGGTCGATTTGGCAGAGCAGAAATAACGCGGGTCCTGGCGGGTATCGGGCGCATAGACCGGTTGTTTCTTGAGCGCCGCCGCTCCCGTGATTCCCTGGCCTAAAGACAACCGGACCTTGTCTTGTCCTTCGTCCCAGCCAATCTGGGAGCGGACGTAGAGTTCCTGCGACTGCTTATCGAGCAGTACGATGGCCACATTCCGCAGATGAAAATAGTCTCGCGCGATTGCCAGGATGCGCTGCAACACCTCATCCAGGTCGAAGGTGGAGAGCACAGCTTGGCCCGCGTCGTACAGGACCGCGATTTTATTCATACGTCAGGAGATATCGTAACCTGGCGAAGGTGATTGGCGGAGGTTCCTAAAGTAACGTGGCAATGCAGATAGGGAGGCGAGCCAAACGCGCGATTATTGCGCCGCAAAGAACGCGACGCTTCGCGCGGCTCGCCCAGATCCCTCGCTGCGCAAAAGGCGCTTGCTCGGGATGACAATCAAAACTATGGCGGTGGCAAGTGTAGCGCTGGCGTCCCGCTGGCAATAGCGAGGTGAAACGTACGTTCTACTTCCACTTTCTGGCGGTGCGGATCAAGCCATAGGCGACGGCGCAGAACCAGAAATCTATGACCAGTCCCCAGTCGACCTGGAATGGCCGGTGGCGCGGCAGCGGTAGGGATGGCGCAAGCAGGAAGTACGCCACGTTGCCGAGGATGATGGCGCAGAGAGCTTGAATTAGGTTGATGAGCACCGAAGATTTAGACACCGGAGGCATGGAGTTCAACTATGATGCGCGGTGGCAGTTTTATGTCGTAAAAATGGAGCTCATCTCCTTCGGGCTTACGGCCTCACTGGCAAAAGTAAAGGTACCGCGTTCGCGCATTTCCCGGGCGGCGCGAAGGAAAGCGCCCAGAGCGGTCCGGAAGAGCGAACTTCCCACGCTGACGCGCCTGACTCCAATGGCCGAGAGTTCAGCCAGGCTCATTTGAACTCCTTGCAGCCCCATGAGCACATTTACCGGACGATCCACAGATTTGACCACAGCGGCAATATCGTCTTTCGAGGCCAGAGCAGGCGCATACAAAACGTCAGCGCCCGCCTCCTGAAAGGCTTGCAGGCGCTTGATCGTATCTGCAAGGTCGGGCCGGCCGTGCAAATAGTTTTCTGCGCGCGCGGTTAGCGTGAAGGGAAAAGGGAGGGCGCGCGCCGCTGCTACGGCCGCGCGGACTCGCTCGATTGCAGGTTCGAGATCATAGATGGGGTGGTCGGGGCGTCCGGTTGCATCTTCGATGGAGCCGCCGACAACTCCGGCAGCCGCCGCCAGTCGAATGGTTTCGGCGATGATTTCAGGGGCGTCTCCGAAGCCGTTCTCGAGGTCGGCACTGACCGGCAAGTTGGTGGCTGATGCCATCGCGGATGCATAAGCCAATGTCTCTTGGCGGTCGAGAGTGTTGTCACGCCGCCCCACGGAAAAGGCGTAGCCCATGCTGGTGGTAGCCAGCGCTTCGAAGCCGAGGTGCGCCAGCACGCGCGCCGAGCCTGCATCCCACGGATTGGGAATGATGAATGCGCTGTTGCGCTTATGGAGCGCGTGGAAGGTTTGCGCCTTTTCGGCTTGCGTGGGCGATGCTGCAGCAGTCGTCACCATCGGAGTCCTCCTTAAATTAGTGGTCAGGAATTATTAGCCGGGAATTCAGGCGGCAAAAATCTGTGTTACGTGAGTAGATGCAGCAAGGCGCGTCTACGAGTCGAGTTGCTGCTAACATTCCTCCGGAACATTCCTCTGGAAGCTTCGCATGCTTGAACTCACCACGCCCGTGCAGTACGTCAAGGGAGTCGGCCCTAAGCTGGCGGAGATTCTCGCCACCAAGGGCATTGCCACGGTCGGCGACCTGCTGCACTATTTGCCGTTTCGCTACGAAGACCGGCTGAATCCGCGCGGGATTGCGGAGCTGCGCGCTGGCGAGATGGCGACGGTGATTGGCGAAGTGCGGAACTCCGGGTTGTTTCGCACGCGGCGCATGCCGATTTTTCAGCTCACCGTGGGCCAGGGACGGTCGCGGCTGAAATGCTTGTGGTTTAATGCCACCTACCTTCAGGGTAAGTTCAAGCCCGGCGAGTTGGTCGCGCTCTATGGCAAGGTGGAGCAGGATTCGCGCAGCGGCGAGCTGCAGATTATGCAGCCGCAGTTTGAGATGCTGGGCGAGGCGGAAGGGAATGCGGCGGACGACAAGGCTGCGGCGTCGCTGGAAGTGGGGCGCATTGTGCCCATCTACGAATCGGCGGGACAGGGGCGCGTGAGCGCGCGCTGGTTTCGGCGGATCATTCGGACGGCGCTCGATGATCTCACGCCGGAGCTGGCCGAAACGATTCCGGCAGCCGTGCGCGGGCGGCTGGCGCTGGTTTCGCCGCGTGAGGCGCTGTGGAAAGTTCACTGGCCGGAAGCTGGGGAGAGCTTTGAAGATTTGCAGTCGTCGCGCACGGCCGCGCACATCCGGCTGATCTTTGAGGAATTGTTTTTCATCGAGCTAGGGCTGGAGATGAAGAAGCGCCAGCAGAAGGCGCAAACTGGCATCGCCTTTCAGCTCGACGACCGGGTACGGCAGGCGATTAAAAAGATTCTGCCTTTCCATCCCACGGCGGCGCAGAAGCGGGTGTTGAAAGAAATTGCCGATGACATGCAAAAGCCGCATCCCATGCGGCGTTTGCTGCAAGGAGATGTGGGCTCGGGGAAAACTATCGTCGGCTTTCAGGCGGCGATCATTGCCATTGAGAATGGATATCAGGTGGCGTTGATGGCGCCTACGGAGATTCTGGCGCAGCAGCACTATTTTTCCGCGCGGCGGATTTTGGAGAATGCTGGATATCGAATTGTTCTGCTCACAGGCTCGCTGGAGGCTGATCGGAAGCGCGAAATTCGCCGGCATATTGCGCAGGGAAACGCGCAGCTTGTCATCGGCACGCATGCTTTGCTGGAAGAGAAAGTTGAGTTTGCGAAGCCGGGGCTGGTGATTGTTGACGAGCAGCATCGCTTCGGCGTTTTGCAGCGGCTGAAGTTGATGAAGAAATCGGGGGAGGGTAAGGACGAAAAGAGCCTTGCCGAGCCCGATGTTCTGGTGATGACCGCAACGCCGATCCCGCGCACGCTGGCGCTTACTCTTTACGGCGATCTCGATCTCAGCATCCTCGATGAACTTCCGCCGGGGCGCACGCCCATCGTCACGCGGCGAATCTCCGACGACCGCTCGCCGGAGGTGTGGGACTTTGTGCGCAAGCAAGTCGCGAAGGGACATCAGGTGTATGTGGTTTATCCCGTCATCGCGGAAAACGAAGAGACGGAGTTGAAGGCTGCGATCAAAATGTACCGCGAGCTGAGTGGGAAGATTTTTGCTGATCTGAAGGTTGGGCTGCTGCATGGGCGGCTGGATTCCGATTTGAAAGATCAGGTCATGCGCATGTTTCAGAAAGGCGAGCTGCAGATTCTGGTTGCGACCACCGTGATTGAAGTGGGCGTGGATGTGCCGAACGCGACCGTGATGGTGATCGAGCACGCGGAGCGCTTTGGTCTGGCGCAGCTGCACCAGTTGCGCGGGCGCATCGGGCGCGGAGCAGCGAAATCTTATTGCGTTCTAATGACCGGAGGCAAAGTTACGGAAGACGGCGAGCGCCGTCTCGACGCTATGGTGCGCACCAACGACGGCTTTCAAATCGCCGAACTCGATCTCGAGCTGCGTGGCCCCGGCGAATTTTTCGGCACGCGGCAAGCGGGGATGCCGAGCTTCCGCGTGGCCAATCTGATTCGCGATCGGCAGTTGCTGGAACTGGCCAAGCGCGAGGCCGCGGCGGTGATGGAAGGGCCGAATTCCGAGATCACGCAGGTGGAAATCAGTCGCGCGCAGGTTGCTCTGCGTACGCGCTGGCAGCATACCTACGGGCTGGTTGAGGTTGGGTGAGGCATGAAAGGTAACCTCCGAACTGCGCGTCTACACGGACGTCGCTACCTCTCCATGCTGACTTCGACAGCTTAATATCCGCCCTCTACAATAAGCGCGACCCTCCTTCCCGAAAGAACGCGGTTAAACTATGAATTCGTTTCCTCCCTTCGAGCATCTGTCCGATTCGGTCAAAACCGTTTACGACATCGTCGTCCACACGCCGCGGACCGATTGTTCAGCTGCAACCGTAGCAGAGTTTCCACAACCTGATTTGCCGATAAGTCTTGGAAAAAATATAGTCGTGTGTCGCGTGACTGAGCAGTTGGCTAATAAACTATTTGTCGCTCTAGATTCGCCCGGCGTTCATCCACCAAATGCACACAGAATTCGGGAATATCGGCAGCTCTATTCCTTCGTTCGCAAGATCGGCGAGTTTGGCGAGCTTCCAAGCGAAACTTGGGATGGAGACCAGATGCTTCGCACCTGCATTGCACTCTCAAGGTTAGTACACCCGACGACTCACGCCCTTCGTTTCGCCGCACGCATTGTGACACTAGCGGACGGGTCAATCGAATGGGTTCATCCTGGCATTGTAAGTGGTCACGGCTCGATTGCCTTTGTATCAGCCGTTGAAAACCGAGATTGGTTGACAAACAAAGAATTCGGACTCGTTGCCAGCCTTTTGTCTCGATTCGATTCGAAAAAATGGCCGCGCCGCCTTGTCCGTTCGCTGTGGTACCACGAGTATGCTTCACTCACTTATGAATTGGATGTCCGTTGGGTTCTCATGATTACCGCTCTAGAAGCTCTGATCCACACAGACCGGCACAATTCAGGCCGGCAATTTCGAGACCGTGTCTTCCAGTTGGCCGCGATAGTAGGCGTCACCTGTACAAAAGAGGAAGTAGCGTTGGCCTATGATCAACGGTCCCAGCTTGCTCATGGGCAGCATTTCACTTACGTGTCTAGCGCGCATGTACAACTGGGAGCAAGAGCGGAACTCTCAAAGGAAGTAACCATGAGCTACAGACGAATGGAAGAGATTTTGAGAGCTTGTTTGCGTAAGGCAGCGGAAGAAGGTCAATTCGCAAGCATCTTTGCGAGTGACGACTCGATTAGAACTAGCTTAATTTTGAGCTGAAGCGCGTGAGACAAAATGCATAGGACATGAGATAGCTAGTCCGCATCGCTGCGCGGACTAGGCCCAACTGGTAAAATCATAGGGATGGCCGGAAACGCCCAACTGATCCAGATCGACCTCTCGCCGCCGCTGCGTGTGCCTAAGCCGGCGTGGCTCCGCGCCAAGGCTCCGGTCGGCGACAACTTCCACCAGCTCAAAAAGCTGGCGCGAGGGTTGGGGTTGCATACGGTTTGCGAGTCGGCGCAGTGTCCGAACATCGGCGAGTGCTGGAATCATAAGACTGCGACCTTTATGCTGCTGGGCGATATCTGCACCAGGCGCTGCGGATTCTGCGCTGTGCCCAAGGGCCGTCCCGAGCCGATCGACTGGGACGAGCCGCGCCGCGTGGCTGAGGCCGTGGCCACGCTGGGTTTGAAACATGCGGTTGTGACCAGCGTGAATCGCGACGATGACAACGTTGGCGGCGCCCGAGTCTTTGCCGAGACCATTCGCGAGATTCGCGAGCTGATTCCAGATTGCCGCATCGAAGTGCTGATTCCGGATTTTCAAGGTCTGGAAGAGCCGTTGAAGATTGTGCTCGATGCGCAGCCTGACGTGCTCAACCACAACACAGAAACCGTGCCTCGACTTTATCGCGCCGTGCGCTCCGGCGCGCGCTACCAGCGCACGCTCGATCTGCTGGAGAACGCCAAGAAGTTTTCTCCAAGCATGGTGACGAAGAGCGGTGTAATGGTGGGGATTGGCGAGTCGTCGGAAGAACTGATCGAAGTGTTCCGCGATCTCGGGGAGCGTGGCGTTGACATTCTTACCGTAGGCCAGTATCTGCGGCCTTCACGCGACCACTTGCCCATCGCCCGCTTCTACACGCCTGAAGAATTTCGCGAACTGCGGAATGAGGCGTTGCGCTTCGGTTTCCGCCACGTCGAATCCGGCCCCATGGTGCGCTCCAGCTATCACGCGCACGAGCAGGCCGAATCCACCTCTACTCCGCGGGTGGTATCGTAGACGCGGCATGCTGACCGCGCTCCTGGTTCTGCTGGGTTTCTTCGCAGGCATCCTGGGAGCGATGACTGGAATCGGCGGCGGCGTTTTGATTTCGCCGATCCTCGCGCTGCATTTTGGAATTCCCATCCGGCAGGCGATCGGCACAAGTCTGGTCGCCGTGATCACGACTTCCGCAGCGAGTTCTTCCGTTCATCTCCAGCGCCACACCACCGATATTCGCCTCGGCATGACGCTGGAGCTGGCAACTTCGCTGGGCGCAGCCGTTACGGCATATCTGGTGGCGTACTTCAACCGCAACGCGTTGGAGGGATTGTTTGCCGGATTCTTGTTGTATAGCTCCATCACGATTCTGGCGCGCGGTGGCAAAATAAAAGATCAGGATGAGCTACCCGCCAAGAGCAATGGAGAGACCGTGATTCCGCCCTATGAGCCGCGGCGTTATCCACTCGGCCTGGGCGCGTCTTTGGTCGCAGGCGGACTCTCCGGCTTGCTTGGCATCGGCGGCGGCCCCATCAAAGTTCCGGTGATGTACATCTTCATGAATGTTCCGTTGATGGTGGCCACGGCCACTTCGAATTTCATGGTGGGCGTGACGGCGGCAGCGAGCGCGCTGGTTTACTACCGGCGCGGCGACATTCTGGTGGGAGTCGCCGCTCCGCTGGCAGTTGGCGTTTTCCTGGGATCGCTGCTGGGCGCGCGCCTGGCTCCGCGCATTCAAACAAAATATGTCGTCTATCTGCTGGTCGCGATCATGCTTTATCTCGCTGGCCACTTGATCGTGCATCTATTGACGGGAGGCGCGGCATGAGCCAGGTGCGCGAGCCAGCCTTCGACCGCGTAGTTGCACTCGTCCTCCGCGTGGGAGCGTTCGGATGTTTCTTCATCATGCTGGCGGGATTGCTGGTTGGGCTCTTCGTCCACGGCCGCGTTCCAGCGGGGATCGAGCGCGCGGGCGTGCTGCTGATGCTGGCAACGCCGGTGGTGCGCGTGCTGGTTGCAGGAATTCTTTTTCTGCGCGAAAAGGATTGGAAGTATGGAGCAATTTCGTTTGGAGTGCTTACGATTCTGTTGCTGGGCGCGCTCTTCGGGATCGGAGAACACTGAGTATTGAAACTATGCGCACGGCCGATATTCCAGATTGATGCGTTCACCACCCGCCGCTTCGCAGGAAATCCCGCCGCGGTGATGCCAATGGCGAGCTTCCCGCCGGATGCTGTGATGCAAGCGATTGCCGCGGAGAACAATCTGGCTGAAACGGCTTTTCTGGTTCGCGAAGGCAGCGACTATCGCTTGCGCTGGTTCACACCCATGGTCGAGGTGCCGCTTTGTGGCCACGCTACTCTTGCCAGTGCCGCAGTGGTGATGGAGCGGCTGGAGCCGGGTCGCGCCTGCGTGGTCTTCCACACCGCCAGTGGGCCGTTGACTGTGAAGCGTGCCGATGCCGGTTATGTCATGAACTTTCCCACGCGGCCGTCGGAGGCGATTGCAGTGCCGCCGGGTTTGGCGGAAGCGTTGGGCGTCGTTCCAGTCGAAGTCTTCGCGAACACGTTTAACTACATGGCTGTTCTTGAGAGCACCGAAATCGTGCGTCAGTTGGCCCCAAACTCGGCGGCGATCGTGCGCATGGACCGGCCGGGAGTGATCGTGACTGCGCCTGGAGATGGAGTCTACGATTTCATCAGCCGCTATTTCGCGCCCGCCAAGGGCATTCCGGAAGATCCGGTAACCGGAGCGGCGCACTGCATGCTTACGCCCTATTGGGCCAAACGGCTGGGCAAGATGGAATTTCGCGCGTTTCAAGCGTCGCCGCGCGGCGGAGAAATCATTTGCCGTTTGTACGGAGATCGCGTCGAACTGGAAGGCAGCTGCGTCTTCTATCTGGAGGGCGATGTAGAAATCTAGATCACTCTAGAAGATATGCAATTTGATACTGAGATACTTCTTGGGATTTTCGCGGATACCCTTTATCAGACCCTGCGTCTCCTCGAGCATCTTATTAGCGTTGTTGTAGAGCGTTTCATCCTTGAGAAGTTTTCCCACAGTACCCTGTCCCGCTTCCAGATCGCTGGTGAGCGCGGCCAGCTTGGTCATGGTGGTATCGATCTTCTTGGCCAATTCCTCGTCGTTAATCAGCTTTCCGGCCGTGCCCTTGCCCGAGTTAATGTCTTCGCTCACCTTCTTCAGGTTCGCGATGGTGTCGTTGGCATTGTTGTAAAGAGAGGGATCCTTCAGGAATTTTCCGGCGGTGCCTTTGCCTGCCTGCAGGTCGTCAATGACGCCGTTCATCTTGTCGAGGGTTGCGACGAACTTGTTGTAAGCGTCGTTGCTGTTGACTAACTGGCCGAGGCTGCCTTTACCCTTGGCGATCTGATCGACAATTCCCTGGAAATCCGCGACGGTTTCGGAAAAGCGATTATAAAGAGTGGGATCGTAAATCAATTTGCCGATCGAACCTTTGCCGCTCTCGGCAAAGGCCAGGATGCGGTCGGCGCGCTTGAGCAGCGCGTCCATGTTCTGCAGCGTGCTCTGGCTGGAGCGCACCACTTCATTAAAGTCAGGATGCACTTGTGTTGGAAGCGTGTCGCCATCGTGCACTACCGGACCGACGGCTTGCGCGCTGTCGATATCCAGGTAAGTTTCGCCGAGCACGCCCGCGGTATCGAGCGACGTGACCGAATCGCGGCGCAGGTTGAACCCATACTTCGTGCCCACCTTCATGATCACTTCAACGGGAGTGATCTGTTTATCTTTGTCGGGAACGATGCGGATGGCGGAAACGTTGCCGATATCGACGCCGCTAAGCCGCACGGGCGCGCCGGGGCGAAGGCCTTCAGCATTATCGAAATAGGAGACGAGAGTGATGCGGCGCGAGAAAAGGCCGCTGGTGCCGGACATCAAAAACAAAAGCACCGCGAGCACAAGGCTGGCGATGATGACCGTGACCCCTACGCGAAGTTCCGACCATTTGAGCTGCTTCTGGCTCGGCAAATGATTTCCTCAGACCGCGGTCTCAGCGATACACGGAAACAGCTCCACCCCGAGCTGCCCCTCGCAGCATCATAACAAAAGCGGAGCTTTGCTATGGACGTTCTATGCCCGTTGCCGGTGAAGTGCTGGCAACAGCAACAGCGCAATCAGATATGCGGCAACGCCACACGCGAGCGTCACCGTCAAGCCAAACTGGATGGCAATCACCATGGCCAGCACCGAACCGAGCACGCTGGCGGCGGCATTCATCGCCCATGCCCACTCCACGGCATTATCGGCGCTCGTCGCTCCGCTTGGAACATCAAGCCCAGAGCGTGCACCCAGAGCGCGCAGGCCGGTGGGAAAGGGCATCCCCATCACGAAGCCGAGCGGCACCAGCAACAGGCCGCTGATCAGGAATCTGTAACCGAGTTCCAATCCGACCCAGGCTGGCAGGAAGTGTGGCAGCAGAAATATATTGACCACCAGCGCGAGGATCACGAGTGCAAGCGGCATCCAGCACATTTCGGTGCGGTGCAGCCAGCGGCGCGAGAACAGGCTTCCGGCGCCGCTTGAGAGCATCAGCAAAAAGATGACGACAGTAAGCGCGTAGGTTGGGTGCCCGAGAAAAAGCACGAAGCGCTGAATGAACGAAATCTCCACCAGAATGTAGCCCAGACCCACGGCTATGAAATAAAGCAGGGGAAGCGGCGAGTGGCGGCCTCCTCGCAGAGCTAGCGGAAGAATCAGGAAAGCCAGAACGGCCACCGCGGAAATGACCAGCACAAGAATCAGAACCAGCACACCCAGGTTCACCTTCCAATCGATTCCATGTTGTACGCCCTCCTCGCCGAGAATTTGTCCAGCTTTGAGGGTGAAGAAAAAAAACGGCGCATTGTCGGTAACCGGCGAGACGTTGTAGGCATAACTCTGCGCGAAGCGGTAAGGATCGTTGCTCGCGATTAGATCGGAAAATGGATTATGGTTTGACTGCGAAGGCAGGTAGAGCGGGCTAATCTCTTCGTATCGCCCGAAGAACGCCTGCGCCGCGGATTCTTCGTCCGCGGTAAAAGCCGTTTTCTTCGCCAGCACCACCACCGGGATTCCGTCTTCATCGAGCGCCCCTTGCGAAGCGACCATAAAATTGCGCGCCGGGTTTGCCACGTCGAGAGTATGCAGCGCTTGCATCGCAACGGAAACCACGCGCAGCGCCTCGCGCGGTTGCTGGAACTCCCAGCGGGTGATGGCGATCATGCCATCCGGTTTGAGATGCTGAAAATATTCGCGGAAGGCTTCCACGGTGTAAAGATTATTCTCGCTCAAAGCGAAAGCGCCGGCCGCAGTCGAGGCCCAGGTGTCTACCAGCGTCATCTGTACTACATCGAATTGCTGCGGCGTCGAGCGCAGATACGAACGGCCATCGGTTACATGTATGTGTACCTCCGGACGTTCATAGAGATGCTGCGCGTAGTCGGCATAACGCCCACGCATAATGGTGTTGGCGATGATGGGATTGATTTCGATGCCGGTGACGCTGGGGCTGCCATTCGCCACGGCGCGCAGCACATCCACGCCGCCGCCGGGGCCAATGATGGCGAAGTCTCCGTGCGGGCGCAGAGCATTGGCCAATGCCGGGGGAGCCGACATCTGATCTTCTTCACATCGCGAACCGCTCCAGTGCGCAAGGTCGCAATTCATGATCGAGGTAGAAGCGTCGGCGTCGATGACGATAGCCTTGCCCTGGCCCTGGCGATCTACCTCCACGCGCGACAGCGCATTCCAGCGCGCAAATTCCACCCAGGCGGGATTGCGAAATATTCCCTTGGCGTAGACCACATCAATCAAGCGACCGGAATAGTTCGCTGCGATTAGCAAAACAAACGCGGCCGCTAATGCGCCCGCCAATTTGCGTGCGCCCGATGATGGAGCCCAGACCATGCCAGCCGCTGCCATGGCTACAGCCGCTGCCAGAATCGTGTTGGGCCCGCCTACGAAGTTCAGCAGCGGAACCACCGCCAGGCAGGCCAGCGCCCCGCCGCTGAGGTCAGCTCCGTAAAGCCGCGGCACGCGCCAGGTCTCGCGGGCGAAGACCACCGAGAACAACAATCCGGTCAGGAAGAAAGGAATGGAAGAATCGACGTAGAGGACGCTGAGCCGAAGAAAATTCTCTCCCGTCACCGTAAGCGAGACCGGTACATGCAGCACGACCTCCAGCACAAGGAGGACTAGAACCGAGTTAATCGTGCACAGACGCGCGGCCAGCGTGCGCGTAGAAAAACGCGCTAGGCGTTTTTTTAGCAGATAGGCAAACACGCCGCCCGCTCCCAGCCCCAGCAACGCAATCGAAATCGCGAGAAACGCGAAGTGATAAAAGAGCACTACAGAGAACAATCGAGTGAGCGCCAGCTCCAGCAACAATGCCGCAAAACTGGTTAGTCCCAAACCCACGAGAAGCGTGCGCTCAGGGATCTCGGCGGACGAAGAAACGGGCGTGACAGCTTGAATGGTCGTGGACATGATGAAACGGAATGCGCCAGTCTAGCAGAAGGAAGCTGCGGTGCGGAGCCTTGAAAGGGCACAGCTTCAAACGTTGTGGGAAACTCGATGTTGCACTTGATTTTGGGTGGCGCAGCGCTTCAGCGCTGCGATAAGTGACTTGTTTCATACTCGGCTTTAGCCGCTGAGGTCCACTGTTAGCTTTCCAGTATCACTTGCGCGATAGCCTGCTCCGCGGTGTGCGAAAGCGACAGCGCTGTATGCTTTACGCCCAGCCTCGCCGCGATCTCGACGGCTTTTCCGTGAAAGGCAATCGTCGGACGTCCACCCGGCAGGCGCGCTACTTCGCAATCCCGCCAGCGCACGCCGTGGCTCCAGCCCGTGCCCAGAGCCTTCATCGCCGCTTCTTTGGCGGCGAAGCGCGCGGCGTAACGCTCGACGCGATTGGCTTTAGAATCGCAGTAACGAATTTCACCCGCGGTATAGATTCGCTTTAGAAAGCGGTCGCCAAAACGCTCGATCGATTGCCGAATGCGCGGGACTTCTGCGATATCAATACCGGTGCCGATGATCATATTTTCACGTTGCTCGCTCCACAAATGCTTTTCGCAATTCCGCGACGGCCTCCGCAATGCTCGTGGCAGCCGTGTCGATTACGAGATGCTCACGGTTCCAAGGCTCATACGCGCGGGAGAGAGCCTCTTCCCGCGTTACGCGCAGTCCGGCAATGTCGGCTGGACGTGCTTCCAGGCGTTGACGATGCAGCTGCGGACTAGAACACGTAATTTCGACTTCTAACTTACCCACTCCGGCCAGACTGGCGACCTCAGCCCAGGCGTCGCGAGTCACTCGAAGCGGGTTGACGGAATCTGCAACCACAGTTCGACCGAGGAGAAGATTGTCTTTGGCGACCGCGTAGGCAACGCAATACCCAGATTCATCAGGCCCGTTCATCTCGCCGCAATCACGGATGGCTTGCTCGATGGAGTCGATGTGCAAATACACGGCGCCGAGCTGACGAGCCAGCTCTCTGGCAATCGTTGTCTTTCCTGCTCCCGGCAGTCCGCCAAAGATGATCAGCATGGTTCCCGTGGTCTACGCCGCGAAACTGCAGCGCTGGATACTTGCATCCACACCCTAAAAGAGGCGGTCGCCGCGGTAAATCAGTTTGCCATCGATCATGCGCGCTTCCGCGGTTAAGCGATGTGGTTTTAACGGGCCGGTGCCGTCGATGTGCATCACCTCGTGTCCGTGCGCGACCAGCCAGTCAGAAACCAGCATGCGATGGCAGTGGAAGTATACGCGCTCGGCGCACATGTACGCGGTGCGCGAGCCCTCGGCCAAAGCGATCAGATCGGCCATCGCTTTCTCAAATTCCGGGGTGAGCGTGTAATCTGCGTAGTTGCGAAAGCTCGCGTTGCGGAGTGCAATGTGCGGGGAATCTTCGCGACTCTTCTTGCGATAGCCTCCCAGGGCTTTCATCCAAACATAACGGATTCCGGCTGCGGGCAAACTCTTTTCCAGGGATTCTCGATTGAACTGTGGCAGCCGCCGCGACATAGGAAACGCACGAATATCCACCAGCGTTTCAATCGCATGGGCCTGCAGCGTCTCGATCAAGTCCTCGATGGAGCGGGTCGAATGTCCGATGGTGTAGAGGAGAGTCAACGCTGCTTCGATGCGAGAAGATCACAAAACGATGCGGTTAAGAGCTGCGGCCACGGCAACATCCTGTGTGGGAAAAACGGTTCGCAAATCCAGCACCACGCGGCCTTCTTCGACTCGCGCAATGATCGGAGGTTCGGAACTACGCAGACGCGTGGCAAGTTCGTCCGCGCTGAGGCCTTCGCAAGTCAGCGCGAGCACGCGCGTGGGTAGAATAGAGGATGGCGCTGCGCCGCCGCCGAGGATCGATTCACCATCCATGATTTCAACTTTCAACTTTGGGCTGCTCAATTGCGCGGCGACTGCCTCGGCTCGCTTGCCGATTTCTTCTTTCGTCAGGCGCATCATGCGCAGCGTGGGAATCGCATCATGATCTCGTTGCACGTAGGCGAGAAGAGTCGCTTCCAATGCGGCATAGATTAGCTTGTCTACGCGCAACGCGCGGAAGAGGGAATTCGATCGCATGCGGGCAATCAATTTTGAACTGCCGCTGATCAACCCTGCTTGTGGACCGCCGAGCAACTTATCTCCGCTATAAGTAACGATATCGACGCCGGTGCGCAGACTGTCGAGCACTCCCGGCTCGCCGCTGATGCCAATCGAGCGCAGGTCGAAGAGCGCTCCGCTGCCTAAGTCTTCCATTAGAGGGACACCGCGTTTGCGCGCCAGCGCCACCAGTTCTGCAGTGGAGGCCTGCTCGGTGAAGCCGGTGATCTCAAAGTTCGAGCGGTGCACCCGCAGCAGAAGGCGGGTTCGTTCGGTGATAGCGGCCTCATAGTCGGCGGCGCGCGTGCGATTCGTGGTTCCCACCTCGCGCAGAATTGCGCCGGACTTTGCCATCACGTCGGGGATGCGAAACGACCCGCCAATCTCCACCAGTTCGCCGCGCGATACGATGACTTCTCCGCCCTCAGCCAGCGTATTGAGCGCCAGCAGCACGGCGGCTGCATTGTTGTTGACCACGATGGTCGCGATTTCGGCATCACTGCTCAGCAGCTTGCGGAAAAGCCGGTCCACGTGCACATCCCGCTTACCGCGAACGCCGGCGGCGAGATCAAATTCGAGATTGGAATAAGTCGCGGCAGTTTCGTGGATATGCTCGATCGCTTCAGCACTCAGCGGAGCGCGGCCAAGGTTGGTATGCAGGATCACGCCGGTGGCGTTGATCAACGGCTGCAGAGAGTAACTCAGAGCCTGGCGGAGCTGATTCTCTAGCGCACCAGGCAAACCGGAGAGCGCAAGCCCGAGAGCGCCATTGTCATCGTTCAGCAGCCCCGATGTAATCTCCGCGCGCAGCCGGGCCAGTACAACCCGCGCCGCGTCCACTACGGATTCGTGGCCATAGCTCGCCACCAGCGCGCCAACGGCGAGGTCGCGCATCACATCATCCACGGCCGGAAGCTTGCGAAAAAGCTGCGAGAGCGCGGCGGTTTTCACGTGAAGATTATCCCACGGTTACAGCGTGTGCAGGTATGCGAGCAGATCCTGCATGTCTTGCGGCCGCAGCACCTGGCCGAAGCCGGCCATATCGGGACGGCCATTGCGAATAATATCGGTGACGCGGTCATCATTCGCAGGCAATCCAGTCTGGGGAAGATATTGATGCTGAAACATGCCCTTCAGCCCCGGACCTTTTTTCCCCTTCGTGGAATCAGGACGATGGCAACGGTCGCAGTAGTTGTCATAAAGCTTGCGGCCGGCGGATTGCTGGGGGTTAAGGCCGAGTTCAGCATCCGATTTGCGGCGCTCAACGTCGCAACCTGTAAATGCGGACAAGGCGAGCAGTGCCGCTAGAGCTACTACAATCCAGCGCCGTTGGTCCATTGTGCATTCCATATCAATCCGGCGATCCGCAGCGCATTTGTGCCGAGTTTCCCACAACCGCAGCAATTCCGTTCGACTTACAATCATAGAGTAACGCTGCAAAGCCATGCCAGTTGCCGTGAAGCGAGTTTACGAATCGGTGTCGCGCTCGGATGGGGCGCGGGTTTTGGTCGATCGCCTGTGGCCGCGCGGTCTGCGAAAATCTGAGGTCGCCATGCAGGAGTGGCTCCGCGATCTCGCTCCTTCGAACGAATTGCGGAAGTGGTTTCACGCGCAGCCCGACCAATGGCTGGCGTTTCGCAAACGTTATCTGAAAGAGTTGGCGAACCCGGAAGCCGAAAAAGATTTGCAGAAACTTTACAAGCTGGCTCACAAGAGGAAGCGCGTCACACTGTTGTATGCCTCGAAGAATGAGAAGCGCAACAACGCTGTCGTGCTCAAGGACCTGCTCGATGGAATGCGCAAACCGCCGACGGGCACGGGCCCCGGCGCACTCCGCTCCATGCGTACGCGCGAGGCGGCGGTCCGGCGCCGGTAAGAGTTCTTCTTCGGTAGCTGTACAGGTTGGCTACGCGCAAGGTCGGTTAAGCTTGAGATCCCTTCGGCTTCGCTCAGGGCAGGCTCTTCGCTGCGCCTGAAAAACGGCTTCGCTCAGGATGACAATCGTAGTTTAAAAGCACCACCGTCTTTCTTCTTTCTTCTTTCATTTAGAATCCACCCCATGAGAGCTGTCTTTCAATGGAGCCTCGGCACGCGCACGCTGGAGCTGGGCAAGCGCACGTTGATCATGGGCATCGTCAACGTGACGCCGGACTCATTTTATGACGGCGGCTTGTATCTTGATACGGACAAAGCTACCGGTCACGCGATTCAGCTGCTCGATGAAGGCGCCGACATTATTGACGTAGGCGGAGAATCCACGCGCCCCGGCGCGCACGTCGCCGTGACCGCAGAAGAAGAGTTGCAGCGCGTACTGCCTGTGATCAGCGCGATCAAGAAAGCGCGCCCGAATGCATTGATCTCGATCGATACTTACAAAGCCAGCGTCGCGCGGGCGGCACTCGCGGCCGGAGCCGAGATTGTGAACGACGTTAGCGGCTTTCGCTGGGACCGGGAGATGGCGCGCACAATCGGCGAACTCAAATGCGGAGCGATTCTGATGCACATGCGCGGCCGTCCGGAAGAGTGGCGCGCGTTGCCGCCGCCCGGCGATATCGTTTTGCTGGTGAGGCGCGAACTCAGAGACTGGTTGGAAACGGCGGTGCGGGCGGGAGTACGTCGCGAGAGGATCGCTCTCGATCCCGGCTTCGGCTTCGGCAAAAACTTCGAACAGAACTATCCGATGCTGGCGCACTTTCAGGATTTTCAATCGCTCGGCTTTCCGCTGGTAGCGGGAACATCGAGGAAATCGTTCATTGGCCGCATGCTGGCGAAAGATGGAAAAGATGCAGCCGCGCCAGACCGGCTCTATGGAAACCTTGCCGCCCAGACTATTTTGATTCTCAAGGGCGCGCACATTCTGCGAACGCACGATGTGAAAGCCGCGGTGGAAGGTGCACGCGTGGCGGATACGATTCTCGCCGCTCACTAAATCGAAACTCCTCCCGTTTGTAACTCAGCCGAGTTACCTGCGTAACTGTACCGAGAATCACATTCCCGTTAATCTCAGCACCCTTGTTATAGGATCGTGAAGTTAATCCAAGTTAGGAACCTCCCCAATGTCGACTCCCGCAAGTCCAGCTCCCGCGACCCCAGCAGTTCGTCCGCCCGCTCCCGTTCCAACTTCCACTACTGCGGCAGTCGCTCCTGCTGGCACGGCTCCTGCTGCCGCGCGAGCCGCCACCGCCACTGCGCCTGCGGCCGCACCATTCTCGACTCCGGCACTTCTGGTCTCGATGCTGAAGACTTCGGCCAAGGTGAGCGATCTTTTTTTTTCGCCGGGAAAACCGCCGCTGGTGGAAATCAATGGGAAGCTGGCGCCGGCGGGTTCAGCGCGCCCTCTTACGATTGAGGATACCCGGCGCATTGCCACTGATTTGATCGGCAACAACCAGCATGCAACCGAAAATCTAAAGGAACTTGGATCCTGCGATGTGTCCTACAGTTTGCCCGGTGCAAATCGCTTTCGGGTCAACGTCTTCATGCAGCGCGGCACATGCGCTGTGGTGATGCGGGTAATTCCCGGCAAGGCCCCGGATTTTGAATCGCTGAACTTGCCTGCTGAGCTGGGGAAGATTGTGGAGCTGCGCAACGGAATCGTCCTGGTGACCGGACCGACCGGCTCCGGCAAGTCGTCTACGCTGGCCGCGATCATCGACAAAATAAATAAAGAGCAGTTCTACCACGTGCTCACCATTGAGGATCCCATCGAGTTTCTGCACCCGCACAAGAACTGCATTGTGCATCAGCGCGAATTGCACGCTGATACGCCGAGCTTTGCGCTCGCGCTAAGGGCCGCGCTGCGCCAGGCTCCGAAGGTGATTCTGGTGGGCGAGATGCGCGACCGCGAGACCATCGAGATCGCCATGGAAGCGGCGGAAACGGGCCATCTGGTCCTTTCCACGTTGCATACCATCGACGCATCGAAGACGGTGGAGAGAATCGCGGGAGTCTTTCCGATGTCGGAGCAGCACACGATTCGAAACCGCCTGGCGAAGAGCTTCCGCTACATCATTTCGCAACGGCTCATTCCTCGTAAGGACGGCAACGGACGCGTCGCGGCCATCGAGATATTGAAGTCCACTCTGCGCACGCGCGAGTACGTGGAAAAAGGCGAAGCCGAGGGCAAGACTTTGCTGGATGCCATGCGCGTCGGCGGGCAGGAAGGCATGCAGCACTTCGATGGCGAGATCGATCGACTGGTCCGCGAAGGCGTCCTCGATCTGGATACAGGACTCGCCTACGCCACCAACGCCGGGAATCTTCAACTGGAATTGGCCGATCTGAAGCGGGAACAGGCCGAGGCCGATCCGCTGCTGGAAGCGAGCGCGACGTAAGGCCTTGCGCAGGCTTGCTGCTGCGCTACTCAGCCTGTAATCGCCTGCCCGCCGGACGCGGGTTCTCTAGTCTCAGAACCAGACCATAGGTACCCCCCTGTTCTGGCCCGCGAATATTGATGTCAAATAACTTAGATACTAAAATCCGAACTGTGCACAAGGTCAGACGTCAACGGGCTGTGGATTTCGCGCGGCCCTTTTGCTTTAGTCGAGGGCGAAGGTACCGTACGGAAAATTGTCCCCGACCGATCCAGAAATCTAACAATTCTTCGTCGCAGTGCTTCAATATCCTTCAGTTGGCACTCCCACATCACAAGGGCGCTCCACCCCAGCGACCGTAGGGATTTGGTGTGCTGTCCGTCACGCGCGACTGTTCTTAGAATCTTTGCCTTCCAATAGTCTCGGCGGCTTTGTGGCAATTTGGCACGCGAGCAGCTGTGTCCGTGCCAAAAGCAGCCGTTTACGAAGATTACTTTCCGCCGCGAAGGAAAAACGATGTCGGGATTTCCAGGCAGGTCCCTGCGGTGCAGCCGGAATCGGTATCCCATCGAATGAGCGACGCGCCTGACGAGGCGCTCTGGAGCCGTGTCCTTACTCTTCACTTGGCGCATGATCCAACTGCGCGTCTCGGCATCAAACTGATCCGCCATTAGCGCGAAAGAAAATCTCTGTGGAGTTTGACAGCTCTTCGCAGCTGAGATCGCACCGACGTAGTGCAGCCCTTAAATTCTGGATGCTTTGAAAGCTGATGCAGTAGATCGTCCGTATCAAGCTTGGAGCGGATATTGACAAATTTCGAAGCTCTGCTAAGGCGACTAATAGCGTCCGCAGAGTAAAGAGCCTCTAGCATTCGGCCTATGTCGGTACTCAGTGCTTCATAAGGGCTCTCTGTCCGGAGCAGCTACTGCAGAACTCGTTACCGTCCTCGTCGATGTATTTGTCATCGTTAGAGAGCTCCCTCCTGCACGAATCACATCTGAACTCGTCAGGCCTGGGCTCCAATTGTTGGGAAATGACTTTGGTCTGAAAGATTATTTTGGTAGGGCACTCCTCGCCGCGGTACAACAGCAGCAGCGGTTCTGTGTCGAGGCGGGTATGCAAGGCCCTCACAGCTTCCAAGGTGTCAGATACATCCGGCAGGTCCACCTCGACCTCGAATGCCAGCGTAACTTCCAGGTTTTGCTTCATGATCGTCTCCCCACAAGAAATCGCTCTGTTAAACATTGATTTATCACAGGCTCGTTGGAATCCCACTGCGGATTACGATCGCAGCGAGCCTGTCTCCGTCCACTAACGCGATGGAGGGCTTTGTCTCGTGCCGCGCCTCGGCCAACGCGGCTCGTGTAAAGTGGCTAGTCGTAACAAACACTCCCTTTGCTGTCGTGCTCAAGGCTCCTCTGAAGTGGTTGATCTCAGGGCTCCCAACTGCGTGCCGCCACCGCTTCACTTGAGCTTGGACGTGAGTCCCAGCAAAGAAGTCGTCTTTCTCGTCGACGTAGGCATTCACATCTATCCCTCCGTCGCCACTCGCCCGAGTAACGGAGACCTTTACGAATCCGGTGCGTTCGAACACGAGCTTGATGAAATGTTCGAGATCATATGGCGTGAACTGAAACAGCCGCATCCGCACATCTTCTCGCTCAAGGGGTGTTGCCTTGGCCCCGTTTTGGTCGTCCGGAAGGGCGGCGACCTCGCGTTCCGGGCTACCGACTGGATTGTTCCTGCGGGATTCAGCCAGGAGTGATGCCGAGAGGGACAATGCATCGTTGATGGGAACAACTTCTGGCTTGTCGTGAATGCGAAATTCAAAGACCCAGGCCTTTCTGAGGTTTCCCTTCTTGTCACTTTGGCTCTCTTGATAATGGCGCAGAAGTTCCAGCAGTCCTAGGAATCGATATACCTGTCGGCCAATGTTCGTGAAACCAAAAAATGGTGTAGGGACAGAGTACTGCTCGACGAGCCGCTTGTTTCGGTCGGTCAGGACTTGGTTGCCCTCCCGGCCCTGCGCAGTGTAGGTAAGAACGTTCCCCTCGATCCTGTCGTGGTATGGGTTCTCGCTAGGAAGTCTTCCCGAGTCCTCAGCAGCCGTCATTATCGCGACATGTCTTAAGCTCCGGTTCGCGTCTAGGGCGGGCCGAATCCCGCCGACGTTCTGCAAGCTGAGCGCGAATCGAATCTGGTCGTTTGTGTAGGTCTCGCCGACCTTGAAAAATGTCAGTTCGTTCATGGGCTTGACGGAAGGCCATTCGTGGCCACGGTCGTTCGCGATCGAAACCAACCACGTGCGCGTCGGGAACGAGAACTGATGCAGCGCAAACCTTTGTTCAAAGTCGAGCCGAAGCTAATCGACTTCTCGATGAAGGCGCGGCAAAGGGCGAGGTCGCTCCAGACAAAGAGATCGAACGCCTTTGCTGCCAAGGAGGGAGATTTCCCCTCGGTTTTCCAGATTGGCTGAATTAGGAAAGGCTGCTGGGCTCCTTTGAATGTTGCCTGGAATTGATTCAGGGAGGCGAGCAACGCGGTCTGTTTATCAAGGAGTTCGTGGGGGCTGTCCCAATGTTGGAAGTTGCCACAAAGTTGCTGGAAGATGTCTCGTATCTCGTCTTTACGCGTTCGATTTCGATGATAGATTCCGAGCGCGCAGTATTTCGTGGATGCCGGACGAATCACCAGTTCGGGACTCCATTCCGCTTCTGGTCGCGCACACGTTGTGTTATCTGGAATTACGGTGAGCTTAACTTCAAGTGCTCGCCGCCAGCCTGTATCGGTCGCGTCGCCTTCATTCTTGACAACCAAATCGATGCCGCGGATACCGTCGAGAGCGTAATTTTGATATGGTGCAAAAGGGCTTTCAAAATCAAACCGAAGTTGCTCGTTTGGCTTTTCGCTGTTGAACAATTCGTCGATGGTGATCTCAGAGACTACGACTTTTGAGTCTTCGCCCAAGCTGAGATAGACGGCTGGGATACTTTTGTCTCGCATATAGCAGGCTAGGGCCGTGGGGAAAGCGCTGTTGAACTGGTTCTTTCCCCAGAGAGCCGATGCTTTGCGGTTGGAATGGCTGATGCCGTACAGCCTCGCGGCGACCGGAGCGGTCAAATGGGAACTCACTGAACAACCTCTCCTCGTGTCGGAACAACGGACGAGTATAAGGTAGAACCCCCTGTGACGGTTCAGCTAGTTATCCACAGGGGTATCCCGAATGGGACATTGAAGCACGCAACATTGCGAAACAAGAGTGAGAGTTGGACTATTTCCGCCACGGTTAGGCTTGATTGGATAAGAGCGAAGGCTCGATTCAGACCCCATGTAGTCTTTGTTTGAGGACGAAGACGCTGGGAAGAAAGGAGCCTTCGATGATGATTATAGGATGTGATTTCCATCCCAGCTGGCAGCAAGTAAGTTGGTTGGAGACGGAGACCGGGGATTGCGGGGAACGGAAGCTGGTGCATGCTTCGGGTGAGGCCAAGATGTTTTATCAGCAACTGGCGGCGCCGGTGCTGATTGGCATGGAGGCCACGGGTAACAGTCAGTGGTTCATCGAGCTGGTTGAAGATCTTGGGCACGAGGTCTGGATCGGAGATGCAGCGCAGATCCGGGCCAGTTACGTGCGCAAGCAGAAGACTGACAAGCGGGACGCGGAACACATTCGCAGGCTGGTGGTGGAAGGCCGTTTTCCGCGCTTGTGGACTCCGGACCGGGAGCAGCGCGATCTGCGGCAACTGGTGCTGCATCGGCACAAGCTGGTGGAGATTCGCAGCCGGGTGAAAAACGAACTGCAACACCTTTCCCTGAATAAGGGAGTGCAACGCCAGCACAAGCTGTGGAGCCAGGCCGGGCAGAAGATGCTGCGCGAGCTTCCGTTAAAACCTTGGGCGGCGTGCCGGCGGGAAGATTTGCTGGGCCTGCTTTCGATGTTAAACCAGCAGATCGGCAAGTTGGATCACGCGGTGCAACAAGCGGCGGAAGAAAATCCGCAGGCCAGGTTGCTGATGACGCAACCGGGAGTAGGTCCGAACACGGCGCTGGCCTATATACTGACCATCGGCGATGTGAGCCGCTTTGCGCGGGGCAAGCAGGTGGCGAGCTATCTGGGACTGATTCCGCGCGAGGAAAGTTCGGGCGGACGGCAGAAGCTGGGCGCGATCAGCAAGCAAGGCAACCGCATGCTGCGCTCGTTACTGGTGGAAGCAGCGCAGACGGCGGTGCAGCACGACCCCGGATTGCGCAAGCAGTATTTGCATCGCTGTCATCAGAAGCCGAAGGGTGTGGCCAAGGTAGCAACGGCGCGCAAGTTAGCTGTACGACTCTACTGGATGCTGCGCACCAATGTGGCGTATCCAGAGATCGTTCGCATCGAGAGCAGCTCGCGGGTGGCCCTGGTCGGCGCAAGCTAGACCGCAGGATTGATTGGGCGCTCTCGCATCCCGTACAGACGGGATGTTCGCATAGAAGAATCATGGTCGATGTTTAGGCCGAATCGATGGTTGGTGGAACGATCTTCGGGAGAAGATCACTACCGTTAGGGTGATTCAGCGCGAGATTTCATATCCAGAGTCTTGGTCCTCAACCTCTCTGGCAAAAAAACGGTGCCAAAAACACCGCCAGAAATACTTTTGTCCTTGACACCGCCTTCGCTCTTATCGAGGGCCACCCGCCCAGCTAAATAAAACCTCGACAACTTGTCGAACTCCAGTGGGGTCGTTCGACTATATGGTGAAGGCCGGGCAACCGGCCCGCCAGAAAGTGTTTCCCGGGTGATACGCTACGCGAAAAATCTGCAAATCGGGTGTGTCGATTCCCCGCCACCCCGTTCGACTAGTAAGTGGAGCCGCACTGCGCACGGGCGCCTCGCAACTCGCAACTGGCATTTTTCTGAGCCCAGCGCGGTCAGCTCTTATATAAAAGTAGCGGCACTAATACGGTGACTGCACAACACTCAACACTCATTACCCGATACTCGATAAACAAGGAGAACACCATGCGCTTCATGATGATCATGTTTCCGAAGGACTACGAAAAGACAAAATCTGGCTGGGTACCCGACTTCAAAGATATGGAGGCAATGGGCAAGTACAACGAGGAACTAGGGAAAGCCGGCGTGCTGCTGGCGCTCGACGGGCTGACCCCGCCCGCGACGATGAGCGCGCGCGTCACCTTCAAAGGCGGAAAATCGAAAGTGACCGACGGCCCATTTACCGAAGCGAAGGAAGTGGTCGGCGGCTACTGGATCATCCAGGTGAAGTCGCGCGAAGAGGCGCTCGAATGGGCCGCGCGCATCCCCGGAAAGGACAACGAAATGGTCGAAGTTCGCCGGATGTTTGACATGACTGACTTCGATCCCGAGACCCAAAAGGAGATCCAAAAGAAGTTCGGCGACGACGTCGCCGCTGAGATGAGCAAGTAGTAAAAAACTCTCCGCACTTTGTCGATTTCGCGACGCCTCGTGCCCCATTTCTCGCGTTCTTTGCGAGAAGTGGGGTTTTTTGCTGACACTCTCTCGACCCTCACGGTTGAGATAAAAAGAGGAAAAACTTTCTTGATACGACTTGTCGAATTCCGTGCGGCCGTTCGACTATATCGTGAAGGCAGGGCAATTGGCCCCCAATGCCGTTACGTAAGAAGATCGTTATAGAAAAATACTGTTACAGAATAAGGAGAAATCATGACGCGATATTTAGTTGCGATTCACCACCCCGACAACTACGACCCATCCGTCGAGGACGAAGCGATGCACCGCGATATCGACGTGCTCAACGAAGAGATGATTGCCGCCGGGGTCAGAACCTTCGTTGGCGGCCTGCACGCGGTGAGCAAAGCGAAGTCGCTGCGGGCGCAGCCCGATGGCAAGGTGCTCATCACCGACGGGCCCTACATAGAGGCCAAGGAGCACATCGGCGGTTTTTGGGTGCTGGAAGCGGCTGACATGGATGAGGCGCTGGCATGGGGTCGCAAAGCTGCCCTCGCCTGTCGCGCGCCGGTCGAGGTGCGAGCGTTTCAGACGCGGATAAGAAAGGACGGGCGTAGTCGAGCGGCTGACTAAAGGCCCCGACGGAAGTGACTGAACGGCAGTATCGGACTTGGCCCACTCTCAGGAGGAAAACGATGCGGAAAAAGAAGGTTGGCGTAATCGCAATGCAAAGCTTCGCACTGCTTGTTGTGGTCGGTGCGGCGTGCCTCGCTACGGCGAATCAGGCGATGGCACAGGATGCTTCGAGACCTTATCCGAACATTGTCCCGACAAAGATGGTCCCGACAAAGATGGTCCCGGCAAAGATGGCCCCAGCAAAGATGGCCTTGATCGAGCAATACCTCATGACGGATCAGAGTGCGGAAATAGCCCTGGCGCGAAGTGCGGCGCCGGAATCCATTTCACGCGATGCGGAGGTCCTGGTTCTTGGACGTCATGGTTTCGAAACAGCGGTGAAAGGCAAAAACGATTTCGTGTGTATCGTGGAGCGTTCGTGGACTTCCGCAGCCGATGCTGACTTTTGGAGTCCCAGAGTGCGGACCCCCATTTGTTATAACGGGGCAGCCGTGCATTCGCTGCTTCCACGCAACCTCAAAAGGACCGGCTTGATCCTGGCGGGAAGCACGCAAGCTCAGGTGGACGAGGCCATCTTCTCCGCTGTCGACAAAAAAGAACTGCCGGCGATGGAAGCTGGGGCGATGTGCTACATGATGTCGAAGCAAGGATACGGCGGTGACAGCGTCAAACACTGGCCTCCGCACGTTATGTTTTTCTATTCGCACACCGACCCCGCAACCTGGGGAGCGAATCTGCCGGGCTCTCCAATCATGGCTGTGAGCGACGAGCACGAGCACTTGACCGAGCACCTGACTATGTTCTCGATCGGCGTGCAACGGTGGTCGGACGGAACGGAAAATCCGCTAACCGATCTATCAAAATAAAGATTCGGCGAAATAAATTAGGAGACTGTATGAGAAAGCTCAAGATCATGAAACACATCTCGCTGGACGGTGTACTCCAGTCGGACGATTCCCCCTACGGCAACTGGACTGCACCCTATCGCACACCCGCTGGCAGAGATGCAGTCTTTGCGGCGCATGGCGCGAGCTTCGATGTGCTGCTTGGCCGGCGCACCTATGATCAGTGGTCGGACTTCTGGCCGAAGGCGCCGAGCAGTCCTATGTCGGACGCCCTCAACGCCGCAACGAAATACGTCGTGACCCACAGGCCCGAGAGTCTACAATGGGGTCCGTTCGATGGCGTTGGGCCGGACATTGTCGATGGCATTCGGCGCATCAAGTCGCAGGACGGCCCTGACCTTGTCCTCTGGGGTAGCTCTACGCTGACATCGACGCTGCTCGAACACGGGCTTGCGGATGAAGTCGTGCTGATCGTGTATCCAGTCCTGCTGGGCAAAGGGAAGCGCCTCTTTGCAGAGGGAACTCCGCCACGCGCATTCGAGCCCGCCAGCACGAAAGCTTTTCCCTCAGGCGTCGTTATCAATGCCTACAAGTTCGCTGGGCCTTTGAAGAACTAACTATAAGGAGACACTCAATGCGGTTCATGATGATGGTGATTAAAAGTTTTGCGCTGTTGGTTGTGCTGGGTATGGGGAACCTTATTATGGTGAACCTCGTCATGGCGAATCAGGCAATGGCTCAGGATGCTGCGGCACCTTATCCAACCATGGCGCCGATCGAACAATATCTTATGGAGCGCGACACAGAAATTGCCCTCGCCCGCAGCGCCGCTCCAGACGCCATCTCCCACGACGCCTCAGTTATAGTCCTAACCCGCCACGGCTACGAGACCGCGGTCCAGGGCAAAAACGGCTGGGTCTGCTGGGTCGGACGAGGATGGCTGGGCATGTTCGACCACCCCGAATTTTGGAACCCAAAAATTCGCGCCGCAGATTGCCTCAACCCACCCGCCGCCCGCTCCGTTCTGCCGTATGCCTACAAGCGCACGGAGTTGTTGCTGGCAGGCCATTCCAAACTCGAAGTCATCGCCGCTATCAAAGCAGCGATAGACAAAAAAGAATTACCGCCTCTCGAGCCGGGAACGGTCGACTACATGATGTCGAAGAGCTCGTACCTAACCGACCGCGGCGGCCACAATATGCCCCACCTAATGTTCTACCAAGCAGCGAAAGATGGTGCGGCCTGGGGCGCGAATCTCACAAACTCACCGGTCATGGCCGTAAATTACTGGTGCATCTCCGCCGAAGCCTACCCCCAACTCGAAACCTTCCCGCCACTGTCCGTCTTTCTAATAGGAGTGGACAAATGGTCCGATGGAACGCCGGCGCCGAGCATGTAAAAACCCAGCGCAACAGTAGTGATGGAACGGAAAACTGCTAAGCCGAACTGTGCAAAGGGCGGACAAACTCGGGTACACAAGCGCTGGTACACAGGCGCTGTTACATACTGATACATAAGATAGGACGATCCAATGAGAAATGTAACCTACGCAATCAACCTTAGCCTGGATGGCTGCTGCGACCATACCAAGTTCAATCCCGATGAAGACGACTTTGAATATCACTCGAACCTCTTGCGAGATTTTGACCTGCTCGTCTATGGGCGTAAAACCTATCAATTGATGGTTCCTTATTGGCCTGATGTCGCAAAAGATCCGTCTTCGACAAAAACGGATAAGGAATTTGCTCAAACCTTTGTCTCCAGGAAGAAGGTTGTTTTTTCACGATCGTTAGACAGTGCTGACGATGGAAATACGAGAATTGTTCGTACGAACCTTCGCGATGAAATACTTAAATTGAAGCAAGAACCAGGCAAACCTATTCTGGTCGGTGGTGTAGATATTCCTTCCCAGCTTACGGAGCTTGGTCTGGTTGACGAATATCGTATTGTCGTTGCGCCAGTCGTTGTCGGAAAAGGGAGACGCTTGTTTGAAGACGTTAGCCTGCCCGAGAAATTACAACTAAAACTTGTGGAGTCCAAGGTTCTTAAATCAGGATGTGTTGCGCTTCGCTACTTGAAACAGTGAAAGAAATATCTGCGGTCGTTGTGCTCCGTCAAAGCGGGCAGCCATTGCCCGATTAAGCCCTAGGAACCTATAGCGACCGGGCTTCCAGCGCCTACTGGCAGCCCGTGTCTTCGAGGCTCGGGGGAGCTTGACACTAGCGGCGAAGGCGGAACAGACTGGGATGGCCTTGGTTCGATTCTTCCCGTGAAAGGACGTGCTCCCATGCCAGCCAAGTCGATTTCTTTTGGCTGTTCAAAAGTCCTTGGCGTTCTTACCCTCCTGATCGCAAGCGTGAACTCACTTGCTAGCGGCCCAGCCGAAAAAGTTCTTCACAAGTTCACAGGACCTCCCGATGGGGAGTATCCACAGGGCGCGCTCGTGCCCGATGCGAACGGGAACCTTTACGGCACAGCCGTATTTGGAGGGTCATGCGCCGTGAGCGTGAAGGGCTGCGGCATCGTCTTCGAATTGTCGCCGCCGGCAGTTCCGGGCGGCGACTGGACGGAAACCATCCTGTACACCTTTACAGGCGGAAGCGACGGGGCTAACCCCAGCGGAACGCTCATCTTTGACAAACAAGGCAACCTCTATGGGACACGCAATGGCGGGATCTTCGAACTTAGCCCCCCGGCACGGAGGGCGGCGCATGGACGGAAACCAACCTTCCCTCCCCTGGAAACCTGCAGGGTAGCAAACTGCTTTACTACGGAGGCGATTTTTACGGCGTGACGCAGGATGGGGGCAGCGCCAAGCTAGGCACAGCTTTTGTCTTGAAACCGCCCGCAACCGCAGGCGGCGAATGGAGCTACCGCGTGCTTCATAATTTCGGGGTTGTACAGGGCGACGGCTCCGTACCCGTGGCTGGCTTGGTTGTTCATAATGGCGCACTCTACGGAACAACAACTCAGGGCGGCGGGGTGCAGGACGGTGGCTATGGTATCGTTTTTGAACTGACATTGAAAGATGGGGTATGGACGGAAACGGTCCTTTATGTTTTCACCACCAGCGCGGGCTTCGGCGTATATCCCGTAGGGCCCCTGACCTTTGATACCGCAGGAAATATATATGGCGTCACAAGTCAGGGGACTCAGGGGTTCCCCAACCCGGGCGCTGTGTATGAACTGTCTCCCCCGGCAACTTCTGGCGATCCATGGCAGGAAACCACGCTGTACAATTTCGGATCTCATGCGAAGGACGGAGACACCCCGATGGCCGGACTAATTCGCGACGCGGCCAACAACCTCTACGGCACTACCTATTCTGGCGGCACCGGCCCTCTTTCCGGCAATGGTATCGTGTTCAAACTGAAGCCGCCGCAGACCTCCGGCGGGGCCTGGACCGAGGTCATCCTTCACTATTTCGACGGCGTTGCGAATGGTGACGGAGTTCACCCCGCAGGCGAACTGATCCAGATAAATTCCCAGGGATTCTACGGCACAACGACCGCCGGTGGCGTTCATGTCAGCACAGAGTTTACCGGCGGCGTTGTATTCAATTTGGTGCAATAAACAGTCAACCCAAGTTGTAAATTCCCGCTGGCTTAGGGCGGGTGGTCCAGGCTTTTGATCTTGCCGCATCACCAACACAGTGGGCGCTCTGTTCCTTCGCGTTCTGGGATAAACCGGGGCGTTGGCAGCCAAACGGCTACCACTACATACGCCCACCCAAGATGCGGTCGATCTGCCGAAGATGGTTCAAGTCGTGTGCCGCTTCCAGGCGGACGAACTCCTCGACCGTTTGCCGTCCGCGTACCTCGTGGATCCCATAACACTCCACCCACCGTGCGCGCGGGACCGACTCCAACAGTCGCAGGTTGCTCTCGCGCAGCGCCCGAAAGACGCCTGCCGAAAGGCTCGCATCTTGCTGCGCGTAACCCAAGCGCTCCGCCCATACGTCCTGATCCCACCACGTTAACGCCACGCCCGGATTCGCCAGCATGTTTCGCAATCGCCACCCCATCGCCAGCTCCGCGTCCGCCAGGTGCGCTACGATCTCGGCGATGGACCACTTTTCAGGTGCAGGACGCCGGATCAACTCCTCGGGCGCGACATCGCGCAAACGCCGATCGAGTCGCGATGGGGTGGATCGTTGTACACCGATGGGCTCCTCATCGCCAAGATAGCTTAGGACGCGAGTTCGGTATGCTTCGAACGTCTCTGCCATTGGTCCTCCCGGCAGACTGCGTATGCGGCCGAACATCTCGTGGAAAAAACTGGGGACAGACGGCACGTTGACTAATTTCCATTGCCGAAAAATGGTAACGCTCCCGCCTGTTCCCGCTTTTCCCTCCGATTCTTATGCCGCTGAAACCGACTCCCTCCTCCGATCGAGTGCCGGTAGAAGAAGTTTCAGAAGCGCTTCATCAGAGAACGGATTCTGTCCTGAGATCAGCTCGCGATCTTGAAGGACGTAGCTCGACCATGGAGCGAGCACACTTACGTCACCGCCCGCAGTTTGCAGGGCGAAGTCCGGGTAGAAGAGAACCTTGCCGCCAATCTCAAGCGGCTCGCGCTGCTGCTCTTCCGCTGTCGAAAAGATAGTCATCTTATAGCCGGAATAGATCCAGCCCTGAGCCATCGCGTGCGCTCCAGCGGCATCGCCCGCCGACAGCGCGGCGACAAACTCCTTCGAATTCGGGAGCGCAGAGAGCAGTGAAATCGGGCCATGGCAGAGCACTGCCGTCGGCTTGGATGTTTCATGAAAGTGTCTCATCACGATGCCGGCGTCGGGATCATCGAGAAGATCTTCCATCGGGCCATGGCCGCCAGGGACGAAAACCGCGTCATATTGATCCAGGCCGGATGCGACGACATCCGAGATACGAGTTGGATTTTTGAGCCCAGTCAGACTGTCCTTGAATTTTAGATAGTCCTGAAGCTTAGCCTCGTCTCCGCCGAAGAACTGGGCGATCGCTGAATTGACATCCAATTGCGGCGTGTTGCCTTTGGGGTTGGAGAAAGTGATTTCGTAGCCCTCCTTCATCAGGGCGCGAACCGGAACCGTCAGCTCGTTGAGATAGTAGCCAGCGCCCTTGTAGCACCCGCCATCTTTCAAGGGCAAACCGTAACCGCTCGAGACTAGTACTAAGATTTTTCCTTTTGTCATTTTGTTCTCCTTTTTGAAATCGAATTTATTTTGCTTTGGCTGCCGCTTGCTCGATCAACTCCGCCACTTCTTTCGGATGAGACAGCATGGCCAGATGATTCGCTGTTACGGTAACTGAAGTTGCCTTTATAGTCGCTGCTTCGTCTTTCTCGAGTTGCGGCGGAATCGCCCGGTCGTTGCCCGCAATCAGGGCCCATGAAGGCTTACTCTTCCACGCAGCGGTCGCAACTGTGGCTCCGAAAACCGATGACGACGTTTGTCCTTGTGTCGCCGTGAGTATCTGCTGTTCACTGGCCGGGAGATCCTGCGCCATGTCCTCGGCAATTCCTTTTGGAGTCGCCGTTAGAAAACCCTGAGCGTCGGGCCGCAGCTCGCTGCCCAGCGGAGCCGGCGGATATGGCTTGCTGACGGAATTGATGGACTCCCCATCCCCGGGCGCGAACGCCGCTATGTAGACCAACCCGACAACCTTTGGGTCATTGCCAGCTTCGGTAATCACCACGCCGGCGTAGGAATGGCCGACAAGTATTACTGGTCCGTCCTGCAACGCGATGATGCGCTTCGTCGCCGCTACATCGTCAGCCAGCGAGGTCAAAGGATTCTGCACCGCGACCACATGAAAACCCTTCGCTTCAAGGAGCGCTATCACTCCTGACCAGCACGATCCATCCGCCCAGGCGCCGTGAACCAGAACAATATTTTTGGTCCCTTGCGGGGATTTCGTCTGAGCGAATCCTCTCATGTTGAGTGCGGACAACAGGACCAGCATCGTGCTTGCGATCAAAGCGCTTCGGTACATTCGTTTCATTTCTTTCTCCTCGTTGAATTGACTATCGCGATTAAGCCAGAACAACCCCAGCCGCGCAATTGGACGATGGTATTGCCAACACTTTTGTATCGACTCAATTCATAGCGATGTGGGTTATGACCCTGGGAATCCGAACATCAACCACGACTGGTTGGCTACCCAATGCCGATACAGCTCCGTCATCTGATCGAACAGCTCCTGGTCGGATGTCGCGGTTTACTGCAACCGATCGAAGTCCTGGAGCTAGTGCTTTTTCTGGTATAATGTAGGTACGTTGCTACATTGGGGACCGGAGACCATGGCGATTACAAAACTGTCGAGTCGAGACTTTAATCAGGATACAAGTAGGGCAAAGAGAGCCGCTAAGCGAGGTCCCGTTTTCATTACGGATCGAGGTCGTCCGTCCCATGTGCTGCTCACGGTGGAGGAGTATCAAAGGATTACTGGAGGGCAGAAGAGCATTATGGACTTATTGGCGATGCCGGCTGCCGCTGAGATTGAATTTGAGCCGCCTCGTCTGCGGGGAAACCTGCACGAGCCGGCGGACTTAACCTGATGTACATCCTGGATACCAACGTAATTTCAGAATTAAGAAAAGCGAAGAAGACGCATCCAAACGTCAAGAAATGGGCCGAACGCGTACCCTCGGCGAGTCTCTACATCTCTGTCATTTCGGTGCTGGAACTGGAGATCGGAATTCTTCTCGTCGATCGGCGCGACAAAGAGCAAGGCGCGATCCTTCGTGCGTGGATAGATCGTCACGTGTTGCCTACATTCTCAGGCCGCATCCTTGCGATTGACACCGACGTCGCCCGGCGATGCGCGACGCTTCACGTACCGAACCCTCGCTCCGATCGTGACGCCCTCATCGCAGCCACAGCCCTGGTACACGGTTTGACCGTCGCGACCAGGAATGTAGCCGATTTTGAGCGTACGGGAGCCGGTGTGGTCAACCCTTGGGAAGCTTGAGCAGGTTTTCGTGTCAGCCCTTTCAATTCGGTTGATGCTATGCCCCCGGGAATCCGAACATCAACCACGATTGATTGGCTACCCAATGCGGGTATAGCTCCGTCATCTGGTCAAACAGCTCCTGGTCGGAGGTCGCGGTTTTCTGCAGCCGATCGAAGTCCTCGAGGTAACGCTTGGTGTCCTGGATCATCGAGGGAGAGTCGGGCGCGCCGGGCTTCTTGTGGCCGGCGACAACCATCGTCGGATTGAGCGCTGCTAACCGGTCTAGCGCCGCGATCCAATTCTTTCGGCTCTCGGGGGTGGTGTCGCCGACGTACATGCGGCATTGGTTGTACACAACGTCGCCAGCGACGACAAGGCCGATCGATGGAACGTACAAAGACGTCGAATCAGGACTATCGGTGCGGCCCTGCTCGATGATGCGCAATTCCTGGCCCTCGAGAGTGAACGTTTCGTGCTCATAGGGCTCGGGCGCAACCAACTTGGTGGGCACTTGCCCAGGAAACATACGGCGGGCTAACCGCTGCACCTGGGGAGAGAGATAAAGCTGCATGGCGCTCAGCGCCTTGGGCGTTGCGATCGCCCGAGCGCCCGGGAAACGGTCGAGCAGAATGCTCAGGCCGTAGAAGTGGTCGAAATGGGCGTGCGTTATATAGATGGTCTCCAGGTTGCGGTTGTGCAGGGCGATCCAATCCGCGAGAGCCTCGGCCTCAGCCACGGTGCACATCGCGTCCACCAGCACCGCGTCGTACTCGCCGAAGATTAAAGTCGACGTGATCGGGTCAAAGCCGAACGCTTCGCCGAAGGGCTTTGGCCGCTCGCCGACCATGGTCTTTCCCGGGGCGGTAAAAACGTTCACGCCAAGTGTGTTCAACTCAGGCGTGTTCGACGCGACAGGCACGGTCACGCGCGTGGTCTCTTTCAGTTCATTTGTGCCGGCCATTGGGTACCCCTTTCGATGTCAGAGCGAGCGACTATTCAAAGATGGATTAGGCCAGAACAAAATGGGCCACGCAATTGGACGTTGGTATTGGGCGGGTCGCCCACCTTCAACGACTCTTTGCACATCATTCCCATTGAGGATAAGGTTGCCGCCCCTCAAAAAACAGGGTAAGTCCTTGCCTGAAGTTGTCGCTGCTAGACCTGGAGCGCGATACGACGCGGTATGGGGCAACTGGTTCCAGTACCGTGTGACTTTGTTGCGCTCGTGTACCTAGCGTTTGAGGTCATCTCGGGCTATGTTTTCAGCTCTTGAGGAATGCCAGCAGGTCGGCGTTGATCTTATCCGCATGTGTAGTAGGCATGCCATGCGGAAAATCCTTATACGTAATCAGCGTCCCATTCTTCAGCAGCTTTGCCGACTTCGGCCCCGCCGCCACATACGGAACGATCTGGTCGTCCTGGCTATGCATCACTAGCACCGGAATTGTGATTTTCTTCAGGTCCTCCGTAAAGTCGGTCTGCGAGAAGGCCACAATCCCGTCATAGTGCGCCTTGGCGCCTCCCATCATCCCCTGCCGCCACCAATTGGCGATGGTGGCCTCAACGGATTTCACCCCCGGGCGGTTGAATCCGTAGAAAGGCCCCTCCGGCAGGTCGCGATAGAACTTCGACCGATTCGCCGCGAGCTGCGCCTGCAGATCGTCAAACACTGACTTCGGCAGGCCCTCCGGATTGGCATCCGTCTTCAACATCAGCGGCGGCACCGCGCTAATAATCGCAGCCTTGTACACGTCCTGTTGCCCACGCCGGGCCAGATAGTGCACTACCTCACCACCGCCGGTCGAGTGCCCAACGTGGATCGCATCTTTCAAATTCAGATGCGCGGTGAGCGCCGCCAGGTCATCCGCGTAATGGTCCATATCGTGCCCATCGGCCACCTGGGTCGAGCGCCCATGCCCACGTCGGTCGTGCGCGATCACGCGATATCCCTTGCTTAGAAAGAACATCATCTGGTTGTCCCAGTCATCTGCCGAAAGCGGCCAGCCATGGCTGAACACGATCGGCTGCCCCGAACCCCAGTCCTTGTAAAAGATCTCAACGCCGTCCTTGCTGGTAATTGCGGGCATACAGGCTCCTCAGACAATTGGATTAACGTCCGTCAGTTAGATCACAGTATTCGCTTAGAGATGTAAAGGCCCCCGGCGGGCCGCGCGTTAACCGTAGATCTGATCGGTGCTCTGTCCGATCTCGATAATGTAACCGTCAGGATCGCGGATGTAGCAGCGTATCTCGCCGTACTTGGGAATCGGCTCGGTGATGAACTCGGCTCCTCGACTTTTCCACAATTTGTAGCACGCTTGAATATCCGCAACGCGAAAATTCATAAAGCTGTTGATGTGATTCGGGTCAGGGACGCTCAGCGTTACCGTCGGCTTATCCGGAGTCGGGCCGCCGCCAACGTTCAGAATCATCCAGATATTCGCCAGCAGAAGGTACGCAGGCGCGTTGCCGTCACCCAAGGTCAGAATGCGCGCGCCGAAGACCTTTTCGTAGTAGCGAGCCGATCGCTCGATGTCGGTGACGGTGAGAAATTGCGCGATGCTGATGCCTTCGCGCGGGGGCATCTCGTAGCTTTTCTGTTCAATTTGTACGCTGTTCATGGTTGGCTCCAATTTCGGCACTCTTATTAGACCGGAAGCGCGACGACGAATCTATTAGACGAACGTATCGACCAACACCAAAGTATGAGGGAAAACTGGGGACAGATATATTCACGATTATGATGTAGCGAGGGGTTTGTAAATAAGACCGATGACCACTCCGACGATCGTCCACTGTACGAAGTAAGCCACAGCCTGTTGCAGAGCGAGTTTCAGTCCGATGTTCAGGTTCACGTAGTTGTGCAGCACAAATCCACAAACCACGAAAGTGCCAATGAGAATGCCCAGGCGCGCACCTTCCGCAATGCCCGATCCGCCGTGATGGACCATCGCAAAAATTATCGCGGCAACCAGGATCGCTATCAAAGTAGCGGCCATTCCAATTGGCATAACCTTCATTATTTCTTCTTTAGGTCGGAATACGGCCGGGTACTTGTGGGCTTCATCGATAAGAGCCGGCGCGAGCCAAAACAGCAGAAAACCAAAGGCAAAATACGCGACCGTGGCACCAAGCGCCGCCAGCCCGAGACTTAAATAGTTCATATGTAATTAACCCAGATTTCCTTGTTGACTTCGAAAATTGCAAGGATTGTACACTGAGGTTTTCCCGGCTGCCATCAGCATCGAAATCCCACCCTTCGACAAGCTCAGGGCAGTCTCTTGCAAAGTACGCAAGGATGAAGCACCCTCAGTGGGAATCGTGCACGCAAAGATCGTTAAAAGGTGGCTCGGTAGTTCTCAAAAGGAAAGACAGAATGTCCTGGAAGCATATTGAACCGCAAGAACTCCTAAGCGGTGAAACCGTACTGGCCGAAAAAATGGCTGGCGCTTTCATCAAGATGAGCGATTACCATTTGCGTTCTTTGTCTTATCTCAATTGGAATGGGACCGAGAAAATCGGCGGCAAGTTGCATCTTACGAACTATCGCTTGATCTATGCCTCCAATAGTTGGAACCGTGTGGTCGGCAAGTTTAGCATTTTTCTCCCCACCATTCAGGGGATAAAAAATACGTCGTTCCTTTTGGACAGAAGAATAGAAATAGCCACCCAATCTCAAATCTTTGAATTTCAAATTTGGGGCATTCCAGAATTCGTCAAGAGCATCCTCTCGACCAGGGACAGTATCGATGCAGAAAAGGAAGAAGCGCTGGTTACCAAAATCGCACAAGAGTATCCAGTGCTTGGAGAGGACTTCAAAACGCACGAATCTACGCTGAAAACAATCGTCGAGGGCACAGCGTCATTGGCCGAAGTGTTCGAGCATCTCGGGTTGGAAGAAAACCCGCTCCGCAAAATGCTGAACAGCGCAAGCCCACCAACCGTCTCCAGCGTATTAAATCTTTTGGAAATCCTCGGCAAGAAATAAAACATCGGATTCGAAACCATCTTTTGTTCGGCCCCCGAACCGGCTCCACATCCAACCCTGCCATAATCACCCCTCCAACAGAGAACACATGACCGACCTCGACCACCTGCTGGAACGCAATAAATCCTTCGCTGCTCAGCAGTCGGCTGGCAGGTGTCCCGGGCTTTTGATCTCGCCGGGCATCACCAGCACAGTGGGGTGCCCGGTTCCTTCGCGTTCTTGGCGAAGGAAAGTACCGCGAAACGCATACACAACAGGTTTTGTGAAGAGTAGCTGTCGATTTTCGGTCTCCCGAACGACTATCTGATAACAGAACGATGAGCTACGGCTCTCAGTCGCAGGAGACAAGGCCGTGCAGTTTGGCTTACGCATTAGGCCGGTTAAGCAGGAGATCCTTCGCCATGCAGCTCAGGGCACCGCTACCGGGAATAAGGAGGAATTGGTGAAATTCATCTGCTTGGGATACATCGAGCCAGGGAAATTCGAAGAGATGACCGAGGACGAGCGACACGCAGTGCTCGACGAATGCTTCGAGCACAACGACCATCTGCGCGCCAACGGACATCTTATTACCGAAGTAGCTCTTCAGCCTCCGGAGACTGCGTTGACCGTGTCCTGGAAAAACGGCAAAGTCGTGACCACCGACGGCCCTTATGCGGAAACCAAGGAACAGGTCGGCGGCATTCAGATCCTTGAGGCGCGCGACCTCAATCACGCCATTCAGCTGGTTTCAAACCTTCCAGGCTTTAAGTATGGACTTGGGCCGATCGAGATACGGCCGATTGCGGATTTGAGTGAGATGATAAAGCAGAGCGAGCAGCGGCGGCGCGGCTGAAACCGCCATTGAAAAGATGCCGATGATCGCAGCGCTGAAGCGCTGCGCCACCCAAAATCGGACACCACGGCGAGTTCTTCCGCAACCTGCGAGAGAAAAAAGAATGAGGCTTGACCACTGACTGCACCAATTTGCTGAAATCGGCGGTGGCAGGTCTGGTTCGATTTCTACTCTGACCATCTCCGAAACAACAGCGCGCCGTTGGTCCCGCCGAAGCCGAAGGAATTCGACATGGCGTATTCGAGCTTAGCTTTGCGCGCTTGGTTGGGAACGAAATCCATGCCGCAGGTTTCGAGGTCCTGGCTGACCAGGTTGATGGTGGGCGGCAGAATTTGATCGCGCAGGGCGAGCACGGTAATGCCGGCTTCAAGGCCGCCTGCGCCACCGAGAAGATGTCCGGTCATCGACTTTGTGGAGCTGACTGGGATTTTGCGCTCGCCGAAAAAGTTGCGGATGGCGTGAGCCTCAAGCGTGTCGCCAATGGGCGTGGAAGTGCCGTGGGCGTTGACGTAATCGACCTGGTCGGGAGTGACGCCGGCATCGCGGGTGGCATTGCGCATTACGCGGAAGCCGCCTTCGTGCTCGGGAGCGGGCTGGGTCATGTGGTAAGCGTCGCCCGACATGCCGTAACCGGCAACTTCAGCAAGGATGGGCGCGCCGCGCCTTTTCGCGTGCTCGAGTTCTTCGAGCACCAGAATGCCCGCGCCCTCGCCCATCACGAAGCCGTCGCGATCTTTATCCCAGGGACGGCTGGCTTTTTCGGGATCGTCATTGCGCGTGGAAAGCGCGCGCATGGCGGCGAATCCACCCACTCCCATCGGAGTGATGGCCGCCTCGGAGCCGCCGGCAATCATCACATCCGCGTCATTGTGCTGAATGATCCGGAAAGAATCTCCGATGGAGTGGGCGCTGGTGGTGCAGGCCGTCGCCGTGGCCTCATTCGGTCCCTTGGCCCCGAAGCGCATAGAGACATGACCAGCCGCGAGATTGATGATGGCTGCCGGAATAAAGAAAGGAGAAATCTTGCGCGGTCCACCTTCAAAGAGCGCGGTGTGTTCGCGTTCGATAATGTCGAATCCGCCGATGCCGGAGCCGATGTGCACGCCCACACGTTCGTCATTTTCCGGCGTGATCTTTAAGGCTGACATCTTGAACGCTTCATCCGCGGCGGCGATGGCCAGGTGGATGAAGCGTCCCATCTTCTTTACTTCTTTTTTTTCGATGAAGCTGAGCGGGTCGAAGTTCTTGACCTCGGCGGCGATCTGGCAGGCGAAATTACTGGAGTCGAATTGAGTAATCCGGCCCACGCCACTCTTGCCGGCGAGCACGGCCTGCCACACTTCTCCGGTGGTATTTCCTACCCCGCAGATCAGGCCAATGCCGGTAACTACGACCCTTCGTCCCAAACTACTTGCCGCCTTTCGAATGCTTGGAGATGTAATCGATGGCATCCTGCACGGTGCGGATTTTTTCCGCATCTTCGTCGGGAATTTCGATGTCGAAGCCCTCTTCGAACGCCATTACCAGTTCGACGGTGTCCAGTGAATCCGCGCCCAGGTCGTCCACGAACGACGCGCTGGAAGTGACTTCGCCTTCATCCACACCCAACTGCTCAACAATAATCTGCTTTACTTTTTCGTCAACGGCTGCCATGTTTCTCCTCGCTTAAACTTGGTTAGATTTGAAATTCGATGTCTGGGACTCAAGTCGCCTAATGCAAAATCCTCTAGTTTCAGATGCCATTGCAACGGAAAAAGGCGAACGAGTAGTGTAATGGTCTAGATGAATGAGTGTAAAGGAAGCAGACCTTTTAGTGCCTCACTTTGAGATCCTTAGGGCGCGCAACCATTCCAGAACCCCTATGCCGATCATCGTGCAGCATATCAGGCTCATGCCAATCATATTCTGTAGCGGAGCCTTTGACTCTCCATTCTTGGCGCGGAAGAATCGAAACCAAAAATAGAAGAGACCAGACAAGCCAGCTGCAACGGCAAATAGACCACCAGCAATCGTCGGATCCCTGTGTGCCGCAATGGAATGGGGATACAACACCATCATCTCGGCCTCTTGTAAATCCGGCGCTGTGGTATACCTTCAGCATCCTAAACGTGGCCGCTTGTACTGGTCAAACCAACGGTTAAACCAAATGCGTGCTGTCGTGCAGCGGGTGAGCCGCGCTCAAGTTACGGTAAACGAAGAAATTGCGGGCCAGATTGGCCTGGGTCTGCTCGTCCTGCTCGGCGTCGGACGCGACGATACCGAGAGCGACGCAACCTATCTGGCGGGAAAAATTGCCGGCTTGCGAGTTTTTGAAGATGCCGAAGGAAAGATGAACAGCAGCGTTTTGGACGCAGGCGGAAGCGTGCTGGCAGTTTCGCAGTTCACGCTTTACGGGGACGTGAGAAAAGGCAAGCGCCCGTCATTCGACGCGGCAGCACCGCCCGAGAAAGCGCGCCAGCTTTACGACTTTTTTGTGGAGCAGATTCGCTCCGCCGGTCTGAGCTGCCAGACCGGGCGCTTTCAGGAAACGATGAAAGTTGAACTGGCGAACGAAGGGCCGGTGACTATTCTTCTGGATTCGGGGAAGGCGTTTTAGATCAAGCAACGGTAACTGTGGAAGCGGGTGGCCCTCGATAAGAGCGAAGGCGGTGTCAAGGACAAAAGTATTTCTGGCGGTGTTTTTGGCACCGTTTTTTTGCCAGAGAGGTTGAGGACCAAGACTCTGGATATGAAATCTCGCGCTGAATCACCCTAACGGGAGTGATCTTCTCCCGAAGATCGTTCCACCAACCATCGATTCGGCCTAAACATCGACCATGATTCTTCTATGCGAACATCCCGTCTGTACGGGATGCGAGAGCGCCCAATCAATCCTGCGGTCTAGCTTGCGCCGACCAGGGCCACCCGCGAGCTGCTCTCGATGCGAACGATCTCTGGATACGCCACATTGGTGCGCAGCATCCAGTAGAGTCGTACAGCTAACTTGCGCGCCGTTGCTACCTTGGCCACACCCTTCGGCTTCTGATGACAGCGATGCAAACACTGCTTGCGCAATCCGGGGTCGTGCTGCACCGCCGTCTGCGCTGCTTCCACCAGTAACGAGCGCAGCATGCGGTTGCCTTGCTTGCTGATCGCGCCCAGCTTCTGCCGTCCGCCCGAACTTTCCTCGCGCGGAATCAGTCCCAGATAGCTCGCCACCTGCTTGCCCCGCGCAAAGCGGCTCACATCGCCGATGGTCAGTATATAGGCCAGCGCCGTGTTCGGACCTACTCCCGGTTGCGTCATCAGCAACCTGGCCTGCGGATTTTCTTCCGCCGCTTGTTGCACCGCGTGATCCAACTTGCCGATCTGCTGGTTTAACATCGAAAGCAGGCCCAGCAAATCTTCCCGCCGGCACGCCGCCCAAGGTTTTAACGGAAGCTCGCGCAGCATCTTCTGCCCGGCCTGGCTCCACAGCTTGTGCTGGCGTTGCACTCCCTTATTCAGGGAAAGGTGTTGCAGTTCGTTTTTCACCCGGCTGCGAATCTCCACCAGCTTGTGCCGATGCAGCACCAGTTGCCGCAGATCGCGCTGCTCCCGGTCCGGAGTCCACAAGCGCGGAAAACGGCCTTCCACCACCAGCCTGCGAATGTGTTCCGCGTCCCGCTTGTCAGTCTTCTGCTTGCGCACGTAACTGGCCCGGATCTGCGCTGCATCTCCGATCCAGACCTCGTGCCCAAGATCTTCAACCAGCTCGATGAACCACTGACTGTTACCCGTGGCCTCCATGCCAATCAGCACCGGCGCCGCCAGTTGCTGATAAAACATCTTGGCCTCACCCGAAGCATGCACCAGCTTCCGTTCCCCGCAATCCCCGGTCTCCGTCTCCAACCAACTTACTTGCTGCCAGCTGGGATGGAAATCACATCCTATAATCATCATCGAAGGCTCCTTTCTTCCCAGCGTCTTCGTCCTCAAACAAAGACTACATGGGGTCTGAATCGAGCCTTCGCTCTTATCCAATCAACTTTGAATTGCCGAGCTACCGCTATTATGGGTACCCCGTCCTTCCCCGCATGTGCGAAGAGCGGGTGCCGGACTGCCCACAGTGAATGGTTTTGGTTCGGACTCAAACGAGCCGGTTAGAACCTATCCTATCGGCAGCATCGTTCCCACCCTTGCACAAAACTCAAGGACGGACACCCACAGTTTTAGAACGGGGGAAAAAACGAAGCATGAAAAATGGCCATTCGTTCATCAAAGGAAATACGAGCTATCATCCTTAGGTTATGAAAATTCCAGGCGCGTTCTGCCTCTGCACACTTGTCGTCCTTACCTCCCTGGCTTTCGGACAAAAGAAATCTGCCGCAGCGACGCCAGCCCCAGCTGACGCGACCCAGCTTCAACCCGCCCGCGAGTCCATCGACCTTTCAATGTATGGGAGCATTCGGGAAGAAGGACTGGCCCATTCGCGGGTGATGGATTATGCAACCGCTCTCTTTGACGACATCGGTCCGCGGCTCACCGGCTCACCCAACCTCGCCAAGGCCTACAAATGGACGAGCGATCAGTTCACTGCGATGGGATGCTCTAACGTGCACCTGGAGAGCTGGGGCGACTTCGGCATGGGCTGGCGCCAGATCGCCACTTCCGCCGACATGTCCTCGCCCGACACTGCCGTCCTCATCGCGCAGGCCACGCCCTGGTCCCCGGCGACCTCCGGCGAGCTTCATGCTTCCGTGATTGCCGTCCCGCGCCTCGAAAACGAAAAGGATTTCGACGCGTGGAAAGGAAAACTCTCGGGCAAGATCATTCTTTATGGCAAGCCGCCCAAAATTGAGCTCAACCCCAAACCGCTTCTCGAACACTACGATGCGGAGAAACTCCGCCAGATTTTCGACTACCCGCTCAATCTCGATTTCTCTGAGCAGCACATTGATGACTTCACGCCTGAGAAATGGGCCGACATCTTCAAACGCGTCAACTTCCGGGAGAAGGTCGCCAAATTTTTCGCCGACGAAGGCGCTGCCGCTGTCCTTGTTTTAGGCTGGGGCGGCGATGGCGGCATTATGAAAGATGACAACGGCGAGATGTTTGGCCCGCACCCTTTTCTTCAAGATCACAAACAGCCCATCCCCTCAGCCGTCGTCGCCAATGAGGCTTTTGGCCGCATCTCTCGCCTCCTCGAACACAATGTCCCCGTCACACTCGATCTCAACATTCACACGGAGTTCACGGGAGATCACGAGCAAGGTTACAACGTCATTGCCGAGATCCCAGGCGCTGACCCCGCCCTCAAAAGTCAGGTCGTAATGGCGGGCGGCCATCTCGATAGCTGGATCGCGGGCACTGGCGCAACCGACAATGGCGCGGGAGTCATCATCACCATGGAAGCGATGCGCATTCTCGCTGCGCTCCATGTCCATCCCCGCCGCACCATTCGTGCCGCGCTCTGGTCGGACGAGGAAGAGGACGAGTTCGGTTCCGGCAACTATGTCAAACAGCACTTCGCCGCGCTCGACCTCTCTACCACTCCCGACCAGCTGCAAGTCCCGCAGTATCTCCGTCAGGTTGTAGGTCCACCCACTCCCAAGTCTGAGTACTCGCGGATTTCGGTTTATTTCAACATCGACAATGGCGGAGGGAAGTTACTGGGCGTTTATGCAGAGAATAATCCAGCGGCAGCCGGTATCTTCGAACAATGGATCGCTCCGCTCCGCGATATCGGGGTCACAACCATAACGCTGCGTCCCAGCGGCTCTTCGGATCAGGATAGCTTCAATCGCGTGGGTATTCCTGCTTTTCAATTCATTCAGGATCCGCGCGACTACGGAACGCGCACCGTGCACAGCAATCAGGATGTCTACGAGCGGCTCTCACCCGACGACCTTAAGCAGGCCGCCGTAGTTGAAGCAACTTTTCTTTACGACGCAGCCATGCGCGACCAGATGATACCGCGCCAGCCGATGCCGTTTTCTGAAAAGCCTGTCGACCTGAAGATCACGGGCCCCGACGTTCAGCCTGCGAAATAATTGTTCCGCCGCGCTTTTCGATGTGTGGGAGGCCGGAGGACGAGTGGCTCACCCTTGGGCGGGTGGGTGGGGCTTTTCGGGGACGGATAAGCCTTTGGGTGCCCTGCCCTTCCCGCGTCTTGTGCGGGAGGGCGGGGATTTTGATCTCCCACGACTAACATCTATTTGAAGAAAGCGGTTTTGAATGCTTCGTGCCGTTGACGCGCTGTATTTAAGGTCTGATCGAATTCTGATTCGCGGCGCAGATCATCCAACAGCGGGTCCTTGGAAAGGTATGGATAGCTGAAGAAACCAGATTCAACGCTCATTCGCAATGTGCGCAGAGCGGAGGTTTTATCTCCCAACACGGCATACGCTTGGGCAATCTTGTATGTGCCTTCGGGGTCGCCGACTCCCTGGTCTCTGATTTTTCTCTCCAATCCGTTCAACAGATTCAACCCCTCTGTTTTGCGCTGGTGAATCGAGTCACTAAGGGCCTTGCCGATTCCCGTATACAAAGTGGGCTCGAGCTCGTATGCATGATCGAAATCCTGTGAAGCCTGGTCGAACTCCTTTTCGTGAAATTCTCCGAAGCCACGGTAAAAGAGAATGAACGAGGAATCGTCGACTGGCAAGCTATCGAGAAATTTCTGGTATTGTCCCAAATAAAGGTAGGCGTTTAACACCGAGCCGTTGGCCTTGACGAAGGGATCGAGTTGGCGCGCCCTCTCGCACTCCGCGACGGATTCGTCCAACATCCCGGCGAACCGGTAGGCATATCCCAATTCCCAGTGAGCAAAGGCATAGTTGCCGTTCGTCTTCAAGGCGTCACGCAACAGAGGCACAGCCTGCTCAACTTTCCCGGTGTCTACCAACAGATTGGCGAGAAACATTTGCGCATCAAGCAAGTTTGGTTGTATCGCCAAAGCCCGCTCGTACGCGGATTGGGCACGGCGATATTGCTCGCGGCCGCCGAGTTCGAACGCTGCATCGGAAGTGTAGGACGCTCCTAAATAGGCCCAGGCTGGCGCGTAGTTGCGGTCAATTTCAGTGGACTTTTCCAGCATCCTGATCGCCAGGGGGAATTTGTGCTGCCCATGAAAGTCGAGTCCCTGCAGAAAGTATTCGTACGCGAGCGGATTAACCGCGGCTTCGGACTTCAAACGCTCCGCCTCCGTCGGAGACAGGGTCAGGCGTAGTTCTGAAATCAGTTGACTCGTCACTTTGTCCTGGACGGTAAGCAGGTTGTCATACTTCAGGTCGATCACTCCTTGCCCCAGGATCTTCTCGGTTTTGGCATCAACCAATTGGTACGTAATCCGCAGGTTGTCGCCATCTCGAATGAAACTTCCCGTGAGAAGCGTATCCACTTTGAGATCTGCAGCAACTTTCTGAAGATCAATGGCCGCCCCTCGATACTTCTCAATCGCAGCGGAAGGACGAACGCTCAGGGTGTGTACATAAGCCAATTTCGTGATGAGTACATCCGCCAGGGATAATCCGAGGAAGTCACTATTCGAATCCTGGCCATGATTTTGCAGAGGTAGGATGGCGAGGCTCCGGGGATTCACAGACTGCTCTTTCGCAGATCGAATGTGAAAAAACTTCGGCAGGATTATCACACCAAGGAGCACGGCAAATCCTACAGAGGAGAGGAAGATGAGCCTGCCAGTTCGTGGTCGTACTGATCCGAGAGGCGCCAGGTTGGGGGGGGCTTCTTTCGCCAGTGGTCGAGAGGAAGGCGAACCAGTCCCGCCCACTCCGACCTTGGCATCCACCAGTGAATCGGTAGATTCCAGCTGGCCCATGAACCGATAACCGCGGCGCCCTACCGTCTCAACGAATAGTGGTTTTTCGGCAGAGTCTCGCAGCGCATCCCTTAGCTTGCTGACGGCCACTGCCAGGCGATGGTCGAAATCGACGAAGGTATCTTCCGCCCAGAGGCGCTTGCGAAGCTCTTCACGAGTGACGACTTCGCCCGCTGATTCCAATAGCACAGTCAAGAGCGAAAACGGTTGTTCCTGCAGCCGTACTTTGCTGCCTTCTCTTCGCAGCTCTCCTGCGCGAAGGTTCACCTCGAAATTCGCGAAGCGTACTAGTGGTGGGAGGGTAGACGGCATCGGCGTGCTTCACATTATCCGAAAGTTTAGCACGCGCTCACTCCAAGTATGACGCCCATATTCTATTGTGAGCAAATGACTTATCAGGGGATTGGCAGGGTATCGAAAGAGAAGTGTCGAAGAATTGACCTTCGTCGCTGTCTGAGCGACAAGTAAAGACACTGGGCGCCGGTGTGGCCAGAGGGCCGAGCACTGGAGAACAAATTAAACAAGAGGAGACGCTTGTCATGAACGTAGATATGGATAAACTGCACGAATTTTTAGGAAAAGCGATCGTAGATTTTGGTGCGACCTTCCACGCGGCGCTGGTGCGCGTGGGAGACAGGCTTGGACTGTACAAAGCACTTGCGGCAGGCGGCCCGCAGACACCGGCGGACCTGGCGAAGCGCACGAACACGTCTGAGCGGTATGTACGCGAATGGCTCTGCAATCAGGCTGCCGGCGGATATGTAAGTTACGATAGCAAGGCTGGCAAGTTTTTTCTGAATGCCGAACAGGCATTCACGCTGGCGGATGAGAATAGCCCGGCATTTCTACCGGGGGCGTTTCAAGTAGCGCTGGCGGCGGCAAAGGCCGAGGAACAGATCACAGAGTGTTTCAAAAGCGGGAAGGGGATGGGCTGGCATGAACATCATCCCGAACTGTTTGTCGGCACGGAGCGATTTTTTCGTCCTGGCTATGCGGCGAATCTGATTTCATCGTGGATTCCGGTGCTCGAAGGCATGAAGGACAAATTGGAACGGGGTGCAATCGTCGCCGATGTCGGCTGCGGCCTGGGAGCTTCCACCGTGCTGATGGCCAAGTCTTATCCCAAGTCGAAGTTTTTTGGTTTCGATTACCACGACAAATCCATTGAAACGGCAAAGGAACGTGCGAAAGAGGCCGGGGTCGCCGACCGGATTGAATTTAAGGTTGCGAAGGCAAAAGATTATCCGGGCGCGGACTATGATTTTGTGACGTTCTTCGATTGTTTGCACGATATGGGAGATCCAGTTGGAGCATCGACGCACGTTCACCGGAGCTTGAAGAAAGACGGAACGTGGATGATCGTCGAACCGGCGGCAGGAGACAAACTTGAAGACAATATGAACCCGATTGGGCGGGCGTTTTACGGGGCGTCAACTCTGCTATGCACGCCCGCATCGCTTTCGCAGGAAGTAGGGCTCGCGCTGGGTGCGCAAGCCGGGGAAAAACGCTTGCGTGAAGTGGTGACGTCTGGTGGCTTCAAACGCTTCCGGCGGGCGACTGAAACCCCTTTTAACTTCATTTACGAAGCTCGGCCGTAGTGGAGAATATGTGCAGAAATTGAGAGTCTGAAATCGACAGCCAGTCCATTTTTTATTTCAACTGTCGAATCCGCTCTTGCAGGAATTGCCGCTCTGGTTCCTGTTGGGTCAGGGCCAGCGCCTTCTCATACGAAGCACGGGCCTCAGCTGTCCTGCCGAGCCTGCGGTACATATCGGCGCGGGCGGAATGTGCGAGGTAATAATTTGCCAATTCGCCATCTTCCAACACCGCGTCGATATGTACCAGACCGGCCTCTGGGCCATCGCGCATGGCAATGGCCACGGCACGATTGAGCTCGACAACTGGCGAAGGCTGAATTCGCGCCAACTGATCGTAAAGCGCAACAATCTGCCGCCAGTCGGTCGCAGCCACCGATTCCGCCTCGGCATGAACGGCCGCAATCGCAGCTTGGAGCGTGTACGAGCCGAAGCGGCGCGACTTCTGCTGGGACCCCAGAGCATTCTCCAGCAATGCCACTCCCTCCGCGATCTGTTCTTTGTTCCAAAGCGCGCGGTCCTGGTTCTCCAGCAAAATCAGCTCTCCTGTCGGAGAGGTTCTCGCGGCATGACGGGATGCCTGCAGCAACATCAGGGAAAGCAATCCAATAACTTCCGGCTCTGGCCGCAGTTCCATCAGCAGCCGGCCCAGTCGAATGGCCTCTCCGGTTAGTTCGGCCCGCGTTACCTCCGCGCCCGCCGCAGCCGAATAACCCTCGTTGAAGACAAGATAGATAACTTGCAGCACCGCGCCCAGCCGCTCCGGCAATTCCTGCGGCGTCGGCACCTCGTAGGGAATTGGTATCTCTCGAATCTTTGCCTTGGCGCGCACAATGCGCTGCGCCAGCGTTCGCGGAGTGGTGAGGAAGGCCTTTGCGATCTCCTCAGTGGTCAGCCCGCAAACCTCACGCAAGGTAAGCGCAACGCGCGCTTCCGGCGCCAGCAATGGATGACAGCAGGTAAAAATCAGGCGCAGCCGGTCGTCTTCAAGGTTGTGCTGCTCAAGGCTGTCTTCATTAGATTTTTCCGCCGAACTCCATTGCGCTTCGAGATGGTGTGCAAGGTCGTCTTGAGATGCATCAAATCTTGCCCGTCGACGCAGAGTATCAATGGCTTTAAATCGGGCGGTCGAAATCAGCCATGGGCGTGGGTTGCCGGGTACTCCACTCTTGGGCCACACGCTCAGCGCAGCCGCAAAGGCTTCGTGCATCGCCTCCTCAGCAAGATCAAAATCACCGAGCAAGCGGATCAGAGTTGCCAGGATTCGTCCCGAATCCACGCGATAAAGGGAGTCGAGCAATTCGCGTATCTGCTCATGTGTCTGTTCGGGGGAACGCTCGGACATGAGACGCTCGGACATGATGATGACCTTAGCAAACCGGCTGCCGCGAATCAATTTTGGCAATCCGGAAGTGGAACCACAAAAGCGAGAACGTCAGAATTATGCTGAGGGATTCGAGGCAGTCATGAGATGGGTTGGATCTCAAGTAGAAACTTGCCTTGAACTAACATAGATTGTCTGATGGAGGAGACGACTGTGACCGGCAGGGGCACACGGGCAACTCAATGCCAAAAGCCCAGAGGTTGGCTGGGCCGATTGATGTTGCGGAATATGAATTCGCGGCATTCCAAAGTAATGGATTGGGGTTTATCTCACATTTCGATAGAAAAGCACGGCACCATTCTCGACGTAGGTTGTGGTGGAGGCAGAACGTGAGCAAATTAGCCGCCGCTACTCAGGGAAAAGTTTACGGCGTCGATTTTTCCAAGGAGAGCGTAGCCGTTGCCAGCAGAACAAACAAACAATGGATAAATATGGCCCGTGTCGAGATTCGGGAAGGGTCTGTATCTCAATTGCCGTTCGCAGAGGACACGTTCGATCTCGTCACGGCAGTGGAAACACACTTCTGGTGGCCCGATTTGCCGGCTGATATGCGCGAGGTTTTGAGAGTGCTGAAGCCGCGCGGCATGCTCATCATAATCGCGGAAATATATAAGGGGGCGAAGACTAGGACTGCAAAGCTGGCCGAGAAATATCTTCCACTATCGGGGCTGAATCTCCTGAGTGCGGACGAACATCGCGAACTCTTCACAAACGCTGGCTACTCGGATGTTCAGATCTTCGCGGAGTCAGGCAAAGGATGGATTTGTGGCATAGGCAGGAAACCCTTCATGCCGAAAGGTTCAGCCTTGGAGGATGCTTAACAAATCGTGCCCCAAAATCTTCTTTAGCGCCTTCTCCACACACCAGTTCCACTCAGGTAATGAGACTTTTGTACCCCCGCCCTGTCCCTTAAGGGTCTTTCCATCTCCTCCATAGCGCGGGAAAATTATTTTCGCACTAGAAATAGGCCCCCGACCCATGGAAAAGTCCTTCGGCACTGCCCTGGCACCTACCCCCGTTAAGAAAGGGGCAGCTCGCGCTGCCCTGGTCGATCTGAAAGAATCATCCCGAGCCTTGCTCACCGAGTGTTTCCGCCAGTACGGCATCGAGACGGTTGTCACCTCGGCAGGCTCAGCCGAGCGGCTGCGCCAGGAAAAGTTTGAAGCCTGTGTCGTCAGCCTCGCGCCTGGTGCGGAGGCGGTGATGGAGGCAGCGCGCACCTCGCCCTCTAACAGCCGCATGGTGCTTTACGGTCTTGGCGGCAATGCGCAGCAGGCCATGCGCTTCTCCAAGTACGGCATCAATGCCGTGTTCCAGGAGCCTCTGGAGCGACCGGCCGCGCTCAAGTTGGTCCGCGCCACGCACATGCTGGTGCTCCACGAGTTCCGCCGTTACGTCCGTATTCCGATCATGACTGAGGTCACCGTCGTAAGCCCGGATAACCACCGCCTCAGCGCGTCCAGCCTCGAAATCAGTTCTGGTGGCATGTCGTTAAAGAGCGCCGAGGATATGCCGGCTGGAACGAATGTAGAAGTATCTTTCTCACTGCTCACCCTGCCGCGCGTAAATGTCCGCGCGGTCGTGACCTGGCGCAAAACCAAATCCTTTGGAGTACGCTTCGATCCCGCCGACGACCGCCGCCAGAAAATAAAAGTCTGGATTGACTCCTATCTGGAAAACTAGCCGGACAGCGGCTCCACGATCCATGTTGGGACAGCCGCCTCGACCGCGACCTCGCGCAGGATGAGATCTTTTGGATGGCGGCGCTTCAGCGCTGCGATAAGCACCCACTCTTGAACTCGCAGAATGTTCCCCAACAACGCACCCCGGAGGGGTTGCCCGACAATAGCCCGGCGCGTTCAGCGGCGACCGATTAAACAGGGAGCGCGTCCCGTAGGGACGCCTGAAGTTCCCGCTACAATACCTTCGTGACCGAAGTCAGCCCCCCCGAAGCTGCAGCCCCAGCGCCCGCAGCACTCCGCTTCACCCTCGGCCAAAGAATTATCCTGCGCATCATTATCGCGATCGGATACGGGTTCATCCGCATCATCGGCCCTACCCTGCGGGTATGTGTCTCGCGCGAAGAAGGAGCGCAGCCAACCGTCGGCCAGCGGCCGCTAGTCCTCAATTTCTGGCACGCCGGCATCATCCCGGCAACCTATCTGTTCCGCAGCCTCGGCATCCGCGTGATGAGCAGCAACAGCTACGACGGCGAATACATGGGGCGCATCATCCACAAATTTGGCTTCGTCGCCGTCAAAGGTTCCAGCAGCCGCAACGCCGTGCGCGCCCTGCTGGGCCTGCGCCGCGCTTTGCAGGAAGGTTGGGCGGTCGCCTTCAGCCTGGATGGTCCTCGCGGCCCGCGCTACAAAGTAAAGCCCGGACCGGTCGCCCTGGCGCGCTCCTCCGGCGTTCCTCTGAGCACGTTTCACATTGCAGTCGAGCGCGCGTGGATGCTCAACACCTGGGACCGCCTGATTATCCCGAAGCCGTTTTCCCGCGTCCTGATGCGCTTCGGCAGACTCATCCCCGTTCCCGCTGATGCCAGCGATGAAGACCTCGAACGCTATCAACAAGAGCTGCAGGATTCGCTCGACCGCATTTGTAGGTTCGCGGAGGAGAACGTAACCAAAGTAGGCGAGCCAGAATTTCCTTATAATGGTTGACGATTTCCGAACGATCGAGGGATGAGAAATGCAAACCGCCCGATGCAAACCATCATGACTACCTACACCGCCAAAAAAATCAGCCCGATGCTGGCCGCTGCTGACATGGAGGAGACCCTCGCTTTCTATCACGACGTTCTCGGATTCGAAATCGCGAGGAAGTCTCCCGAGTATTCCATCGTGGAGCGCGACGGCCAGACCATCCACTTCATGAAGGCCGCATCCGAGGAAGTGATGCGCTGCGTCCGCGGCCACACTGAGATCTACATCGAAGTTTCGAACATTGCCTCGCTGTGGGAGCACGTAAAGACGTCCAAAGACCGTCACAAGATCCGCGATTTGTTCGACCGAGACTACGGCATGACCGAATTCCATATCAGCGACCCCAACGGCTGCCTCGTCTTCGTTGGAGAGCCGACCACCACGCGAACCTAATGCCGAACCGCTTTCCAATCACCATCCCCGCTTAGGGTGCATCGCAGCCGTGCTAATGGTTGAGCATTCGTTTTGACTTACATCCTTCTGATGAACCCATACGCACTCAGCCGAGCGACCATTGTATGCTCGTGTTATCGAGATATTCGGGGGTGAGAAATGGCTACTATTTCTCTGAAGGTAAACGGTCACGTTCATACCGTGAACGTCGATCCGCAAACTCCTCTCCTGTATGTACTCAGTGACGATCTGCAGTTGCGTGGACCCAAGTTCGGTTGCGGCCTCGCACAGTGCGGAGCCTGTACGGTAATCATACGAGGACAGGCAGTGCGCTCCTGCGTGATGCCAGTCAGCGCAGTGAAAGAACAGGAGGTCACAACGCTGGAAGGCTTGGGATCTCCGGAAAAACCACATGCGATTCAGCAAGCATTTATCGATGAGGGGGCGGCCCAGTGCGGCTTTTGTCTGAGCGGCGTAATGCTTACGGCGAAGGCTCTGCTCGATGAAAATCCGAAGGCCACAGGCGAGGAAATTCGCGAGGGCTTGTCGAATGTGTTGTGCCGCTGTTTTGCACATACACGAATGATGCGCGCGATCCAGCGCTACCAGAAGGAGCGCGCATGAAAAACGAAATCTCTCGGCGCGATTTTGTAAAAGCTTCTGGCGCGCTGGTGGTTTGCTTCAGCAGCGCAGCATTAATAGAGCCATTCGCCATGGGGCAAGGCCCGTTCGACACGCACAAATCCCATATTGATCCGGAGAAGTTGGATTCATGGCTGGCCGTCGCCTCCGATGGCAAGGTGACCGTATATACCGGAAAATGCGACTTCGGGCAAGGCATGTATACCGTGCAAACCCAGTTAGTCGCCGAAGAACTGTGCCTATCGATCGACAGGGTAAAGCTGATTCAGTGCGATACGTCAGTCACGCCGGATCAGGGAACAACCTCTGGAAGTCAGTCCACACCGACCAATTTCAATACGCAGAATCTGGCGCAGGCGGCGGCAACCGCGCGTGAGGCTCTAGTCGCAATGGCGGCACAAAGACTAGGCGTGCCGGTCGATCAGCTTACGATCGAGAATGGAGTCGTCAGCGCGAAAAGCGGTCGCCATGTCAGCTATGGCGAATTGGTTGGGGGCAAGCATTTTGATATTACTGTGAGCTCTACGGCGAAACGCAGATCGCCGAGCGAATGGAAAGTGTTGGGTCAACCAGTTCCTTCCATGGACAGAGTTGCGCTTGCAACCGGCACATTCGAATTTGTTCACAATGTGCACGCACCGGGAATGGTTCACGGTCGAGTTGTGCGTCCACCGGAGGCCGGAGCGACGGTTGCGAAAGTGGACGAGAAATCCGTGCAGCATGTTCCGGGGCTGATTAAGGTAGTCGTACGGAAAAACTTCGTCGGTGTCGTCGCCGAAAAACAGTGGCAGGCGGCGCAAGCGGTCAAGGATCTGAAGGTCACCTGGAAGCCGGGTGCCGGGCTGCCGGCGCAAGAAGACTTCTACGACCACTTACGGAAGCAGCCAGCACGCGACTCGATGCTGGTTAATTCCAACGATGTAGATGACAAACTGAAATCTGCTTCGCGAGTATTGAAAGCGACGTATTTCCATCCCTATCAGGCGCACGGGTCCATTGGTTCCTCGTGCGCCGTGGCCGATGTGCGGGGACTCAAGGCTACCGTCTGGTCGGCCACGCAGTCGGTTTATCCGACGCGGCATGGAGTGTCAGCACTCACCGGCCTGCCCCTCGATAACATCCGCGTCATTTTTGTTCGCGGTTCGGGCTGCTACGGATTGAATGCCGCAGATACGGTTTCGTTCGATGCGGCGCTGCTGTCGCAGGCTGTACACAGACCGGTTCGCGTCCAACTCACGCGCCATGACGAGTTCATTTCCGAAAACTATGGCGCCGCCTGCGTAATCGAGCATCAGGCTGGGATCAATGCGAACGGTGCAATCGAAGCTTGGGATTGCCAGACATGGTCGGCGTCTCTTGGGGGAAGGCCCGGATACGAAAAACCGGGCAACGTAATCACGGGCATGTTGGCCGGCTTTGATCCTGAAACGATTACTCCACGGGCAGCCTCCGAGCCTACGGGAGAACTGCGCAATGGCAGCAACGCCGTTCCGTCATATATGGCGGGATGCGTGAACGGCAAGTGCGGCGGAACCGGCTCGATCCGCAGTGAACGAGTGCTGACGCACGCCGTGAACTCTCCTTTTTTTACCGGGCCGTTGCGATCGCCATTGCGATTGCAAAACACCTTCGCCCATGAGGGCTTTATGGACGAGATCAGTGCGTACGTTAAGGCCGACCCGGTCGCCTACCGGTTACAACATCTCAAGGAGACGCGAGTCATTGACGTCGTGAAAGCTGCGGCTAAAGCCGCGAGCTGGGATGCTCGTCCTTCACCGAAACGCGGCACTGCGCGCACTGGTACCGTCATCGGACGCGGTATCGCTTGCGTGGCCTACGAGGGCGATAACGGGTACGCTGCGCTTGTCGCCGAAGTGGAAGTGGATCAGGAAAGCGGCCAAGTGCAAGCCAGGCGGTTCGTCGTCGCCCTCGATTGTGGACCAATTTCGAACCCCGATGGCTTGCGTAATCAGATCGAGGGCGGAGTATTGCAGGGAACGAGCCGAGCACTTGGGGAAGAAATCACATGGGACGATCGCAAGGTGACTTCGATCGACTGGCGGAGTTACACCACCCTGCCGCTTGGAATCCAAGTGCCAATCATCGAGAGCGTTCTTATCGACCGGCCGACAGCAGAGGCGACTGGCGCGGGAGAGACGGCGATCACGCTCGCTGCCGCTGCAATCGGCAATGCGATTTTTGATGCGACAGGCGCACGAATTCGGGAAGTCCCATTCACGCCCGATCGCGTGAAGGCGGCGCTATCTTTACGCGGATAAGAAGAAGGCTGGGCTGGGAGAAATCACAAAAGCGGAAGTTCCTCTACGAATCTAACTCACCTTTTCCGGAGGCCTTACCATGGCAATCGGCAAAGGCATTGATGCCGCCGCTTTTCCTCCGAAATATTTTGTTCGTGCCAGCAACAATTTTTCGATGTCCACTCCGCTCAGCGGCTGCTGCCGGCCCAGGAGATGCGTGACCAGGGCAATTTGCGCGAAGTGTTCCACGGTTTCCATTTTCATGTAGGCGTGCTCAATCGTATCCCCGTAAGCAACCACGCCGTGGTTCGACATCAGAATCGCATCGTAGTACGGAACGTATGGCTCAAGCGTCTTCGCCAGCTCCGACGTTCCCGGCGTTCCATAGCGCGCCAGAGGAATGCCTCCCAGCCCCATCACCACTTCGCAAACCAGCGGCTCCGTCAGAGCCATGCCGGCCGCGGCAAATCCCGTCGCCGTGGGCGGATGCGCATGCACAATCGCCTGAATATCAGGCCGGGTGCGGTAAATCAGCAGATGCATCCCAATTTCGCTGGTCACATTCCGCCGCCCCGCCATCTGCGTGCCGTCCAGATCCACGATCACCATGTCCGCCGCTTTCATCGCACCCTTGCTCACACAAGTCGGCGTCACCAGAATCCGTCCCCGGTCCAGCCGGACCGACAAATTCCCATCCATTGCCGCTACGAACCCGCGCTCGTGCAGCATGCGTCCGTAACGGACAATTTCTTCCCTGTGTTTACGTTCACCGGACATGGAAATACTCTCTCGGGGGAGTGACGAAAAGCGGCTGAAGTTACGACCCCCGCATAGTAACGCACTCAGCCCCAACGTACAAACAAATTTACTAAAAAAGACGATTTTGAGAGCGAAATCAAGCGCGAAATTGAGGAATCATGCAGCAACAGCCACTGCGGCCTGTCAAACCGAGCGAAGCGAGACAGATTGGCAAGGGCACGACTTCAGTCGTGCCGATTAAAGCTACAAAAGTACCGAGGCTTTAGCCCCAAGGGAACGCACCATCCGGCGAGTCGATATCAGCTCCGGCGAGATCTTTTCTACTCCCCCTATAATCAACTCGTGCTGGTTTCCGACTTCGACTTCCATCTTCCCGAAGAACTCATCGCTCAGGACCCTCTCGCCGCGCGCGACGCTTCCCGCATGCTGCATCTGGAGCGCGCCAGTGGGCAATATTCCGATCGCCAGTTCCGCGACTTTCCCGATCTGCTCCGGCCCAGCGATCTAATCGTCTTCAACAACACTCGCGTTTTTCCGGCCCGGCTCTATGGCCATCGCCAAGGCTCTCGCGCCCAACCCGTCAGCCCTCAGAATCCTGCGGCGCGCGATTTCCTGCGCGGCCGTGTAGAGGTCCTGCTCACGCGGCAACTTTCTATTGAGCCCAACGATTGGGAGTGTCTGGTTCGCCCCGGACGCAAGATCGGGGTCGGCGAGCGCCTGTACTTCGGCGAGCAGGACGAACTGCAGGCCGAGGTCCTGGCCCGGGCGGAGTTCGGCGAGCGCCGCATCCGTTTCCAACCCGTTTTACGGTGCGACGCGCAGAATAATGTCCAGAGCAATGATGATTTCTTCACCGCGCTCGACCGCATCGGCCACGTTCCACTGCCGCCGTACATCGCGCGCCCGGATTCTTCCCGCGATCGTGAGCGCTATCAAACCGTCTACGCTCAGCAGCGCGGATCGGTCGCAGCGCCCACGGCCGGCCTGCATTTCACTCCAGAAATTCTCGATTGCATTCACCAGCGCGGTGTAGAAACCGTTGAGATCACCCTGCATGTTGGCTTGGGAACCTTCCAGCCAATCCACGTCGATCGCGTGGAAGATCACAAACTTCATTCCGAGCCGTATTCGATCTCCCCCTCCGCTGCGTCGGCCATCAATCGAGCTCTTCGCGATAAGCGCCGCGTGATCGCCGTCGGCACCACTACCGTCCGCACGCTCGAATATGCAATTCGCCAGGGCAACGGAACCATCCCCTCCGGCGCCTCCGCGGCCGACCTCTTCATTTATCCCGGCTTCGAATTCAAGACAGTCAACGCGATGCTTACCAATTTCCACCTGCCGCAATCCACTCTGCTCATGTTGGTCAGCGCCTTCAGCGGCCGAGAGAACGTCCTGCATGCCTATGAACACGCCGTCAGTGAGCGCTACCGCTTCTACTCCTACGGAGACTGCATGTTCATAGAGTAAATATTCGGTTTACCTGTGGTCCCCTGTGACCTCTGTGTTTAAGATTTTGACTTTGTACTCCAAAAAGAAAAGCGGCCCGCAAAGGCCGCTGCCCCCTCAAAAACCAAACTAAAAAACTGCCTATCGTCCCGCCGCTGCCGCCGCAGTCTTCACTCCGGCAATTGGCAGCCCTTCAATCCGCGCCAGCACGTTCTCAATGCTCGCTCCAGTATCGGTGCAAGCATCGACATACGGATGCCGGCTTCCATCGGCGTGCATTACCAGCACCAGCGTCTCCGCCTGTGCCTTCTTCACCATGTAGGGCAGATGATGCCGGTCGTTTCTGCTGAGGCTCGGCCCCAGCACCACCAAATCGAATGGGCCCTTCTTCAGAGCTTCCACGACGGCCTTGCGTCCCACAGCTTTCTCCACTGTGTGCCCAGCTTGTTCAAAAGACGCCGCCGGAGCCGCCTGTTCCTCCGCATCCCCTTCACCATAAAGAATCTTAAACTTCGCTGCCTTCGACATTCGTCCCGTCCTTGCGCAGCAAAACCCGCTTCCATGCTGGCAATGCAACGGTAGCAACCGCCCCGGCCTCTGAGAACGTCACCGAAGACCAGCGACGAACGGGGTTATTTGCAAGCTAGGCATAACGGGCTACTTGGCAGCCATGCAGAATTGTCATCCTGAGCAAGCGTTCTTTGCGCAGCGAAGGATCTGGGCGAGCCGCGCGAAGCGTCGTGCTTTTTGCGACGCGATAATCGCGCGTTGGGCTCGCTTCCTTATTACTTGGCGAAGAAATAATCGAAGGATTTTACCGCCGTGAATTCATCTTCCTTCACGTCAAACACGGTGTAGAGCTTGGTCACATTGAGGACGTCATGAACTTTCTTGCTGAGGCTCAGGAGCTTGAGGTCGCCGCCCGAATTCCGCACCGTGGTGAAGCTGCTGACCAGCTCGCCTACGCCGGAGGAGTCGATGTAATCGACGTGCGCCAGGTTGAGAATAATTTTTTTCTTGCCCTCGGCAATCAGCCGATGGACCGTGTCGCGTAACTGCCCGGTTTCGTCACCCAGGGTGATGCGCCCGGTGATGTCGACGATGGTTACGTGGCTGACTTCGCGCGTGGTGATGGTCATGGGAGATCAGGCCGCGTCGCAAAATATTCGGTATCGGCCTTGGCGGGAATGTTAGAGCGCTGGGCCCGGCAAGTCAATGGCCCGCCTGCGCCCGCGATAATACCTCAGTTTGAAGATTTTAGGAAAAAATCGACAACAACAAATGCCAGCAAACCGAATCCCGCGATGGCAAACAGTGGACGAAGGCGCAGGGAGACAGGCCAGTGTCGCCCTCGCGTAGTTCCCCAACCCGTTAGCGCGCCTTCAAGGAGTGTGACGCCAACCGCTAGGCAGATAATATCTAGCCATACCCTGTTGGGTGGAAGTAGCATCAATGGGCTTTCCTCAGCTTGAAATTCGTTTCCTGAAAACTGAGCATTACCCCGCCTGCTAAAAGCTTAACGAATCGAATACGCGTGGGCAACCGTGACCGGTTGCGAATCGCGTATCTCCTGAATGGGGGACGTCACAATCGGCGTGTCATATTCCGGATGATGAAATTCCAAGTGCATGCCGCGACCTACGAATTGCAGCTTGAGCATCGACCCGCCCCAGGTCGAGCCGGCAATCGCCACCTGCACCGGCTGCGGACAAAATTCGGGGTGCCCGGAGATCAGTGCATCGCTGCCTCCCAGCAAAACCGCCGTGTAGCAATGATGCATAGTCTGGATCTGCAGCACCGTCGCCGGTGGCAGATCGTGCAAGAACACTCCCCCCTCGATCTCCGACTGGATGATGGCGTGGTTCACGTCGTCAGCAAGGTTGGGGTGGGGACTGAACATAATCGTAAAGCGTTCTCAGGAGTTTACTCCAAAACGGAGACTTACGGTGGAAGGAATCGAGCCCCAATCAGGAACTTTAGGCATGGTCCTAGGGCATGACCACAGGGGCTGAAGCCCCGATTTTTTCAACGCCGGAACGCGGCCCTGAAAGGGCCGCTCTTCCACGTTACCGTAAGCGGCGCTTTTCCAAATCACCTCAAGCGCGGGATGAGAGCGGACGATCCTGGAAGATCTCACGAACCATGAACGGAAGCAGCCATCACGAACCCGCGGTAGTGGTGCCGTGAAAAAGCACCACGACGAACCCGGGCACAACCGTGAAAGAGCGGCGCTTCAGCGCCGCGTAAAGCAATCCCAAATATGGGGCTTCAGCCCCTGCGTAGCCGCCTACGGCACAATCGCGATCGATCCCTTGGGCCCGGCAAAAACCGCTCCTCCGCCCGGATAGGTACTGACCGCATTGAACCCCGCTCCAGACTTCTTCGGCGGACTGATCCTGGTAGGGTTTCGTGGTGGCCGAAAATCGTAAATGAATTTCGGTCCCGCAAGAAACAGGCGGGCATTGCCGTCGTTGCTCCTGCGATCGTAGGCTGCAGCGGAGTAAAACTGCTGAGGATATATCTGCGACAGCATCCACGTTTTGCCGCCGTCATCGCTGAAGGCCAGGTTCGGTCCATCCTGCTCGGGATGCTTGTAGTCGCCGCCGGCGATCACGCCGTGCATCGAGTCACGGAACGCGATCGAGAAAATGCCCTGCGAGTCGGCGCCGTGAACAATGGGAGTTTCAAAAACTTCCCAGGTTTGCCCGCGGTCATGCGAATGAAACACGCGCGCAGCGCGGCCTCCGGTCGCGAACCAAATATTAGGATCATCGCCGGACAGGATCGCGAGACAGGAATTGCTGGCGGCAAACGCTCCTTCGCCTTCCACCGCCGGCGGCAGAGCAGCGGAGGGAATTCTGCTCCAGCTCTTCCCGTCCGAAGTCATCAGCACTTCAAACTTTAACTTCCCGTTTTCGTCTGCAACAGGATCGCCCAACGCAATCCCATGCGTCGCGTCCCAGAACGCGATGGAATCCAAAAATCCCTTGGGATTCGTCTCAGTAAACTGCAATGCCCAGTGCTGGCCACCGTCGCCGGTGTGGTAGATGCGCGAATTTTCCCCTGATCCGGCAGACATCAGAAATGCTTCGTCGGCAGAGAAAGCCACCACGCCGCGGAAGTCGAGCGCTTCAGCCCCCGGCGCCTGCGCCGCAATCCACATGCGTCCCGCATCGGTCGATCGTAGATAGGTGCCGTGCGTCCCCGAGGCCCACGCAATTTGTTGCGAGACCACGCTCACCCCGCGAAAATCTTCGCTGCTGTGGGTGGGATGAGTTTGCCCCGGAGTCTGCGCCAGCGCGGCCGCGGTTACAACGAGAACCACCAAGTAACGCATCTTTAGATTTTCCTACTCCGATTTTCCCGACCGCGAAGCAGCCTCACTTGGCCGTGAAATCCGCGAAGGTGGCAGTCTTTGCGAAGTAGATGCGCAGTGTGCATCTCGACCCCACATGGGCAAACGCAACTTCGAGCGTGTCCGAAGGCGTGCTCACCGAATCCGTCTCCATCGTAGTGCGGGCAATGTCTTGTTTTTCATCGTAAGACGCCCCGGACGCGACGTTCTTGTTGACCGCGAGCGTCCATTTGTCCCGAGCGGGTATGGGATAAACCGTATAAGCGCCCAATGGAATCATCGATCCACCGAGGGTGAGCGGAGCTTCGGTAAACAACGTCATGGGAGCGCCACCCGGAGTAAAAGGCTTGCCATTGGAAACCTTTTCCGCCTTCGTCGTCACCGGATTGTAGCGGATGTAAACTTGGCGTCCATCGTCAAGATTGCAACTTGCCATAGACGAAGGCTCCGACTGCCCCCAGCAAACTGCCGTGAACACCAACAGACTAACCACGCCAGAAACTGCCACGACGAAGTACTTGCGGAACATGAGAGACCCCCTATGCGCCAGAAGTGTAGCGCCGAAATGCCTCCGAGGGGAAGCGGATTTGACTCTCAATTTTTGATTGACCGCAGGCGGCACTGGTTAGGAAGGCTTTGCTCTCCGAGGCCCACCATGCGAACCTAATTAGTTAACATCCGCGCGGTCATCCCACTGAGTCCGCAGAATTCTGGAGCCATAGACCCGTAAGAGGCCGTCCAGCTTGGATTTCAACCACTTTCAATCCACTTTTACCATCTGGATTCCTGGTAGCGTCGCTTTTACGGGGCGGCGATTCGCATCCCCCTACATCTCGCGGCGAAGTTTTTCCAGCTCCAACTGTAGTTTTTCGCGGCTTTTCTGGATCTCTTCCTGAACTTCGGGGGTAAGTTCCTGCTGGAACTTCTCCATTTGTTTCTTCATTTGTTTCTGCTGCTCCCGCCAGGACTTGCGCATTTCCTCTGTGGCTTTACGGGTCTGCGCGGTAATCAGCTCCATCTGCGGACGAACTTTTGCGATTTCGTCTTGCGCCTCACTGATGGCGGCTTGGGTCTCCGCATCCAGTTCGGGTGCTTCCAGGCTCTCTTCAAACATCTCGCCGGAGTCTTTGCGCTCGGGCAGGGTGATGGTGAGAATCTGTTCCTTCTTGTCGCGGAGCACAGCTACGCGCACGGTTCCGGCGCTGTGAGTATGCAGGGCGTGGGTGAAGTCGCTGGTATCGTGTACCGGCAGGTCGCCAACGCGAACGATTACGTCTCCGGCACGCAGGCCGGCCTTTTCCGCGCGGCTGCCTTTTTCCACCGACCGAACCAGCACGCCGCTTCCGTTCTTTGCGCCGAAGAATTCACCCAGTTGCGGCGTGAGATTCTCCACCATCAAGCCGCTGCGCACGGATGAGTGCACATAAACCACGCCGATGTTTGGCATATCAAAATCCGGCATGTTTGGAATCGGTGGAACCTCGACGTGGATGTTGAAGTCCTTGTCCCGGTCTCCGGATCTTTCCATTTCCCGATCCCAGTCTCTGTCAGACATGTGGGCGAACTCGCTGCGGCGGTCTGCCAACTGCACCTTGATGGTCAACGGCTGTCCATCGCGGCTTATCGCCAGCGTGACCACGCGCCCCGCTGGAGTTTCGCGGATCATGCGCTGCAACTGGGGCCTGCTTTCGATCGGGGTTCCGTTCATGGTCAGAATTACGTCGTGTTCTTTGAGGCCGGCTTTGCCCGCGGGAGCATCCTGGTCGACCATGGTGACTTCCACGCCGTGCTCTTCTTTCAGCTTGAGAGCGCCGAGCCGGTCGGCCGTAATATCCGCGATGTCGACGCCGAGGTAGGAGCTGGTGCCTGAGTCTTCACTGGGGATGCCGAACACTGGAGTGTCGTTTGTCCACCGTTGCGCGGCTTGTGAGCCGCAGAGCAGCAAGGGCAGCAAAGCGATCGTCGTCAAAATCTGATTACGCATGGCAAACCTCCCTATTATTTCGGCCGCCGGAAGCAGATATCTCCGGTGGTGGTGCGAACTTTCAGCACGGGACCACCTCCGTTCAACTTACCCTCAGCGGTGAGCGTTCTCGGCCCCCACTGATTGCCTTCGTTCGCGACATGAATATCAGGGAAGTCGGAAGTAATGTGATGACCATTGCCCATGTCCACGCTGGCACGCACAGAGACGGCAACATCCGCGGCGATGTAGACCGTAATGTCGCCCGCGGAAGTCTCAAGCCTCGAGTCGCTCGGCGGAGCCCCGGTCTTTATCAGCTTCACCACAATGCCACCCGCCCCGGTCTCAACCCGGGCCGAAGGAACCCCGTAGAGTTCGATTCCACCGCCGCCCGTCTGTGCATCGACGTGGCCTTTGGCCGAGGCGAGGTGAATGCTGCCTCCGCCGGTCTCAATACTCACGGGACCATCGATATCTCCCAGATCAATACTGCCGCCGCCAGTTTCCGCCTTTACCTTGCCACTGCACCTGTGAACTTCAATTCCACCGCCGCCGGTCTCCACGCTGGCGCCTTGTGTGGCGGACATAATCTCGATGGTGCCTCCACCGGTCTCCGCCACAATTTTCCCGTTGGCCTGATGCACGTGGATGGCGCCGCCACCGGTATGCAATCCAATATCGCCGGCAATGGTTCCCACATCGATTGAGCCGCCGCCGGTTTCCGCAAAGGCGCCCCCGCCAATATCATCCAGGCGCATGCTGCCGCCGCCGCTCTGCGCTTCCACGCGGCCACCGACTCCCATGGTGTCGATATTGCCGCCCTCGGTTTCAATCTTCACCAGGCCTGTATCGCGCGGGATATTAATGATGAATTCTCCGGAGAATTTTCGTGGCTTGCGGCCTTGCCAGTCGCCGACGATCCAGGCCGTGTCTCCATGCACCGAGGCAGTGAGCTTGTAGGATTCGAATTGGCGGCGGGCGTCCTGTTCGGAGGAAGTGTAGGAACGAGTGTGAACCGTGTAACTGATGCCAGCTTGCGAACCGCCTTTGACGATCACCGACCCTACATCTACTTTGACCCGCAAAGTTTTTGCTGCGGCCAGCGAACCATTGACTTCCTGGCTCCAGGCATCACCCTCGCGGACGATATGTGCTTCCTGTGCTACGGCCAGCGGCGCAAGCAGGGCCAGCAGGCAAATCCGGCTGACGAATTGTGGCGAACGTTTCAAAATAAGCACCTCAGTTTCTAGTTTCACGTGAGAGTTATTCTTTCGCCCCTTCGGGGCTCGTTCCTCTCCCACTTCCTACCCCACGGCTTACGCCCCTTCGACAAGCTCAGGGCAAGCTGTGGGCTGCATTCTAGCGCCGCTTCGCGGCTGCGATCAGTACAACTGCATCGGAACTTAATCAATCTCCGGCAACTGCGCCAGCATGGTGCGTGCCTGCGACTTGATGTACAGGCTTTGATCCTTGGCGGCCAGAGTCATCAACACGCCGCGCACGCTGCCATCCGCCTTTACCGGCTCGATCATGCGCAATGCTTCGGTGCGCACGCCCGGATTCGAATCGTTTACCAGCGCTTCCAGCACCGCGTCACGCACACGCACATCATCCTTCACGAACGCGCCCAGACCATCGAGACACTTCAGCCGCACACCGGGATTCGTGTCATAGCGCAGCGAGTAGATCAACGCCTCGCGCACCTGCGAAACATCCGGCTTCTGCGTCAGCAGATCGACCGAATCCATACGCACGCCGGAATTGTAGTTGTTGCGGGCGGCAAACAGCAGCAGTTGCTGAATGCGCTGGTCATTCATCGATCCTTGCGTCTCGAGGGTGGATACCGTGTCGTACTTGATGGCGATCTTGTTGCTGCCCGGCTCCTGCGTGATAGAGCGGATGCCGGTGATGGAAGCCTCGGCGGGAGTGGCGGGAGTTACTGCGGTGGGTAAACCTTGCGGCGGATGAGCGAATACTCGGTAGGAAGTTCCCAAGCCGCCGGCGAATCCCAAAATCAAAATCGCGGAGGCCAGAGCCGGCGAGAAGCGCACTTGCCGCAGCCAGTTCGCCGGATCGAACGCCAGGCGATGCCAGAAGCGGCCCTGCTCGGCGGTTTCCAGCGCTTCCTGCAGCCGCATGCGCGAAGCCGTTAGCAGATTGGGAGTCGGCTCCGCCGCCCGCTCTTGCGACAGCAGAGCGTGAAACTCCTGCTCCGCCTTCAGCTCTGCGGCGCAATCCGAACAACGCGCTACATGCTGCTCCAGTTCATAACGAGCGTCATCGGCTAGCTCGCCATAAACATGCAGCGTCATATTTTCTCGAACCCATTCGCATTTCATCGTGTCACCTTTAGGTGGGGTGCCCCATGTCTCGCCTCTTTTGCGAGACATGGGACCTCGCCATCACCTCATATCCGCCAACTGGCCGCGCAATTTCTGCGTGGCCCGGAAGAGTGTATTCTTTGCGGTCTCTTCCGTGGTATGCAAAATCTCTCCCACGGTGCGCAATTTCAAACCGTGGTAATGTTTCAACTCAAAAACCATGCGCTCACGCGGCGTTAATTTTTCCAGCGCTCCGGAAATCCGCGCGCCCAACTGCCGCCGCATCAAATCGCGCTCCGGATTCGCGCCCGCGCGCCCGTCCGGAACCTGATCGAGCAGGTCGTACTCACCACCGTCGCCGTCTTTCGCCACCGGCGCATCTTCCTTGCGCACATTCTTTTTGCGCAGGTGATCCAGGCAAAGATTGGTTACGATGCGATAAATCCAGGTATAGAACGAGCACTCAAAACGAAAGCTTCCGATGTTTTTGTACGCCTTGAGGAAGGCGTCCTGATAAACATCCTGCGCGTCCTGCTCGGTGCCGGTGAGGTGTAACGCCAGCCGCAACACCGCCTGATCGTAGTGACGCACCAATTCCTCGAAGGCGGCGCGGTTCCCGCGTTGCGCCTCACGGATGAGGATCGTATCGTCGATGCGGCGTTCTTGCCCAGCCATGCGGCCCCGCGTGGGGACTTGGATACCGCTGACCCTCTCCACCCGCTCGTGCTTGCTTTTCGAGTAGGCCGGTGTACCAACCGCAATGTTTACTGCCCAAACATCGGCTGGCATGTTCGTGTCATATCCTGTTGGCCCGTCAATGCTTATCCCGGGCTGCACAGGAATAGACGTGGAGTCAGTGGAACCGTGAGCAGAAATTATAGGCTGTCAAAGGAGATTTATGGGGCCTAGGTGATTCTTTTCTAATGAGTTAGGGGGAGACAGAACATGGTGGCAGCGTATTGGGATGGTGAGTAGCGCTGGAACGTCAGAAGAAGATGAAAGGAAGTGCGACAGCATGGCGGCGCGTGTGGGAAAATGGACTCATGACTGGAGTCCAATTCGTTACCGACAATAAAGGCCGCAAGGTAGCCGTTCTCATCGACCTGAAAAAACATGGGGCTCGGCTCCAGGATTTTTGGGACGGCCTGCTCTCCGAATCCCGCCGCAAAGAGACGGGGATACCACTGGAAAAGGTAAAGGCAGATCTCGTCAAGCGCGGGCGACTTCGTGGATAGTTATGCCGTCGAGCTGAAACCTTCAGCTCGGAAGGAACTCGAATCCCTGCCCGACACCGTGCTGGCGCGCGTAGTCCGCAAGATGGAAGCACTCGGGAGTGATCCTAGGCCAGCCGGATGCAAGAAACTAAGAGGCTATAAAGATTCAGTGGCGTGTCCGCATTGGTGACTGGCGCGTCATATACATCATCGATGATGCAGCCAGACTAGTGAGCGTGACTCGAATAGCCCATCGTTGCGAAGTCTACGATTAGACGCTGGCGCGGATCGATAGCGCCAGCAATTGTCCAGCGAACCTACTCCGCGACCGCTTCCTTCTCAATCACAACCTTCAAATGCGCGGTCACTTCTTTGTGCAGCTTCACTGGCACGGTGAATTCGCCCAGGGTCTTCAGCGGCTCGTGGAGTTGGATCTGGCGGCGGTCCAGGTTGATTCCTTTTTTCGCGATGGCGTCGGCGATGTCGCTGGAGGTGACCGAGCCGAACAGGTGATCGTGTTCGCCCGCGCGCTTCTGGAACGTAGCCGAGAGTCCTTCAAACTGCTTGGCCAGCTCTTCGGCCTGCGTCTTCTCTTTGGCGGAGCGGCGCACCGAGGCTGCCTTCATCTGCACGATGACAGCCTTGTTGCCTTCATTGGCCTCAATGGCCAGTTTGCGCGGCAGAAGAAAGTTGCGTCCATATCCTTCGGCAACCTTCACCACGTCGCCACGCGATCCCAGCTTGGTTACATCTTCTTTGAGAATGACTTCCATGGTAGCTCCTAGCTTAGCGTCTTTCGTTCACTTGTCATCCCGAGCGCAGCGAGGGATCTTGGTTCTTCTCGCCGCGAGCAAAAACCAGGGTTCCTCGCTTCGCTCGGAATGACAAGGCTTTTATTATTTTCTTACGATGCCCGTCCCGCAAACGGCAGCAATGCGATGTTGCGGGCTTGCTTGATGGCCGAGGCCAGCCGGTGTTGATGCGGCGAGCACACGCCGGTCAGCCGGCGCGGCACGATCTTGCCGCTCTCGGCCACGAACTGGCCGAGCAGCCGGTAATCCTTGTAATTGATGTCGGCGATCTTTTCGGTGCAGAACTTGCAAACCTTCTTGCGCCGGAAAAATTTGCGTCCACCTTCGCGCGGCGGGCCGCCGGGGCCCGAACGCCCGCCACCACCTCCGCCGCCAAAGCGCGGACGATCTCCTCCGCCGGAACGCTCCCCGAAAGGCCGCGAGGGCCGATCGCCGGATGGCGCTGGTGCTTTCGTCTCTTCAGTCATAACGCTCCTTATAAATCAGTGGTTAGTAGCCACTTGCCAGTACCCAGCGAAAACCACTCCACCATGCCAGGACTGCTTTACTGGGTACCAGGTACTTGGTACTGCATTTACGCCGTTGCCGGAGTTTCTTCTGCCGGTGCTGGCGCTGGTGCGGCAGGTGCTTCTTCCGCCGCTACCGGCGCGGGCTGCGCGCTTACTTTCTTCTTCGCGTCGCGCAGCTTTTTGATCTTGTCGAGACGCTTCTGCTCCTCGTCGATGCGTACGGTGAGGAACTTAATCACCTGTTCGGTGACTCGCAGGCGGCGTTCCAGTTCATGGATCACCGTGCCCGTGCCCTCAATAGTCATCAGCACGTAGACACCTTCTCGGAACTTGCGTACGACATACGCAAGACGGCGCTTGCCCATGCGGTCCACGCTCTTCACCGTTCCCGCAGCCGACGTCACCGTCGATTCCAGGTGCGCAACCAGTTTGTCCAGATCCTCGTCCACCATATCCGGCCGGACAATAAACATCAGTTCATAAGTACGATTCATTTGCTATCTCCAAATCTTCGAGGGATCAGGGACTAGCGATTAGGGATCAGCAATTACTGCAAGGTCGCTTTAACCCTAATCCCTTACCCCTGTTCCTGTTCTTTCCGGTTGAAGCGGTTCATCGCCGCCGCCGGACCTTCTGTCAAAATCGCTTTCACTGCTTGTTCTGTCGTGTCGAGCATTCCGTCCACGACTTCGAGGTCTTTCTTCTTCATCGGCGATAGCAGATACTCTTGACCGACCAAGATCCTAGCGTGGGGACTTCCCACCGGCTCAACGCCAATCCGGATGCGCAAAAAATCCTGCGTGCCCAGCGCCTCGATAATCGACTCGATCCCGTTGTGCCCCGCCGAACTCCGCCGCGTGTGAATCCGCAACGTGCCCAGCGGAAAATCCAGCTCGTCCTGAATCACAATCAAATCCGATTCCGGCTTCGCTAGGTACTCCGCCACCAGCTCCCGCACCGACATGCCGCTCAGGTTCATGTAGGTTTCGGGCTTGGCCAGCAGCACACTCTCGCCGCCGATTACCGCCCGAGCCGTAAGCGCCCGGCACTGCCGGTTCCTGACCTCAACACCCAGGTTGCTGGCGATGCGATCTACGGCCAGAAAACCCACGTTATGCGGCGTGAACTGATACTCAATCCCAGGATTGCCTAAACCAACGATCAGTTTCACGCCGCCATCCTGAACCCTGAGAAAGAACATGTAGGGACAGCCGCCATAGCATGCCCCGAGCGAAGCCGAAGGGGCTGTCCAGCCGAGCGCAGCTCGGCTTCTCTCACCACGGAGTTATTTCTTCTCCTTCTTCTCAGCCTTCTTGTCGCCCTTCTCGGCAGCTTCGCCTTCTTCTTCAGTCTCCGTCTTGCCCTTCTTGATGACTTCGGGCTCGGCCGGCGTCGCTCCCGCTTCCGCCGCAACCGCTTCCGGCGTGGCCACAACTTCTTCCTTCACGCTGGTCACGTGAGCTACGGGCTGGTTCGCTTCCGTCAGGAACTTCAGTTTTTCGTTGTGCGGCAAATCCGAAACGCGCAGCACTTTGCCGAAGGTGAGCTCGCTGACGTCGACATCGATATGGCTTGGAATATCTCCGGGCAAGCACTCGATCTCCACTTCGCGCAGCATCTGCTCCAGAATTCCGCCTTCGGTCTTCACCCCAGCCGGAACGCCCTGCAACATCACGGGCACGCTGACCCGCAACGCCTTATCCATGGCAATGCGCTTCAGGTCGATGTGCAGCAGGTGGCCTTTGATGGGCTCATATTGCCAATCCACGATCATGGCCTTGGTGTTCTCGCCACCCTTCAGTGCAAGATCGAAAATGGTGTTGTGTCCGCTATCGGAGTGCAGAATGCGCAGCACATGCCGCGGATCCACGGTGACCGGCAAAGAGTCTTTGCCCGCGCCGTACACCACGGCGGGAATCTTGCCTTCGCGCCTTACGCGCCGGGCATGGTTCTTCGTGCCGGCCTCGCGCGGATTCGCTTCTAAAACGCTTTGATCTATAGTCGCCATAATTTCGTTTTCCTGCCTTACATGAATAATTTGCTTACTGAAGTCTCTTCGTGAATGGACTGAATTGCGCGTCCAATCAATCCCGCAATCGAGAGCACCATAATCTTGGCTTCGCCGGCTGCTTCCGCCGTCAACGGCACCGTGTTCGTCACCACCACGTGCTCAATGGCGGAGTTGTGAATGTTCTCCACCGCCGGATGGGAGAGCACCGCATGCGAAGCGCAGGCATAAACGGAAATCGCGCCATTCTGCAACAGCGCCGACGCCGTCTTCACCGTGGTTCCCGCCGTATCAATCAAGTCGTCGATGATCAAGCATGACCGGCCTTTGACGTCGCCGATCACATGCATGACCTCGGCCACATTCATTTCGACCCGGCGTTTATCAACGATCGCCAAAGCCGCGTCCACTTTCTTCGCAAAAAATCGCGCCCGCTCCACGCCGCCCGCATCCGGTGAGACCACCGTAAGATTCGGCAAATTCAACTTCTTAAAATGATCGACCAGCACCGGCGAAGCGAATAGATGATCCACCGGGATGTTAAAAAATCCCTGTATCTGCGGCGTATGCGGATCTACAATCAGCGCCCGGTGCGCGCCTGCCGTGGTCAGCAAATCCGCCACCAGCTTCGCCGAAATCGGAACCCGCGGCTTATCTTTTCGATCCTGCCGCGCATATCCGAAATAAGGCATCACTGCCGTGATGCGCCGCGCCGAAGCGCGCTTGAACGCATCGATCATCAACAACAACTCCATCAGGTTTTCGTCCACCGGACGGCACGTGGGCTGCATCACAAATACATCGCAGCCGCGCACGTTCTCCTGAATCTGGACGTAAACTTCGCCATCGGCGAAACGCTTCACCATGGCCTGGCCGCGCGGCATGCCGAGAAAATTACAAACTTCGTCGGCTAAAGGTTCGTTTGCCGTGCCGCTGAAAATTTTGAACTTCTCGTCCACTCGCGCGCGCGGTTTGCGTTCCGCTTTTTCCTCGGGCGCGGGTGGAAGCTGCTTCTCGGCTTTCTCGGTCTTCTCTGTCGGCGTGACTAAAGTAGCCATAGTTAGCTCTTGAGCTGTCAGCTCTCAGCCGTCAGTTAAAGCCGAAAACCTACCGCTCTCCCGCACAAACTGAGAGCTGATAGCTGACAGCTGCATCTCTGGCTGGGCCGCTAGGATTCGAACCTAGACAAAGTGCTCCAAAGGCACTTGACCTACCATTAGTCGACGGCCCAGTAAGCCATTGTTGATTTTGGATTGGCGATGTTGATTGAAACCCGGTCAACCAACAGCCTCATTGTCAATCAACAATCCAAAATCAACAATCAAAACTTTTCCAGACCATGCCGACAAACCATGCAACGAGCCATGTGTGGATGGCCGCCTCGGCCGTCCAAGCGAGGCCGAAGGCGAGCGCCAAAACCACTACTGTAACCCGCGCATAAGCCTCGCTAAGTAAACATCCGACGCCAGTACGCCCGCCGCGTCAGAGTAACAGTCGCCTGCGCCGCCCAACCCTGCCTGCGCAACTTGCTCACCGCCACACGCGCTGCTTCCTTCGAAGCGAACAGCCCATACAGCGTCGACCCGGAGCCCGACAGAGACGCATACTTCGCGCCCGCGCGCTCCAGCGCCATCTTTACCTCACTCAGCTCGGGATACTCAGGAAAGACGACTTGTTCAAAGTCGTTCTTGATCCCGGCCCGGACAAGCGCGAGAAGCGGATTCTCGGCCCGGCCCCTTCTAAAAGGAGCACCGGAGTAACTCTCGCTCAGCCACGCCGACAGCCCTCGGCCAAGCTCAACCATTCTATCGGATGGTGCGGGGAGCGTCAATTCTGCGCGGCTGGCCGGCACTCGGGCGGCTCCCTTATCTGTGTGGGGACGGGCACTCTTGCCCGTCCGGGCCGGGTGAAGCCCGGCTGGCTCTGAACCCTCAACGTGCCCTAACGCATTTGTTCCTGGCCAGCTTTCGCGGGCGGGGGCGCCCGCGCCACATAATCGATCCCACTCGGCAAATGCCTTCGGAGTCGAAACTCCAACCTCCGGCGTCACCACCACACACGCCGTCGCCGGAAAATCCTCCAGCGGATATACTTGTTCCCCGCGTCCAACGCCCAGCACAGTTCCGCCGGTCAGAAACAACGGCAGGTCCGATCCCACTTCCGCCGCGATGCGCAGCCGCTCCTCCGCCGGCAACGATTTTTTCAGCACCTGCTCCAGCGCCACCAGAGCGGCAACCGCATTCCCCGATGCACCGCCCAGCCCTCCCTGCACCGGCAGTCGCTTCTCGATATCGACAACCACCCGCCCCTTGGCCTGCAAAACCCGCATCGCCTTTTCGACGATGCGATGGCAGGTGTTCGATTCATCCTTGGGCACTCTGGGGTCGTCGCAGCGAATCTCAATTCCACTTCCGCGTTCCAAACTCACCCGTAAAACATCGTGCAGGCCAATCGTCTGATAAACCGTCAGCAGTTCATGAAGGCCATCCGCGCGCGCCGCGCCGATGCGCAGGCCAAGATTAATTTTCGCGAAAGATTTCACGACTGCTGTCATGGCAGCAAGATTGTAAGCCATCCAGGCCGGTGTGATGAGAAGCGGGTGAAAGAAGGTAGGCAGAATCCGCATTCCTGAGTTTCACCTCAGCAACGCATCGCCACCCGATACACCACCTTGGTAATCTCGACCTCCACCACACATAGGAGCACTCTAACCATAGTGATTCCGATCATTAAGAACCGGTAACGGTCCTCCCAAGTTGGAATCAAGTGCGGCCGCAAACACGAGTGCTGCCCCGCCCAAGCGGGTTCCCTGTCAGCACTGTCCCGAACGTTGGGTGTAAGACGTTGCCTGCGGAAAAAGTTCGACTCCAAAAATTCAGCCCGCGTTCCACGACGACCGCGGATCGGCCGTAGGAACGAGCGGTGGGCTATCAGGGGCTTTTATGCGTAGTTTGAGTACTTGCTGTCTTTTGCTGGTTTTCCCCTTTCTATCAACCTTTGCTGCTACTCAAAGCAGCTACGACGTAATCTCGGTCAATAACGGCGGAACAATTTCCGGCACGGTTAAGTGGTCGGGGCCGGTGCCCCACGAACTCGACTTTCCCATTACCAAGGATCCGCAGATCTGCGAACAGGACGGCAAGAAAACCGCCAGCCTGGAGCGCCTGATCGTTGGATCGGAAGGCGGCGTCGCCAACACCGTCGTTTATCTCAGGAACATCTCCGCCGGAAAGGCGCTGGAGTTGCCAGAACAGCGGCGGCACCTGGACCAGAAGCACTGCCGTTATATCCCGCACATTCTTCTCGTCCCCCAAGGCACAGCTCTTCAGATGCAAAGCTCCGATGCCACCCTGCATACCATCCACATGGATGGTGCAGCCAGCTTCAACCTGCCTTTTCCGTTCCCGAATCAAGTCACATCGCGCACCATGGGGACGCCCGGACTGGTCAACCTTCGCTGCAACGGTGGCCATGTCTGGATGAATGCGGAGATGATGGTAGTCTCCCATCCTTACTACGCCGTCACCGATGAAAGCGGACGCTTCGAGTTCACCGACGTTCCCCCGGGTAATTATCAGATCGTCGCGTGGCACGAGGGCTGGGGACTCGCCGGAAAAGAGCAGGCCTACGACGTTCTCACCGAGCACACCGTGCAACGCCCGATCTTCACCGAACCGAAGACCTGGGAAAAATCGGTCACGGTGAGCACGAGCCAATCAAGCACAGTAAATTTTGTGATTGGGAATAAGTAGGGGTTGCTTGGGATTGTGTGGGTCGGACACTCTTGTCCGACCACTGCTGGCAGAACGTCAAACGCTGAACCTTCAACGAGCGATGTTCAAGTTGGGACGCGTCGCTCGACAGCCTGAACTCGCCCTTAGCCTTACCGGCCTGGACTTTCATGGATTACCGTGGAAAAATACCGCGCTAGTACCGTGAACCACACGGGAGCGCTGACAGTGCCTAATTTCTTTGCTGCGTCTCTGCCGAACCTCTTCTCGCGAGAATTTCGAAACGTTGGCTTTGTGCTGTTCTGGGTCTCCTTAATTGCGGCCTGGTTCTTCGTCAAGCGGATGCCCGGTTGGGTGCGGTCTGTCCGCGCGCGAAGTTGGCCCATGGCGGATGGCAGGATTGAGACCATAAACGTAAAGGAATTTGGTCAGCAGGCGCTCGGCGAACTGGGCTATTCCTACCACGTAGAGGGGAATCGCTACTCCGGATATTTCTCGTGGCAGTTTGGTGACGAGCAGCAGGCTTGGGATTACGTTTCCGGGCTAAAAGGACGGCCTGTGACTGTCCGATACCTGCGAAATAATCCGGATATTTCGGCCCTCAGAAATGCTGATCAGTCGCGAACAAATCTCAAAGGAAGCGGATTTTTCAAAACAGTCTGGACGGCTCTGTTGGGTCAGTTCGGCACGCGCTTCTAGCCTCGCCGCTTATACAGCACCGCAAACTCAAAACCCGGATTCGCCGGAAACAGCTCCGCCACTTTTCGCAAGCGCTCCGCCAGCGCCGAAGGCGCCAGCAGCGGATAGTCCCGCTCTCGCAGATCGTAATAATCCACATCCAGATAGAGCGATAGCAGATAAATCGAAATCGTGTCGGAGAATGTGGCCTCGAAGTATTCGTTCTTGAATCGCTCCGCGTCCGGACTGCGTCGTCCGTAGTCCGCCTACAATCAAGGGCAAGTGACGAGATCACTTTTTACTAGCCGACTTCTCGTTACCTATCGTGGTTCACGGGATGATAGCTTCGGGTTGCACAGTCAAGCGTCGTTCAACACCGGCAGTGCGGATGCCGTTTAGTGTCAAAGCAGGCCGCGGGGATCCCAATCCCTCTTCGACATCACAGGCGAATACGATTCCCCGATTGCCTCACGAGGCAGATTGCGCGGTCGCGAAGCAGCCCTGATTTTGCAGACGTTGCGGGCCGCCGGAGGGATGATCGGGAGGC